>NZ_JANKMS010000009.1 GCF_024649945.1 Flavobacterium panacis | reverse complement strand
TCTCAAAGCGGGTGCAAAACTAAAAATTATTTTTGTTTCATGCAAGAAAAATTTAAAAATTTTTGAAACTTTTTTTTTCGTCTCATCTTTCAAATTTCTCTCTCAATCTATCAAGGAACTTTCCGTGTTTTGCGGGGTGCAAATCTAAAAAGCATTTCCGAATCTCACAAGCTTTTTCGAATCTTTTTTTTGGGAATTTTCACCCTCCTTCGATCCGTCTGCTTGCCAGTATTTCAGTGAACGTTTTTCGTTGTTGCGGGTGCAAAAGTAGAACCTTTATTTACATTTTCAATACTTTTTTTTATATTTTTTCCATGTTTTTTAAAACTATTTCTTAACTCACTGGTAACGGATTGTTTACGTTTTTATATTTTTTTAATTTACGTGAGGTTTTTCTGCATTAAGACATGTTTTTCTTATTTTAACCCTGGTTTCAATTATCCTTTCTGCGGATTTTTTATTCTTTAAAGCCGATTTCTCTCTTTTATTATGGTTTTGAAAACATCTTTATCTGAAAAACTTCTTCTGAAAACTGCATCTCTAGCCCCGATAGGAGCGGAAATCCTTTTTGGGGCGGGGTTCGCCCCGAAAAGATTGGAGCGGATAGCGGGAAATTGCTCCTAATTATTATTTAAATTCCAATTTTAGAAATTCCAAATTCCAAAAATGAAAGGCTTCGCTGCGCTCAGCATCATTCCCTGTACTTATTATATACTATATGTACACAAAAAAACAAACCCGATAGCTTTAAAAAACCTGTCGGGCTAACTCTAACATTAAATTCAGCTATCTTTAATCAAAACGAATAGCTTTTACTGGAGATATTTTAGTTATTATATAAGACGGTATCAATAACACTATAAAACAAATTGACACCGTAAGTAAATTCAACAACAAGATATAGATCCAATTTAAATACACAGGGGCCTGATTCACGTAATAGTTTTCAGGATTTAACTGAACTATTCCAAATTGTTGCTGAATTAATAAAATAGCTATTCCAATTATATTTCCCCAAAGCAATCCGCGAAGTATTAAATAGAATGCATTATAAAGAAATATTTTTCTAACCGACCAGTTATTTGATCCCATCGATTTTAAAATACCTATCATTTGGGTTCTTTCTAAAATAAGAACCAACAAAGCAACAATCATATTAATTGTCGCCACCAGAATCATAATCCCTAGAATTATGACAATATTAAAATCAAACAATTGAAGCCAGTCAAAAATATAACTATACTTCTCTATTATAGTTTTCGTATCTAAATTGGAAGATGTTTCTTCATAAATTTGATTTCCAACATTTTTAATTTCATCAAAGTCCTTTACAAAAACTTCAAATGCCCCAATTTGATCCTCATTCCACTTATTAATCTTTTGAATATGACGAATATCTCCTACAATATATGTCGCATCAAAATCCTGAAACCCTGAATTAAATATAGCCGCAATTTTAAATCGACGACTATTAGGCAATTTTCCTTGTTCTTCTTTCACAAAGAATGTATTAAACTCCTCTCCGACTTTTAAATTTAATCGGTCTGCAAGAAATTTTGAAATAACAACATCTTCATTCAATGCCTTTGCAAAATCAGGCAATTTACCCGCTACAATAAACTCATTAATATTATTCCAGTCATAGTCCGCGCCCACACCTTTAAAGACGATTCCTTCGAATGCATTTTCTGTTCGTATAATTCCTGCCTTAGTAGCGATAGCCTGAATATGACTCACTTCAGGAACCGACTTAAAGTTGGGATAAAAATCTTGCTTTTTAGAAATCGGAATTAAGGTAACCTCCGAATTATTATTATCATAATTTGAAATTATGATCTGGCCATTAAAAGCAGAAACCTTATCGCGTATTTTTTTTTGCAATCCTATACCAGTCGCAACAGAAACAATCATCATTATCATCCCTATCGCAATTGCCGAAATAGCAATTTTTACAATAGGCGCAGAAATACTGCTTTTGTTATCTTTTGCAGCAATAAGTCTTTTGGCTATAAAATATTCTAAATTCAAATTAGCAGTTTTTATCTATTATAATATCAAATGTACACCTTAAAAAAGATACCCTTAAGACATAAGTATCTTTTTTTTTTACAACGGAAGCTTCTTTTTCATCTCCTCTACTATATTATAAGCTGCAGGACAAATTTCAACATTTTTCAGAGTCAGATTAGAAATCTGATAAAACTTGTTACGATCAGTATGCGGAAATTCACGACAGGCTTTAGGACGAACATCATAAATCATACAATAATTTTCATTATCCAAAAAAGTACACGGAACACTTTGCAAAACATAATCTTTATCCTCATCAATTCTTAGATATTGCTCAATAAATTGTTGCGGCTTTTGTCTAAAATGTTTAGAAATTCGCTCTATATCAGCAAGCGTAAAAAGAGGTCCTGTTGTTTTACAGCAATTAGCACATTTTAAACAATCCGTTTTTTTAAATTCTGTATTATGCAAATCCTGCATAACGTAATCTAAATTTTTCGGTTGTTTCTTTTTAAGCTTATCGAAATACTTTTTATTTTCGTTATGCTTATCTTTGGCTAACTTACTTAAGTTATTTAAAATCTGTTTCAAGTTTAAAATTTAAAGTTGATCTGCAAAATTAAGCAACTTTAAACTTGAAACCTTAAACTTTGAACTAAAACAATGAAAGATCTTTTTGGAAAAGCAATATTTGATTTCTACACTAATAATTCACCTGAAGATATAATCACCGAAACTTCAATATCTGAAGAAGATGAAATGAGCGTAGAATATCTTTTTCGCACTTATAAAGATATGCCCAAAATTGAACAAAAAGCCCTTCAATTAGCAAAAGGAAAAATATTAGACGTAGGATGCGGAGCCGGAAGTCATGCTTTATCATTACAAAATGAACAAAACTTAGACGTAACAGCAATTGATATTTCTGAAAAAGCAATTGAAACCTGCCTTTTAAGAGGAATTAAAAATGCAAAAGTTGAAAATATTTTAGATTTCGAAGGAGAAAAATTCGACACCATTTTACTTCTAATGAACGGAACAGGCATTTTTGGAAAACTAAAAAACTGCAACCAATATTTAACTAAGCTAAAATCGCTATTAAATCCTGGAGGACAAATTCTAATTGACAGTTCAGATATCATTTATATGTTTGATGAAGACGAAGACGGCGGCAAATGGATTCCTTCTGAAAATGATTATTATGGAGAACTAACATTCAACATTAGCTACAAAAATGAAAAAGAAGAACCTTTTGATTGGTTGTATCTAGATTACAATACACTTCAAAATGCAGCAATTGCTAACAACTTGAATTGTGAACTTATTCTTGAAGGCGAGCATTACGATTACTTAGCAAGGCTTTCTGTTTAAAATAAAACCACGAAAAATCAGATGAAAGAATTAGATTTAGAAAAACTTAAATATCCTATTGGAAAATTTGTAGCACCCGATCACTATTCCTTAGAATATCTTTCTGAAAAAATTAAAGAAATAGAAACATTTCCAAAAAGACTAGAAAAAGAAATCATCCATTTAACAGAAGACCAACTTAACACACCGTATCGCCCTGAAGGCTGGACAGTTCGACAAGTAATTCATCATTGCGCAGAAAGTCATATGAATTGCTATATTCGAATTAAATGGGCTTTGACTGAAAACAATCCAGTAATTAAAGCTTACGATGAAGTTCTCTGGTCTGAATTAAATGACAATTTAACCATGCCCATACAACCAACTCTCGATTTATTAAAAGGACTTCACTTTAGACTGGCTTACATTATGAAAAATCTATCTGAATCTGATTTAGAAAAAACCTTTGTTCATCCTTCAGATAATTCAGAAAACAAACTAAAGAAAATTATAGGAATGTATGCTTGGCATGGAAATCATCATTTAACCCATATTACTACTTTAAAAAAATATAAAAACTGGGAATAAAAAAATCTCTTCGTTTGAAGAGATTTTTTTATTTAAGGAATATTTAAATACTTATGTGTTTGCAATGAAACCCTCCATTTCGGATTATTCATAACATAATCGACAATAAGCGGAGTCATTTCTTCTTTCTTACTCCATTCTGGCTGCAGAAATAAAATTGCGTTGTCATTTACTAATTCCGCTTGTTCTTCTGCAAAAATAAAATCATGTTTATTGTAAATAATAACCTTTAATTCATGCGCATTATCGTACACTGTCTGAGTTGGTAATTTATTCTTTTTAGGAGAAAGACAAATCCAATCCCAAGTTCCAGATAATTCGAAAGCACCAGAAGTTTCAATATGCACTTTCAAATTTTTCTCTTTTAAGCGATTTGTTAAAAGTGTCATATCCCATGATAGGGGTTCCCCTCCAGTCACTACAACCGTATCAGCATATTTTGCTGCATTTTCCACAATTAAATCAATACTTGTTGGCGGATGAATCTCTGCATTCCAACTTTCTTTAACATCACACCAGTGACATCCAACATCACATCCTCCAATTCTAATAAAATAAGCAGCTCTTCCTGTATGTGAACCTTCTCCCTGGATGGTATAAAATTCTTCCATCAAAGGAAGCATCGCTCCTTTATTTACTTCTAATTGTATTTCTTTTGATAACATTATACTATTTTAAAATGCAAAGATAGTCAATAATATACGGAACAAAAAAAACCGATAGCTTATTGAACTATCGGTTTTTTATTTATCGTAAAAAATCTAAATTATTTTAGCGCTTTAATAGATTGAGTTGCATATGAATTTGCAGGATCTAAAACTAAAGTTTTATTGAAATATTCTACAGCTTTAGCTTTATCAGTATTTGCATAAGCAGCACCAATAGCATTGTAAGCTTCAACAATTTTCTTAGCAGTTGCAGGTTTTGCAACTTCTTCTGCACCTTTTGCAGTAGTTTTAGTCACATACTCTTCATAGTTTTTGATGATCATATCATCTTTATCTAATGCACTACTAAGTCTACCTTTATACAAGTAAGCTTCATCATAAGATGGAGAAGCCTCTAAAACTTTATCAAAAGTAGCTATAGCATTTTCTAAGGCAGCTTTATCACGGTTTTCAACAGGTTTACCAGCATTACCATAGTAAACAGAAATTCCATAATACACAGCATCGTCTAAATAATTTTTAGATTCTTTATTGTTTGCACCAAGCTCAAAGATTGATGCTGCTTGCGCGTATTGTTTCTTACCGAATAATTCTTTTCCAAAGTCAGCAAATTCTTCAACTACTAAAGGCTCTAATTCAATTGCTTTTTTAATATCTGCTAAACCAGCATCAAAAGCGGCTTGGTCAATTGTACCATCAGCAGCAGTTCCCTTTTTAATTTTAGATAAACCTAAATAGTAGTAATCTCTACCAATAACTTTATTTTCTGGAACTTTGATATAATCTTCGATAGATTTAATTGCTACATCAACATTTCCATTTTCGTAAGCAGCATATCCTAAATATCTGTAGATTCTTGGATTCACTTTATCCTCAGCAATCATTTTGTTTGCTACAGTTTCTAATTGTTTGTAATCTTTAACCAAAATCAAGAAATCTGCGTGACGCATTTTTGAATCCATTGAGTAATCTGTTAAACTCAAATACTTCTCGTAGTTTGTAATAGCATTTTGCAAGTTAACTTTTGCAGTAGAAGGCTTATTTCTTGCCCATTTGTAATATGTTTCAGCAAGCTCTCTGTAAACTGGACCGTAACTTGCATTTAAAGCAATTACTTCGTTGAATGATTTAATTGCTTCATCATAAGACTTAGCTCCTTTTAATAAAACTCCAAGTTGCATTTTTGCTCTCAACAAAGTATTGTCAGCAGTAAAAGCATCACGGTATGATTTATAAGCATCATTTTGATTATTTGATCCGTAGTATGCATCACCAATAGCCAAAAGAGCTTGAGCATTTTGAGGATCAACCAATAAAGCACGTTTCAAAACATCAACAGCACTTTTATAATCTGGATTGTCAGAATTCATGTATGCTCTTGCGATATAAATAAATTCATTTACATCTTTTTTTCTCATGTCTTTAGTTGCTAAAGTAAAATTTGCCTGAGCAGCAGCTGTATTTTTAGCATCCAAATCTAATTGTCCTAAACCAATATAGCTTAAGTTTTTCTTATCAGAAGCCTGCAATCCATTATTATAATAGATTTTCGCAGAATCCACTACAGATTGATTTAAATAAACGTTACCTAAAACAAAATTTGCTTCACCATCAGATGGTTTAGATTTAATAATTGATTTTAAGATAGTTTTAGCTTTATCAAACTGTTCTGCATCAATTGCTTTTTTTGCTTCGTTTATGTCTTGTGCATTTGCTCCAGCAGCCGAAGCAATTAAAACAAGACTAAAAATTTTAAATTTATTCATCTTTATCGTAATTAATTTATTCTTTATCTTTTATAATTTCATTTCTGATTTTAAGTTTTCGAGCAGGAGTTTTGTACGGCAATAATCCTGATTTCAAAACAATACGCTGACCAATATCTCCAGCTATGAAAGAGGCGAATCCCATTCCAAGTCCTGAATAACCCTGGCAGTTAATAATAAACAAATCACGTGCCAGAGGATATTTTCCTAACTCTAAGTCATTCTGAGTAGGACTATAGTACTCATTACTATCCAATCCTTTTACGTATAAAACATTTATATTTTTTACCGTATCAACCATGTCAGGTGTTGGTTGATAAAACCAATTAACACCAATAACACCAATCATTCCTTCATTTTCAGAAACAAATTTGATTACTTCATTATTTGTTTTAAAAGAGAAAACTCCAGACTTTGGCACCTCAGTTATCTTTGCCAAATCTTTCATGTAACGAACTGTACTAGAATTAGGATTATCAAAAACCAAACCTTTGATTTTAGAATCCCCTTTTCCCTGCAGAAAATCGATTACACTTTTCAACGCAATAAGTGTATCATTATTGCTCTTACTTGAAATAAATGCAATAGCATCATGAGCAAAAGGTGTAACCCGCGGATTAATCTTACTTTTATCAAAGCGAGCTTTCTCCTCTGTAGTCAAATCTCTTGTTGTTATTGCAACTTTAGTCTTTTGATTCAACAAATCGTTAATTACTTCGGCCTCAGATTTTGGTTTAACTGTAATTTTTGCATCATAGTAAGTACCTTCAAAAACAGCAACCTGATCGTCTACAATTTGTTTTACCGTCTCATCAACGGTAACATCAATTGATCCTTTTAAAATGGTTTCTTTTTCAGCTTCATTCTTGTTTTTTTGGTTGCACATCACAAACAAAAAGACAAAAACAATCAATCCTAAAGCCTTACTATATTTTAACATAATTATTCTTCTTTTGAATTAATTAATCTTAAAAATCTTATTCCCGAATACACAATCAATAATCCACCGAAAGCATATCTATATTTCCATTCCATGTTAAGCGGAAGCTTTTCCCAAAACATGATCATTAAACCGAGTACAAGATAAATTAAAAAAAACAGTATTCCTAAAACAAGAAGAAATCGCTCTTTGAGCGATTTCTTCTGAATATTATTAAGTATATCTTTTAACATTATTCTGCAGATTGAATAGTAATAGGTAAAGAGTATAATACCCTTACTTTTTTACCATTTTGCTCGCCAGGAGTCCATTTCGGACATTTTTTAAGAACACGAATTGCTTCTGCTCCTGTACCGTAACCGATATCCCTTAAAACTTTAATGTCGGTTAATGAACCGTCTTTTTCAACTACAAACGTAACGTAAACTTTACCTTTAAGACCTTCTTCCTCTGGAGTTTTATAATTGTTTCCTACGAATTTGTAGAATTTCTCAATTCCTCCTGGGAAATCTGGTTTTACTTCGATACCAGCTGTGTTATAAACAGTGTTATCTTCTTGAATAACCTCTTGAACTGGCCCTTTACCAACTGGTTCATCAACAGTTAAAACTGCATCTGGATCTCCTTTGATAGTTTCAGCACCAACTTTTTTGTCTTTCAAATCCACGATTTTTGGTGGATCTTCAGTTACTTCTTCTGCCTTTGCAACCACAGGTTTTACGAATTTTACCTGATCCACTTTTGGTGGTGGTGGCGGTGGTGGCGGTTGATTTGGTTTAATTTCCTCTTTTTTCTTTGGAGGTAATTTTACCGTTGCAATCTTAATATCCGTATTTACCTCTTCTTCTTTAGAATCTGGTAAGAAACTTGCAATAAGAGGTGCAGCAACAGCAAAGCTAAAAATAAGTGAACCGATAACAAGTGCTTTCACAGTTGTTTTTCCATTCGATTTTCTCAGCTCGTATGCTCCATATATCTTATTACGTCCTTCGAATACGATATCAAGCCACTGATTTTTTATAATATCTAATTTCATATCTCTTGATTTTTAATCTGACAAAAAAGATTATTATTCTTTTTTATCTATTAATTTCGTTTCTTCTGGTGTAAACTCAGGAACGATAGCATAAGTATCTACTCCTGAAATTGCCATCTCATCCAAGATATCAACCAAATTACGGTAATTTGATTTTTTAGTTGGTTTAATGATCACAATTATCCCCTGACCTGGTTTTCCTTTAGCAGCAGAATAAGCTAAAACATTCTTTTTCTCTTTTAGCAATTCTCTACGAATCCCGTCTTTACCATAAGCGATGTCTTTAGGTCCAATCTTAGGTTGTGACAATAACCCCATATAATAAGTCATTTTATTGTCAGCTTTAAGCATTACCGTCATGGTACGATTCTCATCTACCTTCGTTTCATCTTTCTTTGTCTCATCTGGATTCTTATCAGGTAAAGACAAATCCATCGATTGAGGCTTTGACAGCGAAGTAGTTAACATAAAGAATGTAATCAATAAGAATGCCAAATCCACCATCGCTGTTAAATCGACTTTCGAATTCTGTTTTTTACTTCTTACTTTACCACCTTTACCACCACCGCCGTCGCCGGTATTTAATTCAGCCATCTTAGTGTATATTTTTTAATTAAAAGTCTCTCCCTCTCTTACCTGTAACTAAGTTAAAGGAATTGATTTTCTGATCTTGTAAAATATCCATAATTTTTTTAATTCTTGGATATTCTTCCTTCGCATCTCCTTTAATCGCAATCTGCAATTCTTTGTCATCTAAATCAATTGTAGCTCTTCTAGAAATCAGAAGCCATTCTTTCAATTGATTATCTAATGAATCCAAAGGAATTCCAGGTTGGTTTGCTTTGGTTCTGTCCGCCGCTTTCATATCAATGATTTGCTTTAAACCTGTAATTGGCACACCAAAATCATCCATAAGAGCAAATTTGGTTTTATCATCTTCTGAGAATTCAATACCATATTTTGCACCCATTCCTTCAAGAGTTCTTTTACGAACTTCTCTTCCTTTGATGTCAAAAAACACTTTTCCTTTTCCTATTGTAATAATAGCCAAATCAGTATCTGGCAATTTAGTTTGAGCAACAGAAGAAGGCATGTCTACAGGAAGTGCCTCAGGCACTTTAGCAGTAGCGGTCAAAATAAAGAACGTTAGCAAAAGGAATGCAACATCACACATCGCAGTCATATCTGTCGATGTCGACTTTTTTTTCATTTTTATTTTAGCCATTATCTTTTATTTTATTTTTTTGATATAAATATCAAAAATTAATTATTGTCTTAAACTTCCTCTGAATTTTCTGTAAGTATTAACGATAGTAGTACCAGCCTCGTCGATAGAGTAAGTTAAATCGTCAATTTTAGCAGTAAAGAAGTTGTAAGAAACAATTGCTAAGATAGAAGTAGAGATACCTGTTGCAGTGTTGATAAGTGCCTCAGAAATACCTGTTGCAAGAGCAGCTTGGTCAGGAGTACCAGCAGAAGCTAACGCACCAAACGCTTTAATCATACCAGATACAGTTCCTAATAATCCTCCTAATGTACCTAAAGATACTAAAGTAGAGATAATAGTCATGTTTTTCTCTAACATTGGCATTTCTAATGAAGTTGCCTCTTCAATTTCTTTGTGGATTACTTCTGAAGCTTCTTCGCTATTGAATCCTTCTTTTTTAACATCTTGGTATTTTACCAAAGCAGATTTAATTGCGTTTGCAACTGAACCTTGTTGTTTGTCACATGAAGCGATAGCAGCTTCGATGTTTCCTTCTTTAATACTACCTTGAACACTTTTCATGAATTTGTCAAGGTTAGTTTTTCCAGCAGCTTTACCGATAACGATAAATCTTTCAATAGAAAAAACAACAACCATTAAAAACATACCTAATAATACTGGTACGATGAAACCTCCTTTATATACTTGTCCTAATGTATTGATTGGATGTCCTGTTTCTGGATTACCTCCTTCGAAGTTAGCAGAATCCCCCATGATTACTTTCCAAATAAACACCCCTACTAAGATACACGCTACAATAATGATTCCTGTAATCATTCCTCCGCCATTTGAAGTGCTTTCTTTTTTAACTTTAACGTTTGCCATTTTTTTTAATTTTAATAGTTTTAAATAATTTTTATTTTTTAGTTATATTTAACTTGTAGAGGAGCAAATTTATACGTTTAGTTTAAATAAAAAAACTTTTTTTAATTTAATTGACCGAAATTTAACTTCAATTTAAAAAATATCTCATTAATTTGCTGGCATCATTTTTTAGATAAAACAAAAAAAAGGACGATAATTAGAAAAATTACAACGTTTTAGTAAATATTCAAAGATTCCTTTGATATCTTCTTAAAAAGCTGAGAATTTTTTTTTTATTAATTTTTCAATCAAAAAAAGCTTTTTCTTACTAAAAAAAACTACATAAAATGTGCTCGAAAACAAAGCAATACTCATATAACCACCTAAATTACGAATAAAAAAATGAATAAAAAAGACAATTTTATTGCAGATATAAATAATGGTTATTCTTCAAAAGGAGACAGCATCATCTTAGGAGGCGCAATGCTTGACGGTGAACCACTTGCAGAAGCACATGTAAAGATTCCTCTAAAAACTTTAAATCGTCACGGATTAATTGCGGGTGCAACCGGAACTGGTAAAACCAAAACAATTCAGGTATTTTCGGAGCAACTTTCTAACGCTGGAATTCCGGTTCTGATGATGGATATAAAGGGAGATTTTAGCGGCATTGCAAAAGAAGGAAAAGAAGAGGGTTTCATCACAGAAAGACACGCCAAAATAAACATACCTTATAATGTATCAGCATTTCCCGTAGAACTCATGTCTTTGTCTAAACAAAACGGAGTTCGTTTACGCGCTACTGTTTCTGAATTTGGACCTGTTTTATTTTCCAGAATTTTAGATCTTAATGATACTCAGGCTGGAGTTGTCGCGGTTATCTTTAAATACTGTGACGATAACCAAATGCCTTTATTGGATTTAAAGGATATCAAAAAAGTAATCAATTATATTACAGAAGAAGGCAAAGACGAAATCGCTGCCAGTTATGGTAAAATATCTACAGCTACAACAGGAACTATTCTTAGAAAAATTATAGAATTAGAGCAACAGGGAGGTGATTTGTTTTTCGGAGAATTATCTTTTGAAACAGATGATTTGATGCGAATTGACGAAAATGGTAAAGGGTACGTAAACATCATCCGCTTGACGGATATTCAGGATAAACCTAAATTGTTCTCGACTTTTATGTTAAGTCTTTTGGCTGAAATTTATCAAAAAATGCCTGAAAAAGGCGACGCCGAACAACCTGAATTAGTTATTTTTATTGATGAAGCGCATTTAATCTTCAATGAGGCGAGTAAAGCTTTGTTAGAGCAAATAGAGACAATTGTAAAACTGATTCGTTCTAAAGGTGTCGGAATTTATTTTGTTACTCAAAACCCAATGGATGTTCCGACTGGTGTCTTAGCTCAATTAGGATTAAAGATCCAGCATGCACTAAGGGCGTTTACTGCAAACGATCGTCAAGCAATTAAGAAAACGGCTGATAATTATCCTACTTCTCAATATTATAAAACAGATGAATTATTAACCAGTTTAGGAATTGGAGAGGCACTGGTTACAGCGCTTAACGAAAAAGGTATTCCTACTCCTCTTGTGGCAACAATGATGCGTGCTCCTCAAAGTCGAATGGATATTTTATCTGCTTCTGAAATTGACGAAATAAACGGAAAATCAAAATTGGTAAAAAAATATGCTGAAGAAATTGACCGTGAAAGTGCTTTTGAAATTTTAACCAAAAAATTAACCGAAGCTTCTGAAGCTGCCGCTCAGCAGGAAGAACAAGCACCAAAAAAATCTTCAAAATCGGAACCAAGTACCACAGAAGTAGTTACGAAATCGGTTCTTAAAGTCGTAACAAGCGCTACCTTTATCAGAGGTGTTTTTGGGGTTTTATCAAAATTCTTAAAAAAATAAGCTGTTATTTTAAACCATATAAGTCATATAAGTTCATTTAATCAAACTAAATAACAAACCCTACAGGTTTTAAAAGCCTGTAGGGTTTTCTATATGGTAAAATTTATATTTATTTATATGGCAAAAAAAAGAACTTAAGCCTGTTCTAATAAAGCAAGAATTTTGTTCTCTACTTCTGGGCCATCCCAAATATTTTCGATATTTTCCATTCGAAGAACTTCTTCCATAATTCCGTTTTGATAATCTCCAATTGCTAAGGCTTCTGCATATGGACGATCACTAAATGTGACACGGCTGTAAAGCGGAATCCATTTGTCTGGATGCTTATCTGAAAATACTTTTTCTATTTTCTTTTGTAGCAAGAATTTTTCATCTGCTGTTTTAGTACTCATTTCCAAGAAATTTCGATACGAAAGCTCTGCAATGGCATCTGCATTTGGTTTTCTTGAAATCTGATACTCTGCAAAAATCTTTTTCCAGTCATCTTGGTACTTTTCAATCATTTCATTCAAAACCGTAATATCTTCAAAACCAGCATTCATTCCTTGTCCATAAAACGGAACAATGGCATGACAGGCATCTCCAATTAAAGCAATTTTATTCTCAAAAGTCCAAGGAAAACATTTCATTGTTACCAAAGTACTTGTCGGATTTTTAAAGAAATCGTTAGCCAATTCCGGAATTACATCAATTGAATCTGGGAAGTTTTTCTCAAAGAAATCTTCCACCATTTTTCGATCTGTTAAGGACTCGAAAGAATTTTGTCCTTCAAAAGGCATAAATAAAGTACAAGTAAAACTTCCATCAAGATTAGGAAGTGCAATCAACATATACTCACCTCGTGGCCAAATATGAAAAGAGTTTTTATCTAGTTTATGAGTTCCGTCTGGATTTGCAGGAATATTAAGTTCTTTATATCCCATGTTTAGAAATTCCTGAGAATAATTAAACATGCTCTGACGCTGCATTCTATGACGAATTCTAGAGAAAGCACCATCGGCACCAAAAACCATATCGAATTTTCGTTCTTCCCACTCTCCTCTTTCGCTTTCACCAATATGTAAAGTTGCATCGTTTAAGGTAACATCCCAAACTTTTTGTTCAAAATGAAATTCGGCTCCAGCTTGTTCTGCCAAGTCGATCATTTTACGATTTAGTTTTCCTCTAGAAATCGAATAAATAGATTCTCCTTCCTGACCGTAATTCTGAAAGTTTAGTTTATCCACCAAATGAATGGCGCGTTTGTCCATTGGAATTGCAATTTCTCGAACCGCATCTCCTACTCCAACGGCATCCAAAGCTTTCCAGCCGCGATTAGACATTGCCAAATTAATGGAACGTCCAGAGAAATTTATTTTTCGAATATCCGGACTACGATCATAAACATGAACCGTGTGACCAGCTTTTTTAAGATAAATTGCCAGCAACGATCCTACAAGTCCAGAACCAACCACAGCAATTTTTAATGAAGTTTGCATCAAGGAAAATCTAATATTGGATCGTAAAAATAACTAATAATTATACATAAGCTTTAAAATAAGACAAATATTTACCCGTAAAGACTAATATTTAGTTGGGCATGTCCCCGCCGAAAAAAGCGGGGTCGGGCTTTCGGCTATATCTTTTATTCCGTTTCACTCCATAAAAGGATACCGCCTCTATCCCTCATGCAGTCCCGTTTTCAAAATAAAAAATCATTTATAGATCTTCATTAAAACAAAGAACCCAGCTTAAAAACTGGGCTCTTCTGAATTAATTAACCTTTTCGACATCATTTAATTTCCACGACTGATCGAATAACGCTGGAGTTGGACCATAAAATCTAGCTAATATTTCAAAATCACCTTTCAGATCTGTCGGAATCCAATTGGTCTCTCCTTCAGAAGGTGGTTTTGGTCCGAAATAAAGCGTTACAGTTCCATCACTATTTTTCTTCAAATTAGGTGTTTGAGAAGAACGTCCTGCCCATTTAGATTCTCTAATGTAGGTATGAGTTTCTCTATTATAAACTGTCATTGACCAATATTGTTTTACAGGAACATTGGCAGGAACTGTAACTTTATAAGAAGAATCCCCTTTTAATAAGTTACCATCTTTATCTTTAGTTGTCATAAGATAATACTGAGATTCTCCTAGATGTTTTGCACTAAAAAAAGCAATCATATAACATAGACCTCTGTTGTCAATCGGGTAAATTTCTTTTATACCAAAAGAACTTTTTACACTCATTACATTCTCTTTGTCTGCTGGAAAAAACCAATTAGTTCCTGTGTAAAAAGGCTTTATAGATTCGTAATTATAAATAAGCCAATCTCTCGCTTCATTAACAGCTATCCTAAAAATTTCCTTTGTTCTCGCATCTGGGCTAAAGCTTTTTCCTCTATAAATACCAATTGTTCTCAAAGGATCTATCATTGCTCTATCGCGCTCAAGAAAAGGCTCTTGCTGTACAATTTCATTGAGCGTCTCATAAAAACTTTCGTCATATTTGATAGAAGAATCATAAACCGCTTTTGAAGCATCCACAAATGTTGTTTTAGGTGAATTTGAAGCTTCAGAATAAGGATAGAGTTTTACTCTTTTTGCATAATCAACTGCTAGTTTTACGTCTGCATCACTTCCACTTTTAAGTACTGAACGTAAAAGTGCATAACCTCGATAGGTATCTGATTGCATTACAAAATATCCAGATGGAATTTTAGCTTTATCGTAACCTGGTGGTAGAATAATATATTTACCTCCTTTTCCTTTATCCATTCCGCCGGGACCTACATCTTCAATAGCTCCTTGCCAGCAATTCATTACACTTCCATTAAAAATACCATTGTCTGCAGGTGGAATTTCTAAAACTACTGGACCTTTTTCTGTATTAAAAAAAGGCATCAAGTAAATTACGTCCTGATTTGGTGTTAGTGTTTGATTTTTCCAGTTTAATAGACCTGGCCAATACACTATTTGATTATAAGATCCGTTTAGTTTTTCCATCTCTTTGTACATGAGCTGAAAATTAACTGCCGGAATTCCCCAAATTGCGGCATCGACTGCACGGTTGTACAGGATTTTTTCTTTAATGTTCTCAGCATGAAATTCCATTTTCTGCGAAGATCCATTGTTTTGAGATGAATTGTTCTCTACTGTATTTTCCTTTTTGCAAGCGGTTATAAAAAACAGCGTTGCAATTGAAATAATTATCCTTTTCATAATTAGAAGATTATTTTACTTCTTCAAAATCTCCTGGTTTCCAGCTTCCATCAAAAGCTGCTTTCTCTGGACCGTAAATACGTATGTAAACAAACCAACCTTTGTTTGGAATTGTTTTTATCCACTGTCCTTCTTTGCCTTCTGGTGCTTTTGGACCAAAATACAAGTCGACAGTTTTATCACCTATTTTATCTTTTAGTTCAAACATAGATCGCAATGCCGCTTTATTCTGGTCTGTTGCAACCTGACTTCTTGTTTCAGCATCATAAACTGTTACCGACCAGAAAAGTTTTGCAGGAGCAGGAGTTGGAATAGTTAGTTTATACGTTTTAGAACCGTCTACATATTTTCCTGTATTATCTTTAAGTCCGAGCCAATATAAAGATCCAGCTCCTTCTTTCCTTCTGAACATTGCGGGAGAAGCACCAATTGCTTGATAAAACCAAGTTTCTCGTGCATCAATATCGACATAATTTTGGGTGTTAAAATCACCATCTTCAAAACGAAGCCCAACCCATTCCCACTGACGGTCTTTCCAAACCACGCGATCTGGTCGGCGATCTGCAAACGATTGCACACGCATTTGTGCATTAGCAATTTTTGCTGCTTTTTCTAAAATTCCTTTCATGCGAGCATCTGGATTAAATGGTTTTCCTTTTGCAATTCCTAATACAGACAATTCACCATAATAATCTCGATAACCATCATAAGAAGGTTCACGGTCTATAACTTGTTTTAATACTTCCCAATATTTAAACTTGGTTTCATATTCAAGTGGCGTTGTATTTTGAGGTTTATTGCTAAGTTCAATCCATGTTGGATCTTTCCAGTCGGCTGGTTTATTTAATGGATAAACTTTTACAGTGGTAAGTCTTTGTAAAGCAGCTTTTACATCGCCGCCAACAGGAAGAGAACGCACGCCAACTGTTAGATTATCTGATGAAGAATGCCAAACATGATAACCTGAACTTGGCACCAATCCCTTATAACCAAATGGCAGAATAAGATGTTTTCCTCCTTTTCCTGCATCAGGACCTGGTATTCCCATATCGGCAACCCAACGCTGATTTACATCCATTGCTACAACAATAAGTGGTCCGGCAGGAACTTCTACTACCATTGGTCCTTTTGATAAATCAATTACAACAGGCGCATAAGGTGTATCTGAATTCAATGTATAACCAACCTGAGCAGGTTTTGTATCCAATGTTCCAAAAGCCTTATTCGCTGTAACTCCCATTTCTAAATTTCCTAAACCAATCGCCGCACCGGAAACAGTTGGATAGAAAAATTTATAAGTCTGGATTGCACGATTAAGATCGGCATCATCATACGCTTTTTGAATAGTAGCTTCGGTCGGATAACCTCCTACAAATTCATAACCATCTACACTTGAAGAATCAGCAGTATTACTTTCGTTATTTACCACCGTTTCTTTCTTACAACCCGCTGCAAGAAGCGTTAACAAAAACAAACAAAGAATTATTTTTTTCATGGTATTATTTTTTGATTGGACATAAAACTCAAATCAAAATTAACTTTTGGTACGAAAATTCAACTTTTTTAAAACTGCTATTAGGTTTCAAATTATAAAATGAAACCACTTTTTTAATTCTTTCGAGAATCATTTGTTTGTACTTTTTAAATTAAATTTGAATAAAAAATGACCTACACCAATTTTTAAAGTTTAATCCAGATTATATGAAATTATATTCCGAATACTATGTAAGCCAAAACTCAGAAAGGTTTGTCAATAAAATTTGGTGTCTGGACAACAGCTTCAGCGAAAGCCAAATCGAAAATAAACTGGTACTTCCAAATGGTTGTTTTAATCTTGCTATTGTTTCTGGAAATGCAATTGAGGTTCATACCAGCAAAAAGAAATATGAACTCAACCCAGGAATCTATTTCTGCTCGCAAATGACAAATAAAGTTTTGGTTAATATAGAATCTAAAACCAAAGTCACAATCATTCAATTTCATGGCTGGACACTTTCTATGTTTCCAAAATATGATTTAAACAGTTTCGTCGATTCTATCGTTCAAATTAATCATGAAGAACTTCCATTTAAAGTTGAAATTAATTCAGAAATTGAAACTTTATTAAAGGCAACAAATTCTTATTTTGAAGAATTAGCTTCTTCAAATCCAGATAAAAATCTCATCGAAAGGATTGGTGAAATCATTAAAAAAGAAGAAGAAATTTCGGTTTCAGAAATCAGTAAACTATTGAAGACTTCACAACGTTTACTGCAAATTAAATTTAAAACATCAACTGGATTGACCATTAAAAAATACATTCAAATTCTAAAATTCAGAAAATCAGTTGACCAAATGGTAAATACAGATTTAGACAAAATGAGTTTAACAGAAATTGCACTTTATAATAAGTATTTTGATCAGTCGCATTTTATTAAAAAGTTTAAAGATGTAACTAAAACTACTCCAAAAACATTCGATCCCGATTCCTATTTTCTTTCTCAAAAAAGATAATATTTCGCTTTTGTACAATTTTGTGATTTTAGATTGAAGTAATTTTGCCATTCATCAATCAATCATCACAAATAATGAAAATCAATGACACTCCTTTTCAATTAAAAATCTTTTTAGTTGGAATACTCCTTTTTCAAATTCAATTCAGTTTTTCTCAGGAAGAAAAAAGTTCGGCCTTGTATAAAACCATTATGTCGAAAGACAGTTTATTATTTAATGTTGGTTTTAACACTTGTGACATAAAACAATTCGAAAATTTATATACCGAGGATTTTGAGTTTTATCATGACAAAGACAGTATTTCGAATAAGGCAAGATTTTTAAAAACGCTTAAAAGTGGCATTTGCTCTCCAGCAAGAAAATACAATTACCGAAGAGAACTCATCGACGGAAGCACTGAAATTTATCCTTTATCTAAAAATGGCGTTTTGTATGGTGCGATACAAATGGGAACGCATCGTTTTTATGAAACTTCGGCTGGTAATGCCGAACAAGCGGGAAGTTTTGCCAAATTCACACATCTTTGGCTCTTGAAAAATAAAGATTGGAAACTGGCAAGATCACTAAGTTACAATCATCAAATGACTAGTTCTACGGCAAGCATATCAAACCTTTTTGATGATGATCAAGAAACTGAAAAATGGCTGAAACAAAATAACATTCCTACTTTAGGATTGGGCATTATTTCGGATGGAAAACTAAAACAGATCAAAACTTTTGGCAAACTAAAACGAGATGTTCCTGCACCTTATAATACGATTTGGAATGTTGCTTCGCTCACTAAACCTATAACTGCAATGGTTGCGTTGAAATTGGTTTCTCAAGGAAAATGGGATTTGGACGAACCACTTGATCACTACTGGATTGATCCAGATATTGCCAAAGATCCGAATCATAAATTATTGACAACTAGAATTATTTTGAGCCATCAAACGGGTTTTCCAAATTGGAGATCTTTTAATGAATCTAAAAAATTGGATTTTAAGTTTAAACCTGGAACAAAATATCAATATTCTGGAGAAGGATTTGAATATCTACGAAGAGCATTAGAGAAAAAATTTCGTAAAACACTAGATCAATTGGCTTCGGAATTAGTTTTTGAACCTTCTAAAATGAACGATTCCCAATTAATTTGGAATGATAAAATAGATCTTACGAGATATGCTATTAATTATGACAAAGATGGAAATGCTTACGAGCCTACTAAAAATAAATCTGTAAATGCGGCCGATGACTTATTGACTACAATTGAAGATTACGGTAGATTTTTATCCAGTGTTATGAATGGCGAAGGATTAAGTAAAAAGGTTTTTGATGCTATGATTTCGCATCAAATTCAAACTAAAAAAGATAAATACTTTGGTTTAGGTTTTGAAATTTATGATTTAGGAAATGAAAACTATGCACTTTCGCATGGCGGAGCCGATCAAGGTGTTCAAACTATTTTTATTTTGCTTCCAAAAACGAAACAAGGATTAATCATTTTTACCAATGTTGATGATGGCTATAAAATTTATGAAAGTATTGTGCTTCATTATTTAGGTGAAAACGGGAGAAAAATAGTCGATATCGAAACCAAGTAACGCTCTTCTTAAATCAGATAGTAACACTAATTCTGAGAAATATGATAAAATTATTCATTCTTCTGTTACTTTATTTAAGCACTATTTTAACTGCTTTATAGCACTTCAAAATATTTGTTAGTTATGAGCATAGACCGACTTTTTCAGTCATTTTGGTCTGTGCTCTAGCCTTTTTATGAAAAAAATAAAAAAAACACTTTATTTATTGAAACCATTTTAAAAAATGATCGTCTAAACTTTTAAGAACCTCATTTTATTTGTAAGTAGAAAACGTAAATTCGTCATTAACTTACTGAATAAATTGAAGTTAAAAAGTTTCAATCATCAATCAAAAACGAATCATTTATTAATCCAAAACCATAATTTTCAATCATTATGAAAAAATCAATCAAACTTATTGCACTTTTTATTGCTTTTCAGCTTTCAACTCTGAGTGTTTTTGCTCAGGATAAAGCACAGCAAATAGAACAGCTCCTTAGCAAATACAACGAATACGGACAATTTAACGGCTCTGCTTTGGTTGCCGAAAATGGAAAAGTAATTTTCAAAAAGGGTTTTGGTTCTGCTAATATGGAGTGGAATATTCCAAACCAGCCTGACACAAAATTTAGATTAGGTTCTATTAGCAAGCAATTCACAGCACTTTTAATTGTAAAACTGGCTGAAGAAGGAAAATTAAAGCTTGATGTTCCAATTACAACTTACTTATCAGATTATCCAAAAGAAAATGGTGATAAAATTACGATTCACCAGTTATTGACACATTCTTCGGGAATTCCAAATTATACTAGTGCACCAAATTTCTTTAAAGACAAAGCAAGAAATCCTTATACTCCAGCAGAATTTGTAAAAACGTTTTCTAGTTTACCGCTTGAATTTACGCCAGGCGAAAAATTCAACTACAGCAATTCGGGTTATTTCTTATTGGGATATATTATTGAAAAAATTACAGGCAAAACGTATGAGCAATATTTACAGGAAATCGTTTTTACACCTTTAAAAATGATGAATTCTGGTTACGATCATAGCGATGTCATTCTAAAAAACAGAGCTGCTGGCTATGAAAAACAAGGTAAGAAAATTGTCAACGCAGCTTATCTTGATATGAGTATTCCATACGCTGCTGGATCTTTGTATTCTACCGTTGAAGATTTATATTTATGGGATCAAGCACTTTACACTAATAAATTACTTTCTGAAAAAAGTATGGAATTGTTATTTAAACCTTACATAAAAGCTGGAGGCGCATCTTATGGTTATGGATGGTTTATAGATGAATTTGATAATGGAGATAAAGGCAAACCAAAAATGGTTGGACATGGCGGAGGAATAAACGGTTTTAACACCATTATTTCACGCATTTTTACAGATAAAAATCTAGTAGTTTTACTAAATAATACTGGCGGAACTGTTTTAGGAGAAATGACCGATGCTATTCAAGCTATTTTATACAACAAACCATTTGAGCAACCTCAAAAATCTTTGGCCTTAGATTTATTAGATATTTATAATGAAAAAGGTGTTGCCGCAGGAACAGAAAGCTACAAAAAGTTTAAAAACGATCCAACATACGCTATCAAAGAAGGTGATATGAACAGAGTTGGATATCAATTATTACAAACCGGAAAAAAGAAAGAAGCAATTGAAGTTTTCAAAATCAATACAGAAGCTTTTCCAAAATCTGGAAATGCTTATGATAGTTTAGGCGAAGCTTATTTGGCTGATGGTGATAAAAAATTGGCAATTGCCAATTATAAAAAATCAGTAGAATTGGATCCTTCAAATGAAAATGGGAAAAAAGTCTTAGACGAACTTACAAAGAAAACTGGGAAGTAAGATTTTATAATTCTTAAAAGCTTAACTCCGCTAGAATTGATTTACAATCTTTCTATCGGAGTTTTTTTTGTTACAATTTCTAACATTCAAAACCGAATTTTTATCGTTGTAAAAAACTATTTTAGCCGTACCCAAAACGACTAAAAACCTATGAAAAACTTAAAAAAGCAAGCCTTTCTGGCTTTATCGTTATGTCTGTTTATTCCAGCTGTTTGTATTTCGCAAAACAATTCTCAGTCTCCTGCAATGCCATCACAACAGAATAAAATTATTATCGATAGAATCGTCGAAGCAACACATTATAAAAATTATGTAGTTGATTTTTGCCTCTCGAAAATAAATGAAGCTTCTGCAAAAGAAGGCTGGAACGACCAAAAAGCTATGGAAATTAGCCAAAGTATTAATTACAAAAATTTTAGAGATGCGATTTACAACAGTTTTGTTGTATTTGATGAAGTAGAACTGGAAACGCTATTAAAAGCCTACGAAAAAGATACTGCTTATCAAACCAAAAACGTGATGACCAACAATAAAGTGCTGATCAATAATTTGAACATTTTTGCGGATGATATTGTGAAGGGAAAGTATATTTCTAAGTAAAGGTTCTGAGGTTCTGAGATACTAAGATACTAAGGTTCTAAGTTTTTAATCTTTGTCAAAGTTTTAAACTTTGACAAAGATCTTGTTCTTCAACTTGAAACTTGAAACCTGAAACCTGAAACAAAAAAACTACTTCTTCGGTTTCAAAACCAGTTTTGTAGATGTTTTTATAATTTCTTCTTTGTTCAATTTCATTTTTCTGAACTTTCCTGCATTGTACATTTCGGCTTGATCGTCGTAATGTTTACTGAAAGGATTTCCTGATTGACCTGTTGGGAGAATACTCCAGCTGTTTTCGATATCTGAAAAATCTACAATTCTTCTGGTTGAAGGACCGCCTTTTACATAGTATTTACCTTCATCATTAAATCCGAAGAATAAATTATTGATGACTTCGTTTGATCCTGGCGAATTAAAAGGCCCAACATTAAATAGTCCGCGAAGCGCTTTGACTTTTCCTAACGGATGTTCGTGTTCTACAGTGTGAACTTTACCCCAATTCCAATCTGAAATGGTATTTCCTAGCTGATTTTGTAAAGCTATTATAGCATCATGAAAAGATTTAGAGACTATATCTTTTCTCGTTTCTTTTACATTTTTGGTTTTAATATTATCCCACCAAACCGAATTTTCATTTTTAATTTGATTCGCAATAACTTGTTTTCCAACAGAAATCCCTAGAAACAAATTAAAGTTCTCTTTTCCCATTTCGTCTTCAAATGTATTTTTTAAATACTGATAAATCCATTTGTTGTAAATCGTTGGCGCAACATCTTCTAGATTGGTTGTGCCGCCCCATGATTTCAAAACCTTTATTGCTTCTTTTTCTTCAGCTGAAGCAGAATTAAGATCAATGTTTGAAATCAAATTTTTTACTACTTCAACAGCAACATCAGAAGTATTATCGTAAATCATTTTGCTGATCGCTTCTTTATCCCAATCTGATTTTGCGTCAAGAATTCCTGAGATTCTCTTCGCACGATCTTCTGGCAGATAATATCCTGGATACAAATAACCATTATCAATTTCTTCCGGCTGATTATTAGCCGAATACACATAACCCCATTCTGGATTTTCTGAAGATGGATTCTGCTCAAAATCTAAATATTTTACAATGTCATCTTTTCCACTTGCGCCATCCAAAATTAAATGTGTATTTACACCTTCATTATGTCTGTATAATTTTCCTGTTGCCCACCAACCTACATTTCCTTTAGCGTCTCCATACATGACATTCAATCCTGGCGCTGCAATTAAGCTGGCCGCTTTTTTAAATTCTTCCTTATTTTTTGCATGTGAAAGTCCGTATGCAGCATCCAAAATCTGAATCGGCTGATTGGTATAAGTCCACAACATCGCAATCGGATTTTTCTTTTCCAGACGCTCCATCAAATCGTTCATAATTGGTCCGTGTCTACTGGATTTAACCGCCAAAACTACATCTGATGAATCTTTTACTTTGATTGTTTTTTTTCTGATTTCATATTTCTCAAAACCTGTAGGAGTTTGATATTGACTTTCGTCATTGGCTTTGTTTTTTTCCTGATAAAAATCGATATCATCATTTTCAAACATCGTTAATCCATAAGCATAATTACGATTGTGCGCCAATAACGGAAACGGTGTTCCAGCCAAATAACAGCCGTACAATTCGTGTTGCGGTGTTACCAAATGTGCTTCGTACCAAGTTGCAGGTTGTGAAAACCCAATATGTGGATCATTCGCAAAAATTACTTTCCCACTTTTCGATTTATGAGGTCCAACAACCCAGCTGTTACTGCCAATAAACGGTGGAATTGGAGATTGATCTAACATTGCCGATATAGATTTTGAAATCTCTGTATATTCTCCCAAATTCTCTTTTGAGATTTTAATTTTGGTGTTGTTAAATTCACCATTAATTCCTAAATCTTTTAAATATTCAACACCATATTTGTTTTTAATATCAGTCAATAATGGATCTGTTTTCTGAGCCATTGCAAAACTGAAAGACATATATCCAAAAATATTATAAACGTCTTTTATAGTGAATTTTTGTTTTTTCACCCCAACTAAAGTAAATTCAATCGGCGTTACACCTTCCTCCAAATATTGATTAATCCCATCCAGATAAGCTTGTGTTAATTTATAACTTTCGCTGTTTTTGTCTAATTGAGCAATCGCTTTCGCGGAAGCTTCTTCAATACCAATTCCTGCGAAAAATTTATCATTTTTTAAAGCAACTCCACCAAAAATCTCAGACAAACGTCCAGGTGCAATTCTGCGAAGTAATTCCATTTGCCATAATCTTTCCTGCGCATGCACATAACCAAGAGCGGTCATCGCATCTTTTTCAGAATCGGCATAAATATGAGGAACGCCAAACTCATCAAAATATACTGTCGTTTCTTTTTCCAGATTTTTCAATTGCAACGCGCCTTCATATTTTGGTTTTAAATGAAAAATATAAGCAAATAAACCAATGGCAAGAATTACAATAAGAACCAATAAAGTCAGCAGGATTTTTTTAATTATTCTCATATTCTAAAAAAGGATAAAAAATTCAAAATGATATAACTTTTCTCTAAAATCTTATAAAAGAAATCGCTCTTTAAAAGTCTAAATTTATGTATTTAAAATTAATACTATAAATGTCAATCTATAAAAAAATAGCAATTGGAATAATTTCTCTTCTTCTACTCGTAATTTTTGCCAACATTGGTCTGAATTACTGGATTAAAAAACAGCTTCCGATTGTCATTCACGAAAAAAACAAAACAGCTTATAATATTAATTACGAAAAAATTGAAGTCTCTCTTTTTTCTCGAAATATCTACGCACAGACTTTATTGGTCAGTCCGAAAAACGAACCGAAAGACAGTAAAAACGGACTCTTTTCTAAAATAGAATCTATTACTATAAAACATTTCAATATTTGGGATTTGGCTTTTCGCGATATTATTAGAGCAGAAAGCATTATCATTAATAAGCCTCGTGTCATTTTATATAAAAAAGGCGAAAAACTGATAAACAACAGCAAAAGCATTAAGAACGAAATTGTCGAACCTTTCCAAAAAATTATAGGCGTTTCGAATATTTATCTGAATGACGGAACTGTTGATGTTGTTTCTTTAGATACTCAAAAACCAATTTTCAGCATTAAAAAAATTCTTTTAAAACTGGAAGGAATTTTAATAACCGATGCCACTTTAAAAGAAAAAATTCCGCTTCAATACAAAAGTTATGCTTTAGTCATTGATAGCTTATTTTACAGACCGAGTATTTTTTATCATATCAATATCGGAAAGATAAGTACTGAAAAGAACTTTCTAAAAATCAATAATTTTTCTAATCTTCCTCAATTTGACCGACCGAATTTTGTAAAACTACTGGAAAAAGAAAAAGATATTTATACTTTAAAATTCGATTCGGCTCAAGTGGCAAAAATGGATTGGGGTTTTAAAAATGATCGTTTTTATTTTAAAGCAAATTCATTAGTAATCAATCATTTTGACGCGAATATTTATCGTGGTAAAATGCCAAAAGATGATTTGAGTAAAAAATACTTGTACAATCATTTACTTCGAAATATAAAATTTCCATTGCAGATTGATACTTTACAAGTTTTGAAATCGAAATTGGTTTACGAAGAAGAAATTGATTTCTCAAAAGGTCCGGGAGTTTTAAATTTTGATAAATTCAATTTGCAGGCAACAAATCTGCGAAGTGGCTTTGGTTTGAAAAAAACGAATGATGTAAAAATTAAAGTCAATTGTATTTTCATGAAAACTTCTCCGCTGAATGTGGATTGGAGTTTTAATGTTTTGGATAAAAATGATGGTTTCCATATTCAAGGTGTGATTTCTAATTTTGATGTTAGAGCTATGGAACGATTCAGCAAACCTTATATGAATGCTTCTTTTACCGGAGTTTTTCATAAATACCGTTTTAATTTCTACGGAAATGATAATATCTCAAAAGGAAATGCTTCTTTGGATTATGATGATTTGAAAGTGAAATTATACAAAAAGAAAAAGCCCGAAAAAGAAGCCAAACTTAAATCGGCAATTGCTAATTTATTAGTCAAAAACGATTCAAAAGACCAAGCCAAAACTGCCGATGTTGAAATAGAACGAATTCAAGAAAAATCATTCTACAACTTTTTATGGCGCAGTATTGCTGAATCTTTGAAGAAAATTTTGATTTAAAAAATTGTTTTTTGCCACGAATTACACAAATTGATACTAATTTTCTAGCTGGCTTATTAAAAAAAGAAAAATTAGAGAAAATTTGCGTAATTCGTGGCTCTATTTTTACAGTATCCACAATCCCTTTCAAACCTGACAATTATCAGGTTTTAGGAAAATCATTTTTTCAATATTTGCCTTTATTTTAATCTGAAAACTAATGGCAAAAACACCTTTACACACCTTTCACATTCCGGTAATGGGTCTTGCATATACAATTGACAGTCCAATTCGCGTGGCGCAGTACGGAATTTCGTCTGTTATTGCTCTCGCTGATGATGACTTGATTGAGAAAATGCGTAATTTTTACAGCACTAAATTCAATATTCCTTACGAAGAAATCACCCAAAAATTTCACGATTATCGTGCTGAACGAATTACTTCTTATTTGAATTTAGTCGATAAAATTGTAAAAGAGAAATTCGAAAATTTCAAAATTGAATTGGCTGAAAGCAAAACAGCTTTGGAAAACTTCATGTCGATGATGCCCAATACTTCTGATATTAAAAAAGGGTTTCAGAATTTGTTGGATGATGGAATTGCTTTTAAAGAAAACATTCAGCAGTATATCGAAACGCATCTTTTTCCAGGAGAAATCGATGTGAACATCATGACGAAATTGGACAAAGATAATTTTGTCAAAAACGAACAGCTTCCAATTGAATTTAATGATGCTCATGCTGCTTTGAGAGGTTTTGCGAATAGTAATTTAGAATCGTCTGTTGTACTTTCTGCAGGAATGAATCCGAGATTATTTGGTTATTTTGAAAATTTCAAAGATTTTTTTCCGAATGAAAATAACGAACTGAGAAAGAAAATCATTTTGAAAGTAAGTGATTTTAGATCGGCTATGATTCAAGGAAATTTCTTAGCGAAAAAAGGTCTTTGGGTTTCTGAATACCGAATTGAATCAGGATTAAACTGCGGCGGACACGCCTTCGCAACCGACGGACTCTTATTGGGCACTATTTTAGAGGAATTCAAGCTGAAAAAAGATCAATTGATACAATCTGCCCATGATTTAATGATTAAGGCTTTACAAGCCAAAAACCAGCATGTTCCTGAAAATCCTTTAGAATTGAAAATTACAGTTCAAGGCGGTGTTGGAACGGCACAAGAACATGAATTTTTATTGGATGAATATCAAGTAGATGCTGTTGGCTGGGGTTCACCGTTTTTATTAGTTCCAGAAGCAACTTCTGTGGATAAGGAAACTCGTAATTTATTAATGAATGCCAAAGAAGATGATTTCTATTTAAGTAATATTTCACCTTTGGGAGTTCCATTCAATACTTTGAAAGGCACTACAAATGAATTTTTAAAGCAAAAACGAATTCATGAAAATAAAGCCGGAAGTTCTTGTCCGAAGAAATTTTTAGCATTAAGCAAAGAATACGATCCACACGGAATTTGTACAGCTTCTAAAAAATATCAGGATATTAAATTGGAAGAATTAGAAGCAAAAAAAGATTCTTTATCTGTTGATGATTTTGAAAAAAGTAAAATCAAAATCACAGAGAAATCTTGTTTGTGTGTTGGTTTGGCAAATGCATCTTATCTAGAAAATGATATAAAAGTAAAAGGTCAGGCGCAAGGTGTTGTAATTTGCCCAGGACCAAACTTAGCTTATTTTGATCAGGAAGTTTCTTTGAAAGATATGATACAGCATATTTACCACGGAAAATCGGTTATTAGAACAAATCGTCCGAACTTGTTTATTAAGGAGTTAAAAATGTACATTACCTATTTCAGAAATGAAATTCAATCTATATCGGAAGAACTTTCTACCGCACAACAAAAAAAATGGAATACTTTTAAATCTAATCTGTTAGATGGAATTGAGTATTATAAAAATTTATTTGAATCGACGCCGGTCTTTCAGGGTGATATTGATCAACTCGATTCTTGTAAATCAGAATTAGTTGATATTAAAATTCCCGTTTCAGAGTTGGTTTAAAATTGAAAACCCCAAATTAGAAATAATTTGGGGTTTGTTTTTATTGATAAGAAATTATTATTCTTTCTTTTTATTCTTACTGTCAATTACAGCTCCAGTTCCGGTTCCTAAAGCAGCACCGGCTAATCCACCGATAATAGCTCCTTCACCTTTTTTCTTGCTGACAATTGCTCCTGTTGCAGCGCCAACTCCAGCGCCAATTACGGCACCTTTAGCAGTTGCACTCCAACCTTTTTTCTTAGTAGTTGTGGTTGTTGTCGCTGTCGTATTTCCATTTGCTGCCTGCTGATGCACAACAACAACTTTTTCTTTTTCAGATTCAACTTTTTGCTCTTCTTTTATCTTAGCCATTTCAGTCTTCATTGAATCGATAACTCGTTGCTTGTTAATCTCAACTTTCATTGAATCAATACTGGCTTGTTTGGCTTTATTTATATCTTCTTTACTTTGATGTTGACAAGAAGTTAAAAGTATCGCTGCTAATAAAACATATAAGCCTTTCATGATTGTGGTTTTAAAAATTATACACTACAAATTACGAAATATCTGCCATATCCATTGTTACAGAATTCTTTTGAAAGTTTATAAAATTAAGATAAAGAATATTCTTTCAAGTAAATTTCGCCTATAGAAATCTCGCAAAGACGCTAAGGCGCAAAGTTTTTTTGAACCATATAAGTAATATAAGATATTTTAAGTTTATTCTTAGTTGAACTTATATTACTTATATGGTTGTTTTTTTTATTAAACTTTGCGTCTTTGCGAGAAATATTTTTTACTTTCCTAAAATTCCCTTTTTCAGGATTTGCCCAAAGTCGTACATATCTTCATAAGAGCAATACAACGGAACTGGTGCCAGACGAATTACATTTGGTTCACGCCAATCTGTGATTACTCCGTTTTTCATTAAATAATCGAATAAAGCTCTTCCTTCTCCATGAAGAAAAACAGACAATTGAGAAGCTCTTTCTTCTGGATTTGAAGGTGTGATAATTTCAAAAGTACTTTCTACTTCTTTATCAATTTCATGCAAAATAAATTCCAGATAAGAAGTAATATGATCTCGTTTTGCAATTAAGGTATCCATTCCAACCTCAGCAAACATATCAACTGAAGCTAAATATGGTGCTAATGAAAGAACTGGAAGATTACTAATCTGCCATCCGTCTGCACCATGAACAGGATCAAAGTTTGGTTCCATTTTAAAACGGCGTTCTTTGTTATGTCCCCACCAACCTGCGAATCTTGGCAAATCTGAATTATGATGCCTTTCGTGAACAAAACAGCCAGAAGCATTTCCTGGTCCTGAATTCATATATTTATAACTGCACCAAGCGGCGAAATCTACATTCCAATCGTGAAGTTCTAATTTGATATTTCCAGCAGCGTGCGCTAAATCCCAACCTACTTTTGCTCCTGCTTTTTGTCCAGCTGCAGTTATTGTTTTTATGTCAAAAACTTGTCCTGTATAATAGTTTACTCCACCAATTAAGACTAAAGCCAGTTCATCACCCACTTCTTCAATTTTGTCTAAAACATCTTCTAAGCGAATATTGTGTTCTCCTTCTCTACGTTTGATTTCCACAATGGCATCTTCAGGTTTGTATCCGTGAAAATTCACTTGACTTTGAAACATGTATTGATCTGACGGAAAAGCTTTTTCTTCGCAGATAATTTTATAACGTTTCCCTTTTGGCTGATAAAAAGAAACCATCAACAAATGGAGATTTACTGTCAAAGTATTCATAACCGTAACTTCTGATGGAAGCGCACCAACAATTTTACTCAAAGGTTCAGCAAATCTTTCTTGATAATCCCACCAAGGTTTTTCGGCATAAAAATGACCTTCGACAGCCAATTCTGCCCAATCATTCATTACTTCATCAATGTAAGCTTTGGTACGTTTTGGTTGTAATCCTAATGAGTTTCCTGTAAAGTAAATTACTCGTTTATCATTTACTTTAGGAAAAATAAACTGTTCTTGATAGTGGTTTAATTGATCTTTCGAATCTAGCTCTCGTGCAAATTCGCGTGTATTTTGAAAAGTCATTGTTTTTTGTTTTGCTTGCTAAAATAACAAATTTTGTTTGTTTTGTTTGAAGTTTCAGGTTTCAAGTTTCAAGTTGACATGCATTGTGTGGTTTAACCGCAAAGTTCGCAAAGATTTGTTATTAAGGTTAAACGTTTACAAACGCTAAGTTCGCAAAGCTTTGCGTTCTTTTGCATTTGACAAACACAAACTGGAGCAAAAATCTTTGCGATCTTTGCGGTAAAAAAATTTCATAACGAACGTAAAAAACCTGAAACTTGAAACCTGAAACATTCATAAAAACAGAAAACCCGACAGTTTATATAAAACTATCGGGTTCTTATATTGAAAATTAATTCCGATTACAGAATTAACATCGCATCTCCGTAAGAATAGAATTTGTATCCTTCTTTGATTGCTTCTTCGTATGCTTTTTTCATTAAATCATGTCCACAGAAAGCAGAAATCATCATCAATAATGTTGATTTTGGTGTGTGGAAGTTTGTAATCATACAGTTTGCAATACTGAAATCGTGAGGAGGGAAAATAAATTTATTTGTCCATCCTTCATAAGGATTTAAAGTATTAGCAGAAGAAACAGAACTTTCGATTGCACGCATAGAAGTTGTTCCTACTGCACAAATACGTTTTCTCTTTGCTTTTCCTTCGTTTACGATATCACAAGCTTCTTGAGTAATGATCAATTCCTCAGAATCCATTTTGTGTTTAGATAAATCTTCAACCTCAACTGGGTTAAAAGTTCCTAAACCAACGTGTAAAGTTACCTCAGCAAAGTTCACTCCTTTGATTTCTAATTTTTTCAAAAGATGTTTTGAGAAGTGTAAACCAGCAGTTGGTGCTGCTACAGCTCCTTCTTCTTTTGCGTAGATCGTTTGGTATCTTTCAGCATCTTCTGGAGTAACATCTCTGTTGATGTATTTAGGAATTGGAGTTTCTCCAAGTTCTGTCAATTTGTTTCTGAATTCTTCGTAAGATCCATCATATAAGAAACGTAATGTTCTACCACGAGAAGTTGTATTATCGATTACCTCAGCCACTAATGAATCGTCATCACCAAAGTAAAGTTTGTTTCCAATACGGATTTTTCTAGCTGGATCAACTAAAACATCCCAAAGTCTTTGCTCAGAATTTAATTCTCTTAATAAGAAAACCTCAATTCTAGCTCCCGTTTTTTCTTTGTTTCCATACAAACGTGCAGGGAAAACTTTTGTATTGTTAAGAATTAAAACGTCTCCGTCATCAAAATAGTTGATTACGTCTTTAAACATTTTATGTTCGATCGTATTTTTTTTACGGTCAATTACCATTAAACGAGATTCATCTCTGTTTTCTGCTGGAAATTCAGCCAAAAGTTCTTTCGGTAAATTGAAATTGAAGTGTGATAATTTCATATTTGAAGTTAGATTTTAAAATATCAATCTTAGACTTTTTTATCTAAAATTTTAAATCGACTGCAAATATACGATTGTGAGATAGGCGTTGTCAAGTGTTTTGACGTTTATTTTCAAAAGTCCTTGATTTTGTGATGTTTCTGGATGGGTTAAAAACCGAATATTTAAATTAATTTTAACTTTTTTAAAGCAAATTAGTAAATTTTTCAACCATATAAGTTATATAAGTTAATATTAGTATCCTGTTTAAACCTGACAGGTTTTTAAAACTGCATATAAAAAAACCTCTGGTTGAAACCAGAGGCTATGTTTTACAAGCTTTGAAATTAGCTTTTATTTAAATGAACTTATATAACTTATATGGTTCAAATTTTAGAATTCTATAATTTGGAAATTCAATCCCTTTTTACAAGCTTTGAATTTAACTTTTATTTAAATGAACTTATATAACTTATATGGTTCAAATTTTACAATTCTGAGATTTGGAAATTCAAAGCTTTCAAATCGTTCCAGAAATCTGGGTATGATTTTGAAACTACTTCTGCGTCATCAATAATAATTGGAACTTTGATGGCTAGCGGTGCAAATGCCATTGCCATTCTGTGATCATTGTAAGTTGCAATATGAACATCGTGTTTTATATCATCTGATTTTACTAAAGTTAAACTGTCATTAGTCACAGAAATATTTGCCCCTAATTTAGTTAGCTCCGTTTTTAAAGCTTCAAGACGGTCTGTTTCTTTAATTTTTAAAGTATGAAGTCCTGTTAAGTGGCATCCGATTCCTAAACCTAAACAAGTCACAACGATTGTCTGTGCGATGTCTGGTGTATTATTCAATTCAAAATTTACATCTTGATAATTGAATCCTGCCACTTTTTCCAACGTCATTTTATTGCCTTGGAAAGTTGTTTTCACACCCATTTTTTGATAAAGAGAAACTAATTCTGAATCTCCTTGAAGACTGTTTTCTTTATAACTGCTCAATGTTATTTTTGCAGCATCTGATAAAGCCACTAAACTAAAGAAATAAGAAGCCGAACTCCAATCAGATTCTACAACCATTTCTTTTGATTCGACTGATTCTTTAGGGAAAACTTTAATTACATTTCCTTCAAAATTGGTTTTAATATCTAAATCATTCAGCAAAGCCAAAGTCATTTTGATATAAGGAATTGAAGTAATTTCACCTTCTAACGTCAGTTCTAAACCATTATCCAATTTTGAAGCCACTAATAAAAGTGCAGAAATATATTGACTGCTTACATTGGCTGCCAAGTTTACTTTTGAAGCCGTAACTTTTTTCCCTTTGATTCGGATTGGCGGATAACCCTCTTCTTTTTCATAAGAAATCTCAACTCCTAACTGAGCCAAAGCTTCAACCAAAATTTTGATTGGACGTTCCTGCATTCTACTTGATCCTGTTAAAACGACTTCTCTTCCTTCGTTAACAGAAAAATAAGCAGTTAGAAAACGCATGGCAGTTCCTGCGTGATGAATGTCTACAATTTCGTCATTACCAATTAATGCTTTCTGCATTACTTCGCTGTCATCTGAATTTGAAGTATTGGCTAAAGTAATATTTGGGAATAACGCTTTTAATAATAATAAGCGGTTGGTTTCACTTTTAGAACCTGTGATATTGAGTTGCGAATCATCAATAGTGAATATTGAATTCGTGCTTAATTTTAAATTCATGATATTAGTTATGAGTTGCGAATTATGAGTGACATAATCCAAGCGTGCAATTTACCACTCCTCGCCCGTAAATCAAAATCTGCGTTAAAATTTCACAATTATTTCAATTTATCGTTGTTTTTGTGACGATCTTTATCTCTAACCGATTTCAAGTCCATTTTTTTATCAAAAGCAGCTTGTAAATCGATTCCCGTTTGATTGGCCAAACATAAAACCACAAAAACAACATCGGCTAATTCTTCTCCTAAATCTTTATTTTTATCGCTTTCTTTTTCCGATTGTTCTCCATAACGACGTGCAATAATTCTGGCTACTTCACCAACTTCTTCTGTAAGTTGTGCCATATTGGTTAATTCGTTAAAATAACGAACACCGTGTTCTTTTATCCAGGTATCTACGTCTAACTGTGCGTTTTTCAAATCCATTTTTTAAACTTTTTTTAGAACAATTTTTTGATCAAGACTTATGATCATCTTTTGAAAAAGCATTTTCAAAGATTCATAGTCTTCTGCCGCAAAAATACTACGGTTTATGTCTTTAGAAAAACTAAACTGTATTTTATTTCCATCATTTCGGATATTCATCATCAAGGCAATAGAACTATCCTGAAGCGAATATCTTGCTGGTGCCGGAAGCGTTTCAACAACATAACCTTCTGGAATTTCAAAAGTAATAAGATATTTTTCCTGACTTGGATAACCAAAATAAATTCCCATTTGCCTTTTTTCCTGTGTAAAAGGATTTTTGTTCTTTGTATAAAACAACATCGGATTTATGAACAATTTTCCACCAATGCTTTCTACAAAATTATTACCTTCAAAAGCAAATGTTTCGGTAATTGGATCTGAAAGATTGGTCGTTTTATTAGTGATAGAATAGTCTGAGATTTTCAAATCGCCTAACTGCTGCTCTAACTTATCGATATAATTCTCCTGATTTTTAGCCGCATTCTGAATTCGGAATCTATATGCGTCATAATCTGTACGATGAATTCTGATTTTTCCATCTATTTTTCCATTCGCATTGATGACAGCAGTAATACTAGCATTTTCTTTAGAAGCAGTATTCGGAACCAAATCAATTTCTTTGGAAACACCATTACTTTTAATCAATCTTCCTTTCCAGTTTAAGATATTCAGCGGAAGTATGTTCGGTGAAGTATATTTTCTGGAAGCATCAAGTAGGATTTGTTTTTCGTTTATTTCCGCAGATGCAATTAAGTAATTAAATCCTGTTCTTGTTGGATAAACTGGTATACCATTTTCAATAGTACTTACCAAAACCGGATTGGCATCTACTCCAGCCAACTTGAGCATATTGATTAATATGAAATTAATCTCCGCTACATTTCCAGTCTGATCTTTGTATGCTTTTTCAACTCCCTTTTTTGAGAAACAACTATTCATCTCGTTCCAGTTCATCTTGTTTTGAACGAACTTAAAGATGATATTGGTTCTTTCTTCTAAAGACTCGACATTTGTCAATAGTTTCTTGACGTCTTCTAGCAGAAAATCTTTTTTATTAAGTTCTTTTCCAAAATTTTCATCCTTAAAAATAGAGGTTGCAACACCTTCCCAAGTAATCGTAAAATCTTTAACGGGTTGCTCTGGCATTCGAATACATTCTAACTCGTGTTTAATAGATCCTCTGTAATTTTCTATATTATTAACATAAGGTTCTTCTACCAGAGCCGGAATATTTTTCCCCGAATAGAAAGCATCAATTTGTTTGTATGTCAAACTTCGAGTCTGTCCATAATCATTATCAAAACTTTGATTTCCATTTGTAAGTTTCGAGTCACTTTCTATTTTGTTTTTTCCAACCAAAAGAGTTTTATAGATATAAAACTCCGGAAACTCTGTTTTGTATTCAAAATAATTTACCGGAATATCAAATTGGAAATCAAAATCGGGAAACTCACCAATATTTTCCGACTTTAAGACATATTTATATTCAATGATAGAGCCGACTTTAACATTAGGTAGTGTGATTGTCTTTTCATTCCAGTATTCATTTATTTTTTTCTTAAATGCTCCCTGACTTTCAAGTTTTGTTTTAGTCACTTTACCATCTTCCAAATTATAAGTCACTACATTCGAAAACTCCAATAAATCTTCATTTAAGTTTTGATAGCCCACATAATAATGTACTTTTTGATCGGCCCATTTTAATCCTTCTTTTTTATAAATTTTAATTTTAAATTCATAAGTATGAATAGCCGAAAAACCCACTTTGTTATTATAAGAAAAAACGGTTTTTCCTTTTTTGAATAAAATGGCTGCAGGTGCAGAAGAATCTGCAGGATTTACTTTTTCCTGCAGTTCGGCAACAGTTACTTTTCCAAGTTCATATTTTTGGGCATTGCTGTTTATTGTACTCCAAAATAATGCAATACAAATCAGGACAAATCTTTGTTTCATCTTAAATACGTTTTAAAACAATCTTTTCTGTTTGCTTTGCAATTAAGCTTTTATAAAACTCCTTTAACATGTCATATTGTTCTGTTGCAACGATGGCTTCATTAATTTGATGTGCAATACTTAGCTGTAAAACATTTTCATTTGCTGCTATATTAAATTTAAAGCTTCCCAAATTATTTTCCATATTAAAATTTACTGGAGTCGGAAGTGTTTCAGCTGTAAAACCATCAGGAATTTTGATTGTGATACTGTACTTATCTAAAAACGGATAACCAAAGTCTACTGGATATTCTCTTACTTCCTGCTTAAAAGGATTTTTATCATGAGTAAAAAACAACATCGGATTTACATATATTTTATCTCCAATAAGTTCACATAAATTATTTCCTGTAAAAGAATAGGTTTCTACAGTTGGAGCTAATAAATCCTTCTCATTTGTTCTTGAATATTCGCTAATTTCGATTTTGCCACTATTATTTTCTAGTTTTTCCAAATACTCTTCTTCTTTCAGCTTTTCAAAATTTACTCTAGCAATCATCGCATTATAATCAGAACATTGCCTTCTGGTTTTTCCGGCAACTTTTCCTTGAGCATCAATATCATAATTCATAAAAACAATGTCATTTGATGTTTTTTTAGGCATTAAATCTATTTCTTGTGAAGATCCGTCTTTTCTAATTAATCTTCCCAACCAGTTTAATGTTCTAAAAGGAAGAATATTTGGTGTCGAATATTTATCGCTTGCGTCTAATAAAATAAACCCGTTTGGAGTTTCTACTGCTGCAATCACATAATTAAAAGCATTTCTGTTTGGAAACAATGCAATTCCGTTTGAACGTGTACTTACTAAGACTGGGTTTGCAGTTAAACCAGAATAACGCAGCATTGCCGTTAGCATTAAGTTGATATCTGCAATATTTCCCGTTTTCTCTTTATAAGTCTTTTTAACTCCATTATCGCAACCGTACCCCATGTAACCGTTCCATTTAATATTGGATTTTACATGATTCAATATAGCCAAGATCTTTTCGTCTTGATTATTTTTGTCTGCCAGAAGTTTCTTCAGATCTTCTTCAAAATAACCTGTTTTATTTAATTCTGGACCAAAGTCTTCGTATTCGTAAATTGTTCTTACAACCGAATTCCAATCTGTTGCATATTCTTTTATTCCACTATTAGGAAAATGTGTCAATGCTAACTCATGCTCTACACTTGCATTGTAGTTATTGATATTATTGACATAACTTTCATCTTTCAATGCTGGATAATCCTGAGCTACATAAGTAACTTCAGTTTCAATATAATCGATTTTATCTGTTGAGAAACTAGTTTTAGAAACATATCCATTTCCCCTTTCTTTACTGGATATCGTAATTGATTTAGGCCCTTTTGAAGTTATAACTTTCGGAAATAGGTACCCTTTTTGTCTTGGTTTAAAAACATAATATTCAGGATACGCTACTTTAAACTCAGAATAGTTTACAGGGATAGAACTTTGAAAATCCCAGTCACGAATAATTCCTTCATTTGGACATCTGATTGTATAACGAAATTCTATTACAGAACCTTCTTTTACATTTGGCATTGTGATCTTTTTTTGACCTCTGTATTTAGAAAGTATTTCATCAAAAGATCCATCACTTTTCAATTTTGTTTTTTCTATTTTACCATCTACCAGATTATAAGTAACAGCATCTGTAAAAAAGACCTTTTCTTTAAGATTAGTTGTATTATAATACCAAACATTTTGATTGGCCCATTCATAACCTTCTTTCTTATAAATTTTAATACGGGTTTCTACATCAGTCATCATATAAAAACCGTCATTCTGGTCAAACTCCATTCTGGACACACCTTTTTTGTACAAAATAGCAGCTGGAGCCGAAGAGTCTTTAGGATGCACTTTCTGTTGTAATTCTGCAATAGATACTTTTCCTAATCTAAATTCCTGAGCGGTTAAATTTGTTGTCAGCAAAAGAAATGCAGACAAGCAGATAAGATTTATAATTTTCATTGGTAATTTTTTGGTCAGTTTTTGGTTGATTTTAATTCTTGGTGAGTATTATTTTGGCATTATCATTTCTGGATACTTGTTCCATAAACAATCGGTATTCGTCGTATTCTTTGTTCGAGTATTTTCCTTTGTTTAAAAACATAGATCTTTTGTAAGTAAGTTTGTTTGCATCGTTTTTTACAATCTCGGTTTTATATTCACCAAACTTACCTTTCAATTCATAATTTTGGGGTAGAAATTCAATACTGAAACCCTGAGGAAGATTGATCTCAATTTCATCAGTATCTAAATAACCACGCTGAATTTGGAATGGATTTTTACGGTTTCTAATTCGTTTTACATTTCCTGTATATTGATTAAAAGCATCAACAACAAACATCATTTTATTTCCAGAAAGTGTTCCGTAATTGGCCGCGCTTAACTGAACATCTTCGATAAAACGAATATTTTCTTTATCGTTGGTAAAAGTGATTTTTCCTAATTTCAAATTATTGATATTATTCCAATACTCTTTATAATGTTCTTCTTTCTCATTTGGTTGCATCGTTTCTACACGAGATTTACTTGCATAAACGCTCCCTTGTGAGGCAATTTTTAAAACACCAGAAAAATTTCCTGTTTGATCGATCGTATACACTCCTTTTCCATCTTGTATATTTCCTTTATCATCGTAGATTTTAGTTCGTACAATTTCTCCTCCTTCTGGTTTTACAACCAAAACATCACGATCATCGGTAAAAGTTCCTTGATATCCAAACGGATCATCTTGACTTGTGCATTCTAGCCAGATATAATTATCCTTATTAGGAATTGCCAAAATCATATGATTTCCTTGCATCGAAACAAAATCTGACTGAATATCTGATTTGTAACGATCGCCATACAAAATAGTATTATAAGATGGAACATCTACAACCTGCAAAAGTGCTTTGGTGTAATTTGATAATGCTTTACAGTCGCCATATCCTAAACGATCAACGTCGTTGGCCAACATAGGTTTCCAACCGCCAATACCGATTGCAATATTTACATATCGCGATTTTTTTTGCATATAATCGTAAATGATTTTAGCCTTTTTAATTGGATCTGTTTCGTTTCCAACCAAAGCTTTGATTTTTGCTTTTGTTTCATCTGGCAAAACAGTCGTTCCTGTTAAGATTTTATCACCATACCATTTACCAAATGCCTCCCAAGTAGTAGCATTTCCGTCAACTCCTTCCAAATGAAAATTTTCTAATCCCATCATGATTTTAGGAAAAAGATCGGAAGGAGACGGACTCAAATCTTCTTGTCTTTGAGCAACTATATTTGTTGCGACATAACTCAAATTAGTATCTGTATCTGCAGTTTTTTGTATATTGAAGTGATTAAATTGAAACTCTTTTTTCTTAAAGCCCAATCCTTTTGGATAAGTAACATTCAGAACACATTTTTCTACACTCAAATTATAACCGCCAATAAAATACCATTTGGGTATAAATGCAGTATTGGAAGTTTCGATTTCGCTAGTATACGCAATTGTAAAAGGATACGATACAGGAGTATAATTTAAATAAAGCACTCGACTATCTGAAAAAAGTGTACTGCCGCCTACTGCGCTCTGGTCTTTAAAATCTTTTCGTTTAATTTTCTTTATTTCGTTTCCTAATACATCATAAACTATTGCTTCAATATTTTTTATCGAAGTTGTTTTATCATAATGCTGATAAGAAGCAATATCTTCTAATCCTTTTTCATTTAAAACAGAAACAACTCTTTGGACTTTAATATTCATACTTCTTTGTGAAGTAATAACAATATCCATCTGATCTAAACGAAGAATAGCATCTGCATTTTGCTTTAAACTGTCAGGAACAGAAAGTATAGGATAAGCGCTTTTTTGAGCGAAGGAAGTGAAGCTGATTAAGAATAAAAATAATGCGCAAAAAAGGTTTTTCATTAGTAAGTATTTTCGTCAAATATATATTATTTTCAGAAATCCTTAACAAATGTTTAATAATATTTTACTCCCTGTTTTTGCTGTCTATTACAATTGTAACAGGTCCATCATTTAGAAGGTTAACTTTCATATCTGCACCAAAAATTCCAGTTTGCACTTTTTTTCCAAACTCTTTTTCTATTGTTTGAACGAAGTTTTCATAAGTCGGAATTGCAAAATCTGGTTTTGCCGCTTTGATATAGGAAGGACGATTTCCTTTTTTTGTAGACGCATGAAGTGTAAACTGACTTACAATAATAATATCACCATCGATATCCTGAACCGAACAGTTCATAACATCATTTTCGTCTCCAAAAATTCTCATTTTTATGATTTTTCCAGCAAGCCAATCAATGTCTTCTTGTGTGTCGGCATCTTCGATCCCGACTAAAACCAATAAACCTTTTTGAATATCTGCTGTTTTTTGACCTTCAACAGTTACTGATGCTTCTGAAACTCTTTGGATAACTACTTTCATTAAATAATTTTGAATTATGGTTTTATGCCACAGATTAAAGGATTTTATAGATTTCTTAGAAGTTAGGTGCACTACAGTATATCTCTACGGTACAAACTTTTCGCGCTTCAATTGGAATTTACAATTAACCATTCACAATTTACAATTATTTACGAGTTTCATCACTCGCCGCACGATCTTCTCCGTAAGTATCTGTACGATAATGTTCGTCGTCGCCTTCAAGAATTTTAAGATAACTATTGTAGCGTGACCAAGCGATTTCATCTTTTTCTAAAGCTGCTTTTATGGCACAATGTGGTTCTTCTTTATGTAAACAGTTGTTAAACTTACATTGATCCTTGAGTCTGAAAAATTCTGGGAAATAACCGCTGATTTCTGATGGTTCCATATCAACAATTCCGAAACCTTTGATTCCTGGTGTATCGATAATTCGGGCATCAAAAGACAAATCGTACATTTCTGCAAAAGTTGTAGTGTGTTGTCCTTGTTTACTTTGCTCTGAAATTACTGAAGTTTTTAAATGAAGACTTGGTTCCATAGCATTTACTAAAGTCGATTTTCCAACACCTGAATGTCCAGAAAACATGCTCACTTTTCCAATCATCATTTCTTTCAGTTTATCAACGCCTTTGTTTTCTGTCGAAGAAATTCGAAGGCATTTATATCCAATTTCAGAATAAATATGCTGTAGATAAAGCTGATCGTCTAAAGTCTGTTCTGTTAAAGTATCGATTTTATTAAAAACAAGAATCGCTTCAATTCCGTAAGCTTCGGCAGTAACTAAGAATCGATCAATAAAACTGGTTGTTGTTGGTGGATTATCAATAGTAATCAACAAGAAAACCTGATCGATATTGGATGCAATAATGTGAATTTGTTTCGACAAGTTAACCGATTTACGAACGATGTAGTTTTTTCGTTCGTGAATGTTATGAATTGTTCCCGTTACAGCATCTGAAGTTTCATCCAATTCATAATCGACAATATCGCCTACAGCAATTGGGTTGGTACTTTTTATACCTTTTATTCTAAATTTCCCTTTCATACGGCATTCCACAAAATCTCCATTTTCAGATTTTACGGTATACCAGCTTCCTGTAGATTTATAAACGGTTCCTGTCATTCTTTAATTTTAGATTGCTAATTTTAGATTTTAGATTGCTCTTAAATCTAAAAATTTAAAGGCAAAATTACGTTTTTAGAATTGAACAACGCAACTTCGCCTTTTAAATTTGAAATCTATGCCTTGAATTTGTTGTTCTTACCAGATAATTTCGGCAAGAGTTTCATTTTCTTTTACTTTATCTATCTGAATCGTTTTCAAAGTTCTTGACACTTTTCCAGCTTTAGTCGTGTAAATTTCAACCATAACTGTCGATGGACCATTTTCAGTTAATTCTGTTTCTCCAAAGAAATTGGTTTTAAGCTGGTATTTCCCTTTCACGGCATTTCTAACCAAATATTGTTCTGGACCATAGCCTTCCGTAAAATCTTTAGAAAATCTCCCTCCAATTTTCGTTGAAGTATGCGCATAATAACACTCTTCGCCCGTTGGTTCAATTACATGAAGATCTAAATCGACATCCATCAAATTCCAGTTCATGATAATTCTAATATCCACTGGCATTTTTGTTAAATATTTTTTGTTCAATTTCCCCGTTTTCAAATTTGGATGTTCTGTCATTAATCGATTAATGTCCATCAAGATAATATCTTCAACTCCTTCATATTGTCCGCTCATTTCTCCGTAATAATTTACTTCCAGCGATTTTATCAGTTCGTCAAAAGCTTGCTGATATTTCCCCGCATCTTCAAGCGTCAAAGCATAATCTCTTAAACTTTGTGGCTCGTGTTCTCTCCATTTAACTACTTGTTTGGCTGTAAAAATGGCATCTTGATAATCTTTCCATTGACGTAAAGTATAAGTCAAAGTTTTATAAAGCTGATGATTCTCTAAACCTAAATCAGAAATATTACTGACAATTCGCAACGCCTTTTTAACATCTCCCTGATTGTAGAAAAAATGAGCTACATCAAAATAAAAACTCGGATTTCTTTCCTGCGCTTTTCGTAATTCCAAATACAAATCATATTGTTTTTCTTTTGGTGCCGCTGCCAAAGCTTTCAAATACAATCGATCTGGATTCCAACTTTTTGTTTGGACAATACTATTTGCAGATTTCTTTTTTGTTGTTATAATAATAACTCCATCTGTTCCCCTACTACCATAAGTAGCAATTCTTGCTGCATCTTTCAAAACCTCAACCGAATCTAAATCATCTGAATCTAAATCGGTCAACTTACCCTCATAAAACTGGCCATCCACAATTAACAAAGGTTTTTTTGAATCTCCTGACAAATAACCTCTATTTAGATCCGTCACATTTTCTGTAATTTGAACACCAGCTACTTTACCAGCAAGTGCATTTGTCATATTATTGGTAAGTCCTGGTGCAATTGATTTTTCAGGAACGTAAGAAACCGATTCTACAGCACCAGTAAGATTTGCTTTTTTCATTGAAGCATAACCCATAACAACCACTTCTTCCAATTTCTCACTTCCTACTTTTTTATCTTTTAAATCAGTGACAACTGGTCGATCTTCCACAACTTCTTCCGCTTTTGCTACAACAGGCGTAACAAATTTAACCTGATCAACTTTTGGAGCTGGCGGTGGAGTTGCGTATATTGTATCTTCTACGATAGTTTGAACCGAACCAGCTCCAACGGGCTCATCAACAGTTAAAACTGCGTCAGGATCTCCTTTTATTGTTTCGCGTGCTTCTGCTCTTGTCGCTGAACGCTGTGTTTTATGCTTATATTTAGATGCGATTTTCTGTCCTTGATATTTGACATCTTTTTTCCACCATCCATTTATACTATTGAAATAACTCTCTATACTTTCCCAATTGTTTTTTTGCTGTGCTAAAGTATTGTCTTGTTCCTGTTTTTTAATTCGGTCAAACTCGGCACGCAATTCTGCTGGCGGAATAATATCGTATGAAATATAATCTCGAATATCTTCTAAAACAATTAAAGACGTATTTTTGGTTACGATTCCGAATTTCTTTCCTAAAAGCTCAATTTCGTCAGCGTTTTTGTCGTATTGCAATTCTAGATTGGCTATTTTTTTCTGTGCCCATAGTTTCTCCACATTGATATCAGTCGAATTTTGAAGTGTGGCGTCTAAAGTTATTTTTCGTTCTAAAATTTCTTCATTTCCATTTCCAAATAATAAGGTGATTTCATTTCTTGGATTTAAAGAAATTCCCGAAAAACTAAAATTTCCTGAAACCGAAGTTCCTTCCATCGGAAACAAATCTGTTACAGTAAGATTTTCTTTTGTACCTAAAAATTTCAAACTTGTAGTGGCTAACTTATCCAATGCCGTTTCAGCATTTATTTGATTTAAATTGATGAAATTTCCAGTTGTTTTTGTTGAAGAAAAATTCAAAAAAGCAAAATCTGCCGACACAGAAGATGTGATAGTATAAATTGGTCTTTTTGTCTTTGGCAAAGTATTTTCACTTAATGAAGATAATCCGTCAGAGAAGAATAAATATTCATCCTGATTTTCAAAATTGATCTGCGAGAAACGAGTTCCTCCATCGTATTTTGTATTTTCTAAAATGGCTTTTAATTCTGACCAATTTCCGTTTGAAATCACAAACTCTTTTTGTTTTTCAAAAGTATAATTCAGAAAATACAACGTCACTTTTGTATTCTTTATTTTTTGAAAATAAGCATCCAACAATTCCAATTCCTTTTTCAAATCACGTGTTTGACAGCTCAATGAATTATCCCAAATCAAACCAATTGTAGCTGGAGTTTTCTTTGCCGTTTTATTTCCTTCAATAAAAGCATTTCCATAGAAATAATATTGCCCGCCAACATTCTGCATGACAACACTCGTAATATCTTGCTGAATCGGAATTTTAAAAAGTAATTTTTCAGCAGGCTGATAGTTTTCTTTTTTGAAGGAAGCTTCAAAAGACTGATTCCATTTTGAAAAAACAATTTCTTTTTCAGAATCTCCGCTTACAACTGGTTTCGCAGCTGCGCCTAAAACTGAAACATTAATTTCGAATTTATCCAACTTTTTAGGATAACGACTCAATAATTGATACGCCAAATTATCTTTATCTGAAGCTGAAAGTTCTTCTTCATAGCCTATAACAACGATTCGTTCTCCGTTTGGCATTAACGGATAAATTCTAGTTTTAAAATTATTCCCATCAACTTTTTCTAATAATCCGGGATCAACCCTCCTATGTTCAATAGCTTCAAAAACCTGTTTACCTTTATTTTTATTCACTGGAACAGCTTCTCGTAATTTTCCATTAATATCAATCGCATATCTAGAAACCGAAACATTTTCAGGCAACGGGAAAATAAGTTCTGCTTCCATCTGACGTGTACCAGAATTAAAAAAATGCATTTCGGCAGTCGTATAAGCAATATTTCCAACGACTTTAACATTGACTTTGAGCTGACTCATTCTCACTTTCTCAGCCTCTTCACCTTTAACGGTCAATTCTGGACTTTGAGCAAATGTTTTGGTTCCTAAAAAAACCAAAACAAATAACAATTTCAAACTGGATTGAAAATTTACTGGCATAAATATTTTTGATTTCATGATTCGAAAGTTAAGATTGTATATTGATATAGAGAGTAAAAAAATAAAAAAGGTTGGGAGAAGATTAAAAAAAATTTTAAACCATATAAGTGATATAAGACAATATAATCACAAAGAGCAATATAGCCCACGTTTTCAATCGTGGGAGCGCAATGCATATTCCAATCTTTATCTCCCAAGGTTTCAACCTTGGACCATGTTTAAAAAACAAAAATCCCCATTACTTCTTTCGAAGCAATAGGGATTTTAAAAACAATCTATTTTCAATTAATGCTATAAGAAAACTTTAAAATGCAGTTTATAAAAACTTAAATTATCTTATATCACTTATATGGTTTAAAGAAAATTATGCGTTGAAAATTTTCTCTTGGTGACCAATACTTTCTTGGTGAATTGCTTTGAACATTCTTAAAACGAATTCTTCAGTAAGACCTTTTTTCTCACCTTCTAAAATCATTTTTCCTAAGATTTCATTCCAACGGTTGTTTTGAAGAATAGCAACGTTTGCATCTTTTTTCACTTGACCAATTTCGTCAGCCACTTTCATACGTTTTCCTAATAACTCTAGCAAGTTAGCATCTAAAACATCGATGTTAGCTCTTAGTTTAGTCATTTTTTGGCTGTACTCGTCTGTAGTGTCATCTGTTTTTCTGATAGTCAAATCTTTGATGATTTGTTTCAAAGTATCTGGAGTAACTTGTTGCGCAGCATCAGACCAAGCATTGTCTGGATCGATATGCGTTTCGATGATCATACCATCGTAGTTCAAATCTAAAGCCTCTTGAGTTACTTCGAAAATCATTTTACGATCTCCAGTAATGTGAGATGGATCGATGATTAATGGTAAATCAGGGAATTTGTTTTGTAATTCGATAGCAATTTGCCATTCTGGAATGTTTCTGTATTTTGTTTTTTCGTAAGTAGAGAAACCTCTGTGGATAACACCTAATTTCTCAATTCCAGCCATGTGTAAACGCTCAACACCACCTAACCATAAAGCTAAATCTGGGTTTACTGGGTTTTTAACCAAAACAATTTTATCAGTTCCTTTTAAAGTATCAGCAATTTCTTGAACTGCGAAAGGGTTTGCAGTTGTACGTGCACCAACCCATAAAACGTCAATATCGTATTCTAAAGCTAGTTTACAGTGAGCTGCAGTTGCCACTTCAGTTCCCATTAATAAACCAGTTTCAGCTTTTGCTTTTTGTAACCATTTTAATCCAATTTCTCCAATACCTTCAAATCCTCCCGGACGAGTTCTTGGTTTCCAGATTCCAGCTCTGAATACACTTACTTTTGAATCTTTCAATTCGTGAGCGATTTTCAAAACTTGATCTTCAGTTTCTGCACTACAAGGTCCAGCTATCACAAGTGGGTGATTTAAATTGAAATCTTCTAACCACTTTCTCATTTCTTTCTTATTTTCCATCTTAATTCTAATTTACTTTTTAGTTGTTGTTAATCCGTTTAGTATTTCTTTAATTTTATTTGTGCTTTCCATTTCTTCAAAAATGGCGTTGTAATCTTCTTCTTTTAGCAAATCTCTAAACCGACTTAGGTTTGAGATATAAGCTTCTAATGTTTCTAGAACGTATTCTTTATTTTGTTTAAAAATCGGTGTCCACATTGCTGGTGAACTTTTTGCCAAACGAACGGTACTTTCAAATCCACTTCCCGCCATATCAAAAATGTCCTGCTCGTCTTTTTCTTTGTTCATTACCGTTTTTCCGAGCATAAACGAACTAATGTGCGATAAATGCGAAACGTAAGCAATGTGTTTATCATGCGAAACGGGATCCATGTATCGAATTCTCATTCCAATTGAAGTAAAAAGATTTAATGCTTTTTCTTGTAATTTAAAAGCTGTCTTTTCTACTTCGCAGATAATATTTGTTTTTCCTTGAAACAAACCTCTTATTGCTGCTGATGGTCCAGAAAACTCAGTTCCGGCAATTGGGTGCGTTGCAATAAAATTTCTTCTTTTTGGGTGATTGGCTACTGCTTCACAAATTGGCTTTTTAGTCGATCCTACTTCAAAAACTATTGTTTTATCTCCAACTGCATCCAAAACTTTAGGTAAAACCGACAGCGCTACATCTACTGGAACCGATACGATCACAAAATCTGCTTTTTGCAAATCTTCAAAACTTCCCGCTTCGTCAATAACTCCAAGATCAATTGCTTGCTGCAAATGCTGTTCGTTGCTATCGATTCCTAAAATAGTCGCATCAGGATAACGTCCTTTGATGTCTAACACCATCGAACCGCCTATTAACCCTATTCCTATTACGTATACTTTCATAATTTTTTAAAATTCCAAGTTTTAAAATTCCAAATTCCAAGTCTTACTTTCGATTGTCACCCTAAGCGAAGTCGAAGGGCGTTCCAATTGGCACGGGCCTTCGACTCCGCTCAGCCTGACAATGTGAATTAAAATCTTAATACTTAATTCTAAAGTCTTAATACTTAAAACCTATCTATCGCTTCTTGTACTTTTTCTTCTTTTACACACAATGAGAATCTGATATAACCTTCGCCGTTGCTTCCAAAAATGGTTCCCGGTGTAATGAAAATATGTTTCTCATATAATATTTCGTCAATGAACTTCTCTGCTGATTCTATTCCTTCTGGAAGTTTGGCCCAGACAAAAAGCCCAACTCCTTCTTTATACACTTTGCAGTTTAATTTTTCTGCTAGTTTTTCAGTCAATTCTCTACGGCGTTTGTAAATTTTGTTTTGATCTTCAAACCAAGATTTATCACATTTTAAAGCTGCAATTGCTCCTTTCTGAATTCCGTAGAACATCCCGCTGTCCATGTTGCTTTTTACTTTTAGAACCGCATCAATAATTTCAGGATTTCCTAAAACCATTCCGACTCTCCAGCCTGCCATGTTGAATGTTTTACTTAAAGAGTTTAATTCTAAAGCCACATCTTTCGCGCCTTCAACTTGCAATAAACTCATCGGATTATCATTCAAAACAAAACTATACGGATTGTCGTTGATCAATAATATGTTGTGTTTTTTAGCAAAAGCAACCAATTTTTCAAATAACGCTAAACTTCCTCTCGCTCCTGTTGGCATGTGCGGATATCCCAGCCACATTAATTTTACTTTCGAAAGATCTAATTTTTCTAAAGCTTCGAAGTCTGGTTCCCATTGATTTTCTTCTTTCAAATCATAATAAACCGGAACTGCTTCTACCAAATTGGTTACCGAAGTATAAGTTGGATAACCTGGATTCGGAATTAAAACGTGATCGCCTGGATTTAAAAATGCAAGCGAAATATGCATTATTCCTTCTTTTGAACCCATGAGCGGTAAAATCTCATTATTCGGATTCACTTCAACACCAAACTGATTTTGATAAAAATCTGCCATCGCCTGCCTCATTTCTGGTAATCCCTGATAGCTTTGATAACCATGTCCGTTTTCGTCTTGAATTGCCGCGGCTACCGCTTCAATTACTTCTTTCGACGGACTCAAATCAGGGCTTCCAATTCCCATATTGATGATCGATTTTCCTTCAGACATCAGTTGTCTCACTTCTCTTAGTTTTGATGAGAAGTAGTATTCTTCAACTGTGTCTAATCGTTTTGCTGTTGTAATCATGATTTATATTTAATTTGCTTTAAGCTTTCTTTTTTGACTTTAAGACTTTTGACTTTCCAACTTTAAGACTCACTTAAAGGTTTCGTGTTTTTATATTCTCCCAACACTTTAAAATATTCTGCCATTATGTTTAATAACGCTTTGGCTTTTGCAAAATCTTCGTATTTCTCAAATGTTACGTCTACAAAGAAGGAATATTTCCAAGGTGTTTCTATTTTTGGAAGCGACTGAATTTTTGTCAAATTCAGTTTGCAATCGCTCATTACATTTAAAACCGCCGCTAAACTTCCTCTTTTATGATCTAATTCAAATTTTACAGAAGCTCTGTTGATTTCGCTTTCTGGCAGAAATGAATTTTGCTTTTTAATGATTACAAAACGAGTCATATTATTTTTGATCGTTTGAATCGATGATACAATAATATCAAGATCGTACATTTCTGAAGCCGTCACACTTGCAATTGCAGCAATTCCAGTTAATTGTTTTTCCTGAATTCTTCTTGCTGTTTCTGCTGTATCTTTATCCTCAACCAATTTGATATTTGGATATTGTTTTAAAAAATCCATACACTGCAAAAGTGCCATTGGATGTGAATGAACTTCTCTAATATCTTCAATTTTCTGACCTTTTAAAGCCATTAAATTCTGCTGGATATTCAAATAATGCTCTCCAATAATGTGCAAATTATTCTTGTCGATCAAGGCATAATTTGGAATAATCGGACCTGCGATTGAGTTTTCGATCGCCATTACAGCCTGATCAGATTTTCCGGCAATAAGGCTGTCGATCAATTCTTCAAAAGATAAACATTCATCAATATCCACATTTTCAGAGAAATACTCTTTCACAACCTGATGATGAAATGATCCTTTAATACCTTGTATTGCAATTTTCGTTGTCATATAGTCAAAAAAAAATCCTGATTTGCATCAGGATTGTATATTAGTTTTGTTTGTCTTAAAATTTGATCTCAAATAACCATAGCACAATCCTGACTTCTACTAAAGAAGAAATAAAAATTGTTGCTAAAATAAAAACGGTTACTTGCCATTTTGTTTGTGTTTTGTTTTAAATTCTCTGCGAATGTATAAATTATTTTTAGTGCACCAAAAAAAAGATTGCATTTTATGAAACAAAAAAGGATTTCTTAACAAATTTAGCAGGTTTTGTATGATAATATAAAAAAATCGGCTTAAAATGAGAATATTAAAATGAGGTTCTAAGGTTCTGAGAAGATAAGGAGCTAAGTTTTTTTTGCCACGAATTCACGAATTTAAATCAAATCGTTATCATTATTAATTCTAATTTCACCAATTAACCGCACAGATTTTAAAAAAAATAAATTCGTGAATTCGTGGCTATTCCTCAAAATAATCCAGAAACTGGTCTATTCGTAATCCCGATTTTGGAATAATCAAAATCCATTTTTTGTTTTAGTAATGACGCATACACACTTCTAAAATCAATTTCGTATTTTAAATCGCCGTTGTCTAAGTCGGATAAGTTTGGATTTTTTCCTAAAATGGTTCCTTTATTATTTCCCCCTATTATGAACATTGGCGCTGCGGTTCCGTGATCGGTTCCGTTTCCATTGTCTTTTACTCTTCGTCCAAATTCTGAGAAAACTACTATGGTGACGTTTTGAAGTAATTGTGCTTGTTTTAAATCGCTGTAAAAATTATAAAGGGCATCATTTAAATCTCCCAATCTTTTTTCGTGAATGGAAAGCTGATTATCATGCGTGTCAAATCCGCCGAGAGAAGTATAATAAACTTTTGAATTTAGGTTTCCTTTTATTAATCTTGAAATCCACTCTAGGTTTTTAGATAATTCAGTTTTTGGATAACTGATTTCGTTTTTCGATTTAGCTAATGCTTTCTGAATTTCATCTGAACCTTCGGTAACTGAATTTGCAATTTTTCGAACAAAATCCAAATGTGGATTCTGAGACAAAGTCACATTTTCCTCTTTTCCTTTTACTTTAAAACGGTTTGGATCTTTTATGGTAATAAAATTCGGCTCCACTCCTTTTAAAGCCAAATTATCAATAGAGTCTAAATTGATTCCAGCAGTTGCCTGATGTCCGTTGCATTGCAGATCCAGAAATCTTCCTAGCCAGCCTTCATTAATATATTCATTCGAATCGGTTGCCGTTTGCCAAATTTCCTGACTTCTAAAATGCGAACGAATAGGCTCTGGATAACCGACGTTTTGAATTACAGTCAAATCACCATTTTGTTGCATTTGGACAAAATCTTTCAACGAAGGATGAAATGCCATTCCTTTATTTTTCCCAACCACAACATCTTTACTTAAAGCAATTTTAGTTCGTAAATCATAATACAACGGATCGTCATACGGAATAAAAGTATTCAATCCGTCGTTTCCTCCGTTCAATTGAACAAAAACAACGCATTGTTCGCCAACAAATAAATTCGTTTGCGAACCAAAAGCGTGTAAAAAATCAGGAAGCACAAGCAGTCCGCCTGTGAAAGTTCCTGTCAATGTTAGAAAATCTCTTCTGTTCATAATCTTATTTTCTAAATTAATTGATATTCAGGCAATTTTGTAATGTAGTTGAATACGCGAACAACTGCAAAATCAGCATGAGGTTCCTTCGGATCAAAATCGTATTTCAAAAGTTTTTCCATGTCTTTTTGAGCCGAATCACTAACTGTAAACAACAATCGATTTGACAATTCAGAAATAATGGTTTTATTATTTCCGTTTGAATCAAAAACGACTTTTACATCCACTTTTTCATATTCTGATTTTTCTTTTTCTATTCCGTTCATCATCGTCTTTAAAACCTTTCGAGTTAGGCTTTTGCCACTGCATAATAAATCGGCTGTATTATTTCTTTGCAAATAAATCTGAGAAGTCAGCCAGGAATTTCCTCCATCCCAGCCTTTCACGTTTACCTGATTGTATAAATCCATTCCTTGCTGTTTTATGAATGCCATAATTGCAGCATCGTCAACATTCTCGATTTGTAATTCATCATAAAGCTGTAAAATATAAACCAGCGGATTTTTGATTTTGTTTCCAGAATTCTCTTTTGAAAATTCTTCCGTAAAAATCTTAGTCAGTAAAGGCTGGATTTCGAATTTTTCTTTTCTAAAATAATCTCCGTAATAGGCTACCAAATCTTCTGGTGGATTATCATATACAAACCATTTCAGGATTTTTCGAGTAATTAAATAGGGAATATTTTTCTGTTCGAAAATAATATCAACCAAATCATCGGCTTTCCAGTTTCCGGTTTTTCCGAAATAGGTTTTATCACTATTGTCTTCTATATTTTTTCGGTAAACCGCGCCGTCATCGCCAATATTTAAACCTGCTAATGCTTTTGCTCCGTTTTTAATGTCGTTTTCTGTATAATTTCCAATTCCGATAGTAAATAACTCTAACAATTCACGACTTAGGTTTTCGTTGACTTTTCCTTTTTTGTTGTCGCCGTTATCAAGATATCGCACCATTGCATTCGATTTTAGAATCTGTTTGGTCAATTCTTTAAAATTGCCAAAAGCATTTTCACGCAAAATCATATTGTGCTGATAAATCCAGTAGTTGATTTTTACTTTTTGTGAAGTCGAAACGAAATGATTGTGCCAAAAACAAACCATATTCTCGCGAAGCGGAAATTCATCTGTACGCATTTTGGCGATCCACCATTTTTTAAATGCTGCATTTGCTTGATTTTCTTTTTTCTGAAATTCTTTTCTGGTTTCGGGACCTGAGATTTTTATTTGTTCTCTAATCTCTTTTAATTCTAAAGTTGTTTTAGGCTGATCCTGCAGAAAATCAGGAAACTGTTTGTCAAATTTGGAGTTATAGGAATGTTTTAGAAACTTTTCTACTCCTAATTTTTCAATTTGAACACCTTGTTTTCCTGAAAAACCTAATCGTAATGACCAAAGATTGCTTTTTTTCATAATCAGAAATTATTACAATAAGACTCAATTCTCTTTTAAAGGTTTAAAAGAGAAGGTTCTGAGCTACTTAGATGCTAAGGTGCTAAGTTTTGAAAAGGTCTTTGGTATTAATTAGAACGGGGAAATTTTGGGGATATTGTTATTAGACAATCATATTCAACATAGCCCAAGGTTTTAACCTTGGGATACTTATGATGCTCTTCTTTGTGTACCCACGGTTGAAACCGTGGGCTATGTTTAAATTCGATGTGATCAAAAACAAAAAAAGCAGCTATCAAAAATGACAACTGCTTCATATATCAAATTAAAATCTAAAATCTTTAGATCTAAAATCTACAATTAACTTCCACACATTTCACAATCCTCAGGACCTGCTGCTTGTGCTTTCAACAACATTGCTTTATAATCTTCAACGCTGATTTCTTCAGTTTCCTGAACTAAAGATGGAGTTTCCTCTTTTTTGTCGTTGTTTAATGTGAATTTAATAGCATCTACAGCCGCTTTTGTTCTTAAATAATACATTCCCGTTTTTAAACCAGACTGCCAAGCGTAGAAGTGCATTGACGTTAGTTTAGAATAGTTTGCATCTTGCATGAACAAGTTCAACGATTGAGACTGGTCAATAAAGTAACCTCTTTGACGCGACATATCGATAATATCTTTCATCGACATTTCCCAAACTGTTTTATAAAGTTCTTTTAAATCTTGCGGAATAATATCAATATTTTGAACAGATCCATTATGACGCATAATTTCTTGCTTCAATGACTCGTTCCACAAACCTCTTTCTACTAAATCGTGAAGTAAATGTTTGTTTACTACGATAAATTCTCCAGACAATACACGACGTGTATAAATGTTTGATGTATAAGGTTCAAAAGCTTCATTGTTTCCTAAGATTTGAGAAGTCGAAGCAGTTGGCATCGGAGCAACTAACAATGAGTTACGAACTCCGTGTTCTACAACTTCTTTTCTTAAAGAAGCCCAGTCCCAACGACCAGATAATTCCTCATCTTTCATTCCCCACATATTGTGTTGGAATTCTCCTTGTGACATTGGAGAACCTTCAAAAGTTGAGTAAGGTCCTTCTTCTTTTGCCATTTCCATAGAAGCGGTTACAGCAGCGAAGTATAAAGTTTCAAAAATCTCTTGGTTTAATTTTTTAGCTTCATCACTTGTAAAAGGCATACGCAACATGATGAAAGCATCTGCTAAACCTTGCACTCCTAATCCAACTGGACGGTGACGCATGTTTGAGTTTTCAGCTTCTTTTACTGGATAGTAGTTTCTGTCGATTACTTTGTTCAAGTTACGAGTTACACGTTTTGTAACATTGTAAAGCGCTTGGTGATCGAATTGTCCGTTTTCAATGAACATTGGCAATGAGATTGAAGCCAAGTTACAAACTGCAATTTCATCTTTAGAAGTAAACTCCATAATCTCTGTACACAAGTTAGAAGAACGAATTGTCCCTAAATTCTTGTGGTTCGATTTACGGTTTGCTGCATCTTTATACAACATATATGGTGTTCCAGTCTCGATTTGAGATTCTAGGATTTTCTCCCATAATTCACGAGCACGGATGGTTTTTCTTCCTTTATTTTGGAATTCGTAATCAGTGTATAATTTCTCGAATTCATCTCCATAAACGTCATATAATCCCGGACATTCGTTTGGACACATTAAAGTCCAAGTTGAATCTTCCTGAACACGTTTCATAAACAAATCTGAAGTCCACATAGCGAAGAATAAATCTCTCGCACGCATTTCTTCTTTTCCTGTATTTTTCTTTAAATCCAAGAAATCAAAAATATCAGCATGCCAAGTTTCGATGTAAATCGCAAAACTTCCTTTACGTTTTCCACCACCTTGATCTACGTAACGCGCTGTATCGTTGAAAACTCTCAACATCGGTACAATTCCGTTTGAAGTTCCGTTTGTACCGCGAATGTAAGATCCAGTTGCACGAACGTTGTGGATAGAAAGTCCGATTCCTCCCGCTGACTGCGAGATTTTTGCTGTTTGTTTTAATGTATCATAAATACCATCAATACTATCATCTTGCATTGCCAAAAGGAAACAAGAAGACATTTGAGGTTTTGGAGTTCCAGCATTGAACAACGTTGGCGTTGCATGCGTAAAGAACTTTTTAGACATTAAATCATAAGTTTCAATAACCGATTTTAAGTCGTCTAAGTGAATACCAACAGAAACACGCATTAACATGTGCTGCGGACGCTCTACGATTTTTCCGTTTATTTTAAGAAGATAAGAACGCTCTAAGGTTTTGAAACCAAAGTAATCGTAATTAAAATCTCTTGTATAAATAATATGAGAATCTAAAAAAGCAGCGTTTTCCTGAATTACTTTAAATACGTCATCTGCAATTAATGGAGCATCTTGTCCATTTCTTGGATTCACGTAGTGATACATATCTTTCATCGTTTCAGAGAAAGATTTTTTAGTATTTGAATGTAGATTTGAAATAGCGATACGAGCTGCCAATTGTGCATAATCTGGATGCGCAATTGTCATAGAAGCCGCCGTTTCTGCTGCAAGATTATCTAATTCAGAAGTCGAAACCCCATCATACAATCCTTCGATAACTCTCATGGCTACCTTAACAGGATCTACAAGCTCATTCAAGCCGTAACACAATTTTTTGATTCTTTCTGTAATCTTATCAAACATTACCGGCTCTCTGTGGCCATCTCTTTTTACTACATACATAAGCTTACCTTTTATGGTTATTGAAAAAATGAAAGTACTTAGAGAACGAACTCCAGCACTTAAACATTGCGTGTTTTTAAATTAATTTTAGAGAATTACCGAATTCTCAATAGTTACTCCTTTCAAATTCGAAAATCGAATTTAAATGCGTCATAAATTGCTATTGAACCTGCGACTTGGGGAAAGAGATTCAACCTTAAAAAAATATTTTGTAATCTTTTTTTAGCGTTACTGAGAAGATCAGGCGCTAAAAGTATTTTGTTACCTAAAAATCTGCATCGAATGAAATTTTTTGAGCATCACTATCCGTGTTCATTACACCAGATTTTTGATACTCCGCAACACGTTTTTCAAAGAAATTAGTTTTTCCTTGAAGAGAAATCATGTCCATGAAATCGAATGGATTTGCTGATCCGTAAACACGCTCGCAACCTAATTCAACCAAAAGTCTATCAGCAACAAACTCTAAATACTGTGTCATTAAACCAGCATTCATACCAATTAAACTTACCGGAAGAGATTCAGTAACAAATTGTCTTTCGATATCTAATGCATCGACAATAATTTCTTTAATTCTTTCTTTTGGCACTTTGTTTACCAAATGGTGATTGTGCAAGTGAACTGCAAAATCACAATGTACGCCTTCGTCACGAGAAATCAACTCATTAGAAAATGTTAAACCTGGCATCAAACCACGTTTTTTCAACCAATAAATTGAACAGAATGCTCCTGAGAAAAAGATTCCTTCAACCGCAGCAAAAGCAATAAGTCTTTCAGCAAACGAATCTGACTCGATCCATTTTAAGGCCCATTCTCCTTTTTTAGCAATTGCAGGGAATACTTCTAAAGCATTAAATAATTCTGTTTTTTCTGCCTCGTCTTTAACGTAAGTATCAATTAATAAAGAATAGGTCTCACTATGAATATTCTCCATCATGATTTGAAATCCGTAGAAAAATTTCGCTTCAGCGTATTGTACTTCATTTACAAAGTTTTCAGCAAGGTTTTCGTTTACGATTCCGTCAGAAGCTGCGAAGAATGCTAAAATGTGTTTGATGAAATATCTTTCATCATCATTTAACTTATTATTCCAGTCTGCCAAATCTTGGTGTAAGTCGATTTCTTCTGCAGTCCAGAAACTAGCTTCCATCTTTTTATACCATTCCCAAATATCATGATGTTTAATCGGAAAAATAACGAAGCGGTTTTTATTTTCTTGTAATATTGGTTCGATTTGTGACATGACAGATTCTGTTAATTTTTGTATTGAAATTTTACTTTTTCAGTAGACTACAAAGATTGTCAATTAACGTCAAAAATAAAAGCCAAACTTATTCACAATCGGAGGTAGTTTTTAACAACGGCTAAAATTTGAGAAATTTTTCAGACAATAATTAATTTACTGTTAATGAGTATTTTAAAACCGTTTCACACTTCTAATAAGCCTGTAAAATATAGACTTTTTAATATAAAAAGCAAGAAATTTTAGAGAGTTTTAAAAAAGTTTTTTTGAGTCAAAAAATTATTTTTTTGAGTTAAAATATGTAGTCAAAATGACTATAATTTTTGATGCTGATTTTAAGAATTTTTATGTTCTTCAGCAACTTTTTCAAGTTCCATATACCAGTCTTCACCAAAACGACGAATTAACGCTTCTTTGACAAATTTATAAACTGGAACTTCCAATTCTTTACCTAAAGAACAAGCATCATCACAAATATCCCATTTGTCATAATTAACCGCTGCAAATTCCGTGAAGTCTTTTACTCGAATTGGATATAAGTGACAAGAAACTGGTTTTTTCCAATCAACAATTCCTTGATTATAGGCTTGCTCAATTCCGCAAAGTGCCGTTTTTCCATCAAAAATTACGTAAGCACAATCTTTATTATCAATAAGAGGAGTTTCTAAGTCGCCGTCTGTTCCGGTTATCCAAGTTCCTTGCGCTTCAATTGCAGCAATTCCTTCTTTTCTTAAAAAAGGCTTTACTTTAGGATAGATTTCTTCTAATATTTTGGTTTCAGCCTCATTTAAAGGCGCACCCGCATCTCCATCAACACAACAAGCTCCTTTACAAGCAGACAAATTGCATACAAATTCTTTTTCCAGAATATCTTCTGAAATAATAGTTTTACCTAACTGAAACATGATATTATTTTTAGAGTGCAAAGATAGTCAAAGAAAGCAGATAAAAAATGTACCACAGGGATTCGCAGAGAGTTTCACAGAGATTCACAAAGAATTATTTCATTTTTATTCTTTTTACAATTTAATCTTCGAGAAACTTTGCTAAAAATATTTGCGAAACTTTACGACAAAAAACACAATTGTTACAAATATCACTTTTTAAACCAATAAAACATGTTTTTATAACAAAAATACATTCTAAAGAAAAAACACCTAACTTTATTATCTACTTTTGCACCAGTTTTTTAACACTTTAAATTCAACATACTATGTTAGAAATTAGCTTTAAAGAAATTGTCACTGTAAGTATGGTACTTTTTGCCGTAATTGATATTGTTGGTTCTATTCCGATTATTGTCAATTTAAGAGCAAAAGTCGGACACATCGAATCTGAAAAAGCATCTATCGTTGCAGGAGCCATTATGATTGTTTTTCTTTTTGTTGGAGAAGGTTTACTAAACTTGATTGGTATCGATGTGCATTCATTTGCCGTTGCCGGATCATTTGTTTTATTTTTCCTTGCTTTAGAAATGATTTTAGGAATTAGGATTTATCGTGACGAAGAACCAGGTTCTGCTTCTATCGTTCCGCTAGCATTTCCGTTGATCGCTGGTGCCGGAACTATGACCACTTTATTATCGTTAAGATCTCAATTTCACACTATTAACATTATCATTGCAATTCTTCTTAATATTATTCTGGTGTATATCGTTTTGAAGTCATCCAAAAAAATCGAAAATTTGTTAGGAGAAAACGGACTTGGAGTAGTTCGCAAGACATTTGGAGTGATACTTTTAGCAATTGCTGTTAAATTATTTGCTGCTAATGTTAAAGGTTTGTTTGTCTAAAATTTATTTTTATAAATTTACCCCGTAAAATATTCTAAAATATAACTCTTAGTCATTTTTCAGGGTTCTACTTTATTATTTTAGACCAAACAGAAACAATCTTATGAAAATTTTCACTTCAATCTTAGTGCTTTTAGCATTAGCTTTAATTGTTTTTAATATTACGCTATTAGACTTTAAAAATCCTTTTCAAGGAGATAGTATGGTAGCTTTTATTGGAATCGCCGCTTCATTTTGCGCTGTTCTGATTCTTTTGATTTTTAGGATTTCAAAAAGAATTGAAGAAAAAATGAATGACAACAGATAATATGTTTGACGTTTTAATTATAGGCGGAGGAGTTTCAGGAATGTCTTGCGCTCTAGTCTTAGGATCCGCGAAAAACAAAACTTTTGTTACTGACAAAAAAATTGGAATTTTTACACATCAGAAAAATTCTTCTTTACAAGAGGCAATCTTTTATAACGCTTACGGAATTACACCAGGAAAATTAGGCTCTGAACTTTTAACTGAAAGCACACAGGATTTAGCTACAACTTACCCACACATTACTCAGATTCCAAATGAGAAAGTAATGAAAGTTGAAGGCAGTTATCCTGAATTTACTGTTGTAACCAACAAAAACTCTTATAAAACAAAAAATATCGTGATCGGAATTGGTTCTGCCAATACTTTCGACATTGAAGGTTTAATGCAATTTGTTGAACCGCATAAAAAAGCGCTTCCAGAAAAACAACGAATTCAGTTAAAAAATGAAGATCATAAAGTCGCTGATGGCATTTATGTTATCGGAACTTTAGCAGGCTGGAGAAGTCAATTAGCCATTGCCGCCGGAAGCGGCGCTGCTGTAGCTACAGATATTCTTACTTTATGGAATAACGGCACGCAAACTCATGCTCACGATAGTATTCGATAATTTTTCCTTTTTAAACCATTAAAGACATTAAGTTAATTAAGCTTTTGCCTTAAAATACTTTACTTCAAAGTACATTAAGAATTGACCATAAAAAAACCATTAAAAGATTAAAAAATAAGCTTAAAGCTTAATTAACTTAATCTCTTAATGGTTTTATTTTTTTGTCTTTCGCTTATTTAACCGAAACGATTTCTGTTACTTTTATGTGATTTTCATCCTCCATTTTCCATTTTTCTCCTTTTACAGTTACCACATCTCCGATTTTTACTTGTTTGTAGTTTTGAGGTCCACCAACATTTACAATGCTAATCGTAGCAAAATAAACCTCTTTATTGTCTGTGGTGATTTTTGCCGTGTAACCGTCTTTTCCGCCTTCAATAGACTCTACTCTTCCTGAAACTGGATTATTTGCATCATTTTTCATAGTCGTACAGGAGATTACAAAAGTCATTAAAAGCACTAGGAAACTTATTCTTTTTAGATTTTTCATATTTTATGGATTTAACCGCAAATTGCACTAGGATTAATGCAATGTTCGCTAAGTTTTTAAGTTAATATTATTTTCTCAGCTTCAAACTTTATGCCAGCTGGACACAGCTTCCTGCAATGACTTTTAAATTTTTACCTATTTTTTTCCAAACTCTAATATATTTGAAAACTCCGTTAATTGGATTATTATCGTAAGTTCCTTTTAATGAAACCGTAACCGTAACCACTGCTGTACTTTCAATTATGTTTACGATTTGATCGCAAGCTTCTAAAAAATCTATTTTCATTTTTCCGGAGCGATACGAATTTAAATCGAAATCTTTAGTTATTGTTTGCCCATCAGGCATATTGAAAAGCAAATCATCATGAAGGATTGTTTCCAAAGCCATAACATCCGATTTTTTAATAGCAGTCAGAAGTTCGATTTCTGCATTAATAACGGTTTCTATTTTCATGATATAAAAGTTTGAAGTTATTTCTTCGGATTGAGAATGGTTTTAATCATTGCGTCATCTTTCAAGATCACATCATAATAATACAATTCACCAAACAATTGTCGAGCAAATTCAGCAGTAATATAACGGTTCACAAGGGCTTTCGTCTTATCAAGCTTCAAGTCTAAACCAGTCATTAAAATATAGTTTTTAAACTTTTTGAAGTACACATCAGATGTCTTCATCTTATTTAAAAACGTATTAAAATTATCTCCTTTAAAAGCATTTCTATCCTTGTCTAATTCTTCAAAAACAAAATGGCCGACAATTCCTGTTTGCAACAAATAACCAACGTTTTCATTACCGTGTTCTGCTTCCATTGGCACAAAAACATCTGGTACAATTCCGCCGCCACCGTAAACGATTTTACCTTTTGGGGTTTTGAATTTTAATGAATCTGCTACTTTAATACTATCTTTTGCATACAATTCTCCGGTAGCAATTCTAGCTTCTGATTCTTTAAAATATTCTTCATTTCCTTTTTTATAAGGTTTTTGAATTGATCTTCCTGTTGGCGTATAATAACGAGCTACCGTCAATCTTACAGCAGATCCGTCATTAAAATCCATTTCTCTTTGAACAAGACCTTTTCCAAAAGAACGTCTTCCGACAATAGTTCCACGGTCATTATCCTGAATTGCTCCTGCTAAAATTTCGCTCGCAGAAGCACTGTTTTCATTAATCAAAACATATACTTTACCGGTTTCAAAACTTCCGGCTTTTGTAGCATACGTTTTATCTGTTGATCCATTTTTACTTTTTGTAAAAACAATCAGCTGTTTATCTTTTAGAAATTCATCAGCAATGGCGATCGCTTCTTCCATATAACCTCCTCCATTGTCACGAAGATCAATTACCAGCGACTGAATTCCTTTTTGTTTTAATCTTGTTAAACCTGTTTTAAATTCATTGAAAGTAGTTTCAGCAAAACGGTTTATTTTGATGTAACCAATATTGTTTCCAATCAACAAAGAAGCATCCACACTTTTAATCGGAATAACATCTCTTTTGACTTTAAACTTTAATTTCTTTTTTTCTGATTTTCTAAAAACAGTCAATTCGATTTCCGAACCTTGTAAACCTTTTAATTGTGAAAACAAACTATCTGAAGGTAGTTTTCTACCGTATAATTTTGTTTTTCCTGCAAATAAAATTCTATCTCCAGACTTTAATCCCGCTCTTGCTGAAGGTCCGTTTTCAATTGGTTTTATAATCGCAACCGAATCTTTATACATATAAAAATTGATTCCGATTCCAACGAAATCACCTTTCATACTTTCAGCAACTTCTGCTTGTTCGCTTGGCGGAATATAAACGGAATGCGGATCTAGTTTGGAAAGAATATTATCTACTGTTAGATTTACAATAGAATCGGTATTAATGCTGTCAACATATTCATTATTGATAAAATCAATCAGTTTGTTGAGTTTGGTTTTGGAGTAATTTTTTGCCAAAAGCTGATCATCGACGGGAGCATTCATAAGGCTTCCGACAACCGTTCCCAGAGCAAAAGTGGCTCCGATTATTATGGGCAAATATTTTGAATTAAATTTCATTTACTCTTCTAAAACAGGAATATGTTCTACTTCCACACCTGCTTTTATTAAAAATTGAATTCCAGAATCATCACGGTATCCATTATGGTAAACCACTCTTTTTATTCCCGACTGATGAATTAATTTACTGCATTCTTTACACGGAGAAAGCGTAATATATAAAGTTGCGCCTTCACAAGATTGTGTTGATCTTGCCACTTTAAGAATTGCATTGGCTTCTGCATGTAAAACATCCCAGCGTGTTAAACCGTCTTCATCTTCGCAGCAATTTTCAAATCCAGATGGTGTTCCGTTGTAACCATCAGAAATGATCATTCTATCTTTTACGATAATAGCTCCGACTTGTTTGCGTTTACAATAAGAAAGCAAGCTCCACTCTTTTGCAATTCGCAGGTATGCTTTATCGTATTTATTCAGTTTTTTTACTTCCATTTATTTTATCTGTTCCAAATCGGACTTTCAATAATCATCGGAACTACAACTCCAATAATAAAAGCCGACATTACAAGTGCCCAGTCGCGTTTTGAAAAACGAAAAACCGTTTGCACAATATATGATATTACCAAAACAACAAAAACCACCACTAACTGTGCAGCTTCAATTCCTAAAGCAAACTCTCCCAAAGGTAGCAATTTTGATGTTGCAGAACCTCCTAAAATTGTTTTGAAATAATTTGAGAATCCTAAACCATGAATAATACCAAAGAATAAAGTTATGAAAAATACTAGATTTATGCTATCATTTTTAGACGTCTTTCCAGCTGTAAACAAATGATAAAGAGCTGTTATCAAAATCGTAATCGGAATAAGAAATTCTACAAGATTTACTTTTATAGTAACAATTCCGTAAACAGAAAGAATTAAAGCCAACGTATGACCAATTGTAAAAATCGAAACAAGAAAAAATATTCTTTTCCAGTCTTTAAATAAATACGGAACGGTTAATGCGATTAAAAAAAGAACGTGATCGTAAGCGTTAATATCTAAAACGTGTTTTAATCCTATTTGAAAATAAATCCAAAATTGTGACATAGGTAATCTATAATTTAAATAATTAGGGGTTGTAAACTTACAATTAATTTTCAGGAATTAAAGATTTGCGTCGGTAAATCGTGCAATAAAAATAAGTTAAATTTTATGAGAAAATTAAAATCAAAAATTTAAAAATAGGATTATATTTGTTCTTTAAAAAACTAATTAATTATGCCATTTTCAGAATTATTTGATAACGAATTCAAACAAAGAAACAGAGGTCATTTCTCTGCAATTGTGCGTGTTGCTTTTGCTGACGGAAAAATAAGCCCGGAAGAGCAAGAATTTTTGAATAAAATTGCTTCAACATTACAAATTTCAGAAGAAGAATACAAAGAGATCCTTTCAGATCCATGGAAACATCCAATAAACCCACCTTATTTATATACACAACGTTTAGAGCGTTTATATGATTTGGCAAGAATGGTTCACGTTGACCACCATTTAGGTGATTTACAAGAAGTAATGCTAAGACGTATGGGATTAGCTTTAGGATTTACTCCAGGAAACGTAGATTATATTGTTGCAAAAGCACTTTCTTTAGTAGACAAAAAAGTAGATTTGGATACTTTCCTTTTCGAAATGGAAAACATGAACAAATAAAAAAGTTTTCAGTCGCAGTTGCAGTATTCAGCTTGCTGCTGTCTTAAAATTGAGATTTTATAAAAACCAAAAGCCCAACAGATTATTTAAATCTGTTGGGCTTATTTTTTATAGTTAATAATGAGAATTAAAAATACTTTTGAAATAGAAAACCCGACAGGTTTTAAAAACCTATCGGGTTTGAAATATCACTGAAAACTGCGACTGTAACTGAAAACTCAGTTAGCTCCTGCCATAAATTCCTCTGCTTTTTCTACCATATTATAGCTTCCGCAGAAAAATGGAACTCTTTGGTGCAGTTCTGTTGGTTTGATTTCCATAATCCTGCTAAATCCGTCTGTTGCTTTTCCTCCTGCTTGTTCTGCTAAAAACGCCATTGGATTACATTCATACAACAAACGTAACTTCCCTTTTGGCGCTTTAGAACTTGTTGGATAAATATAAATACCGCCTTTAATCATATTACGATGAAAATCGGAAACTAAACTTCCGATATATCTAGAAGTATAAGGTCTGTTTTCTTTTTCTTCCTGGCAGTATTTAATATAATTTTTTACTCCCTGCGGAAAATGAACATAATTCCCTTCGTTTACCGAATAAATATTTCCGTCTTTTGGAAATCTCATGTTTGGATGTGAAAGGTAAAATGTACCAATTGCTGGATTTAATGTAAATCCGTTTACGCCATGACCTGTTGTGTAAACCAGCATGGTAGAAGTTCCATAAATTACATAGCCTGCTGCCACTTGATTGATTCCCGGTTGTAAAAAATCCTCGCTAGTTACCGGAGTTCCAATTGGTGTTACTCTTCTAAAAACAGAAAAGATAGTTCCTACTGAAACATTCACATCAATGTTTGAAGATCCGTCAAGCGGATCCATTAAGATCACGTACTTATTATTATGACAGTTGTCGCTCCCCTGAACTGTAATATAATCGTCGTTTTCTTCAGAAGCAATACCACAGACAATCTCACGGTTTATTAACGTCTGGATAAATACTTCATTGGCATAGACATCTAATTTTTGCTGGTCTTCTCCCTGGATATTCTGCTCGCCCGCGGCGCCGATAATATCCACCAAACCTGCTTGGTTTACTTTATGATTCACAACCTTGGCTGCCAATCGAATAGAGTTGATAATTCGGGAAAGTTCTCCCGAAGAATACTGAAATGCTTTTTGGTTCTCAATAATAAACTCTCCCAGTGTTTTATTGCGTTCTTCCATTTCTAAATCGTTATAGTTTTGTTTTTAAGTCACAAATATCGTCTATTTTGTGAGAATGATTCAAAAATTATTTTGTTAGTTTGCTACTATTGTATATTTGCTAATAATCAGCGAAAAGCAACAACTAAAAAAATGCTTTTTTAGATAATAAATACATAAAAATACGAATACAAAAAATTGTTTCTGATAAGCATTCGCAAGAGTAAATCTGATGAAGGAAAAAGCGATACTATGAAGGACAAAAAATAAAAATGAATGAATTATGAATATTAGAAAAGGCAATCCTGAAGACATGAAATCGGTTTTGGGACTTATTCAGGAGCTTGCGATATTCGAAAAAGAACCTGAAGCAGTTGTCATTACAGAAGACGATTTAATACGTGACGGTTTTGGAGAAAAACCACTCTTTCACGTCTTTGTAGCAGAGATTGAAAACGAAGAAAAACAAAAAGAAATTGTTGGAATTGCCTTGTATTATTATCGCTATTCTACCTGGAAAGGAAAAACAATTCACCTTGAAGATTTAATTGTAAAAGAGAAAATGCGCGACTCTGGATTAGGATCTGCACTTTATTCTGAAATAATGAAACAAGGAAAGAGAGATAATGTTAGAAGAATAGAATGGAATGTGCTGGACTGGAATACTCCAGCAGTAAAGTTTTACGAAAATTCAGGCGCCAAAATCCTTGAGGAATGGAGAGTAGTGCAAATGGATGAAACTGGAATAAATTCGTTCTTAGAAAAATTATAAAAAAATGTTCGCCACGAATTCACGAATTTTTATTCGCAAAGATTTAAAAAGATAATTCGTGAATTGCTTCGCCTGTTCGCTATCGCTCGGGTCGTGGCGGAAAAAAATAAGTAACAGATTTCGCCCCAAACTGAAATCTAAAAATCTAAAATCTATAAATTAAAAATGAGAGTATTTAAATTTGGAGGAGCATCGGTAAAAGATGCAGATGGAATTAAAAACGTATACGACGTTTTACAAAAAGTAGGTTACGAAGACGTAATTCTTGTAGTTTCGGCTATGGGAAAAACAACAAATGCTCTTGAAGTTGTCATAAAGAATTATTTCGAAAAATCAACAGAATTGAGTTCTTCTGTACAAGAAATCAAAAAATATCACAATCAAATTTTATTGGATTTATTTGAAGATGAAAAAAATGAAGTTTTTGCAGCTGTAAATGCTCAGTTTGCTGAACTTGAATATTTCTTAGCGCATAATAAATCTCCAAATTACAACTTCGTTTACGATCAGGTTGTTAGTTTTGGTGAATTGATTTCGACTAATATCTTAAGTCATTATATGAATTTCAGAGGAATTCAGACGCAATGGCTTGATGTTCGTAATTTCATTAAAACGAATGCAAACTACAGAGATGCAGAAGTAGATTGGGAAACCACTCAGCAAAACATCAGCAAAAATGTTCCAAGAAAACAATTAAACATCACTCAAGGTTTCTTAGGTGCTGACGAAAACAACTTCACAACAACTTTAGGTCGTGAAGGTTCTGATTATACTGCAGGAATTTTTGCTTACTGTTTAAATGCTGAAAGTGTAACCATCTGGAAAGATGTTCCAGGAGTTATGAATGCAGATCCACGTTATTTTGAAAATGCAAGTTTGCTAAACCAAATTTCATATCGTGAAGCAATCGAGTTAGCATTTTACGGAGCAACTGTTATTCACCCAAAAACTTTACAACCTTTACAGAAAAAAGAGATTCCGTTATACGTAAAATCATTCGTGAATCCTTTATTAAAAGGAACTTGTGTTTCTAAAGGTGTTGACTTAGAACCACAATATCCATGTTTTATTGTAAAAAGAGAACAACTTTTAATTTCGCTTTCTTCAATTGATTTTTCTTTTATTATGGAAGAAAACATCAGTGAGATTTTCGGATTATTCCACGAATTTAAAATCAAAGTAAACTTGATTCAGAATTCTGCGATTAGTTTCTCTGTTTGTGTGGAAGATAAATTTGGAAATTTCCCAGAATTGAATGCTATTCTTTCTAAAAAATTCAAAGTAGAATACAGCGAAAATGTAACCTTATATACAATCCGTCACTTTACAGAAGAGGCAGCAGAAACTGTTGAAGCTAACAAAGAAGTTTTACTAAAACAAGTTAGCCGTGAAACAATGCAGATTGTGACTAAAGAATTAAGCTAATATTACTTTATAAAAGGTAATTTTTTAATTCAAACTTATTAAAAAAGGCTTCACTTTATAGTGGAGCCTTTTTTGTTTTTCAGCTCCTTTTGTTCTGCCGTAATTCTTTTATAATTTTTTTTAAGTCTCTTATTCTTCCTTCATACTGTTCAATTAATTTATCAGATAAGACGGCACTATCATTTTCTGGATTTTCTATATTTTCGCTAGATTTAGTTTTTATAGTGTCTACAAAAAGTTCTTCTGGAATGATTTCAAATATTTTACAAATTTTTAAAAGATGTCCAGCCCAAGAATTGCTTTCTCCCCTTTCCATTCGGGCATAAGCAGATTGAGAAATATTTAAATGATCTGCCACTTCTTCCTGTGACATATTTCTATTTGTACGCATCTTTTTTAAGTTATGACCAACTGCTTTATTCATAAATTAATGTTTAGAAAACAAATATAAACATAAGAATTATTTTACAATTATGCGTAAATAGGTTTTTATAACCGATTATCGACTAATACTTTTTTCTAATACTCTCTAAATTTGAAAAATATTAACCATAAATCTAAATAATTATGAAAAAACTAGAATTAAAACAAATGGAAAATTTACATGCAGGGACAAGTAATAGAGGTTGTATGTTAATGGGAGCAGCTGCAGCAGTTGCATGTGCTATACCAGGAGGAGGATTAATTGCTGGAATAAGCATTTTTGCTGCAGCTGCTGCACAAGATTGTTTTTAAGCTTATAACTGAAAACATTAAACTAAATACTAAATGTATAAAATCGTAAAAGCTTTCATTTGGTCTATTGTAGGCATCATATTCTTAGATGCCAACAAACACTTTATCACAAGTAAAATGTTTGAGTATTTAGCTTTTTCACTTATAATCGCATTAAGCATTAATATAATTGGAATTATCTACACTAACAATAAAAAATCGTCTTATGAAAAAAATAAAGAAAAATAATCTAGTTAAAATTAAAGCTGGAGCTGTTGCGTGTGGCTGGGTAGGAATGTTTGCTGTTGTAGCATATAGTTCTCCAGGAGGAGCTCTAATAGCAAGTGTCAGTGGACTAAATAGTGAAATCGGCAGATGCTGGAATAGTTAGAAAAATAACCAAGAGTTTTACTCTTGGTTATTTTTTATGACACTGAATCAAATGTAAATTATTCGAGAAAGATCACACCAATTATACTAAAGTTAAAACAAAAAAATTCATGAAAAGTGTTGTGCCAAAGTATTTGTTCCTTATCATAGTTTCAATTTTATTAAATGAAGTCTTTAAGCAAGCTATCAACTTTGATAAGTTAATGTATAACAATCTTTCTGAACAATTTACAATCAGACAAATTGAACTTTTTTTTGAGTTCCAAAAAAAATGGAATTGGATTACCTATCTTTTACCTCCTATTTTGTTATTAATCAAAACTTCAATAATTACGACAATACTTTATATAGGTTTGTTTTTCTCTAATAAAGATCTAAATTTTAATGCCCTTTTAAATTTTGTTCTAAAAGCAGAATTTATCTTTTTATTAGTCCCTATTTTTAAAATCATCTGGTTTTACTTTTTTCAAACTAATTATACTTTAGAAGATATTCAATATTTCTACCCTCTCTCTGCTTTAAACATTATTGGCTATAAAGACTTAGAAACATGGTTTGTTTATCCTTTCCAAGTTTTAAATCTATTTGAACTTTTCTATGTGATTTATTTAGGATATGAAATTGGCAAACTTACTCAAACTAATACTGATTATGGATTGAAAATAGTAGCCCTAAGTTATGTTCCAAGTTTGTTCTTATGGGTTGCGACTGTGATGTTTTTCAATCTTAATTACAGCTAAAATGTCAAATTTTAAGAAGATCCTTTTCGCCTTATCTTGCTTTATGATTATATTATATATAACCAATTACTTTTTTAACAATGCTGAATTACTGCAAACCTTATTAGGAATCGTCCCAATGATCTTATTAATTATTATAACCCTATTAAAGGAGAATCAAAAAAATGAGAAAATCACTTAAAAGCATTGTTATCTTATTATTTGCCATTATTTTTCTTTTACTAGGCTATCAAATAATCTCTAAAATAAGCTATAAAAAAGAAGTAACGGAAAAAATAAATGCAATTCCTCTATTTTGTTATAAAAATATAAATGGTAAGGATTTCACAAATGATAATTTAAAAAAATCAACTCCTGTCATTTTTATTTACTTCAATACCGAATGTGGATTTTGCAATGAAGAAGCTGAAATGATAAGCCAAAACATCAATAAGTTTAAAGACTTTCAGATCGTTTTTATTTCACTTGAAGAAATAGAATTAATTAAAAAATTTGCTGTGTTCCATAAACTTAACAATTATGATAACCTTTATTTTTTACGCGACAGCAAAGCTACTTTCGCTACTACATTTGATGTAAATGCATTGCCTTGTATCGTTCTATACAATAAAAACCAAAAACTGATTGAAAAAATCAAAGGACAAACAAAACCTGAATTCTTACTTAAAAAATTAAAATTTGAATAAGTGTCTATATTAGATTTAAAACATATTTCAAAAACGCAAACCCTACAGTTAGATCAGTCAGATTGTGGCCCATCTTGTTTATTATCTATTATAAAATTATATAATGGAAATAGCTCCTTAGAAAAAATCAGAGAACTTAGTGGAACGACAAAGCAAGGTACCACTATGCTAGGTTTATATCAAGCGGCAAATCAATTAGGATTTACTGCCGAGGGTTGTGAGGCAGATATTCAGGCATTAATTGACCATGCAGCACCAGTTATCTTGCATACATTAATTGATAATCAATTAGAACACTACATTGTATGTTATAAATACAATGAAAAAGAAGGTTTTTTAATTGGCGATCCAGCCAAAGGAATCTATAACTTGTCAATATCTGAACTGGAAAAAATCTGGATTTCTAAAACTTGTTTAACTCTTTCGCCAAATAGTTCTTTTATTACTAAAGAATCGGAGCAAAGTAATCAGAAAAAATGGTTCTTAAATCTTCTAAAAGAAGATTACAAATTAATCTGGATTTCTGTTTTACTTGGTATTTTTGTTGCTGGGCTAGGATTGGCAATGGCCTTATTTTCTCAAAAACTGATAGATGATATTTTGCCATCAAATAATATTAAAAAACTAATTTCTGGAATTATTTTGCTGGCTGTTTTACTTTCTGCTCGCGTTGGAATAGCTGTTCTAAGACAATATTTTCTGTTGAGACAATCTAAAGATTTTAATAACAGGATAAATCTTTTTTTCTTCTCTTCTTTATTGCATCTTCCTAAATCTTTTTTTGATAATAGAAAAACAGGCGAACTCGTTTCCAGATTAAATGATACACAACGTATACAGAATGTTATTAAACTACTCACAAGTTCATTAATAATCGATGTATTAGTTTCAATAATTTCAACGATTTTCTTATTTTCTTATTCTTGGAGACTGGGATTAATTTGTCTCTTAAGTATTCCTATATACTTTTTTATAATTTATCGTAACAATAAAAAAATCTTGAGTTCGCAAAAAGAAATCATGCAAAGTGCAGCAGTTAATGAAAGTAATTTTATTAATACTATCCAAGGAATTACTACAATTAAAACTGATAATAAACAACCTTTATTCAGCAAGCTAAACCAGCATATTTTTGCCAATTATCAAGACAAAATATTTAATATCGGAAAAATCAATATTAGTTTATCTTGGCAATCTGGCTTAGCAAATGTTGTATTTGTAATTGGTATTTTAATTTACACTTCTATTCAGGTTTTTAACAAAGAAATCAAGATTGGAGAGTTAATGGCAATTTTAGGAATCGTTGGTTCGTTATTGCCATCAATCGCAAATCTGGCTTTAATTTCAATTCCTATAAACGAAGCCAAAATTGCTTTCAACAGAATGTATGAATTTGCATCAATCGAAAAGGAAAATAAAGAAGGATTAGAAATATTTGAAATCGATAACATTTCTATTCAAAATCTTTCTTTTAGGTTCGCAGGACGAAGCGAACTTTTTCACCATATAAATATAGAAATTGAAAAAGGAAAACTCACTGCAATTGTTGGTGAAAGCGGAAATGGAAAAAGTACTTTAGGCCAAATACTACAGCGTTTTTACGATTATGAAAATGGAAACATTCTTGTAAATAAAAAATACAATTTAAGAGAAACTAAACTTGAAAACTATAGAAATCTAACAGCCGTCATTCCACAAGAAATTTCAATATTCAATGGAACCGTAGTTGACAATATTCTTCTTGGAGCCGAAAGTACAATCGAAGACATCCTGAGTTTCGTTCTAGAATATGGTTTTGATTTTTACATTAATCAATTACCTCAAGGCTTGATGACTATTGTTGGTGAAGAGGGAATTAATTTAAGTGGTGGAGAAAAACAGATTATTGCCTTAGCAAGAGCATTATTTAAAAAACCACAGTTTTTAATCTTGGATGAAGCCACTTCTGCCATGGATCGGAATACCGAAAACTTTACCATGCAATTACTGCAAAAAATAAAATTGAATTGTGCAGTATTATTTATCTCACACCGTTTAAATAAGTTAAAAAATATTGCAAACACCATCTATATATTAGAAAACAAAACGATAACAAAATCGGGAAATCACGAAGATTTAATGGCAACAAGTAATTTTTATAGTGATTATTGGATAGAAAACAATTAAAGATGAAACAATGATATCAAATTACAATAAAACACGTATTTTTATTTTTTACATTATAAATCCTCTCTATACATTGATAATGTTCAGAATTATGTTTTTTGAGGACAGTGACTCTTTCGTAGAAAAAATGGTAGCTAATAAAAGTAATCCTATGATGTACTTTGCACTTCTGTTATCAATTCTTTGTTCTTTTTTTCTACATCACAGAATGAAGTTATCTGAAAAAAAATTAAAAAACTATTATGGAAGTACTAACTCTTTTATTTAAAAACCCAATCATAATCATCACTTTTTTTGTGATATTGATAACTAAATTGTTTCCACCAAAAAATATAAATTCTTTGTATGGTTATAGAACAGCTAATTCAATGAAAAATAAAGCGAATTGGGATTTTGCGCAAAAGTATAGCACAAATCTTCTTCTTATATTATTATCTCTTTTATTAATCATTCAAGTTGTATTGTATATAATTTTCGGCACAACATCATTTGTTGATTTGTCAGTACTTATAGGTTTGGTTTTATGTGTACTAATTGCTTTATATCAAACGGAAAAAAAACTTAAACTTAATCAATTCAAAAATCATGAATAATTCAGCTTTAACAGTCTCACTTCTGGTAATTATAGTTGCACTAGGTTACCGTTACAGTAAAAAAAATCTCAAAAGAAAATGAATCACAATTCACAACCAACCGAAGAAGAGGAAAATAATTGGAGTAATGATCCAGAGAATTGGATTTGGGGACTTTTTTATTACAACCCAAAAGACAAAAGAATGTTCCCGCCCAAGAAAATAAAAGAATTTGGATGGACAATTAACTTTGCTAATCCCAATTCTGTATTTCTTACTGTTGTTTTGATTCTCATTTTAATGATTTTATCCGAAAGTGTAAAAAAATAGTTTATGCTATTAACTAAACCAATATCATGTCCAGAAAAAATCTTATTCTTATTTTCTTGATTTTTGTTTTTCTATATATCTGTTTTGATTTAAGTCCCTTACTTCAAAAAGAAAGTTTAAAAGACATTTCATACTCCGATATTAGATATTCAATCGGACCTGCACTTTCGGGAGCAGCAGCCTTTTTAGGTTACAGAGCAGAAATTAAAAAGGAAAAAATAAACTCCGAAAATAATTCCCTTGAAAGCCCCAAAAAAGAATAAAAGTCTTTTACTAGTTTTGAGTAAAACAAATCAGTTAACTTTATAGCAATCAAATCCTTTGGAAGTTATGAAAAAGTTACAAGAACCAAGTGAAGAAACTAAAAACAGATGGGAGAATGATCCCAACAACTGGATTTTTGGAATGTTTTATTATAATCCAAAAGACACAAGGTCCTATTTCCCCAAAAGAATAAAAGAATTCGGCTGGCATGCAAATTATGCCAATCCTATTTTCATCATAATTATCGCATTCTTTGTTTTGATAATTTTGGCTGCAATCAAAAATAGCAAATAATATATACTACACTTATTGACCAGCAAAACTAAAATATACTACGCCACAATTCCCAATTATAAATACTACTTTTGACTTTTTAGAGTTAAAGTATTATGTTGAAAAAATTACTGTTTTGGACGGTTTTCTTCTGTCTTTCTGCGCTTCACGCTCAGGAAACTGAAACGCTGTATAAAACCAAAAAAATAGTAGTTTCAAAAGACACCATTCATTTAGAAAAAGTAAGTATCAATTCTGGGTTTTTCCAGTTATTAAACACTAAAAAAGAACCTGTAGATTCGACTTTTTATACTATTGATTTTCGAAAAGGCTTTTTACTTTTAAATGAAAAATTCCAATCAACTTCTGATACTTTAATTGTCAATTATCTTCAATATCCTGATTTCTTAACCAAAGAATACAGTCTTTACAATTCAGATCAGATTGTAAATAGCGATGTAGGAACCGAAAAATTGTACCGAATTGACAATAATGCCAATGCTAAAAAAGTCACTCCTTTTGATGGTCTTAACACTTCGGGAAGTATCACCAGAGGTATTACTGTTGGAAACAATCAAAGCACGGTTTTAAACTCTAACTTAGATTTGCAGATTACTGGAAAAATCTCCGATAAAGTTAGTCTTCGGGCTTCTCTTCAGGATAATAATATTCCGCTTCAGGATGGTGGTTATTCTCAAAAATTAGATCAATTTGATAATATCTTCATGGAACTTTTTAGCGACGACTGGAACGTTCGTGCGGGCGACGTTTTTTTAGAAAACAGAAAAACACAATTTTTAAGTTTCAATAAAAAAGTTCAAGGACTTTCAGCAAGTTTTGATTTTGACACCGAGAAAAGCAAAACCAATGTCTTTGCCTCGGTCGCTTTTGTAAAAGGTCAATATGCCAAAAGTACTTTTACAGGTCAAGAAGGAAATCAGGGACCTTATAAACTGAAAGGACAAAATGGTGAATTGTACGTTTTGGTTATTTCAGGATCTGAAAGAGTTTACGTAAATGGTGTTCTACTAAAACGTGGCGAAAACAATGATTATGTTATTGATTATAATGCCGGAGAGATTGTCTTTACCTCTCTTTTTACCATTACTTCCGAAATGAGGATTAATGTAGAATACCAATATTCAGAACGAAATTACAATCGTCTTGTGACTTATGCAGGCGCTACGCACGAAAACAAAAAATGGAGTTTTGGCGGTTATGTCTATTCTGAAAATGATTTAAAAAACCAGCCTTTACAGCAGAATCTTTCTCCAGAGCAAGTTCAGATTTTAAGTCAAGCGGGAGATGATGTCAATTTGATGAAAGCGCCTTCTGCCTACGAAGACAAATATGCCAACAATAAAATTTTATACAAAAAAACCATTATCAATTCGGTTGAAGTTTATGAATATTCAAATAATCCGACTGATGTTTTATACAATGTAAGATTTAGTCAGGTTGGTGCAAATGCTGGAAATTATATCATTCAGAACAACAATGCGGTTGAACGTATTTATCAATATGTAGAACCCATAAATGGAATTCTTCAGGGGAATTATGAACCCATTGTACAGCTTGTCGCTCCGATGAAACTTCAGGTCGCGACCTTCTTAGGAAAATACAATCCGAATGAAAAAACTTTGGTCGATTTTGAAATAGCGGTCAGTAATAATGATCAGAACTTATTTTCAGGAATTGATGATGCCAATAACGAAGGAATCGCTTTTAAAACCAATCTTAAAAAACGTCTTTTTTCCAGAAGCTGGAGTTTAGATGCTTTTGCTAATTATCAATATGTAGAGCAAAATTTCAAATCGGTTGAACGTTTGTATAATATCGAATTTAATCGCGATTGGAACTTAACAGGAACACTTTTAGGAAATCAGAGTCTTTTGGTTACAGGTTTTAATTTTAATTTATTTTCTAAAAAGAAAACCTCCAATATTGGTTTGGTAACCTATCAATTTGAAAAGTTAGATTTTAGCGAAAGCTATACAGGTTCCAGACATACCACTTCTGCTTTGTTCAAACTAAAAAAATGGACCATCGAAAATAATGGAAGTTTCCTGAATTCTGATGCAACGGCTTCGACTTCGAAATTCATTCGAAATCAAACCAGAACTAAATATCATTTTGGCAAAAACTGGATTGGAGGTAGTATGCAATTAGAAGACAATCAGGAAAAAGACAAAGTTACTGGCCAGTTTTCTACTTTGAGTCAGAGATTTTCAGAATATGGTGTATTTACAGGAAGAGGTGACAGCACTAAGGTTTTTGTAGAAATTGGTTTTCTGCAAAGAAAAAATGATAGTTTACAAAACGGATTTTTGCAACATGTCAACAATTCGCAGACCTATTACTTAAAGTCAAAGCTAATTCAAAATAAAAAAACAGATTTAGCTGTTTATGCGAGTTATCGAAATTTAGATTTTACCGATACGTCCAGAAAAAATGAACCTTCATTAAATTCAAGAGTTTTGTATAATGATCGTTTTTTTAATCAATTAATGCAGATTGGAACCACTTATGAAACCAGTTCTGGAACGATCGCACAACAAGAATTCACGTATGTAGAAGTTCCGGCAGGACAAGGAGTTTATACCTGGAACGATTATAACGGTAATGGAATTCAGGAATTGCAGGAATTTGAAATCGCCGTTTTTCAGGATCAGGCAAAATATGTGAGAATCTTTCTCCCGAATCAGATTTATATTAAAACCAATCAGAATAAGTTCTCTCAGTCTTTAACTTTGAATCCGTTGCAATGGCAAAATGAAAAAGGATATAAAAAAGTACTGTCTCATTTTTACAATCAGACTTCTTTTATAATGGATCGAAAAGTAAAAAGCGAAGGCGAAAAGCTGGAACTTAATCCGTTTAGCTCTTCTGAAGAAAATATTTTAGGATTAAATTCTAGTTTTAGAAACAGTTTATTCTACAATCGCGGGCGCCAGAAACATTCTGTTACCTATTCTTATCTTGTAAATAAAGGTAAAAGTTTACTTTCCATCGGATCTCAAAATGTTCAAAACTATTCACATCAACTTCAATACACGCATTTGTACCAAAAAAGCTGGCTGTTTAATTTCTTTACCAAAACCATAAAAACCGACTTGGTTTCTGAAGATTTTGCCGAAAAAAACTATGATATCGACGGCTGGCAAATGGCGCCAAAAATTAGTTATTTGTTTTCTAAAAACACCAAACTCGATTTCTTTTATGAACTTCAAAACAAGAAAAATCAAATTGGAAATTTTGAAACTTTAAAGCAAAACCGAATCGGGACTTCATTTTCTTATGCAGGTGAAAAGAAAGTAACGGTAAATGGTGAGTTTTCTTTCTATGAAAATAAATTTGATGGAAATGAATTTTCATCGGTAGGTTTTCAGATGTTGGAAGGACTTCAGGCAGGATCAAATCTGGTTTGGAAACTACTTCTGCAAAAGAACATTACATCGTTTTTGGATGTAAATTTAAACTATCAAGGCCGTAAAAGCGAGACGGGAAATACGATTCATACTGGAAATGTTCAGCTCCGTGCATATTTTTGATGCGCTCCGAAAAAGATGACAAAAAATTGTTTAATTTTAATTGAAAATTTAAACGTATAACCTTATGAAAAAATTATTATTGTTCTGTTTTATAGTTGTTTTCTCATCTAACTTCTACGCCCAGGAAACAACTGCAAAAGCTGCAAAAAGCAAAACAGAAGCCTCAGCCAAAAAAGCAAAAGCTAGTGCAGACAAAGCTTCGGCAGATGCCAAAAAAGAAGCTGCAAAATCTAAAAAAGCAGCAGATGATGCTAAAGAAGCATCCGCAAAAGCAAAAAAAGAAACGGCTGACAAGGCTAAGAAAACCGCAGACAAGGAAGCTACAAAAGCAAAAGCAGACGCAAAAAAAGCAACTACCGAGTCTGACAAAGCAAAAAAGACCGCTGATAAAGCAAAATCAGATGCTACCAAAACCAAAGCAAAAGCTGATGACGCTAAAAAAGAGGCAACCGCTGCAAAAAAATCGGCTACTAAAACTTTAAAAGAGACAAACGAAAAAGCACCATCTGTTCCGGATAAAGTTACTGGCGAATACAATGGTAAAAAAGTATATACCGGACCAAGAGGCGGAAAATACTATATCAACAAAAATGGTAATAAAACTTATATTCAGGATTAAGGCACTAAGGTGCTAAGATACTAAGCTTCTAAGTTTTCTTAAAAGGTATATTTAAAACCGAACAAATGTTCGGTTTTTTTTATTTTGCAACTTAACCTACAAATTTCCTTATTAAGGTCATTTCAAAAAAATCGAAATCACTTAACATAGAGATAATCTTATTGGTAAAAAGTAAATTATTTTTGAAATACCCCTCGAAAATTCTAGTCTTTTAGTAAATCTAGAGTTAATAATTTAGTAATACCCTCTAAATACCATCCAAAACATATTTCTTTATCTTCGTTTTTAAAACGTGTTAAAAAATGAGCATTGATTATTCTGCGAACAAAACAATTTTAGTCGCTCCATTAAATTGGGGACTTGGCCATGCTACTCGCTGTATTCCTATTATAAAGGCGCTTCAGGAGAATAATTATATTCCGATTATTGCCTCAGACGGAGTTGCGCTGGCTTTATTGAGAAAAGAATTTCCTTATATACAAACTTTAGAACTTCCTTCTTATCATATTGAATATGCAAAGAATGGAAAAAACTTTAAATGGAAGTTAATTAAAAATCTTCCGAAAATGATTACTGCCATTTTAGATGAGAAAAAAATGGTCAATACCTGGATTAAAAAACATGGTATCGATGGAATAATCTCAGATAATAGATTGGGCGTTTTTAGTAGAAAAGTACCTTCTGTATTTATGACGCATCAGTTAAATGTAATGACAGGAAATACAACTTGGTTTACAAGTAAATGTCATCAGCATTTTATTAAAAAATATAACGAATGCTGGGTTCCAGATACCGATGAAAAAGTAAATCTTACTGGAGATCTAGGTCATCTTAAAACTAACGAACTGAATTTAAGATATATCGGCCCATTAAGTCGTATGCGAAAAAAAGAGACTCCAAAAGTTTACGATCTTATGATTATACTATCAGGACCAGAACCACAACGTACATTCTTGGACGAAAAATTACAAAAAGAAGCAGCAAATTATCCTGGAAAAGTGGTTTTTGTACAAGGAATTGTAGAGAAATCTCAGGAAAAATGGCAAGCAGGAAATATTACGTATTATAATTTTATGAACTCAAAGCAACTGGAACAAACCTTTAATGAAAGTGAGTTTGTACTATGTCGTTCTGGTTATACTACCGTGATGGATTTGGCTAAATTGGGTAAAAAAGCCTTTTTTATTCCAACTCCTGGACAATACGAACAAGAATATCTTGCGGTTAAGCTTCAAGAAGAAAATCTTGTACCTTATGCCATGCAAGATGACTTTAGTATTGAAGACTTATCAAAAGTAAAATCGTTTAAAGGATTGGCTCAATTTGAAAATCACATCGACTGGGATTCTTTATTTAAAGTTTTCGAGGAAAAAACAGCGTAATTGAACGCGGATGAAACGGATTTGTTTCAAAACAAAACGCGGATAAAAACGGATTTTACTATATAAAAAATCTGTTTTTATCCGCGTCTTTGCGAAAGCGAATCTGTTTATCTTCGTATGATTTAGAAGTTAAACTGCGCTTGTAATCTTAGCAAATTTCCTTGTTGTCTATTTACTGGAAGTGCACTGTCTTCAAAAGTACGATCTGCGATTACGTATTCTGCTGTTAATTCGAATGCTTTAAACGGCTGCCATTCTACTCCAATTTCATAATCTCTTACAACATAACTTCTGGCATCTTTTTCATATTTTTTTCCTCCATCATAATATTGAAATTTAGCAAAAGGATAAAGAATTTGCTTTTTTAAATCCCATTTATAGTTTAATAAAACGTAACCTCCGTTAAGATCTGTTTCGTCAACTGTATTGGTTAAAGTATTGTAACGAGGTCCTCTACCAATATTGTATTCAGTCTGAATTCCGAATGGTCTTGGGTATAAAACGAAAGTTGCTCCTACTCTCTGATCTTTCACATATTGAGGATCATTCACAATAACTCCTGATGAAATTTCACCAGTAAAAGCCCATTTCCCTGTATAAGCCTGAATTCCTGGCTCGATAATCTGACTTCCAATAACAAACGGATAACTTAATCTTGTTACCACATTTAAATCTCTGTTACCGTCTAACTTATTTGCGATTTGCCCATTGTAAACTCCAAAAGCAAAAACTCCAAAATCACCAGAACCTTTATAACCATCTTTTACCAACATGGCAAAACGTTCTCTAATTTCGGCTGGAGCCCAATAAAAAATGGCTCCTAAATCACGTTCATTTAATATCGAACTGTTGATAGCATCGGCGCGGTCTAATGTTAAACGCTGTGAGCTTGACTGCATATTTTCAAATCCGTATGGAATTTTACTTTGCCCGATTCGAACACGATATTCTTTTTTCTTATCGAAAGAAATATCAAAATACAAGTCACGAATTTGCACAAAATTTTGAACTCCAGTACTTGGTGAACTAGCAAAATCGGGTTGAAAATAAAAGAATAAATTTGGATGAACTTGTCCAGAAAACACAAAACGTGCACGTCGAATAAAAAGTCCGTTGTTTGCTTTTGCATCTGGAGCTGTAGAAGTAGTTCCCCAAGATTTATCACATTGTTCGCAAGAAACTTTATCATTGGTAGAAAGCAAACCATTGTATCTAACTTGAGCATAACCTCTCAACGATATTCTGTCGTACCAATGGTCTTCATTACTTACTCCAGAATTTGTTTCCGGAAGTTTGGCTTTGTTGATAGAATCTAAAATACGCATTACCTCGTTTTTTACATCCTGTTTGTTTAATTCCTGCTTCGTTGGTTCTTGTGCATAAGCCACACAAGTTAGCAGTAACAAAACCGCTAATAATTTTCTTTTTATCATTAGTTCTCTAATTCCCTTAATTTCAGGATGCAAAGATGACGCACCTATGTTAAGAAATCATTAACCAGATGTTACTATAATAAAAATTTAATGTTACCGACTAAATCGATATGTTTATTTATCGTTAAAACCCTTTGTTTTAGGGCTTTTACCCAAAACTACGTTACAATTTTTTAATGTCGTTTTTTTGACTTTTAAATGCTTTTTCGAGCGTAAAAGAGAATTCTGAACCAATTCCGAACTCACTTTCCACATAAACTTTCTCCTTGTGTGCTTCAATAATATGCTTTACAATCGCCAAACCTAAACCAGAACCACCTTCAGAACGGGTTCCACTTTTATCAACACGGTAGAAACGTTCAAAAAGTCTCGGAATGTTTTGCTTTTCAACCCCTTCTCCGTTATCACTGATACGAATCAAGACTTTTTTCTTGGTTAGGTTTACCACCCCAACTTCAGTCAATCCGCCTTCTTTTCCGTACTTAATTGAGTTTACAATTAGATTTTCTAAAACCTGCTGAATTCTATCCTGATCTCCGCGAATAATAACTGATTGTACATTTTTGGTTTCAAAAGCCAATTTGATTTTCTTTTTATCGGCTTTCATTTCCAATAAATCAAAAACATTCTGAATCAGTTCAACGATATCAAAATCAGTCATATTTAAATCTAAATCACCAGATTCTAATTTGGTGATCATATCTAAATCTTCTACAATATAAATCAGACGTTCTACTCCTTTTTCGGCACGTTTTAAATATTTTTTTCTGATGTTTTTATCATCCATTGCTCCATCAAGCAAAGTCGAAACATAACCTTGAACAGTAAACAATGGCGTTTTTAACTCGTGCGAAACGTTTCCTAAAAACTCTCTACGATATTGTTCACGAATTTCTAGCATTTCAATTTCCAACTTTTTATCGGTTGCAAATTTCTTTACTTCGCGTGAAAGCGTTTCCATATCAGTATTTATCGGCTGATTGATTAAAGTGGTCGACTCCAACAATGAAACCTCATCGTAAATTTTCTTTACTCGTCGGTAAATAAAGCGTTCTACTCGATATTGTAACACCAAAAAAGAAAAAACATAAATAACTATAATGAAAATTATTCCAAATGCAACTTGATGTTTTAATTGATTTTTATAGAATAAAGACAGCAGCATCAATACAAATGCTGTTGAAAATAGACTTATATATAAAGCCGATTTAATAGCAAATTTGTATGTTTTTTTAAAATTGATTTTCATTGAAATATTTAAAATAATAAAACATTAAAACTTTTTCTCACCATATAAGTGATATAAGTACATTTAAAACTAACTCTTTTTAGGAACAAATACTAACTTTGAAAAGCCCATCTTCATCAAAGTTAAAACTTTGACAAAAATGAGCTTTTTTATTTTGAAAGCAAACCATAATTAAATGAACTTATACACTTATATGGTTCAACTTTATAGCGAGTTATTAAACTTCAAATTTATAACCAACTCCTTTTATTGTTTTAAAAAGATCTTCGCCAATTTTTTCACGCAGTTTTCTGATGTGAACATCGATTGTTCTTCCTCCAACTACTACTTCGTTACCCCAAACTTTATCCAAGATTTCGTCTCTCTTGAAAACTTTACCTGGTTTTGAAGCTAATAGATAAAATAATTCGAATTCTTTTCTTGGTAAAGCAATTTCTACATTGCCTTTTATAATCTTATATTCTTCACGGTTAATCTCGATTCCGCCTACATTTAAAGTATCTGTAACGACTTCTTGTTCTTTTAACCTTCTTAACAGAGCCTTTACTTTAGAGACCAACAATTTTGGTTTAATAGGCTTTGTAATATAGTCATCAGCACCAGCGTCAAAACCAGCTACTTGCGAATAATCTTCACTTCTTGCCGTAAGGAATGTTATGATAACATTATTTAATTCAGGAATCTTTCTAATATGCTCGCACGCTTCCATTCCGTCCATTTCTGCCATCATCACGTCCATTATAATTAATTCTGGCAATTCTTTCTGAGCTTTAGCTATAGCATCTTTTCCATTAGAAGCTGTAACAATCTGGTAGCCTTCCTGAGCTAGGTTATAGCCAACGATTTCTAAGATATCTGGTTCGTCGTCAACTAATAAAATCTTAGTTTGTGTTTTTTTCATAAATAGCAAAAATTGAGATTTTTTACATCAAATCTTTTAATTATTTATCCGATGTTTTTCATTTCACGGGGTAAATATACTAACAAAAGAACCTTTAAAAATTGGTGTTAACGGTAATTTAATCTGGTAACAATTTGATAATCTTAAGCACACAGAAACATAACAAGTTGGTAACATCGACTTCACGGTGCAGTTATTTCTTTGCACCAAAATAAATTAACACAACACTGAACAAAATGAAATTCAATTTAAGATTTCTCTTTATTGCATTATTTATCTGTACGATTTCGATCGCGCAAAACAAAGGTACAATTTCCGGAGTTCTAACCGACAAAGACATGAACAACGAAGTTTTACCATTTGCTAATGTTTTAGTTAAAGGTACAAATATTAGCGTAAATACCGACGTAGATGGAAAATATTCCTTAAGCGTAAATCCAGGAAATTATACTCTTATTTTTAGTTTCTTAGGATATGAATCTGTAGAAGCTCCAGTTGCTGTAAAAGCAAACGAAACTGTAGTGATGAATCAGGCACTTTCATCTGGAAGTTATACACTTAAAGATGTAGTGGTACAAGCTGCCGCTGTGAGTAAACAAAAAGAAACTGCTCTTTTATTAGAACAAAAAAATGCGGTTGACATCAAACAATCTATTGGTGCGCAGGAACTTTCTAGAAAAGGAGTTGGAGATGTTGCTGCTGCTGTTGTAAAAACATCAGGAGTTTCTAAACAAGAAGGAAGTAACAATATTTACGTAAGAGGTTTAGGAGATCGTTACAATACTACTTCGATGAACGGATTACCAATTCCATCAAATGACCCACAAAAAAAGAACATCGCTCTTGATCTTTTTTCAACTGATATCGTAGAATACATTTCAATTGACAAATCATATGCTGCAAAAATGTATGGTGATTTTGGTGGTGGAAATGTAGATATCGTATCTAAAGATTACCGCGGAAAAGGAATGTTTGAAATTTCTTTAGGGTCTAAAGTTAACACTAATGCTGTACAAAACTCAAGTGACTTTTTATTACAGCAAGGACCTACGAAAACTGGTTTTGTTTCTTACGGAGTTCCTAACAACCCGTTAAATAGTTATAGTTTCGAAAACAGCTTAAATCCTAAAAAAGAATCTCCATTTGGAGGAAACTTTAACCTTAAAGCTGGTAAAACTTTCAACATTGGTGAAGAAGGAAAATTAAGTCTTTTTGCTACTGCAGGATTTGGTAATGGTTATGAATTTAGAGAAGGACTTACTCGAAATGTGAATGCTCAAGGAGCTTCAATAAAATCTTTCGACCAAGAAAAATTCACTTATAACACCAACACAACTGGAATGTTCAACGCTAACTATCGTTTGAACAAAAACCATAAAGTTGCATATAACTTTTTGTTCGTTAATACATCTGAACAAACAAGAGATACTTATTATGGAAGTGATCGTGATTTTGATAATGAAAATGCTAATCTTTATACTGTAAGAGGAACATTTACACAAAATACAGTGTACATCAATCAGCTTTTAGGGAATGACAAATTAACTGATAAAATTGATTTGGATTGGGGTCTTTCATACAATACTGTAAAAGGTAATATGCCAGACAGAACTCAAAACAAATTGTTCCATAATCCTACGACTGACACTTATACAATTGCTCAAAGAACTACTACTGACAACCAAAGATATTTTCAAGATCTGACAGAAAATGAAGCAGCAGCTAACCTTGCTTTTTCTTATAAATTAGGAGACAAAGAAAGTGGTGAGTCTAAAGGAAAAATTACTGCTGGTTACAACGGTAGATTTAAAAAACGTGACTTTGAAGCTATTCAGTTTAACTTTAGCATAGGCCAAACTGGACAAAACACAAATGTAGATCCAAATAACCTAGATGCATTCTTTAATCAATCAAATTACGATAACGGTTTATTCACAATTGCAGCTTTTGCAGGAATGACTCCTCAAACTTATGATGGAAAACAGGATATACACGCAGGATTTGGTACTATTGAATACAAATTATCTGAAAAACTTAGCGGTGTTTTAGGTCTTAGATATGAAAAAATCACCCAAACCGTTAACTGGAGAACACAGCTTGATGCCGCTGGAGGAACAAATACATTTGACAGAAATGAATTTTTACCAAGCGCGATCTTAAAGTATGAACTAAACGAAAAACAGAATCTTCGTTTTGCTGCCAGTAAAACTTACACATTGCCACAATTTAAAGAACGTGCTTTGTTTATCTATGAAGATGTAATGGAATCTGAAATTGGTAATCCTAACTTATATCCTTCACAAAATTACAATTTGGACTTGAAATGGGAAATGTTCCCAAAAAGCGACGAGTTACTATCTGTTACTGCTTTTGGAAAATACATTAAGGATCCTATTAACAAAATCATTGTTGCTTCTGCTACAAATGACATCTCTTTTGTTAACATTGGAGATACTGGTTACGCTTATGGAGTGGAATTGGAAGCTAGAAAAAATATTTTCGAAATTGAAGGAGAATTCACTAACAAATTATCTTTCGGATTTAATGCTTCTTTAATGAAAACAAATCAGGATTTTAATCGCGACAAAGTAAGTAATGAAACAAAGGGACAATTATCTATTAATACTACAGATAAAAGTTCAGGTTTTACAGGAGCTTCTGATTTGATTTTGAACGCAGATTTGTCTTACAGCAAAAATTTCACAACCGATTCTGGTATTACAGCAACTCTAGCTTACAATTATTATTCTGATAAGCTTTATGCAATTGGAAACGAAGGAAGAGGAAATTTAGTTGACAAAGCTATGGGATCTTTAGACCTAATTTTAAAAACAAAATTGACTAAAAACTTTGGAATTGACTTTGGAGCAAGAAACTTATTGAATCCAGAATTCAAAAGAGTTCAAGAAAATGCAGGTGGAGACATTTTAGTATTCAATTACAAAAAAGGATTAACATTTGGATTAGGAATGAACTACCAATTCTAATAACATAAAACAAATACTGAGTTATCATTTAATTAACATTACAGTAAAAAACACATAACAAACAGTTGACAACGGCTTAACGTTGGTTAAAGCTTAAGTTCTAATCTTTGCATAAACACAAACTAATTAAAAAAGTAATGAAAAAAACAATTTCAACAATTTTCGGTTTAGCGGCATTATCGCTTGCAACACTTACAACATCTTGCTCTAGCGATGACAACAAAAACGAAGGACCAAAATCTGATTTCGTAGTAGTAAGAGACAACTTACAAGGAGAAATCAACAGTGGTGAGGTAGTATTAGAATCTGGAACTTATAAACTTACAGGAAAATTAGTAGTTAAAAACACTGCAAAACTTACTATTAAGGCTGGAGTTATCATTGAAGCAACTACAATACCAGCAGATCAATTAGCAGCTGTGAGATATATTGCTGTAGCACAAGGAGGACAAATCGATGTTCAAGGAACTGCAACTAATCCAGTTATTATGACTGCACAAAAGAAAGAACCAGCTGCTTGGGGTGGTTTAGTACTTTGCGGAAAAGCACCAATTAACAAAAACATTGGTTCAACAGCTACTGCAGAGGTTTCTGAGTTAGCATACGGAGGAACTGATGCTGCTGACAACTCTGGATCAATCAAATATTTAAGAATTGAGTACCCAGGTTTCTCTTACAGCAGTGACAAAGAATTCAACGGAGTTTCTTTCTTCGGAGTTGGAAACAAAACTGTTGTAGATTACGTACAAGTTTACGAAAGCTCTGATGACGGATTCGAGTGGTTTGGTGGAACTGTAGATGCAAAACACTTAGTAGTTTCTAACAAACACGCAGAAAAAGTTGGTGATGATTTATTCGACTGGACTGAAGGATGGATTGGAAATGGTGAAAACTGGTACGGAATCAGAACTAACGCTGGTAACAGAGGTATCGAAGCTGATAACAATGGTAACAACAACTTAGCTACACCAATTGCTTTCCCAAATATCAAAAACCTAACTTTGATTGGAGCTGGTGTTAACGATACAAGTGCAGAGTCTCAAGCATTCAAATTAAGATTTGGTACTAAAGGTAAATTTGACAACGTTGTTTTAAAAGGTTGGAAAACTGGATTTGACGTTCAACACGACGAAAGCGTTGGATATGTTGGAAAAGACTTACTTGCTACTAACGTTAAATTCGAAGATGTAACTCTTAAATCTAAAGGAGCAAACACTGCAGGAACTGCTGTTGATGTTTCTAAAGTTTTCACAGAATCTACAACTGCAACTGGAGCAGGAAACGGATCAGGAGTTCCTACTTGGACTGCTGGATGGACATTAGGTCTATAATCTCGTAAGACATACAATATTTCAAAAACACCCTAATAAAATTAGGGTGTTTTTTTGTTTATAGCTCTTATGGAAAAACCCATCAACTTGTAATAACTTCAAGTCCATAATGTTAAAAAATATCTTAAATTTTAGAATGTTCATTTTTGGCGTACTTTTTGTAATTTTTTTTGTATATTTACGATATCCAAATACACGCGATGGCAAAAAACTACTTTTATATTACATTCTTATTGGCATTTTTCTTTACTGTAAGCGTTTCAGCGCAAGACAGCAAGCAATTACCAAAACCTCAGGAATCTACTTCTATTGAGGGTCTTAGCTTGTACCCTAATCCCGTTACAAATGGTAAAGTCTACATATCATCCAAAAACGATTTAGAAAAAGAAATTATTGTATTTGATATCTTAGGAAAAAAAGTATTACAAGCTCATCTGACAACAAAAGAATTAAATGTTTCGGAACTGCCACCTGGAGTTTATATCATAAAAATAAGCGAACAAAATGCATCGACAACCCGAAAACTCATTATACGATAAAAAGCTCCATTTGGAGCTTTTTTAGTTTTCTGTCGCAATCTCAGTTTTCAGTTTATAAACTTACGAATACTTTGACTGAAAACTGTGACTAAAAACTAAGACTGCGACCGCGACTGAAAACTAAAAAATAAATATCTTTGCAAAAAAAAGTTTTGATCACAGCCAACGATATATTTACCATTTCGAGTCAGAAACAATTTGAAAAAATAGCACTAAAAGTGTTTCGTTTTCAGCACGAGAATAATCAAGTCTATCGCGACTTTTGTGATTTTTTAAAAGTCAATCCGCAGCAGGTAAAATCACTTCAACAAATCCCTTTTTTACCTATTCAGTTTTTCAAAAGTCATGAAGTAGTTTCAAATAACGATCCTGCACAAGTTACTTTTACAAGTAGCGGTACAACTGGAATGATTACAAGCCGTCATTTAGTGACCGATGTTTCCCTATATGAGGAAAGTTACCGCAAAGGATTTTCTCAATTCTACGGCAATATAGAAGATTACGTTGTTTTAGCCCTTTTGCCGTCTTATTTAGAACGCGAAGGCTCTTCGTTAATCTATATGGTAGAAGACCTGATAAAACTCTCCAATCAGCCTGAAAGCGGGTTTTATTTACACAATCACGACGACCTAATCAAAAAGCTTCTTGAATTGGATGAAGCTGGTCAAAATGTAATTCTTATTGGTGTTACTTATGCTTTATTAGATTTAATCGAAAAACATCAATTCAACCTTCAAAACACCATTATCATGGAAACTGGAGGAATGAAAGGCAAACGAAAAGAAATGATTCGCGAAGAATTGCACGATATTTTATGCAAAGGTTTTGGCGTTTCTTCTATTCATTCTGAATACGGGATGACCGAACTTTTGGCACAAGCTTATTCTTTAGGTGAAGGCGTTTTTGAATGCCCATCCTGGATGCATATTTTAGTTCGCGATCCCGAAGATGCGCTCACTTACGTGAAAGATGGAAAAACAGGCGGAATCAATGTAATTGATTTAGCTAATATCAATTCTTGTTCTTTTATTGCAACGCAGGATTTAGGCAAAAAAAATCCCAACAATTCTTTCGAAGTATTGGGACGTTTTGATAATTCTGATATTCGCGGCTGTAATTTGATGGTTTTGTAAAATGGTTTAATCGTTGATTTGTGTAATCGTTTAATCGCAAAAAAAACCGATTAAACAGAAAAAATCAATTCTCCTCAGTCAAACCAATACTTTCTATTCCTTCTTTTTTCGATAGTGCTTTTTCTTTTTCACATTTACGTTCCAAAAGTCTGTAAACGCCGTAACAAGTCAAACCACCGCAAAGTACAAAAAGTATATTCCAACCTATATTAGTAAAACTTTCATCGTTGACACTATCAAGTCCGTTAACAAACACAGACAGCAGTCCAATTATAAATCCTGATATAAGAGTACCTCCATAGTAAGACAGTATTCCAATTCCAAAATAGCCCCATTTGTTCTTATCATATTCGAGGGCCAAATTGGTAAATCCCTTCCAAATCCAGTAAATAAGTAAAATTCCAATCATTTTCGTTCAGTTAGTTTTAGGGAATAAACTTAATAAAAAAACTTTTATATTTTCATTATCAACAAATTAAAATAAAAAATCCCAAAAACTCTTTTGAGAATTTGGGATTTATATATTTAGATTTCAGTAATGAATTAAAAAATAACCGATTAAAAAGTTACACTACACGAATTACAAAATAATTCTTCTTACCACTTTGTAATAAAACGAATTGATTATTAATCAAATCATTTGTAGTTAAAACAAAATCTTCTTTTATCTTTTCTCTGTTTACAGAAATTGAGTTTGCTGTTAAAGCTCTTCTTGCTTCACCGTTTGATTTAAAGAAACCTGTTTTTTTGTTTAAAACAGCAATAATCTCCAATCCATTTTCCAAGTCCGCTTTTGTGATTTCAGCTTGCGGAACTCCGTCAAAAACTTCTAAGAAAGTCGCTTCATCCAATTTTTTCAAATCTTCTGCAGTTGAATTTCCAAACAAAATATTTGAAGCTTGAATTGCTTTTTCTAATTCTTCTCTATTGTGAACAAAAACAGTAATTTCTTCTGCTAATTTCTTTTGCAAAACTCTTAAATGAGGAGCTGTTTTATGCTCTTCAATTAATGCATCAATTGTATCTTTATCTAAGAAGGTAAAGATTTTGATATATTTCTCAGCATCAGCATCTGTTGTGTTTACCCAAAATTGGTAGAATTTGTAAACCGAAGTTTTATCAGCATCCAACCAAACGTTTCCTCCTTCAGATTTTCCGAATTTAGATCCGTCAGCTTTTGTAATTAATGGAGTAGTTAAAGCATACGCTTTTGCATTTTCTCCACCCATTCTACGCACTAATTCTGTTCCTGTGGTAATATTACCCCATTGATCAGAACCACCCATTTGTAGAATACAATTGTTGTTTTTATATAAATGATAAAAATCGTAACCTTGAATTAATTGATAAGTGAACTCTGTAAAAGACATTCCCTCACCTTCTCCGCTAAATCTCTTTTTTACAGAATCTTTAGCCATCATATAATTTACAGTGATTCTTTTTCCAACTTCACGTGCAAAATCGATAAAAGAAAAGTCTTTCATCCAATCGTAGTTATTCACCATTACCGGCGCATTTGCATCAGTTGAATTAAAATCTAAGAAACGAGACAAAACACTTTTAATTCCGGCAACGTTTTTAGCCAAAGCTACTTCATCAAGCAAGTTTCTTTCATCAGATTTACCAGAAGGATCTCCAATCATTCCAGTTGCTCCACCAACTAAAGCAATGGGTCTGTGTCCAAAATTCTTTAAGTGAACCAATAAAATGATCTGAACCATACTTCCAATATGCAGAGAATCTGCCGTTGGATCAAAACCAATATATGCAGCAGTAGCCTCTTTTAGTAATTGCTCTTCAGTTCCAGGCATACTATCATGATATAACCCGCGCCATTTTAATTCTTCAACTAGATTCTTCATTTTTTTCTAAAATAATTTGCGCAAATATAATCAATGGCAATGTCAAACACAAAAAGTTCTGCCACTAAGGCGCTAAGACACTAAGAGGCAAAGTATTTTTTTTAATCTTTGCGCCTTAACACCTTTGTAGCAAAAAACAAAAAACTTTGCGCCTTAGTGTCTTTGTGGCAAAAAAACAAAAACTTATCTTTACAAAATGGTATTAGTAACTGGAGGAACTGGTTTAGTTGGCGCGCATTTATTGCTTCATTTAATTGAAAATGGAGAAAATGTTCGGGCTATTTATAGAACTCAAAACAGCATTCAAAAAACCAAATCGGTTTTTGATTTTTATAAGAAATCCGATTTGTTTGAAAAAATTAATTGGCTTGAAGCCGATATTCTTGACGTTCCCTCCTTAGAAGATGCTTTTATCGATATCACAAAAGTTTATCATTGCGCCGCTTTGATTTCGTTTGACCCAAAAGACGAAGAAAAACTCAGAAAAACCAATATTGAAGGAACCGCGAACATCGTCAATTTTTCTATTGCAAAAGAAATCGAGAAATTTTGCTTCATAAGTTCGATTGCTGCTTTAGGTGATATTGCTCCACATGAAACTTTTATTACTGAAGAAACCGACTGGAATCCAGAAAAACCACATAGCGATTATGCTATTTCAAAATATGGTGCCGAAATGGAAGTTTGGCGCGGACAACAAGAAGGCCTTAAAGTCATAATTGTAAATCCTGGCGTGATTTTAGGTCCACCGCAAATGATGACTATTTTCGAACAGGGAAGCAGTGAAATTTATCAGAAAGTTTCAAAAGGACTTTCATTTTACACACTTGGAAGTACTGGTTTTATTACGGTTGATGATGTTTCGAAAACCATTTTTGAATTAATGAAAAGCGATATTCAAAACGAACGTTTCACACTCATCGCTGACAATATTGTTTTCAGAGATATTTTAAACACCGTTGCAGAAGCTTTAAAAGCAAAAAAACCTCATATTCATGCAAAACCATTTTTCATGAATCTATTATGGACTGCAGATACACTATTTTCGACTTTATTTTTTAGAAAAAGAAGTATTACCAAAGCAACCGCAAAAGCCTCTTATTCTAAAAACTTATATTCTAATGAAAAAATAAAAACCGCTCTAGGAACGGTTTTTACTGATGTACATGATTATATTAAAAAACAGATTTAACGAATCTGTTTTCTGCGTTTCATTTGCTCCATTTTAATCGAATCGATATTAACCTTTGGAATGGTTTTTCGAACTGAATCTTTTGAAACTTCTTTCAATTCTTTTGGTTTGTTTTTATTCGCCTTCGCTGCTTTTTTCTCGTCAATTTTAGCCAGAGAATCTGCCGCTCTTTGATCTACGGCTATTCTTTTATTAACCTCATCAAACATATCTTTATATGTTTCATAATCTGAAGCATAATACATATTATTCTGAGCAAACTGAAGACTGTCTACCTTATACTTTTTTAAAACAAACTTTGTCGCATCGGTTTCAACTGAATCTAGAGACAATGGTTTTTGATATCGCATGGCCTCCAAAAGTGACAAATCATACATAATATCAATCATTTTGTCCTTCTCAATAAGCTTTGCAGGTTGTTTTACCAACTCTTTTTTACAGCTTACAGAAAGAAATAAAACCAATAGTATTACTACAAGATTCTTCATAGTTGCTTTTTATCTGTCAAATAATAATCTTTTTCCAGCTCTTGTATCTTTTACTTTGAAATTATTATAAACTAATTCTCCGTTTACAAAAGTATGTGTAATTCTCGATTTGAAAGTAAAGTTCTCAAAAGGTGACCATCCGCATTTGTATAAAATATTTTCTGGTTTTACGCTCCAAGGCAAACTCGGATTAACGATTACTAAATCGGCGTGGTATCCTTCTCTGATAAAACCTCTTTTTTCGATTTTGAAAATTTTAGCAGGATTGTGACACATTTTCTCCACGATTTTCTCCACAGTAATTTTCCCCTGATGATGCGCTTCAAACATCGCCACCACTGCATGTTGAACCAATGGACCTCCAGAAGGCGCATTCAAATAAGACTGCATTTTTTCTTCTTTAGTATGAGGTGCGTGATCTGTAGCAATTACGTCAATTCTTCCATCATTTAAAGCTTTCCAAAGTTCGGCGCGATCTTCGGCAGTTTTAACAGCAGGATTCCATTTTATGAAATTCCCTTTTGTTTTATAATCTTCATCTGTAAACCAAAGATGGTGCACACAAACTTCAGCTGTGATTTTTTTATCTTCTAACGGAATTTTATTCGTAAACAATTCCATTTCTTTCGCTGTTGAAAGATGAAAAATATGCAATCTAGCTCCAGTACGTTTCGCCAAAGCCACTGCTTTTGAAGAAGAAATATAACAAGCTTCTGCACTTCTTATCAAATTGTGAGCTGTTACCGGAACATCATCTCCATATTGCTCTTTAAAAGCTGCAAGGTTATTTTTAATTGTCGTTTCATCTTCACAGTGAACTGCAATTAACATTGGCGTACTTGAAAAAATTTTCTCTAAAGTCTCTTCTCTGTCAACCAGCATATTTCCCGTTGAAGAACCTAAGAAAATCTTGATTCCCGCAACATTTTTTGGATTCGTTTTTAAAACTTCTTCCAGATTATCGTTTGTTGCGCCCATCATAAACGAATAATTCGCAAATGACTTTTGAGCAGCAATTTGATATTTATCTTCTAATATTTCTTGAGTAACCGCATTTGGAACCGTATTTGGTTGTTCGATGAAAGAAGTGATTCCTCCAGCAACAGCAGCGCGAGATTCTGATTCGATGTCCCCTTTATGTGTTAATCCTGGTTCTCTAAAATGTACTTGATCATCAATTGCACCTGGCATCAAATAATTACCTTCGGCATCTATTACGATACAATCTGAAGTCTTTAATGAAATGCTGTCTGCAATTTCAACAATCAGATCGTTTTCAACTAAAACATCACCTTCAAAAATTGTCCCTTCGTTTACAATTTTGGCATTCTTTATTAAAATCCTGTTCATTTCGGTTGGTTTATAATGAATTGACTAATTTTCTTAATCTTAGCGAAATTACTCCAAGTATTGCTTCTTTGATAATGGCATTACTCATTTTAGAAACTCCTTTTGTTCTATCTGTAAAAATAATCGGCACTTCAGTAATTTGAAATTTGGCACAATAGGTTCTGTACTTCATTTCAATCTGAAACGCATATCCGACAAATTTTATTTTATTTAAATTGATTTTCTCCAGCACTTCTCGTTTGTAGCAAACAAAACCTGCTGTTGCATCATGAATTTTCATTCCAGTAATAAATTTCACATAAACAGAAGCGAAGTAAGACATCAAAACTCGGCTTAAAGGCCAATTGACTACATTTACTCCTGTTACGTAACGAGATCCAATTGCAAGATCTGCTCCACCAAAATGGCAAGCGTCATACAATTTTTCTAAATCGTTTGGATTATGAGAGAAATCGGCATCCATTTCAAAAATGAATTGATAATCGCGTTCCAAAGCCCATTTAAAACCATGAACATAAGCAGTTCCTAAACCTGATTTTTTAGTTCTCTGTTCTAAGAAAAGTTTCCCTGGAAATTCCTCCTGAAGTGCAATTACTTTTTTTGCAGTATGATCAGGAGAATTATCATCTATAATAAGGAGATGAAAAGATTTATGTTGTGAAAGCACAGCTCTTACGATACTTTCTATGTTTTCAATTTCGTTGTATGTGGGAATTATGACAATACTATCATTCATTTTTTCTGGGTAATTTCACCGCAAAAGTAAACTTTTTATAGCATTTGATTCATAATAAATATATAATAAAAGTATTGCATCAAAAAATTACTAATTTTGTAACGCTATGATTGAACAACTTCATCCTCGAATTCTTGAAAACAAAGACTGGGCAACTTTTTTGTTTGTACTCACCTTTGCCGTTGTTGCTATGACAAAATCTGCTTACGAAACCAGATTTAGTGAATTTAGCAAACTTATTTTTTCTGATAAATATGCGAAGATTTATCGCGACAATAACCATTTGAAAAGCAGCTTTACAGTTGGACTATTTTTTGTACAAATTGTATCGTATACATTTTTCATCCTTCTTACGATGAACATTTTTGGACATGCTGCCAAAACCGATTGGATTTTGTTTATTCAGATTGCAACTTTTCTACTTTATTTCATTTTAGGAAAATATTTAATTGAGAAAATTGTAGCGACTTCCTTCAATATCGACGATTTTGTAGAACTATTTAACTTACAAAAAGTAACGTACAGAACTTATATTGGCGTTTTGATCCTTCCAATCAACGCTATTTTGTTCTATTACAACAATATTCCGCAAATTATACCGCTGGGAATCATTGGTATTTCGCTGTGTATTAGTGTATACTCTTACTTTATTTCAATTAAAACGTATCAAAACGTAATTATCGGCAAGTTATTTTATTTTATTTTATATCTTTGCGCTCTTGAAATAGCCCCTTATTATTTTCTTTATTATTGGATAACAAAAGGGAGTGCTTAGAAAATATTTATAATATGAAAGTGAAAACAATTTTGGTGTCACAGCCTGAACCTAAAGTGGAGAATTCTCCTTACTTTGAGCTCCAACAAAAACACAAAATAAAAATTGATTTCAGACCATTTATTCATGTAGAAGGGGTTAGCGCAAAAGAGATTCGATTACAAAAAATCGATCTTAATCATTACACTGCGATCATTTTAACAAGTCGAAATGCTGTAGATCATTTTTTTAGAGTTGCTGATGAAATGCGTTACAAAGTTCCAGAAGGATTGAAATATTTCTGTCAATCTGAGGCCGTTGCGTTTTACCTTCAAAAGTATGTTGTGTACAGAAAACGTAAAATTTACGTTGGGGCAAAAGATTTTGCAGATTTATCTCCGTTAATCAAGAAGTACAAAGACGAAAAGTTTTTGCTTCCAGCATCTGACCAATTAAATGCAGATGCTCCTGTAACATTAAACGGTCTTAAAGTAGATTGGGCACAAGCTATTTTCTACAGAACTGTAATGAGTGATTTATCTGATTTAGCAGACGTTTATTATGACGTTTTAGCTTTCTTCAGTCCAACCGGAATCAAATCATTGTTTAAAAATTTCCCAGATTTTAAACAAAATGAAACTCGAATTGCTGTATTTGGAAGCACAACTCAGAAAGAGGCTTTAGATCATGGTTTAAGAATTGATATTCTTGCTCCAACTCCTGAAACTCCTTCTATGACAATGGCGCTGGAAAAATACGTAGCCGAAGCAAACAAAGGAAAATAACCTAACCAAGAGGAAAAAATATACTAGTTTTAAAAATCCAAATTCCAAATTAATCACTTGGGATTTGGATTTTTTTTGTTTTAAATACAATCTTTCTTGCTTGAAATATATGTTCGAATTGGATATTTTTGGAATTTAATTTCCAGTTCTAGAATTTGGAATTTCCATTTTCAGAGCATTTTAACTACATTTGATTTCTATTCAAAACCCAAATCACGGAAAATAGTTTCAAATTGTAAGTTATGAAAATCAACTCTCTCTTAATTGAAATTGACGGAATCGATAAAGAAATCCTTCGTTACTTAATGGACGATGCCCGAAAGCCCATTCTACAAATCGCCAATAAAATCGGAATTTCTGGTGCGGCAATTCACCAGAGATTAAAAAAGCTAGAACAATCAGGCGTTATCTCAGGATCTAAGTTTACTGTAAACCCAAAAGTATTAGGCTATAACACAATGGCTTTTGTTGGAGTTTACCTGGACAAAGCCTCCAGAAACTCAGAAGCCGTAAAAGAACTAAGAAAAATTCCCGAAGTTTTAGAATGTCATTATACTACAGGAAACTGGTCTGTTTTAATTAAAATTATTTGTCGTGACAACGAACATTTAATGCAGCTTTTAAACACCAAAATTCAAGCTATTGAAGGAGTTTCAAGAACAGAAACATTTATTTCGTTAGATCAGCAAATTGATAGGCAAATACAGCTTTAGAATTAGATAATTTGAAAATTAGATAATTCTTTTACACACTTAATTAAAATGTTCCATACGATAAAGCCAGAAATTAAAACAATATTATTTTTTGCACTATATTCCATTCTTACATACCTCGCAGAAAAAGCTGCTCCAAGCGGAGTATGTAATCCTGGAGCAGGTTTTTTATTATTTTTATTATCAATTCCAATAAGTATTATTTACACTTTAGTACTTTATTATAAATACAGCAGATCTGAAAACAAAGAATATTTAAACTGCATTTATATTATATCAGGAATCTGGGTTATATTATTCTTGATCCTAAAATACGCACATTAATAAAACAAAAACCCGACAGATTTAAAAAACCTGTCGGGTTTGCTATAAATTATCTAATTGACTAATTATCTAATTGGCAAATTAGTTCCTTCTGCTTCCAGAATATATCCAGATATAGTACAACAACGTTGCTATTGAACCAATTGCAGCAACTACATAGGTTCTTGCCGCCCATTTTAAAGCATCTTTTGCTCCTGCTTGTTCTTCTGGTGTTAACATATGTTTGTTTTCTAACCAGGCCAAAGCACGGTTACTAGCATCATATTCTACTGGAAGTGTAATAATAGAAAACAAAGTAGTAGCTGCAAAAACAATAATTCCGATTAGTAATAATTGTGGAAAAACTTTAATCATAAGAATTCCAGCAATTAAAATCCACTGTACATAATTTGAAGCTACACTTACAATTGGCACTAATTTAGAACGCATTGTAAGCCATTCGTATCCGATTGCATGCTGTACAGCGTGGCCACATTCGTGTGCTGCAACTGCCGCTGCCGCTGCATTACGATGATTATAAACAGCCTCACTTAAGTTTACCGTCTTATCTGAAGGATTATAATGATCGGTTAATTGCCCAGGTGTTGAAATAACACGAACATCTGTGATTCCGTTATCGGCAAGCATTTTTTCAGCGATTTCGGCACCGCTCATACCGTTTCTCAATTGCAATTTTGAATACAACTCGAATTTACTCTTCAGCTGCGAGCTTACTAGCCAGCTGAACAACATGATAGCTCCAGCAATAATTAAATATCCTGATCCCATATTTTTTTGTTTTTTAGATTGATTTTTAAATTTACAAAACAAACATCAAATTACGCACCACTTTAACAAAATGTCATTTTGACATTTTTATACCAATTCTGGCTTAATTCAGCATATTGTTCTTCAACAAAAAAGCAATTAATTCTGCCACATTTTTCATTTTATATTTTTGAAGAATATTTCTACGATGGGTCTGAACCGTTAAAAAACTTAAAAACAAATCATCGGCTATTTCCTGAGTCGATTTTCCCTGAGAAAGCAGCAAAGCAATATCACGTTCTCTCCTACTCAAACCAGGAATACGCTCTAAATCTTCAGATAAAGGCTGACTAATAATTGTTCGTACTTCTTCACTAAAAACAATTTCCCCGTCAATGGCTTTATAAATACAATTTTTAAATTCATCAAATGAAGCATTTTTAAGAATATAGCCATTTCCACCGTTTTGAATAAATTGCATTACCAAACTTCTTTCAGACTGACTGCTCATTCCGATAATTACAATTTTAGGATGTTTCTGTTTGATTGTTTTACACAAATCAACTCCATTTATAACCGGAAGAAAAATATCCATTAAAATCAAATCGACTGTATTGTCTTCTATATAATCTAGAAGCGCAATTCCTGATTCAAATTTTTCTGCAATCTTAATATTTTCCAAATCCGACAACAAACCTGCGATTCCTGAAATTACAATCGGATGATCGTCTACAATTACTGTTTTATATATCATAATTTATAAGCTGTAATTAAATTTTCAACTCAATATAAGTTGATGTTCCTTTACCAATAACCGAATCGATTTCTAATTTCCCATTCATAAAAGCGACACGGTTTTTTATATTTCGCAAGCCCATTCCTTCGCGTTTTTCCGCAAATGCAACATTAAATCCAATTCCGTTATCTTCTACTGTGATAAAATAAACATCTTTATTTTGAGAACAAGAAACCAGAATCTGCGAAGCTTTAGCATATTTTAATGCATTATTCAAAAGTTCCTGAATGATTCTAAAAATCATTACTTTAAAATGTTGCGGCACACTTGCTCTTTTTATAAAATACTGTAATTCAATTGTTGTTTCCGAATTAGAATGCGAAGCACACAAATCTTTTAATGCGTGTTCCAATCCTAATTTCATTAAACTTTCGGGCATTAAATTTTGAGAAATATTGCGAAGTTCTTTTATAGAATCATTAAGCATTTCATTAATATTCGGATCATTTTCTTTATGATCACGCTTAGAAAGGTTCAAATGCATTTTCAATCCAGAAAGCATACTTCCGAGTCCGTCGTGTAAATCTCTGGCAATTCGTTTTCTTTCGATTTCTTCTCCTTGAATCAAAGCATTCGAAATCGACAATTTCTTCTCATTTTCAAGCACATCCAATTCTTGTTTATGATTGACCTCTTTTTGAAAACTTAACTTTTTCTGATAATTATTCCAACTCCACAAAAACAAAACAGTCAAAAACAACAAAAACGAAAGCACCGCAAAAAGCATAGAATTCAATCGGTTATTATTGGCTTGTAAAATCGCTTTTTCATTTTCTGATTGCAACAAGGAAATCTTTTTTTCGCTTTCCGCTTTTTTGTATTTAGCCTCAAGTTCGACAATTTCGTTTGTTAGCTTATCTCCTTTAAGACTATCATTGACAACATTATATTTATTTGAATAATAATATGCTTTCGAATATTCTTTTGTCGCATTATAAACCTTAGACAACTCTTTATAATAGTTTTTCTTGTCGATTATAAAAGAAGTATTTTCAATTAAATATTCGAGATTACTTTTTGCCTTATCATAGTTTTTAAGCTTAAAAAGCACTCCATATTCTGCAAATTTCAATCGGTTTAAAGCAACTAGGTTTTTATGTTTTTCAGATGATTTTATTCCTTTCCCAAAACTGATTAAGGCTTCACTATGCTTATTTTGTTTCGAATAATAAATTCCTTCTGAGTAAAAATAAGAATCGTTTAAGTTAGATTCTGGATAATCTTTTAAAGTCAAAAAAGCTTTATCCAAAATACTTTTCGCATCATAAAAATGTTTGAGTTCGACTAAATTCTCAGCATTAATTATATAAGTCTCCATTTTAGATTCAGCCAAAGTTGCCGACTTTTTGGTTGCACTTTCTATATATTTCTGAGCCGTGTCAAGATACTCTGCAGCTTTTTCTCGTTCATTATTATTCATAAAAATAATCCCCACCGCTTTACTCAAACCACTGATCAACTCATAATCACCACTTTTTTTCGCAATCGGAATGGCTTCATTTACGAGCAGTTTCATATAAGCATTTTCGTTATTCTTATGTTGTTGCAAGATTCCGTAATTCTGCAACACTATAGCTCGAAGTCGGTAAGCTTCTTTGTAGCGGTATTTTTTCAGCTTTTCATTGGCTTGCAGTAAAGCTTTTTCATAACCATCCAAATCTCCTTTTTCTACAAAACTATAAGCATTGTAATAAAGAGCGGCATCATTTACAAAAGGAAATTTCGTTTTTAAACGGTTTCCCTGCGCAAGAAATTCTTTGTATTTCTCAGCATCTTGCACCATTAAAAACAATTTGGCTAATCTGAAACTATTCAAACTCTTAATACTGTCTGACTTTACATTTTTTGTATATCCGACAATACTGTCAATATAAACGGTATCGTCATCTAATGAAAGAATCACCTGAGAATAAGAAACAACAGAGAAACTCAAAAAAAGCAGTAAGGTGTGGATTTTATTCATAAATGGGGCATTTACTCAAAGTTATTAAAGCTTAATGACTTTCGAAAAGAAAAACCTGTCTTTTACCTGAAATCAGGTAATAAAAAATACATTTTATCAGGTATTGTTACCCGATTTATTAGCTTTTAACTTTGTTTATATAAGATTATAAATATAAATAATTAAAGAAATTACACATGAAAACACAATTGAAACAAATTATGCTAATGCTGACTCTTGTATTTACATTTGCTTCTTGCAGCAGCGATGACGATAAAGGATCTGGAACTAATTCAAGAGACGTTAAATATGAAATAACTGGAAATTATACAGGAACTCTTTCTACTACTTACTTTGAAAAAGGAGGAAATGTATTAAATGAAGACATTACTAAACTTCCTTGGACTAAAGAATTTACAGCTGAAGCAAAATCTCTTGGAGCATCAATAAACGCTAGTGGATACGGAGGTACTGCTGGACAAACACTTACAGGAAAAATTTATGTTGGCGGAAAACTACAAAATGAACTAACTGCAACAGCAACAAGTGATGGTATAATTGTATTACCTCTTACACCATATGTTTTTCCTCAATAATCTATAAATTTTAGAATTTAGATTTTCTGTTTTTGGTAAAAGAAAGCTTCGTAGGGGATTTTACGAAGCTTCTTTTTTTTATGACTCGAACTGATTGTTGATTTCTTCGAATTTTTCAATCAAACTATTTATTTTCTCCTGCTGTTTTTTAATTTGTTTCGGACGGATGTAAAACCAATTAAAAAACATCCAAAGCAAAGTTATTCCATACGCAAGACTTGCGCCCAAAAGAGACATTCTACTCGCATATTCATACATATACAGACAAATTCCAATGGTTAGAAATACAAAATAAAAACTCATCATTTTGGTTTGTAAAAATTGCTGTTTCTTTTTAATGACAATCAGTTTGTGTAAATATTCATGATTCGTTTGTGTTGAATCGATATTTTTATATTCGCCCGACAATTTATTATACACAAACACATAAAGCATCATAGCCAGAATCGTTACGATTATTCCGATTTTGGTCGAAACAAATTGTGGCTGATAATAAATCCAGATAAAAATGACAAATGCACTTGTTGCAAAAAGCAGAATATTTACAATCAATAAACTGCGTAAAGCTGCTTTTTTAAATGTATTTACCCTTTCTAATAAATCTTTCATATCGGGCTGACTTATGGTTTGTTTTTTCCATAAATCTTTAAAATCCATATTGTTATCGTTGTTCATTTTCTTTAAATTTTTGAGTCAGTTTTTCTTTTATTCTGTGAATTTTCACTCTTACATTTGCTTCTGAAAGCCCTACGATTTTAGCAATTTCAGCTTGCTTAATATCTTCTAATTCTAATGAAATAATGATACGATCGGTTTCCGGAAGCTCTGCAATACATTTATATAAAAACTGAATCTGCGGTTCTATTGAATAATGTTTTTCTTCTGAAAGATGAGCAGGAAGTTCCGATTTTGGAAATCGTTTCTGCTTTTCAATTTGTCTTAGACAATTATTAGAAGCAATTCTAAAAATCCAAGTTCCAATCGCCGATTCATTTCTAAAAGTTTCCAGTTTTTGCCAGACAATTATAAAAGTTTCCTGAGCCAAATCCTGTGCAGCATCATAATCGTTTACAAAACCCATGCAAAGCCTGAAAATTCGATCCCAATAGGTCTTGTAGATTTGTTCAAATTCCATTTTTATTATTTTAAAAAAGTACTTAATTGTCCTAAATACCAAGCGGTATCATCGTACATAATAAAATGTAAACCATTTGTAGCATATTGAAAATTAGCCGTTTTTAAATTCTTATACTGATCTTCGATAGTCGGTTTTAAATTTATAAAATAAGATTCTAATAAAATTAAAGCTGGACATTTTATCTGTGCAATTCTGTCTCTTAAATCAATATTATAAAAATCACAAAACATTTGCCCGAAAGTAGTTCTGTCTGATTTCACACTCCAATCTACCACCATATCCAGTTTAGATTGATTTTGCAAAAGCCTTGGCATGGTTTGTTTTTGCATATCTAAAAACTGATCATTCGTCATTCCCGTCATTTGGTTTACTGCCGTAGAGCAATCGTTGTTTTCTTTTGATTTAAAAGTAGGATCTGTAACAGCAGCCAAACACGGAAGCGCATCAACAATTACAATTTTGCTGATCAAATCTGGATAATCGGCTGCAATGGCAAGTGCCAGTCCGCCGCCCATACTGTGACCAATTAAAATAGGTTTTTGGATATTATTCTCTTGGATATAGTTGGCAATTCCCGCTTTCCAGTTTTCAAATGAAGCATTGGGTTGTGCTTTTCTACCCGCAAAACCTGCCATTGTAAGTGTATAACAAGTAAATTGATTTTCGAATGTAGCTCTGGTTTCATTCCAAACATCTCCAGAAGAAGCAAAACCAGGAATAAATATAATAGATTGATCCCCACTTCCTGTTTTTAAAACTTCAAACGGAAATTGTTTGGTTTGTCCGAAAACATTTAAGCATAAAGCTGAGAATAAAAAGGCAATAATTAAGATGATATACTTTTTCATTTTTAATAGTTTTAAGTTGTTAATTAAATCGGATCCATGCTTTTGATACGACAACTATTAAAATGTTACAATCTTTTTTAAAATTTCAATAAAAAAAAATCCAAATCCCAATGTTTTCGGGGAAAACTCCAATATTAAAATTCCAAATTCCAAACTGATTCGGGTAATTTTCCGCCACAAATTCACGAATTAATTGAATAAAAATTCGTGAATTCGTGGCGGAAAAAAAATAAAAAATCCCAAACTCCAACAATTGGAATTTGGGATTTTCATATTTGGAATTTAAAGATTATTAACCAACAAGGTTAATTATTTTTCCAGGAACAATAATCACTTTATTTGGCGTTCTACCGTCTAATTGTTTTTGTGTTCTTTCATCTTTCATAACGATTTCTTCAATTTGTTCTTTGGTTAAATCCAAAGGCAATTCGATTGTAAAACGCATTTTTCCGTTGAAAGAAACTGGATATTCTTTATTGGTTTCAACCAAATGTTTTTCTTCAAAAATTGGGAACGCAACATCAGAAATTGAAGTTGTGTTTCCTAATTGTGACCATAATTCTTCAGCAATGTGTGGCGCGTAAGGCGAAACCAGAATCGCTAACGGCTCTAAAATCGCTCTTGAATGACAATTTTGAGAAGACAATTCGTTTACACAAATCATAAACTGAGAAACCGAAGTATTGAAAGAGAAATTCTCAATATCATCTGCTACTTTTTTGATGGTTTTGTGTAATGATTTCAAGTTGTCTTTTGTTGGTTCGTCGTTGTTTACGATTAAGCCGTTATCATCAAAATACAATCTCCATAATTTTTTAAGGAAACCAAAAACTCCTGAAATACCAGCAGTATTCCATGGTTTTGCTTGTTCTAATGGCCCTAAGAACATTTCGTACAAACGTAATGTATCAGCACCATATTCTGCGCAAATATCATCTGGCGTTACTACATTATAGTATGATTTCGACATTTTCTCAACCTCACGACCTACAATGTATTTTCCGTTTTCATCAAAAATAAATTCAGCTGTATTGAAATCTTCTCTCCAAGCTTTAAACTTTTCGATATTTAATTCATCAGAAGAATTAACGAAATTAACATCAACGCGAATTGGCTGTACTTTTTGATCGCCAATTTTATTTTTAGATACAAAAGTATTTGTTCCTTCTAATCTGTAAACATAAGCCGTTGTTCCTAAAATCATTCCCTGATTAATCAGTTTTTTGAATGGTTCTTCAGTTGGAGCAAAACCTTTATCTTTTAAGAATTTATTCCAGAAACGAGAATACAATAAGTGACCTGTTGCGTGCTCACTTCCTCCAATGTATAAATCTACACTTTCCCAGTAAGCTAAAGCTTCTTTACTTGCAAATTCATCTTCATTGTGAGCATCCATGTAACGCATCCAATACCATGAACTTCCCGCCCAACCTGGCATTGTGTTTAATTCTAAAGGAAAAATCGAAACATTGTCTACTAAATCGGTATTCACAACTTTATTTTGGTTGGTATCCCAAGCCCAAACTGCGGCGTTTCCTAATGGCGGTAATCCGTCTTCAGTTGGTAAATATTTCTCTACTTCTGGTAAAATAATTGGCAAGTGCTGCACATCAATCATTTTTGGAAGTCCATTCACGTAATAAACTGGGAATGGCTCACCCCAATAACGCTGACGAGAGAAAACAGCATCACGCAAACGGTAATTGGTTTTTCCAGTTCCCTGACCAATTTCTTCCAATTTTTCGATTGCTTTTTTAGTTCCCTCTTTATAATTTAATCCGTTTAAGAAATCAGAATTTGCGATTTCAACGTTGTCTTTTGATCCGTAAGCAGCTTCAGAAATATCAACATTGGCAAAAATATTTTTAATTTCCTGCATTCCGTTTTGACCTTTAAAGAAATTAGCAAAAGCATAATCTCTTTCGTCACCGCAAGGAACCGCCATAACCGCTCCTGTTCCGTAACCTGCCAAAACATAATCTCCAATCCAAACCGGAATTGGTTCTTTTGTGAAAGGATGTTCTGCATAAGCCCCTGTAAATACTCCAGAAATCGTTTTTACATCGGCCATACGCTCGCGCTCAGAACGTTTAGACGTTTTTTCGATGTATGCTTCAACTTCTGCTTTTTGTTCCGGAGTTGTAATTTTAGCAACCAAATCGTGTTCTGGTGCCAAAGTCATAAATGTTACTCCAAAAATAGTATCTGGACGAGTGGTAAAAACGTCAATTACTTCATCGTGATTTTTCACTTTAAAAGTAACCATCGCCCCAACCGATTTCCCAATCCAGTTTCTTTGCGATTCTTTGATTGATTCACTCCAATCGATATCATTTAAACCATCAAGCAAACGCTCTGCATAAGCAGAAATTCGCATGCTCCATTGTGTCATTTTTTTACGAATAACAGGAAATCCTCCACGCTCAGAAACTCCGTTTACGATTTCGTCATTTGCCAAAACAGTTCCCAAACCAGGACACCAGTTTACTTCTGTTTCTGCCAAATACGTTAATCTATATTGTAACAAGATTTGTTCTTTGCGATCTTCTGAATAGGAATTCCATTCGTCAGCTGTGAAAATTTGTACATTATCGTCGCATACAGCTTCCACTAAAGCATTTCCACTTTCTTCAAAAACAGTTACCAACTCTGAAATATCAAAAGCTTTTCCCTGTTTTTTGCAATACCAAGAATTAAATAATTGGATAAAAATCCATTGTGTATGTTTGTAATAATCTGGATTTGACGTACGCACTTCACGTGCCCAGTCAAATGAGAATCCGATTTTATCTAATTGTTTTCTGTATCCTGCAATTTGTTTTCCTTCCTTATCTACTCCACCGTCAATATTTACACGAGTTGTATCTTCTGGACGTTGCCCTGTCTGAATTGCATATTGCTCTGCTGGTAATCCGAAACTATCGTATCCCATTGGATGCAAAACATTGAATCCTTGATGTCTTTTGAAACGAGAATAAACATCTGATGCTATATAACCAAGCGGATGTCCAACGTGTAATCCTGCTCCTGATGGATAAGGAAACATATCGAGAACATAATGCTTCGGTTTTTCAGAATTGTTTTTTGCTGCAAAAGTTTGATTTTCTGCCCAATATTTTTGCCATTTGGCTTCAATTTCGTTTGGATTGTATTTCATTTTTTAAGGTTCAAAGTTGCAAAGTGACAAAGGTTCTAAGGTTTTCTCACTTTGTGAATTATGCCGCAAATTTACATTTATTGTAGATTGTACCAAAGCTATTTCATTGACAAACAAATAAATTTAATTTTTACGCATTCTGAGTTAAGTAAAAACACGTATTATTGTAAATAAAAAACACTTATTTACATTGAAAATCGATGGCAGAAAATAAGAAATATAAAATTGAAGTCCGTATTTGGATTGAAGAAACCGAAGGCGCTTTTCTTGGAATTGGAAAAATCTGGCTTCTGGAAAATATCCGAAAAACCGGCTCTATCACCAATGCTGCCAAAGAAATGAAAATGGCATATCGACAGGCGTGGCAGTTGGTTGAAGAAATGAATCAACGTGCAGAATCTCCTTTGGTCGAAAAACTTCTGGGCGGAAAAGGTGGCGGCGGCGCACGATTGACAGAAGCTGGAGAAAAAGCTATTACTGTTTTTTATGAAGTAGAAAAACGAATTAAAGAATTTGCTCAGAAAGAAACTCAGAATTTGAAATTTTAAAAAATTAATCCAAAAAAAATAACCGCAAGGGCGCAAGGGTTCGCAAAGATTTTATTATAATTGAGTTACATCCAGCTTTAGCTGGATGAAAAAACAACATATTGAAAAGGCTTTAGCCGAACTACCCATGTTTGGCTAAAGCCTTTCTTTTACCTAAAAATTAAACCTCCATTTAAAACTGGAGGCAACTGGCAAACTAGTTTTGCGAACTTACTATTTAGATCTTACTTGAACTCAAAAAAAGGGACTTTGCGTGCTTTGCGTTAAAATTCACTGAGTTTTGTTTACACTAAGACTTGCGAACTTTGCGTTAATATCACTAAAGCATTAAAAAATCTTTGCGTACTTTGCGGTTAAATCAACTTTTTATTTGTTATCTAATTGTACATTTATACTATAAAAGTTCGTTAATAACTTTAAATAAAGAAATTCTTTATTATTTTTACCACATAATTTAAGCAGACTATGAGTTCTAACTTTGATAAATTTCAAAAGCGCAGGTTAATTTCCTCTTATTTTTCGGTAGTTTTAAGTGTATTCTTAGTATTATTCCTTTTAGGAGTATTAGGATTATTCATTATTAATTCTAAAAAATTGGCTGATGATTTTAAAGAAAAAATCGCAATGACCGTTTTCTTTAAAAACGAAGCAAATGACAGCGTTGTCAAAGCATTTAATACCGAATTAAAAAGAGCTCCGTTTGCACTTTCATACGTCTACGTTTCTAAAGAAAAAGCAGCAAAAGAACACACTGATATCATTGGAGAAGATTTCTTAACCTTCTTAGGAGAAAATCCGTTATTGAACTCATACGATATTCACTTAAAAGCTGATTATGTTGAAAGAGACAGCATTGTGAAAATCGAAAACCGTTTTCGTAAAAACGCTATGATTTCTGACATTGTTTACGACAAACAATTGGTAAATCTGGTAAATGACAACATCAGAAAAGTAAGTATGTGGATTTTGATTATCAGCGGTTTTCTGACTGTAATTGCTGTTTTATTAATCAATAGTTCATTGCGTTTATCCATACATTCTAATCGTTTCATCATTAAAACCATGCAAATGGTTGGTGCAACAAAAGCTTTTATCCGTAAGCCTTTTGTAATGCGAAGTGTAAAACTTGGAATGCTTGGTGCAGGTTTAGCGATTATTGCTCTAATTGCCCTTTTATTATATGTTGAAACTAATTTCCCTGGTTTAGGAATTTTAGAAGATAAAATCTTAATCGTTTTGGTTCTTGCAGCCGTTTTCGGATTAGGAGTTTTAATTACATGGGTAAGCACGCATTTTGCAACACAACGATTCCTGAATTTAAGAACTGACGATCTTTATTAATTTCAGATTTCTGAATTTAGATTTTAGATTTATTAAAAACAAAACTTACGGCTTGGCTTAAGGTTTACAAAAAATGAAAAATGAAAAACAACAATAAAGAACAACAGTTACAAGAAACAAAACAGGAATTCCTTTTTGACGGAATCAATTATAAAATTTTATTAATTGGTATTGCTGTTATTGCTTTAGGATTTATTCTAATGTCTGGTGGAGGAAGTAAAGATCCAAACGTTTTTAACGAAGATATTTTTAGCTTTAGACGTATCCGTTTAGCGCCAACAACTGTTTTAATTGGTTTCGGAATCACAATTTATTCTATATTCAAAAAATCAAAATAAAAAGATTAAAGGATTTTTGTAACCCTGAGCAAAGCGAAAGGGAAATCTAAAATCTGAAATCTAAAATCCACTATTATAAATGAACACACTACAAGCTATTGTTCTTGCTGTTATTGAAGGAATTACAGAATTTTTGCCTGTTTCTTCTACAGGTCACATGATTATCGCCTCTTCTTTTTTTGGAATTGCTCACGATGATTTTACTAAACTTTTCACTATTGTAATTCAGCTTGGCGCAATACTTTCAGTTGTGATTTTATACTTCAAACGTTTCTTTCAAACTTTTGATTTTTACTTTAAACTTTTAGTTGCTTTTATTCCTGCAGTCGTTTTAGGACTTTTATTAAGTGATTTTATTGATGGCTTATTAGAAAATCCTGTAACTGTCGCAGTTTCACTTTTAATTGGAGGAATTATTTTATTGAAAGTAGACGAATGGTTCAACAACCCAAATACAGCTGAGACTTCTCAGGAAATTAGTTATTTACAGGCTTTTAAAATTGGATTATTCCAATGTATTGCCATGATACCAGGAGTTTCTCGAAGCGGTGCAAGTATCGTTGGAGGAATGTCTCAAAAATTATCAAGAACTACAGCTGCTGAATTCTCATTTTTCTTGGCGGTTCCAACTATGTTCGGAGCAACAGCAAAAAAATGTTACGATTATTATAAAGATGGATTTGAATTATCTCATGACCAAATAAGTTTACTAGTTATAGGAAATGTTGTTGCTTTTATCGTAGCACTTTTGGCTATCAAAACTTTCATCGGATTCTTGACTAAAAACGGATTTAAAGTTTTTGGTTATTACAGAATCCTTGCTGGAATCATTTTATTATTGATCCACTTTTTCATTCACCCGCTTACCATTATCTAATGACACTTGAAGAATATTTAAACGGACAAGTTTTATTAATTGACAAACCTTTAAAATGGAGTTCGTTTCAAGCTGTCAACAAATTAAAATACCTTTTAATTAATAAAGTTGGACTTCCAAAAAAGTTCAAAATTGGCCACGCAGGAACGTTAGATCCGTTAGCGACTGGACTTTTATTAATTTGTACTGGAAAATTTACCAAAAGAATTTCTGAGCTTCAGGGTCAGGCAAAGGAATATACGGGAACTTTTTACATTGGAGCCACTACTCCATCTTACGATTTAGAAACCGAAATCGATCAAACTTTCCCAACTAAACATATTGATGAAGCTTTAATTCATGAAACGGTAAAGCAGTTTTTAGGCGAAATTGATCAAAAACCACCTATTTTTTCGGCTATTAAAAAAGATGGCGTTCGTTTGTACGAACATGCTCGCGCAGGAGAATCTATCGAAATTGAAAGTAGAAAAACTACCATTCACGAATTTGAAATTACACGAATTGCCTTGCCAGAAATAGACTTCAGAGTAGTTTGTTCTAAAGGAACTTATATTCGTTCTCTTGCCTATGATTTTGGAAAAGCCATGAATTCTGGTTCGCATCTAACCGTTTTACGCCGAACTAAAATTGGCGATTACGATGTTAAAAATGCAATCGACATTACTTTGTTTGAAGAAAGTCTACAGTAAAAATATATTTTCTAGCTTTTGAAATTATCGTGATTTTTTAAATATCTTTCCCCAAATTATTTTTCAAATTCTGAGCCAGTGAAACCATTCCATTTCATAGCAAAGACGCATCAAAATCTAGTTTATGAAATATTTTTTACTCACGATTATTACCTTTTTTTGCTTCAATCTAACGCTTTCTGCTCAGGAAAGAGAGTTTACTTACATTCAATTTGATGTTACTGCTTCGTTCACCGGAAATCAAGATTATGATGATTTGCCTGGTTATCAAAATGAAAGACGTCCTTGGCTAATGCCCGACGGATTAGGTTCAAAACTGGGTTACGGAGTTCACTACAAACAATGGGTAACGCTAGGAATTCACGGTGGCTTGGATTGGAAATGGAACGAAAAACTCGTTGCCGCTCCCGTTTATCTTAATTTCGGATTAAGTCCAAAAATTGGAGAAAGCTCCAGACTTACCATGCAGGTTGGATATGGAAAAAGTTTTGCCTTGGGTCGTGGCGATTTAAGTGGCACTTACAAAAAAGCCAGACTTGGAATTACCAGAGATGATCGAACAATATTTGTCGAAATAGCCGATTTTGGATTTCCTCTTCATGATTACAAAACCATTGGAAATGTTTGTCTGGCGTTTCTTTAATCAGTTTTTAAGACTTTAAAAAACAAAAAAAGCACATTACTTTTTTATTCAGTAATGTGCCAGGCTTTTTTAAAACAAGTAATATTATCTCATACTTATCTTAAATTAATAGTGAGGCACATTTTTCCCTCCAAATAAAAATTGAGAAAAGAAATCATAAAACCTTTCAAATAACTTTTTCATAATAGTGTATTTTTTAATGTTAGACAATAAACAACACCAATAAAAAGAGTAAATCAGAAAGTTATAATAGAAGTGGGATTATTCTATTTACTAAGATACAAAATTCGTAATAAAACAAAAACACTTTAAGACAATTTTATCAACCAAATTATTTGTTTATCAACACATTAAAAAAATTACAATCGGTTATATTTAATATTTTCCATGATTTCCAGTAGTTCTTCTTGAACAGAAATTCCTTTATCTGCCAAATACCAAAGCTGCAAATCGGTCTTTATTTTTTCATCAATTGGTCCAACTTCTCTTTTGTGTTTTGCCATTAATTCTGATGCTCCTTTTGGTCTTGGTCCCCAATCGGCGCGAACAATTCCGGCTTCTTTGCAAATAATAATTACTTTTGGGATTGCTTTTCCTCCATTGGTCAAATATTGATTCATTAAATCATCATTTTCATCACGAAGCACTATTCTTAAATCGATTTTTTTATTAGAAACATGAGCCATTTTATCTAAAATAGGAAGAATTTGTGCTGCATCTCCGCACCAACCTTCAGACAAAACCAGCCAGATATAATGATTGTCTAGATTTTGAAGTTTCTCTGCAACAGTTTCATCAATTTTTATGGTTTTCTCTAGTCTGTTCATTCTTGCCTCATTCAATTTAGAATAATTGGTCAGACTTTCAGACTGTTCATTTCCTGTTGATTTTCCTTCAGACAGTAAATCAGTTACTAATTTTCGGTATTCAGAATAAGAGTGACTATTAAACAATGCTTTGGCTACGATGCTTTTCATATAGTTTTATTTTAAGATATATAAAAATACAAAATTTAGAAAGATGCAGAAATGACATTTGTCACATTTAATAGTCTATCTTAATTTCATTCAACAATAATTTTAAATTGTTTTTTTAACGCAAAGAACGCTAAGGTATTTTTATTGGGAGCGCAAGCAAGATTTAAATATTGAGTTCGCAAAGCTTTGGGCAAACTGAGCTTTGTGTTCTTCAATCTAAGATTTACTCAAAAAAACTTTGTGTTCTCTGCGGATACTTTGCGCACTTTGCGTTACAATTACAAGATTTTTTAACTCTAAGATTTTTGCAGACATGCACTGCTGTGATTAAAGTTCTTAGCGTGCTTTGCGGTAAAATACAAATCCCTTTTAGAGGCTTTTTAAGCCTAAAAAAGGACGTTCGATTAATTTTTTGCAAACATTATTTTTAAAAATCAGAATATGTCTATATTTGCACAAATTAACGCAACACACACATGAAATATAAAAGAATTCTTCTAAAACTTAGCGGAGAGGCTTTAATGGGCGATTTACAATACGGTATTGACCCGAAAAGATTAGGCGAATATGCTGATGAAATCAAGCAAATTCACGATAAAGGAGTAGAAATTGCAATTGTTATTGGAGGAGGAAATATATTTAGAGGAGTTGCGGGAGCAAGCTCTGGTATGGATAGAGTTCAAGGCGATTACATGGGAATGCTTGCAACTGTTATAAACGGAATGGCATTACAAGGCGCTCTTGAAGACAAAGGAATGAAAACACGTTTGCAGACTGCTCTAAAAATGGAATCTATTGCAGAACCATATATTAAAAGAAGAGCTGACCGCCACCTTGAAAAAGGAAGAATTGTAATTTTTGGAGCCGGAACTGGAAATCCATACTTTACAACTGATACGGCTGCTGTTTTAAGAGGAATCGAAATCAACGCCGATGTAATCTTAAAAGGAACTCGTGTTGATGGAGTTTATGATTCTGATCCTGAGAAAAACGCATCTGCTGTAAAATTTGATTTTATTTCTTTTGATGATGTAATCAAAAAAGGATTGAACGTAATGGACACAACTGCATTTACTTTAAGCCAGGAAAACAAATTGCCAATCGTAGTTTTTGATATGAACAAAATCGGAAACTTATTGAAAATCTGTGCAGGCGAAAACATAGGAACTGTAGTAAATATATAGTCATCAGTACAAGTTTATAGTCGTAAAGACATTAACTAAAAACTGAGAATGAAAACTGAAAACTAAAAAAAAATGACTGAAGAAATAGACTTTATTTTAGAAAGTACTGAAGAATCAATGAACGGTACGATTGCACACTTAGAGAAAGAATTTCTTAATATTCGTGCAGGAAAAGCTTCTCCAGCTATGCTTGGAGGTGTGTTCGTAGATTATTACGGATCTCAAACTCCGCTTTCGCAAGTATCTAAAATCAGCGTTCCAGATGCTAGAACAATTACATTACAGCCATTTGAAAAAAATATGCTGCAAGCAATTGAAAAAGCTATTTTGATCGCTAACATTGGTTTTAACCCAATGAACAATGGTGATATGGTAATTATCAGCGTACCGCCATTAACAGAAGAGCGTCGTCGTGATTTAGCAAAACAAGCAAAATCTGAAGCAGAAGATGCTAAAATTGGTATTCGTAACTCTCGTAAAGATGCTAATACTGATATCAAAAAATTAGAAAAAGAAGGAACTTCTGAAGACATTTGCAAATCTGCAGAAGAAGAAGTTCAGAACCTAACAAACGCTTACATCAAAAAAATCGATGAATTATTGGCTTTAAAAGAAGCTGAAATCATGAAAGTGTAATTAGTTTTGTCATAAAATAAAAAATCCGTCTGGTTAATTGTATCAGACGGATTTTTTTATTGCTATTTTTGCATACGAAAAATTAATTCTTTTCGTTTTTGAAACTATATCATTCTGTATGAAGCTATTTTGTTTTTTGACTTTGTTTTTTACGCTTACTCTTCAGGCGCAATTTCAAATAAACGGAATCGTAACCGACTCCAATAACAAACCTCTTCCGTTTGCTACTATTACCACTTCAGAAAACAACAACACGATTACAGATGTTGATGGAAAGTTCATTTTTAAAATCAGTGCATCCGCCAACACTTTAACAGTATCTTATGTTGGTTTTCAGACTAAAACCATTGCATTATTAAACAGCAAGACATTTTATGCTGTTTCTCTTGTACAGCAGGCGGATGATTTAAAGGAAGTAATTGTTTCGAATGAAAATCCGGCTTTAACCATAATCCGAAAAGTTATTGCTGCCAAAACACAAAATGATCCGCAGAAAAAACTCAATAATTTTGAATACAAAACCTATAATAAACTTATTGTAACAGCGAATCCGGACTCCATTGATGGCAGAATCGACTCTACAGCATCTTATAAAGATTTAAGCAAAAAAATAATCAATGTTGATTCTTCTGATTATAAATTCAAAGAAATCGTAAACAAACAGCATTTGTTTCAAACAGAGAAAGTTTCACAATATCAATTTGCCAATAAAAAATTGAAAGAAACTGTTTTAGGAACTAAAATCGCAGGTTTTAAACAACCTATTTACGAAGTTTTGGCTTTTAACCTCCAGTCGATTTCTATTTATGATCCGAAATACGAATTGTTTGAAACCAAATATGAAAATCCGATTTCAAACACAGCACCTTCAAGTTACAATTATAAATTATTAGATACGGTAAGCATTAAAGGGCGTGACGCTTACATGATTTATTTTAAAAATAAACAAAAACGAAGAGCATCTGGATTAGAAGGCGTTTTATATATTGACAGAGAAAATTTCGCTGTTGCTAAAGCGGTAATGCGAATTAAGGGCGTTTTGGATATTAGCGGTATTCATGAGTTTGAATACAATTCGAAAGAAAAAATCTGGTTCCAGAGCAATACGACTTTTAAGATTGTAAAAGGCAAAAATGACGATGACATCAGAATTTTGGGCGGAACCATTCAGTTTGACGGAGACGTTGAAGAGAATTTTGAACCCAGAAAAAAAGTAGCTTCCGATTTTACTTATCTAATTTCTGAAAGTAACAGTTTCGATATTCGCATTGGCACCAATAATTCTGTCAAAAATCCTTCCTTATATATTGAAATTAACGACGATGCAGCCAAAAAACCAGAAAGTTTCTGGGAAGCTTATCGAAAAGAAAATCTCGACTTAAAAAGCCAAAAAACGTATTTATTATTAGACAGTATTTCTGTAAGCAATCGAATTGAGAAACGTCTGGGAATAGGTCGAAAAATCATCAATGGTTTTTACCCAATCGGACCTGTTGATCTGGATTTAAAAAAGATCATCAGTTATAATAACTACGAAGGTTTTAGACTTGGCTTGGGCGGAATTACAAACGATCGTTTCTCTAAAAATTTCCGAATCGAAGGTTATACCGCTTACGGAACAAAAGATGGTGTTTTTAAATACAGTTTAGGAGGCGGAGTTTTATTAGACAAATACACCAATACTTGGTTTAATGGATATTATACCGATGATGTTCGGGAGATTGCAAGTACTGTTTTTGCGGTTGACAAACGCGTTTTTAAAATTTACGATCCACGACCGATTAACATTAGTACTTTTTACGAATATACCGGATGGCGAGGAAATATTCAAACCAAAATTATTCCGAAAACTGAAGCTGTTTTAGAATTTTCAAGAAATTACATCGAACCTAAATTTGATTATTTGTTTAATCACGATGGCAAATTGTATTCAAGTTACATCATGACAACAGCAATGCTGTCAATTGTTTGGGCGCCTTTCAGCGATTTCATGCAGACTCCAACCGGAAGAAATGAATCGGAGAAAAGATTTCCGAGATTTACTTTTCAATATACCCAGTCATTACCAAATGTATTCGATAATGATTTCACTTTCAGCAAAATCGATTTTAAAGCTGAATATGAAAAGAAATACCTGAACCGTCAAAAGACAAGTCTTCTTTTACAAGCAGGTTTAGCAATGGGCGATGTTCCGATTACACATTTATACAATACTTCTCCAAACAACCTGACCAAGGAAACCGTTATCCAACGTATTACTTTTTCTGGAAGAAATGCTTTTGAAACGATGTTTTTTAATGAGTTTTTCTCAAGCGAATATGTAATGTTCCAGATTAAACATGGTTTTGACCGTATTACAATTCTGAAAAAAGTAAGACCTTCATTGGTTTTAGTTTCCAGAATGGCCTGGGGGAATATGGAAAAACCCGAACAACATGTTGGACCAACTTACAAAACACTTGACAAAGGTTATTTTGAATCGGGAATTGAATTAAACAAAATCTACAAAGGCTTTGGTCTTGCCGGATTCTATCGCTACGGACCAAATCAGTTATTGAAATTTGAAGACAATATTGCAGTTAAAATTTCTTATTTGCTTGATCTAGGTTTGTAAAATCTCAATATAAAAATTCCAAATTCCAATCTTTGAACTTATAAAACTTTGACAAAGTTCTACTGAATCCATAAAAAAAATCCCAAACTCCGATCGCATTGCATTTTGGAATTTGGGATTTTATTTATTGGAATTTAAAACTAAGGTTTAATAATTAAAACCGAAGGCGTATTATTGAGCCATGGACTTTGAGATTCTATTAGTTTTTTCCAACTGTCTAAACTTATAATCATTAAATTCTGACCGTCTAAAAACTCTTTTTTTATCGTTCTATCATTTTTAATCATAATATGATTTGGAGCAATCTGTTCTATAGAACGAATCGTTTCCTGAATTTCGCGTGTGCTTTTAACCTCACCACTTGCATCCAGAACCGTAACCTGAGAACCATTATTATTGATTAGCTTTTTAGCATAGTCAATTAAAAATGAATCTTCTTTACTAAAAACAGGCATAAAAACCTGATTTACTTCTTCAAGATCTTTATCGATAAGAATACCAACCGACATTCTGGTTTTAGCAATGATATGGCGTGTTCTTTCATCAAAAGGATTATTTTCGAACAAACCTTCTTTTCCAGTAAACTTGTCGATTAAACGATCCGGATTTACAATTCGGGTTGTGAATCCAAGAATTTTTCCAAGCAAAGTTCCGGCAAAAATGGATTGCCCTAAACCAATCAATAATAAATCATATTCTCCTTGGTTGGCCGAATCAATAATATCAGCATCAATATCATTTGAAACTTTAAACATGCTCACCATATTCTGATTCAATCGATTTGATTCCTCTACAACAGGAACTAGCATTTTACGTTCATAATCTTTAACATCAAAAGAATGAATCTCTGTACTTAATGACAAATGCAGTGCCGTAACAATCGAATTATCTCCTTGTTTTTTAACTAAACTGTTCGCAATTTTAAGCAATTGTTTTCCCCTTTCAGGAGTTGCAAATGAAAGCAGGATTTTGTATTTACTTTTATTGCCAATTTCCTGCGGAATAGCTGTTATTTTATCTTTAAAAATAAAACCAATAAAATCTAAAGCCGGCCCTGTCATAAAAGTAGTCACCAAGGCCATAATTACCATCATGGTAAAAATTTCTGTAGACAACACACCAAGATCATAACCAATATTTAAAACTACAAGTTCCATTAAACCGCGAGTATTCATTAATGCTCCGATTGCTAAACTATCTTTCCAGCTTTGCCCAACGAATTTTGCTGCTAAAGCACTTCCAAAGAATTTCCCGGCAACAGCAACAGCAATAATCAAACCTGTGATTTTCCATAAAGCCGGATCATTTAGTAAACCAATTTGCGTACGTAAACCTGTAAACACAAAAAATAAAGGCAATAAAACGATAATGGCTACATCTTCTACTTTTTCGATAAAAATATTTCTGAATTTATTGTTTTCGGGCATAATAGCTCCTGCCAAGAACGCTCCGAATAAAGCATGAATTCCGATTAACTCAGCAGCATAAGCCGAAATCAAAAGTGTAATAAAAAATATCGCTACAACTGGTTTATTCAAACTTTCACGAGTAGCATTTAAATCGCCGACACGTTTCAAGAATGGACGAACGACTTTCAACATAATAATTACATATAAAATCGCTAAACCAATTACATATAAGGAACTTGTAAACGAACCCGCTTTTACAATAGCAATGACAACTGCTAAAATACACCAAGCTGTAATATCGTCTGCAGCAGCGCAAGTAATCGCAATGGTTCCGAGTTTTGTTTTCTGCATTCCTCTTTCCTGAACAATTCTCGCCAGAACCGGAAAAGCAGTAATACTCATGGCAATTCCCATAAATAATCCGAAAGAAGAAAACTCAACACCAATTGGAGCAAAAGTATGGTAGATATAATAAGCTAGAGTTAAACCTAACGCAAACGGAATTACAATACTCGCGTGACTAATAACAACTGCATCATGAGCTTTGTTTTTAAGTACTTTCAAGTCCAGTTCCATTCCGATTACAAACATGAAAAGGATCAAACCAATCTGGCTTAAAAACTGTAAATTACCTAAAGATGCTACTGGAAATAAAGCTGCCGAAAATTCCGGAAAATACATTCCGACCAAAGATGGCCCTAAAACAATACCCGCAATCATTTCTCCGATTACAGATGGCTGTCCAATTTTTCTAAAAAACCATCCGAACAAACGTGCTACCAAAATAATCGTGACAATCTGAGCCAATAAAATAGCAAGAGGATGCTGCAAATTATGAATCATCGAATCCAGAAAATCATTCCAATGGTTGCTTTCAATTTGTTTTTTAACAACATTACGTCCAACTTCAAGTGAGGCGCCTTTTGAAATCACCCAATATATTAACGCTGTAAAACCACCAATAATGGTAATGTAAAACAATGAGTTTTTAATGTTATTCATAACTCGTTCTTTAGATTTATTGAAACAAATATCAGAACTGCATTTTAAGTGAAAAAGCTAACTTCAAGCTAATTTTTAATGTATGTAACAAGTCGGGAAAATTTTGTAATAAGTTATAGCTTTACTTTTTTCAAAAAATCGGAACGATAGGTTTCGCTTAAAATTAAGGCTGTGTTTTTATTATTTTCTTCTAAATGATGAAGTAAAATTTCATTGTGATTAAAGAATTTTATCGCCTTTACCGCTACAATTTCCTTCTTATTGATTCGGCAGAAATCGGCATCAGGCAATTCATTTAAAAGCGTATCGAATTTTACATTTTTCAGATTCAGAAAACTTCCGTCAGTCAACAAAACCGTTTTATCACGACTATCGCTGGTTGCTGTCGTGATGTACTGAATTTTATTAAAATACAATAATGTTTTACCTTTATCGGTATTGAGCTGTATGAACTTTTTTGAATTATCTGCTTTATCAAAACGCTCAAAAGCTTTGGAAACCGCTTTCTGAAGACGCTCTAACTTTACCGGTTTGGTGATATAATCTACTGCATCAATATTAAAAGCATCTGCCGCATATTCTTTATAGGCAGTGCAAAAAATTACTAATTTATTATCCAGCATTTCGGCCAGATGCAGACCATCTATACCTGGCATTTCGATATCAGAAATTAAGAGATCAAATTCCAGATTCGGAATATCAGATAAAAGTTTCTCAGGATTATTAAATGTCTTTACAATTTCCAGTTCTGGGATTTGCTCGCAAAGCATTTTCAAATAAGTCAATCCTGGAAGCTCATCGTCCAGAAGCAAGCATTTCAGTTTTGTATTCAAGTAAATCAATTTTTAGATGAGCAATATAAATGTCGTTTTCTACAAACCTATCGAGTTTGAAATTATTCTTATAAATAATTCGAAGACGATGTTCTAAAGTAGCGTGTCCAAATCCGCTACGTTCTTTCTTAAGTACTTTTTTATCCGAGATTTTGTTTGAAACCGTCATAAAAAAAGTATTGTCTTTAAATTCAAAAACAACCGAAATAAAGGCATCAGCACTTTGAAGATCGGCATGTTTAAAAGCATTTTCAATCAAATCAATCGAAATTAAAGGCGCCAGCAAAGGCTGATCGTATAACTTATCTTCTTCGTTAATGTTGGTTTTGATTTTGAGTTCAAAAAGCGGACTGATTTTAATTTTATTGATTTCGATTAAATTCAGCGCAAAATTAATTTCTTCTTTTGCTGTGACGAATTTCTTTTTGCTTTCATATAAAATATAATCCAGAACATTGGCTAGTTTGTCTAGCGCAAAATACGTCTGATACGCATGTGACTGAATCGAATTTAAAATATTCTTAAACAAATGCGGATTAAGTTTTGATTCCAGATTTTCCAACTGCAAATCATTTACTTTAGATTCTAAAGCATAAAAATTCTCTTCGGCATTTTCTTTTGCTTTTTTAGTCTGCATTAACTGATACATCATAAAGCAAATTATGACAATTAGAAGCAAAAGAATTGCTAAGAAAATATAAATAAGTGTATCGTTTTGTTGCATTTTTAAGACTCCCAAATTTTTTTTAATGATCCTCTGTAATAAATAAAAATTCCAATTGTTAAAACCAAAATACTAGATACCCAAAGATAATAACCTAACTCTAATGAAATAATAGTAGCCATTGCACCACTCTCTGCTCCTAATATTTCATTCCAAAAAGAAAAAGAAATTGCCAGACAACATGCTGAAAAACTGGAAAGAACAGCTTTTTTATCATTATTTTTAATAAAATGAACAAGTGCAAATAAGCTCAAAGGATTTGCCATCCAAATAATTTGTTCCAACAAACCCCCACCTAAAAATGCAATTGATCCCATGAAAAAATAATCAATAGATCAGGCTACTTTAATTTCATTATTATAATTAAAACTAATAGCATTTTGAGTTAAGGAAGCTCCAAACAACAATAGACTTAAAATAATAATGAGCAATTTATTTTTTTTAGAATCCATTCATTTAATAAAGTTCTTTTAGTGTGACTTGTTTTAAGTTTCCATTTTTACCACAAATATGAGAAAAGCTAACGACTAAATTATAAAAACCAAGAAAATTATCACAATCAGAAGACTTTCAAATTTGTGTTAACATTAAGTAAAATAGAATCGATTATTTATGATTTCGAGCTCTTTTCACTACATTTGCATCCATTTTTTAAAGATGTTATGAAAAACACTATTCAAGTTGGATTTTGGGAAAAACTGGCCCGAATCATACTTAAAAACAGAATTACGATTCTGATTATACTTTCTGTTTTAACTATTTTCCTAGGGTATCAATGGAAAAACCTTTCTATGACTTATACCGAAGCAAACCTGCTTCCGAAAGATCATATTGCCAACAAAGATTATCAAAAATTCTTAGACAAGTTTGGCGAAGAAGGAAATCTGATTGTTATTGGTTTTAAAGACCCTAAATTCTTTACTCCAAAAAACTATGCCGCCTGGACTGAGTTAATGAACGGTTTGAAAAAAGCCAAAGAAGTTGATTTAGTTATTTCTTTGAATGACTTAAAAAAACTCGAAAAAGATACTGTAAATCAAAAATTTGTTCTAGCACCATTTATTGAAGAAAGCAAAGCACTTGATCCAGCTTATTTAAAAAATGTCCAATATGACTTGTTTCATAATCTTCCGTTTTACGAAGGTCTTTTGTTTAATAAAGAAAGTGGTAGTGTGCGTTCTGCCATTTACATGAACAAAGCACTTGTAAATACAGCTGAAAGAAAAACTTTTATCTTAAAAGATTTAGTTCCTAAAATCGATAAATTCGAAAAAACAACGGGAATTGATTTGAAGGTTTCTGGTATGCCATACATCCGTACGATTAATGCGGATAACATGAAAGGTGAAATTGGACTTTTCATTGGTGCGTCTTTATTGACTGTTTCCTTGATTTTCTTTTTCTTTTTCCGTTCGTATAGAGCTACATTTATTTCGATCTGTATTTTAATTGTCGGTGTAACTTGGTCTTTTGGAACACTTGGATTATTTGGATATAAAATCACGATTTTAACCGCTATTATTCCGCCGTTGATTATTGTAATCGGAATTACAAACTGTATTTTCCTGATTAATAAATATCAGCAGGAAATTAAACTGCACAACAATCAGGCGAAAGCTTTACAACGTGTAATTTCAAAAATTGGACATTCTACTTTGATGACCAATTTAACAGCTGCAATTGGTTTTGCTACTTTGATGATTACAGGAAACGAATTGCTTTTCGAATTTGGATTGGTAACTTCTATCAACGTACTTTCTGTTTATACTTTGACACTTTTTATCGTGCCAATTATTTACAGTTTTATGCCTTTGCCAAAAGCGAAACACTTGTATCACTTAGACAAGACTTACATTTCAACGCTTTTAAACACAGTTACCACAATCGTTAAAGGTAAAAAGACAATCGTTTATTGTATTTACGCTATTCTATTTCTTGTAAGTTTGAATGGAGTTAGACAAATGAAAGTTTCAGGAAGTTTGATTGGCGAAATGCCGAAAAGCGCTTCTTTCTTTAAAGATATTTTATTTTACGAAAAGGAATTCAACGGAGTAATGCCGTTAGAAATCATGATTGACACCAAAAAGAAAAAAGGTGTTATGAAACCGGCTACAATTCGTAAAATGGACGAATTACAGAATACAATTTCTGAAATTCCTGAACTGGCAAAACCTGTTTCTGTTGTAAACTTGGTAAAATATGCCAAACAAGCTTTCTACAACGGAAATCCTGAATATTACCAACTTCCAACTTCTCAGGAGCAGACTTTTATTTTGGGTTATGCTAAAAATGCGACCAAAAACAGCAAAGAAAACTTAATGAAAGCTTATGTTGATTCAACTGGACAATATGCAAGAATCACGACTTTCATGAAAGATATTGGAACAGATGAAATGGCAAAAGTAGAAGGAAAACTTCGTAAAAAAATTGACGAGATTTTCCCAAAAGACCGTTTTGAAGTTACGATTACAGGAAAAGCACTAGTTTTCCAAAAAGGGACAACATATTTGGCGCACAACTTAATTGAATCGTTGCTTTTTGCGATTGCAACAATTGCAATTTTGATGCTTTATTTATTCCGTTCTTTCAAAATGGTAATGGCTTCTTTGATTACGAATATTTTACCGCTTTGTATTACTTCTGGATTGATGGGTTATTTCGGAATTCCGTTAAAACCATCAACGATTTTGGTATTTAGTATTGCTTTCGGAATCTCTGTAGATAATGCAATTCAGTTTATGGCGAAATACAAAGATGAATTAACTCAAAATAAAGGAAAAGTAAAAAAATCTGTTTTCAGCGCTTTAAAAGAAACTGGAGTAAGTACTTTCTATACTTCTATCGTTTTGATTTTAGGTTTTGCCACTTTCACTTTATCAAGTTTCAGCGGAACGATTGCTTTAGGAGGATTAATTTCTTGTACTTTAGTTTTTGCTATGTTTGCTAACTTGGTAGTTTTGCCATCTTTGGTTTTAACTTTCGAAAAGAAAAAAACGAAGAAAGAAGATTTGGAGAATTTGCAGAAATAGAGTTTTTTTTTGCCACGACCCGAGCGATAGCGAACTGGCGAAGCAAATTTCACGAATTCGCACGAATTAAAAATATAAATCTTTGTCAAAATTTAAAACTTTGACAAAGATCATCGCAAAGTTTGTCATTCCGAGGAACCGAGGAATCTCACTCGAAGCTCAACAAAAATTTACCACAATCTTGTCATTTCGACGAAGGAGAAATCTCCGCAAGTAGCTCCGCACAGTAATTCCTAACTTTGTCGAGTTTCTTACGAAGATTTCTCCTTCGTCGAAATGACAAAAATGGAAATAATACAAAGTCTATAAAAAATTCAACTTCTCAAATTAATTAATATCGATTATATTTGCAGTTGTTCAAAATGAATATTACTTAATATCAATTATATATAAAAATGAAACACACAAAAGTTAGAGACTTATTAAACAGTACGACGACGTTACAGGAAGTGAATGCAAAAGGTTGGGTGAGAACTTTTAGAAATAATCAGTTCATCGCTTTAAATGACGGTTCTACAATTAATAATATTCAATGTGTTGTTGATTTTGAAAATACACCAGAAGAGACTTTAAAAAGAATCACACCAAGTGCAGCAATTTCTGTAATTGGAACTTTGGTTGAAAGTAAAGGTGCTGGTCAGAAATATGAAATTCAAGTTTCTAAATTGGAAATCCTTGGAGATTCTGATGGTGAAGCGTATCCAATTCAATTAAGAAACAGACCAAGTTTAGAGTTTTTAAGAGAAAAAGCACATTTACGTGTCCGTACGAATGCTTTTGGCGCTATTATGCGCGTGCGTTCAGTATTATCTTATGCGGTTCACAAATATTTTCAAGATAGAGGTTTTGTTTATGTAAACACGCCAATTATCACTGGAGCTGATGCTGAAGGTGCTGGAGAAATGTTCCAAGTAACTTCTTTACCATTGGATAATCTTCCAAAAAATGAAGAAGGAAATATTGATTACAAACAAGATTTCTTTGAAAAACATACAAACCTTACAGTTTCTGGACAATTAGAAGGAGAAACTTTCGCAATGGCTTTGGGTCAAATCTATACTTTTGGACCAACGTTTAGAGCAGAAAACTCAAACACTTCTCGTCACTTGGCAGAATTCTGGATGATTGAGCCTGAAGTTGCTTTCAACGACTTGGATGACAACATGGATTTGGCTGAAGATTTTATTCAGTATGTAATTAAATATGCTTTAGACAACTGTAAAGATGATTTGGCTTTCTTAGAAGGAAGACTTTTAGAAGAAGAGAAATCAAAACCACAGGCAGAAAGAAGCGAAATGGCGTTGTTAGAAAAACTAAACTTTGTTTTAGAGAACAACTTCAAACGTGTTTCTTATACTGAAGCAATTGACATTTTAAAAGATTCAACTCCAAATAAAAAGAAGAAATTCCAATACCTTATCACAGAATGGGGAGCTGATTTACAATCAGAACACGAGCGTTATTTAGTAGAAAAACACTTTAAATGTCCAGTAATTTTATACGATTACCCAGCAAACATTAAAGCGTTTTACATGCGTTTGAACGACAACACAGAACCAGGAAGAGAAACAGTTCGTGCAATGGATATCCTTTTCCCTGGAATTGGAGAAATCGTGGGTGGTTCTGAAAGAGAAGAGCGTTACGATGTTCTTGTTCAGAAAATGGAAGCACTTGGAATTGACAAAGAAGAATTATACTGGTACTTAGATACAAGAAGATTCGGTTCTGCAACACACGCAGGTTTCGGTTTAGGATTTGAGCGTTTGGTATTGTTTGTAACAGGAATGACAAACATTAGAGACGTAATTCCTTTCCCAAGAACTCCTGGTAGTGCAGAGTTTTAATCTAAGATTCTAAGTGGCTAAGACACTAAGACTCTAAGTTTTTAAAATAGAAATAATTATACGAATTTAGTTCATCAACATAAGATACTTAGCTTCTTAGGAGCTTAGTATCTTAGCAACTTTTTTTATGCTAAAGCAATTTTTAAATTTAAAATTATCTCAAAAATTATCTCCACAGCAAATACAGCTGATGAAGTTAATTCAATTGCCTACGCAAGCTTTTGAACAACGTTTATTAGAAGAAATGAACGAAAATCCGGCACTTGAAGCTGGAAAAGAAGACGAGTACGAAGCTGACGAATATGCTAATGACGAGTACGATGATTATGATGACAATGAATCAGATAGAATCGAAGCAGACGACATTAACATTGACGAATATTTAAGCGACGACGATACGCCTGATTACAAAACTCAGGTAAATAATTATAGCGAAGATGAGGAACGCGAAACACCTTTTGCGGCTCCAATAAGTTTCCATCAGGATTTAATCAATCAGTTGAATACTTTTATTTTGAATGATGAAGAGCGCGAAATCGCTGAATTCTTAGTTGGAAGTATTGATGATATGGGCTACATCCGCAGAAGCATTCCAGACATTGTTGACGACATGGCTTTTACTCAGGGAATTTATACTGATGAAGCAATGGTCGAAAAAATGATGACGGTAATTCACGAATTAGAACCTTCGGGAGTTGGCGCACGTGATTTGCAGGAATGTTTGTTGCTTCAATTAAAACACAAAACACCAACTGAATATGTCGATTTAGCTATTGACATTATCGAAAATCAGTTTGATGCTTTTACGAAGAAACATTACGACAAACTGCTTCAGAAATACAGCGTTTCAAACGAACAGCTTAAAAAAGCGATTCACGAAATTGAAAGACTAAATCCAAAACCAGGTGGCTCTTTCGCTGGAAACAATAAAGTTACCGAAAATGTTGTTCCAGATTTTGCTATCAGAATTATTGATGGTGAACTAGAACTAACTTTAAATGGTCGTAACGCTCCTTCTCTGCACGTTTCTAAAGATTATCAGGAAATGATGCAGACGTATAAAGAATCTAAAGATAAATCGACAGCTCAGAAAGATGCTGTTCAGTTTATCAAACAAAAACTAGATTCTGCTAAATGGTTTATCGACGCGATCAGACAACGTCAGGAAACTCTTTTTGTAACGATGAATGCCATTATGCATTATCAGGAAGAATATTTCTTAGACGGCGACGAAACCAAACTAAAACCAATGATCTTAAAAGATATTGCAGATATGGTTGGTTTGGATATTTCGACGATTTCACGTGTGGCCAACAGCAAATACGTTGAAACACCATACGGAACCAAACTGATTAAAGAATTCTTCTCTGAAGCCATGAAAAACGATCAGGGAGAAGATGTTTCTACTTTAGAAATCAAAAAAATTCTTCAAAACACAATTGAAGAAGAAGATAAAAGAAAACCGCTTCCAGACGATCAATTGGCAGAAATCTTAAAAGAAAAAGGATATCCAATTGCGAGAAGAACAATTGCTAAATACCGTGAGCAACTCGATATTCCAGTGGCGAGAATGAGAAAGAAAATTTAATTTTTTTCAACCATATAAGAAATATAAGTTCATTTAAATAAAAAACCCGACAAGTTAAATTTGTCGGGTTTCTTTTTAAATATATGATTTTAATTTATTTGTATTGATCTGGCTGAATCTTTACATCAAATAAAAAAGCTTTCTTTTTATCATTATAGTGGTAAATCAAAGTATAATCATTGTCTCTAAAAACCTGAAGTCCTGGATTTGCTTTAGCTGTACTGATCAAACTTTTTTCAATTTCGTCTTTTATAACATTGCTCTCAGCGTTTTCTTTTACGACATTCAATAACGTTAAATTATATTGAACAAATCTTTCCTCAGGCAAACTTACACTGTCTAAACGCATTCCGTCCTGAATATTTAACGGACAACTTTTATTGTATTTCGCAACCAATTCCACCACTTCTGTTTTTACCTCATCTGCATTTTTGGCAAGATAAAATTGAAAATACACTACTAAAGCAATCGCAATTCCAATTAATAGTAATAATAAAAGATTCTGTTTTCTCATACTCTATTGTTTATTTAGACTCACAAATGGAATTTAAAAATCTATTTTTCCTGACTTTTTTTCATTGCATTAAAATACGCTGCACGGCTAAGTGGTTCGTATTCTTCTGTTTCACCCAACATGACCAATTTATCATTGGCTGTTTTTCTAAAACTATAATTGGCTAAGTTTCCTGTGCGCGTACAAACGGCGTGAACTTTTGTTACATATTCAGCAGTTGCCATAAGTCCTGGCATTGGACCAAAAGGATTTCCTTTAAAATCCATATCCAATCCGGCCACAATTACGCGGATTCCTTGATTCGCCAAATCGTTGCAAACCGTAATAATTTCATCATCAAAAAACTGTGCTTCATCAATACCAATCACATCACAGCCTTGCGCTAAAATCAAAATATTAGCAGCTGCGGGAACTGGAGTTGAACGGATTTCATTAGCATCGTGAGACACTACCATTTCGTCATGATAACGGGTATCAATAGCGGGTTTGAAGATTTCAACTCGTTGTTTGGCAAATTGAGCGCGTTTTAATCTACGGATCAGCTCTTCGGTTTTACCCGAAAACATTGATCCACAAATAACTTCAATCCACCCAAATTGTTCTTTGTGATTTACTGTATTTTCGAGAAACATTTTGTATTTTTCTGCCTTTAAAAATGAATAGTTTTTATTACTTTGTACTGGTAATAAATCGACGTAAAAATGTGTTATTTTACATTTTTTCAAAAGTAGAAAATTTTTATCAAATCGTAAATTTGCGAAAGCTTATTAACAGAAATAAAAAATTATCCTTTGATTTTCCTGATAAATAAAGACATTCAGACATTAAATACACTAAAATACCTTATTCACTATAATTTCAACAGTTATGAAAAAAAAATTGGAAGCCGATTTAATCAGCATTGCACATCGAATTTTAAAACTTAAGAATAAATCCGATATCAATCAATTGTACCTTGAAACTCAGAGATTATACGAGAAATTAGCGGTATTAAAATTTGTAGAAGAGAATTTCGATTCTGCAAAACCAACCATCGGACAGAGTGATATTACTTCTGAACTGGAAACAATTTTTGATAAAGAACAAGAGATTATTCCAGCTACAATCGAAAACGAAGCACCAACTGTAGAAAAAGTAATTGCACTTGAAGAATCGTACGAGCCTGAAATTTCAGAAGAAAAACCAGCAGAAGTTGTTGAAACTGCTGAAGAAATTGTTGAAGAAATTTCAGAACCAATCGTTTTTGAAGCCGAGGAAGTAGTCGAAGAAACCGCTGAACCAGTTGCTGCAGAAGCAGAAGAACCAATAATCGCAGAAACAGTTGAACCAATCGTTGCTGAAATTATAGAACCAGAAGCTGAAAAAGAAATTGAAAAAGCTGAAGAACCGAAAAGTGCACTTGATGAACTTTCATTTACAACGGTAAACGAATTAAAACCAATTCCAGATTTCAAACCTGCTTTTGAATTAGAACCAGAAGAAATAAAAGAAGTTAAGGAAGAACCAAAAACTCCGATTTCTTCAATGCCAACGATACAATTTGAAGATTTCGGATTGAATTATGCCGATCCACAGTTTGTAAAAGTGGATACTTTTGAAGCTGTTCCTCCAGCAAAAGCTCCTTCTATTAATGATTTTGCAGCAGAAAAAAAGGAAGAGAAAAAAGCAGAAACTGCTATTCTTGAAACTCCTGCGCAAGCAAAACCAGTAAGTTTGAATGAAAAACTGGCAAGAGGTTTCCATATCGATTTGAATGACAGAATTGCTTTCACTAAAAATCTTTTTGGAAACAGTACAGAAGATTACAGCCGTGTTTTAAATCAATTATTAACTTTTGATTCTTATGCCGAAGCAAAGGAATTTATCGAAAACATGGTAAAACCAGATTATAACGACTGGGAAGGAAAAGACGATTACGCAGAACGTTTTCTTGGAATTATCGAGAAAAAATTCTCTTAAAAAAATAGAACACCAATTTCACGAATTTGCACCAATTTTTTCTTTGTGCAATTTTTAAAGTTTTAGAATCTGTGTCAATTCGTGCAATTCGTGTTAAAATTATTAAACTAAATTATGTCCAAATTATATATCGTTCCAACGCCGATTGGCAATCTTGAAGACATGACTTTCAGAGCCATTCGGGTTTTGAAAGAAGTCGATTTGATTTTGGCGGAAGACACGCGCACAAGCGGAAAACTGTTAAAGCATTTTGAAATTGGCACGCACATGCACAGCCATCACATGCACAACGAACACAAAACAACTGAGAATTTAATTGCACGTTTGAAAGCCGGCGAAACCATCGCTTTGATTTCAGATGCTGGAACTCCAGCCATTTCAGATCCTGGATTTTTATTGACTCGCGCTTGTGTTGAAAATAAAATTGAGGTAGAATGTCTTCCTGGAGCAACGGCTTTTGTTCCTGCTTTAGTAAACAGCGGACTACCAAATGACAAATTTGTTTTTGAAGGTTTTCTGCCTGACAAAAAAGGACGTCAAACTCGATTCTTGGCTTTAGCCGAAGAAACAAGAACCATGATTTTATACGTTTCACCGCATAAACTCGTTAAAACTTTAAGCGAGTTTGTTCAGTATTTTGGTGAAGACAGACAAGTTTGCGTTTCGCGCGAATTATCAAAATTACACGAAGAAAACGTTCGTGGAACTGCCAAAGAAGTTTTAGCACATTTCGAAAAAACAGCACCAAGAGGAGAAATCGTTGTGGTTGTTGCGGGAAAAACGATAGAAAAAGAAGCCAAAAAGAGTAAGTACTCAAAAGACGAAGAAGAATAGATTAATTATTTCAGCCACTCCCGATAGCTATCGGGATAAAATGATTAACACAGATTAATTAAAAAGTTTGCCACGAATTCCACTAATTCCACTAATTTAATTCGTGTTAATTCGTGAAATTCGTGGCAAAAAAATCATTAAAATCATTTTAATCAGTGGCAAAAAAAACAGACCCACAATATGAGCATTCAAGCCTTTTTAGAAAAAGTAAAACAAACTCCAACACAAATCACATTTCCTGAAACTATTGCAGTAATTGAAGAAAACTACAACTTTACTCCAACTGCTTTTCAAAATGGAACACAACATAACGCAGCAGGCGAAAATTCTGGTTCTTGCAAATTGTTTTCTTTCGCAAAACTGCAAAACCTAAGCAAAGAAGAAACATTAGCTTGTTTTGGCGCTTTTTATTTTGAAGAAGTTTTAGGCGATCCAAACGGAACAAATCACCAAAACATTAGAAATTTCATCAACTTAGGTTGGGAAGGAATTCAATTTGAAGGAAATGCTTTAGAAGCGAAATAATTTTTTTCTTTCCACGAATTCCACGAATTAACACGAATTAAATTAGTGGAAATTCGTGGAATTCGTGGCAAAAACAAACATCAGATTAAACGATTTTCAAAATCTGAAATCTAAAATCAAAAATCTACAATTAAAAAATGCGCTGGACTTTAAAACCAAAACCTTCTGAAGAAAAAATCAAACATTTGGCACAAGCCTTAAATGTAGAAGATTTTGTAGCGACACTGTTGATTCAGCGCGGAATTGAAACTTTTGAAGAAGCCAAAACCTTCTTTCGTCCGTCATTAGAACATCTTCATGATCCATATTTAATGAAAGACATGGATAAAGCTGTTTCCAGAATCGAGCAAGCCATCGAAAATCAGGAAAATATTCTGGTTTTCGGAGATTATGATGTTGATGGAACAACGGCGGTTTCTTTAGTTTCTTCGTATTTAAAATCACATTATCCAAATATTGCCACTTATATTCCAGATCGTTACGACGAAGGTTACGGCATTTCATATAAAGGAATTGATTACGCTGACGATAACGGAATTTCTTTAATCATCGCTTTAGATTGCGGAATCAAATCAATTGACCATATTGCTTACGCGAAAGCAAAAAACATCGATTTTATTGTTTGTGATCACCACCGTCCGGGAGAATTTCTTCCTGATGCCGTTGCCGTTTTAGATCCAAAAAGAGAAGACTGCTCTTACCCTTACGATGAATTATGCGGTTGCGGAGTTGGTTTTAAACTGATTCAGGCTTTAGGTCAAAACCGAAATGAAACTATTGAAGATTTGGTTCCATATCTGGATTTAGTTGCCACAGCAATTGCTGCCGATATTGTTCCGATTACAGGAGAAAATCGTGTTTTGGCTTACTTCGGATTGAAAGTTATCAATAGCGAACCAAGACCTGGAATTAAAGCTTTAACACATCAGGTAAAAAAGAAAGTTCTTGATATTACGGATGTCGTTTTTATTATTTCTCCTCGAATTAATGCAGCTGGAAGAATCAAACACGGAAATCATGCCGTTGAATTATTAACGGAATTCAACTTTGAACAAGCACAACAATTTGCTTCGGAAATTGAGCAATACAACGCAGACCGAAAAGATTTAGACAAAAAAATTACCAAAGAAGCTTTCCAGCAAATTATAGAAAACGACGAAGAAGAACGCTTTTCTACAGTTGTTTTTCAGGAAGACTGGCACAAAGGCGTGATCGGAATTGTAGCTTCAAGATTAATCGAAACGTATTACCGCCCGACTTTAGTTTTCACTAAAAGTGGAGATAAATACGCCGCTTCTGCCCGATCCGTAAAAGGATTTGATGTTTATAATGCATTAGATGCTTGCTCTGAACATTTAGAACAATTTGGAGGCCACATGTATGCCGCAGGAATGACTTTAAAAGCAGAAAACTACAATGCATTTAAAGCTGCTTTTGAGAAATGTGTTGCCTCTACTATTTTACCAGAAATGCGTGTTCCAGAAATCGAAATTGATGCCGAAATCAATTTCTTTGATATTACACCAAAACTCATTCGAATCTTAAAACAATTTGAACCTTTTGGACCACAAAACATGACACCCGTTTTTATGACTACAGACGTAAAAGACACTGGTTATGCCAAAACTTTAGGTGCAGAAGAAGAACATTTAAGATTGTTCGCTAAACAAAATAACTCCGACGGAATTGCCGCAATTGGCTTTGGACTCGGAAAAAAATTAAATATTGTACAAAATCAAAATCCGTTTCAACTGGCGTATTCAATTGCTGAAAATGAATGGAACGGTACAATTTCAACACAGCTTATGCTGAAAGATGTCAGAACAAATGGAAGAAATTAAATCAAGTAAGCGAGATCCGTATCAGGCGCTTCGTTATAGAGAATTCAACATATTTTTATTATTGCGTTTTGCCATGGTTTTTGCCTGGTCCATGCAGTTTATTGTAATTGAATGGGAAGTTTACAGCTTAACCAAAAACCCGCTTTCGTTAGGAATTATTGGTTTAATGGAAATTATCCCTGCCGTTTCGATGTCTTTGTTTGCGGGACATATTGTCGATCAGAGAGAAAAGAAAAGCCTATTGGTAAAATGTATTTTAGGATTTTCAGTAATTAGTTTTGGGCTTTTCTTATTGACTTGGCCAAAAGTAGTTGGAGGCTGGTCTACACATGTTATTTTATATTCCATTTACGCTTTAGTATTTTTTGGCGGAATTGTTCGTTCTTTTATGGGACCGACTATTTTCTCTCTTTTATCACTGATCATTCCTAAAAAAGTATATCCAAATGCTGCAACTTGGAGCAGTTCGGTTTGGCAAATTGGAGCGGTTATGGGACCAGCTTTGGCGGGTTTCTCTATTAACTGGATTGGTGTTCACTGGTCTATGTGTTTGGTTTTCGGGTTTTCAATTCTTTCTTTGATTGCCTTGTCTCAAATCAGTCAAAAACCAATCGTAAATCCGAAAATGGGAGAATCCATAAAAGATAGTCTTATGGAAGGATTGACTTTTGTATTCAAAAATAAAATTGTTTTAGGCGCTTTATCACTAGACATGGTTGCGGTTCTTTTCGGAGGTGCAGTAGCATTATTACCCGTTTTTGCACAAGACATTTTAAAAGTAGGTTCAGAAGGTTTCGGAATTTTAAGAGCTGCTCCTGCTGTGGGTGCTTTTATTACGATGCTGGTTTCGGCTTATGTGCCTTTGTATGAAAATGCAGGAAAGAAACTTTTAATTGCCATTTTTGTTTTTGGTTTATCAATCATTTTGTTTGGATTCTCGACTTACTTCTGGCTTTCCGTTTTCGCCTTATTTTTAAGCGGATTGGCTGATGGAATTTCAGTTGTAATCCGCCAGACTATTTTACAGCTTAAAACACCAGATCACATGCGTGGACGTGTTGGTGCCGTAAACTCCATTTTCGTTGGATCTTCAAACGAATTAGGTGCTTTTGAAAGTGGTGCAACTGCGAAACTGATGGGCGCTGTAACTTCTGTAATTTTTGGAGGAAGTGTTACGCTTTTAACTGTAGTTTTCACTGCATTGAAATCGCCAACCTTTAGAAATTTAGATCTTAAAAGAGATATGGATGAACACCATAAATTGGAGTAAATGAATAAATTCAAGAAGATACTTTTAAAGATTCATTTAGGAAGTTTGATTATACTACTGATGGGTTTTATTTTCAATGTAATTTTTGACGTCACATTAATTTCAAATTTACGTTTTATCCTAAAAATTCTCTTTTTTGTATCAGCTTGTGTGTTGTTCTTTTATTATATAAAACTATTTAAAAAGAAAGCTTTATATTTTGGATTTTACATTATCTCACCACTTTTTATTTTTTCTAGCTATTTAATAGATAGAATTTCAGGTGCTCTTTTATTTTCTTTATTTCTCTTTTTCTTTGAGGGTAAAAATGATGTAAGATTCGAAAATGATCAAATCCAAATAAAATCAAAATTCGAATATCTACTTGGTACTTGCTGTAAATATGAAGTAATTGAAAAAAAGTACTTTCTATTTGAAAAGAAACTAGCTGAATTTAAATTTGAAGAAAGTCTTTATTTTAACGATGATATTAAAATTGAAGATAAAACATTAAGATTACATCTTATTTTAAAAGATTATGACATCAAAGATGACCGTTACATTGTAAAAGACACCATTCTTCATGTTTTATTAAAATAAAAACTTCAAATCGATTCCGTTTTAAATTCCAAAAAATGAAACAAGCTTTAGTTATATTTTTTTTCGTTTTATCGCTTTTCGCGAAAGGACAAAACCTTTACATCAAAACCTACGGAAATGAAAAGAATAAAACCATTATTTTTATTCATGGCGGACCAAGCGGAAACGCCACTTTGTTCGAAGGAACAACAGCTCAAAATCTTGCCGATCAAGGATTTTATGTAATTGCTTATGATCGAAGAGGAGAAGGAAGATCTACAGATCCTAAAGCAACTTTTACTTATGAAGAAGCTTTTGAAGATTTAAATTCTATTTATGCAACATATCATTTAAAAAAAGCGATTATTATTGGTCACAGTTTCGGTGGTTTGGTGGCGACACTTTATACAAATAAATATCCGCAGAATGTAAGCGCTTTAGTTTTGGCTGGCGCTTTATTTTCGCAACAAGAAACGTACAATCACATTTTAGATACGCTGAAAAAGAAATACAGCAATGACTCAGAACAATTAAAAAGAATCAATGTTGTAGAAAATCTAAATAAAAATTCTGCCGAATACAGAAAAGGTTGTTATGAACTTGCAGGAGAAAATGGCTTTTTTAAAATGCCAAACCCAACCACAGAATCTAAAAAATTATACGCCAGTTACGAAGCTGGAGAATTTTATAAAACGAATATTCGCAACAAAAACGCGCCTTTGCTTTTTTATAAAAATGAAAAACAAAACAACATCGACAGCAGACCTCTTTTAAAGAAAATCAAAACTGTTGGCATTCCAGTTTATGGGATTTACGGAAAAGAAGATGGTATTTTTTCATCGGCACAAATTAAATCTATGAAAGCAATAACTGAAGAAAACCATTTTGTATTTCTTGACAACTGCTCACATTACTTATTTGTTGATCAGCAGACAGCATTTCTTTCTAACTTAAAAAAATGGTTGAAATAGGTTTCAAACCATATACGGAATATAAGTTCATTTAAAAAAATAAAAGACTCCAAAAATACGGAGTCTTTTTTTATGAAAGAATTTCAAATCGGTATAACTTATTATTATCTTATATCACTTATATGGTTGAAAAATATTTTTCAAATTTTTATGATTTTTTTATTTAGAATTAATATAAATAATATTTATATTTGTTGAAATAAAAGGATTTACGATGAGAGAAATTGAACAGATATATCATAATAACTTTGGAATAGCATTTTACTGGAAAGATCATAACATGACTATTTCCGACAAAATACAATTGGTTTTTAAAGAAACCGGCTTTTACTTTACCGTTCAGGAATTGAATCTTTTCTGTGATTTAATCGAAGACAGCATGATTGAAAATGCCTGTTGTGAAGCTTGTGAAATGAAATACTCCTGTCATAAATTTTTATTGAAGACTCCATGTAATTCAATCGATTTGGCTGTAAATATGACCGAACTAAAATCAATTAAAGATTTGGTTGAGGGTTCTTTATTTAAAATCGAACTAGATGAATATGTTTACGGAGTCGGCATGAATTAAGAAACATTCTAAATATTTTAACAACATTTTTTCATTATTGAAATATATTTTGATTCAATTCAAAAAAAAGTATATTTACAGCAATGAAAAAAGCTGTATTTCTATTTATACTCATTATCTCGACAATCTTCTTTGTCAGTTGTTCCAATAAATCAGAAGAATACATTGATCCGCGTGGTACTGATTACGCAGGTTCAGAAAGCTGTGTACAATGTCATAAAGTACAATCTGATATGTCTTTTCACAGTTCTCATTTTAAAGCTACCGCTCCCGCAATCTTAGAAAATGTTTCTGGAGATTTCGATTCTAAAAATCATACTTTTATTTACGATAAAGACACCAAATTGGTGATGGAAAAACAAGGCGACAGTCTGTTTCAGGTCTTGTATCAAAACGGAAGAGAAACAGCGCGTTATAAATTCGAAATTGTTTTTGGCACCAAACATGCACAAACTTCTGTCTATTGGAAAAACAACAACACTTACGAGTTACCTATTTCTTTTTACCATTCTATAAACAATTGGGCAACAAGTCCGGGGTTTCCTGCCGACAAACCCTATTTTGAACGAATGGTAGTAAAAGATTGTTATGCTTGTCATAGTTCTAATATCAGTTCCAGAATAGTTAACCAGAATTCTTCGGAGAAAAATTTTATGTCGATGGATGTTGAAGATGCCATCAATAAAAAAACCATTGTATACGGAATTGACTGCGAGCGTTGTCATGGTCCAGCGAAAAAACATGTAGATTTTCACCTGAAAAACCCAAATATTAAAATAGCCAACAGCATTACCAGCTTTAAATCGTTGAGCAGACAGCAGAAATTAGATGCCTGTGCTTTATGCCACGCAGGAAATGACGGAATGAAATTGAAATCCCGTTTTGATTTCAAACCTGGAGATAATTTATCTGAATACTTTCGCGAAACCCGAAGTATCAATGACACTGCTCAATTTGATGTTCATGGAAATCAATTCCGCCTAATGGCGCAAAGCAAATGTTTTATGAAAAGCGACAAAATGGATTGTATAACCTGTCATAATCCGCATGAAAATGCTTCTAAAAATATGGCTTCTTATTCTAAAATCTGCATGACTTGTCATCAGGGTTTAAAACATAAAGAAACTACACTAAAAACAACTTCTGAGAAATTATTGGCCGATAATTGTATTGAATGTCATATGCCGAAAAAAGCTTCAAATGCGATTAATTTTCAGCTTTCAAACAGCAAACAATTATCCAGTTATATCTTGAGAACGCATAAAATTGGTATTTATCCGAATGCGAAAAAGTAATTATTTTTTGAATTCGTGAAGTTCAAACTTTTCTCCATCAAAAACACCATAAGTGAAATAACCAATCCAGTCCCCTAGATTGACATATTCTGAATTTTCACCAACAGAACGGATCATTGGTAAATGACGATGTCCAAAAACGAAATAATTGTAATGTTTGGTTTCTAGTTTTCTTTTGGCGTAAAGAATCAGCCATTCTTTTTCTTCTCCAAGAAACTTAATGTCTTCATCGCCCGAAATCAGTTTATTTTTGACTGATAAATATTGTGCTAAACTCACTCCAACATCAGGATGAAGCCAACGGAAAAGCCATTTTGAAAAAGGATTTGTAAATACCTTTTTCATTCTTTTATAGCCTTTATCTCCGGGACCTTTTCCGTCTCCGTGACCGATCAAAAAGGTCTTTCCGTTAAAAGTAAATTCTTTATTATCGTGATAAACCGGAATATTCAATTCGGTTTCAAAATAATCATTCATCCATAAATCATGGTTTCCGACGAAAAAATAAATCGGGATTCCGCTGTCGCGAATTTCGGCCAGTTTACCTAAAATTCGAACAAAACCTTTTGGAACAACCGTTTTATATTCAAACCAAAAATCAAATAAATCACCTAACAGAAAAATAGCTTCTGCATCTTCTTTAACCTCATCCAGCCACGCCACAAATTTCTTTTCACGAGGCAAACTCAATTCTGGAGTCGGCGCACCAAAATGCTGATCTGAAGCAAAATATATTTTTTTCATTATTGTGAGATGTGAATTGTGAGATGTGAGATGCAAAAACATTTCACTTTTGACTTTTTGACTTTTGACTAATTACAGATTATCAGAAGCATACCATTCTGCAAACGACGATTCAGTTTCCTGAAGTTTTAGCGAGAAAAGTGAAATTCCAGCCGGAAGTCTTGCAATAATTCTTTCAGCAAAATCAACCACCATATTTTCACTTGTTGGCTGATAATCTACTAAAATAACATGATGACCGCGGTTTTTCAATTCATTAGCCAATTCGATATGAGGAGTTGTCTGATTGAAAACAGTCGCATGGTCAAACTGATCGACAATTTCTTCTTTTACAATTTTCTTTAGATCCGAAAAATCAATTACCATTCCGAACTTTACATTCGATCGGTCTGTGATTGGCGAACCAATAACGGTTACCGACAATTTGTAACTGTGCCCGTGAACATTCTTGCATTTTCCGTCGTAACCGTACAAAGCGTGACCGGTTTCGAAGCTAAATTGTTTTGTAATTCTGATATTACTCATCGATTTTTAATTTTAAGCTTGCAAATTTACAAATTAATTGCCGTTTTTAGCTCTTTTTTTAGCACGGTTATACATCCACAAAGCAATTCCGCCTAAAATCAGGAACGGAATAAAAGATCCAATGACAACACCTATTTGATAACCGTTGTCGGGAGCATCTTTAATTTTCTCTGCAATGTCTACTTTTTGAAGTAACGCAATAATAGTCATGTTTAATAATTTATATAGTGACGGATTGATTTTAAAATGTTTTCAAAACTATGTTACTATTTGTCTAAAATCAATGACTTATATCATACCTATTTTTTAAACTGAAGCAAAGCATTTCTGCTGAAATCAGACAAAACCAGTTTTCCTGTAATTGCGGCGCGTTCAAAGAGCAGTGATTCCCACTGTTCTGTTCCTTCCCAAATAATCTTTTTCATTTCGTACAACGCTTCAGGATTGTAGGAACTCAATTTTTGAGCGTAATTTTCGACATCCAAATCCAGATTATCTGCTGTACTTAATACGGAATAAAGTCCTTTTTGAAAAGCCCATTCTGCAGATTTCCATTCATTTGGCGCAAGCGTCATTGCGGTCATTGCTGTTTTACCGATTTTACGGGAAACAGCAGGCTCAATCACAAAAGGTCCGATTCCGATTGCCAGTTCAGATAGTTTTATATCACTTTCAGGAGTTGCAAAAACATAATCGCAGGCCGAAATGATTCCGACTCCGCCTCCAACTGCTTTTCCTTGTACGCGACCGATGATTAACTTATTACAATTTCGCATGGCATTTAACAAATGAGCAAAACCAGAAAAGAATTCGACACCTTGTTCTTCATTTTCTACCAATAAAAGTTCATCAAAAGAAGCTCCAGAACAAAAAGCTTTTGCTCCTTCACTTTTTAAAATAATAACCGATACATTTTCATTTCGACTTAAAGCGTTTATCTCAGCCGTCAAAGCATCTAACAGACTACGTGGAAAAGAATTACTGGCAGGATGACCAAATTGGACTATTGCAATGGTATTTTGAAAAGAAGTTTCTAAACTTCCATTTAGATTTTCAGTACTCATAAAATTAGATTTAAAGTAAAGTTACGCTTTTGAAAAATAATTATCCTGAAAGACTCTGAAATTTGTTTTTTGAAAATTATTTGGCTTTATTTGCTATACACTTTTGGGGGATTAGCTCATTTGGCTAGAGCGCTACGCTGGCAGCGTAGAGGCGACCGGTTCGAATCCGGTATTCTCCACAAAACAAAACCCTTGTAAAATATTTTACAAGGGTTTTTACTTTTTATATTTTAGAGTTTAAACCCCACAGGTTTTAAAAACCTGTCGGGTTTCGTTTTTTGATTATTTCTCATTCGCTGAATCATCAGCATCTACGTCTTTTTTTTCTGTTTTTTTAAAATCGTTGTTCAGTAGATTTTCTAATTTCTTTTTCTCTTTTAGATTTTTTCTGACTGTCAGTACCACTAAAACAACAACCAAAATAGCTACAACTCCTATTATATTCCAATTAATATCCATAATTTAAATTTTAATTAAAAGTAAAAATTAAAACTATTCACCATATTATCAAAAGGTTAAGTATTAAGTTTTTAAATCAAAAACGTATTCGGTTATAAATATATTTTTGAAAGATATTTCTTTAGTAAAGGTTTTCATATTTTTGTGTAAACCATCAATAATCATTACAAATATGACACTAAACAATATTGCTTGGAGTTTTTCTACAAAATCATATAATGATTCTGAAATCCTGAATAGGGAAATTATCCAATATCAGAAAGATATCTACAAAACCGATGAAAAATGGAAACCTACTGAAATCGTATTTGAAGGACCAGAATTACAAATTCAATATATGGCCTGGATTACAGAGGCTTCTGATTTACTTGAAAACGAAACTTTAATCGATGATGACGAAAATGTTTTTGACGAATATCCAGATGAAGATGAATATCAGGTAGAGATTATCGCAAAGTTAAAAGCAGATAATGGTAAAAATTTTACAGCTTTAGAATTTCTTCAAAAAACGCACAACCAGCAAAGCAATAAAGAATTGGGAGATCATGTATTTTTTGAAGGTATAGACGAAGATCCAATTATTATTGATGGATTGCCAACTTATTTTATTGCCTGCGGAAGTTAAAATTCTAAAACTAAAAATTCATGAAACAATTCAGTCTAATTTTATTTCTCGCCATTATAAACTCAATTGCTGTTTCCTGTCAAAATTCAAAACCTTCAAATCAAAACAAAGAAAAAGTGAATTTAGAAATTGAAAAAACAGATAAAATTTTCAAAGGGAATATCAATTTAAAAACTCAAAAAGAGATTGATGATTTTGGGAAAAACAATTATACCTACATCAACGGAAATTTGAGTATTGGCGATACATTATCTTTAGATTTATCAGAAGGAATTCAAGATCTAAATGCACTGAGCAGCATTAAAAAAATCAACGGCGATTTATTGATTATCAAATTAAAAAAACTGCAATCTATTGAAGGATTAATGAATCTCGAAAAAGTAAACGGAGATTTTACCCTTTCGGGCTGTTATCTCAAACAAATTGACGGATTCAACAAATTAATTTTGATCAATGGCGATATTACTTTTGGAAACAATAGTGGTAAATACACTGACAATCCTTTACTTAAAATCTCAGGTTTTAACAGTCTCGTTAAAGTAGAAAAAATATTTATCATCGGAAATTCTGGACTTAAAACCATTGAAGGATTTGATCAGCTTAAAGAAATTCAAACGTTTATGATTATGAATAGCGATATCTCAACATTAAATTGTTTTAAGAATCTGCAGACTGTAAACGAAAACTTCAGTGTCGAATATTCTGATTTATTAACATCCATAACTTTAGAAAAACTAGAAAATGTAAAAGGGTATTTTGCTTTAAATGAAAATCATACCATTAATGGAAACATATCTTTTCCAAGCATTAAAAAAATAAATCTGCTGTACTTTTTTTCAAACAAAAACTTCGATAATTATTGCATTTTTAGTCAGCTTCTTAAAGAAAATAAAATTGAAAAAATAGAACTTCAGGGCAACAAATCCAATCCTTCAAAAGAAGAAATCATCCATAATTGCAAGTAATGAACGAGAACTTTCAAAATAACACAACCCGACTTTTAAAGAAATATTCTTTGGTGATAATACTCTTATTTACCGCTACTTTTTTAGAGGTATATTGGGCTATGGGAAGTTTTTCTGAAAAAATGTCAAGTGCATGTCTTGATTGTTCTTTAGCAGAAGATGTTTGTTTTATGTCTTTATTTAGAGCATTCTCTTTAACTCTTTTATTTCGCATTCTTTATTTCCTTAAAAATCAATATCTACAGATTACGATTCAGTTGCTATTCTTAATCGGAATATGGTTTCTTTGGAATTACAGCATTTTTGTAGAAAGAGAATCTTCGTGGAGTACGTATGATTTTAACGAAGAAATACATTATACACTTTCTTTTTCTGTTCTGCCTATTTTGGTTTTATCATGCACAACCGTTTTTGTTTTTCAATATATCTCAAAGAAATATGAGCCGAAATAAAAAATACCTTTTAGCCGTTTATGTAATTACAAGTTCGTTTCTTGCGATAGACTGCTTGTTGTACTATTTTCAAGAAATAAGTCTTCGAGGATATTACAGTGATATAATCTTATTTTGGCTTTGGTTCATTTTAAGTTTTACTGTAATTGTTGTTTTTTGGAAAAAACTACTGGCAAAATTACTTTTAGCAGGACTTATCATTGCTTTAATTCTTAGTATTCTACCGATGATGCTGCCTTTTTTTGCTTTAGTAAACTCCATGACATCTTTAGGTTTATATCAAAATAAAAATCTCAACGAGAATTATCGAGCACAAATTGTTTGCTACAGTCCGATGGCTTATCCGTGGCTTGAAGTAATTGAGAAAAAAGGGATTTTCGAAAAAAGAGCATTCAAATGCATCGATTTACAACTAATGAATGATGATTCGAATATGAAAATCAGAACTGCAAAGGATATCATTTTTAAAAATGAAAAAGACACTACGCTGACTTTAACACTCTTTTCTGGAGGGCCAAATAAAACGATTACTTTCAATAAACATAACGGTACTATTATAGCGTCAACAGAACATTAAAAAAGAAAAACAATGACATTTTACTTTATAAAAACCTGGCTACTGATTTCTATACTAAGCATTATCATTTCGCATTATTTATTATCTGATTTGCTTTATGTAGAAAAAGAAGACAACAACTTTTTCTTAACTATAATTTCTGCTTTGACTTTTTTTTACTCCTTACGATTTGTTTTTATACTATCGATTTTATCCCTTTCGATTTTTCTGAACCAATATGAGTCAATCAGAAAAAACAGTTTTTATTCCTTATTGACTTATTGCCTGATTCCGTTTGGAACATTATTTTGTTTTATGATAGGCGATTTACTCGAAAAAGGCACTGAATTTAGTACACTCTTAATTGGCTGGAAATTTCTATTTACCATGATTGCACCTCATTTCATAATCAGCCTTATTTGTTATTTTCATTTTAGAAAAAGATTAAAAAATCAAGCGATTAAACTAACCCAAAAATAAACCGTTGACTTTTCAAATCTAAAAATCAATTCAAAATCAAAACTCATATAATGAAAACAAAATTATTCCTGATATCTGCCACATTTTTAGTTCTTTTCTCTGCCTGCGAAAAGAAACAATCTGCCAATACAACAAAGCAGGATACTTCTAAAAATGCAATTGCCGAAACCGACACGCTTCAAACAGAAGAACAAGGTCCGAGAAAAGAAAGCATTAATTTATTTACCCTAATGCCAAAAGACAGCAGTGAAGTTGCTTTTGTATCTCTTTCGGATATTTATCCTGTAGATGACGAAAAAGATACTTTAGCGTTGCCAAATCTGGAAAAAATGGGAAAAATCAAGGCACAGTATTTTACATTCGAAAAAAACTACAGAAAAAGATTTTTATCCAAAATCAATATTTCAGAAACCGATTCTCTTTTCATTTATGATTATGCCAAAAACAAGTACGTTTCTTTTTTGGTAAAAAACCTGAAAACGGCAGCATTTTTAAACGGATATACTTCAGAAGAAGACTGGCCTTATCACAACTATGATTTTATGATTGGTTTTGAAATCAACAAAAAATATCTAAAAGGTTTCAGCGAATATTATCGAGACGCTTTGGTCTATGTTGGAAAAGAAAATCCGTTTGCAAAAGAACGTTTAATTCCTGTTGACTGGAAAAAAATTACAGCCAAAGAATTTCCGTCAAAACCAATGAAAAGTGAAGATCAAAACATTGTAAAAGGACATTCCGTTGGTAATACTTATGGTTTTGCAACAAGTACTTACCAGTATTTCCTTCAAGATTATATGGACAAAGAAAAAATACTTTATGCCAAACGTCTTATTGTAATAGATGCTAAAACAAAAGAAATTATAATCGAAAAATTATACAGCCAGAGCGAAGGTACCTCACCTGCTCCTCTAAATTATGAAGAAGGTCAAGACGTTATCAATCAATGGACGGGTAAACTTTTTAAAAATAAACCACCAGTTATTTTTGGCTTTTTATATGAATCATTTGGATGTCCAGGAATTTCAATTATAGATAAATCAAATGAAGAAATTTATCTTCAGTGCGATAATCGTCATTAATACAATTCCTTAAAAATGAACAAAACGGCATTAAAAATACATGTCATCATAAGAGTTTTAGTAATTCTGATTTTTTACGTCTGTTATATTTACTCAGAAATGAACCCATCTTCGGGCGGAGGAAACAATTTTATGTCAGACAATTTCCTTCTGATGATGTTTGCCTTCGGTATTCTGTTCATTTGGATTGGCTGGATTATTATAGAAACTTTTATACTGCATATAAAACGAGAATCAAAACTCGTTATAACCAATATAATCTTATTGATTTTGCTGGTCGTAATTCCGTTTGGAATTTCTTATTTAAAACATAAATACTATTGATTTCATTCTCTAATAAAACTTGTTAGGATTACATCTGATATAAGAAAAATATGGATCAAAAAATATTTGTAATAAAAACATTTTACAACAAAACACTAGAATCATGTCTGAATTAAGCTCATTATATTGCAAAGTAAAAATTACCAAAACGCAGCTGGAAAAATTTCTAAACAGTTCACCTGAAAAACCGGAATTAAACAAAAACTGGTTGGAATGGTGGGACAGCCGCAAAATGTATTCAAAAATGGATCTGACTCCTGAGCAACTTCAATTTTACAATGACAACACTAATCAGAAAGTTATTGATGGTTGGATGAATTATCGAGAAGCAATGGTTTTTTCTGATTATGATGAAACTGCAGAAGAATGGCATTTCGGAATGATGTTTTTTAGCGAAAACTACCTCGAGATGATTCCGATGTTTGCTTTTATTATAAGTTTAGAAAAATATGTAAGCGAAAGTCCAGAAAATAGAGCCATTGTATTTCCTTTCTTTTGGGGAGATGACGATGTTAGCGCTTTTATTTATTTTGAAAATGGTAACGCAATTTTAAGTCCGAAAGTGCAGACTTTAAAAGATGTCGATTCCAATTTTGTAGAACAGACTAAAGAATTCCTGAATCTAAAATGGGAGGAATTTTCAAAAGATATGGAAATGGATTAACCTCTAAAGAAGTAAAAAACGAAATTAAAGAATTTCAACTTTTAGTAAAATATGGATATTACGCATTTTTTCACCGATCTCAATTTCAGACAATATATTCTTGAGAATTTTTCGCAGGATAAAACAACCATTCAAACCAATGATGTTTTGAAAGTGGAATTATTAGATTTGTCTGTACAAAAACTAAAAAACCTCGATGGATTAGAATATTTTACTGCTTTAAAAAGTTTGGATTGTTCTTATAATAAACTTCAAGTTATGGATTGTAGCCGTAATTTATTATTAGAAGAATTGATTTGCAGTGAAAACGAAATCCTATCGCTTGATTTATCTGAAAACAAAGGACTCCGATATCTAAATTGCGGTTTTAACCGAATCAAAAAATTAAAACTAAAAAACAATACACTTCTTGAAAAACTAGTTTGCCACTGGAACTTGTTGACGGATCTTTCTTTAGAAAATAATCCACTTTTAGAAGAATTGGATTTTAGCTATAATCATATTTTCGGAATTGAACTGGACAATAAACCAAACTTACACTATCTCGAATGCACCCAAAATGGATTAATGAGTCTTGATATCAGCAGTTGTCCTTCTTTGAAAACGGTAAGATGCAGTAATAATGTCATCAAAAATTTAAATTTGCAAAACAATACAAACCTTGAAGATTTACGTTGTTTTTACAATCATCTTAGTGTTTTGGACATCAGTCAAAATACTTTGCTACGAACTTTATATTGTTCTGATAACAAAATCTCTGAATTGGATACTTCTAGAAATCCGGAATTAAAAACAATTGATTATTCAAACAATTTAATCAAAGAAGAAGATTATACAATTGACAGAATTGGTGTTTTCAATTACGATGTTTCTTCTTCAAGATATGCAGCAAACTTAGTTATTGAAGGTTTCGAACTTTATGTTTCCACCGAAGTTCAAACTTTTCAAAACATGGAAAAACTGCGTCCACTTATTACCAAACTACACAAAAACTTCGATCAGTTGAATAAAGATGCTTTAACATTCATTCAGGAAAAACATCCCGATGAAGATGTTAAAAGCCTAAAACCTTCCGATATTATTCTTGACGATGAAGATACTTTCAGAATAGGTTACGATGCTGGCGAATCTCCAGCAGGACAATTGTTCTTGTATGTTTCTTTCGATAAGAAACTTAAAATGGAGGATGAGATTATTTATGAGACGTATTAAATCGTAAAAAATGCTATTACCCAATAAGCTTTAGCCAAAAAACAAAATATTTGGCTAAAGCCTATTTATTGAAAACAAAAAACCTCCAGCTAAAGCTGGAGGCAATTGAAAAAATATCTTATTTAGAAATCTAAAAATTCATTCAACCGTAATAATAACTTCAATTTCATTCAAAAAAACTATTTCAACAAAAAGCCCATTCGAATAGAACCATAAAAATATCCAGCGTTGGTATCAATTCCTGGATCGTTTAATTCTCTTCCGCGGTAAATGAAAGAATATGAAATATTGAAGTTATTATGTCGATATTTTAAACCTGCTTCGCCATTAAAACGAAGTGGCTCCAAATCAAAAGTAATTGGACTTGTATCGTTAAACATACTGCCTTCTATTGTCGCATCATAAAACTGATAATTGACACTTGGCGCTATGTAGAAATAAAATTCTCGAATATCTGGCTGCGCATTAGCATGTACTGATGCATCGTGCATATTGGAATCGTAAATCGGAAGCAATTTCTTAAATCCGATTCTTGCCATAAATCCCGTTGAAACTCCTGTAAAAATGGTTCCTAAATTAGCTTCGGACTGAAAATGAAGATCTACAAAATCATTGTGTTTTGAAGGAAACATCTTTTTTGAATACATTACATGTGCCTGCACTCCAAAAGCATTATGCAGCTGATTTTCCCAACCGTACACTTTTTTGTATCCAATAATTTTATGAAAACCTACCTGTGTTTCTTCTCCCAAAGCATTTGGTCCCATAAAACCCAACTGAAAATCGGTTTTTAAAACAGATTCACTTTGGTAAAAAAAACTGCGTCCAGCTTCAGCAAAAAGATAAGCCGTAAAAGGACGATCATTTACATCGACTGAAGTTTCGTTAATAAATCTCGGATTATAAATATATTGTCCGACACGGAATTCTGTAATTTTCTTATTGATTTTTGGATTATCATTTTTTGATAAAAACCGATAAAAAATTTCCAATCCGTTGGTGTAGTACATATCGTTTTTAGACGAAGTGTACAAATCGTTATCGGATATAAAACCTATTTCTGAAGTTTTTCCTTGTCCAAATGTCAACGTTGTGGTTAAGATTAGAAAAGCAAAAAGCGTTTTTTTACTTCTTATCATCCTTACCACTATAATTGATTTTTCCAACATATCGCATTTCGCGAACAATTCGTTCTTTTCTTCTGTTGATATAACTTGACGAACCTGTAGCCTTAAATTTTCTCGGATTTGGTAAGATTGCCGCAATTCCAGCCGCCTGCATTGCTGTTAAACTCGAAGCATCTCTACGGTACCAATGTTCTGTTGCTGCATAAGCACCATAAACACCATCGCCCATTTCGATACTATTCAGATACACTTCCATGATACGTTCTTTACCCCAAATCAATTCAATTAAAACAGTAAAATAAGCTTCAAGACCTTTACGCAAATAGCTTTTCCCTTGCCATAAAAAAACGTTTTTCGCAGTTTGTTGCGAAATAGTACTTCCACCACGAATTCGGCGGCCGCGTTCATTGCTTTTATAGGCTTTTTGAAGCGCTTTAAAATCGAAACCATTGTGAGTTAAAAAAGTAGCATCTTCACTTGCAATAACTGCTTTCTGCAAATTCATGGAGATTTTTTCAATCGGTTCCCAATCGTGATCAAAATAAACTTCTTTTCCTGCCCATTTATTTTCAATAGCACGAATAATCATCAAAGGCGTAAAAGGAACTGGAACATACTTAAAAAATATTACCGATCCGATTGATAATCCAAAAAACCATAAAGCAGCTTTAATAAAAAACCATTTAATTTTTTCTACCAAGGAACGATTTCCTTTTTTAGAAGCCGTTTTAGGTTTCGGTTTAGTTGCGGTTGTTTTTTTCGGTGCCGGTTTTTTGGGTGCTGCCATTATATTAAATCTGCTAATTCTGTTCCTATTAAACTGCCTATTGCTACTCCCATTCCTCCTAAACGCACTCCACAAAACACGTTTTCAGACAATTGAGAAACAACAGGATTTTTACTATTTCCGATTCCCATAATGCCACTCCAACGGTGTGCAATCTGAAAATCCTGATTCGGTAAAATTACATTTTTCAGTAAATCTTCCAATTTATTTTGAATAATTTTCGTCTGACCAAATTCAGTTGTCGTTTCACCTTCAAAATCCAGATTTCGTCCTCCGCCTAATAAAATTCGATCGTTGATATTTCTGAAATAATAATACCCTTTATCTAAATGAAACGTTCCTTTTATATCTAAATTATGAATCGGCTCTGTAATTAATACTTGTGCTCTGGCAGGTTTAACCGCTCCTTGGGTTAAAGTTCCCGCAAAACCATTGGTTGCAAAAAGTAATTTTTGGGTTTTAAAACTAAAATCACTTAAAACCACCTCGACATGATTTCCTGCGTCTGCATAAGAGGTTACAGTTTGCTGATTTAGAATTAAAATATTTTCTGAAACTGCTTGCCTCAATAATTCTTGCATCATATTTCCAGTATCAATCTGCGCCTCAAACGGATTAAAAATGAGATAATCCTGAATATTTCCAAACCCAAAACGGTCGGTTTCTTTAGCAAAAACTTCAGCTTTAAAAAGAGGTTTTAAGATTTCGTTGATAAAAGGCATTTTCGAAATACATTCATTAAAACCAAATTCATCTTCTTTCAGAAACAATTCGTATCCGCCGTGAGGTTTAAAATCAATTGCCGAATCTCCGAGTTTTTTTCGAAGCAACTGTAAACCTTTCCAACGTTTTTCAATCAAATGCACAACATCATCTTCTGAGTGTGTTTTTAAATCTTCCATAATTTCAGAAAGACTTCCAAAACAGGCAAAACCAGCATTTTTGGTACTGGCTCCTTGTGGTAACATCCCACGTTCTAAAACCAAAATTTTAGCAACTGGAAATCTTTCGCGTAAGCGTAATGCCGTATGAAGTCCAACAATTCCGCTGCCTACAATGGTGTATTCAATATTTGAAAACCAGTTTTTTATTTCCCAATAGCTAAGTTCCATAATAGTAAATTCCAAAATTTAAATTCCAAATTCCAAACTTGGGTTAAATTACTAAATAAAATTCCAAATTTGAAAATTCCAAATTCCAAGTTTTAACTTCAAAATGTTGACAACCACGAATTCACGAATTATTATTCTCAAAGATTATTAAAAAAAATTCGTGAATTCGTGGCGGAAAAAATTTACCCGAATTTTAACAGTTTTTGGAATTTGGAATTTAACTAATTGGAATTTAATTGTTGTATTTTTAGCGCCACAAAAAATTGAATTTTTATTATGAAAAAAGTAGTATTAACAACCTTAATAATGATGAGTTTAAACGCTATCGGACAGAATGTAATGTCGCCGGAATTGTTATGGAAATTAGGAAGAGTAACACCTCTTGGCATTTCTAAAGATGCAAAAAATGTTGTTTTTAAAGTTTCTACACCTTCTGTAGAAGAAAATAAATCGTCTTCAAAATTGTATACGATTCCTGTAACTGGAGGAAATGCAACAGAAATTAAAGACACAAAAGAAATCTTAGCGGATAAAAATATTTCTCCTGATGGAAAATTTATTGTTTATAATGAAGAAGTAAAACTCGACAAAGTTTTAGGAAAAGATTACTATCCAAACCTTGGAAAATCTGATGCTCAAATTTATGACGGATTAGATTATCGTCATTGGGACACTTGGAACGAAGGGAAATTCAATCATGTTTTTTATAAAGAAAACAAAAATGGTGGAAAAGGAATTGACATCTTAAAAGGTGAAACTTTTGATTCTCCGCAAAAACCTTTTGGAGGTGACGAAGATTATATTTGGTCACCAGACAGCAAAAGCATTTTTTACGTTTGCAAGAAAAAAGCGGGAACTGCTTATGCAATTTCTACTAATACCGATATTTATGAGTACAATTTAGAAACTCAAAAAACAATCAATAGAACTGAAGGCAATTTAGGTTACGATACTGCGCCACAATTTTCTCCAACAGGAAATTTATCTTGGTTGCAAATGAAACGTGACGGTTACGAGTCTGATAAAAATGACATTATTGTTGAGTTTAAAGGAATCAAAACCAATTTAACTGCAAACTGGGACGGTACTGTAGATAATTTTATCTGGAGTAAAGATGGGAAAACAGTATTTTTTGTAGCGCCAATTGATGGAACAAAACAAATTTTCTCTGTTAATTTTCCTGGTTTAACTAAAATCGCCATCAACGTTCGTCAATTGACAAACGGCGATTTTGATGTAAATGATTTAGTTGGATTTGCTGGTGATGATATTATTGTGACTAGAACTGACATGAATCATGCTGGTGAAATTTTTTCTTTCAACCTAAAGAAAAATACTTGGAAACAACTTTCTAATGTAAATACAGAAACGTACAAATCTTTAACGTTAAGCAAAACAGAAAGACGTTATGTTACTACAACTGATGGCAAAAAAATGTTGGTTTGGGTAATCTTACCTCCAAATTTTGATGCTTCTAAAAAGTATCCAACACTTTTATATTGTCAAGGCGGACCACAAAGTGCTTTAACACAATCGTATTCTTTCCGTTGGAATTTCTCTTTAATGGCCGCTAAAGGTTACGTAGTGGTTGCTCCAAACCGTCGCGGTATGCCAGGACATGGTGTAGAATGGAATGAAAAAATTAGTAAAGATTGGGGTGGACAAGTAATGGACGATTATCTTTCTGCAATTGATGATATTGCTAAAGAAAGTTATGTTGACAAAACTCGTTTAGGATGTGTTGGTGCTAGTTACGGAGGATATTCTGTATTTTATTTAGCAGGAATTCACAAAAACCGTTTCAAAACTTTTATTGCTCACGATGGCGTTTTCAATACCGTTTCAATGTTAGGAACAACTGAGGAAGTTTTCTTTAACAACTGGGATTTTGGTGGCGCTTATTGGGAAAAAGATAATGCTGTAGCTCAAAAAGCGTATACGACATTTAATCCTGCAACTTTGGTTCAGAACTGGAATAGACCAATTTTGATTTTCCAAGGAGGAAAAGATTTCCGTGTACCAATTGGTCAAGGACAAGAAGCTTTTCAAGCTGCTCAATTAAGAGGAATCAAAAGTAGATTTGTGTATTTCCCAGAAGAAAATCACTGGGTTTTAAAACCACAAAATGCTCAGGTTTGGCAAGGTGAATTTTTTAAATGGTTGAGTGAAACTTTATAGTTCAACTCGTTGAGTGAAATTAAAACATAACCATTTTAACACATAGACACATAGATTTTTGTGTTGGAAAAAGAGAATGAAAGAAACAAGTTTCCACACATAGCTAAACTATGTGTATTTAAACTAGTGAAACGCCTTTTTTCAAGTTTAGATAAACTATGTTTCTATGTGTTTAAAATAATTTCACCCAAAGGGTTAATCATAAAAACATAAAAAAAACAGCCGTAGATTTTATATAATCTACGGCTGTTTTCGTTTGCAAACATTACAATTATGTAACATATTCGGCACTTTAAATATTCCGAAAACAGTTTTTTTTAGATAAATTGCACGAGTTTATAGAATTCCTAAATTTCCAAAATCCTTTCAGCAAAATATGGAGAGCAAAAAAAGTTACACCGCAATTAAAGTTTTATTCAGCTATGTTGCATTATTGGCTTTGGTTGTTACAGTTGGATGGTTTTTGTACTCTGAAAATGTGGTTTACAATAAATTGGAAGATAAAATTGCTTTAGAAAAAAATAAAATTCTTAGAGTAAGTAGATTGTATTCTAATGTTTATAAAACAGAAAGTTTAGCCAGACAAACCATTCAAAATAACTCTGAAAAAGATTTTAGAAATTATCTTTCCGAAACCGATTCGCTGAAATGTCGTATCGATACTTTAAAACAAATTGTTACCACCGAATATCAGAAAACGCTTTTGGATAGTGTAACCTTTTTTTTGGCTGAAAAGACAGAAAACATCAAACAACTACGCGAAATAAAAAACAAAGCAGACGACGAAACTTCTGTCAACAATGCGATTGAAGAAATCACAAAAATGGAGTTCAATTTAAGAAAATTGGAACTTCAAGATTTTACCAAAAACCCAAACCAATTAGGAAGTTATCAGCGAAACGTTTTACAACGTTATGTTGATTATATGAACTCGAATATTCCAGACGACAGCACCAATACCTTAAGTAAAAAAGCTTCTGATTCGATTTTGGCCAATTCTAAAAAACTTTTGAGTTCGGTAAAATTAAAAGCAGAAAAGAAAAAAGAATCTCTAAACTTTGAAGAAAACAAACTACTTCAAAATGAAATCGCAATATCAGATCAGCTTCGAAAAATACTTCGAATTATTGAGAGAGAAATTATTAACAACTCCATTAAAAGCAATTCATTAAAAGAAAAATCTTTAAAAAGAGTAAACGAGATTGTCACTGCTTCTGCCGTTATTGGTTTATTGCTGACTGTTTTCTTTTCTATTCTAATTGTTAGTGATTATTCTAAATCTCAAGTCTATAAAAAACAGCTGGAAATTGCCAATTTTAAAACTAAAAATCTCCTTAAAAGCCGAGAACAGTTAATTTCGACCGTAAGTCATGATCTAAAAACACCTTTGAGTACGATTGTTGGTTATTCTGAACTTTTAGGCAATTCAGATGTTAATACCAAACAGTCTTATTTCATTAAAAACATTAAAAATTCGTCTGAATATATTACACAACTTGTTCAAGATTTATTGGATTTCTCTCAGATTGAAGCTGGAAAAATCACGATTGAAAAAGTTCCGTTTTTATTACCTGAAATCATTGAAGATGTTGCTCGAAACATTCAAACTGTTTACAAGCAAAAAGACATTGATTTAATTATTAATGTGGACGAAAAGTTCCAGAAACGAATTGTTGGTGATCCTTTCCGATTAAAACAGATTTTGACCAATATTATCGGAAATGCCTATAAGTTTACTGAAGAAGGTTATATTCGAATTGCCGCTTACGCGAATGACGAACAATCTTTTACCATTTCGATTCAAGATACTGGAATAGGAATTGAAAAAGCCAATCAGAAATTGGTTTTTGAAGAATTTGCACAAGCCAATGAAAACATCGAAAAAACATATGGTGGTACCGGTTTAGGATTATCTATCTGCCAGAAGATTATTTCTATTCTAGGCGGAAATTTAAATCTTGACAGTATTTTTGGAAAAGGAAGCACCTTTATTATTCAATTACCGTTGTCATTTGACAATAGTCAGCCTGTTTTAAATGAAGCAACAAACAAGTCATACAAAAGCACCAAAAAACAGACTTTTATCGTGGTTGATGACGACATCAATCTCTTGAACTTGACTAGCGGTGTTTTGAAACAAGAACAACATCAAGTTTTCTCTTTTACCAATCCGATTAAAGCTTTAGAAACCATTCAAAATACTCGTTTTGACTTTGTAATCACCGACATTCAGATGCCAGGAATTGATGGTTTTATGTTTTTAGAAAAGCTGAAAGAACTTCCTGAAACCATTTTCAAAAATCAGCCTGTTATCGCTCTTACAGGACGAACAGATTTAGATCTTTCGGTTTATAAAGATGCTGGTTTTACAACGGTTGTTAAAAAACCTTATTCGCCAAAAATCTTACTGGAGACTATTCAGCATATTTTAGATCATGAAGAAATTCCTGTTATTGAAGCTGTAGAAAGTGACGGAGAAAATTCGTCTGAAATTTATTCTTTAGAAACTTTAAAAGATTTTCTGGGACAGGATGATTCAGCTTTAAAAGAAGTTTTAAAATCTTTTGTAGAAACGACTGTTGAGAATTTAGGCACATTAAAAACAGCCGTAAAAGAGCACAATCACGATGAAATAAAATCTATTTCTCACCGAATTGCTCCAATGTTCAGACAAATTCAAGCGAAAGAAATTGGTGAGATTTTAAAGACATTAGAAAAAGAAGATTTAAACACTCTCGACATAGAAAGCATTTATAGCGATTTAGAACAAAAAATTATTGTTCTTTTTGAAGCATTAAAACAAGAAATAAAATAGGAAAGGCTGTCCGAAAAATCCAAGACAGCCTTTTTTTTATTCCCTATAAAGAATTCCAGAGGGATGAAATATTTATAGAAAGAAAATATTAGTTCGCAAAAGAACTCCATCGGAGCGACATATATTTCGCTCCGATGGAGCTTTCTTGGTGTGGTTATTATTTTCTATAAATATTTAGCTCCGCTGGAGCTTAGTTTGAGCTAAATTTTTAAGTCCTTAAGATTTTAAATATTGCATGGGCTGTCCGAAAATCCAAGATAACAATTTTTATTTGGATAACTGATGAGGAAATTTTTCGTACAGACGATTCTCGGAAGGTTCGTTTTAATTTTCGGACAGCCTTTTTTTATTCCCTATAAAGAATCCCAGAGGGATGAAATATTTATAGAAAGAAAACATTCGTTCGTAAAAGAGCTCCATCGGAGCGAAATATATTTCGCTCCGATGGAGCTTTCTTGGTGTGGTTATTATTTTCTATAAATATTTAGCTCCGCTGGAGCTTAGTTTGAGCTAAATTTTTAAGTCCTTAAGATTTAATTTTGGATTACTTTAAAAATTAAATCAACATTTCACTCCTTACGGAGCTTCTTCAACTCTAACTACAGCTATTATCTATAAATATTTCGTACCGCTGGGACTAAAAAAAAGCACTTATAAAAAGTGCTTTATTCTAATTCTATATTGTATTGCTTCAATTTATTATAAAGTGTTTTTCTTGTAATTTTAAGCAGTTTTGCCGCTTCAGATTTATTATTCTGCGCTTTTGATAAAGCATGAATAATAGCTTCTTTTTCATTTTCAGACAATGAAAAACTACTGCTTGAAGTTGGTTGTTTCTGAATTTGAAAGAATTCTGCTGGAAGCACGTCACTTTCGATAAAATCACCACGTGACAAAAGTGTTGAACGTTTTACGCAGTTTTGCAATTCACGCAAATTCCCCGGCCAGTTGTAATTTTGAAAAATAGAAACTACTTCTGGAGAAAATCCGATGATATCTTTATTCAGTTGTTCGTTGGCTTTTTCCAAAAAATAATCAGCAAAAACCATCAAATCTTCGTCACGATCTTTTAAAGATGGAGACTGAATCGAGAATTCATTGATTCTATGGTATAAATCTTCTCTAAAATCACCGTTTTTTACTGCCTCACGTAAATCTTCATTTGTTGCTGTAATAATGCGTATATCGACGTTTATTTCTTTATTACTTCCAACGGGTTTAATTTTTCGTTCCTGAAGTGCTCTCAATAACTGAATTTGATTTTCATAAGAAAGATTTCCGATTTCATCCAAAAATAAAGTTCCGCCATTTGCCGCTTCAAAATAACCCATTTTATCACTGATTGCTCCTGTGAAAGATCCTTTTAAATGACCAAAGAATTCACTTGCGGCCAATTCTTTTGGAATAGCTCCACAATCGACTGCGATAAAATTATTGTTTTTTCTTTGACTTTGCTGATGAATACTTTTTGCAATGATTTCTTTTCCTGTACCACTTTCACCAATAATCAAAACCGACATATCTGTTGGACTTACCAACTGAATATGATCCCAAAGTTTTTTTGATGCGACAGAAATTCCTCTTACGAATTCATTTTCCGCAGAATCTGATTTTTTAACTGCTTTTTTCTTTTTTACTGGAATTTCAATTTCTTCCTCCTCTTCTATTTTTGGAGCTTGCAATGCATTTGTAATAACCAGCAGTACTTCATCAGGATTGAATGGTTTCGAAATATAATCGGCTGCGCCGTTTTTAATTGCTTTGACAGCAGTATTTACATCGGAGTAACCTGTCATCAAGATAACTGGAATTTGAGGGTAAGACTCTTTAAATTCAGACATCAATCCAATACCATCAGAATCAGGCAGACGAAGATCAGTCAAAATCAAATCGAAAGATTCGTTTTTAACAGCCGTACGTGCTTCTGCAGCAGAGAAAGCAATCGTTACATCAAACGCTTTTTTCATTAGAAATTTTTCTAACAGTTTACAAAACGCGATGTCATCTTCTATCAATAATATCTTGGGCATTTGTGTTTAGGGAGTTTTTTGCTAAAATAAGACTATTAAAATTGGATTCTCACAAAATTATGTAAAAAAAAAAAGAGATTGCACGTCGCAATCTCTTTTTCACCAAAAACATAAATCTAAATTCACCTAATTATATTTTCAACCAGTTACCATTGACATCTGAGTAAACAGTAGCCTTTTGGTCTCCAACTGATATTTCTAGTTTGTATTCTTTTTTATCGTTTACAAATGCTTTATCCAGTTTTGCTCCCGGATAAGCTGTCTGCAAAGCTGTTTTTACAGCAGCAGGCACAGCATCTGCAGTAACTTCTGTGTATTCTGATTGAATACTTACAGTTGTTTTATTCTCTTCTGAAACAGGCAATACATTAGCATGAATTGACATTGTCCCTAAAAGAATTACTGCTGATAAGATTAATTTTTTCATGATGCTGATTTTTTAATTATTTTTTGATGATGTTACCAGAAGCATCTGTATAAATAGTATACTTCTTGTCTCCACTTGAAATTTCAAGTTTGTATTCATTCTTATCGTTTTTATAAGCTTTTTCAAGCTTAGTATTCGGGAATGATTTTTCAACTGTAGACTTCACTGCTGCCGGAACGGCGTCTGCAGCTACTTCAGTAAATCCATCTTGAATTAATACTGATTGAGTGATCGAAATCGCTGGAAGAGCTGTAGCATTTACAGATAAACTTCCTAACACAATCGCTGCTGATAAAACTAACTTTTTCATAATATTATGGTTTTAAATTATTTTTTAAGAATGTTACCAGAAGCATCTGTATAAACGATCGATTTTTCACCACGAACGGTTATCTCAATTTTGTACTCCTTTTTTTCATTTACCCATGCTTTTTCAAGCACTACACCAGGATAAGCGTCGTCTAAGCCTTTCTTTACAGCTGCTGGAACTCCGTCTACTTCTTTATATCCATCCTGATCATTAACTGTTTGTACCATTGGATTGGTTACAACAGTGGTTTCTGCGTGCATCGACAAACTGCCTAAAACAATTGCTGCCGATAGAATCAACTTTTTCATAGTAATAGTTTTAAGGGTTATATTTTAAATTATTTTTTAATCCAGGTTCCGTCTGCGTTAGCAAAAAGATTTCCTGTTTTATCTCCAACAGTTACTTCTAACTTGTATTCAGATTTTGTATTTTTAAATGCTTTAGAAAGCACAGCATCTGGATACGCTTTTTTAAGAGCATCTGTTACTGCTGCTGGAACTTCTTCCAGTTTAATTTCTGTAAAATCATCTTGGATAGAGATTGTTTTTACGATAGTAGTTGAAATTGGCGAAGTTGAAGCAAATGATGTTAAACCTCCCAAAACGATTGCGGCTGATAAAAATAAATTTTTCATGATAGTCGTATTTTAATATAGTTAATTTGATCTTAGTATTCTTGATCTGGATTTTCACAAAATCTTAGATTAGATTATTTTTGAATCCAGGTTCCGTCTGCATTTGCGAAAAGGTTTCCAACTTTGTCGCCCACTGTTACATCAAGTTTATACTCTGATTTTTCGTTTTTATATGCTTTTGTAATTACAGCATCTGGATAGGCTTTTTTCAAAGCATCAGTAATTGCTGCTGGTAATTCTTCTAATTTGATTTCAGTATATCCATCTTCAATTGAAATCACTTTTACAATTGTATTTGCAACTGGTGAAGTTGAAGCGAATGAAGTTAAACTTCCTAAAACTAATGCGGCTGATAAAAATAGATTTTTCATAGTGTGTATATTTTAATTGTAATTAATAAATTCTAAAACGGTTAAAGATTATTGTTTAATCCAAGTTCCGTCTGCATTTGCGAAAAGATTTCCAACTTTGTCACCTACAGTAACATCAAGTTTATACTCTGATTTTTCGTTTTTATATGCTTTTGTAATTACTGCTTCAGGATATGCTTTTTTCAAAGCGTCTGTAATTGCGGCTGGCAATTCTTCTAATTTGATTTCAGTGTAATCATCTTCAATTGAAATCACTTTTACAATTGTATTTGTAACTGGTGAAGTTGAAGCAAATGAAGTTAAACTTCCTAATACTATTGCGGCTGATAAAAATAGATTTTTCATAACGTGTATATTTAATATTAATAGTTGTTTACGCTTTAGGTAATGAAATTATTATGCCGTAAAAGAAAAGAACTATGCCAAACGCCTTAAAAGCCTATTTTTAAAGGGTTTGCTTCAATATGCCAAAAAATGAAAAATATAAAAAGGTGTGTAAAAGAGAAAAAAGGTGTGTAATAAGTAAACACAAAAAGTGTCACCTTGAAGATAAATGCCAAATTCCAAGTTTAAAAATTAAATTCTAATTTTTGAAATTCCAAATTCCAAACTTCATGTTTAACATCTCACGTTCCAAATTTAAGATTTGGAATTTGGGATTTTTGAATTGGAATTTTAATAATAGGCTTATAAAACAAAAAAGGCTGTCAAAAAATTGACAGCCTTCATAATTATTCCGGAGTATTCATTTTAAATGTATCCATAAATGCAGTTGTATAATCTCCTGCAATATATTTTGGATCATCCATTAATTGTCTGTGGAAAGGTATTGTAGTTTTCACACCTTCTATTACGAACTCATCCAAAGCTCTACGCATTTTGCTGATCGCTTCTTCACGAGACTGTGCCGTTGTAATTAACTTAGCAATCATAGAATCGTAATTTGGTGGAATACTATATCCTGAGTATACGTGAGTATCTAAACGTACTCCGTGTCCTCCTGGCATATGAAGCGTAGTAATTTTTCCTGGTGAAGGACGAAAATCATTATAAGGATCTTCAGCATTAATACGAACTTCAATAGCATGTAATTCAGGAAGGTAGTTTTTACCAGAAATTGGAATTCCAGCAGCTACCATAATTTGCTCACGGATCAAGTCATAATCAATAACTTGTTCTGTAATTGGGTGCTCTACCTGAATACGAGTATTCATTTCCATGAAATAGAAGTTTCTGTGTTTGTCAACCAAAAACTCTACAGTTCCAGCTCCTTCATATTTAATGAACTCAGCAGCTTTTACAGCGGCTTCTCCCATTCTTGTACGAAGTTCGTCTGTCATGAAAGGTGAAGGTGTTTCTTCAGTTAATTTTTGGTGACGACGTTGTACTGAACAATCTCTTTCAGAAAGGTGACATGCTTTTCCGTAAGCATCTCCAACAACCTGAATTTCGATATGACGTGGTTCTTCAATAAGTTTCTCCATGTACATTCCGTCATTTCCAAACGCCGCAGCAGCTTCTTGACGCGCACTTTCCCAAGCTTTTAAAAGCTCTTCTTCTTTCCAGATCGCACGCATTCCTTTTCCACCACCACCAGCAGTAGCTTTCATCATAACTGGGTAGCCAATTTCAGCAGCTACTTTTTGTGCATGTTCGTAAGATTCTAATAATCCGTCTGAACCTGGTACACATGGTACTCCTGCCGCTTTCATTGTAGCTTTTGCAGAAGCTTTATCTCCCATACGGTCGATCATTTCTGGAGCAGCACCGATAAATTTAATTCCGTGCTCTTGACAGATTTTAGAGAATTTAGCATTCTCAGAAAGAAATCCATAACCTGGATGAATTGCATCTGCATTTGTAATTTCTGCAGCTGCAATAATATTTGACATTTTCAAATACGATAAGTTACTCGGAGGAGGACCAATACAAACCGCTTCGTCAGCAAATTTAACATGTAAACTTTCTGCATCGGCTGTAGAGTAAACTGCAACAGTTTTGATTCCCATTTCCTTACATGTACGAATTACACGTAGTGCAATTTCTCCTCTATTCGCAATTAATATTTTTTTAAACATCTTATTTTAATTAGATAATTAGACAATTTGAGAATTAGATAATTTTAGATGTCTGTATTAATTTAAGCAGATCAATCTAAAATCTAAAATCTAAAATCTAAATTTTTATGATGGATCAACTAAGAATAAAGGTTGGTCAAATTCTACTGGAGACATATCGTCAACTAGAATTTTCACAATTTTACCAGAAATTTCAGATTCGATTTCGTTGAATAATTTCATTGCTTCAATTACGCAAAGAACATCACCTTTAGATACAGTACTTCCCACTTCTGTGAAAACTGGTTTATCTGGAGATGGTTTTCTATAGAATGTACCAATGATTGGAGATTTTATAGTAATATATTTAGAATCGTTAGCAGCTGGTGCTTCTGGAGTTACATTTACAACTGTTGGAGCTGTAACTTGTGGAACTGTAGCTTGTGGTAAAGCTGCCTGAGCTGGTAATTGCTGTACGTAAGTTGCCTCAGTTACATTTGTTTCTAAAGTTGTTCTGATCGTGATTTTCACATCATCCATTTCTAACTTCACTTCTGCAACGCCCGAATTTGCAACAAATTTGATTAGGTTTTGAATTTCTTTTAAATCCATAATGATTCGTTTTTAGTTTTAATTTATTTCTTATCGTAAGCCCATTTTAAATAGATAGATCCCCATGTGAATCCACCACCAAAAGCGGCAAAGATAATATTATCTCCTTTTTTAAGCTTATCTTCAAAATCAGCTAATACTAATGGTAAAGTTCCAGAAGTAGTATTACCGTATCTTTCGATGTTTACCAAAACTTTAGAATCGTCCAATTCTAATCTTCCGGCAGTAGCATCAATAATACGTTTATTAGCTTGGTGTGGCACCAACCAGTCAACATCTTGATTTGTCAAATTATTTCTTTTCAAAATCAATTCGCTGGCATCTGCCATATTGGTAACAGCATATTTGAAAACCGTTTTACCGTCTTGCATAATATTGTGCTGTCTGTTTTTTACAGTGTCTTCCGAAGGTGGAATCAAAGAACCTCCTGCAGGAATTTTAAGGAAGTCGCGTCCTACACCATCACTTCTTAAATATTCATCCTGCAAACCTAACCCTTCATAATTTGGTTCGAAAAGAACTGCACCAGCTCCATCTCCAAAAATAATACAAGTTGCTCTGTCTGTATAATCTACAATTGATGACATTTTATCGGCACCAATTAAAAGCACTTTTTTGTAACGTCCTGACTGTACATAAGCAGCAGCTGTTGACATTCCGTATAAGAAACTTGAACATGCAGCCTGCAAATCATATGAGAATGCATTTGTTGCTCCAATTTCTGTTGCAACATATACTCCTGTAGAAGCCACCATCATATCTGGCGTTGCAGTTGCCATGATAATCATATCGATCTCAAGCGGATCAATATTTGCTTTTGCAATCAAATCCTTTGCTGCTTGTATAGCAAGATACGATGTACCTTTATCAGCATCTTTAAGAATTCTTCTTTCTTTAATTCCTGTTCGAGCGGTAATCCACTCATCATTGGTATCAACCATTGTTTCTAGCACTTGGTTCGAAAGAACGAAGTCAGGAACATAAGCTCCAACAGCGGTAATTGCGGCTGTGATTGTATTCATTATATTCTATTATTTTCCTTTCAAATTAAGATTAATTTGAAAAATTTTTAAAAGACTTGAAAATTACAAAAAAAAACGTAACGAATTTGTCTATATTTTCCTAAAAAACGAAAATTATAACCAACAAAAAAAACTCTCACTATGTGAGAGTTCTAGTATAATTTACAAAAACGTATTAAGCAACCGCTTCAGATTTATCGATAACAACTTGCCCTCTGTAGTACATTTTACCTTCATGCCAGTAAGCTCTGTGGTATAAATGCGCCTCACCTGTAATAGGACATGTAGCGATTTGAGCTACAGTAGCTTTATAATGTGTTCTTCTCTTATCTCTTCTTGTTTTCGAGGTCTTTCTCTTAGGATGTGCCATTTTACTATATTATTTATCCGTTAATAGTTTCTTTAATTTTTCCCAACGCGGGTCAATATCTTCTTCTTTGTTACTCTCTTCCTTTTGTTCTTTCACACTTAACTCATTCAGTTTTGTTAAAGCTTCTGTCTGTAGACTTCCATCTTTAACTCCCGGATGAATTCTTTTTTGAGGTACAGAAAGCGCGATCATTTCATAAATATACTGCGCCACATCTATCTCATGTTCCCCATGTGGTAAAATCAATAATTCTTCATTATCATTATTAAATTCATCTCCAAAGCGAACAATCAACTTCATTTTCCCTTTTATAGGTAAATCAAAATCTTCGCCTGTTAGATCACAAGGCACGTTTACCGTTCCTTTGTGTTTGAATTCTAACTCTAACATTGTACTTTTCTTTTCAAAAAGCAAATTGACTTTAATATCTGAACTTTGAAACTCATCGTACTCAAAATTCTTAAAGAACTCGTTATTTATCTGATACTCAAAATGGTGTTTTCCTAGTTTTAATCCTACGAAAGGAATTAAAAATTCTTTTGTTTTGCTCATTTCAACATCAATTTGAACAATTCAGTTCTAAAACTAGATACCTGAATTGGGGTGCAAAGATATAAAATTATTATAAATCTAATAATCTTATTCACCTTTTTTTGTTTATAACTGTTTTTCTTTTATTTTAAGAGGTTTTTGGCTAATCTCCTCATACTGATTACGCGAGCGAAAAATATCAATCGCAAGATAGACTGCTTCTTTAAACGAATTGTAATCTGCCATATCTTTCCCAGCAATATCGTAAGCTGTACCGTGATCTGGCGAAGTCCTCACTTTGTTTAAACCTGCCGAATAATTCACTCCTTTTCCAAAAGACAAGGTTTTAAACGGAATTAATCCTTGATCGTGATACATCGCTACAATTGCATCATATTTTTCATATTGACCACTTCCAAAGAAACCGTCAGCAGGAAATGGACCAAAAACCATTGTACCTGAATCGAATATTTTCTTTAAAGTTGGCTTTAAAACCAAATCATCTTCTTTTCCAATCACACCACCATCGCCAGCGTGAGGATTTAATCCTAAAACTGCAATTTTCGGTTTCACGATACTAAAATCCTGAACTAAAGATTTTCTGATAGTTTCAATTTTTTTAGCAATTAATTCTTCTGTTAAATGAGAAGCAACTTCATTTAAAGGTACGTGATCCGTAATTAATCCCACTCTTAAATTATCCTGAACCATCATCATAAGAGCATTGCCTTCCAATTCTTTATCTAGATAATCTGTATGTCCTGGAAATTTAAAATCCTCAGATTGGATATTATATTTGTTAATAGGCGCCGTTACCAAAACATCAATCTCACCATCTTTCAACGCTTTTGTTACTGCTGTAAAAGACTTAATCGCGTACTCTCCTATTTTGGGATCATTTACTCCAAAGTTAATATCAACACCTTCTCTCCAAAGATTCAAAACATTTACCTTTCCTGGAATAATTTGTTCCAATTTATCAACTCCATGAAACTGAACTGTCGAGGTAAAACTTTTTCTAACGAATGAAAGAATTTTAGCATTTGCAAAAATAACCGGCGTACACAATTCCAACATACGAGAATCTTCGAATGTTTTCAGTATAACTTCGCTTCCAATACCGTTTAAATCTCCAACTGAAATTCCAACAATTATATTTTCTGCTTTTTTATTCATGTGCTCAGTTTATTTATTACTAATTTTGATGTGCAAATTTAGTAAAATAAAACCACAATGTTCACAGGAATTATAGAAACACTAGGTAGGATTCACGAAATTCAAAAAGATCAAAACAATCTTCATATCACAGTTGACTCTTCCATAACAAACGAATTAAAAATAGACCAAAGCGTTTCGCACAACGGAATCTGCCTTACAGTAGTCGCTATCAAAGATTCTTTGTATACTGTAACCGCAATTGACGAAACTATTTTAAAAACCAATATCGGCGATTGGAAAACTGGAGATATCGTAAATTTAGAAAGGGGAATGAAACTTGGCGACCGCTTAGACGGACATATTGTACAAGGCCATGTAGACCAAACCGGAACTTGCATTAAAATTGAAGAAGCAAACGGAAGCTGGAATTACACTTTCGAATATGACAAAAACCTAAACAACATTACAATAGAAAAAGGTTCTATTACAGTAAACGGAGTAAGTCTTACTGTTGTAAATTCTAAAACAAATGAATTTAGCGTCTCAATTATCCCGTATACATACGAGCACACTAACTTTAAAGATTTCAAAGTTGGAACAAAAATCAACCTTGAATTTGATGTGGTTGGAAAATATATCTCAAGACTTTATTCGATCAACAAATAAAACTTCTAGTATTCACATTAAAAAAAAAGCTTCAAATTAATTTGAAGCTTTTTTTATGTGTTTCCTATATATTACGGCTGTCCCTAAAACTAAACCTCCTATTAATAACATTATCTTATTTTGATCTATTGGCATATCAGGAGCTCCACCAAAATCAGGATCACCTTCAGGATCACCTTCATCAGGAAATTCCTCCGAATTAACACTTGCAGTACGAGCGTACATTTTAGGCGGAGGCGGATTATTATAAGCAGACACAATTGCCATGCTAAATATTAATGCAAATACTAAAAATGGGGCTTTTAGATTTTTCATAAATTCAAGCTGTTAACAACAGCTGGCTTATAATTATTTAACAATTTTTCTCTAATAGAAATTTCGCACAAATACTATTCGAAGTACAAAATCTTGGACAAAAGTATAAGTTTTTTAAAGAAACACAACTTTTAACACTACAAATTTTAACAGTTTTTTTACGGAATTCCGTAATCCCTTTTCAGAAAACGTTTGAAGGCGTAAAAACCTCATTTTCATGATTATTAACATTTTTCAAACGTTATAAGAATTTCCTGATTTTAGCAAATTTAAAACTTATTTAAACTTAAATCTCACTTTCTAAGTTAAATAATTCCATATCAATCGAAATTAACTTCCGATTTTTAAAATTGAAACAGGATATTTCAGCAAAACAAAAAAAGCCTTTACATTTCTGTAAAGGCTTTTTATTTCTAAAGAAGTGGTCCCACCTGGGCTCGAACCAGGGACCACCTGATTATGAGTCAGGTGCTCTAACCAGCTGAGCTATAGGACCGGTTTAGAGGATGCAATATTACTACTATTTTTCATTCACTCCAAATATTTTGGGACATCATTTGTAATTAATTTCAAAAGTTTTTCGGAATTTCAAAAACGAAATTGATTTTCAACATCTTATTCAAAAATAAAAAGGATCTTTTTTTATTTAATTTCCTGGCAAAGCTCTACCAAAACACCATTTGTATTCTTTGGATGCAGAAAAACCACCAATTTATTGTCGGCACCTTTCTTCGGAACTTCATTTATCAAGACAAAACCTTCGTTTTTTAGACGATTAATTTCCGCTTCAATATCATCTACATCAAATGCAATGTGATGAATACCTTCCCCCTTTTTTTCTAAAAATTTAGCAATCGGACTTTCTGGATTGGTGGCAACCAAAAGTTCTATTTTATTATTTCCTGTTTGAAAAAAAGAAGTCAAAACACCTTCACTTTCTACCGCTTCCATTTTATAAGACGGAACCCCCAACATTTTCTCGAACAAAATGTTGGCGTCGTCCATATTTTTTACCGCAATTCCGATATGTTCTATTTTATTTACCATTGCCTCAATTTTTTATTGATTCACATAAGTATTAAAATAACCACATTCTGCAATTACATCCTGATAATATTTGGTATCAGAATACTCTTTTCTCAAGGCTTTAAACGAATTCCAAGCAATAAAATTAACCTTATCATCCTGAATTTCCCAATAACTGTTTATACCATTGTACTTTTTATTGTAATAATCATTTCGTTCGCATTTCGAAATCAAATACAAACATTTAGCCTTTTGTTCTTTGTTTGAAGCTGCCTCAAATGCTTTCTGATAATACATTTTTGAAAGCGAATTATCTGTAATCATATTTTTCATTGCATTTCTAAACGAATACGGACTAGATCCAAAACCTACAATATTGATTTCATAGAAGGTTCTTCCATTTCCAAAATGAGAAATATTGTAAAATGCATTTCCTAATAATAGACTATTAGTATACACGTCTTCTTTTTGCGCCACTTTATCCTGCATTTCTTTTATAGTAGTCAAGAAATCCATGAAAGTATACTTTCTTTTCTGATAAGCCGCATGTTCACAATCATGACAGTCTTTTATATTTCCGTTAAACGGATTTCCTAAAAACTTATAATACTGAACCGAATCTGCCTGCTTCATAAATTCAATTGCTTCTGGAATTTTATTTTTAAAAGTCGCCTGAACAGCTTGGAAGTTATTGATGTCTTTTAGTTTTATACTATAAATTCCAGCACCGATTTTCTCAAGGTCAGATTTATTCTGTTTTCCTAAAAATGATTTTATATCCAAGAGATTTTTTTCATTATCATAAAAGGCGTTTCCATCGTTCCAATAACTGTAACGTGATTCTCCAAATATTTCAGTCATTACCAAATTACCTTTTTCCTTATAAAGTGAAGACAAGTAAACTCTACTCCATGAAGAAGCATTTTGATAACGAAACTCCTGTCCTTTATAAGTTTTTGGAAGTTCAGTATACAGCCAATTCAAATCTGCAATGATTGTTTTTTCATTTTTATCTGTCAGTTTATCAATTTTACTAAGATTGTTTACAAAACGAAGCAATCTCAACTGAAATCCTGCCAACTCTGTTTTTGGAAGTATTTTAGCCGCTTTGTCAAAACTTTTATCAGCATTGGCATAATCTCCTTTTAAAGTCTGTAAATATCCTAAAGACAAATCCCATAAATACGGTCTCTCTGTATTTCCAGCTGCCGAAATTTTGGCCACTAAATCAAAAGCACTGTTATCAATTTTCGATTTATTCTCCACTTTATTCTGTGCAACAGTTTGTGGTTTTGGCTTCTGATTTTCTCCTGAACTCTCTTGCTGAAAAGAATTATTGATTTTTTGCTCCAACGAATTTACCAATCTTGTTGCCAGATAGTTTAAATGCTCGCTTTTTGGATCTAATTCGTAGATTTTTTCGATAGCCTGTTTTTCGTCTTTATAATATCCATGAATTGCCCAAAGTGCCGCTTTTTCTTTATTGTTTTTTGCCATCGCTAAAGCTTTCGTCCAATCTGATTCGTTTTTTGGCTGAAAACTATAAGCTGTTACTACACGCAATTCTGGGCATTTGTCAAAAACCTGAGCATACAAATAATTTGAAACCGCATATTTATGCTGCTTAAAATTAATTCCGGCCACATAAGCCAAAGCACGATAATACAAAGTATTTTTGGCAACTGAACTTTCTGTTTTATTAAAAAAATCAATTGCTTTTTGCTTGTCATTACTGTAAAAACGTGCTTTCATGGTCAAAAACCAATACCTGTTTTTCAGAAAAGGATCAGATAATGTATTGTAAACATTTTCTATAGACTGAATCATTTTGGCATCATTAAAAGTTTTCACCGCAACAGGTTCATAACTCCAAAAATCTTCTCTAATTGAAACGGTTTCTATTTTTTGTGCTAAGTATAAAAACTCAACAAAGTTTTTAATCTTTTCGTCTTTTAAATTGATCTTTTTTCCCCATTTCTGCGAACTTTTATTCTCTTTTTTTGTTTTATAATAAACATGCAGATCTGTGATTTCTTCTTTATTTTTGATTGCATTTTTATCATCATAATATCTTGCAGCTATATCTCCAATCAAGAAATAATTTACAGTCGTGGTATCTGCTTTTCCTTTTAAATAATCTGCCCAATCTGATTTTATATTTTCATTGAAACGAGAATTATGTTGGGTATCAAACCCAATTCCGTAAAAAATTGCTCCCGAAAGAAAAAGAGGCGAATACGATTTGTCGGCAAAAGTTTCCGGTGTAAAATTAGAATTGTAACCAAAAAAATCCCAATCGTCTCCTCCGGCGCAGGCATAAATAATTCCGTATATCGAAAGTAAAGCAAGGCTAAAACTTAGAAATAACTTGTTCAAAAATATTCTTTTCATAATTGTTTAAATTGAATTCGTCTAAATCGTAAAATATAATTTGATTTGGTTTCTCAGGCAGATTTTCATCCAAATCTTCTGCCATTTCTTTTAAATCTTCTTTTGTAATTTCTTCTATTTTCAACAGATCATTCGCTTCATAAAAAACTCCATTTTTATAATTGGATTGTTTTGCTCTGAAAAAAATTTCACTTGTTTTTTCAAAATTGGGATCATTCTGTAAATCTTTTATATTTATTTTAGAACGAAGTCCGATTACTTTATTGTTTCTGATGTGAACTCCCCACGAATAAATTGGAAAAGCAAAATCCAGATGAAGCGGATATTTTTTTAAACTACTCAAATATTTTGCCGCTACTTTTTGATCGTAAATAGAATTTAATGAATCTGGCGCAATCGATCCCATATTGTAATACATCAAAACTCCAGAATCGACATTTGGAATTTTTGTCTTTTTGAAATATTTTACTTGATGCAGTCGAATTGTTGCCGAAAGTTTTTTCTTCGAAAGCTTTTTAAAAACCTCTATAAACCTCAAATAATTCTCTTTACTTTTCAAAGTCCAGTCGCAGTCAATTTGAATCTCCTGACAAGGAATACTATTTTTTGAATTGATTTGTTCTATAAAATCAAACGTTTTTTGAGCCAATTCATTTACATCAAGATTAGGCAAAAGCATGACTTTGTTTTGAATAAAAACCACAGGAACAATCGAATATTCTTTTGGATTGACTTCAAAACGAACAGGACTTATGGGAATTGGAAACTTATTTTCAGGATGTAATCCGATATCAAAATATCGCACATAAAGTTTCTGAACATGATTTGCGGTCAAAGCTTCTTTTTCTTTTTCAGAAAATCTGAATACGGTTTTCCAATAATAAAAGGAGATCGTTGGTTTTTCACTTTTACTGCAGGAAAGCAATAAAAAGAGAATTAAAATTGGAAAAAATCGCTTTAACAAAACTTAGAAAATTAAATTTGAACTCAAAAGTAAGAAATTATGGCTTTTTAAAATATTGAAATGATAAAAAATACAGAAGAAATGCAAAAGTTTTAAATCCTAATAAATCGCTAAAAAATTTCAATTAAAGTAAATATAATCGTTATTTTGTGCAATCAAATTGAAAAACCGTTATGTTGAAAAACACTTTAAAATACCTTTCCTTTATTATTCTAATATCAGTAATCAGCTGCGCCAAAAGAGGTAGTATTACCGGCGGTTTAAAAGATACATTGGCGCCCGTTTTGATTTCCAGCTATCCTGAAAATTACAGTACTAATTTTAAAGGAAATACTATTACACTGAATTTTGACGAATATATTAAACTGAAAAACACCAATAAACAGCTAATTATTTCGCCTCCGTTTAAAAACGAACCCACTATTACTCCGACTACCGTTAGTAAATTTATAAAGATTGAAATTCGTGATACTCTACAGCCCAACACGACTTACAGTTTAAATTTTGGACAAGCCATTACTGACAACAACGAAGGAAATGTTTTAAATCAGTTTAAATATGTTTTTTCTACTGGCGCATATATTGATTCGCTTAAGCTGAGTGGAAGAATCAAAGATTCATACGAAAAATATGTTGACAACTTTGTCTCCGTGATGCTTTATGAAGTAAATGATAAATTCAAAGATTCTACTATTTACAAGGAGTTTCCGCGTTATATAACAAACACTCTGGACAGTATGAGAACTTTCCAGTTTGAAAATCTAAAAGAGGGAAAATACCTTTTGGTAGCCTTGAAAGACAAAGGAAGCAACAATAAATTCAACCCTAAAGACGACAAAATCGGATTTCTAAAACACTATATTACTATTCCGACAGATACTGTTTATGAATTGGAATTATTTAAAGAAATCCTGCCTTTCAAAGCTTTTAAACCTATTCAGGCTTCTGGGAATAGATTATTATTACCTTATGAAGGAAAACAGAATTACAAAAACGCCAAACCAAAAATTGTTCTTAAAAACGGGAATGATGTTTTGGAAACAATTGTAACGCAATTTCCTAAAAAAGATTCGCTTCAGGTTTGGTTTAAACCTCTAAAAGCCGATTCATTATCCATGCAAGTATCGAAAGACAACTTTGACAAGAAGTTTTCTTTTAAAATTAAAGCCTTAAAAAAGGACACTTTAAATATCAAAGCAGTACAAAATGGTCAGATTAATTTTAGGGAACGTTTCACCTTGGAAACCGAAACACCATTAGTCAAATTTGATAAATCTAAAATCACATTAGTCAACAAAGATTCTACTGCCGTTGAGTACACAACAGAATATGATGAGTTTGACCAAAAGTTATATATTGATTTCAAAAAAGAGCCTTCAAACAAATACAGTTTTACTTTCTTACCAGGCGCTTTGACCGATTTTTACGAAAAGACAAACGATACTTTATCTTATAAATTAGCCACCAAAGAACTGGAAGATTATGGTAATCTGGTATTGAATTTACGCAATGTAAAACGTTTTCCAATAATTGTAGAAATCACCAATAAAAAAGGAGACAATGTACTGGCAAGCGAATATTCTGAGGGTGAGACCAAAATTGAATTCAACTTAATGGTTCCCGAGGAATTTACTGTTCGTATTATTTATGATGACAATAAAAACAAAGTTTACGACACTGGAAATTTCTTAAACAAAACCTATTCTGAAGAAGTCTACTATTTCCAGAAAGGCATAGATGTCCGGTCCAACTGGGATGTCGACGAAACTCTTGATCTAAGCATACCGTTTAATCCTGAGGTCGAGAAAAAACAAGACGACAAGAAGAAAAAAGAAGCAGAAAAGAAACGGAAAGCTTTCTAGATTTTAATTTCGAAAGTATCACGATCACCTAAGAAATTTAGTTTTCGTCGCGTTTCCAACATTATATTTTTATCCAATTCAGCCACAAAAACACCTGCTGTTTCTTGTGGCTTTATTATATAATTTCCCCAAAAATCAATTAATTGAGTATGTCCGTTATGCTCAAAATTATTATCATCAAAACCAATTCTGTTTACACCTGCAACGTAACTCAAATTTTCTATTGCGCGAGCGTTAAGCAAAGTGTCCCAAGCATTTGTTCGTACTTTTGGCCAATTGGCAACATACAAAAGAAGATCGTAATTTTCGACATTTCGTGCAAAAACAGGAAATCTTAAATCGTAACAAATTTGAAGACAAATTTTCCAGTCTAAATATTCTACAATTACTTTTTGAGTTCCTGGAGTGTAAAATTCATTTTCTCCGGCTAACGAAAATAAATGCCTTTTGTCATAATATTGAAAATCTCCAGATGGAAAAACAAAAAACATACGGTTAAAAAAATCGCCGTTTTCGGTAATAACAACACTTCCTGTTATGGCTGCATTTTTTTGTTTTGCTTTTAATTTCATCCATTCGACAGTTTCACCTTGCATGGTTTCTGCAACATCCGAAGCATTCATAGTAAATCCCGTCGAAAACATTTCTGGAAGTACAATCAAATTGATTTCGGATTCAATTTCATTTATTTTCGAATCAAAATTTTCTCGGTTTGCAGCCGCATTTTCCCAAATGAGATCGGATTGAATTAAAGCAATTTTCATTTTACGAATTTTTATATAAAGGTAGAAAACATCGGTGTATTCTCCTTTTATCTCTCTATAATTTTAACATTATGACTGCAAAAAATATGCAGTTTTTGCAAAAAATATGCGATATGTAAAATTATTTTATATATTTGAAATTCCAACCACACTTATAACTAACTAAAATACAACCACAAACCATGAGCATTCTCATACTCACTGCGTGCATTATTTTTTTAATTCTACAGATTGCCTGGTTTAAAATCAATCCATTTATCGCGTTTATCATTACTTCTCTTTTGGCTGCACTTTTTCTTGGCCTGCCAGTTGAAACTATTTCTCCCGTCTTACAAAAAGGTCTTGGCGAGATGCTCGGATCGATTACTTTAATTATTGTTTTCGGAACTTGTATTGGAAAACTTGCCGTTTCGTCTGGCGCTGCAAATGTCATCGCCAAAACGGTTATGAATTGGACAGGTAGAAAATACGTTCGTTTGGGTTTAATGATCACTGGATTTATAATCGGAATTCCGCTTTTTTACAGCGTTGGATTTGTCCTTTTAGTTCCGTTGATTTTTTCTGTGGCGCATCAATTTAAGTTATCAAAAGTATATTTAGGAATTCCAATGCTGGCTTCGCTTTCTGTGGCGCATGGTTTTTTACCGCCGCATCCTTCGCCTATGGCCTTAAGTAGTATTCTAAAAGCAGACATTGGTTTGGTGTTGATTTATGGAATTATAATCGCCATTCCTACTATTTTAATTGCGGGTTTATGGTTTTCAACAAGATTTAAAAACATCAAAACCGAATCGGATCATGAAATTTTAAATGTGGAAGAAGTAACCAATCAAGGAAAATTGCCAAGTTTTGGTTTAAGTTTATTCTCTGCACTTTTTCCCGTTTTCGGATTAACAATTACTTCTCTTCTTCCATTAATTTCAGATAATGAAAAACTAATCGTTATTTGCAAAATTATTGGAGATCCAAGTATAATCATGCTTTTATCGCTACTTCTTTGTACTTACACTTTAGGAATAAAAATGAACAGAAGCATGTCATCTGTCATGGATGATTACACACAAGCCATAAAAGATGTTGCTTTAATTGTTTTAATTGTTGGAGGCGCTGGCTGTTTGAAAGAAGTCATGATTGTAAGCGGCGTAAACGAAACGATTGTGGCGACTTTAAATCAAATCAACATTCATCCGTTTTTATTAGCCTGGATGATGGCCGCAATTATTCGTGTCTGTGTTGGTTCTGCAACTGCTGCAGGTTTAATGACTGCAAGCATTTTAGTACCTTTACTACAATCACACGATCTCGACCCGAATCTCTTTGTACTTTCTGTAGGCGCTGGAAGTTTAATGTGTTCGCACGTAAATGATCCGAGTTTCTGGATGTTCAAAGAATATTTCAATATCAGTCTAAAAGACACTTTTAAATCCTGGACCGTAATGGAGTCTCTAGTTTCTGTTCTGGGAATTGTATTTATATTTATTTTAAACGCTTTAATACATTAAAATCATGAGTTTAAATCCGCAAGAAAAATTCGAAAGTCTAGGTTTGTCACTTCCTCCTGCTCCACAACCTTTGGGAATCTACAAACCGTATTTAGTAGACGGCAAATACTTGTATCTTTCAGGACACGGACCTGTTCAAGACGATAAATCTTTAATCATCGGACGCATTGGAGAAGATATGGACATTGAAGCAGGAAAATTAGCAGCCAGACAAGTTGGACTAACTATGCTTTCTACAATCGTAACCAATTTTGGAAGTTTAAGCAAAGTAAAAAGAGTAATCAAAGTTCTCGGAATGGTGAATTGCACTTCCGATTTCTTAAAACATCCTTATGTAATTAACGGCTGCAGCGAATTATTTGCAGAAGTTTGGGGACAAGAAAACGGAATCGGCGTAAGAAGCGCTGTCGGATTTGGATCTCTTCCTGATAATATTCCTGTAGAAGTTGAAGCACTTTTTGAATTGTATTAAATATATTTTTTAAACACATAGAAACATAGATTTTTTTTTATGAGTTGAAGTTTAGAATAGATGACAAGTCATTAAACATAGCGCTATGTTTGTTAATGCCAAGTGAAACGCCTTTTCATCAGCATCAAAAACTATGTTTCTATGCGTTTAAAATATTCAACATGATTACTGTTACACATAGTTCTCTATGTGCATTCATAAAAAGTGAAACGCCTTTTTTACCAGCATCAAAAGCCTATGATTCTATGTGTTTAAAAAAAATCAAAGTAAATCAAAACTAAATAGCTAAAACCAAGATTATGCAAAAGAACTGGTGGAAAATTAATTCCGAAACACTTATCGATACTCCGTTTTTAGCAGTTTACGAAGATCGAGTACGTCAAAATATCGAAAAGCTGATTTCTTACGTGAAAGGCAATACGCAACGATTGCGTCCGCATATAAAAACACATAAAAATGCAGAGGTTTTAGAGCTTTTTAAAATTTATAATATCAAGAAAATAAAATGTGCTACAATTGCAGAAGCAGAACTTGCCGCAAATCAGCAAATTGAAGATATTCTTTTAGCGTACCAACCTGTTGGATTAAAAGCAGAAAGATGGATTTCATTAATTAAAAAATTTCCTGAAATTCGTTTTTCCACGATTATCGACAATTTGAAAACAGCTTCCGATTTAAATGAAATTGCCAAAAGAAATAATTTAATTCTTTCTGTTTATTTGGATTTAAATACGGGAATGAATCGAACTGGTTTTTCCATTTCAGAAAATTGGACTGAATTAATTGATGCTATTTCACAATTAAAAAATCTTTATTTCAAAGGCATTCACATTTATGATGGTCATATAAAAGGAATTGTTGAAGAACGAAATTTAGAAGCTTCAAAGTCTTTTGAACAGATTATCAGCAAAGCAGAAAATTTAAAAATTGTGGCGGGCGGTTCCAATACTTTTCCGTTTTATGCATCGCAGGAAAATGTAGAATGCAGTCCAGGAACTTTTGTTTTTTGGGATTCGAATTATCAAAACAATTTACCTGAACAAGATTTCAAACCAGCTTTAGTAATTGTTGGAACCATTATTTCTAAACCTACTAAAAATACATTTTGTGTTGATATCGGTTATAAAGCCGTTTCCTCTGAAAATCCGATTGATAAAAGATTAGTCATTTTAAATGATGAAAATTTGATTCCAACCGCACATTCAGAAGAACATTTGGTTGTTGAGAATAAAGGTCAAAACGAATATGAAATCGGCGATATTATTTATGCCGAACCTTATCATGTCTGTCCTACTGTTGCATTATATGATAATCTTCAGGCGGTAAACAAAAAACAGCAAATTTATGCGCAATGGCCGATTGGTGCGCGAGGCCGAAAAAATACTATTTAAACTTTAAATCCTATGTTTATACTAGATGCCCACTTAGATCTCAGCATGAATGCGATGGAATGGAATCGAGATTTACGAAATAACGTTCCCTCTTTACGAGAGTTGGAAAAAGGAATGACCGATAAACCAGATCGCGAACGCGCAACAGTTTCTTTTCCTGATCTCAGAAGAGGCAATATCGGAATTGTAGTTGCCACTCAAATTGCAAGATTTGTAAAACCAGACAGCATTATTCCCGGATGGAATTCGCCAGAACAAGCTTGGGCGCAAACTCAGGGTCAGTTGGCGTGGTACAAAAGCATGGAAGAAGCTGGCGAAATGACGCAGCTTACAGATAAAAAATCGCTTTTAAATCATTTTGATTTATGGAATGATGGAACGCCAAACGATAAAAAACCAATCGGCTATATTTTGAGTTTGGAAGGCGCCGATTCTATCGTGGATATTTCTTATTTGGAAAGAGCTTATAATTACGGATTAAGAGCTGTTGGTCCCGCACATTATGGCCCAGGCCGATACGCAAACGGAACTGATGCAACTGGAAAAATGAATCAAAATGGAATTGATTTATTGAAAGAAATGGAACGTTTAAATATTATTCTAGATGCCACACATTTATGCGATGATGCATTTTGGCAAGCTTTGGATAATTTTAATGGTGCTGTTTGGGCAAGTCATAACAATTGCAGGGCTTTAGTTGATCATAATCGCCAATACAGCGACGAAATGATCAAAGCTTTAATTTCTAGAGGCGCTGTTATTGGCGGTGCTTTAGATGCTTGGATGATGGTTCCAAATTGGGAACGAGGAATTTCTGATCCTAAAAAAATGAATTGCAGTTTAGAAACCGCTTTCAAACACCTGGATCACATTTGCCAGCTTGCAGGAAATGCCAATCATATCGGAATTGGTTCTGATTTGGATGGCGCTTTCGGGACAGAACAATGTCCGTACGATTTAGACACGATTGCCGATTTGCAAAAACTGGTTTCGATTTTTAAAAATCATGGTTATTCTGATGAAGATTTAAAAGGAATCTTTCATCAAAATTGGATTGATTTTTTAGTGAGAAATTGGGATTAAATCACAACCAAACTTGGAACGGCACTTTTGTACGGCTGTAGTTTTTCGTGATTTGGTTCTTCTTCGGTAATAACATAATTCACTTCAGACAAACTAGCAATTTTCATTTTTAGAACGGTATTAAGTTTTTCTGTAATCGTTAAAACTGCTGTTTTTTTAGAAGCCTGAATCATTGCTTTTTTAACCTGAACAGTTTCCCAATCCGAATCAGAATAACCGCCGTCAACGTCTAGAGCATTTGTTCCTAAAACCAAAAGATCGGCTTTTATATTGGCCAATTGATGAAAAGCTTCTCCGCTCACGCACATCTGACTGTACGAAGAAATGCTTCCGCCAATCATAATGGTTTTGATATTGGGTTTATCTAAAAGCTGAACCGCTGTTAGAGCCGTAATAGTAAAAACCGTCAAATTAAGATCGTTTGGAATTAATCGGATGAATTCACGAATTGTAGTTCCGCCGTCAACAATTAAAACCATTCCGTCATGAAGAAGTCCAACGGCTTTTTGCGCAATAACTTGTTTCGCTTCAACCGCATAAGTTTGATTCGATGAAGAATAGTGATATCCTTTGGTCATGGCGCCACCTTTCACTTTAATTAAAAGCGAATCGGCGTCCAATTCATTAATATCACGGCGAACAGTATCTTCGGAAACACCAAGTTTAGCCGAAAGAGTTTCAAAACTAACACGCGTGTGCAAGTTGATCTCTTTTAGAATATGATTTTTACGTTCTTCTTTACTGTAATTTAAAACTTCATTTTCAGTGCTCATGCCGATTGATTTTTTCTATTTACAAAAATAAACATTTCATTACAAAATTCATCGAAACCAAAAGCTGTATTGGCAATAAAAATTTTCAACAGACAACCCGTTGGATGAAATACAATTAAATATAGTTCATTGAACAACTAAAATCTAATTTGATCTGCTGAAATCTTTTAAAATCAGCGTGAAATACTTTTGCACATCGATTTTTTTTTTCACGCAGATTTAGACAGATCAAAGCAGATCACACAGATTTGAATCTAAACTGGTGAGTAAAATTGAACACTAATTTTACCCAACGGATAATAAATTATTTTTAAAAGCATTTCGATATCTTTAAAACTGTTTTCAATAAAAATCTAAAGTTTTTCTCCCATGAAAAAATTCCTTTTTTTATTTTTTGTTCTTTCTTTTTTAAATGGAAAAGCACAAAATTCGCAACAAAACAATTCTATTATTCCTGCTCCAAATTTGTATAAACTGACTGGAGATAGCATTTCTATAAATGGAAAAGTTCAAGTTGTTTTTAAAAACAAAAATTACAGTGAAAAGGAATTAAAATCAGCTAAAATTTTAGAATCGGCTTTGAACGTTTCTGCTTCTTCAAAAAAATCAAATCTTAAAATTGAATTTGATTCAAGCAAAAATCTTTCATCCAAAGAAGCTTACAAAATTGAAATCACTTCAAATAAAATTACAATTATTGGTCAAGAAGAAGGACTTTTTTACGCGGTTCAATCTTTACTGCAGTTACTTCCAAACAAAACTGTTACAGAAATAAAACTTCCTCGTGTAATTATTGAAGATTCTCCTCGATATTCTTACCGAGGCTTGCATTTAGACGTCTGCCGTCATTTCTTCTCTGTTGCTGTTATAAAAGATTTTATCGCACAAATGTCCAGTTATAAATTAAATAACTTTCATTGGCATTTAACCGACGATCAAGGCTGGAGAATTGAGATTAAAAAATATCCAAAACTGACTGAAGTCGGATCGAAAAGAAATCAGACTTTAGTCGGAAATAAATTCGAAAGAACTCCATTCTTTTTTGACGGAAATCCGTACGGAGGATTTTATACTCAAGAAGAAATCAAGGAAGTGGTCAAATTTGCCGAAGCTCATTATGTAAATATAATTCCAGAAATCGAAATGCCGGGACATGCTTCTGCAGCCGTTACAGCTTATCCAAATTTAGCTTGTTTTCCAGATCGAAATTATAAAGTAGTAGAATCTTGGGGCGTTTTTGAAAATGTTTTTTGCGCTGGAAAAGACGAAACTTTTACTTTTCTAGAAGATGTTTTGACAGAAGTTATGGCGTTATTTCCAAGTAAAAACATTCATGTTGGTGGAGATGAATGCCCAAAAACAAGATGGAAAGTTTGTCCGAATTGTCAAAAAAGAATCTCTGCTTTAGGTTTGAAAGACGAACATGAATTACAGAGTTATTTCATCAAAAGAATCGAGAAATTCTTAAATGCCAACGGAAGACAAATTTTTGGATGGGACGAAATCCTAGAAGGCGGATTGGCGCCAAACGCAGCTGTTATGTCTTGGCGAGGAGAATCGGGCGGTATTCATGCCGCAAAACTGAAACATCCCGTTGTAATGACACCAGAAGGAACGGTTTATTTTGATTACAATCAAGGTTATTCACCAAACGAACCGCTTACGGTTGGAAGATTGAGCACTTTAGAAAAAGTGTACGACTATAATCCAACTCCAGTTGACAGTTTATCAATTGAAGAACAAAAATATATTATTGGCGTTCAGGCGAATCTTTGGTCGGAATATTTGACAAGTCCAGCGAAATTGAATTATATGCTTTATCCGAGAATGTTTGCTTTGGCAGAAATTGCATGGACGGAACCTCAAAACAAAAATTACAGTCATTTTCTTCAAAATCAATTGCCGTATCATTTAGAAAAACTGGAATTACAAAATCGATTGTATAAAGTCCCAACACCTTTTGGTGCAGATGAAACGGCTTTAATAACATCCAAATATATTTTAGATTTAAAACCAACTATCAAAAACGGAAAAATATTCTACACGATTAATGGTTATAATCCTGATGAAACAGCCAACTTATATCAAAATCCTGTCACGATAAATATTCCAAAAGGGGAATACAGAATTATCAAAACAATTCAAATCAGCGAAAGCGGCAAAAGAAGTTCTATCAATAAAATCATTGTTCGAAATCCCGATTTAAAACCTGCTTTGGCAATTCAACCCAAAAAAAATGGTTTGAAATATGACTATTTTACTGGAAACTTTAATCAAATTCAAGATTTAGAACTTTCAAAACCCAAAAATTCAGGCATTTTAGAAGGTAAAATAAGCGCTGAAAAATGGAAAACAAAATTAGAGCGTTATATCGGTTTAAAATTCAATGGATATCTCTTTATTCCAGAAACAGGAAATTATACTTTTTCGACGCTTTCAGACGACGGATCGAAGCTTGCTATCGATAATGAACTTATCGTAAACAATGATGGTATTCATTGGGCAAATGAAGCTTATGGAGCAGTTAAACTGGAAAAAGGATTTCACAAACTCAATATCAGTTATTTTGATTTAACGGGCGGCACGATTTTGAATTGTTTTATACAACAAGAAGGAAAAGAAAAACAGGAAATTAGTGAATCAAATTTATATTACGAATAAGACATAAAAAAAAGCATCCCATCAAGACGGAATGCTTTTTATTCAACCATTTTTTGATTATGAATTGTTATATGCAGTTAGCATCATTCTTCAATTTCTTTACCAGTTTTATCTATGTAAAATTCACGACCTGCAACTCTTACTTTAGCTCTACCTTTTTTAAAATTCCATGCAAAATCATAAATACGAGGAATAACTTCTTTGCCTGTTTCATCAATAAAACCATATTTTTCATCGTAAACCTTATTTTTTTCAGGTGCAAAAACTAAATCAAGTTTAACTCGGGACAGACCATCTATAAAATAGTCCAAAGATCCGTATACAAAAGGACTAATTATTTTACCATTATTATCAATAATGCCCTGTTTAAGATCCCACTCTGTTCTTTTCCATAAATAAAAATACTTTCCATCAAAATAACTGTACTTATCATAAATTGGAGAAATAATTTCTTTTGCCGCGTTATTAACAATTCCAATTTTCCCTCCCAATTGTACAATTAAATAATCTTCATTAGGAATAAATTGAGCAAAATCATAAAAAGCAGGGTAAATCACATCCTTTTTCATAAACCCGTATTTACCAATATTATTTTTAATTATCAACAGCTTACCCTCCTCATATCTATCTGTCAAACTATAATGTGAGTTAGTTTCTTTTCCTTTAGTGTCAATAAAAAAAACTGATTGACCTTCTACTACAAGAGCTTTACCATTTTCAAAATCAAAAACTTTATCATAAATAATAGGTATTACTTCTTTTCCTCTTTTATTTATAAAGCCCCATTTACCATCCTTTGAAACAGCAGCTAACCCTTCAACGTTAAATTCACGAACTCTGGAAAATTGAAAAGGAACAATTTCATCTCCTTTTTTATTTATGAAACCGATCTTTTGGTTCATAGAAGCACTACAAAGACCATCATAAAATGCAGCCTGGAATTCAGCAATAACCGTTTTTCCATCTGAATCCAGCCAAAGTTTATCATATTTTGCAGACGTAATTTTTTTTCCGTTCTCATCCAATAGGCCAATTTTTCCATTTTCTTCGTAAGTTTTCATTTCAAAAAACTTTTGGGCTCTTACAGCAAATGATATTGTCATTATAAGCCAAATTGTAATTAGTCTTTTCATGTTTTATTAAGTTTTAATCAAACGAATAAATTACCTATTTCATTTACTATCAAAAGTAAATTTTGATTTAAAAATTCCATTTTGTCACAACAAAAAAATGGGTAAAATTTTATTGCAAATCCAACAGAGAATCCCAACTTTTACCTAAATAAAAAAAAACGCATTCAAATTAATGTATGCGTTTTTTAATTATACTAAATTGTGTATTATCCTTTCAAGCTCGCTGCTAAATACTCACGGTTCATACGTGCAATATTTTCAAGCGAGATTCCTTTTGGACATTCAATTTCACAAGCTCCTGTGTTAGTACAGTTACCGAAACCTTCTAAATCCATTTGGTGAACCATGTGTAAAACACGGTCTGTTGCTTCAACTTTACCTTGTGGCAATAATGCATATTGAGAAACTTTTGCAGAAACGAATAACATTGCTGAAGAGTTTTTACAAGTTGCAACACAAGCTCCACAACCAATACAAGCAGCAGCATCAAATGATTTGTCTGCATCGTCTTTTGGAACTGGAATAGTATTCGCATCGATTGTATTTCCTGAAGTATTTACAGAGATAAATCCTCCTGCGTGTTGAATTCTGTCGAAAGAACTTCTATCAACTACTAAATCTTTAATTACTGGGAAAGCTTTTGCTCTAAATGGCTCGATAAAAATCGTATCTCCATCTTTAAACATACGCATGTGTAACTGACAAGTTGTAACTCCTCTGTCTGGTCCGTGTGCTTCTCCGTTGATGAATAAAGAACACATTCCGCAGATTCCCTCACGACAATCGTGGTCAAATGCTACAGGCTCATCTCCTTTGTTGATTAGATCTTCGTTAAGAACATCTAACATTTCAAGGAAAGACATGTCTGGTTCAATTCCATCAATAGGATATTCTACAATCCCTCCTTTATCTTGTGCGTTTTTTTGACGCCATATTTTTAATGTAAGTTTCATAACCTTTTTCGTTTGAAAGTCATAAAGTCGAAAGTCGAAAGTCGCTTGGCACATTTTGCCTTTTGACTTTAAGACTTTGGGCTTTCGACCAAATTCTTATTTATAACTTCTTTGAACTAATTTAATGTTTTCGTAATTAAGAGGTTCTTTGTGTAATACTGCATCACTTGGTTTTCCTTTGTATTCCCAAGCTGCAACGTATGCAAAGTTCTCGTCGTCACGAAGTGCTTCTCCTTCTTCTGTTTGGTATTCCTCACGGAAGTGACCTCCACAAGATTCGTTACGGTGTAAAGCATCTTTCGCGAACAATTCTCCTAATTCTAAGAAATCGGCAACACGAGTCGCTTTTTCTAATTCCTGATTAAATTCGTTAGCATTTCCAGGAACTTTTACATCTTTATAAAACTCTTCACGTAAAGCAGCAATTTCTTCGATAGCTTCAGCCAATCCTTTAGCATTACGAGCCATACCTACTTTATTCCACATAATTTTTCCTAATTTTTTGTGGAAGTAATCTACAGAATGTTTACCGTTATTATTGATAAATTTCTCGATTTGATCTTTAACCGCTTTTTCAGCTTCAATGAATTCTGGTAAATCTGTAGAAATTTCACCCATTTTAATATCTGGAGCTAAATAATCTCCGATAGTATAAGGTAATACGAAATATCCATCAGCTAAACCTTGCATTAAAGCAGAAGCTCCAAGTCTGTTTGCTCCGTGATCAGAGAAGTTAGATTCTCCAATTGAGAAACATCCTGGAATTGTAGTCATTAAGTTATAGTCAACCCAAGTTCCACCCATTGTGTAGTGAACCGCTGGGTAAATCATCATTGGTGTAGTGTAAGGATCCTCATCAACGATTTTGTAGTACATCTGGAATAAGTTTCCGTATTTACTTTTCACGATTGCAGCTCCTAATTTAGTTACCAAAGCAGCATCTTTATCATCTAAACCTTTTACATAAGCATCTTCCGTTCCGTAACGTTTGATTGCTGCTGCGAAATCCAAGTAAACTGCTTCTCCAGTTTTGTTAACTCCAAAACCAGCATCACATCTTTCTTTAGCCGCACGAGACGCAACGTCACGAGGTACTAAGTTACCAAAAGCTGGATATCTTCTTTCTAAGAAATAATCTCTTTCGTCTTCAGATAAATCAGTTGCTTTTTTCTTTCCTTCACGGATTGCTTTTGCATCTTCCAAGTTTTTAGGAACCCAAATACGACCATCATTACGTAAAGATTCAGACATCAAAGTCAATTTAGACTGGTGATCTCCAGAAACTGGAATACATGTTGGGTGAATTTGTGTATAACAAGGATTTGCGAAAAAAGCTCCTTTTTTATGAATTTTCCAAGCTGCTGTTGCGTTACTTCCCATAGCATTTGTAGAAAGGAAAAATACGTTTCCGTATCCTCCAGAACCAATTACTACCGCGTGAGCAGAATGTCTTTCGATTTCTCCTGTGATTAAGTTACGAGCGATAATACCTCTCGCTTTTCCGTTCACGATTACTAAGTCTAGCATTTCGTGACGGTTGTACATTTTAATTTTACCACGACCAATTTGACGGTTCATTGCAGAATAAGCTCCTAACAATAATTGTTGTCCTGTTTGTCCTTGCGCGTAAAATGTACGAGAAACCAAAGTTCCTCCAAAAGAACGGTTATCTAATAATCCGCCGTATTCACGAGCCAATGGCACCCCTTGAGCCACACATTGGTCAATGATATTTCCTGAAACCTCAGCCAAACGGTAAACGTTTGCCTCACGAGCACGGTAATCTCCACCTTTTACAGTATCATAAAATAATCTGTAGATCGAGTCACCGTCTCCTTTATAGTTTTTTGCCGCGTTGATACCTCCTTGTGCAGCGATAGAGTGCGCACGACGTGGAGAATCTTGAAAGCAAAATGCTTTTACGTTATATCCTAACTCTGCTAGAGTAGCCGCAGCCGAACCTCCAGCCAAACCTGTACCAACAACGATAATATCTAAATTACGTTTGTTAGCTGGGTTTACTAAATTAATATGATCTTTATAATTTGTCCATTTGTCCGCTATAGGACCATTTGGAATTTTTGAATCTAATGCCATTATAATTGATATTAATTATTGGTTGAAATGATGAAATAAAGCGATAATTACAAAAGCTGCTGGTACTACAACTGCAAACCAGTAACCTACTTTTGATAAAAATCTAGAGTATTTGTTGTGCATCCCTACAGATTGAAGAGAAGATGCAAACCCGTGCCATAAGTGAAATCCTAAAAGGATAAAAGAAATACAGTATAACGCTGTACGGATTGGGTCATGAAATTTGTGAACTAACTCACCATAATATCTTGTAGCATCTGGTGCTGTTCCAGCTATATATTTGTAGCTTACTTCAGGAAACCAGAAATCATAAAAGTGCAATCCTAAGAAAGCCAAAATAACCAATCCAGAAATAATCATATTTCTAGAACTCCAAGAAGCGTTTGCAGCTCCGTTGTATTTAGCGTATGCAATTGGTCGTGCTGCGCTGTTTTGTGCCGTAAGAACAAATCCCATTACGAAGTGGAAAATTACTCCAAATGCCAAAACTGGCTGCATTACATACTGAATCAGCGGATTGTATCCCATAAAGTGAGAAGCCTCATTGAAGACATCTTTACTTAAAATAGAAATAAAATTTAAGGAAACATGCAGCGCTAAAAACGTGATTAAGAATATTCCCGAAAGAGCCATAGCTACTTTCTTTAAGATGGAAGCATTCAACTGTGCAGATTGTGCCATAAGTGTTTAAGTAGTTTGTTTTAAAAAATTAGACAAAAATAACTCAATTACAAAAGAACTACAACCATTTCGCTGTTATTTATAATGATTTTAAAATAGCAGGATTCTACGTATTTTTACGTACAAAAAGAAAGCAAATAAAAAATAATTCACTATAGAAAACCTCAAATCATTGCTTTCTAAGCTTTAGAGCCAAAATTCAATTCTAAGTAGATTACCAAAAATTTATGATATTGTTATTTTATTCAAAGTTTTGATTTGTTTTCTTTAAAAGTTTCACTGCACCTAAATTTTGTCTAAGTAAAAAATTGTCATTCCACAACATAGTTTTACCTTTAGCCGCTCAAAAAATAAAGAATGAAAACAGGAATTGATGCTATTTCATTTGATGTAGCAAACATACATTTACCCATAAAAACTTTGGCAATCGCCAGAAATATTGAACCTGAAAAATTAGAAAAAGGTCTTGGATTACTAAAAATGACCTTTCCAGATGTTCACCAAGATGCGGTAGTTTTTGGAGCAAACGCTTTAACCAAACTTATTACCGAAAACAAAATCAACCTCAACGAAATAAGCCGAATCTATGTTGGTACCGAAAGCGGTGTTGACAGCTCGAAACCAATTGCTTCTTATTTAATTAGTTTAATGGAGCAAAAATTTGGCGAAGATGTTTTAGCTGAATGCGACGTTGTAGATTTCACTTTTGCTTGTATTGGCGGCGTAGACGCGATGCAAAACTGTTTGGATTTCGTAAAATTGAATCCAACGAAAAAAGCAATCGTTGTTACTTCTGATTTTGCTAAATACGATTTAAACTCTGGTGGAGAATACACCCAAGGTGCCGGAGCTGTTGCGATGTTGATCACGGCAAACCCAAAAATCATTGCTTTTGATGATAATTGGGCAACAAGCACAAAAGGTGTTTTTGATTTCTTTAAACCGTACAGAACTATTTCTAAAGAAGAAATTACCAAAAACGCTAACAACGATTCTTGGTTTGATAATTTAGAAGCCGAAATCGAAATTCACAAAGACCAACCGGTTTTTGACGGTCAGTATTCCAACCAATGTTATATGGATCGTACGCGCAATGCTTACTTTTCATTCAAGAAATTAAAAAACACTACCGAGACTTTATATAATACTTGGACTAGCATTATTATGCACTTGCCATATTCCTTCCAAGGAAGAAGAATGTTATCTGAAATTTATGCTTTAGACAGTGCTGAAAAAATTATTGCTGATGATATTGCGCCTGCAGATTATCAGACAAAAATTAAAGAAGTTGCAAAATCCGATGATTACAAAACATTTGTAACCGAGAAATTACAGCCTGCAGAATTAGCTTCTTCATTAATAGGAAACCTTTACACAGGTTCTATTTTCATGGGATTATTGTCAACTTTGGCTCATTTCTATGATACTAAAAAAGAAATTGCAGGAACTAAATTTGGTTTCCTAGCTTACGGAAGCGGATCGAAATCTAAAGTTTTTGAAGGAACAATTCAGCCAGAATGGCAATCTGCCTTGGCAAATGTAAAGCTTTTTGAAAACTTAGCGGAAAGCGTAGAAATTGATTTCAACACTTACGAAAGTCTTCATAAAAAAGAACAAAAAACAAGTATCAGAACTCCGAAAAACGAATGGGTTTTAGACAGAATCGAAAAAGAGATTCCTGTTTTAATTGGAGCTCGTTACTATAAATGGATTGACTAATTAAATTCCATCCCGATAGCTATCGGGACCAAATTCCAAAACTTAAAAAACCGAAGCTGTTGCTTCGGTTTTTTTATTTACATAGAGTTTTGTCATTTCGAGCATGAAAGCGGTCATTATTAATTCATTTTTTGATACGAGATTACTCCATCTGAATAAACCGTAGTATCTGCGGCAAAATTTTTAATTGAATTACTAGAAACCGAAACACCTCTGCACTGTGGACTTCCTGCAATATAATAATACCTTTTCGAAACACTTCCTGGATTATTAATTATAATCGAACCTCGTACATGTCCATAAATACTACAGGCTCCAATTTCTCCTGTAATTAAAGCCCCTCCTACAATATTAGCACTAAAATCACTAGTAGTTATTGAATTCCTTACCATACTTGTTTTTTCTGTAAAAGAACTTCTAATATGCCAAGATTCATCAGCTGCAGTAAAACCATTAGAAGTATAAATAAGAAAATTGACATTAATCATCCATTTTCCGGGTGGCAAATCAACATAATTTCCTGTATTTGTAAAATTAAGATCGTTTGCATAAATCGTAATTCCACTAGGCCCCGCAAGAACTCCTGTATAAATATCCATTGCAGGCAACTGCCAGGTCGCCAATCCATTTGCATCAGAGGTTAAAATTTTGTTCAAAGCCTGCGTACCATCTTTAATCTGCAACGCTCCACTTGTTGCGCTATTAATCTGGAGTTTTGCATTAGTACCTCCCGCTAAGGATGTTGTTGTATTAATTAATAACTGTCCTCCTGAAGTTACACGTAGTTTTTCCGTACCATTCGTTTCAATTGGTAAATCAAAATTATCATTTGTACCAATTGCTTTGATAACTCCATTATAATTTCCATCCTGAATCCAAGAATCTGCCGCAGATGACACACGAACCCACTTGGAACCATTATTAAAATATTCACCCGGAGAAAATGCTGTAGCACCAGATCCTCCTGTTGCCGTATTCCAGACATGCATTCCTGCCACATGCGCCGTCATAGGAGTCGCATTTGCCAAACCTGTTAATACTACTTTAGGCAACAATAATCCTTTTGCACTTGTACCATCAGTCCTGTTTAAATCCAAAACCGCATCTTTATTTGGATTATTTGTTGGCATACCAACCTGTGCATTAGAACAAGTCAGCCCTAGGCCCCAGCAAAATAGAGCCATTTTAAAATACTTTTTCATGTTTTTTTGTTTGAATGTTTAATCTTTACCAAATCTTTCAGAATGGTTTTTATCTGACAGTTTAAATTTTAGGGCATCGTTTTTCTTACCAAATTCATAACCGTATCCCGATTTGCTTTTTCCATTATTACATAATCCTTTTTTATGCAATCAGGTTTTACACCACTTACTGTCCCGTTAATACATTGCCTGATATAATATTTTGAAACCTTATATTTTAAAAACAAGGCTTCTAACACCGCAGAATCATAGGATTTGTAATTTTTTGTTTTACTTTTACCCATTGTTTAGTTTGTTTTAAAAATCGAAACAAATATAGATGATAATTTTCAACATTCAAACAAAATTGAAGATAATTTCCTACATGTATGAGTAATATTCTCGAAAACATAAAACAACTAGCCTTAAATGAAGGCATTGGCATAACAAAACTTGAACAGACGATTGGAGCCAGCAAAGGAGTTTTATCGCGTGCAATTGCAAAAAATAGCGACATACAAGCAAAATGGATTTTAAAAATAGTTGAAAATTATCCCCAATATAGTTGCGAGTGGTTGATAAAAAGTGAAGGGCCAATGATTCGAAAAAATAATGCAAACAGCGATTTTGATTCAATTGCTTCAGAACAAAACATCAATTATAAAGAATTGGCAGAAGCCAGAAAAGAGACTATTGAAAGTATGAAGAAGGAAATTCTTTATTTAGAAGAAAAAATTGCTGGGAAATAAGCAGTATTTTAAAATATAAATTTTAGCCTAAATAAAAAACCGAAGCAAAATTGCTTCGGTTTTTTCATTTATTACCCACACAGTTTGTCATTTCGATGAAGGAGAAATGACAACTGAGCGCAAAAAAACCTTTGTCAAAGTTTTAAAATTTGACAAAGGTGAACCGTATAGTTTCAAGTATTAAGAATTTTCTAATTATCAAATTGTCACATTATCTAATTAAACTTAATCCTTATTATGCTGCTCCGTATAATTTTGATTGCCTTTAATTCTAGTATCTTCGGTATGCATTTCGTTTGCCATTCCGAGCATGAAAGCGGTCATGATTAGAATTAATTTTCGTTTTATCCAATGAAGTCGTGGCTTAGATTGCTCTAAACCTTTTTTATGAGTTTGTTTATACATTTTAAAATGATAAATGATTAGACATTGTGAATCATCTTATGCCATGAAATAGCATAATGCTTAGAAAAGAACTTTCTTAAGCTATGTATAAACTTTTCTTGAAGTTACCTGAAATACTTATTTCATTTATAAAAACCGATTGGTTTATAAATGAAATTATATTTTGATGCAGATTTTTATGTAATTGAAAAACTATTTGAGTTTGAGAACTCAAAACTTTTTTTAATCTGAAATACTTTAAAAGTATCGGAAATAAAGTTTTTCCAGATCTTTTAACTTGATTAAAAACGTAAACACGAAGATTTTTAAGATCTTTTTCTTTTCTTGAAACAACGAAAGAAGACTGATAGTACTCAGGAGAACTAGATTGCGAATATAAAACACCATCGCCCGCCATTACGACTAACGCCACAAAAAGGGAAATGAGGTATTTTAAGTGGTTTTTCAAATCTATTCTAGTTGCGAAGTATTTCTTTACAATATTAGTTCTTTGTTTTTAATTACGAATTAACTTTTAATATTTTTCTTGTCTAAAATCAGCAATACTAATCCCAAAAGAAAAACTACACAACTCAAAAGCATCCAAATTCCATTTCTAAAAACGAAAAAAGAAATCCCAATAGCAACCGAGCCTACAATTACCATCAAAGATTTTAACCTTTCCGTTTTTATAAAAGTGAATGCGTGCAACGCCAAACCAAGAAAAAGAAAAGATGGTCCAACGGCAATAAACGGATAAAAAATCATTGGCGAAATGGTGATTTGATGACTTAATGCCTCTTTTGCAATTTCGTTGTTTCCGTAACTTGACATTATAAGATCGATTGTGCAAAGACCAATATGCGCAATTACACCTAAAGTTGTCAATGCAGAAGCAACTTTATTGATTTTTGTTTTAGGAAAAACATCATTAAAAGAAAGTAAAAAACAAGCTCCAATTAAATTAAACCAATGTGCAAAATCTATCGATTCGCTTAAACTTGGTATAAGGCCTGAAAAAAATAAATAACTAACTAAAAAAAGCACTACTCCAGTCATGCAAAAATGTTTTGTTTTCATAATTTGTTTTAAAATTGATGAAGCAAAACTAAAATGAAAGATTTTCTAAAACCCTAATTTTATTGACTTGGGTACGAAATGCATTGTTTTAGGTACGGAATTTACAACGCTAATAAAACTTCTTTATAATTTTTAGAAACCGGAAGTTCGATTTGAGTCAAAACAATCGTATTTGAATTTCTCCAAGATTTAAAATGCAACGGATTGATTAAATGGGAACGATGAATTTGCATTAAAAACCCAAAATCATCCTGCACTTTTTTAAGAGAAGAACGAATTAGTTTTGATCTGAGTTTTTCATTTTCGAGATAAAAAATTTCCACATAATTCTGTGCATTCGAAATACAAACCAAATCGGCTTTTTTGATTTTTAAAACATCTAATTTGTTTTCGCCTTTAATTATTAGAATATCTTCTTTTACAGGAATTAGTTTTATTAAATAAGTTCTCGCTAGAATAAGCAAAGGCGTTAAAATCAAAGCGACTTTGACAAATATGATATTGAAAAATTGCCCAAAAGTATAACCTCCGTTTAAAATTGGGCTTTTATAATAGCAATAAACTCCAATTAAATAAATCGAATAATAAAAGAGAAGACTCAAAAGTTCAAGTTTTACATTCCACTTTTGCTTTTTATCGTAAGTCTTTTTTTGAATAAAAGCCAGAATGGCATAACAAACAAAAGCCAATCCGCTAAAACCGATGCTGATTAAAAGCCACGATTGAAAGTTTATAGTTCCATCATCAAAAGGTTTTATGATAAAAGCAAATACAAAAAGCCACAAGCTTATAAAACTCGCAATTATTAAATGATGTTTTATGGATGGATTTAGTTTGTTCATTTTCTATGGTTAAGTCTCTCATTTTTTGTCATTCCGAGGAACGAGGAATCACACTAGTAATTCAACAAAGATTGACGATTTACTTTGCGGAGTTTCGAGTGCGATTCCTCGTTCCTCGGAATGACAAACTTTGTGGTTATTTATCTAGAGTTCATATCTTATAAATTACCATAAACCACAATGTAATCGGCATATGCTAATTTATCATTGATCCAGTTTATTATTTCATGCAAGAAAACTTTTTCTTTTTCATTATTTGTTTCAATACTGCTTATTTTTTCTACAATTAGTCTGCTAGTTGCATTATCAAAGAAGTTACTACCAATTTTATCAAATTCATCTTCAATAGTTCCGTTCCAAGGATTTTTTATTGGAAAAACAGACTCAAATTCCTTCAAAACAATCTCAAAATCTTCTGTTGAAATAAATACATCATTTCGCTTTTCTGTTTTATAGAATTCTCCCTCCGCATCTTCTGGCCATAAAATAAAACCAATTTTTGAATCAGCATTACCTGTAGAAATTACAACTGGTTTTTGATTAATCCTTTCAATAGTTTTAGCAACATCAAAAATACAAATCTGATACTCCTTACTTGCAGTTTCTTTATCGCATTCTGTTCTTTTACAGATTTCGCTAATGTTTTGATCATGAAAATACTGCTCAGAAAGAACAACATCCTCATTATTTATTTTAAGAAGCTGAATTGCTTCATTCAAAGGAATTGAGATTTTACTTCGTAGCAGTTTTATATTTTCTGTATTCATATTTTTAAAACAGACTTTGTCACTTCAAGATTACACAATTCTCAATTTAAAACCAATTAGATAATCAGAAAAATTGTATTTATCCTTAGTCTAAAATGACAAAATTGACGATTTGCTTCACGGAATTTCTAGTGTGATTCTTCGTTCCTCAGAATGATAAAATTGGGTAAAAAACTTTGCGCCTTCGCGCCTTCGTGGCAAAAACAATAAATAGCAAAACTTTAAGAATTCTATTTCACCCAATATATTTAAAATACGTAATTTTGAAATTCGAAGTTCAAAAACTCAGTTATTATGAAATATCATCAAATAAACAGCGCTCTTTTTGTAAAAAACCGCAGAAAATTCATGGCAGAAATGAAACCGAATTCGGTTGCCGTGTTCAATTCAAATGACATTTACCCAGTTAGTGCAGACAGTACTTTACCTTTTGCTCAACACAGAGATATTTTTTATCTAAGTGGTGTAGATCAGGAAGAAAGTGTTTTGCTTTTGTTTCCAGATGCTCCTTATGAAAATCAGAGAGAAATGCTTTTCTTGAGAGAAACCAACGATCATATCGCAGTTTGGGAAGGTGAAAAATTGACTAAAGAACGTGCTTTTCAGGTTTCTGGAATTAGAACCGTTTATTGGTTACAAGATTTTCATAAAGTTTTGAACGAAATGATGACGTATGCAGATACGATGTACATCAATACCAACGAACATTACCGCGCTTCTGTGGAAACAGAAACTCGTGAGGCTCGTTTTGTAAAATGGTGGAAAGAACGTTATCCTGCTCACAATGTGGCAAAAAGCAACCCAATTTTACAAAGACTTCGCTCTGTAAAAGAAAGCGAAGAGATCGATTTGATTCAGCATGCTTGTGATATTACAGAAAAAGGCTTCCGTAGATTGTTAGGATTCGTAAAACCAAATGTTACCGAATACGAAATCGAAGCGGAACTGGCTCACGAATTCATTCGTAACCGCTCTAAAGGTTTTGCTTATACGCCAATTATCGCTTCTGGAAACAATGCCAATGTTTTACATTATATCGAAAACAATCAGCAATGTAAAGAAGGAGATTTGATTTTGTTAGACGTTGCTGCAGAATATGCTAATTATTCAAGCGATATGACCAGAACAATTCCTGTTTCAGGACGTTTTACAGATCGCCAAAAAGCAGTTTACAATGCAGTTTTAAAAGTGAAAAACGAAGCAACTAAAATGTTGACTCCAGGAACACTTTGGAAACAATACCATATTGAAGTGGGTAAAATTATGACTTCTGAATTACTTGGTTTAGGTTTATTAGACAAAGCCGATGTTCAGAACGAAAACCCAGAATGGCCAGCTTACAAAAAATATTTCATGCACGGAACTTCTCACCACATGGGATTAGACACACACGATTACGGATTGCTTCACGAACCATTGAAAGCGAATATGGTTTTCACAGTTGAACCAGGAATCTACATTCCAGCAGAAAAATTCGGAATCCGTTTAGAAGATAACGTTGTGGTTCAAGAAAAAGGAGAACCTTTTAACTTGATGCGTAATATTCCGCTTGAAGTTGAAGAAATCGAAACTTTGATGAATGAGTAAATAAAATAAAAGCTGTCCACTAATTTTTCGGATAGCTTTTTTTTTATATCAGTGTTTCTTTTTTAAGCCCCAGCGTGGAAAAATATTTATAGAAATTTAATCATGCGGATGCAAAAGAGCTTCAGCGGAGCGAAATATAATAGCGTTATAAAAAAATATGTCGCTCCGCTGGAGCTTTGATACCAACAACATATAAAATTCTATAAACATTTCGCTTCTCTGAAGCTGATTTATAGAAGACTTAATATTTAACTTTGAAAACTATTTACCAATCTGAAACTAACAAAAAAGCCCTTAATAATGATTATTAAGGGCTTTTTAAATATTATAAATCAGTTTCTAATTATCCGATTTTTGAAATCTGAACATCCAATTGGAATTTACCGTCAGCTTCGTTTCCGTTGATTAATTCGAAAAGTTCTAATGCTCTTCTTGCGTTTTTCTCTTCTTCTCTTTGCTCAGCTACATACCACATCATAAAATCTTCTGTAGCATAATCGTTTTCAAGTCTACATTTTGCGATTACTTTATTAATTGCTTGAGTAACTGCAATTTCGTTTTGTAAAGCAATTTCAAATACTTCTCTAAAAGAAGCAAATTCTTGCTGTACTTCAGGAACAGATGGCGTAATTGCAATCCCTCCCATATCTGTAATGAATTTGAAAATTTTTAGAAAGTGCTCTCTTTCTTCTTCAGCTTGCTTGTATAAATACTCTGCTGTATTTGCAAAACCGTTTCTATCCAACCATGCTGCCATAGCTAAATATTTGTTAGAAGCATCGCTTTCTAATTTTGCTTGTAAATTCAATATATTTTCTACGCCTTCAGTTAATGACGTGCTTGTTCTTAGTAAATCTTTCATAACCTTTAATTTTTATAATGTAAAATTACAAAAACTTAACAAAGGAGCCCTAAATGTCTGAAAATTTGGATTTAATCTAAGTAAGAATCTAAATAAGCTCTACATTTACAATATTACAAAGCATAGAATGTAAACTGAGCGTGAATTTAGTTCCGTTTAATAATTCTCTTAATTGCACAATTTCACAGATAGTAAGATTTCTGGAAAAGTTTCTTTTGGTAGTTTCAATCAACTGTGCATCTGACTGATCAGACAGGTCGTAAAGCATATTAAGAATGTCAACGTTATTCACCTTTCTTTGAAAAATCAAAAAATCTTGAATCTTATAACTTGACACTGTATCAACAAAATTGATAATGATACTATTGGTCAAATCACATTGGTAACTGTATCCTTTTTCGGTTTCAAACAATATTTTGTTGGTCAAATCGCTAACTAATGCCATTCTGATAAAATTATTAACGGTGCAAAAATATGTAATTTAGAACAATTATACACATAATTAAGACTAATTTAAAATAACAAACTGCAATTATATTTTTAAAAATGTGATAAAAAGACCAAAACACTCCTATTTTAAAGCGTTGATAGTCTGATTTAAGTTTAGAAATTTCCTTAGTAGAATCCATTTTTTCCCATAAAAAGTAAAGGCAGACCTTTCAGCCTGCCCTAACCTAACTACTAACCAAACTCTTTAATATCCATTAGTTCCAAAATCTTTGGCATTTGAAATGGCATCCAAAAATGATCTCGGAATAGGTCTAACTATATGTTTTTCATTAATAAAATTTGCTCCTGCAATTGGATTCGTCTGATCTAAATATGTTTTATTTAATCTTCCAGTACGTTTTAGGTCTGTCCATCTTGTATGTTCACCAGACAACTCTCTCGCTCTTTCTTTTAAAATAAAATCAATATTCATATCTCCGCTTGTCACTAACATTTCGTTTTCTCTTGATGTTAAAGCGGCTCTTTTTCTCAAAGTGTTTACGTAACCCAATGCTTTCGTTGGATTATCATTTAAAATAGCGGCTTCTGCTGCAACCAGATAAATTTCTCCTAAACGAATAATCGGAATATCTCCCAACCAATACTGATTACTTTGACAATACAATGCCGCAGAGAATTTTCTCATCGCCGGAAACATATTGATCAAATTCGGATCGTTTGGATACATGGTTGGATCTTTGTATTTGTTGGTTCCTGGTTCAAAAATATCACTTGGATCAGCAACAAGCATTGGCATTTTACTTTTCACAACAGGATCGATATTCCAGTTAGGAGTAAAAACGGCTAAACCTTCATCATTATTCATATTGATTTGCTCTTCTATTCTTTGAGAATAAAAATTAACCGCTGGAAGTGCCTGAGCCAAAGTATTTTTAATCGTATATCCTACTACCGAAGCATCTTTTTTATAAGCTGTAGCCATTGCCTGAGTAATCGTTTTATTGGCAGCAGCATAAAATTTAAATGTAAATGTTTCTGCAAAACGTGTATCTGCAGGCGATGGTACTGGAGCAAATATTTCTGTCAACAAATATTTACTTGGCTTTAGCATACGGCTGTTGGCTCTTCCATACAAAATACTGGTTGCTCCAGCTCCCCACTCAGCTCCTCTAGTTGCTAAATCCGGTAAATAATATTGTCTGGTTCTTCCTCTGTTGAATCCTTCAGGATTTAATCCTCCTGGATCGATTCCTTGAGTGAACAAAAATTCGGTGTTTTTCTTATTGTTGTTACCGTCCCAAAGTTTTTTAAATCCTGAAGCTGTATTATCGCTTACATAAAGAGCTGTATTGTATTTCGCTGCATTATTGATTAATTCTTCTGCAGTATCTAAAGCTAGTTTAGAATACGCTGCAACATCTCCTAATCGTGTTCTTTGCAAATACACTTTAGCCAACAAACCATAAGCTGCTTTTTTAGCTACTCTTCCCTGCAAAGTCTGAGTAGTTGGAAGGTATGTACAGGCAAATTTTAAATCTTCAATAATTAAATCGTAAAATTCTTTTTCAGAACTACGAACAGGCGCGTTATCTGCTCCTTCAACAATAGAAGATTTTGTTCTTAAAACCACACCTCCAAATTGCTCAACGAGTATAAAATTGCTAAATGCTCTTAGAAAATAAGCCTCTGCCAATTTAGCATTCATTTCCTCTGTTGATGAATATCCTTTAACATCTTTTGAATAATAAATTGCCGTGTTGCAAAGATTTATCGTCGCATAAGTTGTACCCCAGATTACTTTAACATTTCCATCGTCAGGATTCAACTGGCTTGTATATTGTGTGTAACCAATTCCGCTAGTACCAATATTTTCCCAAGAATCTGTTCCTGCTTCTGTTGGTGCTATATAATCTACTTTTCCATGAAGGAAATACAAATTCTCATAACAACTATTAATCAATCCTTCGAATCCTGCTCTTTCACCATAGGATTTATCCAAAGAAATAGTGGTTAAGTTTTTTTCATCTAAACTGCATGATTGAGTCAAACCAACCAGACAAAACATTAAGATGACTGTTTTTATATTTATATACTTTTTCATACTACTATAATGATAAATTAAGACCAAAAATAACTTGTTTAAATAACGGGAACGAATCTGATCCTCCGTTCTCTGGATCAACGTCTTTCAATAAATGACTTCTACTAAAAACAAAAGGATTATAAGCTGTCGCATACAGTCTTAAAGAATTCAAACCGCTTTTTTTAAGAAAATCTTCCGGCATAGAATAGCCAATTGTAATATTCTTGATTTTGATATAAGAGGCATCTACAAGCTCTAATGCCGACTGGAATTGTGTATTAAAAGTTCCTCCTGGTCTTGGAAAATCATTTGTCGGATTGTCTTGTGTCCAGTAACTATAAGTATCCGGTTGCGCCTCTTTATTCCAATATCCTAATACCTGAGCACGCATCATACCGCCATACCTTCCGTTTACAAACACTGTGAAATCAAAATTCTTGTACTTAAATGTATTCTGAAAACCAAAAAAGTAATCTGGAACATTATTTCCAACAATCATTCTGTCTTTTGTAGAATAAACGTGCACCCCATTATCCGATACTCCATTAGCATCAAATTGCTCTACAGTTTGTAATTTAATATCTCCAGGTTTTGCACCATATAAAGCTGCTTCTGCTTCCTGACCTAATTGCCAGATTCCTATTTTTTTGTAATCATAGAATACACCTCCCGCAGCCGGAGTTTCTCCAATGAATAAACCTTCCGAAATTAATTGACTAACACTCAGATTTCCTAAATCAATATTGGTTAGTTTTTCTTTTGCATGTGTGTAAGTGAATGAAGTATTCCATTTAAAGTTTTCTGTCTCAATATTTTTAGTATTGATAGCTAACTCAAAACCTCTATTTTGCGAAGTAGCAATATTCGAAGTCTTTTTATAAGGTGTTTTCGCATCATAACCTCCTGAACTGGTTGGTAGGCGACGATCCCATAAAATACCATCTGTCTCAGTCCAGTAATATTCAGCTACAAGATCTATTCTATTTTTCAAAACAGATACATCTAAACCTAAATTCGTATTAGTAGAACGTTCCCATGTTAAATCAGGATTTGAGATATGTTCTGTTGGCACATACATAGGTAATGCCGTTCCGCCACCAAGAGAAAGACTGCTTGCTTTAGTCGAAGTACGAGTCAAACTAGAATACGGATCAATGTTTGCCGATCCTGAAATTCCGTAACCAAGTCTAAGTTTTAAGTTATTCAACCATGAGCTTGTTCCCTCCATAAAACTTTCGTCGCTAATACGCCAAGCCACCGATGCAGATGGGAAAGCCGACCATTTATTACCTTCTGCCAAAGGAGAAACCCCATCCCATCTATTGGTTAACTGAAATAAATATCTTCCTTTGAAACTATAGTTAAAACGCCCTGCAAACGACATTCTGTTAAACTGACTGTAGGTATTCATTCTTGTAGTAAGATTTTTTACAGCTCCCATGTTATAAAATAAGAAATCATCATAATCAATACCATTTCCACCTAAATAGGAACCTTCAGATCTGCTGTCAGCCCACGACGTAATACCTGTTAAACCAAAATCATGATCTTTGCCTAGTTTAAAATTGTAGTTCAATATGTTTTCCCAAATATAACTGTAGCCTAAAGTTATATTGTAAGTAGCTTCACTTGCAGTTCTTCCTTCTGTCAGCAAATTGTATGAGTTTTTGCTTTGAAAAGTACCTGCTCTATTTCCAGAAAATCTTGTTCCTAAATTCGATCTTAGTTTCAAATTTTTAGCAAATTCAATCTCCACATAAGGATTGAATTGTATGTTGTAACCTATAGATTCATTCGCAAAAGCTCCTGGATAATTATTCGCCAAAATGCTAATATTGTTTGGATCTCCTTCTATCGGATATAGATTTACAACTCCGTTTTCATCAAATGGAACTCCTAAAGGATAAACGCTGTATGCTTTGTTAATTCTACTGTTTGTAGAACTTCCTGTATTGTAATTTAAAATCAATTGGAAACCCGTTTTGAATTTATCGCTGAATTTTAAATCAATTCCTCCTCTTGAATTGAATTTATTGCTTTTATCATTTTTATAAATTCCTTCTTCACCTACATATCCTAAAGAGAAATATCCTTGTACTTTTTCAGATCCACCTCTCATAAAAAGGTTGTGGTTTTGCTGTGTTCCAACTTGTAAAGTTTCATCAATCCAATTTACATATTGTCCATTTTGAATTGCAGCTACAGCTGAGGCATTCAAACCTAAATCTGTCAAACTTGTTGCTTGATAACCATTGTCCAGATAAAATCGGTCACGTTTGTAATTTAACCATTTCTCACCTGTAAGCGGTGCGGGAAAAGAAGAGAAACCATTTAATCCGAAATAACTGTTGAAGTCTATTTGTGTTTTTCCCGCTTTTGCTTTTTTAGTCGTTACAATAATAACTCCATTAGCTCCCGAAGAACCATATATTGCAGTAGATGAAGCGTCTTTTAAAACATCAATTGTTTCAATATCATTTGGATTCAAATTATCAATACTTGAAGGAATTCCATCAACAATATATAACGGATCCTGACTAGCCGTCAAAGATCTGTTTCCTCTAAGTAAAACTTTTGGAGAGGTTCCTGCTCTTCCTGATGGACGTTGAATATCCAGACCTGAAACCCTTCCCTGAAGTGCTTCCATCGGACTAGAAACTGGACTTAATACAATATCAGATGATTTAACCGTTGCAACAGCTCCTGTCAAATCTTTCTTTTTTACGGCTCCATATCCAACAATTACAACTTCATTTAATGCTGAATTTTGCTCATTTAACATTACGCTCAAAGATTTACTTTGACCAACTGTTACCTCTTTATTTTCAAATCCAATAAAAGAAAAGACCAAAACACTGTTTGATCCGCCTACGCGAATAGTAAACTTTCCATCTAAATCGGACGACACTCCATTAGAGGTTCCTTTTTCTATGACATTAGCTCCTGGTATCGGCATATTTTTGGAGTCTGTTACTACTCCTGTAATTTCAATACCTTGCTCCACTATCACCTTAGGAGCCGTAGTTTTTTCCGTCAGATTTAGCTTTTGTTTTTTCTTTACTAATAGAATTTGACGATCATTTATACTATAAGAAATGTCGGTATTTTTAAATACTTCATCCAGTATTTCAGCTATTCCTTGTTTCTTAACGTTAATCGAGACCTTTCTGTTTAGATCTATTACACTGCTTTCAAAAAGAAATCGATATTCCGAAACAGATTCGACTTTGTTAAACAGCTTTTCGACCGGAGCATTCTTTATATCTAAGGTCAACTTTGTATTTTGCGAATAGACACCAGCTTGAATTCTCATCAAAGAAAGCATCAATAATAGCGTGGTTAGTTTCATTTTTAGACTAATTTTAGGCAAATAAGGACTAAGCCAATTCCTCTTAATTATATTTTTCATAATTTTGGATTGATTTTAAATGATTTAATTTCGATACGTCGTTTAAAACACAATACTAAATCGGGAAATACTGGTACTATTTTCCGATTTTCTTTTCTTGTATTTCTTTAAAGAATTACACCTTCACTTCATAAATTGGTTTTTAGTTGGTTAATAAATTAGTTAGTTAGTTTATTTTTATAAGCTTCCCTTCTTTCTTAAAAGTAAAGCCCTGAATTTTACCCATTGTTTCCAATACCTTTTCTATACTTTCGATATTTTTATTAAAGCTGGCATTGAATTTTTTATCTAAAATATCTTCTCTATTATTTTCAATAGTAACATTATAAGTTCTTTCGAGTTTAATGATAATATCTCTAAAAGCTGTTTTTCTAAAAACAATTTCCCCATTGATCCATTCCGTATAAAAACGAGTATCAACCTGATTTACAGCGATGTCATTATTATTACTATTCCAAGTTCCCTTTTCACCTGGAACCAACATCGTTTTCTTATTTGCATCATTAGCGTCACACAACTTAACAGAACCTTCAATCAATACCGTATTAATATCAGCATCCTCTTTATAGGAACTCACATTAAACTTTGTTCCTAAAACTTTTACATCAACCCCTCTTGTTTTCACAACAAAAGGATGCGCTTTGTCTTTGGCAACATCAAAAAAAGCTTCTCCGTCTAAAACTACTTCTCTCTTATTTCCTTTAATAAACTGAACAGGATATTTTAAAGAAGAACCTGCATTCAGATTGACCATTGTACCATCAGAAAGCGTTACTTTAAAAGTTTTTCCGTATGGAATTTTAATTTCGTTGTAAACCAGTTTATGCTCTGATTTATCTGAATGATAATTGATTTCATTATTTTTTTGAGATGCAACTACTTCTCCGTCTTTTTTAATTATTTGCTGCTCTCCGTTTGGACTTAAAACTTGAATATCTCCATTTTCTAAAACCAACTGAATGGCATCTGAAGGAACTTCTATCGTATTTTGTTTACCATTTTTATATTGAAAAAGATAAACTAAACCCAACAGGCAAAACAAAACTGCGGCATATTGAAAAATATTTCGCCAATTAATTACGACTGTCTTTTTATCTACATTTAATTTTTCTTTTAATTCTTCCCAGTTCTCATCGGTATCTATCGATTCTGCATACGATAATGCTTCTTCTAGCAAACCATTACTCTGAAGGTTTTTTATTAATTCCTGTTCTTCAGCAGATAAGGAGGCTATTTTAGTATCATCAATCTTTCCTTCAGACCTAATTTTCCTAAGGATATTAATCAATTTTGAATTTTGAATCATTGTTTTTTATCTAGTGGTTTCTATTATGTTAGAGAAAAAGATTTTTAGGGTGACAACAAACTAAAAAATTTTGATTTTTTTTACAGATTATTAAAAAAAACTAACTTTTTATTTTACATTTGGCACTATGTAATCCATTACAAACGAATAAATGGTATTTGAAGATGTTGAATTATAAAGATTTGAAAATATTTGAAGCCTTATACAAAGAGCATTTTGTGTTTTTTTCTTTGGTGTCCTTTAACATTGTGAAGGATAAAGATGTAGCGAAAGATATTGTTCAGGATTTTTTCACTTATCTCTGGGAAAAAGAAGAAACTCTAAACTTCACCATTTCATTTAAAGCTTATGGAACAAAAGCCATCAAAAATTTGAGTCTGCAACATTTGGAAAAACATAAAACTATTAGTTTAAAGACAAAAAAAATGGCCCTTCAAAAATCTGAAGAGCAAATTATTTTCGAAAACACTGAAGAAAACAAGAAACCTAAAATTCAAACTTTAATAGAAAAAATTCCTCAAGCTAGAAGAGAAATTTTCATGTCGCACGTTGTGGAGGGATTGAGTTATGCTGAAATAGCCGAAGACCAAAATATCTCCATAAATACAGTCAAAACACAAATGAAAAGAGCTTATGCTTCTTTAAGAGAATCACAAAATAATGCTGCTTTAAATTTCATTCTCTATTTCATATGGCTAATAAAATAGCGTATTTTTGCTATATAAAATTTCCATTTTGAATCACATACTTTACAAAAACACCAAAATATCCTATTCCGATACCGGAAAAGGAACTGCAATAGTTTTACTTCACGGCTTTCTTGAAAACAAAAAAATGTGGACAGAATATGCCAATTTGTTTTCAGAAAAATATCGCGTTGTAACCATCGATTTATTAGGACACGGCGAATCGGAATCTTTAGGCTATATTCACGAAATGGAAGAAAACGCTAATGCTGTCAATCAGGTTTTAGAACATCTAAAAATCGAAAGAGCCATCATTCTTGGACATTCTATGGGCGGTTATGTAGGTTTGGCTTTCGCCGAATTACATCCGAAAAAAATCCAGAAATTAGTTTTACAAAATTCCACTTCAAAAGAAGACAGCGCCGAGAAAAAACTAAACAGAACACGCGCCATTAAAGCGGTAAAACAAAATTACGTGACATTTGTTAGTTTGGCGATTGCCAATTTATTCAGTGAAAACAACAGAGAAAGATTATCCGAAGAAATTGAAAAAGTAAAAACCGAAGCTTTAAAAACACCTTTACAGGGAATTGTTGCTTCTTTGGAAGGAATGAAAATAAGAAAAGACAGAGAATGGCTTTTACAAGAAAACCGTTTTCCAGTTTTATTGATTTTAGGCAAAAAAGATCCGGTTTTAAACTACCAAGAAAGTCTTTCACAAATTGAAGACACAACAGTCGAATTAGTTTCTTTTGAAGATGGCCATATGAGTCATATTGAAAACAAAGAAGCTTTAAAAACCATTTTATTAGATTTCTTCGAATAAAGTCTAACATTCAAAAAATCGAAAAAGGCCATTTCTAACCGAAGTTGAAATAGCCTTTTTCTCATTGTTGGGGGCAAAATATTGTTATAACTTTGAAGTAATATCTTTTTTATATTTAGACAAAGTCGCTCTTGTTAAACCAAGATTAGCTTTTGTAGAATCTACAGCTAGATAGATAAAATATCTTCCATCTTCAGAAACATCAATAATATGAATTTGATCTGTCAATGTAATTAAAATATCATTAATTTTTTGATTTAACCCTAAAGCTCTAAGCGCATTCAATTTAGCTTTTACTACTTCTAAATTATAAGCAGAAGCCAATTCCGGATCAAAATCAGGTCTTACAGTTAATGAGCAATAAGACATTCCTGTTTCAACTTCAGTAACAGAAACAGCGATAAATCCGTTAACATTTTCCTTTAAATCGTTTTGAAAATTTTGTAAAAAATCTGACATGTTTATTAAATGTTTGGTTTTAAAATTAATTATTAAAAACAGAGTCCATCTTACGAAGTAACAACCCCATTTTACTTAAATCCTTAGAAAGTAACGCAATACAGTTATCATCTTCGCTTTTGGTCGCAACAACAATTCCGTCGTTGTTTTTGATCATAACTTGTTTAAGATCACCGTTATTTACGTCTTCAGACATTTCAAGGCACATCTTTAAGATCATACCGATCATTGCTGCAACATTCCCGTCGTATTCTAAATTAACAGACTCGTTTAAGATTCCATCAATATTAAAACTCAAGCCAGATTCTGCTCCAGTCTCTTCTACTAGTGTTTGTAAATCAATCATATTCTTTTATTTGTCATGTTTTGGAAGCGGCAAAGATATTTCAATAATAGCAATTGCTCGATAAACACTTGTTAAAAAAAGAAGACATATAACCTCCTGACTGACTTTTATTTATCATCTAATTAATCGTATTTTTTTGAAGAAAATATTTAAAAAAAATTAACATAAAAAACATATTGCATTAAAATCGTAACATTTCGCTTCATAAAATTCATTTATAAAATTAACATTTGCAGAAAGTTGCATTTGCAAAAAGTTTTTATATAGCTTTGCAAAAAAATCATCCAAATGAAAACTGTTGACGAATTACGCTTTGACCTCAATGTAAAACTGGAGAAGTTTAGAAGATTTCGTATTGAAAACGGACACATCAATAATACGACTTCTGGAGAAAAATCTAAAAAGGGTTTCTTCAAAAAAATATTCAGCTAAAAGCTCTTAAAAAACAGCCGGACTTACAAGATAACCATTTTCAAAAAGTTCGGCTTTGTTTTTGATTATCTGCAACTTACCTTCTTTCAACAATCGCAGACCTGTAGAAATTTTCAAAACATTTTCATAGTTATGATCTGTAATCAGAATTCCTTTTTCTTTAGAATTTTCTTCAATTAATTCAGTTACGACCTCGATCATTTTAGGAGACAAGCCATTAAAAGGCTCATCAAGCAGAACAAATTTTGATGTATTAAAAAGAACAAGTTTTATCTGCAAATATCTTAATTCCCCAACAGAAAGATTTCTAATTTTTCTATTTAAAAGAGGTTTTATAAAAACATCTTCACAAAATAAAGCTGTTTTTTGTTTATCGATACCCAAATGAATTGTCCTAATTACGGACAAATGATTCGGAATGAATTGATCTTGATGCAGATAAGCAATTTCATTTATTAAATTGGAAGATTTATTCTTTGAGACACCGTCAATAAAAACACTTTTATCAGAAACAGGCAAAAGACCACATATGCTTTTTAGCAAGGTTGATTTTCCTGAACCATTTCTCCCAAACAAACCAATTATTTCACCCACTTCAATTTTCAAATAAACATCTGAAAGTATTGCTTTTGAGCCAAACATTTTTCGAATACCACTAACTTCAATTACATGTGTTTTCAAAATAATTTCAGAATAAATGCGGCTAATAGAGCCAAGATTAAAACCACAAAAAGATTCAATAAAAAACTGAAAAATATCAATCTATTCTTTGAAATTCCGTTATTCGAATAAAATAAATATTCATTTTTACGGTATCGCTCTTTAAAAAAAATACTAAAAAGAAAACCGATTGTAGCCAACATAAATAAAAAACCACTAAAACTCCCTAAAAACAATCCGAACAAAGAACATGAAAAGTTCACCATCAGTGTCGTTTTATAAAATTCAAATATGTTATTTATTTTTCTCACAAAGCAGCTTTATACTTTTTCCTCAAAAGGAATATTTATATCCAGAATTTCGCTCAGCAAATTAGCAATTTCATCCAAATAAGAATTCATTATTTCAGATGTCACCAAAGTAGTTAATTCTTTTTCTTCTTTATAACCAAAAGGTAAAAATCCTGATTTCAAATTTTTAAAAGAAATAATCCCCACTTCAATTGGCAGATTGCCAGCTTCTTTCTCAAACATAAAGGCGTAAGCCAAAACCTGGATGATTTTATCGTTTTTAAGCTCTTGTGTCAATCCGTTCCATGATTTCAATACTACATTAGACTTTTCTACTTTTCCCGTCTTATAATCGATAATTCTGATTTTTCCATCACGACGTTCGATCCTATCCACATTTCCTTTAATTAAAACAGGGAAAGGCAATTTCGGATGAACAAATTCACGTTCAAAAGTTTGCTCCAAAGCAACAATTTGAATCGCTTCGTTATTTTTGACAGCATCCAGTTCCATTCTTAAAAAGTTCGACACATTTCGTTTCGCCACTTCAAAAGCCAAAAGATTTCGACCTTTTTTAATTTCACCTTCTTTATACACCAATTTAAACTGTTTCAAAACCTCTTCATCCAGCAGTTTGAAACAATTTAAAAGATCATTTTCAGAAATAAATTTTCCGATAAAAGGCTCATACAAAGCCTTTAATGTTTCGTGAATAATCGTTCCCAGAGTATTTAATGCAATATTTTCCTCCACTTCTTCAACTTCGCGAATTCTCAATATTTTTTGAAAGTAAAATTCAATCGGATTTCGAATATAACTCGTCAATGCTGATGGCGAAAAACCTGTTGTCGCAATTTCCTTCAAACGCTCCATCACCATATCAGATTTCGGAACAGAAAGAGGCTCATAAGCCGTATTAGGCAAAACAGGATTATAAATATCAAAAGTAATATTATGGTTTCTTTGCTTTTCAACTTCAAGCTGCGTAATAAAACGACTTCTTTCCCCCGCATCTAAACCATCATTTTCAGTATTGTAAATCAGATAGATGTTTTTTGCTCTCTGCAATAAATGATAAAAATGATAGGTATAAATGGCATCTTTCTCTTTAAAAGTCGGAAGACCCAATTCCCGCTTTACATCATACGGAATAAATGAATTTTGCGATTTACCAGCAGGAAATTTCCCTTCATTCATTGAAGTTATAATAACCGTCTCAAAATCGAGAACACGACTTTCCAAAACCCCCATAATCTGCAGACCACGCAAGGGCTCTCCTTCAAAAGACACTTCTGCCAAATCTATAATTTGCTTATAAATCGCATGAAGCGTATCAATATTGTCAATATGATTATGTTTAGAATAGTAGTTTATGAGTTTATTAATTACCTTAAAAACCCCATAAACAAATGCTTTAGCAATTTTCTCCTCTTCATTATCGTTGCTAAAATGTTCTTTAACCGCAATCAATAAAGCCGAAATAGTATTCAAAACAGCAACAGAACCATTCTCCCACTTTTCAAACAAAAGATTAAAAAATTTCGATTGATTCGGATGAAGCTCCAGAATTTTTTGATGCGTGATAAACGTATAATTATTCTCTTTAATAATTCTAACCAATGACTGAGCATTTGCATAAGGCTCAACCAAAGGATGCGTTAAAATATCCAAAACATCTTTATAATACAAAACATAGCTGCTTCCCTTTCGTGAAAGCGCATTTGTATGCATTTTAAACAATTTAGCAATTAAAATCTGGGAGGGATTATTTTTGCCCGAATACCCCATCGTTATATTCAATGCACCAACAGAAGAAGGAAGTGAATACAAAACCGGAACCAATAAATTCTCTTCTCCCAAGACAACAGCCACTTTATCCAAAGAAGCACCCGGATCCTGATTTATCAAATTCTCAATAATACTCCCTGCTAATTTTGCCTGCCCAATTGTTTTCGGAGTTCCAATAATTTGAATGTTTTTTGACTGAGAAAAATCATCCACAATCCATTCAAAAGGTTGTCCTTTATAATGCTTCCAACTTTCTTTAAAACGCCTTAAAAAAAGCCCTGCATCATGATAGGGATCATTTAAAAAAACCTGATCTGCATCCCAATAAATCCTAGCCTGATCAAGCGCGAGCAAATGCTGCACTATTTTTTCCTCAGCAGCATTTAAAGCATTAAATCCCGCAAAAATAAAAATGCGATTCCCGATAGTATTAGAGAAATGATTTAGATTGTTTACCGCCTCACGATACACCAATCCCTGGTAACCGATCGATTTAAATAACAAATGATTATAAAGCGACTCGTAGTACAAAGGGAGCAACTTCCAAAAGTCAATATAATTTTCGAGAAGCTTAGTTTTTTGATCAACTTCTAAACCCCATTTTTTGATATCCTCAATATCTTTTAAATACGAAAGAACATGAGACGGATCTAAAAGATAACGATCAATTTCATTAAAATCCTGCAAAAGTGTTTTGGCCCAATTTGCAAACAATTCAAACGACTGCTGATTTTTCTTTTCTGTAATAGACAAATATACTTCATAAAACTCAAATAAAAGCTCAATTGAATCTATAGAACGAATCGAGGCAACGTCTTGCACAAAATCTTCAATACTTGTAATTTCCGGAGCAATAATAGTTTTATCCGTTTCATTTTTAAGCGCTTCAATCAAAAAAACTTTTGCTCTTTTATTAGGAAGAATTATAGTTATTTGAGAAAGTTTCTCAGCATAATCTTGAATTACGACACCAGCAATTTTTTGTAGAAAAGAAGTATTTATCATAGTATAAAAATAAAAAAAGCCATTCAATTAAGAATGGCTTTTCATATTTATTTAGAAAACTAATTATAGTTTACCTTGGTATTTAGAACCAATGTGTCTAATTTCAGTTCTTCTGTTTTGAGCTTTACCTGCAGCAGTTTTGTTACTTGCAACTGGTTGAGAAGCACCAAATCCTTTAGCTTCTAAGTTGTCTGGGCTTACACCTCTTTCAACTAAAGCGTTCAATACAGCGTTAGCTCTATCTTCAGAAAGTTTTTGGTTGATTTTAGCAGAACCCGTACTATCTGTGTGTCCTTCAATAGAGAATTTCGCGTTTGGATAGTTTTTAAGGATTTCTTTAATAGCATCTAATCTAGCTGGAGTTTCTTTGTCACCAGTTTTGAAAGTAGCTTTTCCTGAGTTGAAGTAGATTGCTCTAGCTTGAACTTTAAGATCTTCTAATGCAGCAGAAGTTACTTCTGGACATCCTCTGTTACTTGCAGGACCTGGAACTGTAGGACAGTCATCATCTTTATCAGCAACACCGTCTTTATCAGCGTCTAAGAATGGACAACCACCGTTTTCTTTAGGACCAGCAACTGTAGGACATTTATCGTCTTTATCAGCAATTCCGTCACCGTCAGTATCAGGACAACCTTTTAAAGCAGCTAAACCAGCAACATCTGGACAAGCGTCATCTTTATCAGCAATTCCGTCTCCGTCTGTATCAGGACATCCGTTTAAAGCAGCTAAACCAAATACATCTGGACAAGCGTCAGAAGCATCAACGATTCCGTCACCGTCAGTATCAGGACATCCGTTGAATTGTTTTAAACCTGCAACATCTGGACAAGCATCATCTTTATCGTAGATTCCGTCTCCGTCAGTATCTTTACCTCCGAATTTGAAAACTAAACCTGCTGTGTGTTGGAAAACTGATCTATCAAGAGGTTTATCGTCATTAGCAGCTACAGCCCATTTGTATCTTGTAGCTAACTCAAGACCAATAGCATCTGTAAACCAGAAAGTAACACCTGCACCTGGGTTAACAGTTCCAAAACTGTTATCTCCGAAGAAAGTATAGCCTCCACCAACAGATAACGAAGGATCAATCACTTTAGATTTGATTAATTCTTGGAAGCTGTATTTGATAGTAGCATCAATTCCGTAGTACATTAAATCTCCAGGATTTGTTACAACGTTTCCTCTTGAATCATGATCTGGAGCAGCTGGATTGAAAGTAACCAATTTATCAATTTTGTTTACAGACCCCTGCAAACCAACAGAGAAACCACTACCAACATATCTATTTACACCAATGTAAGATAGAGAAGGAAGGATATTCCAGTTGTCTTTTACTGCGAATGGCTGAGAAAAGTGCTGATCAAAAAATCCACTTCCTGAACCTGAACTTGTTCTTGTATCCACAGCATTAACCCCAAAAGAGATCGCCCATGGATTGTTGCTATCTTGCGCGTGAGCATTTAAACCCATCGCCATCAAAACAGCAACTAAAAGTTTGTTAAGATGTTTCATACTTAATTTTTTTAATTACAATTTAGTTAATTACAAGCAAAAGTAACACCAAATTTTTTAAATACAAAATGAAATGTTAAAAAAAACCTACAAAAATTTGACCAAAGTGGTAATTATATAACTTTTAACATTTTACCGACAACCGTGAACGCATTTATAGCCTTATCTAAGTGCTCTTTTTCGTGTGCCGCAGACAGCTGAACTCGTATTCTGGCTTTATCTTTTGGAACTACCGGAAAGAAAAACCCAATAACATAAATTCCTTCTTTTAAAAGTTCATTCGCCATTGTCTGCGACAGCTTTGCATCATACAACATAACTGGAACAATAGCCGAATCTCCATCTATAATATCGAAACCAGCTTTTTTCATACCTTCTTTAAAGTAATTGGTATTCCATTCTAATTTATCACGTAATGTTGTATCTTTTTCTAGTAATTCAAACACTTTTATCGAAGCCCCAACAATTGAAGGCGCCAAAGAATTTGAGAACAAATAAGGTCTTGATCTCTGACGAAGTAATTCTATTATTTCTTTCTTAGCAGTAGTATAACCACCCATTGCACCACCTAAAGCTTTACCAAGAGTTCCTGTAATAATATCTACTCTTCCCATCACTCCTTTAGCTTCAAGAGTTCCTTTTCCTGTAGCTCCAATAAAACCAGCTGCATGACATTCATCCACCATTACCATTGCATCGTATTTATCAGCAAGGTCACAGATTTTATCTAAAGGCGCAACCAAACCATCCATTGAAAACACACCATCTGTTACAATTAATTTAAAACGAGCTCCCGCTTCATTTGCTTTAATTAATTGCTGCTCCAGATCTTCCATATTGTTATTTTCGTAGCGATAGCGTGCTGCTTTACACAAACGAACTCCATCAATAATAGAAGCATGATTCAAACTGTCCGAAATAATTGCATCATTTTCACCAAGTAAAGGCTCGAAAACTCCTCCATTTGCATCAAAAGCTGCCGCGTACAAAATCGTATCTTCCGTACCATAAAAATCAGCAATCTTTTTTTCTAGTGTTTTATGAATATCCTGAGTTCCGCAGATAAAACGAACAGACGACATTCCAAAACCATGTGTATCTAAAGCATCTTTTGCCGCCTGTACCACTTCTGGATGTGATGAAAGCCCTAAGTAGTTATTAGCACAAAAGTTCAAAACAGTTTCTCCTGTCGAAATTTTAATCTCAGCACCTTGTGGAGACGTTATAATTCTCTCCTTTTTAAAAATTCCATTTTCTTCGATTGTCTGCAACTCACTCTGCAGATGTTCTCTTATTTTACCGTACATTTTTTCATTTATTTAAAACGTTAAAAATTAACAACTTAACAATAATAAAGCTTCGTTATTTCTTTAACATCTGATTAATTTTTTCACAAATTTACCACTTCAATTTCCGCTCCTATATACACCAGAGCCTTTTTTAACACTTTGTACCCTAAATCCTCAATCGCATCCTGATATTCTTGAATTTGTTGCTGATATTTTGCATTTACAACACCTGTTTTATAATCCAATAGAAAAGCTTCTTTATTTTCTAAAAAAACAACCCTGTCCGGTTTTAAAATCCTTCCTTGTTTTTGCACAATGGTTTGTTCATTTAAAACAGTATGACTTCCATCAAAACAAACTTCTAGTTCGGGATGATTTACAATTTCTCTCAGAGTCTGTAGAACTTGATCAACCTGATCATAAATTATTAATCCGTTTTCAAGTGCTTTTGTTACAGCCAGATCGATATCTGATTTATCTTTTACAAAAGCCAAAATTTCGTGTACTATATTTCCATAAGAAATTGCTTCCTGCTGATGCGTCCCCCACATCAAAGCCTCACGTTGGGCAATTTTAATATTTTTCGGATTTAAAACTTCTCTTACAATCGGAATTGACTTCACCAAATCAACAGTTTTTGAAGCTTTTGAAAGTCTGGTTTTAGCTCCAAATTCGTAAACTAATTTCTCTTCTTCGTAAACTCCTTGATGAATTAGGAATTTAATAAAAAACGAAGCCATGTTATTTGGATATTCCCCATCTTTCCTTGCTTCAAGAGATTGTGAAATCACATACAACTGCTCTTCTGCACGAGTCAATGCCACATACAAAACATTAACATTATCCAGCAGTTCTTCTTGTTTCTTCAGATTAAATACAGCCGATGCGTTTTCACCAAAACTTTCCACAATACTACTATTATCAACCAATGCTTTTGGCACTCCCAAATCGACTTCTTCAGTATCAAGCCACAATTTATCTTTTGGTTTTCGATTGTAATCTTCATCCGCAAAAGGCATAATTACTACCGGAAACTCCAATCCTTTTGATTTATGAATTGTCATAATACGAACAGCATTATTTCCTTCGGGTGAAGGAATACTGAATTTCTCCGCATTTTTATCCCAGAAAATCAAAAAATCAGCTATTCCAGATTGATTTCTAATATCCCTTTCCAAAACTATATCTAAGAAAAACTGGACATAAGCATTTCCTTCTGAAGGAAGAATAAATTTAGAAATTACAATTTCAACCGCTTCATAAAGCGATTTCTTTCGAACATCTTTAAAAGAAAACGAAACATCAAAAGTTAAAAGCCAATCTTCAAATTCTTTTTCCAACCTATGCCCCATTCCCATTGCAATAAAGTCATGAATCGGCATCGCCAAATCTTTTGTTGAAGCCAAAAAATGAAGAAAATTTGCTTTTGATTCTAAATCAGCACTATTACTTAAATACCGAAGCAGATGGACAATCAATCGAACCTCCGAAGCATTCTGAACCATTAATGTTTCTGAAGACAAAAGCGGAATTCCTTGTTCAGTCAAATAATTAGCAATAGCAATTCCCTGCCCTCTTTTTCGAGTTAGAACTACAATATCTTTATATTCAAATCCTTGTTTTAAAACTTCTTGAATAGTATTTAAAGTTGCCAGTACATACAAATCTGATTTCTCCACACCTTCTTCTTCATCAGCAATTTCATTTTTATCTGCAATTGGAAGAAATGAAATATTCACATAACCACCTTCTTTTGAGTTGATATTTTGAAAACTGTGATTCTCATACAAATCTTTATAATCCTCATTTGCAAATTCAGCCGAAATCAGTTTAAAAAAAGCATTATTAAATTCAATAACCTCACTATAACTCCTATAGTTTGTATCCAAGTGCTTTACCCTTTTTTCGTGATGAAAAAAGGCAACCTCATCTTTACTTAATTCAATAAATTGTTCTGCTTTCCCTCCACGCCAACGATAAATAGATTGTTTGGGATCACCAACAATCATTAGCGTCCCTTTATTTCCTAAATCATCTAAACCTGAAAGTGAATTATCTATAAGCGGAATCAAATTCTGCCATTGCATTTCTGAAGTATCCTGAAACTCATCAATAAAAAAATGACGATAACGTTCTCCTAATCGTTCATAAATAAACGGCGCAGGCTGATTCTGAATTTCGCGGTGAATAATAGCATTGAATTCAGAAATCGACAAAATATTTTGTTCAGACTGAATTTTAGCCAATTCATTACTTACCGTATTAAGCAAAGAAAGTGGCGTGATATTTTTTAAAAAGGCTTTGTAAAAATCTCTTTTTTCAAAATTTTGATACGCCTCTTTTAAGATTTGAAGTAATTCTGGAATAATATTCTCAATTAACGCTCGGTCTTTTGCTGTTTTATTAATCGCAATATCCTCGAATTCGTGAAAAGTTTTATTCTTAGGATTGAATTTTCCATCCCTAATACTATCTAAATGATTGGGAAAAGTTCCTCTCGAAAATGATTTTGGATCGATTCCGTTTTTATCAATTAATTCAATTGCTTTAACAGCCAATCCAGCATTTGTATCTTCCAACTCTTTACAGAGCGCCTGCATTTTCTTTTTAATCTCAACAAACTCTCCAATCGTTTTATCTTGAAAATGAAGAATTTCATTTCGGTTATTTTCATTCAAAACCAATCTTCCTGTATCAAGGATCTCGCGTGAAATATCCCAACTTTTATCATCATCGGTTTTTTCCATTGTAAAATCGATGAGCAGTTTGGTCAATGTTTCATCTTCACCAGCTTGCGCAATAATAGCATCGACCGCTTCAACCAATAAATTTTCAGTATCCAAAGTAACCTCAAAAGTCATTGGAAGATTTAAATCATGAGCAAAGGCACGAATAACTTTATGAGTAAATTTATCAATAGTAGAAATATCAAAAGCCGCATAATTATGAATTAAGTGCTTTATGATTTGCTGTGATTTAGTTTTAATTTTAATAACTGAAAGCCCCGTTTCCCGAGCCAAATCTTCCATTAAATCAACCGCTTTTGAAGAAGGATCATCTTTTGCAAATTCAGACAAATTACCAACAATACGGCTTTTCATTTCATGAACCGCCTTATTGGTAAATGTGATGGCTAAGATGTTTCGGTATGCATCGTGTTTTGGCGAGGAAAGAATAATTTTCAAATACTCTTTAACCAATGTATAAGTCTTTCCTGATCCTGCAGAAGCATCATAAATGGAGAAAGACGGACTTTGCATAGTTTGATTTTTTGTATCGTAAAAATAGCACTTCTAAAGCACTATTCACTAAAAAATCAAAAATAAATGAGAAATCTTTAAAATTAATGTTTTGGAAATGCTTTTTTATTGAAAACCAAAAGTATTCCTACTCCAGTTGAGATCGCCATATCGGCAACATTGAAAATAGCATTAAAAAAAGCGAAGTGTTTACCTCCAAAAACTGGAAGCCAAGTTGGAAGTTCACCTTCCCAAATTGGAAAATAAAACATATCTACAACCAAACCGTGAAACCATGTTCCGTATGGAACCGGAGAAAAGATAGTTGCTAAATTATGAGTACTGTCATCAAAAATAACTCCATAGAAAACAGAATCGATAATATTTCCTGCTGCACCTGCAAAGATCAATGCAATAGCCACTATTAAATAAGTTGACTGACGTTTTTTTACCACATCAGAAAGCCACCAGCCAATTCCGAAAACCGCAAAGATTCTAAAAACAGTCAATATTAGTTTTCCATATTCTCCAGGAATTTTTGTTCCCCAGGCCATTCCTTCATTTTCAATAAAATGAATTCTAAACCAGTCAAAAATTACCACTTCTTCTCCAAGAACAAAATTGGTTTTGACATAGATTTTAGAAAGCTGATCAACAATTAAAACTAGAAATATAAGGAAATACGCTTTTCGTAATGACATTTTATAATTTTTTGATGGGCAAAAATAACAATTTAATCAAAAAAAACGCTCCTAAGGGAGCGTTAATTGTTTTCTAATAAAACTAAACTGATTTTAAGTGCTAATCTAAACCAGATAGTTTATTTTTTCACAGCGGCTTTTGCTGGTGTTTTTGGACTGTCGGAGAAAAAATCTGAAATAGACTTGAATATTCCTTTGCTTTCTTTTCCGGCAGCAAGCTTCTTCGCTTCACCCTTTTTTACATCAGCCTTGAACTTGATACGCAGCTTTTCAAAATCTTTCATTCTGCGCTCTACATCAGAGTTTACTTCTTTGAATTTCAATACTTTAGCCATAATGTAAGTTTTTTACAGTAAATAATTTAAATTATTAATGATTTGGTATTACAATGATACATAATTTAATTTATATTTGTTAAGAAAAATTAACACTTGTTTAGCAAGATTCAAAATTAATTTTCAAACCAAACACCAAAACAAACTAAATTTAACATTCCTCCCTAAATCCTACAAAATCATGAATGAAATTACAACTACCCTAAATGACTTTCTTGTCAGCACCAAATCTACTGCAGCATTAATCTTAAACGGAAAAGGAAAATTAATCACTTCCTTAAACCTTGACTACGGAGACAGTATCGCCGCAATGAGTGCAGCCATCTTATCAATGAGTGAAAAATTTTTAATTGATCTAGAAAAAGGCTCTTTAAAACAATTGTACTTAAAAAGTTCGGAAGGCGTTATCGTTGGAAACAAAATCAGCGGTTCAAATTTCATTGTCGCTTTTTCTAAAGAAGGAAGCAATCTTGCATTATTGATGCGTTCAACAGAAGAAGTATCTGCCGAATTAAGCAAAAATTCCCTATTGAAATAACATAAATCTATTAACAAACAAACCCAAATGACTATGAGTAATGATTTTTTAAACGTGTTTTTAAATGAAATGAAAACCAACGTTAACGGCTTTATTGCTGTTGCTGTAACAGAAATTGAATCCGGATTAAGTTTTGGAAATTTAACTATCGATCCAAGTTTTGACCCAGAACTTGCCGCCGCTTATAACTTAGAAGTTGTAAAAGCAAAATTAAGCGCAGTAAAAGCTTTAAATTTAAACCAGGACATCGAAGATATTTTGATTACTTTATCGAATCAAATTCACATTATCGACATTTCTCCTAACAAAAAATTCATGATCTACCTTGCTGCCGATGCTTCAAAAGCAAATTTAGGTATGACAAGAGCTATATTAAGAAAGCATAAAGCTGAAGTTGAAAAAAACCTAGCGTAATTATATCAGTTATAAATTTTAAAAACCGTCCTTACAAGACGGTTTTTTTTATTATCATTTAATCATTAAAACTCAAATCATTAGCTCTAGTCTCTTCTTACAAAAACAAGCTACATCAATTAAGCTTATTTTGACTATATATAAATAATTTCTTTCAAACCCTAATTTCATTAAGCATCCACAAAACAACTAAACATTAAACAAAAAAAACGCCCCTAAAAGGAGCGTTTTTCTCTTACGTATTTCTACGTGTTTTTATCTTTGCAAGTTTTTAGCTTCGATGCTCATTGTTGCATGAGGAACGATTTTAAGCCTTTCTTTGCTGATTAATTTACCTGTTACTTTGCAAATACCGTAAGTTTTGTTTTCTACACGGAAAAGCGCATTTTTTAAATCACGGATAAACTTCTCCTGACGAATTGCCAATTGAGAGTTTGCTTCTTTAGACATTGTTTCACTTCCTTCCTCAAAAGCTTTGAAAGTTGGAGAGGTATCGTCTGTTCCGTTATTTAAATCATTCATATAAGCACTCTTGATTAGATCAAGATCTTCTTGCGCTTTTTTAATTTTTGCTTGAATTATTTCTTTGAACTCCGCTAAGTCAGCGTCTGAGTATCTTGTAATTTCATCTATCATGGTATTATACTTATTTTGAAATTAATATCATTGTTCTAATATCATCAAACTCAATTTCTGTGCCGTTTTCTAAAGCATCCACAAAAACCAAGTCATCAGTTAATGTTTCAGACTTAATATAGTCTTCATTTTTCGAAACCGCATCTTCTAAAATGCCATCTCTTTTTATTTGTACTTTGATCTTATCAGTAACTTCAAATCCTGAATCTTTACGGATATTCTGAATTCTATTTACCAATTCTCTCGCGATACCTTCATTTTTCAATTCTTCAGATATTGTGATGTCAAGCGCAACGGTAATTCCGTTTGAATTTGCAACCAACCATCCTTCGATATCTTGTGATGTAATTTCGACGTCTTCTAATGATAAAGTTACACTATTTCCTGCAATAACAATATCTAGCGTTCCTTGCTTATCCAGCTGATTGATTTGCTCTGCAGAAAAACCTTGTATCTCTTTAGAAATCAAGCCCATATCTTTTCCAAAACGTGGTCCAAGCGCCTTAAAATTAGGCTTAATTTGTTTTACCAAAATGCCTGAAGCATCGTCTAAAAGTTCGATTTCTTTAACATTCACCTCCGCTTTTACTAAGTCAGAAATCGCTTCGATTTCAGCACGCTGATTCTCGTCAAGTACTGGAATCATTACCTTTTGCAGAGGTTGACGAACTTTAATCATTTCTTTTTTACGTAGCGACAATACCAAAGAAGAGATCGTTTGTGCCTTCTGCATTTTGCTTTCCAACGTTTTATTAACAAAGTTTTCGACAAATTTTGGGAATTCTGCCAAGTGAACACTAGCAAAATCCTCGGTTCCCGTAGAAGTTGTTAAATCGCGGTACAATTTATCCATAAAAAATGGAGCTACTGGAGCGCTCAATTTACTGATTGTTAGCAAACAAGTATAAAGCGTTTGGTAAGCCGCAATTTTATCTTTAGCATATTCACCTTTCCAGAAACGACGACGGCATAAACGAACATACCAGTTACTTAAATTCTCCTGAACAAAGTCAGAAATCGCTCTTGTTGCTTTTGTAGGCTCGTAATCTTCGTAGCATTCGTCAACAAATTTGATTAACGAATGTAATTCAGAAATAATCCACTGATCGATTTCAGGTCTTTCGTTTAACGGAATTTCAGCTTCTTCGTATTTAAATCCGTCGATGTTAGCATATAACGAGAAGAATGAATAGGTATTGTAAAGTGTTCCGAAGAATTTACGTTTAACCTCAGCAATTCCTTCAAGGTCAAACTTCAAGTTATCCCACGGATTTGCATTCATAATCATATACCAGCGTGTAGCATCTGGGCCGTTTTCTGCAATGGTTTTAAATGGGTCTATCGTATTTCCTTTACTCTTAGACATTTTAATTCCATTTTTATCCAAAACAAGACCGTTTGAAACTACGTTTTTGTAAGCAATTTTATCAAAAACCAAAGTTCCGATTGCATGTAAAGTATAGAACCATCCACGAGTCTGATCTACTCCTTCTGCAATGAAATTTGCTGGAAAATCTTTGTTGTCATCAATTTTTTCTTTGTTTTCAAAAGGATAATGCCATTGTGCATAAGGCATTGCTCCAGAATCAAACCAAACGTCGATTAGATCACTTTCGCGCTTCATTGGTTTCCCAGAAGCCGAAACTAAAGTAAGTCCATCAACCACATTTTTGTGTAAATCGATTAAATCATAATTGTCCTCAGACATGTTTCCGATTTCAAATCCTTTAAATGGATTTTCTTTTTGGAAACCTGCTTCGATCGATTTTTCGATTGCATTGTACAATTCTTCAACAGAACCGATAATAACTTCTTCCGTTTTATCTTCTGTTCTCCAAATTGGCAACGGAATTCCCCAATATCTAGAACGAGATAAGTTCCAATCGTTGGCATTTTTAAGCCAATTTCCAAAACGTCCTTCACCAGTAGATTTAGGTTTCCAATTGATAGTTTCGTTCAGGTCGAACATTCTATCTTTTACATCGGTTACTTTGATGAACCATGAATCTAGAGGATAGTATAACAACGGCTCGTCTGTTCTCCAGCTGTGTGGATAACTGTGCACGTATTTTTCAACTTTAAAAGCTTTGTTTTCTTCTTTTAAACGAATAGCGATTTCAACATCTACAGATTTCTCTGGAGCTTGTCCTGCATCATAATATTCGTTTTTAACGTATTTACCAGCTAAATCACCTAAATGAGAAGTGAATTTTCCTTGTAAATCTACTAATGGAACCGGAGTTCCGTTCTCGTCCAACACCAACATTGGCGGAACTTCTGGTTTTGCTTCTTTTGCTACTTTAGCATCATCTGCACCAAAAGTTGGAGCTGTATGTACAATTCCAGTTCCGTCTTCGGTTGTAACGAAATCACCAGAGATTACTCTAAACGCGTTTTCAGCATTTTCATAAGGCAATACATAAGGCAATAATTGCTCGTAACGGATTTCTACTAAATCTGCTCCTTTTGCTTCGGTTAAGATTTTGTACGGAAGTTTTTTGTCGCCGTTTTTCACGTTGTCAAAATCAGCATCGTCTTCACTTAAGAAAAATCCTTTTCCGAATTGTTTTCCTACTAAGTTTTTAGCCAAAACAACATTGATTGGCTCAAAAGTATATTGATTGAAAGTTTTAACTAAAACATAATCGATTTTTGGACCTACTGTCAAAGCAGTGTTTGACGGAAGTGTCCAAGGAGTTGTCGTCCAAGCTAAAATGTGGATATCTCCAAAACCTTGTAAAAATGAAGGCAAAGTTTCTGGAAGTGTTTTAAACTGTGCTACAATTGTAGTATCAGTCACATCACGGTAAGCTCCTGGCTGATTTACTTCGTGAGAAGACAATCCAGTTCCTGCTTTTGGAGAGTATGGCTGAATTGTATATCCTTTGTACAACAAACCTTTATCGTAGATTTGTTTCAAAAGCCACCAAACAGACTCCATATATTTTGGTTTATAAGTCACATACGGATCTTCCATATCAACCCAATATCCCATTTTTTCGGTCAAATCATTCCATACGTCTGTATAACGCATAACGGTTTTCTTACACGCTTCGTTATATTCTTCGATAGAAATCGTTTTACCAATATCTTCTTTTGTAATTCCTAATTCTTTTTCGGTACCCAATTCAACAGGCAAACCGTGAGTATCCCATCCAGCTTTTCTTTTTACTTGAAAACCTTTTTGAGTTTTATATCTGCAAAAAATATCTTTAATCGCACGTGCCATTACGTGGTGAATTCCAGGCAATCCGTTTGCTGAAGGCGGACCTTCAAAAAATACGAAAGGCTCAGCACCTTCGCGAGTTGTTACACTCTTTTCAAATATATTTTCTTTCTTCCAAAAATCAAGAACTTCAGACGCTACAGTTGGTAAGTCAAGTCCTTTGTATTCAGTAAATTTTGTACTCATTTTATCCTTTTCTTAAACGAGGTGCGAAAGTAAGGAATTTTGAGTGAAATAGAGAAAAGATGAAGGAAAAAAGACCGATTTCAGGAAATTTTGAGTAGATTCCGCAACAATAATTGGTCTTTTGACTGATTTAAGAGAAAACTTCTTTTAAAATATCCAAAGATTTAGGTTTTTTGAATCCTTCTAAGTGCAAACTGTAATAATCAATTATAATTTTCAGAAGGATTTGTCTCTCCACAACATGAAAGACTTTTTGGTCGTTGTCGAATTTTAATTCCAATAGTTTTTTAAACAAATTCGTCTCATGTTCTGACAGCACATTTCCATTTTGAAAAAGTGTAAAAATACCTTCATTCATTTCAAAAAACGGAAGATTATTATCTGAAAGCTCTGGATAAAACCCAAGATATTTTGTGATTTCTAAAAGTAGAATTAAATGAAAATTTGAAATTTCATCATGATGATCCAACCAAGTCAAAGCGGTTTCTAAAAACAAAAAAAGCTGTTCGTTTTTTTCTTCTTCTTGAATGGAATAATGCAACATTTCTGAAAGAAACATCACCATTGTACTTTTCACAATATCAGTATGAATACTCTGAAACGGAACGGCGCTTTTTATTTCTTTAAAATTTTCCAAAGTGCCTTTATTTTTATGAACGGCTTCAATTTCTAATATCGAAAACGGCTGAAAATAAGCAATCTTCTGACTTGCTTTTCGACTTGAAAAAGCATCACGCACAAAGTAAGATTTCAGTCCGCTTGATAGTGTAAAACATTTTACAATCAGGCTTTTTTCCTGAAATTTTAATGATGAGATTACTATGGCTTTTGTTTTGACTTGCACGAAATAATTTTAGATTGAAGATTTTAGATTGAAGAATCCTAAACTAACTGAGACTGAAAACTGCGACCGAGACTAAGACGGAACAATTATCGAATAATCATAACTTTTTTAACTTTAGTTTCACCTCCATCTTGAGCAGAAATAAAAACCATGTACACACCTGAAGCTACTTTATATTTTCCAAAAGCAGTGGTATCCCATTCGATTGTTCCTCCTTCTGATGTTGTTTCATAAACCAAATTTCCTTCGATGTCTGTGATTTTGATATTGGCTTTATCAATTAATCCAGCAACTTTTACGGTTCCTGAATAAGTAGGACGAACTGGATTTGGATAAACGTAAACATTATTAAGGTTATCGTTTGCTCCAGTTGAAATTCCATTGAATGAAACCATTCCTTTATTCGTAACAATAAAAACTTCCCCTGTTTTGCTGTTTATTTTAATATCATTTACATAATTACCTGGCAACGGAGAATTGTTAATTGTAAAATGATATTTGGTTTCCTGACCATTTGAAGAAACCATAAACACACCCGAATCTGCTGTTCCAATCCATTTATTATTGGCGCCGTCTACCGCGATAGCCGTAATAAACTGCTCATAAAGTAATTCCTGTGCCAGATTATCTTCCATGATAATAATCGGATTGGCTTTCAACTGGTTTTCCGACTGAAAACTCCCAACATTAGACAATACTCTCAAACCTTTTGTGGTTCCAATCCAAAGCTGATTTCTTGTATCCAAAGCAATTGCTCTAACATCTGCAATTGGCAAGTTTCCTAAATCCGCACCGACTGTTATTTTTTTAAATGTATTAGTTGTTTCATTAAAACCTACAACGCCATCTCTATTCGTTCCGAGCCATTTTACATTATTTCGATCGACAACTAAACTGGAATAACTAATATTTTCTGCAATATCAAAAATTGGAGTCATGGAATAACTTCCCCATTGCTCATTTGTTTTTAAAACCTTCAAACCGTTTTTGATTCGGCTATTGGTAACCCAGAGATTTCCTGACCTGTCGTAAGCATTTGCATTAATACGAACATCTATATAATCTGCTCCTGCATTTGTAATCGATTCGAGTCCACTATTTTTTTCATTATATAAAAAATTAGGTACATCATTTTCAATCTTTAATAATCCAGAGAAAAACGAACTCGCATAAACCTGCTTTTCATTACTCGGATTGATCAATACTCTAGTTATGGATTTGGCACCATAAACTTCAGTATATGGAATATTCAACCAACCGGAAACACTATAACTATAATGACTCACTCCATAACTATCTAAAGGATACGGATCATAAGACGTATCGTAATCACCATAAACTGCCCATAAATTATTCGGACTTACATCTATCGAAAAAATATTATTCTTTACAGGTCCGGCTGGTGTGTTATTTTCAAAAGTCGTTGCGTTGCTTAGCGTAGAAAAAAACATTCCTTTTTCTTTTGTTCCAATAAAAATTCGATCGCCAACTGCAGTTGCACACGTAAAATTTAAAGTATTATCCAAAACCTGCGAATTAGAAATCTGACGATTTAAAACCATTTGGTTATTGTATACATAAACTGTATTTGCAGTCGTAACAAACAAATTGTGATTTTTTGCCCGCATATCAACAGAAGCCTGAGGCAACTGAAAAAAACTTATAAATGTAGTTGAATTGTAACGCTGTACATTTCCCGAATCATTTATTGCAATAAGGTCTGTATCCAAAGCTTCAACACTCGACCAATTTCCCGCACTTACAACCGTCCACTGATTGTAATCGATCAAATTTGCGTTTGTACTATTTGCTCTTCTGATGCCATTTGAAGTTGCTGCGAAAATAAATCCATTATACAAAGTAGTTTGTTTAACACTGATTTCTGCACCATTATCTCCTATAAAGTAAGTATCGCCAAATTGAGAAGTTGTCAAATTAAACTGCACTATTCCGAAATCGCAAGAAACATAAACCAAACCATTATACTCCATAAAATGATTGATTTTTTTTGCATTTGCTGGAAGCTGTTTATTAATTATATCGACAATTTTAATCATTTTTCCATCACTTTCATTGATTAAAATCATTAAGCCATTTTCATAACCAACTAAAGTTTTTTTGAATGCTTCGCTATAATAAACCGCAGAAATCGTCTGACCAGACAATCCGTCAACCGTTGTTATAGTTTTTAAAACATTTGTCGTAGTATTTTTAGAAAACAGAGCATTCTCTGAAGCTGCAAAAACAGATACTGAAGATTCTGAAACATCCTTGATTTCATTAAATGAAAAATAACCTTGCCAGGACGATTTATTCTGTGCCTGACAAAATGGAATGAATATTAAAAACAAAACACAGAAAACTAGCTTTTTCATCATTGAATGTATTCGGATAGACAAATATACTACAAACGGCATATTTAATTTTTGGTACTAATAAAAAATGCCCTCGACTTTTGATCGAAGGCATTTTTATCATTCTAAAATTTATTTTTACACTACACCTTGTGCAAGCATAGCATCGGCAACTTTAACAAATCCGGCAATGTTTGCTCCTTTTACGTAGTTCACATATCCGTCTTCTTCAGCACCGTATTTTTTACATTGGTTATGAATTCCAACCATAATTTCCTTTAATCTCAAATCTACCTCTTCACTTGTCCAGTTTAAACGAATTGAGTTTTGAGTCATTTCTAATCCAGAAGCTGCAACACCACCAGCATTAGCCGCTTTACCAGGAGCAAATAAAACTTTATTATCCAAGAAAAGTTTAATTGCATCTAATGTAGAAGGCATATTTGCTGCTTCTGTTACACATAAAACACCATTATCAATTAGTTTTTGCGCATCTTCTCCATTTAATTCATTTTGAGTCGCACATGGAATAGCAATATCTACTTTTACTTCCCAAGGGCTTCTTCCTTTATGAAAAACAGCGTTTGGATATTTCTCTAAATATCTTTCTGCTCTATTATCTCCAGTAGCTCTCATTTCAAGCATATGATCGATTTTTTCTCCTGAGATTCCTTCTTCATCATAGATATATCCGTCAGGACCAGAAATGGTAACTACTTTTCCACCAAGTTCATTTACTTTTAAAGCAACACCCCAAGCCACATTTCCAAATCCTGAAATTGCCACTCGTTTACCTTTAATTTCATGACCAATTGTACGAAGCATTTGATCTGTAAAATAAACTACTCCATATCCAGTAGCTTCTGGTCTGATTAATGAACCACCGTAAGCCAAACCTTTTCCAGTTAAAACTCCTGTAAATTCATTTCTAATTCTTTTGTACTGTCCGAATAAATATCCAATTTCTCTAGCTCCCACACCAATATCTCCAGCAGGGACGTCAAGATCTGGGCCAATATGACGACATAATTCTGTCATAAATGATTGACAGAAACGCATAATTTCTCCATCAGATTTTCCTTCTGGATCAAAATCAGAACCACCTTTTCCACCACCCATTGGAAGTGTTGTTAAACTGTTTTTGAAAACTTGTTCAAAAGCTAAAAATTTCAAAACAGACAAATTCACAGAATGATGAAATCTGATTCCTCCTTTATAAGGTCCGATTGCAGAGTTCATTTGAATTCTAAAACCTCTGTTTACGATAATTTCTCCTTTATCATCTACCCAAGGAACTCTAAAAATGATGGAACGTTCTGGTTCAGCGATTCTTAAAAGAATGTTCTTACCATCATATTTTTTTTTCTCAGAAATAAAAGGAATTACAGTTTCTGCAAATTCTCTAACCGCTTGAAGAAATTCTGGCTCGTTTGGATTTTTTGACTCAATTAGAGCCATAAATTCATTTATTTTTTCTTCCATATTTGAAATAAATTTTCAGATAATTTGATTTATATTTTGCTTTTTCTAAATGCGAAAACAGTTTAAGAAAACGTTTTCGTTTAAACACACAAAGATATATCAAATAATGATTCGCTGTTACATTTTTCACTTTTTTGCATCGATTTGTGTTTTTTTCAAACATTGTTAAAAAAGACATTTTACATGTAGGTCTTTACATGCAAATCGCCAACTAAAAGTTAGTAAATTATGTATTTTGCTACTTATTTTTCAATACATCAATTTAATATTTTGAATCGTTCATGTTTTTTATATATTTGCCGTGATTTGTAAGCCCTAGAAAATGTCTAAACACCTATTTATCACATTATTTGCCTTGTTCGGCATATCAACTGCAGTATCAGCGCAAGGACTAGCACAAGAGATTGGAATCTATGCCGGACCAGTTACTTTACAGTCTGATTTTGGTGAAAGACATAACTTTAAAACTAATGCAGGAAACACTGGTTTTGGCGTTGGAATCATGCACTTTATTAACTTCTCTGCGAACAATAACAGAGAAAGCTATTTTACAGAGCATTTTAAAGTAAGATCGGACCTTTCTTTCAGTAGAACTTCTTTAAAACATTTTGGACAATGGGTAGAAAGAAAACCTGATGGATTATTTGCTCAGCAGTTAAAAAACATGTATGCAACTTCTAGCATTTTAGGTTTAGGTGCTCAATTGGAATTTTCTCCATTTATGAAAATTCATGACTTCGAAAACGCAATTGGTAGCTTCAGCCCGTATGGAAGTTTAGGTTTTCAGGTAAGTTATTATTCAACAAAAGTAGGTTCTCATTTAGGAGACATTACACTTCCAACAGTGACTCCAGTAAAATATTTAACACCTTCTGATGGACGTGCACATGGATTTTCAACAGAATCTGGCGTAGTTGTATCAGCAACAGCTGCTGTTGGAGTACATTACAAACTAACAGACATGAGCGATTTAATGTTTGAAACTCGTTTTCAGATGTACAATTCAGACTGGATCGACGGATTAAATCCTAATAAAGACATTTACAAAGAAAACAAATCTAACGACTGGCAGGTTTGGTTTAACTTCGGATATATTTATTACTTAGAATTTTAAACCTTTATTAAAATTTACAATATAAAAAATCCCAAATTCCAATTTAAAGTTGGAATTTGGGATTTTTTATATTGGAATTTCTTTCCTTAAGAAAGCGCCTGTTCTAAATCTGCAATTAAATCTTCTGCATCTTCGATACCAACACTTAATCGAACTAAATCGTCTGTAATACCAACTTCTGCTCTTTTATCGGCAGGAATTGATGCGTGTGTCATTAAAGCTGGATGATTCGCTAATGATTCTACTCCACCTAAAGATTCTGCCAACGTAAACACTTTTAGTTTTTCCAAGAACGCAATAGAATCTTCTTTTTTTCCTGATTTAAAATCAAAAGAAACCATTCCTCCAAAAGCCTTCATTTGTTTTTTAGCAATTTCGTGAAAGGGATGATTTTTTAAACCCGGATAATAAACGGTTTTAATTTTAGGATGATTACTTAAGTATTCAACCACTTTCTCTCCATTTTCACAATGTCTTTGAACTCTTAAAGCTAAAGTTTTAATTCCTCTTAAAACCAAAAAACTATCCATTGGACCAAGAGTTGCTCCAGTTGCAAATTGTTGAAAATGCAATTGTTCTCCAAGTGCTTTATCTTTTACAATTAGTGCTCCTGCAATAACATCAGAATGTCCTCCAAGGTATTTTGTTGCAGAGTGCATTACGATATCTGCTCCTAAATCTAAAGGTTTTTGTAAATAAGGTGTCGCGAAAGTATTATCAACAGCAAGAAGAATTTTTTTCTCCTGAGTAATTTTTGCTATTTCTTGAATATCTGCCAATTTCATCAACGGATTGGTTGGTGTTTCTACCCAGATTAATTTCGTATTTTCATTGATCAAACTTTTCAGTTTTTCGATATTCGTCATATCAACAAAATGAAATTTAATACCTGAATCTTTATACACTCTCGAAAACATTCTATATGTTCCTCCATACAAATCGTCCATGGCAATAATTTCGTCTCCAGCTTTAAAAGACCTCAAAACACAATCTGTAGCTGCAAGACCCGATGAAAATGCCAAACCGCGAGTTCCATTTTCAATACTTGCCAAAGCCTCTTCTAAAGCCGTACGAGTCGGATTTGAAGCTCGGCTATATTCGTAATCTGCCAAAGGTTTTCCCGGACTTGTCTGCACAAATGTTGAAGTTTGATACACTGGCGGCATAACGGCACCTGTACTTGGATCATGATGCTGTCCACCATGTATTACTTTTGTATTGAATTTCATATAGTTATAAATTTTAAATCCTTAATTCTTTTACAAATTTACCGCTTAATTTATTTTATCGGGATACAACTGCTTATCTTTGTAGATAATTAACACTTTTTGATATGAAAAATTACATATTTACAATCTTTTTGTGTTTGATTTTTACAAGTTGCAAAAAAGAGCTTTCATTTGAAAATGAAACGTTTGAAGAAAAATCTACTATTCCGTGCAAAAACGATTGTCCGAATATCACAATAGAAGTTCCAGTTGCCAAAAATCTTAAAGTAATATCAGACAGCATTAACAAAAAAGTATTTGCTGTTATTAAAGAGATTGTGTTTTTTGAAGAAGATTCAGTAAAAGTCGATGGTTATAAATCATTGGCTAAATCGTTTATTGCTTCCTACGAAGAAATGCATCAAAAATTTCCACAGGATACTTTTGGCTGGGAAGCAAAAATTATTGGGAATGTAGAATTTCAGTCTGATCAGATTTTAAACCTAAAAATTGATCATTACACCTTTACTGGTGGCGCTCACGGTTATCAAGGTTATCGCTCTTTATTATTTAATCGCACAACTGGAAAAACGATTTTCAACAAGCAATTATTTAAAAATGAAAAAGAGTTTAAAGCTTTTGCCGAAAAAGCTTTCAGAGCGAAATACAAAATTCCAGAAACTGCCAATATAAATGCCACTGGTTTAATGTTTGAAAACGACAAATTTCAATTGCCACAAAACATTTTTTATACGTCACAAGGTTTACTTTTATATTACAACTCCTATGAAGCCGCTTCGTATGCCGACGGCCCAAAAGAACTTATATTTCCGTATGAAGAAGTAAAGCAGTATTTGAATTTTCAATAAAAACAAGAATTACACCAACTGCAATTCGTCTCTACAAAAAAAACTTTGTCACTTTGTAACTCTGCTCCTTTGTAACTTTTACTGAACATCATACTTCATCTTACGCAAAACCCTCAAAGCCTCTTTAAAAGAAGAATAAACATGTTTATAAGGCTTTAAAAGCATTTTTGCATCAATCAATTTTTGTCTGGCATCTTCAAACCCATTCAAATAACAAATCATAAAAGTTGACGGAAGATTTTCTAGATCTTTCATTTCGCGTTCAGATAAAGAAATCTCTTTTTCTAATTTTCTAAGCAAAGTTATATTTGAATTATAAATATGATGAAGCATTTTTCGGTTGAATTCTGGTGGCTGAAAAAGCATTTGACGATCAATTTTATAATAACCGTTATCAAAGAAATGAATCGTTTGTTCTTCTAATGGATAATAACTCGTTTTGTCATTTAACCCAAGCGGCACATATTCTGTAATGGTAAAAGTATCATCATTATACTCAATCGTAACAACATCTTGTGCCGAATAGAAAAGCTTAATTTGTTCGTTGATTAATTCAATATCAACTCTTGAAAGGAAAGTTTTTTCTCGATTTGTTTTTGGAACTCCAGCCCAACAAATCACAAACAACTCTTTGAAAACACGATATTTCGGAGACATATCTTTATGTCTGAAATTCATAAAATCGATAACACCGTCTAAAGTATATTGAATGCTGTTTCGAGAACTATTTTCAATCCCAATTACCGTTTCTGTATTTTGATTGTTTTTTTCAACTTCCTCGTGCTCTTCTAGCGGAATAGAATTACTACCACGCCTAACAAAGACACTATTCGCAAGAATAGTATGAATTCCTTTTTTAAAGTAAGAGATTTTGCTTTTAGGCTTGATTGTAACCAGACCGATTACTTTGTCTTTTGGAAGATTCGGAAAAGGAACGTTTTCGTATTGAATTTTTGGAGGATTTTCTAAAAAAGCATTGACCAGATTCTGAATTCGGCTATCATCGAAAAAATCGTCGCCGACAATTTCGTTATCCTGATCTTCTACTCCAACTACAATATAAGAATTGTTATTTGGGTTGGAATTGGACAAGGCACAAATGTGTTTGAGAAACTTGCCTTTTCCTTCTCTGGAATGAAGATTCAATTGCCTTTTCTTATCATAAAAACTGCTTTCGTCATTATGAGCGAGAAGATTCTTAATTAAAAGGCGCTTATTTATCATTTTTGCGTTTTTAGTTTGCCACGAATTACACTAATTTTCACTAATTTATTTTTAAACACATAGAATCATAGATCATTGAAACCTGTAAAAAAGGCGTTTCACTTTTACTTAATACACATAGCAATGTGAATTGATGCAAAATAAAATGCCTTAAACACAAAGAAAATCTATGTCTCTATGTGTTAAAAAAAACTAATCGAAGTAAACTTTGAAACTTTGTTTCTCTGTCACTTTGCAACTATAAATTATTTTTCTTCACAATGGTCGAAGACGCCTGTGCAGTGCTCATGACAACCAGATCGGCAATATTTACATGATACGGTCTTGAAACCACAAAATGAATGATGTCTGCAATATCTTCAGCTTGAAGCGGATCAAATCCTTTGTACACATTTGCCGCTCTTTCTGCGTCTCCCTTAAAACGAACTTCGCTGAATTCTGTTGCCACCATTCCTGGGTGAATTCCGCCAACTCTAATTCCAAACGGATTTAAGTCGATTCGCATTCCGGCAGTAATGGCATCAACAGCATGTTTAGAACCGCAATACACATTCCCGTTCGGATACACTTCTTTTGCAGCAGTTGAACCAATATTTATGATATGTCCAGATTGTCTCTCCACCATTTGCGGAATTATCGCTTTTGAAACATACAAAAGTCCTTTCACATTAATATCAATCATCGCATCCCAATCGTCTAAATCTCCATTTTGAATTGGATCTAAACCATGAGCATTTCCTGCATTATTAATTAAAACGTCGATACTAGCAAAATCAGATGGCAAAGAATTAATTTGTTCTAAAACCTCTTTTTTATCACGAACATCAAATGCTAAAGAATGCACTTCAGTAAAAGCAGAAAGTTCTTTTTGAAGTTCTTCTAAACGGTCTTTACGTCTTCCGCAAAGCACCACTTTATAATTGTTTTTTGCTAAAATCTGAGCGGTTGCTTTTCCAATTCCGCTCGTAGCACCAGTAATTAAAACTGTTTTTTTCATTGTAAATATTTTGTTTTAACACATAGAAACATAGTATTACTTTCTTAAAAAGGCATTTCATTTGCATCAATTCACATAGCTATGTGAAAGTGAAACGCTAAAAAAACCTCTTTAAAAGCATAAGAAATCTATGTTTCTATGTGTTTATTTTTTCAGAACAAAACTGAAAACTAAAAACTGAGACTGAATACTTAAAAATTAAGGCACATCGTCGCCCATACTTTCTGTCCAGATCGCGAACCAGTCTTCTTTATCCATTTCCAATTCGATTGCTTTTGATAAAGATTGAATTCTTGCAACGTTAACCGTTCCTGCAATCGGAATTACTTTTGCCGGATGTTTTAAAATCCAAGACAATAAAAGTGTATCTGCACCTAAATGGTATTTTTCTAATAAAGTAGAAAACAGTTTTTTCAAACGACGTGTTTGTTTGGTATCTTCTCTAAAAACAGTTCCAAGAGGATTCCATGATAACGGACGAATTCCGTGAGTCTGCATATAATCTAAACTTCCGTCCGTCATCGCTTCATAATGTGTCGCAGAAAATTGCACTTGATTATAGCTAACTTCTGTTTTCTGACGAATTAATTCCGTTTGTGAACTTGTAAAATTCGAAAGTCCAAAATCAATGATTTTTCCTTCTCCTTTTAATTTTTCTACAGCTTCAGCAATTTCGTCAGCCTGCATTAATGGACTTGGTCTGTGTAGTAAAAAAACATCAACATAATCTGTTTTTAAATTCTTTAAAGAACCTTCAACCGACTTAATAATATAGTCTTTAGAATAATCGTAATGTTTGATTTTGTTTTCAGGACGTTTATCAGCAATCATCTGAATACCGCACTTAGTAATTAATTGTAATTTTTCACGATCAATTTTACTAGCGTGAAAGGCTTTTCCAAAATCGGCTTCGGTCGTATACGAACCGTAAATATCCGCGTGATCAAAAGTCGTAATTTTGTTTTCGATACTCACTTGTATCATGTTTTCCATTTCTTTGGTTGTAAGGTTTTTATCCCAAAATCCCCAATTCATAGTGCCTGAAATAATAGGCGATAAGACTGTTTTGCTCATAATAGTTATGCGTTATTTTTGGTAATAATTATGCTTTAATAAAACATAATCATCAAAGTTCTTAAAAATATAAAAATAGATTCACAATTAGTCCTTAAAATTAGGTCTTTGGTCGAAGTTTTAACCATTCTTTAACATCTTACTTCTTAAAAAATAGTCAATTTGCACTCTCAAAAATTAGGCGTTAAAATCAAGGTTTTAAAAATATTTATATGGAAGAAAATACAACGACTTTAGACATTAGAGCGATAAATGAAAAAATTGAAAGAGAAAGTGCTTTTATAGACCTTCTTACAATGGAAATGAACAAAGTTATTGTGGGTCAGAAACATATGGTCGAGCGTTTATTGATCGGATTGCTTGGACAAGGGCATATTTTGTTGGAAGGAGTTCCAGGTCTTGCAAAAACTTTGGCAATTAATACGCTTTCTCAAGCGGTTCAAGGTTCTTTCAGCCGTATCCAGTTTACGCCGGATTTATTACCTGCCGATGTTATCGGAACCATGATTTACAATATTAAAGCAAACGAGTTCTCTATTAAAAAAGGACCAATTTTCGCCAATTTCGTACTTGCCGATGAGATTAACCGTGCGCCTGCAAAGGTTCAGTCAGCTTTGTTAGAGGCGATGCAGGAAAAACAAGTTACTATTGGTGATTCTACATTCAAATTAGATCGTCCGTTTTTAGTATTAGCAACACAAAACCCAGTTGAGCAAGAAGGAACGTATGCACTTCCTGAAGCACAGGTTGACCGTTTTATGTTGAAAACTGTTATTGATTATCCAAAAATTGACGAAGAGCGTTTTGTAATTCGTCAAAACTTAAAAGGATCTTACGAAAAAGTAAACCCTGTAGTTTCTGTAGATCAGATTTTACGTGCTCAGGAAGCTGTTCGTGAGGTTTATATGGACGAAAAAATCGAGAAATATATCCTTGATATTATTTTCGCAACACGTTACCCAGAAAAATACAAATTAGCCGATTTAAAACCACTTATCAGTTTTGGAGCTTCTCCTCGTGGAAGTATCAACTTGGCTAATGCCGCAAAATGTTATGCTTTCATCAAACGTCGTGGTTATGTAATTCCAGAAGACGTTCGTGCAGTTGTTCACGATGTATTACGTCACAGAGTTGGAATTACTTACGAAGCAGAAGCAGAAAACATTACTTCTGTAGACATTATCAACAAAATCGTTAACGAGATTGAGGTACCATAATAGTGAATGGTAAATAGTGATTAGTAATTAGCTTTTGCTTTTACTATTCACTAACCACTAATCACTAATTACTAAAAAAATGGATACAAAAGAGCTTTTAAAAAAAGTACGGAAAATAGAAATCAAAACGAAGAGACTGAGCAATCATATCTTTTCGGGAGAATACCACTCTTCATTTAAAGGACGAGGAATGACGTTTAGCGAGGTGCGTCAATACCAATACGGAGATGATATTCGTAACATCGATTGGAATGTAACCGCACGCTACAACGAAGCTCACGTTAAAGTATTTGAAGAAGAACGCGAATTGACCATGGTTTTAATGGTTGATATTTCGGGTTCTGAATCCTTTGGTTCTAAAAATCAATTCAAAAAAGACATCGTAACCGAAATTGCGGCAACGATGGCTTTTTCGGCTACACAAAACAATGATAAAATTGGTTTAATCTTATTTTCTGATACAGTAGAATTATATATTCCGCCAAAAAAAGGACGTTCACACGTACTTCGCATCATTCGTGAATTGATCGAATTTGAACCAAAAAGTCACAAAACAGACATCGCACAGGCGTTGAAGTTTTTATCTGGAACTCAAAAAAAGAAAGCCATCGTTTTTATGATCTCCGATTTTATGTCTGATTCTTATGAGCAAACTTTAAAAATTGCTTCTAAAAAACATGATATTACAGGTGTTCGTGTTTATGATATGCGCGAAGAAAAGATTCCGAATTTAGGAATGGTTCAAATGCTGGATGCTGAAACAGGAAAAATTCAATTAGTTGATACTAATTCCAAAACAGTTCGTCTGAATTACGAAAAACATTATCAGGAAAAGTTGAATTATTTTAAAGATACATTTCGTAAATCAGGAGCCGGAGTTGTCAATACCAGAGTTGACGAAAATTACGTTACTAAACTATTAGGCTATTTCAAATCACGATAAATATAATTTTAGATTGCAGATTTTAGATTTTAATTTTTTTAAAATTGAGAATTAAATTCTGACAAATTAATGCCATTAAAGCAATCATTTTAGACTAAAATCTAAAATCCAAATCAAATGAAATTAAAGTTTTATATATTTTTATTTTTACTTACTTCTACTGTTTTTGCTCAAAAACAAGTAGAAACAAGTATTGATACGACCAAAAACAAGATTGGTGCCGAGTTCAAACTGACGCTTAAAACAGTGGTGACTTCAACAGCGAAAGTTGAATTTCCAAAACTTAAAAATATTGGTCCGTTAGAAGTAATTCAGTCTTATCCAATTGATACGGTTAAGAAAGACGGTACTTATGAACTTGTAAAAAAATATGGTTTAACGCAATTTGATTCTGGGCGTTATACAATTCCAAGCATTAAAATTTTAATTGATAAAAAAGCTTTTTACAGCGATTCTATCAAAGTTGAAGTAGCTCCTGTAAAAGTGGATACTTTACAACAAAAAATGTACGATATCAAAGATATTGCTTCGGTAGATGAAGGAATGGGAAATTGGTGGATTTACGTTTTAATTGTTTTAGCGATTATCGGAATTGGAGCTTTCGTTTATTGGTATGTCAAAAAACGTCAGCTGAAAAAAATCGAAGAAGAAGTTTATAAAACACCTATCGAAAAAGCAACCAGTTTACTAAACAACCTAGAGAAAAAAGAGCTTGTTCAAAAAGGCGAAGTCAAAGAATATTATAGTGAATTAACGGATATTGCGAGAAATTATATTGAAGAAGCCATTCATATTCCAGCAATGGAAAGCACAACTTCTGAGTTAATTACAGCAATTAGAGAAGCTTCTACCAAAAAGAAAATGACGCTGACTCCCGAAACGGTTGAAAATCTAGAACGCGTTTTACGTCAAGCCGATTTGGTAAAGTTTGCGAAATCTAAACCGCTTGAATTTGAAATTACAGAAGACAGAAATAAAATTCAGAAAGTAATTTTAACTCTTGATAATGCGATTCCAACTGAAGTTCCAGAAGACATTGAAGATCAGTTGTTGAATGAAGCACAAAGACAAAAACAAATTAAGGAACAACTTCGCAAAAAACGAAATGCACGTATTGGATATTCTGTCGCGGCTGTAATTCTTTTATTATTTGCTACAACAACTTTCTTTATCGTTACAAAAGGTTTCAACTACGTAAAAGACAATGTAATTGGTCATCCTTCTAAAGAATTATTAGAAGGCGAATGGGTAAAAAGTGCTTATGGAAGTCCAGCCGTTCTTATTGAAACGCCAAAAGTTTTAAAAAGAATGGACACTGAAAAAGTGCTTCCAAAAGAAACTATGGCTTTGATTAAAGAAATGCAGCTTTTTGTATACGGCAGTATGATTGATAATTTCTATATCACTGTTTCTACAGCCAAATTCAAACAGCCAACAGATATTGATTTAGCAAAAGCACTTGAAGGTTCATTAAAAGTAATGGAAGCTCAAGGAGCACAAAATATTATTGTAAAACAAGAAGATTTTCAAACAAATGAAGGTATTCAAGGAGTTAAAGGTTACGGAACAATGACTATTCTGAATCCAGCAACTAAAACGAGTACAAAAGCATACTATGAATTATTACTTTTCAAACAAGATCAGGGTTTACAGCAAATTATGATTTTACATGAAGAAGGCGATACTTATGCTAACGAGATTACAACTCGAATCTTAAATTCTGTTGAACTTCAAAGAGCAAACAACTAATGGGTAATATCAGTTTTTTAAATCCAGAATTTCTTTGGTTGTTTCTATTAATTCCGATTGCAATAATTTGGTTTTTCTGGAAACGCAATCAGCAGTCGGCTACTTTAAAAATGAGTTCGACAGCAGGTTTCCAAAATAGCGAATCGTTGCTTACGAAATTAAAGCCTGCATTATACGTTTTCAGAATACTTGCTTTATGTTCACTAATTATTGCCTTGGCAAGACCAAGAACGGTAGACATTAGCAACCAGACCAAAACAACAAAAGGAATCGATATTGTAATGGCAATTGACGTTTCAGGATCTATGCTCGCAAGAGATTTAAAGCCAAACCGTATGGAAGCTTTAAAAAGAGTAGCAGCCGATTTCGTTGGAGAAAGACCAAACGATAGAATCGGATTGGTTTTGTATGCTTCTGAAGCGTATACCAAAACTCCAGTTACGAGCGACAAAGCGATTATTTTGGAAGCGATTAAAGGAATTAAATACGATACAACATTACAAGACGGAACTGGAATTGGAATGGGATTGGCAACTGCTGTAAATCGTCTGAAAGACAGTAAAGCAAAAAGCCGTGTAATTATCCTTCTTACCGATGGTGTAAACAATGCTGGATTTATTGAACCTGAAACTGCTGCAGACATTGCAAAACAATACGGAATTAAAGTATACACAATCGGGCTTGGAACAAATGGAATGGCAGAATCTCCATATCAATACGCTCCAAACGGAAGTTTGATGTTCAAAATGCAGAAAGTTGAAATCGACGAAAAGCTAATGAGAAGCATTGCTAAAAAAACAGACGGTACATACTTTAGAGCAACCAGCAACGATAAATTAGCTGAAATATACAACTCAATCAACAAACTGGAAACTACAGAAATTGAAGAACTGAAATTCTATGATTATGATGAAAAATACAGATTTTTTGTTTTGTTTGCAGGGTTAATGTTGTTATTAGAAGTTGGATTAAGAAATACGGTTTATAGAAGCTTTATTTAATATTTTAGTCGCAGTCACTGTTTACAGTTTACAACTGAAAACCGCGACTGAAAATTGCGACTGAAAACTAGAATTAGAAAATGGAATTAGACGAAAAAAAATATTTATATCTCCTAATACTAATCCCAATTGTGGTGTGTATTTTCCTTTTCAATATGTATTGGAAAAGAAGAAAACAACAAGAATTTGGTGATTTGGAAATGGTAAAAAGATTAAGTCCTGAGAAATCAGTTTTTAAACCTGTTTTAAAAATTGTAGTAATTCTTTTGGCACTTACCTGCTTAATTATCGGTTTGGTAAATCCAAAAATTGGAACCAAAATGGAGACCGTAAAAAGAGAAGGTATTGATATTGTTTTTGCTGTCGACGTTTCTAAAAGTATGCTGGCAGAAGACGTTGCTCCAAGTCGTTTGGCTAAAAGCAAACAATTGGTTTCTCAGATTATCAACCAATTAGGAAGTGACCGAATCGGAATTGTGGCATACGCTGGAAGCGCTTTTCCCGTTTTACCTATAACATCAGATTACAGTGTTGCCAAAATGTTTCTTCAGAGCATGAGTCCAGATATGGTTTCTTCTCAAGGAACTTCTTTGGATGAAGCAATTAGATTATCGACAACTTATTTTGATGAAAAAAGCAAAACCAGCAAATTATTAATCCTAATTTCTGATGGTGAAGACCATTCTGAAGGCGCTACTTCTGCTGCAGAAGAAGCCAATAAAATAGGAATGAAAATCATTACGATTGGTGTTGGTACCGAAAAAGGAGGAACAATTCCGTTAAAAGAAAATGGCGTTGTTCGCGGTTATCAAAAAGATCAAAATGGTGAAACAGTAACGACAAAATTAAATCAGGAAGGTTTAAAAACAATTGCAAAAGCAACAAAAGGAGGTTATGTTTACGGCGGAAGTACTAAAGAAGTTTTAGAATATGTAAAAAACGCTTTAAACAACATTCAAAAAACTGAATTTGAAGCTACACAAATGGCCGAATTTCAATCACAATTTCAATGGTTTATCGGGTTTGCATTTTTATTGTTATTCCTTGATATTTTCTTGTTAGAAAGAAAAACAAACTGGATTAAAGAATTGGATTTATTTAACGAAAAGAAATAAAAAAGTTCGCCATTAATGAATCGAATTTGTGGCAAACAAAAAAATAAAAATTAAGAATGAAAAATTTACTTCTTTATATTTTACTAACGGTTTCTTTCGCAGTTTCTGCCCAAGAGAAAGACAAATCATTGCCTGTTGCCAATGAAGAATATAAACAGAATAAATTTGTTGATGCTGAAGCAAACTATAGAATTTCGGAATCTAAATTTTCTAAAAAATCTACAGCTCCATATAATTTAGGAAATGCTATTTACAGACAAAATCAAGTTTCTGAAGCCAAATATGCTTACGCAAAAGCGATAAAAAACGCTAAAACGAGACCTGAAAAACACAAAGCTTATCACAATCTTGGAAACGTTTTCATGAAAGAGAAAGATTATACGCAGGCAGTTGAAGCATATAAACAAGCCTTACGTAATGATCCGACAGATGAGGAAACACGTTACAATTATGCTTATGCCAAACAAAAGCTAAAAGAGAATCCTCCTAAAAACGACAACAAAGACAAGAATAAGGATAAGGACAAAGACAAGGATAAAAACAAAGATAAAGACAAGGACAAAAATAAAGATCAGAACAAAGACAAGGATAAAAAAGACGACAAAGGCGATAAGGACAAAGACAAAAAAGACGGCAAAAATGATCCTAAGAAAGACGACAAATCTGACAATAAAGGAGAACCTAAACCGCAGCCTGGAGGAATATCCAAAGAACGTGTTCAGAATTTATTAGATGCGGTGAACAACGAAGAAAAGAAAATTCAGGACAAAGTCAACGCTCAAAAAGTAAAAGGTAATCCTAAGAAAACAGAAAAAGACTGGTAAAATTTGGTTAATCGTTTAACCGTTAATTTGTTGATCTAATCCAAACAATACGATGCAACAAAATGACGATTAAACGATTAAACATTAAACAACGATAAACGATTAAATGAAAAGGTATTTAATTCTATTTCTACTCACTTTTCAAGGACTTATGGCTCAGGTACAATTTGAAGCCAAAGTCAGCAAAAACTCGCTTGGAGTAAACGAAAGACTTCGTGTCGACTTTATTATGAATGTCGATGGAGACAATTTCGAACAACCTTCTTTTGAAGGGTTTAGAATGGTTGCAGGACCAAGTCAACAAATTAGCCAATCCTGGATCAACGGACGAAGCTCTTTTCAAAAAATCTACTCCTATATTTTACAACCAGAAAGAAAGGGAGCGCTTCTTATTAAACAAGCTGCAATAGAATACAATGGACAAGTATATAAAACTTCTCCAATAAAAGTTACCGTTACCAATGCTGTAGCTCAAGAAAGAGATCCAAACGACAGACCTCCAGGATCTGGAAACGAGTTATTGAATCTGGTTGCTGAAATTTCAAAAACGAATCCTTATTTAAATGAGCCGATTACAGTAGTTTACAAACTGTATTTCAACAATATTGGTGTAACTGGCTTTAAAGAACTGGCAAAACCAAAATACAATGATTTCTGGAATCAAAATATTGATATTAAACAATTGGCTGTTGAAGAAGGATCTTATCAAGGTGAAAGATGTTATTATGTAGTTTTAAAGAAAACCATTTTATATCCTCAAAAATCTGGAAAACTAACAATTGAACCTCTTTCGCTTGATATTGGTGTACAATTACCAACAAATCGTCGTGATATGTTTGGTCAAATGCAGATTATAGAAGACAACAAAGTAGTTTCTGCTGGCGCTAAAACAATAAATGTAAGACCTCTTCCTGAAACTGGAAAACCAGAAAGTTTTACTGGCGCTGTCGGAAAATTGAATTTTACGGTTACGCCTTCAAAAACAACTCTTAAAAATGGTGAAGGTCTTGATTTAATTGTAAGTGCACAGGGAAGCGGAAACTTGAAGTTATTTACACTTCCGAAACCTGTTGTTCCGAATGCATTGGAAATGTACGATCCTGTTCATGACGAAAGTGTAACCACTTCACTATCTGGAATGTCGGGAAGAATTACAGATAAATATACAATCGTTCCACAATACAGAGGAAAGTATACAATTAAACCAATGCAGTTCTCTTATTTTGATTTGAGTTCAGGTACGTACAAAACCATTACTTCGAAAGAAATTACGGTTGATGTTTTAGACGGTCCGACTCCTGCCGAAGCAAATACAGGAGCCGCTGCTAAAAATGCAACTGCTAATGTGGATCATTTCAGCAACATAAAATCTAAAACAGCTTTACTTCCTATTGCTAAAAAAGAATTTTATGGCTCAAATCTATATTTAGCGTTATTGTATGCGCCTTTCTTAATTATTCCGTTAATCATTTTAGCGAAGAAACGAAAAGAAGCTAGTGATGCTGATGTTACTGGAAACAGAATCAGAATGAACAATAAATTGGCGAAGAAATATTTATCGCAAGCGAAGAAACATCTTAATAATAAAGAGCCGTTCTATATCGCCTTAGAAAAAGCAATGCATAATTTCTTGAAAGCCAAACTGCATATCGAAACCTCAGAAATGAGTAAAGACAATATTAGAGAATTGTTATTGTCAAGAAATGCAAATGCAGAAACAGTTCAGAATTTTATTGATTTGACAGAAAACTGCGAATTTGCACGTTATGCACCAGCTTCAAGCGCTTCGATTCAACAGGATTATAACAAAGCTGTTTTGATTATCTCTGAATTGGAAAAACAAATTGTTTAATTTTTTTACCGCAATCCCGATAGCTATCGGGAGCAATAGAAAATTGATTTAGATTGAGTCGAATTTAAGTTCGCAAAGTTGAAAATCTTATTATAAAATAAAATGAAAAACATACTATATCTCTTTTTATTAATCTCGCAGGTTTTCTTTGCGCAAGGGCGCTTTGAATCGGCAAATGCGCTTTATCAAAAAGGGCAGTATAAAGAAGCGGTTCAGGTTTACGAAAACATCATTAAAGAAGATAAATTACATTCGGCTGAATTGTACTTTAATCTTGGAAACTGTTATTATAAACTAAATCAGGTTGCGCCTTCGATTTACAATTATGAAAAGGCTTTGGTTTTAAAACCGAACGATCCCGAAACGTTAAACAATTTAAAGTTTGCTAAAAAGCTTACCATTGATGAAATAAAAGAAGTTCCAAAAGTGGGTTTTGCCAAACTGATTCAGAACTTTACTTCGATTTTTGATTATAATGAATGGGCAAAAATTGCTGTAGCAATTGGATTTATCTTTTTACTAAGTTTTATTGGTTATTATTTTTCAAAAGCTACACTTGCCAAAAGAATTTATTTTGTTGGTATGTTCATTTTCTTAATTGCATTTGCTCTAAGTATTTCGGCTGCAATGTCTGAAAAAAGTCATTTTGATAATGATCGCGTTGCCATTGTTTTTTCTGAATTGAGCCAAGTTCGTGCAAAACCTGAAAAATCTGCCAACGGAATTATTCTTTTACACGAAGGAGCAAAAGTATATGTTTTAGAAAGTGTTGCTGGTTGGAAAAAAGTAGAATTAACAGACGGAACTCAAGGTTGGATTGATTCTTCAACCATTAAAGAAGTGAAATAGTTTTCTTAGGATGCAAATTAAAATCATTTAAATGACATTCAGATGATTAAAAAACTATTTTTAGTTGTATTAATTAATTTCTCTTTTTCACTATTTGCTCAACAAGAAAAATTAAGTGCTGAAAACCATCAGAAACATTCTTTTGAGGAAGCACAAAAGGCTCTTAAAAATCAGAATTTTTATCGTGCTTACGGTCTTTTCACTCTCGCTCAAATGGGTGCAGATGTAGCATTAAAAGACAAATCCATAAAAAAGGCAGATTCACTAAAAATCATTCTAAGAGAAAAAAACATACATGAAATTACTGGCAATTGGAAAATGATTACCACCGAGTCTTGGGCAATGAGGGAACCTTCTGATAGTGTGGTAGGCAAAATGATTACAATCGAGCCCAATCAAATATTGTTTTACGAACTTTATCCTAAAGCGAAAAAGTGGAATTTAGTTCAAACCGAAAAACTTATTTTTTCAGATAAAGAAAATATGACTTCCAATCCTCTTTTTATAGCCTATTCGAATAAAGAAGTTTGGAGTTATTATATCGATCAAATTTCAGGAAATTTAATTAGTAGTTATATCGGAGAAGAAAATGAAAATGGAATATCAGAATTGATCTGCGGTAATAAACAATTAAAATATTTTAAATTACAATAACTTATTTTTTCAAATAAAAAATCCCAAATTCCAAAAGACAATTGGAATTTGGGATTTTTATTTTTTGGAATTTAATGATTAATTCACCGCATCAACCAATCTTACAAATTCAGATCTGTAACCTTCTTCATCATTTTGCAATCCAGATTTCGCTAATTTTTTAATATCAGAACTTGAACTGTTTGCAATGTATTTTGATTCACGCAATTTTAATCCGAACCAAGAAACGGCAGTTGTAAATTTGAAATCAGCAGAACTGTTTTCCAGATTCGTTTTCTTATCTGCTATTACATTTACGATCTCTATACTTTTATTGCCATCAGGTTTTTTATATCTAAATTTTACTGTTGCCAATTCATCGCTGTAATTTCCATCGGTTTTCTGCGTCTTTGTATATTTTAAATCAGACGGAACATAATCACTTTCTACACCTGCTGGAATAATTTCATACAAAGCTGTAACCGAATGTCCACTTCCTAATTCACCTGCATCAATTTTGTCATTTTTAAAATCTTCAGCATTTAGTTTTCGGTTTTCATAACCAATCAATCGATACGCCTGAACATGTTTTGGATTGAATTCAATTTGGATTTTTACATCTTTCGCGATAGCAAACATGGAACCTTTAAATTCTTTTCCAAGAAAACGATTTGCTTCTTGAATGTTATCGATGTAAGCGTAATTTCCGTTTCCTTTATCGGCTAGAATTTCCATTTTAGAATCTTTATAATTCCCCATTCCAAAACCTAAAACGGTTAAGAAAACTCCAGATTCTCTTTTTTGTTCAATCAATTTCAACATATCATCATCTGTTGACGCGCCAACATTAAAATCACCATCAGTAGCTATCACTACTCTATTGTTTCCTTCTTTGATAAAATTCTCTTGTGCAAGTTTATAAGCCAATTCGATTCCTTCTCCTCCAGCTGTGTTTCCACCTGCGTGTAAATCATCAAAAGCATCCATAATTTCGTCTTTGTTATCTCCAGGAGTTGGTTCTAAAACTACTCCAGCAGATCCTGCATAAACCACAATGGAAACTTTGTCAATACTGCGAAGTTCTTTTACTAGAATCTTCATTGATTCTTTTAATAATGGTAATTTGTTTTGTTCATCCATCGAACCTGAAACATCCACTAAAAAAACCAGATTAGTAGCCGGCAAATTTGCCATTGGAATATTTTTTCCCTGCAAACCAATCTTTAAAAGCTGACTGTTTTTATTCCACGGACAATCGCTGTATTCGGTATTGATAGAAAAAGGATGCTGCCCGTCTGGCTGTGGATATTTGTATTTAAAGAAATTAATCATTTCTTCAACACGAACCGCGTCTTTAGGAACTTTTTGTCCTTCATTTATAAAGCGTCGAATATTGGTATACGATGCATTATCAACATCAATAGAAAAAGTAGAAAGTGGTGTTTTAAGCGGCGATTCAAACGGATTTTCTTCCAATCCTGCGTAGCTTTCCGTGTTTGGTTCAGGAAGAGCGTAATCTTCATCAAGTGCATCAGTAGTAGTGACTGCAATTTCGGTAGCATCTGCATTCTGCTCCGTAGCGTAATCAGCTTTCTTGCAGCTGAAAATAGTAAGTACGAGGAATGCCATCATAAAGAAATTAAAATTTCTCATAAAGTAAATTTTTAAAATTAATAAATAGGTTATTGGCTTCAAATAAGGACTAGCATTCCGGATGTACTAGAGACGATTATTTGCATTTTTCGAGTAAGCAAAATCGTGCCAAAATTTTCTCAATTATTTTTATTAAATGAAAATAAAATTGAAAACCCTGATTTTTAAAGGAATTATTTGATGGAAAATATTTTTTATTTTTTTGTGAAAATGAAAAAAATGAGAAGTAAAATGTATTTTTCTTTTGCCACAGATTAGAGGATTTAAAATGATTAATCCTTTCTAATCATTTTAATCTGTGGCAAAATTTCATGCAGAATTGTAGAGATTGTGATTTTAAACAAACTGATAGATTTTATCCGGCGTCACGCAATAATCCAATTTGATGTCTGATTCAAAAACATCATCTATTTGATTTACAGCTTCAAAAAAAGAAAGTCCGATTTTGATGGTTTCAGGTTTGCATTCGGCAAGGAATTTATCGTAAAAACCTTTTCCGTAGCCAATTCGGTTTCCAAAAACATCAAAAGCCAAAAGCGGTACAAAAACCACTTCCACTTTAGACGAAGGCACTTCAATTCCGTCAACGGGTTCTGGAATATTGTATTCGTTTTTTTTGATTTTAGTGTTATCCGTTAACAGAAAATGAGTCATTTTTCTGGTTTCGAAATCACTTTTTGAAATCAGGATTTCTTTATCTTTTCCAGAAAGTAAATGCAGTACAAATTCGGTATTCACTTCTTTATGTTCTTCGATAGGCAGAAAAACGTGATAATATATTTTATCCCAAATAGGCATTTGAATTAATTGGTTGGCAATCGCCAGACTCTTCTCTTCTACTTCATCAAAAGAAAGTGCTTTACGGAAATTTTTATATTCGATTCGAAGTTCTTTTTTACTCGTCGGCATTTTCGGGATTACTTTTAGATAAATGATAAATAGCATCGCCTTCATAAACAATTGGCGAATGGTTGGCATTAATCACATAACCGTCATGTGGTGCTTTGATTTTTTGTTCAAATTTTCCAAACGGATCTGTAATAATGGCTAAGATAGTGCCTTTGGTTACAAATTTCCCAATCAAATTAAAATCATGTAAAAGTCCTGAACATTTTGCACGAAGCCAAACCGAATGTTTAATATAAATGGAAGGTGTTAAAGCTTTTTCAACAATTTGTTTCGAATCGAGCATTCCTAAATGATGAAGCAAACGTTTTGTTCCCAATACGCCTTGATTGGCAATTTCATTATTGATATCTAATGATTTTCCGCCTTCAAAAAGCAACATTTTTACATTGGCACTTTCAGAAGTTTTTCTAAAAGAACCATTTATATTTTTAGAATAAAGAGTAAAAGGCGCATTAAAAATATCTGCCAAAACCTTCAATTCGGGATTATTTTCGGTAATTCTAATTTGTGGCGCATTAAAACGACTTGCTCCACCCGCATGAAAGTCTACTGCGTAATCTAAAATCGGTAGAATTTCTTCGACAATATGATACGCAAATCTACTGGCAAGTGAACCTTTTTTGCTTCCTGGAAAAACACGATTCAAGTCACGACCATCTGGAAACTCTCGAGATTTGTTGACAAAACCATACATATTGATTACCGGAATGCAAATTATAGTGCCACGCGAAGGACGATTTATTTTTTTACTGATGATCTGACGAACGACTTCTACACCGTTTATTTCGTCACCGTGAATTCCAGCCGAGAATAAAACGGTTGGCCCTTCATGCTTGGAACGACGGACAATAACAGGAATATTCAGTTTTGTTGTAGTATGCAGTCGTGCAATTTCGACATTTATGGTTCTGTGTTCTCCCGGCAAAATCGATTCGCCAAAAATAACCAATGGAGTACTATTTTTCATGTAGAATTATAAAATCTAAATATAGAAATTATTCTTTTGATTTCGTAAATTTGAAACTAATTCAATGTTAAGCTTCTTTTAGAAATCGGAATGGTTTTTGAAAAAAGTTTTTCGAGTATCTTCAGAAACAAAAAAGAATGCAAAAACCAGCCTTAGATCTTCAAATTTTAACTTTGCCAGACAATCCGGGTGTTTATCAATATTATGATAAAGACGGAAAAATCTTGTATGTCGGCAAAGCCAAAAATTTAAAAAAAAGGGTTTCCTCATATTTCAACAAAATTCACGATACAGCCAAAACCAATGTCTTGGTAAAAAAAATCGTAACCATAAAACACATTGTCGTTCCGACAGAAACTGATGCGCTTTTATTAGAAAATAATTTAATTAAAACACTCCAACCGAGATACAATGTCTTACTTCGTGATGACAAAAGTTATCCGTGGATTTGTATTAAAAAAGAACCTTTTTCTAGAATATTTTTAACGAGAAGAATGGTCAAAGACGGCTCAGAATATTTTGGTCCGTATACAAATTTCAAAATGGTACATACTATTTTGGATTTGATTAAAGAATTATATCCGCTTCGAACTTGTAATTATGATTTGAGTAAATCTAATATCGATTCTGGAAAATTTAAAGTTTGTCTGGAATATCATATCGGCAATTGCAAAGGTCCGTGCGAAGGTTTGGAACCTTTGGAAGAATACCAAAGACAAGTCAATGCAATTCGCGAAATCTTGAAAGGAAATTTTAAAGAAAGTTTAAAAGATTTCAAGAAATTGATGAATACGTATGCGCAGAATTTACAATTTGAAGAAGCGCAGAAAATCAAAGAAAAGATTGAAGTTCTGGAGAATTATCAATCTCGGTCGACTATCATCAATCCGAAGATTACCAACATTGATGTTTTCTCGATTGTTTCTGATGAAAGTGCAGCTTATGTCAATTTCCTGCAAATTTCTCATGGTTCGATTATTCGTTCTCACACTTTAGACATTAAGAAAAAGCTGGACGAATCGGATGAAGAATTATTAGAATTGGCGATTGTAGAATTGCGTGAACGTTTTCAATTATTGTCAAAAGAAATCATTGTTCCTTTTGAATTGGATTTAGGTGAAAACATCAAAGTAACCGTTCCACAACTTGGTGACAAAAAACAGATTCTCGATTTATCAATTCGAAATGCAAAGTTCTACCGAATTGAACAATTGAAACAATTGCAAATTGTAGATCCTGATCGTCACGTAAATCGAATTATGGCGCAAATGCAGAAAGATTTACGACTTCCTGTTGAGCCTCGACATATAGAATGTTTTGATAACTCGAATATTCAGGGAACCAATCCTGTTGCGGCTTGTGTCGTTTTTAAAGATGGAAAACCAAGTAAAAAAGATTATCGCCATTTTAATGTAAAAACGGTTGAAGGTCCTGACGATTTTGCTTCGATGACCGAAATTGTTGGCCGACGCTATAAAAGATTATTGGAAGAAAACGAACCTTTGCCGCAGCTGATTATTATTGACGGTGGAAAAGGACAACTTTCGGCTGCTTTAAAAAGTATAGATGAATTAGGTTTAAGAGGAAAAATTGCCATAATCGGAATCGCAAAACGCTTGGAAGAACTTTTTTATCCGGGCGATTCTATTCCGTTATATCTAGATAAAAAATCAGAAACTTTAAAGGTAATTCAACAATTGCGAAACGAAGCACACCGATTCGGAATCACTTTTCACCGTGACAAACGAAGCAAAGCGGCGTTAAATTCTTCGGTAGAAAGCATTCCTGGAATTGGCGAAAAGACGATGCTTGCTTTAATCCAGCATTTTAAAAGTGTTAAAAGATTGAAATTGGCTTCAGAAAAAGAAATTTCAGACGTTATAGGTGTTTCCAAAGCAAAAAAAATTGTCGACTTTTACAAAACCAACTAAAGAATCTATGCGTCCATTCCAGCTGTACATTTCAAATACTAAGTTGAAAGGAACTTTTTTTAAATTAAAAAAAGGAATTTCTTGGGGCGTATTTTTAATTACTTTTCTATTGGCATTTTTGTTTTCGCAAAAAGCAATCTCTCAGGAAGTAAAAAAAGACAGCATAAAAAAAAGGCCAAAAATTGGTTTGGTTTTAAGTGGTGGCGGTGCAAAAGGTTTTGCCCATATTGGTGTTTTGAAAGTTTTGGAAGAAGCCGGAATCAAAATCGATTATATTGGCGGAACCAGTATGGGATCTGTCATTGGCGGACTTTATGCTTCTGGTTACAATGCTTCACAAATCGATTCTATTTTCAAAAAGACCAATTTTGACGAATTAATAAACGATTATATTCCGCGTTCTTCAAAGAATTTCTACGGAAAAAAGAATGATGAATTGTATGCGATAGTTTTACCATTCAGTAATTTTAGAGTCGGCATTCCCGAAGCACTTTCAAAAGGAATGTACAATTATAATTTGTTGAGCAGTTTAACTCGAAACGTTAGACATATTCGTGATTTCAATCAACTTCCCACTCCATTTTTATGTATTGGAACCAATATCGAAACGGGCGAAGAAGTTTTATTGAACAAAGGAAATCTTGTTCAGGCCATGATGGCAAGTGCGGCATTTCCTTCTCTTTTTACTCCTGTTGAAATTGATGGAAATTTATTGGTTGATGGTGGTGTTGTAAACAATTACCCAATTCAGGAAGTTCGTAATCTTGGTGCTGATATTATTATTGGTGTTGACGTTCAGGACGATTTAATGAAAAGGAAAAACCTAAAAAATGCGACTAGAATTTTGGTTCAAATTACCAATCTTCAGTCCATTGATAAAATGAAAAACAAAATAAAAAACACTGATGTTTATATAAAACCAGACATTCGTGATTATGGTGTAATTTCATTTGACAAAGGAGAAGAAATCATTCGAAAAGGTGAAGAAGCAGCTTTTGCAGTTTACGAAAAAATTAAGGCATTATCAGACGAAACTACTTTCTACAAAAAACCAAAGTTAAAAGTCGCAACAGACACTATTCACATTCAGAAAATAAATACTGAACTTTTAGACAATTATACTAAAGAATACATTCGTGGTAAACTTCGTTTCAAACCAGGAAGCACTATTACTTATAATGGTCTGAAAACTGGAATTAACAACCTAAATGCGACTCAAAATTTTAGCACCATTTCGTATTGTCTTCAGCCAGATGGCGAAAAAGATGATTTGGATTTGGTTTTAAAAGAAAACCCAACACAAACTTATTTGAAGCTTGGACTTCATTACGATGGACTTTACAAAAGTGGTATTTTATTGAATTTGACTCATAAAAAGACATTTCTTAAAAATGATGTGACTTCATTAGACATTATTTTAGGAGACAATTTTAGATACGATTTCAATTATTATGTGGAAAATGGTTTCAATATCAGTTTTGGTTTCCGTTCCCGATTAAGTCAATTCAACCGAAACGTAACCACGAGTTTAAGTAACGTGATTAATCAAAATCCAAATGTCAACTTAATTAATGTTGACTTCATGGATGTCAATAATCAAGCTTATTTTCAGACTATTTTTGTTCAGAAGTTCTTAATGGGCGGTGGTTTAGAATATAAATATCTAAAAATTAATTCGCCAACATTGGCCAACGAAGATAATATTATTGACAAAAGCAGTTATTTTAGTGCATTTGCTTATTTAAAATATGATTCGTTTGATGATAAATATTATCCAAGTTCCGGATTGTATTTTTCTACTGACTTGCAAACTTATCTCGCATCTTCAGATTACACGAATACTTTCAAACCTTTTTCAATGGCAAAAGCCGAAGTTTCTTTTGTGAATCCTTTGTTTAGAAGAGCTACTTTTAAGATCGATGCCGAAGCTGGTTTTACTTTTGGAAACAGCAGCGTTCCGTTTTTTGACTTTATTTTAGGAGGTTATGGCTACAGCAAAATCAACAACTTCAATTATTTTTATGGATATGATTTTTTAAGCATTGCTGGAAATAGTTTTATAAAAACAGGAATTACTTTAGATTATGAAATCCTTAGAAAAAACCATATTAACCTTTCTGCCAATTTTGCCAATTTAGGCAATGATATTTTCAGTGGTGTTGATTGGATTTCGATGCCAAAATATACGGGTTATGCTATCGGTTACGGATTAGAGACTATTATTGGACCAATCGAAATCAAACAATCTTGGTCGCCAGAAATGTCTAGAGGTTTTACTTGGTTCAGCATCGGATTCTTGTTTTAGTATTTTCACAAAGAATACTTCAATAAAATCGTACTATTTTTTTGCTATGTAAAAATTATATCAAAAAACTTTAAATTATTTTAGTTATAATTAATATAATTTTTATTTTTACTTCGAAAAAATTACGACATTTGTTATAATGAAAACAAAATGGACAGGTTTATTAGAGTATCTTCAATTCCTCATCAAGAGAAATCCTGAGTAAGCTATCGAATTGAGATAATTAGGTCATTCAAAAAAAAGGAATGATTGAATTATCTGTTCAGACAATTCTAATTTTCGAATTATCTAATTTACAAATTATCTAATTGAAAAGCCATGCCATTATATCACAAACTCGGAGATTTTCCGCAAAAGCGACACACCCAATTTGAAAAACCAAACGGAGGTTTTTACTACGAACAATTGTTTGGAACCGAAGGTTTTCACGGACATTCGTCATTGTCTTATCATGTTCACAGACCTACGCAGGTTAAAGAAATTTTAAACTCTTATTCGGTTGAACCAAAAATTGCAATCGGAAAAAATATAAAATCACTTCTTTTTAAAGGTTTTGAATTAAAACCAGAAAATGACTTTTTGGACAGCCGAAAAGCAATGTTGGTCAATAAAGACTGCATTATTGGTTTGGCTGCACCGAAAGAATCGCTTCGAAATTATTTCTACAAAAATGCCGATGCCGATGAAATGCTTTTCATTCACAGAGGAAAAGGGAAATTAAGAACCATGTTGGGAAATATTCCCTTTGAATATGGCGATTATTTAATCATTCCTCGTGGCATTATTTATCAGATTGATTTCGAAACAGAAGACAATAGACTTTTTTACGTAGAATCTTATTCTCCTTTTTATACGCCAAAACGTTATAAAAACCAATCTGGTCAGCATTTAGAGCATTCGCCATTTTGCGAACGTGATTTTATTTTGCCAAACGAATTGGAAACGCATGACGAAAAAGGCGATTTTTTAATTAAAATCAAAAAAGAAGGAATGATGCACGAAGTGGTTTACGCCACACATCCGTTTGATGTTGTGGGCTGGGACGGATATAATTTTCCGTACGGATTCTCCATTCACAATTTCGAACCTATAACTGGTCGTGTTCACCAACCGCCTCCAGTACACCAAACTTTTGAAACGGCTACTTTTGTCGTTTGCTCATTCTGCCCAAGACTTTACGATTATCATCCGAAAGCAATTCCGGCGCCATATAATCACAGCAATATAGATTCTGACGAAGTACTATATTATGTCGATGGCGATTTTATGAGTCGTAATAATATTGAGCAAGGTCATATTACTTTACACCCAAAAGGTATTCCACACGGACCAGCGCCTGGAGCAATGGAACGCAGCATTGGTCACAAAGAAACTCAGGAACTAGCGGTTATGGTAGATACTTTCCGTCCACTTATGGTTACTGAAAAAGCTATGGGATTGGATGATGGTCAGTACTATAAGTCGTGGACTGAGTAGTTAAGCGATGTAACGCAGAGTTCGCAGAGGATTTTCGCAGAGATCGCAAAGATTTTTTGAGGAAGTTTTATCAAACAAGTTCACAGAGCTTTGTGTTTATCTGCTAAATCAAAAAACCTAAAGAATAAAAACTTGCGAACTTTGCGATTGCCTTTGCGCTCTTTGCGGTTAAAAAAATCAAATACAACATTAACACTTCGGGCTTCAATCAATTAAACGATTAACCGATTAAACAAATAAACATCATGTCAAAAGAAGTAAAATCAGTAGAATACGGATTAGAGAAAATATTTGAAGGAGCACAAGATTTCCTTCCATTATTAGGAACAGATTATGTAGAATTCTATGTTGGGAATGCAAAACAATCTGCACATTATTATAAAACAGCTTTCGGTTACCAATCTTTGGCTTACGCCGGATTAGAAACTGGAGTAAAAGACAAAGCATCTTATGTTTTGAAGCAAGACAAAATCAGAATTGTTTTGACAACGCCTTTAACGGCAGATTCTCCAATCAACGAACATTTGAAAAAACATGGAGACGGCGTAAAAGTTGCAGCGCTTTGGGTTGAAGACGCGACAAAATCTTACGAAGAAACTATGAAACGTGGCGCGCGTTCTTTCATGGAACCAACTGTTGAAGAAGATGAATTTGGTCAAGTGATTCGTTCTGGAATTTACACTTACGGAGAAACGGTTCACATTTTTGTAGAAAGAAAAAATTACAACGGTGTTTTCTTGCCAGGTTATAAAGAGTGGAAATCAGACTACAATCCAGAACCAACAGGATTAAAATATATCGATCATATGGTTGGAAATGTGGGTTGGAACGAGATGAATACTTGGGTAAAATTCTACGAAGACGTAATGGGATTTGTAAATTTCCTATCTTTTGATGACAAACAAATCACTACAGAATATTCTGCATTGATGAGTAAAGTAATGTCAAATGGAAACGGAAGAATTAAATTCCCAATCAACGAACCAGCTGAAGGAAAGAAAAAATCTCAAATTGAAGAGTATTTAGATTTCTATGGCGGTCCTGGAATTCAGCATATTGCCATTGCAACAGATGATATTATTAAAACGGTATCACAGTTAAGAGCTCGCGGTGTTGAATTTTTATCAGCTCCTCCTCATACTTATTATCAAGCAATTCCAGAAAGATTAGGAGTTCACATGGATATGATGAAAGAAGATATTAATGAAATCGAAAAATTAGCCATCATGGTTGATGCCGATGAAGATGGTTATTTATTACAAATTTTCACAAAACCAGTTCAAGACAGACCAACACTTTTCTTCGAAATTATTCAAAGAATGGGTGCAAAAGGATTCGGCGCAGGTAACTTTAAAGCTCTTTTTGAGTCAATTGAAAGAGAGCAAGAATTGAGAGGAACATTGTAAATTGTTAATTTTCATAGATAAAACCGCATAATTCTCGAAAAAACGATGCTTTTTTTGCAAATGTTATGTTAAACTTGACTTTGGCTATTTGATTTTTGAACTTTCTATCTATCTTTGCACTCGCAAATCAGGAAGGGGTGGTTTCCTTCCGAATTGATATAAATTTCATAATTTATAGTTTTTTGGTTAGTTAATAGCATAAAAACTCAGTCATCCTTGACTGAGTTTTTTTGTTTTGGTACATTTGGAATAGAATTTGCATTTCTCTACCTTTATATATAGATGTAAAAAATGTACTATGAAAAAATTCATTCTCACTATATTAGTCCTCACTTGCTTTGCCTTCGATTCTCAAAAAGAGAATGCATTTGACACGGGAGAATACTTCAAATTCAGAATTCATTACGGAATTGTAAACGCAGGTTACGCAACTCTCGAATTAAAAGACGCAACCATCAGCAACAAAAAAGTATATCATGCTGTTGGAAAAGGCTACACAACCGGAATGTCAAAATTCTTTTTTAAAGTTGAAGACTTATACGAAAGTTATTTTGATAAAGAATCTGGAAGTCCTTACCGATATGTTCGAAAAATTGATGAAGGTGGATACACCAAAAATCAAGAAGGATTTTTCAATCAAACCGAAAACAGAGTTTTGGTAAAAGATTACAAACGTAAATCGGAAAAAACAATTGTAATTACTGATAATGTGCAAGATATTGTTTCATCATTTTACTTTCTGAGAAACCATCCCAACATTGACAAATTAAAATCTGGAGAAGCAATTACAATTGATATGTTTTTTGATGATGAAATCACAAAATTTAAGTTAAAATTTGTAGGCCGTCAAGATATTACAACTAAATTTGGGACGGTTTCTACAATGATGTTCAAACCATTGGTACAAACAGGAAGAGTCTTTAAAGAAAAAGAAAGTTTAACACTTTGGATCACTGATGATGACAATAAAGTTCCTATTAGAATTAAAGCAGATCTGGCTGTTGGATCCCTCAAAGCAGATCTCGATGAATATAAAGGACTGAAAAGTCCGCTTAAAGTAAAAAAGAAATGAATTTAACTGATAATTCAGAAGCAATTTTAAAAGAAATTGATCTTAAATTTCAAGCCATAAATCAAAAAACTGATGTTCAGTTAGAAGGATTGCTTTGGGCTAAACCAATCACTTATTGGGATTACATTCAAACCGATGCTCTATTAAATTTACAAATTCAGCGCACCACACTTCCTGATGAAATGGTTTTTATCATGTACCACCAGGTAAACGAATTAATCTTTAAAATGATTTTGTGGGAAATTGATCAAATTGCTGCCACAGAAAACATTCAGGTTGATTTTTTCAGCGAAAGATTGTCAAGAATTACCAGATATTTTGATATGCTTACCAATTCTTTCAGTATTATGGAAAACGGAATGGAAGTCGATCAATATATGAAATTCAGAAACACACTTACTCCTGCAAGTGGTTTTCAAAGTGCACAATATAGAATGATCGAATTTGCTTCTACTGATGTTATCAATTTAACAGATCGCAGATACAAATCAAACTTCGATGAAAATACAGATCTTGAAACCAGTTTCGAACATTTATATTGGCAGGCTGCAGGAAAAGATTATCAAACAGGCGAAAAATCATATTTACTTCAGGAATTCGAAAATAAATACAAAGGTCAGTTTTTACGACAAATGTCAACTTTTAAGACTAAAAATATCTGGCAAAAATTTTCGCAACTTCCAGAAAAAGATCAGCAAAATCCGGAATTAATTTCTGCTATGCGCCACTACGATAAAACAGTGAATATCACTTGGGTTATGCAACATCTAAACACTGCAAGAAAATACATTTTGGAAAGCGGAAAAGGCAATGGAGAAGCTACAGGCGGAAGTGACTGGCAAAAATATATGCATCCAAAATACCAAAAACGCATCTTTTTTCCTAAATTGTGGACCGAAGAAGAATTGTCCAATTGGGGAAATGAAAACGAATAATAATTTCGCCACAAAAATCAAAAAAGTTTGAAAAAAGCAGTCGTAATTTTAATTGTCTTGTTTTCTATTTTTTCATGTAAAAAAACAGAAGAGAAAAAAGTAGAAACAAAAATTACTAAACCAGCAACCAAAAAAATAGAATTCGGTTTTAATTACGCAGATTTCAATGTTGTTAACGATACAATCTCAAAAGGAGACTCTTTCGGCTCAATCCTTCAAGGTCAAAACATTGGAGATAAAAAAGTTTTTGACATTGTAGAACAAGTTAAAGATTCTTTCAACGTAAGAAGTATGCGTTACGGCAAACCTTTTACTTTACTTCGTTCAAAAAACAAAACCAACAATTTACAGGTTTTTATTTATCAGCCAGACGCTTTAAGTTATTATGTTATTGACTTACGAGACAGTATCGCAAAAGCTTATAAAAAAGTAAAACCGGTTACTTTAAAAAGAAAAATGATCGGTGGCGTTTTAAAAAGCTCACTATCTGAAACTTTAGGAAACGAAAGCGTCGAAACAGCTTTAGCAAGCAGAATCACCAAAGTATTTTCATGGTCTATTGACTTTTTCAAACTTAAGAAAGGAGATCGTTACGGATTAATTTTCACAGAAAGATTTATCAACGGAAAAACTTATGATGGTGTCGAAGATCTTGAAGCAGCATTTTTTGAATATAAAGGAAAAATCATTTATGCTTTCCCTTTTGAAAGAGACACTACTTCTGGAAAAATTGAATATTACGATGATGAAGGAAAAACACTTAAAAATTTCTTTCTAAAAACTCCAATCAAATTCAGCAGAATCACTTCTAGATTCACGATGAATAGATACCACCCGGTACAACATACTTGGAAAGCACACAAAGGAACCGATTATGCTGCCCCAACAGGAACGCCAATTTCAACAACAGCTTCGGGAGTTGTAGAAGTAACAGGATACACGGCAGGAAACGGAAACTTTGTAAAAGTAAAACACAACGGAACCTACTCTACTCAATATTTACATATGTCTAAAATTTTGGTTCGTCGTGGACAGCGCGTTACTCAAGGTCAGACAATTGGTTTAGTTGGAAGTACAGGTTTGGCTTCGGGACCTCATGTTTGTTATCGTTTCTGGAAAAACGGAGTACAAGTTGATGCACTTCGATTGAATCTTCCAACAGGAGAATCTTTAACTGGAAATGACAAAACACGTTTCATGAAACAAATGGAATCTTTGAAAAGAGAATTGGATAGTATTGGGAATTTGTAAGAAAACTTTATTTTAGCATAAAAATCAACTGTTTTATTATGATTGAAAATTTTATTGCTTTTCGAAGTTTTCCAACATTGGATCAAGCCAAAGAACTTGAAGCATTGTTAAACAAAAACAATATTGTCGCCGCTTTAGCAGACAACATTCCACCAGTTGACATCACTTTTTCTGGAAGTACCTTACAAAATAAGTATGAAGTAAAAATCAATCCGGCTGATTTTGAAAAAGCAGAAACCATTCTTGAAAAAGAAACAGAAAATCTTCTTGAGAACATAGGTAAGGATTATTATCTCTTGAGTTTTACAAATGAAGAATTGTATGAAATACTCCTGAACTCTGACGAATGGAACATTTTTGATTATAAACTAGCCCAAAAACTTTTAACGGATCGAGGCAAAACTATCGATCCCGAAATGCTGGTTTCTTTAAAGAAAGAACGTCTAAAAATTTTAGCTAAACCCGAAGAAAATCAAAAACCCTGGATTATTGCTGGATATATTTTTTCACTTTTAGGAGGAGGACTTGGAATTATTATTGGGTATTCTCTATGGAAATCAAAGAAAACACTTCCAAATGGAGAACGAATCTACTCCTACACTACTGAAGACAGAAAAAGTGGCAAAACGATATTTTTAATTGGTCTTATTATATTTCCTTTATCTATAATTATTAGAGTATTGTCAAGCTAATATTTTTCGCGACACTGTTAAACAATCTAATTCAAATCTCCCTTAAGCATGAAAAGCACTCGATTGAAAACGATGTACAATGAAACTTTTTCTGGTTTAAAATTGTTTTACAGAGATACTAATCTTTCTGAAAATTTAATTTCAAATTATAAGACAGGACAAATAATCCAAGAAAAAGGCTTTACCGATATGAGTTCAATTGGCGGAGGACTTTCTGGTAATTTTAGATATTTGATTGCTAGTGCTCATGCAAAAGATTTATCAAAATTCAATCCCGATTCAGCAAAAAATGGTCATTTTCTTTTAGACTCAATTGCTTATTTTAAAGTATTAGATATTCAAAAAATTGGTAATAAAACACAAGTTTTTCTTTTAAATATTCCAGATATTTCGATTTCACTTTTCAAAAATTCTTCTTCCAATTTAGAAGAAGAAATTATAGAAAAAGCTCAAAAACGCTTTCGCGAAAAAATAGATGCTGCCTTAATTCCAGAATTACAAACCGAAGAATGGAAAGAAAGAACCAAGCTTCCTCTCGGAATGAATGAAAATGGAGAATTGTTTTTTGATGATTCTAAAATTAAAACAGAATCCACAAAAAGAATTGATGTTGATGTCGCGAGGAAAGTTATAGCTATTGATAAAAAACCTTGGTGGAAAATTTGGTAAAAACCAATGAAACACATTCTATTAATATTGTTCGCCTTAATCGCAATTGGTTGCTCTAAACCAAAAACTTTTCTCTTAAATGATAACGAGAAGAACAAATACTATGTCTCAGAATTTGTAAATACCGTTTTTGAAAAAGATCTAATTGAAAGTTCTCCTTTAATTGTAATTAACGGAATCCCATTTAAATACAACAAAAGCAAAGACACTATACTATTACCTCTTAAAAAATCAGATATATTTAGTTTAGATTTCGTAAACAAAAACAGCAGTCGAATAATATACAATGAAAAAGAAAATGATGGAGCAATAATTATAACCTGCAAAATTCAAACTCAGAATCCATAAAACGTTTTCGTAACTAATTGTTATATAATCGCCAACCATTCCCCTTTTAAAAGTTATTTCAGTATTTTTGTGTTTCAAGAAACAAACTCAATTATAGATAAAAATGGCTTTAAACACAACAAACCCAACTGGGACTGAAGCGTGGAAAAATCTGCAAAACCACTATAACGCAATTCACGAAACCACAATACAAGAATTGTTTCAACAAGATAGTGCACGTGCCGAAAAATTCAACTTACAATGGAACGACTTCCTTGTAGATTATTCGAAAAACAATATTAGTCAGGAAACAATTTCTCTTTTATTAGAACTGGCAAATTCAATCGGATTAAAAAATGCAATCGCAGATTATTTTGGTGGTGAATTAATCAATAAAACAGAAAACCGTGCAGTTCTTCACACTGCTTTACGTGCTCCAGAATTGGCAGTAATTAAGGTTGACGGAGAAAATGTAATTCCAGAAGTTTACGAAGTAAAAAACAAGATTAAGAGTTTTACTCAGGAAGTAATCTCTGGAGAAAGAAAAGGTTTTACCGGAAAAGCTTTTACAGATATTGTAAATATTGGAATTGGAGGCTCGGATCTTGGACCTGTTATGGCCGTTGAAGCTTTACAATTTTACAAAAATCACCTAAATACACATTTCGTTTCAAACGTTGACGGCGACCATGTAAATGAAGTTATTAAAAAACTAAATCCTGAAACGACACTTTTCGTAATTGTTTCTAAAACTTTCACTACTCAGGAAACACTTTCAAATTCAGAAACTATTAAAGAATGGTTTTTGAAATCGGCTTCTCAAGAAGACATTGCAAAACACTTCGTAGCGGTTTCTACAAATATTCAAAAAGTAACAGAATTCGGAATTAATCCGGACAACGTTTTCCCAATGTGGGACTGGGTTGGAGGAAGATTTTCTCTTTGGAGCGCTGTTGGTTTAAGCATTGCTTTAGCTGTTGGATTTGATAATTATAATGATTTATTAGCTGGCGCATATGAAATGGACGAACATTTCAAATCGGCAGAATTTGACGAAAACATTCCAGTTATTTTAGCTTTATTAAGCGTTTGGTATAATAATTTTTATGGTGCCGAAAGTGAAGCTTTGATTCCATACACACAATATTTACACAAACTTGCTCCTTACTTACAACAAGCTTTTATGGAAAGTAACGGAAAAAGTGTTGGACGTGACGGAAAACCGGTTAACTACCAAACGGGAACAATTATTTGGGGAGAACCTGGAACAAATTCGCAACACGCTTTCTTCCAATTAATTCACCAAGGAACAAAAAGAATCCCAACAGATTTCATTGGATTTGTAAAACCACTTTACGGAAACGAAGATCACCATGACAAACTGATGTCTAATTTCTTTGCTCAGACTGAAGCTTTAATGAACGGAAAAACCGAAGCTCAGGTTCAGGCAGAATTCGACAAACAAGGACTTTCAGCTGAAAAAGCTTCTTATTTAAGACCTTTTAAAGTATTCACTGGAAACAAACCAACCAATACAATTTTAATTCAGAAACTAACCCCAAAAAGCTTAGGGTCATTAATTGCATTGTACGAACACAAGATTTTTGTACAAGGAATTATCTGGAATATTTTTAGTTTTGATCAATGGGGAGTTGAATTAGGCAAGCAATTAGCCAATTCTATTTTAGATGAAATCAATTCTAAGACTGTTAAAACTCACGACAGCTCGACTTCATTTTTGCTGACTCACTTCTTAAAAAACAAGTAAAAGCTAAAATTTAAAAATTTCATAACACTTTGAAACGTCTTAATTTAACCTAAATTAAGGCGTTTTTTCGCATAAAAGACCGATAAAAAGAGTAAAAAAGTCGTCTATTTGCACGTTTTCGCTTACAACATAATTGAAATTATTACATAATTAACAAAATATTGCAATAAAAATTTAAGAAATCGATATTTTTTTTATGTAAAACGGAAAAATTCATTTTAATGCGCAATAGAAAAGACAAAACTAATTTTTCTTAACATTTCGATAACATTATCTAAGTTAATTGTTATAATTTTGCCAAAAACAAATAACAAAACAGATGAAAAAATTGTCAAAGTTTCTCTTACTGCTTTTAGCGTTTATTTATGCAGGAGATATTTATGCGCAAGGTAATACAACTTCTTCTATCAATGGGGTTGTTTACGATTCGCAAAACAAGTCCCTTCCAGGAGCAACGATTCTTGCAGTTCACGAGGCTTCAGGTAGCCGTTACTCAACAACAACGGATTTTGATGGTCACTTTAGAATCTCTAACATGCGTGTTGGTGGTCCTTACAAAATTGAAGTGACTTTCATTGGTTACACAACCTACACAGAATCAGGAGTTTATTTACAACTTGGTGATGCAAAAAGTGTAAAAGCTGTCTTAAAAGACGAAACAAATCAACTTAGTGAAGTTGTAGTTGTTGGTAAAAAAGATCCAACTTTTAACTCTAAAAAGACTGGAGCTCAAACTATTATTGATCACGACAAGATCAATGAATTACCATCTTTATCAAGAAACATTGCTGACTTTGCAAGACTTACACCACAAGCACAATTACGTGGGGATGATGTAATCTCAATCGGCGGACAAAATAACAGATTCAACGCAATCTACATTGACGGAGCTGTAAACAATGACGTTTTCGGTTTAGCTGCAAACGGAACAAACGGTGGACAAACAGGAGTTTCTCCAATTTCATTAGATGCAATTGAGCAATTCCAAGTGAGTGTTTCTCCTTACGATGTTAAATTATCAGGATTCGCTGGAGGAGCAATTAGTGCTATTACACGTTCTGGAACAAATAACTTTGATGGATCTGCTTATTTCTTATACAGAGACCAATCTTTAGCTGGAAAAACTCCACAAAAAGCAAGCGCTACTGCTGAAAGAAAAAGATTATCTGACTTTACTGCTCAAACTTACGGTGTAAGAGCTGGAGGAGCAATCGTAAAAGATAAATTATTCTATTTCATCAACTACGAAAGACAAGATAACGAAACACCAGCACCATTTGACATTAACAACTATACAGGTGCTATCGGAATTACTGGTACAAATCCTTACAGTGGAGCTTTAGCTCAACAAAGAATTGACGCTTTAACAAATCGTCTACAAACACTTTACGGATACAATCCTGGAGTTTACAACAACAACACTCAAACTTTAGTTTCTGATAAATTAATCGCTAAAGTTGACTGGAACATTAATGACAATAACAAACTTTCTGTAAAGAACAGTTATGTTAAAGCTACAAACTTCTCACCATACCGTTCAACAGCTACTTCTTTGAACTTTGTTAATGGTGCTCAAGATTTCGAATCTATCACAAACTCTACATCGTTAGAATTAAACACTAGATTTAACAACAAATTCTCAAACAACCTTGTTGTTGGTTTTACAAATGTAAACGATGATAGAAATGCATCTGGAAACCCATTCCCTACAGTTGAAATTAGAGATGGTGCAGGAACAATTTACTTTGGTGCAGAAGCTAGCTCAACAGCTAACTTGCTAAAACAAAGAACATTAACAATTACTGATAACTTTGAGATTAACGTTGGTAAACACAATATTTTAATTGGTACACACAACGAATTAACTTACGCTAAAAACTTATTCATCAGCAGTAACTTTGGTAGATACCAATTTGCTAGCTACGATAGCTTCATGAATAATGCTGCACCTACAAGATACCGTTTAGGATACTCCTTAATCGGAGGTTCAGGTGATAATTCTCTTGGAGCAGCTGAATTCAACATGAATCAGTTTGGATTATACCTTCAAGATAACATTAGAGTTTCTGACAACTTCAGAGTTTCTGTAGGTGTACGTGCTGACATGCCAGTATGGGAAAGCGGAGTAACAAATAGCGATTTCAACGACAGAACTATTCCATTATTAGAAGCTGCAGGAAAAGACCTTAAAGGTGCAAGAGTTGGTCAGCCAATTAAAAGCACTGTTCATTTCTCTCCTAGAGTTGGATTCAACTATGACGTAAACGGAGATAAAGAAACTCAAGTACGTGGAGGTATTGGTGTATTTACATCAAGAGTACCTTTAGTATGGCCAGGTGGAGCTTATAACAACTATGGTATGGGACAATATTTTTACGATACAAGTATTGTTACAACAGGTCCTAAACCTCTTTTCAATCCTAATACAGATATTCCTAGCCAAATGTACTCTAACGGTACTCCTGTAGGACCAATTCCTGGAACTGGTGCAGTAGGTGGAAACGTTGATTTATTTGCTAAAGATTTCAAATTACCACAAGTATTAAAAACAAGTATTGGTTTTGACCGTAAACTTCCAGGTGGATTAGTTTTATCTGCTGAAGCAATCTTCAACGAAAACTTGAATTCAATTCAGTACCAAAATTTAAACCTTGCTGGACCACAAACTTACACAACTGGTGGAGACGTAAGACCTATTTACAACAACGTTCTTGTTGATACAAAATATTCTGGTATCTACTTAGGATCTAACAAAAAAGCAGGAAGTGCTTGGAATACTAACTTTACGTTAACTAAATACTTCACATCTGACTTTATTGATGCTAATATTTCTGCAACATACTCTTACGGAGAATCTAATGTTTGGATGGATGCTACAAGTTCTCAAAACAGCTCTCAATGGCAATATATTGAAACTGTAAACGGTTCAAATGCTATCTCTGGAGTATCTAGATCAGATTTTGATCAAGGATCAAGAGTAATGGCTAACTCATCTATCAAATTCAAATGGAACAATAATATCAAAACTACTATTGGTCTTTACTACGAAGGTGCTCAAGGAACTCCGATCAGTTATATCTACAATGATTCAAACGGAAGAATCATGAGAGATACAAATCAAAACTCAGCTTTAGCTTATATTCCAACTAACAAAAGTGAAGTTGTTTTAGTAAGTACTACAGCTAACCCTATGACACCAGATCAACAATGGGAAGCTTACGATGCTTACATCTCAAGCAACAAATACTTAAACAGCAGAAGAGGTAAATATGCAGAACGTAATGGTGATCGTTTAGACTGGAGCCACGTTATTGATTTAAAATTAGCTCAAGAATTCAAAGTTAATGTTGGTAAAAAAAGCCACAAATTAGAGTTTACAGCTGATGTTTTCAACTTCACAAACTTGTTAAACAAAAACTGGGGAAGAAGATACTTCGCTACAAACGATCAAGTATTATTACTTCAACAAGTTGGTTTCTTACCAAATGGAACTACTCCAACATTCAACTTCAACCCGAATGTTAAAAATACTGTTAACCAAATTGATGACGTAGGTTTACAATCATCAAGATGGCAAATGCAAGTTGGAGCTAGATATTCTTTCAACTAATAAAGAACCATCCTAAATAATAAAAAGGGCATTGACTTTTAAGTTTAATGCCCTTTTTTTTACTCATTTTTGCTATATTTGTTTCAAACAAAAAACAAGGTTTATGTATAATTTTCTACAAAAATTTCACTCTGGCTGGGCATACTTAGCATTGCTTCTTTTACTGGTTGCAGTGGTAAATGCCATCATCGGAGTTACTTCAAAAAAGGAGTTTACAGCTAAAGATCGTAAAATCGCTTTATTTGCTTTAATCGGAACTCACACTCAATTATTGATTGGTCTGATTTTATATTTTGTTTCTCCATTAGGAAAAGCAGCTTTTGGACAAATGTCTAATGCAGAATTAAGATTAACATCTTTAGAGCATCCACTAATCAATCTTATTGCCATCGTTTTAATTACAATTGGATGGTCTAAACATAAAAAACTAATCAATAGCGAAGCTAAATTTAAAACCTTTGCTATTTTTTACGGATTAGGATTATTACTTATTTTAAGTAGAATTCCGTGGAACCTTTGGTTCTAAAAAATACCAATTTAAAAGCCCTTTATCAGGGCTTTTTTTATCTCGGCATATTATTTGTACAAACTCCCCCCAGGTCTGAAAAAAAATAACCCATGAGAAATAAAAAAAACATTTTATTCGCCACAATCGCTCTAACTTTAATTAGCGGCTTTACTTATGTTATAAGCCAAACCAAACCTACAACAGAACCCAAAATCATTCAGGACACTGTTAAAAACGCAAGACCAAATCTTATTGCATTACCAGTAGATTCTGTATTTACAGACAAAGGTTTAAAATTAAAACCATACAAGAAAAACGCTCACGCCTCTTATTATTCAGATAAGTTTAACGGAAGAAAAACGGCTAACGGAAGCAGATTCAACAACAACAAATATACTGCTGCTCATAAAAAACTTCCTTTTGGAACTAGAGTGAAAGTAACCAACGAAGCCAATGGAAAATTTGTTATTGTAAAAATTACTGATAGAGGTCCATTTGTAAAGACCCGCGAAATAGATTTATCCAAAAGAGCTTTTATGGATATCACCAAAAACAAAGGTGCAGGTGCTATGAAAGTTACACTTGAAACTATAGTAGAATAAAAAAATCCCGCTTCAAGCGGGATTTTCTATTTTAAACTAATTTTCTAAGATTCATTGCCATTCCAGAATGAATTCCTTCATGGTAATTATTAAAATCTAAGGCGTCTTGCACTTTTCGAAGCGTAAATCCCATGCTTGTTGTGTATTCATTATAATCAACAAAAAGACCACTTTCAAAGTCCTTTTTTGTTTTTTCTAAAGTTGTAAAAAGCAAAGTTTTAATTTCATCAACTTCATCCTGAGAAACATCTCCTTCTGGTTTTGTTCCCTTTTTATATTTTGCAATAAACTCTTCTGAAACCATTGTTGGCAAACCAGATAATTTATAAACTAAAACTTGCTGCGAAGAAATGCAATGCCCAACATTCCAGATGATATTGTTGTTGAATCCCTCTGGAACTTTATTTAATTGTTCTAAAGAATGATTATCTAAAATTTTTAATAGAATTTCTCTAATTGTTTTCTGTACTTCAAAAACTGAACTCATATTTTTATTTTTTTTCTAAAATTAGGCATTTTTAAGTTTCAAATGAATTTTCTTTGTAGTCTAACAAAATTCAAAAATCATGAACAAAATATATTATTTAGCATCTTGCGATACTTGTCGAAAAATTATTAAAAGTTTACCGGAAAACGATTTGGTTTTTCAAGACATCAGACAAGACCCAATTACAGAAGAGCAACTGGAAGAAATGTATAAACTTTCAGGAAGTTATGAAGCTTTATTCAGCAAAAAAGCACAATTGTACAAGTCAATGGGATTAAAAGACAAATCTTTGACTGAAGCCGATTTTAAAAAATACATTTTAGAACATTACACTTTCTTAAGTCGTCCTGTTTTTATTATTGATGGCAAGATTTACATCGGCAACAGCCAAAAAAATGTAGCCGAAGTAATAAAAGCATTATCGTAAGAATAGTACTAAATTAGCTATACAAAACTGATTTACAATTTACAACACAAAGCAGCAAACTTTTAATTATCTTTGCGCCTTTATACTCAATTATATGATACAATCTATGACAGGGTTTGGCAAAGCTTCTTTGCAATTGCCTACAAAAAAAATTACCGTTGAAGTAAAATCCCTAAACAGTAAAGGTTTAGATTTAAATGTAAGAATGCCATCGCTTTACCGCGAAATGGAACTTGGATTACGAACTCAAATCTCAACAAAACTAGAAAGAGGAAAAATTGATTTTGCAATCTATTTAGAAAGTACTGCAGAACAAACTTCGACTAAAGTAAACGTACCTGTTGTAAAAGGCTATATCTCACAATTGAAGGAAGTAAATCCCGATGCAGATGAGACTGAATTAATGAAAATGGCTGTTCGTATGCCAGATACATTAAAAACAGAACGTGAAGAAATTGACGAAAATGATTGGGAACAGATTCAAATCATTATTAATGAGGCACTTCAAAATATTCTAAATTTCCGTAAAGATGAAGGCGAATCTCTTGAAAAAGAATTCAAGCTAAGAATCGGAAATATCCGTCAATATATGAATGATACGCTGGCGCTAGATCCAGAACGTATTCAGGCAATAAAGGATCGTTTACAAAACGCAATTGCAGAATTGGAAGTTAATGTAGACGAAAACCGTTTTGAGCAGGAATTAATCTATTATTTAGAGAAATTAGATATCACAGAAGAAAAAGTTCGTTTGACTAATCATTTGGATTACTTTTTAGAAACTTTAAATGGTTCTGAAGCTAACGGACGTAAACTTGGTTTTATTACTCAAGAAATGGGACGTGAAATCAATACAATGGGTTCTAAATCAAATCATGCGCAAATGCAGAAATTGGTCGTAATGATGAAAGATGAATTGGAGAAGATTAAAGAGCAAGTTTTGAATGTTCTCTAAACATGAGGTTTTATTTCATCTTTTTCTTTTTCATAATATTCAATTGTTTTAGTCAAGAAGTATCTGAAATAAATAAGATTTTAGAAATATCAGACACTTTAGAACATAAACAAGAAATTCGCATTTACAAAGATTATTCGATCACCAATAGTATTGATATTCTCAGAATGTTTGATGAGGGAAAAAATAATTGGAAAGTCATTATTTATTCTTATGCTAAAAGTGTTCCTCAGGTAACAAAAATTAACGTAATCAACTTTCCAAAAGAAAGTATTGGTAAATTAAAACCAAAAGATGCGGAATTGATTTGGCTTAATTTACTAATTACAAATATCGAATTTCTTCCAAACATGGAAGCCATAAGATATAAATTTGGCAAACCAAAAATTGATTCAGATAGAGGTGAAAGAGTAATCTCTAGAACAAAAAAAGATGTTCTAGATGGAATTGGATACAAAGTGTATGTTAGAAACGGAAAGAATACAAACAATTTTTCTTTCGATAATACAAAAACATACTTAAAATATTACCCAAAAGTCGATGAATTAATTTCATATAATGAATTACTATCTGTTCTAGAAAAAGAATTTAGCTTTTAAAGACAGATCACACATAAACACACAATGAACAAAGGAAAATTAATTGTTTTTTCAGCGCCATCAGGGTCAGGAAAAACAACTATCGTAAAACATTTACTAGGTCAGGAAGATTTAAATTTAGAATTTTCAATCTCGGCTGCATCTCGTGATCCTCGCGGGGAAGAAGTTAATGGAAAAGATTATTATTTTATTTCGTTAGAGGAATTCAAAAAACACATTAAAGCTGAAGATTTCCTGGAATGGGAAGAGGTTTACCGCGATAACTTTTACGGAACTTTAAAATCTGAAATTGAAAGAATCTGGGCTTTAGGAAAAAATGTAATTTTTGACATTGATGTTGCTGGCGGACTTCGTATTAAACACAAATTTCCTGAACAAACTTTAGCCGTTTTTGTCAAACCACCAAGTGTTGACGAACTTAAAAGAAGGTTGAAAGAACGTTCTACAGAAAGCGAAGATAAAATCAATATGCGTATTGCAAAAGCATCTGTAGAATTGGCAACCGCTCCACAATTTGATGTAATCATCAAAAACTATGATCTTTCTGTAGCTTTGGAAGAAGCACATCAGTTAGTGAAAGATTTCGTAAGTAAATAAATTTTATTCCGCAGAGATACACCAAGAAAAAACACGGAGATTCGCAAAGCTTTTTTTTAGACTTTGCGAATCTTTGTGCTATCTTAGCGACTCTCTGCGAAACTATACAAAATGAAAATAGGTCTTTATTTCGGAACATATAACCCAATTCATGTTGGCCATTTAATCATTGCCAATCATATGGCAGAATATGCCGATTTAGATCAGATTTGGATGGTGGTTACACCTCATAATCCGTTAAAAAAGAAAGCGACTTTATTAGACGATCAACAGCGCTTGCAAATGGTTTTTCTGGCAACAGAAGATTATCCAAAAATAAAACCGTCGGATATCGAGTTTAAATTACCTCAGCCGAGTTATACCGTTATCACACTCGCACATTTACAAGACAAATATCCAAATTATGAGTTTTCGTTAATTATGGGTGAAGACAATCTGAAAACACTTCATAAATGGAAAAACTATGAAGTGATTCTAGAAAATCATGATATTTATGTATATCCAAGAATTTCTGACGAACCTGAAAATGTGGAATTAAAATCGCATCCCAAAATTCATGTTATCGATGCGCCGATTGTAGAAATCTCTTCGACTTTTATTCGAAATAATATTAAAGAAGGAAAAAATATTCAGCCGTTGCTTCCTCCGAAAGTTTGGGAATATATTGATCATAATAATTTTTATAAGAAGTAAATGCTTTTTTCTGCTTCGATTTTTATTCCTGAAAAACCTAAATTTTTCAATTTAACTCGATCCGAAAAATTATCTTATTTTTCTTTTGGAGCAATATTATTATATGGACTTGCACTGTTTTTAATAGAACATTTGTTAGATCATAAATTACCCCAATATTTTTATTATCCTGTAACTATTCCTTTAGCAGTACAGATAATAAGTGCTACTATTAGATTAAAAGAATTTGAAAATTTAAATGGCCATTTTGAGGGAACAATCTCATTTAAAGAAGATTCCTTAATCATCAATGAGATTGGATATAAATATGCAGAATTAGAAAATCTAGTAGTTTATGGAAATTCATTTTCTGGAGAAAAAACGAAGAATTACAGATATGGTCCTATGTATGGAAATGGAATCGAAAATCTAATTTCATTTAATCATAACGAAACTAAAATTGAAAAACATTTTCAGTTAAATTCAGAACGTCATCTAGATGAGTTACAGAACACTTTGATTCACATTATTTCTGAAGAAAAAATTCCTTTTAAAAGAGAATATCTAAATTTCATCAATGAAGAACATCGATCGTATATTCTTTTCGAATTCTTGATTGGAAAATTGATTACAGAGAAAAAAATTGAATTCAATGAAGGATTTCGCTTGATAAAATTTAATTCAAATAAAGAGGCTCAGGAATTTAAAACAAAATATTGCAATTAATAAACACTGAATTGCCTCCAGTTTTAACTGGAGTTTTTTTTATTTTCAACAGTACAAGGCTTTAGCCAAAATTGCAATGTTTGGCTAAAGCCAATTAAAAACATCAATATTTTTCCCCCAGTTAAAACTGGAGGCAATTGAACAACAACAACGAAAAAACCTTTGTCAAAGTTTGAAACTTTGACAAAGGTCTTAGTGATTTAATATCTTATTCTGAAAGCTCCAGCGGAGCTAAATATTTATAGCAAAAACAGCGGCACACAATTCAAAGCTCCAGCGGAGCGAAATATATCACCCCTACAAGGCTTTTATTGTGATACTTTAAAAATGATGCTATAAATATTTCGTCCCTCTGGGACTTGATTATAAATGCGTTCTAAACTTTGATATTATGCTTCAACGTTCACTTCACTTTTTACTCTTGTTCTAATTTCACTTAGCGATTGATCAATCAAAAGTTTTCCATCTCTAAAAACTTCCTTCAATTCGCCTTGTTTTTCTTCTTCCCAAGAAACATTATCCGTTAAATGATACTTACCGTCGATTAAATCGATTTTCATCAATCCTTTAGCTGATTTTTTAGTTCCGTCATCTGTAATCGGATCTTTGAAGATGGCTCTTCCCTCTCCGTTTACTTCTCCGTAAGTTGCTTTCATTGCAAACCCGAAAGTATCTCTGGTATTGTATTGATATGTAAAAGATCCGATTCCTAAAACAACATTTGTAGAAGCAAATCCTTTTTCTTTTAATCTTTCGCAGATTTGAGTTGCTCTTGCCACGGTAATACTGTCTCCATAAATCGCTCCGATTTGTGGAACCAATTCTTTGAATCCTTTAGCATTTGTCGTTCCACCGAAAACATCCCAAAGCAATTCGATAACGCCTTTTTTCTCTTGTTCTGTTTTTCCATTTGAATTTCCGCAGATAATATCAACTGGATCACCGCTGTCAGGACGAATTACGACTTTGCCTTCTCTTGAAACGATTTCTTCTTTTAATCTTGGAAGATAATCTGTTAGAACTTTCCATAAATCCCAAGTATCAGAAACGATAGAAACAATTCCTTTTGGATACACTTCTGTAATTAATCTTTTAAAAGTTTCATACTCGCCTTCAGTTGTTCCCATACACATCACAGAATGTTCTGTCGCTGCAACTGAACCTGCAACCAATTCCTGATCTGAATTAGCTTTGTAATATTCTTCTAAGAAATCAATTGCTGGAATCGTATCAGATCCTGTGAAACTTAATAAATGTCCGGCTGCAGAAGTTAATGCCGCTTCTATCCCTCCCATTCCTCTCATGGAGAAATCGTGCGCTTGCCAATCTACGAATTCTGGAACAGAAGAGGTTTCTGCTGCATATTTGTCTAATACTTTTCTATACTCTTTTGCAATTGTTGCTGAGTTACAAGGCAACCAAACTACTGCAGAAAGTAACGTTTCGAAATAATTCGTCAGCCAGAAAAATTCTGGAATCGTATTGTACATCGTAAACATTGGAACTCGCAACGGAACGCTTGCTCCTTCTGGCAATGCTTTAAAAACCATTGGAATATATCCTAAATCATGTAGGTCTTCAATATGTTTAATTCCGACAAGATTTTCGCCTAAATAATTATTGATTCTTCGAGAATACTTTTTAATCACTTCTTCTTTTGGCTTTTTGAAGAATTCCTCTTCAAAGTCATGAATGATATATTTTTTGATGAAATACTGCAATCCGAAAAAGATGACTTCATCAACCGTTTCAATTCTTGATTTTCTTGGTGTCCAGTTAGAATATACAATTGTGGTTCCGTCTGGATATTGTCTTCTGTGGTCAACTTTGTAACCGTCGGTTAATAGTAGTGGGTTCATATATTTTATGGTATTATTTTAAATTTTCGTACAAATTATCAAATTTCAAAGACATATTCAAATATTCCTAAATTCAGTTATTTTTCTAATTTCTTTGACAATCTATTTGCTAAATCTTTTATATCATTAGATCTCGCCAAACTATCGATCCATTTTGCTGGTATATTTTCGATTCCGTAATAAATTCCAGCCAATCCGCCTGCGACTGCCGCAGTTGTATCCGTATCACTTCCTAGATTGACAGCTTTCAATACTGCGTCTTTATAATTATCACTTTGAAGAAAACACCAAATAGCAGCTTCCAATGTATTCAATACATAACCAGAAGAAAACACTTCCGATTCGGAAACAGATTCAATGGGCTGAACATCATAATCACCAACTTTAATAGAAAGTATTCGATGAAAACATTCAATTTCTGACTGAGGCATATTAGCATTCTCAAAAAACAATTTTACAATTTCCTGCATTTCTTTTAAGGCATCGTCTTTACTTTTGCCATTGAATAACTGTAGAGAATATTCAAGATAAATAAAACAAGCCATTACGGAACGAATATGACGATGCGTAAGTGACGAAACTTCTTTAACATGCTGAAATCGCTGGTCTATCGGCATATCTTTGATATAAAAAAGCAATGGAAGAATACGCATTAAAGAACCATTTCCATTGCTGTCTTCTGTATCGCCTCCTGCAAGTAAAGGATCTTTTCCACAATGCAATTCATGAATGGCAATTGATGTTGCAATCCCGATATCGAAAACTTCACCATGCGGTGTCCAATAGCTGTGTTCTTTCCAGTTTACAAAGCAATTGGCTAGTTTTTGCAAATTGTATTCTTCTGCTAATGTTTCTGCAAGGCAAAAAGTCAATGAACTGTCATCACTCCAAGTACCTGCAGGTTGATTGTGTGTTCCATATCCAATCATGTCAACAGCTGGAGATTCTTTCATCTGATTTCTCGAAAGAAATTCAAACGGAACACCTAACGCATCACCAACTGCAACACCAAACAAACCCGCTTCTATTTTACTTTTCATTATTTATTTCTTCCTTTTTCGTTGGTATAAAATGTCTGTACGACATCGCTTTGCCAAAATTCTTTTGTTTGAATATCTAGACAGGAAAGTTTTCCATAAAAACATGCTCCCGTATCAATATTCCAAACATTACAACCTTGCATTGGAATGTCTACATCGTAATGAAGTGTTGGCGTGTGTCCGATATAAATTTCATTAAAAAGCAATAACCTTTTTGGGTATAAAAGTGAATCTTTTTTGATTCGTTTGTCCATTGTCACTGCCATTTCCCATAACGTTCGATCCCACGAAAAATTGGTTTGGTAATGTTCTTTTTCTGGTCCGTGCATCGATGAGAATCCGGCGTGAATGAAAAGATTGTTATTTTCATCTACGAAATAATCTTTCATTTGATCAAAGAATTTTACATGCTTCTGCCTTTCCGAAAGATCAATATCTTGATAACTTTCTATAGTCGATTTTCCTCCATGCAAAAACCAGATATCATTTATGACATCTTTTTCTAACCATTCCTGACACCAAGCATCGTGATTTCCTTTTATAAAAATACATTCGTGTTTTTGAGATAAATCAATCAGAAAATCAATAACCTGCGCCGATTCGCTCCAACCATCCACATAATCTCCCAAGAAAATCAATCGGTCATTTTCAGATATTGTAACTCGCTCCAATAACTGAATCAAGGCTTTTAATCCTCCGTGAATATCTCCAAAAACTAGTGTTCTTTTCATTTTTAAAATTCAATGTATTTTGCAGGAACCTCATCAGTCAACCAAACATTGTTTTCAGATAAATAAAATTTAAATCCGTCTCTGTACATGGCTCCACTTCTAATGGTTAAAATCTGCGGCACTCCTCTTCTACTTCCAACTTTTGTTGCTGTTTCTTTGTCTTTGCTTAAATGCACGTGCTGACGGCTCATTTTTTTCAAACCTTCTTTACGAATGTTTTCCATGAATTTGCCAACTGTTCCGTGATACAAATATTCTGAAGGTTCTGTTTCTGCCAGATTTAATTCAACCGAAATCGAATGTCCCTGACTTGCACGAATTTTGGTTTTATCCTCATTGTAAGCAAAACGCTTTTTATCGTTATTTTCTACAACGTAATCTAAAAGTTCCGCATCTAAACGTTGTCCTTTTTTATTACATTTTATAATTAATTCTTGTACATCTGCCCATCCATTTTCGTCTAATTTTAATCCGATAGTTTCAGGCGAATGTCTAAGCACCAGACTCAAAAATTTGCTGACGCTTTTTGCTATTTTTTCATTCATCTTTAATATTTTTTATTATGGATTTAAAAATCATAAACCACGACTTTTATATCCTGATCAGACAGCGTTTTAAGAATGATAGGTTCAATCATTTCCCATTTTCCTCCTGCTAATCCGCATCCAATTCTTGGCATATGAACTGATGCATTGTTTGTTTTTGCAAAATCAGAAACTGCTTTTAATCCTTCTTCAATAGCATTGTATCGAATTGGAGCACCACCATTTTCATCTTTATTGATTTTGTGCTGACCTATTAAATTCGCCACCCATAAATCTTCTTCAACTTGAACAAACTGTACTTTCCCTAATTCGAAATCATTTTTAGATTTGAACCATTCACGATATTGTTTTTCTGGCGTTTTCCATCTTTTTGAAATTGCCATTACAAATCCTTTTCCCCATCCGCCAATATCATTGCAAACGTGAACGATTATTTTGTTTTCTGGTCCTTGTGGTGATGTTGCATCGCCTTTTATATATTGAATATCTTCCATTTTTTCTGTTTTTAATCAAACGTTCCTACGGAACGTAAATTCAATTTATCGATATTTTTTTCTACCAACGAAATGTTCCTAACGGAACAACTACAGAATGCTTTTATAAATCTGATAATTTTCATCATCAAAGCAAACAAAGAGTACTTTGTCTATTTCCGAAATCTTGTTAAAATCTTTCACAGCTTTTACCGCGATTTCAGCAGCTTTATCTTTGGGAAAATGATAAATTCCCGTACTGATATTTGGAAAAGCAATCGTTTTAATTCCGTTTTCTACAGCAAGATTTAAGCTGTTATTGTAACAATTTGCCAGCAATCTTGATTTTTCTTCCTTATCACCATTCCAAACTGGTCCAACAGTATGAATAACATATTTACAAGGAAGATTTCCAGCCGTTGTAATTACAGCTTCACCTGTTTTGCACCCTCCTTGCTTATTTCTAATGTGGACACATTCATCTAAAATTGCTTTTCCTCCTTTTCGATGAATCGCTCCATCAACACCACCGCCTCCAAGCAAAGAAGTGTTCGCGGCATTTACTATTGCATCAACCTGAATTTCTGTTATGTCTGCTTTTAGCAATTCAATTTTCATGATAATTATTTCAATTCATCTCTAACTTCCATCAAAGCAAAACCTAAAAGATTCAGTCCTTTCCATTTTTCAGGATTTAAAGCATCTTTGTGATCTTCCGCCATTCCGATTCCCCAAATTGGATCGACTGGACTTGCTTCGACAATAACTCGTTCGTTCGTATTTAATAAGAAGGTTTTCAAATCAGCATTTTGACTGAATTTGTGGAAGTTTCCTTGTTTTACGATTTCATATCGGTTTTCTAACCAGATTTTATCATCATAATTTCTAACCTTTCGACCTAATTTTTTAGCTTCCGCTGGAGATTTGCATTCCAGGATTTTTTCTAAAATTTCCTGATCCTCAAATAATTCCGCTTTCTTAGCCATCATCCAGTGTTCGGCAGTTTTATACGTTATTCCTTCCACTTCAAAAGAACTCAACCACCATTGACTGAAACAAGTTTTAATAATCGTTCCGTCTTTACTTGGCTGATGTCCCCAGAAAAATAAAAATTTACTTTCTGGATCTATGTTTTCTATATTGTATTTCATTTTTTCTATTTTATTGATACAAAGAAGTTATGTTTTTGAAATCTTTTGAATCGGGTGAAAATGATCCATAAATTTCATTGAATTCTGTTGTGAGATTTTCAAACTCGTAATCCTGCTCCAGCTGATCCATACAGGTTACAACCAAATTTCGTTTTGCCATTGGGCTGTAGGCTGTATCGAGTTTTAGAGCATAATTCAGAAGTTCGTAATTCAGAGTTCCAAAACGTAAATGTTTTTGGTATTCGTTAAAAACACAGGTTTCTTCTTCGTTGTTTTTTAATTTAATTTCTCCTTCATTCGCCATCCAGCCGTGTCCGTGGCGGGTTGAATAACTTCGGGTTATGTAATAAACCACTACATCTTCAATCTTTAGTTTATTACAAATTTCAATGGCATTTTTTGAAGTAGTATTAGCATACGTTACATTGGGGAAAACCCCATGATCCATGTCGAGCAGAATTCCCTGACTACCTTCAAAAATCAGATTTTCATATTTTGAAAGGAATGTGTAATCGACAATATTCCATTGTATTTTATCGATAGCTTCCAGATATCGCTCTACTTCATCGTCGATGTCACTTTCGTTTGAAAAACCATAATAATAGGCGATTTGGTTTAGTTTTTCTAAAAGCATTTCGCGAGGCGCAATCAAATCGATAGCAAACAATTTGTACGGACCTTCGTTTCTTTTCATGGTTGAACCAATGCCTTTTCCGCAGGTTCCGTTTTCAATGTTTCGTACATTTCCTCTGTTGTGCCAGACATCAAAAGGAGTGGTAACTTTTGCTAAAGGGTGAATGTACAAATCCAGATTAGCTTTTTTTTCTTTTAATTCTTCTCTTTCGTTATAAAGAAAAAGTGGATGAATCGTACAATGCTCACTATAATAAGACGGAAGTCCGCGAAGTGCTCCGCTAGCAAAACTTGAATGCACGTGTTTTCTGTCACCTATCATAACGGTATGCGCGGCTTGCTGTCCTCCCGAAAAGCGAATAACTATAGATTCAGGGTTTTGTTTTGCCAGAAAATCTGTTGTTATGCCTTTCCCTTCATCACCAAATCCTAAACCTATAACTATTTTCGCTGTTTTCATTTTTTTATTTTTTAATCTCGCAAAGGCGCAGAGACGCTAAGTTTTTTAAACCTAACTTTTCAATTAAGAAATCTTTGCGACTTCGCGTCTTTGCGAGCAAATTTCTCATTGCTAAGAAAAAAACTTTATATTTTAATCTCGCAAAGGCGCAGAGACGCTAAGATTTAAAGCATTTCTATATTATCTAAACCTGTGTTTATTGTATCAGAAACTGGTGTTGTTCCTAAACCTGAACTTTTATGTTTATCACAGATTATTTTTTTGATTACGTTTGGAATTTCTCTGTGATCTTCGATAGACAAACAGTTTTGTCCCAACAATTCTTTCCATTCAACATCAGCGTTGATTGCTTGTCCTGAATGCAAAACACTAATGTGATATACGTCGTACCTTTTTTGCGCTTCTGCTAATAATTCAAGATGCGTATAAGTCTGTTGTCCCTGACCCATTATTTCTTTAATTGCTGAAGCTGGAAGCGTTTTTAAACCTGGTTCATCACCTACTGTAAACAACAATCCTTTTTGTCCTCTTTTTTCGAAAGCATCGGTTTTGGTGTGAAAAGCTGCAAAATACCAAGCTAAAAGATAACTTTCTCCAGCGTTTCCTCCGCCTCCGCCTTCGATGTAGGTTCTTGTTAACCACATATCCAATTCTTCGTCACCAGATTCAAACTGACCAACTTGAAGCGGATATCTGTCGCATTCGTGATCTCCAATTCCTAAGAATAAAAGTGCTGGATCTGGAACGCCTCCTTGAATAATTCCGCCCATTAATTTTGGAAGTCCGTCTTTAATCAATTCGTGTGGAATATGTCCCATACTTCCTGTAACGTCCAATCCTAAAATGATTGGAACGGTGTTTGGATGCACATCAGAATCTCTTGCTTCTCTAAAAATCACTCCATTCGGATTCATAGATTCATGAGCCTTATGTAATGCGTTCTGTGTAAATATCTCACTAGCTGATTTCTTTCCGTAACCTGCTGCTTCTGCTCTGCTCAAACGAGCGCCTATATCGTATCTTGTACCTCCCATAACTAGAATTTTTTACCAAATAAATATTCAAATCTCTTTTTTGTAACCTCAAACTGTATGTTTAAATTTCTGATGGTCAACGAAAGTTCCATGTCTTTCTGCACAAAGGCTTCTGGCTGAAAATCAGCAAATGTCAAACTGTTTTTATCCAGCGGACTAATATCAATTAATCCTTCTTGCTCTCTTTCGAGTCTTTTGATTTTTAATTCGATGTCTTCGACTCTTCGTCTGTAAATTAATTCAGAATCTTCACCAATTACTTTGGCTCTGTCTTCTCTAATCTGATCATTGTTTCTTTTTAAAGATTCAATAAATCTTGGTTTTAAATCGTCGCTCATAACTTTATTGGTTGTTTTTGTTTCAGGTTTTTCTTGTTTCAGGTTGTATATTTAACTTGAAATTTGGAATATTAAACTTGAAACGGTTAATAGATTATCTTTTTATAATTTGATCAAACTCTTTAGTGCTTTAATTAAATCTTCTAAGCTTTCAAAAGTTGGAATTCCTTTGCGTTTGCAAACAATGTCGATATTTCCTTTTCTCCAAAAAACCTCTTCACAACATACCAGCATCTTTTTTGAATCTGCAAACAATCCTAATTCGAGCATTGAAATGGGAGATTTAGAGTTTTTATCAAAAAACATAATAATGAAATCTGATGCTTCTAAAGCATTTAACTCCCAGTTTACCTGATCACTGAATTGTTTATTTTCGATTGATTGTTCCCAGCTCGAATCCCAATCAAAACGTCTTGGATTAAAAATTACGACTTCTTTTTCTTTATAGAAATCTTGAAAATCGCTGACTACTTTTTGCTGCCAGTCTTCCGAATTGCCCATTTCTATTGTTCCGGCAAGAAAGATTTTAATTCCTTGATTCTCAATTTCGTTTACTGGATAAATGACTTTCATATCAATTGAATGTATCTTCAAAAATCTTAAGAGTTGGTTTTTTATCAGAATTGCTAAATATGGCAAAGACTATCTTTTTGAAAGCACCAGCATATTTTTCTGCAATAATTTCTTTAAATAATTGCGCTACATCTTTAGGTTCATTTCTAAAAACACCACATCCCCAAGCTCCCAAAATCAATGTTTCAATATTTTGTTTTGCTGCAATTGCTAATACTTTATCCATCCTCCTTTTGAAAACTTCATCTGTTTTAGCAATTTCATCTTTCCTGTTGTGCTGCAACATCGCGCCTTTGTTTGGTGCCGGCGCCGTGATTACATCTGCAACAAATGGTTTTTCAAAATAATTCCCATTATCATCATTCCAAAACAAAACATTTGGACTGTAAATCATATATTCTGAATACAAAAACGAAGATTGATTTCTGTTAAAATCATACATCGTTTTGTCTTTAATCTGCGTATCATAAAGATTGGATGATCTTGCCAAACTTTCTTCCTGAGCCGAAGCGCCTCCTAGAAATCCACCACCTGGATTCTTCGCTGAAGCGAAATTCAGAACACAGATTTTACCATTTTCTTCTTGAATAATTGCTTCAATTGTCGAACAGTTTTTCGTAATTATTTCTGTTTCAAACTTATTTTCAATTGGTGTTTTCAAAATTGCATCCCAATCGTTTGGTGCAATGGTGAACGTATTTTTTATAGATTCTTTAAGTTCTTTTTCTACGGGAATCTTTTTCCCTTTATAATCATAAAAACCTTTCTGTATGATTTCTAAGGTTTTATTTGCTATTTCTGTTCTTGCATTTTTATTCATAATTCAAATTTTATGACTTCAACGTTCTCGCCGTCAAAGTCTTTAAAAGAATTCGTAGTAAATATTTTGTCGAAACAATCTAAAACTTCAAATCCTTTATTGAAAATTCCGTGGCTTACTGCCAAGTATAATTTCCCTGCGTTTTTCTTTTTTAATTCTTCTGCTAATCCTACGAAAGTTCCTCCTCCATCGCAGATATCATCTACAATTAAACAATCCATTCCTTCTAAATCATCATTGTAAACTTTAAACCCAGATAATTTTCCAGTTTTTACATCACGGCTTTTACTGCATTCTACAACCTCAACACCACCTAAAAATTCAGATACTTTGTAGATTTTTTTCAAAGCGCCTCCGTCTGGAGAAATCAGTTTTACGTTTTCGCCTACTCTTTTTATCACTTCTTGAATAAAACTGTAATTCGGAATTACAGTACTATTATTCAACAAAGCTGGCGTAACTTCAGAATGCGCATCAAAAACAAACACTTTGTTCAATTGCATGGCGTTGATGATACCTGCATACACTTTTACAGATAACGGCTCACCAGGAATCATAACACGATCTTGTCTCGCAGCTGGAAAATACGGAATAAAAAGATCAATAATCTTAATGTCCATTCTGCGCAAAGCATCTACTGTAATACACAACAAACCTAAATCGTTGAATGAATTTAATCTATGTGTAATGGTCACTTTTCTATTTACATCAAAATCTGGAACGATTTTGATGTGTGGTTCTCCTCCAGAGAAAGTAAAACTTTGAAATTTAATTTCTTCCTGATTTTGAAATGGAGCGAATTTTGGGTCGAGATTTAGTATCATAGCTTTTTAGTTTGCGTTAATTATACGCAAATGTAGAATTTAATTTTAAATAAACAATATATTTTGTGTAAAAATTACGCAAACTTTATTTCGAAGTGAAAGCCTTCTTTAACTAACGAACTGTATTTCAATTTATTAAACTTAAAAAGTTTGGCAGGCCTTCCGTTTTTTACAGGAGCAATTTTATCGGTTTGTTCCAAGATTCCGTAACTCAATATTTTTTTTCTGAAGTTTCTTCGATCGATTTCCTTTTCTAAAATGGTACAATAAAGATTTTCCAAATCCGAAAATAAAAATTCATCTGGAAGCAAATCGAAACCAATAGGCTCGTAAGTTAGTTTTGATTTTAATCGTGCAATGGCTTTTTTGAGAATTAAATTATGATCAAATGCCAAAGACGGAATTTCATCAATTTTAAACCATTGTACTCTTTCTGCATCGGTATCGGCTTTAATTTCTAAGTTTGAAGCATCGACCAAAGCGTAATACGCTACTGAAATTACACGATTTCTGGAATCTCTAAAAATATCATCTCCAAAAGTGTATAATTGTTCCATGAAATTCAGCTGAACATTGGTTTCTTCATGCAATTCTCGAATTACTGCATCGCTCAACGATTCCTCATTCTGAACCAAACCTCCTGGTAATGCCCAGTATTTATCAGCAGAACCAAACTTTTGTTCGATCAATAACACATATAAACCGTTGTTTTTATAACCAAAAACAATAGCATCTACCGCAATTCTAATATTTTGTAATTTTTCCATAATCGTAAATCATATCAAACAAATATAACGAATGAGAGTCAATTCTGTAATTGAATGCTCAAGCATAAATCACAGAATTGACTCTCAAAAAATATATTGTCGGTTTTCTAATTCACCGTTATCGTTTTATTTTTCTCATGTGAACATTCTGAAGAATTTCCTTTCTTGGTCGTAACTTCAGCTTTAACTGTATAAGAACCTGCTGCACTATAAGTGTGTGATACAGCTATACCAGTCGCAGTTTGCCCATCTCCAAAAGTCCATTTTACATTGCTTAGTGTTCTTTCGTCTCCAGAATACTCAATTGAAAAATTAATCTTTTTTGAATTGGCAGCATCTGCAGGATGCTTTAATTCAGTAAAAATAGAATCTCCAAAACAATCTACTATATTTTCTTCCTCACTTTTACTGCAAGAAATACTGATGAAAAATGCCATTGTAAACATTAAAACTGCTGTAATCTTTTTCATAATGGAAATTTTAGTGGTTTATTACTCAAAAATATTCTTTTAAAAAATAAGGTCAAAGCAAAAAAAGAAGAATTTTCAGATGTTTTAATAAGGGTAAAAATCTATAATCTGTTACCGAAAAACAGTTTTAATTCTTTAGCAATAATCTCAAAAAACGAGTTTACGTTATTATTTTTTGGAGTTAGTAAGTACACAAATTCTTCTGGGACATGAAAACTATTCCATACTAATTGAAGCTTATTTTTTTTAATGAAATTTCTCGCATTACAATTCCATGTTGCAGCAATTCCATCATGTTTAGATAAAAGTCTTAACATTTCAAATTCAGAAGGAATAATATAATTGGGTACCATTGATGGCCTCTTTTTATTAAAAGCATGCAACCAAAACAGCTTTATGTGCGGAATACGAGCATCATGGCTGTACCATTTCTGTGCATTAAGCCATTGCTCTATTTCGGTAAAATTATCTGATTTTAATTTCTGACGAAATTCGCTTATATCTAAACTAGTCGGTGCAACCAATATCAGTTTAATTTTTCCGACGATTTCATAAGTGGTATCAAAAGTGTCAAATCTTTTGGTGGTAATGGCAAAATCCAGTTTTTTAGCATCTACCAAAGCGAAAAGTTCATCGTTTTCTGCAAAAGTAAAATCAATTAAATCAAACTTTGCAATGAGGAGATCGCCGACACAACCAAAAAGATGTTTTGAAATACCAACAGAAATTAACCGATTCGCATCTTCGGCTTTGGATCTAAAACTAGTTTCAACACTTTCGAGCCTGTCGAGCGCGTCTATAATCAAATTATTCAGTAACTTAGCGTATTCTGTTGGTTCAACCCCTTTCGATTTTCGGTTAAACAATTTATTACCAACATGCGCTTCTAACATAGAAATCTGCTGACTCACCGCCGGCTGACTCATAAATAACTCTTTTGCGGCGACCGAAAAATTACCATTTTTATAAACCGCCTTAAATGTTCTGTACCATTCTAGATTTACCATGATATAAATTATTTTATAACAAACATAGTTTATTTTATTTTTACTGATATCACATAAGCCGTAAATTTGTTGAAAATTTAATCTTATGAAGAAAATAGCACTATTCGCAATAACTGCATTTACAGCCATAAGCTTTTCTGCTGAGGCTCAAAAATCAAATAAAAAGAAAATGAAAAAAGTATTATTTGTTGTGACCAGCAATGATAAACTGGGCAATACAGGAGAAAAAACAGGATTCTGGTCAGAAGAATTTGCTGCACCATATTATGAATTATTAGATCAGGGAGTTGAAATTACAATTGCATCTCCAAAAGGAGGACAACCACCAATTGATCCAAAAAGTGCCGATCCAGCCTCGGCAACAGAAGACACTAAACGTTTTGATGCTGATACCGTTTTACAGGAAAAATTAAAAACCACTTTGAAACTTTCAACAATTAACCAAAAAGATTACGATGCTGTTTTTTATCCAGGTGGTCATGGTCCGCTTTGGGATTTAGTGGAAGACAGAAGTTCGATTGCTTTGATTGAATCTTTTTATAAAAATGATAAACCTGTAGCTTTTGTTTGTCACGCTCCAGCCGTTTTGAAAAACGTAAAAGTGGATGGACAATATTTAGTAAAAGGTAAAAAAATAACGGGTTTTACAAACGAGGAAGAAGAAGCAGTTGGTTTAACAAAAGTAGTTCCATTTTTATTGGAAGATGCTTTAGCTTCAAACGGAGGAATTTTCTCTAAAGGACCAAACTGGCAACCTTACGCAGTAGCTGACGGACTTTTAATTACAGGTCAAAATCCTGCATCGTCTAAATTGGTTGCTGGCAAATTATTACAAAAATTGAATTAAAACAAGGTGCTGAGGAACTTAGGCGCTAAGATTCTAAGGTTTTCTCTTAGAAACTTGAAACCTAAACCTTATTCACTAATAAAAAAATTAAATAATTAATGATGCTAAGTTAAAGAGGAAAACTTAGTTCCTTAGTAGCTTAGCATCTTAGAACCTTAAAAAAAAAATGCTAAACTTTGAATTATACAATCCGACGAATTTAGTTTTCGGAAAAGGACAAATTGAAAAACTTTCGACTTTAGTTCCAAAAAATGCTAAAATACTTTTGGCTTATGGCGGTGGAAGTATCTTTAAAAACGGAATTTACGACCAAGTAATCAACAATCTGAAAGGTTTTGAAATTGTAGAATTTGGCGGAATTGAGCCGAATCCGAGATTTGAAACTTTGATGAAAGCGGTTGATGTGATTAAAGCAGAAAAAATCGATTTTATTCTGGCTGTTGGTGGTGGATCTGTAATTGATGGTGTGAAATTTATTTCGGCTGCCGTTAATTTTGATGGAAATCCATTAGATATTCTACAAAAGAGAATTTTAATTAAAGAAAACGCCATGCCTTTCGGAACTGTTTTGACCCTTCCTGCAACCGGAAGCGAAATGAATTCTGGTTATGTCGTAACGATTGAAGCAACTCAGGAAAAATTATCTTCTGGCGGAAGCGCTTTGTTTCCTCAATTCTCTATTTGTGATCCAACTGTAATTGCTTCTTTACCGAAAAGACAATTAGAAAACGGTGTTGTAGATGCCTTCACGCACGTGATGGAGCAATACTTGACTTATCCTACAGATGCTTTTCTTCAGGATAGAATTGCCGAAGGAATTTTGCAAACTTTAATTGAAGTTGGTCCAGGCGTAGTAAAAAATCCAACCGATTATACTTTGGCTTCCAACTTTATGTGGAGCTGTACAATGGCTTTAAACGGATTAATCCAGAAAGGTGTTCCAAGCGATTGGGCAACGCACATGATTGGTCACGAATTGACTGCTCTTTACGAAATTGATCATGCTAGAACTTTGGCGATTATCGGTCCGAGTTTGTACACCGTAATGTTTGAAACTAAAAAAGCAAAACTAGCCCAATACGGAAGAAGAATCTTCAATTTAACGGGTTCTGATGACGAAGTAGCAAAAGAATCAATCAACAAAACCGTTGAGTTTTTCCATACTATGGGGATGGATACGAAACTTTCTCAATACACAAACGACTATTCAAATACAGCAGATTTCATCGTAAAACGTTTTGATGAAAGAGGTTGGAAAGGTTTAGGAGAAAATCAATTAGTGACTTTAGATAAAGTAAAATCTATTGTAGAACTTTCTTACTAGTCGCAGTGTTCAGTGCCAGTTTGCAGTTTAGCAGATCACTGAAAACTGTGACTGCGACTGAAAATTAAAAAAAGGCGTTCTTATGTAAATAGGAACGCCTTTTTAAAATACTAAAACAAAACTAACTAACTCAAATCTTTTTAAATTCATTAAAATTCTAATTTATAAAGACTTACAACGTTCTGTTTTGTGTTTTATTGTATGGAAATAAAAATATTTTTTAAGATTTAAATTGCAATCGTAAAACCGCTTTTTATTTAAAGTTTTAGTTCATTTTTGCATTCAATATTTCATTCAGATTTTCAATTTCTCTTTTGACATTTTTCAAATCCACATTCTTTTTTTCTTCTAAAACTTTTTCTTTGTAAAACAGTTTTAAATCATACGAATTGCTTTTATTTTTAAGAATCAGAGTTCCAATTTCTGTTTTTTTGTTTTCATCAATTCTTAAACCTGCAATAAGATTTCCTTTGAGTTCATTTCCAAATAATAATTCAACATCTTTTTCTGAAGACATTTTTGCAGCAAACAAATAAAAGTTTTCTTCAATTGTTTTGTTATGATCTAAGTACGAACTAAATACAGTACTAAAAATTTCGGCGTATCTTCTTTGTTCATCATTTTCTTCTGTTGATTTAAACAACTTGGCTTCAATTTTATTTGCTGTTTGATAGTACAAAATACTTCCCGTTTCTGATGGGATTGTCTCGTCAACTTCTACTGATGAGCTTGTTGCAAGTAATTTTCCACTAATACTAAACTTGCCTACGTTTTTATTATTTACTTTTTCTAAAACAATTTTTCCTTTTATTTTTTTGCTAAATTCTTCCAATTCAATCGCATTATTTTTCAATTCAAAATGATATCGATTAAAATAATGCACGGCAAAAACATCAAAGTCAAAACTTTTCAGTACTCCATTTTTCCAATTTTTGGTAATAAACTGACGGTCTAGTTTTATGTATTCTGGACCGTCGATTATTTTTCCGTCTTTATAAGTCGATTTGATATTATAATTTGGATATTCATACTTTTCAAGATTTTCTAAATAGTTATTGGAATATTGGTATTTGATAATTCCATTTTCATAATAATCAACATAATTAAATTCATTAAAATCTGTAGCAAAATAACCTGAAAAAGGCTGGTCATTTTTATAAATTCCAGTGTAGAATTCTTGTTTATCTGAAGTAATTAAAAAAGATTTATCGACGATTTTTGACCTTTTTCCGTTTTCAAAATATATTGTTTTTACAACATTACTTTCTTCTTTTTTATCGTATTCACTTCTATAGTAAATCTCTTCTACAACGTTTCCTTTTTTGTAGATGGTATTCTGTTTAGCTTCCACTAAATTCCCTTCATACGGTAGATCATTTTTGTATTCGAGTTTTCCAATCACTTCTCTATTATCGTAAAAAACAGTTTCACCATTTTTAATGTCGTTTACCATAGTGTAGGTTCTAACAGGATCATCTAGATAGTAATTAAAGATTTTCTGTACGCCATTTTTCTTGTAGTCAGAAACATTGATTAATTCGTTTTGTTCCTTTTCATTTTTGATGACAAATGTTCCGTTAAACGGTTTATCATCTTTATAAATTCCTTTTGCAACAACATTTCCAGACTCGTCTTTTACAATCGATTCGCCTTCTTTTACGCCATTCACATAATTTTGATTAATACTTAAATCGCTTGCAAATTTCTCATCAAAATTACCTGCAAAAGGCTGTCCTTTTTTATAAGTTCTTTTGACTCTTATACTTCCGTCAGCATTGTATTCGATTTGATCTCCATCTAATTCTCCCTCAGAATATTGACCAACTTCCAGAACTTTCCCATTTGGATAATAGTGAATTACTTCGCCGTTTTTTTGTCCGTTTTTATAATTGGTTTTCGACTTGATCGCAACAGCAAATTTATTCTGAACATAATAATCGAAAACAATCCCATTCGAAATCTCACGACTGTATTGTACATAATCTTTCTCATCAATCATCTGCAAAATTTTTCCAGACTTGTCGTAATTGATCTGCTTGAAAGATTCTGTATAACTGTTTGCAATATCGTACCAAATTTCCTGCGCAATTTGTTTGGAGTTTATCCAAAATATCTTCTTTTTTACAATTTTTCTTTTTTCTTCTGAAGTTTCTTCACGAAGAATTATGCCTTCGATAGTTCTCAGAGGTTCTTCTTTTTCTGTTTTAGAATCTGTTCTGTTAAATTTATAATTATCCCAATTTACAACTTCTTCAAAATCGCCGTTTATAGGTTTTCCAGCTTCATATTTTCCCTTCATCAATACGGTTCCATCTTCATGGTAAATAATAGTTTCACCATCTTTTCGTCCGTTTTTGTATTGAACAGACTTAAACTTTTTACCATTCGGATAATAATAAACCAAATTGGGAACAGCAGAGAAGTTATAAAACTGATATGAAGAAGAATCGAAACCATTCTCATCAAACCAAACCGCATCACCTACATAATCATCTTCATTATCCTGAAAAGCATATGCCTGAAACTGAGGTTTTTTATTGCTGTAGAAATCTTCTATTAAAACTAAATTATCTGATTTTTTTGAAGGTTGCATTCTGTAGAAAGAAGCATTTTCTTTGGTGGTATTTTTCCAATTGGCATCGAAATAAAGTGGTTCCATAGTTTGGGAAGAAGAATAGAATGTTGAAAAAACTAAAATAAGGGTCAAATATTTACTCATCATAATTGAACGAAATTTCTCAAAAATACTATTTTTTTAACTTTAAAGCTAAAATGTATTCTGAAATTCAACCGCATTTATTTTAAAAGAAAACGATCCAGAGAGGCTTTGACAAATTTCTTAAAACAGATTTTGCTTTATTAGCACATTATTAAGTACTTTTGTTTCAAATTAATAAAATAATGAGCGAAAAGTTAAAATTTGCAGTAATTGGAGGAGGAAGCTGGGCAACGGCAATTGCAAAAATGTTATGCGTTAATCTTTCCGAAATTGCGTGGTACATGCGTAATGAATCTGCAATCGAACATATACAGAAATACAAACACAATCCGAATTATTTAAGCTCTGTTGAATTTGACATCAACAAACTTAAATTGACCAGCAATATAAACGAAGCAATCGAATACGCAGATTATATCATTTTTGCTATTCCTTCTGCTTTCTTAGATGCCGAATTGCAAAACATGACGGTTTCTTTATCTAATAAAATTATTTTTTCTGCCATTAAAGGAATTGTTCCAGAAACAAGTTTGATTGTTGGTGAGCATTTTCATATTCAATACGATATTCCATACTACAACATCGGAGTAATTACAGGTCCTTGTCATGCCGAAGAAGTAGCTTTAGAAAGACTTTCGTACTTAACGATTGCTTGTGGTGATCCTGATAAAGCGAAAACGGTCGCAAAATCACTTTCTGGAAATTACATCAAAGCCAAAATTTCAGATGATATTATCGGAACAGAATATGCTGCCATGTTGAAAAACATCTATTCTATTGCTGCCGGAATTGCACATGGTTTAGGTTATGGCGACAACTTCCAGTCGGTTTTGATGAGTAATGCGATTCGCGAAATGAAGAAATTCATTCGTAAAGTACATAAAATGAAACGTAACATTAATGATTCGGCTTATTTAGGCGATTTATTGGTTACGGGATATTCTGTTTTCTCAAGAAATAGAATGTTCGGAAATATGATTGGAAAAGGATATACTGTAAAAAGTGCTATGATGGAAATGAGTATGGTTGCTGAAGGTTATTATGCCACGAAAAGTGCCTATAAATTAAATCAAGGTTATGGTGCCAAAACGCCAATTATCGATGCGGTTTATGCAGTTTTATACGAAGGAAAAGATGCGAAATCTGTTTTCAGAAAATTGACTGAATCTTTGGATTAATTTCTTTTTAGAGCATAGAAAATAGAATAAAGAGAATAGATTTATCTTAAATATTTTAAAGAGCTGGAAAATTTTTCTGGCTCTTTTTTTATGGAAACAACTCAGAAAAACTACCGTAAACCCAAAAAATGCTTCGAAATTAACAAGAAATAGTTTGTTTTGCAATACATCAAACCTACATCGCATGTTAAAAAGTCTTGTTCTTTATTCTTACAAAAACAAAAAAAGAGTATTCCCTTGCTTTTCAAAGGACTAACTTCCTAATTTAGAAAGTCATTTCATTTGATTTTCTCACAAAAGAGTACTTTCACAATTTTACAAATCCCTTATTTTGTATTGCTTCACAAAGAATTATTGATATTTTTGCATCACTATTTTTATTCGTTCTAATTAAATACAGATGCGTTTTATTACAATTCTTCTCTTATTTACTCAAGTAATTTTTTCTCAAAAAACAATTTCCGGTAAGGTTTTATCGAAGGAAACAGGTACTTCATTGTCAGGTGTTTTTGTTCGTGACACCAAAACCGAAAACTGGACTATTTCTGATAAAGATGGGAATTTCAGCATAACCATTCCCTATTTTCAGGATATTGAATTAAATTTTTCCATTCTTGGTAAAAAAGAAATTAATCAAACTTTACAAAACGGGCAGAACACCGTTACCGTTTATTTGGAAGATAACACACTGCACCTTAAAGAAGTAACAGTTACAGCCAATAAAGAGCGTAAATATTCTGAATTAACTTTAGGTATAAATGCTATTAATAACGTTCAGGCCTTTTCTTTAGATGATGTTTTGCAACAACTTCCAGGGCAGACTACCGCAGATTTTAGTCTAAACGCGTATAAAAACATTACTTTCAGAACTGCCTCAACCTTTAAAGATGCCAAGGCTTTTGGAACTTCATTCATGATAAATGATATTCCGATTTCAAACAATGAAAATATGCAGGCCTTAAGTCCGAATACACCTTCTGGAGCAGCCAATGATTTTGGAAAAGATGGAAACAGATTCAACAATCCAAATTTGGGTGTGGATCTTAGGGAAATTTCAACCAATAACATTGAAGAGATAAAAGTTATTCAAGGAATTCCTTCTGCAAAATATGGAGATTTGACTTCAGGACTTGTCTTGATCACTACTAAAGTTGGAAATAGTCCGTATAGAGTTTCGGCTTCTATAAGAGATGCAACAAGCGAAGTGAATTTAACAAAAGGAGTTAAACTAAACGAAAATAACTCTATGAATTTTGGATTCAATTTTCTGGATTCAAAAGCAGATCCAAGAGATAATTTACTGAATTATCAACGGGTTAGCGGAAGTTTGGCATGGAAAACTACAGATAAACATTCTAAAATAAAAAACACACTAAATCTATCTTTAAGATCTAATCTTGATGATGCAAAACATGATCCTGATAAAATTTCTGCGGACGTCGTAAAAAATGAAAAGCAAGGGATTTCTATTTCTAATAATTTGATGTGGAAACCTTCGAATCTTTGGTTGGATGGTATCAATATAAATAGTGGTTTCTCTTATGACAGACAATTCTCCAGAAGAGAAAGATGGGTCAATAGATCTTTAACCGCTGCTACTGATTCTAGAGAAGAAGGAATACATGACGCTTTCATTCTACCATCGCAATATACTAGTATCAGTACGGTTGAGGGAATTCCGATTTCAACTTTTGTGAATCTCGAAACCACAAAAACAATTACCAGTAAAGCCAATTGGATTCACAGTTTGTCATTTGGATTATCTGGAAGATCAAGTTCCAACAAAGGAGAAGGAAGAAAAAGCAGCGCAGTAGGTTTATTAAATTATTATGTCCTTGATGATGGAGGCGACACTAAACTAGGCTATAGAGATTATGACTTTAATAGAACGAGAACTGAAACTCAGTTTTCAGCTTATCTAGAAGACCGCGTATATAAAAAATTTAAAGAAGACGAAATTTTAAATATTGATTATGGAGTTCGATATGAAAACCAATCTGGGAACATATCATTACAACCGCGTATCAACTCGTCTTATTCTTTCAACAAAACCTTTAGAGTTAGAGGTGGATTTGGATTATCATCTAAAGCGCCTTCTCTGAATCAATTATATACAGGAGACCGCTACTTAGACAGATTGTTAGGCAACGGAATTTATGTAAATCCTGGTGTTTATCAAAAAGCTTGGATTTTAACTGTAGTAACTTCTGGAGATAACTTGAATTTAAAACCTTCCAAATCGTACAAAACAGAAGGTGGTGTAGATATCAATCTTCCTTTTGCCAATGTAAACTTAACTGGATATTACAACAAACTGACTAATGGCTTTTTTGGCCAACAGATTCCTGTATCTAAAGAAATTCCAAAAGTGAATATTATTACAAACGGAACAGAAATGCCTACTTATGAAGTTGTTGGGACTGAAAATTTATATTATATAACAAACAGCATTCAAAACAAAACTAATTCTAGTGATATGGGTATTGAAACTATGATCAATTTCCAAAAAATCAAGGCATTAAATCTTGACATTAGTATGAATGCATCTTATGTGAAATCTAAAGATGATAGTAAAACCATAAATTATTACGGTTCTACCAATTTGCTAATGGTAGAAAAATATGGAGTATATCCTTCAATGCCTACAACAAATGAAAATTTTACTGCGAGCTTTAACTTCAGTTATCATATTCCGAAAGTAGGTTTGTTATTGTCTTTAAGAAGCGAGCATACTCTATTACGAACTTCATATAGTGCTACGAGTAAATTTCCGAATGGTTACTTAGATTCTCAATTGGTTTATCATGAAATTCCAGAAGCAGATCGTACAGATTCGCAAAAATACGGTCACATTATTCGAACTCTCACAGGTACGCAAACTAAACTTGAAGATATGCTGCATAATTTTCATCTGCGTCTTTCAAAAGATTTCTTAAACGGATTTAGTGTGTCATTCTATTCTACCAATTTTTTAAATCTAAAACCTTATTACTACAAAGACAATATTAGAAGTATGTATGACATCGCAGACTTCTCATTTGGAACCCGACTTAATTATCAATTTTAAATCTATATACTATGAAAAAAACACTCTCTATTTTTATATTGCTTTTTGCATTAATAATTCAATCCTGTAGCAATGATGATAACGAAAGTGAAGCATTAAAACCAATCGACTTCAGCATTTCACTTAAATATGATGCTACTTTCAACAGTCTGGTTGTAAAGAAAGCAAGTGTAACTATTATTAACACAGAAACAGCAAATAAATATACTGTAGAATCTGATGAAAATGGTGTTGCGCTTTTTAAACAAATTTTGCCTGGGACTTATTCTGTTACGGCTACTAAAGTGATTCAATCCGCTGAATTTACTGAGACTTTTGGATATACTCCAACAGAAACTGAAATTAATTTTAATGGTGCCGAAAGTAGTGTTGTTGTAAATGCTACTGCAACTACTCTAAATGTAGAAATGAAAACTTCTAAAGTGGGTGACTTTGTCATTAAACAAATTTACTACGGCGGATCTGACACTAAAAAAGGAGCTATTTTTAGAGATCAGTTTATCGAAATTTATAATAACTCAAACACAGTTCAGTATGCAGATGGTTTATATATGGCATTATTAACTGGATCTACTGCAACTACTGTTTTAGCTTATTCTTTACCAAACGGACAATTCGATTGGAGCAAATCTGAAGGTATGACAATGGGCAGCGAAGCCAACACAAATTTTGTTTATGCCTTAAACATTATCAAAATTCCAGGAAGTGGCACAGAATATCCAGTACAACCTGGTAAAAGCATTGTGATAGCACAAAATGCTCTTAATCATCAAGCAAACTATGTTGACAATAAAGGTAAATCTGTTAGTATTCTAAACCCAGAATTAACTGTAGATTTAAGTACTGCTGACTTCGAGTCCTTTTTAGGAACTTATTCTGGTGATCTTTACCAATATGATATTCAAAATCCTGCTGTTCCAGATGTAGATATCGCTTATTGGGGAAATAGCAACAATGATATGATATTAGACTCAAACGGAAGACATGGCTACGTTATTTTCAAAATGACTAATGCTGAGTTTGCAGCATTGAAAAAATATAAAAACCCTAAAGGAGATGCCAACCTAGCGCTTCAAATTCCAATTAGTGTTATTATTGATGGTGTTGATACTACAAAAGACTTAGGCTCAAGTCTAGTTCCTAAAAAATTACCTTCTCAAATTGATGGAGGAAATACATACCTTCCTTCTGGAGCGTATTCTTCAAAATCGGTAATGAGAAAAACTAAAACTACAGTTGCAGGAAGAATTATTCTTCAGGACACTAACAATTCTACAAATGATTTCGTAGAAGTAACAGCAAATCCAAGAGGATTTAACTAAAATTTTCTTTAATGAAAATCAATAAAATTAAAATAAATCACATTAAAAGTAATGCCTGGAAATCCTGGGCATTACTTCTTTTGTTGTTTTTTTTCGTTCTTAATACGAATGCACAAGATACTATAAAAGTGCAAAATCATCTTATTGACAATCAGATCAAAAATCAAATTTTTAAATATCCTATTGCTTATACAAATTCTACCATTAAAGATTTTACATTTAATGAAGTTTCGTATGAACATCAGCAAAATGAATTCGCAAGAAAACAGATTGCTAGCGAAGTCAATACGTATCAATTTTCTGCACAAGGCTATTTTACAACAAAATCCAAATGGAAATTATTTGGTGATCTAGCCATTAAAAAAGTATTAGAAAAAAATCTTGGATGGGTGCTTACTGATGATCGCTCCGAAGAACAAGAAGTTATTAGTCCACATTATTTTTATGTTCCCAGAAACGCCAATTGGGACAATCAGGTTTATGCCTTGAGCGGCGGTTTCTCCAAAGAGATCACCAATCATTTATCTGTTGCTGTGAAGGCCAATTATGGTGCAGAAAAATTTAGTAGAACATTAGACGCAAGATCTCAAATCACCAACAGAAATTTGGGTGGAGAAATACAAATTGGTTATCAAATTTCACAAAATCACAAAGCATTTGTTTTAGGTAGTTATGCCGAAAACCAAAAAGATTTTAATTACACTTACAATAACACCAGTTTAAACTACGAAGCATATCCAGAAACCTTTTTACGTTTTAATGCTGGCTACGGCAGAATATTGAATTATTTTAAATCTTCTGGGGCTGGGTATTTATACCAAGATATTGTAGATAAAATTGGGTTAGGCTATACGATTAAAAGCAAAAATTCAATTTTTACTGCCCTATATTACTCTAAGAATTCCAATAATATTTTTTATACCAACAATATTGATTTATCAGCAAGTGAAAGAATGAAAATTAAAACAAAAAGCAATCACGCAGAATTGTTTGCCTTTCATAAATGGAATAAAAAAGAAATACAATCCACTTTAAAATTCGATCAAAGTGATGCAAAAAATTTTGACAAACAAAGCAATGGTTACAACTATACCAGTTCATTAAATAAAATAAACTGGACAACATCACTTTCCAAAAAAACAGGTTCTAAAATCGATTACTTAGTTGGTTTAGATTTACTTTATCAGCAAAATGAATATGAGGATGTTTTGGCCACATCGCATATCGAATTAAATTCGTTGAATACGGGAATATTTGGAAGTAAGGATTTTGCTTTCACTAAAAGTAAATTAAATGTAACTACAAGTTTCAATATGTACTTCCCACTTCCATCAAAACTGGAATATTACGATACTTCTGGCGGAACCAATATTAGATTTTTTGATGAAGTGATTATTTACGATTACGCCGTAAACACCACCAATTATTTTGCTCCAGCATTGCGTTTACAATACAGCTATCCGACAAAAAACAACAAAACAGTGGTTTTCTTTACCAATTTAAAAGAGAAAATCGCACTTAAAAAACAAACTGATTATCCAGTCAGCATTAACACGAATACCACCTATTGGATTCAAATGGGTGTACAATTAAATTATTAAAATGAAAACAAAATTGATTGCTGTTTTAGCAATGTTATTTTCAATATTACTTTTATCCTATTCTAAAATTGAACCTGAGTTTTCAATTTCAGAATTAAAAGCACTTTACAGCAGTGGCGATTATCAAAAATGGCCAAAGCCTGAAGTTGACTCTATAGTTTACACCCAAGGTTTTGAAGACATCGGGCTTTTAGGCAAACCTGAATTTCCCAAAGACAATCCGTATAGCGAAGAAAAAGCCGAATTGGGTAAAGTGCTCTTCTTTGATCCGAGATTATCCAAATCTGGTCAGATTTCGTGTGCCAATTGCCATGATCCCGAACTAAATTGGGGCGATGCCAGAAGAGTTTCATACGGAGAAGGCAGACAACAAGGGAACCGAAATGCACCAAGTTTAATGAACATTGCCTATTCTAAAGTCTTCTTTTGGGATGGAAGAGCCGCAACTTTAGAAGATCAAGTAAGTTTTCCAATTCAAGATGCTAAAGAAATGAACTTTCATATCGATTTAGCAACAAAACGTTTAAATAAAATAAAAGGCTATAAACCGTATTTTAAAAAGGCTTTCGGAAAAGAGAAACTAACACAAGAAGAAATTTTAAAAGCGATTGCCACTTTCGAAAGAACATTAATTAGTCCAAAAAGTAAATTTGATAGATTCATTGAAGGAGATTCTACTCAATTAACCAACAGACAAGTTCAGGGATTACATTTATTTCGTACCAAAGCACGTTGCATTAATTGTCATAACACAGCCAATTTTGCAGATAATAAATTTCACAATGTAGGTTTAACCTATTACGGCAGACAATATGAAGATTTAGGAAGATACAATGTTACTGGAAAAGCCGAAAATGTTGGCGAATTTAAAACACAATCTTTACGAGGCGTTTCTCAAAATGCACCTTATATGCACAACGGTTTATTTCCAAATTTGCGAGGCGTCCTAAATATTTACAACGCTGGAATGCCTCAGCCGAAAAGAAAAGAAAATCAACTAAACGACACTTTGTTTCCAACAACATCAAAACTGATCAAAAAATTAGATTTAAGCCAATCAGAACTAATCGCTTTAGAAGATTTTATCATGAGTTTGTCAAGTGGAGCTTATAGAATGAGACCACCTGTTTTGCCACAGTAGTTTAGTATTCAGTCGCAGTCGCAGTCGCAGTCGCAGTCGCAGTCGCAGTCGCAGTCGCAGTCGCAGTCGCAGTCGCAGTCGCAGTC
>NZ_JANKMS010000008.1 GCF_024649945.1 Flavobacterium panacis | reverse complement strand
TCAAACTGGAATCTTCAAACTGGAATCTTCAAACTGGAATCTTCAAACTGGAATCTTCAAACTGGAATCTTCAAACTGGAATCTTCAAACTAGAATCTTCAAACTGGAATCTTCAAATCAAATCTTCAAATCGAAATGTTTCACGTAAAACATTTCTAAACTCTCATTCTAAACTCTCATTCTAAACTCTCATTCTAAACTCTCATTCTAAACTCTCATTCTAAACTCTCATTCTAAACTTCCATTCTAAACTTCCATTCTAAACTTCCATTCTAAACTTTCAAATCAAAACTTTCAAATCAAAACTTTCAAATCAAAACTCAAATTTATGTTTCACGTGAAACGTTCTGGTTTTTCAATTCTCAAAATTTCAATTTTCAAGAATATTTCCACGTGAAACATCACGTTTATTCCCTCAAAATTCAAACCTAAAAAATCGTTCCACGTGGAACGATTTAATCTTTTATTCGAACTCTTTATACAACGTTCCACGTGGAACGTTATTTTTTAACCTGAACCTTTTTTAATATGTTTCACGTGGAACGTTGCGAAAATTCAAAATCTAAATCGTTTCACGTGGAACATATACTTATTTTTCTAAAGAGATTTAACTACTGTTCCACGTGAAACATCTTCATCTTTTCCTCTTCCTTTGCTCTCATTAATTGAGCATCTTCATCTGTCTTATCCTTGTATCCACAGTAATGTAGTATACCATGAGATAGCACTCTTTTAAGTTCTTCAGCAAATGAAACATTGAAGTCTTTTGCATTGTCTGCAACACGTTCTACAGAAACAAAAATATCTCCATTCAACTCGTTACCAACAGTATAATCAAAACTGATAATATCTGTAAGCGTATCGTGATCTAGATACTCAACATTGATCTTATGAAGATATTCATCATCACAAAATATATAGTTAATTTCTCCTTCACTCTTCTTTTCAGAAACAATAACAGCACTTAACCAATCGCTAAAAGCCTGCTCGTCTCCTAAAGTAAAATCTGTTTCGTAATTAAAATTTATCATTTTGTATTAAAGTATTCTTGAACTTTTTGATTAAAATTCGAGCGCAAAGGTAGTGATTGTCTGTTTAATATCTCTACACTGTTTAAATAATCCAATAGCGAACTCGGTAAAGCATTCGAACGATTTGTAAATTCAGCCTTATTTGTTTCAGATTGCCTTTGTGTATCTTGACCTTGTTGCTGAACTGCGTTGTTCAATTTCCATAATTCCTGTTGGATATTTAGTATACGTTGCAGGTTCTCATTCTTAAAACCTTTATTTAAAATCTGCTTTTCAGATTGCTTCATTTGGTCTATTATAGATTTACCTTGAGCGTCTAAACCTTTCTTAGCTAACTCTTTTTGCAATGCTTCTCTCAGTTTAACTTGCTCTTTGTAAATCTCCATAATTGCCTCTGCATCTCCTTCTCCATCTTCACCTTCATTACTGTTCTTCTCTCCTTTTCCACTCTTTCCATCTTTACCAGAAGAACCCTTATCTCCACTTTTATTTCCTTGCCCTTCTTTACCCTGACCGTCTTTTCCTTGTCCGCTTTGTCCTTGCCCAGACTTTCCATCTTTCCCTTCTCCAGGTTTATCACCTTGCTGTTGTCCAGATTTCATTCCGTCTTTCATCTTATCTGCAAGACCTTTTTGTTTCTGAATAATATCTGGCAACTGCATTCCTTGTCCGTCGCCCGGTTTTGGTTTTCCGGCTCCTGGTTTAGACATAGACATCTGCATATTATTTAATAAATCACTTAAGAAATCGGCTAACTTATTAGCAGATGAAACTGCATATTGTTGATGTGAAACTCCCCTAGGAATCTGAACATCGGTTAAGGTTTCTAAGGCTTTATCCATGTTGTATTGTACATTACCAATTTCTTTAGTTACATCTTCTGCCACCTTTGGGTTACGTAATGAAAGGGCAAACAAACTATCATCAACATGTCTGAACTGTTGCTTCAAATTCTGCTGGATCTTGATATTTTTTGTAAATGCAGACGAACCTAATTTCATTGCTTTGAACTGTTTCATCACATCTTCTTGAGATAAAGAATAAGCTAAAAGATTATCTAGAATCTGACGAAGCATTGCTACATCTTCTTCTAATTGTTCTTGTTCTCCACCTTCCATTTCACTCTGCATTTCCTGAGCCATGTTCTTCATTTTCTTAGCCGCACTTTTCTGTTTTGGCTTAGCTCCAGAAGTATTCTTTTTACTCAATTCTTCAGAAGCTTTATTCAGATCATTGTCTACATCTTTCTCTTTAGAAGCATCTGAAGGAATATCCAAAGGTTTCTTTAAAGTCTTATTTTCTTCTTTCAAATCTTTTAAATCTTCCTGAATCTTATCAAAAGATTTATTGATTTCGTCTTGCTTCTCTTTAGTGTTTTCTTTCTCTTTATTTGATAACTGTTCCTGTTGTTCTGACAGTTTATTTAATTTTTCAGCAACTTGTTCTGCTTTCTTTGAAACATAAAAACGCTTGGTCAATTCTACCAATTGTTCTAAATTACGAGATTGGTTTTTACTAATTTGTTTGAACTTTTCCATCTTATCAAACAGTTCTTCGCTGTTTAATTTATCATTCAAGTTCTTCAATTCGTCTAATAATTTCTGATTCTTTTCTAAATCTTTCTGTGCACTATCTAAACGCTTTTGTAAATCTTCAGCTGTTTTATCTTTCTTATCGTCTTTAAACTTGTCTAGATTCTGATTCATTTTCTCAGAAAACTGTTTCATCATTTCGTCTTGTTGTTTTTGACGTTTGATAAAATCATTAATCTTCTGCTGATCTTTAAACTCTAAATTATCTTTTTCTTTTCCTGTATTTTGAAGCTTATCCATTTCTGAAATCTGCTTCGTTTGGTTCTTCAAAGATTTAGATAAACTATTGATATTATTATTCTGCTGTTGTAATTCTTGATCCTGAATTTCATCTGTCGTAGCTACACGATCTGAAAACGTAGAAGACTTTGTACTCTTAAATCCGTGTGGTGCATCGTTATCAAAAACTTCAAAATAGTATTCGTATGAAACACCCTCTTCTACCGGAAGATTGCTTGGGAAATTAAAAACAAATTGATCAAATACTCCAGCCTTCACAGGAATGTTTCCACGCTTAGCAGACTGCGGTTTGTTACGTTCGTAGTATACAATTTGTAGTTTCGAAAGTCCGTAGTCATCACCCAATCTTCCTAAAATATAGCTCTTATCTAACTTCAAACTGTCCGGTGCAGGACCAACATTGATGGTTGGATACTGATCTTTGATTACAGACAGCTGATAATCTAATTTTTCGTAGTTTTTGACCTTATTATTTGATGTAAGTATTTGATATTCGGTATTTTGACTTATATTTTTAGCCAATTTAAACTCATTTTCTACCTTATTAAACTTGAATACCTCATTATCTCTTTTCCATGTTACTTCTTGGGTAGATTTAGTGTTCATTTTCCAAGTTACAGTCGTTCCTTCAGGTACAATTGCATTTCCAGTTCCTTGAATTGTTTCTGATTTTTTCTTTAGATAAGAAGGAAAATTCAAAACCATTTCGAAGTTTGCGATTGATGGAACTGTGATAACTTTCAAATCATATTCTTCTGAAAGAACTGAATTTCCTTCAAAAGAAAAACGGATATCTTCTGCAGGTTTCTCCACTTTGAATTCAAACTTTCCAGGTTGAGAAGATTCCATAAAATAACTTTCGTTACCAATATGAATCATCACATTTTCTGGAACTACATTTCCAACAGATTCCATTTTGATAACGAAATCTTTATTTTGCTCTGCTTGTAAATTAGAATTCAAAACCACAAATTTGAAAGGAGCTGGTGGCAAAAATGCTGAATTGAAATGCACTACTCTATTCAAACTTTGAGAAATTACATTGCTATTTCCAGAAATATAAAACACTGCAAAAAGTAAAATTGGAACTAAAGCCAATGGTAAATATTTTTTGTTTGCTTTAAAATTGATTGCATTTCCAAATGGAATTGGTTGCAAAGAATTTGCTTTTTGTTCAATCGAAGCCAAAACTAATTCTGAACTTTCAGCATTATTTTCTGAAGACAATTGTAAAAAGTTCGTCAGCTTATCGCTCACTTCTGTGAAATGATTTCCGATAATTTTTGAAGCTTGGCTATAATCAATTCCTTTTTGAAGTTTGAATAATTTGAATAATGGAAACAGAATTAATCGAACCAAAAGGAAAACTTCAACAGCAATAAAAATCCAAAAAAGGAAAGTTCTTCCTAATGGTTTTAACCAAAGAAAGTATTCCACAAAAAGCGTAAACAAAAAATATAATAAACCAAAACCAGTAAAAAGTAAGATCCCTTTTATCAATTCGTTGGTGTAATATTTCTTAATGAAAGCCTCTAGCTTTTGATATATCGCAGATGATGTCTTCAAAATTAATCTGTTTTAATTATAACCTATAAAAGTAGTAATTATTAATTAGATAATATTCAATTAGAAAATTAGTCAATTAAGCTTAACACAAGAAATTATCTAATTTTCTCATTACTTAATTTTCTAATTCAGAGTCGTATCTTTGCATCAAAATTTAAACAAATGTCAAAGCAAGTTCGTGTGCGTTTTGCACCAAGTCCGACTGGACCATTACATATTGGCGGAGTTCGTACTGCCCTATTTAATTATTTATTTGCAAAGAAACATAACGGTGTTTTTTATCTGAGAATTGAAGATACAGATCAGACTCGTTTTGTTCCTGGTGCAGAGGCTTACATTATGGAAGCTCTTGAATGGTTAGGAATTGCTCCTGAAGAAACTGTTGGAAAAAATGAAAAATTTGGTCCGTACAGACAAAGCGAACGTAAAGATCTTTACCAACAATATGCCTATCAATTAATCAATTCTGGTTGGGCTTATTATGCTTTTGATACTCCAGAAGCATTGGATGCACATAGAAAACAACACGAAGCTGAAGGAAAAACATTTATTTACAATCATCATAACCGTGAAAAATTAGATACTTCATTAGTAATTTCTGCAGAAGAAACTGCGAAGAGAATTGCAAATGGAGAACATTATGTAATCCGTTTTAAAACTCCGGTTGATGAAACTTTACATTTGAAAGATATCATTCGTGGAGATGTTAAGTTTGAAACTAATCTTTTGGATGATAAAGTTTTGTTCAAAAGTGACGGAATGCCAACCTACCATTTAGCGAATATTGTGGATGATCATTTGATGGAAACTTCACATGTAATTCGTGGTGAAGAATGGTTGCCATCTATGCCACTTCACGTTTTATTATACAGAGCTTTTGGTTGGGACGCTCCAGAATTTGCACACTTACCTTTGATTTTGAAGCCAGTTGGAAATGGTAAATTATCAAAAAGAGATGGAGACAAAATGGGATTCCCAGTATTTCCTTTAGAATGGAAAACAGAAGAAGGTGTTTCATCAGGTTACAGAGAAAAAGGATTTTTCCCAGATGCAGTTGTAAACTTCCTTGCTTTACTTGGATGGAATGACGGAACTGACAAAGAAATATATTGTTTAGAAGAATTAGCAGAGTCTTTTGACTTGAACAGAGTTCACAAAGCTGGAGCTAAATTTGATCCTGAGAAAAACAAATGGTTCAATCACCAATACTTAATCAAACAAAATGATGCAGATTTAGCAAAAACCTTCTCTCCTATTTTGGTAGAAAAAGGCGTTGCTATTTCTAAATACGATATTACAAGAATTGTTTCACTAATTAAAGAAAGAGCCAATTTCGTTTCTGATTTTTGGGAGTTAACAGATTTCTTTTTCCAAGCACCAACATTTTATGATGAGAAAGCAAGCAAAAACTGGAAAGAGGAAACTCCAACTTTAATGCAAGAATTGATTTCTGTTTTAGAAAATATCGAAGATTTTACTTCTGTAAATATCGAAACTATTGTAAAAGATTGGTTAACTAAAAACGAAATCGGAATGGGTAAAGTGATGCAACCTTTCCGTCTAAGTTTGGTTGGAGCTTTAAAAGGTCCTCACCTATTTGACATTGTAGAAATTATTGGAAAAGAAGAAACTATTTCAAGAATTCAGAAAGCAATTTCTACTTTATAAAATAATTTACCATTAAGATATTAAGTTTATTAAGCTCTACTTAATGGTAAAAAAAGAAGTTTTTAAGTTCATAAAGCTAGGCTTAATTATCTTGACAAAGCTTGACTTAATTTACTTAATACCTTAATGGTTCAAAAAAAAACGAAACGCTAAGAAACATCAACAAAATGTTCTTAGCGTTTTTTTAATGTTTGATAATTTTATTTTAGAAGAATTTTCGTAATTTACCAGAATCATAAATATAAATTAAATAACCATGAACACAGCATTCATTATCTTTTTAGTATTGGCATTCTTCATTTTTATGTCGTCGTTCTTTACTGTAAAACAACAAACATCTGTCGTGATCGAACGATTTGGAAAATTCCAAAGTGTGAGAAATTCAGGATTACAACTTAAAATTCCGTTGGTTGACAGATTGGCCGGAAGAGTAAATCTTAAAATTCAACAGTTAGATGTTATCATCGAAACTAAAACTAGAGACAACGTTTTTATCAAAATGAAAGTTTCAGTTCAGTTCAAAGTGATTCAGGATAAAGTTTACGAAGCATTTTATAAATTAGAATATCCACACGATCAGATTACTTCTTATGTATTTGACGTAGTTCGTGCCGAAGTTCCTAAACTAAAATTGGATGATGTTTTTGAAAGAAAAGATGATATTGCGGTTGCAGTAAAACGTGAATTGAACGAAGCAATGTCTACTTACGGATATGATATCATCAATACTTTGGTTACAGATATTGATCCGGACATCCAGGTAAAAAATGCAATGAACAGAATCAACGCTGCTGATAGAGAAAAAACTGCTGCAGAATTTGAAGCTGAAAGTTCAAGAATTAGAATTGTTGCAAAAGCAAAAGCCGAAGCAGAAAGTAAACGTTTGCAAGGACAAGGTATTGCAGATCAGCGTCGTGAAATTGCAAGAGGTCTTGTAGAAAGTGTTGAAGTTTTAAACCAAGTTGGAATTAATTCTCAAGAAGCTTCTGCCCTAATTGTAGTAACTCAACATTATGATACATTACAATCTATAGGATCTGATACCAACTCAAACTTAATTCTTCTTCCTAATTCTCCACAAGCCGGAAGTGACATGTTGAATAATATGGTTGCTTCATTCTCAGCTTCAAACCAAGTTGGAGAAATGATGAAAAAGAACAATAAGAAAATTGAAAAACCAAAACCAACTCATAGACAATCTGGTTACGAAGATGACATTCAACCAGATGTTCAACAATAATTATAAAATAAAAAAGAGGCTTAATTGCCTCTTTTTTTATTCATAAACCAATTGATTACAAATGGTATTATAGATTGTAAAATTTGTGGATACGAATTTTTGAAGTAATCTGTATAAGATGAAACAAATCCGTTTACTATATTTTGCGGTGTTATGCTCTCTTTAGTTTTCTGAAAACTCAATTTCAATTTCTGATAATTGATATCTTTTTCAAGTTTTAAGATTTCTAAATCTTTGTCGATCTCAGCATAAGAAGAGTATTTTTTCTTTTCCATAAGTTTTAATCATTAAAAAATATTTCTGAAAATTTCTCCAAGATCGGACCTTCAACCATTTTATCTTTAATGAAAAAAAGTAAAATTGTAAAGAAAAGATAGATCCCTCCTACTGCTAAAAATCCTAAAGCATTACTTCCAAACAAAGATCCAAAACCATAAGCAGCTGCAAAAGATCCAAAAATTAAAACCATTGTAAAACACAATAATATCAAAGTAAACTTAAAAATTAAAGTTGTAGATTTCATTGCAACTTTAAAACCCCAAAGTTTGTAGTAAGCCAAATGACTGTCAATATATGTTTTAGTTTGATCCTGAATTTTTTCAGTGTTTTCTTTTAACTCTTCAAAAGCCATAAGTATAAATTTAAATAAAAAAAAGCACAAAACTTTCCTATAAAAATAAGCAAGTTATGTGCTTTTAAAAAATATTATTTCTGAAGTTTCGCGTTCTGCGCTTTTAACTCAGCCAATTTAGTTTCTAAAAAAGTAATTACTTCTTCAGTTTTATGACTAACATTTGAAAGTAAATCATTCAAAGTTCCATCAAGATTTTGAGTAGCACTTGTAAATCTTTCACGAAGAACTTCAGAACTTGCATCAAAAGAATCTTTTATGTTATGCTTAGCATCATCAATACCTTCTTTCAATTTAGCTCTAGTTTTTGACCCTTTGTCTGGAGCAAACAAAATTCCGATTGCGGCTCCCGCTGCTGCAGCCACCAAAATTCCGGCTGCGATATTTAAATTCTTAGACATGATATTACAATTTTTAAATTATTACTTAAAGATACTCAATTTTAAAATGATAAAACTTTGATTAAATGTAATTTACAAAATATTAACAATATAATTAATACACATACGTTGTAGCTTCGTATTTACCATCTTTCTCAGCTATACTCACAAACGGAGAACCATTTGAAGCTGACTTACTTTTGATTCTCATAGCAGTTTGCTTTTGATTTGCAATTGGCGGTTCACCTTTTGTCTTGGTCGAGACTCCAGTAAATGTTCCTGTCTGCTTCAGCCCTATTGTTTTTTCCAGAGGTAAAACAGTTACCATTTTGTAATCGTCTTTTGAATCTACTACTATTTTATCAGAAACTTTTTGAGTTGTTTTTGTTTGTTTGTTTGTAATAGATGAAACTGCATGTTTACTAATTTTTACTTCTTCAGAACTTCCATTTAAAGAATAATAAACTAAACCATTTTCGGTTTTAATAAAATTTACATCAAGTTGTTCACCATTGTGTTTTGTAATTTGATGTGTTTGTGAAATTGCAACATTTGCAAACAACACTGCTAGTGTAAAATATAATACTTTCATGATAATTAGATTTAAATTAAAAATGATCAGATTTGAAATTTAAAAACTAAATTTTCACAATTCAAGATTATGGTATTTTTTGAATTATGATACAATTTGAAAAATATCTTTTTACGAGAGAATATTATCAAAATTACATCACAATAAAAATGAGAACATAAAATTGTCTTTTCAAGAAATCGGTTTTGAAAATCTACTGCAATAAAAATTACGAGTTTTTAAAAACAATACATTTTCGGATTAGATTCTTTAACGGCAAATTTTAATTTTTTATAAAAATCATCTCTGACTTCTACTTTATGTTAAAAATAGCAGTTTTTGACAGAATTGCATGTTAACAAGCCGTTAAACTGACTAAAATAACAGCTAAAATTAAAATAAAGACCATAAATAAACAATAAAATAAAAAATGAATTATCTATCAATTAAGTTTTAAAAACGTCTTAAAATCAATTTATAGAAGTTAAAATTAATATACAAAAATTATTATTTTATTATTTATAATCAATTTTATAAATAATAATTAAAAAATTAAATTCTAATAAAATTAATAGTAAAAATTTATGGATATAAAATCGAAATCAAAAACATAAAAAATAGTAAAAAACTATAGTTTTAAAATCTACAGTAATTTTTATAAATAATAATTAAAAACTAATCCTTTTTAAAAATAATAATCAAAAATTATAATTAAAGAAATTGAAGTAAAAATTTAAAAAATAAGAAAAAACTTTAATTTTAACTTTTTGAGAAGAAAATTGCAATTAAAAAAGTAAAAAATTAAAATAAAGAGTTCTAACGAAAGGAAAAAGAAAAAAGGTCTTTCCTATTCAACTATTTTTTATTTTACTTTAAAGATAATTTATGAAGGTCACTTTTAATCTATTAAATTAATTAAAATTAAATAATAATAGATTTTATAAATAATAAATATAATCAATTAAATTAATAAATTAAAATCATCAAAAACTATATTATAAAATTTAACAGCAAAATCGAGAGGTAAAAAAGTCAAAAATTTAAATAAAGACTTCTAATAAACTTAAATTAAAAAAACGAATAAGTTATCCAACCTTTTTTTATTTTCGATTAAAATCAATTTATGAAAGTCTATTTTAATCTATAAAAATTATAAAATTTTAAATATCGATAGTAAATCTATATAATAAAAAAAAAGCGCTTATAAAAGCGCTTTTCATAAATTTAGTTGATATTACTTCTTCACCATTTCAGAAAGAATTTCATTTTCTCTTTCAGAAGCATTTTTTGGTGGATTTGAATATAATTTCAAAATTTCATCATCAAATTGATTTTTGAAAGTTTCAGTTTCAATATCTCTCAAATTCAAAAGTGTTTTTGATCGTACATAAGTCGATTCACTTTTTAAAGACATTGAATATAATTTCTTAATATCTTCTTCTTCAAAATCTGCTGATTTCCAGTTTGAATATTTCAAAATAAACTGAGAAAACAACAGCGAAGCCTTATTATTGTTGATATTTTTCTTTAATGAATTCTGTATCAAAGAGAAACTTGAAACATTTTTGATGTTCTCTCCTATTGCACTTTCAATTGCAATTCTTTCCGGTTTTGTTTCTACTTTAAAATATTTGTTGATTTCTTTTAAAGAATTATTGATGCTGTTTTCTTCTTTTTTACCTTTTTCTTCCCAAGCATCTTTCAATCCAACTGTTTTGTTAAACACTAATTTTGAAGCAGTTGAGTCTTTATCAACAGTAAAATATCCTAAACGTTGGAACTGAAATTTATCTTCATTTTGAGCTGTTGATAAACTTGGTTCAACATATCCAGTAACGATTTCTAAAGAGTTTGGATTCACAAAATCTAAGAAATTTTTCTCTTTATAACTGTCTGGAGCTTCATCTGTAAACAGACGATCATACAAACGAACTTCTGCTTCCAAAGCATGTTTTATAGAAACCCAATGTAGAGTTCCAGATACTTTTCTTTGACTTGCTTCTGTTCCGCTTCCGCTTAAAGAATCGGTATCATAAGTAACATGAATTTCAGTAATATTGCCTTCAGCATCTTTTATAACTGATTCCCCTTTAATGATATATGCATTTTTAAGACGCACTTCTTTTCCTAAAGTCAAACGGAAATATTTAGCTGGAGCTTCTTCTAAAAAGTCTTCTCTTTCAATGTATAATTCACGAGAAAAAGGTACTTTTCTGAAACCTGCATTCTCATCTTCTTGATTATTTTCAGCTTCTAACCACTCTTCTTTATCTTCTGGATAATTTGTAATTACCAGTTTTACAGGATCTAAAACAGCCATTACACGAGGTGCAATTTTGTTCAAATCTTCACGAATACAGAATTCTAAAACTGATACATTGATCAAATTATCACGTTTTGCAATACCAATTGTATTAGCAAAATTACGCAATGAAGCAGCTGTATAACCACGTCTTCTTAATCCAGAAATAGTTGACATTCTAGGATCATCCCATCCGTTAACATGCTTTTCCTTAACTAGTTGCTGTAATTTTCTTTTACTAACAACAGTGTGTGATAAATTACGTCTGGCAAATTCTCTTTGCTTTGGACGAAGCTTATTATCATCAAAAATCTGATCTAAAAACCAATCATATAATTCACGGTGAGGCAAGAATTCAAGCGTACAAAATGAGTGTGAAATTTGCTCTAAATAATCACTTTGTCCATGCGCCCAATCGTACATTGGATAGATTTTCCAAGCATCTCCCGTTCTATGGTGATGTTTGTGTAAAATTCTATACATGATTGGATCACGCATTAACATGTTTGTTGATTTCATGTCAATTTTTGCACGAAGAATATGTGTACCAGCCTCAAATTCACCATTTTTCATTCTTTCGAATAAATCAAGGTTTTCTTCAACTGAACGATTTCTATATGGACTGTCAGTTCCTGGAGTTGTTGGAGTTCCTTTTTGAATAGCCATTTCTTCAGAAGATTGACTATCAACATATGCTTTATCTTTCTTAATCAATAAAACTGCCCAATCGTATAATTGTTGGAAATAATCTGAAGCATAACATTCTTCTGCCCAAGTATATCCTAACCATTCTACATCTTTTTTAATAGCATCAACAAATTCCTGTTCTTCTTTTTCAGGGTTTGTATCATCAAAACGTAAATTCACAGGAGATTGATAATCAATTCCTAAACCAAAATTTAAAGCAATAGAACTTGCGTGCCCAATGTGTAAATAACCATTAGGTTCTGGTGGAAAACGAAAGCGAAGTTTAGTATTTGAAAGACCTGATTTTACGTCTTCCTCTATGATTTGTTCAATAAAATTGAGTGATTTCTCTTCTGATGCCATTATTTTATAGTAATTTTAGCAAAGATAAAAAAAAGGTTTCAGGTTTCAGGTTTAAAGTTATTTAAGTGGCGTAAAACATGAAACGTTAAACTCAAAAGTATCAAGTAATTTATTTAGTATTTTTGTACAAATATTCAGAATTATGAGACAATTAACTGTTACAATTCCAGACGATTTTTACGAAACATTCATTAGTTTTTTCAAACATGTTCCAGACGTTTCTATAGATGAAAAAGTCGAAAATGAAATTCCTTTGTGGCAACAAGAAATGGTTTTGGATCGTATAAAAAACGCTAAACCAGAGGATTATATTCCTCTAGAAGATGCTCTAAAAGATTTAGATAAAAAATGGCTTTAGAAGAAAATTATAAAACCGTAATTCTTCCAAGAGCAAAATTAGAAGTAGATGAAACAGCTTTTTATTATGAATCTCTAAAGAAAGGCTTAGGTAAATTATTTTATAAAGAGTTTAAAAACTACGCACTAACATTAAAAACATTTCCTTTTTTTGAGGAAAAATATAACATTGTTCGTATGTTACCTTTAAAAAAATTCCCTTATACAATTCATTTTACAGTCAATGAAGACGAAAAAATTGTTTCTATTCAAGCTGTAATATCTAATTATCAAGATCCAAACACTACAAGAATAAAATTATAAAAATGGGAGTTATAAAATTGAAAAATATCCGTACTTTTTCGTACCACGGGTGTTTAATTGAAGAAGGAAAAATTGGATCTGATTATACTGTTGATCTAAAAATTAAAACCAATTTACAGAAATCGGCCGAAACAGATCATCTTTTAGACACTGTTGACTACGTTCATTTGAACAAAATTGTGGCAGAAGAAATGGCAATTCGTTCGCATTTATTAGAACATGTAGCCAAAAGAATCAATATTCGAGTACTTGCAGAGATAGAAACGGTAGAAAAAACAACAGTTTGGGTTTCTAAAATTAATCCTCCTATTGGTGGTGATGTAGAATCAGTTACGATAAAAATGACGGAAATTAGAAAGTAATCATTGTAATTTTTTTAAAATAGTTTATTGGAAACTTTTGAAATTTAAAGATTTTAGTTACTTTTGCCAACCGTTCAAGTAATGGCGTCGTGGCCGAGCGGCTAGGCTGGGCTCTGCAAAAGCTCCTACTCCGGTTCGAATCCGGACGATGCCTCAAAAACCTTCAAAGCAATTTGAAGGTTTTTTTTATGTTTAATATTTAGATTTCATAAGTAAATCTGAAAGGTTTTAAAAACCTGTTGGGTTTGTTATTTTTTCCACAATATTGTCATTTCGACGAAGGAGAAATCTTCGCGAGAAGCTCTACAAAGTTTGATCAATTGCAACGGAGTCACTTGTGAAGATTTCTCCTTCGTCGAAATGACAAACTTGGTGTAAATACTTTGAACATAAAAAAATTTCAAAGTTTGAAACTTTGACAAAGTTCTATAGGACACTTATAAACACAAAAAAACCTCTGAAATTCAGAGGTTTAATTTTATATTTTAGAGTTATTAACAACTACTTCTTCTCTATTCTTTCAAAAGCGTTTTTAACCATTTCTTTCTCTTTTGGAAACCATCCTTGAGTTATTAACACTAATCCGAAAACCATTAAAACAACACTTATTCCTTTTTTGATTTTAAGAATGTTTGTTGGTGTCATTTTTGATTTTAATTGCTTGGCTAAAAGTATTTTAATACAATCAACCAATAAATAAGCAACGATTACAGAAGCAAAAAAAGTCATCATTCTTGATGTTTGCATTTGTAGTTTTGGACCAATTGAAATAATTACAGCCAACCAAAATCCTAAAACACCAATGTTGATAACGTTCAGTAAAAAGCCTTTTACGAATAAGCTTCCGTAATTTCTTTTAATAATATCACGGTCTATTTCTTCGTCGTTTATTTTTTCTCCTTTTTTTAATTTCACAAAAGAGATTATACCATAAGCCAGCATAATTATACCTCCAAAAATAAACAGTGCTGGTTTATCTTTTAGACTCGAAATCAATCTATAACTTCCTAAATAAGCAATTGCTATGAAAAAAATATCACCTAATACTACGCCACAGTCAAAAACTAATGCAGCTCTAAATCCTTTGGTAATACTGGTTTCTAATAGTATAAAAAATACCGGACCTACCATAAAGCTTAGAAAAAGTCCCCATGGCAGTCCAGCCAGAATATCATTTATCATCAAAATACGACTTGTTATTTTACTTCTTCGATTTTACCACCAAAAACTGTTTTCTGATTAATTTGTTTTGGTTTTCCATAAATGTAAATAGAGCCTCCTGCGCTTACTTTTGCATCGACAAGGGTCGAAGCATTAACATCTGCTTTTCCGCCCGCAGAAACGCTTACTTTGGTCTGAGAAGTGGCTAATTTACTTCCAAGGAAATATCCACCAGCTCCTAAACCTGCATCAAGGTTATCTGCTTTACCAGTTGCTGTGATTTCTCCACCAGAAACTGAACTTACTTTTAGTTTATCAACATTCAAATCTACATTAATTTTTCCACCTTCTTGTGCACTTACTTTAAACGAAGTCGCTTTTATTGTTTCTTTGCTTGTAACTGCCGCACCTTCATTAACATCAATCAACTCGATATGTTTATAATACAGTGTAACTTCCAGATCATTTCCTGATAAAAGTTTAGGAAAAGGCATTCTTATTTTTAAAATACCATTTTTATTAACAGCTTCTAATTCTGCTTCCCTTGCTCCTTTTACAACAAGTTTATTTTCAGATGACTGAACTAATTTTACACTTAATTTATCGTAAACTTTAACGGTATCAAAATCTCCTAACTCTTTGGTAACCTGACCAAAAGACAATTGTGCAAATAAAATTACCGCTCCTATAATTAACTTTTTCATACTTTTATTTTTAAATTAATACTTATTCTGCTCTTCTTAAGAAATGAAAATCCAATTGTTTTTTAACTAAATCTGCATTTTTTACTTTAACATAAATTTCGTCTCCTAACTGCAATAATCGGTTTGAAGTAGCCCCAACCAAAGCATATTGTCTTTCGTCGAAAGTATAGTAATCCTCTTTTATTTCTCTGATTCTTACCATTCCTTCACATTTGTTAGAAACGATTTCAACATAAATTCCCCATTCAGTAACACCAGAAATAACTCCCAAGAATTCTTCATCCTGATGATCCTGCATGTATTTAACCTGCATGTATTTTATACTATCTCGTTCAGCATTAGTCGCTAAACTTTCCATATTGGAACAATGTAAACATTTTGTTTCGTATTCTTCTTCATTTACAGAAGCTCCTCCATCTAAATAAAACTGCAACAAACGATGTACCATAACGTCTGGATAACGACGAATTGGCGATGTAAAATGACTGTAATAATCAAAAGCCAAACCGTAATGACCAATATTATCTGTAGAATATTTGGCTTTACTCATACTTCTAATGGCAAGAGTATCAATTAAGTTTTGCTCTTTTTTACCATTTACTTCTTCCATTAAGGCATTGATCGATTTTGAAATATCACCTTTCGACCTGAAATCTATTTTATAGCCAAACTTTGCAATTACTTGCTGCATCGCAATCAATTTGTCTTCATTTGGTTCATCGTGAATTCTGTAAACAAATGTTTTCTTTTGTTTTCCAATGTATTCAGCCACTTTTCTATTAGCCAAAAGCATGAATTCTTCAATCAAATGATTCGCATCTTTTGAAATCTTGAAATAAACACCTTCTGGTTCTCCTTCTTGATTCAGATTGAATTTCACTTCTACTTTATCAAAAGAAATAGCGCCTTGTTGCATTCTTTTCTTTCTTAAAATCTTCGCTAATTCATCTAATTTCAAAGTGGCTTCCACAATTTCATCTGAAACTACATAAGAGCTTCCTGTAATAGAAATATCAACAGGAATGGTATTGTCTTTCGTTTCGATGATATATTGCGCTTCTTCGTAAGCAAAACGCTGATCTGAATAAATTACAGTTCTTCCAAACCATTGGTTAATAACTTGTGCAGTTGGCGAAACTTCAAATACTGCAGAGAACGTATATTTTTCTTCATTTGGACGAAGCGAACAAGCAAAGTTAGACAATACTTCAGGAAGCATTGGCACTACTCTATCAACCAAATAAACCGAAGTAGCTCTTTGATACGCTTCATCATCCAAAATTGTTCCTTCTTCCAAATAATACGAAACATCGGCAATATGAATTCCGATTTCGAAGTTTCCATTCTCTAACTTTTTGAAAGACAAGGCATCATCAAAATCTTTTGCATCTTTTGGATCGATTGTAAAAGTCAACGTATCGCGCATATCACGACGTTTTGCAATCTCAGATTCCTGAATAGAAGTATCTAATTTTTGTGCATACACTTCAACTTCTACTGGGAAATCAGATGGCAAACCATATTCAGCTAAAATGGCATGAATTTCTGTATTGTGTTCTCCTGGTTTTCCTAAAACACGAATTACAGATCCAAACGGACTATCAGCTCTCTTTGGCCAATCTTCAATCTTAACCAACACTACATCTCCATTTTCTGCTTCACCAATTTTATCCTTTGGAATAAAAATATCGGTATACATTTTAGGATTTGCAGTCGAAACAAAAGCAAAGTTAGGTTGCATATCAAGTACACCAACAAACTCTGTTTTATCTCTTTCAATAACTTCAATTACCTCACCTTCAGGTCTTTTTCCTTTTCTTCTGTTATAAACGTAAACTTTTACTTTGTCTTTGTCTAATGCACGATTCAAATTATTGGTCGGAATAAAAACATCTTCTTCAAATTCATCACAAATAAAATATGCCGTTTTTCTGCTCGTCATATCTATCGTTCCTTCGTAATAATCCTGGCTGATTGCTTTAACTAAATATTTTCCAGGTTCTGTTTCTATAATTTTCTTTTGAGCAGCAAGAATTTTTAAATCTTTTATAATCTGATTTCTGCTATTTGTATCGTCTAATTCTAGCTTAGCTCCTATTTGTTTGTAATTGAAAGGTTTATTAGCATTTTGCGATAAAATCTTAAGTATTTTTCCAGAGAAGTCTTTCTCTTTTTTTATCGGCTTTCTAATTTTCTTACTCATATATCTTTTCTTATAAGGTTTAAAATTACAAATAAGATACCAAATAATACTTTTTAACAAATAGAATTATTAAAAATATAACTTTTCGTACATTTACAAAAAGACCTAAAATGGGAAGCTTTAAAACGATCGCCGTATTCAATTATCTGCACGAAACCGTAGTTCTCAAACACTTACTGGAACAGGAAGGAATTCCTTATTTTCTGGAAAACGAAATGACACTCTCTGTCATGCCGTTTTACTCCAATGCGCTCGGCGGAATCAAACTCAAAGTACATCCAAACGATTTCGAGCAAGTTCAGGCAATTCTGGACAATCTCAACAATCCTCTCAAAATCGTCTGAAACAAAAATTCAAAACAAACTCAAATCGAAGTAAAATTCAATTCAAAAGAAAATTTTTTCCTTTTCAACTTTTTTAGTTTTCAACATATATTAAATACAACAAAAAAGATTTTTAAAAATTTAAAAAAAATTTATGGTTATTATAGCTTGTTAATATGTCGAATAATTTTTTTTTTGAAGTCATTGAAATCTCGTTTTACTTATTTATTCTGAGTTATCAACATAGTTATTTTTAGTTAAAGGATTAATTTTTAAGACTTTTTATATTTTAATTAACAACGGTTGACAACCAAAAGTGAATTCATTTTGTAGATAAGTTGATATGTTGATAGTTGTTGAAAATGGTATTTTTGATATTGATAACTTTTCCAAAAATTCACGAAACTTTTCTTGCATATTTAATTCCGGTTTTGGATTAAGTATTTTTTCGAAACAACCAAAAAAAACTTCTAATTTTCTTTTCGAACTTATTAACATTTTCTGTTAACTTAAAGTTAATTGAATATCAACGAATTACGAACTCCTATTAACACCTCAAAATTTTAACAAATATTCTGAATATTATTTATTGATTATCAGATACTTATATAGTTATTAAAATTGTTGATAACCTTGTAAGATTTTGACAGTAAGATAGTTGTAAAAGGAAAGTTTTATGCCACGAATTACACCAATTTCTACAAATTACAATTTTAGGTTTTGAGAATGTTTAAAACTCTAGATTTAAAAAGAAATTAGTGAAAATTAGCGCAATTCGTAGCAAGCATTTATTAATTGAGTAAATTTGCATAACACAACTAAATAGTATTAAAAAATGAAAATTTCGATAGGAAACGATCACGCAGGTCCAGAATATAAAAAAGCAATTGTTGAAATGCTGAAAGCGAGAGGTTATGAAGTAACTAATTATGGTACAGACACAGATGCTTCTGTAGATTATCCAGATTTTGGACATCCAGTTGCGAATGACGTATCTGAAGGTAAAGCCGATTTTGGAATCGTAATCTGCGGAAGCGGTAACGGAATTGCAATGACTGTTAATAAACACCCGAAAGTAAGAGCTGGATTGTGCTGGACAAAAGAAATTGCGTATTTAACACGTTTGCACAACGATGCAAACATTGTGAGTATTCCAGCAAGGTTTACTTCTATTCATCAGGCTGTTGAAATCGTTGAAACTTTCTTGGATACTGCTTTTGAAGGTGGAAGACACCAAAACAGAGTGAATAAAATAGCTTGTTCTTAAAACTGTCAAAAAAATTCGGTGCTTCGCACCCTATAAGTAATAAACACACCGGGCGGATTTTTAATAATTCTTCCGGTTTTTTATTTTGTAAAATACTTTAATTCAGTTGTTTATATTGATTAAATTTAGGTTATTAACAATGTTAATATCTATATATTATGAGTTGATTTTAGATAAATAATGACAATTTGAACTAAAATAATATACAAGAACTTCATAATAAAGGTAGTTTTGGCTGTCTTATGTCTAAAGAAAAACATTCCTGTTAATAAGCCGACTGTTCCTCCAATAAAAGCAAGAATAAATAAAATACTTTCCTGAATTCGTCTTCCGCCTCTTTTTGCCTGAAATTTATCGTAGCCGGTAATGATGAACGTAAGACTGTTGATAAGTAAAAAATAAGGTAATAATACTTTCATAAGCTCTAATATTAAATAACATATTTTTCTGACATGTAAAATATAAGCATTATTTATATTAAAAGTATATTTTTGTCGAAAATTAACACGTCAATTATTATAGATTTAAAACTACATGAAAAAAATATTTTATCTGGCCTTTTTATCTTTTCATTTTTTAACTGCTCAGGAAAAATCAAAAATAATATACCGAAATGAGGTAGTAAACCTTACCAATAAAGGAAAGCTGGAAATAGAATCTTTTATTGAAGAACAAAGAGAAATAGCAAAAAGTAAAAATGTAGAGGAGTATTCTATAAATATTCCCTATGATAATTTTAGTGAAATCTCCAACATAAAAGGAGCTGCTATAAATCCAGTAACCAATAAGAAAACTAAATTATCACAATACGAAATTAGTACCAACGAACTCAAAAGCAGAGATATTTTCTATAGCGATAATAAATACAAACATTTTGATTTCAATTCTGTTGTAGATAAATCTAAAATAGAATATTCGTATAAGATAAAGCAAAATGAACCAAGATTACTTTCTTATTTTACTTTTCAACACGAATTACAGACCGTGGCATCAAAATTTGAAATTAGAGCAGATGCATCCATAGAAATTGGGTACAAACTTTTTGGAGAAAATCAGGACAAAATAACTTTTACTCAAACCAAAGAAGGAAATACCAATGTGTATACCTGGAATGCCGCAAATGTACCTGCATTTAAAGATGAAAACAGATCTTTAAACTATACGTATTTCTTGCCACATGTTGTGTATTACATAAAAAGCTATACTAAAGAGAATAAAAAAGAAGACATATTTCCAGATGTAAAACATCTTTACAAATGGTATTATTCTTTAGTAAAAGATGTTAATAAACTAGATCAAACTGCAATAAAGAATAAAACATTAGAATTAGTAAAAGACAAAACCAATTCAAAAGATAAAGCAAAAGAGATTTACAATTGGGTGCAGCAAAACATTCATTATGTTGCTTTTGAATATGAAATGGGAGGATTTATTCCGCGTGATGCAGCTTCAGTTTTTGACAAAAAATATGGAGATTGTAAAGACATTTCGAACTTATTAAACGAAATGTTTAAATACGCTGATATCGAGTCCAATCTGGTTTGGATTGGAACCAGAGATAAACCATACAGTTTTTCGGATGTTCCGACGCCATTGGTAAACAATCATATGATTACTGCCGTAAAAATTGACAAACAAAGATATTTTGTTGATGGAACAGATTCTTTTTGTCCATTTGGATTTCCGTCTGCCATGATTCAGGGGAAAGAGGGACTTATAGGAATATCAGAAGAGGAATTTATTATTGAAAAAGTTCCTGTTGTGGATGTAAAAGATAATAAGCTGAAAATCGATCTGAAAATAAAAATTGCAGATAATTCTGTTTTTGGTACTTCAAAAATCGAATTGTCAGGCTATGAAAAGAGTCGTTTTTTAAATGTTTTGGCAGCAAACAAACAAAAGGAAGAGGAGATCTTAAAAAATGGAATGGCTAGATTTAATGAAAAGCTAGAAATTGAAACAACAGATGTTAATAAACATGAATATGAAAACAAAGACGCAGCACTGTCTTATAATCTTAAACTTGACGGATGGGTTAAGAAAATAGGAGAAAAGATTGTAGTTAAACCTATTTTATTGGCACCTTTTAAAGAATATATTATTGATTTAAAAGAAAGAAAGCTACCTATTGAAAACGATACTAAGTTTATAAATGAGTTTAATTATGTGTACGAAGTACCTGAAAACTACCAACTTGATTTTATACCCGAAAACAGCAAAAAAGAGAACGAAGCATTGAGTTATGAAATTGCTTATAAAAAAGACAAAAGAAATTTATTAGTATCTCAGAAAATCATTTTAAAAAAATTACTAATTGAAACCAATGGCTTTGAGAGCTGGAATTCAGTAGTAAGCGAATTGACCCAACAATACAACCAATCTATAATCTTAACCAAAAAGTAATGAAAAAATTTGCCCTGATTTTAGTGTTTTTTTCTTTTTTAAAAACACAAGCACAAGAAATAAAAAGTTATACCTGGGATGCTGTTCCGTCTTTTAAAGCAATTCCCGAAGAATATAAAAAAATGCCTGCCGTTGTTTTGTTTGATAAAAGATGGGTTCATACCAGAATCAATACGAATACTTACGGATTTGCAAAATTTAAAATGGAGCATTTTGCAGTTAAAATCAATGAAGCTTCAGAAATCAACAAGTACAATAAAGTTACTGCAGACGATAATAATACAATTCGTGATACAAAGGATTTTCACGCAAGAGTTATTAAACCAAATGGCGATGTAAAAGTTTTATCAGAAAGCCAGATTGTAAATTCGGATGTTAAAAACGTTAAATCGATAGTTTTTGATGGAGTAGAGAAGGGCGATATTTTAGAATACTATTTTATTGTAAAAGAAAATCCGACCTCAAATGGAATTGAAATTTTTCAAAAAGAAGCACCGGTACTTCATGCAGAATTTACGTTAACAGATTCAGGATCTGCGGCTTCAAAATTATTCGCTTCACCTGAATTTACAGATAATCATATTAAAAATAAGATATTTTATACAGCAGATAATATTCAGCCAATTTTAAACGAGCGAAGTTCAAAGAAATTTAAGAATCTTGTTAAGGTTTTCTATTTAATTAGTTCAACATCTCAAGGAATGAGAGCCAAACAATGGGAACCATTTTACAAAGAATACGTAAAACAATTTAAACCTTACGCTTTTTCTGGAGGTGATGTTAAAAAATTACTTCAAAAATTAAATCTAAAAGATAAAAGTACAGATGAGCAATTAACAATTTTAGACGAATACATCAAAACACATTTTGAATCTTACTCTGAAGGAGAATCTATTTATAATGATGTAAAAATTGTTGATGGAACCGGAAAACTGAGTCACAAAGATTTTATTTGTATCTATAAATTATCATTGGATGCGTTGAAAATTCCGTATGAAATCATTGCAAATGAAGATCGTTTCATAGGCGAACTAGATGACGAAATGATGACATTTTTTGAGTTTACAGAGTTTAATTTTTACATTAGAGAAACCAATAAATTTATTTCTCCTAATGCAGGATATCTTCCTTATGGTAATTTAGGTAATGAATATCAGGATACAAAAGCAAAAGGATATGATGTAAAGAAAAAGCAAAATACCACTGTTTTTATTCCTATTATTGCATCAGATTTTACAAAAACAGATTCGGAATCTACAGTAAACCTGTCAGCTGATTTAACAAAGGTTACAATCGACAAAAAAATATCAAATACAGGTTTCACAGGACAAATTCTACGTTATTCGTATAAAGATTTATCTAATAACGAAGAAAAAAAGGATTTGACAGATTTTGTAAAAGAAGTGTCAATAGAAGATGTTGATGTTAAGCTGTTAGAGCATACAGTCGAAAATTTAGAATTTAAAAATAATTATACAAATGCACCGTTTATTATAAATTCAAAACTGGAATCAGTAGAATCGTTTACCGAAAAAGCTGGAAATTTATTGATGGTTAATTTAGGAAAAGTGATCGGAAACCAGTCAAATTTATATCAGGAAAATACAAGAAAAACGGATATTGATTTGAAGTGTGCAAAAGAATATCATCATACGATTGTTTTTAATATTCCAAAAGGATATCAGGTAGATCATTACAATGATTTAGTGATAGATAAAGAAATGAAGTATGATGAAAATAAAAAAAGTTCATTTAAATCGACTGTAAAAGTTGTTGGAAATCAAATAATTGTTACCGTTGATGAAAAATACAAATCAATAAATTATCCTAAAGATATTTATCAAGAATATAGAAAAGTTTATAACGCTTCGGCTGATTTTAGTAAAGCAAGTATCGTGTTAAAGCCCATAAAGAAAAAATAATGACTAATATTCAATTCATTGCCAAGTCTGTTCAGGCACCGGCAGTAAGTATTCAAAACACAGTAAAATTATTAGATGAAGATTGTACGATTCCGTTTATTTCGAGATATCGAAAAGACGCAACCGGAAATCTGGATGAAACTGTTATTGAGCAGATTGCAAAACTTCAAAAAGATTATGATACGTTGATAAAACGTAAAGAGTCCGTTTTAAAATCAATTGAAGAGCAAAAAGCGCTTACGCCAGAATTGAAGAAAAAGATTGAAGATAGTTTTGATTTACAAGAAATCGAAGATTTTTATCTTCCATACAAAAAGAAGAAAAAAACAAAAGCCGATGTAGCGCGTGAATTTGGTCTTGAACCTTTGGCAAAACTAATTATCTCTGAAAGTGATGCTGATATTGATTTCATTTCGACACAATATATTAATGAAAATGTTATCAACGAAGAAGCAGCCATTCAAGGTGCAAGAGATATCGTGGCCGAATGGATCAACGAAAATATTTATGTTCGTAAACAGCTTCGTAGATTGTTTCAACGAAAAGCAACTATTGCGACAAAAGTCGTTAAAAAGAAAGCGGAAGAAGAAGGAGCAAAAAAATTCGATCAGTATTTTGATTGGGAAGAACCGTTGACAAAAGCGCCTGCTCACCGTTTATTAGCGATGCTTCGTGCAGAAAATGAAGGTTTTATAAAAATGAAAATCGATGTTGATATCGACGATGCCTACGATGTAATTGACGAAATCATCATTAAAAAGCAAAATAATTCAACAGCGCATTTGCAATTAGCTATTGAAGACAGTTACAAACGTTTATTGAATCCAGCAATTGGAAACGAAACGTTGCAAGAGGCAAAAGCAAAAGCAGATGCCAATTCGATTCAGGTTTTTGCTAACAATTTAGGTCAGTTATTATTAGCTCCGCCGTTGGGAGAAAAACGTATTTTAGCAATCGATCCAGGATTTAGAAGCGGTTGTAAAGTAGTTTGTTTGGACGAAAAAGGTGATTTATTATACAACGAAACGATTTATCCTCACGCACCTCAAAACGAGGAAACTATGGCTATCAAGAAAATACGTTCGATGGTAAATGCGTATCAAATTGATGCGATTTCTATCGGAAATGGAACGGCTTCGCGTGAAACTGAATTTTTCATCAAAAAAATTGCGTTTGACAAACCAGTTCAGGTTTTTATTGTTTCTGAGGCTGGAGCTTCAGTATATTCAGCTTCAAAAATTGCTAGAGAAGAGTTTCCTAATTATGATGTAACAGTTCGTGGTTCGGTTTCTATCGGAAGACGACTTTCAGATCCTTTGGCCGAATTGGTAAAAATCGATCCGAAAGCGATTGGAGTAGGACAGTATCAACATGATGTGGACCAGACAAAATTAAAAGAGGAATTAGATAGTACGGTTATTCGTTGTGTAAACTCGGTTGGGATTAACATCAATACGGCGAGTAAACATTTATTAAGTTATGTGAGTGGAATCGGGGAGAAGTTGGCAGAAAACATTGTACAATATCGTTCTGAAAACGGACCTTTTGAAGATAGAAAGCAATTGAAAAAAGTGCCTCGTTTGGGAGATAAGGCTTATCAACAAGGAGCGGCATTTATTAGAATTACCAATGCTAAAAATCCGCTGGATAATTCGGCAGTGCATCCAGAGGCTTATCCAGTTGTGGAGAAGATGGCAAAAGATTTGAAAATTTCGGTAAACGAATTAATTGCAAACAAAGAGAAAACAGCGCTTATAAAGGCCGAAAACTATATTACACCCGAAATTGGTTTACTTACGTTAAAAGACATCATAAAAGAGCTTGAAAAACCTGGATTAGATCCAAGAAAGTCTGCGAAAGTATTTGAATTTGATGCGAACGTAAAATCAATCAAAGATTTGAAAACTGGAATGATATTACCAGGAATTGTTAATAACATCACCAACTTTGGTTGTTTTGTTGATATCGGAATCAAAGAAAGCGGATTGGTTCATATTTCGCAGTTAAAAGCTGGTTTTGTGAGCGACGTAAACGAAGTTGTTAAATTGCATCAGCATGTTGATGTAAAAGTGACAGAGGTTGATGAGGATAGAAAGAGAATTCAATTAACGATGGTTTTGTAGAAAATTCCAAAATAGTTAGATTATTAGATAAAAAAACTCCCAAATTACTTTTTGTAGTTTGGGAGTTTTCTATTTTAATATTATTTCAAAATCACTTTTTTGGTAATGCTTTTGAATTCATCATTGGATATTTTTACGAAATAAACGCCAGAAGCTTGATTGGCCAGATTTATCTCAGTATTTTCAGAAATTGTTTTTTGTTGATGAATGACACTTCCCAAAGGAGAAATTACTGAAATAGTTGATTGCTGAGGCGCTTTAATCGTGATTCGATCAGCGCTCGGATTTGGGAAAAGCGTAACAGTAGATTTTTCAATATCAAAATTTTCATTGGAGAGTGTAGCAGTTGGAGGCAGATAAAAATTACCAGTTAATAAAAAGGAGTATAAGGTTTTTAATGTTTGATGGAAATAGTTGTTGGGTTCATTGACATTTTTTAAATCCGTGTAAGAATCATCTAAATGCTTCTGATTTTCGCCTGCCATCGCGGCGCAGGCAAACGCACCAACAAACGTAGCATTATGCCACTGTCCGCTTACAGTTCCATTTTGGTTATAACCGTCTTTGATATTGGCAGTTCCACCAAGATTTACACGAACAAAATCAGATGATTTTTTGCAGTATGTTTTGGCATCAGCATTTCCGTACCATAAATAATCAACAGCGATTCTCCAGGGAGTTCTGGCCGCGTCATAAGTATACATTTTTCCGGCATTAGCATAACCTCCAGCTTGAGAAGAATAAGCTCCAGAAGCTTCGCACCAATCCGAAACCAATCCTCCAACAGCATTATTTTGTGTTAAATTGTTGTTGATAACGGTGTAAGCTTTAGCTGCAACCTGATTCCAGAATGCAGTATCGTTGGTAAAAGCTCCAAAAGCGCGGTAATAAGCAGGAGAGAAATAAGAGGGATTTGTTATCTGGCTTCCGCCGAATTGATCTCCAGGTTTTAAAACGTAAGTATTGGCTTCAACTTCATAATTTTTAATGGTAGTAATCAGAGCAGTTGCATCGTTTTTGTAATTGATACTTCCTGAACTTGACCATTGATAATCGGCAACAATAAGAGCAAAAGCAGCGTCGAGTTCTGCATCGGTTGCTCCGTTGTAACCAATAGTTCCAGAACAACCGCCGATTTTCCAGTTCATTACTTTGTTGCTGTTTACATTGTCTTTGTAATAGAGCCAAAAACCATCAAAAAGCGTTTTGTCTGCCATGTAAGCAGATAGTAACATTCCATAAGCAATTCCTTCTGAGACTGTTTCTGAAGAATTATCGAATTTTACGCGATATCTTCCGTTAGAGCAGGTTTCTACAAAATTGGCTTTCCAAGTATTGTAATTGTTTTGCGCATCCTGACTGCTTCTGGGGGTTGCTAAAAGTCCATTTCCGTAAACCTTGTTGGCGGGAAAAGGCTGTGTTTGTGATTGACTTTCAGCTGCAAGCAGAAAAGCCATCACGAAAAGTAAGTTTTTCATATGTAAAAATTTGGGACTCTAAAAGTAAGATTTTTTACATATAAAAAAAATCCCAAACTACAATTTGTAATTTGGGATTTAATAAGTTTTTCGAATTTCTTATTTAGTTTCTTCTTCTTGTTTTTTAGAAGCAGCAGGTTGATCGTCTTTAGCAGCGTTTTTAAATTCCTTAATTCCGCTTCCTAAACCTTTCATTAATTCTGGAATTTTTTTACCTCCAAAAAGTAAAATCACAATACCTACTATAACAAGGATTTCTGTAAGACCTAATCTTCCCATGACTATTATATTTAATGCCGAAGCAAATTGTTTTCTTAATTATTCCGCAAAGGTATATAGAAATATACGAAATAAAAGTATTTTTAGTTTAAAATATTTGTAGAAGACTGCGTTAAATATTTTATAAAATAGTAAATTATAGCACTTCATAGAAATTTTCGGATCATTATCGTGATGATTAATTACTATATTTGCTAGCATAAAGAAGTAAAATGAGTAAAAAAAAGAAAAAGAATTTAAGGAAAAAATTATTCATAAAAAACCGTCTGATAATTTTAAATGAAGATACTTTTGAAGAAATTTTTTCTTTTAGACTTACTTTAATGAACGTCTTCGTAACGTTTACTTTAGGCGGAATATTTTTAATTTTGGTTACTACTTTCATAATTGCTTTTACACCGCTTCGCGAATTTATTCCGGGATATTCTTCAACAGAGTTAAAAAGAAATGCAACCAAACTGGCAATAAAATCAGATTCTTTAGAAACGGCTTTAAGACAAAACGAAGCCTATATTAAAGGAATCCAAAAAGTTTTGAAGGGAGAAGTTGAATATTCAAAATTTAATAAAGATTCTATTTTAGCAGAAACAGTCGAAAATCCGTCAGACTTAAATATGAAAGCTTCTGAAGCTGAAATAAAATTAAGAGAAGATGTGTCCAAAACCGAAAAGGAACTGCAGACAAAAGCTCAAGACAAAAAGAAAAGTGACAAAAAATAATACCACTGAAAATGTCAATTAAGTCAATTGCGGCAAAACTATTTGCCAGAAAAATATATAAACAAACCCTTAGATGGGCTGAAAAACCAGTCGAAATTCAGCAAAAGGTATTTAAAAGTCTAATAAACGAGGCACAAAACACTGAATTTGGAAAAGATCACCATTTCGGTCAGATAAAAACTTTTGAAGATTTTCAGAAACAAGTTCCTATAAGAGATTACGAAGATTTAAAATCGTATGTTGAAAAGGTTGTAAAAGGCGAAGCCGATATTCTTTGGAAAGGAAAACCATTGTATTTTGCTAAAACTTCGGGAACAACTTCGGGGGCAAAATATATTCCGCTGACGAAAGAATCGATGCCTTATCATATAGAAGCAGCTCGAAACGCCATTCTACATTATATTCACGAAACAGGAAAAGCAGATTTTGTTGACGGAAAAATGATCTTTTTACAAGGAAGTCCTATTCTGACTGAAAAATACGGAATTAAATTCGGCCGACTTTCCGGAATTGTAGCGCATTTTGTTCCTAAATATCTTCAGAAAAACAGAATGCCATCTTGGGAAACCAATTGTATTGAAGATTGGGAAACCAAAGTAGATACCATTGTCGATGAAACGATAAAAGAAGATATGTCTGTTATTTCCGGGATTCCGTCTTGGGTTCAGATGTATTTTGAGCGTTTACAGCAAAAAAGTGGCGGAAAAAAGATTAGCGAAATCTTCAAAAACTTTAATTTGTTTATTTACGGAGGAGTTAATTACGAACCGTATCGTGCTAAATTCGAACAGATGATTGGCAAAAAAGTAGACAGTATTGAATTGTTTCCAGCTTCTGAAGGATTTTTTGCTTATCAGGATTCGCAGAAAGAAAAAGGAATGCTGTTGTTATTGAATTCAGGTATTTTCTATGAATTTATAAAAACCGATGAATTCTTTAACGAAAACCCAAAAGTATATACCATTGGCGAAGTTGAGGTAGGAGTAAACTATGTTTTGATTATTTCGACCAATGCAGGACTTTGGCGTTATAATATTGGAGATACCGTTCAGTTTACCTCTTTGGCGCCATATCGTGTGATAGTTTCCGGACGTATTAAACATTATATCTCAGCTTTTGGAGAACATGTAATAGCAAATGAAGTTGAAAACGCAATGAAAGAAGCCGTTGCATCAACCCATATTGTGATTAACGAATTTACAGTTGCACCGCAGATAAATCCGTCAAGCGGGCTTCCATATCATGAATGGCTTGTTGAATTTGAACAAGAGCCCGAAAACATGGAAGTTTTTGCCGAAATGATTGATAATTCAATGCGAAAGCAAAACATTTATTACGACGATTTAATTACTGGAAATGTTTTAAGAAAGCTCGTAATCACGAAAGTTTCAAAAAACGGATTCCAGGATTATATGAAATCGCAAGGAAAATTGGGTGGTCAGAATAAAATTCCGAGATTATCAAATGATAGAGATATTGCGGATAATCTTACAAAATAAAATAATATTTCCAAGATTAATCAGTTACTTATTCATGTGAATTAGTAAATGAAAATTAAATGAGTCAAGGAAAGTTTCAAAATAAATACCGTATTTCTTCAATAAGAGCGCAATGGTGGGATTATGGCTGGAACGGAGCATATTTTATTACAATTTGTACACAAGATAGAAAACATTATTTTGGAAAAATTCAGAATAATAAAATGATTTTATCAGAAGTTGGCATTATTGCCGATTTATTATGGCATCAAATTCCCATTCACCATAATAATGTTGAATTGGGCGATTTTGTGGTGATGCCAAATCATATTCACGGAATTTTGATTATTGATAAAAAAATGAATAATATAAATGATGTGGATGATGCGAATATTGTAGAGACAGGGCATGCCCTGCCTCTATCGGAAAAACCAGGATCGCAACGATTTCAAAATATTGGAAAAAACACCATTTCGTCTATTGTTGGGGCCTATAAATCTGCAGTAACGAAACACGCCAATAGATTAGGATATCCACATCAATGGCAAAAATTATATTATGATAATATCATTAGAAGCAATAATGATTATCAAAGAATTTCTGATTATATTGTTTCAAATCCGGAAAATTGGGCAAAGGATAAATTTAAGGGAGAAGATGGTAAATCCTAATTTGAAATAAACGTTATAATTAAATCACATTTTTAGTTTTCAATTGAAATAATATTAATATTTCCTACTTTCGTTTACAGAATACACGAATCATCTTCTCTTGCAGAAGATTTTTAAAATAAAAAGACATGAAAGAAACCAAACATATATCAAGATCAAGAGCGCAGGAATCTTCTGCAGCGATAGAAAAAATGTACATTACAATGCGTCATTTATTCAACCGTGGTTTTTACAAACCAATGGGAGTTTCTGGCGATAGTTTAAGAGAATCATTATTAGCGTTACGTCCCGAAATTTACGGAAATATCGCAGAAGAAAAAGTTGAATTGAACGGACTTTTATACGTTATTGAGCGTCTTCCAATCGGAATTGAACAATGTCGTTTTATCAATTTAACTTCAGACGAAGGTTATTCTAAATCGCATTTCCAACCGATTGTTCCTCCAAAAAGAAGAAGAAATTGCTACAGAATCGACGAAGAACAAATGAACGTAGAAATCACACGTGGACGTTCTGACATTTATGATATTCTAACGCATTTGACTTTTATTTTCATTGAATCTCATAAAATTAAAAACAGAGTTCTAATCGATGACGGCGGAGAAGTTTCTCGTGATTGGCAGAAATTGGAACAAGCGGTAATGCAGACTAAAAAGCTTTCCCAAGTTGAAAAAGAAAAAGCTATTTCGCATGTTGCTAATATTTTAGCCAGAACTTTCGAAGAAGTTTTAGATATTTACGACGCTTTTGGTTCAGAAAATGCACCAGACCGTTTCTTGCACGTCATTTATTGGTTAGGAAAATTAGCGATTGAGGAAATTGTTGAAAACAACAAACGTACAATTACTTTTAGTCCTGTTTTGCGTGAACGTCTTGGACATCACATTCACGGGGAAATCTGGGCAACAAACATAAAAGAAGTTCTAAAGGAAAATGATTTGTTGAAAAGACCAATTCACGTTATTAGTGCCAACATGCATAGTGTCATGAATTCGATTTTTGCAACGCCTTTGTTAAAAACTAAATTTAAAGGAAAAACAGATTTCTTTATTTATGAAGAATTAAGCAGTTCAGGTTCAAAAGAAATTAGAACTCAGGTTGAAGAATTGGCATTTAAGAACGGAATGATTTCTTTACCAGATTGTTCTGGAACAAACATCGATGTTCAGATTTTTGATACTGCTCAAATTGACTGGTCAAAAACAGCATTTTCACATGCCAATGTAGGTGAAGAAAAACCAGTCATCATTGTAATGGATTATGCTTTTGGAGAACAAGCTTATGAAACAATTGATGAGCTTTTAAAACCATTCAAAAAAGAGACTTTACTAAATGTAAAATCGGTTTCGATTATGGGTAAAGCTGGAATTCTGGAAGGTGGAAAAGGAGATATCATGATTCCAACGGCTCATATCAACGAAGGAACGGCTGATAATTATTTCTTCGAAAATGAACTTACAGGCTCCATGTTTGAAGGAAATGATATTGATATTTATGAAGGAGCAATGGTTACCGTTTTAGGAACTTCATTACAAAACAGAGATTTGTTGAAATTCTTCCACGAATCAACCTGGGGAGTAATCGGACTTGAAATGGAAGGTTCTTATTACCAAAAAGCAATTCAATCGGCATCAAAAATTAGAAAAAGTGTGCCACAGGATATTAAGGTTCGTTATGCTTATTATGCTTCAGATAATCCGTTGGAAACAGGAAGTACTTTGGCTTCAGGCGGATTGGGAACAACAGGTGTAAAACCAACTTATTTGATTACAATTAAAATTTTAGAACAAATTTTCAATATAAAATAGAATTTTAGATGAGTACAAAAGTACCACAGGATCATTCGGATCAAGAGATTGATATTTTTCAACTTTCAAAAAGTATTGGTGGTTTTTTCGACCGTATAAATGCACTAATTTTTCGATCAATTCAGTTTTTTGTTAGAAACTGGATTATCGTTTTAATTTTAATAATTCTCGGATTTGGATTAGGATGGTATTTAGATTCAAATAAAAAAACATTTGAAAACCAGGTTATTGTTACACCAAATTTTGGAAGTGTAGATTATCTATATTCTAAAATCGATTTAATAAAATCTAAAATTGTTGTTGGAGATACTGTTTTCTTAAAGAATGTTGTTGGACTCAAACATCCAAAAACAATCAAAAGAATTGAAGTAAAACCAATTGCAGATGTTTATAAATTTATTGAAGACAAAGAGCAGAATTTTGAGCTAATCAAATTAATGGCTGAGGTTGGTGAAGTTAAGAAGGTTTTAGAAGATAATGTAACAAGTAAAAATTATACTTTCCATACTATTTCATTTGTATCAAACAAAATTACAGACGATAAAGATATTGTAGAACCATTACTGAAATACTTAAACAGCTCTGAATATTTTAATGCGCTTCAAAAAATTGGTTATAAAAATCTAGAGGAGCAGATTGTTCAGAATGATACTATTATAGCTCAGATTAATAATGTTTTAAACAATTTTTCTAGCACTGCAAAAAACGGATCTAAAAATGATAAACTGGTATATTATAACGAAAACACCCAGTTGAATGACATTATTAAAACAAAACAGTATTTGATAACTGATCAAGGGAAAAACAGGTTGAAATTGGTGAATTATGATAAAGCGATTAAAGAAATCAATGCCACTTTAAACATCAATAACACTAAAATTACAAATGGGATTTTTAAAATTATATTCCCAGTATTTTTTCTTATAATTTTTGTTCTAATTCATTTATTCAGAAAGTTTTATCGTAAACAACTTTTGAAATCGCAGGTTAAATAACACTCATTTGAAAACAAATAAAATCTTTGAAAGAATTTCAAAAAATGCATTTATAAAGCAAAGTTTAAGCACTTTGATGTTGCGAATATTTGGAGTTCTTTTATTGTTTGGCTTTACTGTTTTTTTAACCAAGAATTATACTCCAAAATTAGTTGGTCAGTACGACTTTATACGCTCATTTTTATTAGCTGCAGGTTGTATTTGTATGCTTGGTTTTGATCAGTCCATTTTATATTTCAAAGGTTTTTTGGTAAGTAAAAATGAAGTTGGACAGCTTAAAAAAGTATATTTTAAAATGATCATCATGATTTTGACCGCGTCGATCCTGGCTTTAGTCATCATTTTATGTATCGATGAAAAAAGAATAAATAACTATTTTTTAGATGATGAGGTTTATACCATACTTTTAAAAGGTGCTGCAGTTTTATTTTTCTACGGAATATCACTTTTTAATACAGAGGTTTTTAGAGCTTTAGATAAATTATATATTGCAGAATTATTTAGAAATATCTTAAAATATATTCCGCTTATTGTTGGTTGTGTAGTCTTATTTTATTGGCATAAGGAAGCGTATTTAGTAGATGTTTTTTTATTAGGATTTGTTGTTTTAGCGATTTTAAGTTCAATTTTTGTTTTCATTTATTTTAATAAAACTGTAGAAAAAAGTACACCAGAAATTTTCTCTAAAAAAGAGATTTTCACAAAATCATATCCCATTGCAATAAGCGGGATGGCTATGTTTTTATTAATGTGTTTTGATATTATGTTTTTAAAAAAATATCGAAACGACGAAGCGGTCGCATTTTATTCTGTTGGAGTAAAAATTATGACCATTGTATCCGTTATTGTTTTGACTGTAAATATTACTGTTTCGGCAAAAATTGCAGAATTGTTTTCAAGTCAAAATATGACTGAACTTAAGAAAGTTATGAAAAATAGTGCTCGTTTAATTTTCTGCATTACTTTTCCCGTAATTTTCTTAATCAGTGTTTTTTCTGAAGATGTTTTGTCTTTTTTCGGACATCAATATATCGCTGCACAGCAGGCTTTTTTAATTTTAATTATTGGACAGGGAATTTGCTCCCTATTTGGTTCGGCTCCAGTTTACTTAAATATGACTGGAAGGCAGCATATTTTTCAAATAATATTGATTGTAGCCGTTGTAATAAACTTTCTTTTAAATCGGTTTTTGATTCCTATTTACGGAATGACTGGTGGAGCAATTGCATATGTTTTGAGTACTTTTTTCTGGAATTGTATAGCAGCTGTAATCATCTTTAAGAAAGATAAAATATTGATTTTTCTGCATTAGAAAACGAGTTTAAATATGAAAACCAAAATACTAAAAAGTAAAGCAGCATTTTTGCTGATTGTGGCGGCAAATTTGATTGTTGCGTCGCTGGCTTTTTTTGTTTTGCCTCCTAAGTTTTTTTATGATGCTGCTATTATAGCCTACGACAGGGGAAATGAAATAGGTTATTTTGGAAGTTATCCTCTTTCAATTTTGCTTTACAAAATTTCAGGCCTTCGTTATTTACCATTTCCGGTTATTGCTTTGATTCAGTTTCCTGTTTTAATGTATATTTTATATAAAATCGGTATTCCAGAGCATTTTGAAAGACTAAACGTTAAGAATTTATTAGTCTATATGGGAATCTTAATGATTGCCGTTTTTGTATCCATGCCCTCAAAGGAGTTTATTACTTTTTTATATCTCTGTCCCATTGTTTTTATGTGTAGAAATCAAGAGATTTCTTTAAAAAAAACGATTTTATATTCCATCCTTTTATTGTTAATTTTCGGAGCGCTTTTTAGACCTTATTATCTCTTAATTCCCGTTATTGGTGGCGGAATGTATTTAATAAGTTTAGTAAGCTTTAAAAATAAAACCGTAACCACTATATTTTATGGTTTATTGATTGCTGTCTTTTTATCCTTTAGTCATGGAATTTTAAAGGGAAAATATCTTTCCGAAATTAGTCGCGAAGTGGTAAACAACGATCGGGTTGGTTCTGCAGATGCCAATTCTATAATAATTTCACCTGTAGAAGCTGATACTTGGTATGGGGAAACAATTGGTATTTTTTATGGTTTTTTTACTGTCAATATTCCTTTAAATGGCTTAAAACACATATTTTCTCCTCAAATTATTATATTTATAATCTGGCAGCTGCTGTTATTTTATATTTTATTAGTTCGTTTTGCTAAATGCCTAGTAGATAGAAAAGTATACGCTAAAGAGCTTTTGGTTCTGCTCATTATTTTTGCTTTTTTTATTGTACAAGGTGTTTTTGAGCCAGATTTGGGTACAGCTGTACGCCATAAAATGGGTATTTTTCCGTTAATCTATTTTGCATTATACTATGAATCTTTCAGAAAAAAACTTCAATAAGTTATTCCATGTTTTTTTGTGTCTGATTGCTATTGCAATGATTTTCAGAAAACCATGTTCATTATTGATTATTTTGTTTGGTGTTTTTAATTTGATTTTTATTCGAAAATTAAAATTTACCAGAACGTCATGGATTTTAATACTGGTTATTGCTTCACCAGTTTTGCTAGAATTATTAATGTTTTGGAACAATGATTCTTTTTCTAAAGGACTAAAAGCAATTGAAAAAAGTACTTCATTAGTATTGTTTCCCATTTTTATTATTGGAAATTATCGAAGAGTAAAATTTTTTAAATTGGTTGAAATTTACAGTATCTCAACAACCATTTTAATGCTGCTGTTTGCTATAAGGTTTTATATCATTTACCCTGATTTATTAAGCAAATATTTAAACAGAATTGACCTTTTTGAAATGGGTTATAAATTTGCAGACAGCATTGGTATTCATGCGCCAGCGCTAAATATGCACTTAGCTTTTGTTTCTGTTTGTGCATTTTATTTTGTGTTTGACAGTTTTCAGAAAAATGAGAAAATAAGACTAAAAGTTCTTCGTTTTATAATGTTCTTGTTATCTTTTTTATTTGTGCTTTTGGTCAATACAAGAATGGCATTAGTAAATGTTCTGATTGGTTTTGCAGTTGTTTTTATTATCCAAATAAAATCAAAAATCAGCTTCGGTAAAATTGCATTAATGTTAATTGGACTTCTATTTGTGTTAGGCAGTATTTTATTCTTTTTTGTACAGAAGAATCCTTATATGAAACAAAAATACTCTACCGTTACTTTTGCATATATGGATAAAGTAGGGAAGCTAGACGAAATTGATCATCCAGAAATTTATGCTTTTAATACTCTGGCAACCAGACTTTCGATCTGGAAATCAGCATGGGAATTATCTATTAAAAATCTTCCTTTTGGCGTTGGTGCCTCAGACGGAAAACCAGAATTAAATAAATATTACAAAGAAACAAATCAGCATTTTTTGGCTAAATATGAATTCCCGACACACAATCAGTTTTTAGATTTTCTACTCAAGTTTGGAATTCTGGGTCCGATAGTAGTAATACTATATATTTTTACTATTGGATATTTAGGAATTAATTTAAAAAACGCTATTATCATTTCGTTTTTTATCATTTTTTTCACTTCAAACATAACAGATGATTTCCTGCTACGATTTGACGGTATTGCCTTTAGCGGATTTTGGTTTTCTATTTTTTCAAGTTATTGGCTTCTGCAAAGATGTACCGTTGATAAAGTTCTAGAAGCTGCTTAAAATTTTTGTTTTTATCAAAATATTGATAACATCTTTTTAATCCATTTTTGCCTAATTCTGCTCTTGTTTTATTGTCTTTCAGAATCTCAAAATAGTTTTCTAATTCATCAATTGTATTAAAAAGAAATCCTGTTTTGTTTGGAACAACGATATCTTTATTTCCAATAATGTTAGTTGCAATTACAGGTTTTTCCAAAACCATGGCTTCTAAAATAGCGATAGGCAGACCTTCCCATAAAGAAGTTTGAAGATAAATGTCTATAGCATTCATTTGTTCAAAAACCATTTTTTTGTCTAGAATCCAGCCCGTAATTGTGATATTTTGTGCTGTAATTAAATGATTTAATTCTCCGTCACCAATCCAGATAAAATTAAACTGAGGAAAACTCAGAGCGATATCATTGAACATTTTGGGATTTCTTGCAGCAGTTATTCTTCCTAAAATTCCGATTGTTAGTTTTGTATTTTCTTGAGGCAAATAATGCTGACGAATATCATCAATATCAACTCCATTTCGAATTAGTTCTGCAGGGCCAATTTTTTTTGCAATTTCAAATTCTGTATCTCCGCAGGCAATTATAGTTCCACCAAAAAGGCGTTGAAAACTTTTTTCAATACCAGAATAGAATTTTTTTGTATTTTTTGATATATCGGTTCTTAGAAAAGCATAGCCATGTGGGGTATAAAACAACTTGACTTTTTTGAATAAGAAAAATGCAGCGATTCGTCCTAAAACTCCAGCTTTTGAAGAATGAAGATGAATAATATCTGGTTTTAATTTTTTAAGTTCTCTATGAAGTTTGATAATAGCTCTATAATCCTGAAAGAATGAAATCTCTCGGACCATATCGAGATTGATTAAGGTAACATTATTGGAAAACTCAGTATTAACTTTTTGTAAACTTACACCATTTCTGTTACTGCTGTAAATGATAGCAGTTTCTATGGCTTCGCTTTTTTTTTCATCACCAAAGAAAGCCGACAAATCCTTAAAATAAGTATAAACACCACCTTCTAGTGCTTCCACAATATGTACAACTTTCAAAGCATTCAAAAATTTAGTTTCGTAAAAATAGAATAAAGCGATTTAATAATGAATAAAAAATGCAAATTCTCTTATTCATTAAGTTTTTAGTCAATTTGAAAGGTAAGATATTTTATTACATTTGTGCAAGTTTACATAGATTACCAAAAACAAAAAGGTTCAACAAAATCATTATGAAAAGAATACTTATTACCGGAGCAGCGGGTTTTTTAGGATCACATTTGTGCGACAGATTTATCAAGGAAGGTTATTTTGTTATCGGAATGGATAATTTGATTACAGGAGATCTTAAAAATATTGAGCATTTATTCAAGTTAGAGCATTTTGAATTTTACCATCACGACATTACAAAATTTGTTCATATACCAGGCGAATTAGATTACATTTTGCATTTTGCTTCTCCAGCAAGTCCTATAGATTATTTGAAAATTCCAATCCAGACTTTAAAAGTAGGATCGTTAGGAACTCACAATTTACTAGGTTTGGCACGAGTTAAAAAAGCAAGGATTCTTATTGCATCTACTTCAGAAGTATATGGAGATCCTTTAGTGCATCCGCAAACTGAAGAATACTATGGAAACGTAAATACAATTGGGCCAAGAGGCGTTTACGACGAAGCGAAACGTTTTCAGGAATCCATTACAATGGCATATCATACCTTTCACGGAGTAGAAACTCGAATCGTACGTATTTTTAATACTTACGGTCCAAGAATGCGATTAAATGACGGACGAGTAATTCCTGCATTTATCGGTCAAGCACTTCGCGGAGAAGATTTAACTATTTTTGGAGACGGTATGCAAACTCGTTCATTTTGTTATGTTGATGATCAGGTTGAAGGTATTTTTAGATTACTGCATTCTGATTATGTATATCCAGTAAATATTGGAAATCCAGACGAGATTACCATAAAAGATTTTGCTGAAGAAATCATAAAACTTACAGGAACAAATCAAAAAGTGATATACCATCCATTACCTGTAAATGATCCATTGCAGCGTCAGCCGGATACTACAAAAGCTAAAGAATTACTTGGCTGGGAAGCAAAAGTTAGTCGAGCCGAAGGAATGAGAATAACATATGATTATTTCAGATCACTTTCTAAAGAAGAACTTTCTAAGGAAGAGCACAAGGACTTTTCAAGCTATATTAAATAACAGTAATCAGTAATCAGTTTTTGAAGTATATATTTATATAGAATAAAAATTGTACAGGAGTTATATGAGCAAATTTCACACAGGAAGGTATTCAAAATATATTCGGCCAATAAGTATTTTAATCGACCTTTTTGTGATTTCGATAGTCAGTTTTTTTGCTTTTAAAAATCTGGTTTCAAATGTTTGGATACTCATTTTATATCAAAATGTAGCATGGGCAATTGTTGCATTTTCAATTAAATTTTACAGCATATATCGTTTTACGGTACCAATCGTTATTGTATCAAAAATCATAAAACAAGCAATTTTGTTTCTTTTAACCATTATTGCTTTTTTTCCGTTTTCAAGACAAGCAATTTTTGACGAATCAAAGATTTTACTGTTTATATCGCTCGTTTTAGTGTTGGTTACCGTTTTTAAATTTGCTTTGTTTTTTTATCTAAAAGAATATAGAATTATAACAGGCAGTAACTATAGAAGTGCGGTTATTATTGGGCTTAGTCCTGAAGCCATTCGATTAAAAGATCTATTTGAAACAAGAAAAGACTACGGATACAGATTTTTGGGATATTTCTCAGATAAAAAAGTTAATTCAAATATTACTGGTAAATTAGTTGATTTAAAGCCATTTGTGATAGAAAATGAAATTGACGAAATTTATTGTTCTTTGAGTGAAGTTTCAAATAAAAGCTTAAAAGACCTGATTGATTTTGCAGATGAAAATAATAAAACCCTAAAATTTATTCCAGATACAAAGGAGATTTTTTCTAAAAATTTAAAAATAGATTATTATGATTTTTTTCCGGTGCTTTCGTTAAAACAAACCATGCTTAACGAACCGGCGATTAAATTTATAAAACGTTTTTTTGATATTATATTTTCTATACTTGTAATTGTATTTTTGTTGTCATGGTTAATTCCTCTATTGGCAATTTTAATAAAATTAGAGTCAAAAGGGCCAGTATTTTTTAGGCAAGGAAGACCTGGGATGGAAGAAAATGAATTTGTATGTTATAAATTTCGTTCCATGTACATTAACAAAACAACAGAAAAAGAAGCGTCAAAAAATGATCCGCGTGTTACAAAAATAGGTCGATTTATGCGAAAAACCAGTATAGATGAACTGCCTCAATTTATCAATGTTTTGTTAGGAGATATGTCGGTTGTAGGGCCAAGACCGCATTTATGGTCTCAAAATAAGGAATATGGTAATAGAGTAAAAAAATACATGATCAGACATTGTGTGAAGCCTGGTATTACCGGATTAGCACAAGTAAGTGGTTTTAGAGGAGAAATAACTGTAGAAAGAGATATGATAAACAGAATAAAATTTGATGTTTTTTATATCGAAAACTGGTCTTTAATCTTGGATCTAAAAATAATTTCGCAAACGATAATTAACATTTTCAAAGGCGATAAAAAAGCATATTAATGAACGATTTAGTATCTATTTTAATACCAACTTATAATACTGAAAAGTTCATTAGATCTACAATTGAGTCGGTTCAAAATCAAACGTATACCAATTGGGAAATGATTTTGGTCGATGACGCTTCAACAGATAAAACGGTTGCTATAATTGAAGAATTTGCTCAAAAAGACAGTCGAATAAAACTCTTTAAACTACCAGAAAATCGCGGAAATGGTTTTGCCAGAAACGCCGCTTTAGAAAAAGCCACAGGAAAATATATTGCCTATTTAGACGCCGATGATTTATGGTTTCGGGAGAAATTAGAAAAGCAGATTCAGTTTTTAAAAGCTAATAATTTACATTTTACTTTTAGTTTTTACGATTCTATTGACGAAGAAGGAAATGATTTAAATCGAAGGGTCGAATCGCCAAATCCACTGACTTATAAGCAATTATTTTTTTGTAATTACGTAGGCAATTTGACAGCGATTTACGATGCAGATTATTTTGGAAAAATTATTCTGGAAACTACGCAAAAACGCCAAGATTGGAGAATTTGGCTTACGATTCTAAAACAAATTAAAACAGCGAAACCAGTTCCGGAACCTTTGGCTTTTTATAGAATTAGAAAAGATTCTGTATCTTCTTCAAAATTCAAATTAATTAAACACAATTTTGGAGTTTATAGACAATTTCACGGGTATAATTTTGTGTTTGCTGTTTTGTTGATGATTCGGTTTTTATACACGCAGTTGATTGTAAAACAAAAATACATTAAGAAAATTTGAATTCATCTTGATGTCACAAATTGTGACTTCAAGTTTCAAGGTCACAATTTGCGACCTTAAAAGAATTACTTTTTATATCCAATTTTTACTCTTTCTTCTTGATTTTCTTTTTTCTCAGTTAATTCATCCAAATAAGAAAAAACCAATTCTATGTTTTTATCATGATTCTCCAACTTCTTCTGAATCTGAAGAATATCAACTTTTATTTCAGTTGTATCCAAAAGCATTTGTCTCACTTTCGTGAAAATTCTCATAATTTGAATATTGGTTTGAATGGCTTTGTCGCTTTTTAATACGCTTGAAAGCATCAAAACGCCGTGTTCGGTGAAAGCCATCGGAGCATGACGCAAACCCATCTTGTCAGAATTGGAGGTCACAATTTGTGACCTCCAATTTTCAAATTCTGATTTATTAAGTTCAAACATAAAATCTTAAGGAAATCTGGAAATATTTCTTTTAATAGATTGTTTTAAAACTTTAGTTTCAATTCCATATAGTAAAGCTAGATCACGATCCAGCATCACTTTTTGTCCGCGAATAAAATATATTTTATTAGAAATTGTTTCTTCAGAAAGTAGAGAATGATCGTCCATAAGTTTTTAATTAAAAAAAACAAATGTAAGATTTTATTTATATTATAAATAAGATTTGAATTGTTTTAGCTTGCCGCTTTTACCGCGTTCCAAACTGTCTTTTCGCATAAACACGTATTTTAAACCAGGTTCTAAATAGTTAGAAAATTCTCTTTCAATATTTCTTATTTCAGAATTAGTTAATTCATGTTCGCTGGTGTATTCTATTTCAAAAACATCTAATTTGGTTTGAATGATTTTAAATTCTTTGACATTTCCTTCGTCACCAAATAGTTTTTTGGTAATAGAATAAAAAGTCATTCCTGGAGATTTTTTACCACTTGGTAAAATGGCAACATCATTGGTTCTGCCAATTAATTTTTTTAAGATCGGTTTTTTTGAGGTACTTTTTTCGTCTAAAATTCCATAATCACCAACTTCGTATCTAATAAAAGGATGCGCTTTATTATCTAAACTTGTAATAACAATTCGACCTTCTGTTCCGTATGGAACAGCCTGATTATTTTCGTCTAAGATTTCTACAAAAAGAGTTTCAGAATTGACAAGCCATTCTCCTTCAGGATTTTCAAAAGCAATAATACCAATTTCAGACGATCCATATTCGTTGACAACAGGAACGCCAAGTTGTTTTTCTAATAAAATTCGATCTTCTTCAAAAAGCATTTCTGAAGTTACAACACAAACTTTTAATGAAGGACAGATTTCAGCCAGTACTTTATTGTTTTTCTGTAAATACTTTGCCAATAAAACAATATTACTAGTATAACCATTTATATAGTCAAACTTCTTTTTTTGAAATTGTGCTGTAATTTTTTCTAATCCTTTGTCTGATAAATCGAAGATATTAAATCGGTATCTACGACTTAAAAAATCTTTGAAACGTAGTTTTTTGTTTGCTAGAAACGTCAACGGCATTCCATAAAAACGAGCCTGCAAAGAGGAATTAAAATCTATTTTGTACCACGAAAAACGACGTATATAATCTGCCCAAGTTATGGCGTGCGAAAACTTGTCTTTTGCAAAAATCATAGGATCTCCGCTGGAACCCGAAGTTTTGTTTGTGTAAACATTTTTAGCAGTAAACCCTTTTGATAATCGCTTGTCTAAAGGTATTTGAAGATTTTTTTTAGTTAAAACAGGCAAATCGGACCAGTTTTCATAAAAATCGATTTTGGCTAATTTTTTGTAAAAAGTATTGTTTTTTAGATGAAAATCAACGATTTCTCTTTTTCTCTGCTCGACAAAATCACTATAATTATCTTCTGAAACAGTAATTATTTTATCCAATTCGGCTTTGGCTTTCTTAATCGGAAAACCATTTAAGAATAATGTTATGTCGAAAATTTTAAACATCAGAAGGAATAAATTTCTTCAAAAATAAGGTTTAGGAATGACTAACCTTAAAGAACCAACAACTTTTTAAAGATTTAATTATTTTTTACGTGCAAAAGCAAGTATTTTTGCACCACAACTAAATACAACAACACCATGACAATTTTATTATTGGGATCAGGCGGAAGAGAACATGCATTTGCATGGAAAATGACACAGAGTCCGCTTTGCGAAAAACTTTTTGTAGTACCTGGAAATGCAGGAACTGCTGCAATTGCTGAAAACGTTGCTATTTCTGCAACAGATTTTGAAGCAGTAAAAGCTTTAGTACTTAAAGAAAATATAAGTTTAGTAGTTGTAGGACCTGAAGATCCGTTGGTAAAAGGTATTTACGATTATTTTAAAAACGACGAAAGTTTAAAAAATATTCCAGTTATTGGACCATCTCAATTGGGTGCACAATTAGAAGGAAGTAAAGAATTTGCAAAAGAATTCTTGATGAAACACAACATTCCAACAGCAGCTTATGACAGTTTTACTGCTGAAACGGTTGAAAAAGGATGTGAGTTTCTAGAAACATTGCAACCGCCATATGTTTTAAAAGCAGACGGATTAGCGGCAGGAAAAGGTGTTTTGATTATTCAAGATCTTGAAGAAGCAAAAACGGAATTAAGAAACATGTTGGTTCATGCAAAATTCGGAACAGCAAGTTCAAAAGTGGTTATTGAAGAATTCTTGGACGGAATCGAATTAAGCTGTTTCGTTTTAACTGACGGGAAAAGCTATAAAATTCTTCCGACAGCAAAAGATTACAAAAGAATCGGTGAAGGAGATACAGGTTTAAACACAGGCGGAATGGGAGCAGTTTCTCCAGTTCCTTATGTAGATGCAGTTTTAATGGAAAAAATTGAAACTCGCATTGTAAAACCAACTATCGAAGGTTTTCAAAAAGACGGAATCGAATATAAAGGATTCGTGTTTATTGGTTTAATCAATGTAAAAGGTGAACCAATTGTTATTGAGTACAACGTAAGAATGGGTGATCCTGAAACTGAAGTTGTGGTTCCGAGATTGAAATCAGATTTAGTTGAATTGTTCTTGTCTGTTGCAGACCAGAAATTAGGAGACTTTAATTTAGAAGTTGATCCAAGAAGCGCAACAACTGTAATGGTAGTTTCTGGCGGATATCCAGAAGATTTCGAAAAAGGAAAAGTAATTTCTGGTTTAGAAAATATTACAGATTCTATAGTTTTTCACGCGGGAACAAAATTAGATGGCGAAAATGTCGTTACTAATGGAGGACGTGTAATTGCTGTGACATCATACGGAGATAATTTCCAAGAGGCCATAAAAAAATCTTACCAAAACATAGATAAACTAAGCTTTGATAAGATGTATTTTAGAAAAGATATCGGTTTCGATTTAATCTAAAAAATAAATTCACCAGCCCTTTTTAATTAAAGGGTTTGGTTTTTTATTTTAAAAATGAATGAGCCGTTGTATCTTGGTTTTCTGTTCCAGCGTCATCAAAAATGCGTAATTGTTTAATCCAGTAAACGATTGCACATGCACAGATGATCATGAAAATCCAGTTAATAGTGTTTGCACCAAACCATGTCTTTAATTCCAAATGACGTAAAAAGTCAAGAGGAGCAAACAAAATGTTAACGAATAAGTATTGAATTCCTTCGAAAAAAGCTTTCATAAATTTTAAAATTATATGTTATTTATGTTGTGTAATACCTTGAAGATAAAATTCGGTTAGACAAATCTTTTTTCAACTTGTTAGGTTTTTCCTTTTAAACAAATATTATCTTTACAACCACAAAAGTATAAAATATCCTTATGATAACAAGTGTTTTTAAAAAATCTACGCCATTAAATTATTCATTGGTTGTAATTTTAATACTGGTTTTCTTTTTTACGTTCCAAATTAAAGATCCATCTTGGGTCACTTCTTATTTTTTGGCTTTCCAAAAAGTAAGTTTGCTGCTTTTTATTTTGGCTTCATTTTTCATGATAAATTTTGTCGTAAAAAAGAACGGACTCAGTAAAGACAACGGTTATGCGATACTTTTCTATTTGTTGTTTCTTTTATTTTTCCCTACAATATTTAATAATGCAAATGTTGTTTATGCTAACTTTTTTGTTTTATTGGCGCTTCGAAGATTAATTTCACTACAATCTCTTAAAGCTTCTAAAGAAAAAATATTTGATGCCGCATTTTGGATTTTTGTAGCTTCTTTATTTCAATTTTGGAGTATTTTGTTTTTGATATTGGTTTATATATCAATAGTTTTTCACGTTTCACGCGATTATAGAAACTGGGTTTTGCCATTTATTGCACTTTTAGCGGTGGCAATTTTATTCTATATGACTTCTTTAATTTTCAATATTGATGTGGTTGCTTTTTTTCAGGAAAGAGCTCAACTCGATTTTAGTATTGATTATTTTAAGAATAATTACGAAAATGCTGCACTTTCAATTTATACTGCAGTGACCTTATTTTTCGTTACTTCAATGTTAATGACATTGTCAAACAGACCACAAATTGTACATTCTTCATACAAAAAAATTGTAGCATACTTTTTTATAGCAGCTTTGGTTTATATTATTTCACCAGATAAAAGCAATGATTTACTATTGTTTAGTATAGCACCTCTAGCAATTATGGCAACGAGTCATGTTGAATATATGCAACAGAAATTAAACAACGAAATTGTTTATTATGTGTTGATTGTTTGTAGTTTATTTACTTTTTTCTCTCAATTATAATTTACTTCCGTAAGCAAGATCGCCAGCGTCTCCAAGTCCTGGAATAATGTAGTTTTTCTCGTTTAGTTTTTCATCTAAAGAAGCAACCCATAAATGACAATTTTCAGGAAGATTTTTTTCTAAATGAGCAATTCCTTCTGGCGCCGCAATAACAACTACAATATGAAATTCTGTTGGAGCAGCATTTTCAATCAGTTTTTGGTGAACAGCCACAATTGATTGGCCAGTAGCCAGCATCGGATCAAGAAGCAAAACAGTTTTATCGTTTAAGTTTGAAATTGCCTGATATTCAACCAAAATTTCAAATTCATCATCATTGTTTGGATGATGTCTGCAAGCAGAAACAAAGCTGTTTTCTGCATGATCAAAGTAATTCAAGAACCCGTTGTGAAGAGGTAATCCGGCTCTTAAAATTGGGCATAAAACTAGATCTGTATTTATTTCGGTTGTTTTTTTTATGCCAAGTGGAGTTTGAATTTCAACATTTTTATAAGGTAAAATTTTACTTAATTCATACGCCATAATTTCTCCAATGCGTTCAATATTTCTTCTAAAACGCATGCTGTCGTTCTGTACATTTACATTTCTAATTTGTCCTAGAAAATGATTTAGAACGCTATTGTTTTCAGATATATAATGAATTTTCATGATGAAATATTAATTTATTAACGAATAAAGATATAAAAACGAAAAATAATTCCTTTTTTTCGTAGCATAAAAGTATAAAAAGTATCTTTGTAACTCTAAAAAAATAAATACATGTTTTCAAAATTAGCATATTCTGTTTTCGAGCAAAGTATCAAAGATTATCACCAGTTTGATAATGTTGACCAGCCGATCAATAATCCTTATCCAAAAGATAAGTTTGAGCATTTGTTATATCTTAAAAATTGGATTGATACCGTTCAATGGCATTTTGAAGATATTATCCGTGATCCACAGATTGATCCTGTTGCAGCATTAACTCTAAAAAGAAGAATTGATGCATCGAATCAAGAGCGTACTGATATGGTAGAATATATTGACAGTTACTTTTTGCAAAAATATAGTGATATCAAAGTAAAAGACGGAGCAAAAATCAATTCTGAAAGTCCGGCTTGGGCATTTGACAGATTGTCTATTTTGGCTTTAAAAATTTATCATATGCATGAAGAAGCTACACGCGCTGAAGCTTCACAAGAGCACAGAGATAAATGTCAAGAAAAATTAAATGTACTTTTAGAACAAAGAACAGATTTATCTACAGCAATTGAAGAATTATTGACAGATATTGAAAATGGAGATAAATTCATGAAAGTGTACAAACAAATGAAAATGTACAACGACGACGAATTGAACCCTGTTTTATATCAAAATAAAAAATAATTTGGCAGAGTTGTCCAACAACAAAATCAAACATATAGCCGTCATGAGACTATCCGCAATGGGAGATGTCGCCATGACGGTTCCTGTTTTACGAGCTTTTGTAAAACAATATCCAACGGTAAAACTAACCGTTATTTCCCGTCCATTTTTCAAACCTTTTTTTGATGGAATTCCGAATTTAGAGTTTTTTGCTTTTGATGAAAAAGAAAGACACAAAGGATTTCCGGGGCTTTTTCGATTATTTAAAGATGTGCAACAACTGAAGATTGATGCTTTTGCAGATCTTCATAATGTCTTACGTTCTAAAGTTGTGAGTTTGCTTTTCGCTTTAAGCGGAAAAAAAAGAGCAACTGTTGATAAAGGTCGCGAAGGAAAAAAAGAACTAACTCGCACAGAAAATAAGATTTTCAAACAACTGCCAACCATGTTCGAAAGACATGCAAAAGTGTTTGAACAATTGGGTTTTCCTATAAATTTATCGAATCCAAATTTTCCTGAAAAAGCAGTTTTAAGTGCTGATATTTTGGAAATTATCGGAAACCAAAATTCAAAACTAATCGGAATTGCGCCTTTTGCACAGTATGATTCTAAAGTTTATCCTTTAGATTTGATGAAAGAAGTAATTGAGAAATTAGCAGAAAATCCAGCGAATAAAATTTTACTTTTTGGAGGCGGAAAAAAAGAAATCGAAATTTTAGATTCTCTTGTGCAACCTTTTGAAAATGTAATTAATATGGCTGGAAAAATTAAATTTCAGCAGGAATTACAATTAATCAGTAATCTTGATGTCATGCTTTCTATGGATTCTGGAAATGCTCACATTGCAGCAATGTTGGGAGTAAAAGTAGTTACGCTTTGGGGTGCAACGCATCCATACGCGGGATTTTTGCCTTTCAATCAAAGTTTAGAAAACGCACTGACTTCAGACCGAAATCAATATCCAAAACTACCAACTTCTGTTTACGGAAATAAAATAGTTGAAGGTTATGAGGATGCTATGAGGACCATTTTACCACAACACGTTTTTGACAAAGTTGTAGAACAACTTTCATAAAATATCAAAAAAAACTTCTCTTTATAGAGAAGTTTTTTTTAATCGTTAAGCAATATTTTTGCTTAAATCATATTTTTCATTAGAATCGAGGAAGGAATATCCTATTGTTTTTTTTCTTTTTTTGTTTACTATAATGCTGACAAAGTTATTTTTGTCTTCAGTTGACAACAAAATATGTTCAAATTTTTCTGATGAATCTCTGTAAATTTTATAAATTAGGTCGTGATCTTTAATTTTTTTAGATAAAACTTTGGCAGATTTTAGTTTACTTACATAAGGCCAAATATTAAAGATATTAGAATCAGTTTTTTTTACTTCTACCATTTTTTCAGTCATAGTTGAATTGTATTTTTCTCTTTCGAGCAACTTAGGACCTTTTTTGTTTTTCATTTTTATAATAACCGCCAAAACACATAGAGAAGCAGTTACAATCAACATAACAAGTAAAGAGAGATGAAAGTGATGTACGTGAGCTGTCATGATATTTAATGTTTTAAATGTTTGACAAATTTGATTTAGCCTACAATACTACATAAAACCACGAGATTGAGATTGCCATAATCATAGCCCTAATTTAATAAAAATTCAGCAATATTTTAGTAAAATTTTGCTTTTATTTCAATCACAGCCAAATTTTTTCATCACGACAACGACTATAAATATAGCTTTTTAGATTTGCTATTGTTTCTTGATAATTGGGAGCATCATAACCATAACGTTCATGTTCCATCTGCTCTCTTTCAACGGCATTGCATCCTTTTATCACTTCCTTGATCATATCGAGCATCGCAAGTTCTTTGTTATCTGTTTTCTGAAATTTGAGTTCCACAATTTCATCTTGCAATTCCGAACAATAATCGACAAGCTGAATAACTTCAGGTTCTTCAAGAAGCGATTGATTGCTTCTAAATATTTCTCTAATTGATTTCATAATAGATTAAATTCCAATATTAAAAACTTCAAGTTCCAAACTCCAAACTTTGACAAATATGCAAATAAAAAAAATCCAAATTCCAATAATAAGTTTGGAATTTGGATTTTATATTTTTTTGAATTTAAAGACTATACGTCGTCGTAATCAACATAAATAGTTTCTGATGTTGGATGCGCCTGACAAGTTAAAATTAAACCTTCGGCAATTTCACTATCTGTTAAAATAGAGTTTTTTGTCATTTCTGCGCTTCCTTTTGTAACACGTCCCAAACAACTGCTGCAGATTCCACCCTGACAAGAATAAGGAGCATCAACACCTTGTTTTAGAGCAGCATCAAGAATGGTTTGTTTTTTAGACATTTCAAATGTCGTTTCTTCATCGTCTACTAAAACTGTAATTTTTGTATGTCCTTCTTGAGAACCCTGAATTTCATGTTCTTCAGAAGAAGACGTAAAAAGTTCAAATTTAATAGCTGATTCTTTTACATTTTTCTCTTTCAACACATTAGAAACAGTATTGATCATTTCTTCTGGACCACATAAGTAGAATTTATCAAACTGTAATTCTTTATGCTTGTTGTTTAAAACAAAATTTACAGCCGATTTTTCAATTCTTCCAAACAAAGCGTTTTCAGCTTTTGCTTGACTAAATACATAATGCACAAAAAATCTTCCTACATATTGTAATTGTAAATCATGCAATTCCTGATGAAAAATAGTTTGTTCAGGAGTTCTGTTTCCGTAAACCAATACAAATGAACTCTTTGGCTCATTTTTCAAAACCGATTTTATGATAGAAAGAACTGGCGTTATACCACTTCCCGCTACAAAAGCTGCATAGTTTTTTTGTCTTTCGGCATCTGGCTCAAAAGTAAATTTACCTTCTGGCTGACCTACTTCAAGAACATCTCCTGCTTTTAGTTTGGTGTTAGCAAACTGAGAAAAAAGACCATTTTTTACCGCTTTAACTGCAATTCTTAATTCACCGCTATCTGGTGCAGAACAAATAGAATAAGCACGTCTAATTTCTTGATTGTCAAGTGTTAGTTTTAAATTTATATATTGACCTGCTATAAATTTATAGTCAGATTTTAGTTCTTCGGGAACATTAAAAAGTATCGAAACCGCATCTGCAGTTTCGCGTTTAACCTCTTTTATTATTAGTTTTAAGAATGAAGGCATGATAGAATTTTTCTGCAAAAGTAGCAAACCACTGTTAAATGATTGGCACGAAATTATTTTTTTTAACTTTTTTTGTAACGTTTTCCTACATTTGATCTCTTACTAAACAAATACTAAAACCATAAACCATGATTAAGAAGTTTATTTACCTTGAATGGAAAGCGTTTATAAGATCTGCATCTTTTGGTAAAAACCTGGCAATGAAAATTATAATAGGTTTTCTAATGATCTATTTTTCATTAATTTTTATCGGAATGGGAGTAGGAGCATTTTATGTGCTTAAAAAAATGAATTTAGAGCCGTTGCAAACAATCAACCGATTTTTAATTTATTATTTTCTGTTTGATTTGGCGATACGTTTGTTATTACAGGCAATTCCAGTTTTAAATATTAAACCTTTATTGATACTGCCGTTTCAGAAAAATACTATCGTTCATTTTTCTTTGGGAAAAACGGTTTTATCTTTTTTCAATTGGGTACACGCCTTGTTTTTTATTCCATTTTCGGTTGTATTAATTTTGAACGGATATGATGTTGTTGAGATAATTTTTTGGCATTTAGCCATGATGGCTTTTATTTACATCAATAATTTTTTGAATATTATTTTAAGCAATATTGATAAGTTATTCGTTGTTTTTGTAGCTGTAATTATTGCTCTTGGCGGAGCACAATATTACAAACTGTTTGATGTAACAGTTTTTACAAGTCCGTTCTTTCAAAGTCTTTACGATATAGATGGATTATTTTTAATTCCGATTTTAGTCCTAATTGGGTTATATCTTTTCACATTTAAATATTTCAAAAACAATTTATATCTGGATGCTGGTCTTTCACAAAAAGAAGATATTGCCTCTACAGAAAACCTTTCATGGTTGAATCAGTTTGGAAATGTTGGAACGTTTCTTAAAAATGACATTCGATTAATTAAAAGAAACAAAAGATCAAAAACGACTCTTTTTATGAGTTTTATCTTTTTGTTTTACGGTTTACTATTTTTTTCGGGAGGTATTGAAGCTTATGATAAGCCAGTAATGCACATTTTTGCGGGAATTTTTGTATCGGGTGGTTTTTTATTTGTTTTCGGACAATTTGTACCAAGCTGGGATAGTTCGTATTATCAGCTCATGATGACTCAGAATATTCCGTATCGTGGTTACATCACATCAAAATGGTGGCTGATTGTAATTGCAACTTTTGTATCGACAATTCTGGCTTCATTTTATCTTTTTTTCGGATGGGAAGTTTATCTGACTATAGTGGTTGGCGCAATTTATAATATTGGAGTTAATTCGCATTTAGTTCTTTTAGGCGGCGCATTTACCAAAACACCAATAGATTTAAGTAATGCCGGTGGAGCATTTGGAGATAAAAAAGCTTTTAACGTAAATGCGATGCTTCTTTCATTACCTAAGATAGTTTTACCTCTTTTACTGTATTGGCTTGGACTTCATTTTGGAAGTAAACCAATCGCACTGGCTTTGGTTGCTGGAGCCGGAGTTCTCGGATTTGTATTTAAAGAAAAAGTGTTTTCATTAATTGAAAAAAGATACAAAATAGAAAAGTACAGTACTATAAGCGCTTATAAACAAAAGAATTAATTTGATAGTCAGAGAATGTGACAGTTCGAGAATGAATCAAAAATCAAAAAACTTAAAATTGAAATGACCATGATACAAGTAAATCAACTTCAAAAAAAATATAACGATACAACAGTTTTAAATATAGAAAATCTTGAAATTCCAAAAGGGCAAAGTTTCGGATTGGTAGGAAATAACGGAGCAGGAAAAACTACTTTTTTCAGTTTGCTTTTAGATTTAATTCAGCCTTCAAAAGGAAATATTTTAAACCATAATATTCAGGTTAATACAAGTGAAAACTGGAAATCTTTTACAGGTTCATTTTTAGATGAGAGTTTCCTGATTGGTTACTTAACTCCCGAAGAATATTTTTATTTTATTGGAGAACTTCGAAATCAGAACAAAGCAGATGTGGATGCTTTATTAGCACAAAATGAAGAGTTTTTTAACGGAGAAATTTTAAAAAATAAAAAATACTTAAGAGATTTATCTAAAGGAAATCAGAAAAAAGTTGGAATTATTGCCACACTTATAGGAAATCCTGAAGTCATAATTTTAGACGAGCCATTTGCCAATCTGGATCCGACAACAGTAAGTAGACTCAAAAAAATCATTAAAGATTTGGCCGACAATCCAAATGTAACAGTTTTGGTATCAAGCCATGATTTACAGCACACGGTCGAAGTTTGTGATAGAATTGTTGCGCTTAATAAAGGGGAAATTGTAAAGGATATCCAAACCTCAAAAGAGACCTTGCAGGAACTGGAATTGTTTTTTGCAGTTTAAATTTCTATATTACAAAAAGAAGCGTATTTTTACAAGTCAATATACTAAAATTGATTTTTAGTAGTTATCGTTTTAAACTCTTTTCTATTGAAAAAGAATACTCTTAAATATAGTTTTACTTTCGTTTTCATATTCTTTTTGATAGCTTGTTCTACCAAAAAAAATACTCTTTTGTCTAGAACTTCACACTCAGTAGGTACAAAGTATAATATTTTGTACAACGGAGGAATTGGCTTAGAAAAAGGTCTACAATCTATTCAAGGCAATAATGAGGACAATTTTTGGAAATTACTGCCTATTGAAAAAATGCAGTTTGATGAAAATTTTTCTGAAGGAGAAAAAGCTAAAAATCCTGATTTTGAACGTGCGGAAACAAAAGCAACAAAAGCGATTCAGAAACACTCCATGAATATTGGGGGAAGAGAAAGAAACTGGCAGATTGATGAAGCTTATCTTATGTTAGGAAAAGCAAGATATTATGATCAGCGCTTTATTCCTGCAATTGAAGCATTCAATTATATCTTGTACAAATATCCCGAAAGTAACAATATTTACACGGCTAAAATCTGGCGTGAAAAAACCAATATGCGATTGGGCAACGATGCGATTGCTCTTAAAAACATTAAACTTTTACTTAAAAAAACAGATTTAGATAAACAGACTTTTGCAGATGCAAATGCTCTTTTAGCAGAAGCTTTTTTAAACCTAGAACAAAAAGACAGTGCCGTTGCTAAACTAAGAATCGCAGAACAATTCACCAGAAAAAATGAAGAACGTGCGAGATATCGTTTTATTCTGGGGCAAATGTATCAGGAAGAAGAAAAACGTGACAGTGCCATTTACTTTTATGATCAAGTAATTGATTTAAATCGAAAAGCAGATCGTAAATACATGATGCACGCTTACGCGAAAAAAGCACAGTTGTTTGATTACGGAAGGGATAATGATACCATCTTTTTAAAAACATTTAATAGACTAGTGACCGATCGTGAAAATCGTCCTTATTATGATTTCCTTTTTTATGAAATGGGAGTCTATTATGATAAAAAGAAAGATCAGGATAATGCTTTAAAATTTTACAATAAATCTTTAGGTAGAAAATCTAAAGACCCTTATTTAATGGCTTCAGCATATAGAAACATTGGTAATATGTATTTTAAAAATACAAATTATACAATGGCTGCAAAATATTATGACAGTACTCTAGTAAAATTGGATCCTAAAACAAGGGAATATGCTTTCATAGAAAAAAACAGAAAAAATCTTGATAACGTTATTAAATACGAAGCAGTTGCAAAACGAAATGATAGTATTATTAAGGTATACAATCTTCCAGCTACTGAAAAGAAGATTTATTTCGAAAATTATATTGCAGAGCTAAAAAAGAAAGACGAAGCAAAACGCATTTTAGAAGAAAAAGAGAAAGAACGATTAGCTAATATCGATTTAAATTCTCGAGCAGATAATTCTGGAAACGGAGCTGTAAACCCAAATTCTTTAGGTAAACCTGCAGAACTGGATGGAGGAGGATTAGGAATGCCTCCTGGAGGGAATGATGCAACGAGTACATTTTACTTTTATAATCCAACGACAGTTGCTTATGGAAAAGTGCAGTTTAGAAAAATGTGGGGAAATAGGACATTGGGAGGAAACTGGAGATTGGCAGGAGTAAAATCGGCTAGTGATATTGCAATTAATGATAGTATTGCGAATCAAGATGTTGCAATTGCTTTAAAAGATACCGTTGTTGTAGAAAAATATACTGTAGCATTTTATACCAAACAACTTCCAACATCTGAGAAAGCAATGGACAGTATTGGTAAAGAACGCAATTTTGCCTATTACCAATTAGGACTTATATATAAGGAGAAGTTTAAAGAATATAATCTGGCCAGCGATAAACTGGAACAATTGCTACGTAACAATCCTGAAGAAAAACTGGTATTGCCTTCGATGTATAATTTGTATAAGATTTATCAAATTACAAATCCACAAAAAGCAGAGGCTATAAAAGCGGAGATTTCATCTAAATATCCAGATTCAAGATATGCTCAGATTTTAAACAATAAATCGGAAGATCCAAATTCAAGTCCGGACAAAGAATATCAAAAATGGTACAAACTTTTTGAGGAAGAAAAATTTAATGAAGTCTTAGATAATATTGATAATCTCATCAATCAATATTCTGGAGATGATATTGTTTCAAAGTATGAGTTGTTAAAAGCCAATACTTTAGGAAAAGTAAATGGTTTAGAAGCTTATAAAAAAGGTCTGGAAAATGTAGCAGACAATTATCCGAATAGTGAGGAAGGGAAAAATGCAAGAGAACTTCTGGAGAAACAAGTTCCGGTTTTAGAAAAATTGAATTTTACAACGACAGACAACAAGAGCTGGAAAATTTTATATGCAGTTTCTAATACAGATACCAAAACGCTCAAACAAATTGAAGAAGCGATCAGAGTATTTTTGTTAGTTGAAAATTTTGAACGCTTGACGACATCTTTTGATAAATACAATAAAACGGAAAGTTTTGTAATTATTCATGGTTTAAAATCTGAGGCTTATGCCCAGGATGTTGCCGGAGTTTTGAGAGATGATAAAAAGTATAAAATTGCTCATCCTGCAGTTGTTATATCCACCGATAATTATAAAGTGGTTCAAATTAAAAAGAACCTGGACGCCTACATGACCCCAAAAACCCCATAATAATGTTTGAAAAAGTAAAAAAAACCGGAACAGAACAATTTGGAAAAACGAACCGAATCGTAGAAGGAACATCAATAGTTGGAGACATAGTCTCTAAAGCTGATTTTAGATTAGATGGAGAATTGATTGGAAATTTTACTTCGCAAGGAAAAATTGTAATAGGAGCCAAAGGATCGGTCAAAGGAGAAATTATCTGTAACAATGCTGATATAGAAGGAGTATTTCATGGAAAAATAAAAGTTCTGGAAATCCTCAATATAAAATCGACTGCACAAATTCAGGGAGAAGTAGCAGTTGGAAAACTTTCAATAGAACCAGGAGCAGATTTTACAGCAACTTGTACAATGCTAGCACATTCTAATCCGGTTATAATGCTAGAAGATGGAAAAGGAGCCGAATAATAATAGAAGAAATAAATGGTTAGCCTTTATTAATATTCCTTTTCAAATGGGAGTAATTATTTTTCTATTTTCTTATTTCGGAACCTGGCTAGACGAAAATCATCCAAGTCCCAAAGTATATTACAACACCATCTTTGTATTAGTTGGTGTTGGAATTGCATTGTATAATGTAATTCGACAAGTAAATGACATTAATAAAACAAAGTAGTTTACAAATAAAAATCGCTTGAGATAAATATTGCATCTTTGCACAAAATTTATTTCAAATGCTTTCAAAGAATTACAAACCAGTTTTATATTTATTTTGTCTTGCTTTAGTAACATATGTTCTTCATAAAGCAATTTTCTTTTTTTTCGAAATCGATGATCAAAACTTCCACTACAGTTTAGAAATACTGTATTTATTTTTCTTCGGAATTTCTGCTTTCTTATACCTTATATTATTAATAGTAAAAAAGAAGAATTTTGAAATCGTCGGAATGGCATTTTTATTTGGAACTTTTACGCAAATGTTAATGGCTTATTTTGTTCTTCAACCAATTCTAAAAAACAAAACAGGAGAAACTGATGTTGAAAAAATTAGTTTTTTTATAACATTTGTGCTGTTTTTGTTATTTCAGACGCTTTTAACTATCCGATTATTAAATGAAAAGCGTTAAAATAACAATTCTTTAAAACAAGGTTTAAAAATAATTTTTCATATCCTTTTGAATATTAATAAAAAATGTACCTTTGCACCAAATTTTAGAAACGTAAAAAAATAAGATTTTCCACGATATGGTGATTTCAAACAAACCACTCAGCTTTATTCTTGCAGCTTTTGTAGCTTCTCTGCCTATTATGGGCTTTGCAAATCCAGAGAATGATTCGACTCATGTTCAAACTGAAACTATTCACGAAGAGAAAGTAGTTTCACATAATGCTCACGAAGAAGCAGAGCATGTTGCTCTTGATCCGAAAGCAAAAGTGGACGCTTTTATTGATCACCACTTACAGGATTCTCATGACTTTGTTTTCTTTCAAGATGAGAAAGAACATAAAAGCTATGGTTTTTCATTACCAGTTATCTTAATTGATGGTGGTTTAAAAATTTTCTCTTCTTCAAAATTACACCACGGAGAAGAAGTTGCAGAATTTGACGGTAACTATTACAAATTAGTTCACGGTAAAATTTACAAAACAGATGCAGCCGGAACAATCAATCACGATGAGCACGGTCATCCAACAAATGAAAAACCATTAGATTTTTCAATTACTAAAAATGTTGTTTCAATGCTTTTCGTATCAGTATTATTATTCTTAATGTTTACTGGTTTAGCAAAATCATACAAAAAAGGACCAATCCCAACTGGATTTGGTAGAGTTTTAGAACCACTTATCATTTTCATTAGAGATGAAATTGCTGTTCCTAATATTGGAGAGAAAAAATACCGTAAATATATGGGTTACCTATTAACTGTATTTTTCTTTGTATGGTTGTTAAACTTATTAGGAATGACTCCTCTAGGAATTAATGTTACAGGAAATATTGCTATTACAGTTTGTTTAGCAGCATTTACTTTCTTAATCACACAATTTAGTGCAAACAAAGATTATTGGGGTCACATCTTTTGGATGCCTGGAGTACCAGTTCCAATGAAAATTATTTTAGCTCCAATTGAAATTTTAGGAACACTAACAAAACCATTCGCATTATTAATTCGTTTGTACGCAAACATCACTGCAGGTCACGTAGTAATTATGAGTTTGATCGCTATGATTTTTGTGGGTAAAAATTTAGCAGCAGATTTGCCAATCTCATTAGGATTGACATTATTTATCTCTGTAATTGAAGTTTTAGTTGCATTCTTACAAGCATTTATCTTTACAATGTTATCATCATTGTTTATTGGTATGGCAGTTCAGGATCACCACCATGATGGTCACGGACACGAAGAAGAAAATGCAATCATTTAATTAGAAGTTTAATTTTATATATATAAATACTTATGGGAACAATTCCAACTTTAGTAGGTGCTGGTTTAGTAGTAATCGGTGCAGGTTTAGGTTTAGGTAAAATCGGTGGATCTGCTATGGACGCTATTGCTCGTCAGCCAGAAGCTGCTGGTAAAATCCAAACTGCGATGATTATTATCGCTGCTTTATTAGAAGGTTTAGCATTTGCTGCTTTAATCTTAGGAAAATAATAAAGAAAAAAATAGCAACATCTTTAACGGTTGGTTAAAGGTGTTGTTACTTTAAAAAGAGAAATTAAATATTTAATATAGTTATATAAAATGGATAAGTTAATTAACGATTTTTCATTCGGTTTATTCTTTTGGCAAGCTCTAATCTTGTTAGTATTAATTTTGCTTTTAGTGAAATTTGCTTGGAAACCAATTATGGAGTCTATTACTTCAAGAGAAGAAGGTATTAAAAATGCATTGCTTTCTGCTGAAAATGCAAAAAGAGAAATGGAAAATTTACAAGCTGACAATCAAAGAATTTTGAATGAAGCTCGTGCAGAACGTGACGCGATGTTGAAAGAAGCTCGTGAAATGAAAGAGAAAATGATTGCTGATTCTAAAAACGAAGCGCAAGAAGCTGGTCAAAAAATGATCGAACAAGCTAAAGCTGCTATCGAAAGCGAAAAAAATGCTGCAATGGCTGAAGTAAAAGCTCAGGTTTCTACTTTATCATTAAGTATCGCTGAAAAATTATTGAAAGAAGAATTATCTAACAAAGAATCTCAAACTAAATTAGTTGAGAAAATGTTAGGTGACGTAAAGTTAAACTAAGATTATGGCAAGTACAAGAGCAGCAATTCGTTATGCAAAAGCAATTCTAGACTTAGCAAACTCTAAAGGTGTTGCCGAAGCTGTCAATAACGATATGAAATCAATTGCAAATGCAATTGAAACAAATTTAGAATTAAGTACTTTTATTGAAAACCCAACTACTAAAGTTGAAGTTAAAGAAAGTGCTCTTCTAGAAGTTTTCGCAGATGTAAATGGAGTTACAAAAGGATTATTCCATTTATTATTTGAAAACAAAAGATTTGAAATTCTAAAAGCAATTGCATTAGAATACAACAAATTGTTTGATGAAAATAATGGTGTTGAAGTAGCGAAAGTTACTACAGCAATTCCAATGGATGCTGCTTTAGAAGCTAAAGTTTTAGCAAAAGTTGCAACTTTATCAGATAAAAAAATTACAATTGAAAATATAGTAGATCCTTCAATTATTGGTGGATTTATTTTGAGAATAGGAGATAATCAATACAACGCTTCTGTTGCAAATAGATTACAAGTATTAAAAAGAGAGTTAAGTAATTAGTTTTTATAACACAAAAAGTGTCTAAATTATAAATTAAGATGGCGGAAATCAAACCTGCTGAAATTTCAGCAATATTAAGAAAGCAAGTAGAAGGTTTTGAATCTGGTGCTACGCTAGAGGAAGTAGGAACAGTACTTCAAGTTGGAGACGGTATTGCTCGTGTTTACGGGCTATCTAATGTACAATATGGAGAGTTAGTAGAATTTGATAACGGTATGGAAGGTATCGTATTGAATCTTGAAGAGGATAATGTGGGAGTTGTACTTTTAGGACCATCAACAGGACTTAAAGAAGGATCTACTGCAAAAAGAACTCAACGTATTGCTTCTCTTAAAGTAGGTGAGCAAATGGTAGGACGTGTTGTTAACACTCTTGGTTTTCCAATTGATGGAAAAGGACCAATCGGTGGAGACTTATACGAAATGCCTTTGGAAAGAAAAGCACCTGGTGTTATCTTCCGTCAGCCAGTAACTGAGCCATTACAAACAGGAGTAAAAGCAGTTGATGCTATGATCCCAGTTGGTCGTGGACAGCGTGAGCTTGTAATCGGTGACCGTCAAACAGGTAAATCAACTGTTTGTATCGATACAATCTTAAATCAAAAAGAATTTTACGATGCAGGAAAACCTGTATTCTGTATATATGTTGCAATTGGACAAAAAGCTTCAACTGTAGCAGGAATCGCTAAAATGTTAGAAGAAAAAGGAGCAATGGCTTATACAGTTATCGTTGCTGCTAATGCTTCTGACCCAGCTCCAATGCAAGTTTATGCTCCATTCGCTGGTGCTGCAATTGGAGAATACTTTAGAGATTCAGGTCGTCCAGCTCTTATCGTTTATGACGATTTATCTAAACAAGCTGTTGCTTACCGTGAGGTTTCTCTTTTATTAAGAAGACCACCGGGACGTGAGGCTTACCCTGGAGACGTTTTCTACTTACACTCTCGTTTATTAGAGCGTGCTTGTAAAGTAATCGCTGATGATGGTATCGCTAAAAACATGAACGATTTACCAGATTCTATCAAATCTATCGTAAAAGGTGGTGGTTCATTAACTGCTTTACCAATTATCGAAACTCAAGCTGGTGACGTTTCTGCATATATCCCAACAAACGTAATCTCTATTACAGATGGTCAGATTTTCCTTGATGGAGATTTGTTCAACTCTGGGGTTCGTCCTGCTATCAACGTAGGTATCTCTGTATCTCGTGTTGGAGGTAATGCTCAAATTAAATCTATGAAGAAAGTTTCTGGAACTTTAAAATTAGACCAAGCTCAATTCCGTGAATTAGAAGCTTTCGCTAAATTTGGTTCTGACTTAGATTCTGTTACTTTAAACGTAATTGAAAAAGGTAAAAGAAACGTTGAGATCTTGAAACAAGGTTTAAATGATCCTTATACAGTTGAAAACCAAGTAGCTATTATCTACGCTGGTTCTAAAAACTTATTAAGAAACGTTCCTGTAGAAAAAGTAAAAGAATTTGAAGCTGATTTCTTAGCTTACTTAAACAGTAAACATAAAGATACGCTTAACGCGTTGAAAGCTGGTAAATTAGATGACGCTATTACAGATGTTATCGAAAAAGCAGCAAAAGAAATCTCAGCAAAATATAACTAATTAGATAATTCGTTAATTAGATAATTAGAAAATGATATAACATTTTTCTAATTATCTAATTTTCAAATTGTCACATTTTCTAATTAATAGATGGCAAATTTAAAGGAAATCCGTAATAGAATTACTTCCGTTTCATCGACGATGCAAATTACATCGGCTATGAAAATGGTTTCTGCTGCAAAGCTGAAGAAAGCACAAGATGCAATCACTGCAATGCGTCCTTATGCCGAGAAATTAACGGAGTTATTGCAAGATCTTTCTGCAACACTTGAAGGTGAAGTAGGAGGAGATTACACTACACAACGTGAAGTAAAAAAAGTATTGCTTGTAGCTATAACTTCAAATAGAGGTTTATGTGGTGCATTCAATTCAAATATTATTAAAGAGATTAAAAACCGTACAGAGTTTTACGCTGGAAAGCAAGTTGATGTTTTTGCTATTGGTAAAAAAGGAAATGACGCTTTAAGCAAAACACATAAAGTTCACGGTCATCATAATGCAATTTTTGATCATTTAACTTTTGAAAATGTTGCTGGAATTGCAGATAATTTGACTGAGAAATTTTTATCTGGAGAATACGATAGAATTGAATTAGTTTACAATCAATTTAAAAATGCTGCGACACAAATCGTTCAAACAGAACAATTTTTACCGTTAGCACCTATTAAATCTGATGCAAAAGCTTCTACTGGAGATTATATTTTCGAACCAGGAAAAGAAGAAATTGTTTTGACTTTAATTCCTAAGTCTTTAAAAACACAATTGTACAAAGGTATCCGTGATTCATTTGCTTCTGAGCATGGAGCGCGTATGACCGCAATGCATAAAGCAACAGATAACGCAACTGAATTAAGAAACCAATTGAAACTTACTTACAATAAAGCTCGTCAAGCTGCTATTACAAGTGAGATTTTAGAAATCGTTGGTGGAGCAGAAGCTTTAAATGGATAGTTAATTCATTACAATATTATAGTAAAAAAGCCGGTATTTATACCGGCTTTTTTTTTGCAATTATTTACATAGAATAAATAATACACTACTAGTCCTATCTATAATTTTGACTCATGATATATTTTTTATTTCTTCCTAATATATCATACTGATATTTTACTTTTTTTTCGCTTAGCAGATTTCGTAGACTTCATAAGTAACAGTATCCATTTCCTCAATTCTTTTATTTATTTTTTAATTTGTAGTAAAAAGAAGTAAATATATATTTAATTTGAAAGAAAAACTTTATATAAAGAATTAAAAAGTATATTTTTGCCCTCATAGAAATTCATTTCAATTTTAATATCTAAAAAATGAAAAAAGAAAGTAAAGATGGCATCAGAAAATTTTAATTGGAAAAAACTCTTTATAAATGAAGAAGAAACTGAAGGGAGTCAGTCAACAAAATCAAAAGAAAATGATTCAAAAGAAAAAATAACTCCCGTTACTACATTTCCATCTCAATTGGAATATAATAATACGAATTTGTCTGAAAATCCTTTTTTGAATGAGGTTTTGGAAATTTATGAAAAAGGATTTGATTCACTCAATGAGCCTGGATTTGACTTTTTTGAAATGTATAAATCTGTCTTAGCGGTTGGTATTAGTAATTCGCAAAGTTATCAAATGGCCTTTACAATGGGGAAATCTATTAACTCTGATTTGACAAAAGAGCTACTGTTAGAAAAGTCTAATTTCTATATAACAGAAATAGAAAAGGTTTATGAAAAATATAATGTTATTGGTAAAAATAAAAAAAAAGAATTAGATACTACTATAACTCAAGATAAATATAATCTTTCTAAAAGTGTTGAAGAATTAGAAAGCAAAATTGTTGAAATGCAAAAGGATTTAGAATCAAAAAAGGCAGAACTTCAAAAAATTGATCCTAAAAATGAAAAAGAACTTTTAGAAATTCAGCAAAAAATTGAAGCTAATGATATAGCAAAACAAAAAATTTTATCATCAATAAATACTGTAGTTACAGGAATTAATCAATTTTTATAAAACATGGATAAGTACGAACAGGAAAAAAGTACACTTTTATCACTACCAATACTAAAACATTTTGACGAATCGAAAGGTGAAATCGCCTTAAAAACTGCTAATCTAAAAAGTGGTGAGAAATATTTATTCGCAGCATTAGCAATTGGTTTACTTGGAGCAGGAGGTTATTTAGTATGGACTTATATCATTCCGCCATTGTTTACAATGCTTGGGCAGGCGATAGCATTATCTGCAACAGGTGTTTTTCTGGTTTTTTTGATCATGATGAGACCGGTTATTATGAAGGCTCTTCGTTTTGCCACAAAAAGAATTCATAAAGCTTTGATACAAAGTGATCCATTTAGTGAATTGGAAGAGCAAAAGCAAAAAATGATTAAAAATCGCGAAGTTTTTAAAAATACAAAAGCAAAACTAAAAGGTCTTAAAAATGACATGGAGATCGAAGCAAATAAATCTGAAAAAGAAGCTAAATCTTTTCAGAATGATGTTTTGAGTTTACAGCGCCAGACCGAAAAAATTAAATCGGCTATGGACGAAATTGTTAAAGTTAATGGAATTGGAGCAAAAGATACAGATGAGTATGTGGCTTTGCAAAGTGAATTAGCAAAGAAATTAAGTGAGTCTCAGAGAATTTCGACACAATATGAGCAAAGCAAAAGTTTTATTCAAAAATACGGAGTTCGTGCTAATGTGCTGGGTAAAATGGATCGTAAGCTTACTTTGGCAGGTACAGCTATTGACATTAAAATTGCAGATTTTGATGCGACAGTAAAAATGCTTCAAAAAGAATATGAATTTGCCAGAAATGCAAGAGAAGCAACAGAAAGCGCAAAAAGTGCTATGATGTTTACTAAAGATTGGGAATTAGAATATGCTTTAGAGGTTGTGACTTCAACAATTGCTCAAGATATTGCCAAAACATCTGAAAACTTGATAGACATTGATGCTTTGACTTCTAAATACTCAGTTGATAATGACGAATTATATTCTCGTTTGGATTTGCTTGCTGACGAAATTAAAACTGGAAATAATACAATACCAGATTCTATAAAGTATTCTGGACAAAATTATAAAATGACCAAAGAAGATAAATTATCTAGTGGTGGTTTTGGTGATATTTTTTAAATAATAAATAATTAAACTTTAGTATGTAATGGGAAAAATTTTAAGAACGGCAAAGTTAACTACATTTTCAGAGTTGTTAATTGTGATTGTTGCGGTGGGAGGTATTTTAGGTGGAATTTATTATTTGTCTCCAGGAATTAAAACGGCAGTTTCAAAACAATTAAGCGGAATCGATCTTAACCAGATGGATGTTAATAATGTAACGAATGCTGAAAAAATAGCACTTCCATCCAAAGATATTTCTACAGCAGTAAACAATAAACCTTTAGTTAGAATTGCAGCTTATGCTTGGAATGCTCAATCTGGAATTATTGTTTCGAATGGAGGACCAAAAACAACAAAAGGTTCTTTAATGGAAAAAAATGGAGTTAATCTTGAAATTATTCGTCAAGACTGGCTTTCTGAATTGAGAAACATGCAAATGAAATTTATTGAAGAATTTGATAAAGGAGAAGATTATCCATCTTCGAATAAAAGTGCTTTTGCTATTATGATGATGGGTGATGGAGCGCCATTTTATATTAGTTCAATGCAAAAATCACTCAATGAAAAATATGGTAAAGATAAGTACCATGTACAAGTTATGGGAGTTGTTGGAATGAGTAATGGAGAGGATAAATTAATTGGACCGCCAAATTGGAAATCTGACCCAAAATCGATGAAAGGATCTGTTATATCTGCAGTTCTTGGAGATGGTGACTGGGTAACGACAGTAAATTATTGTTTTGCTAATGGACTAAAAGTAAATCCTGACCCTTCAACTTATGATGCAGAAGCAGTAAATATTTATCCGTCTGAAAATGACGACTATATTAAATCTGCGGAGGAACTTATAAAATCGCAAACAACAGGATGGACAGTTACCTTAAAAGAAGTTCAAAATGGTAAGTTAACAGGAAAGTCAGTTAATAGAAAAATTGATGGATGTGCAACTTGGACACCAGGAGATAAAACTGTTTTTGACAAACTTTCAGGTTTTGTAGATATAGTTTCTACAAAAGAGTTTAATAATCAAATGCCAACTGTAGTGATTGGAGTAAAAGAATGGGCTCAAAAGAATCCTGAAATTGTTTCAAATATTCTGAAATCTGCTCTTACAGCATCAAATCAGATGAAAAATTATGAAGATTGGAAGGTAAGAGCCTCACAGGCAGTTGCTGATACATATCAAATAGAAACTCCTGAATATTGGTACAAAATGTTCAAAGGTCAACAGGAAACCAAGAATGGTTTAACTTACAATATGGGAGGTTCTAAAGTGTTTAATTATGCAGATGCAATGCAATATTTTGGTTTATCTGATGGAGTAAACAGATATAAATCAGTTTATAATCAGGTATCAGGGTATTTAACAGAATTAAACCCATTTGGATTTAATGAAAATGTTGGTGTTCCAGTTAGTTATGATGAAGCAGTAAATTTATTTTTTCTAAAAAATATTAATGATATTGAATCTACATCTGCAGATAAAGCAGATTATAGTAATAACGCTACTGAAGTAGTCGCTTCGGGAGAATGGAAAATTAACTTTAATACAGGAAGCGCCGAAATTTCCAATTCATCAATTAAAGAAATAGAAAGAATCTACAACCTTTTGGTTCAGGCAGAAAATACCAAACTTACTGTGGTAGGACACACTGATAATGTTGGAAATCCAGATTCAAATTTAGCCTTATCAAAAAGCAGAGCTCAAGCAGTTGTAAATTATTTAAAACAAAAAGGCATTCCGGCAAATCGTTTTCAAATGGTTGATGGAAAAGGACAAAGCGATCCAATTGCAGATAATGATTCTGCTTCAGGAAAAGCATTAAATAGAAGAGTAGTTATCACGTTCTTAAAATAAATTAAATATAGAAGGCTGTCTTTTGATGGCCTTCTTCTATAAATATGAAAAAATATTTTATTCCTTTTGAAAAAATTTCAAAGACTTCCAAAACAACAATTATAATAGTTTGGTTATTGCTTTTGATTCTGATCTGGTTCGTTTCAACATCAGGACAAAAACATCTTTTTCCATCGCCAAGTCAGGTTTTTACAGGTTTTGCCGAATTGTATAGAGAAGGTTTGGTAGTGCATATTTTCAATTCTCTAAAATTGTGTTTTATCTCTATTTTTCTGGCAACCTTAATTTCATTGTTGTTTGCTTATTTATGGCCTATTCCTTTATTAAAATCAATATCTGAATTTGTAACCAAATTTAGATTTTTGCCCTTTACAGGATTATCATTCTATATTACAATGGTCATTCATGAAGCCCGAATGATGCAGATATGGATTTTGGTAATTTTCTTGACTACTTTTTTGACAACATCATTAATCGCTGTGGTTAAAGATATTCCTCAAGAAGAATTTGATCATGCCAAAATGCTGAAATGTACACGATGGGAAGTACTTTGGCAAGTTATCGTTTTAGGACGAATAGATTATGTAATTGATGTAATCAGACAAAATCTGGCCATTACCTGGATGATGTTAGTAACTGTAGAATCTATTGTTGTGGCTTCAGGAGGTTTAGGTTTTTTAATTAAAAATTCAGATAAATTCATGAATACCGGACGTATAATTGCGCTTCAGATAATCATTTTACTTATAGGACTTGGATTAGACAGCGGAATCAATTTTTTAAGAAAAACAATATTTAGATATTCAAAAATATAATCATGAAGCACGAATATAAAGAGACGCTATTATATGTAGAAAATTTGAGTGTTGCCTATGATGATAATATTATCATTAAGGATATAAATATCATAGAAAAAGATGTTGTTCGAGACGAAAGTGACTGCACAGGACAGGTAATTGCCTTTGTAGGAAGGTCGGGGCGAGGAAAATCTACTTTTTTTAAAGCACTTACAGGTTTGGTTACTGCTACATCAGGAAAAATTTTAATTAAGGATTTTGAAAATAATACACCAAATACAGCCAAATATGTCAAAGAAGGAGATATTGGTTTTGTAGATCAAAAGTATACTTTGTTCAGACATAAAACAGTCTATCAGGCTCTTAAATTTTCTTTAAGAAAAACAAAGCTTTCAAATGACGAAAAAGAACAAAAGATTAAGCAATATTTGGAAGAATGGGGATTGAAAGACTGTTCAGACAAATATCCAAATGAACTATCTGGTGGTCAAAGACAAAGGACAGCCATTATAGAGCAATTATTTTCATCGGATCAATTTATTGTTTTAGATGAGCCTTTTTCAGGATTGGATGTAGGAAACATACAAGAAGTTAAAAAAGCTTTTGAGTTGTTAGGAAACTCATCCGAATTTAATACCGTTATTTTCTCAACACACGATATTGAACTTGCTCTAGAATTAGCACAAGTTATATATGTTATTGGATATCCAACAATTGACGATAAAAAACAATCTTATGCTACAATTGTTGCTAAGTATGATTTAAGAGAAATGGGATTAGCCTGGAGAGAATACTGTGATGAACATTTAAAATTATCAAAAGAAATTATACATCAAATGATGATTTCTTAAATTAGAATATGTCAAAGAGAAACAATCCAATATCGATTTTAGAAGAATCATTTTTGTCCCTGAAAAAATATTTAAAAACAAACATTTCTGCAAATGAAGCCGTTTTTACGGCTTCATTTATTATAGAACTGCAAAAAGAAACCAAGCAAATTCTGGAAGTTTGCAGTGCCTTAAATCAGGATGCAGATTTTATTGAGACCATAAATCAGAAAGTAAATCCTGTTTTTTCAAAAGGATTATTACTAAAAGCAGAACATTTTTTTCTTTCAGACATTATTGATTTTTACGAAAAAGAACAAGAAGAAAAAAGTGAAAAACAAGAATTTGTTTTAGCGTATTATTATGATGCATTACGCAACCAACATTTTGCAGATGAAAATTCTGTAAACGAATTGAATCAATTAATTTTTACAGAAAACTTCAAAAATCATCTGATCAAAATAAAAAACGAGAATAAAATCCTATTCTCAGATCAGAAGGAGAATCAATGCGTGCTTTTGAAATCCTTATCTGAAAAAAAGAACGTTCATTTACAGCAAATTCTAATTAAATATCAAAATTTCATCTATTTGGCATTTGATAATAAGTTTGAGAATTCAACAGTTTTTAGCGATTATTTAGGTTTAGATTTAAGTAAGTCAAAAACAGATAAAAAAGAAATAGACAATCTTTCGGAAGAAGATACTCTGGAAAAAGGACTAAAAGAATTAAATGAATTGATTGGTTTAGAAGATGTTAAAAAAGATGTTTCAGAACTTATCAATTTATTAGAAATACAAAAAAAGCGCTCCGAACAAGGATTAAAAAATGTAGACATTACTCTTCATACTGTTTTCTCTGGTCCTCCAGGAACAGGAAAAACTTCTGTCGCAAGACTTTTGAGCAGAATCTTCAAACATTTAGGATTTTTATCTAAAGGACAAATGTATGAAACTGATCGAGAGGGATTAATAGCAGGTTATGTTGGACAAACTGCTACAAAGGTAAATAATGCAGTAGAATCTAGTCTAGGAGGAGTGCTATTTATTGATGAGGCATACACCTTAACTCAAAATACATTTGGTAACGATTATGGTGCTGAAGCAGTAAATACATTATTGAAAAGAATGGAAGATCATCGTGAAGATTTGGCGGTTGTGGTTGCTGGATACACAGATCTGATGCAGATTTTCATAGAATCTAATCCGGGATTACGCTCTCGTTTTAATAGATACTTTTATTTTAGTCATTTTACTCCGAAAGAAATGCTTCAAATTTTTGAATCATTTTGTGCAAAATCTGATTTTATTATTTCGGAAGATGCAAAAGAAAAACTGATGGATACTTTTGAATTATTATATGAAAGTAAAAATGAAAGTTTTGGGAATGCGAGAGTGGTTAGAAATTTATTTGAAAAATGTATTCAAAATCAAGCAAATAGAATTGTGAAACTGAAAAAAGTAACCAATAAAACCTTAAAACTCCTTGCGGAAGAAGATATTCCTGAACCAAAAGAAACAGAGCAACAAGTTAATTTTGAGATCCATAATAATAAATAATTATACAAAAAGAAAAAGCCAGCTAATGCTGGCTTTTCTTTATTCTGGAAGTTTTATTCTTTTTTAAAAATAATGTTTATAAAATGGTGATTCTCAAATTGTATTAAATTGAGAATCACTACCATTTTATAAAAATAGACAGATTGACTCTGTGTGCTTTGTCTTTTTTGGGAACAAACTAGCTTTATTAGTCCCACGGCTCTGTTTTTTTAAGGGTTACATTTCAGCAGAATCAATCCCTGTGCTTTGTCTTTTATGGGAACAAACAAGCTTTATCAGTCCCAGTGCTTAGTTTTTTTATAAGGGTTACATTTTAGCTAACTTCAATCCCTTTTATGCTTTGTCTTTTATGGGAACAAACAAGCTTTATTAGTCCCAGTGCTTCCTTTTTTATAAGGGTTGTATTTAGCTTTCTCAATCCCTGTGAAACAAATTTAGTAAGAGACTCGTTAAAAATTGTTACATAATTTTCTGTCATAATTTATATATTTCACATGTTCTTAGGTGTTAATTATATAACTGTTAACTAAATTGTTCGGTATTTTTCATTATATTAAGAGTAAAAAAGTCTATGAATCTATATATAAAGGAGTTGACCACACTCCAAGAAATGTCTGCAGAAATAGAATTGATAAAACATTTGTATCCAAAGTTAAGCCTCGAGAAATACGAAACTTATCTTTTAGAAATGATACCTCATAATTATACTCAAATTGCAGTTTTTGAAAATGAGGTATGTCTAGGTTTAACAGGTTGCTGGTCGGGGACTAAATTATGGACGGGAAAATATCTTGAGATTGATAATTTTGTTGTTAATCCAGAATTTCGATCAAAAGGAATTGGAAAAATGCTTACAGACTATATAGAGAAAAAAGCAATTGAATTAAATTGTAGTAGTATTGTTCTGGATGCTTTTACTGGAAATTTTGATGCACATCGATTTTACTATAATCAAGGTTATGCCCCAAGAGGATTTCATTTCGTAAAAATCTTAGACGAAAATAAAATGACTGTCTAAAAAACAAAAAGAACTTTTCTTTATTGCATCAACAAAAATACCATTAAACAAAAGAAATGGTTATTTTTGCCTTACAAACATTATTACAATTATATTTTGGGATTATATAAAAATCTATTCAAGCAAACGGCAATTTACGGACTGGCAACAGTTTTACCGAGAATGCTGAGTTTTTTATTAGTGAGATTATATACAGGAATTTTGCCAACTGCTGAATATGGGGAAGTTTCAATTGTATTGTCCTGGATGGTTTTCTTTAACGTGGTACTTTCTTATGGAATGGAAACAGCATTTTTTAGATTCTATAGTGCCGAAGACGACAAGAAAAATGTAATTGCAACTTCTACCATTTCCATTTTTTGGACTTCCATTATTTTTCTTTTTGTTGCTCTGATTTTCAGAAATACTTTGGCAAACCTTGCAGAAGTCGATGTTCAATATATTACGTATACGGTTTGGATTTTAGTTTTAGATGCTTTGGTGTTAATTCCGTTTTCTAAATTAAGAGCCAACCAAAGGCCAATGGTTTATGCGGCTATTAAAATTGGAAATGTGGTGATAAACCTATTACTGAATATTTTCTTCTTAATGTATTTACCAAAATTAGCAGATGCAAATCCTAATTCGATTTGGGATAATTTATATGTAGAAAACTTCCAGGTTGCCTATATTTTTATTGCCAATTTATTAGCAAGTTTAGCCACATTTATTGTGCTTTCGCCTAATTATCTTTCGCTTGGACGAAAATTCGATATGGAACTTTGGAAGAGAATGATGAAGTATGGACTTCCAATTTTGGTTGCAGGTTTGGCTTTCGCAGTAAACGAACATTTTGATAAAATTCTTTTAGGTTATTTGCTTCCTGAAAATTTAGCAAAATCTGAAGTTGGAGCTTATTCCGCTTGTTACAAATTAGGATTATTTATGGTTCTGTTTGCAACAGCTTTCAGATTAGGAATTGAACCTTTCTTTTTTAGCCATGCAAAAAATGAAAACGCTCCACAGACTTATGCCGTAATTACAAAATATTTTGTGATACTTGGATCCCTGATTTTATTAGGTGTTATCGTTTTTGCTGATGTCTTGAAATATTTATTATTAGATAACAAATCATATTGGGAAGCCATGAAAGTGGTACCGTTAATTATTTTGGCAAATTTCTTTTTGGGAATTTACAACAACTTATCGGTTTGGTATAAATTGACAGACAAAACAAAAATCGGAGCTTATATTTCTATTGTAGGTGCAATTGTAACTTTACTTTTAAATTATTTTTTAATTCCGAAATACAGTTATTATGGTTCTGCAATTGCGACCATCTCTGCTTACGGAAGTATGATGCTTATTTCTTATATTTTAGGGAATAAATACTATCCGATTCCTTATGACATGAACAAAATTGGTGCTTATTTAGGCGTTTCGATATTATTTTCGATTATTTCTTTTTACGGATTTAGAGAAAAATATTATGTTGGAATTCCGCTTCTTCTAGCTTTTATGTATCTGGTTTACCATTTTGAAAAAGATACTATAAAGGGAATAATGAAACGAAAATAAGCCAGAGTTAAAAACTTTATATTTAAAAATGAAAATTCAAATTATCAATAAATCGCAGCACGATTTACCAAATTACGAAACAATTGCTTCTGCAGGAATGGACTTGCGTGCCAATATTTTGGAACCAATTACGTTAAAACCTTTAGAAAGAGCGATTGTAAAAACTGGACTTTTTATTGAACTTCCTATTGGCTACGAAGCACAGGTAAGACCAAGAAGCGGATTGGCAGCTAAAAAAGGAGTAACGGTTTTAAATTCGCCAGGTACCGTTGATGCAGATTACAGAGGAGAAATAGGTGTAATTTTAGTAAATTTATCTAACGAGGATTTTGTAATTGAAAATGGAGAAAGAATCGCACAGCTGATTATTGCAAAACACGAAAGAGCAGAATGGATTGAAGTTGAAACACTTTCTGAAACATCAAGAGGTGAAGGAGGCTTTGGAAGCACTGGAGTAAAATAAATTTCTGTAAGTAGCAGAAACAAAAAAAAGAAAGACCAAACCCAATGAAGATTTTTTAGAATCTTCCTATAAAAATCAAATAAAGAAATGAAGATAATTGTGCCAATGGCAGGCCGTGGATCAAGATTGAGGCCTCATACATTAACTGTTCCAAAACCATTAATTCCTGTTGCAGGAAAGTCAATTGTGCATCGTTTAGTTGAAGATATTGCTAAAATATTAAAAGAACCTATTGAAGAAGTGGCCTTTATTTTAGGAGATGAAGCTTTCTTTGGAGATGATGTTGTAACAAGTTTACAAGATTTAGCAAAAGGATTAGGAGCTAAAGCTTCAATCTACCGTCAGGATCAGCCTTTAGGAACTGGCCATGCAATTATGTGTGCCAAAGAATCATTGTCTGGACCAGCTGTAATTGCTTATGCTGATACTTTAATTAGAGCAGATTTTGAATTAGATCCAGAAGCAGATGCTGTAATCTGGGTAAAACAAGTTGATCAACCAGAAGCTTTTGGTGTTGTAAAACTAAATCAGAATAACGAAATTATAGAGTTGGTTGAGAAACCAAAAGAATTTGTAAGCGATTTAGCGGTTATCGGAATTTATTATTTTAAAGAAGTTGGAGTTTTAAGAAATGAACTTCAAAATGTTTTAGACAATAATATTCAGAATGGTGGCGAATATCAGATTAATGACGGTATCAAAGCAATGATGGCAAACGGAAAAGTTTTCAAAACTGGAAGTGTTGACGAATGGATGGACTGTGGAAATAAAGATGTCACTGTAGAAACAAATTCTAGAATGCTAGGTTTTCTTCATAATGACGGAGAACACTTAGTAGATTATGGTGTGACTTTAGAAAATTCGACAATTATTCCTCCTTGTTACGTTGGTGAAAATGTAGTCTTGAAAAATACAACAATTGGCCCAAATGTTTCTGTTGGAAAGGGATGTCATTTAACAGACAGTACTATTAAAAACAGTTTAATTCAGACGTTTTCTAAAATTAAAAATGCTAACTTAGATAACGCAATGATTGGAAATCATGTAAGTTATGATGGTAAATTTACCAGCGTAAGTATTGGTGATTATTCAGTTTTGGAATAGATTAAAATTTAAAAAGTTTCAAATTTTGTTTAAAATATAAGATGATCAAAAAAAGAGTTTTAGCAGTTTTGTTTTTTGCTTTATTCAGCACATCTTTTTCGGCTTTCGCACAGACGGAGCCCGAAGATATTGCTATGGCAACAGACGAATATCAAGACTCATTTTATGAATCATTGAAACAAAAAGGAATTGAAAATTACGATAAAGCTATTGTGTCATTGGAGAAATGTGTTAAACTAAAACCCAATGACGCAGTGGCTTATTTTGAATTAGGGAAAAATTATCTGGCACTTAAAGATTATCGAAATGCACAAGATAATTTTGAAAAAGCAACACAGCTAGATCCTAAAAATAAATGGTTTTGGCTCGGAATTTATGATGTAAGTTACGAGACAAAAAACTATCCGTTGGCAATTGAAACGATTCAGAAAATAATTGTTTTTGACGAAGAATATAAAGATGATCTGATTTCGTTATACATGATTACCAATCAGTACGATAAAGCATTAACAGCGATTAATGAAATGAACGATAAGTTCGGAAAATCGTCTGATCGTGAAATTTATAAGCAGCAGATTTTATCACAAGGAAAATATCAAAATGCAGAAATTGATAATTTGATTCAGCAGATAAAAAAAGATCCTAAAGAAGAATCAAATTATTTAAATCTTATTTTCTTGTATTCAAAGAATAACGAAAATGAGAAATCATTGGAAGTAGCAAAACAATTAGCCAAAGAAATTCCAAATTCAGAATGGGGACAGGTTAGTTTATTTAAAACTTATTTGGATTCGAATCAAGCAGATAAAGCAATAAAATCAATGAATACAATTTTGGCAAGTTCAAAAATTGATTCAAAAATTAAGCATAGAACCTTAAATGAGTTTTTGATCTATACAAATAAAAATCCACAATACGCACCAGATTTAGAAAAAGCGATTGCTTATTTTGATAACGATAAAGAGGTTGATGTTGCCAAAGAAATTGGAAAATTCTACCATAGTAAAGGTCAGTTTGAAAATGCGATTAAATATTATGAAAAAGATTTAAGCGCCAATTTAGATACAGATCTTGAAACCAATATGTTACTTTTAGAAGCTTACTCTCAGGTCAAACAATTTGAGCCAATGACCAAAAGAGCAATGATGTTGATAGAAGTTTATCCAAGTCAGGCTCAGTTTTATTACTATGCCGGATTAGGAAGTAATCAGCAAAAACAATTTAAAAATGCAAAAACCGTTCTGGAAATGGGTCTTGATTATGTTGTTGATGATATAAAATTAGAATCAAATTTTAATATTCAATTAGGAGAAGCATATAATGGATTGGGCGATGCCAAGAAAAAAGAGGAATACTTTTTGAAGGCAAATGAATTATTAAAAAAGAAAAAGTAAAAGAGAAATTCAGATGAAAAAATATATAGCTATACTGGTATTGTCTGTTGCAGTAGTTTCCTGTAAAACGAAAGCAGTAGCGGTACAAGGTAATACAAGTCAGGTTGTTGCGCCAAAAGAAGACAAAAAAGTAATTGAAAAACATTATGAGAATAAATTAGATTTTTCAACTTTATACATTAAAGCGAGTGCAAAATACGTAGATGCAAAACAAAGCCAGAATGTTACTGCTGAAATTAGAATCGAAAAAGACAAACAAATTTTAATTAGCGTACGTTTCTTGGGAATCACAATGGCAAAAGCATTAATAACGCCTTCTGCAGTAAGTTATTACGAAAAAATAAATAGTACTTATTATGAGGGAGATTTTACAAGTTTAAGTAAATGGCTTGGAACTGATTTAGATTATAATAAAGTGCAAAACCTTTTGATTGGAGAAGCTTTTGATGATTTAAGAAAAGGAAAATATACGCAGACAATTGTAGAAAATCTTTTTAGACTGGATGAAGAAAAAGAGGCTGATTTGAAGAAAACATTCTTCTTAGATGCAGAAAAATATTTAATTCAAAAAGAAGAAATCTCTCAGCCATCAGAAAATAGAAATTTACAAATTGCTTATTCTGACAGTAAAGTTTTCAATCAGGGAACACTTCCAACAAGTATAGAAATTAATGCTGTTCAGCCAAAAGGCAAAACAAGTATTAATCTGAATTACAATAATATTTCATTTAACGAAGAACTTTCTTTTCCTTACAGCGTTCCAAGTGGATATAAAAAAGTTACAATTCAGTAAATTTGCAAAATAAAAATAGAAACATGCCAAAATTTCTCCTAAGTCTAGTTTTAATTTGTGCCACTACTTTTGTGTGGGCACAGGATTCTCAGCAAGAAAAACTGGAGCAGCGTAAAGCTCAAATTCAGCAGGAAATCAGAGACAACGAAAAGATGCTTCAATCTGTTCGAAAAAAAGAGAAATCTGCTGTGAATGAATATTTAATTCAGGCAAATAAAATCAAACTTAAAGAGAAATTAATCAATACTACAGCAAAACAGGAAAAACTGATTAGTAATGATATGTATATTAATCAGGTTCAGGTTAATAAACTTAAAAAAGAACTAAAAGTTTTAAAAGAAGATTATGCGGAGATGATTTTAAAATCTTATAAAAGCCGTTCTGAGCAAAGTCGTGCGATGTTCATTTTATCTTCTGAAAGTTTTTTGCAAGCTTATAAAAGAGCTCAATATTTAAAGCAGTATACTAATTTTAGAAAAAATCAAGGTCTTGAGATTCAATCAAAAACAGCTCAATTAGTTGATTTTAATGCAAAACTGGACGGACAAAGACAGGCGAAAAAGAAAATTATTGTTGAAAACCAAAAGGAAAAAGTTACGCTTGAAGCAGAGAAAAAAGAGCAGCAGAAATTAGTTAATTCTTTAAAAAAGGATAAAAACAAAATTGCTGCAGATATTCGATCCAAACAAAATGAATCAAAACGTATTGACAAACAAATCGATCGTTTAATTCGTGAAGCGATTGCCGAAGCTAATAGAAAAGCAGCTGCAGAAAGAGCCAAAGCAAATCCTGGTTCAAGCGAAGCAAAAGCACCAGTTTCTTCTTCTAAAATTGCACTGACACCAGAAGATAAAATCTTAGCAGCAGATTTTAAAGCGAACAGAGGAAGATTACCTTGGCCAGTAGAAAAAGGATTTATTTCTCTTGGATATGGAGATCAGCCGCACCCTTTACATCCTTCAATTACGGTACACAATTCAGGAGTTGAAATCACAACTGAAGATGGTGCTAGTGCGAGAGCGGTATTTGCAGGAGAAGTTTCAAAAGTTATCGTTCTTTCTCCAGTAAACAAAGCAGTTGTAATTCAGCATGGAGATTTCTTTACGGTATATCAAAATTTGAGTTCCGTTTCTGTTAGTCAAGGAGATAAAGTGACGATTAAGCAGAATATTGGAAGGGTAAGAACAAGTGGAGATACAGGAAAAACAATTATAAAATTCTTGATTCTTCAAAATACTTCAAATAACAATCCGGAAGGATGGCTGCAAAGCAGATAAAAAATTAAGGGAGCCCTATTAGAGCTCCCTTTTTATTTTAAGCATATTGTTCCAGAAAATATTTGATAACATCTGTAGTTGTTACAATCCCTTTCAATTCTCCATTATCTACAACCGGTAATGCATGAAAATCTTCCTTAGCAAAAGTTGTTGCAAGATCTTTGATGATAGTATCTGAAGGAAGTGTTTTAGGGTGCGAAGTCATTATTTGCGGAATAGTCAACATGTCTAAAATAGCTTCGTCAACACCTTCTTGTCCATCAAACAATGTACTAAAAGTTAAACGGTTGATATCGGTACGGCTAATTATTCCAACTACTTCTTTGCCATTCACAACAGGAAGATGACGAATAGAATTTGATTTTAATTTTTCAATTACTTTTCTTAAATCGTCATTTTGATTTACAGTCACTACAGTTTTAGTCATGATATGACTAATTGGTTCTCTTTTTTTCATGATAGATTAGTTTTAAATTTACATTAAAGATGTAAAATAATTCTCTCAATAATTATGATTTTTATCAGGCTTTAAACCATTAAAAAGAACAGATAAAACCACTAAAATTTAGTATTTTTGCACAATGGAAACAAATAGACAGAAAAAAATAGGCGGTGTCCTTCAGAAAGATCTGGTTGACATCTTGCAAGGTGAAGTGAGAAAAAACGGAATCACTAATTTGGTGATTTCAGTATCCAAAGTAAGTGTAACTACAGATTTGTCTGTAGCAACGGTATATTTAAGTATTTTTCCACAAGAGAAAGCCAAAGAAACTTTAGAGGCAATAAAAACAAATACAACATTAATTAAACATGATTTGTCGCAACGTGTTCGTTTGCAGTTACGTCGTGTTCCAAATCTGGTATTCTTTATTGATGATTCTCTTGATTATATTGAGAAAATCGACAATGCACTTGCAGGAAAAGAAAACCCAATAGAAAATCGTGACCTTTTAGAAAAAAGAAGAAAGTCGTAATTTGAATTTCCCTTTATACATAGCCAAACGTTATATTTTTAGCAGTAGTAAAAATAATGCTATCAATATTATTAATCGAATTGCCAGCATGGGAATCATTGTTGGTACGATGGCTTTGTTTGTGGTTTTATCGGTCTTTAGCGGTTTAAAAGTTTTTAGCCTTTCGTTTACCAACGAAATCGATCCCGATTTAAAATTGACTAATACATACGGAAAGTCATTTTTAATTACGCCAGATCAGGAAAGTCAAATTAAGAAAATTGACGGTGTTGCTTCTTACACTAAGATTATAGAAGAACGTGTTTTGTTTTTATTTAAAGACAAACAACAAGTTACTTACTTGAAAGGTGTTGACAGTTCTTATGCAGTTGTGAACGATATTAAGAAAAAGCTTTTTAATGGCCAGTGGCTTAAGCCGGATAGTTTTCAGGTTGTAATAGGTTATGGATTGACACAAAATTTCTCGATGGGAATTCTGGATTTTGAAAATCCGTTACAGGTTTTTGCTCCAAAACCAGGTAAAGGCGCAATAGAAAATCCGGAAGAAGCTTTTAATAAAACAGATGTTCTGCCTGTCGGAACTTATTCTATTAGTGAAGAGTTAGATTCTAAATATGTATTTGCAGATTTAGGCCTGGCTCAAGAATTATTAATGTACAAACCAAATCAAATTTCTGGAATCGAATTCAAGTTAAAAGATAACGCAGACGAAAATGCAGTTAAAAAGCAACTTAATTCTATTTTTAAAAACAAGATTACTTTAAAAAACAGAGCGCAGTTAAACGAGTCTTTATATAAAATGCTTAACACCGAAAATATTGTTGTGTATCTCATTTTTACTTTAGTCATTATTGTTGCACTTTTTAATTTGGTTGGAGCGTTAATTATGATGATTTTAGAAAAAAAAGGAAATCTTAAAACCCTTTTTAATCTAGGAGCAGAGGTCGGTTATCTAAGAAGGATATTTTTGCTTCAAGGTACTTTATTAAGTTTTTTTGGTGGTTTAATCGGACTTGCTTTAGGAATTATATTGGTGATTTTACAACAGCAATATGAACTAATAATGATTACACCAACATTGGCTTATCCAGTTGTTTTTTCATTAGAAAATGTTCTAATTGTAATGACAACTATCGTTACACTTGGTTTTACAGCTTCTTTAATTGCAAGCAGTCGTGTAAGCAAAAAATTATTGGATTAATATCTTCCTAAAAAATATTATTATATTTACCGTCTTAAATAACTACAGCATATGATTGTTTCTGCCTAATCCTACTTTATTTTTTAGAATAATTAGGATACCTACGTTTTACTTTTTAGTTCAGATTTACATCTGAGCCATTTTTTTATTTATCCTAAAATATCATGACAGAAACATCTATAAAGAAAAGTTTATTTTCTAAAATTTTCACTACTCTAAAACAAGCCTTAAATGGCGACGAATCATTTGATTATACTTCTGGAAGTATAAAAAAAGCCGTAATTCTATTAGCCATTCCGATGGTTTTAGAAATGATGATGGAATCGGTTTTTGCATTGGTCGACTTGTATTTTGTAGGACATTTGGAACATAGCAGTTTTGCTATTCAAACCGTTGGTTTAACAGAATCTGTATTAACCGTTATTTATTCACTCGCCATCGGAATGAGCATGGCCGCCACCGCAGTTGTAGCAAGACGAATAGGAGAAAAAGATCCTGTCGCTGCTGCAAAAGCAGGAATGCAAGCCATTATTGTAGCTTTTGCCATTAATAGTTTAATGAGTATTTTCGGAATTATTTATGCAAAAGATATTCTGATTTTAATGGGGTCCTCAGTAGAATCAGCCGAACACGGTTTCCGATTTACACAAATTATGATTGGTTCTAGTTTGTGCATTATGCTTTTATTCTTGATTAACGGAATTTTCCGTGGAGCAGGAAATGCTGCAATAGCCATGAAAAGTCTTTGGATCGCGAATATTTGCAATATCATTTTATGTCCAGTTTTAATTAACGGTTTCGGGCCAGTTCCAGCTTTTGGATTAATTGGCGCTGCTTTGGCAACTACAATCGGAAGAACCATTGGAGTTTTATATCAAGTGTATCATTTGTTCTTTGGAAATGGAGTTTTAAAAATCAAGATTTCGTACTTCGCTCCAGACTTTATACAAATAAGAGCTTTAGTAAAAATAGCTGCTCCAGGAATTTTGCAATTTGTAATTGCATCTTGCAGTTGGATTTTCCTAGCGCAATTAGTTGCCACAACAGGAGGGGATCACGGTTCGGCGGGTTATCAAACCGCATTAAGAATTATGATGTTTTTCATTCTTCCAGCTTGGGGATTGAGTAATGCTGCTGCAACTTTGGTCGGACAAAATTTAGGAGCCAAACAAATAGAACGCGCCGAAAAATCAGTTTATACAACAGCGAGATACAATGTGATTTTCATGGCTACGATTATGATTATTACTTTAGGTTTTGGACAATTTATTATTTCATTTTTTACGAATGACGAACAAGTAAAAACTGTTGCAATTGAAGCATTGCAAATCATGAGTATCGGATTTATTTTTTACGGAATCGGAATGGTTTTGATTAATACGTTTAATGGAGCAGGAGACACATGGACACCAACTGGAATTAATTTCTTCGGATTTTGGCTGTTCCAAATTCCATTAGCTTATGTATTGGCAAAACATTTTAATATGGGACCAACAGGAGTTTTTATAGCTATTCCAGTTGCTGAAACAGCCATTACTTTAGCGGGAATCTTTTTCTATAAAAGAGGAAAATGGAAGAGAGTTCAGGTTTAATAAAAATAAAATGACCTCCAGTTAGGTCGTTTTTGTTTAAAGTTAAATATTTTACAAATAGATATTTGAAACTGTAAAATATTGTACATTTGAACGTACAATTTAAAGTACTAAAACATGAAGGCAATCACCATATCTACACTAAGAAAAAACATAAAAAATTATTTTGATGAAGTATCGGAATCATCAGAAATAATTGTGGTTCCCAGAAATTCTGAGGAAGATGCAGTTGTAATAATTTCAATGAAAGAATATAATTCGATATTAGAAACACAACATTTACTATCAACTAAAGCAAATAGAACAAGACTTTCTGAATCTATTGAACAATTGGAAAACGGAAAATTGACATCTTACAATATAGATGAATTGTAATTAGATATGGATATTTGTTTTACAAAAAATGGATGGGAAGATTTTGAGTATTGGATTGAAAACGATACCGACACAGTATTAAAAATAAAAGAATTAATAAAATCGGTTCGAGAAAATCCTTTTAGAGGAATTGGAAAACCAGAGCCGTTAAGACATGATTTAAAAAGTTTTTGGTCAAGAAGAATTAATGGAGAACATAGATTAGTTTATAAAGTATCAGGAACAAAGGGAATTGATCAAAAATGTATTATATTACAATGTCGATTTCATTATGATGATAAATAAAAAAGACCTTCAATATTGAAGGTCTTTTTTTTATGTTTTAAACAAACTCATATCCAGCGTAAACCTGTTCGATTTCTTTCATAATAGCGAATAAATCTTCAGGAGCATCGGTGGTAACTAATTTTTGTTTGAATTCTTTAAACGAATGAATTCCTTTAAAATAATTGGTGTAATGACGGCGCATTTCTACAATTCCCAAACGTTCGCCTTTCCAATCCATTGACCATTGCAAATGATTTCTAGCGGCTTCAACACGATCAATAACCGTTGGAGCTGGTAAGTGTTCTCCCGTTTTGAAATAGTGTTTTATTTCGTTAAAAATCCACGGATAACCAATCGCAGCACGACCAATCATGATTCCGTCAATTCCGTATTCGTTTTTATATTGTAATGCTTTTTCTGGACTATCGATATCACCGTTTCCGAAAATTGGCATCGTAATTCTTGGATTGTTTTTTACACGTGCGATGTGCGACCAGTCAGAGTGACCTTTGTACATTTGAGCACGAGTTCTCGCGTGAATCGTCAAAGCTTGAACACCAATATCCTGAAGTCTTTCAGCAACTTCATCAATATTGATCGAGTTTTCATCCCAACCTAAACGTGTTTTTACAGTAACAGGCAAATCAGTCCCTTTGATAACCGCTTGTGTCAAACGAACCATCAAATCAACATCTTTTAAAACTCCAGCACCAGCACCTCTGCAAACGACTTTTTTTACCGGACATCCAAAATTGATATCCACTAAATCTGGTTTTACAGTTGAAACAATTTTAGAAGACATTTCCATTGCTTCCTCATCACCACCAAAAATCTGGATTCCAACAGGACGTTCGTAATCAAAAATATCCAGCTTCATTCTACTTTTTATAGCATCACGAATCAATCCTTCCGATGAAATAAATTCAGAGTACATCATGTCAGCGCCATGCGTTTTGCATAATCTGCGAAACGGCGGATCACTAACATCTTCCATCGGTGCGAGTAATAAAGGAAATTCGGGTAATTCTATGTTGCCAATCTTGACCATCTTCATAATTTTTTGCAAAATTACAACATTTAGTTCAATTAAAAAGATTCTAAGCTTCTAAGATGCTAAGGTTCTGAGTTTTTATCCTTGATTGATATTTAAAAAGAAAAACTTAGAGTCTCAGAATCTCAGTATCTTAGCAACTTAAAATTAAGTTCTATAATCAAAAAATCTAATTGGTTTTCGACTCATTGGATTGAAAACTATAGGGTTTAGAATCTCTTTTGGAACAAATTCTATTTTTGGGGTCACTCTCAATTTTGCTCTAAAGTGATCTTTTATTTCCTGAAGAAATTCTGGAGATTGATTTTTCACCGCAATTTTAATCAAGATTTCATCTGTACCTAAATCGTTAGTTGAAATTTCGATTAAATGATTTTCAATATTATCAAAACTGCTCAAAACATCATTCATCGCTGGCGGATACAATGTTGTTCCTTTGTACTTGATCATTTGTTTTTTACGACCGACAACTGGCCCAACACGCAAAGTATTTCTGCCACATTCACAAGGTTCGTCATGAAATTGCACAATATCTCCCGTTTTAAAACGCAATAAAGGCATCGCTTCAATTCCTAAAGTAGTAAAAGTCAGTTCGCCTGTTTCACCGTTTTTAACCGGCATATTGTCTTCGTCGAGAACTTCAACAATGATTAATTCCGGATGATGATGTCCGCCTTTTCCATGTTCACATTCTGTAAAAGCGGTACTCATTTCTGTTGAAGCATAAGTCGAAAACAACTTGATGTTCCATTTATCGGTGATTTTTTTCGATAGAATATTCATGGAGAAATCCTGTTCTCTCAAAGATTCTCCAATACAAATTGCCCCTTTTATGCTCGAATTGTTATAATCAATTCCGTGAATTTCGGCGTATTCAATTAATTTCAAAAGGAAAGAAGGAACCGTAATCAAATAACTCGGATTGTATTTCAAAATCGAATCCCACTGCATTTCCGGAATTCCTGCGCCAACGCGAATAACGCCAACTTTCAATTTTCTTAAACCAAGAAAATAAGCCAAACCAGCCATAAATTTTCGGTCGATTGTCGTCATTAATTGTACCACATCGCCTTCTGCAATTCCAGCGCAAGCGAAAGAAATTGCTTCATTGTAAGCCAATCGATCCAAATCAGAATCGGTTAAACCAAAAGTTACGGGATCTCCTAAAGTTCCAGATGTTGTAGCGTAATCGATAATTTTATGTTGCGGAACACATAAAAAATCATCGTTATATTGTTGTAAATCTTCTTTTGTGGTAACAGGTAAAAATTGTAAATCTTCCAGAGTTTTAACTTTCGAAATATCAATATTTTGTCCAGCAAAAAGTCTTTTGTAAAACGGAGAATTCTCGCTAATATATTCTAAAAGTTCAACTAATTTTTGTTCTTGAAAAATTTTAATTTCTTCTAAAGAATCTTTTTCTATTGCTGGAATCATTTTAATTTTCTTTTGACTTTTTTTAAATATTTTTCAATTTCTTCTTTTTCAGGAGCCGTTGTAATTTCATACGTTAAAGCTTTTTCAAAATTCAGCTTTGCCTGAAGAAATTCCTTTTTTTGGTAAAAGTACAATCCTGTCTTATAATATACAACCCAATAATCAGGGTTTAATGCTTGATAATTCTGAAAAAACTCAGGAGAAACGGTTTCTTTCTTTTCTAAAATCAAGTCTATTTTATGATCTTGAATTTTAAATTTTTTAAAATTCTGAAAAGCAGCGGTTTTCAAGAAAGGATCTTTGGCAATATTCAAGTTTTCTTTTTGAAATGATTTTGTTTCATTTCGGTTTTCATTAAAAATCGAATTCAAATCATAACAAACAAATTCGCCTAATTGAAACGGATTTGCCGAAACCCAAACTAATTTTTCTTTTGGTTTAAAGATAATTCCGTGATGCGCCAAAAGCTGATTTAGTGCTTTTTCGTTTCCAAAACCCAAAGCTTCATTTTTTAAACCGTCTTTATTTCGAAGAATTTCCGAAGCAATTTCAGGATTTACTTTTGGATTTTCAGAGAGCAATTCCTGCATTCTTTCATATCGATATTCCGAATGGCTGTTGACAATTTGTTCTTGATTTCTTTTATCATCTTTGAAAGCTTCGCCTTGAAAATGATTCGAACAAATTAATTGATCACTGTTTGGAACATCGTAAACATCCATTTTGTTTGGAGAAACTTCAATTAAAATGGCTTTGTTATCATTGGCACTTCCAACCATAATCGATTCAGAAACAAATACTTTTCTTTTTTTTGCAATAGCAATGGCTTCATCTAGATTTTTGGCGTACTGTAAAATTTCGCGAGTTAAAATCGAAATCGGAGTTTTTGCAACAAGCGGAATTTTAGATTTTGAAGCATTTATTGTAATGGTTAAACCTTCGAGATTCATTCCAGAAACTGCACCAATCATTCCCGGCCAAGTTACCATCATAAACGGATGTCCTTCTTTTGGTTTTATAAAAGCGGCTATTTTATTTTCTGCGAAAGCATCATTTACATAAAAATCAAAGTTACGCGCCAAGATTAAATTTCCATCTTCTGATTTTTCGTTCCAAGCAGCAAAAGAGGAACAGCCAACCAAAGCTAAATCCTGTAATGCATGTCCAATGTCGTGCGCAGCATGCAAATACAAACCACGCTGATATTGTGGTGCTATGTTATCAAATTCAGTTGAAGTATATTGCGAAACGCCGTAAATCTCGGTTTGATATTCGTCTGGAACATTCAAATATAATTTGCGATTGAACCATTTTAAAAATTGACGAAGTATTTTCTGCTGAAATTTTGATGGAACAAAATCGGTTATTTTAGAGAAAAAAATACGTTGCTGCTTTTGCAAAAGCGAATCGGTTAAAGCGCCAGTTGTTAAACCAATTTCGAGAGGATCGCCTTGAGTATATAATTCCCAAAGACCTTGTTTGTTTTTTAAAAGTGAATTTTTTCCAGAGATAAAAATGCTGTCTGAAACTTTTGTAACAACAGGTTTTGTATTATTATAAGCCGTTAAATCTGGTTTATGATGTTGTGATTTTGATGTACCGCAGGAAGTCAGCAAGCTTAAAAAACCGATAAGGAAAAGATAAAGAATTCGGTTTTTCATAATAAAACTATTCAGATGCTTTTTTAATTTTTTCCAGCAGATATTCCTTTCCTACAATTTCTGAGCACGTTATGACCGCTCCAACTGTAACTCCCAAGACACCATGCATGTTAATACTTTGGCCTGTAAGATAAAGATTTTCTACCTTAGTTTTAGTCGGAATCATAGTTTTCATCGGATTATTTGAATCTTTAACATATCCGTACATATTGCCGCCGTCTCCGCCAATGTAATCACGATAAGAAAGTGGAGTAGAAGTGTGAACCGATTTGATACAATCCTTTATTCCTGGAAATTTTTTCTCGATTTCTTCTAGAAACTTGGTTGCTTTTTTAGCTTTGAATTCGTCATAACTTTCCCCTCTTTCATTTTCTTCAAAAGTGGTATTAAATGTATCTTCCCAAGCTTTAACATCTTCATATTTCATGTAGGTTAAAAACGTCATTCCGTCTGCCCATTCTTCGTCTTTTTTTGACGGATTCATGGAAGCCATAAAAGTTTTTGGCCATGAATTTTCGTCGTATTCATAAGCTGTCCAAACATCATTGGCACTTTTAAAATGATAATAATTGTGATTGATGTATTTGAAAGTTTTGGGTTTAAAAACAATGTACAAACTAAAAGCTGAAAGGACACTTTCCAGATCCTGAATTCTGTTGAAAAAGGGTTTTCTGAAATTTTCCTGACCTACCATTTTCAAAGTCGTTTTCGGTTCAATGTTCGAAATAAAATACGTTCCAGAAACTGCTGTTCCGTCTTTCATTTTAACCGAATTCACTTTATGATTTTCAACTTCAATTTTGGTAACTTCTTTATGTTTGAAGAATTCGCTACCGTAATTTTTCAGTTGTTTTAAAAGTTGTTTCGTTATCTGGCTTCCGCCATTGATACATCTCCAAGAACTTTCAATGTACGAATTGACCACAAGCGCGTGAACATAAAAAGGCGATTTTTCAGCTATACCAGCATAAAGAAAATTGGAACCTGAAAGAACTGCTTTTAATTTTTCGTTTTCTGTAAAAGAATCAATCGTTTCTTTTGCGTTAAGCGTTAGAATTTCATCGTCATATTTTCCTTCAGATTCTAGATTGTAAAGCGGAAATGTTTTGCAAACCGCTTTTATTTTCTGGCAATACTTTTCGAGATTTTCTTTTTCGTCTGGAAAATATTGAGTTAGTTTTTCAATGAAATTTTCGAAACCCTGCGCATGTGGATATTCGGTTTTATCGTCATCAAAAGAAATAATATCAAAACCATTTTCATCCAATTTTTTCAGATTCAAATGATCCATTATGCCAATATATTTGAAATATTGATGGAGATTCTGGCCTTCGCCTAAACCTCCGATATAATGAATTCCGGTATCAAAAATGGTTTTATCTCTTACGAAAGTCTGCAGATTACCGCCATATTGATTGTTCTTTTCGAGCACACAAACGCTGTAACCTTCTTTTGCCAGAATAACAGCAGAAACCAATCCGCCTAAACCGCTGCCAATTATGACTACATCGTATTGTTTTTTCATTATTTTTTCTTTAAAACGATTAAAGCATTTTCTTCAGAAATAATTTCAAAATCCTTTAACTGATTTTTTAAACGAGAACAATTCACTAAAATTATAGAAGAAACGTTTGGAATTACTTTTTCAATTGCAGTTTCAAAACTTTCATCCGAAATCAAAAGAACATCATATTGATTTTCTGTTGTAGATTCCAATTGATCCAAATACAATATCTTTCTTTTGGATACGATATAATTGGTTTTGGCAACCAGCAATTTTTCTTCGTCAGAAATAAAAGAAACTATTTTTCGTTGTGGTTCCTGTAAAGCTAATAAAACATCCAATTGTCCGTAATCATTTCCTAAATGAAGGATTTTTGCTTTTGGTTCAATGTGTTTGTTTAGGTTGTAATACGTTTCTAGATTTTGTTTTAAATCTTTTTTGACACTGTTTCCAATTTCGATTTCTTTATAATCGTAGCTGTTAATCAGCATAGTTTTAAAATAATCTGAACCTTCAAGCTGTTCCCGAATTTTACGATGTTCTGCTTTGAAGTAAGCACTTATTTGTTTGGTTCGATCGGTATAATTTTTTCCGAATGAAAGATTTTCAGGAGCAATTCTTTCTAAAATCGTAACCGTTAATTTTCCGTGATGAATGACAAAATCTCCTTTTGGAATCAGTTCTGAAGCTCCATGAATAACAACAGGAATAATGTCTAGATTGAATTCTTCGGCAAGGAAAAAAGCACCTTTGTGGAATCGTTTCACAACATTACTTTCGGAACGTGTTCCTTCTGGGAAAACCATTAACGAATATCCTTCGTTTACTTTTTTACGCAAATGTTCAACACCACCTTCCAATCCTTCAGAAACAGGATAAAAACCGGCTTTTCTAACAACACCGCCAAAAATAGGAGAGTTGTAAACCCAGTCACTTACCAGAAAAATGATTTTCGGACTCAGCATTCCGATTGCCAAAATGTCTAAAAACGAAGAATGATTGGCAATAATTACCGCTGGTTTTTCAAACGTTTCATTATAATTATTAACGACTTTTTTGCGAATAAAAGGATTTGAATACAATACCGATTTCATGAATTTTGAAACAACATATCGGAAAGCTTTCATCTTTGCTTTTTTACTAAAAGGCAAAATCGGCATTAGGGTAAAACTGAAAATAGACATTACGATTCCGCCCAAACCATAATAAGCAAACGAAATTACACCGTGAATAAAAGTGCGCAATTGAAAAGGCGGATTTCCTTTTTTCGGTCGATTCGACAAAAACAGTTTGAATAAAATCGGATAGAAAATGAAAGTTATAATTAACGCCGCAAAAACTCCAATTAACGAAACAGCAGAAATAGAAGTCAAGGCTGGATGTTTAGCAAAAATCATGGCACCGATTCCCAAAATTGTTGTGATAACCGCCAAGATAATTGAGGTTCTGTAAATAGCAATTTCGTTAACGCCGTTTGTGTATTCTTTTTGTAAAGCGCTGGTCATAAAAATGCTGAAATCGACTCCGTGACCAAAAATCAAAGTGCAGACAATCATACTGAAAATATTCATTTGAATGCCAAAAATCCCCATAATTCCAGCTGTTACAATTCCCGTTAAAGCAATTGGAATACAGCTGATAATAACCAATTCGATTCTTCGGAAAAAGAAAAATAAAATTAAAACGACAGCAACAAAAGAATAATTGACAAGCGAATTAAAATCGGTTTTTAAAGTGCTGAAAAACGTTTCGTTCATTTGCTGACGATCGATTGCAATTACGTTTTCTTTTTTAGAAGCCGATTTTACAAAAGCATCACGTTGTTCCGGCGCAACTTTTACCAAAGTCGAAACGGTATAAAAACCATTTTTTTCTGTGATGAATTCTTGTAGTTGTAACGCTTTAATTTTTAAATAATCGTCTGCCGAAATTGGTTTGAAATCAAAATTTAAATGATCAAAAAATAGATTGTAAGTGGTGGGTTTGAAACCAAGTTTAGCTCCTTCAGTAATTAATTCTGATTTAACGAATTGTTTTTTCTGTGAAGTCCAAAATGAATTCCATTTCTCAATTTTTTGAAGTTGTGCTGCCTTGGAAAGTACAATTCCTCCAACAGAACTAAAGTTTAGAATTTTGTTTTGTTGTTTTTCTTTTGACAAATCTCCAAAAAGCTTGCTGTTATGTTGTAAAGCTTCTTCCATCGTTTTTCCGTACGAAGCCACATAAATGGTTTTGGAAGTTAAACTGGTACTTTCTTCCAATTGTTTTTCGGCAGCTTTAATTTCTTTCGGAATAAAATTCAGCTGTGATAAGTCGTTATTGAAACCAACATCATTATACGTAAAACAGCAAATTATGGTAATGATAACGCAAAGTCCGATTAAGATTTTATTGTTATGAAAAGAAAAATGCGCCATTTTATCGATCACATTTTTTTTATGTTCTGATGGATTTTCTTTAGGATGATATAAATGAGGCACAATCAAAAGCGAGAAAACTCCAGTTGCCATAACAATTACAGCAGCAAAAATTCCGAGATCATTCAGCGCATCCGATTTTACAAAAAGCAGACATAAAAATGCAACCGCAGTTGTAGAGCTACTCATAATTACAGGCATTGTAATGTCTTTGTACAATGTTTTGACATCGCTATTATGCTTGTAATGTGTAAGAATATGAATAGAATAATCAATCGTGATTCCCAATAAAATAGAACCAATTCCTAATGAAATTGCTGAAATTTGTTCTCTCACGAAATATAAAAATGCAACCGCGAACAAACCGCCAAAAACCGTTGGAAGAAAAATAATCAGCGGAATTAAAACTTTTCGGTAGAATAAAATCAGAATCGACATTAAAGTAAACATCGCGATTGATGTTGTTAGAATAATGTCGCTTTTAATCTGATTCGCATTCGCAACAGCAATCAAAGCTGAACCAAAATAACTGATGGAAGTTTTATCTTTAAATTGTTGATTTAAATTTTCTTGAATCGATTTAAGTTTTTCGGCAAAAAGGGTGTTTTTTTCTGTTTCGCTCGATGGAATATTAGAAGTGATAAAAAGCAGTAATTTCTTTTTGTCCTTCGTCATTACAAAACCATTTTCCAATGTAAAATCGTCACCAATATTTAATTGTTGTAATTTTTTTAAGGCGATAAACGAAATCCCAAACGGGTCTTGCAGGATAAAATCTTTGGTGATGAATCCAGATGGAGAAATAATCGATTTGTAATTTCCTTGAACGGTTGCTGCAATACTGTCTTTTTGCAGTTTTTGTTCTATGTTTTTATAATCATGATCATCCAAAAAAAGAGGCAGATTATTGTAAACAAAATCAATAGTTTCCTGAATATTTTCTTCGTCAATTTTTCCTTGAATTCCTGTTACATAAGGTTTGCAGGATTTTGAAACACTGTCTGAAAAAGCAGTTGCCATTTCTTTCAAATCTTCAGCAGATCCATTTTTTTCAAGTTTGAAAATTACGGTTGTTTTATCGGCAAAATTAAGTTGTTTTAAAACTTTTGCTGTAACATCGGTTTTATCGTTTGTCGGAATAAGTTTGGTAATATCTTCTTCAAACTTTAATCTTGACGCAAAAAATCCAAAAACGAGAAGCATCAAAACAGCCAAAAGAACCGATAAAGATTTTCTTCGGTTTACAAACAAATGAATGGCGTAGAAGTATTGGTGCATGATTTTTGGTTAAGTTTTTCAGCCACGAATTTCACGAATTTTCACGAATTAATTATTACAAAAACATGAAATTGTCTCTTGCCACAGATGATAAGATTAAAAATGATTTTTATTTACTCTATAAGATTCGACAATCAAAAATTAATTCGTGAAAATTCGTGAAATTTGTGGCAAAAAAATCTATGTAAATCATTTAATCTGTGGCAATTTTTTTAAATATTTGGTTTGTCTTTAGAACTAAAAGCCGTTAAAAGCAAATAACTTATTAAACCAACCGTTAATGCTGAAACGGATGCTAAAATAAGACTTCCGACGATATATTGAGCTGCATTTTTTTGAATATCGTCAAACGTCATTGAACTATCTAAAATTAATGGCGCATCGCTAGAAACAAAAACGCTTCCAATTTTTAAAGAACCATATATGATAAGCGGAATGAATGGCGGGAAACTTACATTGGATGTCAAAAAAGCAATGACTTTATTGAGCCTGAATAAAGCTGCAAGCGTAAAAAGCAAGATAGTTTGAAATCCCCAGAAAGGCGAAAGTCCAATAAAAATTCCCAAAGCAATAGCTGCCGATTTTTTAAAATTAGAATCAGAACTTTCTAAAATATCTTCAAGGAAGAATTTTTTAAAGCCTTTTTTTTTTGCTTTTCTAAAGAAATCTCGAGGCTTAATGTATAACAATGCGTTGGTTACCAAAACTGTATTTAAAATACTAATTCGTGTAAAATCTTGAAATGGACGAAAATGCGAAACCCTTTCAGCAGGATCATACAAAACCTGAATAGGAATATTTTTAACAACAATTCCTTTCCAAGCGGCACGAACAATCACTTCAATTTCAAATTCGAATTTATTGGTATAAAAACTTTTTGGCAACAATCTAAGCGGATATAATCTAAACCCAGATTGTGTGTCGTCTAACTTGATCCCAGTTTCAAACTTGAACCAGAAATTAGAAAACTTGTTTCCGAAACTGCTCTTTTTGGGAACATTTTCCTGAGTCATATTTCGGCTTCCAATCAACAGCGTATTTGGTTCTTCTTGAATGGCTTCTAAGAAAACAGGAATATCAGATGCAAAATGCTGTCCGTCAGAATCGATTGTGATGGCGTATTCAAAATTCAATTCCAAAGCTTTTCTAAATCCATTACGAAGCGCACGGCCTTTTCCTAAATTTTTAGGATGATGAATTTGCGTGAGCTGCGAAAATTGTTTTAAAATTTCGCTTGTAGAATCGGTCGCACCATCATTTACAATAATAACATTTGAGGTGAAATCTAAAATAGAATCCAGTACTTTTTTCAGTGTTTTTTCATTATTATACGTAGGTACAATAACGCAAAAGTTGATCGAATTAAGCAATTCCTGCTGTGATTTCATGAGATTTTTTTTGAGCTTACTTTACAAATTGCTTCTCTTTTTCAGAGAAACTTTTAGATTGTAAAACGAAGTCTTTAAGATATTCTTTCAAAGCTGCACCTTGCGCTGCATAATACGTTGTAATGAATTTTTTATCTTCTTTGATATTTTTCTTGTAACCCGTAATACCTGGAACATCTTCCTGAACGCTCAGTCTGATCATTCTCATTTCGATATTACTTGGATCGCTTTTTATGGTGGCTTCAAGAAGTTTAGCACCTTCTTTAAAACGCTCAATTTTTTCACCTAATTTTTTCTCAAACTTAGAATCTACCAGAATAGAAGCCGCTTTGTAAGCCACTAAAATTTTATCATCATTATGAGAAATGCCAGCAAGTTTTGCTACAAACTCTTTAGCATTTGCTTCTGATTTTGCCACGTCTGGATAAACTTTTCGAATAGAAGCTAGATCAGGTGCTCCCACAAAATTTACCCATAAAAGTAAGGTCAGTAGTAATTTCATAATTATATTTTTTTGTACACATTGCTCAGTTTAAGAGCAGTCGTGTCGTTAAAGTAAGTCGTGTTTTTCACTTTTACCAAACCGTCTTCAGTAGTTGTAATATCAAGTTCCAAACGTAATTCTGGATTAACTTCTGGATTAATAAGCGCCATGAATTTTACATTTGCCAAAGACTGAATCATCAAGGAACTTTTAGTAATAGATTCTGTAAGTTCTTTGATAATCTGAATCATGCAAACACCAGGCATAATTGGATTTCCAGGGAAATGTCCTTTAAAAACCTCATGTTTTTCATTGACTAAAATCGTAACATTATATTTTGAATCGGAGATTTTCTCTTCCGATAGTATTTTGTAAAAATCTTTTAAAATCATAATTTTTATTTTCCAAATGAATAGGAAACTCCCAACTGAAAATTAATATTTGTATTATAATCTCCAAACAAATAATAATTATTGGAGTCGTTTTGATAATAATCACTACTCAAAACATCAAGCAGACCTTTCTTAAATCGAGCTTCAAATGTCAATCCCGAAGGAAGTGCATAAGCAACTCCTAAAACCAGACCAAGATCATTTTGTGCTTTTCTAACTGCCAGATTATCATTTAACAGAACATCTAAAGTTGGCCCCGCCTGAAACTGAATTCCTTGCGGAAGCGTAAACTTGTTGATCACAGAAATTGACAAATAGTTTATTTCAAGATCTAAATGTTCTGTTCTATTCGTTTGAGTATTTTCATCAAAATAATTTCGGGCTACATTATTAGAACCTTGTCTAGTGTAATTAATCTCCGGTTGTAGCGCATAAAGTTTTGTGATTTTAATTTCGGCAAAACCACCCGCATAAAAATCAGTTTTATAATCGGCATGCATTTCAGAAATCGTAGAAAAACTAAATCCACCTCTTAAACCGGGTTTAACACTCATTTGGGCTTTTAGATTTAAAACTGCAAAAAAAACAGCAATAAAAAGTAATATTCTTCTATTCATGTTTTTTTATTTTGTCTTAAACTTATAACTGATACCAATTTGAAAAACCTGATTTAAAATGGCGTCATCAGTGTAATATCCGTCGTTATTGTAATAATCATAGCCATAAATATCAACCAATCCTTGTTTAATTCTCGCTTCAAATGTAAGACCGTTTGGAAGTGTATAACCAATACCTCCAACTATTGCTAAATCTAAATCTTCCGGTTTAGAATTGATGTAATTATCACCAACTTTAAAATCTAAAGACGGACCTGCCAACAGGTGAAAACCTCCACCATTAAAGTTAAATTTAGCAACCGCTCCAAACGTTATATAATTTAGCTCGTAATTTACATAACGATAACTGCCATTGTTGAAATATTCTCTTCCTTCATCACCTTGTCTAGAATACGTAATCTCTGGCTGTAAAGAGAAAAATTTATTGAATCTGATATCCACTAATCCACCAACATAAAAATCGGTTTTAGAATTATTGTCATCAATATTGGTTAATGTTGAGACGTTCAAACCTCCTCTAAGTCCTGGACTTACTCTTACCTGCGCTTCTGATTTTATTCCGATGAATAAAACAAATGCAATTACAATAAATTTTCTCATTTCTAATTGATTTAAAGTTTATGGTTAGTTTAATTTTCTATTCTGATTTGAAATAATTCAGTTCAATTTTTAATTTAATATTCTGATGAATTATCTGAATCTTTTCAGCAAAAATATTGTTTTCTGAACTGAAAAGCAGTGTAAATTTTTCTTTTGTTTTAGACGCGTGAACGATCTTTTCTAATTTTTGCTCTTTTTTGGAGATGAAAATATAATTGTCTCGTTTGCCATCTTTCGATTTGTAAATGTCTGCCGATTCATTTTCAAATTCTTCCTGAATCAAATATTGTTTTTTTAGAAGAAGTCTGAAATCTTCTTTTAAAGTATTAATCAATATTTTTCGATCCAATTCTGAAACAATCGAATTGACTTTAAAATCGTTTTCCGAAATTTCAAAATCCATTAATTTGTTGCCGAATTCTGTTGTAAAAACAATTCGATGTGTCGTATCATTTATTTTCTTGGCAATGAAAATTCCCGACAATTCATTTCCGTAAACACTGATATTGGTTTTGTAAACATAATCGGTTTTTGAATCGGAAAAGTACGGAACTTCTACAGCCGTTTTGTCTAATTTTTTAGATGTATAGTTTTTTGTGACTGAGCCACAAGAAACTAAAACAATTGCCAGAAGACAATTAATTAGTAAAAACTGAATCGTCGATTTTTGCATTGATCACTTTATTTTTGAGTACAATTCGTGTATAATCTTCAGATGATTCTAATAATTTTACCTGAACCACAGTTGCTTCTTCTTTGTCAAAAGTCAGTTCAATCTGTTTGATGTATTTTTTCAGCGTCGCATCTTTCGGAAGAAACTTAGCTAGATTTTGTCCTTTTAGTTTAAAATAGGAAATCGTAAATTCTTTATCGTCAAACATATTACCGCTTACACTTCCCACAATTAATTTGTTGATGCGGGCAAAGATTTTACTGTTTCCAATATCAACAGCACTTTTCTTTCCTTCATCATTAATCAGGATTTTTCCGTTTTTGAAAGTAATGCTGTAATTGTATGGTTTTTTATATTGCCATTGCAGAAGTGAAGGTTCTTTAAAAATCATTTTTCCCGAAGTTTCAATGTCTTTCGATAAAAAATCCAAATGTTTGTACTGAACAAAATCAGTACTTAATGTTTTGATTTTTTTTGCCACTACATTGACGTCTTCTTTAAATTGTGCAATTTCTGCTGCAGTCATTTTTTGTTCTTGCGCAGATAAACTGAAATTTAAAACGGTAAAAAATAAGAATAAAAATATTTTAGTTCGCATAAGCTTTAAGATTCAAAAGTTCTTCAATTGAAACGACTTGATAATTATTTTGCTGTAAAAATTGCAAAAACTGTTCCAAGACTAACACAGAATGTTTTCCTGTATCATGCAAAAGTACGATTCCGCCGGGAGAAACGCGTTTTTTAATTCGATTCAAAATTGATTCCACATCTGTAGTTCCTCCGTCAAGCGAACGAATATTCCATCCAATGACTTTGTGTCCAGTGATTTTCAAAGCTCTTCGAATCGACGGCGTTGTAACTCCGTAAGGCGGACGAAAAAAGTTTATTTTTTTGGAAGTGAATTTCTCCAGAAGCTGATCTGTTTTCTGAAGTTCTTCGGTTATTCTTTTGGCATTATAAAAATCAAAAAATTTAGAATGTGAATACGAATGATTTCCAACCAAATGTCCTTCAGAAATTACTTTTTGAATAATTTCAGGATGTGTTTCGATATTTTTTCCAATGCAGAAAAAAGTCGCTTTGACATTGTATTTTTTTAAAAGTTCTAAAACTTCCAAAGTATAAATGCTCGGACCATCATCAAAAGTAAGCGCTATTTTTTTTTCTTTTTCTAAAGGATTATGGCAAAAGGCTTTTACATGGTAATTGGATGAAATTCTAGAAGAACCCAAAGCATTTATTCCAAGCCAAAGAAAAATTACAGCCAAATACAACCCTATATTTATTGGCATCAAAAAGTTTCCAAGAAACATTAAAAGCAATAAAAGGATAAAAAATATCGAGATGTTTTTATGCGTTATCATTTTGAAAGTAACGTAAAACTATGATTTTTGCCACTTAATTGATTGTACAATAAAATAGTTTTGTAAGCTGGTTTTGCAACCGAATTTACTTTTGTAATTTCTGGAATTTCTTGCGTTTTCAAAATTTTAGAAGCCATCCAGAAAGCAAATGCCGAAGCTGTATCATATTCTCCGCTTAAATGTTTGTAATATAAAACAGGCGTTTGAGCAAAAGCATTTTCAGTCAGATTTCTATAATAATTTTCAAAATTGACATTTCCGTCAAAACCTAAAACCAAAGCATCAATATCTGAAATTTCTAAATTATTTGATTTTAGAAAAGATACAATTTCTGCTTCAACTTCATTTTCTTCTAAAGTATTGACAATAGCAACATCCAAAAGTTCGGCGTATGTGTTGTCTTTTCTTTCATTTTCTAAAACAAAAAAACTAGCACCTTCTCCATAAACGGCACCACTTGTAGTAGAAGTTAAAACATCGTAAGGAGCCGAATTATCTTTTTTGATTCTTCCATTTAATTTGAAAAGGGCAGTAGTATAATCGCCATTTTCATCAACACCGCCAACTAAAATTGAATTTGCTTCGTCTTCTTCAATCTGCATTTTCGCATCCAAAAGTGCCGATTCAAAAGAAACTGCGCCATTCACGTAAGTGAAATTGTAACCTTTGCATTGCTGTAAAAGCGCAATTTGCGCACCAACGGTATTGTGAGTCGATTGGATAAAAGAAGTTGGAGTCAAGAACTCTTCTTTATTATCTAAAATACTTTTCAGGAATTTTTCAGAATCTTCAATACAACCTAAACCAGTTCCGGTAATAATCGCATCGACATTCTCAATGTTTGCATCTTTCATGGCTAAAGTCGAAGCAACAATTCCGTTTTTTACACCTTTTGCCATTCTACGGCTTGCAGCAGGCGAAATATATTCTTTGTAAGCTGGCGGTACTATTGCCAGTACATTTTGGTCATGATTTATAACAGCTTCTTCCAAAAAAACAGTATCAAATGTTTTTTGAGTCGAAATACAGCCTACTCCATTTATATATGTTTTCTTCATTAGCTTTTTGAAAATATAAGGGTTGAACAGTTTCCTCCAAATCCGAAAGAATTCGATAAAACATGTTCGATAGTTTTATTTTTTGCAACAGTTTGTGGTGTCAAATCAAATTCTTCCATTTGAGTTTCAAAATTCAAATTTGGATACACCACATTGTTTTGAATGGCCAAAACACTGTAAACAGCTTCAATTGCAGCAGCGGCTGCTAAAGTGTGCCCCGTAAAAGGTTTTGTAGAACTGAAATCTGGAACTTTTTCGTCTTCGTAAATTCGTTTTAAAGCTCTTCCTTCAGATAAATCATTGTTTGGCGTTGCGGTTCCGTGTACGTTGATATAATCAATTTCAGAAGGTTTTAAGCCTGAAACTTCAAATGCTTTTTTCATTGCCAAATAAGCACCGTCTCCATTTTCTGAAGAGGCCGTTTGGTGGTAAGCGTCATTTGCATTTCCGTAACCCGAAACTCTTGCCAGTACTTTTTTGTTTTGTTTGGCAACAACTTCATCTGATTCTAAAACTAGAAAAGCTGCAGCTTCTCCAAGATTTAATCCTTTTCTATTATTGTCGAAAGGTTTGTTGTAATCGTCAGATAAAATCATCAAAGTTTTAAATCCGTTGATGGTGAATTTTGCCAAAGCATCGGCTCCACCTACAATTACGCGATCTAATTTTCCTGTTTTGATTAATCTTGCGCCCAGCATAATTGAATTGGCTGCAGATGAACAAGCGGTACTAATGGTTGTTACCATTCCTTTTAAACCTAATTCTTCCGCAATTTTTTCGGCAACATCACCACCGTCATGGCAGGTAATATATTTAACCAATTCTGGTTTTTCGAAATAATCGTAATAATGTTTCTCTGTCATGTCCATTCCGCCCACGCTTGTAGCCGAAATAAGTCCAGTTCTAAATTCATTGATAGCAGTAATGCCGGCATTTTCAACAGCTTGTTTTGCTGCCAAAGTACCAATCATAGCGGTTCTGGAGAAATTATTATTCTCGTTTAACTGCAGTTCATTGATCAGTTCTTCGTTGGTTTTTTTGATTTCGCCAACTTTGATCACATCTGCATGAACCGTCGAAATATTTTGAATGCGAGAAACACCGATTTTATTTTCGATCAACGAAAGATAATTTTCCTCAACCGAATTACCAATCGCAGAAATAATTCCCATTCCCGTTATAGCAACACCCTTCATCTAATTTTAGATTTATGATTTTAGATTTTAGATTAAACTTTGCGTCTTCGCGTCTTTGCGAGCAAATTTCTCACAGTTAAGTGAAAGAAGCTTGTAATTTAATTTCGCAAAGTCGCAGAGTCGCAAAGTTTTTTAAGCTTTTTTAAATAGCAACTCTTTGACAAAGTTTATGCAAATTACTTCGTTCTATTTGCGCTGATATATGCTGCCATAGTTTCGATAGATTGGAAAATTGTTTTTCCTTCTTTCGGGTCAACTAATTTAATTCCGTAATCTTTATCTAAAATCACGATCAATTCAAGTGCATCAATTGAGTCTAAACCTAAACCGTCTCCAAACAAAGGATCGTTATCTGCAATGTCTTCAACTGCGATATCTTCAAGGTTTAAAGTAGTTATGATTTTGTTTTTTAATTCTTCTTTTAATGCTTCCATGATTATTTATTGTATAATGTATTGATAGTTTCGTTTTTATATTCTGTGCTTTCTGTTCTACTAATGGTACAAAGAAAGGCTTTATAACTGTCATTAAAAAATTCTACCCAACCGCATAAAACTACATCTGCCTTATTCGTATTCAGAAGAATATTAGAATAATTGGACATAAATTCGGTGTTAAAGGTGTCAAATATAAAGAAAGAATTCTCACTTTTTAGCTGATGACGGATACTTATTTCGCCCAAACAAATATTTGGTAGCGTATAAACAAAAACCGCCGGACTCGGAAAATAATTTTCTTTGTCTGAAATGGATTCCTGATATTTTACATCGGTATCTAAACTTGATGATTTATTGGCCAAAACCAAAGCGATATTATTTTCCTCTTTTGTTGAGGTAATCGGACTCAAAAGCAGTTCTGATCCTAAAAAAGCCAGTTTGCTCAAAGCATCCATTTTGAAAAATTTTGGATACTGCATTTCAAAATTACGATACGCTTGTTTGGCGAAATCTGCAAAATCGGTTGGTTCAATTTTGAATACAGAAGTTCCATTGAGAACAATTTCGTTGTTTTCAATTTTGATGTAGGATTGTATGTTGGTTTTGTTTGTCATTTTTTTAATTTAAACACGAATTTCACGAATTGACACCGATTATTTCGTGAAAATTTGTGTAATTAGTGTTTCACTTTTTCAAAAACCACAGCTGTATTACAACCTCCAAAACCAGAAGCTGTTTTTAGGAAATATTCAATATTCTTTTCTTCGTTTTTCTCAATTACATTAATAGATTCGCTTACACCAATTTCATCAAAACCTTTAGATTCAAAAAGCGTATTTTGATTGGCAGATTCTATCGCGATAACCGTTTCCAATAATCCAGAAGCACCTAATGTATGACCATAAAATCCTTTTAAACTATTAATGGGAACGTTTTTTAAATCCAAACGATTTAAAGCAATCGCTTCCATTTCGTCGTTATAAGGTGTTGCTGTTCCGTGTGCTGAAATATAATCTAATTTGGTTGCTTCAATTTGAGCTTCTTTCAATGCATTCTGAATACTTCTAAACAAACCTTCACCTGTTCTTGATGGACCTGAAATATGATTCGCATCGTTTATCGAACTGTCGCCAATTACTTTTATTTTGGCGTTTTTGGCTTCCGCCGAAACCAAAACGGCTGCAGTTGCTTCGCCTAAACTTACGCCTGTTCTGTTTTTAGAATAGGGTTTGCAGGGCAGTTCGCTCATCGCTTGAAAAGCATTAAAACCAGACAAAACAAATTCTGAAACTTCATCACCAGCCACAACAAAAATGTTATCATAAAGCTCGGACTTAATCATTCTTTTGGCAACAGAAACGGCTAAAATTCCAGAAACACAAGCATTTGAAACTACAATTGGCTGTGTTTGAAATCCGAAGAAATCAGCAATATTTTTTGCCAAAACATCTAAATGTGCGTTGTTAAAGCTTTCCTCAGAATTGTGTTGTAAAGCCGTTACATTTCCTTTTGTGGTAGAAAGTATAAAAGCAGTTTTTGAGTTTAATTCGACTTTAGAATTTCTGATAATCGGTTCTAAAGCCAAAATCATCATTTTTTCTAAACGGGAATATTTTGTCTCAGCGCTGATTTTTGCAAAAGCGCTGTTTATTTTTTCATTGTTGATAATCGACGCATAAAATGAATTCGGCATCAAAGAAACATCGTTATGGAGCTGAATTCCAGAATCGCCACGAAGAATCGCTTCGATGTTCGATTCCACATCAAAACCTAAAGGCGTGATACAATTCGTTTCGGTAATGTATATTTCTCTTATCATTTTATTTCTCGATTTCTCCTGTAAGGTTTTCAAAACCTTGTAGGTATATTTATTTTAACACATAGAAACATAGTTTTTGTTTACTTAAAAAAGGCATTTCATTTATTTAAACAAACATAGCTATGTGTAAAATCTAGATTTTATTTACGTCTTTTTATTGACTTTTAAATTCTATGATTCTATGTGTTTAATTTTTTTGCTCGCAGATCTAGCAGATTTACACTGATTTTTAATTTGTGAAAATTTGTGTAATTCGTGGCTAAAAAACTATTTCAATAGACCAACTTTCCTTTTCCATTCCTCATAAAAAGGAGGATTCGTCAGCATTAAATTCCCTTCATTATCTAAAAAAACCTGAACAGTCTCTCCCGTGCAAGCCACTTCTCCTTTATCATCAATAATTTTAAAACGGTAAATCATTTTGGCAGCTGGCGTGTCAACAACCGTTGTTTCAATTGTAACCACATCACCATAACGCAAAGACAATTTATGTTCGCAAGTCGATTTTACGATTGGCGTCGTGTAACCCGTAGCGGCAATATCCAAATAGGTAAGTCCGTGTTCACGTCCAAATGCTTCGCGTCCATCTTCAAAATACGTGATATAGTTTCCGTGCCAAACAATTCCAAGCGGATCTGTTTCGTTAAAACGAATTCTGATTTCGTGTGAAACGGTCAAGTCTGTAGCCTCGTTAAACTGCTCTTTTCTTTTTATCATAAAATAATGCGATGGAAGTTGTAATAATGAAAAACAAAAATAACAAACTTATTTTTGGAATGATTTCGACGAAAGAAACGCTGCGAAGCAACACGTCATAAAAAGCTTCTAATCCCCAGTTCATTGGAGAAGATTTTGCTATATACTGCATGACTTTTGGCATGGCGAAAACAGGAACCCAAACGCCTCCAATTGCAGCCAAAATGATCACACTTGTGGCACCAAAAGGAGCAGATTGTTCTTGCGTGCTTGCAACAGTTCCTAATAAAATTCCGAAGCCGATTGCTGCAAAACCTGAAAATAAGGCCACAACACTGGTCAAAAAGAAATGTCCTTCGATATTTAAAGAAGGCAGTCCGATGGATGGAAATAAGAAAACGGCAACGGCAACCATCATATAAAACTGAATCATACAAATGATCGAGTAAGTAATGGTTTTTCCAATAATCACAATTAAATTGGAAACAGGATTGGTTCTTAATCGAACAAAAGTTCCTTGTGATTTTTCTTTTACAATATTGATTGATAACGGAATCACAATAAAAAAGATAGCAAAAAGTGTCCAAGCCGGAACGTTGTGTTGAACGGAATTCGGACGAACTTCTTTGTTGTTGATTCTCGGAATTATTTCTTTAAAAGAAATAAAACTTTTTTGCTCAAAATCGATTGTGTCTTCTCCTAATTGTTTTTGGAAAGTCGAATAAATCGATTTGGTTTCAATCTGCGAAATCATTTTGTCGATCGAACTCATCACCGCATTTTTGAAACTCATTTGAACGGCTGGATCAAAATATAGTTTTACTTCTTTTTCTTTAATAACACGCTGAGGTTCTGCAGTTACAGTACTATCAGTCAAACCTAAATTACTGACGATTTTCTCTACATTCTGATCCACTTTTGCTTGTAAATCAGAACTTAGATTTTCTGGAATTACAATTGCCAATTGGAATTTTCCTTTGTACACATTTTCTCTGGCAATTTCTTCGGTAATCGGTTGATTGTCAATTTGTGTTACAACAGTAAAATAGCTGCTTTTTTCTAAATTTTCAAAAACAGTTTTCGAAACAGATCCTTTGTCTTTATCGACTAAAAGAATTTGAATTTTAGAATCGGTTACTGCTTTAAAAGTACTGTCTTGAATTAAGGTTACGGCAATGACCAAAACCAAAGGCATGATGAATAAAATAATCAATCCGCCTAAATCTCTTTTTAGCAAAAGGAATTCTTTTACTACCGACATCCAAATTTTATATACCATCTCTCAACGCTTTACCAGTTAATGAAATAAAAACATCTTCAAGATTTCGAGCATCTTTTGTTTCTTCAATCAATGCTGATGGAGTTGCCTGCGCATAAATCTGTCCCTGATCTAAAATGGCGATTTGCGTACAGAAATCTTCGGCTTCAGCCAAATGATGCGATGTATAAATAATGGTTGTTCCGTTTTGGTTTAAAACTTTCAAATAATCGATGATGGCCGTTTTAGAATGTACATCAACACCAACAGTTGGTTCATCCAAAAACAAAACTTTTGGTTTATGCAGAATTCCCGCAATCAGGTTCACACGACGTTTCATTCCGCCAGAAAAAGTTTGAACTTGTTTATCGGCAAATTTCAATAAACCTAAAAGATCTAAAGCTTCAATCACTTTGTCTTTTAAATCAGAACCTTTTAAACCATACATACTTCCAAAATAAAGCAGATTTTCTCTAGCAGTCAAAGTCGGATACAAAGCATATTCTTGAGGAACAACGCCTATAATTTTTTTAATTTTTGAGGAATGATGCTGATAATCTAAACCATCAATTGTAAAATGTCCTGAAGTTGGTTTTACCAATCCGCAAAGCATGGAAATTAAAGTGGTTTTTCCAGCGCCGTTAGGTCCAAGTAAACCAAAAATCTGACCTTCATTTATGTTTAGCGAAACATTGTTCAAAGAATACATTTCTGCATTTTTGTACTTTTTCGAAAGGGATTCTATTTGAATGATAGACTGCAAAATATGATTTTAGCTGATTGCTTTTTTTAGTTTTTTGAAAAAGATTTCTTCTCTATTGGCAATGTCCAAAAGTTCATCGGCAATAGTATTGTAAGCATCTTCTTTAGCACTTCTGTTTTTGTAAATTCTTGAAGCTTCAACAGCAAAATCACGCCATGAATCTCCAATTTTTGTCATTTCTTTAGAAAGTTCTTTTAGTTCTTCGTTACCCAAAATAACCGAAGCTTCCTGTAAAAATGCGGCATAAATAAAACGGAAACCACCGCCTCCAGTTCCAATTTCTTCTTGCATACGAACCATTTGCGCCAAGTAATGATTGGCTTTTTTAGTTCCGTGTTTTATTGGCCATTTTCTAATTTGCTTCGAAACAAATTTGATACCGCGAACACCAACAATTGGCATTGGTGCCAACATATCTCGGCATGTATTTTTAATTCCTTTAATGATGGCGCTTTTTAAGTCAACGTCTTTTGGAATCTGAATCGGATAGTACATTTGGCCTCGAGGCGCAAAAGCGCCTTTGGCAAAACGTACTTTATTCATGTCTTCGTAAGTTAAAGTCGTAACGGTTTCCATAACAGGATCGCTCACTAAATATTCGGTTTCGGTTTTTCCGTAAACAACTAAATTGTGTGCATTGAAATGAAAACGATATTCGTCTGGAAAATAACTTAAATTGTAAACTCCAACCTGTAATCCTGTTGGAATATTATTTTTTAAATTTTCGTCTAAAGCTTTATTTGCATTTGATATAGAAGAAAATTTTTGTCTTTTTATTTTTAAATGTAAACGATTGGCAACTTTATTGAAAATCTGTCCTGGCAAAGTTCTATAACTAATTGCGGGTGCATAATTCACTTTTATGAAAGGCAGATATACAAAAAATAATCCTGAGCCAATACCAAAAACCATCGGTTCGCTGATGTTTAGTCCGCTATTTTTTAGCAGATTTGACGCTACTCCATTCTCGCAATGAGCAGACTGATGATGTGTGAAAGTTAATTCCATTTATTTGGTAATGCTGTTTTTTAATTCTTCGATTGATACTTCAAAAGTATCCGCGTATTTCTGCAGAATTTTATCACTTAAAGTTGCAAAAACACTCGGTTTAAAATGTCTTTTTACACGCCATTTCCAGAATCCTACATAGCTGGATAAAATCGTAAGATCCATTTTATTGACTTCCATAAAATACACAATTGGACTTACTTCGCCATCTAAAACTTGTTGTTTGGCATCGGCAATTCTTTCGTTTATTTCGTCAATAGAATTGGAAAGTGCAATTGTTTTTGGCTCCCAACCGGTACTTAAGGTTGTAGTATAATTACCGTTTTCGTCGGTTGCGTATAAAAGCTCTTTTACGTTGTTTTTCGTTAAGTTACTTTGGTCTTGAGGTACTTTATCTTTTTCCATTTTGCTAATTTAATTCATTAGAAACGTACAGACTCCAGCTATACTTAAACTAATTATTAAAAATCCGAGGTTTGCGAAAGCCAGAACTTTCTTTTTTTTCACAAACAAATAAATCATTTCGATCAGCATTCCGATATAAAACATCTGGGTTATTAAAAATCCAATGATGAATAATCCTAATCCTCCGTCTACATGTCTGTGTCCGGTTTCGTCGCAATATTTATGAGGATCATAAGTGAAATGCCAAAATAAGAAAACAGCTGTAAGTAAGAGAACTAAAATCCCGATGCGGATTGCTAAATGTAAAATGATTTTTTTTAAATTCATTACACCGAAATTGTTTTCTGAATGAACAAGTTAATTTCGCATTCTAAGAGTATCTGGTCTTCGAGTAAGCTTTTGCAGCTCATCGTGCATAAAGTGTAATCGTCTCCAGTAAATTTAGAAACAAGGTCGGCTTTAGTTACAATCGTATCACCAACTTTTGGCAGTGCATGAATTTTTACATTTTTTAAAGCACTGATAAATCCAATTACATTTACGTTTTCATTTTCAAGTCCGTTATCGTCAAAAAAGTACTTTTTTCCAACAATTGCCGAACAAGTCTGTGCTGTATTTTCTATTAAACCTGCTTCAATAAAAACATTATTTTGAACGAAAATATTGTTTTCTTCAATAAGAAAAATGGTTTCTACAAAACCTGAATCTATATTCAAAATCAAATCCACCATAAGCATTGGTGCTCGGTGTGGTAGATAATTTTGTATGTCGACAGCAGAAGTAGTTTTCATTATTGATTTATTTTGCCAAAACGGTTTTCATTTGCCCTCTGGCAATTTCTTCATTATTTAAAAAAGTAACAATATCTACTAGAGTGATTCCAGCAAATTCTTGTAAAATCGTAACTTCAGACTGAATTTTGTCGTTTAGTTGTGGAAGCTTTTTAATTTCAATTTCCTTAATAGATCCGATGTAGCCTGTTGGTGCAATTTCATTTTTTAGAAAAAACTGATATCCTGTATGCAATGCCACAGATTGCGCCATATGTTCTATTAAACCTGCTTCTAGAAATGTATTTTCAACAGTAAAAATATTCTCACTTTGAATTTTTAAACCCGAAACCAAAGAAGTTTCCGTATAAGAATGCATAGCATCGACCATCACAAAAGGAAACTTTTGAGGCAGTAAATTTTCGACCGTTTCTTTTTCTAAAAGCGCCATTGTTTCCATTAGCAAACTGTTAAATACGCATACGCGAAAGAAAATCTTCCACTTTCTGGAACAGATAAAAGAATGTGATCACCTTTTTTCAAATTCCCAGAATTCATCAATTCTTCTAAAGCCAAATAGATAGAGGCAGAACCTACGTTACCCACTCTAGAAAGATTCATGAACCATTTTTCGTCACTCATTCCAATTCCTTTTTCGTTTAGTCCTTTCTTTAATCCTTCCACAAAGAAGTTTGAAGAAACGTGAGGAATGAAATATTGAATATCTTCAGATTTGATGTTGTTTTTATCCATAGCGTCTTTCATGCTTTCTGCACCTTTTGACAGGATAAATTCATCTAATAATTTTACGTCTTGTTTGATTGAGAAAACAGATTCATTTAACCATTGTTCTGGTGCATAATCGCTCCAGCCTTTGATTTCTCCATTTTCTAATTTATCTCCTCCCGCGTACATGCAAGTTTCTAATTCGTAAGCATACGAAAAAGCTTCCATCCATTCTATTTTAAGGGAGATTGGGCCTCTTGGTTTATTTTCTAATAAAAAGGCACCAGCACCATCAGAAAGCATCCATCTTAAGAAGTCTTTTTTGAAAGCAATGATTGGCTGTTCTTCCAGATTTTTTAAGTTTTCCGCTTCGTGATTGTATTTTTGAGCATTTAGCCAAGTTGAAACTTTTTCAGATCCTGTGCAGATTGCATTATTTGAATTTCCAGATCTAACAGAAAGAAAACCAAATTTTAAAGAATTCATTCCGGCACAACAAACTCCTGTTGAAGAGTTTAATTCTAGCGATTTATTTTTTAATAAACCATGAACCATTGCAGCATGAGAAGGCAAAAAGATATCCGGAGTTGAGGTTCCGCATGAAAGTACTTCTACATCTTGAGGCGTAAAATTTTCGTCGAATAATGGCAAAATAGCATTTCTCGTCAATTCAGCATTGCTGTGAGTGCTTTTTCCGTCTTTATCAACTGCATAATATCGGCTTGTAATTTTATTGTTGCGCAAAATAATACGTCTTGCTTTTGAAGCAGTATCATTGATAAGACCTAAATAGGCTTCCATTTCATCGTTAGAAACAGCTTCGTTTGGCAAATATTTTGCAGCTTTTGTAATATATACTTCAAACATAATCTAAATTTCGTCTTCTAAACTCCCTGATAATATTGAGTTTCCTTTTTTATAGTTTTTAACTTAAGCGGATAGGTAATAAGGTGCAATATATACACTATTGGTGAAATTAACCATATCGCAAGGAATAAATAAACATTAAATACTTTAAGTAGCTGTTTTCGCTTTTTTTCATTTTTATAAATGATATTTGACCATTTATTAAAAATTTTATTCGCCGTTTTGTCTACAGTCACTAAATACGAACTTATTTTTACAGCTCCCGCATTTACTAATTTTGGTTGTAAATCGGTTAAATTATTCTTGTTAAAAGAATCCAGCATAATTTCTCCAAACTGACTTGATTCTTGTATGTCTTTATCTGAAACTCCTGGAAGTGGAAAAATACCTAAGTATTTTTTCTTAACTCCCGAGAACATCCATTCTACAATTGTGATCACACTGATTAAATTTCCAACGCGATCTACCAAAGCTACATTTCCAACCAAATTTGCATTTGCTTCTTTCAATAAAACTTTGATTTTTTCCTGAGCCATAATCCACATGTTTCTGGAACCGCTGATGGTGATTACAGGCGTATTATTCAAAATTTTCTTCCCATCTTCACTTTTCAAAAACGAATTAATTGGTATAGAAGGCGATAAATACCAAACTTGATAATGAAAAAGAATCAAGTCAAATTTTGTATTTAAAATCTCCTCAGGAACAGGTTTTAAAGCAGTCGGAATCTGTAAAAAAGATTCTGGGAAAGCATCAAAAAAGGAGTCTTTATTCCAAGGAAAAGGAAATGGCTTTTCTAATTGTATTTCGTGAAAAGTCAATTTTATTTCATCTGAATTTAGAAATGGTTTTGCAATGTTTCGTGCAATAGATTCTAGTTGTCCAGACTGAGAATAATAGACTATGAGAACATTTTTCATTTAGGTTTCTGGCTTTGGTGGTCAGCAAAAATAAGTAAATTTATTTAAAGTACTTTTATGTTTTTGTCTGCCACGAATTGCGCAAATTTCCGCGAATTTATTAATGATAACCGCGAATTTCTAAATTTTATTCTGTTTTAACTGTAGTATTTTCTTAAAAAATGGAATTAGTGAAAATTCGTGCAATTTGAGGCAAAAAAATATCACTTAATATCGTTCCAAAAATCAAAATAATTGAACCATTGCAAAGGATATTTCTGTAGAATGCTTTCTACGCTTTTCACATATTCTTTTAAAAGCCCTTTTTCGTCACGATGTTTTACTTCAGCTTCTCTGGCGTATAAATGATAATGAAGATTTGGTTCTTTCATTACATAAACAAAGACTACTGGAACTTTTAATCGTGAAGCAATTAAAAATGGACCTGCCGGGAAGTTGGCTTCTTTACCTAAAAAGTTTTCCGTTAAAGATTTTGTTCCTTCAAAATAACGATCACCAGTAAAACAAATTAATTCGTTATTGGCCAAAGCAGCGTTAATCTCAAAAATATGAGACAAATCTTCTTTGATGATAATAAATTTTACAGTTGGTTTTTGAGAAACACTTTCCAGATAATTTTTAATGGCAGAATGTTCTAAATCTGTAGTAACAAGATTGATTTGAAAATTAAGATCAATATCTCCCAAAAAATGTTCGGCAATTTCAAAATTACCAACATGTGCACTAATTAATACACCACCTTTTTTTTCTGCTAATAATTTTTTGAGTGTTTCGATTCCGTCAAATTCATAAGTGAATTTATTTCGCATTCCAGCAGAAATCGAAACCTTATCAATAATAGTTTGTCCAAAAGTATAATAACTCTTGAAAACCATTTTTTTTGATTTGAAATAGGAGTATTGAAGTCTTTCTTTAAAATAATAAAAAATAGCTTTGTTGCTTTTTCTTAGAAATAAAAAATAATAAGAAGCAACAAAGTAAAGTAAGACATAAGCGGCTTTGACACCCGCTTTCTGAATTAAGAAAACGAATATTCTATAACCTAAAACAGTTCCTTTGGATTTGCCATCCCATTGACTCATTTAAGCTGATTTGGCTTTGATTTTAGTTTCGATTAGGTCGTAAAAACTTTGAAAATCAGAAATTCCAACAAAATCTGCTTCAACTAGTTTTACACCAAAGTTAGCTTCAATTGAAACAACCAAGTCTACATAATCCAGACTATCTAACCCAAGTGTATCTTTCAAATTAGCATTTGGTTCAATGTCGTCATTGTCTACTTCAAATTCATCAACTAAAAAACCGTTTATTCTTGCTATAATCTCTTCTTTATTCATCGTTTAATTTAAACTTTTTAACCACCAACGCAGAGTTGGTTCCTCCGAACCCGAAAGAATTGGACAAAAATATGTCAAATTTTTTGTTTAACGTAGTTTTAACTAAATTTAATTTTGAAGCATCTTCATCAGGGTTTTCTAAATTGATGTTTGGCGCAATAAAATTGTGCTGCATCATTAAGATAGAATAGATTATTTCGCTGGCTCCTGCCATCCAGCATTCGTGACCTGTCATTGATTTTGTAGAACTCACAGGAGGATTTTTTTCGCCAAAGACTTCAAAAATAGCTTTGGCTTCGTTGGCATCACCAACCGGAGTTGAGGTTGCATGCGCATTTATATATTCAATATCTGAAGCGTTTAATTTGGCATCATCCAAGGCGCGCGTCATTGCTGTTGCAGGCCCTTCAACGTTTGGAGTTGAAATATGCCCGCCGTTTGATGAAAAACCGTAACCACCGATTTCTGCAATAATATTGGCACCACGAGCAATAGCAGATTCGTAACTTTCTAAGATTAAAGTGGCACCTCCACCACTCGGAATTAATCCGTCACGATCTGCATCAAAAGGTCTTGAAGCTTTTGTTGGATCGCCTTCTCGGTTAGAAAAAACACCTAAGCCGTCAAAACTGCTCATGGCGTATTTGTTGATTTCCTGAGCTCCGCCAGTAATTACAATATCTTGAAAACCGCTTTTAATTAAAAAATAAGCCAAACCTATAGAATGTGAACCACTCGCACAAGCTGCACTGACTGTTAAATTAATACCGCGAAGTTTAAAAATCGTCGAAAGATTCATTGTCACCGTAGAATTCATCGATTTAAAAATTGCGCCAGAACCAATAAGAGCGGTGTCTTTTTTCTCTCGAACAATATCTGTAGCGTCAATGATTGCTTTAGAAACGGAGTCATTTCCATACATGATACCCACTTCATGCTCATCAAAAAAAGCATCGTCGATATTTGCATTTTTCAATGCTTCTATAGTAGCCATATAAGCATATTCGGTTTCTTCACCAATGCTCATACGTTGTCTTCTAGTCAATAAATTTTTAAGATCAGCTTTCGGAACCATTCCTGTCAAGGCTGATTGAAAACCAAATTCTTTACGTTCAGAATCAAACTGAATACCAGATTTTCCTTCGTATAGCGAATCTTTTACTTCGTCTAAAGAAGTTCCGATACAAGAATAAATTCCCATTCCAGTAATTACAACTCTTCTATTCATCGTCTTTCAAAGTAATTTTTTAATCCTTAAAGTGTAATTTTTTAATCAAAAGGCACAATTTTTTTAATCTTGCCACAAAGGCACAAAGGCGCAAAGTTTCTTTCTTTTTTCTTCAGTTTGTTTAATAAAAACTTAGCGCCTCTGCGACTTTGCGAGCAATTTTCCGCGTCAAGGAAAAAACTTAAAACGAACCTTGCAAACATTGGAGAAATTCTTAAGAATAAATTCCTCCGTTTATGTTTATAATTTCACCTGTGATATAACTTGCTTTTTTAGAAATCAAAAAGCTTACCAAATCTGCGACTTCTTCGGCTTCGCCAAAACGGTTTACCGGAATAAGTTTCAGTAATTCTTTTTCGTCCAATTCGCTTGTCATATCCGTTTTGATAAAACCTGGAGCTACTGCATTTACAGTAATATTTCGTTTTGCAACTTCTTGAGCCAAAGCTTTGGTTGCTGCTACAATTGCACCTTTTGCAGCCGAATAATTAGTTTGACCAGCAGTTCCTTTTACTCCAGAAACAGAAACCACATTTACAATTCGGCCATATTTATTGCGAAGCATTTTCTGAATGAAAAACTGTGTTACATTAAAAAAACCGTTCGTACTTGTATTCATCACACTGTTCCAGTCTTGTGGTGTCATCCACATAAAAAGACCATCTTTTGTAATTCCTGCGTTGTTTACAATTGCTTCTACTAATTTTTCAGGATTTTCTTCCTGCCATTGTGTAAGAACGTTTTGTACTTGATCAAAATCGGCAACATCAAAACCTAAAATTTCTCCTGTTGCACCTAATTTTTGTATTTCTTGTAATGTTTCTTCGGCAGCTGTTTTATTCGAATGATAATTAATCAGAATATGATAATCAGATTCTACGGCTAATTTTTTGCAGATAGCACTTCCGATTCCTCTAGAACCGCCTGTTACTAATACACATTTCATAAGTGAAATTTATTTCTTTTTCTTAACTGCTGTTTTCGTTGCCGATTTAGCAGCTGGTTTGGTTGTTTTTGTTTCTTGTTTTGGGGCTTCGGCTGGAGCTGCAGCAGGTTGAGGTTTCTCTGATTTTGAAAATAACTCAGCATTTTCAAACCATTGGTTGGCTAAAACTGTTCCGTCTGGTTTAAGAAATCCCCATTTTCCTTCATTTTTTACTCTCGCAACGCCATCAATAAATCCTTTATCTTGTTGCGTAAACATCGCGATAATAGCATTTGTAGTGATTCCGTATTGTGTTGGAATTACCAATTTTCCTGATTCATTAATGAATCCCCAGTTACTTTCTTTAATTGGCGCCAGACCGTTTGTACTAAAAACTTCTGCATCGTTGTAAGTTGGTTCGATTACAAATTTTCCTTCTGGATTAATGAATCCCCATTTTTTTCCAACTAAAACAGGAGCCAGGTTTTTACAGAAAGCTTTTCCCTTATCATAAATAGGAAGAATTACCCAATTTCCTTTTAAATCAATGTAACCAATTTTTCCATTCTTTTTAGCATAAGTCAAATCCTGAGTTTCAAAATCCCAGATTTTTTCTGCGCCATCAACAGGAGTAAATTTTCCACCGATCACTAGACCGAAAGTTTTTTCTTTTCTAGCCCAAGTTGTGTTTTTGAAATAGTTTCCGATTTCAGCATAAGCTGGTTCAATCATTTCTTTTCCTTGCGTATTGATGATTCCCCAGTTTTTGTTCAATTCAACTCTGGCATAACCATTCTCAAAAGATTTGATTTGATCGTATTTTGGTTCTAAAACAACAACCATTTTATTGTTGATCAATCCCACTTTGTTGTTTTGTCTGATAAAAGCAACCCCATCATTAAAATCAAATACTTTATCTGTAGCGGGTGCTTTTTGTATTTCACCTTTTGTATTAATATAAACCCATTCTTTATCTTTTTGTACAACCGCAATTCCGTTGTTAAAATCTTTGGCATCTTTAAAATCGGCTGGAATTACCCAAGTTCCTTTTGTGTCGATAAATCCCCATTTTCCACCATTTTCAACAGCAGCCAAACCTTCGGAAAAACTTCTGGCCGATTTGTATTGAGGTTCGATTTTGAAAGATCCGTCTTTAGAAAGATATCCAATTTTGGAATTTTTCTTAACTAATGCTAATTCTTGACTATTAACGAATTGAATGCAGCTTAGCAATAAAAATACAAGTGACTTTTTCATGATTTTAAGATTCAATATTAATATTATAAACCCGTTGGGTTTAGTTCTTTTCAACACATAGAAACATAGATTTATTTTTGATAAATAGCAGATTTTAAAAAGAAACTAGTTTCTAACACATAGCTATGTTTGTTAATGCAAAGTGAAATGCCTTTTTCTGCACTTCCAAAACTATGTCTCTATGTGTTAAATGTTTTTTTTTAATTTATCCTAATAGTTAAAATAAACATTTTTAACTATTTATCAAATAATCTTTTACTTTTTGTACAAAAGGATACATTACATGATCCTCTTTAAATTCTGGAATTATGTTTCTAACATCGTCGTACCATTTTTTAGTAACAGACGAAATTTTATCTTTTTGACCTAAATAATCAATTGCCTGAACAATTGTAATTAACTCGATTGCTAAAACCTCAAACGAATTTTCAATCACTTTTGATGTAATTACCGCAGCATTTGTTCCCATACTTACAATGTCTTGATTGTCATTGTTGTTTGGAATACTGTGTACGTACATTGGATTTGATAGCATCTGATTTTCTGCAGTTGTTGAAGTAGCAACAAATTGAACTCCCTGCATTCCGAAATTAAATCCTAATGTTCCTAAGTTGACGAATGGAGGCAAAATTTCGTTGATCTTTGAATTCAATAAATAATTCAATTGACGTTCTGCTAGCATCGTTAATTTAGTAATAACGATTTTCAGTTTATCCATTTCTAACGAAATATAATCTCCGTGGAAATTTCCTCCGTGATAAACGTGTTTATTTTTAACGTCAATAATTGGATTATCGTTTGCAGAGTTAAATTCGTCTTCTAAAATAGAAGCTACATTATTAATGGTTTCTAAAACTGGTCCCAAAATTTGAGGAACACATCTTAAAGAATAATATTCTTGAACTTTTTCTTTGAAGATTTCTTCTGTATTTTCACCAGAATATAAGTGATCTTCTCTTTTACGGATCAACGTACTGTCAGAAAGATTTTTTCTCATTCTTTCAGCTACTTCTTGTTGTCCTTTATGACGTTTAGTTTGATTTAATTCTTCAGAAAAATGATCATCATAAGCTTGAACCAATTCGTTAATGGCACAAGAAGCTTTCAATGACCAATCTAATAATTTTGAAGCATAATGCACATTTACCACTCCAATTCCTGTCATTACAGAAGTTCCGTTGATTAAGGCCAAACCTTCTCTAATTTCTACTTGAATTGGTTTTAAACCTTCAATTTCGAAAACTTCTGGAGTTGGACGTCTTTCACCTTTATAAAAAACTTCCCCTTCACCAATTAAAACTAAAGCTAAATGTGATAATTGTACTAAGTCGCCACTTGCACCAACACCACCATGTTCAAAAATTAAAGGCGTAATATCTCTATTGATTAATTCTGCCATTAAATGAATAACAGAAGAATGAACACCTGAATTTCCTAAAGAAAGTGTATTTAATCGTGCCAGAATTGCCGCTTTTGCACATTCAGGGTTTAAAGGTTTTCCAGTTCCTGAAGAGTGGCTTCTAATTAAATTATATTGCAGTTGAATTTGATCAGACTCTTTAATTCTGTATTGAGCCATTGGACCAAAGCCAGTATTTACTCCGTAGATTACTTTGTTTCCTGAGAATTCTTTCAAGAAATTAAAACTTTCGTTTACTCGATTTAAAACCACATCGCTTATAACAACTTTGTTTTTTCCAAAGATTATGGCTTCAAATTCTGCTAAACTTAAATATTCATTTATTGTATTCATCAAATCGATTTTGGTTGCGCTAATTTAATTTTATTTATCAAAATAAATGTAGTTATTTTGATGATGGCAAATGTAGGTTAATTAATGATAATAATTCTAATATGACAAAGGAGTTTGTTGATGTTTTAGTGATTGGTGCAGGACCGTCTGGATGTGTTTCGGCGTCGTACCTTTTTAAAAACAACGTAAAGGTTAAAGTTGTAGAAAAAACGAAGTTTCCGAGACTTGTAGTGGGCGAGAGCCTTATTCCGCGTGTTATGGATCATTTTGCTGAAGCAGAATTGTTTGAAGCTCTTGATGCAATGAACTTCGAAAAAAAATTAGGAGCTCGTTTTATCAGAGGTGAAGAAATCTGTGTTTTTGATTTCAGTAAAAAATTTGGAGAAGGCTGGGATTGGACTTGGCAAGTTCCGAGAGCTGATTTTGACAACACTATGGCACAAGAAGTGGTTCGAAAAGGAATTGATTTGGAATTTGAAACAGAAGTTCTGGAAGTTTCTTTTGAAGGAAAAAAATCAAAAACGATTGTAAAAGATGCAGCTGGGAATTTAAAAGAAATTCACGCCAACTTTATTATTGACTCAAGTGGATACGGACGTGTTTTACCAAGATTGTTAGATTTGGATACACCTTCAAAATTAGATCCGCATTCTTCTATTTTTACGCACGTTAAAGATATAAATAGAGAAGAAGGAGAAGAAGGAAGGCAGATTTCTTTTGATATTTTGGAAACCGAAGTTTGGCTTTGGGTAATTCCATTTTCAAATGGAAATACAAGTTTAGGAGTTGTGGGACCAACAGATTTTATTAATTCGCTTTCTGAAAATAAAGATAATGCGGAGGCGTTGCGAAATGCCATCCAAAAATCGGATTATTATATCAAGAGATTTAAAGGAACAGAGTTTTTGTTTGAGCCAGTTAAATTAGAAAACTATTCAAGAGCCGTAAAAAGAATGTATGGCGATGGTTTTGCTTTAACAGGAAACAGTTCAGAATTCTTGGATCCAGTTTTTTCTTCAGGTGTAGCTTTTGCAACTGAATCTGGAATGCTGGCAGCCAAATTATATTTGAAAGAATCTCAAGGAATTCCTGTTGATTGGGAAGTAGAATTTACGCAATACATGAAACGCGGAATTGCTGTTTTCACCACTTATGTACAAGAATGGTACACAGGAAATCTTCAGACTTTATTTTTCCATCAGCCTGAAAATCCAGATGTGAAAGAAAAAATATGTGCTGTTTTAGCAGGTTATGTCTGGGATGAAGAAAACTCGTTTGTCAAGAAACACGATCACGTAATTAAAAATATGGCGTATTTATTAAATATGCAGAAAGAAGAACAAAGCCCTGAATAATCAGGGCTTTTTCTTTTTTATTTCATTTTCTTTATAATCAATTTAGACATCGATTTTGCTGTTTTTGCATAACCTTCACCAAGTCTAGATTCGTTGCTGAAATTACTTCCCCATTGATCTCCGGGAGCTTCGTCGCTAGTAATTTCCAAAAAAACATTTGATTTATTATTGGAGTCAACAAATTTAAGATTGGTAGTAACTTTTGCAGGCTGCTTCATAATTCCTGCATCCCAACCAGGAAAAAGCCAAACCGTTTTCACGATCAATGTGTACGGTGTTTTTAATCCTTCCTGAAAATTTAAATCTTTTTTCTCTTTTGTTAAAACGATATTAGCGATTTCTAAAAATTTAGGCGTCCAGATATTTTCTCTTGCAGCAATCCATTTTTTCTCCCAGATATTACCGTTTCCTTTTGCTTTCTTATCTAAATCAGCTTTATGTTCTTGAACGTATTGTGCTTCGGGCATTTTTTCTTTCATCATAGTAAAATCACTATAATCAAAAATAACATTCACTTCTTTTTGGTCTTTTAGAAAGTCAAAATTTCCCTGAACAACATCCATATCCTGAGCAAATGCAGCTCCAGATAATAAAAGGCATGCAATAATTAGTTTTTTCATTTGTTGATTAATTGAGGTTAATTTTTTATGATTTAAAATTAATTAAAAACACTAAATAACAACGTATTACGTGTTAAAATAAAATTATTATTTCATTTAAAAACAAAAAGAGGATTCCGTTTAGAAATCCTCTTTTTTATTTTTAGAAATAAGAATGAATATTACAATTCAAATATTTTATCCATTAAAATCCATTTTTGTCCCGGTTTTGCCCAAGGAAGCGCTTGTTGGAATTTCCACATTAAAGTTTCCCATTCCTGAACTTTTTCGTTTGCAGCGTCGGCTTTGTCTTTTTTCTCAAAAGAGAAATTTTCATCGCCTTCGATAATCATAAAAAGTCTATTTCCTGTGCAGTAAATATCCAGAACTAAAATTCCAGCATCTTGAATGCTTTTTTTAATTTCAGGCCAAACGTTTTCATGCAATTCTTTGTATTCTGCAATTAAATTTGCGTCATCTTTTAAGTCTAAAGCCAGACAGAATTTTTGTGTTGCCATAATCTAAAATTTATCCTTGATAAGCTACAGCAGTTTGTTTGCTTGTACCTAAACCTTCAATTCCTAATTCGATTACGTCGCCCGCCTTAATGTAAATTGGATCTGGTTTAATTCCAAGACCAACTCCAGGAGGCGTTCCTGTACTGATTACGTCGCCAGGAAGCAATGTCATAAACTGACTTAAATAATGCACTAAAAACGGAATTTTGAAAATCAAGTTTGAAGTATTACTGTTTTGGAATGTTTTTCCGTTTACAGTCAACCACATTTTTAGATTGTTTACGTCGCCAACTTCGTCTGGAGTTGCCATAATTGGTCCAAGAGGAGCGAAGGTATCAGAACCTTTTCCTTTTGCCCATTGTCCACCACGCTCGATTTGGAAAGCTCTTTCACTATAATCGTTCAATAAACAATATCCAGCGATGTAGTTTGGTGCATCTTCTTCAGAAACATAGCTTGCTTTTTTACCTACAACAAATGCCAATTCTACTTCCCAATCTGTTTTTTCACTGTTTTTAGGAATGATTAAATTATCATTTGGTCCACACAAAGAAGTTGTAGATTTAAAGAAGATGATTGGTTCTTCTGGAATTGCAGCGCCAGTTTCTTCGCAGTGATCTACATAGTTTAATCCGATGCAGATAATTTTTGAAGGACGCGCAACAGGCGAACCTAAACGAACAGAATCGCTTACTTCTGGAAGAGCAGGATTATTTTTTAAAGCTTCTTCTAGTTTTTTTAATCCGTCATTTTCAAAAAAAGCTTCGTTGTAATCTGTTACGATAGACGAAACATCATATCTTTTATCATTTAGTAAAACTCCTGGTTTTTCTTTTCCTTCTTCTCCAAATCTAATAAGTTTCATAATCTTTTATTTTTTAATATTTTTTTGCCACGAATTACACCAATTTACTCGAATTTTAATTTGTGTTAATTTGTGGAATTTGTGGTTTTTAATCTTTTTGTTTCACGCAGATTTTAGCAGATTTTTTTAAATCATTTTAATCCTTTAATCTGTGGCTTAATTTTTTTCGTCATGAATTTCACGAATTATAATTTGTGGAAATTGGTGAAATTCGTGGCAAAAATATTTTTTAGTTGTTCAATTTAATAAAACCTCCATCAATTGGATAATCAGAACCTGTGATGAAAGAAGACTCATTGCTGCATAAGAATAAAGCTAAAGTTGCGATTTCGTCAGGTTTTCCCATACGGCCGATTGGCTGTGATTGAGATAATTTTTCGAAGATTTCTTCTTCTTTCCCTGGATAATTTTTAGAAATAAATCCGTCTACGAAAGGCGTGTGAACTCTCGCAGGAGAAATAGAATTACATCTGATTTTATCATTCAAATAATCTTTTGCAACCGATAAAGTCATCGCCATAACCGCTCCTTTTGCAGTAGAATAAGCAAAACGATCAGGAATTCCAACCCAGCAAGCAATCGAAGCCAAGTTCAAAATTACACCTCCGCCAGAACCTCTTAAAGCCGGAATCGAAGCGTGAAGACAGTTGTAAACACCTTTTACGTTTACGTTCATAATTCTGTCAAAATCAGATTCAGAAGTCGTATCAACTTTTCCAACGTGAGCAATTCCAGCGTTGTTTACCAAAATATTGATATTTCCGATTTTCTGGAAAGTTGCATTTACTTGTTCGTGGTTTGAAACGTCGCAAGCGTGAGCAAAAACACTTCCTCCAGCCGATTTGATTTCTTCAACCGTTTCTTTTGCACTTTCTTCAGTCAATTCTAAAATATGAACTTCAGCTCCTTGCTTAGCAAATAAAACAGAAATCGCTCTTCCAATTCCGCTTCCACCGCCTGTGATAATTGCTTTTTTATTTTGTAATGAAAACATTTGATATAAATTTTTATAGTTATTTTTTAATTGAGTCGTTTACAAAGATACACCACGTTTCCATGGAATAAAATCATCTTGGTTTAATTGTACTGCTTTCGGAATAATTTCGCCGCTTGCCGCTTTGATGCAATATTCTAAAATTTCCTCACCCATTTCTTCAATAGATTTTTCACCACTAATAATTGGTCCGCAGTCAATATCGATAATATCTTTCATTCTCGTTGCTAAAACAGAATTTGTAGCCACTTTAATTACAGGACAAACTGGATTTCCAGTTGGAGTTCCTAAACCTGTTGTAAACAAAATCAAAGTTGCTCCAGAAGCCGCTTTTCCCGTTGTTGCTTCTACGTCATTTCCTGGTGTACAAACCAAACTTAAACCTGGTTTTGTAACCAATTCGGTATAATCTAAAACATCAACTACAGGAGAAGTTCCACCTTTTTTGGCCGCTCCCGCGCTTTTGATAGCGTCTGTAATTAAACCGTCTTTGATGTTTCCAGGAGAAGGATTCATATGGAAACCTGAACCAACTTTATGAGCCAATTCATCATAAGACTCCATTAAATCGATGAATTTTTTTGCGTTATCTTCTGTAATACATCTGTCGATTAAATTTTGCTCAGCTCCGCATAATTCTGGGAATTCTGCTAAAAGAATTTTTCCGCCTAAAGCAACGACCAAATCTGAAGTATAACCCACAGCAGGATTTGCAGAAACACCGCTGAAACCGTCGCTTCCGCCACATTTTACGCCAATACATAAATCGCTCAAAGGAGCATCTGTTCTTTCGTATTGGTTGATTTCGATTAAACCTTCAAAAGTTTTTTTGATGGCATTTGTAATCAGAACTTCTTCGCTTTCTGTTTGCTGTTGTTCAAAAATAAACAACGGTTTATCAAAGTCTGGATTTTGTCTTTTTACATCATTTACAAAATCCTGAACTTGTAAATGCTGACATCCTAAACTTAAAAGAGTGATACCGCCAACGTTTGGATGATTGGCGTAAGAAGCCAATAAAGCGCTCAAAGTAGAAGCATCTTGACGCGTTCCGCCGCAACCGCCTTGGTGATTTAAGAATTTAATTCCGTCCACATTTTCAAAAACACGTTTGTTTTTTGGCGTCGGATTCAATTCAATATTAATGTCGTTAATATCATTTCCGTTCAAATAACCTTCCAGTAATTCGTGCGTAAATTGATTGTATTTGTCTGTTACCGCATAACCCAATTGCTTGTGTAGAGCTTCTTTGATCACATCAAGATTTCTGTTTTCACAAAAAACAGTCGGAATAAAAAGCCAGTAATTTGCTGTTCCAACTCTTCCGTCTTTTCGTTTGTAACCTTTAAACGTTCGGTTTGCAAACTTAGAAACATCTGGTGCATTCCACTCGTACGAGGCATTTCTGTAAGCGTAAGGATCTGCTGCGTGTTTTAGGTTTTCGGTTGTCATTAAACTTCCTTTCACAATATCATTTTGCACTTTTCCAACCAAAACACCGTACATATTTACTTCTTCTCCCTGCTTCATGTCTTGCATGTAGAATTTGTGTTTGGCTTTGATGAGGTCTTGTAAAACGTAAGTTTCGTTTTCAAAAAGAATGGTTTCTCCTTTTGGTAAGTCGGTTAAAGCTACCAGAACATTATCGTCCGGATGTAGTTTTACCACTAGTTTTTTAGTCGTATTCTCCAGCATTGTTTTTTGTTTTTTTCTTTTTTGTGTTGTCGTTAAGCGCTTTATTTTCAATAAAATTTGGGCAGTAAACGAAAAATAAAATTAGTTTTTTTAGCCTTTTGTTATTAGTCCAATATTATCCGTGTGTAATCTTTAATTATCTTTGCAATATGAAATTGGAACAAACTAAAATAACGTCTTATCTCAACTCAAGAGTTTCGGTACTGAACCGTATTGAACCGTTTTTTCAGGCGCCGTTTCATTCGCATCCAGAATTGGAATTGGTGTATGTGAAAGAGAGTTTTGGCAAACGAATTATTGGAAATTCGGTAATGCCATTTGAGCCAGGAGATATGGTTTTTTTAGGTTCTGATATTCCGCACGTTTGGCTGAATGACGAAAAATATTATCAAGGAATTGAAGATTTAAAAGCTAATTCGATAGTCGTATATTTTCATAAAGATATTTTCGGACCCACTTTTTATGAATTAAAAGAAACTCAGAAAATCAACGAACTCTTTTTTCAGGCAGGAAAAGGGATTTCAATTATTGGAAAAACGAATAGGCAGATTGCGAAAAAACTAGAGAAATTAGTTTCTAAAAAAGATTTCGAAGTAATTGTCGGACTTTTTGAAATCTTATCGATTCTTTCGGATAGTCAGGATAAGATTTATATTAATGACGAAATTTATTCTTTGATGCAGAAAGATTCAAAAATGGATCGGCTTTCGGAAGTTTTTCAATATGTGAATAAAAATTACAAAAAGAATATTTCCTTAGAAGAAATTGCCGCTGTCGCAAATATGACACGAACTTCTTTCTGTAGAATGTTTAGAGTAAAAACAAAAAAGAATTTTGTGGATTATCTGCATGAAATTAGAATTTCAAATGCTTGTAAATTGCTTTTAGAAACGGATAAAAGTATGTCTGAAATCGCGTATGATTGCGGTTATAAAACAGCATCCAATTTTAATAAACTTTTCAAAAAGTTTAAAGGAATTACGCCTTCAGAGTTTAAGAATAGTGCAGGAATAAATTAAAAAAGTTGCCACGAATTACACGAATTTCCACTAATTTTTTAATTAGTAATAGGAAAAAGAAATTCGAGAAATTAGTGTAATTCGTGGCAAAAAAAAATATTAAATAGATCGATCTAAATGTGTGTAACCACCATCTACATAAATAATCTGTCCAGTTGTATGACTTGATTTTTCAGACAATAAGAAAACCACCATATTCGCAATTTCTTCTGCGGTTGTCATTCTGTTTTCTAGTGGAATATTTTTAGTGATTGCCGCTAGTTTTTCTTCTTTATTTTCGAAAGTATTAATCCACGTTTCGTAAAGAGGTGTGTAACATTCTGCTACAATTACTGCGTTTACACGAATGCTGTATTTTAATAATTCAACTGCCCATTCTCTGGTTAAGGCATTTCTTCCTCCGTTTGAAGCGGCGTAAGCTGAAGTTCCGCCTTGTCCTGTTTCGGCAGTTTTAGAACCAATGTTAACAATTGCTCCTTTCGATTCTTTCAAATATGGAAGAGCGTGCTGCGCCATTAAATAATAATGCACTAAATTTTTGTGAAGTGAAGCAGCGAAATCTTCATAATTTCCGTTTTCTAAACCAACACCGTCGTTAACTCCGGCATTGTTTACCAATCCGTCAATTCTTCCGAATTTGGCGATTATGGCTTCAACAGCTTTTTTGCAGTCTTCAGGTTTTGTTAGGTCAGCGGCAACTTGATGTGCTTCTTTTCCAATGGCTTTTAATTCTTCTACGGCTTTGATGTTATCATTTTCGTTACGTCCAACGATAAACGGAATTGCATTTTCTTCGGCTAGAACCTTAACGATTCCTAAACCAATTCCTTTTGCACCTCCCGTAACGATAATGATTTTTTGGGTTAATGATAACTGCATGATTTTTTATTTTAATTTAAATACTTTTTAATTTTTTTGCCACAGATTATAGGATTAGATAGGATAAAAAAAAACTAAATTTCTTAAATCTGCAAGAGTAAAAATGTTGCCACGAATTACACGAATTTCCACAAATTTTGCAATTATAATAAAAAATAAATTAGTGAAAATTAGTGAAAAAAAACAATGACAATTACTCTTTAAAAATTTACAGCTGTTGTTCATGACAAACAACAGCTGTAAAAAGAGAGAATTGAACTGATAATTTATTACCAGAACTTAACATAAAGCGCAACAATGATCAATAGCGTAATTACTATAAGGACAGTTGTTTGCGGTTGTACTTTAAACATTCCAGGCTCAGTCTCGAATGCTTTAGGGTTTACTTTTGGTCCAGCGAAACTGATCAGAATCATAGCAATCATTGTAAACAAGAATGATAATCCCATACAGATGTGGAAAGGAATTTCGAAAGCTCCTTTTCCATTATTGTAAGCTGTATATAAAAGTGTATCGTTTCCAAATAAAGCCGGAGCATATTCGTTGAATAAAACAGATAATAAGAATCCTAAGATTACCCCAACGATTGCAGCTGTTCCAGTAGTTCTTTTCCAGAACATACCCAGGAAGAACATAGCAAAAACTCCAGGGCTGATGAATCCTGTGTATTTCTGGATGTAGGTGAATCCACCAACACCACCGATTCCTAAGATGTCGTTCCATGTAAATAAAACTGCTAAAAGCATGGCAACAAATACAGCAAGACGTCCGATGTTTACCTGTTGTTTTTCACCCGCTTCTTTCTGGATGTATTTTTTATGAACGTCTAATGTGTAAATTGTAGAAATACTGTTTACTTTTCCAGCCAAAGATGCTACGATTGCAGCAGTCAAAGCCGCAACAGAAAGTCCTTTCAGTCCAGTTGGAAGGAAGGTCAATACAGCAGAATAAGCTCCGTCTTTTCCTCCAACCAATTGAGGTAAATGTCCGTTTGTATATAAAACGTAAGCAGCAATACCAGGAAGCATTACGATTAATGGCATTAATAATTTCAACATACCAGCAAACAAGATTCCTGTACGAGCTGTTTGTAAATCTGCTCCAAGTGCTCTTTGCGTAATGTATTGGTTACATCCCCAGTAGTTCAAGTTGATGATCCAGATACCGGCAGCATAAGATAACAACCCAGGGAAAGTCAAATATTTATCGATTTCAAGTTGAGAAGATGCTGCAGTTGGTTTTGGGATAATCATTTTGAAATGCTCAGGAGCTTCTTTCATCAAAACTTTGAAACCTGCAATTGCATTTTCACCCACACCGAAGTATTGTCCAACCGTTGTAAGAGCGATATAAGAAGTCACCAAACCTCCAATGATCAATACGGCAACCTGAATAACGTCTGTGTAAGCTACAACTTTCATTCCTCCAAGAGAAATAAACAAAGCAAAAACAGCTAATCCAATCATAATAGCGTGAAGATATTCTCCTCCCGCAAGACCGTTGATGGCAACAGCTCCTAAATATAAAATAGAAGTCAGGTTCACAAAAACATACAAAAACAACCAGAAAACCGCCATAATAAGAGCAGTAGATTCGTTGTAACGTGTCTTTAAGAATTGTGGCATCGTGTAGATCTTGTTCTTAAGATAAACAGGAATAAACCATACAGCTACAATAATAAGAGCAATAGCAGCAAGCCATTCGTAGGCAGCAACAGCGATTCCTAAGAAGAAACCTTCACCGCTCATTCCAATGAATTGTTCTGCCGAGATATTAGAAGCAATAAGAGAAGCCCCGATTGCCCACCAGGTTAAATTTCCTTCAGCCAAAAAGTAAGCTTTAGCATCTTGTTCGTCTTGTTTACGTTTGCGATAAACGGTGTAACCGTAGACAGAGACTACGATAAAGTAGATAATAAAAACCGCATAGTCTGCGAAAGCGAGGTTTTGGTTCATTGTTAGTAGTATTTTAAATAATTATTATAAGGTTGTTTGTTTATTGGGTTTTAAATCTGTTTTAATATTGCTTAATCTTCTTAAAAATGCAAGATGTGTTTTATTTCTGTTATTTTTTTATGAAAATAAAAGTGGAAGCCAAATGTAAAATAAAAATTTATAAAACAACTATCAGCAAATGTGTTTTTTACATTTATTAATGGATAATTGTGTTAAATTTTCAACTTTTGAGCTTCTTTCTTACAAGAGTGATTAAGCTTTTACCAGACTTTTATAATGTACCTCTGAAAGTTGTCTCAAAATCTCAGCGCTTTTTTCAGGTGTAATATCACGTTGCGATTCGCCTAACATTTCGTACCCGACCATAAATTTCTTTACAGTTGCCGATCTTAACAACGGCGGATAAAAATGCATATGAAAATGCCATTCCGGATGTTCTAATCCATCGGTTGGAGACTGATGAATTCCTGAAGAATACGGGAATGAAGTATTAAATAAATTATCGTATTTTGTTGTTAGCTGTTTTAAAATTTTAGCAAAAGCACTACTTTCTTCAGCTGTAAAATTGGTGATTTTATTTACGGCTCTTTTGCTTACAATCATTGTTTCGTATGGCCAGATTGCCCAAAACGGAACCAATGCTACAAAATGATCATTCTCAATTACAATACGATCTCCGACTTTTAATTCGGCCTGAACATAATCTTCTAATAAGGTTTTTTTGTTTTTATCGTAATATGATTTTAAGCTGTTTTGTGTTTTTTCAACCTGAGTAGGCAACGAAGACTGAGCCCAGATTTGTCCGTGTGGGTGCGGGTTGCTGCATCCCATTACACTTCCTTTATTTTCGAAAATCTGAACGTGGTTGATGAATTTAATATTTCCTAAATCGGTATATTCTTTCTGCCAAGTTTTAATGATATTTTCGATATCTGCAATTTCCATTTCAGGTAAAGTCAAATCGTGTCTTGGCGAAAAGCATACAACTCTTGAAATTCCTTGTTCTGGTTTAGCTTTAAAAAAAGTATGTTTAATATCGTCTTCAAAAATAATTTCCTCCTGTTTCATAGCAGCAAAATCATTCTCAAAAACAAAACTGTTTTCGTATGCAGGATTATTTACTCCGTTGGCACGAACATTTCCTGGACATAAATAACAGGTCGGGTCGTATTTTGGAAGTTCTTCTGTTGAGATTGTTTCGTTTTGTCCCTGCCAAGGGCGTTTTGCACGATGAGGTGAAACTAAAACCCATTCATTAATTAATGGATTGAAGCGTCTGTGCGGATCTTCATTAATGTCAAAATTTTTCATTGTAGCGTGTTGTGGTTTTTAAAGTAGTGTTGTTCCGTTTGAGATTTTTACATCATAGAATTTTAATTCAATTCCAAATGTATCTAAATAAAGTTTCGAAAACTTACTTTTAACCTCATTTTCATGTCCTTTTTTAACTAAATTGATGGTACAGCCTCCGAAACCGCCACCCATAAGTCGTGAACCTACGATGGCATTGTCTTCTTTTGCGGTATCAACAAGCATATCTAATTCTTCACAACTTACTTCATATTCCTGAGATAAACCGTAATGTGTTTCAAAAAGTAATTCGCCCAAAAGTTCAATGTTTCCTTGATCTAAAGCTTCGCAGGCTTTAATAACACGATTGATTTCTTTTACGACAAAATGAACTCTTGCGAAAACTTTTTCGGTCATTTTGTCTTTCAGACTTAAAACCTGTTCTTCTGTAGCGTCTCTAAAACTTTTTACTTCAGGAAAATGGCTTTTTATGATAGCTAAACCTTCTTCGCATTCGATTCTTCTGGTATTATATTCTGATGTAAAAAGTGAATGTTTTACATTAGAATCAAACAAAATCAGCGAATAATCTTTGAAGTCGGCATTGTGATATTCAAAATCTAAAGTATTGCAGTCTAATTTGATTACTTTGTTTTCAAGACCGTGAACACTCGAAAACTGATCCATAATTCCGCAGTTGATTCCAACCCAATGTTCTGCTTTTTGTCCTAATAAAGAAATATCTACTTTCTCAATTTTTAAATCAAAAAGAGATTTGATTCCGAAAATCATTCCGCATTCTAAAGCTGCAGAAGAGGATAATCCCGAACCAACCGGAATATTACTGCTGAAAACACAGTTGAAACCTTCAAAAGTAAATCCGTTATCTTGTAATTGTTTGATTACGCCGCGAATGTAATTTGTCCAAACAACATCACTAAGTTTAACTTCCTGAGTCAAATCGATTTCAAATTCTTCATTTAAATCGATAGCGATTATTTTAGAAGTTTTCGTGTTGTTTTTTTCAAAAGCAAAACAAATTACTTTGTCAATTGCTGCAGGTAAAACGTAACCGTCATTGTAGTCAACATGTTCTCCGATAATATTGATTCTACCTGGAGAAAGAACCGTTTTTTGAGGAGAAGATCCAAAAGATTTCTCAAAAAAAGCAACGGTATTCTGTATTAAAATATCATTCATTATATAGTTAGTATATTGTGGTTTTGGAATTTTATTATTATCTACTTATTAATTTAAATCAGCGGAAATCAGCTTTAATCTGTGTAAATCTGCGTGAAAAAATCTGTAGACAAAATTATTTCACGCAGATTTTTAAAAGATTTTAGCAGATTCAATTAGATTTTATTTATTTCATCCGACAGCTATTGAATTAATTTAAACTTTCAAATTTGTAAACTGTTTTTTGAGCGTATTCTTCTCCTTTTCTCAAAACTGCATTTGGAAAATGAGCTTGATTTGGAGCGTCAGGGAAATTTTGAGTTTCAAAACAAATTCCGCTTTGCGCATTGTAATCTACATTTTCTTTTCCTTTTAATTTTCCGAAACAATTTCCGCCTACATATATATGTACACTTGGTTGATCGGTATAAACATTCATTTTCAGTTTGTTTTTTAAACTGATTAATTGGGCTACAATTTCAGTTTTAGAATTTACAACAAAAGAATTGTCGATAGGAAACGGACAATTTTTAGGTGCTCTAAAATCAAAATCATGATTGCTTAAGTCAGTATAATTACCGGTTGGAATATTATCTGAATTTGTTTCCAGCATTTTATCCGATTTGATAAACATCTGTTGTTCTAAAACATTAGCATCATGACCATCAAGGTTAAAATAACTATGATGTGTTAGATTAATAACAGTATCTTCTGTTGAAGTTGCTTTATATTCTAATTTTAATTCATTTTCTTCGGTAAGTGTATAAGTCAGATAAACCGTCATTTCGCCTGGGAAATTTTCGTCTAAATGTTCGCTCAGAAGACCAAAAGTAATAGATGGATTTTCGCCAGAAATAGCATTAACTACGCTCCAGGCTTTTCTTCCAAATCCCATAACACCACCGTGAAGTGTGTTTCCGTTATTATTTCCGTCTAGCTGAAATTTTTTATCATTAAGGCTAAAGGTAGCATTGTGAATACGTCCCGCATAACGACCAACAGTAGTTCCAAAATAAGGAGCACTTGGCAAATTATAAGATTCTAAATAAGCTTCCAGATTATCAAAACCCAAAACAACATCAGTCAATTTTCCGTTTACCGGAATTTGGATTGAAGTCACTGTTGCACCATAATTGATAATTTGAACTTTCATTCCGTTTTTGTTTACCAATTCAAAAGAATATATTTCTTCTTTATTAGGCATTACACCAAACAATTTGCAATTATGAGTGTCTTTTAAATGTGATATGTGTTTTATTTCCATATAATTTTTACCAAAAATGAAATCCAAAAATAGAAACATTTATTATTTTTGCATACCAGTACCTACCAGTTTTTAAAAATTAATAGTCAAAATGACTTTATTATGAACATCATTTCAATTCAAAACAACATTGGTCTTCCAAAATATAAGCAGATAATTCTTTCAATAGAAAAAGCGATTGAACTAGGAAAATTGATAAAAGGAGATCGTCTTCCTTCTGTAAATAAAGTGTGTCTGGCGTTTTCTTTGTCTCGCGATACAGTGCTTTTGGCTTATGATGAATTGAAGAAAAGAGGGATTATTTATGCTATTCCAGGTAAAGGGTATTATGTAAAAAGTGTTGAAATCACTATAACTCAGAAGGTTTTCCTGCTTTTTGATGAATTGAATATTTTTAAGGAAGATATTTATAATTCGTTTTTAAAAAACATCGGAAAAAATGTTCAGGTTGATATTTTCTTTCATCATTTTAATGTTCAGGTTTTCAAAAAACTGATAAATGACAGCAACGGAAATTACACGAAATACATTATCATGCCGACGAACTTAAACGATATCGTTGATTCTATAAAAACCCTACCAGTAAACGATGTAATTATTTTGGATCAGACCAATTTGGAGTTAAAAATGTTTCCTGCAATTTATCAGAATCACCAAAAAGATATTTATGAAGGCTTGATGAAAGGAAAATCACGATTATCAAAATACAAGAAACTGATTTTGATTTTCCCTGGTTTCAGAGAACCGCCGGGAATGAAAATTGGTTTTGAAGCTTTTTGTAAAGAATACAGTTTTGATTATGAAATTATTTCCGACTTCAGTAATCAGTCCATTGCTTTAGGAGATTTGTATATTATTCCACATGATCGTGATCTGCTTTTGGTGATAGAAAATGCCATTAACAGAAATTTGAAATTGGGTGAGGACTTCGGAATTATTTCCTATAATGAAACAGCTTTGAAGAAAATTGCAGCAAACGGAATTACGACGATTTCTACCAATTTTGAATTGATGGGAAAAATTTTAGCCGATATGGTTTTGAAAGGAACAAAAGAGCAGATTGAAAACAAATCAGCGCTTATCTTGCGAAATTCTTTATAAATTTTTCTCTCGCAGATTTTTTTCGATAAAGGATCAGCTAAATCTGCGAGAGAAAGAATAAGTTTTATAAATTCAATACAAAATTATTCAATAATTTTTCTTCGTATTTCTCTTTATTAAAAGTGTATAAATAAGAGCCTTTTCGAGAAGACTGCATGTCTTTTTCGTCCAGTTTATTTAAGATTTCTAAAGAATTAATTTTACTGATGAAATTTCTTTTATCCAATTCTTTGCTCAAAATAGCTTCGTATAATTCTAAAAGCTGACGCATCGTAAATTTTTCCGGAAGCAGTTCAAAACCAATTGGTTTAATAGAAGTTTTGTATCGAAGTCTCTTAATTGCATTGTCAACCATTTCGTTATGGTCAAAAATTAAGTTTGGTGCATCGTTGATAGGAAACCATTCTGCATGGTAATTCTGAATCAGTTCGGCATTGTGGTTTTCGATATTAATTAAAGCAAAATACGAAACCGAAATGGTTCTTTCTACTGGGTCACGATCAATTTCGCTGTAAGCATACAATTGCTCCATATAAATATCGTTTAGACCTGTGTAGGTATTTAATATTCTGGTGGCCGCAGTATCTAAAACTTCATCACGTTTTAAAAAACCTCCAATCAAAGACCATTTTCCTTTCTCAGGTTCAAAATCCCTTTGAATCAAAAGTATTTTCAGACCTTCATGATCAAATCCAAAAATGATGCAGTCCACTGCCAGTAAAACTTTATCAGCAGAGCTATAGTTGTTTAACATATATAATTAATTTGGATTGTAAATATATAAACTTCCTAAAAGGTTTCATAATTTGTTAATGTAGTTTTTACACTTATGTTAAAACTGTAACAATAATGTTTGTTTTTTAAGGGTGATTTTTTCTTTGATGTACCTCAAAATCACGAGTCAAAGGTAGAAACATTTTTAAAAGAGAATTAAACTGAGGACTATTATTTCGCTTTTTTGAAATCTAAAATTTGAAGAGATTGTTACAAAACGTTAAAAAAATAGGCTTTTTGTAGATTTTTAAAAATGATAAATTTTTCGTAAATCTTTAGCGAGCCCTTTGTTTCTGCCAGTTTTATAGGCTAAATTATGGAATTTGTTTTTTGCAACCAGTTGTTCTGAGATTTTTATTTTTTTAAGTGACTTTTTTTTATTTAAATTTACAAATGTCAAACAGACACTTATTAAACTAAAAAAACCAAAATCCTTTAAAAATATGAAACCACCGTATTTTTTTAGGTTCTCAAAAACCAAAAACTATGAAAAAACCATTTCTCATATTGTTTGCTGCATGCTGTTTTCAAACAATATTGGCACAGAAAGAATCCGTAACAATTGCCATAAAAAATGATGCTTCGGCTCCAACCATAAACAGAAATATTTACGGGCATTTTGCAGAACATTTAGGACACTGTATTTATGGAGGTTTTTTTGTTGGGGATACTTCAAAAATTCCAAACACACAAGGAGTTCGAAACGATATTATAAAAGCCTTAAAAGATTTAAAAATTCCAAATTTAAGATGGCCAGGTGGCTGTTTTGCGGATACCTATCATTGGAAAGATGGAATTGGTCCAAAAGAACAACGACCTACAATTGTAAACCAATGGTGGGGAGGTGTTACAGAAGATAATAGTTTCGGGACACATGATTTTTTAAATATGTGTGAATTATTAGGAGCAGAGCCTTATTTATCTGGAAATGTTGGAAGCGGAACAGTGCAGGAATTAGCAGATTGGGTTCAGTACACCAATTTCGCTGGAAAAAGTCCGATGAGTGATCTTCGCAGAAAAAATGGAAGAACAGAGCCCTGGAAAGTAAAATATTGGGGAATTGGAAATGAAGCCTGGGGATGCGGAGGAAACATGACGGCAGAGTATTATGCCAATGAATACCGAAAATTTGCGACTTTCATGTCAGATTGGAGTAATACTGGAGGAATTACAAGAATTGCGTCAGGATCTAATAGTGCAGATTATAACTGGACAGAAGTTTTAATGAAAAATATTCCAAGAAATATGTTGGGCGGATTAGGCGTTCATCATTATGCTGTAATCAATTGGGACAAAAAAGGTTCTGATGTTGATTTTAGCGAAAAGCAATATTTCGAGACCATGAAATCTGCTTTAAAAATGGAAGAATTGGTAACCAAGCACGCGGCTATTATGGATAAATATGATCCTGAGAAAAAAGTAGCCATGATAGTTGACGAATGGGGAGGTTGGTATGAAGTGCAAAAAGGTACAAATCCGGGGTTTTTATATCAACAGAATACAATGAGAGATGCTGTTTTAGCTGGAGCGACATTGAATATTTTCAATAATCACGCAGATCGTGTTCGCATGGCTAATTTAGCGCAGTGTGTTAATGTACTTCAAGCGGTAATCTTAACAGACAAAGCCAAAATGATCACAACACCAACCTATCATGTAATGAAAATGTATAGCGTGCACCAAGATGCTAAATTACTACCGGTCGATTTTAAATCGCCTCTCTATACTTACGATGGACAAAGTATTCCAGCAGTTTCGGCTTCTGTATCAAAAGATCAAAACGGTGCGATTCATATTTCATTGGTAAACGTTGATGCAGTAAATAAGAACAAAATCGAAATTGATGTAAAAGATCTTGGCGTAAAAAACTTTACTGGAAGCATTATTACAGCTTCAAAATTACAGGATTATAACTCTTTCGAAAATCCGAATAAAATTGTTCCTGTTGCTTTTAAAGGTTTTGAGAACAAAAAAGGAAAACTTGAAATAATATTGCCACCTTACTCTGTTTTGGTTTTGGAAGGAAAATAATTCAAAATGATGAAAAAATATAAATTTTACTTAGTAGGTACTTTTTTGTTGACTTTGATTTTGGTTTCCTGTAAAGAAACCAAAAATAAAGAAGTATTGTCCAATGATAAAACTTCTGCTCTAAAAGCAGGATATGAAATCGAACCTGTAAACATTCAAAATGTAAAACTGACCGATTCTTTTTGGTTGCCAATTATAAAAAGAGTACAAGAAGTTACCATCGATTACGCTATTAAAAAATGTGATGAAGAAGGCCGTTTCGAGAACTTTTTAATTGCAGGAAAACAAAAGACAGGAACAACAAGAGGAGATATGCCTTTTGATGATACCGATGTTTATAAGATTATTGAAGGAGCATCGAATACTTTAATCAGTGCACCAAATCCGAAATTGGAAAGAGTTTTGGATTCGATGATTGCAATTGTAAAAATCGGTCAGGAACCAGACGGATATATTACGACTTGGAGAACTATAAATCCAGCAAAACCGCCAGCAACCTGGGTTCCGGTTATTGAAGGAAAACGTTGGGAATCTTTGCAAATTAGTCATGAATTATACAATCCTGGACATTTAATTGAAGCTGCAGTTGTGCACTACGAAGCGACAGGAAAAACTAATTTTCTTGAAATTGCTATAAAAGCGGCTGATATGCTGGTTCGAACTTTTGGAGATAATCCAGGACAGGTAAAAGGTGTCCCAGGGCATCAGATTGTAGAAACCGGATTGTTGAAATTGTATCAAATTACAGGGAAAAAAGAGTATTTGAATCTGGCGAAATACTATTTAGACAATCGAGGAAATCCAAAAAATCATAAATTGTATGGAGAATATGCACAGGATCATACCCCGATTTTGGAACAAAAAGAAGCTGTTGGTCATGCCGTAAGAGCGGTTTACATGTATGCAGGAATGACAGATATTGCGGCTTTAATGAAAGACAAAGGTTATGAAAACGCCGTAAACAATCTGTGGGAAAACATGGTCAACAAAAAAATGTACATCACAGGCGGAATCGGATCAAGACACGACGGAGAAGCATTTGGAGTAAATTATGAACTACCAAATCTAACGGCTTATAATGAAACTTGTGCAGCAATTGGTGATGTGTATTGGAATCATAGATTGCATAATTTGTACGGAACTTCAAAATATTTTGATGTTATCGAAAGAACCATGTACAACGGATTAATTTCAGGTATTTCGCTTGACGGAAAACAATTTTTCTACCCAAATGCCTTAGAAGCAGATGGTGTTTACAAATCAAATCGCGGTTCTTGTACACGTCAAGGATGGTTTGATTGTTCTTGCTGTCCGACGAATTTGATTCGTTTTATCCCTTCAATTCCAGGACTGATTTATTCCAAAACAAATGATGTTTTGTATGTGAATTTATATGCTTCTAACAATGCTTCTTTTCAATTAGGAAAAGCAGATTTACAGATTTCACAACAAACTTCATATCCATGGAATGGGAAAATTGCCATTTCGGTTAATCCAAAGAAGGAAAGTAAATTCACGATTAAACTTCGTGTTCCGGGTTGGGCTAGAAACGAGGTTTTACCAGGTGATTTGTACAGTTATAAAAAAGCTTCAGATCAAAAAGCAACAATCAACTTAAATGGAGAAATTCTAGCAATTCAGCCAGAAAATGGATATTTCACTATTACAAGAAACTGGAAAAAAGGAGATAAAATCAATTTGAATCTTCCAATGGAAGTTCAGGAAGTGGTAACAAATCCAAAAGTGGTAACCAATGCAAACAAAGTTTCTTTAGAATATGGACCATTAGTTTATGCGGTTGAAGAAATGGATAACAAAACCAATTTCGATAAAATTGATGTGACATCTTCAGATACTTTCAAAGTAAAAAAAGAAGCGAATTTATTGCAGGGAGTAAATGTGATTGAAAATTCAAAATTGAAAGCAATTCCATATTATTCTTGGTCAAATCGCGGAGTTGGAAAAATGAAAGTCTGGCTGGATTATAAAGGGAATTAGAATTTCGAAACAATATTAAACAGAAAAAAAACAAGAAATACACGATGATTTTGCAGCTTGTTTTATGACAATTTGCTAATTAAGTTGAAATAATCGCAGTGTTGTAAATGTATTATTAACATTTATTTTTTGTTTGAAGGCTAAAATGCTGTTTTAATGCATTTATAGCAAAAATTAATTATGCAATTTCAATTAAGTGTTTTTTGTACACTTATAAAATATTTATCTCTATATTTGTCAATATTTAAAATAAAATACGAATGAAAAATTATGTAATAGGATTGGACTACGGAACAGATTCTGTTCGTGCGGTGCTTATTGACACAGAAAATGGGCAGGAGCTGGCATCGAATGTTTCTCATTACAAAAGATGGAAAAACAAGCAATATTGTGACGCCTCTATAAACCAATTTCGCCAACATCCTTTGGATCATATCGAAGGATTGGAAACTACGATTCAAAATGTTGTAAAAGAAAGTAAAGTTGATCCTTCATTGGTTCGCGGAATTTGTATTGATACAACAGGATCTTCACCAGTTCCGGTTACAGCAGACGGAACGCCATTAGCATTGACAAAAGGTTTTGAAGAAAACCCAAATGCGATGATGGTTTTATGGAAAGATCATACTTCAATAAACGAAGCAAACGAAATCAACGAACTGGCAGTAAGCTGGGGCGGAGAAGACGTGACAAAATACGTTGGAGGAATTTATTCTTCTGAATGGTTTTGGGCAAAAATCCTTCACATTGCAAGACAAGACGAAGCAGTTAGAAATGCAGCACACACTTGGATGGAGCACTGCGATTTAATGACGTATTTATTGATCGAAGATAAAGACTTAAAAACATTCAAAAGAAGCCGTTGCGCAGCGGGTCACAAAGCCATGTGGCACGCAGACTGGAACGGATTACCGCCAGTTGAATTCTTAGAAAAATTACATCCGTATTTAGCGACTTTACGTGGCAATTTATATGATGAAACATACACTTCAGATTTAGTTGCTGGAAAACTAAGCCAAGAATGGGCAGATCGTTTAGGACTTTCTACAGAAACCGTTGTGGCTGTTGGAACTTTCGACGCGCATTCTGGTGCAGTTGGAGCTAAAATCGAAGAAAATACTTTAGTTCGTGTTATGGGAACTTCAACTTGTGATATTCTAGTTGGTTCTTATGAAGAAGTTGGAACAAAAACGGTTCGCGGTATCTGCGGTCAAGTTGATGGATCTGTAATTCCAGGATTTATTGGTCTAGAAGCAGGACAATCTGCTTTCGGTGATTTATTGGCTTGGTACAAAGAATTGCTAATGTGGCCGACAGAACATTTATTAGCTTCTTCATCAACTTTAAATGATGCTCAAAAAGAACAATTAAGAGAAGAATTCAGCGATAAATTAATTGTTGAATTAACGAAAGAAGCGGAGAAAATCCCAGTTTCAGAAAGTCTACCAATTGCTTTAGATTGGATCAACGGACGAAGAACTCCAGATGCAAATCAGGAAGTAAAAAGTGCGATTTCAAATTTATCTTTAGGAACAAAAGCACCTCATATTTTCAAAGCTTTGGTAAACGCAATCTGTTTTGGAGCGAAGAAAATTGTGGACCGTTTTGAAGAAGAAGGTGTAAAAATCGACAGCGTTATCGGAATCGGTGGTGTGGCTCGTAAATCGCCTTTCATTATGCAGACTTTGGCTAACGTTTTAAACAAGCCAATTAAAGTTGCAGCTTCAGATCAAACTCCTGCTTTAGGTGCAGCAATTTATGCAGCAGTTGCAGCTGGAATTTATCCAAACGTAATCGAAGCAAGTCAAAAAATCGGAAGTGATTTTGACGGAGAATATTTCCCTCAAACTGACAAAGTAGAAGCATATCACAAATTGCTTTTAGCTTACGAACAATTAAGTGCTTTTGCAGATCCAACTATTAAAATTTCTCAAAATGAGTTCTCTTTATAAAGATTTAAAACAAGAATGTTATGAAGCCAACATGCAGTTAAATGCATTGAATTTGGTGGTGTACACTTTCGGGAACGTAAGTGCCGTGGACAGAAAAAATGGTGTTTTTGCTATTAAACCAAGTGGTGTTCCTTACGAAGATTTAAAACCTGAAGATATCGTAATTGTCGATTTTGATAATAATGTTATCGAAGGAACCATGCGCCCGTCTTCAGACACCAAAACGCATGCTTATTTGTACAAAAACTGGCCGAATATTGGAGGAGTAGCGCATACACATGCAACATATTCTGTGGCTTGGGCACAATCACAGCAAGATATTCCAATTTTCGGAACAACACACGCCGATCACTTAACAGCTGATATTCCGTGTGCGCCCCCGATGGCAGATCATCTAATTGAAGGAAACTACGAGCATAATACTGGAATTCAGATTTTGGATTGCTTCAAAGAAAAAAATCTTTCTTATGAAGAAGTAGAAATGATTTTAATTGGAAATCACGGTCCGTTTGCATGGGGAAAAAATGCTGCGAAAGCGGTTTACAACAGTAAAGTTTTAGAAGTTGTGGCAGAAATGGCATACCTGACTTTACAAATCAACCCAAACGCACCAAGATTAAAAGATTCATTAATAAAAAAACATTACAACCGTAAACACGGAAAAGATTCGTACTACGGACAATAGTGATTTTAGAGTGTAGATTTTAGATTTTGGATTGAAATCTGAAACATTAAACCAAGAATAAAATAGTAAACATAACAATTTAAGATTTTCAGATTCTAATAACGTGAAACCTGAAACTTGAAACAAAAAATAACAAAATGATAGACATTTCTCAAAAAGAAGTATGGTTTGTAGTAGGAAGCCAAGAATTATACGGTGAAGAAACACTTAGAAAAGTAGCAGAACATTCTCAGATAATGGCAAAAGGATTAGATGCTTCATCTTCAATTCCAGTAAAAGTGGTTTATAAAGATGTGGTAAAATCTCCATCGCAAATTTTAGATGTTTGTTTGGCTGCGAATTCTGAGAAAAACTGTATCGGAATTATTGCTTGGATGCACACTTTCTCACCAGCAAAAATGTGGATTGGTGGCTTAAATATCCTTAAAAAACCATTATGCCACTTACATACTCAATACAACGCTGAAATTCCGTGGGGAAGCATCGATATGGATTTCATGAACTTAAACCAATCAGCTCATGGAGATCGTGAATTCGGTTTTATGATGTCTCGTTTACGTAAAAAACGTAAAGTTGTAGTTGGACATTGGGAAGACCAAAGAGTTCAAAAACAATTAGGAATTTGGTCAAGAGTTGTCTTAGGATGGGACGAACTTCAAAACTTAAAAGTAGCTCGTATTGGTGACAATATGCGTGAAGTTGCCGTTACAGAAGGAGACAAAGTTGAAGCTCAAATTCGTTTCGGAATGTCTGTAAACGGATACGATTCTTCAGACGTTACCAAACATATTGAGAAAGTAACAGACAAACAATTAGCTGATTTATTAGCAGTTTATGAGTCTTCTTATAACTTAACTGATTCTTTAAAAGAAGGCGGTGCTCAAAGAAGTTCATTAGTTGAAGCAGCAAAAATCGAATTAGGATTAAGGGCTTTCCTTGAAGAAGGAGGATTTGGCGCTTTTACAGATACATTTGAAAACCTTGGAGTTTGGAAACAATTACCAGGAATCGCAACACAAAGATTAATGGCCGATGGTTATGGTTTTGGTGGTGAAGGAGACTGGAAAACTGCTGCAATGGTAAGAGCTTTAAAAGTAATGTGTGTTGGTTTAGAAGGCGGAACTTCTTTCATGGAAGATTACACTTATCACTTTACACCACAAAAATCATATGTTTTAGGTTCTCACATGTTGGAAATCTGTCCATCAATCGCTGACGGAAAACCTTCTTGTGAAGTGCATCCATTAGGAATTGGAGGAAAAGAAGATCCAGCTCGTTTGGTGTTCAATTCTCCTGCAGGTGACGCAATCAACGTTTCTTTGGTGGATATGGGAACTCGTTTCCGTTTAATCGTGAACGAAGTGGAAGCAGTTAAACCAATGGCAGAATTACCAAAACTTCCGGTTGCGAGAGTTCTTTGGGATTGTAAACCAAATTTAGAAGTGGCTGCAACAGCTTGGATTTTAGCTGGAGGAGCACACCACACGGTTTACAGCCAATCGATCACAACAGAATATATGGAAGATTTCGCAGATATCGCAGGAATCGAATTATTGGTTATTGATGAAAAAACAACTGTAAGAGAGTTTAAAGATAAAATCAATGCGAACGAAGCTTACTTCCACTTATTCCAACACGGATTGTAATTAAAGGAGCAAAGGTTCAAAGGAACAAAGGTTCAAAGTTTTTTTATTACTTTTAACTTTCACGCAGATAAAACAGATTTGCTTTCGCAAAAGCGCAGATAAAAACGGATTTATATAATTAAAAAATCAGTGTAAATCCGCGTCTTCGCGAAAGCGAATCAGTTTTATCCGCGTCCAAATATTAGAAAATAACTTTTAACATCTAACATTTCACAAACCAAAAAAATATCATTTATGAATGCATTAAAACGTTGTGTTTTCGGAATCGGCCTTTTAAGTTTGGCTGCAGTTTCAGTTCAGTGTAAAGGCGATAAAAAAGCCGATACAGAAAAAGTTGCAACTGAAGGAAAAGATTTAGTTACAATCGACAAATCAGAATACGGAACTACTGCTAAAGGCGAAAAAGTAGAAAGCTATAAACTGAAAAACCAAAATGGGATGGAGGTTGACATCATCACTTTTGGTGGAAGAATTACAGATTTAAAAGTGCCTAATAAAGCAGGTGTTTCTGAAAATGTAGTAATCGGATTCAGTAATTTGGCGCAATACGAAAAAGAAAATCCATTTTTTGGAGCTTTAATCGGAAGATACGGAAACCGAATTGCAAAAGGTAAATTTTCGCTTGACGGAAAAGAATATCAATTGGCAATCAACAATGCACCAAATGCTTTGCATGGTGGGCCACAAGGATATTTCAATGTGGTTTGGAAAGCAGATGAGGTTAAATCTGGCGATACAGCTTCTTTAAAATTATCTTACTTAAGTAAAGATATGGAAGAAGGTTATCCAGGAAACCTAAAGGTTATTGTAACCTATACATTGACAAATGACAATCAGTTAGAAGTGCTTTACGAAGCAACGACAGACAAAAAAACGGTTGTTAACTTGACACAACATTCTTATTTCAACTTATCTGGAGATTTCACAAAAACAATCTTAGATCACGAATTGACTTTAAATGCAGATAAATTAGTTCCAGTAGATGCTACTTTGATTCCAACAGGAAAATTAGATGATGTTGCTGGCACTCCTTTCGATTTCAGAACTCCTAAATTAATTGGAAAAGATATCAATGCTAAAAACGAGCAGTTAGAAAGAGGAAAAGGTTACGATCACTGCTGGGTATTGAACAATCCTGAAAAAGGAAAAACAATCATTGCAAAAGTATACCACGCAGCAAGCGGAAGAGTTATGGAAATGACAACAGACGAACCTGGAATTCAGTTCTACTCTGGAAACTTCCTTGACGGAACTTTACCAATGCCAAACGGAGGAACTTTTGGACACAGAACGGCATTATGTCTGGAAACAGAACATTATCCAGATTCTCCAAACCAGAAAAATTTCCCAACAACGGTTTTAAACCCAGGAGAAAATTACAAAACGAAAACTACCTTTAAGTTTTCAGTAAAAAAATAATTTTTTAGAATTTGTTAATTAGTTTAGTTCTTTAAAAAACCTCGAAAGTGATATGCTTTCGAGGTTTTTTGTTTGAAAAAAGGAACAGTTATTTTTTTACATTTGATTAATTGTAAAGAACCAAAAGCTTTTTATATGAAAAATTATTATGTTTCAATTTTTCTACTTTTTACTTTGTTATCTTGTTCAAAAAAACAAGAGCTAAAACAATTCTCATTAGATCAAATTAACGACTTAAAGAGCTATAATAATTTAGATAGTTTACCAAAAGATTTGGATGAAGTTTACCGTCTAGATCTGTCAAAAAAGGGTTTCAAAAAATTGCCTGAAATTGTATTTGAGCTTTCAAATCTTCAAGAACTAAATGTTTCAGAAAATTCTTTGTCTGATTTAAATGGTATAAGCCAATTAAAAAAGTTACAAATTTTAAATATCGGAATGAATGATTTTAAAATATTTCCGAATGAGGTAACGACTCTTAAAAACTTAAAAGTACTAGATGTTTGGTGGAATGATATTAAAACATTTCCAGAATCATTTTACCAAAATAACGATGAAATTGAAGAACTTAATATGACAAGTATGTTTGAATTTGATTTTTCAGCTAATTTGTCAAAGATCCATAAGTTTAAAAATCTTAAGCAATTAAATCTAGGAAATAATCAAATTAAGAATTTGAATATTCAATTCGAAAAAATAATTAATCTTGAAACATTTGGATATATTAGACAAGATAAAATTGATGTTAAAAATATCATTTTAGCACTTTCTAAATGTAAAAAACTTAAAACAATTCATTTAAGTGTTAATCATATTAAAGAACTTCCTAATGAAATCTCATTACTTAATAATTTGGAAGAACTGAATTTGTATGAAAATGAGTTAACCAATCTTCCAGATATATTGCTTGAAATGAAAAAATTAAAATCGATTACTCTGGATGGCAATAAAATTGATAAAAGAATAATTTCAAAGTTTGAAGCTAAAATGCCGAATACAACTTTTATTTATTAAAGAAAATAGAACTTGAAAAATATCTAAATGAAACATCTATTCAAAGCAAAATTAAACTGGACTTCTAAACAAAATCAAGAAGAATCAGTAAAAAGATTCTACAGCAAAACTCATCAAATTCAAATTGAAGGAAAACCAGTTTTAGATATTTCAGCAGCAAAAGCCTTTAAGGGTGATCCAGCATTATGTAATCCAGAAGATTTATTGTTGAGCAGTTTGGTATCGTGTCACATGATGTCTTATTTATATGTCTGCTCTCAAAACGGAATAGAGGTTATTAATTATTTAGATAATGCAGAAGCGACCTTAGAAGTAAATCCAGATGGAAGCGGACGATTTACGGAAGTTCGATTAAATCCAAAAGTTACAATTGTAAATCCAGATAAGGTTGAGTTAGCTTTAGAACTACATCAAAAAGCAAATCAGTTATGTTTTATTGCCAATTCGTGCAATTTCCCAGTTTTGCATAATGCGAGTTGTGAGGTTTTAAAAATATAAAAGGTTATGGTTTTCCGTAATATTTTAAGGTAAATGTTAAAGTTATTTGTGGATTAGAGATAGTCTCATAAAAATAATTTTGAACTTAAAAAATCAATTATGGAAACAATTGAAGCAATTAAGCCAGGGCCAAAACCTAACACACCAGATGGAACACCGGACGAAAGAAGACGTGTTACACCGGAAAATCAGCCGAAACATCCTAAATTAAAACCTCATATTCATAAACCAAAGGATTAGTTTTGAATGTAAAAAAAAAACCTCTTCTGTTTAAGAAGAGGTTTTTAAGTACCCGGAGCCGGAGTCGAACCGGCACGGTTTCCCACAGGTGTTTGAGACCAGCGCGTCTACCAATTCCGCCATCCGGGCTTAGCAGACGAAAAAACAATCAAAATTGATTATTTTAACGCAATAGAATGAAGTCATAAATGGCGTCATTCCTTTAACACGGTGCAAATGTAAAAAATAATTTTAAACCAACTACTAAAAATACTTAAATTTTTGCTTTCAGTGTCCAATAAATTTTATAAATTTGCACCTCGTTAAAACGAAGCACACACAACTAACTACATCCGAGGCATTTATGCGACTCAACTTTATCTGAAAAGATAAAGGCGTATTGTAAAAAAAATGTAACGGAATAAAACAACACATTATAATGTCGCACCTAGAACCAGAAGCTAAAATTTTTGCTTGTTCACAAAGTGTTTATCTTGCAGAAAAAATTGCAAAAGACTACGGAATTCCGTTAGGAAAAGTAACGATGTCAACGTATAGCGATGGAGAATTTCAGCCATCTTACGAAGAATCAATTAGAGGTTTACGAGTATTTATCGTATGTTCAACTTTTCCAAGTGCAGATAATCTGATGGAATTGTTGTTAATGATTGATGCGGCAAAACGTGCATCAGCAAGACATATTACAGCTGTTATGCCTTATTTTGGTTGGGCAAGACAGGATAGAAAAGACAAGCCAAGAGTTCCAATTGGAGCAAAGTTAGTAGCGAACCTATTAACTGCTGCAGGAGCAACAAGAATCATGACTATGGATTTGCATGCAGACCAAATTCAAGGATTCTTTGAAAAACCAGTAGATCATTTATTTGCATCTACCATCTTTTTACCATACGTAGAAAGTTTGAATTTAGAAAATTTGACAATTGCATCTCCAGATATGGGAGGTTCAAAAAGAGCATATGCTTACTCTAAGTTTTTAGAATCAGATGTAGTAATCTGTTACAAACAAAGAAAAGCAGCCAACGTTATCGACACTATGGAGCTTATTGGTGAAGTAAAAGGTCGTAACGTAATCTTAGTAGATGACATGATCGATACAGGAGGGACTTTAGCGAAAGCGGCAGACCTTATGATCGAAAAAGGAGCGCTAAGCGTAAGAGCAATTTGTACACACGCTATTTTATCAGGTGGTGCGTATGAGAAAATTGAAAACTCAAAACTAACAGAATTAATCGTAACAGATTCTATTCCGTTAAAAAGAGAATCAAAGAAAATAAAAGTGGTAAGCTGTGCGCCTTTATTTGCTGAGGTAATGCAGATGGTTCACCACAATAATTCCATCAGTGGAAAATTCATAATGTAGAAAGCAATACGCTTTAGGCTTTAAGCCGTAAGCCTTGTTTCTCATTTAAAAAAGCCTAAAACCTATGGTCTAAAGCTTTTAGCAAAATAGAATATTTATATTAATAACTATATTTTTTTTACAATGAAATCGATTACAATTAAAGGATCAGAAAGAGAAAGCGTGGGTAAAGTGTCAACTAAAGCCTTACGTAATGCTGGACAGGTACCTTGCGTTTTATACGGAGGAAACCAGGCAGTACACTTCTCAGCAGACGTTACTGCATTCAAAAACTTGGTTTACACTCCAAACGCTCACACAGTTGTGATCGAGCTTGGAAAAGGAAAATCATTCAATGCAATTTTGCAAGATATCCAAGTTCACCCAGTATCTGACAAAATTTTACACATTGACTTCTTCCAATTATTTGATGATAAAGAAATCACAATGGAAGTTCCTGTGAAAATCGTTGGTACATCTAAAGGTGTTCTTGCGGGAGGTGTTTTACGTTTGAACCAACGTAAATTAAAAGTTAAAGCTTTACCAGCAAATCTTCCTGATTTCGTTGAAGCTGACATCACTCCACTTGAAATGGGTAACAAATTATACGTTACTAAAGTTGGAAAACCAGAGTACAAAGTTATGCACCCAGACAACACAGTTGTTGCTCAGGTAAGAATCTCTCGTGCTGCTATGAAAGCTGCTCAAGAGGCTGCAAAAGCTGCAAAAGCTCCAGCAAAAGGAAAGAAAAAATAATTTTTTTTCAAACTATACAAAAAGCCTCAATCTTTCGATTGGGGCTTTTTTTTGAGGATCTAAGATGCTGAGGTACTAAGGTTCTAAGGTTTTGAAGTTCTTGGTGATTTTCTGAACGCAAAACCTTTGCGAACTTTGCGGTTAAATAGCAACCAGTGGGAAATTATCTAATTGACACATTTTCTAATTCCCCAATTAACCTTACTTTTGCCAAATGATAAAATGGATAACAAAACTGTTTTCATCAACACCAAAAGAAGAGAACATAGATAACATGAAGAAATATTTAATCGTCGGATTAGGAAATATCGGAGCTGAATACGTAAACACCAGACACAATATCGGATTTAAAGTTTTGGACTTCTTGGCTAAAAAAGAAGGGCTTTCATTTGAAACCGTAAAATTGGGATCGTTAGCAGAATATAAATTTAAAGGAAGAACTTTTTTTCTTTTAAAGCCAAACACTTACATGAATCTTAGCGGTAAAGCCGTAAAATATTGGATGGATAAAGAAAATATTCCGTTAGAAAATATTTTAGTCATTACAGATGATTTAAATCTGTCTTTTGGTACGATCCGAATTAAACCAAAAGGAAGCGACGGCGGGCATAACGGACTTAAAAACATTAATTTAGTTTTGAATACACAAAACTATACACGATATAGGTTTGGTATCAGTGACCAATTTAAAAAAGGGCAGCAGATAGATTATGTGTTAGGTGAGTGGAATGCAGAAGAAGAGGCAAAACTACCAGAACGTTTAGAAACATCTGCAGAGATAATTAAAACTTTTGGAACAGCCGGTTTGGAAAATACAATGACTACGTTTAACGGAAAATGAAGATTTTCAGTTGTTTATGTGATAAAAATGTAAATTATCAGTTAATTAAATTCAATTATAACGAAATAGTATTTTCAATTCCAAAGTTAAATGTCTAAATTTGGGATAAATTATTATAAACCATAAAAATTAGAATATCATGGCTTTTGAATTACCACAATTACCTTATGCATACGATGCATTAGAACCACATATTGATGCACGTACAATGGAAATCCACCATACAAAGCATCACAATGCTTATACTACAAATCTTAATGCAGCAATCGCTGGAACAGATTTAGAAGGAAAAACAATCGAAAATATCTTAATCAATTTAGATAAATCTAACGCCGCAGTTCGTAACAATGGTGGAGGTTTTTACAACCACAATTTATTCTGGACTGTAATGTCTCCAAACGGAGGAGGATTGCCAACAGGTGATTTATTAGCTGCAATTGAGTCTTCTTTTGGATCTTTCGAAGAATTTAAAGCAAAATTTGCTAAAGCTGGAGCTACACAATTCGGTTCTGGATGGGCTTGGTTAACAGTTCAAAAAGGAGGAAAATTAGAAGTTGTAGGTACTCCAAATCAAGATAATCCATTAATGCCAGAAGTTGCTGGTAACGGTGGAACTCCAATCTTAGGAATGGATGTTTGGGAACACGCTTACTACTTAAACTACCAAAACAGAAGACCAGATTATATTGAAGCTTTCTTCAGTGTTATTAACTGGACAGAAGTTGCAAGAAGATTTGCTTTAGATAAATAAGAAAATAGAGTAAAGTACATAGAGAAAAGACGAGTGCCGAAAGGTGTTCGTCTTTTTTTTTGTTTTAGAGTTTATCTATTTTCTTTCGTCTATATTCTATTCTCTTTAAAAAAAAGAAAATAAAAAAGGTGGAATCTCTTCCACCTTTTTTGCCCCAAATCTACCATAAACTTAACCTACTAATGTTATGGTTTAGTAAAAGTACGGCAGTGTGTATTATAGAAAAAACATTTCGGATGAAAAGTCAGTATATCGGATAAATGGAATGTAATTCATTATTGTGTCCTGTTAAAGGAAAAAATGTTAAGGAAATGCTTTAAGAGTGTAGCATCGAGATTGTGAAATAAGAAGATTTTCTTTCTTCTATATTGTTCTCTTAAAAAGAAAATAAAATAAAAAAGGTGGAATCTCTTCCACCTTTTTTGCCCCAAATCTACCATAAACTTAACCTACTAATGTTATGGTTTAGTAAAGGTAGGGTAGTGTTTATTGTAGAAAAAACATTTCGGATGAAAAGTCAGTATATCCGATAAATGGAATATAATTAACTATCGCGTCCTTTTAAAGGAAAATAGAGCGTAGAATAGGGATTCTGAAAATAGAAAATAGAGTATAAAATATAGAGAAAAGAGAAGTTCCGAAAGATTCTCGTCTTTTTTATTTCTAGAGTTTGTCTATTTCTTTCTTTCTTCTATATTCTATTTTCTTAAAAAGAAAATAAAATAAAAAAGGTGGAATCTCTTCCACCTTTTTTGCCCCAAATCTACCATAAACTTAACCTACTAATGTTATGGTTTAGTAAAAGTAAGGCAGATATTTTTTTAAAAGAAAAATTTCAGGTGAAAGGTAAGTATATCCGATTAAGAGAATATAATGGATTGTTTTAGAAATGTTTGAGGTTATAGAAAATAAAAAAGGTGGAATTGCTTCCACCCTTTTTGCCCCAAATCTACCATAAACTTAACCTACTAATGTTATGGTATTTCAAAAGTATCATTGCTTTTCAATTTCACCAAAGAAATAGGATGAACGGCAAAAAAAACCGATGAAATGCACAAATTAACCTTTTGTTAATACTTTTTTAATAAGCTCTGGCGTCTTTTCCTTCGTAAAAATTCATAAATGCACGATTTACAACTCGATTTCCACCAGGAGTTGGGTAATCTCCAGTGAAGTACCAGTCACCTAAATTTTTAGGACAAGCTTTATGAAGGTCTTCCACAGTTTGGAAAATAATTTTCACTTCAGCATTGATTTCCGGAGAGCTTAACATTTCTGCTATTTTGTCTGAGATTTCGTCTGGTGTAAATTGGCTGTAAATTTCTGTTACATAGTTTACAACATCTTTATCTGCGAAATTTTCTTGAGCTTTACATTTAGCATAAACTTCATCTACAATATGGTAAAGGTTTCTTTCTTTTAATAAAGCAAGTGCTGCTCTAAAAGCAACTAAACCTTCTAGTTTTGCCATATCGATTCCGTAACAATCTGGATAACGGATTTGTGGTGCAGATGAAACAATAACTATACGTTTTGGATTTAAACGATCCATCATTTTAATGATACTCATTTTCAATGTAGTACCACGAACAATACTATCATCAATAATTACTAAGTTATCTTCTGGTTTGATTACACCATATGTAACATCGTAAACGTGAGCTACTAAGTCGTCACGGCTGCTGTCTTCGGTAATAAAAGTTCTAAGTTTAGCATCTTTTATGGCAACTTTCTCTGTACGTATTTTTACAGCTAAAAGTTCCTGAAGTGTATCTGCAGTTAGTGTATTTCTATTTTCTAAAATATAATTGTTTTTTCTCTGATTTAAGAAATCCTGAGCAGCTTCAACTAAACCATAAAATGAAGTTTCTGCTGTATTCGGGATATAAGAGAAAACCGTGTTGTCTGTATCACTGTCAATTGCTTTAAGAACAGCAGGTAAAATTAATTTTCCTAAATCTTTACGCTCTTGATAGATTTCAGCATCACTTCCTCTTGAGAAATAAATTCTTTCAAATGAACAAGCTTTTTTAACCGTTGGCTCCAAGATCTGATTCATGGTAACTTTACCGTTTTTCTTGATAATCAAAGCATTTCCAGGATCAATTTCTTGAACACTTTCAAAAGGAACGTTGAAAACTGTCTGAATAACTGGTCTTTCAGAAGCTACAACCACTACTTCGTCATCTTGATAAAAATAAGCTGGACGAATTCCTGCAGGATCTCTAAAAACAAAAGCATCACCATGTCCTAATAAACCAGCCATTGCGTAACCTCCGTCTAAGTTTTTAGCAGAACGGGCTAAGATTTTAGCAATATCCAAACGCTCTGCAATTACTGGCGAAGCATCTCTTTTTGAGTAACCTTCAGCTTTACAGTCTTGGTACAATTGCATAACTTCTTTATCTAAGAAGTGACCAATTTTTTCCATTACCGTAACCGTATCCGCCATTTCTTTTGGGTGCTGACCCAATTCAACAAGATTTTCAAAAAGCTCTTTAACATTCGTCATGTTAAAGTTCCCTGCCAAAATCAAATTACGGTGCATCCAGTTACTTTGACGTAAAAATGGATGAACGCTTTCAATACTGTTTTTTCCAAAAGTTCCATAACGAACGTGACCTAAAAACAATTCTCCAACATAAGGGATGTTTGCTTTTAATTCTTTCATGTCGTCACCAAGTTCTGGATTGGCTTTTAGCTCTTCACTAACACGCTCATTGATTTGTTTGAAAACGTCTTGGATAGGTTGTGAATGATTTGAACGAACTCTGCTGATGTAACGTTGTCCAGGTTCAACATCCAATTTAATGCTTGCAAAACCAGCTCCGTCTTGTCCGCGGTTGTGCTGTTTTTCCATCATTAAATACATTTTCTGAATTCCGTAGAAAGCAGTTCCGTATTTTTCTTTATAATATTCAAGCGGTTTAAGTAGTCTAACTAAAGCTATCCCACATTCGTGTTTTAAAGCGTCGCTCATTGTTTTTTGTATTTTGTGTGTTGTTGTAAGTTGTGTGTATTAACGTAATAAAAAAGCCCCGTTTTATCGAGGCTCTTAGGCATTATATTTCTATGTCAAACTGAGTTAACGACTTAAATTGCTGTAATCGAATCGCCACCTCGGCCTTGCTTAATGTTTCCATCCTTTCGGTTCCAAATTTCTCTACGCAGAACGAAGCTAAATTTGAACCGTAAATAATTGCGTTTTTCATGTTGTTAAACGAAATGTTTTCGCTTTGCGCAATGAATCCAGAGAAACCGCCCGCAAAAGTGTCTCCTGCTCCAGTTGGATCAAAAACATCTTCTAATGGTAAAGCTGGTGCAAAGAATACTTCTCTGTTGTGGAATAAAAGTGCTCCGTGTTCTCCTTTTTTGATCACCACATATTTTGGTCCCAATTCCTGGATTTTAGCAGCTGCTTTTACTAATGAATATTCACCAGAAAGTTGTCTTGCTTCTTCGTCATTGATTGTAATAACATCTACACGTTTAATAACGTCTAATAATTCTGGAAGAGCGCAGTCCATCCAAAAGTTCATAGTGTCTAAAACTACTAATTTTGGTTTTTTCTCCATTTGATCTAAAACACTGCTTTGTACTAATGGGTGTAAGTTTCCTAACATTACCACATCAGCATCTTTGTAGTTTTGAGGAACTTTCGGCTGAAAATCAGCTAAAACGTTCAATTCAGTAACTAAAGTGTCTCTAGAATTTAGGTCATTGTGGTATAAACCGCTCCAGAAAAAGGTTTTTCCTCCTTTTACAATTTCGATACCAGAGATATCAATATTTTTTGAAGTCAATAAATCTAAATGTTCTTGAGGAAAATCGTCGCCAACTACAGAAACAATAGCTGATTGCAAGTTGAAAAATGACGCTGATAATCCGATGTAGGTTGCAGCACCACCTAAAATTTTATCTGTTTTTCCGAAAGGAGTTTCAATCGCGTCGAAAGCAACTGTTCCAACAATCAATAGTTTATTCATTTTATGAATTTCGAATTAGGGTGCAAAGATACTTCATAAGTTACAATCTTGCAATGGTTTAGGTTCTCAAATTTTTCTTAAAAAAATGACAACGATTTCGAAGTAAAACTATTGTAAATGAATTGGTTAAAACTGATTTTTTGTAAGGTTTAAAATATGTTTTTCAGATTTAAAGTGCAAATTTTTTGAAAAAAAATTGCGATTATTTTACAGTTCGTACTTCTTATCAAAATAATTCTTCAAAATTCCAACTTGTACCAAAATCATAATTGGCAAAATCAAAATCGCATAGAAGATATTTTTAGAAAAATGAATTCCTGAAAATGCTGTTGAAACTTTGTTTGAATATAATTTTCCAATTTCATCCAATTTGATATCGTTTTCCGAAACAGAAAAAAGAGAAACATAAATGACTAATAAGGCTACAGCGATTCCAATCGAAATCCAGATTGGTTTAGAAATTAAAGGTTTGTAGGTTTTTAATTTTTTCTCTTCTAAAATTTGAACATTAGCCATAATTTTTGAAGTGAAATCTATTGATGGTGACTGCAGTTTTTCTTCAGCCATTATTTTATCAATAAGTTGTTCTATATTTTTATCGCTCTCTTTCATAACATTCTATTATTTCTGGTTCTAACTGCTGTCTCAAAATTACAGCTAATTTTTGTCGGCTCCTAAATAATTTTACTTTCGCATTATTGGCCGAAATATTCATGATTTTTCCAATTTCTTCTAAATTTTGATCATCAAAATAAAATAAGGTTAAAAGAAAATTTTCATCACTGGGTAATAAATTTAAACATTTTTGAATGGTTTGCTTTCGCTCTTTTTCTTCTAAAGCACTCAAAGCATTGTCCATGGTTTTTATTAAATGTGAAGAAAATTCATCAATCGAAATATTTAAATCTTCTTTTTTGCTTTTCTTTAAACGATCAAGACAAGTATTGTAAGCAATTTTATAGATCCATGTCGAAAATTTAGATTCTCCTTTAAATTTCGTCAACGAACTGTAAATCTTTATAAAAGTGTCTTGCGCAACTTCTTCTGCTTCTTCTCGGTTTTTTACCATTTTTAGAGCCAAAGTAAAGATCATGTCTTTATAACGATCTACAAGAACGGCAAACGAATTGGTGTCGCCCTGCAAGATTTTATCGATATAATGTTGATCATTTAGTGTACTCATATTATATAGGACGACAAGTTGTTTGTTTAGGTTACAGAAATTTGAAAAATAAATTCCAAATTCCAATGCTGATGAAATTCTAAATTTCAATCTTTATATATAATAAAGTATAGAAGTTTAACTTTGTCAAAGTTTTAGCGCAGAATAATTTAAAATCAAAATTAATTGATTATCAGTTAGTTTTGGGATTTTGGATTTAAAAATTGAATTTTTTTTCTAAAAGTTGTAACCTCAATTTTAGAAGCGTCGTCATATGGGTATATCAATCAATTAAAAACGTAAAATATCATGGATGACAAAATTTTAATTCCAATTAGCTTTTTCTTAATGATCTTCGGGATTGTTTATTTAATTTATTCAACACGAAACAGAGAGCGTCTGGCGCTTATTGAGAAAGGAGTAGATGCAAGTATTTTTCTTCAGGGGAAATCAAATAGAGTTCCAGCATGGAAAATCTTTGTAGTCAATCTGGCTTTCTTATTGATAGGATGTGGTGTTGGGATTTTTCTAGCATTATTAATTACAACTTATACCTCTCTTAATGATGATGCGGTTTATCCTTCAATTATTTTTATAATGGCGGGAATTGGCCTTTTGACAGGTTTTGGAACTGCAAAAGATTTGGATAAAGAAAAAGAATAAGTAAAATATAAGCTGGTACAAAAAACGCATCAATTATTTGATGCGTTTTTTTATTCTTTAGAACCGATAGTTTCGTAATAAACATCAACGGATAATTTCGGCTGCATTGATGCCATAACGGCCAATTGATCACAGCGTTCGTTTTGCGGATGGTTATTATGACCTTTTATCCATTTAAAATTAACTTGGTGTTTTCGATAGGCAATTAAAAAACGTTTCCATAAATCCGGATTTTTTTTATCCTTGTATCCTTTTTTCTCCCAGCCGAAAACCCATTTTTTTTCAACGGAATCAACGACATATTTAGAATCGGAAACAACAAGCACTTTCATGTTTGGATTTTTGAGTTTTTCCAGACCAACAATTACCGCCAAAAGTTCCATTCTATTATTAGTAGTGAGACGAAAACCTTCGTAGAATTCTTTTTTATATGGAGTACCAACCAATTCCATTACCACGCCATAACCGCCATTTCCCGGATTTCCTTTTGCAGCGCCGTCTGTATATATATGTACTTCGTGAGACATTTAATTTTGGATTTCAGATTTTTTAGACTTTAGATTGCTCCGATTAATCTAAAATTGATTTTTAATTGATTTATTGGGTTTGATATTTTACTGTAACAATCTATGAATAATCTCAGGGAAATGTTTTTGTTCTAATTCATGAATCTTTTCGGCTACTGTTTCTGGAGTATCTTCGTCAGTTAGTGCCACATTTGCCTGAAAAATGATACCACCTTCATCATAATGTTCGTTTACATAATGAATAGAAATTCCCGTTTCTTTTTCCTTATTATTGACAATAGCCCTGTGTATGTGCATTCCGTACATTCCTTTGCCTCCATAGTTAGGTAAAAGCGCAGGATGTATATTAATTATTTTGTTTGGATATTGTTCAATTATGTTTTCTGGGAATTTTAATAAAAAGCCGGCAAGGACGATCATATCCGGGTCGATTTCTTGTATTTTATGTAATACATTTCGCTCTAAAAGTTCGTTTTTTGAGAAGATTTCGACTGGAATTTGATGATTTTTTGCTCTGTCAATAACTTTTGCAGAAGCATTATTTGTAAAAACCGAAACGACCTTTGCAATTTCGGTATTCGAAAAATATTTTATAATGTTTTCTGCGTTAGTTCCTGATCCTGAGGCAAAAACGATAATTTTTTTCATGATATAATTTATTTTTAGAATGCAAAAAACGGAATAAAAAACGAAAATAAATAGCTTTCAAACGGCTTTCTTGAAATTAATTTTATAAATTAGTGTCACATTTATAAACTAAATAGTTGTTTTAAAATAAAGTTTTTTATTTTTGCCAACAAATTAAATTCTAAAATTAAAGATTATGTCAGACATTGCATCAAGAGTAAAAGCGATTATCGTAGACAAATTAGGTGTTGACGAAAACGAAGTTGTAACAGAAGCAAGCTTCACTAATGATTTAGGAGCTGACTCATTAGACACTGTTGAGCTTATTATGGAATTCGAAAAAGAATTTGATATTCAAATTCCAGACGATCAAGCAGAAAACATTGCTACTGTTGGTCAAGCTATTTCTTATATCGAAGAAGCTAAAAAATAATAATACCACACCCGATTTCTAAAAGTCCCAATTTTTGAAATTCCAAATTCCAGTTGGAATTTGCTTTTTGATTTTTGCAATTTTTAAGAGTCGGGTGTTATTATTTTTTTAAATTTTAAAATTAGATTGGTTTTCAATCAAAAAGATATATTTTATTGTAATTCCCATGGCTCTTAAGTAACAACAAGTTAAGAAAGCGTGGGTTTTATTTGTTTAAAGTACAAAATACATATTTATGGCATTAAGGCGAGTTGTTGTAACAGGATTAGGTGCACTTACTCCTATTGGGAATAATATCCAAGAATATTGGGATGCACTTGTGAATGGAGTTAGCGGAGCCGCTCCGATCACATATTATGATACAGAGAAGCACAAAACGAAATTTGCCTGCGAAGTGAAAAACTTCAATATTGAAGATTACATGGATCGCAAGGAATCTCGTCGATTAGATAAATTTGCACAATACGCTGTTGCTGCCAGTGATGAAGCTATTAAAGATGCTGGAATTACAAATGATAATGTAAACAAACAAAGAGTTGGTGTTATCTGGGGAGCAGGAATTGGAGGTTTAGAAACTTTCCAAGAAGAAGTATTGTATTATGCAAAAGGTGATGGAACTCCAAAGTTCAATCCTTTCTTTATCCCTAAAATGATTGCCGATATCGCTCCTGCGCATATTTCTATGCGTAATGGGTATATGGGACCAAATTATACTACGGTTTCTGCGTGTGCATCTTCTGCAAATGCATTAATCGATGCTTTCAACTACATCCGTTTAGGTATGTGTGATGTTATTGTTTCTGGAGGTTCTGAAGCAGCAGTTACAATTGCTGGTATGGGAGGTTTTAGTTCAATGCACGCTTTATCTACAAGAAATGAAAGCCCTGAAACAGCTTCAAGACCTTTTGATGCAACCAGAGATGGTTTCGTTTTAGGAGAAGGAGCAGGAGCTTTAGTTCTTGAAGATTACGAACATGCTAAAGCCAGAGGAGCAAAAATCTATTGCGAAGTTGGTGGTGGTGGAATGTCATCTGATGCTTACCATTTAACAGCGCCACATCCGGAAGGAATTGGAGTTATTGCAGTAATGGAAAACACATTAAGAGACGCTGGTATGACACCTGATCAGGTTGATCATATCAATACTCACGGAACTTCTACTCCATTAGGAGATGTTGCTGAGTTAAAAGCAATTAGTGCTGTTTTTGGAGATCATGCTAAAAACATCAACATCAATTCAACAAAATCAATGACAGGACACTTACTTGGTGCTGCTGGAGCTATTGAAGCAATTGCTTCTATCTTGGCAATGCAACACGGAATTGTTCCTCCAACGATTAACCATACAGTTGTTGACGAAAAAATTGATCCATCTTTAAACCTGACTTTAAACAAACCTCAAAAAAGAGAGGTAAATGTTGCTATGAGTAATACATTTGGTTTTGGTGGACACAATGCTTGTGTATTGTTTAAAAAACTAGCTGATTAATTTTCTGTATATGAATATTATCAAAAAAATATTTTCTAAATCCCGTTCTCTAGAAGACGGGATTTTTTTTGACACTATTCAGAAAATTCTTGGATTTCCACCTACAGATATTGATTTTTATAGAAGAGCTTTCACGCATCGTTCTTCTAATAAACTAGATCAAAATGGTCATCCTATCAATTATGAACGTTTAGAATTTTTAGGAGATGCGATGTTAAGTGCCGTAATTGCTGCACATTTATTTAATAAAGCTCCAAATGGTGACGAAGGTTATTTAACCAAAATGCGTTCAAAAATTGTAAGCCGAGAACATTTGAACGAATTGGGTAAAGATTTAAATCTGGTACAGTTTGTAGAGAGCAAAGTGCCGATTCAGCATTTTGGAGAAAATATTCATGGTAATATTTTCGAATCTTTAATTGGCGCAATTTATCTGGATAAGGGATATTCTTTCTGTGAGCGATTCATTCAAAAAAGAGTAGTTACTCCTTACGTTGATATTGCTCGACTGGAAGGAAAAGTAATAAGTTATAAAAGTTTGGTTATCGAATGGTGTCAAAAAGAAAAAAGAGTTTTTCATTATGACATTTTTGAAGATAATGGTATAGACGGACAACGCCTTTTTGGTGTCAAATTGAGTATTGATGATAAAGTTGTGGCAAGAGCGCGAGCAACTTCAAAAAAGAAAGCAGAAGAAAAAGCTTCGCAAAGAGCCTATTTTGCTTTTCAAGAAAAAATTGACAAGAAATAGTTACAAAAATGTTGTAAGTATCACAATGCTATAACGTTTTCGTTTATAATTTAACAAAACAACCATGTCATAACTGTTGAAGCTCCGTTTAGAAATAGTATATTTACAACTTGATTTTTCAAGACATGGCTATTCATAGATTGGATTTAGACGAATTTGACGAGATTGATTATTATTTAATGGCAATTCATACTTCATTAGAAGATTACAGATTAGCCTATTTTATAAATAAAAACCTTCCGATAAACTTAAGTAAGAGCAAAAACGAGATCCATGCTCAAACTAAGGAAGGTGAAGCAAATTTTTCGAGATTCTATTATTATGATGAAGAAAAAGCTGTTTCCTGGAATTTAATTCAGAATAAAAATGAAATCATTTCTGTGAGTACAAATGATTTTCAGAATTTGTTTTCTAATGAAACAAGTGAGGTTTCGACAACAATTCATTTACTTCCTGAATTTAAAAAAGTCGATTTTTTCCTGAAAATTGATAATAGCGAAGAGGCGCTTAATTTTTCAGAAATTCAACAAAAATTAAAAACAATAGAAAGTATTGCAGCTATTTATGCTGTCGATACGGACAATATAAAATCAAAAAACAATCTAATTTTTTAAAAAAAATGCTAACAAACAAGAAAACCAAAATTGTTGCTACACTTGGCCCCGCTTGTAGTACAAGAGAGATCATTAAAGATATGATCGAAGCAGGTGTTAATGTGTTTAGAATCAATTTTTCGCATGCAGATTACGAAGGAGTAAAAGAAAAAATCGATATTATTAGAGGCTTAAACGAAGAGTTTGGTTATACAACAGCAATTCTTGGAGATTTGCAAGGACCAAAACTTAGAGTTGGAGTAATGGAAGAAGGTACTGTTGTACATGATGGTGATGAAATCACTTTTACAACAGCAGAAGATATTATCGGAAATGCAAAAAAAGCATTCATGAAATATCAAAATTTCCCAAATGATGTTAATGTTGGAGAGCGTATTTTGCTTGATGACGGTAAACTTATTTTTGAAATTGTTTCTACAGATAAAAAATCAGAAGTTGTTGCTAAAGTTATTCAAGGTGGAGAATTAAAATCTAAAAAAGGAGTTAATCTTCCAAACACTAAAATCTCTTTACCAGCTTTAACAGAAAAAGATATTGCTGATGCGATTTTCGCAATTGAGCAAAAAGTAGACTGGATCGCACTTTCGTTCGTGAAAACGCCACGCGATTTACAAGATTTACAAGAATTAATCGCGAAGCATTCAGATGTAAAAATTCCAATTATTGCTAAAATTGAAATGCCAGAAGCTCTAGAGAACATGGATAAAATTGTAGCATATTGCGATGGTTTAATGGTTGCTCGTGGAGATCTTGGTGTTGAACTTCCTGCTCACGAAGTACCATTAGTTCAAAAAGACTTGATCAGAAGAGCTAAAACGGCTAGAATCCCAGTTATCGTTGCTACACAAATGATGGAAACAATGATTACAAGTTTAACTCCAACAAGAGCAGAAGTAAATGACGTTGCTAACTCAGTAATGGATGGTGCAGATGCTGTAATGTTGTCTGGAGAAACTGCAACTGGAAATTACCCAGTACAAGTAATTCAAAGAATGGCACAAATTTGTGAGGCTGTTGAGAATTCACCACTTATTCAGGTTCCACAAAATACGCCACAGATCAAAACAAACCGTTTTGTTACTAAAACTGTTTGCCACCAAGCTGCTTTATTAGCAAATGAAATCGAAGCTAAAGCAATTTGTACTTTAACAAATAGCGGTTATACTGCTTTCCAAATTTCGGCTTGGAGACCATCTTCAGCTCATATTTTAGTATTTACTTCAAACAGAAGAATCTTAACACAATTGAATTTATTATGGGGAGTTAAATCTTTCTACTATGATAATGAAGAAAGTACAGATGATACTGTAACAGATGTAAATCAAATTGCTGTTGAAAAAGGATATGCACAAAAAGGAGATTACTTGATTAATCTTGCTGCAATGCCAATCAAAGATAAAGGAATGGTTAATACGATGAGAGTTTCTCAAATCGACTAACATTTTTTAATAAATTCAAAAAAGCCACTTAATTTTTTTAAGTGGCTTTTTTGTTTAATAACTCTTTCGGAATTCTACTTTTTGCCTTCATAATGAAAAATTCCGTCTGTTCTTGTTGCTGCTATAAGCCAACATCTTGATAATTTGATCGTTGTTTATCTTGAAAAGATCAAAATCATGTTTCATTTTACTATATTTTTTGGAAGTAACTATTCAAAAAATATATTATTTCAATTTTCAATTCCGTTTTTCGAAAACAATCCAAAAAGCATAAGTGCTTAATTTTCTTACATTTAAGACTGTTTCATTTTAAAAAATGCAACATGATGTTGCAAATCCTCAAATTTTGTTGTTTCATTTTATAAAATGAAACAAGCTCGTGCCGAATAAACACAATTGTTCGCTCTTTTATTAGTTAATTTTGAGAAGCTTAAGAAAAAGTTAAAATTTTTTTGTTTCAGATTTTAATTTAAAAAGAATTTGAAACACATCAAAAGACGACACTCCAAATCGAGCATCTTTTTAAGCTTACCTATTTCCCATTTGTTTTTTGGATTTAATACAACTCATACATAACAAGAATCATTAACGAATTTTTTTATCATGAAACAAATCAAACTAAAATGCGGATTTACGAATACCTTGACGGTATTAGTGTTACTATTTTTTTCTGGAGTTTCTGTTACGGCACAAAAAAAGCCAAATATTCTGGTACTTTGGGGTGATGACATTGGAATTACTAATATTAGTGCTTATAGTGATGGACTTATGGGATATACGACACCCAATATTGATCGTTTAGCTAATGAAGGAATGCGTTTCCTACATTATTATGGAGAACAAAGCTGTACTGCAGGACGTGCAGCCTTTTTAACAGGTCAGCATGGTATTCGTACTGGACTTACAAAAGTAGGTTTTCCAGGAGCTCCAATGGGAATGAGCCAGTTGGATCCTTCAATAGGAGGAATCATGAAAAGTTTGGGTTATGCAACAGGACAATTTGGTAAAAACCACGTTGGTGACCGTAATGAAAGTTTGCCAACAGTAAATGGTTTTGATGAATTCTTTGGGAATTTGTACCATTTAAATGCTGAAGAAGAACCAGAATTGCCAGATTATCCAAAAGAACCAGAATATTTGAAAAAATTTGGACCAAGAGGAGTATTAAAATGTACAGCTACAAATGTAGATGATGCTACTACTGATCCTCGTTTTGGAAGAGTCGGAAAACAAAAAATTGAAGATACTGGAGCGCTTACTAAAAAAAGAATGGAAACAGTAGATGATGAGACTTCCGCTGCTGCAATTGATTTTATCAAGAGACAAAACGCTGCAGGAAAACCATTTTTCTGTTGGTTTAATGCTACTCGTATGCACCTTCGTACGCACGTAAGAGCAGAACATAGAGGGCGTTACAAACATGGAGATAGTGAATACATTGATGGTATGATCGAACATGATGAAACTATTGGAAGTATTTTAAAAACACTTGACGATCTAGGAATTGCAGACAATACCATTGTGGTTTATTCTACAGATAATGGACCTCACATGAACACATGGCCAGATGGAGCTATGACTTCTTTCCGTTCTGAGAAAAATACAAACTGGGAAGGTGCTTTTCGTGTTCCTTGTATTGTACGTTGGCCAGGCGTAATTAAACCAGGAACGATAACTACAGAGTTAATGAGCCATAACGATTGGATTCCAACTTTTGCAACTGCAGCTGGAGAACCTGATATCATTAATAAATTATTGAAAGGCTATAATGCCAACGGTAAAACCTATAAAGTACATTTAGATGGGTTTGATCAGACAGATTTATTAAAAGGAGGAAAAAGTCATAGAGAGAAATTCTTTTATTCTGATGATGATGGACTGTTAGTTGGTATGCGTAAAGGTGATTATAAATTTGTTTTTGCAGAACAACGTTTAGCAGGAACAATGGGAGTTTGGGCAGAGCCTTTTACGGAACTTCGTTTGCAAAAAATATTCAATTTGTATCAGGATCCATATGAAAGAGCCGATTTTACCTCTAACACTTATTGGGATTGGTTGATAGATCATGTTGGTGGTGTTTACGGTGCAATGAATGATGTATTTGTTTTTGCAGAATCATTTAAAGCATATCCACCACGTTCATTCCCGCCAAGTTTTAATCCAACAACAATACTTAATCAAACCTTGCAAAGTATTAAAACACAGCAATATGTTGAAAAGAATATTTTACCAAAAGTAGAAGAAGAAGTGGCAGCTTCGAAAAAGAAAAAATAAATAATCAAAGAAGAGATTCAGATTGAAGAGTCTGGATCTCTTTCTTAAAAAATGAAATACCATGAGTAAAAGAATACTTTTTTTACCGTTTGTAGTTTTGTTTTTTCTTTCTTGTAAAAAATCTGATACGTCGACTACTCCGACAACAGATACTAAACAAACCGAAACTAATATAAGCGGTGATCCGTTACCGAGCTGGAATGATGGAACTTTAAAAAGTGACATTATTGCTTACGTAGAAAAAGTAACCAAAAAAGGAAGTCCTGACTTTATTCCAGAAGAATACAGAATTGCGACTTTTGATAATGACGGTACTTTATGGGCTGAAAAACCCTACGTACAAGAACTTTTTGCTTTTTACAGAGTAAAAAAAATGGTTGAAGCTAAACCTGAATTAGCTAAAAAACAACCTTTTAAAGCTGTAATTGAAAAAGATAAAACGTTCTTTGAAAAAGGAGGTGATAAGGCATTGATAGAACTCGTTGCTGCAACACATACCGGAATGACCGAAGATGAGTTTGAAGCATCGGTTGCAGCGTTTTATAAAGATGCCCAATATCCGGGTAAAAATGTTTCTCTAAAACAAATACGCTATCAACCTCAATTAGAACTGCTAAATTATCTCCGTGCCAACGGATTTAAAACTTTTATCGTTACAGGCGGAACTATAGAAGTGGTGAGAGGAATAGCTCAGGATTTTTACGGAATTCCAAAAAATCAGGTAGTCGGTACTTCTTTCAAATATAAATATGATGGAGCTAAAAATGTAGTAGAAAGAGAAGCTGCTTTAAATCATTTTAATGATAAAGAAGGAAAACCGGTTAGTATACAGTTGCATATCGGTCAGCGTCCAGTTTTTGCCTGTGGAAACGAAGGCGGTGCGGGAGATATTGCCATGCTAACATATTCGCAGGGAAATAAATATCCATCCTTTCAATTGTTGGTAAATCATAACGATTCGATAAGAGAATTTAGTTATCAGGAAAAAGATAATGCTTCATTAAATGCCGCTGCAAAAAACAAATGGCATGTTATTGACATGAAGAAAGACTGGAAAAAAGTTTTTTCAGATCATTAATTAGGTTGAGTTAGTTAGTTAAAATTAAAGTGAAACAACTTTATTGGTTGGTTGTTTCATTTTGATTTTAAAATGTCTAATGATAAATTTTTAAATGAAAAACCTATGAAACTATATAACATCACCAGGTTCCTTTTGTTTACAATGTTTTCATTTTCAGGCTTTAGCTTTTATGCGCAGGAAGCAGCAGAAAAGCCGGGAAACAGTGCTCAAGAATTGGCAGATAAATTAGCAAACCCTGTGGCGAGCTTAATCAGTGTTCCATTACAGAATAATTTAAATTATGGTATTGGCCCTTATAATGGCGTTAAATATACTATTAATATACAGCCAGTTGTTCCTTTCAAATTAAGTGATAATCTCAATTTGATCACGCGTTATATTCTTCCGGTTGTTGATCAAAGAAATATTACTGGATTGAATACACACGAATTTGGTTTGAGTGATGCTACTGTAACCGCATTTTTTGCTCCTAAAAGTAAAAAACTTATTTACGGAATTGGACCTGCATTTTTGGTTCCAACAGCCACAGAAAAATTTCTCGGAACAGAAAAATTTGGAGTTGGTCCCAGTGTTTTAGTTATGCATCAGGGAAAAGGACTTTCAGTAGGTTTCATAGCGAATCAAATCTGGTCTGTCGTTGGAGCTAATGATCGAGCAGATTTCAATAGTTTTTATACGCAGATATTTTTATCTCACAGCTATAAAAGCGGAGCATCTTGGGGTGTGAATGCTGAGATTACTCAAAATTGGGAAGGAAATACAACATTAATTTCTCTAAATCCTACAATGGGCGGAATAACAAAATTCGGAGATCAGGTTGTCCAGTTTTCTGTACAGCCGTTGATTCCAATTGTAGGTCATGAATCTATAAGACCAGATTGGGGCTTAAGAGCTGTCATTGCATTTGTATTTCCAGGTTCATAAAAAGGTCTAATAAGAACGAGTTTAATGAATATAGCTTATGAAAAAGAGATATATAATTTTTTTTGGAATTGTTTCTTTACTATTAAATATTGGATGTAAAAAAGAGGCTGTTGTTGCTGAAAACAAAGCAGTTTCAAACAATGAAAGTACAGTGAAAATGGATGGTGAACTGCCTTCAAAAGAATCTGTTTCGACATTATTTGATGAGATGGATTTTCAACAGGCGACCCAGTGTTATTTATGGGGATTACCTCTTATGGTTTTCGCCGAATGGCAGCATATTCAGTATACAACTTTTAATGCAACCAGTAATGATCTGGTTTTGTATAACACCTACAATGATCGTTTAGGAATTCTGACAGGAAATGCAACGACGCCTTATATCATCACTTTTATTGATCTTGCTGCAAATGGTCCGACAGTAATCGAAATGCCTGCAGGACATACTGCTGGAGGTTTAGCCGATTTTTGGCAACGCGAACAAGAGACAATAGGGGAAATGGGACCAGATAAAGGAAAAGGTGGTAAATATGTTTTAGTTCCTCCAACAATAAAAGACTTTAAAGCAGATGGCTATTTTATTGTACGATGCAATACGGTAAACAATTTTTTCGGTTTTAGAGCTTTAGATCCTGATCCTAAAATGACAGAAACATTATTAAAACAGGTAAAAATTTATCCTTATGCTAAACGTGCCAATCCAGTGCCGACAAAAGTAATTAGTCCGCCTGTCGGGAAAAAATGGTATGGTATTCAACCAACAGGAATTACCTATTGGGAACGTCTTCATGCCATTTTACAAGAAGAACCAGTAGAAGAAAGAGATCGTTTTTTTATGTCTTGGCTTAAAAATTTAGGAATAGAAAAAGGAAAACCTTTTGCGCCAGACGAACGTCAGAAGAAAATATTAATTGCTGCAGCAGAGAAAGGACAGCAAATGGCAATGGTAAATTCTTTTAGTAAACGTTTTAAGGATGTAAAACACTGGCCGAACAAAAATTGGGATTATGTATTGCTGATGAAAGATCCATCGCAGCGAGCAGACAATTATGATGAGTTCTTTGAAAGAGCAGCTTATTTCTACGAAGCAGTCACCTATTCTAAAGCTATGATTTCGAAAACACCAAATGTTGGTCAGGCGTATCTAGGAACTTATACAGACAACCAAGGAAACTGGCTTGACGGAGCTAAGAATTACACGTTGAATGTTCCAGCAAATCCACCGGCAGTTAATTTCTGGTCGATTTCGGTATATGATATTGCAACACGCTGTCTGATTGATAATAAGCAGAAAAATGCTGATTTGTCTTCACGTAAAGATCTTATAAAAAACACTGATGGATCGGTTGATTTATATTTTGGACCAAAAGCTCCAGCCGGAAAAGAGAAAAACTGGGTTCAGACTATTCCGGGGAAACATTGGTTTGTTTATATGCGTTTTTACGGACCCACAGAAGCTTATTTCAATAAAAGCTGGAAAATGGATGATGTAAAAGAGGTTAAATAGATTTACCAAATTTGTGTGCTAAAATTTAAATGATGACTGACAAATCCAAACATACAGATGAAATTTTTTTTGATCCGATAGCGTCAAAAGCAGAACGCTATGAAAAAGGTATGTCAATCAGAAAGAAAACGCCTTTAGCCTCACATCAGGAATGGAATTCTTTTAAAAACCGAAAAGATCCTGTTGCTATTTTGATTCAAACAAGTGTTGGAAGAGTTGAAAGTCTCTTGCCGATTCGATACAGAAGAATGATGGAATCGCCTTTTTCATTTTATAGAGGAGCTGCCGCTATTATGGCAGCAGATTTAGCTCATACTCCTGTTTCGGGAATAAACCTTCAGCTTTGCGGCGATTGTCACCTAATGAATTTTGGAGGTTTTGCAACACCTGAACGTAAATTGGTTTTTGATATAAATGATTTTGATGAAACTTTTCCGGGACCTTGGGAATGGGATGTAAAAAGATTAGCAGCAAGTTTTGTAATTGCAGGACAATGGAGAAAATTCTCCAATAAAAACTGTAAACAATTTGCTTGGCATGTTGCCGACAGTTACAAACGACATATGTTGGATTACAGTAAATTATCGGCGCTTCAAATTTGGTATGCAGATATTGATTTTGCAGAGCTGATTGAATTAGGTCACGACAAAGAGTTGAAGGAATTTGATCAAAAGAGAATAAAAAAAGCATCAGAATATACAGCTCATGAAAAGGAATTTGCAAAGATGACTTATTTTGATGGAGCCAGAGCACGTATCAAAGACGATCCACCTTTAATATTTCATCCTAGTGGAGAACTTGAAAAGCAAATTGCCAAAGAAGGCGAAATAATCCATAAAAGATATGTGGAGTCACTTTCAGAAGATAAACAGGTTTTATTAAGCAGATACATGATTCATGATGTAGTCATAAAAGTGGTTGGTGTAGGAAGTGTTGGAACTCTTTGTGGTATTAGCTTATTAATGTCTGCAACTGGAGAACCTATTTTTTTACAGTTTAAAGAAGCGAGAAAAAGCGTGCTAGAAGAAAATGTAAAAATTAAAGGCAAATACACACATCAGGGCGAACGTATTATTATGGGACAAAAGCTTATGCAGTCAGCATCAGATCTGTTTCTGGGCTGGACAAACGACAGCAACAATAAGTTCTTTTACATTCGACAACTTAGAGATGCGAAAATAAAACCAATTCTCGAAGTTATGAAACCCAAAAATATGGCAGATTATGCCAAAGCTTGCGGATGGGCACTTGCAAGAGCTCATGCACGTTCGGGAGATCCTTCGATAATTTCAGGATATATTGGAGATACAGATGAATTTGCTGACGCGATTTCTCAATTTTCCATTTTATATGGCGATCAAAACGAATCGGATTATAATAAAATGTTAGAAGCGATAAAACACGGAAAACTGCCTGTAGCAGCCGAAATCTAATTCTTTGTTAATGAATAATATTGAAAAGTAAGAGAAGAAATATTTTGTTTTTAATGAACTGTAATAACGTCTGTCATCAATCTATTTCAAAACGAATAGGATGGTGACGTAGTCGTACGAGGTAAATAATTTTCAAATCTTTAAATTAATATGAAGAGAAGGTAAAAAGAAGTAAGATTTTATTTATTTAATCGCGTTAATTAAATAAAATAATTTATCTTTGAAAGTGTTCTAACTGCCTGTTTAGTAATCGTTTGTGTTTTAGAAATTACTATTTAATATTCTCTGCCCTCTTCATCCAAGATTTTTTAGATTTTAATAGATTCGAGTTAAACTGATTTAATTATTAATTTAAATACTACAACATGAATATTAAAAGAACAAATCTTCGTATCATCCCATTGTTGTTAGTGGGTTTAATTTACAGCTGCTCTCCAACTGTAAAAGTCACAACAGATTACGACCATTCTGCCAATTTTGGCGAATACAAAACCTTCGCGGTTTATGACTTAAAAGCGCAGCAGGGTCAGGTTAATCAGTTAAATGTCGACCGTGTAACAAAAGCTATTCGAAACGAAATGCTAGCTAAAGGATTTACTGAATCAGACAATCCGGATTTAAAAGTAAATGCCGTATCAATCTTAAAAAATAAAACGTCTGTAAGTGCTAATACAGATTTTTATGGATACGGAGGAATGTATCGTCCTTATGGATATTGGGGTGGCGGAGCCATGATGGGCGGCGCCAATACAACATTCAATAGTTACGATTATGTAGACGGTTCATTGGTCATTGATATTGTATCAACCAAAACGCAAAAACTACTTTGGCAGGGAATTGGAAATGCCGAAATCGACAGTAAACCAGATAATCCTGAGGAATTTATCAACAGTTCTATCAAAAAAATTCTGGCAGGTTTTCCTCCAGGTTTGGCTAAAAAATAATTTAGTTAATGATGAAGCTTTTGTACTTGTCTACATTTAGACAGGTACAATGCTTTGCATTGAAGCCCTTTTTCGCACTCTATTTTTAAGAATAATAATGAACTAATTTAAGCTTAAAAAAATGATCGATATACTACTTTCACTTTTCTTTTTTATTGCAACGATTGCAGGTCTTGCTACTTCGTTTATGGTTCTTTTTTCTAGAAAAAACTATTCAAAAAGTTTCTTTTTAGGAATGTTTTTATTGAGCCTTGCTGTAGTGAGTATTTATAATTTTTATCTGTCGGCCAATATATTTAAAGAATTCCCAGATTTATTTACTATTACAAAATCGTTTATTTTTTTAGCAGCGCCATGTTCTTTCTTGTATGTTAGAAATATTTTGTCACCAGACAATAAAAACAAAAAATACGACTGGATACATTTTATCCCTTTTGGAATCTATTTTGCTCTGACACTTTTTGTATATATAGGAAGTTTTACCAATTTAAAAATTGTTGATTATATAGGTTCAATCATCAAAAATCCGTTTTCTATTTTAACCCTAACGATTTGGCTTTTTTATGTATTCTTTCAAACCATGTTGATTTTAAACTATGATTTGAAAAAATTCAAAGGAAACCAATTTCATAGAAGTAAAGTAATCAATTGGATTAGAGTTTATAACCTTATGATTCTGTTTTTATTTTCGGCACTTTTTGTATATCATTTTCTTCTGAGAAAAATAGACGTTGTCGATATATCCTGTTATTTCTTAATCTCATCGGTTTTGTTTTTTACTGTTGGCTGGCTTTATTTCAGGCCTCAGATTTTTCATGACGAAGAAGAAACATTTGATTTTGTAATCGATAATACAATTTCAATAAAATCAAAAGAAATTAAAACTAATCTTCCCGTAACAAATGAGTTAACGAGCGAAAAAAAGGAAGACTATCTTTTAAAATTAGATTATGTTTTAAATTCCCAAAAGCTTTTTCTCAAGAAAGATTTTGTAATTCGAGACCTTTCAGACGAAACTGGAATTTCAGTTCATTTATTATCTAACTTAATAAATTCTGAATTCGGACTCCATTTTCAGGATTATATTAATCTTAAAAGAATAGAATATTTTAAAGACAAAATAAACGATCCCGAATGGAAAGATTTGTCTCTAGAAGGAATGGCGTGGGGTTCTGGTTTTAAATCTCGTACAACCTGTTTTAGAGCTTTTATAAAACATACCGGAAAATCTCCTTCAGAATACTTCAAAACGATTCGAATCAATCCGGATCGAACAAGTGCTTATTATTTTAAATAAATATTATCTCTTCTCCGTAAAATTTAGTTATTCGCCTTAGTTGTAAAGTCTTAATTCATTTTAAAACATTTCAGCATGAAAGCAAAAAATACTAATTCGAAAAAAATAGGACAATCAATTTTAGTAGTTCTGTTTGCATTGATTTCATTTTACAGCAACGCACAATTAAAAGGCGGACATATTCTTGGTGCCATGGGACTTCAGTCAGGAACTCAAGCTCCAGAAAACACATTAAGCGTATATGTTCCGGCATATATCTACACCGCAAATTGTTTAAGAAACGGCGACGGAGATAATGTTGGCAATCCCGATTTAACCATGTTTATAACAGGTGCAGGAGCATCTTATGTAAGCGATTTCAAAATTTTGGGAGCCAATTACGGAGCATCCATTTTGTTGGCAGGCGCTTCAAATACGATCCAAGGAAGTTATATTGATTCTAAAAGCAGTTTTGCATTTACCGATATGTTTCTGCAACCTCTTCAATTAGGTTGGCATAATAAAAGGGCCGATTTTGTTTTCAGTTATCAAATGTACATTCCAACCGGAAAGTATGAATTAGGCGGTAGCGAAAACAGTGGATTGGGAATGTTTATGAATGAAATTTCAGCAGGAACAACCTTGTTTTTTAATGATAAGAAAACGTTTCATTTTTCTGCTTTAGCGGCATATGAAATTAACGGAAAGAAAAAAGATACCGACATAAAAACGGGTGATATTTTTAGTATTGAAGGCGGTTTAGGGAAAACATTTTATTGTATGAATGCCGAAAAAACAGCTCCAAAAGCAATAGTAAATGCCGGACTCATTTATTATTTGCAATATAAAGTTTCAGATGATAAAATTCCTGTTGGCAATTTTATAGTCGAGCCAGATAAAGACCATGTTGCAGCTCTTGGTGCTGAGGTGAATTACCTTCATATTGGATGTATGACCCAAGTTGGTTTTAGATGGGTTTCAGAATTTGGAGCGGTCAATAGATTTCAGGGAAATACTTTTTTCATCACTTTGGCACATGTTTTTAGTTTAAAGAAAAAATAATGTTTTTGGAATAAGGTAGATTTTAATGGTAACTAAAGATTCGGATTCTTATGAAAAACAGAAAAACAAATATCTTATTCTTGCTTTTAGCCCTTTTGTCATTTAATATTTTAAGTGCGCAGAAATACCATATCAGTGTAAAGGATTCCTTGGACGGCGCTTTCGATTTAAGTGATTATATTATTTATGCACATGGTTTTATCGTTGTGCCAACTATTATTACCGAACCGGCTTTAGGAAATATCGGAGGAGCTTTGGTTCCGATCTTCCTAAAAAAACATGCGCCGGTAGTAGATGAAAATGGTAAAAAACGTTTTATAAATCCCGATATAACGGGCGGAATCGGAATGTATACCGGAAACAAAAGCTGGATGGCGGGTGCATTTCGTTCATCAACTTTGATAAAACCCAGAATATTGTATCGTGTAGCCGCAGGTTATGGCGATGTGAATTTGTCTTTCTACGAAAATAATCTACCGAATTTACCTGATCAGGAATTTAAACTCAATTTTAGATCCACCATTTTTTATACCCAATGGTTAAAACAGTTTCGAAATGCAAAATGGAGCGCTGGGCCACAATATCTGTTTTTAAATTCAAAAATAAACCTACCCGATTTTAATCTTCCACCACCATTTGTAAAACCGGGAGATATAAAAAGTACTGTGAGTCAGTTAGGAGGAGCCATTCAGTTTGATGGCCGCGACAATATATTTACACCAGATAAAGGAATTAGAATCCAATCGGATTTCTTTTGGTCAGATAACGCAATAGGAAGCGACTACGATGCCTGGCGCGTTAATTTATCAGCAATCGGATATTATCCATTAGCTAAAACATTAATTGGCGGACTAAGGGTAGAAGGAGAGCAGGCGTTTGGGAGTCCGCCTTTTTATTTAAGACCTGGAATCAATTTAAGAGGAATTCCAGCGGCACGTTATCAGGGAAAAACCAGTATTGTTACCGAAGCCGAATTGAGATGGGATGTTTACAAGAGATGGAGTGTAATGGGCTTTGGCGGTTTGGCAAGCGCCTTTAACGATTGGGATAAAGCTTTTGCAAAACCTGTAGTTTACAGTTACGGAACCGGTTTTAGATATTTAATGGCCAGAAAATTTAAACTCAGAATGGGAGTTGATGTTGCCAGAGGAAATGAAGATTGGGCGTATTATATCGTTTTTGGAAGTAATTGGATGAGGTAGTTTTTTAGTCTCAGTTTTTAGTTTCCAGTCTCAGTCTCGGTTTTCAGTCTCAGTTTTGAGAGAACTTTGTCAAAGTTTAAAACTTTGACAAAGTTGATTGGTGCTATTTTCTTTTCCAATAAGGTGCAACGATTTTGTTTTTCTTATGGCATAGAACCAATATTAATATAGTGCCTAAAGTACAGAAAACAACCGCTTGAATACTTCCTTCTGGGCCAAATGCTCCTCCGGTAATTAATTCTGGACCTTGTATTTTAGCTTCTAACAAGCTGTTTGTTTTTTCGTTTCCAGATGTAATGGCTCCAAAAATACCAGATTGAGTAAAGTTCCATGCAAAATGTATCGCAATCGGAAGCCATAAGTTACGACTGTACATAAAACCCACACCAAATAAAAGCCCTGCCATAGTAATACACAATAAAGAAAGGAAACCACTATGCGGATTTATTAAATGTAAACCTCCAAAAATTACAGATGAAATTAGCAGGGAAATATAACTTCCTAATTTTTCTTCGATAATTCGGAACACAATACCACGTACCAAAACTTCTTCGATAATCGCAACCGTAAACATAAGTGCAAACGGAATTAAGATTAATCTAATCGGATTTACCACAATAACGCTGTAATTTCCGTTAAGGTAAATTACAAAAATAGTAAGCGCTTGTAAGACAAAACCAATTGCGATTCCGATCATAATATTACTCAGAAAACCTTTTGCAGCAAATTCTGTAATGCCTCTTTTGTCATATTTTTTAAAGAAGAAAATGTAGCTTAAAATACAAGCTGTCGAAACAAAAAGCCCTTTTAAAAGACTTCTAATGTCTTTATCGAGTGGCGTTAAGGCAAGTAATTTTGAAGCAATTTGTTGCCCGATAACAACAACGAACATAAAAATAAGTAAGGCAAGAATTATTTTGGTTACAGGAGAATTAAATGTTTTCTGTTTTAAGGTAAGCGTTTCCATTTGGTAGTGTTTAATGATTTAAGATGAAGCAAAAGTATCGCACATCAAAATCAAAAAATAGAATGAAATTTGCCTCCTTTATAATTTTTGAAACTGCTTAGGTAAAAAACCAGTTTGATTTTTAAAAGTCCTAATAAAATGACTTTGGTCTGAAAAACCGCATTGCATTGCTATTTCAGTTAGGTTTTCGGAGCTGGAATGTATTAGCGAAAGCGAACGATTAATTTTTATTCTACGCATGTATTCGCCTAAAGTGCATCCGAAATATTTCGGAAAATGTTTTGAAATTGTAATCGGATTTAAATGTAAAACTTCTGCAAGATCGTTGAGATTCGGATTTTCATTCCAACAATCATTTAATAATTCATGAAGACTTTTTACCCAAAACGGACTTTTTTCGTACCGTTCTAAATAGTTATTGTTTTGAGAAAGCTGAGCGAAGAGCATTTTGATGTTATCGTTAGAAAAAACATCAGCACTTTGTGTTTCTTTAAAAATCTTCAGCATTAAAAATTTAGTAAACATGCTGTTTTGAATCGATTTTTCAATCATAGCTTCATTAAGTTGAAGCTCTTTCAGTAAATCTTCTTCAATTTCGAGATTAATATTTCGGGATGGGAAAAGTGTATTTTGGTTCAAATGCAGTTCATCACTATGATAAAAAAGTAAAGAACCTGGGCCAATGTTTTCATTAAAGTTTTTCCGTTTCTCTGTAGTGCCTCCTTTTAGGAAAAGCGTAATATGTGCATTATTGTGCGAATGCCATCCTTCGTAAACTTTATTTTGATATTCGGTTTCAACAATCGAAATTCCCTGATTTGTATTAAAGATATTTTTGGTACTGCCTAAATATTTTTCTTTTTCAAGTTCGTACATTTCGAGTTGGCATTTTTGGAATAGCTGGTACCAAGTTACTGCTTATTTAAATAGCTTTATTGTCGCATTGCAAATGACCAATACTTTTACATAATTTGTAATCTTTTACACCTTAATAAAAAGATTGTGAAAAAATTAACCGCACAATAGCAATAAATTACAAAAAAATTAATTGTTTTGTAACAAATTAGAAACATTAGTGACTAATTTTGTTAAATCTTAAACATAACTTATGAATACATTTTCATTCAAATCAGTGTTTGCAGCTTCAGTATTTTTAGCTGGAACAGCAGGCTGTTTTGCGCAGGACATTTTAGTAAATTCACTTAAACTAAACGCAAGCGACAAAAGTAAAGAGAACTTCAAATTTACAGAAGTAATTAATTTAGGAACAACATCAGTAAAATCTCAGGGATCATCTGGAACTTGCTGGAGTTACTCAACCAACTCATTCTTAGAGTCAGAAATGATTCGTTTAGGAAAACAGCCAGTTGAGTTGTCTCAGATTTATTCTGCAAGAAACGTGTATGTTGACAAAGGTGTAAACTATGTTCGTATGCACGGAGCAATTACTTTAGGTGATGGTGGAGCTTTGCACGATGTAATTAATATGTATAGAAAATACGGAACTGTGCCAAGAGAAGTTTATACAGGTTTAAACTACGGAACAGACAAAAACAAATTTGCTGAAATGGCTGCTCTTATCGAAGGAGTTTTGGCAGCAGTTGTTAAAAACCCGAACGGAGAATTAACTCCAAACTGGAAAAAAGCATACACGGCAGTTATTGATTCTTATTTAGGAAAAGCACCAGAAAACTTTACATACAAAGGAAAAAACTACACACCTCAATCTTTTGCTAAAGAAGTAGTAGGAATTAATCCAGATGAGTATGTAGAAATGTCTTCTTTTACAGACACGCCTTACTACCAAAAAACAACGATGATGGTGCCAGACAACTGGTCATTAGATCAAGTTTACAACGTAAAATTGAACGATATGACAGATGTTATCGACAATGCTTTGAAAAAAGGATATACAGTAGCTTGGGCAACAGATGTTAGTGAGAAAACTTTCAGCTGGAAAAATGGTGTAGCGTATGTATCTACTAAAAAATTCGACGATATGACGGCTGAAGAAAAAGCAGACATGTTTAACGGACCAAAAGCAGAACCAGAAATTACTCCAGAAATGCGTCAAGCAGCGTTTGATAACTACACAACTACAGACGACCACGGGATGCACATTATTGGTTTAGCAAAAGACCAAACTGGAAAAGAATATTATATCGTAAAAAATTCTTGGGGAGAAACAAACGATTACAAAGGTTTCTTGTTTGTAACTAAGAACTTCGTAAAATATAAAACTACTGCATTACTAGTAAACAAAGGAGGAATTCCTGCTGAGATTGCTAAGAAATTAGGGGTTTAATAACCTTAGAGTTTTAAAGAAATAGAAAGCGCCGTAATCAAAGATTACGGCGCTTTTTTTATCTGATGCCGTCTGTTAGTTTAATATACATTAAAAACATACAGTTAAAAAAGGAAGCTTTTTCCCGAATCAGGAAGGCTTAACAGAAAAAAGGTATTTTAACGTTTTTTCAAGTTATATACAGAGATTTTAAAAGTGTAACAGTTTGAATGCGATATATTTAATAAAATTTTAACCAAACCATTAATTTTATTAAACTATTTATGAAAGACCTCAAAGTGTTTTTAAGCGCATTCCTCGTACTGTTGTCTCTCAACTGTTTTGCTCAGCTTTCGACTTCTTCAGAAAAAGGAAAAACGGTCATCTTAACCGATAATCTGGCTTCCAACAAAGATTACGTGATTAAATCCTATTACGTAGAAGAAAGAATCAACAAACTTTTTGGAGGAAGAATAACGACGTACGAGGTCACAAAATTAGATATGATCTACACCAACGATTTAGGGCCTAATAATACAAGAACAATAATTCCAAGATATGTAAAGCGAAAGCAAAAAACAGCAAGCATAACCCAACCCGAAGTTTCGGTCGAAAGTGCGACAGTTTCTGCCGAGCCCGCCAAAGAGAATATTACGGCTCAAAATGAGCCTGAAAACTACGTTAAAGTTGATGTGACAAATACATATCAAAAAGTACTGGAAAAGGGCTATAAAACCCCCGAAATGCTCCAAAAAGTAGCAGACCGACTTTACTTCGAAGGAAACTTAAATACTGCAGCAGGTTATTATGAGCAATTGTTCAATTTGGTCAAAGATCCTGATGTGATTTATTATTATAGATATGCACAGTCTTTGAAATCTATTAATCAAATAGACAAGGCTGAAATTTTAATGAAAAGGTTTAAAAGTGAGACTTTGGTTGTGAAATAGATTTTTTTTTAACCGCAAAGACACAAAGAAAAGCGCAAAGTTCGCAAAGTTTTATTTTAAGGCTTTGCGAACTTTGCGTTTCTATTTTAGAACATTTCCAATGGTTTCAACCATTGGGACGCAATGCTGAGCAAGTCTCTAAGGTTGTAAAGATTATTTTTGTCATTTCGACCGAAGAGAGAAATCACACAAGAAACTCCATAAAGTACATTTACAATCTGTGCGGATATACGAGTGTGATTTCTCTCTTCGGTCGAAATGACAAGATTGGGGAATTTGCGGTTAAATAATTCGTACCTAAATATGGAATTTGGAATTTTCAGATTTGGAATTTTTCCAAAAAAAAAGACGATCAATTTTGATCGTCTTTTTTTTAAGCTCCCCCTCTTGGGCTCGAACCAAGGACCCTCTGATTAACAGTCAGATGCTCTAACCAACTGAGCTAAGGAGGAATCACCTTAAAGGTAAATATGTTTGCTAAAAAAAAGTTGCTCCCCCTCTTGGGCTCGAACCAAGGACCCTCTGATTAACAGTCAGATGCTCTAACCAACTGAGCTAAGGAGGAAGTTGTTGCTCTTTTTAGCGAGTGCAAATATAAAACTATTTTTTGTTTCTAAACAACATTTTCACTCTTTTTTTTCACTTTTTTTTACTTGCCTACAATCGCCTTATAAATGTCGTTACCGTTAGCAAACAGTAGTAGTGAAATAAGTAATACAAAACCAACTATTTGCGCATTCTCTAAGAATTTATCGCTTGGTTTTTTACCAGAAATTATTTCATACAATAAAAACATTACGTGACCACCATCAAGTGCCGGAATTGGCAATAAATTCATAACTCCAAGCATAATTGACAATAAAGCGGTGATGGACCAGAAAACTTCCCAGCTCCAAGAAGTAGGAAAAATATTGAAAATCGCAGCAAAACCACCAACTTGTTTATACGCTTTAGTTTCTGGATTAAAAATCATTTTCAATTGTTTTCCGTAGCTTACTAACTGATCTTTTCCTTTTTGAAGACCAACCGGAATAGATTCGAAGAAACCATATTCTTTTGTACTGATTTTATAGTATCCTAGTTTCTCTAATGATTTCATGTCTAAACCGCCAGAAACAACACCAAGTTTACCTTCGTTAGTAACTTTTAAAGTAAGAGGCGTTTCTTTTAGATCACGCAAAACAACTGCTGGAATCGTTTTTCCTTTATTTACTTCTAAAACTGCTTTTGCTTCATCAAAATATTTAATTTTTTGTCCATTAAGAGAAAGAATCAAATCTTTTGGTTTTAAATTTTGGTTTGGAGAATCTTCTGCAATCTGACTAATTGCAAAAGGTCTACGAATATCAACTAGAAGCCCTTTTTCCGTTTTAGAAAGCTGGTCTATAAAATCAGTTGGCATTTTTAGTGTTTGCTGTTGTCCGTTTCTTTCAACCAAAACTTCTTTCGCCATGATGATATTTATATTCATGTCTTTGTCAAAATTTTCTACAGCTTTACCATCAATAGAAATAATTTTGTCACCCGTTTGAAAACCAGCCTTAATCATAACCGGATTTTCAATCAGAACACCGTCTTTTAAGTCAGCGTTTGCAATATAAGTATCTCCGTAGGCAAATGCCATTCCTATATAGATAATAAAAGCCAGGATAAAGTTTACGGTAACACCACCAAGCATAATAATCAAACGTTGCCAAGCCGGTTTAGTACGAAACTCCCAAGGTTGAGGCTCTTGAGCCATCTGCTCTTTGTCCATACTTTCGTCAATCATTCCAGAGATTTTCACATAACCTCCAAGTGGCAACCATCCAATACCGTATTCTGTTTCTCCGATTTTCTTTTTGAAAAGAGAGTATTTAACATCAAAAAACAAATAAAATTTTTCGACTCTTGTTTTAAATAATTTTGCAGGGATAAAATGCCCTAATTCATGAAGAATAATAAGTAAAGATAAACTCAATAGAAATTGAGAGAGTTTGATAACTATATCCATTTTTTATTTTTAATTCGTATTTAACGCACAAAAGTAGCGTTTTCTATTTTAATTCAAGGCGCAAGATAGTGTTTAAGCTTTTAAATGTTTGTTAATAATTATATTAGTTTTTTAAACAAATTTTCTGTCCTTAACTATTAGTACTTCATAGCATCATAATGTTACAATGTCTTATTCTGATACATTTAAAACATATTGAGATTATTTATTTAATATTTCCATTTTAATTTCATAATTCCACAAAAACATGACAATTATTAAATAGTAAAAAAGAAAATGAAAACCATCAAATGATTATTAATTTTTAAACTTCATGTCATGAACTTTATGAGACAAATTAAAAGGATTATAAAAATGCACAAATTGATTATTTCTGAAAAAACAGGAACTCCAGAAGTGTTTGCTAGAAAATTATCTGTTAGCAGAAGCCAGCTTTATAATGAGTTGGAAGTAATAAAAGAGTTGGATGCACCTGTGAAATATTGTAAAAAAAGAGAGAGCTTTTACTATACAAGTCCTTTTGAATTAATTTTTAATTATTCTCTCAAAATAATTAAAGATGATGAAACAAGAGAAATTTTTGGAGGTTCTTATTTCCGTCCAAGCTTATTGGACGGAACTATAATAAGTTTGCTCTAACAAAATAGTTCTCGAGAAAATGAATTTTGTTGGATTTATTAATTAACCATTTAAATTTTTAAAGTTATGAATTTAGAAGAATTGAATTTAGTTGAGCTTAATGTTCAGGAATCAGAAGAAGTGGAAGGTGGATTTGGGCCATTGTTTTATGCCTTAGCAGTTTTTGCACTTGGAGTATATAATGGATATAATGCGGCAGCTAATTAATGTTGCTAATTAATGTTGAAAATTTTAAATTATGGAAATAGTTAAATGTGAAGTAGTTGAATTGACTCAAGAAGAGGTTCAAGAGGTTGAAGGCGGATTCTTGCCAATGATATTAGGAGGTATAGCTATCTGTGGAGCTATCTATGGAGCTGGACGAGCTTGTGGGGAAGCATTGTATTATGCAACTCACTAATATTTTAAAACCAGACCTATTTATTTAGGTTTGGTTTTTTTTAAATAATAAAAAATTTATTTTCAATGAAGAATAATTTCGTATATAAAATTTTTCTAGGAACAAAAGACAATTTATTTTTAACTATGGTTTATGTGTTTTTAATTTCGATTTTTCTGTTATACTTTATTGGTAGAATTGTTGGAGAAGCATTTTTTTATTTTACACATTAATCTTATTAAATATTTATCATGTTTAATAATTTGTTTATTAAAGGAAAAACCATGAAAAAAGCATTTCTATTTCTTGTAGGTGTAGTGTATATTGCCATTTTAATAATTTTGCGAAAATACCCCGAAAATCATTTTTATTCGTTTTCATTAGGCATTTTAGAGACACTAGGAGTAGTCTTTTTTATGATTAATATTGAAAAAGTAGCATTAAAAAAATGATTGAATTATTATAAATATTCCAGTATCATTTTAAATCCAAAATTATTTTGTTTTGATATTCTCTTCCTTGATTTACTAATTGGAAGAGAATATTCTATCTATTTATAAAATGAATTTCACTTCAGACCCTATTAACACTCTCGAAAATCTCATCTCAAAAAATAAAACAAAGAGTTTCTCAATTTACCTGATAATTCTTTTGGTTGTTCTTACGTTTCTAACGTTGTTACCAGTTATTAAAGTTGATATCAGCAGTCAAAGCCGTGGCGTTATTCGCAGTAAAACAGATAATGTTCCCATTTCGGCAATGGTAAGTGGCAGAATTACCACAATAGCATTAAGAAATAATGCTTTTGTAATAAAAGGAGATACACTTTTGAAAATTGCTACAGAAAATCTGGAAAGCGATAAAATGACACAAGGTAAATTATCAGCTTCAACTTCTGTTTTACTAAAAGATATTTCAAATCTTTTGTTAAACAAGACTTCTAGCTTATTGACAACCGTTGCACGTGAAGATTTACTCAAATTTCAATCAGGTAAAAACGAATTACAGAGCAAAATTTCTCGAGCACAAATAAACTTTGACCGAAATAAAATATTGTTTGAAAAAGATATTATTGCTAAAGCTGAATTTGAAAAAATTGAACATGAATTACTAGCAGCAAAACAAGCACTACAAAGTTTTGTAAGCCAGCAGAGGGCAACATGGGAAAATCAGAAAAGAGATTTAGAAGATCAATTGAAAAACCTAAACGGAACAGTTTTGAAAATAAATGTTGAATCTAATAATTATGTCGTTTTAGCGCCAATTTCTGGAACAATCGAAAGTTTTTCAGGTATTCAAAAAGGTTCTTTTGTAAACGCATCCCAACCAATCGCAACAATTTCTTCATCAGATCATCTTATTGTAGAAAATATTGTTTCTCCAAACGATATTGGGGTGATTAAGAAAAATCAAAAAGTAAAGTTTCAGTTAGATGCCTTCAATTACAATCAATGGGGATTATTGCAAGGAAAAGTGATTGATATTGATCAAAACATTACAATTCAAGGTGAACAGAATTTTTTTAAAGTTCGCTGTTCTTTAGATTCTAAGACTTTAAAACTAAAATCTGGTTACAAAACAGATGTTTCAAAAGGAATGACTTTAACTACAAGATACATCATAACACGCAGAAGCTTATTTGATTTGTTATTTGACAAAGTAGATAATTGGCTAAATCCAAAACAAATGAAATAATGGCTTCAATAAAAATTAAACAGCATGATATTAAAGATTGTGGTGCTGCTTGTCTGGTTTCTATCGGGAATCATTTCAAAGTTAATCTTCCTATAGCGAGAATTCGTCAGTTTGCCCATACAGATAAGCGAGGTACCAATGTTTTAGGAATAATTGAAGCCGCAGAAAAGATGGGCTTTACTGCCAAAGGAGTCAAAGGCGGTTTAGATTCTTTAAATAAAATTCCGCTTCCAGCAATTGCGCATATTATAACCAAAGAGCAATTACATCATTACGTAGTTATTTACAAAGTTGAAAAAACTAAAATCACAGTGATGGCCCCAGGTTTTGGTAAAATGGAAGTTTATAATTTGGAGGAATTTCAAAAAACATGGTCTGGAGTTTTAATTCTTTTTGCGCCAAATGAAGATTTTAAAACGGTAAACGAAAAAACATCAGCCGTTAAACGATTTTGGAGTTTAATTCAACCACATAAAACAATACTAATTCAGGCTTTAATAGGAGCAATTTTATATACTGTTTTAGGTTTGGCAATGTCAATATACATACAAAAAATAACTGATTACGTTTTGGTAGATGGCAATAAAAACTTGCTCAATTTATTAAGTATTACGATGGTTACCATTATTTTATTACAAGTTTATATTGGCTCTCAAAAGAGCATTTTTGTGATGAAAACTGGACAGCTGATAGATGCTAAATTAATTTTGGGCTACTATAAACATTTACTGCATCTTCCTCAGCGTTTTTTTGATACCATGCAGATCGGTGAAATTATATCAAGAATAAATGATGCAGTAAAAATTCGCTCTTTTATTAATGAAGTTGCAATTGAAATGATTGTAAATGTTTTTATTGTGTTTTTTTCATTTGCCCTAATGTTCACGTATTATTGGAAACTCGCTTTGATAATTCTCCTTGTCATTCCGTTTTATGCTTTGATTTATTTTACTCTGAATAAATTCAATAAAAAAGTAGAACGAAACATTATGGAGAATGCAGCAGAACTGCAAACACAATTGGTTGAAAGTATTACTCATGTAAGAACAGTAAAAGAATTTGGAATTGAGGAATTCTCAAACCTGAAAACAGAAAATAAGTTTGTAAAGCTTTTGTTTACAACTTATAAGTCAGGTTTGAACACAATTTTTGCGAGTTCTTCAACACAATTTTTGGCATCTATATTTACAGTTGTTTTAATGTGGGTTGGAGCGGGTTATGTGATAGAAAGGACAATTACACCAGGAGAGTTGTTTTCATTTTATGCTCTTATAGGATATTTTACTTCACCCGTAGCTTCTTTAATAAACATGAACAAAACAGCTCAAAATGCATTAATTGCTGCAGACAGACTTTTTGAAATCATGGATTTAGAAAGAGAAGAAACGGAAAATAAGATAGCGTTGACTAAAGAAAATTTACGAGACATAAAATTTGAAAATGTTTCTTTTCGATATGGATCTCGAGTTGAAGTTTTTAAGAATTTTAATGCTGTATTCAAGAAAAATCAAACAACAGCTATTGTAGGAGAAAGCGGAAGCGGAAAAACTACTTTAATTTCATTATTGCAAAACCTTTATCCAATAAAAGAAGGTAAAATTAATATAGGAGATTTTGATCTTCAGTTTGTTCATTATAAGAGTTTAAGAGAAGTAGTTGGGGTTATTCCCCAGCAGCTTAATTTGTTTTCTGGGAATATTATAGAAAATATTGCTTTAGGAGAGTCTTTTCCTAATATTCAAAGAATTTTAGAACTTTCAAAACAGCTCGGGATTTATGAGTTTGTTGAAAAATTGCCAAATGGTTTTGAAACTCAAATTGGTGAAAATGGAGCAATGCTATCAGGAGGACAAAAACAAAGAATTGCAATTGCGAGAGCACTTTATAAAAATCCTGAAATTTTATTAATGGATGAAGCTACTGCTTCGTTAGATACTAATTCTGAAAAAATAGTAAAAGAAGTCATAGATGATTTTAAATTACAAGGAAGAACGATTATAGTTATAGCTCATCGTTTGAGTACAATAGCAAATGCCGATACAATTTTGGTAATGAAAAATGGAGCAATTGTAGAATCAGGAAATCATTTTGCTTTATTAGAACAAAAAGCAGAATATTATAATTTGTGGAGTAAACAAAGTTTGGTTTAACAGCAACAAAAAGGTATATTTTATTTACTAATTAAATAAAGCTTATTTTTATTAGTAACGTATTGACTAATTATGTTACAAACATACTATAACAACTCTTTTGCCAAAAAATATTGATTACAATTCTGCAATATCTGTTTAAGGTTCGTTTTAGAAAGTTAGTTTCCAAAGGAGATAGTATTGCTATATTTTTAATTATACTAATGTATTTGGTGACTGCATTTTTGGTTTATAAAAATTACGAGTATTTCCAAAATTATATTTTACTCTTTTTTCTTGATGTTGCAGGGTACCGTTTGCAAAGGACAGATATCGAAATCTTGCGATTGAATAGAAACTACAAACTGATTTTGCTCTTTGAATATCTTATTTATTCACTGCCCTTTCATTTGGTTTTATTGTTCAAAGAAAAGTATTTACTCATTGCAGGAGTTTTGATTTTTAATATCCTTTTGATAAATCTTCCAAAATCTAATTTTAAAACAATTCGTTATCCTTTCCATTTGTTTAATGTCTATTGGCATATTTCTTTTAGAAAATATAAGTTGATTTATGTTTTTCCATTTTTAGCGATCTTGATCTATATTGCTACAGAATACAAAAACGATAATCTTATTTACTTTGTAATGCTGGTCCTCGCAGCAATAGGTTGTGTGCCTTCTTTTGAAACAGAAAAAACGGAAGAAATAAAGCGAAATCCGTTTAGAGCTGAAAAATACTTATTGTTTCAGTTAAAGAATGCAGTCTTGAATACATTTTGCATTGTAATTCCAATTTTCATAATAATGTGTTGTTTTCAGCAATGGGGAAAACTATTTTTATTAGGCATTGTTTTTATTCCGCCAGTTCTGAATGTCATTTTGAAATATATGTATTTCGATAATCCTTTAATTCATCAAATCGTTTTTACAATCTTTGTTTCATCACTCTTTTATTTGTTTGGAGCTCCATTATTAGCATTACCTTTTATGTACAAAAAAGCAATTAAAAACTTAAATGCCATTAAATATGCTGAAGATTCAAATTGATCAAAAGAAATACGGCAGTAAATTGATATTAGAAGATATTGAAATCCATATTGAAAAGCCTGGAATTTATGGTGTTATTGGTAAAAATGGTCACGGAAAAACAACGCTTTTTAAATGTATTTTAGGACTTGAGGGTTATAAAGGGAATTCTTTTCTAAATGATGAAAAGTTACTGTTGCAAAATGCTGGCTGGGTTCCAACCGAACCTCCAATTTATGACGAACTTACTGCTAATGAGTTTTACGATTTTTATGCCCATTTATTAGATCTGAAGACGTTTGTTTTTAATGAAATTTTTGAAGTTCCGGAAAACCAGTTAATTCGTGAATTTTCTACAGGAATGAAAAAGAAAACCTACCTGAATGCCGTTTTTCAGAAAGACTTTTTAATCTATATTTTAGATGAACCTTTTAATGGATTAGATTTAGAATCGAACTATTTGTTAATGAACTACATTCGGGAACTTTCGAAAACCAGTATTGTTTTAATTTCGTCTCATATTTTGGAAATCCTTTATAAAGATTGTGATAGTATTTTTCTGTTGAAGGATAAAAAGGTAAGTGAATTTGAAAGGAATGAGTTTTTAGAAATAGAGAAAAGGCTTTTTAGTTAGTACTTCAAAAAACAAGTTGTGATTTATTTGTATTAAGGGAAATATCTTATTCTGATAGATTTAAAACTTATTGAAGATTCTTGTTTAAGAATTAGACACTAATTTTATTCTAACAAAAGATTGATTTTGTTGTTATATAAATAAAAGTAATTCTGTTATGAAAAAAAAGATTATTCCATTTTTTGTTTTGTTATTGCTATTGATACTTGTTTTAATAGTAAGAAGATATCCTGAAAATCATATTTGTTCTTTTTTAATTGGAGTTTCTAATGGGTTAATGTTAACCTTAGCCGTCTATGCGATTGCTGTTAAAAATCTGAGTAGTAAAAAATAGATGAAATAATTTTCCTTTATTTAAATCAAGAGAATAAGCAGCTTTTAATTTAAATGTTTGTTAATTAATAAACATTTCGATTTCTCTATTTACCAAGATGCCGTAACTTTACTTTTCTAAAAAATATTGTCATTTTAAGACAGTACAAAACACTAAAAGTTACAACATATGGCAACGAAATTATTTTCTCCTCTCACCATAAAAAAAATCACATTAAAAAATAGAATTGCTATCTCGCCCATGTGCCAGTATTCTGCAATTGACGGATTTGCAAACGATTGGCATCTCGTTCATTTAGGAAGTCGCGCTACTGGTGGTGCAGGATTGATTATTCAGGAAGCCACTGCGGTTTCTCCAGAAGCCAGAATTTCTCCTTCAGATCTTGGAATCTGGAAAGATGAGCATATCGAAAAATTAAAACAAATCAACGCCTTTATTGTTTCTCAAAATTCGATTCCAGGAATTCAATTGGCTCATGCCGGAAGAAAAGCCAGTGTTTCTTCTCCTTGGTTGGGAAATAAAAAATTAGATTTCGCTCAAGGCGGATGGCAGACCGTTGCACCAAGTGCGATTCCGTATCATGAAGGCGAACCATTTCTGCCAGAAGCTTTAGACAAAAACGGAATTCAAAAAGTGATTTCCGATTTTAAATCGGCTACCAAAAGAGTAGTTGAAGCAGGATATCAGGTTTTAGAAATTCATGCCGCTCATGGTTATTTATTACATCAATTTTTGTCGCCTTTAACGAATGTTAGAACCGATGAATATGGAGGAAGTTTCGAAAATAGAATTCGTTTTACCTTAGAAATTGTAGAAGCCGTTCAAACAGAATGGCCTTCGGATCTTCCTTTAATCGTTAGAATCTCAGCAACAGATTGGGCAGAAAACGGATGGAATCCAGAAGAATCTGTTCAGCTTTCTAAAATATTAAAAGAAAAAGGAGTAGATTTAATCGATGTTTCGTCAGGCGGATTGGTTTCACATCAAAAAATCACATTAGGTCCAGGTTATCAGGTTCCTTTTGCAGAAAAAGTAAAACAAGAAGCGAACATCGCAACAGGCGCAGTCGGATTAATTACAGAAGCCCAACAAGCAGAAGAAATTCTAAATAATAACCAAGCCGATTTAATTTTATTCGCCAGAGAATCATTGAGAAATCCGAACTTGCCTTTAGATTTCGCCAAAGAACTAAACGACGATATTCAATGGCCAAAACAATACGAAAGAGCTAAACTTTAAAATGTTTTTGCCACGAATTGCACGAATTAACACAAATCAATACATATAAAAATTTTAATTCGTGGAAATTTGTGCAATTCGTGGCAAACAAAAAAACTATACCAATGCAAAAGATAAAAACAGCATTATTATCATACGGAATGTCGGGGAAAGTTTTTCACGCTCCGTTTTTAGACATTCATGAAGGATTTGAATTATTAGGTTCTTGGGAAAGAAGCAAAAAATTAATTCAGGAAGATTATCCATACGTAAAGAGTTACGCTTCGCTAGACGAATTATTAAACGATGATGTCGATTTAGTGATTGTAAACACTCCAGTTGGAACGCATTACGAATATGCTAAAAAAGTACTTTTGGCAGGAAAACATGCAGTTGTAGAAAAGGCTTTTACCACAACAGTTGCCGAAGCAAAAGAGTTGGCAAAGATCGCAAAAGACAAAGGAGTGAAACTAGCCGTTTTTCAAAACAGAAGATGGGATAGTGATTTTAAAACCGTTAAGAAGGTTATAGACGAAGGCGTTTTGGGTGATTTAGTCGAAGCTGAATTTCATTTTGACAGATACAATCCATTATTGAGTCCAAAGGTGCATAAAGAAACGGCAAACGATGGAGCAGGAGTTTTAAAAGATTTAGGTCCGCATATTATCGATCAGGCAGTAAGCTTATTCGGGTGTCCAAAATCAGTTTTTGGAGACATTCGTGTAACCAGAGAAAATTCTGTTGTAGACGATTGGATCGATTTAACTTTGTTTTATTCGAATTTCAGAGTCCGTTTAAAAGCAGGATTTTTTGTGAGAGAAGCCAATCCAGCGTATGTGGTTCATGGCAAAAAAGGTTCTTTCCTAAAACCTCGTGGTGATGTTCAGGAAGATGATTTGAAAGTAGGTAAGAAACCAAATCTAGATTCTTGGGGAACAGAAGATGAAGCGTTACAAGGACTTCTACATACCGAAATTGATGGTAAAATTGTTAGAGAAAAAATCCCAACGCTTCAGGGAAATTATTTCAGTTTCTTCGACGGCGTTTACGATTCGATTGCAAACCATACCAAAGAACCTGTTACAGCAGATGAAGGGGTAAAAGTCATGCAGATTATAGAAGCGGCAATTGCAAGTAACGCACAGCAAAAAGTGATCATCATATCATAAGAAGTATCATTCCGTAGGAATGTCTGATTTAAGCAATCTGAGATATCAACATTCCTACGGAACAAAGAAATCCATAAAAAAAGGGACGCTCTTGACTTTGAGATAGTCCCTTTTTTGTTTCAATAAAAAAATGAAGCAGGTGATTCTACGAAAGCCTAAAAATTGTAATTTTAATAAGAAGATTTGAAATAATAACCTTTCAATTTATAAACAATAACGTTGTATGTTGTGTATAACTTTAAGCTTTATGTACTTTACCACGCGTTTTTAGTATTTTTGATCAACATTCTATAAAAATTCAATATGCTGATAAATTTTAACCCGTTAGCGCTTTTTCAAACCAAAGGAAAAATCAAAAAAGTATTTAGAGAGGCAAAAGCTTCTTATTTAAACCGAATTCGATTAGCCGTTGGAATGTTTTATTTCGGAATGGGATTAAGTTTTGCCACATGGGCCAGCAGAATTCCAGATATAAAAACTGCATTGCATTTAACCGAAGGAGACTTGGGTTCAATACTTTTTGCACTTCCGGTTGGGCAGCTTATTGTTATGCCGTTTTCAGGAAAAATGGTCACCAAATTTGGAAGCCATCGTATTTTGATTTTCTCTTTAATAATGTACGTTTTCTGCTTAATTAATTTAGGTCTCGCAACAACATCATTGCAATTATCTCTCGGATTATTTTTGTTTGGTGTTTTCGGAAATCTTGCCAATATCGCTGTAAATACACAAGGCGTTTATACCGAAGTTTTATTCAAAAAAACAATCATGTCGTCTTTTCACGGAATGTGGAGTTTTGCAGGATTCACAGGAGCATTGGTAGGTTTAGGAATGCTGGCTTTAAAATTAAGTCCGTTGCATCATTTTATGATTGTGGCAGGAATCGTTTTGATTATGGTGGCGCTTAATTTCAAATTTTTGGTGAGAGCTAAAGAAAAAGCAAAAGCAAAACCAGAAGGAAAAAAACTATTTGTAAAACCAGATTCGGCTTTGCTTTGGTTGGGAGTTATCGGATTTTGCAGTATGGCAAGTGAAGGAGTAATGTTTGATTGGAGCGGAGTTTTCTTTAAAGATATCGTGAAAGCGCCAGGACCTTTAGTAGTTTTAGGTTATACTTCTTTTATGATTATGATGGCCAGCGGAAGATTTTTAGGAGACGGATTAATCAATAAATTTGGACGTGAACGCGTCATGCAAATCAGTGGTGTGATGATTTCAGCAGGACTTTTTACCGCTGTTTTTCTTCCTTATATTATTCCATGTACGATTGCTTTTATGTTTGTTGGTTTAGGAGTTGCAACTATTGTTCCTACTGTTTATAGCATTGCAGGAAAAAATCCAACAGTGCCACCAGGAGAAGCCTTAACGATCGTTTCAAGTGTTAGTTTCTTAGGTTTTTTGATGGGACCTCCAGTAATTGGACATATTGCACAAAGTTTCGGATTGCAATTTTCTTTTGCTTTTATCGGAATTTTTGGAGTTCTGATTGCTTTTATGGTTTCTAAAATTAGAACTTCTGCTTAAATCTATTTTGTATTAACACTTTTCATAACTTCACATTAGATTAAAATAAATTTGAAAGAATTTACCTATAATTAAATATTTTGTTTATTTTTGAATATAGAGTTGAGCTGCTTAAAGTAAAACTCTCTTTCCAAAAACCAATTTTATCTTTTGAATTAAGGATTAGAATCCAAAACTAATTTTCAAAGTAAATTGGCTTTTTGATGGTAAAAAAATACACAGTCTTCTTTATTGTATGGTTTTTTAATTTTGGTTTTTCACAAAAAGAAATTACGGTTTCAGGAATTGTTATTGATGCCCGAACGCAAAATCCGCTGGAAAATGTAGTGGTAACCATACAGAATACCGCTGTGATGCAACTCACATCAAAAACAGGGAAATTTGAACTTCATATATTTCCCCAAAAAGAAGATTTACTTTTGCTGAGAAGTCAAGGGTATAAAGATTTTCTTTTGAAAGTAAAATCCAATTCAGGACAAAATATAGATCTTGGAATTTTACAATTAGAAGACACTTATTCAGATGAAGTTCCCGCTGCATTAATCACTCTATCAGACAATGATTTTTCTGACGATAACAGTTCTTCAGAAATGACATCAGGTATGTTGCAATCTTCAAGAGATGCGTTTATGAAAACTGCAGCATTCAATTGGGGGCAAGCCCGTTTCAGAGTTCGAGGTTTAGACAGTGAAAACGGAACCATGATGCTCAATGGAATGACCATGAATAAAATCTACGATGGCAGACCACAATGGAACAACTGGGGAGGTTTGAATAATGTGCTTCGAAATCAGGAATTTTCAATTGGTACAGCTGTTTCCAATTATACTTTTGGCGGAATTTTAGGAACACAGCAAATTTCTACAAGAGCTTCATTATATAGAAAAGGAATGTCACTTACATTTTCTGGCAGTAATGCATCTTATAGTTGGCGCGCAGTGGCTACTGAAGCTTCGGGAATGAATTCTTCTGGTTGGGCTTATGTGATTTCTGCAGGAAAAAGATGGGCCAATGAAGGTTATTTTGAAGGAACCAATTTTGACGCAGATTCTTTTTTTATTAGTGTTGAAAAGAAATTAAACAATAAAAACTCATTGAATTTCACAGGATTTTATACTCCAAATTCACGTGGAAAAAATTCGGCAAATACAAGCGAAGTTACCAATCTGATGGGCGAAAAGTACAATTCGTATTGGGGATTTCAGAATGGAAAAAAACGGAATGCAAGAACTAAAAATGTTCAAGAACCTTTATTGATGCTCAATCATTATTTAAAAATTAATGACAAAGCAAATCTGAATTCGAGTGTTTCGTATCAATTTGGAAAAGTAGGAAACAGCAACATTGATTATCAAAATGCAGATAGTCCTGATCCGGTTTATTATAGAAAAATGCCGAGTTATTTTAGTTCGCTTTATGCGAAAGATCAGGGAGAATTTTCAGGTGATTTTACACCAGATTATGAAAATGCTGAGAAAAATAAAACGGCTTTTTTGACCCATTCTCAAATAGATTGGAATTCCATGTATTTTGCCAATCAAAAACCAACTGAAAATGGTTACGAAGCCTCAAAAAGCCATTATGTTTTGTATGAAGATAGAACAGATGACAAGACTTTTGTGGTAAACTCAACTTTGAACATACAGATTACGCCTACTATTTCTTTTGATGGAGGTTTTACTCTTAAGAAATTAAAATCCCATAATTTTCAATATTTATTGGATCTTTTAGGCGGAGAATATTTCGAAGATATTGATCCATTTTACAAAGGAAACTTATCGCAATCCGATTTGTTGCATCCAGATAGAAAAGTGCAAAAAGGAGATACTTATGGATACAATTATAATTTTCTGGCCAATACTTTAGATGCTTTTACACAATTCAAATTTAGCTATAACAAGACAGAATTTTATTTGGCACAATCGTATTCTATGTCGGATTATCAGAGAGAAGGATTGTATCAAAACGGACTTTATCCTACTACTTCTTTAGGAAAGAGCCAAAAAGTAAATTTTGAAAATTTTGGTTTTAAGGGCGGGTTCACTTATAAAATTTCAGGAAAACAATTGTTGTTTTTTAATGCGGCGCATTTGACAAGAGCGCCGTCACTTCGGAATACATTCTCAAATTCAAGATTAAATAATTCGATAGTAGACGGGATTGAAAGCGAAAATATTTCCAGTGCCGATGCTAATTATGTTTACCGTTCGTCTAAGCTAAAATTGCGACTAACGGCTTATTATGCATTGATTAAAAATACGTCTAAAATTTCCTTTTTCTATGCCGAAGGAATTTTTGATAATGGAGCTGGTTATGATGCGACAGATGCTTTCGTGAGTCAGACCCTTACACATTTAGACAAGAAAAATACTGGCGCAGAACTAAGTTGTGACTATCAAATTACATCAACGTTAAAAACGACTTTAGCTGTCGCGTGGGGAAATTATGTATACAACAGTAATCCGAATGTGATGATTACAAATGATGCAAATCTATCAAAAGATAACAAAGCTACTACTTTTGATTTTGGACAAGCCTATCTTAAAAATTACAAACAGCCCGGAACTCCTCAAAAGGCTTATTCTTTTGGCTTGGAATATCGTGATTCTAAATTTTGGTGGATTGGTGCTAATATCAATTATTTGGCGGAAAACTATATTGATGTTTCACCTATTTCCAGAACCTCTCAATTCTATATCAATCCTGCAAATTCTTTTCCGTTTCCAGAAGCCACTTCTGAGAGAGGAAATGAACTTTTAAAACAAGAACAGTTTGCTCCTGTAACATTGCTGAATATTAATGGAGGAAAATCTTGGCGAATCCATAAAAGATACATCGGACTTTTTGCAAGCATAAATAATGTTATGAATACAATCTATAAAACTGGCGGATTTGAACAAGCAAGGAATGCCAATTTTAGAGTCTTAAATCAGGATGTTTCAAGCGGAACTCCATCATTTGGTTCAAAATATTATTACGGATACGGTAGAACTTATTTTTTAAATCTCACAATTGGTTTATAAATCAAAATTGAATTGTCATGAAAAACACATTTTTAAATTCATTTCTTGTAGTTGTACTAATAGGAATTAGCAGTTGTAATAATGAAACTGAAACACCAAAATTAATCTGTACTCAACCTGATTTAGTAGTAAACAAAACCGTTGAAAAAGTGCAGGAGCTTTCAGGTAATGTCGCTAAACAATATTTGTACGATGATATAATTGAAGCTTATGTGGTTTCAAGCGATGAAGAAGGAAATTTTTTCAAAACAATTTCCTTTCAAACAGAAGCAAAACCTAATATACCTGCAATTGGTTTTAGTGTTCCGATTGATGCTTCAAATACTTATATTGATTATCGACCAGGAAATAAAGTTTATGTCAAACTTAAAAATCAGTTTACAGATTTGTATTATGGAGGTTTAAGAATTGGGAGTTTGTATGTAAGTAATTCTGGAGATCCAACTATTGGAAGAATTTCTCAAAATGAATATAAAAATGTCCTCAATGCTTCGTGTACCATAATTGACGAAAATTTGTTAGTACAGTCACTTTCCATAGAAGAAGCACTCAATGACAGTAAATTGAACACTTTAATAGAATTAAATGATGTAGAATTTACTGAAGCTGCTTTAGGGCGTCACTATTTTGAAGAATCTAATAATGTTGGCGGTTCTACAAATTGGTATCTGAGAGATAAAACAGGAAATCAGGTTATTTTTAGATCGAGCAGTTATGCAAAATTCGCAGATCATTTTGTTCCTGAGGGAAGCGGAAAAGTTCGCGGAGTTTTAACCAAATTCGGATCCGATTATCAATTAATGATTCGATCTGAAAGTGATGTTGTCATGAATGGGAAAAGAAACACTCCGTTCTTTTCAGAAGATTTTCAGTCAGTTACAAACAATGTCAATTTTGCACTTCCTGGTTGGAGTAATATTGTAGAAAAGGCTGCAAAACTATGGAAAAGCATGGTGTATTCTGGCAATGGTTATGCGGAGTTTAATACCACAAGCACAACAGCTGCCGAAAATATTGCTTGGCTTGTTACTCCAAAAATAAACTTAAGTGGGTACAAAAACGTGGTGCTTTCTTTTAGAAGTGCACAACATGATTTAAAATTGGACTCGCCATTAAATACGCTGGAAGTTTACGTCTCAACCAATTTTGACGGTTCAAGCGTAACCAAAGCAAAATGGACAAAACTCGAAGCAAAAGTTCCATCGCTTTCTACTCCTTCCCGTCAATTTATAAGTTCGGGCGGAATTGATCTTTCGGCATATTCAGGAAATATATCCATAGGATTTAAATACATCGGTTCTGGAAAAGACAAAACATTAAACGGCGCTTTTATGGTTGATGATATTAAGATATTTGGAGAAAAGTGAAATTGAATCTTTAAAACGTAAATTAATCTGTTGGTTTTTATCATTTTATTGAAAAGTTTGTAGTTTTTGTACTTCTAATCCTTAAAATTTAATTGAATTTTGTATTTTGGTCATCCCAAATCAATACAAATATCACATGAAAACCTACTTTATTGCCATCATACTGATGGTGTTTCCATTCTTGATGCATAGTCAAGATAATGTTAGACTAAAGCAGATCAACATTGTAAAAACAAATTATCAAAACTCTAAAGACGGTGAAATTGTAAATAAAACAATGGTCTTTAAAGAGGGTAAACTTCAAACAATTACAACTTCAGACGTAGTGCAGCACTTTTATTACAACAAAAATGGTTTGTTGGATATGACCGTAAAAGATAAAATTGGAAGTGACTGGAAAGAAGTTATAAATTATACCTACAACGCTGATAACAACATTACCAAATTTGTAAAGAAATATCAGGAAGGACCAAATTACATTACAAAAACAGTTTCGTTTATGTATGAAGGTGCTCGAGTAAAAGTAACAACAAAAAAGAGCACTAATCACCAGAATTTAGTAGATGATATTGAATATCTTGTGGAAAATGGAATCATTGTAAGACGTACTTCGCGCGATAGAAACAAAGCGATTATTGGAAAATTAGAATACGTTTATGTAAACGATAATGTGTCCAAACACAAAGGATTAGTTGGAGATAAAATTTCAAAAACCTTTACTTACGATGATAAAAAATCGGCAGATCAATTGATTGTTCAAAGTCTGTTTGGTGATAATTACAAAGTAATTGTACCAATGATTTCATATCACGAAGAAGAATTTGCTTTTGAAGCAATCTCTTATAATAATGAAATGAATTTCAGTCCATCTTCAACAGCTTTAGTTGCAGTAAGCAGAAAATACAAATACAACAAATTAAACTTTCCAATTTCATGCTCTCAAATTGAAGAAAATGGAATTGTAAAAACAGAAAAAACGTTTATTTACGAATAAGCGTTTTTAAATAAGACCCATTCAGAGGTGGAATTTTGTTGAGGTAAACTTGGCAGAATTCCATTTTTTTTATGATTTTTTGAAGAACATTCAGATATAAATTTAAAAACCAAATTGTATAATTGATTGTAGCTTACAAATCATTAAATTTGCAGCTTATTCAAGACTATGTTAGAAAAAGAAGTTATAAATTTTGAGAGAACAGTAATTGTTGGTATTGTTACTCAAAATCAAAGTGAAGAGAAACTAAATGAATATTTAGACGAATTAGAGTTTTTAACTTTTACCGCTGGTGGTGAGGTTATTAAACGCTTTTCGCAAAAGATGGAACGCCCAAATCCGAAAACTTTTGTGGGTACAGGAAAAATAGATGACATTAATCTTTTTGTAAAAGAAAATAAAATATCAACCGTAATCTTTGACGATGAGTTAACACCTTCTCAGCAAAAAAATATTTCAAGAATTATTGATTGTAAAATCTTAGATAGAACCAACTTAATTCTGGATATTTTTGCTCAGAGAGCCGAAACTTCATACGCAAGAACTCAGGTAGAGTTGGCGCAGTGTCAATATTTATTACCAAGACTTTCTGGTTTATGGACGCACCTTGAGCGTCAAAAAGGAGGTATTGGTATGCGTGGTCCTGGAGAAACAGAGATTGAAACAGATAGACGTATTGTACGTGATCGAATTTCGTTGCTTAAAGATAAAATCAAAACGATTGACAAGCAAATGAGCATTCAGCGTAGTAATCGCGGTGCAATGGTTCGTGTGGCTTTGGTTGGTTACACAAACGTTGGAAAATCAACTTTGATGAATGCAATCGGGAAAAGTGATGTTTTTGTTGAGAACAAATTGTTTGCAACTCTGGATACAACAGTTCGAAAAGTGGTAATCAAAAACCTGCCTTTTTTACTTTCTGATACGGTTGGTTTTATTAGAAAATTACCAACGCAATTGGTAGATTCTTTCAAAAGTACATTAGATGAGGTTCGCGAGGCAGATTTACTTTTACACGTTGTAGATATTTCGCACCCAGATTTTGAAGATCATATTGAATCTGTAAACAAGACTTTGCAGGAAATAAAAAGCAACGACAAACCAACTATTATGGTTTTTAATAAAATCGATGCTTACCGTCATCTTATTATTGACGAAGATGATTTGATTACCGAAAGAACTCGTAAACATTACACACTTGACGAATGGAAACAAACCTGGATGAGTAATGTTGGAGAAAACAATGCCTTGTTTATTTCGGCAAGAAATAAAGAGAATTTTGAAGAGTTTAGAGAAACAGTATATGAAGCGGTTCGACAGATTCATATTACACGTTTTCCTTACAACAATTTCTTGTATCCAGATTATAAGGATGCGGTAGAAAAAGACGAAGAATAAACGACTATTTTATAAAGCGAAAAAATCCCAAAAATTAAATTTTGGGATTTTTTTTATTTGTATTTGAATGGAAAATTATGCTTTTTTCAATTCTAATTTTTCACCGTCTGGAGAAGTGTAGACATCATCAGATTCGCTTTCGTAAGGTTTGAAAGTTCCATCTGCAATTTTTTCTACCATGATAAGTTCTCCTCTGTATTTCTTAAAAGAGATTTCTTTTCCATCAGTAGTTTTCACGCTAAACTGATTACCGTTTGGCCAAACATAACCCGCTTTGTCAGTACCTTCATAAATTGCGATAGCTGGAGAGTAAGAATCCAGACTAACAATGCTGCCACCGCCACTTGAAGCTGGTTTGAATCTTGTGAATTCAAAAGTTCCTGTAAAAACTTTCTTTTTGTAGTATGCAGTTCCTGATAATATAACAGCGTACGCAGTTCTAGAAGTTATAGTTTCTATTTTGTGCTTGAATTCATTTTGATTAATAAATCCTAAAATTTGAAGATTCTTTTTAGCATTATCTGGCCACATACTCAAAAGTCCAGCTCCTTCTTTAGCTACAGCTAAATATTCTTCTGCTTTTGGTAAATTAACTTTAAAGATTTCGATTAAACTTAAATTCAAATAGATAATTTTATTAAGGTCTTTGTCTTTAATTTTTCCAAATGTTTTTCCCGTAAAACCTTTGTAGTAAGTTTCCATATCATCTAAGTACTTGTCTTCAAATGATAATGCCTGAAGCTTAGTCAGTAATTCTTGAGTTTTAGTATTAAATTCTACTAATTCAGGAAAAGCTTCACATTTTTCGAAAACTCCATAATTGAATGTTAATTCAACTTCGTTTTTTGTGATCAAATATCCGTCTAATAAATCGTAAGCTTGTTGGCATAAAGCATTTGCCATTTCAGTTTCCTGTGTACGTCCTTTAACTCTGTCTAATGGAATTGTTCGATTAACATTAGCCATTGTGATAATTTCATTGTTTTTACCTAAAATTAAAAAATGAAGATCTCCACTCACACTTGGGCGTCCTGTTGCATCAGCTAGATATTTTGAAGGATTGTAACCCACCAAAATCTTTAAATCAGGATTGATAGAATCAATTTGCTTGTCATTTTTGTATTTGTCAAGAGTGATGTCCTTTTGAAAGGTTTCATTTGGAAGAAAATCTCTTGATCTGTTCCATTTATCAATACCCTGAATAACGATATTGTATTTTTTGATAGCATTAAAATACTCCGATTTTGGAACAGGAATAGTGAATTTTTTAGTTTCAGTATCTGTTTTTTGAGCAATTATTGCTACAGAAAACAACAGACACAGCAATGTAGATTTGATTTGAGTCATGTAAATAAAATGTTTATTGTTGAGGCGCTAAAAATAATATTTTTGAATTAAAATAATTATATTTTTGTAAACAAAATTCTAATAAAAAAAAATCAATGTTTTCTTAAAATAAACCCAATTATAAACTCAAATTAACTATGAAGAAAATTACCCTACTAGGTCTTTTATTTTGTTCTTATGTATCTTTTGCCCAAAAGGTAGATTTAGATCGCTATTATTTTAATGTCAGTTATCAGGAGCTTCCAAAGACGATTGTTCCGTTAGAGCAGAGAACTTATGCGACAAATATTATTACAGATGGACCAATTTCGAACTTGTTTCCAAGCGCAAGAGTTTTAAACAATCAACTTAACATTTATGGATGGAAAAAAGTTGAAGGGAATGCTGATCTTACTGTAGATCTTAATTTAGCAGATTTCTACGAAGAAGGTACAACGGTAGAAACCAGAAAAGTAGAAGAGAAAGATAAAGATGGAAAAGTAATTAAATCGTACAATATGTATACTCTTGTTACCACTTATAGAGGTAAAGGATATGCAATTGTTAATGCACCAGCGGTAGCAAAAGCAGTGGCAGCAGCACCAGTTGAAGCGCCAGCAAAACCAGCTAATAGATTTTTGAAAAGCACCAACCAGGAAGCTCCGGCAAATGACGCACCAACTGGAAATACTTTGAAATTCAATTTTTCTGATGCTTATGTATACAAGTCTCCTGAAAATTCCAGTCAAGGATTTCTTGAAAAAGAAAATGCAAAAAACAGAGGAGTAAATTTTGATAAGAGATTAAGAGAATATGTTGATAAGGCAATTAGTTCGGCTAATACTCAGTTGAATTATAACTATGGATTCAGACCAATTAGTTTTCAAGAACAATTATGGATCATGGATTCTAAAGAAGAAGAAGGAGCGATACAAAAAGAAGCAATTGAAGCTGTTAAAACACAGTTTGCTACTATGAAAGCAGATCAACCAATTGATAAGTTAGCAGCCGATCTAGAACCTTTGATTGAGTATTTTGAGTCTTTAAAAACAAAATACAAAGAAGATAATAAAGGAAGTAGAAAAATTAGATATTCAGCTTATTACAATTTAGGTAAAATCTACTTGTACTTAGATCAGCCTGAAAAAACAATAAAAGAAGGTGAAGGTTTAATTGCAAATGATTATGACAAAGGAGATGGAAAAGATTTGATTTCAAGTGCAAAAAAATTAATTGAAAAATTTGATGCTGCACAAATAAGAACAAGACACAATCCGTCATTGTAATTGTTGATTCAAAATAAAAAAGGGCTGTTCAATAAAATACTGAACAGCCCTTTTTATATTTTTAAGGATTAAAAACCGAAATTCACTCCTAAACCAAATACTTCTCTAGTCTGAAGACCTTTAAAAGCATTATCATCATAAATAGCTTGGAAAGCTAAATTAGCAGAAAGGAATTTGTTTACTTTCATAATGATGTTCAATGAATAATTGATGTCTACGTTTTGTGGATCTTCTAAATAATTAGAATATAAATTCAGTGTATTTTCTGCAGTTACGTTAGTCATAATGGCTAATTTGTAATATACAGAAGCATAAAAACCAAGCTCATAACGCATCGATTTATTAGCATCTACACCAAAATAAGAACCATCAACATAAGGCAGTCCTGTATTTTGATCAAGACCTGAAGTGTAGGCATTGTCAACAAAAGTAAATTTTGAAGTCAGTGGCGCAAAGTTTACTTTCAGATTTTCATCTTTAGACCAATAAATACCAGGACCTGTTGTTAGATATCCTGGTGACATAAATTTGGTGTTTTCGGTTCTAATTTCTTTTCCGTTTGCATCTTTACCATAAACGTAACCCGTTGTAAACTGAGTTCTGAAATTCAGAAAGAAAGAGTAGTACCATTCGCCAAAAGCTCGTTTACCAAGAATAGAATTGAATTCTAAGCGGTCATCGGTTTTTTTGCTAAAATCAGTGTTTTTAGTTTGTAATAAACCATAAGATGCCAAAACTTTATTATCCCAAGTTACATCGTCTTTTTTATAGTTGAAATCGTAATTGATTCCTAATGTTCCTGAGAAACTGTCCTCACCACCAGCAATCCAGTTGTTAAAGCTCGATTGATTTAGTAAAAGTGATACGGTTCCTTTTGCTTTCCAGCCTTCTTTTTCAATAGTGTCATTAATTTTTTTTACTGCCTTTTCGGTATTTTGAGCTAGTTCTTTTTCAGTATTTTGAGCTTGAGTGAAAGTAAGATTTGCTAAAACGAAGAGTAATAAGAGGATCTTTCTCATGGTATTTAGTTTAAGTGTATTATCAAATATACTAAAACCAACGGAAAACCAAGGGATAAATTGTTTGTAATTGCAGGTTATTTCTTAGATTCTTTGTACAAAGGAACAGCAGAACATGCTTCGCCATACATGATGCTTCTTGCAAACGGCTGTAAGTAGTTTGTTGCCAAAATGTAAGCACGCATCGGAACTGGTTTTCTGGAGCAACCTTTTACAATTACAGGTTTACCTTGATAAGCAGAATAATCGATTTTACTTAAGATTTCTTCGTAAAGACTTGCATCTAAATCTTCGATGGTTCCGTTGACTACTTTTTTAGCAAAAGGAGCCAAATGAACGCTAACCAAGATTAAAGCCCATGCGGGAATAATAGCATCTGTACTGCAATGTACGGCTACATATTGATCTTGATATTGCGACCAGTCGTGATTTTTAAGATGTTCTCTAAAGTCTTTTTCTTTCAATAAAAATCCTTCCAAAAGCCACTGCGAAATGTCAATTTGCACACGCATTCCTTTTGGATAATAATCCTCTAAATCAAAAACTTCTAAGGCGCTATTGGCAACTTTATTGATGATTTCTTCCATTTTTTTTAAGTTTTCAGTCGCGGTTTTCAGTCTCAGTATTTAACTGTGACTGAAAACTGTACTTAAAGTATTTATATTTTTTTTCTTTTCCAGTTGCAGTACTGAACACTGCGATTGAAAACTGAAAACTTTTTAAAGCATTCCTAATTCTAATTTCGCTTCTTCGCTCATTAAATCTTTGCTCCAAGGCGGATCGAAAGTAATCTCAACGTCTACATCTTTGATGTTTTCGATTGTTTTTACTTTTTCTTCCACTTCTCTTGGCAAACTTTCTGCAACTGGGCAGTTTGGAGAAGTCAATGTCATAAGGATTTTTACTTCGTAATCTGTGTTTACCATTACGTCGTAAATTAATCCTAATTCGTAAATATCTACAGGAATCTCAGGATCGTAAATGCCTTTTAAAACTCTTACGATTGATTCTCCTAATTCGTTTGTGTCTATTTCTTGTTCCATTTTTGTATTTAGTTTTTTACCATTAAGAGATTAAGAGAATTAAGTTTTGCTTGCGTGCTTAGCTATATGCTTAATTCTCTTTTAATTTCTAAGAAAATTAAGCTCAAAGCTTTATGAAACTTAATGCCTTAATGGTTTAATAATTTTAATTTTTGTTTTTTGCATCAAAAGCCAAAGCGTACATTTTGATGTTTTTAATCATCGAAACCAAACCGTTGGCACGTGTCGCAGATAAATGTTCTTTTAATCCGATTTCGTCAATAAAATCTGTGTCAGCTTCCAGAATATCTTTTGCTTTTTGATTTGAGAAAGCACGAATTAAAATCGCGATTATTCCTTTAGTTAAAATAGCATCGCTATCCGCAGTAAACACAATTTTATCGTCGTTTTGTTCTCCTTGTAACCAAACTTTTGACTGACAACCTTTGATCAAATTATCATCAGTTTTGTATTCTTCTTTGATTAACGGAAGACTTTTTCCTAGTTCGATGATATACTCATAACGCTGCATCCAGTCATCGAACATTGAAAATTCGTCTATTATCTCGTCTTGTATTTCTTTTATCGTCATAATTATTCTTTAGAAAAATCAACTAATAAATTTACTAGTTTTTCGATTTCTTTTGGTGGAAAACCATTGTCGAAACCTGGAGTTTCATAGGTTTTTCCGTCTTTTACTATTTTTAAATTTCCAATTGCTGCACCATCATAAGTACGTTTGTCAGTCGGAGCCTTTAAAGAGGAAAGACTTTCTAAATTTACTTTTGAATAAGCAGCAACAATCTCGTTCCATTTTGCATCATCAATATTGCTTTTTGCAGCCTCAGCATTACGCTCTTTAATAACCGAAACCGTTTTGTCTTCAACAACAATACTTTTGTAATATCCTCTAGACATTGCAGAGTATTCAATTTGAGTCGATTTCATATCTACCTTTTTTTGACTGCAGCATCCTGTTGCAATAAAAAGCGTTACAAGCAATAATGATAGTATTCTCATACGTTTCGTTTTTAGCTTAACATGATCTGTGCTTTTTTCACAGCTTCAACCATTGCGTCAATTTCTTCTTTTGTGTTGTAGAAAGAAAACGAAGCACGAATTGTTCCAGGAATACAGAAGAAATTCATGATGGGTTGTGCACAATGATGTCCTGTTCTAACTGCAATTCCTAATTTATCTATAATAGAACCAACATCATACGGATGAATTCCATCAATATTAAACGAAACTACAGAAGCTTTATTTTTTCCAGTTCCGTAGATTCTGATGCCTTCAATTTCAGATAAACGTTTTGTAGCGTGCTCTAAAAGTTCGTGTTCGTATTGTTGAATATTTTCGAAACCAACTTCGTTTAAGTAATCAATTGCAGTTCCTAATACAATTCCGCCTGCGATATTTGGAGTTCCAGCTTCAAATTTATGCGGAAGATCGGCATAAGTTGTTTTCTCGAAAGTAACTTCTTTGATCATTTCGCCACCACCTTGATAAGGAGGAAGTTTGTTTAACCAAGCTTCTTTTCCGTAAAGAATTCCAGTTCCGGTTGGACCGCACATTTTATGACCTGAAAAAGCATAAAAATCACAATCTAATTCCTGAACATCTGGTTTTAAATGCGGAACTGCTTGCGCACCGTCAATTAAAACAGCAGAACCGACAGCGTGAGCTTTGTCAATTATGTATTTGATTGGGTTAATGATTCCCAATGCGTTTGAAATATGATTTACAGTAACGATTTTAGTTTTATCTGAAAGCAGTTTATCAAATTCTTCCATGATCAATTCTCCGTTGTCATTGATAGGAATAACTTTTAAAATCGCTCCAGTTTTCTCGCATAACATTTGCCAAGGCACAATGTTGCTGTGATGTTCCAAAGAAGAAACAACCACTTCATCGCCAGGTTTTAAAATAGAAGCAAAGCCGTTTGCAACTAAGTTAATTCCATGTGTAGTTCCTGATGTAAAAAGGACTTCGTGAGCATGTTTTGCATTGATGTGGTCTTTTACTTTTCCACGAGCAATCTCGTAAGCATCAGTTGCTAACTGGCTTAAAGTGTGAACGCCACGGTGAATATTGGCGTTGATTTCTTGATAATATTTTACTTCGGCATCAATTACAACTTGTGGTTTTTGCGAAGTAGCTCCGTTGTCGAAATATACTAATGGCTTTCCGTTTACAGTTTGAGAAAGTATTGGGAAATCAGCTCTTATTTTTTGAATATCTAGCATGTCTTATTTAGAAAAAATCTATTTACAAAAGTACTAAAACTAAATTTGTTTATACAGCAATTCTATAATTTCCTTTTATGATGCCATTGTTTGAAGCCGTAAATGCTGATTCCGTAAAAATCAATTCGGTTTTCTGAATTATCTGAAACAGTTTTCTAATTTGATGCTTAAAATCGTGAACATAAATTATTTATATTGCAGTAAAAATATCTAATCATTATGAAAAAATTTCTAAAAGTACTTCTGCTTGTTTTGGTTCTTGCTTTTTTATATTTCGGATTTACGACTTATCCGAAGCTCGATTTGATTTCTGGTTTTTCAGCTAAAAGTGTTGCATCTGGACATTTTTTGGATAATCGTCCATTAGATTTAATTGAGAAAACCGACAATGATATTAAAATGATTGATTTGGCGAAAAACTCAATTGATGACGCTGGAAAATTTGCAGTTGCTTCGGTTTATGGATTGAAGGAGAGAAAAGCGATTTACCGTGAAGGTCTTGGAGCAACTTTGATTAATGATGATTTTGATGTTTCGAAACCGTATTTACTTCCAAAAAGAACGAAACTAGAAAACAATCTTCCTTTTCCGTATGGAAATAAAGAACCAAAAGACACTTCATTTTCAAATGTTGATTATTCAAAATTAAAGAAAGCGGCTGACAATGCTTTTGATAAAACTGGCGGAAGAATAAAAAGAACCCGTGCCGTTGTAGTTTTATATAAGGATCATTTAATCGCTGAAAAATACGATACAGGATTTAACAAAGACAGTAAAATTTTAGGTTGGTCGATGACAAAAAGTATCACAAGTTCTGCTTTTGGCGTTTTGGCAAAACAAGGAAAAATCGATATTTACAAACCTGCCCCAGTTGCAGAATGGAAAAATGATGAACGTAAAAATATTACGCTAAACGATTTGCTTCACATGAATTCTGGTTTAGAATGGGAAGAGAATTACAGCACAATCTGCGATGCTACAAAAATGCTTTTCCAGGCCGAAGATATGGGAAAAGTACAATTAGAGAAACCAGCACAATTCAAGCCCAATACACATTGGAATTATTCTTCAGGAACAACCAATTTATTGTCTCTGATTTTAAGAAGACAATTCAAGACGCAACAAGAATATCTTGATTTTTGGTACAGCGCCGTAATCGACAAAATCGGAATGAATTCGATGATTGTAGAACAAGACATGAGCGGAACTTTTGTTGGATCATCTTACGGATGGGCAACACCACGCGACTGGTCGAAATTTGGATTATTATATCTGCATAAAGGAAATTGGAATGGCGAACAAATTCTTGACGAAAGCTGGGTAAAATACACGGCAACTCCAACCAATACTTCTGAAGGAAAATATGGGGCTCAATTTTGGTTAAACGCAGGCGGAAAATTCCCAGATGTTCCTCGTGATATGTTTTACTGCAGTGGTTACCAAGGTCAAATGGTAGCGATTATCCCATCAAAAGATATGGTGATCGTGAGAATGGGAGTGCGAGAAGAAGAACCGGGATTTGATTTTAATGGGTTTTTGAAAGAAGTGATTGCTTCTGTAGGGAAATAAAATTTTTAACCGCAATCCCGATAGCTATCGGGAGCTAAGTAAAAAACGCAAAGTTCGCAAAGTCTTAATAAAAAACCTTGCGAACTTTGCGTAACCTTTGTGTCTTTGCGGTAAAACCTCGACTACAAATCAAATCCTAAATTCACGCCCAATTTCATGGCAATGATTTTAGTAATTCTTTGTTTTAATTCTGGTATTTTAATGCTTTCGATTACGGCATTTGAGAATGCGTACATCAATAAAGCTTTAGCTTCTTTTTTCGGGATTCCGCGAGACTGCATGTAGAACATTGCTGTTTCATCAAGCTGTCCAACCGTACATCCGTGAGAACATTTTACGTCATCAGCAAAAATCTCCAATTGCGGTTTTGCATTGATTGTAGCTTTATCGCTCAATAAAATGTTGTTGCTTTTTTGAAAAGCATTTGTTTTTTGAGCTTCTTTCTCAACCAAAACTTTTCCGTTGAAAACTCCTGTCGAACGATCAGAGAAAATTCCTTTATAATCTTGGAAACTTTCGCAGTTTGGTTGTGCGTGGTTTACCAATGTATAATGATCAACGTGTTGTTTGTCATTCAAAATAGAAATTCCGTTCAGCGTACTTGTCAATCTTTCTCCAAAATGGTAAAAGTTTAAGTTGTTACGAGTAAGGTTTCCTCCGAATGAGAAAGTATGAACAGAAGCGTGGCTTTCTTGTTGTTGAGAAACGTAAGTGTTGTCAACTAAGTTTGCTTCGCTATTGTCGTTTTGAATTTTGTAATAATCAACAATCGCACGTTTTTGAGCGAAAATCTCCGTAACAGAATTTGTTAAAACTGGATTTTCGTTCAAACTTTGGTGACGCTCTATAATTTGAACATGTGAATTTTCACCCACAATAACCAAATTTCTTGGCTGAACCATTAATGCTGCTTCATTCCCAGTTGAGAAATACATGATCTCAATTGGTTTGTCTGCCACTTTTTTCTTTGGAATATTGATAAAAGCACCTTCAATCGCAAAAGCAGTATTCAATGAAGTCAAACTATCATCTTTACTTGCAATTTGATTAAAGTAAGTATCAATAACCATTTTATATTTTGGTTTGGTTAATGCAGAAGACATCAAGCAAACATCGATTCCGTCGTGTGTTGTAGAAGACAAATGCGAACTGAAAACACCATCAATAAAAACTAATTTATAGGTGTCAATTTCGTGTAAAAAGTATTTTTTTACCTGATTGAATTCGATTGCACTTTCCTGCTTTGGAAAAACCGTAAAGTCATTTTTTAAGATGGCATTTAGCGATGTGTATTTCCAAGCTTCTTCCTTTTTGGTTGGGAAGCCTTTATTTTCGAAGTTTTTTATAGCATTTGTACGGATGTCATGCAAGTCTGAATGCACATCAACACGCTCTTCAAAAGCCATAAAAGACGATACTAATTTTTCTTTTAAATCCATTTCTTTAGTTATAAGTTATGAGTTATAAGTTATGAGTTTGATAAACTGTAAACTGTAACTGTAAACTAGTTTTCTGCTTTAATCCAATCGTATCCTTTTTCCTCAAGCTCGTAAGCCAATTCTTTTCCGCCTGATTTTACGATTCTTCCGTTGTAAAGAACGTGAACGAAATCTGGAACGATATAATCTAATAAACGTTGGTAGTGTGTAATTACGATAATTGCGTTTTTCTCGCTTTTTAATTTGTTTACACCATTTGCAACAATTCTTAAAGCATCGATGTCAAGGCCAGAATCGGTTTCGTCAAGAATAGCCAATTTTGGCTCTAACATTGCCATTTGGAAAATCTCGTTTCTTTTTTTCTCTCCTCCAGAAAAACCTTCATTTAAAGAACGAGATAAAAATTTACGGTCGATTTCTAACAATTCAGATTTCTCACGAATCACTTTCAGCATTTCGTTTGCAGGCATTTCTTCCTGTCCGTTTGCTTTACGAGTTTCGTTGATAGCAGTTTTCATAAAGTTAGTTACACTAACTCCAGGAATTTCTACCGGATATTGAAAAGAAAGGAAAACACCTTTGTGTGCTCTTTCTTCTGGAGCTAAATCAGCAAGATCTTCTCCGTCAAGAATTACCTCTCCGTCTGTAACTTCGTAGTTTTCGTTTCCTGCAATAACAGCAGAAAGTGTACTTTTTCCAGAACCGTTTGGTCCCATTATCGCGTGAACTTCTCCAGCTTTAACTTCTATATTAATTCCCTTAAGGATTTCTTTATCACCAATCGCGGCGTGAAGGTTTTTTATTGATAACATTGTTTTCTTTGTTTATTCATAATGTCCTTTCAATGAAAGGATATCTAATATTTCGATTGTATCTTCTTCAGTTACTCTGTAAATTATCCGATGCTCTTGGTTTATTCCTCTAGACCATTTTCCAGATAATTCATATTTTAAAGGTTCAGGTTTTCCGATACCTTAATATGGATGAAGTTGTATGTCTTGAATCAAGGCAGTAATTTTATTCATGATCGCTTTATTTCCAGATTTTTTCCAAAACTCTCTGTCTTTTTGCGCTTTTTCAGAATAAATTACTTCCACAAATCTTCTGTTTTTATTTTAACTCCTTTACCATCTTTTATACTTTGTTCGGCATCCAAAATCTCTTTTACAAATTCAGGATTATATGGCTTTTCTTTCTCTTCAATAATTTCAAAACCAAGAGATTTTGCCAGTGATTTTAAAACCGGAAAATCTTTTTTCTTTACATTTTTCAAGATTAGATCCATAATTTTTGATTTAAATTATCCTACAGAACCTTCTAAAGAAATCTCTAATAATTTTTGAGCTTCAACAGCAAATTCCATTGGAAGTTTGTTCAAGACATCTTTACTGAAACCGTTTACAATTAAGGCAATCGCTTTTTCAGTTGGAATACCTCTTTGGTTGCAATAAAATACTTGGTCTTCTCCAATTTTACTTGTAGTTGCTTCGTGCTCGATTTTTGCAGATGGATTTTTACTTTCGATGTAAGGGAAAGTATGCGCACCACAATTGTTACCCATTAATAACGAGTCACATTGCGAAAAGTTTCTTGCATTCTCTGCTCTTGGAGAGATTTGCACTAAACCACGGTAGCTATTTTGTGATTTTCCAGCTGAAATACCTTTAGAAATAATAGTCGATTTAGTGTTTTTACCTAAATGGATCATTTTTGTTCCAGTATCTGCTTGTTGGAAATTATTTGTTACAGCAATAGAATAAAATTCTCCTACTGAATTATCTCCTTTCAATACACAAGAAGGATATTTCCAAGTTACAGCAGAACCTGTTTCAACTTGTGTCCAAGAAATTTTAGCGTTAGTTTCGCATAAACCTCTTTTCGTTACAAAGTTGTAAACTCCACCTTTTCCTTCTTTATTTCCAGGGAACCAGTTTTGAACTGTTGAATATTTAATTTCGGCATCATCCAAAGCGATTAGTTCCACTACAGCAGCGTGTAATTGATTTTCGTCACGACTTGGCGCTGTACATCCTTCAAGATAAGAAACGTAACTTCCTTCATCAGCAATCACCAGCGTTCTTTCGAATTGTCCAGTTCCTGCTTGGTTGATTCTGAAATACGTTGAAAGTTCCATCGGACATTTTACGCCTTTTGGAATATAACAGAAACTTCCGTCAGAGAAAACAGCTGAGTTTAGCGCAGCATAAAAGTTATCTTTCTGAGGAACAACAGTACCTAAATATTTTTTAACTAATTCTGGATGTTCTTTGATTGCTTCAGAAATTGGACAGAAAATAATTCCTTTTTCTGCTAAAGTTTTCTTGAAAGTGGTAGCAACAGAAACAGAATCGACTACGATATCCATAGCGATATTGTTCATTTTTTTCTGTTCGTCTACAGAGATTCCTAACTTTTTGTACATCTCTAATAATTCTGGATCTACATCGTCCAAAGTTTTATTAGGATCTACCGTTTTTGGAGCTGAATAATAGGATATGGCCTGAAAGTCTGGTTTTTCGTAATTTACGTTTGCCCATTCTGGCTCGATCATTTCTTTCCAAGCGCGGAAAGCTTCGATACGCCATTCAGTCATCCATTCAGGTTCTTCTTTTTTAAGCGAAATAGCTCTTACAATCTCTTCGTTTAAGCCAATAGGAAAAGTCTCAGATTCTATATTGGTATAAAATCCGTACTCATATTCTTTAGTTTCCAGTTCGATTTTTAAATCGTCTTCGGTGTATTTGCTCATTATATTTTTTAATGTTGTCTTAAAATTTTAAAGTCCAAATTTGAAGTCAAAGGTTTTTAAGGCCTTTGACTTTTAGTTTTTGACTATAAAGAAAATGATTCTCCACATCCGCAAGTTCTGCTTGCGTTAGGATTATTGAAAACAAATCCTTTTCCGTTTAATCCTCCAGAGAATTCTAAAATTGTTCCGGCTAAATAAAGGAATGATTTTTTCTCAACAGCAATTTGTATATCGTTGTCAACGAATATTTTGTCGTCTTCTCCTTTGGTTTTGTCAAATTTTAAATCGTAAGACAAACCAGAGCATCCACCGCTTTTCACACCTACTCTTACGTAGTCGCTTGCGGCGTCAAAACCATCATCAGTCATCAAGTCGATGATTTTCTTTTTGGCAGTATCTGAAACTTTTATCATTGTTCTTAGATGTTTGTTTTTAATGAGCATTTTGATTCTGTACTGAATTTAGTACAGATTTAAAACGCTAGTTTTCAATGTTAAATAGAAATTGTCTGCAAAGATACGACTTAAAAACCTTTTTCCATAACGGTTCACATTATTATAACAAATGTTAAAATAGATATTACTTATTTTAATAAAAGCAAACCTGAAAAAGAGACTGAAAATTAGAAAAAAATATTTTTTGTCTCTTTGAAATTGCAAATATCGCTCCTAAATGTTAAAAAACAAGTATTTATACTCATTCTCAGGAATATTTAATTGGTAATTTTGCGAAAAATTGTGAGTAATTATGAAAAAACAAAATAATATTAAGTGGTTTAAACCCTTGTTTGCATTAATTTTTGTTTTAGGAGTAGGTGCTTCGGTATTGGTTTTTAGCAGTGAGATGAATGAGAATGAAAATGAGATTAAAAAAGAAAGTATTGCTAAAGAAATCTCGACTGAAAATAAAGAAACAAGTGATCAAAAAAACATCTTAGATTCATTGATTACATTAAAAGCAGCTTATGATGTTGCGATTCAGGAAAAAACAGCACTTTCTGAGCAGTTGGAACTAGAACGTAAGAATGTTCAAAACTTGATGGAGATTATTCAGGCTTCTCAAAATCCATCATTGGCTCAGCTTAAGGTGTTTAGGTCACAGCTTTCAGATTCAAAATTGTCATTAGAGAATAAAATGATGGAGATTAAAAAACTAAAATCTCAGAATAAAAACCTACTGACTGAAATTGAAAGCCAAAATGTGGTTATGTACAAACAAAAGGCTGAAAATGATACTTTAATTTTAAAACAAAAGAAATTAGAGTCTACTTTGAAAGATGCATCAAAACTTTATTTGAGCACCTTTAAAGTGATTGCACTTCGTGAAAAAAGTTCAGGGACAGAATTGGAAACAACGAAAGCAAAGAACACAAAAAAACTTAAAGTTAGTTTTACAGTCAATGGAAATGGTGTTGCCAAAACGGGTAAAAGAGTTTTTTATGTTCAGGTTTTAGATCAAAAGAACACTGTTTTGGGAGACAATAAACTAATTGAATTTGGGAATGATAAGGCTTTGGTTTACAGTTTTATCGTTAGTACGGATTTTCAGGGGAAATCTTTAAACGCTTACGGAATTTTAAATGCAGATAAGTTTAAGAAGGGAACTTATTTTGTGAATTATTTTGATAAACAGGAAATAATGGGAAGTACTTCGATTACATTAGAATAATCTGAAAGTTTTTAACCTTAAATTTTAGCAAAAGGAGTTTGAATTTTCTAGCTTTGTTTTTTTAGAAAATCATTCTCATGAAACTTTACCCAATAGAATCCGGAAATTTTAAGTTAGATGGAGGTGCCATGTTTGGCGTTGTTCCTAAAACGATTTGGAATAAAACCAATCCTGCCGATGCCAATAATCTTATTGATATTGCTGCGCGTTGCCTATTAATTGAAGACGGCAATCGTTTAATTTTAATAGATACCGGAATGGGCGATAAACAATCTGAGAAATTCTTTGGTTATTATTCCCTTTGGGGTTCACATTCTTTAGATAAATCACTAGCAAAATATGGTTTTCATCGAGATGATATTACAGATGTTTTTATGACACATCTGCATTTTGATCATTGTGGTGGGAGTGTTCAATGGAATTCGGATAAAACGGGTTATGAACCCGCTTTTAAAAATGCAAAATTCTGGACCAATGAAAATCATTGGGAATGGGCGACAAAACCAAATGCCAGAGAAAAAGCTTCTTTTTTGTCTGAGAATATTTTGCCCATGCAAGAAAGCGGGCAACTGAATTTTGCTGAAAGACCAGAATCTGATTTTGGTTTTTCGAAAGAACTAAATTTTGACATCTATTACGTTGACGGCCATACCGAAAAACAAATGATTCCGTATATCAAATACCAAGATAAAACCATTGTTTTTTGTGCCGATTTATTGGCTACAGCTGGACATATTCCACTTCCATATGTTATGGGATATGATACAAGACCTTTGCTGACCATGCCTGAAAAATCAAAATTTTTAAACGCAGCGGCAGATCAAAATCATTATTTGTTCTTGGAACATGATGCACACAATCAGATTATAACCGTTGAGCATACTGAAAAAGGTGTTCGCTTAAAAGAGGTTTTTACTTGCGAAGAAATTTTTTAAACGAAAAAAGAAATCATATAAAAAATCCCATTTTCGGTTTTGAAAATGGGATTTTTTAATTGAACTAAATTGTGTTTTTTGTTTATTCTACAATTATTTTTTTCGCAGAAGCGGCATCTCCATTAATTAAATAGACATAATAAACACCTTTTGGCAAACCAGCTAAATCAATAGTATTATTGGTCTCACCATTATCAAAAACAAATGTTTTTACCAATTGTCCTAATGCGTTATAAACAGTTGCTTTTTCTAAAGTAATATTATTGATGTTTACTTCACCCTTTGTAGGATTCGGATACACTACCGCTTTATCAAAAACAGAATCTTCAACACCTAAAGCGGTACAATTTGAAGAATAAACTGCTTTCGCATCTTTTTTACCCGACCAATTTTTATTTGAATAATTTTCGTCGTCTACGTTTATGCAAGTAAGGAGAGGATTGTTTGTAAAATTAGAATCAGTCAGATTAAAATTTTTGTTATTTCCATTTTTTAAATTCAAATTCGTCATCTTATTATTATAACAGTTAAATGTATTGATGGCAGTATTTTTAGAAATATCTAAACCTTCTAATAAATTGTCGTTGCAATAAAAGGTGGTTAAAGAAAGATTTTTTGCTACATCCAAATTTGTCAATTTATTATTTGTACAATTGAAAGTTTGCAAAGCTGTATTTTTGGTAACATCAAAAGTAGTAAAAGAGTTTTTACTCAAATTTAAATATGTCAAAGCTCTATTTGTAGAGAGATCGAGGCGGGTTAATTCATTTGTGTTGCAATCTAAAAAAGTTAAAAATTCATTCTTAGACAGATTTAAAGTTTTTGCAGAATTCTTGGAGTAATATAAAGTGGTTAAGAGGATATTTTCTGAAAAATCGGGTGAGTTAATTTTATTTGAACCGCAATCTAAGTAAGTTAGAGATGTAAAATCTTCAATTCCTTTTAAATTTGAAATATTGCTAGAAGCAACATCTAAGGTTTCGACATAAACAATGTTAGAAGTAAGTACTTTTCCATTCTTACCATCGGTATCAATTCCTAATGCTATTAATTTTTCTTCAAAAGAAGGATCAGGGATAAGAGTATAAGGAATATTTTCAGAACAAACTCCATTATAGTAAGAAGCTTTTGGATCTTTAGAAGTCTCCCAAAGAGAGTTATTGACAGTTTCCTTGTCGACGCTGATGCATTTTAAATTAGGATTGCTACCAAGGTTGTGGATCTTCATTATTACGTTGTTTCCACTTCTCAAATTCAGGTTAAATAGATTGTTTTTGCTACATCTAAGAGTAGTTAATAAATAATTTTCTGAAAGATCAAGAGCAATTATTTTATTATATGAACAATCAAGATAATTGAGTTTAAAATTTTTAGAAACATCCAGATTTGATAATCGATTAAAAGAACAATCGAGATAAGTAAAATCAGGATTATGAGGAATTTCTAAAGAGGTCAAATAATTGTTGCTGCATTTGAGTTCAATCAGTTTCAAATTATTCTTTAGGTTTAAAGTTTTTAGGTTTAAATTATCACAATATAAATAGTTTAAATTAACATTGTTAGAAACATTCAGAGAACTTAATTGAGGATTATCTGAGCAACGTAATTCTGTTAAAGCAATATTTTTTGAAATATCTAACGAAGACAACTTATTACTATTACAAGATAAGGAAGTTAATGCAGTAAAATCCTCAATTCCTGTCAGATCCGAGATATTTCTTGCAAATACAGATAAAGTCTTCAGGGTAGAAATGTTTGCTGTTAGTACTTTTCCATCGAGTTTACCTGAATCTAGCCCTAGATCTATAATATGTTGTTCAAAATTTGGATCGGGGATAGCGGTGTACTGCCCATCACAAGCTAAAGCAAATGTAGACTCATATTCTCTGTTTCCCGCCCAATTTTTACTTGAATAGACCGGATCATCTACGGTGATACATTTCAAATCTTTATTCCCATAAAAGCTTAAATGATGAATAAAATTCCAGTAAAAAGCCTTATTGTTTCCATTTTTTATATTTACACTGGTTAGAGAGTTGTCTTGACAATATAAAGATGTCAAAGCTGTGTTTTTTGAAGCATCCAGATTTGTTAGTAAGTTCTTTGAACAATCTAAAGTGATTAATGCAGTATGTTTTGTAACATCAATACTTGTTAGTAAGTTTTTTTCACACTTTAAAGTGATTAAGGCAGTATTTTTTGAAATATCAAGACTTGTTAATTTATTAGATCCACATTGTAAATTGGTCAAGCCTAATTTTTCAGAAATATCAAGATTGGTTAGGCTATTATTATTACAAATAATAGTAGTTAAAGCTGGATTTTTAGAAATATTCAAACTTGTCAGTAAGTTGTTCTGGCAATTTAAAATAACTAAAGCGGTATTTTTAGTTAGATTTAAAGTCGTCAATCGTTGATATTGACAAATTAGTAATGTTAACGCCTTGAAATCTTCAATTCCAGTTAAGTCTTTAATGAGATCATTACCATTTCCAGATATATTCAAAGAAGTTAGTGTAGAAATGTTAGATGTTAAAACTTTTCCGTCTGTTGTACCTGAGTCGATACCAAGAGCTATCAAGCTTTTTTCAAAATTCAAATCAGGAATAAGGGTATATTGCTCTGTTCCTTTAGCATAAACCTGTACATGATCGATATTTGCGTTAAATCCGATGTTGTCAATAGTATTTAAAGAAATACTTAAATCATAAGATAAATTTTGATCTGGTGTAAAAGTAGTTTCAACTGTTGTCCAGTTATTGTCTTTAGCAAAGATACTATTAGAAAGTGTTGTAGAACTTCCGTTTTTACTAATGTTTAAGACAATTGGATGGGAACTGTTATAATTGCTGCTTAAATATTTGTATTTGAATTTAACAACATAAGTAATTCCAGCTTTTAAAGGAACTTGTGTTGTAATTTTTGGAATCGAAGCACTGCTTGTAAAAGATAATTTCGCGCTATTAAATCCTTCCCAATACTCTGTAGTGTTTTGTGTAACATTGTTTTGAGTTGTCCAATCGAGCAATACTGTGGGGCTTGTCCACTTTTCAAATTCCCCATTTGGAACTAAATTGGTTTGTGCATAAATCGAGAAATTTGCTAGTAATAGCAAGAAGAGTAGTTTTGTTTTCATATTTGATTTTTGAAATATTGTAAATAATTTTTTGTAAAAAAAATAAGAATAAAGCATTTAAAATTTAAAAACCGAATCACAAATGTAAGTATTTATTTACATTGTATTTTAAGCAAATACAAAAAACGTATGAAACGTTCAATTGTATTTATTGAAAGACCAAATTCTGATTTTGGTTTTTCAAACGAATTAGGTTTATGATATAAGAACATTATTGACAATGCCTGAAAAATCAAAATTTTTGAATATGGCAGGCAGATCAAAATCATTATTTGTTTTTGGAACATGATCGACACAATTAGATTATAAACCTTGAACATACCGAAAAGGTGTTCGAAAGAAGTTTTTACTTGCGAAGAAAACCTTTAATGAGAAAAATGTAAGCATAAAAAATCCTACTTTCTAAATATTGAAAATGGGATTTTTTAATTTAACTCATTGTGATTATTCAACTATAACTTTTTTCGCCGAAGCCGCATCTCCGTTAATCAAGTAAACATAGTAAACTCCTTTTGGCAAACCAGACAAATTAATTGTATGATCTGTATTTGCAGAATTTAAAATAAACGATTTTACCAATTGTCCTAATGAATTATAAACTGTTGCTTTTTCTATAAAAACGTTAGTAATGTTTATTTCTCCTTTTGTTGGAATAGGATAAAGTATCGCTTGGTTAAAAGTAGATTCATCAACACTTAGACTTTTACAAGTATTGGCATAAATGGTAGTTGATTCTTTGATACTTGACCAATTTGTATTTGAATAATTCTCATCATCAACTTGTATACAGCTTAGGGTTGTAAGACCTAAGAAAGAAGTATATAATCCTGAAGCTGATTTTCTGCCAGTATTTGATGGCAGAATAAAGTTAGCATTGTTTCCATTTTTCAGGTTTAATAAAACCAAAGGATTATTAACTACATATACAACTTTAAGCTTAGTGTTTTTTGATATATCTAATGTTGTAAGTTTGTTTGAAGAAGCGTCTAATATTTCTAATTCACTATTTTTACTCAAATCTAATTTGGTTAATTGATTATTGCTGATATCCAAAGTTTTCAATGAAGTAAAATATTCTATCCCGCTTAAATCTTTAATGTTACTATTTGAAAGATCTAAAGTTGTAATAGAACTGATGTTTCCGATTGTGATTTTTCCATTTACACCATCTGTATCAATTCCCAGATCTACTAATTTTTGTTCAAAACTACTATCAGGTACAGATACATATTTTATCTCACAATTAGTATTAAAAGAAGCTGTAGCATCTATAGCGTTGGCCCAGTTTTTATTTGAATACGCAACATCATCAACTTGTATACAAGTCAAATTGGGATTGTTTTTTAAATTAATAATATTATCTAATAAAGTGTTTTTTCCGTTTTTTAAATTCAGAGATGATAAGTTATTACCGTCGCAAATGAAATATTTCAAAGAAGTGTTTTTAGAAACATCCAAGTTTGTTAACAGGTTATTGTTACAAATGAAATAAACCAATGACGTATTTCTTGAAACATCAATTACTTTGATTCTATTAGATTCTAATGTTAACTGCGTTAATGAAGGTTGGACTCCCAATTCTAAAGAAGTAAGTTTATTAAATCCAAGGTGTGCTGTTTCTAAAGCCATATTTTTATAAATAGTTACTTTAGACATGTTGTTGTTATCAGCAATCAACTTTTTTAGTAAAAGATTTTTCGACACATTTAAAGAATCTAATTTGTTGATTCTACAAGTTAATTCAACCAATGAAATGTTTTGGGAAACATCTAATTTAGTCAATGAATTATTAGAAACATCTAAAGTTTTTAAAGCCACAAAATCTTCAATTCCTGTTAAATCAGAAATATTGCTTTCCGCTACATTTAATGAAGAGAGATTGGAGATTTTTGATGTTAAAACTTTTCCGTCAGAAGTACCGCTGTCAATTCCCAATGCAATTAATTTTTGTTCAAATTTTGCGTCAGGAATTAAAGTATAAGTAATATCAGGATATCCGCATGAAGTACTAAAAGAAGCTGTATTGTCTTTTGCTATTGACCAATTTGTATTTGAAAAACTAACATTGTCAACCTGAATACAAGTTAAGTTTGGATTGTCTTTCAAATTATTATCCATCCTTGTAAAATTAGCATTATTGCCATTTTTTAAGTTAAGAGTTTCTAATTTGTTAGAGGCACATCTTAGATAATTTAGAGCGGGATTTTTAGAAAGATCAAGATTGATTATTGCGTTAGAATTACAGTTTAATCCACCAAGTAAAGTGTTTTTTGAAACATTTAAACTTGTCAGTTGATTGGTGTCACATTCCAATCTTACCAAGAAAGTATTTTTAGAAACATCTAAGTTTCTAATTTGGTTGCTGTTACAAAAAAGACCATCTAGATATATATTCTTAGAAACATTTAAATCCGTCAATAGATTATGATCGCAAAATAAATTTGTTAAAACAGTATTTTGAGAAATATCCAAAACTTTTAATAGGTTAGAATTGCAATATAAATGCGTCAAAGCTGTATTTTTAGAAACATCTAAAGTTGTTATAGCATTTTTGGTAAAATACAACATCCTTAAATTGGTGTTTTTAGAGACATCTATACTCGTAATTTGGTTCTCGTGGAAATACAAGTCTACTAAAGCAATATTTTTAGAAACATCTAGGCTTTTGATTTGATTGTTTCCGACAGACAAAAAATTTAATGAGGTATTTTTAGAAACGTTTATGTTGGTCAATTGATTATTATCGCAATCTAAATTTATTAAAGAAGTAAAGTCTTCGATTCCTGATAAATTAGTAATTGATTTTGAACTAATAAATAAATCAGTTACAGAAGACACTTTTGAGGTGAGAACTTTTCCGTCTGGAACTCCTGAATCAATTCCCTTTTCAATTAAAGCTTTTTCAAAATTAACGTCAGGGATTAAGGTGTATCCTGATGTACAATTTGTATCAAAACTTGCGATAGCCTCTTTTTTTGTAGCCCAGTTTGTATTGGCAAAATTCACATCATCAACCTGAATACATGTTAAATCAGGATTATTTTTAAATCCGGAATTGAAAATATTCAAATTGGCATTGTTACCATTTTTTACGTTCAGTGTTGTTAATTTATTTTTGTCACAAGTTAAAGTACTTAACACTGGATTTTGAGAAAGATCGAGATTTGTCAGTTGATTAGAATGACACCATAAAGTGGTTAAAGCTTTTTGTTGAGAAACATCTAAAGTTTTTAATTGATTGTCAAAACAATACAAACTGTTTATCTCTTTGTTTTTTGAAATGTCAAGAGTAGTTAAATTATTTTCCTGACAATGTAAAAAAGTCAAAGCAGTATTTTTACTAATATTTATGCTGGTTAACTTGTTTGTAGAACAAACAAATTGTTTTAAGCTTGTATATCTTGAAATATCAAGAACTGTAAAGTTATTTGCATTCAGATACAATACTTCCAGATTATTGCTTTCAGGAGGAAGTGTAATCGAACTCAATTGATTTTCGCCACACCAAAGCGTTTTTAAAAGTGTATTTTTGTAAAGATTTAGATTAGTCAGCTTGTTTTGATCTAAATAAATATTCGTTAAATTTTTATTTTCAGCGAGATTAATAGACGTTATTTGATTGGTTGTACAGCTTAAATGTGTCAGCGATGTACATGTGTAAACTTCAAGACTTGTTAACTTATTACGATCAACATAAATCTCCCTTAGGCTACTATTTCCTGAAAGATTAATTGATGACAATTGATTATTTTGTCCATTCACTACAATAAGTTTTGCATTTTTTGAAAGGTCAGCACTGGTTATGTTGTTCGACTGAAAGTATAAATAAGTTAAGGAAGTAAAGTCTTCAATTCCGGTTAAATCAGTAATATTTGATGATGAAAGATCAAGAATTCCAATAGAAGCAATATTTTCTGTTAGCACTTTTCCATCAATCGGCCCCGAATCAAGACCTAATGCTATTAGTTTTTTCTCAAAATTAACATCTGGAATAGAAGTATAAGCAATTGGTTTTGAAGAGCTGTATAAAATTGAGATTTCTTCTGCACTCAAAACTCTGTTCCAAAGTCCCAGATCATCCAAATCACCTTCAAAATAATTATTCTGATTGTTTTTTCCAATGGTACAAATACCAGAAAATCCTTTTGGAAATGAATTGATTTTTTCAGTTAATTCAAGAACACCGTTGATATACAATGAAAAAATATCAGTGTTGTCATCAAATGTCATTGCAAAAAAGGTCCATTTGTTATTAAAATAGTTTTTTTGAGAAGAGATAAGCTGACCACCAAACAAAACATTTAAATAACCTTTTAGATATAAACTTATCGTAAATGAATCTGCCTCACTTCCATAATTGATCAAACAAAAGTCAAATTCTGAAGACTTAACAGGAGTACTGGCTTTAAACCATCCTGTAATGGTTCTAGAATTATTGTTTTGTGGATGATTGGCTAGATAAGCACTCATACTACTGCTAGTTCCATTAAAGGAACAAGCCGAATTAGTATTCCCAAATCGATCAGTAGTTAAAGTAAGGTTTTGTGGATATGGATTAATATTGTTTCCGCTTGCATCAATTGTATTTCCGTTAAATGGATAATAAAATAACAGTCCATTTGTAGACAAGTATGATGGTAGATTTTGAGCTTGAACAATAAAATTTGCTAATAATAGCAGAAAAAGTAGTTTTGTTTTCATAGGCTAGTTTATCATTTTGGCGTTACAATAATACAATAACTATTCTGAGTTTTATTACGGAAAGACGTACTAAAAAAATAATTGATATAATGTGTTTTTTAAATAAAAAACTCCCATTTTCGTGAATTTTGAAAATAGGAGTTTAGTGTAACAAATTTTAATTCTAAGTGTTTAGTTAGTTTTGAATTTCCAAACCTGACCAACAGTTTCGCCGCCTTTATTGTCTTTTACAACAACTTTCCAATAGTATTGTTTTGTTGCTTCTAGCGTAACATTTAATGATGTGCTGGTTGCATTTTCAGCTGCTTTTACTGTAGGAGGATTAGCAGTTCCAAAATAAACATCATAAGTTAAAACATCTTCTGTATCCACATCCGAAGCGCTCCATTTTAGAGTCGCAGTACCAGGATTTATAGTAGCATTTATTACAGGCTGCACCAATTCTGGAGCAAATGGCAGATGATTTACAACAGCAGCTCCAGCAGTATAAAATTTAAATGTAGATGAATATTCACTCGATAAACCTTTGGCATCTGTAGCTTTTACTCTCCAATAATAAGCGGTGTTTTTGTCTAAAGCTAAACTGCTTGTTGCAGGAGACGAATTGTCTAAAGTTTTAACGATTTGCGCAAAAGAATTGTCTTTAGCAATTTGAATCTGATAAACAATTGCATCTTTTTGGTCGTCTTTAGAAGCGTTCCATTCAAAAGAAACATTGTTATCTAAACATAATTTATTATCAGCAGGAAGTCTTAATGTGGGTACAGATGGAGCTGTGTTAACAACTGGAGCAGATTCTGGATCATCGCTTCCACCACCACAGGCTGTTAGTATTAAACAAGCAATTGAAAGATATATAGAATTTCTCATTTTTATTTTTTTATAATTTTAATGTATTCTGGAGTTTCTAAATTGATTTTAGCTGCGTAAATTCCTGATGGCAGATTTTGTAGATCTAAAAGAGCTCTTCCGCTTTCAGTATTATAAATTCCTTTTGAAACCAATTGACCTCCAAAATTGTAAAGCTCGATAGCTACTTCAGTTTTCGTACTAGGAATTTCAATTTCAATAATTCCAGAAGTCGGATTCGGATAAGCTGAAAGTACTGAGCCTATTTCGTAAGAAGTTACTTTTTTAGCAAAAATACCTTCACAAGCTTTAGCTGTTGCAACTTCAACTAATCCAGCTTTATTAAGTTCTACACTAAAATTGGTATCGGTAGTCTGAAATTGTTCGGCTCCATCAATGAATACTGTAAAAGGCGCAGTTCCTTCTGTAATTTCAACATTTACACTCTTAGAGCTTACTGTCGATTTTCCAGTAGTAGTTGCTGCTTTTTGAATTGTAAAATTAAAAAGCTGTTCAAAATTTTCGTCGGCAATTATAACAGAAATAGTATATTCTCCTGGAGCTAAACCATCAATTTTCAGGTTGTTATTGTTCAATGGATATGTTTTTCCGTTTAATAAAGCTTCATATGTGTAAGATCCTTTTGCTGTCAGGTTAATTTCTCCATTGTTTTGTCCTTGGCAAGATTCTCCTTTTGTTTCAACAGTAAAATTATCGGCTGGTAAAACTATAGAAATACCGCAGTTCGTGTTGTAAGATGCTGTTGCGTCTTTGTTTGTCGCCATTTTTGTAGTAGCAAAAGTGATATCATCAACCTGAATACAAGTCAAATTAGGATTGTTTTTAAAATTTATAGAACTATCATTTCCTAAAAATTGAGTAAACCCAGCTTCGTTGTTACCATTTTTTATGTTTACACTCGTAAGATTGTTCCAACTGCAATTTACCGCACCTAATTTTTTGTTTTTAGAAAGATTTAAAGTCGTTAATTTATTCTCTGAACAATTTAATGTCCATAAATTAGTAGTACCTGTCAGCTCTAAAGATGTCAGCTGGTTTTTACTGCAAGAGAAATGAGAAAGCGACTTATTTTGAGAAACATCAATAGTCGTTAGTTGATTATCATCACACCCAAATTGAGATAATGAAGAAACTTTTGTAACATCTAACGTTTTAAATTTATTGCTTGAACAAAATAAATACATTACATATTTATTGTTGGACAAATCTAAATTTGGCAATAAATTATTGCCGCAATTCAAGTAATTTAAGCTTGGGTTTTTACTGAAATTTAAACTAGTTAACTTATTATTTTGAGCAGCCAAATAATAAAAATTAGGGCTGTTTGAAAAATCAAGAGAAGTTAAACTATTTTCCCAACAATCAACTTGATACAATGCCGGATTATTAGAAAAATCTAATTTAGTTAAAAAGTTGTTCGAACAATCCAATTTGCTAAGCTGCGTATTTTTAGAAAGGTTGACAGTGGTCAATCGATTGTTTCTGCAAGTTACTTCTTTAATGGCGGTGTTTGAGCTTAAATCTAATTCTCTTAATTGATTATTATCAATACTTAGTTTTTCTAATGCTTTAAAACCTTGTATTCCTGTTAAATCTTTTATGGTTGGATTTAATGAACCTTGTGGAAGATAGATATTCAATTCTTTTATTGAAGAAATACTAGAGGTTAAAACACCTCCGTTAACACCGTCTTTGTCAATCCCAAGTTCAATTAATCTGCTTTCAAAAACCGCATCTGGAATTACGGTAAAAGCATTGTTGTCGCAAGTTGTATTGTACGAAGCAGCAGTTTCTTTTGCATTTGCCCAGTTCGCATCTGAATAAGCTTTATCATCAACCTGAATGCAGGTTAAATTTGGATTGCTTTTAAAATTTCCAGCAACCATGTTTTGCATTTTAGCATTGTTTCCATTTTTTAGGTTCAAGCTAAATAAATTATTTGCTGAACAATCTACTTCTATTAAAGCAGTATTTTTGGATAAATCTAAATTTAATAATTGGTTTGATTTAGCGTTTAATGTTGTCAATGAAACGTTTTTATTTAAATCAACCGCTTTTAAATTATTGGAAGAAATATTCAATTGTTTTAAAGAAACAAATCCTTCAATTCCAGTTAAGTTTGAGATCGAACTTGCAGAAACATCTAGAGTTGTAACAGAAGCAATGTTTGAAGTTAACACTCTTCCATTTTTCCCGTCAAGGTCAATTCCTAAAGCGATTAATTTGTTTTCAAAATTAGCATCAGGAATAGAAACAAAAGCATTACAAAGTGTGTTGTAATTTGCCGATGCATCTTTTAAAGCGACCCAGTTTGTATTAGCATAATTTTCGTCATCAACTTGTATGCATTTTAAATTAGCATTTCCTGTAAAAGTGGAAGTGTTTTTGTTAAGCAGTGTGTTCTTTCCATTTTTCAAATCTAAACTTACCAGTTTATTGTTTGAAGCATTTAGAGAAGTTAAAGCAGTGTTCTTAGATAAATCTAAGAACAATAACTGATTGTCTTTACAGTTTAAGGTTTCTAAACTAGCAAAATCTTCAATTCCAGTTAAGTTTGCAATAGAACTTGCTGATACATCAAGAGTTTTGATTTGAGCAATGTTTGCCGTTAAAACCTGACCATTTTTTCCGTCAAGATCAATATTTAAAGCAATTAATTTATCTTCAAAATTGGGATCAGGAATAGCTGTGTAAGGCCTGCAGTCTTCAGAAAATCTAGTCCAGCTGTCTTTTTTTGCAGACCATTTAGAATCTGCATTAGATTTATTGTCTACAAGAACGCAGTTCAAAGATAAATCGTTTAATAAGGAAACGTTTAATACGGTATTGTTTCCATTTTTTAAATTAAGATCATACAAAGATCTGTTAGAGGAAAGGGATGCATCAGTTAGTTTTGTATTCTTTGATAAATCCAAACTTTCAATTTTGGTTTCTTCCAGGCTCAAAGTAATTAAAGCGGCATTTTTAGTAAGGTCTAAACTTTTTATACCTGTCTTACTTCCGCTAAAGTACTCTAAATTGATAGTGTTTGTTAAGTCTATTACTGCTATTGGATTATTATTAACCGTAAGATTCTTAAGTGCAAGGTTTTTAGATACATCAATCTTAGTTAAACTGTTATAGTGTAAATAAGCGCTGTGTAATTTTGTATTTTGAGTAAAATCTAAAGTTGTTATTTTGTTAGACAGAGCATCTATACTAGTAAGTTCAGGATTTTTAGAAGTATTTAATTCTGTTAATTCATTATTGTAACAAGCAATGCTCGTTAACAATGTATTTTTAGATAGATCTAAACTTGTAATTTTATTTCTATAACATTGAAATATCTTTAAATTAGGCTGATTAGTGATATCTAATGCTGTTAGATTATTAGTAGCCGTTCTTAGAGTTTCTAGCAGTGTATTTTTAGAAATATTTAATACGGTTAGTTTATTACCATCACAATATAAACTTTTTAGCAGTGTGTTTTTAGAAATTTCCAGTGTTGTTAATTGATTGGATGCACAGTTTAAATCTGTAAGTAATACATTCTGAGACAAATCTAAACTGGCAATTTTATTATTGTAGTAAGAGTTAAAAGTAGTCAGCTCTTTATTGTTTGAGACAGAAATAGCACTTAACTGATTAGATTCAAATTTAAGTACTTTAAGTTTGGTATTTTGGGTTACATCTAGATCTGTTATCTTATTACTGTCAACTATTAAAGTTTCTAATTCTAGGTTGTTAGAAATGTTCAAGGCTGTTAATAAATTGGAGCTGACATCCAAAGTTTTAAGTTTCGTGTTTTTAGAAACATCCAAAGCAGAAATCTTGCCCGTGTTTCCTCTATAAATTAAACTTTCTAAGGCAGTAAAATCTTCGATACCAGTTAAGTTTGTAATTTTTCGAGCACTGTAAGAAACTTCTAGAGTTTTTATTGAAGAAATGTTACTTGTGAGTACTTTTCCATTAATGCCGTCTTTGTCATACCCCAAGTAAGCCAAATAATTTTCAAATTCGGCATCAGGAATTTGGGTATATTGAACAGGTACTTCGTTAACGTCTACAACAGAAACATTGTCAACTAAAATTTCAGAATTTAGACTTCCATAAGTCCAGATATCAACTTCGATATTTTCGCTTACTGTTGGCGTATAATCAAATTCAATTTTTCGCCATTCTGTAGTAGAGAAAGTAACATCAGATTTTTTAGTTATTTCTTCTTTAAACGTACCTGGTTTATGATATATGCTAAAATCAATAGAAGAAAATGTTCCTTTAGCAAGTTTGTGGTATAATGTTACTTTATAAGTTTTACCGGCAGTTACCGGAAAATATTCACTATTAATAAAGTTAAAAGTTCCGCTGGCAACCATCATATTGACACTTGATGAGCCATTTTGGGCAACAGTACTTTTAGAAATATAACCGCTAAAATACTGATACCAGTTATCTGGTTTAGATGACGAATTCCAAGTCTCAAAATTCCCATTTGGAACTAAGTTGGTTTGCGCATAAATAGAAAAATTTGCTAATAAAAGCAACAAGAGTAGTTTTGTCTTCATAGAATAGATTTAGGATTAGCTCGCGCAATTTTAAGGCATAAATATGAAGATTCCTTACGGGAAGCCGTAAAGAGGTGTTATTTATTGTTTATCATATACTTAGTATAAAAATGTAGGATCTTCAGGAAGTCTTGTTTTATGGTATGTTTAGTTGTAAGGGTTTGTGTTTTAGTTGTTTATATTGTATGTCGTCAGGACTACTTTTGATTAAAATTTCATAACACATTGTTAATGGTTAGTATTTTGTAACAAAAAAGCATAATTTAGACCCATATTTTAACTTACACATATTTATAGATAGATGAGTCATATAAAACCTATTAAATTATCCGCTTTCGCACTACTTGTTTTAGCAGGTTGCAGCGCAAGTTTGCAGGCACAAAAAGCAGCACCAAAACAACCAGTTGTTGCTCCTTTGACAGTGGTGAAAAAAGCACCAGTTAGTGAAAATGAATTAAAAAGATGGAGTCATTTAGATTTAGTAAAAGATTCTATCCCGGGAATGAGTGTAGACAGAGCTTTAACTGAATTACTGCAAGGTAAAAAAGGACAAAAAGTTATTGTAGGTATTGTAGATTCTGGTGTAGATATCGAGCACGAAGATCTTCAAGGAATGATCTGGACGAACACTAAAGAAATTCCAGGAAACGGAATTGATGATGATAAAAACGGTTTTATTGACGATATTCACGGATGGAATTTCTTAGGAAATGCCGTTAATGAAAACCTTGAAATGACACGTATCGTTAAAAAAGGCGATGACGGTTCTGCTCAGTACAAAGAAGCTTTGGCTCAATATACTGAGAAATATGAAGAAGCTCTTAAAGACAAAGAACAAGTAGATTTTTTACTTGATGTTCATAATACAATCAAAAAAGAACTGAATAAATCAGATTATAAAATTGAAGATTTAAAGGCAATTACTTCAACAGATCCAAAAGTGGCTAGAAGTAAAGCTGTAATGACTCAAATTTTCACAAATGCTGGACCAACTTTTGATCCTGAAGCAGATTTCGGTGAATATAAAGAACAAGTTTACGATCAGTTAAACTACAATTTGAATAAAGATTTTGACGGTAGAAAAATCGTAGGTGATAATCCAGAAGATATTAAAGATACTAATTATGGAAATAATGTAGTATTTGGTCCAGACAAAGAAAAAGCACTTCACGGAACTCACGTGGCTGGAATTATTGCTCAAATTCGTGGTAATAATTTAGGAGGAGATGGAGTAGCATCACCAAATGTTGAGATTTTAACTGTGAGAGCTGTACCAGACGGTGATGAGTATGATAAAGATATCGCTTTGGCAATTCGTTACGCAGTAGATAATGGAGCAAAAGTAATTAACGGAAGTTTCGGAAAAAGTTTTTCTCCGCACAAACAATGGGTTTACGATGCGATTAAATATGCTGCTAAAAAAGACGTTTTAATTGTTCACGCTGCTGGTAATGATGGTTATAATATTGATGAAACAAAAAACATCAATTATCCAAATGACTCAGAAGACAACGTAAAAGAATTTGCAGATAACGTAATCACAATTGGAGCAATCAATAAAGAATATGGAGAAAATGTAATTGCATCATTTTCAAACTTCGGAAAAATTAACGTTGACGTTTTTGCTCCAGGTGAAGAAATTTATGCAACAGTTCCAAACAACAAATACAAATATTTGCAAGGAACTTCAATGGCATCTCCAAACGCGGCTGGTGTAGCGACGTTAATTCGTTCGTATTACCCAAAATTAAAAGCGGCTCAGGTTAAAAAGATTTTGATGGATTCAGGAGTGGCACTTCCTTCTAAAGTTGTTTTAGGAAAAAGTGAAAATCCAGGCGAAAAAGCACCAGCAGTTTCTTCTGTAGAATCATCAAAAACAGCAAAAATGGTAAATGCTTATAATGCTTTATTGATGGCAGAAAAGATGTCAAAAAAATAAAAAATAATACACTATTAATCTAATGGAAGAGTTCGCGCTCTTCCATTTTCTATTACATATCAACATGCGAAAAATTATTTTACTTTCTTTCTTAAGCTTGGGGTTTAGCTCGGCTTTTGCACAAAGCGCTCCGTATTGGCAGCAACACGCTGACTATAAAATGGAGGTTTCGATGGATGTAAAAAACTATCAGTACAAAGGAAAACAGGAATTGGTTTATACCAATAATTCTCCTGATACTTTAAAAAAGGTATTTTATCATTTATTTCCAAACGCTTTTCAACCGGGAAGCGAAATGGATGCACGTCTACATTTTATTAAAGATCCTGATGGAAGAATGGTAAATAAAGTAAAAGGCGCTGATGGGAAAGATGTAAAACAAAGCCGTATCGAAACTTTAAAACCAAATGAAATTGGATATTTAAAAATTACAAACTTCAAACAAGATGGTGCTGTTGCTCAAACTAGAGTTTCTGGAACCATTTTGGAAGTGACTTTGGCTAAACCAATTTTACCAAATTCTAAAACAACTTTCACTTTAGATTTTGACGGACAGGTTCCAGTTCAGGTTCGTCGTTCTGGAAGAAATAATTCCGAAGGAATCGAACTTTCAATGTCACAATGGTATCCAAAATTAGCCGAATTTGATTTCGAAGGCTGGCATGCAGATCCATACATTGCGAGAGAATTTCACGGTGTTTGGGGTAATTTTGATGTAAAAATCACAATCGACAAAGAATATACAATTGGAGGTTCTGGATATTTACAAGACAAAAATGCTATCGGACACGGTTATGAAGATGCAGGTGTAACAGTAGTTTATCCTAAAAAAGCAAAAACATTAACGTGGCATTTTATTGCGCCAAACGTTCACGATTTTACTTGGGCAGCCGACAAAGATTATGCACATGATATTGTAAAAGGACCAAACGATGTCGATTTGCATTTCTTCTACAAAAATACTCCTAAAGTAGCAGAAAACTGGAAACAGCTAGAGCCTTTAATGGTAAAAGTTATGGATTATTACAACAATAGAGTTGGACAATATCCATACAAACAATATTCATTTATTCAAGGTGGCGACGGAGGAATGGAGTACGCAATGTGTACTTTAATGCTAGGAAACGGAACTCTTGAAGGAATTCTTGGAACTGCAACGCACGAATTAGGACACTCTTGGTTCCAGCATATTTTAGCTTCAAACGAATCAAAACACCCTTGGATGGACGAAGGTTTTACAACTTACATCGAAGACAGTGCTTTGAATGAACTAAAAGGAGATAAAAAAGAAGTCAATCCATTCAAAGGAAATTACAATGCTTACTACAGCTTAGTAAATTCTGGTAAAGAGCAGCCACAAACTACTCACGGAGATCGTTATGATGAAAACCGTCCGTATAGTATTTCATCTTATGTTAAAGGAAGTATTTTCCTTTCTCAGCTAGAATATGTAATTGGAAAAGACAATGTTGATGCGACTTTAAAAAGATATTTCAACGATTTTAAATTCAAACATCCAACACCAAACGATATCAAGAGAACAGCTGAAAGAGTTTCTGGAGCTGAGTTAGACTGGTATTTGACAGATTGGGCGCAAACAACCAATACAATTGATTACGGAATCAAAGATGTGGCTGACAATGCAGGAAAAACAACAATCTCTTTAGAAAGAATTGGAAGAATGCCAATGCCAATCGATTTAAAAGTAGATTACACAGACGGAACTTCTGAAACGTTCTACATTCCGTTAAGAATGATGAATTTCATTAAACCAAATCCAAACCCAAATCAAAAAAGAACAGTTCTGGAAGATTGGGCTTGGGCACAACAAAACTATAGTTTTACAATTGACAAAAACAAAACGTCAATCAAAAAAATCACTATCGATCCAAGCGGATTAATGGCTGATGTAAAACAAGCAAATAATGTTTTTGAAGTGAAATAAGCTTTAAATAACTTTGCTTTTTTAGCATAAAATTCAATTGCCTCCAGCTTTAGCTGGAGGTTTTTTTTGTTATAAATGTATAGGGGCTTTAGCCTAACTGTGAAAGTTAGGCTAAAACCCTTTTTTGTTTTCATCTGAAGGCAATTAAGGTTTATTTAATAATCAGGAGCAACACAAAAGGCATTTTAGTAAACAAGGTTTCCCGCTCTCGGCTATATCTCGCTGTTGCCCGACGTCGGGCCAGCAAGGATACCGCCTCCATCGGGGCTAGATACAAACAATTGGCTTCTTTTAGAGATTGAGATTTAGAACTTCTCGCGCCAGTTTTGTCATTTCGACCGAAGGGAGAAATCGCACAAGAAACTCCACAACGCAAATCTCCAGTCTTTGTAGAATTCCGTGTGTGATTTCTCCCTTCGGTCGAAATGACAAAAAAAGGGCTTTAGCCTAACTTTCACAGTTAGGCTAAAGCCCTATCATTTATCACAAAAAAAACCTCCAGCTAAAGCTGGAGGCAATTCAAATATGATAATTAGATTGTGCAGAAAAGAATTTAACTCAAATGCTCAATCATATCTTTTGTCATAGTTTCCAAATCAAATTTATGATTCCAGTTCCAGTCTTCTCTTGCAGCGCTGTCATCAATACTTGCCGGCCAGCTGTCCGCAATTTTCTGACGGAAATCTGGATTATAAGTAATTTCAAATTCAGGAATATGTTTTTTGATTTCAGCAGCAATTTCAGTTGGCGTAAAACTCATTGCAGCCAAATTATAAGAAGAATGAATCTTGATTTCTTCAACCGGAGCTTTCATAATATTGATAGTGGCATCAATTGCATCATCCATGTACATCATTGGCATTTTGGTTTCAGATGATAAAAAGCACTCGTATTTTTTATCAGCAATAGCTTTGTAAAAAATATCAACTGCATAATCTGTAGTTCCGCCGCCTGGAGGAGTAGACCAGCTGATTAAGCCTGGATAACGGATACTGCGTACATCAACACCGTAAATATTATGGTAATATTCGCACCATCTTTCTCCAGCTTGTTTGCTAATTCCGTAAACTGTCGAAGGTTCCATTACCGTATATTGTGGCGTGTTTTCTTTAGGAGTTGTTGGTCCGAAAACGGCGATACTGGATGGCCAAAAAATCTTCTGAATCTTTTTTGCTTTCGCTAAATTTAAAACATGAAAAAGAGAATTCATATTTAAATCCCAAGCAAAAGCAGGGTTCTTTTCAGCCGTAGCAGATAAAAGCGCAGCCATCAAGTAAACATCTGTAATTTGATGCACTTCAACCAAATGTTCAATCTGGTTAAAATCTAAAGCATTGACGACTTCAAAAGGTCCCGAATTAACAACATCAGTATTTAATTTTCGAATATCAGAAGCGATAACATTTTCGGTTCCGTATAATTTACGCAGTTTTTGTGTCAGCTCTGTTCCAATCTGACCACAGGCACCAATGATTAATATTTTAGGATTCATTTCGAATGATTTTTAGAGACACAAATATAACGTTTTCGCAATTACTAATGCTTTTTAGAATCATAAATTATAGATTCAATAATTAAAAAGTTTGTTTATTGGATTATTCTCTTTTGCAAGGGTGTGCCTTTGTGCCTTTTTATTTTCAGTATTGAAGTGTATTCTAAAGAAAATAAAAACGAAAAAAATCCTCTTATCTGGCTTTTTAAATGATAAAAAAATAACGATGATTTATAGAATCTTTAGCAAAAAACAGAATTCGTAATTGTAAATTTACTTTGTAACTTTGCCGTCTAACATTTTACTAAATGAAATATAAAATATCTCTTTTTCTGCTTTTAACATTTGTATTGTTTTCTTGCCAAAATGAAGATGAAAAACGACGTGCAGAAAATGCAAAAGAAGCAAAAAAGAAAGAAGCTATTTTTAATAATATAAACAAAGGCTGGACGTTTCTTAACGAGCCGATCAACGAAATATCAGAATCACAATTAAATTCATGGACAGAGTGGCGTGAGTTTATAAAAGAGATTGGCGATAAACCAAGAAAAACTATTGGAGCATTTCAGAAAAAATCGGCTGCGATTTCTAAGAAAGCCATGGCTTTAAACAATAATATTCCAACAGATTTCAATCAGCCTCAAATTAGAAGTCGTATTTCTATTTTGATTACTAAAATTAAAATGCTGGATTTATTTATTCATTTAAATCAAATTCCAGATGATAAAGTAGTTTTTCTGGTTCAGGAAATCAATAAAGAACTGATTTCACTGGAAAGACAAATGGATAAAATTGTCGAAAAAGCCAAAATACCAAAAGAACAAGGAGAAGAAGATTTCTTAAGAATGTTAGATACCACACGTGCAATTCCGAATTCGGCTGCGCCACAGGTTCCCATACAACCATTAGATCAAAACGCACCAAAAGTTGAGTAAAAACGCCCTATATACCATCTATGACAATTTGCCAAAAGCAGAGCAGATTGCTAAAAGTTTACTGGAAGGAAATCAGATAAAAATGAACCTTAGCGGTTTACTGGGATCTTCGGTTTCCTTTATTATTCGTTCTGTTTTTAAAAAAAACGAGCTGCCTTTTTTGATTATTTTAGATAACAAAGAAGAAGCCGCTTACTATTTAAACGATTTGGAACAAATGATTGGCGAACAGGATGTTTTGTTTTACCCTGCTTCTTTTCGTCGTCCGTATCAAATTGAAGAAACCGACAACGCCAATGTACTGCTTCGCGCTGAGGTTTTAAACCGAATCAATTCGCGAAAAAAACCAGCAATAATTGTAACTTATCCCGAAGCCATTTTCGAAAAAGTGGTGACGAGAAGAGAATTAGATAAAAACACTTTAAAAGTTGCTTTAAACGATAAAATTTCGATCGATTTTATCAACGAAGTTTTGTTTGAATACGAATTTAAAAGAGTTGATTTTATTACAGAACCGGGAGAATTTTCAGTTCGTGGAGGAATTGTCGATGTCTTTTCTTTTTCAAACGATCATCCATACAGAATTGAGTTTTTTGGAAATGAAGTAGACAGTATCAGAAGTTTTGATGTCGAAACACAATTATCTGTTGAAACACACAAAAAAATTACTATAATTCCGAATGTTGAGAACAAGTTGTTTCAAGAAAACAGAGAAAGCTTTCTGGATTATATTGCCGAAAAAACAGTTCTTTTCATTCAAAATACAGACGGACTTTTTAGTCAGTTAGACAAACAATTTGCGAGAGCAGAAGAGGCTTTTGAAAAACTTTCGAAAGAAATAAAACATGCCGAGCCAGAGCAATTGTTTTTAAATCAAGCTTCGTTTATCAAGCGCGCACTGGATTTTTCGATTGTAGAATTGGCTTCAAAACCAATCTTTAAAACAACTAAAAAATTCGAATTTCATATTCAGCCTCAGCCATCATTCAACAAACAGTTTGATTTGTTGTTGAACAATCTGAGTGACAATCATTTTAACGGCTATAAAAATTATTTGTTCTGTTCAAATGAAACGCAGGCAAAACGTTTTCATGATATTTTTGAATCTTTGGATGAAGCTAATTCAGAGAATATTAGAAAACAATACAATACTGTTGTACTGCCTTTGTATCAAGGTTTTATTGACGAAGAAAATCAGATAACGGCGTATACCGATCATCAGATTTTTGAGCGTTATCATAAATTCAACATCAAAAATGGGTATTCTAAAAAGCAGAATATCACTTTAAAAGAACTAACTGCACTTTCTGTTGGCGATTATGTAACGCACATAGATCACGGAATTGGGAAGTTTGGCGGCTTACAGAAAATTCAGGTGGAAGGCAAAACGCAGGAAGCCATAAAATTGGTTTACGCCGATAATGATATTGTGTATGTGAGTATTCACTCGCTTCATAAAATCTCAAAATACAACGGAAAAGACGGAACACCTCCGAAAATTTATAAACTTGGCTCAAACGCTTGGAAGGTTTTAAAACAGAAAACCAAAGCGCGTGTCAAACATATTGCATTCAACTTAATCCAGTTGTATGCGAAACGTCGTTTGGAAAAAGGTTTTCAGTTTGCGCCAGACAGTTATCTTCAAAACGAATTGGAAAGTTCTTTTATTTACGAAGATACACCAGACCAAATGAAATCGACGGCAGAAGTAAAAGCCGATATGGAAAGCGATCGCCCAATGGATCGTTTGGTATGTGGTGACGTTGGTTTCGGAAAAACGGAAGTTGCGATTCGTGCAGCTTTTAAAGCGGTTGATAATAGCAAACAAGTGGCAGTTTTAGTTCCGACGACAATTTTGGCCTATCAGCATTACAGAACTTTCTCTGAACGTTTAAAAGATATGCCGGTTTCAATTGGTTATTTAAACCGATTTAGAACTGCGAAACAAAAAACGCAGACGTTAAAAGATTTAGCCGAAGGGAAACTAGATATCGTAATTGGAACGCATCAATTGGTAAACAAAAATGTGGTTTTTAAAGATCTTGGTTTATTGATTGTCGATGAGGAACAAAAATTTGGTGTAAACGTAAAAGATAAACTCAAAACCATTGCTGCAAATGTCGATACATTGACGTTAACAGCAACGCCAATTCCGAGAACGCTTCAGTTTTCGTTAATGGCAGCGCGAGATTTATCGGTAATTACAACGCCTCCGCCAAATCGTTATCCGATTGAAACAAATGTAGTTGGTTTTAATGAAGAAATTATTCGCGATGCGATTTCGTATGAAATTCAAAGAAACGGACAGGTTTTCTTTATCAATAACCGAATTGAAAATATTAAAGAAATTGCTGGAATGATTCAGCGCTTGGTTCCAAATGCAAGAGTTGGAATTGGACACGGACAAATGGACGGTGCGAAGCTCGAAGAATTGATGTTAGGTTTCATGAACGGAGATTTTGATGTTTTGGTTGCCACAACAATCATCGAAAGCGGATTGGACGTTCCGAATGCCAACACGATTTTCATCAACAACGCCAATAATTTTGGATTATCAGATCTGCATCAAATGCGTGGGCGCGTTGGGCGAAGCAATAAAAAAGCATTTTGTTATTTCATCTGTCCACCGTATTCATCCATGACAGAAGATGCGAGAAAACGTATTCAGGCATTGGAGCAATTCAGCGAGTTGGGAAGCGGTTTCAATATTGCCATGAAAGACTTGGAGATTCGTGGAGCAGGAGATTTATTAGGTGGAGAACAAAGCGGTTTCATTAATGAAATTGGTTTTGATACGTACCAAAAAATCATGAATGAAGCGATTGAAGAATTGAAGGAAAACGAATTCAAAGATTTATATCCTGAAGAAAACGACATCGATACAAAAGAATACGTAAAAGACATTCAAATCGATGCCGATTTCGAATTGTTATTTCCAGATGAATATATCAATAACGTTTCAGAACGTTTGGTTTTATACAACGAATTAGGTGCGATAAAAGACGAAGCCGGTTTACAGGAATTTGAGAAAAAACTAGTTGACCGTTTCGGACCACTACCAAAACCTGCTGTTGCGTTATTAAACAGCATCAGAATTAAATGGATTGCAACGAAAGTCGGAATCGAAAAATTAGTCTTGAAGCAAGGCAAAATGATTGGTTATTTCGTTTCAGATCAACAATCAGATTATTATCAGTCTGTGAAGTTCAGAAACGTTTTAAACTTTGTTCAAAAACACAGCAACCTTTGCAAAATGAAAGAAAAACAAACCGTAAACGGATTACGCTTATTATTGACTTTTGAAAATGTGAAGTCGATAAAACGAGCATTGGAATTGATGGAGTTGTTTGAGGAATAGCGGCAATTATTTTTATATGAAGGAAAAAATCAAATTAGTTTACATACTTATAATTACTACTATTTTAGGTTGCAGTTCCGAAGATTCTAGTAATTTGGAGAATCAGGATTTTAGCAAACATTTATTGAAATCGGTAAAAGTTTCAAAACAAAGTTATGTAGAAACTTATAAATACGAAAATGGATTTTTAGTAGAAGCAACTTTTAATTGGACTCCACTTCAATATAATCGTTATCAATATGAGTACGATGCCGACGGAAAACTACTAAGGCAGATATTTAATTCAACAGTATTTTCTCCAGTGTATACTTATTCTTATTCCTACGATAAAGAAAATCGTTTGGTAAAACAAACGAATGTAAACACAAATGACTATGCATTATTAGAATACGGAAAAAATAAAGTCAAAGTTACAAGCTATTACGAAAAGCGTTTTGATGTGCCGACAACACTTGTTACCGAATTTGATACCGATGCGACGGGAAGAATTTTGAAAGCAGTAAGAACAAAAGGTTTCGTTGATAGTGATGGCAATGAATTTTACCCGTTTACTGAATTTACTTATGATGAAAGAGGTAATGTCATAAAAACAACAAGTGGAGGAGATTCAGTTACAGAGTATCAATATGATGATAAAAGAAATCCATTATACTACAGTTATGAAAAGCTGAATAAAAGCCTATATTATTTAATTTATACAGAATCAACAAATTCGCTTAGAGACTTCTCTCCAAATAATTTAGTTGCAATAAAAATGCACGGGTTAACTTATGTAAAAGACCAACTAATTTATAATGCACAAAACTTTCCGGTAAGTCAGATCCGTTATATTTATGAAGATGGTAAAAATCACTCTTTAACTTCTGACGAAAAAGTCTTCGAATACTTTTAAATTTACGACCGTATTCATAATTAAGTTTTATTTATCTTTTATTTAAGAAAAATCTTAGAACTAAAAAGTTTTCTTTGAACCAAAATTTTCAAAGCCAACTTTTATGCAGAATCACCTCGTTCTACTATTTTTATTTTTTGGATTAACTTCAATTTTCGCACAAGAAAAACCTAAAATTATTTTAAAAGATACACTGACATCAGAAGCAATTGATCCGCTCAGACCAGCAAAAGCATCATTTTTCTCGGCAATTGTACCAGGTCTGGGGCAAGTTTACAATAAAAAATACTGGAAAGTTCCTTTGGTTTACGGTGCAATCGGAACGAGCACTTATTTATACATTGACAATCAGAAAAATTATCATTTGTATCGGGACGAATATAAAAGCAGACTTGCTGGAAACGCAAACGCTAACTCAAGCTTGGCCGGATTAGATGATGACAGGTTGATTCGTATTCAGAAGGGATTTCAAAGAAACCGTGATTTATCAGCCTTGTTTATGGTTGGTTTCTATGTCCTAAATATCATTGATGCTAATATTGACGCTGCTTTATCACAATTTAATGTAGACGATAAATTAGCGTTTAAACCGACTGTCATAAAAAATGATATTACACTAAGTAATAATTTTGGATTTGCCCTCAATTATTCATTTTAGAAAACAAAAGGCGCATGAGTTATCATGCGCCTTTTGTTTTTTAGTTTGTACGAAACTATTCCAATTTTAGATAATGCAAACCTTTATTTCCTGAAACAATAATTTTTGTTTTTGAGAAAGAAATTTCATTTACAGACGAATCAGCGGGCAACTCAAGTTCAAGTTCCCATGTTGTTCCAGAATCTTTTGTTACGTAAATTTTATCACCTGAAACAATATACCATTGCGTTTCTGTTCTTAGAAATATATTCTTAACATCAGTTTTAATTACATTCCAAGTTTTTAACATATCAGTAGAAGCGACCAAAGTTTTGTTTGTCGGATCTATAGTCAAAATAGTATTGATGTTTAAGAATTTATAGATGTAAGATATGTTTAGGTTTGCTTTAGAAATGGTATCAATCACGTTCCAGTCACTGTATCCTGTTGCAGATTCTAAAACTACGTTACGATGTTTATTAGAACCTTCTTTTGCATAATCATTTATTATTCCTAACTGATAGAATTTGCCGTTTGAGGATTTTTTAAAAGTTGTGATTGAAGCTCTGTAATAATTCCCTCTTGCTGTCCACTTTAGAGGTTCGCTTTTAATAACTGTAGCTCCATGATCAGCAGTATAAATTTGTCCTCCTCTGAATGTAGTTACAATACTTGTATTTTGATCTGCATAACCAATATTTAATCCGTTAATTGCGGGACTAAAAGAAGGCTCGACAGTTGTTGAATTGCTGTTTTCAAAACCACTATTTGAATAAGTCGCGGCATTAGTACTTGTTAGAACGCCTATGTTATCATTTACCATTTTAAAGGCACCATAACTACCACCATTTTGTTTAACAGCAGTTCTGGTTAAACCTTCTGCTGTTCCTTGTAATTTTGCAGGAAAGCCCCAAAAACCAAAATCACGTGTGTCACTGTCTGCAAAAGAGAAAACAGAATTACTGTCGTCAAACACATTAGAAGTTAAAACATCATAAGTCCCTAAACCATTCAATTTATTCCACCCTTTTTTCATTACAAAGAAATTTGCACGAGCACTTAGTGTTTTATTAATTTGAATTCTTACCGAATTAGTACCCACTTTTATTGCATCTGTGATTGGAAGTACAATTTTGGTTTCTGTAACTTCTTTAGCAATAACTTGCTCTGTATCATTTAACAATACTACTGTTGGATAATCTTTATTGGCTAAGTTTATTCCTTTAATTTCTAAATTCTGACCAACTATTAAAAAATCAGAAGTAAGTTCGCTAATGGTAATTGGCAACGGCTCTTTAATTACTGGAATAACAGGCTTTTCAGTTGAATCGTCACTAGAGCAGGAAACAAATAATCCTACAACTAATAGAAGGCTAAGTAAAAGTAATTTTTTATTCATTTTTTGGGATTAAAATTGATTGCAAAAAAATGGAATTATATGATGAAATCAATACGGGAAACCTCATTTGCAGATTATTTTTATGTAAAAAACGAAAGAAAATTTCCTTTGTGTTATTAGCTTTTTTAAGCCAAAATAGTTTTTAAGAAGAAGTCAAAAAAAAATCACTCCGAAGAGTGATTTTTAATGGCATTATTGTGGTTTTGGTTAGATAATTTTATAGTGAAGTTGAAAAACTGTCTATCAATTTAAGTGTTTTCTTTTTTGCGAGTTTTTATAATTGACTTTGGAATTAACTCGTCTTGATTATCAAAATGTATTATTGATCATCAGACTCTTTAGCAAATATATAAAAATATTATTCGCAACAAATTATATATAAAAAAACTTAATTCGGATTTTTAGGCTATGTTTTAAAGTAATGACGTAAAATGTGCCGTAAAGTCCCATTTCTAAAGTAAGTGTCATATTGACGCTTTAGAAAAATAAAATTTACTTTAAAATTTGAATTTTGAGAATATTCTTATCTGAAAGTTGGTCTTAAGGCTTGAGTTTAAAAAGAAAAATCCTTTTATCTTACTAGAAGACAAAAGGATTTTTGTGGTATAAAAACTCTAATTTGATTCTTAAATGTTGATTTTTTAATTAGTTTTTCAGGTCTTTAATTACTTTAAAAGCAACATCAACTTGATCTTCTCCAACTAAAATTGTAAATTCATTTGAAGTAGAAATTACCTCATTAATGATAATTCCTTCCCAAGCCAAACGTTGGAAAATGAAGTAATAAATACCAGGAACAACAATGTTCTCTTTTGGTAATTTTACAGTAATTGAAGCTAAATTATCCAATTTCTGGATTAATTTTTCTCTCATAAAGTGTTTTTCAACTAAATGATTTACACTGCTGCTGACAACGATATTGGTTTCGTTTACACCACGAGATGAGGTATAAAAAATATCAGATAAAGCATTAATGTCCGAAATTAAATCGGCTTGTTTGTTTAAAACAGTTTCAGAAGCTGCGAAAGTGTAATCTGTAAGCTCAGAGCGAACAGTAATTTCACCAATGTTCTTAATTACTTTATTGATTTTGTGATTCAATTTAAAATCTAGTTCTTCTGTAAGTCGTTTCAAAGACATTACAACAGCTCCTTGTTTTACTTCTTTCCCAAACTCACTTTCTAATTCGGTCATAATATTTCGCGAAAGTGAAGTCAGGTTAATAATTCCGAGCGAGAGGGCGTTCAGTAGAAATGGTTTTGTTTTAATGTAGTTTTCTACAATAGAAGACACAGTTTTCATAATTCTTTTTTTTTTTTGTATTCGGTTGGTTGTTAATTTAACATTGCGATGTTATAAATCTCTGCAAATATAAATAAAAAAACAAATTGTTACAATTATAACAATAAAAAATTATGTTAAAAGTGATAAAATGCATCGGTAAGATGTTCAATTGCAAATGATTCGCCGTTTTTATGGACCGCAATGATGTCAAAACGGACTTCTAAATCCTCTTCAAAATCCTTTTCCCTATCGTTTATGTAGGCATTTACTGCTTTAATGAGTAACTGAATCTTTTTTTGTTTTACAAAATCTTGCGGAGAACCAAAATCTAAACTCGAACGCGTTTTAACTTCAACAATTGCTAAAATGGAATCTTTTTTGGCAATTATATCTATTTCGGCCTTTTGAATAACAAAGTTGCGTTCTAGAATTAAATATCCATTTTCTTCAAGATGTGCCACAGCAAGATCTTCTCCTAATTTTCCTAAGTCATTATGTTCTGCCATTTTTTTAGTTTACAGTCACAGTTTTCAGTGTGAATCTTCGATTTTATTTAAATTAATTATTGCACGAAAAGACGCGAAGTTGCAAAGTTTTAACTATACTTTGCGACTTCGCGTCTTGCGATATTTTTATGTGGTATTGTTGGATTTCCTTAAATAAGGAATAGAGCAGTTTTATCTTTTAAAAGTAACGGTGCTTCCCGTTGCAGTAACTTCCATAGAAACGGTATTTCCCATAATTAAAGCTCTGTTGTCTCTAATATGACCTGCTGGGAAATTGAAAATTACTGGAATGTTGTATTTTTTGGTAACATCATCAATAATCTCTAAAGCATTTTTACCCCACGGAACTTCATTGTCTTTCATGCTTGTCATGCCGCCAATGATAATTCCTTTTAGATTCTCGATGCATCCATTTCGTTTCAAATTCATCATCATACGATCAATATGATACAGGTATTCATCTAAATCTTCAATAAATAATATTTTATCACGACAGTCAATTGCAGACGGAGAACCTAATAAACTATATAAGATCGATAAATTACCGCCAACTAATTCTCCAGTTGCACTTCCAAAACGATTCATAGGAGTTGGACTAATAGAATAAGAAACAGGATCACCAAACAAGCTTGCTTTTAATGAACTTACAGCATCTGGAGTTGCTCTTGGAACTGTTACAGGCATAATTCCGTGTAAGGATTTATAACCCATTGTATTCAAATGATTGTGGAGAACAGTTACATCGCTAAATCCGATAACCCATTTTGGATGTTGTTTGAATTTAGTAAAATCTAATAAATCCAACATTCTAACCGTTCCATAACCTCCACGAACACACCAAATCGCTTTGATATTTGGATTGTCCATTTGTTTTTGAAAATCGGCAGCTCTTTGCTCGTCTGTTCCTGCCAATTGATGATAATCCAATCCGATTGTTGATCCAACAACGGCTTCTAAACCCCAGCTGTGCAATAAATCTATGGTTGGTTTTAAATTATCGTCTATATTTTTTCTGGCTGTAGCCAAAAGAGCAACAGTATCTCCTTTTTGTAAATAAGGTGGTGTTATCATATTTTGTTGAGATTGACAAGTGAATGATTGAAAAGCAAAAATAAGGAATGCGACTTTATAAATAGAAAAGTGTTTTTGAAAGTATTTAAAGCTCTTGATGTTCATTTTTTCTTTTTTGCTTAAAATTATACATTATTTAATTCCGGTTTTTAATAAAACGGAGCACATCCATATTTAGTTTCTAATTCTTTTAAAATTAAAATTAATCCTTCGTCAGCTTTTTCAGACTGAACATTAGCAAAAAGAATAAAAGCTTTGTTGACGGCTTTACAAATATACACTTTGGTTAAAAATGTTCCCGGATTTCCATTGTGAAATGAATATTGTTGCTCATTATTTTTGTTAAGTTTTGAATACCAACCAAACGAAAATTCCGAAAGACCAAAATGCATATAATTAAATTCTTCCTGAGTAAACAGTTTTGATTTTCCCTGCAGCCCTTGAAGTTGCATTTGAATAAATTTGCAATAATCAGGTAAAGTTACATTGATATTTCCTGCTGATGAAAGCCAGTTTAATTTATAATTTAAAGCCGGTTTTTCTGGAGTTAGATCTTCATCGTGTCCCCAAGTTTGATTTTTGTCTTTTAAGTTGGGTTGGCCAAATTCAAATTCAATATTTAAACTTTTTCCTAATTCCTGTACTAAGATTTCATAGGTTTTCCCTGTTGCCTTTTCCAACATAAGTCCGGCTGCAACATAACTGGGATTAGACCAGTAAACATCTTGCTTTTCAGAAAAAGTATTATTTTGTTTGAAAAACCATTTGATAAACTCGTAACGTTGTTCAGCATCATTTCCTTTAATTTCTTTTCGAGTTGGCGTTTCATTTCCATAAGACCAAGTCGGAATAGGTGCTCTAAAAGTTATAAAATCTCTTAGCGTAAAGTTGTAATAAGCAGGATTACTTTTTGCTTTTAATTCAGGATATAAATCAAAAAATTTGGTTTCCCATTTTAGCTTTCCTTCTTTAACCATTTTAGCTGCTAAATAACTTGTAATAGTTTTGGTGAGAGAGCCCAAACGAAATCGGTCTGATAATTCGGCCTTTAATTGACTATTGATTTTCTTATACCCTAAAGCATTTATTTCTAAAACAGAATCAGAAGAAACGACCGCATAGGCAATTTCAGGAATAGTATGTTTTATTCTTATACTATCAATAAATTGACTGGTTTGTTGAGAATAAGAAGAGATAAAGATCAAAAGTAAACTGCAGACAGATAGGAGTTTTTTCATTTTTTAGAACAGAAATTGAAGTCGCAAGATACGTGAGAATATAAATTTAAAAAACAAAAACAACAAATAAATATTTAGAAAATTCTTACAGTTTAAATTGTTTTTTATAAATTGATTTTTTTTAATTGAAAACAATTATGCGCCATTTAACTTCACTTTTTTATTTTCTTCTTTTTTGCTGTACAATGGTCAATGCACAGTCAAAAAAATACCAAATACATACCATTGCATTTTACAATTTTGAGAATTTATATGACACCGTAGACGATTCTTTTACAAATGATGATGAATGGACTCCAAATGGAGTGCAGCATTGGACAAAAGAAAAATACGAACAAAAATTACAAAATCTAGCAAAGGTAATTTCTGAAATTGGAACACCTGAAAATTCTAATGCTCCAGTTTTATTAGGTTGTGCTGAAGTTGAAAACAGAGAAGTTTTAGAAGATTTGATAAAAGAACCTAAACTACAGCAATTCGATTTTGGAATTATTCATTTTGATTCGCCGGATAAACGTGGTATTGATGTGGCTTTGCTTTACCAGAAAAAATATTTTAGACCAACGTCATTTTCTAATATTCCTTTAATTATTTATAAAAAGAATACTCAGAAAAAAGAGGAAGATTTGGAAGTTTTAGATGACGAAGTTGAAGTTAAAAAAGAGAATAATAATCGCGTTTTTACGAGAGATCAACTTTTGGTTTCCGGTTTTCTTGAAAATGAAGAAATTCATATTATTGTGAACCACTGGCCATCTCGATCTGGAGGCGAAAAGGCAACGACTTCGTTTCGGGAAGCGGCCGGAAAATTAAATCGAAAAATTATTGATTCGTTACAACAGATTAATCCTGCTGCAAAAGTAATGACAATGGGAGATTTCAATGATGGTCCACTAAATAAGAGTATGAAAATAGCCTTAGGTACAAAAGGGAAAAAAGCTGAAGTTGCAGAATTTGGTGTTTTTAATCCGTTTGAAGAATTAGCCAATAAAGGAATGGGAACGATTGCTTTTCGGGATTCCTGGAGCATTTTCGATCAGATTATAATAACTGAATCTTTAACAAAATCTGATTTCTCTACTTTTAGTTTTTGGAAAGCTGGAATTTTTAATAAACCTTATCTTGTTCAGACTTCTGGAGCATACAAAGGTTATCCGTTACGAAATACATTATCGGAAGCTGGCTTCAGCGATCACTTTCCGGTTTATATTTATCTGATAAAAGAGTTTAGGTAAGTATTCAGTCGCAGTCTCAGTATTCAGTCTCAGTATTCAGTCTCAGTATTCAGTCTCAGTTTTCAGTCTCGGTTTTCAGTCTCGGTTTTCAGTTTTTCTGAGACTGTAAACTGAGACTGAGACTAAAAACTTTTCACTAACTTAGCTTTTCAAAATTTAGTATTAAAAAAATGGCTATAGCAAAACCTTTCAATCTTACGCAATGGATTGAAGAAAACCGACAATTACTAAAACCACCAGTTGGAAATAAAAATCTGTATGTTGATTCCGGAGATTATATCGTAATGATTGTAGCAGGACCAAACGCTCGAAAAGATTATCATTATAATGAAACAGAAGAACTTTTTTATCAGTTAGAAGGAAGCATAAAAGTAGTGATTCAGGAAGATGGTCAGCGCAAGGAAATGGAACTAAATGCAGGAGATATGTATCTTCATCCTGCTAAAGTGCCGCATTCGCCTGTTCGCTCAGAAGGATCAATTGGTTTAGTAATCGAAAGAAAACGTGCCGGACTTGGTTATACAGATGGATTGCTTTGGCATTGTGATAACTGCAATCATAAATTGTATGAAGTGTATTTTGAACTTCATAATATCGAGAAAGATTTTCTTCCTCATTTCGAACATTTTTACAACTCAGAAGAACTAAGAACTTGCGATAAATGTGGGACTGTAATGAAAACAGATCCGAGATTTGTGGCTAAGAAATAGTTTATCTTCTTAAATATTTTGAAACCCGACAGATTTTTAAAACCTGTCGGGTTTTATTTTGGATGAATTTTCATTCAATTTAACTTTTAGTCTTAATTTTTATCTATATTTGTATCATAAATGATATAAAATGACTTCAATTATGATACGAGAAATTATCGCTTATAAAAACATAGTTAATGATATTGAAGATTTGATAAATAAATCACCTTTTAAAAAGAACTATATCATTGAGAAAATAGGAATTCCTAGTCCTACATTCTATCGTAAATTAAAAACGCAAACATTTACTCCAGATGAAGTTCTTTCAATTGCTAAAATCCTTTCTCCAGAAGAAAATTTTATGCTTGAATTAAAAGCTGACATTGAGCAAGGAAAACGTGATTTAGAAAATGGAGATTTTATAACACATGAACAAATGTTGGCTGAATTAAAAAGTAAAAACCTTATATAAACATTTTTATTGGCTTTTGGCGATTGTTGAAGAAGGTAATCAACTCTATTTTATCTTTCTGGATTCTATAATACAGTGAGATATGTTTTAAAATTAGTATCTCTCGACATATTAAATCTGAATTGTATTTACCAAGCATAGGGTTTATTTCTAAAAGTGCAATGATATGTAAAACATCTTTGATAAATTTTTGAGCTACTGTTGGAGACCAAAAGTGTTCAAGATAATTTCGAATATTGTAAAAAGTATAATTAGCTCTCTTTGACCAAATAATTCCCATTACTTAAATTTAATTACTTGGCTAAAACATAAAAAAATAACTTACAAATATTTGATTATAATTCAATCTTCTTCCCCTGCTCAGGATAAATAATCTTCAGCTTTAAATCATTTTGATTTTTTAATTGCTCTTTAATTTTAGCAATATTTTTTGCAGGCGGTTTTAAATGCGTAATAATGATTTTGAAGTTTTCTAAAGAACCTTTTCCAGCCAAATCTTCCAAAACATGAAGCTCTTTCATCAAATAATTTGGAGTTAAATGTCCAAATAGAAACTTGTCAGGCTGTTCGTTTGGAAAAGAAACTTCAATAAAAATTACTTTTAATTGTCCTTCTTTAACTAATGGCGCAACTGCAGTCCATAAATCACGAAGATTATTGCTTTTTTCTACTTCATCTGGACCTGTATCACCTAAGTATAAAGCATAATCATTATCGTTTTTAATTAAGAAAGCGGTACTTTCAAACGGATTAACATGGCTTAAAGGAAATGCTTTAACCGTCATTTTGGCATTGGTCAAAAGAGTTTCTTTTGCCAAATCTAAAGTTTGAAAATGGTATTTTTTGATATGAAAACCAGGACCTTCATCCCCAAAATTTGCCCAAGTCTGATCGTTAAAATAATGGTTTTCCATCATTTCCATGCATTTGCTAGTAGCATAAACCGTTTTTGAAGAATCTGCAGGAGAATTAATTATTAAACCGGAAACATGATCTAAATGTGCGTGCGAAATCAAATATCCTTTGATGTATTTTTTTAAAACTTCGTTTGTAGAAACTTTAAAAGTTTTCTTTTCGATTGCCTTTTCAATTCCAGCATTTATAGTTCCAGCATCAAGTGAAATAAAATCATTTGTATTGGATGGAGCTATTAAATAAGCTGAAAGATTTTTTTCGTCAATTCCGCCCATAACTCCTAAAGGAACTACCTGAAAAGAAGTTTTTTCTTTTTGAGAAAAGACATTCAAAGAAAGCAAAAGAAAACAAAGTAAAAGCGAATTGAAAAATTTCATAATTTTTTATTTGAGAATGCAAATTTCATCAAATAAACGGAATAAATCAGGTTTGATTTTCATTAAAAGCATTAAATAAACTTAAATTTACGTCTATTTATAAATTAACTTCATTCAGAAATTAATTCTAAAATAATATCTTTACATAAAAACATAACAATTTTAACTAAAAAAGTTACAATGACAACAATAGCATCACAATTTGGAATGAAGGAAGCTCTGGAAAAATTGGGCATCAAAACGATAAACGAAGGAACATCAACAGGAGTAAATAACTTTTCTTCTGGAGAAATTCTAGAAAGTTACTCACCAGTTGATGGAAAATTAATTGCTTCGGTAAAAATGTCAACTGCAGAAGATTATGAGAAAGCAATTCAAACAGCTGCAGAAGCCTTTAAAACTTTCAGATTGATTCCTGCACCACAGCGTGGTGAAATTGTGCGTCAGTTTGGAGAGAAATTGAGACAAAATAAAGAAGCTTTAGGAAAATTGGTTTCTTATGAAATGGGAAAATCATTGCAGGAAGGTTACGGAGAAGTTCAGGAAATGATTGATATCTGTGATTTTGCCGTTGGTTTATCTCGACAATTACATGGTTTGACAATGCATTCTGAAAGACCGGGACATCGTATGTATGAGCAATATCATCCGCTTGGAATTGTCGGAATTATTTCGGCATTTAATTTCCCAGTTGCGGTTTGGTCTTGGAACACTGCTTTAGCATGGATTTCTGGAGATGTTTGTGTTTGGAAACCTTCAGAAAAAACACCTCTTTGTGGTATTGCTTGCCAGAACATAATTGCTCAGGTTATTAAAGAAAACAATCTTCCGGAAGGAATTTCTTGTCTACTAAATGGAGATTACAAAATAGGAGAATTATTAACTGCAGATACTCGTATTCCGCTTATTTCAGCGACTGGTTCAACTAGAATGGGTAAAATTGTAGCTCAAAAAGTAGCAGGAAGATTAGGGAAATCATTATTAGAATTAGGAGGGAACAATGCCATTATTGTTACTCCAGATGCAGATATAAAAATGACTGTTATAGGAGCTGTTTTTGGAGCTGTTGGAACAGCTGGGCAAAGATGTACTTCAACTCGAAGACTGATCATTCACGAAAGTATTTATGATAAAGTAAAAGATGCTTTAGTGGCAGCTTACAAACAATTACGAATCGGAAATCCGCTTGATGAAAACAATCATGTTGGACCACTAATTGATGTTCACGCAGTTGAGATGTATGCTGCAGCTTTGAATAAAGTGGTTGCTGAAGGCGGAAAAATTTTGGTTGAAGGAGGCGTGCTTTCTGGACAAGGTTACGAAAGTGGTTGTTATGTTAAACCAGCAATTGCCGAGGCTGAAAATTCTTTTGAAATTGTACAATACGAAACTTTTGCTCCAGTTTTATATTTAATTAAATATTCTGGTGAAGTTGAAAATGCAATTGAAATTCAAAATGGTGTTGCCCAAGGATTGTCGTCTGCAATTATGACGAATAACTTACGTGAAGCTGAAAGATTCTTATCTGCAACAGGTTCTGATTGTGGAATTGCAAACGTAAATATTGGAACTTCAGGAGCAGAAATTGGAGGTGCTTTTGGGGGAGAAAAAGAAACCGGAGGGGGACGTGAATCAGGATCTGATGCTTGGAAAATTTATATGCGACGTCAGACCAACACAATTAATTACACGACGAATCTTCCTTTGGCACAAGGAATTAAATTTGACTTATAAAACTTAGAGTTCTAAAATCTATAAACCGCTTTTTCAATTTCTGAAAAAGCGGTTTTTTTATGCGGTAATTTGTAGTATTTTTATTTTTAATTTCTATTTGCCAAGACTTTAATTGATACGTAAATACCAATGACTTTAATTTTTTTAGCTGGACTTACACCTTTTGGATACGGATTTATAGGAGTCCTTCTTTTGTCTTTCTTGTTGGCTTATTTGTGGCTCAGATCTTCTAAAAAAGGAGAAAAAATAGGCTGTTTAGCAGTCGGATTTACGGGGCTTTTAATTTGGTTTGTCTTGATGTTTCCTACCTTTTTTACTTTTTCAATCATTGAAAACGGAAATGCAACAGCTAAAATTGGATTGATCGTTTTTTGGGTTTTGTTGCTAGGTTTAGTTGCTTATTTTCTATTAGCGAAAAACACAACCAGTGTAAAGAAATTCATTTTTACAATTCTAAAATATTTGATAGGTCTGATATTTCTAGGTTTGTTTTTAGTCTTATTTTTTGGAATGATCTTTTATGTTTACCAGAGACTTTTTACAACCGAAAAACAAGGAGATCCAGTGTGGCCCGCTTTTTTGTGTATCTTTTTTATAGCTGGGCTTATTCTGGCAGGAATAGGTCTTTTAAATCGAAATAAAGAAGAGAAGAAGAAAGAAAAAACAACATTTTACGATCTGGAAAAAGCAAAACTAAAACCAGAATCTGTAATAGAATTAGATTTGGCAGATACTAAACTTAAGGTTTTTCCAGAAGAAATTTTAAAGTTCAGAAATTTGAAGTTCCTTACTTTGAGTAATAATGAGATTAGTGAAATACCGAATGAAATTAATAAATTACAGTTTCTTATTGGAATAGATTTGAGAAATAATCCAATTTCGGATCAGGAGAAAAATAGAATTAGAAGATTGCTTTCTAAAGAAATTGAAATTGTTTTCTAATAAAGAATTTTTAATATATGAATGAATTTTTAGAGTTTTTAGATCAAAGCAGAGCAGATGTTGGTATGGTAATCTTTTTGATGCTTTTTAGTATGGGGATTGCTTTGTTTTTGACCATAATTTTTGGCGGATTATTCAATTTAAAATTTCCCAATTGGCTCTTTTTTGTTGTATGTCCTTTGCTAATTAGTGTTGGTTTTGTGATTGATGACAGGTTTCCAATTCTGGTTCTGTTGCTTCTATTTGTGTCTGTTTTTTTCTTTGGTATCACCGGAATGATTTTTTCTGGTATTAGAAGTAGTAAAGAGGAAAAATTAGAAAGAGAAAAATTCAATCGTAAACATAATATTCCTAAAACGACATTTATTCAAAAAATAATGGGACTTTTTGTTTTTGCGGGAATCTTCGGGACATTTATTCTACTTGTTAAGACAGAAAACCTGAAACTTCTTTTTTTACTTATTCCTGGTTTTATTCTAATTAAGAATATTTTTTTTCCGAGTAATAAAAGCAAATTTATGCGTTTGCAGTCTATTTTGCCGACTTCTAAAGTAAATTCGATTGCAATGGGACAGGTTGAAATTGAAGGTGATTTAGAACAAATCGAGCCTATTGTTTCGCCTTATTTCAGTAAACCGTGTATTGGATATTTTTATAAAATTGAAAAAGAAAGCCCTCGTGATGATGATGGAAGAACAACTTACAGTACCGTTTTTACAGAATGTAAAACAGGAAAGTTTAAAATCAAAGACGAAACAGGATCTGTAATAGTTGATGGCGAAGGATTAGAGTTTTATTTTGATCGTGTTGACAAACAAGCAGGAGGAAAAATGAGATACAGCGAAACCTATTTACAACCTAACGATTATATGCTTTTGATAGGAAATGCAACATCAGATAACGGAAATACAATTATCCAGAAAGGAAGTTCTGATAATGTATTTGGTATTGCAATTCCAAGAAGTATTTCGTTCAGAAATAAATATAAACCGTTATTGAATTCGTTTTTAGCAACATTATTTTTCATTTCGCTATTACTCCTTTATATTATTTTAAATTAAGAAATTATGACCATTCAAACCATTGCATTAATTGCCGGAATCCTTCTGATTTTTATATTCTTTAATTTTTTTATCAGAATTTACAATAAGCTGGTTGCCTTAAAGAATAACTATGAAAAAGCTTTTAGAAATATTGATGTTATTTTGATGCAGAGAGCAGAAGAAGTTCCTGAATTAGTAAAAGTCGCTTCTAAATTTATGGAGCATGAAACAGCAATGCTGACGAATTTAACCAAATTGAGAACCGATTTTTTAAATGCTAAAACGGTAGAAGAAAAAATAGAGAATGCGAATGAATTTTCGAAATCAATGAAAAGCTTATTTGCAGTTTCAGAAAATTATCCAACACTTTCATCTAATAGTAATTTTCTTGAATTGCAAAAAAGAGTTTCCCAAATGGAAGATAAAATCGCAGATCGAAGAGAATTTTTTAATGATAGTATAAACTTATATAATGTTGGAATCGAGGAGTTTCCTAATTTTATTTTAGCGAAAATGATGGGTTATAAAACGCAGTCATTATTTGATGTAAAACCAGAAGAAAAGAAATACGATGGAATTCAGTTTTAATACTTTTTTTGGTTACGAACATGAAATTAATGCGTTAAGTGATCGGGTGCTGATTTATGGTTTTGGCACTATAGTTTTTGGAATTGTTGGGTTATTGATTATGGCTATAATTCTTCGAAAGATAGGTTTAAATTCAGTGAATAGTTTTTTTATTAATCCTTTAATGTTAACATTAGGTTTGACCCTATTGGTGGCGATATTTCCAACAATTGTTTTTTATGTAGTTGCTTCAGAGGTTTCGGGAGTAAAAATGGTGTACAGCTGGATTGCTATTTTCCTCGGAATGCTTTTGTTTGTAATATTTAATCTAGAAACGATTAAAAGTTTTTTCAAAGAATTTAATAAGATGAGTGAACAACAAGAATTTAGAAATAGGAATAGATAAAGTATAGTGTTTGTACTTTTTAGAAAAAGGAATTGAGGTTATTTTTTCATAATTTTTCTCGTAAAACTGCCGTTGTCTGTTTTTATTTTAACGATGTATTGACCAGAAGATAAATGACTAATATCAATTGATTCTGTATTTTTCTCAACGGTTTTTACTAAAGTTCCCAGCATATTATAGATTTCAACTTTTTGGACATTGTCACTAGAAATATGCATCTGATTTGCAACTGGATTTGGATAAAGAAGTAATTGTTGCACTTCAGCGTGTTGATCTACTTTTAAAGTTCCGCTATACGTTGTTTTCATATAAAAGAGATTTGCGGTGTCTTTTTTAGCAATACTATGGGAGCCTGCAGCAAGACTTACTGTTATAATTCCTGCTGTAGCACTATAATTTGTGCCATCAATTTTGGCTGTTCCTGCAGCTTCAACAAATACAAGTGTTAGTGTACTTGTCTGTGTTGTGGTAAAGGTAATGTTAGTTGCTGTTTCAAGTTTTAAACACTGTGTAAGAGTTAATCCGTCATAAGTTACAGTTCCTTTATTGGTGGCTAAATTTCCACTAATAGTATAAAATTGACTATTTGTACCAGATAGAGTAAAATTGTGTATTTGGTCTCCTGGCGGTGTCGTTGGCGTACCTTCTACAGTTATCGTTCCAGTAGCATTTGCAGCAGATCCGCTTGTTCCGCTAGTAGCAATTGAAAAAGATACATTGGCGGTTGGAGTTCCTGATATTGTGATGGTTTTATCTGTAGTGTTTTTTACAAAGCTTATGCCTGAAGCTGGTAATCCTGTTACAGTAGCATTTGTAGCATCTCCGCCCCAAGTAAAAATCATTGGTTCTATTGCGGTGCCAGTGTTTACTGTTTGATTGTTATCTGTTTCGGTTGTTAAAGTTTGCCAATTTTGTGTAGCTGGAGTTTCGCCCTGGACATTAACTAAACTTGTTTGATAACTTAATAATTTGGTTTGAAGAGCTGTATTTACGGCATCTGAAGTATCGTCTGTAGCATTATTAAATGTCCATTGAAAATCGCCTCCAGAAATACGGCCAGCATATTGCGTTACATTTGTTTTTGCTATTTCAGGACTATCTGGTGTATAAGCATACATGACGCTTGAATTTGTGTCAAAATTATTATACGTTTTTGCACCTTTTTTCGATTTAATTGTGTTGCTAATCGTTTCGTCTCTGGAAGTAGTAACATAGGCATCAAATTCAACAGGATAAGTTGAAGGATCATAGGCAACAAAGCGAGTTTGTCCGCTTATTACATTGTTAAAAGCTTTTATTGTTCCGCCGTCTTCACTTGAGAATGTTCCACCAGTACCATAAAAAATATCCGTTCCTTGCATAGAAGTTAGCATTGGGTATTTACAGTTTCTAAAATAATTTGCTTCAACAAAAACAGATGATCCAAGAGTTGAACCAACACCATATTTTGAATTTCCATCATAATAATTGTTGTAAACATGCGCAGAATAATAACGAACTCGAGGATGTCTAGAATCGGAGTGATCGTACCAATTATGATGATAGGTGATGTATAAACCTTCAGTTGTTGCTTCGCTTAATCCCAAGAGATTACACTTTCCAGAATCCCAAAAATGATTGTATGAAAAAGTTACGTAAGTTGATTTTTTACAGTCCAATGCGCCATCTCCTTTAATCTGGTCAGCATCTTTCCCTGGTTTTCCATAAAAGAAATCACAATTATGAACCCAAACGTAATCATTGTCTTGTTGCAATCCGATATTGTCGGCTTCGTCGCTGTCGCAATTCATGATTCCGATGTTTCTAATTTCAATATTAGAAGCATTTTTAACTCTTATTCCCCATCCGTCAGCTGTAGCATCATTTCCTATTCCTTCTAGTGTAATGTAGGCATTAGCATTTTTTTTATTTTCAATAACTAAATCTCCATTTAACATATAAGATAAATCAGTAATCTGGCCAATCATACGGATAATTAGTGGTCTGGTATCACTTCCTTTTTTAAATCCGTCCAAGATAGTTTGTAATCCAATGCATGGATTTGAAGTTGCACCAGTAACATTTAATGAGATTGTGTTTTTGGTTTGCTGGGTAATGTAGATTATAACGGCATTATCTTTTGGAGTTCCATTGGCTTTATAAGCACCGGGTATGCGGGAGTTGGCAAAAGCAAAACCGCTTCGATCATGTGACAATACGGTTAAACTAGAGGTTGTAGATCCTGTTGCTTCTGTTCCGGCTGTAACGGGTTTAATGGTAATCGTATAATTTCCTGATGCAAGTCCAGGTACGTCAGCGCGAAAGTAAGATCCATAATTACGGATTAATTCATTATCAATCTTTTTGTTTGTTTGCCCTCCTCCTGTATAATATACATTATAACTATCTGCACCAGAAACAGGTGTCCATTGTACAAAAGCAGATTCAAGCCAGCCTTTGGCTTCGGTAATTTGTTGCGCCCATGTTTGCAGGGCTATGCAAAAAAAGCTTAGAATGAGTAATTTTTTTTTCATTGTTGTTTAAGTTAGAAAGTTAATAAGTGGTTTTTTGTGGTTTCCTAATTGTGGTTTTTAAGATTTATTGTAATCGATTACACGAATTTATGTAAATTTTTTACATTCTCATTATTTTTAACATAAATAAATTTATAGTGTAAAAATATATGTATTTAATTATGGAATATGTAATAAATTGCATTTTTAATGTAATTTATTACATGCCAATAAAACAGGGAGGCCCAAGGGCTTTTTGTTTCAGTTATTGAATTTATTTGGTATAATTTCTTAGAAATTATTTAGTAGAAAATTTAAAAAAAAGCATAAAAAAAAGCCCTTTTGATTTTACTCAAAAGGGCTTCAATTTTATATTTAGGACAATTAGTCTCTACTATATAGTTTTGATAAAAGTCTTAAGAATTCGATGTATAACCAAACTAAAGTAATCATTAATCCCATTGCTCCATACCATTCCATAAATTTTGGCATTCTTTCACTTGCTCCTTTTTCAATTAAATCAAAATCTAAGAAAAGGTTAAGAGCAGCAATGATGATCACAAAAACGCTGATTCCAATACTCATCATAGAATTTCCGTAATGAACAGGAACATAACTTGAAGCAAACATTGAAACAATCCAAGAGATTAAATAATAAGTTGCAATTGCTAGCGTTGCAGCGACAACAACAGATTTGAATTGTTCTGTAACTTTAACGATTCTAAATTTATATAAACCAAGACAAACTAAGAAAGTAACAAGAGTTGCTCCAACGGCATTAATTACAATTCCTGGAAATTTTAATTCAAATATTGCAGAAATTCCTCCTATAAATAAACCTTCAAAAAGAGCATATCCTGGTGCTAAATATGGTGAAGCCTGAGGTTTAAAAGCTGAAACGATTACCAAAATAAAACCAATAATTGCACCTCCAATTGTAGGAAGCATTGGATTCATTCCATTAAAAGCCATCCACCATGTTACCATAGCAGCACCGCATAAAATTAGGAATAAGATTGCTGTTTTGTTAATTGTTCCAGACACCGTCATTTCTTGATTGTAATCAATAATCTGAGCTTGGTGTACTTCAGTTCTTGGTTCAGCATTAGATGAAAAACGCTTACTGTTTAAAAATGGATTTTTTGAATTAAAGTTCATAATTTAATACATTTAATTGAACTCAAATATATGGAGATTTTTTGAAGTGCAATTGTATAGAAGAAATTTTTAACATGAATTTCTCTTCTTTATTTCTATAAAAAAAATCCATCAAAGCTAAATTTGATGGATTTTCTATTATTTTAATTTAAGAAATTATCTTATTTCAATAAGTCTAAAACTAATGATGGAAATAAACCTAATGCAATATTTAAAGCAATTGATACAACAGCTGTAGCGTAAATAAGAAAAGGTTTTCCTGTTCTTTCCTGATTTGGTTCTTTAGAATACATTGCAATAATTAGTTTGAAATAGTATCCAACACTAATGATAGAGTTGATTACAGCAACAATTACTAAACCAATGTATCCTGCTTGAATTGTTTGATTGAATAAAAACAACTTAGCAAAGAATCCAGAGAAAATTGGAATCCCAGCCATTGACAATAATGAAGCTGTAAGAACAGCAGCCAATAACGGATTTGTTTTTCCTAAACCGTGGAAGTTTGTAATGTCTTCGTTATCACGATCTCTGCATACATATAAGATTACACTGAAAGCAGCAATACCAGATAATGCATAAGCAGCAGTGTAGTATAATAAAACACCAGCTGATGCAGAAACAGTTAATAATGTCATTAACATGAAACCTGCATGAGAGATTCCAGAAAATGCAAGCATACGTTTTACGTTTACTTGTCTTAATGCCATAATATTACCAACAGACATAGAAGCAATTGAAATAATTACAACAATAATTTCGAAAGTATGTAGAAGATCTTGGTTTTCTAAAGAAGCAATTAAGTTCATTCCTGAAACCAATTTAAATAAAGTTGCAATTGCTACAACTTTTGCCAACGTACTCATTAAAGCTGTTGTTAAAGCTGGTGAACCTTCATAAACGTCTGGAGCCCAGAAGTGGAAAGGAACTGCAGCAACTTTAAATAACATTCCAACAATCATTAAAATCATTCCGATTGGAAACCAGATTGGTAACTCTGCAGAAAGTGCTGTTTCGTGAATATCGCTGATATCGAAACTTCCCATGGCACCGTAAATTAAACAGATTCCGAAAAGGATAATTCCAGAAGCGAAAGATCCCATTAAGAAATATTTCATTCCGGCTTCGTTACTTTTTATATTCAAACGATCGCTCGCCGCTAATACATATAATGCAATAGATAAAATTTCAATTCCTAAAAAGAACATGGCTAAGTTTCCAAATGAAACCATTGCTACAGCTCCAGCTAGTAAGAAGATTTTAATAGCTACATAATCTGAAATTTTCGTTGGATGATTTTGGTAAAAATTGTGACTTAATGCTACAAGGAAAATAGTCAAGACAATAAACAGTGATGAAAAAGCTGTAGAAAACTTGCTCACTGCTATCATATTGTTGTAATAACTTTGTTCTGTTCCAAATTCACAGTAATTAAGTGCCAAAACACCTATTAAACCTAAAATGGTAATAGGAACGATGGCTTTTCTTAAATTAAGAATCTCAAACAATAGGCAGAAAATACCCAATCCTGTTATAGCTATTAATGTATTCATTTTTATCTTTTTGATTTAGGATTTCATTTAACTGTAATCCTAATTTATTTTTTGTTTAAAATATTAGTTCTTATTGATAACTTGTAAAATAGTTTCCAAGCTTGGTGTAATCAAATCTGTAATTGGTTTTGGATAGAAACCAAAGAATAATAAAACAGCAATAATTACCGCAAATGAAATTCCTTCATTAACTGTAACATCTGCAAATGTTTTAGAATTAGTTTCTCCTAACATTACATGTTGGAACATTCTTAACATATAGTAAGCTCCTAGAATGATAGTTGTTCCACCAAGAATTGCAAACCAAATATGGATTTGAGATAAACTGTATAATACTGTAAACTCACCAACAAAGTTAAAGGTACTTGGTAAAGCAACAGAAGCTAATACTAAGATTAAAAACATTGATGTGAATTTTGGAGCTTGTGTACGAATACCACCTAAGGCTTCAATTTCTCTAGTTTCAAATCTTCTGAAAATTACTTCAGCAGCAAAGAATAATCCCACTACAACAAAACCGTGAGCAATCATTTGCAGAACAGCACCTCTTAAACCGTCAAGAGTTAAAGTATAAGATCCTGCAGCGATTAATCCAACGTGAGCAAGAGAAGAATAAGCTAATAATTTCTTTAAATCTTTTTGTCTCAAAGCTACAATTGAACCGTAGATAACACCAGCAATTCCTAAACCAATAAAGATATATAGGTATTCTTTTGCAGCGATTGGTGCAAGTGGCAATTGCCAACGAAGTACACTATACAATCCCATTTTTAGCATGATACCAGATAAAAGCATTGTTCCGACAGTTGGTGCTTTTTGGTACACGTTTGCCTGCCAAGTATGGAAAGGAATAATTGGAATTTTGATAGCATAAGCTAAGAAGAAAGCCAAGAAAATCCAGAATTGCTCGCAAGCAGATAATTCTAATTTATATAAATCTTCAATTAAGAAAGAACCTGCTTTTTGGTATAAGTAAATGAAAGCAGTTAACATGAATAACGAACCAGCAAGTGTGTAAATAAAGAATTTAACCACTGCTTTTCTGCGTTCTTCAGCATCGCCATTACCCCAAATTAACGCAATAAAGTAGATTGGAATAAGTGCTAACTCCCAGAAAATGTAATACAAAAGACCATCAGAAGCTAAGAAAGTTCCTGTCATGGCAAAAGCCATAAATAAGATCAAAGCATAAAAACCTTTTGCATTGTTATATTCATTTCCGAAAGAAGAAAATATAATAATCGGAGTTAAAGCCGCAGTTAATAAAACCATTGCAAGCCCAAGTCCGTCAGCATTTAAAGCGAAAGAAATTTTAGGCTGAGTAATCCAGTTGCTGATTACGCTGATATTTTCACCAGCATTATAATTATTCAATAATACAATTGAACATCCTAAAGCAGCTAAACTAAATAGTAAAGCAACTTTTGAAGCTAGTTTGTCACCAGAAAAATAAGTGGCAAATGCACCAATTAAAAGTATAATTAATATAGTAGAAACGTTCATAGTTATAATATTATTGAGCTAAAAATATATAGGAAACAATTGCACAAAGTCCTAAAACAAATACAAATAGATATAATCCTATACTTCCGGTTTGTAATTTTTTTCCTTGGAAAGCAATTTCGCTTGCTATCTTACCTAATCCAAAAACAAGCGCAGATAATCCTGTCTCGATATAGTCTCTAAAGAATTTAGATAAACTATTAATTGGCTGAACAAATACAGCATCGTAAACTTCGTCTACATAATATTTGTTGTATAACACTTTGCTTAAACCAGTAATGTTTTCATCAGATTCTGGAACATTATCTTGTTTAAAGTATTTTACGTAAGCAATTAAAATTCCTAATAATCCACCAAGAACTGCAACACTCATTAAAGTGTATTCAGTTGCACCTAAATGGTGTTCTTCGCCAGCTACTTTTGTGAAAAGAGGAGCTAAGTAATGATTCAACCAGCTATTTCCAGGTAAACTAATTAATCCACCAAAAGTTGCTAAAATTGCTAAGATGATAAGTGGAATAGTGATTAATGAACCACTTTCGTGTAAATGATGTTTTTGCTCTTCAGTTCCTCTAAATTCTTTGAAGAAAGTTAAGAACATTAAACGGAACATATAGAAAGCTGTCATGATAGAAGCAACCGATCCAACAACGTATAATGGAATACTGTGGTGGAAAGCTGTCAATAAGATTTCGTCTTTAGAAAAGAATCCAGAGAAGAATGGAACTCCAGAAATTGCCAATGAAGAAATCAACATTGTCCAGAAAGTGATTGGCATTGCTTTACGCAAACCTCCCATGTTACGCATATCCTGTTCTCCGTGTAATCCATGAATTACAGATCCTGAACCTAAGAATAAACAAGCTTTAAAGAAAGCGTGAGTGATTACGTGAAAAACAGCTACTTCATAAGCTCCAAATCCTAATGCTAAAAACATTAATCCTAATTGTGAAACTGTAGAGTAAGCCAATACTTTTTTGATGTCCGTTTGCACTAATCCAATTGTAGCAGCTACTAATGAAGTGATAGCTCCAATAATTGCAATTACATTTTGAACATCATGAGCTAAGTCAAAAACAAAGTTTAATCTTGTAACCATAAAGATACCTGCAGTTACCATCGTAGCCGCGTGAATTAATGCGGAAACAGGAGTTGGTCCAGCCATCGCATCAGGTAACCAAGTATATAGCGGAATTTGAGCCGATTTACCACAAGCTCCAATAAATAAACATAAAGCCGCTAAAGAAAGTAATGGTAAGTTTAAGTTAGAAGCTCCAGCAATTGCAGTTTTTAAAGTTGCATAATCTAATGTAGAGAACATCGATCCGATGATGAACATTCCGATTAATAAACCTAAATCTCCAATTCTGTTCATGATGAAAGCTTTTTTCGCAGCATCATTGTAATCTTGGTTTTTATGCCAGAATCCAATTAATAGGTAAGAACAAAGTCCAACTCCTTCCCATCCAATGAAAAGAACTAATAAGTTACTTCCAATTACAAGCGTAATCATAAAGAATACGAATAGATTTAAATACGCAAAAAACTTGTGCATATTCTCATCATCGTGCATGTAACTGATAGAGTATAAGTGAATCAAAGATCCAATTCCAGTTACGAAAAGTAACCAAAGAACAGATAATTGATCTAATAAAAATCCAAGATTGATTTTTAAGTTGCTAATTTGAATCCAATCAAATAAAGTAACTTCAATTCCTTTTCCAGTTGAAGTTATTTGATTAAAAAGTAAAAGAGAAACTACAAAAGAAATCGCTACGGCAATAGTTCCGATTGCACCAGAAACTGTTTTTCCTAAGCTTTTTCCAAAAAAGACATTTACTAGAAATCCTAGTAAAGGAGTTAAAACTAAAATTAAAGCTAAATTGGTATCCATTTCTGATTATCCTTTTAAATTTTTTAAATTATCGATACTAATTGATCCGATATTTCTAAAGATAGAAACTAAAATGGCCAATCCTACCGCAACTTCGGCTGCAGCAACCGCCATCGAGAAGAACACAAAAACTTGTCCTTGCGCATCTTGATGATAAGTTGAAAAAGCAACAAATAAAAGGTTTACCGCATTCAACATAATTTCGATAGACATGAAAACGATAATAGCATTTCGTCTGTACAATACACCAAAAATACCAATACAGAAAAGTACAACACTCAAAAAGATGTAGTTTTCAATACCTATTTGATTTAATATATTACCCATTATTTATTTAATTTTTCTTTTTTAGACAATAGAACTGTTCCAATCATAGCAACCAAAAGTAAGATCGAAGCAAATTCGAAAGGAACCATATATTCGTCCAATAAAATTTTACCTAAAACTTTAATTGATTGGAAATCTTCTCCAGTAGAATCGTATTCACCCACAATTGGTTTCGAGTTGATAAAGATTGTAATTAAAACAATCAATATTAAACAGAAAGAAACAATAGCTCCTAAACGTGTAATTCTAGGACGGTGAACTTCTCGTTGTTCGTTCAAGTTCATTAACATGATGGTAAACAGGAACAAAATCATAATAGCTCCGGAGTAGACTATTATATGAACAACAGCTAAGAATTGAGAATTTAATAGTAAATAATGACCAGCAATTGAGAAGAAACAAATTACCAAATAGATGGCACTATGAATCGGGTTTCTGCTGAAAATAGTCAAGAAAGCAGTAATAACGGTAATAAACGCTAAAAAGCAAAAGATAATTTGAACAGTTGTTGCGTGTGCAAAATCAGGAATATGTATCATTTAGTTAGCGTTATTAAGTTGAGCGTTTTTCATAGCCATTTCTAAAGGCATTACTAATTTATCTTTCCCGAAAATGAAATCTTCTCTGTTGTAGCTAGCAGGAACTAATACTTTTGAAGTTGTTAAGTAAATAGCGTCTTTTGGACAAGCTTCTTCACATAAACCGCAGAAAATACAACGAAGCATATTGATTTCGTAGATTTCAGCGTATTTCTCTTCTCTGTATAAGTGTTTTTCGTCAGCTTTACGTTCAGCAGCTTTCATAGTGATTGCTTCTGCAGGACAAGATAAAGCACATAATCCACAAGCAGTACAGTTTTCACGGCCTTGCTCATCACGTTTCAACATGTGTTGACCACGGTAAACCGGACTCATTTCACGAACCTGCTCAGGATAATGAATGGTAACTTTTTTTCTAAAAAGGTGTTTTACGGTAATAACCAAACCTTTTACAATCGCCACAAGATACAATCGTTCAACAAAAGACATGTCTTTATTTGACACCACCTTTTTTCTACCCGATAATGATATAGTTTCTATTGACATTTTTACTATTATAGTTTATGATTTACAATCTGAATCAATCAAATTAAAATCTATTTGTTTTTTATTTGAAGCTTAATCCTGCTATCCGCTATATCTTTTGTGGTGAACCCCACCACAAAAGGATGCCGCTTCTATCAGGGCTAGGGCATTACGGTTTCTTAGAATCCTAAAGCGGCTAAGATTTCGTGTCTTAAAATAACAACACCCGTAATCATGATATTAATGATCGAAAGTGGAATTAAAATTCTCCAACCTAAGTGCATTAATTGGTCATATCTAAATCTTGGAATCGTCCAACGTACCCACATATAAAAGAATATGAAGAAACATATTTTTGCAAACAATGCTGCAATTCCTAATAAGTTAGCTGCATTTACACCTACATTTTCTACCATCCATTGCATTCCTGGGTAGTTGTATCCACCAAAGAATAAAACAGAAATAATAGTTGAAGAGATAAACATACTCGCATATTCAGCAAATAAATAGAATCCCATTTTCATTGATGAATATTCTGTATGGTAACCTCCAATTAACTCGTTTTCACATTCTGCTAAATCGAAAGGTGTTCTGTTTGTTTCTGCAAATGAACAGATTAAGAAAATTAAGAATGATAATGGCTGATAAAAAACATTCCAGTTCATTCCTTGTTGCTGTAATGAGATTTCTTTTAAACTCATTGTTCCAGTCATCATCAATAAAGCGATTATTGATAATCCCATTGCAACTTCGTAAGAAACCATTTGAGAAGCAGCACGAATAGCTCCCATTAAAGAGAACTTGTTGTTAGAAGCCCATCCACCAATCATGATACCGTAAACTCCAACAGAAAGAACTCCAAAAATGTATAATAAAGCAATATTTACATCTGTAGCCTGAAGAATAATGTCTCTACCAAAAAGGTGTAAACGATCTCCCCACGGAATTACAGCACTAGTCATTAAAGCAGTACTCATTGCAATTGCCGGTCCAACTACGAATAAAAATTTATTTGGTGTATTTGGGAAAAACTCTTCTTTAGAGAATAATTTCATACCATCTGCAAGTGGTTGTAATAAACCTCCCCATCCAGCACGGTTTGGTCCAACACGATCTTGCAAGAAAGCAGCAACTTTACGCTCTGCCCAAGTAGAATACATTGCCATAATCATCGTAACCGCAAAAACGACTACAATAACAACACTTTTTTCTATAATAAATGCACTTTCCATTTCTTACTATTTTTGATCATTATTAGGTAATGGAATTGCTGCCATACTAATTTTTTTACGGTCAATATCTCTACCTAAAAGGATATTCTTTTCAGTATCGATGGTAACTTTCTCTAATTTTTGAGTGTAATTATTTTGGTTGATTACAGAGTCTTTTTCAAATTCTCTTGGTCCTTCAATTACCCAGTCCTTCACGTCTTTGTGATCAAAACGACAGCTGTTGCAAATGAATTCTTCAACTTCATGGTACTCATCTTTACGACCAGTTACACGCTGAATTTCTCCACCAAACATCCAAACTGTAGTTTTACCACAACATCCTGGAGTTGTACACTCTCTGTGTGCATTATAAGGTTTGTTGAACCAAACTCTTGATTTAAAACGGAAAGTTTTATCAGTCAAAGCTCCAACAGGACAAACATCAATCATGTTTCCAGAGAACTCATTGTCAATAGCTTTAGAAATACCAGTTGAAATATTAGCGTGATCTCCACGATCTAATACTCCGTGAACTCTGTTGTCTGTCAATTGATCTGCAACTTGTACACATCTTTGACATAAAATACAACGGTTCATGTGAAGTTGAATATTTGGACCAATATCTTCTGGTTCAAATGTTCTCTTTTCTTCAATGTAACGTGATTTCGGATTTCCGTGCTCAAAACTTAAATTCTGTAAATCACATTCTCCAGCCTGATCGCAAATAGGACAGTCTAGTGGGTGATTGATTAATAAAAATTCTGTTACAGATTTACGAGCTTCAGTTACTCTTGCAGACGATTTACTGTTTACTTCCATACCATCCATACATCCTGTTACACAAGATGCCATTAATTTTGGCATTGGTCGTGGGTCAGCTTCACTACCTTTAGAAACTTCAACTAAACAACAACGACATTTACCGCCGCTGCCTTTTAATTTTGAGTAATAGCACATGGCTGGCGGAACTAAATCTCCACCAATCATACGTGCAGCCTGCAGGATCGTTGTTCCTGGTTCTACGTCTATACTTTGACCGTCTATGGTTACTTTCATCTCTTATTGATTTGAATGTTGAAAGTCGGAATATTCAAAAGAGTTGCTGTCCTTTTAATATTTTTAACTTTATAACTTTCTCTATATATTTTTATACGATTACTTTACCGCCAACTAAATGCTTAACTTGTGAGAAAGGCTCGGCAACAAAGTGATCTCTATTTTTAATTTTTTCTGGGAAACGAACGTGATATTCGAATTCATCTCTAAAGTGACGAATTGCTGCAGCTACTGGCCAAGAAGCGGCGTCACCAAGAGGACAGATTGTATTACCTTCAATTTTACTTTGAATGCTCCACAATAATTCGATATCTTCTTCACGGCCTTGACCGTTTTCGATTCTCCATAAGATTTTTTCCAACCATCCAGTTCCTTCACGGCAAGGAGTACATTGTCCGCAAGATTCGTGGTGATAGAAACGAGCAAAGTTCCAAGTGTTTCTTACCACACAAGCTGTGTCATTATAAACGATAAATCCTCCAGAACCTAACATAGATCCAGTAGCAAAACCACCATCACTAAGAGATTCGTAAGTCATTAATCTATCCTCACCGTTTGCTGTTTTGAAAATTAATTCAGCTGGTAAAATTGGCACAGAAGAACCTCCAGGAACAAATGCTTTCAAAGGTCTGCTTGAAGACATTCCTCCTAAATATTCGTCAGAATTCATGAATTCGTCTACACTTAAACCTAATTCAATTTCGTAGACACCAGGATTTTTGATGTGTCCTGAAGCAGAAATTAATTTAGTTCCAGTAGAACGTCCAATTCCAATTTTAGCATAATCATCACCAGAATTGTTTACAATCCAAGGCACAGTCGCAATTGTTTCAACATTGTTTACCACAGTTGGATTTGCCCAAAGACCAGAAACCGCTGGGAAAGGTGGTTTAATACGAGGATTTCCTCTTTTACCTTCCAATGATTCGATTAATGCTGTTTCTTCTCCACAGATATAGGCTCCAGCTCCACAGTGTACGTGAAGTTCTAAGTCATAACCTGATCCTAATATATTTTTTCCTAACCAACCTGCAGCTTTTGCTTCGGCGATTGCTCTTTCTAATATTTTGAAAACCCACATATATTCTCCACGAATGTAGATATACGATAGGTTAGCACCCAAAGCGTAGCTTGAAGTAATCATTCCTTCGATCAATAAGTGAGGAATATATTCCATCAAGAAACGATCTTTAAATGTTCCAGGCTCCGATTCGTCGGCGTTACAAACTAAGTGTCTTGGTCTTCCTGATTTTTTGTCAATAAAGCTCCATTTCATTCCCGCAGGGAAACCAGCTCCACCACGGCCACGTAATCCTGATTTTTTTACTTCTTCAGTAACTTCATCTGGAGTAAGAGTTTTTAAAGCTTTTTCTACAGAAGCATAACCACCATTTTGGCGATACACTTCGTAGGTTTTAATTCCAGGAACATTGATTTTATCTAATAATATTTTTTGTGACATCTTATTTATCGTGTAATATTATTTTATCATCTCTACAATCAGCAATAATCTGATCGATTTTCTCTTCTGTCAGTTTTTCTTTGTAGAAATCTCCCAACTGCATCATCGGAGCGTATCCGCAAGCACCTAAACATTCTACACCAGCAATGGTAAACATTCCGTCTGGAGTTGTTTCTCCCATTTTAATGCCTAGTTTTTCAGAAGTGTAATCCATTAAATCTTCGGCACCTCTTAAACAACAACAAGAAGTTTGACAAAACTCAAACATGTACTTACCAATTGGCTTTTGGTTGAACATTGTATAGAAAGTAACCACTTCATAAACCTCGATTGGTTTGATCTGAAGAATCTCGGCAACTTTATCTTGCAATTCAGTACTAAGCCAGTTGTTATGCGCATCCTGAACTTCGTGCAAAACAGGCAATAAAGCCGATTTTTGTTTGCCCTCAGGATAATGACTGATCAATTCATTGATGCGGTTCATCAATGCCTCAGTCATGTTTATTTCTTGTTTGTAATGTTTACGTTCCATTTTAATTTTAGATTTCTGATTTTAGATTTCTGATTTTTCAATCTTTATCTATAATCTATGATTCTTCAATCATTGTTTAAGTTTTAGATTCTTCAATCTGAATTTTTCAATTCGTAATTATAATTTTTAAATCTAAATTCTAAAATCTGAATCCTCAATCAGCAATCTAAAATCTAAATTCTAAAATCTGTTAGGCGTCTAATTCTCCTGCAATAACGTTCAAACTTGAAAGAATGATAATTGCATCAGAAAGCATGGCACCTTTAATCATTTCTGGGAATGCTTGATAATAAATAAAGCATGGTCTTCTGAAATGTAATCTATATGGAGTTCTACTTCCGTCTGTTACTAAATAAAAACCTAGTTCTCCATTTCCTCCTTCTACTGGGTGATAGATTTCTGCAACTGGTACAGGAACTTCTCCCATTACGATCTTAAAGTGATAAATTAAAGATTCCATAGAAGTGTAAACATCTTCTTTTGGAGGAAGGTAGTAATCTGGAACTTCAGCGTGATATTCGTTTCCTGCAGGCATTTTTTCTAAAGCCTGACGAATAATGCTTAAACTTTCCCAAACTTCAGCGTTACGAACACAGAAACGATCGTAAGTGTCTCCTGATTTTCCAACAGGAACAATAAAATCGAAATCTTCGTAAGAAGAGTAAGGTTGTGCAACACGTACGTCGTAATCAACGCCAGCAGCACGTAAGTTTGGACCTGTAAATCCGTAAGCCATTGCTTTTTCAGCAGTAATACCACCTACGTTTACAGTTCTATCCAAGAAAATTCTGTTTCTCTCGAATAAGTTTTGGAATTCTTGCCAAACTGGTGGGAATTCTTCAAGGAATTTATCTAGTTTTTTGAAAACTTCTGGAGACCAGTCTCTTTCAAAACCACCGATTCTTCCCATATTTGTAGTCAAACGAGCTCCACAAATTTCTTCGTAGATTTCGTAGATTTTTTCTCTAAATTGAAAAACGTATAAGAAACCAGTATACGCACCAGTATCTACACCTAAGATTCCGTTACAGATAATGTGATCCGTAATACGAGCCAACTCCATAACGATAACTCTTAAATACTGAGCTCTTTTCGGAACTTCAATACCTAATAGTTTTTCAACCGTCATCCACCATCCCATATTATTAATAGGAGATGAACAATAGTTCATACGGTCTGTAAGCGGTGTAATTTGATAAAAAGGACGATTTTCGGCAATTTTTTCGAATGCTCTGTGGATGTAACCAATAGTTGGTTCAGCCTCAAGAATTTTTTCACCATCCATCAACAAGATATTTTGGAAAATACCGTGCGTTGCAGGGTGAGTCGGACCTAAATTCAGTACAGAAAGTTCGCTTCCGTCGTCGTTTAGTCTCTCCTTAATTATTTTAGCATAACGATGCTCTGGTGGTAATAATAGTTCTGACATTTTATAATGTTGAATTATTTTTTAGCAATTTGTTGTTGTTCTTCCGAAGAATCGGTCATCCTTATCTGTTCTTCCGCTGTCTTCCATTGGGAATTCTTTTCTCATTGGGTGAGACTGCATTTCGTCCATATTTAAAATACGTTTCAATTGAGGATGTCCTTTAAAGTCAATCCCGTAGAAATCAAAAGTTTCTCTTTCCATCCAGTTCGAAGACAAGAAAATATTTGAAATCGATTTTACTTCTGGTTTTTCGCCATTTAAGAAAACTTTGATTTTTAATCTTTTGTTTTCGTACCAGTTGTGTAAATGATAAACAACTGCAAACTGACGTTCTGTTTCGTTATCTGGATAATGAATACCGCACAAATCTGTTAAGAAATGAAAACGTAATTCTGGATCGTTTTTAAGGAAAAGAATCAACGGTGTGATTTTATCAGCCGAAGCTTCTAAAGAAAAAATATCTCTCTCTTGTTGAAAGTTAAAAACATCGTTACTGAATGTTTCTACAAGTTTGTCTTGAATTTGGGTATTTTCTAAGGCCATCTTATGAGATATTATATGAAGCTAATAATTCTTGGTATTCTGGTGAGCTTCTTCGTCTCACAGATTCGCTTTTCACTAAGTCCTGAAGTCTCATAACTCCATCAACAATTTGTTCTGGTCTTGGTGGGCATCCTGGTACATAAACGTCAACTGGAATTACTTTGTCAATTCCTTGAAGAACAGAGTACGTATCAAAAACTCCTCCTGAAGAAGCACAAGCTCCAACAGCAATTACCCAGCGAGGTTCTGACATTTGCTCGTAAACTTGTCTTAAAATAGGAGCCATTTTTTTAGAAATAGTTCCCATTACTAATAACATATCGGCTTGTCTTGGAGAGAAACTCACACGCTCAGAACCAAATCGAGCTAAATCGTAGTGAGAAGCCATTGTTGCCATGAATTCGATACCACAGCATGAAGTCGCGAAAGGAAGCGGCCATAATGAGTTAGCTCTTGCTAAACCAACAACATCACTAAGTTTTGTAGCGAAGAAACCTTCACCAGTAACTCCTTCTGGCGGCGCAACCATATTTACTTTTGAATCGCTCATTTTATTTTAGATTTCTGATTTTAACTTTTAGATTTTGAAATCATAAAAAGAAAAATCAATTTTTTAAATCAGTACTTTAATTTGAGTTCAAATTTTAAATCGAGATAAGAGATAATCTAAAATCTACAATCTAAAACCTAAAATCATTTATTCCCACTCTAATGCTTTCTTTTTGATGATGTAAAAGAAACCAACTAAAAGCAAAGACATGAAAACTATCATTTTTAACATTCCCTCGATTCCTAAGTCTTTGAAGTTTACTGCCCAAGGATAAAGGAAAATAACCTCTACGTCGAATAATACGAACAAAATGGCAACAAGGAAGTATTTTACAGAAAACGGAATACGTGCGTTACCAACAGATTCGATACCACATTCGAAGTTTTTATCTTTAACTTCAGAGGATCTACTTGGTCCTAATTTTCCAGAAATAATGATTGTTCCTACCACAAAACCAACAGCTAGAATAAACTGCATTAAAATAGGAATGTAACTGTATTGATCAGATTGCATAAGCTTCGATTTTTTACTTAAAAAATGAGCCACAAAGATAACTTGGAACTCTGTAAAACACAAGCTAAAAAAGGTTTTAAGTAGGGTGCGAAACGGCGTTTATACCTAATTTTTATTGATTATAAATAACATTTCAAAATTTTAATATTTTTTTAAGATTTGAGCAAAAAAAAACGTCCCGATACTTCGAGACGTCTTTTAAGACCATTCAGAGGCAAAAAAAATAAATTGCTATATTTTTCTTAGATTACTGCTACTTTAGCAGCAACTTTCCCTTTTCTTCCTTCTTCTTCTTCATAGCTTACACGGTCACCTTCGCGTAATTCTTCCGCGTTAATTCCTGAAGCGTGAACGAAGATATCCTTTCCTGTTTCTTCGTCTGTAATGAATCCATAACCTTTAGATTCATTGAAAAATTTTACTGTACCTGTACGCATTGTAATTGTAATAATAATTTATAATAAAGCAAATGTAACATATAAAATCATACAAAAGACATGTACGTGTTAATTTTTTGTAAAAATTATTGATTTCCAGTGTTTTTACGTGGTTTATTGCGTCAAATTTCATATGAAATACGATAATTTGAGAATCATTAATTGTAAGAATATTAAAAAAGTCAATTTGTAGGAATTTCATATTGCGAAAAATTAATATTTTAAGATTATTTCTTCATTTTTTGACATAAAAAAAGCGACTGAAATTTTTCAGTCGCTTTTTTATACTTTTTTTAAGTTTTATATCTTAAATAGCGTCAATTTTAATGTGTAATTCTTTCAATTGAGCATCATCGATTGCTGCTGGAGCATCAATCATAACATCGCGCCCTGAATTGTTTTTAGGGAATGCGATAAAATCTCTAATGGTTTCTTGTCCTCCTAAGATCGCTACAAGTCTGTCAAGACCAAATGCAAGTCCTCCATGAGGTGGTGCTCCAAATTGGAAAGCGTCCATCAAGAATCCGAATTGTGCTTTTGCTTCTTCTTCGGTAAAACCTAAATATTTGAACATTAATTGTTGTGTCGCTTTATCGTGAATACGAATAGATCCACCTCCAATTTCGTTTCCGTTTAAAACCATATCGTATGCGTTTGCACGAACTTTTCCTGGTTCTGTTTCTAACAATGCCATATCTTCTGGTTTTGGAGAAGTAAATGGGTGGTGCATGGCATGATAACGACCGCTTTCTTCGTCAAGTTCCAATAATGGGAAATCTATAACCCAAAGTGGCGCAAATACTTCTGGATTACGCAATCCTAAACGAGTTGCTAATTCCATACGTAAAGCAGAAAGTTGTGCACGTGTTTTGTTAGCAGGTCCAGAAAGAACAAAAATCATATCTCCAGGATTTGCTTCTGTTGCTTTTGCCCATTTTGCCAAATCATCTTGATCGTAGAATTTATCTACAGATGATTTGTATGTTCCATCTTCGTTGCATTTTACATAAACCATTCCAGATGCACCAACTTGAGGACGTTTTACCCAGTCAATTAATCCGTCGATTTCTTTACGGGTATAATTTCCAGCTCCTGGAACTGCGATTCCGACAACTAATTCTGCTGCATTGAATACAGGGAATTCTTTGTGTTGTGCAAATTCGTTTAATTCGCCAAACTTCATTCCGAAACGAATGTCCGGTTTGTCGTTTCCGTATGTTTTCATAGCATAGTCGTAAGTAATTCTCGGGAATTTCTCTACTTCAATACCTTTAATTTCTTTTAATAAATGTCTTGTCAGTCCTTCAAAAACATTTAAAATGTCTTCTTGCTCCACAAATGCCATTTCGCAGTCAATTTGTGTAAACTCAGGCTGACGGTCTGCACGTAAATCTTCGTCACGGAAACATTTTACGATTTGGAAATATTTATCCATTCCACCAACCATCAATAATTGTTTGAAAGTTTGTGGAGATTGTGGTAAAGCATAAAATTGTCCTTCGTTCATACGACTTGGTACAACGAAATCTCTAGCTCCTTCTGGAGTAGATTTGATTAGATAAGGAGTTTCAACTTCGCAGAAATCTAAATCAGATAAATATTTACGAACTTCCATCGCTACTTTGTGACGGAATAACAAACTGTTTTTTACTGGATTTCTTCTGATATCCAAATAACGGTATTTCATTCTGATGTCTTCTCCACCATCCGTTTTGTCTTCGATAGTAAAAGGAGGTGTTATAGCGCTATTCAAAATATTCAATTCCGTAACTAAAATTTCAATTTCGCCAGTTGGAAGGTTTTTGTTTTTAGCTTCACGCTCAATTACAGTTCCTTTAACCTGAATTACAAATTCACGACCAAGAGTTTTCGCTAATTCAAAGATGTTTTTATCCGAACGGTCTTTGTCAAATAATAATTGAGTAATTCCATAACGATCTCGTAAGTTAACCCAATTTAAGAATCCTTTATCATTAGAATTTTGTACCCATCCAGCAAGAGTAACTTCGGTATTAATATTTGAAGCGTTTAATTCGCCACAATTATGACTTCTATACATAATCAAAATTTTAGATTGCAAAAGTAAATACAAAATTCAAGATAATATAGTAAAGTCATAAGTTGATGCAGAATAATTTCAAATAAATTGTTAATTCTAAAATTTCGAAGCTTTAATTCTTTAGTTTTGACTCACTAAAAAACAAATATTGATACCCATGAAGAAACTTTTTGTTGCTGGTCTGGTAATTTTTAACGCTTTGAATGTTATAGGTCAAAGTAAGAATACGGTTAAGTTCACGGCTAAAATTGAAAATAGAAACAGTGATACTTTAGTCATTAAAGGAAGAAATAATTTTAAGCAGGTAATTCCAATTGATAAAAAAGGTGTTTTTGCTACAACTTTTGATGCTCCAAAGGGATTTTACATGTTTTCTGACGGAACAGAGTCTTCTAATTTGTATTTAAAACCAAATTCTGAAGTTAATCTGACTATGAATGCTAAAGAGTTTGATGAAACGATTATATATAAAGGTAAAGGTGTAAACGAAAGTAACTTTTTAGCACAACAAGCCTTAAAAGATGAAAGTTTTCAAAATGATGCTTTTAAGAAAGAAGCTGGCGAATTTACGGCTTTATTGGATGGTAAATTAAAAGCAGATACGGAAAGACTTGAAAAAGGAGATTTTGATCCAGAATTTAAAACAGCATTAAAAGCAAGCTTTGAAAGTTTTCATCAATATGCTTCTGAGGAATATAACAGAGCGGCAAATGCTAATAAAATGGTAGGAAAAGCTTCTCCTGGTTTTGATTATGAAAACTTTAAAGGTGGTAAAACAAAATTAACTGACTTAAAAGGGAAATATGTTTACATTGACCTTTGGGCAACATGGTGTGCACCTTGTCGAGCTGAAATTCCATATCTTCAAAAAATGGAAGAGAAGTATCATGGAAAAAACATCGAGTTTGTGAGTATTTCTATCGATAAAATGAAAGACAACGAAAAATGGAAAAAATTTGTAACCGATAAACATCTTGGCGGAACGCAGCTTTTTGCTGATAAAGATTGGGAGTCTGAATTTGTAGTGAATTATGGTGTAACTGGAATTCCGAGATTTATCTTAATCGATCCACAAGGAAATGTTGTTAAGTCTGATGCACCTAGACCATCTGATCCTGAATTGGATAAACAACTTAGTAGTTTATTGAACTAAAATATTTACGAAATTTATAACGTTATCGTAAAATTATAAATTTTATAAAATCCCAGCAAAACCAGTGCCTCAGCGCTGGTTTTTTTGTTTTAAACACTTTTCCAATGTTAAGTTTTCACTCAATGTTACCAAATTGTTAAGTAAAAGTTTTTTTAATGTAAACTATTAACTATATTTGATAACAATTTGATAACATTCAATAACATTTAATACCTAAAGATATGAAAAAGTGTGTGATTTTAGCGGCTGTGTTATTCTCTGGAATTTTAACAGCACAAGAAGGTAAACCTGAGTTGGAAACTGTTGGAAATAAAGTAAAAGCTACTTACTATTATGAAAATGGAAGAATACAGCAGGAAGGCTTTTTTAAAGATGGAAAATTGGACGGTGTTTGGGTATCTTATGATGAAAACGGAAATAAAACTGTAGAAGGAGAGTATACAGATGGATTAAAAACTGGAAAATGGATGTTTTTCAATGAAAAAAATCTTTCTGAAGTAGCTTATGTAAATAGTAAAGTAAGTTCCGTTAAGAATCTACAGAAAAACGCTGTAGCCAACAGAAACTAATTAAGAGGAATTTCTTAGATAAGTATTAAACCGTTCTTTTAAAGGACGGTTTTTTTATGCGTTTATTTTTTGTTGTAAAAACAAATAAGCCCGAACTAATTCGGGCTATTAAATGTAAAATGTATTTGTTTTGAATTCTATCATTGGATTAAAATCCTAAGAAAATCAATTAAAGGTCTGAACCAATTTTTATGCTGTCGTCTTTTTAGGTTTTAAATGATAAGCTACATATAATGATGTAGAGGCAAGGAAAATCCAGAAAACATCAATAAAGAAGATCTGAATTTTGTGCTGCATAAAAGAATTCCAAAACCAATCTCCAGAAACGATTCCGTTTGTGATTGGAATTAAAAATCCTAAAATACTTCCTGAAATCAGACAGAACTTATTGGTAAAGGCATCATTCTTTTTAATGATAAAGAAAATAGCAAGAATTAACCATCCTCCAAAATAAAGAGCAAATAAATTAGATTTGCTTAAAGGATAGAAAATTTTACTTCCAATAAATGCCAAAGCGGTAATCGGATACATGCTCAAGCAAATAGCCAAATAAATACGAACAACTGCGGCGTTGAAACGTCTTTTCTTTTCAGGCATATTGTTTTTCTGTCTGGCAACCAACCATATCATAACTCCTGAAATGATAACAAAGCAGGTGATAATCCCTAAAATAAAGCTTACGATTTTTAAAGCATATCCTCCGTAATCGCCAAAATGGATTCGGTATAAAACATTTTTAACCACATCTAAATAACTGGTTTGTGCAATCGGATCTTTTTTGGCAATTTCTTTTCCGTCGGCAATTCGGTAAACTACTTTTCCGATTCCGGTAAATTTTTTCTGGCTCAAAAGTTCTCCTTCGACTATGACGTGCATATTGGCATCTCCATAGTTTTGAATAAAAACACGAGTGATTTCGAAATCTGACCAGTTCTTTTTGGTCTTGGCAACCAATTCGTCAATATTAAATGGATTGGCTAATTTTTTATTTTCGAATTTATAATCGGTATCTGTATATTCTAATTCTTTGTATAATTTGGACTGATCTCCATTATATAATGCCATTACCGCGGGCGCAACGATTAAGAGTTTAATCATAAAGAAAGCACCAGTAACTGCATATACAAACTGGAAAGGCAAACCGATCATTCCTAGTGCTGTATGTGCATCTGTCCAAAGTGTTTTTAATTTTTCTTTTGGACGGAAAATATAAAAGTTAGAGACAATTTTTTTCCAGTGTAATAATAAACCTGTTACGATAGCAAATAAGAAAAATAAAGCTGTAAAACCAGAAAGGTAATATCCAACAGGGTAAGGAATCTGTGCAAAAAAGTGCAAACGGTATAAAAGCTCTGCTAAAGAATAAGACTCGTCGTAAGTAGCAGATTTAAAGTTTTTAGTGTTTAAGTAAAAGAATTGACCTTCTTTTTGTTTGGCTGGAGCTAAAGTATCTTTCGTTCCTTCCATATAAACTGCAACTCGTTCTTCGATAGAAGGTTTAGAAATGGTAATATTTCTGCCGTGCAAAACATATTTTTCATCAAGATGCTTTAGCGCTTTATTGTAGTCTAATTGAATTTCTCTTGTAATTGCTGTAGATTCACTTCTTTCCCAATTGACGATTTCGTCTCTAAAAAAAGAAAAAGATCCAGCAAAGAAAATTACAAAAAGAACTACACTGATCACGATTCCGCTGACAGTATGGGTATGAAAATAGATATTATAATGACGGTTATTCATAAATATTATTGAGCCGTGTTATAGGTTTGACCAAGATAAATAAAAAGACAAAAAAACAATGATAGTAGAATGTAAATTCCCCATATTTTCCAACCACTTTTGGCTAAAAATGCGATTACCATTAAAGCTACCCAAAGAATAAATGCACTAAACGCCATTGTTATCATTACGTTTGCACGATTAAACCAGGCTGCTAAAGCTAAATGAAAAGTAACAGAAACAAAGTATCCTCCTAAAATAGCAGCTGTTATTTTGGAAAAACGAGGCCAAAAAGCTGGATTTAAATATTTTGGATTTGCTGGCATATTGTAATTTAAAAAATGATTAGTTATAGTAAAATTCTAATAGTGCAATTATAATCAGTAAGGCTAAAAGAGCTTTACTATTCACTTTTTTTAAAGGAGTGAGAATAATGATTAAACTTCCAATTGTCATTAGCTGAATAAAAAACATTAGAGTGCCACAGCCTAAAGATTGTGTGAAAAGCCACATTATATAAGCAGTTAACAATAACACTAATCCAATAACCTTAGTTGGTTTCGGATTGTTTTTCATCCATTTTTCGAAGCCTAAGTCATAAGACAAAACAGCTCTTTTTGAAGTGTAATAAAGCGTATAAAAAGCTAAAAAAACAATAAGACTGGCAATTGTAATCATAATCCTTAAAATTTAAAAAACACCTTTCCTGTAAAGAAAGGTGTTTTTAATGGTTTTTTATTAGAATCTATAAGAGAAGTTCGCAGATACGCTTCTCATGTTTTTTGGATGGATTGTTGACCAACCATCGTAAGTATCAACATTAGCAATATTGTCTAATTTTAATGTCAGGGTAAATTTCTCTGTTCCGTAGAAAATAGAAGAATTTAAAACAGTATAAGAAGGAATTGTAAACTGACCTACAACATTTCTGTTCATGATTAAGTTTTTGTCAGCATAATTTCCTCCAAAACCTAGACCAAATCCTTGTAAATCTCCTTCAGGGAATTTGTAGCTTGCCCAAAAGTTTGCTGTGTTTCTTGGTCCAGAACTTTCTGGTCTATTTCCTATAAAAGAAGAATCTCCAGCATTTAAGACAGCATCTACATAACTGTAACCAGCAACAATGTTTAAACCGGTAACTGGATTTGCAACGATTTCTGCTTCAAAACCTTTGTTTCTTTGTTCTCCGTCTTGGAAAGAAGTTTGAGTTGGTACTCCACCTGTAGAACCATAAACTGTATAAACCTGGTCTGTTACTTTGATGTCATAATAGCTAAATGTTGCGTAAACTTTATCTTTAAGAACATTTAATTTAGTTCCGATTTCAAATTGGTTAGCGTGTTCTGGTTTGAAAGTTCTTGGAATAACTACGCCACCTAAACCAGTATCAGTTGTAGGAGATGTGTTGGTAAAACCATCCATGTAGTTGGCAAAAATCGAAACTTTGTCAATAATTGGCTGATAAACTAAACCAAATTTTGGTGAAAAAGCAGTTTGATTAAAATCATCAGCATTTGTAGTAACGTCACCAGCAGTCATAAAACGATCTACACGCAAACTTGCCATTGCAGATAATGCAGGAGTAATATTGATTACATCTGATGCATAAGCACTAATAACTTCTTGTTTTGTTTTGTTATTGTTTGCAGTAGTTTCTGCTAAAAGTTTATCAGAACCGGCTTTTGTTAGGTTACCGCTATCACCATTTGTAATATATTTTGTAGGATCTGTAATACCGAATACATATTGGTTTACAGTTGCTAAATCTAAGTTTCCAATATAAACTCTTCCATTTGATACGTAGCCAGTACCATTATCAATTTGGCCTCTGTTAAAGTAATCAAAACCAACAACAAGTCTGTTTCTTAAGTTTCCAAGTTTAAAATCACCAATAAAGTTTTGTTGAATATCTGTTGTTAAAGTTGTTGTATCTTGGTAATTCATTGAACGTCCTAAAACAATTCCTTGATTTACCTCTGCAGGTGCATATTGTGTTCCTTCGTATAAATAAGTATAATATCCTTCAGATTTAGATGATCCTCTTGATAGAACTGTTTGAGAGGTCCATTGATCAGAGATTTTGTAATTCATTTGTCCCTGAAGCGAGTAAGAAGGAGTTTCAATTGCAAGCTCGTTACTTGTATAAGAACGTTTGTTATTATAACCTAATTCATTCATATTGTGAACTCTCAGCGGTGCACCTCTGTCTAAGAATAGCATAGTAGGATTCGTCTGTTTGTTGTTCATGAATTCAGTATTAATAGAAAACGAAAGTCTGTCGCTAACTTGGTAAGATAAAGATGGGGCAAAGAAAAATGATTTTCTAAATCCAGCATCTTGAAAGCTGTTTTCTGTATGATATGCAGTATTAATCCTAAAGTTAATTTTGTGTTCATCGTCTACAGGAGTATTAATGTCTGCAGTTACACGGTTTAATCCATAACTTCCGGCTGTATAGCTTACCTCTCCTCCGAAATGATCGTAAGGTTTTTTGGTTGTTAAGTTGATTAAACCACCGTAAGAAATTAAACTACTTCCGAATAAAGTTCCAGAAGGTCCTTTAATAACTTCAATTTTGTCAATGTTTGCAGGGTCTATACTTCCGTTATTCAAAGCAGGTAATCCATTTGTCATTGTTGGCTGAACAGCAAATCCTCTAAGAGAGAAATATCCTGCGCCGTCACCACCACGTCCAGTAGAAGCCCAAAGTGGAGATAATCCTGGTGCATTTTTAAGAGCGTCATCAATATTTGTAACAACTTGTTCTTTTAAAAGTTCACCAGTAATTGTAGTGTAAACTTGTGGATTTTCAAGATTTTTAAGAGGTAATCTTGATACTTGTTGATTTTCTTTACGGGCTAACGGGTTTTTTCTGTTTCCGTTTAAAACAATTTCATTTAATTCTTGAGAGTTTTCGCTAATTCTAAAATCCTCAATAATAGAATCGCCGCCATTAAGGCTAACGCTTTTTTCTTTAGATGAATAACCAATTCCAGAAACTTTGATTACATAGTTTCCTGGTTTAATGTTTTTAATTTCATAGAAACCATTTGCATCTGTACTAGTTCCTATTTTTGTTCCTTTCAATACTACAGAAACATTATCTGCAGCCTGATTATTTGTTAAGCTAATTTGACCTTTAATAGTTGCTTTTTCCTGAGCCAAAGCAGATACGCTGGTCATTAAAGCAAAACAAAAACTCAAAAAAGAAATCGTAAATTTTAGTTTCATTTTATTTAGAATTGATTTTAATAGCGCAAATGTACTAGTTGAATGCGTATAATGCAAGTTATTCTTATTTATTCTAAATAATTTTTTGATATCGAAGTTTTTAGTCAGAAAAGGTGTTTTGAAATTTTTGTTTTTAGACGAAAAAAGCCTGCTCAAATGAATGAGCAGGCTTTTTTATATATTGAAATTATTTCTGATTACAATTCTAAAGCGCGTTTAGCATCGCCATTCATCAATAATTCTACTGGATTTTCTAAAGCTTCTTTTACAGCTACCAAGAAACCAACTGACTCACGTCCGTCGATGATTCTGTGATCGTAAGAAAGAGCTACATACATCATTGGGTGAATTTCAACTTTTCCGTTTACAGCAATCGGACGCTCGATGATGTTGTGCATTCCTAAGATTCCTGATTGAGGAGGGTTGATGATTGGAGTAGATAACATACTTCCGAAAACTCCACCATTTGTAATTGTGAAAGTTCCTCCAGTCATATCGTCAACTGTAATTTGACCGTCACGAGCTCTTAAAGCTAATCTTTTGATTTCAGCTTCAATTCCACGGAAAGTTAAAAGTTCAGCATTACGAACAACAGGAACCATTAAACCTTTTGGTCCAGAAACTGCGATTGAGATATCAGCAAAATCGTAAGCGATTTTGTAATCACCATCCATCATAGAGTTAACATCTGGATATAATTGTAAAGCTCTTGTAACCGCTTTTGTAAAGAATGACATAAAACCTAAACCTAAACCACCATGTTTAGCTTTGAAAGCATCTTTGTATTCGTTACGGATTTGGTTAATTGGCGTCATGTTTACTTCGTTGAAAGTAGTCAACATAGCAGTTTCATTTTTAGCTGAAACTAATCTTTCTGCTACTTTACGACGTAACATTGATAATTTTGTACGCTCAGTTCCACGGCTTCCTCCTGTTGGAGTTCCCATAGATGGTACTGCATTTACAGCATCGTCTTTAGTGATTCTTCCGCCTTTACCAGTTCCTGAAACAGTTGCTGGAGCAATATTTTTCTCGTCTAATATTTTTCTTGCTGCTGGAGATGGAGTTCCTGCTGCATAACTTGTAGCTGCTGGAGCTTGAACTGGTTCTGCTTTTGGTGCTTCCGCCTTTGGAGCTTCTGCTTTTGGTGCCTCAGCTTTAGGAGCTTCAGCTGCTGGAGCTGCTCCTCCTGCTGGTTTAGCAGCATCTGTATCGATTAAACAAACTACAGCGCCAACTGCTACTGTATCACCTTCTTCAGCTTTTAGTGTAATTACACCGCTCATTTCAGCAGGTAATTCAAGAGTAGCTTTATCTGAATCAACTTCAGCAATAGCCTGATCTTTTTCTACATAATCTCCGTCTTTTACTAACCAAGTTGCAATTTCAACTTCTTTTATTGATTCCCCTGGTGATGGGACTTTCATTTCTAAAATCATCTTATTTTTTTGTTTAAGGTTTGTGTTGTTTAAAGTTTCACGTTACATTAAACCTGAAACTTTAAACTTGAAACTATTTTTTTATTATCTGAATAAATCTTTATCGAATACCATTCTAATTGCATCTGCGTGACGACGTTTAGCACGTGTGTAACTTCCAGATGCTGGAGCAGAATATGCTTTTAATGAAGCTAATCTCCATTTAACAAGATCAAAGTTCATTAACATAAAGCTGTAAGCTCCCATGTTTTTAGGCTCTTCTTGCGCCCAAACATAATCATCGGCATTTGGATATTTTGCAATGATTTCTTTAATCTGATCAACTGGGAAAGGGAATAATTGCTCGATACGAACAACAGCAACGTCATTTCTTCCATTGTTTTCTCTTTCAGCAACAATATCGTAGTAGAATTTACCTGTACAGAAAACTAAAGTTTTAACTTTCTTTTTATCTACAGTATTGTCATCAATTGTTTCTTGGAAACTTCCAGTTGCCAATTCTTCAACAGTTGATACGCATCTTGGATCACGTAGCAAACTTTTTGGAGAGAATACAACTAAAGGTTTACGGAAATTCGTTTTCATTTGTCTTCTTAACAAGTGGAAGAAGTTAGCTGGCGTTGTACAATCTGCAACATACATATTATGTCTTGCACAAAGTTGTAAGTAACGTTCCATTCTTGCAGAAGAGTGTTCTGCACCTTGTCCTTCATAACCGTGAGGCAATAACATCACAATACCATTTTGGTTGTTCCATTTATCTTCTCCACAAGAAATATATTGGTCAATCATAATTTGAGCACCGTTAGAGAAATCTCCAAATTGTGCTTCCCAGATTGTTAAGGCTTTTGGATTTGCTAATGCATAACCATAATCAAAACCTAAAACTCCGTACTCAGATAAAAGTGAGTTGAATACGCCAAATTTTCCTTTTTTGTTTTCGATAGCGTCTAATAGAATAACTTCTTCTTCAGAATCTTCTACTTTTACAACAGCGTGACGGTGAGAGAAAGTTCCTCTTTCTACGTCCTGACCAGAAATACGAACATCAAATCCTTCTGTTAAAAGAGATCCATAAGCTAATGCTTCTGCAGTTCCCCAGTCAAGAGTGTTGTTATCGTATCCTACTTTTCTATCCGTAACAATTTTAGTGATCTTGTTGATGAACTTTTTGTCTGATGGTAAAGTTGAAATGGTATTGATGATAGAATCTAATCCTTCCTTAGCAAAAGTAGTATCTACTTTTTGAAGCATTTGAGTGTCTGTTACTTGAACAAATCCGTCCCATTCGTTTTTCATGAATGGAGTAATGATAGTCAAATCTTTTTTACGAGAAGCTTCTAAGTTTTCTTCTAAAGCAGATTTGTACTCTTTTTCTAAAGCATTAACATAAGAAGCATCGATTACGCCTTCAGAAAGTAATTTCTCTGCGTAAATGTCTCTTGGGTTTTTATGTTTAGCAATGATTTTATATAAAACTGGTTGCGTGAAACGAGGTTCGTCACCTTCGTTATGCCCGTATTTTCTATATCCTAACAAGTCAATAAATACGTCACGTCCAAATTGCATTCTGTAGTCTAATGCAAAAGACATTGCGTGAACAACGGCTTCAGCATCATCAGCATTTACGTGTAATACTGGAGATAATGTTACTTTAGCAACGTCTGTACAATAGGTAGAAGAACGAGCGTCTAAGTAGTTTGTTGTAAATCCGACTTGGTTGTTGATTACGATATGGATTGTTCCTCCAGTTTTGTAACCATCAAGTTGAGCCATTTGAATGATTTCGTATAAAATACCTTGACCTGCAATTGCAGCATCTCCGTGTACTGCGATAGGCAATACTTTAGAGAAATCGTCAGCATAATGTTTGTCTTGTTTCGCTCTTGTGATACCTTCAATTACAGCTCCAACCGTTTCTAAGTGAGAAGGGTTTGGTGCTAAATTGATGTTGATGCTTTTTCCAGATCTTGTTTTTCTGTCGGCAGTAAGACCTAAGTGGTATTTTACGTCACCATCAAAATATTCTTGATCGTAATCTTTTCCGTCAAACTCACCAAAGATATCTTGAGTAGATTTTCCGAAGATGTTTGCCAAAACGTTCAAACGACCACGGTGTGCCATTCCCATTACGAATTGTTCAACACCTTTTTCAGCAGCTTGTTCGATTAATGCATCTAAAGCCGGAATGATAGATTCTCCACCTTCTAATGAGAAACGTTTTTGTCCAACATATTTAGTATGAAGGAAGTTCTCAAAAGAAACAGCTTCGTTTAATTTATTTAAGATAGTTTTCTTTTCTGCAGAAGAGAAAGTAGGCTGATTAACGTTTACCGATAATTTGTCCTGAATCCATTTTACAACGCCAGGATTTCTGATATACATATATTCAATACCGATATGCTGACAGTAAATAGCTTTAAGGCGATTTACGATATCTTGTAAAGAAGAAGGCGCCATTCCAATTGTTTGAGCAGCGTCAAAAACAGTTGAAAGGTCAGCTGTTGATAATCCGAAGTTTTCGATATCCAAAGTTGGAGATGAAGTTCTACGGTCACGAACAGGATTTGTTTTCGTGAATAAATGCCCGCGCGTACGGTATCCGTCAATTAATTTTAATACGTTGAATTCTTTTTGCAGTTTTTCTGAAACCAAACTACAATCTGCGTTATCGCTAGTCACGTACTCAACGATCGTTTGCACAGGGTTTTCGTCGTTATAAGTTGTTTGTCCAAAGTCAAAACCTTGAAAGAAACTTCTCCAGCTAGGCTCAACGCTGTCTGGGTTAACTAAATATTGATCGTATAATTGTGCAAAAAACTCGGTATGCGCTGCGTTTAAAAATGAAAACCTATCCATAATATGAGTGAATATACTTTTTGTTATATAGAAAAGCAAAAGTACAACAATCACATTTATTTAAATCTTTTTTTTACGTACTTTTACGTAAAAATTTGTTAAAATAAACGTTAACTATGAATAAAATTCAATTTTCAATCGATTGCAAATATTATTTTGTGATTTTGGCAGTCTTATTCTCAAGTTACACAATTGCACAGCAAAAGTATGTAATTGATAATAGCAATAATTTTTGGGATAAAGTTCAATTTGGAGGTGGATTGGGTTTAGGCTTCGGTTCTGGATATACAGATATTTCTGTAATGCCTAGTGCAATCTATAATGTCAATGAAATTGTTGCTGTTGGAGTTGGATTGCAGTTTGGATATTTGAATTCAAGAAATTATTATGAATCGTATGTTTACGGAGGAAGTTTAATTACACTTGTAAACCCAATTCCGGAAGTCCAACTGTCTGCAGAATTAGAGCAGGTAAAAGTAGATACAAGATATGAGTCTAATATAAACAGACCTGCTTTTTCTGATAGTTATTGGAATACCGCCTTATATCTTGGAGCAGGTTATAGAACCGGAAATGTTACAATTGGCGCGCGTTACGATGTTCTTTATGATCCTAATAAAAGTCTTTACGGTTCCGGATTTATGCCTTTTGTGAGAGTGTATTTCTAAGGTTCTAAGGTGCTGAGATGCTAAGATTCTAAGTTTTAAAAAAGCAGAAATTTGAAGAAAATATTATTTTTAATTACTGTAATTGTATTTTTAAGTTGCAATAATTCTAAGAAAGCAGATAATAATAATGAGAAGGTTGTAAAAAAAGAATTACGACCTTTTTTTGATGCCGATGAAATCGATCATTATTATTTGAATTTTTCAGAAGAAGATCTTGCAGAAATTTTGATGAAAGAAAAGAATACTCCAAAAGAATTAGAGTTTATAGATTTGTTTGTACATCATTTCCCAGAAACTATTCCAAAAGAAAATTTCGAAAAAATTCTGTCGAATTATAATTACAAAAAATCAAATTTATCGCAAAAACAGCAAAAAGAGATTGAAAATGTGTTTAGTGAAAAAGATTCATTGCAAGATACCTTTGCAGCCTGTGCAGCAGAATACCGTGATATTTTTATTTTTAAAGAGAAAAAAGAAACGGTAGGAATAGTTAAGATGTGCTTTAAATGTGGCCGCGTTCAATTTGTAGGGAACAAAATTGATACTGAAGGTTTTGGTCTTGGGACGGAGTTGGACAAACTGCGAAAAATCGTAAGACCTGAAAATTATAGTATTTTAATAAACAATTAAAGTTATTTGTAATAATTTCTGAACCAAACTTTCTGCCATTCTCTTTTTAAAATCAAGAAGGCAACTTTTTCCGCTAAAATAACTAAATCAGATCCATCAAGACTTTTTATCTCATTTTCTGGAACATCAATAATATAGAGTAGATTTAGATATTCAGCAAACTTGTACTGAATCATTCTGTAGACTTTTTCGTGAAGCTGGATTTTTAGTTCATCTGGCGAAATGCTCAGTGGAAAATCAATTCCCTCATTAGCCAAATTAAAATCTTTATTAATCTGCTCAATCAAGTTTAGATATAAAGTCTCCGCTTGTGCTTGCGCTAATAATGATTCGGTATTTACGGGTGCTACAAACATGATATTTTAGATTTTAGATTGATGATTGTAGATTTACTGAATACTGACACTGATTACTGAAAACTAGACTTTACGTCCCATTAAATTCTCTCCGAAAGTTCTTAAAACAGCTTTCTTTTCAGAATTGATTTCCATTTTTTCTAAAGTTTCAAAAGCCTTAAAAGTGTACATTTCAATAGCTTCTTGTGTTGCTTTTGAAGCACCAGATTCGTTAAAAATGGTTTTCGCTGTTTCTATTTTTTCAATATTATCGTCTAATTGAAGTGTAAATAATTGTTCTAATTCTGATGCTTTTTTGCTTGACGAAAATTCTAAAGCTTTTAAATATAAATACGTTTTTTTGTTTTCAATTATATCGCCTCCAACTTGTTTTCCAAAAGTTTCCGGATCTCCAAAAGCGTCTAGATAATCATCTTGCAGTTGAAAAGCTAATCCTAAATTAAGTCCGAAATCATAGATTAAATCAGCTTCTTTTTCAGAAGTTTTGGCAACGATTGCACCCATTTTCATGGCAGCGGCAACTAAAACAGCTGTTTTGTATTCAATCATTTTTAGGTATTCTGGAATTGTAACGTCTTTACGGACTTCAAAATCCACATCCCATTGCTGTCCTTCGCAAACTTCAAGAGCTGTTTTGCTGAATAATTTGGCCAGATTTCTAAAGACATTTGGTTCGTATTGCTCAAAATATTGATAAGCCAAAATCAACATCGCATCTCCAGAAAGGATTCCAGTATTTAAATTCCATTTTTCATGAACGGTAATTTGCCCTCTTCGTAAAGGTGCGTCATCCATAATGTCGTCGTGAACCAACGAGAAATTATGAAAAACTTCTACCGCCATTGCAGCAGGAAGAGCAATTGTGTAATCAGTATCAAAAACTTCCGCAGCCATCAAGGTTAGAACCGGACGAATGCGTTTTCCGCCAAGACCTAAAATATATTCAATCGGTTCATAAAGATTAACAGGCTCTTTGTGTATGTTCTGATTTTCTAAATATTTTATAAAAAAATCCTGGTACTGAGTAATGTCATGCATAAAACAAAATTCTTATTTAAGTGCCTCAAAGATACAATTCAATAATGAATTATTTCCTGATAAATATCAAATGCTGACAAAGATTTAATGTTTCTTGTTAAACCAGCTCAAAATTAAATCGTTAAAAAAATAAAAAAAAACATGGAAACTTTTTTGGTGTTCTCGGTTTCCTGTTTATATTTGCACCGTAAAATGGAAACCAAGAACACTAAAAAAGTTTCCAAGTAAGATTAGAGTGTTTTATAAACTCATTAAAATCAATTATTTATGAAAACAACATGGACCTTAGATTCAACACAATCAGATGTTTTAATAAAAATGAGACATTCAAAAATTGCCTATTTAGGAGGAGCTACCAATAAATTTGGTGGTTATGTGAGTCTAGAAGATAATGAACTTGAAGATGCATCGGTAGAGTTTTCACTTGATATTAATAATAAAGATGAGAGTTTCCAGCAAGTAGACGCTTATTTACAACTTCAAGATTTTTTTGAAGAAGATGAGCATCCAATCATAAGTTTTAAATCGACTTCATTTCAAAAAGTAAACAACAATATCAACTTTATTAAAGGAGATTTAACCATAAAAGATGTGACTAGAGTGGTAGAACTTGATGCAGAATTTATTGGAGTAAATACCTATAATGGAGAGAAAAAGGTTGCTTTTGAAATTAAAGGAGATATTAAACGTCAAGATTTTGGATTAGATTATAATTCATTTCATCACAATGGTTCGGCGTTAGGAAAAGATATAAAATTGATTGCAAATTTAGAATTTAGCATATAAATCTTACTTAATCAATAAGTTAATGTAAAATTATTACAAACAAAACGGAAACTATTTTTTTTGATTTGAGTTTCCTAGGTATATTTGTAATAGAATTCGAGGAATTTAAGATGAAAGAGAAAATAATAGCAAAAGCAAGCGAACTTTTTTTAAAGCTTGGTTTTAAAAGTGTTACAATGGATGACATTGCGGGAGAAATGTGTATTTCTAAAAAAACGATCTACAAATATTTCTGCAATAAAGAGGTTTTGATTGAAGAAAGTACTTCGATGGTGCACAGACAGGTACACGAGATTATGGATACTATTGTAGCAAAGAATTACAATGCTATTCATGAGAATTTTGAAATTAGAGAAATGTTTCGTGATATGTTTAAAAACAATACCGATACTTCTCCAATTTATCAGCTTAAAAAACATTATCCTGAGATTTACCAAAACATTCTTTCTTTTGAGTTGGATCAATGTACACAATGTTTTAGGGATAATATAGAAAAAGGAATTAAAGAGGGACTTTACAGAAGTGATTTGAATGTGGAGGTTTATGTGAGGTTTTATTATACACTGGTTTTTCATATCAATGAAAATACCGTTTCTGAAAGCGAAGCACAAAGAATAGAATTAGAAGCTTTAGAATATCATACTCGTGCAATGGCTACTGATAAAGGAGTCGAGGAGTTAGAAAAGCAATTAAAAAGAATTAATAATTAACCATTCCAAAATTGACTGTCATTTTTCTGAGAGGGTAAAGATGAAATGATGGTCTCATCTCAAATTTAAAAATAAATAGTAACATTTATGAAAAGAATCTTTCTTATAGTTTTGTGTACAATAGGCTTGTCTGCCACTGCACAAACCACTACTTTAACTCTGAAAGACGCAGTCAATTATGCGCTTCAAAATAAAGCTGATGCTAAAAAAGCAAAACTTCAGGTTGAAAATAGTGAATATAAAATTCAGGAAGTGCGTTCAAGAGCTTTGCCACAAATTAGTGCAAACGGGAATTTAACACACAATCCAATTATTCAGACAACTGTTATTGATGGAGCTGCGTTTGGTGCGCCAGGAACAGCAATTCAGGCAGCATTTGGTCAAAAGTGGACTTCTACTGCAGGGATTTCTTTGACTCAGGCCATCTTTGATCAATCTGTTTTTACAGGATTAAAAGCAGCGAGATCTACTCGTGAGTTTTATCAAATAAACGATCAGTTAACAGAAGAGCAGGTTATTGAGAGAGTAGCAAATAACTATTACTCAGTTTATGTACAGCAAGAAAGATTGATTTTGTTAGACAGTAACTACGTTAATACTACAAAGGTTCGTGATATTGTACAAGGACAATTTGATAATGGTCTTGCTAAAAAAATTGATTTAGATCGTATCATCGTAAAAATGTCTAATATCGATACAGAGCGTCAACAAATTAAAAATCAGATTACTTTACAGGAAAATGCATTGAAGTTCTATATGGGTATGCCAATTGAAACTCAAATTGTATTACCAAAAGAAGAATTTGAAGTGGTTCCTGCTGCTTTAACCCAAGAGCCAAATGTTGAAAACAGAACAGAATATCTGCTTTTGAAAAAACAGGAAGAGCTATTAGTATTCAATAAAAAAGCAGTACAGGCAGGATATTACCCAACGCTTTCTTTATCTGCTGGTTACAACTATATTGGTCAGGGACCTGAATTTCCTTGGTTTGCAAAACCAGAAAAAGGAGTTTACTGGTCAGATTTCTCTGCAATTGCTTTAAACTTACACGTGCCAATCTTTACAGGTTTCGGAACTCGTGCTAAAGTAAGACAGGCAGACGTTGAAATCAGATCACTTCAGGAAGATATCAAAGACACTAAACTTTCTCTTGATTTAGATTATAGAAATGCTATTACTCAGATTAACAATAATCTGGTAACGATCGAAAATCAAAAAGAAAATATGCGTTTGGCGACTGAGATTCTTAGCAATACCAAAAATAATTATCTTCAGGGATTAGCATCTTTAACCGATTTGTTAGACGCAGAAAATGCATCACTTGAAGCTCAAAATAACTATACCAGAGCAGTTTTAAATTATAAAATTGCCGAAATATCTCTAATCAAATCAAAAGGCGAACTTAAATCTCTTACTAAATAACAAATTATTACAATGAAGAAAATAATTATAACAATCGTAATCATAGTCGTGGCTCTTGTCGGGATTAACTACATTTTAAATAAGAATAAGGCGGAAAACGAAGGTAAAACTGCAATTGTAGCAGAAAAAAATGCTGCAGTTTCTGTAAAAGTAGCAACGGTAAAAACAGAGGATGTTAACTTAGGTTTTACTGCAAACGGAAACTTTGCACCTATTCAAGAATTGACTTTTTCTGCTGAAAAATCTGGAAAAGTAATCAGTGTTTTAGTTAAAGAAGGTGACTATGTAAGAGTAGGACAAACTCTTTTAACAGTAAGAGGTGATGTTATTAATGTAAATGCACAACAAGCTCAGGCTGTTTATCAAAATGCAAAAGCGGATTATGCGAGATACGAAAATGCTTTTAAAACAGGTGGTGTAACAAAACAGCAATTAGATCAGGCAAAATTGGCTTTAACAAATGCACAATCTAGTTTAACACAAGCGAATATCAACGTTGGAGATACAAAAGTAAAAGCCCCAATTAACGGATATATCAACAAAAAATACATCGAGCCAGGATCTATTTTAGCTGGAATGCCTGCAACTGCTTTGTTTGACATTGTAAATGTTTCTAAATTAAAATTAACAGTTACAGTAAATGAAACTCAAGTTGCTAGTTTAAAATTAGGAAATACAGTAAACATTACTGCAAGTGTTTATCCTGATAAAACTTTCTCTGGAAAAATTACATTTATCGCTGCAAAAGCAAATGAGTCATTAAACTTTCCGGTTGAAATCGAAATTACAAACAATGCTAACAATGACTTGAAAGCAGGTATGTACGGAACAGCAAACTTTGGTTCAAACAATCAAAAACAAAACTTAAAAGTAGTTCCTAGAAATGCTTTTGTTGGAAGTGTGAGCAGTAATGAAATTTTCGTAGTTGAAAACAACATTGCTAAATTGAAAAAAGTAGTTGCTGGTAGAATTTTAGGAGATAAAGTTGAAATCATCAATGGTTTGAATGACGGAGATGTAGTAATTACTACAGGTCAAATCAACTTACAAGACGGAAATACAGTAGAAATTATTAAGTAATTGTACCGCTTTAAGCCATAAGTAATAAGCTTTAAGCCTTTCAAAAAGTCTAAAGCCAGCAGCTTATAGCCTATAGCCTAAAACAAAATATATGAAATTAGCCGAAATATCCATAAAACGTCCGTCGTTAGTAATTGTACTGTTTACAATTCTAATCTTAGGTGGATTGTTCAGCTACAGCCAGTTAGGCTACGAGCTGATTCCGAAATTCGAAACCAACGTTATTACGGTTTCAACTGTTTATCCTGGAGCTTCTCCAAGTGAGGTTGAAAATACGGTAACCAAGAAAATAGAAGATGCGATTGCCTCTCTTGAAAATATCAAGAAAATTGATTCGAAATCTTATGAATCTCTTTCTGTAGTATCGATTACATTGCTTTCTACTGCCAATGTAGATATTTCAATGAATGATGCTCAACGTAAAATTAATGCGATTCTGAGTGATTTACCAGATGATGCAGATCCACCGTCATTGACTAAATTCTCTTTGAGTGATTTACCAATTATGACGCTTGGTGCAAATGGTAAAATGGACGAAGCCGCTTTCTACGATTTGATCGATAAAAAGATTGCTCCAGTTTTATCTCGTGTACAAGGGGTTGCTCAGGTAAATATTATTGGTGGTCAAGAACGTGAGATTCAGGTAAATCTTGATGCAGTAAAAATGCAAGGTTACGGACTTTCAGTTCCACAAGTGCAACAGACTATTTTAACTTCGAATCTGGATTTCCCAACGGGTAATATCCAAACTCGTAACCAAAAAATCTTAATCCGTTTAGCGGGTAAATATAAAAATGTTGAAGAGTTAAGAAACTTAGTGGTTTCTTCTCAAAACGGAATTCAGGTTCGTTTAGGAGAAATTGCAGATGTTCAGGATACACAAAAAATTGCAGAGAAAATTGCGCGTGTAGATCAAAAAAGTGCGATTGTACTTCAAATTGTAAAACAATCAGATGCGAATGCCGTTGCGGTAAGTGAGCAATTGATTAAAACAATTAAGACATTAGAAACGGATTATAAATCGGCTCAATTAAAATTAGAGGTAGCAAAAGACAGTACAGTCTTTACTCTTGAAGCAGCAGATTCTGTTGTACACGATTTATTAATTGCGGTTATTCTGGTAGCATTTGTAATGTTGTTCTTCTTGCACAGTATTAGAAACTCGTTAATCGTAATGGTATCTATTCCGGCATCATTAATTTCTACATTTATCGGAATCTATTTATTAGGTTATACGCTTAACTTAATGTCTTTACTTGGTTTATCTCTTGTTGTTGGTATTCTTGTGGATGACGCGATTGTTGTACTAGAGAACATTTACCGACACATGGAAATGGGTAAAAGTAGAATCCGTGCTTCATACGATGGTACTGCTGAAATTGGTGGTACAGTAACTTCGATTACATTGGTAATTGTGGTGGTGTTCTTGCCAATTGCAATGAGTACTGGATTGGTATCGAACATTATTACACAATTCTGTGTTACGGTAATTATATCAACAATGTTCTCTTTATTAGCTTCGTTTACGATCATTCCATGGTTGTCTTCACGTTTCGGAAAATTAGAGCATATTGAAGGTAAAAATCTTTTTGGAAGAATCATTCTTGGATTTGAAAGCTACTTGACTCGTTTTACAGATTGGATTTCTAATTTACTAAACTGGTGTTTGGATCATTATATCAAAACGATGGGAATCATCTTAGTGATGTTCTTTGGAACGATCTTCTGGTTAATGGGAGGTGGATACATTGGAGGAGAATTCTTCGCATCATCTGATAGTGGTGAGTTCTTAGTACAAATTGAGATGCCAAAAGATGCTTCTTTGGAGCAGACTAACTTTATGACTCAAAAAGCAGAAGCTTTCTTAAAAGGAGAGAAATATGTTTTCAGCCAGATTACAACTGTGGGACAAACCAGTGAAGGTTTAGGAGCTGCTCAAGCAACGGCGTATAAAGCAGAGATCGATGTTAAAATGATCGAACAAAAAGACCGTACCGATGATGCCAACGTTTACGCAGCTAAGACAAAACGTAAATTAGAGAAGATATTAGTTGGAGCAAAAGTAAAAACGGTTCCTGTAGGTATCTTAGGTACTGCGGAAGATGCAACTTTAGGTTTGATTGTAACAGGTCCAAACGTAGAAAGTGCGATGAAATTTGCAAAAATGGCTGAAGCGGAATTGCGTACTATCCCTGGAACAACGGAGATTAAATTAACAGTTGAAGATGGAAACCCAGAAATCAACGTTCAGGTTGACAGAGATAAAATGGCTGCTTTAGGACTAACACTTCAAACAGTTGGTTTAACAATGCAGACAGCTTATAGTGGAAATACAGACGGTAAATTTAGAGCTGGTGAATACGAATATGATATCAACATCAAATACAACGAATTTGATAGAAAAAATATCACAGACGTTAGTAACTTGATTTTCATCAACAGTGCAGGTCAGCAGATTAAATTAAACCAATTTGCTACTATTACTGAAGGTTCTGGACCAAGTAAATTGGAACGTAGAGATAAAACGGCTTCTGTAACGGTACAAGGTCAGAACGTTGGGGTACCAGCAGGAACAATCGTTACACAATGGCAGGCAAAATTAGATAAATTACAAAAACCAACCGGAGTTAACTATATCTGGGGTGGTGACCAAGAAAATCAATCAGAAGGTTTTGGTACTTTAGGAATCGCATTATTAGCCGCTATTATCTTGGTTTACCTTGTAATGGTTGGATTATATGACAGTTTCGTTCACCCGTTTGTCGTATTATTCGCGATCCCGCTTTCGTTCATTGGAGTTTTATTTGCCTTAGCATTAACAAACAATACGTTGAATATCTTTACCATCTTAGGGGTAATCATGTTGATTGGTCTGGTGTGTAAGAATGCGATCATGCTTGTCGATTATACGAATCAGCGTAGAGCAGCTGGAGAATCAATCAGAACAGCATTAATTCAAGCGAACCACGCTCGTTTACGTCCGATCTTGATGACGACAATTGCGATGGTATTTGGTATGTTCCCAATTGCATTGGCATCTGGAGCTGGAGCTGAGTGGAAAAACGGATTGGCTTGGGTAATTATCGGAGGTTTGATTTCATCATTATTCCTAACGTTAATTGTGGTTCCAGTTATCTATGATATTATGGAGAAAATCATTAGAAAATTCTCTAAAGGAGAAAAAATCGACTATGAAGCTGAAATGGTTGCAGATTATGAGCACACAGAATTAAGCGAAGACGGTTTTAATCCAAAACATACCCATTAATAGTTTTAATTTTTGATCGAAATTCCAAAGTCCGAATTGGAATTTCAAAATGAAAAATCCCAAGTTCCTTAAAATTGGAATTTGGGATTTTTTTATTATTCAATTAGATTAAATGCATATTTCATTGACTAAGTAAATAAATAAATAAAAACACAAGTAAAAAAATACAAATAAATACACAAATAATTTGCTTATATTGAAATATTGAAAAAAACCATAAAAAAACTTGTTTACTAAAATTTAAATACGTATATTTGTAAAATAAAAAGTTAATTGATATGGAATTTTTAGATTTTATCAATTTTGAAGATCCAAATAGTGCGAACGGAGTAATAAAGGCTTCGATACACAAAACAGGAAAACTTGGATTTTCATCTGGAGCAAAATCGTTTATGGATATAAACGAGGAAACTTATTTTAAGATAGGTTTTAACGATAGAGATGCAAACGATACAAATATATATATGGTTCCTTCGATAGGGAATGAAGGTGCTTTTAAAGTATCAAAAGCAGGAGATTATTATTACATCAATTTGAAGCATATTTTTGACAAAAGAGAAATAGAATATCAAAATGAAAGTAATATTTATGATATAAAAAAGGTTAGCGTAGAAAATAATTACTACTTCATCTTAAGTAAGCGTAAATAAATAAATTGGAAGAGAGAGAAAAAAACAAATAAAAAAAGGGTGAATAAACACCCTTGGATTTTTTTAAATTATTGCGGTAGGAGGCTATAAATTAAAAAGAAGATAAGAGACTATCTCATCTCAATTATTATGTAAATATACATTATAATCTTCATAATCCAAAATCAAATACGGTTTTAACATTTCACTCACGTGAGTAGTGAATACTATAACTAAATAAAAAAAAGGATAATGAAAGTAAAGTTAATTACTTACCGCGTTTCCATTACAAATAAAGTTAATGAGAAACAAACCTTGAACTATTTTAATGGTCAAGAAGATTTACTAAATACAGTAAATGAATTCTGCTCATATATTCATGAGAATATCAGAAACTACACAGATAACATAGGTAATCGTCGTACTTTTACTTTGGAGGGATTACAAAAAGTTGAAGATTCGAGTAGAATTATTCATGGCAAATTTGATTTTGCATATACTGGAGATAAGCTTAAAATTAAAGAGAGTAACACAAATCAACTTCTTTATGATGTTAGAGAAAAAGATTTACAAAGTAGAAGCTTTTTCTTTTTTGCACATGTTCCTAAAAACAAGAAAAATGCTTACTTGGTTATTCAAAAGAAAGCGAATCATGGGGTCAAAAATGTTTTAGAACATTCTTTTAATGAATTTCTAAGAATGAAAGGATTTTCAGATTATCGTGTAACTTTGGAATCTGCACCAGATTTTAATATGATTAATAGAATGATGGAGTATGGTGATTTAAAGGAAATTAAACTGATTAAAAATTGTATTAGTTCTACATTTAATGAGCAGTTTCAAAATAATGAAACGATTCCAAACAATGGGATTTCTGAAATTGTAACAAAGTTCAATAAGAATTCAAGAACTGAAAATTATAAATCAGATTTGTTAAGATTATATCGGACAGATTTTTTAGATTATCAACAAGTAGATATTTGTGGAAATTTGTTTGATGAGGTTTCTTTTGTGGTAAGTTTAAATGGTTTGAGTAAGACATTTTATGTCAAAGACAAAACAAAAATCCGTTCAGATATTGATGTTACAGACCATTTAATGTTTGAAAATGGAGAGCCTACCGTTGAATCTTTAATTGATGTGTCAATAAAACTGATAAAGAATTTGAATGGAAGTTCTGATGATGAAATTAATAGAAGAGCATCATAAAATCAAAAAGCCGTCATTAAAAATGACGGCTTTTTCGTTTATTTGCATCACCTTACAAAAATTACTATGCTACAAAAAGATAAATCTGCGGCAATTGGTTTTATTTTCATAACCATGTTAATTGATATCACAGGATGGGGAATCATTATTCCAGTAATTCCGAAATTGATTGAAGAACTGATTCACGGAGACATCAGCGAAGCAGCAAAAATAGGTGGCTGGTTGACTTTCGCGTATGCGATAACCCAATTTGTTTTTGCTCCCGTAATTGGAAATTTGAGTGATAAATTTGGCAGAAGACCGATTATCTTAATTTCTCTTTTCGGATTTTCATTAGATTATATTTTATTAGCATTTTCACCAACAATTATTTGGCTTTTTATCGGAAGAATTATAGCTGGTGTAACTGGTGCAAGTATTACAACCGCTTCGGCTTATATTGCCGATGTAAGTACTGCCGAAAACAGAGCTAAAAACTTCGGATTAGTTGGAGCTGCTTTTGGTTTAGGATTTATCATCGGACCTGTTATTGGAGGACTTTTAGGTCAATACGGTTCTAGAGTTCCTTTTTATGCTGCAGCCGTTTTATGTATGGTAAATTTCCTTTACGGATTTTTCATTCTACCAGAATCACTTAAAAAAGAAAACAGAAGACCTTTTGATTGGAAACGCGCCAACCCAATTGGAGCCATTTTAGGTTTAAGAAAACATCCTACTTTAATCGGATTAATTGCTGCAATATTTTTACTTTATGTTGGTTCACATGCCGTTCAAAGTAACTGGAGTTTCTTCACCATTTATCAATTTAACTGGGACGAAAGAATGATCGGAATTTCATTAGGAATAATCGGTTTGTTGGTTGGAGTTGTACAAGGCGGTTTGGTTCGATTTATCAATCCGAAAATTGGAAATGAAAAAAGTATTTACATCGGTTTAGCTTTATATACAATCGGAATGTTGTTATTCGCTTTTGCAACTGAAAGTTGGATGATGTTTGTGTTTTTAATTCCGTATTGCCTTGGAGGGATTGCTGGCCCAGCATTACAATCTGTAGTTGCAAGTAAAGTTGAACCAAGTGAACAAGGGGAAATTCAGGGAACTTTAACTAGTTTAATGAGTGCTTCTTCTATTATTGGCCCGCCAATGATGGCCAATACATTTTACTTTTTTACTCACGATGATGCACCTTTTAAATTTGCAGGAGCACCATTTATTTTGGGTGGAGTTTTAATGCTATTGAGTACAATTGTCGCTTATTTTTCTTTGAAAAAACATTCCGTTTCAAAAATAGAAATAGAGCAATAAAGAGATCTTATAAAAATAAAAAGGCTTCATAATCTAGAATATGAAGCCTTTTTTTATGGATTTTAAGAAGTTTATTCTTTTATAAATTTAACTGCTTTTTCCTTTCCGTCAGTTTTCACATTTAAAATGTACATTCCTTTAGAAAGATTTGATAAATCTATTTCAGTATTGGTGCTATTTATTTTCTTAAATAAAACAGATTGTCCCGAAACAGCAAAAATTTGAATGTCTTCAATAACCGATTTGTGTTTAATGGTTAAAAGATGTTTCACAGGATTAGGATAAAACTTGAAATCAGTCAATTCAAAATCTGGTGTAGAAAGTGAGCCGTTTACTTTTGCAGTTACCGCAAGACGCTCTTTACTTTCGATTCCGTTTATAGTTTGTGAAGCATAATAAGTTACACCATCAGCCAAAACAGTAGATAATGGCAGAGGAGTTTCGGCAGCAGTTTTGTTTGTTTTTCCAGTTGATGAAGTTCCAGGTGTACTGTACCATTTAATATTTTGACCTTCGATAACAAGGTCGCCTAAAGTTTGGCCTTGTTTGAATTCTACGTTTAAAGTAGTTTTTCCATTAATTGAAGGTGCAGGAGGGTCGATAATAATATTAAATAGACTAAAGCAACCATTTTTATCCGTAACAAGTGCGCTATAGAAACCCGGAGTTAAGTCTGTGAAAACGTTGTTTGGCGAAAATTGATCTAGATTGGGTGAAATAGCGTATTGATATTCATCGCTTCCGCCAGTTGCATCAAAAGTCAGAGTTTGATTTTCGATAGTAACACTTGCTATAAAAGGCGTAGCTGGCTGTGTAATATAAACAGGAGCTGTTTGTAGAAAACATCCACTGCTGTCTGTTACAGTTGTTACATAAGATCCTGCGGCTAAATTAAAAAATGTATTATTTTGCTGGGCTTTGCGTATTGTCAGACCATTTAAGTCTTGAAGAGAATAACTATAAGGAAAGCTTCCTCCTACTGCATTTACTGTAATAGTACCGCTATTTTCTCCATAACAGTTTACGTTTTTTCTGATGACATCCACAATTAAGTAGCTATAAGATTGGATAACTGCAGTTATGCTGGTTGTGCAGCCTTGAGAATCTTTAACAGTAATGGAGTAGTTTCCTGCAGCTAAATTATTAAAGATGTTATTCGATCCAAATGGCATTCCGTTTAAGGAGTATTCATACGGAATCTTTCCACTTGTTCCCTGAACAGTAATTGATCCTTTTTCAGTCAGACAAGAAATTGGAGTTACAGTAATAATAGGTAGGCTGAAATTATATGCATCAACAGTTATTGATTTAGTTACAACGCAGCCATTTTGGTCTTTTACAAAAATAGAATGTGTACCAGGTGCTATATCAGTCAAAGTTTTGTTGTCAACATAAGAAATACCATCAATGGAATATTTATAAGGCTGCATACCTCCAGTTACCGATGTTGTGATAGTAGCATTACTTGAACAATCGACAGGTTTGGAAATAGATAGTTCTACATTTAGAGGAGTAGGTTGCGTAATATCAAAACTCATTAGAGCGACACATCCTTCGGAATCAGTAACTTCAGTGAGATAAGAGCCGCTACGTAAACTTGTAAAAAATATAGTAGAACTTTGTAGCTGTTCTGTGGCTAAAGTGGTGCCCGAACTATTTTTTAGTTTATAAGTAAAAGGTGCTTTTCCTCCAGTTACATTAAGGGTTATCATGCCATCTTGCGCACCGAAACAATTTACATTTTGAAGTCCAGGAACGATTTTAAGTGGAGGTGTAACATTAACCGTAATTGTAGAAGAAGCTAGTTGATTTAGTTCATCACGAACTTTTATAGTATAATTTCCTGCAGCTAAATCAGTAAAAACATTTGAATTTTTAAAATTAGTTCCATCGATAGAATAAGTATAATAAGGTTTACCACCAGTTGCCGTTACTGTAATTGTACCAGTTGAATTATTACAATTAATCATGGTAGCATCGGCAGCTATGGTTAGAGGAGGGTAAATTACGATAGGAGTTTCGGCTGTACAACCATTAGAGTCTTTTACATAGACAGTATAATCGCCAGGTTGCAGATTAGCAAAAAAAGATTCAGTTTGAAAATTATATCCATCCAAAGAAAATTTATAATCTGCAGATCCTCCTGTAGCAGTAACAATTATATGTTTGTTTGAAGAAACGGTAGCATATACATTTAAAACAACAGGTTGGAGAATTTCTATTGCTGTAGGAGGTGAAATGCAACCTAAGGCATCTTTCATTTGTATTGTGTGTGTTCCTGCCGATAAATTAGTAAAAGTCACAATTGGATTGGAACTATAATATACAAAAGGGCCATCATCTAATTTGAAGGCATAAGGAGCTTTGCCACCAAATGAATTAACCATTAGAAAACCATTGTTCATGCCATAACAACTGACATCAATTTTTGTAGTTGTAAAATTGGCTACATTATATATTTTTAAATCGAAAAAATTAGTTGTAATTGTTCCTTTATTATCAATTCTGGCATAAATTGTTTTAGTTGGTGCCGAACTGTTATAAAGCGATGGCTGTGTTATTGCATTTGTATTGGTATTAGCATCATCCTGACTCAAATGAAAACTGATAGTAGTTTCTGCCGGATTTAAATTGCCAAGTAAAAGAGAATTGTTAGCAGTTAAATCAAAATAATTATCCCCAAAACAATGTTCTATTGAGTTGACTTGGGCATAAAATAAATTTGTAAATACTAAAAAAAGAAAACAAAGTAGAGTTTTTTTCATAGGGATAGATTTGTTAAAATGGCTTAACAAATATATCAAAAAAACTAAATTGTCTTATTTTAAATACAAATAATGGTTAAAATAATCAATAATTGCTTTTCCTTCCAATAAAACATCAGCTCCAATAATACCATGAACAGGTTTTGCCTTAAAAGATTCTAACGCTTCATTGACATGCGAAAGATCAAAAATAACAATGCTAAAATCCTTATTTTTCCAGCTTCCTAATTGTAATTTGTTTTGAGAAGAAATTTGTGTATCCATTCCTGTTCCGCCAGCTCCAGAAGCTTTGGTCTTAGAATTTTTAGCAGCAAGTTCAAAATGTTCAATACATTCAAAACCAACGCAGGTATTGGATGCGCCCGTATCTAAAATAAAAGTTCCCTTGATACCATTAATTTTGGCTTTTATCTGCAAATGCTGCGTTTTAGTAATCTTGAATTTTATTTTTTTGTAATTCCCGATTTTGAGAATTTTGTGAAGATCTTCCATTTTCTGTAATGATTGAAAACCAAAAATAAGCCAAATACAGCCAAAAAACTAATGATATAGAAGATATAATTTGTTGGTTTGGCTTCCTTTTCAATCGTTCCATAATACACAAAAGCACTCCAGTAATAAGGAGATTTTTTTGCATTCGGAATGTTTTTATCTTTCAGGAATGCTCTTTTTGCATCTGAAACGGCATGCACAAAAGAAGCATTATTTTTCAGATCTTTATAAAAATTATCCATGAAAACAGAAGTTGTATAGTCGTTTACATTCCATAGAGAAAACAACAAGTTTTGTGCTCCTGCAAACTGAAAACCTCGTGCTACACTCATTGGGCCTTCTGCTTTATACAATTTACCAATTCCGGTTTCGCACGCACTTAACACCACCAAATCAGGATTGAGTTGTAAATTATACAATTCGGAAAATAAGATTTCCTGATCGTAAAATCTAATACTTGCGGGAGCTTCAAAATCACCAGAAGAAGCATGAGTACTAAGATGTATAATAGATTTTCCTGTGATATTGTTTTTAAAGTTAGAAAAGGTAGCATTTTCATTTTCAAAAAACTGACCGTCAAAATTTTGTTTGATAGATTGTAATTCATTCTTAGAAAATCGAAGCGCATAACTGGTCTTTTCAAAAATTGGAAAAACACCCAAAATATTTCTTTTGTCGTTTGAAATAGCGCTTGAATTCAAATACAATTCAGCCGAATTATTATACGAAATGTCAAAATCATTTACCAAATAATTCATTTTGGCAAAATTTGTCGTTTTGGATTGTTTTGTAATTAAGGCTTCAAAAGGCAATAAACTCAAAAGTCCGTCTGGAATAATAATAAGATTTTTGTAGTCAGATTTTGCAGGTAACAGAAGATTTTTATAAGCATAAAACGCCGTTTTTTGAAAATACCCAATATCGCTTAAAATAGACTCGGGTTTATAAAAAAGATCAATGTAAGATAGTATAGATTCACCACATATGTGACCAATACAAATAAATCTTAATTCGATATGATTGTTTTGAATTATAAATAAATAAACGGTTTTAGAGCCCCAAAAATACTCGTACATTACAGCATCATCTTTCTTGAGTTTGGTATATAAATTTTGTAAATCAAATGAAGCCTGACTTTTTTTGTTGTTTTTTTCTTCGTTTGATTTCAACAGAAGCATTAATTTATTTTGCTTTTGAATGGCTTCATTTATTTTTGAAATATCTGCCAGTTCTTGTTTCTGTTGTTCTTTTAGAATAATGGTATTCCAATTCTGCATCTGTTGCAAAATTATTTTTTGTTCCCTCGGAAGCGATTCCAAATTACGAAGATGATCTTTTAGAACGACAGATTTAGTGTGTTCAGCAAGTTTAAAAGCAGCTTCGATATAACTTGCTTTCTTTTCGGTTTCAAAAAGAGATTGATAAATATCGAGGCATTTTTCTGTGCGATTTCGATTTCTAATTTGAGTTACAATTTTAGAATCTTCGTAAACCAAAAGTGATCGAAATAATTCTTCAATATGAAAAGAAAGCGAATAACTTTTTAATGCATTTTTGGGTTCTTTAAGAGCGAGATAAAGTTCAGCTTGTAAATCTAAAGCATCCAGCAAAACAGTTTCAGCAAAGAGTGTATTTTTGTCTGGAAGCACATTTTTCTGATTTTGATAATTAGGAACTAAAATTTTATAAACTGTTTTTAGTTCAGATTGTGCTTCGTCTAAATTGTTTCTTTTCAGTAAGAGATATGCTTTTTCCAGATAAAACTTTGCTTTTTTTCTAGGTTCCTGTTGCGGTAGTTTTTCAAAAATCGCTTCTGCTTTTGAAAAATATTGTGCTGCTTCTTTTGCATGAAAAGCTACTTTTATTCTATAAAGATTGATGTAAGTATTGTATAAATTTTCTAAGGCGGTTTTATCATTTTTTAATAACGGAATGGCTTTCAAAAAAGCATTTTCTGCTTCATAATTATCTTCGTTAATATTCCTTAAAAGATAATTTGTACCTAAATTGTTTAATAAAAGTCCTTTTTGAGTGGGCGCCAATTTTTCTGAACGAATCGTTTTTTCAAGCATTTTAATTGCTTCAGTAACTCTTCCCGAGTTTTGATAAACGTTTGATAAGTTTAAAATTGCAGCAGTTTTTTGTTTCTCATTCTTTTCTTCACTAGAAATAAAATAGTATTGCTTGATAGTGTTTTCGGCATTTTTATAATCGCCCAAAACCGTGTACAAATTTCCTAAAGGTTTCAGGCAGAATTCGACAATATCATAATTTTGTAGTTTGTTGTTTTGGTAAACCATCCAAGCTTTTTCATAACTCGAAATCGCATTTTGAGTCTGCCCAAACTGATTTTCATAATAGGCTTTATTGCAGTTTAAAATTACAATTGCCAGCAGTTCGTCTTTGTTTTTTGGTTTAGTACTTTTCCAAAAATCATTTTCTGTATTTCTTAAATTTTGTAACGCTTCCGAAGAAGGATTAGCGGTAAAACTATCCACGACATTATAGATTTGATCTTCCCGATTTTGTCCAAAAACATTTAGACTCAGGAAAAGAAAGATGAAACCATATAAGTGATGTAAGTTCATATTAAGATTTTTTAAAATTCCACAGAGATTCGCAAAGTTTTTCGCAAAGACACACAAAGAATTAAAGTAACTTTGTGTATCTCTGTGCAATCTTTGTGTATCTCTGTGGTACAGCGCTTAAAATTTCCATATTCCATAAACCTGAAAGTAATTAAAATTCTGTTCAAAATTAATCACATAGCGTGCACCCAAGCTTGGTCCAATTCTTGCAAATCCAGCCGTTAAATCAAATAATACGCCTGTTTTTACATCTGTAAAAGAGTTTTTGATTTTGTTAGAACTCGTAGTCGAACTGATTAAAAAATTCTCTTTGTCGCCTTCATAAGTATCAACCGTTATGTTTTGATTTTGTTCGGCAGAGACATTTATATTGGCTTGAATTCCAGCTCCAACTCCGATATAATTATTGATGTTGTAACGAATTAAAACAGGAACTTCCCAATTGATGTTTTTATTTTCTGTAGTCGTTGTGGTTCGAACTAATTGCCTCGTTCCGTTTGCATTAGTATTAAAGGCATCCACGACATTGGTTGCACTGTTGTACTGATTTAAAGCATTTACCCATTCGACTTGCCAATAAAAACGATATGATTTAAAAGGCGAAAGTGTTGCGCCAACAAAATAGCTGGTCGATTTATCCAAATCCGAATAAAAGTTGTAACCTGCTTTTGCACCAATCGAAATTCCGGGTAGGAATCGGGTAGTGGCATAATTCGTAATTATTGGTTCATTTTTATCAAAAATAATGGCAGTTCGGCTTTTGGTTTTTACTTTATGAAAATCCTCTCCAAACTTCATCGAATATTTGACAAAACCTTTTGTAGAATCTTTTTCTTGAACATTTTTCTGTTCGCTTCCAGGAAGATAAATGTTCTTAAAAGTAAAAATGATTTGCTTTTGCTTGATAATCGTATCAAGACAACTTACCGTTGGTTCTTCGCCTTTTGGGCAAATCGGACATTCTGGATACATACTTTCAATCTGAAAAGTCTTTTTATCAAACATATCCGGAATATCTGTTTCTAAACGAATTTTTCTTGCTGGACCTTCTCCGTTGTTTTGAAAACGGGTTTTGAAATTGACCCTTTTAAAACGAACTAATCTATAATTCATAAAACTTCCATTCGATCCCATTTTGTTCGGATCGTGAGAAGTTACAATTTCCATTTCAAGCTTTTTAACTTTATGATTTTTATAGCTTCGGTTTGGTACAAAAATACCACGCATAGTGACTGTGGCACTCGTATCTTTTATCATTTCGGGAGTGGTTTTGAAAGTATAAAAAACATTACGTGTTTCTCCCGGATTAGCATCATCAAATTCTAAAACAGAAACGTTGTGATAGGTTTTGTTGGCATCTAAAAGCGAAGCATCTAAATCTTCTTCTGTAGTTGTATTTCTGTATTTTTTGGTTTTGAAATTCCCTTCGGCGGAAGCCAGAAAATGATTCGAATCGTTTAAATCATTAACTGCCACAACAAGGTTTTCTTTTACTTCACGTTCACCAGCGTACGTTCTAAAATCACTCAATTCAAAATTGTTGTGTTTGAATTGCTTTTCATTATAAAACAAATACAGCTTTCCGTTAGAAACATAATTCTCCAGATTTTGATAACTTACTACGACTACCATTTCCTGGTCCGGAATAGGATCACAGTTTTTAATAATCGCAAAACCATTCTGATCGGCAATAGAAGCAATGTCGTTAAAATTAGGATCTGTAATATCGTTTATTGCTACTTTTTTCGGACGTGTCGCTGGCGGTTTCCCATTGTCGTAGTTATTGGTTACAGCCAGTCTTGTGGTATAATTTCCTTTCTTTTTATAGACGTGTTTAGGTTCAGCTTCTTTGCTGTAATGCCCATCACCCAATTCCCATAAATAGGAATAACTTGGTTTTGGTGCACCCGCAATCGGAATCAAAGGCGGTGTTTCTGGTTTAAAACTCACCCGATTTCCGTTTTGGGTAAAACCAATATTGGCTCTTCGGGTTATAGTGTCTTTGACTTTGGTTTGTCCTATTGAAAAAATAGAAAATAGAATAAAGAAAATAGACAGTTGTGGTTTCATAACTAGACAGTTTTTGGGTTCAAAAATTTCTTGGACAAACTTTCAAACAGGATTAAATGTAAAAAAAAGTGATGAGCAAATCACCACTTTTTCTTAAAAAAAGCATTTGTAAGTTACTGAATGGCATTAATTGCAGCAACAAGTTGAGCTTCGGTACCGACTGTTGTTTCGGCAAGATTAAAGGTATATACAGCATTTGCAGTTGTGGTCACTCCTTTGATTGCATAGCGCCAGTTTCCATTATCTTCGGTTGCAAAAATGATGTGACAAGCTAATCCAATCGGAATTTGTCCATAATGTTCGCTAAACAATCCTTCGGCAGTGTACGTGTCTAATTTAGCTAGAGCATTTGTTCCTTCACCATCATAAGAAAGATAAACGGCACTGTTTTTATTATCATAACCTTCTGGAACATCTACTAGAATAGTTGTTTTTGGTCTTGGATCACTATAAAAACGGTCCACGTTTGTCCATCCAAAGTTGCCAAAAGTTACATAATAATTGTTTCCTTCGCCTTGTACGCCGCCTTTTCCGTCAGCACCTCTGCCGTCTTTCCAGGCTAGTTCACCATCTTCATCAATAACTCCAGTCCATAAAGTCATTAAGTTATCAAACCCATTTGTTAGTGCTGTTGGAACAATCATGTTCATGTAGCATGAAGTTTGTAATTCGACTCCCCCCTGAGTTGCTTTGATGAAGAATTCACCACCTGAGATTAACAAGTTTTTCTTTCCGTCTGCTGTAATTCCCATTGTTGGTTTATTGGTTACAAGCATATTTCCTTTATCAAAAAGTTCGACAAACTCGATATCAACTTGTCCTGTTACTGGATTTCCATTTTTAGTTAAACAGTCTCCGTTAATGTAAAGCTTGACACCCTTTGCGGAAGTGAGAGTTACTACTCCGTTGCCCGCCGTCATGGTAAAATTTTGAGTGTTTCTTTTTAAGCCTTTTTCACTGATGCTTTTAAAAGCGGCTGCAGTTGGAGGTGAAAGTTTGATATCTTCTCCGTCGCTGTTATCGCAGCTTGCGAAAGTTGTCATAGCTATTATTAAAAGTCCGATTTTTCTAAAATTTGTTTTCATAATTTCTAGTTTTTATAAATCTGGCTTGATCGTTTCAAGTGGTTTTCAGATTTGGTTGTTAATTATAGAATTAAATCAATTTGGGTTTTATTTTGTTACCCCTGTTTTCAAAAAATAATTTTAAAGGCTTTTATATTGTTAAATCAAATGGCTTTAAAAATTGTTACCCCTGTTTTTGATTTTTTTTATTTAAGCCGAAAGACATTTGTCTTCAAAAAGATTTCCGTCTTCATCAACAGCAACGAGAATGTCTTTTTTGCGGGAAAAGTTTAGAATAAGGTAAATCCATACAATGAGCCAAAAACCTAAAGTCATACAGCTGATAAATAAATGCAGTGCGTGATTGATTGCTTTTTTTTCTTTGGATAAAACCACATAAGGCAGTTTCTCACTATGTTCTGTAATTACAAAACCGCTGCGTGTTTTGGCTGCAATTATTTCGTAGAATCGATCCAAATTTTTCTCATTTACAAATTGGTAACTTTCCATTTCTTTTAATTTTTTAAAGGTTTTTAAAAGACTTTTGTTTCGATAGATACAATTGGCTGAATTATTGTTACCCATTGTTTTAAAATTTTTTGAGATTCTTTTTTTAAATTAGCTATTAAAATTTCTTTCTATGGATCAAAACAAAATTCATCCTGACCAAAAATATATCGATGGACTAGCCGCAAATGATTCGGTAGTGATCGAAATGATATATAAGAAGTATGCTCCAAAAGTGGTAATGTTTATCACCAACAATTCGGGAGATAAAGATCAGGCGCAGGATGTGATTCAGGAAATTATGATTTTGCTTTTTAATCAGGCGAAAGCCAATACACTTCATTTGACTTGTCCATTTGATGCCTATTTTTTCTTATTGTGCAAAAGACGATGGCTAAACGAATTGAAAAAATCATCTAACAAAGGGGTAACAATTTACGAGAATGTAGTATCTATCAATGAATCTGCACACGAACTAATTGCTCAAACAGAAGAATTTGACGAAAAACAAAAGCTTTTTGATACCATGTTTCAGAAACTGGGAGAGAAATGTCAAGAAGTTTTAAAACTTAGTTTCAGTTTAAAATCGATGGAAGAAGTGGCCGAAAAACTCAATGTGACTTACGGTTATGTTCGAAAAAAGAAGTCGTTATGTGTGGGCCAATTAACGCAGTGGATTCAGGAAGCGAAAAATTTTAACTCTTTAAAAAATAATTAATCATGAACGAAGAACGCTATATCTTATTTGATCAATATCTTCAGGGCGAACTATCCGTTGATGAAAAAAGCAATTTAGAGAAACAATTAGCCGAAGATCCAGAATTGGCATCGGCATTGGAAAGTTTCAAAGAAATGCATTTTCAATTAGAAAATAAATTCAGTCACGAACAGGAACGCGAAGTTTTTAAAGAAAATCTGACTCGAATTTCCGATAAATATTTCAACAAAAAGAAAACAAAAGTTGTTTCGCTTAAGCCTTGGTATCTGGCGGTTGCGGCTTCAGTGGCTATTATGTTTGCACTGTTTTATTTTGATTATAATCATTATCCGAATTTTGAAGATTACAATCATCCCGAAAGTGCTTATTTTACAGAAAGAGGTGTTTCTGAGGAGACATTAAAGAAAGCTGAAAATGATTTCAATGGCAAACGATATGAGAAAGCAATTCCGCTTTTTGAAAGTATTTTGAAAGAAGATAATTCACCAGAAATTAAATATTTCTATGGTGTTTCATTACTGCAGGTAAGCAAATACGTAAAAGCTGAAACTATCTTTAAAGAGTTAGAATCTGGAAATTCAGTCTATAAAGAAAAAGCAAAGTGGAATATGGCTTTATCTAAGTTGAAACAAGGAAAATATAAAGAATGTAAAGAGGTTTTACAGACCATTTCTCAGGATTATGAAGATTACGATGAAGTAGAACATTTATTAGAAGAATTGGAATAAATTTCAACTTTTTTTAAAAAAAATAGCCCTAATACGGGAAACCTCAATCGAATTTGGAATTTTAGTTCTAAATTCGATTTTCTTTTTAAAAGAATTGCCCCAAACGCAAATTAACTTAACCCAGAAATCTAAATGAAAAAAACTGTTGTAGTTTTTCTTGTTATGTTGTCGCAAACTATTTTTAGTGCTTCAAAAATTACTGAAGTAGAAAAATTGACTGCAACCTGTAAAGTATGGGGTTTCTTAAAATATTACCATCCGAAAGTAGCCAACGGAGAATTCAATTGGGACAATCAGCTTTTGGAGAAATTACCTAAAATTGAAAAAGCGCAAACCAAAGAAGAGTTTTCATTAATTCTAGAAAATTGGATCGATGAACTTGGTCCAGTACAAGAAATTGCGCCAATTATTATTCCAAAAGAGGTTGAACTTTTCGACAAAAACTTCGATTTAAGCTGGTTTAATAATAAACTTTTTTCTAAAAAACTTTCTAAAAAATTGAAATTTATTGAAGACAATAGATTTCAAAATGAAGAAGAATTTGGTTATGGTTTTGACGGTTTTAAAAAACTAAAAAACTATTTTGATTTGGACTATAATAATAAGAATTCTAGACTGTTAATGCTTTTTGCGTACTGGAATTTAATTGAATATTATTTTCCTTATAAATATATAATGGATCAAAAATGGGACTTGAGTTTAGAACAAGCATTGCCAGAAGTCAGAAATGCTACAACTGAATATGATTTCTATATTGTATTAAAAAAATTGTCGACTAAACTTAACGACACGCATGTTGAATTTGTGCTTTATGGAGATTTTCCTAAAACCGGAATTACTACAGGACGTTATTTACCAGCAACAGGTAAAATAATTGATGATAAATTGGTTATTACGGAGATTTTAGCAGATAGTTTGGCTGAAGCAAATAACATTAAAATAGGAACTGTAATTACTAAAATCAACGATAAAACCATCAAAGAACTTGCGGAAGAAAAGAGAAATTTAATTTGCGCATCAAACGAGTCGTCTTATTTGGATAAAGCCGTAAAGAGAATTTTGACTAGCGAATCTGAGAATGTTAAAGTTGAATTTTTATCTGATGGTAAGTACGAAACAAGAGCAATGATATGGTCTGATTATCATGATTCTCACAGAAATGAATTTAAAAAAGGAGCGCTAAAAAAGAAAGATAAATTTAAACTTCTCGATAATAATATTGGTTATGTTGATATGGGTGTAATAAAATCAAAAAACATTCCAGACATGATTGATGCGCTTAAATCGACAAAAGCAATTGTTTTTGATATGAGAAATTATCCAAATGATACTTGGAAAGAGATTTCAGATTTTTTAAACGCTGAGGAAAAGAAATTTTGTGATTATACCGAACCATATTTAAAATATCCAGGGAAATATCAATGGATAGAAGGACGAAAAGCGGGTTTTGCAAACAAAGACAATTATAAAGGAAAAGTAATTGTTTTGCTTAATGAAGACGCTTTTAGTCAGTCAGAATGGACAGCGATGTGTTTTCAAACTGCTGATAATACTACAATTATTGGAAGTCAAACCGCAGGTACAGACGGAAATGCAATTGATATTGATTTCAAAGGATTTCATACCAGATATACGGGACTTGGAGTTTATTATCCGGATCGTAGACAAACCCAACGTGTAGGAATTGTACCCGATATTGAAGTAAAACCAACAATAAAAGGAATTCAAGCAGGAAAAGATGAGGTTTTGGAACGGGCTTTGCTATATATAGAAACAGGAAAGTAAAGCACAATTTGTAATCCTGAAGAACGAAGGACCACACTAGTTAATTTGCGGAAAAAATGGGGGTTTTCTTTGCGAAGCTACTTGTGAGGTTCTTCGTTCTTCAAGAAGACAAAAATTTAGTTTTTAATTTGTAAACCTTTGTCAAAGTTTTTAAGCTTTGGCAAAGGTTTTTGTTTTTAAGTCATCTCAAAAAGTAAAAATCCGTTTTCATCAGCGTTTTCACGAAAGTGAATTGGTATTATCAGCGTTCCATTTCATCCGGAATTGGTATTCTTTTAATATTGTCGTAATTTTGACCACTTTAAAATTACAAGCCTTGAATTCAACACCCATAATTACCGATACCCACACGCATTTATATTCTGAAGAATTTGATCAGGATCGTGACGAAATGATGCAACGTGCCATTGCTGCTGGAGTAACCCGTTTTTTTATTCCTGCAATAGATGCTGCGGCAACTCCATCTATGTACGATTTAGAGAAAAATTATCCTGATAATGTATTCTTAATGATGGGATTGCATCCTACTTACGTGAAAGATAATTATCTGGAAGAATTACAACATGTAGAAACCGAATTATCAAAACGAAAATTCTACGCAGTTGGCGAAATCGGGATCGATTTATATTGGGATAAAACGCATTTAAAAGAGCAGCAAATTGCATTTAAAAGACAAATTCAGCTGGCAAAACAATACAAATTGCCCATTGTAATTCATTGCCGTGAAGCTTTTGATGAAATCTTTGAAGTCTTAGAAGAGGAAAAATCTGAAGATTTATTTGGGATTTTTCATTGTTTTTCCGGAACTTTAGAACAAGCATTGCAGGCAATTTCTTATAATATGAAATTAGGAATCGGCGGTGTTGTGACTTTTAAGAACGGAAAAATTGATCAGTTTTTAAATGAAATTGATTTAAAACACATCGTTCTGGAGACAGATTCACCTTATTTAGCCCCAATTCCATATAGAGGAAAAAGAAACGAAAGCAGTTATTTGGTCAATGTTATAGCCAAGTTAAGCAGTATTTATGGTGTTTCTGAAGAAGAAATCGCTACAATTACAACTCAAAATTCCAAAGACGTTTTTGGGATTTAACCTGTGCCTTACAAAACTTTAATTTTTTTTTTGTTCTTTTGCCCACTTAAAACCAATATAAATAATGCAGAGATTTGATGCCATTCGACCTTTTTATGATTCCGAAATAAATGAAGCACTTCATGGTGTTGTCAATCATCCGATGATGAAAACCATGATGAACTTTACTTTTCCGGATGTGGAAGATGAGGTTTGGAAGGAACAATTAAAGAAAACACACTCTATTCGTGATTTCCAATGCAATTTTATTTATAACACCATTCAAAAAGTGCTTGAAAAAAGCTCTGAAGGATTAACGACTTCAGGTTTTGAAAAATTGGAACCCAATACTTCTTATTTATTTATCTCAAATCATAGAGATATTCTTTTAGATACTACATTATTAAATGTTTGTTTGTTCGAACATGGTTTGGTAATGACAGCTTCTGCGATTGGAGATAATTTAGTACAAAAGGCCTTTTTAGCAACTTTAGCCAAATTAAACCGAAACTTCTTGGTTTTACGAGGATTAACACCTAGAGAAATGCTTCAAAGTTCTAAACTTTTGGCAGAATATATGGGACAGTTATTGCTTCGCGAAAATCGTTCGGTTTGGATTGCGCAAAGAGAAGGAAGAACGAAAGACGGAAATGACGAAACCAATCCAGGAGTTTTAAAAATGATCGGAATGGGTTCTGATGAAGAAGATTTAATGACTTATTTTAAGAAATTAAAAATTGTTCCAGTTTCTATTTCTTATGAATATGATCCAACAGACGTGTTGAAAATGCCACAATTAATGGCAGAAGCCAATAACGAAGTTTACGTTAAAGATAAAAACGAGGATTTCATGACCATTATAAGTGGTATCATGGGAACTAAAAAAAGAATACACATTTCAGTAGGCGATGTTTTAGATACAGAAATCGATCAGATTGTTGCTGAAAATGATAATGCAAACAAACAAGTTCAGGCTTTGGCACAGACTATTGATGATGTTATTTTGAAAAACTATCAATTATGGCCGACTAACTTTATCGCATACGATATTTTAAACGAAACAAATAAGTTTGCTGACAAATACAAAGAGAGCGAAAAACAACTTTTTGAGCGTCGTTTAGAAATGCGTATCGGAAGCGATAACCCTATTACAAGACAAGGGTTTTTGGCCATGTATGCCAATCCTGTTGTCAATAAATTAAAATACCAAGATGTCATCTAAAGCTAAAATATTACTGATTTATACCGGAGGAACTATCGGTATGAGTAAAGACTTTGAGACTGGCGCACTTAAAGCTTTCAATTTCGGTAAATTAATACAGAAGATTCCAGAAATCAAACAATTGGATTGTGAGATCGAATCGATTTCATTTGAACATCCAATAGATTCTTCGAATATGAATCCTGAAATGTGGACTAAAATAGCCACTATTATTGAAGAAAGTTATGCTTCTTTCGACGGATTTGTAGTGCTTCACGGATCGGATACTATGTCCTATTCGGCTTCGGCATTGAGTTTTATGCTAGAAAATTTATCAAAACCTGTAGTATTTACAGGTTCGCAATTGCCAATTGGAGATTTGCGTACCGATGCAAAAGAAAACCTGATTACGGCGATTCAGATTGCTTCACTTTTAGAAAATGGAAAACCAGTTATTAACGAAGTATGTTTGTATTTTGAATACAAATTATACCGCGGAAACCGAACTTCTAAAGTAAATGCAGAGCATTTTAGAGCTTTTACAGCACCCAATTATCCTGAATTGGTAGAATCTGGTGTTCATTTAAAATTGAACAAACATTTGTTTCTGCCTGTAAATAAAGATGCAAAACTGATTGTTCACAAAAGAATGGATAATCACGTAGCGATTATTAAAATGTTCCCAGGAATGAGCGAAATTGTTTTGGCTTCAATCCTTGCAACATCTGGTTTACGCGGAATTGTTCTGGAAACTTACGGTTCTGGAAATGCGCCAACCGAAGAATGGTTTTTAAATTTGATAGAAAAAGCCATAAAATCAGGAATGCACATTGTAAACGTAACACAATGTTCAGGCGGAAGCGTAAACATGGGACAATATGAAACCAGTACAGCCTTAAAATCCCTTGGAGTTATTTCTGGAAAAGATATTACTACAGAAGCAGCAATTACAAAATTGATGTATTTGCTTGGTCATAATATTCCTCAAAAAGGTTTTAAAGAGATTTTTGAAACGGCTTTGCGTGGAGAGATTTCTTAAAGTTAAATTCCAATATTTTAAATTCCAAATTCCAAATACTTTGCGTTTAAAACTTTGACAAAGTTGAACGGTACAGTTTGTCATTTCGAGGAACGAGAAATCTCCGCAAGTGGCTCCGCAATGAAAACCCAATCTTTGTCGAGTTTCTTGCGGAGATTTCTCGTTCCTCGAAATGACAAGATTGAGTTGAAATAAAAATGGCAATGAACCTTGACAAAGTTAAACGACTCCCTTTGTATTACCAAGAACGCATTTGCAAATAACCAGCTTAATTAAATGAACTTATATCCCTTATATGGTTCAAAAAGTAAAATTTGGAATTTGGAATTTATTTTTTGGAATTTCCGTAAGTTACAGGACAAGTCTCCAACTCATCTGAAGCTTTATGTTTTTTATAATACACATAAACAATAACAGAAATAATACAAATAATTCCCTGAATGGCAACGGTAGCTCTTACACCAAGAGAGTGAGAAACATACCCAATAATTAAACTTCCAACAGGAATCATTCCCTGATATGCCATCATATAATAACTAATACTTCTGGAACGCATATTAACAGAACTGTGCGTCTGAATGTAGATATTGATAGATGAGGTTTGTCCCATCATTCCGATTCCGCTTAATGTCATACAGATAAGAGCAATTGTTATGCTGCTTGAAACGGCTAGAATAATGACACTGAAACCCAAAAGTAAACTTGCGGCAATCATCAGTTTGCTCATGTTTTCTGCAGATTTTAGATTGGCTAAATAAATGGCAGATAAAACAGAACCAATTCCGGCAGCGCTTTCAAACCAGCTAAAAGTTTCGGCATTTCCTCTAAAAATATCTTTCGCGAAAACGGGCATCAAAGTGTTGAATGAAATTACAAACAAACTGCTGCAAGTTAACATTAAAAGCATTCTCGCCATTTCGGTTTCTTTTTTTACATAATCCAGACCTTCAACTAAATCGTCCAGCATATTTAATTTGTTTTCAGCTTTAATGTGAGGTGTAATTTTCATCATCATTAATGAAATCAAAACCGGAACATAGCTAATGAAATTCCCAATAAAACAAATATCTTCACCATATTCGTGCAGAATGATTCCGGCAAGCGCAGGACCCGCGATACGTGCAAAATTGTTCAAAGTGGAGTTAAGTGCAACTGCATTAGGAAGATCTTTTTTATTGTCGACAATATCAATCATCATGGTCTGACGACAGGTCATATCAAAAGCATTGATAATTCCCTGAATAAGACTCAAAGCCAAAATAAAATTGATATTGTAGATTTTAAGATAAATAAGCAAAGCCAAAGTTCCTGCCTGAAGCATGGCAAGAGATTGTAAAAACAACATGGTTTTGTGTCTGTCATAACGACCAATAATACTTCCGGCTAACGGAGCCAGAAATAAAGAAGGAATCATACTTAAAAAAGTCGCTAATCCAAGCAAAAAAACAGATCCTGTGATACTGTAAACCATCCAGCTTACGGCCGTTTTTTGCATCCAGGTTCCAATGACAGAAACAGATTGACCGTAGAAAAATAACTTGAAATTTTTTGATTTTAACGCTTTAAACATGACTTGTAATTATTTGATACAAAGGTCGGGATTATGATTTCATTAGAAAAATTAATAATTTTACTGATAATAAGTATTAAAACTTATCAATATGGAAATCTATCAACTCGAATATTTTATTAAAACAGCTGAAGTTTTGCACTTTACCAAAGCAGCAGAATTGTGTTTTGTAACACAATCGGGACTTTCGCAGCAAATTAAAAAACTGGAAGAAGAACTCGGAATGCCTTTGTTTAAGCGAATTGGTAAAAAAGTTCAATTGACAGAAGCAGGTTCTGTTTTTTTAATTCATGCCAAAAAAGTAGTTGAAAATGTTGAAAATGGAAAACAAGCTATTGAAGATTTAAACGAAATGATTGGCGGAGAACTTAGAATTGGGGTGACGTATATTTTTGGCCTTTTAATTTTACCCGTTGTAAATACGTTCGCCAAAACCTACCAAAATCTAAGAATTATAGTAGAACATGGTACAACCGAAGTTTTGGAACAGAAATTACTGGCAAACGAATTAGATTTGGTTTTGGTGATTTCTTCGCATGAAATTGGGCCTCCAATTCAAAAAGTGTTTTTGTTTACATCCAATATGGTAATGGCAGTTGCTAAAACAAATTCTTTAGCGGTTTTAGAAAAAATACCATTTAAAAAAATAGAAGAAGTGCCATTGATTCTTCCGGGAAAAGGATCGAATTCAAGGGAATATGTTGAAATATTGTTTGCAAAACATCATATGAAACCGAAGATTTCTATAGAGTTAAATTCGATTAATGCCTTGCTGCAAATGGTAGAAAATAGCGACTGGGCGACAATTGTAGCCGAAAAGGCATTGAAAGGTTGGGAACATAGTCTTAAAGCCATTCAGATTACAGGAGTTGTGACCAAACGAGATTCGTATATGTTAACGATTGGAGGTTATCAAAAGAAAGCGGTCAAACTATTTATGGAAGAATTCAGAAAAAGCATAAACGAATCTTAAATTTACTTTGTTAAACTCATTTTTTTTTTTGTTATTTGCAGACCAAATTAGAAAGGTGTCCGAGTGGTTGAAGGAGCTAGCCTGGAAAGCTAGTATATGGGTAACTGTATCGAGGGTTCGAATCCCTTCCTTTCTGCGAGAAAAAGCCAGTAATTTCATTTTATGGAATTACTGGCTTTTGTTTTGATATTTGTTAAAAACAGGTATTTATACTTGTTTCATATATGTGTTCTGGTTTATATATTAGCCTGTTATTGAATATTTTTTTTCGAATCACGGAAATTATAAATAATGTTGTTTATTGTGATTTTAATTTTTAATTATTTTTATATTTAACATTTGTTTGATTTTAAACTCATTATTTTGTGATTTTTTAATAACTGTAAAATAATTAGATACTTTGGATAAAATAATTAAAACACTTCATTTAAGATTAGATAGTACTTCGAAATCATTAACAAAAAATGCTGTATCGCAGTTAATAATAAGAATATTATTTCAATCTGAAAAACCACTATCTATTAATCAAATCTCAACCGAGGTTAATCGCTTGTTGCAAACATCGATTTCAGAAGATAGGATCATTGATGGAATTGAGAAACTTCTCGAGAAAAATGAAATTAAAATTAACGATAAGAAATATAGCCTTACAAAATCAAATGTAAAAATCTTAGAAAAAAGATACAACGAATCAAAAGAAAGATTAGAAAGAATAATTGACAATTACTTTGTGCCTTTTAACTCTGATAGAACTGCAGTTTTAGAGTGGTTTTCTGATGCAACAGTAGAATTTTTTAAATCATATTCGATAGAATGGATTTCAGATTTGTGCTACACGAAAACTGAAAGACTTAAAACAAAAAAAGAAGATATATTAGATCATATTAAGAGAAGAACAAAACATAATAAAGAATTACATCCAGATGATTTTAATATGTTAATTGAAAAATTCATTGAATGTATTATTTATAAAAAAGACCCTGATTTAGATGCACATCTTTGGCAGTATGGAACTTCTGCTTTTGCTGCTAATCTTTTACAATCATCTGTTGGAGCTGATCCAATGTCAATAAATGCTTTTAGAGATTCAAAATGTGTTTTAGATACAAATGTACTAATGAATATTGGACTTGAAGCAAGTGAATATCATGAAGCGATAAAAAAACTTGAAAACGTTTTTGAGAAGTTAAATATTGACACAGGATATTTTCATATAACTGAAGTAGAATATACTAAGACAATTTCAAATAAAAAGAAAGAAATTCTACGTGCTGTAGGAAAGTTTTCTTATGATGTACTAAAGGCTACTGATGATCATTTTTTGCAATCAGCAATTAAAAGGAAATGCTATGTATTGGAAGATTATGAAACTTTTTGTTCTCAAATAGCGTTACCTCCAAAAAGATTAGATTCTTCAAAAGAAATTAGATTATTTAATAATGATGAAATTTTAGATAGAGAAATTGAAACCGCTCAGAATGATGAAGAAAAAAAAGCATTAATTAATTCTATTTATAAAAAGGCAACAGGTAACTTTAAGAGAGAATCTCCTTTACTTCACGATGTCGGTATAGTTGCGGGTGTTGAGTACTTGCGTAAGAATGAAAAAGCATTTATTCTTTCTCAAGAAATATCAGTGAATAGATATTCTCACACTAAGCCAATTAAAGATGATTTGCCCATAGCAATAAAACTTGAAACTCTAATTAATATGCTAGCTATAGATAATGGAGGGACAGATGTGAATCCATTAGATTTTTCAACTTTATTTGCGAATATGATTAGGTTTGATTTGCATCCGGATAATCATACTTTTCAAATTGCCGATTTATCCAAATTATTAGATACTGAATTACAAATTGAGCAATTACCAGATGAAGAGGTACTTAAGATAGCAAAAAATTTGCATAATAATAGACTTAAGGGATTACCCGAAGAAGAAATAAGTCTTTCTTTGAATAGAGAGTTTCAAGAAGTAAAATTAAAATTTATTAAAGAGTATGATGTTGTTTACGAAAATTTATCTCTTGAAAAACGCGAAAATGAAATTAAAACTAAGAGATTAAGTAAAGCCGAAGAAGCTTTAAAAAATAGAATACGCACTGAAGAGATTGCTAATTATGAGGCTGTTGTTTTTAAAAGTAAAATGACGTGGTTTTTGTACCTTCCCATTTGTGCTGTTATTTTAACTGCTTGTGGAATTTATTATTTGAGATTAGAAAGAGAATCTAGAGCGATAGATTATGTAATTGGATTAGTAGTTAATATTGTTTTTTGGATTTTTTCATCGGTTTTTTTCTCAAAACCATACTTATATAAGAAGCAATTATTATTGAAAAATAATCTCGATTTAAAAGTTGAAAGTAGATTTGAAAATGAAACGAGATAATATTAAACAATAATATGGAAAGTAAATTTATCTAAACTTTTAAAAATGCATTATAAAAGAGACCTTAAAGTTACAAAGTCTCTTTTATAATGCATTTTTATTTTCCTTTCATCAACTTCTTCAAATACTCATTTTTATCTTTTTCAGATTGTAATAAACGTTCGTAAAGTTTTTTATTTTCCTCATAAACTTCAACCAATTTATCTAATGGATTGAATGTACAATGATTTGGTTGGATATTTCCAGAGTTAGAGCTATTGTCATAAAAATTCGCAAAATAATTAATCATATTTTCTTCCGTAAAATTTTGAATAGCTTCAACAGTAACACCAAGTGCTTTTGCCACTTCTTTCAGTTTTTCGTCGTCTATGGTTTCGCTGTTTTCCATAGCAGAAATTGCTTGCTGATTTGTTCCTAAAGCTTGCGCCAATGCCTCTTGTTTCATGTCTTTCAATTCACGAATTCGGCTAATTTTGCGTCCTATGTGATATGGTTTTGTTGCTGTGCTCATCAATCAAAGGTATTTTAAAATTCTTAAAGAAAATAGATTTCAGTAAAAAACAGGCTCTTTTTTGTAAGATACGGTTTTCATTTTCTAAACAAAAGTAACGCTTTTCGAATGAGTTTTTATCGAAATAAAGATTATCTTTAAAATAATAAACTAGTAATTGATGAGAATAATAATTGGTTTTGTAATGATTTTGCTTTCTTGTTCCTGCGCTTCATTTTCAGATAAAATGGTTAGGGATAACAAATCTCCATTGTTAGAAAATGATTTATCAAAATTGGAAGGTAAATACGAACTATTTCCAGACTTGAAATACGATGAAAAAGGGAATGTTCAAACCATAGATTCTCAGGAATCTCAGGCTAGATACAACTTGAATTATTTCGTAAAGTCTGAAAAATCAAAAGTCGATTATTCAGATTCTTATAGTGTTGAGGTAAAACTTTTGAATAAAAACCGACTACAGTTTATTACTAAAAAAGACAATGAAATAATGGAGAATGCCGAAGTAGGTGGCGAACTAAAAAACGGATTTTTCTACTTGGATAATAAATACCTAAAACGGAATGGAGTTCCATATCTTGCTGGCGGTTATAACAACCATAAAACAAGAATCGGACTTTCTAAAGATAACGGACTTTTGGTGAATTATGCTTATGATAATTCTGGCGCTTTATTGTTTATGTTTTGGGCTGGATCTGCTTACAATCTGGGATTTCATTATAAAAAAATAGAATAATGTATCAATACTATTTTCGTCCCGGTTATAAATCAGAAAATCTTTTGATTGAAGTTTTTGATGGCGCAGAAAATGAATCTTTTGTTTCAGATTTTGTCTTTGCCTTAAGCGAAATACAGCCTAAAATGATAGAAGTTTCAGATTTATGGATGAATGATGAAATTCTACTCTCTTATGATTCGGAGATTGGACAATTTACACTTTCAAAAGACATTTGGGGTTTTGCTTTTATAATGGCCGAAAATAATCAGGATGGTTTAATCCGTATGAATTCGATACTGGAAAACTCAGAATGGTTTAAAAAAGTTGAGGTTGATTTCGAAAAGTACCGATAGCATTTTCTACAATCTGATCTCAAATAAACTAAAAGAACCTTCTTTATAATGTTCAGGTAATTCGTTTGTCCATTCAATAGTGCTTATTCCTTTGTATTCGAAACCGCAACTAGTGTAATATTTATTTATTCTTTCGTTGCCACTGTGTGTATCAAGACGAATATATTCTTTTCCGTTTTCTTTGGCGTAACGCTTAGCCCATTCAACGATTTTTTTTACATACGACTGTCCACGAAATTTTGGATTTGTAGCAATACGATGCAAATAAACCGCAGGATCGTTACTCGCTTCTTTCCAGATAATTAAATCGTCGAAAGTAAGCACAAAAGTACAAGCGATTTCGTTTCCTTCTTTGATGATAAAATGGCGATTTTCTGCAATTTCTTTTTCGATCAATGCTCTTTCAAAACCTCTCCAGCTTTTATTATTAACTGTTTTTTGATAAGAAGTAGCTTCGTTATAAATATCGAAAACAGCATCGATATCTTTTGGTGTAGTTAAAAGAAATTCCATTTTGAGTTGTATTCTGTAAATTAATGAAGCTTCAAAGATAAATCTTTCGAAAGCTTTAAGCGGTTGAAATATTTAATTTATGTTTTTTTTATCAAAGTGAAACCAGAATATATTTTGCCCTAAAAACATTGAAAACAAAAAAAAGATAGTTCTGAAAAGTTATACTTAAATACGGTTTCCCACATTATTTTATTCTAGAAATATTATATATTTGGCTCCTGTGTAATACAAATAACTTGATGGATTTACCTCCTTATTCGCCAGGATTGCATAAACTGGTTACTTTACAGGTCGACAAAACTTCGAAACTTACTGATAGTAATGGTTTTGTTGTAGTTACGAACTCTATTTTAGAAAAATACGAACTTGAGAAGGTTGGGGCAGTGGTTCACGACTTTGATAATGATAGTTTTACCATCTCGTACTGCCTAAAAGAATCTCATATTTGCATACACACTTGGCCAGAATACAATCAGCTTACTTTAGACGTTTATTTGTGTAATTATCTTCAGGATAATTCGGCAAAAGTGCGTGCTGTAATGGCTGATTATGTGGCGTATTTTGAAGCAGAAATTATTAAAGATTTTGAAATTAACCGATAAGATATGAAGATTCCTTGTTACGATTGTAATACAGAAACCGAATTAGAGGTTGGTTTTGAAGTAGTAAATTTTGTTTGTCCAAAATGTCACAGCGTATATGTACGTGATGATGAGGGACAATTTCGAAGAAGAAATAAGTATACTAATATACTTAAAGATTATCCGCTGGAACTTGGTGATATTGGGTATTTGAAAGGAAGCGAATATAAGGTTACAGGTATTTTGAAGAAAAAAGTGAATCCAGATTTTACCTGGAATGAGTTTATTCTACAGAATGAAGCCAAAGAGTTTCTCTATTTATCGGTTTCGAATGGGCATTGGATGATGCTTACTGAAATGGAAAAAATGGATACACTAAAAAAAGGCATTAAAGTTCTAAATCATAATAATGAAAGATATGATTTATACGAACATTCAGATGCTCAAATTATAGATGCACAAGGTTTTTTTGATTTTGAACTTCGCCCGAGATTAATTCATTTGGCCGAATTTATAAACCCACCCTATATTATTTCTATTGAAAAAATGAATAGTGTAGAGACCGCTTTTCATGGCGAGTATGTGAGAAAAAGTGTTATCCAAAAAGCTTTTCCTAAAAGAACAATGCCCTATCAGTCTGGAGCCGGTATGATTGAGCCTTCTAGATTTGATCTTACCAATACTGCTGTTATTTTCTGTTTCTTTGCCTTGCTGATTTTAACCGCAAACTGGTATATTTATAGAGATCAGGTGGAGCAAAAGGTCTTTGACAGCACGATTAAATTCAGCGAATTTGATCAAAAAGAAATGACCAGTCCGTCTTTTGTTCTCAATGGCGCTTCGGCTCCTATGACGATTAAGGTTTCGACGGGTGTCAATAATTCATGGGCCAACTTAAATATCGCTTTAATTAACGAAGACAACGGTAATGAAATTTATGCTAATAAAGATATAGAATACTATTACGGTAGTTCTGATGGAGAATCTTGGACAGAAGGTAGCCAGTCTGAGCAATTTAATATCTGTGGCGTAAAAGCAGGGAAATATCATCTTTCGATTACCCCGATGAAAGCTCCCGAAGATCTTTCAAATAGTACAATGAATGTAAGTGTAGTATGGAATCAGCCTTCAAGCCGAAATGTTTGGCTGGTTATTATTAGTATGGTTGTACTTTATTTTATAATACGATATGCTAGGAACGAATTTGAAAAAAAGAGATGGGCAGATAGTTCTTACTCGACTTACGAATAATTAATTATGAATAGAATTTCTAATTTCTTTGCCAATAATTGGGCTCCGCTAGCAATCGGATTCTTTTGCTTTGGCGTTTACATCTATTTTGCTCTTGCAGGAAATAGAATTTGCGATTGCGAAACAACAGAAAAATACAGACCAACCAGCTCAGGAAGTCGTGCATCTTATAATCATTTTTACCACAAATAAAAACTTTAACAATATGGAATTAATTCACGCTCAGCCAATAGTAAATTCAATTATTTATTCTCTTTTAGGAATTGTGATCTTATTAATTGGTTATTTTATTATCGAAAAACTGACTCCAGAAAATACCTGGAAAGAAGTCGTAGAAAAAAATAATATTGCTGTTGCCATTGTTTTGGCAGCGTTTATCATTGGAATTTCCATGATTATTAGTGCCGCAATTCATGGGTAAAAAGTTTCTTAGGTTTGAATTTCTTTTACTCTTTGCCGTATTTATAATTGCCACCTGCGGACTAATTTACGAATTGGTTGCAGGAACGCTGGCGAGTTATTTATTAGGCGATTCGGTAAAACAATTTTCATTTATTATTGGCGTGTACCTATTTTCGATGGGTATTGGCTCTTTTTTTTCAAAGTTTTTTCATAAAAATCTACTCAACACATTTGTAGAAATCGAAATTCTGGTCGGACTTATCGGAGGATTGAGTTCGGTAGTTTTATTTCTGTTGTTCGAAAATGTTGGGTCGTTTCAGTTCATTTTATATTTATTTGTTTTCGTAACCGGATTTTTAGTTGGTTTAGAGATTCCGCTTTTAATGAATATTTTAAAAGATAGAGTCGAATTCAAAGATCTGGTTTCGAATGTTTTTACTTTTGATTACATCGGAGCATTATTGGCTTCGATCTTGTTTCCGTTGGTTTTAGTTCCGAAATTAGGAATCATGGGAACTTCTCTTTTCTTCGGAATGATCAATGTAAGTATTGCGATTGTTTTGTGTTTTTTGCTGAAAAAAGAATTAAAAAACGTTTATTTTTTGAAAGCAAAAGCCGTTTTTTCCTTTGTATTATTGCTTGGCGTTTTTGTTTTTTCGAATGACATTCTAGCGTATTCAGAAGGAAAATTATACGGAGAAAATATCATTTATACCAATTCAACACCTTATCAACGTATCGTTTTAACGCACAATAAGAGCGATTATAGGCTTTATTTGAATAACAACTTACAATTTAGTTCAGCTGATGAATATCGTTATCACGAGGCATTAGTGCATCCCGCAATGTCAATGGCAAAAAACGTTAAACATGTTTTGGTTTTGGGCGGAGGTGATGGTCTGGCAGTTCGTGAAATATTGAAATACAAAGACGTTGAAAAAGTAACTTTAGTCGATTTGGACGAAGGAATGACCAAATTGTTTAAAACAAATACGGTACTGACCAATTTCAATCAGAATTCGCTGAACAATCCAAAAGTAACCGTAATCAATACAGATGCTTATATTTGGGCAAAAAGTTGTAAAGAGCAATTTGATGTTGCGATAATCGACTTTCCAGATCCATCCAATTACAGTTTGGGAAAATTGTATTCGCTGAATTTTTATCAGACTATAAAAACCATTTTAAAACCAGATGCAGCGGTTGTTATTCAAACTACTTCGCCTTATTTTGCGCCGAAATCTTTTTGGTGTATCAATAAAACCGTGATGCAGGTTTTTTCGCAGGTCGATGCGTATCATGCTTACGTTCCATCTTTTGGAGAATGGGGTTATACGATTGCAATAAACGGTTTTGGAACCACTTTTAATTCCGTAAACCGAAAAGCAGACAAATTGAAATTCTATAATTATCAATTTGACCGTTTCAATTATTTTACCAACGATATGGTTTCGAATCAAGTTGAAATTAATCGTTTAGACAACCAGATTTTAGTACGCTATTTTGATGAAGAGTGGGGAAAACTGCAATAAATCCAGAAGGAATTTTATAAAAGGCGTTGGCGCAGCTTTGCTTACGGTTCCGTTCCTGCAGTTTTGTTCTGATAAAATTGCGGTGCTGATGATTCGTTTATCAGGAACAAAACATTTGCTCGGACATCGTTTATGGATTAAAGATTTTCCAAAACCTACAAAACAAATCGAGATTCCGTATTTAATTGTTGGCGGTGGAATTTCAGGTTTAAGTGCTGCACGACAATTTCAGAAAAGAGGAATTTCAGATTTTTTAATATTGGAATTGGAAAACCATTTGGGAGGAAATTCTTCAAATGGAGAAAACAAATATTCTAAATATCCTTTGGGCGCGCATTATTTGCCTTTGCCGAATTTTCAGGATAAAGAACTGCTTCAATTTTTAGAAGAAGAAAAAATAATTCTGGGTTACAATGAAAAAGGATTTCCCATTTTTGATGAACTGCAATTGACTTTTGCACCAGACGAACGTTTATTTTATAAAAACAATTGGCAGGAAGGCGTAGTGCCAAAAGAAGGAAATTTAATTTCGGATGATTTGGAGTTTAATAAATTCTTCAAACAAATGGATGTTTTTAGAATTTCTAGAGGCGAAGATCAAAGGTATTTATTTGATATTCCGATGTACCTTTCTTCAAAAGATGAAAAGACTAGATCTTTAGATAAAATCACGATGAAACAATGGTTTCTAGATAATCATTTTACGTCTGAACCTTTGTTTAATTATATTGATTATTGCTGTAAAGACGATTTTGGTTTAGGAATAGAATACGTTTCGGCTTGGGCAGGAATTCATTATTTTGCAGGAAGAAAGCAAGATAGTACACCCGAAAAACATGATAGCGTTTTAACTTGGGCAGAAGGAAATTCCAGACTTGCGAATCATTTGAAAAAATATACTACTGATAAATCTTTGAAAAATCATTTGGTTTATGAAGTGAAAATTGAAAATCAAAAAGTTGTGGCAAAAGCTTTTGATGATGCAACAAAAACGTCTGTTGAAATTCTTGCTGATAAAGTAATTATGGCTTCACCACAATTTGTAAATCAATATTTGATTCCAGATCGAAAAACGTTTACAAAAGATTTTCATTACACGCCTTGGCTTTTGGCAACTTTGATTGTAAATGATTTGTCGGATAATTTTAGTTTTTCACTTTCGTGGGATAATGTAATTTACGATGCAAAAGGTTTGGGTTATGTTTACGATCAGCATCAGACAGTGAATCAGGTTCAGGATAAAAAAGTGATTACGTATTACTATAGTTTTTCGTCTAGAGATTTGAAGAAAACGAGAAAAGAACTTTATAAAAAAGACAAAGAATATTGGAAACAATTTGTTCTAAATGATTTAAAAATCGCGCATCCCGATATTGAAGAATATACAGAAGATATTGAGGTTTTTCTTTTAGGTCACGGAATGATTTCGCCTGCGCCAGGATTTATTTTTGGTGAAGCAAAGAAACAAGCCAAACAAAATATTGAAAAGAAGATTTATTTCGCGCATACAGATTTATCTGGTATTTCTATTTTTGAAGAAGCTTTTCATCAAGGAATTAATATTGTAAATGAGATTTTAGATGGAACAACCGTGGATTCATAAAGCCAAAACCGATTTAACGTTTATTATCGGACCCTCTTTTTTTGTGTTGGCGATCATCTTTATTTTTCAGGATCATATCACTGAAATAGAAGAGCATTATTCTTTTTACACTTGGCTTTTTCTGATTGTTTTTATAGATGTAGCGCACGTTTATGCGACCTTATTCAAAACGTATTTTGTTGCTGATGAATTTAAGAAGCAGAAACGAAGATTGATTCTTTTACCTTTATTTTGTTTCGTTGTTGGAATTGTGCTTTTCTCTTTTGGAAGTTTAGTCTTTTGGTCGTTTTTGGCTTATGTAGCTGTTTTTCATTTCATCAGACAGCAATACGGATTCATGAGATTGTATGCGAGAAAAGAGATTAAAACCAAAATCTCGGTTTGGATTGATAATCTCGCAATTTATGCTTCAACAGGATATCCGATGTTGTATTGGTTTTTTTCGTCTAAGCGAAAGTTCAACTGGTTTGTAGAAAATGAGTTTTTTAGGTTTGAAAATCAATTGATTTTAGAAATTTTGTTTTGGATTTATATTGGAATTTTGATTTTGTATGTTATTTATACTGCTGTGAAATCCATTCAAAATCAGTTTTTTAATATTCCAAAGAACAGCATTGTTTTAGGAACGGCGCTGTCTTGGTATTTCGGAATCGTTTATTTTAATGACGATTTGATTTTTACTTTATTGAATGTCGTTTCGCACGGAATTCCGTATATGGCTTTGGTTTATTTTAGAGAAATCGATGGAAAATCGGAAGTAGAATTGGGACGTTTGTCTTTTTTAAAACAATACAAAGGGCTTTTGATTTATGTTGGAATCCTTTTAATAATTGCCTTTTTGGAAGAATTTCTTTGGGAACTTTTTGTTTGGAATGAAAACATCAGCGTTACGAATTTTGATTTTTCGAGCTGGCAGATTTTATTGGTTCCTTTGCTGACGGTTCCTCAGTTTACGCATTATTTATTGGATGGTTTTATCTGGAAATCTAAAAAGTGATGTTTTTACTTCTAATAAAAATCAAAACTTCTAATCTAGCCCCGATAGGAGCGATATCCTTTTGTGTTGGGGTTCAACACAAAAGATATAGCGAATAGCGGGAGTAAACGTTGTTTTGAAAATGAATCTTCTGCTGCTAAAAATTAATTTTGTAAAACTGTTTTAATTTTCGGCATCATTTTATCCACAAACATTTTGTATGCGTTTTCAGAAGGATGTAAACCGTCTGATGCCACCAAACTCGGATTGTTAAGTCCCTCTCGGGTTATTTCTGTAATCGATACAAAAGCAACTTGATTGTTGTTGCAGTAGTTTTCTGCAAAATTATTGTATTGGGTAATTTCTGCTGAAATTTTGTTGCTTTGATCTCCAGCAAGACTTTTTCCGTAAGGCGTGTAAGCGTAATCGGGAATAGAAATTACTACAACATTTTTTTTGTCACCTTTTGCAAGCATAATAGCTTTGTTGACCAATTCGGGAAATTGTTTCTCGTAAAGAGAAAAGTTTTTGTGCTGATATTGATTGTTTACGCCAATTAAAAGCGTTACCAAATCGTAATTGGATTCTGGTTTTTGAGATTCGATTGCCGAAAGTAAATCAGATGTTGTCCAGCCAGTTGTAGCAATTATTTTGAGCGAAATAGTACTAGAATACATTGCGGTTAAACCTGCTTTTAGTTGTTCCGGAAAACGACAAGTAGTACAAACGCTTTGACCAATGGTATAACTGTCGCCTAAGGCTAAATAATTTATAGAAGTAGCAATGGGTGGTTTTGGTGTTACAGGCGGGTCTACAACAGGCGGAGTAATTGTAACTGGGGCAGGTGCATTTTCGTCTGAATTACAGCTCAGAAGAAACACAGAAAGGATAATAGTAACTATTTGTTTAAACTCTGATTTCATAATTTGTTTAAATTAATTGAGGTCGCTTTAAACAAATAGTTACGTGAAATATGTTGTTTTGGATTTTAAACCATTTCGGTTTTCATCAAGATATCTTCTTCGATGGCATTCCAAAGTCCGATACGTTTTTCTAGGGCAAGAATAGAAACTTCTTCAACTTCTTTCCATTTTTGCGCGTCATCTCCGCATAATTCTGTGATCATTTGCATAGCCATCGGTCCGTGTTCATCGGCATCTAGTTCGATATGTCTTTCAAAATAGTATAATAATTTTGTCAAATCGGTTTCTGGAAGGTTTTTCTGGAAATTTTTCAGAATTTGAGTAAACATGCTCGGAATCAAATCTTCTCTACCAAAAGTAAATGCGGCTGCAATTTCGTGCGGTTTTCCTTCTTCGATTACTCTAAAAGTAAAATCAAGGAAAGCTTTTACATTTGGCTGCATTGGACTCTGCTTAATGGCAACAAATATATTATGAAGAGAATGTACTTCTGATAAGAAACTTAAAATTCCAGTTGTATTCGCACCACAAGCTTCCATTGCTTCCAAGTACATTTCGTAATGGCTTTGTCTTCTTCCGTCCAATGTCAAATCGGTTTCTTCTGCAAGAACAATTTCGTTGATTAAATATCGAGTGTCCGGATTTTTAGTAGCAAACCAAGGTGTTGTGGTACAAGTAAGTTTGGCTTGTAACGCTTTTAATAAAGACATAAAATCCCAAACAGCAAAAACGTGAGTTTCCAGAAAGCTATGAAGGTCGTCTATGTTTTGAATCTTATTGTATAAAGAGTGGTTTAATAGTTGGTCTTTTTGTGGTTGGATGCTTTTGTTTATCGTTTCGATATTCATTTTTGAAAAAATTTTGATGCAAAGATAAAAAGCTTCTTTTGTTAGAAGAAGCTTTTTAGATTGATTTTGTATATATTTTAATAATTATCAATTATTTAAATGCTGGAATTCCGGTTACGTCCATTCCGGTAATCAATAAGTGTATGTCGTGAGTTCCTTCATAAGTAATAACACTTTCGAGGTTCATCATGTGGCGCATAATAGAGTATTCGCCAGTAATTCCCATACCTCCGAGCATTTGTCTGGCTTCACGAGCGATGTTAATTGCCATGTTTACATTATTGCGTTTTGCCATCGAAATTTGTGCAGTTGTAGCTTTGCCTTCATTTCTTAAAACACCTAAACGCCAAGTTAGTAATTGCGCTTTTGTGATTTCGGTAATCATTTCGGCCAATTTTTTTTGTTGTAACTGTGTTCCTCCAATTGGTTTTCCAAACTGAATTCTTTCTTTAGAATATCTTAAAGCAGTATCATAACAATCCATTGCTGCACCAATTGCTCCCCAAGCAATTCCGTAACGCGCTGAATCTAAACAGCCAAGTGGAGCTCCAAGACCAGATTTGTTAGGCAAAAGGTTTTCTTTTGGTACTTTTACATTGTCAAAAATTAATTCGCCAGTTGCAGAGGCACGAAGTGACCATTTATTGTGCGTTTCTGGAGTTGTAAAACCTTCCATACCACGTTCTACAATTAAACCATGAATTCGACCTTCCTCGTTTTTAGCCCAAACAATAGCAATGTCAGCAAAAGGAGCATTTGAAATCCACATTTTGGCGCCATTTAAAAGATAATGATCGCCCATGTCTTTAAAATTGGTAATCATGCTTCCAGGATCAGAACCGTGATCTGGTTCTGTTAATCCAAAACAACCAATAAATTCTCCTGTAGCCAGTTTTGGCAAGTATTTCATTCTTTGTTCTTCATTTCCATATTTCCAAATCGGATACATTACTAAGGAAGACTGAACAGATGAGGTAGATCGAACGCCAGAATCACCTCTTTCGATTTCCTGCATAATTAAGCCATAAGAAATCTGATCTAATCCTGCACCGCCATATTCAACTGGAATATAAGGTCCAAAACCGCCAATTTCTCCTAATCCTTTTATGATTTGTTTAGGAAATTCTGCTTTTTGGGCATATTCTTCTATTATAGGAGAAACTTCTTTTTTTACCCACGCACGAGCAGATTCACGAACTAATTTGTGTTCGTCGGATAGTAAATCGTCTAAGTTATAGTAATCTGGAGATTGAAATAGGTCTGGTTTCATGTTTTTATTTTTTAACAAAACAAATTTACGCAATAAAAATATAACAAATACATTGATTTTTGTTATATTTTTTTACATCAAAAATAAAATTAATAGGAATTTGGCAAATAAATTGTAGTTTATTGATAATTTATAGACTATTTTTGAATACCAAAACTAAATTAAATGAGGCTAATCATCTCTTTTTTATTTTTATTCGTACTTAATACTAGTATGGCTCAACCTACCAAGGAGCTTACTGAACAGGAGTATTTAGATTTGCAGGATAAAATTCGCTTCACGATAAATGGAGATTTCGATGAAGGATTATCCTATCTTGAACAATTGTATAAATCAAAAAATGAGGAGCGACTGGCCTTTGCTTATTCTGTCGGATCCTATTTATATCAATTGAAAGGTGACGCAGTTAAGTCTGATCAAAAATATGAAGAAGGCCTAAAGCATTTACAGAAAATTCCGGAATCGGATAGGAAAACAAAACTTCATTCTTATATATGTAATTATAGAGGTCTTACTTATTGGAAACGGGCCAATTACGGAAAAGCTCTTAGTAACTATCAGGAAGGAATTAAACTGTCGACTAAAATTAATGATGTAATTCAGATTGTAAAATTTAAAGCCAATATTGCCTTATTAAATGAAGGTGTTGGAAATTATCAATTATCTATTAAAATTTTAAGACAGAATGATGCCTTCTTAGATAAAAATGAAAATCTGTATGAAAAAGAGCAGTTTCAGAATTCAAAAAGTAATACCTATACCAATTTAGGAAACTGTTATGAAGGCTATTATTCCAAAAACAGAGATAAAGCCGAACTTTTAGACTCCGCCGAATATTTTTACAAAAAAGCAATCTCTTATTCTGATAAATTTATTGATAATAAAATTACTTCTAAATTAAGCTTAGGAAACATCTATCTTTTTAAAAAAGATTTTGATAGTGCCGAAAAGATATATTACGATATCGCATTTTATTCTAAACAAACCAATAATGAATCGCTGTTCCAGATAGCAAGTTACAATTTAGGAGATCTGTATTATTCTCTTAAAAAATATGACAGAGCGCTTATTTTCTTAAAGAAGGTAGATTCTATTAGTGTAAAAAATAAAACGATTGATAACAGCTATTTTAAGTCAAATTATATTCAGGCAAAAATTTATAGCATTAAGAATGAACCTGAACTTGCGTACAAACACTCTAAATTATATTTAGATTCATATGAAAAATATGAAGGTAACATGAGAGAAGAAGCGCTGGATGTTAATTATAAACTGGGTACTGCTGACTTAAGTGAGGAAATGTTAAGTGTACAGGAAAAGTATAAATATGAAGTATTTTGGAATAAGGCTTTAAAAATATTTTATGTAATTCTTGTGATAGGAATTATTTTCTTTCTAATTAAAAATATAAGAGACAAAAATAAAGCTCAGAAGAAAATGAATGCTTTGATAGAAGAGTTTAAAGCAAATCTAGAAAAGAAAGAACTTGAAAAAGCTGAAATTGAGAAAACAGAACTGGAAAAACCTGTAGTTGAAATTGCTGAACTTGAAGATGTTCAGCTCAAGAAAGAAAATGCTAATTTGAGTATTGATGAGGCTAAAGAAAATAAAATCGTAGAGAAATTATTAGCACTTGAAGAAAAATTAGAATACCTCAATGCAGATTTTACGCTTTCGTATGCTGCCAAAAAAATAAAAACCAATACAACTTATTTGTCTTATGTAGTAAATAAAAGATTCGGAAAATCTTTTGGAGAATATTCTAATGAATTAAAAATAAACTATGTAATCAATCAGATGATTACGAATCATTTGTATAGAAAATATTCAACCCAGGCCATTGCTGAAAGCGTAGGATTTAAAAATGCGGTTTCTTTTGCAAAATCATTTCGCAAAAGAACTGGAGTATCTCCAGCTCAATTTGCGAGTAATATATAGGTATAAGAAAATCAAGGATTTCCGTTTCCACCATTGTTTTTTCTTGGATCATTCGGATCTATGTCGTCACCACCACCTATAATTGTTTTTTGCTCTTTTCTAGAGATTGTTTCTGCTTGGAAATCTTTGAATGTGAATATTTTAGTTTTCATGATTTTAAATTTTTTGGATTAGCTTTTCTGTAAGTTTCTTTCAATTGTAAATTAATTGTTTCCGTTTCCGCCATTGTTTTTTCTTGGATCATTCGGATCTATGTCGTCGCCACCACCCATAATTGTTTTTTGCTCTTTTCTAGAGATTGT
>NZ_JANKMS010000007.1 GCF_024649945.1 Flavobacterium panacis | reverse complement strand
TTTTGTTTCACGCAGATTTTAAAAGATTTAAGCTGATCGCGCAGATTATTTAAAGAAAAATCTAATTAAATCTGCTAGAATCTGCCGAATCTGCGTGAAATATTTTTACAGATTTGCAGGCGAAAAAATCTCACAAAGTCGCTGAGTCGCAAAGTTTTTGTTTCACGCAGATTTTAAAAGATTTAAGCAGATTGGCGCAGATTATTTTAAAAAAAATCTAAGTAAATCTGCTAGAATCTGCCGAATCTGCGTGAAATATCTTTTACATAAAATGAGAATACGTTACGTTAGACGCACTACAGTGCATCTCTACAATTTGTGCGTTTATATGAAACAAAACTTTGCGAACCTTTGCGTAAATCTTAGCGAACTTTGCGGTTAAGCAAAATCCGCTAAAAATCTCCGTAATATACTTGGAAACACGGCAGTTTCAAATCGTTTCTCCAAGTATCAACCACTTGATTTCTATCATCAAGGACAAATTCTACGAAGTATTTATCTTTAATAAATTCGTTATAGATTTCGGTTTTGATAATCGAATCTTTTCGGCTGTCTTTTGTTTTACGCATGATCAGATCGTCGTATTCTATTTCGTGTTTTTGAAGGAAACGTAATGTTGGTTCTTTGTATCGGTCTTCTCTACCCGAAACCAGTAAAATTTCATATCCTAATTTCTTGTAATTTCGCAACACATTTGCCACCGGATTATTAATTTCATCCTCATCGCATTTGCTGGCATCAAACGGATTTCTTCCGTTCATCAAAGCCAAAGTTCCGTCAAGGTCACAGATAATTGCTTTTGGCAAATCTGGGTTTTGAGCACAGTATTCTACGTTTTTCTCGACTTTTTTAATCGGTTTGAAATCAAATTTTTCTTTCGTTTTCTGCAATTGATGATACATATTTTCAATTACTTTTCTCGGAACTTTTCGGTCTCTTTTATCATTTCGACTAAAAAGTTCTTCCAATGGCAAATCAAACACTTTGAATTCGATATTTGCTTGTTCCGAAAAATTATCTATCGGCTGTTTGATATAATCGTACTTCACATTACAAGTATCCAAAACTACATTCCATCCGCTAGAAAGTAGGGTTTTAATCTGCACATTGATGATTTTCGAAATCATGCTTTCTACCGAATTATCCATCACTTCCTGAAATTGAGAAAACCTGATTTCATCACGACTAATTCGCATGGTTTTGGCCTCAGTTCTCACTTTCCATTCGGCAAACGTACTTTTTCCTGATGCCGGAGCGCCTATTAATATCGTTAATGTTGGTATCTTTTTCATTTTTTGTAATTGTTATAATCTTGGATCTAATGTTTTTTCTATCTCTTCGTTATTGATTCTTTTCAAAAGAAACAAACGCATCAAATAGTTTTCTTCTCCCAAATTTTTGTACGGGATCTGAAGCATTTTCTGGTTGATTTCCCAGCCGTTTATAGATTGTTCAAGTTTTCTTTTTACGTTTCTTTTTTCTAAATAATGGTCAAAATCCTGATGGAAATTCACGCCGTAAATCATCGTAAGATAATTATTGTTTCTGACTTTAAAACACGGCGGAAGACCTTTTATGTAATTCTGAACCGGTTTTATCATGATGCCTTCTTCGTTTGCTTCTGTCAGTTTTTCGAAGAAATCATAAATTTCTTTTAGCTTTTCTTCTTTATTGGAAGCTGTAATTTCCAAATGCAAAAACGGATCATCGTTAATCAATTCATAAGTCAAATTGCTGTTTGGCAATATTTCTTCACCTGAAATTTTTACTTCTTTTAGAATCGTAAACGGTTTGAAATAGATTTCACCTTCAGTTCCAAATGTATCAATCTGGTTTTTGAACACATTCAACGATTCTTGTTGTTTGTCCAAATTCGGAATTTTTACCGACTGCAAAGCATCATATTGACGTATAATATGCATTTTGTGTTTGCTGGCGAATTCCTTTCTCGAAAGCTGTTTTTTATCTGAAACATAAGTCGTAAAAGCTTCTTCGTTTTTGACACTGATTAATTTTTCAATCAAACCAGAATCTTTCAAATAATCTTTATGCGTTTGCAGAGCGTCGTAATATCCTGTGAATTCTTTTTCGATCAAACCAGCGCCCAAAACTTTCCATGGCAACAATTCTGATGCAATCAAAAGAGTTTCAAATTCAGGGAAATCTACGAGCATTTTAGCATGCAAAACTCTCAGACTTTCAATCGCTTGTGCTGTATTGATATGATCCATTTTAAAGCCGTTTCTGGAAACAAAATACGTTTCTTCGATATTTCTTTTTAGATAAATGGTGCAGTATGAACCCATGTATTTCTTCTGAACTACAAATTCGGTTACGCCATAGTGCATGTAATAATGAATCGCACTTTCGATACTTTCAATTTCGTTTCTTTCTTTATTTTTTGGCGCAGGCGAAATAGTTGGCGAAAAATCATTGACTTTATTTTCGCAAAACCACTCTATTCTGTTTCTTATTTTATAGTCTAACATTTTCTACTTTTTTTGAATGATTACAGCGCTTGTTGGGTAAACTCCTTTTACACAATCTCCTACTCCATGAAAGGTTTTCGGGTTTGGAAAAATTTCGTTTATAAGCATTACAAACTCTGCATTTGATAATTCGAAATCATGATCGTCGTGACGAAATTCTTCTGTCAATTCGTAATTCACATTAAATTCCTTGTCTGGCGTTGTCACAAATAATTGCGTAAAATTGATATTGTCTCTAATCCAGATTAGCAATTCTTTCGCTTCTTCAACCGAATTGTGTTCAATCACTTCACTTAAAATAATTTGCCCTTCAAAGCCTTTCAATTCTTCCAGATTTTGAGTCCAAATCAAATTATCTGTTCTGTCTGATTCTTGGATTTTATCGGCAATATGTTTAAAATCAACTTCGTCGTATGCATAATAATCTGCTGTAAATCCTCTTTTGTTCAGCAATTTGTAATACTGCAATTCACCACATCCAAAGTCTAAAATCGTTTCTTCAAAATTAATTTTTCCGCAAATAAATTCTTTTCTCGACTGATGTGTATCGGTAAATCCAAATTGAACTTCGTTATCAAAATAAGCTTCCAACTGCGGTTTAAATTTCTCAAACTGTGACGGAGAACGCATAATTCTTTTTATAAAAAGATAAAAAACAAAATATGGAACACCAGTAAGATTGGTAAACATCGTGATGTGTTTCTGGATAAAATAATCATCGATAAAGGTGTAAACCGCATATCTGTTCGTAAAATGGGTAAATAATGCCACCAACGAAAATTTCTGCATAGCTTCTCTTACCGTCGCTCCTTCTATTTTTAATTCGAAATTGTTACCAATTTTATTGACCAATGTAATTCCGTCTATGTATTTTGACAAAAGGTATTTTTCGTTTTTATACCAGTTAGAATCTATAAAAAAGGTTGGAACTTCAATCGTACATTGCTCTGTATCCACCTCATCATAGTTTTTCTCTAACCACGGAATCAGCGTTTCGTCTAAAACTTTATTCTCTTTATACAAATGATTAAAAAATTCCGTCGCCATATTTAATGCCAATAACGGACTGCAATAGCTCTGAAAATCGATTTGATTTCCTTCTTCGGGCAAATAACTGTGTTTTCCGTCCAAGAAAACGCAATGATATTCGTTTTCAGCGATTACGTTTCCAATTACAATTCCGTTTTTCAATTCCTTCAAATAAAGTCCCTGATCAGTATTTGGGTTTTTATAAAGGATATCCAAAAAGTATTTATTATCTGATTTAAGTTTTATAATCATGGCGTTTATTTTTCTTTGACAAATATAGTTTTGTCACTGCGCAGTTATTTTGCGCAGTTTAAAATTATTTTTATTCTTCTTCTCTATTAAAAGGTTTTTCAAATTTTGGACGAATCATTTTCCAGATTAGTTCCGAATATTCTCTTTGATCCAGCATCGAAAACAAGACTTTTGGATATTTACAGGTTTGAAAATAAAAAGCAGTTTCTTTTCTTGATTCTAACACTTTGAAATCCAATTTGCAGTGGTCTTCGATGGCTTTAAAATCTTTTTCTAAATCAGCTTTTGTTTGTTTTACCCAAGCAAAAAATTCATCAGGAACACGTTCCAGAATTTCCTCGAATGACTGATTTGTTTTTAAATATTCCCAAATATTCAAATTCGAAACCTGAGTAATAATTCGGTGCAAACGAAGGTATTCTTCAAACTTAATTTTTACCCGAAAATGATTGGCAAACTTAATCACAAATCCTTCTTTATTGTTTTGATTTAAAGCAGATAAAGTATGAATATCTTTGATTCCGTTTAGTTTTTTAACCAATGGAAAACCAATATCTTCAAGTTCAAATTCCTCGCCCGATTGTGTATCGATAATGGCAAGCAAAACCAGTTCTTCTGATTTTCCGTAATCTAAAACAATTCGGTTTTCAGGATAAATAATTTCAAACAAATAGGTTTTGGTTTTATCCAGCAAAGCCCATGAATTTTTATATTTTCCGTGAAGCATTTCATTGGCTTTATCCGATTGTTCTCTCGAAAAAGAACCACGGCTTGCTATAAAAGGCTGATCGTTTATCCAATATAAAATTCCGAGTGAACCGTCCATTTTATCAAAAACTTCAAAAGCAGTTTCTGGCAGAATTTGATTTTCGATTTCGCCCAAATTAAAAAACTTCGGAAAAGGTCTTGCCACAACAGTATCATTAGCGTCTAAAATAAGTCCGCGACAAGTTATGGTGATTTCGTTCCAAACTCGCTCAAATTGCGCACTTTGGGTATAATTATAAATATACAAATCATATTCAGGGTGTTTGTTTACCTTGATATAATTCTGCGAAATCATCTCTTTTAATAATGTTGTATTCATGAGTTCTAATCTTTGAACAAAGATTCAAAAACTACTGCGCAATCATTTTGCGCAGTTAGATTTTATTTTCATATTTATATTCCGATTTATTTTTCATTTTAAGACTTCTGTCTTTGAGAATCGTAATGAAATTGGAAAGCCTTTTTTGTAAATTTTCGAAATCGGTATTTTCTTCTCTAAAAAGATATTTTTTCAGATCTGGAAATGCATTTGCAATTTCATTTTTGGTGTACAATTCTTTTCCTTCATGAAGCGAAATAGCTTGTCCTAACTGAAATGCAATTGATTTTAGAAGATCTAAATGGTTCGTATTTTTTCCGAAAGAAGCAATTTGATTCAAATCAATTTTTTCTAATGAGAGAATCTTTTCGTCTAAATCTCCTTTTAAAGCATTTTTAATTAAAATCCTGTGTTCTGTTTTGCTTAAAAAAGACAAAATCATTCGGGTGCTTCTCAAAAATTTCAAATCAATATCTCGAACCAAAAGTTTCGTTATCTGGTTTTCAAATTTCTGATTATGATTTTTATAGGTATAAAACAATGCATTATTCAATTCGTCTGTTGTACCTTTGTAAACCTCCACTAAATGACCATTTCGTTGCACAGCAAGATTGGCATTGATTTCTTTTTCTGGGAAAAATGAAATAATCGATTGACTGAGTTCTTTAGACAGTGAAAGCTTTTCTAGTATCGTTTCTGGCATTTCTCCAATAAAGAAAACCAAATCGAGATCGAGGGAATTTTCAGAACCGAATATTTGATAGATTGGTTTCATTTTTAATAATTATTTATCTTCCAACATATTACCCTTTAAATTTTGATCCTAATTAAAATCGTCCTCCGTTTTCTTGTTGTAATGATAAAATTTGATGAATTCTTCTTATTTCCTCTATGATTGGTTTTATTTCATATTCTACATTGAAAATCTTAAAAATATAACTATCAAAAATAAATGCCCTAAAAAATATTGTCGCTTCATATGAGAAAAACATCGGTCCGACATATTTTGGCATTACATTCCATGTAGCAGATTCTTTTAAAAAATCATCTAATTTTTCATCAAAATGTTCAATAAGATTTCTCATATCCCTATTTTTCAAAACACTATTATCATTAACAAAATAAACTTCTCGTAGCTTTTTTGCTCTAATTTTATAATCTCCAATATTTTTTGAAGGCCAAAAAAATCGAGAAATTCCTCCTGCATTAAGAATTATATTTTGGAATGTATCTAGAATCGCATCATCATATTGACAATCATGACTTCCATCTTTCCAAAAATTGTTTAATGATTCAACATCATTCAAAATTGAACGTGTCTTATTTAATAAAGACTCAATATATAACACTTCATTAAAAGGGTGGATTTCAAATTCTGAATTTCTCATATCTATTAATTTGTTTTTTCAAAGATTCAAAATACCACTACACAGTTATTTTGCGTAGTTTAAAATTATTCAAAAATCAATGATGTTTTTTTTAATCAAATTTTGAATTTAAAAGTTCTTTTATCTTTTTTTGGGTTTCAATAGACGCTTCTTCTTCATTCAAAAGATCTCGAGTTTTGAAAAGAGCATCATAATTATCAATACCAATTTTTATAAATGGTTTCCCAACCTGCAATCTAAATTTGGCATGTTTGGAAATCTTATCTAACATATCATTAGTAATAATTTCAGATGGTTTATAAAATTCTCCATCTATGTACGAAGTGTAGAGACTGTAGTTTTTATAATTATTAGAAACAGTAACATCATCTCGATTAAATATAAATTCTTCAATCATTTTTTTAGAATGAGGACTTTTATCAATCTTTAAAGCAAACATAAAGTCAATACCCTGAGAAGTCTCTGTTTTAACAGTATGACTTTTAAAATCATTAAAAAACTTTTTTGTCTCATTAGCATCCTCTATGTTGCCTTTTAGAACGAATTGAAATGCTAAAAATGCTTTTCCAACTTCTTCAAGACAAAATTGGAAAAGCGTATAAGCTCGAGCATTCTTACCGTTCTTTTCTAAAATTTCCGCTTCTACAATTAATTCTTCAGCATTTTGCAAAGCTTTTTCAATAATCTGAAAATATTGTTCTTTCTTAAATTTCATCAATTTTTGGTTTAATTATAAATGCAAAATATATTGGTTGAAAAGTTTAAAACCACGAATCTAAAAATCCGTGGTTTAAAATTAATCTATTAAAAGCTGTGTAACAACCGCTGGGTTCATCGCCCATTGCGCTGTGTACACCTCATCAGCTATTTCATTTTCGGTAATCGTTAAACCTTGAGCTTCCGCTTTTAGTTGTAATAAATTACCAATATTCAATTTGCTGTTCAATTTTGCCAATAGCGCCTGAACTCCTTTGAAATCCAAACCGCCCACAACCTGACCTCCGAAAGTCATCTCTAACCAAACGATTTCTCTTTTGGCTACATCCAACACTCCAAAAACCAAACCTTTGGCAACATTTTGCGTCACACGAACCTGATGATCGACACACGACGGATCGTACGCAACACCTGTTCTTTCCGAAATTTTCATCGGATATTTACTGTTCATCCAACCTACAACCAAATTTGGCGTAATACTTCCGTTGCTGTACGCATTACAAGTAAAAGTCACAAATTTTGCTTTGGCTTTTGCCAATTCGTCGATGTTGATATTGATGTATTCAGCAGTTCCAATTTTATTCGGAATACTTCTGATATCTCCGCTATGCTGACAACCGGCAGTTGTTAATCGGCTGAAAGAACAAATATCTGAACGGTCTACGTATGCGATATGACAGCTTAAATCCATATCTAAATGTTGTGCAGGCAAATCTTTACCCCATTGCATAAACAATCGCACTTCGTTTCCTTCAACTGGAAAACGGGTTCCCATTAAAGCAACTGGCAAATCCTGGACCGTATCACTTCGATCTCCAATAGAAACCGGCATATTGTACAATTGCGGATCTATATAAATTGTTTTATTTGGGTTTGAAACCGACGCAAATCGTTTTTTCATCGCCAAAATAGTCAAGTATTCGATTTGATTTTTCATTGTTTCCAACTGATTATCATCGTACAACTTCAACAACTGATTTGATCCCACACGTTTGTTTGTTCCTCCCAAAGGTTTCACGCTTCTTTGCATGTTTACATCGAAGTAATTTTGTGCATACATGTTTAATGTAAACACCAATCTCGCTGGAACTTTATCAATAACTTCTTCGAAATGAGCGATTGTTTCATCGGCTCCAAACCAAAGCATATTCGAAAATAAAGAACGAGCAAACAAACCTGGACGTTGTTTCAGCAATCCGAATGTTTTATCGGCATCAAATTTCAATCTTGACGAATTCACTTTGCTTTGCCAAACATCATACACTTGGTTGTAGAATACATCTAGTAAAAAATTCAATTTCTCAAATCCTTTTCTTTTGCTGTATTCTGCCAAACGCAACGCTCGGATAAAACGAACCCACATTCCTCTTTTCGGATGCATGATTTCGCACATTGCTTCCACATCCAAATTCATGTTATTTAACCAATTTGCCACCATCAAACATTCTTTTCGAGAATATTTTAATTTCAAATCTTTTTTAGATGCAATTCTAGCCTGCGCACTTGTATCTAATGAATAATGAAAGTGCTGACCGTTTTTAGTAGCTCTTTTAATAATCGTTTTTGGTTCGATAATCTGCAACATTCCGGTATTTTTATACCATAAGTAACGCAAGATATCGGTTGGCGTTTTCAAAAATTGAGAAGCCAAATCTTCATTACCGTTTTCAATCAAAAGATCAATCACTAGCATTAAAGTTTCCTTCATTGCAATTTCAGTTTTAGGCAAAGCCAAATATTTCATCGCCATTTTTAAACTATCTACTTGAGTAGCATCTAAAGCAGTCTTTGATTGTAATAACGAAATATAAAAGTTCTCTAAATCTTTCTCATTCCATAATTCAAGGACTTTTAATTTGCTTCTTTGACCAATATTTTCCAATTTTCCAAATTCAAACGGAGTACCGCAGAAAGGACAACCGTTATATCTTTCTAATGGAAAAGTGTTATCTGGAATTATATGTCCGCATTGTAATTTTGTTCCGTTTTTTGTTTGAAAAACATTTCCAAAATACGTAATAATATGATCTACAACAGATTCATTAGTTGGCACATTCCATTCTTTTACCAATGGTGTCCAGTTTTTATCTGTTCCTAAAACTTCTCTTAAAACTTCTAAAACCTCGATTTTATAATTTTGGCTGACATTGTTTAAAGCATTCAGTAACGTTTCAGAAAATGTATATCCGAGTTTTGAAACATTGGCTGCAAAAACCGATGTTGTTCCTGATAAATTTTGGTTATCATTCATGATCATTTCTGATGGAATGAAAATAGCATTTTGACGTAAACTGATTTTTAATAATTCTTTTGTTTTCATTTTTTTTAATTTTTAAAATTTAGATAATGGTGCTTCTGAGTTCTACCTAAAAGAGTGTTTGAAGTAAGAAGCACTTGACCTTAAATTGGAGTGTAATGAATTAGCTAATTCAAATTGGAAGTTTGTGGGTTTCCCCGAGAAGTAAGCTAATTTTGACCCTCGTTTTTTTTATTAATGATAATTTTAAAACTTGCTGGACTCGAACCAGAAAAAACCGATTTCTAGAAGTAAGTTTCAATTGACCAATAATAGTGAAGCAGATGGGATTCGAACCCATAACCCCAGGATCCCCGATTGAAGTAAGTTTAGATTGATCTTCAATAAGATAATTTCGAAACTAATATGTCCTGTGCTCTATCCGTTGAGCTACTGCTTCAGATTTTAATAAAGAGATAATTGTCTAAGTGTGTACATAGAAAGTGTTTTCGAAGTAACTTAAACTTGACCTGCTTTATTTAATTTTTATTTATTAAGAACGTATTGTTTTATTTCTTGAACAAAGATTTCAAAACTACTGCGCATTTATTTTGCGTAGTAAAAAATTTATTCAAATTGTGGAGCAGACGGGAGTCGAACCCGCGACCTGGACGTTAAAAGCGTAAGAAGTAAATTCTGATTGACCTCTAGAAGATAATTTCAAAATTACCTGCTCTGCCTCTGAGCTACTGCCCCAATTTATAATATGAGTTTAAAAGGTAATGGTATAAGTTTGTACATTGGAAAGTATTTTCGAAGTAACTCAAACTTGACCTATACAGACTCTATTTTTATTTCTATGAACGTTGTTTTTAATTTCTTAAACAAAGATTTCAAAACTACTGCGCAATTATTCTGCGCATAAAAATTTTTGTTCCATTTTTTAGAAATACTGTTTGTTTTATTTCTTGAGCAAAGATTTCAAAACTACTACGCAATTATTTTGCGCAGTGAAAAAAGAATTTTAAATTTGAGAAAAACATTTATCTAGCGACATCATTTAAGTCCCAGCGGACGGTATATTTATAGCTATTTTATGATTGCTACCAAAGAGCCCCAGCGGGGTGAAATATTTTGCATAAGGTGTCGCTCCGCTGGAGCTTTACGATTTGGCCTTGTAAATTAGCTATAAGTATTTCGCTTCTCCGAAGCTCTATTCAAACACTTATTAACATGAATTTAAAAAAATCTTATACTGACTTACTTCTAAATATTGGTTTTTCAGCTAATGAAATTCAGCAGAACTGGAATGTTTTAGAAAAGGCATATTCCAAAAAATCAAGGCATTATCATAATCTGGCGCATTTAGAAAAAATGATTACGAGTTTTGAAACCTATAGCGATCGTCTTCAAAATCCGAATGAGATATTATTTTCTATTTTTTATCATGATATTGTGTATTCGGCTTCAAAAAAGGATAATGAATTGAAAAGTGCCGAATTTGCTTTGTCTATTCTATCTGAAAAACATCAATTAAATAAACAATTGGTTTTTGACGCAATTTGCGCAACACAACTGCATGCTCACAATGAAAATGAAGATATTAATTGGTTAATTGATTTTGATTTGAAAATCCTTGCCAAAGACTGGGAAGATTATAAAATCTATTTTGAACAAATTAGAAAAGAATATCGCATTTATCCTGATTTTTTATACAAACCTGGACGCGCAAAAGCTTTGAAACATTTTCTGGAATATGAATTTATTTTTCAGACAGACGAGTTTAGGAATTTGTATGAAGAGAAAGCGAGAAGAAATATTGAAAAAGAGATAAGTCATTTAGAAAGCAAAAAATAATCTCGCAAAGTCGCTAAGACGCAAAGTTCTATTTTTTAGCCACAGATTAAAGTATTAAAAAGATTAAAAAAAAAATCTGCTTAAATCTGCACAATCTGCGTGAAACAAAACTTTGTGTCTTAGCGACTTTGCGAGCAAAAACCACACATAGTATGTCACAAAACAAAAACGCCTTAATTCGATATAAAATAATCGACAAATGTCTGCAGAATAAATACAGGCAATGGACTTTGGAAGATTTAATTGAATGTTGTTCTGAAGCCTTATCTGAGTATGAAGGCCGAAATATTCCGATTAGTAAACGAACCATTCAAATGGATATTCAGCTGATGCGAAGTGAAAAACTCGGTTATAATGCGCCAATCGTGGTTTACGATAAAAAATATTATAAATATGAAGACGAAGATTTTTCAATAACCGATATCCCATTGACGGAAACCGATATGAATGTTTTGACTGAAACCGTTTCGATGTTAAAACAATTCAAAGATTTCTCTTTATTTAATGATGTGTCTGATATTTTACAGCGATTGGAAGATAAAATCTATTCTGAAAAATCGCATACCAAACCTGTTATTTATTTGGATAAAAACGAAAAGCTGAAAGGACTTCATTATTTAGATGAAATCTATCAGGCGATTATCAAAAAAATGGTTTTGATTATTACTTATAAATCTTTTAAATCGAGAGAAGAAACTGTATTTCACTTTCATCCTTTTATATTGAAAGAATTCAACAATCGGTGGTTTTTAATCGGAAAGAAAAAAGCAACGCAACCTATTACCAATTTGGCTTTGGACAGAATCGTTTCTATCGATTACGATTTTAACCTTCCTTACATAGAAGAAGATTTTGATGCCGAATCATATTATAAAGATATTATTGGTGTAACTGTTAATTCTGGTTTACAGCCACGACGTATTGAACTTTGGATTGATGCTTCGAATGCGCCTTATGTCATTACAAAACCGCTGCATCCGTCTCAGCGATTAATCAAAGAAAATGAAGATCACAGCATTATCATTCACTTATTTATTATGCCAAATTATGAAATGGAAAGACTTTTATTGGGCTTTGGAGATTCTATTGAAATTTTAAGACCTGAAGGCTTACGAAACCGAATGAAAAAGATTTTAAAACAGGCTATTTCAAGATATGAACCTAAAGACAACACTGAAACAAACTCATGATTTTTTGAATTATACAGAATTAAATCTAAAATAAATATCATAAACCAATTTTTACTTTATAAAAATTGTTAAAATCCCAAAAAAGAATAGTATATTTCAAAATAAAATAACCACAAACCCCAGTAAATCAAGGGAATCATTTAACTAACCAAAAATTTATGAAAAAATAATATGCATGCATAGTATTTTTTGATTATATTTGAAATCGATATAGTTACCTATGAAAGACAAAACGATAGATTATATTTTGAGAGCGACATGGCAAGCTGTTTCAAGAATGTATAATGAAGAGGCTGCAAAATACGATGCTACAATGGCAACGGGATTTGCTTTGTTAAGTATGGATAAGGAAGATGGAACTCCGTCTACAGCCTTAGGGCCAAGAATGGGAATGGAAGCTACAAGCCTGACAAGAACATTAAAATCAATGGAAGACAAAGGTTTAATTGTTCGCAAAAAAAATCCAAGTGACGGAAGAGGCGTTTTAATCTATCTGACGGATTTTGGAAAAGAAAAAAGAGAATTATCTAAAAATACTGTCCTGAAGTTTAATGAGACCGTTAGAAAACATGTTTCAGACGAAAAACTGAGCCATTTTATCGAAGTTTCGGAAATCATTAATGAATTGATTCACGACAAAAACATATTTAATCAAACAGAAAACGCAGAAAACGAATAGCATTTCCTGAGACAAGAAATAATTCGAAAACTGCAAAAAACAAACAAGTAACAAATTATGAAACGCACAATTAAAAAAGTTGCTGTAATTGGATCCGGAATTATGGGTTCAGGTATAGCTTGTCATTTTGCCAACATTGGTGTTGAAGTTTTACTGCTTGACATCGTTCCTCGCGAGTTGACAGAAGCTGAAGCTAAAAAAGGATTAACGCTTGAAAGTAAAGCCGTTCGCAACCGTGTGGTAAATGACCATTTGGCGAACTCATTAAAATCGAAACCCTCTCCTATTTACAGTCAGAAATTCGCTAGCCGAATCACAACTGGAAATACAACAGACGATATGGCAAAAATTGCTAATGTTGACTGGATTATCGAGGTTGTTGTAGAGCGTTTGGATGTTAAGAAATTAGTATTCGAACAAATCGACAAATTCCGTAAACCGGGAACTTTGGTTACTTCTAATACTTCTGGTATTCCAATTCACTTTATGAGCGAAGGAAGAAGCGAAGATTTCCAACAGCACTTCTGCGGAACGCACTTTTTTAACCCTGCACGTTACTTAAAATTATTTGAAATTATTCCTGGTCCAAAAACTTCAAACGAAGTATTGGATTTCTTAAACGAATACGGTTCTAAATTCTTAGGAAAAACTTCGGTTGTTGCTAAAGATACTCCAGCTTTTATTGGAAACAGAATTGGTATTTACGGAATTCAAAGTTTATTCCATTTGGTTAAAGAAATGGGATTAACTATTGAAGAAGTTGATAAATTGACTGGACCAGTAATTGGTCGTCCAAAATCGGCTACTTTCCGTACCGTTGACGTTGTTGGTTTAGATACTTTGGTACACGTTGCCAATGGTATTTATGAAAACTGCCCTAACGATGAGCAACACGAATTGTTTAAACTTCCTGATTTCATCAACAAAATGATGGAAAATAATTGGTTAGGAAGCAAAACTGGGCAAGGTTTCTACAAAAAAGTAGATAAAGATATTCTTTCTCTTGACTTAGACACATTAGAATACCGCGCTGCAAAAAAAGCAAATTTTGCTACTTTAGAATTAACTAAAACGATCGATAAACCTATTAATCGTTTTAAAGTTTTAGTAAAAGGTACTGACAAAGCAGGAGAATTCTACCGCAAGAGTTTCGCTGGAATGTTTGCTTATGTTTCAAACAGAATTCCTGAAATCTCAGACGAATTATACAAAATTGATGACGCTATGAAAGCTGGTTTTGGATGGGAAAATGGTCCATTCGAAATCTGGGATGCTATTGGCGTTGCAAAAGGAATCGAAATCATGAAAGCAGAAGGTTTAGAGCCAGCTGCATGGGTAAACGAAATGCTGGCTTCTGGAAGCGACAGTTTCTATACCGTAAAAGAAGGTGCTACTTATTTCTACAACCTTCCAACAAAATCTCAAGTAAAAGTTCCTGGACAAGATTCATTCATTATTCTAAACAACATCCGCGAAAGCAAAAAAGTTTGGAGCAACAGCGGCGCCATTATCCAAGATTTAGGAGACGGAATCTTAAACTTAGAATTCCAATCTAAAATGAATACGATTGGTGGTGATGTTCTTTCTGCGATTAACAAAGCAATTGAATTAGCTGAAAAAGAACACCAAGGTTTAGTTATTGGAAACCAAGCTGCGAATTTCTCTGTTGGAGCTAATATCGGAATGATTTTCATGATGGCAGTTGAGCAGGAATACGACGAATTGAATATGGCAATTAAATTGTTCCAAGATACAATGATGCGTGTTCGTTATTCTTCAATTCCAGTAATCGTTGCGCCTCACGGAATGACTTTTGGTGGTGGATGCGAAATGAGTTTACATGCTGATAAAGTAGTTGCTGCTGCAGAAACCTACATGGGATTAGTTGAATTTGGAGTTGGAGTTATCCCTGGTGGTGGTGGTTCTAAAGAATTGACTTTAAGAGCTTCAGATTTATTCCGCAAAAATGATGTGGAATTGAACGTTCTTCAAGAGTATTTCTTGACTATCGCTATGGCAAAAGTATCAACTTCTGGTTACGAAGCTTTTGACACTGGACTTTTACAACACGGAAAAGATATTATCGTAGTAAACAAAGACCGTCAGATTGCGGAAGCTAAGAAACATGCCTTGTTAATGGCGGAAGCAGGTTACACACAGCCAATTAGAAGAAACGATATTAAAGTTCTAGGAAAACAAGCTTTAGGTATGTTCTTAGTGGGAACTGACCAAATGGAAGCTGGAAAATACATTTCTGAACACGATAAGAAAATCGCTAACAAATTGGCTTACGTAATGGCTGGAGGTGATTTATCTGAAGCAACTTTAGTATCTGAACAATATTTATTAGATATTGAAAGAGAGGCTTTCTTATCTCTTTGTACAGAAAGAAAAACTCTTGAGCGTATTCAGTATATGTTAACTAAAGGGAAGCCATTAAGAAACTAAGCCTCGGAGAGGCAACCTGTTTGTAGAAAATGAAATGATGTTTTTTTTGATTTAGCTCCGTAGGAGCGACCTGTTATTATGGCTAATACATATTCACAAATTTATATTCAAATTGTTTTTGCAGTGAAAGGAAGAACAAATTTAATAAAAGAAGAAAACCGTGAAGAATTACACAAATTTATAACAGGTATTGTTTCAAACAGGGATCAAAAATTATTATCAATTTTCGCAATGCCAGATCACGTTCATATTTTAATTGGAATGAAACCAAACCTTTCATTATCAGATTTAGTAAGAGATATTAAAGCAGGTTCATCAAAGTTTATTAATGATAATAAATGGATCAGTACAAAATTTAATTGGCAAGAAGGATTTGGAGCTTTTTCTTATTCGAAAAGTCATTTGGATAATGTGGTGAAATATATTCTAAATCAAAAAGAACATCATAAAAAACAAACTTTTAAAGACGAATACCTTTCTTTTTTAGAAAAATTTGAAATTGAATATGATGAGAAATATTTATTTGATTGGATTGAATAACAAACAGCAAAAACAGGTCGCTCCTACGGAGCTTTTGAACACATACCTAAATTGATGCTACAAACAGCAGGCCTCTCCGAGGCAGTTTTGGCAAAAACAATAATGGGTTTATAATATAACAGCCTCGGAGAGGCAATCTGTTTGTAGAAAATATAATTAAAAAAACAGCAAATTAGCTCCTTAGGAGCGACCTAAAAATATCAAAAAACAATTAAGAATTATGAAAACAGCATATATAGTAAAAGCATATAGAACAGCAGTTGGAAAAGCTCCAAAAGGTGTTTTTAGATTTAAAAGACCTGATGAATTAGCTGCTGAAACCATTCAGTTTATGATGAATGAACTGCCTGATTTTGACAAAAAACGTATTGACGACGTTATGGTTGGAAATGCAATGCCAGAAGCAGAACAAGGACTTAACGTTGGTCGTTTGATCTCTTTAATGGGATTAAAAGTAGAAGACGTTCCTGGAGTTACAGTAAACCGTTACTGCGCATCTGGATTGGAAACTATCGGAATGGCAACTGCTAAAATTCAATCAGGAATGGCAGATTGCATCATTGCTGGTGGTGCAGAAAGTATGAGTTATATTCCGATGGGAGGTTACAAACCAACTCCAGATTATAAAGTTGCTGCTGCAGGTCACGAAGATTACTACTGGGGAATGGGTTTAACTGCCGAAGCGGTTGCTAAACAATATAATGTTTCCAGAGAAGATCAGGATGAGTTTGCATACAATTCTCATATGAAAGCTTTAAAAGCACAAGCAGAAGGAAAATTCGATAAACAAATCGTTCCAATTACTGTTGAGCAGACTTTCATTAATGAAAATGGTAAAAAAGAAACGAAATCATACGTAGTCAATAAAGACGAAGGACCAAGAGCTGGAACTTCTAAAGAAGCTTTAGCAGGTTTAAGACCGGTTTTCGCTGCTGACGGAAGTGTAACTGCTGGTAACTCTTCTCAAATGAGTGATGGTGCTGCTTTCGTTTTAATCATGAGCGAAGAAATGGTAAAAGAATTAAACCTTGAGCCAATTGCACGTTTGGTAAACTTTGCTTCTTCTGGTGTTGAGCCAAGAATTATGGGTATCGGGCCAGTAAAAGCAATTCCGAAAGCCTTGAAACAAGCAGGATTAACATTGAACGATATCGAATTAATCGAATTGAACGAAGCTTTTGCTTCTCAAGCTTTAGCAGTAACTCGCGAATTAGGTTTAAATCCAGATATCGTAAACGTAAACGGTGGAGCAATTTCGTTAGGACACCCTCTAGGTTGTACAGGTGCTAAACTTTCTGTTCAGTTATTTGATGAGATGAAACGTCGTGGTAACAAGTATGGAATTGTGAGCATGTGTGTGGGTACTGGACAGGGTTCTGCAGGGATTTACGAGGTATTGTAAGAAAGTATTCTCTCCTATTTGTCATTTCGACGAAGGAGAAATCACACTCGAGAATCGACAAAGATTGACACATTACGTTGCGGAGCTTCTAGTGTGATTTCTCCTTCGTCGAAATGACAAGATTGAGCAAAAACAAAATATAAAAAAAACATAATCATGGCAGATACAATCGAAAAAAACGTGACTCGTGGTGGTCAGTTTTTGGTTAAAGAAACAAAATGTGAAGATATCTTTACTCCAGAAGATTTCTCAGAAGAGCAGTTAATGATGCGTGACTCTGTAAAAGAGTTCGTAGACAAAGAATTATGGGCGCATAAAGATCGTTTTGAAAAGAAAGATTACGCTTATACAGAATCTTCAATGCGTAAAGCAGGTGAATTGGGACTTTTAGGAGTTGCGGTTCCAGAAGAGTACGGCGGATTAGGGATGGGATTCGTTTCTACAATGTTGGTTTGTGACTACATTTCTGGAGCAACTGGATCTTTCTCAACTGCTTTTGGTGCTCATACCGGAATTGGAACTATGCCAATTACACTTTACGGAACTGAGGAACAAAAGAAAAAATACGTTCCAAAATTAGCTTCTGGAGAATGGTTTGGTGCTTACTGTTTAACTGAGCCAGGCGCAGGATCTGATGCTAACTCAGGAAAAACAAAAGCAGTTTTATCTGATGATGGAAAATATTATTCAATTACAGGTCAAAAAATGTGGATTTCGAATGCAGGTTTCTGTAGCGTTTTCATCGTTTTTGCTCGTATTGGAGATGATAAAAATATTACAGGCTTCATCGTAGAAAACGATCCTTCAAACGGAATTTCTATGAATGAAGAAGAGCATAAATTAGGAATCCGTGCTTCTTCTACTCGTCAGGTTTTCTTCAACGAAACAAAAGTTCCAGTTGAAAACATGCTATCTGAAAGAGGAAACGGTTTCAAAATCGCTATGAATGCTTTAAACGTTGGACGTATTAAATTGGCTGCGGCTTGTTTAGATGCTCAAAGAAGAGTTACTTCTGGAGCTGTAAAATATGCTAACGAAAGAATTCAGTTCAATACTTCTATTTCATCTTTTGGAGCTATCCGTTCTAAATTAGCTGAAATGGCAACTAGCGCATACGCTGGAGAAAGTGCTTCTTACCGTGCTGCAAAAGACATCGAAGACAGAATCGCTGCTCGTGAAGCTGAAGGAACTTCTCACCAAGAAGCAGAATTGAAAGGTGTTGAAGAATATGCTATCGAGTGTTCTATCTTGAAAGTAGCGGTTTCTGAGGACGTTCAAAACTGTTCTGACGAAGGAATTCAGGTTTTTGGCGGAATGGGATTCTCTGAAGATACTCCAATGGAAAGTGCTTGGAGAGATGCTCGTATCGCTCGTATTTACGAAGGTACAAACGAAATCAACAGAATGCTTTCTGTAGGTATGTTGATCAAAAAAGCAATGAAAGGACACGTTGATTTACTTGGACCTGCAATGAAAGTTCAAGAAGAATTAATGGGAATTCCATCTTTTGATACTCCTGATTTCTCTGAATTATTCTCAGAAGAAAAAGTAATTGTGGCAAACTTGAAAAAAGTTTTCTTAATGGTTGCAGGAAGCGCTGTTCAAAAATACGGTCCAGATTTAGATTCTCACCAACAGTTATTAATGGCTGCTGCTGATATCTTAATCGAAATCTACATGGCTGAAAGTACCATCTTGAGAACGGAGAAATTAGCTAAATCACAAGGCGAAGACAAAGTTCAAGAGCAAATTGCAATGGCAAAATTATACTTATACAAAGCCGTAGATATTGTAAACTTAAGAGGAAAAGAGGGAATCGCTTCATTCTCTGAAGGAGACGAACAACGTATGATGTTAATGGGACTTAAACGTTTCACAAAATACACTAATCTTCCAAACGTAGTAGCGTTGAGAGAAAAAATTGCAGAAAAATTAGTTGCAGAAAACACTTACTGCTTCTAATCTAAAAATAGTTTTTAGCTTTTAATTTGTTTAAACCCGCGCAAGTCCGAAACTGCGCGGGTTTATTTTTCCCTTTTTTCACACGAAAGATATCACTTACAATTCGCAACTTTTTTGCACAAATCTGCAAAATATTCGTTAAAATTATGATTCAACAACTATTACGATAGTAAAATATCAAATTTATTGCAGTACTTTTAGCTTTCTAAAAAACTCTAAAAACCAGAAAAAAATGAAACAAACTACTCTAATTGCTTTATTTTTAATGTGCTTTGGTCTTTCTACAACTTTCGCACAAAAGAATAAAAAAATGGATATTATTGCCTACTACACAGGCGATTCAAACTTAATTGATCAATACGAAGTCAGTAAACTAAATCAAATCATCTTCAGTTTCTGCCACTTAAAAGACGGAAAATTAACAGTTGATTCAGATAAAGATTCCAATACTATTAAACATTTAGTTTCGCTGAAAGCTAAAAATCCACAACTTAAAATTATTGTTTCACTTGGTGGCTGGGGCGGTTGCGAACCTTGCTCGGAAGCTTTTTCTACACCTGAAGGGCGTCTAAAATTTGCAAAATCTGTAAAAGAATTAAGTGATTCTTATAAAGTTGACGGTTTAGATTTAGATTGGGAATATCCTGCAATCGAAGGTCTTCCAGGACATTTGTATCAAGCTGTTGACAAACCAAACTTTACTGAATTAGTTAAAATTCTTCGTTCAACATTAGGCAAAAAATACGAATTGAGTTTTGCAGCAGGAGGATTTCAAAAATACTTAGACGAATCTATTGACTGGAAAGCGGTTACGCCATTAGTAAACAGAATTAATATTATGAGTTACGATTTAGTAAACGGTTATTCTCAAGTTACAGGTCATCACACACCATTATACAGTACAAACGCAAACGAAGAATCTACTAATAGAGCAGTTGAATTTTTATTAAAACAAGGAGTTCCTGCTGAAAAATTAGTTATTGGAGGCGCTTTTTATACCAGACAATGGATTAATGTAGAAAACATAAATAATGGTTTGTATCAGGCTGGAAAACACGTTGAAGGTGTTAATTTTAAAGATTACGCTAAAACCTATACAGAAGCAAACGGCTGGAAATATTTCTGGGATGATAAAGCAAAAGCGCCATATTGGTACAATGCTTCAACTAAAACTTTTGCAACTTCAGATGATTTAAAATCTATTAAAGAAAAAGCTGAATATGTAAAAGCTAAAAAATTAGGCGGAATCATGTTCTGGGAACTTACATTAGACAGCTTCCGTGACGGAATGGTGAATGAAATTTACAAAGTAAAAACAGCAAAATAATTTTTACATCAAATAAAAAAAGGTAGTTATTCTCTAAATAACTACCTTTTCTACTTTTATAAAAGAACTAAATCTTATTGTACTTTTGTCTTATCTAATTCTCCAATAAACGGAATCGCTTCTAAAATTTCACTTCGAATAATCGTCTGTAAATACACTTCTAGCTGAATAAACTTGGCTGCATTGATGGAACCTATCGCTTTTTTAGCTTGACCATAAGTTTTAGAGTACAATTTTTCATAAGCAATATGATTTTTTAGAGTTCCTTTTGCCAGTTCATCTGCTTTCGCATCTGTTAAAGTTTCGTAATTGGCCGCATAATCATTTATTAATTGAAATTTGGTCTGTCCCAATGCTTTTCTCTGGGTTTCGTAAGTATCATACACTTTTGCGAAAGCCGCAGCTTGTGTATCAGACAGATTCATGTACTGTTTCACCAGTTCACTTTTAGATTTTCCATAAACACTTTGTAAAACATCTACATCTTCCTTAAATGAAGATTGTGCATAAGATGAAAATGAGGCAACTGCCAAAATAAGAATTAGACTTAATTTTTTCATGGGTTTCAATTTTAAATTTGTTTTTAAAAATACTATGCATTACTCAAATATACTGATTTATAACATTTTAAAACAAAACCTTAGCACAAAAAAATCAACTTATTCTTACTATTTATTTTTTGAATCTTTTGGAGCACTAATTATTCCATCGTAATAAATTGGCGCTCTATTGTTACTTGTAACATTTAACGTCGCAGAACCGTTATAGAAAATTGTAAATGCCAAGTCATACACATCATTTTTTCCCCGAACAGTTGCCCTTAGAATAGTATTTTTCTTTTTATTTTCAATTTTAATATTCTCTGGCTTACCTTCAAATTTAATTCCGCCATCACTATTATAACCTATATTGTATCCTCTACCAAAAAAAGGAAGATCACAAGTTGTATTCTCTTTATTAAACTTTAAAAAATAAGTATTGTAATCCAACTGAATTAATCTTCCACCTTGTGGTGTCAATTTTTGCGCTTCAAAAACAAAATTTTGTGCATCTAAAAGTGCTTGTATCTGTTTTTGCTCTTCCAGCTCTCTTTCTTGTTTAAGCTCTTTCTTTGTTTTTTCCTGTGCCGAAATTGAAAGACTCAAAACTAAAAACAACGATATAAATGATATTGTAGCTTTCATAGTATTATTTTTTTGTGAAACGCATCATTGCTATATCTCCTGAAATAAAATTCAAAGTCTTACCATTATCCGTAATATCGTAAGAGGTTATTTTTTGGAGCATTTCCATATAAGTTTGTTCTCCTTGCTGTCCGTTCAAACACATCATTTTAGTGACTGCCATTGGCTGTTTAAAATCGATTTTATTTCCATCAACCACCAATTTTCCTGTGTAAGAATTGCAACTATTGTTTCCCGAAACCCGATTTTCTTTGGTATCAAAAACTATTGTCGGTTTTTTATTCGGATACAAACCATCAAAAGTAATTCTGGGGCCAGTAATATAATTGAGTTCCCAAGTTCCGTCAAGTTTAGAAACGGCATCTGTTTTTTTACATTTAAAAATATTGCAGGAAAACAATAGGAAACTAAAAAAAACGAGAGTAATAATCTTTTTCATCATAACTTTAAACTTTTAAATATGAACGAATTAAAGAATAAAAGTTTCAAAAAAACAACATTGAAACCTATACGAATTTAAGCAATATTTTTTGCTTTTGCGCTCAATCGATTTTAAATTACAAAGTATAGTTTGACTTTTTTTTAACTTTTAGAGTCAAAGTATTCGGTTATTTTATGTTAAATTTACTTAATCTTTAATTAAAAATGCCCGTAAATATGAAAAAACTAATCGTTTCTTTCGCCATAATTACAGCCTTAGTCATTGGTTGTAAAACAAATAACAAATCAAATGATGCTAAAACGCTAACAGTAGCATTAGAACCAAAAAGCAACAGTAAAGTTGGAGGAACTGCTATTTTTACAGAAAAAAATGGAAAAGTTACTTTTACTGCAAAAATGACTGGACTTGAACCTGGAGTTCATGCCATTCACATTCATGAAAAAGCAGATTGCAGCTCTGCAGACGGAAGTTCTGCTGGAGGACACTGGAATCCAACTTTTAAAAAACATGGAAAATGGGGAGTTGGTGAATATCACAAAGGAGATATCGGAAACTTTACTGCTGACGCAAAAGGTAATGGATCAATCACTCTAACTACTGACGAATGGTGTATTGGATGCGGAGATAGTAATAAAGATGTTCTAGGAAAAGGTATTATTGTACACGCTGGAACAGATGACTTTACTACTCAGCCAACTGGAGATGCCGGCGGAAGAGTTGCTTGTGCAGGAATCATCAAGTAAGAAAAATAAGAAAACTCATAATAACCACTATATTTTCACAAAATGTAGTGGTTATTTCATTTAAAATGAATTCTAAAACAAGAAAAAAGACATAGCTTTGCATCAGCAAAATTAAGTCAATGATTAATCCCTCAGCACCAGGCTGGATCGATAAGTTTTTTAGTGAACAGAAGTTTTCAGAAGCAATTCCTTTTGAAACGGTAGATTCGTTTTACTATAAAGTAAGAGAAACGGGATTTATTTACGGTCATATTATTGCTATCGATTCACAGGTTCCGATTCCGATAAAGGGCTGGTTTAAAACCGAAATTTCTAAAGTAGCTTTACTAAATACACTCTATCATGTTTTTTGTTTAGAGAAAAGAAATTCGGAACCTAAAAATTTTATTTCAGAAGTTTTAAAGTTTTACAAACAGATGAATCCAGAAGGATTTAATTTGTTTAAAATTTTATTACCAAAGGATACTCCTTCCCTATCTCTTGAAAACATCATTGATCAAAGAGTTCAAACTAATGACAGTATCATAAGTAAAAACTTTTCACATTTAGTTACCAATGCATTGCTTTTTATTGATGCTTTGGCTTTTAGACAATATTTAGAGCATGGAGAAATTCCAGAAAAATATTTAAAAAGAATTGAAGAAACTGTTTTAGGAATTGTTGGTTTGGCTTTAAAAACTAAAACATCAAAATCCGTTCATGACGATTTATTAATTAAACTTTTTGAAGCTTCCATTCGATATTCAAAATTTTCTAAAGTTACAGTCGAGACTTTGGAAACATTGCATTTAGAATATTTCAGCAACAAGTTAGAGCAATATTATTTGATTGATATGGCCGGAATGGCTCTTTGGAGTGATGGTGTTGTAGAAAATGAAGAAGCTTATTTTCTTTATGCTTTAGGATCTACGATGGGAGTTGCTGACGATTTTGTAACAAAAAGTATGAACACAACGAATACTTTTATTACAACGCACAAAAAGAAGATTCCTTATTTTAATTATTCTAATCCTGTCAAACATTTCTACGATCAAATGACGCACAGCGTTATAAAACTGATTGTTAGAAATAAAAACAGGTTGGTAAGAGAAATTATGCAGAGCAAAGAATTGGTAGTTTTGTTAGCCTATTCAACCACAAGAGATCTGGATGCCAAAGAAAAGAAAAAAGTCAAAAAACAGCTTTTGGATATTTGCAAAACGATTCCATCACTGACTATATTTTTACTTCCAGGAGGAAGTTTATTACTGCCGATATTAATCAAGTTTATTCCAACAATGCTTCCATCTGCATTTAATGAGAATCTTGACGAAAACGAATAAAAAAAATCGCCCTTTTGAGGCGATTTTTTGTTTTCTATTATAAATCTAACTGATAAACATTATCAAGTTCTGCATTTGAACTGATGGTAACATTTAAATCGGTTACGAAACCAGAATTTAATCCGTAAACCCAGCCGTGAAGCATAAGGTCTTGACCGTTTTTCCAAGCTCCTTGAACAATTGATGTTTTAGCTAAATTGTAAACTTGTTCTTTAGCATTGATTTCAACAAAAGCATTAAAACGCTCTGTTTCATCTTCAATTGAATTTAAATATTTATCGTGTAAGCGGTATTCATCTTTAATATGACGAATCCAGTTATCAATAATTCCAACGGACTGATTCCCCATTGCAGCTTTTACACCTCCGCATCCGTAGTGTCCGCAAACAATAATATGTTTAATTTTCAAAACATTTACTGCATAATCCAGTACACTAAGCATGTTCATATCAGAGTGAACAACCATATTAGCAATGTTTCTGTGTACAAAAACTTCACCTGGTTTTGCGCCAACAATTTCGTTTGCAGGAACACGGCTGTCAGAACATCCAATCCATAATAATGGCGGTTGTTGTCCTTTTGCCAGATCAGCAAAATAATTAGGATCTTTTGCCAATGAAGTTTCAACCCACTTTTTATTATTTTCTAATAACTGCTCATAAAATTTTCTCATTTTTTTATTTTTTGTGTGGTAATTTCTAATTCTAAAAATGTCTCAAAAAGAACTTGAATGTAAAGTTACCTAAATTTTGAGACTTCTTTTATCTAAAAAATGTCTTATTTTAATTATTCTTCTCTAATAACTTCTTTTTGAACTACTTCTCTTTTTGCTACATCATAATAATGTTCGATAGTAACATGATTATGATTTTCTGGTGTGTTTTCTAGTTCGTAAGCTTCTTTAAAGCCTTTAAGCTTTACTTTGATGTTTTCGTCAATAGCTCTCGTTTCTTTAAATTCACGAATTAAATCCAATACATCATGGGAAATGTATTCTGTATCATGAGCATTAATGATAACTTTTGAATTCTCTGGGATTTCAGCTAACGTTTGTTTAATCGCCGCTTTGTTTAAAAACGAAACTTCCTGCGCTAAATCGATGTGAATGATATCTCCATCTTCGTATTCTTCTTTTTTGAAGTTGTACGCTCTTTTTAAGTTTCCTCTTAAAACGAAAATAATACTAATGATGATTCCCAACGCAACACCTTTTAGCAAATCTGTCGCAACGACAAAGACCAAAGTTGCAATAAAAGGGACAAACTGGTATTTACCCTTTTTCCAGAAATGCATAAAGGCTGCTGGTTTTGCTAATTTATATCCAACCAAAATCAAAACGGTTGCCAATGTTGCCAATGGAATTTTGTTCAAAATTGTTGGAATAGCTAATACACTTATTAATAAAAGTACACCGTGAATAATTGCAGAAAGCTTAGATTTTGCTCCTGCATTATTGTTGGCAGACGAACGTACTACAACAGATGTCATTGGAAGACCGCCTAAAAGAGAACTTACAATATTACCCACACCTTGCGCTCTAAGTTCTACATTGGTATTGGTGTAACGTTTTTGCACATCCATTCTATCTGTAGCTTCAATACATAAAAGTGTTTCTATAGAAGCGACAATGGCAATTGTAATAGCAACTACCCAAACCTGCGGATTTGAAACTGCAGCGAAATTTGGCGTAATTATAATTGACTTAAACTCATCAAAAGATTTTGGAACTGGCAAAGAAACCAAATGTTCTTTTGCAATTGCCAAAGGGCTTCCAGTAGATACAAATATTTCATTTAAAACTACTCCAAGAATAACAGCCACTAAAGCTCCTGGAACTAGTTTTATTCTTTTTAGAAAAGATACTTTATCCCACGCTAATAAAATCACCAATGAAACCGCAGAAACTACTACAGCTCCTAAATGGATATGATTTAGAACATCAAATAAAAATGAAAAAGAATTGCTTCCATCATTTTGTATAAAAGCCTGATCTCCTTCAAAATCTGCATCATAACCAAAAGCATGTGGTATTTGTTTTAAGATAATGATGATTCCAATACCGGCTAACATTCCTTCAATTACGTTTGTTGGGAAATAGTTTGATATACTTCCAGCCTTTAAAAATCCTAATGCTAATTGAATTAATCCTGCAATAAAAACAGACATTAAAAATACATCGAAAGCTCCCAAATCGGTAATTGCGGTTAAAATAATAGCCGTTAAACCAGCTGCTGGACCTGATACACTAATATGTGACTGACTTAAATATCCTACTACGATACCACCCACAACACCAGCGATAATTCCAGAAAATAATGGCGCTCCAGAAGCCATTGCAATACCTAAACACAATGGAAGAGCTACCAAGAAAACCACTAAACCTGACGCAAAATCAGATTTAAGGTTAGCAAAAAGATTGATTTTTTTTGTCATAACACAATACTAAAAAAATTATTCATTAAAGATTTACCGCATCTCAGTTGAGATGTGGCTAAAGATCAAAATAATCGGAAGTATTATGCTAAATTGGGAGGTGGAGCAAATATGCTCGGAGAAATATTGTCAAGTTTTACAATATTCTCAGAAATGATTGTTTTTTTCTCGATATAAACCGGAATTACAACTTCGTGCTCAAGAATTGAAGGGTGCATTACATTTTTAAGTTCTTTATGCACTTCTTCTTCAGCAATGCTGAAAGATACAGCCGTACTATTCCCTTTCTTTAACGCCTGAACAATTGTAGGGGTCGATAAGAAGGCAATAAATATGAATAATAATATGCGGGCTACAAATTTCATCGAAACAAAAATAGCGTTAAACAAATAAAATCAAAGAGATTTGATAGAAATTTAACAAAAATAAAAAAGCAGAATGCAATTTTCATTCCATTCTGCTTACAATTCTTTAAAAAACAACAATTTACAAAGTTTCTTCTAACCAAGCATTCATCATCCAAATCGTTTTTTCTTGTTCAGAAATGAAGTCACTCATCATAGAATTGGTACCTTCATCATTAATTTCATCTGATTTGTTTAATATTTCTCTTTCGATTTTTAATAAATCTGATAAAGAATGAACGATCAATTGAACTGCTTTTTCATCGTTAGAAATATTTTTCCCAACAGTTAATTTATTGTTTTTAATATAGTCTTCAAAAGTATGCAATGGAGTTCCTCCAATGGTCAAAACTCTTTCGGCTATCATATCTATTTTTAATTGTGCGTCTGTATATAATTCTTCGAATTTTACATGTAAATCAAAAAAACGTTTTCCACGAATGTTCCAGTGAATTCCTCTCAAATTTTGATAATATACTTGAAAGTTTGATAAAAGCACATTCAATTCTTTTACTAATAATTCTGACTCTTTTACAGGTAAACCTAAAATATTTGTTTTCATGATCTAATTTTTTACACTAATTTACTACAAATTTAAAGTAACTTTCATAAAATAAATATAAATAAAAATTATATTTTCTTATTTTTGCATCACAAATTACTATCAATATGACTATAACTCAATTACAATATGTGTTAGCAGTTGCTGAGCATAAAAATTTCACTCTTGCTGCTGAAAAATGCTTCGTAACACAGCCAACCTTAAGTATGCAGATACAAAAGATTGAAGAAGAACTTAATATTTTAATTTTCGACAGGAGTAAAAAGCCGATTCAGCTTACCGATATAGGTCAGAAAATCGTGAATCAAGCCAAAAATATCGTTAATGAAGCAGATCGTATTAAAGATATTGTAGAACAACAGAAAGGTTTTATTGGAGGAGAATTTCGTTTAGGAATTATTCCAACCATTATGCCGACGCTTTTACCGATGTTTTTAAATAATTTCATCAAAAAATATCCAAAAGTTAAACTATTAATTGAGGAATTAAATACAGAAGAAATTATCCTAAAACTTAAAAACGGACATTTAGATGCTGCGATTGCTGCAACGCCTCTTGAAGACGAAAAAATAAAAGAGATTGTTTTGTACTTTGAACCGTTTGTAGCTTATATTCCAGAACATCACGCTAGTTTTGGAAAAGAAGAAATAGAAGTTGCCGATTTAAATCTGAATGAAATCTTATTGCTACAAGACGGACATTGTTTTAGAGATGGAATTTTAAATCTATGCAAAAGTGTTTCAGACGCCGATCAAACTAATTTCCAGATTCAAAGCGGTAGTTTTGAAACCTTAATTAAATTAGCAGACGAAGGTCTTGGTACAACATTACTTCCGTACTTGCACACCTTAGACTTAAAAGAATCCGATAAACTGAAACTTCGAAACTTTAAGGAACCAAAACCAGCCCGTGAGGTAAGCTTAATTTACCCAAAGAGCGAATTAAAAATGCAAATCATTGATGCACTTCGATCTACAATTGCAGGCGTTGTCAAAGGCGCAATTGTTTTTCAGAATGTTCAAATCATTAGTCCACTGCAAAAAAAGTAGTCATAAAAAAAGGAGCCAATTGGGCTCCTTTTCTTTTATACTTTAATTAGCTGTAGACTTGGTTTTAATTCTGGCTTTTCAATAATGAAATTTAATAGCCATTCTTGCAATTGTTCCATTTCGTAAGGTAACAGTGTTTTGATAGCTTTTTCTAACTCTTTGCAGAAAAGTACCGGATCGAAACTAACTCTCTCAAGTATTGATTTCGTGTAATCAAACATCATTTTTGACATAATAAAATAAGATTTTCGGGGGTTATCTATTTTTTTAAACTCGAGCCAAATTTAAACAATTAGCAAACATAAAATTCATTTTTAACTATTTTTTTTAAAAACTTTAGCAACGAATACGTTTTCTTAAAACACATAAATCAATGTAGAATCATTCTAAACAACTCATTTCTAACCGTTTTTAAAGGCTCTAAACATTTCTCGTTTTCCAGGAGGCCCCGCTAATTTTTCGACGGTAAATCCTACAGAAATCATGCTTCTTTTTACAACACCCCGTGCGGCATAAGTTACTAAGACTCCATTAGGCTTTAAACTATTGTACATTTTCTGAAAAATTTCCGTACTCCAAAGCTCCGGTTGCACCCTGTATCCAAAGGCATCAAAGTAAATCAAATCAAAAGTTTCAAAATCGTCAATTTCATCAAAAAATTGTTTCCTTTTGGTTAACGAGAACTGATCGCAAATTTCTACTTTTTCGTTCCATTCTGATTTATGCATTTTTTCAAAAATGTTATGAAATTCCAATGCTTCGAGCTCTTCAGCATAATTCATTTCTAAAATTTCATCGGCATCAACAGGATACGCTTCTACTCCAACATAATCGATATTTTGATTTTTACGAATGGCTTCTAAAAAGGTAATAAAAGCATTCAAACCTGTTCCAAATCCAATTTCTAAAATACTTATTGGCTTTTCAAATAAGGAAAGTCCGTTTTTTATAAATACATGTTTTGCTTCTTGAATTGCTCCGTGTTTAGAATGGTAACATTCGTCCCATTCTGGCAAACGAATTGTAGTTGAGCCATCTAGCGTTTTAATTATTTCTCTTTTCACTTTTTCCGAAATTTACAATAGCTTTTTATTGATTTTCAAGCCATTTTAATATTCAAATTTAATCAAAACTAATGCGTAAAGCCTTAAAAATCGATAGATTTTTCATAAATTCTTTATAAAAATCAATTAAATATTTGAGTTTATTATAGGATAAATAAATCTCAGTCAAAACGTATAAATAATGAATTTTCGCTAAGCATTTTACATAATTTTACGTAATTTTGCATTCATTAATTTCCATTTTACACGATATCATCACTTTAGAATTGATTAAGTGAAAAATATCCACACAAAAAACTTACATAACTATGAGTACAACTCAAACAAGCAAAATTGAAATCAGAAAAGCTGATTCGTCTAAGATAAGCTCTGTAGACTTTGAAAACTTAAGTTTTGGTGCTGTATTTACAGACCATTTATTTGAATGTGATTATAAAGACGGACAATGGCTAAACCCTGTCATTAAACCTTATGCTCCGATTTTAATGGATCCATCATCAAAAGTCTTTCATTATGGACAAGCTATTTTTGAAGGAATGAAAGCTTACAAAGACGAGAACAATGATGTTTGGTTGTTTAGACCTGATGAAAACTACAAACGTTTTAATAGTTCTGCTGTTCGTATGGCAATGCCAGAAGTTCCAGAAGATATTTTCATGGAAGGTTTGAATGAATTATTGAAATTAGACAAAGAATGGATTCAAAGAGGAAATGGCGCAAGTATGTACATTCGCCCTTTTATGATTGCTACTGGTCCTGGAGTAATCGCAAATCCATCTGATGAATATAAATTCATGATTTTACTTTCTCCTGCAAAAGCATATTACGGAGGTGAAGTAAAAGTTATTATTGCTGAGCACTACAGTAGAGCTGCAAATGGTGGAATCGGAGCTGCTAAAGCTGCTGGAAACTACGCTGCTCAATTTTATCCAACTAACTTGGCAAACAAAGATGGTTTCCAACAAGTTATCTGGACTGATGATGCAACGCATACAAAATTAGAAGAAGCTGGAACAATGAACGTTTTCTTCAGAATTAATGATACTTTATTAACAGCTCCAACAAGCGAAAGAATTTTAGATGGTGTTACTAGAAAAAGTTTGATCGCAATGGCTGAAAAAGAAGGTCTTAATGTAGAAGTTCGTCCAGTTATTGTTACGGAATTGGTTGAAGCAGCTAAAAACGGATCTTTGAAAGAAATTTTCGGAGCTGGAACTGCAGCTGTAATCAGTGTTATCAAAGGATTCTCTTATAAAGATGAATACTACGAAATGGCTCCAATTGAAAACTCTTATGCTTCTTTCTTAAAAGAGAAACTAACAAGTCTTCAAAACAAACTTTCTGAAGATACTTACGGATGGACAGTTAAAGTTCGATAATTCAAAACCATATTACAAAAGAAACCCGATAAAATTTAGTTTTATCGGGTTTTTTATTTTTTTTAATTTCAACGCTGAGATTAACCTCAATCTTGTCATTTCGACGAAGGAGAAATCTTAGCTCTTTACGTTTTAATCTTTTACAAAAGCTTAGAAAAATCTGGTTTAAAGTAATTCGGACCTTTCATCACTTTTCCGTCTTCACGGTAAATTGGTTGCCCATCTTCTCCTAATTTACTCATATTACTGCGTTGGATTTCGTCAAAAACAGCTTCAATTTTATCTTGAAGTCCGTGCTCGATAATTGTACCACATAAAATATACATCATATCACCAAGAGCATCAGCAATTTCAACCAAATCATTATTCTGAACCGCTTCATAGTATTCCTCGTTTTCTTCTTTCATCAAATTGTAACGAAGTAGCTTTTTCTCTGCTCCTACATCAGCAACTGGAGTTGTGCTATGACCAATTTTAAAAGCAGTGTGAAATTCTGTAACGGCGTCAAGTTGTTTTTTCATATAATAGTTTTCTTTTTTTGGGCTAATTTACTTCACTTACTTATAAAATTAAAATAAAATTGAATGAAATGAAAACCTAATTTAGCGGCAAATCATTTACAAATCTCTAAATTTGCTGAAAAATTTTAAAAATTATGTTTAGTCAGGGACAAATACTATTTGGAGTGTGTTTTTTTATTGCATTTGTAATCATAATGATTTTTGCTTATCGAAAAGATCTGGCATTGCATAAAATATTTTACAAAGGAAATTACAAAGTATTACTTGTTTTCTTGCTTTTCATTGCCATATTATTTGTTATCAAAATCTTTTTAAAGAGATAAAAATACCTGCGTAACAAAATAAAACCTAATAATTATGGGTTATTAGTAAGACTCACAATAAAATTTATAACTTTACGAAACCAAACGATCTACCAATGAAAATTCTTAAGTATTTATTTCTTTTTGCGTTATTAAGTCTTGTTGCCCTTACCGTTTTTGTTGCTACACAAAAAGGAATTTTTGATGTTGAAAGAAGTAAAGTGATCAATTCGCCTCGCGCAACGGTTTACAGTTACCTTAATGATTTTAGAAATTACGAAGATTTTGAATCCTGGTCGGTTGAAGATCCTTCCATAAAAATGACTTTTCCTAACAAAACAAGCGGAAATGGCGCTTCTTTTTATTGGGATGGAGTTGATGGAAAAGGAAATGCCATTACCCTTAAAACAAAAGAAGGAGAAAGCATTGAACAAAAAATGAAATATGACGGAACAGAAGCAGATGTTGCGTGGACTTTGAAAGACACTTTGAACGGAAAAACAAAAGTTACCTGGACAGGAAAAGGAACAATGAGTTTTTTATTTAAAATATATTCCGCCTTACACGGTGGTGCAGATCGAGTTATTGGTACGATTTACGAAAAAAGCTTAGCTAATATTGACAAAAATCTGGATTACGAAACCAAAACCTACGCTATCAAAGTTGACGGACTGGTTAAGAAAAATGAAACTCCTTACATTCGTCAGACTTTTACAAGTGAAATAGAAAAAGTAAATAAAAATGCCCGAATTGTAATTCCGAAACTTATTCATTTTAGTGAAACAAACGGTTTATCTGCAAACGGAAAACCTTTTATCATCTATCACACTTATGACACTAAAACTGGTTTAGCAAAAATCTCTATCTGTTTACCTATTAATAAAGAAATATCTATTAGTTCAGGAAGTGATATTTTATCTGGAAAATTAAACGGGTTTGATGCTGTAAAGACTACATTAAATGGAGATTATTCACATAGAAATGAAGCTATTGCAAAAACTACGGCTTTTATAAACAAAGAAAAAATTACTCCAGAACTAAGCTGGTCACATCTAGAAATCTGGACACTTAGTAAATTGGATGTAAAAGGTTCTTCTAAATTGGTAACCGAAATTTATTTCCCAATTATACCAAAAGTAGTTCCTGTTGCTACAGAGCCGTCTTATACACCTGAAACTCCAAGTGAAACACCAAGCGAACCAAGAACAGAGCCTGTAAAACGCAAACCAGCTGCTCCTGTTACTGCACCAGCACAAACTCCTGTCCAAGAAGAAGAACAGTCGGAATTCTAAATTTTTAAGGCTCATTAAACCTTTTGTTTTAAATTCAGTCTAACTTCTAAGAAAGGTTTACAAAACAAAAAGTTTGATAGACGAGAAAGAATTTATAAAACAATTATTAAACCCTGAAACGCAAAATGCTGCGTTTCAAAAACTCTTGTCTAATTATCAGAGACCTTTGTATTCTCATATCCGAAACATTGTTTTGAATCATGATGATGCAGACGACGTTTTACAAAACACTTTTGTAAAAGTCTTTCAATATCTTAAAAACTTTAAAGGCGAAAGCAAACTTTTCTCTTGGATGTATCGCATTGCAACAAATGAAGCTTTGACTTTTTTATCGCAAAAAGCAAAACTCAGCGGTATTTCGTCTGAAGATTTACAGAATAAAACGATCGACAATTTAAAAGCCGATCTTTATTTTGATGGAGATGAAATTCAAATCAAACTTCAAAAAGCAATTGTAACACTTCCAGAAAAACAACAATTAGTTTTCAAAATGAAATATTTTGAAGAATTAAAATACGAAGAGATTGCTGAAATATTAGGAACATCGGTTGGCGCTCTTAAAGCATCTTATCATCACGCAGTAAAAAAAATTGAATTATATGTTACATCAAATTAAACCTTTTGTAACAAAAACTATCTTATAAGTATTATGAAAACATTTAAATTAGAAAACGAACCCAAAATAAAATCCGGATTTAAAACACCGGAACATTATTTTGATGATTTTTCAGAGAAAGTTTTACAGCAATTAAACGAAAAAGAAGTAAAAGTAATTCCATTCTACAAACGCAAAAAAACACTTTCTCTGGCAGCGGCTGCGGTAATTGGTTTTGCATTATTAATTCCGATTGTAAATAATTATAAAGCAAATTCAAACGAACTTGATGAAGCTACTTTAGAAACTTATTTATCTTATCATTCTAATATCAGCCAATACGATTTAATTCAAACATTAGACGACAGCGATATCGAAAAATTAGGCAACGATGTTACTTTGGAAGATGAAACATTAGAAGATATTTTAGCTGCGAATCCAAATATAGAACACTTAATTTCAGAACAAAATTAGATCAAACTTAACTCAACAACTTAACTTAGCAATGAAAATAAAAAACATCTTACCACTCCTACTCTTTCTGACAAGTTTTTCAATTTTTGCTCAAGGTGGAAAAATTGATGAAAAGCGTGAAAAAATTAAAGCTTTTAAAGTTTCATTTTTAACAACAGAATTGGAATTAACTTCAACAGAAGCCGAGAAATTCTGGCCAATTTATAATGCTTATGATGATAAGCAATATGAATTAAAGTATTTAAAAATGAAAACGTATGTGAGACAGCTAAAAGATGAGAATCTTAAAAATCTCTCAGACAAAGAGGCTGCAACATTATTATCGCAAATCGAAAGTACGGATAAAGAAATATATCAGCTTCGTGAAAAATACATGAGCAATCTAAAAAAAGTACTTTCAGCAAAGAAAATATTGTTGCTTAAAAAATCGGAAGACGATTTTAATCGAAAATTATTACAGCAATATCGCGACAAAGGCAATAAAGATTAATCTTAACGAAACAACAGCGGTAAGAACCCTATATAATAATACTTACTTTATTATTTAGGGTTCTTATTTTTTTATTTAAAATTAAGTCGAACCACTTTATTATGCCCTGCAGCAATTGCAGTGTTTCTATTTACGAAACGAATAGTAAAAAACTTGGTATCTGTAGACAACTGCATCCAGTTTTCGCCTCCATTTTGAGAATATTGTATTCCTTCAGAACCTACGCAGACGATTTCTCTACCATTTCCTCCCGGAACATATTGCACACATGATGCATAGCCAAACCCCATATTTTGTCCGATTAGCTCCCAGGTTTTTCCGCCATCTTTTGTAAAAGCTTTGTTGTCATTTTTTTTATTCGGAAGTTCGTAATCTCCTCCAGCAATAAATCCTTGCTTAGAATCGTAAAAATCAGCTGTAAAAATACCCGTCATTTCTTTTCCCTGAACAATAGGAGTTTCTACCACTTTCCATGTTTTTGCTTTATCAGGAGAATAAAAAACACGTGCTTTTTTTCCGCCCGAAACCAACCATGTATCATTACCTTTGATTACGATATTGGTATTACTCGCTGCAAAAGCTGCTTCGCCAATAGCATTGGTAGGCAATTTATCAGACAATAGTTTTGTCCAAGTTTCTCCGCCATCACGTGTTACAATAACAGAAAAAGTATCTTCTGTAGGATCTCCAATTGCAATACCTTCTTTATCATTCCAAAATTGCATACTATCATAAAACACTTTCGGATTGATTTCTTTGTATACCAATTTAACCTTGTTGTCTTTTTTTGAAATTGAATATAACAATGCCGGATTTGAAACACTTAGCAAAAAAACATCTTTAGAAGTCTGTGCAATACTTCTAAATTCTAAATTCAAAGTATCGCGATAAATATGTTCTTCAAATTTTTCTTTTTTGATTAAATCGTAATAACCAAAACGAGAATTATCAGCTCCGTACCAAATTTTATTTTTATCTACCAAAATGGCTCTTATACTAATTCTATCTTTAAATAAAGTATCCATAGTCATTGATGTAAAACCGCTGTTATAAGCTACTTTAGTTTCATATTTAAATGTTCCAAAAGACATCAATAAAATAAAAATACCACAAAATAAAACTAGTTTTTTCATAAGAAATTAAAATTTGGTTAACGCTAAAATACGATTATTTATAATATCTCAAATAGCTTTATTTCATTTTCAAAAAATAATAATTAGTCTATTTTATACAGCCTATTAAATCCAAAAATCAACCCAATAAACACAACTCACTAACTAACAGATCATTGCAGCCAAAGAATCCTAAAATAAATTTGTGGCACAGTAATTGGATATTCCCTTGTACAATCAATTTAATATAATTTAGTCATGAAAACGAAATTACTTTTAATAGCGTTCACAGCATTAGTTTTTGGTTCTTGTGCAGCACAAAATCAAACTACAGTTTACGCAAAAAATTCAGATATCAGTGATAATTTAGATTTAAGAGCGGTTGCTTCCATGTTTGGAGAATCTGCCAATCTTCAGGATTTTGAAAGAAGATTAAACGATCCGAAATATCAAATTTCAAACTTAGATTTAAATGGCGATGATCAGGTTGATTATTTACGCGTTATTGAATCTGTAGAAGACAGAACACACGTCGTAATTATTCAAGCGGTCTTAGATCGTGATGTTTATCAGGATATTGCTACTATCGATGTTGAAAGAGACAATTACAACAAAGTAAGCGTTCAAGTAGTAGGAAACTCTTATTTATATGGTGCTAACTACATTTACGAGCCTGTTTACAGTGTTGTTCCAGTAATTTACACCTCATTTTGGGTTACCAATTACAGACCTTATTATTCAACATGGAACTGGGGTTACTACCCAACTTATTACACAGCATGGAGACCTTACCCTGTTTACAGATACAGAAATAATGTAAATGTTTGTATTAATGTTCACAACAGCTACAATTATGTAAATGTTAGAAGAAGTTACAGAGCACCTGTAATATACGAAACAAGACGTACTTACGGTTATGAAAGAATGAGACCAAACTACAGCTTTGCAGAGAGACATTCTAATGTAAGCAACAGATATGATTTGGATCAAAGACGTGTATCAAGCAGAGAGAACAATAGAAATTCATACAGCACAAACAGAGGAAACACATCGAGACCTACCTATTCTGACAACAGGACTTCAAACAGAAATTATGCTGATAACAGAAGTACAACAAACAGAAGTTCTGTAGACAGAAATAACGGAACATACAACTCTACTAATAGAACTGCAAATAGAAATACCGAAGGAACTGTAAATAGAGATTATTCAAACAGAGGAAACAATTCTGCCAGAGTTGAAAACACTCCAAGAACTGAATCTGGAAACAATACTTATTCAAGAGGAAATTCTGAAAACAGAGGAAACTCTAATCGTGAAATGTCAACTCAGAGATCTGATAATTCAAGAAATTATTCTCAAAACAGAGTGAGTACAACACAATCTGCTCCAGTTCAAAGAGCTGAAGCACCAAGAAGTAATTCTGAAAACAGATCTAGTTCTAATAGAGATTATTCTGCTAGACCAGCGCAAAGTCAACAGCGTTCAGAATCTCCAAGAGTAAGTCAGGAATCTAGAGGTGGTGGACAACCTCAGAGAGAAAGCGGTTCTAACTCCAGAAGTGGCGGAAACGGAAGAAGAGGATAAACAATATTTTTAATTTTCAATTAATTTAAAAGCACAATTTCACAATTGTGCTTTTTTTTATTTTTAATTATATATAGCTGCTAATTTGTTTTAAAACAGTAAATTTGCAACCGTCTTTTATAAAAATATACATGAGCGCATCGCATAAAAACTTACATAGTAAGTTGTCTATTGGGGGTTTATTGATTACTTTAGGGATTATTTATGGAGATATTGGAACCTCTCCATTGTACGTAATGAAGGCTATTTTAGGTGATCACACGATCAATGCCGACATTGTTCTAGGTGGTATTTCTTGTGTTTTTTGGACGCTGACTTTACAAACTACAATAAAATATGTACTTATTACTTTAAGTGCAGACAATCATGGAGAAGGAGGAATTTTCGCACTTTATGCTTTGGTCAAGAAAACAAAAATTCAATGGCTCATTGTTCCCGCCATTATTGGAGGAAGCGCACTGCTCGCAGACGGAATTATAACACCTCCTATTTCAATATCCTCTGCCGTAGAAGGAATTCGGGCATTTTATCCGACAATGCAAACACAAACTATTGTTTACATTGTAATTACCATATTATTCATTCTATTTACAATTCAGCAATTCGGAACTAAACTCGTTGGTAAATTCTTTGCGCCAATGATGTTGATTTGGTTTGCTATGCTAGGAACTTTAGGTATAATTCAAGTATTGAATTACCCAGAAGTCATTAAAGCAATCAATCCGTATTACGCTTATCACCTATTATCTATACATCCTGATGGTTTCTTTGTTCTTGGATTCGTATTTTTATGTACAACAGGAGCCGAAGCTTTATATTCTGACATGGGCCACTGTGGAAGAAAAAATATTAGAATCAGCTGGATGTTTGTAAAAACAACTTTAGTTTTAAACTACTTTGGACAAGCAGCTTATTTGATTCATCATGAAGGAAGTACTTTACAGCAATTAGGAGGAGAAAATGGAAATCCATTTTACCTAATTATGCCACATTGGTTTTTACCATTCGGAATTGTGGTTGCTACTTTAGCAGCAGTAATTGCTTCTCAAGCATTAATTAGTGGTTCATTTACTTTAATTAATGAGGCTATGCGTCTAAATTTCTGGCCAAAAGTAAAAATCAAATATCCTACAGAAGTAAAAGGTCAATTATACATTCCGTCAATCAACTGGTTATTGTTTTTTGGTTGTGTTGGAATTGTTTTACACTTCGAAAAATCAGGAAACATGGAACATGCTTATGGTCTTGCGATTATTCTCTGCATGATCATGACAACTATTTTATTGAATTATTACTTAATCATGAAACGCGTAAAATTGTATTTCATGGTTCCATTAATTACCATTTATTTATTAATCGAATTTAGTTTCCTAATTGCTAATATCACCAAATTTGCAGAAGGTGGTTACGTTACACTGATTATTGCAAGTATGCTGATTTCTGTAATGACGATTTGGTATTTGGCTAAGAAAATTAACAAAAGCTACACGAAAGTGGTCAAAATCGATGACTACAAACAAGTTCTTGTTGAGTTAAGCCAGGATTTATCTATTCCGAAATATGCCACGCATTTAGTTTACATGACAAATGCTAATCGTGTTGATGAACTGGAAGAAAAAATCATTTATTCTATCCTGCAAAAACGTCCGAAAAGAGCCGATATTTATTGGTTTGTTCACGTTAATATTTTAACTGAACCTTATAAAACACAATATAAAGTAACTGAAATTGCAAAAGATGACATCTATAGAATTGATTTCAATTTAGGTTTTAGAGAACCAACCAAAATCAATTTGATGTTTAGAGAAGTTATCAAAGATATGGTAAAACGTGGCGAAGTAGATATTACCAGCCGTTACGAATCTTTAAACAAAAACAATATTATTGGAGATTTCAAATTTGTATTGTCTGAGAAATTCCTATCCAACGACAATGATTTAAGATGGCATGAAAACATAATCATGAATTCTTATTTCTTCATTAAAAAACTGAGTTTGTCTGAAGAAAGAGCTTTTGGTTTGGACAGTAGCTCTGTTAAAGTAGAGAAATTCCCAATGGTGCTTCACGCTCCTGAAAATATTGGATTAACGCGTATTGTTTCTAAAGAATAATTAGCATCAAAAAAATATTTCAAAAAAACACTCTTAATTAGAGTGTTTTTTCTTTTAATGAGAATCAGAAACAAGATTCACTATTAAAAATTTAACTTTCAATCAATTAATACTACCTTTGCACTTCAAATAAATAAAATGAGATTACACAGAAATTTAGTTTATACGACAATCGATTCTTTGAATGCTATTTTCAATGAAGGAGAATATGCAGACAAAGTTGTAGCCAGAGCATTAAAAAAAGACAAACGTTGGGGAAGTTCTGACCGAAAATTTGTTGCTGAAACCATATACGAGATTGTTCGATGGAAACGATTATATGCTGAAATTGCAGAAGTTAAGGAACCTTATGACAGAGATAATCTTTGGAGAATGTTTGCCGTTTGGGCAGTTCTTCGTGGTTATCCAATTCCAGATTGGAGACAATTGGAAGGAACTCCTGAAAGAAAAATAAAAGGTCGTTTTGACGAATTATCTAAAAACAGAGCACTTAAAGAATCTATTCCAGATTGGATGGATGAATTAGGAGTGAAAGAACTTGGTGAGAAAGTTTGGGCAAAAGAAATTGCTGCTCAAAATCAGCCAGCTAAAGTTATTCTTAGAACCAACACTTTAAAAGGAACAAAAGAAAGCCTTCGAAATACTTTAATGGACTTAAATATTGAAACTGAATACTTAAAAGACCAACCAGAAGCTCTTGTTTTAAAAGAAAGAGCCAATGTATTTTTGACAGATGCTTTTAAACAAGGTCTTTTTGAAGTACAAGATGCCAACTCACAATTAGTTGCAGGATTTCTGGATGTAAAACCAGGAATGCGTGTTGTAGATACTTGCGCTGGAGCTGGAGGAAAAACATTGCATATGGCTTCTTTAATGGAAAATAAAGGCCAATTGATTGCAATGGATTTGTATGAAAGTAAATTAAAACAACTAAAATTAAGAGCCAAAAGAAATGGCGCTTTCAATATCGAATATCGAATTATTGACAGTACAAAAGTCATTAAAAAATTACACGAAAAAGCAGATCGTGTTTTAATTGACGCACCTTGCAGCGGATTAGGAGTTCTAAAAAGAAACCCGGATTCTAAATGGAAATTACAGCCTGAATTTATCGACAACATTCGTAAAGTTCAGAGTGAAGTTTTAGAAAGCTATTCTAAAATTGTAAAACCAGGCGGAAAATTAGTTTATGCAACTTGCTCGGTATTACCATCAGAAAACCAAGAACAAGTGGAGAAATTCTTAAAAACAGAAATCGGACAACAATTTACATTTGTAGAAGATCGTAAAATGCTAGCTTCAGAATCTGGTTTTGATGGATTTTATATGGCACTTTTGGAAAGAAAAAAATAAAACATCAAATTTCCAATATCGAAAAATTCCAAATTCCAATTTTGGATGATTCAATAAAAAAATCCCAAATTTCAACTAGTCATTGAAATTTGGGATTTTTATTTTTACTTGACTATTAACCACATCCCTCCAGTTTTGTCATTTCGACGTAAGGAGAAATCTCCACAAGTAGCTCCGCTTCAATAAGCCAATCTTTATAGAATTTCTTACGAAGATTTCTCCTTACGTCGAAATGACAAGATTCCGAAAATTTGAGTTTTGGAATTTTAAATTTTGGAATTTTAAACTTGCAAGCTTGGCTTACGAAGCAATTTACCATTTTCGTTTTCCTTGAATTTTGAGACAAAAACTATTTCTTTTGGTTTTTCATATTTTCCTAAAACATCAAAAAAATCAGAAGCAAATTCTTGTTTTTCACCTTCGATAACCAAAACTAATTTTTCTCCCAAAGCAGTATCAGGTAGTCCCGTTACAAAAAACCTATTCGCAATTTTCCCAATCAGTTTTGCTTCAATCTGCTCGGGAATCAGCTTTACTCCTCCACTATTGATTACATTGTCAATTCTACCTAAAAAGATAAACTGCTGATCATTTAATAATTCTACCAAATCATTTGTTACGATTGGTTCATCAGAAATTGTTGAAACATGAATAACCAAACATTGGCGATCATCCTGAGAAATCTTCACATTTGGTAAAATTGAAAAAACAGAATCTCCTAAACGCTTTGCTGCAATGTGAGTTATCGTTTCAGTCATTCCATAAGTTTCGTAGATCTCTGTTTTAAGTGGCAAAAGTTTCTCTTCCAGAGAAGAATCTAATTTTGCTCCACCAATAATTAATTTACGCACTTTAGAAAGCCCTTCAATTGAATTTTGAACCTGAAGTGGTACCATCGCTACAAAATCATAAGTTATAGAATTTAGCGCAAGAGGATGAAGACTTGGCGCTACTACATCTAATTCTAACCCTAAGATTAAACTTCTTACTAACATCATTTTTCCAGCAATAAATTGCGTTGGAAGACATAACAAAGCCTTATCTCCTGGTTTTAAATCGAAAAAATCACCTGTTGCCAAAGCAGATTGTATCATGGCTTGTTTTTGTAAACGAACCACTTTCGGAAGACCTGTTGTTCCTGAAGTTGTCATTTCAATATAATCTTTCTTATCAAACCAATCCAAAAAGAATTCACCTATTGATCGCTCGTATGCATCTCCCTCTTTCACATAACTATAAGCCGCACGACACAAATCTTTTGCGTTTAAATGATAACCATTTAGTTTAAAATAATTATGAACTTTATGTTGTGTTAAATTTTGCATACTTTACTTATTTTACTTCTATATTCTTAATTTCTCCAGTTAACCTTTCTTTCCAATTCGTCCAACCGTATTTCTTACTAAAGATAAAAAGTAAAATGGGATAAATAACTACAACTGGCAAAATAACATCAATTCCCGCTGAAGGTTCTGAAAGATCTTTAAATATGGAATGAGTCTGAAAAACAGACCAATCAGATGTTACCAATAATGCTCCAATAAGATTATTGGCAGCATGAAAACCAAGTGCGAGTTCCATTCCTTCATCCATCAAAGTAATCACTCCTAAAAAGAGACCAGTACCTATATAATAAATCATAATGACATTTCCCATTTTAACCACCTCAGGATTAGCCCAGTGCATCGATCCAAAAATAACCGAAGTCATTAAGAGCGGAAACCATCTGTTACGTGCTAAATTGGCAAATCCCTGCATCAAATAACCTCTAAAAACATATTCTTCTGTACTAGTTTGGATTGGAATTAAAATCGTCCCTAAAACAACCAAAATCAAAAATGGAATCAATTTAAAATTCAATTCAAAATGTTCTGGAGATTTAAGATATACAAACAGAAAACTCAGTATAGAAAAGAAAGTCCATAAAAGAAAAGAGAAACTAACTCGCTTCCAGTCAATTTTTGGCCTTGATGTCGTAACTGACAATAAAGTTTGATGATGAATATATTTCACTACAAAATAAATTCCTGCAAAGGCAAAAATAAAGGAGATCATTACTAAAAAAAGCGTGATATTAGATTCAAACATTCTCATAATATCATCATTTGTCGTTGGCATAGCCTTTTTTTCAACAGCTGTTTTATAAAATACAGCAACAGTAATCGGAATTTGCCCAACAAAAGAGGCTGCGATAATAAAAACCGAACCCAAAAGATATTTCCAAAACTTATTTTCAGGTTTAATTCCTTGCTCTAAAAACATAAAATTTTAATTTTAAAAAATGAGAATCCAAAATCGATAAGTTAATCTTACTTTTGACACTACGAAAGTACCGCTTTTTTATCTTTCGATATTTGAACCCTTAAATATAAAAAAATGATACAAATTTACCATAATCCCAGATGCGGAAAATCAAGAAACTGTCTTGCTTTTATAGAACAATCCAATCAGGAATTTGAAATCATTCCTTATTTAACAGAAACACCTTCTTTTGACGAATTAACAGTTTTATTGAAACAGTTAAATCTAGAACCACTTCAATTAGTCAGAACCAAAGAGAAAATTTGGATAGAAAATTTTAAAGGCAAAACTTTAACTAATGATGAGATTATTAAAGCAATGGTAGAAAACCCGATTTTAATCGAACGTCCTATTGTGGTAAAAGATGGGAAAGCCATTATTGGAAGAGATCCAGATTTAGTTGCTTCTTTTTTAGATTGATTCTAAAATATTCTATTAACATTTTTTTGTGAGTTCTCTCTTTAAACCAAAAACTACATTTGCCGTCTAAAGAGAAAAAGAAACCAGAAAAATGAAAAAAATCAAATTTGCTGTATTACTTGTATTCTTGTTTACAAGTTTTTACAATTACTCACAACAAGGTCCAGGAGGCAATAAAGTAAAAGTCACCGGAAAAGTGTTAGAAAAAGTAAGCAAACAACCATTAGAATATGCAACAATTTCGATTTCTGCTCCTAATAACACCAAAGTTATTGCGGGTGGTATTACAAATCCTAAAGGAGAATTTGAAGTTGCTGTTGCACCTGGAACTTATGACATCAAAGTTGAATTTATTTCATTTAAATCAACAGAAATCAAGCAAAAAAGCATTCAGGGCGATACCAATTTAGGTGTTGTAAATCTGTCCGAAGATGCTGCACAGCTGAATGAAGTTGTAGTTCGTGCCGAGAAATCGACTGTCGAAATCAAACTGGATAAAAAAGTTTACAACGTAGGTCAAGATATGATTGTAAAAGGCGGAAGCGTAAGTGACGTTTTAGACAATGTACCTTCTGTTTCTGTTGATACAGAAGGAAATGTAAGCTTAAGAGGAAGTGATAATATTCGTATTTTAATTGACGGAAGGCCTTCGCAAGCCATCAATATGGCTGAAGCTTTAAGACAGCTTCCTGCCGATGCAATTGACAAAGTAGAAGTTATTACAAACCCATCTGCACGTTACGATGCCGAAGGAGGTTCTGGAATTATTAATATTGTGCTTAAAAAAGGAAAAAATCAAGGTTTTAACGGAACTTTGATTGCTTCAACAGGTTTACCTGAAACGTATGGTTTAAGTGCCAATGTGAATTACAAAACAGAAAAATTAAACTTCTTCACAACAGCTGGATACAATTACAGAACAACTGAAGGAGCTGGTAAAACAAACTCTGAATATTTAGACGATAATAAAGCTACAAAAAGTTTCTTAGATGAAACTCGTGATACCAAACGTGTTAGAAACGGATTTAACGGAAGAGCTGGAGTTGAATGGACACTTACACCAACAACTTTCTGGACAAACGCTATTAATTACCAAACCAATACAGGTGACGACCGCGATTTGATCAATTATTATAATTATGACGCTGCTCGTAATTTTACTGGAACAACTTACCGTTTAAACAACGCAGACACAGGTAGTGACAACGTTGAATTTACTTCCAACTTGATTAAAAATTTCAACGATAAAGGACATAAGCTTACTGCAGATTTTTCTATTTCCAGAAATACAGATGACAGTAATAGCACTATTACCGATTCACCGAACTTTGACACCACATTAAACAACCAAATTCAAAAACAAATTTTGTTTCAGGCAGATTATGTTTTACCATTAGGAGAAGGAAGTCAGTTTGAAGCAGGGTACAAAGGTAGTTTTGGCGATTTGAACAACGATTATGATGTTACAAATAGCGGTGTTCCAAATCCTAATTTATCTAATACATTAGAATACAAAGAGAATATCAATGCACTTTATACACAATACGGTTTCAAGGCAAATAAATTCTCTTATTTGTTTGGTTTAAGATGGGAAGACACCAACATCGAAGTTAACCTACTAGACACTAACAATTTCAACACTAAAAAATACAATAATTTATTCCCAAGTGCTTTTGTTAGTTACGAAATTTCAGATCAAAGTAATTTCTCAGCAAGTTACAGTAAACGTTTATCAAGACCTAGAGGTCGTTTTATGAATCCAGCTGTAAACTATGCTAGTAATATTAACATCTTTCAAGGAAATCCAGACTTAGATCCTTCTTTAACAGACAAATTTGATATTGGTTACATCAAAAGATGGGACAAAGTTACTTTTAACACTTCGGCTTATTTTGAAAACACAAAAGATGTTTTCAGCTTTGTAAGATCTCCTACGGGTGATGTAGTAACGCCAGATGGTGAAGTAGTAACTCCAGCACCAGGTCAGGTAGTTGAAGGTACTCCGGTAATCAAAAGTTCTCCAATCAATTTAGGAAGAGAACAAAAATTTGGTTTCGAATTCACATTCAACTATACGCCTTACAAATGGTGGAAATTAAACAGTAACTTCAACTTCTTTAATGTAAAAACAACAGGAGAACACAGTTATATAGACACTCAAAATAACGAGATTGTTCAGAATTTAGATAATCAGGCCAATTCATGGTTTGCGAGAATAAACTCTAAACTTACATTACCATACAAAATTGACTGGCAATTGACAGGAATGTACAACGGAGAACAAAAAACAGCTCAAGGTAAAAACCTGGGTCAATTTGGAATGAATACTGCTTTTAGTAAAGATATCATGAAAGACAAAGCAACAATTGCTTTCAATATTAGCGACGTTTTCAATTCTAGAAAAATGAGATCTTACACGTATTTAGACAATGTAAATTCATATAGCGAATTCCAATTCCGTAAACGTCAATTCAATTTATCATTCACTTACCGTTTCAACAAACCAAAAGGTGAAAGAGATAAAAACGCACAGCCAAGAAATGACGGTGGTGGAGATGGCGGTGGAGAATTTCCTGGATAATAATCTTTAAGTTCCAAATAAAAAATTCCAAATTCCAATTTAAAAGTTGGTATTTGGAATTTTTATTTTTTTTGCATAAAAAAAAGGACTCGTAAAAACGGGTCCTTTTTTTATGACATCAATCTAAAATTAAATAGATTGTTCTTCTTGTCTTCTTTTAGCTCTTTTTTCTTTGAATAGTTCCCAGCTAGCGCCCGTAACCCAGTAAGATACGAAACCAACTAAGAAAAACATTAACCAAAACCCTATAGTTAGTATGGTTAAGAAAAGTAAAAAGCCTAAGTACTGTGAAAATTCAAACATGTTTTCCGGAATTTTTGAATGTTACCGCAAATGTAGGCTATATATTTTTTCTCAGCAATAAAAACTAAATCAATTTTCGTTAAATAACATTTATCCGTATATTTATACTCATTTTAAATAAGCTATTTTTTGAATGCGAAACCTTTTAAATAAAGAGTTCTTAGAAACCCATAATAATTTTCAGGAGCTGTTTCCTGCTGTCCGCTGTATTCCCGATAAACAAAAACTACGGCTAAAAAGCCTTGTTTTTCTAAATCGGGAGATGCCGCTCCCATCAGGGCTAGGAAACTCATTTTCAAAAGAAGCTTCAATTTTTAATTTTCACAAGTAACATTCACATTTTTTCAAATAACATTTTACATACAACAAAATGAAATACAGAATAGAGAAAGACACCATGGGCGAAGTTCAGGTTCCAGCTGATAAATATTGGGGTGCACAAACAGAACGTTCTAGAAATAATTTCAAAATCGGACCATCAGGTTCCATGCCAAAAGAAATTGTACAAGGTTTTGCTTATCTAAAAAAAGCAGCGGCTTATGCTAATTATGATTTAGGAGTTCTTCCAATCGAAAAAAGAGACGCTATCGCTGCAGTTTGCGACGAAATACTCGAAGGAAAATTAGACGACCAATTTCCTTTAGTAATTTGGCAAACGGGTTCTGGAACTCAAAGCAACATGAACGTAAATGAAGTTATTGCAAACCGCGCTCAGGTTCTTAAAGGTTTTGAAATTGGAGAAGGCGAACAATTCATTAAAGCCAATGATGATGTAAACAAATCACAATCATCAAATGATACTTTCCCAACCGGAATGCATATTGCAGCTTACAAAATGGTAGTAGAAACTACAATTCCGGGTGTAGAAAAACTACACGCTACATTAGCAAAAAAAGCCATAGAATACAAAGATGTTGTAAAAATCGGCCGTACGCACTTAATGGATGCAACACCGTTAACACTTGGGCAGGAAATCTCAGGTTATGCGGCTCAATTGGCTTTCGGATTAAAAGCCCTAAAAAACACGCTAGCTCATTTATCTGAAATCGCTTTAGGAGGAACTGCAGTTGGAACAGGATTAAACACTCCAAAAGGTTACGATGTAAAAGTTGCCGAATATATCGCTCAATTTACCAATCATCCTTTTGTTACAGCAGAAAACAAATTTGAAGCATTAGCCGCACACGATGCCATTGTAGAAACTCACGGCGCATTAAAACAATTAGCCGTTTCTTTAAACAAAATAGCAAATGATGTTAGAATGCTTGCTTCTGGACCACGTTCTGGAATTGGAGAAATTCATATTCCTGAAAACGAGCCAGGCTCTTCTATCATGCCAGGAAAAGTAAATCCGACGCAATGCGAAGCTTTAACTATGGTTTGTGCTCAGGTAATCGGAAATGATATGGCAATTGCCGTTGGAGGAATGCAAGGTCATTATGAATTGAATGTTTTCAAACCGGTAATGGCTGCAAACTTTTTACAATCGGCACAATTATTAGGTGATGCTTGTGTTTCTTTTGACGAACACTGCGCTCAAGGAATTGAACCTAACCACAAAAGAATTAAAGAATTAGTTGATAATTCACTAATGCTGGTTACGGCTTTAAATACAAAAATTGGTTATTACAAAGCCGCTGAGATTGCACAAACAGCCCATAAAAACGGAACTACTCTTAAAGAAGAAGCTGTTCGTTTAGGCTACGTAACTCCAGAAGATTTTGATGCTTGGGTGAAGCCAGAGGATATGGTATAATTTAATGGTTAATGGTTAATGGTTAATTGTTAATGGTTAATGGTTAATTGTTAATTCTCATCAATATCAACAAAAAAAGAGCTTTCTAAAATTTTAGAAAGCTCTTTTCATTAACCATTTACAATTAACCATTAACAATTATTTCCCGTCTACATAATCTTGTAAGTAACTAAATCTCTCTGTCAACTTTCCGTTTTCTGTGATTTTGGCGCGTTTTAAGATTCCGTCTTTGTCTCCGTTGAAGAAAGCTGGAATTACGTGTTCCATAAATTGTTCTCCAAAACCTTCGCTCGCATCTTTCGGAATTTCGCAAGGAAGATTATCAACCGCCATTACGGCAACCGCAGCTGGATGAAAGAAATCTACTTCCCTGTCTTCTAACGGAAAATAACCATACAAAGGTTCTGCAATAGTAGAAGAACGAACTGTACAAGCGATTGGTCCATTAACATCACAAGAGATATCGGCTACGACTTTCAATTTACAGTCGCTGGCATTCAACATTTCTTTGGTTAAAATCATCGGCGCGTTGTTTGCATGAAAATGTCCAGCAAAATAAATATCAGACACTTTTGTGAATCTTTCAAAATCAGACTCATATTCTTCCGGATGATTCACAAAATCTACGAAATCTAAAACCTGATCGTCTTTTCTTTTGTTATATTCTAAAACATCAAGCTGCACGTAAACAGCTTGCGCATATTTTTTTGTCAAATAATTATCGACTGTAATTTCTTTTACTTTAATGGCATCTAAAATTTCTTTTGCTCCACTTCCCACCTTTCCGGTTCCTGTTACTACAAATTTCAGCGCTGGCATTGTAATACGTCTCAAATGTTTTATCAAATCCTCTTTTCCTGAAAGTGTTTCTGCTTTTGGAAGTTTAAACAATTCGAACTTGATTCCGAAAGCTCTAATTCCGTTATAAACACCCACCATTCCAGCATATCTTCCAAAACCAATCAAACGACGATCATGTTCATCCACAATAGTCTCGTGATCATACAAATCAATATTTTTTTCTAAAACCGCCTGAAGTAACTTTCTATTATGAGGTTGTTTTTTAATGGTATGCGAAAAGAAAAAATAAGCCTTGTTTGGGATCAGATTTTCAACAGGAACTTCTTTTACTCCAAACAAAACGTCGCAATCTGAAACGTCATCAACAACAGTAATTCCCATGTTTTTATAAGCATCATCAGAAAATATTCTAATATCAGAACTTTCCACTTTTACAGCTGCTTCATGATAAAGCTGTTTCAACTTTGTTAATTCATTTGGAGAAAATACAACTCTTCTATCCGGCGGATTTTTTCTTTCTTTTATGATTCCAAATTTCATCTAAACTTGATTTAATATTTTTAATAATATAACTTTTTACAATGCATTTGTTTCAAATATAACAAATTTAGTTAAATTTTTGTTTTTAAAATTCACTTTAAAATGTTTCAAATCTGTTAAAAGCTGAAAAACAAAGAAGTAATTTTTACACTTCTTAAAAGAAAGTTAAAAATCACAAATAAGAGCCTCAGAATTGAGAAAACAACAAAATTGAATTCGATATATTTGTTTTTAAAGAACGATGCAAATGATTTTCCTTAAAAAAACAAAGATACCACAATTACTTTTCTCTATACTAGTTTTAAGTTCTTGTGGTCAAAACAAAAAAACAACAGAAGAAGCAGCACAAACAGTCGAAGATACATTACCTAAAATGAAGCCTTTAGGCGCTGAACCGAAAGTTTCTCAGGCCTTTAAAAATTCGGTTATGGGCAGAATAAATCACTTTTATAATAAAAACTGGCCCAACAACAACATGAACGGAAGTTTCTTAGTTGCCAAAAACGGACAGATTTTATTTGAAAGATATAATGGTTTTGCCAATAAAAATGAAAAAACTGAAATAACTCCCGAAACACCTGTACAAATTGCTTCTGTAAGTAAAGTGCTAACAGCAACAGCAATTTTAAAACTGGTAAATGCTGGTAAAATAGATTTAGACCAGAAAGTGAATACGATTTTAAAAACCTTTCCTTACGAAGATTGCACCATCAGAATGCTTTTAAGTCATCGTACTGGAATGCGTAATTATGCTTATTTTACAGACAGAGATAAATCGATTTGGGACAGACATAATCAGCTAACGAATAAAGACATTTTAAATATTCTGGCAACAAAAGACATTGGTTTGGAATCTAAAACTGGAACACGTTTTAGTTATTGCAATACCAATTATGCGATGCTGGCACTTATTATCGAAAAAATTACAGGATTAAGCTATAAAGAAGCTATGTCTGAAATGATTTTCAAACCTCTTGGAATGAAAAACACTTATGTTTTTGATGATGATAAAGACCGCAAGAAAATTGTTCCGTCTTATAAAGGAAATGGAGTAGAAATTGGTTTTGATTATCTGGATAATGTATACGGAGATAAAAATGTTTTTTCTACTGCAAGAGATCTTTTAAAATTTGACCGAGCTAGACAATCGCCAGATTTCTTAAAACCGGAATTATTGAAACAAGTTTATACAGGTTACAGCAACGAACGCAAAGGAACTAAAAATTACGGTCTCGGAATTAGAATGATCAATTGGGAAACGGGACAAAATTTCTATTTCCATAACGGATGGTGGCATGGAAATACTTCATCTTACATTACTTTGATGAAAGAAGGTGTTACGATTATCGCACTTTCTAACAAGATGACCAGAAACACTTATGCGGTTCGTAAATTGGCTCCAGTCTTTGGAGATTATCCTTTTAATTTTAAAGACGAAGAATAACAAAATTTTTCTGAAAATTTTAGTAGAAAGTAATTTCAAATATTCTAAATTTGCAAACTTATTTTTTGGGGTCGACTGGTTTTGACAGCGAGTCGAATTGAACAGTAAGCACGTCGAGCATTGAGACCTTGCTCGTAAATATAAGATCTCAAACTTTTACACGGCGAAAATAATTACGCTTTAGCTGCTTAATCCGAATCATAGTAAGATTGCGCCACGTCTCTACAAGGTAGAGAAGCTGGATTCTCCTGGAAAGCCTTGGTTTGTGGCGTTCCGTTCAGGGGAACCGTAAAAATAAACCTAGATATTCATGAGCTTCGGGTGGATTTCGAAAATTAAGAAGATAAGTGTTCGGTGGCTGTTTCTGGCCTAGCTTAACATCGAAAATCTAATCAGGAAATAAGCGTGTAGAAAGCTCTTTAGTTGCTCGTTTGGACCCGGGTTCGATTCCCGGCGACTCCACAAAAAAGCCTGTAAACTCTTTGTTTACAGGCTTTTTGTTTTTTGGTTATTTTTTTTGGTAACAAAATCTAAAACTTTAAATACCTTAAAATGAAAATTTAACAATCCTCCGAGAAAATTATATAAAAGAATTCATTTTTTGAAATGGTAATTTTAAGATAAGCTAATGCACTAATTAGACATCATTAATTTACTATTCTAAAAAATTAATTCTATGAGATTCGAAAATTACACATCAGAAGAATTTAACGGAGAAATGAATTCGTATGAAGAGCAACTTTTGCTAAATTATGATGATTATCTGGAAAACAATTTAACAAATGAATTGACAACCCGTGAACCATTTTACTTAGAACTTGGAGAACTGGAAGACGATCTTGAAGATGACTTCGAATCGGAATATGACGAAAATGATTGGGAAGAAGAAGATTTAGATGAAAAACTAGAAGGAGAATACGACAAAAACGAAGAAACTCCTGGTACTTTTTTAATGATCAGCTAAAATTATTCTTATGAAAAAGATACTGTTGTTTTTAATCCCAGTTTTGTTCTTTTCTTGTCAAAAAAAGGAAAATTCTACTGTTTCTAATGCTGTTGAAACTCCTGCTCCTATTGTTAAAAAGGAAGACAAAAAAGAGAATAAACAAATTGGCGACACTATCGCAATGAATTTTCCTGATGAAAAAAATGTCTTTAAAGCCGAAGCAACTTTTGATTCTCTTAATTCAAAAGTATATGTCAAATTTAAAAACGAAGATTTAGGCGAATTAAATGCATCCATTATTCCAGAGCCTGGTAAAGGAAATATTCGTTTTAATCAAATTATTTTTCCAGATAAATCTTCTGATGGCCCATTTGGTATGGATTTGAAAATGCCAATTAAGCAAAAGGGAAATTACATTTTAGTTATCGGACATTCGTTAATGGCAGAAAATCCCTATACTGGTAAATTTAAAGTGCAAATGGAGATTAAAAAGAGTAATTGAATTTTTTTAATCACCGTTTTCTTCATTAGAAATAAAGATATACTTAGAACCACTTGCTTTTAGGTTCAAAAGAATATCTTTTAAATTACAATCTAGATTAGAGGTAATTTCACGAAGTAACTGCTTTAAATCACCAAAACTATTGGGTTTCACCAAATAACATATAGATCCCAGTTTTGAAGCTGTTTCAATATCATTTTTATGTGAAGAAGTCGAAATCATGATTACTGGAATGTCTTTATAATAATTGTCGTTTTTAATTAATTTAAGACAATCCCAACCATTCATTACGGGCATATTTAGGTCAAGAAAAATCAGCTGTGGTTTTTCAGTGATTTGATTAAGTATTTTCCATGCTTCATTTCCATTTTCTGCACAATGACAGATTATGTCTCCATCTATTTCTTCTAATGCCTCACAAAACATTTCGGTATCATCCGTATCGTCGTCAGCCAATAAAATTATTTTTTCACTCATACTTTATATTCCATTTTCTTGTTGCTTTAGAGGAAGTTTAATTGTAAAAACTGCCCCAACATAAGGTCGCCCAATTGCCGTAATAGTTCCTCCATGCCTTTCTACTATCTTCTTACAGAGTGACAATCCTAATCCTGTTCCTTCATAAACATCCTTAGAATTCAGTCTTGTAAAAGTTTCGAAGATTTGTGCTGATTGTTCATCTTCAAAACCAATTCCGTTATCTTCAACAGTAATTAAAGCTATAGCTTTTTGATTTTCAGCAACTATTTTTGAAGATATCACGATTACAGGTGGCGTTCCTTTTTTAGCAAATTTAATAGAATTATTAATCAAATTATAGAAAAGCTGATAAATCAGTACCGAAGCTCCTTCTAGTTTTGGCAGATCATTGTAATAAATCTCTCCTTTGGTATTTTGTAAGGAGACTTCCAAATCCGTTTCAATGTTTTTTAAAACTTCGTTTAAATCAATTAACGTTGCTTTCTGTAAATTAGAATTGATTTTAGAATACATCAACACACCGTCTATCATATTAAACATTCGATCTGCAGCAACATGTATTCTACCAATAAATCTCGTTGCAGATTCATCTAATTGGCCTTCGAGATGTTCTTCTAACCTACTCGTAAATGTTTTTATTTTTCGAACTGGTTCTTTTAAATCATGAGAAGCAACGTGCGCAAACTGTTGTAAATCTTCGTTGGAACGTTGTAGTTCTTTTGTTCTGGCAGCTACCAGACCTTCTAATTTTTCGGTGATTGTTTTTTGTTCGTGAATATCGGTACAAGTTCCAAACCATTTAACAATCACTCCTGTTTTATCTCGTATCGGAAGTGCTTTACTCAAAAACCAACGATATTCTCCTGTATTTTTATTTTCTAATCTAAATTCAAGCTGATAATTTGTACCACCTTGAACGCTTATATACCAAGCTTCTAATACTGGTAAAACATCATCACGATGCAAAAGAGGCACCCAGCTTTGGTCTCCAAATTTATTTTCCTCCAGCCCTGTATATTCATACCAACGCTTGTTGTAATAATCTGTAGAACCATCTGGCTGCGCTGTCCAGATAACTTGTGGCACAAGATCTGCCATTTGTCTGAATTTCTCTTCGCTGTCTTTAATAATCTGTTGTACTTCTTTTTGAGAAGTTATATCTCCTGCTGCACCAAACCATTCAATTATATTTTTTTGATCGTCTAATATCGGAATGGCTCTTGAAAACGTCCACCCTATTGTACCATCTGCTTTTAAAACTCGGTGTTCCATTTCGAAGGTACCTTTTCTTTCAATTGCATTGGCAATTAGCTTTAATGCTTTTTCCTGATCTTCAAAATAAATATGTTTATCAATCCAGTTAAAAATAGGTTCTTCGGGATCAGATTGAAAATCGATACCTTCTAAGTTTCTCATTACAGTCCAATCGGCATTCATTCGATATACAAAATCTGAAGAAGCATTAATTAAAACACGGAATCGGTTTTCGCTCTCTTCCATTTTCTTACGGGCAACAACTTGTTCTGTAACATCGACCGCAACTTGAATCATTCCTGTTATTTTGCCCTCTTCAATTAGAGGTCGATAGGCCAAATTATAGTAGTAATCTCTTTTTACTCCTGTACGATTGTGTTGCACCAAAACTTCACTCTGATCAAAAGGAGTTCCTTCGTTATAGACGTTTTGAACCTGAGTCCAAACATACTGCCCTCTTAATTCCGGCAGAACATCAATCAACGGCATTCCAATAATTTCTTCTCCCCTGCCGATCATGGCAAGCATATGTTTATTGATTTGTTTGATTACCAAATCATCTCCCATTAATACTAATGTTGGAGAAGGCGTTTGGTCAATCATCGATTTTAAAGTAGCTTCACTTTCTTCAGCTTTTTTTGTTGCCAAAACCTGCTGTTGCTCTGCTTGCTTGATTTCTGTTATGTCGCGCGTAGTTCCTGCAACAGCTTCTACTTCACCTTCTTCATTAAAAACAGGTGCAAAAATATAATCGTAAACTCTACTGCCTAATTCGGCATGAGGAAACGACACTGTACCCCTAATCATTTTTTTTGAGGCAACTACTTTGTCTATTTCTCTTTCATGCATTTCGGCATGCCATTCTTCGTATCCGTTATCTCTTAATCCTTTACCAATAGATTCTTCTGCCGATTTACCCCACATAGAAAGTAAGGCTTTATTGGCATATGTAAAATGATAAGAAAGATCGAATACATAAACCAAATCTGGAGTTGTATTGGCTATAGAATGATAAAATCGTTTTTGCTTTTCGGCAGTATCTAATGCATTTTTTAAAGCAATCTCGTTTTTTTTCTTTTTGGTTAAATCTTCGCTGGTAACAATCAATAATTCTCCTTGCTTGACAGCTGTAAATCTGTACCAGCATTTTAGACCGTTTGCAGTATATTTAGATTCAAAATCGGAAGTAATTCCTGTTGATGCAGTACCAATAAACTTTTCAAAAATTCCGTTTTCTTTTATTTCCGGAAAAACTTCAGTGTAGCGTTTATCTTTATAATCTAAATCATTAATTCGCTTTAAAACATAAGCATTTAAAAACAATATCGAGAAATCGTTTACTTCACCTTGATTATTATACACAGATTTAATTACGGCAATGCCATTGGCTATTGAGTCAAAAACGGTTTGAAATAAATCTTGATTTTCTGTTATCTCCATGTTTTTCACTTAATGTATAAAAAGCGCTGTACTATTTTATTTCGATTGTTTTTGGATGAGCGAATTAAGACATTCACTTCATTTTGTAAAAGCGAATATAATTAATTTTACAACACTCAAACTTTTTATTCATTGAAATAAAAATTGCCAAACACAATCATTTTTGAGGTAATAGATTATCCAAATCAGATAAAGTGTAATATTTGAGATTATTAAGCTTCATGTATCGACACACAAATTCTAAAGTTTCTATTTTTGTTTGATAATTCTCGGTTACATTCTTAACGGGTTTATGGCTACAAAGAATCAAAATCTTATTATGCTTTTTAGCATAATCCAACAATTCTAAAAGATATGGAATACTAAAATGAATGTGACTGTTATCGATATCAAAAGCAAAAACGATTTTTGAATTATTAAAATAACTGTCTTGTTTTTCTGGAAGTTCTCCTCCAAAAGCTCTTCCTCTTATAATTTTAAATTCAGGAGACAAAGCTTTATCCAATTCTTCAGATCTTTCTCCATAAGGATAGGCAAAAGAAGTAACGTTAAAACCTTTCTTTTTCATAGAAACAATCATAGGATTTATTTCCTGATCCATATAGGCTTGTATTCCGTTCTGCTGTACAAACTTTACGGCATTATAATGATGATATCCGTGTCCCGCAATTTCATGTCCTTCACTTTGCATTTGAAGCAGTTTTTTTATTTGAGGCGCTCCAATAGAATCTATTCTGCAAACATTAAAAGTTGCTTTCCATCCGTATTTTTTCAAAGCAGCATCGGCTTCAGCCCATTCATCAACATAGGCATCATCAAAACTCAAAATTACACCCGCTTTGTACGGTTTAGTCTCTGGTTTTTGTTTTTTACTTTCGCAGGAAAAAAAAGTTAAGAACATTAAAAACAACATTGTTCTAATAAAAAATATCTTCATAATCTATTTTGATTAAAATGAAACTTTAAATGTGCTTTTACAGAATAGTTTACTCAAATATAAAAACTTTTTGAGATCTTTTACAGACACTTTTATAATTAGCTAAAACAAAATATTCTTCCTGTTTTTTTTCTACGAAATACTATAAGTTTTAACTACTTTTATCTCATCATTATTCCTTAGTTTGCCCAATGATTATCAAGAAAAAAAATAATTGGTTCAGAATGCTTTTTGAGTGGAACGGTTCTGTTTTACCACAATTACTTCCAAGACTTCTTTTATTGCTATTGTTTTCTCTCGCAGTAGTTTATTTCAAACCCTTTTTATTAGAATACAATCTGCATATTAATCCGGCAGCATTTACTTTATTCGGAATAACATTAGCCATTTTTCTTGGTTTTAGAAACAATGTGAGTTACGACCGTTTTTGGGAAGGAAGAAAACTTTGGGGCGCACTTCTAAATGATACTCGATCCTTGGCACGACAAAGTATATCTCTTATAAATGATAAAGAATACGAAGTAAAACGTGACGAATTCATTAATCTTCTTATTGCACTTGTTTATAGTTTAAAACATCAGCTTAGAAATACCAATTCTGAAGAAGATTTGAAACGACTTCTTGAAAATGATTTTGCCAAAAGTCTAAAAGAAGTCCGCTACAAACCTATCATTATTTTGAGAGAATTGGGAAATTGGATCAAAAAAGCAAAAGCTGAGGGTAAAATTGACAGCGTAACTCAATTGGCTTTTGAAGAAAATTTAAATAAACTTTCGGACATCATCGGCGGATGCGAACGAATTGCCAGCACACCAATACCTTATACTTATAGCGTATTACTGCATCGAACGGTTTATATTTATTGTTTTATGCTTCCTTTTGGATTTGTTGAAACATTAGGATGGATTACGCCTTTTATCATTGTATTTATTGCTTATACCTTTGTAGCTCTGGAAGCAATTGCAGACGAATTGGAAGATCCTTTTGGGGTACAGCCCAATGATCTTGCTTTGGATGCAATGTCTGAAATGATTGAAAATACATTGCTTGAATTAAATGATAAAAAAATAAATCCATTAAAAGCAAACACTGATTATTATATTACTTAAAATTGCAATGTTTTATTCAACAAACCAATTCCTATATGAATAAAGTATTATTAGTAGAAGATGATCCTAGAGTTTCTTCTTTTATCATAAGAGGTCTCGAAGAAAATCTGTATCAGGTAAAAGCTGTTTCAAAAGGTCATGACGCTGTAAATGAAGTCATGAAAAATGATTTTGATATTATCATTCTCGATATTATGCTTCCAGATATTTCAGGTTTTGAAGTTTGCGAGATTTTAAGAAATAGAAAAATTATAGTTCCAATTCTTATTCTTAGTGCTTTGGATACTCCTCACGAAAAAGTAAAAGGATTGCAATCTGGTGCAGACGATTATTTAGCCAAACCCTTTTTATTTGAAGAACTTTTGGCGAGAATAAATGCGCAACTTCGTCGAGCAGAATTTAGTTCGGGAATTTTAGATTTTCAATCTTATGCAGGAATCGAAATCAATATGAAAGAACAAAGTGCCTCAAGAGACGGAAAAGAACTCAATCTTTCGTCAAGAGAACTGAAGCTTTTGATTTTCTTTATGAAGAACCGCGAAAAAGCACTTTCGAGAATTGCAATTGCCGAAGCGGTTTGGAATCTTGATCTTGATATGAATACCAATACGGTAGATGTTTATATCAATTATTTAAGAAATAAAGTCGACAAGAATTTTTCTGAACCACTCATTCATACTGTAAAAGGAACCGGATATATGCTTAAGAAAAAAGCTCATGAATCTTAAAACCAAACTTTCTGTCAATTCTACTATTTTATTTGCTTTTACTGTTGGACTTGTACTAGCAGGTTCATTTTTGCTTTTTAAAAAACACAGACAGGAACTTTATTACGAAAGACTTGAAGACAGCGCCTTGATTACTGCTTTTTTTTATTTTGAAAAAGACGAAATCAGTAAAGTTGATAGTTCTCGTTATCAAACTATAGAGATTGAGTATAAAAAAATCACCAATCAGTCCATTAGGATTTACAATGCCAAAACCAAAGAATTATATCTGAGAGATGACATTGATATTACTTTAACAGATAAGGATTTAAAAGCCATTTCTAAAAACAGAATATTTTATTTTTCAAAAGAAGACAGACAGTTTACAGGTTTATATTATAAAGACAATCAGGGCGATTTTATTATTGTCGTTTCAGGAATAGATACTGTTGGAGAACAACAACTTGATGCGTTAGGTTTATTATTTATTGGGTTTTATCTGCTTGCGATTCCGCTTAATTTTCTTTTAGGCCGATTTTTAGCCAAACAAACTTTCAGGCCTTTTGAAGATGTTATTGCCAAAGTAAATACGATTACGACGGAAAACCTGCATTCTAGACTTGAAATGCCGACAGTCAGTGGAAAAGACGAAATTAAAGAATTGATTACGACTTTTAATTATCTTTTAGAAAGGCTTGAAACAGGCATAATGCTACAGAATAATTTCTTAAAAAATGCATCGCACGAGTTAAAAACACCACTCACAATAATTATAGGAGATATTGATGTTTCGCTCCGCCATCCGAGAACAAACGAAGAATATGAAAATGTTTTGAAATCGCTTAGAAAAGATACTTTTCATTTAAAATCGATTTTAGAAGAACTCTTAGTTTTATCCGGCCTTGAACTTTCTGAACCTCAGAAAATGGAAATGACCCGAATAGATGAAATTTTATGGAATGTATTGGAGAAAAAAGCAATTGAATATCCAGACTCAAAAGTTTCTGTCAATTTTGATGCAATTGCCAATAACGAAGAGTTGCTTTCTGTTTATGCAAACAAGGACATGCTTTTCATTGCGCTTAATAATATTTTGGACAATGCGATTAAGTTTTCTTTTCCTGAAAAGGTAAATGTTTTGGCATCATCAAATGAAGGCAGACTTTTAATCAAAATTGTAGATCAAGGTCTTGGTATTTCGCAAAAAGATCAGGAATCTATTTTTGAACTCTTTTTTAGAAGTGATCGTACACGTCATATACAAGGTCAAGGATTAGGGCTTTTTATCACCATGCAGATTCTAAAACTTCATCATATTGAATTAAAGCTAGATTCAGAATTAGAAAAAGGCACTACAATTTCTTTATTGTTTCCGTAATTAATTTCACTTTTTTATCAGTGAATCACCCTCATTAAGAATCGTCATTTTTACAATTGGTAACATTGGCTTAATACTCTAATCTTTCTCTAATCTACTTCAAATACAAGTCTAATCCTTTTATTTCTAAACATTTACACAAAGTATTGATTTTAAAGGGATAGAAAAACTTTAATATCATAACACGTTGATGATTTTAAGTTAACAATAAATAGTTATATCATTTTATGTTAACAAAAGCGTTAAATCGGATCGAAACAAACAGAGTTTCTTTGTCAAATAAAAACTAAAAACATGACAAACCTTAGACTCTTTTTTTCGGCTTTAATGCTCCTGACCGTGGGAAACATTTTTGCCCAAATTACAACCTCATCTTTATCTGCCAAAGTTAATGATGGTACAAGCCCCTTAATAGATGCAGAAGTAACCTTGACTCATTTACCTACAAATGCGGTTTACAGAGCTGTAACCAATAAACAAGGAAGATTCAGCTTCGAAAATTTAAATGCTGGTGGTCCTTACGAATTAGAAATTAAAAGTAAAGACACCAAAGATTATACAAACTCTCAAATCAATTTAGCACTTGGCGACAATGATTTACCAACAATTGTACTAAGTAAAGCTGATAATAACGTATTAGAAGAAGTAGTAATAACAGGCTCCAAACCTTCCTCAAAAAATAACGGAACCAATATTAATGAAAAACAAGTAAATGGTCTTCCGTTAATAAACAGAGGAATTCAGGATGTTACGAAATTAGTGCCTCAAAGTTCTAATAACTCTTTTGCTGGAACTAACTTTAGATACAATAACGTAACTATTGACGGTTCTATTAATAACGATGCTATTGGTTTTAGTCCATCATTAGGAGGACAATCAGGAACTTCTGGTATGCCTGGAAGTAGTACACGCTCTAACTCTATAAGTCTTGATGCTATTCAGGATATTCAGGTTTACATTGCTCCTTATGATATTAAATTAGGAAACTTTTTAGGAGGAAGTGTAAATGCTGTTACACGAAGCGGTTCAAATACAGTAACCGGATCTATTTACAGCTACGGAAGAAGTGCTGCAATTACTGGTCCTAACAATGCTGGAGACGGTTCTAAAATGCCAAAAGCTTTTGGCGACTATCAAATCGGATTCAGAGTGGGACTTCCAATTGTAAAAGATAAATTATTCTTCTTTACTAATATGGAATATGCAGAAAGAACAGATCCTATTTTTTACAATGCAGGACAAACTGATGCAAACGGAAAACTAACTTCATTGGTAGATAATGCTACGGCAGAACAAATTTCTAATTTCGTTAAAACGAATTACGGTTTCGACCCAGGAAGTTACGGTTCTTATAACAACTTTTCTAAAAGCCAGAAATTCTTCAATAAATTAGATTGGAAAATTAATGACAAACACTCTCTTTCATTACGAAATAATACTGTAATTTCTCAAGCAACAAATCTAGAGCGCGACGCGGCTAACTTTAGATTCGCAAGTATGGATTTTACTCAAAAAAATCAAGCAATTAGTACTGTTTTAGAATTAAAAAGTCATTTTAACAGTCAGTGGTCAAACTCATTCATAGCAAGTTATTCTGCCATTAAAGATTATCGTGATCCAAAATCAAGCAATATTATGTTTCCCCAAACAGAAATTGGTTACAACGGTGGAACAATTTTCTTAGGAAATGATCGTGAAGCAACTGTTTTCAACATGAAACAGAACACAACTGAAATTACAGACAACCTTACTTATAAAACAGGAAATCATACTTTATTATTTGGTACACATAACGAATTTTACGACATCAATTACGGATTCGTAAATGCACTTAACGGAAGAATTTCATACAAATCTCTAGCTGATTTTTACAATAAATTACCTTCTAGAGTACGTGGAACTTATCCATTTGATGGTTCTTCAAGAGATGAGATTTTCAATAATCCGTATGCACAATTTAACGTAAACCTTTACAGTGCTTATGTTCAGGATGAAATCAGAATTGGAAGCAAATTAAAAGTTACTCCAGGTGTGAGAATTGATTATACAGATATGCCGACAAAACCAAAATTAAGTCAGCAAGTTCAAAATTCTCCAGCTGATCCAAATTATGGAACAACTTATGATTATACGCCATTAAGCCAGATTAAAAACAACTTTTTTGGTACAGCTTTAGTTTCTCCAAGAATTGGATTTACTTATAATGTTAACGAGGACAAAACTCTTGTTTTACGAGGAGGTTCTGGAGTATTTACAGGTAGAGTTCCGTTTGCTTGGTTAGGATATGCGTATTACAATGATGGTGTTGGTTACGGAAGTTACGACAAAAACAACCTTACAGCGGCTCAAGTTGCAGCGGCAGGTGATCCTTTGACTCCAAACGGATTAAATGGATATCATGATGCAACGCCAAAAGTTCAGGCAGATTTAATTGATAATAAATTTAAAATGCCAGCTGTTTTAAGAAACTCTCTTGCCATCGATAAAATCATTGATGGATATAAATTTACTACTGAAGGAATGTACACAAAAGTAATTCGTGATCTTGAATTCCAACAAGTAAATAAGACAGATAACCCAACTTATTTCTCTTATGACACGAATCATCAGATGCCAATTTATGCGGCTAATATCAATGCAGCGTTTTCAAATGCTTACTTATTATCAAATACAAATAAAGGATACCGTTACAGCATAACTGAGATGATTTCAAAAACATACGATTTTGGTCTTAATTTTATGGTGGCTTATACGTACGGAGATTCTAAAGATGTTACAAACGGAATTCGTAATTCTATGGAAAGTAACTTCCAAATGAATCAATCTTTAACGCCAAATGATCCTCAATTGGCCACTTCTAACTTTAATATCAAACACAGAATTGTTTCTAATGTTGGATATGCAGTAAAATTGGCTGAAAACAATACTTTCTCTGCTAATGTTTATTTCAACGCACAATCAGGAAATCCATTTTCTTGGGGATTTGTAAACTCTACAATCGCAGGAACAGGACAGGCGGCAGGATTGGCTTATATCTTTAAAGATGCTACAGAAGCGGCAAAATATATTGGAGTAAGTTCAGCTGGAGTGCCTTCTGCTACAGCAGCACAACAAGTTGCAGATTACGAAGCATTCATTAACGGAAATGATTATTTAAAAAGTAGAAGAGGAACATTCACTCAAAGAAATGGTGACACTACACCTTGGAACATTCAAGCTGATTTAAAATTAATGGACGAAATTAAAGTAACTAAAGTAGGTACTTTCCAAATTTCATTCAGCATGGCCAATATCGGAAACCTTATCAACAAAGATTGGGGAAGAAGTTATTTTGTTCCAAATACTTATAATTCAACAGCAAGTCTTGGTTTAACTAAATCTGGAAACTTAGGAGGAACAGCAACAGGCGATCCAACTTATACGTTCCAAAAACCAACTACTACACCTTATACTATAGATCAATTAGCTTCAAGATTCCAAGGTCAGCTTGGCTTAAGATACTCGTTCTAACAATTGTTTGTGTTTATTTTTGATCTATCTCCTAGTTATCCTTTAAATAACTGGGAGATTTTTCAGTTTAGAAAAGCCATAAAAAAACCGCAATTTTAGAATTGCGGTTTTTTATTTTCAACACATAGAAACATAGGTTAAACATCTAAAAAGACTACAAAAGAGAAATTGTTTCTTTCACATAGTTTGCTATGTGCATTTAAACTAGTGAAACGCCTTTGTTCAGCTTTCTAAACTATGTTTCTATGTGTTTAAAAAACTTCAGTCAGCTGTTTCTTAAAATTATTTTGTCAACAGCGCTTCCATTATCTTGTCATAAATTGCAGTGTTTTGATAGAATCCCATAAACTTTTCAGCTCCTGGACCGTAAGCAAAAACAGGAACAGGAATTGACGTGTGATCGTTGGTACTGAAACTTCCGTGTACGTAGCCTTTTTCGAGACTTCCATCAATAAGAGACAAACCGCCTGTTTCGTGATCGGCAGTTACAATTAAAAGTGTTTCTGGATTTTTATCTACAAATTCCATTGCCTGTCCAACCAATTTGTCAAAATCAAGCATTTCTCTCACCACATATTCTACATTCGTTTGATGTCCGCCATAATCGATTTGAGCGCCTTCTGCCATAATAAAAAACGGATTTTTAGTTTTTGCAAAAGTGTTTGTTGCTTTCGCGAAAGATTTCGCTAAGAAATCTCCCCTTCCATTTTTCATAGAAACTACTGCAGCGTCTTCTAAAACAACGAATTTATTGTTTTTGATGGTGTCTAAACTTGAGAATTTATCTGAAAAAGTATAGCCCTTTTCTCTTAAAATTTTAGACAAATCTTTACCATCTTTTCGAGCAATAAATTCTTTTTGTCCTCCTCCAATTAAAATATCAGAAGGATTAGAAAGAAAATCATTTGCAATAGGTTCGCTGTAACTTCTATCAGACTGATGCGCATAAAATGCAGCCGGCGTCGCATCTGTAATATCTCCTGCTGAAATAATAGCTGTTTTAAAGTTTTTCTTAGCTAATTGCTCTGAAATCGATGCAAGAGGTTTTCCTTTTTCATCTACACTTATAAAACGATTATTGGTTTTATTTCCCGTTGCCATTGCAGATCCTCCTGCAGCCGAATCGGTAATATAACTATCGAAAGAATTGGTGATAGAAAATCCCTGAGTTGGAATATTAAACAAATTCAGTTTTCCTTTATTAGCCGTATAACCTGAATAGATTTGCGTTAATCCCATTCCGTCTCCAATTAAAAGAATCACATTTTTTGGACGTTTACTTTTGAAAGAATTTTTAGGAACATACGCATTATGAAACTCCGTATTCTGATAAAATGTCGTTTTTATGCTGTTTATAAACTCTGTCAGTTCAGCCACTTTATCGGTTCCAATAAAATCAACTTTTAAATTCATCAAAGTCATATATGTATTTACATTATCCTTCGTTGCCCAGAATCTGATTTTCTTATTCTGATCGTGAACTTTTTTGATAATCGCCTGAATTTTTTCAATGTCTGGTTGTGTTATTACACCTTTTCCGTTCCAAACTGTGATTTCATGCAAATCTTCACTAATCATTTCAACACGCGCTAACTGATCAGTCGTATAGTTTTCATTCAACCTTCCATCAAAAGAAATAAATTCTGGATATGCTGCCCAAAGCGATGGCAACGGTCTGTTTCCAGAAATAACCACTTTAATATTTTTATTTGAAATAATATCTGGATAGTTTTTTAACTGCTGTGCAATTGTTTTTAAAGTCGCATCGGCATCCGACTTAACATCAATCATTAAGATCAAAGGTTTATTGCTTGGATATGCTTTCCCTTGCAATATTTTCAATTTCGCCGAAAGCGGTTCCAAATACATGCTTTTTAATGTATTGTAGGAAGTTATTTCTTTAGAAGTATGCGCCACAAACAATTCGTTATTTACTAAAAAAACATCGGCTTCAATAACACCGGTTTCGTTAGAGTAAGCACCATAAAATGGCAATTTACTTTCGTAATCATTATGAGAATGGATATTGGAAGAACTATATTCCTGTGCTTGGGCATATAGGCAAAATTGAAGGCAAATAAGGGTGATTGTTTTTTTCATTGAAAATAAATTATACTAACAAAAAGCCGTAGGTAACTTTTTGAAAGGTCTTGAAACAAAAAAGGTTTTAATAATTTTTTACAACCGCAGCCTCCCGACAAAAAGACTGCGGTGTAAAAACTAAAAAAACACAAATGAAATTATTTATTACCAGCCTTCGTTTTGAGGCAACATTCCTTTACTAACTGCGATTTCGTCTGGTGGTATTGGCCAAACATGGTGAATCGCAGGATTAAAATTACGAGCAGGATAAATTACACTTCCATCATAATGATGTAATGGTTTCGCGTATGCTTCTTTTGCATCTCCCCAACGTACTAAATCAAAATGACGATCTGTCCACTCTCCTGCTAGTTCGCATCTTCTTTCTCTTTTTAAATCAACCATTGTTGCTCCAGAAATATCCGTAAGACCTGCACGGTGACGAATCATATTGATTTCTGTATCTGCATTTTGACCTTTCATTAATTTCGCTTCCGCTAACATCAAAATCACATCTGCGTAACGTAAAAGAGGTACATTTAAAGCTGTTGAAGGTTTATCTCCGTTGGCGTTTACGTAACGAATATCAACACCTCCAGAAGTCGTTTTTGGATAACTGAAAGGCTCCATGTATTTTTTAAACTGATAACCTGTTCTGTTACTTGAACTTACCACATGATTTCCTTCGTTAAAAGTTACTGTTTCTCCAAAATAAACAAATTTGTCTCCTTTTTGTAAAATCGTAGCGCTTCTTCTTTTATCATTTGGAACATAAGTATCAAATAATTCTTTTGTTGGATAGAAATTTCCCCATCCGTTGTAAACTCCCCAGCCTTTATCTTCTAAACAAACTCCAGGAAAAATAGATCCTAAAGAAGTATTTTCTGCACTTGAAGTCACAGACCAAATATATTCTGAAGACCAGTTATTACTGATTTTAAATACATCTTCAAAATTATCTAACAATTTGTGTTTTCCGCTAGCCACAATCATATTGGCATATTTGATGGCATTATCCCAATCTTTAGCATACAAATACGTACGAACTAAATACGCCCAAGCGGCAGTTTTATGAGCGCGCCCGTAATTGTCTGGTGTAAGCTGATCGAAATACGGTAATAAATCGGCTGCTTTGATTAAATCGGCTGCGATATACGCATAATTTTCAGCTACATTTTTCGCACGAGGAACATATACATTCGTAAAATTTTCTCTATCCTGAATTGGAATTCCAGCACGATCATCTCCATAATGATAAGCTAATTCTAAGTGCATTACAGCATGGTTGAAATAAGCTTCACCTAACATTCCGTTTCTGGTACTTTCGTCCAAAGGAATATTTGGAATGTTACGAATTACGTCATTACAACGTTTCATGATTTCATAGTGAATTCTCCAGATATCTTTTGTATCAGATTCTGCTCCGTCAACAATAAAATTCTTGATACGTTCCGCATTTTGTCTTGGTTTTGTTCCGATATCATCGCTGGCATTATTTAGCCAAAAGAAACCACGACCGTACATATTATCATCAGAATATAAAGCATATATTGAATTTACTCCTGCTTTTGCATCTGCTGGAGTTTTCCAGAAATTTCCGCTTGACGGAGCTCCCTGTGGTATAACATCAAGTTCACTTTCACAAGCCGAAGTGCCAATTAAAAGCACAAAACTCAATAATAAAAGACTTATTTTTTTCATTTTAATTGTTTTTTATTTTTTAAAAAGTTGCATTAACACCTGTCATGTAAATACGTGAAAGCGGATATTTTCCTAAATCCATTCCGAAATTTCTAAGACCAACTTCAGGATCCATTCCAGAATATTTTGTGATTGTAAATAAGTTTTGTCCAGAGATAAAGAATCTCAATTTTGCTTTTCCGTTCAACCAGCTTTCTTTAACCGTGTATCCAATTGAAACGTTTTTCAATCTTAGGAAAGAAGCATCTTCAATAAACAAATCAGAAATACGTCCGAAGTTGTTATTGTTGTCTGTTGAAGAAAGAACTGGAACATTTGTATTCGTATTTGTTGGTGACCAAGCATCTTTAGAATCTGCCAATAAATTATATCCAGGGAAAGAAGCATTTAAACCTGTATGTTTTACAGCATTGAAAACACTATTTCCTGCAGCTCCATTGAAGAAGATATTCATATCAAATCCTTTGTATCTGAAATTAGCATTTAAACTGTAAGTTGTTTTCGGGAAAGGACTTCCTAATACTACTCTATCGCTGTTATTGATTACACCGTCGCCGTTTTCATCTTTAAATTTGATATCTCCCGCAACAGCATTTGGCTGATAGGCCACACCATCTTTGTTTACATACGCTTTTGCTTCAGCATCACTTTGAAATAATCCATCTGTTGCATATCCGTAGAAAGCACCAACTGGGCTTCCAACTTGGTAAATATTAGCTAAAGGTAAACTACGAACTCTGCTTAAGTTTAAAGGCTCTAGAGAAGTTAAATCGTCTTTAATAGAAACAATTTTATTGCTTAAGAATCCTGCATTTGCTGTAACATCAAATTTGAATTCACCACGAGTTTTTTGGTATGTTAAACTTACCTCGATCCCTTTATTTTCAACATCTCCAGAGTTTACGATTCTTCCTTGAGGCGTTCCAGAAACTCCAGGCAATTGGTCACGAACCAACATGTCTTTGTTTGTTTTTACGTAAGCATCAACAGATCCTACTAAACTATTGTTCAACATTGTAAAATCTAAACCAATGTTAGTCTGCTCCGAACTTTCCCATTTCAAATTAGGGTTTGATAATTCGCTTTCTGCATAACCGTAATTGATAGATGGCGTTGCTCCAATTAAAGCCTGAGTTTGTACCAAAGGCACACTAAATTGGTATGGTCCAAGGTTTCCTAAGTTTCCTATTTGTCCCCAGCTTGCACGAAGTTTCAAATTGCTGATGATTGGCTCTAAACCTTTCATAAAGTTTTCTTCAGAAATTAACCAACCTGCAGAAACAGAAGGATATACTTTATAACGGTTATCTTTTAAAAGTTTTGAAGTTCCGTCGCGACGTACAATTCCAGAAAGCAAATATTTTTGATTGAAGTCGTAATTAATTCTTCCAACATAAGAAGAAATAATTTCATCTGATCTTCCTGCTCCTGTCTGCTGAATCAATTTAGCATTTAACAAATAACGTTGTGATGGATCTTCGTTATCAAAACCAGTTCCTTCTACAGTGTAGAAATCTTTTTTAGTTTCTTGATACGTATATCCAGCTAATGCTTTAAAGTTGTGTTTTCCTAATGATTTCTCATAAGAAATAGTCTGCTCACTTAATAAATCTGTAACTGTCAATGATTTTTGAGTCAATCTATTGAAGTCAAATATTTTTCCTGGCTCTGTAATTTTAACTGCAAAATCAGTAGCATTATCTTGAATTCTAGTATAACCCCAGTTTGATTTTACTTTTAAACCTTCGATAATTTCCCATTCTGCGTAAGGATTAATCAAAACAGTCGAGATTGGATTTTTATTATCTAATCTTTTTAAATACGCCACCGGATTGATCACGTCTCCATAAGAACCGATATATTTTTCTGGAACTCCTCCAAATTGTCCTGAACCATCTTCTCTATAAATAGTAGCATTTGGTGGATAAAAAATCGCTGCTAAAATCGCTCCTGTATAAGCATTTGCAGTATTGGCAGTTTGCCCATCTGTTAAGGAATATGATAAATTTTCTCCAATAGTGAAATTATCTGCCAATTTGAAAGAAGAATTTGCTCTAACCGTATAACGTTCTCCGTAAGTATTTAATAAAACACCTTCATTTTTTCTATAACTTCCAGAAAGAAAGAAATTAGATTTTTCTGTTTTTCCGTTTACAGAAATAGACAAATCTTGAATACCTCCTGTACGGAAAATTTCATACATCCAGTTTGTTTTTGTTGTTCTTGCAGTTGGTTCAAAAGCTGTATCAAAAGCAGGAATTCTTGGTAAACCAGCATTATCTCTTGCAATGTTCATCGCATCAGCATATTCTGCTGCGTTTAAAACATCTAATTTTTTAGCTACATTTTGAAAACCACCTTGGTAATTTACATTTACATTGATACGATCTGAAACTCCTTTTTTAGATGTAATTAAAATTACACCTCCAGAAGCTCTTGCCCCATAAATGGCTGCAGAAGCCGCATCTTTCAAAACACTGATCGAAGCAATATCATTTGGGTTGATTGTATTTAAAGAACCGCTGTAAATAATTCCGTCCAAAACAATTAATGGCGTTTCAGCATTTAAAGATCCAATACCACGAATATTAATTGTTGGAGAAGCTGTAGGATCACCACCATCATTAATAACAGTAACACCAGCAACAGTTCCTTGCAATAATTCGCCCGCATTGTTATACGTTCTGCTTGAAGTTTCTTTCATAGAAACAGAACCAACAGCTCCTAAAACTTCATTTTTCTTCACACTTCCATATCCCATTACTACTACTTCCTGAAGTTGTTTTACATCAGCAGCTAATTTTACTGTAATCGTTTGTGTACTTGTTACTTTTACTTCCTGCGTTACATAACCAACGTACGAAAAAATAAGTGTTGCTTCTGGAGCGTTGATTTCCATTTTGAATGTTCCGTCAAAATCTGTAGCTGCCGTTGCGTTTGAACCTTTATCTTTAATTCCAACACCTGGCAACGGCATATTATCATCTCCACCTAAAACAGTTCCAGAAATAATAATTTTATTTTGATCTGCTACTTTCAGATTTTTCTTGATCACAATGTTGTTGCTCACAATTTCATATCGAAGTGAAGCTCCGCAGATTTTATCCAACGCCTGTTCTAGGGTTACATTACTTAATTTTAAACTTAATTTTTGATTCGTATTTACTTGGCTGCTTTCGTACATAAAATGCACATCAACCTGATTTTCTATTTTTTCGAAAATATTTTTTATACTTTCATTGTCAACTTTTAAAGTCACTCTTTTGTTAATGTCAACAGTTCCGGCGTTTACTGTAAGCGTCGCAAAAAACAAAGTCATAAACAGGAATAATTTCATTCCTATTGCTTTTATGCTCTGAGACTTTTGGGCATGCCGCTTTTGTTTTTCCTTCATAGTTTTTAGATTTAGTTGGGATTGTTTTTGTTATTAGTTTGCTACGTAGTTTTATTTTTGATGTTCTAAAGAATTACTCTATTTTGTAAATTCCTGAATCCATTTTATATTCGGCGTTGATGATGTTGCACACCAATCCAATTACCTGATCAGCAGGAAGTTCTTTAAAATAGGCGCTTATCTTTAAAGCATTTAAATCTTTATTCTTGACCTCAATTGAGACATTGTAATTACGATTGATTGTCGCCACAACTTCTGCAAGTGGAGTTTCTTCAAAAACCATTATATTTTTACGCCAAAGCGAAATCGTATTTACTGGAATATCTTTAAAAGCTTGAAGCTTATTATCATTAGATTTGAACACCACTTTTTGACCAGGAGTGACATATACATTCTCTTCTGTAACTGTCGATTTTACATTTACTTTTCCCGTCAAAACAGAAACTTCTTGTGTCGTCTGTTCCGGATAAGCCTGAACATTAAAACTTGTTCCTAAAACTTTGGTATCCATTTTATTGGTATGAATAATAAAGGGATGTTTTTTGTCTTTGGCTACATCAAAAAAAGCTTCACCAGACAAGTACACTTCTCTTGTATCTCCTTTAAACTCTTTTGGGTATTTTAGAATACTTCCTGCATTTAACCATATTTGCGTTCCGTCACTCAATGTAATCTGAGCGTGTTCTCCCAATTTTGCTGCTAACTGCTTGTTTTCAATTGAATTTGATGACTGGTAAAAAAACACCGATAATCCGATTAAGAAAACCAAAGAAGCCGCAACAGCCCAATTTTTATAATGAAGCGCAATAACCTTGTTTGTTTTCTTTATATCTCGTAATTCTTTTTTTAGCTGCGAACGATCAGATTGAATTACTTCCATATTATCAAAAAAATCATCTGTACGATCGTACCATTTATTCCACATTTCTTGTCCTTTTGGAGAATACTTTCCGTCTAAAAAATTTTTGATTTCGTTGTTTTCGTTATTTGAATTTTCAGGCATTATAATTTCTTTATGTCTTTAATAGTATGTCTTGGGAATTGTAGTTTTAGGTAGGCGCTGAAGGTTACGCTTCTGTTAAGAAAAAAGCGAAATCCTTAATTTGAATTTTACGTTTAATTGAATTCGCCCAAATACGTACGCATAAATTTGAGCGCATAAGTAATATGGTATTTTACGGTTTCGATAGAAACGTTTAATTCTTCAGCGATTTCTTTATTCGTATAATGTTTTACACGACTTAGAATAAAAACTTCTTTTGATTTTTTAGGAAGTAAAGCGGCCGCTTCGTCAACAGCTTTTTGCAATTCATCATAATAAATAGCATCTTCTGTGGCGTTATGACTTGTATAAGCCACTACGTTTTTATCTAAAACTTCTTGAATGTATTGATCGGTAACTTCATGCGATTTGATATAATCTAATGTCATATAACGCACCGAAGTATAAATGTAGGCTGCGAAACTTTTCTGAATGACAATGGTTTTGCGTCGTTCCCAAATAGAGGTAAAAACTTCCTGAACGATTTCTTCTGAGATGGCAATAGATTTCATTCTTAAATAAACAAATCGAACAAGAATATCGCGGTATCTAAAATAAAGCTCATCAAAAGCTTTGTCTTTTCCAGATTTTAATAATTCGACAAGTTCTTCGTCTGTAAACTTCTTATACATGATACATTATTTTGATAGGAAAGATCAAATGAGAAGCGTCAGCCGAGGCTTTTTTTCTGATTTCGTATTGATAATGTTCGTGTTCTTTTAAAAATGACATATACAAAGTGTTGGGTTCTTCTTATATGTCTCCAAAATTAAAGATGAGGGTAGGTCGAAAAGGTTACGTTTACATTAATAAAACCACCTTAAAACAAAACATATTATTAACATTTAAAACCAAAAGTTGGCTTAAAATAATACGTTGAAGCATTTGCAGTAAAAAAACAAAGAGCTTTTTCCTCTATAACAATCCTTCTCTTATAAAAAGCAGAAAATTGGTGTTATAAAGAGAAAAAAGCTCTTAACAAAAAATTAAAGACAAGGCGAAAAAACGTCTTTAAATAAATCTAATTTTTCTAAAAAACTGAAAAAAATAATTTTCTTCGGCTTCCTCATTATTTTATTCCAGCGTCTAATAATATAGCTAACTGAATGCAAGGAGAATCGGAACGGTTGCTCCACGCATGATTGGTTCCCCTTTGAATTACGATATCTCCAGCTTGCAGTAAAGTTTCTTCTTCGTCTACAATCAAATAAATTTCTCCAGCCAAAATCACGATATAATCTAAAGTATCCGTCTGATGCATTAATGGATGCGGTTGTCCTTCTGGCGCTTCAATTCCTAAATCCTTGTCTGGCGGAATCTGCACATATCTAAAATAACTTCCATTTTTTGGTGTATTCGGAAAAGCGGTGTTTTCGATATAATTTTCCTCAAATTTTGCTGGCGAACTGTCTGTTGTCCAAATATCAGAAATGATTAAACCCGGAAAATGTTCCGAAACATTGGTTACTATATTGTCTTGTTCTATAATCGATTTTCCATTTCGTAAACCTGTTACGATTCTTCTTGGAATTGTTTTCATTTTAATCTTATTCTATTGTGTAATATTATTTTTTCAATTCTAATTATCAGCTTAAATCTGTGTAAATCTTTTAAAATCTGCGTGAAAAAATCTATGCGCAAAAGTATTTCACGCAGATTTTAAAAGATTTGAGCAGATTGAATAAGATTTATTTATTAAACTTTTCTATTTCACTAAAAGTGGCAATTTTTCATTTTTTATGATAGTGAATGAAAACCTAACAGATTATAAAAACCTGTTAGGTTTAACTACTTAACTAACTAATCTAACTTAAACCATTCATTCACTTCGTTTGCTATTGAATCTTTTATTTTAGGATTTTCAAATTCATTTGTTGCTGGATTATATTCATAATCTTTCTCCCATTTTTTATAATTCGAAGCTACTTTTTCAATTGCGTCGCAGATATATGAAAGTTCTTCGTTTGTTGTAATAGGATGCAGTGACAAACGAACCCAGCCCGGTTTATTGGTTTGGTTTTTTTCTAATAATTCATTGGTAATTACAGCCGATTTCTTTTCATTAATATTAAACAAATAATGCGCATACGTACTCGCACACGACCAGCCTCCGCGAACTTGAATTCCGAAACGGTCATTTAAAAGTCTTACGATTAAATTGTAATGAATATCTTCAATCACAAAAGAAACACAGCCAATTCGTTCTGTCTTCAAATCTCCTAAAATAGACAAACCTTTTATTTTTTGAAGTCTTGCAAAACAAAGTTCCAACAGTTCTTTTTCTCTGTTTTTAATGTTTGAAACGCCCATTTTTTCTTTAAGTTCCAAAGCCAAAGCGGTTCTGATAACTTGTAGAAAACCCGGTGTTCCTCCGTCTTCTCGAACTTCAATCACATCGCTGTAACAATATTTCCCCAACGGATTGGTCCATTTTACATTTCCTCCACCTGGATTGTCTGGAAAATCAGATTGGTACAATTTTTCATTAAAGACCAAAACACCGCAAGTTCCTGGTCCGCCTAAAAATTTATGAGGCGAAAAGAATATTGCATCCAATTGTTCTTCTGGATCTTTAGGATGCATATCAATTTTGACATAAGGCGCAGACGCAGCAAAATCTACAAAACACAATCCAGCGTTTTGATGCATGATTTTAGCCAATTCATGATAGGGCGTAATAATTCCAGTAACATTGGAACAAGCCGTAAACGAACCAATTTTTAAACTTCTGTCTGCATATTTTTTAAGTGCTTTTGAAAGTGCTTTTGGATCGACTAAATTATTTTCGTCAGGTGGCAAAATCACTACTTCGGCATTCGTTTCGTACCAAGGAACCTGATTCGAATGATGCTCCATGTGTGTGATGAAAACTACAGGTCTGTCTTCTTCATAAGAAGTTCTCAAACCCATAATACGTTGCAGTTTTGATAAAGCAGCGGTCATTCCTGTTCCTGTAGTAACCAAAACATCCGACTCATTTGCATTTACGTGTTTTTTAATACTTTCTCTGGCGTATTGATAAGCATAAGTTGAAGCTTTTCCAGTCTGACTGGAAAATGAATGCGTATTGGCAATCATTGGACCCATTTTGTTGAGCATGATATCCTCGATCGGAACGTATAATCTTCCGCTGGCCACCCAATCTGCATAAACTAGATTCTGTTCGCCATAAACCGATTCAAAAGTATGATCAATTCCTACTGTATTTTCTCTAAATTTAGAGAAGTAACACTCTAACTCAATTGGTTCTGTTGTTGTCTCAATAGCATTCATTTCCTTATCCTTTTTAATTAACTAATATTCTATTATTGTTTTTTATCAAATTTTATTTCCTAAAAGCGATTTTAAAGTCGATTGTAATTCTTCTCCTTGAAGATTTTTAGCCACAATTATTCCGTTTGAATCGACTAGATAATTACTCGGAATTGCTCGAATTCCATACAATTTCGCAACGGCACTGTTCCAGAAAAGCAAATCAGAAACATGCTGCCATGATAAATGATCATCCTGAATTCCTTTAATCCAGTTTTCTTTCTTTTTATCTAAGGAGATTCCGATAATGTTGAATCCTTTATCATGAAATTCTTTATAGGCTGCCACAATATTTGGATTTTCTCTTCGGCAAGGTCCACACCATGAAGCCCAAAAATCAACTAAAGTGTAGCCTTTCAGATTTTCATAAAAATGGATTGGTTTTCCCTGCGGATCGTTGGCCGTAAAATCGGGTGCTTTTTTTCCAACTGCTAATCCGTCCAAAACAAGAGCCAAATCTTTTAGTTCTTTCACATAAGTGGTATTTTGAAGCGTTTTATCCAGTAAAGTGATGTTTTCTCTAATTTGTTCTGGTGATAATCTGTACGACCAATTTCTGTACAACACATAAGCAGCAACAATAGATTTCGGATTTTCTGTAATGAATTTACTGATTTCGATATCTTTTGATTTCTTGTAAGCCTCAAATAAATCTTGAGAAACAGAACCTTCAACTACAGAATTGCTGTAATATTTCTTCGGATTTAATTTCACTGTAATTGGGCCTTTTTCAAGAAAAATAAACAACGGACTACTTGCTGTATTGACACTTAAACCATATAAATCTGGCGTCTTAACTTTAGTTTTAAAACTAAAATTCCCATCTTTCACTTTTACCGAATCAATTGTGGTAAACATTTTATTGTGAAATTTTTGCAGATAAACATATTGAGCGACCGTATCCACAACAGTTCCTTTCAACTGTAAATTATTTTCCTGAGCCTGAATCTGAAAAGCTCCAAGAAGTAGCGCAAAACCTAGTAATATTTTTTTCATTTTATTTTGATTTTTAGTTTAGGATTGGACAAAAGAATTCCCGAGACCAATATTAAAAATGGTCTTTAGACATTACTGTTTTAAAAAAATTATTGGAAAATTTAGTGTCTTTACATTCGAAAGAAAGCAAGACTATTTTCTTCGAACATTAAATTCAAAAGTTCGTAACCGGCGTATAAAATGGATTCTGTTTTCATTTCAATAAATAAAAGTTTAGACTTAGATGAACTTATTCAGATTACGAGGAAATCTTTTCTTATCTGTCCGCTTAAACGGAAGGATGTAGCACCTTATTCGGCAACAGGTTGCTAAGACGTCAATGGGCCTATTCCCTCGGTCTTTCTGGATAAGTATCATTCAGAACTTTTCTGTGGTACAAATATATATATTAATTCTATCAAATTAGTAGTATTTAATAATATTTTTTAGAAAATAATTTGACAAAAGCCCAAAACGCTCCTTAAACCCACTTAAAAACAAGCGTTTAGATTCAAAATATATTATTTACTTTTTTAAATTTTAAAACAAAAATTCGCATAAAAAAACTCATTTCGTTTTGGAAATGAGTTTAAAATCTGTCGTTCTAACTTATTTATTTTTTCTCTTTTTAGCACTTTCTGTCTGCAGTTTCACACTGTCTTTTTGGACTCCTTTTGCCGGCGTGTAAGTTGAACCATCTTGTACGCTTTCACCTGGTCCGCTTCCTCTGCCTGCTGTACTTAGAGAATCTGTATTTCCATTTGCAGCGGTTGGAGTTTGTGTGGTTGTAATATTGGTTGAAGTTGTCGAAGTATCTTGAACTGTTGCTGTACTATCTTCGGGAACGATATTAGTTTCGATTTTATCACTATAACCATCGTTCTTTTTACAAGACGACAATCCCATTAAAACGGCAAAAAGTATGATATTAAATTTCAATAAAGCTTTCATAATAAATGTTTTAAATTTTCACAAAAGCTAAGTTCTTACTTCTAAAACGGTTTATTTTATAGTATTTCTATTAATTCTTACATAACCGCAATTTGAGTTTATTGTAAATGAAAAAAGCCCGTAAATCGAAATTTACAGGCTTTCTTCACTAATAAAGTAATTTAAAAAGTAACTAATTTAACTCCTAAGGTAAACCATCTTGATGGCAGAGGCACTGCTCCTACTTCAAAATAAGTGGCATTAAATATATTCTGTGCATCAAAAAAGATCGTGAATTTATTAATGGACTGACTTACTCTAAAATCATTGATCCAGTAAGAAGGTCCCGTAATTCTTTCGTTAAAACGTGTTGCAAACAAAATAGAGAAATCTTTGTATTGATAATCTATTGTATTGGTAATTTGATGTTTTAAAGACGAAATAAGATATTTAGAATAGATTTCTGTTCTTGAACTTTTAAACTCAGAATCTAAATAAGTGTAAGCTAACAGAATGTTTAATCTAGAATCTTTAGAGAAATCAAATCTGTAAGTACCACGTAAATTGATTCCGTTAGTATTTAAATCTCCCGTGTTTTGACTTTGCCAAGGCTGTGTTGTCAGATTACGCATCCAATCGATATAATTGTCAATTTTTCTGTAGAAATAATTCGCGTTGAAGCTTAAAGCTTTTTTATTGTATTTAAAACCAATTTCACTTTGAAAAGCATTTTCAGAATCTAAATCGGTATTTCCAATGTTTCCTGTTTGTTTCAAATACAAATCTGTAAACGATGGAATTCTTTGGCTTGTACCAATATTACCAATAATTTTAAAGGCATCTGTAATGGCATAACTGGCATCGATTCCTGGATAAATCTGCCATTTGTAATCTGAATTGTAATTCAAATACGTTCCAATATTTACGTCTAATTTATCTGTAAAACTCGTTCTGTATTCTGCATACACTCCTAGATTTTCGCGATCGTGATCTCCAATATTTGAAGAGTGAATGTTTTCGTTTCTAAATTCTGCTCCAAAACCAATTTCACCTTTAGACAATTTCACGGTAGAGTTTAATTCTCCCGCAATAGAATTGGTATAATGCTGACTTCTACCTACGGCCAAATTTGAGTTTCCTAAGTAACGATAATCATCATAATTGTATCTGTACGTTACTCTTGGCATAATTTTCCAGTTTTCTGTAATCGCATGTTTTGACTGAATGTTAGCAAAAGTCGTTTGAATAATTTCTGTCGAATTAATATCGCCAGGCGCTGCGTAAAATCCGTTAGCACCAAAACCATTGTTTATATAACCTGCAGAACCTAAAATCTCATTAGAATCGTTGATTTGAACATTTCCTTGGTAGAAAATTTTATTGTTTTCAAATGCCGTATTATAGCGATATCCGTTGCTTTTGTCATGCGAAGCAAAAATTAAATGCTGTTGTTTTTCTTTACCTAAAACAGCTCCAGCTTGAACTCCAGTTCCGTAAAAAGTATCGCCAGTATCGCGAGTATCTTTTTCAAAATTTGAACCTGCATATGTGCTTACTAAAAATCCAGAATCTGTTGGTTTTTTAGTGATAATATTGATTGCTCCTGTTAAACTATTGATTCCGTAAATTCTTGCAGCCGGTCCGCGAACTACTTCAATTCTTTCAATAACTTCAATCGGAAGAGGCAGATTCAACATATTATGAGCGGTTTGAGAATCTATAACTTTTGCTCCGTTCAATAAAACCACAGTCTGCTCAAAACTTCCTCCATCCACACTAATATCAGCCTGCGTTCCAAACGGTCCTCTTTGTCTGATGTCTACTCCATTTGCATATTGTAATACTTCCTGTAAAGTTCTTCCTGGAAGTTTTTTTATAGTTTCACTCGAAATCACATACACATTTCTATTTTGTTTCGAGATCGGGGTATTAAAACGGTTTTCATTAATGATTACCTCGTTCATTTCGTTTATCGAATCCTTTTTGGACTGTGCATAAACGTTAGAACAAATTACTGCAAGAGCAGCAAAGTAGATTTTTTTCATTTGGTCAATTTTTTTTGGCAAAAGTAGTACCTTGCCGTACTAATCAAGTATACCAGTTTTGTAATTATGAATAGTCCGGTTGAAATTCCTTTTAAAAGCTTTATTCAGCTTAAGTTTGAAGAAAATACGGCGCTTTATCTTCAAATTGTTTTTGAATTTATCAAAGCCATTCAAACAGGTTTTCTTCCTGAAGGAACCAAACTTCCTGGTACAAGGATTCTTTGTAAAGTTCTTGAAGTGAATCGCAACACCTTGATTAAAGCTTTTCAGGATTTAGAGTCACAAGGCTGGATTGAAACACTTCCGAATAAAGGGACTTTTATTTTATCACAACAAAAGCAAAAAAACAAAGCTGAAATTTCGATTTTAAAAGAACCTAATCAATCAGCACTCGATATTGGGTTTACTTTTCAACGTTCTACTATTCTTGAAAACCCAATCGAAATCAGCAATCTCCCTTATCAATTTAATGACGGAATGCCCGATTTAAGATTGGTACAAACAGATGTTTTGGCACGATTGTATGTTTCCAAATTAAAAAGACATAAAACCTCTAAAACCTACGAACAGATTCAGCTTCGATCACATTCGAATTTTAAAACTCAATTTGCTAATTATTTAAATCTTACTCGAGGAATTCGAATTTCGACTTCCAATCTCTTAACAGCGAGCAGTCACGAAATTGCCTTATATCTGGTTACAAAAGTGCTTATTAATGCAGGAGATAAAGTAGTTGTGGCTTCGCCTGGATATTATATGTCGAATATGACATTAACGAATACTGGTGCTCAAATTATTTCTATTCCGGTAAATGAAGATGGAATTGATACTAAAAAATTAAAAGAAATCTGCGAAAATTCTAAAATCAGAATCTTATATCTTACCTCCAATTATCATTATCCAACAACGATTCTCATGAGTGCCAAAAAGAGAATTGAAGTTTTGGAATTAGCTAATCAATACGGTTTTGTCATTCTGGAAGACGATTATGATTTTGATTTTCATTATGACCATAATCCAGTTTTACCTTTGGCTGCTTTCGATACCAATCAACGTGTGGTTTACATTGGTTCTTTTGGAAAATCACTTCCTTCTGGTTTCAGCTATGGTTTTGTTGCCGCTCCAGCCGAATTTATCAAAGAATTAGAAAAACATCAAAACATTCTCGAACCCGGAATTGATGTCATGAAAGAACAAGTTTTAACCGAATGGATTTCTGAAGGTGAAGCCCATCGTCTTTCTAAAAAAAATAAAAAAATCTACAAAGAACGTCGGGATTACTTTGTTTCATTACTTAACGAAAATTTGAAAGGTAAAATTAGATTTAAAGTACCACCAAGAGGACTCGCAATTTGGGTAGAATGGCTTGCCGATTTTAATCTTATCAAGTTTCAGAAAGAATGTCTGAATAACGGATTATTTTTACCCAAAACCATTTTATATCAAACCAAAGATTTAACTGCCACACGTTTAGGATTTGGACATTTAGAAAATGAAGAAATGGAAAAAGCTGTCTCCATTTTAAAGCAATCTTTAGAGGCCATCCTGTAACACAAAAACGTTACTTACTGATAATTATATAATTAGAAAATTTAATAGTATAAAGAGCTCCCGATTTTTGGATTTAACTTTGAAATACGTTAGACCTCAAATCCTAAATCTTATGCCATTTTATGTCATTTTACAATTGATATTTATTTCAATTACCGCGACATCAGCTATGACGTGGTTTAGCTATGCAATATCAAAAAGTTTTAGGGAATTGTATAAAGAGCCTGTACTATTAATATACGCCATTGACAAATTGAAAATAGATCACTCGGCACGATCAAAAAAAACTTGGGGCTGGTTAACACATTACATAATCGGTTTTTTGTTTGTACTTGGGTATCACATTATTTGGGTAAAGAATATATTACCAATTTCGCCATTAAGTGCTCTCCTACTAGGAGTAGTTAGTGGTTTAATTGGTATCTTCAGCTGGATAATTATTTTCAAAATGACCCGTCATCAACCCCCGATTGATTTTAAGGGCTATTACATTCAGCTGTTCTTTGCCCATATAATTTTCGCCATCGTCGCAACTGCCGTCTATTCTCTTATGCTAATATTATAAAAACAAAAGCTATGTCATTATCTAAATACAATCAGAAAAGAGATTTTAAGCAAACACGCGAGCCAAAAGGAAAGGTTGAAAAATCGGCTGATGCATTAATTTTTGTGGTTCAAAAACACGCTGCTTCTCATCTTCATTATGATTTTAGATTAGAAATGAATGGCGTTCTCAAAAGTTGGGCAGTTCCAAAAGGTCCCTCTATGGATCCAGAAATAAAACGTCTTGCCATGATGGTCGAAGATCATCCGTACAGTTATAAAGATTTTGAAGGAACAATTCCGGAAGGAAATTATGGTGCTGGAAATGTGATTGTCTGGGATAACGGAACATACACTTCTGATGAAAAAACAGCTTCACCAGAAAAACAATTATCAGCTGATTTAAAGAAAGGACGTTTGAGTTTTATTTTAAAAGGAAAAAAACTCAAAGGAGAATTTTCATTGGTAAAACTCCACGAAAAACAAGAAAACGCTTGGCTTTTAATTAAAAAAGACGACCAATATGCCATTACAGATCTAGATATTTTAGAAAAGAATAAATCGGTTATTTCTAAAAGAACTTTGGAAGAATTGGAAGCTAAAGCGGAAAAAATAGCTTCTAAAAATGAAGAGGATAAAGACGTAAAAAAAAAGTCTAAACCGAAAATCGTAAAAGCGTCTTTCTTAAAACCCATGCTGGCCAAAACGACAGAAAAGCCTTTTGATGATGACGAATGGATTTTTGAAAACAAATACGATGGTTACCGAACCATTTCGATTATAAATCCAGATCAGATCGAATTATTCAGTCGAAACCAAATTTCATTTAATATTAATTTCAAACCCATTGCAGACGAATTAAAAAAAATAGATCACACTGTAATTTTGGATGGTGAAGTGGTTGTTGAAAATGATTCTGGAAGAGCCGATTTTCAGATGCTTCAAAACTATATTAAAACCGGAATTGGAAACCTAAAATACTATGTTTTTGATTTACTACATCTGGACGGAAACGATATAACAGAACTGTCTTTACTGGAAAGAAAAGAACTCTTAAAAATCTTATTCAATAAATATTCTTTTTCCAATGTTTTCTATTCGGAACATACTATTGGAAACGGAATTCAACAATTTGAAAAGGCCCGAAAAAACAATAGCGAAGGTATTATCGCCAAAAAAGCAAACAGTTCATATACCGTAGGAAACCGAAGTAGTAATTGGTTGAAAATTAAAATTTCGAATGAAGAAGAAGCCATTATCATCGGAATTACCGAACCTAAAAATTCCCGAAAATATTTTGGCGCGATTTTGCTCGGACAATACAACGGAAACGAATTGCAATACATTGGAAAATGCGGAACTGGTTTTACAGAATCGATTCTGCAAGAACTTCATACCAAATTGAAACCTCTTTTTATAGAGCAATCTCCTGTAAAAGAAAAAGTTCCGTTACGAGATAAAATTCAATGGGTAAAACCGAAAATGGTTTGTCAGGTTAAATATTCAGAATGGACACAGGATCATCATTTGCGACATCCCGTTTATCTTGGATTGAGAGTTGATAAAAAAGCGTCTGAAGTGAATTTCAATGGAAATATCAATAGCAATGACAATAAAAATGCTAATCTCAGCAAAATGAAACACTCAAAAGAGCATAAAACCGAAAATGATTACGATTTAAAAATTGGAAAAACGACGTTGCATCTAACTAATCAGAACAAGGTATATTTTCCTAAAGATGGAATTACCAAAGGTGATGTTGTACAATACTACAATGAGGTTTCATCACTGATTTTGCCTTATTTAAAAGATCGTCCGGAATCTATGAATCGTTTTCCTAATGGAATTGATGCGCCGAGTTTTTATCAGAAGGATGTTGACGTTGACAAAGTTCCGAAATGGCTTAAAACCAAGAAAATTTTCTCTGAATCAAATAATGCAGATATTGATTATCTGATTTGTAATGACAAAGAAACTTTACTTTATATGGCAAATCTGGGTTGTATCGAAATGAATCCTTGGAACTCGACTATAAAACATATTCAAAATCCAGATTGGCTGGTAATAGATTTAGATCCATCAGGTAATGACTTTAGTCCAGTAATAGCAACAGCTTTGGTTGTAAAAGAAGTTTTAGACGAGTTAGAAACAGAATGTTTATGCAAAACTTCTGGAGCTTCTGGATTGCATATCTACATTCCGCTTGGTGCGCAATACGATTATGAGTCTATCAAAATTTTAGGCGAGTTAATCGCGCAGGAAGTGCATTCCAGAATTCCCGATATCACTTCTATGGAAAGAAGCATCAAAAAAAGAAAAAACAAACTATATATTGATTTTCTACAAAACCGAAGAGGACAAACTTTGGCTGCACCTTATTCTGTTCGTCCAAAACCTGGGGCTACCGTTTCAACACCATTAGAATGGAATGAAGTCAATGAAAAATTACATCCTTCACACTTTAAGATTCAAAATGTATTGAAACGTTTTGAGAAAAAAGGAGATTTATGGAAACCTGTTTTATCCAAAGGAGCTAACATCAAAAAAATTATCCTGAAATTGGAAGAAAGACAACACGAAGTTTAAGAGGATTTCTTTGTTTTAGATTTGTTCTCTAAACTCGCTTTTAACATTTCCATCAAATCGTCGCTTTGTTTGTGTACGACTTTCAATTTTGGTGAAGCTTTCTGAGTTTTCCCTTTGGCTTTCTTTTTAATAATATCCAAAAGTTTGGCGGTATATTCGTCTTTAAAACCAGTAATATCAAATTTCTCGGTAAGCTGATCGATCAGTTTTTCGGCCATATCCATTTCTTTAGTAGCTTTTTTAGAGATAGGCGGTAATTTTAATTCGCTTGTACTTCTAATTTCCTGTTCAAATCGAATTCGGTTTAAAACAATTACATTTTTGTAAGGTTTTAGAATCGCAAGACTTTCTTTATTTCTTAAAACAAATCTGGTCACACCGACTTTTCCGGAAGCTTGAAGTGCATCACGAAGTAATCCGTACGCATTCATAGCGCCTTTGTCTGGTTCTAGATAATACGGTTGTTCGTAATAAATGCTTTGAATTTCTTTTTCGAGAACAAAACTTTCAATAGCGATAGTTTTGGTTTTTATGGCATCTGCAGCTTCAAAATCGCTATCGTCTAGGATTACATATTTATCATCGATTTTATAACCTTTTACGATATTTGCAAAATCAACTTCTTTTCCCGTATTTTCATTAACACGTTTGAATTTGATATTGGCATGATCTTTTTTGTCCAGCATGTCCATATCAAGACTGCTTTCTTCTACTGCTGAAAAGATTTTTATCGGAATATTAATTAATCCAAAACTTACCGAACCTGTCCAAATTGATCTCATGGTTTCTTGTTTTTTAATTGAACTCTAAATTTAGTTCAACTAAAAAAAGTAACTCTTACAAAATCAATCCATTATTTTATAATTTTTAAAGCTTTTTTATTTTTCGCTAATAATAAATATTCAGGACGATCCTCGTTTTAGAAGAGTCAATAATCTTTTCTAATTTCTTGAAAAAAGCTTCACTTACCATTGGACAGCCTTTACTGTTTGAAATATAATAATCTTGTTCTTCATTGGGAACTGCAGAATAAGAATGCAAAACAATTGCCCTTTTTTCGGCATTGTTATTAGTTTCATTCAAACCGTGTAATTTATACGATTTTCCAAACATACCCACATAAGATTTACCAACGGTATAACTGCCCAAAGAAGTACACTTGGACTCTGGCTCGTTACTGAACTTTAATTCTCCTCTTACATTCGTTTCAGAACCGGAACCATTAGCAACCAATCCCTGATCCAGAATTTTATTGTTTTCTAAATCGTAAATGAAAAATCTGTTTTTGCCGGATTTGATTCTCATATCAATTAAAAAAGCAATTTTAGTATTGTAGGTTGTATTTTTATAAATTACATTTTTTACTTCTTCCAGTTTCGAATTAAAGCGTTCCATCTCCGAATTCACTACTGGAATTTCTGTTTTATTCTCATTTGGAATCCCAAAAAAACCAATATATAAAAGCAAAGTCAAACCAAAAATTTTCATGATCATTGTTTTAGAAATTAACAGCACAAAATTACTAGTCCATCAAAAAACAAATCACCATTAAAAATCTGAAAAACAACACTTTAAGACATATATTAAAACAAAAAAGACAGATAAAATATCTGTCTTTTTTGTTTTCAAGTTTCAAGTTAACTCATAACTTAAAATTATTTACCAGCCCTTTACAGCGCCACCTTTAAATTCCTGCTCTGCTGCTTTTTCTACTTCAGGAGATTGAAAAGCTTGTAAAAACTGTTTTACTTTTTCTTCGTTTTTATTGTCTTCACGGCTCACCACCAAATTCACGTACGGAGATTCTTTATCTTCAACAAACAAAGCATCACGCGAAGGCACAAGTCCTGCAGCAGAAGCAAATGTATTATTGATGATCGCAATAGAAACATTTTCATCATCTAAAGCACGAGGCAATTGAGGCGCTTCTAATTCTAAAATTTTTAAATTTTTAGGATTACTAACAATGTCTGTAACTTTTGGAAGCAGACCAACTCCATCTTTCAATTTCAATAAACCATTTTTCTGCAAAAGCAACAAAGAACGTCCACCGTTTGTTGGATCATTTGGGATAATGATTGTGCTTTCGTCTTTTAGCTCCGCAAGTGTTTTTATTTTTTTAGAATAAGCCGCAATTGGATACACAAATGTTTTTCCGATAATCGCTAATTTATAACCTCTTTGTTTAGATTGTTCGTCTAAATAAGGTTTATGTTGAAAAGCATTCGCATCAATATCTCCTTGACTTAAAGCTTCGTTTGGAATCACATAATCATTGAAAGAAACCAATTCTACTTCTAATCCGTATTTTTCTTTGGCAACTTTTTTTGCTGCTTCCGCCACTTTTAATTCAGGACCAGAAGCTACTCCTACTTTAATAAAATGAGGATCATTGTTTTTTTTGTTTCCACAGTTTGATAAAACAAGTGCCAAAGCCAAAACTCCAGCCGTTTTTATACTATTTAATTTCATATTTTTTTAATTGTAAATTGTTAATTATTAATTGTCAATTGATTATCTATGATCGAATCGTTTTGATAATTTGTCTCCCACAAACTGAATTATGAATACCAGAATAACCAATAAAGCCAAAACCGAGTTCATTGTCACGGCATCATAACCAATATATCCGTATTGATAACCAACCTGTCCTAAACCACCTGCTCCAACGGCTCCACCCATTGCAGAATATCCCACAAGAGTGATTAAAGTAATAGAGGCTGCATTGATTAAAGAAGGTAATGCTTCTGGCAATAATACTTTGTAAACGATTTGAAATGGTGTTGCTCCTAAAGCTCTTGCCGCTTCAATTAATCCTGAAGGAAGACTTAATAAGCTGTTTTCGACCAAACGGGCAATAAATGGCGCTGCACCAATACTTAACGGAACCAAAGCGGCACTTACACCAATTGAAGTTCCTACAATGGCACGTGTAAACGGAATCATCCAAACGATCAAAATAATGAATGGAATAGAACGAAAAACATTGACCAAAACTGACAAAATTCTATTTAAAACAGGCTGTTCTAAAATTTGATTTTTACGAGTTAGGAAAAGCAAAATTCCCGTTGGAAGCCCCAATAAAAAACCAAAGAAGCCCGATACAAAAGTCATCACAATGGTTTCCCATGTTCCTTTTAATAATAAATCTATAAGAGTATCAGACATAACCTATAATTTCTGTTTTAATGTGTTTTGAATTAAAATATTGAATTGCGGCATCATAATTTTCGCGTTTTCCTGAAAGTTCAATCAACATTACACCAAAATTAACTTCGCCTGCCTGATCCATTTGTGCACTTACAATTTTGAAATCGGTATCAAAAAGTCTTGAAACCTCTGAAATAACAGGCTCATTCACCGATTTTCCAGTCATTTCCAGTTTCAATAACGGATTTAAATTTCCGTTATCTTCTTTTTCTAATTTTTCCTGATAAACAGACGGCACTTCAATATGCAGTGAAGAAGAAATAAATTCTCTAGTCAATTCGTGTTTTGGATCTGCAAAGATTTCGCCCACACTTCCCTGCTCTATCAATTTTCCGTGACTGATTACCGCCACTTCATCACAAATAGATTTTACCACTTCCATTTGATGCGTAATCAATAATACAGTAATATTGAGACGTTTGTTAATGTCTTTCAACAAATTCAGAATAGATCTTGTAGTAGCTGGATCCAACGCACTGGTTGCTTCATCACACAACAATACTTTCGGGTTATTAGCCAAAGTTCTCGCAATGGCCACTCTTTGTTTTTGTCCTCCCGAAAGACTTGCCGGATAATCGTTTGCTTTTTCGGCTAAACCAACCAATTGCAATAATTCTAAAACTCTAGTTTTAATTTCAGCTTTTGAAGTTCCTGCCAATTCTAACGGAAAAGCCACATTATCGAAAACCGTTCTCGAAGAAAGTAAATTGAAATGCTGAAAAATCATTCCGATTTGTCTTCTTTCTATTGCCAATTCAGCATTTGATAATTGCATTAAAGCTTTACCATCTACAATAATTTCTCCTGAAGTTGGTCTTTCCAATAAATTCACGCAACGAATTAAAGTACTTTTTCCAGCCCCGGAAGTTCCAATTACACCAAAAATTTTTCCCGGAGGAACTCTTAACGAGACATCAGACAAAGCCTGGACAATTCTGTCTTTCTGATGAAAAGTTTTGGTTACATTTTTTAATTCAATCATTCTCTAATTAAGATTTAAAAACAAAAAAGCCTTTCAACTATTCATGAAAGGCTTTCAAGATAAATTATATCATTTTATATATAAGCCAGCTCAATACATTTCATAACAACATCACAGCACATCATGCTGCAGTTATCATAATTCTTCATTTTCTGGTTATCGTTTTTCATAGCTGGTGCAAATTTAAGCAGTTATTTTCAATTTTATAATAAAAATTATCAAAACTTTTATTACCCTATCAATCTAATAGGTTTTTAAAATAGAAATAAAAAAAAACCAAATTCCAGTTTTAGAGCCTGGAATTTGGATTTTAAAGTATTGGTATTTCAAACTTAATTATTCTGTTCAGCAATTGTAGATTTATTCAGTTTTACAATTCTGATCTTTTTATTGGTATTATCCGATAGAAAAATCAAATCATTCAACTGTGCTGTACTAACAATAGTTCCAAATGTATTTTTACCTAAAATATCCGAAGCATTTACAACCGCTTTATACTGCATTTTAATAAAATCTTCTTTCGGATATAATTTTAAATAAGAGTTACTTCCTATATTTTCTGAAGTTACAGCCCATTCAGAACTAAAATTCACTGCAATTGGTTTTACATCTAAAAACTGTACTTTTTGAGGCTCAATAGGAGTTGTTAATGAAGCTTCGGCATTGGTTTTAATGTTTGCAATGTTATAATACAAATAACTCTTGGCGTCTCTTCCTGCCACAACTAGATTTCCATCAACAATATCCATTGAATACACTTCTGTCCATCCGTTTAAAGTGTTCAATTTAGCGATAGGTTTTAAATTCCAATCGCTTGTTTCTATAATTTGAGAAGCGTCAAGTACTTTTATACTCTTTTCTTTTTCTTTTACGAAAACCAATCCGTCTTTTGCTACAACTCCAAAAACGTGCACAAAAGTGTTCCACCACTGGCCGTTTCCAACCGTACTGATTCCTGCATTTGTCATTTCATCAAAAACAAATAATCTCGATTCTGTACTTCCCAAATAGATGCGTCCTTTATCAACAGACACCGAAGTTAAACTCGTCAACGGAATTGTTGTACTTCCTTTTACATATTCTTTAATGGTTTTAATGTGATGAAAAGTAACAGCATTAAAAACTTCTAAAACATTTCCGTTCACAACATACAATTTCTCATTTGAAATGGCTATTCCTTTTGGATCAAATGCTTCGCTACTTCCAGGAATATCTGCTGTTGTAAGTGTTGCTACATCTGTTGGATAATAATAGGTATAATCTTTAGAAACTATATCGTCTTTGCTGCAATTGGTAAAAAAGCAAAGAACAAAAATTAAGGGCAAAATATGTTTCATCTCTATTTTATGTTTTAATTCCATTTTCCTTCGCCTTTATATTTCAGCAAAAATGGATTTTTTGGATTAATGGTAAATACTGGTTTTTTATAAGTTCCTTTTACGTAAGCCGTTTTCGCATACGTTTTTAAGATCTCTGGATCTGTAAACGGAAGATCATTTAAGTAAATCAAGTATTTATAAAAATCTGTAAGCATTTCCTGTTGGCCTCCACCCTCGCCACTGTTTGCTAAATTGCTGCTGTGACTAAAACCAATATGATGCGAATATTCGTGAGACCAAACCGACATTTCTCCTAACCAATGTCCAGTTACATAACCTGATTCCCATTGTGATGCTAGATTTCCTCCGCCCCATGCAGAATCTCCTCCAACCATAGCCATCCAAACCGTTCTTTTATCTAGATAATTCCAGTATATTTTTTCGATTTCTTCTTTAGAATAATAATCGTAAACCCCGTTGGCATCATCGGCATTTCCGTGCCAGTTTATGGCACCGTTTATGGCAGTTCCAGCTGTCGCCGCTTGCTCTTGTTTGTATTTGTCAAAATTGGTAAAAGTGCTATAATACAAAGGATGACTCAAAGCATAAGAATAATTGATAATCATTGTAATCGCTTCTTTTGCCAAAGCCGGATTCATCGGAAGATATTTACCCAATTCATTAATGTGATAACCATCATGGAACTGAACTAAATGCGTAGATTTTATCTTTTTAATTTTTTGAAACAAAGGATCATCACATTCCACAGAAAACTCAATTGTTCCAGAAGAAAATCCTTCAATTTTGTCAATCGTTACTGTGTTTCCAGTTTCTAACAAATAATCGTTTTTCTTATCTGCCAAAGGTAATTTATGAAACGAACGATGAAAAGCAGGTATTTTAGAAAAACTATAAATCACAAAGCGTTTATCGTAATTAGGCAGTTTCGCATAAATTTTGACATTTGAAAGTCCAACTGGTAAATAAAGCGAAACCTGAACAGAATCTTTTCCTTTTTGTATAACCTGAAGTGGTTCGTTTACTCGAAACCATCGATCGTTTTTATCATACATTCGGGCAGGATCTTCATTATCTTCAAACATCGTCATCGGATGGTTTTCTGCAGACAAAGCCGTGGCATCAATGCTTTGCAGATAATTGGGTTTGTACGAATCTCCTTCGTCACTGCAACCCAAAATGATACTTGACAATAGCGCAAGCAAAAAGAAGTGAGTGTTTTTTCTCATTTTTAAGTAAGTAGGTTTGGGGTTAAATATGCTGCAAAACTATAAATATGCTTGATAAAAACAAGCATATTGCAAGAAAAATACGAACATAAAGTTTACAAATAGTAAATTTTTGTAAACCCCTACTACACTTAAAAATCAGATTTTAAAGTTACTATCGAGTCAAATCTAAAGTTTTAATTTCGCGCAAATCAGAATCGAACTGAACAAAACTTGCCGGAAAATCCTGTTTGATTTTTCCTACTTTTACTTGTAAACCAATCGCTGAAGCAACTCTTGTTGTCGCCATTTTTACAGCTTCGTCTATCGAAACATTTAGATGATGGTAAGCGTTTTGTACTGCTTCTGTCATCGATATTGTTGCTCCTGCCAGATTACCATCTTCATTTCTATAAAAGCCATCTACTAAATGTGCATCAAAATTCTCCCATTTAAAATTGGCTACTTTTCGTCCTAGAAATGTGGCGTCACTGATTAGGAAGAATTTCTCTTTTTTTAATCTGTAAGCGACTTTTGCAGCGGCATAATCACAATGAACACCATCTAAAATTACAGGCGCATACACTTCATCATTTTCAAAAACAGCTCCAACCAAACCTGGCTCACGATGCCCAAATTGTGTCATGGCATTAAACAAATGCGTTACCAGATTTATTCCTTTTGCAAAATAAGGCTGTGCTTCTTTGTGTGTAATAGTCGAATGTCCAATCGAAATGGTTATTCCGCTTGCTATCAGCATATCCAACTGTTTTTCTGTAAAACACTCGGGAGCAATCGTGATGACTTTGATAATATCTTTTCCTTTTTCGATAATTTCTTGAAGTTCTTCGTTGGTTGGTTTTCTAACTTGATCAATGCTATGTGCACCTCGTCTTAACGGATTTAAAAACGGTCCTTCCAAATGCATTCCAATTACACCATTATGATGCTTTTTCATGTAATCACGAATAGCTTCAATTCCTTTTAAAATAGTTTCTTTTGAAGAGGAGATCAAACAAGGTAAAACATGAGTTGTGCCATATTTCATGCTTGCATCATAAATATCCTGAATGGTTTCTTCGTTTGGCGTCTGGCTGAAATAGAATTTTTCTCCACCATTAATTTGAATATCGATAAATCCTGCCGAAATATGATTGCCTCCCAAATCAATTTTATCGATATCGTTTGGGACTTCTTTTTGTACCGAAATAATTGTTCCGTTTTCTACAATTACAACTCCATTTTCAATTATTTCCTCACCTGTATGTACAACAGCATTGACAATCGCTTGTTTCATGTTCTAGTTTTTTTTCAAATTTAAAAAAGAAGTTCGATTTTTCAGTAAATAAAAAAGCTTCAGAAAAAAATCTGAAGCTTTAAAAAAAAAATAAACGCTGAAAATTAAATATTATGCAAACAGGTACAGAATGCATATTTTTTTAAAATCAATCTGGATTTGCCAATATTTTATACAATTCGGCATTCGAAAGATAAAACTGGTTTTCTAGACTAATCTGAGATAATTTAGCACTCACCAGATTGTTTTCTCTTGAGTTGATTAAGAAAATGGAACTTTCTCCGAATGAAAATAGTTTTTCTTCTGAGTTCAGCATTGTCATATAATCTTTTACCAGATTATCGATTACCATTTTTTGTTTTCTCAAAGAAGCAATTTCGGTCTGCTGTGCTTTAATTTTATTTTTAAGTTCTAATCGTTGTTGTCCGATATCAAACTGTAAATCCTGAATTTTAATCTTAGCCATTTTTAAATTTCCTCTTTCTTTTCTTAAGAAAATTGGAAAGCTAAAATCAATATTAAACTTATAATCGTCTGCGTTGAATGTATTCCAGTAATTTGGATCTGAAATATAATTATAACCTACATTTACTTTTGGAAGTAATGAATTGGCTTTTAATTGACGGTTTACTTCCAAAATATCCATCTTAGTTTCCAAAGACTGAATTTTAGGATGTGAATCTAACGATTCTACATCAACCATCATGGCATCTGTTCGCAATGTTTCTTCTATGGTCTGACCTAAATTTTGTTCTGGTTTTACTACATCTCCTAATTCAACCGGAACATTTTCAATCCATAAATAATTGGCCAGATTTAGTTTTGCTTTCGCCAGTTTCAGATTTCCGTTTTCAACATTCAGTTCTCGATTTCTCACTGTAATTTTAGCTTCAACACTATCAATTGCTGGCGAGTCTCCAGATTCTATTAATTTTTTGACTCCTGTAAAACGAGTACTTGCAAAACCTAAATAGCTTTTATAAAGCTCTGCTTCGTTATAGCTTTTTCTCCATTCAAAATACGCTTCACTTGCTTTCGCTAAAACGGCAATCGCTCTTAGTTTTCGTTCTGCATCACTTAGTTTTAGCTGCAATTTTCCTTCTCTCACATCAGCCATACGCTGATTGATAAACATTCCCTGACCCAAAGCCACACTTAAACCAAGCGAAGCCAAACCTGCTTGAGGTGTACGATTTTGTGGGTTATAATATTCCCCGTCTGTATCGTCAAAACCAGCTTTTACTTCAATTCCGTACCAAGTTGGAATTTTAAAACTACTGTTTAACAACGAATAATATTCTGTTCCTTTAAATTCTTTCTTACTGTAATCTACTTCAATTTTCGGGTCAAATCCGCCTCGGGCTGCCATTAATTTAGCCTGAGCATTACTCACTTCAAGATTGGCTTGTTTTACGAGTGGATGGTATTTTTTTACATATCCTAAAAACTCGCTGAAAGTAAGCTCTTCTTGATTAAAGTTTTGACTTTGAAGCGAAGAAAAACTCAATAGAAATAAGAAAGAAAACAATTTTACAAGATTTCTCATTTTATTTTTTCTCCTTTCCTTTTGCTTCTTTTTCTCCTGAATTATAATAATTTGGTGGGAATCCATTCAGGTTTCGCCAAATCTCGTACCAAACCGAAACGGTTTCTAATAAAGCAATACTTTGTGCTCCGGCTCCAATACTTAACTCTTTTGGCCAGTTACGATCTTCTCCGTCTGGAGAAACCAAAATTCTGTATTTCCCATTCGGACTAATAAAGTTTTCTATCGCTACGACTTTACCTCCATAAGTTCCGTAAGACAATCCAGGCCATCCTGAGAACACAATTCTAGGCCAACCATCAAACCAGACACGAACTTTTGCACCACGATGTACCAGTGGCAAATCGATTGGATCTACATAAGTCTCAACTCCAATATCATATTGAGAAGGCATAATACTTACAATAGAAGTTCCTTCTTTAATCGTTTCTCCAATACCAGCCAATAAAGCACGGTTAATATAACCGCTCTGAGGTGCTGTAATGTAGTACAAACCGTTTCTTAATTTATAATTGGTGTATTGGTTTTCTAGTTTATTTACTTGCGCTTCTGTATCGTATTGCGTGCTTAAAGCTGTAAATTTATCACTTCTAGATTTTGAAATTTTCTCTGTATACTCAGCCGTAATTCTGTTGATTTCTACTTTCGCATTAATCAATTCGTTTCTGCTGCTTAACAGTTTATTTTCCTGCGTAATAATATACGCTTCAGATTCTTGCAGTTTTAATCTTTTCTGCTCGACATCTGTCATTGGCTTCAAGCCCTCTTTATTCAATGCAGTCGAACGGTCAAATTGCGTTTTTGCGATTCTTAATTGCGTTCTAACGGCAACCAAATCCATACTGTCGCTTTTGATTTTCAGCTGTGCCTGACGAATTTTGTTTTGAGCTTGTTGTAATTTTAATTGTCTTTCTGTATTAAGAGACTGCGCCTGAACATCAAGAGAACCTACTTTATCACTGTATGATTCTACTGCCATCTTTTTAGCATCTACCTGTTGTTTGGTATTGTTAACCAAATTTGGATCCAAGTAATCTTCTTTAATCTCAGAAATAAAAAGAATTGTATCTCCTTTTTTTACATAATCACCTTCTTTTACAAACCATTTTTCGATTCGACCTGCAATAGCATTATGTACTGTTTGTGGTCTTTGATCTGGTTTTAAAGTCGTTACAGAACCATTTCCCGAGATATTTTGCGTCCAAGGCAGAAAAAGACAGCCCACACAAAAAATCAAGAAACCGATTATGACTTTATTTAAAATTCTATAATGAGGTCTACGAGCAACACTTGTAATCGACTTGTATTTGCCCGGAGTTATAAGTACGTTATTATCTTTAGATATATTGAGCATGATTAAAGCTTTATGTCGTTAATAATTTTTCCGTCATCGATGGTTATCATACGGCTGCATTTGCTCTTCCAGATATCGCTTTTAGAAGTTACAATTACAGTCCAGTCATTTTCTTCGGAAAGTAAAAAATCAACAATTTTATTCGAAGTCAATTCGTCCATTTTATCAACAGGATCTTCTAAGAATAAGATATTTGGTTTACCCACAATACTTCTTGCCAAAAGAATTTTTTGAACATCAGAAGCAGAAAGTTCACGACCTCCGGGATGAATTTGATTCTCTAATCCATTCTCGAAAGTTTTAATATATGGCGTAAGGCCAACATTATCTAAAGCCCATTTTAAATCGTCGCTATTTAGTTTTTCGTTTCCAAAAACAATATTTTCTCTAATTGTTCCTGCAAACAAAGTATCACCTTGCAGATAAGTTCCTGCTTGTGCTCTATAAGTATCTTCGGTAAGGCGGTTCATGTAATTATCCGTTACATACATAGCGCCGCTTTCTGGTTCTAAAACGCCAGACAATAATCGCAACAAAGTACTTTTTCCTGCCCCGTTTGTTCCTGTAAGAATGATTTTTTCTCCTTGAGAAATTTTCAGATTAATATTCTTAAGCGACTTTTTGTTGTGTTCTGGATAATTGTAATTGATACTTTCTGTTTCAATATTGATTCCTTTCTCCGTTTTGTCTGACGTCTCTGGAATACATGAAATTTCCATATCTGTAACCTGACCAATTTTTTCAACAGAAGTCAATACATCGTAAAAAGATTCTAATCCGAAGATGATTTTTTCTACTGAGTTGATCAATAATACAATTACGATTTCAGCTGCTACGAACTGCCCTATGTTCATTTGGTGGTGAATTACCAGAAAACCACCGATCGATAATAAGGCAGCAGTAACAATTACTTTAAAAATAGTCAGCTGAATATATTGTTTCTTCATTACCTGAAAGTGTTTTTCACGGTAATTTACATAGTTACTTACATATTTGTCATTTCTTTCCAAAGCATATTCGAAAGCACTTTTTCTACGGAAACTTTCACGATTACGTGCAATTTCCTGAAGCCAAGCCGCCACTTTATATTTAAACTTCGATTCGTTCAAACTTGTTTCTAAACCGTCTTTGTACGAAAATTTAAAAATGACATATAAAATCACAATAAAAAGAAGTCCGATTACCATAAAGAAAGAATGGTAAAGCACTAATAAAATAATTCCCAGACCAACTTGAAGGAATGCTGTACAGAAATCCAGAAGCAGTTTTGCTGTTCCTTTTTGCACCATTAAAGTATCGAAGAATCGATTGGCTTTTTCTGGCGCGTACTCAGAGTACATTTCTTTAAATTTGATTAAAGGCATTCTGTACGCAAATTCAAAAGAAGAACGCACAAAAATTCTCTGTTGCAGGTTTTCTACAATTCGCAGTTGCAGAATCGTCAGAATACCTCCAAAACCAACTCCAACTGTAACCAGGATCACAAGAACAATCCAGGAAACGCTTAGTTGTCCACTTTGAATAAAATTAATAATTGCCTGAATTCCTAAAGGCAGAGACAGGTTTACTAAACCTGCGAACGCAGCATAGAAGATAATTTGATATACATCACGTTTATCTAGCTGCAATAAGTTGTAAAATCGTTTAAATGGTGTCATGAATTTAGATATAAATACAAGATTATTACATAGAATAAATATACGGCAAAAACCGCACTTAAGATCAAGATTTTCGTCCTAATCCTTAAAAAACAAGTATTTATGAGTTCACCCGAGGAGGCGGTATATCTATTTTACCGTGAAAACCAAATGAGAAGATCGTATTGTCAATATATTTTTTTCCTTCAGATTCTATTAAGAAATAGAAATTAGGCATCAATGATTCTGATGAGACCAAATATTCCATTAAAGGAATTCCTTTTCCTAATTTGGCAGTTTTGGTTTCTTTTGTTTTATAATCATCCAGTTCTTCTGGAATTCCGTCACATTTGAAGATTTTTTTCAGGAAATTACAAGTAATCCCTTTGACCGTGTACGTTTCGGCATTAGCATTGATGATTCGGCTTACGCCATTTGAGATGTTTAAACTGCTGATCAAAAAGTAGCCGACTAGTAACACCTGAAGGCATTTACATAAAAAGCTATTTTTAATTTTATTCAACATATTCTAAAAAACAAAAGTTACATCTTCTCCAAAATCATTATTAAAAGACATCTATCACTACATTATTAATTTTCTGTCTTCTATTTTGCCTTCAAATTTATTTCTTAGTCTAAAAAACCACGCCGATTTTAGTCAAAACCTCAGTGATTTAGAGCTATTATCCAAATTTTTCTGAGCGCGCAATTTAGAGCCAATTTTTTTCTAGAACATTAAAATAACATTAGAATTTAGAATCGTTCAAAACTTTACAAAGAAATTAACAAGGCATTCTTACACTTTGAAATGTTATCGGAATTATATAACAACCTACCATAATTCTATAACTCGTAAAGAGATCTGAAATCTACTTTTGGATATCGAAAATTCGATGAAGTTTAATACAGCAAATTTTAAAAGTGTTACCCGATATAGAAACCCGATTTACAAACCATTTAATAAATGATCTCAATATGATTTATGCCAAAAATGATTTGACCCGATTTTTAGATGCTCAAAACAAATTGTACTTAACAGCCTATTCTGAACTTAAAAAAGGTAAAAAACAAACCAATTGGATGTGGTTTATTTTTCCGCAGATCCAAGGATTAGGTAAAAGTGCTCTTTCTGATTATTATGCTGTTGCCGATTTGAAAGAAGCAACTGAATTTTTAAATCATCCGATTTTGGCGAAACATTTAATTGAAATTTCAAAATTGTTGCTGACTTTTAAAAAGAAATCTGCTGAAGGTATTCTAGGCGAACTTGACGCCAGAAAACTGCACTCGTCTATGAGTTTATTTGTTCAGGTAGAAAATGCTAATCCAGTATTTCAGGAAGTTTTAGATACTTTCTTCTACGGACACTTAGATCAAATGACTTTAAATTTTACTCAAAAAACTGTAATCCTGCCAGAAACAGTACTTTCTTAATATTCTTAGAAAAAAAGGGAACGTCTATAACCGTTCCCTTTTTTGATTTAGTTCTATTTCAGATAATTTAGTTCAATTTTCTTACCTTAAGTCAAGAACATAAGTTCTTCACACCCATTACATTTGAGCATTATTAATCTAAAACTCATATGTAATTTATGAAATCATCAACCTATCTTAAAGTATTACTTTTTATTGCTGGACTAATCGGCTTTTCAATTGGCGTTGCACTTTTGTTTTTTCCCATTGCTTTTGAAGCTTCTGCAGAAATTCATCTCAATAAAAATGATTTTAATCTGTTAAGTGAAATCCGTTCTTCAGGAGGAACACTTATCGTTTTCGGAACTGTAATTTTAATGGGGGCTTTTAAACCTTCACTTACTAAGATTTCTTTGCAGACTGCAATTCTGTTATATTTTGCTTATGGATTTTCTCGATTGTATTCGATAATTGTTGATGGAATACCAAGTCAAACTATTCTAAATGCAGCCATTTCTGAAATCGTAATTGGAGCTATTTGCACTATTTTTTATTTCAAAAACAAAGAATAAAATTTAAGCATATGGAAAATATTTTAATGAACTAGATTCTCTATTTCTGAAAAATCCTTTTCCTAATTCTACTTAGAGATTCTGGCGTAATACTCAAATAACTGGCAATGTAAACCAGCGGTATTCGGTTTAAAAAATTAGGGTTCGATTTCATGAATTTCAGATAACGCTCTTTGGGATTGTAATTGTTTAATAAGGCAATATATCGTTCAGCTTTTCTATAATCTGAAACCATAATCAATGACGTAATATGTTCCAAAATCGGACTTTTTAACTGCATCTCTAATTCTTTTTCCCGAGTGCCGCTCACTAAAATAGTATCTTCTAAACATTGAATATTGAACTCTGAAGGTTTTCCGTCCAAATAACTGGAATAGATAACCAAAGGCATTTCTTCAATAAAAAATCCAGTAGTTTTTTCTTCACCATCAATACTTTTAAATTGTCTCAAACAACCTTTTAAAACCAAATAACATTTATCACTAATCTGCCCCTCCAACACCACAAACGCTCCTTTTTTAAAAGTTTCAATTGTAGTATTTTCTATAATTAAATCAATATCTTCAGGTTTGAATCTGTTGAATTGTTCTAGAAATTTTCGAAGCAGATCGTTCATTATTAAAGTTGGAAGTTTTTTATTTTAAAAGTAACAAAACATTTTAAGGTATTGAATTTGAGCTGCAAACTTTTTAAAAAATTATACTTTCAATCTATTTTTCATCTTATAATTATTGTATTTTTGGACCAGTAAATAGATTTCATTTCTAAATCAAATACAGTCCAGATGCTTCGTCCATGGCCCTTAGAAATTCAGCTTGACAAAAAATCAGATAAAGCGATTTACCTTCAAATTGCCGATGCCGTAATTGATGCGATTAAAACAGGAAAATTAATTAGTGGCAACGCTCTTCCTGGAAGCAGGCAATTGGCAGAATTATTAAAAGTAAACAGAAATACGGTCGTTGAAGCTCTAGACGTTTTGATTGCCGAAGGCTGGCTTATCTCTGTTGACCGAAAAGGAACTTTTGTTACTGAATCACTTCCTAAATTTTCTCTTAAGTCAGAAAATAAACAAGAACAACAATCTTTTATTGAAGAACCCAAAAGTCATTTAATTTTTGATGATGGGCTTCCCGACAGCCGATTGGCGCCAATGAACGATCTCGCAAGGGCATATCGTGAATTGTTCAGCCGAAAATCACGCTGGCAGATTATGGGTTACAGTAGTGAACTGGGAAATCTCGAATTTAGAAAATCAATTACTCAAATGCTGAATTTTAAACGTGGCATGAGTATTTCGCACGATCAAATTTGTATTACGCGAGGCAGTCAAATGGCGATGTATCTAGCTTCGCATTGTATTTTAAAATCGGGGGATTATGTTTTGGTTGAAAATCCTGGTTACAAACCTGCTTGGGAAGCTTTTGAAAATGCTGGCGCAATTCTACTTCCTGTCAATGTAGAACCAGACGGATTGGATATCGACCAAGTCGAAAAATACCTGCAGCACAAAAACATAAAAGCCATCTACGTTACACCTCATCATCAATTTCCGACTACAGTAACTTTGTCTTTAAAAAAGAGATTAAAATTGATTGAACTTTCTAATCAATATCATTTTACAATTATTGAAGACGATTATGATAATGAGTTTCATTTTGGGCAACGACCAATACTTCCGATTTCAAGTTATTCCGCTCTTAAGAATTACATTTATATTGGCACTTTCAGCAAAATTGTCGCGCCTGCCTTACGTATCGGATATTTAGCGAGTTCGCATGAGAACATTCAAAAAATTGGAAATCATAGAAAAATCATCGATGTTCAGGGCGATAATATTATGGAAGAAGCAATTTTAAACCTCATCAATGAAGGTAAAATAAAGCGTCATCTTAAAAGAGCCAATTTAGTTTATAGAAGTAAAAGAGATTATTTTGAAAGTGTCTTAAATCAATATCTTCAAGACAAAATCACGTTTACAAAACCAGAAGGCGGACTTGCCTTTTGGATTGTTCCAAATTCAGAAGTTAATGTTCTGGAAATTTTTGAAAAACTAAAGTCTCAAGGCGTTCAGATTATGAGTCCAAACCGATTTAGTTTTGATGAAACGATTAAAGGTTTCCGTTTGGGTTACGCTTCTCTTTCTGAAAAACAAATTGAAGAAGGAATAAAAGCGCTTGCAAAATTGTTATAAAAAAACCTTCGACTTCGGTCAGGGTGACACACAGTTTTTCCGGCTGAGCGAAGTCGAAGCCTTTTTTTCTACCACATAGAAACATAGATTTTATATTTATTGAAAGGATAAAAATAGAATGACTGGTCATTACACATAGCTATGTGCATTAATGAAAGTGAAACGCCTTTTTAAAGTATTTGAAAAACTATGTTTCTATGTGTTTAAAATAAATCAATTACAGTTTTCCATTTCAATAATAGAAAAACCATTTTCTCTAACTTGATTTTCTACTTCTATCGGTGCTCTATCAATATGACAAAAACGACATTCTTTAGAAGATAAGGCTTGCCCTTCTTGATCTACACTTTTCAGATATAATTTTCCGTATTCATAAACTTGTTCTGCATCGTTAACATTTTCGTCTACTAAAATATCAAAGTGCATAATTTTTCCATCTTTGCGGGTTACATAAGTATCCCAAACTGCTATTTTCATTTTTTTTAAGGTGCTAAGATTCTATCCCAATAGTTATCGGGACTAAGTTTTTCTCTCTGCAAATTTATTCTGGTTTTGAAAATAGTGAATCATCCAGTTTTTTCATTTTTTAAGAGGTACTGGTCCAGTTGAAATTGTTCTCTGAAATTTTATGTTCTGATTTATAAAACAATTGCCTCCATCTTTAGATGGAGGTATATAAAATTAGCTTAAGAATGGCTTTAGCCTAAACTACACCTATTTGGCTAAAGCCCAACTTGAATAGCTTAACTAAAAATCCCCTAGTTGCAACTAAGGGCTATGGAAAAATTCAATGACTACTATTTGCCTAACACAATTTATATTGTTCTATTTCATTTAATTAAATCATTTCATCTGGACCACATTTAATTATAAAAACTGGATCAAAAACACCTTCCAGATTAGGCTTAATTTTGTGGTATGAAAAACGATATTATTTTTAATTTGATTAAAGTCCATCAGCGGATTGAAAATGCTTGCGTATTGGCTGGAAGAAATCCCGCTGATGTGCAGCTTTTATTGGCTACTAAAACTGTTCCGGCAGAACAAATACGAATTGCAATTGAAGCTGGCGAAACTTTGATGGGCGAAAATAAAATGCAGGAATTGCGGGATAAAAATGATATTTTAAAAAATCTTCCTGTTGAACGGCATTTTATTGGTCATCTTCAAACCAATAAAGTAAAAGATGTTTTAAAATATGTGACTTGCATTCAATCTTTGGATCGAATAAATCTGGCTGATGAATTGCACAAACAGCTTCAAAACCAAAATAGAAAATTAGATGTTTTTGTTCAGGTGAATACTTCTTATGAAGAAAGTAAATTCGGATTGGCGCCAGAGGATGTTTTGTCTTTCATCAAAAAAATAAAAACATACGAAACCTTAAATATTAAGGGGTTAATGAGCATCGGACTTTTGGATGTTGAAAAAGAAAAAATGATTCCGTCTTTACGACTTTTGAGAACCGTTCGAGATGAAATTTACGCTGAAGGAATTGAAGGTTTAGAAGATTTAAAACTTTCGATGGGAATGTCACAAGATCTAGAACTGGCAATTGCCGAAGGTTCTAATATGGTGAGAATTGGCACTTCAATCTTTGGAAATCGTTTTATAGGAAAAGAGATCTGGAATGAAAACATTGCAGAATAAAACTTAATTTTGCACCAAATAAAAACGCAGATGAACCTGAATGATCTTACTGTAATTGATACTGAAAAAATAGCTTTAGATGATTTGTTTTTTAGCGAAGAAAATAAAGCTTCGTTGCTTCAAATTATCAAAGAGCATCAATATATTGACGAACTAAAAAAATACAATCTTAAAGTTGACAACAAGATTTTACTACACGGAAGTTCTGGCTGTGGTAAAACCACAACAGCAAAAGCAATTGCTCATACTTTAAACAAAAAGATTATCATTATTAACCTCAGCACAATTATTGACGCAAGAATTGGGGAAACTTCTAAAAATCTAAAAGCAATTTTCGACAAAGCAATTCGCGAAAGAGCTGTTCTATTTTTGGATGAATTTGACCAAATTGGTAAAAGCCGTGACAGCGACGATAAAGATGTAGGCGAAATGAGACGCTTGGTTAATACGATAATTCAACAAATGGATTATTTTCCTGCAGATAGTTTATTAATTTGCGCGACGAATCATTACGAAATAATTGACAGCGCTTTATTAAGAAGATTTCAGCTTCGTTTGAAATATGAAATGCCTTCTGAGAGTTATCTGGATATTTATTACGACAAAATTTTAAGTGAATTTCCTGAGCAATTTCAAAACATAGAAAGACGTTATTCTATTTCTTACGCCGAAGCTTTAGATTACATCCATACTTCTATGAAAAAACAAATTATCGCTTCTTTAGATATTCAACAATAAATCAAAAAACCCGCTGTAAATACAACGGGTTTTTCTTTTTGGAGTTTTATATAATAGAAATGAATAGTGTACTAAATTATAATCCTCTTGTCAACCATCCTCTTTTGTTAGCTGTTGCTATCGCATAAGGCGCAATCCAGAATAAACTGAAAGTGTAGAAAACACTATAAGAATAAGCCCAGAAAGACTCAGACAAGTTGTATCTTTTTGCATAAAACAACATAGAGAAACTTGAGAAAATTAAGATTCCTAAAAATGTTGAACTTAAAAATAATATCGGGTGAACTGCAATAAAATAGAACATAAATAAGATAAACGGATAAGTCATCGCAATTTTAAAGAATTGGTTCAAAAACAACATTCTTGCACCAAATTTTGACTCTTTTCTAAAATCTGTGAAAACATATTTTGCCATCATCAAATTCTCACGAACGTTACTTCTCGCCCATCTGATGAACATTTTGTATAATCCTTTATATTCTTCAGGAACATTAGTCAATACCACTGCATTTCTTTGAAATCTAACTTCAAAACCTTGTTTCAAAATCATATTAGTCAAAGCACGGTCTTCTCCAATATCTGATGGTTGTCCCATGAAAGTCTGGTTAATCCATTCTGGAAGACAGTTAAAAACAGCATCTCTTTTGTAAGCTGCCAAAGCTCCAGGTGTACATAATACAGAACCTAGTTGACTTTCTACAGAGCGTTGAAATTCAAAACTCATTACAAAACTTACATTCAGCATTTTTGGTAAAATAGCAGATTTGTTGTTTAAAACCTGAACGTTTCCTGCAACCGCTCCACATTTTTTGTTCACTACAAACGGACTAACTAAATTTCTTAAAGTGTCTTTTTTCACAATAGAATCACTATCTACTGTTACAAAGATTTCACCAGTTCCTAATTTGAATCCTCTGTATAATGCCTGACGTTTTCCTTGGTTTTTTGGTTGTTGAAAAATCGTTACACGATCTCCTAATTTTGCTTTTGCTTGCTCCATCCAGTACCAAGTATCATCTTTACTTCCATCGTCGATAGCCAAAAGCTGTAATTTTTCTGCTGGATAATCACTATCTGCAAGACTCAATAAAGTGTCCCAAACTAATTTTCCTTCATTATAAGCCGGAACGATAATCGTACAAGTCGGCAATAATTCGTCAGATACAGATTCGATTGGTTTATATCTTAAATACAAATAAGAGCTGTACAAGAAAACTCCCGTCTGATAGAAGAACAAAAGTGTTGTGATGATTAAAAATGGTAATCCCCAGGTTGATGCGATTCTTTCAAAATGAAATTGTTCGAAATCGTCCTGTAATAAAAATACAGAACAAACACCTGCAATCATCAATAAAAATGTGGCAATGATAATGGTTAATCCAATTGGACTAGTTGGTCTTGTTACATGTATTTGTTTTGCTTTTTCATTAGTTCTAAAAAAAGAACCACTTAATGATTTTTCGCTGATAGCTGAACTATTGTTCGCATAAAATTGTTCTGAGATAATTGTTTCGCTTTCCATGCTTATACTCCTTTTTTGATTGCTTAATTATGGGCTTTTAGTAAAATCTTTCTTTTTCTGATTTATGTATCTCATCTGAGAGAAACAATAAAAAAACAAACACATCAAGATTTTGTCATAAACACAATTTGCAAGTGGCGTGCCAATACGTTTTGAAGCTGTTATAGAGCTATTTATAAAAAAACGTTTCAAAAAGAGTGTGTAATTATTTTACACTTTGTGGATAGTGTATACAGTAAACATGTAACTTTTGGGATTAAAAAGACTCCATTTTAAAGGACTTTTAAGAGATTGGGTTCTCTCCTTAATTGCTATTTTTTTCAAAATAACCAGTGAATTATTTAAAACGTAAATAGTAAAACAAAATTGTGCAGAAGATACCTAAAGTGTAATTTCATTCCTCATTTTGTTAGACGGTTAAAAACATTCTTTGTAAAAAAACAGGAAATCTGAACGAAAAAAGTTAAATTTAACGAAATAAATATAACCCTAAATTGATTTTATAAGAAAATGAATACAGAGCGCTATAATCTTTTGCTGGCTGATGATGATGATGATGACTGCCTTTTCTTTAAAGAAGCTCTCGACGAGACGTCAATAAATGCAATACTTTATGTGGTGCACGATGGTGTACAATTGATGGATTATTTAAAATCAAATACGACAACTAATTTCCCTGATGTACTTTTCCTTGATTTAAACATGCCAAGAAAAAACGGATTAGAATGCCTGGCAGAAATTAAAGCAGATGAAAAACTACAAAAATTGCCCGTTATTATCTTCTCAACCTCTTTGGATAGTGAGATTGTAAATAATCTGTATAAAAATGGCGCTTCTTTTTATATTCGAAAACCTGGTGATTTTTCCAAGTTAAAGAGAGTTATTGAAATAGCGCTGACGACTGCATCGGAGAACAATTTCAAACAGCCCGAAAGAGCTAACTTCATATTACAACCCTAAATCTGCCTTCTAATGAACCGCAATAAAAAGGAGCATTATTTTCTTTCCGATGGAGGAGAAATGGGAAGCTTAATACGTTCCGCAGATTGGAGTAAAACACCTTTGGGTGATCCCGAAAAATGGCCGCAGAGTTTAAAAACAATGACCGCCATGATGCTCGGCAATCCTTTTGGAATGTACATTGCCTGGGGAAAAAACTATATACAATTATATAATGATGCTTTTCGTCCTATTTTAGGTGCTTCCAAACATCCTGAAGCTTTAGGCGGAAGTTCTCAAAATACATTTGCTGAAATCTGGGATACAATTGGTCCTATGTTTACAGATGTTATGAAAGGTAAAGCAGTGAGTTTTCCTGATTTTAAAGTACCGCTTCATCGAAACGGTTATACAGAAGATTGTTTTTTTGATTTTTCGTATAGTCCAATAAAAATAGAAGATGGCTCTATTGGCGGTATCTTAGTGACTGTAATAGAAACTACAGAAAAGAAAATCGTTGCAGATGCCCTTCAGGAAAGTAATGCACGATTTGTCAATAATATTATGCAGGCTCCAGTGGCGATGTGCATTTTTAGAGGAGAAAATCATATTGTTGAAATTGCCAACGAGCAGATGATTCAGCTATGGGGAACAACTGAAAAAAGCATTATTAACAAACCCATTTTTGAAACACTTCCTGAATTAAAAAAATTAGGTCTTGATGAAATTCTTCATACTGTTTTTACAAATGGTAAAAAAATTATGACCAACGAAAATTTTGTTCAATTAAACCGAAACGGCCAAACCGAAAATACCTATGTCAATTTTGTTTATGAAGCTCTTAGAGAAGCTGACGGAACCATTTCGGGCGTTGCTGCAATTGCAACCGAAGTCACAGCTCAGGTTCTGGCACGTTCTAAAGTAGAAGAAAGCGAACAGAAAATCAGACAGCTGGTAGAAAATGCTCCTTTTCCTATTGGAGTATATGTAGGTAAAGAAATGCGTATTGAACTAGCCAATGAATCTATTATAAAAATTTGGGGAAAAGGTCCCGACGTAATTGGAAAAACCTATACCGAAATTCTTCCAGAATTAAAAGATGCTCCTATTTTTAAACAAGTTCAAACCGTTTACGAAACAGGACAATCTTTTCATTCTCAAAACACCCGAATTGATATTCTGGTTGATAATGTATTAAAGACCTCTTATTTCAATTACAGTTTTACGCCTCTTTACGATACAAATGGAAAAGTTTACGGTGTAATGAATACTGCTGTAGAAATCACGGATTTATTCTTGGCTAAACAAAAAATCGAAGAAAGCGACAAGCGTTTTAGAGATACCGTTCGACAAGCTCCTGTAGGAATTGCAATTCTTCGTGGTCCTGATTATGTAGCTGAAATGGCCAACGAAGCGTATCTTAAATTAATCGATCGAGAAGAGAAATCGTTTGTTGGAAAACCTTTATATGAATCTCTTCCAGAAGTAAAAGAAGTAGTTCGTGACTTATTAGACGGTGTATTAAATACAGGAATTCCCTTTCATGGAAATGAAGTTCCAGTTCCCATTAATCGCTATGGAAGAATCGAAATTTGTTATTTTGATTTTCTTTATAACCCATTAAAAGAAGAAAACGGAACCATTTCTGGAATTTTAGTAACTGTTACAGAAGTAAGCGAAAAGGTCGAAGCCCGAAAAAAAATAGAACTTAATGAAGATCGTCTTAAAATTGTTGTCGAAGCCAGTGAATTGGGAACTTGGGAATTGAATGTAAAAACCCGAAACCCAATTTATTCTCAAAGATATCTCGAAATTATCGGCGGCTATAAAGAAAAGATCAATTTAACTCACGAAGAATTACTGGCGCATCTGCATCCAGATGATTTACATATTAGAAATAAAGGTTTCAAAGAAGCTATAAGTTCTGGCTTTTTAAATTATGAAGTACGTGTAATCTGGAAAGATCAATCTATCCATTGGGTTGAAGGCAAAGGAAAAGTCTTTTACGATGAAAATCAGGAGCCAGAAAAACTTATTGGAACCATTCGTGATATTACCGAAGAGAAAAAATATAAACAGAAAATAGAAGAAAGCGAAAAGAAACTGCGCAATCTTATTATGCAGTCGCCTGTGCCAAAAGCAATTTTGAGAGGTGATGACTTTGTTGTTGAAATGGCCAATTTTGTTCTACTGAATAATATTTGGAAAAAAGAAGAAACAGAAGTACAAGGAAAAAAATTATTCGAAATATTCCCTGAGCTCAAAACACAGCCTTATGGCAAAATACTAAAAGAAGTCTATAAAACTGGAATTATATATTCGGAATCAGAATCACTTCTCTTTATTGAAGATGAAAATGACGGCCGAGAATTTTATGTTGATCTTGAATTTGCACCACTTCGCGAAAGTGACAATTCAATTTCAGGAGTTAGAATGACCTTGATTGACGTTACCGAAAAAGTAGAAGCCAGAAAAAAAATCGAAGAAAGCGAAATGCGTTTCCGTTCTCTTACCGAAAGTATTCCGCAGTTAATTTGGGAAACCGATGCAGAAGGTGGCGCTTTATTTACTTCAGGAAAATGGCTTGAATATACTGGAATCCAACCTGGCGTTGAAGGTGCTTGGGAAGCCATGATACATCCAGAAGATTTTCAAGAAAACGTTAGAATCTGGCAAAATGCACTTCTTACTGGAGAAATGTATCGATGCGATGTTAGAATGCGAAGAAAAGACGGCAGTTATAGATGGCACACTGTCATTGGAGAACCTGTTTTCAATATTGATAATAAAATTATAAAATGGGTTGGCGCTTTTACCGATATTCATACTGAAAAAGCCTTTACACACGAACTCGAACAACAGGTTACAGCTCGAACAAGAGAATTAATTCAGATGAATGAATCGCTTAGAAAAAGTGAAGAGCGTTATCATTTAATGGTAGAAGAAATTCAGGAATATGCCATTCTATACCTCAACCGAGATGGTATTATCGAAAATTGGAATGTTGGTGCTGAAAAAATAAAAGGTTATAAAGCAGAAGAAATTATCGGAAAATATTTTTCTGTTTTTTATACCAAAGAAGATCAAGAAAGAAACCTTCCTGAAGAACTTTTACAGCGTGCAAGAGAAAAAGGAAAAGCAATTCACGAAGGCTGGCGTACACGCAAAAACGGAAATTTATTCTGGGCAAGCGTTGTCATTACAGCTGTTCACAATAAACAAGGTGAAGTTATTGGTTTCTCAAAAGTGACACACGATTTAACCGATAAGAAAAGAGCAGACGACACCTTAAAGTTGAATGCTATGGAACTGGAGCAGAAAAACAATGAACTTGAAGAAATGAACAAAGAGTTACAGTCCTTTGCTTATATTTCAAGTCATGATTTACAGGAGCCACTTCGAAAAATTCAGACTTTCGCTTCGCAGATTATAGAAAAGGAAGCTGTTAATTTATCAGAAAATGGATTAGATAAATTTAGAAGAATGCAAAATGCCGCTCAGCGAATGCAGACTTTGATTAACGATTTGCTCTCTTATTCGAGAACTAATATTCAGGAACGTGTTTTTGTAAAAACAGATCTTGTACAAATTATTGAAGAAGTAAAAGAAGATTTAAAAGAAGAACTAGAACAAAAAAATGCTCTAATTGAAGTAAACGAAACATCAGAAGTAGATATTATTCCGTTTCAGTTCAAGCAATTATTGTATAATTTGATAAGCAATTCACTAAAGTTTTCAGATCCTGAAACTCCGATTAAAATTATAATCAAAAGTGAAACTAAGACTGGAAAAGATTTCAATATTGAAAAATTATTGTCTTATAAAAACTATTGTCACATTCAAGTTTCGGACAACGGAATTGGTTTTGAATCACAATACAACAAAAAGATATTTGAAGTCTTTCAACGTTTACACGGAAGAGACCGCTACAACGGAACTGGAATTGGTCTTGCAATCGTAAAAAAAATTGTAGAAAACCATAACGGCTTTATTACAGCTTCGGGCGTACAAAACAAAGGAGCTTCTTTTGATATTTATATTCCAGTCAACTAAAAAATTCAAAATCCCATAAAAAAAAACGGAAATAGCTTTATAAGTTATTTCCGTTTCTAGTTTTAGTTCAAAACAAATTGAAATTATCTGGTATAAACTGTTATAATACCAGTTGTTTTGTCTTTCAATTTTAATTCTTTGTTGGTAAGATTCATGATATCACTGGTTGAACTTACATTCCCAATAGTAATTGTTAAATCATTGTGAGATCTTACATAAGTTCCTGTTGTTTCTACTAAGGCACAATCAGAACCATTATAATCTCCTATAACTGCTGCATTACTTAATCTTAAATCTAAATAATCTCTACTACATCCAGGTGCATTTTGTGGTGCATCAACTAACACCTCTGTCCCATCAGTCGAAACTGTTCCTGTTTTACTTAGGTTATATTTTCCTTGTATCGGAATTATTGTTTCTCCTTCATTATCGTCGCTACTGCATGATGCGGCAAATAATCCTAAGCTTAAGGCTGATACGAATAATAATTTTCTTGTTTTCATGTGGATTGTTTTTTGCGTTTGTATTTAATTTTAATACTGCTAAATTAAATGTATCATCTTACAAAAAATTCCACGATTTCAGATAAATATTACATAAATCGCATTTTAACTTTACTTTTTCAGGTATTTGTTTAAAATATATTGCGTTACAGGTCTTAATGCTCTCCCATTCTCAGGATGATTGCCATGTGTATTAAAAAACTCAACACTATCTCCCACCTTTGCATACCAAACAATAGCTTTTTCATTTTTGAAGAAAACAGTTGTATCACAAACCTTAATTCTTCGAAGATTTATAATTCTTTCATCGTAAGGCTCAGGTGAATTAAATGTGCCTATTCCTTCTATTTTCAAATCACAACTCACTTCTTCATAATGATCACCAGACCATTGTATACATTCTTTTTTAGGTAAGACTAAATAAATGATTAATCCTAAACCAAGAAAAACCGCTCCGATTGCTAGATATCTAAATATATTAGATTTTGGATTATCCATATTAACAAAAGTTGTTATAGTTGTTGGAAGTTGTTCTATTTCATCACTTTCAGTTGGTTCAGATTCTTCTCTTTCGATTTGAGCCGATTCTTCGGCATCAGGAATTGTTTCTGAATCAATATTACTTTCGCCTTCTTCATTATGGCCTAAACTTTCATTACAAATTTCTATATCGGGAATAATTGGGCTCCTTAGTTCTTCTATTAATTTCAAATCTTCTGGATCAATTTGCCTTCTAAACTTGTTAAAAGGTCTAAACTGGAAATCAACAAGAATAGCTGCAAGATCGACAACCTCAATTTTATCGGGATCGGTTTCTCCTTTTAGAAAAGTTTCAATAGGTCGAAATTGATTTGTATTGCTTTTAAATTTATTCTTTGTATTTAGATCAAAAGGAAATCCTAGCAAAGTATTAAATACTACTTTATCATCTGTAGAAACTGGTTTCGTTTCAAATATCTCCCAACATAATTTATTTAGTTTCCCTCTTGTTGGAGCATTTAAATAAACATGATCATCACCGTTTTTAACTTCTTCATATTTTTTTTTAACGGCATTCTTGTATAAATCTTCAATAGTATAGTTACTCATAGGCTTTATTTTTTTTGGAATTATAAGGAATTTCAAGGAATAATAAGGATTCCAAAAAACTAGTTCGGAAATCCCGGAATTCCGTATCACTACAGCTCTAAACCTCATATAACTTTGCCTCAACAAAATTAGTTAATGTTTTGATCTGCAGGTCAAAAACAAATGTACAAAACTAGTTAAGTAACCAAGTGCGGAAAACCGTAAAACGGAGTTTATCCGGGAAGTATAAATAAAGTTTTATAGTTCTACGCACTTCACTTCCCAAACAAAATTTGGTATTGCCATTTAAAATCAACCTGGAAAAGTTCCGGACAGCAATACCCATGTTCAACTTTTAAATCATAAAAAAAATGAAAACATTATATCTATTGGGAGCGTGCGCGCTATTGTCAACTACATTATTCTCTTGTACTGCTGACGAATTTGAGACAACAACAAACAAAACTGAGGTAAAAAATGATACTATTCCGTTAAAAGGAGCACAAGCAACTGGGCCAGAAGATGATCCTGTTAATCTTCCGCCACCTCCAAAAAAATAAAAAATAAAATTTGTTGTTTTCAATAAATGACTAAATTCGGGGAAAGTAAGATATATGTTACGATCCCCGTTTTTTTATTTTTTTATTTTCCTCCTTTTTACTTCTTGTGAGAAAAAAACAGATGCTTTAATTCCACCCGATTACAGCAGAAAAGAAACCATAAAACTACAACAAAAAGCCGCAGAAGAATTTCAAAAGAGCCATTACAACAGTTCTTTTTACTATTTCAACAAATCAAAAATTGCATTTGAATATTTAAAAGATAGTACAAGTGTTGCCTATAATTTGATTCAAATGGCTAACATACAACAAATAAATGGCGACTATTACGGAAGTAAAGAGACATTAACAGAAGCACTTCCATATGTAAAAAATGATAACAATTTTAAGTCCGCAATTAACAACCTCTTCGGAATTGCAGACAAAGAACTTGCAATTTATGATGATGCAATATTTTATTACAATCAGGCAATAAAGGATTCCAAAGATCAGCTGACCAAACAATCTCCTTTAAACAATATTGCTGTACTTTACATCAAGCAAAAAAAATATGATAAGGCTATTGTAATTCTGAAAGGAATTTTAAAAACTAAAGAATTTGATACATTTTTAAAAAGCAAGGCAAGAGTAATTGACAATCTTGGATTCGCTTATTTTAAAAAAGGTTCAAATGAAAAAGGTCTTCAACTCATGCTTGAAAGTCTAAAACTGAGAAAACAAATTAACGATTCTTATGGAAGCATAGTAAGTTATACTCGCTTAGCAGAATATTATGCAAAAACCGATAATAAAACATCCAATCAATATGCAAAAAAAGCTTATGAAATAGCAACCCAACTTAATAGTGTAGACGAACGATTGGAAGCATTATCCCTTTTAATTTCAAATAATGCTGGATTGCAATATGCTCAAAATTATATCACTATAAATGACAGCATTATCAAAGTTAGAAACAACTTTAAAAATAAGTTTGCTAAAATCAAATACGATTCTAAAAAAGAAAAAGACGAAAACCAGAAACTTCGTTTAAAAAATGCTGAAAACCAGCTCTCGATTCAGCGCGGGCAATATCAGCAATATTTATTCATCACTATTTCTCTATTTTTGGGTGTGCTCATTTTTTATCTCAGAAAATATTACCGAAATAAAAACCGTACTGAAAAATTACAAACGGCTTACGATACCGAAACCAGAATTGCCAAAGACATTCATGATGAATTGGCAAATGATGTTTTTAACACCATAACTTTTACACAGACACAGCCTTTGGAGATTGAAAGCACAAGAGAAACGCTGGTTCAAAAACTTGATCATATTTATGCTCGTGTCCGTGGCATTTCAAAAGAAAACAATAGTATTGATATTAAAACAAATTATGCACTCCATTTAAAAGAGATGCTTTCAACTTATAATAGTGAGAATAGAAATGTTATTATTAACAACATCGAAAAAGTAAATTGGGATTTGATTGAGGAAATTAAAAAAGTTACGATTTATAGAGTTTTACAGGAATTAATGGTCAATATGAAAAAGCATAGTGAAGCATTGGTAGTTGTAGTAAAGTTTGGCGGCGACGGAAAAACAATTTTTATTGACTACACAGATAACGGAAAAGGCACTCAAAAAGATAAAATTGTAAAAAATGGTTTGCTAAATATGGAAAACCGTATTTTGTCTAGTAAAGGAACTATTACTTTTGACACTGAACCAGATAAAGGTTTTAGAGTAAAAATAACAATGCCTAAATAAAAGCCTATGTTTAAAAAAGTAATAATAGCCGAGGATTTTGAAGAATTCAATTTAGCTGTTAAACAAACCTTGAATGATTTTAATATTGACAATTTTCAACACGCAAAATATTGTGACGATGCTTTTCTTAAGATAAGAAAAGCCATTCAGGACAATGAGCCATACGATTTATTAATTAGTGATCTTTCGTTTAAAAAAGATCATCGTGACGTAAAAATTGAAAGTGGTGACGAACTTATTCAAAAAGTTCGTGAACTTCAGCCTGATATTAAAATCATTGCCTATTCTGTTGAGGATAAAAATCTTCGTATAAAATCACTTTTTGAAGATTCTGAAATTAATGCCTTTGTACTCAAAAGCCGAAACAGTATTGAAGATCTCAAAAAAGCGATTAAAATAATTTCGACTTCCGATGAGAAATTTATTTCTTCCGAGGTTGCTTCTGCACTTCAGGAAAAAGGCAACTACGAAATAGATGATGTCGATATTCAAATTTTAAAATATTTATCTGTGGGAACATCTCAGGATGAAATTATAGAAATTTTTAAAAACTCTAATGTGAAACCCAATAGCAAAAGTGCCATGGAAAAAAGATTGGCAAAACTAAAAGACTTTTTTAAAGCCAATAATACTGTTCATTTGGTTTCAATTACAAAAGATATGGGAATTATCTAAGTTCCTTTTCACTCCATTTTAAAGCTCCTTCGGGAGCTTTTTTTTATTGCTAGAATTTAAAATTACAGATTATGGATTTCCGTAAAATACTGGTTTTGATTGGTTCTACTTTTGGATTGTAAAAATTAATTAAATATTAAAATTATGAAAAAAGCAGCTATTTTATTTAGTCTATTCTTCTTAATCTTAGGAGGAAGCATTGAAGCCCAAAGTGGTCATTACAAAGGAGGAAAAGGAAGTTCTCATAAAGGAGGAAAGTACAAAAACTCAAGTACTAATAATCATTATAAAAAAAGAAAATAACCATCCCCAACTTCGACTGACATGAAAATTAAAGATGCGTCGAGAGAAGTTTCAACAACCAGAAAATCTTTAATCAACTAAATCTAAAAAATAATGGGCTTTCGATTTCAAAAAAGAATCAAACTTGGAGGAGGACTTGGATTAAACATAAGTAAATCCGGAATTTCTCCGAGTTTTAGAACCAAAATGGGAACCTTTAGTAAAAATGGATATTCTACAAAAACAGGTATTCCGGGGATTCGATACCAAAACAGCGGATGTCTTATCTTGTTTGTCTTTACAGGACTCCTTACATTTTTAATCTACAAATTTTAAATAACTCAAAAATGAAACATAAAAAAATCATAACAATTTCTATTTCCTTATTGATGTTGACAGGCATTATAATTTCTTGTTCAGATTCAGCAGACTCAGCAGAAACAAGTTCTAATTCTAATTCAGGATCAAATTGTCCGACTAAAACTTGTGGTGATTTTGCAACTAGAGCACAGGCACAAGCCGCTTATAATAGTAACAAAAAGTGCTACAAAAATCTAGACGCGGATGGAGATGGAATTGCATGCGAAAATTTAAAATAAACAAACCAAAAACATGATAACACTAGAACTAAAAAGCCATTTTTTAAGATTATATCAAATGGCATTATCAGACGATCAATTTGATGTATTAGAACTTCAAATGTTATATCATTTTGCAGACGAAAGAGGAATTCCGAAAGAGGAGCTCGATAAACTTTTTCTAAATCCTGTCAATACCGATTTTATTGTTCCTGAAGCTTTAAATACCAAAATTGAATATCTCTACGATCTTACAAGAATTATTTGGGCCGATGGAAAAATTACCGATGACGAGTTAAATATGCTGAGAAAGTATTGCAGAAAATTTGATTTCATTGAAGAAAACATCAATGACTTATCTGACTATCTTATTGATTGTGTTCAGAAAAACATTGGAAAAGAAGAAATTATTAGTCAATTAAACACTTAAATTATGAAACCACTATCGCAATTATTTAGTTTAAAAAAATCTGAAGATTCTTCCTTTAAAATTTTAGAAGAAAATGAAGAAGATAGAGAACAAATTAGAATTACGTATTACCAGAGCGGTTTTGCCGCATCGGTAAAAGCTACAGGAAAACCTATTGTTTTAAAAGCATGTCTTCAAAATTTATACATGAGTTTTGAAGATCAATGCCGAAAACAAAAAATGGAACAAGACAGGCTGAAACAACCATATCGTGAAGAACAGGAAAAGAACAGAACCGAATTGAAAAAGTCTGAAACTGCCATTGGAATTTTTGAAAAAAAAGAACAAAACATCAACGAAAACATCGATCAAATCAAAAACGAAATTATCGAAGTAAAACGTAATCCAGATAAATTCGGGATTGAAGAAGGAAAAGGTCTTAAAGCTCAATTTTATATTGGTCTGATTCTTTTGCTGCCCATTACTTTATATGTTTTAGTGTTCTACATTTCTGCTTCTTATTCTGCATTTTTCAAGGAATTTTCAAATGATAGTTTAACAGCTGCAATCTTTGACGCTGATGCATTTACAAACGCTTTTAAAGCAAGCTGGCTTGAAGGAGTTTTGGTTACAACTATTCCTTTCGTTTTTATGGGATTAGGTTATGTAATACATATGGTTCAAAAAGGAAAAGGAATAAAAAACATCTTCAGACTTGTGGCACTTTTCGCCATTACTTTTTTATTTGATTCACTTTTAGCTTATATCATTGAAAAAAAAATATATGAGTTCAATAAAACAACCGAATCGTCTCCTTATAACCTAAACATCGCTTTGGGCGAACCAGAATTCTGGATGATCATTTTTGCAGGTTTTGTCGTGTACATTATCTGGGGACTTGTATTTGATTTTGTAATGAAAGAATTTGAAAACATTGATAAAATCAGAGCTTTTATACGAGGAAAAAAAGAAAATTTACTTAACCTAGAAAAACTCAAAACGGATTATGTAAACAAAATCAATGGTTTTAAAGAACAAATCGTGACTATAAATGGTAAAATATCAGAACTTCAATTGAAAATTGATGGCTTTGTTTTCCCAGTTAAAGAATACCTTCATTATCATCATCAGTATAAAGAAGGATGGTTTCAGGCAATTAACACAGAAATAGCTTTGCCTCATAAAGAAAAAGTAGAATTACTTGAAAATTGCGAAAACTTATCAGAAGAACATTTAGGAAGATTAAATCTAATTGACCCAGATTTTCAGCATTTAGTATATTTTAAAAACTAATATTATGAAAAATACTTTACTCAAAATTTTGGTGTCATTACTACTGATTTTATTTTTTTCATGTAAGGAAGAAACAAAGAAAGAAGAAAGCCAAAATACTATTAAAACTTCTGTTTCAGAAAACTACAACATTAGTATTCTAGTAGATTTATCAGATAGAATAAGTCTTAAAAAAAATCCAAATCCTACTATGGAAATATACCAAAGAGATTTAGGATATATAAAATCGGCTTCTGAAGCTTTTACAGAGCATTTAAAATCTAAAAGAATGAGACAGATTGATGATAAAATGCAATTGTTCTTTAATCCCGAACCTGAAAATCCTAAAATTAACTCCATTTCGAAAGAATTGAGAATCAATGTTACTAAAGACAATGCCTCGAAACAATTTCTGAATTCTATAAACAATACTTATTCTTCAAAAACAGAGGTTATTTATGAATCAGCAATTAAAGATGATAAATATATTGGTTCGGATATTTGGAATTTTTTTGATAGTAAAGTGCAAGATCAATGTGTGGACAAGGATTTTAGAAACATCTTGATTATCTTAACAGATGGATATATGTTTTATGAAGGAACTCAGATTAAAGATAAAAATTTATCGAGTTATTTAACACCTCAACTAATCAAACAAAATGGTCTAAATACTAAAGACTGGAAGAAAAAATTTGAAAAGGAAAATTTTGGTTTCATTAAAATTGATACCGATTTATCAAGTCTTGAAGTCTTGGTTTTAGGAATAAATCCAAGCAAAAATAATCCGTTTGAAGAAAAAATTATAAAAGCCTATTGGACCAAATGGCTTTCTGAAATGAAAATAAAACATTTCGAAATTAAAAATGCAGACCTGCCATCCAATATGGATAAAATCATAAAAAATTTTATTCTAAAAAAAGAATAAAAAGCAAAAACCATGTCTTATAAAGAGGAACTTCATTGTCCTCTTTTTTCCGTTTAAATCCATCTCAAAAAAATTATAATTTAAAAATTCTGTACCATTACGGATTTCCATAAAATATTGGTTTTGATTGATTTTACATTTGAATATTAATTTAAACTACAGACTTATGGAAATGAATATTCAACTAAAATCATTAGCAGATAAAATCAATCAGCTAAAAAGTAAAATTGAAACAGAAGAATCTACTAAACATGCTTTTGTTCTACCATTTATAAACATTCTTGGATATGATGCATTTAATCCGCTAGAAGTTGTGCCTGAATTTACAGCAGATCTAGGCTTAAAAAAAGGTGAAAAAGTTGATTATGCCATTTTTCAAAATGGAGAACCTATTATAATTGTAGAGTGCAAAAGCTGGAAAGAAAAGCTAACAGTTCATAACTCGCAATTATTCCGTTATTTTCATGTTACAAAAACCCGATTTGCACTTTTAACAAACGGAATAAATTATCAGTTCTTTACTGATTTAGATGATCAAAACAAGATGGATGAAAAACCATTTTTAGAATTTGACATCTGTAATCTAAAAGAAAATACGATAAACGAAATTGCAAAATTTCATAAAGCCAATTTTGACGTCGATAATATTGTCAGCAATGCCAGCTCTCTAAAATATATTAAAGAAATTAAAAAGCTTATTAATGCTGAATTAGAAAGTCCTTCAAACGATTTTACAAAATTATTTGCAAGTAAAATTTACACAGGAAGACTGACTGAAAAAGTGGTTGATGAATTTAAAGATTTGGTTCAAAAATCAGTTAGTCAATTCATTAATGATAAAATTAATGATCGTTTGAATGCAGCTTTAACTAAAGAAACTATTAAACAACAAGATGAAGAAATAAATATTGCTGAAGATGATAATAAAATTGTTACAACCGAAGAAGAACTTGATGGTTATCGTATCGTAGTTGCTATTTTGCGTCGCAAATTACCAATCAGCAGAATCGTATATCGTGATACGCAATCGTATTTTGGCATATTACTGGATGACAACAATCGAAAACCACTCTGCAGACTTCATTTAAATGGAGGAAAAAAATATCTAAGCCTTTTCAATAATAATAAAAGTGAAAGCAAAATCGCAATATCTTCTATTGACGATATTTATCAATATGAAAAAGAATTACTGGAAACTATCGCTCTTTACGAAACAGAATTAAATCCCGTATAAGTACCTATTTCAAAAAACTTAATTCTAGTTAGATTTATCATTTTAACTAAAACTTTCTAAATCTCAAACTAACTCCCCAATCGCCTATGCAGAAAAACTACCTCATCTTACTTTTTTTAGTAACATTTTATTCCTGTAAAAAAGCTGCTGCTCCGCCAACTTTACCAGAAGTAAATTCATTTTACAAAACGACAATTACAGCAGATGATCGCAAAACGATTACACCTGAAGAGTCAAAAACCTATCACGTAAATACGACTTATAAGTACGAATACAGAACAGGAAATCCAGGACATTATGAATATAATTATGATGTAAAAGGAATTAACATTAAAGGAGATTCTGTTTTTGGAAATATTAATACGGAAGGAAAATACGGCGCTGGAATATTGAAAATAGACAGTATTGGCGAAATCGAGATTAACACCGAATGGGTCTCACACGGAAAACTTAAAGCACTTGATAAAAAAGGGAACGAATACCAACTAATTGTCCAATAAAAAATAAACAGATGAAATATACTTTACTTCTACTTTTTGTTTGTGCAACTTCATTTCGAGCGCCAGAAACCAATGTATATATCTGTGGTTCTACTGGTGCAAAAAAATACCATTACAATGAAAATTGTCGCGGTTTACGATCTTGTAGTCATGAAACGGTAAAAACATCAATAAAAAAAGCTCAAGGCCTAGGCTTGACACTTTGTGGATGGGAAGATTAATAATCTTCCCTTTTTTTATTTAATTATTTGATAATAATCACTTTACAATAAATTCACATTAGTTTTCTTAATTTGAAATAAAACTAATCGTTATGAAATTCTTTAATCTAAAATTCCTGGTATCATTCAAAGAATGGCTTTTTTTAAGAGCTATGCAATCTTCTTTCCTACACTAATAAACAGTATAAAAATAAAGGAAAGTCTTATTGAATGAATAAAATTGAAAACTCATTTTTGAACAAAAACCAATTTGGGGAAGATTTCTTGTGGGGTGTTTCAACCGCCGCTTTCCAAATTGAGGGAGCACATGATTCTGACGGAAAAGGTTCTTCTATCTGGGATGTTTTTACTTCTCAAAAAGGAAAAATAAAAAACGGACATCATGCCCTAACTGCCTGTGATTTCTACAATTCTTATCAAGATGATATTGATCTGATTCGCGAATTAAATATTCCAAATTTCAGATTCTCCATCAGTTGGCCACGCATTATGCCAACCGGAATTCATCCTGTAAATCAGGCGGGAATTGATTATTACAACAAAATTATAGATTCGCTTCTGGCTTCTGGAATCGAACCTTGGATAACACTTTATCATTGGGATTTACCACACGAACTCGAATTAAAAGGAGGCTGGACCAACCGTGAATCGGTTTCCTGGTTTTCAGAATATGTAGAAGTTTGTGTGCAGCATTTCGGCGACCGCGTAAAAAACTGGATGGTGATCAACGAACCTTCAGTTTTTACTGGCGCTGGTTACTTTTTGGGTATTCATGCTCCTGGTAAAAAGGGAATTACAAATTACCTAAAAGCGATGCATCACGTGACTTTGGCAACTGCTGCTGGTGCAAAAATTATCCGAAACAAGATACCAAATGCGCATATCGGAACGACATTTTCTTGTACACATATCGAACCTGCGACAGAAAACAAAAAAGATGTTGAAGCTGCCAAACGTGTCGATACGTTATTAAACAGAACTTTCATTGAACCGATCTTAGGATTAGGTTATCCGCAAAAAGATCTTCCTGTTTTAAAAAAACTAAACAGTTATATTTTAGAAGATGATCTCAATAATCTTGCATTTGATTTTGACTTTATAGGTCTGCAATGTTATACCAGAGAAATCGTTAAATCAGCAATGTTGATTCCGTACATTGGTGCCGAATTAGTAAGTGCCGAAAAACGAAATGTAATTTCGACTGAAATGGGCTGGGAAGTTTATCCTCCAGCATTATATCATGTCCTTAAAAAGTTTAATGAATACGAAGGTATCCGAAAAATCATTATTACAGAAAATGGTGCTGCATTTCCCGATACAGTGACCAACGGAAAAGTATTCGATATCAAGAGAACACATTATATTCAGGATCACTTAGAACAAATTTTAAAAGCCAAAAAAGACGGTTTAAACGTTGAAGGATACTTTGTCTGGAGTTTGACCGATAACTTTGAATGGGCTGAAGGCTACAACGCTCGTTTCGGATTAATTCACGTCGATTTTGAAACTCAGAAACGAACCATTAAAAATTCTGGATTGTGGTTTAAGGACTTTTTATCTTAAGAGTTTATTTAACCGCAAAGAACGCAAGGATTTTTTTTCTAAGATAATCTACACAAACCGCAAAGTTCGCAAAGCTATACTAACTTAAAGCTTTCGAACTTTGCGGTTTTTCTTTGTGTCGTTGCGTTTAAATTCTTAACGGAGTCTATATTTATAATTCTGTTTCAAGATTCCGATATGAACTTTCCCATTCTTTTTTAAGTGCGCTGTCAAAAGAATATATCTTTCCTCTGGATACTTTACTTCATAATTAAATATCGTGTCATTAACCTTAACCTGAAGCAGGTGTTTCCCCTCACCAGATACCGACAATGAAGCTGTTTCATAAGTTGGCATCGCTTCTGTTGCTTTTAAGGTAATATCTTTAACTTTCTCTTTATCCAGAAGTACTTCGAGTTTCAAATTGTCTAGTTTCTTATCTGTTGGTTGTTCAAATGAGACAACATATTTTTTACAACCGAAAGTGGTTAAAACAATTAATAATAGTACAAGTTTTTTCATGAGAGTTGTTTTTTTACTAGATGACTTTGAAATCAAAATCATTTTTAATTTTTATAAATATAACTAATTTTATTAGAATCAAACTGTCGGAAAAAAGCAAGTTTTTAGGCTTTTAAAATCAGTAGTTTCAGTGGCAAAATTTTGTCAAAAAAAAGATGAAAAAATCACTTATTTCGCTGATTTTTATTAGGTTTAACGGATTTTTTTTCTTATCTTTATAGTGTAAATAACAGTAAATATATGCCGAAAAACACACTTTTTAAAAGCCCAAATTTCACTTCAAAAAATTATTCTTTTTACCGCTTTATGCATTTTATTTTTAAAAATGCTTTTCCATTTAATCTTTTTTCTGCACAAAGTATAAACATGCAGAAGACACTAGAGCAACCGCTCCAACTGCAATCGTAATTATTCTACGAGGATACATTTTCTGAGCCACTTTTTTAGAAAATATATCTTTCAGATTTAACAAAAGACTTCCTTTTTTAGGAACCTCTTTTGACTCTTCATGTTCATTATTCACCAAAACTTTTTTTTCTATGCCAACATTTTCTACAATTACATTCGATCCGATACTTTTAATTTGTTTTGCTTCTTCAATTCTACACTTCTCGTTAAATTTTTTAAAAGGTCGAGGCTGAAAATCGACCATTATTGCTGCAAGATTTATAGCATCAATATTTGACGGATCGGTTTCTCCTTTAAAAAAGGTTTCTATTGGTCTAAACTTATCTTTTTGTTCCTTAAACTTATTCTTTTTGGTATGATCAAAATCTAAGCACAATAAATTTTTAAACACATTTAAATCATCTTGGGTCGGATTGTTTTCGAAAATAATCCAGCACAAATCGCGAAGTTTTCCGCGGGAAGGACTGTACAAATAATCGAAGTACTCGCCTTCTTTTTCGATCTCGTATTTAATTTTAATCGCCTTTTTATATTCTTCTAATGTATTACTCATTTTGTCTTTTTTAGGAACGTCTTTTGACCCTTTATGTATCATTTTTCACCAAAACTTTTTTTATATGCCTTTATTTTCGACTTCTACAATTAAACCGCTATCAGCAATTTCAATTTCTGTTCCAATTCTATACTTTTTCTATATTTTTTTCATCTCCACGACCAACTTTTGTCAGACTTATTGCATCTATAATAAGAGAGATTGGTTTAGAATTAAATAACATTTAATAAAAAATAAGGCATTGCATTTTTATTTTATTGGGAATTCGTGGGAATCCCAGGAAAACGCAGGAATTCCGGGAATCCCTTATCTACAGTGATCTAAAACTGCCTTTCCTTTGCATCAGAAATTAGTTCAAGTTTTGTCTGCAGACTAAAACAAAAATATGAAACTGGTTCTAATTTACATTGTGGAAAACCGTAAGACCGACTTTATTCGGGAAGTATAAATTACGTCTTACAGTTCTACACTCTACTTCCCCAAAAACAATTTTTGGTATCGCAATTACAAGATCCGAATCAATTCCGGACAGCCATACCTATGTCTAATTTCTAAATTAAATTAAAATGAAAAAACTAATACTTTTTATCGCTTTTGCGCTAATATTCACGATATTTTCTTGTACTCCTGATGAGTATGAGACACAAACAGGTACTAAAATCGAAAAGATTAAAAAACCTATTCACGCAGGTGATGATAAGCCTGATGGTCCTGGTGATGGTACAAAACCACCATTGAAACCATAAGTTTAATAAATATATTTTTAGTATCTAATTAATTACTATTTTCGGGGAAAGTAAATTTGTATGTTACGGTCCCCGTTTTTTTATTTTATTCTCTTTCTTTCTTTTTTTTCCTGTAAAGAAAAAAAGACTATTAATTCTAATACGGAAGAAGTACGAAAAGAGGCCCTTATTTTGCGGGACAGAGCAGATGAAAACTATCAAAAAGAAAACTTTAACACCGCTTTTTATGAATTTAATAAATCAAAAGCGCTTTTCGAAACTTTAAAAGACAGTGCCAACATAAGTTATGTTCTTATTCAAATGGCTAGTATCCAGCAAGTCAATGGAGATTACTATGGTAGTAAAGAAACCGTAACTGAAGCATTACCTTATGCTAAATCATTACCTCATATTAAAAAGAAAGATCACATCAGCTGTATAAACAATACGTTAGGAATTGCTGATAAAGAACTTTCTCTTTATGATGATGCTATTTTTTACTATAAAGAATCTGTTAAAGAATCTGAAAGTCCTGAAGGTGAACAAGCACCTCTAAGCAATATTGCAGCAGTTTACATTCATCAAAAAAAGTACAATGAAGCAATTAAACTCTTAGAATCTATTTTAGATGAAAAATTTATAAAGGATAAATCCAAAGAACGTTCTAAAGCCAGAATGCAAGATAATTTGGGCTATGCTTATTTTAACACTGGAATGGATGAAAAGGGATTTCATTTAATGGATAATGCTCTCCAATTAAAAAACGAAATTAAAGATGGTTATGGAAGCATAGAAAGTTATCTTCATCTTGCCGATTATTACTCAAAGAAAGACATTAAGAAATCAGACGAAAATGCTCTTTTGGCATACAAGACAGCCACAAAACTTAATAGTGTCGATGAAAGATTAGAAGCGTTGCAAATTTTAATTTCAAACGACAACAGTTCAAATACTACCAATTATGTTCAAAGATATTTTACATTAAATGACAGTATTATTAAAGTTCGAAATAACTTCAAAAATAAGTTTGCTAAAATCAAATACGATTCTAAAAAAGAAAAAGACGAAAACGAAAAACTTCGTTTAGAAAAAGCAGAAAATCAATTATCTCTTGACAGAGCCAAATATATGCGTATTGTATTTGTCATTGTTTTTTTCTTTTTAGTTGTTTTAATTGCAATTCTAATTCGTTATTACAAAAACAAAAACAAGGCTATAGAATTAAAAACATCATACGACACCGAAACAAGAATTGCAAAAAAAATTCATGATGAATTGGCTAATGATGTTTTTCAGGTTATTGCTTTTGCCGAATCTCAGCCTTTATCTACTGAAAATACCAAAGAGAATTTACTTCAAAAATTAGATGACATTTACGGTCGTGTAAGAGGAATTTCGAGAGAAAACAATAGCATCGATACTGGAATAAATTTCACCCATAGTATAAAAGAAATGCTTTCGGCGTACAATACACGTGAAAGAAATATTATGGTGACCAATATCGAACAAATAAATTGGGAAGCTATCGATGAGATGAAAAAGATTACCATTAGCCGTATTTTACAGGAATTAATGGTCAACATGAAAAAACACAGCGAAGCAAATTTGGTAGTTATAAAATTTGATAGTGATTTAAAATCAATTTTTATAAATTATACCGACAATGGTAAAGGCTGCGAAAAAAATACCATTATAAAAAATGGTCTTCAAAACATGGCAAACCGAATCTTGGCTGTTAATGGATCAATTGATATTGACACAGAACCTAACAAAGGATTTAAGGTAAAAATAGCAATGCCTGAGCAAACATAAACTAAATTTCAATTCTTGATTAAAAATAAAAAGCCTTTCAGAATAATCCGAAAGGCTTTTCTCTTCAAAAAACAATAAAATTATAACCTTTTAAGCTATAATGTTTCATTTAAAACGGCAACTGCTTCTTTCCAGTTGTTCACTCTCAAGTGATGGGTTTGATTTATATTATGAAATGCGGTAAACATAATAGGTTTACCGATACAATAATCCAGATTTTTACAATGATCGTCAATTAAATAATCTGTTTTGATAATGGATTTACTGCCGCATAAAACGATATTTTCCCATTGAATAAAAGGAAAATGTTCGCCAAGCCAAGCTACTTTTTCAGCAAGAGAAAGCGGAAATTCTATGGCTGCAGAAACGATATAAATCTCAAAATTTTTCTGTAATTCCCGTACACTTTCAACAGCATCGGCCATTACCGGTAATGTTCTGAAAAAATTTTCTTTTTTTACGATATCAAGCATCAATTCTCTTCCGTTAAAAGCTTCTTCTTCGCTTAATCCTTGAATACTCTCTTTTGTTAAATGAGTTCCGTACGCTTTGTTGTAATGCTCTATTATCTGTAATTCAACATCAGCTAATACGCCATCCATGTCGATTGCAATTGTTTTCTTTTTCATTGTAAAATTATTTTGCGGTAAAATTATGCAAAAATTGCAATAAGTCGCAAATAATTACAGTTTTTAACTTATTTTTGCGGTATAAAACTGCAATTAAAATGAGAAAAGAAGAACGCCAGCAGACTATTTTAGAATATTTATCTAAAGAACACCGCGTAACATCCATAGAGTTAAGCGAATACTTGAGTGTTTCAGAAGATACGATTAGAAGAGATTTAAAAGAACTCTCCGATCAGGGACTTTTAAAAGCGGTTCGTGGCGGTGCAGTTGCGCCTTCTCCAATGCCACTTCATTATAGAAAAAGAGAAAAGCATGATTTAGAAAACAAAAAGATTATTGCCGAAAAAGCCATTTCGTATCTAAAAGACGGACAAGTAGTTTTTATTGATGGAGGGACAACTTCTTTAGCTTTAGTAGCGAGTTTTCCGCATGATTTAAAATTGACTGTAATTACAAATAGTTTTCCAGTTGCCGTTTTAGTGGAAGATTTACCAAATATCGAATTGATTTTTGCAGGAGGAAAAATGTGTAAAACCTCCTTTACCACTGCCAGTATGGAATCTTTGGACTTTTTCAGAAATTTCAGAGCCGATATCTGTATTTTAGGAACTTGCGGTATTCATCACGAACGTGGTCTTACTGGAATTTTATATGATGATGCACAAATCAAAAGAAATATGATTCAGAATTCGAATTTTATACTCGCTTTAGGTTCTAGTGAAAAAATTGATACAGGAGAGACTTATTTTGTTTCTCATTTAAAAGACATTGATGTTTTGGTCACTAATATTTCACCAGATGAGGAAATATTAAAACCATACAAAAAACAAGTAACGGTTCTTTAATCGAAATAAATAGCTTGTATGAAAGTATTCTTTTAATTCTATGATTATTTAAGAATTAAATCTGTGAAATCTGCTATAATCTTTTAAAATCTGCGTGAAAAAGGAATACGTAAAAAGATTTCACGCAGATTTTAAAAGATTTCAGCAGATCAAATTAGATTTTATAAGTTAAAATTAAAAAACTAAATTTTACTCTGTTTCTACATGTTAACAATAAAAAAAGCCTTTCAGAATTTTACTTCCGAAAGACTTTTTCTCTACAAATTAATTGGCAAAATTATTTCCATCCGCCGCCCAAGTCTCTGTAGACGTGAACTGCAGCATTCAATTGTTCTTTTTTGGTATCAATTAATTCTAATTTAGCTTCTAGTGCATCTCTTTGTGTCATTAAAACCTCAAAATAATCTACTCTAGCCGATTTAAACAAATCGTTTGACACATCGATAGACGTATTCAAAGCATCAACTTGTTTTGATTTAAGATCGTAACCTTTTTGAAGATTCTCAATCTTAGACATCTGATTTGAAACTTCTAAATAAGCATTTAAAACTGTACGATCATAATTGTATAAGGCTTGAATTTGTCTTGCATTTGCACTCGCAAATTCTGCTTTAATCGCATTTCTATTAATCAAAGGTGCAACAAGATCTCCCGCCAATGAATACAATAAAGATTCTGGCATTGTAAACAAATAAGAAGGTTTAAACGCATTTACTCCAATCGCAGCCGTAATGTCTAAAGAAGGATAAAACTCAGCACGAGCAACTTTCACATCTAATTTTGAAGCTACCAATTCTAATTCTGCTTGTTTAATATCTGGACGATTCTCTAACAATTGAGACGGAATTCCAGAACTTACAGCGGCAGGTAAAAGACTTAAGAAATTAGTATTGCTTGTTCTTTTAATTTCCTGCGGATATCTACCCAACAAAAAGTTGATTTTGTTTTCGGTTTCTTTTATTTGCTGTAAGATGTCAAACTCCATACTTTGTGAAGTCAAAACCTCTGCTTCAAATTTCTTAACTCCCAATTCTGTTGCTCTTGCTGCTTGTTTTTGAACTTTTACAATTTCTAAAGCGTTAGTTTGCAATTTGATGGTTTGTTTTACAATATCCAACTGATTGTCTAAAGCCATTAATTCATAATAAGAATCGGCAACTTCAGCAATAAGGTTTGTAATCACAAAGTTTTTACCTTCAACAGTTGCTAAATATCTGTTTAAAGCTGCTTTTTTAGAATTACGCAGTTTTTTCCAGATATCTACTTCCCAATTTGCATAAGCTGAAATGGTAAAATCTCCTAATGGATCTGGAGTTTCAACACCTGGTTTGATTTCAGTTGTAGCATCACCCGCACCTTGACTTGTATATCTACCCACTTTTTCTACTCCAGCTCCAGCACGTAAACCAGCAGTTGGTAATAAAAGACCTTTTTTTACACGAATATCATTCTTTGCGATTTCGATTTCCTGCAAAGTGATATTTAGTTCTTGATTATTTTTAAGAGCAACATCAATTAAATCTACTAGATTTTGATCTTTAAAGTAATCTTTCCAGTTTAATGCTGCTGTATTATTGCTTGCATCCTGCATTTGAGCTGTTTGCCCAAACGAATTAGGAACTGGTGTACTTGTAGTCACTGCTGCCTCAGGTGCAGGAGTTTTACACCCTGCAACTGCTAGACATACAGCTAATGCAATACTATATTGATATGATTTAACTTTATACATGATTGTTATCAATTTCTTCTGTTAATGGATTTTCTTCTTCATGTTTTACCAGTTTGTGTTTTTCCGCAATCTTAGCGAATATGAAATACAATCCAGGTATTACAAAAACCCCGCATATTGTTCCGATAAGCATACCTCCGGCTGCTGCAGTACCAATGGTTCTATTTCCAATTTTACCAGGTCCAGTAGCGAATGCAAGCGGTAATAAACCTGCAATGAAAGCAAATGAAGTCATCAAAATTGGACGGAACCTTGCTTTTGCTCCTTCCATTGCCGCATCTAAAACAGATTTTCCTGCTGCGTGTCTCTGAATCGCAAACTCTACAATCAGTACGGCATTCTTACCTAATAAACCGATAAGCATTACCATCGCAACCTGAGCATAAATGTTGTTTTCTAATCCTGTTAATTTCAATAAAAAGAACGCTCCAAAAATACCTGCAGGCAACGAAAGAATTACAGATAATGGCAAAATAAAACTTTCATACTGCGCCGCTAATACTAAGTAAACGAATCCTAAACAGATTAAGAATACCCAAATAGCCTGATTACCTTGTGCTACCTCATCGGCAGAAATACCTGCCCAGTCAATATCATATCCTCTTGGTAATTTTTCAGCCGCTATTCTCTGAATCACTTTAATTGCTGTACCAGAACTATATCCTGGAGCTGGCGAACCACTAATTTGTGTTGAGGTATACATGTTATGACGTGTGATTTCTGAAAGTCCGTATACTTTTTCTAACTTCATAAAAGCAGAAAACGGTACCATTTCATCACGATCATTTTTTACATATAACTTTAAGATATCATCTGGTTGTGCACGATATTCTGGCGAAGCCTGAACGATTACTTTATAGTTGATACCGAATTTAATAAAACTGATTTCGTAGTTACTTCCCACCAAAGTTGACAAAGTATTCATAGCGTTTTCGATAGAAACACCTTTTTGTTGTGCCAAATCGTTGTCTACTTTCATCATGTATTGAGGGAAACTAGAGCTGTAAAAACTAAATACGTTTGACAATTCTGGTTGTTTGTTCAATTCAGCCACAAAGTCGTTATTCACCTGCTCCATTCTTTTGTAATCAACAGAACCAGTTTTATCTAACAAACGAAGCTCAAATCCTCCTGCAGCTCCATATCCAGGTACAGCTGGTGGTTGGAAAAATTCGATATTAGCTCCTGTAATATCCTTACATTTTTCCTCCATTTCGTGCATGATTTCCAAAACAGATTCTTTTCTATCACTCCAATCTTTCAAGTTAACCAAACATGTTCCTGAGTTTGCTCCTGTACCTTCAGATAAAATCTCATAACCTGCTAATGAAGAAACCGATTTTACTCCATCAATATCTTCTGCAATTTTTTGAACGCGCTCTGCAATATTATTTGTTCTTTCTAAAGAAGAACCCGGCGGTGTCTGAATTACAGCATAAAACATTCCCTGATCCTCATTCGGAATAAATCCAGAAGGAACTGAACTACTGATCAACCATGTTCCAGCACAGAAAACCAAAAGAGCCACAATTGTAACTACTCTTCTGTTTACAATTTTAGCCAATAGGTTTTGGTATTTTCCTTGTGCTAAATTGAATTTTTCGTTGAAGGCATCAATAAATCTATTTGCTGGTGTTTTCTTTTTAGGCACTCCGTGATTGTTTTTCAACATCATTGCACAAAGCGCTGGCGTCAAGGTCAAAGCCACAATACCGGAAAGAATAATAGCAGTTGCCATTGTTACAGAAAACTGTCTGTAGAATACTCCAACAGGTCCTGACATAAATGCTACCGGAATAAATACTGCCGCCATAAGAAAGGTAATGGCAATAATTGCCCCCGCGATTTCATGCATTGCTTTCTTAGTTGCTTTGAATGGCGACAGATGTTCTTCTTCCATCTTGGCATGGACGGCCTCGATAACTACGATCGCATCATCGACCACGACCCCAATTGCCAATACTAGAGCAAATAAAGTAATTAAGTTCAACGAAATATCGAAGAAAGTCATGAACACAAACGTTCCTACCAACGATACTGGTACTGCAATTGCCGGAATAACTGTCGAACGCCAGTCTCCTAAGAAAAGGAATACCACTAAACCTACCAGAATAAATGCCTCAACTAAAGTATGGATTACTTTTTCGATAGAAGCGTCAAGGAATTTAGAAACGTCATACGAGATTTCGTAATCCATTCCTTTTGGAAATCTTTGTTTGATTTTTTCCAGTTTTGCTTTTACTTCTTCGATAACCTGATTCGCGTTACTTCCAAAAGATTGTTTCAATACGATTGCGGCTGATGGTCTTCCGTTCAAATTAGAATAGATATCATACATCGAGCTTCCAAATTCAACTTTGGCAACATCTTTCAATCGTAAAAGTTCTCCGTTTGGATTTGCTTTTACTACAATGTTCTCGTATTGTTCTTTGGTTGTAAAACGTCCAGAATATTTCAATACATACTCAAATGCTTGAGAACGTTTACCAGAACTTTCTCCTGTTTTACCTGGAGAAGCCTCCAAACTCTGACTAGATAATGCTTCCATTACTTCATCAGCAGAAATTTTATACGCTAACATACGATCTGGTTTCAACCAAATACGCATAGCATATTCACGTGTCCCTAAGATATCTCCAGAACCAATACCATTTACCCTTTTTAATTCTGAAAGTACGTTGATATCGGCGTAGTTGTACAAGAATTTCATATCGGTATTTTTGTCTGTACTGTAAAGGTTCACGTACATCAACATACTTGGTACTTCTCGTGTAATTTTGATACCTTCTCTAATTACCAAAGGAGGTAATTTATTAGTAACCGAAGCCACACGGTTCTGAACGTTAATTGCAGCTTGATTCGGATCTGTTCCTAAGTTAAAAACAACTTTAATTGTTGCCTCACCATCGTTTCCAGCATCAGAAGCCATATATTTCATTCCTGGAACCCCATTTAAGGCTCTTTCTAAAGGAATAACAACTGCCTTAACCATTAGCTCACCATTAGATCCTGGGTAATCTGCAGTAACATTCACCATTGGAGGCGAAATTGTAGGGAACTGGGTAATTGGTAAACTCAATACCGACAAAACCCCTAGAAAGACAATAATCAACGATATTACTATCGACAGAACAGGTCTTTGAATAAATTTATTAAACATTTTTGTATTTTTTAATGATTAAAACCCAGTAAACCTATTCTGCTTTTAAACGTAAATGATTTATAACCTCTTTTGGAGATTCGTAATCAAATTTAATTTTGTCATTTTCTTTTACTTTCTGAACGCCTTCAAGTAAGATTTTATCATTTTCAGTAAGACCGCTTTTGATTACGTACAAATCAGGAATTTCACCTGTAATCGTAATTTCTCTAGAGCTTACTTTGTTGTTCTTATCTACAACAAAAACATATTTCTTATCCTGAATTTCGTAAGTTGCTTTTTGCGGAATTACAATAGCATTTTTTAACGGAACGTTCATTTGAACTTGTCCTGTTTCTCCGTTTCTAAGTAACTTACTAGAATTAGGGAATCTTGCTCTAAAAGCAATATTTCCAGTTTCGTTGTTGAATTCACTTTCTATAACTTCAACATTTCCTTTGTCTTTGAAAATATCTCCGTTAGCCAAAACTAAGTTCACTTTGTTATCTGCACGATCTTTAATATTCGTTTCATAACTAATGTATTCTGGTTCAGAAACATTGAAGTAAGCAAACATTTGACTGTTGTCTGAAAGACTTGTCAACAATTCACCTTCATCTATTAAACTTCCTAGTTTTAAAGGAATTCTGTCGATGGTTCCGTCAAATGGAGCTCTGATTTCTGTGAATGATAAATGCAATTTTGCTAATGCTACTTCCGCTTTTGCAGACTGCAATTTTGCTTGAGCTGAACTCAATTCGTTTTTTGAAACGATATTTTTATCAGCCAAAAGTTTTGAATTTTGCAATTCGATTTCTACTGATTTTTGTTCAGCCTGTGCTTTTAATAATTCAGACTGATACATGTTTGGCATAATTCTGAACAACAACTGTCCTTTTTTCACAAACTGTCCTTCATCAACATAGATATTTTGCAAAAACCCTTTTTCCTGGGCACGGATTTCGATGTTTCGAACAGATCGAATCTGCGAAACGTATTCCTTCGTAAACGAAGTATCAATTTTTACTGGATTAGTTACAGTGAACTTTTCCTCTTCTTCTTTTTCTTCTTTTTTTTGTGTACAACTGGTTAAGCACACTAAGGCCATAAAGCCTGTGATCAAGATGATTCTTTTCATGATGTTTAAATGGAAATTAAGCGATTGAATGCTTGGAATACAAAGATTCCTTAAAGATGGAATGGAACATCAGTAAGCTTTAGCCTGACCTTAATTGTCATATAAGCGGAAGTAAGAAAAAAATATACATCAACAAGATATGCAGGATCGCAACTTAGGCAACCGATGTATATTTTAAAATCAAATTCTTAATACTCGTTGAGTAATGTATAAAGGATTTGAATGCCCTAAAGAAGGCGTAGAAATTTTAAAACGATTGATCTCATTTGCAGCAGATTGATCTGAAAGTGCTTGATACAAGTCATCTACAAGACTGTAAGAAACTGCAAAAAATTTATTCGTAAGTCCATCAACATCATCATTTCCTAGAAGGTCTTCTTCTATATCAACATCTGTAGCATCTTCAATAGTCGAAGATCCACGATCTTGATTGGTGAATTTAACTCGATGTTTCTTTTCAAGATTATGGTGTTGAGGTAAGCCAAAAGTATTTGCATTAAGATATTGACCTCCGCCTAGCAGAAGCATATTCATGAATACTAAAAATACTATTAACTTTCTCATTTGGGTGCGAAAGTAATAAAAGATTGGAATAAAAAAAATAAAATAAGAAAGTCTTAACATGGAATCGTAAACGAAAACGTTTTCACTTTAAAACAAATTTAAGAAGTGTAGATTTTAGAGAAACAAAAACAACCTAAAACACTCAAAAACAACAATTTAAAAACAAACCTGCATAATAACAAATTCATGTCCAGCTTTGGTAAAAGTTTCTCCAATAGCTTTCATTCCGAATTTTTCATAGAATGCTGTTTTCTCTTTTCGTGCATTGCACCAGATTTTCTGTACTCCTTTTTCTTTCGCAGTTTTAAAAATATGATTTAATAATGCCGAAGCAATTCCTCTACCTTGAAATGAATCTAAAGTGGCTAATTTTCTAAATTGCATTTCATCTCCTGTAATAAAACAAGAAACTATAGAAACTAACTGATTGTCTAGAAAAACGCCATAATGCAGTCCAAAATCATCTTCTTCCAGCTGAACAAATTCAAAAGGTTGATCAGGCCACATCACTTCATGTCGGATTTTCCAAGTGTCAGATGCCTTTATGTTTTTAATTTCCATGGTTGTTCTATTTTCAACTAGATCAAAAGTAATTCATTTATTATTGAATAGAAAAACAAAAAGATTCTGTTTATATTTTAAGTGTAGAAAAATTACAAAAAAATAAATCAGATAAATCATTCAATCCAAATTGCTTGTGATTGTTTTTATTCAACCCAATAAAATCTATTTTAAAAAAATCTGGTTATCATTCTTGCGTATATCTAGAAAAAAAGGGAATCCTCAGATTCCCTTTTCATTATATCTTAACATAATACGTTTCTAAATTATCGGTATTAATTTTCTCTACACCTTGTTCTGTTTGGACTGCGACATTGATCACATGTAAGACATCTGCTTTTTCGTTCAGACTACAATTCCAAATTGTTCCGTCTGAAAGTACAATTTCTGAAAATAAAGAGACTGCACTTTTCTGATCATTGTAAACTAAACTTTCTTTTTTTAAAATTTTCTTTTCTTTTGTTTTTTTATCTACTTCAAAAAAGAGAATTTCATTTTCACTAATTTCAATAAACTCATCCGCATTAGTTGGATTTTCATTATTTACAGCTGTACTTGACCAAACGGGCTGGCTACCAGATTTTTTCCAGACACCTACTGCTAGATCTAGAATTTCTTTTCTTAAAAATTCACGAAGCGTGTCTACTTTTTTAATCGATTCCTGACCGATTTCATTCTCAGGCTTAATATTAGCAGCCAGTGAAAATAAATCGATAGCTTTAACAAAATCAGCTTTTTTGTAATAGGAAACAGCTAATTCATATTTACTTTTTTGAAACGCGTTTTTTTGATCATCCTGTCCGAAGATCTGAAGAGTAATCAAAAAAACAATTAGGGGGAATGTTTTTTTCATTAATTAATTTTGATTTGTTACTTTACAAACCTAATTTTTTTTTGAATAAACTTTCTTACTTTTTTATATATTTTAAATTATTTAAAATCAATCAAAATAAAAAAACGTCTATTTTTCATTGGAAAAGAAACGTTTTTTTTATTCTATGAATGAAATATAGTTATTTAGCCTGCCACTGATTATTTTTTGGAGTTGCATCCATAAAAATACCTCCATCCAATTCTACTAGTTTGATTTTTTTGGTACTTTTTAAAACAATTTTAGCTGTCTTCTGATTCTTTTCCCAAATTGCAGGTGTTTGGTGCAATGTCACTTTTGAGTTGTCAGTATAGGTTATGATTACATCAAAAGGAATCGCAAAACCTCCAATGTTTTCAACAGTAATACTTTTATTATCAGTAGCAACATTTTTAACTGCAATATCTAAGTAGTTATTTGTAAAAAACCAATTATTGAAAAACCAATTTAGATTTTTTCCTGCTGAGGTATTAAAAGAATTAAAATAATCCCACGGAATTGGATGTTTTCCATTCCAGGTATCCATATAATCGTGTAATGCTTTTTTAAACAAATCATCTCCCAACATATCTTTTAATGCCAAATAAGAAAGAGAAGCTTTTCCGTAAGAGTTATTTCCGTAACCAGCGCCTGAAACCTGAGTTGACATTGTGATAATAGGCTGATCTTGTTCTGAAGATCGGTCTGTTATATATTTTTTCACTCTGAATTCCTGATAAAATTTATCTGCAGCTTCTTTACCACGTTCGTCAATTCCGATTAAATATTCAAAAGTAGTTGCCCAGCCTTCGTCCATAAAAGCGTAACGCGTTTCGTTAATTCCCATATAAAAAGGGAAATAAGTATGCGCTACTTCATGATCTTGTACCAATTGTGCAAAAACCGGATCTCCCATTTCAGAATCATTACACATCATTGGATATTCCATATCTGCAAAACCCTGAAAAGCAGTCATTTTAGAAAACGGATACGGAACGCCTGGCCAATTATTTGAGAACCAATCCAGGGCATATTGATTATTTTTTACCGAATTAACAAAATCTTTCCCCTTAACATCATAAGCCGCTTGAACACTGGCGCGGCGATTTGTTTTCTTATCTACAACAACGCTACTGGCATCCCATAAATAATGATCACTTAAACCAAAACATACATCTGAAATATTTTTAGCCTCAAACTTCCAAACATTCCAGTCGTATTGTTTGGTTACGATTCCGCTTTTCATTTCCTGTTCATTGGCAATATGCAGAATTTCATCTGTTGTATAAGATTTCTTTAAACGAGTAGCAAAATCGGGTTGCAAAACCTCATCTGGATTCAACAAATCTCCTGTTGCATAAACGACATAATTTTTAGGCGCTTTAACCGAAAAAACATAGTCATTAAAATCATTATAAAATTCTTGACGATCTGTATGTGGCAACATATCCCAGCCGTTATAATCATCGTATACCGAAACTCTTGGATAACTGTAAGCTACAAAAAAAGTAGTTTCGTCAATTTGCCCTTCTCTCCCACTTTCTTTAGATAAAGGATAATTCCATTGAATATTTAAAGTTACTTTAGAATGTGGTGCAATTGCTTTTTTCAATTTTACAGTTCCCACAGTTCCCCATTTTCTGGCATTTTCCTTATAGACTTCATTTTCTATTTTTAATGAAGTGATGGTTAGTCCTTCACTTAAAAAATCGTCGTTTACTTCACTCTCACGAGGAGATGATGGTTTATGAAGATTGTTGACAAAACGAATAGCAAGATTTCTTAGCGTATCTTTACTATTGTTTTCATAAATGATGGTTTCTGTTCCGCTTACTATTTTTGTAGCAGGATCAACCGTAATTTCCATATTGTATTTTCCGCGATTCTGCCAATAGTTTTTTCCTGGTTTTCCATCTTTAGAACGAGTTTCTTTTATATAAGCTTCTTTTATATTTCTTGGCATATAAAGCTCCTGAGCAAAGATATTTTGAGTAAAAAGAACAAATGCGAGTACTGCAAATTGCAATATTTTCTTTTCCATAAGTAGATCTTAGGTATTATAAATTAATTTTTGATAACGTATTAGTGGATTTTTATCTACAAATGTTACAAATTTAGTTATTAATTGTTAATTGTTGATGGTTAATAGTTTTTGGTTGGTGGTGAAATGTAAAATACAAAAACCGTATGCAGATAATATTTTTCCGCAAAAACAAAAACTTAGAACCTTAGCATCTTAGCAACTCAGCCCCTTTAAAAGAAAAAACCGTCTGTCACCAAAAGCAACAGACGGTATCTACAAATAATATATAACTTTTGATTACTACAAAATATAATCAGTATTAATAAAATTCGATTCTTTGCTATTAAGCAATTCCTGCAGAATCTCGTTATTATAATCGATATCTTTTGAAGCTACAAACGTACGGATTGAGAAAGAACGCAAAGCATCTGGAATACTCAAAGTTCCTACAGCAGAATCTTTACGACCTGTAAAAGGGAAAGCATCCGGTCCTCTTTGACAAGAACTGTTGAGGTTTACTCTGCAAACTAAGTTCACCAAAGCATCAATAAGCGGAGCTAAAGTTTTAATATCTTTACCAAACAAACTTACTTGTTGTCCGTAGTTTGATTCTGCCATATCTTTCAAAGGCTCTTTAATATCTTTGAATGAAAGAACAGGAACCACAGGTCCGAATTGTTCTTCATGATACACTCGCATTTCTTTGTTTACTGGATATAAAACTGCTGGAAAAATATAATTATCAGTATGTTTTCCTCCTTTTTCATTGATGATTTTAGCTCCTTTAGAAGTGGCATCATCAATTAATCCCTGAATATAAGCTGGTTTTTCAGATTCTGGAAGCGGTGTTAAAGAAACTCCTTTTTCCCACGGATTTCCAAAAACTAAACTATCTACTTTTTCAGCAAAACGTTTATTGAATTCTTCTTTGATAGATTCGTGAACATACAATACTTTTAAAGCCGTACAACGTTGTCCGTTAAAAGATAAACTTCCTGTAATACATTCCTGAATAGCCAAATCTAAATCGGCATCTGGAAGAATAATCGCTGGATTTTTAGCTTCTAAACCTAAAATCAAACGCAATCTATTTTTGTTCGGGTGCTGATCTTGTAAAGCAATCGCCGATTTACTGTTTCCAATTAATGCCAAAACATCAATTTTTCCAGATTTCATAATTGGCGAAGCTACTTCACGACCTCTTCCATAAACAATATTGATTACTCCTTTTGGGAAACTGCTTCTAAAAGCTTCTAACAATGGCGAAATACATAAAACACCATGTTTAGCAGGTTTGAAGATTACAGTATTTCCCATAATCAAAGCAGGAATCAATAATGAAAAAGTTTCATTAAGTGGATAGTTGTATGGTCCAAGACACAAAACAACTCCAAGAGGCCCACGACGAATCATGGCATTTACACCTTGCACTTTTTCAAAGTGTGAACTACGACCGTTTAATTCTTTGTAACTAGCAATTGTATCGTAGATATATTCTACTGTTCTGTCGAATTCTTTTTGTGAATCTCCTAATGATTTTCCAATTTCCCACATCAAGTATTTTACTACCTCTTCGCGGGTTTCTTTCATTTCTTTCACAAAATTTTCCATGCTTTTAATACGGTCGGCTACTTTCATAGTTGGCCATAAACCTTGCCCCATATCGTATGCATTGGTCGCAGCTTCGACAACTTCTGCGGCTTCTTTTTCTCCCATAAAAGGAATAGATCCTAATAAAGTCGGCGAATATTTTTCTGTTGAAGAAATAGTTGAAAACACAGGTGTGGTTTGCCCTGTCCATTGTTTCAATTCTCCATTTACAAGATAAGTATCTTGATTTATCAGCGTATTAATCTGATATTCTTCTGGTATAAAGCTCATAGTTTGGTTATTTAATGGTCTGGTAATTCTATTTTCAAAAGAAAAAAGAGGCTTTTTTATGCCTCTTCTTCTTTTATGGTTGTACTGTTTCGCCTTCCCAATCCAGGATTCCTCCTAGCAGATTGTAAGCATTTTGTATACCCAATTCGTTCATAATCTGGCAAGCTTTTGCACTTCTTGCTCCAGAACGACAGTATACATAGTAATTTTTATTTTTGTCTAATTCTTCGATTTCGTAAATGAACCCCTGCCCTTTATTGATATCAATATTTAAAGCATTCTCAATGTAGCCGTCATTAAATTCGTCCTCAGTTCTTACGTCAAGTATAACTGCATTTTCGTCAGCTTCTAACTGAGCAACCCAATCTTCTTGTGATAAATTCATAATAAAATGTGTTTTTGTAAAATTACGACGTTTCTATATATAAAAAACGTACCAAATGCGATTTCGATTATTATTCTCAGAAAACGTTTTAGAGAAAGTATTATAATCAGTGAATTACAAATTTAGTTACTATTTTTAAAAATTCAGTCTACAAAATCGGTAGAAAATAGGATTTTTTCATTTACGTAAAATACATCTTAAATCTAGGATTCTGACAATTAATACCAAATCAAACTATTATCTTTGTAAACAATTATAATTTTTAATTCGATTTCGACAAAAATATCCGTCACGAATTACATCAATTTTCAATAAATCGTTGTGGTTCGAGTCAAAAAAAACTATAAAATGCAAAATTCACTAAAAACCATCTTTCCCAATTTCTCTAACGACCTTATTGCAACTATAGAAGAAAACGGAAGTCTGCAGGATTTTGAAGCGGGAACTATTTTAATGCGTACCGGACAATACATTAAAAACACAGCTTTAATTACCAAAGGCAAAATCAAGATCTATCGTCAGGGCGAAGATGGAGGCGAGTTTCTATTGTATTATTTACAGCCAGGCCAAGCTTGCGCAATTTCTATGATTTGTACTGCAAAAAGTGAGAAAAGCCAAATCATGGCCAAAGTAGTTGAAGATGTATCTGTCATGATGATTCCGCTACAATCTATGGACAAATGGATGATGGAACACAGAAGCTGGTACGAATTTGTAATTGAAACTTACAGAAGCCGTTTTGAAGAAGTACTGGAAGTTGTAGATAATATTGCGTTCCGTTCAATGGATGAACGATTGGAATTTTATTTAAAAAGACATTCTGATGCCTGTGGTTGTTCCGAAGTAAATTTATCACATCAGGAAATCGCAACCGAATTAAATACTTCTCGTGAAGTTGTTTCAAGATTGTTAAAAAAAATGGAACAACGCGGTCTAGTAAAACTTAATCGAAACCAAATTGAACTCATAAATTTTTAACCATTAAGATAGTAAGGCAATTAAGTTGGATCGCTTACTATTTCTTAATTTTTAAAAAGCATCATTAAGACAGTATAGCGTAATTAACTTACTATCTTAATGGTAAAAATTATTTCGATTCTGTGATAAATGTTACTGTAGGATTCTAATTTCCGAAGCACCTTTGCATCAAAATAAATGCAATGGAATATTTAGGCTTTTTTGCTTCAATCATAATCGGAATCACACTTGGCTTAATTGGTGGAGGCGGTTCCATTTTAACTATTCCTATTTTAGTTTATTTATTTAAAGTAAATCCAGATCAGGCTACTTCTTATTCTTTATTTATTGTTGGATTAACGGCTTTGTTTGGTAGTTTTAGCCATTATAAAATGGGAAATCTAAAACTAAAATCGGCTTTGTATTTTGCTGTTCCGTCTGTTATTTCTATTCTGATTATTCGCGAAGTAATATTTCCGCAAATTGCTAAAACCTTATTTTGTGTAGCATCCTATACGGTATCAAAAGATTTTCTGATTATGGTAATCTTTTCGATATTAATGATTACTGCTGCCATTTCTATGATTAAAAAAAATCAGCCTGCAATAAAAACTACGGAAACGAACTATTTACAATTAAGCATCATTGGCTTTTTAGTTGGAATTGTAACGGGATTTCTTGGAGCTGGAGGCGGATTTCTGATTATTCCTGCATTACTTTTCTTTGCCAATTTGCCAATGAAACAAGCTGTTGGAACTTCATTATTAATTATCACTATTAATTCATCAATAGGTTTTGTCGGAGATTTATATATCGGAACGCCTATTAATTATACTTTTCTTTTAAGCGTCTCAGCTATGGCTCTAATCGGAATGTTGATTGGAAGCCAGCTTTCTAAAAAAATAGATGGCGCAAAGTTAAAACCACTTTTTGGGTGGTTTGTACTTGTAATGGGATTTTACATCATTACTAAAGAACTTTTCTTTTAGAATTTAATGTTCTCACAGATCGTGTTGATCTTTGTAGATTTTAAATATTTTGAATTTAGTTTTACTTGTAGAGTAATCTTTGTCAAAGTTTTACACTTTGACAAAGATGAAACTAAAATTGAGATTGTATTCCCTCAAATTTCTCCAAACCTAGTTTTGTAACGACTGAGCTCAATCTCTGTTATGTTCAAAAGTCTTTCTAGTAATTGGATTTTATCTTCATACAGCTCCTTCAAAACCGAAGTACTATCTGTATTAATCATTATACTTCCGTTGTTATTTCCAGTTATTTTACTGTTATTATTGTTGTAATTGGTAAAATATTTATCGTAATCGAAACTAATTATATCTTCTACAGTGACATCTAAAATTCTTCCTATTTCGCAGAGTTTTTCATAACTAAGGGAAGTTTTGCCTTTTTCAATTTTGCTGTAACCCGCCTGAGTTACGCCTAATCTTTCTGCCATGTATTCCTGAGTATAATTTTTTAACTCTCTAATGTTTCTAATCTTGTTTTTAATTGTTGCGGCCATAATTTTTTTGAATTGGGGTCATGCATAGTTAAAACAGCCAACTGCTAATTTTTTTTAGCAGCATAACTACACTTCTATTTTTGGGAAATCTAAAGCTACTTTATAATTGGGAATTTATGAAGTAACATGACGTTAATTTTTTTCTTTATTGATAAATAACCGTCTATCTAAATTGCTTTTGTAAAAAAATTCACAAAGAACAATATAAAACGTAAACATTTCTGACTTAAGCGGTTCTTTTAATTTTTCTCTCAAACTGAAGCTCTTGATAATGATCAATCTGTCTACGAATTACAAAACGATCTTTTACTTCGATTTTAGTTCTTATTTCCTTTTGATAAATATCTTTAACAATAATAAAATAAACAAACTCTTCGTCGTTTTTAAATCGAATTGAAATAATTAGAGTATAACATAAAAGTGTCGGAATGATATAATACAAATCCATTATATCAGAAAAAACCATGCAGTAATAAGCCACTGCGGTAACGGCAATAAAAGCACCGTTTTCAAGAAAATACTTTTTCTTTTTTTTTAGCAGACCAAGTTTCTTTATCTCATCAAAATGGTACTGCCAATTCTTAGATTTGTAACGAAATCTAATCTTGTCTGGAAAAATTGTTAAAGGCATAATAAATTGTAGGTAAAAATGATTTAAGCTCTCTTAGTAAAAATCAATTTCTAAAAATTCTTAGGGGGAGAAAATCTTAGATACGCAATATTAACGATTAACTCTTTTTTTTTCCTACAATAAAAATTATAGAATATAACTATTGGTTGTAATTAAATCCTAAATAAACAATTTTGCTAATAAAATGGGCTTATTAAGGACATTATATCTTTTGATTCTTTCAAAAATCAAAAGAAAAATCTGTTTATTAACTTTTTTATTGTCATTGTCTAATTTTAACTTTAAAATCTTTTTGATTCAAACAAAAATACATCTTTAAGTTTTGAATTTCCTTCAGCTTTAGCTCAAGGTAAACAAATCTACATAAAAAAAGCTTTAGCCAAACTACACTATTTTGGCTAAAGCCTAATTCTCTTGAACAAAAAACCTCCAGTTAAAACTGGAGGCAATTCATTTTCAAACTTATTAAATTCTAAATTTCAATTATTTGTATCTTACTATTTTCAAAATATTTTATTATTTCTAAATAATTATTCTCCTTTTTTTCATGAACATCTTCTATTTGTCCAGGATAAAAATCAATCCATCTATTATGATCCCTATACAACTTTGTCCTTCTAATAGAGTTAGAATTCTTCTGCTGACAGATGGAATAAAAACTTTTTGAATTTCAAGATTACTTTCATTAAACAAAGTAATAATCAATTTCAGATCTTCCAGATTATAACAAACATTTCCAACTAAAACATCCTTATTTAATTTGATTATTTCCTGAACTAAGTATTTAAATTTAATTTGATAGTTATCTACAAGCATATCATAATTACATTTTTCGATTATAGTATTAATACTAGCTTTGTAAAAACCAGAAAAATCATCAAAAACTTTGTCACCTATCTCTAAATCAATCGTTAAAAATACATTCATCACATTTAATTTAGATTCTTAATGCTCTCCATACCCAATATCATCCATTTTCCCACTGAAAACACGATATTGAATAATAAAGTAAATAATAACTAGAAACAACGCCACAAAAAACCAGCTTAAACCAGCATTTAATCCGTATTCGTGAGCTGCAGTATTATAAATAGTCAAAGACGGATTTACGCTATTGGTTGAAGGCAGAACATTCGGAAAAATTGAAACCGCTGTTGAAGCAAATCCTCCAACTAAAAACAAAGTCGAAAAAATAAACCCTTGACCGTCTTTTTTAAAGGAACGAACTTTAAATAATCCGGCAATTCCAACAAAAGTCATTAATGGAAAAAACCAAAGAATCGGATTTTCAACAAAATTGTGAAATGGTTTGGGCTCGATAAAATGCCAAATTCCTAATGAAATAAAAACCAAAACGAGCAAAACAAAATTCAGTTTAAAAACTACATTTTTCAACTTCGGATTTAGCGCCGAATTTGTTTTATAAATAATCCAGTTTGCGCCGTGAATCGTCAGCGCGACAACACTCACAATTCCTAAGAAAAGTGTAAACCAATCAATAATCCCCAATTCATTTGCCTGCGGACTAAAAGTTGGATTCCACAAAGGCAGAAAGAAAAAATGCGGTTCTTGTGTTGAAACACCATTTTGAACCATTCCGAGATTGACACCACGAACGATATTTCCTAAAGCAATTCCGAAAAACAAAGCCAAAAGTAAACTTGCAATTCCGAAAGCCTTATCCCAAATCGCTTCCCACATATGATTGTGTACTTGTCCGCGCATTTCTAATCCGATTGCACGAAAAATCAGAAGCCATAAAATCATAATCAAAGGCAGATAAAATCCGCTGAAAGAAGAAGCATACAAAGTAGGGAAAGCAAAAAACAAAACACCTCCTGCTGCAATCAACCAAACTTCATTAGCATCCCAAAACGGACCAATTGCATTTGTAATTGCTTTTTTATCTTTTTCTGTATCGGCAAAAAATAAATGAATAATTCCTGCACCAAAATCATAGCCGTCTAAAACCAGATAAACCGCTAGAATTCCCATTAAAACTACGTACCAAAAAAATTCCATATTTATATTTTTTCTGTTGAAAGTTCCACATGATGCGGTCCCTTATTGATAATTTTTCCAATCAAAAGCAAAAACAATACTCCAAGTAAAAGGTATAAACCGATAAAACCAAGTAATGTAAATAACGTATTTCCTGAAGAAACCGTTGGTGAAGCTCCTGATGCTGTTCGCAACAAATTATAAACCAACCAAGGTTGTCTTCCTAATTCTGCCGTGTACCAGCCAGTTGTATTCGCAATGTACGGAAACGGCATCATGAACATCAATGACCATAAAATCCATTTGGTTTCAAACAGTTTCCCTCTTATTAATTGAAAAAGAGCCAACATCATTAAACCAATAAAAACAGTTCCTAATCCAACCATAATATGATACGCGTAATACAAACCTGAAATATTAGTTGGATGCAAATCTTCTTCAAACTGATCTAAACCTTTAATTTCCTGATCCCAATTTCCGTAAGTCAGGAAACTCAAAATGTTAGGAACGGCAATTTTATTATCTAGCTTTTTATCTTTTACATCGGGTTGACCAATTAAGACAATTTCTGAGCCTCTTTTCTCTGTATGAAAAATCCCTTCCATTCCAGCAAAAGTTACAGGTTGGTATTTAACCACATTTTTAGCTAGCAAATCTCCTGTCGGAACTGCAACTACAATACTTGAAATCAATCCGAAGATTACTCCTGTTTTCAAGAACAGTTTCCCGAAAGAAACATTCTTTTTACTTAAAATATAAAAAGCTCCAATTCCGGCAACAACAAAAGAACTTGTTACCATAGAAGCCGCCTGATTGTGCAAATAAGAAGGCCAAAGCCACGGATTTAAAAATAAAGCCTGAAAATTATTCAGAACAAATTTTCCGTTTTCTAAAATTTCATAACCAACCGGATTCTGCATCCAAGAATGTGTTGCGATGATTAAAAATCCGCTGGCCCAAGAACCAATCATAATTAATAATCCGGTTACAAAATGCCATTTATGTCCGAGAAGTTTTTCTCCAAATAAAAATAATCCGAGGAAAGAAGATTCGAGGAAAAAAGAAAACATTCCTTCCATAGCCAGAGTTTGACCAATGATTCCTCCTGTTAATTCAGAGAACTTTGCCCAGTTGGTTCCAAACTGAAACTCCATCGGAATTCCGGTGACAACACCCATTGCAAAATTAAGGGCGAATATCTTCATCCAGAAATGGGTGGCATGATTGTAGTGTTCGTCTTGAGTTTTTAGATATTTCCACTTGAAGTAAACAATGATGAGCGAAAGTCCCATTGTAAGTTGTGGAAAAAGATAATGAAAAGTAATGGTGAACGCGAACTGCATTCGGTCATAAAAGAGCATTTCTTCCATAAGTGGTAATTTGTTTATGAAGTTCCACAAATTTAACCATTAGAACCCGAATTAACGCCCTTTAAAAAAAGTTTATCGCCTGATATTTGTTAAACTTTTCAACAATTAAAAGATAGAAATGAAACTAGTCATTTTTCTTTGATTTACGACCAGTTTGTCATTTCGACGAAGGAGAAATCTCCGTAAGAAGCTCTACAAAGATTGACGATTTACTTTGCGGAGTTACTTGCGGAGATTTCTCCTTCGTCGAAATGACAAGATTGTGGATAATAATCGTTTTATAGAGCAAAAAAACTACTTCTCTAAAATCCCTTTTTCAACACTTTCATTAATCAAACCTTCAGCATAATTCCAGATTGATTTCGAACCTTCTTTTATAACACTTTTCTTTTCGTAGACTTTATCATATTTCACTCCAAATTCCTTCCAAGTTCCGCCGTTGTTGGATGTATTTTGTAATAAAGGCTCTAAACGATCCATTGATTTTGCGAATTTAGCCTCTTTGGTTTCCCCTGCTTCAAATTCTTCCCAAATTGAAATAAATTCTTCGGCTTGATTTTTCGGCAATAAACCGAAAATTCTGTTTGCTGCTAATCGTTCTTCATCGGTATTCGAATGATTTTTTACGGTATCATAAATAAAAACATCTCCCGCATCAATTTCAACAATATCATGAATCAAGACCATTTTCACGACTTTCAAAACATCAATCGATTCATTGGAATGTTCGGCGAGAACAATGGCCATAAGAGCCAGATGCCAACTATGCTCTGCATCATTTTCGCATCTGTCACTATTAAACAGTTTTGTTTTGCGCTGAATGTATTTTACTTTATCAATTTCTTTTATAAAAGCGATCTGATCTAATAAATTTTGTGTGTTCATTTTATTTTTATTTTGAAATGACATTCGTCATATGCAAAATTAAAGCTTAAAGCGTAATTGCTCAACTTTAAATTTAATTTATCTCAATCAAATATGACAAACTCCACATTTTTTTACAAAAAAACCTAATTTCTGTAACATTAGTCACCCAATTTATTGAAAAACAAACTTACCTTTGTATCCCATCATTTTACAATACCCTATCATGAAAATAGAGCAAATTTACACCGGATGCCTTGCGCAAGGTGCATATTATATCACTTCAAATGGCGAAGCGGCCATTATTGATCCGCTTAGAGAAACGCAACCTTATTTAGATCGTTTGGAACGCGATGGCGTGAAATTGAAATATATTTTTGAAACGCATTTCCATGCTGATTTCGTTTCTGGACACGTTGATTTAAGTAAAGAAACTGGAGCACCAATCGTTTACGGACCAAATGCAGCTTGCGAATTTGACTGCATTTCTGCAAAAGACGGTCAGGAATTTAAACTTGGAAACATCACTATTAAAGTATTACACACTCCAGGTCATACAATGGAAAGTACTACTTTTTTATTAATCGATGAAAATGGAAAAGATCATGCGATTTTCTCTGGAGATACTTTATTCATTGGAGATGTTGGTCGCCCTGATTTAGCTCAAAAAGCAGCTGGAATGACACAAGATCAATTGGCTGGAATTTTATTTCATTCTTTAAGAGATAAAATTATGACGCTTGCTGATGATGTAATCGTTTATCCGGCTCACGGTGCGGGAAGCGCTTGCGGAAAAAACATGAGTAAAGAAACGGTTTCAACAATCGGAAACCAAAAAGCGACTAATTACGCATTACGTGCTAATATGACCGAAGAAGAATTCATCAAAGAAGTAACGGATGGATTATTGCCTCCTCCAGCCTATTTCAGTATGAACGTTGCCATGAACAAACAAGGTTACGAAAGTTTTGAAACTGTTTTACACAACGGAATGAAATCAATAAGTGCAAAAGAATTTGAAGCAATTGCAGAAGAAACTGGTGCTTTAATTTTAGATACAAGAAGCGCTGCCGATTTCAGCAAAGGATTTATTCCACAATCTATTAATATCGGAATCAATGGTGATTTTGCTCCTTGGGTTGGAACTTTAATTGCTAACGTAAAACAACCGATTATTTTGGTTACAACAGTTGGAATGGAAGAAGAAACCGTAACTCGTTTAAGCCGTGTTGGTTTTGATACCATTATTGGACATTTAGAAGGTGGATTTGAAGCTTGGCAAAAAGCTGGTTTCGAAACAGATTCTGTTAACCGAATTACAGCAGAACAATTTGCAAGCGAAGCAGACATTCAAAAAGACAAAATTATCGATATCCGTAAAGAGACGGAATATGCTGCAGAACATATAGAAGATGCTTACAGTAAACCTTTAGCCTATATTAATGACTGGGTAAAAGACATTAATCCAAATGAACATTTTTATTTGCATTGCGCAGGAGGTTATAGAAGTATGATTGCTGCTTCTATTCTTCAAGCAAGAGGTTTTAGAAATTTCTCTGAAGTTGAAGGTGGTTTTGGAGCAATTTCAAAAACGAATATCCCAAAATCTGATTTTGTTTGCCAGAGTAAGGTTTTGAAAGCATAAATATAAGTTTCACCATTAAGGCATTAAGTTAATTAAGTTGGAATGCTTAATTTTTCTTAACCCTTTTGAAAAGTTTCATTAAGTTAGATTGGCTTAATTTTCTTAATATCTTAATGGTTAAAAAACAAAACACTTAATTTTAATTATGAGCATATTAGAAATTATAAGAGAACCTTGGCCTTGGTACGTTGCAGGTCCGTTAATTGGATTAACTGTTCCAATTTTATTAATTATTGGAAATAAATCTTTTGGAATTAGTTCGTCATTGCGTCATATTTGTGCCGCTTGTATTCCTTCTAATATTTCGTTTTTCAAATACGATTGGAAGAAAGAAAGCTGGAATTTATTTTTCGTTTTAGGAATTTTCTTTGGTGGTGCTATTGCGGCCTATTTATTATCCAATCCAAATCCAGTGGAAATTGCTCCAGAACTTTCAGAACAATTAGCTGGTTATGGAATTACAGATCATACTGGTTTAGTTCCTGCGCAATTATTTTCTTGGGAAAGTCTATTGACGCTTCGCGGATTTATTATGATGGTTGTCGGTGGATTTTTAGTTGGTTTTGGAACTCGTTATGCAGGCGGATGCACCAGCGGACACGCGATAATGGGATTATCAAATTTACAATGGCCTTCATTGGTCGCTACAATCTGTTTTATGATTGGTGGTTTTGTAATGTCACTTCTGATTCTACCTTATATTCTTTCACTTTAAAATTTTAAAAATGAGTTTAGAAAATAAAAATATCGACGGCGAAGGAATCAATGCAAGTCAGAAAAAAGAAAATGCATTAGCAAATCTTAAATATTTAATCGTTGGAATCTTTTTCGGAATTGTATTCGTAAAAGCTGAAATCATCAGCTGGTTTCGCATTCAGGAAATGTTTCATCTTGAATCATTCCACATGTATGGCGTAATTGGTTGCGCAGTTGCTGTTGGATTAATTTCAGTTCAATTGATTAAAAAATTCAACATCAAAACTCTAGATGGCGAAAAAATCGAAATTCAGCCAAAGACTTTCAGTAAAGGACAAATCTACGGCGGACTGATGTTTGGTTTTGGATGGGCAATTACGGGAGCTTGTCCTGGTCCTCTTTTCGCTCAAATTGGTACTGGAGCAACTGTAATTGTTGTGACTTTGGTTAGTGCAATAGCCGGAACTTGGGTTTATGGTTTAATTAAAGATAAATTGCCACATTAATAAATTTGTTTCAAGTTTTATTTGTTTCAAGTTTCAGGTTGATATACTTTGAGCATAATTTAAACGCAAAGCACACAAAGACATACGCAAAGTTCGCAAAGTTTTATTTCAAAGCTTTGCGAACTTTGCGCTTTATAAAAGTCTTATTTGTAAAAAACCTTGCGCCCTTTGCGTTTAAATTATGTTCAAAGTTAATCAACTTGAAACCTGAAACTTTAAACAAAAAACAACTTGATTTTTTTCTTCATCAATTTTTAATTTCATTTCGTTAAGTTTGCTTTAAACAACATTTCCCAAAATAAACACCAAGAATAAAGAATGAATCGCTCCGAACAATTATCCAAACTACAAAACACCAAAAATTGGGACGTAATAATAATTGGCGGAGGAGCAAGCGGACTTGGAACTGCTGTGGATACTGCAAGTCGTGGTTACAAAACTGTTTTATTTGAAGCTGTAGATTTTGCAAAAGGAACTTCGAGCAGAAGTACCAAATTGGTTCATGGTGGTGTGCGTTATTTGGAACAGGGAAATGTGCATTTAGTGAGAGAAGCATTAAAAGAAAGAGGATTATTAGCTCAAAATGCTGCACATTTAGTCAAAAATCAATCTTTTGTTATTCCGAATTACCATTGGTTAAGCGGTTATATTTATACCATCGGATTAAAAGTTTACGATTTACTGTCGGGTTGTTTGAGTTTAGGAAGTTCCAAATATCTTTCAAAAAAAAGAACTATTGAACTGCTTCCAAACGTAGAAGAAAATGGTTTAGTAAATGGCGTAATCTATCATGATGGCCAATTTGATGATTCTCGTTTAGCACTTAATCTTGCTCAAACGGCTGTAGAAAACGGAGCTTGTCTTTTGAATTATGTAAAAGTTGTCAATTTATTGAAAGACGAAAAAAATCAAATTATTGGTGTTCAGGTTCAAGATCAAGAAAGCGGAATTAAATATAATGTAAAAGGTACGGCCGTAGTTAATGCCACAGGCGTTTTTACAAATGCGATCATGAAATTGAATGATAACGTTTATAAAAAATACATTGTTCCGAGTCAGGGAATTCATTTGGTATTTGATAAATCTTTCCTTCCAGGAGAAAACGCCTTAATGATTCCGAAAACAAAAGACGGAAGAGTTTTATTTGCGGTTCCGTGGCACAATCGTATTGTAGTTGGAACTACTGATACTTTAATCAAAAAACAAAGTTTAGAACCCATTGCCTTAGAAAGCGAAATTCAATTTGTTTTGGAAACTGCTCAACGTTTTCTAGCCAAGAAACCAACAAGAGCCGATGTACTTTCCGTTTTTGCAGGTTTGCGCCCGTTGGCGGCTCCGAAAGAAGAAGGCAAAAGCACTAAAGAAGTTTCTAGAAGTCATAAAATTATAGTTTCAGAAACTGGTTTGATTACGATTACTGGCGGAAAATGGACAACGTATCGAAAAATTGCAGAGGATATTATTGATAAAGCAATCAAAACTGGTAAGCTTCCTAAAAAAGATTGTAAAACAGAACATCTTTCCATCCATGGAAATCAACCAACTACTTCTTTAAATAGAGAAAATCACCTTTATATATATGGTTCTGATATTCCGAAAATAATGGAATTACAAGAAAGCGAACCTGAATTAAAAGAAAAACTTCACCCAAATCACGAATTTACAATGTCAGAAGTCGTTTGGGCTATTCGTTATGAAATGGCTAGAACAGTTGATGATATTTTGGCAAGACGTGTTAGACTATTATTTTTAGATGCAAGAGCTGCAATTGAAGTTTCGGAGAAAACAGCAAGAGTAATAGCCAAAGAATTAGGACACGATGAAGCTTGGATACAGGCAGAAATTACAAATTTCAAGCAAATTGCAAAGGGTTTTCTTCTACCAGAATTTCAATAAACCATAAATTCAGTTGATTTTGAGCCTTTTCTACTTTTTAATTGTCTTACAAAAAGTCATTCCCCGAATATTTAGAAATCAAAATTGCCACTCGACTTTAAAAAAACATTAATTAACAATATATCAATACGTTATATTCAAAAATTACTTTAATTTTAATATCAGAAAACTACTCTTTTAGTTCTTTCAAATAGCACGCTTAATCATATTAACAAAAAATTAACACAACACTTGTATATACAACTATTAAAAGTTCTACATTTGTATATACAAATTATACACTTACGACTATGACAATTGAAGAAGTTATTAAGAGTACGGTTAAGATGGATAATGCGAAAAAAGTTATTCTGAATATCATGTACACGCAAAATGTGATTCAGGATCATTTCAACGAGTTGATCAAACCGTATGATTTATCTGGAGAACAGTATAATGTGTTACGTATACTAAGAGGACAAAAAGGAAAGCCTGCTAATATGTGCGTGATACAAGAGCGAATGCTTGCTAAAACGAGCAATACAACACGTTTGGTAGACAAATTATTATTGAAGGATTTTGTTACACGAAATGTTTGTCCCGATAATCGAAGAAAAATTGAAGTTTCGATTACACAAAAAGGACTAGACGTTTTAAAAGAATTAGATCCAAAGATAGATGAGCATGAAAGCGCATTTGCAAATAATTTAAAACCAGAAGAATTAGTTTTCTTAAATCAATTATTAGAAAAATATAGAACCAACAAATAAAATAATAAATATTATGAGCAATTTCGTAGAAAATCAAAATTGGCGTTACGCAACCAAACAATTTGATGCTTCAAAAAAAATATCAGATGCAGATTTCAACACTTTAAAAGAAGCAGTTAGATTAAGCGCATCTTCTTACGGATTACAACCTTACAAAGTAATCATTGTTGAAAATCCAGCTTTAAGAGAAGAATTAAAAGCAGCAGCATGGGGACAAACTCAAATCACAGATGCTTCTCACCTATTTATTTTTGCCAACGACTTAAATCTTGATGCGACTTCTGTTGACAAATATATAGAAAACATCAGCGAAGTAAGAGGTGTTCCTGTTGATGCTTTAGGTGGATACAGCGACATGATGAAAGGTGTAATCGCAAATTTATCTGCAGAAGCAAAACACATCTGGACTGCAAAACAAACTTATTTAGCTTTAGGAAACTTATTAAATGCAGCTGCTGAATTAAAAATCGACGCAACTCCAATGGAAGGTTTTAATGCTGCAAAATTCAACGAAATCTTAGGTTTCGACAAATTAGGTTTAAATGCTTCAGTAATTGCAACAGTTGGTTACAGACACGAAGAGGACAAATCTCAACACAGTAAAAAAGTTAGAAAATCAAACGAAGAATTATTTATCACACTATAATTATTTATTAATCAAATTCAAATTTTAATTTTAAAAACATGAAAAATTTAAAAACAATTGCAATAGCATTATTCGTAGCAGTAGCTGGAATCTCAGTAAACGCTCAAACTAAAAAAATCGACGTAAAAGCATCTACTATTAAATGGGTAGGTAAAAAAGTAACTGGAGAGCACTCGGGAACTGTAAACTTTAAAGAAGGTTCTTTAGTTTTCAAAGGAAAAAAATTAGCTGGTGGTAGCTTCACTGTTGACATGACTTCATTAACTGCTACAGATTTAACTGGAGAATACCAAGGAAAATTAAACGGTCACTTAAAAGCTGACGATTTCTTCGGAACTGACAAATTCCCAACTTCAAAATTAGTTTTCAAAACTATCGGTGCAAAATCTGCTGACGTTTACACTGTAACTGCAGATTTAACGATCAAAGGAATTACTAAACCAGTAACTTTTGATATCACTGTAAAAGGAAACACTGCTACAACTGCTTTCAAAGTTGACAGAACTAAATACGATATTAAATACGGTTCAGGTAGCTTCTTCGACGGTTTAGGAGACAAAACTATCAATGACGAATTTGAATTAGCAGTAGCTTTAAAATTCTAATTTTTAGACTTACTAATTCATAAAATATACAAAACCCCGAAAGTTTAAAACTTTCGGGGTTTCTTTTTTTATATACTTTTCACAACCTTAACATTCTTAATAGTATAATAACGCTTTCGTAATAAGCATCGGGACTTTGATTAACATTCGGCTTCTATTTTTGGGGAAATTAAAAAAATCAAAAACTAGAAATTAAAATCATAGTTATGAAAACAAAATTACTTATTTCTTCTATTACATTCATTATCAGCTTTTTCGTACACGCCCAACAACAACCAAAAGGAATTACAGGAAATTCAAACTGGATGGCCAACTGGACCAACTTCAAACCATCTGCTAATGACTATAACGAAGCAACCAATATAATTGCCGGAACAATTGATAAAGATACTCGTTTACTAAAGCGTAATACTTACCATTTAGTTGGCGTTGTGTATGTTACTAATAATGCAACTTTAACTATTGAACCTGGAACTGTCATTAGAGGTGATGATAAAACCTGTGGAACTCTTGTCATTACTAGTGGCGCAAAAATTATAGCTGAAGGTCTTGAAACAGATCCAATTATTTTTACATCAGAAAAAGAAATAAACAACAGAAAACCAGGTGACTGGGGTGGAATTATCGTTTGTGGAAAAGCACCAATTAATACTTTAGGTGGTATTCATACTTTACCTTTTGACTTAGAGGCTAATTTAAATCATTATGGAGGTCAGGATCCAGAAGATAATTCTGGAATTTTAAAATATGTTAGAATTGAATATGCTGGAAGAAAATTAAGCGCTTCAAAAGAATTAAACGGACTTTCTCTTGCAGGTGTTGGAAGAAAAACAATCGTGAGTAATATCCAAATCAGTTTTTCAAACGATGACTCTTTCGAATGTTATGGTGGAGATTTGAATATGAGTAATTTAGTTTCATTTAGAACAACTGATGATGATTTTGATTTTACACAAGGTGCTCAAATTAACCTAACTAATAGTATTGCAGTACGTCACCCGTATTCTTCTGATATTTCAGGTTCTAGATGTTTTGAGGTTGACTCTTATGAAAAAGTTGCCAATACTGATATGACCAAAAAAATGACCAAAATCAATGCAAGCAATATTACTTTGGTTAATTTGGAAGAAAATAATCAAGGCTTAGTTAGAGAATCTATTTACGTTAAAGAAAATACCTTTTTCAACTTAACTAATAGCGTAGTTTCAGGATTTGAACCTTTTGTTTTACTAGAAGGAAATATTGGAAATGGAGAAGCTAATTTATCTAAAATCGCTTTTAAAAATGTAGTAGTGAATAACTGTAAAGGTGAAATTGAAAGCGAATCTGCAAGCAACACTCCTGGAATAAAAAACTATTATAATAATCCTGCAAACGGGATAGATTTTACCAAAATGAAGCTTAGTGAGCTGTTTACATTTCCAAATATTAAAGGAAATCCAGATTTTAGATTAAATATAAACAATACGATAGCGATTGGAAACTAAAGAGTTAGTATACTTGTATTGAATAAAATTTAACAAATTTCATAATTTCGAAAAGATTTTTTTTAAATTTTATATACTTCAATTCAAATTACATTTATATCTTTGTCACATCAAAATAAAGAAATGAGAACAATATTAAACAATACTTGGTGGTGGAGTAATTTACGTCAGACGTCGTGAACGAAGCTTCCTATGGTATTGTTAAAACTATAAATTTAAAGGGCTTGTCATCACGACAAGCCCTTTTTTTTGATCAAAACTGAAAAACAAATTAACGAACAACATAAAACTATATATTTTGAAACCTTTTATTCTTAATACACATTACAAACAAATTCTGGCAGATACGGTTACTCCAGTTAGTATTTATTTCAAAATCCGAGATAAATTTCCAAACAGTTTATTATTGGAAAGTAGTGATTATCACGGAAATGACAACAGTTTCTCTTATATCTGCTGTAACCCGATCGCTACAATTAAAATCGAAAATGAAGTAATTTCAAAAACTTTTCCAGACGGAACTTCTGAAAAAATTGCAATTGATAATTCGACGAATATTCCCCAGGTAATACAGGAATTTTCAAGTCAGTTTAAATCAGAAAAAAACGATTTTAAATTCATAAATAACGGTTTATTCGGATATATTTCTTACGATGCTGTTCGTTATTTCGAAAAAGTTTCAATTGCTAAAAAAGACAATGCTACTTCAATTCCAGATGTTTTTTATGCTGTTTACCAAAACATTATTGCCATTAATCACTTTAAAAACGAGGCTTATATTTTCTGCCACAGTTTAGACGGAAAAAACAATATTGCAGAAATCGAGCAATTATTACAATCAAGAAATATTGCTTCTTATAAATTTTCTAAAGAAGGTGAAGGTTTCTCAAACTTAACCGATGAAGAATTTAAAGCTAATGTAGCTTTAGCTAAAAAGCACTGCTACCGCGGAGACGTTTTCCAATTAGTACTTTCTCGTCGATTTACTCAAGGTTTCAAAGGTGACGAATTTAATGTGTATAGAGCTTTAAGAAGCATCAACCCTTCTCCGTATTTATTCTTTTTTGATTATGGAGATTTCAAAATATTCGGTTCTTCGCCAGAAGCACAAATTATCGTAAAAGATAGAAAAGCCGAAATTCACCCAATTGCTGGAACTTTCAAAAGAACTGGAAATGACGAACGTGACGCGCTTTTAGCAAAAGAACTTTCGGAAGATAAAAAAGAAAACAGCGAACACGTTATGTTGGTTGATTTAGCAAGAAATGATTTAAGTAGAAACGGACATGATGTAAACGTAGAAAAATATAGAGAAGTTCAGTTTTTCTCTCACGTAATTCACTTGGTTTCGAAAGTTACAGGACATTTACACGAAAAAGCCACTACGATGCAAGTTGTTGCAGATACTTTTCCAGCAGGAACTTTGAGTGGTGCGCCAAAACACAGAGCGATGCAATTAATTGAAGACTGCGAAAAAACAAATCGTAATTTTTACGGAGGTGCCATCGGAGTTATGGATTTTGACGGAAACTTTAATCACGCCATTATGATTCGAACTTTCCTTTCTAAAAACCATCAATTGCACTGTCAAGCTGGAGCTGGAATCGTAGCAAGTTCTGATGAAGAAAGCGAAATGCAGGAAGTTTATAATAAGTTAAGAGCATTGAATACTGCGCTGGAAATGGCAGAAAACATTTAGTCGCCAGTCACAGTTTTTAGTCACAGACTTGAAACCTGAAACTTGAAACAATTAACAAACAAACTATAAAACCATGAAAAGAGCAGTATCTATTTTAGTTTTAATAATTACGCTGACTTCTTGTAATTCAGAAAAGAAGAATCAGATTGAAGGAACCTGGCGTCTTATATCGGCTGAAACGACAGAGAAAGATTCTACGTTTTCGACTTTCAATTCAAAAACAAAAATGATTAAAATTATAAATGATACACATTTTGCTTTTTTGAACCATGATTTAAAAAACGGAAAAGATTCAACAGCAGCATTGTATTTTGCAGGAGGCGGAAAATATACTTTGAAAGACAGTATTTACACAGAAAATCTAGAGTATTTCAACAACCGCGATTGGGAAAACAGCAAATTTGAATTTGTAGTGAAAGTCCAAAACGACACTTTAATTCAAAAAGGAGTAGAAAAAGTAGAAAAATTAGGCGTAGATCGAGTTATCATCGAAAAATACGTTCGAGAGAAATAATAAAAAAATTAGTTGCCAGTCTCAGTCTAAGTTTTAAGTAAAAAACTCAGCATCTTAGAACCTTAGCAACTTAGCACCTTAAAAAAAAATGAAAAAGATTTTAGTTATAGACAATTACGATAGTTTCACTTACAACTTAGTGCACTATTTAGAAGATTTAAACTGCGAAGTTACCGTTTACAGAAACGACGAATTTGATATTGATGAAATTGCATCTTTCGAGAAGATATTACTTTCTCCAGGACCTGGAATTCCAGATGAAGCAGGTTTATTAAAAGCAGTAATCGAAAAATACAGTCCAACAAAAAGTATTTTGGGAGTTTGTTTAGGACAACAAGCAATCGCAGAAGTTTTTGGCGGAACACTTTCAAACCTTGATAAAGTATATCATGGCGTAGCGACAAACGTAAAAACACTAGTTTCAGACGAAATTTTGTTTGAAGGTTTAGGAAATGAATTCGAAGTAGGAAGATACCATTCTTGGGTCGTAGACGCTAACTTACCAGAAGATTTAGAAGCAACTTCTGTTGACGAAAATGGTCAAATTATGTCTTTAAGACACAAAAATTACGATGTAAGAGGCGTTCAATTTCACCCAGAAAGTGTTTTAACACCAAACGGGAAAAGGATTTTAGAGAATTGGATTAATAGCTAGTAATCAGTCTCAGTTTACAGTCACAGTCACAGTAAAAACTTAGAATCTTAGTATCTCAGAACCTTAGCAACTTTAAAAGAATGAAAACTATATTAAACAAATTAATCAACCACGAAGTGCTTACCAAAGAAGAAGCAAAAAACGTATTGATTAATATTTCAAGCGGTCAGTATAATCCAAGTCAGATTTCGGCATTTTTGACTGTTTTTATGATGCGAAGCATTACAATTGATGAACTTTCTGGCTTTCGCGAAGCTTTATTAGAATTATGTATTCGTGTTGATTTATCAGCCTACAACACTATCGATTTATGCGGAACGGGTGGTGACGGAAAAGACACTTTCAACATTTCGACTTTAGCCTCTTTTGTTTCAGCAGGAGCTGGAATAAAAGTCGCAAAGCATGGAAATTACGGAGTTTCGTCTATTTCTGGATCAAGCAACGTGATGGAGAAAATGGGAATTAAATTTAGCAACGATCCTGCATTTCTAGAAAAATGTATTGATCAGGCAGGAATCTGCGTGTTACACGCTCCCCTATTTCACCCAGCTATGAAAAATGTTGGCCCAATTAGAAAAGAATTGGCTGTAAAAACCTTCTTTAATATGTTGGGGCCAATGGTAAATCCTGCATTTCCGCAGAATCAATTGGTTGGTGTTTTCAACTTAGAATTGGCAAGAATGTATGCTTATTTGTATCAAAATACAGATACGAATTTCACGATTTTACATTCGCTTGACGGATATGATGAAATTTCGTTAACTGGTCCAACCAAAACGATTTCTAACCATATGGAAGGAATGTTGAATCCAGAAGATTTTGGTGTTCGTCTTTTATCTCAAACAGAAATTGAAGGCGGAAAAACTATTGAAGAATCAGCAGAAATTTTCACCAACATCATTTCAGGAAAAGGAAACGAAGCCCAAAATAATGTGGTTTGTGCCAATGCTGCAATGGCAATTTCAACCGTTACAAAATGTTCTCCAAAAGAAGGTTTTGAATTAGCAAAAGAAAGTTTGCTATCAGGAAAAGGACATCAGGCATTGAAAAAATTACAAGAATTAAGTAAATAAAAAACAAACACAAATTTCACGAATTAGCACTAATAAAATTTGCGCCTTTGTGACTTCGTGGCAAAACAACAACAATGAACATTTTAGATAAAATAATAATAGACAAAAAACAAGAAGTGATTTTGAAGAAATCGATTATTCCGATTTCTCAGTTGGAAGCTTCAGTATTTTTTGGAAAGCAGACTATTTCTCTTAGTCAAAAATTAAAAGAAAGTAATTCTGGAATTATCGCAGAGCACAAACGTCGTTCTCCTTCAAAATCAATCATCAACAATAACTTTACCGTTGAAGAAGTAGTAAAAGGTTACGAAAACGCTGGTGCTTGCGGAATCTCAGTTTTAACAGACGGAAAATATTTTGGCGGATCATTAGACGATTTACTTTTAGCAAGAGCTTCCGTAAATATTCCGCTTTTACGAAAAGAATTTATTGTAGACGAATACCAAATTTTAGAAGCAAAAGCACACGGAGCCGATTTGATTTTGTTAATCGCTGCAGTTTTAACTCGCGAAGAAATCAAATCTTTATCTGAATTTGCTAAAAAATTAGGTTTAGAAGTTTTGTTAGAAGTTCATAATCAAGAAGAATTAGAAAAATCAATCATGCCGACTTTAGACATGATTGGCGTAAACAACAGAAACCTAAAAACATTCGAAGTAAGCTTAGATTTCAGTAAAGAATTGGCATCACAAATTCCGAATGATTTTGTAAAAGTTTCAGAAAGCGGAATTTCATCAGTAGAAGCCATTCAAGAATTAAAGCCTTATGGATACAAAGGTTTTTTAATTGGAGAAAACTTCATGAAAACAGATAATGCAGGTGTTGCAGCAACAGAATTTATCAGCAAACTGTAAAAAGTTTGCCACGAATTTCACAAATTACACTAATTCAATTCGTGGAAATTAGTGCAATTCGTGGCAAAAAAAAACAAAAACTTAGTGTCTTAGCGCCTTCGCGGCAAAAACAAAATAAAAATGAAACTCAAAATATGCGGCATGAAATATCCAGAAAATATCCTCGAAGTAGGCGCACTCCTACCCGATTATATGGGATTTATTTTCTGGGAAAAGTCCGCTAGATATTGCAATGGGAATATTCCCGAACTGATAAAAACAATCAAAAAAGTAGGCGTTTTTGTCAATCAAAATCAAGAAGAAATTCTTGAAAAAGTTGAAAAATACAATTTACAAGCCGTTCAATTACACGGTACAGAATCAGTTGAATTTATATCAGAATTAAAAAAACAATTGTCAAAGAAAATCGAAATCATTAAAGTATTTTCAGCAGATGAAAATTTCGATTTTGAAGTTATAAAACCTTTTGAAGAAATTGCAGATTATTTTCTGTTTGACACAAAAGGAAAACTTCCAGGCGGAAACGGAACAACTTTCGACTGGACAATCTTAAAAAAATACAATTCTAAAAAACCTTTCTTTTTGAGTGGTGGAATCGGAATGAACGAGTTAAAAGCTATTGAAGAAATTTCAAAAACCAATTTACCTATTTATGCAGTCGATGTAAATAGTAAATTTGAAATCGAACCAGGCCTAAAAAATAAAAACCTATTTAGCAATTTCAAACGCAAGTTTGATGTTGCCAACTTTTAAAATTTAAATAAAATGAGTTTTAACGTTAACGAAAAAGGGTATTACGGAGAATTTGGAGGAGCTTATATTCCTGAAATGTTATATCCAAACGTAGAAGAATTACGTCAGAAATATTTAAGTATAATGGACGAACCAGATTTTAAAGCTGAGTTCAATCAATTGCTTAAAGATTATGTTGGACGCCCAAGTCCGTTGTATTTTGCAAAACGTTTGTCTGAAAAATACAATACCAAAGTGTATCTAAAAAGAGAAGACTTAAACCACACTGGAGCACATAAAGTAAACAATACCATTGGGCAAATTTTATTGGCGAAACGTTTAGGCAAAAAGAGAATTATTGCCGAAACTGGAGCTGGACAACATGGGGTAGCGACAGCAACGGTTTGTGCTTTAATGGGAATCGAATGTATCGTTTATATGGGCGAAATTGATATTGCTCGTCAAGCGCCAAACGTAGCTCGTATGAAAATGTTAGGCGCAGAAGTTCGTCCGGCACTTTCGGGTTCAAGAACATTAAAAGACGCTACAAACGAGGCAATTCGTGATTGGATTAATAATCCTGTTGACACACATTATATCATCGGATCGGCGATTGGACCACATCCTTATCCAGATATGGTAACGCGTTTCCAGAGTATCATTTCGGAAGAAATCAAATGGCAATTGAAAGAAAAAGAAGGACGTGAAAATCCTGATTATGTAGTCGCTTGTATCGGTGGAGGAAGTAATGCTGCGGGAACGTATTATCACTTTTTGCACGAGCCAGAAGTTGGAATTATCGCCGTTGAAGCTGCCGGAAAAGGTGTTGACAGCGGACACAGTGCTGCAACAAGTAAATTAGGAAAAGTTGGTGTTATTCACGGTTGTAAAACCCTTTTAATGCAAACTCCAGATGGACAAATTACAGAACCATATTCTATTTCAGCAGGTTTGGATTATCCTGGAGTTGGACCTTTACACGCACATTTAGCACAAAGTGGAAGAGGAGAATTTTTCTCTGTAACTGATGATGACGCTATGAATGCAGGTCTTCAATTAACCAAATTAGAAGGAATTATTCCAGCAATTGAAAGTGCTCACGCCTTTGCTGTTTTAGATCAGAAAAAATTTAAACCTACAGATATTGTGGTGATCAGTCTTTCTGGTCGAGGTGATAAAGATTTAGATAATTATATAGATTACTTTAAATTGTAATAAAAATTGTAATTTGGACGTTCGGATCAAGCAATCCAAAACGCTAACAAATTAAGAGAAAATCATAATTATGGAACTATTATTCTCATACGGAACAATAAGATCGAAACAAATTCAAATGCAGATTTTTAATAAAGTTTTAGTTGGATCTCCAGATCAAATACTAGGTTTTAAACTTAAAAGTCTACAAATAGAAGAAGAATTTGGAATGGCAGATTATGTTGTGGCTGTACCAAGCGAAAGTCTAGAAGACATTATACACGGTGTTGTATTTGAAATTTCTAATCCAGAATTGTTAAAAGTGGATCAGTTTGAATCTAATTCATACAAAAGAGTTCAGGTAAAACTTCAATCTGGAAGAACGGCTTGGGTTTACACCGAAAATAAGTAATCGAAAATATATTACGATAAAAAATACCTGATCGATTTTTAAAATCGATCAGGATAAAGATACATACTAATGAACAGAATAACTCAGAAATTACAAGAAGATAAAAAAATACTATCCATCTATTTTTCTGCAGGATATCCAAATTTAAATGATACCGTGCAGATGATTCAGGATCTAGAAAAGAATGGCGTCGACTTAATCGAAATTGGACTTCCATTCAGTGATCCTTTGGCAGATGGGCCAACAATTCAGGCGAGTTCAACTCAGGCACTTCATAACGGAATGACCACTCAAATTCTTTTTGATCAGCTGAAGAACATCCGCGAAAGCGTAAAAATTCCGTTAATTATTATGGGATATTTTAATCCGATGTTACAATATGGCGTTGAAGCTTTCTGCAAAAAATGTGCTGAAATTGGAATTGACGGTTTAATTATTCCAGATCTTCCTGTTGATGTTTACGCAGATGAATACAAAGCCATTTTCGAAAAATATGGTTTAATCAATGTATTTTTGATTACGCCACAAACTTCAGATGAAAGAATTCGTTTTATTGACAGCGTTTCAAACGGATTTATCTATATGGTAAGCTCTGCAAGTGTTACGGGATCTCAAAGCGGTTTTGGAAATGTTCAAGAAGAATATTTTGAAAGAATATCAAATTTGAATTTAAAAAATCCTCAAATTGTTGGTTTCGGAATTTCAAATAAAGAAACTTTCAATCAAGCAACTAAATATGCAAAAGGAGCTATTATTGGAAGTGCTTTTATTAAACATTTAAGTGAAAACGGAAGCAAGAAAATAGCTGAGTTTGTCGGGGAAATTCGATAATCAATTCATAGAAAATAATTGAATACGGTATTTAAAAATAAATTTAAATACCGTTTTTTATTTTAAGAATCTGTAAACATAACCTTTTCAAATATTTTATACCTTTGAATAAAATCAATTATTATGGATTTAGAAGCTCGTAAAATATCATTTGTGCAAGAATTTTTGAGATTGCAAAATGAAGAAATAGTCCATCAGCTCGAAAAATTGCTTCATGAGCAAAAAGTACAATTACTAGATCTGGAAATGAAACCTATGAGTTTAGATCAATTTAATACTGAAATTGATCAATCTATAAATGATGTTGCTCATGGTCGAATTACCTCCGGTAAAGATTTAAAATCGAGAATTCAAAAATGGGATTAACTGTTTACTGGACCCAATTTGCCGAAGATAAGTTCACAGATATTTTTGAATATTATAAATACAAAGCAGGAATAAAAGTCGCAAAAGCATTAATAAATGGTTTAGTAGACTCTTCACTTTCACTTGAGTATAATGCTTATGGCGGTCAAAAAGAAGAACTTTTATCAGAAAGAATTCAGGATTTTAGGTATTTAATTTTTAAAAATTATAAAATAATCTACTGGATTGATGAATACAAAAATGTTGTTTATGTCACCAACGTATTTGACACCAGACAAAATCCTATCAAAATAAAATTAGACAAATAAATTCGTTAAGAGCTGAAATACCAAGTATTTCAGCTTTTTTTTGTTCCAAATTATCGAAACCGTTTTATGTTAATATTATGTTAAAACAAAATTAAACAAGTGTTTAAATTAAACAAGTGTTTAATTTTGCATCCGATTAGAAACACTACTATGTCAAACATCGAATTAAACGATAAAAAAATTCAGATTCTTAACGTAGCTGAGACGCTGTTTTCTGAGAAAGGATTTGAGGGAACATCGATACGGGACATTTCCAAAGAGGCAAAAATTAATATTGCCATGGTTTCGTATTATTTTGGTTCAAAAGAAAAGCTTTTAGAAGCCTTGATCTTTCATAAAACTGTTGATTTAAAACTGCAACTCGAAAATTTATTAAAGGAAAATCTAGAACCCCTTGAAAAAGTCAATAAATTAATCGAAATTTACATTAACAGAATTTGCCTTAACAAAGGGATTTACAGGGTTTTACATTTTGAATTAAACAATAAAAAAAGAGAAAAAAGCCTTCAGGCGTTCACAGATCTTAAAAAGGGAAATTTAAAGTCTGTTGAAAGCATTATCAAACAAGGTCAAACTGAAGGTGTTTTCAGGAAAGACATTAATATCCAGCTGATTACTCCGACAATTATTGGAACCTTTTTTCACTTTCACATGAATCGCTCTTTCTTCGAAGAATTACTGGATTTAAAAACAGAAGAAATGTTTAACAATTACATTAAAAACGATCTTACAAAGCACATTCAACAAACTATAAAAGCGCTACTTGTTTATGAAAATTAGTCAATTAATGCTCTTTGGAGTATTCTTTATCGGGATATCTTCAATAGAAGCACAAGAAAAAACAAGTTTAACCTTAGACGAAGCCGTAAAAATGGCCTGGGAAAAGAGTAACGAAGTTACACTTGCCAACACTAAGGTAAACACCAAAAAACACGAGTTAACAGCCGTGAAAAACAATCAGTATCCAGATCTTAAAATTTCTGGACAATATCAGCGCCTTACAAAAGCTTCGATTGACATGCACAACGAAGGTGAAAACGCAGCTACTTTAGCTTCTCCAGATCGTGCAATGTTAGGAATGGCAAATTTAAGTTTACCCATTTTTGCAGGATTTAAAATTCAAAGCAGCATAGATGCTTATGACAGCATGTATGAAGCTGAAACTGCTACGGCTGCAAAAACTAAAGAGGATGTTGCTTTAAGAGTAATTACGTATTACACGGCTTTATACAAAGCTCAAAAAACTTTGGACGTTTTAAACGAAAACCAAAAAAGTGCTAAGCAGCGTGTAACTGATTTTACAGAATTAGAGAAAAACGGAATTATTCCGAGAAACGATTTGTTGAAAGCGCAATTATTAGTTTCAAAAACTCAATTATCTATTGATGAAGCTACTAACAACTTAAACAATATCAATTTTTATTTAACGACTTTACTTAAATTAGCTCCAGAAACAAAGCTTCAGGTTAACGAAGATGATTTCTTTAATTTAAAAACAAATAATGCTCCAACAACAGATGCATTGGCGCTTGAAAGTAGAAAAGATTTAGAGGCGATTCGTTTGCAATCTAAAGCTTCTGAAGCAAATATTCGAATTGCAAAAGCAGCTTATTATCCAACGCTTTCATTACTTGGAGGATACACTGCTTTAGATCTTAAAGACATTATTACTGTAAAATATGCAATGAATTTTGGTTTAGGTTTATCTTATGATTTATCTGGAATTCTAAAAAACAGCGCTCACGTAAAAGAAGCTGAAAGTAGAGCGTTGGAAGTAAAAAATACTGAGGCTATCATGACAGACCGTATTAAAGTTGAAGTTCAGAAATCTCTTGAAGACTATGATTTAGCAATCAACCAAAGTGTGGTTTACAATGAAGCACTTCAACAAGCGGCTGAAAATTACAGATTGGTAAAAGATAAGTTCGACAATGGTCTAGCTGACACTAATGATTTGGTTGAAGCAGATGTTGAACATTTAAGTGCCAAAATCAATACAGCTGTATCTAAGGCTACAATAATTCAAAAGTATTACGAATTACTTTCAGTATCAGGACAATTATCACAATCATTCAATCTTTCTAAAATATAATCGACAGCTCTCATGGAAAAGAAAAAGACAAATAAAAAATTCATCATCATACTAGCCGTTTTGGTTTTAGGGGGAGGAACTTACGGAATATCTAAATACTTACACGCTCAAGCACACGAAGAAACGGATGATGCTCAAATTGAGAAAAGAATGAATCCGATTATTCCGAGAGTTTCAGGATATATCAGCAAAGTTTTTGTGAAAGATAATGATTATGTAAAAAAAGGAGATACTCTGTTTACTATCGATAAAAGAGATTACCAATTAAAAATTGATGAAGCAAATGCTGCTTTATTAGGAGCTGAAGGTCAGTTTGAAGCTGCAAAAGCTGATATCGGAAGTGCTTATGCAAGTATTTCTGTTTCAGATGCTCAAATGAGATCTGCAAGCGGTTCTATCGAAAGCGCAAGAATTAGATTGAGACAGCTTACAAACGATTTTAACCGTTACAACAACTTGTACAAAACACATACTATTACAAAGCAACAATTCGAGCAGGCTCAGGCAGCAAAAGATGAGGCAGAAAACCAAGTACGTGTTTTAGAACAACAACAAAAAGCTACTTCTTACCAAAAATCAGTTATTCAGTCAAAATCTAAAGTTTCTGACAAACAAACAGAAGTTGCTGCTGCAAACATCAAAAAAGCAAAAACAATGCTTGACGTTGCACATTTAAACTTAAGCTACACAGTAGTTACAGCTGCAATTGATGGTCAGGTTTCTAAAGTTGATATTCAGCCAGGACAATTAGTTCAGCCAGGACAATCTTTATTCTACATCATCAACAATAGTGAAGCTTGGGTTGTAGCTAACTTTAAAGAAACACAGTTAAACAAAATGGTGATAGGACAAAAAGTAAGTCTAAAAGTAGATGCTTACCCAAACTATGAGTTTAAAGGAACTGTAACTTCATTTTCACCTGCTACAGGATCTCGTTTTTCATTATTACCTCCTGATAATGCAACAGGAAACTTCGTAAAAACAATTCAGAGATTACCAGTAAAAATTAGTATCGACCAATCAAACGATCCTGAAAAAGTAAAACTTTTAAGACCAGGTATGAACGTTGACGTTGATGTACATTTGAAATAATATAAATGGCAGCAGCAGTACAAGACGACGATTTAGTAGAATACGGTTTCAGACGTGTTATCATTACGATTACAGCAGTGCTTTGTGCACTGTTGGAAATTGTAGATACGACGATTGTAAACGTAGCGCTGACAGACATGCGCGGAAGTCTTGGAGCTACCTTGACCGATGTGGCATGGGTAATTACAGCATACGCAATTGCGAATGTTATTGTAATTCCGATGACGAGCTGGCTATCACAGCAATTTGGAAGACGTAATTATTTTGTGGCTTCCATTATAATATTTACAGTCTGCTCTTTTTTGTGTGGTAACGCCACTAATATTTGGGAACTTGTAGCCTTCCGATTCGTACAAGGTATGGGTGGTGGAGCGTTACTTGTAACAGCCCAAACGATTATTACAGAAAGTTATCCCGTGGCAAAACGTGGAATGGCACAGGCTATTTACGGAATGGGTGTAATTGTTGGTCCAACTCTTGGTCCGCCTTTGGGAGGTTATTTAGTAGATAACTATTCTTGGCCTTATATTTTCTATATCAATATTCCTTTAGGGATTATTGCTACTATTTTGGCATTAACTTTTGTTAGAAGTCCAAAATATGGAGAGAAACTAAAAGCCAATCAGGTTGACTGGTGGGGAATTATCTTATTAAGTACTTTTATTGGATCTTTACAATTCGTATTAGAACATGGACAGCAGGACGACTGGTTTAATGATTCGCTAATTGTAACATTAAGTGTTGTGACCGTTCTTGGATTGGTTTTATTTATCTGGAGAGAGCTTACTTATAAACATCCAATCGTAAATTTAAGTGTTTTAAAAGATGGAAATTTAAGAATTGGAACCATAATGTGTTTTATTCTTGGTTTTGGTTTATACGGATCAACATTGATTATCCCAATTTATACGCAGTCAATTTTAGGATGGACAGCAACTGATGCCGGTTTATTATTAATTCCGGGATCTATCACAACAGCCTTTATGATGCCGTTTGTGGGTAATATGATTCAGAAAGGTGTACCTCAGGGTTATATGGTTGGAGTAGGATTTTTAATTTTCTTCTTCTTTACTTTTATGATGTACAGCCGAATGACACCAGACACTGGTGTTGAACATATGTATTGGCCTTTAATTTTAAGAGGAATTGGTTTAGGATTACTTTTCGTTCCTATCACGACTCTTTCTCTTTCTACTTTAAAAGGAAAACAAATTGGTGAAGGAGCAGCATTTACCGGAATGATGCGTCAGTTAGGTGGTTCTTTTGGTATTGCAATTATTACCACTTTCATCACACGTTTCAGTCAGTCACATCGAGTGGATTTAATTAACAATTTAGATCCAGCAAAATTCGAAGTGCAGCAACGAATTGCAGGAATGCAACACGCTTTTATGGCAAAAGGATATAGCGCCGATGTAGCTTTGAAAAAAGCGTATCAGGCAATCGAAATGTCAGTCATGAAACAAAGTACTGTAATGGCTTATATGGATATCTTCCTGTATCTTGGAATTATGTTTTTATGCTGTATTCCGATTATCCTTTTCATTAAAAAAGGAAAAAACAAGGTTAATCCCGCAGATGCGATGCATTAATATTTTAATAATTATTTATAATACGAAAAAGCCGAGTTTACTTTCCTGTAACTCGGCTTTTTATTTGTTTTATTTTTTCTCTTGAATAATCCTGTATCTTTTATCTTCTATAAATAACTCTTTGGGTGTCATCTTATCATCAAACTCAAATAATAAGATACGATCTATTTCTTTTTGAGGTTTAATTTTTGTCGCAGCGCTTACAAAATATCCTTGAAAACTATGAAATCGATATAAACTATCTTGTTCAGTCGAAATATAAACATCCTCAAAATTGAAAACACAATTTTTGGTTCCCTCATTTTTCAGAGTTACTTTAAGTTTTACAAATTTCATTCCTTCCCGTGCCTCAATCAATGAAGCTCCAAGAGGACCATTTGCCTGCCCAGGAATAATGTAATCTTCTGATATTTTTTTAAATTTAATGGTTAAGCCTTCAACATTGCTTTGACTAAATAAATTGGAAACAAAAAGGATATTAATAAAAAAGATAAAATATAATTTCATTGAAAATTTAAAAATTTAGAAAACTCAAAAACCTATCTCGTAAAAACCAAATGATTCCCTTTCGAAAGATTGGCATCAAACTTATATCCTTCGTAGTCAAAACCTTTTAAATCCTCTATAGTTTCCGCATTGGTATCGATAATATAACGAACCATCATACCTCTCGCCTTTTTAGCAAAGAAACTGATCATTTTTAGTTTTCCATCTTTGTAATCTTTAAAATCTGGAGTAATTACTGGAACTTTCAAAGCTTTCACATCAACAGCAGAGAAATATTCATTACTCGCTAAATTCACGAATAATTCGTCTTTTTTTAATTCTTTGTTTAAAGCTTTTGTTACAGTTGGTTTCCAGAATTCATGAAGGTTTTTAGATTCTGCAACCGGCATTTTAGTTCCCATTTCTAAACGGTATGCCTGCATTAAATCTAAAGGTTTTAAAAGTCCATAAAGACCTGATAAAATTCGAAGTTTATCTTGTAAAACATCTAATTTATCCAACGGAATTGAATAAGCATCTAAACCTGTATAAACATCACCATCGAAAGTATAAACTGCCGGACGCGCATTTTCTGGTGTAAAAGGTGTTTTCCAATCCTGATTTCTTTTCCAGTTTAAATCGGCTAATTTGTCTGAAATAGACATTAATTCTGACAATTCAGCTGGCTTTTTTTGTTTTACTACTTTATGAACCACTCTCGCTTCTTTTAAGAATGAAGGTTCTGTATATTGAGATGTTGGTAATTCTTTTTCGAAATTCAATGATTTCGCTGGAGATATAACAATTTTCATTTGTACGTTTTTCTATGATCCAAAAATACAAATTGAAATTCTAAAAACAGATTATCATAATTGATTTGTTCTATGTGTGTATATTTTTTTTTCGCCACTAATTCACGAATTTTTTTTTTACAATCTTTGAGTTTAGTTTCGAATGAATTCGTGTAATTCATCGCACAAATTTATTCGAAATAATTAAAATTAATTCGTGAATTAGTGGCGGAAAATTTAGATCACGGCAAAAATCACAAATTTATTTTTTAAAATCTTTGAGTATAATTTCGGATGAATTCGTGTAATTCATCGCACGAATTTATTCGAAATGATTAAAATTAATTCGTGAATTCGTGGCGGAAAATTTAGATTAATCCGTATAGTTCCCCCTCCCCTGTTTTTTATTTTCATAAAATTCAATTGAAAAATTGTGAATTTATTCAAAAAAGTCAACGATAGATTATAAAAGGCATTTTGTATGTTGTAAATTTGCAACCATAAAATTCCAAAAACATTTTCAATACAAAATTGAAAGTTGTATTCTAAATAATAGCCACAGATTCACGAATTAACTTTTTAAAATTAATTAGAAAAATTCGTGAATTCGTGGCGGAAAAAATTTAGATCATGACAAAAATATTGTATCAGCAGGAAAGCTATCAGATAATGGGAATTTTATTTGATGTTCATAGAAATTTAGGTGGAGGTTTTTCTGAAATTGTATATAAAGATGCTTTAGAATATGAGTTCAAGAAAGCCAATATTCCATTTGAAAGAGAAAAAGAATATTTGGTAAACTATAAAGACATTATATTAGATCATAAGTTTTATGCTGATTTTGTTTTGTTTGATCAAATCATACTTGAAATAAAATCAAGTGATTTTTTGCATCCAAAATACATCTCACAATGTCTTAATTATCTAAAAGTTTCCAAAAATAAGTTAGCAATTTTAGCAAACTTTAATTCTACCTCACTTGAACATAAACGTATTATTTTATAAAAATTAGTGAATTCGTGGCTATACAAACAAACTATAAATCTGCTTTAAAAAACAAAATCTTCGATATCATTTCGAAAGCTTCTCAGGAATTGAACGTTGACTCGTATGTGATCGGCGGATTTGTTCGTGATTTGCTTTTAAATCGAGGTTCGAAAAAAGATATCGACGTTGTAGCAGTTGGAAGCGGCATTGAATTAGCGCTTAAAGTTTCTGATTTACTTCCAAACAAACCGAAAGTTCAGGTTTTCAAAAGTTATGGAACTGCAATGCTTCGCTTTGAAGATACAGATATTGAATTCGTAGGCGCAAGAAAAGAATCTTATAGCCGTGATAGCCGAAATCCGATTGTAGAAAACGGAACTTTGCAAGACGATCAAAATCGTCGTGATTTTACGATCAATGCTTTTGCCTTGTCTTTAAACCAAAATAATTTCGGAGATCTTTTAGATCCTTTTAATGGCTTAACAGATTTAGAAACTAAAACAATCAAAACGCCTTTGGATCCAGATATTACCTATTCTGATGACCCATTGAGAATGCTTCGTGCAATTCGTTTTGCGACTCAATTGAATTTTGAGATTGAAGAAAATTCATTGAATGCCATCACAAAAAATGCTGATCGTATTAAAATTATTTCTGGCGAAAGAATCGTTGACGAATTAAACAAAATCCTTTCTACACCAAAACCTTCAATAGGATTTTTACTTTTATACAAAACAGGACTTTTGGATATTATTTTACCTGAATTAACCGCTTTGAATCAGGTTGAAGAAATTGAAGGCCATACGCATAAAAATAACTTTTACCATACGTTGGAAGTTGTCGATAATATTTGTCCAAATACAGATGATGTTTGGTTGCGTTGGTCGGCATTATTGCATGATATTGGAAAAGCGCCAACCAAACGTTTCACTAAAAAACAAGGATGGACTTTTCACGGTCATGAATTTCTTGGCGGAAAAATGGCTAAGAAAATCTTCGAACGTCTACACATGCCTTTGAACCATAAAATGAAGTTTGTTCAGAAAATGGTTATCATGAGTTCGCGTCCGATTGTTTTGGCTCAGGATATTGTGACTGATAGTGCAGTTCGTCGTTTGGTTTTTGATGCGGGTGAAGATGTAGAAGATTTAATGACTTTATGTGAAGCCGACATCACAACCAAAAATCCTGCGAAATTCAAAAAGTATCATAAAAACTTCGAAGTTGTCCGCAAGAAAATTGTTGAAGTTGAAGAACGAGATCACGTTCGTAATTTCCAACCTCCAATTACTGGAGAAGAAATTATGGAAATGTTTGATTTGAAACCTTCGCGCGAAATCGGAATTTTAAAAGAAGCGGTAAAAGAAGCTATTTTAGAAGGAGATATTCCAAATGAATATCAAGCGGCTTATGATTTTGTGATTAAGAGAGCTGAGAAATTAAATCTAACGCTTAAGAAGTAATGGATACTATCGGCTTTATTTTATTACTGACTATCGTAATTATAATAGTTTTATCAAATATTCTTTTTTTTAAAAGACTCAAAAACAATCAGAAGCGTTTTAAATATATTCTTATATTTTTCTTTTTCTGCATTGTTTCAATTTTTGTTTCTGGCATTTTAACTTATGCATTTGAACAAAATTTATTGATAAATACTTTCAAAATTGAAATCAATCATGGTTATGCTAGTCGAATTATTAAATCAATTATAGCATTTACTTTAAATATTATAACAAACTATTATTTTGCTAAATTCTATTTAAAAAGAATTTCCAAAACAAAAAACAAAAACGAAATCGAATTAATCGGAAAAGAATGAAAAAAGAGAATAAATCAGTAATCATTTGGTTACTATCAGGTTGTGTTTTATTATTTTTAATGGTTGTCGTGGGCGGCATCACACGTTTAACTAATTCAGGTTTATCTATGACCGACTGGCATTTGGTAACCGATACGTTTCCACCTTTAACAGAAGCCAAATGGCAAGCTGCTTTTGACGAATACAAAAAATTTCCAGAATATCAGAAAATCAATATCCACAACGATTTTCAATTAGCAGATTATAAATTCATTTACTTCTGGGAATGGTTCCACCGTTTTATCGGTCGTATTATTGGTTTGGTTTTCTTTGTACCCTTTGTTTACTTTTTAGCTAAAAAGAAATTAGATACAGACACGATCAAAAAATGTATCGTGCTTTTGGCAATGGGAGGTTTCCAGGGATTCTTAGGATGGTTTATGGTAAGAAGCGGTTTAATTGATAATCCAGATGTGAGCCATTTTAGACTTTCACTACACTTAACTTTTGCCTTTATCACTTTTGCCTATACACTTTGGGTGGCATTGGATTTAATTTATCCCGAAAGAAATATCAATAAGATTTTACCACTTCGTAAAATTGCTCGTTTTGCTTTAGTTGCTTTATTAATCCAGATTATTTACGGCGGATTTGTAGCTGGTTTAAATGCAGGATTAATTCACAATCACTGGCCTTTAATGAGCGACGGAGAATTTATTCACGAATCGGTTTTTATTGAGCAGTCTTCTTTAATCAAAAATTTAATTGAAGGAAAAAGTGGGGTTCAGTTTGTACACAGAACTTTTGCTTATGTAGTAGTTGCGATTATTCTTTTCCTTTTCTTCAAAAGCAAAAAATATACGCTTACTAAAACTCAGGCGAATGGAATTAACTTATTAGTTATTTTTGTTTTCATTCAATTTTTACTTGGCGTTTTCACTTTATTATACAGCGTACCTTTGGCTTTAGGATTAATTCACCAAATTATGGCATTTTTCCTTTTGAGTGCGATGACATTTACTTTGCATCGTTTGAGTAAATAATCAATAGATTTTAGATACAAAAAAGGGGCGAAAATTTTTCGTCCCTTTTTTTATTATTATATTTTACATAAAACTCTTTCTTCTCACATCTTTTTTCTTTCTTCTAACAAAAAATTATCCCAACCATGTCTTAAAATCCTGCACTTTTTCGCGGCTTACAATAACCTCATCTTCTTTGTAACTTGGTAAAATCACTTTTAAACGGGAATTGGTATATACCTGAATTTCTTTAATTGCTTTTAATGGCACAATAAATTTTCTGCTTACGCGAAAGAAATCCTTCTTGTCTAATTCTTGTTCTAAAATCTCCAAAGTAGAATCGATTAAATAATCACGATTCTCGTAAGTATGAATATAAGTTCCTTTGTTTTCACTAAAAAAACATTCGATTTCTTCAGTTGTAATAACTTTTAAATGTTGTCCTATTTTAACCGTAAATCGCTTTTTATAGGTTTTCTCAAATGGATTGGAAAGCATTTGGCGAATTTGTTCAAAATCCAATTGCAAGTTAGAATTTCCTCCTGTTGATTGAGGAATTCTCGATTTATATTTAGAAACAGCAGTTTCCAGATCATCTTCGTCAATTGGTTTTAAAAGATAATCAATGCTATTCAATTTAAAAGCTTTTAATGCATATTCATCATAAGCCGTTGTAAAAATGATAGCACTTTTAATATCAATTTTTTCAAAAATTTCAAATGAAAGCCCATCAGACAATTGAATATCTAGAAAAATTAAATCGGGATGCGAATTATTCTCAAACCATTCGATAGATTCTTCAACAGAATGAAGCATGGTTTCTACCTTTACATCCAACTTTTCAAGTTTTCTTTGCAGTAATCTCGCTGCTGGTTTTTCGTCTTCTATAATTAAAGTGACCATTTATTAAATTATGATATTTGAAAAAATATTAGTTTAAAGTTATTCCCATTTATTTTTGTTTGAATTCTCTTTGTCCATATATTTTTGAATTTTTCTTTGTTCCCAATCTGAACTAAAAAACAAATCCGATCCAAAAACAGACAATCCGTGTGCTACTAAACCAATTCCCCAAAAGAATGCAGTCGAATACGTATGCCATTGAGACAAACCGCTAAAATCAACTCCTCCGTGTAAATTATCTCTAGTTAAACTCGATACAATAATGATCAAATTTACGATAATGTACACTTTCAAATGCGAGTAAAAACCCTTTATTTTTTTTACTTTTTTGTATGCTGCGTTGTAACTTTCGTCATTGCTATATTCACCTGAATGCTGGCTCGTGTATTCCTCGTACATATTTCTTCTAAAACGTCCCATAATATCTTTTATAAAATTATTTCCACTTATTTTTATTCTCTTTTTCCTTCTCCATAAATTCCTGGATCTTTCTTTCTTCCCACTCTTTGCCCATTCCCGGAAAAACTTCAAAAACTTTTAATCCGTGAAAAACTACTCCAACTCCCCACCATAATAATGGCCAGAAAAACCATAAATACTGTGGTGAAGTATATAAATTAATGAAAATCAAAATAGCATTTACTAATACGTAAGAAACCAAATTCCCATAAAAACCTTTAATATTTTCGACTTTCTTTTTAGCCTCGATATATCTTTCCTCTTCGCTTAACTTCCTTTCCATGATTATTCCCATTTTTGTTTTTTATATTTTTTTTCTAAGATGCTTCTCATTTTACGCTGTTCCCATTGTTGTCCAAAAATTTTATAAGAGGTAAACAAATCAATTGCTGAACCCAATATTACAGCCGACCAAATAATCATCACCACCCAATTGATATATTTTATTGGAATAAAATGAAGTGGCAGATTGGTATATTCTTTCAAAAGAAATACAATCATGACAATCGCATAAACCACTAAATGATTATAAAATGATTTCAGCTGATGTACTTTTTTGCTTGCTAATTCTTTCAGAATAGCTTGCTCCTGATCGTTACTCAAATTTGTCTTCATTGCTTTCAAATCTGCGTTTATCTTCTTTTTCTAAAAGTTCCTGGATTTTTTTGGCTTCCCATTTTTTATTAAAAAAAGGTGGAAATTCAAAAGCTTTTAATCCATGTAAAACTATCGCTATTCCCCATCCCATCACCGACCAAATCCACCAGAGATATTCTGGAGAAACCATATAATTAACCACAATTACAATCGGATTACACAAAACATAAACGGTAAGATGCTCGTAAAATCCTCTTAATTCTTTTACTTTTTTCTGAGCATCATAATAACGATCCGCTTCAGTAAAATCTTTTTCAGTCATTATTTCCATGTTTTTTGTTTATTATCTCTTTCTAAAATTTCTCGAATTTTTCGTTCTTCCCAATCTGAACTGTAACCGAAAACTTTAAAAGCATGCATAGCGACTCCAAATCCCCAACCTAAAGCAGAAAACCAAAACCATTGAAATCCTGGTGAGAATCTTAGATTAATAAAAACCAGAAACGGAATCACACAACAATATGAAATCACATTTCCATAAAAACCTTTTAATTCTTGTACTCTTTTTTTAGCTCTATAATAGGCTTTTGCTTCGTCGGTATATTCTGTACTCATTTCCATAACCGCAATTTGTTTCGTTAAAATTGGAATCTTCACCGTAAAATTCTTTTCATCTTGTTCAATCTGCACTTTTCGGTCGGTTATAATTCCATATCGATTTACAATATTCTGCAATCCAACACCTTGTCTGTCCTGCAAAACTTCTTTCTTCTGAAGATCATTTTGAATGGCTAAATAATCTCCGTCAATAAATATTCTAATGTGTAGCGGTTTTTGCTCGCTTACAATATTGTGTTTTACTGTATTCTCTAACAAAAGTTGCAAGGAAAGCGGCACCACTTTCGCTTCTGGATTGATGTTATCACTTGGTAATTCGTAAAACAAACTATTTTCGAAACGCATTTTCAGCAGATTCATGTAGGTTTTTGCGAATGACAATTCATCTTCAACAGAAACCAATTCTTTGTCTTTTTGTTCTAAAACATATCGATAAACTTTAGACAAAGAAGTCGTAAAACGTTGCGCATTATCCGGATTCTCTTCAATCAAAGAACTTAAAACATTCAAACTATTAAACAAGAAATGCGGATCAATCTGATTTTTTAAGCTTTCAAATTTTGCACTTGCCGTTCCTGCAATAATTTTTTGCTGTGTGATTTCAAATTTCGAAGCCTTTTTCCATTTAACCATGAAACTTCTGGCTTGCATGAAAGTCGAAACTCCAAGAGATAAAATGACATAAAAAAGGTGAACCCAAATCATTCTTGCTCCAAAAAACACCTCTAAAGTTACATCCTGCAAAACCACAAAAATGAAATAGTTGATGGCTAAAACGACAGGAACTGTGTATAAAACGGTTACTAAAATTCCGTAATAAACTCTAAGATTTGTTTGCTCCAGCCAATCCCATTTTCTATCTAACAGCACATTTAGAAAACCGTTACCAAAGCCTAATCCGAAGGAATAGAGACAGCTTATAAAAAAGGTTAAAAGAACATTCCTAACATTTAAGTCATCTCCTAAAGAAGCTGAAAATATTATAGCAAAGACCATTGAAATCTTTAGACAAACTATTGTTCCACTTTTTAGATCGGTAAATGTTCTTTCTTTCATTATAAACTGTTTAATATTGTTTTATTATTTACAAGTTTTTTGGATTTCCAAAGCTCTCTCTAATCCCCATTTTGGAGAAAAAGGTGTTGCTGGTTTAAAATTATTAAAAAGTTCAATAGATTTATCAACTTGCGCGCACAAAGGTTTTGTGTCAACTCCTGTCCATTTTGCACCTCCTAATTGATAATCTGCTTCGCCAAAAACCGCTCTCGGATTGTTCGGATCTAATGCTTTTGCTTTTGCATAAGCTTCCATTACTTTTCCAGAATATTTCATTCCGTTTGTCATTGGATCTGCTACAACATAACCTGTATAAATTAAAGCCTGCATTACATACAATTCGGAATTGGTTTGGTCTTTTATCAATTCTACATCTAAAGCATCTTGTGCTTTTGTCAATAACAAATCGATTTTTGTTTTGTCTTTTTCTGTAAATACTGCCGTAGTGTTAATCAAAGCAATATAATAATTTGGCAAATAACTGTTTTTCTCTGCTGCTGCAATTCGTTCAAATAATTGAGAAGCTTCTGTATTTTTTCCTTCTTTCCAAAGTCCGAAAGCTTTCGTCATTCCTTGTTCAAATTGTGTTTGAGCTGAAGCTATTACTACAACAAATAGTGCGATTAATGTGATGATCTTTTTCATTTTATAACTTATTTAATGGTTTTGTTTATAGGATTAGTTATTTTAGAATACAATTTCAATTTTAGAATCTTTGCTGACATCAAATTTAGCATCTTTATACGAAGGCGGTCCCATAAATCCCTTTGCATTGTTTGAAGCCGCATAATCTTCTGATGGAATTCCCATAGCATTTCTGTCCAATTTTCCGTTGTTGTTTTCATCGTGATAGGTTGAAATCGCATATTCACCAGCAGGAAGATTTTCCAATGTTACCACTGCTTTGTTATTTTTAATTTCAGAAGCAAGGCTTTTGTAAGTTGTTTTAAGAAACGTTCCGTCAGAATTATATAATCCAACTTTGACAACTCCTGTGTTGTTTTTTACACCTGAAACAGCAACAGTTAATTTCACATTTTGAGCAGACATTAAGCTACAGATAAATAAAATAGTTATGGTAATAATTTTGGTCATGATTTCTTTTTTTAAGTTACTAAGGTTCTGAGATTCTAAGGTTCTAAGTTTTTTGATTTTGATTGAAACTCTTTTTTTTTAAGGCTCAAAGATTCAGAGAGACAAAGTGATAAAGATTTGATTTTCTAATTATTAAACTTTGAACCTTTGTCACTTTCTATCTTTGTCTCTTCTAATTTATACTTCAAAAGTATATTGGTTTTTAGTCTTTTAAAATTAAATGATACTGAGTTGTTGATTTTTGATGATGAATTGTTTTTTTTAAAGAGACAAAGGTTCAGAGGGACAAAGTGACAAAGGTTTCTTTGCGAATTTCAGACAGCCTTTGTCCCTTTGTGCCTTTGCCACTTTGCTCCTTTTTTTAAAGATTCTTCAACTGATTCTCATTTTTATTCTGACTGATCGTCCAGAAGAAACCTACGAAGAAAAATCTGTCTGCAGTTGGGACTACGGCTTGTCTTTGATACACTCCACTTGGATCTGGGTTTCTGGCATAATCGTATCCGAAAACATTTTTTGTTCCTAAAATGTTCGAAACAGAGAAATAAAGGATTTTTTGTGTGGTTAGTAAATAGGCCCAGTTAAAACTCAAACTATTGTATGATTTTGTTTTTCCATTCATAAACTGCGTCTGATTTGGATCATTATATGGACGCCCTGAACTGAAACTGTTTGTAAAACCAATTTGTGATTTCCAATCTGTAATGAAATATTTTGTTACAACAGATAAATTATGATTAGCTACAAAACTTGGTGTTACCATACTTGGAAAGTTTTTATACTGTCTCTCTGAATCGATGTAAGAGTAAGAAATCCAATATTCTAAGTTCTTGTACAAATTACTATCTCTCCAAAGCAAATCGAATCCTTTTGCATAACCCGATCCGTTATTATTGAAAACTGAATTATACTGAATATCTCTTGTATCGTATTGAACCAAGTTGTTGTAATCTTTATAATACAACTCTGTTCTAAGCAATTGTCCTGGTTTTGAAAAAGTATAATTCAAAATATAATGCCTTGCTTTTTCGCTTTCAAACTGATGGTATTTTGAATATTTAATATAATCTACAACCGGGGTCTGTGTGAAATCTCCGTAAGCGAAAGAAAATTGACTACTTTTTGAAAGTTTATATCCTAATGAAGCTCTCGGAGCAATTTCGTTTTCATTTAACAAACTATTATTTGAATATCTTAAACCTACTTTTAAAGCCAGTTTGGTAGAAAATGAAATATCTCCTTCAGCATAAGATGCAAAAATATTAGAATCGTAACCGTTTTGGACAGCTGTAGTACTAGCAATATCTTCATTGTATTTCGTAATAAAATAATCAGATCCAAAAGACAATCTAAAATGATTGGATACTTTTTTTGACAATTTTAGTTTTAGCTGCGCTGCATTTTCCTGACTGTCAATTCCGGTAACATCATATTTCAATTTATTTTTACTATAACCGTAACTGATTCCTGATGTTAACTGCCATCCTGGTCCAATACTTCCTTTGTAAGATGAATTCAGATAGAAGTTATTATTGTTCATATCCGTTCTGATCGGATTTTCAAAATTGACATTTTTCTGATTTAAATCGAATCTTTCAGAATCGAAAGAAGCGTACAATTTGAAGATCCCATTTGTAAATTTATATCTGTAAACCGTTTCACCTCCTAAAGACTGATACGGATTGTTCCAATCTACATTTTGAGGAATAACCGCCTGATAAGGTGCCAGATTAACATACATCATATTGACACTCAAAGAACTTTTATTCCATTTTTGTGTGTTTCCTAAACTCAAACCAACTGTCATCAATCCGATATCAGTTTTTTCGTGATCTTCTTCGTCCTGAGTATTCAAAAGCAAAACACTTGATAATGCTTCACCGTATTCAGCAGAATAACCTCCTGTAGAAAAAGCGATTCCACTAAACAAGAAAGGAGAAAATCGGCTTCTTGTTGGCAAATTATTAGTCGTTGCACCGTATGGCTGAGCTACACGAATTCCGTCTACAAAAGTTTGCGTTTCGTTTGCTTCACCTCCACGTACAAACAAACGTCCGTCTTCACCTACGCTTTGTGTTCCAGGTAAAGTTTGTAAAGCGGCAACAATATTTCCTGCAGAGCCTGCTGTTGTAACAATATCTAAAGGTTTTAAAACCGACACTCTTGCTTTATCACCAGATTCTAAAGTTCCTGCTGTAATCACAACTGCATCTAAAGAATTCATGTTTTCTCGCAGTTTTATGGTTTGATTTTTATAATTGGTAACATCTATTTCAGTTTTGAATGTTTCGAAAATTAGAAAGCTAACCACTAAAAATTTATTTCCAGTTTCTGTAGTTTCAAAAGAAAACTCTCCCGTTTCAGAACTTGTCGCTCCGTCATAAGTTCCGTCAATATAAATGTTAGCTCCTACAACTGGTTTCCCTTTTGGATCTGTTACTTTCCCTGAAATAATATTCTGGGCAAAAGTAAAAGCACTTAACAATAATAAAATAAAAGTAATTCTGGTTTTCATGATTATTGGTTTTTGATGAAGCAAATGTATTTTAACAATTCCTGTTAAAAAATATATAATAACCCAATTGTAGAATTTTAAGGATGAGTTGTAAATGAACTTATTTGTATCTTAGCTAGCAATTCCAAAAAATTACCATCTATGTCAGAAAGTACTAGAATTTCAAATTTATATCAATCCATTTATAATGGAAATCCTTGGCTGGAAGTTAATCTAGCTAACACTTTACAAAATGTAACCGCTGAGCAAGCGTACAGAAAAATAAATCCAAACCTGAATACGATTTGGGAAATTGTGAATCATTTGATTCAATGGAGAAGAAACATTTTAGAGCGTATGCAGGGAGAAGTTATTGTTACGCCAGACCATAACTATTTTGTTCCTGTTCTAGATCCTTCTGAAGTGGCTTGGGAACAATCGCTGCAAACATTGGCAAAATCTCAAGATTCGTGGACTGCTTTTTTTGAAAGTTTTGACGATGCTGATTTAGCGAAAATTTACGTGAATAATGGTCATAGTTATTACGAACATCTTCACGGAATTATTCAGCATGATGTCTATCATTTAGGTCAGATTGTGATTTTGAAGAAATTGCTTTAATCGTATTTAAACACATAGAAACATAGATTTTTTATTTCTAGAAAAGAATATTTTAGAAAATCTAGATTTTACACATAGCTCTATGTGAATGTATGGAAATGAAATGCCTTCAACACGTTTTACAACTATGTTTCTATGTGTTAAAACAAAAAAAATATATGAAAACATCCATTTTTATTCTAGCATTTTCACTTTTTACAACAATCGGATTTTCTCAAGAAACCGAAGTAAAATATGATGAAGCATTAGCAAAATCACTTCACGCCGACGAATACGGAATGAAGAAATATGTTTTTTGCCTTTTAAAATCTGGAACCAATACAACAGCATCCAAAGAAGAAACCAAAAAATTATTTGAAGGTCATATGGCTAATATTGGAAAGCTAGCCAAAGAAGGAAAACTGGTCGTTGCCGGACCTTTTATGAAAAATGATAGAAATTATCGTGGCATTTATATTTTTAATGTTGAAACCATAGACGAAGCCAAAGCTCTTGTTGCAACTGATCCCGCGATAAAAGCCAATTTACTCGAAGCCGAATTAACTCCTTGGTATTGCACTGCCGCATTACAGGAAATTCCAAAAATACACGACAAAATCGCCAAGACGAAAATGTAATCACTTCTCTAATTCAATTCAATAAATAAATGAGCAACTTAGCCCTAAAAGTTTTAAAAATTATAGCATTTGTAATGCTGTTTTTTATAATAAGTTGTTCAAAAAAAAAGATTAGTGAAGTATCTGATGAAACCAATATTGTAGTAAAAAAAATAGAAAAAATTAATGTTGTAAAGGGATCTGCTGTAGGTTATGGAGGAATTAGACCCGAACAATATGATAATTTTGAAGAACTGAAGAAAATTGCTTCAAAAGAAGAATTGTTACTCTTAACTGACCATCCTAATGCTGCTGTAAGATGTTATTCATTTTGGGCTTTAGGTAATTATAAAAATTTTGATTTATTTTCATTAGTTAAAAATCATATCAACGATAATGCTTTAGTAAAAACTGAATTTGGTTGTATGATTTCTACTGAGAAAGTAGGAGATTTTTATATCAATCTTGTTAATCCAGAGTATGAAAATTCAGAAATCAGACAACTAGATAAAGATGAATTTTCAAAAATAGAAAAAATCTTAATCAATCAGAAAAACAGTCTCAATGCACTAAATAATGCAATTGAAAAGGCAATCCCAACAGAAGCTTTATATCCTAAATTACGTTCTCTAGTTATAAAAAATCATAATCAAAATGCTTTAGTTACTTTATCTAAATATAAAAATCCAAACGATATTGAACTAATTCTTAACAATAGAGACAAAGATTTAAACGATGATGGAGAAAGTGGTTATTTTTTTACTTACCGAGCCATCCAAAATTTTCCCGATCCGCATTTTTTTCCCTTTTTAGAAAAGAGATTATATGAAACTCTCGATAATGATCATTTCTCTAATGAATGGCTTGAAATGTATGATGCAATTGCTGCCTATAAAAATGCTGATGCATTGGAGTTATTAAAAATTCCTTTTACAAAAGTTCAGCATCAAAACATCAAAGAATATCATATCAAATTTGTGTATGAAGCAATTTTAGCAAATAAATCTCAGTTATATAATGATTTATTATGGAGAATTTGGCAGAACGAACACATTATTACTTTGGATGGTTTTAAATATCTTTTGCTACTAAATAGTACTAAGACTTTAGAGCTTGCTAAAAAGGAGCTAATGCCAAATTATCAAATTAAAAAGACAGAAAAAAAATCTCAGACTAACCCAAAAATGTTTACTGAGAATTTAGAAGAAACTTTACTAAATTTCATTCTCTTAAATGACAAGTCTTTTGCTTATAATGTTATCAAAGAAAAAATTGCAAATGCCTATGTTAATGATTTTGAAATTTATTGCTCAAAGATTTTAGAACTTCATGATTCTTCTTTTACAGGCAGTCTTTTTCAAAGATTAAAAAATGAAGATAATCCTCACGTTTATTTGCAAATTGTAGAAACATTAATTTCTTTTAAAAATAATGCTATCAATAAAAAAATATTAGAAGCAAGAAATTATAATAAAAATATGAATGAAGGCTGGGGAAGCGATTCTTTAGATGAAATTCTAAAAAAGAATAAGATTAAGTAATGAAAACAGAAAAAGAAAAAATGATCTCAAGCGAATATTATAACGCTTTTGATCCAGAATTAGTGAAAGGCCGTCGCGCCGCAAAAAATCTTTTACATAGTTTGAATGTAAAAGAATACAGAGTGACTAAAAAAGCAAAAGAAATCCTGAAAGAACTGATTCCAAATAAAGGAGAGGGATTTTACATCGAACCTCCTTTTCATTGCGATTATGGTTATAATATTTTCTGCGGGGACAACGTTTATTTCAATGTAAATTGTGTTGTTCTAGACTGTGCGCCAGTAAATATTGGCTCAAATGTTTTTATTGCGCCAAATGTTCAAATTTATACGGCTTCACATCCGCTTAACGCTGAATTAAGAAAAACACTTGAAAATGCTTATCCTGTAACCATTGGAGACGATTGTTGGATTGGAGGAAATTCGGTTATCTGCCCAGGCGTAACCATCGGAAAAGGTTGTGTTATTGGAGCTGGATCTGTGGTTACGAAAGATATTCCAGACAATTCGTTGGCAGTTGGAAATCCGGCAAAAGTTATTCGAAAATTAAATCAAGAACCTGAACAAGAAAAATAATGCTTACTCTTAATAAAGTCCATCATATTGCCATTTTATGTTCCGATTATGAAAAGTCGAAACACTTTTATACTCAGATCTTAGGTTTAACAATCATTAGAGAAATCTATCGCGAAGAACGCCAGTCGTATAAATTAGATTTGGCTTTGAATGGTTCTTATGTCGTGGAATTATTTTCCTTTCCAAATCCGCCGCAAAGACCTTCACGTCCAGAAGCAGTTGGTTTACGTCATTTAGCTTTTGAAGTAATTAATTTAGAAGAAACAATTGCTTTTTTGACTTCTAAAAACATTGAATCAGAACCCATTAGAATTGATGAAACGACCGAAAAACGTTTTACTTTTATTGCTGATCCTGATTTGCTTCCAATAGAATTCTATGAGAGATAATTAAGTCATTTTTTTAATCTCGCAAAGTCGCAGAGTCGCAAAGAATTTACTTAAAAAACTTTGCGACTCTGCGACTTTGCGAGCAATTTCTCTTCAATATTCCATTTAAATAGCTTGAAAGATTTTTCCTGTTTATATGAGATTTAACACACTAAAATGAAGATTTCCTAGAAAAAACCGAATTTCATGCTTAAATTTGTAACCCGCAGATAAAAAAATGCGGATCTTCAAATTTATAGTGATGAACAAAACGGCGCAAATCAAAAAAAATCATCAATTAATCAAACTCCGAAAATTAGTTATTGTTTCTATTTTAATTGGCTTCTTATCAGCCTTTCTCGGAATTTCACTTAAAAAAATAACCGAATATTACGAAGAAATCTTCTTCCATGAAGTATCGGTTCACCCAGTATTTTACATCGTATTTCCAGTTTTCGGATTATCGGTAATTTATTTTTTAAGACAATATCTTTTTAAGAAAAAAGAAAACAAAGGAATCAAAGAAGTTTTTGAAAGTACAGCATCAAAATCTAAAAATCTTCCTTCTTATAAAATTCCATCTCACTTCATCAACGGATTATTAACGGTTATTTTTGGAGGTTCAACAGGAATTGAAGTTTCTACAGTTGTCGCTACAGCAACCATTGGTTCTGTTGCCCACGAAAAAGAAAATGTTTTCCGTCAATACAAAACAGAATTAATCTGTGCGGGTGTTGCGGCAGGTGTTACGGCACTTTTCAGCAGTCCGATTGCAGGAATTTTATTTGCTTTCGAAGTGATTTCTAGAAAAGTTACTCGAGCATTTATCATATCAAATGTCATTGCAGTTTCTATCGCTTTTGGTTTATTGACCATTTTAAAAGAAGAACCATTGTTTGCAGTTTCAATCGCAACATGGAATTTAAAAGCAATTCCATACTTTATCCTTTTGGGAATTTTAGCTGGAATGAATTCAGTTTATTTAACAAAATGTGTACTATTCTTCAAATCACAATTTGGAAAAATTGACACACATTATTACAAAATCATTTTAGGATCAGCAGTTTTGAGTCTTTCTTTATTCTTTTTTCCACAATTATACGGAGAAGGTTATCATGCTATCAAAGGAGTTTTTGGAAATGCAGCTCAGGCTCAATTAACCATAACATTAGCCCTGACATTTATTGCCATTTTAATTCTAAAACCAATTGTTACTTCTATAACATTAGCTTCTGGTGGTGACGGAGGTGTTTTTGCACCAAGTTTATTTATTGGAGCATTCTTAGGATTACTATTAGCTTCTATTTTAAATAGCTTTTTTCATGTAAATGTAATTCCAGTTAATTTTATGATTATCGGAATGGCAGCAGTTCTTAGTGCAAGTATTCATGCTCCTTTTACAGCAATTTTCTTGGTTTGTGGCTTAACAAATGATTACACCTTGTTTTTCCCAATTTTGGTAGTTTGTTTGATCTCAAAATATACAGCAAAAACAATTTATCCGTATACTGTTTACAGTTATTCGCCAAGTTTAGTAAAATAATCTAATCTAGAAATCTACAGATTAGAGATTAAAAACATACTTCAAAGTATATTTAAAAGCATAACGAGAAAAATAAAATACCACAATAATGCCAACTGAAAAAATAAGAAGAAGCTACCGCAAAACACGTTATATTCTTTATAAAGAAACCTTAATTGATTCTAAAGAACATTTTTGGTCTTTTTTAGGTTCTTTTGTCGGAATCGGTATTTTGGCTTATGTACAATCGATACATTTTTCTGGCCCTGATGCAGTCTATTTAATTGGTTCTTTTGGAGCATCGAGTGTTTTGGTTTACGGAATTATTCAGAGTCCATTTTCTCAGCCTAGAAATCTGATTGGCGGTCACTTAGTTTCTGCTATTGTTGGTGTAACCGTTCATAAATTGGTTCCAGACATCATGTATATTGCCGCTCCTTTGGCAGTTTCTATCGCTATTATATTAATGCAGATTACCAAAACGCTTCACCCTCCAGGTGGCGCAACAGCTCTAATTGCTGTAATCGGAACTGAAAAAGTAAAAGCATTAGGTTATATGTATGTGCTTTCTCCGGTTTTAGTTGGTGTACTGATTTTGTTTCTAACGGCTTTGATTTTTAATAATATGACGCCAAGCAGAAGTTATCCAAGCAATTATCACAAACATTATCATAAGATTCGAAAAAGACTGGCAAGAAAGTAATTTCTTTTTTTATTGAAAGTCAAACTATTGAAAATTAACTTTCTAAAATCTTTTCAACAAATCACGATTCGTGATTCGTATTTCATTTTTTATATTTTACCTTTGACCTCTCAATAAAAACAAAGATTATGGTTTATAAATTTAGAGTAATTCTAGACGCCGAAGAAGATATTTTCAGAGACATTGCTATTCTTGAGGAAGATACACTTGAGGATTTACACAATGCCATCTTCAACGCTTTTGGCTTTGACGGATCAGAAGTGGCTTCATTTTATACTTGTGATGATACTTGGAATCAAGAAGATGAAATTCCGCTTTTTGATACTGGAGATGTTCCTGGCGAAATGAGAACCATGAACGATTATCCATTATCTAGTATTTTAGACAAAGAAAATACAAAGATTATCTACGTTTATGATTTCATCAGCATGTGGACTTTCTTAGTTGAATTGGCTGCTATCGAAGATGAACAAGTTGGCGTTACTTACCCAGAAACTTTGTTCTCTCATGGTGAAATGCCAGCAGACGCTATCGAAAAAAGCTTTGAAGCCGATGACATGCACGACGATATCTACGGAGAATTTGAAGACGATTTAGACGAAGACGATCTTGACATGTTCGAAGGCGATGACAGCTTCGAAGATTATGGATTTGAGGAGAATTGGAACTAGCGTTAAGTTGCTAAGTGCAAAGATTCTAAGATTCTGAGTTTTCCTTCTGCTTTTGAGGGATTTTTCTTATTTTTAAATTTAATTATTTAAAAATAAATGGATGAGTCATTTTAGAAAAATATTGGTTTGGCAGAAATCAATTTCCTTAGTTACAAAAATTTATAAAACAACTCGAACTTTTCCAAAAGAAGAAACTTTTGGATTAACTTCGCAAATACGTCGAAGTTCAGTATCAATTCCAAGTAACATTGCAGAAGGATCTGGAAGAGAAAGTAATAAAGATTTTTTACGATTTTTATACATTTCTCTTGGTTCTTTATTTGAAATGCAAACACAACTTGAAATTGCAAAAAACATCATTTACATAAACGAAGAAGAATTTAACCATTTATACGAGGATAGTCGAGAGATTGAAAGAATGTTAGCGTCATTAATTAAAAAAATAAAAGACACTATCTAAAAACTTAGAATCTTAGAAACTTAGAATCTCAGTAACTCAAAAGTATGATCAACTTATTCAACACCCACATCGACACGCTTTCGATACATCGCGTAGGAAACAAAAGCCGTAACGAAGCTATTTTTTTATCAGAGCAACCATTTAATTTAAATGATGAGATTGTTCCTTTGATAAAAGAATTCTTTTTTAAGCCTTTTAGAGAGAAAGAAGAAAACTATTATCAGTTTGCACACGAAGTGGACTTGGACTACAACGACATGTTTAAATATGCAACTGAGATTTTTAATAATCCGGCAAATGTGCATGAGATTTCTAAAAGAATCACAACACATTTATTTGAGCAATCCAACCATCCGCACATTAAAAATGGAGAGGTTTACGTAACGTATTTAACTGGTTTAAGTATTGACAACAATGTAGTTGATGCAATCGGAATTTTTAAAAGCGAATTACAGGCTGACTTTTTACAGTTTGAAGAAAATGGCAGTAACCTTGAAATGATCTTACAACAAGGAATCAACTTGAGTAAATTAGACAAAGGTTGCTTAATCTTCAACTTTAAAAAAGAAGAAGGCTACAAAATCTTAACTGTAGACAGTAACCGTTATGATGCGCGTTACTGGTTAGAGCACTTTTTATCTGTTGACGCTTTTGAAGATGAAAATTTCATCACTAAAAAATATTTAAAGTTCTGTCAAAACTTCGCAAAAGACGTGGTTTTGCCAGCAGAAGACAAGAAAGAGGAAGTAATGTTTATGAACCGATCTGTGAATTATTTCGCTAAAAATGATCAGTTTGAAGAACAGAATTTCTTGAATGAAGTAATTGATAATCCTGATTTGATCCCTGAATTTAAAAACTATAAAGTTGATAAAGGAGAAAAATACAGCATCGAAGATGTTACCTCATTCCCTATCGCCAACGCAGCAGTTTCTGACGCTAGAAAATCGATTAAAAACGTAATTAATTTGGATACTCACATTCAGATTAAAATGGATTTCATCAATCCTGAAAGTGCAGAAAAATTTGTTGAAAAAGGCTGGGATGAAGAAAAACAAATGTATTACTACTTAGTTTACTTCAACAAAGAAGAGAAAAGCTAAGAAGTTTTCATTTTCTATTACTTACTTAATACAGAAAACGGCAGTTACAAATGTAACTGCCGTTTTTTATTGTCATTATTTTGTCATTATAGGACAGAGAATACTGCTTTTACAATATCATCATAAACTTGTTTATTTCTTTCACCTGCACGAGCCAAAACCCGAATTCCAGAATAATTATTAAAGATGAATCGAGCCAAAACTTTCGCATCCAACTGCTTAGAAATATGTCCTGTCTCCTGCCCTTTTTTAACAGCATTTGTAAAAACTTCTTCCATGATCTGACTGTTGTTTTTTACAATCTTTGCAATCTCTTCGTCATGCATGGCCAGCTCAACAGAAGAATTAACCATAAAACAGCCTTTTGTAATTCGGTCTTCTAAACTCTCTATTACTGCCTGTTTAAAAATATCGCGTAACGTTTCTTTGACATTTTCAGATTTTTCTAAAAGATCTTTCACAACATCCTGAGCTTGTTCTTGATAACGTTGCAAAGATTTAGAAAACAATTTTTGTTTATCTCCAAAAGTATCATATAAGCTGGATCGACTTAATCCCAAATGCGTCACCAAATCCTGTGCAGAAGTTCCGTTGTAACCTTTGTGCCAGAAAATTTCAATTGCTTTGTCTAAAGCCTGATCTTCATTAAATTCTTTCGTTCTAGCCATTGCTTCAAAATTAAATTCATTTACAAAGATATTAAAAATACGGAACAATCGTTCCTGAATTAGTCAAAAAAATTATACAACTGCATTTACAGTAAGCCCACCGTCAACTACAATTTCAGTTCCAGTTATGAAAGAAGCATCATCTGAAGCTAAGAACGAAACTGTTTTTGCAATTTCAGCAGATTGGCCAAAACGTTTTAATAAAATCTTTTCTCCTAAAACAGTTCCAAAACCTTCTACCTCTTCTTTTTGCAAACCTAATTTCCCATACAACGGAGTTTCAACTGGTCCAGGAGAAACAGCATTTACTCTAATTTTTCTTGGAGCTAATTCGGTTGCAAATACTTTGTTTAATGATAAAACTGCCACTTTACTTGCTGCGTAAACACTTGAATTTGGCATTCCAACGTGAGCATTTATAGAAGTATTAAAGATAATCGAACCACCATCATTTAAAATCGGTAATACTTTTTGAACGGTAAAATAAACTCCTTTTACGTTCACATTCATAATACTGTCATAATGTTCCTCTGAAGCTGAGTCAACTGGAGCGAAAGCGGCAATTCCAGCATTCAAAAATAGAATATCTACTTTTCCGAATTTTGCTTTTACTTCTTCAACTAAATTATCAATTGATTTTAAGTCTGATTGATCTGCCACAATTCCAGTAACGTTCAATTCTGTTTCTGCTTTTGCTAAAGCTTCTTTGTTTCTACCTGTCACGATTACTTTAGCGCCTTTTGCTACTAAATCTGCTGCAGCTGCATATCCAATTCCACTGTTTCCACCTGTTACGATTGCAACTTTGTTTTCTAAATTTTTCATTTTATTTACTATTTAAGTTATTGATTATTCAATTATTATGGTACAAAGATATAATAACGGAACGATCGTTCCGTTATTATTAATGTTAATTTTTAGTTAAAATAAAAAACTCCATCTCGAAAGCCCTTAATTATAAGGAAAACAACTATTTAACCATAGAGGAAAGAAATCGAAAAATGTCGTACATTCTTAATTTATCCTTAATTTTGCATTAAAAAATAACTCAGATGGATATTCAATTTTTTAAAGAAAGTCCTTTTACCACTATAATTTCATTTCAAAAGCTAATCGAATCCTTCGAAGAAATTGCTTTGTCTGATGTTGATTACAGATCAGATTATGCAAAAGCGATTTTGAAGCAGATTGATTTGATTCCTGAATTAAGAACAGGAATTACTGATTATTCTCTTATAAAAGAAAATGAGCCTTTAATCAAAAACATATTAGCCGATTTATTCCCGACTGCATTAACACAAAACGAAATAAAAGCGGTTACCATTCCATTTCAAAACATCTCCTTTAATTATACAGAACGTTTTAAAAAGATTCTGAAAAATGCAGGAGACGAGTTTTATATGGAAATTCGTGATTTTAGTGAACATCAATTCTATATCAATAATTGTTGTTTGATTTTAAGTTATTATTACAATCAACATATCGATTTTAATCAGCCTTTTTTCTATGATATTCCAGATGAAAATGGTGTAGAAAGACATTATCGTATTTTATACAATGCTGATTTCATGGAAATTATTCCAACAGAAAACGTTGTTCCTTTAACTCAAGAAGACATTGACCAACTTATTGACAACTACAATGATATTGATTTGTGGAAATCTAAATTTCCAAAAGGAAGTTGGATTTTAAAAGGTTTTGGAATTGTTTCTTTGTTTGATGCAACAACAGAAAGTGCTATTTCTACCTTAAAAAGTAATTTACTAAAGCCTGGAGCAACAACTGCGACGTCTGGCGAAGAAATTTCTAATATTTTTCAATCTATTTTTAATCTTGCGGATTTAAAGGTCGGTTTTATTATCTATAATCCAGAAGAAGAAAAATTTCTCAGACCTGAAAAATACGATACACAACTTAGAAGTTTTTTACTTTCTACCGAACAGGAAGTAGATTGTAAAAATGCTTTCTTTGGTTGCTCTTTTGAAAATTTATTGGACAAGAACGAACCTTTTGTAATTTCTAATGTCAAAAAATTCACAGAAGAATCAACAAATAAAAGATTGGGCGAGCATTTGTTAAAGCAAAATATTCAAAGTTGCATTTTTGCTCCAGTCATCAAAGACGATCATTTATTAGGAGTTGTAGAATTAGTTTCTGAAAATCCGAGAGATTTAAATAGTGTAAATGCTACAAAACTTGATTTGGTTCTGCCGTATTTAACCGATACAATTGATCGTTATAATACCGACATGCAGCATCAAGTTGAAGCGATTATTCAGCGAGAATACACTACAATTCACCCGAGCGTATATTGGAAGTTTAAAAAGGAATCACAGAATTATTTTCAAAATCTGAATCATACCAAAGATTATATTTTTAAAGAAATTGTTTTTAAAAATGTATTTCCATTGTATGGACAAATTGATATTAAAAGTTCATCAGAACATAGAAATGAAACGGTAAAAATTGATTTAAAAAGTCAATTGACAGCGCTTTTGGAAATCTTTGACAATCAGAAACCAAACTCTAATCTCGTTCTTTTGGAACAAAGAAAATTTGAATTGGAATCGTTAAGAGATGAATTGGATTTTCCTTTAAAAGCAGATACTGAACAGCACATTCAACGTTATATTGAAGAAGAAATCCATCCAATATTAAAGAATACAAAAGGAAATGCAAAAGATGAAAAATTAGCAGAATTGTATTTCGAAAAATTGGATGAGAAAACAGGAATGTTTTATCACGAAAGAAAGAAATTCGACAATGCGATGTCCATTATCAATAAAAGACTCGCAACTGTTTTAGATAAAAAACAAATTGAAGCGCAGCAGATTTATCCGCATTATTACGAGCGTTTTAAAACCGATGGTGTAGAACACAATTTGTATATCGGAGCTTCAATTTCACCAACTAAACCGTTCGACATTATGTACTTGCATAATCTTCGTTTGTGGCAATTGCAGACTTTATGCGAAATGGAATTGGAACATCATGAACTTAAAGAATCACTTCCTTATGAATTGGATGTTACTTCTTTAATTTTAGTTTTCAGTTCTCCGCTTTCTATTCGTTTTAGAATGGATGAAAAACGTTTTGATGTTGATGGAACTTACAATGCAAGATACGAAGTCGTTAAGAAACGAATTGACAAATCGAACATTAAAGGAACAAACGAAAGAATTACCGAAAAAGAGAAAATTACAATTGTATATTCTCAAAATAGTGAAGAAGCAGAATATTTAAAATACATTAAATATCTTCAACACAAGAAAATCTTGGAACCTGCCATAGAACAATTTGAAGTAGAAGATCTTCAAGGTGTTTCTGGTCTGCGAGCGATTCGAGTTAAAGTAATTAATAATACTTCAAATTCGGGTACAAAAAAAATAACCTATCAAGATTTATTAGACGAGCTCAACTAAAAGTTGAGCTTTTTTTTGCGCAATTTTTTTAACACATAGAAACATAGATTAAAAAAACTATAAAAGGCACTTCATTTTTTTTGAAAAAACATAGCTTTGTCTCACTTATACAATTGCAAAAAGCTTTGTCGAAGTTTAAAACTTCGACAAAGCTTTTAGATTTTGAGCTATGTGTGAGAAACTAGTTTCTTTCTTTATTCTTTTACGAAATGCAAAATTCTATGTTTCTATGTGTTAAGAAATTAAATTGATTTAAAAGCAATTATAAATGAAATTACGGTGATTATCAATCCGAACATGAAAAAGTTGTACGCAATTCTCAGTAAATTATATTTTCGTTGCAAAACCAATCCCAGATAATACAAATCTTTAATCATTGTTGAATACAGATAATCTCTGTCTTTCATCATTTCGTTCATTGCCCAATCGTAATCTTCAAGAGGCATTTTATAGAAATTTCCGAAAAACATCAAATTGACCTTTTTGGCTTCGACATCATCTCGTGTAAAAAATCCAGAAGTTACTTTTGGTCTAGTCGAAAGAATTGCAAAAATAATTGTAATTACGCTCGACATCAGCATGATAAATGTCGGAACAACCAAGTGAGCATTTTTCGGACTATCCAATTTTGGAATAATAGACGATAAAGCAATCGAAATAATAATTGCGTTTACAGACAATAAAATATTGGCTTTACTATCAGCAATACCACTTAAACGAGTATGATTTCCAAGTGTTACACGAAACAAAGTATCAATTCCACGATCTGGTTTTTCTGCTTTGTCTTTCTTTTTATTTTCTTCTTCAAGTGCAGCTGCAGCTTTCAATTCTTGTTTATTGATTTTTTTCTGAATTAATAGTAGATTTTTTTCTTTCAAAGGTTGCCATTTTCTCAAAGCGTAATCGGTGTAGAATCTATGTTTGTTCATTAAAAAATTCAAGTTTTCTCTCGTCCATTCCGAATTAGAGAAACTTACAATTCCGGTATTTTTTAGTTCCAAACGTAATAATTCACAAGTTGTTGCATATTCTTCACCCATTAAATGTGCATAATCTGCATCTCTAATAATTTTTTCTAAATGCGTTCTTGGTACATATTCTTTAACTGTTGCCAGAATTAAGCTCGAAACAAGAGCAATAAAATCTTCCGATTTTCCTTTTTCTCTTAAAAAATCAGCTGCAATTTTTGTACTTGCTTTTTCATGGTTTTCATATCCTTCAACATATCCTGTATCATGAAACCATGCTGCAACCAGAAGTGCCTCTTTATCATAACCTTCTACATCTTCTTTTTTACAGAGTTCTTTTACCGCTGTAACTACTGTGAAAGTATGGTTAAAATTATGATAAGAATATAGATTAGAAAGTTTATCTTTGAGTAAATTACCGACAAAATCCTCGGATTGTTCTATTAGATTCATAAAGAATATTTTTATACCACTAAATTATGAAATTGTTTTTGGATAATCATTTTATTGCAAAAATTAAAACGGGAACTATTGCTTTAGCTATACTTTTTCTTGTTTATTCTTGTGCAACACACAAGCCCCAATACGGAAAAAATGTAAGTTCGATTGAGAATGAAAACGCAACTGACTCTATAAAAGTTGATCACACTTTTTATCTGGTCGGAGATGCTGGAAATGCTGACGAAACTCAAGCACAACAAACTCTAGAACTTTTACATCAAAGACTAAAAAAAGCCAGTAAAAAATCTACGTTACTTTTCTTAGGAGATAATATTTATCCTAAAGGTTTTCCTGCTGATAAAAATGCTGAAGATAGAGGACTAGCGGATACAAAACTGAAAAATCAATTAAAACTGGCAGACGGCTATAAAGGAAAAACGATTTTTATTCCTGGAAATCACGATTGGTACAGCGGCATTAAAGGTCTTGAGCGTCAGGCCGATTTTGTAACCAAACATTTAAATGATAAAAAAGCTTTTTTACCAAGAAAATCTTGTCCAATAGAAGATGTCAAAATTGATAGTATCACAACGTTAATCACGGTTGATAGTGAATGGTTTCTTGAAAATTGGGACGATCACCCAACAATCAACGATAATTGTGAGATTAAAAGCAGGGAAGCTTTCTTTGAAGAACTGGAAGGACTTTTAAACAAAAATCAGGAAAAAACAGTTATTCTGGCAATTCATCATCCTTTATTAAGCAATGGAACTCACGGCGGACAATTTTCGTTAGAGAAACAATTATTTCCGTTAGAAAAGAAAATTCCTCTTCCGATAATTGGTTCTTTTATCAATTTATTGAGAAAAACATCTGGTGTAAGTCCGCAGGATATTCAGAATAAACAATACACTATTTATGCTAAGCGAATTAAAACGCTTTTGCAAAAGCAGAAAAATGTCATTGTCGTTTCTGGACATGATCATAATCTACAGTACATCAGCAATGAGAATATTCAGCAGATTATCAGTGGCGCAGGCTCTAAATCTGAAGCAGCAAGAGCTGTAAACGAAAATGACTTTTCATACGGAGGAAATGGTTATGCGACTTTAACTTTATTTAAAAGCGGTGATGCTAAAGTTTCATTCTATGTAAATGAAAACAATAAAGAGAAACTTCTTTTTGAACGTGAAATTATAAAAGCCAAAGAAATTAACTGGGCATCTGATATTCCGAATAAATTTCCATCAAAAATTACAACTTCTATCTATTCACCAAAAATGACAGATAAAAGCTGGCTTCATAGTTTTTTATTCGGTAAACATTACCGAAAATATTACAGCATGCCAATTGAAGCTACTGTAGCTACTATTGACACTTTAAAAGGTGGTTTAACTCCAATTCGCGGAGGTGGCGGACATCAATCTGTTTCTTTAAGAATGTCTGATCCAAAAGGTCGCGAATTTGTAATGCGTGGTATGAAAAAAAGTGCAACTGTCTTTTTACAATCTGTTGCATTTAAAGATCAATATGTTGTGAATGATTTTGAAGATACGTATGCTGAAAGTTTCTTGTTTGACTTTTATACTACTTCTCACCCATATGCACCGTATGCAATCGACGGTATGTCTAACAAAATTGGATTGTTGCATACCAATCCGATTTTATATTACATTCCGAAACAAAATGGTTTAGGCGAATTTAATGCGGGATTTGGAGATCAATTGTATATGATTGAGGAAAGACCTGCTGACAATCATTTAGATGGAAAAAACTTTGGTAATCCAAGTAATATTATTGGTACAGACGATGTGATGCTTAATCTTCATAAAGACGAAAAATACTCGATTGACGAAAAAGAATATATAAAAGCCCGTTTGTTTGATATCTTAATTGGAGATTGGGACAGACATAGTGATCAATGGCGCTGGGCCGAATTTAAAAAGGACGGAAAAGTAATTTACAAACCTATTCCGCGCGACAGAGATCAGGCTTTTGTAAAATACGATGGTGCTTTGCTTTCTATTTTAATGAATATTCCAGCATTGCGCCACATGAGAACTTTTAAAGATAAAATTAGCAATGTAAAATGGCTGAGCAGAGAACCTTATCCGCAAGATTTGGCTTTCTTAAAAACAGCAGATCAAAAAGACTGGATTGAGCAAGCAAAATATATTCAGGACAATTTATCGGACAGTGATATTGAAAAGTCTTTTAAGAACATGCCAAAAGAAGTTCAAGATGAAACGGTTGATGAAATTATTCGAAAATTAAAAAACCGAAAAAAAGAACTTCAAAAGTATGCTGCTATTTATGCTGACGTTTTAAGCCGAACGGTAATGATTGCTGGAACAGACAAAAAAGACAAATTTGTTCTGAATCATAATGCGAAAAAGAGCATTGAAATTCAGGTTTTCAGAGCAAAAAAAGAAGGTGACGAATTACAATATACCAAAACGGTTACCGATGCAAAAACCAAAAATTTATGGATTTATGGTTTAGATGATGATGATATTTTTGAAGTAAAAGGGAATCAGAAATCTAGAATTAAAGTTCGTTTAATTGGTGGTCAGAATAACGATACTTACAATATCGAAAATGGCAAAAAAGTTATTGTTTACGATTTTAAATCAAAACAAAATACTTATAATTTAGATTCTAAAACCCAGACGCAGTTAACAGATGATTACGATGTTAACACGTATAATTATGAAAGACCTAAGTACAATGTTATTTCTGGTCTTCCTAACATTGGTTTTAATCCTGACGACGGTGTAAAATTAGGAATCAATTTAAATTACACAGTAAATAATTTTAAGCAAAATCCATATACACAGAGACATATTTTTAATGCTTTCTACTATTTTGCTACAGGAGGTTTAGAATTTAATTATGCTGCTCATTTCCCAGGTTTACTTGGAAGATGGGTTATTGATGTTGAATCACTTTATACGACTCCTAACTTCGCCATGAATTATTTTGGTTATGGAAATGAATCAAAATATGAAAATGATGATGATTTAGATTATAATCGTGTTCGTATTAGAAAATTCAATGCTTCGGGCGCCATTAGACACGTTGGAAGATATGGAAGTGAATTTAGCATTCAGCCAATTTTCCAGAGAATGAATGTCGAAAATACTGAAAATAGATATATTAATATTCCTGGAGTTGTAAATCCAGATATATTTGATGCCGAAAATTTTGGAAGCTTAAAAGTAAAATATGTTTTCAAAAATTCAGATTTTGCTGCAAAACCAACTTTAGGGATGTATTTTATGCTTGCTGGAACTTGGACAGCAAATTTGGATGAAACCAGTAAAAACTTCCCAACTCTTGAAAGTATTTTAGGCTTTACGCATCGAATTGATAAAGAAGGGAAATTGGTTTTGGCAACTTATCTTAAAGGAAAAACAATTCTAAACAATAATTATGCATTCTACCAAGGTGCTTCTTTGGGAGGTGATACTGATTTGCGTGGTTTTAGAAACGAAAGATTTTTAGGAAATTCGTATTTCTCTCAAAGTTCTGATTTACGTCTAAGTCTTGGCAGAATTAGAAAAACAATTGCTCCGTTTACTTATGGAATTCTTGGTGGTTTCGACTATGGAAGAATATGGCTTGATGGCGAAAATTCAAGAAAATGGCACCACGATTATGGTGGCGGACTTTGGCTAAATGCTGTAAATGTTCTAACTGCCAGAATCTCCTATTTTAAATCTCCTGAAGAAATTGGAAGGGTGATTTTTGGAGCGGCATATAGTTTTTAAAAAGATGCTAAGTTGCTAAGCTACTAAGATGCTAAGTTTTTTAGCCACGAATTCACGAATTTTAAATTAAATAATTCGTGAATTCGTGGCTAACTTTTTTAATTGCACAAATAAAGAATTCGTGGAAATTTGTGTAATTCGTGGCTATCTTTTCTGCTTAGAAACTTAGTAGCTTAGCATCTTAGAATCTCCAACTAAAGCTTAAATTCATAAACCTTTCCTCCTATTTTATTTGTTTTTTCGTCGGCGATCAGTAAAGTGTTGTTGTCTTTAAAAACAATCGCTTCTTTTTGAGAAAAGTGATTTAAGTTTATTTCGGTTTGAGTGCCTTTGTGGAATAAGTCTCCTTTAAAATCTTTAAATAGCAGCACTTTATCATGACTTAATAAAGCTACTTTTTTTCCATCAGGACTTATTGAAGCGCTCGTCAGGACGCAATGATTGTAATTGTTACATGTTTTGAATTCTCCAATTTTTAATGCTTTTTGAGTTCCGGCAGCATTTTTTATTTTGTAGATAAAAACAGTTCCATCAAAACCTTTGCTTCTGTTTTTTGTAAAAAGATAAAAGTAACCGTTCATTTCGAAGAAACTTTCAACATCAAAAAACATTTCTTTTTTCTTTGGAGGAAATTCTTTTTGTTCTGGATAAGAAAATGAGATTTTATATTCGGCTTTAGCCAAATCATTATTCAGTTGATTTTTGGCCACTTTATAAATACATAAATCTCTTCTCTCGTTATCATTGTTTCCAAAATCACCAATGTAAATATTCCCTGTTTTATCTTTCGTGATGTCTTCCCAATCTACATTTGTCGCATTCGACAGCGTAATTGTTTTGGCCAGCTTCCCTTTTGAATCAATGGCATAAATTGCATTTTTGTTTCCGCTGTCTTCTAAAGTGTAAAGCAAATTGTTTTCAGGAAAATAGGTTATTCCTGAAACTTCTTTTAATTTCTTCGGAAGTGAATAAAGCTCCTTTAAATCAGAACCCGATTGTTTCTGGCAAGCTAATAAAACTATAGAAACGGCAACTAAGAAAATTTTGTTCATAGATTGTTTTTTTTTAAACCATATAAGTCATGTAAGTAAATTTAAAAAGTTTTCCTTAAATAATCTTATATGCCTTATATGGTGAAAGCGTTTTTTAAACTAGGTTTGTGTTTTTAAAATTACGGGTAATAAACTCAAATGCCGCGTGCATAATATGTCCCATTGATTTAGCATTTTTAAACTTCATATCATTTGTGTATCGATACAATTCCATTTTCAGTTGATTTAGATGTTCTTCTGTTGAAATGGTATCATGACACATGATATTCAAAAGTTTTTTAATTCTGTTTTCAGCCGAATGGATACGTTTGGCCAGAATTGCCCTTTCTTCATCTTTATACTGAATAATAGAACGTTCTTCCAGTTTTTCTTTTATGAGTTTAATCATCGGGAAATTTTCCTTAAAAAACTGCGGACGATACACTTTAAAATTGCCTTCGTAACATTGCTGGTCAAAATCGATTGGGCGGATTTTATACACTACTTGATCAAAATCGTGAATTGGGACAATTACATAATTATAAGCTCTCATATCTCCTAAAAGACGAATCATACAACGTTCGTTGAATTTCACAAACTCTTTCGCAATCTGCGCTTTTTCCATTTCAGAACAACTTTCTAACAAAGTATCCATAAAAACATCGCCCGGAATTCCGATAATATGTTCTTCGATCAAAGTATCATTATAAACCAAAAAATTGATTTTATCTGGAGATAAAATATCTTCCAGTTCTAATCCGTAAATTCGGGATGCATCGGCTTTTTTGATATAAAAGTGAACGTAATTATCATTCAGAATATTTCGAACTTTGATTCTGAACGGTTTTGAATTTCCAAAAGTACAATAATCAATGGCATCAATATTTAGAAATTGGATAATCTCGCTGTTACCATCAGAATGCAAAAGAGAATAAATTCTTTTTAGATTTAAATCGATTTCATTTCTTTCAAATTCGCTGTAATAAACCCGAATCCAAAGAGTATCATTATCATGTTTATCGTAAACATTTATAGATCCAGAAAAACGAAGCAAGTCATCATAAAACACGGAAACTTTAGAAATACGTTCGTATCGTTCCAAATAACTTAAAAGTGGTTGTGTTAAAGGATAAGAAGGTTTTTTTAAAACCATTAAAGGCTCGCTCATTTTAAATATCTTTATTACAAATTTACGCCAATACGATTTAATGTTAGAAATTAAAGTAACAAAAATCAAATTGATTCGTCATACTTAAAACTAAAACCAGAAAAATTTGGAAACCATATTAACCATTGAGAATCTAAACAAAAGATACGGCCGGATTCAGGCTTTAAAAAATGTATCTTTCAGTATACAAAAAGGTCGAGTTTATGGCATTCTTGGCCCAAACGGCAGCGGAAAATCGACAACATTAGGAATTGTACTAAATGTTGTAAACAAATCCTCTGGTAATTATCGCTGGTTTGATGGCAAATTAGAAACACATGAAGCTTTAAAAAAAGTTGGTGCTATTATAGAAAGACCAAATTTTTACCCTTATATGACAGCTGAGCAAAACCTGAAACTGGTTTGTAAAATTAAAAACATAAATTACGCTAAGGTCAGTGAAAAGTTAGAATTGGTAGGTTTAAGCGAAAGAAAAGACAGCAAATTCAGTACTTTTTCTTTAGGAATGAAACAACGTCTCGCTATTGCATCTGCACTTTTGAATGATCCTGAAATCTTAATTTTAGACGAACCTACCAACGGATTAGATCCGCAGGGAATTCATCAGATTAGAGATATTATTAAAAAAATTGCTTCGCAGGGAACTACAATTTTGCTGGCTTCTCATTTACTGGATGAAGTTGAAAAAGTATGTTCTGAGGTCATTGTTTTAAGAAAAGGAGAAGTTTTATATTCTGGTTCTGTAAACGGAATGTCTGCAAATGAAGGTTTCTTTGAAATTTCTTCGAATGATAACAACGCTCTAAAATCAGTTTTAAGTATTCATGATGCTGTTGAAGAAATTAAAGAAGAAGATGGAAAGATTTTGGTTTATTTAAAATCAGACTTATCAGCATCAGATTTAAACCAATTTTTATTTTCTAAAAATATTGTTTTAGATCATTTGGTAAAACGTAAAAATAGTCTGGAAGCTCAATTTTTAGAATTAACCCAAAACACCAATCCAAAAAACAACTAAGCCATGAAAAGACTTATCTCTATAGAATTGCAAAAAATCTGGATGAATAAAGCCAGTCGTATTTTAACTTTAACCTATTTTATTTTACTGTCTTTTATTGCGCTTATTGCCTCCATTAAATTTGATATTGGTCCTTTCAAACTTCATTTTGCCGAAATGGGAATATTTAACTTTCCTTTTATTTGGCATTTCAACACTTATGTTGCTGCTATACTTAAATTTTTCCTTGCCATTGTAATTGTTTCTATGATGGCTAATGAATATAGTTATGGAACTTTAAAACAAAATTTGATAGACGGTTTAAGTAAAAAAGAATTTATTCTATCTAAGTTTTTGACAGTTGTATTGTTTGCACTTCTATCAACGGTTTTTGTATTTGTAATGAGTCTTATCTTAGGATTATTCTTTTCTTCATACACTGAAATTGGCATTATATGTACTGACTTGGATTATCTTTTAGCTTTTTTTGTAAAACTAACAGGCTTCTTTTCATTATGCTTGTTTTTAGGAATTTTTGTAAAAAGATCGGCATTTGCTTTAGGTTTTCTTTTAGTTTGGACTATCATTGAAAGCTTTATAAGAGGCTATCTAGCATTTGAAATTTTCCCTGATAGCGACACAGACGAAAAAATCACACAGTTTTTACCTTTGGAATCTATGTCGAATCTGATTGTTAATCCTGCTCCCAGATTGTCTGTAATTAAAAACATTGGTTCTCAAATTGGAATCCAAACAGACATAGATTACAGCGTTAGTTACACTGCGATTTTAATTGTTTTAACGTGGACATTCCTGTTTGTTTATTTTTCTTACAAACTATTAAAAAATAGAGATTTATAGTATATTTGTTATACTATGATTTATTTTAAAAGGCTTTTCATTCTATTATCTGTAAGTTACGCATCAATAAGCGTTAATGCACAAGTTATTACAATTAACGATCAAAGAACACCACAGGAGCTTATTGAAGATGTTCTAATTAGTACTTCGTGTGCTGTGGGTTCAAACGCAACTGGAAAAGGTGACAATTTTAGACCTGGAAAACAGAGCTTTGCCTATTTTAACAGAAATGGAAGCAATTTTCCTTTTGAAGAAGGAATAGTATTGGCAACATCAACAGCGCAAAGTGCTGTTGGGCCTTTTGTAAGTGAATTAACTAGTAGTGACAGTCCAAATTGGCTAGGAGACAGCGACCTTGATCAGGCTGTAGGAACCCAATCTGTTAATGCAACTGTTCTGGAATTTGATTTTATTGCTTCGGCAAATTCATTAAGTTTTAATTATCTTTTTGCTTCAAATGAGTATCAATATGGTTATCCTTGTTTATATTCTGATGGTTTTGCTTTTTTGATCAAAGAAGCAGGAACTTCGGATCCTTATACAAATTTGGCAGTCATCCCTAATACTACTACAGCTGTTTCATCTGTAAATATCCATCCTCAAATTCAAGCTGGTACAGTGCCTGGAGGTCTTCCTTACACAGGTTGTAATGCTTCCAATCCTGCTTATTTCTATGGTTATAACACTAACAACAGCCCTGTAAATTATGCGGGACAAACTGTTGTTATGACCGCTCAGTCTAATGTAATTGCTGGAAGAAAATACCACGTAAAATTGGTAATTGCTGATGATCAAAATAGAAACCTGGAATCGGCTATATTTCTTGAGGCAGGTAGTTTTGCTTCAAAAATTATATTGGGCGAAGATCGTACAATTGCCGCAAACAATCCAGCTTGTTTTGGAGAAGAAATCCAGTTAAACAGTAATTTATCTTCTTCTGAATATACTTTCAGATGGTTTAAAAAAGATAATCCTACTGTAATCTTAAGTACCAATTCGACTTATACTGTTGTAGATGCTGGAACATATATTGTAGAAGCTACTGTTATCGGCGGCACTTGTCAATCATCTGGCGAAATAAAAATTGATTATGCTTCTGAAATTCTTTCTTCAAATACTTCTCTTTTACAATGTGATGATAATAATGACGGAATTTCCATTTTTAATTTGACAAAAGCTGATAATATTGTAAAAAACAATGCTGCAAATATTACTACTGAAGGTTATTATCTAACTTTAGGAAATGCTAAAACCAAAACCAATAAAATAACTACACCTGACCATTATATCAATACTGCAAATAATCAAATTGTATATGCTCGTTTAGAAAATCAATTTGGTTGTTTTACAACTGCTGAAGTAACTTTGCAAATTGCAACAACTTCTATTACCGATACTACTCCAACAACTACTTGTGATGGAGATGAAAATCAAGATGGTTTATATCAATTTAATCTGAATGATGAAGTTACACCCAAAATTACTACTGGTCTTCCTAATGGATTAACTGTTCATTATTTTTTAACAGCAAATGACGCTCTGACAGAAACAAATGTATTACCTACTATATTTCAAAATACAATTCCATACAACCAAACTATTTATGCAAGAGTTGTAAACGGTCCGGATTGTTATGATGTTGTACCAGTTCCTCTAGTTGTAAACACTTTTGATCCGCCAAACTTTGAAGACGAATCAGAATATCTATGTAAAAACAGCACTATAACTTTATCGGTCGCAACTGGATTTAGCAGTTATTTATGGAGCACTGGAGAAATGACAAATTCTATTGTTATTACTGCATCGGGAGATTATTCAGTAACCGTACAAGATGCAAATGGATGTAAAAAAACCAAAAACTTTAAAGTAATTTCATCTGAACCTGCGGTACTTACAAATGCTGTTGTTAAAGATTTTTCTGGAAACGACAATTCTATTTTGCTAGAATATACAGGAACAGGAAATTATGAATTTTCATTAGATGGAGTTGTTTTTCAGGATAATCCTTTATTTACAAATGTCACTAGCGGAACATACAATGCTGTCGCAAGAGATAAAAATGGCTGCGGCTTATCTAATGTTTTCTTAGTTTATGTTTTAGATTATCCGAGATTTTTTACTCCAAATGGTGATGGATACAATGATTTATGGGTTATTAAAAATTCTGACTTACTTCCAGATTACACCATAAGTATTTTTGACCGTTATGGAAAGCTGCTAAAACAAATGACCCAAAATAGTATGGGTTGGACTGGAACTTTCAACGGTCAGCAATTACCTTCAGATGATTATTGGTTTACTTTAATTTTTACAGATGGAAGAAAAGTAAGAGGTCACTTTAGTTTAAAACGATAATATCTTTCTACAATATTTCGATTGAAGTTTAAATAGGCAAAACTTGAAAAAATTTCTAACACTTCAAATATTTAAGAAGAAAAGAAAATTAAACTTAAAAGTAAAGTAAAATAATCCTATTTTTGGTTTTAGACGATTCTTATCTGTAACAGCCGTTTAAAAAGCCAATGAAAAAAATAGTACTCTTTCTTTTTTTTCTATTTTGTGCTCTAAATTGTTTCTCACAATTTAGCAAAACGCATTATATACCTCCACTTATCTCTGTAGCAGGATTTGCAGAAGACCAATATTTATATATTTCGACCCCTAGCCTCACGGACGTAAATTTTAAAATTATAGCCAATGGAGGGAATGTCGTAAATGGGACTGTAAACAACAATAATCCTTATCGTTTTTACATTGCAACAGGTCTTGACACACAATTGTTCACACCACTTTCTAAAACTGGAATTGTATCGAATCGCGGATATATTATTGAAGCGGAAGACTTAATTTATGTAAGCGCACGAGTTAATGCAGGAAAAAATGATAAAGTATTCAATCAGGGAGGAGGATTAGTATCTAAAGGAAACAGTGCTCTTGGTACCATTTTTAGATTAGGTGCAATGTTAAATCCTCTTTACGATGAAACTTTGTTAAATTTTGCCTCCATAATGGCTACAGAAAATGGAACAAAAATTACGATCTCGAATATTCAAAATGACGCGAAACTTTTAGACGGAACACTTGTTTCGGGACCAATAACAGTTACTCTAAATAAAAATGAATCTTACGTACTGGCTTTAAAAAACTATAATGATGGCCAGCCAGTTTCAAATAGCTCTAAAATGATTGGGGCATTAGTCACCTCAGACAAATCAGTTGTAGTTAATTCAGGATCATTTGGAGGAAGCAACAGTACTCTAACACAACCTATGCGAAATGGAGTTTCTCCAGTAGGAAGGGATGTTGGTTTTGACCAAATTGTTTCTTTAGAAAAAACAGGAAAAGAATACATTTTCATACAAGGTCTTGGCACAGATGAACTAGAACGTGTTTTATTGGTCGCACATTACGACAATACAGAAGTTTTTCTTAATGGTTCCTCAGTTTCATACAAAACACTGAATAGCGGAGAATACATAGCACTTGATGGAAGTAATTTTAGTAATGGAAGTTTATATGTAAAGACATCAGCAAATGTTTTTGCCTATCAGAGTATTGGAGGAACAACAAATCCTGCCAATCAAAATTTGTTTTTTGTTCCTCCAATAAATTGTGCAACACCAAATACAGTCGACAACATTCCTCAGATTCAATCTATTGGAAATAGTACTTTTAACGGATTTCTGAATATTGTAACGGAGAAAGGAGCTTCAGTTTTATTAAATAATACGCCTGTCGAAATTGCCCCTTTAGAAATTCAGGGAACAACTGAGTTTGTACGTTATACAATACCTGATTTATCTGGAAATATAGCCGTTAAATCTACTAAACAAATATACGTTTCTTACTTTGGAACCAATGGTTACGCCACATACGGAGGATATTATTCTGGTTTTGATTTAAAACCAGAAATTGTTAGCAGTAAAATTACACTTGAAAATTCTTCCTGTATTCCGAATGTATCTTTAAAAATAAATACGCTTTCTTCTTATGATACTTTTCAGTGGTACAAAGATGATGTTCTTATTCTAGGAGAAACTAGAAACAATTATAGTCCTTCACAACCTGGTTTTTATCAGGTAAGAGGTAGTATTTCTGGTTGCGTTACCAATATTTTCTCAGACAAAATTCCGGTGAGCGAATGTCCAATTAATCTTGATAACGATCTGGTCAACGACAATATAGACATTGATTATGATAACGACGGAATAACAAACTGTGCTGAATCTTATGGAGATCAGGTTGTAAATCTTTCAAATGTAAATTCAGGTTTAGTCAAAGTTGGAACTTACAATAATTCTTTTTCTGCAAGGATTAGCAATTCTGCACTTTCTGCTCCCACTCCATTTTTAGGAAAAGCAGATGGCAGTTTTGTGACCGAAGTTATACCTGGAAAAACTTCTTCTGTGAGTTATAACGTAAACTTTGCAAAACCAATAAATCTTCGTTTAGAATATAATGCTGCCGCTAATACAGATGAATTATTAAATCCAGATTCTGAGTACATTATTAATTCTGATGTCAATAAAACTTTTACAGTTCTAAATCCTGACAATCAGTTATTAATCGACACCAATTATGACGGAATATATGAAAGTGGGGTTACCGAATTCTCTTCTTTCGAAATCCGTTTTCGACTAAATGGAAATGTTCCTTTAGCCGCTGGATCTGGTACTTTCAAATTTCAGTCTTATCAAACACAATCTTTTAAAATTACTCATAAAAATCTTTCTGATACTGCTGGAAACAAATCAAGCTTTAAACTTGTTGCCACTTGTGTTCCAAAAGATACAGATGGCGATGGAATTCCGGATCAGTTAGACTTAGATTCAGATAATGATGGAATTCCGGATTTAATTGAAGCACAATTAAAACCAAACCCCTTATCGAATATTGATGCTAATTTAGACGGTTTGGATGATATGTTTGTTTTAGGAGCCACTCCTTTAGACACTGATAATGATGGCGTTCCAAATTATCTTGATTTAGATAGTGATAATGACGGAATATACGATTTGACCGAATCTGGAAGTAATGCTTCCGACATTAATCAAGATGGAATAATTGACTCATCAGATTTCGGAATCAACGGCTTATCAGATTCTTTAGAAACAAGTCCTGATAGTGGTGTTTTAAAATATACGGTTTTAGATTCGGATAATGATGACATAAAAAACTACACTGAAATTGACAGTGATGATGATGGTTGTAATGATGTTATTGAAGCCGGATTTACTGATCCGAATTTTGATGGTCAATTGGGAGATATTCCAATCATTGTAAATTCTTTCGGAGTTGTAACCAGCAGAACTGATGGTTATACTACTCCAAATGGCAATTATATTATTGCAACCCCAATTTTCATTACCAAACAACCCGAAAATCAAACTGTTTGTGAATTGGAAAAAGCAACTTTCGTAGTTGAATCGAATGCTGAAAGTTTTCAATGGCAATTCTCTAGCGATGGTGGAACTATTTGGAATGCATTGCCAGAAAATGCTGTTTATTCCGGAACTAAGACTACAGCTTTAACTATTCAAAAAACAAGCAATAGCATGAATGGCAACCAATATCGTGTATTATTAAACAGAAACAATAATGCTTGTGGATTAACTTCTGCCAATTCTGTAAGTTTAACTATTTTTACTCTGCCTGTTTTAAATTCACCAGTTACAATCGTTCAATGTGATGACGATACTGATGGTATTTCTTATTTTAATCTTACCGAAAAAAACAATTTTGTTTCGACGAATTCAACAAACGAGACTTTCTCTTACTACACAACTTTAAATGGCGCCAACACAAAAGATGCTGCTACATTAATTTCAAATCCACTTGCTTTTTTCAGTGGAAATAAAAGTATTTGGACTAGAGTTGAAAATGCAAACGGATGTTTTTCAGTTGCGCAATTAAATCTGATTGTTTCAACAACACAAATTGATCCTTCTTTTAAACGAAATTTTGCTGTTTGCGATGATTTTATAGAAAATATAAGCAGTGACACAGACGGAATTGCTGCCTTTGACTTTAGCAGAATTTCTACCGAAATTGAAACAATGCTTCCTTTATCAGGTTCAAATTATTCTATAAAATATTATACTAATGAAGCAGATGCTTTATCAGAAACGAATGCAATTACAAATCCATCCAATTACAGAAATACAACTCCAACGCAACAAAATATTTGGGTGCGAGTAGACAGCAATCTGGACAATGCATGCTTTGGGCTTGGACCATTTATTAGTCTAAAAGTAAATCCAAGACCCGATATTGATATTAACAGTGATAAAAGCGCTGACGAATTAGTTTGCTCAAATCTACCTTCATTTTTTGTTAAACTGGATGCCGGAATTGGAAACATCCCTGCGAATACCTACACCTATATCTGGTCAAAAGATGGAAATATAATTCCGGGAGAAATTAGTGAAGCATTAGAAGTTAATGAAGAAGGGAAATATACAGTAGAAGTTTTTAGTAAAGAAGAGAACAGTTGTAGCAGAACCAGAACTATTACTGTAACTGCTTCAGATATTGCCCATCTTAATTCTGTTTCTATCTCAGACTTATCAGATTTCAACACTGTCGAAGTAAATGTTTCTGGAACTGGAGATTATGAATATAGTATTGATGATTCAAATGGTCCCTTTCAAGACTCAAATCTTCTTGAAAATATTCGTCCCGGAATACATGAACTTTATGTGAATGATAAAAATAACTGTGGGAAAATTTCAAAAACAATTGCTGTACTTGGAATTCCTAAATTTTTCACTCCAAATAATGATGGTCACAATGATTATTGGAATATTCAGGGAGCAAATGAAACTTTAAATTCTGGTGCAAAAATTCTTATTTTTGATCGATTTGGTAAATTAATCAAGCAAATTACCGCTACAAGTAATGGTTGGGACGGAACTTATACGGGAAGTCCAATGCCAGCAGATGATTATTGGTACACTATAAAATTGGAAGACGGACGAGAAGTAAAAGGTCATTTTAGTTTGAAAAGATAAGCTTTAAAAAATTCCAATTTTTAAATTCCAAATTCCAATCTCTGAAAAACATAATTTCATTTTAATAAAAAAAGAATCCCAAACTCCTTAATTGGAATTTGGGATTTTTTATATTGAAAGTTAAAACTAATTAGATTTTATATCTTTTTCTATCAGTTTCACTTAAGTAAATCTTTCTTAAACGAAGAGATTTTGGAGTAACTTCAACATACTCATCTTTTTGGATGTACTCTAAAGCTTCCTCTAATGAGAATTTGATAGCTGGAATAATTCTAGCTTTATCATCAGCTCCAGAAGAACGTACGTTAGAAAGTTTTTTCGTTTTAGTAACGTTAACAGTCATATCGTCGCTACGAGTGTTTTCTCCAATAACCTGACCTTCATAGATATCCTCGTTAGGATCAACGAAGAATTTACCACGATCTTGTAATTTATCGATAGAGTAAGGAATTGCTTTTCCGTTTTCCATAGAGATTAATGAACCGTTGTTACGTCCAGGAATTTCTCCTTTGTATGGTTCGTATCCGATGAAACGGTGCGCCATAATAGCTTCACCAGCAGTAGCAGTAAGCAATTGATTTCTTAAACCGATAATTCCACGAGATGGAATGTTGAATTTAATAATCATACGCTCCCCTTTACCTTCCATAGAAAGCATTTCACCTTTACGGATAGTTACGAACTCAACCGCTCTACCTGAAAGGTTTTCTGGTAAGTCGATAGTTAATTCCTCAATTGGCTCACATTTCACACCATCAACTTCTTTGATGATAACTTGTGGCTGACCAATTTGAAGCTCATACCCTTCTCTTCTCATTGTTTCAATAAGAACAGATAAGTGAAGTACACCACGACCAAAAACCATGAATTTATCAGCAGAATCAGTTTCTCCAACTTTCATCGCTAAGTTTTTCTCCAACTCTTTCGTTAATCTTTCACGGATGTGTCTAGAAGTAACGAATTTACCTTCTTTACCAAAGAAAGGTGAATCGTTAATTGTAAACAACATACTCATTGTTGGCTCATCGATAGCGATAGTTTGTAAAGCTTCTGGGTTTTCGAAGTCAGCGATAGTATCACCAATTTCAAAACCTTCAATACCTACAACAGCACAAATATCTCCAGCAACAACTTCTTCAACTTTTCTACGGCCTAAACCTTCGAAAGTATGTAATTCTTTAATTCTTGATTTGATTACTTTTCCATCTCTTTTTACCAAAGAAATTGGCATTCCTTCTTTTAAAGTACCTCTTTCAAGACGTCCGATAGCGATACGACCTGTAAAAGAAGAGAAATCTAAAGATGTAATCAACATTTGAGGAGTACCTTCAGAAACTTTAGGAGCAGGAACATTAGCAATAACCATATCTAATAATGGTTCAATGTTTTCTGTTTGGTTTTTCCAGTCGTCAGACATCCAGTTATTTTTTGCAGAACCGTAAACAGCTGGGAAATCCAATTGCTCTTCAGTAGCACCTAATTCAAACATTAAGTCGAAAACTTTTTCGTGTACTTCTTCAGGAGTACAGTTTTCTTTATCTACTTTATTGATAACCACGCAAGGCTTTAATCCTAAATCGATCGCTTTTTGCAAAACGAAACGAGTTTGAGGCATTGGTCCCTCGAAAGCATCAACTAGCAAACATACACCATCGGCCATGTTTAATACACGTTCTACTTCACCTCCAAAATCCGCGTGGCCAGGAGTGTCAATAATATTGATTTTTGTTCCTTTGTATTGAACAGAAACGTTTTTAGAAGTAATAGTAATACCTCTCTCACGCTCTAAATCATTATTATCTAGGATTAAATCACCTGTGTTCTCGTTTTCACGAAATAACTGACAGTGATACATAATTTTATCAACCAAAGTGGTTTTACCGTGATCGACGTGGGCAATAATTGCAATGTTTCTAATAGATTCCATCTGTGATTTTTAATGGGCGCAAAGGTACACTTTATTTTCTAAAAAAAAATGTTTCTGTCATAGTTTGCGTATATACAATCAATTAGTTAATATAAAACAGCAAAATATAGGGCTCAAAATGATCTTAACATACGTTTAGTTATAGTTAAATTAACTATATTTGAAGTGATGAAAAGTAAAACTCTCCAAATTACTCTTATTTATACAATCATCTCGATAATTATGGCGGTCTTATGTCATAAGTTATTCACAACCTACTTTTCTCCTTCAGAATATCCAAATTTGTCATTAATTAAAGACATTATATTCATTCTGACTACGGTTTTGGTTTTCAGTTTTATACTTTCAAAAAACGAAAAAAGAAGCATTACAATTTTTGAAAAGTTAAACAAAATCAACGAAGAAATAAAAGAATCTAACGAGAAATACGACATAGTGGCAAAAGCTACCAGCGATACTATCTGGGATTGGAAAATACAAGAGGACAGTATTAACTGGAACAAAGGTATTGAAGGTGTTTTTGGTTACAACCGTGAAGAAGTTGGAAAAACTTCTAAATGGTGGTTTGACAAGATTCACCCGGAAGACAGTATCCGAATGTCAATAAAATTATACTCTTTTATTGAACAAAAAACAGAAAAATGGCAGGATCAATACCGATTTAGATGTGCAAACGGAACCTACAAATATGTTTTGGATAGAGGCTTTTTATTAAAAGATGAAAACGGAAGAGCCATAAGAATGATTGGTGCAATTCAAGATATCACAAAACAAAAAGAAGAAGAACAGCGATTAAAACTTTTAGAAACTGTAATTACGCAGTCAAAAGATTCGATTTTAATTACAGAAGCCAATGCTGCTGACGGAAAAATTCCAAAAATAGTTTACGTAAATCCAGCATTTTCTCAAATGTCAGGTTATGAATCCAATGAAATAATAGGAAAATCACCTAACATATTCAAAGGTCCAAAATCGGATTCTGAAGAACTAAAAAAACTTCTGAGAGCCATAAAAAATGAAGAAGAATGCTTAATAGAAACCATAACATATACTAAAAATCAAGAAGAATATTGGGTTCGTTTTTCGATGATTCCGATTTTTAGTAATGAAGGAGTAATTTCACATTGGATCTCCATACAAAGAGACATCACAGACGAGAAAAAATTAGAAACAGAAAAAGAACATTTAATTCGAGAGCTCACGCAAAACAACAAAGATTTAAAGCAATTCTCATACATTACATCGCACAATCTTAGAGCTCCATTATCTAATTTAATTGGTCTTTTAAACTTAATGGAAGATATTTCATTAGAAAACGAAGAACTAGAGGAAATTCTGGCAGGCTTCACCAAGTCAACACATTTACTAAACGAAACCATCAACGATTTAGTAAAAGTTATTATTATCAAAGACAACCCTTCTATGCAAAAAGAAGAGGTTTCCTTAAAAGAAGTTTTTGAAAATGTCTTCAGCCAACTTTCTTTTCAAATAGAGTTGCACAAACCTATAATTAAACTCAAATTTGACAAAGTTCCAGAGCTTATCACAAATAAAGCTTATCTGGAAAGCATTTTACTGAACTTATTAACCAATTCAATTAAATACAAATCAGAAAACAGAAAACTAAAAATATCCATAACAGCGGAAAAAATAGAAAACAAAACGATATTAACTTTCAAAGACAACGGAATTGGAATTGATTTAGAAAGAAACAGAGATAAAGTATTTGGATTATATCAAAGATTCCATAATTATCCAGACAGCAAGGGACTAGGTCTTTATCTAGTAAAATCGCAAGTAGAAACAATGGGAGGAATAATTTCTATAGAAAGCGAAGTCAACAAAGGAACTACATTTACAATAACATTTAAAAATTAATTATTATGCTCGAGCAGATTTTATGCATTGACGATGACCCCATCACATTGATGTTATGCAAGAAAGTAATCTCTAAATCTTCATTTTCTCATGAAGTAATTACAGCTCAAAACGGTGAAGAAGCACTCCATCATTTCAACACCTTAAAATACACAAATGACAAAAACAAAAGAAAACCAGAACTCATTTTTTTAGACCTAAATATGCCAATAATGGGAGGCTGGGAATTTTTAGATCATTTTACTTCTTCAGATTACAATGAATTTAATTCTGCCCCAGTAATTGTTTTATCTTCCACAATAGATCCAGATGATCTGGCTAAGGCGAAAAAATATCCGATTATCATCGATTTTTTATCAAAACCCATTACATTACCAATGTTGGAGTATCTTAAAAAAAAGATAGAACAACAGATCTAAGTACCATATTTCAGAATCTCTATATAGACTGAAAAAGAAAAATCCAAATTCTAACAACTATCAAAGTTTTAGAATTTGGATTTTTTTTGATTTTTTTTCAAAATATTTAAAACAAAAAAAAAAGTCCTCAAACGAGGACTTTTATATTTTTAGCGAATTGTTTTTTAATTACAATTTAGCAACGTGTTTAGTTAATTTAGACTTCAAGTTAGAAGCTTTATTATCATGAATGATATTCTTTTTAGCTAATTTATCAATCATAGAGATTACAGTTGATAATTTTGCAGTCGCATCAGATTTATCAGTAGCTAATCTTAATGCTTTAATAGCATTACGAGTAGTTTTATGCTGATATCTGTTAAGAACTCTTCTTTTTTCGTTACTTCTGATTCTTTTTAATGCTGACTTATGATTTGCCATTTTCTTTAATTTTAGATGTAATAATTATTATAAATACTAGTTAAAAAAGAAAAACCTCCCACAATTATATAAAAACAATCACTTTGGTTTTAACTAATAAAACAAAAACCGAGACACCAATTTTTGTTTTATAAAACTTATTTACAACTAATTTTCGTAGTCTGTAAGGGAATCGAACCCCTGTTACCAGGACGAAAGCCTGGAGTCCTAACCCCTAGACGAACAGACCAGTTTCTTCTAAGTTTTCTTCAATTTAAAAATTGAATTTTGTAGTCCGTGGGGGAATCGAACCCCCCTTACCAGGATGAAAACCTGGCGTCCTAACCGATAGACGAACGGACCAACTTTCCTAATTGGAAATTTTCAATATGTAATATAACTTGTAGTCCGTGGGGGAATCGAACCCCCCTTACCAGGATGAAAACCTGGCGTCCTAACCGATAGACGAACGGACCGCGCTTCTGTATTGCGGATGCAAAGATACATCTATTTTTTAGTTGCGCAACACCTAATGCAAAAAAATATATTTTTTTTTAATACGCCTTAGCAAAAAGCACTCTTTTAGAAGAAGGATTCCCAGTAAACACACAGCTTCCCGCCTCTTCAACAGCATCCAAAGGAATGCAACGAATAGTCGCTTTTGTTAGATCTTTTATTTTTTCTTCAGTAGCAGCAGTTCCATCCCAATGAGCTGAAATAAAACCTCCTTTTCCTTCCAAAACCTCTTTAAACTCCTCAAAACTATTCACTTCTGTAATGTGAGTATTACGATAATCCAATGCTTTCGTAAATAAATCATTTTGAATCTGCTCCAATAAATCATTAACATAATCCACGATTTTTTCTGCAGCAACAACCTCTTTTGACAAATTATCTCGTCTTGCTACTTCAAAAGTTCCATTTTCTAAATCTTTTGGACCAACAGCAATTCTAACAGGCACACCTTTTAATTCCCATTCGGCAAATTTAAATCCAGGCTTTTGTGTCGTTCTGTCATCATATTTTACTGAGATTTTCAATTTTCTCAATTTAGCTGTCAATTCATTAACCGCAGCCGTAATTTGAGCCAATTGTTCATCTGTTTTATGAATTGGAACAATAACTACTTGTATCGGCGCCAAGTTTGGAGGCAAAACTAATCCTTGATCATCAGAATGTGTCATAATAAGAGCTCCCATCAAACGAGTCGAAACTCCCCATGAAGTACCCCAAACATGTTCCTGTTTTCCTTCAGCATTTGCGAACTTAACATCAAAAGCTTTTGCAAAGTTCTGACCTAAGAAATGCGATGTTCCAGCCTGCAAAGCTTTTCCATCCTGCATTAATGCTTCAATACAATATGTTTCATCAGCGCCAGCAAAACGTTCTGTCTCTGTTTTGATTCCTTTCACTACTGGAATTGCCATAAAATTTTCAGCAAAATCAGCGTAAACATTCATCATTTTTTCAGATTCTTCAATAGCTTCTATTTTTGTAGCATGAGCAGTATGCCCTTCCTGCCATAAAAATTCAGCGGTTCTTAAAAACAAACGTGTACGCATTTCCCAACGCACTACATTTGCCCATTGATTAATCAATAACGGCAAATCTCTATAAGACTGCACCCATCCTTTATATGTAGACCAAATAATCGCTTCACTAGTTGGACGAACGATAAGCTCTTCTTCTAGTTTAGCATTTGGATCAACCATTAACTTCCCTGGTCTTTCTTCGTCATTCTTTAATCTGTAATGTGTCACAACAGCACATTCTTTTGCAAATCCTTCAGCATTTGTTTCTTCCGCCTCAAACATGCTCTTCGGCACGAATAATGGAAAATACGCATTTTGATGTCCAGTTTCTTTGAACATACGATCTAACTCAGCTTGCATTTTTTCCCAAATAGCATACCCGTATGGTTTGATCACCATACAGCCTCTAACTCCTGAATTTTCAGCTAGATCCGCCTTAACAACCAGCTCGTTATACCATTTCGAATAATCTTCTGATCTTGTAGTGAGGTTCTTACTCATATTATATAGTTTGGCACAAATTTTGTTTTAAATAATTTTAACTAAATAGTTTGACAAAACTAACTATTTTTGTAATGTGCAACAATAAAAAACACCACAGATATGAAAACTAACATTTCTCTTCGCCGAAACTCTAATCATTTTTACATAATTGGATTATTGAGTTTATTATTAGCGTCGTGTGGTTCTTACCAAAATTCATCTTATTATGAGAATGACGGGGTGTATGGTAATTCATCATCAAACCGCTATGTACAGCAGTCCAATGGCACAAGTAATCAATACACAGATTATTTTAGATCTTTGCAAGATGACAATCAGCCAACTGAAATTTTTACCGACGTTGACAATTATACCAATTACTCAGAAAACGACAGCATCCAAGCCAACTCTGTAGGCTATCCTGCATGGGGAAGCAGCAATTCTGATGTTTCTGTAAATGTTTATACAAATCCTACGTGGTCATTAGGTTTTGGAATGGGCTACCCTTATTACGGATGGGGCTACGGCGGCTACTATGGCTGGGGCTATCCAGGTTACTGGGGTGGCGGATGGGGCTATCCAGGCTACTACTGGGGTGGCGGCTGGGGTTATCCAGGATATTGGGGTGGCGGCTACTACAGCTACAACAACTACAACTATTCTTACGGAAGAAGAGGTTCTGCAGCGTATTATGGAAACAGAAATTATACCAGCAACAGAAACTACACTACAAATAGAAGTTTCACAAACAACAGAAACTACACTACCAACAGAAGTAACGGTTACACCACAAACAGAAATTATACTACAAATAGATCATCTTCTAATGGGTATACCGATTTTAGAAGAAGTTCAAATTCTACCTATAATAGAGGAACAAGCAGCCCAACTTTTACAAATAGAAGAGCCAACACTAATAGTGTAGATTACAGCAACTCTAACAACAGAAGATCGTACAACTATAACAACAGTGGAAACACTAACAGAAGCTATACTCCTAGCAACTCAAACAGAAGTTACACTCCTAGTAGTAACAGTAACTCAAACAGAAGCTACACTCCTAGCAGCCCATCACGTTCTATGAACAATAGTGGTGGAGGCGGAAGCATGAGATCTGGTGGCGGTGGAGGCGGCGGAGGAATGAGATCTGGCGGTGGCGGAGGAAGAAGATAATTTTTCTCTCGGCAAACTAATTCAAACTAAAACTTATCCAAATGAAAAAAATATTTTTCCTACTTATAACAGGACTAACTGTCAGCGCGTCATATTCTCAAGAAGTTTCTGACGGCTTACGTTACGCACAAGACAATTTAACTGGTACCGCCCGATTTAGAGCTATGAGTGGTGCTTTCGGAGCTGTCGGAGGAGATTTATCAGCCTTAAGCGTAAACCCTGCAGGTTCAGCCATTTTCAACTCGAATCAGGTTGGAGTATCCTTCACCAATCAAAACATAAAGAATGACGCTAAATACTTTGAAGGTCAAAATTCTGAGAAAAAAAATTCTTTCACTTTAAATCAAGCAGGCGGAGTTTTTGTTTTCAAAGATCGAAATCCAAACAATGGATGGAACAAAATTGCAATTGGTGCAACTTATGAAAACACAAACAACTTCAACAACAATTATGGAGTATTTGGTACAAACCCAACTCATTCTATAGATGGATATTTCCTCGAATATGCAAACGGAATACCTTTGCAAAATATAGACGGATTAGATTACAGAGATTTACCTTACACTGAACAACAAGCTTATATGGGATACTGGGGACATATTATTGACCCCGTTGCAAACACACCAGGAAACACTCAATACATAAGCAATGTGCCAGACGGAGCTACACCTGGACAAGGAAATTATTACCAGGAAAACGAAGTTTACACAAGAGGCTACAACAGTAAAGTTGGTTTCAACATTGCAACTTCTTACAAAGACAGACTTTATTTGGGAGCTAATTTAAATGTTCATATAACAGACTTTAGACGAACTTCAAGCTTTTATGAAGACAACAATAATCCATTGCAACCTTACGAAACGATTTCAAATTTACGCTTCAACAATGAATTATACACTTACGGAAATGGTTTTTCTTTCCAATTAGGAGCAATTGGCAAAGTAACAGAAGCCTTTAGACTAGGTATTGCTTACGAATCTAATACATGGTATGAACTTTATGATGAAACTTCACAAAGCCTTAGCACTACTAGACAGGAAGCTGGCGGCCAGCCTATAAATGCAAATGTAAATCCAAACGTGGTAAACGTATACGAATCATACACTTTACAAACACCAGCCAAATGGACATTTAGTGCTGCTTATGTTTTTGGAAAATCAGGTTTATTAAGTATTGACTATGCCATAAAAGATTATGGAAATACAAAATTTAAACCTACAAGTGATGCTGGCTTTAGAGATCTTAATAGCGACATCAAGAACACCTTAACCAATACTGGAGAACTTCGTATTGGAGGTGAATATAAAATCAAACAATTAAGCTTAAGAGGTGGATATCGTTTTGAAGGAAGTCCTTACAAAAACGGAAATACTATTGGCGATTTAACTAGTTACTCAGGAGGTTTAGGTTATAATTTTGGAGCCACTAAAGTAGACCTAGCTTACTCTTATGCAGAAAGAAAATCAAATCAAGGATTTTTTGCTAGAGGACTTACAGATCCAGCTAATATTTCTTCAAAGTTAAACAACGTTACCCTTACCCTATTATTTGAATTGTAATTAAGAATAAATAGATGAATGAGAATTTCCGTTTAGTTTTTTACTAAACGGATTTTTTTTTACACGAGAAACAGCATTTTTTCTCTCGAAAACCTTCATAAAAATCATTTAAATAAAACGAAACAAGCGGTGTTTGAATAAAAAAAGTGTAATTTTGCACTCCAATTTATAAAAGTATGAGAACCAAGTCTTTAAAAAAGAACAAAATTAACGTAATCACTCTTGGGTGTTCAAAAAATGTTTATGACAGTGAAGTCCTTATGGGACAGCTGCGTGCAAATGGAAAAGAAGTTGAACATGAAGCTCCTGCAGAAAAAGAAGGAAACATTATTGTAATTAATACTTGTGGTTTTATTGATAATGCAAAAGCAGAATCAGTAAACATGATTTTGGAATATGCCGATAAAAAAGACAGAGGAATTGTCGATAAAGTTTTTGTGACAGGATGTTTATCTGAACGTTACAGACCAGATTTAGAAAAAGAAATCCCTAATGTTGATCAATATTTTGGAACTACCGAACTACCTCAACTATTAAAAGCACTAGGCGCAGATTATAAACATGAATTACTTGGAGAGCGTTTAACTACAACTCCAAAAAATTATGCTTATTTAAAAATTGCCGAAGGTTGCGACAGGCCTTGCAGTTTTTGTGCAATCCCTTTAATGAGAGGTTCTCACGTTTCTCAACCAATTGAAAAATTAGTTAAAGAAGCTCAAGGCTTAGCCAAAAATGGAGTAAAAGAACTAATCTTAATTGCTCAAGATTTAACTTATTACGGACTTGATCTTTATAAAAAAAGAAATCTTGCAGAACTTCTAGAAGAATTAGCAAAAGTAGAAGGAATCGAATGGATTCGTTTGCATTATGCTTACCCAACAGGTTTCCCTATGGATGTTTTGGAATTAATGAAACGTGAACCTAAAATCTGTAATTATATTGACATTCCGTTACAACATATTTCAGATTCTATTTTGAAATCAATGCGTCGTGGTACAACTCAGGCAAAAACCACTCAGTTATTAAAAGATTTCCGTGCTGCAGTACCAGGAATGGCAATTAGAACTACTTTAATTGTTGGTTATCCAGGTGAAACGCAGGAAGATTTTGAAATTTTGAAAGATTTTGTTCAGGAAATGAAATTTGACAGAATGGGATGTTTTGCTTATTCTCATGAGGAAAATACCCATGCTTATTTACTGGAAGACAATGTTCCAGATGATGTAAAACAAGCCAGAGCTAATGAAATTATGGAATTACAATCACAAATTTCATGGGATTTAAATCAGGAAAAAGTTGGCAAAGTCTTTAGATGTATTATTGACAGAAAAGAAGGAGCACATTTTGTTGGACGTACTGAATTTGACAGTCCTGATGTTGATAATGAAGTTTTAATTGATGCTTCTAAACATTATGTAAAAACTGGTGAATTTGTTAATATCAAAATAATAGAAGCAACAGAATTTGATTTATACGGAGAACCTGCTTAAATTTACGCTGAACAATTGTTAATCACAGATAAAAACACTTTTATGAAACCTTTTCAAACTTTATTTATTTTAGTTTTTGGCTTATTCAGCTTTACTGTTTCTGCTCAATATGGCGGATACAATAATGGCTACGGATACGGTAATGGTTATGGCAATGGCTACGGTAGAGGTGGCGGAATGGGAATGGACAGAAGCATGATGGCTGGACAAGGACAAGGCTCACAAAGCAAACCTAAAGAAATTCCTGTCGAAGAAACTGCCAATAAAATTGTCGAACAGATGAGACCAGATGTTAAACTTGATGATTTACAAGCAATTGCTATCACAAACGTTTTGGCAGACAGTTTAAGAGAACAAGGTATTTTATTGAAAAATGAAAGCAGTAATCAAGAACAGAAAATTGAACAAATAAAAGCCCTAAGAGAGAGTACTGATAAAAAAATTGCTGCTTTTCTAAATCCTGATCAGGTTGAGAAATACAAAACCTTCATGGAGAAATTAAAAGAAGGAAAAACAGGAAAAACAAAAAAGAAGAAAAACAAAGATTCTAAAGAGGAATCTAAAGACTTAAAAGAAAATACAGATACGAAAATTGAAGAATAATCGTTTAAACTAATAAACAACGAATTATGACAAAAAAGATTTTTTGTTATCTTATTTTAGCTATTGCTATCAGTGCTTGTTCTACAAATCCTTATAAGCATACTGAAAAAGCATATGATCAACAGCTTAAAACTTTAGAAACTCAGATTACCAGCAAAGAAACACAGACAATTCCAGCTACTAATGTTGTTATTGACACTTCTTACGCACAGCAGTTGAAGATTGTAAAAGATACTTTATCTAAAACAAACTCGACCTATCTGCAAAATGGAATCAATACGGAATGGATTGGAACTGTCAACTTTAATTTAAGAAAACCTAGTTTCGTTATTATTCATCATACCGCTCAGGATTCATTACAACAAACTATAAATACTTTTACCAAAACCAAAACACAGGTTAGCGCTCATTATGTAATTTCTGAGAACGGAAAAGTAGTTCAAATGTTAAATGATTACCTTAGAGCTTGGCATGCTGGAAATTCTACATGGGGAAAAACGACAGATTTAAACTCCTGCTCTATTGGAATTGAATTAGACAATAATGGCTTCAAACCATTTACAGAAGCACAAATTAGCAGTTTAGTCGCTTTGTTGACAAAATTGAAAAAAGATTATAATATTCCAACTCAAAACTTTTTGGGACATGCCGATATTGCACCAGGAAGAAAACAAGATCCAAGTGCTTTATTCCCTTGGAAGACACTTGCTGAAAAAGGTTTTGGAATCTGGCCGGACGAAGTTTTAGAACCTGCTCCATTTGATTTTAAAATTGAGCCTGCGCTTAGAATTATAGGGTATAACACCAAAAATCTAACAGCAGCAATTCAGGCCTTTAAATTACATTACATTCAGACTGATGCAACTTCGGTTCTAGATAGAAAAACAATCGATACTATTTATTCGATTTACAAAAAACAGGTTCAATAGAACCTTATCATTTAAAAAATTAAAAAGCGTTTCTGTATCCAGAAACGCTTTTTTTGCTTTTAAAACAATCAATTTTAAAACCTTTCGATTATTAACTTTCTATTACACACACAACAAATCAACTCATTAAATCAGACGTTCCTACGAACGCATAATTGCAATCAAATTTAACTTTCTACCGACCAAACATTCCTACCGAATGAAAAGCCCTTCTAAGCAAAAACACCTGATAGTTTATCTCATCTAAATCATTTTCAATTTAAAATCTTAAACCCGAAATTCCAACCTGGAACCTCAAACTTGAAACTTGAAACTTCTTAAAAATAAAAAAGCTGCCAAAACATTAGTATGTTTCGACAGCTCCAAAAAAAAAAAAAAAATATCAATCTTTATCTCTAGAAAGAGTATGTTGTAGCAATTAAAGCATAGAAGCTTCCTTTTGTTGGTAATGCATCTTTATCTAAGAATATCTCTTCAGAAGCTGAATCGTATCTTAACTCAGGAATAATTGTAAGTTTTCCAACTTTATAGTTTAAAGAAACTGTATTAGCAAATACACTTGCTCCACTTAATGTCGTTAAACTTGGTGCTGCATCTTTAGCATCAAAATATTCCATTCTGTAAGCCAAAAGCAATGATGGGCTAAATGAATAGTTAGCGTATCCTACTACAGAAAACCACTCACCATCTAAAGTACTATCAAAATCATTTGTAGTTTTAGCATAAGTTGCATTTAAACCAAGTGAAAAACTGTCGCTAATTGTTTTAGAAGCAGTCAAATCAAACTGAGTTTTGTTTTCGTCTGAAACTGGAATTATACTTCCTGGGATTGGATTTGTACTTCCTGTTGTAAAATTCAGGTAAGCACTTCCTGTATCACCAATGTAACCTACTTGTCCAATGAACGTTTTTTGATAAGAACCAGCATCCATAGCTGATTTAAAATCTGTTGGATTGGTTAATCCCAACATCGCAGTGAATTTACCCGAAGTATACTGCGCTTTAACCCCTGTATTAAAGAATGGTCCGTAAGAGAACGCATAAGACATACTGTAGTTTTTATTATCTACAGCATCCAATACTTCATATCCAATATGAGTCCCAAAGCTACCCGCCACTACCTTAAACTCATCAGTCAAATTGTATGTGAAATACAATTGTTTAAGTAAAAATTTTGCACTCGCATCTTTATCAGGCGTTTCATTATATGAAAATTCTGCTGCTCTTTTTCCGAAACCCAAGTCCACAAAGACAGATGCTTTTCCAAAAGTATGACTAGCTTCTATCGATGCCATTCCTAATTCGAATGAATTTTGAGAGTTGGTGAAGCTCGTTAATCCATTCATTTGTTTAGAAAAATCATATTTATAGTACGCATCTGCAGAACCTCCCCATGTTGTTGCTGGAGCGGCTGCCTCTTCTTCTTGGGCAAAGGCAAAAGAACTTGTTAACATCGCGGCTAAAATGTGAAATGCTTTTTTCATGTTTTAAATTGGTTTTTAGTTATTAATTGATTCTGGTTAGTTAATCTTTTATATATCTATGTAATAGTATAAGTCATTTCTAAAACCTCTTATGCGCCTTCAAATCATCATCATTTTCATTAGCGAATTTATTAACTTTTGTATCATCAGAATAATCCAAAACTACTTTTTTGACGTTTTAGACGAAGAATTACGGATTACAAAAATTAAAGTTCCAATAATCATTATTTCATATTTATCTATAATTGTTTTTGAAAATTCAACAACAACAATTCAATACAAAAACACAAAAACACATAGGTGGAAGTAAAAAATACTACAAAAATCTAACAAAAAATATCTAAAACATACTCCAAAACAAAAACTACCCCTTAAAAATTAGGGGTACAAATAAAAATAAAATAAAAACCCAAAAATAGAACCTTTAAAAAAAACAGAACAAACCCTAATCTACAAAAGAAAAAATTCCTACAAAAAAAATCATTCTAAAACAATCTAGACATTCAAAAAACTTAAAACCATTTAAAGCCAAAACGAAATATTTACAACAAAAAAAAAAGCCCGTTCACTATCTGAACGGGCTCTACAAATAAAACGACCTAACTAACCTAACTTACTCTTTATTATACTTTCGAAGATACTCACGAACTTTAATCCCAGATTCTTTTAAATCTTCATCTTTCCATTTTCCTTCCGAATTAGCCGTTTTCTTTAAAATCGAGCAGGTTTCATCTTTATCAGAAACAGACCAAGTAATCCAGCTTATCTTTTTAGCTTCCATCCAATCGATATATTCTTGCCATGCTTTATAATCTAATGGTCCGTCTCCAGAAGCTTCCATTCCAGCGGATTCTGAAACAAAAACCGGCAAACCACTTTTTATTGCAGCATCCGTTCTGTCTCTTAATTCTTTACCATGTGTCGCTGCGTAAAAATGCATTGTGTACATTAGATTACTATAACCCGTTATAGGATCTTCAGCAGGAAGATCAATATCTTGATCCCAATGCGGACATCCGACTAGAATAATATTATTAGGATCGTTTTCTCGAATCACTCTAATTATTTCTTCAGAATAATTTTTCACTTCCCACCAAGTCTCATGATCCGGCTCATTAAACACTTCATATATAATATTAGGATACTTAGCATACTTTTTTGACATCTCTGAAAAAAACTGCTTTGCTTCTTTTAGATTTACATTATGACTGTGCCAATCTATAATGACATATATATCTGATTTTATAGCGCCATTTACAACAGCTTCTACTTTCTCCTTAGCAAATTGCGGATTATTTATATAAGATAGATCACCAAGTTCTACTCCCATTGCAGCACGAACTATATTACAATTAAAATCTTTCTTTAACCAGCTTACTGCTTTTTCATTATAAAATCTTGGCCATAAGCTGTGCCAACCAAAACTTAAACCACGGAGCACAATTGGGTTATTATACTTATCTACAAGTTGAGTTCCCTGTACACTTAACTGTCCATGCTTTTTTACAAATTGTGCTTTTGTAACATTCGTAAATAGCATTAAAGAAAAAATAATATAACAAAGCTTCAATTTCATAATTATCGTTTTTAAGGAATTAATTTTAGAGTAACAACATCGTGTGAAGCAATTGTTGCACTAAACGATTTCTTAGTATTCCCTGCTTCTTTATTTTTCCAAAGATCTTTTATTTTGAATGTTGTTTTAGCGAAATCTGCTTCATATCCAAAATCCGAATCTTTGAAATTATTTTTACTCCAGTCAAAATTGATTTTTTTTGATGTTTCTGTTCTGTTTACAAAACTTACCGCCCAAGCTCCTTCTGAAAGTGGTTTTACCCAAACTTCTACTCCATCTAAAATACTGTATTTGAATCCTTGAATTCCGAGCTTATCCTGATTTACAGATAACAGCTCTTTGTTTGTCAAAATTGCCAGAGTTTCTTTAGACATTTTTCTATAGTCATTTCCAGTAAACAAAGGCGAAGACAACATACACCACATCGCAAAATGTGTTTTATCTTCTGTATTATTCATCTCGTTCCCTACTTCCATCATATCAAAATCATTCCAATGATCTGGACCAGAATATTTACGAATATCTTTTCGCATATCGGCAATTTTCATAAATCCCCATGAAGACCAGTTTTCTGGATGCTTGAACTCGCAGTCAAAACAAGGATAAATATCCCCTGAAATCCTCCAAAGATTTCCAACTGGTTTTCCCCACTCCCATGGTTGATTATCTCCCCATTCGCAAAGACTAAAAACAATCGGCCTTCCTGCAATTTTTAGCGCATTACTCATAGTTGTATAAGCTTCTTTAGCTGTAATTCCTTCAGTATTGCACCAGTCATATTTTAGAAAATCTATTCCTAATTTAGCATAAAATCTAGCATCCTGATATTCATATCCTCGTGTCCCAGGATAACCCGCACAAGTTTTTGTTCCTGCACAATTATACAATCCGAATTTCAAACCTTTACTATGTACATAATCGATTAGTGCTTTCATGCCGTTTGGAAACTTCTGAGGATCAGGAACCAGATCACCATTTTGATCACGTTCATGTGTCATCCATCCATCATCTAACACGATATAATTATATCCTGCAGCCGCTAAACCAGAAGAAACCATTATATCAGCCGTTTCTTTTACTAATTTTTCATCAATATTGGTTGCAAAAGTATTCCACGAGTTCCAGCCCATTGGCGGTGTCATGGCTAGACCATCAAATTTCCCAGCTTGTTGTTGATGCGTATTTCCCTGACTGAAACATATGACAGAAAAACTAAAGGCGAATAGTAAGGCTATTTTTTTCATTTTTAAGTATTTAATAGTATTACGTAAGTACTTTATGATTGTACTTACTAAAGTAAAAAACTCCATATCGAATCCCGAAAATGGAGTTTTTTTTGAATATTTTAATTTACAATAAGGTTTTTAGATCGCACTGTTCCATTTGGATACATGACCTGAACAATATAAACACCTGGTACTAAAGATGCTCCGACGGAACTTCTAAGCGCGTAAGACGTTGAAGTACTTGTTGTAGACAAAGGAAATGTAGTATTTAAAGTCCCACTGGTATTATAAATCCTGCATATTGTCTGACTTCCAAAAGAAGTAACTATTGGCGAAACAATAGTTAAATACCCATTTGAGTATGGATTTGGAGCTACTGTAAAATCATAATTTGTTGCTGGTGTAGAATTATTGGCACAATTCGTCAAATTCAAACTAACAGAATTACTGTAAGATGTAACTGATACTGAATTTGACAAACAACCTGCTTCCGAAACCGTACAGGTAACATCATATAAGAAATAAGGCTGACCATTTAAAGGAAGTTTCAATTCAAATACATTCTTAGACGTTTGCGTAATTATGATACTCGCATCTGCTACTCTAGGCGAAATATAAAAATTAGCATTAGGACTTGGGTTTGGTGTTGGAGCAACATTCAATGTTATGATATGATATTGTGGGGTACAATAATCACTTGTTTTCGTTACTACATAAGAAGGTAATGATGGGGCGGGCGCTGTAATAAAATTAAATATTCCAGTTTCCGCAACCTGTGTTCCACCCAAATAAAATTTTGCCGAAATATTACTTGGAGCATTAATTATATTTCCTGACTTAATAACTACTTTAGAAAGAGTTAACGGATCTGGATTGCCCGAAAAAGTAATCCCAGGATCATTAGAAAGCCATTCTACTGAATCATAAGTTCCCGGCGCAGGCGGATTAATAATCGTGTAATTTGGACCACTAGCAATACAATAAGGATTATTCCCTACAATGGTTTGTGCATTTCCAAAAATACTCACTAGCATAAAAAAAATGCTCATTAAAACTAAATCTCTTTTAATCGTAATCATAGTTGAAAGTTTGTTGTTTTTCATAATAATTATTTTTTTTTGAGGTTAAAAATTTTGCATTATTTTAAAGAAGAGCCCCATAACTATCGAAATGGAGCTCTTCTAAAACTAACTAATATCAAAGCATTCTAATTATTCTTTTAAAGTCAGACCAATATTATCAACATAGAATGTATTTTCTTTACCTTCTCCTTCTGCAGTTGTAGTTCTATTTTGAAATGTAATATTCTGCACACGATCTGTACCTAACAATACTGACCAAGGAAGATAAAACGTTTTCCATTCTGTAGTTACATCAAGTATTGGCGGATTAGTGGTCCAATTTCCATTAAAAATAAAACCAAGTTTTCCTGGTGCTTTAGCCTTAATAGACACACGTATACCCGAGAAAGGAGTTAGTTGATCATACCATCCCCAACTTCCCTCAAGAGATCCCCATGGATCTGTCTTTTTAGCTACGTAAGTTGTACCCTGTTCTGCAGTAGCATCGGTTTCGTAAGTAAAACTACCAGCAGGAGGAAAACCTAATCCGTAGTACGAAACATCATCAAATATTCCGCTTCCAATTACATATGACGATTTTGTTTCTCCTGATATATTAGCCACAGTAAGATATCTTAAATCTGCATTGGCAGGAACTTTTACAACAATTTGTTCTAAGGTAGAAGAAACCACAGTTACTGGAACCGCATCTTTGGTAGCAGTTTTAGCAAGTGTAACAATAGGGTCCAGGAAATACTTTCCTTTAATTGTTATCTCCTGACCTTCTGTTGCATTCACTGGATTAAAACCAGACACAGTAGGTACTGGTGGAGCAATAACAACATCTAGAACCGCTGTCCCGCTTTGTGTAATAACTTTTAATTGATTTGAACCATTAGCATAAGGTGTATTTTCATCTATCTGGATCACAATATCTGTATCTGTAACAAATGTTGGACGGAAATAGCTTTCATAATCGTTAAACGTAATCTTAGTTGCTGTCGAAAAACCTTTACCATGAATTACATAATACATTTTTGGATACACAATTGTAACCGGATTAAATGGTTTAACACTCCCATCTGCTTCGTAACCAGAAGGCGATATAGATTCAATAACAGGAGCACCTCCAACAGACGATGCACTATCATCATTGGAGCATGAACCCAAAAAGATTAAAGATAGCACCAGAGTGAAACATGCTACTATCGAAACAATTTTTATATTTTTCATGTCTTTGTTTTTAAAAATTATTTAAAAGTATACGGTACTACTTCTTTTAGTTTTGGATTCTTAATCAAATCGTCTGCAGGATAAGGTAACAGAAGGTTAGTTGCCGAGATTGAAATATGTTTTTCTTGCTCTCTATTTCCTCTGTTTTGCGCTTCTAATATTGCTTTAGCTTTAGCAAAAGGCAAACGTCCTAAATCAAAATAATAATCTCCTTCACAAGCCAATTCCGCACGTCTTTCTTTAAAAATATCATCAAAAGAAATAACTGTTTTTTCTGGAACACCCGCTCTTCTGCGAACTGCGTTAAAAGAAGCAAGAGCTCTCGGATCTGAAGTACTTCCAGTTTGCGATCCTAAAATAGCCTCTGCATGAATCAAAAGTAATTCTGCATAACGCATCATATAACTATTCATACTGCTTTCTCCATTATACTGTGGATTAAACGGACCTGTAATTGGTAAATTTTCTTTTCCGATTACATATTTTTTTAATCCAGCTCCAGATTTTTGAGCTTCGTATTTAAGTTCAAATGTATAACCCAGAATCAGTTTAGCATTTACTTCAAGTGTCTCAGCATAAGTCAGATTTGGATAATAATCTCCAGGCAACATAAAAGTCTCTATTCTTCTTTTATCATTTTGCTCGTAAACATTTTTGATTAAATCCTGAGATGGCGCTATTTGACCAGAATAAGTAGTTTCTACCAATCTGTTTTCAGGAGCAAATAAGGTATTAGAAAAATTTCCATCAAAATAAGTTCCGTTACCATTCCATTGCCATGAAAAAATAGACTCCTCATTATTATTATTTTTTTGCAACCATAAATCAGCAAAAGATTTTGTTGGTAAAGCTTCTCCTCCTAAAAGCTTAAACTCACCACTATCAATAACTTCCTGAGCCAAAGCTCTTGCCAAATCATATTTTTTCTCATATAAATATACTTTAGCCAAAAATGCTTTTGCAGATCCGCTTGATATATGTGCATTTGACGCATAATCTGAACCTCTATTTTTGGTTCTACAATTCGCGATTGCAAACTTCAAATCGTTTTCAATGAATTTGTAAACATCTTCAACAGGATTACTTGGAATCACAAAATTTAAAGAATAGTCACTATTATTCTCAATAATTGGCACATTACCGTATAATCTAACCAAGAAAAAATAAGAGAAAGCTCTAATGAAATGAGATTCTCCCAAAGCATTATTCAACGCCTCTTTGCTCACATTAGGACCAACATTTATAGGTAAATCATTAATATAAGCATTCGAATTTGCTATAGCACCATAACATGATCTCCAAGCATCTGAAACAAAATTCTGCGAATTGGTAAAACTTAAATCTGTAAATTTTCCAAAATCGTTATAAACATCTGCATACATATTTCCTGAAATTACATCGGTAATTCCGTAAAACGCAGATTTATTCATATTAAACCAAACCAGATGATATAAACCATTCGTTGCATTATCAAGCTTTACATCTGAGTCATAATAATTTCCCATAGTAGGTGTTGCTTCAGCAGGAACATCTAAGAAATCCTGTGAACAAGAAGACGAAAGCAACAACAACATTGTCAAACCAAACGCACTGCTTCTTTTTATTATATTTTTCATATTAATTCGTATTAAAATTCAACATTAAAACCAAAAGTGATTTGTCTCGGAACCGGATAACGACCATTATCTACACCAGACAATAAAGCATCCTGGTTGTAAGAACCTACCTCAGGATCATATCCTGTGTATTTTGTCCAGGTAAATAAATTTTGTCCTGAAGCGTAAATTCTCAATCTTGATAATTTTAATTTAGAAATCATATCAGATGGCAATGAATATCCTAACGTTACATTCTGTACTCTTAAATAAGAACCGTCTTCAATGAAACGTGATGACACAGCATTATTGATGTTATCATAACTTGAAGGTCTAGGCAAACTTCCTCCAGGATTTGAAGCTGAATAAAAATCAGCAGCTTCTGTTAAATAATTCGTTCCTAGAAAACTATTCATTGTACCAGACATACGAGTCAGGTTCATCAATTTGTTTCCTGCAGTTCCTTGAACAAAAATGGATAAGTCAACATTTTTATATTTAAAGTTATTGGTAAATCCGTAAGTGAATTTTGGATTTGGATTTCCAATTACTTTTAAGTCATTCTGATCGATTACACCATCATTATTTACATCTTTATAAATCACATCTCCTTTTTCAAAATTTGGCATCAATGAGTTTGTTCCGTTTTTCAGAACCACTTTATTACCATTGGCATCAGTGTGACCATAATTAGTTAAGTCTTCATCTGTTCTGTAAATACCTACTGCTTCATAACCTACAAACGAACCAATTGGCAAACCTTCCATAGTTCTGGAAACCGTTACTGTATTGTAAGCAAGAGTATTCATTGTTTTCACAATGTTTAATCCAAGCATATTGGTAACTTTATTTTCGTACTTAGTGAAATTCAAACTTGAATTCCATGTGAAGTTATCTGAGAATTTTTCTGTGTAACCAAGTGTAATCTCGATACCTTTATTTTTCATACTTCCAATATTAAAGTACGGAGGATTTAAGCCACCCTCATAATCACCACCTCCAGAAAGGAAATTTGGCAAAGGAACCTGATACAAGAAATTTTTAGAAACTTTTTGATACAAATCTACAGATGCAGTCAGTTTAGAATTAAACATTGTAAAGTCTAAACCTAAGTTAGTCTGATCCTGAGTTTCCCATTTCAATTTTTCATTTTTAGTATTTGATGGTAAATAAGAATTCCCCATTGAACTATTAACTACATGCAAATTAGACTCATACAAGTTATTACCGATCTGATTGTTACCTGTTTGTCCCCATCCTGCTCTTATTTTAATATTATCAACATATTTCTTTGTACTTTCCATAAAAGATTCATTAGAAAGTTTCCATGAACCACTTACAGAGCTAAATACACCCCATTTATTTCCGGTATAAAATTTTGAAGATCCATCTGTTCTGATCGAACCAGCAATTCCATATTTGTCTGCATAATCATAAACAGCTCTACCTAAATAAGAAGCCAAAGTTTGAGTTCCAGCATAAACACCACTAGTTACCGCTTTTGACAAGTCAGATCCAGAAAGCGTTTTGTTGTTATTATCCGTATAACCTTCTGCAGTAATAGAATATCCTTCCCAGTGTGCTCTGTTTGACTCTTGAACAGCCAAAAGTGTAAAATTATGTTTACCGATTGTGTTACGATAAGTAAGCATATTTTTTAAGTTCCAAGAATTTCCAGAAGATGGATTGTAAAATAAATTAGCAAAATTTTTGACCGCATTTCCTAAAGAATACATCGGATCGAATCTTTGTCCTAAGTTATCGTAGATATATCCACCAGCTTCAAAACGATATTCTAAGCCTTTTACGATATCAATATTAGTATAGAAGTTTCCAGAATAATTTTTTCTCACTAAAGTATTAGAACCTAATAATGAAGTTGCAACTGGATTTACAAATGAAGTATTACCTCCTGAAGGTGGCCCTGAAAAAGCTCCCGACAATTCACGCACAGCAACATCTGGAGTTGCCAATAAAGATGTAGCCACAACTCCATTAAATTGACCATTTAGTGTTAATTTTTCATCCGTAATTGCACCACTTACGTTTACTCCTACTTTTATAAATTTATTTACTCTCGCATCAATATTCGATCTAAAGTTGTATCTCTTAAATCCTGATTCAATTACAATACCTTCCTGATTTAAAACACCTCCTGAAATATAATAACTAATTCCTTCTTTCCCACCTGAAAAAGACAACTGATTATTAGTCATTATTCCTGTTTCATAAATAGCATCCTGCCAATCTGTACCTTTTCCTAAAACTTCCGGATGAGCAAATTCTGGACGTTTTGATAACGGATCATAAACATCAGCCAAAGCATTTTGATGTCTTGCATATTCCTGCAAATTCATAGAATGCAATTTCTTAGGCAGATTACTTATAGTATACGAGTTTTCAAAAGAAAGTTTTCCTGTTCCTTTTTTTCCAGATTTTGTCGTAACAATTACAACACCATTTGCACCACGAGAACCATAAATAGCAGTAGCAGAAGCATCTTTTAAAATATCAATAGATTCGATATCATTTGGATTAATAAGTGCCAACGGACTTTGAGTGATATTTCCGTTATTAGAGAAGTTACTATTTCCTTGTGCATTTCTTCCAGATGTTGAAGAGTTTCTCGCATCACCAGAAATTGGCACACCGTCAATTACATACAAAGGTTCGTTAGTTCCTGTTAAAGAAGAAACTCCACGAATCCTAACAGACACGTTACTTCCTGGTTCGCCTGAGTTACTATTTACGACTACCCCCGCGGCTTTTCCTTGCATCATCTGATCAAAAGAAGCCATTTTTAAATTCTCCATATCCTTTGCAGAGATACTTGAAATGGCACTGTTTACGTCTTTTCGTTTTTGAGTACCGTATCCAATTACAACAACATCTTTTAAATCTTCAGCATTTGACTTTAAAATTACATTAATTGTTTTCCTACCGTCTACAGCTACCTTCTGTGTTGTAAACCCAATAAAAGAGAATGATAATGTTGAATTTGAAGGAACATCGATAGAATATTTTCCGTCAAAATCAGTAGAAACCGTTGCTTTAGAACCTGCAACCGACACGTTTGCGCCAGGGATAGACAATCCCTTCTCATCAGATACAGTTCCTGAAACCTTTACCTGAGCCATCATAAAATTACTGGTCAGTAATAAAAATAATATCAAAGGAACAGCTCTGTGGTCAGCCTTCCAATGAATGAGGTTAGTCATTAGTTTTTTCATAATAAATGTTTGGTTAGTTTAAATTCGTTTATTGCTCAACGTAAAAGTAAAAAGGCCTGGTAAATTTTACTTCTAAATTATTTAACAAATCTATAACAGAGAGAATTATCAAATCGATAATATTATATCATTTAATGATAATATTTTTACTATAACCGATTAAAAAAACATATATAAAAATAAAACAATGCAAAAATTGAATTATTCGCAATAACAATCCTCTAAAAGAACCCAAAACATACATAAAAAACAACAAAAACCTTAAATGCAAACGTTTTCGTTAAAAATAATATTTATTCGTGATAAAAAAGTATCACTACAAAATACGTTTCAATCCCGAAAAATCTTCACGATACTGACTAGGTGTACAGTTTTTTGTAGCTTTAAAACTGCGGTTGAAGTTCGCAATATTATTAAAGCCAGATTTAAAAGCAACTTCAGAAACACTCATATCTTTTTCTACCAACCAGCGAGCCGCATAACCAATTCTGATATCATTGATATAATTCACAAACGTCTTTCCAGTTCGTTTTTTAATAAATCGATTGAACGAAATAATCGACATACTGGCAACATTAGCCACATCTTCCAAAGTAATTTTTTCAGCAAAATGTTTCTGAACATATTCGTAAACCAATTTCATTTTATCATAATCATCAAACGTATCATAATCTACAGTATAAGTTGAAAGCAAACGCTGATTTCTAGAATTTGCCAGATCATATAATAAAGAAGTAATTTCCAAAAAATAGTCCATACCATCTAATTTAGAAAGCCTTACAAGCCTTGGAGTCAATTCCTCGGCAGTTTTTTTTGAAAAAAGAATACCATGAATAGATCTGTTAAACATATCTCGAATTGGGTTCATAATACGTCTTGACAACAAAGATTCATGAAACAAATCATTATGAAACTGAATGGTTATTTCGTGAATTTTTTTGCTGGTACATTTATTCAGTTCCCATCCATGATATAAATTGGGACCGATTAAAACCAATTCAACACTATCAATTTCTTCAATATTATCTCCAACAACTCTCTTTACTCCTTTTCCATTCAGAATAAAATTAATTTCAAATTCCGGATGATAATGAACCGGAAAATCAAAGCTGTCTTTTACTCGGTCAAAAACCAAAAAACTATCACTTGCAGCAAGGGGCGCAATTTCTCTATAAAAATTTTTCGTAGTACTCATATTAAAATATTGTATCAGAAAAGGAATGGTTCACTTTTTTGACTGCAATAATATGATATATAATTGATAAAATAATATTAATTAAACGATATTCATACAATTATCTTTGAAAAAATTAATTATCAATTCCTTAAAAAGAGCTTTAATAATAAACATTAATCATTTTTAATTAAATATCTTTTTATAGTTTTAATAATTTTCAATGCGAATCGTTAAAGAATTTTCGAACAGAATTATCAATAGATTTAAAAATCATAAATCATTGTATCTTTAGCATTTAGCAACATTAACAACCAATAATCCAACAATGAAAAAACATTTCATCATACTTTTGACAGCTGTTTTATCTGGTATTTCATGTGAATCACAGAAAAAGACCAGTAATACAAATTTGTCACTTTCAGATCAAAAAGCAACTTTAGAAACAAAAACACTTTATAAAAATCTGAACACTTTATCGCATAAAGGTTTTCTATTTGGACATCAGGATGATTTGGCTTATGGTGTAAAATGGAAATATGAAAACGGGAGAAGTGATATAAAAGACGTTGTTGGCGATTATCCAGCAATCTACGGATGGGATATTGCAGGTTTAGAAAATGATAGTCCAAATAATATTGATGGAGTTCCTTTTGCAAAAATGAAACAATATATTATGGAAGCCAATTCAAGAGGTGGAATTTCGACCATAAGCTGGCATTTTGATAATCCGGCAACAGGAAAAAATGCTTGGGACAATACTCCGAATTCGTTAAAAACTATTCTTCCTGGAGCAGAAAACCACAAGAAATTTACTTCATGGTTAGATAAAGCTGCTGTTTTTTTCTTGTCTTTAAAAGATAAAAACGGAAAAAACATTCCGATTCTATTCAGACCCTTTCATGAACTTACTGGAGGATGGTTTTGGTGGGGAAAAGGCAATTGCACACCAGAAGAATTTAAAACAGCTTGGAAATTCACTTTTGATTATCTTCAGAAAAAAGGAGTTCACAACTTAATATATGTTTACAATACAGGCAGTTTTACAAATGAAGCAGATTACTTAGCCAATTATCCAGGCGATAATTATGCAGATATGTTAAGTTTTGACAGTTATCAAAACAATAATGATCCCGATGGACAAAAATTTATTGGTGAAGTCCAGAATCAGTTTAAAATATTAAATGAAATCAGTGCTAAAAAACACAAATTAATGGCATTGGCAGAAGCAGGTTACGAGGCTGTTCCAGATCCAAAATGGTGGACAGGAACTTTATTAAAAGCAATTGGAGATTACAAAATTTCTTATGTCTTATTATGGAGAAATCATGGCTGGCAGGAAAAAGAACAGAAAATGCATTATTACGTTCCGTTTTCTGGACAGGCAAGCGAAAAAGATTTTATCGATTTTTATAATCTGAATCAGACTATATTTGAAAAAGACATTAAAAAAGCTTTAAAATAACTAAAACTAAAAACTAAAACCTCAAAAAAAATAACCAATGCACGACAAAATTAGCTTAAAAGAAAAAATCGGTTACGGACTTGGAGATGCTGCTTCCTCTATGTTCTGGAAAATTTTCAGTATGTATTTATTGTTTTTTTACACCGATGTTTTCGGATTGGCACCTGCTATAGTTGGAACCATGTTTTTAATTACCCGAATCTGGGATTCCTGTTTTGATCCAATTGTTGGAATTCTGGCTGACAGAACCAAAAGCAAATGGGGAAAATTCAGACCATATTTACTTTGGGTAGCTATACCTTTTGCCATAATCGGAGTTTTAACCTTTTACACACCTGATTTTGACGAAAAAGGAAAAATCATTTATGCTTATGTGACTTACTCATTAATGATGATGATTTATTCTTTAATCAATGTTCCTTATGCGTCTCTTTTAGGCGTAATGTCTTCTGATAGAAAAGAAAGAAACACACTTTCATCTTATCGAATGGTTTTTGCTTTCGGAGGAAGTCTTTTAGCACTTTGGTTGATTGAACCTTTGGTAAATTATTTTGGAGGAAACCTTAATTCTAAAACGGGCTGGCTGGCAACAATCGCCGTTTTCGGATTTATTACCACCATCTTTTTCTGGGCTTGTTTCTTTTTTACCAAAGAAAGAATCAAACCTATCGCAGACGAACAAAACAATTTAAAAGAAGACTTAAAAGATCTTCTAAAAAATAAACCTTGGTGGATTTTACTTGGAGCCGGAATTGGAGCTTTGGTTTTTAACTCTATTCGCGACGGTGCTGCAGTTTATTATTTCAAATATTATGTAAGCAGTGCAATCAAATTTGATTTTTCACTTTTCGGAAGTGATTTTCATATGACACCAACATCAATCTATTTGGTTTTAGGACAAGCAGCCAATATCATCGGAGTTATTATTGCAACACCAATTGCTAATAAAATTGGTAAAAAGAAAACTTTCTTTGGAGCTATGGCTTTAGCGGCAATTTTAAGTCTCATTTTCTATTTGTTTGGGAAAGAAGATATTTACTTAATTCTGATTTTTCAGGTTCTAATCAGTATTTGTGCAGGTTGTATCTTCCCATTGATCTGGTCCATGTATGCCGATAGTGCCGATTATTCTGAATGGAAACAAGGACGTCGTGCTACAGGATTGGTTTTCTCAGCTTCTTCAATGTCACAAAAATTTGGATGGACCATTGGTGGCGCCGGAGCTGGATGGCTTTTAGGTTATTACGGTTTTCAGGCTAATGTTGAACAGACTGCAACAGCTCAAAACGGAATTCAATTAATGTTAAGCATATTGCCTGCAATTGCAGCAGCAATCTCAGTAGCTTTTATAGCATTTTATCCATTATCAGAAGAAAAATTACAAATTATAGAACAGGATTTAAACGAAAAGAGAGATCAAAATCATTAAAAATTACAGATACAGAAATCAATTGATATGACAACAATAACATCTTCGCTGACTTTTCAGGAAAGAAAAACAGCATTAGAAAACGAACATAAAACACTGCTTGAACGTAAAAACAAACCTAAACAAACAGTTGGAAACGGGATTTACGAACGATATGAAAACCCTGTTGTAACAGCAGAACATGCTCCCTTAAACTGGCGTTTTGATTTTAACGAAACAACGAATCCTTTTCTACAAGAAAGAATTGGAATCAATGCCGCTTTTAATGCTGGCGCTATGAAATGGAATGGAAAATATTTACTTGCCGTTCGTGTAGAAGGAATTGACCGAAAATCTTTTTTTGCAATTGCCGAAAGTCCAAACGGAATTGACAATTTCAAATTCTGGGACACACCTTGTGTAATTCCACAAACTGACGAACCAGACACAAATGTGTACGATATGCGTTTAATTCATCACGAAGATGGTTATGTTTATGGCATTTTCTGTACAGAAAGAAAAGATCCAAAAGCACCAAAAGGCGACACGAGTTCAGCAGTTGCCAATGCTGGAATTGTACGTTCTAAAGATTTAATAAACTGGGAAAGACTTCCAGATTTAATTTCAAACACCGGACAACAGCGAAATGTAGTTTTACATCCCGAATTTGTAAACGGAAAATATGCTTTATACACGCGTCCGCAAGATGGTTTTATTGATGTAGGATCTGGTGGCGGAATTGGTTTAGGTTATGTTGAAGACATGAAAAATCCAATTGTAAAAGAAGAAAAAATCATTTTCGGAAAACAATATCATACTATTTATGAGTTAAAAAACGGCCTTGGTCCTGCTCCAATTAAAACCTCAAAAGGTTGGCTGCATCTGGCACATGGAGTTCGTAATACTGCTGCAGGATTGCGTTATACTTTGTATATGTTTATGACTGATTTAAATGATATTGCAAAAGTAACCCACGTTCCAGCAGGTCATTTTATGGGCCCGGAAGGAATTGAAAGAGTTGGTGACGTTTCGAATGTTTTATTTTCTAATGGATGGATTGAAGATGAAGACGGAACAGTTTACGTTTATTACGCTTCATCAGATACACGTATGCACGTTGCAGTTTCATCTGTAGACCAATTGGTCGATTATGTTACCAACACTCCAGCTGATACTTTTGTTTCTGCAGGTTCTGTTCAAACCATTATTAATCAAATCGAAAGAAATAACGCAATTTAAAATATCGTGTCATTACAATTAAAGCTTTTAAAATCGGAATTAACCGCAGAACTTGATTCTATCCTAAAATATTGGTCAGAACGTACTATTGATGATCAAAATGGCGGTTTTGTAGGACAAATCGATTTTAATGATCATCTGATTTCAAATGCAGAAAAAGGTTCGGTTTTAAATGCCCGAATTCTTTGGACGTTCTCTGCCAGTTACACAACCACGAAAAACGAAAACCACAAAATACTGGCAGAAAGAGCATTTGAATTTCTAGCAGCTTCTTTTTATGACACACAATTTGGAGGTCTTTTTTGGAGTATTAATGAGGATAAAACTCCAAAAGACACCAAAAATCAGATTTATGCATTGGCTTTCGCCATTTATGGATTATCTGAATATTATGCAATTTCGCACAACGAAAGAGCATTAGAAATAGCTAAAAATCTATATTCTAAAATTCAAGAACATAGTTACGATACGGTTAATAAAGGTTATTTTGAAGCTTTTACCAGAGATTGGCAGCCAATAGACGATTTGCGTTTAAGTGCAAAAGATGCCAACGAAAAGAAAACGATGAACACTCATCTTCATATTATTGAAGGTTATGTGAATTTATATAAAGTATGGAAAGACGAAAAACTCCTAAAAGACATTCTAGAATTATTAAAAACAATCGAACAGCATTTTATTAATACCGAAACGGGACATTTACGTTTATTTTTTGATGAAAATTGGAAAGAAAAACCAGATGTTATTTCATACGGACATGATATAGAAGCGGCCTGGCTTTTACAACAATGTGCCGAAATTTCAGAAGATCAGACTTTGATTGCCAATTATAAAAAATATGCCATTCAGATTGCCGAAGCCACAAAAGAAGGCTTAGATGCTGATGGTGGTTTGTGGTATGAATTTGATCCAGAAAAAAACGAATTAATTACCGAAAAACATTGGTGGCCACAAGCCGAAGCTTTAATTGGCTTTTACAACGCTTACCAATTAACAGGAAAAGAAGAATATCTGGATATTGTTTTTAAAATCTGGAAATTCACAAAAAAATATATGATAGACCAGCAAAATGGCGAATGGTATTGGGGAGTTTACCAAGACTATTCTATAATGAAAAAAGACAAAGCCGGATTCTGGAAATGCCCCTATCACAATGGAAGAGCTTGTATTGAATTGATACAGCGAATTCAAGATTAATTTTATTCATTTCTAACTCTAATTTTAAAGTCACTATGAAACTTTTTATTCTTTTTAGTTTATTCCTGACATCCATAATTACAGATGCTCAAACCAATCTTATAAAAAATGGAGGTTTTGAATATGACTTAACCAATTGGAACGGACAGGAAAATGGTGCGCTTTCTCCTTATGATAAAAAATCTGGAAAAAACAGCGCTTTGATTAATCAGTATACGGGTGCAGAATGGAGAGCTTTTGATCAAACCGTTTCGCTAGCCAAAAATACGTATGCAGTAGAATGCAGTGCTTGGATGAAAGCAGAAGGAATCGAAAATCAGAAAGAAGAGTATAAAGCTGCTGCCGTAATCATCGAATTTACAAACAGTGCAGATAAACAAGTGGGTACAGAAACAATTGCAAGAGCAAAAGGAACAACTGATTGGGTGAATTACAAAAAAGCAGTAAAAGTTCCTGATGATGCAAAGAAAATAAGAGTAATGCTCGCTTTGGCACAAACGAATGGTACTGTATTTTTTGATGATATAAAAATGACAACATTGTCTGAAGAAGAGTTTTCAAAATTGAATTCTGAAACTAAATAAACCAAAATGAAAAAATCCATTTTTAAAATCGTTTTGTTGAATTTCTGCATTTTAGTTTTAGCAAGTTGTTCTTCAGATAAAGATTCAACCGACGAAGTAATAGTAGATCCGCCGACGCAAAGCGATCCGTTGACCACTCAAAATGTTTTGACTTATATGGTCGATGCCAACGCTACAAAAGAAACTCAGGCTCTTTTTTATAATTTAAAAAGACTTGGTGAAACCAAAACCGCTATTGGACAGCAAGATGCTTTTAACAGTTTTTACCAAGACGCTGGAGGCGACTCTGACATTAAAAAAAATACAGGTTTTGATCCTGCCGTTTTAGGTTCGGATTTCATGTTTATAACCGACAAAAATAACAACGAACAATCGAACAATTGGTTTTATCAACAAGAACTAAAAATTGTCTCGGATGTTAAAGCCGCTTACGCGAAAGGAATAATCAATACTTTCAGCTGGCATTTGAGAGAACCTTACAAAGAAGATTCTTTCTATACAGCCGATATGACTGCAGATCAAAAATCGACTGCTTTTAAAAGTATCCTACCAGGCGGAGCAAACAACGAATGGTACAAAAAGAAACTTGACAAAGTCGCTAGTGTAATTTCGAATTTAAAAGGTTCGAATGGAGAATTGATTCCGATAATCTTTAGACCTTTTCATGAATTTGACGGAAACTGGTTTTGGTGGGGAGCTGATTACTGTACTGCAGACGAATATAAAAAAGCATATCAATTCACAGTCAATTATCTAAAAAACACGAAAGGCGTTCACAACATTTTGTATGCTTTTTCTCCTGATAATTCATACTCAACAATTGAAAATTATTTAACTCGATATCCAGGTGATAAATATGTTGACGTTTTAGGAATGGATAATTATGGTGATTTAAACAGTGGAAATGATGGATATAATAGAGCAAACGCAAAACTAAAAATGTTATCTATTGCTGCCAGAACTAGAGTAAAAATCGCAGCTTTGACTGAGACAGGATATCAGGTTACAGCAACCACACCTCCAATAAACAATTGGTTTTCTACCAATTTATATAATGTTTTACACGACAACAGAGTATTTGATCTTGAATTTAACTGCATAAGTTATGTTTTGTTTTGGAATAATACCAAAGACGGCTATTATGTCCCAAATGGTTCTGTATCAAATGCAAGTGATTTTAAAACATTTGCTTCTAAACCAAAATCGGCATTGTTGAATTCATTGCCGAAAATGTACGAGATGCCGAAATAGATTTTTCGTTTCAGCTTTAAAGTTTCAAGTTGAAATCAAAACCTCTTAAATAACGTAAAGCCCTAGCCCTGATAGAAGTGAAAATCCTTTTGTGCCGGGGTTCGGCACAAAAGATTGTAACGGATAGCAGGATTAAGCTCCTTAAAATACAAATTATGAAAAACAGATTTTTTAAAACTCTTTCGTTAGCCTTAATCTTGACCGCAATTGCATGTAATGCTCAAGAAAAAATTACGGTAAAAGGAAACCAATTTTACAAAGGCGATAAACCTTATTCGTACATCGGAACGAATTATTGGTACGGAAGTATGTTAGCTTCTAAAAAAATAGGAGATCGAAAAAGGCTTTTACGCGAATTGGATGTAATGAAGAAAAACGGAATTGATAATCTTCGTGTTTTGGTTGGTGCAGACGGTGGAAAATATGATTTCACGGTTCGTCCTGCTTTGCAATATGAACAAGGAAAATACGATGAAGATTTGTTGGATGGATTGGATTTCTTGATCAACGAAATGAGCAAACGTAAAATGTATGCTGTTTTATATTTAACCAATAACTGGGAATGGTCTGGCGGTATGTCTCAATATTTGGAATGGAATGGAAAAGGTACGGTTCCGGTTCCTGCTATTCCACCAAATACTTGGCCTCAGTTTATGGCTTATACAGAGCAATTTCACAGCTGTGAACCTTGTATGGAAGCGTTGAATAATCATGTGAAATTTATTGTTGGAAGAACAAACGCATATTCTAAAAAGAAATACAAAGAAGACAACACGATTATGGCTTGGCAGGTTGGAAATGAACCTCGAACTTTTACAACAGAAAACGAAGTTAAATTCACCAAATGGCTCAATAACATTGTGGATTTAATTGATAGTTTAGACAAAAATCATTTAGTTTCTACGGGTTCTGAAGGAAAAAACAGTTCTAACGACAGCATGGAAATCTTTGAAAGAACGCATCAAAATCCGAATATTGATTATTTGACGATGCACATCTGGCCAAAAAACTGGAATTGGTTCAAAGCCGATAATGCCGAAGCTACAATGCCAGCAACAATTGAAAATGCAGGAAAATATATTGACGATCATATTAAAGTAGCCAACAACTTAAAAAGACCGATTATTATTGAAGAATTCGGACTTCCGAGAGAACATGAAAATTTAAATGCAGGAGCGCCTTCTGTTTATCGCGATCAATTTTATAGTTACATTTTCGGGAGAGTGGTTGAAAGCAGCAAAAATGGAGGTCCGCTACAAGCAGCGAATTTCTGGGGTTATGGTGGCGAAGGAAAAGCAATTCACCCTGACGGGAAATGGAATCCCGGAGAGCCTTTAACAACAGATCCTCCACAAGAACCTCAAGGTTTGAATTCGGTTTTTAATGGAGATAAATCGACTTTGGAAATTGTAAAAAAATACAATTTAGAATTGAAGAAAAAATAATTTTTACCCTATAAGTGATATAAGTTCATTTTAGTCAAATTTAATCTGTGCACATCTGCATTAATCTCTTTAAATCTGCGTGAAATTTTTTTTGCGCATAGATTTTTCCACGCAGATTTAAAAAGATTAATGCAGATTAAATTAGATTTTTTATTGAATAAACTTATATCACTTATATGGTTTCAAAAAAAACAGCATGAAAAATACATTTATTCTTTTTTGTTTTCTATTCCTAAATCTTTCTTTTTCACAGAAGAAACAGGATTTCACAGTAACTTCTCCCGATGGAAAAATTGAAGTAAAAATTAATGTGGATGATAAAATTTCTTGGTCGATTTCACATGAAAAAGATTTAATTCTAGCACCTTCAGAAATGTCTTTGACTTTGGATGAAAATCAGATTTTAGGAAAAAATCCAGTTGTCATTAATTCAAAAAAAGAAACGATAAATACTTCATTTGAAACTCCACTTTACAAAAAGAAATCGGTTCAAAATCATTACAATCAACTGACTTTAAATTTTAAGAACGATTTCAGTATTGAATTTCTTGTTTTTGATGATGGCGCAGCGTATCGATTTATCACCAAAAAGAAAAAAGACATTACTGTTAAACGGGAAGAAGTCGTTTTAAATTTTGATAAAGATTACAACACTTTGATGCCGTATGTGAGAGATTTAAGAAATCCGAAAGATCAATTTATTTCTTCTTTTGAGTCTCATTATGAAAACAAAAAAATAAGTGAATTTTCAAAAGACACTTTAGCATTTCTGCCATTTTTAATTGATTATAAAAATCATAAAAAAGCTGTTTTTCTAGAAGCCAACTTAGAAGATTATCCGGGATTATTTGTAACGAATAATAAAGAAAAAACAGGATTTGAATCTCGTTTTTCTAAATATCCTGTACAAGAAACCAACGGCGGATTTAACTACCTCAACAAACTGATTACTGAAAGAGCCGATTATTTGGTGAAAACAAAAGGAACGAGAACTTTCCCGTGGAGAGCGATTGTGATTTCTGAAAATGATGCTGCTTTAGCCAACAATGATATGGTTCAGAAACTAGCAGAACCTTCCCGTATAAAAGATATTTCCTGGATAAAACCTGGAAAAGTAGCTTGGGATTGGTGGAACGATTGGAATATTTACAATGTCGATTTTAAAGCTGGAATTAATACGCAGACCTATAAATATTACATTGATTTTGCTTCTAAAAACAAAGTTGAATATGTCGTTTTGGATGAAGGCTGGAGCGTAGAAACCGATATTATGAAACACAATCCAAATGTTGATTTGGAAGCTTTAATCGCCTACGCGAAAGAAAGAAACGTTGGTATTATTTTGTGGGCGTCTTGGATGGCGCTGACTAAAAATACGGAAGCCGTTTTCGACAATTATTCCAAATTAGGCGTAAAAGGTTTTAAAGTTGACTTCTTAGATCGTGATGATGCTAAAATGGTAAATTCTGTTTATGACATTTCGCAAAAAGCAGCCAATCATAAATTGATTATCGATTTTCATGGCATGTATAAACCAACCGGAATTCAAAGAACTTTTCCAAATATTTTGAATTTTGAAGGGGTAAAAGGTTTAGAAAATAACAAATGGACACCTAACGATGATGTTCCATTATACGACACCACAATTCCGTTTATCCGAATGATGGCTGGTCCGATGGATTATACTCCGGGCGCAATGCGAAATGCCACAAAAAGCGAATTCAAACCAAGTCATTCCACTCCAATGAGTCAGGGAACAAGATGCCATCAATTGGCACTTTACACGATTTTTGAAGCTCCTTTACAAATGATGGCAGATAGTCCAACCGCTTTTATGGCAGCGCAAGAAAGCACAGACTTTATCGCTAAAGTTCCAACAGTTTTTGATGAAACTATTGCTCTTGACGGAGAAGTTGGAAAATTCGTTTCTATTGCCCGAAAAAAAGACAATAGCTGGTATTTAGGAGCCATCACAAATTGGGATTCAAGAGATATTACAATTGATTTTTCTTTCCTTGAAAAAGGCAAAAAATTCCATGCCGAGATTTTCTCTGATGGTTTAAATGCAGATAAAGCCGCAATTGATTATAAAAAGGAAATTGTTACGGTTGATTCTACAACGAAATTGAAATATAGATTAGCAAGCGGTGGAGGTTTGGCTATGATTATCAAATAAAAAAAGGGACTAATATTGTCCCTTTTTTTTATCATTTTACTTTTTACAAATTACATTTTACCAGTATTACGCTAAAATCTTCTCAATCGCATTCAATTCATCATGAGAAAACGCTGTGTTCTGTAAGCAATCAATATTGTTACATAATTGTTTTACAGAACTTGCACCAATCAAAACAGAAGTAATTCGTTTATCTTTTTGCAACCAAGCCAAAGCCATTTGTGCCAAAGATTGATTTCTATTTTTAGCAATTTCATTCAATTGAATTAATTTCTGAATGCGTTCCTGTGTTACCTCATCTTCTCTCAAGTGTCCATTCGGATTGTGTGCTCTTGAGTTTTCTGGAATTCCGTTTAAATATTTGTCTGTTAAAAGTCCTTGCGCCAAAGGCGAAAATGCAATACAGCCAACTCCTTTTTCTTCCAAAACATCTAACAAACCATCTTCAACCCAACGTTGTAACATCGAATATTTCGCTTGATGAATCAAACAAGGCGTTCCTAATTGTTTCAAAACATCAACCGCAACTCTAGTTTGTTCCGCAGAATAATTACTGATTCCAACATACAACGCTTTTCCGCTTCTAACAGCGTGATCTAAAGCCATCATGGTTTCATCAATTGGAGTTTCCGGATCTGGACGATGCGAATAAAAAATATCAACATAATCAATATTCATTCGCTTTAAACTTTGGTCTAAGCTTGACAATAAATATTTTCGAGATCCCCAATCGCCGTAAGGTCCATCCCACATAGTGTAACCAGCTTTGGTAGAAATTACAATTTCATCACGCAGATTTCCCTGAAAATTATGCCATAATATTTTTCCGAAATTCTCCTCTGCAGAACCTGGAACTGGTCCGTAATTATTGGCTAAATCAAAGTGTGTGATTCCTTTATCAAAAGCTTCAATGGCAATACTTTCGGCATTTTCAAAATTATCTACTGAACCGAAGTTGTGCCATAATCCTAAGGAAATTTCTGGAAGTAATAAACCGCTTCTTCCGCATCTATTGTATTTCATTATTTTGATTTAAATGGTTGGAGTTTAAATAGATTTTAAAAATACAAAATTTTGCCACGAAGGCACAAAGTCACTAAGATTTTTATATTAAAAAGAAGTCGCCACGAATTCACGAATTTTAAAACAATTAATTCGTGAATTCGTGGCGAAAAAAGACTTTGCGTCTTAGCGCCTTCGTGGCAAATAAAACTGCATATCTTAATTCATATTTAATTTTGTAAATTTGTTTCAAATACAAAGAATATGGAAAATAACTGGCAAAATTTAATTTCAATAGATCCTGATATCAGATTTGGAAAACCTGTTATTACAGGGACGCGTATTTGTATTTCTGATATTCTTTCTTGGTTATCTACAGGAATGTCTTTCGAAGAAATTATCGAAGATTTTCCAGAATTAAAAAGAGAACATATTCTGGCGGCTTTGTCATTTGCCGCAAATAGAGAAAATATTACCAAAATAATTGCAGCATAATGAAGTTGCTTTTGGATGCTAATGTTTCGTGGAGAATTACAAAACTAGTTGATAATGATTTTCCGAATTGTTTTCACTCAAAGGCGTTCCACCAAAAGTCATAATCCTAAAAACTTTTAATAAAAACACAAAGCAATTAGCTGAATTACTCATTTCAAAAAAAGAAATTATAGAATCATTTATTTCTAATGATCAACTAATGATTTTAGAAATTTATTAATGCTGTTTTTTTAAATCTCGCAAAGTCGCAGAGTCGCAAAGTTTAATTTATTAAGATTCAATTGCGTCCAGCTTTAGCTGGATGTAAAAATGATAAGCGAAAAAAAAGGCTTTAGCCGAACTAGAAACAGTTTGGCTAAAGCCTTTTCAGACTTAAAATATTTTTCCCCTAGCTAAAGCTAGGGGCTATTCAAAAAACTTTGAACCTTTGTTGCTTTGTTACTTTGAACCTTTAAAGAATATCAAAACCACTTTGCAAACCTTTATCGGAGCTTCCTCCGACCATGATTTTAAAGGTTCCTGGTTCTACTAAATATTTACCATCATTATCATAAAAACCAAGTTCTTTATCTGTCAAAGTAAAGTTTATTGTTTTCGTTTCTCCTTTTTTAAGATTTATCAATTCAAAACCTTTTAATTCTTTAATTGGTCGAATAATACTAGCAAATTCATCATGAATGTATAATTGAACAACCTCTTTTCCATCATAATTTCCAGAGTTTGTCACCTCAACACTTACCTGAACTTTCTCACCTTTTGAGAAAGACGTTTTATTCAATTTCAAGTTTTTATAATCAAAAGTTGTGTAGCTCAATCCAAAACCAAATGGAAATTGAGGTGTTTTCTCCACATCCATATAATGCGACCAGAAAACATTTTTATCGCTGTCAATTGGTCTTCCTGTGCTATATTTATTGTAATAAATTGGCACTTGACCAACATTTCTAGGAAACGACATTGGTAATTTTCCACTTGGATTATAGTCTCCGTACAAAACCTGCGCAATTGCATTTCCAGCTTGAGTTCCCAAATGCCAAGCCTCCACAATTGCTGGAACATTTTCTGCAGCCCACGGAATACTCAACGGACGGCCGTTATTCAAAACCAAAACCACATTAGGATTTACTTTGTAGATTTCTTCTAATAATTCTTGTTGTAATCCTGGCAAGTTCAAATCTGTACGACTTCTTCCCTCACCACTTTGAAATCCGTGTTCTCCTAAAACCATTACCACAACATCAGCATTTTTTGCTGCTTTTTTTGCTGCTTCAAAACCGCTTTTATCTGTTGTATTGAAAAGAGTTTCGGTCAAAAAAGTTGCTTTTTGTTTTAATAAATCAGCTCCTTTTTCAAAAGTCAACTGATTGTCTTTGTATTGTTGCATTCCTTCTAAAACAGAAACAGCAGTGTCATCAGAAGCCGCAATTCTCCAGCTTCCCAACGGACTATTTTTATCATTTGCCAAAGCACCGATCAAAGCGATTTTTTGTCCCGATTTCTTTAGTGGCAACAAATTCTTTTCGTTCTTCAATAAAACGATAGATTTCTTTGCCATATCCAAAACGCCGTCATTATTGGCTTTACTTCCAACAACTTCTTTTTCACGTTTTTCATCACAATATCGGTACGGATCATCAAATAATCCCAATTCAAATTTCACACGAAGAATTCTGCGAACGGCATCATCAACCAAAGCTTCTTTTACTTTTCCAGATTTTACCAAATCGACCAATTTTGCCACATATAAATATGATTCCATATCCATATCAGAACCTGCAATTACTGCTTTTGCTGTTGCATCTGCTTCATCTTTTGCATATCCATGTGCGATCATTTCACGGATAGAAGCATAATCCGAAATTACAAATCCGTCAAACTTCCATTTTCCTTTTAAAATATCTCTTTGCAAAAAGGCATTTCCAGTTGCCGGAACTCCATTCAAAGTATTAAATGAATTCATAAACGTACGAACTCCAGCCTCAACCGTCGCTTCAAAAGGAGGTAAAACAGAATTGTACAATTTCGAATTACTGATATCCACAATATTGTATTCCAATCCCGCTTCAACATAACCATACGCAGCAAAATGTTTTGCACAAGCAGCAATCGTATTTACTTTTTGAAGATCAGCAATTGTTTCTCCTTGAAAACCTTTCACACGTGCATAGCCCACTTTACTTCCCAAATAAGGATCTTCTCCAGAACCTTCCATCACACGTCCCCAACGTGCATCGTTGGCAACGTCAACATTTGGTCCAAAAGTCCAGTTAATTCCAGATGCCGAAGCTTCATCTGCCGCAATTGCCGCCGACTTTTTAATCGCTTCTAAATCCCAACTCGCCGCTTCTGCCAACGGAATCGGGCTTAACGTTTTATAACCATGAATTACGTCAAAACCAATAATCAATGGAATACCCAAACGAGTTTCTTCAACTGCAATTTTCTGCACAGCACGAACTTCTTTCACACCACGAACCGTCAACATCGAGCCGACTAATCCTTTTCTTAAATGTTCGTATTTTAATTCGGCTGTTCCACCTTTTGGTGCTGGTCCTGTAACATCCCAGAAACCATTATATTGATTCATTTGCCCTACTTTTTCTTCCAGCGTCATTAACGGTAAAAGCAAATCGATTCGCTGCTCAACAGTTTTATTCTTATCCAGATACGGCTTTTTTTGTGCATTCATATTTCCAACAGTAAACAGGGACAAAACCCCGATAATAATTATTTTTCGATTCTTCATGATGGTTTAGTTAGTTTCTTTTTTTAAAGGTGCTAAGGTTCTAAGATACTGATATACTAAGCTTTAAAAACTTTGCGTCTTTGCGTCTCTGCGAGATTCAAATTATGTATTGCGGGCTTCGACTTCGCTCAGCCTAACAAATTGGTTAAAATCTAAAATCTACACTCTAAAATCTAAAATCTCAATTCTCAGAAACAAAACAAGAAGCAGGTAGATTCGCTTTATTAAACAAATCCGACTGCGTTGTATTTCCCCACGCAAACCTCACTTTTGCTGGATTTACAACTTTTTTACTTGTCAGAATCACTTCATTATTTTTAATCGAAGCTTCTGCAGGATAGAAAGTTCCATCCAATCCTGCAACTTCAAATTGATTCGATTTTTTGTCTTTAAAATAAAGTCCGTCAGCATAATCGAAAGAAACTATTACTTTGTTTTTTTCAATTTTAACGTCTTTAAAAAGAGGACCATTTACCAAATTTGAATTGGTTTTATACGTTTCAGCCAAAGCCAAATTAGCCAAACGAATTCCAACTGATTTTTTATTTTTTGGATGAATATCAATCGTATCCGAAATATCACTAATGACAACCATTCCTGTTTTGGAAACTTCTTTCAATAATTTTCGCTGTGAATTTCTAACTGTCACGTTTGAGAAATTATTGGAACCCGTTTTAAATGGTGCGATCTGAACATAGTAAAACGGAAAATTGTCAATCCATTCTTTTCTCCAAGAAGTAATTAAAGCACCTAAAGTTTTATCATAAACCAAAGAACCAACATTCGATTCTCCTTGATACCAAAGCGTTCCAGCAATTTTAAATCCAACAATTGGATAAATCATGGCGTTGTAAGCGCGCCCAGGTTGCCTTGGCCCATATTCTTGTTCGTTGAGTTTTTTGGCATTTTCTAATAAAAGCGGATCATTATTTACTACTTCTTCCGGCATCCAGATTTCTGCAGGAGTTCCTCCCCAATTCGAAGAAATCAATCCGATTGGAACATTTTTCAAATCTTCGCGAAGGCGTTTGGCAAAAAAGTAACCAATCGCACTAAAATATTTCATCGTTTCTGGAGTCGATTCTGTCCAGTTTCCAAGCAAATTATTCTGCGGACTTGTAGCAGTTAATTTCGGAACCGTAAAAAAACGAATGTTCGGATTTGTTGCGTTTTTCATTTCTTCTTCCCCGTCGTCAATTCCCCAACTTACCGACATTTCCATATTTGATTGTCCTGAACAAAGCCAGACTTCACCAATTAGAATATTTTTTAAAATCACTTCATTATAACCTTTTATAGAAATTGTAAAAGGTCCGCCAGCTTCTGGAGTTTTAATCGTTAATTCCCATTTTGCTTGATTGTTTGCAACGGTTTTGTACTCTTGATTGTTCCAACTCAAAACCAGTTTTATTTCTTCTTTTGGATTTGCCCAACCCCAAATTTTCACTTCAGAGTTGCGTTGTAAAACCATATTATCACTAAAAATATTCGGAAGGGAAACGTTTGCCATCATAGTACTGGAAATCAATAAAAAGAAAACAAACTTATAGATATTATTTCTCATTTAGTAACTTCTTTAAAAATGGAGCATATTCATCTGCCAAAACTTTATGATCTGCCACATCAGGATGCCCTAAACAACCTTTTGGAGTCATTGGTTTGAATTTGAAAATCCTAATTGGTTTGTGTATTTTATCATTTGCGAAAGCGTTTTTAACTTTATTCAGACAATCTTCAAAAACAACTCCTTTTTCGCCTCCAACCATTGGACTATTGGTTATCACAATTTGAACATTCGGATTATGTTCGTACAACATTTTTATAAAATGGATGTAATTCGAAACATACTTTTCAGGATTAAAAGGAAAGCGTTCTTTCTTACCATCTCCATCAGAGAAATCATTGGTTCCTAAAGCAATACTAATAATATCAGGTTGAAAAGCAAAATCATATTTAGGTTTTGAATTATCTTTTGTCAAATACAAATTGGGATAAGCATCTGGCATTATTACTTCCTCTTTATTTTCGTCATTCCAATTGCGATACATTCCGATTCCAGAAACACAGCTCATTAAATAATCAACTCCAATTGCTCTGGAAAGTGTTGGTCCATAAGCGTAATAACTATTGTGATGGTCATAATATTCTCCTTTATCGCAAGGAATATCAGAACCGTCGCTCGCAGCTCCACACGTAATCGAATCTCCGATAAATTCTATTTTCTTTTTCTTTTTAAATGAAATTGAAGTCAGTTTAGCCGTTGTTCCAGCAAAAAGAACTCCGCCAGTATGTGCTTCTGTATTTTTATAAATTTCAAGTCTGTGTTCTTTTTGATTTGAAGTCACCTTTATGGGAAAAGATTGAACTGCTCCTTTTTCAATTCTAATTTTTCCAATGTATTTTCCATCTAAAACTATAGAAACATAATTATGATGTTCGTAAGCATCTACACTTTGAAGTGAAATTGAACATTCTTTTCCTGTAAAATTGAAAGAAACCGAAGAGGCACTTCCAATTAAAATGACATTATCATTTTGTAAATTTTCTACTCTGCCTTGATACAGAAAAGTTTTATTTGAATTTAGAGTTTGAGAAGTCGAAATAATCGAAATCAGCAAAAACGAAATTAAAAATGCTATTTTTTTGGGAAACATAATTTATTTGTTAAAATATAAATACGATTCACAAATATATTAGAAAGGAAATATCTAAAAAGATACTAAAATGTCAAAATGCAATAAAAAAACACCACATAAACACATCATTTGGAGACTAAAAATACATATTCGTACTTTTTAGGGTGTTTTTGTTCTTTTTAAAATAAAATAACACTTTATATTTAGCGTTTCAATTTACTTAAGATTAAAAAAATGAGATTACGCCTATTGTTATTTTTACTGCCTGTTATTTTACTTTCTTCCTTTAATTTAAAAAAGAAAGAGCCTCAAATAGTTGTTCAAAATACTAAACCTCAAACAGAAATCAGTCGTGATTCTATTATTGCTTTTGCAAAAAAACATCTGGGAATTCCGTATGTATATGCCAGTAGTAATCCACAAAAAGGTTTTGATTGCTCGGGTTTTGTGAGTTATGTTTTTAATCATTTTGGAAAGACATTGCCTCGAAGTTCAGGCGGATATAAAAACATAGGCAAGACATTAAAACCAGAAGATTTTAAAGTGGGGGATGTATTGGTTTTCTACGGATATAAAAATAAAAACATTATAGGCCATGTTGGTATTATCTGTGAAGCCAACGGAATGCAGTCGAAATTTATTCATGCGTCATCAGGAAAAGCACAGCAAGTAACTATAACAGCACTTGATACAGAACATTATACCAAACGCTTTTATAAATGTATTGATGTTTTATCTGAATAATATTTTCACGCAGATTTAAAAAAGATTTAAGCTGATGAACGCAGATTTATTTTATAAAAAAATCTTTTTAAATCTGCTGAAATCTGCCAAATCTGCGTGAAAAATCATAGTAAACTTTTACTCCTCAGTCAGTAATTTGATTAAACTTTCGTCTCTTCCGTAAATATCTTTATAGAAGTTTAGATTTCCTTCGCGGTCTACCCAAGCGGTAAAATAACCGATATAAACAGGAACTTTTTTCTTAAGCGTGTACCAACTTTCTTTTCCGGCATGCATTGCTTTGTCAATTCTTGCTGGATTCCATTGCGGATCAACTTTTAGTAATTCAATTGCTAATTCTCTTGGTTTTGCTACTCGTACACAACCGTGACTGAACGCTCGACTTTCTCTTTCGAACAAACTTTTTGAAGGTGTATCGTGCAGGTAAATATTACTTGAATTCGGAAATAAAAACTTCACTAAACCTAAAGAATTATTTTTTCCAGGAAGCTGGCGAACAGAACCGTTATTCCAATCCAGATTTTTCTTTTGTAAGTAGTTTTTATCTCTCGCCATTCCAGGTTTTATCTCCGATTTTATAATACTCGGTGGGACATTCCAATACGGACTGAAAACAATATTACTCATCATACCGCTGAAAATTACGGTTTTGGTCATGGCTTTTCCTACCACAACTGCAGATGTGAAAGCAATTTTTCCGTCTTCTATGATATACAATTTAAACTCTGGAATATTTACTTCAATGTATTTTTGTCCTTTTTCCAATTCTGGATCAATCCAACGGCAACGTTCCATATTCGCGATAATCGTTTTTATTCGATCTGAAACTGGAATATTTAAATCATTAATATGTTCTAGCAAAATTGTGCTTTTTGGAGTATAACCATGACGAACTTCATAGTTCTTCATTGCTTTTATTAAAGTCGTATCGCAAACCGCACTTTTAGTATCTTCTTTAAGATCTTTGGTTACAAAAAGCCTTTCTCTAATCTGCGCAACAACATCTGATGAATCGCCAACTTTCAGAGATTTATAACCTTCTCCAGCTTCAATAGTTTTCCATCCTCCATTTTTTTCAATTTCTCTATATTCCTTTAAAGCATCACGAAGTTTGTAATACTGACTGAACATCTTTTTTTTCTTATCATCCAAAATGGTTGATTTTTTAAAGATAGAATCAGAAAGCACTTGATAATTGAACTTTTTTCGAGGCAAAAGCCATTCTAACGAAATACTTGTTTTTTCATCAAAACCCGCATAAACTTTTTCTGCATAATAGTAATACAAATTGGAAAGGAGTAAATCGGTATCTTCTTTGGATAATTTCTTGGCTGGATTATTTTCAAAAACAGAATTCAGTTCTTCTTTATAAGGATAGTTTGCTTTTAATCCTTCTTGATCTAAATTTTTATATTGATTGAATAAGGTATTTCCAAACTCAACAACTCCTTTATTGTCTTGCCACAATTGAGTCGATTTGTTTTTTAGATATAGAGAAGTAACATCTGTTTTAAATTTTGCCAGTTTGGGATAAGTTTCATAAAACTTTGCGATACGAACCGTATCAATTGTAAGTTTTAATTCTGGAATTTTTTCAACTTTTTTTACTGTATTTTCATCTTTCTTATCTGCTTTCGAATTACACGAAAAAACAGCAAAAAAAACAACTGCAATTAAGGGCGTATACCAAATTTTCATAAGTAGGAATTTTTATTAAAAGTAAAAAAAATTCTATTAAATAAAAATCCCATTTCTAGAAACAAAAAAAGCTCCAAACAATTTTCATGTCTGGAGCTTTCGCCATATAACCAACCTATTAAAAATCTTAAATAACCGTACCTTTTAAAGTAAGGATTTTTGGTGTTGTTTCTGCACTTGTCGTTACAGTCACCGTTTTTGTAAAAGCACCTTTGTTGGCAGCGTTGTAAGTTGCAGTAACTTTTGCAGATTTACCTGGCTGAACTGGTTCTTTTGTGTAATCTGTAGCTGTACATCCGCAAGATCCTTGAACGTTTGTAATCACTACAGCAGTTTTTCCAGTGTTTTTAAATTCGTAAACAATTGCTTTTGGAGTTCCTTGTGGAATTTGTCCAACATCAATTGTTTCTGCTTTCCAAACAATTGTAGAAGCTGTAGTTACTGAAATTGCAGTTTCTGAAACTAAAGATTTTACTGGAGCAATTGCCGAAAAAGACATTAGCCCTAAAGCCAAAGCTAACATCGAAATTTTGATCATTTTCATAACGGATATATTTAAAATGGTTTATAGTTCATTTTGATATTACAAAGGTAATTCAGACAAATTCAAATCGCTGTTAACTGGTTTCAAACGTTTGTTAATGACTTGTTAATCGCCTGTTTTCAGGCTAAAATTGATTAATATTACACTTTTAAAATTCTTTATTCTTGAAAATCAATAAACTCAACAGTATCATTCTCTTAGGATTGATAGCCATCATTAGTATTCTGGTGGCGCAATTGCTATGGACAAAAGAGGCTTTTACAATTGAACAAAAAAAACTGAGTCAAAAAGCACATATTGCTTTACTGGAAGTGGCTAAAAAATTATACGAAGGAACCAATCACGAACTTCCTGCGCAAAATCCTGTACAGAAAATTGCCAATGATTATTACATTGTAAATGTCGATAATGAATTTGAACCCGATATTTTAGAATTTTATCTAAAAACGGAATTCAAAAAAATGAACATTACAACAGATTTTGAATATGCAATGTATAATTGCCAGAGTGACGAAATGGTTTATGGCGATTATATTTCACTTTCGAAGAAAAAAGCGGAATGCAAAAAAACGGTTTACTTTCCGAAACATAAATCACTGGTTTATTATTTCGCCGTTCGCTTTCCAAATGAAACTACTTATTTGTTTAGTTCCATGCGCTTTTGGTTTATTCTTTCTACAGCTTTAATCCTGATTTTGTTGATTTATGTTTATTCTATTTTTAAACTTTTACAACAGAAAAAATATTCAGAATTACAACGTGATTTCATCAATAATATGACGCATGAGTTTAAAACGCCATTAGCTTCGATTCTAATTGCGTCGAAATATTTGATAGAACAAAAACCTATCAAAGAAGATAAAAAACTCTTTACTTACACTGATATTATCATCAATCAAGGGAATAAACTTAATGGACATATCGAAAAAATATTAAACATAGCAAAATCAGATTATACACCTTTAGAACTTAAAAAAGAAAGCATTCTAATTATTCCGATAATTGAAGAAGCTATAGAAAATATTAAACTTAAATATCCTGAAGCTTCTATCTCTATTGATGCCATATCCTGCGAATATTTATTAGAAACAGATTCTTTCCATTTTGGTAATTTAGTATATAATTTATTGGATAATGCGGTAAAATACTGCAACGAAAAACCTGAAATTCAAATTAAAATTACAGAAGAAAGCAACTGTTTAAAACTTGAATTTATTGATAACGGAATTGGAATTACTCCTAAAAAAATATCCTTTATCTTTGATAAGTTTTATCGTGTTCAAAATGAGAAAAGCAACGAAGTAAACGGATTTGGACTTGGTTTGTATTATGTAAAAGAAATCTGCAGTCTGCAAAACTGGAAAATAAAAGCCGAAAATAATCAAGAAAAAGGTGTCACAATAACTTTATCTATTCCTTATAAAAAATGAGAAATTTCAAAATACTTTATGCTGAAGATGATGAAACTCTTGCGTTTCTAACTAAAGATAATCTGGAACAAAACAATTACGAAGTAATTCATTGTTCTGACGGAAAATCAGCGCTTAAAATTTTTGAAGAAGAGGAATTCGATATTTGCGTTTTTGATATTATGATGCCCAAAATGGATGGTTTTGATTTGGCGGCTGCAGTTAGAAAAATTGATGTTGATGTTCCAATTATATTTCTTTCTGCTAAAACTTTAAAAGAAGACCGTATTAAAGGTCTTCGTTTGGGTGCCGATGATTATTTGGTAAAACCTTTTAGTATTGAAGAATTATTGTTGAAAATTGAAATCTTTTTAAAACGTTCACAGAAAAACATTCCACCACCAAAAACGATTTATGAAGTAGGAAAATATCAGTTTGATACCAAAAACTTTATTCTTTTTAATGACGAGGAAAAAGTCGGATTGACACAACGTGAAGCTGAATTATTAAAGCTTTTCCTGGATCATAAAAATTCTGTTTTAAAACGTGAACAAATCCTAACTTCTTTATGGGGAACCGACGACTATTTTATGGGAAGAAGTTTAGACGTTTTTATTTCACGTCTTCGTAAAATCTTAGCCAATGAAGAAGGCATTTCGATTGAAAACTTACACGGCATTGGGTTTAGGTTTTCTATTGGGTAAATCACAACTTTTTACTGTTTAAACATAACGTAACCATAAAGTTTGTCATTCCGACGGAGGAGGAATCTCCACGATGTTATTCCGTGCAGTTTTTCACCAATCTTTGACGAGCTACTTACGGAGATTCCTCCTCCGTCGGAATGACATATTGTGTGGATAATCAATATCTTAAAAAAAATCTCAAAACCTTGTCTTTTCTGACAATCTTAAATCACAAACAGTAACCACAAAGCTTGTCATTCCTCCTTCGTCGGAATGACAAACTAGACGTTGATTGTAAGACGTCAAAAACTTTGTCTTTAATATTCCAAAAACTCCAAATCTGGGTTCATAGTTTTAATTAAAGTTATTTTCTTTTCTCGCCTCCAACCCTTTAATTCTTTTTCTCTTGCAATTGCTTCCTGAATCCAAGTAAACTTTTCATAATAAACTAAAAATTCGACATTGTACTTTGAAGCAAAAGTATTTTTATCTAATAAAATATTTTCCTTATGTTCTAATAATCTTTTTTTGAGATTATTTGTAACACCTATGTAAAAAACAGATTTCGCTTTATTCGTAAGAATATAGATAAAATAAGTATGATAACCTTCTTGTAAATACATAAATTCAATACTATCAATTCTGTTAAAAATAAAGAAAAATGTGTAAGCACTTTTTCGAAAAACTTCGTATTTTTAATATCTAATTTTACTGGATATGAAATTACATCATTTGCGAAATGCCACTTTGGTAATTGAAACAGAAAAGCATGTCATTTTAGTTGACCCAATGTTAGGTAAAAGAAAAACGATTCCGCCTTTTACTATTTTCAGATACAAACCTAAAAGAAATCCGTTGGTGGCATTGCCCAAAAACAGTCGTGACATATTAAGCAGAGTCACACATTGTTTGATTACACATTTACATCCGGATCATATTGATAAAGCTGGTGAAGTTTTTTTAAGAAGAAAAAGCATTCCTGTAATTTGTAATTCTAAAGATGAAAAAGCACTTGTTCAGAGAGGACTCAGCGTAATCCAGACTTTAGAATATTGGGAACCTCAAAAATTTCTAGATGGAAAAATCACCGGAATTCCAGCAAGACACGGTTACGGTTTTGTGGCTAAATTAATGGGAAATGTAATGGGATTTCTTATTGAATTGGCAGATCAAAAATCAATTTACGTTAGTTCTGATACCATTTTTACAGAAGATGTCGAAAAAGTGTTAACACAATTAAAACCAGACATTTCGGTTGTCGCCTGCGGAACAGCTCGATTAGATTTTGGACAACCTCTATTAATGCGAATGGATGATATACTGAAATTCGTAACACTAGCACCAGGAAAGGTTTTAGCCAATCATCTTGAAGCTTTAAACCATTGTCCAACAACAAGATTACAATTAAAAACTGCACTTTCAGATCATGGGCTTTTAAATAAAACTGCTATTCCAAAAGATGGCGAATGTCTTGAATATTAAAGTACCAACAAACCGAATTCACGTAAAGTATTGATTGGTTTAGAATACCAAAACAATTCGAAATCTTCTAATTCAGTTTCAAAATCATTTTTGACTTCCTGAAAAGTATAACTTTTAGAACCTGAAACGGCTATTTTAGATAAAATTGAAACTAACCATTCTCCTTCTTCTCTGTTGGTTTGAATATCGAAACTTTCTTTTTTATCATGAAAAGTTAATGCCATCATTTCCCAGCTTCTTCCTTTTTTTGATTTGGTAAAAATTTCTGCAGAAGGTTTTCCACCAAGCCAAACGACCTTTGCATTTGGTTTTGTATTGAAATCATTCTGTTCTTCTAAAGCATTAAAGATAAAATCGGGATGAATTTTTGTTCTCGGAATTTTAAAGTCGAACCAATCTTGTAATTCGTAATCAAAACAAATTCCGTGCATGAAATTAAAAAGTGATTTCTTTAAACCGAAACTAAATTTGTCATGATTAATTCCTGTTGAATCACTGTATTCAATATCATTGTTGGCAAAAGTTCCAATAGTTTCTGTTTTCTTAGTACCGCCAAATTTCTCTGGATACAATCCAACCGGACTATGAGCCGTAAGTGCAAATTGATGCCAGAATCCAGATTGCAAAACTCCAGCTTCAAACAATTGGCGAACCATTTCTAAACTATCAACCGTTTCTTGAATGGTTTGTGTTGGATATCCGTACATTAGATACGCATGCACCATAATTCCAGCTTCGGTAAAATTTCGGGTTACTTTTGCAACCTGCTCTACTGTAACGCCTTTGTCAATCAATTTCAACAATCGGTCTGAAGCAACTTCTAAACCACCAGAAACAGCTATACAGCCAGAAGCTTTTAGTAACAGACATAAATCTTTTGAAAAACTCTTTTCAAATCGAATGTTCGTCCACCAAGTTACAGCTAGTTTTCTTTTTAAAATTTCAAGCGCCAAAGCACGCATTAAAGCGGGTGGCGCGGCTTCATCCACAAAATGAAATCCGTTTTGACCTGTTTTTTCGATTAATTCTTCAATTCGGTCGCAAAGCAAACTTGCTGCAACAGGTTCGTAGACTTTTATATAATCTAAAGAAATATCACAAAAAGTACATTTTCCCCAATAACAACCATGCGCCATGGTGAGTTTATTCCAACGGCCGTCACTCCACATTCTGTGCATCGGATTTACGATTTCAATCACTGAAATATATTTATCCAAAGGCAAATCAGAATAATCGGGCGTTCCTACGTAAGCTTGTTTATAATCGTGTTTCAAGGAATTATTTTTGTAAACCACTTCTCCATTTTCTAATAAAAATGTTCTTTTAAAAGAATCAGAATCTGGGTTTTCTAAATGAAAAATTAATTCTTCAATTGGAACTTCTCCATCATCTAAGGTAATAAAATCAAAAAACTCAAAAACACGTTTATCAGAAAGTGAACGTAATTCTGTATTTGGGAAACCACCTCCCATCGAAATTTTAATTTCAGGATGATTTTGTTTTACCCATTGTGCACATCTGAAAGCGCTATATAAATTCCCTGGAAAGGGAACAGAAATCAAAAATAAAGTTGGTTTTACAGTTTCAATTTTAGCTTTTAAAAGCGAAATTAAAATCGAATCAATATAAGTTGGTTCTTGTTGCAAAGCGTTATATAATTCATCAAAAGAATTAGCACTTCTTCCTAACCGTTCTGCATATCGGCTGAAACCAAAATTCTCATCGACACACTCTACAATAAAATCCGAAATATCTTCAAGATATAACGTTGCCAAATGTTTGGCTTTATCTTGAGTTCCCATTGTTCCAAAAGCCCAATCGAGTTCTTCTAACTGTGCAAAACGAGAAGCCTCGGGAAGAAAATCTTCCTGACAAATCTGCAAAGCCAAAGTTGGGTTTTTCCCCTGCAAAAACTGAATTACAGAATCAATCGTTTTGATGTATTCATCCTGTAAAGCAAAAATTCTTTTGCAGTTGTCGGTTGTGGGTTGTGGGTTGTTGGATTGAAACAAATCAATCAATCCTTTTTTCGAAAACAATTCTAAAATCACATCAATACCCAAATCAGCTTGAACCGATTCGATACTTTTGGTATTTAGAAAACCTTTTATATACGCCGTTGCCGGATACGGTGTATTCAGTTGCGTAAAAGGTGGCGTAATTACAAAAAGTTTTGTTTTCAAAAGGGAATTATTTTTTTGCAAAAATACAGGTTATTGTGGACTTTTTAGTGAAAAGATTTTATTCGTCAGGCTTCTGTTTTTTTGATTTTGTTTTGTAGATATTTAATTACATTTGTTTTAACCAAAACCAACCAATTTTGAAAGAATCAAAAAAATTACGCTTCATTTTATTATTATTTTTTATCTCATTGGTTCCATTTCCTATTGTTGCTCAAAACTTTAAATGGGTTGGACAAATAAAAGGCATTCGTGACGATTATAACGATTTTGCAAATAAAATGGAACTTGATTCGGACGGAAACTCTTATATTTTTGGAGAAACAGAATCTTTTTTATTTGATTTAGATCCAACTAAAAATGGAGTTGAAATTATAAACAATTCTAATATTCAAAATTTTCGTGGACTTTATCTAGTAAAAATGGATAAAAACGGAAATTATGTTTGGGGTAAAACCTTTGGCAATTACAAGAGAGGTGGAGAATATACTTATGGAATAAAATTAGATAAAGATGGAAATGTAAATCTTTTTGCTACTACTTCTAACTTAGATACTACTAAAAATATAGTGGATAGTAACATTAGTATAATAAAACTTAAACCAAATGGAGATCTTATTTCGACAATAAATATACCTCGAAATTTTTCTAATGGAGCCACTTTAAATCCAAATTCGTTTGACATAGACAATCAAAATAATATTTATATAACAGGATATTTTATTGGCACTGTTTCTCTAAGCCCAGCTAACCCACCATTAAATTTAACATCAACAGGAGTAGACAATTATATTCTTAAAATTAATAGTTCTGGAAATATCGAGTGGATAAAAACATTTGACAATGAAAATGGAGACATTGCAAATTCTAAAGTTATTGTTGGTAAAGATGGAAATCTAAATTTACTTAATGGGAAAAGTCTATATAAAATTAATCCAACTGATAATTCAATTATCTGGGAAAGAAAATTTACAAACCAAAGCGCAGATGTTTTTCATATCACTGAAAAAAATATAATTTTAATAAGCCATAAAAATATTTACAATGGTACAATTGACGTAGACCCTTCTCCCTCTTCAACCGTAAACGTATTTGCAAATAATTTTATAATTTATTTAAATCTAGATGGAGATTTTGTAGATGTAAAAGAATTTGAAAAACCTTTTAACGGTTATGTCGATTTTTATTCTGTGGCAGAAGATTACAATGGCAATTTAGTATTTGTTGGAAGCTTTAAAGGCACAGTTGATTTTGATCCTTCCTCATCTGCTTTTAACTTGACTTCTATTAGTGATTATGGAGAGGGCTTCTATTTAAAACTTGATGCTAATAGAAATTTTGTAAATGGTTTTAAAATTGGACATGAAACTCCTCAATTGAGCCCTTACAACAATTGCTCTTTGTTTCAAATAAAAAACATAAAACTTCTGAACAACGAGACCTATTTATCTGGAGATTTTATGTGGACATGTGATTTCGATCCTTCACTAACACAACAACATACATTACGAACTATAAATATCGTGACAATAAATCGAGATGGTTATATTCTAAAACTAGCACAATGTGAAACTGGTAAACCAAACGGTGATCCCGATCAGTCTTTTTGCTCTGTAGATAGTAAAATTTCTGATTTAAATCCTAAGTCAAATGACATTAAGTGGTATGACTCTCCAACTTCAACGATTCCGCTTTTAAAAACGACTACTCTTGTTGATGGAAAAATCTATTTTGCTTCTCAACAAAATGAAAATTGTGCGGAGAGCACCGAAAGATTAGCTGTTACCGCTCATTTAAATGTTATTCCGAATGCTCCATCTGTAATAAACTCTGTGTTTTGTAAAAGTGATAATGCATCATTAGGAAACATAGAAATGTCAGGAAAAAATATAAAATGGTACGACACCAGTTTTTCTGCCTCTCCTTTATCAAATGCAACTTTATTAGAAAACAACAGAACTTATTATGCTTCACAAACAATCAATTGCGAAAGTGACAGAATTCCTGTTTTAATTAAAATTTATGACACGCCTGCACCAACTGGAAGTAATGAACAACAATTCTGCAGCAATAAACTTTCAACTATCGAAGATCTAAACATAACAGGAACTTCTCTTAAATGGTACGATGCTCCAACAAACGGAAATACTTTAGCAGAAACCACCTTGCTACAAAATAGTACCTACTACGTTACACAAACTCTGAACAATTGCGAAAGTGAACGATTTGCTATTAAAGTCAAAATCAATGAAATTCAGATTCCAATTGCCAATTCTCCACAACAATTTTGTATTCAAAAAAACACCAAAATCAGTGATATTGATATTATTGGACAAAACATAAAATGGTATGAGAGTTCTTCTTCTACAAATCATTTATCAGAATCTACTTCCCTTGAAAACGGAATTACTTATTATGCCTCTCAGACCATCACCAATTGTGAAAGTGACAGAATTCCTGTAACCATACACATTCTAGAAGCAACAGTAGGCAATTGTATTAATTTAGTCGATGAACTTCCTTATCCAAAATTCTTTACTCCAAATGGAGATGGTTTTAATGACACTTGGTCAATAGATCCTGATTATTTAGCAGCAAATTCTTCTATTAGGATATTTAACCGCTACGGAAAATTATTAAAAGAATTTAGTATTAATGCTTTCTGGGACGGAACTTACATTGGTCAACTTCAACCCGCTTCAGATTATTGGTTTACGGCCATTAAATTTGATGGTAAAGAATTTAGAGGGCATTTTTCTTTAAAAAGATAATGAGCATCAATAAAAAAGGTTCGTATTGCATTCAATACGAACCTTTTTTACTAAAACTTTATAATGTAATGCATTACCAATTCTACGAGAACAATTATTACTTTTATCATAATTAATCGATTTTATAAACTTCCTTTCTTTTTTAAGCTTCTATATTTTAAATAAGAATATGCTATTGGCACAATTGCTATACTAAAGACAATTGTCAAAAATACTTTAGAGAAAACATCACTTTCAAAAATTAAACTTCCTAAAATAATAACCAACCCTGCGATAAACCAAAGCTTTCCTGCAAATAAGTGTGTTGTTTTCCAAACTTCTTGGCTTTCTAGGGTCCATGGTGTTTTTATACCGATGAAATAATTCGGTCGAATCACTTTAAAATAGTTGCCTAAAATCATAAACAAAGCACCTGCTAACGCGAAGACAAAACTTGGACTAGAAATAGATTGACTTTTAGTGCTATACACAATAAACAAAGCCAGAAGTGACATAAAAAGAACCAAAACAAATTTAAGCTGATACAGCTTTCCTCCCATCAAAGACATTCTTTTTTTAGGATCAATCTTTGTAATTGCAGACAAAATAACATAAGTCAAAACGGGAAGCATTAAAAGCATTACTATCAAAGTAAATTTATTTCCCCACCCATCTATTTCTCCTTTAGAATTCCAATGTACAGGAACTATTTCAGGAAGAGTATTCCAAACTGTTGCTAAATAAATAAAAGGAATCAAAATAATTCCGATTATAGGAAGTTCTTTTTTAAATTCTAGGCTCATTTTTATTATTGTTTAAAGGTTAGTATCCATTGCAAAACATCTTCCATAATGGTTGTATTTATAGAATAAATGATGAATTGCCCGTTTTTTTCAGATGTAATTAAATCGGCTCTTTTTAGAATATCCAAATGATGCGAAATACTCGGCTTAGAAATATTGAAAGCATCGGCAATCTCTCCTGCAGATAAATCTTTCTCTTTTAATAGATCCAGAATCTCTCTTCTAGTAGCATCATTTAATGCTTTAAAAATTTCATTCATAACATTTAAATATTTAGACAAATATCTAAATACTTTTTAAACAAACAAAAAAAAGCAGTAATTTTTTACATTACTGCTTTTTGAACTATCAAAATTAGTGGTCTAAAATTTATGTTCGTCTTTGCTAATAACCAAAAACGAAGCTAAAGATATCAGTGCGGCGGCAATTAAATAAAAACCTACATAGCTCACACTGTATGTTGAAGCCAACCAAATTGCAATCATTGGTGCAAAAGCAGCTCCCAGAATTCCTGCCATATTAAAAGTTAAAGAGGCTCCAGAATAACGAACATTTGTTGGAAACAACTCTGATAAGAACGTTCCTAAAGGTCCATAAGTAAAGCCCATTAAAGACATTCCAATACAAGCAAAAATGGTAACTAAAACAATATTCCCTGAACTTAAAAAGTAAGAAAAGAAAAATCCAAAAAGCGCAATCGCGCCTGTAGCTAAAATAAGCATTTTACGACGTCCTATTTTATCCGCCACAACAGCAGAAACTGGAATAAACAAGGCAAAAAACAATACCGAAAATAATTGTATTAGTAATCCGTCTCTCTTAACAATTCCTAAATCTGAAGTTGCCCAGCTTAATGTAAATACAGTCATTAAGTAAAAAACCAAAAATGTTGTAATAGCTGCAAATGTTCCAAAAATCAATTGGTTTTTATATGATTTTACAAGTTCTAAAAAAGGAACTTTTACTTCTTCTTCATGTTTTTTAGCATTTTCAAACGAAGGTGTTTCAGTAATTTTAGTTCTAATGTAAAATCCTATTATTACCAAAAACGCACTGGCAATAAAAGGAATTCTCCAGCCGTAACTCATAAAATCTTCATTACTCATCGAATCTGTTAACAAAAGAAAAGTTCCTCCAGAAAGCAACAAACCAATTGGAGCACCTAATTGCGGAAACATTCCATACCAAGCACGTTTATTAGGTGGTGCATTTTCAATTGCTAATAAAACCGCTCCTCCCCATTCTCCACCCAAACCAACACCTTGTCCGAAACGGCAAAGCATTAATAACAAAGGAGCAGCAACACCAATACTGGCATAACTTGGCAAAAATCCAATAGTTACTGTTGAAATTCCCATAGTTAGTAAAGCTGCAACCAGTGTAAATTTACGACCGATTTTATCACCATAATGTCCAAAAAATGCAGAACCCAAAGGACGCGATAAAAAGGCAATCGAAAAGGTAGCTAAAGATTCCAGAGTCGCCATTGTCGAATCTTCACCAGGAAAAAATAATTGAGGAAAAACCAATACCGCTGCATTGGCATAAATATAAAAATCAAAAAATTCGATTGTGGTACCAATAAGGCTTCCAAAAAGAACATGTTTTAAAGAGTTCTTTTTATTTGGGTCATTTTTCATGTAAAATAGATATAACTTTTTTTTTGATTACAAAAATATGGTTTCATTGTCAATAATTCATCTTTAGAAGAATTAGTTTTAAAACACTTTCTTATTTTTAACAAAATACCTGCATTTTACGCTTTTAAAAACTATTCTTTTAGAGTTTACAAAAACCTGATTATGGGAACTTTAAAATAAAAATGAAAACATCAATTCTTAAGCAATTGTTAATAGCGTTTTTAACTGTATATTTTCATTAAATTTACAGCTGTCAAAAATAAATTTAAAATTATGCCTACCGACTGTATCAGCTTTCAATCTTCTGGATATTTTTCTAAACTAATGCAAGATTATTTAGACCAGAAAACCGAATTAAAATCGCTGTACAATAATTTTCCAACCTTAGAAAATTTCGAAAAACAAATTGCTGAAAAGTCAGCTAATTTTGATCATAACAACAGAGAATCATTAGTGACGACTTTGCAAAAGCAATATCAAAATATTGAAATTTCAGAGTCAACACAACATAATATTTCACTTTTAAAACTCGAAAATACATTTACGATTACAACTGGCCACCAGCTAAACTTATTTAGCGGTCCTTTGTATTTCTTGTATAAAATTATTTCGACAATTAATTTAACTAAGGAATTAAAATCTAAATATCCTTCTCAAAATTTCGTTCCCGTTTACTGGATGGCGACAGAAGATCATGATTTTGAAGAAATTAATTATTTTAATTTTAAAGGAAAAAAAATCCGTTGGAATGCAGAAAGTACTGGGCCTGTTGGAAGACTTTCAACAGAAGGTTTAGAAGATTTATTTGAAGTTTATTCTAAAGAATTAGGTTCAAGTTCTAATGCCAATGCTCTTAAAAAGCTTTTTGAGGACACTTATTTAAAACACCAAAATCTAGCAGATGCTACTCGTTTTTTAGCAAATTCTCTTTTTTCAAGTTATGGTTTGGTAATTATAGATGCGGATGATGCTGATTTAAAACGTGCTTTTATTCCGTTTGTAAAAAACGAATTAGAAAACCAAACTTCGTTTAAAGAAGTTCAAAAATCAATTGAATCACTTTCAGATTACAACGTTCAGGTTAATCCTCGTGAGATTAATTTATTTTATATTGAAGACAAACTACGTGAAAGAATCATCTTTGAAAATGACAAATACATCGTTAACAACACCAAAATTTCATTTTCTAAAGAAGAAATTTTAAAACTGTTAGAAAATAATCCAGAAAAATTTAGTCCAAATGTCATAATGCGTCCTTTGTATCAGGAAATTATTTTACCTAATCTTTGTTATATTGGCGGAGGCGGAGAAATTGCTTATTGGCTAGAATTAAAAGGTTTCTTTGAAGCTGTAAACATTACATTCCCAATTTTATTAGTTCGTAATTCCGTTCTTTTAGCAACCGAAAAACAAGCTAAAAAAGCAGATAATTTAAACTTATCATGGAAAGATTTATTCAGCAAATCAGAGAATTTGATAAATGAAATTACGCATAAACTCTCTCCATTTCCAATTGATTTAACAGCACAAAAAGAAGCTCTTGAAAAACAATTTGAATATCTTTTTGAATTAGCTGAAAAGACCGACAAATCTTTTTCTGGCGCTGTAAAAGCACAAGAAGTAAAACAAAAGAAAGGTTTAGAAAATCTTGAAAAACGCTTGTTAAAAGCACAAAAAAGAAAACTTCAAGATCAACTGCAAAGAGTGACAGATTTACAATGCGAATTGTTCCCCAATTATAGTCTTCAAGAACGCCAGACTAATTTTTCTGAATTTTATTTAGAAAAAGGCGAACAGTTGATTCCTCTTTTAATTCAAAAATTAAAACCTTTAGAACACAATTTTGATATCATAATAATCTAAAATAATTATCTTTAGAAATTCAAAGCGATAATTCAGGAACAAATAACCAGCACATCTCCGAGATTATTGCTTCTCTCAAACCAAATAGAATTATATATTTTATAACCTATTAACGAACTAACCAAATGGTAAGAGAACGCCTAATTTCGCTTGATGTCTTTCGCGGACTAACTATTCTATTGATGACAATTGTAAACAATCCAGGAGACTGGGGCAATGTTTATCCACCACTTTTACACGCACATTGGAATGGCTGCACACCAACTGACCTTGTATTTCCCTTTTTTGTTTTTATAATGGGAGTTGCAGTTCCATTGGCAATGCCCGAAAAAACATACGATGATACAACATTCAATAAAATAGTAGTTCGTTCTTTAAGAATGTTCTGTTTGGGGATTTTCTTCAACTTTTTTGGGAAGATTCAGCTTTTTGGATTAGACGGAATTCCGCTTCTTATTGTTCGTTTAGCCATTACAATTGCCGTTGGTTATGCTCTAATGGGTAATTTCAGAAATCGTTTAAAAAACATCTTTGCGGTTGGAATATTAGTATTGTATATAATTTTAGCTTACGGAGGTTTTGAAAATTATCAAGATGTAAGGCTTCCTGGAGTTTTACAGCGTATTGCAATTGTTTATTTTGTTGTGGCCCTTTTGTATTTAAAAACATCTTTAAAAACACAAATTATTACGGGAGCCGTTTTACTTTTAGGCTATTGGGCTATTATGACTTTAATCCCTGTTCCAGGAATTGGAGAAGCAAATTTAGAAAGAGGAACTAATTTAGCTGCTTGGGTCGACAGCATTCTTTTAAAAGGACATAATTACCACGAAACAAAAACTTGGGATCCTGAAGGAATTTTAAGCACTTTGCCATCAATTGTAAACGGCATTATCGGTTTATTTATCGGACAAATTTTACTACTTAGTGTTACCAAAATCCAAAAAGCCCAAAAAATGGGAATGATTGGTACTTCACTTATCTTTTTCGGACTAATCTGGGCTTTGGTTTTCCCAATCAACAAATCAATTTGGACCAGCAGTTACGTTTTGTTCACCACAGGATTAGCTACAATCTGTTTAACCGTTTTGTATTTTATAATCGACATTAAAGAACTCAAAAAAGGCTTCAAAATTTTTATTATTTGGGGAGTCAACCCGATGATTGTTTTCTTTGCTTCGCAGATTATCCCGCAAGCATTAACCATGATTCGATTCCAAAACCCGAACAATCCAGCAGAACAAACCAATCTTTTAAGCTATTTATACTACTCTGGAATTGCACCAATTTTCAGTAATCCAATGACCGCTTCTCTAGCCGGAGCGCTAACATATGTAGCGATTTGGACATTTATTCTTTGGATATTCTACAGAAACAAATTAATTTTTAAAGTATAAATTTTTCACCATATAAGTCATATAAGTTCATTTAACTATGCAATAAAGAAATACTTTGCGCTTTTTTAAATGAACTTATATGACTTATATGGTTTAAAAATATTCTTTATTGCTCAAAACACCATTCTCAAACGTTTTAATTAAGAATTTATTAAAAACAATTCACGAAAAAAGTATACTTTTGCACAAAATTTAATAAATATAAAAATGGCAACAAATAGAACTTTTACAATGATTAAACCAGATGCTGTTGCAAACGGACACATCGGGAATATCTTAGCAATGATTACAAATGGTGGTTTTAAAATCGTTTCATTAAAATTAACTCAATTAACTGTAGCTGATGCAAAAGCATTTTACGCAGTTCACGCAGAAAGACCTTTCTACGGAGAATTAGTTGAATTTATGTCTCGTGGACCAATTGTTGCTGCAATTTTAGAAAAAGACAACGCAGTAGAAGATTTCAGAACTTTAATTGGAGCTACAAATCCAGCTGAAGCTGCTGAAGGAACTATTCGTAAAGCATACGCAACTTCTATCGGAGAAAATGCAGTTCACGGATCTGACAGCGACGAAAACGCTGCTATCGAAGGTGCATTCCACTTTGCTGGAAGAGAGCAATTTTAATTAGTTTTCAGTCTCAGTCACAGTTTTCAGTGATTGTATTCATAAAAAAAAATCCTGTTTGTTATACAAACAGGATTTTTTTATGAAACCGAAAACTGTGACTGTGACTGGTGACTGTGACTGCAATTGAGAACCTATCTCAAAACAACATCTGTTACAACATTACGTCCCAGTTCTTCATTAATCATTTTAACGATTTTTGATTTTCCATGGCTTAATTCTTCACGCAAAACTGCAGAACCCAACTCTACATACAAAGTACCGCCTTTAAGAACAACATTTTTTGTATAAGTATTTACACCACTTCCCATAAGATTTTTCCAAGCATCACGAACATCAATCTGATCCATACCTGGCTGTAGTTTATTCACCTGAATAATCTGTTGCAAAACAGCACTAATAGTGCTTTCGTTATTTAGTCTTTTCGCCATCGTTCAAGAGATTAATTGGTGCTGCTTTTTTATAATGATATTCTATTTTCTGTGGGTTCTTAACCACTAATTGTTCGTCAGAAAGCGAGATAATTTCTTCACTCCATTTTGCATAATCGGTTTTATAATCCAAAAAAACCTGTTCTCCTGCAAACCGAACATTAACTTTTTCAAAAGTGTCAGTCGTTAAAAATGTACCATCAAACTGAGGCATAACTTTCGTGCGAACACCTTTATTATTTTTAATTTGAAAAAAATCAAAAGTCTCATTCATTTTATAATCCTTTTGTTCTCCTTTTTCAAAAACTACTTTTTCAATTTCCCAATAACCATTTAATTTAGCAATATCTGCAGGTTTTATTTCTTGCTTGCAACTCACAAACAAAAGAGACAAAACCAAAATCATAAAAGTGTTTCTCATATTTTTTATCGTATTAATAAGAAGCTGAAACCTGCTGTCCGCTGTATCTTTTGCTTTTTAAAGCAAAAAAAACAAAAGGATGCCGCTCCCATCAGGGCTAGGGTTTCAGTTTTCAAAAGAAATTTTTGCCGGACTACAAAGGTAGTTTTATAATCATCAAAAGAAACAGTTTATTCATTAATTATTTCATCAAAATAGAAACATTTTTCCACAAGACAGAAACAAGCAAGTGGTCTTATTTTAATAGCATTAAAACTTATAGGTACTAAAATCGTCTAAAACTTTAAAGACCTTTACCTCAAATTTCTTTTGTAAAGATTAAACTCAAAGTTCAAACTTCTATTTCTGAATTAAAAATGAAAAATATATTGATCATACTTTTTAGTACTGTCCTCCTATTTTTAAAATGCGGCAGACCAACAGAGCCTAAAAACAAGCATCATCATTCAGAATTTACAAAACCAACCCCTCTTATATTAACAAGTTCAGAATCAATCGATAGCCTGACAATGCAAAAAAAAATATTACAAATTTCACCAATAAAAATAACAAAGGCAACATTACTAAAAAACAGTTACTCAGATCACAAAGACATTCAAATAACGTTTAAAAATCTAGGAAAGAAAAACATAAAAGCAATCAGGTTTGAATGGTTTTGCACAAACTCATTTGACGAACCAGCAAATGGAAGATACTTTTATGGAGAAGGGAGATTTACGGAGAATTCTATCCATTTATTAAAACCAAATCAATCAAAAACCGAATTCTGGGAAGATTTCTCTACAGATGCAGATAAAATTATTGAAATAAGACCGTACTACATCGTTTTTACCGACGGAACAAAATGGGAACTTAATGAAGAGTTTAATCATGTATTATTAAAGAATTTAGAGAAAAATAATTTTAGGAGAAATTAAACTATTTAGCATATTTTTGGTCATACCCAAAACCAAAAAACATGACCAAAACTTTTTATGCAATAGTAACTGCTCTATTATTTATGAGCTGCACTAAAGACTCTACTGAACCTGATAAAACGCCATCAGAAAGCATGTATTTCCCTCCTATAACGGGAACAACCTGGGAAACAAAATCCATAACTGATCTAAAGTGGGATCAAAGCGCTGTTCAGCCTCTTTTAGATTATCTCGAACTCAAAAATTCTAAATCCTTTATTATTTTAGTAAACGGACGTATTGTTCTGGAAAACTACTTCAACAACCATACCTCCACTACAAACTGGTATTGGGCCAGCGCAGGAAAAACACTAACCTCGACCGTTACAGGAATCGCGCAACAAGAAGGATTACTAAATATAAACAATAAAGTTTCTCAATATTTAGGAACAGGATGGACAAGTGAGACGTTAGCCCAAGAAAACCTAATAACCTGCAAACATCTTTTAACTATGACATCCGGCCTTGATGACACTACTGACGATGTAGATCCAGAAGATTTAATATACAAAGCAGACGCCGGAACACGTTGGGCATATCACAATGTATACGTAAAGCTGCAAGATGTAGTCGAAAAAGCAAGTGGACAAAGCTGGCAAAATTATTTCAATACCAAATTAAGAGACAAAATCGGCATGAATGGCACTTGGGTGCAACTTGGCGTAAATAGCGTTTACACAAGTACAACAAGGAGCATGGCTCGCTTTGGACTACTAATGCTACATAAAGGCAAATGGGAAAACGATGTAATTCTAAATGAAAACTATTTTAACGAAGCAACTACAACTTCACAAAATATTAATTTAGGATATGGCTATTTATGGTGGTTAAACGGAAAAGCAAACTATCATCTACCACAATCACAGTTAACTTTTCAAGGAAGTGTAATTCCTACTGCCCCAAGTGACATGTTTATGGCATTAGGAAAAAACGATCAGAAAATCTATGTAGTTCCAAGTAAAAAAATGGTTGTAATCAGAATGGGAGATGCAGCCGATAACGTTAATTTGGCTCTATCCGATTTCGATAAAGTTTTATGGGAGAAAATCAATGCTTTGTATCAACAATAAAAAAATAGGCAATTAAATTAATTGCCATCCCTTACTTTTCAAGAAGCTTTTGCAATCCTTGCAGAAGCTTTTTTCTTGATCGAGAGGATTTCCACCTTCAGCATCACGCATTAAACAAGTTTTTATTTTACAATGAGGCAATCCTTCTGTATGTCCCAATTCATGCAAAACCAACTTATAAAATTGTTCATTTTTATTTTTTCTGGATAATCTAAAATCAGAAACAACACAAGCTTTTCCAGGTCTGTAACCTAATCCCATTATTCCCCAGTCTTTAATTCCGTTTTTGGTTGTACTAATATCAGAATGTGACAATCCAACAATTACAGAATCTTTACCGATGTTATTTTTTAGATTTTTAATAATACTGTCAGCACGAAATCTATTTCTGGGCTTATAAAAAGTCCCTTCGGGAAACTCAATATTTTCCAACAAAACAACTTTCGGGTTAATCGCTTTAATTTCAACAAAAACCTTTTGAGCTTGCTTCTGCTGAAAATCGCCTAAAGGCTGAATCACAATAACTTTTTGAGCTTTTATTGCAGTTTCACTACTTCTATTTACACAGGAAAATAGACTAAACAGCAAAAACAAAAGACAATATTTCATAAATGTCAAACTCAAAAAATTACTTTTCTAAAGACTATTGATTTTTTTTTATCCTTTTAAGAACTCCCAGAAAGAATAAAATCACTCCAGCCACCATCAAAATATAATAAATTGAAAGACTGTCCCTTTTCAATACATTTGCCAAGACCAAACATATAATACTCGCAAAATACAAAGCAACCGACGAGATATTTTTTAAAGATTCAAAACTCATGGTATTTTATTTAAAGAAGCTGTCAACGAATTCATATTTATTGAAAACTTGCAAATCTTCAATTCCTTCACCTACACCAATATATTTTACAGGAATTTGAAATTGATCTGAAATACCAATTACAACCCCACCTTTTGCAGTTCCGTCCAATTTAGTTACTGCTAGCGAAGTTACTTCTGTTGCTGCTGTAAATTGTTTGGCTTGTTCAAAAGCATTTTGACCTGTAGAACCATCCAAAACCAAAAGCACGTCATGTGGTGCATCTTCAACAACTTTCTGCATGACACGTTTTACTTTTGAAAGCTCATTCATCAAATTGATTTTATTATGAAGACGTCCAGCAGTATCGATAATAACAACATCTGCATTTTGAGCAACCGCCGATTGTAAAGTATCAAAAGCTACAGAAGCCGGATCACTTCCCATATTTTGTCTCACAATTGACACTCCAACTCGATCTGCCCAAACTTGCAATTGATCAATTGCTGCCGCGCGAAAAGTATCTGCCGCACCTAAAACCACGTTATGACCTGCTTTTTTAAATTGGTAAGCTAATTTTCCAATGGTAGTTGTTTTTCCAACTCCATTTACTCCCACAACCATTAAAACATAAGGTTTTTTATCTTTTGGAACTTCAAATTCAGTTGCTTCACCAGTGTTTGTTTCAGATAACAAAGCTCCAATTTCATCACGAAGAATCTGATTTAACTCATCTGTTCCTAAATATTTATCTTCGGCAACACGTTTTTCAATTCTCTCAATGATTTTCAATGTCGTATTTACTCCAACATCTGAACCTACAAGAACTTCTTCCAGATTATCTAAAACATCGTCATCAACTTTAGATTTTCCAGCAACGGCTTTGCTTAACTTCGAGAAAAAAGTAGTTTTTGTTTTTTCAAGACCTTTGTCTAAAGTCTCTTTTTTTTCGGTAGAGAATAATTTTTTAAAAAAACTCATTTTTTGTAGATTATTAGATTTACTAGATTTCCTGATCTTCAGTCAGGAAATCCAAATCTTTAAAGAAAGTGCAATTGTTTTTCAAAAAACAGCCAATTGTTACGATTCTTTAAATTTTTAGACAAATATAGGTAATAAAAAAGCTACTTCCGAAATGAAAGTAGCTTTTCTATATAATGTAATTGTAATTATTTCTTTTTCAAGAATTCATCAACTTCTTCAGGAGCCATAATAGATTCTACGAATGTATATGCACCAGTTTTAGGAGATTTTACCATTTTGATGGCTTTTGACAATCTCTTAGAAGCTGTTTGTAACGATGCTACGGTTTTCTTTGCCATGATTCAAATGTTATTGAACTTTTCATAAAACTCGAATGGCCACACCATTTGAGATTTATAAAAATCCCTAATTATTACTTAATTTCTTTGTGAACAGTTACTCTTTTCAAGATTGGATTAAATTTTTTAATCTCTAATCTGTCTGGAGTATTTTTTTTGTTCTTAGTTGTAATATATCTAGAAGTTCCTGGAACACCAGAAGTCTTGTGCTCAGTACATTCTAAAATTACTTGGATTCTATTACCTTTCTTTGCCATCTTGCTATATATTTATTTAGGAAAAGATTATTTGATAAATCCTTCTGACTGCGCTTTTTTCAAAACTGCAGTGATTCCATTTTTATTAATTGTTTTTATCGTAGATGCTGCTACTCTAAGAGTAATCCATCTATCTTCTTCTGGAAGATAAAAACGCTTTTTAACTAAGTTTACAGAAAACTTTCTCTTAGTTTTGTTCATAGCGTGAGAAACGTTATTTCCTACCATCGCTCTTTTACCTGTAAGGTCACAAACTCTTGACATTATACTTATCTTTTATCGTTATTCAAAATCAGGGTGCAAAGAAAAGAAAAATAAACCATTGGTGCAAAAAATTATTGCACAATTTTTAAAATTTCTTTCTGTAATATTTCCAAACTCTTAACTGATGCCCTATCTATCACTTTTTCACGCGGTTGTCCGAAGTTAAATTCTTCTACAATTACTTCGTTTGGTGTTGCCAAAGCGATAAAAACAGTACCAATTTCAGCATCAGAATCACCTTTTGAAGGCCCCGCATTCCCTGTCGTAGCAAGTGCATAGTCCGTTTTCATTAAATCTTTAACACTCAAAGCCATAGCCGATGCGACCTCAGCACTTACAACAGAAAATTCGTCAACTACACTTTGCGGAATTCCAAGAACATTTACTTTGGCTTCTGTTGCATAAGAAACAACACTTCCTTTAAAATAATTTGACGAACCTGGAACAGCAGACAAAAGCGAAGCAATTCTTCCTCCTGTACAACTTTCTGCTGTTGAGATTGTTTTATTTTCTTTAGTAAGCAATTTACCTATTACCGTTTCAATGGTTTCGTTTTCTTCATAACCCACAATTATATCATGAATTATCACGTCTAGCGACTGAACATTTTCTTCAATTGCTTTTTCTAACTCTTCTTTATCTGTTCCGCGGGCAGTCATACGCAAACGAACTCGTCCTGGATTTGGCAGATAAGCTAATTTTATGAATTCTGGAAGATTATTTTCCCAATGTTCTATTCGCTCTGCAACCAAACTTTCGCCTTGACCATAAGTTAAAATTGTTTTATGGATGATATAAGGACGTTTGTATTCGCGAACTATTTTTGGAATTATTTCTTCTTCTACCAAATATTTCATTTCGTAAGGAACTCCTGGAAGCGAAATAAAAACGGTATTTTCTTTTTTCATCCACATTCCTGGCGCCGTACCCACTTTATTATGCAAAACAGTGCAAGTTGACGGAACCAGAGCTTGATCTTTATTTAGTTGAGAAATTGGTCTTTTGTAAAAACCTTCGATCAATTCTGTTACGTGTGCTAAAACTTTTTGATCTACAACCAACTCGTCATCAAAGTATTCGCAGAATGTTTTCTTGGTAACATCATCTTTTGTCGGACCTAATCCTCCTGTTACAATTACAACATCTACTTTATTTTGCAATTGCAAAAAAGTATCTATAATATGTTTTTTATCATCGCTTATCGATAGCATTTCTGCCACCTCAACACCGATTCTATCAAGTGATTTAGCAATAAAAGCCGAATTTGTATCAACGATTTGTCCAATTAAGATCTCATCTCCAATTGTAATAATTGCTGCTTTCATATCTGTAAAATATTTGTTTTTCTCACTTTACAAAGTAAGACGGTAATTTTTAAGTAGAAATTTAAATTTTGTCTTAGAGGAAGGTATTAACAGTTTTTACAAACTATAAACTGCTTACAAAATTTAAAAAATGATTTTGACTTATTCCTTGATTCAAGCAAATAGGAATAAGTCAAATTTTATCATTAAAGATCAAAATCTTTTTTAATTTCTTTAATCGCTTCTTTTACTTGTATTCTGATACTTTTAAAAGTTTCGATAATATCTTTTTTCTTGCCTTCTGCTTTTGTCCAAGCTTCCACTTGAAGAATTTCTTCAAATGCTACATTTAAGCCCATTAAATCTAATGTCGGCTTTATCTTGTGTGCATAGGAATAAGCATATTTATGATCCTTTTTCTTAATTCCTTCTTTGATTTGTTTTAAATCTTCTGGAACTTCTGTAACAAATAAGGTTAAAATTTGATTTACAAATTCAGGATCGTTATCTGAAAGCGCATACACTTTCGAAAGGTTGTATTTTAAAGCCATTATTTTACTTGTATTCTGAATAATTTTTTATCTTCTAAAAAGCCTTCTAAAACATCATTTGGTTTTACAGCTGCAACACCGGCAGGCGTTCCTGTAAAAATAATATCTCCAATTTTTAATGTAAAAAACTGAGAAACATGAGAAATCAATTCATCAATTTTCCAAAGCATCATGCTTGAATTTCCTTTTTGAACCGTTTCAGAATTGCTTCTTAATTCAAAATTAAGGTTTTCCATAGAAACAAAATCAGTTTTTGGCAAAAAATCTCCAATAACTGCCGAGCCGTCAAATGCTTTTGCTTTTTCCCACGGAAGTCCTTTTTCTTTCAATTTACTCTGTAAATCACGCGCCGTAAAATCGATACCAACACTTATCTCATCGTAATATTTATGAGCAAATTTTGATTCAATATACTTCCCAACTTTATTGATTTTCACAATAATTTCAACTTCATGATGAACATCTTCAGAAAACTCTGGAATTACAAACGGATGCTGTTTCAACAAAACCGCAGAATCCGGTTTCATAAAAACAACAGGTTCACTTGGACGCTCGTTTTTTAATTCTTCTATATGATTGGCATAATTCCTGCCGACACAAATAATTTTCATTTCTTTTTAGTTTCTAAGACACTAAGATGCTAAGTTACTAAGAAACTAAAAACTTAGAATCTCAGAAACTTAGCATCTTAGAAACTTATTTCGTGTTTAATTTTCTTAATTTAATTGCTGTCAAAACCTTTTTGGTATACAAAGGAAAATCTGCATTTTGAATCCAGCTGAAATAACCAGGTTCTGTTTCTAGAACTTTTTCCACTTTTGCACCTTTGTGCTTTCCAAATGTAAAAATTTCTTCGTCATCCTTATCAAAAGCAATCATTCCGGCAAAATCAGCAATCTTTTTACGTGTTGTAAATTCAGACAAAGATTTCATATCATTTTCTAACTCCGGATAACGATCTAATTGCGCTTTTAAAATCTCGTAAGTTGCCATTGTATCGGCTTCTGCTGAATGGGCATTTTCAAGACTTTTTCCACAATAAAATTTCAAAGCCGCACTTAAGGTACGTTCTTCCATTTTATGAAAAATCGTCTGAACATCTACAGAAACCTTATTTTTCATATCAAAATCAACTCCTGCACGAAGCAATTCTTCTGCCAATAGCGGGATATCGAAACGATCTGAATTAAATCCGCCAAGATCACTGTCTTTAATCATATTATGAATATGTGAAGCTAGTTCTGCAAAAGTTGGTTCGTTGGCCACTTTTTCGTCTGTGATACCGTGAACTGCAGTTGTCTGCGGAGGAATTGGAATTGTTGGATTAACCAGCCAGGTTTTACTTTCTTTGTTTCCGTTAGGAAAAACTTTGAATATTGAAATTTCTACGATTCTATCTTTACCGATATCAATTCCCGTTGTTTCGAGATCAAAAAAGCAAATTGGCTTGTTAAGTTTTAATTCCATTTCTAATTTTTATAAGTTTACAAATGTAATTTTTAAAGCCGAATATCCTCCTTTATTCTGATTTTTTTTGTCGAAAAATGCTTTCAATTACTCAATTTTAACTTTTAAAAAATAACCTCTTAATAAGTCCGAACCTCATCATTTAATTCTTTTCCTACAAAATAAAAAATCCGATAAGTTTTTACACCTATCGGATTTGAATTTATTTTTATAATCGATTTTTTAGAAATCTCTATCTACATCAAAAGCTTCTAAATATTCTGCTACTCTTTTTACGAAACTTCCACCAAGCGCACCATCAACTACTCTATGATCGTAAGAGTGTGACAAGAACATTTTCTGACGGATTCCGATAAAATCTCCTTCTGGCGTTTCGATAACCGCAGGCACCTTACGAATCGCACCCAATGCCAGAATTCCAACTTGCGGCTGGTTGATAATTGGCGTTCCGAAAACACTTCCAAAAGTACCAACATTTGTTACTGTATAAGTTCCGCCTTGTGTATCGTCTGGTTTTAGTTTTCCAGCTTTAGCACGGTTTCCTAAATCGTTAACCGCTTTTGCCATTCCAACTAGATTCAACTGATCTGCATTTTTAATTACAGGAACAATTAAATTTCCATTTGGCAAAGCCGCTGCCATTCCTAAATTGATATTTTTCTTTTTAATGATATAATCTCCATCAACAGAAATATTCATTCCTGGGAAATCTTTCAAGGCTTTTGCAACTGCTTCCATCATAATTGGAGTAAAAGTCAATTTCTCGCCTTCTCTTTTTTCGAAAGCTGTTTTTACTTTATCTCTCCATTTTACAATATTAGTTACATCAACTTCAATGAAAGACTGTACATGAGCAGAAGTTTGAACCGAAGCCGTCATATAACCCGAAATCAACTTACGCATTCTGTCCATTTCAACAATTTCGTCAGCACCATTTATAGAAACTGGAACTGCTTGCTGGCTTTTTTGCGCAACTGGCTCAACAGTTTTTGGAGCTTCTACTTTTGCAGTTTCAACAACTTGAGAAGTTACTTCAACTATTTGAGGCGCCTGAACAGAACCTGATTTACGATCTTCTACATATTTTAGAACATCTTCTTTTGTTACACGTCCGTCTTTTCCAGAACCCGCAATATTTTCAAGTTCGTTTAAAGAAATACCTTCTTCTTTTGCAATATTTTTCACTAAAGGAGAAAAGAATTTTTCTGAACCTGAGAAATCCTGAGAAGTTGTTACCGTTTCTTTAACCGCTTCGATTGTTTTTTCAATTTCTACAGCTTCTGCTGGAGCATCAACTTCTTCAACTTTATCTATTGCAGTAGTTGTTGCATCGCCCCCTTCAGTTTCAATAATCGCGATAGTCTGTCCTACTTGTACTAAATCATCTTTACCAAACAATTGCTCAACCAAAATCCCTGATACTTCACTAGGCACTTCGCTATCAACTTTATCTGTTGCGATTTCGAGTACAGCTTCATCAGCTTCAATTTTGTCTCCAACTTCTTTCAACCAATTGGTGATGGTTGCTTCAGCGACACTTTCTCCCATTTTCGGAAGCTTTAATTCAAATCTTGCCATATTGTTAATCTAAAAGATGTTTTTGATTTTCAGATTGCGAAATTACTGAATATTTTAAATATAAATTACATTTAATATAATTTTTTACTCAATTTTTACGATTTGACCTCTATCATTTCGAGAATCGCTTCCAATAATAAAATTGGCTTTTTTGGGTAAAATTTTAAAAGTAATACTCTTATCTTTAAGAGTTTCTATGATTTTGATACATTTTTTGAATGAAACATACTGATTATCCAAAATTATCTCCACCTTTTTTCCCTTAAAAACAAGGCACGAATTTACCATTTTTTCCTCGGGGATTTCTAAAAAGCTGACTTTATTTTTTAAAGTTAAGGCTAATTTTTCAGACAAATCTTCATTTAAAGAATAAAAAACATACGATTCTGGACTTGGTTTAATTTTGACTTTTCCCTGAAACATTTTCACAAAAGAAAAAAACCAAGTTCCCATTTGAATGAAAAAAGTAAAAAACAATGATTTCTTAAAATGCTTCTGATAGAAAAAATTCATTGCTTCCTGAAATCGCTTCATGTACTTTTCATCTTTTACTGTACTTTCTCCCTTATAATGTAGAACTGTAGTTTCGTGAAAGTAATAATTTGACTTTTGTTTTTGCAAGGCACGATAAGACAAATCAATATCATCGGCATACATAAAACAATCTTCATCAAAACCTTTTAAATCTTCGTATAATTCTTTTTCTAAAAACATAAAAGCACCAACCAAAATAGCCACTTTTCCTGTTTCATTTTCATTTAAATGCTGTACATAATATTGATTAAAAAGTTTGGTTTGGGGAAAGATTTTATACAATCCGAAAATTTTGGTGAAGGCGACCCAAGGCGTTGGAATGCCTCGTTTGCTTTCTGGAAGAAATGCTCCTGTTCCATCAATTAGTTTGCAACCAATAATTCCGAGATTATTTTGCCTTTCGGCGAAAGCCAAAATCTTTGCAAAAGTATCTTCTGCAACAACGGTATCGGGATTTAAAATACAAATGTAATTTCCTTTCGCTTGACGAACACCAATATTATTTCCCTTTGGAAAACCGAAATTTTCTTTGTTTTCAATCAGTTTTACATCAGGGAATTTTTGCTTCATCATTAAAACACTTTCATCTGATGAATTATTATCCACTACAATAATTTCAGCATCGATTGTCGCGATGGCTTCCTGAACACTTAAAACACATTGTTCGAGAAAGTAACGTACATTATAATTCAGAATAATAACCGATAATTGCATGTAAAATTGATCTTGTAGATTTTGCCCGAAAGTTAAAAATTTTCCGATAACCCCAAACGAAGCGACCAATCGTTTTTACTAATTCCGTAATCTAAAGCCAAATTACTTCCATTTCGTTTATTCCATTTAATTCGAATTCCTGTTCCAACGGCTGGATTCCATTTTTTAAATTGATATGTTTCTAATTTTGAAACCGACGAAATATTGGTGAAAAATACTGCTCCAAAAAAACCATTTCGACTAATATCTGTTCGATATTCGGTTTCAAAATAAATAAGAGCATTACTTCTATATCTGTTTTTAGTAAAACCTCGTCCTGTTTTTCCTTCGCGATCCCAGCCAATACTTGGTAAATCTAAATAATGTGGTTTTCCTCCAAATGTAGACCAGTAAAAAGCTCTGGAAGCCCAAACTCTATGTTTTGTTTTACTAAAAGAATGATATTTTCTTGCATCAATATATAAAGACTGCCATTTGTCACCTTCTACTCCACTTGTATTAATTCTCAAATCGGCTTCAATATATAAACCCTGTTCGGGATTTATAATATTTTCCCGAGAATCGTAAAGTCCTTGAAACGCAAATCCGAACGAAGTTTCATTTGAAAAATCACCATTCATGTATTGATAATAATCGGTTTCTTCGTCTATATAAGATTCTTCAGAAATATTTTTATAATTATCTAAAAGAAAACCAACTCCAAAACGATAATTTCCCACAATCTGTCTCGTAATAAACTGATAAAACCGCCATTGCTGATAATCTAGTGTTGACATTTCTTCTTTTGAATCGTGTTCGCCCAAGCCATATGTAAATTGAGGATAAATCATATAACGATAATCTCCTGTAAAATTCCATTTGTTTTCGTTTGTATAAATATAGGACTGAACAGGAAAAACATATTGTTTGGTAAAACTGAAATAAGGCGAAAAAGTCACCTGCGACATTCGTGTTTTTTGATGGTTTTCACCTAAATAAAAAGTAGTTAAAAAAGAAACCACTAAACCTGTACTGGAATTAACATCTACTGGAACTGGCAGCAAGGAGAATGCTACCTTTTTTTGATGGTCTTTTTTAATAGAATCATTTTTATCAAAAATCCTGTGAATAACATCTAACATATCTCGATTCCCCATAGTCAAGCTGTCGTTCTGAGCATAACAAAACGAAGCCATTAAACAAAACAAGAAAATATATGTAATTTTTAAACCACTCACTTACAACATCTTAAAAACCATTACTTACAAATTTAGAATTTTATTTTGTAAGATTTTTAAAAAAGTTTTCAGTCGCAGTATTCAGTCTCAGTCGCAGTTTGGATATCTATAATTTTTCAGTCGCAGTCGCAAATTTGAAAACTGAGACTGAAAACTGAGACTGAAAACTGAGACTGAAAACTGAGACTGCAACTCAAAGATGAAGTTGAATTTTATACCTATTCAAGATTTTCATTACAAAAAGCATAATGGTCGAAAATATCAAAGACCATATAATTCCTGGAACTCCGACTCTAAAATACCCCGGAATAATATGGAAGTTTATAAGTTTACAGAAATAATAAATAACACCAGGCAAAATATAAATCAGCAAAGGGTTTGCGGCCGCGGGCATGAAGAATTCACTCCATTTGGTTTGTTTTTTAACTTCCATCAACCAATACAAAAAGTAAAATAGAATGGTACAAATTCCTGCCGATATCATAGTCCATGATGGAGTTCCTTGTATTTTGGAGATTCCGAAAAAGGGTCTTAGAAAAAATCCGATTGTAAAAAAGAAAACGATAAAACCAATTACCGTCCAATTGATTTTATTCTCTATTTTTCGATCAAAGAACAACAAGGAAATCACAATTCCTGCAGATGCCAAAGCAGCATGCGTGAGATGACCTGCAATAAAACTGAGCCAAGAAGTATTTTGAACAAATGAATTATCAGTTAGATTTAAAGAATTCATCACAACGCAAAAAACTAAAAATCCGATCATTGCCCATAAATTACCTGAAACCAGCCAGTAATAAATCACTGTAAAAAGATACGCCCAACCAATTAAACCCAGAATTCCCCACCATTTTGGAGTCATTCCTCTTTCTCCAGTATCCTGAATATACAAAAAGTAAAGTACAACCAATACCGTTATAGCCCCATACTGAAGTACATTTTTTAACCAAACCGGAAAATTCTTAGGATATTTATTCCAAATCGGAATTGGCATTATATAAGCTAAAAGCGCCCAAAGAACTGGAGAAATTATCATTTTGGCGGCATCATAGCCATATTCGGCATTTACCATGAAAACACCAATAATTATAAGCGCCAAAGCTCTTTTTAAAGCATGTGTCCAAATTGTTTTTGCACTGTCGCCTTTTATCAATCTGGCATTAAAAGCAAATGGAACAGACATTCCGACAATAAATAAAAAAGCAGGAAAAACTAAATCAACAAAAGTCATGGCATCTGCATCAGCAGGCATGTGTCTCATCCATTGTGGAACCTGTTGAATACTTGCCAATTCATTTACAAAAATCATTACAAAAATGGTAATTCCGCGCAAAGCATCGATAGAAACAATTCTTTGATTGAATAAATTCGCTTTTATTTTCATAATTTTTTACTTTTTTACTAAAAATCAAATATAACATAATTCTAAAATGCCTTATTAGAAATTCTACAGTAATTTTGCATTCTATTAATTTGAGTTACACACTTTTGCCCCATGTTTACATTTTTCAAGTCAAAACCTATTTTAAAAGAACTGCTTAATGGTGATTTTGTAGATATACATTCTCACATTTTGCCTGGTATTGATGATGGCGCTAAAAATCTGGAAAAATCTGTAGAACTTACCCGTTCTTTTCAGGAATTGGGAATCGCTCAAATCATTACAACACCGCACATCAGTCATTTTGTTTGGAACAATTCACCAGAAACAATTCAATCAAAGCTTGACGAGACTAAAAATGAATTAATAAAAAATAATATCGAGATCCCTTTTCAGGCATCGGCAGAATATTTTATAGACTATTGGTTTGAAAATCATTTTAAAGAAGAAAAACTACTTACTTTAAAAGACAATTATGTCTTGGTCGAAATATCATATTTAAGTGCTCCAATAAACTTATACAAAACCATTTTTGAGATACAGGTTGCTGGTTATATTCCAGTTTTGGCACATCCGGAACGTTATGTTTTTTATCATGATCATTTTAATGAATACGAAAAACTAAAAAATGCGGGATGTCTTTTTCAGTTGAACCTGTTGTCGACTGTAGAATATTATGGTTCGAAAATAGGCCAAATAGCCGATGAACTTCTAAAAAAAGGAATGTATGATTTCTGCGGAACCGATGTACATCACAGAAAACATATTGCTTCTTTTGACGAAAAAATAAAAATCGGAAATCTTGAAAATCTGAAGGAAGTCATAAGTAACAATCAGTTTTTTAAATTTTAAAACAAGTCTTCTTCCTTCTTCAAAAGACATTTATTACAGTCGTTTTTCACAATTATTCTTAACTTGTACAAAAACAACATTGCAATTATGATAAAAATTTTTTTCTTCTTCCTTGCAATCACAACAGTCGGTTATTCACAAGTTTCGGGATGCACAGATCCTCAGGCCGAAAATTACAACCCGAAAGCTTTACAAAATGACGGAAGTTGCAGTTATAAAACTTTAAAATTAAAACCTGAAAATTCTGTACAATTAAGTGATTCATTACATGAAACTTCAGGATTAATTACTTTCAAAAATCTATTATGGACACATAACGACGATCATGATAAAACTATTTACGGTTTAGATTCTTTAGGAAAAATCAAAAGAAAAATCGTGTTTAATGACGTTGTTAATCATGATTGGGAAGAAATTGCACAAGACGATTTATACCTATATATAGGTGATTTCGGAAATAATTATTCTGGAAACCGAAAAGATCTTCAAATCCTAAAAATAGAAAAACAATCATTTTTGGATGAAAAACCAAAAATTGAAACCCTATCATTTACCTATTCTGACCAAACCAACTTTTCTGCTTCAAAACCAAACAAAACCGATTTTGACTGCGAAGCTTTTATTGTTTCTAAAGACAGTATTTATTTGTTTACCAAACAATGGAATTCATCTAAAACGAATATTTATTCGTTACCAAATCAAGCTGGAAATCATGTTGCAAAATTCAAATCGACTCTAGACACAAAAGGTTTAGTAACAGGAGCAACCCATCTTGAAGATAAAAACCTCATTGTTTTGTGCGGTTACACCAAAATCGGAAAACCTTTTTTATACCTGCTTTACGATTTCAAAAATCAGGATTTTACATCTGGAAATAAAAGACGAATCAATTTAAAACTTCCTTTTCATCAAATTGAAGGAATTGCGACTAAAAACGGTCTTCATTATTTTTTGACCAATGAAGCTCTTGTTCGTAAACCAGTGATAAATGTGCCACAGCAAATTCATTATTACGATTTGAGCTCTGTTCTCGGTTTGTATCTCCATAAATAATTCGCAAATCGTAAGATAATAGTTTACTTTTGCAAAAAATTTTATTCTTGTGAATTATTTATCAGTCGAAAATATATCAAAGTCATTTGGAGAAAGAGTCCTTTTTGACAACATTTCTTTTGGAATCAACAAAGATCAAAAAATCGCTTTTATTGCTAAAAATGGTTCTGGGAAAACAACCATTATGAGCATTATTAACGGTTTGGACGAACCAGATACTGGACAAGTTGTTTTAAGAAAAGGCATCAGAATGGCATTTTTGTCTCAGGACAATAATCTGCAAGATGAACTTACCATTGAAGAAAGTATTTTCGCTTCGGACAATGAAACTCTTAAAATTATTGAAGCCTACGAAAAAGCATTAGAAAACCCTTCAGACGAAGAAGCCTACCAAAAAGCTTTTGACGCAATGGATCAGCATAACGCTTGGGATTTTGAAACGCAATACAAACAGATTTTATTCAAATTAAAACTGGAAGATTTTAAACTTAAAGTAAAAAATCTTTCTGGGGGACAAAAAAAGCGTCTTTCGTTAGCTATAATTCTAATCAACCGTCCAGATTTATTGATTTTGGATGAGCCAACCAACCACTTGGATTTGGAAATGATCGAATGGCTTGAAAGTTACTTCGCTAAAGAAAACATTACCTTGTTTATGGTAACGCACGACCGTTTCTTTTTGGAGCGCGTTTGTAATGAAATTATCGAATTAGACAACGGAAAATTATATCAATACAAAGGGAACTACTCTTACTATTTACAGAAAAAAGAAGAAAGAATCACTTCTGAAAATTCGAGTATTGACAAAGCTAAAAACCTTTTTGTAAAAGAATTAGAGTGGATGCGTCGTCAGCCAAAAGCGAGAACAACCAAGTCTAAATCTCGTCAGGACGATTTTTACATTATTAAAGAAAAAGCACAAAGCCGACGCAAAGAAAACAAAGTTGAGCTTGAAATCAATATGGAAAGAATGGGAAGCAAAATTATCGAGCTTCACAAACTTTCTAAAAAATTCAAAGACAAAGTTATTCTGGATAATTTCAGCTTTGATTTTCAACGTGGCGAAAGAATCGGAATTATTGGTAAAAACGGAACCGGAAAATCGACTTTCTTAAATCTACTGACAGGAACAATTCCACCAGACAGCGGACGTGTGGTAAAAGGCGATACGATAAAAGTGGGTTATTACACACAATCAGGAATCAATCCGAAACCAGGTCAACGTGTAATTGACATTATTAAGGAATACGGAGAATATATTCCACTTGCAAAAGGAAAAATTATTTCAGCTTCGCAATTATTGGAGCGTTTTCTTTTTGATGCTAAAAAACAATATGATTATGTAGAAAAATTAAGTGGTGGTGAATTAAAACGTTTGTATTTATGTACCGTTTTAATTCAGAATCCGAACTTCTTGATTCTTGATGAGCCAACAAACGATTTGGATATTGTGACTTTGAACGTTTTGGAAAGCTTTTTATTAGATTATCCTGGATGTTTATTAGTAGTTTCTCACGATCGCTATTTTATGGATAAGATTGTAGATCATTTATTTGTTTTCAGAGGACAAGGTGAAATTGAAAATTTCCCAGGAAACTATTCTGATTTCAGAGCTTATGAAGATAGTGCCGATGTTGCTCAAAAAGAAGAAAACAAAGCAGAAAAGAAAGATTGGAAACAAAATAATCCGACTGGAAATCTGACTTTTAACGAACAAAAAGAATATCAAAAAATCGAAAGAGAAATCAAAGATTTAGAAATCGAAAAAACTAAAATCGAACAATTATTCTCTGACGGAAAAGTGGCTGATGCCGACATTGAGAAAAAAGCAAACGAACTTCAAAACATAATTAACAAAATTGATGCAAAGGAAGAACGTTGGTTTGAGCTTTCTGCTAAAATTGAAGGGTAAATTATAGGTTTTCGGTCTCAGTCTCAGTTTCAGTCTCAGTCTTAGTCTCAGTCTCAGTCTTAGTCTTAGTTTCGGTCTCAGTCTTAGTCTTAGTCTCAGTTTTCAAGCATTTTTATGTATTAACTCGTATTTTTATTTTTTAAAAAGTAATCTTTTTCTTTATTTTTTTTATTCTTGTAAAAAAATAAAAAATGGATTTTAAAGAATTATTAGCATACAGAAAGTCTTTTGAACTTGCAATGGAAATATTTGAATTATCTAAGACATTTCCAAAAGAAGAGCAATTTTCTTTAACAGATCAAATCCGTAGATCATCAAGAAGTGTTTGTGCAAATATTGCAGAATCTTATCGAAAAAGAAGATATGTAAATCATTTCATAAGCAAATTAACTGATAGTGATGCCGAAAACTCAGAAACAAATACTTGGCTAGAATTTTCATTAAAATGTAATTATATTACTAAAGAAAAATTTGAACATCTAAACATAAAAAGTATAGAGATTGGAAAACTAATTAATTTTATGATCAATAACCCAAACAAATTTGGATGCAACTGATAAGCAAACTGAAGACTGAGACCGCGACTAAAAACTAATTTCCTTATATTTACAAACTTAAAAAAACAAATACCACATGAAAAAATTATTAGTAGCATTTTCGATCCTGACATTTTTTATTTCTTGTTCAAACGATTCAGGATTACAAAGAATTCCGGAAAAACTAGATTACACTGTTGAAAACGAAAAAGAAATCACTGAATATCTAGCTAAAAATAATCTAACAGCTGTAAAAACAAGTACTGGTTTACATTATATTATTACGGAAGAAGGAACAGGCAAACAGCCTACTTTACAATCAAACGTAACAGTTACTTACAAAGGTTCTCTTACTAATGGAACTGTTTTTGATCAAAGCAAGACAAATGTAACTTTCCCTCTAAACAAGTTAATTTTAGGATGGCAAGAAGCATTACCACTTTTTAAAGAAGGTGGAAGTGGAATTTTGTTTATACCTGCACATTTAGGCTACGGAGCTGATAAAGTTCAAAACATTCCAGCTGGTTCTGTTTTAATTTTTGAAATTAAATTAATTACAGTAAACTAATTCGTTTAAAAAAAGACGAAATAATTAATACGAATGCTGTTTCAAATTAAAGCTTATCTAAAATTTCTTTGGGATTCTAAGAATGAACATGCAGTTCACTCACCTTTTGTTTTTAGTTTACTAACAAAATGTTTTTACGACAAGAAAACAAAACCAGAATATGCAATTCTAAAAAACTATAGAAAAGCTCTTTTAAAAAACAAAAACTTCATTGAAGTAACTGATTTTGGTGCTGGTTCAAAAGTATTCAAATCAAACAAAAGACAGATTTCTAAAATTGCGCAAACGGCGGGAATTTCCCCAAAAAGAGCAGAATTATTATTTCGTGTATCGAATTATTTTCAACCTCAAAATATTCTTGAAATAGGAACATCTTTAGGTTTGGCAACTTCAGCTTTAGCTTTGGGAAATCCAAAAGCAAAAGTAATTACAATTGAAGGTTGTCCTAATACCGCTGGTATTGCAAAAAATCAACTAAATGAATTCGATTGTAAAAATGTTGAAAATGTCATTTCAGAATTTGAATCTTTTTTAATTTCTGAAAACCTGCAAGCTTCAAATTACAATCTAATTTATTTTGACGGAAATCATTCCAAAAGAGCAACTCTTGCCTATTTTGATCTTTTACTGCCAACGATTGATAACGATTCTGTCTGGATTTTTGATGATATTCATTGGTCAGAAGAAATGGAAGAAGCTTGGGAAAGCATAAAAAATCATCCAAAAGTAAAAGTAACAATCGATACTTTTCAATGGGGTTTTGTTTTCTTTAGGCGAGAACAGCCGAAAGAACATTTTATAATACGAGCATAAAAAAAGACAATCAGAAATGATTGTCTTTTTTTATCTAATTCAAAATATTTAAAGCTTATTTTTTAGCTTCTTTGTTTTCTTCTGCTTTCGCTCCCATTCTGTTTACAGTATACATAGGTGCAAATTTAATTTTCAGACCAGCAATTTTTCTATTATCAGAAGCTGTTAAACCTTCTTTTTCAACAGTGTTTTTTCTGCTGTCCAATGCTTCGTATAGCACTTTAATTTCATCCCAGTCTTCACGAGAGTACTTATCTTTATTATTCTCAACTGTATGAACAAACTGTTGGTAAACACTATGAATATTTTGAGCATTTACCCAGGCAAAACTCATATCGTCTCCAATTTTTCCTTCACCAAACAAGGCATTTCTCAATTGTTGTTTAGGACTTGGAGCCGGAGGGGCTAAAAGGGTGGTCATTTCATTTTTGAAACTCTCGTATTTTGCCTTACTTGTATTTATTTTTTCTGTTTGAGCCGCATTGTCTTTGATATCTGCCAAAGCTGCATCAGCTTCTGCTGCTCTTCTATCGTATTCTGATTCTACAGCATTCCAATTTTCTTTCAAATCATCAGCTTTTACATTTTTAACCGAATCGACGTAGGTTACATACGAATCAATTGTACGCTGTGCTTTTTCTTGTTTTTCATCTTTACATGAAGTAAAGCTTAATGCTAATAATGCAATTCCTGTAGCTATTTTAATATTTTTCATAATCTTGATTGTTTAATTAATACACTAACAAATTTACTTAAAACAAAGACGTTCAAAATTACATTATTACCACATTTTTAAGAATCAAAACCTATTAAATATACAAAAACAACAAAATAATGACAATTATACAATATTTCTTCAAAACCATATAACAACTTCAAACTATACTTTTATATCACTTTGATAAAAATTAGAAATTAAATCTGATTTGTAACAAAAGTCATTTCTCAACTACTAATGGTTTTTATTGAAAAGTGTTTTGTACTTTTAAATCCAAAATTATAAACCAAAATGGCTGAACCATTAATTAAAATAACTGACATCAAACGTAATTTTGTTTTAGGAAACGAAATTGTATATGTTTTAAAAGGAATAAATCTGGAAATAAAAAAAGGGGAATATGTTGCTCTAATGGGACCTTCGGGATCTGGAAAGTCTACCTTAATGAACTTATTAGGATGTTTAGACACTCCAACTTCTGGACATTATGTTTTAAACGGAAAAGATGTCAGCCAAATGAAAGATGATGAATTGGCCGAAATTAGGAACAAAGAAATTGGTTTTGTTTTTCAGACTTTTAATTTATTGCCTAGAACAACTGCACTTGATAATGTTGCGCTTCCAATGATTTATGCTGGTTATGGAAAATCGGATAGAATTGCACGAGCCAAAGAAGTGCTGACGCAAGTGAATCTTGCAGACCGAATGGATCACCAGCCGAATCAGCTTTCTGGAGGACAACGTCAACGTGTTGCTGTTGCTCGAGCTTTGGTTAACAAACCTTCTATCATTTTAGCAGATGAACCAACAGGAAACTTAGACAGTAAAACTTCTGTAGAAATCATGAAGCTTTTTGGTGATATTCATGCACAAGGAAATACAGTCATTCTAGTAACCCACGAAGAAGATATCGCAGCATACGCACATCGCGTAATACGCTTAAGAGACGGCTTAATTGAAAGTGATAATCGTAAAGAAGTTTAACCGTTTATTTGGTTAATCGTTTAATCGCACAGGAAAAAAACTTAGCATCTTAGTATCTCAGAACCTTAGCATCTTAAAAAAAATGAAAGTATATACCAAAACAGGCGACAAAGGTACAACAGCTCTTTTTGGAGGAACTCGCGTACCCAAAGACCATATTAGAATTGACAGCTACGGAACTGTTGACGAACTAAATTCTTATATCGGATTAATCCGTGATCAGGAAATTGACGAACATTACAAAACCATTTTAATCGAAATTCAGGATAGACTTTTTACTGTTGGTGCCATTTTGGCAACTCCACAGGAAAAAGAAGTTTTAAAAAATGGAAAACTTCGATTAGAAAATCTCGGAATAATTGATTCGGATATTGAATTGCTCGAAAACGAAATAGATAAAATGGAGGAAAGCCTTCCACAAATGACTCATTTTGTTTTGCCAGGCGGTCATCCTACCGTGTCACATTGTCATATTGCACGTTGTATTTGCCGTCGCGCGGAGCGTTTAGCGGTACATTTAAGCCACAATGAACACGTTCCAGAAATAGCAATTATGTACTTAAACCGACTTTCTGACTACCTTTTTGTCTTGGCACGGAAGTTGTCGTTTGACTTAAAAGCGGAGGAAGTGAAATGGATTCCGAGAAAATAAATTTTCTTAAAATTCAAATTTCTAAATCCCAAATTCCAAGAAAAACTAAAAATTCTTCGAATTTATTTTTTTTTCATAAAAGCTTTAAAAATGGAGGTTTTAAGCTCCTTTTTTGGAATTTGAAATTTAAAAATTGGAATTTAACAAGAGACGTTCTTAAATTTTATTAAAATAAATCAAAATTTACTTGTCTTTTTCAGTAAAAAATTTATTTTTGCACAAACTAAACAGATAACAGATGTATTGGACATTAGAATTAGCATCTTATTTAAGTGATGCGCCATGGCCTGCTAACAAAGACGAACTTATTGACTACGCTATTAGAGCTGGTGCTCCATTAGAAGTAGTAGAAAACCTTCAGTCAATCGAGGATGAAGGCGAGATATATGAATCAATGGAAGAAATTTGGCCTGATTATCCAACAGACGAAGATTATCTTTGGAATGAGGATGAATATTAAAAAAATAAACCAAAGGAAAAAGTCTCATCACAGAGGCTTTTTTTTTGGTTCAAATACATATTAAATAATAAAGAAATACAATAAATCATGAGTTTCATAAATAGTATTATTAAAGTCTTTGTGGGTGATAAGTCTCAAAAAGATGTCAAAGCTTTACAACCTTACTTAAACAAAATCAAAACATTCGAAACTCCCTTAATGAGTCTATCTAACGACGAATTAAGAGGAAGAACCGTTTATTTTAAAGACAGAATTAAAGAAGCTAGAGCTGACAAAGATGCTAAAATTGCTTCGCTTAAAGCGGAAGTAGAAAACATCGAAGACATCGACAAAAGAGAAGATCTTTATGACGCTATTGATGCTCTTGAAAAAGAAGCTTACGAAATCTCTGAAAAAACTTTATTAGAATTACTTCCAGAAGCATTTTCTGTAGTAAAAGAAACGGCTCGTCGTTTTAAAGAAAACTCACATATTGAAGTTACGGCAACTCCAAAAGACCGTGAATTTTCTGCTACAAAACCTTATATTACAATTGATGGTGAAAAATCTATCTGGGCAAACAAATGGAATGCTGCAGGAAAAGATATCACTTGGGACATGATTCACTACGATGTTCAGTTAATTGGTGGTATGGTATTACACGAAGGTAAAGTTGCCGAAATGCAAACCGGAGAAGGTAAAACTTTGGTGGCTACCCTTCCACTTTACTTAAACGCTTTGACAGGAAACGGAGTTCACTTAGTAACAGTGAATGACTACTTAGCAAAACGTGATAGTACTTGGAAAGCACCTTTATTCGAATTCCACGGTTTATCTGTAGATTGTATCGATAATCACCAACCAAGTACAGAACAAAGAAAAAAAGCTTACGATGCTGATATCACTTACGGAACAAACAATGAGTTTGGTTTCGATTATTTAAGAGATAACATGGCACATTCGCCAAGCGATCTTGTTCAAAGAAAACACAATTTTGCTATTGTCGACGAGGTTGACTCGGTATTAATTGATGACGCTAGAACTCCACTTATCATTTCTGGACCAGTTCCTCAAGGAGATCGTCATGAATTCAACGAATTGAAACCAAAAATCGAAAACTTAGTTGCACAACAACGTCAGTTAGCGAATGGTTTCTTAGCTGAAGCTAAAAAATTAATCAAAGAAGGAAATACTAAAGATGGAGGTTTCTTATTATTAAGAGCTTACAGAAGTTTACCTAAAAATAAAGCATTAATTAAATTTTTAAGTGAAGAAGGAATTAAACAATTGCTTCAAAAAACTGAAAATCAATACATGCAAGATAACAATCGTGAAATGCACAAAGTTGACGAAGCTTTGTATTTTGTGATTGAAGAGAAAAACAATCAAGTAGAATTGACAGACAACGGTATCAAATACCTTTCTGGAGATACTGATGCAGATTTCTTCGTTTTACCAGACATTGGAACAGAAATCGCTGCGATTGAAAAACAAAAATTAGACAAAGACGCTGAAGCTGAAGCTAAAGAAAGATTATTCCAAGATTTTGGTGTAAAAAGCGAGCGTATCCATACTTTAACTCAACTTTTAAAAGCGTATGCTTTATTCGAAAAAGATGTTGAGTACGTGATCATGGACAACAAAATTATGATTGTCGATGAGCAAACAGGTCGTATCATGGATGGTCGTCGTTACTCTGATGGTCTTCACCAAGCGATCGAAGCTAAAGAAAACGTAAAAATCGAAGCTGCAACGCAAACTTTTGCAACTGTAACATTACAGAACTACTTCAGAATGTACAGCAAATTAGCAGGTATGACTGGTACAGCGGTTACAGAAGCTGGCGAGTTATGGCAGATTTATAAATTGGACGTTGTTGAAATTCCAACAAACCGTGGAATTGCAAGAATTGACAAAGAAGACTACATCTACAAAACAACTCGTGAGAAATTCAACGCCGTAATCGAAGACGTTACTGAATTATCACAAGCTGGAAGACCAGTATTGATTGGAACAACTTCTGTTGAGATTTCAGAATTATTAAGCCGTATGCTTAAAATGAGAGGAATCACACACAACGTATTGAATGCTAAAATGCACAAGCAAGAGGCACAAATCGTTGAAGAAGCTGGTAAAGCTGGAGTTGTAACTATTGCAACAAATATGGCTGGTCGTGGTACCGATATTAAATTATCTCCAGAAGTTAAGGCTGCAGGAGGTTTAGCAATTGTGGGTACGGAGCGTCACGATTCTCGTCGTGTAGACAGACAGTTACGTGGTCGTTCTGGTCGTCAAGGAGATCCAGGAAGTTCTCAATTCTATGTTTCTCTTGAAGATAACTTAATGCGTTTATTCGGTTCTGAAAGAGTTGCGAAAGTAATGGACAGAATGGGATTAAAAGAAGGTGAAGTGATTCAGCATTCTATGATGACTAAATCTATCGAACGTGCTCAGAAAAAAGTAGAAGAAAACAACTTTGGTGTTCGTAAACGTTTATTAGAATATGATGACGTTATGAACTCGCAGCGTGAAGTAGTTTACAAACGTCGTCGTCACGCATTGTTCGGAGAGCGTTTGAAACTAGATATCGCGAATATGCTTTATGATACTTGCGAATTAATCGTAAGCAACAACAAAGTAGCTAATAATTTTAAAGGATATGAATTTGATTTAATTCGTTATTTCGGAATCACCTCTCCAATTTCTGAAGCAGATTTCTTAAAATTATCTGACATTGAAGTTACTGGAAAAGTATACAAAGAAGCTTTAGCGTTCTACACTGAGAAAACAGAAAGAAGCGCAAGAGAAGCTTTCCCAATTATCAAAGGAGTTTTTGAAGAGCCAAATAATCATTTCGAAAGAATTGTAGTTCCATTTACAGACGGAATCAAAACTTTAAATGTTGTTACTGACTTACAAAAAGCTTACGACACTGAAGGCGCTCAATTAATTGCTGATTTTGAGAAAAACATCACACTTTCTATTGTGGATGAAGCTTGGAAAAAACACTTACGTAAAATGGACGAATTGAAACAATCTGTTCAATTAGCTGTTCACGAGCAAAAAGATCCATTGCTTATTTACAAATTAGAAGCTTTCAACTTGTTTAGATCGATGTTGGACAATGTTAACAAAGAAGTTATTTCATTCTTATTCAAAGGTGATTTACCAGCTCAAAACACTCCTGAAATCCACGAAGCAAGAGAAGTAGTTCGTCCAAAAGAAAATTTACAGTTAAGCAAAGACGAAATTCCAAACAGCGAAAGCATGAACCGTGAAGCTGGAGAAACACAACAGCGTCAGGTTACTGAAACTATCGTTAGAGATATGCCAAAAATCAACAGAAACGATACTGTTGTAGTTCAAGAAGTTGCTACTGGTAAAACAGAAACAATGAAATACAAAAAAGCTGAAGCTTTAATAGCTGCTGGAACTTGGGTTTTGATTAACTAATTTTTTAAATATTCAGTCTCGGTATTCAGTCACAGTTTACCAACTATTTTAAATCCATAAAAAAGACCGATAGTTTAAACTATCGGTCTTTTCATTTTAAATTCTGTTTATAATCCCAAGACTGAGACAGTAAACTGCGACTTAATTACCTCGGATTATCTTGATAATAACGCGCTTCTATTCGTTTTATATCTTTAATAGAATTTTTAGCCCAATCTAAACGTTTAACTAAAATTTCCTCTTCAGTCAATTTCCATTCAATATCAGATCTGCGAAGTCTATTTGTTAGATTTTGGATAATAATTGCGGCTGAAACAGAAATATTCAAACTTTCTGTAAATCCAACCATTGGAATTTTTAAGAAACCATCGGCGTTGTCCATAATTTCTTGAGATAATCCTTCTTTTTCTGTTCCGAAGAATAAAGCACTTGGCTTTGTAATATCGAAATCTTCCAGCATACAATCTTTTTCATGCGGAGTTGTGGCGATAATTTGATATCCTTTATTTTTTAAATCAGATAGACATCCTGAAACCGAATCAAATCGGTTAATATCAACCCATTTTTGTGCACCTAAAGCAATTTCTTTATCAATACGTTTTCCAAAACGCTGTTCAATAACATTCAATTCCTGAATTCCGAAAACTTCACAGCTACGCATTACAGCACTTGTATTGTGCATTTGATACACATCTTCGACAGCAACTGTAAAATGCTTGGTTCTGCTTTCTAAAACTTTTAAAAAATTAGCTTTTCTATTATCTGTTAATATATTTTCTAAGAATTCGAGGTAATCTAAATCAATCATTTTATTTATGTTTGGCGCAAAAATAATAAATAAAAGAGAAAGAAGCCTTCTCCTTATTTTCAGCCAGCTAAATCTTCAATAAAATTGGCATTCAATTTTTCGTGTAAAACGTTGAGCTGAGATAAATTCGCAGACAAAACATCATCTTTATAAGAATCTCCATTAAAAACTGAACTTTCATTTTTAGAATGTTTTTTAAGACGTTCTAGCATGGCGTTTATTTCGTTTTCAGAATAATTGATGTTAATAAAAGTTATAAATCTTTCTATAACATTTTTCATTCCGCTATTATAATTAAGCATCATTACATTTTGGTCTCTTTCATAAAAATCCAAAAAAGCTTGAAAATATTTTTCTAAAACCAGAGCTTGATATTGCCTATAACCTACTTCTTCAATTTCTTTGGATGTAATTCCGAAAACACTCGGTGGAATTAAACTCGGAACCATGTGCATTCCCGACATCTTTTGGTGTGACCTTAAAACATCTGCTGGATTTCGATACAATAATGCAAAAGGAATTTCAGGAAAAATCAATCTTAAATAAGACGCCTCAAAAATACTCCAAGCATCCAATTTTATAATCAAATGTTTTTGCCCTGGGAATCTTTTTTGTCCCAAGAATTTCAAAACCGATTTCAGCAAAACCGTTTTAACATCCTCTGCAAAGGTCTCACTTCTTAAAATCTGATCAATTATAGGAGCTTCAGAAACCATTATATTTTCAGATGAAGTAGCAAGAGATTGACTCAACATGGTAGATCCGCATCTTGAAACATGAAAAACCAATCCTTTTAAGTCAACAAAATCCATTTCTTTAGACCAATCAATAATATTTTCTGCAGTACTTACCAATTTAAAACGTTTTGAATTATAACTGTGGCTTTTGCATTTTGCAATAGTTTCATCAAAGAAAGGATCTGCTAATGGTATCTCAGCAAAATATAACCATTCGAAATAAACTTCATTATCTTTTTCAACCAATTTTACAGGAATCCAATTTGAAATAAGGTCTTTTACATTTTCCATTTTATAAGTTCATTTGTGATTGAAGCTCGGCAATAATCTTCACATTCGTTTCCGATAGATTTCTAGAAAGCTCTGCAATAATTTGTCTTTTCACCTCGTCTGAATGTTCATTTTTTCTCACATACTTTGTATCAAAGCACATTTTAGAAAACAATTTATCAGACCATTCATTCCTAATGCAGTCTAATGTTAAGTGAATTCTAGGTTCCGAACTTTTGTTATGGACGCTGTGCGGCAACTGAAAATTAGCATACCAGCATTCTCCCATTTTCATTGGAACCAGCTGATTATTTACATAAAAATAAACTTCCGAATTGGTAATAATAGGAACATGAATCCTGAAAAAACCCTCTTCATACGAAGTATCATTATCAACATGTTCTTTAATTTCACTATTTGCTCCGAGTCTTAATAATCTCACTGCTTCTTTCTCGCACTCAAACCAATCCATTATTTCTTTAAAATAAGAACAGTTATCAAGCAAAGGCGTATTTTTATATTCTTTATCTGGAAAAGAAAAAATATCATTCTCTAAACCCGATTGTGATCGTAAAGCGACACTTGTCCAATTTCCTTCATATCTATAAGTATTAAAATGTGGTGTCCATAAATTAGCTTCACAAGTCGCTAAATCATTTTGCAATTTTTCTATCGAAAAAGAAATTGGAAGCTGGCAAGAAGAAGGATTCATAGTCTTAAAAATTTAAATTGCTAATAATAAAATTATACAGTTTATGGGTAGAAACCGAAACCGTTTCTGAATCGGTTTTTAATATTAAATCTGCTTTTTTTGGAATTTCATAAACATCTGTTATTCCTGTGAAACTTCTAATTTTGTTTTGATCGTCATCTGGCAACAAAGCTCTTTTGTACAATCCTTTCGGATCTCTTTTGATCAAATTAGAAATGGCACAATCCAGAAACACCGTTTTCACGAATTCAAAAGACCTCAATTCATTTCTTAGATTTTCATAAGGATTGATAACCGACATGAGAACTATTTTCTTCTCTTCAATCAAATTTCGTCCGACATTAAAAAGACGTCTAACATTTTCGCAGCGGTCTTCTTTAGAAAAACCTAAATCTTTACAAATCGTTTGCCGGTAAACATCTCCATCGACTATTTCAACTTCATAATTATCCTGAATCAAAAGATGTCTGACACTTTCTGCCAGAGTCGTTTTTCCCGAACCAGATAAACCTGTAAATTGAATTAAAATCATTTTAATATCACCTTTTTCAAACGCAACATTAAAAATAAATAATTCAGAATGAGAGACAAAGAGTATAAATACCCATTCTTTTTTATAAAAAGCCATTGTTAATCCTTACTGTTCATCAAACATTTAAGCCAAGAAATCACTATTTTTATCTTTTAATACAACTCAAAATGAAAAAGAAACTCGTAGTCTTAACAGGAGCTGGAATAAGTGCTGAAAGCGGTATCAAAACTTTTCGTGACAGTGATGGTTTATGGGAAGGTCATGATGTAATGGAAGTTGCAACTCCTGAAGGATGGCATAAAAACCAAGAATTAGTTTTAGACTTTTACAACAAACGTCGTCAACAGTTAAAAGAAGTAAATACAAATTTAGGGCATACCATTTTGGCAGAACTAGAAAAAGATTTTGACGTTTATGTTATCACTCAAAACGTTGATGATTTGCACGAACGTGCTGGAAGCTCCAACGTTTTGCATTTACATGGAGAATTACTCAAAGTTAGAAGCACACAAAATAAAAATCTAATTTTAGATTGGACAGAAGATTTATTTACGGGAGATTTTGACGCAAACGGACACCAATTGCGCCCGCATATTGTTTGGTTCGGCGAGGAAGTTCCTGCATTGGAAGAAGCAATTGACATTACTGAAACCGCAGATTATTTTGCTGTTATTGGAACTTCACTACAAGTTTATCCTGCAGCTGGTTTGATTGCTTATGTTCCAAGTACAACTCCAGTTTTTTATATTGATCCAAAACCAATTGCAATTCCGAACATTAGGAATAAGGTAGAAACGATCGCCAAATTTGCATCTGAAGGAGTTGCCGATTTAAGAGAAAAATTATTGAACTTAGAAAAAACAACATGATTTTTGAAAGTTGGCTACAGCAACTAATACAATTTAATATCTTCTCGCTCTTTGTTTTCTTTTTAATAGAAAATACAGTGTTAGTTGGTTTGTCTGTTTTAATTGGAAAAATACTGGAGCCAGAGAATACTTTTTTAAAGAATAAAGATCGAAAATGGATATTTTCAACACTAATATGCAATACATTTATAACTTTAATAGGTTTTGAATTGTATCGTTATGGAATTCTAAAAATAGATTTTTCAGGATCATTACAACTTATCATTTTAGATACGCTTATATTGATTCTCTTGATGGATCTTTTTATGTTTATTTTCCATTTTTTGGTCCATTATTTAAAATGGATGTACCCCATTCATAAACTACATCATACCCATATCGAAACTAATGTTTACAGTCTGTATATTTTACATCCGATAGAAACTCTAGGTTTTGGCCTTATATGGCTATTTTTAATTACGATTTTGAAATTTAATTATCTAAGCATTATTATTTATCTTATTCTAAATCTGTCTTACGGAATATTTGGTCATTTAAAACGAGATATATTTCCTGCTTTTTGGTACAAAAATTATTTCACAAAATGGATTTCTACTACCAAATTCCATAACGATCATCATAAAAATGAATCTCGCAACTATGGCTTTTACTTCACAATCTGGGATAAAATTTTTAAAACCATAATTTAAGCATCAATATAGCTTTCAGAAGTTTTAACAATAGCTTATATTTGCACCTTTCGAAAAAACAACATAACAATGACTACTCTAAACGAATTGAATGCTATATCGCCGATTGATGGAAGATATAGAAATAAAACTCAAAATTTAGCCCCTTTTTTCTCTGAAGAAGCTTTAATAAAATACCGTGTTTTGGTTGAAGTGGAATACTTCATTGCTTTATGCCAAATTCCATTACCACAATTACAAGGTATTGATGCTACTTTATTTGAAAGTTTAAGAAACATCTACAAAAACTTCTCAACTGAAGATGCACTTTGGATTAAAGAAACGGAGAAAGTAACCAACCACGACGTAAAAGCGGTTGAATACTTTATTAAAGATGCTTTTGAAAAATTAGGATTATCCCAATACAAAGAGTTCATTCACTTCGGATTAACATCTCAAGATATCAACAATACTGCGATTCCGCTTTCTACAAAAGAAGCGTTTGAGCAAGTTTATATACCAACTTTAATTTCAGTAATTTCAAAATTAAAAGAATTAAGCGTTGAATGGAAAGATATTCCGATGTTGGCGCGTACGCACGGACAACCAGCCTCTCCTACTCGTTTAGGAAAAGAGATTTTGGTATTTGTTGAGCGTTTAGAAGAGCAAATGCGTTTGTTGTTCAATATTCCGTTTGCTGCTAAATTTGGTGGCGCAACTGGAAACTTCAATGCACATCACGTAGCATATCCACAAATTGACTGGAAACAATTCGGAAATAAATTTGTTGAAACTGATCTTGGTTTACAACATTCTTTTCCAACAACTCAAATTGAGCATTACGATCATTTTGCTGCTTTCTTTGATGCTTTAAAAAGAATCAACACCATTATTATCGATTTAGATCGTGATATCTGGACGTATGTTTCAATGGATTATTTCAAACAAAAAATCAAAGCTGGAGAAATTGGTTCTTCTGCAATGCCACATAAAGTAAATCCGATTGATTTTGAAAACTCAGAAGGAAACTTAGGAATTGCAAACGCTATTTTAGAACATTTAGCAGCTAAATTGCCTATTTCAAGATTACAACGTGATTTAACTGACAGTACTGTTTTACGTAACGTTGGTGTTCCTTTCGGACATACAATTATTGCTTTTGAAGCTACTTTGAAAGGTTTAAACAAATTACTTTTAAACGAAAGTAAATTTGCCGAAGATTTAGAGAAAAACTGGGCAGTTGTTGCAGAAGCAATCCAAACTATTTTACGTCGTGAAGCATATCCAAATCCGTATGAAGCTTTAAAAGGTTTGACTAGAACTAATGAAGCTATTGACAAAAATGCGATTCACAACTTCATTGCAACTTTAGAAGTTTCTGATTCAGTTAGAGCAGAATTAATGGCTATAACTCCTAGTAATTACACAGGAATTTAAGAAAAACACCAAATATTTTCCCAAAAAAAGCTATCTTTATCGAGATAGCTTTTTTTATTTAATTCGGAGCCAAACCAGTATTACCTAGTCATTTATAATTATAAAAATGCAGTGAATTTCATGAAAATGAAAACTGGATCAGCTCCTTTAAAAAAATACCACGTTTTTATATGATTGCATTAAATGCCGCTGCTGAAAGTACACACCACTTACAACCTTTAATTAGTGATCTGGGATTAATCCTGATGACTGCCGGAATTGCCGTTCTATTATTTAAAAGAATGAAACAGCCTTTGGTTTTAGGTTACCTGATTGCAGGATTTTTAGCTGGAAACCATTTTGATTTTTTCCCTTCAATTACAGACATGAAAAGTGTGGAAGTTTGGGCAGAAATCGGGGTTATATTTTTACTTTTTAGTTTAGGACTCGAATTCAGTTTTAAGAAACTAATGAAAGTTGGAGGAACCTCGTCTGTCACCGCCATAACCCAAATCATGTTCATGACATTTATTGGTTTTTGCGTCGGACAGTGGATGGGCTGGGGAAAAATGGACAGTATTTTTCTTGGCGCCACGCTTTCCATTTCCTCCACAACCATTATTATTAGAGCTTTCGATGAATTGGGAGTGAAAGGAAAAAAGTTCGTCGGGATCGTATTTGGAGCCTTAATTGTTGAAGATATTGTTGCGATTTTAATGCTTGTTTTACTTTCAACAATTGCTGTTAGTGATCAAGTTTCAGGAAGTGAATTATTACAATCTGTTTTAAAATTAGTTTTCTTTTTAATTATTTGGTTTTTAGGAGGAATCTTTATTATTCCAACCATTTTGAAAAAAGCCAAACATCTTTTAACAGATGAAATGCTCCTTATTATTTCATTAGCTTTATGTTTGATGATGGTAATTTTTGCAGCAAATGTTGGTTTTTCGCCAGCACTTGGAGCTTTTATCATGGGTTCTATTATCGCTGAAACTACAATGGCAGAAAAGATCGAACATTTGATTCAGCCCGTAAAAGATTTATTTGGCGCTGTCTTCTTTGTATCGGTGGGAATGTTAATCAATCCGAATACTTTATTGACTTATGCGCTACCTGTTGCTATAATAACACTTATCACAATTTTCGGAAAAGCATTTAGTTCTTCGATTGGAGCTTTAATTTCTGGCCAGCCTTTAAAACAATCCGTTCAAACGGGAATGAGTTTAGCACAAATTGGGGAGTTCTCTTTTATTATTGCAACTTTAGGAATGACTCTGAAAGTTACTAGTGACTTTCTATATCCAATAATTGTAGCCGTATCAGCAATTACCACTTTTACAACTCCGTTTTTAATCAAATATTCTGAAAGATTTGCTTTCTTTTTAGAATCAAAAATGCCGAAACGATGGGTTAAAAATATCAACCGCTATAGTGTCAATGCACAGGCAATTAAATCGGTAAGTACTTGGCAAATTGTACTTCGTTCATCGGTTACACAGATTATTCTTCATACCATTATTATTACTGCGATAATTTTATTGTCTTCCAAATTTGTTGCGCCTTTAGTAGCCGATACACGATTTGGAAATACTTTGGCTGCTTTATTGACTTTGGTAATTATTGCTCCTTTTTTATGGGCTTTATCGCTTCGTCGTGTAAAAGTCGAAGAAGTCGAAATTTTATGGGAAGAACGTAAATATCGAGGCGCATTATTAATGCTTATTTTAATTAGAATGAGCCTTGGATTATTCTTCGTTGGATTTTTATTGAACATCTTCTTCTCTCCTTTGGTTGCTTTTATAGCGCTTATTATTGCTATTGGAGCGTATCAGATTTTCCCGAAAAAACTAAATGAACAATATCATAAAATTGAAAATCACTTTTTGAAAAACCTCAACGATCGTGAAAACAAAAAAATAGACAGAAGATATGCCAATCTAATGCCTTGGGACGGTCACATGTCTTTTTTTGATATTAAAAAAGAATCTAATCTAGTTGGACAGACATTGCAGGAACTAAAAATTCGTGAGCAGTTAGGAATCAATATCGCGTACATTAAAAGAGGCGATGTTACAATTCCAATTCCGACTAAAAATGAGCGTTTGTTTCCAGGAGATGAAATCTGCGTAATTGGAACCGATGCCCAAATCGCTGAATTCACAAAATTCTTAACCCAAAATGAAACAGAACCACCAGTAAAAGTAGAAGAAACCGATATTGTTTTACGCCAACTGGAAGTTTCACAAGATGAGTTTATTCAGAAAAGCATTGGCCAATTCAGAGCTAAAACAGACGGAATGGTTGTTGGAATTGAACGAAACGGAAATCGTATACTAAATCCAGAATCGAGCTTAATCTTAGAGAAAAATGATATTCTCTGGGTTGTAGGAGACAAAAAAAGAATGACGGCTTTGTTGGCGGTTAAGTAAGGTTCTAAGTTGCTGAGATGCTGAGATGCTGAGATAAAAAAAGCTTTGAGATTTTCATGAAAATCTCAAAGCTTTTTTTAAAATTTATTTATATTCTAAGAAAACAAACGTTTTACACTCCAACAAAAAACTTAGAAGCTTAGTATCTCAGCAACTTAGAAACTTAAAATCACTTATTCGGTTGTGGAGTCAAACGCAAATAAGGTTTTATTGGAATATGTCCTTTTGGGAATTTTACTGGAATATCGCTATCTGGAATTGCTGGTGCAATAACTACATCTTCTCCATCTTTCCAGTTTGCCGGAGTTGCCACGCTGTAATTGGCAGTCAATTGTAAACTATCAATAACACGAAGTAATTCGTCAAAATTTCTTCCTGTTGAAGCTGGATAAGTCAGCGTTAATTTAATTTTTTTATCTGGTCCGATCACAAAAACAGAACGCACTGTAAATTTGTCACTTGCATTTGGATGTAGCATATCATAAAGATTCGCCACTTTTTTATCCTCATCTGCAATAATTGGGAAATTTACTTCTGTATTTTGAGTTTCATTGATATCTTTAATCCACTCTTTATGAGAGTCTAAACCATCTACGCTTAAAGCAATAACTTTTGTATTTCTTTTATTAAATTCTGGAACATAGTTGGCTACAGTTCCTAATTCAGTTGTACAAACAGGGGTAAAATCTGCTGGATGCGAAAATAAAACACCCCAAGAATCACCTAACCATTCATGAAAATTAATTGGTCCCTGCGTAGTTTGCGCTTGAAAATCTGGAGCTATATCGCCTAATCTTAATGTTGACATAATTTATCTTTTTTAGTTCCTCTAAAATTAACCAAAAAAAGCATATAGAAAACATTCCTTTTCTTAAAAAAAGTTAAAATTCTACTTTGTCGATATAACTACTATTTTAAACTAAATAAAACTTAAGATAAAGTACCACACAGCAAGGGTTACAAAAGAAATCGGAATTCCGAAACCGATCATCATACTGCTTAATTTTGGTTTTAATCCATAAGTTGAAGCTAAGATTGCACCTGTAATCATCGGAGCCATTGCAGTTTCCATTAAAGTGATTTTGATGACTTCTGAACGTTGATTGAAAACAAAAACATATAGAACGAAAATCACAAAAGGAACCAAAATCAATTTAAAGAAAAGTCCTAGTCTTAAGAATTTCCAATGCTGGCTTTTTCGATCGAAAGTTAATTGTAAACCAACAGAAAGTAGCGCTAAAGGTGTTACTAAACTTCCTATTTTCAATAATGCCGATTGAAGATTTCCATTCAAATCAACCTGAAAAACATTCATTAAACAAGCGATGACAAACATAATAAATGGTGGAAAGAAAATGATTTTTTTTAAAATTCCCAAAGCGTCTGGGCTTCCTTTAGAATAAAAAGCGGCTGTAAAGACTCCAAGTGTAGAAACCACCACAAAAGTTCCCGGCTGATCTACTAAAACTGCTGTTTCTAATCCTTTCTTTCCGAACAAAGCTTCAATAATCGGATAACCAAGAAAAGAACTATTACTTAATCCTGCGGTTAAAATCAGACAGCCAATTAATTTATTCGACCATCCTTTTTTTCTTCCTAAGATATGAAAGAACAGAAAAGCTAAAATATAGGTAATCCAGCCTGCTCCTATTGGAAACAACAATTCATTGCTCCATTTTATCTTTGGAATATGATATAAAGTAATTGCAGGAAGACAGAAATAAATAACAATTTTATTGAGCGTCTTATAAATATGAGTAGGAAATTGTTTTACTCGCTGTAAAATTAATCCGAGTGCAAGAAAGAAAAATATTAGAATAAAGTTGTTCATATCGTAAGATCATAACAAAAATAGTTATTTCTAATTTAGTGATTAGTGAAAAATGACTAGTAATTAGCTTTTTTAGTGAATCGTAACTACTGTTTTTCTTTTGTTAAACCTATAACATTTACTATTTAATCATTCAAATTTACTTCTCAAAAATCTAATATCTATTCACTTTTCACATCTCACAAACAACTAATTACCAACTACTTTTCATAAAACATAAATCACTCATTTCAAAAAAAAGAGTTAAATTAGTATTTTGTGTTGCAAAAACACGTAAATTTGTAACATATTTTATTACAGTATGATTTCAGGTAAATTTGCCATAACGATTCACATTCTTACTTTGCTCCATAAGTTCCCAAATGATTATTTATCATCGGAGTTTATTGCGGGAAGTATTAATCTTAATCCTGTTTTGGTTCGAAAAGAAATTGCCAATTTAAAAGCACATCATATTGTAGAAAGTAAAGAAGGAAAAAATGGTGGTACAAAATTGGCAGTAAACGCTGCTGAACTGACTTTAAAACAAATATTCGAAATGACCTTTGAAAGTATTGGTTTAGGTTTTGCTAAAAATCAGCCGAATCCTGATTGTCCTGTTGGGAAAAACATTAATCAGCATTTGGAGAATTTATACAGCGAAATGAATCAGAAAGTCAGCGCACAGCTGGAAGGAATTTCATTGGAAGATTTTTCGAATCAATTTTAAAACTATTTTTTTAACCAAAACTGTAACATTTTTTATTACTAAATAAATTTATATATTATGAAAATCGCACTTATTGGAGCTACAGGATTTGTTGGCTCAGCACTTTTAAACGAATTAGCAGACAGAAAACACGAAATCACTGCTATCGCAAGAACTCCAAAAGATACAGCAAATGCGACATGGGTTGCTGCAGATATTTTTAATGTTGACGCTTTGGCAGAAATCTTAAAAGGTCACGATGCTGTTATCAATGCTTATAACCCAGGATGGACAAACCCAAATATTTACGATGACTTTTTAAATGGTTCTAAAGCAATTCAAGAAGCGGTTAAAAAATCGGGAGTAAAACGTTTTATCACTATTGGTGGTGCAGGAAGTTTATACGTTGCTCCAGATTTACAAGCAGTTGATACTCCAGATTTTCCAAAAGAAATTTTCGCTGGTGCAAATGCAGCAAGAAACTATTTAAATATCATCAAAGAAGAGAAAGATTTAGATTGGGCATTCTTTAGTCCTGCTTTCGAAATGCATGCTGGAACTAAAACAGGAAGAACTGGAAAATACCGTTTAGGATTAGAAAATCCAGTTTTCAATGACGAACAAAGAAGTATTCTTTCTGTAGAAGATTTAGCAGTTGTGATTGCAGACGAAACGGAAAATCCAAAACATCATCAAGTTAGATTTACAGCAGGTTACTAATTTTTAAAGATACTAAGTTGCTGAGGCGCTAAGATGCTAAGTTTTTTTTTTGCCACGAATTACACAAATTTTCACGAATTATTTTTTTTATACGTCATCCTGACAAAGGAAGAACGACAACTCTACTCGTTTTTTTAACGTCTTTTGAGAATAAAAAATTAGTGGAAATTTGTGTAATTAGTGGCAAACTTATTTAACCCCTTTTGAGAATAACAAATTAGTGGTAATTCGTGTTATTCGTGGCGAACTAACTTTTTGAAACTGTTTTTGTTTTCTGTACTTTTACATTTCTAAAAAATGCGTTTTGTCAACTTTCAATAAACAATCTGGCAGTATATCTGAAAAAGCTGGAATTTCACCTCCCGAAATCACCAATATTTCGGCTATCAATCAAATTAAATTCAAACGCAAACAACAGCCCACTTCTCAGGAATTAATTAATGGTATTTTAGAAGGAAACAGAACTTCTTTAAGTCGAGCCATAACTTTAATTGAAAGTACAAATCCTGATCATTTTGAAAAAGCAGCTGAAGTCGTTCAAGGCTGTCTACAACATTCAAACCAATCTATTCGCATTGGAATTACTGGTGTTCCTGGTGTGGGAAAAAGCACTTTTATTGAAGCTTTTGGAAAACAACTCACACAACAAGGAAAAAAAGTAGCCGTTTTGGCCGTTGATCCAAGTAGTTCAATTTCACATGGAAGTATTCTTGGGGATAAAACCCGAATGGAAGAATTGGTTAAAGATGAAAATGCTTTTATTCGACCAAGTGCTTCTGGCGAAACTTTAGGCGGTGTCGCACGCAAAACCCGGGAAACTATTATTCTTTGCGAAGCCGCAGGTTTTGATACTATAATTATCGAAACAGTTGGTGTCGGTCAAAGTGAAACCGCTGTTCATAGTATGGTTGATTTCTTTCTACTTTTAAAAATCTCTGGTGCTGGCGATGAACTCCAAGGCATCAAACGTGGTATTATGGAAATGGCTGATGCAATTGTAATCAATAAAGCAGACGGCGATAATATCAAAAAAGCCAATCAAGCAAAAGTAGAATTTAATCGGGCGCTGCATTTATTTCCTCCAAAAAAATCAAATTGGCAACCCAAAGTCACTACTTGCAGTTCACTCACAAAAGAAGGAATTCCAGAAGTTTGGAATACAATTTCTGAATATTTTGAACTGACAAAAGAAACAGGATTTTTTCAAGAAAAAAGAAACGAACAAAATCATTTCTGGATGATGGAAACGATCAATGAACAGTTGAAGCAAAATTTCTACAATCAGCCTGAAATTATTTCACTATTAGAAGAAAACAAAAAAGCAGTGCAAAACAATGAAATTTCATCTTTCGCAGCTGCTCAAAATTTGTTGAAGTTATATTTTGGTAAAAAGTTTTAAACCATATAAGTGATATAAGTTCATTTAATTACTTTACCTCAAAAAAATTAAGTTTCTCTTTAAAAACAATTCAAAAAGCTAAAACTTGAATTTTCTTTTATAACTTATATGGTTTAAAATTTATTTTTTGCGCAATTTGTACTTACTCTCCTTGTAAAGATTTCCGGCCGTAATAACATGTGCCAAAGCATCTTTTGCTAAATCTTCGTTTAGTTTTACAGGAATTAAAGTCGTATCGTTTTTGATTTCAAACTGAAGTGGTTTCAAATTTGGTTGCATAATTACGACCTGATTTTCAACTCTAAAAGCATTGATATCATTAAACTGCATAATAGATCTTCCCTGCACTTTTGAATCTAACTTCGTCAAATTTCTTCCTACCATCGGGGTTTCAAAAGGCATTCCTAAATAACCTAATAATGTTGGCGGAATATCAATCTGACTTGCCAGTCTGTCATAAACAGCTCCTTTTGCAACTCCTGGTCCTAAAATAAATGCTGGAATATGGAATTTATTTATCGGTACTAAATTCTTTCCGTAGGTTCTAGTATTATGATCTGCGATTACGATGAAAATAGTATTTTTAAAATAATCTTCTTTTTTCGCCATTTCAAAGAATTTACCGATGGAGAAATCAGCATATTTCATCGCATTATTTACCGTTGCAGGTTTCTTATCGTAAGGTTTAATTCTTCCTGCTGGATATTCAAATGGTTCATGATTGGATGTCGAAAACATCAATGAGAAAAAAGGTTTATCTCCTTTTGACTTAAAATACTGATTGGCTTTAGTAACTAAGTCTTCATCAGAATATCCCCAAGTTCCTTTGAAAGCATATTTATTCCCATCAGATTCGAAATCAGTCTGGTCTACAATATCCTGAAAACCATTTCCGTTGAAAAACGAAGCCATGTTATCAAAATTCGCCATTCCACCATAGATAAAACTGGTATCGTATCCTTTCTGTTTTAAAGCATCCGCAAGGGTAAAAAATCCTTGTTGAGAGTTTCCTAATCGAACTACACTTTCTGATGGTGAAGGCAAAAATCCCGTTACAACTGCTTCAATTCCGCGGACACTTCTCGTTCCTGTACAATACAGATTGGTAAATAATATTCCTTCTTTAGATAATTTATCAAATTCGGGAGTTAATGGTTTTCCTCCAAGAATTCCAACATATTCTGCTCCTAAACTTTCCTGTAAAAAAATGACCAAATTGTATGGCTTCTTTAAAATAGAATCTGGTTGTTGTACATGTAAAAAAGGAATTTCAGGATAATTAAAATCATTTGGTCCTGCAATCATGTATTTCTTAACACGTGCAATTGCTTCTGCTTCATCCATTTTACCATACATTTTGGTGTTACCCTCATTTTTAATTGAATAAGCAGCAAAAGCAATAGTATAAAATGAATTTAATCCTAAAGTATTTGTCAATTGATCTGTCGAAAAAACAGCATTACTGGCATTAATAGGACGTTTTGAAGTTAAACTTGAACGCGCTCCAAAAAACAATAAAAAAGCTAGTAATGGAAATACCATCAATTTAAACTTATAATCTGCAGTAACTGTATGAAAAAGTTTTTTACCTTTTTTGAACGCAAAATAAAGTACAACTCCTAAAATCAGGAACGTGACAATTATAGAAGTCATATAACTTTTTAAAAGCATTCCTACGACTTCTCTAGGATAAATAAGATAATCAAGGAAAATCTTATTTGGACGTGTATCGTACTGTTTAACAAAATCTGGCGAAGCTAATTCTGTAAAAAGAATTAAAAACAGAAATAAGAAACTGTAGATCACCAGAAATTTGTTGGTAAACTTTATCGATTTATTGGGCAGAAAAGTAATTAATAAGGCTGGCAAAAATGATAAATAACAAAGTAATATCAAATCCATTCGCAGTCCGATTGGAAAAATATACCAAAAATCTGGTGTCTGCTCTACTCTTTCTTTAAAAATAAAAAATAGAACTAATCGGCTTAGAGTTGTAATCAGCAAACCGATGAAAATAAAATTGAAAATCGGTTTTAAAAAACTTAATTTTTTCATTGGAAATAAAATAAGAACGTAAAAAATAAACTGAAAAGTAAAGATGCAAAAAGCACATCTTTACTCTTCGTAACGATTTACTTCGCGATCGTAGAAATCATTTGCTTTTTCGATCAAACCTTCCATTTCAGCGTTTAATTCTGCCTCATCAAGATCTTCTGCTTCTTCTAAAAATTCAACCTCATCATCTTTTAAATTAATGATAAATCTAGGATAGTCAAGGTGAATGATGAAAATATCATCTGGAAAATCGGTATTGTCTCCAAGTAAAAATTTAGGTAATTCCATGTTTATTTATTTTAATTAATTGGTTATTGTTTGGCCACAAATTTCAAAGATTAAAAGTCTTTTTCAATATTTCTAATCTTTGAAAACCTTTGGTCTATGTTTTTCAAATTTAATTATTCTACACTTGATTTTACAACTAATCTTTTGGTTAAGTATTGAAAACGAATGTATAAAAATGTTGCTGCTGCTGTTAATCCTGCCAAAAGTCCGATCCAAACTCCCTGAGCTTTCAACTCTGTGTACTCTCCTAAATAATACGAAATTGGAAAACCTATGATCCAATACGCTACAAAGGTAATATACATCGGAATTTTGACATCCTGCAATCCTCGTAATGCTCCCAAAACCACCACCTGAATCCCATCAGATATTTGGAAAACCGCTGCAATTAAAAGTAGTTTCGAAGCAATGCTTATTACTTCTTCATTATCCAGAATTTGTCCTGTGTTTTCCATATTCAAAAAGATATACGGAAGGTAATTATGAAAAACGATAAAGAAAATGGCAAAAATGGTTTCCAGAATAATTGCCAATAGGAAAATAGATCGTGCTACAACAATCAGTTTTTTATAATCCATCAAACCTCTTTGATTACTTACTCGCACCATCGAAGTTACGCTTAATCCCATGGCAAACATAAAAGTCATCGATGCCAAACTCAAAGCAATTTGATTGGCCGCTTGACTTGTTTTTCCAATATTACCACAAAGCCAGATCGAAGCAGTAAACAAAACTACTTCAAAAAGCATCTGCATAGCAGAAGGAAACCCGATACTGATAATCTTTTTAATGGTTGCTTTCTGAATTTCTTCAAAACTAAAATTTTTGAAAAATCGTTTCAAATCATCTCTTCGTGAAAGCATAATATGCATAAACATAACCAAAAATATTCTTGAAATCACGGTACCAAGTGCTGCACCGATAATCCCCATTTTTGGAAAAATCCAGATTCCATAAATAAGAACATAATTAATTCCAACATGCAACACATTGGCCATCACCATGGCATACATAGAATATTTGGTTAGTGACATTCCGTCTGCAAACTGTTTGTATCCTTGATACATAATTAACGGAATCAAAGAAAAAGCCACCCAACCCAAATAAGGCTTTGCCAGAACAATCACATCTGCAGGTTGTTTTAGTAATTCCATTATAGGTTTTGCATACATAATAACTCCAAAAAGAATCAATCCTAAAATAGTACACAAAAACAAACCATGATGAAATGCCGAACGAATTTTATTGTCATTTTTCTCTGCATCACCTTCGGCAACAATGGGTGTAATGGCTGTAGAAAAGCCAATTCCCAAAGACATTGCAATAAAAATCATACTGTTACCAAGAGAAACCGCTGCCAATTCTGTACTTCCAATTTTACCCACCATTATATTATCAACGATACCGATTAAGGTATGTCCGACCATCCCTAAAATAATAGGATAAGCCAATCTTAAATTATAGGAAAACTCTTTGGTGTACTGCTTTAAATTCACTTGTAATCAATTTTAGTCGGCAAAGATAATCAGAAGCTACGAATTCTGTTCTATCAATAAAAATATATGCCAATTTTAAGACAAAAATAAGACGAAGTCAATATTATGTAACGATTTTTAAAAATTGTATAACAATCTCCAAATACCTCCGTTTTAATTTTACATTATTAATAATTCAAAAATATAAGCCATGAAAAAATTACAGATTATTTGCCTAGCTGCTTTTGCTTTTTTATTCTCCAACACAACTTTCGCTCAAGAAACAGAAGCATCAACTTACGATCAAGGATTTAGATTAGGATTCGGTTTAAATGGAGGATTACCGACCGATGGCGATTACGATTGGGCTCTTGGGGGAGACGTTCGTTTACAATATGACCTTTCTAAGAAAACATCATTGACTTTAACAACAGGTTTTACAAACTTATTTATGGGAAAAGATGATCTTGGAAATAACATAAAAGATGTTGGTTTTATTCCAGCCAAAGCAGGTTTTAAAGCATTTGTTTTAAAAGATCAATTTTATGTTTTAGGAGAAGTCGGTGCTGGATTTGCTGTAACAAATGGTTATGACAAAACAACCTTTTTATGGGCGCCAGGAATTGGATACGCTAACAAATTTATCGACTTAAGTGTTCGTTACGAAGATTACAAAGATTTTAGAACCAATCAGATAGCACTCCGTGTGGCTTATGGTTTTAAACTATAAAAAATAGGTTTAATTTATTATTTTGTTTTTGGTAAAATCCGACAGCTCGCATAGTCTGTCGGATTTTTATTTTATAAGTATTACGATTCTAAAAGATTAAATTCATTTCAAAAATAAACCCGACAGGTTTTTAAAAACCTGTCGGGTTTATAATTATAAAATTTTCTAATTGACTAATTATCTAATTACCACATTAACTATCTTCTAAAGTTTTTTTATAAACATCAAAATTATCCATAATCGCTTTGTCTAAAGCCGGAACCTGAATATCGGTATATTGTTTCAATTCTTCCCAAATAATTTTAGCCACAATATAACGTGCCATATCTTTATCATCGGCAGGAACTACATACCATGGTGCATGTTCTTTAGAAGTCTGATTAATTGCTTCTTCATAATATTGCTGATATTCGTCCCAATGTGCACGCTCTTTTAAGTCGCCAGGCGAAAATTTCCAATTGTGTTTTCCCTCTTCCAAACGGCGCAATAAACGGTCTTTTTGTTCGTCTTTACTCAAATGCAAAAAGAACTTCATTACAATTGTACCGTTTTGTGTAATATGTTTTTCAAAATTATTGATTTGATCGATTCTCTTTTCCCAGAATTTTGGTTTAATATCATCGACCGAATTAATTCCAGGCAAATTCTCTGCTAAAATAAATTCCGGATGCACACGAGTGACCAAAACATTTTCGTAATGCGTTCTGTTAAAAATCGCAAACTTTCCTTTTTCTGGAAGTGCGATATAATGCCTCCACAAATAATCATGCTCCAATTCGGTTGAATTTGGAGTTTTAAAACTATGCACCACCACTCCACGCGGATTGAATTCTTTAAAAACTTCCCGAACCAAACTATCTTTACCAGATGTATCCATACCCTGAAGACAAATCAAGACTGCATATTTATTGTGAGCATACATAACATCCTGTAATTCACTTAACTTAGCCTGAACCTTATCTAGTTTTTCTTCTTTTTCATCCTCATCTGCATCCACTTTTAATAAAGTCGGAAGTTTACTTAGTTTAATTTTATCTACAACTTTAAAATCTTTCGGGTCTATTGATTTCATATCTTTTTCATTTTTTGTATCATAAATATAGTAATTTTACGAAGCAAATTCCTGCTATTCATTGCAATACTTTTCAATAAATTGCTTTTTTCCAAAGCCATAACAAGAGCTTCCGTTGGTCGCTTTGTTCTGTCAGGAAAAAAATGCAATTTCTTTTCAAAGTATTTCCATTACTATCAGGGCTAGGCAGTTATTTTCAAAACAACAATTCATGGAAAAATTCACCTTAGAAATATTATTTCAAATTATCGGAATCGGTTCTGCATCAGGATTATTTTTTAATAATGACGCACTTTATGTCATTGGCGACAACAGCGGATTCTTATACGAATACAATATCGAAAACAAACAATTAAACCAACACGCATTAATTGACAATGCAACGGTAAATATTCCAAAAAGTCAGAAACCTGATTTTGAATCTTTAACTCATCATAACGATACCCTTTATGTTTTTGGTTCTGGTTCAACCGAAAACCGAAACAAAATGATTGAGTTTGATATGAAATCAAAAACAGTTTTACAAAAAAACAATCTTGTAGATTTATATGCTGTAATGCAAAATTTTGGAGAAATAAAACCCGAAGATTTCAATTTGGAAGGTGCTATTTTTGACGGCGAAAACTGGTATTTATTCAATCGTGGCAATGGCGTTTCTAACAAAAACACGATTTTTACTATTCATGCCAAAAATCTCGGAGAAGAATTTGCATTGATTTCTGTCAATTACAAACTTCCAAAAATAAAAGGCGTTCGTTCCAGTTTTACCGATGCCATTTTAGTCGATGATAAAATCTACTTTCTTTCAACTGCAGAAGATACAAAATCAACTTATGATGATGGTGCAATTCTAGGAAGCTTTATCGGAAGGATTGATGTCAAAACTATGAAAATCGATTTTACTCAAAAAATTACATCAACCAATAAATTTGAAGGACTGACTCTTTACAAAAAAGAAAACAATAAAATTGAGTTCTTACTTTGTGAAGATAATGACACCGAACTTTTAGAAACTAAGATTTATAAATTGACATTGCCAATAAAATAAAACTTTGTGAAGCTTTGTGTTTTTTATTTTGTGAATCTTTGCGACAAAGATTTTTCACAAAGATTACACAATGAAACACAAAAAAGATTAAACCTCTCAAATGAAGCAACTTTACAAAATCATAATTATTTTATTTTTTATCTGCCTTAAAAGTTATTCTCAAAATCATGAGGCAACAATGTACTTTAAAGATGGAGATTCAATAGAAGGATTAGCCTATCTAAAATTCAACAAAATAAAATTCAAAATTGGCCAGGAAGACAAATTTGACACTTGGGATGAGGAGTTCGTAAAAAAAATCACATTCATTGATTTTGGTGCTACCAGAAGTTTTGAATATGTAAAATTGAATTCTTTAGACAAACCGAAATTGGTAGAAATCATTACTCAGGGAGAAGCCACTTTATACAAAAAACTAGGATCAGATTACAGTATTACCGATCTAATCTATAATCCGTACGATGATCGACCGACAAACTCTCTCGACACTAATTTAAGTAGCGATTTTAAATCACAAGTAAAAAAACAAACGGGTCTAGATTTGGCAAACTCCCGTGTAAAAGAACCTTCTGAATTCTATTACATCAAAAAGGGAAAAGATACATATCCAACTTGTCTCAATTGTGGTGTTTTAAATGCTTGGAGAAATAAAACCTCTAAAGTTTTTGCCGACTGCGATTATATCGTCAAAAAATTAAAAGGAGATAAATGGCTTTTTGAAGACATTAAAGAAATTGTAGAATTTTATAATGACATTTGTTTAGGAGAATAATTTGTCTCACAAAAGAGTTCAAAACATTTTAAAGGCGCACTACAGTACTTCTATAAGAAACCTTTGTAACTTTGTACCTCAGCAACTTAGAACCTAAAAAAGTTAAAAAAAAAACTTTTTTAAATCATTGTCCCAACCTTTTTATCTTTTTATCTCTCTATATAAGAAAGACAACAATTGTGATAAACGAGACTCAAATAGCAAACTGTAAAAAAATGCACCGCGATGCCCAGCGCGAGGTGTACGAGTACATGGCGCCGAAGTTGTACCGCCTTTGCAAACGATACTTAAAAAAGGAAGAAGAAATAGAAGAAGCCCTTGCCGATGCTTTCTTTACTATTTTCACCAAACTGGACCAATTAAAAGAAGCTTATGCCTTTGAAGCCTGGGCCAGAAGAATAACTGTAAATCATTGCTTGGCGACCATTAGAAAAGAAACCAACTTCAATATGTATCTAGACGATGTGAAACTGCTTTCGCAGCCTTCTGTCGATGAACTAAATACATTAGAAGAAGAAGATTTGCTCAATTTATTAAACCACATTCCGGATGGCTGTAAAACTGTGTTTAACCTTTTTGTTATAGAAGGTTACGCTCACAAAGAAATAGCCGAAATGCTGAAGATTTCTGAAGGCACCTCAAAATCACAATTGAATGCCGCTAAGACCAAACTGAAAGAACTGGTTAATAAACTCTATTATCAAAAAGCAAAATAGTCATGGACAATCAAGATAAATTATTCGACAAAATAAAACAGGCTTCGCAAAATGCCGAGTTTAAAGACTTTCCCGCAATGGAAAAAGTCTGGACTCGTGTTGAAGATAAACTCGACAAAAAAGAAGACAAAAAAACAATTACGCTTTGGAAAAAAATTGCCGTTGCTGCTTCGCTTCTTTTACTCATTTCACTAGGTTTTCAATTTTTACATACTGATAAAGATACTTTAAATGAAACTCCAAAAGTAGTAATTCAGGAAACGCAAAAAGAACCAGTTGAAGAACCTATTTTAGAACAAAAAAATACGACACCTTCTTCTGACTCAGGAATTGTTTCAAACGAAGAAGCTGCTAAAATTTTAGAAAATCATACTAAAAATAAAGAACGTGTTGCTATTCAAGAAACAGCTCCAGCTCAGGTAGATCCCATTATATCTGTTCCAATGCCAAATGCAGGATCAGGAAAACCTATCCCATTAAGCACCTTAAGAGAAGAGACTATTGAAGAAGATCAAATTTCTTCACAAAAAGAAGTAACTCCAGACATGGGGTATTCTAAAACTCCACAAAGAGAATCTGCAAAGGTCGCTTTTGCTGAAAAAAGTACTTCAAGAGCCAAAAAAGCTGCTCCTTTAGTAGTTCTTAACGGAAATGCAATGGCACATAGTAATGATGCCAAAAAAGATAAAATGATTCGAAATGAACTTCCGAATCTAGATCCTGAAAATATGGATTCACTTGTCATTCTTGATGAACCCTTATACATCATTGACGGTATTTATTATTCAGAAAATGATTTATTCGGAAACAATCCGACGAGCCCTTATGCGCCTTTAGACAAACAAGACATTAAAACCATAACCATTTTACAAGATCTTGAAGCTACTGAAAAATATGGTGACAAAGGGAAAAAAGGAGTTGTTATAATCACTACAAAAACAGGAAAACCGACTCCTAAAAAGTAATTCTAAGCTTTGTCAAAGTCTGCAGCTTTGACAAAGCAAAATCCGAACATTAATTCTAAAACTTATTATCATGAAAAGTCTAAAACTTATTTCATCAGCCATTGCTATGCTTATATGTTTCGTGAGCATGGCACAAGAAAGAACCATTTCTGGAATCATTTCAGACGAATACAAACAAGTACTTCCTGGTGTAAACATTTTTAATCAAGCTTCTAAAGCAGTTGCTACGACAGATTTCGACGGAAAATACAGCATCAAAGCTAAAACAGGAGATCTGTTAGTTTTTACTTTTATTGGATACACAAAACAAAGCCAAAAAGTTCAAAACTCAGACATAATGAATATTAAAATGCTTCCAGAATCTTCCAATTTACAAGAAGTTGTAGTCGTTGGCTATGGCATTCAAAAAAAATCAATGTTAACTGGTTTGTTTTCAAAACGCAAAGACAGAAACGAAACCGCATTACAAGGAAAAGTTGCTGGAGTTCAGGTTCAAAATGGCGCTGGATATGTTGCTGCTCCAAGCCAAAATGTGGTTATACGAGGTGCTGCAAGTGTTTCTCCAAAAAATGAACCTATGTACATTATCGACGGAGTTCCTGCAAAAGCCAATCAAATGGCGAAAATCAATCCAAATGATATTAAAGATTTGAAAGTATTAAAAGATGCCGCTGCGACTTCAATTTATGGAAACAGAGCCTCAAATGGCGTTGTGATTATTTCAACAAAAAATGAGCTTTACAAAAATCTTTCGGAAACAGAATTAAATCAAAAATTAAATATAACGCCAATTCCAGCCGAACCAACTCAAGAAGATTATGACTCTTTTGTAGAAAATGCATTCGAAAGTCCAAAAACGGCTCCTCTTTCTACTTTTTCTATAGATGTCGACAATGCTTCTTATACGAATATCAGACGTTTTTTAAACAACGGACAGCAGGTTCCAAAAGATGCGGTGCGTGTAGAAGAAATGGTTAATTTCTTTAAATACACTTATCCGCAGCCAAAAAACGAACATCCGTTTTCAATCAATACAGAAGTGAGCGATTCGCCTTGGAATGCAAACAATAAAATCCTGAAAATTGGTTTACAGGGAAAAAACATTCCAACAGAAGATTTACCTGCATCAAATCTTGTTTTCTTAATTGACGTTTCGGGTTCAATGAGCGACATGAACAAACTGCCATTATTAAAACAATCATTGAAAATTTTGGTGAACGAATTACGCCCAAAAGACAAAGTGGCAATTGTAGTTTACGCTGGTGCTGCTGGAATGGTTTTACCTCCAACTTCTGGCGATGAGAAAAAGACAATTATTGATGCACTGGATAAATTACAATCTGGAGGAAGTACTGCAGGAGGCGCAGGAATTGAATTGGCTTATAAAACTGCAACAGAAAATTTCATTAAAGGAGGAAACAACAGAGTTATTCTAGCAACAGATGGAGATTTCAACGTGGGAAGTTCATCTAATTCTGATATGGAAAAATTGATTGAAGAAAAAAGAAAAACAGGTGTATTCTTGACTTGTTTGGGTTATGGAATGGGTAATTACAAAGACAGTAAAATGGAAATCTTAGCCGACAAAGGAAATGGAAATTACGCTTATATTGATAACATTCAGGAAGCCAATCGTTTTTTAGGAAAAGAATTCAAAGGTTCTATGTTTGCTATCGCGAAAGATGTAAAAATCCAAATCGAATTTAATCCGAAACAAGTTCAGTCTTACCGATTGATTGGTTATGAAAACCGAAAACTTCGTCCAGAAGATTTTAAGAATGACGCCATTGATGCCGGAGAATTAGGAAGCAATCATACGGTTACGGCTTTGTATGAAATTATTCCAACGGGTGTAAAAAGCGATTATCTAACAGCACAACCAGACGAATTAAAATACACGAAAACAGAACCCAATTCAACTAATTACAGTAATGAACTGGCAACAGTAAAATTCCGTTATAAAAAACCTGATGGAGAAAAAAGCATCGAAATGGTTCAGGTAATCGAAAACAAATCAGTTGTTATGGAAAAAGCAAGTGATGACATGAAATTTAGTACTGCCGTTGCCTGGTTCGGATTGAAATTAAGAGATTCAAAATTGATTGCGGATAAATCTTCTGAAGAAATTGTAAAATTAGCGAAGCAAGGAAATTCAAATGATGGCGAAGGTTACAAAGCAGAATTTATTCGTTTGGTGGAAACTTCTAAGCAATACAATTAATATTATGAAAATACTAAAACCCTGTTTACTTATTTTTTTAATACTTATTAGTTATAGTATACTAGCACAAGATAGAACAGTTTCAAAAGAAAAAGACACAATAGGAGAAACTAAAATTTCTCCTATTGTTCAACCAATGCCAGTTCAACCCACTAAAGTAACAATATGCGGTCCGTCTAGATCGTCACTGATTCAGATTTTATATGTTTTGGATGGAAAAATAATAGATCAAAAAAAAATGAACCAAATTAATCCGAATGATATTGAATCTATGAAAGTTTTAAAACCAAATGAAGGAAAATTACTTTATGGAGATCAAGGCGCAAATGGTGTAATTACTGTAACTCGTAAAAAGTAAATTCAATATTTTCAGGTAAGGACTCAGACAATACTAATTAATCCAAATTTTATTACATTTGAAATTCAATTTAAAAACAATGAAACAACTACTTTTTGCGTTATTAGCATTCGTTACTGTAAATTCTTTTTCTCAAACTAAAAATTTAATCGATAAACCTTTTATTGAGGTTTCTGGTCAAGCTGATACATTGGTAGTTCCAAATAAAATCTGGATCAATGTATTATTAAGTGAAAAAGATTCTAAAGGGAAAAAATCGGTAGAAGATTTGGAGAAAAACATGTTTTCAAAATTAAAAGAAATCGGAATAAATATTGAAAAAGATGTCACTTTAAATGACATGTCCAGTAATTTCAAAAATTATTTATTAAAACAAAATGATATCTTTAAATCGAAATCGTATTCCATTATCGTTAAAAATGCAATCGAAACTTCAAATGTCTTTATTGAATTAGAAAAAATTGGAATTTCAAATGTACGAATTGAAAAAATTGAAAATACGGACGAAAAAAAGATCAAACTTTTAATTAATGGAAAAGCAATATTGAATGCGAAACAAACCGCAGAAAGTTTTACTAAACCTTTAAATCAAAAAGTTGGGAACTCTATACAAATTAGCAATTTTGAAGATATTTCGCAAAAATTATACGGCAGAGCTGCTGGCCTTGTAGTAAATACTGCTTATGGCGTAAAAAGATACGAAAGTGAAAGTACACCTAGTGAACCTGCTATTGAATTTGAAAAAATTAAAATATCCAGTTCAGTACAAGTTCGCTTTCTTATAGAATAATTTTAATACAATCATAATAAATTAATTACACGCAAAATTCATGAATCCTATTTTAAGCCAAAATCTATTTTTAGTAAAAGAACATGTTGGAATGTTTAAAGCCGCAAACAATTACGACATTTATCATCCAGAAACCAATCAGATTATAATGAACTGCCGAGAGAACAATCTTGGTTTTTTCACAAAAGTATTCCGATTTACAGATTACAAAAGAGCAACTCCATTTAATATTGAAATTACAACTGCTTCTGGCGAAAAATTAATTACAGTAAGAAGAGGTGTTGCCATCTTCAGATCGACTGTTGAAGTTTTGGATGAAAAAGATCGTTTGGTTGGAACATTCAAACAAAAATTCTTTTCTATTGGAGGAAAATTTGACATTCTGGACAAAAACGAAAGACCAGTGGCAACACTTCAAGGAAAATGGACAGGCTGGGATTTTAAATTCTCACACGAAAACAAGCAATTGGCACAAGTAAGTAAAAAATGGGCTGGATTAGGAAAAGAGTTTTTTACAAGTGCGGATAATTATGTGCTTAAAATTGAAGATACCGTTGCAGATGATAGTCCGTTGAGACAGTTAATTTTAGGAGCTGTAATGTGTATTGACATGGTTCTGAAAGAATAATCAAAAGTTGTTAAACTTAGATTAAGAATATCTTAGAAAGCATCATTTTAGCTTGCAAAAGCTTATTTTTGTAAGACTTAAAAATGATGCTTTCTGCATTTATAAAAATTACCATAATGACCGACTTAAAAAATAAAAATGCCTTTATTACTGGGGCAGGAAAAGGAATTGGAAAAGCTGTAGCCATTGCTTTGGCTAAAGAAGGTGTCAATCTTATTTTGGTTTCAAGAACACAAAAAGACGTAGAACAATTGGCTGATGAAGCGTCGAACTTGGGCGTAAAAGCTTTGGCTTTAAGCGCTGATGTTTCTGACATTAATTCGATCAACAAAGCGGTAGAAAAAGCTTTAGCCGAATTTAAACACATTGATATTTTAATTAACAGCGCCGGAATTGCTTCTTTTGGAAAATTCTTAGAATTAGAACCAGAAGCTTGGGAAAGAATTATTCAGGTGAATTTAATGGGAACCTATTACACGACTCGTGCAATTATTCCAAACATGATCGAAAGACAAACGGGTGATATTATCAATATTTCTTCAACTGCTGGATTAAACGGAAATGCTTTGACAAGTGCTTACAGTGCTTCGAAATTTGCGGTTTTAGGCTTGACCGATTCTTTGATGCAAGAAATGAGAAAACACAATATTCGTGTTACGGCTTTAACGCCAAGTACAGTAGCAACTGATATGGCCAAAGACTTAAACCTGACCGACGGAAACCCAGAAAAAGTAATGCAGTCTGAAGATATGGCAGATTTGATCGTTGCACAATTAAAATTAAATCGAAGAGTTTTTATTAAAAACAGTAGTATTTGGTCTACTAATCCTTAAATTCAAATTCCAAATTTTTAAAATTCCAAATTCCAATACTTAGCGATTGGAATTTGGAATTTAAATATTGAAATTTTAAAAAATTATATGATGGAACAATATTTAAGACAATTGGTCGAGATAGAATTTCAGGATAAAAAACAGATTTTCTCCGGATTTCTTATTGATTATTCTGATGAATGGATTTTGCTTAGAAATAATCCAGTAGATTTTGTTTTGGATGGTTTCGTTATTTTGAGAAATAAAAACATTGAAGCTGTAAACCGAGATCACGATTTGGCTTTCACTGAGAAAGTAATTCGTTTGAAAGGTTTAAAAATAAATTCTGATGATATTATTCCGATCAAAGATTTAGCTTCGATTATAAAATATATTTCTGAGAAATACGGTATTTTTCAAATTGCGAAAAAATCATCTAAATCTGCTTATTTAGGAAAATTAATAGAATTAAATAATGAAGAATTGACTATCGATTTTTTAGATACACGTGGTCAGTTTGGAGGAGAATTAGGTTTTAATCCAGAAAAAATCAGGGTTATCGAATTTGATACGGATTATATTAATTCGTTGAAATTGGTTGTTGGAGATAATTGATTTTATACCACGGAGACACACCAAGATTTTCGCAGAGATTCACGAAGAATTTTAATCAAAAAAAGCTCTTTTATAAATTAAAAGAGCTTTTTTTGTCATTCCGAGGAACGAGGAATCACACTAGTAATTCCGTATGCTTTAATTGTCAATCTTTGTAGAGTTTCGAGTGTGATTCTTCGTTCCTCAGAATGACAATACTTTATGTATCTTTTTTGTTTGTCGACTTTGTCAAAGTTTGAAACTTTGACAAAGTTCTTAAGCATCTAAATCTTAAACCTCAGCAAGTTTATTCAAAAACTCCAAACGAACACTTCCGTCTTCGTCGATTTTGGTTAAGTTGATTTCTTGCAAAGTATTTACCAATTCAGGATTCCAAGGTGTTTTTACTTTTACGTAATTTTCTGTAAATCCGTGAATGTAACCTTCTTTATTTTCTCCTTCAAAAAGAACAGTTCTATTCGTTCCTAATTGACTTTCGTAAAAAGCACGACGTTTTTTAACCGATAAACCACGAAGCATTTTACTGCGTTTTGCTCTTACATTTGAAGGAACAACACCTTCCATGTCTACTGCTTCTGTATTATCTCTTTCTGAATAGGTAAATACGTGTAAATACGAAATATCTAATTCGTTTAAGAAATGATACGTTTCCAAGAAATGCTCGTCTGTTTCTCCTGGGAAACCAACGATAACGTCTACACCAATACAAGCGTGAGGCATTACTTCGCGAATTTTGGCAACTCGATCAATATAAACTTCACGTAAATAACGACGTTTCATTAATTTCAAAATATCATTACTTCCAGATTGTAGCGGAATATGAAAGTGCGGTACAAAAGTGCGGCTTTTTGAAACGAATTCGATTGTTTCGTTTTTCAATAAATTCGGTTCGATTGAAGAAATTCGTAAACGCTCAATTCCTTCTACTTTGTCTAAGGCTTGAACTAAATCCAGAAAAGTATGTTCGTGTTTTTTGTTTCCGAACTCCCCTTTTCCGTAATCTCCAATATTTACACCAGTTAAAACAATTTCACGAATATTTTGAGCTGAGATTTCTTTGGCATTTTTCAATACATTTTCCAAAGCATCACTTCTAGAAATTCCTCTTGCTAATGGAATTGTACAATATGTACATTTATAATCGCAACCATCCTGAACTTTCAAAAATGCTCTGGTACGATCTCCGATAGAATAACTTCCAACGTAGAAATCAGCTTCGGCAATTTCGCATGAGTGAACTTCACCCATATCGTTCTTGCTTAAATCATGGATATAATCTGTGATTTTGAATTTTTCTGTCGCTCCCAAAACCAAATCAACACCATCGACAGACGCTAATTCTTCTGGTTTTAATTGAGCATAACAGCCAACAGCCGCAACAAAAGCTTTTTCATTCAGCTTCATTGCTTTTCTAACTACCTGCTTAAACTGCTTATCTGCATTTTCGGTTACAGAGCAAGTATTGATAACATAAATATCTGCTATTTCTTCAAAATCGACGCGGTCAAAACCTTCGTCATTAAAATTTCTGGCAATTGTAGAAGTCTCTGAAAAATTCAGTTTACAACCCAGCGTATAAAAGGCAACTTTTTTTCTATTTTCCATAATCTGTCTTAAATTAATGAAATCGTTGTCAAAAAATTTAAGGCCGCAAATTTACGAACAATATTCATCAAAAGAAAGCGATTAATTTACTTCGAATCAATAATTTGCGTCGAATGTTAATTTAGAAACATTCAAAAGTGATTTTATTAGTTTCTATTTTTATAAAAACACGACTTTAAAACCCTGATTTTTATATCATTCAATAAGAATAAAATGACAAAATAATCGATTAAATGCAAATTTTATCGATTAAGTACATTTTTAACTGTTTTAAATTCAAAATTTCTTACATTTACTTTTGTTATGATTCTCGTATAAAATAAATTCAGATTTAAGAATTTTAACACGCTTTAATTAATTTAATAATAATTCGAGCATAACAATTTTGAATTTTACTCGTTATGTTGTTGTTTTGTGTTACAAAATGAAATGGGAAAGCCGAAAACCAAAGAGAGTAGGCAAAAATTATAATAACAAATACCACTTTATGAAAGCATTTTTACCCACAATCTGCTTGATGTTCTTAACCATTTTTAGTTCGCAAGCGCAAACTAATGCTCCAGCTGCAAATGCAAATCCATTTCCTACTATTAGTACATTAACAACTTGGGCGAGCTTGAATTCTCAACAACAATTTGACGTTGCTATTCGTGCTGTTGGATTTAAATTTGAAGTAAAAGAACCAGGTGAAGGATCTACAGCATATACCTACATTCGTAAAGTAACAGTTAACGATGTAAACTATACAGATAGAATCGTGTACAGAATTACTAATAATAATTCAGCAAGTATTATTTCTTTGGTAACTGCTTCTACTGATTTAGTAAGTCTATACACACCACAATTGACTACTTTTAAAAACAACAACTGTAAAACAGAAATGTCTAAAGACAAAAACACTACTTGCAGCTGTTACGAAAGTGCTAATTTTGCTATCGATCTTTGCGACGAACGTGTAAAATTAACTATGGGTGACGGAAATAAATATTTTGTTTCTGTAGCTAAAAAATAATATTTTTAAATATTACTCTTTAATTGATTCCAAATCTTTACTGACTTTTAAGTTTGTAAAGATTTGGAATTCATTTTTTATATCAAGTTCGGATTCTTAAGTTCGTACCAAACTTCTAATTCTTCATTGTATTCGAAAGAATTCACAAAATGGAAACCTAATTTTTCCAGAATCTTTCTTGAATTTTCGTTTCCCGCATCTGCATAAGCATAAAGCACTTCTACTTTCATTTCGTTAAAAGCACGATCAATAAAAGCTTTTCCTACTTCAGTCGCATAACCTTTACCCCAATGTTTTTCGATAAAACGATAACCTAACTCGTAAAAGTTTCTGTGATTATTGATTTCATCGGTAATATATTTTATTCCAGACCAGCCAATAAACTCGTTTGTTTCTTTTAAAACAACAGCCCACCTTCCTGTTCCAAAATCTTTATATTGTTTTTGAACAAATTTGATATACTCAATACTTTCATCAATATGCTTTACAGGCTTATTACCAAGAAACAAATGTACGTTCGGATTCGAATCCAATTCGAACATTCCTTCTGCATCAGAAAGTTGTAATTCCCGTAAAATCAAGCGTTCGGTCTCTATTGAATTCTTCATCTTTATTTAGTTTAAAATATATCGTGTTACCACTTCAGCAACACCATCATTATTGTTTGAAGCCACAATTATATCGGCTTTATCGCGAAGTTCAGGCGTTACATTATCAACCCAAACTCCTAAACCAGCATATTCTATCATCGTTAAGTCATTTCCGGCGTTTCCTACCGCAATAATTTCACTTTGATGAATTCCCAGTTTATCTGCCAAAAATTTGATACTTGCTGCTTTATCAATTCCCTGCTGTGCTGCTTCTAAGAAAAAAGGTTTCGACATCGAAACACTCAAATGAGGCATCAGATTTTTTAAATCCTCTTCAAGTGGTTTTAAATATTCAGGTTTTTGCAATAAAATACATTTTACTGCGGGTCTGTCTACATAATTTTTAAAGTCTGAAACTTTATGGTGCACCATTCCAGTTATTTCTTTTTCTACTTCTATGTATTCAGAATCTGTTTCGCTTATAATTTGATCATCCAAATAAGTGATGATATCTGTTTTCATTTTAACGCTATAATCGTACAACGCGTGAATTTGTTCTACGGTTAACTTTTGTTCAAATAAAATTAAATCGTCTTTTACAGTACTTACAATAGCTCCATTAAACGAAATGATATACGAATCGTTTAAATCTAGTTCCAATTCTTTTGCATAAGAAGTCATTGCAATTGTTGGTCGTCCCGAAGCCAGAACAACATAAACCCCCTTTGCTTGAGCTTCTAATATTACTTTTTTATTTAAATCTGATATTTTATGATCGTCTGTCAACAAGGTATCATCCATGTCGAGCACTAACATTTTGTATTGCATGTTTTTTTTAGTTTTCAGTCACAGTTTTCAGTCACAGTTTACAGTTATGAGACTGAGAACTGTGACTGAACACTGAACACTTTTTTAAAGGCTCATTCTAAATTCTTCGATAACAGGATTTGCTTTTGCAAAATCGGTTTCCTGAATAAAAACCTCAACAGCCAAATCTGTTTGACCAAAACCTCCCAAACGAGCCGACTGAATATTATCTTTTTTTACTGTTTCTACTCCTGCTTCTTCTAATCTTTCTTGTAAAGCAATTGCTAATATTTCGCTTCCTGAAAATACTTTCATTAATCCCATGATACTCTTTTTGTTATTAAGTTTTTAGTCTCAGTCACAGTTTTCAATTAAACCGCTTACTAAAACTATTTATAAAAAAATCCCGATTTCCAATATCAAACTGTTAACCGGGACTGTAAACTATTTTTTATTCTTCTTCAATATCGTCTTCTTCCTCATCAAGCTCTTCTCCATCTTCGTCCATATCAAACAAATAAGGTTCGACCATGATTTTGTCTGCCAAAATTTCGATACGTTCTGTCAAAGTTTCAGAAAAGATAATTCGTTGCACTTTAGCAATACTGTTAGAAATACGCGTGATTTTTGGATCATGACGTAATTTCAAAATTGGATCTGCATCATCCACAATAAACATTTTTAGACGATTTACATTGTAACCCGCCGTGCTGAACATATCGTTTAACTTGGTTGGCGTTCCAATTAAAACATCGATTCCTGTAGAAACGTAGTTTTTATCGTAATCCATATCGCCTTTTTCGTTTACGCCATAGATCTCTAAATTGGTATATTTTCCATATTTATTAAAAAGATCTACCATTTCTAAAACTTTCGCTTTGTCTTCAACAATAATCAACGCTCTTGGGGATTCTTCTGTTTTTCCTGCTAATTGCTGAATTACATTTAAAACAATCGTTGTTGTTTTTCCACTTCCTTTTGGAGAAATAATCACACAATCTGCACCACTTTTTATGGTCGAAAAAGTTTCCATCTGCAAAGCATTTGCTTCAGTTAAACCATATTCGATTAAACCGTCTTGTAATTTCTCGTTTATTTTTTTTAGTTTCATTTCTAAATTTTAGATTTATGACTTTAGATTTCAGATTGAAAAACTAAATCATTTATTTACTTGCAAACAGCTTTACATCTGTTTCAGAGATTTCGTTTCCTCCCAAAATAATCAATCTTTCTACAACATTTCGGAGTTCACGAATATTTCCCGTCCAATCGTATTCTTGCAATAATTTGATAGCTTGTGCTGAAAATACTTTAACAGCATTTCCTTGTTCTGAAGCGATTTTCTCTGCAAAGTGCTTAATCAATGCTGGAATATCATCACGTCTTTCATTCAAAGGTGGAACTTTTATCAAAATTACAGCCAGACGATGGTATAAATCTTCACGGAAACGACCTTCGGCAATTTCTGTTTTTAAATCTTTATTCGTTGCCGCAACGACACGAACATCAACTTTAATATCTTTATCGGCACCTACTCTTGTAATCATACTTTCTTGAAGTGCTCTTAAAACTTTGGCTTGCGCCGAAAGACTCATATCGCCAATTTCATCTAAGAAAATAGTTCCTTTATCGGCTGCTTCAAATTTTCCTGCACGATCTTTCACTGCCGATGTAAAAGCACCTTTTACATGCCCGAACAATTCACTTTCAATCAATTCACTCGGAATAGCTGCACAGTTCACTTCAATTAAAGGAAAATTAGAACGCTCGCTTTTTTCATGTAATTGATGTGCTACTAATTCTTTTCCTGTTCCGTTTGGTCCGGTAATCAAAACTCTGGCTTCGGTTTGAGCTACTTTATCAATCATCACTTTGATATGATTGATAGATTCGCTATCACCAATCATTTCGTAATTTTTGCTGACTTTTTTCTTTAGAATTTTATTCTCAACAACTAATTGTTTTTTATCTAAAGCATTGCGAACCGTATTCAGTAAACGATTTAAATCTGGTGGTTTTGAGATATAATCAAAAGCTCCTAAACGCATCGTATGAATCGCAGTTTCCATATCGCCATGACCTGAAATCATCACCATCGGAATTTCTGGTTTTATCTTTTTTACTTCTTCTAAAACCTCAACACCGTCCATTTTTGGCATTTTGATATCGCACAAAACCAAATCGTAATCGTTGTTTTTTATTTTTTCAAGTCCCGCAACACCATCTTCAGCTTCATCAACTTGATACGAATCATTTTCTTCTGATAATATTTTCACCAAAACTCTTCTGATCGCTGCTTCGTCTTCGATAATTAGTATTTTACTCATTCTTTTTTAAAGGTTCAAAGTTGCAAAGGGACAAAGGGACAAAGTTTAAAATCTTTCTCGCCATTTCATACCTTACAACCGTTATACAATCTTTCTTAAGATTCAAAGTAGCCACAATTCAAAGCATCAAAATAAAAACCTTTGCTACTTTGTCTCTCTGTCACTTTGTAACTTAAAAACTAATATTTAAGCCATTTATACAATTCTTTCCAGCTTGGTTTTTTACCGTACATTAAAATACCTACACGGTAAATTTTTGCAGCGAACCAAACTACAAGGAAAAAGGTAGCAAACAATAATGATACCGAAATTGCGATTTGCCACCACGGCACGCCAAACGGAATACGCATTAGCATTACAATCGGCGATGTTAATGGAATCATTGAAAACGCTACAGCAATCGTTCCGTGCGGATCATTTACAACTGTAAAAAATCCGATATATACACTTAAAATCAAAGGCATTATAATTGGCAGTAAAAATTGTTGCGAATCGGTTTGATTATCAACTGCGGCTCCAATTGCGGCGTAAAATGAACTGTATAGAAAATATCCTCCAATAAAATAAATTACAAAACCAATTATAATACTGGCAATTGGCAGATTCCATAATTCTGCAATGTACATTTGGGCTGAACCAGAAAATTGTTGCTCAGCAGAATGCATCATTTCTGGTGAAATCCTGGCTGATGGGCCAACATTTACTCCAAAAAAAGCAGAAGCCGCAAACATTAATCCTAAACCAATAATTGCCCAGATCATAAATTGCAGAATTCCAGCCAATGAAGTTCCAACGATTTTTCCAATCATTAACTGAAATGGTTTTACCGATGAAATAATAATTTCGATAATTCGGTTTGTTTTTTCTTCGATTACGCTTCTCATTACCATGTTTCCGTAAATGATAATAAACATCATAATCAAGTAACCAAATGCTCCTCCAATTCCGATTTTAATTTCATTTAAACCTTTCAAACTTTCTTCTCCAGAAGCTTTTACCAAATGAATATTGACATTTGATTGCGCTTTCTGGATTGCCAAAGTATCTAGTTTTAATTGTTCTAAATTTATTTTCGTGATTTTTGAAGCAATAACATCCTGCGTACTTTCGATAAAAGAAATACTAGGACTATCATTCGATATAAACTCAACTTTACTTCCTAAATCATTAATATTTTCTGTTTTCGGAATAACAATTAAACCATTAAAATTCTCTTTTGCAATACTGTCTTTTAAGACTGCAATCTCAATTTCTGATAAATTGTAATACTTGAATTCAGCTCCTTTTTTATTTTCCTTTAAAAAATCAGAAGCAAAAAGTCCTGTTTCGTCATGAATTGCAATTCGTTTGGTTTCTGCTTTCATTGAACTTAAATAACCAATAAAAACAGCTATAGCCACAAATAAAAGCGGACTCAAAAAAGTCATGACAACAAAAGATTTATTGCGGACTTTGGCAATAAATTCTCTTTTTATAATTAATGAAATAATACTCATAAATATTTTTAAATTTCAAATTCTAAATTCCAAATTCCACTTCAAGGTATAAAATTTGGATTTTGGAATTTAATTATTGGAATTTAACTTCTTGTTTTCAGTTACTGTCTGAATAAAAATATCGTTTATACTTGGAATTTTTTCCACAAAGTGTGTTACTTGTCCGCGTTGCGTTAAAAGATGTAATAATTCATTTGGTGAAGAATCTCCAATTTGAATATTTAATTTCAAATCATCATTTAAAGATTTAAAACTGGCAGGAGAAACAGTAAATTTTTGTGTAATATCATACATCAAACCTTCAACATTATTTGTCAAAATTCCTACTTCAAAACTATGAGTACGAAACTGACGTTTTACATCACCCACTTTTCCTTCAATTAGTTTATTTGATTTATGAATTAAAGCAATATTTTCACAAAGTTCTTCTACACTTTCCATTCGGTGTGTTGAGAAAATAATAGTTGAACCTTGTTCTTTTAATGCCAAAATTTCATCTTTAATAATATTAGCATTAACAGGATCAAATCCAGAGAAAGGTTCATCTAAAATCAGCAATTTTGGTTTATGCAATACGCAAACAACAAATTGGATTTTCTGCGCCATTCCTTTAGAAAGTTCTTGGATTTTCTTGTTCCACCAACCTTGAATTCCTAAACGATCAAACCAATAATCCAATTGTTTTTTGGCTTCAGTTTTAGAAAGTCCTTTCATCTGAGCCAAATACAAACATTGCTCGCCCACTTTCATAGAGCTATACAAACCTCTTTCTTCTGGAAGGTATCCGATAGTTTGTACGTGTTTGGGTTGTAGTTTTTCACCATCCAAAATTATTTCGCCACTATCGGGCATTGTAATTTGGTTTATGATTCTGATAAGAGAAGTTTTTCCAGCTCCATTCGGACCTAAAAGTCCATATATACTGCCTTTTGGCACATTTAATGAAACTTCGTTAAGCGCTACATAATCGCCGTATTGTTTTACGACGTTACGTACTTCAAGTAAGTTGCTCATGTTATTTTTAAGGATTTACTGCGTTACTTCGCCTGTTAAGACTCAGCGACTGTAAAAGTAAATAATTCGAAGCGAAATTGTGTTATATAACATAAAAAACCCATTCTAATTTGCGTTAGAATGGGTTTTCAATATATTAATTTAAAAAAAGTTCAGATTATGAAAACATATCTTTTACTTTTTCAAAGAATGATTTCTCTGATTTCTCTGGACTTGGAGCAAAGTGCTCGTCGTTTAAAGCATTTTCAAAGAATTGTTTTTGCTCTTTATTTAATGTTTTTGGAGTCCAAACGTTTACGTGAACTAGTAAATCTCCGCTTCCGTAACCATTTAAACTTGGAATTCCTTTTCCTTTTAATCTTAAGATTTTTCCAGACTGGATTCCTTCTTCTAATTTAATACGAACTTTTCCGTTGATTGCTTCAATATCTTTAGAAGCTCCCAAAACAGCTTCAGGGAAACTGATATATAAATCGAAGTGAACATTTTCACCTTCACGTTTCAAGAATTCGTGCTCAACTTCTTCAATGGCAACAATTAAATCTCCAGGAATACTGTTCCCTGGTGCGTCGTTACCCTTATTAGCCACTTTTAACTGCATTCCGTCAACAACTCCCGCAGGAATTTTGATTGAAACCGTTTCGTCTTCTTGAACCATTCCTTGAGAATCTGCCTCAGAAGGTTTTTTATCTAAAATCTGACCAGAACCGCCACAAGTAGGACAAGTTGACGCAGATTGCATTCTTCCTAAAATGGTATTGGTTACACGCATTACTTGACCTTGACCATTACAAGTCGTACAAGTTTTATACGTTACACCTTTTGCCTGAACTTTACGTTTTACTTTTACTTTTTTCTCTACTCCATTTGCAATTTCTTCTAAAGTCAATTTCACTTTAATTCGAAGATTGCTTCCTTTAGCACGACGAGGACCTCCGCCTCCGCCTCCGAAACCGCCAAATCCGCCACCAAAAATATCACCAAATTGGCTGAAAATGTCATCCATATTCATACCGCCGTGACCGCCGCCAAATCCGCCAGAACCATCAAATGCTTGATGTCCGTATTGATCGTATTTCGCTTTTTTCTGCGGATCACTTAAAACTTCATAAGCTTCTGCTGCCAATTTAAAGTTTTCTTCTGCCTCTTTGTCGCCTGGGTTTTTATCAGGGTGGTATTTTAAAGCACTTTTTCTGTATGCTTTTTTAATTTCGGCAGCATCAGCATTTTTTGAAATGCCTAGTATTTCGTAAAAATCTTTTTTCATAATCTAGATTAAATTCCAAATCTTAAAAATTCCAAATTCCAATTTTAAAAAACTGAATTTCTGAAACTTCCTGTATTTTAGTTTCCAACAACAACTTTAGGGAAACGAATAATTTTGTCTCCTAATTTGTATCCTTTTTCAATAACATCAACAATTTTCCCTTTTAATTTGTCAGACGGAGCTGGAATTTGAGTGATTGCCTCAGCGATATCAGCATTAAAAGCATCTCCTGCTTGAATTTCAACTTGTTCCAAACCTTTAGAAATTAAAGTATTTTTCAATTTTTCATGAATTAACTCTACTCCTTTTTTAAGGTTTTCGTCCTCAGATTTGTTGATTTCTACAGCAGCTCTGTCAAAATCATCTAAAACTGGAAGCATTGCCAATAAAACTTCTTGGTTTGCTGTTTTAAATAATTCAAGACGCTCTTTTGAAGTTCTTTTTTTGTAATTTTCAAATTCGGCGAATAATCTCAAAAACTTATCTTTTTCTTTAGCCAAGTCTTGAGCCAATTGCTCTTCAACACTTAATTCTTCAACAATTAACTGCTCTCCATTAGCGTTAGTCTCTATCGTTGCATCATCTAATTCCTGATCGAATTCTGTATTTTCCGTAGTCATATTACTTTTATTTTTAAAAATATTTTTAAACTTCATTTTTATTTCTTTTTGTTGGATTGCAAAAGTACTGCCAAATCTTGTAAAATGTCAAATTGTCACTTTATTAATTATGAGACTTTTAAAAAACAAAAATAACCAATTAAAATTTAGTATAATTTTAAGACTATTACGTTATAGTTATTTTATCTTTGATAGCATAAAAGCATAAATTATTACCACCAAAATTGAATTTAAGGGTTGGCCTCGGCCTCAAAATAATTATTAATTCAAATTTACCTTATATTAAAAAAAGCTTCGCCTATAGAGACGAAGCTTTTTTTTATGCTTGAGCTTTTATATGACAAGATTGTCATTGTTTTTTTGCACGGGCGGAGGGATTCGAACCCCCATCAACGGTTTTGGAGACCGCTATTCTACCCTTGAACTACGCCCGTAACTTGAGGTGGCAAATTAAAAGCATTTTTTCTTGTCCCGCAACTATTTCACGCAGATTTTAAAAGGCTTTTGGCAAATGCAACCGGATTTTTATTCTATTAAAATCAGATTAAACCTCTTAAGATTCTCATAATCTGCGTAAAACAAAGTCATTTTATTCTAAGAATCTATTATGAAAAAAAAGTTATTTCACGCAGATTTCAAAAAGATCTCAGCAGATATGCACAGATTTTTAAATAAAAAAATCAAATTAAATCTGCTCAAATCTGTAAAATCAGCGTGAAACAAAAAATTTAAAAATCTGTTTCTTAAAGTAAAGCATTCTTCAATCCTTCAAAATCAACAGAAACCTGCTCTCCTGTCACTAAATTTTTAAGCGCAAAAGTATTCGATTCAATTTCCTGATCTCCAGCAATTACCGCAAATGGAATAAAACGCTTGTCTGCATATTGAAATTGTTTCCCCACTTTTACATTGTCAGGATACAATTCTACTTTTATATTTTCTTTTCTTAATTTCTGAATTGCTTTTGAAGCATATAACGCTTCTTTGTTTCCATAATTAATAAACATTGCTTTTGAAGTCGCTGCAACTGTTTCAGGAAACAATTGTAATTCTTCTAAAACCAAATAAATTCTATCTAATCCAAAAGAAATTCCGACACCACTCATATTTTTCAAACCAAAAATACCAGTCAAATCGTCGTATCTTCCGCCACCACCGATAGAACCCATGGCAACCGTTTTTGGAGCGGCAACTTCAAAAATAGCTCCAGTGTAATAATTTAAACCACGAGCCAAGGTCACATCTAAATCTAAAATTGCAGTTGAAAGTCCTAATTCTGCAACATTGTCACAGATAAATTTAAGTTCTTCAACACCTTTCATTCCTTCTTCTGATGAAGCTAGTAAATCTGAAAGCTGCGCAATTTTATCAGCAAAAGTTCCTGTGAAATTAAAAAGAGGCTGTACTTTTACCAAAGCTTCTTCGGCAATTCCTTTTTCAATCATTTCTTTTTTAACACCGTCTTCTCCAATTTTATCCAATTTATCAAGAGCAACTGTAAAATCAATTAATTTATCTGAAGCGCCAATTACTTCAGCAATTCCAGATAAAATTTTTCTGTTGTTGATTTTAATCGTAACGCCTTCTAAACCTAGAGCCGTAAAAACGGTATCATACAATTGAACTAGTTCCACTTCTTGCCAAAGTGATTTTGACCCCACAACATCGGCATCACATTGGAAAAATTCTCTAAAACGTCCTTTTTGCGGATTATCTGCTCTCCAAACGGGCTGGATTTGGTATCTTTTGAAAGGAAATTCGATTTCGCTTTGGTGTTGCACCACATATCTCGCAAATGGAACTGTCAAATCGTAACGCAATGCTTTTTCCGAAATTTTTCCTGTGAATTTATTCAATTCAATCCTTTGCTCTAAACTGATTTTTTCAGCAGAATTCAGTTGTAACTCTTCAATTGACTCAGGTAATTCAATTTTACTCTTATTGTAGAAAAAGTTTCCAGAATTTAAAATTTTAAAAATTAAACGATCTCCTTCTTCTCCATATTTTCCCATCAAAGTATCTGAATTTTCAAACGAAGGCGTTTCGATTGGTTGAAAACCAAATTTCTCGAAATTCGCTTTTATTGTCTGAATAATATATTGACGTTTTGACACCTCTGCAGGTGAAAAATCTCTGGTTCCTTTTGGAATACTTGGTTTTGAAGCCATCTCTTTTATTTTTGATTGTTGATTTTAGATTTTAGATTTCTTTTGAAACTAAAATACAAAACCCTTAAAATTAATTTATTTCTATATTTTTTTAACTGTTGGCTTTACCGTTTTTGACTTTCTGTCTTTCCAACTTTCGACTTAATTTAAAATCGCCTGCAAATATCTTACTTTTTAAAATAAATAATAACACTTCGAAAACAAACTTGTAACAAAAACCGTATTTTCGTGACAAATTGGTCATGATGCTAAAATTATTTAAAGAAAATATCCGAATTGCGTTTGGTTCCATCAAAGCCCAAATTCTGCGTACTGTTCTTACCGTTTTAATTATCGCTATTGGAATTACAGCTTTAGTTGGAATTCTAACAGTTGTTACAGCACTTGAAAATACTGTTTCAACCAATTTTGCATCAATGGGAGCTAATACTTTCAATATCAATCAATACGAGAACAATCTTAAAAACCGCGGTGGAAATGAACGTGAAATTGTAAATCCAATCATTTCTTATCCAGAAGCGGTTGCCTTCAAAAATAAATACAAATATCCTTTTACAGAAACTTCCCTTTCTTTTACAGCTACTTCAAAAGCTGAAGTGAAATATTTAGACACTAAAACGGATCCTGAGATTAAAATTGTAGGTGTTGACGAACATTTCATTTCAAACTCTGGTTTAGAAACTACATTAGGGCGTTCATTTAATCAATTCGATATTGAAAACAATACTTATTCTTGTGTTGTAGGTTCTGATTTTGAAAAAGGCTTATTAAAAGATGTCAATCCTATTGACAAAATAATTTCAATTCGAGGTGCCAGATTTAAAGTCATTGGAGTTTTAAAAGAAAAAGGTTCCACTTTTGGAAACAGTCAGGATTTACGTGTTTTAATTCCGATTCAGGTAGCGAGATCTTTATTTACTGCGCCAAATATTAATTATACCATCAGTGTCATGGTTTCAAAAAAAGAAGTTTTAGATCAAGCTATTGACAATGCAACAAGCACCATGCGAAGAGTTCGTAAATTAAGTCCTGTGCGAGATAATAATTTTGGAATTGGCAGAAGCGACGATTTAATAAATAGAATTTTAGGAATTACACAATATCTTGATTGGGCTTCAGCCATTATTAGCATTATTACCATTTTAGGATCATCTATTGCTTTAATGAATATTATGATTGTTTCGGTTACAGAACGTACTCGAGAAATTGGTGTTCGCAAAGCTTTAGGAGCAAAAAGATCAACCGTTGCTTTTCAATTTTTTATTGAAACTTTATTAATTGGGCAAATTGGAGGTCTTGTTGGAATTATCCTGGGTATGCTTATGGGATTTGGAATAGCAAGCGCTATGAAATTTACATTTGTAATTCCATGGGTAGCGATTCTTATTGCCTTCGGCACAAGTTTTATGGTGGCAATTGTTTCTGGTTTATATCCAGCCATTAAAGCCTCAAAATTAGATCCTATTGAAGCGTTACGTTACGAATAATTATTTAGTCGCAGTTTTCAGTCTCAGTAGACAACTGAAAACTGTGACTGAGACTGAAAACTATTAAACATGACCTTTCAACATACGATCATTATCGTAAATATCTTTTCGCAATTCAACATTTTTAAAATCCATATTTTCTAATAAATCAATCATTTCTTTTCCAAGATATTGGTTGATTTCAAAATATAATTTTCCTTTTTCGAAAAGACCTTTTTTTGCCAGTTCTGCAATTTTTCTATAGAAAATCAAAGCATCGTTATCTTCAACAAAAAGAGCCAAATGAGGCTCGTAATCCAAAACATTTTTCTTGATTTCTTCCTTTTCCAAATTTCTGACATAAGGCGGATTAGAAACTATAATATCAAAATTACACCGAAGCTGCTCTGTTTCTAAAATATCTAAAAGCACAAAAGTCACATCAACATTATTTCTTACAGCATTTCTTTTTGCCGTTTCAATGGCTTTTTTAGAAACATCAACGGCAACTACTTCTGCATTAGGAAGATTTTTTGCCAGAGAAATAGCAATACAACCACTCCCTGTACCAATATCCAGAATCTTTATTTTTTTTGATTTATCTGGACTAGCATTTTCATTGATAATCCATTCTACCAACTCCTCCGTTTCAGGTCTTGGAATTAAAACATTTTCATTTACTTCAAAATCTAAACCGTAAAAATGTGTTTTACCCAGTAAATACTGAATCGGAACTTCATTTTTTAAATGCTTCAAGATTTCGTCCCACATAACAAAATCATTCTCTTCAAACATCAATTCATGATTTAATGCTAAATCAATCTGACGAAGTTTATGTTTGTCTTCCAGAACTAAATAAAAAAAACTCTCCGCTTCGTACGCATCGTAAAAAGGCGATAATTCTTTTATAAATTGAGTACGGTATTGTTTAATTTTCATTTGATATTTTTGAACATTATGTTATCAGTATTACTGATTTTTCACCTCAATAAGTCTCGTTTGTTAAGATTTGTTACATCTTTTCTACAAAACTTTCAACATCCAAACAGGGCAAGAATTATGCCCGGTTGCTCCCAACGGAGCGTCTAAATATTCAAATCCAGATTTTTTATACAGCTTTTGCGCGGCATGCATAAAAGGCATCGTTTCTATATAACATTTTTCAAATTCAAAAGCTTTAGCTTGTTCCAAACATATTTCCATTAACTTGGTTCCAATTCCCAGACCTCGTGTTTTGGGCAAAAAATACATTTTTTGCAATTCGCAAATTTTCGGATCACCATTTTCTAGGGGCGCAATTCCTGCACATCCTACGACTTCGCCATCACTTTCGACAACAAAATATACAGATTTCGCTTTACTATATTCTTCAAACATCAAATCCAAATAAGGATCTTCGTAAGCAGTTCCAACTTTTGGTATTTCCATTTCATCAAAAACCGATCTGATTAAACTTGCAACTGACTGATTATCTTTCTTTTCAATTGCTCGTATAAGCCAATTTACCATTTTTTTCATTCTAAATCATTATAAACACAAAAGTAAATATTGTTTTTTGATCCTATCACAACTAACTGGATTGTTTCACAACTTAAGCTAAGACATTAGACAAAAACTTTAAAATTAATTACTTTTGCACTGTGAATATACATGAAAAATACATAAAACGCTGTATAGAACTGGCACAAAACGGGCTTGGAACAACGTATCCGAACCCAATGGTTGGAAGTGTAATTGTTTATGACGGGCAAATTATTGGCGAGGGTTGGCATAAAAAAGCAGGCGAACCACATGCGGAAGTTAATGCAGTAAATTCTGTCAAAGACAAATCATTGTTGAAAAAAGCAACAATTTACGTAAGCCTCGAACCTTGCAGTCATTTTGGAAAAACACCTCCTTGTTGTGATTTGATTATTGCTAATGAAATTCCGAATGTAGTTGTTGGAACTGTTGATCCAAACGAAAAAGTTGCTGGAAAAGGCATTTTAAAACTAATTGAAGCTGGTGCAAATGTTACTGTCGGAGTTTTAGAAGACGAATGCAACCAATTAAACAAACGTTTCTTTACATTTCATCAAAAAAAGAGACCTTACATTATCTTGAAATGGGCAGAAAGTCAGGACGGATTTTTGTCTCCTGAAAAAGTTTTAGAACAAGAAAGAAAACCTGTTTGGATTACCAATCCATATTCTAGACAACTTGTTCATAAATGGCGAACTGAAGAACAGGCTATTCTAGTTGGAACACAAACTGTAGTTGATGACAACCCAAAATTGAATGCACGAGATTGGGACGGAAACAATCCGACAAGAGTGGTGATTGATCAAAATAATCGAATTGATGAAAACAGTTTTATTTTTGATGACACTGTAAAAACCATCATTTTTTCTAAAACAGCAAAACCATCAAAAGAGAATACTCAATTTGAAGTAATTGATTTTAACCAAAATATCATTCCTCAAATAGCAACTGTTTTATATCAACATCAAATTCAATCGATAATTATTGAAGGCGGAAAACAAACATTACAATCTTTTATAGATGAAAATCTTTGGGATGAAGCTCGAATTTTTATCGGAAAAACAGATTTTAACAAAGGAACAAAAGCTCCAGTTATTTCAAGAAAAAACAGTATAAAAACCAATATTTTAAACGACGAATTAATACAGATTAGAAATTATGATTGATGCAATAATTTTTGACTTTGGAGATATTTTTATCAATTTAGATAAACCTGCCACCATTTCTGGTTTACAAAAATTGGGAATGAAAGAATGGAATGCTGACTTTGATCAATTAAACTTTTCATTTGAAGTTGGAGGTATTTCGCCAGAAGATTTTATCGGCGGTTTTCAAAAACAATTGCCAAATGCTTCTAAAGAAGACATTTTAAAAGCCTGGAATGCTGTTTTGGCAGATTTCCCATTTTACCGTTTGGAATTCCTTCAGGAATTATCTAAAAAATACCGTCTGTTTTTATTGAGCAATACCGATTCTATCCATATCAATACTTTTGAAACTAAAAGTGGCGTTTCTTTTTATAAAGATTTTTATGCTTGTTTTGAAAAGGTATATTTTTCATTTGATATTGGAATGAGAAAACCAGATCCAAAAATTTATCAATTTGTTTTAGAGCAGAACAATCTAGTTGCAGAAAACACTTTGTTTGTTGATGATAAAACAGAAAACACAGACAGCGCCGCAGCTTTAGGAATTAAAGTATGGAATCTTCAAGTTGGAAAAGAAGATGTGGTTGACCTTTATAAAAAGAACATACTTTAAGAATAAAAAATAAGCCACAGATTAAAGGATTTACACAGATTTCCAAAAAAAGAATCCTTTAAAATCCTTTAATCTGTGGCAAAAAAATAAAATAGAATTTAGAATACAGCTTTTGGAAATTAACGATACTTATCAAACTATTGCTTTTGCATCTGAAGAAATACTGTTTAAAGAAAAAGGCAGTAAATTCTTTGGCTACGCCTTTCCGATAGATCATGAAGATGAAGTAAAACCTATTATTGAGGATCTTAAAAAACAACATCCACATGCAGTACATTATTGTTATGCTTATCAAATAGGAGTTGGAAACAAAATCTCATATCGTGCAAATGACGACGGTGAACCTAGCAATACAGCAGGAGCACCAATTTACGGACAAATACAATCTTTTGGATTAACCAACGTTCTTGTAGTTGCGGTTCGTATTTTTGGTGGAGTAAAATTAGGTGTTGGCGGTTTGATTGCAGCCTATAGAACAACTGCTCAAATGACTTTAGAAGTTTGTGAGATCGTCGAAAAAACAATCGATGTTGAATTTTTAATTTCTTTTGATTACAAAAACATGAATAAAGTAATGCGTGTGATCAAAGAAAAAAAATTAGAAATCGTATCTCAAGAAATGGAAATGGATGAAATTTCTGGACTGCCAATTGGCAAAATTGTGACAAAAACGCGAAAAAAAAATGCCGAAACAGTGTTCAGCATTTTTGATTTAATGTTCGAAATTGATATTAAATTAATATAAATTAACATCAAAATCTTACTCGTTTTAACAATTATTCAAGAGATTTAAATATTTCCAAAATATAGTCTGGAGGAGCTGTTGGACGACCTGTTTTTAACGCAACAAATACCAAAATAAATGATGCAGTTGTTAATAACTCATTTGCCTCATTATAAATTGCGCAGTCAAATTCGATCTTCACAGAAGAGTGACTTTTGAAAGTCGTATGAATTGTTAAAAGTTCATCATATCTCGCCGATTTTTTGTAATTTATATTCATGTTCACAATCGGGAGGCCAATTCCGCTTTCTTCCATACTTTTATACGAAACTCCTTTATTTCTAAGCCATTCCACGCGTCCGATTTCAAAATAAGGAACATAATTTCCGTGATAAACGACTCCCATTTGGTCGGTTTCTGAGTAACGAACTCGTACTTGAGTCTGATGATTTTTCATTGATAAAATATTAAAAAAATTCGAATTTAAAAAGCCCTTTTACAACTTTTTTTTATAAAATTAGATACCAAAATATTTTTTTTTACAGAAATTTGTTCACATATTTGTTATCCCGAAATACGGAATAAAATTGCTCCTTTTTTATTAGGAGAATCTTTATAACAATAATAAAAAATTTATCTGAATCTATGACTAAAACTGCTCAATCGGTATGGGAAAACTGTTTGTCCTTTATAAAGGATAATATTCAAGACCAAGCATATAAAACTTGGTTTGAGCCAATCAAATCAGTTGAGCTAACCGACAACGCATTATATATTCAAGTTCCAAGTAAATTTTTCTACGAGTGGCTAGAAGAACACTACGTAAAATTGTTGAAAGTTGCGTTAACCAAAGAACTGGGAAAAAACGCAAAGTTACTCTATAAAATTAAAATGGAGAACACTTATGGTAACAAACAGCCGTTTACCGAGCAGCTGCCAAGTGCCAATAGAGTGCCAATGAAACCGCAAGAAGTTGATGCTCCGTTTAAAAACTTAAATCCTGAACTAAAAAATCCGTTTGTAATTCCTGGAATTAGAAATTTAAAAATTGAGTCTCAGTTAAATCCGAACTACAGTTTTGATAATTTCTTAGAAGGAGATTCTAACCGTTTGGCTCGTTCTGCGGGTATGGCGGTTGCTAACAAACCAGGAGGAACTTCATTTAATCCGTTATTGATTTTTGGAGGAGTTGGTTTAGGAAAAACACACTTAGCACATGCTATAGGTGTAGAAGTAAAAGATAAGTATCCGGAAAAGACCGTTTTATATATTTCAGCTGAGATTTTCACGCAACAATACATTGATTCTGTTAAAAAGAATAATCGTAATGATTTTATTCACTTTTACCAGTTAATCGATGTTTTAATCATTGATGATGTTCAGTTTTTATCAGGAAAATCAGGAACACAAGACGTATTCTTTCATATTTTCAACTATTTACACCAAAACGGAAAACAAGTAATCTTAACTTCTGATAAAGCTCCTGTTGACATGCAGGATATCGAACAAAGATTATTGTCTCGTTTTAAATGGGGATTATCTGCAGAATTGCACCAGCCTGATTACGAAACTCGTATTTCAATCTTAAAAAACATCTTATATCGTGATGGTGTAGAAATGCCAGAAGATATCTTAGAATATGTTGCTCGTAACATCAAATCAAATGTTAGAGAGCTTGAAGGTGCAATTATTTCGTTAATCGCTCAGTCTTCTTTCAACAAAAAAGAAGTTACAATCGAGTTAGCGAAAAGCGTTGTAGAGAAATTTGTTAAAAATGTAAAGAGAGAAATCTCAATCGATTATATTCAAAAAATTGTTTCAGACTATTTCCAATTGGATATTGAAACACTTCAGTCTAAAACAAGAAAGAGGCACGTTGTACAAGCAAGACAATTAGCGATGTTTTTTGCAAAGAAATTCACTAAAGCTTCTTTGGCAAATATTGGTTCACAAATTGGAGACCGTGATCACGCAACTGTTCTTCACGCTTGTAAAACGGTTGACAATTTAGTTTCTACAGACAAACAATTTAAAAAGTTTGTTGAAGACATCAACAAAAAACTAACGCTTTAAGACGTACCATGCCTGTAAAAATCTTAATGGTTTGTTTAGGGAATATCTGTAGATCTCCTTTAGCAGAAGGAATTTTAGCTTCTAAATTACCTCAAGATAAATTCTTTGTCGATTCGGCAGGAACAGGTTCTTGGCATGTAGGCCATTGTCCAGACAAGCGCTCGATTGAAGTAGCCAGAAAAAACGGCATCAATATTAGTCAGCAAAAAGGAAGACAGATTAAATCAAGTGATTTTGATGAGTTTGATTACATTTATGTAATGGACAACTCCAATTTCAACGATGTAAGTCACTTGACTAAAAGACCAGAACATAAAACTAAAATTCATTTAATTCTGAATGAATTATTTCCAGATGAAAATGTAGATGTCCCTGATCCTTATTATGGTGCTACAAACGGATTTGAAAACGTTTATCAAATGCTTGACGAAGTAACTGACATCATTGCTGATAAACTCATCAAAAAACACGCATAACTTCAATTCAATTGTTTCAGAAACTGAGATAATTGAATTTTTTAATTTTAAATACTTACACATGAAACTTCTCGGAAAATTATATTTAATTCCAACAACAATGGGCGAAAGCGATCCGATGGATGTTTTACCTCAAACCGTTAGAAGAACGATAGAAGTTATCGACCATTATATAGTTGAAAACGACAAAACAGCTAGAAAATCTATAAAAGCAGTCTATCCTGAAAAGAAACAATCGGAATTGATTCTTTTTACTTTAAATAAAAGAACTGAAACGAGCGAACACTTAGATTTCATCCAACCTTTATTAGAAGGAAAAAATATGGGTTTAATGAGCGAAGCAGGTTGCCCAGGTGTTGCAGATCCAGGTGCAGTAATTGTAAAACTGGCGCATGAAAAAGGAATTCAAGTAGTCCCTTTGGTTGGACCTTCTTCTATCCTATTAGCGATGATGGCTTCGGGAATGAATGGTCAAAGCTTTACTTTTAATGGATATTTACCAATTGATAAAGACGAAAAGAAATCGGCAATTCGTCATTTCGAGAAATTATCTTATGATAAAAATCAATCTCAGTTATTTATTGAAACACCTTATAGAAACAATAAACTGATTGAAGATCTTTTGCAGATTTTAAGTCCTGCAACTCATCTTTGTATTGCAACCGATATTACATTACCAACTGAGTTTATCAAAACTTTGAAAGTAGCTGATTGGAAAAAATTAAAAATTGATATTGATAAGCGACCGACTATTTTTATTATTCATAAAATGTAAGCCAATTTTAAAATGAAAAAAATTCTTTTCTTTCTTTTAATTTTCTTTGTACAAAATACATTTGCACAAGAGACAAAAACAAATGACATTCTAACTATTGACGAACCTAATAATCAAAAATTTCCAGAAGGAGACGAACCTAATAATGATTATACAGTTTACAATACAGCAGGAATAGATGTTAAACCGGATTTTCCGGGAGGAAGAATTGCATTTGAAAAATTCGTTAAAGCAAATTTCGCAATTCCAAAAGAAAATCCAGATCTTAAAGGAAAAATCTATACGGTCTTCGTCGTAGAAAAAGATGGTTCTCTGAGCGATTTTAAAATCTTAAAAGATTTAGGTTATGAAACGGCAACCGAGGCCATTAGAGTTTTAAAAAAATCTCCCAAATGGACTCCTGGAAGACACCAAAACAAACTGGTTCGGGTTTTGTATTCTACACCTCTCTTAATAAATATGCCAGATATTAAATAGTAAATCTTTTCACAACTTGCTCACAAGTTTTCCCTAATCAAACTTTATCATGAGTAAACTTCCAAACGTAACTACAAGCATATTTACGGTAATGTCAAAAATGGCAGCTGAATATAATGCGATAAATCTTTCTCAGGGATTTCCAAACTTTCCTGTTGATGAAAGACTGACCGATATCGTTGCAAGATTATCAAAAGAAAACGTTCATCAATATACACCAATGGCAGGTTATCCGCCTTTGATGAACAAAATTGCTCAATTAACTCAGAGTTCTTACAATAGAACAATCAATCCTGAAACAGAACTTTTAGTTACAGCTGGCGCAACACAAGGAATTTTCACCACTATTTTGGCTTTAGTAAAGGAAAATGACGAAGTAATTATTCTCGATCCAAGTTATGATTCGTATGAATCCCCTGTTTTACTTTGCAAAGCAAAACCTGTTCGACTAGCATTAAACGACGATTATACTCCAAATTGGGAAAGAATTGAAAAAGCATGTTCTGCAAAAACCAGAATGATGATTATCAATAATCCGCATAATCCAACTGGGAAAATTTTAACCGAAAATGATTTTATTCAGTTAAAAAATCTTCTTGAAAAATATCCCAACATCATCATTTTGTCTGATGAAGTTTACGAATACATTACTTTTGAAGAAAAACATATATCGGCACACACTAAAGATTTTCTTTTAGATCGTTGTATTATGGTTTCTTCTTTCGGAAAATCATTTCATATTACAGGCTGGAAAATTGGTTACACGATTGCACCAGAACATTTAATGAAAGAAATCAAAAAAGTACATCAGTTTTTGGTTTTTAGTGTCAACAGCATTTCTCAATTTGCGATCAACGAATATTTAGATGTTGTTGATGTAAATCTACTTGGAAAATTCTATCAAGAAAAAAGAGATTATTTTCAAAAACTGCTTCAAAATAGTCGTTTTGAACTAAAACCTTGTGAAGGAACTTATTTTCAAGTTGCTTCTTACGCCAATATTTCAAACGAAGATGATGTTACGTTTTGTAAAAACCTGATTATCGATCATGGAGTTGCAGCGATTCCGATTTCTACTTTTTATTCCGATCATAAAGATCAAAAATTAATACGTTTTTGCTTTGCCAAAGATGACTTCACATTAGAATCAGCAGCGAAAAAATTATGCAAAATATAAAGTTTATTAAAATTTTATAACATTATTATGCATGCATCCTATTTAATTTAACTAATATTGCAAAAAAAGAAAAAGTATGAGCTACACAGACAAAATGTTACGTGATGATGCTTTACAAGGCAAAGTCATTGTCGTTACAGGCGGCGGAAGCGGTTTAGGCAAAGCTATGACCAAATATTTTCTCGAATTAGGAGCTCAGGTAGCCATAACTTCTAGAGATTTAGAGAAGTTAAAAACTACAGCTGCCGAACTGGAAAGCGAAACTGGAGGTAAATGTTTACCACTTCAATGTGATGTTCGTCATTACGAAGAAGTAGAAAATATGCTTCAGGAAACGTTAAAAGTTTTCGGAAAAGTAGACGTTCTTTTAAACAATGCAGCAGGAAATTTTATTTCTCCAACAGAGAGATTATCTGCAAATGCTTTTGATACTGTTATTGATATCGTACTAAAAGGCTCTAAAAACTGTACGCTAGCTTTCGGAAAACACTGGATCGATACCAAACAAACTTCGGCAACGATTTTAAATATTGTGACAACTTACGCTTGGACAGGATCTGCTTATGTAGTTCCTAGTGCTACAGCAAAAGCAGGAGTTTTGGCAATGACGAGAAGTCTTGCTGTAGAATGGGCAAAATACGGAATTCGTTCTAATGCCATTGCTCCAGGACCATTCCCAACAAAAGGAGCTTGGGACAGATTATTACCCGGAGATCTTTCAGAGAAATTTGATATGGCTAAAAAAGTGCCATTAAAAAGAGTTGGAGATCACCAAGAATTGGCAAATTTAGCCGCTTATTTAGTATCTGACTTCTCATCTTATATCAACGGAGATGTAATCACGATTGACGGAGGAGAATGGTTAAAAGGCGCTGGACAATTCAATTTATTAGAAGCAATTCCAGAAGAACTTTGGGATCAGCTTGAAATGATGATAAAAGCAAAAAAGAATAAATAATTACAAGTGCTTACTAAATTCAGAATATTTTTTAAAACTATACTGATTGCACGAAATCCCGAAGGTTTACTTTCGGGATTTTTTTTATAATAAAAACAAACATTTTAACCATATAAGTAATATAAGTTCAGTGAAGTATTGTTTTACTTAAAAAAATTTCTGCTTAAATTTACTTATATTACTTATATGGTTTAAAACAGATAATATGTTTAGCGATTCAGTTAAATTATTATTTTTGCGAAACAAATTATAACATCAAATATATGCTCATTATAGGAATCGCCGGAGGAACAGGAAGTGGAAAAACAACAGTAGTACACCAAATCATGAACGAATTGCCACATACAGAAGTTGGGGTAATTTCTCAAGATTCTTATTATAAAGAAACTACCAATTTGTCTTTTGACGAAAGAGCATTAATTAATTTTGATCACCCTAGAGCGATTGATTTTGATTTATTGGTAAGTCATTTGAAAGCTTTAAAAGCTGGAGAAACGATCGATCAACCTGTTTATTCTTTCGTTCAACACAACAGAACAGACGATACGGTTTCGACTCATCCTAGAAAAGTTATGATTGTGGAAGGAATTCTAATCTTAACCAATCCAGAATTAAGAGATATGTTCGACATTAAAGTATTCGTTCATGCCGATTCTGATGAAAGATTAATTCGTCGTTTAAAAAGAGATATTTCAGAACGTGGACGTGATATCGATGAAGTTTTAAATCGTTATCAAACAACCTTAAAACCTATGCACGAGCAATTTATCGAGCCATCTAAAGCTTTTGCAGATATTATTATTCCAAATGACAAATACAATACGGTAGCAATTGATGTAGTTCGCGCTGTAATTAATCAGAGAATTTTATAATTTTTATCGTAAATTTAGTCCATAATAATTAGGAGCTGATTCCCGCTATCCGTTTCAATCTTTTGTGCCGAACCCCGGCACAAAAGGATTTTCACTACTATCGGGGCTAGAAACAACCACTCAAATTCAAAAGAAATATTCGTTTAAAATGAAATTTAAGAATCCATACAAAGGCAAAAAATGGTTTAAATACCTTGGAAACAAATACGTTTGGGTATTGCTGTTTTTTATTGTTTGGATGTTGTTTCTAGACAATTACTCCTATTTTGATCATCGCTTTTTAGATGAGCAAATTCACGAACTTCAGGATAATAAAAAATATTATCAGGAAGAAATCAAAAAAGATCAGGAGCAGATTAAACAGCTCAAAAATCCGGAACAAATTGAGAAATACGCACGCGAAAAGTATTTCATGAAAAAAGATAGCGAAGATATTTATATCATACAATTTGAAGGAGACACCATTCAAGACAAAGAATAATCAAACAAAATACAATGGCCACTAACCTATTCGACGATTTTAATCCGATTTCATCCAAACAATGGAAACAAAAAATTCAGTTTGAATTAGATGGAGCCGATTACAATCAAACTGTTATTTGGAATTCACCAGAAGATATTCAGGTAAAACCTTTTTATCACAGCGATGAGTTTACAAAAGCAGCTAATGTAAATACACAAGCCTCAGATTTTAAAATCTGCCAAAATATTTTTGTTTTTGATATAGAAAAATCTATCGAACGCGCTTTAAACACTTTAGAAAGAGGCGCAGAAAGCCTTCGTTTTACCATTCAAAATGATAAAATTGACGTTCAAAAATTACTAGAGAATCTTCCTTTAGAAAACAAAACTGTTTACTTTAATTTCACTTTCATCTCAATCGATTTCGTTAAAAAACTAGATACCATTTCGATTCAGAAAAAAGCTCATTTTTACTGCAATTTTGACCCAATCGGGCAATTAGCAAAAGATGGAAATTGGTTTACAACTTCAGAGAAAAACAACTTTGAAACTTTAGATTTACTTTTTAAAAATACAACCAATTTAAATCTATTAAGTGTAGACTTAGGTTTGTACCAAAATGCTGGAGCCAATATTACACAACAAATTGGGTATAGTTTAGCTCATGCAAACGAATATTTGAATCGTTTTTCAGGAACAGCAAAATCAATTGTTTTTCAAATTTCTGTTGGAACCAATTATTTTTTCGAAATCGCCAAACTTCGTGCACTTCGAATGTTGTTTGATTTAATTGCAACAGAATATAATCCGAATATAAAATGTCATTTTTTGGTAACACCAACCAAACGAAACAAAACCATTTACGATTACAATGTCAATATGCTGCGTACAACAACTGAATGTATGTCAGCAATTTTAGGTGGTGCAGATGCAATCGCCAATTTACCTTATGATTCATTATATCATAAAGACAATGAATTTGGAGATCGAATTGCCAGAAACCAGCTTTTGATTTTAAAACATGAAAGTTATTTCGATAAAGTAAATAATCCAGCAGACGGAAGTTATTACATTGAAAGTTTAACCATGCAGCTTGCTGAAAAAAGCTTGACTGTATTCAAAGATATTGAAGCAAACGGAGGTTTCTTGAAACTTTTAAATGATGGCACAATCAAAAAGAAAATTCAGGAAAGCGCTAATAAAGAGCAAGAATTATTCGATTCTAAAAAAGAAATTTTATTAGGCACCAATAAATATCCAAACAAAGAAGACAGAATGAAACATGATTTAGAGTTGTTTCCTTTTGTAAAAATAAAACCAAGAAAAACATTAATTACGCCGATAATCGAAAAAAGATTGGCAGAGAAAATGGAGCAAGAACGATTAGAATTGGAATAGTCTCTTAAAAGTAATTAATTAAAAAATCAAAAAAGTGTCTCAATGATTAGAAAAGACCTTAAACATATTACGCTTCAAAATCAAAAGTCGGAAGTTAAAAATCAAAAAGGCTTGACAGATAACTTTACGACCGCTGAAGGAATTGAAATCAAAAGAAATTATTCGGAGAAAGATATCGAAGATTTGGAATTTCTAGATTTCGGAGCTGGTTTTGCACCAAACTTACGCGGGCCATATGCAACAATGTACGTGAGACGCCCGTGGACGATTCGTCAATATGCAGGATTTTCTACAGCGGAAGAAAGTAATGCTTTTTACAGAAAAAATTTAGCTGCGGGGCAAAAAGGACTTTCCATTGCTTTTGATCTTCCAACCCATCGCGGTTACGATTCAGATCACGAAAGAGTTGTTGGCGATGTTGGAAAAGCAGGCGTTGCAATTGATTCTGTTGAAGACATGAAAGTGCTTTTCGACCAGATTCCGTTAGATGAAATGTCAGTTTCTATGACCATGAATGGCGCTGTTTTACCCATTATGGCTTTTTATATTGTTGCGGCTGAAGAACAAGGCGTTAGTCCAGAAAAATTAGCCGGAACAATCCAAAATGATATTTTAAAGGAGTTTATGGTACGAAATACTTATATCTATCCTCCAACTCCATCAATGAAAATTATTGCCGATATCTTTGAATTTACAAGCAAAAAAATGCCGAAATTCAATTCGATCTCTATTTCTGGTTATCATATGCAGGAAGCAGGCGCGACGGCAGATATTGAATTAGCATACACTTTAGCTGATGGTTTAGAATATATTAGAACCGGATTATCGACCGGAATGACGATTGACGATTTTGCTCCAAGATTATCTTTTTTCTGGGCAATCGGAATGAATCATTTTATGGAAATTGCCAAAATGAGAGCCGGACGAATGATTTGGGCTAAATTGCTAAAACAATTCAATCCGAAAAGTGATAAATCTTTAGCGCTAAGAACGCATTGCCAAACTAGCGGATGGAGCTTAACAGAACAAGATCCTTTTAATAATGTGGCGAGAACTTGCATTGAAGCTTCTGCTGCAGTTTTTGGAGGAACTCAATCTTTACATACCAATGCTTTAGACGAAGCCATTGCACTTCCAACAGATTTCTCCGCAAGAATTGCTCGAAATACTCAAATATTCCTTCAGGAAGAAACCAAAATAACTAAAACAGTTGATCCTTGGGCTGGAAGTTATTATGTTGAAAGTTTGACTAACGAAATCGTTGAAAAAACTTGGAAGCTAATTGAAGAAGTGGAAGAATTGGGCGGAATGACAAAAGCCATAGAAGCTGGAATTCCGAAACTTCGAATTGAAGAAGCTGCGGCGAGAAAACAAGCCAGAATTGACAGCGGACAAGATATTATTGTTGGTGTAAATCAATATCGTTTAGAAAAAGAAGATCCGTTAGATATTTTAGATGTAGACAATCAATTGGTTCGTAAGCAACAAATCGAACGTCTTGAAGAAATAAAACAAACTAGAGATTCAGAAAAAGTAAATAGTTCACTAGAAAAATTAATCCTTTGTGCACAAATGGGACAAGGCAATTTACTAGAAATCGCTATTGAGGCAGCTCGAAATAGAGCAACACTTGGCGAAATCAGTAGTGCATTGGAAACTGTTTTCGGTCGTTTTAAAGCACAAATTAAATCTTTTAGCGGAGTGTATAGTGCAGCAATAAAAAATGACGAGAATTTTGAGCGAGCAAAACAATTAGCAGATGTTTTTGCCAAACAAGAAGGAAGACGCCCTAGAATTATGATTGCAAAAATGGGGCAAGATGGACATGACCGCGGCGCAAAAGTAGTAGCAACAGGTTATGCCGATGTAGGTTTTGACGTTGATATAGGTCCATTATTTCAAACTCCAGCTGAAGCAGCAAAACAAGCTGTTGAAAATGATGTTCATATTTTAGGAGTTTCATCCCTTGCAGCAGGACATAAAACCTTAGTTCCGCAAGTTATTGACGAATTAAAAAAACACGGACGTGAAGATATAATGGTAATCGTTGGTGGCGTAATTCCGTCTCAGGACTATCAATTTTTGTTTGATGCTGGAGCATCAGCTGTTTTTGGGCCTGGAACCAAAATTAGCGAAGCCGCAATAAAAATCTTAGAAGCTTTAATAGATTAAAAAAATAAAATCCCTTTTTACAAGGGATTTTATTTTTTCATTTAGTCGTTAACTTTCGCATTATTATCTGCCTCTATAAAAGAAAGATCATAACCCGCAAAATCTCTCAGATAGCTTTTCAAAGAAGTTCCGAAAGCATCTCTAAAATGTCTGCCTCCTTTGTTTTTGAAAAAATTCTTTACAGAACCTGCACCACCTAAATGCGCTGCAGCTAAAATTCCAGATTCGGTAATTTCAATACCATTGATGATTTTACCATTGTACTTTTCAATTTCGTAACGTAAAATCCATTTGTTTTTGGCTAATAAAGCCGTAAAAGCTTTTTCTTGTAGAGCAGGATCTTTTAAAAAGGCTTTGTTATCATTAATTCCAATTGCTCTCAAAGCTTTAGAACCAAATTGATATTTACCCATGTAACCAAGAGAATTAACTAATCTGTATTTCCCTTGTGATTCTTTAAAAGCTACAGCTTCTTTAAATCCTATAAGGTGATTTCCTGTGTATGGGACGTTGGTGTTCGGATAATCATCTTTTTCTTTCGATGGAAAAATGTATTCTGATCCATCTGTTTTTTCAACTAAAAACCAAGGTTTGGCTTCTGTTTTATTGGGAATAAATCCCAAACTTAAAAATGTAATAATAACGACTAAACTCGCATAAAAATACCATTTCTTTATCATAAATTGTTTTTCTTCAAGACACTGTCACTCTCTTGAAATTTCTACGGTGCAAAGATAAGGCTTTTTCAAAATATGCTTAAAACCAGCATTTTAACATTTTTAAAGAAAAAGTAGGATTCGCTTTAATCCCAACTATACTAATGGATTCCGAAAGATTTTGGTAACGATTTTTTAACCTTGAAAATGGAAATTTTAGGTCAAAAAAAATTCAATTTTATATTAATTTTAAGCAAATTCATACAAAAAGAAAGAAATAGATTACAATAAAATTATCTTTTTCATGCCAATTTTGAAAATGAGTTTTTGAATTTTATAAAATTTGAATACAAAAAAAGTGTATTTTTTTATCACTATCAATTCAAAAATGTCAAAAAAAAGTAATTCAATAATTTTGAAAATAAAATCAATTTTCAGTGAAAAATTAGCAATAAAAAAACCGAAGTTAAATTGACTTCGGTTCACATTTTTATTTTAAAAGTAAATTATCTCGTTACTCCTTGACTTGCAATCCAGTCAGAATATTTTTTTGCATTTACATTATGTTCTGCTAATGTTGCTGCAAATTCATGATATCCAAAACGCTCCACACTTGCACAGAAATAGATGTAATCGTTTTTCTCTGGATTTAAAACTGCTTCTAGTGCTGTAATATCAGGCATTGCAATTGGTCCAGGAGGAAGTCCTTTGTTTACATAAGTATTGTAAGGCGATTTCATTACTAAATCATTATAAAAAACTCTTTTTATAACCTGATCAAAATCATTATCACGAAGTTTCAAAGCATAGATAACTGTCGGATCTGCTTGTAAAGGCATTTCTAAACGTAAACGATTTAAATATACACCCGCAATACGAGGTCTTTCGTCTTTTTTAACTGATTCTTTATGCACAATTGAAGCTAGAATTGTAGCTTGAACTGGAGTTAATCCCTGCGCTTTGGCTTTAGCAATTCTTTCTTCTGTCCAGAAATTATGATATTCTTTAATCATTTTATCACGGAACTTCTCAGCAGAGGTATTCCAATAAATTTCATAAGTGTTCGGAATAAACATTGCAAACACATTGTCTTCATTAAATCCGTTTGCCGCTAAAAAAGTAGAATCCTTTATAGCTTTCACTAAAGACAAACTATCAGCTTCGATTTCTTTGCCAATTCTTCCGGCAAAATTCTCTAATCGTTCCTGATTATTAAAAACCAATTTCACAGGAATATTAGAACGCATTGCACGAACTAAGTCGATATTATTCATGTCTTTCTTTAAAAGAAAACGACCTGATTTTACATTTTCAGGATAGTCTCTCTTTTCGGCAACCATTTCAAAGTTGCCAAAGTTTTTTACGTAAGGAGTTAGTATTTTCTTTACATCTGCATAATTTGCACCTGTTGGCACGTAGACGTATAATTCTTTTTCTTCAAATTTAGTATTAGAACTAAAAATTTTACTGATTAAAATAAAACCATAAATCAATAGAACTGAAATTATGGCTACAGCACTTATCGTGATAATTTTCTTTAGACTCAAAGCTTAAAATTTAAATTTATTTATTAATTAGTTGAAAAACTGCTTCATCATGATATTTATTGTGAAGCAAAATCCAATCTTTTTTTATTCCAATTTTCTCAAAACCAAATTTAGTAAAAAGTGCGATACTAGCTTCATTTTCTACTCCTATATTTGCATACAACTGATGAAGATTTAAATTATAAAAAGCGTATTTTATCAAAAGCTCTAAAGCCTCAGAACCAATATTTTGTCCTTTATTTTCTTCCTTTTGGATTACAATACCAACACCTGCTCTATTATTTCGTGGATCAAAATCAAATAAATCAATCAATCCAAGAGCTGGAAAATCTTCATCCTGACAGATAGCCAAACGAAGTTGTTTTGCCTCATAAATATCCTGATGTGCATTTTCTAAATATTGCTTTATTAAAAAACGGCTATACGGAGTTTGGGTATTACTAACTTCCCAAATACTCTGATCATTTTCAATGGCATAAATAAACTCCAAATCTTGTGGTTCGAGCGCACGCAAATAAATCGATTCTCCCTTTAATGTTATCATTTATAATACTAGATTTTGTTTGTTTTTAAAGATAAATACAGCTTCATCAATATATTAAATCTTTAAATATTAACCCTTTTTAAAATAAAATTACAACTATAAAAACAACAATACTCTTAAATTATTACTAATTATATTGTGCTTTATAAAACTACAGCTACATAATTTTACACAAAAATACGAACTATTAATTAAGGAAATGTTAATCATTGTTAAAGAGCGTTAAACCATTTTTACAAATAATTTTTTGAAGTAATTTTACGTTAAATAAAACATGAACATAAATTCTAATAACTTAATTACATATTTTAATATGAAAAGATTTTCAGCCTTATTTATAGTGTCATTATTGAGTGGTGCTATTACTCTTGGTGCTTACAAGTTATTATTTGAAAGCAACAATTCTTTTTTTGGAAAAGGAAATTCTGTTGTAACTCTTGCCCCTAACTCGTACGGAAAAAATGTTGGTTTAGGAGCTGAGACAGTCGATTTTACCGAAGCCGCAGACAAAACAATTCATACCGTTGTTCACGTTAAAAACGTTTCCCGAAGAACTGTAAGCAATCCAATGTTAGAGTTTTTCTATGGTTACGGAGGACAACAGCAACAGGAACAAGTAGGAACTGGTTCTGGTGTAATTATTTCTGAAGATGGTTATATTGTGACTAATAATCACGTAATTAAAGATGCCACAGAAATTGAGATTACTTTAAACAATAAGAAATCATACAAAGCAAAATTAATTGGTACAGATTCTAAAATGGATATTGCTTTGTTGAAAATCAACGCAGACGAAAAACTTCCTTACACTGCTTTCGCAAATTCTGATAGTGTAAAAGTGGGCGAATGGGTGTTGGCTGTTGGAAATCCGTACAATCTGACATCGACTGTAACTGCTGGAATTGTTTCGGCGAAAGCCAGAAATTTGGATCAGAGCGGAATTCAATCTTTTATTCAAACAGATGCTGCCGTAAATCCAGGTAATAGCGGTGGAGCGTTAGTAAATGCAAGAGGAGAATTAATTGGTATTAATACTATGATTTCATCAATGACGGGTTCTTATGTAGGTTACTCTTTTGCAGTTCCTTCTAATATCGCAAGAAAAATTATCGAAGATATTATGGAGTATGGAAATGTTCAGAGAGGTATTTTGGGTGTTGAAGGTGGTGAATTAAATGCAATGGCTTCTAAAGAATTAGGAGTGACAGAAACACAAGGATTTTATATTAATAGAGTTACTAAAAATTCTGGTGCAGAAAAAGCTGGTTTAGGCAAAGGAGACATTATTGTAAAATTGGATGACCAAAACATTTCTACATATGCAGATTTATCTGGTTACATTAATACGAAACGTCCAAATGATGTTGTAAAAGTGACTTATATTAAAGACGGAAAAACAAAAACAGTTCCCGTAACTTTAAGTAAAAACGAATTCTACAGCGCCGAATTTAAAGGAATAGAATTAGAAAACATCGACGCTGCAGATAAGAAAAAATTCAGAATTGATTATGGTGTAAAAATCAAAAACATCACAAACGAGAATTTAATGCAGTACCAAAATGAATTGCAAGGAAATATTATTCTAAGTATTGACAATGTTAAAGCAACAAATGTTGAAACAGTTTCAAAACTTCTAAGTAAAAAAGATGAAGGACAAAGTGTTCGAATCGAAATGATCAACAGAAATGGAGAAGTTTTTAGAATTATTATTTAAGTATCAGTTTACAGTAACAGTTTACAGTAACAGTTTACAGTTAGCAAAAAACTGAAAACCGCGACTGCGACTGAAAACTAAAAAAGCCATCTTAATAAAAATTAAGGTGGCTTTTTCATTTTCAAAAATAAATGCTAAAATAGTTTACGAAATCGATTGAAATAGATACTTTTGCGCCAAATTATAAAATAAGTGAGTGTTTTATTATTTCAATTTATTAAATTATGAACAACAAATCTTTGTACCAAAAAGAGGTATCCTTACAAGTCGACCGAAGAAGAGCTGGTGTCGAATTAATTAAAATCATAAGTGATTTATGGTATGACAAATCGATAGAAATGGTTTTATTCAAAAACCAATTACTAGATAAAAATGTCAGCGATATTATCAATCTTCATCAATATGCTGGTGAATTTGTTGGAAAACCAATTACCATATTTGACTCTGTCGAAATTGCCAAAGTCGTTTCTTCATTAGATCTTCCGCCCGCAAAAATAGATCTTGGAAAATTAACTTATGAATATGGATTCGAAGATGAAAAATATCCTGATGCAAGATATTTTGTTATCGATAAATTGAAAAAAGCAAAATCATCAAAAGAAATTCATCCTAAAGATGTTGTCCTTTATGGTTTTGGAAGAATCGGACGTTTATTAGCAAGAGAGCTAATGTCTAAAACCGGAAAAGGAAACCAATTGCGCTTAAGGGCCATTGTCACAAGAGATAAAAATGATGCTACAAGTTTAGAGAAACGAGCTTCTCTTCTTCGTTACGATTCCATTCATGGTGATTTTCATGGATCTGTAATTGCCGATACTAAAAACAATGCTTTAATAATTAATGGAACTACGGTTCATATTATATCAGCAAACTCTCCAGAAGAAATAGATTATACACAATACGAAATCAATGATGCTTTATTGATTGACAATACGGGAGCATATACAACAGAAGAAGCTTTAAAAAGGCATTTAAAATCTAATGGTGTAGAAAAAGTTTTATTGACAGCTCCAGGGAAAGGAGTTCCAAATATTGTGTATGGCGTAAATCACAATGATTACAATCCAGACGAAGTTGCTATCTTCTCTGCTGCATCTTGTACTACAAATGCTATTACTCCAGTTTTAAAAGTAATAGAAGAAACTTTAGGAGTTGCAAAAGGACATTTAGAAACTATTCATTCTTACACAAATGATCAGAATCTGGTTGACAATATGCACAAAAAATACCGACGTGGAAGAGCTGCTGCTTTAAACATGGTGATCACCGAAACTGGTGCAGGAAATGCCGTTGCAAAAGCACTACCATCATTAGAAGGAAAATTAACTTCAAATGCCATTCGTGTTCCTGTTCCAAACGGATCTTTGGTCGTTTTAAATTTAGACGTTAAAAAAGCGACATCTATCGCTGGTATTAATAAAATTATGAAGAAATATGCTCTTGAAGGAGAACTGGTAGAGCAAATTAAATATTCATTAAACAATGAACTCGTTTCTTCTGATATTGTTGGAACTTCTGCTCCAGCTATTTATGACAGTAATGCTACTATTGTTTCCAAAGACGGAAAAAGCATTGTTTTGTACATTTGGTATGATAACGAATTCGGTTATAGTCATCAGGTTATTCGTTTAGCAAAATACATCGCCAAAGTAAGACGTTATACTTATTATTAATTCAACCAAACTAACTCATTTCTCAAACCATCAAGATTTCTTGGTGGTTTTTTATTTGAATTAAATCGGCAAAACTGTAGTACTTTTCACTTCAGAAATTACAAAAACGGTATTAATCAAGGAAACCTCAGGTAATACAGAAAGTTTCTTTTGATGAAAATGATGATAACTTTCCATATCTGGAATTATAATCTTTAGCATATAATCAAAATTTCCTGAAACATAATTACATTCTACAACCTCTGGCAAGTTTAAAATCGATTGATTAAATCCTTCTGAGGTATCATAAGTTTGCTTCGTAAGTGTCACTTGACAATAAACTGTGAGATTATTTCCAAGTTTTTTCTTGTCTAAAATCGTTACATATTTCTCTATAATACCATCTTTCTCAAGACGTTTCACCCGATCATGCACAGGTGTTAAAGACAAATTTATTTTGTTTGCAATATCTTTTAAAGTATAGTGCGCATCTTCCTGTAAAAGACGTAAGATTTTTTTGTCAATTTCATCTAAAGCCATAACGAAAACGTTTTATTAGATTAATATTTTTTAGTCATTTTTTCTTTTTGAAGAATAAAATGCGACTCCAAACAGAATATTTTTCTGTAAAAGTAAAAAATAAAATAATATTTTCTTATTTAACAACGCTTAAACCATAATTTATTCTCTCTCTGTAGCTTTGTAAAACAAATTCAACAAAAAACAAAAAATAGAACAAAATGATAATAGGTGTTCCAAAAGAAATCAAGAATAACGAAAACAGAGTTGCGTTAACTCCTGCAGGTGTATCAGAAATGAAAAAACACGGACATACAGTTTATGTACAAGCTACAGCTGGTTTAGGAAGTGGTTTTGCTGATGAAGAATATGCTGAAGCAGGTGCAGTAGTTTTACCAACTATTGAAGAAGTTTATGCAATTGCAGAAATGATTATTAAAGTAAAAGAACCAATTGCTTCTGAATATCCATTAATTAAAAAAGATCAATTACTATTTACTTATTTCCACTTTGCATCTTCTGAGGAACTAACTCATGCAATGTTAGAAAAAGGAGCTGTTTGTTTAGCTTATGAAACAGTTGAAAAAACAGACAGAAGTTTACCATTATTAGTTCCAATGTCTGAAGTTGCTGGTCGTATGGCAATTCAACAAGGAGCAAAATACCTAGAAAAACCATTAAAAGGAAGAGGAATTCTTTTGGGTGGTGTTCCAGGAGTTCCGCCAGCTAAAGTACTAGTTTTAGGCGGGGGAATCGTAGGAACTCAAGCTGCAAAAATGGCTGCAGGTTTAGGAGCTCAAGTAACTATCATGGATTTAAGTTTGCCTCGTTTACGTCAGTTAGATGATATCATGCCGGCTAACGTAAATACAGAAATGTCTAACCATTATAATATTACAAGAGCAATTAAAGATGCTGACTTAATTGTTGGAGCAGTTTTAATTCCAGGAGCAAAAGCGCCTCACTTAATTACTCGTGATATGCTTAAATTAATGCGTCCAGGAACTGTTGTAGTTGACGTAGCTGTTGATCAAGGTGGATGTATTGAAACTTGTACTCCAACAACTCACGAAAATCCAACATTCATTATTGACGATATCGTTCACTATTGTGTAGCTAATATGCCAGGAGCTGTTCCTTACACTTCTACTTTAGCTTTAACTAATGCTACTTTACCTTACGCAGTACAATTGGCAAACAAAGGATGGGAGAAAGCTTGTGCTGAAAATGAAGAATTGAAAAAAGGATTAAATGTTGCGAATGGAAAAATCCTTTACAAGGGAGTTGCTGAAGCTTGGAATCTTCCTTTTAACGAAGAAATAGTATTAGCAAACGCATAGTGCCAATACTAAAATAAGTGCTTACTAAGTCACCTATTATAAAAGGCTTTTCAACATTGAAAAGCCTTTTTTTATGACATAAAAAAACCTGTCTTTTGAGACAGGTTTTTCAATAAAGTTGTTTTTATTTTTTTGAATCCAAAACTTCCTGCATAACTTTTGCTTCAGTTCCATTTGGAAAAGTAACTTTGATTTTCTGCGCTATAGTTGGAGCAATTTCTGTAATAGCTTTTTTGTCATAAGACTCACCTTTTTTGATTCCCCATCCGTAAAAAATGGCTGGAACATGAGTATCATAACTATAAATTGTTCCGTGAGATGTTCCAGTTGCAGTATATTCAATATCACCAGGCTTGTCCACAATTACTAAATCACCATTTTGAGTCACATCATAACCTTTAGCCACAAAGTTTAGTGCATAATCATTTCCTCCATTAGCTAAAATATCCTCTTCTGTATAAACTCTTTTAACTTGAGGTTGCGAAATCAAAAATTCTTTGAAAGCCTTTTTCACCTGTGCCAAATCTAAACCTTTATCTTTTATAATTTGTTTATTAAAGAAAACATTAAAGTTTGAATAGTTTTGGATCAAATCAACACCAAAAGTTTTTGTTGAGAAGTCTTGCAAGCTCTTTTTAACTTCTTTAGAAGGATAATTATCTACATTATATTTACGATCTTTCAAATAAATTACATTCTCAGCACCTGCATGATCAGCAGTTAAGAATAATAGATAATTTCCTTTTCCAACCGTTTTATCCAAATAAGCTAAAAAGTCAGCGATAGTTTGATCTAATCTTAAATAAGTATCTTGAAGCTCCATAGATCTTGGTCCAAGTAAGTGACCTACATAATCTGTAGAAGAAAAACTCACTGTCAAGAAGTCGGTAATATTATCTTTCCCTAATTCTTCTTTCTCAATTGCTTTTTTTGCAAATTCAGCCAACAAATCATTCCCAAAAGGAGTAGCACGTATAATTCCAGCGTCATTTTTCTCATACATAGATTTTAAATCGTATGGAAAAACTGGAGCTGCACTTCCGTATAATTTCCCTTCGTAAGGATTATTATCTGGAAGACTTTCATTATAAACAGAAGCTGGTTTATATAAATCCCAACCTTTATTAATGTATTTCAAGTAGTTTTTTTCATTGTTGAATTCAGTTACCCAATCAGGTAATTTTTCACCGTAAAAAGAACTAGAAATAAATGATCCTGTTTTACTATACCAAAATGCCCAATTAGCAAAATGTCCAGCCGGCAATATAGCGCCACGATCCTTTAAACTCATCCCGATTACTTTTCCATTAAAGTTAGTCGCCATTCTAACTTCATCAGTAATCGTAGTACTTTGAAGGTTTTTAGGAGACATTGCACCTTCTTCAGCAGTACCATCACCTACTAGTTTTACTCCTGCGTCATCTGTACAGTACATTTCTTTTCCTAGAGTTCTGCTGAACCATTCATTCCCAACAATTCCATGAGTAGCAGGTGTTGTACCAGTATAAATTGAAGCATGCCCAGGAGCAGTATAAGTTGGCATATAATTATAATGCATGTTTTGGAAAACAAATCCATCATTCATTAATCTTTTAAAGCCATTTGGAGAAAAGTCATCTGAAAATCGATATAAATATTCCATTTTCATCTGATCGACAACTATACCTACAACTAATTTTGGACGTTGCTGTGCACTTAAACTTGTAACAACAAGAAGTGTTAACAATAAAATATTTTTCTTCATGTTTAAATAAAATAATTGAAAGGCAAAAATACTCATTCAAATTCAAAAAGTCCCAACTATCAATATATAACCTTCTACAATTGACTATAATTTAACATTTTTAAAACCTACATGATTTTGATTATGGCGTTCCCCTGCGGGTCGTGCTGTCCGCTGTATCTTTTGCGGGATAAGGTTTCAGGGATAAAAAGAGGTTTTGTGCGCCCGCAAAAGGATGCCGCTCCCATC
>NZ_JANKMS010000006.1 GCF_024649945.1 Flavobacterium panacis | reverse complement strand
GGCAAACTTGATTTCAGTTGATCCTGCAAATACGTCCTGTCCAGTTTCTCCTCCGATACCACATAACCCACAAGACGTTTGTTCCCTGATGCATCCTCCTTGGCCAGTACGCAGCACTGGCTGATTCCAGCTACCAAAGACAACGCATTCTCGATCTCGCCCAATTCGATTCGGTAACCGCGGATCTTGACCTGGTTGTCCTTCCTGCCGATGTATTCTATATTTCCATCAGGAAGCCATCTGGCCAAATCTCCGGTCTTATAAATTCTTTCGCCTGCTGCAAAAGGATTTGCTATGAACTTCTCAGCAGTCAATTCTTCTCGGTTCAGATAACCTCGCGCAACTCCCGCTCCTCCAACACATAATTCTCCAACTACTCCAACCGGTAATAAATTCATTTCAGAATCTAATATATATACCTGAGTATTGGCTATAGGAATTCCTATATTTATTTCTTTATCTCCATAAGTACCTTTCTCATAAAAGCTTATCGTAGAGGTTACTGTCGTTTCTGTTGGGCCATATTCATTATAAAATGAATATCCTTCATTCCAAACTTTCATTAAATCTTTCCCACAAATCTCCCCTCCAACAACTACTCTTCTCAAGGATTTTAAATCTGTCCTTACCGGCAAAGTACTCAACATACTTGGAGTAGTATGGAAATGCGTGATTTTTTGAGAATCAATAAAATCTAGTAAATTTTCTGTATTCAGAATTATCTCTTTTTGGACCAAAACCAATTTACTGCCATTCAATAATGTTATAAAAATTTGTTCTACCGAAGCATCAAATGCATAATTTGAAAACTGCAAAACAACATCACTTGAATCAATATTAAATGTATGGGACTGAGAAGTAACTAAGTTCACAACAGTAGTATGTTCTATCATCACTCCCTTAGGTCTGCCCGTACTTCCTGATGTATAAATAACATAGGCCAGATTATCAGACGATACCGCAACATCCGGGTTTACTGTCGGATATCCAGAAAACATATACCGATCCCTGTCCAGCAGGACAACACTAAGACCGCCATATCCATCCAGTACCTTATGGCTGGACGAACTACTCAACACCTGTCTAATTCCTGCATCCCCAACCATATACGAAATACGGTCCTGTGGATAATCAGGATCGATAGGAACATACGCTGCTCCGGATTTCAAAATACCAAGGATACCCACAAGCATCTCCAGACTGCGTTCCAAACAGATACCAACCAAAGTATCTGCCTGCACACCCTGATCCCTCAGATAATGCCCCAACTGGTTGGACCTCTCGTTCAACTCCCTGTAGCTCAACTCCTCACCATCATAAACAACCGCTACTGCATCAGGGGTTCTTTGCACCTGCTCTTCGAATAAATCCACCAAAGTCTTGTCTCTAGGATATTCAACAGACGTAGCATTGAAAACATCCAACAACTGGTGTTCCTCCTGTATGTCGAGAATAGACAAATCACTAACAGATTGATTTAATCCAAACTCAAACTGTCTTATAATATGAAGTAGTCTTGCAACTAGTACTTCTATTTCATCGTTGTTAAAATATTCTTTTTGATAGTCGACATTTAATTCCATAGGAAGACCTTGCCCGTAATCACACCATCGAATAGACAGTGGATATTCAACCAAACTACTGGATAAATGTTTGATCTCTATACTAAGATCCGGGGATAACGATTTTGGGAAAGGCAGAGGCTCATAGTTTACTGCCACATCGAAAAGCTGCAATCTGTTTTCCGACAATAGTTTTAGGGATCTGTTCAAAAACGAAATAGGGTACAAACGATGCCTGTAATCATTTCGTTGTGTCTGCTTAATCTCTGACAGAAGATCGGACAAAACTTGCTCTTTAACGTAATTTCCTTGATAAGCAAGCATTCCGGCAAACATCCCTAATGTTTTTCTTTCTTGTCTTCCTGCTCTATTGTGAACAGGAATTCCAAAACTAAAAGTTTTTTGATCTGTTATTTTTCCAAAATATAATAACAAGGCTGCTATCGTAAGTTGTGGGATATTTGTCTTTGTTGACTCTGATAAACGGTTAAACAATGCTTTATCCGAGTCTGAAACAGTAAGTGAAAATCGCCCACCTCCTACTTCATTTTTATATTTTTTGTTTAATGTTTTTTTTGGAACAATTTTATACTTTTCTTCCCAATAAATCTTGTCTTTACTACATTGTTCTGAATTAATATATTCAAAACTTTTTTGTGCCGCATCAAAATAGGAAGGATACTCTATCTCAGATCCTTCTTCCCTAAAAATAAAATTTTCATATTGATTAATTACATAATCGACTTTTATTGCAAAACCAAATCCATCTGCTATTAAATGATGAAAACAAACAAACCACCAATATTCATCTTTTTCAATTTTTATCAGTGTGTATTTATATAATTTGTCCTGCGTTAAATCAAAAGCAATGTTAAATTGGTTTTGCATCCATTCATTAGCCTTTTTTCTTGGTTCAAGTTCTGATGAGAAATCCAATTCATCTATAAAAACTTTTTTTGAAAAATCATTGATATAAAATGCTGGTTCATTTTCCGAAAAATCAAATTTGACATTAAAGACATCAAAAACTTTAGGCAAGCCTTCCAATACTTCCTTAAATTTCGAGACATCAAAATCCCCTTTAAAAACTGTATAACCACCTATATTGTATAATGGACTTTCCGGATTCATCAATTGTCCGTAATAGACTTCTTGCTGCGCTATATGTAATTTTGATTTTATATTCATTGCGATACTTAGAGGATTTATACCAAAGCTTGTTTAAAATTCTCTTCTGCACAAACAAGAAAGGCCTCTTTCATTATTATTAATGCAGAATCAACAATATCCTTAGTTGTAATCAAAGGTGGAACTAATCGCAACACATTATTATAATGACCTCCTACCTCAAACAGTAATCCCCTTTGAAAACATTCTTCCCTAAACTTTTTCAAATACTCAGGAAAAGGCTTCTTTGACTTTTTATCTTTTACAAACTCTACACCTATCATCATACCTCGTCCTCGGACTTCTCCAATAAAAGGATGCTCTAATGCCATGATATTCAATTGCTCCTTCAAATAGTCACCTATAAAGCTTGCGTATTCTTCAATTTTATATTTTTCTATAAAATCAAATGCCCCTCTGGCTGCCGCTATACTTACCTGATTACCTCTAAAAGTTCCAATGTGCTCTGCCGTTTCCCAAGCCTCAATATCCCTTTTATAAATTAATCCCGAAATTGGAAATCCTATTCCCCCAAAACCTTTTGAGAATGTAATTATATCCGGTATTGCTTTCGTATTCATAAATTCCAGAAATTTTCCTGTTCTGTAGAAGCCACTTTGAATCTCATCAAAAATCACAATAACACCATGCTTATTTGCTATTTTGACTATGCGTTCCAAAAATCCTTTTCTAGGAACGATATTGCCACCTTCGCCTTGTATTGGTTCCAAAATAATTGCCGCAGGAAGTGTTATACCTGAATGTCCTGTTTCCAATATCCATTCAAAATGACTTGCACAATCATAATTACAAGTATTCTCCTTCTTATTAAATGGGCAACGATAACAATAACTGTAAGGTACAAAATGTACATTTGGAATAAGAGAGGATATCTTTTTTCTAAAAAAAGTATCAGAGGTCACAGCTAATGCACCGGAAGTCATTCCATGATATCCACCCGAAAAAGCAATAATGCCATCACGACCTGTTTTTATTTTTGCTAATTTTATAGCAGCTTCAACTGCATCTGAACCTGTAGGCCCGCCAAAACTAACTTTATAATCCTGACGAATCTCCTCTGGTAAATTGTTTAATATTTTTTGAATTAAAAAAAGTTTATTTTCTGTTGGAAAATCCAATGCATGGACTAATTCTTCCTGTTGTTCCTTAACATATTCCATCACAAAGGCATTACTATGCCCAACATTCAATACGCCACAACCTCCAAAAAAATCAATAAATTGATTTCCATCTACATCCTCCACAATGCTCCCTTTTGCTCGTTTTAAGGCAACTGGCATTTTTTTCGGGTATGAGACTACACTACCTTCAATGTTTTTCTGTAATTCTAATAAAACTTTTGATTTTTCTCCAGGCAATGAAGATGAAATAATTTTTGCTCCCTGAGACAAGTGATAATCTTTAAGTAATTGCATAATAGTGAGTAGTTGTGATTAAATTATAAACGTAGAACTGTATCCAAGGTCTGCTCGAACATCTGACTTATTCTAAAAAAGAATGATTCTAACACAAAAAAATTGATTTAAAAAATAAAATTGTATCCTATTTTAAAAAGTATAAAAAATAAAAAACATATAATTATAACTATACCAGAGCCGTAGAAAATAAAATTTCCTGATCTATCATTGTTCCGTAATTAAATTTTATTAGTCGGTCACAGAAACTGAAGTAGGCATCATCGTGAGTAATTGCGATTACTGTTTTTCCTCTACTTTTTAGTTCAGGAATTATACTTTCATAAAAGTATTTCCTAAATTCAGGATCTTGCTCAGCTGCCCATTCATCAAAAATAAAAATATCTTTATTTTCCAATAATGAATAGATCAATCCCAATCTCTTCTTTTGACCGCTGGACAGATTCTGAAATATCTTATTGTTTGCTACATCTGGACGGATGATTTCTTCAAGTTTCATTTTGTTCAGAAGCTCTGTTAAGTTTTCATTAGAAGGAAGCAAATCGAAATCATCATAATTTTCAGAAAACAAATAGTTATCAGAAAAAATACATGATATCATATCTCTGTAATCGGATCGATTCTCTTTTGCAATAACGATAGTATCATTCAAAATTATCTCGCCTGATTTAGGTACATACAGTCCAGAAAGAAGGTTAATGAAAGTACTTTTCCCACTTCCGTTACCTCCGGAAATAAAAATAATTTCGCCTTTTTTTATTTTTAAAGTAATAGGTTTTAATTCAAATGTAACTAAACCATGTTTATCAATATGATTGTAGCTTAATTCTTTAATAAGTAGATTTTCAAAAATAGGCAATGGATTCTCTGAACTTTTCTCTAAATCAGAATCTTTTATATTTCCGCTAGTAATCTCATTAAACTCATTAATTCTGTCAAACGCAATTTTAAATCCAATAAAATTCTTCATAAGATTTATGCAAATAGTTATTGGCCCCATCAAAAACAGAAAAGCAACCATAAAACCGGAAATAACAATTTGATCCAAATCAAAAATAACAGGCAGTAGAAAAAGCACAGTACCTATTATAAGATAAAAAAAATACTGTCCAATTAGTTCATTGCCAAAAGATGCCAACTCAGCCTTAATATTTAGTTTGATTGCTGCAGAACGATTTTTAACAATATGATCGAAATAGATAGAATGACTTCTCTTGCTGCTCATTTTAATTTTATTAAAACCATGCAAAAAATCATTATAATTCTCCATAAAACTGTCATCAAGAGAACGTTCCTCATCCATACTTTTTTCAATGGCTTCATTTCTCCTCACATAGACGAACCCTAAACTCACAATAAGGATAATTATAAGCACAGCACCTTTTGGATAAAGCCACAACATATAACCAATTCCGGCGATCATCATAATTATTGCATTAAAAAAAGCAATAAAGGCTTCGGGTAATCCTTCCAGTGTTCCTACATCAGACATTGCAGTTCTTACTCTTGCCTCTCCAATTCGTAAATAAGATTCGTAATTGCATAACCTAAGTTTGTTTATAATCTGAAGCGTCATTTCTTTACCGAAATTCAAGGTTACTTTAATCATGTAACGCTTAAAATAATACGTCAAAACAAAAGAGACAAGGACTAAAACCAAATAAATCAACCAATCATAATCACTAAAAAACGGTAAAGGAGTTCCAGCAACTTTATTACTGATAAGCATTAACAAACTGCTACTCCACAAACCATTTATTAAACCAAATAATCCTAACAGTGGTAAAGCTATATTTAGCTTTAATTTTAATATTTTTAGTACAGTTATCTTTTCCAAGTTTTTACGAATTTCAAAGGTTCATTATTAAATGCCGACCAATGTAAGATAATATATCTATTTTTCCTTACGGGAAACCGTAAAGAAAATAAAACATATACTAAAAGTATATTACAGGCTCTGTGAAATAGGATTTTAATATATTATTAACATAAAAACATCTATAAAATAACAAGTGCAATGCAGTAGTCAAATTCCTATTTGGAAATTTATCTTAAATTCCTGCATGTTTATTTTTATTGCATGGAGATCAAGACAATCCAAAATTTGTTTAATTTTGTTTAATTTTAAAAGTCAAAAACCTCCAAATTGATCCATTTTTTTTATACTAGATTCAATACCCAAATTCCGAATGAGGTTTGGAATAGTTTTTATCAGTATTTGCCACTGGAAGCAATACAGAGAACAAAAAACTACAGAAGATGGGAAGACCAGCACGCCTTTTTACTTGGAAGGCTTCTTCTTATGGAATGTTTTAATAAAATTGGTATAAGTAGAAATGCAATATTTGATTTAAAATACAACGAATTTGGAAAACCATTTTTGAATGATGATGTTGACTTTAGTATTTCCCATTCGGGAAATTTTGTGGTTTGTGCTATTGGACAAAAAATAAAACTAGGAATTGACATTGAAAAAATAACCGATATCGACATTAGAGACTATCAAGATATCATGACAAAAGAAGAATGGTTTCAAATCAATATACAGGAAAATCCGCTCAAATCCTTTTTCAGATTTTGGACCATGAAGGAGAGTATTATAAAAGCAGAAGAAAAAGGTTTGTCTATTCCCCTAAAGGAAATCAACATCCTCTCCAACAAGGTGCTCTACAACAATAAGTCATGGCATCTGATTGAGCTTATCTTAAATGAAAATATCTGCACAACTTTAGCATCAAATATTGCAAACCCAAATTTACATTGTTATGAAGTTGATTTTTACCAAGGGCTTAAAGAGATCAAAACAGTACAAAACAAAATAAAGAAAATTGCTTTATCTTTTTAATTCATTAAGAAACGTTTCACGGCTATATCATTACTTATTTATGTTTTCAACTATAGCTCTCAATAATTTTCACATCCTAAAATTTTGTTTTTTGATAAGCATCGTATATAACATAGATATTAACAAGTGATTAAAAAGCATACATACTAACACCATTAGCCATCTGGGCAATTTTTTTTGCCATTACTTCTGGATGTTCAAGAATAAAGAAATGATCCCCTTCCAATAATTCAAAGGTACAAGGAGCAGATGTTTCTTCTTTCCATGCTTTCATTTGAGCCAAAGATGTTTTTTCCTCCCCATCCCCAATTTCTTCTTTTCCCATACAGACATGTATAGGAAAGGTAAATTTTTGATCCATTACTTTAAAATCATAATCCTCGACAGCTTGAAAATCTGATTTCATTATAGGATAATACAGCTCTAGAAGATCTTTACATTCCAATATTTCCTTAGGTAATCCTCCTATTTTCTCAACCTCTTTCCAAAAATCATCTTCAGGCAGTATCGATTTTTTGTTTGTAAACCTATTAAAGGCCGGAGTACCCCTACCTGTAAAAAAAAGACATGTTGGTTGTTTTAAACCTTGTTGAATTATTTTCTTCACCAATTCATAACCTAATAATGTTCCCATACTATGACCATAAATCACATAATTACAATCTTCAATAAGAGGAGTGATTTGCTTTAAAAGATCGTTTACTAAATCATCAACATTGACTAATAAATTCTCTTTAAAGCGACCACCTCTACCAGGTAATTCTACGGTTATCCAATTTAAACTTCTAGGTATATGTTTTTCAATACTTTTAAAACTATATTTATTGCCTCCTGCAAAAGGAAGTGCAATAATTTTATTCCTGTTGTCTTTCATAAATTAAAAACAGATTGATTTTTATCAAATAAAGATGTGATTGTTTTATTCACATTTTACAAAAATATACTAAAATTTTATAAACACACAATAAGTTTATAAGAATTTTAGCATGTAATTATTTTACTGTTTATTAGATTCTATCACTCAACTTTTTTCTTCCAAACATACTGGAGTTACCTACAATTTTGCCATATGAACCTAAGGTGAATTTTTAAAGGTATTTCACAGGTCCATATTTTTACAAAAGCAGGAGGCAAAGATTTTGTTCTGATCCCCTACTACTATAAAAGGCTGCTTTCTAATTGTTTTTGTTCTTAATAGGTTAGACCGGAAGCAAGAGTTTTAACCAGCTTATAAAAAAGTCATATCTGCAATTCATTCTTCATTTTTTTTTGTAAATTGTTAAGTCTTGGAAAAGATCTCTGATCTATTAGCAACCTAAATTCTAGAATTACCGACTGGGTAAATTTAAATCTACTACACTAAATACTCCTTTAAAAGCCATTAAATATTGTATGTGCAAAGAGATTTCTGGATAGAAAAAAACTGGGGAGACTCCATTGAAGTGGTACAATAAATCAGGCTCTTGCCCACAAATTTCACTCTTTAAACTTAAGTAACTCCTAATTAAGTTTTACGGCAAAATCATAGCACACTGTTTTTAAAAATTTCAGAAAATGGACTTTATTTCAGAACAAAAAACACAGGTTTCAGAACATTTTCGCTACTATTTGAAATATAAATCTTACTTTTAAATACCATTCCCTGATCATCTGAAAAAAGTTTTTCATATCCCCCTACCTAAAAAGATCGCTATGAAAAAATTAGTCCTAATAACGTTTCATCAATTTTTCCCATATTCTGGTCTACCGCTGGTGCCTACAATTAAAATTATGCGGATTTCTGCACTAAATCCATATATACAACAACCTCTGTTTTGAATGGCATCAGTACAGTTTTACATTTCCACAGTTTAAGTTAACCCATAAAACTATTATATTATGTCAAATCTACCTCAGAATCCAAGATGGATGCAGTATGTCGATGATGAAAGAAAGATTTCGGAATTGACCATACCGGGCACCCACGACACTGGCACTTTCCAGGTCATAAATATTGGTCCTGCAAAATGCCAGACCCTGAAATTGACCGACCAGCTCAACGCCGGAATCCGTTATCTGGACATCAGGGCAGCAAAAGGAAATGATAATGACGGAGTGCTATGGCTCTATCACGGTAAACCTCCCTTCGGATCAAATCTCAATATCACTTTATCACAGGTAATCGATGTCTGTCTCAAATTTCTTGAACAAAATCCGACTGAAACCATCTTGATGTCGATAAAGCAGGAATTCGGGGATTCAATTCACAAATGGGTGGAACAGACCATCAATAAAAACAAGGATAAATGGTATCTAGCCAATGATCGGATTCCAAAACTCAAGGAAGTAAAAGGCAGGATAATACTGCTTCGCAGGTTCGATTATCTGGATATCGGTCTGGATTGCCAGGGAAATTTCCCCAAAGACGCTACAGGAGACTTCTCGCATCATAAGGTGAAATTCTATGTACAGGACAACTACTACTCCTGGTCCAAAGGAAACAACAAGGCGGATAAATTCAATCTCCACATCAAACCTGTACTGGAGAAAGCCGCCGCTGACAGTGTTGAAACAATATATATCAATTTTGCGAGTGCCACCGGTATTAGCGCAGGAGTCCTCCCTTTTTCCTCAAACCCAAAAGATCTCGCTGATGCAGTAAACCCACTGCTGTATAAATATTTGAAGGATCATCCAACAAAACGTTACGGCATCATTCCAATGGATTTTCCGGAAATTGAAAAATATCTGATCACCAGGATACTGGACTGCAGCTACGACAATCCAATACTGCTTCCTCGTGCCATCAACAAGGCAACAGGCATCGTCTACTTGAGTTTCGGCCAGCAACTTTATCATGTCCCGGCCCCTTCCGTTGCGGAAAATATATTCAGCAAAGGATGGGATCCCCAACTGCTGCCATGCTTTAATTTTGATGTTGCCTCCTCCATCGTACTCAAGAACGGGAAACTGATAAAATTCAATGGCCGGAACGAAATCTACCTATCCTATGAAAGGGAAAACGGACTGAAACCCGCACTGCACCACATCTACGATTCAGGAGTACTGAACAGGTACGGTCTGCATGGAGAAATAAAAATGATCCCTGAAGCGCAGAAAGGCAGCTACGAAATCTTAAGTCCGATAACGTAATAAACAATCGGCCGAACAAAGCTCATAATCAGACATCGCCGAGTTCAAAGACAGGATGCTCGGCTTTGTTTTGTTTCTGGAAACCACAGGAAATCCCCCACTTGAAACAGACCACATATTCCGATATGCCCCAGCATTTTCAATCTTCAATCGTTCTTATTACCGGCCAATATCTGTTCCGCCCATCCGGGCCTGTCCCCATCGTACCTCTCCTCCTTGCCTACGGCCATTCGGGTATCGGGATGCCGGGTTTTATAAACAGGCGTTCTGCGGTGCATGACCAGGTAATAAAAATCCCGTTTGTGCTCCTGCAGCACCTCAAGCCCGCCCGAAACATGATTGTATCTGAATTTCAGATGAATTAGGATCTTCGCAAGTTCCAAAGTATCATTCTTGCCCAGACACCAGTACAATATGTTTCCATACTCGAATAGTATTTTAAGTGCCCTGTAGCCACGTGATGTCGTACGCAGTCCCGAAGATGCCAGAACATAGGCATCCACCTCCAATTCTTGTCCCGCTGTCATATTTTCTAAAGATTAAAAAAACAAAATTAGTTACTACATGAAACAACAAACCATTATTGATTGTTCCAAATCATAACATTAACATGAACCAGCGAATTTTATTACTTCCCGACATCTCAAGCCGATGGTGATGTAATATAACCCGACCTGCATTAGATGGCTTTTCGATAGAATTAAATCCGTTCTATTTTATACAGATATAAAATCTATTTTTTTATTCCAAAACAGAAAATCTGAAATCCAACAAATCTTTTAAACTCCTGCAAAAATTACTAGACTGTTGCTCGAATCATCTCCAAGATATCCACAATCGAAATGACTTCCTACTGTCAGAGTACAAAAATACAATCTAACATTCCAAAAAAAACTTCTCAGATTATTGTCATTGTTTTTTTTTAAATCATAATAATGATTTTGAATGATTTACATTTATGACATTATTAACTTGCTAATCATTTAATATGGAGAGAAGAGTTGGAATCCACAGCCCTGAATTTAAAGAGAATGCCGTCTTTTTGAGTTATGCAAACAGAAGTGCAAGAGAAACTGCCGAAGAGCTCGGGATCTCCCCAAAATTACTTTCAAAATGGCGTGCAATCCATGGCAAATTCAAAAAGGGCAGTTTCCCTGGATCAGGAAGAAAGCGATTTTACTGCGAAGATATCAAGATCTTTAAGCTGGAAAAAAAACTTCAAGAGACCCATATGAAATTAGAAATACTGAAAAAAGGTATTAAAATCAAGCCTCAGGGTAAACAGGCTGTATACAATTTTATATTTCAAAATAAAAAAAAATACCCTGTTGGTGTAATGTGTAAAGTACTGGGTGTTTCCACCTCAATGTATAATCTAAGGATTCAACACCCCCTTTCAAAAAGGGAAATCCAAGTTGGTCTATATAAAGAAGCAATAACGACGGTCTTTTATGAATCCAAACAGCTACACGGCTGTGTTTTGATTGCACGAGAGCTCAACAAAAGGGGAATTAAAATATCTGAAGACCAAGTGACTTTTTTCATGAAGCAGCTTGGCCTTAAACGTAAGGTCAAAAAGAAATACAAAGCAACCACAGATTCCAAGCATACGCTTTATATATCGCCAAACAGGCTTAACCGGCAGTTTAAGACAGATAAACCTTCCAAGGTCTGGGTTTCCGACATCACCTATCTACAGATCGAAAAACGTTTTTTATACCTTACCGTTATAATAGACCTGTATGACCGGAAAATAGTCGGCTGGAACCTCGGCTCCATGCTTTCAACTGCAACGACCATCCTTCCTGCATGGAATATGGCTACAAGCAGACGCAGTGCAAAAGAAGGCTTGATATTTCACTCGGATCGCGGAACACAGTATGCAAACAAACTCTTCACCAGCATTCTTCATCAGCATAAGTGTGTACAAAGCATGAGTAGAAAGGCAAACAGCGTGGACAACGCTGTTTCCGAAAGCTTTTTCAGCTCATTGAAAAAGGAATTGATCTACAGTCATAAAACACTATTAACTCCAAAAGAGATGAGAGCGCAGATATTCGACTATATAGAAAACTGGTACAACAAGAAAAGGAGACATTCGGCACTTGGATATAAAACAATCGAAGAGTTCAGTGAAGAGATATAATACCAAAAAACAAAATGGCTAAATGTATTTATTTATGAAAGCAAATAAAAAAGAATACCACTGTGATTTCAAACTCAAGGTGGTCAAACTAAGTTTTGAAAAGGTCAAGCTCAAACACCTCGCCAGGGAATTCAACATAACATACAATACGCTGCTGAAGTGGCGAATGAACTATATCGTACACGGCGAAGAAAATTTCTCTTCTTTAGGTAAAACAAAATTAACTGCTCAGGAAAAAAAAATATATGAACTTGAAGTAAAAACCAGAAAGCTGGATACCGAATTTAAAATTATAAAAGGAGCAACAGATTACCTTCAAAAAGGTCCACCTTTTATATTTGAATATATAGCTGAAAATGAACAAAATTATTCAAGCTATATGTTATGCAAAATTCTTGGTATAAACTTCGGAAGCTACAACAACTGGAAGAATAAATCCGTTTCCGAAAGACAAAAATGGAAAATGAGGGTCAAGCAAGAAATAGTATCGATATTTATATCATCTCAAAAACGTTATGGATCTAAACGCATAAAAGCAGAACTTCAAAGATCGGGATACGAATTATCTTGGGATACCGTGCGTAGATATATGCGCGAATTAAATCTGAGTGTTTCAGTAAAAAAGTATAAGTCTAAAATTTAATTCTTTTACTTTAGTGCATAGTCGATTTGCATCAGAGACTGGACTTGATACTATTTCTGCCACAAAAAGCTAAGGCGTATCGATTTGTCTTTCTAATAACGCAAAAAAATGGTCTATTTCTGAGAACTTTTATCAATAATGCAAAAAAATCCTTTTCTTTAAAAGTGCTTGAAACGAAATTTAAAATGATCCTTTTCCCTTTTCGTTTCTCCAGTTGCATTGTTTGCAGAAGTCTCCAATAGCAACAAAGTAAAAACCTGTAACTTCAATCTCCTCATTTTTCTGCAGCCAATAATACTCTAAATAACATTAAAATAGATGAAGTGCTTCAGCCGTCCTAACTGCTTCAATCGAATTAGTGACATTGAGCTTTTCCAGAATATTCTGCCTATGCCTATTTACCGTATTAATGCTGATATTTAGCTTAAAAGCTATTTCTTTACTGATCAGTCCCTGGCCGATAAGCTCCAGAATTTGTTTTTCTCGTAATGTCAATAAATTTGCACAGTTGGTATAATTATCTGCATAAAAACCTTCCCCTGTCTTGGTATTTACAATCCTGCCATCAATTCCATTGGCACTTCCCGATTTTTCAAATAGATAATTGTATAGACATAGAGCCAGCCATAAACCTCCTTGAGAACTGTTTTTAAGATAAAAACTTCGATGAAGAATCGGCTGATATTCATTTTCAGAATTCATTGCTCTTATATTGCATCTGGTACTATAGTCCAGTCTCTCTCCAGGAGGCAATCCTTTGAGGAAATTAAAAAATTCTAATTCGAGAAGATGTCTCTGGAAAAGATCATCGGGATGAATGCGATTATAAATATCTTCCTCCCAGATAGAATCTATCGTGGTGTAGCCAGCACAACTTATTTTAAAAAAATCACCAAAACCTCCCGCAAAAATATAGCTCCTATTATCGGCAAGATCCGATAATACAGCGACAGACTGCTCTAACTTTACATAAGCCCCAACCAGTGAAAGAGCTTCTTCCAAAGCTGTTTTACGCTTCTCGGGACCATCAACAAATTCTGAAAAAAAATGGTCTTCTAAGTTTGTTATTGGATTCATGGTGTGTTTTTTTTAAAGTACTTTTTGTGCTAAAACATTCTACAATATAATCTTCCTATATGGTTATATATAACTATTGCTGAAAGAAAATCAATTTGTCTACTTTGTAAAATAATAATTTAAATTTAAAAAAATGAAGCGAATCTGCTTACTATTAGTATTACTATGTATAAGTGTTGTTACAGTTAATGCCCAAAAACTTACTGCCCTGCGTTGGTTAAATGAACCGTCGGAATGGGAAATTAAAGACAATAAACTGATCATGCAGGTAACACCTCAATCTGATTATTGGAACAAGAGTCATTATGGCTTTACGGTTTATGATGGCCCTTTCTATTACACGGAAAGAAGCGGAGAATTTGAGGTGGTTTTAAAAATGGGTGGGGCATATAAAACCAGATTCGATCAAGTATGCCTGATGCTGAGAATTGATGAAAACAATTATGTTAAAACAGGTGTGGAATATGTGGATGGAATTTACAATATCAGTACAGTTCATACTATAGACAAAAGTTCATGGAGCGTTGTGGGACTGAAAGACAAACCAAAAAATATCTGGATGAAAGCTGTAAGAAGGCTGGATGCTTTAGAGATCTTCTATTCTACAGACGGTACCAATTACATTATGACAAATACAGTCTATTTTCCAGAATTTAAAACCGTACAAGTAGGTATGATGGCAGCAAGCCCTGATGGCAAGGGATTCTCTGCTGTTTTTGAAGATTTTAAAATTACGCATCTTCCTGATCAAAGACGTTTGGAATGGCTTAAAAACAATCCATAGTATCTTATACTGATTGTGATCTCTTGTGGAGATTAAATCGCAACATGCCAGACTGGCTTGGATTTTCACCAAACAACAGCACTGATGGATAAATTCCAAAATACTGGTCTTTTTGGGAGCAATGAATTCTTTAAAATCCTTCTGATATTTTAGAATATTACATTCTGTTTTAAACTCATCAAATTTTAAGCAACTGGCATGTTACTCCTTTTTCACTTTTAACAACCAAAAACAAAACCACCGCAATGTCAAAAATCATTCTGTTGATTATACTCTCTCTTCTACTATTTATAGCATACTAAAATGGTATTTTACTTTTAACAAAAGATTAAAATTATAACCCAATAGCCCAACCAGTCTGAAAAGTGTCAATTCTATTTTTCACCTTTTCTTTCCTGTAACGAAAGTCCCCGCTGTAAGTTTATTGTATACCTCATCTTTTAGGCTTCTTGATATAGGTATTTTATGTTTTTTTATTTCCAAGGAATTCCCTTCTATTGATTGAACCTGTGATATATTCACAATAAACGATCTATGCACCTGAAGGAAAATAGCAGCTGGAAGATTATCAGACATCATTTTCAAAGTACAGTAAACCATTTCCTTTGAAACAACAGTATGAATCAATACATAATTTTCCATGCTTTCAATAAATAGAATTTCTTCAAATTTGAGCTTTTTGTTTTTTTTATCCACTTTAATAAAAATATGGTCCTTATCATCTGATTTTAATTCCTTAACCTGTTGGTCATACAACCTATTGACAGATTTCAGAAAGCGATCGTAAGATACCGGCTTCAAAAGATAATCAAATACATTCATTTCATAACCTTTCAAAGCATACCGCTCATAGGCCGAAACAATAATGATTTTAGGAAGATTTGCTGCCGAACCTAAAAATTCCATACCCGTTAGACCAGGCATTTCTACATCCAGAAATATCACATCTACAGATTCCTTTTTAAGAAAACTGTTTAGTTCCATCGCCGTTTCGCATTCTCCCGCTAAGGAGAGAAAATCCGTTTTTTCAATATACCCTTTGATTCCTTTTCGGGCCACAGGCTCATCATCTGTAATAACACATTTCAATTTCATACCAATTTCTACTTAAGGATAATTAAACCTTTTCTATTTATTCCATGTCGCGAGATTATCAACTTGTTCAATTTTAAAATCCAACTCTTTATGAATAGATACACTATATTTTTTTAATCAATGTTCTTTTTCCTGTTTGATTGACAAAACAAGCTTTACATTAAAAAATCCATCACTCATAGAGGTTTTCAGCTGATATTTATCGGGATAAAGCAATTCCAGTCGACGCCTTAAATTGTTAAGACCGATACCGCTGTCTTTTATGGCTGAAGAAACTAATTCATCTGAAACCGAATTTCTTAATTGGAAATATACTCGGTCTCCTTTAAGCCTCAAACTAAAATCTATCTGATAAGATCCTCCAACATACTTAAATGCATTTTCCAAAAGCGGCTGAAACAACAGTGGATGTATTCTCTGTTCTTTCAATGTTGCATCAATTTCAATATTTACCACTAACTTGTCTGTCTTTCTAAGCTGCTGAAAAGCAATAAAGGAACGTAAATAATTTATTTCCTGATGGAATGCCACTTCCTGATTTACATCATAGAGCTGATAACGCAGCAGTTCTGATAAATATTCAATACTTTTTTTTGCCTGAAAGGTATCTATATCCATTTGGAAATAAATAGTATTCAGAGCATTAAAAAGAAAATGAGGATGATACTGAGATTTTAAGAATTCAAGTTCTGCTTCATTTTTCTCCGCTTTTAATTTTTCGAGAGCCACGTTTTTTTCATTTACATTTTTCTCTACAATGGTACTGCGGATCAGCGTATAAAAAATAAGCAACAGAGGCAGATAAATTGAATTAATAAGCATGTAGTCGATCCAGCCAGAGCCCATAAACAATAACTCTGATGCCTGCCCCAAAACAAGCAAGACATTCAGCAAGACAACCAGTTCTGAAACTACAAAAATATAATGTTTCGCTGTATCCTTATATTCTGCCGTCCTATGAAGTTTTCTTCTCCATAAAAAACTGCATAAATAGCATATGAAAACAGACAATGTTAAAGCTACCACATGAAGTTTCAGGTCTCCTTCCCAGAAAATACCTCGGTGATTGAAGTCGGTGACGGCCCTCAGTACATTATACATGAGAATGCCCCAAAAGGCGGGGTAAATACGTTCAATTTGTATTTTATTTATTTTGATCATCTTGCCGGTCCTAATTTACTAATTGATACGTTTACTTTCTTCCATATTTTCAATTTTTCGCATCGTTTTTGATGAACTTCCAGAATCGAACTTCCACGAAATGGTAAGTCCTGCCATACGGCTGTCTCTGCGTTCTTTGTAAAATCCAGCAATAACACTGTTGTATAGACTGATATTTTGCATATTAGTCAAAAAAACATCATTGATATAGACATAACAATTTAACTTGTTTTCAAAAAAACTTTTACGTGCTGCTATTGACACAGCACCTATCGAACCAATTTGTGCCTGTCCCTCAGCCATTGTACCATTATAGTATCCGGTTATTTCAGCGCCCCATTTGTCATGTAGGGTAAATTGATTATTAAATTGAAATGCTGGCGTCCAAAGATTATTATGATATAAAATGCCCATTTCAAGCCAGTGGAATTCTTTGTAAGTCAAAGAGCCGTTTAGATGCAATGTCCACCAATTAGTTGCTTTAATATTATTAAGTCCTGTCCTTAATCCAAATGTATCACTTTGTGAAAGATTTAAAGGCATAACGACGGTAATATCACTTTCAGGCTCACTGAGGTAGCTTTTTGTTATAGGATTTTTTCTACTGCTGTAAAACATGCTAAATACATATTGCGATTTTATGATCCATGAGGCTTCCAGATTATTCACCAGCTCAGGCCTTAAGGCTGTATTTCCCCTCTCTTGAAGATAACGGTCATTTACTTCTGTGAAAGGATTGAGATCTCTGTAATTGGGACGAACAATGCGTCTTCCGTACTGAAAGGTCAGAGTGTGTCTATCTGCAAGAATATAATTTACCGAAAAAGTCGGAAAAAGTTGCTCATAAGTCCTGACAAGTGTAGAATCTCTGTCACTTGCAAGGTAACGCGCTTGAGAATCTGTAATTTCTAGGCGAAGTCCCGCTTGGGTGCTAAAGCGTTCCGACCATTTTTGATTTGACTGCAGATAACCTGCCAGGATATTTTCATTGTAAAAAAATTGGCTGCTTAGTTTTTTATCCTCAAACCATTGATCTGATTCCAACGAATTGTACAATGCATTATTATCGATATGAATCGACGAGTATCTGATACCGGAGTTAAAAGTAAATTTATCGGATACATTAAAATCCAGATCGGATTGAAGATTTGTTATTTTGATGTTTCCTTTCATTTTTCCCAATAGAAAATTTTGAGAATCAGGTATTGTCGCTCGATACATTGTACTTTTCTGATCCAAATTCTCACTCTGATCAAAAACAAGAAAATTGAATATATTCTCCCATTTTATCTTAGGGCTGAATTTGTACAAAATGCTCGTTCCTGCCCCCAGATTCTTATGATTTGAATGTTGCAGATTTCCGGTATGAAGTGAAAAATCTCGAAAGCCCGAGTTTTGATAAAATTCTGATAAAGCTATCTCATTTTTATTTCTTTCAAACCAGTTACCAAAAACATCCATATTTAGAATTAATTTTTCCGATAATTGATATTCTACTCCAGTTTTGAAATAATGCGAATTTGATTTGAATCTCCTGTCTGCATCCATATTCAGAATGGCAGGGTTCATGTCTTCCGTTTTTGTCTTGAGATATTCTCGCCAAGAATTGACTTTGATAAAATCCTGCCCACTGTTAAACGAATAATTTGTGAAAAATGAGTACTTATTTCTATGCAACTGCAAAGAAAATCCCTGTTTTTGTCTCACATATTTTCCTACTTCTATATTGGATGAAAGATTAAGATTTGATCCTATAGCTGTTTTTTGTTTCTTTTTGATATTTATAAATCCGCTGGTACCTCCTGCATCATATTGGGCTGAAGGGTTCGAAACCATTTCGATTTTGTCAACGGCACTGCTTGGCATGGCACGAAGTAGATTCAATAAGTTTTCTCCCGTTAGATAGGTCGGCTTTCCATCAATCATCACATTTGCGCCCGCTTGTCCGTTTAAAAGCACCGTTCCATCATTCAAAATCAATAAACCCGGAATTTTTCCAAGTGCATTCAAAAGAGAACCATCTGATCCTAAAGTAGTAGATGAGAGCGTAACAGTGGTTTTTCCCGGTTCCACTTTAAAACCAGACCTCTTTGATGTAACAGTAACCCCATCCATATCAAAAGTTTCCATTTCCAAATCTACTTCTTGCATCTTTAAGTCTTCTGAAAGCACTTTTACATCTACTATTTTTTTATCAAAACCTATCAGTGAAAATAAAAGCTTGTAATTTCCCGATTTAATGTTTCCAAGAGCATAAATACCTGATGAATCTGTTTCTGTATCCGTTACATAGGTCGAATTTTCCCTCAGAAGAACCACACTTACCCCCGAGAGAGGCTTTTGATTATAAATTGTCTTGCCAGAAATTTTTATCTGGGCCTTCATCCCTGCCGCCATAAAAAATAGTAATGCGTACAGCATTATTTGTTTTAACTTCATATCTTACTTGTATTATAACTAGTGAGGGCAAAACTATAAGGACCTTCTTACTGCAGGAAACTTTCTTGACCAATGGTTCAAACCTCTTGACCAATTGCAAATCAGTACATAAAAATGCAATCAAAATCATGCAGACCGATTGCATTTACAAATGAATGTTCAAATCTTCCAAACAGTTGAGAATTGATCCACTATTTATAAAGCAACCCAATGTGGTTATAATTAACTATTGCAGCTTTTTTGCGAAGAAATTACTTTTACCACAAATAATGATCAAAGAATTTAGCTTAGAGATATCAGGGAGTTTAAAAACACTTTATTCTTCTTTGACAATTGCCGGTCTCATTTCTAATTCAAAAGCTGAAATTATTTGAATACAGATTTATCCTTATTTTATTACATGAATTCTTTAAGGGAGTTAAGTTAGCCTGTAAAGCCTGCGTCAAGCAGGCTTTAATCCAACTCTTGACAAATATCGGATCTATATTGATTGTTTCTGTTTTAATTCACCTGCCTAAGACTAATACCCATGGATCCCAACATAACAGCATATACTTTTAAAGACAGGATCATGGAAGTCTTTATCACTTCATCTCATAAGGTCCAAGGTATTTTCCACCACAGCGGGATTTCATTTTATTTCACACAGTATGGATTGGCTCAGGTTGATAAAAAAATAAACTACCAGCATACTGCTGAAAATATTATTCGTACTGTCAATAGGCTACTAGATGAAAAGATTAGGGAAGGCATGTTTTTAACTGGCGACAAGGAACTTATACCTGTTTATAGAAATAATGATTCAATGGTAAGGGTGCTGTCAGGAAAATTTAGGAATGTGAAATCAAAAATCTTGCCTAACCGAACGATGATCGTACTTGAGGTAACACTTGATCAAAGTAGTCGTTTCATTATTGATATTCCTGAAGAAAATGAGGTCCTGGTATCAGTTAATAAAACTGGAAATTACTATGATATCGCCAACTTTCCCAGTGACTGTCCATTGCAGATTTCATATCAGAACGGCTATCTTTCCATTCTGTCTCCAAAGATGCCCGTTAAATTTGTAATCGTATCGGGAAAGACAATAGGGGACAACCCTTCAGTACTAATTGCAAATGCCTATCCGAGCAAAAGCTGAATTCCAAAAAAACAGTGAAAAATAACTGCATAAAAAAAACAGATCAACATGCTCCTTATAGGATTCAGAGGTTGTTCAACTCCTACATCAGACTTCTCAAATCCTGTTGGATCGACCTGACAGTAGACTGCAGCTCATTATACATATCAGCGGTCCTATGCAGGTCCTCCGCAGTATAAAGCCCTCCCCTGCCAAAATAGAGAATCTCCAGAGGATTTCCCTGTTCTCCATCAAGTCCATATTGGAGCCACCTTGACTTTATTGTTTCAATCATCAACAATCCATCCGAATTACTGAATTTTCTATCGCAAAGAACATTCCAGACAGAAGTGGGATACAGCTGGGTATTGTTTTTATGCCAGATCGCCCCCAGCATATTACGCTTCCTGTTGATCATCACTTTTTTCCCTTGGGATTCAGGGGCATGAATCCCAAAACCCCTGTTCCTGCTCCACACAAAATACTGAGGGTATTGTTGAGCTTATCATTTTTCACGGTGGCTGCAGTTATAGAAGTCGCCGCCCCCAGTAGTATCGATCCTACCGTCAAACGCAGCTGGAATTTGGAATTCAGATTATCGACATATCCGGCAAGCTGGTCGATTCGTTCACCGTTGCAGTCCAACTCTGCGGCAACTGCTTCGACTTCCGTTGTAAAAAGCAGATATTGGGTGATTACCTTTTGTCTTGCCGCCATTTTTTCCTGGCTGTCTACCACCTTCAGATACTCCAGTACCGGCACAACGAGCCCGATGTCCTTAAGAAGCAGAAAGTCATGGTAGCTGAAATTCCCCAAGCAGGATGCTGTCCTGTGCGGCAACCGATGTCCGCAGGGCATTGTCACTGTACATTACATTGGTTTTGCAGTAATCGGTCGTCAGTGCATGGACCTTTGAGTTGCTCACCAGCGAGGAACAGTCCATACAAACCAAAAGGATGGCAAGGGCATAAAATAAACTGGCTGTTTTTTTTGCGAAACAGGTTTGTCATTTCCAATATTTTTTTGAGTATCCAGTTACAGGCAAGATAAATTTAGGCATTTATTTACAAACCTAGCCATCGCATTACACAAACCTTGAGCTACTTCCTTTTTGATGTCCTAATACAACGGACCGTATTTCCTTTTGTAGAAGGCCAGTTCAGACTCTGAATTCCGTAGCAGCTGCTCCAGAAGCGTGGCCTTGTCCTGATAAAGCTTGATCATCATCCCGTTTTGATCCGCCGGCCCGGCCTTCCCATCACTTTTAACTTCCTTGACACTTTTGAGACAGCCTTCAGGATCGAAATTAATGATGAACGGCAGATTGAAACCGAGTATTTCGGCAATCCGCTCCAGTTTATCAAGACTCAGGGCGGTTTTGCCTTTCTCGATCTTACTGTAGGCCGTTTGGGTGATACCCAATTCATGAGCCATATGGTCCTGGGTCAGATTCCTGAATTCCCTGATATTCTTGATATTATTGTATATGCTGGCCGTTGTCCTCATTTTTTTCATGTATTTAAACAAAACGCCATCCCTTGTATCAGTGTCATGGGAAAACATACTACGGATCCGGTCGGTGGATAATTAGTGAAAGACTACCAGAGCGACCTGAAAAAAGCAAAAATCAAAACTTCCCATACAGCTTTTCCCCACCTTCTGCAGACGGCTTGTGAATATTCTCATAAATCTTAAAAACAAAGAAAAACGTTAAAAATATTTTAACCGATAACATATGTTATCATTTTGCTTCCTACAACAAGGTGCTGCTGTTTTTTAATCTGCTTAAATGTACTGAAGTGATGTTGAGATAGGAGGCGATATGGTGCTGGGATACACGCTGAAGGATTTTGGGAAACTTTTCATTCATGGCATTGTATCGCTGAAGAGGGGTCTGCCCGTAGATCGCTTTTATCTTATCATTGAAAATAAAAAAATAATCCTCTGCGATCAATCTTCCCAGCCTTTCCCCGTACCTGAGTTTTTTGTAGAGGTTCTCGTGCATCTCCAACGAGATCTCCACAACGATCGTATCCTCCAAGGCCTGTATGGCATAATGGGCGGGGCTCTGTTTCAAAAAACTTTCATAATCGGTTCCAAAGGTATTTTCGGCAGCAAAATGAAACGTGTTTTCCTTTCCGAACTGATCGATGAAATAAACCCTGAGCAGCCCCTCCACTACAAAATAAATATTCCTGCAGATGGTATTCTGAGTAAGGACAATCTCTTTTTTATGGACTTTCTTCACTTTCAGCATACTGCTGCAGTACCTCCATTCGGAATCATCAAGTTCTATATAACTGAGCATAAGCAGCCTTATCTGCTCTTTGACATCTTTCTCCATTTGCGTATAGTATTAAATCCAATGGCAGGACGGGCCTGATAAAGGGAATCGGCTTATAATGATTGTATTGAAAATTTAAAAAAATAATATGGGCCAGGCAACGTAATTGCAAAAACCTTATAAATTAGGAACAGATCCTGATTGATCACCGGGCCGTTAATTTATAAACGTAGCAATTTCAAAAATTATTACAACGCAAATCACCGGCATCAAATCGATACGGGAGAACACTGTCCGCCTCCATTGGATACCCTTCAACAAATCATAAATCAAAACCTTTTGACCCTTCCTTTCTTTCTTCAAAGGCGGCAAAGAATATGGTTTCCATCTCCAGGGTGCTTTCAGCCCACATGACGCCACCTATCTTCTGCATCATCTCCTGACTGATCTTCAGTGCGACCCCCGCCCCGCCGTTGATGGATTCCGGCAATGATCCAGAATTCAGATCAAACAGTGAATCCAGTACCTCCCTGCTCAGGCCTTTTCCGGTATTGCCTACCCTGAATACGGTCCTTTGTTTTTCCCTAGAGGCACTGATCGAGATCCTACCCCCTGCCGGGGTGTATTTTGTAGCGTTGTTGAGCAGGTTCCTGAATATAAAAAGTGCGATCTCCCTGGGCGCATAAAAGATAAAATCCACTGGCAGATCCCATAAAACCGTAATTCCCTTATCCTTCTGCCTATGCTCAAAAAAAACATTGGCTTCTCTGAAAATCAAATCCGCATTCACGTTCGCTTTGTAGAGATTGAAATTGTGCTTTCTGGATTTGATCCACAATAGGATACCGTCCATGAAACTGGTTCCCTGAAGGGTTATTTTATTGAGTTCATTCAAAACTTCCTTGAACTCTTCCCTGGAATCAATATGTCCCTGATCAGCAAAACGGCTGATCATCTCTATATTGGAGAAAGGCTCCCGGATATCGTGGGCCAGTATGGAGATCAGCATGGTATTGAAATCTTCCGAAATTTCAAGTTCACGATTTCTTTCCAGGGATGCCAGATGGAGTTCATGCTCCGCCTTAAGGAATTTTTTCCTGTTTTTCAAGGCCTGCCAAAGAAAAAACACTACAAGCAGCATCGCCAGGGCAAGTCCTCCAAGAAGCAGCCCCAGTTTTTTCTGCGTTTCGTAACGGGCCTTTGTCTTTGACAAAAGCGACTCCCTTGACACATAGTCCAGATAATTGTACCCCGATTTTTTTACCGCCTGCGCATACTCATTTTGTTTGGACAAAAGCAGCGCGGCATATTTGAAGGCATTCCCCGTATCGTTCCTTTCCTTGTAGAAATTATAAAGCCTTTCCGAAAAGGCAAGATAACGTTCTGTATAACCGAACTTCTCAGAGCTTTTCATGCCCAGTTGATAATATGCTATCCCTTCCCTGAATCTTCCCAGATCCAGCATCATTTCACCCAGCGTCATATAGGCGGAGACCTTGATGTATTCGCTGCCCTCCCGCTCCGCCAGACTTAGCGATTTTTCCAGAACCCGCACCCCTTCAAGTTTTTTGCCGCTGTTGTAGAGCTGTGTGCCCAAGTTGTTCTGATAGGAAATTATCATCGGATAATCCCTGTACTTTTCAGCTGTTGCCAATCCCTTGCTGAAAATTTCATTTCTCTTTTCATCGGTCAGATCAGCATCGATGGTCAGGATGTCGCTCAGAATGATGGACTGTATCGAATCCTTTCCCGTCCGCTTTATTTTGTCATAGGCACTGTAGATATATTTCCTAGCTTCGCCTCGGTTGTTGTCTATAAACATCAGCACGCCCATATTCATTAAAAGCTGTGCCTGGTTTTCGTCATCCCCCAACTCTTTATAGATCGCCAGGGCATCATTGAAGTATTTTGCGGAAAGATAATTGTTGAGCGACAGGTAGTAAATCCCCTGGCAGTTCAGCGCATCGGCAATCCCTTTGGGATAATCGATGTCATATGATATTTTCAGTGCCTTTGCCGAATAGTACTGGCAGGAATCCCTGAAACGCATTTGGGAAAGCATGGCCAGTCTGTTGTATTGATCCGCCAGCCGTCTCTTATCTGTTGTAGACTTGAGACTTTTCTGCAGTTTTCTTATTTCCCTTGTCTGGGACTGTATTTCAACAGTATGGCAAAAAAAGACAATCACAACTGTAAAAAGGATATATTTCAATCTGTCCATGGAAAAAACAACTTTTGCATTACTTAAAAAGGCCTTTGCTAATTTTAGGCAAATCTAATTATTTATTGTTCCATTATACAAAATGCCTGAAATTAAATCCCTCTTCTCTTCTCAATAGGAAATCTATATCACAATTTGAGTATACCCAGCTTAGGTCGACTGCTCAAAAGGAATGCAAAAGAAAAACAGACCGCAAAGCAATATGCTCAACTCATGAACCTTTACCCTTCACCAGCTCTCTGGGGAAGTATTGGGAAAAATGCCGGCGTTATCATCAGAAACGAACTTTCTGAATCCTGTCAGTAAGAACTTCTGGACAGTGAGAAAACATTTAAGATCGGTTACGACCATAATTTCCCAGTCCCTTCCAATTCCGTATGATTTGGAGCTAGGCGAAATGTAGCCAGACATATTCTATCTTGCCGATTCCGCCACTTAAAGATTCAATGGATACCTGCAAATAATTACAATTAAAATCTCTACGGCTTCTGTTCAAAGAATCAAACCGATCTGCCGATACTGTCTTTCCCTGTAACCAAAGGTCCAAGTCCAAGATTCTGAAACATCAGCATATCCTGTGAAATCCCTGGATTCGGCGTCACCAATAAAGTTTCACGCTCTCCTGTAAAAATGGAATTTGCACCCGCCATAAAACACCATGCCTGCTCCTCTTCGGTCATTTCAATGCGTCCTGCACTCAGGCGTACCATCGAGGCCGGCATTACGATACGTGCCGTCGCAATCATTCGGACCATATCCCAGAGAGGTACTTTGGGATTGTTCTCCAATGGTGTTCCCTTGACCCGTGCCAATGCATTGACCGGAACGGACTCAGGGTGAATCGGCATCCTGGCCAAAGTTGCCAGCATGCAAACCCGGTCAGCCGGGGTCTCCCCTAGGCCGATGATGCCTCCTGAACAAACCGTAATACCGGCTTTCCTGACATTGTTGATCGTCCCAAGCCGTTCATCAAAGCTACGGGTACTGATGATCTCGTCATAATAACTTTCCGAGGTATCCAGATTATGATTGTAGGCATGAAGGCCTGCCTGCTGCAGACGGATGGCCTGTTCTTCGGTAAGCATCCCTAAAGTACAGCAAACCTCCAATCCAAGACTATTCACACCTTTCACCATTTCTATAATACGGTCAAAATCCTTGTTGTTACGCACCTCCCGCCATGCCGCAGCCATGCAAAAACGCGATGAGCCGCTTTCTTTTGCTTTCTGAGCATGTTCCAGCACCGCCTCTGTCGAGAGAAGCGCCTGTACTTTTATATCGGTATGATAACGGGCTGCCTGACCACAATAAGAACAGTCCTCCGGACATCCTCCCGTTTTTACCGAAAGTAGCGTACATACCTGTATTTCCGAAGGTTTGTGCCACTCACGGTGCACACTTGCCGCCTGGTAAACCAATTCAAGTAAAGGCATATCATAAATATCCTGAATCTCCTGTCTACTCCAATCATGTCTTGTTTGTTTCTTCATATGGTATTGTTGTGATTTTAAATCTGCTTTCCAGAATTCCGATTCAAAAGTATTTTGTTGCTTTATCATTATGATATACCGCTTTTGACAATGTACATAGTCCGGATGACATTCCTGTAAGAAAAACAAAGAGTGATTGCTGCCAAAGATTCATAAATCTTCCAAAAATAAGCAATGACAACACCATTAAATGAGCACACTTTCATGAAAACAGCAAATAAAAACCAGATCTTGATTCCACAGCACCGATATGAAGGAGTACCTAGAACATATCTTCAAAAGCATTCATTTTTGGTGGTTTGTAAGCCGTAGATTTTCTTATGCCAAACAAAAAGCAATTGTTTGGGTGTAATTCCTATCTTTATACTTATTCTAGAAAAATCCCATGCTATCATTCCACAAACCAAAAAACAAGTTCCTCTCAAAATATATCGAGGGATATTACTTTCTTAAAAGCGACCAAAACGATTTTTCTTTCGCATATTTTACATTTCCCAACAATTTTCAAATTGTCAGCTTTGCCATCGAAAGCCGGATTACACTTCAGGAAAACAGCGTGATCAGCCGGCACAGCAAAAATGCGAATCCCATTTCCACCCTAACCTATAATTATTCCAAACCGATCAGGATTCAGTACCATGGAAAGGTAAATGAGATAACGGTGTATTTCAAGCCGTTGGGATTAAACCACTTTGTAGATCAACTTGAAAAGTATTATTCAGGTGAAAGCTTCGTGCATTTTATCCCATTTGACGATTTTCAATACGAAATGAAAAGGACACTTTCGGAAAAAACAATCGAGCAATCCATCGACCTGCTTGAAAAGTACTGGGTGGACCGTTTTACTGCCGCTGATCTGGATAAAATCCAGAATATACTTGCATTGCTGGACAGCCGCAACATCCAAGAAGCTGCCGATGAACTCAAGATATCAAGACAGTATATCCATAAGATCCTTACGTCCTGCCTGGGCAAGACACCAATTGAATACCGAAGACTGCAAAGATTCAGAAATGCAATTGATTTTTCATCCTGCAGAGTGAAAACCTGTTTTACGACCAGTCGCATTTTATAAAAGAATCCTTAAGGCTGACCGATCTGGCCCCAAAAAAACTGTTGGGGAATATCGAATACAAAACGGCAAACCCATGGCTGGTGCTCTAGTTTACATTTTTACAATCAAGTACGGGATATTTTACTCAATTTTGCCTATAAAAAACAAAAAATGAAATATCTAATCATTCTTTTCAGCTGCCTTGCATCAATTGGCTGCAAGTCCCAAACATTGATCAACAAAAATCTCAAAAAAGAACTCGAGGAAATTCTATTCAAGGACCAGATCTACAGGGAGTTTTCGGATAATGAAATCACAGAAGACAGGAGGAACCAAATTGCGGACCTGACCCATATGAGCAGGGAATATTTGCAGGAGAATATCTGGAATCTCATCAAAACGGCAGATGCCGAAAACATTATCAGGGTTGAGGACATACTGCAGCAATACGGCTATCCCGTAAAATCATTGGTCGGAGAACCGGCAAATACCGCTGTCTTTTATGTCATCCAGCATTCCGACAAAATTGAAAAATATTATCCGATGATCGAAAAGGCCGCAGTCAATGGAGAACTGCCCTGTAAGTATGCCGCCATGATGTTGGACAGGAAGTTGACAGGCCAATCAAAACCGCAGGTATACGGAACACAGCTGGGATTTAGAACAATAACCAATTCCCAAACCGGAGCAAAGGAAAACTTTATTTATGTTCTGCCTATTGAAGATCCTCAAAACGTAAATGAACGCAGAAAAAAAGCAGGATTCGACACCACAGTTGAAGAAAACACAAAACGATTTGGAATAGAGTACAAGGAATATACTTATGAACAATTGAATAAGATAAAATAAAATGAATTTTCCAGGCTACACGGATACATGACAAAGAGCACTCCAAACAGCGGTTTGCTGTAGATCCATGGGCCAGTATCCGAAAAAAAGCCGTATAAAACGAGATTCAGAATTTTTTTCTGATCCCGCTTTTTGCCCTTATATATAAGAAGAAGGTTCTTCCCTACACACCCTTTCCAACCGGATACCGCACCACCAGACAAATTATACTGAAAAATTCCAATAACAATAAAAAAAAATCCGATCAAAAAAGGAAAGGGAACAAAAAAGGAAAACTGAGTAAAACTCGCAGTGGATATCAAGAGCTAAAAAATGCGGTGTATTATTTTTTCATTTAAAATTGTCAGCAAGACTATTATCGTCCTATTTTTTTACTGTCCATTTGGAAGATCGATTTTTCAAAAAGAACATCAAAGTCTGCACTGTTTTGTAGTAAACAAAAAAAACCGTCTTATAAAAATAAGACGGCAACCTGAAAGACAAAACCCCCATTTTATGTTTTCAGATCAAATATATTCTCTTTTGAAAAGTGCTGCGCAATCCTCTTGATTCAATTCAAATACAGTGCAATATTAAGACTGTTCCATTGTATTTCCACTTCAACTTCAGGCATAAAATATAACCTTGAATTATAAAACATTCACACACTCATCAGCGCCGTGTTCTTTTGATCCATCCAGGCAATTTCAAGCTCCATCTTATGAATTGGACCTCCACATCCTGTAATATATAACAATCCAAAACAATTGTATAACTCTCATCTGTCCAAATGATGTATTTTTACGGTATACTGTTTACAGTATACTATATCGTAGCCCGCATACCACCACACACCCTTCATACAAATAAACATTTTTTGGAAGATTATGTTTATTGGACAGCCCGCCTCTGCCCGACAGCAGCTGGCGGGTTTTATACTTTCCTGTTCGCAGCTTGATAAAACCAAAATTCCTGATCTGTTTCTCTTTTCCATAGCCCAAAAAGACACTTTTCAATAAAAGCTGGTTTCAGATACCGATCTCCATGACAAAGTTTGGGTTTAAATAATTATTTTTACCAGCTCCTATTGCATTAGCCCCATACCTGCCAATAAAATGGAACAACCATCCTTGCAACCAATTCATATACCCGCCCGCATCCCACCAATGCCCCAAAAAAAAAAAACGTTGACCATGAAGACATTTAAATTTCTGAAAAACAAATATGATGCTGAGCTCCTGATCGATATAGGCACCTATAAGGACATTCCTAATTATTTTTTCGAAAGTGAACTTCATCAGACAGATTTTTATGAGCTTATATTTTTCTCCAAGGGAAACGGCTATCTGGAACTGGATCAGCAGAGGATTGAAATTTCGGATCATACGATCATCTTTGTTTCCCCATTTCAAAAAAGAAGATGGTTTGTGGACAAGACCGAAATCGAATGTTATTTCCTGTTTTTCCAGGACAGTTTTCTGTCCAGCTTCTTCTCCGACAAGCTATTTTCCTTTAGGCTGCAGTTCTTCTACAACAAGACCAAACCGCTCTTTATAAAGGCCAATGAAGGCTTCTTCTCACAGTTGGTCCATATAATCCATGAGCTGCTCGATGAGATAAAAACATTCAGATCGGACAGCGAACATATCATAAGATCGCTTTTGTATTTTACATTAATCAAGCTCAACCGCACCTATGCGGAGTACTACCTTCTGTCTTCGGAAACGGAAAACAACAGCATTGCATTTATGTTCAAGGAACTCCTTCAAAAAGAAGTCCGCAGCACAAGAAACATCGACCATTACGCACTGCAGTTGGGTATCAGCAGGGTAACGCTGAACAAATGCATCAGGAAGCAGTTCGGAATTACCGTATCTGAAATGGTCAATGAATTCATCCTGTTCGAAATAAAGTCCCTGCTGTCTTACACGAAGCTCAACATAAATGAGATTTCATACCTGTTGCAGTTCTCCCAGGCCAACCACCTGACACGTTTCTTCAAAACCCAGACAGGGCTTTCCCCAAAAGAATTCCGAAATGCTTATCAAAATGGTAGTTTTTTTATCTAACTGGTAAGTATTCCGCCTTGTTTGCACGATACATTTGTAACTGAGAATGTTTAGATCCAGATACGACCGGCGTCCTTATAGGAACACGCGAAATATGGTCTTTTTCTCAGCAGTAAACATCAAACTATCAACTATAAAAACAAGCTTTCCATGAAAAAGCAGACCGCATCCGCGTATATCCTTGCCATGATACTAATCCCCTGTATCCTGTTGGGCCAGCGGCAAGAAGTGATCAAACTCGCCGATCTCTACAAAAAAGCAAAGCTCATACCAATAAACAGGCAGATCAAAATCGTTTCAGGCCACCGCGGAGCTTATCTTAAAATATCGGAAAACAAAAAGGAAGGCATCGTATGGCTCCCTGTCAAGGACTTCAGCAACGGCACCATTGAAATTGAAATGAGGGGAAAAGACGTTTTCCAGAGAAGTTTTATCGGGGTTGCCTTCCATGGCACCGATGACAGCAAGTATGATGCGGTTTATTGCCGTCCATTCAATTTCTTTGCCAAAGACTCCGTTCGGAGAATCCACGCACTGCAATACATTTCCCAACCCGATTTCACATGGGAAAAATTACGAAATGAGTACAATGCCCTCTACGAAAAGGAAATCCCCAACCCACCAAACCCCGACGGCTGGTTCATCATGAGATTGGAAATCGAGGCCGCCACTGTCAGGGCCTACATAAACAATGCGGAGTACCCTTCACTCACAGTGGAAAAACTCGGCAATCAAACAAAGGGAAAAATAGGACTTTTTACGGCTGACAGCAGCGGAGGTGACTTCAAGGTTATCAAGATACTGTATAAAAAATAAGAGTATCGCCAAACCCTACCTACGGTTTTTTCCACAACCGTAAAAATCATGATTGCCATCAATGAATGCAACCACAGGCCTTATACACTGATCTCTAAACTTATTTGGGAAATCAATCCAGAATAATGTTTTATGGCAGCAATCGGCAGTCAGGCAAGTCGTCAAAGCGCTTTCGGAAACGAAAAAAGGCTCTATAATGAATCTTGATAGTTATAAACAAAACATCCTCAATGTAATGAAAAGAACACTTTCAACCCTCTTGCTTTCTATTCCGCTTTTTGCCTTCCAGCCTCACAAGGAAACTTTTAGCGTCTGGGGAAGGATCTTGGATAACGGATTCAGCCCTATTGAATCATTTTCGATCAAGGTCTTCAAAATCGATAATTCCACAGATCAAAAAAAAATGATCCAAGATTTTAAAGTCAACGATGACAATGGGGAATTTTCAGTAAAAAAACTCAGTCCACAAACCTATCTTATTGAAATTACCGTTGAAAACTATTCAAGGTACGCCATTGTAAAGACAATTGGAAACAAAAACGAATCGGTTGGAGAAATCGTTTTACAAAACACATGGTAAAAATAATGACGGACTATTGACATACAGCTCCCTTGAGATGTCCGAATGCACAAATCAGGATTCTGGCAATGCTGGTTTCGCCTGTAGAATTTGTCCTTGGGACCCTAAAAAAAAAAGGAACTTTTCAAACACGTCACTGCATCCCCTTCAACCGGCCCAGCAATACTGGGTCTTCTAATTTTAAAAAAACTAATATGATCAAATCTACAGCACTCGTTCTTTTATTTTTCCTTATGGGCATGCCAAGCATACAGGCGGAACAATTATACGTCAATCCCAAAACAGGCAATGACACCAATCCTGGCAACAGGACCCAGCCCCTGAAAAACCTTACGGAGGCAGCCAGGCGCGTCAATCTGAACAAGCGGCAGGAGGAAACAACCATCATCCTTTCGGAAGGCATCCATCTGTTGTCCCAAACCATCCTATTTACCAATGACAGATACAGTTTTACCAAGCGTCTTGTCATTCGTGCCGAAGTGATGCCCGACGATGCGGACTGGACACCGAAAAAAATGCCTGTCGTGATAACGGCAGTACCTTTGGAACCCGGTGTAGGCGGAGAGGAAGCAAGGGGCATACAACCCGAGGTAAGCCACGTAACCATTGAGGGACTGCGTTTTACAGGCAGTCCCGATTACACCTATCTGGATGCTGATAATCTTCGCAGGTCCTACCCCATATGGCGTGATGGAAAAAAACTGGATGATCTGCTTGTTACACAATGTCTTTTTGCCGGGAATGTGGATGTACTGCCGTTACATGTCGGAGTTATAGCAAACGGTTATGGCCTGGTTATCGACCACTGTGTTTTTTTCAACTGTAAAATTCCTGTTGTTTTTTGGAAGAACGATGGAAAAACCGGCAGCCGCAGTGCAATGCGCCATTCGTTGGTATACGGTGGTTATTTCTGTGGTGTCTGGACCACACAGGGTACCAACGGGGATGATTTCGACTTTCATCACAACATCATAGCCGCTACCAGCACAATCTGGATAAGGGAAAAAGGCAGTATACGCAACTATAAGGCATCCGACTGTATTTTCTCCCATTACAACAAATTGGCAGGATACGGAAGCGGTTCGTTGAGCGACAGTGATGCCACATCAACGGATTTTCTGGAAATGAAAAATGTACAGACCACCGGTACGGTGGTCATCGAAAAAGACCAGAGCAAACGAAATTACCTCCAATTGGCGGAAGGCTCGATAGGTTCAGACCTAAAAGCGGGACTTTTCAAACGATGAGGCAAACATCAAATACATTTTGACCACAAATGCAAAAAAAAGGCGTCCCATTTCAATACGGAGACGCTTTTTGTTTCTGCACGACTTATTATCACGTATGACACCACACCCCTTTTATTCCAACAAAACAGGTTCTGCCATAAAATCCTCCCTGCCCCTCCCGGATTTCAACCAATCTGAAATAAGTATACAACAATCATGGATATGTATTCATCCCGAGCGACGGTCCGTATTTAAATTTGCATCATAACTCAAAACTTATAAAAATGAAAAAGGTAATCCTAATAACAGGAGCAAGTTCCGGAATGGGAAAAGAAACTGCCAGAACCCTTATAAAGCAGGGACATTCTGTTTATGCCGTGGCAAGAAGGATCAATGAAATGGAAGACCTGGAACTTCTGGGAGGCCATACGATGGAAATGGATGTCACCAGCGAATCCGATATCCATCGTACAGTGGAAAAAATCATCCAAAAAGAAGGAAGAATTGATGTATTGTGGAATAATGCCGGTTTTGGATTGTATGGAGCCGTAGAAGACATATCCCTGGATGAGGCGAGAAGACAGTTTGAGGTGAATGTATTCGGAATGGCTTCAGTCACACAGAAAGTGGTTCCCTACATGCGAAAAACAAATTCGGGGACTATTATCAACACCTCTTCCATGGGAGGCAAAATGTATTTTCCCATGGGCGCATGGTATCATGCCTCCAAACATGCAGTGGAGGGATTAAGCGACTGCCTTAGGTTGGAGATGAAAGCTTTCAACATAAAGGTTGTTGTACTTGAACCGGGATTCATCGCCACAGAGTTTGGTAATGTTCTGCTGGACAACTTTTCAAAGATAACGAAACAAAGCGCCTATAAAAACATGATGGACAAGATTATTGAAGGCACCCGAAAATCCGCCCAGGGCAATGGTTCCTCCAAACCTTCGGTAATATCGGATACGATTGTGAAAATCGTAAACAGCAGCAATCCGAAAACACGTTACAGGGTTGGAAAATTTGCCAAACCGATGGTATGGATGAGAACCTATCTAGGAGATAAATTATTCGATAAGATTGTGATGAGCCAGATGCAGTAGCTGTCCTTAAAATATGAAAACTACTAAAATTATACGTATAGCAATGCTGGTCATGTGTACCGGGTTGCATGCTCAGGACAGTGCAAAAGATATTACGGGTGTCTGGGAATCCGACAAAAAAGATGTACGAATGGAATTCTTCAAAAGCGGAGACCGCTATTGCGCCAGACTACTGTGGGGAAATCTTGTTGTCGAAAAGGACGGGACTTCCAAAAAAGACACCAAAAATCCCGACATACGGCTTCGAAACCGCAACATTATCGGTATGGTCAGCCTCACCGGTCTGAAATGGGACGGAGAGCAGTATACGGACGGCAGCATTTATGATCCCCCAAGCGGTGATACTTACACCTGCAGGACATGGATCAAAAATGACAAGCTTTCACTCAGGGGCTTTCTGGGAATATCAATATTGGGAAAAACAGTAACCTGGCATCGCTATAAATTATGAGTTTCTACAATCATACTCTGGACTGGATAACAGGCGAACTTTTTGAAGCCTATTTTATCAGCAACTTTGGAATCATCATCCTTGCATCCGGGCTTCTCTTTGCAAAATTTGGCCAGACCCCGAATTCCAAAGCACTTTTGATCCCTCTTATTCTTGTAGGGTGTGTCTATGCCGCAATCGGTCTTTCGATGATTATCACCAACAACAAAAGACTTGACAGCTATCCTGAGGACTTTGAAAAGGACAGTAGGTCTTTTGTACATACGGAGAAAAAACGTGTCGAGGATTTCCAGGTCGGATATACCATATCCAAAATTACCGCTACGGTTCTTTTTCCCCTTACCGTCTTTCTTTTATGGTACTCCAAAAACCCAAATGTGCAGGCCGCCGGTATCGGGCTGGCCCTTTTTGCACTGGCAGGTCTGGCCGTTGATTATTTTTCGCAGGAAAGAGCCGACCGCTATTATCAAAAGATACTTATGGAGCCTAAAACCTACCGATAGAGAAAAAAAAGTAATTTTGAATACTATTCACGTATTCTTCAACAAAAAAATCATGTCATGAAACCAATCATCAATCTGGAAAGCATCTCTGATATAAATAAATTTGTGCAACAGGGAAGCCTGCATCATCCCCTGATTGCCGTTATTGATTTCAGCACCGTAGACGAATATTTGGAACAAGGGACCAGAATCTGCTGCAGTTTCTATTCCATCATGTTTAAAAACTATTGTGCCAACGGCCTTCAATATGGAAGACAGCATTATGATTTCCAGGATGGAAGCCTGATGTGCATCGCCCCCAGACAAGTGCTTACCATGGATACTGAAATTGAGAAGAGGGATGACATGATGGGTTGGGGTCTGTTCTTTCATCCGGATTTGATCAGAAACACGTCCCTGGGCGCAAAAATCAAAGAATACGGTTTCTTTTCCTATGAAACCTCCGAAGCACTTCATCTTTCCGAAAAAGAAAAACAGATTCTGTACGACTGTGTCCTAAAAATCCAAAATGAACTCAATGAAAATATTGACAGCCACAGCCAGAACCTTATCGTATCGAATCTTGAAGTGTTGTTGAATTACTGCCTGCGCTATTACGGGCGCCAGTTCATCACGCGAAGAAATACCAATACAGATATCATCGCCCGAATCGAAGCCCTGCTGCAGGATTCCTTGATCACTGAAAACATACAGAAAAACGGACTTCCGACCGTTAAAAACCTGGCCGGAAAAGTCAATCTTTCCCCGAACTATTTGACCGACCTGCTTAAAAAGGAGACAGGCATGAACGCCCAGGACCATATACATTACCATCTGATGGAGAAGGCTAAAAACATCCTTTTGACCACAAACCTGTCCGTGGGTGAAATTGCTTATGATCTCGGATTTGAATATCCTCAATATTTCAGCAAGCTCTTCAAGCTCAAAACCGGACATACACCGAAAGAATACAGAAATCTGAACTGATCCCTAAAAGAGTACCCGGCCAATGGGCACTCTTTATGGTCTTATAGGGAAGATAACGCACTAATAAAACGATTCAAAAAAAATCCAGCTGCAAGTCCACCACAAGATTCACGCTGCCTACGCCATTATCTCTAATGCATTGGCATAGGAGGCCTGCGGTTTCTGATCAGGAAATCTCACCTCCAGCCCATGATCATATCTCTTGAACTCCAGCTTTTCCCCCGTGCTGACCAACTTCACGCTTTTAATATTATCCGCATGGTAGCCTGCCTTGTTTCCCAGGCTTTTAATCAAAACCGAACTGCTCTCTGGCCAGGCCATTACCGTTGCAAAAAGCCTGCTGCCTTTTTGTACAAACCGGATGTCTTCCGCAGTGTAGGGCTTTCCACCTCCTTCATTGAATCCCTGCGCCTTCAAAGCACCGGCACTTGCCTGCTGGGGGCCTTCCCCGAATATCTTCCATGGTCTGGTACCGTAAATACTCTCGCTGTTGGCTTTCATCCATACTCCTATCTCCGTTACCACTTCACGCTCCAGTTCATCAATACTCCCGTCTCCCCTTACAGGAATGTTGAGCATCAGATTTCCGTTTTTGCTTACCACGTCGATAAGCATATGAATGACGGTCTGTGCTGATTTATACTGCTTTCTGTCGTAGACACCACGGTCGTAGTGCCAGTGCCCTATACAGGTATCAGTCTGCCACGGCAGAAGTTCTATCTCATTGCTCTGCCCCTTTTCTATATCCCAGACCATCGCTTTACGCTGCTGTTTTGTCAATATTTTACCTGTGACGACAGTCTGTACAGTTCTATTCTTTTCCAGGCTTTTATTATACAAATGGGCCGCTATACGCAGCCCCGCATCACTCACAGGCCACAAAGGAAGTGCGGTATCATCGAAATAAAGCATATCTGGATTGTACTTCCCTATCAGGTCGATCGTCCTGTTGTAGAACTTTTCACAATAAGCAGCTGAAGGCAAAGAAGCTCCATCCCCCCAGTTCCATTGACTGTGGATTGATGAATTCTCAGAAACCTTCCGACTCAACGGGTGGTCCTGTTCATAAAGCTCCTGAGGATCCAGCCCCTCCCACCATCTACCCTTTCCGTCCTGCTTGCCAAGCACTCCGTCATAGGGTACTCCGGCTAAATCTCCCTTTTTATCTGCGCCTTTGGAAGTGTCAAACCAGTTCCAGGCATGCGCGGCATGGATGCTTACCGCAAAGGGCAGATTCGCCTTGCGGGCCGCTTTTTCCCAGCCCCCTATGATATCTTTCCCAGGTCCCATCCTGGTAGAATTCCATATCGGCTGATATTTACTGTCATATAAATCAAAATTGTCGTGATGATTGGCCATGGCCATAAAATACTTTGCACCGGCTTGCTTATATAAGCCAACCAGTTCTTCGGGATCCCACTTTTCCCCTTTCCATATATTGATGACATCCTTGAAACCGAATTCTGAAGGATGACCGTATTTTTCGACATGATGCCTGTATTGTCCCGACCCTTCCTCATACATGCCTCTGGCATACCAGTCACCCGCCTCAGGCTGGCATTGCGGTCCCCAGTGTGCCCACATGCCAAATTTGGCGTCCCTGAACCAGTCAGGCACCTGATATTTTTCGAGCGAATCCCATGTAGGCTTGAAAGGCCCTTCGAAACCGGACAAGTCCGCGTCAAGCATTTTTGCCTTTCCCAGCAACGGTGACAAATAAAGCCCCGCCAAGGCCGACATCCCCAATTTTAAAGCATTTCTTCTATCCATATTTTCATCATTTAAAAAGCTTATACATTTCCGACCTGTAGTCTTACACAATCAACCAAAGGCATAAGCATAATAGTTGTATTTTTTTTGTTCTTGTTTTTATTTTATCAATAAATTTGGATATCGATTATATTTTATGATAAAAACCAACACAAATGTAACTTTCCTGAAATACAATCCTTTATTTAAAAACGTCTTTGTTTTATCAAAAAACGGTATACAAAATCATAACAGTCCAAAATGTCCTTTAAACATTCCTTTTCCCTGCTTCATATCGATCATGTAAAACTCGATCACAGGTGGAATTATCCCAATGTGATCAGTCCCTATTACCGTTTGTACTTCATAGATGAGGGCAGCGGTCTTATCACCGACAATTACGGCAGCATATCCCTGGAGCCCGGATGTCTTTACCTTATTCCGAGTTTTACGGTCTGTAGTCTGACCTGCAAGGAATATCTAAGCCAGTTCTTCCTCCAGTTCTTTGAAGAATCCTCCGATGGAATATCCTTATTCCACAACAACAGGCGGGTAATGAAACTCCCTGCATCCGAAATTGAAATCACTCTGATCAAAAAAATGCTGCAAAGCAATCCGGGAAGAGGAATCAACAGGTCCGACAACCCCGAAGTATACGAAAGGGAAGTTTATTACAAGGAATACAAGGCATTGAACAATGCGGCAAAAACAGCTCTCAAACTGGAAAATCAGGGCATTATTTTTTTTCTGGTTTCCAGGTTCCTGGCCAGGGAAGAGTACAGCTCCCCAAACACACAGGCTATTCCTTCCAAAATTCTTGACACAATGAGTTATGTGCAGATCCACCTGGGTGAAAATATCACCGTATCAGATCTCGCTCGAAGAGTGAATCAGAATCAGGACTATTTTTCCAAACAGTTTTTGATCCACACCGGACAAAGACCCTTGAATTACATACATGAAAAGAAAATCGAACGCGCACAGTACCTTATCACCACATCGGATAAAACCTTTTTGGAAATTGCCCTGAATACCGGTTTTTCAAACCTGCCACACTTTTCGAAAATCTTCAAACAGATCGTAGGGCTTACTCCCGGAGAATATCGCCGTCAGATCGGCCGCTCGGACTAAAACCGTTTCCTCTTCCTTGAGAACCAAGGTAAAACAAACATTCAGAATCAAGCCATCCTTCCTATTTCGATACTCGATCCCTACCAATGGTTAGGTATATCTTCTTTGATACCTGTGTTTGAATACAAAAGAACAAAAGGCAAACAGGTAGAAACACCTGGTCGGATATCAAACATTTGTAATATTTTTACCATAAACCCCATCATGACCAACTCCCTGCCGGTTATGTTGAGTTTCACTAAATTAAATTACAATCAGACCTCATTATTATGAAGATCGGAATTATAGGAATCAGCAGTCTTACTTTAGAAATAGCATCCAGATGCTCCCTGAAAGGTTACGAAGTCAAAATATACAATCCAAAAGGAAACAGCCTGATACGCGACGTAGCGCAAAAGATGGGATCCCATGTTTCTCTATGTTCCTTGGAGCAGGCAGCCGATACAGATATCGTACTATTATTCATCCCAAAAGATGATTTGCAAAGGATAGTTCAGATGTTACCGGACATGTCTGGAAAATTAATCATACATACCAGCTCACTGATATTCGATCCTCGCTCTCTTGTACAATCCCTGGCTGAAATTAATTTGCTTCAACGGAATTGGACAATACTCCTCTTTATGCGCATCAAAAAAGGCATCCTGATAATAGGTACGTTTTGTTTTTTCTTTTGCATAAAAATCATTCATAACCTGATCTGTAACTCCCCAACGAACAAGGTCAAAGAATCGGCTTCCTTCCATTGCCAATTCTAAACGACGTTCCCAACGTAAAGCTTTACGGGCAAAATCCTGAGTCCAGTTGCAATTGCTTCCGTCTATATAAGTGCTAATTTTGAAGTTGTTTACATAAGGTAATCTTCCTTTACTTTGTGCAGCTCTTTCTCTGATTTCATTGATCAACGGCAAAGCTTCAGATTGTCTTCCCAATTCAATCAAAGCTTCGGCACGCATCAAAATCACATCTGCATAACGAATCTGGATTCTGTTTTTTGAATTTCCGTAAAACGGATCAATATTTACCACACAGCTGCAGTTTGGGGCAACGTTTTCTTTTAAAGAAGCATAATATCCGTACGTTCCCGGAGATCTTACCCAAGCTTCAACATATAGAAATTCAGGATCATATTTGTATGGAAGTCCCGGCATCGCTACGGTATGATACAATCTTGGATCAACAGTCACGGCATCAATATTTTTATAATCAAAATCTTCGTTGTTGTAGGTGTCAAATTCAGGTAGACCGTTTGCTCCTGTTTTAAAAGCATTCACTAAATTCTGACTTGGTTTATGGAAATCACAACAACCTAAACCTTGCGGTGTAGAAAGAACATCTGAAAAATTCAATCTTCCGTAAAGCGTTCCGTCATTATCAGAAAACTGAATGGAGAAAATAGATTCTGGTCCGTTTTCGTAAGTTCCCGGTAAAAAGTTATTTGCAAAATCAGGTTCTAAAGATGCTTTTCCGATTACTTTGTCGGTTGCAGCGATTACTTCCTGCAAATGCTGTTGGCTGATTCCTGTAACCTTAAACGTTTCATCTTGTGTGTATGCCTGATACAATCTTGTTTTTGCCAAATATGCATAAGCCGCTTTTTTAGTCGCACGTCCGATTTCTGGCTGTGTGTCAGGCAAGTTATCGGCCGCTGCCTGAAAATCTTCTGCAATTTTTCCCCAAAGTTCTTCGTTTGAAAGCGCTTTGTTTGAAATCGTTTTATAATCTTCTATCGCGATATCTTCAGTTATATAAGGTACATTTCTGAACATAATTTTCAGCATAAAGTAAAAATGTCCTCTTAAAAAGCGCATTTCAGCCATACGCGTTTTCTTTAGCGGATAATCGGCTTCTGAGATTTGTTCCAAAGCTTTCAAGGCTTTGTTTGCTCTTGAAACCCCTACATAACTGATGTACCAAAAACTATCCAGTTCGCCAAAATCAGGACGGATATTATTTGAAACTTCGAAAAAGTGAAAATCCTGAATATCATTTGTACCACTTCCGCCTTTGTAGGCATCATCTGAACGAACATTTCCAAACGGCCATAAACTGTATGGAGAATCGTAATGATCATTTCCTAGCTGTGCATAAGCAGCATTCATAAACCCTTCAACATTTGCTGGCGTAACAATATCTTTTTCCGACAATACACCACGCGGATCATTTTCTAAAAAATCGGAACAGGAAGCAAAGAAACCCATCGTTACAAATCCTGCCATATATAGTATTTTTTTCATTTTTTTAATCTTTGTTATAAAGTAAAATTAAGACCAGCAGTAAAAGTTGTTGGCTGTGGATATCCGAAACCTGCATTTTCAGGATCTACGCCTGTGAAGCTTTTTGCATCAAGAATCAATAAATTTTGACCGCTGATGTATAGTCTGAAGCTTTCCATGCTTAGCTTTTTCAATAATTCTTTTGGCAAATTATATCCAAGTTGCAAAACTCTTAATTTAAGGTAACTGCCGTTTTCTACATAATAAGTCGAAAATCTTGACTCCGCATTTCTGTCAACCGTTGTCAAAGCCGGAATAGTCGAATTTGGATTATCCAAAGACCAAGCGTTCAATAAACGAGTTCCTTTGTTTGATCCTACATCATCAACACTCCAAAAATCAGTTTGATATTTTGTATTATTGATTACATCAACATCTGTCGCACCTTCCCAAAAAGTGGTGAAATCAAAGTTTTTATACGATAAGTTCAGATTGATTCCGTACAATAATCCCGGATTTGGGTTTCCAATCCACGTGCGGTCTTTGTCCGTAATTGTTCCGTCGCCGTTTAAATCTTTGTAACGGATTCTTCCAAGGCCTTTTCCTTCCTGAATTGCCGAGTTATCTACCTGATCCTGACTAGTAAACAGTCCATCGGCAACGTAGCCGTACATTGAATTAATTGGACGCCCTAAAATATTATCATTTAGTCCATCACCTCCGTAATTGTTTTTAACTTCATCCGGTAATTTGGTAATCTTGTTTCTATTTGCCGAAATATTTCCAGAGATGTCATATTTCAGTCCAAATGAAGTTTCATCGTGATAGCCCAAAGAAAATTCCCAACCTCTGTTTTCCATAGAAGCTCCGTTTACCCAACGATTTCCTCCTTCTCCAATAACTCCTAAATAAGGTGGCAATACCAAAATATCGTCTGTTTTCTTGATATAATAATCTACAGAACCACTTAATTTTTGTTTGAACAAACCAAAGTCCAAACCAATGTTGGTTTGCGTAGTAGTTTCCCATTTCAAATCGTCATTTCCTGATTGTGTTGCAATAAAACCTGAAGGAAGCAGACCGTTTCCGTTTCCTGCAATATCGTAAGCTGTTCCATAAGAAGTTGCCCAAGTCGGACTTCCGCCGGCGTAACTTGCCAGATAAAGTGAGTAAACCGCTGTATTGCTGATTTCCTGATTACCCGTTTGTCCCCAGCCTGCTCTTAATTTTAAATCCGAAAAGACTGGAACATTGTTTTTAATGAAATTTTCGTTGCTGATTCTCCATCCCGCAGAAACTGCCGGAAATGTACCGAACTGATTGTTTTTTCCAAATCGAGAAGAACCGTCGCGACGGATTGTGGTCGAAACCAAATAACGGTTGTCGAACTCATAATCTGCTTTTCCGAAATAAGAAAGCAAAGAATATACGGTTGAAGTTCCGCTTGTAAAAGATTCTCCAGTTCCAGCATCAGGATACATATAATCTGGAGTTTCGATCAAAAAATCATTCTTACGCAATGTATTGGTATCGTAGGTGTCTTTGTACATTTCGGTTCCAGCCATCAAATTCAGATTGCTTTTTCCAAAATTCAAGCTGTAGATTGCAGTATTTGTCCAAGTCCATTTATCGCTTACAGACTGATCAATGGTAACAGAAGTCTGATCGTTTTGCAAGTAGCCTGATTTGTAGCTTCTTTGTAAAGTACGTTTTTTGTAAAAACCGTAATCCATTCCGAAACTCGTTTTGATATGCAGGTTTTTAATGATTTCCAAATCGGCGTATGCATTACCAAAAAGACGTAAATAATCGTATTTATTGTCTTTGTTGTATTCTAAAAGACGAACCGGATTTTGTCTGTCGTTCATTCCGCCAACCGGTCCTCCCCAACCCATTCCGTCTACGGTATGCACCGGAATAATTGGCAAAGCTCGCAATGCAGGATCCAAAACACCTGGATCTGTAACTTCATTTGTACGGTTTAGACTGAAATTTTCACCAATCACTAGTTTTCCGTCGAAGTATTTGTATGAACTGTTCATTCTTGCTGAGATTCTCTCAAAATCGGTAGTTTTTACAACACCCTGGTTTCCATAATATCCTAAAGAGAAAACATAATTTCCTTTATCAGAAGCATTTGAAACGGACAAATCGTAAGAATTGGCAACTCCGGTTTGAGAAATAGCATCATACCAATCGGTATTTGATGCTTTTAAAGTTTGTTCGTTATCCAAATATTCCGGAACTAGAACTTTATTCAATTGCGGTTTGTTATTATTTACCGACCAATCAAACTGATAGCGTAAATTATTATTGTTCGGATTCAAACCGTCGTTAATATTTGCCTGCCAAAGCGCCTGACCAAACTGATTAGCATTCAATACATCCAGTTTTCTAGAATAATCTGAAAAAGAAGCATACGTACTGAAATTGATTCTCATTTTACCTTCTTTCCCTTTTTTGGTTGTAATGATGATTACACCGTTTGAAGCTCGAGAACCGTAGATACTAGCCGACGAAGCATCTTTTAGCACCTGAATGGTTTCAATATCATTTGGATTCAATTCGTGCATTCCTGATTTGGTCGGCATTCCATCAATTACGTAAAGCGGATCTGTGTTGTTTAAAGTTCCGACACCACGAATCACCACTTTTGTATTTCCTCCGCTTGGCGAACCATCAGAAGAAACCTTGACACCGGCAATTCTTCCCTGCAAAGCTTTAATTGGGTTAGGTTCCGGTTGTTTCGTAACATCTTTCATATTCACAACTGCAACTGCTCCGGTAATATCGGTTTTCTTTTGTTTGGAATATCCGGTTACCACAACTTCATTCAATTGATTGTTGTCGACTTTTAGTGTTACATTGATTGTTTTTTGTCCTTTAACCGAAATCGATTGTGGAGCAAATCCAATAAATGAAACCACAATTGCAGCATCTGAAGCTATGTTTTGAAAGGCAAAATTTCCATCAAAATCAGTAGTTGTACTGTTGTTTGTTCCTGAAATAATCACTGTCGCGCCAGGAAGCGGCATTCCGTCGTCTGAGGAAATTACCGTTCCTTTTATCCCGTTTTCCTGCGCCGTCATGATCAGCATCGGAAAGAAGAAAAATAGAAAATAAATAATCTTACTTTTCATAAATTAATGGTTTTGGTTATATTTAATTGGTTAATTACGTAGTTAGTATTTCGGCTGCCAATTTCAAGCAACCGATTTGTTTCAGAATAAAGCATAAAAGGTCGGAAAGAAATAATCTTTCAAGTTTTTTCAAGCTTTAACAATCATTTCTTCACTAATGAAAAAGTGTTTTGCTATTCTTTTTTAATGACTTTTAGAAAAATTTAATTCCTGAACTTTAAAATTGCTTATCTCCATTTTCTCTTTTGAAGAAATAGAAAGCGCTGAAAATGGTTTGTTTAGAAAGAAGATCTCCGTCATCACTTTTTCACCATTGTTATAAAAGATTTCAATTGAGGTTTTATCCAAAATGATTTTGAACGCAGCTTTTTTTTGGCTTCCCTCCAAAAATGCTTTGCTTACCGTTGAGGCAAATTTATCTGAGAAATCAATGTTACCCGCTTTAGAGCGATCCACAAACAAATAATTTTCCTTGTTGTTTAGTCCAAAACTTAAAGATTCTCCATCAGAATTTGAAAGCGTAAAAGTGTAATCTTCCTGTTTTAGGTTTTTTAAATCTAAACTGATAACTGCCTTTGTCAAGTCGGCTTCTCCGTTTTCAATTAAATTTAAAGCTTCTTTTCCTTTTAAACTTTTTGCTTTGCTTGTTTCGGAAACATAATTATCAAGTTCCTTAACTGGTCTACTTACTAGATTGTAATTGTTTCCTTTTTTTACCAATTGCAATTCACGCGGAATCGTTGTGCTGCTTCTCCAAGTCGTTGTTGGAACCTGCTGTGCATATTCCCAGTTTGACATCCATCCGATAAATAATCGTCTTCCATCTGAACTTGGAACATTATTCCAGGTAACTCCTGCATAATTATCCTTTCCATAATCTGCCCAAACTGCTTTCTCATTATTAACTCTTTGAGCAAAACTTTTATCCATTGTAAAAGTTTTTCCGTCAAAATCTCCAACAAAATACTGAACTCCAGAACCTCCGTTTGGACCACCCGGATTAAGATTTACGATTAAAACCCATTTGGTTTCTTTTGTTCCTTCCACTTTTATTTCAAAGAAATCAGGGCATTCCCAAACACCGCCATGGGCACCGATGTTTTTTCCGAATTCAGATACAAACTCCCAATTTTTCAGATTAGACGATTTATAGAATTGTGCTCTGTCCTGCGCAGCTAAAACCATGATCCATTGTTTGTGCGTTTCATCCCAAGAAACTTTTGGGTCACGGAAATCTCGAATTCCAGGATTTTTCACGACAGGATTTCCTTCCTCAAATTTCTGCCATGTAAAACCGTTATCATTCGAAAAAGCAATATCTTGCCGTTCGACATCAATTTTGCCTTCCTTTTCCTTCGTCATATCATGCAAAGTGTAAACTGCAATAATTGGCGCATTTTTTCCTGTTCCTAAACCAGATGTATTGTGCGTATCGACAACAGCACTTCCGGAAAATATGTATTTGTCTTTATCAGGGTAAATCGCAATTGGCAATTCTTCCCATTTAATTAAATCTTTACTAATAGTATGTCCCCAATGCATTGGTCCCCATGTGTTTCCGTCAGGATAATGCTGGTAAAACAAATGATAACAGCCATTGGCGAAAAACATTCCGTTAGGATCATTCATCCAGCCTTTTTTTGGCGTAAAATGAAAATTTGGTCGATACATTTGTTCTTCCGCTGTGCTTGATACAGTTACGGCAGCAGTTTGTGCAGTTGCAGAAGATGGTTTAAAACCTACTATTGACAGTACGGCAGCACTATAAAGAGCTAACGGCAGATGTTTCTTTGATTTCATTTTTGTGGTTATTTTTTTTAGTTAGTGTTTCACTTAATACTTCTAAAGAGATTCCTTTTGTTTCCGGCATCAGAAAAATTACAAATAATAACTGCAATACCATCATCAGCGTAAAAATAAGGAATACAATTTCTGGTCCGATTTCTGAAAATAACATCGGAATTAAAGACGGAATAATTGCGGCCAAAACCCAATGTACAGAACTTCCAAAGGCTTGTCCCGATGCGCGAATATGATTTGGGAAAATTTCTGAAATAAAAACCCAAATTACCGCACCCTGACCAATTGCATGCGAAGCAATAAAAAGGAATAAGAAAATTGGAACTGACAAACCTCCCCAATTGTAATAAAAAGAAGCCGATACTAGTCCGAGTGAAATAATATATCCAATCGAACCGATGTACATTAACAACTTTCTTCCTAATTTATCGATTAATGCCACACCGATCAAGGTGAAAATAAGATTTGTAACTCCAATTCCGATACTGCTTAATAAGGCTGTATTTTGTCCTAAACCTGCTTCTTCAAAAATTCTTGGTGCATAATATAGAAATGCATTAATTCCTGAAAACTGATTGAAAAAAGCGATTAAGAAAGCCAGAATCAATGGAAAACGATATTTCTTCATGAAGATATTTTCGTGTTTGGTAAAGCTGCTTTCTCGGGAATCATCAATTAAATCTGAAATATTTGCAGACCGATCAATTGTATATAAAACCTTGCGTGCTTCCTCATCGCGGTTTTTAGACAAAAGCCATCTTGGACTTTCCGGGATGGTCAATATAAAAAGTATATAAATCAGAGAAGGAATTGCCTGAACGCCAACCATCCATCTCCAGGCATTTTCGCCAATATCTTTTAGAAAATAATTGGATATGAAAGCAATCAAAATACCTAATACAATATTAAACTGATACAAAGCTACCAATCGTCCTCTTTTATCGGCAGGAGCAATTTCTGAAACATAGGCCGGAGCAGCAATTGTAGAGGCGCCAACTCCTAAACCTCCAATAAATCTAAAAGCAGCAAATACAAATGGATTACTGGCAAAAGCAGCACCAATTGCCGAAGCAAAATATAAAACACCAATCCAGAACAAGGTTTTTTTACGTCCTAATTTATTTGTTGGGATTCCTCCGAAGATTGCACCAACGACAGTTCCCCATAAAGCCATTGCCATTACAACTGAACCATGAAAGGCATCAGATGAATGCCAAAGAAGCTGTAATTGTTTATCAGCTCCAGAAATTACTACGGTATCAAAACCGAAAAGAAAACCTGCCAGTGCAGCAGTAACAGACCAAATCAATATCTTATTCATTGTACATGTATTAAAAACTTGTAGCTAAGATATCTGCAAAAAAAACAACTTATTTTTAATGATGTTACAATTTATTTCTTTAAATATTGAAAGATTGACACTTTAAACTCAAAACCTTTATTTACAATACTTTACGCTTATTAAAAAACTTTTACGAAAACCTTGTAGTTTCGATTTTGTTACATAAACTTCAAAATTGATACCTCAAAAGAAACAATTTCAAATAAAAATTAACTAGACGTTTTATATTCTTTAGGAGAAATTCCAAATTTATTCTTAAAAGCTGTAGAAAAATAGTTTGGAGAAGAGAACCCAAGCGAGTATGCAATCTCTGAAATATTCATTTCATTTGACTTTAAAAGCTCTGCCGCTTTCTCTAATTTGACGTTATTTATATGATCGCTGATGTTAATTCCTATGATAGCTTTTACTTTTCTGTACAACTGAACTCTTGAAACACCTAATTTATCGGCTAAATCTTCAACAGAGAATTTTGGATTCTCTACATTCTTCTTGATGATTTCGTTCATTTTGGTAATAAAAGTCTGTTCCTGATTTCCGAATTTAGATTCTGGTTCAACGCGGTAAATGTTGTTCGTATAATAATAACGGAGCTTTTCCCTGTTGAAAAGCAAACTTGAAATGGATTGTCTTAAAATCGAAAGACTGAAGGGTTTTGTGAGATATTGGTCTACTCCACTCTGCAATCCTTTTAAAACCGATTCTTTATTGCTTTGTGCTGTCAAAATTATGATTGGAATATGTGAAGAACGCAAGTCTTTCTTTAGTTCTTTGCTAATTTCATAACCATCCTTGTCAACTAAATTAATGTCGCAGATGATAATATCTGGAATAATTTCTAAGGCTTTTTCGATTGCATCACTTCCATCAGAAACATAAACTACATATTCATTCGAAAGTTTGGCTTTTAAGAAATTAACCAGATCTACATTGTCTTCTAGGATTAAAAGCGAGTGCTTTTCGGCATCAGAAATAGTGTTTGCTTCTTTCAAATCTGGCTCAATATTCAAATTATCCGTAATTAGACTCGGAATACTCGTTAGATTTTCGGCTTTCTGAATAATTTCAACCGGCTCCAAATGACTGCTTCCTTTCAATAAAGTGATTACAAATTCGCTTCCTTGTTTCGATTTCAATTCGATAGTCCCCTGATGCAGAAGTACAAACTCTTTGGACAAATGCAAACCAATTCCAGAACTGTTTTTATTGTTGTTTGAAGCTCTGAAAAAAGGGTTAAAAACATTTGAAAGCTCATCATCGGGAATTCCGATTCCTGAATCTTTAAAATGAATTTTTACTGTATTATCCTGATTCTCGATAATTGAAATACTTATTTTTCCGTTGTCCGGCGTGAACTTAAAAGCGTTTGAAAGTAAGTTGAAATATACTTTGTCCATCAAACCGCGGTCAATAAACAATTCCAGATTTTTGTTTTTGCAGATTAATTGAAAATCAATATTCCTACGGGCAGCTTCGCCTTTAAAATTAGCCATGACTTCATTGCTAAAATCATAAATTTTGGTATTAGAAGCTCTTAAAGTAAATTTTTGCTCTTCAATTTTTCTGAAATCAAGTAACTGATTGATCAACCTTAATAATCGGTTAGAGTTTTTATGAATGAGTTTCACTTCATCAATCAATGTGGTACCTTTGATTTTGTCATTTTCGATTAAAGATTCCACATAACTCATTATTAAAGTAATCGGCGTTTTGAATTCATGTGATAATCCCGTAAAAAAATTTAATTTTACTTCATTACTTTTTGCCGCGATCTGCGCCATTTCCTGAATTTCATTGTTCTGATCAATTACGGTTTGATTGATTCTCTCCAATTGCTTTTTCTTTTTTGAAATCGAAATCGTCGAATAAATACTGTAGATGGTCAAAGTCAAGATAATTACAAGAAAGAAACTAAGCAATCGAACTAAATTATTCTGTGAGGCATATTCCCTTTCCTGCACTTTAATCGCGCCTTGTTGTGATTCGATTACCAATTGCTGCTGATCAACTTTGTCCATTTGGTTTTCGATAATTTCGGCATTGTTTTTATCAATTACAATAGTATTCAAAATATTGTTTCTGGCAATTGATTCCTTATTGTACATTCTCAAAGCAAGTTTCAAAGCCTCATTTCCTCCGGTTGGATACAAAATTGTACCGTCAAGAACACCGCTTTTAACCAATTCAATTCCGCCATTCACCGTATTCAAGGCATCAACTCCAATAAATTTGATTTTCTTTTCAAGTCCCAAAGTTTTAGCTGTTTCCCATGCACTCAAGGCCATTCTGTCGTTATGAGCAAAAATATATTCAACATTTGGATTCTGCAGAAGAATTTTCTTCAAAGACGCTTTGACCGATTCTTTTTCCCAGTCACCCTGAATAGTGTTTACAATTTTAAAATGCTTATTTTCATTTATAATCTGACTAAAACCAAGTGTTCTTTCATAAGCTGGAGATGATCCCCTGGCGCCCGTAATTTCTATAATTGTGCCAGAACCTTTGCTATGCGAAACGATGTAACGAGCGGCAATTCGGCCAATTTCTATATTATCTGCGCCAAGATAAGCCGTATAACTTTCACCTTCGATCTTCCGATCTACTACAAGAACGGGAATTCCTGCTTTTATCGATTTTTCTACAACTGCCGTTAAAGGCTGGGATTGAATTGGCGATACGATAATTACATCAACCTTATTAGAAATAAAACGCTCAATGTCTTCGATTTGTTTTTCGACATTATTATTGGCATCTTTAATTGTCAGATCGACTTCTGGTTGCAACGAAGCTTCAATTTTTATCGAACTGTTCATTTGTTTGCGCCAATCGTCTGTAGACATCGCCTGCGAGAAACCAACTTTAATTTTGTCCCCTTGCTTTTGTCTGCAAGAAAACAGACTTAATGATGCTGTCAAAACCAACAGAATATATTTTACAAATTGATACATGAGATTATGAGTTATGTAAGTGAAAATGATTTAAAGTAGATGCTATTCTTAACCTGTACCTTATCAAAATATTTAGGAAGGATTATTTTAATAGTACAATTGGGAAGTAAAAAATAAAAAGTAAAATTAAACTTTTATTTTATGTACGCAAATAGACAAATAGTTACATCCAACAAATGGCTATTTTTTTTATCTATAGTATAAAGCTCACCTCTTCTTTTTCCTCACAACCAGATGCTTCAGGGCGGGATCATTCAAAAGCCTTTCCATCTCGGTGTAGATGATCTCCTGCACATCGCGCCTGATCTGCATAAAATTCTGCTGGATCATCCCGTTATCAAGCTTTCGGACAGGTGGTATTTCCTTATAGCCTTCCTCTTCCTTCCTTAAAGCTTCATGGTCGTTTAAAATCGAAGAATGAAACGTTTTCAATTCAATCTTGCAGTTCGGATTGTCCGCCACCATCCCCACGAATTCACCAGAACTCAAAGATGAAATCTTGGACGGCGGCACGGCTGATTCCAGCTGTCTGGAACGGCTGATCGAAGTATCGGAACTGTTTATGGACAAACTCTCCCGGTCCTGCATGATCTTGCCGAAACGCTCCGAAAGCTGTTTGGCCGTGTCTCCCGTAACCTGCCCCGAGATGATGTTTCCCGTGATATTCAGGATCACATCCGCCTGCTCCCGCCCGTAGTCCTTGCGCAGCTGGCTGAAGTCCTGCACGCCAAGGCAGGTACTCACCTTGTTGCTTCTGGCCGTAGCGATCAGGCTGTCCATATTGTTGAGATAGATGGTCGGGAACTCGTCAAATATCAGGCTTGATTTGAGCTTGCCCTTCTTATTTACGAGCTTGATCAGCCGATTCACATAAAGCGACAATACCGCTCCATAGATCTGTATCTTCTGCGGATTGTTTCCCATACAGACTATCTTCGGTTCCTGGGGATTATTGATATCCAAAGTAAAATCATTTCCAGAAAGTACGTAATACAGCTGGGGCGAAGACAGCCTTGCCATGGCGATCTTGGCCGAAGCGATCTGCCCCTCCAATTGGTCCATCGCATCGTTGAGATAGGCATTGACAAAAGGGTTGATGAGCACCTCTATTTCCTTGTCGGTCCGAAGGATCGTGAAGAGGCTGTCGTAATCTATCTGCATGAGTTCGATGACATGCGGCAGGGTGCAGAACTCCCCGCCGTTGTACCTTCTGAGATACCAGATCACGGCCGAAAGGAAATTGATCGGCGACTCCACAAAAAAGTCCCCCTGACGCTTGATCCATTCACGGTTGAGCCCCATCAGAATGGTTCGCGCAGACTCCGACGCATCGGTAATATCCTCCATGCTCTGCGGGTCCAACGGGTTGCATCGGTGCATGATATTATCAAAATTGATGAAGTAGCATTGAGGCAGCACCTTGTACACGTGCTTGTATTTTTCAAAGGTGTTGTAGACGATCCTGGAAAGGTCATCGTACTTGAAATCATAGACAAACATGCTGAAGCCTTTGGCGATGTGCTGGGTGATGACATGGCGTATGACAAAGTAGGATTTCCCGGATCCGGGCGTGCCCAGAACCATCAGCCCTCGGAATGGATTGATGATGTTGATCCAGCTGGAACGGAGCCTGTCCTTAAGACAATACTGCGCAGGAAGATTTATGGAGTATTCGTTTTCCAGCAGGCGTTCCTCCTGCGGAAAAGTCTCGTTTTCGCTGTTGAAGACATCGCCCGTAGCCAGCCTGTTTCTGATCAGTCTGGACATCAATGTGCCTCCCGACAGCACCAGCAGAAATCCCAAAGCAGTTATCAGCATGTACAGCACCGCAGAAGAAAAAAAAAGCAGCAAAAGCCCGCTTAAAAAATACAGCAGCAGACCTGAAACCATCTTATAAAAAGCAGTCTTAAAGACCAGTTTCTCATCCTTTTTTCCCCTGGCGCCCAAAAGTGAAATCAAAAGAAATCCTAGCGCCGCAAGCTTGGAAATATAAAAATTCCGGAACAGTCCCGTCCGATAGGCAGATTCGAGAATCTTATCTCCAAAAGCTCCGGCAATATTCCATAATTTAAAAACTTCATAGCAGTAATAGTAGCAATGCCCGATCAGCAGGATGATGCTGATTAGCCTTGTCATGTCCACTATTTTTCTCAGCGCCTGTTCATTTTCTCCCGTCTGCATGGCTGTAGAATTTAAGTATTGATATTATGTTTCAATTCAGATCCGAACCGCCCCTTTTCCTTCTTCTCCGGCGTTTCCGTTTCAATGCTGCAGGCACAGTATCAGACTGCCATTCCGGTTTGAAAAGCCCTTCCAGTGTCTTGGTGGCACCATCGTTTGAAAAATTTTCAAAAACCTTTTCGGAAGCCGTCCGACTCTGTTCCTTTTGCTCATTATGATCCTTCTGAAGCGCCCTGTCAGCTGATCCATTTTCTCTGATAGAGACATCTTCCCCGCACCTCTCCAGCATCCCTTTGGCGCTGTAATTTTTTCCCAGAGCGCTTCCGTTCAGCACGCATCTGGTGACATGGTCCACATAGGTGATTCCGTAAAGCTGTCCTGCATCACTCTTGCGCAGAACGGCAGCAATCCCTTCTTTTTCAAGTCCTGAAACCAACCTTCCTATATCGATGTTCTTCTTTAGGAACACAGTGTCAACAGCGCTTCGGATCCGCTTCTTTTCAAATACCTTTTCACCACTGTTCAAAGCATATCTGTTTTCCAAAAATGCAAGGGTCGGTCTCATCGAAAAATCGCTCGCCTTGATGGGAACTCCTACCACTTTTCCGTCCCTGTCCAGTATGCGGTATACCAATCCTCCCGCCTTGAAGATCCGTGACTCCTCGCTTCCTCTGTCGGCCCTGATATTGTAGAGCTGCAGCACCGCATTGAGCTCCGCCAGGGAAGTGTATTTATAATCTAAAAGCACCGAGTGCAACACTCCCGAAATGGCTTTCTTGGACTCCATCCTGCCGTACGAAACCCTGCTCACCGCAACAGGCTTTATTAGCGGCATATCCTCCGATTTCCTCCCTTCAGCCCTGACCAGATTGAACTGTTTCTCAATCTCTTTTCTGGCATTTTCGGACTGGTTTTTCCCGATATTCTGCATGTCAATGCGAGAGCCGTCCCCCCTCACTTTTATCGAGACCAGATGGATGTGCGGATGACCTGCGTCGAGATGGCGGTAGACCAGATAGGGCTGCTCACCGAAGCCGATCTTTTCCATATAGGCATCGGCTATCCTCATGAGCTTTTCGGTGGAATAATTCTCCGACGGATGGAAGTTCAGTGAGATGTGCACGCTGTTGCGTCTGACGTTCCCGTTCAGGGCATTCTGATGCAGAAGCCTGTTGAGTTTAATATCCAAAGTCAGGTTCTTAACGGCAGCCGGATAATTGCCTTCCCCGATGCACTGGGCTGCACCTTCCATGACCTTGTTTTCATTGTATCGGAAGATGCTCTGCACCGAATGTCCCGTCTTTATGACTGCAACCATTTCCGTGCTATTTTCGATGCAATTTCCAAGATCGATTCATTCTGGGACAGCAGCCTTTCCCGCTGCGATTCGGTGGCTGAAATCCACTGCCGGAATTCCGGAATCTGATCCAGTGTATGCAGCCTTTTCACGCTCTGGTTGAAGTTGTTTCCAAGGGCCGAAAGCTCCTTTCGAAGACGGATGAATTCGAGCATGAATTCATCCAATGAAGCGTCCCTGTTCTTTATTGTTACCGGCCTGTTCAAGAGGCAGCTTCTGAGGTATTCGCTCATCTGTCTGCAGGTGGTTGCCTTGAACCTTTTCTCTAATCCTGCATACTCAGCAGCGGTAAACCTAACGGCCGCAATGCGAGTCCTGTTTAAATTTTCTTTTCCCATCCTGTTTCCCTTTCATTTCTTCAAACAATCGTATTTTCAGTTTCACTGCCGCGAGTTCCGAGCAGAAGGCAGCCAGATTCGTTTGTTAAACAAACGGACATCTGGCCGACTGCAGGAACGTGGCAGTCTTTCAGCATCACCAAATAGGGAAGCATAAAAAGTCATCCTTTATTCCTATTGAAAACGAAATTAGAAAAGACTGTCCATACCATCCCATCCCGTCCATATTTCGAACGGGGTGTTTTCGGGGCTTCTTGCTATCTTTGAACCAGTTGATTATTAATTTAAAAATGAGGAATTATGCTGACAGAAAATGATGCCGCCCAGGTTTTTGATACCATCATGAGTATCCCGGGCATGAACGAACCAGTGAGGATTGATCTGAAGATTTCACGAAAAAACGTGCTGCTACTGCACCATGTAATCGAGCGAGGACTGCAGCAAAGCGACAGCAGCCCTTCGGTGCTTTTGAAACGCACTGCAGAGGAAAACATCAGTGAATTAAGACAGCTTTCCGCCGACTGCCTGGGCAGGGCCGGACTTGCGGAACTCAATGAAAAACTGACCCAAATCGGTGCGGAAAAAAAACAGTAATAAGCAGAAAGAAGAGCCGTTAACAAGAAGCTTAACGGCTTTTTTTTTAAAGGCATCAGACCAAAAGGCCGCCTATTCCTCTAAACGAAAAAACTCCCTAAAAATAGGGAGTCCTTCGGCAGCCGGCGGGTGCCTGAAATGGTATGCGGTAACTAACTAAATCATTGGACAGAACCTCCAGACGAACCCCGCCGGTCCCCTGTTATTTTTCTGAACGATTATAAAAAGCATCATTACCGTGTAGAGACAAATTTACTGCAGTAAATCAGTTTAAGGCTTACAGAATCTTCCCCTGCCTTTACAGGATTATAAGTTTGTCATGACAGACTTCCGGCACTGCATCAGTATTCAATCTAAAACTACAGGAACAGAAAAAGGCGCCTACAAGGCGCCTTCATCCACAAAGGAATAGTAGGTATCATCGGTCACGATCAGATGGTCCAGCAGCTTGATGTCCAGCAGCTCCCCTGCCGACTTGATCTTTCTGGTGATGGCTTTGTCCGCCTCCGAAGGATTGGTCTTTCCCGAGGGATGATTGTGGGAGATGATGATCCCCACTGCATTCGCTTTCAGAGCAGAAGCGAACAGCAATCTGATATCCACAACGGTGCCTGCTATGCCTCCCGAGGATGCCTGGTAGACGCCAAGCACCTTGTTGGCCTGGTTGAGCAGCAGGACCTTGAACTGCTCGATGAATTCGATCTTGTCGGAATCCCAGCATTCCATCAAGATTGCATAGGCGGATTTGGAGGAAGTGATCTTCGGCCTGTCGGAGCTCTTCATTCTGGTTTTATAGATCAGGTCTATTTCCGATACGGTTTTCCAGCTGCTGTCTTGTTGTGCTTTCATGGCTTTTACTATTTAAGATTAATAACAGCACCTGCACCGGGCATAGGAAAGCGAGCGCAGAAAGCAACGCAATAAAGCAGGACGGATGTCCTGTATTTATGGGGGAATTTTTTGCAGCGAACCGTCCTCCTGTGCCCGAACTTTGTGATGAGATTAAACTAAATAGGCTTCTTCACCCAAAGCGGCTTGCTTTAAAGAATCCTAACTGCAAACAGAAGGAATTGAACCAATGGAACGCATAAAAAGCAAGACTAAAAAAAACATCGAAGGACAACACGCTGGCCTTCAAAACAGTAAGGAAAAAGAAGGCTGAGATCCAATCTTGTCTAGATCCAAACATCCCATTCTGCCTTGCCTTTTGGTACCTTTTTGCCTAATTTTGCAGTATGAATTACGAAGACATCAAACGCCATTTTGAAAGCAGCCCCCCGCCCAAAGAAGTGAAATGGACCCAGTGGGCATATATCTCCGATACGCAGCAGTTTTTAAAGAGCTGCTATATCGGAATCAGAAACTTCAACGGCCCTTTGGACCGCTGCCCGGCATGGTGGCATTTGAGGGATTTTTATATCCTGATGAAGAAAACTTCCCAGCAGAATGCCGCAGCAGAAGGAAATCAATTGGAAGAAAATCCAGCAGGAGAAGTTGCTGCAGAACAGCACCCGCCGCAGACCGAAACGGACGGTGCCTCCACAGAGGAAATTTCCCAAGCGGAAGCTGAAACAGCCGTCTAAAAAAGACCCGAAAATTCAACTGCTTTATTATAAAAAACAGCCCTGCTTTTCATCTGCAGGGCTGTCTGCATCAAAGACTGTTTTGACATTATCCCGGCCTTTGAGAATTAAGGGCGCTGTGCACAAGGCTGTCTAAAAACTGCCTGCTCAGGATTCCTGCTCCCTAAGGAAGCCTATCGCGTAAAAGACAAAAAATCTGCTCTACAGAATATAATCTTTGAGATAAATCATGCAGTAAAAAGGCAGATCTGCGTTATATCTTTACAGTGATCGGCACATAATGCCGGATACTCCCCATACAGATAAGTATAAAATGAAGATTATGTTTATGGACAGGCCCGCAGATAGGAGAATCAATATTTCAAATATGCCGGGCTTGCTGACTTAGGCCTGCACAATAAAAATGGGAATTCTATAATCTATTGCTAAAATTAAATAAAAGAAGCCTGCCGCCAGCCTTTTAAATTAGCTTTTCTTTTATGGGATATAAAAACATTCTACTGATTGATTATACAAATGGGGCGCAGGGGGTTATGGCCGCTATAAATGCTGTAGACGACAGAATTAAAAGCACCGTTGAAGACAATGCCCTGCAGGCGCTTAAAAAACCCAGTGAAACAAATGCCTTTCCTGATTTGATTTTTCTGCACTACCATATGCCTCATATACAGGAAGGAGAATTTGTTGAACTGCTGCGAAGCATTAAAGGACTCAGGAAAGTTCCAATTGTTCTTTATTGCAGCCATTCTTCTGAAGCTGTTAAAAATGCCGCAGAAAAACACAAAGCAGTGTGGTATATAGAAAAACAGAATAATTTAAAGAGCATTACAAAATCCGTGAAAGAAATTATCAGCTGCTAATAGCATCCTCTTGCTGCATACCGGGCCTTAAGGCCTTTAGCTAAGCCAAAGCATGAAGGAAATGTACCATAAAGAATCTTTAAAATAAGAGTTTTTTTATCTTGAAGCAAATAACATGAAATCAAAATATATGTACACTCAAAAACAGGCACAACAGCTCTGCCGTTATTACAATAGCAGAATAATGGGGAAACCCATTTACAGATTCAAATTGAAATCACCTTCAATTGCAGCTGTAAGTATAGAAGAGATTGCAAAAAATGAATTTGACATTATCTGCTACACCAAAAGTTCTGAAGGCATCGGCTTTTTCAGGGATATCCGCTCTGCTGCCAAAGAACTGGGACTGCCTGCTCCGGCAAAGATATTGGCGGGCTGATACAGGTAATATCTTATAATTTCTGCTTATCAAGATATTTACATATTAATTTCTTACAGATCCTCTCTAAAATCATCAATTGCCCAATTAGCTTTCCAGCCCCGAATGCTCCGCCAATTCGATGGCTCCCGAGCGGAAGGCACACCGTGGAGAGCTTTCAAAATAATATTAAGTGCAAATTGGCTCAGTATGCGATTATTATCTGCTATTCGCCTGAGGAAGTTAATTCCAGGCCAGGCTTAAATATAATATTGCAGTTTAATCTACAGTAACTCCTTTTTTATGGGTTGAAGTGCAATTTGATTTATTGATTGCAACTGTCGCATCTGCCTGAACATTGTAAGCACCTGCCGAAGCATAAGTATGGGAAACCGTCGGTCCATTGACCGTTTCGGTCTTTCCGTCACCGAATGTCCATTTAACAGATTTCAGAGTTCCCGATCCGCTGTATTCTATTGTATAATTTATTTTCTTTGCGTCCGCTGCATCTGCTGCATGTTTTAAAGTTACAAATGCAGATTCGCCCAGGCAATCCACAATTGATTCTTCAATGTCCTTACCGCATGATGTAACAAAAATAGCTGTCATTACTATCAAAATCTGTCCAATTTTTTTCATTTCAGAATTTTTTAAATTTGCTATGTAAATATAATTCTTACAAATAAACTGACAAGCAAAATCCATAATTAATTTGTCCTGTACAAGCCACAAAGCAAACCCAGACAAAACTGCAGATTCAAAGATTAGAAACTGCCTGCCTATCACCATTACCGCTCCTGCTTTGCCCGTGCAGAAAAAATAGATTAAAGCCAATACGGACTGCATACCTATCTACCTGCCTTTCCTAAAATATTTGGGAAGATGGAATAAAAGAAAAATTACAAGAATTATCAATACAATTTCCATTTTTGAGTTTTACTAGGTTTTAAAATATAAAATTAGACTATAATTGAGCTGTAATTACGGCAATCAATTAAGATTATAGAGATCAATATAGAGATAAAAGCAAAAAAGCCTGTGAAATAACTTCTCAGGCTTTTTTGTCCATATAAATCCAGCACTACATTTTTGGAAGCAGCACCGCATCCACTACGTGTATAACTCCATTTGACAGGTTCACGTCAGAAATGGTAACTTTTGACTTGTTGCCGTTTTCATCCGTAATATAAAGGTCTTTGCCTTCCATCCAAGCAGTGAGCGTTCCTCCGCTGACAGTTTTTAAAGATGCTTTTCCCTTGCCTGCCTTTATCGTTTTGGCAATATCAGAAGCATTCATCTTGCCTGCCACCACATGATAAGTCAAGATTATCTGTAAAGTTTTAATATTTTCAGGTTTCAGTAAATTATCAATTGTGCCTGCAGGCAGTTTGGCAAATGCTTCATTTGTCGGAGCAAAAACGGTAAAAGGGCCTTTACCCTGAAGCGTTTCAACCAACCCTGCCGCTTTCACTGCCGCAACAAGTGTGGTGTCGTATTTTGAGTTTACCGCATTTTCAATGATGTTTTTACTTGTACACATAGCCGCTCCTCCAACCCTTTTTTTATTCTGAAATTTCATCAATACCGTTAAAGCAAAAAAATATGCATCTGCTGCTACAAGAAGAAATTTTCAAAACACTGATAATCATAGCAATCCTGTAATAGTCACGTTTTATAATATAACAGCATTCTGTTCCATGATGGTAACTTTGGATAAATCCTAAAATTTAAAAATCATGGAAAGTAATAACAGCACAGGACATACGGATGATATGCATATCGATATCTCGCAGCAGGCAGAAATCCAGCAGTGGGCGGAAAAGCTTAATGTCCCTGAAGAGATTTTGAAAGATGCCGTAAGGGCTGCCGGCACAACGGTGGAGGAAGTGGTGGAACACCTTAATGAGAATGCACCTTCGAGGGAAAGTGCCTCGGAAACGGTGCGTCTTAAAGACGGCCCATGGCATGAGGGAACAGAGCCTTTAGAAGATTACAGGACAGACTGAAAACATTGTCTTTTATGGCCGTCATATTTAGAACCATGGCAGGAATTAAAATTTTGAAGCAATTGTAATCTACAAATTATACAAAATCAAAATTATGCCAAGAGAAAGGCGAATCCGCACCGAATCCTGAAGGGAATTTTATAATTAGACAATTATCCGATTCGCTTCAGGATTTTTTATTTTGGACAGCGGACTGTCTTTTATGGCATTCATTGCAACGATCCCCAAAACCAAATCGGACCTCATCCTGCCGCGCTTTTCAATAAATTGCCTAAATTTGCGGCGCAGGCCATTTGATCTGTCTGCCCGCACAAACCAAAATAGAGATCAAAAAATATCCTTCTTGAAAATGAACGATCCGATTCTAGAAAAACTTAATCCGAGCCAGCTTCAGGCCGTAAAAACCACGGAAGGCTACGTGCGTGTCATTGCCGGCGCCGGGTCGGGAAAAACCAAGGCGCTTACCTCCCGCTTTGCCTACATTGTGGACAGGCTGGGCATCAACTCCTCCAATATCCTCTGTGTGACCTTCACCAACAAGGCGGCGCAGGAAATGAAAAAACGTGTCAAGGCGCTGATCGGGGATCTGTACGATGTGAGCTTCATCACCACCTATCACGGCTTCTGCGTGCGATTCCTTCGCGAGGAGATCAATAAAATCCACTATCCCAAGAATTTTATCATACTGGATGCCGAAGACCAGAAAACCATCCTAAGGGAGGTGTTCACGGAACTCGACATCAATTCCAAAAACCTGACCTTCAAACAGGTGCAGCGTTTCATTTCCAAACAGAAGAGCACTTCGGACTATCTGGGCTATATGATTGAGAACAAAAGTTTCGAGGCTGATGAAAAAGACTCGCTTTCCAGCCGTGTATACCAGAAATACCTCGACAAGCAGAAGCGCAATTATGCGCTGGACTTTGACGATCTGATCCATTTTACGGCTTTTATCCTGGACAGCAATCCCGATGTGCTTGCCAAGTGGCAGGAAATGCTGCACTACATACAGGTGGATGAGGCGCAGGACAGCTCCGACAGCCAGTTCCACCTCGTAGAAATGCTCTCGCGTGTGCACCAGAACCTTTTTCTGGTAGGCGATCCCGACCAGACGATCTACGAGTGGCGCGGGGCAAAACCCGAATATCTGGTGGAATTCGACAGGATGTTCCCAGACACGAAGACCATCATCATGAACCAGAATTACCGCTCGACACCCAACATCCTTAAAGTGGGCAACCATATCATTAAAAACAATACCGTAAGGGTGGACAAGGATATGGTCACCGAGAATCCTGAAGGCGTCGAGGTGGTGCACTTCCACGGCAGGAATGATTTTGAGGAAACCTTCTGGGTGGCTTCCGAAATCAAGGAAATCCTAAAAACGGAAAACGCCGCCTATTCGGATATCACCATCCTGTACCGTTCCAACCACCTCTCAAGAAATATCGAACAGGCGCTGATCAAGGAAAACATTCCCTACGCTATTTTCGGAGGTGTAAGATTCTTTGAGCGAAAGGAAATCAAAGACGTCCTTTCCTTCCTCCGGCTGATCCTACAGGGGGACAACTTCTCGTTCCTGCGCATGTTCAACCACCCGACAAGGGGACTCGGAAAGAAGTTCCTTGAAAGGCTGAGCCTGCTGGCAAACGAACAGAACCTTTCGCTGCTTGAGGCTTTGCAGAACAATATAGAGGACAAGGAACTCAATAAAAAAGGGGCTTTTGATTTTCTGGCTCTGGTCGCAGATCTGAAAATAGATGCCCAAAGCAATTCGATCTCGGACCTGGTGAAGATCATACTCGATAAAAGCGGGCTCTCGGAACTCTACCGCAAGGACGGCGATGAGGACAGGCTCGAGAACATCAAGGAGCTTGTCAGCTCGATGATGCTTTTGGAAAAGGAAAACAACGGACCGGTGGATATAGTGGAATATCTTCAGGAAATAGCGCTTTACACTGATATGGACAAAGACGCCGAAAACCAGGACAAGGTGCGCCTTATGACCATCCACATCTCCAAAGGCCTCGAGTTTCCGTATGTGTTCCTGTGCGGTTTCACCGAAGGGGTGCTGCCAAGCGCACTATCGATAAAGGAAAGGAGAAAGCGCGCCATAGAGGAGGAGAGAAGGCTGATGTATGTCGCTGTGACGCGCGCCGAGAAAAGGTTCTACATGACCGACTCTGAAGGCTTCAACTTCACCACCGGACTGAACAAATACCCGTCAAGGTTCCTCTTTGAGATCAAGGAGGAATTTTATGTGCGCAAAGGAAAGCTCTCACCCGAAATAATCCAGGCTTCGCAGGCCACGTCAGCATCTTCGGCAAGAGCTGAAGACACCGCTTTCAAAGAAGGGGATCTGGTGATGCATCCCGTATGGAACAAAGGAAAGGTCCAGACAGTGGACAGGGAGAAAAACCAGTACATCGTATACTTTTATGAAATGGACAAGGAAAAGCCGATTGATTTTGCTTTCCGCTTTCTAGAACCTGCACCAGATGAAAAAGAGGATCCTGACTCACCTGCCGATCTTTTAAGCCTGCACGAGGACTTGAAAACGGCCCCCGATCCATTTGCTGAAACTGAATCTCCAAAGGATCTTTTTCAGCAGGACTCTGATATTTTTCAAAACGGTCTGGATGAAGAAGCTAAAAGATGGCCGGAAAGCTGAGACGCATAGTCTGTTTTACGCCTCAGCCTGTTTTTTTTTAGGCTTCTTTCTGATTTTCCATTGCGTCGATAATCTTCCCCACTTCCGTTTCGGTGGCTTTAAGCCTCCCTTGGCAGAAGGCAATAAGCTCCGATGCCCTTTTCACTTTCGCGGCAAGCTCGTCCACCGAAATGGTCTCGTTCTCTATTTCCTTTGAAATGGCCGAAAGCTCATTCCATGCCGATTCATAAGTCAGTTTCTCTTCCATCATATTGTATTTTTTCTTTAACGGTGCTTTTAATCACGGTATCGTGGAGGATCACTTCTATATCCTCTCCTATTTTTATATTTTCACCTGTCCCTGCAATCTTTCCATTTGCTTTTACGATCGCATATCCCTTCTTTAGGATATTCTGCGGGGACATCAGTTTTATGCTTTTATCCAGATGATCCAGATGAAGTCTCCTGCCTCGCAGATATCCAGACGCAAAGCGCTTGAGGTTTTCCGCCAGAAAATCCACATCGCTTTTCTTGCGTCGCAGCAGCTTCTGTGAAAACTGCAGTGCCAGATGGGCTTTCAGCGAAAGCTTTTTCTGATGCTCGTGCAGTATGTCTTTAGCGTCCGCTGCGATGCTCTGATTGGCAGAGGCCAGCTGCTGCCTGTGCTGGGAGAGAAGCTCCCTGGTTTTTCTTGAAATATGCCGCTTCTGCTCTTCGAGCGCTTTCGAATGGCGCAGCAGAAGTTGCTGGGATCTGATCACGATATGCTGCTGCAGGGATAACAGCCTCGTTTCAAAACTGCGGTTATGCGCAATAATGAACTCTGCCGCCTTAGTCGGGGTTTTGGTATGGGTATGGGCCATCAGATCGGTGATGCTGACATTCTTCTGGTGCCCGATCCCCGTTAGGATCGGAATGGGAAACTTGGCCACTGCGCGTCCGATCTGGTAGTTGTCAAAAATCAGGAAATCCGACTGCGACCCGCCTCCCCTTGTAATGACGATGGCATCATAGGGTATCTTGGTGTTGTAGACCTCTATAAGCTTGTTTAGGAACAGTTTGGCGTTATTGTCTCCCTGCACAACAGTGTTGTAATCGTCAATCTGGAAAGCGTATCCGAAATCATTGTGCTGCAGAGTATGGCGGAAATCCTCATTCCCTGCAGAGTTGCTTGCCGATATCACGGCAACCCTCTGTATGGCAATGGGCAGCTGCAGACGGCTGTTGAGGGTGGAATAGCCTTCCGCTGTTTTGATGATGAAATCATTTTCCTCTACAAGCCTTGCAAGGGTGGCATTGCGCTGCTGCTCCAGTACGCCGAGGGTAAAATTCACATCGATATCCAGCACGTTTACCGACAGCCCGTAGAGCAGATGATAGTCTACGCTCACCTTTACCAGCACATGCAGATTGTTGGTGAAGCGCTGTCCGGTCTTCTTTTCAAAATCCGAAAGGTTCACTGCTCCCTCGCCCCATGCCTTGCCCATGATCTTGGCGGTTATGGCGCTGTTCTTTTCCGCTTTCTCCACCAGCTCAAAATAATGGATCTTCCTGTCGGCCTTGAAGGAATGATTGGTAATATCAGCCACAACCCAGTACGTCTGTCCCCTGAAGCGGGAACTGATCGCGTCCTGGATCCGGTCATTGAGCTGCGAGAGTCTGATATACTGTTCTGGTCCCATCGTTTTTTAATGCCTATGCCTTGTTTTTTTGCTGACTGCTAAGTTAGCCATTCTGGATCGGAATCTCAAATGCATAAAAATTAGAGGAAGAAGTTTTCAATTCAAAACAGGTTGAAGAAGATTGCTGCAATGCAGTGGAATTAAGAACAAACCTTCCCAGTACCGTAAGGAGATTGCGAGTCTGCTTTGCGATAACCTGCAACAGATAGGAAGAGCATAAAAAAAGAAAGCCTATAATTGCATTGGCTTTCTGTGGCGGCAAACTAAAAACTAAAAAGCCCGCCAGACCGAAGGCCAGCGGGCTCCCTATGATAAAGAACCTTTTAATTATTTGATGCTGACGGCCCTCTGAAGGCTTTCCTTGTCGATAAAGACCGCAATATACTGCTGGACTTCATTTTTTTTTTCGGTCGCCGTCTCAAAGGTATTGATGTGATAATCTTCGTCCTGATCCAAAATATGGATAATCTCGGTGTAGCCTTTTGAAATCAGGCTGCCTTTGAGTTTTAGTATCGTATGCTGCTCTCGCGCATCCAAATCTTTTCTCACCTTTAGCTGTATCGTTTTTTCCATTGTGAAAGATCTGCTGTTTTAGTATAATTAATCAAATATAATTATTTAGATATGATGCACACTTATTGGCAATGTTAAAAAAATAGTTAAATCACTTCATTAAAAAAATTGAATAAACGACTAGCTGTGAATTTAATCTTGCCCAGATTATACTCAACAGCTTAAAAACTATTTTCCATCGCAAGACATTCATCTTCTGGAGATTCATATCAAAAAATACCTCCGTTCTTACATCCGGGATAACTGATTGCAGATCAACTGAAATTGGAAATTGATTTATTTACACAATGAAATTATGTAAAGACACACCGTAATTCTATAATCGAAAGCCTGCAGATAAATTTACTTTTGATAAAATTTAAAATGCTAAGGCAGGCCTCTATATTTATATAATAATGAAATCACTAACCTTTTCCAGCTTCAGGAAGAAATCAGATAAGACCTTTCGTTTCATCTGCGCTCAAAATTCCGCAGAAACAGTATTTGCGGCTCAAAAACAGCAGACGGCGGCAATACCGGATCTCTATCATAGGCAAGACGATGAGCCGGACTTTGATTGTGATTTCTTGAAGGATACAAATATTTTGCAGCGACAAAACAATAGAGCCCCAATGGGGACCAGCACATTCAGATCATTATAATGGAAACCGGCGGAATAGCAATCTACGACCATATCTATATCTAGATTCACATTATTAAAGCGGTGTGCATTTTTAAAATATAACAAAATTCAAACCGTAAAACAGAGATAAGCTATTAAAATTGTATATTTGAGATACCTGCACTTAAGCAGAACCCTATTATGACTAAAAAAATATTCAGGCATGTCCTGCTGGCCGATGACGATATAGATGACTGCGATTTTTTTTCTGATATTTTTTCAGAACAGTTTCCTGATTTAAAACTCTCCATTTCATACAACGGATCAAAATTGATCAATCTGCTTGAAGGCCCTCCGGAGCCTGCAGCAGATTTGATTTTTCTGGATCTTAACATGCCTGTTCTCTCAGGACCGGAATGTTTGAAAAAAATAAGGGAATCACAGCATCTCAAACATCATGTTATTGTCATTTTTACCACCAGCAGCAATCCGGCCGACATTCAAAGAATGTACGAGCTGGGGGCCGATTACTTCATTACAAAGCCTGCCGACTACAGTAAAATGGCACAACTGATCAACAAAGCGGTTAAACTGGTATCTGAAAATGACAACAGACAGCCAGCTTTTGAAAACTTCTACATTACAATTTAACTGGTATTATGACGAATCTTCCAGAATCAATGAGAGAAAGTGTATTGCGTGACGTTATAGATACGGCACCTTTCCCGATAGGGTTATACACTGGTTATAACATGAAAATAGTCCTGGCCAACAAGTGTATGATTAAGACATATGGAAAGGGACCTGATGTAATAGGAACCAACTACACTGAAATCCTTCCCGAACTTAAAAATCAGGAAATATTCGAACAGCTGAGAGAGGTGCTCCATACCGGAAGACCTTTCGAGGCAAAAAATGCTAGGGTAGACATTGTTGTGGAGGGTATCCTAAAACCGCATTACTTCAATTACAATTTCACCCCTATATTTGATGTGGAAGGAAAAGTATACGGAGTCATGAATACGGCGGCAGAGGTTACCGAACTCAATGTAGCCAGACAGCAGACCATAGAAATTGAAAAAAGATTAAGACTGGCTGTTGATGCCGCACAGCTGGGGACATTTGAAATTGATACGGATAAGGGAACTATTACCGGCTCCAAACGTTTTTTAAGCTTTTTTGAAAAAGATAGTGAAATTTCACTTTCAGACTTAAACGACCTGATTTATACGGAAGATTTGGCATTGTGGCAGGATACCCTAAAAAACCTGACTCGCATGGGAGACCTGAACTGCGAAATCAGAGTAGCAGTCAATGATACGCTGTACTGGCTTAGATTTTCAGGATCGCTTTCCGAGAGTGACAACAAAGAAAATATTATTGTGGGAATTGCCCAGGACATTACGCAGCAGAAAAAAAACGCTCAGGAGCTCCTGCAGCTGGTAGAACAGCGCACTATGGAACTCACACGCTCCAATGATGATCTCAAACAGTTTGGTCATGTGATCAGCCATGACCTTAAGGAGCCAGTGCGCAAGATTTTATTGTTTTCCGATATTTTAAAACAGGAAACTGCCAAGGGACAGATGCCGCGAATCAGCCAGTATGCCAATAAATTGAACAAAAGCGCCGAACGTCTTACAGAAATGATCGATTCCATATTGAATTATTCTTCAGCCGGCAGCCCAGAGGTAGAAGAAGAAGTGGATCTTAATGAAACGATAGAAAGCATTAAGGAGGATCTTGAAATAAAGATACTCGAAAAATCTGCCGTAATAGAACATTCCAAAATGCCGACGGTGAGAGGGTCTAAAATTTTGTTCCATCAGCTTTTTTACAATCTGATAGCCAATTCTTTGAAATTCTCACGCGAAAACTGTGACTCCCGCATCAAAATACAATGCAGCTCTGATGAAGGCAATTTAAAAATTACCGTATCGGACAACGGTATCGGAATTGCTCCCGAAAACTCGATAAAAATCTTTAATGCCTTTGAGAGGCTTCATTCCAAAGACCAGTATGAAGGAACAGGCTTAGGACTGTCACTCTGCAAAAAAATTACCGAAAGACATAATGGACAGCTTAAAAATATTACTGTCGAAGGTTCCGGCGCCGTATTTGAAATGACCTTCCCTGCAGATATTTTATCTTAATATTCATCAGCACACGAAAGAAAGCCAGACATTATGCAGTTTGTGCTATTGGAGTTTCATGCATTATTATGAATCCTGCCACTGTGCAGAAAAGAGATTTTACCTGCTAACTTATAAAAATGATCGAGACTGATTCTGAATTCAGACAAGAATTCTAATAGGAACTCATTTTTAGATAAGACGAAATTTACGCCTGTTATCCAAGTTCATATTCATAACTTCTTTGAGAAAAAGCTTCATAACATCAAATGAACTCGGTTTTACCGCATAAAAAGAAGCGCCGAACTCATGAGCTGTTTCTATATCTTCAGGATCGCTGCTGGTGGAAAGCATTATGATTTTCACTCTCTTTAAATTACCGTCCTGCATCTTGATTTCTTTAAGGCACTGCAGCCCGTCTTTTCCGGGCATGTTGATATCCAGAAAAATAATATCCGGAATTTCTGCATTGTCAATAAGGCTGCTCATAAGGCTTATTCCATCCTCCAGTTCAAATATTTCAATGCGGGGGTCGATTTCCAAAAGCGCATCAGCTAAAAAACCTCTATCATCCTGGTCGTCATCAACTATTAGTATCTTGTGGACAATATTTTTCTGGCCAGCCATAAATTCTAGATTGCAGTTAAAACATAAGACAAGAATTTAAAAATCAGCAAATCTCAATTGTATTGAGCTTTTTGAAAATCAATAAACGACCGAATTATATCCGTAAAACCGGTTAATAATTTCAAAGATAGGCAATTAATATGAAATGAAGCCATATAGCGATAAATAACGCATAGAAAGCCCTGCAGGATTTAAGACAGCACTCACTTTCTATCGGCCTTATAACAATTAAAGCAGCAACCTCATCAATAATAAAAATGAAGCCGAATCTGAAAACAGCTTTTCAAAAATTAATCATATAAATTTTCAATTTACCTGCCTGATCGAACAAATATTTAAATAAGTGTATCCTGCTCGTCACAGGGAAAATAAATGGTAATACTGGCTCCCTGTCCTGATTTTCCTTCCGCAGAGATCGCTCCTCCCAATGCCTGCATTATCTTCTTGCATAGTGCCAGTCCAATCCCTGAACCGCTGTATTCCTGCTGCGTATGAAGCCTTGTAAAAACCTTGAATATTGAATCTGCATATTTCTGGTCAAATCCAATTCCATTATCCGAAAATTTGACCCAGCTGCAATACACTTTAAAGCGGCCCTTTATAATTTCAGGCTGCTGCGAAGCGGTAATTTTTATAACAGGATTGCGTTCAGGAGAAGCATATTTTAAGGAATTTTGAATAATATTTATAAACAGCTGCTTCATTAAAAATCCTATAGCGTTGACCTGTGGCAGTTTCTGGCATTCAATGACAGCACTGCATTCTGATATTAGATCGCTGTTTTCCTCTATTGCCGCATCAAGAATCAGATTAAGGTCTATTTTCTCGGCTGCCTCCCTAGTGTTTTTAATCCGCGTGTATTTCAAGATATCCTGCAGCAGTTCGCGCATTTTTGCCGCAGATTTTGACACGCGTTCCAATGAATCAATTTCAGGATGCTCAGGATCATGTCTTTTTTCGGAAAGCAGCTTGGAGGTAATCATCTGTATTTTCCTTAAAGGCTCCTGAAGATCATGGGTACTGATCCAGTTAATGTTTTCCAGTTCAGAATTGGTCTCCTTCAATACTTCACTCTGAAGCCTGTATTTCTCCTCCTCTTCACTTAACAGAATCATTATTAGATTTTTATGAAGTGAATGCGCAAATTTCGCTGCTGAATTGATCTCGTACTCTTTCCAGATGCCGCTCTGTCCCTTGACAATCTGTTTCCATGTATTAAATGAGTTTCTTGGATGCAGCCCCTTATCATCTTTCACTATGCTTTTTTCCGGATCGCCTGCCCAGTTGATTTCTGAGACGGTTTCCGGCCTATACCAGATTATATGGTTTGAACCTCCAAGAGCATGGTAAACTGCACCTGCAAAATTAGAAGAGCCTTCCAGCTCGGGTAAGTCCTCCCCTATTTTTCTGCTGGCGTAAAACTCATTGTGGCCCTTACTGCCCAATTGCGCCGTAAAACTTCTTATCTGATTATCTTCAGGGACCTGACCATTTTTATACATTTTATTTCTAAACAGTATGGAAACTCCTGAAGCATTGCAGACGGCTAATAATTCCGGCATTTGTATGAGAGTATCCAGAGAATCTTCCGCCAGAGGAAGATCAAGAGCCGTCAAATGCTCTAACGCTTGAAGTGTTTTCTTGGCATTCAGATTTTCATCATTAGATTCACGGATATCAATCTGCGAGGTAATGAACTGTCCCTGAAGTTTGGCCGCCAGCCTTACACCCGGAGATATATTCTTTTTCGAATAATGGTGGCAGGCAATGAGCCCCCATAAACGGTCATGGTGAATAAGTGAAATGGTAAGCGTAGCGCCGACTCCCATGTTTTTAAGATACTGCACATGAATTGGAGACGTGCTTCTTAATATTGACAGGCTTAAATCAAGGTTTTTATCCTCTTTGTCATCCACGGTAAAAATAGGCACGGGCTGATAATTTATATCAGTAATCAGTCTGAGCTGGTTCCTTATATACAATTCCCTTGCCTGAACCGGAATATCCGTGTGCGGATAATGCAGCCCTAAAAAAGGCTCCAGATCCTTCCTGCAGCTTTCCGCATACACTTCACCGTTATACTGTTCATCAAAGCGGTAGATCATTACGCGATCGTAGCCTGTTATCTCTCTGGTGCCTTCTGCCACAAGCGCACAAAGGTCTTTTAAAGATTTTGTGCTGTTCATCTGCGTTACAAACTGAATAGTCTGCGTGTAGACATCCGCCAAAATCTGCTTATCGAACTGAGGTTCAGCCTCAAGAACATATATATCGCCGCTTTTGTGTATATTGATTTGAAATTTCCTTTCCATAAGCTCTACCTCCAGCGGAAATACATCCTGAACCGTCTCAGAATTTGTGTAGTTCAAAACAAGATTATGAGCCGTGCCGCCAAAAACAGTCTCAAATTTCTTTCCCAAAGCCTGCGTATGGCTTAAATCAAGGAAGCTGGAAATATTTTCAGTGCAGTAGTCTATTATCCAGTCATTAGTAAGTCCAATTAAAAATCCATGCGGCTGGATATTTCCAGGAATATGTATGGGTTCTTGGTCACAGTTGGTTAAAGTAACCAGACCGCGGTTAACTATATCTTTAATCTTCATTAAATAATGTGAATTTAGAAAAGTACCTGCTGCGTGTGCAAAAGCAGGGACTTAACATGTTTTTAGGAAACAGCCTTGATATTTACTTGTTGTTTTTATAGTAAATGAAAAAGGTGCAATCTAGCTGAATGTGTAAATGTTTGCTGGCAGGCTTGCATGCATATCCTCCAGCGTATTTTTTAAATCGGTTTGTACGCCGATGCAGAGCTGCTTCATTATCATTTTCAGCTCATCAAAATCAGAAGGCTTTACAATATAAGCTGCCGCACCCAATGAATGGGCTTCTTCTATTCCTTGCATTCGTGAGGAAGTGGCCATCATTACAACCGGCACATTTCCCAACCTTAAATCCGTCTTGATATGCTTGAGCAGCTCCCAGCCGTTCATTTTCGGCATTCCGGCATCCACTACAATCAAATCAGGCAGCGGTTCCAGTTCAGAAAGCAACTGAAGTGCTGCATCACCGCTGTCCACAAATTTAACCGCAAAAGTCTCTTCCGTTCCAACCATTGCCCACTTAAAAAATTCAGCATCGTCGCAGTCATCATCAACCAGTAAAATTATTTTTCTATTCATTTTATGTTAATATAATATTACAGCGCTAATTCCATGCTGCAATGATGTAAGTAAAATTAAGCATCCCAATGATTCAAAGCAAGGGAAAACACAAGTTTATTGTCAAGATCTAGCCGGGTGATAAAGATCAATTATTCCTTTGTTGCTTTTTTTTATTGATTATTCGCTCGCTGCCAATAAAAAGCAGAAGTGAAGTTTTGTCAAAAAACTAAAATAACTGCCTTGAGACCTATCAATCATAAATGTCCATCATGGAATAGCAGCAGCTGCATTAAATGAGTTGAAGGACAAAATTAGCAGGAGACCAAACCATTGTATTTACAGCATGCGTTATTTCTATTACAAAATTTAAATGTCTGATCAGATGAACAGCACAGCAGATAAATTTACACAGAAATTATAGATCGAAATCGCGAAATTTTATAAGAGCCAGTCCAATAATGCATATTACTTTTCTTTAAAATTTGAAAAATGGAGCAGAATAAAAAAAAGATAGCCATATTAGGCGGAGGTCCAAGCGGACTGTTTTTATACAAAAGACTTATCGAATCTGGAAGAATAGGTTTGGAGGTCACCATTTATGAAAAGAAGAGAATGCTTGGTGCCGGAATGCCTTACAGCATTGAGGGGGCCAATGACGAGCATGTCACAAATGTATCTGACAATGAAATACCCGGCATTGTTAATTCTATCGAAGAATGGATCAAATCTGCTCCTGCAGAATTACTGGAGAGATTCAACATAAGTGCCGCCAGTTTTAATGAATATAAAGTGCTGCCTAGAATTTTATTTGGCCATTACCTCTGCTCACAGTTTGATCTTCTTCAGCAGATTACAGCTGTTAAAGGGATTGCAACAACTATACTTTACGACACAGCTGTTACGGATTTGATCTACAAAAAAGAGGAGCAGAAAGTCTGTGTTGTCACAGAAACTGAAAAATCAGAATTTGACTACGCAGTAATCTGCACTGGACATAACTGGCCTAAAAGGCATGAAGGAAAAATAAAAGGCTATTTTGATGCCCCATACCCGCCTTCCAAACTGCAGACAAAGTTAAACCACGCCGTTGCTATAAGGGGATCGTCGCTTACTGCAATTGATGCAATAAGAACTCTAGCAAGGTGCAATGGTAAATTTGCTGCGGATTCAGAGCATAAACTATGCTATGAAAAGAGGGATGAATGCCCTGATTTTAAGATGGTAATCCATTCCAGAAGCGGTATGCTTCCTGCTGTAAGATTCCACTTAGAAGATTCCCATTTATCGCACGATTCTCTGCTTACCAGAGAAGAAATAGACGAGCATCGTAAAGGAAACGATGGTTTTCTTTCGCTTGATTTTATTTTTAAAAAAAATTTCACAGAAATCTTCCGCACAAAAGATCCTGATTTTTACGACCGAATTAAAAACCTTTCTATTGAGGAATTTGTGCAGGAAATGATGGAACTCAGAGAACGTCTGGATCCTTTCCAGCTTTTACAGGCAGAATACATACAGGCAGAAAAATCCATAAAAAGACAGGAATCCATTTACTGGAAAGAAATGCTGGCCGTCTTAAGTTTTGCGATGAACCATCCTGCAAAATACCTTTCTGCAGAAGATATGCTGAGGCTCCAGAAAGTGTTAATGCCTCTGATCTCCATTGTTATTGCTTTCGTGCCGCAAAAATCATGCAGCGAGCTTCTGGCCCTGCATCATGCCGGCGTGCTGGATATTAAAGCCGTCAATCAAGACAGTTCTGTTGAGCCCCAGCCAGGAGGAGGAATTATCTACAGGTATCTTGATGAAAATAAAGAACAGAAAGCTGAATATTACAGTACGTTTGTAGACTGTATCGGACAGCCTCATTTATCTTATGAAGATTTTCCTTTTCAATCACTCGTTTCCCAGAAAGCTGTGACCCCTGCCATTTTAAAGTTTAAATCTAATGAAGCTGCAGAAACAATTATTGAAGATGGAAACCCGCCGATTGAAAAAAATCCAGACGGCAGTTATTATATGAAGGTTTCCGGAATTGCAATCAATGACAATTTCCAGATTATTGACCAGTATGGATGCTATAATGAAAACATTTATATTATGGCCGTCCCTTATATAGGAGGCTATAATCCTGATTACTCGGGTCTGGATTTCTGCGAAGCCGCTTCTATGATAATTGTAGAAGATATTTTTAGAGAAGAAGCGGCTGATTTTTAAAAAATATCCATCACACTTTAAAAACTTATATTTCACCAACAGCATTATTCCTGAATATATGCCCAGCATATTTTAAAGACAGAATCTAAACCAAAGCCCTCTAGTCCATATATATTAAAAAATAAATAAAATTTATCCATACAACTGTAATATATAACGACTCAAAACAATTGTATAATTATTATCTGCTTGATTGTTGTACTTGTACAGCTATAAAACTACGAAAATCGCCTTCATACAGATAAACATTTTTTAGAAGATTATGTTTATGGACAGCCCGTCTCTGCCTTATGGCGACAGGCGGGTTTTATCATCAGACTGGCAATAAAAACACTTTCCAGCCAACTGGAAGCACTTCATTAATTCCAATACAAGATTTGATAAAAGCTTACGGCATTCGTTCGATACACCCATTAAATGAGAATTCCCATACATCTTGACATAAAAATTATATAAATCGTGAATGTTTAAATATAAACTTTAACACAATTATCATAAAATCGTTAAAAAAATCATCAATAACGTTAAATATAAGGCAATATTTCCGTTTTTATGTTAAAATCATTAACTTAATAAAACTTTAGATCGTCTAAAAACCTAAATCATCGATGTATGGCTTTAATAAGCTTATCAAGCTCTAAAGCCCTGTGTAGACTGCAGCTGCCAAGCATCGGTTTTTTCTGACTTAGGCTTTTAAAGTAAGCTAAAATTTAAAATAACAGATATAGTACAAAACTACTTTGATTTATAGCTTTTCATGAGCACCGCTCTATAGCGGCACTGGAATTCTATGCTGTTATTTAAAATTTAGAACATCACGGCGTCAGCCCCCTTTTTAATTTTTAAATATACTAAATCATGAAAAAGCTTTTCTTATCAAGTTTACTGTTAGCTGCACAGTATGCCGTTTCAATAAATTCCGATCCGTTTTTACATGGACCTTCTACATACATAAACGTTCCAGGCGAATCCATTGCGGAAAAGGATGAGCCGCAGTCTGAAAGGCATCGCGTCTGGCTTAATCTGACCAGTACGGAAGGAATTTTCAAACAGCTGCTCATTGGGTATATTACAGGAGCAACCAACGGATGGGATGTAAATTATGATGCTGTATCCCTTGACGCCAACAGATACGCCGATTTTTACAGCATCAGCGAAGGTAAAAAACTTGTAATCCAAGGAAGGCCGGCTCCTATTGATCCCTCTGACACTGTTGTACTCGGATATAGATCGGCAGTTAAGGGAAATCTCACCATTTCCATTGATCATGCGGACGGTGATTTATCTCAGAAGGATATCTATCTCTATGATAAAGCCGCTGGAAAACTGCACAACCTTAGAGAAGGCGGCTACACTTTCAATACCGATACCGGAATTTTCAATGACCGTTTTATCCTTCGTTATGCTTCAGAGCGAACCTTAGGAACAAATAAAGTTGAAAATAATCCTGTCATGCTGTATGTCGTTGTACAAGATAAGGTCATCAGTCTTATATCCCTAAATACAGTTGTAAAGCAGTCCGCTGTATTTGACGCTGCCGGCAGGCTGCTTTACAGCTGCCAGAATACTGATGCATCCAGCTTTCAGATCTCCGGCATACAGGCGTCTTCCCAGATGCTTCTTGTCAAGGCTACTTTAGAGGATGGCCGGACCATAACTCGAAAAGTGATATTCTAGTGCTTTTTGGGGCAGAAAGCAATTGGCCGTGCTGGATCTTAGTCAGGTCAGCACGGTCTTTTTTTATTCCTAAAAATAGTTATTGATTTATTATCTAAGAAGATTGGTTACGCTGCTGCAGAATTCAGCAGATCAAAAAGAGCAGGGAATTATTTTTTCCCGTCAGAAATTGGGCATGATGCATCCATTTACGACAAAACAAGGCAGACATCCCAGAATATAAAGCATATAGGGAATTTCCACACCAATATTTATACTGCATAAAGATATTCTTGATGTTTCAATTTACCCTTATTCAACTTTACTGCATTCAATATTCAGGAAAGATAAGGCCCTATTTTCGAAATCGGATCATATTTAAATATTTTAAAGGCTATAACCACGACCACTGCAAAAATAACATGCGCCGTGAAGAGTTCTACATAATAATATCTTGCAGACACATCACGGTGGATGGAGGTAAGATAAATCCGTCTCCACACAGCAATGCCTATTAAACCGCTGCCAATTCCAAATAAAATACCTGATCCAAAACCGAATTCAAAAACAGTGAAGCTCCATAATGCTTCGTAGGACAGCGCCATTACAAAGCCTATAAGGTAATGCGCCGACCAGCCTGCAATTTTATTCCATCTTCCTTTCAGTTTAATTCCCAATCCCTTGAGTATAAAATCCATTATGACAGGCTCTTGAAAAAGCTTTTTAAAACAGGCAGACATCAGATAACTGAAAGCGGTCATGATGTTTGTTGCAGAAAATGCGGCAATGGCTATTTTAAGTACATTCATAATCTTTGCCTTATGTCTTAAATATTAAATTATAATGCAATGGATTATTTTAACTGAAAAGGACAGCCTGCAATAATCCGGATTTATATATTCTTTCTGATTGGTAAATTACCAGATATTCTCACAGTGCGGGCCATGATAATTTTAAAAGAAATTCATCTTAAGGAAAAACGGAATAAAAAATCTAATTCTTTCTCTGTAAAAATTCCCTCAAGGCCTGATCTTAATAAGAACCATGAAACAAAAATATCCGCTGTATGCCTAGAGCAGCTCTCTGAGTATTTCCTGGAGCTCTTCCATGTGCACAGGTTTGGAGATGTACTTCACCCTGATATGGTTACGGTCCAGCCAGGGCATCATCACTTCTTCAGGAGGGGTTGAAAGGATAATTACCTCGATATCCCTGAGGCGCTCTATCTGCAGCATACGTTTGAGAAACTCCAAACCATTTACCGAGGGCATGTTATAATCTAAAAAAATGATATCAGGCAGCTGCTCGGATACTGTTAGATCTTCAAGGGCTTTTACAGGGTTCATGGAAGTAAGGCATAAAGCATCCTTATTTACTTCCTGTAACGCTTCCACAAAAAACTGCGTATCGTCGATGTCATCGTCAATCAATAATATATTTTTATAAGACATATCTATTTCTTTTTCAGTACAGCCTATCGCTGCTTATTATTTAGAATTTCCAGTGTCCAAAACCAGCCCCATTAGGATTCTATTGCAGGCTGCCTGTTAAAGAGAAACCATAATATCATTACCGTCTGTCTTGATTCGAGCACTGCCTCCTTCCAGCATGGCTGCCAGCAGATTTTTAAGTTCAGATTCCTGCATGCGGTAGTCCAGCGGTTCTTCTGTTTCAAAATGAAACTCCAGCAGCGAAACTTCTTCAGGGTTACCATTCTGACCGCGGCTCTGCTCTCCAATATAATCCAGTTCAAGCTGTCCGGCATGCAGCAGATCCATAATAAAATGCTTTTCCGTTTTTTCGGGAAGTATGAGCTGTCCGGTCTTGAATATAATAGTGTGTTTAGGCATGATAAAACTATTTTATATATGAGAAGACAAATTTAAACACATGATAAAGGGGCCAGCTTACATGATTAAAATAAAGATTTATATTATTTCTTTTTGCATGCCATTTAAATCAAGGAGAGCTGCACCTATCAGGATTTTATTGCCTTCAATTAAAAAAAACTTTTCAATAAGTAAAATTATCAGAAATACTTAACTGCAAGTTATATGGTCAAGATAAGAGAATTTAATCAATACATAATAGAAAGGCAAAAAAAAACACCTGCTTCAGGCAGGTGCATTAATTTGTTTCAAACTTTTGGTTAAGCCAAAATCACATTTACCGCATTCGGGCCTTTTTTCCCTTCCTTAACCTCATAACGGACTTGATCCTTTTCACGGATACTTTCTGAGAGGCCTGAAACATGAACAAAAATTTCGTTTCCGCCGTTGTTTGGTGTAATAAAACCAAAACCTTTTTCTTCGTTGAAGAATTTTACTGTACCTTCCTGCATTTTATATTTATTTATAATTTATTGATTTGCTAAATTTTTCGGCGCTTTTTTAACTTTCATCCACGTATCCCCTGCTTAAATCTTTCGGAACATGCATTATTAAGTATATCTCAGATATTGCCTTAAAGCCATTATAATATGGGGAATCTTTAAGAGCATTGCCTCACCTTGCCATCAGCAGTCTGAATTGGAAATGTTTTAGCATTTATACCGACAGCACAAATATAAGACCTGTCTTAAGAAGGCATTCTTACAATTTCCGCTTATCGTTATACAATTCCCACCTTAATCGAAATTGCGTTCCCCTTTTTCATTTCGGGATTTGCATACTTATTTTCTGCTGAATATGCGATCAAAGCTTCCTAATGTAATGATGCTTTCAAAACTAACTCTCAACTGGAAAAAAAACATGAAAGCAGCTGCCTTTGCCAAGCTCAGACTCCGCAAATAGAATTCCCTGATGATTCATAACAATTCTTCTGCATAGCGCAAGACCGATCCCCGAGCCTGGATATATATTCTGCGGATGAAGACGTTTGAAAATTTCAAATATCTGGCTTTCAAAATTCTTCTCAAAACCAATCCCGTTATCTTTGAAGATGATATGATGAAAATTATACGGCTGCGTCGGGCTGTGCGTAAAATTTGAGACAAAATCCGGAGCTGCTACCGATGCGCTGACTGTTATCTCGGGACAGACTTCAGGATTTGTAAACTTCAAAGCGTTACTCATCAGATTGTAGAACAGCTGGTTCATCTGAAGACTGGAGGCTTTTATAACAGGTAATTTTGAAATCTTAATTGACGCATTTTTCTCTTTGATCATGAGTTCAAAGTCGACCGATATATTTTCCAGAACAGCATTTAAATCTACCTGCTGATATATTTTTTCCGGCTGGATCAGACGCGAAAAGGCAAGCAGGTCGCCTATAAGCTGTCTCATGCGTCCTGCAGAAGTTCCAATTTTCATAATTATTTCTGAAGCACTGAGTGAAGAGCTTCCATTCTCCAGCATATCTGCAAAAAACCTGATTTTACGCAGAGGCTCCTGCAGGTCATGGCTCGCAACATAGGCAAACTGTGCCAGTTCTTCGTTGGAATGCTTCAATGCGTAATTAGACTTCTGCAGCTCCTTATTTGCTTCCTGCAATTGTTCAAGAACACTTGCGAGTTCACTTGTTCTTAGCTTTACTTCATTTTCTAGCGCTAACTGCATTTCTCTCTGCAGCGTGATATCTTTAGCTGTTCCGCTGATTACCAGCGGCATTCCTTCTTCATTGAAATAGGTTCGCCCAACAGAATGTATTACGCGTTCCTGACCGGTAATGCCGTTAATAATCTTATATTCTGCCTCATACTTCCCTCCTGTTTCTCTGTTTTGAGCGGCATCAAAGGCTTCTGTAACTCTTTTATGGTCTGACTTTTTAATAACCGATCTTGCCTGATCGATATGCATAGTTGTATTTTCAAATCCGAATATTTCAGCATGGCGGGCTGAAACAGTTGTTATTCCTGTGGCAATATCTGTAGACCATGTTCCCATTTCAGCAATTTCAACCGCTGCTCGCAGAGCTTCTTCGGTCTGTTCTATTTTTCTAATGGATGTGATTTCTTTTGTGACATCGGAGCTGACATACAGCACTGCATAAACATGGCCGGAATCATCCAGTAAAGGGGAAAGGCTAATATTATAAAAAGCAGGGTGGTTATCTTTAAAATGAATCCCGGGAATACCGTCTGCGTTAAAACTCTCTCCTGTTTTATATACTCTTTCCACATCTTTAATTAATGTTTCCGAGTGCGTATCTGCCAGAAGATCCCTGATGGACATTCCTTCTATTTTACTGCCTTTATTCACATTTACAGTGAAGGGATAATTGGGGTTTTCAATCCGCAGATCTTCCCCTGCAAACACACAGATTGAAACAGGAGCGGCTTCTAAAACTGCCAGCAGTTTAGATTCACTCTCTCTCAGTGCGATTTCAGTTTGTTTACTCAGCGTAATATCGGTTGCATGAACGATAAGTCCGATTACCTCATCACGATTGTTTTTATGCGGCGTGTAGACGATACTGAGCCACCTGCCTGTTCCCATTCTTGAGGGAGCAAACATTTCATATCTTTCCTGTTCTCCGCCGTAAGCAATACTTAGATGCGGAAGAACCTTGGCATAGGCGGCCTCACCGATAAATTCCCGAACTGTCTTGCCAATGGCTTCCTGCTTCCCTACACCGAACCAATCCATAAAAACTGAATTATAGGAACAGTACCTCATTTCGTTGTCTAAGTAAAATATCATGGCAGGAACAGTGTCCCTCAACAGTTCGAGATGCGCTTCACTTTCCTCCTTTGACTGCTGGGCTTTTACCTGGGCTGTCACATCTATAGCGATATCGAGTATGGCGTAAATTTCTCCTTCTTTATTATAAATCGGCGTATAGGATATATTATAGTAATTATCATTCAATACACCGTTCTGGTTTATTTTCACTAGAGATGCAGGAGAAATAAAAGGTACGCCTGTTTCAAAAATATCATCCAGAATTTTTAAATACGCTTGTCCTTCTGTTATAAGTTCAGGCATTGCCTCACGCAAAGGAAGTCCTTCGATGTGCGGACCTTTGCCAACAATATCTATAAAAGTCTGATTTGGATTTTCAATGATAAGGTCACGGCCCACAAATAATCCTATCCCTGCCGGCGCGGCAGCTATAATGTTCTGCATCTTGGCCTCACTCTCTTCCACTTCCCGGCGGCTTAAAACCTGATTTGTTACATCTGTGGCAATTACCAGGATAATTTCAGCCCCTCCTTCCAGATTATGATGCAGCTGATAGGTCAGGTCCACATAAATATATTCCATTCTACCGCGTCGGAAAAGCTCTACTTCCACTTCCTTGGCAACAAAAGCCTGGCCTGTATTTATCACCTCTTTTAAAAGCGCATCAAACCCCTGGCCTTTGATTTCGGGAAGAGCCTCCAGAAGAGGTTTTCCTATCAGATCATTCCTTTCCCGTCCAACAAGTTCGCAGTAAAAAGCATTTGCACTTTGAAAAGCAAGATCATCACTTACAGTCAACGTGGCAATGCCTACTGGGGACTGCTCAAATATGGATGCAAGCTGGTTAAGGTTTTCGGCTGTCTGATTCTGTGCCTTAATGCTTATGGTCACATCCGAGCACATGTAAAGAACGCCGTAGACGGTATTATTTTCATCAAAAAGCGGTGTTAAAGAATAATCAAAATAACTCTCTGCTCCTGTTTTTTTATCTACAATTAAAGCCCCTTCTGCCTTGAAAAATGAGCCTGACCTGGTAACCTGGTCCAGGCGCTCAAAGAGCTCATAATTTGTACTATCTGAAAGAACATCTGTTATTTTTTTTCCGATAATGTCATCCTTTTTTTTCCAGTATCCCAGCACAACATCATTTGCAAGATCTATATAAAATTCCTCACCTCGGAATAATGCTGTTCCAACTGGCGCTTTACCAACAAGGCTTTTAAAACGATTCTCGCTTACAGTCAGCTGTTTTTCTTTTTCTTTTTGTTCTGTGATATCAATTGCAATCGCAGTTATATACTTATTCCCTTGGTAATCAACAACCAGCGCAACACTATTGGTCACCCATATTTCTTTTCCATTCTTGCAGATGTACCTTTTTGTCATCAGGAAATCTTTCCCATTGGCGATACAGTCCTGGATTAAAATCTTATTGTGTTCCAAATCATCAGGATGGGTAAGCTCACCTAAATTCATTTTTAGAATTTCATCACGGCTGTATCCAAGCATCTGGCAGTAGCGCTCATTAACCTCCACAATCCGTCCATTCATGTCTGCCTGGGCTATTCCTGCATTAGACTGCATTAGTACGCTATTAAGCTGCGAGCGTGCACTGCTGGACTTTATAAGTGCCGGCATGGCTGCTGAGCTTTCTATACAGGTTACAAAAAAGCCTCGGCTACTTCCATTCTTATCAAATACCGCCCTGTAACTAAGAGTGAGATATACCTGTTTTGATGTTGAATTGTGGACAAAACTTGTCGTTATGTTATCTTCAGATTTTGCAAGATGCTTAACTTCCATATCCTTCAACGTAAAGGCGGCTGTTTTCCATTCTGCCTTCAGCACTTCATTTACATCATTTCCCAATACTTCGGAACCAGCATCTGATTTTTTTAAAAATGGGCGAAAAGAATCGTTATAAAAAAAATTATGCTGATCTCCCCATACTAAAAATGAAGGAACAGAAGACCCCAGAAGAATGCTCAGGGATGAGCAGAGGTTTTCGCTCCATAAATCAATAGGGCCCAAGGCGGTCCCGCACCAGTTGAAATCATTAATCAGCCTGCCCAAATTACCCCCCGTTCTTAAAAATCCATACTTATAATCTGTACATTCTAATGGCTCCACCTATCTGCTGTTTATTAAATTCATTGGAAAGGTAGTGTTTAATTCTCCAGCAACCTAATTGGCAGAAAATTAAAATGGCAATACACAGTAAATGCCAGAAATAGAACATGAACTGCAATTGAATATCTTCTGAAAAAGCCATTTAATAAAACAATGAAAAGCTCCTCCAAATTTTTTAGTTTTTCAAATTCGCGATACTTGTAATTATAGAGATCATACTGCTCTATTTCGAGAATAGCCTTTAAGGAATGTACATTTGCTTTCCACTTTAGCAGCCCGTCTGTAGTCCAAAGCAACAAAATCATTCCAACAGATAGGAATATTGATATTTTTATTAAAACCCAATATATTTAATGCTCTTGTAAAACTAAAATTGATTGACTGCTGTTGCAGAAGCACGTCTGAAAGACGATAAGAAAAGAAATAAAGCAGATAATAATTTATTTCTGTCAGAAATGAATTAATGACTTATTTCAGTGCTTTAAGATCAAGGCAATATTAAAATTGTCATGCGCATGATACGGAAAACCGACCGTATTGTGCTGCGCATTGGGCAGCTCAAGACCATCCAAGATCCAAAATTTATGATAGGTATTGCTGCTTTTTAACACTGTTGTAAATTACTGGTCTATAATTGATGCATCACTCCGCTAAAATAATCAAAAAACAAAAACCAGACACTTCAACCCATTACAAAACAACCCCTTACTAAAACAAAAAACTAATCTTTGATGAGTTTGTCAATATCTTCCGGTTTAAGTGCATGGAGTGATTCAAAGATTACAGGCAGGAAACTTTTGAAATCCGGATACTTTTTTCGATCTGTTTCGTAAGATATGATCAAATTCTCCAAAAAGGGTAATAATACAAATCCCATCGTTATAGTATGCTCTTTTCTCAAACGGTTTTCTTCTTCTGCATCACCCACTAATTTTGCGGTCCTTATTTCACCGAGCCGCACCAGATGCTCGGTAATGCAATTGTCCCAGTTGTTAATGTACGAGTTCTCGAGGTGCTTCTTTAACTTCGGTGTAAATAGTACGGTATCCCTCTGCATTTCTGTCTTAAAACTTTCCAGCAGAATTAAAGATAAAGAAATAAAACAATTTGTTGCTTTTATCAAACAACAATTTTTAGCGGCTTTAAATGCTTATACCTTTTGTCTAGAAGAATCAACAAATTTTAACATCTAAATCCATAATAATCAAATATTTAATCCTTATCTACTGACATTCTGAAGTAAAAAACGGCGAACTCCCTGATTGCCTTTTTAACTTTTTCAGCCCCGACAGCAGTGGAAATCCTTTTGCGCCGAGGTTCGGCACAAAAGATTGCAGCGTATAGCGGGAAAAGCTCCTAAAAAAATACTGGATACAAGGCTAATTAAGCTGAATTTCAACACTAGAATTTTATATGTTTCAATCTCGGGTTGCTACCTGCTGGCAGAACCCAGGCAAAAAAACTGATTAATTCTCTTAATTGATGTAAAAAATGACTTATCGCAGTTCTGCTGAACATCATACTCATAATGCCATTAGTGAAGCCGATGCATGAAAGCAAAACGTCTTAAAGAATCTCTAAAAATAATATGTTTTTTCATATCTTGTAGCAATAAAATGAGATCAGACAATGTACACTCAAAAACAGGCAGAACAGCTCTGCCAATATTATAACAACATAATAATGGGCAAACCCATTTACAGATTCAAACTGGAATCACCTTCAATTAAAGATATAAAGATAGAAGAGATTTCAAGTAATGAATTTGATATTATCTGCTACACCAAAAGTTCTGAAGGCATCGGCTTTTTCAGGGATATCCGCTCTGCTGCGAAAGAACTTGGACTGCCTGCTCCGGCAGAGATATTGGCTGGCTGATAAAATAATAATTTTAAATGATTTTTGTTTATCAGTTATTTAATATATTAATTTCTTCTGTGTATTACAGGCGTAGAAGCTGCTTATTTCCTTACTCATTGAGAATTTTAATCTCATTATAAACAAAAATCTCAGCCGGTTCCGGCTTTCCTTTTATTCAATAACCTTTTGGAATTCCTTTCCATTGTTTAAATCTGCCTTTTACCGCAGCTTTAAACGGTAATGTTTTTCCGTCACAAAGCTTATCTTCTTCAGGAAGCTTACTGTTCTACCTCCTCCAGATATATGTTTTGTTTTTCATCTTTTATTCTCCATTGAGTGCAGGGACATGAAACGGCGCAATACGATGCAGCTGTTTTCTTTTCTTCAATACAGGTTAAAAATAATATTGCCGATATAAATACCGGTAGTTTTGTCATTTTAAAATTATCTGCGTTACTACTCGGACGACTACAAAAACACAAGTGTGTCAGTTTGTATAAGCCATAAATATAATCATTTAGATGTTTAAAAAAAGTTCATCATTTGACTACTATTATAATTTTAAACAGGAAATTTAATAGCGCTCCAAACTTCTATTATTTATCGGCCTTCAACTACGGATAAAAAATAGTAAATTCCCAAACATGATGTTTTTGATCCCGCGCAGCAGATACATTGGATTATTGCTCTATTCCCGTTTTATTCTAAAGATCGTTTTTCTAAATAAAGCAAATCCATTTGTCAACCTGTGCCTTTTAGTAACAATGGGAATACTCAAAATAGTTAGCAGCGAAATACATGCAGCTGTTCCCAGCGCACCGCCATAACCCGTAAAGAACCTACTTGTATTGAGAAAGATGATGCAGAAAACCATCCCGCCGGCCCCTATCGCCCTGTAATTTGAAATCAATCGGCTTGAAACCATCCCTATAAATGATGATCCGATAAAAACCAAAGGGATATTTTGGGTCAAATACAATTCGATATTTAAAGCATCGAAGCGCATAATGAGCGCAACAGCCAGCGATAAAACCGCAGAGGAACGAACAGGTCCCTGCTTTCTTCCTTCACTTACATAAAAGGTCATCACTGCGCCTGTGAAACCGACCAGGATCAATACCAAAACATCAGACATAATATGAGATAAGATAATAAATAAATGAAGTTATCACAACACCTGTGAATGCAAGGGTGCCTAATTTGCCTCCAACTCCTGAAAAAAGGCTTTTAGAAACCAGGATCAATACGGCAGTAAAAAAACTCGCAGCCAAAATAAAGAAGATATCCGGCGCCACACGCGTGCTTGACATTCCAATAAATCCGCCACAATACATTACTGCCGGAACCTGCTTTAAATAATCGGATCCTTTATTGATTTCAGGAATAAAAGATCCCAAAGTCCCAATTGCAGCTGCCGATATTACAGGACCTAAACCCAGATAATGATTAAGATAAAAAGAAGACACTGCACCTACAGGAATCCAAGATACAACCAGTATATGTTCATATTGATGATCATAATGATGAATCTGTCCCCGCAAATAGCTCACCAGTATCAATGGACACATGACTATGATAGAAATCAAGATCCACAACGAATGGAAATTTTCCCTGAAAATAGCAGACAAAAAAGCAATTTGAATAAGCAGAAGTATCAAAATGCTTGCCTTTCTGACAAACCTTCTCTTTTTGGCAGGCTGATAATCCTTGTTGATTTCCACGATGTGATATAATTTATGATTGAACCAAAATTTTGACACTGCTTACAATTTCATTTTAAATGTACAGGTCAAAACATTATGCTATTAACAATTGCACGTTTTTGAAAAAGAACAGCTTTTGATTTACCTAATTAATTAAACTATTGACAATCAATTTTGATTTTTCTATCAGCTCATTAGACTTAAACATCTGACTTTCTATTATAGAGCTCTCAAAAAGCATATAAATATGGTCTGACACTCCCTCTTCGGATATGAGATTTGAAAAAAAATGCCGAAGGTCCTTTTTATGCTCCTGAATTACATTTAATATTTTTAAATTATCAGCTGGAATTTCAGACAGAATATTCAAGAAGCTGCATCCCCTGAAGTTTTCCTTTGCGTTCATGTGAATTAGATAATCGAAAGATGAGATAACCTTTGATCTTATATCTTTTTTACCTTTTATAAAATTATGAAGCTCATCAAACCAATAGACATGCCTTGCATTCAAGAAGGCAGCACATAAGTCCTCTTTGGATTTAAAATGCTGATAAAAACTGGCCTTGGCAACATTTGCTTCGGAAATAATCTGATTAATGCCGGTTGAATTATAACCCTGGCTAGCAAACAGGACCATAGTCACATCCATAATTCTTTCTTTTGGAGATATCATAAACTAAATTTTAGATTACAAATATATAACTAATCCTAAAAACATACAAACTTGTCTGTCTAAAACTCCTTGAAATTAGCTCACAAAAAGTTCTAGAACACAAAGCATAGCTATACTTGCTTTTTGCATGGCACATAAAAAAGTAGAAATAGGTGCTGCAAAAACAAAACTAATTCTACTTCATATAAAGTTTGAGTTATTTAAACTTTCGATCACTTTCCTTGATTGGCAGATCGTTAATGCTGGCATACCTTTTGGCCAGGCCATTCTCATCAAATTCCCAATTTTCATTTCCGTATGCCCTGAACCAATTACCCTTCTGGTCCATATACTCATATTCGAATCTCACGGCAATACGGTTGTCTGTGTGTGCCCAGTAATCCTTTTTAAGCTTGTAATGCAGCTCCTTCTTCCATTTATCAGACAGAAACTTGACAATCTCTTCCCTTCCGTTGACAAATTTATCCCTGTTCCTCCATTCGCTGTCAATGGTGTATGCTTTAGAAATTTTTACAGGATCTTTAGAATTCCAGGCATCTTCTGCATGTTTCACTTTCTGTGATGCGGTTTCCAAGGTAAAGGGCGGCACCGGATACTTTTTCTCTGTTTGTGTATTCGAGGAACTTTGTGCACCTGCCAAGCCTGCTGTCAGAAATCCAACTGTTAAAATGATCTGTTTAAATATTTTCATAGCTCCCTTTTTTTATTTTTATATTAAAATTAATTCTTTTAGAAGCTTCAATATGATGCTTCCACATTCTGATGGTATAGATAGATAAAAGCGGAATCAGCCAATTCAATAATTACTAATTACCAATTCCACTTCTATAAAGTTTCATTTATTTAAACTTTCTATCTTCTTCGCTTATCGCTAAATCATTAATACTAGCGTATCTCCTAGCCATCAATCCATTCTCGTCAAATTCCCAATTTTCATTTCCATACGCCCTGAACCAATTGCCCTGCGGGTCCATGTATTCATATTCAAATCGGACTGCGATGCGGTTGTCCGTGTGGGACCAATACTCCTTTTTAAGCTTATAATGCAGCTCCTTGGCCCATTTGTTGGCAAGAAATTCGACAATTTCTTCTCTTCCGTTGACAAATTTATCCCTGTTCCTCCATTCACTGTCGATGGTATAGGCTTTAGAAATTTTTACAGGATCCTGAGAATTCCATGCATCTTCAGCAAATTGAATTTTCTGTAGTGCGGATTCCAATGTAAAAGGCGGTAGTGGATGTTTCTGTTCCATTTTTTAGTAAATTAAATTGTTAAATAATTATTTGTTTTATTTATTTATTAAATCTATTGCGATTCTACAGGGCAAACTTAGAAAAAAATTCAATACAGACAAACTTGTCTGTCTATTTTTATTTTTTTTTTTTTCAACTTGGTTTATATTTCAAGTCTCTAATCACATTTAAAAACAATTTAAAACACTAACAAACAGCTATTTAAAATTCAGTTATTTAATTTAAAAGAACTGAATAAGTCTCTAGTACCTCGGAAAAACCTTCATTTAAATAACAAGATTAATCTTTTAAATTTTTATTATAATAAATAATTTTACCCCAAGACTTATAAAAATTCATATTCTATTCAATGAATGATTAAAGAATTTTATGAGAATATAAACTTGGAATATGTTTATCAATTTTTAGCTTTAATACTAACATCCTTTTACAATAAATCTACTCTTCTTTCGAGATGCACTTGATAAAAGGGATTACTTTTGTGTCACAAAACCTAAATCACATAAAAGTAGTTAATAGAGCGAAAGAAAGACAACTGTACATTAAGCATAACAATCTTTTCAAATCGTCAATAATATTTGCAGAATTGCTTTTAGTTTATTGGCATGAACCAATTGCGTTTTTATAATTTTTCACATCAATCCCCAACAGAACATCTAAACCAAAATTACCAAGTCAATCGAAGACAGACATTACATGTAGTACGCCAATTTCTTCAAATCATCCAAAAATGATGTTGAAATTTTTCCTGTTCCTATCACAACGCCAAATGGCGCCAATTGAAGGCAATTGGCGCCATTTTTTTTTAGACTTAATAAGGTTATACTAATTTTTACTTAACTCTACAAGGCTTTAATTCCCTGATTTACCAGCAACAAAACAAAGGAAAGATAATCAGATTTCTGAAAAAGTGGTCTATCTAAAAATTTTAGCGAGGCACACCTAGCCCTAGGTTTACAGCACTTGATTGTTTAAATTTTCTTAAGGTCCATTATTAACTGATTTCTTGCTCTAAAGATCCTGATAGTAAATCATACCCATCCCTGGAACTAATTTACTAACTTTTGACATACTGTAAACCCCATCTACTACACTTTCAAGAAAAGGATTGCTAAAAAATGTATAGGAAGAATATTCAGCAAATGTGTTTTTTAGTAGCTGATGCGTTTCTACAATTGCCTTGCTATATAGTTTTCCAAATTTTTTAATGCTATAATTTGAAAATTCTCCATAATGAACAATAAACTTTAGTGACATTTCTATCTTAGTATCCAGATTAACACTTAGCTCAGAGATTTTCTCATCAAACGCTATCTGCATTCTTTTTATAACTTCTACAGTATCTTGGTAACTGGGATTTTTTCTAAGTTTGTAAAATAAAACAGCGTCACCTTCTATTTCGGAAATGTAGAAATATCCATTGTTAGCTTTAATTATTGTCAGCAATAATTCTCTGACAATATATTCTCCTGTATATATTTGAGTGCTGAAAAGAAACTCAGTAAATCCACTGAAATCAGTTATCAAGACAACACCTTTTCGCACATTATTTTGTATCACGCCTATATATTTATATGTAGATCCCAGCAGTTTCCTTGTTCAAAATTATACTGGCTATTTTTCCTTGAATTAGTAGTATTTGCATTTATTGTTACCTGCCAGCTAGAAGGGAATATGAAAAGGCATAGTTATTGGATTTTGTATTTTTTCAATACTGTAAAGAGATAGGATTATTTAATTATAATCATCTATCTCTTTAAATTAACTATAGCGTCTATGACTATTACATTGTATAGTTTCAATTAGTCATTTCATTTACCGTTTAAGTTACAAATTACAATCTTAGAGTAGAGTGTATTATGGAAGTCATAACAGATTCAACCTCTATTTGTTTTTCCAAAATAGTGATGTTCCTAGCGATATAGAGGCACAAATCAAAAGTGTTATAGTCATTGGTACTATTGAATTGTTTTGTATAAGCCCGATGATAGTCAAAATAATGAATGTTACAGCTAATTGAACAAATCCAAAAATTGCAGAAGCTTTGCCTCCATTAATTCGAAAAGGCTCTAATGCTAAGTCAGCAGTTGCAGGAAGCAAAATACCGAGCAAAAATAAATATGGAAATATTAATAATAGTATAACTATTATCGGAGCATTCATATAGATAGAAATAACTGACAATAAAGCAAAAATTACCTGTAATAAGCAGACGCGTCTAACAATTAGATGTTTATCAAAAAATTTAATTAGATAATTTATGGAATAAGACCCCATTACTATTCCTATGGATATGACTCCAAAAATCAGGCTGTACTCAGTACCCGTAAATCCCCCTTTTTCCATAATAAGGAAAGGCGAGTTAGAAATAAATGCTAGCAAGCCGGAATATACCATGCTGCCAATTATCGTATAGATTACAAATTGCCCGTTTTTGAATACAGGTGTCTGTTTACTTTTTGAGCTATCATCTATTCTTAATATTTCTCTTGAATATGTTTCAGGCAAAAGAAAAACAACCAACAACAGTATAATAAATCCTATTACAGCCATTGCGATAAAATTGCTATGCCAGGTACCAGTCTGTAGCAAGGCATTTCCTATGCTTGGTGCAACAATAGGTGTTACTCCCATTATTAGGGCCAATAGAGAAAATACCTTCATCGTTTTATTTCTTTCAAAAACATCAGTAACTATTGCTCTGGCAACAACAACTCCCGCTGAACCGCTGAAGGCCTGTAGAAATCGAATAAGCCAGAACATTTCAATACTTTCAACTTTGACAATCGAAATCGACAAAATTGTGTACAGGGCAAGTCCAGCTATTATTGGAAGTTTTCTGCCGAACTTATCAGCTAAAACTCCCCATACTAACTGCCCTAAAGCAAATCCTCCTAAAAATGTAGAAAGTGATATCTGAACTTTACCAATATCAGCCTGCAGATCATCTGCAATTGATTTAAAAGCTGGTAAATATAAATCAACACTTAATATCTCAATTGCTGTAAGAAGAGCTAATATGACCGTAATCAACACTTCTTTTCGTGTTAATCTAAAATCATTCGTATTTCCAGTTGTGTCTGTAAAACTATTGTTTTGTATCAGTTTTTTTTTGTCCATTTAGTTATTATTGTAGAATAATTTACGAAAATAATAGTAAGATACTGATAGGACTATAAAAGGAATTAGCGGAGGAAACCCTTCTGCTATTCCATCAGTAACAAAATGTGCAAGGCTTGCTGATAATAATAATATTCCAAACCCTACATAAGCCCATTCCTTAAACATCGTAGGAAATGAAGGTATCAGAATGACTATTGCGCCTACAATTTTTAAAATGTCCAGTTCTGATCTGAAGTAATTCGGATATCCCAATCTATGAATAGTTTCTTCTAATTGATTATTTGGTAGGAAGTATGGAGGAACAATGATCATTATCATTGAGACAACTGTTACAGTCCAATATATTTTTTTTGTTTTCTTTGAATTTGTTGATATTAAATCTTTCATTTTTATATTTTTTAAAATAATTCTGCTCTTAAAAATCCACCTATGCTATTTTGACTAGTTTTAAAGGGACCATAGACATCATAATTATAACCAATACCAAACTGATAATTTTCATATGCTGTGCCTAACCTCAGGTTAACATAACTTCTCTCATGATACTCTTGTTTAATGTTCTCATTGTATAGAGCCTGTACTCTCGTATAAAGTCCCCATTTTGCATTGAACATAGGTCTGTATTCGACAAGTCCAAATAATTCGAAATTATAATTTCGGATTAAATCAATTCTAGGCAAGGCGATTATCAGAAATTCTCTATTCGCAAATACATACTGTACACCTGCGGTAGGTGAAAAACCAGTAAAATTATCTATGTAAGCTCCTGCATTTAGGGAAAAGCCTTTCCAAACATCAAAAGTTGCCAGAGCAAGAGTCATCATTTCGTTTTTGTTCTGATCTTCTGTAGTGTAGTTGCCAGTAAATTGACTAACATTAAAAAAACCAAATCGTGAATTGGAATTAAAATGTTTGCTTACAATTAATTGAAAAGATACTCCATTATTGCTAGCAAAGGCTTCAACAGGGATAGGTACATCATGGATTTGTGGAGGTCCCACGCTTAGGGTGTCTGTCTGGGCAAATGCTGTTGCACAAAAAAAAGACAATGCTGAGATTGATAGAATTTTTAATTTCATATTCCTGATTTAAATTAGATTGCAAAATTAATTAGCAACCAACTTAAAGGAAAGAACAAAAAAAGCAATTACTCGGACAAATCAATCATTTTACTGAATTCGGTAGGGGTTAATCCGCTGTGCTTTTTAAAAAATCTGCCGAAGTAAGAAGGGTCTTCAAAACCGATTTCAAACGCAATTTCACTAAACGACATCTTATTTAACCTTATCAAAACTTTAGCTTCCAGTAGCAGCATCTCATCAATTAAGAGAGAAGCAGATTTTCCTGTTACAGATTTTACAGATTTGTTCAAATGATTTGGAGATATATTTATTTGTTCTGCATAAGCAAAAACAGATTTCTGCTTTGAAACATTAAGATTCAAAAGACGCTTAAATTCCAAGGTTATCTTTTCTGCCGCTGTGAACTGTTGTCGATGAGTGAAATCTGCTGACTTTTTTACCTCCACAAGAAAAGTAGCTAAATAAAGTTTAATTAACTCAGTATTTTGATAATCCTCGTTTAAGACCTCCATACGTTGAAGCAAAACAATCAAATTTTTCATTTCATTTTCTGAAAAATGAATAACAGGTTTTGCCATCCAATCGGAAATATCAATATTGGTATGACTCAAAAAAGAATCTGAAAAATGCAGCCAAAAACCGGATGTGTTCTTAACCATTTCTACTGTGGAAGTTATATGTCCTGCTGGGATTAGATGTATTGAATTATTGGTAACTGTATAACTGTCAAGACCTGCACTTTTGATTACTTTTCCATGAATAACAATCATCAGAGAATGCGCAGCATTTCGATATAGTGGCTGTGGAAACTTTAATTTGTAGTTAGGAGCTGCTAGGTCATGTATAAAGAAGTCGTTAAAATTCTCCTTCCCAAATAATTTCTGGTCATAATCCATCATCAAAGTTTGCCTAAACTCTTTAGCCGCTAATATTGGTATGTTGTTGCTTTTCAATTTAAAGACGGATCGTATTTATTACAAAAATACTATTTAATTTTGATTAGTAATCGTCGAAGATATAGAGATCAGCATACTTGATACCATTTCTCATAAAAAAAGTTAAGGCTTAGCTAGCCATTCAATATAATGTTTATTCCACAAAAATTAGGCAAGACTTATTTGACCAAATAAAAAAACCAATACATTTATTTTTAAATTCAAGACAGTAATTCATATAGCCAAAGAAAGACAATCCTGCCTTAACGTAAAACATTCTTTTAAAATCCTCCATAAAATTTGTAAATTTATATATCAGCTTAATGCGATGAATCAATTGAGTTTTTATAATTTTTGCATCAATCCTACTCAGGACATCCAAACCAAATTTACAAAGCCAATGGAAGACAGACCATTACATAATAGTAAGCCAATTGCTTCAAACCGTCCAAAAATGATGTTGAAATTTGTCCTGTTCCTGTCCCCCAACGGGACAAATAATTCACTTCCCCTAACTACATAAACAATTGATTATCTTCACATTACTTATAAAATTAAAAAGTAAAAAAAATGGAATTTAATGAAAATCATACTAGTAAAATCATACCTGAAAAAGCACATAAAATGTTAACCGACGAAGGAATGAATGTTACACTTGCGGAGGTAACTGAAATATTGTCTTTTCTATAAGTTGATGGCTGGAGCGGTTAAAAAATTCTTAGAAGATTCAGGAAGTAGTACAATACCAGAAAACGACGTTTTATCTGAAACTCTAGAAATTAAGAAAAAGAAAACAAGGTCAAATAACCCAAACAAAAAAAACAGCTTACTGCAATACCTGCAATTTTTTGAACAATAGTTTCTAAAAAACTTCTAAAAACTATTTAATAAAATAAAAAGAGTAACGCCTCACCTTTTTTTGGTGAAGCGTTAAAAATTGTGGTAAAGAAAAATCTTCATTCCAAAGAAATCCGGTTTGCGGCTTCCCTCTTTTTCTGGTCAATGACTCGGGCATATACCTGTGTTGTTTTAACGCTTCTATGTCCCAGCATTTTTGAAACAGTAAAAATATCAGTTCCAGCCGTAATTTGAAGCGTTGCAAAGGTATGCCTGAAACAATGAAAGGTAATATGCTTTCTGATTCCTGCAGATGCCACCCATTGGGGAATTGTTCGGTCAACATCCCACTTATTAAAACCTTTGAACACACGTTCCTTTTCCTCTTCTCTCACTCCAAGAAGCTGAAAAGCTTCATCAGAAATCGGCAAAGATTCTGCACCTTCTGTTTTCTTCTGTCTGAATACGATATAATATCCATCCCTCTCGATATATTGGATTTCCGACCAGACCAGTTTGGCAATATCAACATATCGCATCCCGGTCAGAACGGAAAACATTGAAATCTTGCGCACCATGGCGTTGGTACATGGCGTTGCGAATAGAAGTCTGGCTTCTTCGAGGGTCAAAAAGTTACGCTGGGATTCCATCTCTTTAATAGAGCTTATCTTGGCGTTGACATCGGTTTTCAATTTATCTTCCTTATATGCACATTTCAAGGTGGTCTTAATTTTGTTGTAATAGGAAAGTGCGGTATTTCTAGAGAGCTGCTTCTTGTTTTTTCTTCTGCTCCTGGCCTTTAAAAGATATTCCCTGAACTCCTCGACTAAAGTAACCGATACATCTTTAAACAGCAGGTCGTTTCCATTGAGAAATACCTCGAAATGGGCAATTGCAGAGTTCCATATATCTAAATTTTTCCCCTCTTTCTTCTGTCCAAGCTTTTTGTAAAACATGAGGAATGATTCATTGCCTCTAGCCTGAATCTGCAGCTGTTCCTTTTCAAACGGGGAATAGATCTCCGACTTGTTTATCTCGTTCTGTCTTCTGGCCCGAATCAGTTCAGCGGCATCTTGGTTCTCAATATTGGCAATTTTCTGATACTGATCTTCAGGCTTCTCATAGATGTACAACTTCAGAAACTCTCGTCTGGTATACTCATTACTGTCTGCATCCCATATCGGTGGATAGAAATCCAGATACAAAGACAATCTTCCCTTGGATATCGGTCTTTTTCTCAGTGTCACAATACTCTTACTCATCTCCAATACTTTTTAGACAAACATCCAAATCCTTTTTCTGAACATAGGTAAATTTGCCGGAGACAAACTTGCTTATGTTGTATTTTCTAATCAAAAAATAAAGCGCGGTCGGGCTTATTCCGTATCGTTGCTGGGCCTCGGTTATGGTGCAGCACTGGCTTAAATCCACAAACTGGGGAGCTGGATCGGGCTTCTCGGTCGTCACCTCGTTTAAAGCAAAAATTGCTTCTACGCTTTTTCTGACCACAAGCCTTCTTCTGCCCAGCTTTACCGTATCGACATCATTTCTTTCCATCATCCTGTAAAGCGTCCTTCTGCTTATTCCCAAAAACTGGCCGCACTCGGCAACACTTAAATAATCCCTTTTTTTTATGGCTTCAAAATCCTGTATTCTGACCTTCTCCATTTCCTTATTGCTGACATCGTTTGTCTTGTGCCTGATAATTAATTTATAGTTCCTGCTCCCGCATTTCAAGGAACAGAACTTGGTTTTGGTGGTTTTTGCCGTAAATTCCTGGTGACAGAATTGGCAGATTCTTGTAATTCGCATGTTTGAACTCATAATTTTTTAATTTTATAGTTATGTGCCCTACATTGCCCAATAAATCCTTCCCTGATGTGTCAAAGTGTGTCATAAGGTGCCAAACTGTGCCAAAACCTGCCCTTATCGTTAATTTTTTTTGTACCTCGATTTTCGAGGTACAAATAAGGTACAAATCTGGACAAAACAACACTCAAATATTATAAAAAACATTGCTATAAAAAAATAGCCAAAATGTTAATTACCAACATTTTAGCTATTTTAAATATTTTTATTTTGTATTTATTTGCGCCCTCTACTTGCCGATGCAAAAGTTAGCAAATATGTTCCCCAACAATTCGTCATTAGAGACTTGACCTGTGATCAACCCGAATTGGTATAAAGCTTCGCGAATATCCAACGCCATCAAATCACTCGAAAGACCAGATTCTAAACCAAATTTTACCTTTTGAATTTCGTCTAAAGCTTTTAGTAACGAATCATAATGTCTCGTATTCGTCACAATTGTCTCATTGTTGCGAAGTGCTCCAGTATTTACAAATGATAACAATTCGTTTTTTAAATCCTCTACTCCTATTTTTTCTTTAGCAGAAATCAATAAAAGTTTTGCATTTAGATTTTCTAGCTTAGTGGTAATATTTTGCACTTCGTCAGCAGATAAAATATCTTTTTTGTTGACTACAATTACAAGAGGTTTTAGAGGATATTTATTTTTAATCTGCTCTATTTCATTCACAAATTCAGAACTTGAAGTTTGAAATTTTAATCCGTCAAACAAATAAATTACGACTTGTGCTTGATCAATTTTTTCAAAAGTCTTTTTGATTCCGATGCTTTCTACAACATCTTTTGTATCACGAATTCCAGCAGTATCAATAAATCTAAATCCGATACCGCCAATTACCAATTCGTCTTCAATCGTATCACGTGTTGTTCCAGCAATATCAGAAACAATAGCTCTTTCTTCGTTTAATAAAGCATTTAATAATGTCGATTTTCCCACATTCGGTTCACCCACAATCGCAACAGGAATTCCGTTCTTAATAACATTTCCGACAGCAAATGAATCTATTAAACGTTTTAAAACAAATTCTATTCGATTCAATAATTCATGAAATTGTGTACGGTCAGCAAATTCTACATCTTCCTCAGCAAAGTCTAATTCTAATTCAATTAAGGAAGCAAAATTCAAAAGTTCTTCACGAAGTTTTGCTATTTCATTACTAAATCCACCACGCATTTGCTGCATAGCAATTTGATGAGAAGCTTCATTATCAGACGAAATCAAATCGGCAACTGCTTCTGCTTGTGACAAATCTAATTTTCCGTTTAAAAAAGCTCTAAGCGTAAATTCACCCGCATCTGCCATTCTACAACCTTTTCGCAGCAACAACTGAATAATTTGCTGCTGAATATAAGTTGATCCGTGACATGAAATTTCGATTGTATCTTCGCCTGTGTACGAATTCGGGCCTTTAAAAACAGAAACCAAAACCTCATCCAATGTTTTGCTTTCATCAACAATATGCCCCAAATGAAGTGTGTGCGTTTTCTGCTTTGTTAAATCTTTGTTTTTAATAGATTTAAAAACCGAATTACCAATGGTAATGGCCTCGGCCCCAGAAATTCGGATTATGGCAATAGCTCCAGCTCCCGAAGGTGTAGCCAAAGCAACTATAGAATCTTGATTTATCATGCCGCAAAGGTACAAAAAAAGGGCAAATCTCTTAGAACTAACAAAAGTCTAAATTATGGCAAAAATCGGCGTATTAACAAATTATTAAGTGTTAAAATACTGATAATTATCAGGTCGTTTTCTTTTTAGAATGAGTAAATTTGAGAGACAAACCTTAATCTTAAATACTATGAAAAAGATATTATTACCAACCGATTTCTCAGATGCTGCTACAAATGCATTTGTTCATGCTTTAGAATTTGCTAAAGTTGTAAAAGCCGAATTAATCTTACTTCATACATTTGAAATTCCAGTTTACGACAGCCAGTTCTTTCCAGAGAATTACGCTTCTATATACAGTTCTATCGAATTGGCAAAATTTGAAATGTTCAAAGATGAAATTCCAAAATTACGTACGATTGCTGCAGAAAGAAACTTAGACGATATTGTAATCAAACATCGATTGATGGACGGAGATTTAATTTATAATCTAAAAAATGCTGTTGAAGAAGACCAAATTGACTTTGTAATCATGGGAACAAACAGCGTTTCTGACTGGACAAAATTTTTTACGGGTTCTAATACCGAATCTGTAATTTCAGGAGTTGAAGTTCCTGTTTTGTGTGTTCCTATCGATGCTAAATATAAAAAAGTAAAAACAATTGGTTTTACAACACGTTACCGTGAAAAAGATAAAAAAGAACTAAAAAAGATTTTAAAAATCGCTAAAAAAACAGATGCTAAAGTAAAAAGTCTTTACGTAAAAGCATCAAATTCAGATGTTACAGATGAAACACGAAAAGAATGGGAAAGAGAATTTGCTGGAGAAAATGTCGAATTTTTAGTTTTGCCAAGTGATGATGTAAAAGAAACTATTCTTGATTTTGTACTTTATAAAGACATTGATATTTTGACAACGATAACACACAAACGTTCCTTTTTTGAAAGTCTGTTCGATTCAAGTTTCAGCAAAAAAATATCTAAAGAAGTCCAAATTCCGGTACTAATAATGCATGAAGATTAATTCTAATATCTATCGATTTTGTCTCTTAAAGTTTATATTTGTATTTCAGTAAATTATAAGAATGAAAACATATCAGGACAAAATCGAAACCTATTCGGAACTACATCATAAAACCAACAAAAAATACAACAGCATAAGCCTTTTGAGGTTATTAAGTATTTTTCTTTTATTGTTTTTTATGTTTTATTACATCAAAACAAACGAAATACTTTATGTTATTCTGGCTGTTTTATCTTTTGTTGGTTTTCTCTTTTTAATGAGAATACATTCGCGCTTGTCTTTCCAAAGATTATTAGCAGAAACACTTTTGAAAATTAATCGAAACGAAATTTCTTTTCTGAAAAGAGAAAAAACTTCTTTTGAAAACGGAGCAGAATTTATAGACTTTCATCATCCGTATGCATACGATTTAGATATTTTCGGAGAACATTCTTTATTCCAAAGCCTTAATAGAACCGCTACTTTTATCGGAAAAAAAACACTAGCAAATCTTTTATTAAGCACTCTTCCTGAAGATAAAATCTTAGAAAATCAGGAAGCCATAAACGAACTTAAAAACAAAATTGACTGGAGACAGAAATTCCAGGCTCTGGCAATCATTAGCCGAGACTCTAAAGAATCATACGAAGCAATAAAACATTGGTCTTCTTTTAAAAATAATACATTACCTAAAGTTTTAGTTACACTTTCAATAATTCTTCCAACCTTGTTTTTTGGATTTTTAATAGCTTACATTTTTACTTCAAAAACCATTTTACTTTCGTATCTGACTTATATTTTCATTGCCAATTTGATTGTTTTGGGAAGATCAATAAAAAGAATTCAATCTGAAATTGCCAAGGCAGACAATGTTGATACAATCATCAAACAATATAGTTTATTGCTAGAAAAAATAGAAAACGAAAGTTTCCAATCTAAAAAGCTAATTCATTTACAAAAACAACTTGTATTTAAAAATGCTAAGGCAAGTCAGCATTTAAAACAGCTTTCAGAATTGTTTTCTAGAATGGATACAATCAGTAATTTCGTTACTGCAACACTTTTTAACGGGACATTCTTATTCAATCTTCATGTTTTAAGAGCACTCTTGAAATGGAAAGAAGATTACGCTTCAGAAATGAATCACTGGATTGCTATTATTGGCGAAATTGAAGCTTTAAACAGTCTTGCTAATTTAGCTTACAATAACTCCGATTTTGTTTTCCCTCAAATCAATTCTGAGTATAAAATTGAATTCAAAAACCTAAGTCACCCATTGTTAAATCCTGCAACAAGAATTGGAAACGATACCAATTTTCATCCACTTTCTTTTGTGATTTTAACGGGTTCCAACATGTCTGGAAAAAGTACCTTTTTAAGAAGCTTAGGAATCAATATGGTACTTGGTGGAACAGGCTCAGTTGTTTGTGCATCAGAAGCTAAAATACATCCACTTCCAGTATTAGTTTCAATGCGTTTATCAGATTCTCTTTCAGATAGCGAATCTTACTTTTTTGCTGAAATTAAACGTTTAAAACAGATCATGGATGCACTTGAAAATCAGCCTGCTTTTGTTCTATTGGATGAGATTTTAAGAGGAACAAATTCTGATGATAAAAGAAACGGAACCATTGAAGTTGTAAAGAAGATAATTTCTAAAAAAGCAATAGGTGCAATCGCAACTCACGATATTGAAGTTTGCCTCACTACTAACGAATATCCCGAAATTTTAACCAATCAATGTTTTGAAGTAGAAATAAAAAATAACGAATTACACTTCGATTACAAATTAAGAAACGGAATCTGCAAAAATAAAAGTGCTACATTTTTAATGCAAAAAATGGAAGTCATTTAATTCTTAATGGTGAATTGTAAATTATTAATTTTCTTCTTGAGCAAAATCATTTACAATTCACCATTAAGAATTAACAATTACAAACCTTCTTTCATCTTTTTTATTCCTTTTTCAATAAAGACGACTTTGTTGTCTTTTGCTTTTTCGATAAGCTTTTTTCTTTCTTCTGGAATTTCATAATATTTCTCAGCCCATAAACTAATTTCGACTAAAACAGGAAACAATTCAATTCCTTTTTCAGTAAGTTGATACAAAACTTTTGCTTTGCTGTCTGGGTGATCTAGTTTTATTATGATATTATTCTCTTCTAAAACCAGCAATCTACTCGCTAAAATATTAGTAGCAATTTTTTCTTCTGATTTTAAAAAATCACCATACGTACATTGTTTTTTAAACATTAAATCCCTAATAATCAACAATGACCATTTATCTCCCCAAATTTCTAAAGATGTATTTATAGGGCAATTTGATCTTTTTTTTGAAGCCTTCATAAAAATAAATTAAAATTTAACTTGCGTTTTGCAAGTAATTAATATCTTTGTACTTGCAAAATGCAAGCAAATTTATTTAATATTCTTAAACAAAGCAAATTATACACTTTAAAATAAGAACAAAATGGACTTAAAAGGTAAAACAATATTGGTTACTGGCGGTGCGTCAGGAATAGGTTTAGAATCTGCTAAACAGTTTTTAGCAGAAGGAGCCAAAGTAATTATTACAGGGAGAAATCAAGAGAAATTAGACGCTGCTAAAAAGCTTTATCCTGAAATAATAGCCATTCAAAACGATGTTGCAAATGAAGATCAAGCACAAAAATTGTACATCCAAATTGAAGCTTTGGGAGGAATTGATATTCTTTATAACAATGCTGGCGTTTCAAATCCGACGAATAACTTGGCAAAAACAAACGATCAGATTACCGAAATGGCAGCTTATGAAATGAACATAAACTATTTGGCCATAGTACGTTTGAATAATTTATTTCTACAAATGCTTCAAAACCGATCAGAAAGTGCTATTATCAATACAACGTCAATTTTGAGCTATGTTCCTTCAAATTTAGCACCAACTTATTCTGCAACTAAAGCTGCACTTCGCTTTTATACGGCTTCACTTAGAAATCATTTGGAAGTGGCTAAAACCAATGTAAAAGTTTTTGAATTACTTCCTCCTTTGGTAGCAACAGAAATGGCAAAAGGTATCGACACTAAAACCATAACTCCAGAAACACTTGTAAAAGGATTGATTCAAGGAATTCACAAAAACAATTACACCATTCGCATTGGCGATACAAAAGTCATTTATTTTTTAAGCCGATTTTTTCCAAAAACCGCTTACAAACTAATCAATCCGCTAAAAAATAGTATCAAATTATCAGCTTAAATAATTTAAACATGGAAAACAAAAGATTACAGTTTCTTCAAAGTTTTATTGGAAAACATTTTACAGAGAGCCCTTCTCCTTTTGCGCATTGGTTAAACGGAAAAGTAATTTCGGTTGAAAAAGAAATGGTCGAGTTTGAATTCGAAATAAGGAAAGAAATGACTAATCCTGTAGGAATGCTACACGGAGGCGTTACAGCAGGAATGATTGACGATTGTATTGGGGTAAATTTTATGGTCTTAGGCCTTGAAAAATTCTATCCCACTATCAACTTATATATTGATTACTTTAATCCGGCATTTGAAAACCAAACTGCTATCGTTAGAACTAAACTCGAAAAATTAGGAAAGACAATCATCAATATCAAAGCGGAAGTTATTAATAAAAATACATCCAAAATAATGGCGCAAGCCAGCGCTAATTTGGCAGTAAGTGACATGAAAATTCCAAATTAATTCTTCAAAAAAGAAAAAGCTTTGTCAAAGTTTAAAATTTTGACAAAGCTCTATCTTCTCCTATTTTTGGAATTTGGATTTTAAAATTTGAAATTTAAACCTTCTATTCCTCGTACATTTCCATCCAAAGTCGAGTTTCCTCAAGATCTAGTTCTTTTTCTATTTTACGGAAAATCTCTTCATTTACAGATCCTTTTTTATGCATACCTTCAAGATTGCTTCGTTCTACATTCAAAAGATCTATTTGCACTCTCGTGAATTCATTAAAAATTTGTCCACCTAAAACCTTTCCATTTCCAAAAAAGTTAGCCGGAAGCTCTGTTTTTTGCAATCGGTTAAATTTCACTTCATATTTACTTTTAATGTTGTGCAGTAATTCATCATCCAATAAAGAAAAATGATCTTCAATATGGGTGATGGTATCTGAAACTATTTTATTTCTGATATCGTACTCTTCCGCTAAAATAGAATAACGCTGAATTTTTAGCTTTTTAATCAACCACGGAAGCGTAAGCCCCTGAATAACCAGAGTAGACAATATCACGCAAAAAACTAAATAAATAATCAAGTTACGAAGCGGAAATTCTTCGGTTTTATTCAACATTAATGGCAGTGCCAAAGCAGCCGCCATCGAAACCACACCACGCATTCCAGACCAACCGAAAACAATCATATTTCGATAATCAAACTCTTCTTTTTCACGGATTTTTTTACTGATCATTCTCGGGATAATCGTTGCTGGAATTACCCATAAAAAACGAACAACAATAACAACAATACTAATCACAGATCCCCATATAAATAAAGAATTTCCGGAGTAATTGCTGATTCCTTCAATAATCTGACGCAACTGAAGACCAATTAAGATAAAGATCAAACCATTGAGAATATTGTTTAAAACGTCCCAGATTGTATTGGTCATTATTCGGCTTTCATGGGAAAAAATAGTCCCTGATCTTGCCGCCAAGAAAAGTCCCGTAGCCACAACCGCCAAAACTCCTGAACCGTGAAAATGCTCTGCAATAAGATAAGATGCAAAAGGTGTTAATAATGTCAGTGTTACTTCGATAATATCATCACAAACAAATCTTTTATGAATGTAATACATAATAAAACCAACAGCCAGTCCCACTCCTATGCCAAGTATCGACATTAAAACAAAGTTTAATCCAGCCTGCCACAAAACAAAATTTCCAGCTGTAATCGCTGTTAAAGCATATTTGTAAGCCACAAGACCACTGGCATCATTCACCAAACTTTCTCCTTCCAGAATTGCAATTAATCTTGGATGCAAACCTAAACCTTTAGTGATAGCGGTTGCAGAAACTGCATCTGGAGGCGAAACAATTGCACCAAGCAAAAATGCTAACGGCCAAGAAATATCCTCTATAAGCCAATGTGCTACAACGGCAACCAATCCTGTTGTAAAAAAGACTAAACCAACAGCCGCTAGAGTTATCGGTCGAATAGTTTGTTTAAAATCGGACCAACTTGTATGCCAAGCGGCATGATACAAAAGAGGCGGTAGGAAAATGATAAAAACAATCTCTGGGCTCAAGGCAATAACTGGAAGTCCTGGTACAACGCTGATAAGTACTCCACACAGAACCAATACAATAGGAATTGGAAAATTGTATCTTTTACTTATTAAACTAAGAAAGGCTACGCCAAAAAGTAACATTATAATTACTGTGATATTCTCCATTTTTTACTGCGGGTATTTAGATGTTTTGGGTTATAATTTGAGTGCTAAATTAATATATTATGATAATTAAATTAAAACAACACTAAAAAAGTTCCTCTCTTATCTATTCGTTACACAAACAAAAAGCTTAAAACAAAAGAAAAATATAGCTTTCTCTTTCAGGCCAAAAAGCTAAAAAACTGCATTTAACATATTCGCTATTAATTGATAAATAAAAAATTAGGAGAGGTAAAATTAATTTTTACATTTGCACTGTTTTTATTTAGTCTAAATAATTAATTGAATCAAATTTTAAAAAAACCATGAAATTTAATAACCTTAGAATTTTCAAATATGCAATTCTTATCTGCATATTTTTTCATGCCTTTACCATTCAGGCGCAACAAAATTTTGGTAAAATAAAAGGAAACGTCACCACTTCTGACGGAGATCCGGCTTCCTTTGTAAATGTCGTTTTGAAAGGAACTAAACTGGGTACTATTACAAATGAAGATGGAGTCTTTGAATTCCACAAAGTGAAACCTGGAAATTACAACGTCTTAGTTTCATTGACAGGTTACGAAACTATCGAACAAGAAATTTCTGTAAATGAAAATACCACCACTCCTATTTCGCTTCAAATTAAAGCTTCAAATAAAGAATTACAGGAAGTCATTGTAACAAGTGATCGCAAAAAAATGGCAGCCAAAGAAAGTCAGTATATCGCAAGGATGCCACTTAAAAACTTAGAAAACCCTCAAGTATATTCTGTTATTAATCCTAAAATAATCGAACAGCAGGTACTAACTAATTTTGATGATGCGTTAAAAAGTGCTGCCGGAGTAGTTTCAGCTGGTTCAGAACCTGGAGTAAGATCTGGCTCTTATTTAAGAGGTTTTGACGAACAAGCTTTCTTTAGAGATGGAAAAATGCTGGGTAACTGGACCGAAAATGATATGGCCAATATTGAAAGTATTGAAGTAATTAAAGGTCCATCAGGAACTTTATTTGGCGGTCACGGTCGTGCAAATTATGGTGGAGTTATCAATCGTATTACCAAAAAGCCTTACGACACTTTTGGTGGAAATATTAACTATATTACAGGAAGCTATGGATACAATCGTTTAACAGCCGATGTCAATACGCCATTGAGTGCCGATGGTGCTTTTCTTGGGCGAGTTAATGCCGCATATAGAAAAGAAAAAAGTTTTCAGGATTATGGTTGGGCAGAAAGTTATTTTGTTGCTCCATCATTTACCTATAATGCCAGCGAAAAACTTAAAATTGTGGTTGAAGCTGATCTTTACAAAATACAAGGAACACAAAGACCTTATTTAAGCGCAAGCGGTATTACAAATGTGAATGAATTAAATCCAATTCATGATTTGTCTTTTACTACAAATGAAATTTTATACGAAAAAGCCTCTTCTATATTTTCTGTTGATGCCATTTATAAATTAAACGATCAATGGACTTCAACAACTTCATTTGGACATTCGTACAGCTTGTACAACCCAAATTATGTTATCGCTAGTGTAACAGGACAAACTGTAAGCCGTACATTAGGAACTGCTCGTTATGATATTGACTTTACAACCATTCAGCAGTATTTAAACGGTGATTTTAAAATCGGAAAAATGCGTAATCGTTTATTAGTCGGAATTGACTATTTGAGAGATGATGAAATTTACGTTGGAAGCTCTGCTGCGTATGACACTTTCCAATATACATCAATTGCACCATATCTATCAAAACAGGCTTTTGATCAAGCTATCGCAGCTACTACATTCTGGACTGGAGGTAACGTAAATGACCGTTACAGCGCATATTTCTCAAATGTTTTGGATATTCTTCCGCAACTTCATTTAATGACAAGTCTTCGTTACGAATATTCTAAAGATGTAACACCAAGCGCTACGATTCCAAACGCAGATAATCCTGATCTTTCTTTCAATCAAGGAGCCTGGACGCCAAAATTTGGTTTGGTATATGAAATTCTACCTGAACAGTTGTCTGTTTTTGGAAATTATCTTGGAGGGAACAAAAACATCAACAGTTTCCTAAAAGATGACGGAACAGGAAATGGTGTGATGCAGAAAGCAGATCCAGAAAAAGCAACACAATGGGAATTAGGAATTAAATCAAGTTTATTTCAAAATCGTTTAACATTGATGGCGAGTTACTTTGATATTAAAGTCGATAACAAACTACGAACTAATCCTGTTAACCAATTATTCAGTTTACAAGACGGAACACAGAAGAACAAAGGTTTTGAACTAGAATTATTCGCTACTCCAATTACAGGATTAGATATTATGTTAGGATATGCAAATCTTGATGCTACTTTCTTAAACGGAACAGATGCAGGTAAACACGTTGCTTACACTCCAAAAAACACGGTTAATTACTGGATAAGTTATACCGCTAAACAAGGAAAAGTAAGAGGTCTTGGAATTGGTTTTGGAGGAAATTACAGAGACGTGAGTTTCTTAACCTCATCAAATGATATAGTTATTCCAGGTGTACATCTTTTAAATGCTTCTGTATTCTACGAACAAGCGAGATACCGATTTGCTATAAAAGCCGATAACCTTACAAACGAAGTGTATTGGGGAGATTTCTTAAATCCGCAAGCGCCTAGAACGATTAAAGCTTCTTTAGCTATTAAATTTTAAAAAAGAACTTTCATTTTTTTTACCTCCAAATTCTATAACTGATTTGGAGGTTTTCTTTTTCAAACAAACCTGATTTATTGACTTATATCAAACTTTTTCATTCTAGACAACTGTACATTTGATTTTCAATTATTTTTAAAAATCATAAAATGATAAATACAGAAATAAGTCCGTTGATGCAATTTGGAATTACAAGCAAAGAGCGTGTCGAAAATGCATTAGAACAACTTAAAAACGGAAAAGGAGTTTTGGTTACTGATGATGAAAACCGTGAAAATGAAGGCGATCTTATATTTTCTGCTCATCAGATGAATGTTCAAGATATGGCTTTAATGATTCGTGAATGCAGCGGAATTGTCTGTCTTTGTTTAACCAATGAAAAAGCAGACAAATTGGAACTTCCATACATGGTACAAGAAAACACCAGTAGTTTTCAAACGCCTTTTACCATAACAATCGAAGCTAAAAAAGGAGTTACAACCGGAGTTTCGGCACAGGATCGAATTACTACTATCAAAACTGCGATTGCACGAAATGCAAAACCAGAAAACTTAGCAAGACCCGGACATATTTTCCCGCTTAGAGCAAACGATAATGGCGTTTTAGGACGAAGCGGCCACACTGAAGGAAGCGTTGATTTAATGAAATTAGCAGGTTTACAACCCGAAGCTGTTCTTTGCGAACTAATGAACGAAGACGGTTCAATGGCTAAGTTAAACGAAATTATTAGCTTTGCGCAACAACACGATTTAATTGTTTTATCTATTGAAGATATTATCTATTACCGTAAATTCGTGAGAGATTATAACTAAAAAATGATATACGAACAGCTTAGCAATTACATCAAAAAAAGTATTGAAGTTTCTGACGAAGATTTAAACACGATTCTCTCCTATTTTAAACCTTTAAAGAAAACCAAAAACGAATTGCTTTTGGCTCAAGGACAAATCAGTCAGCAGACTTTTTTTGTTGGGAAAGGCTGTCTCAGAATATTTTTTATTAATGAAGAAGGGAAAGATGTTACCCGATATATTGCTTTTGAAAATCAATTTGCAACTGCATTAGTTAGCTTTATAACCAAAAAACCTTCAGTCGAAAATATTCAGGTGATTGAAAAATCGGAACTATTGACTATTTCGCATGAAGATTTTAATCATTTAATGAAAATCATTCCGCAATGGCGGGAGTTTTACAGCAATTATTTAGAGAAAGCTTATGTGAATAATGCTAATCGTTTGATGTCATTTACCACTATGGATGCTTTGGAAAGATACCATCAGCTTTTGAAAATAAATCCTGCAATTGTGAAAAGATTGCCAAATAAAATTGTGGCTTCTTATATTAATATTTCCCAAGAAACTTTGAGTCGATTGAAGTCTAAGGTTTGATTTTTTTTTTAGCCGCTGAGACACTAAGACATTAAGTTTTTTTTTAGCCACGAATTCACGAATTTAATTAAATTCATATCTGTCTTAATCAGCTTAAATCTTTTAAAATCTGCGTGAAATCCTTTGCGCTTCTTTGCGAGTAAATCTTTGCGGTAAAAATCAAATAAAAAAGCCGAATCTCATTCAGATTCGGCTTTTGATTTTTTTTATGATTCACAACTACTGCAAGAAACAAGACTCGTTACTAATTCTTTAGAAACACTTTGACTTCTTTGGTAGTATAAACTTTTAACTCCTTGTTGCCAAGCTTCGATCATTAAACGGTTAACATCTTTAATTGCCAATTCTGCTGGAATATTAAGATTTAAACTTTGTCCCTGATCTACGAATTTTTGACGAATTCCTGCTTGTTGTACAATTTCTAATTGACTGATTTCTTTAAAAGTTTTAAAAACATCTTTTTCTTCCTGAGTCAATTGTTCCATATGTTGAACACTTCCTCCATTTAGCATAATTCCTCTCCAAACTTCCTCGTTATCTAAACCTTTTTCTTCTAATAGTTTTTTAAGGTATTTGTTTTTACGCATGAAATTTCCTTTACTCAATCCAGCTTTGTAATAATTACTGCTGAAAGGTTCAATCCCTGGAGAAGTTTGTCCTAAAATAGCAGAAGATGAAGTTGTTGGAGCAATGGCCATTGTTGTAGTATTACGTCTTCCGTAACCTTTTAACAATTCTGGTTCACCATAAATTCTCGCTAATTCCTGACTTGCTTTATCGGCTTTGTCGCTGATATGTTTGAAAATTTCTGTAGTTTTCATTTTAGCTTCCATTCCTTCAAACGGAATCATATTTTTTTGCAAGTAAGAATGCCATCCTAAAACTCCTAAACCAAGTGCACGGTGTCTTTTAGCAAATTTGTTAGCAGCAGAAAGGTAATAGTTCCCTTCTGTTTTTTCGATGAATTCCTGTAGAACAGCATCTAAGAAAAAGATCGCTAATTTTACTGCTTCAGTATCTTTCCATTCATCATATAATTCTAAGTTCATAGAAGAAAGACAGCAAATAAATGATTCGTCATGTGTGGACGGAAGCATAATCTCACTACACAAGTTACTTGCGTTGATTCTTAAATTCTGATCTTTATAAACCTGAGGTTTGTTTTTATTTACGTTATCACTAAAGAAAATATAAGGCAATCCTTTTTGTTGACGGCTTTCTAAAACTTTAGCCCAAACTTGTCTTTTTTCAGTATCACCATCAATCATTTCCTGCATCCAATAATCTGGTACACAGATTCCAGTAAACAAGTTTTGAATTGGGTTTCCGATACTTTTAATTTTTAAAAACTCTTCAATATCTGGGTGATCTACATCTAAATAAGCTGCAAATGCGCCACGACGAACTCCACCTTGAGAAATCGTATCCATTGCTGTATCAAAAAGCTTCATAAAACTTACCGCTCCACTACTCTTTCCGTTGTCTGTTACAGCACTTCCACGCTCACGTAATTCACCAAAATAACCAGAAGTTCCACCTCCGATTTTAGTCTGCATAATTACTTCTCCGAGTTTATGTGTAATTCCCTCAATCTTATCTGGAACGTGAACATTAAAACAAGAAATTGGCAATCCTCTTTCTGTTCCCATATTAGCCCAAACCGGTGAACTGATACTCATCCAGCCTCTTTCAATCATTTCCATAAAAGACTCTTTCAACTCTGGTTTATAAAGTCTTTTTGCAGCAGCAGTACAAATTCTGTCAATTGCACCTTCTACTGTCTCTCCTTTCAAAAGATATCCGCGGTTTAAAATCTGCTCACTTTCAGAGTTTTTCCACCACATTTTGGTATCATTTTGTGTTTCAAAATTATTTGCTGGGTTTGTGTCTATCGTATTCATATGTATTCTGGGCTTGTATTAGAAAAGATCGTTTGCTGTTATGCTTTTATCGTGTTTTGTATATTCAACTGGGCGCTTAGCAAAGAAATCATCTAAACTGTTTGCAAAAACTTCTTCTTCAAACCAAGTCATTTTTGAATACTCATCTGGTGAAACATTAAAAATAGTTTCGATATTGATTTGTTTCAAACTTTCGTCAATTCTAAATTTCATGAAGTTCACTAAATCTTCTTTATTAATGGTTTCTACAGCACCATCTTCAAAAATCCAATCCAGAATATCTGCTTCAACAGTAATTGATTCTCTAACCGTTTCTCTAATTAGTTCTAAAGTGTCGGCATCAAAATATTCAGGGAATTCTTCACGGATTTTGTTGATGATGTAAATTCCGCCATTGGCATGAATCTGCTCGTCAATTGAAGTCCATGCAATAATATTACTCACATTTTTCATGTATCCTTTGAATCTTGTGAATGATAATAGAATAGCAAACTGGCTGAACAACGAAACGTTTTCAATCAAAATACTAAATAAAATCAGCGAAACCATGTATTTTCTGTTATCCTGAGATTTAGTATCTTTCAATACATTCGAAAGATAATCTACACGTCTGCGAACTACAGGTACATCTAAAAGTCTTTCGAATTCATCATTATATCCTAAAACTTCTAATAAACGAGAATATGCTTCAGAATGTCTGAATTCGCATTCTGCAAAAGTAGTTCCCAATCCATTGAATTCTGGTTTTGGAAAATGCTCGTATATATTTCCCCAAAAACTTTTTACAGCTACCTCAATCTGTGCAATAGCCAACAAACTATTTTTGATAGCTGTTTTTTCAGCATCATTTAAATGTGCATGAAAATCTTGTGTATCTGCAGTAAAATCTACTTCGGTGTGTACCCAGTACGCTTTATTAATTGCTTCGGTAAATTGCAGAACCTCCGGATACTCGAAAGGTTTATAATTGATTCTTTTATCGAAAATTGACATATATATAGAGTTTTAAGTGACAAAATTGACATAGAAAAACGAGCGCTCAAATTTGGGGGTCGGATTGGCGTGATTTCTATAATTACAAATTTAACCTCCAGTTCCTGTTTTGTCTAGTTTTAGATGTTAAAAATCCATCCAATTATCAACAGTTTTAAAACCTCGAAATTTAGAGATCTTATAAATTTTATCAACACCAAAACAATCTCATGTAATTCTCAATGAACTAGGTATTTCCTAAAAATTAATGTTAAGTTATCAACATCAAAAAGTCATCATTTATAATGCAATTTCCAAAACAGTTATCAACAGGTCATTTTAAAAAACAGCATTTTGAAGATTCAATTCAAAAGAAAAAAGCATCATCTATTAATAATTATTCTAAATAACAAATCTTCGTATTTTCTAAAAAACAAAATGCAACTTTTTTAAAAACAATCCATTACAATCCTAACCATTTTCTTAGCATCATTATTTTTTTTTGCAAATACTTCAAAAACGTTCAAATTGTTATTAATTCTTATCAAAATAAATATAAAGTTGAAAAACGTCAGAAAAAGAAAATTGCAATGGTAGAATTACAAAATTTAAGAGATAAAATAAACAAAATAAATTGTCTCTCAATTCATGAGTGCAAACAAAAAAAGTCTGCTTTTACAAACAGACTTTTTACATTGGAAATAATTAGTTTTGGACTAAATTTTCACGGCTTGATAAATCAATTTCCAGCCTTTCATATTGTTTTTACCATCGGTATTAAACCAAATCAAAACCTTATTGGTTCTGGATACAACAATTGGGGGCAAAGTTGTACCACTAAATCGAGCAATAGCATATTCGGGAATAGCATATTCTCCATCAAATAAAAAAACATTATCTATTTTTTCTTCCGTATTCATTTCTGTAAAAGCGATCGAAATTCGATATCCTTCTGGAACAGTAATCTGCCACTTACAATCGCAGCCTTCAGTGTAGTCGTTTTTTTCTCCGCTTCCGTCGCTTACTTCTCCACTTAACTCTGTAATATAATTGGTTCCGTTACAATACAACGTACTTCTGTTCAATGGTAAAACCTCATAAAACAATTTAAAACTGGCTTTTTTGGATGCGTTGTTTGCTATAAATTCAACATTTACATTTGAATCGCTAATTACAACCGGACGATCCTTTTTCCATTCATTCAATTTAATATCTATCGGATTATGATTACCACTTTTAAATCTCAGAATAGCATTTTTAAAATCACCTTTTATTTCTTTTAAATTAAAAGCAATTCCGAGATTATCTCCCAATAGATTAATTTTCCAATTCTGAATATTTTTTTTCTCATTTTCGAAAGTGATAAAACCTTTTTGTTTTGCCGAATCAAAAAGAGAAGAAACGTTTTTGTCGTTTTCTATAAAATCGATTATATTCTTAAAATTGATTGTCCCTGCTCCTAATTTACCAGAATACTTTAAATCCTGATTAGAAAGTGATGTTCCCATTAAAATCTCTTCTATTTCTACACTGCTTTTTTCAGGAAAATTCACCTTCAACAATGCTGTAGCTGCGGTTGCGATTGCGGTTGCGGGCGAAGTCCCTTTATTTTCAATAAAACCATTATCATCGGTAGAAGAAGCTCCATAAATAGATTCTCCAGGCGCTGAAAAATCTACGAATTTTCCAAAATTAGAAATAGTTGTTTTTTTATTTGAAGAATCAACCGCTCCAACTGCCATAACGTTTTCTAATGAAGCAGGATAATAATCCATTCTATTCGAAAAATTTCCAGCTGCTGATATTACCAGAATTCCAGCATCTGTTGCTTTTTTGACTAATTCTTTTTCTTCAGGTTTTATTACGTTACTTCCCCAAGCACAACAAATTATATCAGCTTTCATGGCAATCGCATATTCAAAGGCTTTATAACCATCTTTTATATACGTTTGTTGCGCGCGATCTTCGATTGCTTTTATCGGAAGAATTTTGAAATAATCTGACGCTTTCTCGCCATAACATCCTTTTAATGTTTTAGCAATTATTCCCGAAATATAGGTTCCGTGGTAATAGGTCTTTAATTGATCATTTGGTGGTCTTACATCTGCATCATTATCGGATATGTCCCAACCCATAACATCGTCTTTATAACCATTGGCATCGTCATCAAAAGAGTTTTTCGAATCTAAAGTATTTTGATACCAAAAAGGAGCAATTTCTGAATGTGTCAAACGGAAGCCATCATCTATAACAGCAATAACAATCGGTTTTGTAACATTAGGTTCTTTTTTAACTTGACGAATTCCAATAGCATTCAAATACCAGAACGAATCATTTTTAGATTTATCCGAATCTTTAATAGAATCAGCAGCATTTCTATTGCTAAAAATACCTGCAGCCGAAACCGCAGGTAAAGCATGAAAACTACTAAAAAAAATGCAGTAAATTAAAAAAAATATTTTCATGTAATTAATTCGGATTAACTGTCGTTGTAATAGTATGATTATGTGCTGGCATATTATAAAGCAATAAAGTAGTAGTTTCAGTACCTGATTGTTGTCCTAGCTCATAACGCTGTAATCCTGGACCTTGTCCCATATGAACTGGAACTCTTCCTCGCAAATCAGGCAAAGCGAAAGTGGTCATTCCATTTCCGCCATAAACGGTTCCTAGCAATGAAAATAAAGCTGAATTTGTGTTAACAGACAGTAACTGTCCATTACACGAAGCATGATCTCTAACCTCGTAATTGTAGGGAGTTAATATGATCTCTCCAATAAATGGGTCTGCTCCATTACGTGATGGGTATATTCCATATAAAGCAATCTGAAAATTCAAAGCTAAATAAGGCTGCAAATTATTAATAGGCACGTTACTTCCAGCCATCCCTGAAAAACTTGTCAAAGTCAAATTTGAGGCAACCCAGTTACCGCTTTTATACGATAAAAACTGACCTTCAGTTCCTACTGGAAGATTACCTTGAGTTGGTGTAGTTATTTCCCAAATTGCTGCACCTGCGCCAGATTTTACGCAAACATACTCTTTCATTGTCGAAACATTAATCCATCTTGAACCTACTGCATAACCTTTACTTGTATCATCTGTCGCTGTGGGAACTGTAGTAGCTGCTAAATTTACTTTTAAGTTGGGAACATTATTTAAAACGACATCACCGTTTTCTCCTTTATCTCCCTTATCTCCCTTATCACCCTTATCACCCTTATCTCCTTTAATACCAGCTATCCCCGGTATACCTTGAATACCTTGATCTCCTTTTTCGCCAGTTGCTCCAGTTAATCCTATTGTTCCCTGATCTCCTTTTGGTCCAGTAGTACCCGTCAATCCAATTGCTCCTTGATCACCTTTGTCTCCTTTTGGTCCAGTAGCGCCAGTTAATCCAATTACTCCTTGATCACCTTTGTCTCCTTTTGCTCCAGCAACACCAGTCAATCCAATTGCTCCTTGATTACCTTTGTCTCCTTTTGGTCCAGTAGCACCAGTCAATCCAATTGCTCCTTGATCACCTTTGTCTCCTTTTTCACCGACTGTACCAGTTAAACCAATTGCTCCCTGATCACCTTTGTCTCCTTTATCTCCCTTTAGTCCTTGAATTCCTTGCGGACCAGCTGTTGAACTTCCAGAATTTAAAGCATATAATGCATAAGGAACACTCAAAAACTGATTTGTACTTGTCACAGTATAATTACTACCTCCATTTAGATCGGTTTCTGTTTTTATAAAATAAGGTCCATTTGCCCAATTGATCCCCGAAAAAGTACCTGCTTCTATTGTACCATTTCCAATTTCTACAGTCACTAAACCATTCGCATTTGAAGTTGGACGATGTGTTTCTGCATAAACCACCAATCCTGTTTCTGTTCCTTGCAAAATAGAAACTTTCATTCCGATTGGACTGTTTTCGATAAGTTTATTAGAACTATTGCGAACTACTGCCTGATAGCTCAGACTAGACTGCGCCTGCACTTTTACAGTTGTTAAGAATAGTATTGCAAACAAAAAAAAGTAAAGCTGTTTCATATTTTAGATCGATTAATTTTTAATTATTTTGAATTTTTTGACTGTTTTATTTCCCTCTAAAACCTGAAGAAAGTAAACAGCACTGGGTAGATTTGTAAAGTCAATTATAGTCTCATTAGTTACTATCCTATTACTAGAAATAGCTTTTCCAGATAACTCATACAATTGATAGTTGAGATTATTATTGAGATTCTCCGGAGCTTTTAGAATCAGAAAATTGGTTGTTGGATTGGGGTAAACCAGAAAAGACAAATCAATTTCAGGACGATCAATTCCTAAATCGACATCAATACTAAAAGGTTGTTGTACGCCTCTATACACTCCTCCTGTATTATTTATTGCCGATGTATAAAATACCTGTCCAACAGAAAAACTGACAGATCCAGCTGCTCCGGAAGATTCTCCTCCAACTGCAACAGCCGATTGTTGGGCTCTTACAGTTGAAAGATTAACAAAAAAAACAATTAATAAAAAATGGATAAAGATGCTTTTATGTTTATTAGAGTAGTTTTTATTCATAGACTAAATTTTAGTTGATAGAAAAGGGAGTTGTCCTATTTAAGGAAATTGAAATCAAAAGCTATAGAAATAGCGTATTAATACCTGAATTTTTCTTTTAGGAATAATTTAAATTGCAGTATATATTCTGAGATCAAAATTAAAGTTTAACTTTCAAAAAAGACATTCTAACAAGGGGACAAATGGGGGACATTTACATATCTAATTTCTAAAAAATCAGCACTTTAAAAAAAACGCTATCAAACAAACACTATTTTTTCACTAATTTTACCGTTACAATTTCATTCGCCAAAATAAATTTAATGTCTGCCAAAAAAATACATTTCATTCTTCTATACTGTTTTGCATTCGTTACAAATGCTCAGGAACTCAAAATTAATTCTTCAAAAAACAACCTAAAGGATATTGAATCCGTTTTACTTCAAGAGAAAGATTTTGGTTCAGATACGATAACTTTAAAAAAGTACCTTAAACCTTTAAATCAATTACCAAAATATCAGATTGTTTATCAGGGTTTATTAGCAAACGGTTACAGTAATTTCTACAATGCAATCAATAAAATTTCTGACAGCTATTATTTAAACGCTATTGAAAAAGCAAAGATTTCAAAAGACATCTCTTTAGAAATCTGGTCAAAATTCAACTACATCAACTATTTATATTATTACAGAGATTACATCAAGCTGACTCCTTTTCTATTACAGATAATGGAAAAACTGGAAAATCAGCCAACCGAACAAATTATTCAAGCCGATGAAACCTATAAAAAAATTGGTTGGATACTAAGCACTTTTGGCGACTATAAAAAATCGCTTCATTATTTAAAACTTGCAGAAAATGTCGCTTCAAAAAATTCTTCAGAATATGCTGCGATCATGAATGCAATTGGGATCAATTATTTTCATATTGGCAATTACAAAATGGCTACCTTCTATTTTAATAAAACGGCCAAATTATCCAAAGAGATTCATGATGAAGTGCGATACGCCAAATCACTTGGAGATTTAGCTTTAATTAGTCAGCAAAAAGGTGATTTTAAAACGGCCATTGCACTTTTAAAAAAAGATATTCAGATTTCTGAGCAACAAAAAAGTGATCAAAATACCATGTATGCTTCAATTTTACTGGCTGAATTATTTTTCAAAAACAATAATCTTGAAGAAGCTTTAGAATCTTTGAAAAAAGCCGAAAGTATTGCGGTATCAAAATCCTACTTTAAAAAATCAGAATTACAAATTATAAAACTAAAACTTCAAATTCTAAAACTAAAGCATTCCACTGAAAGTGAATTAGATTTAAGACGAAGAATGGTTGTTTTGGAAGAATCGCTGCAAAATGAAGATGGCGATCTGGCAATTAATCAGGCCAATTGGATTATCGAGAAAAACAAATATCAACAAAATATTGATGAAGCAAAAAAAGTAATCAAATACGAGTCGACTTTAAAAAACTTCTACATTATCATCTTTACAATGCTGTCTTGTATTGTTTTATTGGTATTTGTTTATTTCAGAAAAAAATACAGAAACAGACATTTTCAGTACGAACAAAAAGTAAAATCTTTGGAATCTGAAAAAATTAAAACAGAACAAAAGTTAACAGAAGTTCACGAAGATCTTAAATCTCAAATTGATTATTTAAAAGAAAAAAACATTCAAATCAAAAATCTCAAAGGTGAGATTGAAAATATTAAGAAATCATCTTCTTATTATTTAGAAAAAAAGGAAGGGAAACTAAGTGCTTTATTAGAATCGCACTTAATGACAGATAGCAACTGGAATATTTTTAAAAGAGAATTTCAAAAAGAATATCCCGAATTCTATGCGTTGCTTCAACAGGATTTTCCAGAAATAACCGATTCAAACAAAAGAATTTTATTACTTCAAAAACTTGATTTCAGTAATAATGAAATTGCGGAACTTTTAGGAATTACAAATGAAGCCGTAAAAAAATCAAAACAGCGTCTAAAGAAAAAGCTTGGAGACAAATATGATGCTCTTTTTGATCATCTAAGTTCAGGTTTGTCCTAAAATAAAATCGATTTATAAAAAAGATAACATTAAATAAAAATTAAAATCTGCTTAAGCGATTCTTAAATTTTGGAAAAACCGTACTAAAAATCTCTTTTAACATCAAATTATTATTGGTTAAAGAATATTAATTTCTACATTTGCTTTATTTTTAATTATTCTAAATAGATGATTAAAAATCCCAAAAAGTAAATTAACTCTTGTACAATTCAATAACCATAAATAGCATATTATGAAAAAGATTTTTTTCGTTTCTTTTGCTTTTGCGGCTACTCTTTTTGTGAGTGCACAGCAAAAAAACACACTGTTAGAACAATCTTTCTGGAAAAATTCTCCAAACGTAGAAACTGTTAAAGCAGAAATAGCAAAAGGAAATAATCCTGCTGAAGCCAATATAAATGCATTTGATGTTACTACTTTGTCCATCAATAATGATGCGCCTATAGCAACTATAAAATTCTTATTAGATCAGCCAGGAAATTCAATTACCAAATTAACTCACGATAATCGTATTTATTTACACTGGGCGGCTTACAGAGGCAACACTGAATTAGTTGAATATTTAATTTCAAAAGGTTCTGACGTCAATTTTGAAGACAGCCACGGAACTGCTCCTGCTGATTTCGCAGCTTCAAACGGTCAATCGACTCCTGCCATGTATGATGCCTTTTTTAAAGCTGGTGTTAATCCAACAAAAAAATATGCAAACGGTGCCAATCTTTTGTTATTAGCGATTTCATCTGATAAAGATTTAAAAGCAGCAGAATATTTTGCTACAAAAGGAATGTCTTTAAAAGATGTAGATAGTGACGGAAATACTGCTTTTACCTATGCTGCAAGATCAGGTAATATTCCGCTTTTAAAGAAACTTTTAGAAAAAGGCATTAAACCAAATGATAATGCTCTTTTAATTGCAGCACAAGGAAGTCGAAGAGAAACCAATACGCTTGAAACGTATAAATATTTAGTTGAAGAAGTAAAAATCAAAGCGACAGCTCAAAATAAAGCGGGACAAAATGTATTGCATATTTTAGCAGGAAAACCAAATCAGAAAGAAATTGTTGAATATTTCTTAGGAAAAGGAGTTGATGTAAACAAAGCTGATAAAGAAGGAAATACTCCGTTAATGGCAGCTGCAGCTGCAAGAGAAACTGCTGTTTTAGAACTTTTCCTTTCAAAAGCTAAAAACATCAATGCTCAAAATCTAAAAGGCGAATCTGCTTTGACTTATGCTGTAAGATATGGTTCTCCAGAAGCAGTAAACTTACTTTTAGCAAAAGGTGCAGATGTAAATGTAAAAGATAAAGACGGAAACAATTTAGGTGTTTATCTGGTACAATCTTACCGTCCAGCGGGAAGAGAAAAAGTAACAACAGATCCTTTTGATGCTAAAGCAAAATCACTTCAAGACAAAGGACTTAATCTGGCTACTGCTCAAAAAGACGGTAATACGTTATACCATTTAGCAATTACTAAAAATGATGTTTCACTTTTGAAAAAAATAACAGATTTAAAAGTAGACGTTAATGCTAAAAACAAAGATGGTTTAACAGCTTTACACAGAGCCGCTATGACTTCTAAAGATGATGCAATTTTAAAATATCTTGTTTCTGCAGGAGCAAAAAAAGACATCAGTACTGAGTTTGACGAAACAGCTTATGCATTAGCTAAAGAAAATGAACTTCTTACTAAAAACAACATCTCAGTTGAGTTTTTAAAATAAATAATAATCAATATTTGAAATTCCAGATCCTGATTTAGTTTTTGGAATTTGAATTACCAATCCATATAAATAAATTTCATGAAATCAATATTCAAAATTGCTCTTACAAGTGCTTTTATCTTTTTATTTTCTCTTCAATCTAATGCGCAGGCAAGCAAATACAAATGCATGCTGCAAATGAACAATTATATGGGAGAAGGTGCCTACATTGTTGTTTCTTTAATCAATGCAAACGGTGAATACGAAAAAACACTTTACGTAATGGGCGATGACAAAAAATGGTACAAATCATTAAAAGAATGGAACAAATTCCACACTCAGAAAAATGATGATATCAGTGCCAAAACAGGTGCTTCTGTTACAGGTGGAGACCGCAGTGTTACTACTATAGAAATCGAAAACTCTAAGATCAACAAAGGGTATAAATTACGTTTTGAAACAGCTGTTGAAGATCAGAAATACTATGTAAGTGATCTTGAAATTCCACTTACAACAGAAGGTATGGCTGATAAGACAGAAGGAAAAGGCTATATCAAATACGTAAGATTAAACAAAATATAAAACTTTAGTATTTTACTTTTAACCTCTTGTTAAAGTATAAATTCTATTTTTATACTTTAAGCTAAAATCCAGGCTTTGTCAAAGTTTATAATTTTGACAAAGCTTTAAATATTTAATTACATTTCTAGAATACACGCAATGACTCTTTCTTTCTGGCGTTACGCACATTTGGCTTTAGCCTTATTTTCTTCTGTTTTTTTACTTTTGGCTTCGGTGACCGGTATTATTTTGGCGGTTGATGCAGTTCAGGAAAAAACGCTTCCTTATAAAGTTGAAAATTTTAATAAAATAACGCTTGGAGAAACACTTCCGGCTCTAAAAAAAGTGTATCCAGAAATTACCGAATTAAGTGTCGATTACAATCAATTTGTAACACTTCAGGCAATTGATGACGATGGAAATGATATTAATTCCTATATCGATCCAAAAAACGGAAAAGCTTTAGGAACTCCAGTTAAAAAAAGTGAATTTATAAAATGGATTACCAGTTTTCACCGTTCTCTGTTTCTACATGAAGCTGGACGTTTTTTTGTTGGTATCATTTCGTTTTGTCTATTGTTGATTTCGATTTCCGGATTTGTATTGGTATTAAAAAGACAGCGTGGCATTCGCAATTTCTTTTCAAAAATTATCAAAGAATATTTTGCACAATATTACCATGTTCTTTTAGGAAGACTGGCTTTAATTCCGATTCTTATTATTGCACTTACAGGAACTTATTTGTCTCTTGAAAGGTTCAATTTTTTTATGGGTGAAGAAAAAACAAAACCTGTAAAAACGGAACTTTCTGAGAAAGACAAAACCACTTCAATCTTTAAAAGCACTTTATTGTCTGATGTAAAAAAGATAGAATTTCCTTTTACAGATGATCCAGAAGAATATTATATCATAGAACTAAAAGATCGTGAAATTGAAGTCAATCAGGTTACAGGTGCTATAATTTCTGAAAAAAAATCACCAATAACCACTCAGTTCGCTGCTCTTAGCCTTGATCTTCATACCGGAAGAATTAACGGAATTTGGGCTGTAATTCTGGCTATTGCCTGTATCAATATACTTTTCTTTATTTATTCTGGTTATGCCATTACTCTGAAAAGAAGATCAAGCCGAATTAAAAATAAATTTAAGGCAGAAGAAAGTACTTTTATTCTTTTAGTAGGTTCTGAAAACGGAAGCTCTTTTAGGTTTGCAAATGCTATTTTAAAGCAATTGACAGATCACGGACATAAAGCTTACATAACCGAACTTAATCGTTTTGCTGTTTATCCAAAAGCAGAACATATTATTGTTTTCTCCTCTACACATGGTTTAGGAGATGCGCCTTCTAACGGTAATAAATTCAAAGCTTTATTGGAAAAGCAAAATCAGGAACAAAAAATTAATTTTTCTGTAGTTGGTTTTGGTTCAAAATCATACCCAGATTTCTGTGGATTTGCCATTGAAATTGATAAACTTCTAGCCACTAAAAGCTGGGCAGAACGCTATTTAGAATTGCAAACAGTAAATGATAAATCGGCAGCTGAATTTGTAAACTGGATTAAACTATGGAGCGCAAAAACCGGAATTCCGTTGGCTACTACTCCATCGTTATACAATCATGTTCCTAAAGGATTGCAAAAATTAATGGTTTTAGACAAAACTCCAATTTCCGATACCGAACATACCTTTATATTAACATTACGTGCCCATTCAAGAGTCAAATTTGCTTCAGGCGATTTACTGGCAATTTATCCTGCCAACGATTCAAGAGAACGTCTCTACTCCATCGGAAATCATTCAGGAAATATACAGTTGGTTGTAAAATTACATCCAAACGGATTAGGTTCAGGTTATTTAAATAATTTAGAACCTGGAAATACTATAAAAGCTAAAATTTTAAAAAATCCGGCTTTTCATCTTCCAAAGAAAGCTCAAGAAGTCGCTTTAATTTCTAACGGAACCGGAATTGCTCCTTTCTTAGGAATGATTGAACAGAATAAATCTAAGAAAGAAATTCATTTGTACAGTGGTTTCAGAATGATTACGCCGACACTTTTAGCTTATAAAAAGTTTGCTGGAATAATGATTCAAAAAGAGCATTTAGAGCATTTTCATGTTGCATTATCCCGTGAAGCAGAACATATTTATGTTATGGATTTGATTAAAAATGATGCTTCTTTCTTTATCAATTTATTGAAAAATGGTGGTGTAATTATGATTTGCGGTTCATTGGCAATGCAAAAAGATGTGGAAGCCATTCTAAATGAATTATGTCTTACCAATGAAGCTCAAAGTCTTTTAGAATACAAGAATAACGGCCAGTTGCTAACAGATTGTTATTAATAAAATTATGTCAAAGAATATCTTTTCTCATTTCTTCTTATTGCTTTTTTCGTTAGTAGTTTCTTTTTCAGCACATTCGCAAGTTTTGAAAAAAAGAACAACTTTACTAATGGGAGGTCGTTTTGATATTAGTATTGTGGCTAAAGATTCTTTAACGGCCGAACAAAATATCGATGAAGTAATTGCAGAAATCACTCGAATTGAAAAACTAATTTCGGATTGGAAACCAGATTCACAAGTTTCTGCAGTAAATCAGAATGCTGGAATAAAACCAATAAAAGTAGATCGTGAAGTTTTTGAACTAGCACAAAGAGCCATAAAACTATCCAAAATTACAAATGGCGGATTTGATGTCAGTTTTGCCGCAATGGACAGAATCTGGAAGTTTGACGGATCGATGACCGAAATGCCATCAGAAGAAGCTATAAAGAAATCAGTAGAAAAAGTCGGTTATAAAAATATCATTCTCGACAGTGTACAATCTACAATTTTCCTAAAATTAAAAGGAATGAAAATCGGATTTGGTGCTTTAGGCGAAGGTTACGCCACCGATAAATGTCGCGCCATGATGATCAAAAAAGGGATTCAAGCCGGAATTATAAATGGCTCAGGCGATATGAGCACTTGGGGAAAACAACCTAACGGAAACGATTGGAAAATCGGAATTACAAATCCATTTAAACCTGAGAAAATTTTGGCTGCAATTCCGTTAAAAGATGGCGCGATTACTACTTCTGGCAGTTACGAAAAGTTTGTTGTTTTTAACGGAAAACGCTTTTCTCATATTATAAATCCAGCAACAGGTTATCCAGCAACAGGTTTATGCAGTGTTACGGTTTTAGGACCAAACGCAGAAACCGCAAACGGATTAAGCACTTCAATGATGGTTTTAGGACAAAAAGAAGGCTTAGTATTACTTCAAAAATTCCCAGAATATAGTTGTGTAATGATTACTGATAAGGGGAAAGTTATTAAGTCTAAGAATTTTGCTTATAAATTATAAAATAGTGAATTAAATTTACGGCAAGATTTGTCATTTCGACCGAAGGGAGAAATCACACGCGGAAATCGGCAAAGATTTTTAATATACTTTGTGGAGTTTCTAGTGTGATTTCTCCCTTCGGTCGAAATGACATAAAATTTAAAATCATCGTCCTCCTCTTTCTAGAGGACAAATTACATGAAAAGGGCTTTAATAACCAATAATTTATTCATATTAAAATAACATTAGAGACTGCAATAGAATTCTAATAATCTTCTAATAGCTTTATTTAGATTAAATTTAAATTATCATATAAGTTTGCACCACTTTTACACGCAGACTCAATATGAGAACAATTTTACTACTATTTTTATTTACTATTTCAGCCTGGTCACAAACTGGAAATCTTACGGGAAAAGTGACTTTTGGAACCGACGAATTAGCTTATGGTTCTTCAGTAATTATTAAAGGAACTCAGAAATACGCCATCGTAAATGATTTTGGCCGTTACGAGTTTAAAGGATTAAAATACGGCGAGTACGTTTTAGAAACTTCTTCTATGGAAGGACAAACAAAAACTACCAAAATTACCATCAACAAACCGAACACAGAATTCAATATCTCTTTAGATCGAAATGGTCCAAAAGATTTGCAAGAAGTTGTCATCAAAAAATCTTCTATTCGAAAAGAGATTATGGAGAAAGGTTTTGCTGTAAATGTCATCGAGACACAGGAAGCAGCAAAAAGAAATCTTCAAACCAACGATTTATTAGATCGTTCAGGAGGTGTAAGAATCAGACAGAATGGAGGTTTGGGTTCTGCTGTAACCTACAACATTAATGGAATGTCAGGAAATGCAATTCGTATTTTTATTGATGGGATTCCGATTCAAACTTATGGAGCATCATTCAGTTTAAATAGTATTCCACCAGCATTAATTGAAAGAATTGAAGTTTATAAAGGCGTTGTTCCTGCTTATCTGGCAGACGATTCACTTGGAGGAGCTATTAATGTGATTCTTAAAAAAGGATCTAAAAACATGATTGCTGCTTCTGTCTCTTATGGTTCATTTAATACTATCCAATCGAATTTCAGTACGACTTACAGAGATAAATCCGGTTTTACCATTAAAGCAAATGGATTTCAGAATTATTCTGATAATGACTACGAAGTTTGGGGAAGATTCGTTTACAATATCGCACCAAATGGACGTTATGAATATATCAGAGCAAAACGATTTGAAAGTATGTATCGATCATACGGAGGAAGACTAGAAGCAGGTTTTACAGATGTAAAATGGGCCGATAATTTCTCTATCAGTTATAATGGTTCTGAAGATTACAATCAGATTCAGCACGGTCAGTATATGACTAAACCTTACAAAGGACGTTTCAGTGAATCTGCTGCCAATGTTTTTAGTATCAATTACAACAAAAAAGATTTCTTAATTAAAAATCTTGACTTCTCGGTAATTTCTGTTTATAGTCACAGAAATGATGTAGTCAACGATACTGTAAAATGGAATTACAACTGGAACGGTGAAAAAGCAATTGGATTATATGGAGAGCCTATTATATCAGTATTTGGTGCTCAGCAGGGAGCTCCTACAATCAACCATCAAAAGCTAGATATTTTTAATACAAGAGCTGGTTTAACGTATAACATTTCTAAAAACCACAAGATTCTTGTTAATGGAATGTTTTATAATGTTGATCGAAATGATACAGATATAATGCTACCTGAATTGATTCGTAATTTTTTAGCAACAAGAGATTTAGATAAATCCGTTACCTCTTTCGCCTATGAAATGCAAGCTTTTCAATCACGTCTAAAAGGTAACTTTTTTATCAAAAATTATTATTTAAAAACGGAACAAGTTACCCCTACAATTTTAGTCAATCAAGATGGTCAGAGATCTGTGTTTATGGATACTGCCATTAGAAATACTAATTTCACAGGATATGGATTTGCATCTTCTTATGCTGTCGTTCCAAAGGCATTGTTAATGTTTTCTGCTGAAAAAGCAATTAGATTGCCAAATGAAAATGAGATATTCGGACTTCCTGGTCAAAACGTTTTAAGCAACCCTAATTTAGGTCCAGAACAAAGTGACAATTTTAATGCTGGTTTACGATTAGGACCTTATCTAATTCATAATCATAAATTTTCATTTTATGGAAATGCTTTCTGGCGAAATATCCAAGATAAAATTGTTCAGCAAATAAGTAATCGAGTTAATGAAGCTGTTCAGGCTACACCTTTCGTCAATTTAGGAAAAACACAATCTGTTGGTTTTGAAACATCTATTCAATACTCCTTCAAAGAAAGATTATTTGCAGGAATAAATCTATCTAAATTTAATTCTGTTTACAAAGATAGATACGATGTTAATGGAAATACCATTGTACATTATAATAAGCAACTGCCAAACGAACCTTATTTTACTATTAATGGAAATCTTCAGTACAACTTTAAAAATGTAATTCAGAATAAATCAGAATTAAATCTGTATTACTACTGTGGTTATGTCGATCCATTTTATACTTCTTGGCTAGAAATTGACAGAACTACAGCTCAGTTTCCACAGGATTTAGGTTTAAGCTATGCATTCCCGAACAAACAATTTGTAGTAAGCTTTGATGCTAAAAATATTTTTGACGAACAGGTTTATGACAATTTCGCTGCTCAAAAACCAGGTAGAGCTTTTTACATCAAACTCAACTACGCGATCAGTAAATTTTAATCACATTATAAATAACTAATTTTTTAAATCCACAAATATGAAAAAGAACACTTTTAAAGTATTAACCTCTGGTTTATTACTAAGTGCGTTAACACTAACTACTTCTTGTAGCAGTGATGACAATAACCAAAATGCAGAACCAGTAAATCCGGTAACAGATGGAAGATGGATTACCGTGGCAGGAGCTTTGATGCAAACTGATCCAGGAGATGGAAATGGCGGAACTAGAGTTTATGCAATCAGCAAAGAAAATGCAATCGATCCTAACTTTTCTGTAGATGTTTACACAAATGGTACTGCGGTTCAATCTACGAGAACGGCACGTTTACAATCTTCTGTAGATGGAAACACTCTTTTCAACATCACTTATACAGGTGCAAATGGAGGTGAATTCATGACTTACAAAGTTAATGGTGGACGCAATTTTGCAGAATCTACAGCTAAAGTTAACATTTCTCAATACGCAGGAACATCTCCAAGATGGGTAAAACTTTTTGATGGAGACAAAACTGGTGTTGCTGTAAACGTAACTGCTCCAATCGTAAATACTAATGAAGATAAAACATTCAAGTATACTAGAGGAACTGCTACTGTATTGTCATTAGATTTACAACAAACTGTAATTTCTGCTTTCAAACAATACGAAATTCCATTGACTGCTGAAGAAGAAGCTCAAGGACACCATATTTTCCGTTTAGATGCTCCAACACTAAACAAAGCTGGGAACAAATTAATCATCGGAACATGGATGCGTAAAACAGATCCTGCAACAGGACAAAACGCAGCATCTTTTACACGTTTAGGATCTAAATCTGTTGTAGTTGACTATCCTGCCTTAACTAACCCTAAAGTAATTACTTCTACTGTTGGATTTGGTGATACAAGCGGATACAGAAGTTTTAACAGCTTTGTGGCAACAGACGGAAACATTTACCAAGCTACACAAAGAGATGCTCAAAAAGGTTCTTATATTTTGAAAATCAACCAAAGTAACGAATATGATAATTCTTATGTATTCAGTTTAGATACTGCTTTAGGAATTAAAGGAAGTTATATCGATGCTTGGAGATATGTTGGAAATGGAATTGCTTATGCAGTTTACACTTTTGAAGGAACAGAACAAGGATTCTTAGCAAGACTTGATTTAAACACAAGAACAGCTACAAAAGTAGAAGATATTGCTTATGATGCTAGTTTAGATTTTGGTCAATACCAAGGTTTTGTTGTAGATGGAAACAACTTCTATATTGCTGTTACACCAGTTGGAAAAGATGGTAATATTTATGTAATTGATATTCCTACAGGAAAAGTTACTAAAGGTGCAAAATTGGTTAATAAACCAGGAAACCACTACATTGGAGTATTCTAAAAAATACAGCTGAACAGCAGCTTTAAAGATTCATTCAACTTGAGTTTTTTTTTTAATTGGACATTCCGCTTCTATTTATAGTAAGCGGAATGTTTTTTTTATACTTTCTTTTGTAAAATTTAAACACATAGAAACATAGAATTTTATTGTTTTTGTTCGAGATTACAAAAAAAGCAAGCTTTAACACATAGTTATCTTCATTGTAATTAGTTAAACGCCTTTTATAAGCCTGCAAAAAACTGTATCTCTATGTGTTAAAACTAAATTTCACCCAACAAATTACAATTAGAATTTTGAAGCAAATTCTTTGGCAAAATCTTCCAATTTGATTTTTCCGGTTACGGTTCCATCATTGTTTAAGAAATCTGCTGCAATCGTTTCGTTTCTTAATCCTGAACCCATTTCGGTATACAAACCGGCCATTTCTTCTGGAACTCCAGCTTGAGTCATTCCACCTAAATATTGTTCGTCTGTAAACTCAATCCAAGGTAATTCTGGTTTTTCAATAGCAGCACCAAATGTTTTTACGATTTCTGCAGGCGTTTTAACATCACTAATAATATAACGGATATTTTTACCTTTCTGTGTTTTCTGCAATTCCTCTGCCGCAGCATTTGCGATATCTTCAGGATGTACTAATGGAATACGATTTGATGCTGGGAAATTAGCTCCCATTATCCCCGCTCCTTTTATCATCGGAATATCATTAAAGAAATTGATGTAGAAATATCCCGCTCTCAAAAACGTAATAGAAGTATCTAAATTCTCGTAAATCTTCTCAATGTTATACAAACCTGCAATTGGTCCGTTTCCTGTTGGCAAATCGGCTCCAATACTGCTTAACATCACGACTCTTTTAATATTGGTTTCCTGAATCGCTTTCGCGAAAGCGGCACCAGCATCTGTAGTATTTTTAATGATATTCACTCCACCCATATTTGGCGGTGTCATTGCGAAAAGGGCATCTGCACCTGCAAAAGTTTCAGCAAGAAAATCAGCATCACTAACTGATCCCACTGCGGCTTTTGCACCTAAATTTTCAATGGCCACTTTACGATCTGCATTGCTGCTAATCACTGTTACATCGTGTCCTGATTGTACCAATTGAGCCGTTAATGGTTTTCCTATATTTCCTAATGAACCTGAAATTATAATTTTCATCTTTAAATGTTTTTTTATTTAACATTACAAAGGTATCTTTGTACTTACTTTTATACAAGTACTTACCCTAAAGTATGTATCATGACAGCAATTAAAGAATCGTCTACCATTCAGGAAAACAAGCAGTATGCTTTAGAAAAATGTCCCGTTACTTTTGTGATGGAGAAAATTGGAGGTTATTGGAAACCTATTATTCTATATCATTTATCGACTGGAGATAAACGTTACAGCGAATTGAAGAGAGCTATTCCAGCCGTAACAGAAAAGATGCTGATTCAGCATTTGAAACAATTAGAAGCCGATGGTTTAGTCATTCGCGAAGCAAAACCTGTTGTACCTCCTTTTGTAACTTACAAACTAAGCAATGCAGGAAATGGTTTGTTACCCGTAATTGATGCCATGGCAGCATGGGCTTTTAAAGTAAAAGACGGCGTCTATAGCGTTTAATAGACACCGCCTTTTTTCAAATAACAAAACTAACTTAACTTATTTTGAAATGAAATTTACTCCACTTTAATTCTGCTTAATAAAGAGTAAATTCTCATTGTAATTGGCTATTTCTGTAAGGGCATTATAAATGTATTTTGCAACTAAAGCACCTCCTTCAAAATTGATTAAATCAATATCGTCGTCGGGAGTATGATACTGAGGATGTCCACCCGTGTGAAATCCTATTGCGGAAATTGATTCTTTATAAAAAGAAACATGGTCTGAACCGCCAACATCACCTGCATGAACAACAGGATTTAAACCTGAGTTTTCTCCTAGTTTTTTCATCAATTCTACTCCGCCAGGAAAAGTTCCTGCACCTCCCATATAGAGTTCTTTTTTATCATTTAGTCTTCCAACCATATCCATATTCAGCATTACTTTAACAGCTTCTCTTGGAACTGGGAGATGATTTACAAAATATTTAGAACCCAACAATCCTTCTTCTTCTCCACTAAATGAAATAAAAATGATACTTCTTTTAGGTTTTACTTTTTGCTTTGAAATTTCTTCTAAAATGCAAAGCAAAGCCGACACACCTGAAGCATTATCGTCTGCACCATTATGAATGGCAAAAGCTTCTTTCTTTTTACTTCCAGAGCCTTGTCCACCCCAACCCCAATGATCGTAATGTGCTCCGATTACAATGTATTCGTTTTTAAGTTTTTGGTCTGAACCTTCGATATAGCCAACAACATTCTGTGTTGCCACAGAATCTGATTTCATTTTATTGATACCTTCTTTTACAAACACTTTAAAAGACTGATAATAAGAACCATTAAATTCTTTTAAACCATATTTTTTTAAATATTTCTGAATGTATGCAGCTGCTTTATTATTTCCCTTCGTTCCCGGAAAACGACCTTCTAATTGATCTGATGACAAATATTTATCGTGTTTATAAAAGGTTTTAGACATCACACTATTTTGGGCATTCAATGGAATACTCAAAAATAAGATGCAGGCAAAAAGATATAGTAGAGCTTTCATATTTTATTTTTATACCACATTATAGACTAAGATCAAAAGATGTATGTTTAATATATTTTCGATCGTAAGTATATAAAACGTGTACTTTTTTATCTGTAGTTTGAATGATAGCAGGATAACTAAATTCTCCTTTTTCCTGTTTTTCTAAATCAAATAATTTAGACCATTTTAAACCATCTTTAGAATATTCAATATCCAGAATATTACGTCCGTTAAACCAGTCTTTTCCCATAGGAAGTGGATTATTAACCAATAAGAAAAAGTTTTTGTTTACCGTTAACGCATCAATTCCTGAATTGGAGTTAATCACATTGATTGTATTGGTTCTGATCCAGCTTTTTCCGTTATCTCCAGACCAACTAGAAACCACTTTATTGTGTTTGCTACGAGATAACATCTGAATATCACTTCCTCCATGAATTAAAAATGTCGGCTGAATTACATCAAAATTCTGTTTGTTTTCTACCGCTATTTTTTTCCATGAATCTGTTGCTTCTGTATATTCTTCTACGTGTACTCGCCATTCGTCTGTGTTGACGCTTTCTGTACTGCTTCCGCATAAAATTACTCCAGGAGTCGTTTCAATTGGCTTGTTACGAATTGGTCCGTAAATTCCGTCTGGAAGATATTTTGGTTCTCCCCAAGTTGTTCCGTTATCTTTTGAAACTATCATAGCGCCAAACCATTCTCTTGGGTTCTTCCCTACTTTATAAAACAAATACAAGTTTTGACTTTTACTTTTAAAAAGTACTGGGTTCCAACATGGCAATGTATCTCCATTCTTAATTAAAGGCTGAATCAATTCTTTTGGCGTCGACCATTTTTTATCTTTATAATCTGAAATATAAATCCCTACATCTTTTGCTCCTTCATATTTGCCTCCAAACCAAGCCGCTAAAATCTCGTTTGGCTTATGTTCTACCAAAGTCGATGCGTGACTGTTTGTCGTAACTGGAGGATCTGCAATATAACTGCTCTCAATATTTACAGCTTTTGTTTGTGCTATTATTCCGTTAGAGAAAAGAAAAACCGTTACTAAAGCTGTTATTGTAAATTTTATTTTTGTGATCATTTTTATTCTTTTTTTGTTTTTTTAGATGAAAGAAAAAAGAAGCCAGAAACAAGATTTTAATTTCTAAATGCTCCTTAAAGTAGCTTAAAATACCAAATTCTATCCTCTTACATCTTTTCTCTTTCTACTTGCTTTTAAAGGTCTAAAATCTAATTCTTCTTCAATCCTACTTTATGTCCTACAATTGCGTAATACAAAATGAAAACATAACACGGAAGTAAAATCCAATATCCTTTTGTTGAAGCAGAAGCGATTGCATTTACTTCATTAATTCCCTGAGCAATAAGATCAGCTTTTGTACCGTCTACAAATTTTCCATATAGTGGCGGAATTACTGCTCCACCTGAAATTGCCATTACCAATAATGCTGCACCTGTTTTGGTAAATTTCCCCAATCCATTAAGCGTAAGAGGCCAAACAGCAGGCCAAACCAAAGCGTTTGCAATACCTAATCCAGCAACGAACAAAACAGAGGTAAATCCAGTAGAAAACACAATACAAAATGACAACAAAATTCCTAAAACAGCACTTACTTTTAAAGCTAATGCTTGTGTGATATATTTCGGAATTAAAAAAGCTCCTAAAGCATAAGTGGCCACCATGGCTAATAAAGTAAATGTGGTAAAGAATTTGGCATCGGCAGCAGGAAACCCTAATGCGATTCCGTATGCGATAATGGTATCACCCGCAATTACTTCAACTCCCACGTACATAAACAACGTTAATACTCCAAGCCAAAGATGCGGAAACTGAAAAATGCTAGTTTTGGCTGTTTTACCCTCTTCTGCTTCTTCAATCGGAGCAGCTTCAACATTTGGAAGCGGAGCTTTAAGAATCAAAACTCCTAAAATAAACAAAACAATCGCCATTGAAATATAAGGAATAACCACACTGTCAGCCATATTGTCCAATAAAGCATTCTTTTCTGAAATACTAACCAAACTAAGTTTTTCCTGAATTTCATCAATCCCAGACAATAAAATAGAGCCAAAAATAAGTGATCCTAATGCACCAGCAATTTTATTACAAATTCCCATAATAGAAATTCGTTTTGCGGCACTTTCGATAGGCCCTAAAATGGTAATATACGGATTTGATGCAGTCTGTAATAAAGTCATTCCTGCACCCTGAATAAAAATACCGCTAAGAAACATCCAATACGTTCTGGCTTCTGCAGCCGGAATAAAAATTAAAGCTCCAAATCCCATGATAAATAATCCTAAAGACATTCCTTTTTTATATCCGATTTTAGCCAGTATATAAGAAGCAGGAAGTGCCATGACCACGAATGAAATATAAGAGGCTGAAGCTACCAATAATGATTGTGCAGAAGTTAATTCATTTATAGTTTTCATAAACGGAATCAATGCGCCATTGATCCAAGTAACAAAACCAAAAATAAAAAACAGGCTTGCTATAATTAATATCGGAATTAAGGTTGGTTTGGTTTGTGAGGAGTTAGTGGTATTTGCGTTAACCATTTTATTTTGTGTTTTTGTGGTTTGATGATTTATGTTTTGGAGTCAAATCATCAGTAGTTAATAGAATTTTGGATGTCGAATTACTGACATACCTATAAAACAAAAGGAGAGTTACCTCTCCTTTTGCATTTTAAGTAAGGACTGTGTCGATCTTTACTCACCAAATTAATTATTTTGTGTCCCACCAAAGTCTAGTTCCACCTGAATCAGCACCGCCTAATTTTACGATACCATCATCAACAGCAGCTCTGTTTGACGAGTACTCATTTGTAGTATAAATAATTCTCTTCATTAGAGATTTACCAACACCTGCATCTGGGTTGTCTGTGTTTAATACTGGATAGATTACTTTAGCATCACTTCTACGTAAATCTGCCCAAGCTTCCCAAGATTCTGGGAAAATTGCTAAGTATTTTTGAACCGCAATCTGTGTACGTTGGTTAGCAACTGAAGTAGACCATGCTACTGGTAATTTAACTGGAATATCACGTAAATCCAAAGTTGGATATACAGTCAAAATATTTGGTAAACTTGGCAATGTAACTCCATTAATATAAGCATTAACAACAGCTGGGTCAGTGAATCCCCATTGTGCAAGAGATAATGTAATACCTTTCTCGTATAATGTTTTGGCATCACCACCCATGTTCCATCCATTTAAAGCTCCTTCTGCTCTTGTCAAAAAGTTCTCAGAAGCCATAAAGATTTCAATGTTTTTAGTTTCACTGCGGGTATTATTTGAACCATTCCCAAGCTCTTCATTATTAAATTTAGAGAATTCAGTAGTTCCAAATTGATCTTCTAAACCTCCAACCGGGTTACCTCTATATACTCCTGTAGTGATTGGGGCAAACCATTTTGATAAACGTGGATCCTGGTATCCTACTAAGATACTTTCCATAGAAGATGTCATTACATAACCCCAGCTGTTTACAATCATGTTCAGGTTGTTTGGTGTAATGTTACTTGCTTTAAAAAATGCTCCCTGATCGTTAGTCTCCATTACTCCTGCAGCTACAGCAGCTTCAGCCTGAGTTTTTGCTTTTCCTGGATCTTTGTCAGAAATTCTCATAGCCAAACGTAATCTCATACTGTTTCCAAAAATTCTCCATTTGTCAACACTTCCTGCATAAACTCTGTCGTTTGGAGAAAGAGATGCAACTGAAGTTACTGATGTAGAAGATAACGTTGCATTAGCTTCGTCTAATAATTTAAAGAAATCTTCATAGATAAATTCTACGCTATCGTAAGGAACTTTTTCTTTACCATTTCCAGCTTCTGTGTAAGGAATTGGTCCGTAAGCATCAACCATTTGGTTGTACATGAAAACTTTCCAGATTTTAAGAATTGCTAGAGCTTCAGCATTTCCTTCAGATGCTTTAACAGCATTTGTTAAAGCCGGAGCAGCAACTGTGTAAAATCTTGTCCATCCTCTACCTTCGTAACCGTTAACAAAAGCATTTCTTTCAGTACCATATCCACAGTTTAAGTAGTGAATAAAAGTTGAAGACAAAATACCTGTTGCGATACCCCAAGTTCCTTGATCATCAACTCCTGGAGATGAGTAAGAACCGTTGTGAATACCAGCGTACAATGCAGATGCAAATGCAGGCCCTGCTAAAGTAGCATCTAACTGATCTTCAGTCAACGAATTAGGATCTTTGTTTATTTCATCAAAGTCGCCCGTACAGCTTGATAAAATCGAAACTGCCATTAATGCAACTCCTAATGTTTTTATTTTAAAACTATATTTCATGATATATCTTATTTAATTAAAATCCAAATTTAACATTTACTCCATAATCTCTTGTTGAAGGAATGTTGAAAGATTCTATCCCCTGTAAGTTACCTGTACCTGCTCCTGCTTCTGGATCAAAATGTTCTGCTTTGTTTAAGAAGAAGAACAAGTTTCTACCAACTAAAGAGAAGTCAATACTTGAGAATCCAGAATTACCTAACATACGTTTTGGCAATGAATAACCAAAAACAAGCTCTCTTAATCTGATGTTTGTAGCATCGTAGATAAATGGCTCTGCAATAGGAGTTCTTTGTCCGATAGCTGTCCAGTATTGTTCAGCATTAATACTTGTAGTATTTGGAGAATAAGTACCATTTCCGTTAGAAACTACACCATCCACAATAATTCCACCATTTCTTCCTGCTAAAGTAATATCACTTACCCCTAAACCAGCTTGTCTAGCCTGAGTATATGAAATAACTTCACCACCGATTCTGAAATCAACTAAGAAGCTTAAAGAGAAATCTTTGTATTTGAAGTTGTTTTTGAAACCTGCAGTCCAATCTGGATTAAAGTTACCAGCACGAACATCAAATCCATTTGTAGCTAATGGAATACCAGCACTGTTTACAATAATGTTTCCTTCTGGATCTCTTTGGAAACCTTTGATGTATAAATCACCATATTCTCCACCTTGAACAACTTTACTTCTCACTAAACGTCCTTCACCAAGAACTAACTCATCTCTTCCGTCATAGATAGATTTTACTTTAGATTTATAAGAAGCGTAGTTCGCTGTAATATCCCAAGTAAAGTTTTCTGTTTGAATTGGAGTTGCAGTTAATGTTAACTCGATACCTTTATTTTCAATATCTCCACCATTTACAATAGCTCTTGAGTAAGAAGAAGATTCTGGAGTGTTAATATAGAAAATTTGGTTATTAGTTAAGGTATTGAAATAAGTAAAATCTAAACCTAAACGGTTGTTGAAGAATCTAACATCAGCACCAAACTCTGTAGAAGAAGAAATCTCAGGTTTTAAGTTTGGATTAGCTTTTGTGCTTTGTCCGTATAACATACCACCATTTCCTCCAATGTAAGAGTATCTTTGTTGTGTTTGATAAGGATCTGTATCGTTACCAACTTGTGCGTAAGAACCTCTAATTTTTGCAAAACTGATAACTTCTGGTAATGTAAACATATCAGAAAGAACAGCAGAAAGACCGAAAGATGGGTAGAAATAATCTGTTGGTAAAGTAGAAGACCAATCATTTCTAGCTGTTACGTCTAAGAATAAGTAGTTTCTGAAACCAAGTTGTCCAAATCCGTAAACAGAATTGATTCTTTTGTTTGAAGCTGTAGAAGTAGATTGAACTGTCTGCACATTAGATAATGCGAAGAAGTTTCTTTTACTTAAAACACCACCAGAGTTTAAAGCTGAACTATTTTGTTGTAATGCATTCGCACCAGCGTTAAGTCCAACAGAAAAATCTCCGAATTTTTCATTGTAAGAAAGTAAAGCATCAACGTTTAATTCGCTTACTGTTTCATAAGATTCGCTGTATGAACCCATGTTGCTGTTGAAAGCTGCAGTTGCATATCTGTTTCTTACGTTTTTGTTTGTCATTTGGTCTAAACCAACTCTACCTTGTAAGCTTAACGTTTTTGTAAACTCATATTTAAGAGACGCTAAACCAATAAATCTGTTTCTCTTATCTGAACGAGCATCATCTCTTAATGCAGACCAGAATGGGTTTCCACCAGGAGCTCCAGTTTCATCAAGGAAGTAGTTTACTTGTCTTTGTCCTGCAGCATCAAAATATTCGAAGTTTTTGTAATCGCTATAAGCAATACTACGAGGTAATAAATAAGCAGATGTACCGATAGACTCTTCACCAGTTCTTAATAAGTTATCAATATCTTGAACGATGTAATTTGTTTTAGCATCTAAAGTTAACTTATCTGTAATTTTACTAGTCAATCTTAAGTTAAGATTGTGTCTGTCCATAGCATTTCCACCAACAATACCTTCTGCACGTGTATTCGTATAAGAAAAGTACCCTTGTGCTTTCTCGTTACCAGCTGTTACAGTTAAGGTATTAGCTAAGTTGTAACCTGTTTTGTAAAAATCAATTACGTTGTTTGGTTGTGGAGAATAGCTTTGTGTAGGCGACCCAGCATAATTTGGATTACGAACCAACTGCCAAGCAGAAACCTGACGTCCATCTAAAGGTGCTCCCCAGCTTGAGCTTGAGTTAGCAACATAATTTCCGTTTGTACCTTGTCCGTACTGGTTTTGTAAGTTCATCAAGTCATAAGCTGAAGAAGCCATAAAGTTAGATGATAACGAAACTGAAGTTTTTCCAGCTTTACCAGATTTAGTTGTAATTACGATTACACCATTTGATGCTCTAGAACCATAAAGAGCTGCAGCAGATGGTCCTTTAAGAACAGTCATCGAAGCAATATCTTCTGGGTTAATGTTAGAGATACCATCAGGCTGTGTAGTTCCTCCTGTATCAATATCAGGGTTAGAATTTGTTGTTCCGTTACTAATTGGCACACCATCTACAACATAAAGAGGTTGGTTGTTACCGTTAAGAGATCTGTTACCTCTTAAAGTAATTCTAGAAGAAGAACCAACACCATTAGATGTAGTTGAGAAGTTAAGACCTGCAACTTTACCAGAAAGTGAGTTGGCAACGTTTAATGATCTTGCTTCTGAAATTTCGTCTACTGAAACGTTTTGTGCAGAATAAGTAATAGCTTTTTTCTCTCTCTTAATACCAAGAGCCGTTACCACTACTTCTCCTAATTGTTGTGTGTCTGCACCTAAAGACACATTAATAGTAGTTTGTGCTCCTACAGCAACTTCTTTTGTAGCAGACCCTACATAAGTAAATACTAAAACTGCTGATTGATTTGGAACACTAATGCTATATTTTCCATCAAAATCTGATGAAGCACTTGTTTTAGTTCCTTTAACAATAATATTTGCCCCAGGAATCGGAATTCCGCTAACAGCATCTGTTATCGTTCCTTTTACTGTAGTCTGCGCTTCTAGGCTTTGGAACCCAAAAAGGCATATGACGAACAGTAATTTTAGTACGTTTTTAATCATATTAGTTGTTTTTTTAGAGTTAATAACATGTTAAATTTAAGAATACGTTTTGTTAACAATACATAATTTCGACAAATGACATTTTTTTAAAGGTGTTGGTAAAAGTTTGCCCGAAAAATGAAAGAAAACGTTTTCATTTGTAATCCAACTCTGCCTTATTTTAAAGGCCAAAATCTATTAATCTAATAGATTTTGGCCTTTTTTAATTATATTCACTTTTTTAACTAAAAATCATTTAAAATTCTTCTGCATTTAACAGTTTTTAGTTAGAAACTTTGAATGAAGTTTTTAGCACTTCTGTCGAGTTACCACCCACCATAACTTCGAAGTCTCCAGGCTCTACAACAAACTGCATTTGCCTGTTATACAGACCTAATTCATCTTTAGTAAGTGTAAATTCAACAGTTCTAGTTTCTCCTTTTTTAATGTTTAAACGTTTAAAACCTCTTAAAGTTTTCTCCGGAGTTGTTACTGAACTGTAAACATCATTTACATATAATTGTACTACTTCATCTCCGTCTAAATTTCCAGTGTTTTTAACATCAACAGAAACCTTTACTTCTCCATTTGGCTTAATTTCCTTTGAACTGATTTTTAAATTCGAATATTCAAACTTTGTATAACTCAATCCGTAACCGAAAGTATACAATGGATTTTCACTTTCGCTAACGTATTTATGAATCGCAGACGGTTTTTGGTTATAATATATAGGTAGCTGCCCTACTGATTTTGGAACTGTAATTGGTAATCTTCCTCCTGGATTATAATCTCCAAATAAAACATCAGCTACAGCTCTTCCTCCAAATTCTCCTGGGAACCATCCTTCTAAAACTGCTGGTATATTATCTGCAATCCAATTTGTAGAAAGCGGACGACCATTTAATAATACACAAACAACCGGAGTTCCTGTTTTCTGAATCGCTTCAATTAATTCTTGCTGAATTCCGTGTAAATTCAAATCAGCAACGTCTCTGTTTTCTTCTACTAATTCGTTTGATTCTCCTAAAACTACAATAGCAACATCAGCTTTTTTAGCAGCATCTATTGCTGGCTGCATGTTTACTTTTTCTAAGTTCCAACGTAAGTGAGCTCTGGCTCCCCAGCCTCCTTCCCACATTTCTATGCGGACTTTGTATTTTTTACCAGCTTCGATATTTTTTGGAGTGGTCACAATGCTTGTTGCCCCTTTTGTCCAGTTGTCGATAACCAATTGATCGTCAACCCACATTCTGATTCCGTCATCTGAACTTAAACCTAACCAGCCATCAAATGATTTGTCTGATTGAATATAACCTGTCCAACGAATAGAAAAATCATCCACATTAACTCCGTCTCCAGGAGCCCAAGGCCAGTCAAATTCTAATTGGCTATCAATACGAGTTAAAGCTGGAGTTCCTTCTAAATTTCTGTTATTGAAATATTCTCCTTTTAATCCGTTTTGAGATCCGTCTGAAGTGAATAAATATTTAGATGGAATTGCTTGACCTTTTACGATCAGCGGAACTCCTTCTTCATAAACAACATTCGCTGTTTTTCCCATAACTTGCTGAACACCTTCAAAAACGGTTACTCCAACACTATTTTTAGGAGCATAACCTCCCATTCTTGAAGCATTTGCATTTGGTCCGATAACCGCAATGTTTTTAAGATTTTTACTTAATGGTAAAATATTGTTGTCATTTTTCAATAAAACCATTGATTTTTGAGCCGCTTCTAAAGCAACTTCTTGGTTTTCTTTAGTGTGGAAACGTTCTTTAATCAAGTTTTTATCAGTGTATGGATTTTCAAATAATCCTAATAAGAATTTCAAACGTAAAACTGCTCCCGCTGCACGGTCGATGTTTTCCATTGTCAATTTCTTTTCGTTAACCAATTCGATAATAGTATTTTGCCAGAATTCGTTAGAAAAATCGTAGAACTGCATATCAACACCAGCTGAAACTGCTTCTCTAATACTTTCTTTTGGAGAATCAGAAACTTTATGAGTGGTTTGAATGTATTTAATAGCTCCTAAATCAGAAACTACAAGTCCTTTAAACCCCCATTCTTTTCTCAAAACATCTGTCAATAACCAATGATTTGCCGCACAAGGAATTCCGTCTAACTCAGAATACGCACACATAGTTCCCAAGGCACCACCTTTTGTAAATGCTTTTTGGAAAGATGGCAAATGATCTTCTCTAGCTGAACGTTCTCCAACTAGAATTGGCGAAGAATTTCCTCCCGCTTGTGGAATACCATGAACTGCGAAGTGTTTTGGCTCAGCAATAATAGAACGATCCGATTTTAAATCATCTCCTTGTAATCCTTTAATGAATGCCAAACCAATTTCGCTGTTTAAGAAGGCATCTTCTCCAAAAGTTTCAGCAACTCTACCCCATCTTGGCTCGCGTCCTAAATCTAAGTTTGGTCCAAAACCAAAATGAACGCCATGCGCTCTGGCTTCCATACCAATTACTTTACCCACTTTATCCAAAACAGAAGTGTCCCAAGTTGCTCCAAGTCCAATGTTCATTGGGAACGCTGTACTTCCTTCGTCTAAATATCCGTGAAGCATTTCACACATAATCAAAGCTGGAATTCCCCAACGGTTTCCTTTGATTACGTTGGTTTGCAGATCGTTGATCATTTTCGCTGAACGCGGATAAAGATCATGAATCGCTCCAATTCCTAATTTACCGATTTTTTCAGCCGATTTACCTTTAGCAAAATCTTCTTTTTCTTTAAAAAAATCTCCTCTATACATATCCATCTGACGCACTTTTTCTTCAAGTGTCATATGGCTTAACAAGTCTTGTACTCTGTCTTCAACAGGCGCTTTCGCATCCTGATACAGATACTTTTTCTGGGCGTGGGTCTGGTTAAAAAAACCAACAGCCATTACAAAAATAATGGCCGTTTTTCTCATTCTTAATTGTAACATAGTTGTGTGTGTGTTTAATTTTGGATCACTTTAAGTTTTGTTCCGTTCACAAAATCATCGTGCGAAATAAAGAAGGTATTAAGTGATTTTCCGTTTAGCTCAATCGAATTGATTTTTCCATCATTATTGATTTGTCTTTCAATTACAATGCTTTCTTTTTTATAATATTTTGGATCTAATTTTATCGTTATTCTATGAAACATCGGAGCTGTAATCGTGTAAATTGGATCTCCTGGAGAAATAGGGTAAATTCCCATCATCGAATACACCAACCAAGCTGACATTGTTCCAGTGTCATCATTTCCTGGCAATCCTTTTGGTTCATTTTTAAAATGTTCTCTAACCAGTCGTTTCACATGTTCTTGCGCTTTATATTCTTCGCCTTTCACGTAATTAAAGAAATATGGATTTGCGATATCGGGCTCATTTGCCATATCAAATTGTTTGATATCAAAGATTTTCTGCAATTGAGCCGAAAAAGGTTTTTCACCGCCCATTAATTTCATTAATCCCTTAATGTCATGCGGAACCATAAAATTATATTGCCAAGCATTTCCTTCGATAAAACCAACATTTTCTTCGAAATTAGCTCCAGAAGCAGGATCAAAAGGTTCGTACCAATCTCCGTTTGCAGTTCTTGGACGAAGTAAATTCAGATCCTTATCAAATAATTTTCTGTAGGATAAAGAACGTTCTTTAAAACGTTTTACATTCGCTTTGTCTCCGAATTCATTGGCCATAATTGAGATCGCATAATCTGAAATATTGTATTCCTGAGTCGTAGAAACGGGACCTTTATTGTCAGTTGTTAAATATCCTTTTTTGATATAATCTTTCAATCCTGGACGAAGCGGATTATTTTCAGTATTATCTGCTCCTTTTAACATCGCATAGTACGCTTTATTAACATCATAATCACGAACCCCTCTCATGTAAGTATCTGTAATTACAATACTTGCAGGATCACCAACCATAGTAAAAGTTTCAGTCGAATTCAATTCCCATTTTGGTAACCAGCCATTTTCATCAAACATATCCAACATACTTTTTACCATATCAGATTGCTGTTTTGGATAAACCAAAGACATTAACGGATGTACGTTTCTGTATGTATCCCATAATGAAAATACGGTATAACGAGTATCTTTGGTTTTAGCAATTTTACTTCTTTTGATTACTGGATATTCTCCGTTAATATCATTTAAAGTGTTTGGATGGATTAATGTATGATACAAAGCCGTATAGAAAATCGTATTGTCATCTTTTGAACCACCTTCAACCAAAATTTTAGACAATTCTTCGTTCCATTCGGCGTAGGTTTCTTTGTAAATTGCATCAAAAGATCTGTTACCTACTTCTTTTGCTAAGTTTTCACGGGCATTTTCGATACTTACGTACGAAATTCCGATCTTCACTTCAACCGTTTCTTGTTTTTCGAATTTATACGTAAAATAACTTCCAATACTATCCCCTACAACGGTCTTAATGGTATTATCCATCATTCTGGCTTTTCCGTTGTACCCCATCCATTGCGCTTCAACACCGTTGTATTTGGCAGGCTTTTTCCAAACTCCGAATTTATCGGCAGGTTTAGAAAATTGAGCCACAAAATAAACTGGATAAGCATCTTCTGGGCTGTTGTAACAAAACGAACCAACCGAACGCATTCCTTCAATTTCTGTCGGTGACACTACTTTTATCATTGCACCTTCTTCATTTGTTAAACCTAAACCAAGATTTAATAAAATATTTGACTGCCCTTTCGGGAAAGTGAATCTGCTAATCCCAACTCGTTTTGAAGCCGTGAATTCGCCTTTTACTTTGTACTTGTCGATGTTTACGCTGTAATAAGCCGCTTTTGCAACTTCATTAGAATAAGTCGAACCGTATTTTAAATGATCGATTTCTACCTTTCCAGTCGTTGGCATCAATAAAATAACGCCCAATTCTGGACAACCAACGCCGCTCAAATTGACTTGAGAAAATCCCGTCAAAAAAGTGTTTTCATTCACATACGGATTAGAAAGCCATTGACTATCTTTTTCCATCGGAGTATTTTTTACTCCCGCCACATTAAACGGACTAATACTTGCCATTCCTCGTGGTGCAATCGGACCTGGATAAGCCGCACCGTAATTTGAAGTTCCAATAAGCGGATTGACAAAGTCAACTGGCTCTTGCGCAAAAATCGTAATGCTAAAAAACAGCATGTATAAAATACATGCTGTTTTAAATTTATATTTAGTATTTAAAACCATAGGCTTCTTTTCTTATCTGTTAATCGCTTCGATTTTTAAAGTCCAAGCTTCTTTTGCAGGAAGATTGTTTCTTAAACTTTCTGGGATAACTACTTTAAATCCGTTTACTTCTTTTGTCCATTTTAAAGAAGTTTTAGAACCTAACATCGTAATTTTTGTTCCTTTTTTAGGGCTGATAGCTTTTACTGTAACTTCAGCAGGAATTTTATCTTCTCCTTCTTTAGCTAAATAAAATGCGAATACATTTCCTGCTTTGTTTTGTGTAAAGCAGATGTTTTCCTCTTTGTAAGGCTCGATTGGTTTTGTGTTGTAAATCGCTGTGCTGTTTACTTTCATCCAATCTCCGTAAGCTTGTAATAAATCGTAAGCGCCTTTGTCCCATTCTCCTTCTGGACTTGGAGCAACGTTTAATAATAAGTTTCCTCCTTTTGCTACAATATCAATTAACATGTGAATCCCTTGTCTTCCAGTCATATATTCAGCACCCGGAGAATAAGACCATCCGCCTCCAGCTGGAATACAAGATTCCCAAGGATAAGGCAACGTTTTAGCTGGAACACGTCCTTCTGGAGTTAAGTAGTTTTGGTTTTTACCGTGAACTGCTCTATCTACAACAATTAAACCTGGCTGTTTTTGACGTGCTTTTACCACTAACTCATCCATTTTAGGATCTTGGTCAACTACTCTGTGTTTAATGAAACCGTTTTTAGATTCGTTTTCTGTAAACTTCTCATCGTAGTTTTCTTTGATGTTTACTTGATCTCTTTTTCTAACCCATCCTCCATCTAACCATAAGATGTCTACTTTACCGTAGTTTGTTAAGATTTCTAAGATTTGGTTGTGCGTGAAATCAACATATTTCTGCCATTTTTCTGGATATAATGACGGATCGTAGTTTACGTTTCTGTCAAATGGTGGGAAATAAGGATCCCAATAGTTTTCGTTATGCCAGTCTGGTTTAGAGAAATAAGCTCCTGTTGAAATTCCTTCTCCTCTAAAAGAGTTGAAAATTTCTTTCAAGACGTCAGCTTTTGGATTTGTATGGAAAGGAACATCTTTACTCGTAATTTTGTAATCCGAATATTTAGTATCGTACATGTTAAATCCGTCATGGTGTTTTGTAGTGAAAACCATGTATTTCATTCCCGCATATTTAGCAGCTTTTGCCCATTTTGCAGGATCGAATTTCACTGGATTAAAAGTCTTTCTTAATCCTTCATAATCTGCAATGTACTGATTGTAATTAGCAGGATTGCTCCCTTTTTTACGCTCACACCATCCGTAATCTTCTGGACAAATAGACCAAGATTCTACAATACCCCACTGGCTGTAAGTTCCCCAGTGCATTAGCAAACCAAATTTTTTGCCTTGCCATTCGTCTAGGTTTTTTAATACTAACGGATCTGTTTCTGGTACGTATCTTTCATCTTCATAAATCGCCTGCGCGAATATCTGAGCTGAAAATAAAAGGGCGATAATGAATATTCCTCTTTTCATCTTTAATCTATTTATTAGGTTTTATTTATTCTTTTGTTTTTTGTTTAATAGGTATTCTTAATTTAATTTTTCAAGTATAGGCTGATCTGTAAAAGTTAATTCTGTTTGCTTATTTTCATTAAGTTGCTCTAACACAACAAACTTATTTTCACCTGCTTTCAACCAACAACCTGGTACATAAAGTGTTTGTTGTGGTCCTACTTTCCAGTAACGTCCAAGATTGTGTCCGTTTACAAATACAATTCCTTTTCCCCAAGTTGTCATATCAAGAAAAGTATCCGCTGGTTTGTCAATGTTTACTGTAGCTTCATATAAAACTGGACGCCCAGATTTTACCGTTTCATTTTTAATAACTGGAACTTCATTCATTGGCATTTTATACATTTCCCATCCACCACTAATTTCATATTCATTCAAAAATACTGGAGAAATAATTCCTTTCGTATTATGTACTATTTCGGCACCGTAATTAATACGTCCCATATTTTCAACTAGGATTTCTAACATACCGTTAAAAGGAATCGTAACATCTAATTCGTAGTTTTTGAAGACTCTATTCAATTCACCCGCTTTAACTCCGTTTACATAAACTGTAGCAAAGTCTCTCAATCCTTCAATTTTTAATTTACCAGAAATAGGCTGCGTAAATCTTTTTCGATATAAAACATATCCATGTCCTTGACCTAATTTTTCAAATGTTAAAGGCTGGTCATTTACAACTGGTTTTTCCTTTTTTATCCAACTTAAAACATCCATATTGGATTTGATAAGCTGATTAGGATATTTTGTAACTGGTATTTTCTCTGGAATTGATGCTAATTTTGTTTTAGAATACTTTTGCATTACTTCACGTATCGCCATATATTTTGGTGTTGCCCAACCTGCTTCGCTAATAGGCGCATCATAATCATAGCTTGTAATATCAGGCTGAATATCCATTTCTTCATTATAATTTGCTCCAGAAGTAAATCCGAAATTAGTACCTCCATGTACCATATAATAATTAAATGAGACACCTGCATCAAGATACTTTTTAGTTTGACTTGCAATCTCCTCAGATCCAATTCTAATAAATGGCTCTGCCCAATGATCCAGCCAGCCAGAATAAAATTCTGCTACCATATAAGGTCCTTGTCCTTTATGGAATTTATCAACTTCCTTTTTTAAATTATCTATGTTTGATTCTCCATTTGCAGTTGGCAACACGCCTTCAACACTACCACCTTCAAACAGCCAAGTTCCATCAGAAGTAAAAAAAGGTTCTGGAAATCCAGTTTGTTTTAGCATATTATAAATTGCTGTTTTGTATGCTTTATGATCCTCAGCTTTAATATCTGTTCTTTGAGAAACATAGGAACCAAATTCATTTTCAGCCTGAACCATAATAATTGGCCCTCCTTGATTAGCAAAAAGACCTTTGACCTCTGCATACAAATGTTCCATATAGGTTTTGCAAGCTTCTAAAAATGCTTTGTTATTGGTACGAATAACTAAATCTGGATTATTTTGCAGCCACCAAGGGTAACCTCCAAATTCCCATTCACCGCATGCATACGGACCTGGTCTAAGAATTACATATAATCCTTCACTTTTAGCAAGACGAATAAACTCTGCTAAATTTTTATTTCCTGTTTTAAAATCCCATACGCCTGGCGCTATTTCGTGATAATTCCAAAATACATAAGTTGCTACGGTATTCAATCCCATAGCTTTAATCATTTGCAATCTATGTTTCCAGTATTCTTTTGGAATACGTTCATAGTGCATTTCTCCAGAATGTATTTTAATAACTTTCCCGTCTTGACGAAATTCTCCATTAGATATAGAAAACCCTTTGGTTTGTGCAGTACTAAAAAACGGCATCAAACAAATCAATAATATCCCGAGCTTAAGTAGTATCTTATTCATTTCTTTAAATAATTAATCAATTAAAATTTCATCGACAAACAGCCAAGAACTTTCTCCTTTTGGACTTTTCTTCAAGTTGCGTGCAATTACTTTCACAAATCGTGCATTTTGTTTTTGGAAATTGATTTTGAAATCTTTCAATTCTGGAACCGCATTTATTGCATACGGACGAGTGATTTTTCCAACTTGCTGAAATTTAACTCCATCATTAGAAATCAAAACTTTAACTTCGATAGGGAAATTTACTCCCGCTCCTTGACTTTCTAAAGCTCCCAATTTTACTTGCTCGATGCTTTCTGTTTTTTGCAAATCGATTACCAATTCCATATCGTTAACCAACCAAGCCTGCCATTGTCCATCATGGAAATTTTTGCTTCCTCTGATTGTGTTTACCATTGTATTGGCATCTCCTTTATAACTTTGATTAAAAGGCGTTAAGTATTTTACTTTTTTCGCAAATGCTTTATGGAAAACTATAGTATCTGTATATGTTTTTCCTACTGGTTTATCATCTTGAAATAAAGAAGCTTTTAAAACAGTCGTTTCTTTGATTTCAATTGGAGAAATATATTTTACAGCATGATGATCAATACTTTGATTTCCTAAAACATAACGAATGTCTGGATTTGGAAACTCATTTTTCAATTCGACTTTGATTTGTTTATTAGGTAAATCAGCTGTTGAAGAAGCAGTTACCAAATAAGCACTTTTCGCATAATTGATTCCCAAATAATCGTAACGTTTAAATAAAGAAAACAATCTTGTTGTGAAATCATTCCAATTGCGTTTTTCTTTCGGACTCCATAAAGTTTCTGATAATGCTGCCAATCTTGGAAAAATCATGTATTCAGAATCTTTTGGTAATGCTAAATGTTCTGCCCATAAATTGGCTTGTCCACCTAAAACATGTGCCGCTTCTTGAGGTGTCATGGTTGAAACTACAGGATCAAACTTATACACTTCACTTAACGGATTATAAGCATCAAACGCTAAAGGTTCTTCGTTTTGTGGTCCTTGGTAAAAGTTGAAATAACAAGGAGATTCTGGAGTCATAATAACGTCATGACCTTGATCTGCAGCTTCAATTCCGCCTTTCATTCCTCTCCAGCTCATTACAGTTGCATCTGGAGCCAAACCACCTTCCAAAATTTCATCCCAACCGATAACTCTTTTACCTTTTGAGTTGATGTATTTTTCCATACGTTTTACAAAGTAGCTTTGTAATTCGTCAACACTTTTTAATTTTTCATCTTTAATTCTTTTTTGGCAATGCGGACATTTTGCCCAATTAGTTTTAGTCGCTTCGTCGCCACCAATATGAATGTATTTTGAAGGGAAAATCGTGATTACTTCGTCAATTACATTTTGTAAAAATTCAAAAGTCGATTCTTTTCCGGCGCAGTAAATATCTGTCAAAGGCCAAACGCCACCTGACGGAACACCAATTTTCTGATCAAAACATGCCAGTTCAGGATACGATGCGATAGCACTACTTACGTGCGCCGGCATTTCGATTTCTGGAATAATTTCGATTCCCTTTGTTGAAGCGTATTTTACGATTTCTCTTAATTCATCTTGCGTAAAGAAGCCACCATAAGTTCCTTTTTGATCTGCTGTAACCGGAAGTCTTGCATTCCATGATAAATTTTCCTGATCTACTCTCCAAGCACCAACTTCCGTTAATTTTGGATATTTTTTGATTTCGATTCTCCAACCTTGATCGTCAACCAAATGTAAATGCAAAACATTCATTTTGTGCATAGCCAAACGATCGATTGTTGCCAAAACATAATTTTTATCGAAGAAATGACGAGATAAATCCAACATTAAACCTCTCCATTTGAAACGTGGTTCATCGTTAATCGTCAAACTTGGAATTTCCCATTTTGCAGAAGTGATTACAAATTTACTTTCAATCGCTTCTGGAAGTAATTGTCTAACACTTTCCAAACCATATAAAAATCCAACATTTCCTTTAGCAGAAATCACAATACTCGTCGGATTTACATCTAAAACGTAAGCTTCATTCTTTAAGTTTGGATCTACTTTAAACTGAACAAAATTGCTTACTGGAGCTTTAGTTGTCGTTTCTGGTTTCCATCCTGCAGCCACTTCAAATTTAGAAGCCAAAGCATTTGCAGCATCTTTTTGGAAATCACCGTTTACTACAAATTTTGTATCTTTTGTGAATTCAAAAACACCTGTTTTAATAAGAGTCTGACTCGGTTTCGGAATGATACGAATATCATTCTCCGTATAAATTTTCTGCGCATTAGCCGAGAAAACTGAAGTGATTAGGGTTAGTAGGAATAGTAATTTTTTCATTCTTTGTTTTTTGGTTTCTCTATTTGCTAAATTAATTTAAACACATAGAGATATAGTTTTTTAAGCTTAAAAAGGCGTTTCACTTGTATAAATGCACATAGCCTTCGTTCTGTTTGTCATTTCGACTTTAGGAGAAATCTCCGTGAGTTGCTCCTCATAGTAGCTCGCCAATCTTTGTAGAGTTTCTTGCGGAGATTTCTCCTTCGTCGAAATGACAAATATTACATTTAATCCATCTAAACGTGATAAATTATTTATCCCAAGACATTTTAAATTTCGCGTCTTCCATTCTGTGACCTTTTGCATCATCAGAAACGGCGTAATTAAATCCTGATCTTAGGCTGTAACCTGCATATTCACCGTTTTTGTTCAAAGCAATAAAACCAACTTGAAGATACTCCATGTCTTTATGGTTTTTATGTTTGTTGTAAATACGTTCTGTAATTTCTTTACAAGCATCATAAGGCGATTTTCCTTGACGCATTAATTCGACTACCATTGCACTTCCTGCAGTTCTGATAACGGCTTCACCTAAACCAGTTGCCGCTGCAGCTCCCACTTCGTTGTCCAAGAAAAGACCCGCGCCGATTATGGGGGAATCACCGACGCGTCCGTGCATTTTCCAAGCTGCACCGCTCGTGGTACATCCGCCAGAAAGGTTGCCTTCTTGGTCTAACATTAGCATACTTATGGTATCGTGATTTTCTATATTAATAACTGGTTTGTATTTAGACTCTTCCATCCATTTTTTCCAGTCTTTTTCTGATTCAGGTGTTAGAAGATTTTCCTCTTTAAATCCTTCTGATAAAGCAAATTGCAAAGCGCCTTGTCCCGCTAACATCACGTGAGGCGTATTCTGCAATACTCTTTTTGCAACAGAAATAGGGTGTTTGATTCCTTGAAGAAAACAAACAGAACCGCAATTACTATTGTGATCCATAATACAGGCATCAAGAGTCACTTTTCCTTCGCGATCTGGATAGCCTCCGTAACCCACACTTCGAACAGTTGGGTCGGCTTCAGGTATTTTCATTCCAGCTTCGATAGCATCCAAAGCTGATTTTCCTTCTTTTAGGTTTTTCCAAGATTCTTTATTCGCAGGCAAACCGTGATTCCATGTCGAGATGATAATCGGTTTTGTCTGTTTTTTTTCTTTTGATTCAACTTCTAGTTCATTTTCGGGAGCAGCAAATCCGCTCACACCTAAAACAGAACCAATGGCTAAAGTGCCTAAAGTTGTTTTCTTGATAAAATCTCTTCTATTTGACATGTCTTTTGTTTTTAATTCAACCTTGAGAAACAAAATGTTCTTAATGTTGCTAAATTAATCAGTAATAATTTTTAATCCCACTAAAATCGATTATAACGTCGATTTTACTTGCTTAATTGTCTTTAAATTACTTTCTGATAAAGCATTTCCGTCAAAAAATGAAACTCCAGTTGCACCATTTTTCTTAGCTTCTAAAATCGCTTCTTTCAATTCTGCATCCGATTTTAAACCTGGAATATAAATTCCTGTATTTACTTTCGTTGGTTTTCCTTCTAAATCTGCCACGCCTTGTTTTGTTGCGTAACCTACCCAGTCAATTTCTTCATCATAAAAACTGTGATAAATCATTGGGTAAACTTCGTCAATATTCCATTTATCCCAACGCTGACGCACCATGTGATCAGCCATTTCTGGATAAGGAAATACTGCTGCTGTTAATTTTTTATTGTGTTTGTGAGCAATTTTATATGCATCATCAACTACCGCTTTTACCGCATTTAATCTGAAATTTTTCCATTCCATATCAATTGAAGTATTGTGGCTTTGTTTAGGATTTTTGTGATGTTCTTTTTCGAATTTGCTTACACAAGCATCACAATAACAAAAATCAAATTGTGGTAATTCTACATCTTGAACCAAGTTGTATTTTGGCAACAAACTGATTGGCAAGAAAATATCCGGGAAACGAATGTAATCTAAATGCACACTTTCAATTCCTTCCACTTTTGCTAAACCTTCAACTAAACCTAAAACGTGGTTTCTAGATTCTTCTTTAGTCGGGCAAAGCCATTGGTAATAATCTACATACGGACGGTTATCAAAACAAGATTTTCCTTCTTTGCTTACTTGATACCAATCTGGATGCTGTAAAGCTATTGAATCGTTTGGTCGGTTCATCGCCATAATCCAAGCGTGAACTTTTAGTCCTTCTTTTGTTGCAAGCGGAACCAATCTTGCTAATAGTTTTGGGTCGGTTTGTGTGTTAATTAAAACTTCGTCAATTCCGCCATCTTTGTATTTTTTGAATTCTTTCGAATAATCTGCATCTGATTTTTTAGCGTCAGCAGTCGTCCAAACACCAAAAGTGAATTTCCCGTTTTCTTCTGCTTTAGTATCTTTTTGTCCGCACGAGAATAAACTCAGCGAAAGCGCCAAAACTACAATCTTTGAAAAATTTTGTAATTTATTCGTTCGTAATAATTTTACCATCTTCTTTAATTATTAAGGTTTTGTTTGAAAAAGGACTCTTTACCAAGATATTAAATCCTGATGAATGATTTTCTAAAACTGGTTTTAAAACTTTTCCATCAACAATTATATTTTTTTTACTGATATTTTGAAGGGATTTTGCCCACGTTTTATTCTTGTCAAAATATCTTTTTTGAGCTCTGTACAAAGTGTACAATTCCCATTTTACTTTTTCTTCCTGCGGAATCGCAAATTTGTCATCGCTTTCTTTTGAAGAGAAGTATACATAAGCCCATTTTTCGGGCTCATGCATATTTATCACTCCCATAGGCGACCAAACCCAATTGTATTCTGGGAGAAATTTTCCTTCTTTACCTTTTTTACGTTCATATTTTCCGTCAACAATATCATGTTGCCAATTCACTCTAGAAAAATTCACTCTCCAAAATTTATCTTTCGGCACAATATCATCAAAATAGGACGTTTTATAAACCGACCATGGAATCGCAATTTCTAATGTCCAGCCTTTATCAATATCTGAAGCATTATTTAAAGTTCCGTCAATCTTTACAGCCGATTTTAATCCGTCGATATTCCAATCGTTTAAAACCGTATTTTTTTCTCTGTAAGGTTTATTGATGAATAAATCCCAAGCGGTGTTTAACGCGTTAATTTCTAATTCGTAATAATTATGTGTGTCATTATCTGGATCGATAAAAACTTCAAAATCATTATTGTAAAAAATAATCGTATCGCGCTGTCTTAAATTTGCCCAAACGTGAGGCTCCTCCATTTTTGCCAAGATATAGTAGTATTTATCGTCCCAAAGCATTTTGACTTGAGTTTTGTATTTTGGAGTTTCAACTCCTTCTATATCGATAAAAGGTGTTGTCCACTCTGCTTTTTCCCAAGCTTTATCTGCTCCGTCTCCGTCAATAACAATTTCTTTTGAAGTCTTATATGCAATATAACTTTTTGGTGTAACCTCTTTTTCAGATTGCGCATAAGTCATCAAACCAACAAAAAAAACGGCAAGGGACAATAAATTACTTCTACTATGCATCTTTATATTATAAACTATTATCTTTTGTAAACTGAATTACTTCACTTAATTTCCCGAAAGCAATTGCTACGTGAGTATCTGCAGCTCCATAATAAACGGCTAATTTGTCTTCTTCTACATCGTGTAAAGCTGCACAAGGGAAAACTACGTTTGGAACATCTCCAACCATTTCATAAGTCTCTGCTGGCCCTAATAAATAAGGTTGTGTTCTGTATTTTACTTGGTCTGGTGAATCAACATCTAAAAGCGCTGAACCCATTGCATAACGGAAACCGTTGCAAGTGTTGATCACTCCATGGTAAATCATTAACCATCCTTCTTCAGTTAAAATTGGAATTGGTCCTGCGCCCACTTTTGTACATTGCCAAGCACTTTGCTCAAACGGAGACGGTTTCATCACCAATCTGTGTTCTCCCCAATATTTCATATCTGGGCTATAGCTGATCCAAATATCTCCAAATGGCGTATGCCCGTTATCACTTGGACGGCTTAACATCGCGTATTTACCATTAATTTTTTGAGGAAATAAAACTCCGTTTCTGTTGAATGGTAAAAAGGCATTTTCACATTGAAAAAATTCTTTAAAATCGAAAGTATAACCAATTCCGATTGTTGGTCCGTTGTAACCATTACACCAAGTAATCCAATAACGATCTTCAATCCAAACTACACGAGGATCGTATTTATAAGCTGATTCGATCATTTCTGTATTTCCAGATTTCATCTCAATTGGTTCGTGGTTAATGTCCCAATTGATTCCATCTTTACTGAAACCAGCAAAAATGTTCATTTGAACCGCTTTGTTATCACATCTGAAAACCCCAGCATATCCGTCTCCAAAAGGTACAACTGCACTATTGAATATACTGTTTGATGAAGGAATCGAATATCTGTCGATAATTGGATTCTCAGAATATCTCCACATTACATCTTTACTGTTTTCGGGTCTGTCTTGCCAAGGAATAGTACTCATTTTTTTGTTTTTTTATTTATTAGTTTTTTATGCTTGTTTTTGTTTTGAGTGCTTATTTTATTAGAATATCCACTCAGTTTTGTCATTTCGACGAAGGAGAAATCTCCGCAAGAAGCTCCGCAATCTTTATCTCCAATCTTTGTAGAGTTCCTATGCGTTCCCATAGTTGAAACTATGGGCTATGTTGCAATCTTTGTCGCCAATCTTTGTAGAGTTACTCGTGGAGATTCCTCGTTCCTCGGAATGACAAACTGCAGAGAAATTCTCTACTCAAAAATCTTTCTTCTTGCTTCTATTTTCTTTCTTCTAAAATCTACTCTTCAATCTTCCTAACTCTATCCAGCCAAGTAAATTTCAGCACCGTAGTCGTCACTAAGAAAACTACTAAAGCCACTCCTGCTTTCGGATAATCTCTGATAATGAAGTAAATCGGAAGCAGAATCATGCTTGACTGCCAGATGATTCCGATTACACAATTCATCATATCTAAATAGAAATCATTATTTTTTTGGAAAGATTGATCTTCTGCTTTCAATTGTTTGTAAACTGGATTCCAGAATCCCCAAGGTCTTACATTACTGTAGAAAGATTTTAAAACTTCCATATCTGTTGGTTTACTTAAATAAGTTCCTAAAAGACAACCTAAAATTGACATTCCGAAAATTAATGGGAACAAGTAGATTGATGGTACTTGTGAAAGATCGTGCAAGAATGTTCCTGCCGCTAAATTCCCTTTGTTTTGATCTAAAACGAATTGAAGAGAAGCTGCGATTAATCCGCCGACCATTCCCCAGAAATAACCCCATCCGTTAAAACGCCACCAAATCCATTTTAGGAAGTTGGCTGCAACGTAACCTCCGTACAAAGCACTTGTAATCCAAAGTGTTAATGAGTTAATAGAATCTGCGAAGAATCCCATGAAAACTCCAAGACCAACCACCAAGAAAGAAGAAATCTGACTTACTTTGATATAATGTTTGTTTGAAGCAACTGGCTTGAAGTATTTTTTATAAATATCATTTACAATATATGCTGGTCCCGCATTTACGAAAGCTGAGAATCCAGACATGAAAGCCGCTAATAAACCAGCTAAAAGAATTCCTTTAATTCCAACTGGAATATAAAGATTTACCACTTTTGGCATTAATAATTCTAAATCGGCACCCGTTAAGTTTACGTTTGCATTTAATTCTGGCGCTAAATTCACTAAAGCAATAACCACAATTCCTGTAATTAATAAATATCTAGGAATGAATAAAATCAAGTTCGTGAAACCACTCATATAAGCTGCTTCTTTTACTGATTTTGTAGAAAGAACACGTTGTAAATCGTAACTTGGAGTTGGTCCAGCCACACTCGCAAAAAATCCTTTGAAAAGCGTCATTCCGATGAAAGCACCAAACATTTTGTAACCTTCTGTATCAATTAATCTGTTGAATGTTTCAAATTTATCGCTCCATTGTGTTTCAAATTCCCATCCAAAGAAAACATTTTTCCATTCTGGTGTAATAACCGAATTGATTTGAATATCTGTATAATTAATGAAGGCGTAACCAGCAATTAAAACACCAGCCACAATCATAATAATATATTGTACAACCTCTGTCGCAACTACAGAAAACATTCCTCCTTTAACGGTATAAATTGTAGTTAAGAAAATAATTAACAAGGCATAAGCTTGTTCTGAAGTTAAGAAAACAGAACCATTCATGTGAACTGTTAAATCCCAAGGAAGAATAATGGTTACAAATTTCCCAATTCCTACGAAGAAATAAGCGATGAAACCAATAGTAGAAATAATCGCAAAAATAGCCACAATAATATGGGATGCTTTTCCTGCTTTGTCACTTCCAAAACGAGTTAAAATCCATTCAGAACCCGTCATTACTTTCGATCTTCTGATCCAGACTGCGAGGAACATCATCACAAAAATCTGATTCCAAATCGGCCAAAGCCACATAAACATGAAGCTTTTTACTCCATATAAAAATAAAACTCCAATCATCCAGGAAGTTCCTGAAACATCAAACATTCCTGAGCCATTGCTCAATCCTAAAAAATACCATTTGATTGATTTCCCGCCAAGGAAATAATCGTCAAGCCCTTTTGATGCTTTTCTTGAAATCCAGATTCCTATACCAACCGAGAGTACGATATAGATTAAAATGATTGATACGTCAATAATGTTCATTAAATTATTTATTTTGAATTAGTTAGTTCTGACCCCAGTTTTTGTTTGGCTGTGCTCCCATTACAAAATGAAGCACACCTCCTTGTAGCATTTCTTGGTGAGAAATGGCTGTTTTATTAAATGTTTTTCCGTTCAACGTAGCCGATTGGATATAGAAATTCTTCTCTGAAACATTTTCTGCTTCAATGACAAAAGTTTTTCCGTTTGGAAGATTTAAAGTTGATTTTTCGAAAATCGGACTTCCAATTTCGTATTCTCCAGAAGCTGGATTCATTGGGTATAATCCCATTGAACTGAATACGTACCAAGCTGACATTTGTCCGCAATCTTCGTTTCCACTAAGACCGTTAGCAGTTGTATTATATTGTGTATCCAAAATATGACGCACCCAATATTGTGTTCTCCAAGGCTGACCAGCGTGATTAAACATATAAGCAATGTGGTGACTTGGCTCGTTTCCGTGTGCATATTGTCCGATTAAACCAGAAATATCTGCCGAAACATTGTTTCCTGTAATCTCAGAACTCTCTGTAAATAATTGTTCTAAACGTTTTGTAAAAATGTCATTTCCACCGTGAAGTTTAATAAAATTATCCACATTATGAGGTACAAACCAGCTGTGTTGCCAAGCATTTCCTTCTGTATAATCAGTATGCTCTCTGTGGTTCGAATGTTTTGGGTCGAAAGGTTCATTCCAAGATTTTCCATCTTCTGATTTTCCTCTCATGAAACCAGATTTCGCATCAAATAAATATTCGTAAGCTTTTGCACGTTTAGAGAAAAACTCATAATCGGCTTGTTTTCCTAGGGCTTTCGCCATTTGAGCCACACACCAGTCATCATAAGCATATTCTAAAGTGATCGTAACCGATTCGTCTAATAAATTATAAGGAATGTAACCGTATTTTTTGTAGAAATTTAATCCGCGTTCGTCTTGCATCATCGTTGCTTTCATTGCTTCGAAAGCTTTTTCAGCATCAAAACCTTTAATGCCTTTCATGTAGGCATCCACAATAACTGGAATCGAATGATATCCTGTCATGGTATTGGTTTCATTTGCATATAATGTCCAAACCGGAAGTATTTTTTTTGTTTCGTAATACGCTAACATGGAGTTCACCATATCCGAAACTCTATTCGGTTCTAAAATTGTAAGCAGTGGATTTTCAGCTCTAAAGGTATCCCAAAGAGATAAAGTAGAATACGCTGTATAATCTTTTGAAGTAACAATTTTGTCGTCTTCTGTTCTAAATTGTCCGTTTTTATCGCTGTAAGTTACTGGTGCAACTTGAGCATGATATAAAGCGGTGTAGAAAATCGTTTTTAGTGAATCTACTGGAGTTTCAACTGTAATTTTGCTTAAAGCTTTGTTCCAAACTGCAGAAGCATCTGTTTTTACTTTTTCGAACTCTTTGTTTTCTTCCAGATTATCTTTAGCATTAGCGATACTAACTGAAGAAAGTGCCACTTTTACATCTAATTCTTTAGAATTTTTAGAATCGAAAAATAATTGAAGAGCTGTATTTTCGCCTTCAGCACTTTTTCCAGAAACAACTTTTTTATCAGCTGTGATAATTGATTCTGTAATTGGTTTAGAAAACTTCGCTACAAAAAACACTTTCTGATTTTTTGCCCAACCTGTACTATAACGGTAACCGCTAATTGTATTCGCATCTTCAACCGTAATAGCAGTTTTTGTCGCTTTATCCCAGTTTATAGCAAAACCTAAATCAACCACAACAGATTGTGTGTCGTTATTATTATAGGTATACTTATGGTATGCGGTTCTTTGTGTAGAAGTTAATTCTACATTGATTTTAGGATCTTCAAGAAAAACTTGGTAATAACCCGGTACTGCTTTTTCGTTAACATGACTATATTTTGATTTATACGGTAGGAAATCGCGTGAAGCGGCTTTGGCGGTTAAGTCTAATTTTTTGTTTGTAGGCATAAATAAAATATCTGCCAAATCACCGATTCCTGTCCCGCTTAAGTGTAAATGACTAAACCCAGAAACTATGGAGTCAGAATAATGATAGCCTGAACACCAGTCCCAGCTAGAAATTCCATTATCTGGACTCACTTGAAGCATCCCGAACGGAACTGTTGCTCCCGGATACGTATGTCCATGACCTCCAGTACCTATAAAAGGATCTACATAATTTGTTGCAAAACTTTGTGGATGTTGATTTTTATCAACTTTTATTTTGCAACTTGCAATAAAAATTACCGTTAAAGAAAGCAGAGTAATTTTTTTCATATCAAAACAATATTAATTTAACTTTAAATTTAGATAAATTCAACTTTTACCAAAATAAATTTAGACGGACGACATTTAAACAGCTCTAAACATCAAAAAATACTAATAAACGACATTCTAAAACACCACTAATGATATTCAACTCAAGCAAGCTTTACAGAGTACCTGTACGTTTCCATGTTTACTTCTGGCTGACGTATTTTGTATTCAATACATTCCGCTGGGGAAGTTATTTCAACGATTACGTTTACTCCTTAAAAACTACATTACTTGGATTCCCAATTCACATGGCATTGTGTTATCTGAATATTTTGGTTTTGATGCCTTATTTGGTTTATCGCAAAAAATACTTCCTATATATAATAACCGTACTTTCGGCAATTTTTGTCATGGTGGTCATAAAATTTAATTTGACTTATTTGTTGATTACACACGATGTCTGGCCTGAAGGACCTCAAACCATAAACAATCTTACGCTAAATTATACAATTGATATGATGATGGGCGAATTGTACGTTATGACTTTTGTTACGGCAATTAAAATCACATTTGATTTATTGCAAGAGCAAAGACGTGTAACCGATCTGGAAAAATCGCAATTGGAAACAGAACTGTTGTTTTTAAAATCTCAGATCTCACCACACTTTTTCTTTAACACCTTAAATAATATCTATTCCCTTTCTGTAGAAAAATCTAACAAGACACCTAAAATAGTCCTGAAGCTCTCTGAATTAATGCGCTACATGCTTTATGAAACAAAGGAAAAGAAACAAAGCTTGGAAAATGAGATCATGTGCATTCAGAATTATCTGGATTTGGAAAGAATTAGAAATGGAGAACGCTTAGAAGTGAACATGTACATTTCTGGCGATATTCACGATAAAGAGATTTCTCCTGTTTTACTTTTGACTTTCGTCGAAAATGCTTTCAAACATGGCGTAAACAAAAACACTGGTAATGTTGTAATTGACATTAACTTTAAAGTAAAAGGTGATTATCTATATTTCATTATTTCAAACCCAATGCCTGAAATTACCGTACATAAAGATAATTTTAACAAGTCAAGTGGTATAGGCATTGAAAACGTCAAAAAAAGACTTGAGCTTGGATATAATAAAAGTGACTATAAGCTTTCATTTAAAAATAAAAAGAATATTTTTGTCGTTAAACTAGTTATAAAAGTCACATAGACCAGCTTTTAGCCATAACTAATATTATACTTACAAGAAAACCACATACCGGCCTAAAACAAAAAGTTACAAATGAAAATAAAGTGTTTAATTATCGATGATGAGCCATTGGCAATAAACGTTATTAAAAATTATATTGAACAGATTGAGGATTTAGAATTAATAAACACCTTTAGTAATTCTATTGAAGGATTAAATTTTCTAAAAAACAATACTATAGATGTAATTTTCCTAGACATAAACATGCCTGTTTTGGACGGTATTAATTTTATTAAAAGTTTAGAAAATCCACCTTTATTAATTATTACAAGCGCTTACGATCAGTTTGCAATTGAAACATACGAACTTGACGTTTTAGATTACTTGGTAAAACCAATTGAGTTTCCGAGATTAATGAAAGCGGTCAACAAAATCAACAAACGCCTTAACAATACAAGCAAACTTCCACAGGAAAACAGCAAAGAAAATCCTTTTATTTTCGTAAAAATCGATAAGAAAAAAATGAAAAAGATTTTCTTGAACGAAATTTTAGTAATTGAAAGTTTAAAAGATTATTTAAAAATCAGTACTACTTCTGGAAAGTTTATCATTCACAGCACTTTATCTGATTTTACAAGTTTATTACCTGAAAGAGATTTTATTAGAATCCACAGATCGTACACGATTGCAATTGATAAAATCGACGCTGTCGAAGGAAACAGCATTGAAATTGAAGGACTTAGATACGTAATAGGAAGATCTTATATCGACGAAGTTAAACAGAAGATTTTGAATTCTTCTATATAGATATTTAACCGCAATTTTTTTTACCGCAAAGGCGCTAAGGTTACGCAAAGTTCGCAAAGTTTTTTTGTGTTTGATGCCTAAAAAGAATAAAAAAAGTTCGCAAAGCTTTATGTTAAGCTTTGCGAACTTTTTTTTATTCTCAATTATATAAATAAATCTCCGCGATCTTCGCGTAAAAACCTTAGCGAACTTTGCGTAACCTTAGCGCCTGTGGTTAAATAATAAAAACGAAAATGCGGCCAACCACGACCGCATTTTCTCTCAATTATAGGTAACTAACCAAAATAAACCATGAAATAGTCTATTATCTTTATTGCTGCAAAAAGCTTAGAAATGATAACGTTTAAACGCCTCGATAGCCGAATAATCTGCCAATCCTAAGTTGTGATATTTTTCTGCAGTCAATCTATTTCTGTCTTCAACTCGAACCCAAAACTCCCTGCTGTCATCACCTTGAAACATAACGCCGTCTTTTTGAGACTGGTGATAAAAAATAGCATGTCGTTTCTTTAAAACCTGGTCAGGACTCATTGGAACTGCCATGTCAATTTGGTACGATTCCCATTCATGCCATGCGCCTCGATACAACCAAACCCAGCAATCCCTCATAAAGTCTTTATGTTTTAGTCTTTTTAAAGCTTCAAACAAACTATCCAAACACACTTTATGAGTTCCGTGCGGATCTGCTAAATCTCCAGCGGCATAAATTTGATGCGGTTTTATTCTTTCAATAATATCACACATAATGTTGATATCTGCATCCGAAAGATTATTCTTTTTAACCGTTCCTGTTTCGTAAAACGGAAGATCTAAAAAGTTTACATTAGAATCTGGCAAACCTAAATAACGAGTTGCTCCTAAAGACTCACTTCTTCTAATCAATCCTTTTAATTTTCTAACTTCTAACGAATCGATTTCATTTCCAGTTCTATTCTGAAGAAACTCAATAATTTCATTAGACACACCAGAATTTGGATTTAACGCTTTTGAGATTTCAGCAAATTTTAAAGCCTCTTCATTAGAAACAGCAATATTTCCCGAAGTCTGATATGCAATATGAACCTCATGTCCCTGCTCTACCAAACGATCAAATGTTCCTCCCATAGAAATCACATCATCATCTGGATGCGGACTGAAAATAATCACTCTTTTTTTCTCTGGAGTAGAACGTTCTGGTCTGTATGTGTCATCAGCATTTGGTTTCCCACCTGGCCATCCTGTGATGGTTTGCTGCATTTTATTAAACATCTTAATGTTCAAATCGTATGCAGTTCCTTCTTCCGTCAAAAGACTTGACATTCCGTTGTCGTTATAATCTTTATCCGTCAGTTTTAGGAAAGGTTTCTTCGTTAACTCACTTAACCAAGCGACCGCTTTTAGCTTTAATTCATCTGTCCAAATACAAGATTTCACCAACCATGGTGTTTTTACTCGTGTCAATTCAGACGAAGCTTCTGTATCCAGAACAAATGTTGTGTTGTGATGCTCTTGTAAATACGTAGCCGGTACTTGCGAAGAAACCTCGCCTTCGATTGTCTTTTTTATAATTCCTGCTTTACTGATTCCCCAACCTAGTAAAACGATTCTTTTTGCATTTCTAACGGTTCCAATTCCCATTGTAATGGCTTTTCTCGGAACATTGTCAATTCCCAAAAAAGAGGAAGCCGCATCTATACGTGTCAAATGATCCAGCGTAATACTTCTGGTTCCAGAATTCACGTGAGAACCTGGCTCATTAAAACCAATATGTCCTGTTCTGCCGATTCCTAAAAGTTGAAAATCTAATCCTCCATAAGAGATAATTTTCATTTCGTAATCGATGCAGTATTGTTGTAATTCCTCAGCACTCACCTGCCCGTCTGGAATATTGATATTTTCAGAAGGAATATTTACGTGATTGAATAAATGCTCATGCATAAAATGATAATAACTCTGAATATCATTTTTATCCATCGGATAATATTCATCTAAATTAAAAGTCACTACGTTTTCAAAACTTAGTCCTTCTTCTTTATGCATTTTAACCAGTTCTTCATATACCTTAATTGGCGAAGATCCTGTTGCTAAACCCAAAACACAAGGTTCACCTAATTCATTTTTCCTCTGAATTAAATTAGCAATTTCGCGCGCCACCAACAAAGAAGCTTCTTGCGATGATTCAAAAATAACATTGTGAATTTTCTCGAAACGAGTTTCTTCAAACTTTCCTGCTTCTCTAAAACCTATATCTTCTTTAATCATAACGCCTCGCTGTTTTAATTAATGCAAGATAAAAGTAGAATTATATTATCCTGAAATACTAAAAATTCGACTAATAACGATTGCCGTTCGTCAGAAAACAAAATAAGAAACGCAAAGTTGTTTTATACTTTCAAAAAAGAAATTTATTCTACAATACCGATTTCAGCTATCGAAACACTTTGTCCGTTTCCTACAGCAGCTGTTGCAACAAATCTTAAAAACCTTGCTTTTACTGCAGTAAAACTCTTCATTTGTTCAATCGGATTGTGTTTGATATTCGAGAATTCTCCTTCAGATTGTTTGGTCCAAGTAACGTTATCTTCACTAGTGTAGAATTCATAATTCGAAATCAAATTCGAATTACTTCCTATTTGTTTTGGAGTAAAAGTAAAACCTGCAATACTTCTTTCTTCTCCCATATCAATAATGATGGACTGAGGCAGTTTATTTTCGGTATTTCCAAATTCCCAATCGGTATTGGCATCTCCGTCAATAATTCTTTCAACCGATTTATTATCGCCACTAGAAATCGAAATTACTTTCCATTTTTCTTTAGAAATACCATATTTAGCCGATTTAACCGCACTGTTGCTTTTCTCTTTTGTGTTTCTTGAAATGGCTTTAATTTCTACTGCTTTATTGTACACAAAAGGTCCTTTATATAAAATGCTTTTTTCTGAAGGATTTTTTCCGTCAAGCGAATAGTAAACAGCATTTCCATCTTCCGCTTTAAGCGTTACCAAACCCTTTTTATCTCTAAGAATTTGTGGTTCTTTAACGAACGTTGGCGCATTATAAGCTTCAATTGTACTGATTACAAAACCTGCTTTTGCATCTAAAATATTCACTCTAATTGCAGAAGCCGTAACACGATCTAAACGCAAAATTCTTTTATAACCAATTGTAGTTTCATTGGCAATCGTTTTCCATTGTCCGTTTACATTGGCTTCAACCGAAAACGCTTTTACACGCTGTCCAAGCTTAATATATTCCTGAAGTAAAATTCTATTAATTGCGGTTGGCTTTTTAAACGTAAATTCGATTGTAGCTTGCTTTACTTTATCGTCTGTTGCCCAATAAGTGTCTTTATTTCCATCAATAACATTCTGCGGACCGAAATTAGAATCTGCCACTCTTGTGTTTGAAGCTTGAACTTTTGTTCCTTTTAATAATTCTGTTTTGAAATCGGCTTTGATTGTGGCAACCAATTCTTTTAATCTTGCTTCATCATTTTCATGAACCAAACCTCTTGTATCAACAGGAAGGTTTAATAATAAAGTCGCATTTCGTCCAATCGATTCGTAATAAATATCAACCATTTCGTCAAGCGAACGGACTTTGTCATCTTCAACCGAATGATAAAACCATCCCGGTCTAATAGAAACATCAGCTTCTCCCGGAACCCATTTTTCTCCGTCTTCGTGTCCAGACGTGAATTCGCTGTAATGCACTTTTCCAGCCAATTCATCTTTTTGGCGTAACAATGACCAATTGGTTTTTCCTGCACGTCCTTCTTCATTTCCAATCCATCTCGCTTCTGAAGGTCCAACTCCCCAAACCAAAGTTTTTGGAGCAATACTATAAATTAGTTTATAAGTTTCATCCCAATTGTAATAGGTAAGCGAATTGATTTTTCTAGTTTCGTTTGCACCTCCATAATAACCGTCGCCACCATTTGCACCATCAAACCACATTTCGAAAACATCTCCGTAATTGGTCAATAGTTCTTTTAGTTGATTTCTGAAATACGTTACATATTCAGGTTTTCCGTATTGCGGATGATTTCTGTCCCAAGGCGAAAGATATAATCCCAATTTTAAATCGTATTCTTTACAAGCTGCAGCTAATTCCTTAACCAAATCACCTTTTCCGTTCTCCCATGGAGAATTTTTTACAGAACGTTCTGTATAAGCTGAAGGCCATAAACAAAAGCCGTCATGATGTTTGGCAACTAAAATAATTCCTTTCATTCCAGCTTCTTTTACCACTCTCGCCCACTGACGAACATCTAATTGCGACGGATTAAAAAGTTCTGGCGATTCGTCTCCAAAACCCCATTCTTTATTGGTAAAAGTATTCAATGAAAAATGCACAAAAGCGTAGAATTCCATTTCCTGCCAGTCGATTTGTTTCTGCGTCGGAACAGGTCCAAAAGGTTTGGGAGCATTAGCAAATTCTTGACTCGAAACATTAGAAATTATACCAAAAAGACATAAGGAAAGGAATATTTTTTTCATTCTGAACTGCTTTAAAATAGTCTATAAAGCATAAATGTAATATAATTTGAAATCTGTTGTATAGAATTTCGACCAATGACGGGTTTTAAAGCGTTTTGGTTTAAAATGATTTGCCTTAATCACCTCCTCCTCCACAGCCACCGCATGAACTTCCACACGACGAACCACAAGAACTTCCGCCTGAGCCGCACGAGCTTGAACTTCCGGAATCATTGGAAAAAGAGTTACCAGAATTGTAATTAGTTATTGGAACAAAAAAACTGTAAAGTACTGCGCTTCCATAAAAAAAATAATTCCATTCCCAATCATTCTCTTTGGGGATCGTTTTTCTAACTTCTTGTTTAAATGAAGCTGGAATAATCTTAGTAAACATGAGTTTTAAGATGCGATGCAAAGTATACATCGTTATTAATATTAATGGAATAATCGATAATAATAAGTAAGTTACCGGTTTGCCTCTCCACATCCCTGTGAGAAATCGGCTGAAAATGATATCTAGAAATAATCCTAAAATGATCATCGATAACATTGCAATAAACGTGAATTCTTTTGAAGCAATAATTCTATTTTTGATTCTATAGGTTGCTTTCTCTAATTGTTCAAAAATCGGTTTCTGCATAATTGCAAGGCACAATTGTTTGTACGGCATTGGATCACCACCTTTCATAATTTCTATTACACAATTTTCATATCGATTATTTCCAAAACTGTTATCGAGTAATTCTAATCTGTTATCAGTTAATATTCTAATCTTTTGACTCAATATCAAATTATTGACAACACCATGCACCACTTTTTCCAGTTTGTCTTCTTTAAGAAAAACCAATTCTAAAGCAGAAAGATTTTGGATGATTGGGTTAAATCGGATCTTTTCATACAACAATTTAAAACTTCGTTTAACATAAAAATCTAATAAGAAAAGAAGTGAAACAAAGGATAAAATGTATCCGATTAAAAAATATGGATTATTGATTCTTATCAATAAAGGAAAAATCAGAATACATACTGGAACAGAAGCAAATATCGAATAAAGTAAAAAATTCTTTCTCAGTCTGTGAACGTCAAATTTACTATTTTCAAGTTGCAAAGAATCCATTTCATTATGGTAATCCCAAACTTCTGTTGGTTGAATACCAAAATTAAGCTCGTATAACTCTTTAGTACGTTCTTTGGCAATTTTAAATTTCTCGAATTCGGATCGATTGTGGGTTGACGGAATATGCTCAATCCTTTTTCCTAAAAGATTACAAAATTCGGAATATGAGTTTGTAAAAATTAAATGCTGATGCCAAACAATATCCACTATTTCAGAAGGCGAAACCATTTCATTATTGGTTGCTGCCAAAAACATGAATTTTTTATATTCTAATAAAGCACTTTGAGTAAAGTATAAGGTCCAATGATTTTCAAGTGCCAATCTTGTAGAAAATCCGTATTGATCAGTATCGTTATCAAACTCAAAACGCTCTACTTTTTCCCAAAGTATTTTATTCATAAAGACATCTTTAATCATTAAAAGTATACCAAAAATAACATCTTATTTTATTCTTCCAAATTTAATTCTATAAAGAAAACATCGTTTTATACAAAAAAAAGAGCTGTTCCTAAGAACAGCTCCTTATAAGGTTTTTCAAGTTAGTTGTATAAGCTTACTAATTCAAAATACTTCTAAAAAAAAATACTGAAAAACCAATGGTATTTTAATATTCTGGCGCAGTAACTTGAGGTTTTGATTTCATAATTACTTCAACCGTACTTGGTTTAGCAAAAAACTCTTTTGCAAAAGCTTTGATATCTTCTGGAGTTACTTCGTTTAATGTTTTTTTGTAGATAACGTCATCTTTGAACGTTTCATTGTTTAGAAGCATATTATTTAAATTTCCTAACCAAAAACTGTTGGTCATTACTTTTTCTGCTCTCGCTTTTAAAAGTGTATTTTTAACCGATTGAACATCTTCTTCTTTTGGTGCTTTTTTCTGAATCAAATCGATTTGTTCGTAAATAATTTTAGTCAGTTTTTCTTCTTTTTCAGGATCACTATCAAAGTTGATGGTCATAGTATATTCATCTGATGGTAAACGGCTTACTCCAGATTGAACGTGAACACCATAACTTCCACCCTCTTCTTCACGAATTAAATCCAAGTATTTTTTAGACAGTAATTCGGCTAAAATATGTGATGTAAATACATTTTTATAGTTGTATGGAAATTGCTTCACAAAACGAATATAAACACTCGCTTTTGGCACATTCATTTCGCGAACCAATAATTGTTTTGCAACTCCAGTAGCTGGATCTAATTTATTGTCTACAAAATTTTCTTTTTTGGTGTCTGAAGATATACTTCCAATATATTTTTCGATTAATGCTAAAGTATTTTCAGGAAGATTTCCAGTGAATACAAAAGTAAAATCACCTGCGTTTTGAATTCTTTGTTTGTAAAGTTCTGATGCTTTCTCAAAACTCAAACGTTTCAAAAATTCTTCGTTTAATAACGGAACTCTTTTGTTATGATTGTAATTCAATTGCGAAATAGTATCTTGAAAAACTTTCGGATTGGTATTTAAAGTATTCTCTAATGAATTTGTAAAACCAGTAACCATTCTTGTGTATGAGTCTTTGTCAAATCTCGGTTCTTCAAAATACAAATACAATAACTGCAGTAAAGTTTCGAAATCTTTTTGATTACTTGAACCTCTAAACCCTTCTGTTAATTCTGTGATGTAAGGTTTTAAATCAACAATTTTACCGTTTAGTTTGTCTTTTAAATCAGTGCTTTTAAAAGTGCCTAAACCAGAACTTTCTACCAAACTTACTGCAATTTGAGCCGACGGAATGTCTTCTGTTTTAATTAATGAACTTCCTCCAAAACTAAATCCTGAAAACAGAACTTCGTCTTTTGCTAAAGTCGTTGGATACAAAACAATCTTTGCTCCGTTTCCTAAAACATAGCTTTTTGCTCCAGCAATTCCCTCGATTGGAGTTTCTTTTGCTGCTTTAGAACCTTTTAATTCTGCTGTAATTAAAGGTTTGTCTGTGTCGGTTTCTTTGTATTTATCAAGAGCCATTTTCTTCACAGATGCCATAATCTTTTCGTAATCTGCTTTTGACGGATAAACCACCTCACTTTTTTCTGGACCCGTAACCATTAAAACAACATTGTCTATAGTCTGAAGTTTTTTAACTGCTTGATTTATATCTGCAAGTGTAACAGAAGCTAATCTCTTTTTTATGTTTTCATATTGCGTTTCGATACTTTCAAACGGAACTGCTTTCAAGAAATAATTCACCAATTCTTCAGACAATCCATCACTTTCGAATTTGTCTTTATTCTGAAGCATGTTTTCATAAGAACTCAAAACGGCTTCTTTGTTACGATCTAATTCTTTTTGTGTAAATCCGTAACGAACTGCTCTTTCAGTTTCGATCATCATTTCTTTGAAACCTTCTAGCGTTTTGTTGTTTTTTGGCGTCACATACAAATAGTACGAATCTGTTAATCTTGAAACTTCTGAAGTTCCTGTTCCTATTCCTAAAACCGCTGTTTCATTGTTTTGAATGAATTCCTGATAACGTCTGTTCATCATATCAGTACAGAGATTATTGATTAAATCTCTTCTAATGGTTTCGTAGCTTTTTACTTTATCAAATTCCTTTTTAAAGTATAAAACAACGTTAGTTTCGTTTGCTTCTTTATCTTTTGCCAAAACGTAATTGATACCTTTGTTTTTTGGAACAGAAACATAATAACGTTCCGCAGCATTTTTAGGCATTTCTATAGAAGAAAAAGTTTCGATAATCTTCTTTTCGATTTCTTTTGGATCAATATCTCCAACCACAATAACCGCTTGTAAATCTGGACGATACCATTTTTTATAATAATCTCTTAAAACTTGATAATCAAAAGTATTGATCAAATTTAAATCGCCAATTACGTCACGTTTTGCGTATTTTGAATCTTTGTACAAAACTTTATCTGTTTCCAAACGAAGTCTGAATTCTGAATTTCTTCTTGTTCGCCATTCTTCACGAATAACACCGCGTTCTGCATCGATTTCTGCATCTTTTAAAGAAAGAAAACCAGACCAATCGTGCAATGCCAATAAACAAGAATCGATTAGTTTTGAATCGTTTGCAGGAACATTACTCAAATTGTAAACGGTTTGATCTTGGGCAGTATAAGCGTTGATGTCTTTTCCAAAACTAACTCCCTTTTTCTCCAGCATATCAATGATTCCTTTTCCTTCAAAGTTTTGAGTTCCGTTAAAAGCCATGTGTTCTAAGAAATGCGCCAATCCGTTTTGATCGTCATTTTCTAAAATAGCTCCAACATTTTGTGCAAAATAAAAACAGACACGGTCTTTTGGCCATTCGTTATGCAGCACATAATACTTCATTCCGTTTTTTAATTTTCCCGAAACTACCTCCTTGCTCAACGGAACTGTAGTCGAAAACTGAGCAACGCTTTTAAATCCGATGAATAGGACAAAAAGCCAACATTTTGATTGAAAAATTTTCATTTGATATTTTTTGATTATTGATTATTGGGGTGTTTTTTCTTAACACATAGGAACATAGTTTTTTTTCTCTTGAAAAGGAAATTGAAGAGAAACTCGTTTCTCAACACATAGCTTTGAGGTATTTCTATGTTTGTTCAAATAAATAAAAATGCCTTTTAACGCAATCCTAATCCTATGATTCTATGTGTTTAAAAAATTAAACCCAACAATATGTTTTGATTATTTTTTGAAATTCCGGACTCCTTCTTGAAGCCAGTTGTAATAGCCGTTAATATCTGGATTATAAGCCGATGGTTTGTTCAAATCCTTTTCGTTGTGATCCATTAAAACATAATATGGCTGTGCATTTGTTTTATATTTTAAAATTTGAAGCTCACTCCATTTTTGTCCTGTATATTTTAAGACTTTACCTGTAATTTTAGAAACCACTTGTTCATTTTCTGGTAAAGGCCTTTTGTCATCCACATACAAAGAAATCAGCACTACATCATTATTTAAAACTGCTAAAACCTTTGGATCTGGCCAAACTCTTTCTTCCATTTTACGACAGTTTACACAAGCATAACCAGTAAAATCTATCATTACAGGTTTGTTTACTTTTTTCGCGTAAGCTAAACCTTGATCATAATCATGGAAAGTCGGAATTCCGTTTGGACCACTTTCTGCTCCTTGTGGTAAATCGCTTTTTTCTGTATTTTGAGTCACAACATTTCCAAAGCCATTTGGTGATTCACTGTATTGTTTTGCTGGTGGAAATCCGCTAATGTATTGTAACGGAGCTCCCCAAAGTCCCGGAATCATATACACTACAAATGACAGCACAATAATTCCTAAACTCAATCTTCCTACAGAAATATGAGTCGAAGGCGAATCATGCGACAACTGGATTTTTCCAAACAAATAAAAAGCTAATACCGTAAATATGGCAATCCAAATGGCTAGGAATACTTCTCTTTCTAATAAATGTAATTGTAAAACTAAATCGGCGTTGCTTAAGAATTTAAGTGCTAAAGCCAATTCTAAAAAGCCCAAAACCACTTTAACCGAATTCAACCATCCGCCTGATTTTGGCAATGAATTCATCCAGCCTGGAAAAGCAGCAAATAAAGCAAATGGTAAAGCAATGGCCAATGAAAACCCAAGCATTCCGACAATTGGTGCAATTCCCGCCTGACTTGCTGCCTGAACTAATAAAGTTCCAACAATTGGTCCTGTGCAAGAAAACGAAACTACAGCCAATGCCAACGCCATAAAGAAAATTCCAACAGCTCCACCAATTTCCGATTTTTGGTCGATTTTGGTCAACCACGAACTTGGTAAAACAATTTCGAAAGCACCTAAAAATGATAAAGCAAAAACCAATAAAAGGAGGAAGAACACGATATTAAAAACAACGTTTGTCGCTAAAGCATTTAAGGCATCTGCACCAAAAATTGCTGTCACTAAACTTCCTAAAATCACGTAAATTATGATGATAAAAATACCATACATCATGGCATTTTTAATTCCTGCCGCTTTCGTTTTACTTTGTTTTGTAAAGAAACTCACCGTCATAGGAATCATTGGAAATACGCATGGCGTAAACAAAGCAGCAAGACCTCCTAAAAAGCTGAAGAAAAATAAAGTCCAAAGGCTTTCTTCAGGGGCTGTTTTTCCTGAATCAGTTTCTGTTGTCTTTTTTAAACTTTCAGAAGTGTCTTTGCTGACAGTGCTAACAGAATCTGTTGTGTTGTTTGTGGTATCCTGTTTAGTGATTGATTCGTCTTGTGCAGGCAAATCTGTATTTTTTTCTTCTGTTACTGCAACTGCCGTATCTTCGTTTTTAACTGGCGTATCTGATTTTTTAAAAGTAAATTTTACTTCTTTTTCTCCTGGAGGCAAACAGCTGTTATCATTACAAACCATAAAAAATATGGTCGCATTTATAGTAAAAGCTTCGTTTGTTTTTCTTTCTATATTCTGCGTAAAAACAGCTTTATCTGCAAAATATTTAATTCGCATATTAAAAACCGGATCGTCTACTTCATGTCCTGCAGGTTCCACTACAGAACCAATCGTTTTGTAGTTTTTAGACTTCGGAAAAGTAAAATTTGTTGGTGCTGGTCCGCCAGATGGAACGTTTTGAGAATAAATGTGCCAGCTTTTATCAATTTTGGCAATTATACTCAAAGTATATTTGTTCTCTCCTATTTCTTTTACGGATGTTGTAAACGAAACTGGATCGTAAATTTGAGCAGTGAGATTACTTATCGCAAAGAAAAATGCGATAAAAAGGACTATTTTTTTCATGATGTTAGAATGAAATACTACAATTGAAAAGTTGTGATGATTTTAATCTTTGTCAAAGTTTTGAACTTTGACAAAGATCTTTTTTTTCATCATTTTTTATAACGGGTCAAAATCCATTTTGAAATATCTACCAGCACTTCTTCGGCAAAAACTTCATCAATTTCTTTGGCTTCATTTTGCGTACAAGTTTTACAATGCTGATACATATGATTCAAATTTGGATAAATCTTTGTCGTAAGGTCTTTTGTTCCTAAATATTTTTTGAACGAATCAATGTTTTCAACAGCTGGAACTTGAATATCTTTATCGCCATTTGCTATATATACGGGAACGGTGATTTTTGGAAGGTAATTTTCTGGCTTATAATGAATCGTATAACGATACCATTTTCTGTCGGCATCTTTTCCGTAACGATACAAGAAAGTCTGATCACGTCCGTCTAGCAATTGTACTTCTTTTAAAGTTGTCGAATCTTGCTTTTGCATCCATTCTTTCAACTTTACTTCCATCGCTGGTTGTGCCGATTCACCGTCTTTGGTATTGTACACAATATTGAACATGATGTTGTACATTTCCATTTGTTTCGCTACTACTTTATCTGTGAAATTATAGCTTTTAAGAATCGCTGTATTTTGAAGATTCAGCATTTCCAATCCGCTTACTCCAACACCAGAAAGGCTAATCATGAATTTTACATCTTTGTTTCTTGAACTCACAATCGATGCAATCATGCCGCCTTCACTATGGCCTATTAATCCAATGTAAGAAGCATCGATGTTTTTGTCGCTTTTCAAATATGCAATTTCTTCATCGATATCATCTGCAAAATCTCCTGTTGTGGCATTTTGGAAATCTCCTGTTGTTTTACCAAATCCGCGGTCGTCTACACGTAAAGAAGCAATTCCGTTTCGTGCCAAATAATCTGCTAAAACCGTAAAAGACTCTCTTCCCATATAGGTATAATTACGATCGTGCTGACCGGTTCCCGAAATTAAAATTGCTAACGGATATTTCTTTTTCCCTTTCGGAATAGTTAATGTTCCTCCGTAAGTCAGTTTCGTGTTTTTTCCTAAAAAAGTCATATCAATAACCTGATACGGATACGGTTTCTTTGGATGTTGCGAAAAAAACAAAGGCTCAATACTGCTTTGTTTCTTTAAAACAATTGCTGCATTTGGAATCGAATAGTTATTAAAAATACCAGAAATCGCAGTTTTATCGGCATTGTACTTTCCTTTAAAAACGAAATTATACATTTCATTTTTAAAGAAAACACTATCCTTTTCTGTTCGAATTCCAACTTTTATTCCGTCGTAAGACATTTCAGGAATACTCAACAAAAGAGAATCTTTTTTACTGTCAAGATCACCTGTAACTATTATTCTGGAAGAGTGGTACTGTCCCTGCCAGATGGTTTGCGAAAAACCAATCTGACAGCACAATACTAAAACACTGAGATATAAAAAATGAACAATTTTCATTACTTAACCTTTATTAACTAAATTATTTATTCTCAGATTTTAAATATTCAACGATGATCGAAATTTCGTCAGCCAATTCGCTTGGGCTTCCAAAATAACCATTCGACATCCATCTTAATTTTCCGTTCTGATCGATGATCATTTTTTCTGGAATTCCAGAGAAATGAAATGCTTTTGAATACTTGTCATAAACAGCATCAAATTTTCCTGTTTTTGGATTTTTGCTATCGTAAAGAATTGTAAAATCAAATCCTTTTTCTTTGATAAAAGCCTGAGTTTGTGCTTTAAAATCTTTGATGTATTCCATTGTATCCACAAAATAGAATTTTACATTCTGATCTTCTTTGTATTTATTCACTGCCATATTCATTCCTGGCATTGCATTTTTACAAGGTCCACACCACATTGCCCAGAAATCAAGAACTACAATTTTACCTTTTTGGTCAGCTAATTTTACTTTTCCGCCACGGCTGCTTTCCATCTCAAATCCGTCAATTGGAAGATTGATCAATTCTGAGATTAATTTCTTTTTGTGCTCTTCGTTTGTTTCTGATTTTAAAGAATGGAAATAAGCCTCAAAATCTGCTTCTTTTTTTCCTTCTTTTACAAATAAATCTTTGAAAGTTGCAATAGATGTTGGCGTGATTTTGTTTGCTTTTGCAGCTGAAACTAGATAAGCTTTTCCTTCAGCCGTTTTTCCTTCTCTTAAAAGCATTCTTGAATACACTTCATTGTATTGTGCATCTTCAAACTTCATAAGTGGTTTGATTTTCTCTAAATATTTTTTAGATAAATCATAGTTTTTGAAAATTTCTAAAAGTTTAGCATAAGTAAAATATTCTCTTGCAGCATTTTGTAAAGCTTGAGCCTGCCATTCTTTTAAAGATAATTTTCCAACATATTCTTTTGGTACAAATGCTTCTCTGCTTTCCATTTCAGGGATAATTACATCTGCATATTTTTTCAATGTTTCCAATGATGTTTTTTCAGTTCCTTCCTGATCTCTATCAAAAGGAATTGAAATTAAATGCCAAGCATAATCTACCAAGATATTATAAGAAACATTTTTTACACTATTGATTGCATAGCTGTAATCTTTGTTTTTTACGATATAGTTGTAAGCAATTCCTTTAAACATTTTATCATAAAACAAACCTTCTGTATCTGTATTTACATCAAGAAATTTGCTTTGCGGAAAGTTTTTCTCAAAAGCATTATACATCGCTACTTTTTTATTGAAATCAGCTTCATTAAAAATCTTTCTAATTTCAAGATCACGTGCTAAAACTCCGTTTGGATATTTTTTCAATAAAACATTCTGAACAGAATCTGCAAAAACTTTATGTTCTGGTGCCAATAAACCAATCGTTTTCTGAATGTTGTATTGTGTTGCATTGTCTAAATCTTTTCCACCTAAAACAAAACGAACTTCTCTTTTAATCAGTTTTGGCTGTGGTTCACCAGTTTCAAGTTGTTTCAATTTTGAACCTTCATAAAACACATGCGTACGGCTTTCAGGGTGATATTTCAATTCATTATTAATCCAAAACAAAGAAACTTCTTTTTTAATATAAGCACTGTCATGAACAATATTCGGAACTTGATCTTGTAAATCTGGACTTCTCAAAAATCCCCATCCTACATAAGAACCAAGACTTTTTTCTAGAATCCACGAATACGTCAATTTTCCTCCATTATCTTTAATCGTATCCGATTTGAAAACACAGTTAATAAAAGCCGCCTTATCTGAAAGTTTCATTTTAGTCTGCCATTTTTTATTGCCAACCGATTTTAACGTAATATCATCTGCAAGCCATCTGAAGTTATCGTAAGTATAAACTACACCTTCAACATGTTTTGCATTTTCTAGAGGAGTGTCAGCTGCATCATAAGTAATTGTGATTTCTTCGCCAGCGTTTGGATGTTCTGGCGAAAGAAGAAATTTTTGTCCGCCACTTTGAGCCAATAAAGTACTAGTGATACCAAAAAAGAATAGTACCAGTTTGAAATTTTTCATATTGTTTGTTTTTTGAAATTTAGTGCACTCAAAAATTTTGAGTGCACTTTTATGATTAATCTAATTATGGATTTTGCTGTAAGTTTGGTGCGTAATCATAATAAATTGGAGCGTAAGGCATTTGGTAACGATCACCATTTGGTGCTAATGTAAACGTCTGTCCTGCAAAAGTATGCGTAATGGTTCTAGCAAATTCTGGTTCTTTGTTTAATCGTTTCAAATCGAACCATCTAAAATTACCTTGTCCCATTAACTCTCTTCTTCTTTCTGCCAAAACTTTTATTAAAGCATCTTTACTGTCTGTTGCGGTCATGGCAACGTATTGTGCAGCTCTGAATCTTTTTTGTCTTAATTTATTGATTTCTGTCATTGCCAATTCTCCAGAACCAGCTCTTGCTAAACATTCTGCTTTTATCAACATCATTTCTGCAACTGTTGGACCTCCGTTTCGGCTTTCTCCTGTTATTCCCTCTTTAGCATAAGATCTACCAATTGTGTAATCCGAACTAAAAGTGCTGCTTGGTTGTGTAAACAACACATAACGTAAATCGTTTGTGTCAAATGTATTAATCAGCTCATTGCTTAATGATAGGATTTGTGGCGCATAAGCAAGAGAACTGTATCCGTTCCATTTTGATAGAATTAATTCTTTATCTAATCTTCTTGTTGGAAAAGCACTAAACTCATAATCTTCATAATTATTTAAAGTACTTTGAATAGCCAATGCTTTTTCTGCGTTTTCTAAAGCCAAAGGGTAGTTACGCATATACAGATACGTTCTTGCTAAAAGTGCATAAGCAGCCGCTTTAGAAGGAAATGCTACATTGTTTCCTGAATTAATTGGTTTTAATCCTGAATTTACAGCATCGTTCAAATCACTTAAAATGATATCGTATGCATTTTGAACAGAAGATCTTCTAATATTTTCCGAAACTGTTGGAGTTGTAAAAAGTACAATACCTAGATCTGTTGATGCTGTTGTAGCATCATAAGCTTTGCCAAAAGCATTTACTAAGGTTAGAAAAATAAACGCGCGGTGAACTTGTGCTTCTCCTTTTATCGCCAATTTTTCAGCTTCTGTTCCTCTTTTACTTTGCATTACTTCACTGATTATAATATTAGTATTGTACAAAGCACTATACATACTATTCATATTATAATCTATTTCACCGTCAAAATAAATTTGCTCTGCCCATTTATATTGATTAACAAAAGGACGATAATAATCTGAAGATCCTAATGCAGTTGTTTGAGCATCATTTTGAAAACTTATATCATCTGATGCTACATCTAAAGCACCATAATTAATGTCCAAGGTAGACGAATTATTTAACAGATATCTGTAGTTTTCCGTTTCTTCAGGTATTAATCTACCCTCTGTTTTGATATCAACGTAATTATCACAGCTCAAAACAATTGCTCCTACAGCTAATATTGTGATGTATTTTAAATATTTTTTCATCTTTAAAAAATTAAAAATTAACATTAAAACCAATTGAGTACATTGCCATTGCCGGCAATTTCATGTTAGTTCCTGTGTAAGGCAAGAAGTCAGGATCTAAACCGTCTTTGTTTTTTCTCCAAAAGAAACCAAGATTTCTAGCAGTAAAAGTTACTGAAGCACCAGTAATAGAACCTCTGTCAATCAATTCGCTCAAATCATATTTTAGTGAAAGTTCTCTAAAACGGATATGATCACCCTCCATAATACGGTTATCTGAATTCATATATCTCGCAAAACTTAGTCCGCTTGAGCCCACAATTCCTGGAACCGATGTAGTTGCCTCATCTCCTGGATTTCTCCATCTTTTGTCAATATCTGTATTTAAATCGTATCTACTGAATCTTCCTGATCTGTCTACATAACCTCCATAAGTTGGTTTAAACATTACGTAATCGAATTTATAAGTTGCCAAAATGTATAATGACAATTTTTTATACGTAAAAGTGTGGTTAAAACTTCCAAAATAAGATGGAATATTTGTTCCCATATATTTCATGTCCTCAATGTTCTTTAAAGAAGTAAAAGAGTTCACAATATTACCATCCTTATCATACACCTGTGTTCTACCAGTTGCATCTAATCCTGCTGATCTAAAAGCAAATATACTGTTCAATGGATAGCCCTCAATTGGTGGCGTTCCTCCTGATCCATTTAAATACTGGCTGAAATTTTGAAAACGAGAATCTGTTACTTCTGTAGTATTGTATGTAACTACAAGACCTGCATTCCAAGAAAAATCTTTTGCTTTAAGAATAGTTCCGTTCAAACTTAAATCTACTCCCTCTCCTGATAGTGTTGCTGCATTTTGTTTTAATGCGTTATTTTGAACACCGTAAAATGGCGAAATTGGGAACTCTACAATTAAGTCTTTACTATTCTTTTTATAATATTCTACAGTACCATTTAATCTACTATTAAAGATAGAGAAATCAACTCCTAAGTTTAATATTGCAGTTTTTTCCCAACGCAAATTAGGATTCGCAGGAGCAGTAATAAAAGCATAAGGTTGTTGCGAAAAAGTATCCAAATTACTTAAACTGATGTTTGTAAAAGGAAAAACTTCTAAATTGATATTTCCGTTATAACCGTAACTTGCTCTTAAACCTAAACTATTAAAAAAGTTACTGTCTTTTAAGAAAGATTCTTCTTTAATATTCCATTTTGCTCCTGTTGACCATAAAGGTGTTCTTCTTAATCTTTTATCTACTCCAAAGTTATTGTAGTCATCTAAACGTGCACTTCCTGTAAGTGTATATTTATTTTTATACGTATAACCAGCATTGGCATAGTATGATAAAAATCTTCTACGAACATCTTTATGCTCGTTACCATAACCTAACGTATAATTATACCCGTTTACATCAACGTAATTTAACGAAGGAAGATCTACAGACGTTTGCGTTTTTGGATTATAACCAAACAACGTTCTACCGTCTTGACTTTCTCTAGTTTCTCTAGCTTCGATACCTGCCATTGCGTTAATTAAATGATCCTGACCAATAATGCCATCATAATTTAATTGCCCTCTCATCGTATAACTGCTTGTACCGAATTCATTATTTTGATAAATACCTCCTAACGGAATTGCATTTACTAAATCGCCATTACTATTTATAGAAGTTGCCGAGTTGATTCTATCACGTGCAAAGAAGGTATCTTTATTGTACATATTATCATTTGATGTACGTGCACTTTCTATAGAATAAGTACCTACGGCATCTAAACCTTTTAATAAAGGAGCTGTAGCCGAAATGGTAGCACCAACATTTAATTCATTTGATGACCTGTCACTATTGTTCAATTCATCAATATAGTTGTAAGTCCATGGTAAATATCCCTTTTGTTCCAATGCCATAGTTTGAGCACTGTAATAACGTTGATAGTAATTTACTGAATTGCCATCATCTCCTACAATTTGATTATAGGGTAACAATGTATTTGCATCAATTCCTAACGGCTTTAATCCTAAAGCATTTTCATTATATTTAAAGATCGAACCTCTTAAGCTTGTTGTCATTTTTAAATAATTAAAAAGCTTAAAATCTTGGTTAGATAACAAAGTTAAACGTTGTCCATCAGTTCCTTTTGCCTGAGTTTCTTCCTTAGAGTACGACCCCGACATGAAATACGAATAATCATTTTGTGCTCCACTAAACGATAAATTATAGTTTTGAGTAGATGAAGCTTGCAGGAAATATTGTTCTGCTTGTCCGTAAGTATTACGATTACGCAATACATCTAGACCCGCATTTTTTTGAGCTTCAGAAATTTGACCTCTTTTGTACTGAAACATCAATTCCATTCCCTGACTAATAGGAGGAGCTAACATATAAGTTATACTTGCTGGATCTGTAACCAAATTTTTATCTACAAATTCTTGCTCTAAATTTAAAACCTGAGAAGAATTCATTAATGGCAATTTTGATAAAGAAGGCTTGTTAGAAAAACCATAATTTTGAGAAAAATTAATTCTGGTTTGTCCTTGTTTTCCTTTTTTAGTATCAATTACCATTACTCCATTTGCAGCTCTCGCTCCATAAATAGAAGCCGATGCAGCGTCTTTTAAGAATGTAATTTTCTCAATATCATTTGGATTAATGGTTCTAATGTCTAACTCTGTAGGCGTACCGTCAAGTACAATTAATGGCATTGCATTAGATCCCGCATTTGCAAATGTAGATGTTCCTCTAATAGCAACTTTATAACTCCCATTTCCCTCAACTGATCCTCTTGTATTTCCGTAAACAAAAGTGTTGTCAGAGTCTTCAATATTTAATTGCAAACCTGCTACCTGCCCTTCTAATCTGTGAAGCACATTATTTACCGGGACTTTATCTAATTCTTTAGCTGTAATTGCTACGAAAGATCCTGTAGAACGTTCTCTGTCAATTTTTTGGTAACCTGTTGAAACGATTTTTACTTCATCCAATTTGCTTACATCCTCTAACAAAATTGGATTAATAATTAAGTTATCAGAAACGGTTACTTCTGATTTTTTGTATCCTAAATATTCAAAAACAAGAACGTCTCCTTTTTTAGCCATGATTTCGTAAGAACCATCAAAATTGGTAATAGCACTTTTTCTAGTACCTTTTACCCAGACTGTAGCACCAATTAAAAATTCTTTTTTGGCATTGGTTACCACTCCTTTAATTTTCACTTCTTCATCTACTACAGAAGCTGTTGCTGTTCCTATATTTGCTTTTGTATTTAATGCAATAACAATCAATTTGTTATTTACGAATTCTGCTTTATAGTTATCACCTATTAACTCTTTGATAACTGCCATGACATCAGCTTTATTGACTGATATATTTACTCTTCTCTGTGCATCAAAAACATCATCACTATAGAAAAACTCAACATTGGTTTTTCTCGTAATTGTTTTTAAAACATTAGATACTGATTGGTTTCTTGCATTTATGCTTACTTTTTGGGAATAGGCAAAGGCAACTACGTTAAAAAGAAATATGGTTAATATTAGGGATTTCTTCATAAGGTCAAGAAATTTATCCCAAAGCGCGGATTTTACCCCACAATCTTTTGCGGATAGGTTTTTTTTCATACTTTTAAATGTTTTGGTTGGTTAATTGATTTCGAACTCTTTTTGTCGACTGAACAAATACTCGCCGGGAAATACTGCAATATTTTCCGGTTTTCTTTTTTACTTACTTACGGTTACTTCATACGTTTGGTTTACTTTGGTTATTTTATATTTAACATTGGATGATTTACTAATGACATCAAGAAAACGATCTATTGGTTCGTCTTTCAAAACGATTCCTGTGAATTTAATCTGCTCTAATGCTTTTTGTTCGAACTTCACATTAAAGTTGTACCATCTTGCCATTTTGGTCAAAATGTTTTTTAGATTTTCATTTTCAAAATAAAACTTACCATCTTTCCAAGCCGTATAAACAGATGGATCAACATCGACAACACTCAGACCTGCATTTTTAGAACGAGCTTGTTGCCCTGGATTTAAAACGACTGTTTGATTATCTTCAGAAACTTTTACTTTTCCTTCAGCAAGAGTCGTTTCAAAATTTTTGTCTTCTTCGTAAGCGCTCACATTAAAATGAGTTCCTAAAACAGTTACGTTTCCAGATTTAGTTTTTACTGTAAATGGAGCCTTCGGATCTTTACTTACTTCAAAGTAAGCTTCTCCTTCTAAAGTTACGTTACGTGTATTTCCACTAAATTCAACTGGATATTTTAAAGTAGATTTTGAATTCAGCCAAACTTTAGTTCCATCTGAAAGATTAACTGCATAAATACCACCAACTGGCACAATCAAACTATTTTCTCCTGTAGAAACTTTTCCGTTGAGTGCTTTTGCATCGTAAACCAAGACTTTGTTTACATTAGAGATGACTCCGTTCTTAGAAACAATTTTTTCTTTTTTAGGTTCTAAAGAAACAACCGTTCCGTCTGCCAAAACCAGGGTCGGATGATTGTATTGTGGCTCAATACTTTTTACCACTACTTCTTCCTTTTTTGGCTCTCCAGTTTTATTCAGATAAAAGAAAACAGAAGAGATTCCAGCTAAGAAAACTAAAATTGCAGCATATCTCCATACTTTTCTATAGTTGAAAAGTGAAATTACAGGTGAATCTTCAAAACCAAGTTTTTCCTTAATTCTTTCGAAAGCTGCATCAGTATTGACCGCATTATAAAATCTTTCTTTTCCCTTTAAAGTTTCTAAATCAATAACTTTCTGATAATATTCTTGATTTTCGGGTACAGAAAGCCACTCTTGCAAAAGAGCATTTTCTTCAATCGATAATTCTCCCGTAAGCAGTTCTTTTCTTATGAGAGCAGCGATTACAAATTCTTTCTTTCCTTGGGACATATTTTTTGATATTAAGTATCGGTTATTAACACTTTAAGTAAATGTTATATAACTAAGAGTACGAAACATCAAAAATGGGTGGAAGGTTTTTTGATTTTTTTTAAAGAAAAAGCAAAATAAATAAAAGTTCAGAGTGATTTTTAAGTTTTTCCTTCAATAATTCTATCGCTCTGGCACGTTGCGACTTGACGGTATTGATAGAAATATTAAGCTGTTCGGCAATATCTTTGTATTTCATTCCTTCTAAACAAGAAAGTTCAAAAACTTCTTTACATTTTTCAGGTAACGAATTTAAAGCATCAATTAAATCAGAATATAATTCCTCTTCCAGAATATTAAAATCAAATTCTGTAGTTTCATCAGAAAGTTTATGGTCGAGTTCTACCACTTTTTGTTCTTTCTTCAAAGCCAATAAAGAACCGTTTCGAACCATGGTGTAGAGATATGATTTTACATCATTTATCTTTTCAAACTTCACACGGTTTTCCCAAAGTTGTAACATTACATTTTCGACAACTTCTTCGGCCAGGAAATTGTCCTTAACAAAGTTTAAACTATAGCTCACAAGCCTTGGATACAAAGAATAAAATAGTTCTTTGTAGTAAGCTTCATCAATTCTAATATTTCCTTGTTCTGAGCTAATCTTTGTCTTCCTTTATTTGCGCAAATATAAATTTTATATCAACAAAACATCATTTTTACAAAATAATTATCATCAAATTCCTTAAAGCACTGCAAAAAAGTAAGAATAGAATGCTTTTTTGGTTTCAAGTCATTAGAATTCTCAAATTTTGAAAAATGGTTTATACTAAATATACGTAATAATTTGATTTTTGTTTTTATAAATAAAATCTAAATCTCTTTAGTTCTCATTTTGGAAATAGAAATCAGTATAACAGACAAAACCACAAAAGCAATTAAAACAAAAGTTCCGTTTATAAGAGCGGTTTCAAAACCTAATTTAGTAACATCAATAAACGGATAAGGATAAAAATTTGTCATTATTCCGTGAAACAAAGTGTAAATGATATACATAATCGGATAAATCAGCCAAAACGAAATAACCTTAAATGAAATTTTTTCTGGACTGACAAAAACTAGCCAATACAAGAAAAACAAAACTGGAACAACCGTATGAAATATTTCGCTCACAATAAGATGATGCCCTTTTAAATCAATAAGGGAACGAAGAAGGAGATTAAAAACCATTCCGACAATTAAAATATAAACCGTGATTGCAGTAATGGTTGTACACTTTTTAAAAAAGGAATTTAATTTACATTTTCCTCCAAACAGCAATAGTGCGCTACAAAAGAAAACTATTGTATTGGTCAGAATAGTAAAGAAGCTAAAAAAACGAACTGGGGCACTGAAGAAAGTAAATTCAGAACCTTTTAATAGCAAATAAAACTGAACAGGCAAGGCGTATAATTCGAGAGCAAAAATAATACCCAGCAAAATTTCCCCTTTAATCTTTGTGGTATTTTCGATTTCCATAATCCTATTTATGTCAGTAGACTAAAATAGAAATTTTATTCTAAAGTTTTACATGACTCTTTTTTGATTTTCACTCTCTATAATTGTTTTTTCAAGTCTCGACAATTGTGTTTTTTCTTGTTTAGCGCTCATGATCCAATGAACCATTACTTTCTTATAAGATGGTGCTTGTTTCTCAAAAAACTCCCACGCTATTTTATTGGTTTTAAATTGCTTTTCATAAGCCTCTAAAAGCGGAACTGGTTCTTTTTCATGCGAATAAATTTTAGATTTATTTTCTGTTCTAAAACTAAACGCTTTTAAACCTGCATTGGTCATTAAACCCGCTTTAGTTAAATCTTCTATTTTCTGAATATTGATAGCGCTCCAAATACTAGAAGTCTTTCTGGGTGTAAAACGAATCGTATAACTGTCTTTATCAACCGACTTTCGAACGCCGTCAATCCAGCCAAAACAAAGCGCTTGATCAACAGATTCTGACCAACTCATAGAAGGCTTTTTGCTTGTAACTTTATAAAAACCAACCAAAAGTTCTTTTTCTTTCTGATGGTTTTTCTCAAGCCATTTTCTAAAGTCTTTCTGATCTGCAAAAAAAGTAGGAGTCATTTTGTTTTTTTATAAATATATAAAGAATCTTCGGAAGTCGCTAAAACGTAAAATTTTAAAAAACAAACCATATAAGTCATATAAGTTCAATTAAGCAAAAACTTAAATTACTTACATAACTTATATGGTTCAAAAAATTTGCGTCTTAGCTCCCGATGGTTATTGGGATTGCAAGCAATAAAACTATCTACTTATTAAGTATCACAAGTTACGTTATCCCAATCTTGACCCATATAATGAATCAGCCAATTAAGTGCGTATTGTCTTTCGTAAACAATTCCAGGATTAATGCCTTCAATTTGATTTCCTTTAATTCTTTCGTCTACACAAGCCCAATTGTATCTGTAATACAAATCGGCTGCATCTAAAATTTCTTTTTTAGAGCGAACTTCATTCACTGCATTTATAAAATCAAAAGGATCTTTGTCTTTTCCAACAGGATAATTCTCTGCACTGATATTTTCCAGATTGCAAAACTCGCTTGGAAAATCAAGAGTTTCTACTTTTTTCAAAGCCCAGGTTAATGTCCAGATTCCTTCACATTTCCAAGTTTCATACATTTTCCTGTCATCTGTTGGATTTGCTAAAAACTCTTTTTCGCCTTCTGTTACAGACTCCCAAAGTTTATAATTTTTTAAATAATCAACAGCTTCTTCTGGTGAAATACTATTAAAAGCCACCAAATTCGTTACGGCCAAAACACTCACTCTTTCAGCTATTTCTTTTGCTGACCGAATTGTAGTTTCTCTTTCCGATTCAATACAAGGCAAATGTTTGTTGATTTTAATATTTTTCCTTTCAAGAATTTCTTCATTTTTGGCTTTTCTTTCAATTTGATCTTCTTCTAATTCATTCTGATCGTTATCAAAATATTCGGAATTGATATGAACTTCTAAATTATCTATTTCACATTTTCCTTCTGTATTAATAATCAGATTTAGATCTTTATTTAAAAAATGCTGTGTTTCAGATTTACTAATAATAGTTTTAGGCTGAACAAACAAAACAGCATCAAATTCCTTTGCAAGATCGGCTATAATAGCTTTCAATTCTTTTAGTTCTCCTTTGTCTTCACGAATAGAAAATTCAGAATTCAGCGTTTGTATTTTATGAAGAAACAATCCTTTTACCTTTTCATTATCAGTTGGTAGCGAATCTACAAAACCATACAATCCTTTTAAATTGGCAGTTAATTCAGAATCGTCAATTTGCGGAATTTGATAAGAAGGAACAGCTCTTTCTCTGTAAAAAATGGTCACTTTTTTTGACGGACTTAAGATTCCGCCTTTTACTTCAAATTCGAGGTTTTCACCATTGACAGAAAAAACTCCTTTAGGAACATGAGAAAGAAATATTTGTTTGATTTTATCCAGTCCTAAATGATGCGAATAAATTGTACAAGTCATTTTACGGCTTTTAAATGTTATTTAAGCTAATATAGGTTTAATTTTATAAAAAAGCACAAACAATACTTCAAAGCATATTATTAAAAATCTCGCAAAGTCGCGAAGGCACAAAGATTATATAAAAAATAAACCATATAAGCCATATAAGTTCAATTAAGTAAAAACTTAAAATCTCTTACATGACTTATATGGTTCAAAAAACTTCGCGTCTTAGCGACTTTGCGAGCAATAAATCTATTCTACCTTAACTTCAACAACAGAAGTTTGTAAATTTCCTACACTCGCTTTCAACTGAATATTTTCTTTCTTTCCATTAGATTGAATAATCGCAACACATTTTCCGTTAAAAAGCGTACAGGAATTCGCTTTAAAAGATTCCAAATTGGCTTGATAACCATTATCAACTCCAACTAATTTTCCTCCGCCCGTAACTTCAAAATTGATTAAATCCATTGCATCGGGAACTAAATTCCCGTCTTTATCTGTCATCGAAACCGTTACGTAAACTAAATCGTAAGTATCATTTTTAATCACTTTTTTATCTGCTTCTAAATTCAGTTTAGAAGCTTCTCCAGCGGTTTTAATTTCTTTCTCTAAAACTACTTTTCCATTCTTTCTTGAAACCGCTTTTAAAGTTCCCGGTTCGAACTTCACTTTCCAAGAAATATGTAGATCATCATTTTGTTTTGATTTCTTTCCTAATGATTTTCCATTTAAGAATAATTCCACTTCATCTGCATTGTTGTAATACGCCCAAACGTTGATTTCCTGATCTTTTTTCCAGTTCCAATGTGGTAAAATATGCAAAACCGTTTTATTTGACCATTCGCTTTGGTACATATAATATACATCTTTTGGAAGTCCGGATAAATCTACAATTCCGAAATACGAACTTCTTGCAGGAAACGGATAAGGATCTGGTTCTCCGATATAATCGAATCCAGTCCAGATAAAAGTTCCTGCCATGAAATCCTGACTTTTTATTGTTTTCCAGTTTTCCTCGTGCGTTGCGCCCCAATACGATTTTATTTGATCGTAAGCCGAAACCGTCCAATCTGCATTTCCATCAAATGGAGCACCGTGTTTTACCGGCCAAGCCTGAATAATATCCGATTGATCATAATGTCCACGTGTTTCTAAAGCTGAAACACTTTCTGAAGCTAATATTTTTTGCCCTTTAAATTTAGTTGGGAAATCCTTATAATCTTCATGTTTGTAATTGAATCCCAAAAGATCTAAAGCGCCTGATTGATAGATAAAATTCTTCTCAATCACATTTTCTGTTAAGGCAGAAGTTACGGGACGAGTTACATCTAATGACTTTACAATTTTAGCCAATTCTCTCGTAATCGCAATTCCAGTGCTGTCAAACTGCTCTCTGATTTCATTACCAATACTCCACATCATAACCGATGGATGATTGCGGTCTCTTTTAATAAAATCTTCTAAATCCTGTTTGTGCCAAGCATCCCAATCTTTGTGGTAATCGTTGGTTACTTTTTTCTTTTTCCAAACGTCAAAAGCTTCGTCCTGAACGATGAATCCCATTTCGTCGCACAATTGCATCATTTCCAAAGAATGAGGATTATGAGACATTCTAATAGCGTTTGCTCCCATTTCTTTCATCAAAGTCAGTTTTCTTCTAACAGCATGAATATTTTCTACAGCACCTAAAGCACCGTTATCATGATGCAGGCAAACTCCGTAAATTTTAGTTGGAACACCGTTTAATGAAAATCCTTTTTCTGAATCGAAGTTGAAAAATCTAAATCCAAGTGGAGTTTCGTAATTATCAACTAGTACCGATTTCTCGTAGATTTTTGTAATGACTTTATACAAATACGGATTTTCAGTATTCCATAATTGTGGCTTTAGAACATCGAGATTATGCACTTTAGTTTCAAAAGTTTTAGCTCCGATTTTCTCTACCGAAGTTTTATTGGCTACTTCTTTATTCTTAGCATCTAAAATTGAAGTCACCAATGTAAATTCTCTGGCACTATCATTATCGTTATTGATTGTAACTTCTAAATGCACTTTTGATTGCTTTGTTGAAACCTCAGGTGTAGTTACAAAAGTTCCCCACTTCCCTACGTGCAATTTTTCGCTAGCCACCAATCTCACATTTCTGTAAATTCCAGAACCTGTATACCATCTTGAATTGGGCTGAGAATCATTATCGACCTTAACTGCGATAGTATTGGCTTGTCCATAATTTAAATACGGAGACAAATCGTAGGCAAATGAGATATAACCATTTGGACGAACTCCCAATGATTTCCCATTTAAGAATACTTCGCTATTCTTAAAAACACCATCAAATTCAATCGAAATTGTTTTACTTTTCCAACTCGCGGGAATCGTAAAAACTTTACGATACCATCCTTTTCCAGCAGGCAAAAATCCTTGCGCTTGTTTGGTTTTAGCATCTTTATCAAAAGCGCCTTCAATACTCCAATCGTGCGGCAATTGAAGCGTTCTCCAATCTGATACGTTATAATTAGCATTTATCGCTTCGGGATAATCTCCTAATTTAAAGTTCCATTTTTTGTTGAAGTCTTCTACAATTCTGGCTTGTTTTTGTGCAAAAATTGATACCGAAAACAATAATGCAAGTGTAATTTTTTTAAACATATTTTTATTTTTTCTCTCGCAAAGTCGCAGAGTCGCAAAGTAAATTAAACCATATAAGTAATATAACATAATTTAAGTTTTGTCTTAATTGAACTTATATTACTTATATGGTTCAGAAAAAAACTTTGCGTTTTTGCGTCTTTGCGAGATTATTTTATTTCTTTATAATCCTAAATTGTAGAATTACTTTGCGTGGGCTTCGACTTCGCTCAGCCTGACAAACTAATACCTTTTCAAAAGAAACCTTTGTCACTTTGTTACTCGTCACTTTGTCCCTCTAAAAAAATCTACTGAAACTCGAAATTATCAATCATCAGCCCTTTCAAATCATCTCCATCTAAAGTAATTTTATACGTTCCTGCATTGATATAACCTCCTGATGTTGTGTTCAAAATTTTCCATTTTTCTGGTGAAGGGAAAAATTCAATCGTATCGTTTCTCATTAGGATTCCATACGCATCTTCCATTTTGAATTTCACTTTCATTGGCATTTCATTTCGATTCATAAAACGGAAACGCATTAAATAAATCCCTGCAACACCTGGTTTTACTTCAAATTCGATACTATTATTGGTCTTTTTAGTGAACTCAATATAATCGGCTTTTTTGAAATTACCTTTTTCAATTCCTTCTCCTGTAGTTTTTGTTTTTTCTGCTTCTATAATTACAACAGGTCTCGAATCGTCTTTTTCGCCCATATCGTAAGTTGGAACAACTGCAATTGTCAAAATTGTCTCTTTATTGTCAAAAATAACTTTCTCGCCTTTCTTTACTTTTTTAGTGAAAACATCAAAAGAAATTCCGTTATTGTTTTTCGCTTTTTCTTCTATTTTTTTATAATCTGAAAGTCCTTTTATTGACTTTATTTTATCATCAATTAAAACAAAAATAGTCGATTCTTCTTTTGCTGTGAATGAACCTGAAACTTTTGAATTATCAGCAAACTGTAAATAATCTGCACCAAAAACTTCTGAAGGCAATTCCGTAAAAATAACTTCAGAGTTTGAATATTGTTTTGAATTAATATCTAACCAAGAAGCCATTTTAAAATCTTTAGCATCTAAACTTACATTCTGAATATTTCTTGGCGATTGGTCCGTTGGTTTTACATTTTTATTTTTTGTTGCAATCGCAATCGCTGAAATAATGGCTTGTCCCGCTTTTACATTTGGAAACGAAATCACTATTTTTCCATTGACACTTTTTACAGTAAAAGTTTTCTTTAACGCTTTATCATGTCTCACTTCTGCCCAAATATCAAAATCTTTTAAAACTACAGCATCATTAATGGCAACATCAAACAAACGCCAGCCTTTGCAGTCTAATCCTCCGCCTGTTCCGTACCAAGGTTCTGAGAAATACAATTCAATTTCATATTCTCCGTCTGGTGCAGGAAATTCATAAAGTAATTTATCCACTCCGTATCTGAAATTCTGAAATAATTCTGGATCTTTTGTACCATTTACAGGATCAAAACTGCTTCTCTGACTTGCAAAGAAATCTGGCAATTTTTCGAAATTATCTGTCCAAGACAATGATCCCCAAGTATTTTGACCGCTTTTATGTGTATCGGTAAACCAAGTATTTCCATTACGATCTGTATATTCTGAACCACCGCAATTTACTCTGTAGATATAGTTCAAACCAGTTTTTGCTTTTAAAATATCCGTTCTATCAGAAACTAGAGTTTCTAAATTTGGCGCTTTCGGAAGAGTATTCAAAACAATATAATCTTTGGCAACGGCTTTTCCGTTTACATATCCAACAGCATATAAAACATTGTACTGAATATTGACATTGTTAAATTGAAAATGCTTTCCAATTCCCGGATTTTTTAGTTTTCCCAGTGAAACTTTATTCACATCATTAAACAATTCAACTTCGTCACAATTCGAGTAAATATCAATTCCGTTTTTGATTCCTGCTTTTTCCCAACGACTTGGCCAAGTGTGCGAAACAATATAAACCATCGGATTTGTTTTGTTTGAAGCATAATTGGCGCGATACATATAAAACGCATCCAAAGGCTCTCCCCAAATCGTAAAAAGTCCTTTGTAATTTACTGGTCCGACTTTATCAATATCTCTAAATCCTTCTCCGTTTTGTACACGTCCTGGGTTTTCGTGCGAAGCAAAAAGCCAATTGAATTGTCCCGCGATTTTATCTCGAACCGATTCCGCTTCTCTTACTTTAATTTCCATTAATTGAGAAAAACGGTTTTCGCTTAAAGTTCCTTTTTGGTCGAATTCGCCTTCCGTATGTAAATCTGCCGAACGCCAAGCACCGTATTCTCCATTTAACAACTGAGTCGTCATTTCTAAATGGTATTTTAACGGATCTCCGCCATACGTTCCTGACCAGTTTTGAACCACATTCCAATCTGTTCCTTCTCCTCCATTACAAGTCGTTACAATTCTTTGTGAAGCCGATAACGGATCCATTTCGCGGATAATCTGCGTGCATTCTTCTGCAAATTCTTTCGGAATTGTACTTTCATTCTGTAATCCCCACATGACAACTGATGGACTGTTTCTGCGTTCTTTAACCCATTCGCGCAATAAGGTTTTGAAATTTTCTTTGAATTCTGGCGTATCGTACCAAATATGTGCCGAAAACTGACTCCAGAATAAGATCCCGTTTTCGTCTAATTCTTTTTGGTACAATAAATTATGAGGCTGATGCGCTTCTCTAAAAGCGTTAAATCCACCCGCTTTGATTTGTTCAATTCTGGCATGAATCTGTTCGTCTGAAAACGCATGACTATTTCCAATTTGATGTTCGTATTCGCAAACGCCATTTATAAAAACAGGTTCGTCGTTAATGAAAAAACGATTGTCTTTTCCATCACGACTCACTGGCCAACTCACCCAGCGAATTCCGTAAGGCGTTGTTAATTGATCGATTATTTTTCCGTTTTCAAAAACAGAAGTAACCAATTTATACAAATACGGATTAGATGGCGACCATAATCTCGGATTTTGAATTTCCGGTAAAGTCTGAGCAACCAATTTTATTTCGCCTGAAGTATTTTTAACTGTACTTTTTGATGTCGAAACCTTTTTCCCTGAAGCATCGAAAAGGACATTTTCGATGGTTAGATTTCGATCTGAAGTTCCGTAATTTTTAATTTCTGTTGTCGTAAGCAAAGTCGCTTTTTGTTTCGAAACCGATTTGTCATTCCAGATATGAACTCCAAAAGGTTCGATTCTAACATCGTTTGTAATCACTAAAGAAACGGGTCTGAAAATCCCCATTGGCTGAGAACCTTCTGAGAATCCCCATTCGCCAGAACATCCTCCGCAAACCCAAGGAAGATCTGCAATAAAGGATGGATGTGACGCTTTTACTAAAATCTGATTCTCTTTTTCTAAAGAAACTGCTTTGGTAATATCAAGCGTAAAAGTGGTTCGACCACCTTTGTGTTCGCCCACTTTTTTACCGTTTACCCAAACAGTCGCATAAGAACTAACGCCTTCAAAAAACAAAAAGAGTCTTTTTCCAGCCGTAGTTTTGTCGAGTTTTAATGTTCTTTTGTACCATGCAGTACCGTGCAAATTTCCATGTTTTGTTCTTCTGAAACCATAATACTGATCCCAATTGTGAGGCACACTAACCTGCTGCCAATTGGAATCAGTTTTAGGATGGTCTACAAACCTCTCTTCCTGCACCGGAAGATTTTCCAAGATTATGGTTTCCCAAGATGAATTCAGAGAAATCTCTTTTCGAAATTTACCTGAATCTTTGCTCTGACTCCAAACAAAGCAAAGACTTGAAAAAAAACAAAAAATAAAAAAAACTATTCTGTTCATATTTTTAAAAACCATATAAGTTATATAAGGTAATTTAAGTTGTTATTTCTGCGAAGTTTAATTCGCTGTTTTGTCATTTCGACCGAAGGGAGAAATCACACTAGTAACTCCGCAATGTTATTTCTAATCTTTGTCGAATCCCGTGTGTGATTTCTCCTTACGTCGAAATGACAAACTATTGTCGAGTTTCTTGCGGAGATCCCTCGTTCCTCGGGATGACAAGATTGTGTTTATACCTTTGTTCGCGTGAAGGATGGCAGTGGAGCTCTTTTTTGAGGCGATTTTTCTTCGCCCCAAAAAAAGCGGGAACGTACAGCCCGATTCGCCGCGGCGAACACGCCCAAATTATTCTTTTAATTCTAAACTTTTATTTATACCTACAAGGTTTTGAAAACCTTGCAGGAACGTCCATTAATAAAACAACCAATCTACTGCTGCTTTCTCTCCTGCATCAATATATCCGACATCACGTGGTGTAATATTTTGATCGGCATCGATGAAGCCTAAAATCAATACTTTTCCTTTTCCTAAATCCAATTTATTTTCTCCTGGTTGGAAAGTATACGTATGAATATTTACACGTGGTAAATCTTTCAAATTCATGGCACTTGCCAGAATTACTTCAGCTTGACCATGAGCATTTCCTGCAGCATCTGTCTCTAAACTTGGAGGTAATAAAAATCTCTTCTGATCTGAATTGAAATAACCAACTACTAATTTAACGGCTTTTGTATTTCTAAACTTTAAGTGTGTTCCTTTTTCGTTTTGATCGTTTTCTACAAACGAATATCCTCTTAGGTTTTGAAGTTCAGGAGCTATTTTAGTTAGTTCAGAAATATCAGTTCCGTAGACTTTTGTTCCTGTTTTTACTAAATAAGTTCCCGGTTTTTCGTCAATAAAAGTTACATCAGCAGTTTTCCAAGGTTTCCCTTCTTTGCTTTCTACTTTTCCATCTTTTGAAGATTTTAGCTTCTCTAGATTTCTTTTGAAATTAGCCAATTCACGCTCATAGTGCGGTAATAATTCAGCCCAAGTTTTGTTGTTTCCGTCGTCTCCTCCAATCGGAATTCTACGTTGTGCTGTCTGCATACTGTTAGCATAGTGATACGTGTCTTTCGTTAATTTTACCAATAATTCGTAATGTTCCAAGCTTTTTTCTAAATGAGGCATCGCTTTGTCTAAATCAGCAATATCATTTGAATAACTGTATCTCAAAACCAACAAAGCTGCTTTTACTTTTTCTGAAAAGAAATCGGCGAAAGCTTTGTACGCATGCATATCGTTTTTAAGACGTGCAAATTCTTCTTTGTCTTTCGTTACACTAGCTTCGGCTTTGTCGATAGCTTCAACTGCCAATCTTCCGTGTTCTGTAATTTCAGCAATAATCTGCGTTGGAAGTTCACCAGAATGTGGTTCTTTATTCCATTCTTTTTTAGCATATTCTAAAAGCAATTCACCCGCTGGGCCACAAGATTCGTGGAAACCTGGATAAACTCTCCATTTTGACGGATTCACCAATTGGCTTTCAAACATTCCTAACAATAAAGTTTGTCTGTTTCCTTCTGTGATTCCGAAACGTCTTAACGTTTTTGGAGCAATTTCTCCTGTTTCTTCGTATGCTTTTAAAATATTATTTGCCGCTTCTTGACTTGTTCCGAATTTCTTCGCTAAATCATTATCCCAATATTTAACTTCTTCGTTTCTATCTCTTTTGCTGTCCCACGCATATCTTGCCCAAGCTTTGTACCAAATCCAGTCTCGATCCATTTCTAACAAACGTTCTCCTGATTTTGTTTTATCGGCAGAATATGGCCAATCCCAATAAGAAGCTTGCGGATACAAGTGTAACGCATTGGCTCCGTGCACGCTGTGCATTGCTTTTACTGTCTTTTGGATAAAATCTGGAGAACCATATCTGAAAGGTTCTAAGTTTGCCAAAATGTGAACATTCTCAATATGAATTGATTTTAAAGCGCTCAACTGTTTGTGTGTTTCTCCCCAAGGTCCTCCTGGAGTATAAGTCGTTAAAGACTCACCTGTATATTTACTTTCTGTATATAAGTTTTTGTATAATGGAAGCGATTTCTCCATCACCAAAGGTCCGTCTGTATCATGAGATCTTAAGATAATCGGTGGTTCTTCTGTTTTTCCTAATGCTTGCAAACCATCGCGAACACCTGGAATAATCGTTTTGGTAAACCATTCTACGTCATCATCAACGGTATTGATTGCTTCTCCCAAACAAACCATTAATCCAACGTTTGGATATTTTTCGATGAAAGCGGCAATAGATTTTCTAGTATAATCAGACAACAAAGGCGTGATTGGTCTAGAACGATCTTGCGTTTTAATGTTGTAATGCTCTGCGAAAGGCTTAGAAACGATAATGTTATAAAACATCTGAATTACCCAAATTCCTCTTTTGTTAGCTTCAACTGTCAGGAATTTATAGATTTCTTCGTTCTTTTTAAAGTCTTCATCGCTTACTTCAACCGCAAAAGGATATTCTTTTAATTTTACCAAAGAAGCAAACGGGTGTCCGTTCCATAAATACAAAGAATTCATGCGGTTATCTACCAACATATCTAAGTATTTAATCCAAAGTGCTTTATCGTAAAACCAAGGAAAAGTTTCTGGCGTATACGGATATTCGTAAACATCGCGTCCTGGAAGATAAACGGGTTTCTGCATTCCGATACAAGCTCCACGAAGAACCATTTCTGGACTGTCTTCAATATTGATTTCTGATGGAAGCTGACCTGAACTTTTAATTCTGTCTACCAATTCCATTGCCCCGTACAGCGTTCCACTTGCATCGGTTCCTTCAATGAAAATGATGTTTTTTTGAGTACGAATTAAGAAACCTTCTTTCTTGGTTAATTTGCTATCATCGATTTTAGCACTTTTCGCATTCTTTTTCCAAAAGTCAGTTCCTTTTTCTCCAATAACAATTACTTTATCTTTTGAGTTTTTCAGTTTGTCAACAGAGGTTACTTTGAAACCTTTTGCTGAAAGGGTTTCTGATAATTTCTCCGCTCCAAATTTTGCTCTTGGCGAACTTGCGTCACTAACAACAGTAATGTTTTGCGCTGTCGCGAAAGAGACGTAAAGACATAAAAAAAGTAATTGTAAATATTTCATAGTATGCTGTTTTTGGGTATTCTGTTTAAAATTAATCTGCTTAATCTGCTAGATCTGCGGGAAAAAATAAACTCTCGCAGATCTAGCAGATTCGGCAGATTTGTAGTGATAATTTGTTTAGTTTAACGATTACATATTCATCACTGAATTTTTATTTAATTTTGAAAAATTTTCTTCAAATAAGCTACATTTGCTCCATAATTGGCTTTTACATTATGAACTTGTGTCGCGTCTCTAGAACGTTCTACAATCAGCCATCCGCTCCATTTCATTTCGTCCAAAGTTTGTTTGATTTTTGGCATATCAATCGCAGGGTCTTTTTCTAACCAAAATTGATCAGTATTTGATGCATGAATCTGTGCTACATATTTCTTTCCTAAAATCTTTAATTCTGAAGAAATATCTCTTTTATTATCTAATGCATTCGCAAAGTTGAAAGAGCTTTTAATGTATTTGGAACCCACTTCATCTAAAAGTTTTTTCTCTTCTGTTGCGCTTAAAGAAGTTTCAATTGCAATTACACCTCCAATTTTCCCCACTTCTTTTCCTGCCCATTGCAATCTCTTAATTACTTCTGGACGTAATTCTGGATTCTTAACCAAATCTGTTTGTGTTCCTAAAGGAAGAAACGCTATTTTAACTTTCATGTTTTTCATTGCCTGAATGCAATCATTAATCATGGGTGTGATTTCTCTTGTAGCAAATGATTGTGCATAAAATCCAGACATCGCAATCGAACTGATTCCAACTCCAGTTTCTTTCGATTTATCTAAGAATTTTTGTCTTTCTACAGGATCGCCTAATTTGCTGTCAAAAGTTGGTCTGTTTCCTAAACCTCCCATGTCTAGTTCGATTCCATCAGCTTTTATCTCAGCTGCTAAAGCAAAAGAACCTAGCTTTTGTCTTTTCAAAATCATCCAATCACAAACAGCAACTTTATATTTTTGCTTTTTGTTGGATGACTGAGCCGTTGCACAGCTGTTGAACGTTGTTGATAGAACAACAAGCATGGCAATTAATAAATGTTTTTTTGATTTCATGTTTATATATTTTTCTGCCACAGATTTAAAGGATTATTTGGATTAAAAAATCTGCTCAATCCGCTCAATCTGCGAGAAAAAATTTTACTCTCGCAGATTGAGCAGATTTTGGAGATTAATGAGAATAAAAATCATTTTTATCCTTTTAATCTGTGGCTTATCTTTTTACTCTTCTTCTGCCTTTACAGCTGTTACCACTTTTCCTTCTTCTCCTGGCCAAATTCCATTTTTGATAGGAAGCGCCACTAATTTACTCGGATCAATTTTTACGTATTTCAGTTTTTCTCTTCTCCAAGTATAAACAATATGCACCATTCCGTCTGAACCTTGAATCATCGAAGGATAAGAATATTGACTGATTTTTGAATCTTCTAAAACCAAAGCTGCATTCCAATGAATTCCGTCTTTAGAAACCGAAACATTCAAAGGCGTTCTTGGTCCTTTTGCTTCTTTTCCAGGAGGAAGAACGTGGTTGTAAACCAATAAATGTCTTCCATCTTTAAGTGTTACAGCATCTGTGCCAGAATTGTTATTTGGAAGTCCGATTAACTCAACATCCGACCACGTTTTTCCGTTGTCTTTTGAGAAAGTGCTGAAAATTGCTCTGTTTCTTGTTCTTCCGATTGCCTGAATACTTCCATCTTTGTGAAATAAAATACTTGGCTGAATCGCATTGATTTTTTGTTTTCCTCTTGGAAGCGTATCGCCCATTACCCAAGTTTTTCCGAAATCTGGAGTAGATTCCATGCGAAGTCTCCAGCCGTCGCCTTCGATACTTGACGGACATAATAAAGTTCCGTTACTTAATAAAACAGGTTTATTTTTGATTGGTCCTAAGAAACCATCAGGCATTTTTTGAGCCTCAGACCATGTTTTTCCGCCATCAGATGAAGTTCTGATTACGCCCCACCATTCCGATGGTTTTGGTCCAATTTTGTAGAAAAGCATTAAATCGCCACCCGGTATTTGATATAAAACCGGATTCCAAGTTGGTAATCTTGGCCCTTCTTTCATTACTCCGTCAGCTACTTTTACGCCTTCGTTCCAAGTATCACTTCCTTTCGGTTTTATGGCAACGTAAATACAAACGTCCGGATTTCTTTCGTGAGTTCCGCCAAACCAAGAAGCAACTAAATCACCATTTGTAGCTTCGACAATTGTAATGGCATGGCAAGATGGATAAGGTGCTTTATCGTAAACAAATTGGTCTACGAGAATTCCTTCTTTCCAAGTCTTTTTTTCTAAAGCCGACTTACAACTTCCTAAAAGGAAAAGTCCAAACAAGACAAATGCTAATTTTGTGATCTTCATTCTTAATTATATTATGAATTATTTTTTTCGACTATAAATATATACCTAACATTTTTTTAGGTAAAAATATTTATTAAGTGTAAAAATAACACTAAAAAATTAACAATGTATCCTGTACTGTCCCGAAATACTAAAAATGCAGGTTATTTAACGTTTATCGCATAATTTCCTGACGAAAGTGTAACGATAACCTGATTTTTGTCTTTAGAATAAGCGAAAGAAGTCTTATCCAGCTTCTGTTTATTGATTAAAATAGTCGATACATCACTAGCAGGAAGATAAACAATTGCAGAAGTATTGGCTGGAATTGTAATATTCCAAACTAAAGCCTTTTTATCTTTCTTCCAATCACTTTTAATTAAGCCGTAAACCGATTCGTAAGAAGCGTTTACATAAGTCAATCCTGCATTGAAATCTGGTTTCATGATGATTTGTTTGAAGCCCGGAGTTTCAGGATTGCTTTTGATTCCCGCCATATTTTCGTAATACCAAATCAGTAAATCACCTAAAAGCATTACGTGATTTTGCGAATTCATCGCTGGATCTGCGGTATTTCCGTTCCAAAGTTCCCATATTGTAGTGGCACCGTTTTCTACCATATAACCCCAACTTGGATAGGTTTTGTTTGAGGCTAATTTGAAAGCTAAATCACCACGACCGAAATTGGTCAACGTTCGCATTAAAAACTGTGTTCCAATAACTCCTGTACTTACGTGACCGTTTTTAGTCACTTCAACTTCATGTGCCAAATTTTCGAATATTTTGATTTGAAGTCCTTCTGGAACCATTCCGAAAGTTAGAGGCAATAAATTGGCTGTAACCGTATTGTTTGCATAACTGTTTTTGTCCGCATTCAAATATTTGGTATTAAATGCTTTTTTTATTCTTAAAGCCAAATCATCATAATGTTGAATGTCATTTTTTGAATTTGCAATCACAGCAAATTTCTTCATGATGTTCAAAAGCTGATAATAAAAAGCGCTCGAAATCAATTCGCCATCCGTTAAACGAGCTGGATCTTTTGAACGAATTAATTCTAGAGATTCTGGCGGAACGCACCAATCTCCATATTTATCTTTGGTCATTAAATCGTTAACCAGATAATTTTCTTCCATATAATCCATCCATTTTTTCATGTACGGATATTGTTTTTCTACCACTTTTCCATCGCCAAATTGTTGATACAACATATCTGCAACCGTGATATATGTTCCTGGCCACGTTACATTGTCTCCATAATAACGCCAGAAAGCTGGCGCTACATCTGGAAGTCCACCGTCTATAGTTTGCGAATTTTTAATATCGTCTAACCATTTTGCGTATAAAGCATTATTATCGAATAGAAAACTTTCGCCATAAGCCCCCGTTGTTCTATCTCCCAACCAAGGCTGACGTTCATTTCTCTGTGGACAATCGATTGGCATTCCTTTATAATTCCCACTAATTCCCCACCAAGCATTCTTAAAAATCTGATTCATTATTGGATTTGAAGAATCAAAAGTTCCTGTGGTTTGGATATCATCATAAACTACTTTTCCAACAAAATTTTCTAGTGTTGGTTTTGCGGTAAATCCTGAAATTTCAACAAATCTAAATCCGTGGAAAATAAAACGAGGTTCCCAAATTTCTTCTCCTTCGCCTTTTAAAGTATAAATATCAGTTGTTTTTGCATCACGCAAATTGGCAATGTACAAAGAACCGTCTGGCTGAAGCGATTCAGCAAATTTCATCGTGATTTTATCGCCTTTATTTCCTTTGACTTTCAATTGCAACCAGCCCACCATATTTTGTCCCATATCTAAGATATAAGTGCCGCGTGGCGTTTGTTTTATAGAAATCGGTTTTACTTCACCCTTTACTTTCATATTAGCCGACATCTGCCCTTCATAGAATCCGCCCGGTTCTTGAACATATTCTGCCGAAAGCCATTTTTTATCATCGAAATTAACGGTATTCCAACCTGTCATTTCTTTGCGGGCGTCGTACTCTTCTCCGTCGTATTCGTTATTTGATAAAATTGGTCCATCAGTTGTGATTTTCCAAGTATCATCTGTCCTGATTATGTCTTTACTTCCATCCGTATATTCTACAAATAACTGCAAGGCCATTTTCGGATACCCAAAAGTTTTGATTTTGTATGGTTTGTAATCCTGACGCATGGTAAAAAAACGCCCGTTTCCTAAAATCGTTCCTAACATGTTTTTGCCTTCTTGCAATTGCGAAGTCACATCAAAAACATTGTATTTTACATTCTTCGTATAATCTGTCGGAACGGGAGCTAAAACCTGATCTCCAATTTTATTTCCATTAATGTAAAGTTCATATAATCCCATTCCCATAATGAAAACCTTGGCATTTTTGACTTTCTTTTTTAGGTTGATTTCTTTTCGAAGATAACGTGCAGACAATCTCGAATACTGCGAAATACTATCGCCAGTAGACGTTTTTTCATAACCAATCCATCGAGTTGATTTCCAATCTGCATAAGTCAAAATCCCGATACTGAAATGTGCATTTTCTTTCGATTGAATTTCTCCTTTATTCGTAAAAACAGTTACTTTCCAAAAAACATCTTGACGGTCTTTTAGTTTTTTTCCGTTATACATTACATTTACAGAAGCATCACTTTGTACTTTTCCGCTATCCCACAAATCACCATTTCCAGCGTTTAATTTTTCTAAACTGGAAGAAGCAATAATTTGATATGCCGTTTGTTTTACATCGTTTACTTCTGCTTTTATTTTCCAGCTTAATCTTGGCTGTAAAACGTCAATTCCTTCTGGATTGGTAAGCATTTCGCATTTTAAATCACTTACAATAATTTTGTTTTGGGCTTTCGCCGAAATTGTGAAAAGTGAGATGATTAGTGTAAGATGTAAAAAAAACTTTTTCATGTTTTATAATGTCAAGTCCCAGAGGGACGATATATTTATAGATTTTATAATTGTATGTCTATTAAGCCCCAGCGGGGTGACATATGCTATCAAAATGTGTCGCTCCGCTGGAGCTTTACATTATTCGGAGGGATTTTTTGCTATAAATATTAAGCTTCTCCGAAGCCAATTCTTAGTTTAAGGATTAATAAACCTTTTCAATTTATCCATCGTACTTAAACTTTCAAATTCGATTTTATTCTGTTCTAAGAATTTGCTCGTTTTCCAGCGTATTTTCCATTCAGGGTCCTTCAACTTTTGTCTCAACTTAGAAACTACTGTCAGATTACTTTTCAAAACCGCTTCATCAGTCCAATCTTGAAGAAATTCCAGTGCATTTAAACGATTCTCTAAATCTTTATTATCCAGACCTTTCAGTAATGCTTCTCTAACTCTATCAGCGCTATAGGAAGTTATATTTTCGACTAAAATCTCGTATAAAACGGGAGTTAAGTCTTTAACTTTATTTTGGTTTAATGCTATTTGATATACTCTGCAAAATTCCTCACAAAGAAAATCTGCCCATTTATCAATCTCATCATCTTCACTCAACGAATAATAAACAAAACTAACTTTATCGGGCTGCGCGAAAAGTTGATTCTCACAAAAGCGTTTTATTGCATCAAGATCTTTTACAGCCAATTTCTGGACATCTTTTATAGCTTCTTCTGAGTCTTCATGCTCAAGATCATAATAATGATCTAAAGTTATGATTTGGTCAAAATCATGTATCGGTTTGTAAACTATTTTCTCTTCATTCATAGGACTTGGAGTATATTTTGGAGTATATTTTTTCAGAAGTTCTTTTATTTCATTTTCAGATACATCAAAATCATCTATTTTTATTTCAATCGTTTCCTGTTTATAAACAAAAGTCAGGTAAAACTCTTTATAGGACATATTGAACTTTGCCGTATGTTCAGTCTTGAAAAAAACTCTTGGAAATACAATATCTTTCCATTCAAAAAATGTCTCATTGAGCTCTATTCCTTCCTGTGAAAATATTATTTTTTTATGAAAATTGGAAAGTGTCCTTATCGCTTTTATACTATAAAAAATGACAAATAAAACTGCTACAACCGGTAACACCAGATGAGAAAACGTAAATGTAATTCTTTCAAAGTTTGTTCGAGAAAAAAGATAAACACCTAATACCACAAAAATCAGATTCCATAGAATCTGAAATACGCCTCCTTTGATTGAATAATTTAATACTGTTTTCTCCAAATTTTATTCTTTAATTAATTTGCTATCACTTTTTCCAATCTTTCAGAAAAAGCAATTTCTTTTCCGTTTTTGAAAACTCTAAAACCTTTTCCTTTTTTATATTTTTCTCCCGTTTTATCCCAAAGAATGGTAATAATATTGCCATGATACAAAACATTATCCAGACAAAACCAATCCCATTTTTCTTGTGGAATCAAAGGATTTACTTCAATTTTTTCATCAGCTCTCGGGCGTAAACCAACCAATCCTGTAATCATTAAGTCATTGAAAGTCGAGTGATTGTAATAACGGCTTCTTTCTCTGTCGCCCATTAACCAATAACCAGTAGTTTCATCCAAATATTCGCCAAGATAAGGTTTTCCTCTATAATACTGCGACTGAACATACAATTCCATTTGTTTGAAATAATCTGGTTTTCCAACAAAATCTTGGTTGTAATCGTTTAGAACATTCGCCATAGCCGTTAAAGTCTGTGAACTTGCAAATGGCCAGATAGCACCATCCCACTCGCAGGTTCCTGTTCCGTGAGTTCTAAAACGCGGACTTCTTCTTTCTGCTGTTGTCAAACCAAACGGAGCCGAAAATCCTTTTTCATCTTTCACTTGTTCCCAAGCTTTTTCAAATCCTTTTCCTTTTTCTGGAAGATTGAAATACCACGGAATAAATCCGATTGCCTCGCGAACTTGTGCCAAAGTATCTTTTTGAGTTAAAGTTTCAAAGAATTCGCTTTTTGAATCCCATAATTTCGTTTCCACTAATTGCTTCAACTCATCAGCTTTAGCTTTGAATTTTGCTTCAACATCTTTATCGCCTTTCATTTCAGCCATTTTAGAAATCGCTACAGCATTTCCATACATATAACTGTTGATCGTTGGTCTTGCATTTTGTACTTTTCGTCCGCCGCTTAAAGATTCTTCCATTCCATCTTTTACATCGTGCTGCCAAAACAAACCATCTTTACGCTGACGGTCCTTTTCCCAAACGGCATAATCTGTAACCATGTCCGGGTACAAATCCAATAAGAATTTCTCATCTTTATTTACCAAATAACGATTGTATAAAGCATCTGCTGTCCAACTGCTGAATTTATACAATTTGTTCATCGGTTTCCCGTCGTTTCCTCGGTACCAAAGTTTCACATCCTGCTCAATGTATTTGGGATCGTGAACCCATCTGAATTCATTGATATGATGTCCCAAAGCACAACTGATCATATTGTATTTATCCGCATACGAACGGTCAACTAAAAACTCCGTAATCGCAAATCCTTGTGGAGTATTTTTGATGTGTTTACGAACGCTCCACCATCTGAAATAATAGATTTCTTCAAAGTTTTGCTGCGGACATTCAAACAACGGAATATTCTTTTCCATCCAAGTCCAAGCACTGTCATTCGGAATGGCAAATTTTAAATTTTCATCTTCCATCGTGTTGAAATAATCAACATAATGTTTGAAATCTTTTTCTTTTAAAATAGCCGATTTTCCTAATTGAGAAGATCCTGCACCAGATTTGCAACTCGTGTTTAAACACGCAATTACGATGGAAAGGGCTATTATTTTATGTTTGAAATTTGTCAACATGATTTTTTCTAATTTATATTTTTTCTCACAGTTTTGTCATTTCGACGAAGGAGAAATCACACTAGTTTGTCTACACAGTTTGGCTTTTCTGGCGAGTTTCGAGTGTGATTCCTCGTTCCTCGGAATGACAAACTAGACTTGCTATTTCATACCTACAAGGTTTTGGAAACCTTGCAGGGACGACCTAACTTTTATATTTTCTTACATCACTTATATGGTTCAAAAAATTACTTTCCCGTAAAAGTATACGTCTGCCCTGCTTTCATATTCACATCGTAAATATTGTAATTAGGCAGTTTTACTTTTTCTAGTTTTGCTTCACTTGAAATAATTGGCTTCTTTACTTCAACATCATAAAACAACGGATTTGTGTTTTTTCCTTTTGCTTTTTTAATTGAAGAACCACTCAAAGTATTTTCTACTTTCAATCGACAGTTTCCACCAATTTTCGAATATATTTTTAAAGTCGAAACTTTATTGTTTTTCCAAGTCATATCAATTACGAAACCACCTCTTGCGACTAAACCTTTTATGCTTCCGTCTTTCCAAACTGTTGGTAAAGCAGGCAATAACTGAATTGCATCTTCCTGACTTTGCATCAACATTTCGGCAAAACCTGCTGTACAACCAAAGTTTCCATCAATTTGAAAAGGCTGATGCGCATCTAACATATTCGGATATGTTCCTCCTCCTTTTCTCTGATCTGCTGTAACTAAATGCAATTGATCTTGAATCAATTTATAAGCATGATTTCCATCTAATAATCTCGCCCACAGATTCACTTTCCAACCCATTGACCAGCCTGTAGATTCGTCTGTTCTGTAAATCAACGATTGTTTGGCCGCTTGAAATAATTCTGGTGTTTTGATTGGCGAAATCTGATTACTCGGATACAAGCCGTACAAATGCGAAACGTGCCTGTGATTGTCTTTAGGATTATCCCAATCATCCTGCCATTCTTGCAATTGATTGTGTTTTCCAACTTTCATTGGAGGCATTTTTGCCAAAGCATCGCTTACTTTTTTTACATAAGCAGCATCTGGTGAAACCAATGCAGAAGCTTCCATAACATGCGTAAACAAATCAAAAATCAACTGATTATCCATCGTTGTTCCTGATGCGATTGTTGCTTTTCCTGTTCCCCCAGCGTGCGTATTTTCAGGAGAACTTGATGGAACGACAACCAAATATCCTGTGTTTGGATCTACAATCATAAAATCCAAAAAGAAATCAGCAGCGCCTTTCATGATCGGATAAATTTCTGCCAAATATTTTTTATCTCCTGTATATAAATATCTTTCCCATAAATCCTGACAAACCCAAGCACCACCTGTCGGCCACATTCCCGAAGCAGCTGAATCTACTGGAGCGGTTACACGCCAAATATCGGTATTATGATGCAAAACCCATCCGCTGGCATTGTACATCATTCTAGCCGTTTCTGCTCCAGTTACACTTAATTCTTTTGCCATTTGAACAAACGGTTCGTGCATTTCCTGAAGATTCGTCACTTGCGCTGGCCAGTAATTCATTTCAGCATTAATGTTTGTCGTGTATTTACTGTCCCAAGGCGGCGTAACCATATCGTTCCAAATTCCTTGTAAATTCGCTGGCTGTCCGCCCGGCTGAGAACTTGAAATTAAAAGATAACGTCCAAACTGGAAATACAAAGCTGCCAATTGCGGATCGAATTGTTTAGAGAAATCTCTAATTCTCTCGTTTGTTGGTTTCTTAATCAAATCATTCGAACCTAAATCTAAAGAAACTCTGTTGAAAAATTTTTGGTAATAATCAACGTGTGCTTTCTTAATCGTCTCAAAATCTTTCACTTCAGCTTTCGCTAAATAATCTTTACTTTTTACAATTTCATCTCCAGAAATATCCTGGTAGTTTTTGAAGTTTGTTGCAATCGAAATATATAAAACCACTTCATCAGCTTTGTTGATGCTCAAAACACCATTGCTTGCATCGATTTCTCCGCCTTTGTTTTTAGCTGTAAGTCTTCCTTGAAATTTTACTTTTCCTTTTACATTTTCAAAGTTCGTTCCTGTTCCAGAAAGTATAATCTGATTTCCTTCTGTTGAAGCCACCGTTTTATCAATCGGACTGTTCATGAAAACATTACAAGTAATCTGACCTGGTTTATTTGCAGAAAGTTTTACCACAATAACTTGATCTGAAAATGCGGTTAGAATTTCTCTTGTAAATTCAACGCCATTTACTTTGTATTTTACTTTAGCCGTAGCATTGCTGATGCCTAAATCTCTGTAATAATCCGTATATTTTTGATGTCCATTGAATGAAATATAAACGCTTCCAAAAGTCTGATACGGCATTCCATCATTGGTCTGCGACATGATATCTTTCGTAGCCAAATCTTGCGCTTCATCAAATTTTCCGTCAAAAATAAGCTGTCTTACTTTTGGCAAAGCTTCAATTGATTTTGTATGTGCATTGCTGTTTGGAGAACCTGCCCAAATGGTTTCTTCGTTCAATTGCAGACGCTCAACCGCTGGATCACCAAAAACCATTGCGCCCAAACGTCCGTTACCTAATGGTAAAGCTTCGTTCCAGATTGCTGCTGGTTTATCGTACCATAATTTTAAGTCGTTTTGTGCCGTTGCAGCAAACGAAAAAATTCCAAAACAGATTGCTATTAATTTAAATTTTAACTTCATACTTATATTTTTTTTCGCCACGAATTACACTAATTCGCACTAATTTCTTTTTTATTCTTTGCCACAGATTAAAAAGATTAAAGGGATTATTTTTATCTACTGAATCTGCGAGAGTAAAAAATTCTCCCGCAGATTTAGGAGATCAAACAGATTTTAATCAGTGGAAATCCTTTAATCTTTTTAATCTGTGGCAAAAAAAACAATTCGTGCCAATTCGTGTAATTCGTGGCTATTTTTTAGTTTCGTAAATCTTCAGATTTTTTTCTCCGAACATTTCATATAATTTGTTGATGTCTTTTAGAGCATTTTTCGGCAGTTTTTCTCCTTTATCTCCAAAAACAAAAAGCTTTTCTTTTGGTTCAATTACACAAGTCGATTCGTCGATTTCGCCTTTTTCGTTCTTTACTTTATTCAAATCTAAATTTAAATATTTTGCCATAAACGGATACAGAGCCATACGTTTTGAGATTCCGAAATCGTGTCCTTCTTTTGCAAAATGAGCATTTTCAACCAAATCTTTCTTACCGTATAATTCATAAGTTCTTTGAATGAACGGAAACTCCAATTCTGGAACTGCTAATGTCCAGTCTTTTCCATCCGAAACAATCAATTGTGGTTTTGGAGCCATCATAGCTGAAATTTCAGCATTGTTTGTTCCGTTTCCGCACAAGTGGATTCCACGTCCGCTTTCGCATGGACATCCGCCTGAAAAGTGAGACGAAACCATTACAACTGGAGCTGAAACTTTTACTCGGTCATCAATCGCTGCTAAAAACATCGTGTGCGATCCTCCGCCAGAACCTCCAGTAACTCCAACTCTTGTCATATCAGCATTTTTTACGGTTGCCAAATAATCCAAGAAACGAATTCCTGTCAATACCTGAACTGTAGATGCAATGCTGTTTCTGTGCGTTTCTTCAGGAAATTGCAACAATGATTCTCCCCAAGCAAATAAGTCATACCCCACCACAATTGCTCCCATTTTGGCCATCATGGCACATCTGTACTGCTCGTCTTTTCTGTATCTTCCGTCGCCAAAATGTCCGTCAGGAGTTAGAATAACAGCTGCTTTTTTATTTAATGGATACGGTTTATAAATCGAACCCGTTGCGTAAACCCCTGGTAAAATTTCCAAAGCTATATTTTCAACACTATAATCTTTGTAAATTCTCTTTGGAGTTAAAAGTGGCTTAGATTTCGGTGTAGGGGGCGCCTTATCCAAACCAAATGATTCAATCATACAAGCTTTTAACTCCATTTTACGTTTTTCCCATTGTTCTTTCGTCGAATAAAGGCTTTCTAAGTAAAACAAGCGTTCTTTTCCTTTATCGACTGAAACTTTATGGTTTTCATATTTACGAATGATATACGTTCCATCCGGCTGTTTGAAATACATCAATTCGAATGGAGCCAAAATATTGGTCAACGAAAGCGGCAGATTTCCTGGTTCAATTCTCCAATCGGCATAATCCAGTTCTTTTCCTTTTAATAAACCTCTGTCATCGTTGATTGTTACTTTAAAAAGCGTTTCGATTTTCTTTAAAGTTTCTGATACCGGTTTTCTAAAATTGGTATCAGAAGTGCTTTGTGCATTCGCAAATGTCAAAGCGAAAATGGAAACTAAGATGATGTATTTTAAATTTTTCATTATTAAATGTTTTTTGAATTGCCTCCAGTTTTAACTGGAGGAAAACAAATTGATTTTCAAAAATTGGCTTTAGCCGAACTTACTCATTTGGCTGAAGCCTTCTGACTTGCTTTATTTTGAAACCTCCAGTTAAAACTGGAGGCAATTGATTTTTATTTTTTCTGAGCCTACCTACAATTCATAACTCATAACTCATAACTCATAACTCATAACTCATAATTCCGATTACAACTTACATTCTATTGTATAAGTTCCTGAACCCAATTCTAAAACCGGTTTTTTATCTTTTTCATTAAAACCTGCTCTAACCTTTTTATCATCGATTTTTATTTCAGAATCTTTAGAAACAGGCAATTTTATTGTTGCTGTTGTATTCACAGGAATTTGAACATTCAAGATAAATTTGCCGTCTTTTTTCTCCCAAGAAGAAGCAATTTTTCCATAAACCGATTGATAATCCGCTTTCGCGAAAGTCATATCGCCAACTACTTCCGGCTGAATGAAGAAATGCTTGAAACCTGGTTTTTCAGGATCAGACATAATTCCGGCTAAACTTTGGTAAAACCATTCTTCAATTTGTCCTAACATAAAGTGATTCCATGAATTTCCTTTTCTCGGATCCCATTGTTCGGTTAAAGTGGTCAAGCCAAATTTAATCTGAAAACCATAACCCGGCGCATCATAATGATTGTGCATTCTGTACATGGTTTCGTTTTCGCCATTTCTTGCTAAAGTTTGAAATAAGTAACGATTTCCAACATCTCCCGTTGTCAAACGATCTCCTTTTTCTTTGATGTCAGCCAGTAAATTCTGCATTACCGCTTCTTTGTACTGCGGTTCTACGATATTCATAAAAACTGGAACCGAATTACTAAACTGACTGTTCGTTCCGTATTGTTTCGTTTCTGGATTGAAAAATTCTTTGTTGAAAGCTGTTTTTATTTCAGAAGCCAATGTTTCGTATTTCTCAAAATCATCGGTCTTGCCTAACAATTTAGCCGCTTTAGCTGTCAAATACGCTCCGTAATAATAATGTGAAGTCGCCGAAAGTGCAATCGGACTGTTTTTTGAATATCCAGCTGCATGGGTTCCGTAATCGTACCAATCGCCTAATCCGTGAGAAACGATGTGATTGGTAGATTTTGTTTCTAGATAATCGACATACTTTTTCATGATTGGAAAATATTTCTCTAATAATGAAGCGTCTCCGTAATATTCGTAATACATCCAAGGCAAAATCACACCTGTAACTCCCCATTCTGGAGAATCTGTAAAATCGCCGCCAAAAATCACATATTCTGGAACAATCGTCGGAATTAAACCGTTGTCTCTTTGTGAATCTGAAATGTTCTGCATTGTTGCAGGAAGAAAAGTCTGCAAGTTATAATTGAACATTAAACCTGGACCATTCAACTGAATTTCTTCTAGCCATCCTAATTTTTCTCTTTGTGGACAATCAGTGAAAACGCTTTGAAAATTACTTTTTATCGAGTTGTTAATCAACTCGTGCGTTTTATTAAAAATCTCGTTTGAACATGCAAAACTTCCCGCTTCTCCAGCTGAATTGTAAATGAAATTCGATTTTAAATCTACTAAAGTTGGAAGATCTTTATTCTTAGTGTCTTTATAATTAATGTTTTCAACTTGAACATATTGATAACCGTAGAAACTGAATTTTGGTGTCCATTCTTCTACTCCATTTCCTTTTAAAGTATAATCGTAATAATAAGGTTTTCCAGATCTTCCCTGCGCAATTGTGCCTTCTTCATTTAATCCTTCCGCAACCCAAACACGAATCGATTGTCCTCTTTTTCCTTTTACTTTGATGGTTGGAAATCCAGAAAGATTTTGTCCCATGTCAAAAACATAGAAATTTGGTTTCAACTCTTTTACGGTTTTAACTTCATATTCTTTTTGGATTGTAACTGGCGGTGCAGTCTGCGGTCTTAAAACTCCTTTTGGAGCTTCTTGAATAACTACTTTTTTCCAATCTCTATCTTTGAAACCTTTTTTATTCCAGTTTTTTTGTTCTAGGTTAGAATTGTAATCTTCTCCACCAAAAATACTATTATAAGTAATCGGACTTTTGCTGTATTTCCAACTTCCATCTGATTTTACAATTTCTTCTGAACCATCATTGTATTTGATTTTCATTTTGAAGAATAAAGTCGGCGGACCAAAACTCACGAAAAATTTGGTATATCTTTCAGCCAGCGTATTGTACATTCCGTTTCCTAACAGAACGCCAATTACGTTATCGCCTTTTTGAAAATCTTTTGCGCTTAATTCGTAAACATTGTAATTAACCGTTTTATCATAATCTGTCCAAAGTGGTGCAAATTGGCTATTCCCTACTTTTTTTCCGTTGATAGTCAATTCGTAATGTCCTAAACCAGAAATATAAACAACCGCTTCTTTGACTGCTTTTTCTACTTCGAAAGGTTTACGCAACATAATACTTCTGCGCGCCAAAGAATCTGAAGCATTGATAAACGAATTCTTTTTTTCTCTGTTGAAAGTCGCTGTATGATACGTTCTTCCTTCAGGCAAATGACTGTCTGCTTTTGTAATCGCACCAATCCAAGTTGGGTTTAAATCTGATACTAACAGCGCTGTTCTAAAAGAAGCATTTCTACTCCATTTAGAAATTTTTCCATCTTGATTCCAAACTTTTACTTTCCAGAAATATTTGGTTTCATTTTTTAATGGTTTTCCGTTGTAAACAATGTGCAAGTTTTTATCGGTATTAACTCTTCCGCTGTTCCAAATATCGCCATCGTCCATTTTTAGTTTTTCTTCCGAAGAAGCTACTAAAATCAAATAAGCGACTTGCGATGCATCAGATTCTTTTGAAACTAATTGCCAGCTAAATTTTGGTTGATTCTCTACAACTGCTAATGGATTTTTAGCCATTTCTGTTGTTAAACGTACAGGCAGAATTTGTCCTTTAGAAACTAAGGTTACCAAAAGAGAAAATGCTAATACAATGTTTTTAAAATTCTTCATCTTTACTTGTTTGTCTGCTAATTTTGTTTCTCGCAGATTTTGCAGATTGAGCTGATTTATTTTTTTTCGCCACGAATTCACGAATTAACTCAAATTCATCTTTGTGTTTAATTTCTCGGATTTTAAACCGAATTATTAATTTGTGAAATCACATAATAAATTACGTTTCTATGGTAAAAATAATTCGTGAATTCGTGGCTATCTTTTTTTATAATTTTTTAGTTACCAAAGATTCGATATTGAATACTGCTTCTGGGATTTGTTTTCCGGTTTGAGGCAAGTCGTCGTAATCGTCTGTGTCTGGCGCTGTGTCTGGATTTGGATTATGTCTTTGTTCTCCTGTTCGGAACATAATTCGCTCGAAACCATCTGTTGGCGCGTAAAATATCTTTGTTGATTCTTTCTCGTCGTTTACTTTTACTGTGTATTGACGGTTTTTAGCATCTAATTTTACAACAACTTTATATGTTTTGTTTGCTTCATATTTAGCTATTGTATTGAAACGAGCTCCGGTTTTTACTTTCAATTGTCCGTCGCTGTCGAAAGTCAATCTTACGGATGGCAAACCTTGTTTATTTTGAAATTCAATCTGCAATAAACCATGATTATTCTGTTCTGGCATTACCGTGAAAACAGCTTCTAATTTTGATGTGAAAGGAATAACTCTTTCCGCACGAGAATAATCAAAATAATCCTGATCTCTTAAAGTCAGCCATTTTTTACCATCGGCTTTCTTTTCGATTTTTGTAGATGCCCAAGAAAGATCGTAGGTATTCCAAAGTTTCAATTCTTCTCCGTTTGGAAGATTATTGAAAACATCATTTGCGTGTTCTGTCACCACCGAAGTAACTGGAACTGGAATCGAAGCTACCCAAATATCTTCTTTGTTCACACTATATCCCACCCAAATTTTTCCGTCTGGCGGAGTTCCGTCTCCTTCTGTGATTCCGCGTACGTATTGAGGACCGGCAGATTTATAGTTTCCTCCATAACGCATCGGACTAACTTCGCCGTGAACTAACAATAAATCTTTATAATTCAATCCGTCATCACTTGTCGAAATTGCCAAAGGCCAACGATATTCTGAAGGATTGTAAAGCGTTGCATAACGATTGTCTGATGTCTTTTGTCCCCAGATTTTAGCATTGCTGTTTACAAAACCTGGCGCACGCAAAGGCATATAATCCCAAGATTTTCCCCCGTCTCTACTGATTGAAGTTAAAGCATGTTTCCATAAACCAACTACATTTCCGTTTGCTAAATGATAATAACTAAATGCTTTGTACGGTTTCTGTAACGGAATCAATTCATCATCGCGATCGGCTTCTTCTACCCATTGCTGTAACATCAACGGATTAGATAAGATTTCTTCGCAAGCTTTTTTGAATCCCTTGTCTTTTGATGTTGTATAAAATGGGAATTTCGATTTCGATTTGTCCCAAGTTTTATTGTATCTGATGAAATAGATCTCGCCAAAACTTCCGTCTTTTTTGATTTCACGAATCACACGTCCAATTCCTTTTCCGTCGTTTGGATCGTCTTTTTCATCCATCGCAATTCCGTAATAAGCTAAAGCAAAAAGTCGTTTGTCTTTTGACGTATAAAAGCCCATTCTTTGGTGCATAATCGCATCCAAATCTTTGGCAACGCCTTCTACTCCATCTTTTTTCCATCCGTCAGGAATTCTGTAAATTAGGAAAATAACTTCTGGTTTTGTCCAAGTTACTCCGTCTTTAGAACTCATAATTAAAGTCTGACTTGGCGGAATATGTTCTCCCGAAGGATCGCTTAAATAATGCAGATAAAATGTATTATTCCAATACGCCATCATCGGCTGGTGATTGTACGTCCATCCAAAACCATCAGCTTTTTCTGGATGTTCACGGCTTGCACGCATGATTTGTGTGGCGTGAACTCCAACTGCTGGACTTAACATTCCGTGATGGTAATCGATGTTTGAAAGTGTTTTACCAACATAACGCACTGTGTCGTTTTGAGCATTTACAGCTGTACCAACTAAAAGAATTGTGGCTGTAGTGATGATGTTGGTTTTTATGTTTTGGAAAGTAATCATTGGTATTTTATTTTTTTGCCACAGATTAAAAGATTAAAAAGATTTTTTTTCTGCTTGATCTGCAAAATCTGCGGGAAAAAAAATTACTCTCGCAGATTTTGCAGATTCATTTTTAATTAAATCCTAAATAAGTGAAAAATCATTTTAATCTATGTAATCTGTGGCTTTATCTTTTATTTCTTTTCAATTATTCCTTTTAAAACTTCGCTTGAAATTGTTGTAATCGTTCCGTGTTTGTGACCTTCTGGAAGGCTTATTTTAGATGAAACATCTTCAAAATGAACAAAATCTGAGGTGCTTAAAGCTTTATAATTTTTTGAGCCGTAATTATCATAATACAACAGCCAGTTTTTACCCACTTTCACCACTGTTGGACCTTCTGATAAGTATTCGGTTAAAGGTTCTGAGCTTTTTTCAAACGGACCTAAAGGCGATTTTCCAAAAGCTACTTTTATGTTTCGCATTGGTCTTGTGTTGTCTTTTAAAACCAAAACATAATCTTTCTTTCCTTTTTTGACAATCACACAGTCAATTACGCTGAAACCTGGATCGTAATATAATTTTGTATCCGAAAAAGTCTTGAAATCCTTAGTCGTTACGTAATACATTCTGTGGTTGTTTTTCTCTTCTTCCACTCCTTTTGGAAATCGGAACGGAATTGTTGATGCCCAAATAATAATGTATTCTTTTTTTACATCATCATAAAAAATCTCCGGCGCCCAAACGTTTATTACTTCTGGCTCGTTTTTCATTACGGGAATATATTGTTGTTCTGACCAATGCATCAAGTCTTTTGAACTTGCGTAGCCGAAACCATTTCCACCTTTCCAATCCGTTGTCCAAACCATGTGATAGGTTCCGTCAGCTCCTTTTGTAATGGATGGATCACGCATGATTTTACTGGCTCCGATTTCTGGTTTTAAAAATGAACCTTCTAAACCTTTCCAATTGTAACCGTCTTCACTGTACGCCAAATATAAACCTTCTGTTGCGGGTTCTCTAAACGATGTAAAAAGATATAATTCCTTATTTTTCTGCGCGTACGATATCGCAAAAAGTGAAAAGGTTAATAAGATGAATATTTTTTTCATGTCTTTTTCTGTTCTCCTGCAAGGTTTTCAAAACCTTGTAGGTATGTTATGTTTAATCCAAAAGCCTACTAATTACAAGAAAGCTATTTCTTTCTCTTTAGCCCCGATCGCAGTGGAAATCCTTTTGTGACGGGGTTCGGTACAAAAGATTGTAACGAAGAGCGGGACGATGTTTCCAAAAATGCCTCTTGTTTCTGCTTCTAAATATTATTATTCCGTTGAAAACTTTGTCAAAGTTTCGAACTTTGACAAAGTTGACTCGACAATTTGTTATTCTATAATCGCTTTTTTATCTAAAGAAGCTCCTTTTTTAATTTTCGTTGTCACGTTGTTTAAAACATTGTTTTTCAAGAAAATATTTTTCGTTTCTTTTCCATCTACTTCGATAAAAATATCGGTTGGATTGAATGGAAAATTATTATTAATCAATACATTAGAAACATTATCTAATTTGATAACCGGAACATTTTTTATTGGTGTTGAAGATCCAACGTTATCTAAAATCACATTTTTTGAATCTGAAATTTTGAAAGAAGAACCTACAGTTGCGTTTACTTTTACATCATGAAATTCAACATCTGTTGCCGTGTTTACCGTAAAACCTTCTTTTCCGTCGATATTGATATTTGAAAAAGTGATGTTTTGAATCGGCATTTCGGTAATTCCTAAAATCTGTCCTGCTTTGTTCACGTTTGAAGCTGTAATGTTGCTCATGTGAATGTTTCTGAAGATCGGCGTTTTTTCTGTTACAGGCTCTACTTGAGTACCTTTATCGTAAAAAAGGCTTAATACAAAAGCTTCTTCTTTGATGTTTTTCATTACGATATTATCAACGCGAATATCTTCTACAACTCCGCCTCTTCCGCGAGCCGATTTGATACGGATTCCTCGATCTGTTCCGTCAAAAACACAGTTTGAAATCGTAATTTTTTTGATTCCGCCTGACATTTCGCTTCCGATAACCACTCCGCCATGACCGCTTAACATCGTGCAATTTGTGATAGTTACATTTTCTGTTGCTTTTCCGTATTTACGACCATCGCCGTCTCTTCCTGATTTGATGGTAATACAGTCATCTCCAACGCTAATATGGCAGTTTGAAATGTGAACATTGGTACAAGAAGAAGGATTGATTCCGTCTGTATTTGGCGAGTGCGGGTTGAAAATTGAAATTCCTGTAACAGTAACATTATCACAGAATTCTGGGTTAATGGTCCAGAAAGGTGAATTTTGAAAAGTTACACCTTCGATCATAATGTTTTTACAGTTGTAAGCCTGAAAGAAAGATGGTCGGAAGAATTTCTTATCAACGGTTCTTTTGTAATACGGTTCTGTGTAAAGTCCTTTGTTTTGCTCTTCCCACATGGTTTGGTATTTTGTTGGAGGCAAAGGTTCTTTTGCTGTTTCGATTCTGTACACTTCATTCCACCATGCTTTTCCTTGTCCGTCGATTACACCTCTTCCTCTGATGGTGATGTTTTCAACGTCTTTGGCATAAAACAAAGGCTGGAAACTTTTCATTACGATTCCTTCGTAACGCATTTCTACATAAGGCAGAAAATCATCGAAGTTTTCTGAGAACTTCAAAAGCGCTCCAGAATCTAAATGAATGGTGATGTTGCTTCTTAATGTTAAAGCTCCTGTTAAGTATTCTCCAGCTGGAAAAAAGATTGTTCCTCCGCCGTTTTTAGACGCTTTTTCGATTGTTTTCTGAATGGCATCGGTGCATTTTTGACCTTTATTGTTTCCACCTTCGTTTAAGATGTTGTACCAGCCGTCGTGTGCGAATGTTGTTAAACTGGTGATGAAGCAGAGTATGAATAGTATATTTTTGATTTTCATGGTTGTGTTGTTTTTTGGTTTCACGCAGATTTAAAAAAAATCAAAGCAGATTAAACAGATTTTTTTATTTAATCTGCGGAGATCTGCTAAAATCAGCAAAATCTGCGTGAAATATTATTCTCATTTTTTGTCACCCTGAGCGAAGTCGAAGGGCGCATGCATTATCACGCATTGTGTCCAATCTTTGCGGTCCTTCGACTTCGCTCAGGAGGACAATACTATACTTTTTTTACTTTGACTTCAAAATCAAAACCCAGTCATTGCCATCTTCTTTTTTGCCTTCTGGTTGAAAGTTTTGAGTTCCTTTATTATCAAAAGTTCCGATTTTGGTTTTCTTTCCGTTTCTTGGATTGTACCAAGTTGCTTCGAATTTATCACCGGCAATTTTTCCTAGTTTTGCTTCTATAATTCTTCCATTGTATGTATAAAACAAAGCATATTTCTCTCCTCTTATTGCTGGAATATAATCGTATTTTTCTCCTTGGTTAACGACTAAAGAAACATCTGGAGTTCCTTCTAAAAATGGAAATTCTTCCATTAATTTCTTGATGTAAACCATTTGTTTTGCTCCAGGCGCATTGATGGCTGATGTCCATAATTCTTTATTTCCATAAGCTGGTTTGTCACCTTTTCTGAACATTTGCATTACAGCGTTATGTCCGTATGTATAACCTGCTCCTCCAGATAAAACTGACCAATATCCGTAACGACGTACATCGCTTGCTGTCCATTTTGGCTGTAAAGTATCGTGTAAGCCGTGTGGAATTCCTTCATAAGAAGGTTCTCCGTCAAGTGTTGGTTTTGTTGGTTTTAATTCGAAATCCCTTAAAACAAATTTGTAATTATCTTCTTTGAAATTCGTTTTGATAGAATCCTGATCGTATCTTCTGTGTCCTGATTGGAACATATTGAAATCTAACCATTTTTCGTTGTGGAAGTTCTCTGAAGAATCGGTTCTTCCAAACGGGTGAAAAGTCACTAACTGGTTTGGATTATTGTTTTTTAAAGTATTTCCGATGACATTCCAGATATCTTGGAATTCGTTTCCGTGTGTGTCTCCACCGTTTAACCAAATTACATTGGTTCTGCTTTTATATCTATTAGCTAAAAACTGAGCGTATTCTGTTGCCTGTTGTTTGCTTACTCTGTCGCCTTTTGCAACATTTGTTCCCCAAACCGGAACCATTGCAACGTAAATTCCGTTTTTCTGAGCCACATCTAGAGTGTAATCCACGTGATCCCAATAATCGTATTGTTTTGGGTCTTTGAAATCATTTCCAGCTGTAATCAATGGTTTTGAAACGTCTTCGTTGATTAAAGCCGAAGCACCATAAACGTTAACCGCATTGATGTTGTGCAAAACCATTACCTGAACAACATTGAATCCTTTGTCTTTTCTGTCTTTAAAGTATTTCTCAATTCCTGGTCTATCCAATTTTCCGAATGCCAGCCAACCAGTGTCGCCAAGCCAGAAAAATGGTTTTTCGTTTTCGGTAACAAAATAATGCTGATTTTTAGAAACTTTGATTTCAGGCAGTGATGCTTTTGTTTTAGCAGATTGCGAAAATCCGCTTTGTGCTGTAAACATAAAGCTTATACAAACAGCGTATAAAGATTTTATTTTCAGATTCATTTTGATATATTTTTGAATTATGTTTCTATTTTTTTTGCCACGAATTTCACCAATTTCTCGAATTTTTATTCTGCTTGCGTTTTTGTTTCACGCAGATTTTGCTGATTTTGGCTGATTTGAACAGATTTATTTTAAAAATCTATTAAATCTGCTTTGATCTTTTTTAAATCTGCGTGAAAATTTACTCTCGCAGATTTTGCTGATTTAGCCGATTTAAAATCAAATTCGTGCCAATTCGTGTAATTCGTGGCTAAACTTTTTTATTTTTTCACTACAAAAAGCAATTTTTCTTTTATTTCGGCTTGTGGAATGGTTACTTGTTTTCCTCCGCTGATATTGGCTTTTTTGGTTGTATTTCCTGTCGAAGCATTGATTGCGAATACTTCAAATGTTCCTTTTTCGTTTGATAAATCGATTGTGATATCTTGATCGTTTTTCAGATAGAAAAGATAGCTTTTGCCTTTGTTTTCTAATTTCCAAAGATTGTCTGAGAACGTATTTCCGTCAACTAATTTCATTTCGCTTAAAGCGAAATAAAACTGAGGCAATTCAATTTTTGGAATATTTGGCATTGAAGCTCCCGCCATCAAAGCTGGCCATCCGAAACGAGAAGAACCATCTGTTGAATATAGAATCACTTTTTCAGGATATTTTTCTCGGTATTCTCTAACGGCACGATAGACTTGATTGTCGGTTTCTTTTCCTGTTTTTAATTTTCTTGCGTGCTGTCTCGGTGCTAAATTAACGCCTCCTTGCGGAGCGTAAGCCGAACCGTCTTCTTTGTAATACCAATAACGAATGTCGATTACATCAACTGTTTTTACTCTCTTGGCATCATTTAAAATCGCGTCCTGAACATCTTTGGTTGCACTTAAACCGATTAAGCTTTTTTTACCTGTTTCGTCTTTCCACTTTTGAGCTTCGTCTAACCAAAATTCCATAAAATGAAGCGGACCTGTATATTCGGCGCTTGTTAGCTGAATTACGTTACTGTTTTCTTGAAAATTTTCGAAAGATTTTCTAATGAAACCTTGGTGTAATTTTCTTCGATCAGCATTGGTAATATCGTAAAACTGCTCTGCCATAAAAATACGTTTGTCTCCTGCGTAAGGCGGCGGCTCAGGAAATCCTGAATTATTAATATTATTTGCTGAACGCCAAGGTGAACTTGCCCAGTGCGCTCCAGCTTCTAAAATATTATGCTGAAAATATTGCTGATTGATTAACATTTGTCCGTTTGGTTCTGCCAAAGTTGCAAACTGCGCTAAACGGCTCCAGTACCAATCGTTGAATTTTGTCAAATCGTATTTGCTCAAATGATCCCAAGCAAAATCTTTTCCGCTTCTTGCAAAAGGCTGTTCATAAAACGGTGGCCAAGTGTCATCATCAATTCTTCTAACACGTTCGTGATCGTCCATTCTGCGGTCGTACCATAAACCGTAATTGTGTTCTAAAGCAATGATGTTATTTGAAGTTAAATAATCAACTGTTTCCTGAACTCTGTCTGTTAATCCGTTTCCTGTTCTTCCTGGCACAAAACGAGTTACATGAGGTAATGATTTGTTTACGAAATCATCTGTAAGATCGCCTCTCCACCAAGCCACATTCATTTGTTTTCCAGCAATAACTTTTCCGTTGAAAGTTAACCAACCGTTTTCTGTGATGACTTTTGATTTATTCTCAACTTTATTTGAAACAGGATTTTTTAAATCATTTGCATTTTTTAAACCTGAATTATTAATGTTAATCGGGTTTTGTTTTGAAACTTCTGCGATCCATTCTGGCAAGCTTTGTTTGGTTGTAACTGAAGCTTTAGTCAATTCTTGCGCTACTTCGATTGTCGGACTTGAAGAGGGTTCTGAACCTAAATCATAAATAAAAGCACGTGTTGGAAGTTTTCCTAATCTGTTTTCTAATTGCGTATAGAACAAACTTCTTGGACTGATATGCCCGTTTACGTCTTTCCAATGACCGTTTCCTCCAAATTGTCCCCAAACTCCAAAAGCCCAGTTTTGAGCAGTTGGCGGGCTATAACATTCAACTTTTGAAGCCGAAGATTCCCAGATTACAGAATTTGCTGCTGTCCATCCAGCTCCTCTTCCGCCTTGTTCTCTATTGTTATAACTTAATTCCTTTCCGTCAATATTAGCAATGTCAAATAAAACTCCAGTTGCCCAGCTTCCAATTGCGCCGCTGTTGCTGAATGGAAGATGCGATTCGCATTGAACGAAAGCATTTGGCCCTGTTGTTCCAAATCCTCCTACAGCGAAATCATGATATCCAAATTCTGAATAACAACGTTGGAAAAGTGTCTGCTGACCTTCTGTATAAAATGTATGTCTTCTGAATGAAGCAATTTCTGAAACGGGTTCAGTTGCAATACAATCTTCAACTGTAATCTGCTGACTTGTTTTTAAAATCGTAACCGCACCACCTGCAAAATGCTTGAAATTAACTTGTTTTACCCAAGCATTTCTAGTGTTTTCTATACTGATTGCCTGCCATCTGTGTTCTTCATCTTTTGCATTTGAAGCATTAAAAGTCGATTTAATCAAGATGTTTTCAACTCCAGTATTTTCAACTCTTCCCGGCCATGAATAAACGGTTACTTTTGAAACTCCGAAAACATCATCTAATGCCATTGTAATTGGAGCATTCAAGGTAACTTCATTTCCGTTGATTTTAGTTACGACTCTATTCCAAGTCATATCCCAAGCGCCTTTTTTCCATCCAATCCAAGAAGTTTCTCCGCCGAAATCCTGCATGTTTACCTCTTTAATGAAATTATCAGTTAAAGGTTTGCTGATTTCAATTTCATCAGAAACTTTTAATTTTGATGCATTTTTCAATTGGATTTTCTGCGTTCCAAGTGGTGTGTAAGCGTTATTGAATTCGAAAGTATCTTTATACACTTTATCGTTTACACCTAAAATTCGAATTAAAGCTTCTCTTTCTAAACCTGTTCCTAAAAGGACAGTTCCGTTTTCAGCATTTCCACTTCCTCTTAAAACAACTCCTGATTTTCTGATGTATAATGTTCCGCTTACTTTGAAAATTCCTTTATCTAAAAGAACAGCTCCACGAAAACCAGTTTTGTCTGGTTTTAATCCACTTACATAATCAATTGCATTTTGAATTTTCTGCGTTGCATCGTCTTCTTGTTTTGAAACAAAAATCTTATTTTCCAGATTCGGAATGGCAACTTCAGAATTTCTATATCCTGCGAAAGAAAAATCAGGAATCTGATTTCCTTGATTGTCAGTTGTAAATGAAAGTTTTCCTTCTTTTGTTTTTACAATGTCTGGGAAAGTGTTTTGGGCTGTGATGTTTAGGCTGAAAAGCACCACTAAGCCCGACAAAACCATTTTATCTTTTTGAAGGGAGATTGTATTTTTTAACTGGGTAAAATTCACCTTATTATTTTTTAGAGTCTTAACCATATAAGCAATATAAGCTCATATAATTTAGGTTTCTCAGTTACTTTTCAAATTTCCTCAATCTTGTTACTTCGACGAAGGAGAAATCTTCTTTACTAGATCGACACTGATTGATACCCTTTGCAGAGTTTTTATGAAGATTCCCCGCTCGTCGTAATGACAAAATATATGGGTATTTTTTACGCTAATTAAACCTGACAGGTTTTAAAAACCTGTCAGGTTTGCGTTGAAAATATTCTTATACAACTAAATCACTATTGTAATAATGATTTTAATTTAGCTAACGTATCTGTGTTATTTTCGATTTTTGTCCAATCTACTTTACTGTTTGGATCTATACCGTTAATATATTTTTCGATATTTGTATAACCGTCACCGTTTAAATCTTTGTTTGCATCTGAAGCATCATTTGGATTTAAACCGTATTTCTTTTCCCAAGCATCTGGAATTCCGTCATTATCAGAATCTTTATAGGCTTTTCCTTTGTAAGTTGGGTAACCTCCAACTTGATCAGGATGTGTTATAATTCCTTTTTTATAAGAATCTGCAGGCAATCTTCTTTTTATAAAATCTTTTCCAATATTGTTTTCTAAACCGTCTTTTACTTCTATTTTCCCTGTACGAACTTGTTTCAAAATTCTTTCATCAACAGCATCTCTTTTTGGAATTGTTGCTCCAACATTTGTTAAAACATATTCGTAAGCTTCTTCTGCACCCATAATTTTGAATGCTGGCATTGAGAATGGTTTCAGCTGTTTGATTGCTGCTAAAAATTCTTTTGTTTCTGCTTCTGGGAAATTTTCCAATTGCACTCCACCATTCCAGTTATCTGCTGTAACCTCAGGAGAACCTACAATAAAATTTCCTGAAACGTAAGCTCTTCCAAATTGTTTTGGCTCAATATATCCAGACTCAGGCTTTACAATTCTATGCGCAATAGGCTCACCTGCTGGTGTTATTGGACCTGGTTTAAAATAATTGTTGATGATGTTCAACATCGAACGATAATCACCTCCATCTAAGGTACGATTCCACCAATTAAATACTACGTTATTCACAAAATTAAAGTCGCCATACATTCCGATAGAAGCATTTCTAGAAATGTTGTCGGCCCATAAGTTACGCATAAAAGTACTATTTAATCCGCCAATTGTACTTCCAAATGCGTGATTATAAGTATCTAAACCTTCTGATGAAATGGTGTTTTGAATCGTGATGTTGCAAGCTGGCAATTTCTCTAGTTTTGATTTTGCATTCGCTGCAAATTGATGTCTGTATAAAGAAATATTTTCGTCTAATCCCCAACTTACAGAACAGTGGTCAATTATAGTATTTCCGATTACATTTCCACCTAAAGCATCATCTCTTCTTGTTACTTCTGTTGCACCACGTCTGAAACGCATGTGTCTGATAATAACGTCGTGTGTATCGATTTCTAAAGTTTCTCCTGCAATACAAATTCCGTCTCCAGGAGCCGTTTGCCCAGCAATGGTTACATAAGGCGCACGCATGCTGATTCTACTTTTTAATTTAATAATTCCTGAAACATTAAAAACGATTGTTCTTGCTCCAACTGCTTCGCAAGCTTCACGGAAAGTTCCTTTTCCGCTATCTTCCAAACTTGTAACTACGAATATTTTTCCGCCGCGTCCACCTTGTGTATACGCTCCTCCTCCTTCAGCACCTGGAAAAGCAGGAATATCTGCTTGTACAAAATCTTTTGGATAGGAAGCCCAAGGTAAATATGGTTTTCCTTGTTTTGCTTCTTCTTTAATAATATGTAGATTGGCATTCCAGATTTCGCTCAATCTTTTTTCATCAGCTTCTAGAAGAGCATCTGCTTTAGCTTGAACGTCTTTTGGAATTACAGGATATTGGGCATATGCTGATGAAACAAGTGAACAAAACGAAAATGCCATTAATGTTCTCTTTAAAGTACGGTTTGGAAAAATATTTTGCATGAATTGTGTAGTGTAGTTAATAGTTGTTAGTAAGTTTCGAGAGCTTATTCTTTGGTTGTAGAATCTTTTACTTTGTTTTTCTCTCTTTGTTCAACACGTTCGTGCCAGTCTTTACTTTCTTTATTTAGATCGTAACCTTGTTTTGATAAATAGTTGTTGATTCTTCCTTTGTATTTACCAAACCAGCCGTGTTTTTCTTTAGAAGAACCTCCGTCCATTGCATGTTCTCTGGCCTCAACTAAAGCTTTGTAGATGTAATCTTTTTGTTCTGCAGTTAAATTTGGCAGCATATCGTTGTAACCTGCAACCGTAATTGGAAGTACGCCGTACGTCATTCCATCTTTAACTTCAGTAATTTTGTCTTCTGATAATTCTTTACCTAATTTTTTAAGGTAAGATTTATGCAATTTTGCAATTGACTTGTCTGCATTTGCTTTCAACTTGTCAATTTTCTCGTTTTGTTTTTCTTTAGCTAAAGAAGTGTCTTCTTTTATTTTTTTGATTTCAGCGTCTCTTCCGTCTTGGATTTCTGTTAAATCTCTGAATTGCTGCGCTATTATATTTGAAACTGCTTTTTCTTTTGCATCATTTTTCAAATCTAATTTTACAACTATTTTAGCAGCTCTTTCGTTTGTAACTTTGATATATTCAGGATCTAAATGCTGTTGCGCATTTAAAGTTGAAAATGCGAAAACGATTGATAATAAGCCTGCGTTTATTTTATTTAGTACCATGATTTTTTACTTTTTTAATTTTAAACATAGAAATATAACTTGAAGGCGGTTTCTTTTTTAATCTCGCAAAGTCGCTAAGACGCAAAGCTTTTTCACTTTTCTTTTTAATAGACTTTGCGTCTTAGCGACTTTGCGAGAAATTTTTCTGCTATCGCGAAAAAATAAAAATAATTCGCAACGCTTTCTATGCTTTCAAAAACTGTTCCTATTTTAAATCTAATAAAGGTCTAACTAATGTTTCTTTGTTATTAGCTAAATCTTTCCAATTTACTTTTATTGCTGGATTTACACCGTTGATGTAATCTTCAATATTTGAGTAACCGTCTCCGTTTAAATCTCCCTGCGCATCAGATGGATCATTCGGGTTTAAACCGTATTTTTTTTCCCAAGCATCTGGCATACCATCTTTGTCTGTATCTACATAAGGTTTTCCTTTGTATTCAGGATATCCTCCAACTTGAGAAATATCTGTGATGATTCCTTTTTTATAAGAATCCATTGGAAGTCTTCTGTGTTCGAATTGATAGAAAGTCTTTTTCTCTAATCCTTTAGCATATTCTGGAACTCCAGTTTTTACTGTTCTTACGATTCTTTCGTCAACTTTATCTCTAATTGGCAAAGTTGCTCCAACGTTTTTAAGTACGAACTCATAAGATTCTTCAGCAGTCATGAATTTATTGAACCAAGGCATTGGGAAAGGTTTGTCTGATTTCATTTTTGCGAAGTAATCTTTTGCTTCTTCGTAAGGCATTAACTCCCCTTTTTTGTTTTCGATTTGAATACCACCGTCCCAGTTGTCTTTAGTTACTTTTTCGTTTCCGTTAACTACGTTTCCGTTTACGAAAGCTCTACCAAAAACCATATAAGGTAATTTACTTCTTCCTGATTCTGGTTTTAAAATTCTATAACTGATTGGTTGTGTTAAATCGGTTACAGGACCTGGTTTATAGAAGTTGTTGATGATATTGTAATTTGCAGTGTAATCTCCACCATCTGTAGATCTGTTGTACCAGTTGAAAACCACGTTGTTTACAAAGTTGAAGATTCCGTTCCATCCAATAGAAGGGTTTCTTCCTGCATTGTTAGCCCACATATTTCTCATAAAAGAACAGTTTTCTCCACCAAGAGTACTTCCGAAAGCGTGGTTGTAAGTATCTAAAGCTTCTCCAAATAAACTGTTTTGGATTGTAATGTTTACTGTTCCAACTTTAATATCTGGATATCCTGGTCCTGGATTGTACATATGTCTGTAGATTGACATATTTTCGTCTAATCCCCAAGTTGCAGATACGTGATCGATCATAATGTTTCCAACAGGATTTCCTCCAATAGCATCATCACGACGTCCAACGAAAGTTTCTCCACGACGGAAACGTACGTGTCTGATAATTACATCATGCGTGTCAATCCAAGTCGATTCTCCAGCGATACAAATACCATCTCCAGGAGCAGTTTGTCCTGCAATTGTAATGTAAGGCGCACGAATAATTAATGGACTTTTTAATCTGATAATTCCAGCAACATTAAATACCACAATTCTCGCTCCTCCTTGTTCGCAAGCTTCACGTAAAGTTCCAGGTCCACGGTCTTCTAAACTTGTTACCGTATAAACTTTTCCTCCACGACCACCAAAAGTGTACATTCCTCCTCCTTCTGCACCTGGGAAAGCTGGAATTTCAGCCTGTGGTAAATCTGTTGGTCTTGAAGCCCAAGGAATGTATGGTTTTCCATGTCTAGCTTCTTCTTCAATTACAACTAAAGCTTTTGTCCAAGCTTCATCAGAAAGTCTTTGAGCCTCTTCTTTAATTGCTTTTTCTTGAGCCTGAACTTCTGGGCTAATTTTTGGATATTGAGCAAAACATTTTGCGCTTCCTAAAAAAAGCAGAGATGATGCGATAAATAATGCGGAATTTTTCATGTTAATTTCTGTTGTGGTAATTCTTTTTAAACAAATCACCTGTATCTTTTGACGGAATACAGGTGAAAAGTTTTATATTAATTTAAATAAATTTATTCTTGGTAATTGAACGTACCCGCTCCACCAAAATTATCATTCCAACCTATAGTTTGTAACAACCATGGGTTTGAAGTTAAAGCTGTTGTATTCAAACCATTAATATAATAGTTAGGATTAAACTTAATATTAACAGCAGCTCCATTAAAATTATCCATAGGAGTAACCAATGCTGTACGAATAAAGTTTGTGTTGTAGAATGTCGCCAAAGTTGCTAATTGAGCATTAAAATTTGCTGCATCCGGATCCGCTATTACACTTGCACGAGCAGTTGCCAAAGGATCTGTCGTTGCAGATGTTGTTGCAACTCTGTATTGTAAGAAGTTACCAGTACGTTTTGTTCCATTAATTGGAGTTAAACCTAATTTACTTACAGTACCTCCTGTAACTCCAGGTAAAACTTCATTATCATATAACATCCATCTTTGAACATCCCAAAAACGTTTTCCTTCGTAAGCTAATTCTACTCTTCTTTCATATAAAACAGCTTCAATAGCCTGATATTTATCAGACAATGTACCTATTCCATAATTGTTTGCAGCAGGAATACCAACACGATTTCTAATTCTTCCTAAATAATTTAAAGTATTACTTGTCTGACCTAAAGCTGCATAACATTCTGCAATATTTAATAATAACTCAGCATAGCGGTACTCAAAAATATCTGTACCAGAATACTGGAAGTTAGTTTCTTTACTAGCATTAGTATTAGTCATTTTTCTAATAAAAGCAGGGCTTGATATTGCAGTGTTTCCGTCTGAAAAACCTGCTTTATTAGCTCCATCTACCCAACGATATGCCCAAAGAACACTGTTTGGAGTTTCTTTACTTCCCCATTTAACTCCAGAAAAAGCAAAAGTTCTGTAGAATCTTGGATCTCTGTTAACGAAGAAAGTAAAATCGTTGTAACCATTTGCAGCGGTTGGCCTTCTACCATCTGCCATTGGAAATAAATCAATCATTTCTTTAGGAGCAGCAACTCCTCCTCCTGTACCTCCTAAGCTTAATAAACGAATTCCCTTTTCCCAAGAATTATTTATAGCCTGTGATGTAACACCAACTCCACAAAGTTGCACTGTGATAGCTTCTGAACAAAATGCATTATCAATCAAAAACATTTGTTCCCATTGTTTTGCAGTACTTCCATATAATCCATAACCATCAGCAGTCAATTGAGCTTCTGCTTCTAATCCAGCTTTTAAAGCAGCTTCCCAACGCTCGTTTGAACTATCCCAGCTTTTATTAAATAAAGGACTTGCAAATGTTAGAAGTACTCTCGATTTTTGTGCCATAGCCGCACCTTTAGTAAAACGACCATAAGCCCCAGAAACCCAGTTTCCAGGTAATAAACTTGCAGCCATATCTAGATCTTTTACAATTTGTGCTACAACTTCAGAAGGTTTAGCTCTTGGAATCTGAATAGATGGGTCATTAGCTGAAGCAGCCTGAACACTTGTAACTATAGGAACTCCTCCATAAACACGCATCAAATCAAAATATTGCATAGCACGCATGTAATACATTTGACCTTTTGCCTGATCACGAAATGTTTTATCCAAATTAGCACCTTTTACATCAATGTCTTCCAAGAAAGCATTACATTCTCTAATTCTATTGTATGGATGGTTGTTAATACTTGTTCCTAATTTTGCTCCATAATAACCACTTGCATCTTGTGAATTTATAATGGTTTTATTAGGATTTATAAAATCCTGTGTTCCCCCCAATTCCTCAGTCAATCGAGAATTGGCATCTGTATATGAGCCAATAATTGTTGAAGTTGGCGACTTGTACGCATTATAAAAATCGTAATATTGATTATCTACATATGCTTGTGCACGCTCTTGGGTCTGGTAGAATGTATCATCGTAAAAACCATAACCTTTCTTGTCTTTTAGAAAATCATCACTACAAGAAGCAGCACCTACAGCAAGTAATAGTGATAGTGTTATATATTTAAATGGTGTTTTCATAGTTTTTTTTTAGTTTGATTAGAATGATACGTTAAAATTAAGCGACCAAGTTCTAAGTGTAGGATAATTCACAGAAGAGTTATCATACATATTTCTATAATGATCTGGATAAGGATTGTATAAATCCCAAAGATTATTACCTGTAACACCTAAAGTTATAGCAGCAATTTTTGTATCTGCAAAAACTTTCTTAGGAATATCATAATTAAGGCTTAAGTTTCTAACAAAGCATCTGAAAGTATTCAACTGCCAAAAATCTGATGGGCTAGACATATAAGTCCATTGTGCAACGTTAGGATATTTACCATTTGGATTATCATCACTGTACATATCCTTCCAGAAACTCTCACGAGACCACATATTGTGTGCCGATGATGTACCTTGATTTACTAGGTCAACAAAATTAGCTCCTCCCCAAGAAGTTGATATTTGAGTTCTTAAAGAAAATCCGTCATATTTGAAACCTAAGTTTGTGACAATATTATAAGTTCTACTGCTGTTCGCTAATTTCACATAATCATTTTCTTTTATAATTTGACCATCAGCCCCTGACATTGTTCCATCTGGATTAAGCTGACCTGCAACATCCTGATAAGCCAAAGATCCTTTTCTCATTCCGGCAGCAGAATTAATATCAAAATATCTAGGTACACCTCCAACTGCAGTAGCACGCTCTGTTAAATATGCCCAATAATTTGCAATATCTTCATCTGTACGCAAAATACCATCTCCTGTAGATGTTCCTTTCCAAACTGCAAATCCCCATACTGGATTAAATGTTGAATAGCTCTCTCTTTTAGTTTGGTTAGATGGAACTAAATTTCCTTGATCAGGATACAACTTAATTTCATTATTGTCATAGCTAAAGTTGAATCCTACATTATAGCTCATATTACTTTTAATCTTATCACTCCAAGTAAGGCTAATTTCATGTCCCCATGCATCAATCCTACCATAGTTTTGTTCAGCATAAGCTCCTCCTACAGAAATTGGCACACCTACAGCACTACTCATGTCTGTTAACATTTCTTTATTTTTGTCATAATAGAAATCATAAGTCAGACTTAATCTGTTTTTCAACAAGTTAATATCAACTCCTACGTTATTTTTTATAGTAGTATCCCAAGTCACATCTCTATTTGGATTTACTCTAGGAGTTAAACCATTTCCATTCCATCCTCCACCACTAGTAGGGGTACCAGGACCGAATTGAAAACCTTTATCTACGATAAGATCATAATACTGCTCCCATCTCCATGGCATAATATTGTCTTTACCAGTTTTACCAATAGAGTAACGAACTTTAAAGAAGTCAACCCATGGTAAACTTTTTTCAAACCAATTTTCTTTAGACATTACCCAACCCACTTGAACAGATGGGAAAGTTCCCCAGTAATTTTCTGGTGCAAATTTTGTCGAAGCATCACTACGTAAAATAAATTGGAACAAATATTTTTGTTTGAAACTATAATTCAAACGTCCAAAATAAGAAAGCGTACCTCCTTCCACTTTTGTTGCCTGACTATTAGACTGACTTAAAGTACCAGCTGTACGATAGTCTCCTAAATAATCTTTCCCTGTTTGTTCGTATGCCAAACGTGTAAATGTACTATATACTTCTGAAGCTTCTCCACCTACCATTGCTCCAATTTGGTGATCTCCAAAAGTTCTATCATAGTTAATCAAGAAATCGCCTTGAGTACTCTTGCCATCAGTATTATTATAATAAACTCTTGAGTTTCTTACATTGGTTTCAAGAACATAACTTCCTGTTGGATTAGTAGTTGCATTATAGAAACTAGGATTAGCTGCACTTGCTAAGTGTCTATCCTGAAGTTGATAATCTCTAATTCTAACTAAATCGTATGGCAATTGAATTTGCTCATTATAAGTTGAGCTTTGATTTCTAGAATAGCTTACTTTGAAAGACAATCCTTTAACTGCTGCTACTTTATAATTTAATGAAGCATTTACATTAAATGTATTATCATCTGTAGTTTGATGTGAACCATTATTTAAATTTGCAAAATAGTTCCAACCTGCAATATTATTATTTGCATTTGCACTTCCGAAGTTTTTGTTTGAATTAGGAAATGGAGATACATAATATTGTTTTCCATCGTTTAAATTAACCTGCCAAGGCACATGTTGTGGCATGTGTAACAAGAATCCATAATCAGCTTGTTCTCCACCTGCAGCAGAACCATAACTACCATCACTAATATTAGACGATGCTTTAGTAAATGATTTATCGATAAATCCAACATTTCCAGAAACTGAAGCAGAAAAATCTAAATTCTTAGCAATTTTTGCATTAATTCCTGTACGGAAATTCCATTTCTCATACTTTTGATATCCTAAATTAGCATCTTGAGTTAAATATGTCGCACCAGCAAAATAGGTAATATCCTCACTACCACCACTCACGTTAAAAGAGTGCTTTTGTTGAATTGCAGGTCTCCAAGCTTCTTTCAACCAATTATAATTTAAACCTTTCATTTGCTCCAGTTCTGCATCTGAATATATAGTAGCTGGATCAATTACAGCCGGAGCTGCTATTCTTGACTTAAAATATCTATTACTAAAAACACCAAACTCATAAGCATTTAATACTTTACTATGACTAATAGCATCGTTTATTGCAAATTGGCTATTGTATGAGAATTTTGCTTTACCAGCTTTACCTCTTTTAGTTTTCACCACAATTGCTCCTTGTGAAGCACGTGAACCGTAAATAGCTGCAGAACCATCTTTTAAAACAGTAATACTTTCAATTTCAGAAGGATCTAATCTGTTAAACTGCTCTAATGTAGGCTTACCATTAGCAGGATCAATCTGAATCATATCATCAATAATTATCAAAGGAATACTAAAACCTCCATCTTTAGATAAACTGAATGTTTGACGAATTTCAAGACTCGCTGCCTCCCCTGGACGTCCAGATCCTCCAAGTACTTTAAGATTGGGAACTAATCCTTTTAATGCATCCGATAAATTGGTTACTGGCAAGTCCATTAAGTCATCGGCCTTAATAGTGGCGATAGCTCCTGTAAGCTCCTTTTTCTTCTGACTACCATAACCAACTACAACAATATTTTCTAATTGATTAAAATCGTCTTCCATTTTTGCATTAACGATAGAACGATTATTAAGAGGAATTTCGATTTTTTTCATTCCGATGAAAGAAAAAACTAATGTTCCTCCACTCTTAACTTTAATCTGGTATTTTCCATTGTAATCTGTAGTGACTGAATTTTTGGTCGACTTTTCAGTTACGTTAACTCCAGGCAATAGTCCTCCTAAATTGTCGGTAACTGTTCCTGTAACTGTAACTTGATTACTTGAGTTTTGAGCAAAACTCAGCACACTCATCAGTGTAAACAAAAGAAAACTACATCTTTTTATAAGTGCTTGTTTCATAAATGTTTTTTTTGGTTAGTTTATTAATTGTTAGTTAGTCATGTTAAACATGTTCCTTTAATATAATAAAATTTAACTTAAAGAAATCTTAAAGAATTTTATTAAATGTTTAAAACACATTTATTTTTTGTCTTCCAAAAATATAACGATGATACATTACAACCGTCCTGCTCTATCCTGTTTTAATCATATAATCTCAAAAAAAAAGACATAAAAAAAACAATATTAATAAAAATAAGATTGAAAAAGTATATGGAATAGAATATTCGAAACAAAAGTTTGCATAAAAACAAATTTAATATCCTATTTTGATTAAAAAATAATAAGATTTTTATCAAAAATAAACATTACTTAGTTATTCTGCAAAACCCCATACATGTTAACTGATTCATAACTTCTTACAAAAAAGCCATTTTTTACGAAAACGATAGAGTTAATTACTTAAAACTATTTTATTTTACACTAAAAAGGCTACAAAATCAATACAGGATAGTACAGGAATGTTTTAAAATAAACTAAAATTAAATCTGAATTTTTAAAAGTAATTTCTGATAAACAGAAAAAAAAGAAGCTTTTTCTATTTCTCTTTCTTTATTATAGTAAATAAAAATGCCTACTAATAGTAGACATAGTCTTTAATAGTAGGCACTTTAAGTGATTTATTTCTGTTTTCAAAAGCTATCGGAACTTCTTTTGATAAGCACTAAAACATGGAAGTTATTATTTATCATTCGGATTCCATCCATTCAAAACCAAATTTCTATCATATTTCTTAATGCCTTCTGTCATTAATTGATGCGACCATGATACACGCTGAGCCACATATTTAGCACTAGAACCTTTACTTCCATATTCAGCATAATAAGCTGTTTTATCTTTATCAGGAAATCTGGTATCAATCCATGCATTCCAACCTTCAGGAATAATATGCGAACCTATATCGGTATTGATGAAAACCGTTTGCGCATAAGGTCGCCAAGGTCTTCCCAAAAACACTTTGTCTACCGATTTGTCTTTAGCGGTAAGCTTACAATCTGTGAAAACAAAACCATAAGCCTGTCCTTGCGGAGTCGAAGCTGCTGTGATATAAGAATTTACTAAACTTTCAATTGTACATTTATAGAAGTAAGCTGTTGCAGCACCAAAAATAAAATCAGTTGTTCCATTAATGAAACAGTTTTCAAAATAAATTCGGGTATTTCCTTCTGATAAATAAAGTGTGTCCTGATTGGCTAATAGATTGCAATTCTTCACCATAACTCTATCACCTTTAATGTGAAGTGCAACCGCTTGTCCTACTCTTCCTGCTGTATTTTCAACAGTTAGATTTTCAAGTGTACAATCATTTCCCTTAATCATGAAAGAATACGAAGTTCCTGTTCCAAATTCTTTTTTCCCTGAAGGATCAGGTTCGCGAAGAGGTTTTCCAGAATAATCATCAAATGAAATAATAGTTTTATTTCTATCTGTTCCTTTTAAAGTAATAAAAGGTTTAGAAACCGGAATTTCTAACTTTTCAATATACTTTCCTGGCTTTATAGTGATTACAACTCGTTTTTCTGAATTGTCTTTTACATTATTTATCGCTTCTTGAATGGTTTTAAAATCTCCTGAACCATCCTGAGCCACGGTTAATGCCAATCTGTTATCTAGCGTTTGGGCTGATACAGAAAATGTTATTAAAAATAAAGCTAGAATATATTTCATAGTTTTTTATTTATTGATTTTGTTTTGTCACCTTGACGAAGGAAAGATCACACTAGAGATTCCGCTATCTTAATCGCCAATCTTTGTCGAGTTACGAGTGTGATTCCTCGTCCCTCGGAATGACAAACAGTACGATTAAAATCCGTTTTAATCCGCGTCTTTACGAAATAAATCCGTCCAATCCGCGTCCAAAAAAAATTAATGTGACATCCAAACCGTCATTTCACCTTGTCCTTTATTTCCCCAAGCAAAATACGGAACCAATTTTACATTCAACGATTTTCCGTCTTTTGAAATCGGTTTGTAAAGCATATGTTTCCATAAATTACTGTCTTCTTTTACAATCGAATTAGCTTCAATTGTAACTAATTTTCTGTTTTTCAATTCTGTAAAATCAGTTTTGAAATCAGAATTCAAGTTTAAAATCACATCATTTACACTTGTATTCGCTGGAAGCTGATCTGATTCTAAGCAATAAACCAGCGGTCCTCTTTTTACTGCAACTTGATTTTTAACTTCTTCCACTAATGGATTTGCTTCCATTAACTCAACTGGCATCGGAAGGTTCAATTCAATCACATCACCTTTTTTCCATTTTTGGTTTACTTTAAAATAAGAACCCGAAAAGATTTTACCCATAACCTGTGAATTATTTACAAAAATCTGGGCTCCTGAACCCCAACCTGGAATTCTTAAAAGAAAAGCATAATCTTCCTTTGGTGCTTTTACAATTTTCAAAGTTACTTTTCCATCCCAAGGATAATTGGTTTGCTGTTCAATTTCTAATGCTTCACCGCTTAATGTTTTTGTATTCAAATTATTACTTCCGTATAAATTCACATACAAACCTTCTTTCGAAAGATTGTAAGCGTAATTTCCAACTTCGGCAACAGTTCTCGTTACGTTGGGTGCACAGCAGTTTGATAAAGCAATATAACCTTCACGAACATTTCCCCATCTTTGGTGAAAAGGCAAATCATTTGAAACATTCAACGGATTGTTGTACAAGAATTTATCTCCTTCTAAATTCATTCCCGAAAGTACGCTGTTGTAAAGCGCCAATTCTACAATATCAGCATATTTGGCATCTCCCGTTATTTGAAGCATTCTCCAGTTCCACAACACATTTCCAATATTAGCACAAGTTTCTGTGTGAGCTGTTGCGTTTGGCAATTGGAAAGGTCTTCCATAAGCCTGATGAATCTTCTGAACCACAGTAGGATCATAAGAAGTTCCGTCTGGCGAAACTCCATCATACAATGAACCACAACCACCTGTAATGTACATTTTACGATACGTTACATCATCCCAAATAGATTCTAGATTATCTAATAATTTTTTTTCTCCCGTTTCTGCGTATAAATCAGCTACTCCTGCGTATAGGTAATTTGCTCTTACAGCGTGCCCCATCGCCGTTGTCTGTTGTCTGAATGGAACTCTATCCTGATTGTCGTCGGTTCCATCATTTGTGGTTCCTTTAATATCAATCAGATTATTAGCCAATTCTAAATATTTCGGATCTTTTACAGTTCTGTACATTTCAACAATTCCCATATAATGAGACGGACAAATCGCATTTCTAGCCAATTCTGGCGATGCTTTTTTGTAGAAATCATACAAGAAATCAGCAACTCCTTTAGCAATATTCAGGAAATTCGTTTTTCCTGTTGCACGATAATGAATACAAGCTGCAGTCATTAAATGTCCCATATTGTATTTTTCGAAACCCAATTGTTTTTTAACTTCTTCTGGACCTAAAGTTCCCCAGCGTTCGTCAATTAAAACTGGTGTATGAATATAACCATCTTTACGTTGTACTTTCGCGAACAGCGCAATGGCTTTATCCATTTCGGCATCCAGTTTTTTGTCTTTTGTAACGGCATAAGTTGCTGCCATTCCTTCAAAAATCTTGTAGAAATCACCATCATGAAAAGAAGGTCCTTTGAAAGTTCCTTTGTCCAATCCTGCTGCAATTTCGAAGTTTTTGTATGCATGAGAAGTTTCGCTATGATACAAATCCCACATGTAAGGTAAGGTATTTTTCGTTTCTACATCAAATTGTTCTTTCCAGAATCCATTGGTCCATTTTACGTCTTGCAAACCAACGCTTTGCAATTTAGAATAAGGACTTTGTGAATTCGCAACCAAACCTTTGTTTTGAGCAAAGATTACAGTTGAAAGAAATAAAGAGGATAGGATGATGTTCTTTTTCATTTTGAATGTTTTTTTGGTACGCGGATGAAACGGATTTACTTTGTAAAGACACAGATTAAACGCGGATTTTTATTTTCTAAATTTTGTTTCACGCTCCCGATAACTATCGAGATAAAAAGATTTAAGCTGATGGTCACAGATTTTTTTAATTGAATCTGCTTGATCTGCTAAATTTGCGAGAGATCTAATTTTTCCCGCAGATTCCGCAGATTTAACAGATATTTTTTATTTCTTCCCTTTTAGAATAAAATCTGTGCAGATCTGCCTCAATCAGCTAAATCTGCGTGAAATCATTTTTACTTCACAAAGAAATTAATAGTTCTGCTCATTGAATCTCCTTCAGCATCTTTTACTGTTACTACGAATGATGCAAAACCTTTATTTTCAGCTGTGAACTGAATTTCTTTTCCTTTTAAACTCACTTTCCCATTTTTAACTTCAGAGAAAGTGTAAACTGGTTTGTTGTCGTATCCTTTGAAAAAATCGGAAACTACTAAAGATTTTTTGTCTTTTAAATTGATGAAATAATGAGGCTGAGCTAACCAATCTAAATAATTATCCAATTGTGTAAATCCGTCTTTATCAACATCTGAATTCGCATCTGAGAAATCTCCCACTGGTGAATTTTCGTTTAAGCCAAAAGCTTTCTCCCACCAGTTTGGCAATCCATCATGATCTGTATCCCAATCTGATGAACGAGTTTCTGACGGAAAGTTTGGCCAACCTCCAGCATCTTCTTCGTTATCGATCATCCCGCCGTAACCGCTTTTACTTCCTTTATAAGTGAATGTTCCTTTTAAAGTTTCATCGATAATTCGGTTATCGTGTTTATCAAAATACGGCTGATTCGCACCAACATCAGAAAGTACATTTTTATAAGCTCCTTTAGCCGATTGCGTGTTTACATAAGATTCGAAAAATGGTTTTTCCACAAACGTTTCATAATTAACCATTTCTTTGTTCGTAACAGTCATTTTTCTTCCTTTATCTTGAGATTTCTCGTCAAAATAACCTGGCATTACATTTCCATTAAAAAAATAACGTTGCATACCTTTTCCAACACCTTCGTGTTGTGCATTCAAAGCCACAAAAATCTTAGTTGAAGCTCCTGGCTTGTAGTAGTTGTTTACGAAGTTTACTTCGTTTGCGCCACCATCAGTAGCTCTTTTTCCCCAGTTGTAAACTACGTTATTACGAATATCTAATCTTCCTGTATAAAATCCATCGCCGCTTAAACCACCGCCAATACTCCAGTTGCGGCCTTCGTTGTGTGCTAATAAATTGTGGTGAAAACTTCCAATATCACCACCAATTGTTGCCGCATATCCATGCATTTTTCCTGCTTCATATTTATCATGTCCAGCAACGTTTAAAGCCTCAGAAATTAAAGTTCGCTGTAATGTAATATGATGTGCACCACGCGAACTAAACGATTCATCAATCGTCCAGCTGATTGAACAGTGATCGATAATACTGAAATTAGCTCCCGTTAACCCCATTCCATCAAACGTTTTTCCTCCTCCAATTCTCACTTTCAAAAAGCGGATAACCCCTTCATTTCCTGTCAATCCAATCGGCGCTCTTGTAACTGTAATTCCTTCACCCGGCGCAGTCTGTCCAGCAATTGTAATATAAGGCTGATTTACCACCAATCTCGAAGCCAGTTTAATATTTCCCGAAACATTAAAAACAATTGTTCTAGGGCCAATTTCCTGATTAATAGCATCACGTAAACTTCCCGGTCCATCATCGTTCAAATTCGTAACCTCGATTACTTTTCCACCACGACCTCCAACAGCATAACGTCCGTAACCTTCTGCACCTGGAAAAGCTAATTGAGCAGGCTTAAACGACCAAACATTTCCTAAAGTTTCTTGTCCGTTATTATCTACTTCATCCACTCTCCAATAATAAGTTGAACCACTGTACAAATCAGAAACTGAGAAACTTTTATCAACTAATTTTCCTTTAAATTCTTTTGACGATTCTGTTGCATTTGCAACCGCATTTTGATCTACACCAAAATACAATTTATGAGCGACAACATTTTTTGGAGCCTCCCATTTTAGAATCACATTTTTAGATACTTCAACATGTTCATCTCTGTTTGCAGGTTCTGGAGTACGCGCCTGATTCATTAAGTTTGGCGTATCCAATTCAAAACCATTCACAACGATTTGTTTTACAACATCTGGATTGTTTGTTGGATCAATTTCAAAACGAACTACAACATCTTTTCCTTTTTCTGCATTGAATGTAATATAAGCCATTGCAGCATCAACTTTTGCATTAGCTCTCTGGCTCGCATTTACAGTTTCCAGAAGTTTTCCGTTTACGAAGATCTTTATCGGAGAAAAAGTTTTTCCAGTAATGACATCAAAAGCATTATGAAACGTCAAAAGTGTATGTTTTCCTGCTTTTAAACCGCTAATTTTCAGTTCTAAATTTTCAGCTGTAATCAAACCATCACTTCCTAATCTATTGTAATAAGGAGCGCTCATTCCTACCTTGTACCATTTTGAAGTGAAGTTTCCTTTTAACTTAAAAGTCACTCCGTTAAAAGTTTTCTGATCCTCTTTATTTTCATTGATCACCCACGAATCGTAACTTGGATCGTGAACTTCTTCCAATCTTCTCTGGAAAAAGTCAAAATCGACTTTTACAACCTGTTTATCGGTATTTTGTGCGTGCCCATTTGCTGTCAAAAGCATTGCCAAAGCAAAAGAGCTAACTAATTTCTTAATCATTTTATGGTAATTTTTTCAGTTTCTGATTTTCCAATCAGGTTTATAATGTCCTTTTTTCTTTCTTCAGGAACTACTTTTAAAACCTTTACTTCTCCATTAATCAATTCAGCTTCAATCGTAGTGTTTTGTTTCGCATGTAATTTAAAATGAACATTCCATTCTTTTGGCCAAGCTGGGAAAAGATAGATTTTTCCGTCTGCTTCTTGTAAAAGCATTTCCTGCATGCCAATCATTCCCGAACCGCCCCAATTATGATCTGGAACCCAGTCAAAACCTGGTCCCCAAAATGCTGGAAAACGTCGGTCTGAATTGGCCATTTTTAATTTATTGTATTTTGCTGCTTCATTGGTCAATCCTAAACGAGCTGCGAAAATATTATCTTGTTTCCAACCCACGTGACTTCTGAATTTCAAAGCATCCGGATCGTATTTCCATGTATTTAAAGCCGTTTCTAAATCTGGTTTTCCAATACCATAAATTCCCCACGGATAAACAGGATATAATTGTGGTACTTCCGTATTATTAACACGTTCCCAAGTTTTAGCAGGAAGCAATACTTTATGATTTTCAATTTGCCCAAAATTCAAAGGCGGAATTCTCGTTTGAAATGCTTTTAAATATTCAACGTCTTCTTTTGACAATTCATTCGCTGAAAGGTTTAAAAGACTTTCTGTAATAACTTGTAAAGCCGAAATCGTACTATTCGAGTTATTTGTCATTTTGTAAGTTTCAGCAGCTGAACCTGGAAAAAGAACTAATTTTCCGTTTCCATCCAAAGCTTTTCTACCTCTTTGCTTCGCTAAATATTGATAATGCTCGTCAAAAAAACGAAGACAACTTATGATAAATGGATTGTATTTCTGAATATCTTCTTTAGCATATTCTTTCTGCTGCAACATCATTTGGCAGAACTCTAAAACGGTATCCCATTCGTATTCCAACCAAGCATTGTATTCCATTCCCGGATCGTAATCTGCAGGACGTTTCCATTCGTATTCAGCAGGATTTGGAAGTCCGAAATTTTCTAATTGTTCTGTGAAAGATGCTCCGTTATGTTTCCAATAGACTTTACTGCGTAATTCGGCATTTTTTTGCAAATCCAAATAAAAGCTCAATTGCGATTTCATCATATCAAAATCACCGCTTTTTATCATCGGAAAATAAACCAATCGCTGATTCTGAGCGGTCATCGTTCCTCCTCCCCAATTTCTGAAATCGGGTGTAAAATTCAGGTCTTTATTCGTGTAAACAGGATCAACTGTAAAAAGTCCACCGTTGAATTTCGTTGGATATTTTCCGTACGCATTACATCCCAACATGTATCGGAACAACTGATAATTTTGTCCAATTTGATAAACCGAATCTTTCTCAATCGATTGATTTTTTTGTGTAAAAATAAAACTGCGGTTCCAGAAATTATTCCACCACTTTATAGTGTTTTTCTCGGCTTGTTTCGCTGTGTTTTTATTTTCAGCAATTAAATTTTTCAATCCGTTATTCCAAGTTGGAAAATCAGATTGATCAGTGTTTAAATAAATTTCTAACGAATGCTTTTTTGAAGGTTTAATGCTCGTTAAATTAAAACCTTTGAAATCGGTATCTTGATATTTTCCTAAATAAGTTCCATCTGGTTTTAAGTTATCGCCTTTCATGAATCCACCGAAAGTTAAATTGGCAATCGGATTCATCATTTGATCTTTAACCGATTCCATTTTCTGTTGTTTTACAGCAACATCAAAGACGGTTTGTTCACGGTTTCTGTGATAAAATTTAAGTCCGTTATTTTCAAAAGCAATCGAATCTTTAAAATTAATTAAATCTCCCTGAGGCGCCCATTTATAAGAATTGGCATTATTTTCTTTTCCTTTTGAAATACGATTCTGATAACGCCAGCTTTCATAAGAAGCCGTCATTTTTAACGGATTTTTACTTTCTAAATCAACATGAATAATCGGTTTAAAAACATCCACCCAAAGTTTGATTTTGGTATCAATTTGTCCAACTAAAACGTAACCGTCTTTTAGTTTCAATTCCTGACGAAAACCCTCTGTCCCTTCAAATGGATTCGGACTTAAAGTGATTTTCACACGACCTAATTTCAATAAAGTATTGTGTTCATCAAAAGTGCCGCTTCGAGAAAAATAGAAATATAAATCTCCTTTTTCTACCCAGACATTCATACCAATATCACCGCCACCCAAAGGCATAGATTCGGATGAATTTGTGCTTTGAGTTGTCCAGACTTGATTGTAAGTATCAAGTACGGGAATCTGCGCTTTAAGGCAAAGCGTTGTGAAGAAAAGTATAAATAGTATTTTATTTCTCATCGTTTTCTTTCCTGCAAGGTTTTAAAAACCTTGTAAGTATTAATTTTTATTTTTCTCTCGCTCCCGATAACTATCGGGATGACAGATTCAGCTGATTATATTTTATCTGCAAGATCTGCTAAATCTGCGAGAGCTATAATTCCAATCTTTGTAGAGCTACTTGCGGAGATTTGCTTCGCCTATTCGCTATTGCTCGGGTCTCGTTCCTCGAAATTACAAACTGTATGTCAATTCACAATTAACCATTATAAAAATTACCACTCGTCTGTTCTAAACGAAGAAACCGGCAACCCTCCTGCGCTAAACAATTCCGCTTTGGCGAAATCTTTCCATAAATATCGTATTACAACTGGTTTCTTTACTTTATCAGAAGTTAAAACCACCGATTTTCTTCTTACAACTGTTTTCGCTGGATAAAAAACTTTGTCTTCGCCTGCTATTTCAAAGCCTGTCACTTCTTTTTCATAAGAAGTAATGCCATTTGCCACATCATCAAAAGAAACCGTTACAGCACCGTCTTTTATCTCCATCGATTTGTATTTCGGGCTTTCGAATTCGAAACCTTCAATTCCATATGTTCTTGCCAAAGCCTGAAAAGCCAAACGGTTTCCTCCTTTTTCTTTGTCCATTGGGTGAATGTTATTTTCTTCTCCAACGTCCATTAAAACTGCCATTGCCGAATTAGAAATTTCTTTTGAAGCCTTAAACTGCGCCTCTCTCAAATAAGCTGAATTGTATTTTTCTAGATAATCTTTTGGATGAAATGAAGCATAATTAAACGGCGCAATTTGAGCGAAATAAAAAGGAAAATCTCCCTGATTCCACATCGTTCTCCAACTGCTTACCATTTTTTTCATTAAAGCGGTGTATTCATTAGCTCTTTCGTAATTCGATTCTCCCTGATACCAAATACAACCTTTGATTCCGTAGCCAATTACAGGCGAAAGCATTCCATTAAACAAAGTCGTTGGAACACGATTTGGATCTTTGGCTAATTCTTCTTTTGTAGTCGGAATTTTAGCGCTTGCGAAATCTTTAAGCATTTCCTTGTTCATCCATGCTTCCATACTTGAACCTCCGTAAGAAACATGAATCAATCCAACCGGAACATTCAAAACTTCCTGTAAAAGTGATCCAAAATACCAAGCCGTCGCACTAAAATTGGATGTCGATTTTGGAGAAGCTTCTTCCCATTTTCCTTCAAAATCGTCTTTTGGTTCTAAAACCGTCGCACGCGGAATCGTAATTAAACGAATATTTTTATTGGTTGATCTTACAATGATTTCGTTTCCGTTTCTAACAGGTTGCCCTTGAAAACCTTTCAAAGGCATTTCCATATTCGATTGTCCGGAACAAAGCCAAACTTCTCCAATTAAAATGTTTTTAATCGTTACTTTTTCAGTTCCTTCTGTTACTTCAATTGTAAATGGTCCGCCTGCAACTGGTGTTTGCAATTCTGTTTTCCATTTACCCGAAGCATCGGCTTTAGTTTTGTAGCTTTTAGAATTCCACGATGTTTTGATCGTGACGTTTGCATTCTTTTCCGCCCAGCCCCAAATTGGTGCGTTTGATTTTTGCTGTAGCATCATGTTGTCTGTAAACAATGCAGGCATTTTGATTTTTGCATTGATTTGGAGACTTGCTAAAAATGCAATTACAATAACAGAAATGTGTTTAAAATTTTTCATTTTATTTATCCTTAAATTTTCAAAAGATGTGTCGCTCCTCTGGAGCTTAACTACTCTTCTTTTATTATTTTCTATAAATATTTCGCTCTTCCAGAGCTTTTCTATCTCTATTATTATTCTTAAAAAAAATGTCTGTATTTTCTATATATATTCTATCCTGCACAAGTCCCAGAGGGACGAAATATTTATAGAATAAACAATACCATCATACAAAAGCTCCAGCGGAGCGAAATATGAATTATTTTTCTTTCAGAATCGTTATCGGCCTCAATAATCCCGCTTTCAACAATGGATTTACTTCCAGCCTAAATGGTGCTGTCGTCCAAGTTAACCTTTCTTCTTTTGGTAAATTTTGATCACCAATTAATCGGTTTGCCCACGTATTGGTCACTTTTATTACAATTATATTTTTTCCTTTTTGTAAGGCATTCGAAATATCTGTTTTGAAAGGGAAAGTCCATAGCGTTCCGCAATCTTTTCCGTTGATTGAAACTTCGGCAATATTGGCAATTTCACCTAAATCAAGCCAGATTTTATTGGTGTCTTTTCCTTTCCAAACAAATTCTTTTTTATAAATAACAGTTCCTGAATAATGCTTAATTTGATCATTTTCAGAAGTACTCCAATCAAAAAGTTTATTTGTTTTTATGACTTCTTTTGGACCTTTAAATTCTGGATCAAATTGAAGTTCCCAGTTTTCATCTAAAACCTGAACTTTTTCAAATTCAGCTGTTTTTCCTTGAGCTAAAACTTCTTTTGCTTCTTCTTTAAAAATTACAAAACCAGATTCGTTTGCCTCTAAAGTTAAAAAAACAATTGTTCTTCCGTTTTCTATTTTCCAATTGGTTACAGCCGAAGTTTTGTCCGTAACAGGATTGTACCATTGTGGAACTTTTCCAGCTATTCTGAAAGAAGCATCAAATGTTCTTTTTTGTTCTTTTTGATTCGAAAGAAAATATACCTCTTCTTTATCTGCTTTTCTGTGCGCCCAAGCAATCGTTTCTGAATCGGCTCTATTTAAATTTGGAAAATAAACATCTTGAGTGATTCCGATTGAAGCAAAATCGTTTCCTAAATAAGGTAATTTGACAACTGTTCCTTTTCCGATTTTCCATGAAGATGAATTGGCGTTATTCCAAATTTCATCAATCACATGCTGCCATTTCTTTTGATCTGATTCTGATTGAATTCCCGGCTGAATCGTTGGTTTTTCATCTACAAAAATCGTAGCTCCGTCTTTTAGCAATTGCAGGATTTTTTCGGCGGAAGCCAAAGATAAAATTTTATTCGGCGCCATTTTATGACTTCCCGGAAACAGTAAAGCTCCGTATTCGATTCCGCCTTCAAACGTTACTTTTCCGTTTACGACTTTTGCTCGGTTGATTAAAACATCTGCATTAAAAGAATCGTATTGATAACCATTTAAAGCGTTAATCCATTGTGATAAATCAGTAATGTTTTTAGAATAAGTGACTTCTTTTGGCATTTTTGCTGTTGGTTGACCATCATTTTCTAAACGGATTTTCTCGCTTTCTAACCTTTCCTTTCCAAAAACATTCGGAATAAACTGCACCAAACGATCTGGAACAAAAGAACGCGAAGGAAAATCTTCTCCAATAAAAACCGCCAAATCAATTACAGGTTTTCCTTTCTGCAATTGAAATTGTACTCTTTGGCAATAATCAAACCAAGCTTTTCCGGGTTTCCACCACGTTTGATCTCTCTGAAAAAAAGTTCCGATATCGTCTAAAGTCATTCCCGGCTTTCTGTCCGTCCACGGATTATGTACAAAAACGTGGTAAAATAAACGATTGATTCCTAAAGCATAATTTCGGTCAGCGGTTGTTTTTAAATTTCCAGGATGTTCGTCCCAATCCATGCGCAAAGCCGTGAAAGATTCTGCCTGAATAATGTCTTTTCCGTAAATATGTCCGCCCGAAATCGCATCCACCATATCAAAAGGTTTGTCGTGTGTTGGACTTTTCAGCCAAAATTCACCGCCCGGATAATCTACATATTTGTAATGTAATAAAGCATCGCTCATCATGGTTGGAGCGACATTTTCAGAACTTAATTTGACTTTATATTCTTTGGCAATTTGAGCGACAGTTCCGTAGAAATTATCTGCTACTAAATCGCCAATTGTTTTTCTAACATCGTATAAAACTTTCTCTGAAAAATCGGCACTTTCTAATGGAATTCCAGCCATTACAGGCAAATATTCCAAAATATCATAACCACGTCTCTTTTTAAATTCAGTCTGAAAAACCGAAGACCAGTTTTGACTTCCGCATTCCCAACTATCAAAATGAAGAATTGCCAAAACTCTTGAAGCCAATTCTGGACCAGCAGAACGAACCGCTTCTCCAAACCAATGATCCAATTGAAAACGAATTAATTCGGGATTAAATTTATCTACTTCTAATCCTTTTCCTGCTCCACCTGTTGCATTTTCGTGTCCTGTCGAAGTATGTCCCATTCGGATAATTTTCCATTTTCCTTTTGGGGCTTTCCAATTCAGGTTTCCGCCAGCATCAACAAAATTGGAAATATTGATTATTTCTGATTTTTTGAATGCATCTGTATTCGGAATTTGTTTTTCTGTAGTTTCTGGAGTCAAACGCCAAATCGCGCCTGATTTTCCTTCGTAATTATTGATTAAGGACTGATTTGAAAGTGTAATTTTACTCACTTTCAGATTTTGTTTCCATTTCGCAAAATCCAAATCTTCTGCTCCTGGTTCTGTTCCTACTGGATCATAAACAAATCTGAAATATTTTGCTGTAACTGGTGTAATTGTATGTGTATTTGGAAAATCCATATCCTGCCAACCGTGACGAGGTGCAATCAATCTTTCGTGGAATTTAAAATGAACTCCGTCATCACTTACTTCGACAATTAAGCGCTGCGCTTGATAATCTCTTCCTTTGGTTTCAATTACAATTGATTTACAGGTAAAAGGCTGTGCAAATTCGTACTGAATCCAACCTGCATCGGAAAATTTGAAGTTTTCATCTTTTTTAGGATCAGCCAAAAACGAAGCATCTGTATTGTTTGATGTCGTTACTTTTGGCAATTGAATCTGAGAAGTCTTTTGATATTCTTTTATCGGAAGAGCAAAAACTGCAATGTCTTTATAATAATCTTTATAATGCTCTGGAACAGGAAGTTTTGAAACGACTTTTTTTCCACCTAAAATTTCTGTTGTTGACCAAACTACTCTCTGCATCGACATTTCAGGCTTAATCCACGGACCACCTGCAACAGCAAATCCGTCTGCTCCGTGAAAAGCGAGTTTTAAACCTAAACGATCTGCTTCTTTGAAAGCCCAGTTAATCATATCCCAAAATTCGGGTGTCAACTGTAAAACAGGCGGATCAATCAATGGCGGATTTGCTGGACCTTTGATGGTCATTAAATAAGCGCCTGCAATTCCGTTTTGTTTCATGGCTTCTAAATCGGCTGTGATTCCTGCTTTAGAATACGCCGATTTCATCCAATACCAATACACCCAAGTCTTTGAGGATTCTAATGTTGGCTGAAAAGATTCTTTTTTATGGAATTCCTGCGCAGAGACGATGCTTGCGAGAAGCAAAAACATTGCAGTCCAAAGTTGGAAAGCCAAAAGTCGAAAGTCCTTTGCAAAAAGAAAAAATGGTTTACGGTTAGACATTTTTATATTTTAATTCAATTTAATCTTCTTTAATTTTTTAAAATCTGCTTGATCTGCAAAATCTGCGGGAAAATTTTACTCTCGCAGATTTTGCAGATTTAAGGGATTTTTTTCTCTTAGTAAACCCGACAGGTTTTAAAAACCTGTCGGGTTTGATGTATTTATAACATAGCCAATGGTTTCAACCATTGGGATTCAACGTAATTACACAATACGTTTCCCAAGGTTGAAACCTTGGGCTATGTTTTGATAATCAGTTACTATTAAGCTTTTTTGTCATTTCGACGTAAGGAGAAATCACACTAGAAACTCCTCAAAGTTTGTCTTCAATCTATGTCGAATCCCGCGTGTGATTTCTCCTTACGTCGAAATGACAAACTATATCTTTAATTTTTACTTGTCAATTATTAATTTCTTAATACTTAAACTTCTTCAAACTACTCTCTAACTGATTTTTAGAACCGCTGAAAGGCGTTAAATAAAAACTATATTGATAATTTCCAGATTTAATCTGATATTGTTCAATTGGCTGTGCTACAATCGTCCAACTGTCATTTCCTCCTACTCCCATTTGTATTAAATCGATGTTTAGAGTTAAAAATCCTGGATCTTTTAAATCATACGTATGACTTGATGCACTTAGGTTTTCTTGTGTGTAAGGCCAAGCGCTCATGCTTAAAACTTTATTATCATCAACTACCATAAAACCTTGATTTTTCTGAGGCGTTGTCAATGCCATCCATCTTACATCACATCTATTTCCGTTTTCTTGCGGTTTTGGATAATGTTCGATAAAGTCATTAATTGGAAGCGAATATTTCCCAACAAACGAGCCAAAACTTCTGTCGCTGTAGTTTTCCAATTCCCCTTTTCCGTACCAAGAAATCTGATCGAATTTTCTTTGAACTCCCATCTGCATTCCGATTTTTGGAAGGTTTGGCAGTTTGTCTGAAGCTTTCAAACTATAATCTACTTTTATTACTCCGTCTGGACTGATGTTGTACACTACATTTACGCTTGCACTGTCTTTTATAATTTCGTAATCGCTTGTGATTTTTACTTCAGAAGCCGATTTATCGATTTTTACATTCACCAATTTTGGTTTTGCTTTATACCATTGTTTCAACAACTTTTGCGATTTCCATCCGCGTTTGTCGTTGTCTGTAAGCGGTCTTACGAAGTTAGGCAACAAAGGCGCAAAAACTTGTTCTTCACCGTTGAAAATATACGAACTCAAAGCTCCGTTTACTTTTCCAATCGTAATATCAAAAGTTTTTCCTTTGATTTTAAATTCTGAATCCGATTCTGAAATATTTAAAGCTTCTTTTTTAGCATTTAAAACTAAAGCTTCTTTCTTTTTTAACTGAAATTGATCTTCGGCAACTACATATCCTTTTGAAGCCCAAAGTTCATCTGCCGTAAGCTGAAATTCAATATTTAAAAGATATTCAGCATCGTTTTTCATTTTTGGAAGATATGCGCTGATATCTATTGTTGTCGATTGTCCTGCTTCTACTTTTAATGGTTTTAAAATTTGAGTTTTAATTACGTTTCCGTTTTCCAACACTTTTAAAACCGGAATATAACCTTCTAAAGATTTAACCGCCTGACGATTTTTAATTTCTAATTGATTTCCGTTTAAAGTTGAAATCGCTGGCTGATACACCCATTTATTCTCAAAAATCGAACCTTTCGGTTTTCCGTTAGAATCGACAATTCCTTTTGTATTAAAGTTTCCATCATGGTATTTTTCGCCAAAATCTCCACCGTGAGCAAAATAATTCTGTCCAGATCTTGAATCAAATTTTACTAAACCTTGATCTTTAAATTCCCAAATACAGCCTCCAATAACTCTTGGAAGCGAACGGAATTCATCCCATAATTCTTTTAAATTCCCAACTGAATTTCCCATTGCATGAGAATATTCAACGAAAATAATCGGACGCGTATCTTTTTTTTGATCTACTAAAAATTTTGGTGTAAAAACGCCTGGATAAAAACGGCTAACCATATCGACATACGAATCGTCCTGTGGATTTTCGAATCTATAAGCGTGATCGATTGTTTTTGGATAACGTGGATCAAGCGGATCAATATAACCGTCTAATTTTGCATTTCCTTGCGCTGGTTCGTAATGTACGGGACGCGTAATATCGAAATCGTGAACCCAACCCGACATTGCAGCGTGATTTGGTCCTTTTCCTCCTTCGTTACCCAAACTCCACATTACCACTGATGGATGGTTTTTATCGCGTTCTACCATTCTGATCATACGCTCCGTATAAGCATTTGTCCACTGTGGATCGTTGCTTAATTTACCGCCAATTCCATGAGTTTCTTGGTTCGCTTCATCCATCACCATGATTCCGTATTGATCGCATAATTCGTAGAAATAAGGATCGTTTGGATAGTGGCTCGTACGTATAAAGTTGAAATTAAACTTCTTAATCGTCGTAATATCTTGTTTGATATCTTCTCTCGTAACCGCTTTTCCTCTTGTTGGATGATGATCGTGACGGTTTACACCATACACATAAGTTTCTTTTCCGTTGATTAGCATTTTTCCGTTCTCCTTGGAGAATTCAATTGAACGGAAACCAACTTTACAGCTTTTGGCTTCTGTAACGTTTCCGTTTTTATCTTTTATCGAAATCACCATCGTGTATAAATTCGGTTCTTCTGAACTCCATTTTTTTGGATTTTTAATGTTTTCTTGGAAGAATCCAAAGCGAACATTGTCTAAACGAGGATAACTTTCATTAATCAAATCAATCACAGGTCTTTGAAGTGGTTCTTTGAACATTGCCGTATTATTGGCATCGTACAACTGAACATTCATCGTATAATCTTTGATTTTTTCTCCTGTAAGATTTTCTACTTTTGGTCTCAGTTTGAAAATCGCGTCTTTGTATTCTTTGTCCAATTTGGTTTGAAAAAAGAAATCTTGAATACGTAATTTTGGTTCAGCCATAATGAAAACTTCTCGCTGGATTCCGCTCATGCGCCAGTGATCCTGATCTTCTAAATAAGAACCATCTGTCCAACGAATTACGCGAACTGAAACTACATTTTCGCCTGCTTTCAAATAAGGCGTAACATCAAATTCAGAAGGTAGAAAACTGTCTTCTCCGTATCCTAAAAATTCTCCGTTTAACCAAACTTCAAAACCTGAACTTACGGCTCCGAAATGCAAAGTAACTGTCATATCTTTCCAGTTTTCCGGAACGGTAAAACTTCTTTGGTAAGAACCAACCCCGTTATAATCTTTAGGAATATAAGGCGGATTTATAGGTCTAAATGGATAAACGGCACTTTTGTAAATTGGGTTATCATACCCTTTCATTTCCCAGTTGGAAGGCACTTCGATTTTATCCCAACCTGAAACGGTGTTTTTATAGAAATCTTTAGAAGCTAAATTTAAATTTACTGCATATTTAAAGTTCCAATCGCCATTCAGCATTTGGATTCGGCTTTTGGTTCTGTCGCCTTTTAAAGCGTCTTCAACACTTGCATACGAATACGAAGTCGCTCTAGATGGCTGTCTGTTGATACTTGTAATCGTTGGATCTTCCCACGGCGCAAATTCATATTTTTTGTGAAGTTCTGGAACTCCTGCTGGCTCTCCTGTTACGGATTGGGACTGTATTGTGTAAGATGTTAATAGGAAGATGTAAAATGTGAATACTGATTTTGGTATCGAAAATCGAAATCTTGAAAAGTGATTATTTTGAATTGGTTGAAACATTATTTTATTTTTAGTTTTATTTGTCATTTCGAGGAACGAGAAATCGCACTAGAAATTCCGCAACTATAATCGACAATCTTTGTGGTTACGAGTGTGATTTCTCGTTCCTCGAAATGACAAAACTGTGTCTTTATTTATCTTTGTAATTAAACCTGACAGGTTTTAAAAACCTGTCAGGTTTAAAACGTACTATATCTTAATTCTTTGTACTTTGTACTTAATTCTTCTTTTTCTTCTCCGGCGGAGCTACAAAATTCAATTTGCTTTTTCCTAAATCTTTCGAAGTTGCTATCGCGATTCCTCTTTGCTCTGCTTTGTTAACAGCACAATAGAAATGATACACAACACCATCATGTTTCACCACAAATGATTTATGTGCAAACATATCATCGTAAGGTTCAGATGATTTTACTAAATCGTCGCCTTTCCAATCGGTCCAGTTTACTAAATCATTTGAAACGGCGAAACGATTAAATGCACCTTGATTCCAACCTGTCCAGAAAGCTCCGAAATAAAACATTACCCAAGTATCATTAATACGCTGAATATAAGCATCTCCAGAAATTCCTTTATGATGATTGATTAAAGGTTTATTACCATAACGCTCCCAATGTTTCATATCGTTTGATACTGCCATAGCAATGCGTTCAGCACCTTTCGCTGGATTGATACTATCTCCACGGGCATTGTAATACATGATAAAATTGTGTCCTGTCAATTTATCTTTATCACGAATTACACTGTTTTTATACATTGTGCTATTATCCCACCATTTAGCGTCTTTGTCTTTTGGCGTTAAAACTGGACTTTCTAATCTTTGAAATTCATGTGGTTTTGTTGGCGCTTCTTTCGTATAAGCCATTCCGATTGATAGAACTCCTGCTTCGTACCCTTTGCTGTCTCCACCAAAATAACTCATCCAGTATTTATCATCGTATTTTTCCCATTCGTAGCTTCCGCCCCAAGTCATGTCTTGCAACGAAATATATCCTGCTTTTTGGTTGACATCCCAGTGTTTTTCATTTTCTGAAAACGACATCACTTTTCCTAGATATTTCCAGTCTAAAAGATTATCACTTTCTGCTAACCAAGTTTCATAACCTCTTCCATCATAAATTAAATATGTCATGTACCATTTTCCGTCTTTTCTAAAAACACTCGGGCAATCCATTTTATAAGAGTTGTCCGTTGGCACCATCACCAAACCGTATTTATAAGGCGTTTTTACTTCTTCGTAAATTTCCTGCATTACGTTGTCGGTAATTTCTCTTTTCTTGTATTTGGTTGCACAGCTTGTTATGGCAAGCGCTGAAATGGTTAGGATTAGATACTTAATTTTCATTTTTTGGTTATGTTTTGTTTGCTTTTGCCACGAAGGCGATATCCCGATAGCTATCGGGACTAAGTTTATTTTTTCTTTGTGACTTTATGTCTTTGCGAGATTAATTTTTAAGTTTAGTTTTTTTAGCTCTCGCAAAGTCGCTAAGGCGCAAAGTATTTTATATTTTTTGTTTCACGCAGATTTAAAAGGATTTATGCAGATTTAATTTGGATTTTTTTTATATAAATAATCTGTTTTGATCTGCTAAAATCTCATAAAATCTGCGTGAAATTATTTTTTCAATTCTTTTAACTTCGACTCCATTACATCTTTGTTCAATTTGACTTTTACCATTCCTGTTGGATGAAATCTTCTTTTTAAATCGATTGCATTATAAACTATCGTATAAACGTCATTTCCTTCTGGGATTAAGCAAAGTGGTGTTCTCATAATATCCCACCATTTGTCTACTTTGGTTTCGATTGGCAAATAATGTGCTTCTGCCCAATTAACGCCATCTGCTGATAATGAATATGCAATCATATTTGGTAAATGATGTCCCCAGCCGTCTGGGCCTCCGTCGAAAATTGCGATATACAGACCGTTTGGTAATTGACTCACAATTGGATTTTCAACAAAAAGTGGATGCATGGTTTTAATCGGTTCCAAACCTTTATTCATTCTCAACCACGGACCTTCTAAACTTTTGGATTCGGCTAAAGCCACAAACCAGCCTTTTCCTGATTTCTTAGGATAATCTGCCCAAGAATTAAATGGATACGCACCGCTGTAAAATCCGAAATATTTGTCGCCAACTTGGTATGGAAAAAAAGAAGCCACACCTTGACGACCTTCCCAAGGTTGAGAATCCAATCCTGGTTCCATAATGATACCCAAATCTTTATAAGGACCACCGATTCCATTGATTCCTTCAACAGTCGATTCGCAACGCCAAATTCTTCCGAATGAGTGATTTGGTTCTATTTCTTTACTAACGGTATACGCTAAATAATAGCCATACCATTTGTTTGCTTTTTCATTGAAAACAGGCATATATGACCAAATTGCAGCACGACGATCGTTCATCGGATTATCATCTTCAGTTACGGCATAAGTTCCACTTGCTTGATAGATGGTAGATTCTCTTTTCCAATGAATAGCATCCTTACTTGTCCAATGTCCAATTTTAGTTTTTACACGATCGTAGTAATAATCAACACCTTTTTCACCTGCTCTTTCCGTTGGAAACATATGATACGTATTACCCACTTTTACTACACGTCCACCTTCAAAACCTCCTTGGATTCCATCAGTTCCAGACATTCCTTCATCAATAACGGGTTTGTTTTCTCCGCCTATAACTTCGAAAAGCGGTTTTTCATCTGAAAATCCTTCTACAATAAATGTTGGATTCCATAATTTTCCGTCTGGTAGTTCGGCATTTCTTGATTTTAGATTTTCAGAAGCTTTTACAACTCCTAAAATCGCAAATAAACCTTTTCCTTGTGGATTTATAGTTTGAGTTCCTTTTGGAAATGAAAGTGCATAAACATTTACTGGAGGTAATCCTGTAATGGTAACTCCATTTTCTAAAACTAATTTAGCATCTTTGAAATTTTCTAGTTGACAATAATCTGCATTTTTATCTTGAAAAACGCCTATTAAAACCGTAACTGGTTCTTTAAACTTCAATTGTAGCGGAGCATTACTTCCGTTTTTATATTTATCTAAAGGAAGTTCAATTCCGGTCAATCCTTGCAATTCTGGAGCTAAACGAACAATATTGTGTTTGCTTCCTGAAAAAACATGAGCGTATTGAGCTGTTTTGAACGTTTTGTAATTTGATTTTACGATTTCAAATGAAGCTGGTTTCCATGCGTTTTGGGCTGTTACTGAAAATTGTAAGCAGATCGTAAACAATGCTAAAAAAGCAGTTTTTAATTTGAAATTGGTTTTTGTGTTTTTTGAAAACATTGGTTTTTATTTTTTATTGATTTCAGCATTTCCACAATCTTGTCATTTCGACATAGGAGAAATCTTCGCGAGAAACTCTACAACGATTGGTGACATTCTGTGCGGAGCTACTTGTGGAGATTTCTCGTTCCTCGAAATGACAAATTGAACGTTATAAACTATGCGCTAATCACTAATTACTAAGAGCTAATTACTAAGAACTTTAAATCGCTTTATAACTCACGATATACTCCACATTCGGTTTTACAACCAACTGATATTTATTTTTTGTTAATTCTGTAATTGTTCCAGAGTTTGATTTTGGTTTGCTTGCACTTTTGAAAATTAATTTTCCTTCTCCTTCGCCTGCTTTTACTTTAATTTCTTTCGTACTGCAATACACAGCAACTTCTCCGCTTGGTGTTGGGACTTTTCCTTCCATCCATTTTAAACCGCCTAAATTTGGTTTGATTTCATATTCTGAATATCCTGGAGCGGTTGGTTTCACACCTAAATAATATTTACCTAATAAATAAATCGGACTAGCTCCCCAAGCGTGGCAAAGGCTTTTCCCGTAAGGGCGACCATACATTTCTAAATGATCTTTTCCGCTTTGTTTTGGATCGTATTTTTCCCAAAATGATGTTGCGCCAAGATTTAACATTCCGCCCCAATAGTCACGAATTTCATTTAAAACAAATTTCTGTTCGTCCATGGCGCACAACGCTTCTAACTCATAAAAACGCATGTACGGTGTTGTAATTTGAAGAACATCTTTATTTAACAACACTTTATTTTTTACACTTTGTTTTTGTTCTTCCGTAAAATAATTGAAGAAAATACCGAACATATTAGCGTATCTGGTTACAATATTCTGCATTTTTCCGTCGATACGCTGATGTTTCATCACGTTTTCTTTCTTATCCCAAAACACATCAAATAGACTGGTTTTTAAATCAGCGGCTAATTTTTGATATTGTTTTTGATCTTCATTTTTACCAGCGATTTCAGCACTAACAGCCATGGCTTCTAAACTTCTTGCTAAAAGCATTTGCTCAAAACTAACTTCGCCTGTTTTTGGTAATCCGTCTGCCCAATCAATGAAAACCCAGTCACCTTCTAACGGTTCTAAGAATCCGTTTTTGTTTCTTCTTTCTAAACAGAAATCCATCAGCGACTTCATTCTTGGATAATAGGTTTTGATGAATTTCGTATCGCCTGTATGTAAGTAGTAATCATAAACACCCACAAACCAATACAGCGAATAATCCATAATGATATTTACATGAGCCGTTACAGGATCTTTTCCACGAAGCGCTGACATTGTTCGTTCTACAGAAGGCGAATCAAAGAATAAATAATAATTCATTAAGTAACTTTGATACGCATCACCAGACCAAACCCAACGGTCGCGTTTAATTCCATCAATAAAAAATTCGCGAGATGTTAAATGCATCGTGTAAGCTGACACATCCCAAATTTTATTCAATAATTGATCTGAAGATTTGAATGCACCACGATAATCTAATGGCAAATATTCGTAGAGCATGGAAATAGAATCGTATTTTACACCTGCACCTGCTTGAACCTGAACATAACGAAATGCTTTTGATCCGTCGTGTGTATAAGTTTCAGACTGTTTTCCATCAAAAGATAAATGATCTAAAGTTTCACATTTCGCAGAATCCAAAGCTTCTTCGCGAGCTTCTCCGTAATAAAGCGCTACTTTACCTTTTCCTTTTAAACCATGAATTTTGATGTAACCAAAAGTTTCTTTTCCAAAATCTACCAATTCACCACCTGCTATTTTTTCTGTTTTTTTTGCACTTAGAGGTTTTGTTGTTAATTTAAATTCCGAAGGTTTATTTTCTGCCGAATCAAAATTCCAAGAACCAACAGGAACCCAAGGCGTACCCGATTGTTGTGCTTTTCCAGCTTCATCAATCCAAAGTTTATCTTCGTTGGTTACTTTCCAAGAAGCATTAGATTTCACGTATTGACCAGAAATATAAATAGCTGGCAAAACTTCCTGATTGTAAACTTTAAATGAAATTTTATGTTTTCCAGCAGGAATTGTAATCGATTTAGGCTGTCCGTAAATTTGAACGCCATCTAAAAGTAATTGAAAAGGTCCCTCTGAGAAAATTTTGACCTGATCTGGTTTTGGAATATCTACTTCGGTTTGAAAAGTTACCAAAGCATAAGGGCTATAATATTGCCAAAGTGGCGGAAAAACGGCTTCGCGTTCTGTGCGTCTTACTTGCATTTTGTTGCTTAACCAAACTTCGAAATCGCCTGGGTACCAAATCCATGTCGCTTCTTTTGATTTCTCTTGCGCTGACAAAGAATCGGAAGGACAGAAAATAATAAGAACCAATAAAAGTTTAAAAATGGAAAAGCGGTTTAGCATAGTAAGTGTATTTTGGGACTAAAGATAAGTGTTATCTTTACATTTGACAACCTGTACTATCCTGCTATTTCATAAAAAACACTACTTTTTGATAATTTTTTAAGGGAAAAATTATGGGTTATCACTTTTTTAGTATTAAAAAAAATGATGTCGCGATTTTTATGGAACGCAGATGAAACTGATTCGCTTATTGCGAAGACGCTGATGAAAACGGATTTCTTTTTTTGTTCATCATCAATAGCTTTGTCAAAGCTAAAAACTTTGACAAAGCTTCCTACGTTGATATAATTAAAATCCGCACAAATCCGCGTCTTTACGAAGTAAATCCGTTTCATCCGCGTTCTAATCGAGCAAATGATCTAAGCAATCATCTTTTCAGATTCATTTTCGTCTTCTAAAATATAGTTAGAAGGCGTTGTTCCTAAATGCTTCTTAAACATAAAAATAAAAGCACTCGCCGTTTCATAGCCTAAATCTAAAGCGATTTCTTTTATAGATTGTTTTTCGCCTAATCTTTTAATCGCTTCCAGTAATTTCATTCGAGTACGCCAATCGCTGAAATTCATCCCTAATTCTTTTATGAACAAGCGCGATAAAGTTCGACTGCTCATAAAAGAAAGTTCGGCATAATAATCAATCGTTTGTTTGCTCGAAACATCGCTCATTAAAAGTTCCACTACTTTCTGCAGTCTTTCATCATTTGTAGTTGGCAAAAAAGTGGCGCTTGGCGTAATTAAAGCTAATTCATCCAAAAAAACATAAATGATTCGTCGTTGCGAATCTGATAAGTTTCCACTTGTTCCAAAAGAAATTATTTTGAAAACCAATTGCTTTAAAAACATCGGAATATCAAACGAAAAACTATTTTCTGGTAATCCAGCAATTGCAGAAGGATCGATAAAAACACTGTAATAATTTACGTCTTTCTGAAAAGTAACCTGATGTTCTACTCCGCTTGGAATCCAAAGGCCTTGTAACGGATTTACAACCCAAATATTATTTCCTACCACAACGTTCATTACACCACGTGTCGCGTAGATTAATTGCCCTCTTGGGTGTGAATGCGAAATACACATCTCATTGGTTACCGTCTCCGTATAACCTATAACTGGGATTGAGGAATCTACCTTATATCCAAAATCTGTTGCTACCCTATATGTCCGATATTGACTATTCATTGTCCAAATATAGCAATTTTGACATTCTTATTTATTTCAATTTTGTAAAAAATTAGTGCCACTATAATTTCTAAAATTAAAATTAATCTAAAAACAACTCATGGAAACCGTTAAAGTACAACCAGAAGTAATAAAAAAAACGACGTATTCGATACTTTTTATAATCAGCTTTTCGCATTTAATTAATGACCTTTTACAAGCTGTTGTTCCGTCAATTTATCCACTTATCAAAGACAATTTCGGACTGAGCTTTACTCAAATCGGAATCATCACTTTTACTTACCAAATCGTAGCTTCTATCCTGCAGCCGTTTGTTGGAATGTATACCGATAAAAATTCTAAACCCTATTCGCTAATTATCGGAATGTGTTTTACAATGACTGGATTATTCCTAGTTTCAATTGCTACTAGTTTTGTTTTCTTGCTGTTATCAGTAAGTTTAATCGGAATTGGATCTTCTATTTTCCATCCAGAATCTTCTCGTGTAGCGCATTTGGCTTCGGGTGGTAAAAAAGGATTGGCACAATCTATCTTTCAATTAGGAGGAAACGCAGGAAGCGCCATCGGACCTTTATTAGCCGCTTTTATCATTATTCCAAACGGACAAAGTTATGTAGCTTGGTTTTGTATTATTGCTTTAATTGGCGTTTTTACTTTGTACAGAATTGCGATTTGGTACACAGAACATTTATCTGAAAGAAATGCGAATAAAGCAGCGATGAAAATCGAAACACACCATTTATCTAAAAACCGTGTCATTGTTTCATTAGTGATTCTATTGATTTTGATTTTCTCTAAATACTTCTACATGAGCAGTATTACGAGTTATTATACTTTCTTTTTGATTGATAAATTCCATATTTCAATTCAGCAGTCACAAGTATACTTATTCTTGTTCTCTGGCGCTGTTGCCGCAGGAACTTTAATCGGTGGACCAATTGGAGACCGTTTTGGAAGAAAATATGTAATCTGGGTTTCAATCCTTGGAGTTGCGCCGTTTACTTTGATGTTGCCTTACGTTTCTTTATTCTGGGTTGGAACTTTATCTGTAATTATCGGATTGATTCTTTCTTCTGCTTTCTCTGCAATTTTGGTTTACGCAACAGAATTAATGCCCGGAAAAGTTGGATTAGTAGCTGGTCTTTTCTTCGGATTTGCTTTCGGAATGGGCGGATTAGGTTCTGCTGTTTTAGGAAAAATCGCCGATGCAACGAGTATAGAATATGTATTTAAAATTTGTGCGTTCTTGCCGTTAATTGGTGTTATTACTGGGTTCTTACCGAATATTGAAGGGAGAAAAAAGACTGAGAAATAATTTAATCTCGCAAAGACACAAAGTCGCAAAGTTTTTTAATAAAATTCAAATTAATTGTATCCAACTTTAGCTGGATGAAAATTAATAAAAAGCTTAAAAGGCTTTAGCCGAACTACACGTTTTTTGGCTAAAGCCTTTTTCTATTCTTGCTTTGTACCTCCAGTTAAAACTGGAGGCAATTCATAAAAAAAAACATTTCATTTAAATAAAAATTTTCCTATACCGAAAGTTTTTGGTTTCCTAACTATAATACTGGCTTTTCATAACACAAAAACAGGCTTTCGTAACTAATTAAAATTTTCAAATTATTTTCTGAAATACCTTAGTTATTAATTTAACCTAAAAAATTATGGAAACAACTACATTTATCAAAGCAAAGCAATTATTGGGAAGCTGGTTACCCCAAGACCCGCAAATTATTGAAAATTGGACACAGAAAATTAGGAAGTTTACCAAAAAATATCCAACATTCCTTATTCCTGAAATTGCCGAATTTCAAAATCTAGTATATTCAGACCCTGTTTTGTATGCGAATGTGCAGGGAATGTTTGCCGAAGCTCATTTTCTAAAAAAACAAACTCCTTTGGATTGGGAACCTGAGCCTATGACTTTTGAAGATTTTCTTTATTTACTAAACGGAATCATGAGAACTGCTCCAGAAGCTTATCAAACTGGTGCTCCCGGAAATCAAACTCCTGCAGGTATGATTGGTTTTCCAATTAATGCCCTTTTAGCGTGGCCAATGGCAACCAGTTTTGGTTACGATGTTTTTTCAAATGCATTGGTTAATCAACAATTAAAAAAAATATTAAAGTACTGGTCTAAGTTCTTGACTTCAGAAGATTCTAGATATGTTTTAATAGACAATGATGCTTCAGAAAACGTAATTGCATGGTTGAGCGAATTAGCACAATCTGAAATGATGCAGGTTGCTAAAGGTGCTTTAGGTTTAGAACCAAATCCAATTCCTGCCAATGCTACATTTTCTGATGTTTTTCAGTCCAATCCTTCAGATCCGTATTACGGATTTAAAAGCTGGGATGATTTTTTTACCAGATTGTTTTGTACAAATGTACGTCCTGTAACTGCACCTAATGACGATTCGATTATTGTAAACGCTTGTGAATCGGCGCCTTTGCAAGTGGCTAAAAATGTGGCTTTGTCAGATCAATTTTGGTTAAAAGGACAGCCGTATTCGTTAGAAAACATGATGAATTTTGATGAATTAGCACCTCAGTTTGGTGGAGGAACAGTTTATCAGGCTTTTTTGAGTGCTTTGAGCTACCATCGCTGGCATAGTCCTGTAAACGGTAGAATCGTAAAAACCGAAATTGTAAACGGTACTTATTATTTAGAAAATCTATATCAAGGTTTCTACAATCCAGAAGGACCCGATTCGAGTGCGCCTAACAATTCACAGCCTTTTTTAACAGCAGTTGCCACCAAAGCGCTTATATTTATTGAGGCAGATAATCCAGCGATTGGACTTATGTGCGTAATACCTGTGGGTATGGCAGAGGTTTCAAGCTGTCAAATAACAGTTAAAGCCGGCGACATTGTAAAGAAAGGTGACGAACTGGGAATGTTTCATTTTGGAGGTTCAACACATTGCCTGATTTTTAGACCGGGTGTTAATTTAGATTTCACTACTTATGAAAACCAAGGTTTGGATGCTCCTAATAATATTCGTGTAAACACACAAATAGCAAGAGTGTTTTAGAAAGAGTCTTAGACAATAAAATGGTTTCATTTTTATGGACACACAAAGCTATTTTAAGTAGTATAATTCAATTGCATCCAGCTTTAGCTGGATGACAGATTGATGCAAAGCTCAAAAGGCCTTAGCCAAACTGATTTTTTTTGGCTAAAGCCTTTTTCTATTCTTGCTTTATACCTCCAGTTAAAACTGGAGGCAATTCATAAAAAAACAGATAGTTTTCTAGATTGAAAATTATCTGTTTTTTATTTATAATCCTTTTCAGAACATAGCTCAAGGTTTCAACCTTGGGAAACGCATTATTGCGGATTTGTATTGCGTTCCCAAGGTTGAAACCTTCAGCTATGTTTTAGGTTCTTTGCTAAAAAGAACTTATTTTTTTAATCTCGCAAAGTCGCGAAGTCGCAGAGTTTTTTGAATTAAAACTTTGCGACTTCGCGACTTTGCGAGCAATTTTTAATTTCTTTGAATTATTAATTGAAATTGAAAATTAGATATAAAACAAAGATTGTCAATCCCAGTAATCCAAACAACAACTTCACTTTCTTACTAGTTTTAGGAATATCAGTTTCATCTGAAACATTAACCTCAGGATTTTTATCCACTAAAGAAATAATTACCGCAGCAATTAAAAGCACCGCAAAAATGTAAAACGAAATCAACAAAAAGTGAGGCCAAACTGGGTATTTATCGGCTGGGAAAATCCATAAATATAAAACTCCAACAAATAAACTAAAAGCAGAACCCCAAGAAAGAGTTGCATTTACGGCTTTTTTAGTGGTGCGTTTCCAGAAAACACTCAAAAGGAACACAACAGATAACGAAGGCGCCAAGAAACCTAAAACCGCCTGAAAAATGTTGAATAAATTCTGTCCTTTGATATTGTCAATTGCAACCGCAATCAAGATCGCAAATACACAACCTGCAGCAATAGTTAAACGACCAATTCTAATTTGATCTTTAATAGTCGCTGTCGGATTGATTTTCTTCACATAAATATCATTCGTAAAAACGGTGCTCAAAGCGTTAAGCGAAGAACCAATTGTTCCTACCAAAACGGCAATCATTACACAGATTACCAAACCGTTCATTCCGCTTGGGAAAAGGTTTGTAACCATTGTCATATAAGCCAAATCGGAGTTGCTTCCTAATTCCGGATATAAAGCGTAGCACAAAATTCCAGGTAAAATAAATAACGGAAGTGCCATTACTTTCAGCCATCCAATAAAGTTTACTCCAAGTTGTCCTTGTTCTAGATTTTTAGCTCCTAAAACACTCTGCACCATCGATTGATCGGTACAGAAAAAAGCAACTGCAGCAACTGGATATCCTAATAAAATAGCCGGCCACGGATAACTTGCATCATCTGAAGGGCGAACTAAATTCCAAAAATTAGATGGTGTTTTTACTGCTAAAGCTTCGATTCCGCCAACCTTTTGCAATCCTAAATACGAAAGTGTTAATGAAACGACAATCAACAGAATCATCTGAAAAACGTTTACTTTAGCAATCGCTTTTAATCCTCCTGCAAAAGTGAAAATTCCAGAGAAAATCACTAAAACGGTAACGCTCTGCCACATTGGAATTCCTAGAATCTGACGCACTAAAACGCCTCCGCTGAATAATCCTAAAGACAACCAGCTTACCAAGATTTTTACCAAAGCGTACCAAGCTAAAATGTTTTGTGTACTGTCGCCGTAACGTTTTCCCATATATTCGGGCATGGTGCTTACTTTACTCGCAATATAACGCGGTGCAAAAACCATCGCCAAAAGCAGTAAAAAGACAAAGGCATACCATTCAAAATTTCCTGCTACAATTCCCGTTGCATAACCAATACTCGCAAAGGCTAATAAAGACGACGGACCAACATTGGTTCCCCACATATTAAACCCGATGCTGTACCAGTTTAATGAATTTCCAGCCAAGAAAAGCGTTTCGTCTTTCTTTCTCTGCTTGACACTTACCACATAACCAATGATTAATAATGCGACTAAATAACCAGCCACAATTACAAAATCAAGTGTTGTTAATTTATCGTAGATACTGTTCATAGTCCGTATTCGTTAAGAATATCGACAATTTTAACCGGCATTCCAGTTTGCAGCGATTTGTCCATTGCTTGTAATAAAGCTACAGTTCCAATTCCTTCTTCCATATTTGGATACGCTTCGAAACCTTGTTCGATACTGTCTACAAAATATTCTAAATAATTTTGATATTCTCCACCATGATGACTTTGTCCTTCAAAACGGAAATAATATTTTAAAGTGCTATCACCCCAAGTAACCACTTTTTCTTCACCTGTTTTATCTGTAACCGCATAACGCAATTCATGATAATCGGCCTGACTTGCTCCTTCTGTTGCTCTTAAAATGGTACTCATTCCGCTGTCGCGTTGGGCAGGCTGCGTTGGTGATGTATAAACGCCACTTACACGTGCAATTCTTCCGTCAGTTGCTTTGAAAATAAAGTGCATCGTATCCTCATTTTTCAATCCAGCCGATTGTCCGTTAGCACTTATCATTCCGTAACCCATTACTTCCTGAATATTTGGCAAATACCATCTGATAAAATCTACAGGATGGCTCAAACCTCCGTACAACCATTTAAAAGATTGCAATAAAGACCATTCTTTCTTTAAAAACCATCTGTGATCGGCGTGATATTGTGCTTCAATTGTAATTAAATCTCCAATTAATCCCGCTTCGTAATCGGCTCTTTGTCTTTTGGCTGGTTCGAAAAAACGCGAACTTTGTCCTATGAAAACCTTTTTTCCTGTTGATTTACTTAATTCTAAAAGCTCTTTCGCATCAGATAAATCATCGATGAACGGTTTTGTACAAACGACATGTTTTCCACTTAATAACGCTTGTTTTACGTGTTGAGCGTGCAAATGATCTGGCGTATAAATCGCGATAATATCAATTGATTCATCGTTTAGTAAATCATCGTAATTGGTGGTGTACGAATGAAAATCGAATTCTTTTGCTCTCTGCTTGCAGATTTCTTCGTTTCTGTCACACACTTTTACAAGTTCTAATTTTGAACTTTCTAAAGCCGCCGACATTGTGCTTCGTCCTTCTCCAAGTCCCAGAATGGCTATTTTTAACATGGGGTTAGTTATTTTAGATTGTTAGTTTTTTTTCGCCACGAATTCACGAATTTTCTTTTTATATACTTTATCTAATATTATTCATTCGAATTAATTCGAAAAAAAAATCGCAAAGATTTTAAAAAAGAAAATTCGTGAATTCGTGGCTATCTTTTATTTTTTTGCTTCTACTTCTACTTTGTTTAAGAAAATCCAAGTTTCATCTGGTTTTGTGCCATCGATTCCGCTTTGGTATTTTTTCATTAAAGCATTCCAGTCGTCTACGCGAGGATTATTTTGTGTTGTTTTCGGATTTAGTTTATCCAGATTTTCACCTTTCGGAATACTGATTACCAAGATTAGTTGTCTGTCTTTTTTGAAAACTTGCAATTGCTGAAAATCGGCGTTACAGAAACCTTTTGCAACTTCTGGCCATTTCTCAAATTGCGTTTTGTGATATTCTACATATTCTTTCTGCAGTTTTTCATCGGCAGGAAGATTCGCAGTTAAAACAATATTTTCCCAATCTGATGCTGGTTTAGAATCTTTACATCTTTCGAAGTTTTGGAAATCGTAAACTAAATCTTCATAGATTTTAATTTCTAAAGAAGGAAAAGCTCCTGCCAGTTTTCGTTTTGTTCTTTCCGGCTGATTCATTTTTCCGTAAATCACCAAATGATTTTTCCATTGGTACAATTCCTGCCCCACAATTCTGAATCCTGTCAAAGTCGATTTGATTTTTTCGATGTCAAAATCAGAACCTATCAATTCGATTGCGTATGGTTTTGGCATTTCCTGCAATCCCCATTTTTCGTCGATTACAACTTCTTTTTCTAAATCTTTGTAAGGCGCTCTAATTCCGGCATCATCTTTAATTTTTGTGCTTACATACGGATCGTTGTGTTCCCAGATATTTCCTTTTGGACCGTTATGATTTTTTAAGATTTTCTTTTCAGCAATCCAGTTATTTTTAATCGTAAAACCTTCAGAACCTTCATCGGTATACAAATACAACCATAAAAACGGGTCGTGTGCATACGGACTGTTGTAAACCTTGTCAATATAATTTTCTTCAATTCGGCTTCCTGGCTGTGCAGAAAGCGTGTAGATTCCAGCTACATCGTGTAAATGTTTTGCGTAATGATGAATTTTATTTCCTAAAATTTTGTTGTTCTGCATCACGTTTGGCGTGTGTGTCCAACCCCATCCCATTGCCATTCCAGAATACGATACATCTGAAATTTCGTTGTGTTCAATCGTAATATTTCGAACAAAACCAGCGCTGATTCCTAAAGTTCCCCAATCTTCATTGGTTACGTTTGTTATTAAGTTATCAGCAATTATTTCATCAGAACACATTTCTCTTTCATCTTTTATGATTAAAGGCAAATGCGCTTCAAAAGCTTCTTCCGAAAAAATCCCAACATTAATAGCGCTTCCGCCAATATCTTTAAATAAATTTCCTTTTATTGTATTGTGATTTGTTCCTTTATTTAAATCCAAACCAGTCGAAGCCAAATGCTCAAAACGGCAGGATTCAAACTGAATATTATTCGAATAATTGACTTCAACTGCTGCACGAGGTCTTCCAACCCAAGCTTGATTTTCTAGATTCGCCTGATTTGGAGTTCCCGGCTGTTTCAATTTATAAGCGTCTAACAAATACAAACCTGATTGCAACGGCACGTGACCTTGCTGCGAAGGACGAAGCCAGTTGCTGTATTGAAACGAAATTCCTTTAAATCTGAAATGATGCACAGGAGAATCGATTGTTCCTTTTACTTCAACCAAATTTTCTAAAACTGGAGCAGTAATTGTTACTGAATTAATCTCTTCACCAGCTCTTGGAATATAATAGATTTTAGCATTTTTCTTGTCTAAATACCATTCTCCAGGTTCGTTTAAAAGTGAAAAAGCATTGTTTAAGAAGTAAGCAGAGTTTCCATTGTTTTTAGAAATCCACGGTGCAGGCCAAGGATGTTCGCTTTGAATACGGCTTTCTGGTTCTTCAAACGAAAGTTTTGCACTGTCTTTTTTTACTTCAATATTTTTGATACGCAAGTTGGCATTCGACCACCATTGTACAATAAACATTTCCATTCCCGGTTCATACTTAACAGATTTATCTTTAAACGGAATCCAACACGTTTGCTCTTCGTGATTCCATGATAAAATACGTTCCATTGTGGTTCCAGCAGTATTTTTGGCTCTTACAGCTTTTTTACCATTAACCCATAATTGTCTGTAATCGATAATGCTTCCTGCTTTTTTTGGAGCATCAGCTACCCAAACAGCACCTTTTTTAAGTCCGTTGATAACAGTAGTTGATTTTGTCCAGTTTTTGATTTCAATTCCGCCGCTGATTATTGGTTTTGCATTTGCATCGGCTTCAATTGTAGTCGGGCTTTCTGCTGTTCCAGAATCTTCAGGTCTTACAAACAAAGGTTCGTTTAAGTAATACGTTCCGTTCATTACTATAATTCTAATTCCGTCTTTTACTGATGCATCTTTTAAACGACGAAGTTCTCTGGCTTTTCTCATTGCCATATGAACTGTTGCCAGTGGACTTTCTTTTGTTCCCGAATTTTTGTCATTTCCTTTTGGAGAAACCCAGATTTCAGCGGCACTCATCGAAAATGAAGTGAGGATTAACAAAAAGACAACGAATATTTTAGTAACTGAATTTAAACGCATTATTTAGATTTTTGATTTTTTTCTTGGAATAAAATTACGAGGCATTTAATTAAAAGAGTATTTATTTTACAAATAAATGTATTTTTAACACTTTTACCAAATAATTCGTCTAATATAAAGGAACATAAAATTACGACCATCCTGTACCCTCCTGTATTCTTTAGACATAGAACGTTTTTTGATGATATTAAAAACTTCTTTAGCAAAAATTAATTTATCTTTTTGATTCCAACTAATTGGTAAAAAAATCAATTTCATAAAAAATCTGTTATAATTTAATCAAAATTATAGTTTCGTAATATTTTTTTAATAGATTTGTGTAATCGATTACATTATTAATTTATTGTTATTTATTGAAAAAATTATTCATCAAATAAAAAAACTTCAAATTAAAAATTGACTTTACATCAACTATCATTAAAAAAATAACCAAAATAGAATTAGAATGAAAACTAACTTAACTAACTTTTTTTGCACAGCCCTAAGCGTTTTGGCATTGAGTTTCTGTAATCCAATTACCGCCCAAAAAGCAAATGACTACAATGTCGAGTTTACTATGTCTAAAATTAATGAACCTGTTATTCCTAATAACACTGTAAACATTAAAGATTTTGGAGCAGTAAATGGCGGATATGTATTAAATACAAAAGCATTTGCAGATGCCATTGATGCTGTTTCAAAAAAAGGTGGCGGAAAAGTGATAATTCCTCCAGGAATCTGGCTTACGGGCCCAATCATTCTAAAAAGCAATATCGAATTGCATGCTGAAAGAGGCGCTTTGATTAAATTCTCTACTGATAAATCACTTTATCCGCTTATAGAAACCAACTTTGAAGGATTAAATACATGGAGATGTATCTCTCCTATTTATGGTAAAAACCTTGAAAACATTGCTTTTACCGGAAATGGTGTTTGGGATGGCTCTGGAGAAGTTTGGAGACAGGTTAAAAAAGGTAAATTGACAGAAAGCCAGTGGAAAAAAGTAATATCTCAAGGCGGTGTTTTAAATAAAGAGAAAACGAGCTGGTATCCATCTGAGACTTTTATGAATGCTTCTAAAGGTGCCGATCAAAATGTTCGTCCTGATTTGAAAACAAAAGAAGAATTTGAAACGATTCATGATTTTCTTCGCCCTGTAATGGTGAGTATTCAAAACAGTAAAAGAGTTTTATTTGACGGTCCTGTTTTTCAAAATTCACCTGCTTGGAACATACACCCTTTTATGGTCGAAGATTTAATTGTGAGAAATACAACAGTACGTAACCCTTGGTATTCTCAAAATGGAGATGGTCTTGATGTGGAATGTTGCAAAAATGTATTGGTTGAAAACTCAAGTTTTGATGTGGGAGATGATGCCATCTGTATCAAATCTGGAAAAGACAAAGATGGACGCGAAAGAGGTGTTCCATGCGAAAATATTATTGTGAGAAACAATATCGTATACCACGGTCACGGTGGTGTAACAGTTGGCAGCGAAATGTCTGGTGGTGTAAAAAACCTTCACGTTTCAAACTGTACTTTTATGGGAACTGATGTTGGTTTACGTTTTAAAAGTGCCCGAGGAAGAGGTGGTGTTGTAGAAAATATCTTTATTTCTGATGTTTTTATGACTGATATTCCTTCTCAAGCTATTTCTTTCAATTTGTATTATGGAGGAAAATCTATTGCTGAAACTTTAGAAGAAGGTGGAGATAAAATCGTTAACAAAGCAATGCCTGTTACAGTTGAAACCCCTCAATTTAAAAATATTTCAATTAAAAACATTACCATTAAAGGTGCTCAGCAAGCTGTCTTTTTACAAGGTCTTCCTGAAATGAATTTAGAAAATATAGAAATTTCAAACCTAACGGCTACAGCAGAAAAAGGCTTTTCTATTATTGATGCTAATAAAATCAAAATTGAAAATGTAAAACTAGATGTACAAGCTAAAAATGCATTTGAGATTTACAATGCTCAAAACCTTTCTCTAAAGAATGTAGAATTTAAACCTACTTCTGCAAATACCATTACAATTAACGGTGGAGTAACTAAAAATGTCGATTTAAGTGGTTTATCTAAAACGACTACGGTTGGAAAAGATGTTCCTAAGAAAGCGGTAAAATTCTAAAATCTGAATTGATATGTTCAAAGTAAATTCCGCGATGAGTTCAAAATTGCTTTTATCAGCTTTTTGTACACTTTCATTTGTATGTTCGAATGCACAATCAAATGAAATCAGTACAAAACCTTTTACAGACGGCACCAATCATTGGTATTTTATTAAAGACAAAACCAATATCATAAATCCAATCCCAAATCAGCCGAAATATGCTGAAACGGATTATGCTAAAATCGCCGATAATATTCTGTATTTCCAACGTGATAATGGTGGATGGCCGAAGAATTATGATATGAAAGCCATCTTGACGCCACAACAGATTGATAGTGTCGTTAAAACAAAATACATTGAACATACGACTTTTGATAATGAAACAACTTACACACACATTCATTATTTAGCGCAAGTTTACACGCTTACAAAAGATTCTAAATATAAAGATGGCTGTCTACGCGGAATTAATTTTACTTTAAAAGCGCAATATTCAAATGGTGGCTGGCCACAATATTTTCCTTTAGAAAAAGGCTACAGCCGTCATATTACTTTTAATGATGGAGCTTATATGGGAATCATGAATCTCTTTAAAAAGATTGTAAACAATGATCCAGATTATGCTTTTATTGATGTCAAAACCAGAAAAAAAGTAGCGAAGTCTTACGAAAAGGGTTTGGAATGTATTTTAGAAATGCAGATTAAAGACAATGGACAACTGACAGCATGGTGCCAACAGCATGACGAAATAACGCTTCAACCTGCTTGGGCGCGTAAGTTTGAACCGCCAAGCATCTGTAATGCAGAAAGCGTTGATATTGTTTTGTTTTTAATGGACATTAATAATCCGAATCAAAAAGTTATTAATGCGGTGCAAAGTGCTGTAAAATGGTTTCAAGATTCTAAAATTTACAACACAAGAGTTGAAAGTTTTGAAGCTCCAGAAATGGATTCTAAATACAAGAAAATCAAAAATGATGTGAGAGTTGTAAATGATCCATCAGCACCTCCGATTTGGACGCGTTATTATGAATTAAAAACTCACAGGCCTTTATTCAGTGATCGCGACAGCGAGTTTTTGTATTCACTCGCAGAAGTAAGTCGTGAACGAAGAACGGGTTACGCTTGGTATACGGATAAACCTGAAAAAGCTTTGAAGAAATATCCAGAATGGCAGAAAAAATGGGCGCCTAATGCGGATGTTTTGAAGAAGTAAAATATTAGCTCTAAAATTTTTAGCCACAGATTACAGGATTAAAAGGATTTAAAAAAATTCATGAAATCCTTTAATCTGTGGCTATTTTTTTTGTCATTTTGAAAACATAGCCCATGGTTTCAACCATGGGAACGCAACGTTTTCCAATCTTTGTCTCCCCATGGTTGAAACCATGGACTATGTCTGATCGTGTCATTTGTCATTTTGACTAAAAAAAAACAAATAAATTCTAAAAACTCAAAATTCAAACTTTTTTAGTGCTCCAGCGGAGCAAAATATTTATAGAATATTAGCAACAAATAATAAAAAAAGCTCCAGCGGAGCGACATATAATTATAAAAAATATGTCGCTCCGCTGGAGCTTTATATTGTAAACGGGTATTTCTTGCTATAAATATTTCGCTTCTCTGAAGCTTACAAAATTAAATACTAATCATTCAGATTGTAAAATGAAATTGCATTCTCAAACCAAATCTTATTCTGATCCTCAATCGAAAATTTAGCAATATAATCTTCTAAAGTTTTCACCACTTCATTATAATTAGAAGCTACGTTTAAAACCGGCCAATCTGATCCGTACATTAATTTATCTGTTGAGAAGTTTTCAAAGATTACATCCAAGTATGGTTTTAAATCTTCTGGTTTCCAGTTTTTCCAGTCTGCTTCTGTGACCATTCCTGAGATTTTGCAGTAAACGTTGTCATATTTTGCGATTTCTTCGATGCCTTTTTTCCAAGAATCAATACTTCCTGATTTGATATCTGGTTTTGCAATATGATCAATCACAAATCGCTGATTTGGAAAATCTTTTACCAAACTAATTGCAGCTGGTAATTGACGTTCGAAAATCAAAATATCGTACGTATAATCAAATGATTTTAAAGCTTGTATTCCGTTTCTAAAAGCTTCTCCAAACATAAAATCGTTTGGTTCACCTTGAACAACGTGTCTAAAACCTTTTAGTTTTTTTTGATTGGAAAAGAATTGTAAACGCTCTTCGATATTTTCATTTCTTAAATCTATCCAGCCGACAACACCTTTTATAAAATCATTTTTTGATGCTAAATCCAATAAAAAACTTGTTTCTTCTTCAGACTGACTTGCTTGAACAGCCACACAACCTTCAAATTGATTTTCTTTTAAAATTGGATGTAAATCTTCAGGAAGAAAATCTCTCTGAATATTTTGCATCGTTTCATCAATCCAGCTGTCTCTAACGGGATCAAACTTCCAAAAATGCTGATGGGAATCAATTCTTTTACTCATAATTTCTTAGTTAACATCGCTGATTAATGCGCGGTCTAAATGTACGTAACCTCCATCCACAAAAACAAATTGTCCTGTAGTATGCGATGATTTTTCTGAAATGATGAAAAGTGCTGTATCTGCAATTTCTTCTGTTTTAGTCATTCTGCTTTCTAGCGGAATGCTTTTATTGATTTTATTCAAAACCGTTTGACCGTCTGGCAATGTTTTAATCCAATCTTCGTAAGCTGGCGTATAGCTTTCAGCAATAATAATCGCATTCGAACGAATTCCAAACTGGATCAAATCTACCGCCCATTCTCTTGTCAAGCCTAAAACTCCACCTTTTGCAGCAGCGTAACCTGAAGTTCCACCTTGTCCTGTTAAAGCGACTTTTGAACCAATATTTAAAATATTCCCTTTTGATTCTTTCAAAAACGGCAACGAATATTTCGCTAAAAGAAAATAACTTACCACATTCAATTTCAAAGAATTCATGAAATCTTCATAGCTAGAATCTAATCCTGCTCCGTCATTTACTCCGACATTATTGATTATGGCATCGATTCTACCGTATTTCGCTCCGATTACTTTTACTGCGTTTTCTATTGCAACAGGATCTGTTACATCTGTTTGTACGAATAAAGAATTAACGCCTCTTTTTTGAAGTCTTTCTACATATTCAAAACCTCTTGCATTTCGGTCAACCAAAACCGGAATCGCGCCTTCATCCGCCAATCTGTTAACGATTGTTTCTCCGATACTGCCTTCTTTTCCAGCCGAACCAGAAACGACAACAATTTTATTTTTTAAGTTTAAATCCATTTTTGTGGTTATTTAAAGTTATCTAATCTTATATAGTTAAACCTGACAGGTTTTAAAAACCTGTCAGGTTTCGTAAGCTTTAACTATGTGTTAGAAACTAGTTTCTTTCAATTCTCTTTCGCAAAACAAAAAATCTATGTTTCTATGTGTTTAAAAAAAAATCGTAACGTTTAATAAAACCTAACAGGTTTTGAAAACCTGTTAGGTTTCTATAAGATCTACTCAATTTCAATCAACGCTTTGATCACATTATTTTTAGGATCAATTAGATTCCTGAAATCATTAATCATTTCAGAAAAACTTGTTCTATGAGTGATATATTTTTTCGGATCGATTTTTCCTTCTTTCAAACATTTCATTACATATTCGAAATCTTCAATGGTTGCATTTCTACTGCTCATCAAAGTCGATTCTCTTTTGTGGAAATCAGGATGACTAAAACTTAATTCGTTTTTTTGAAGTCCAACCAAAACAAATCTTCCGCCATGCGAAATATAATTGAAAGCACTGTTCATCACTTTCTGATTTCCAGTCGCATCAATTACTACGTTTGCCATATCTCCGTTAGTCAATTCAGCCAATTTTGCCGCAACGTCATCATTCAAAGGATTGATTGTTTCATCTGCTTGCAATTGCTCTTTACAGAAATTCAATCTGTAATCGTTGATATCCATTACGATCACTTTTGCACCAGCGATTTTAGCAAACTGAATCAAACCAATTCCGATTGGTCCTGCTCCCATTACCAAAACGGTATCTGTAGCTTTTACAGCCGCTCTTCTAACGCCGTGCGCTGCAATTGCCAAAGGTTCAACCAAAGCCAATTCATCATAATCCAAACCTTGACCGTGCAATAAATATTGCTCTGGAATAGAAACATATTCAGCCATTCCGCCATCAATATGCACTCCAAAAACTTTAATATTGACACAGCAATTTGTCAATCCATTTCTGCACGCAACACATTTTCCACAGTTAAAATACGGAATAAAAGTTACTTTATCTCCTGGTTTAAAACCTTCAGCATTTCCTTTTACATATTCTGCAGCCAATTCGTGACCTAAAATTCTAGGATATTCAAAATAAGGCTGCGTTCCGCCAAAAGCGTGAATATCAGTTCCGCAGATTCCGATTCTTTTAATTTTCAATAAAACTTCACCTTCTTTTGGTTCTGGAATATTCGTTTCTTTTAATAGAAATTCCTGCGGTTTTTCGCAAACAATATATTTCATTTTATACTTTCTTAATTTTTATTTTTGATACGCTACAGCTTTCTGTTTGCTCGTTCCTAAACCTTCAATTCCTAATTCTACAACATCTCCCGCTTTAATGTAAATCGGATCTGGTTTGATACCTAAACCAACTCCCGGAGGCGTTCCTGTACTAATAATATCGCCAGGAAGCAATGTCATAAATTGACTTAAATAATGCACCAAATAAGGAATTTTGAAAACTAAATTCAACGTGTTGCTGTCTTGGTATTTTTTACCGTTTACTGTCAGCCACATTTTTAAATTATCAACATCTGCAATTTCGTCTTTCGTTGCCAAAAACGGTCCAAGAGGCGCAAAAGTGTCGCTTCCTTTTCCTTTTGCCCATTGTCCGCCACGCTCTAATTGAAAAGCTCTTTCGCTATAATCATTCAACAAAGCATAACCAGCAACATAATCTAATGCTTCAGCTTCTTCCACATAACTCGCTTTTTTTCCAACGATGAAAGCCAATTCAACTTCCCAATCTGTTTTTTCACTGTTTTTTGGAATAATCAAATCATCATCTGGACCACACAAAGAAGTCGTTGATTTAAAGAAAATAATAGGTTCTATTGGAATCGGAGCATTGGTTTCTTTACAGTGATCGATGTAATTCAATCCAATACAAATAATTTTTGAAGGTCTTGCCACAGGCGAACCCAAACGTACCGAAGCATCAACTTCTGGCAAAGTCGGATTGCTTTCTAAGGCTTTTTGTAATTTCTCCAATCCATTTTCTTCAAAGAAACTTTCGTTAAAATCGGTTACAATCGAAGAAACATCGTATCTTTTTTCTCCAATTAAAACTCCTGGTTTTTCTTTTCCGATTTCTCCAAAACGTATTAATTTCATAATCGTATATTTTTAATTGTTAGTTTATTTTTAAGATTTTCAAACATATATCAATTTCAAAATTTGCCAAAAAAAGCTGCATCAAAATTAATAAATGTAAAAATCACAATTACAAAAATACTTTTAAAAAATTAATATTCGAGATATATTTCATTTAACTCTTATAAAAGTGACCAAACTTTAAAATTTTATAACATTTTTTAGACAGTTTGTAAAAATAATATCACTAATTATCGATTTATGTAAAAAAGATTTCTTAAAAAGAAAACGATTTCTTGTTCATATCAATCTTATTCCTACTTTTGTAATTGTATTTTCTACATTTATTAATACAATCGATTACATTACCAAAAATTCCTATATAAAAATGATAAAATTAAAAGGTATAACTTGGAATCACACAAGAGGTTTGCTTCCAATGGTTGCCACATCTCAACGTTTTACAGAACTACATCCTGAAGTTGAAATTTCTTGGGAAAAGAGAAGTTTACAAGAATTTGCCGATGCTTCAATCGAAGACTTAGCCAAAAGATTTGATTTATTGGTAATCGATCATCCTTGGACAGGTTTTGGAGCGCAAACCAAAGCAATTCTTCCTTTATCTGATTATTTATCAAACGAATATATTAAAGATCAAGAAATTAATACCGTTGGAAAATCATACGGAAGTTACGTTTTTCACGATAAATTATGGGCACTTCCTATTGATGCGGCAACTCCAGTTGCTTCTGCCCGCTTGGATCTTTTAGAAAAAAACAACTTAGAAGTTCCTAAAACATATGATGATTTATTGGCTTTAGCGAAAAAAGGTTTAGTCGCTTTCGCAGGAATTCCGGTAGATGTTTTAATGAGTTTTTACATGTTTTGCTGTAGTTTGGGAGAAGCTCCTTTTCTTTCTGAAGAAAAAGTGATTTCTGAAACTACAGGAAAAAAAGCGCTTCAAATGTTTAGAGAACTGGCGCAATTGATTGATCCGGCTAACTTTAACCGAAATCCAATTCAGGTTTATGAGGCAATGGTAAATTCTGATGAAATTGCCTACTGCCCTTTCGCTTACGGTTATTCTAACTATTCTAGAAGTGGTTACAGCAATAAACTTTTACATTTTTATGATTTAGTAAGTTTGAATGATAATCCAATGATTTCTTCTTTGGGCGGAACAGGATTAGCTGTTTCTTCATTCAGCGAACATACTGAAACGGCAATAAAATATGCTGAATTTACATGTTCATCACAAGTACAGCAAAATATTTATACGGATAACGGCGGTCAGCCAGGACATTTACAAGCTTGGAAAAGCGAGAGAATTAATGGTGTAACGCACGATTATTTCAAAAATACGTTACCAGCTTTAGAACGCGCTTTCCTTCGTCCGAGATATTACGGACATATGTATTTCCAAGATCACGCAGGTGATGTGGTTCGTAATTATTTGATGAATGGCGGAGACGAATTGAAAGTATTAGAAGAAATGAATGGACTTTACGCAGAATCTTTAAAAATCCAGACTGTATGAGACCTTTAGAAGGACTAATTGTTCTGGAATTCTGTCAGTTTTTGGCTGGACCATCCGCTGGTTTAAAACTAGCCGATTTGGGCGCGCGCGTCATCAAAATCGAGCGTCCCATAAAAGGTGAAGCTTGCAGACAATTAAGTATCAAAGATTTATTTGTAGACGACAGCAGTTTGCTTTTTCATACAATAAACAGAAATAAAGAATCTTTTGCAGCCGATTTAAAAAATCCAGACGATTTGGTTTTGATTAAAAAACTAATCGAAAAGGCTGATATTATGACGCATAATTTCAGACCTGGTGTGATGGAAAAAATCGGTTTGGATTTTGAAAATACGCTTTCTATAAATCCGCAAATTATTTACGGAACGATTACAGGTTACGGAAATGAAGGTCCGTGGGCTAAAAAACCGGGGCAGGATTTATTGTTGCAATCGCTTTCTGGTTTAAGCTGGTTAAGCGGACGCAAAAGTCAAGGGCCAGTTCCGTTTGGATTGGCAGTTGCCGACTTAATGTGCGGGAATCATTTTGTACAAGGAATTTTAGCAGCACTTTTAAAAAGAGCCAAAACCAAAAAAGGAGTTTTGGTTGAAGTGAGTTTATTAGAATCGATTTTAGATGTACAATTTGAAGCGATTACTTCTTTCTTAAATGATGGCGGTCAATTGCCTGAACGTGGTGATATAAAAGGAAGTGCGCATGCTTTTTTAAGTGCGCCTTACGGAATTTACCAAACGCAAGACGGTTATTTGTCTCTTGCGATGGGCGATTTGATTTTTATCGGAAAAACATTAGGATTGGATTTAAACGCTTTCGCGGATAAGCATTTGTGGTTTGAAAAACGAGATGAAATCAGAACGATTTTGAGCGAAAGAATTCAAACTCAAACTTCTGATTATTGGATTGAAATTTTACAGAAAGAAGGCATTTGGTGCGGAAAAGTTTTCAATTATGAAGAACTGGACAATCAGCCTTTTGTGAATGAATTACAGTTAAAACAAACTGTAAAAAATACAGAAGGAGAAACGTTGGTTACAACAAGAAGTCCGATTCAATTGGATGGTGAGATTCTGCTTAGCGAAAAAGCAGCGCCAAAAGTTGGTCAGGATAATTTAAGAATACAAGAAGAGTTCATTCAATAATTTGAATTAAATCTGTATAAATCTGTATAAATCTGCTTTAATCTGCTTTAATCTGTGTAAATCTGCGTAAAAAATCTATGCTCAAAAAAAGGATTTCACGCTCCCGATAGCTATCGGGATTAAAAAGATTTGAGCAGATCAAATTAGATTTTTAATTATTGAATAAAACGATTAAACATATAACCTGTTAAACGGTTAAACATAATATGAAACCATTAGAAGATTATTTAATTGTAGATTTCAGTCAGTTTCTTTCGGGGCCTTCAGCCAGTTTACGATTGGCCGATTTAGGTGCGCGTGTGATAAAAATTGAAAAACCGGGAACGGGAGATATCTGCAGAACCTTATATACTTCTGATTTGATTATGAACGGCGAATCGTCTGTTTTTCATACCATCAACAGAAACAAAGAATCTTTTGCGATTGATTTTAAACAACCTGAAGAACTTCAAAAATTAAAAAAATTATTGGCCAAAGCCGATGTTGTCATGCATAATTTCAGACCTGGAGTTATGGAACGCATTGGTTTGAGTTATGAGGACGTGAAAAACATTAATCCAAATGTAATTTATGGATCCATTTCAGGTTTTGGAGAACATCCAGATTTGAAAGATTTACCGGGTCAGGATTTGCTTTTACAATCTTTAACGGCTTTAACTTGGCTCAGCGGTAATCAAGAGGATGGTCCTGTTCCGATGGGATTGTCGATTGTAGACATGCTTGCAGGAGCGCATTTGGCACAAGGAATTTTAGCTGCTTTATATCGAAAAGCAACGCATAATATTGGAGCGCAAATTCAAGTCAGCATGTTGGAATCGGCATTTGATTTTCAATTTGAAACTATTACGACCTATTTCAATGATGGTGGCGAATTACCTGTTAGAACCAAAACCAATAATGCACACGCTTATTTGGGTGCACCATACGGAATTTACAAAACCAAAAACGGTTATTTAGCCTTAGCAATGGGTTCCATTCCTGTTTTGGCTTCTTTGCTGAAATGCGATGCTTTATTGCAATTTCCTGAAAATAAATTTACGCTTAGAGACGACATCAAAAACATCTTGGCTGAGCATTTGCAAACACAGGAAACACAATTTTGGTTGGATATTTTAGAACCTGCTGACATTTGGTGTGCTGGAGTTTTAAACTATCAACAGCTTTTTGAAGAAGATGGTTTTAAAATTTTGAATTTCATGCAACAAGTAGAAATGCTGGATGGTTATACGTATAAAACAACGCGTTGTCCAATAAAAATTGACGGCGAATATTTGACCTCTGAAAAAGGTTCTCCAAAATTAGGTCAAGATAACGAACGCATTATTAAAGAATTTATAGACTGCTAAAATGGATAAAATTAGAATCGCCGTTCGAAAATTCGATCCCTTCGAAAGTACATTGCAAAAGTTGTGGGATGCTTTTTGTCTTCAAAACAATATTCAAATTGAAGCCGAAATGATTCCGATGGAACTTCATGAATTGTATGAAACCACGATTTCTAAAAAAGGTTTAAAAGAAGGAAAATGGGATATTGCACACATCAACACCGATTGGATTTTTGATGCTGTACACGAAAAAGCGGTTCAAGATTTATATCCTTTTATTGCAGAAAATCCTCCAGAAAATTATCCTTATGGTTGGCATAAATCGCTTCTTCATTTACAAAAACTGGATAATGGAACATACGGACTTCCTTTTCATGACGGTCCAGAATGTCTGATTTACAGAAAAGATTTATTCGAAAACGAAACCGAAAAAGAGAACTTCAAAAAGCAATTTGGTTACGAACTTTCTACACCAAAAACTTGGAAAGAATTCACTGAAATAGCCACTTTTTTCAATAGACCGGAAGAAAATCTATACGGAACTATTTTTGCGAATTATCCAGACGGACATAATATGGTTTTTGACTTTTGTTTGCAATTATGGACACGCGGAGGTTCTCTGATTAATAATAAAAATCAAATTTCAATTTATAGTGAAGCTGGAATTCAAGCTTTGGATTTCTATAGAAAAATAGTAACTAATAAAGATGCTGTTCATCCAAAATCGAAAGACTTTGGTTCGGTTGAAGCCGGTTTGGCTTTCGCCGATGGACAAGCTGCAATGGCAATCAATTGGTTCGGATTTGCTTCGATGGCGCAAGTAATTGAAGAATCGAAAATAAAAGGCAAAATTGATATTACTTCCCTTCCATCCGATCCAAATCATAAAACGGCTTCTTTGAATGTGTATTGGTTGTATACAATTGGTTCTGGAAGTAAACATAAAAAATTGGCTTACGATTTTCTGCGTTTTGCCACAACTGCCGAAAGCGACAAATTGTTGACAAAAGAAGGTGGAATTGGCTGTAGAAAATCAACTTGGAAAGATGAAGAAATCAATAACTTGATTCCGTTTTATCATAAATTGGAAATGCTGCACGAAAATGCTTTGACTTTGCCACAAACCCCAATTTGGCCAAAGGTTTGCGAATTTATTGATCACATGGTTTTAAAAGCCATTAATAGCGATATTCCTTCGGCACAATTATTAGAAGAAACACAGATTAATATTCAAAAAATAGAATAAATATGAATATTCCATACAAACCTTTATTACCCGAAACAGAACAGCCAATCATCATTATCGGCGCAAGTGGCATCGTAAAAGACGCGCATCTTCCTGCTTATGAAATGGCTGGTTTTAAAGTTTTTGGTATTACCAATAGAACAATTTCAAAAGCATACGATTTACAAAAAGAATTCAAAATCGATCATGTTTTTGAAAGTGTTGCCGATGCGGTTAAAAATGCGCCTTCAAACGCCGTTTACGATATTACGGTTTTACCTGATCAATACATCGAAATTTTGGAGCAATTGCCAGACGGCGCTGCGGTTTTGATTCAGAAACCAATGGGAAATGACTTAGCGCAAGCTCGCGAAATTGTAGAAGTATGCGAAAGAAAAAATCTGGTTGCTGCTATAAACTTCCAACTTCGTTTTGCTTCGTTTGTAAGCGCAGCTAGATATTTGATTGATCAAGGTATTATTGGCGAATTATACGATTTAGAATTTAAAGTAACTGTAAATACGCCTTGGGAATTATTTCCTTTAATTAAAGAACATCCAAGATTGGAAATTCTTTTTCATAGCGTTCATTACATTGATTGTATTCGTTCTTTCTTAGGAAATCCGAAAAGCGTTATGGCTAAAACGGCTAAACATCCGCTTAAAAAATTATCGTCGAGCAGATCTACGATTATTTTAGATTATGGCGAAGATAAACATGTTGTGATCAATACGAATCACGATCATCATTTTGGGCCAAAACACGAGGAAAGTTACATTAAATGGGAAGGAACAAAAGGTGCCGTTAAAGCAAAAATGGGCTTATTGATGAATTATCCTGACGGTCTTCCGGACGTTTTTGAGTATGCTCTGCCAAAAAAAGATAATGAAAAGGAATACGAATGGACAGAAGTTAAACTAGAAGGTTCATGGTTTCCAGAAGCTTTTATTGGCGCAATGTCCAATCTAATGCGTTATAAAGAAGGTTCTGACGCCATATTATCTGCTAGTGTTCAAGATGTTTTAGGAACAATGAAAGTTGTAGAAGCTTGTTATGCGAGCAGTAAAAATGGCGGAATTTATTTTGATGAAGTGTAATTAAAACACTATATTTCAAAACCAAAAAAAAACAAATTTTAGTCCTCTTCAAAATAAAGATCATTTTGATATTTATTTGAAAGAGCTGACGAATAAAAAGTATCTAAATTATGTATTTTAAATCGACTTTTTTCGAAGATTATACCATCGACGATAAACGAGTAACCGTAGGCAGGACAATAACAGAAACTGATTTTGTAGTTCACGCCGGACATACGGGAGATTTCTTTCCTCACCATATGGACGAAGAATGGTGTAAAACACAACCTTTCGGACAAAGAATTGCACACGGAACCATGGTTTTCAGTATTGGAATTGGTTTGACTGCATCAGAAATAAATCCAGAAGCTTTTTCAAGAGGTTATGACAGAATGCGTTTTGTAAAACCTGTTCACATTGGCGATACCATTCATTCTGAAATCACTATTTCTGAAAAAGGCGAAGCAAAAAATCCCGAATTGGGCGCTGTCACAGAACATGTAGAAATCATTAACCAACGTGGAGAGGTAGTTCTTGTTTGTGATCACCTTTTATTTGTCAAGAAAAGGTCCTAAGATGCTAAGATTCTAAGGCACTAAGTTTTATCTACTTTGTAGCAAAACAAAAAGCTGTGCCCTTAAGTCACTTTGCGAAATCATTCTAAGTTTGCTTTTTGATTTCTCGCAAAGACACAAAGTCGCTAAGAAAAAACTTAGAACCTTAGCAACTTAGTACCTTAGTCACTTCAAAAAATAACCTAAAAAAACTATCAACTAATGCAAATTACAAACCAAGCTGGCGATCAACACAACGTGCCGACAGAAGGCGGAAATCAAAAACAATATCTTTTGCCTTTTATTCTTGTTACCTGCCTATTTTTCCTTTGGGGAATGGCCCATAATCTTGATTCTGTTTTGATTCCACACTTGAAAAAAGCGTGTGAATTAAACAATCGTCAATCTACACTAATCGATACTTCTGTATTCTTTGCTTATTTTATTATGGCAATTCCTGCAGGGATGCTTATCAAAAGATTTGGATACAAGAATAGTATTATTACTGGATTATTAGTTTTTGCAGCAGGAGCATTTTTGTTTGTACCAGCAGCAAATACAAGAACTTACGAATTATTTTTATTTGCCTTATTCGTAATCGGATGTGGTTTGACCATATTAGAAACCAGTGCAAATCCATATGCTGCAATTTTAGGACCTGCAGAATCTTCTTCAAAGAGATTAAATTTAGCGGCTTCTTTTAATGGATTAGCAGCGATGGTTGCTCCAATTGTAGGATCGTTGTTTATTCTTTCAGGAACAAACCATACGCCAGAACAAATGGCAGCAATGCCTGAGGCTGAAAAAGCGGCTTATCTTTTAGGCGAAGCAGCTTCTGTTAAAATGCCTTATATCGTGTTAGGAAGTATTTTGGTTTTAGTAGCTATTATATTTTATTTTGTACAATTGCCTTCAATGAAAGCCACTCATGCTGAAGCTGAAATTAAACCAGGATTTTTCTCTGTTTTAAGATTTAGACACTTAAGCTGGGGAGTTGTAGCACAATTTTTCTATGTTGGTGCACAGGTTTGTATTACGAGTTTCTTTATTAGAATTGCACAGCAAGGTGCAGGATTAGATGAAAAAACAGCTGGATATTACTTAGGAATCTATGGTTTCCTTTTTATGGCCGGACGTTTTATTGGGACTTTCTTTTTACGTTTTGTAAAAGATTACGTTTTATTATCAATTTATTGCATCATGAGTGCTGTACTTTGTTTAGTTGCTATTTACGGTTCAGGAATCGTGGTTATTTACGCACTTGGAGGAATCGGGTTCTTTATGTCAATTATGTTCCCAACTATTTTCTCTTTAGGAATTAAAGGCCTAAAATCGAATACAGAAACAGGTTCTTCTTGGCTAGTAATGTCAATTGTTGGTGGAGCGATTATTCCTTACGGAATGGGAACTTTGATTGATATGAATCATGATGACATTCAATCAGGATATATTATTCCTTTGGTTTGTTTCCTTATAATTCTTTCTTTCGGAGCTTTTGGTCACAAAGTAAAAACAGTCACTGAATAGTTTTTCAGCCACAGATTATTTGGATTAAAAAGATTTTTTTGCCACAAATTGCACTAATTGGCACAAATTAATTTTGATTTAAAATATTTAAATATCAATTGCCTCCAGCTTTAGCTGGAGGTTTTTTATTTATAGGAAGCAAAAAGGCTTTAGCCAAACTTTACGCTTAGTTCGGCTAAAGCCCTTAAATCCATAATCTATCAACCTTCAGCTAAAGTTGGAGGCAATTCCTTTTATACTTTTAGACATGAATTACACTAATTTCTACTAATTATAAAAAATCTATTTTGTAAAAAATCAGTGTAATTGCTTCACCTGTTCTTTATCGCTCGCGTCGTACTCATAAAAAATGCCTCCAAATTGGAGGCATTTTCGTTTAGTCAATGTTCAAGAATTAACGGTATTTGCCGTTATGATCGTGGTCTTTGTTTGACTGTTGTTTGGAGTTGTAATTTTTGTTGTTGTTTCTACTATCCGATTTTTGTTTTCCTTTTCCGTTATTGCTTTTTACCGGTTTTTCTCCTCTGTTTTTTTGAGGTTTTCCAACATAACCTTGCGGATAAGCTTTTCTGTGATTTGTATGATAACTATAAGGAGAATCTCCTCTATAATCGGTCAAAACCACTTTGTAACCTGAATACAAATCATAGTTTCTGTATCTTGAAGGAAGTCTTTTTTCACGAATCCATTTTCCTCCGTTATCGTAGATAAATACGCTTTGATTTACATCATAATATACATCGATATCTGGCAAGTAATAATATCTGCTGTCATCGTAACCTTGTGGTCCCCAATTTGGAGGAGTTCCAATATTTACATTAATCGAAACTTGCGCATGAGCAAAAAATACACTCATAAAAAGCACTGAGGCGAATACTAACTTTTTCATGTCTTTTAGATTTAAATATTAATTTTAGTAGATATGAATCTAAAGTAATGCCAATATTTAACGCAGTCGCATTCATTATACAGAACCTTAAAACTAATCGACGAATAGTACTTTTCAACCGACATACATTTCAAAAAAAAACGCCCCATTTCTGAGGCGTTTCTTAGTCATGTTTTTATTTAAATTAAGCGATCGATCAAAACAATTATGATCATAGTGGAACTTAATAGACTTTAATTATTTTTAACCGTTTCAAAGGTATATCCAATTCCCTATTACTTTTTAATTTATTAGACGAAAGGTATAATTTTTCCGACAAACGACTATTTTTTCTAAATTCTAGTTTTTTATTTCCATCCTCCACCTAAAGCTCTGTATAAATTAACCACTGCTTGCAATTTTTGAAGATTGTCGTTAATTCCGCTCAATTGTGCTGCCAAAAGATTTTGCTCAGAAGTCAATACATCAGTATAATTAGTAGCTGAACTGTATTCTAAAAGCTGTTGTGTAAAATCAACCGCCTTTTCTAAAGCTTCAATTTGTTTTTGTCTAGAATCTTCTTTTTCAACAGCCATTTCGTAAGAATACAAAGCATTTGATACTTCCTGTCCTGCTACTAAAAGGCTTTGCTGGAAATTATTATAAGCTTGTAATTGTTGTGATTGAGCTGTTGTCAATCTCATTTTATTCAACCCTTGATTAAAAATTGGCTGCGTTAAACCTCCAATAATTGAATAAAAAATAGAGTGACTAAAAAAGTCATTTAATTCTAAATTTGAAAATCCTGTACTTGCTGTAAGCGTCAAACTTGGATAAAAATAAGTCTTAGCCAAATTTGTAGATTCAAAAGCAACTCTGAAATTAAATTCTGCCTGACGAACATCAGGACGATTTTGTAACAATTGAGCTGGCATACCAACAGCAATATTTTCAGGAATAATCTGTGCCCCTAATTCACCTCTATCAATCGGTCCTGGCGCTTGTCCTAATAAGATATTCAAAGCATTTTCAGTTTCACGGATATTTTGTTTTAAATCCGGAATTAAAACTTCGGCTGCATGTTGATTGGCTTCACTTTGAACAACCGCTGCTCCTGTCACAATTGCACCTTCTTTTAAAGCTTTAATTGTTTCTACATTTTTGATTCGGCTTTCTAATGTTTCCTGCGTGATTTTTAACGATTTATCGTAAGCCAGAAGCATGAAGTAATTATTAGCAATATCAGAAATCAATTGGGTCTGAACGGCTTGTTTTGCAGCATCAGTTGCTAAATAAGTCGCTAAAGCTGCTCTTTTAGAACTGCTCAATTTTCCCCAGATATCCAATTCCCAAGACGTACTAACTCCTAATTTATAAGTAGTCGTCAAAGTATTGATATTAATTCCTGCTGGAAAGTTTAAACCTGCTTGAGATTGTTTGTTATGCGTTGCACTTGCATCCAATTGTAAAGTTGGATAATATGCTAGTTTACTTTGACGCAAAGAAGCTCTTGCCTGTACAATATTCTCAATCGCATTTTTCAAATTAAGATTTTGCTCTAAACCTTTTTGAATTAATGCATTCAATTTTTCATCTTTAAAAACACTCTGCCAAGGCATATCTGCAATTGTAGTCGAATCTGTAGAAGACTGATCACGATACAACTGATCTGTTTTTAATGTTGTGGGACGTTCGTATTTCTTGGTAACAGAGCACGCACTAATTAGTGCGGCTGTTATCACCAATAAAATATATTTATTTGAACTATTCGTCATCTTTGTTGTAATTAAATTTTACTCTTTGTGAGCTTCTATTAAATGAATTTCGTCTTCATCGTCATCTTCATCATCATAACCTTCTTTTGCTGGTCCGCTGATTTTTTCCTGTAAATTCTGGAAAATGATAAACAGAACCGGAATCACGAATACTCCTAAAATAGTTCCGATTAACATACCTCCAACAGCTCCAGTACCAATCGATTTGTTACCAACAGCACCTGCACCAGAAGCAAACATCAACGGAACAAGTCCGAGAATAAAGGCGAAAGAAGTCATCAAAATAGGACGTAAACGTGCTACTGCTCCTTCGATTGCTGCTTGTACAACCGGAAGACCTTTACGTCTTCTATCCAAAGCAAATTCGACAATCAAAATACCATTCTTGGCCAGAAGTCCAATCAACATGATTAAAGAAATCTGTAAGTAGATATTACTATTCAATTTGAAAACAATCGAGAATAAATAAGCTCCTGCCAATCCAAACGGAATCGATAATAATACAGCAAATGGTAAAATATAACTTTCGTACTGTGCACTTAATAAGAAGTAAACGAAAACCAAACACAATACGAAAATGAATATCGTTTCACCTCCAGAAGCTAACTCCTCACGTGTTAAACCTGAGAACTCATAACCATAACCTGCAGGAAGATTTTCTGCTGCCACTTCTTGAATTGCTTTAATTGCATCTCCAGAACTGTATCCTGGTTTTGGCGCTCCTGTAATCGAAATTGACGTAAATAAGTTAAATCTAGAAATCGATTCTGGACCAAACACTCTTGTCATTTTTACGAACTCTGTAATTGGTGCCATATTTCCAGCACTATTACGAACAAAGATTTTATTTAATCCCTGTGTATTTGCTCTAAATTCTGGAGAAGCCTGAACCATTACACGGTATTGTTTTCCGAATTTATTGAAGTTAGAAGCATACAATCCACCATAATATCCTTGCATTGTCGAAAGAATCGTATTTACAGAAACTCCAGCATCTTTCGCTTTCGCTAAATTAATATCCATCATATACTGCGGGAATCCAGGGTTAAATGGAGTTGTCGCATATTGTATTTCTGGACGTTCTGCTAATTTTGCAAGGAATTCATTATTTACTTTATAAAACTCAGCAGTTGTATGTCCTCCTTTATCTTGCAATTGGAATTCGAATCCACCACTTTGACCAAAACCTTGAATGGTTGGAGGTGAAATAAAGAAGATACTTGCCTCGCGAATACCGCTTGTTTTAGCGAAAAGTTGTCGGATTACATCATCAACACTAAGATCACGCTGATCCCAAGGATATAATTTCACGATAACCATACTGTACGCACTACCTGCTCCAGCGGTAAAGTTTTGTCCAACGATACGAAGGGTATTTTTAACTCCCGGAATGGTTTTCGCAATACTATCAACTTTTTTAGCCATAATATCCGAACGTTCCATAGAAGCTGACGGTGGCAAACTAATGTTGGCGAAAACAGTCCCCTGATCTTCCGAAGGAACGAAAGCCGAAGGAGTAGTCTTCATCATATAAACTAATGCTACACCAGCAATTATAATAGAAGCCAATGCAATCCATTTTTTCACAGAAAGGAAACTTACCGAACGCTTGTATCTTTGTGTAACGTTATCAAACGCAACGTTGAAAGAAGTATAAAAACGCTGTAAAAAACTTTTATGTTTATGATCGTCTGCGTGTGGTTTTAGTAAAAGCGCGCACAAAGCAGGACTCAAAGTCAAGGCGTTCACCGCCGAAAGGATAATCGCAACAGCCAGTGTAATACCAAACTGCTTGTAGAAAACTCCCGTAGATCCTGTAATAAAGGTTACCGGAATAAATACGGCAGCCATTACCAAAGTAATCGAAATAATCGCTCCAGAAATTTCGTCCATCGCGTGAATTGTCGCTTTCTTAGCCGATTTATATCCGTCGTCGAGTTTGGCGTGTACCGCCTCCACGACTACAATCGCATCATCGACGACAATACCAATGGCGAGAACCATCGCAAAAAGCGTCAAAAGGTTAATCGTAAATCCGAATAAATTCAGGAAGAAGAACGTACCTACAATCGCAACTGGAACTGCAATTGCTGGAATTAATGTCGATCTAAAATCTTGAAGGAAAATAAATACTACGATGAAAACTAATATAAAGGCTTCAACCAAAGTGTGAATTACTTTCTCAATAGAAGCATCTAGGTTTTCGTTAACGTCCACCATAATAGTGTACTTCATCCCTTTAGGGAAACTTTTCGCTGCTTCTTCAATCAGCTTTTTAGAATTGATGATTACGTCACGTGCATTAGATCCAGGAGTCTGGCTGATTGCCATCGCAGCCGATTCTACACCATTTGTTTTAATGGTTGAAGAATAACTTAAAGATCCTAATTCTACTTTAGCAACATCTTTAAGTCTCAACATCTGTCCATTTCCAACAGATTTTATAATGATATTTTCAAATTCTTGAGCACTTGTTAAACGTCCTTTGTATTTAATTACATATTGAAACGCTTGATTTCCGTTTTCACCAAATTTACCTGGTGCAGCTTCGATATTCTGTTCTGCTAAAGCAGCCGAAATATCACTCGGAATCAATTTGTATTGCTGCATTACATCTGGTTTTAACCAGATTCTCATCGAGTAATCTTTTGCACCAAAAACGGTTACATCTCCCACCCCAACTACACGCTGAATTTGTGGTACAAGGTTGATTTTTGCATAGTTTTGAAGAAACGTTTGATCGTATGCTTTATCATCACTATATAAAGAGAAAATCAATAAGTTACTACTCTGGCTTTTCGTTACTGTAACCCCTGCCTGAGTTACCTCAACAGGAAGTAAACTTGTAGCTCTTGAAACCCTGTTTTGAACGTTTACCGCTGCTAAGTCAGGATTGGTACCTACTTTAAAGAAAATTTTAATAGAGGCATTTCCATCATTGGTCGCTGTAGAAGTCATGTACGTCATGTTTTCTACACCATTAATTTGCTCCTCTAACGGAATTACGATACTTTTCAGTACCACATCCGCATTGGCTCCGGTATAACTTGCTGCCACGTTTACCGTTGGAGGGGCAATATCCGGATATTGAGAAATCGGTAACTCAATTAGGCCTAAAACACCTAAAATAACGATAATAACAGATATTACCGTTGAGAGTACGGGTCTTTGTATAAATTTTTTAAACATTTTTTTTATTTTAAATCGGCGTAAACTGTTTCTGGGCTTTGATTTTGGGCTTTAATCTCAGTTCCTTCTTTTAAAGAAGCTACTCCTTCTAATACGATTTGGTCTCCCGCTTGTAAACCACTCGTTACTACATAATAATTTCCAGCTGTATTTTCAAGTACTGTGATATTAGCATTTCTTGTTTTTCCATCTTTTCCTAAAACTACTGCAAACATTTTATCCTGAAGTTCAAATGTTGCGCTCTGAGGAATAATAATACCGTCTTTTACATCTTTTGGAATACGAACTGTAGTACTACTTCCGCTTCTGATAATTCCTTTTGGATTTGGAAAACGAGCTCTTACATTTACTGTACCTGTTTCAGTATTAATCAGTCCGTTTACGGTTTCAATATTTCCTTTTAGATCATAAGCAGAACCGTCTGAAAGTAATAATGAAACAGCTGGCATGCTTTTTAATTTTTGATTTAATGAAGCTCCTGAATCTTTAGTAAAATTCAATAAAGTTTTTTCATTCATTGCAAAATAAGCATACACGTTACCAATACTAGAAACCGTTGTTAAAGGTTCAGTTGTATTAGAACTTACTAAACTTCCTAAACGAAATGGAATTGAACCAACAACACCATTTACAGGACTTGTTACTGTAGTATATCCTAAATTTACTTTTGCATTTACTAAAGCTGCGTTTGCTTGAGCCAAAGCTGCCAAAGCTGACTCATACGTATATTGTGCAGACTCTAAATCGTACTTACTGATAATTCCTTTTTCAACTAGTGGCTTTACTTTATTTACAGCCAATTTTGCCGCACTTAAATCTGCCTGAGCACTTTTAATACTCGCTGTTGCGGTTCTAACTTGCTGCTCATATTCTGGAGCACTAATTTTAAATAAAGGCTGTCCAGCTTTTACAACTGCTCCTTCATCTACAAAAATTTTATCAATATAACCCTCAACTCTTGGGCGGATCTCTATATTTTGCTGTCCCTGAATACTAGCAGGAAAATCGCTGTTTAGTGTAGCAGATTCCGGCTGTAATGTCACAGTCTTATACTCTTTTACTTGTGGCGCGCCGCCAGCCTGAGCCGACTTGTCATTTTTACCGCAAGAAGCGATAACAATTGATGCTGCCAGAATACTTAAAAATGATTGCTTATTCATTGTGAAAAATGTGTGATTATCTATTATATGACAACAAAAGAACTAAAATATTACAAACGAAAATTTTCAAATAGACGAAAACCCTAAGAGAATCGATAAAGGTAACCTTAGAACCGATGGAGTTTTTTAAAATATTAAACAAGTGTTTAATTTTTATCTTATCGGCTCTAAAATGCTTTTTAGAGATTCTAAATCGGAGTTGGACGATTGCTTAAAATTCGAACGTAAATAAAATGTAATATTGCCTTTAAAATTATAAATTATAATGACACCCACCTTTTTCAGACCTTACTTATTCACCGGAATCCACATTCTTGGATGGTTGCTTCTAGGATATTTAATGTTGTTTTACATTCCTTTAACCTGGAATGTTGCACTTCCTCAAACATTTTGGATTTGGCAAAGCATCATATTGGTCTTGTTAATCATTACTTTTTATTCTACAGCAAAAATTGTTGTCCCAAAAACCATTATTAACGACAATACTTCTTTATACTTACTTTGGGCTTTTCTTGCCATTTTTACACTGCAGTTAATCGCTTACTTTTATACTTCTCAAACAGATCTTCATAACCAAATTAGTAAAGCTATTGGTTTTAGAAAATACAAAAATCCTTATTTCGACAATTACGTTTTTACACTGACTTTATTGGTTTTAGGAATCAGTACAAGCTGGGCCATGCTACAACATTGGCAAAAAGCAGCGCAACACAAACAGAAATTAGAACAAGACAAAACCATGGCCGAATTGGCGATGTTAAAAGCACAAATCAATCCGCATTTTTTCTTTAATTCCTTAAACAGTATTTATTCGCTGACTTATACTGATATTGAAGATTCGCGAAATGCGCTTCATACTTTAAGCCGAATGATGCGCTATTTACTGTACAGTACAGAAGAAAAAACAACATTACTGAAAGAAGCCGAATTTATGCGTGATTTTATTGCGCTAATGAAACTTCGTGCCAATAGTAAACTCACCATTATTACAGACATTCCTGAAAACATACACGATTATCCAATTGTTCCAATGTTATTATTACCTTTAGTAGAAAATGCTTTTAAACATGGCGTTCATGCTACGGATAAAAGCGAAATTCATATTAAGCTTACACAAAATGAAAGCAATCTGGAATTTGAAGTAGAAAACACTTTCTTCGAAAAAACAGCTGTTTCTGATGTAGGCGGAATTGGTTTAACTAATACCAAACGAAGATTACAACTGATTTATCCAGATCAGCATTATATCACATTTGGAGTTACCAATCACGGAACATATAAAGTTAAATTAAAAATAAATCTAGAGCAATGACGGTATTAAAATGTATAGCAGTAGATGATGAACCATTAGCTTTAAAATTGGTAGAAACGTTTATAGAACAAACTCCTTTTTTAGAATTAATAACCACTTGTGACAATGCTGTTGAAGCAATGGGAATCATTCGCGATACCAAACCCGATGTCGTTTTTTTAGACATTAATATGCCTAATTTAACGGGAATGGAACTTGCGAGACTTTTACAAGACCAGCCTGGTCCTCTTCCAAAAATCGTTTTTACAACGGCTTACAATCATTACGCTATTGAAGGTTATAGAGTAAATGCAGTAGATTATCTTTTAAAACCTTTCAGTTATGAAGAGTTTCTTCGTGCTTCAAGTAAAGTTTTACAACTGCATGAAGAAGCCAATAACAATCAAATCCAGAACATTGTAGGAGATGATGAATTTATCTTTTTAAAAGTCGAATATCAATGGGTTCGAATTTCTTTAAAAGACATTTGTTACATCGAAAGTTTGAAGGATTATGTAAAAGTACATTTGGAAGATTCACAAAAAGCTTTGTTATCATTGATTTCTCTGAAAGCATTAGAAGAAAAACTTCCTTCATCAAAATTTATGCGTGTACATCGCTCCTTTATAGTTGCATTAGATAAAATAAGTGCCATTAGTAAAAATTCGATTTTCATCGATAAAATAGAGATTACAGTTGGCGAACAATACAAAGAAGCCTTTAAAGTCATGGTTGACAAATGGCTTAAATAAAATTTAACATACAAAAATTATGGAAAAAAGATCAAACAAATATTACTTAACCTTAAGTCTTAAACAATACGCAAACGGAGAAACCGAACCTGCAAGAGAATTAGGAATCGAATTTGACAATCACGATGAGATTTTCGGAATCATAGAAAGAATCAAAGAAAAGAACATTTTTGCAGATGAATCTGAGGCTGTTCAATTTGCTTTAGGATTAAAATTATTCAGTGAAATCAAAATTAAAAATCGCAAAAATCCACTTTTTGACGAATTAAATGAAGTTTTTCCTGTTTTTATGAAGAAGCTAAAAAGTCTCTAAAAATCCCTTTAAAATTAAGACCTACGCCTATTTTTTATTTTCATTTTCAATAGTAAGTTTCCTTAAAAAGGACATTATCTGATTTTTTTCGGCAATATTTTGTAACAATTTTCCGTTAAAATTAAGCATGTCCCACTAAATGCTTTCCAAAAAGAAGTTTAATTTCTATTTTGAAATTCTTTTACTTGTGAAAACCTTTAGGCAATCTTAACTGAAAATAGAATCTAGAATTTCATTTGAAACTGACCATTTCATTTTTAATGAATTTCTAAAAAATAATTTTCATTTTCGAGACATTCGGGAAGGCAAAATCTATTTTTTAACCATTAAAATGAAAGCATTATGATATTTCAAAAAAGTATTTTTCTTCTTGTTGGCGTTTTAGCTTTAAGCAGTTGTTCCAACAACGATAACGACGACAATGTCAACACAGGACCAACAGGACCACCTGTAGAAACAGGTACTGCCAATACAACATATCAACCAGCTTTTGCTGGACAGACACGTGCCGGAAGCATTCAAACAACTACAGAAATTGAATCTAAAGTAATCACCAGCGGTTTAAGTGCTCCTTGGGGAGTTGCTTATCTTCCGGACGGGCGTCTTTTGGTAACTGAAAAAGCAGGTAAGATAAAAATTGTAACTCAAGCTGGAGTTATTGGAAATGCTTTAACAGGCGTTCCTGCAGTAAATCCTGCTGATCAAGGTGGATTACTCGGAATTTGTCTTGATCCCTCTTTTGCTACAAACCGAATGATTTATTGGGCATTTTCTGAAGCAGTTGCTGGTGGTAATATTACCGCTGTAGCGAAAGCCAGAATATCAGACAATGAAACTGCTCTTGAAAATGTAACCGTTATTTATCGTTCTAACACACCTAATGCAAGTACACTTCATTATGGAGGCCGCGTGTTGTTTGATAAAACTGGGAATTTATTTGTAAGCATTGGTGAAAGATCTGTATTAGAAACTCGTCCTTTAGCACAAGCCGTTACGAGCAGTTTAGGTAAAATTGTCCGCATTACAACAAGTGGACAAGCAGCACCAGGAAATCCTACATTTACGCAGACTGGGGCTTTATCAGAACTTTATACTATTGGACATAGAAATCCACAGGGAATAGCAATTCACCCAACATCTGGAGAATTGTGGCAAAGTGAACACGGTCCAAGAGGTGGTGATGAAATTAACCGAATTAAAGCTGGAGCTAATTATGGCTGGCCAACAATTACGTACGGAATTGAATATGGCGGAGCAAAAATTGGTGAAGGAATTACACAAAAAGAAGGAATGGAACAGCCTGTTTATTATTGGGATCCAGTAGTTTCTCCAAGTGGAATGACTTTTTACGCAGGAAACCGAGTTCCAGAATGGCAAAATAATTTATTCATTGGCGCTTTAAGTGGCATGCATATTGTCCGTTTAGCTTTTAAAGACAATAAAGTATCTGGAGAAGAACGATTATTGGCCGGAGAAGGACAAAGATTTAGAGATATTACACAAGGAAAAGATGAAGCATTATACGCCGTTACCGATCAAGGAAGACTTTACAAAATTGATAAAAAATAGAAAGTAACTTGTTCATTATATTAGCCAAAAACGCCCCAAGCAATTGGGGCGTTTCGTATTTTATATTATTTTTTGTTTCAGGTTTCAGGTTTCAAGTTAACATAACGAAATAAAACTTGAAACCTGAAACTTGAAACTAAAAAAATTAAGCTTTTGCTTTTCTTTTCACTGTACATCCAATTTCTTTTGTTTGCGTTACAGTTGGTTTTTGACCACTTTTTAAAGCTGCAATAACATCCTCAGCATATTTTACTTTATCTGCTTTATTGCCTTCCGGATCGTTGTCGATTGCGCCTACATATTCTACCACATTTCCTTTTGAAGTTTTAGAGATAATGAAAACATGTGGTGTACGTTTTGCTCCGTATTCATCAGTGATTTTTTGTCCCGGATCAAACAAATATGGGAAAGGGTATTTTTTTTCTTTTGCTAAATCCTGCATTTTAGAAAATGTATCGGCTGTAGAAGCTTCAGGATCATTTGGATTAATTGCGATTACAGGATATCCTTGTGGTCTGAATTTTTTATCTAAATCGATAATTCTCTGTTCGTAACCAATTGCGTATGGACAAGTATTACAAGTAAAAACTACGATATACCCTTTTGCATCTTTAAAAGTTCCAAAAGAAACTTCTTTATTATCTACATTTTTTAGTTTGAAATCTGGTGCTTTGTCACCTGCTTTTAGGGTTGTAGCTGTTTGCGCCTGAGCCCAAAAAGCAGAAAATGCCAGAGTCAGTAATAAGATTATTTTTTTCATGATTTACAGTTTTTTATATTCAGTTAATAATTGTTCGTAGGTAAATTCACTTTCAACAAATTTTCGTTTATCATTTTTAATAAAAAGCGTTGCAGGAATACTTCCTGACCATGACGGATCAATTCGGTCAATAAACTGCTGTGGATCGCTTTCGTTTAAAAGAAAAACTTCATTCTTAAGACCTTTCTTTTTTACAAACGGAACTACATTCGAAGCCAATTTAGATTTAAAATCCAAGCTTACCAATAAAACAGCCAATTTCTCCGATTTGTGTTCTGCTGCTAATTTCTCGAAATGAGGCAATTCTTTTATACAAGGCGCGCACCACGTTGCCCAAAAATTGACCACATAAGTACTGTCTTTTCCGTTTTTAATTCTTTCGTTAAGCTGATCGATATTCAAAAGCTTCACGTTTTGATTGTATCCTTTTATAGAAAAAAGTAGAATAAGTAAAAAAGAGATTTTTAAAAGTTTGATTTTCATAGGTTCTAAGACTCTTAAAATTAATTTGTTTCCTACAAATATAAACCAATGACCAATCACATTTTGTTAATAAAAGTTTAATGTAGTAAGATGCATTTAAATTAACTAACAATAAACTTCTTTGGATATCCTTCTATATTTTCAACTTCAAAATATTCATCAAAAGCTGCAGTTTCATTCTTTTCAAAATAAGAATTTAATTGAGAAAGAAAGGCTTCAAGATTTGGAGCTATGATATTCCTGTCATTATCTGCATGCCAAAATTCAATAATTTGTCCAGCGTTTCCTGTGAAAGTACCACCACAGTCATAACAGATGTAATCTCCTCCTCCATTATGAAACAAAGGAATCCATTTTGCGTTCCACCAATTTTCAATTTCAAAATCAAAACCAATCATTGAGGTATTTTCAGATGCGATATCAAGAGCTTCATCCAGAGCAATAAACATGGAATTATTTACAAACGATTCAAAATTACTATTTTCCTGTCCGTTTTTCCATTTATAAAGTGCTTTTAGATCTTCTGGTAAAACGATATTGTATTTCTTTTCTAGAGAATCTATATCTGTATCGTTTACTGGTTCCTGTAAGGTTTTATAAAATTCTGATCTTAGAGAAGACAAATTTTGATCTAATTTTTGAAGTGTGTTTTCCATAATTCTAGTTTAACTTTTCAATAACGATTTGAGGTGCATAATGAATTTCATATCCCTTTGCAACTGCTTCATCTACAAGTTTAAAATAAGCTGCCCATGTATTCTCTTGATCTGAATATTTTGTAGAAGTTGTTTTGCAAAACACTTCTGTCTCATTTCTGATTTCAAAAATGTCATATTCTGAATAGTTGGATGGATTCATAAAACAAGAAACGGTTTGAGGTCTCAGTGCATTAATAAATTCATCAAGCGTACAAATCTCTTTTTCCAGTTTATATTTCATCCACTCCGAATCAAAAACATCCTGTACATGAAAAATATGGATCGTATTACGAATTTTATTGAGAAGAACTATTTCTGTTACTTCATACAGATTTCCAATCTGAATAAATTCATCTGGAACATCTTCCCTAAATTCACTTTCAAAAGTATCAAGTTCATCTTGCCCCGAAAGAAAACGAAATGGTTTTTCAAATTCTTCATCATCTCCTTCCATTATTAAACTTGCAGGAATCGCTAACAAATTACTTCCAAAAATTTTATAAGAATGAACTTCTTGAAACTCTTTAGGAAAAACTAAAAGGTTATTTCCAGTCATATTAGAATCTACTGCAAAAGGCTGTAGACTTTTTTCTAACTCTTCTAATTTATTTTTCATATTTAAAATATTCTTTAAGGCAAAATCGATTTACAGTCAATAGTTATCTATGTAATTTTTACAAACGTCAACTCTATAGAATCATCTCTGTACAATTGCTCCAAAGCCAATTTATCTTCTTCTTTTTGATAAAAAATCTCCTGATAATGATATCCTCCTATTGTGCAAGGACAAAAGTTTTTTGCAATCAATGAAGCTAAATACTTGAATAGTTTTTCATTATAGATTTTGTCAAAGTAAATGCTGCCCTTTTCTAAATCTTCATCTGTTATAAATATCTTTTCATCTTCATTAACTATTTTAAAGTAACTATTAATCGTTATTGAACTATCTTTTTCAACAACCACATCAATACACTCCATCCGTTTGTTACTATTAAAATCTGATGATAAAAACTCACTCACCATTTCAGTTAGATTATGACAACCATTCAAAACCACTTCAAACTTATAAAATGACTTATGCATGGGTTGAAACGCTGTCAATAGATGTGTGAATCCCTCTCTATTCAAAGAAACAGCAACTTCATCAAGCTTCTGTATACAAACATCTAATGTTATATCATAATAAAAATTGTCTTCACTTTCTGCTGAAAAATATTCTTGCTCCAAATTATAAAAACCATCAGACTGTGTATGATTATTAAAAGTTATTATAGCGTAGTTTTCTATAAACAGTTTAATTTCCCAATATTCTTTCCAATTTTTAAATTGATTTACCAGTTGCGTTATATAAGCAGAAATATGACTAATTTCAAGCACATTGACATAACAATAATTTCCTTTCCCATTCCATCTTTCCATATTTTGTGGTGTACAAAATGGTGTCTCGCCTTCACAAATCAAAGTCAATTCTTTTCCGAGATAAGTTAATATTATCAAGAGATAATATAATCTAGAAGTCATAAAAACAGCCTGTATCTTGGTTTGGTCTGTCAAAGCATCATACTTAAATTTTAATTGTTCGCTGCCTTTTTCTAAAAAAAAAGAAGAATCCTCTGATTTAATTGTTAGGACTAATTCCTTGCCTTCTATTAGATTTATTCCTAACCAATCGCCAGTCAAATCATTTTCCAATTCTCTGAAAAGATCTGCTATTGTAAAAGCTGATCTTTGATTTTCTTTGTTTAAAAAATCACCTCGAAAAAGACTAAGGCCAAAAACTTCACCCATATTTCACCAATAAATTAACTCGTTTCTAATCCGCAATACACATTTGAAAAATCTTTCTTAGCAAGATCACTTTTATGAATGACAAAATAAATTTCGCCTGCATCCCAAAATGAGAATCCTGTGTTATTATCACTGCTTACTCGTAATAATACCATCCATTCTTCTGGTTTTCCTTTCAGTGTATTTACTGCTTCTATTTCAGGCGAATCATGTTGCTTGAAAACATAACTATTAATTCCGTGAGAAGAGTTTGTTTTAAAAGGCAAAAGTACCTTCTGCAAAGCCTCGGTTTCATCGTATTGTTCTTCTAATTCTTTTAATTCGGGTGCAATGTTTTCATAATAATGCTCATCATTATAGAATGATGGAAGACTTACACATTTTGCCGAATCAGTTTTAAATGGTTTATAAATACCACCTTCATCATAGATAAACTCTTCATCGAAATTTAATTCTTTTGCTGATTTTAGATGATCCTTTTCTCCATCATAATAAAGAACTTTCGGAGTAAAATCCTCTTGATCATTAATAAAGAAATAAAGCACTCCGGTTCGAGGCAAATAATCTTGTAAACTCGCTATAGATGCGCAATTCATCTGAGCAATAAATTGATAGCCTTTCTTTTCTTCATCGATTGTTACCGTCGGATACTCTACATTTACAGGTAAATCTGGAAGACCTCCAAATCGGGTATTCCCCAATTCATTATAAGAATCTGGAGTTGTAGTAACAAAATTTACTGCATGACGTGCTATTTTAGAAAGTCCATTTTCATATTCCTGAAAATCTGTTTTTTTAATAGCTTTTTGAAGATTTGAATTTAAGTCCGAATCATTTCGAGCATAAAACAATTCGTCGTTATAAGGTATGACGCCACTATTGTCAGCTCCTTTATAAGTATAATCCAGTAAAATCATTTTCTTCTCTAATTCCAAATCGAGTTCTGGAATATTTTCAAGTCCCGCAGGAAGTGATTTAAGAGGATTATTTCTAATATGCAGTTTTCTGAGATTTTCTAATTGAATATAAGAACTTGGAATATCTGTAAGCTGATTGCCCTCTAAATGCAAAACCTCCAAATTATCTGGTATTGACTTAGGCGCAGATTCTAAACTGTTGTTTTCAAGATAACAATATTTAAGCTTTGAAAGATATTGTAAGGTATAGGGATGAATTCCTTCAACTTTACTTCCTGTTAATAATAAATGCTCCAATTCACGAAGATCTCCAATCCATTCTGGGAACTTCGTAACTGCTGAAATTCCCCAAAGATGTAGACTTTTTAAATTCTTAATATATTTTATTGGTGTTGGAATTTCAGTAAAAGCTTCGGCTTCTTTGCTATCATTTGAAAACTGAATAGAAAGTGATTCTAAATGAACTAATGAATGAAGTTCTTCTCTTAATTCAATTGGATCTGGATCTTTCAATTTCAGTTGGCGTACGATTTTAGGTGATGTCTTTTCTAATTCTTTAAGCAACGTAAAATCATACTTCTCCCATTCTAATTCTTCTACATTTATTTTTTTAGCTACACTTATTTTATATCTTTTAGGATCCCATTTATCTTCCAGATAACCTGTTAATCCTACCCATCCTTCTTTTAAAGTAACATGGCCAGTAAAAGCTACCGAATAATTAAAGCCTCTATCCCATAAATAATGATTGTAACTTTCGTCCCTGCCCTTTTCAAAAGGAATTATTCCAGTAGGCATTCCTTGATTGTATATTTGACTAAGAGAAAAATTTAATCCTACAGCTCCATTATAGGAATCAATTATATAACTGTGTTTTTCTTCATCAAATTCAGGAATAATCCCTTCTAGATTAACATACAAAGTTCCATTTACAGAAGCACTGCATTCTGGTAAAAACTGTAATTCAATATCATCTATTTTCCAATATTCTTTGCCGTCTTCTGGAATAGAAAATTCTTCTATAATTGGGGGAATGTCGTTTTCTTCTTCATCATCAAAATCTAAATTTTTATCTGATTCTGTATGATAATAAAGATCAAGTAAAAATTGAGGAAGTTTATTTATTGCTTCTTTAGGATTTCCAAAATATTCAAGACTTTTCCATATTTCTTCAAAAAGAGGTTCATAAAAACTTCTATTTTTTATTTTACAATCGCCTTTAAAAATATAGCAAAATTCATCGCTTATTTGGACAATTGCATAATAATAGAAGAGACCATCGTTTGATTTCAACATCTGAATATTTGATGTATGCCCTGCTAATTGAATTTCCTTTTCCTCTAACAGCTTCGTTTCTTGGTCTTCGTGTTTACAAGATTCCCAGTAGCGTAAAACAAGAGTATCTCCAGTAAATTCATTAAAAAATGCTACAGGAATAAGCGTTGTCGTTGCATACGACAAAAAATCACTCTTGGGCAGTTCGTGAGCCGCTCGAATGCTTTCCCAAACCACCTGCATATTGGTGTAAACAGAAGGGATTAAAAGAGAAAATGTTTCGGCTTCAAATTTTTGATTTTCCATAAAAAAAATATTTTGGCTTATATTAATAATTTTAAAAATCAGTTATTCCAGCGTAGTAAGAATTTTATTTAGTGTTATTACATCTTCTTTATAACGTGCATAATCTGTTATATTTCTGATGCTATGATTTTGATTGTTGGTTAAACCAATTTCGACTGTTTTCTGAAATGGAGATTCCATCATTAAACCATTTAAAATGCAATTTGCAATATATTCTGAATGCATTTCGAACAACGGAATCGAGTTGAAGTGTTTTGCTATAATTGGCTTCAAAATATCTCTTTGATCTTCTGTAATTCCTGTCATTGGTAAAAAAAGAAGAAATAGGTTTGGATATTTTTCTAAAGCCAATAATTCATCTAAAGTAAAAAACCAAGCTTCAAAATGACCTCCTAAATTGCCAATATAAATATCATTTAAGAAAAAGTTGATTTCATATTCGGCAAACTCAACTGCAAAATTTAAATGATCATTAATTTTTCCTGTTACGTATCTTGGGTTTTCTTCGATATCTTCCTCGTTAAAAAATGTTCTTTCCCAAGTGTAAGCTTCTTCTTCATTTGTCTCTACAACTTCTAAAACCTCATCAATATTTATTTCTTCTTTTTCATCGTAACCTCTTGACCAGCAGAAATAATATTTCCAGAAAAAAGTGTTATTATTGAGTTCTTCTATTTGTATTTCTTTATTCATTTTATTTTATAATTACCATTATTCCAAAGAGTTACTACAGTTTCTTCTATTGAATACTCAAAATAACCTCCGTTTTTATCTTTATTTCTTTGGAATAAATTATGCTTAAACGTCTTGAAATTGATTTTTAGCCATTTCTCGAAATAACTATTGCTGTAAACTGTTCTCATATAAAACATCGCAACAAAATCAGAAGCGTTTTCATCGGGTTCTTCAAAGGTTTTCAATCTTCTGACTACTTCATATAATTCATTTTTTGTAATATTCTCCACCACTATAGGATCTGGTAAAACGATGTCAAATGCTAAATTTTCAGCGCCATCAGCTTCCCACCATTCCCAGAGATTAAACCGGGACATTTCTTTTCCTGAAATCCGATGCAGTTTATCTTCTAGCTTTTGATATTCCAAATTCTCTTCATCCCCATTTTCATCACAAAAATCGGTATAATCCAAAATTAGTTTTAGAACTTCGGAATACCGTTTTTCTGCTACATCAAATTGAGGCTCTATTTCACTTCGCAATTTCATACCTTAAAATTCTATTCTAAACGGATATGTAAAATCAGCGGTGAAATCTGGTTTTTCTGCTGATGGTTTTATAAGAAATTCAAAAGTAGGTTCCATGTCTTCTACCTCTTCTATTTCTCCAGATTCTGTTTTGATTTCCAACGTTTGTTTGGTTAAACCAGCTAAGATAGAAACGCTGTAAAAACCATTTGGAAGCTCTATCGTTGCGTGTTTGTATTTTTTCAGCAAATCGATTTTCTCTTTTGTAAAATCTTTTAAATACGGAATCGTGTATAAATAAATCCTACCGTTTACAACCGTCAGGCAATACCCATCGCGTTTGTGCTGGAGTTCATTACCTGGTTTTAATAATTCGGGAACATCATCTGAAAGATTAAAATAAACAGTATACGGATAATTTACTATTCCGATCATGGGCACAATTACGCCCTCTTCTACCACCTGATCCCCTGTTTCTTCTGTTGTGAATTCCGTCAGAAGATCATCAGGCAAATCATTTTCTATTTTATATTGCATTAAACAATCGACATCTCCTAGAATAAAATAATCCATTAGATCGTTTAAAACTTCATTAAATTTATGTATTGCCATAATCTTTATAGTTTGGTTCGTTTGCCCATATAATAACTGTATTCTTTGTCGAAAGCATAACCTCTTTCATCAATAACTTTAAAATGAAAATCGTTTAAACTTTTAGTTTTAATCACTTTTACCTCATCGTTGATTGTTCTGATAAAATATGCGTATCGATCATCTTTTGCATAAAAAGCATTATCGCATTCCAGATAATAAGTTCCATCTAAACATCCTTCCAAAACTTTAAACGTCTTTGGATTTGCTTCTGGAACTATTTTCCCTTTAAAGAAAACGTGGTCTTTATCCTGAGCCAAATTCTCAATTAATTCTGGATACGGAATCACAAAAGATTCCAAATCGACATTTTCGATCAGCCTAACATCTCCAAAGTATAATTGGTCTTCTACTTGAATATGATACTCATTAAGACGTTTTCCTTTACTCAAATCAAAAGGCATTTTATCATCGTGGCGGAAATAATTTCCGTTAGAAAAAGCATATCCTTTTTTACTATCTACTACTTTAAAATCGTCTGGTTTTGCCTCTTCAATAATCGTAAAACTGGTAAAAGCACTTTGAATATAAACATGGTTTTTATCTGTAAAATAAATTGTTGAAGCAAAACCATCTCTGTCGTGCTCTTCGTTTGTTGCAGCGATTTTAAAAGTTTCAAAATCTATTGTTTTATAAAACTTTTTAAACACTTCGCTATCGTAACACAAAATAAATTTGTTATCAATGATTTTGTAACCGTGTCCTAAATCTTTTATCATATTACATATTTTATCTTATTATCTCCAATTCATCAGAGTTTTTAGGCTTATGCAAATAAATAGTGTGCACTTTTGGCATTGCATTTTTTGCAGTCTTTGAAATTAATGGAGAATAACCAAAAATTGTTATGTCCTTACAAATCAAGGTTACAATTTTTCCATTTGCATAAAATTTCAATTCAGCATTTTCGCAAGGATAAATAAAGTTTCGTTCGTCGTTTGCATATTTTAATATTTCATTAGACAAATCTTTTTCAAAATTTACTCCAAACCACGGTTTCGACAATGCTTCTTCATGTAAACTCGTTTTTAATAATTTAAGATATTCTTCCTGTTTTTTTGATGCTAAAATGTTTTTGAAATTTTCATAAAAAGCATCTACTTGTTTTCTTAAATCAGTTTCGTTTCTTAAATCTTTGCTTTCAATCCAACCTTTTATTTTCCAGGTAATGTCTTTATCATTGACATTAAAAGAGGTTTTAAATTCATAAAACGAGCCATCAGATTCTATTTTTGGCGTCTCAAACGATACAACATCCCACTCGGTTTGAATGCCTTTATCTCTTGCATTTGCAATATCCAGTAGTGATAAAGGTTCTGTATTCTTTTTGATGCTAATTTTTACTTTTGCCGTCTTACTCACAGTTGCCTCAAAAGAAGTTTCAGTTTTCTTTTGTGGATAAATTCTAATAGTAATTTCTTGTTTTCCTGATTTTAGAATGTATTGATTCAATTCTTTTTTCAAAGAAAATCCACTGCTTAAACCAAAGTTAGTCGCTACAGGTACGTCATTTAGCAATATCTCGTACGAACAATCCTGATTTTCATATTTTAATGTATACAACATTCCTTTTTTCGTCTGAGCAGTTATCGGCATACTTGCAAAACACAATAAGATTACGACAATTAAATAGCCTTTTTTCATTGTTTTTATAATACTAAAATTTTCATTTAATGGATTATTATGATTGTCCCCAATGAAATTCACAGTTAGTAAAATCCAATGCTTTCAAATCGTCTTTGTCAATTAAAACACTAAAAACGCCTTCATCATTAAATCCGTTTTCTCCAATCTGTAAAAGCACCAATTTGTTGGAATTTGCAATTTCTAAAATCTCAGCTTCCTGCCACTGGCAATGTGTAAAAATTCCGAAGATTTTGGAAGTCTCGCTTCCTGCAAAGAAATCCCATAAAAGTCCATCTTCGTTGGCATCATCTTCCTCATATTCATCTTCTGGATCACGGTAACGGCTTGAAATTTTTTCAGTATTTGCAAAAACTTCTTTTATTAATACACCTTCAAAAAAATTATCATCGTGGTCTTTTACTACTCTTACCAATTCACTGTTCTCAATATCTGCATAAACGACCAAACCTCTATCCTCTATAATATCAGCAAAAAAGAAAAGATGTCCTGTTTTTGGCAAAAGTTCCGATTTGTCATGCGGTGCAATTTGTTTTAAATCCAACTGACCAGCAAAACGCAAATCATCTGGATAGGAAAAATCTTTTGGCAAATCGGCAATGGGTCCGCCATAACGAGAATGTCCAAGCGGAATATCGATTGTGCTAGCTTTTACCAATAATCCGTCCTCCAATAATATATCCGGCATTTCTATACTATCACCATAATAGTGTTTTGTTCCGGGACGTAATTCAATAATGTCAAATGTTTCCTGTTTCATTTGGTTTTATTTTTTATTTAAATGAATATGATTTGATACCTATGAAATATTTCAATAAATCTTAAATCTCAAAAGGATGATTGCTCAATAAAAGACTACTTATTTCCTGTAATCTTTCTTTGTATTCTGTTTTTATCTTCTCTGCTATTTCATTTTCGGTTTCATAGATTTCGTCGAGTTGTTTATTGAGATAAGCGAATTGAAGCCATTTTTCAAAATTCAATCCTAAATCTGTAAAATTTTCTCGTCCCATTTCTTCCTGATTATGATCGTAGAAATAGACTTTGTTTTCATTGTCAAATAACCAAAGATCACCTTGTCCATTTTGAGCAAAAAACCAGAAGTCTCCAATTATCTCTTTCGAATTTTCTAACCAATAATCGGAATTTGAAAATTCTTTTGTTTCATTATACGCTTCAACACTATCGAACAAAACGCATTCTGATGAAATCTCAACCGTTTTTATTTGAGTAGCAATTTCTCGATACAATTCATCAAACGGAAAAGAAACCGATTTTGGAAAATTCCTAATTGATTGTTTATTTGATAAAAGATTATTTTTTATATCGTTTACAGTTTTTAAAATCAGCATGTTTATCCTTTTTTAATATCAGTAATATATTTCAATTCTTCATCAATTGTTTCTTTGAGCTCTTTATGCGAAACGGTATTGTGACAGATGTATCCTGAATTTTTGTCTTTTGCATAAGGCTTTGTTCCTAATTCAGGAATTGATATAATTTCGAAAGTTTCAGGATCAGTATTTTCTAAGAGATTCTGCGTAAAATAGATTCTGTTTTGATCCTGTGAAAAATAAGTTTCTTCGTGCAGTCTTTTCCATGTAAGCGGATTTGCTTTTGGTAAACGAGCGCCAATATAATACACGTATTTATCATCTTTCGAAAAAGAATCGTCTATTCGCTGAAAGGTATTTTTATTAGTTCCTTTTATTAAAACGGGTTTTAGTGAATAATAATCCATCCACCAAATTCCCGATTTATCACTACTGAATGATACTGTTGCAGATTTCTTACCGAAATGGTCCATTTTATAGCCTGAATCTAATGTTTCAAAAGTTTCGTGATCGACTTTTTTGGCTATTCCATCCAAAGAATAAATATGATTTTTGTCTTTTGCAAAATGAAAATTGAGAACTTCAAATGTTTCTGGATCGGCTTCTTTATATTTTTGAGATCTTCGGTAACAACTATTTTTGTCTTTTGCAAAACCAAGACAATAAACAAAACTTTCAAAATCGGCCCCTTTAATCACATAATCATCACAGAAAACATTTTTCCCATCGAGAGAATAGTAACGTTCGTCATCTTCTCTGTTTCCAGGGTTTCCAAACTTTGGAAGCTGTACAATTCTAACCTTTTTCCATTCAGTATCTTTATTCATTTTCTTCCAGTTTTGGTTACACTAGTTTTATTCTTTCTGTTGTAATTTTTCAAAAATTGTTCTTTCTTCATCACTAAGCGTTTCCCTAATTTTAGCAAAACCTTTATTTTGCCCAAACGTTGTGTACATGACACTTGCCCAATAACAATCTACCATTTCCTGAACGTCGGTATCTCCATCTGAAAACTCTTTTAAATCTTCTTTGGTAAAATAGTACTTTGCAAAATTTTCCTTGCTTTCTAACAGTAATTTCAAACTTTTTTCATTGGAGAAATAAGAAACAAATACTTTATCATGCAGATGTTCCTGCATCGATGAAATTGCATGTATATAAACTTTAATCGATTTTTCGTTGATACCAAATTTTTCCAAAAACACAGGTGTAAATTTCTCTTGAACAGATTGATGTTCTTCATCTACTGTTTGATAATAATCAATCAAAGTCTCAAAATATTTTTCATCTTGTAATCCTAAAGCGAAAACAGCAAAAGTCGAAGGCATAGCACAATTTTCATCTTCAAGATTTTTGTACCATTGGTATTCTTTTTTAGCAAGATGAATATATTCTAAAATGCTTTTATGAAGATTTGGATATTTTACTGCTCCAGCAAAAAGGTAATTCTGTCCGCATTCTGGAAGTCCTTTTATTGGCAACAGTTCTTTTCCTTCGGAAGAAAAATTAATTTCGAAACTTTTCGGAAAATCCGTCTGCAATACTTTATTGATAAAAGTTAAAGCTTTTCCATAACTTTCTTCGTTATCATTTGCCAATTTTATCTCGATCGTAGCAAAAACATCATTGGCTTTGGCGGTTAAATCACTGTCTTTGTATTCGGTAAATTCTTTTGGAAGTTCTCCTGTTCCGTTTTTCTTTAATTCTGCTACTTCATTAGAACCTAATTCGGTTACCATGTCAAAATATCGGTTTGCGGTAACAGATTCGTAACTTGCTCCGTATTTTATATGACAAACTGCTACATAACAAACAAACGATAAAATCTCTTTTTCTTCTTCAGATATCGAGGTTTCTGAGTTTGTTTTTTTGGTTATAATTTCTTCCCAATGTTCTTTTTTTACATCAAAAAACTTGTTCGTGACATGCTCCTTGATCCATTCTCCAATGGTATAACTGATTTCTTTAAAACTGCTCAGTTTTCTTAATTTTTCAAAAAAATCAACATACAGTACTTTTGAAAATTGTCGTGTCTGAAAAAAGTATTTTATTACAGAACTGCCTAAGAATCGTTCACCCGAATCCAATACATACGGATTTGGATAATCTTCGCCTATTTTAATGGTGTCATTATTAATCGCTTCAATGAATTTCTCTAAAAGCGCTTCATTCCCTTCTATTTTTACTAAATAGTTTAATTCTCTCATTTTTTATTCTTTTACGGCTGAACTAGTTAATCCAGCACATCTTCAATATTGTTTGTATTATTTAAAACCTCTTTTAATGTATTTCCGAGAAATCCCCAGCAGTCATCTTCGTAACCTATATTTCCTGAAGAAACGACAAGAATTTGAAGTGTTTTTTCTTTTCTAAAATCGTACACATAAAACTTTCCTCCGCCGTTTAAAGCAACAGGAAGAAAATCTGGCGCCCAAAACGGAAAACCATAAGCGATATACATTTCACGAATGTCTGTCATCGAAAAATATCCAAATTCACGTTCACCATTTATAATCCCGCCTCCATTTGAATATTTTAAAAGTTCGACATATTCTTCGGGAATTATAATCTGTTTTGGAATCTCCACAATATCCGGAGCCGTTCCCTCAGGATATAATTTTCTGATATTGTTTAATGTCTCTAATTCTGTTTCTGAATACGGTTTTGTAAATAAATCTTCTGGAATCGGTTCTGTTAATCCTGGCTGTTTGTCGAAAAACTCAAATTTATCAAACCACATAATTATTTGTTTTTAATTGAATTAATCTTCATCTTCCTCGTCTTCATCATATTCTTCATCATCGTATGAAAGATAAGACCAATCAATGTCTATTACATCCAAAATTGCATCAAAACGTTCTTGATCGCTGCTTCCAATAAAAGCAGCCGTACAATTGTTATTTTTATCGAATGATAAACTAATTACATCATAAAAATCGTCAGTATATATTTTTTGATTGTCTCTACTGATTTCAGGAATTAAAGTCCATTTTTCTTGAACTTGTTCTACCATTTCGGTATTTATTTTTCCAATAAAATTTCCGTTGTATTGTAGTCCTCCAAAAGTTCCATTATAAATAGCCATCATTAAAAAGAAGTCTTCTGTTGTCTGGGTTTCCAATTCCCAATCTGACTTTTCAATCGTATCATAATTGCCATAAACGGGAGGATTATCTTTCGCTAAATCTTCCTTTTTGATTCCCCAAATCACTACATTTTGGTTTTCTTCATAAAAAACTAAAAAATCATCGTCTGAAAATTCAATTTCATCATAAGGTTTTAAAAGGCGGTTATAAACATAATTTACGTTTTCTTCTTTCCCTAATTCCTCATAATACTCCTTAAATTTCAAAGGTAATTTTACCTCTAATTGTTTTTCAAGAGCAATCATATCTTCTTTAGAAAATCCGTAATTCTCTGTTTCAGACAGTTTGTAAAGACGTTTTATCTTGTTTATATAATTCATTAAAATTCTTTTTTCTCTATTTTAGAAAATTAATATCTCCATTTTTTAACTGTTTTTTCTCCTAGAAGTTCCATCACGATTTCTTCTGTCCAATGGTCTGCTTTGTTATCTGGAGCCAAATCGGCTTGCGCAAAAATTAAACAGCCTTTCAGATAATCATCAACAGAATTAAACATTTGGGTCAGATAAGGCGTTTCATCGTGATCGTAATAATAGATTTCTTTTGTCTCGCTGTGAAAACAAAACATATTGCCATTACCCAAATAATCGCTGAAAGAAATCAAATACGGCAAAACTACTTTGTCCTCATCTGAAAAATCAGGACCATATTGCGGCGCATCTGCCCAGATGTCTTTAATCCAGTCTACTTCTGCAAACTCTTGAAGTTGTTCGCCGATGTCAGCAATTCCGAATGTTTCGTAAAATAATTTTAGATTTTCTGGTAAGGTAGTTCCTAATTTTGTTTCAAGAGCCAGAATCTCTTCTTTTGAAACAGGCTTTTTTAAATCGTCTCCAAAATTATCAGCAATGGCTTCAATAATTTTTCGAGTATTTGTCTCCCAATTCTCGTCTCCGATTTGGTTAAACGGAATCAGAATATCTTCTTTCTTCTCAATATCAATCATAACTTCGGCATATATATTTTACAAAAATGTGAAAATACGGAAATCTTTGTAAGATTGCAATTACTTTATGATTCATCCGTCTGATTTTTGAATAAAATGATGATTCCTTAAAATTAGAATTATATCTAGTCATGTTTTTTTGACTAATTGACTCACGTAGAAATTCGAATGACCTTTGTAAAATAAAAATCCGAGAGTAAATTTTAAAAAACATTTTCATGAAAATACTGTCGTTGTTATTAATCCTGATTTGCAGCGCGAGCTGTCAGTCACAAACTAATTCAAAAATGAGCGAGAATACAACAAATCCGTTATTATGCGATCCTGAAACGGGAATGTGCGAAATGCCAGTTGGCGAAAAATCAAATGAAAAGGTCTCTATTCCAACAGAAAATAAAGTGGTTAAAATCATTTATTACACAGATCCAATCTGTTCTTCGTGCTGGGGAATTGAACCTCAACTTAGAAAATTAAAACTGGAATACGGCGATTATTTTGAAATCGATTATCGAATGGGCGGTTTATTACCTAATTGGAGTTATAATAGTGGCGGCATCAGCAAACCATCTGATGTAGCACATCATTGGGATGAAGCAAGTCTCTATTACGAAATGCCAATTGATGGTAATGTTTGGATTGAAGATCCATTGGATTCGTCTTATCCTTCTTGTATTGCTATGAAAGCCGCACAGATTCAGAGTAAAGAAAAAGCAGTAAAATTTATGCGAATCCTGAGAGAAGGTTTGTATTTAGATAAAAAGAATATTGCGAAATGGGAAAATATAGCCGAAGCAGCAAAACTGGCAGATTTAGATGTTAAGAAACTAAAAATCGATTATGATGGTGATGCTAAAAAACTTTTCGAGGAAGATTTAAAACTTGGAAAATCACTTGGAGTGAGAGGATTTCCAACTTTGTTTTTCTCCGATGGAAACAACAATCAATTGACTGTTTACGGTTCAAAACCTTATGCTTCTTATGAAAATGCATTGTTAGCCATTTTCCCAGATGCTAAAAAGACAAGTATTCCAAATACAAATGCGTTGGCTTTATTTGATGTTTTTCCAACGTTGGCTCCTAAAGAATATGCAGTGATTTTAGACATTTCGAATACACAGGCAAAAGATATTCTGGAAAAATTACATAAAGAAGGAAAACTGGATAAAAAGACCATTAAGAATGGTTCGATTTATATTAAAAAGTCCTAATTACAAAATAGTTCTTTAAGGACGTTTGATTAAAATTTCTATGTCTTTAATCAAACGTTCCTGCGGAACGTAAAAAAACTGCCTGATTCTGATTTTACGGACGAATTGTTCCTAAAGAAAATGAATATTTACTTTAAACTTTGATTCTTTCTCTATATTTGGCCAAAGCTATTTTATCAATTGGAAGTACAAAAGGATTTTCGTTTACATCAATCCATTCAAATCTTTCAATATCAGGAGTACTGATGGCCATTTCTTCGATGTTGTTAATTTTGACTATATAATAAATCAAAAGCAATTGTCTTCCGTCATCCACAATTGATTCGACGAAATGTTCTTGTGTATATAAATGTTCAACAATTTCGATTTTGACATTCAGTTCTTCTAAAAATTCTCTGTAAAGACAGTCTAATATTCCTTCTCCAAATTCGACACCGCCACCTGGAAGTTTGCAGTAAATTTTTCCTTTGTGATATTCGTAAAGTGCTAAGATTTTATCGTTTTGTTCGCAGATTGCGTACGTTCTAACACTAAAATTATTGAGGGGTTTCATAAAAAATCATTTCAATTCCTGAGATGCAAATTTAACTAAAATTAAAAGCTGCAAAGAATTAAACTTTACGGCTTTTTTTATTTTATAAATAATTGCATTTATCAATGAGTCATTCATAATTAGAATTGAAATAACTTTATAATTTTATCTGCTTCTTCTTTAAACTGTTTTTGATATTTGACTCTAACAGCACTTTTTCCAATATTGTCAAAATACACCCATCCTCCTATTTTTTGAATTATATACTTAGGCTGAAGTTCTGCATTATACAATTTATCAAAAGAAATTGTATTTAAAAAAGTGGATTGAATGCTATCAAACAAAACTTTATTTAAGAAACCATCTTTCACAAAACTTATATATTCCTGTTCAAAATTATGATTGGGATCAAAATACAGATCATTTTTTAAATCATATTTAGTATCATAATAGTCGATTACTTTCTCAAAATTCGCCAAATAAACAATTTCATCTGAGTGTCGCGGTAAAATCACAATTGGATCTTCGATATCATCAATTGCAGTAATGATATCGCCATCAATTGTTGTGGCAATGGTAAGCGAATTGAGGAGTAATTGTTCTTCCTTTTCGGTTAAATTCCAAAAATCCATATCATCACCGAAATTAGATCTAATGTAATCTTCATCAGGTTTTTGAACCATTAGTAACTCGTTGATGGAACCTGTACCGTAAATTGATAAAAACGTTGTATAATCAACAGGTAAAGACCCAAGTTTTTCGCAATCGTCAATTTCAATTTTAGATAATGGTTTTAATTCTCCAATACGATATAAATTCTTCATAAATAACCTCTTAAAGTCTAATTACACAAAACTATAAATTTACATTTTTTCTACTTAATTTTATGTAAAATCATTTCAGCAACAGCATTAATAGCCTGATCGATTATACTTTCTGCATTTCCTTCAAACTCAAAACGTTTGGCTACTTCTTTATCTGGAAAAATGATATGAATAAAAATAGTTCCTACTGGTTTTTCTTCACTTTCACTTCCGCCAGGTGTGGTCAGACCAGTTAAACCAACGCAAATGTCAGACTGAATATATCGTGAAAAATGCTGCGCCATAAGTTGCGTCACTTCGGCAGATTCTGCACTGTATTTTTCAATTGTTCCCCACGGAATCTGCAATAAATCTTCTTTCATGGAAGAATGGTAGCAAATAATTCCACCCATTAAAATTTTCCCCGAATTCATAACAGTCGAAAATTCATAACACATTTTTCCTGCAGAAGCACTTTCAGCAAAAGATATCGTTAAATTTTGCTCTATTAAAGCTTGACAACATTCGGTAACTTTATCTGATGTCATATTCATTTTCATTTAATTTCTTAACTTTATGTAATCAAATTTAGAATGTTTAACGGTCATTCATTTACATAATTTCTGACAACGCTTACAATTTAAGTAACTGTTAATTATGCAACTATAATGAGTTTTGTTATAAGAAAAAACAGGTTATCGCTTGGTAAATTTGTAAAAATACAAACTTTAAAAAGCATGATTATGGAAAAGCGTCACGAACATGATTACGGACAATTTGATCCGGATCATATAGATCAAAATACTCTTGTTGATGGTACATATTCTGTTGAAGATGAATATAAACAAGAACTAAAAAAGCACAAGGAATTTGGCGAAAGCGACCCTGACTATTATGAACAAAAAACTCTTATTGATAACGACAATTATGCAAGAGATGAAGATCCTTATCAATATCAGGAAGAATTTGTTGAAGATTTAGCGCATCCGAAACAAGATTTCGAAAAAAATTCAACTGTAAGAGCAGAGAATATTCCAAATCAGGAAAGAGTGATAAATGAAGATGATGCCATTACAAACGACGATACCGAAAGTGATCTCAACGAAGATTATGATCCCGATTTAGATGATGATCAAGACCGCGATTTAGATGAAGACGAAGAACTTGATGATTTTGATGCTGAACATTATCCTGAAAATCATCCGAGAGAATAATCTGAAATTAGAACATGGAAATTGTAACACAAATTATTTGGCTTTTTGTTTTAGCTGTGCCTATTGCCTGCATTAGCTGGACTGTTACGCACGAAGAAATTTTTAGAGAGCCTCACGAATGGTGTGTCAGACATTCCAAAAATGACAGGTTTTTATTGTCACGAAAATTTTTCTATCTGCTTACTTGCGAATATTGCTTTAGTCACTACGTTACAATCGGCTTTTTGATCCTTTGTGATTATAAACTTTTGTTAAATGATTGGAGAGGCTATATTTTGGCAGGGTTTTCTCTGGTTTTTGTAGCAAATGTATATATGAGTCTTTTTGCATTATTGCGTCAGGCTATTAAAAAAGAAAAGGTTGAAATCGAAAAAATCGAGAGTGAAACTGAAATAGAAAAACAATAAGAATTAAAATAATTAACAACTAAATAAATTAACATTATGGACAATTTAAATTTCATAGACCCATTATTACACGGAATCACTCCTGAGTCAAAGAAATCACTTAATCTTTCTGTAAAACAAATGGTTTTTGCGGGTGTTGGAGCTCTTGTTGCTTCGGCAGTGCTAAAAAAAACAGGACATCCAAAAGCCAGTGCAGTTGTCGGAAGTATCGCTTTACCCATTTTAGCATCTGCTTGTTATAAAAAATACAGCGAAGTAGCTAAAGAAAAAATCGATGCTAAATCAAGCAGCGGTATCGAATACAATCATTAATAATCAATATAAATTCATAAAAAAAGAGCATTCAGTTTTGAATGCTCTTTTTTGTTATCTCCTTGAAATATTTTAAGAAATGTTTCCTTCTACCCAATTTAAAGCTTTATTAAACTCTACCTTTTTATAGCCTCGAAATTCACCTGGAACTATAACACTAAATCCGTTGGTAAACGATATTATTTCATCTGTATCTGTAACAATTGCTGCCCTGTTCCACTTTCCGAGATGTTTTAATCCTAAGAGAGCATCCTGAATCCAGGCTCCTGTTGTAAAATTCTCAATATCTGTATCCAAGACCAACAAAAAATTGATTTCGTTTGTTTGTTTAACCAAATGTTCAACTGCAGGAATTACTGCTGTCAAAAAATCATCTTTTGTTACTTCTGCTAAAGCTCTAAAAGCTACAATATTATCGGTAGTGTCAATTTGATGTATCATGATTGTATTTTATTTGAGTTGTTTTATAAAGTTCTGAATTCAAGTATTTTAAAAACTAAAACACTAACTCAAATTTAATAATAATCAATGAAATTAAATTATATTTAACTATTCTGAAATTATATTTTTTAAAGGTTCTGAGGTTTTGAGATGCTAAGGTTCTAAGGTTTTTATACAGATGTGTAAAAATGATCCATTAAATCTGTGTGCCTAATGTTTTTTTAACGCAAAGCACGCAGAGATTTTACGCCAAGTACGCTAAGATTTTTCGTGAGATTTATAAATAAAAAAGTTCGCAAAGCTTTATCATTTGGCTTTGAGAAATTGCTTTTAAATTGCTCGCAAAGACGCAGAGTCGCAAAGTTTTTTATATTCTTTGCGACTCTGCGCCTTTGCGAGATTAAAAAAATTTGTGTGCTTGGCGTAAATTCTTAGCGCTCTTTGCGGTTAATCTCTCCCGTTTTCAAATCAACAGTAAAATGATCTGCAGGAACTTCGTGCATAAATTTATTGAAGATTATAAAGAATAATTTCATTTGCTTCTGCAAAGGCTTAATATTCTCCTCTTTAGCGTCCAAAAATAGTTTTGACAACACTTTATAAGATATCGCTCTTTTCTCTGAAACATCTGTAAAAGCCAATTCATCTGCACTTCTAAAACGATAAAAATCAATTAAAAGATCATTTCCTGTCCAGTTAAAATCTGTCTCTTTAAGTTTATTTTGAGTTAGAATTTGTTGAGATTTTAATTCCGCATCTTTCCATTCTTTTTGAAAATGTTCTTTATTGTTTAGAATAAAATCATAATCAAAATTACTATTTGATTGAATATTCGCCAAAACCAATAAATCTTTTGCAGAAACATTCAGTATAAAATCTTTGAACACATTTGGCCAATCGTCTTTTAAAAAACGAAGTCGCACTAATTCTTTCAAATGAAAATCGGTAAAATCGTGATAATTTTTGGTTTTTAAAATATCAATATTCCAAATGTCTTTCGTATTCTGACTTTCCAAAAACTGATATTCTGTTTTATACAAATCAAATAACTCGTCATATCTTGGAACATTGTCAATTGTAATAGTCTGAATATCTATTACATTATCTTTTTTTAAAGTCAGTAGCTTATAGGCCGGAATATAAGCGGCAAGCGAAGGTGTCTGAACATTTACTAAAGTGTTTCCTTTTGGAGTCGTTCTTACTCCTGTGTCATTAATATGCATATGACCTCCAAAATGAATCTTCAAACCTGCATCAGCAAAAACTTGTGCTACTTCTTCAACGGGAACTCTGTTGAGCTGCCATTTGTTTGGACCAAGCAATTCTTTTATTTCTGCAGAAGCATCATCATTAAAATCAATCATCGGAAAATGACTGAAAGCAACTAAAGTTTTGCCGTGTTTTTTAGCTTCTGCCGAAATAGTGGAAACCCATTCAATCAAATGTTTTTTGTTTGAAAGCACATTATTATAACCTGTACTGGCTTCTGAATAACTTTTAGAATCTCTTGGATCACCATCGGTTTTCTTTGGAATATAAACATTTCCATCAATTGCCATAAGCCAAAGTCCATCAATTGGTTCTACTACATAACTAACGTCTGGAACAACATAACCAGGCGCAACTTCATAAATTCGTTTAGATAACTTAGCGCTTTCTGAAGCTTTTTCAAACGAATAATTTTCACTAGAATAATTCGAAAATGGAGTTGCCCAAAATTTATTCTTATGACTTGGATGAAAACCGAATTCTTTCAGATTATCAGTAATCCCTAAATAACCCATTTTAGCAATATCGGCCGTTATGACGAGGGGCTGTTCGATGTTTAAATTGGGCTTATACATGCCGTCTTTGCTATAAATGGGCTGACTTTTACCTTCTTTTCCTAAGAAATCTTCTTTACCAGATTCTTGTGCAAAAGGTCCAACGGGATCGTGATTTCCGGTTGTAATAAAGAATTCAATATTATATTTTTTACTGTATTGTTCTAAAATTTTGGCTAATCCTTTAACATGAATGGGCTGACCATCATCGGTATAATCTCCAGGAAGTGCTACGTATTTTATTTTTCGTTTAGCGATATCTTCTAAAGCCGCTAGAAAAGCAAAATAATTTTCATTAAAAATTCTGGTAGAATGCAGCTGAGACGCCATTGTTCTGACTAGTACATATTGACCTGTTTTTGGATTTAAAACGCCTTTGTAATCAGAATCTGAAAATTTGCCAAATAAGTCCTGCAAATGAACATCGGACAAAAAAGCAATTTGTGTTCCGTTTAGATCTTTAGTTTTTTGTGCCGAAATGGAACTATTCAAGACAACAAAAAATGACACTATAAAAAGTGAAGTAAATTTTAAATTCATAGGTTTTTAACTTTAATAAACTGGGGACTTATCAGAAGTTTTGAAATTTTTAACTGACCGCAATTTTATCAATTTAAACCTAAAATTAGTTTATCTAAGTGTTATGGAATGATAATCTTTATAAATCAAGTTTTTTACTCAATTCCTCATAACTACCAAAAAGCTCTGCTCCTTCTTCTTCCAAATCAGTATTATTGAAACCATTTGCAAAACCATAAACTTTAAATCCGCCTTTAAGACCTGCCCGTACTCCAGCAACACTATCTTCTATAACAATACAATCTTTAACTTCAAACCCCATTTCATTGGCTGCGTGTAAGAAGATTTCAGGATCTGGTTTCCAACTCTTAATTATATAAGAACTAAATATCCTTCCTTCGAACTTATCAAGTAAACCTGCTAATCCAAGATTAAGTCTTATTTTTTCAAGAGGTCCGCTAGAAGCTGTACAATATGGAATTGTAAGTTTATTTAAAAAATCAAAAATTCCATCCATTGGTTTTGCTTCTTTTTTAAAAGCTTCAAAACTTCTTTCTCTATAATTCTCTTCAAAATCTTCAGGAAGTTTTTTACCAATAGCTGCTTCAATCTGTAAAAAGCAATTCTTCAAACTTACTCCATTAAAATAATGATATGCATCTTCAATTTCCATTTTAAAACCATGTTCTGACGCCATCTGAAGTAATACTCCATTACCAATTTTTTCTGTATCAACTAAAACTCCGTCACAATCGAAAATAATACACTTAACCATTTTATTGATTTTCATTTAATTACAAAATTATACCTACTAAAAACAAGGCGAATGTAAAGTACAAAAAATAATTCACTACTTCATTTTCAAACTTTTGTACAAAATTACTCCGCTTTTGTATTTCCATTCATTTTATGATTCGTACTTTTATAAAATACTATTAAATTGATTTCTTTTAAAAAATTAAAACTATAAATTTTGAAAAAACATCTTTTACTCACTGCAATTCTGGCTGGAAGTTTTGCCATGCAATCACAGAATAAAATCGTAACAATTAGCAATAATTTAAAAGTTGACCGCGAATTTGAAACCATAGAATTAACTAAAAAAGTACTTGGTTTAGCCTCAGATTCAAAACTTGAAAATTATGTTGTAAAAGATTTAAGCAATAATTCATTTTTAGAAAGTCAAACTGTTGATAATGATGGTGACGGAATCATGGATGTTATTTTATTTCAACCTAAAATTAAAGCTTCTTCTAAACAAGATTTTGAGGTTTTGAAAGGGACAAATCCCTCAGCTTCAAAAGTAATTAGCTGTTATTCTCGTTTTGTTCCCGAACGTACAGACGATTATGCTTGGGAAAACAACAAAGTTGCCTTTAGAACTTACGGACCTGTGGCACAAAAAATGGTCGAAGACAAAGTTCCTGGAGGTACTTTAACCAGCGGAATTGACGCATGGCTAAAAAAAGTGGAATATCCAATAATTAACAAATGGTACGAAAAAACCGTAAACGGAACTGGAAGTTACCATAAAGATACAGGAGAAGGTTTAGATAATTTTCAGGTTGGAGACAGCCGTGGTATTGGTGGAATTGCAGTAAATGTAGATGGTAAATATTATTTTTCTAAAAATTTCATCAGTTGGAAAACCATTACAACGGGACCAATCCGAACTAGTTTTATTTTAACTTATGCCGATTGGGACGCAAAAGGCAATAAAATAACAGAATCTAAATTAATCAGTTTAGATTATGGAAGCCAGCTTTCTCGTTTTGAAGTTACCATTACAGGAACTAAAACTGTTTCTGCTGGATTGACATTACACGACAAAAAAGGAGTTTCAGAAACAAATTTAAAAGAAGGCTGGGCAAGTTATTGGGAGCCAATTGACGATTCTGAAATTGGAATGGGCTTAGTTATTCCAAAAGCTTCTGTAGTTAGTTTTGATAATCACATTACTGATGAAAAAGAATTAAGTAATCTTTACGGAAATATTGCCGTTAAAAACGGAAAAGCACTGTATTATGCTGGTTTCGGTTGGAAAAAAGGAAGTCCGTTTCAGACTAAACAAGAATGGGAAAAATATTTAAGTTCTTTTGCTGAGAAGATTAATAATCCTTTGATTGTGAAGGTTAAGAAATAATGGGTTTTGCCACTAAGGCGCTAAGACACAAAGATTTTTTCTTTCCTAAGCTTCATTTTTAGTCTCGCCATCCCGATGGCTATCGGAACTGAGATGCTTTTTTTTGTTTCACGCAGATTTAAAAAGATTTAAGCAGATTTGCTTTAAATTAAAATCTTAATTAAATCTGCTTCAATCAGCAAAATCTGCGTGAAATAAAATCATTTTAATCCTATAATCTGTGGCTAAACAACTATCGCTTAGCAGGAAAATAATTCTCCTTCAAAATAATCTCCAATGGAATATAATGTGTCTTTTCTGTTTCTTCTTGAAGGACCAATTTCTTGTATAAATAATTAATCCCCATGTAACCTTGATCTTCGGGTCTTTGGTTGATCAAAAAATCAATTACTCCTTTGTTTAGGTATTCTATATTTTCTTTCAACAAATCATAACCAATTATGCGCACGCCTTTTATATTGTTTTTATCTAAAAACTCAGCAACAATATAAGCTCTGGAATTCGGTACAAAAACACTGTTTACACCAGAAAACATTTCCAAACTCAACTGATCTATTTTGGAATCTTTTAAAGTAACTTCAGAAAACTTGAAATTGGTCAATTCATCGTGATCTTTAAAATAAGAATAAAAACCATCAATTCGTTGTAAATAAACTGAAGTACTTTCTATTTCTCTGGTAATTTTAAAAATCAAAACCTGTCTTTCATTTTTAACAGCAAAACTGATTAATCTTCCCGCCAGATATCCACTCTGAAATGCATCCTGTCCTACATAAGCGTGCTGATTTTCTTCAGAAATATTAGAATCAATCATCACAACTGGAATATCTTTCTTTTGATATTCATGTAAAAAATCGACAGAATCTTGATAAAATATTGGCGCGAACAACAAACCATCGCAATCAAACTGCATCACTTTTTGAACTGTTTCCTTAAAAGAAACCAGATTGTAATCGTAGAAAAAATAATCCAGAACGATTCCGAATTTACTAAACTCTACAGCAGCTTTTTCGATTCCGTCAACCTGACTTCTCCAATATTCCAAAGTTTCAGACTTTGGTAGAAAAACAGCAAAATGAAATTTTTTGTTTAATGCCAGATTACTTGCCAGAATGTTTCGCTTATAACCAAACTCTTCAATTATCGCATTGACTTTATCAACCGTTTCCTGCGCCACTTGTCCGCGTTTGTGTATGATTCTGTCAACCGTTCCGGGAGAAACATTAGCTAGTTCGGCAATTTTCTTAATTGTTATGATATTGATTCTATTTAAGTTAAAAAAATAAAAGCAGTGCGGTAAAATTAATTTATTTTATCAAAAATAAGTTGTTTTACAGCGCATTTTACATACATTTGTAAAATACCGTGTACGCACACGCAAATATACACATAACATTAAAAAAACAATTCTTTTTTTATGTTATCTATTGAAAACTAACTATTAAAAACAAAACAATAACTAATAAAATGATAGTAGATTCATTACATAACGCAGCTAAATATTACAATCTGCATCCGAACTTTAAAAAAGCATTTGATTATGTAAATCAGAATGATATTGCTAATCTTGAAGAAGGTGCTTTTGAAATTGGCGAAGGTTTAAAACTCATTGTAATTGTTGGACAAGGAAATACAAAAGAAGAAGCCGTAAAAGGATTTGAATGTCATGATAAAAACATTGATATTCAGATTTCAATCAAAGGACCTGAAACTTTTGCATGGAAACCGAGAGAAAAATGTGTGAGCCCAAATGGCGATTACAGCGACGAAAGAGATGTCCGTTTTTTCCATGATGCTCCTGATACCTTTTTTCAATTACAAGAAAAACAATTTGCCATCTTATTTCCTGAAGATGTACACACCGCAATGATTGGAGAAGGATTATTGAAGAAAATTGTAATAAAAGTAAAAATATAGTAAATGAGTACAATTGAAAACGCTATAGAAGTTATTCTACAACAAGGAATGCTTCCTTTATATTTTAATGCCGATGAAAATAAAAGTGTTGCTATCTTAAAAACACTTTATAATGTAGGAATCAGAGCTGTAGAATATACAAGCCGCGGTCCCGAAGCTCTTTCAAACTTCAACAAAATGATTGAAGTAAGAAATGCTGAATTGCCAGGAATGCTTTTAGGAATTGGAACAATCAAAAATTTAGCGCAGGCTGAAACCTATTATTTAGCTGGAGCTGACTTTTTTATCAGTCCCGGATTTGTTCCTGAAGTAGCTTCTTTTTTAATCGGAAAAGAAGTTTTATATGCACCTGGCTGTATGACGCCAACAGAAATTATTGCGGCTGAAAATGCAGGTGTAAAATTCATTAAACTTTTCCCAGGAAATATTTTAGGTCCGGAATTTATGAGCGGCATTAGAGATGTTTTCCCAGATTTAACTTTTATGCCGACTGGCGGAGTTGATACCACTAAACAAAGTATTGAAACTTGGTTTAATGCTGGTGTTTCTGCTGTGGGAATGGGAAGCAAATTAATTAGTAAAGAAGTAATGGAATACGAAGCTTACGAAACAATCGAAAAAGAAACAAAAAGAGTTTTGGATTTGATTGAGGCAATTAGAAATTAAATTTCATCCCGATAGTTATCGGGACCAAATTCCAATTAAAACTTAAACATTAAAACTAAATCATAACCATACTTTCTCTTTCAAAATTGGAATTTAAAGTATTGAAAATTAAAACTAAAAATGGATTCAATATTTAATCTAAAAGGTAAAATTGCACTAATAACAGGAGGTGCAGGAGTATTAGGAAGTAATTTTGCCAATGTTTTGGCGAAACAAGGCGTTATCGTCGGAATCGTTTCGCAGTCACTTGAAAAAGCACAAAGCACTGTAAAAACTATCGAAGCAAACGGCGGACAAGGTTTTGCTGTTCAGGCGAATGTTTTAAACAAAGAAGAAATAGAAAAAGTGAGAGATTTTATCGTTGAAAAATACGGTCGTCTTGACATTTTGATTAATGGCGCTGGAGGAAATATGCCAGGTGCAACAATTCAGCCAGATCAAGCTATTTATGATATGAAAAGTGATGATCTTCAAAAAGTAATCGATTTGAATATTATCGGAACTATGCTTCCTTCTCAGGTTTTTGCTGAACTTTTTGCAAAGCAGAAATCAGGAAACATTATCAACATTTCATCGGCTTCGGCTCAAAGACCTTTAACAAGAGTTGTGGGATATTCGGCTTCAAAAGCGGCAATTGATAACTTTACACAATGGATGGCGGTTGAATTAGCCTCTAAATATGGTGAAGGACTTCGTGTAAATGCTATTTCTCCAGGATTCTTCATCGGAGAACAAAATCGTGCCTTATTATTAACTCCAGAAGGAAAACTAACGCCAAGAGGAGAAAAAATCATTGACCACACACCAATGGGAAGATTTGGTTCTCCAGAAGATATTGACGGTGCACTTTTATTCTTATGCAGTGACATGTCGAAATTCGTAACGGGAATAACATTAAAAGTAGACGGTGGTTTTGCCGCTACAAGTATCTAAAACATTAAAATAAATTACATAAAATGGAACAAACATTAAGATGGTTCGGACCAAATGATCCTGTTTCTTTACAAGATATTAAACAAACTGGAGCGACGGGAATCGTAACGGCTTTACACCATATTCCAAACGGACAGGTTTGGAGCATTGATGAAATTATTAAAAGAAAAGTTGAAATCGAACATGAAGATGGAGATCCTAAAAAAGGAGCTTCTGGTTTAACTTGGTCGGTTGTAGAAAGTATTCCGGTTCACGAAGACATTAAAAAACAGACTGGAAAATATTTAGAGTACATTGAAAACTATAAAGAAAGCATTAGAAACTTAGCTTTATGCGGTATTAAATGTGTGTGTTATAATTTCATGCCTGTTTTGGATTGGTCAAGAACTGATTTGTCTTATACTGTTGAAGATGGTTCAAAAGCATTGCGTTTTGATATTAATGCTTTTGCCGCTTTTGAATTGTTTATTTTGAAAAGACCAGGTGCTGAAAACGAATATTCTGAAGAGCAAAAACAAAAAGCAAAAAGCTATTTTGAAGCTATGAATGCTGAGGATAAAGTAAAATTACAGCAAAACATTCTGGCAGGACTTCCAGGTGCTGAAGAAGCTTATTCTGTTGAAGATTTCTTGGTGACTTTGAGCGCTTACAATCATATTGACAGACAGGCTTTAAAGGATAATCTTTTTCACTTTTTAAAAGAAATTATTCCAGTTGCTGAAAGTAAAGGCGTTTTAATGGCAATTCACCCAGACGATCCACCTTATCCAATTTTAGGTTTACCAAGAGTAGTAAGTACCGAAGAAGATTTGATTGATTTAATGAATGCTGCTCCTTCTCCATCAAACGGATTTACGATGTGTACAGGTTCTTACGGAGTTCGCGCAGATAATGATTTACCTGGAATGGTAAGACGTCATGGCGATAAAATGAATTTTATTCACTTGAGAAGCACACAACGCGACGAAGAAGGAAGTTTCTACGAAGCCAATCATCTAGAAGGAAACGTTGACATGTACGAAGTTGTAAAAGCAATTTTGGAAGTGGAGAAAAGAAACAACAGCAAATTACCAATGCGCCCTGACCACGGACACCAAATGCTGGATGATTTGAAGAAAAAAACAAATCCAGGATATTCTGCAATTGGCCGTTTAAGAGGTCTTGCAGAACTACGCGGACTTGAATTAGGGATTAAGCGATCTTTATAGTGGGGGTTTTGCCGCTAAGACACTAAGGCACGAAGTTTTTCTTAAGCTTTGTGTTTTTAGTCTCGCGAAGTCGCTGAGACGCAAAGTTTTTTTTGTTTCACGCAGATTTAAAAAGATTTAAGCAGATTTGTTTTAAAATAAAAATCTAAATTAAATCTGCTCCAATCAGCAAAATCTGCGTGAAATAAAATTCTTTTAATCCATTAATCTGTGGCTTAAAAATCTTCGCGCCTTAGCGTCTTCGTGGCAAATCAACACAAAAAAACTAACTAACCACAAAAACCACAAAACCATGATTCGCCAAACCATTCTTATCTCCTGCGGTCTTTTCATGAATACCTTATTATCGCAGGAATTACCTAAAATTATTACTTCAAAAACCAACTATCTTCCTGATTTCAGCTATGCAGGCTATCACTTCGGCGAAAGCCAAATTCCTGAAACCAAAGGAAAGGTTATTAACGCCACTGATTTCGGCGTAAAAGCAAATGATAATCTTGACGATTCAAAAGCGCTTTTAAAAGCGTTTAAAGCCGCTAATACCGTTGAAGGAAATGTAATTTTACAATTGCCAGCAGGACGAATTATTCTCAGCGAAATTCTCTACATCGAAAGAAGCAATTTTGTACTTCGAGGCGCTGGTTCTGCCGAAAACGGAACCGAAATTTATTGTCCAAGACCCATGATGTATCTTAAAGATTCTGAGGTTTTGGCTGAGCTTCGAGAATATTTAACCACTTTTGACAAAAGACAACGCGAACCTGAAAATAATATTGATCTTCCTTTTTCTCAATATGCATGGTCTGGTGGTTTTATATGGACACAGGTTCCAGGGGAACGTGTAAAATCGTATTTGGATAAATACGAACCAGAATCGAATCCGCTGGCAAAAGTGAGTTCAGGGAAAATGGGCGAACATGTTATTACGGTTTCAGATGTAAAAGGTTTGAAAGTTGGTGATGTTGTCGAATTGCAATTGTTTAATAAAGACGGCCAGAACGGTGAAATCATTCAGGATTTATATCAAGGTGCCAAAGTTAAACCCGGCTCACATCACTGGCAGTTTCCAAAACTTCCAATCGTGAGACAGCAGGTTGAAATCACTAAAATTTCTGGTTCAAAAATCACTTTAAAAACACCTTTAACTATTTCGATCAAACCAAGTTATCAAGCACTGTTAGTCGAATGGAAACATTTAAATGAGGTCGGAATTGAACATCTTCGTTTTACTTTTCCTGATATTCCGAGAGTGGCACATCATGTTGAGCCCGGAAATAATGGAATCTTCTTAACACGCCTTTTCAACAGCTGGGTTAAAGATGTTAAAATCACAAATGCCGACAGCGGAATTTTAGCCGAAGAAGTTGCTAATGTCACCATTCAAGATATTACGACAGATGGACCGCATTTAGCACATTATACCGTAACTTTAGGTGGCGTACATAATATTTTGGTGAAGAATCTAAAAATCTATAATTCGGCGGTTCATCCATTAAGTTTCAACACTTTTGCGACAAAAAACGTATATCAAAATTGTGAAATTTTTACAGATCCCGTGTTAGATCAGCATTCAGGAGCGAATCATCAGAATTTATTTGATAATATTACTGTTCATTTAAAAGCAGATAAAACCAATAGTTACGCTGTATTTGGCGGTGGCGGTGCTGATTACTGGAAACCTTCTCACGGACCTTTCAGTACGTTTTGGAATCTGAATGTTCAGGTTGAAAATCCAGAGGCATCAAAAACAGTTTTATTGTACGGAATGAAAGACGGCGCTTTAGCCAGAATAATTGGTGTTCATGGAAATGCAAAATTTGAAATCAAATATGATATTGATCCGTATATTGAGTTTTTAAATATGCCTGTTGAAAAAATTCCGTCTCTTTACGATTATCAATTAAAAAAACGCTTAAAATAGCCTAAATATCTGCCACAAATTACAAGTTTTTTTTCGCCACGAATTCACTAATTTTCTCTAATTCTTTGAGTTGATTTTATTTGTGTTGAAATGACGAATTACTCCAATTTAAATTATAAATAATTCGTGCATTCGTGGCTAATTTTCAATACTAAGAAAACAATGATTTAGTCTGTGTAATCTGTGGCAAAAACCTAAAATAAAACGCTATGAAATATAAAATAGCTTTTCTCACAATTGTATTTGTTTTCGGTAATTTATTCTCCCAAAATAAATACCGCCTTAAAAACTTCTCGACTACCGACGGGCTTTCACAGAGTTCTGTTATTGCCATTCATCAAGATAAATTTGGGCAGATGTGGTTTGGAACCCGAGATGGTTTAAACAAATACGATGGAAGCCGATTTACCATTTTCAGAAATGATGCTTCTGATAAATATTCCATCAGCAACAATGATATTTTGGCTATTGAAGAAGACAATTCGGGAAAAATCTGGGTTGGAACTTACAATGGTTTAAATTGTTACGATCCCATTTCTAATCGATTTACAAGATATCTTCACACCAAAGCCAATCATACCATAAGCAATAATGCCGTTTGGAGTATTCGAGAAATTGGAGGCGAAATGTGGTTTGGAACTTCAAAAGGATTAACTATTTATAATAAAAAAACAAAACGTTTTATCTCTGTTTTTCATTCAGATAATGATAATTCAACCCTGCCAAGCAATAACATTCTCAGCATTTTAAAAACCAAAAAAGGCGAAGTGTGGATTGGAACTACAAAAGGTTTATGCCAGGTTATAAACAGAAAAGGTGGCAAATTTTCTTTTAAAAATTATCCTTTAAATTCGGTTGATTTATTAAATGTACAATCGGTTATTGAAGATCAAAATGGTAATTTATGGGTTGGAACAAAAAACAAAGGGCTTTTAAAATTCGATATCAAACAAAAGGCATTTGTTTCTTTTTTAGATGCTTCTCAATATGCAGAAATCAATACTGATATTCGATCTTTGGTTCTTGATAAACAAGGTTTTTTATGGATTGGTGCCTATGACGGAATTTATATTTTAGGTTCTGATAAAAGTCTTCAAAAAATAAACAACAGCAATAATAGCAACGGAATCGACAAAGTAAAGTCGGTTTTTATGGATAAAAAAGGTTCAATTTGGATTGGCTGTTATTACAAAGGCGTAAATCTTTGGGATGTTTCGAATGTCAATTTCTCCAATTACAATCAGAATTCTAAAAAAATTCCGATGAGTTTTGATGTTGTCAGTTCCATAATTACAGATAAAAACCAAAACGTCTATTTTGGAACAGAAGGCGGTGGTATCACAATTTTCAACAGAAATAGCGAAACAGTAAATTACATTAACAGTAAAACTGGTCAGACGAACAAAAATGACATCAAATCGATGTGTCTATCCGAAGATCATATTTTATGGATTGGAACTTTTTCTAAAGGTTTATCTGCTTACAATACGGTTTCAAAAAGAATGGAAGACAATAGAATTGCTTCCGATTTAACTGAATTATTAAAGGAAAGCGGTGTTTATTCCATTAAAACAGAAGGAAATATTTTATGGATAGGAACTTTTGGAAAAGGATTAATTCGCTATAACACAACTCATAAAACTTTTGAAATTATTGGAAATGATAATACAAAACCTGTTTTTTTAACCAATAATATTCTTCGCACACTTTTAATTGACAAACAAAATTCGCTTTGGGTTGGAACACAAAATGGATTGAATCGTATTCCGCTTCAAAATTTCAATCCGAAGAAATACCAAATACAGCATTTTTTCTACGATCATTCTTCTTTATCTGGCGATGATATTTTGACACTGTTCCAAGATTCCCAAAACAAAATCTGGGTTGGTACAAAAGCAAAAGGACTTCATTATTTTGATGGAAAAAAATTCACTCGAATCAATCTGAAAGTTGGAAATACGGTTATCACTTCTATTCACTCGATTTTAGAAGATGACAATAAAAACCTCTGGATTAGTACAAATCAGGGAATTATTAAATACAATACCATCAAAAAAAATATTGTAATTTATGATCAAAAGGATGGTTTAGCCAGCAATGAATTCAACGATAATTCGGCTTTAAAACTAAGTTCGAATCAGTTTTATTTTGGAAGTCCGTCTGGTGCTACTTTTTTTGATCCAACAAAAATTTCATTAAATCAATTTGCGCCACAGGTTTTAATAACCGATTTGAAAATTAAAAATGAAACCGTAAATGCGCATGACAAAAATGGCATTTTAGCAAAAAGCATCGGCTTTACCAAAACGATTACTTTAGATTACGACAAGGCAAACTTCTCTATCAGTTTTGCTATTCCGAACTATATTCGTTCTAAAAACAATCAATACAGTTATCGTTTGGTTGGCTTAGAAAATAACTGGACAACAACTAAAAACAGCGAAGCCAATTTTGCAATTCAAAATGCAGGAACGTACACATTTGAAGTTCGCGGTGCCAATAATGACGGCGTTTGGAATCAGACTCCAACCACTTTAACCGTAATTGTAAATCCGGCTCCGTGGCGTAGTATTTGGGCGTTTTTATTATACGGAATCATAATCGGTTTAGGTTTATATGGTTTAATCTGGATTATGAAATCGAAAGCCAGATTGAAACAAAAATTGGAACTAGAATATCTAGAAACGCAGCGAATTGAAGAAAACAACAAACTGAAATTAGATTTCTTTACCAATATTTCACATGAATTTAGAACGCCTTTGACTTTGATTTTAGGCCCATTACAGCAAATTCTAGCCGATTATAACGGAACCAACGAAATGTATAAAAAGCTTTTGGTTATTGAAGGAAGCGCCAATCATTTGTTGAGTTTGATTAACCGTTTGATGGATTTTAGAAAATTAGAAAATCATCAAGTTTCATTAGAATCAGCAAATGGAAACATTGTCAAATTCACTAAAGAAATCTTTTTATCTTTTATAGAATATGCCAAAGACGGCGGTTACGATTATTCATTTGAAACTGAAAACGAAGAAATTCTAGTTTATTTTGACAGATATAAATTGGAACGTGTTTTCTATAATCTAATCTCAAATGCTTTTAGATACACTCCAAAAGGTGGTTCTATTAAAGTTGAAATCAATCACGATGAACAAAACCTTTTTATAGCGGTTGAAGATTCTGGAGTTGGAATTTCTGAAGAACATATTAATAAGATTTTTGATTTGTTTTTTGAAATTCCGATGCACAATCAAGTTCAAAAAAACTACAATAAAGGAACTGGAATTGGACTTTCAATCGTAAAAAACATTGTCGAGCTTCATAAAGGAAAAATTGATGTTACAAACAAAACAACTGGCGGGGTTATTTTTACCGTGACTTTACCGCTTGGGCGCGAACATCTTCTGGACAACGAAATTATTTCTGATTTTAAAATTAGTGATGATATCGAACAATATAATGCACAATTGGAACCTTCGGAAATAATCGAAAACGAAGACATTGAAGATTTCATTGTAAACGAAGAAAAACAAACCATTCTAATTGTGGAAGATCATAAGGTTTTGAGAAAGTTCATGAAAAACCTTCTCAAAAAAGACTACAACATTATTGAAGCAGAAAACGGAAAAATTGCCTTCGAAAAAGCTTTAAAATTCGTTCCGAATTTGATTATAAGCGATGTTATCATGCCTGAAATGGTTGGAACGGAACTTTGTTCAAAAATTAAAGAAAACATCAAGACCAGTCACATTCCTGTTATTCTGCTGACTTCAAGATCTTCATTAGTGTATAAATTTGAAGGATTAGAAAGTGGTGCCGATGATTACATTAGCAAACCATTTAATTTAATGGAATTTAAACTCCGCGTCAAAAACCTTTTAAATTCGGCCGAACGTTTGAGAATTAAATTTTCTAGCGAAGACAGTTTTATTCCATCAGAAATTACTGTTTCTTCTCTGGATGAAGAATTACTGAAAAAAGCCTTCAAGATTGTAGAAGAAAATATTTCAAACGAACAATTTGATATTCCGTTTTTCTGTTCAGAATTAGGCCTAAGTCGAACCATGTTATTTTTAAAAATTAAAGCTTGGACAAATTGTACGCCAAACGAATTCATTCATGAAATCAGATTAAAACGTGCGGCACAATTATTAGAGCAAAACAAATTAACGGTTTCTGAAATAAGTTATAAAGTCGGTTTTAATAATCCGAAATATTTCAGCAAATGCTTTCAAAAAAAATACGGAGAAACTCCATCTCAATTTGCTGACAAATTTTTTAAATCTTCTGCATCCATTTAAAAAAATCACTGTTTTAAGGGCTTAAAAAAGGGTATCTGTATTTTTAGATACCCTTTTTTGTATTTCTATTTCTTATTTGGCTTCTACATTTGCGATATGAAAATCAAAAAAACAAATTTCTTATTATTACAAATTCTGTTTGTCATTATCATAATTGGAATGAGTTTATTGCTTTTCTATTTTATCTAACACTAACCTTAAAACCAAAAAATGAATGTTTAAAGAGCAACAAAACAAATCGTTTAAATGGTGCTTACTGGTCTCTTTTTTACTGGTAAATATCATGATGCAGGCACAGGAACGAAAAGTTACCGGAAAAGTAACTTCGAGCGAAGATTTACTCGGACTGCCTGGAGCAAATGTCTATATTAAAAATTCTTCTGTAGGAGCTTCTGCAGATATGGATGGAAATTATAGTGTTATAGTTTCTGAAAAAAATGCTGTTTTAGTTTTCAATTTTGTCGGCTTTCAAACTGTCGAGATTCCAGTTGGAACTAAAAACGTAATCAACGTAAGTTTAAAACCTGATACAAAAGCCCTCGACGAAGTAATTGTAGTAGGATACGGAACTCGTAAAAAGAGTGATATTACAGGATCTGTATCTTCTGTAACGGCAAAAGAATTAACTGCCTTTCCTGTTTTAAATGCCGAGCAAGCTTTACAAGGACGCGCTGCTGGTGTATCGGTACAAACCAATAATGGTGGTGAACCTGGTGCTCCAGTAAAAATTAGAGTTCGTGGTGGAACTTCTATCAATGCAAGTGGTGATGCGCTTGTTGTGGTTGATGGCTTTGCCGGCGTTGCTATGCCTGCTCCACAGGACATTGCTTCTATTGAGGTTTTAAAAGATGCATCGGCAACGGCAATTTACGGATCAAGAGGTTCAAACGGAGTTATTATGGTGACCACTAAAAAAGGGAAACCAGGAAAACCTGTAATTGAGTTTAGTAATTCTACTTCGATACAATCTGTGAACAACAAACTGCATTTATTAAATGCCGATCAATTTGCTGCTTATAGAAAAAGTTTTACTACACATACACAAGGCCCAGCAAATTCAGACTGGCAGGATATAATTTATCGCGACGGAATGATTTCGAATACACAATTGTCATTTTCTGGAGGGTCTGAAAACGTGAGATATTATGTTTCTGGAACTTATTTTAACCAAAATGGTGTTGTAATTAATTCTGGAATTGACAAATACACTATTGTAGCGAATCTTGAAGCCGATTTATCTCCTAAATTCAAAGTGGGTTTAAACACTTTTACAAGCAAACAAAACAAAGAAGGAATTATTAGCCAGACGGGAGCTGGAGGAACTGGTGCCGCGGGTGTAATTGCTTCTGCATATCGTTTTATGCCGGATAAAGGAATTTATAATGCTGATGGAACTTATACCACAACAGCGCCAATTGGAGATGATATTGATAATCCGTACGCAACGGCAATGGAGAACATTCTGGAAACCGTTAATATCGTAAACAGAAGTAATTTCTTTGCGCAATATCAAATCACAAAAGATTTAGATTTTAAAACGACTTTAGGTTTAACTGATAACAATTCGCAAACAGGAAGATTTATTCCGTCAACTCTAATTGCTGGAAAAAACATTAAAGGAGAAGCTTCTGTAAACAATACTCGATTTTCTTCTTTCCTTACAGAGAATTATTTGACTTTTAAGCGTGAAATTATCGATAGAGGAATCTTAACCGTTCTTGGTGGTTATTCGTATCAAAAAAACAAAAACGAAAATTCATACGCGGCTTCACGAGGATTTTTGACTAATACCAATTCCTATAGAAATTTAGGCGCTGGAACTGTTTTCTTAAAACCAGATTCTGGTTTGTCTGAAACAGAATTGATCTCTGCTTTTGGAAGGTTGAATTTTGATTACGACGATCGTTATTTATTGACTTTCACTGCAAGACGAGATGGCTCTTCAAGCTTTAGTAAAAACTACAAATACGGAACTTTTCCATCTGGAGCAATTGGATGGAATATTAGTAAAGAAGCTTTCTTAAAAGACAACAAAACGATTTCAAACTTAAAACTAAGAGCGAGTTACGGTGCAACAGGTAATCCTTCAATTGGGGCTTATTCTACTCTTTCGAGATTTTCTGAAATTTATTATGTAAGCGGAGATGTTATTGTAAATGCAGTTCAGTTAACTTCATTAGATAATCCGAATTTGAAATGGGAAACTTCTTATCAGCAAGATTACGGAATTGATTTGGGTTTATTTGATAACCGAATCAGTATTACAGCAGATTATTATAAAACAATTACTAAAGATTTGCTTTTTAACAGACCGCTTCCTGGAGTTTCTGGAATTGCTTCACAGCTTCAAAACGTTGGAGAATTGGAAAATAAAGGATGGGAATTGGGTATTAATACCAAAAACTTTGTTGGTGCCGATTTTACTTGGTCAACAAGCTTCAATATTTCTTCAAACAAAAACAAAGTATTGAAATTAGCCGATAACAAAGATTTATTAATTAACTCTGCTCCCGGCCATTTCTTAGCAACAGAATCTCAGATTTTAAGAGTGGGTCAGCCTGTTGGTTCTTTCTTCGGATTTGTTTATGATGGCGTAATTCAGCAAGGCGAACCCGTTTTACCTGGAAACTTTGAAACTATTGCGGGCGGAGAAAAGTTTAAAGATGTAAATGGCGACGGAAAATTAGATTCGCAGGATAAAACAATTATCGGAAATCCAAACCCTGATTTCATCTTCGGATTCAATAATGATTTCAGTTATAAAAATCTGGATTTGAATATTTTCTTTCAAGGTTCACAAGGAGGTCAAATTTTAAATTACACCTTGATGGAACTAGCATCAGGAAATAACAATGCTACAACAGAAGTTTTAGATTCTTGGACTCCAACAAATACAGATACAAACGTTCCTATTAATGCAGCGAGAACGAAAAGAATTACCTCAAGATTTGTTTACGATGGAAGTTACATTCGTTTGAAAAACATCTCTTTAGGATATAGTTTAAGCGAAAACATTGTTTCAAAAATGGGATTAAACAAAGTTCGTTTTTACATCAGTGCACAAAACCTTTGGACTATTACCAATTATCCAGGTACAGATCCTGAAACAAGCTACTTAAACGATAATAATTCAAGAAGTAACACCAATTTAGGATTAGATTATGGTGGTTATCCAAACGTAAGAACGTTTACAATGGGACTTAATGTAAAATTCTAGTTAAACAAAAATATCATGAAAAAATATATAGCTTTTCTATTCTTCGGAACACTCACTTTTTTCAGTTGTTCTGATTTGGAAGAAAAACCAGTAGGAATTATTCGACCAGAAAACTTTTTCAACAACACAGATGATTTACAGGCAGCTGTAAACGGGGCTTTTGCCAATATTGCCCATAATAATTATTGGGGAAGAGAATTTACAATTGCTTTGATGCTTCGTGACGATATGTCTGATATTGGCGACAGAACCACTCAAGCAGCGCGTATTGATGTAAACGACATGTCTATGAACGATACGAATGCGCTTGTAGCGAATTTTTGGCCACAATCTTATGTGATTATTACAGCGGCCAATCAGGCAATCGAAGGTGCGAAGAAAACACCAGGAGATCCTGCAAAGGTAAATGCAATTGTAGCACAGGCTTATTTTGCAAGAGCTTTTACGTATTATCATTTAGTTCGTCTTTTTGGAGATATTCCATACATTGATTTTGTTGTTAATGATGTCAAACAGATTAATTCTATGAGCAAAACCAAAGAAGCTGATGTTTATCCAAAAATTATCGCCGATTTGGAATTTGCAAAACAATGGCTGGAAGATAAACCAAAAGTAAAAGCCGTTCCTGGAAAAGGGACAGCGGCAGGATATTTAGCTTCTGTTTATTTGACTTTAGGAAATTTTCAAAAAGCCTATGACGAAGCAAAATATGTGATTACAAACGAAGCCAAATTTGGTTTAGGTTTAGATGCAGATTTTCAGGATTTATTCAACGCTACAAAAACAGCTTCTCTAAAAGAACCACTTTTTACTGTTGATTTTAACAACTTAACATCAGGAAATTACGGTCAAGATTATACAGCATTTTTTACAGGTTCTTTAAAAGATGACAGTTACAGTTACGGACAAGGTTTCTCGGTTGCTGTTCCTTCTTTAAAAGTATTCAATACTTGGGATCAGAGAGATTATAGAAGAGCCGTGAGTTTTGATACGATTATCAGAAAGAAAACAGGTCCAGGCGGCGCTTTACAGGTTTATCCTTCAAGTGATAACGAAAAAGCACCTCGTCCGCATATTGCAAAATATTTCCGCTTTCCTGGAAAAGCAGGTGCTAACGGTAGAACTTCTCAGCACAATTACATCACAATGCGTTTTGCAGAAGTTTTATTAACCGCAGCCGAAGCATTAAACGAAATCACTCCAGGAACTACAGAAGCAGATGGCTACGTAAATCGTGTTCGTGCAAGAGCAAGAAACAAAGCGGGTAAATTGGTTTCTTTTCCAGCAAATGTAACTCCGGGACTTTCTCAGGCTGATTTTAGAAAAATGGTTATCGATGAAAGAAGATTAGAATTGGCTTTTGAATATGTAAGATGGTACGATATCAAAAGACTAAAAATAGGACCAGAAGTATTTGGACCAAATGGTTTAGAACCGCATGCTAATTTTGATTCAAACAAAGATTATTTATGGCCATTGCCTGGAACAGAATTGGCTATTAATCCGAATTTAAAACCGAATAATCCTGGTTATTGATTGAACGCGGATGACACGGATTTGCTATCGCAAAGACTCAGATTTTAACGGATTTTTTTATTGCGTTACGCTTTAATTGGTTTCCCGCAGATTTTGCAGATTGAGCAGATTTATTTTAAAGATCTAATTTTTTATATTTTTTTTAATAACCTGCGTGAAGTAAAAATCTCCAAAATCTCCAAAATCTGCGAAATCTGCGAGAGAAAAAATTTTTACACAGATTTTAATGGATTTTTATTCTCTTGAATTTTGGTTTCACGCAGATTAAAAGGGATTTTAGCAGATAACGCAGATTTAGTTTTCTAGCAAATAAATTCAAAATCTATCTGTCTGCGGATGAAATAAAAAATCTGCAAAATCTGCGAGAGAAAATTTTTTTGCACAGATTGTAAAAACAAAAAAATCCTTTTTAAATCTGCTTTAATCTGTAAAAATCTGCGTGAAACAAAAAATCTGTATAAATCAGCGTCCTAAAAAATCACGATTACAAAATATTTAATATGAAGAATATCAATTTCATTTCTTTAATTCTTGGGTTTGCATCGCTGGTTACAGCATGCAAATCAAGAATTAATTCTCAAACCAAAACTACCTCAGCTGCGACAGAAAAACTGGAAACACGTTACAAAATGTTACTAGATTATCCAGCCGATTCAATGTCAATGCCGAGAAGCATGAATGTCAAAACGCTTGAAATTCGTAAAGTACCGTCGAGAGATTGGACAAGTGGTTTCTTCGCTGGAAATCTTTGGCAATTATACCGTTTAACAGGCGATTCAAAATACAAAGAACAAGCTCAAAAATGGACTCCTTTCAGCAAAAAAGAAAGTGTCAATAGTAATTCGCATGACGTAGGTTTTAAAGTGTTTTGCAGTTTTGGAGAAGCTCTAAAAGTGGAAAACAAGAAAGAATACGAAGCAGTAATTGTGAAAGGCGCAGAAACTATATGCAAAAGGTTTAATCCAAAAGTGGGTTCAATTCGTTCTTGGGATTTCAACAAAGAAATTTGGGATTATCCCGTAATCATTGACAACATGATGAATTTGGAATTGCTTTTCGAAGCTTCTAAAATATCTGGAAATCCAAAATATCGTAATGTCGCCATTCAGCATGCTAATACGACTTTAAAAAACCAATTTAGAGAAGACAATTCTTGCTATCACGTAATTGACTATAATCCGACAACAGGCGAAGTGAGAAAGAAAACAACGCTTCAAGGTTACAATGACGATTCGGTTTGGGCGCGCGGTCAGGCTTGGGCAGTTTACGGATTTACTATGTCGTATCGTTATACCAAAGACCCAGCTTATTTGAATCAAGCTGAAGGAACAGCACATTATTTTATGGTGAATAAAAATCTGCCAGAAGATGGAATTCCATACTGGGATTTTAAAGATCCAAGTATTCCAAACGCTCCTAGAGATGTTTCTGCCGCAATGGTTATGGCTTCAGGATTATACGAATTGTATACTTACACCAAAAACAAAAGTTATTTGGCTTTCGCCGATAAACTAATGGCTTCCGTGCAAACAGATCAATATATTTTGGATACACAAATTAAAGCTCCTTTCCTATTCGATCACAGTACTGGAAACTGGCCAAAACACGACGAAATTGACGAACCAATAATCTACGCTGATTATTATTTTTTAGAAGCTTTAATAAAGGGACAAAGGCTCAAAGGTTCAAAGTAACAAAGGTTTTGAATCCTTGAACCTTTGAGCCAGAAAACCTTTGAACCTCTGTAACTATGAACCTATGTACCTATGAATAAAACTTTTCCAATTTTTGCGCTTTTTGTTTTGTTTCAAATTTGTCTGAGCAGCAGTTTTGCTCAGACAAAGACGAACATTAATGACAATTGGCTTTATTTAGAAAATCATACATCAAACCTCAACGAAGCACAGAAAGCTTCAAATTGGGTTTCATTAAATTTACCTCACACTTGGAATGCTGAAGATGCAACCGATTTAATGCCTGGTTACCGACGCGATGCAAGTTGGTACCAAAAGAAACTCAACATTTCTAAAATCGATTCAAATCGAGTTTATTCTCTATATTTTGAAGGATCAAATGTAACGACTAAAGTGTATGTAAACGGCAAAGAAGCTGGTTCACATATTGGCGGTTATATTGGTTTTTCTATCGATATTACGAAATTAATCAAAGACGGAAACAACGAAATTTTTGTTCGAGTAGATAATAGTTATGATATTGAAGTTATTCCTTCTCAAAAAAGTGATTTCTTTATTTACGGCGGAATCACGCGCGATGTTTGGTTGATTTCGAAATACAAAAATCATATCGACAATATCAAAATCACTACTCCAGAAGTTTCGGCTAAAAAAACTTCTGTGCAAATCGTTTCTTCTATTGTAAATCCTGATAATTCGAAGGATTTATCATTGACGATAACATTAAAAAATCCGAAAGGAAAAAAAATAGCAAGCAAAACAATTCCAGTTTCGGATAAAACTTCGACTATCACCTTCGAAAACATCAAAAACCCAGAACTTTGGGATACTGAAAAACCGAATTTATACAAACTGACGGCTTCTTTATCTGAAAAAAATCAAATTAAAGACAGCATTACCGAGAAAGTAGGTTTTAGATGGTTTGAGTTTAAAGATCATGGCCCTTTTTACCTTAACGGAAAACGTCTATTAATTCGCGGAACGCACCGTCATGAAGAACAAGCCGGAGTTGGCGCAGCAATGACCAACGAACAACATTGGGCAGATATGAAATCGATAAAAGAAATGGGCGCAAACTTTGTCCGTTTGGCACATTATCCACAAGATCCAGAAGTTTACAAAGCTTGCGACGAATTAGGTTTATTGGTTTGGGATGAATTGCCTTGGTGTCGTGGTGGCATTGGAAACGAAGTTTGGAAAACCAATGCCAAAAATATACTGGAAGAAATCATCAATCAAAATTATAACCATCCGAGTATTATTATCTGGTCTTTAGGAAATGAAATTAATTGGCTTCCAGATTTTCCTGATGGAGATAATGCAGAAAAAACGAATGCCTTTTTGACCGAATTGAATGATATCGCACACAAACTAGATCCGACAAGAAAAACGGCTATTAGAAAATATTACGAGGGTTCACATATTGTAGATGTTTTTTCTCCTTCGATTTGGTCGGGTTGGTATTCTGGAAGTTACAAAAGCTATCAAAAAGCAATTGATGTTTATAAGAAAGAATACAAACATTTCATTCATGCCGAATATGGTGGAGATAGTCATGTGGGCCGTCACAGCGAAAATCCCATTACTGGAGAAAATATCATAAAAGCCGAAGGCTGGGAAGAAGCGATTGTACAGACTAAAGTCGCAAACATTGCTCAAATTGGCGATTGGAGCGAAAATTATATAGTTGATTTGTTTGACTGGCATTTACATATATCCGAGAATGACCCAACTTTTGTGGGAAATGTTCAATGGGCATTTAAGGATTTTGCAACGCCGTTACGTCCAGAAGATGATATTCCGTACATGAATCAAAAAGGGCTTACAGATCGAAACGGAGTTCCGAAAGATGCGTATTATGTTTTTAAAAGTTATTGGGCAAAGGAACCTTTCACGTACATCGAATCGCATACATGGACAGAACGCCAAGGTCCTGAAAATACTCCGAGAACAATCAGCGTTTTCAGTAATTGCGATAAAGTAACATTGTCTCATAACGGAAAATCATTAGGAGAAAAACAGCGAAATCTTGCGCTGTATCCTGCAAATGGTTTGACTTGGGATATCAATTTTACTAAAGGTGAAAATGTTTTAATTGCCATTGGAAAAACAAAAGAAGGAAAAACAGTTTCAGATACACTGAAAGTAAATTATCGTTTCAATAAAAATGATACAGCAGTTTCTCTACAATTATCATCAGAGAAATTAAAAAACGGAAATTATTTAGTAACCGCAATTGCTATTGACAATAACAATTTACGTTGTTTAGATTATGAAGCGAGTGTTTATTTTCAATGTTTAAAGGGAGGAAAAACACTGAAAAATCAAGGAACACCAACTGGAAGCGAATCTATCAGAATGGCAAATGGAAAAGCTTCTATCGAAGTGATTCCTGATGGTTCTAATGCTCCAATAGAAATGACGGCATTGAATCAAAGTTTTAAGGGTGAATATTTGAGGATTCCTGTTGAGTAAGAATTATTGCCACAAAGACGCTAAGACACTAAGTTTTTTAATCTCTCGCAGATTTTGCAGATTGAGCAGACTTATTAGATAGTTTTTCATCCTAACAAAACTTTGCGATTTAGCGACTTTGCGAGAACAAAAAAATAAAAACCTTCGTGCCTTAGCGCCTTTGTGGCAAAACAAACAAAAACAAATTAATATAAAAATGAAAAAACTATTAACCGCATTACTCCTTACCTCTACCTTTCTCGGATTTGCACAAAACCTAATCTCCAATGTTCCGAATCGAAATACCACTTCACTAAACGGAGTTTGGAATTACATTATCGATCCGTATCAAACTGGATTTTACAGCTTTCATTTAGATCAATACGATAAACAGGAAAAACCAGCAAAAGGAGCTTTCTTCAGTAATTATCATGCTCAAAACAAACAGGAATTGGTAGAATATGATTTTGACAAATCACCAACAATCACGATTCCAAGCGATTGGAACTCTCAGGTTCCAGAACTCAAATATTATGAAGGAAACGTATGGTTCAAAAAGTCTTTCGATTATAATTTGGCTGCCAAAAAACGTCTTTTTTTATATTTGGGCGCAATCAATTACAAAGCCGATGTTTATTTAAACGGAAAAAAACTTGGAACGCATGAAGGTGGTTTTACGCCATTTAATTACGAAGTGACTTCGATTGTACAGCCAAAAGATAATTATTTGGTTATAAAAGTGGACAACACTCGACATAAAGAAGATGTTCCAACTGTAAATACCGATTGGTGGAATTATGGTGGTATAACTCGCGATGTAACGTTGATTGAAGAAGAAGCTTCATTTGTAGAAGATAATACTATTCAGCTGAAAAAAGGCAACGCGAATGTTATTTCTGGTTTTATCAAAATCAATAATTTAGAAGCTTCTCAAAATAATGTTTCGATTTCGATTCCAGAATTAAAAATCAATTTTAAAGGAAAAGCAGATGCTCAGGGAATTTTAAACTTCGAAGTTACAGCTAAAAAAATCTCGTATTGGTCACCTGAAAATCCGAAATTATACGAGGTAACGATTGACTTTAACGGAAAAAAATTAAAAGATCAAATTGGTTTTAGAACCATCGAAACCAAAGAAGATAAAATTCTGCTGAACGGAAAACCAATCTTTTTACGTGGTATTTCAATTCATGAAGAAAATGCTAAAGGTGGACGTGCAAATTCGCAAGAAGATGCTTTACGTTTACTAAACTGGGCAAAAGAATTAGGTTGTAATTATGTTCGTTTGGCACATTATCCGCACAATGAAAATATCATTCGCGAAGCTGATAAAATGGGAATCATGGTTTGGGAAGAAATTCCAGTGTATTGGACAGTAGAATTTACGAATAAAAACACGTATCAAAATGCCGAAGATCAATTAACTGCTTCAATTATTAGAGATAAAAACAGAGCGAGCATTATTATTTGGTCAATGGCAAATGAGACTCCGATTTCTGATGCTAGAAATACGTTCATCAAAAATTTAGCTTCACACACTAGATCATTAGATAACACAAGATTAATCAGCGCTGCTTTGTTGACTAAAAAAGAAACCATTGATGATCCAATTGGTGAAGTTTTAGATGTTGTGGCTTTCAATCAATATTTGGGCTGGTACGGTGGCAATCTGGAAGATGCTGAGAAGATAACTTGGAAATCTAAATACAACAAACCCATTATTGTTTCTGAATTTGGAGGTGATGCTAAAGCGGGTTTTCATGGAGAGAAAAACGAACGCTGGACAGAAGAATATCAGGAATACTTATATATTCAGAATTTAAAAATGATTGAAAAGATTCCTCACTTAAGTGGCACAAGTCCGTGGATTTTGGTTGATTTTAGATCACCGAAAAGATTGCTTCCAGGAATTCAGGACGGATACAATCGAAAAGGTTTAATTTCGAATGACGGTGAAAAGAAAAAAGCATTTTACATTATGCAGAATTGGTATGCTAAAAAGAAAAATGAATAAAACTATTACCAATTCATTAACAAAAAACAAATTGTAAATTATATGATTTTCCTTCATTATTAACTTACTTTGTAGTTATTCTAAAAATTGTAATCCTATGAAAAAAATTTATTTACTGGCAGTTACCTTGTTTGCTGCCTTTACAGTTCAGGCACAAGATGTAGTGAAATTTGCTCCATTAGACAATAGTCCTGTTGATATTTCTTATTTCCCAAACAAAGCAGTTAAATTCAAAAAAACAGATAATCCAAATCCGGTTATCAAAGTTACTTATGCTAGACCTTCTGCAAAAGGAAGAACTATTTTTGGTGATGTTGTAAAATTTGGAGAAATCTGGAGAGTTGGTGCTAACGAAAATACAGAAATCAAATTCTACAAAGACGTAACAATTGGAGGCAAAAAAGTTCCTGCTGGATACTACAGTTTTTTTGCTATTCCAGAAAAAGACAAATGGACAATTATCATCAATAAAGAATTGGATTTATGGGGTGGTTATGCGTATGATGAAAGCAAAGATGTAGTTAGAGTTTCTGTTCCAGTTAAACCAGTATCTACGCCAGTTGAAGCTTTATCTATTGCTTTTACAACTCAAGGTAATATAGCTAATTTAGTTATTGGATGGGACAAAACAACTGTTGAGTTGCCTATTACGATTAAATAAGTTTTAATGCTATATGCCACAAAGGCACAAAGTCGCAAAGTTTTTTTTTAAGCTTTGCGATTTTTTTTGCCACGAATTACACGAATTTCCACAAATTTAAAATTATCAATTGGAAGAAAAAATTAGTGCAAATTCGTGTAATTCGTGGCTATAAAAAAATCATTTTAAATCTTTTAATCTGTGGCTAAAAATTTAAGCAACAGTTTCTATAATCTTATCCAATGTAATTGGTAAATCTCGAACACGTTTTCCTGTGGCATTAAAAACGGCATTTGCAATTGCAGGCGCCATTCCCACTAAAGCCGTTTCTCCCAAACCTTTTGTTCCCATCGGATTGCTGATTGGGTCTTTTTTGTTTACGAAAAACACTTCCTGCTTTTCAATATCTGCATTTACAGGAACATGATAATCAGCGAAATTATTATTAATCGGACGACCAAAACGATGATCAATTTCCAACGCTTCCATTAATCCCATTCCGATTCCACCAACAGCACCGCCAAACATTTGCCCTGCAGAAGTTTTCTGACTGATAACGGTTCCAATATCAGCACAAGAAACCACATGCGCCAATCTAATTTTACCTAGATTTGGATTCACTAAAACTTTTACAAAATGAACTGAAAACGAATAAATCGAATATTTCTTTGCTTCTTCAGCAGCTTTAGAAAGATTTTCTACTTCGAAATCTTCTAATTTATTACTACTCAAAAGCGTAGCTAATGTAACCGATTTTGATTTGTCTTTTTTAGAAGAAACAGCACCATTTTCAAAAGTCAAATCTGTAATTGCGATTCCTTTTAAAGCAGAATTTTTACTTCCTAATTCAATTATTTTATTTACTAATAAATTACAGGCATCATGCACCGCAGAACCTACAGAAGAAGTCGTTGCAGAACCTCCTTGCGTAGGCCCTTTTGGCAATCCGCTTTTTCCCATTTCGATAATGACATTTTCTGATGGTAGCCCAATTACTTCAGCGCCAATTGCCGTCATCATGGTTGCTGTTCCAGGTCCCATGTCATTTACACTGCATTGCAGAACTAAATCTCCATTGGCTAAGAATTTCGCTTTTACTGAAGTTGGACTTCTATAACAGCCAAAAGTTCCTGTTCCCATTCCGTAACCTACTAGCCAGTTTCCTTCTTTTACAGAACCTGGTTCGTTTTTACGATTGTTCCAGCCAATGCGTTCCATTCCCGCTTCGTAACATTCTAAAAGAAATTTACTGCTCCACGGTTTATTTTGTTCCTGATCTTTTTCAGCGTAATTGCGTTTTCTGAATTCAATCGGATCTAAGTTTAATTTATACGCTAATTCGTCCATTGCAGATTCTAAAGCGAAAGAACCTGTTGCTTCTCCTGGACCACGCATCCAAATTGGTGTGCAAGTATCCAAAGGCACAATTCTGTAACGCGTAGAAACGTTTGGACAATCGTAAATAAATCGAGACATGTTTACAGTTCCTTCCATGAAATCTTCGTAGCTCGAAGTCATGGCAACCGCTTCATGCGTTAATCCAGTTAGTTTTCCATCTTTTGTAGCGCCTAATCCCATTTTTTGGATGGTGTAAGGTCTAAAACCTACATTGGTAAACATTTGCTCTCGATGCAAAACCAATTTTACGGGACGATTTAATTTTTTTGCACCAATCAAAGCGGCAATTTCATATGGCCAAGTGTGCAATCCCATTCCGAAAGCGCCTCCAATGTATTCTGCATGTACCTCAACATCTTCCACAGGAACATCAAAAACTCCTGCTACACTTCTGCGAGTTCCTTCAACACCTTGACTTTTCGTGTATAAAATCGGTTTGTTTCCGTCCCATTTCGCAATGATATTGGCTAATTCCATTGGATTATGAACTTCAGTTGGAATCGTGTATTCGGTTTCTAAAACAACCTCAGCATTTTTATAACCGTCATGTTCACCGCGATGGTAATCATTTCCTTTATCGGTATCTATTTTTCTTTCCTTATCAGCTGCTTTATGCAATTCTGTTGAATGTTCTTCTTTAAAATAATCTGCTTTGACCAAACTTGCCGCATAACGCATACGCTCAAAACTATCCGCAATTACCAAAGCAATTGGCTGATCGTAATACAAAACCGAATCATCTTTAAAAATCTGAAGCGGCTGACCAAAATTTCGTTTGTCTTTTGCTTTTTGATAACCAGAAGGTTTATCTACATTCAAATGCGTAATTACCGCCAAAACTCCTGGTGCCCATTCTGCCTTTTTAGTGTCAATGGTTTTGATTCTTCCTTTGGCAATAGTACTTCCCACAAGGCAGGCATAGACCACACCTGTTGTTTTATATTCGGCTGAATAAGTTGCAGAACCTGTTACTTTAGCAAATCCGTCAACTCTATTAATATTACTTGTCTTGCTCATAATTTAATTATTTTGATGCTGCTATTGTAAGTGCTTCTGTTACTGCGTTTCCTCCAAGCGTTAGTTTAAAATCATTGTCGCCATATCCTCTGGCTCCTTTCATAGACAAATCGCCTGCTTGTTTAAATACATCTTCTGAAATGCTTTTTCCTTTCAGGAATTTTTCTGTTTCCGTCAATCTCCAAGGTTTATGTGCCACACCACCCATTGCCAGTCTGACATCATTTATTTTATTATTTTTAATATCCAAAGCCACCGCAACAGATACCAATGCAAAAGCATAACTTGTTCTGTCACGAACTTTTAGATAATGAACATTTTTAGTGAAAATATTATCGGGAATTTCAACAGAAGTAATTAATTCTCTTTCATCCAATTTATTGTCTTTTTCAGGCGTATTTCCTGGAAGACGATGGAAATCCGTAAAATCGATTTCTCGTTTTCCTTTTGGACCTTCGACCAAAACTTTCGCATCAAGTGCAGCCAAAGCAACACACATATCACTTGGGTGAACGGCAATACAACTATCTGAAGCGCCAAAAATAGCGTGCATTCTGTTTGAACCGCCAATTGCCCCGCATCCACTTTTTGGAGTACGTTTGTTGCAAGGCATATCGGTATTATAAAAATAAGAACATCTGGTACGCTGCAACATATTTCCTCCTACAGTTGCCATGTGGCGAATCTGTTGAGAAGCTCCTGCCGCTAAAGCCAATGCCAGCAAAGGATATTTTTCTTTTATGGAAGCATCTTCGGCAACCTGACTGTTTTTAGCCAATGCGCCAATTGAAACCTTTCCTTTTAAGAACTCGATTTTCTTTAAATCCAATCCATTGATGTCAACCAGTTTGTCTGGCGCTACAATGTTCTTCTTCATTAAATCAACTAGATTCGTTCCTCCAGCGATAAACATCGAAGAATTATCTTTGGCTTTTCCTGTAACTGCTGATGAAGACGACAAGGCTTTAATTATCTGAAAGTTTTTCATATTTCCTTCCCTCCTTCCTTAACTTCAGTTATAGCGTCAACAATATTGTGATAAGCGCCACATCTACAGATGTTACCACTCATATATTCGCTAATTTCTTCTCTACTGTTGGCATGACCTTCTTTGATACAGGCAATTCCCGACATAATTTGTCCCGGAGTACAGTAGCCACATTGAAAACCATCGTGTTTGATAAAAGCTTCCTGCATTGGATGCAGTTTTTTACCTTTTGAAAGTCCTTCGATTGTGGTAACCTGTGCATTTTGCTGCATCGTTGCCAGAGAAAGACAAGATAAAATTCTTGTTCCGTTTACGTGAACTGTACAGGCACCACATTGTCCGTGGTCGCAACCTTTTTTGGTTCCTGTAAGCTGTAATTGTTCACGAAGTAAATCAAGCAAAGTGGTTCTTGGCTCGATGTTTAAATTGTGTTTTGTGCCATTTACTTCAATAGAAAGCGGTACGGTTTCTAAATACTCCGCAATTTTTTCGTCCCATTTCTTATCCGAAGCCATAACCAATGAAGGTGGCGTCAGAGCAAGAGCGGTAAAAAGTCCTGATTTCTTGATAAAGTCACGACGCGAGCTAGCATCTTCGGGCGTAACTTTATTCTGATTTGTTTTTTTAGAAGCCATTCAGTCTATTTGTTAAATTAGCAAATTCACTTTTGTATTCTAACAAATTTAATCATCTTCTATCACAAAAAGTTATGAAATTCAAACAGTACTCTTATTTAGAATAATTACAATTTCGTTTTTTTCAACCGCAAAGCACACTTAAATAAAAAAAAATCTTGCAAAGTCGCAGAGACGCAAAATTTTTTAAACCATATAAGTTATATAAGTTCAATTAAGAGAAAAAACTTAAAATTTCTTATATAACTTATATGGTTATTTATTTGCATTAAACTTTGCGTCTCTGCGACTTTGCGAGATTATAAAATTGTATTTTTACCATATTAAGCCCAGATTATGCCACAGCAAGAAACCATTTATCTTGATAATAATGCCACAACTCGTGTTGACGAACGCGTTTTGAACGCCATGCTTCTGTATTTTACTGATTTGTACGCCAATTCAACAGGAACACATTTGGCCGGATTAACGGTAAAAGAAGCTGTTGAAAATGCGGCTTGGCAAACGGCTGATTTGATAAATGCTGATGCTGATGAAATCATCTTTACTTCGGGTGCTACTGAAGCGATCAATCTGGCGATAAAAGGTTTGGCTGATCAAGATCGAAAACATATTGTTACCATTCAAACGGAACATAAAGCAGTTCTTGAAACCTGCCATTTTATGGAAAGTATTGGTTTTGAAGTGACTTATCTTCCAACTGATTCTGACGGACTTTTAGATCTTCAACTTTTAGAAGAAACAATTACAGATAAAACACTGGTTTTCATTGGAATGTTTTCTAATAACGAAACAGGCGTCATACAAAATTTAACTGCAATTTCGAAAATTCTAAAAACCAAAAATGTACTTTTTATGTGTGATGCAACACAAGCTGTTGGAAAAGTTTCTGTTGATGTAAAAGAACTAGGAATTGATCTTTTGACTTTGTCGGCACATAAATTTTACGGTCCTAAGGGAGTTGGTGCTTTGTATGTTTCGGCGAAAGCCAAAATCAAATTATCTCCTCAAATTCTTGGAGGCGGTCAACAACGAAAATTAAGAAGCGGAACGCTAAATGTTCCCGGAATTATCGGTTTAGGAAAAGCATCGGAAATTGCTGTAAATGAATTAGAAAAAGATCAAAATAGAATTTCTCTATTAAGAGATCAATTGGAAAAAGGTTTATTACAATTTGAAGGTTCTTTCGTTAACGGAAATACTGAAAACCGAATTTATAATACTTCAAACATTTGTTTTCCCGGCGTAAATTCTGAACAGCTGATTTTAGCTTTGGGAAATATTTCGGTTTCGAATGGTGCTTCATGTTCGGCTGTGACTTCTGAGCCTTCGTATATTTTAAAAGCAATGGGATTGTCTGATGAAGAAGCTTTAAGTTCAATTCGTTTTAGTTTGGGCAGATTTACCACTTCTGAGGAAATTGATATTGCTGTTGAGCGGATTTTGGAAGTGGCAGGACGATTGTGAGTTTTTTTTTGCCACGAAGGCGCTAAGGCACTAAGTTTTTTTATTTTTAATCTCGCGATCCGGATAGTTATCGGGAGCACAGACGCAAAGTTTTTGTACTAATTGAATTGCGTCCAGCTTTAGCTGGATGAAAAAAAATAATTCATACAAAAAGGCTTTAGCCAAACTTGCCGTAGTTTGGCTAAAGCCTTTTATTTTGTTACAATTAAACCTCCAGTTAAAACTGGAGGCAACTGATAAAAAGTCTTTGCGAACCTTGCGCCTTTGCGGTTAAATAAATTATTCAGAAAGCAATGTCTTGTAATCTTCTTCTGTATCAATATCAATATTTCCTTTTTCGAAAGAAACTGAAACTACATCTTCTGTATATTTTTTAATGAGTTTTTTGGCGCCTTCCTGTCCATTTAAATCTAGCAATTCTTGGAAGTACTTTTTCTGAAATAAAACTGGAGTTCCTAAAGTTTCTGAGTAAGCTGATGCTACGATTCCTTTTCCTGTTTTAATCGCTTCATTAATCAGATTTTCAAAAATAGAACTTGTTACAAATGGTTGATCACAAACGGCTAAAATACATTGTTCGCAATCTGGATTTAGAAGTAATAATTCGTCAATCCCTTTTGCGATTGAAGAAGACATTCCGTTTTCCCATTCGGGATTGAAAGAAAATAGTATTTCAGGCGAATTAAGCTCTTTTTCGATCAAATCATGATTGGAACCCGTTATTACTATTAAAAACGAATCTTCAACCTTTAAAGCTTCAGAAATAGTGTTTTTCAGCAGGGTTGAATCTTTGTATTTTAATAATTGTTTTGGTCTGCCTAATCTGGAAGAATTTCCTGCTGCCAGAATAATAATGCCTGTTTTATTTGGAAATGGCTTCATAGTGAATTTCGTTATGAATTTTTCCTGCTTTGAATTTTAAGGAAGTTCCCGTTCTTTCTGATGCAAAAGCTTTGATTTCTGAAATGATTGATAAGGCAATTTCTTCTGAAGTTTCAGCACCAATATCCAAACCAACAGGGCTGTGAATTTTTTCCAACTGTTCTTCGTTTACGGTGATTCCTTCTATCAAAAGATCATCTAACATTCTGTTGAATTTTGACTTTGGGCCTAGAATTCCCACGTAGTGAAAATCTCTTTCCAACAGCAATTTTAAAATACCTAAATCGTATTTGTAATTGTGCGTCATCAGTAGAAAATACGTTTGGTCATCAACAACAATACTTTCTAAAAAATCTTCTGCTTTTACGGTAGATATTTGATCTGCTTTTGGAAAACGCTTTTTGGTTGCGTGTGTGGCACGACCTTCCTGAATGGTAATTTTCCAACCTAAAACATTGGCCATTTTTACCAAAGGCTGCACATCGTTTCCTGCTCCTGCAATTATCAAAGAAATTGGAGGTTTTATATATTCAATCAGCGCTTCATTATCGCTTTCAGAATGTAGTTTTTTTACAATTGAAGTTTTGGTTTCCAACACTTCTTTTACATCAGAAATTAGATTTAAAATATCTTTATTGTGATTTAAAACTGGACTGTCTTTTCTATAAAATAAAGTCGTTCCAATTTGAGAAGCATTTCTTTTGAGTGAAAAAACGGTAACAATAACGGCTTCTTTTCTTTCTAATTCTAATTGCTTTAAAAGCTGTATTGGATTATTGGCAGTTTCAGCATCAATATATTCAAACAAAATATGAACGATTCCATTGCAACCAAGTTGTAAACCAACTTCTGCTTCGTCTTCATTGCTGGTATTGTAAGTAACTAATTTATTTTGCTTTTGATGAATGGACAGAAGTGCTTTTCGTAAAGCATCGCCTTCTAGACAACCACCGCTTATCGCACCAGTTAGAAAACCATCTTCCGTAACTAGCATACGGGCGCCTGCTTGTCTGTATGATGAACCTTCTACTTTTACGACGGTTGCCAAAGCACACTTTTTATCTTCATTTTGTGCTTCTGAATAGGCTTTTAATATATCGCTGATTTCTTTCATAATCCATTATCCTCCTAACAAAAATAAGGAAATCTTTTAAAGAGAAATAATTCCCATGACAAAAGCCGTCTGAACTGCTTCTGCCGTATTCGTCACTTTTAACTTTTCTATGATGTTTTGTCTGTGGCGTCTTACGGTGTAAACTGAAATGTGCATTTCAGCTGCAATTTGTTCGCTTTTGTTTCCTTTTGCAACGCTGGTTAGAACTTCCGTTTCTCTTTTAGAAAGTATATTTTCAGTATTGTTTTTATACTTTTCAGATTCGATTACTTCTCCTGTTTTTATATTAAAAATCTTTCCATCAATTCCTGTTCGAGGCTGTAAATCTGTTGATGGCAGATACAAACACAGAGAAAGTGAAATACTTCCGTTATTAAACGTATTCAAATAAATAGTTCGATGATTGATAAACGAAATTTTATCGCTAGAATCTTTCATTCTTAAACGACTCAAAGTGCTGTAATTACTATATTCTTCTCTCGGAATTTCCTTTAAAAACTGATAAAAATTAAGTTCCAAAACGTGACGTTCTATCAAATCTTCTGAATTGATTTTAGTAAAAATACATTCTTCAAAAGCAGAATCAATCACGGAAGTTTCATCTGGAAGTCCAAATACAGAGCCAAAACTTCCTGCGTAAATATAACTTTTGTCCGATTGATAATCGGATAAAACCGCTACACACTGCTCTATTTTGACATAATTGATGACGAATTGATTGTACATTTCGATATCATTTGATTCTCCAATCTCAAAATTTTGTTCTAAAAATGTAGTTATTAATTGGTTTTCGATTGAAGGATTCTTAGGCATTAAATGTGTAATTGGTTAATTTTACGTATTGTCTTTGTTTAAAAGCAATTTTATTTTTGGAACATTAAAAATATCACTTTCTATCCCAAAAAAATAATTTATGAAAACAATTTTTTACAGCGCTCTTACAATTTTAAGTATTTCTCTACTAACAAGCTGTAACGGCAAAAATGAAACAGCAAAAACAGCTATGACAGAAGAAACTAAAACCGATTCGGCTATTGTAAACGGTGCGCCTTGCGACATCAAACTTTCCAACATCCATTTTACAAAAGCGGTTAATGGTGCTGATACTTTAATTAAAACGGAAGCAAACGAAAAGATTGTCTTTAAGGCTGGCGAAAAATCAGATTATTTCTCTGATCCTGATGGAAAATTATCGAACACCACTGCTCCAATGCTTTTGTCTAAAGTAGATAATACAAAACCTTTTACGCTTGTATCTAAAGTCACTCCTCAATTTACAGAGAAAGGTTTATACAATGCAGGAGTTTTATACATTTATGTGAATGATAGTTTTTATCAAAAATTCTGCTTTGAACAGGATGAAAGAGGAAACCACAGAATTGTAACGGTTCGCACGATGGGAACTTCTGATGACAACAATCATGATGTTGTAAAAGAACCTTCTGTTTACATGAAAATTTCTTCGGACACTAAAACGGTGGCAAGTTATTATTCTTTAGACAAAAAGAACTGGCAAATGGTTCGTTTGTATAAAAACAATTATCCGAAAGAAATCTGGATGGGAATTAGTACTCAATGTCCAGTTGATAAAGGAACACAAAGTATTTTTGAAGAAATTAATCTAGAAGAAAAAAGTGTTTCTGATTTTCGTTTAGGAATCTAAATAACTTCAGATTTTAGATTTTAATGTCTAAACGATTTGAGAAATTACTATTTTAAAATAAGTAGATTAAAAATCTGTATAAATCTGCTTTTATCCTTTTTAATCTGCGTGAAAAAATCGATACGTAAAAAAGTGTTTCACGCAGATTTATAAAAGATTTCAGCAGATCAAATTAGATCTTATTTAAAAAACTACTTAAATCTATTTGATCCAACGAATTATAGTATATTTTTTATTCTTAAGATAATCATTTTTTCATACTGATGTATGATTTATATTACCAAGTTTTGTATTTTTATCAATAGCAAAATTATTATTACCTAATCTTAAAAATAAACTACATGGGAAAATTTGTAATTACTACTAGAGCCAACGGAGAGTTTCAATTTAATTTAAAAGCTGGTAATGGTCAGACCATTTTAACAAGCGAAGGCTACACTACAAAAGCGGCATGTAATAATGGTATTGAATCTGTAAAAACTAATGCAGTTGACGATAATCGTTACGACAGAAAAGAAGCTAAAAATGGAAAACCTTATTTCAATTTAAAAGCTGGAAATGGTCAAATTATTGGTTCAAGCGAAATGTACGAAAGTGTTGCAGCAAGAGAAAACGGAATTGAATCTGTAAAGAAAAATGCTCCTGACGCTACTATTGACGATCAGACTTCTTAAAAAAACTTTTATAATTATAAAAAAAGCGGTTTCTAAATTAATAGAAACCGCTTTTTTATTGAAAATTAAATCTAAAAATTATTTTTTCAAAGCTTCAATTCCAGCATGAGTTGGAACAACTTGTTTGATCGTTCCGTCTGCATTAAATTCTAATTTATCCATGCAAACTTCACGGTGAAAACCTCCAGCTTGACCCATTTTGATTCCGGTTGGATAAGAGAATCTGTGATATGTGATGTACCATTCATCTTTATTTGGAATTTGTAAAACTGAGTTATGTCCTGTTGCATAAATTCCTTCCTCTGGTTTTCCTTGAATTATGATATTGTTTTCTGGAATTTGAAGTGGTCCTGTTGGTGAATCTGATATTCCGTATCTCACTTTGTATTTCGGACTTCTAGTATCGTCTTCGCTCCAAAAGAAATAGTATTTTCCGTTTCTGTAGATTACATAAGTTCCTTCGCGGAATGAATTATTTACAGCAATTACCTTTTGAGTTCCAGGTTTTAAAGAAACCATATCTGGATTTAACTCGGCAACTCCCATATACATATTTCCCCAATACAAATAACTTTTTCCTGTTTTTGGATCTGTAAAAACATCTGGATCAATTTCTTGTCCGTCTTTTATTCCTTCTGGTCTTGAAGCTACAATTGCTTTTCCACTGTCTTTAAAAGGTCCTGTTGGATTATCTGAAACGGCAACTCCTACTTTTTGAGCAGCAGTAAAATAGTAGAAATATTTATACTTTCCTTTTATCTTTTTCTCCACGATACAAGGCGCCCAAGCATTTCTATTTCCCCACGGAACGTCTTTTTTAAGATCTAGAATTATACCTTCGTCTTTCCAATCTACTAAATTATCAGAAGAAAACGTTTTGAAATAATAACCTGACCAACTATCAAATCCGTCACTTGTTGGATAGATATAATATTTTTTAGTTTTGTTTGAATATAGAATTTCAGGATCTGCATAATATCCTTCTAAAACCGGATTGTGATTTATTTTTGAAAGTTTTGCAGGCGTTCCCCATTTGTTTGTAATTCTAGTTAATTCTGAACGAGTTATCGGCAAAATAGTTCCGTGACGCGGATTAAAATCCATTGAAATATCTTGGTCAATAACCTTGAAATTTTCTAAGTCTTTTGTTTTCGTAAACTGATATCTTCCTTTTGTATAAACATCGTACATAAGGATATACTCATCTGAATTGTTGAGTTTAAAAACACTAGAACCTTCTACTCCATCTTTTGTCTGTTGCAGATAATGGTCATTTTCAACCCAATTTCCAGAAGTCAAATCTTTTGTAACTGCCACTTTGATTCCAGGCGTATTGGTTTCTGTTTTGTAAAAAAGGTGGTATTCTCCATTTTTTTCGATAATGTCACCATCAATACAAGCGTTACCAGACTTTGGAACGAACAATAATTTCGGTTCACCTTCTAAGGCTGTGAAATCTTTATTCGCGTAAGCGTAGTAAATTTTATCTGGACCTCCAGTGTGCTGCATACTAAAGTAAATCATGTATTTACCTGCTTTGGCATCGTAAATTGTCTGTGGTGCCCAAACACGTTTTAGATTTTCGTTTCCTGGAAATGTTGTTTGAATATTTACGATACTGCTTTTCCAGTTTACTAAATCGGTACTTTTTAATAAAACCATTGCACGATTACTGTCCCAACCTTTTGAAGAAGTCATATCAGTCAAAACCATATAAAATGTTTTGCCGTCTTCACCACGTAATATATGTGGATCACGAACTCCTCCAGTCGAACTGATGGCTTTACTGTCTAAAATAGGTTTATTGTTATTAAGGGCATAATAATGATATCCATCAGTACTTACTGCATAATTAACCGCTTCTTCTTCTACTTTATTTCCAATGAAATAAACAAATAAATAAGCTGTCAAATCTTTTTCTGCGATAACTGGCGGAACTCCGCCTGTATTCTGAGCCTGCACAACATTCAAAAAGGATAACAGTGCAACAATGCTTAATTGTAATTTTTTCATTCTTTCTTATTTTTTTATACTGCAATTCCTAGCAGTTTATTTTGTTTTAATACGCATTACAACAAAAGTATAAGGTGGCAATTCTTTAGAAAATGCCTCTGCAACCGACAACTTTTGAGTTACAGGTCTTGCCGTTGTAAGTTCGGGATTTCCTGATAAAACAGTGTAAGTGACATTTGCTGTTGTAGAAAGATCAGCAAAGTCTATTGTAGGTTCTACTGAAACAGGAAGAGCATTTACCAACTTAAGAATCAAATCTCCTGAAGCTTCATCTTTTACAACTGAAATTGCGACACGTTTTTGTACTTCATCATTAGGATCTGAAAGTTTTACAACACTTTCTATATAATGATTTCCTGGATTTTGACCATACAGTTTTTGTACAAAATAATTCACTGTTGGTTTGATCTCATCTCCATTAAAATAAATCAAATCCGGATTCCATTGTGTATGTTTTTCTCGTGCCAATAATGGCGCATAAGAAGCCATAGTTACAACATCTCCATTACGTTCAACTCCCGTAAGATATAGCGCTTCAGCTAAAGCATTATAAAATTTATTTCCGCGAGAAGCGTATTCTCCTAAGTAAACTTTAGATTTTGAACGATCATAACTATCATAAAAATTCTGATTATTGATAAACCAGCCTGGCGATTGATAATAATGTTCGTCTACAATTGGCAGTTTCAAATCATCTGCAATTCTCCAACCTTCATTATAATCTGTTCCTTCAAAAAATGGCCCTACAGTTCCAATAACAATAATTTCAGGATATTTTTGCTGTACCGCTTTTACAATCATTCGGTAACGTTCTTCAAAAACATCGCTGATTAAATCTTCATTTCCGATTCCGACATATTTTAAATTGAAAGGTTTTGGATGACCCGCTTCTGCACGTTTTTTACCCCAAACGGTATTTACGCTTCCATTGGCATATTCAATCAGATCTAAAACATCCTGAACGTATTCGTCCATCTCTTCCATTGGAATTCCGAATTGTTGTCCAGAACCACCGTCAGATGAATTCTGACACGGAACTCCAGCCGCTAAAACTGGAACAGCCTCAGCGCCTAAATCTTCACAAAACTGAAAATATTCGAAATATCCCAATCCCATTGACTGGTGATAACCCCAAATATTTCGCATCGGAATACGGCTTTCAAGTGGTCCAATTGTATTTTTCCATTTGTAGATATTGTGTAATCCATCACCATGTGCTACACATCCTCCAGGAAAACGAACAAATTTAGGATGCATATCTGCTATCGCATCTGCAAGATCTAAACGTAATCCATTTTTGCGTCCTTTAAATGTTTTTTGTGGAAAAAGCGAAACCATATCAACTGCCGTTTCTCCGTCTGTACTAATTTCTAAATGAGCGTCTTTTACCGTTTTTGAAGCTTTCAAAACGGCACTATATTTCTTCCATGAAGCTGATGGCGTAAATTTCGCTTCCGCTAAAGTTTCTCCGCTTGCCGATTTCAGACGAACAACAGCTTTTGTTCCTTTCGCAAAAACAGTAAAATCGTATTTTTCATTCGCTTTTACAGCAATACCATCAAAGCCGGAATTACTGATACTTCCCTTAGAAATAACTGCATAATTAGGATTATTAACGTGAATTGGATTTTCTTTTGCGATTTTAAAATCACCACTCCATGCCATTGTCGCATTCCATTTTTCGTCTCTCTCTTTCTTGTCGTGAAGCGCATATTCGAAATCACGATTCTGAATCAATTCACCATACAAACCTCCATCTGCAGCATAATTGATGTCTTCAAAGAAAACTCCAGTCAACATATTACTGATTTTTTTAGACTGTTTGCCGTCAATTTTAATGGCTGCTTTCACAGGTTTTAAACCAACAAATAATAAACTGTCGCTTTTTGGAGAAGTATTGTCTCTTTTATCTCTAAACTTTACCGACTCCATATTTCTGGTCATATTTTCAACCAGATTCCAGTCTACTTTGAACAAAGTTCCTTGCAAAACTTCTCCTTGTAAAATAATTTCGTTTCTCAATTTTAAAGAAGAACCATTTGCATCAAGCACTGACGGACTGTAGTTTTTAAAATCTTTGGTAGTACTGTAATAATTTTTTCCGCTTTCGCTAAAGTGAACCACATATTGCCCCTCTTTTAAGCTAACCTGAACATTCTCAATAACTGATTTATCTTGGCTTTTTCCAACAAAATTCTTCATTCCTTGAATGTAATTTTGCCTTCCCCAATTGACTAAATCTTTACTTTCTGAATGTGCAAAAACATTATCTTTTACACTCCAAAAACAGTGAAAAACTCCAGCATTGTCACGAACCAAAAAAGGTTCAGACATGCTTTTTCCTGTTGGTCCCCAGCTTCCGAAATCTGATTTTAGAAAACTAAATTCAGGGCCAATTGAAAACCAGTTTTTCTGATCGGTACTCCAGGCAAAATGAAGTCCATTTTTTCCGTTATTCTTTAAGGTCGAATAAGCAAATAAATATACGCTATCAGGCTTTTCTGTTTTTGGTTTCAGGGCAAATCCTGAAAACACAAAAACAGCTGTAAAAATTGAAATTAGATTCAAAATTTTACTTTTTAAAACCCTCTTCATTATTTTTTACCTTTTAACTGATATAAAACTGAGCTATGTGGTTTTAAATCTGCCTCTATTTCTTTAGAAGATAATTTTGATTTAGTGCCTGTCCACATATTTAAAACTTCAACAGAACCTGAAATTCCAAGATCAGAAAGGTTGACTGAAACCTTTTGTGAATCTTTATCTGAAATATTAAACAAAGCCAGATAAACACTGCCATCTTTAGCATTTTTTGAAGTTACAGCAATCTTCCCATCTTTCTGAAAAAGTTGTTTTACGGCTGTACTTTCATTATGCATTTTTACAACGTCTTTGTTTGTTAATAATGACAAAGTAAAAGCATCATTACTTGGTAAATCGCCACCAAAGAATAGTGGTGATTTGAAAATATTGAAAAATGTAATTAAAGTATATTGTTCGTCTTTTGTTAAACGTGTCATACGATCTTCACCTCTTTCTCCTCTGATAGAGATACGCCCTAACGGAATCATATCGCAATCTGGCCAAGTTCCTGGTGCGATGTGCGGATACCATTTTTGAGCCACATCCATTAAATGCGTAATGTGAGGCCAAGTATCCCAAACATCATCCACCATACGCCACATATTGGCATGTGTGCTTACATGCTGCGCTGCTGTGATTGGTGTCTCTCCTGGTGAAGTACTTAAAACAATTTTACGTCCACATTTATCAATCGCATTTCTGATTAAGTTGATTTCACCTTCGTGATATGGTCTTGATAAATCATCAATTTTAATGAAATCTACGCCCCATTGTGCATATAATTCGAAAATAGAATTGTAATATTCCTGTGCTCCAGGTTTATCTGCTACAACAGTATAATTGTCTCTCAACCATTCGCATTGTAATGCTGTAGAGTAAATTTGATCTGCAGTAATTCCGTTGGTTCCTTTAATTGGCAGTTTATCTTCAACCGCTTTTTTAGGAATTCCACGCATAATGTGAATTCCGAATTTTAATCCTTTTTTGTGAATGTAATCAGCTAAAGGTTTAAAACCTTGACCATCTTTTGCGGAAGGGAATCTGTTAACAGCCGGTAAATATCTTCCGTACTGATCGATTACATAACGAGGATCTTTTTGGTTGTATCCTCCTGCTTTGTCATTTTCAACAAACCATCGAATATCAACTACGACATATTCCCAACCGAATTTCTTCAGCTCCTTTGCCATATAATCAGCATTGGCTTTAACTTCGTGTTCTTCAACTGTTGGTCCGTAACAATCCCAGCTATTCCAGCCCATTGGCGGAGTTTGAGCCCATTGTTTAAATTCTTCTTTTTGAAATGTTTTGGTTTGTGCATTAGATGCGGCTGATAGGAAAAAGGCTCCTATCGCCATAGTGAGTAAGTTTGTAATTTTCATTGTTTTGTGGTTATGTGTATTTTTTACACTTTAAATATAATGAAAAAATTTAATCTCATTGATTTTATTATCTCTCAAAGGATTAAATATGATTTATTTTATGAATATTCGTACAAAAATGGTTGTATATCAGATGTCTCGATGTGACATTTACATATATTTTTTTTTCAATAATATACTAAAGAAAAGCCCCTTGCGGGGCGTTTTCTATTTTACATTGATCATAACCTCCACAGGTTTTAACCATTGACTGGTAAATTTCACTTTTATTGGTGCTGTTGAATCTCCATTTGCCTGAATATACGCTGCAATATGTCCGTGGAAAACTCGCTGAACATTATCTGTATAGTCTGTCATGTCGCTGTTATTTCCAGCTTCTAATCCTAATAAAGTTCCTGCGCCAGTAATGGTACAAGTTACTTCATTATCTGAAAGCATTACTGGAAGTCCGTTTTGGTCTTTTACCTGAACCATGATTTTAGCAACTCCTTTGTCTTTGCTGATTGTAATATCTTTATCTGCAATAGTCAACTCAACTGGCTGTTGTGTAGAATTAATAGCATAACGACTTACCTCTTTATCATTTTTGTCTAATCCAATCACTTCTAATTTTCCTGAAGCAAATGGAATATCCCAATAGATAATTCCTGTTTTTTCATCATACAATTTAGTTTCCCTAACTGTTTTTCCGTTCAATTCTAAACGTGCTTTTGCAGCATTCGTATAACAAACCACACGGATTTTTTGTCCCGCTTCGTAATTCCAAATTGCCCAAGCATCTTTAGAAACATCTTTCTCGTTTGTTAACGGATAGGTTCCTAAATAAGCCATTGGTTTATCTGACCATAATGACTGACGGAAATAACCACGAGGTTTAATAACTCCTGCAAAATCAACTAAACCAGAATAGAATCCTCTTGAAGGCCATCTACCAGATTCTCCTAAATAATCAATTCCTGTCCAAAGAAACTGACCAAAAATAAATTTGTTGTTTTTTACAGCTAACCAAGGTTCCATGTCGTGAACATTTTCACTTCCGTAAATGACTCTTTTTGGATATTTCTCGTGATCCGATTTGTATTTACTTTCTGTATAATTGTAACCTGTAATATCTAAAGCTCCTGGATATTCTGTTTCGTTAGACATGGCAACTCCTGCTAAACCAGCTGTTGTTGGACGCGATTTGTCGTACTTTTTAACCGCTGCAACCAAACGTTTTGCAATCGCTCCCAAACGCATAGCATCTGGAGCATCTTTTTTGTAACCGCCATAAGCAGCTTGCCCGAAACCGTTTTTCCCTTGATCTAAAACTGGATGAGAATACGGATCGTTTGGATAATCTACTTCGTTACCAATACTCCATCCAAAAACAGAAAGATGGTTTCTGTCACGACGTACAAAATCTTCTAAGTCTTTTTCTGCCCAATCAGCAAAAATATCAAATGAACCTTCAAATCCAGGTGTTCCGTAATTCCAGCCTTCTAACCATTTACGTTTTGGGAATTCCCACTCGTCATATGCTTCGTTTAAAACCAATAATCCTAGTTCATCGCAAAGCTCATAAAATTCAGGTGCTTGTGGATTATGACTAGTACGAATAGCATTTACTCCAATTTCTTTCAATGTTTTTAATCTGGTTCTCCAAACTTCTTTTGGAACAGCAGATCCTAAAACTCCTGCGTCATGGTGCAGACAAACGCCTTTCATTTTCATCCATTTTCCGTTAAGGGCAAAACCATTGTTCGGATCAAAAGTGAAATTTCTGAAACCTGTTTGGGTTACCGTTTTATCGATTTCTTTACCATCTTGTAAAACAGTCGTTTTTAATTCGTATAAATTCGGATTTTCTAAATCCCATAATTTTGGATTCTTAATGTTTATTTTTGTTGAAATTTTTCCATTCTGATTCGCAGCAACATCAACTTTAGAAGAAGATTTTCCTACTGATTTTCCGTCTTTTGAGAAAAGCTCATTTACAATAGTTACACTTGATTTGCCTTTAGATTTATTTTCAACCTCAACCTCAACATTCAAAGTTCCGTTTCCTTTATTCACTTCAGGATAAGCATAAACTCCCCATTGCGCAATATGAACCGGATTTGCATAAACCAACCAAACATTTCTGTAGATTCCAGAACCTGTATACCATCTTGAATCGGCACTTTGGCTGTGGTCTACACGAACAGAAATTGTATTTTCTCCACCAAATTTCACAAAATCAGTTGCATCATAAGCGAAAGAAATATATCCGTTTGGACGTTTACCTAAAGAGTGTCCGTTGATAAAAACTTCACTTCTATTGTAAACTCCTTCAAAGTATAAATACACTTTTTCACCTGATTTGCTCTGCGGGATATTGATTGATTTTCTATACCAAGCAATTCCACCCGGAAGGTAACCTGTACAACTTGCCAATGTTGGACTCAACTGTCCTTTTACGCTCCAATCGTGAGGTACGTTTACCTGTTGCCATTTACTGTCATCAAAAGCAGTATTTTTAGCTTCGGGAGTTTCCTGAAGATTGAATTTCCAGTTGTCGTTAATTTTCTTAGAATCTCCAAACGATATCTGACTGCTTGCAGATAAACACGAAAAGAGTAATACGGGTAGTAATGTTTTCTTAGTTAGCATTTTTTAAGTTTATTTTTGTTTCAGGTTTTTAATTAGTTTTCAGTCGCAGTCACAGTTTTCAGTCTTAACTAAACTGACAACACTGAGACTGCCACTGAAAACTGTGACTGTGAATGCGACTGTAACCGCAAACTATTGCAATTCCCCCACAAACGTCACTACAGATCTTGCAGGGATTTCTAGTTTTCCATTTTTTTGAACTTCTGCTCTTTTTAGATTTGATGTCTCAGAAGTTACGTAAGGTGTGAACTCATTGTTTTTTAAAGTTCCTTTTGATAAATCAAATTGGTATTGTTGCGCCGATTTTCCACAGTTTACAGCTACTACAATCAGTTTTTTACTTTGAGTGTCTTTGTAAGCCGTTAACATGACGTCGTTTGCTTTGTCTAGTTCATTTTGGTTTGGAACATCAACTCTCTGCATTCCAGGACGTACAAAAAGCGAATAATTTCCTAAAGCCCAAAGCAATTTTGAATCGTGGAATTCTCCATCATTTTTCACATAATCGGGAGCAGTTCCACCGTTACTTTTTCCGTCATCCAAATAAATCAAACCATCTTTGTAATCTACTCTTGTAATGGATGTCCACCATTGCCATGAAGCTGCATTCGCAACTGCAATATCATTATGAATCAAACGTGCTACGAACAAAGCTGTCTGCATTCCTAAATCTCTTCCTCCACCTGATCCTCCCGGAATTTCATTCTCTCCAGGATTCTCTAAGATACAATATTCAGACTGCCAATATTTTAATCCTGGATTTTTTTTAATTTCTGCTGCAATTAATTTTCTACTTAAAACCTGTCTTTCGATTGGCCAAGTTGTAAAATAGCTGTGCCCTAGAATTACATTTTTAACATTCGGTAATTTAGTGACATTCGTTTTTGTCTTTCCGAAGAAATAATCAATCTGATTATCTCTGTTTTCAGCATTTACATTTTCGTATAAATAATCGATTTGAGCTGCCTCTGCAATGACGATTTCAGTACTCATTTTTTGCGCTTTCAGTTTCTCCGAAAGTGCTTTGGTCACATCATAGATTTCTTGATTGGTTGCTGGTGTTCCTTCCTGACTGTTTGTATCACCGCTTTTTGGCATCCATTCCCACTGTGGTTCATTTAACGGACTAACATAATCGAATTTGATTCCTTCTTTTTTCTCTAATCCTTGAATACTTTGAACTAAAAAATCGGCAAATTTTGGAATTGCACCATCTTTTAGATTCAGTTTATTCTTTTGAGAGGCAAAAGACAATCCGTTATTTGTCATATGAACCGGAGGGCTGTTGGTGAAAATAAGAAATTTTTCGACACCACGTTTTTTAGCGGCCTGTAAAAACCATCTTTGTCCTTCTTGTTTTGAGAAATCATAAGTTCCATCAGCATTTAGAAAACATTCGCTTCTTCTCCACTCGTCCGAAACTTTACTGTCTTCACCTTGTTCCGTGCTTCCTGCACCAAGGTTAAATCTCCAGATCGAAAGTCCGATTCCTTTTGGATTTCCTTGTGCATCGATTTCTTTGCTAAACAATAAATCTGCAATGGCATTTTTTTTCTGTTCTGGCCAATTTTTACCCACAAACTGCGCTCTCCAGGCATCTGAGCCTCCAAAACCGTCCATGGTTTGTACTACATTATCTGTGCTAATAGTAACCGTTCGCTGTGCAAATGTCAGCGAACTTGTTACTAATAAAAGCGAGAGATATATTTTCCTCATTTATATTTTTTGATTTTTAACCGCAAAGACGCTAAGTTCCGCAAGGTTCGCTAAGTTTATTTTACTTAGCGTCCTTTGCTTTTTTCTTTGTGTCTTTGCGGTTAATTTTATTTACTTGTAATTTCCTACGTACGTTACAATTGATTTTGCTGGAATTTCAAAACCAGAAACATCAACAGCAGTTCCTTTTTTCAAACTTAAAGTTTCAGAAGTGGTGTAAGGAGTTAATTTATTGTCTGTTATTGTTCCACCTGCTAGATTCAATTTATACGCTTTCGCTGATTTGCTCATGTTAACTGCAACCACAACTAGCTTTTTATTTGCTACATCTTTGTATGCTGTTACCATTACATCATTTAAAGAAGCTGTATTATCAACACTTGGAATCATCACTCTCACCATTCCTGGTTTTACGAAGAAAGAAAAGTTTCCTAAAGCCCAAAGCGTTTTTGAATCTCTGATGTATCCGTCGTTTTTACAATAATCTGCATTTCCAGCACCATTGCTTGCACCATCATCAACATGAATTAGTCCGTCTTTATAATCACCACGGCTAATGGCTGTCCACCATTGCCATGAAGTAACACCTCCAACTGCAATATCGGTACTGATGATACGCGCTGTCCAAAGTGCCAATGACATTCCTAAGTCTCTTCCAGCTCCAGCTCCTCCAGGAAGTTCTGCAGTTCCAGGACTTTCTAAAACACAATATTCAGATGACCAAAGACTAACACCTCCAACTGATTGAATTCTCGCTGCTGCCGCTTGTCTTGATGAAATCATTTCGCTTAACGGCCATGCCTGCCAGTAACTATGTCCTGAAATTGTCTTTTTCACATTACTTAAACCACCAATATTTTTAGTAGAATTAGCAGCGAAGAAATAATCAATCTGGTTTGATCTGCTTTCTTTACCTGAAACCGTTTTGTACAAAGGTTCGTAAGCTCCCGCTTCTCCAACTACAATTTTGGCATCCAGTCCTTTTGCCTGTAACTTTGGAGAAAGAATATTCACAAAACTATAAATATTGGCGTTCGTTGCTGGAGAACCTTCCTGTCCTGAACCATCCCACTCGTATTGCGGTTCATTAAACGGACTTACATAATCGATTGTTAAACCGTGTTCTGTTTTCAATTTATCTAAAGAAGTAGTCCAGAAATCAGCTAAATCAGGCATTTTACCATCTTTTAGATTGTAAAATTCTTTGATTGTTGCATGTGCTTTTCCGTTTTGAGTCAAATAAACTGGAGCGCTATTAGCAAATGCTAAAAGTTTATCTACTCCACGTTCTCTTGCTGCTTTCATAAACCAAACCTGACCGGCTTGTTTATTCATATTGTATGAAACTCCGTTTGTTGTAAAACATTCAGATCTTCTCCATTCGTCCGTAATATCACTTGCTTCTCCTTGTTCTGCACTACCAGCTCCAAGGTTGAAACGCCACAATGATAATCCGATTCCTTTTGGATTTCCGTCAGCATCCAGTCCTTGACTGAATAATAAATCGGCTATTTTATTTCTTTTCTCAGTTGGCCAGTTTTTTCCGATGAAATTACACTGCCAAGCATCAGAAGCTCCAAAACTTTCCATGGTTTGAAGATTCATATCTAAGCTAATTTTCAATTCAGCAACAGCATTTTCTGAACCTGAATTTTCAGACTTTTCAGAATCACAGCTTACAAAAAGTGAACTTGCGAAAAGTAAGCCTGCGCATAGCAGACTTACTCTATTTGGATTATTGAACTTCATATTAGTATCCAGGATTTTGTTTAATAACATTACCGCTCAAATCGATTTCTAATTGCGGAATTGGCCACAACAAGTGTTTTGCAGGGTTAAAATTGATTCCCTTATCCTGAGGTTCTCTCAAGTTTGTCGTTTCGTACGGATCTGTAGAATTCAAATTATATTGTACAAAAGTTCCATTTGGTCCCATTAAAGATTCGATAACTGGTCTTCCTGTTGTTGGATCTTTTTCACGACGAATATCATATAAACGTAATCCTTCAAAAGCCAATTCTAAACGACGTTCTTTATAGATTTGTTTCAATAAAGTTGGTCCAGAAATTCCCGTTTTTGGATCTAATTTTACACGAGCTCTAATGATATTGATATCAGCTAAAGCATCTCCTCCTGTATGATAATTTGCTTCTGCCCTTGTTAAATACATTTCTGCCAAACGAATCAATGGAATATTTAATGGTAAGTGACCATCTTTTTTATCTAAAGAACGACGTGTTGCAATTGGAATATAGTATTTACGGCAGATACGCCCAGATTTGTTATCGTTTAAACTGAATTTATGTGTTGGATTTAAAACCTCATCTCCATAAGCAGCTTCTCCCCATTTAGTAATAGTACTTCTACGACGAATCACATCATTTTCAGAAAGATAAGCATTCTCTAAATCACTAGTTGGCATACACCATCCCCATCCGTCTAGAACGTCTGCAGCATCATTACTTGGAAAATTCTTTTTGTCTTCTCCTCTTGCTCCTGCTAAAGTTGGCAAAGCTGCTCCCAAATCTCTGTTTTGTACTGAAGAAGATTGTGCTTCTAATATAGATTCTACTCCATTATGATTGTTTACATTCCAAATATTTAAGAAATCTGCCTCTAATTGGAAAGGTCCTTCTGTAATTACTTTATTAGAATATGTTTTGGCTTCAGCCCATTTTTCTTGAAACAAGGATACACGTGCCAATAAAGCATAAGCAGCCCATTTATTGATTCTACCATCTTTATTTACTGGAGCGCTTTCTAATTTTGCAGCAGCATCTTTAAGGTCAGTTTCAATTTGTGCGTAAACTTCTGCAGCAGAACTTCTTTCTAATGTCAAATCTGCTGTTCCTAAAGATTTTGTGTACAAAGGAACTCCTCCAAAAAGATTTACTAATTCGTAGTAACAGTAAGCACGTACGAACAAAGATTCTCCCATATATTGGTTTTTCTGAGCTTCTGTAATTGGAGACAAAGCCATTCTTTCTAAACCAATATTAGCTGATTGAATGGTATAATAATGTGCCGTATAAATACTATTCATATCTCCCATATTATCCGGAGTAATAATATATTGCGAACACGGCCTGTGTGCTCCGCTGTCCTGTCCTGTGTTACCCATCCAAGCATCATCTGTTGACATTTCGTTGGTTACTCTCGGCGCTGTTAAAGTCCACCAGTCTTTAGCCAATAACAAACGCTGCGTTAATTCATTTGTGTAATTTTCACATTCCTGCGCTGTTTTAAAATAGTTTTCTAAAGTCTGTGTTCCTCTTTGTTCTTTTTCAATAAAATCACTGCAAGATGCCGAAAATAGAGAAAAAGCTATTATTGATACTATTATTTTTTTCATGATCGTTTTGATTAAAATGCAACATTAAGTCCCATCAAGATAGTTGGCTGTACTGGATAATTCCATCCTCCAAAACCTGAACCTTTTACTCTGTCTTGCTGATTAGGATCTCCTCCAGCTACCTCAGGATCTACTCCTGTGAACTTAGTCCATGTCCATAAATTCTGTCCTGACAATGAAATTCTTAATTTATCCAATCCGAATTTGTTGTAGAAAGAATATCCTAATTGTAAGTTTTTCATACGAACAAATGAACCATCTTCAACATATAAAGAAGAAAACTTTGTAAAGTTTTCATTGTTGTCATCTTTCGACAAACGAGGAATACGATTTGAAGTTCCTTCTCCATGCCATGCCATATTCTCTAATCCGCTTACTTTATTGGTTAAACTTGCACCATTATACAAATCTGAAATATTTGTGTTTACAATATCGTTTCCAATACTAGAGTAGAAATTAGCTATTAAATCAAAATTTTTGTAAGCAAAATTAAAGTTCAAACCAATGTTGTAATCTGCCCATGGAGAACCAATTTTTGTTCTGTCTTTATCATCAATTTTTCCGTCACCATTTACATCTTTAAAACGAACATCCCCTACTTGTGCATAAGGCTGTAATTTAGTTCCATGCTCATCTGTATGTGAATTTAATTCTGTTTGATTTTGGAATAATCCATCAGCAACATATCCGTAGAAATATCCTGGTTCATCGCCTTTTATTGTCAATGTTCTGTTGCTTGCACCATATAATCTTTCGCCGTCTGCAGAAAGCGATAACATTTTAACATTTACAGTTGTAAAAGTTACATCAACACCATATGAGAAATCTCCTTTTTTATCTTTATAAGAAAGTAACAAATCGATACCGCTTGACTGCATAGATCCAATGTTTGTCCACATAGTAGAATATCCTGGAAATCCGCTGTAAGTTGGAAATTGTTTTAGGAATAACATATCATGTGTTTGCTTTTTATAATACTCCAAAGAACCTGATATTTTGTTTTTTAAGAATCCAAAATCAAGACCAAAACTCATATCTTCCACCGTTTCCCATTTAATATCTTTATTAGCCATTGAAGAAGGATAAGAAGTATCCACAACTTCACCACCAATTACATAATACCCTTGTCCGATGTTGGATTGATAAACTGCATCTGGTAAACCTTGATTACCTACTTTACCCCAACCTGCTCTTAATCTAAGATCACTTACCACATCTTTAGCAGATTCCATAAAACCTTCGTTTAAAATTCTCCAAGAAACCGAAGCCGAAGGGAAATTTGCCCATTTGTTATTGGTCATGAATTTAGAAGATCCATCTCTTCTGAATGTTCCTGTAAAATAGTATTTACCATCGTAGTTATAAGAAAAACGAGAAATATAAGACATCAACGAACTTGACCAGCTATTTCCTTTACTATCTTTATTTTTTGTTGCGGCATTTAATTCTCTCATCGAATCCGAATTGTTAGGAACTCCTTCTCCATATCCCCACAGATCATTTCCATTGTATTCTTCCATCGTATTACCTATCATCAAAGACGCATTGTGTTTTTCTGCAAGCGTTTTAGAATATGTAATGGTATTTTGCCAAGTCCAGTCTACATTGGTAGTATTCCATTTTTCAACACTATTAATTTCTGCCTTTTCATGTGCTGCATCAATAATAAAATCTGGGCTGAATTTATTTCTTACTTTGTTTCCAGCTTCAATAGACGCTTGTGTACGAATTACCAAACCTTTGATTGGTTCGTATTGTAAATATCCGTTTGTGTTTAAGTTGTACTGATCTGTATAATCATCGTATCTTTTTACCGCTGCAACCGGATTCCATACATACGAAGGAGATCTTGCATAAATACTGTATTCATTTTCTAAACCAGTTAATTGATCTGCTGGTTTGTAAATTGGTGTGATTGGATCAATTTTATCAAAATCTGCCCAGTTCCCTGGTGAACCATATGTTTCGTAACGAGGGTTCAAAGTAATTCCTGCTGAGAATTTGTCTGAGAATTTGAAATCATTTGCAATTCTCATTGTAATTCTTTCCCAACCTCCAACACCGTACATAGAATCAGAATCATAATAATTTAAACTGATTGCATAAGTATGTTTATCAGAACCTCCAGATATTCCCAAAGAGGCGTTAGTTACAGGTGTTCCTTTTCTAATTCCAGCATTCCACCAATCTGTTGTTTTTCCTCTGTATTGAGATGGATTTGGAAGATAATCCGCATATCCTGAATTATTATAAGCTGTATTCATAATAGATGCATATCCTTCTGCATCAGCCATATTATAAGGATTATTCATAATCTGCATCCCAGAACTCAAATCAAAATTGAATCTTGTTTTACCTACTTTTCCTTTTTTCGTAGTAATTAAAATAACTCCGTTCGATGCACGAGAACCATAAATTGCACTTGCAGAAGCATCTTTTAAAACTTCCATCGATTCGATCTCATTGTTGCTTAAGAAATTGATACTTGTACCCATCGGAATTCCGTCAACCACATAAAGCGGATCTGTATTTAAGTTTAAAGTTGAAATACCACGAATCAAAACCCTTGGTTGTGCACCTGGACCTCCTTGTCCTGTAATCTGAACCCCTGCTACTTTACCTTGAAGAGATTCTGTTACGTTACCAACAGTCATGGTTTGTAATTCTTTTCCTTTAACAGAAGAAATAGAACTCGTTACGTCGCTCTTTTTTACTGCAGCATAACCTACTACAACTATCTCATCTAATGTTTGGCTAGATTCTTCAAGCGTTACATTGATTTCAGTTCTGTCTCCAAGCGTTTCTACTTTGGTTGTAAAACCAATGAAAGTAAATTCTATTTGTGCATTTTTATTTGGAACATTCAGTACAAAATTCCCGTCAAAATCAGTTGCTGCAGATGATGAAGTTCCTTTTACAATTACGTTCACTCCTGGAATCGGCACATTCGCTTTATCCTTAACAGTACCTTTTATTTTTATTTGTCCAAAGGATACAGCAGTACACATAAGGGCAATAAAAAATCCTATATATTTAAATTTCATATTAAGCTGTTTTATTTATTAATGTTACAACAAGGTTATAACCAACTATTTTTTGGTTATAAATACTCTTTCTAATTCTGTATCTAAAACTACTTTGTATACACCCGGTGCTGCTGGATATTTAGCATTTCCGTTTTCTCCTGGTGACATAGTGGCAATACCGTTTTTGATTAATCTCCAAGAAGGATCCCACCATTGACCTGTAAAAGTAGCTTCAAGAGTTCCTGTCAATGTATATTCTCCAACCAATTGATATGGATTAGCTGCATTGTTTGCTAGGTGCAACCCTTTTTGTGTCCACGCATCCCAGGTATCCCATGTTGCTCCTTGGATTCCTCCACCGCAAACACTTACGAATGGTTTTCTCTGAGCCGCATCATCATGCCATAAACCGTTGGCGATGTTAGCCCAAACTTTACTTGATGGTGTATATTTCTCTGCAGTATATTTTAAAGTATTTGGATTTACTTTGATTTTGTAATATCCTTTTGTTGGTAAAATAATTGCTGTTGAAGTAACATCATCTACTAATTCACCAGCAGGATTTAAACCAAAACAGTGAGGAGCAAAATCGGATTCCTGACCTAAGAAATAAACTTCTTTATTGTCACTATCAGCATAATATTTGAATTCGAAATCCTGTCCGCTTTTTTCGTGGAAATACATTGGAACACCCACTGCATCTGTAGTAAGATTTGTTCCTTTTGGCTGATCACATAAGAAAATTGCTGGATATTCGTTTGTAGCCACAATATTTACACTTAATGTTCCTGTGTTAGGAATTGCAAATTTATCTTTTGCCGTAATTGTTAAAACATAATCTGCCGCAGTTACTGGTAACGTATAGGTTTTACTAAATGTATACGATTGTGGAGAACCTGATAATTGAATCATTTCATCAATTCCTAAAGCTTCACATTTTACCTGAACATAATCGATTCCTGAGTCATCGTTTACTACAAAATTTACAGGCATTTCATTACTTGTAGACAGTAAAATAACAGCACCTTCTTTTGGTGTTATCATTGTTATACTAGGAGCTGCAAATTCTCCATCAAGACGAAGATTAATTTCTTCGTTTACAACATTTCCTGAAACGTCTGTAATAATTAATTTTATTTTGAAAGCTTCAGAAGTTCCTCTATTAGCTGGAACTTCAAAAAAGTAACTTAAATCGTAAGTTTCTAAAAGTGGATCCGTTTTAAAACTGATTACTTTATCAAGTGATAATTCTGGAATTTGAATTTGTACACTTTTTAATCCTAAATCATCCGCAAGAGTTGCTTTGATTTCAAATTTTCTACTTGGTGCTCCATAAATTTCTTTTGTAGAAACTACCACCGTAGGATTATCAGAACTAGGAAATCCTGATTCATTATTTTGACATCCGTTTAGTAAAATGCCAAAAAGAGCAAGAAAAAATAAAAATACATTTTTTTTCATTTCTTTGATTTTAAGGTTTAGTTAGTTTGTTTTTCTTTCTAAGCGAAAGTGTTTTTCCCCGAAGGTTACTCGAGAGTTTGTTTTTGTCCACTTTTCCAGAAACAGAAAAGCAGCGTAAGTTAATTATGTGGTTACTTTCATATTGAATTGAATTTGATTAATGGTTTGTTATTTTTTTTCTTTTTTTACTTCTTCTCAGTAGTAGCATTTTTTAAATTAACCCGCAGTTTATTTTTAAACTGCGGGTTCAAAAAGTAATGTAACCAACCATTACTTTTAGAAAATTTAAAGAGTGCTCAGCTCTTTAAACAGATAAAAAATTTATCTTGAAACTAACATTTATAACTAACACCAACTGTATAATAATTGATTGCTATAAGTGCAAAGAAATGTCTATTTCACACTTCTAAGGAGGGGTAAATTCGAAAAAAAAGGAGGTCAAAATTGTAATTAGTTATTATTTTGAAGAAAAATTTAACGAGTATTAAAAAATACGCCTTTATTTTTGATGATTTTGTAATTATTAAAAAAATCATAATTTTTAAACTAAAACGTTTAAGTAGATTAAAGATTTTTAACTCATCTTTCAAAAAAGAATAAAATAATGCAACAAGCAAAAATTTTCTTTTGGATTATTTAATGATATTTAAATCGGAATTAAAAGAGTTTTTATACTTTTTAATATATTCTGAAGGTGTCATTCCAAAAAGTTTTACAAACTGTTGTCTGAAATATTTTGGATCTTCAAAACCAACTTCGGCACTCGCCTGTGCAATATTCATTTCTTCGGTCAGCATCAACATTGCAGCTCTTCGAATTCGTAAGGAACGGATAAAAGCATTTAATGTCTGTCCAGAAATAATTTTGATTTTGGTATAAAGCGTTCTATGGCTCATTCCCATTTCCAGCGCAAAAGTTCGAATCGTAAAATCTTTTTTATGAATATTTGCTTCTACGATATCAATACATTTTTTTAGCATTTGCTGATATTCTACGGGAACTTTCTGTGTATTCTCTTTTAAGGTTATACTGTCTAAGAAATAAGTTCTTAGATTGTGACGATTTCGTAATAACGATTCTACTCTTGCTGTTAAAATATCATCATCAAATGGTTTGGTAATATAATCATCTGCTCCTTCATTAATTCCCTGCAAATGTGTTTCCGGATTTTTTGAGGCCGTCAATAAAATAACTGGAATATGAGATAAGGCATTGTCTTCTTTAATTTTTCGACACAATTCAATACCATCCATTTCTTCCATTGTGATATCACTAATTACCAAATCTGGCATATGTTTTTTGGTAAGTTTTAAGCCTTCTTCTCCATTTTCTGCACTGTATACGATATAATTATCCGAAAACAATTTGATTAAATAGGCGCGAATTTCAACATTGTCATCGATAATTAAAACCGTACGTTTTTCTGTTAACATGGTCTTTTTAAAATCACTGTCTGAGATTGACGTTGTCGCTGTAGAAACTGGTTCTTCTATTTCATCTGGAATCAATTCGTCAAACAATTGGCTACGTTGTGGCTTTTCATCAATAATTTCAATATCATCAAAATGACTATTTCCTTTTAGAAAAGTCAGTTTAAAAGTACTTCCTTTTCCAGCTTCACTGCTACAGGTTACAGATCCTTTATGTTTATCAACGAAATATTTAACGATATAAAGTCCAATTCCAAAACCTGTTCCAACCGAAACTTTTGAATTGATTTGCTTGAATTTTTCAAAAATAACATCAATATCTTTTTTATCAATTCCACCTCCATTATCTGCTATTTCAAGAAAAACTTCCTCTTCATTTTCTGTTACATTCAAATTGATTTCACCACCAACTGGAGTATATTTAAAAGCATTTGACATTAAATTGAACAATGAAATTTCGATCTTTTCATAATCACCAATAATCGTAATTTCATGATTCGGAATAATAAAATTATACTTGATACTTTTATCTTTCGCCTGATTCACAAAACATTGAAATACCTCATTACAAAGGTTATTTACGTTAATCGGAGACAAACGTAAAGCATCTGCATCATTCTCGGCTTTTCGTAACAAAAGCAATTGATCGACGAGACTCAAAAGTCTCCTTGCATTTCGATGCGCAATGGCCAAATCACTTCCTGAAGAACCATTTTCGACATTTTCTTTCTGGACAGCTTTCTTCAACGGATTGATAATCAAAGAAAGTGGAGTTCTAAATTCATGCGAAATATAAGTAAACATAGACGACTGTTTTTCGGCTATCTCTTTTTCTTTTTTACTTTCCAGTTCAGCAATTTTTACTTTATACTTTAACTTCTCCTTGTTCTTATTGTAATCAAGATATAAGAATAAAAGTCCACCAATAGCAGCTAAATACAAAGTATAAGCCCACCATGTTCTGTACCACGGCGGTAAAACTTGTATGGAAACCAAACTGACTTCTTTATTCCATCCACCTTTAAAATTGGTGGTTTTGACTTTAAAAGTATATTTTCCTTCAGGCAATCTGGAATAATTGGCTTTTCTGGTTTGTCCAACATAATTCCATTGTTCGTCCCAACCTTCTAAAAAGTAAGCGTAATTTATTTTGTCTGCATTATTATAATCAAGAGCTACAAATTCAAGAGATAAAGTAGTTTGATCGTACTCTAAACTAACATCTTTAATTTTATCAGAATCAGTATCAACTTCTGCTTTACTTTCTTCAATCAGCTGATTATTCACATAAAAATCAGTTAGCAAAACGTTATTCTTTTGATCAAAACCTTTTATGGCCTGCGGATAAAATATATTGAAACCATTGATTCCACCAAAAAGAAATTCACCTGATGAAAGTTTAATTCCCGCATTAAAACTAAACTGATTACTCTGAAGACCGTCATTTACAGAAAAATTACGGAAGGTTTTGCTCTTTTTATCGTATCGGCAAATTCCGTTATAGGTACTCATCCATAAATTACCTTCTTGATCTTCCAATAATCTTAAAATAGTGTTGGAAGGCAAACCATCATCAATGGTCAGTCTCTTGAAAGTACTCGTTTTTCGATCAAACAATAATAATCCTCCCTCCTGTGTTCCAATCCACAAATTTTTGTCTTTGTCTTCGTGAATGCATCTAATAGGATTTCCAATTACTTTTTTAGTGATTTTACGCGTATTTTTTTCAATAGATAAAAGCGAATTATAATTTCCCGCCCACAACTTTCCATCTGAAGTTTCAGTCATACATTGGAGGTTATCAATTCTTTTATCAAAAAGTTCGAAACTGTCTTTATCGCGATTTAAAAGATACAACGAACCTTCATTTGTTGCACTTGCCCAAATATTTGATTTTGAATCCTTAAAAACAAACCAAATATTCTTTTCAATCTGTTTTGTATACGTATTATAACATGCATACTGTTTTATGCTGTTATTATTTTTATTGATTTTATTGATTCCCCCCGCCCAGGTTGAAATCCAGAGATCGTTATTATTGTCACGAATGATTCCTGTAATAAAAGTGCTAGAAAGCGATTTTCCGTAATTGGTATACGAATTACTTTTTCGATCCCAATACTTTAAACCTGCACCATCTGTACCAACCCAAACATTCTTTTTTTCATCTTCGCAAAAAGACAAAATAAAGTTGTCTGCCGGATCTTTAGCATTGTATCGAACACTTTTAAAATACTTTGGCGTATCACTCAACATACTGATTCCGCCACGAAGCGAACCAAACCATTTATTTCCTGATTTGTCTTGATATAAACTCCAAACCGAATTACTTTTAGCTAAAGATTCATTGTAAGAAAGAAGTTGCTTGCTATTTGGATTGATATAGAAAATTCCGCAACCATCTGTTGTAACCCAGGTTTTTCCTTTTTTATCGACCAAAACATCGGTAACACTACATTTGCTTGTAAAATAATTTTCTGAAATTGATCCTGTTTTGGTATTCATTAAAAACAAACCTTCATCTGTTCCTAATAAAAGATTTCCATCAGTAGAAAGTTTCATAGCTTTAACCCCAATGGTAAGCGGAAAAACGATCTTTAAATCTTTTACTTTATAATTATAAACGCAGATTCCGACATTTCGAACATACACCCAGCATCCTGATTTTTCTTTATTTTCTTGGATTGCAATAGCATCATAATTATTAATACTGATTCTGTTTCCTAAGCCATTTAATGGAATATGTTTTCCTGTAAAAGAACCATTTTCAAAAGCTAATAATCCTAATTTTTGAGAAGCAACGAGCACCAAATTATCAGAAACAGAACGCATCTGATGAATAATATCCTGAAGTACTTTTACCTTTTTGTTATCTAGATATTTTACAGTTCTAAAACTGGCTGTTGTTTTATTATAAATACAGATTCCATTTGTTCCTCCTACCCAAATATTATTTTTAGAATCACCTTCAATATTATAAATAGTATTAAATAACAGTGATTTTTTATCGTTGATACGGTTTCGGAAAACTTTAAAATTATAACCGTCATATCGGTTTAAACCATCATAGGTCCCAAACCACATATAACCTTCATTGTCCTGATAAATTGAAATAATTGAATTGTTAGACAAACCATCTGATATGTCAAGAAATTTAATTGGATAATCTTGTGAATATCCTTGGAAAGAAAATCCTATTAGAAGAAGAAAATAGAGAACAAAACGCTTCAAAATATACTTTTTTAGTTCTTGTAAAAAGTACAATTATAAGCTAATTTTAGGGAAATTTTATAAAAAAAAATGCAGAAATGATAAACATTCCCGCATTCTCATTGAGGTTTTATATTTAAGCTTATTTTTTAACAAACCATTCCTTATTGAAATAAAATTCTATCGGAATATTTTCATTAATAAAAAACTTTAAAGAATTATTAATCCAATAGAAAAACGATTAATCCTCTTGCTCCATGAGCTCCAAGAACCAATGATTGCTCAATATCAGCAGTTTTTGACGGACCAGCAATGAAAGTTCCGAAGCCATATTCCATGTTTCCGATTCTTTGATAGGCTTGCTGCATTGTTGGCAGAAGATCTTTTTTATGAACTATTATTGCCAAATATTGTGCAATAAAAGGAGCTACACGTTGTCCTAAAATATCATCGGTAACCCAAAGTCCACTGTTTTCTGCTACTCCGAAATGCGCCTTTACAACCGTTAATTCAACATCCTGAAGAGAATGTGGATCGACCGTTTTCCAGTCTAAAGAAGCAATTTCTGAAAGTTCTGGAAGCGTTGTAATTAATCTTTTCTCTAAATTATAATTTGATTTGATGTAATTGATGATTTCGTCATAATCAGCAACTTCAACAGGATCTCCACCAATACCTTTTAAAACCGTTTTATACGTTTCTAATACATCAAATTGTTCAGAACCTAAAAGATTTAGATCCGGCAATTCTGCAGCTTCATTCGGCTGATTTAATTTTATTCTTTTTAAGATTTCGCCTTTACTACTCATTCTTTTTATCTTTAGATTCTCTCGAATTTTTCTTGTACCATTCTCTAAAAGATTCCTCTGGAACATCTGGCATTTCGCGCTGATCGTACCATTTATTCATCTTATTATTGACCATTCCTGGGATATTCTTCATTACAAAACGCCCTGATTTTCCAGCAATATTAAAAACTGTCGGATTCGCTAGCACAGTCGCCATTGTTTTCATTGCCACCGTTTTGGCTGTAGGCGTATGGCCTTCTTTAACCAAAACTTGACGCCATTTGTACAATTGATCGTGAATATCAATTTTTACTGGACAAACATTGGTACATGAACCACAAAGTGTACTTGCAAAAGGCAAATCTGCATTTTTGCTCATATCTAAATTTGGTGCTAAAATAGAACCAATTGGTCCCGCAACGGCATTGTGATAACTATGTCCACCGCTTCGTCTGTAAACTGGGCAAGTATTCATACACGCACCACAACGAATACATTTTAATGAATTTCTAAATTCTTCTCTTCCTAATTGCGTACTTCTTCCGTTGTCTACAATTACGATATGCATTTCCTGACCGTCTCTTGGTTTTTTAAAATGACTAGAAAAAGTTGTAATTGGTTGTCCCGTTGCGCTTCTTGCTAGTAATCTCAAGAAAACACCTAAATGTTCTCTTTTCGGGATTAATTTCTCAAATCCCATGCAGGCAATATGAACGTCTGCTAAATGAGCCCCCATATCGGCATTTCCTTCGTTGGTACAAACCACAAATTCTCCTGTTTCTGCAACAGCAAAATTAACTCCTGTTAAAGCTACTTTTCTAGTTAAGAACGTATTTCTCAAACTATGACGAGCCGATTCTGTTAAATATTGCGGATTGAAATTTCCTTTTTCTGTACCTAAATGTTCGTGGAAAGTTTCACTTACATCTTCTTTCTTTAAGTGAATCGCAGGAAGCACAATATGGCTTGGTGGTTCTTTTCGAAGCTGTACAATATATTCACCTAAATCAGAATCGATTACTTCAATTCCTTTTTCAGCTAAATAATCATTTAAATGACATTCTTCTGTAAGCATCGATTTGGATTTCACCATTTGCTTTACCTCATGTTTGGCCATGATAGAATGCACAATTTCGTTGTGTTCTTTGGCATCGGCAGCCCAATGTACAATTATTCCGTTTCGTTGCGCATTGGCTTCGAATTCAACTAAATAATCGTGAATATTAGAAAGTACATTAAATTTGATTTTGGAAGCTGTTTCGCGAAGCAATTCCCAATCTTCAATTTGATGCGCTGATTTATCTCTTTTGGCACGCACAAACCAAAGTGTTTCGTCATGCCAATTAACACGCTCTACATCTTTATTAAACTTTGTTGCGGCTTCGCTGTGCGGTATTACTTTTTCTGATGACATCTTTGTTGTTTTTTTTACCATTAAGGCATTAAGTAAATTAAGCCAAACTTTACAAACTTCAATCCTTAATGGTGAAAAGAAAATTAAGCTTTATCTCAAAATTCACTTAAATCTCTTATTTGTTTACCATTTAATTTTTAAGCCAAGCTTTATGAGCTTAATATCTTAATGGTAGAAAAAAAATTAATTTTCGAGTGAATTTAATATTTCAGCAATGTGAATGGTTTTGATCCTGCTTTTTTGTCTTTTTAGAATTCCATCCAAATGCATCAAGCAAGACATATCTCCACCTGTAATATAATCCACATTATGACTTTCGTGATCTTTAATACGATCTTGTCCCATTTTTACAGAAACGGCTTCTTCGGTAACACAAAACGTTCCTCCAAAACCACAGCATTCATCTTTTCTAGTCAATTCAACTAAATCAAGATCTTTTATGCTATGTAATAATTGTCCTGGTTTAGAGAAAAAAGGTGCATTTAATTCTGTCATCTGCGAAAGCTTTAATCCACGCTGACCGTGACAGCTTACGTGCATTCCGACTTTATACGGAAATCTTCCGTCGATGTGGTCAATTTTTAAAACGTCTGTTATAAATTCAGTAAGTTCGTAAACCGTATTTCGAATTGCTGTCGCCTTCTCTTCTTGTTTTTCGTCATGTAAATGGTCTTTCACATGCAAAACACAACTTCCCGAAGGACAGACGATATAATCAAACCCAGAAAAATTGGCAATAAAATTAGCATCGCATCCTTTTGTTAAATGCGCATAACCACTATTAGCCATTGGTTGTCCGCAACAGGTTTGTCCCATCGGAAATTCGACGTCACAACCTAATTTTTGTAGTAATTCGTAGGTTGCGATTCCTACTTTAGGATAAAATTGGTCGACATAACAAGGTATAAAAAGTCCAATTTTCATGTTGTAGTATTTAGTGTGTTGTTCATTAGGCGTGTACTGTAAAATGTAAAAAATACGTTTCTCAGCAAATTTACAACATACAGACCGTTTTTACCTAATGTTTATAGAATTTCAAATCAATTAAATCATTCTGAATCGGTTTCGGGTTCCAATTCTCGTGAATGGCCAATGCTGCTCCCAAAGCACTTGCCTGCGCCATCGATGCGGCGTAGAC
>NZ_JANKMS010000005.1 GCF_024649945.1 Flavobacterium panacis | reverse complement strand
TTAGATTTGTTGAGGTTTTTTCTATTAATTAGAAATCAAGGATTTCCGTTTCCTCCATTGTTTTTTCTTGGATCATTCGGATCTATGTCGTCACCACCACCCATAATTGTTTTTTGCTCTTTTTTAGAGATTGTTTCTGCTTGGAAATCTTTGAATGTGAATATTTTAGTTTTCATGATTTTAAATTTTTTGGATTAGATTTGTTGAGGTTTTTTCTATTAATTAGAAATCAAGGATTTCCGTTTCCTCCATTGTTTTTTCTTGGATCATTAGGATCTGTGTCATTACCACCACCCATAATTGTTTTTTGCTCTTTTCTAGAGATTGTATCTGCTTGGAAATCTTTGAATGTGAATATTTTAGTTTTCATGATTTTAAATTTTTGGATTAGATTTGTTGAGGTTTTTTCTATTAATTAGAAATCAAGGATTTCCGTTTCCTCCATTGTTTTTTCTTGGATCATTAGGATCTGTGTCATTACCACCACCCATAATTGTTTTTTGCTCTTTTTTAGAGATTGTATCTGCTTGGAAATCTTTAAATGTGAATGTTTTAGTTTTCATGATTTTAGATTTTAAATTTTTTTGGATTATTTTTTCTGGAATTTTATTTAAGCTGGAAATTAGTTGTTTCCGTTTCCGCCGTTGTTTTTTCTTGGATCATTTGGATCGATGTCATTTCCACCGCCAATAATTGTTTTTTGCTCTTTCTTAGAGATTGTTTCTGTTTGGAAATCTTTGAATTTTAATGCTGAATTTTTCATGTCTATATTTTTTTAAATTATTTTTTAATACGATTAATCGTTCATAAATGACTTAATGCAATTTTGTTTTGTTGCTCTAAAAAAGCGTTTTAAAATTGGTTATGTAATAATTTTGAGTTTATTTTTTTGCTAAAAAGACATTAAAAAACGGAATGTTTTTATAGGTTTTATCTTATTTTAAAGCTGTCTTTTTTTGCGCTTTTTGGGAAGTATTTTGTATCAAATTTGAAGTGAATTTTACACTTTTTTTCATCATTTTTTCACCCCATTTTTTATGATTATTTTCTTGAAAATCATAAAATTTTTATGCCCTCTTTTTCATGTTTTTAGATGTTTAGATTATTGCTTTTCCAAAACTAGATAAAAAGTACAGCCGTTAATCGAAAATAGACTTTCTAAGGTTTTTATTGGAAAAAATAAAGCGTAAGTAATTGTTTTGTAGTTATTTATGTAATGCACTATACTTGGTATAATTTATAAATTGTATGTGGTATAATTAATAAAATGTATATATACATGCGATTTTTATCAATAAAAACTCCAATCTTTGCAGTGTAATTATGATTTAAAAACGATCAAAAGTGATGTTAAAACTGGTCCAAAAATTTCTACAAATCAACAAGTACTCAGACATAAAAAATGAGTTCAAGGATCTGTTTTTATCTCATCCAAATTATCCAAGTTTATTTGCCATTACAGACTCGTTCGATTTGCTTTCTGTAGAGAATGCAGCAGTAAGAGTTTCGAAAGAACAAATCGTTGATTTACCATCTAATTTTTTGGCTTATTTTAAAGAGGAATTAATTCTGGTCGAGAAAATTAAAAATGGTGTTCGAATTACAACATTGAAAAAAGGAAGTAAAAAAATATCATACGATAAATTTCTTCTGGATTGGAATGGAGTAATTGTGGCAATCGAACCAAATAATGTAGTTGCAAGAGAAAATTTAAAAGTAGAGTACAATTGGTTAAAATATTTTCTGCCTTTAGTGCTTCTTACAGGATTATCTCTTTTCTATAATGGTTTTAATTTATTTAGCAGTGTTTTTTTAGTGACCTCCATATTAGGTTTGATTGTGAGCATATTTATTGTTCAGCAAAAATGGGGAGTTAAAAACACTGTAATTTCAAAATTTTGTAATTTAAGTTCTAACTCTTCTTGTCATTCGGTTATAAGCTTCAATGATGATATTGCAAACAGATGGTTAAGTTTTTCAGATTTGCCATTGCTTTTCTTTAGTTCAAGCATTATTGCAATTTTGGTTCAGCCATTAAGCTCAGCAATATTTGTTGGATTTTTAAGTTTGTTGGCAATTCCTGTGGTAGTTTGTTCTATCTGGATTCAGAAATTTGAAATTCAAAAATGGTGTGTAATGTGTTTAGCAGTATCGTTTTTAATACTAGTTCAAAGTATCGTGTGGTTTTCATCAGATCTTTTTACACTAAGTTTTAGTTTCAGTACTGTTTTTCCATATGTATTCTCTTTGTTGCTTTTAATTCCGATTTGGGCAGCAGTTAAAGTAATGATTAAGAATTTGCTAGATAACGAATACTCATTAAAAGAACTTAAAAAGTTTAAAAGAAATTATTCACTACTAAACTTCCTGTCAAAAAAAGTAAAATATACTAAAGGATTTGAAGATTTAAGAGGTTTGAATTTTGGGAATAAAAATGCAGCTGTAAAGCTTTCCATTATATTGAGTCCGAGTTGTGGACATTGTTATAAAACATTTCAGGAAGCATTTGAATTGGTACTCAAATTTCCGGATAGAATATTTTTGAACGTTCTTTTTAATATCAATCCAGAAAACAACGATAATCCTTATAAAGCTGTTGTTGAGAGACTTTTAACAATCAATAGAACAACTCCTGGAAAAACTGTTGAAGCAATTTCAGATTGGTATATTAAAAGAATGGCTTATAAAAAATGGCTAAAAAAATGGCATGTAGACTCTATTAGTATGATGATTAGCCAGGAAATTCAGAAACAATATGATTGGTGTTCGATGAATAATTTCAATTATACACCAGTTAAAATTGTAAATGAGAGATTATTTCCAAATGAATATGAATTAAACGAATTAAAATACTTCCTGAACGACTATGTAGATGAAGTTCAGGTTTTAGAAAGAATCGCATAAAGATATAGTAACCCCAAAATACCTGCGTTATGTTAAAGAATATATTGAAATTGAAAGGTGCAGTAGAATTGACTGCGAATGAGCAAAAAACAATAAACGGAGGAAATGCTCCTATTTGTGAGGATGGTTTTAAAGCTAAAAGATGTACAGAATATGGAACAGTTCCATCATATTGGAGTTGTGTGCCAAATAGCTATGTTGGAAGCTGTTAAACTAAAGATCTAAAGTCTCAAGGTTTCCCGGATTTTGAGACTTACCCAAAAAACGTAAATAACCAATTATGTTAGAAAAGATTTTAAAGAGTAAAGAGACTAAAAAGCTGACCAAAAAAGAGCAGAAAAACATTTTAGGAGGTGAAACACAGGAACCTAATTGTCATGATGCTGTTGTTGAAAAAAATTATGCTTGCTAATTTTAATATTTATATAGTAACAGAGATTATATAAAACTCTGTTACTATAAAAATGGTATTCAAATGCTGAAAAAAATTTTAAATCTAAATGGTGCTCAGATTATAAATAGAAATGAGCAAAAAACTATGAGAGGAGGAATTCCTGAGTGTTGGGTTTATGCCATGCAAGCAGGATGCATTTTAATACCACCAGGCGAAACTTGTCCGATAAATACATCATCAGGTATTTGTGATACAAGTCGTCTTTGTTGTTGATTTTTAACTTTTTTAAAAGTAATACGATATAGCCTTATTTAGAATTTAGTCATGTTTTTTTTGAATGTATAGGCGCTCGATCGTGGAACATTGAGCATTTTCTCAGTATTGATGATTGGTACTGGGATTCTTAGGAGTTGGCCGCTGTGTTTAATTTTATTTGGTTAGGGTAAAACCGCGGCCATGTCCTAAAGAAATTGTGTTGCTGATAATTTGTTTATAAATACCGAAACAGAGAAGATTTATATCTTCTCTGTTTTTTTATGGATTAACAAGAAAAATTTTTCCTACATTCGTCTTGAATAAATCAAAATAAATTGAAAAAATTCGCCCATTATAGACAAGCCGACCATAAAGATTGTGGGCCTACATGTTTAAAAATTATAGCTAAATATTACGGGAAGACAATCAATATTCAGGAGTTGAGAGATTTTAGCGAAACCACTCGTGAAGGAAGTAATCTGCTTTTTTTGAGTGATGCCGCCGAAAAAATTGGTTTTAGAACCTTAGGAGTAAAATTATCAGTACAACGAATAGAAGAAGCTCCTCTGCCATGTATTCTTCACTGGAATAAAGATCATTATGTAGTACTTTATAAAATAAAAAATAATAAATATTATATCTCCGATCCTGCTTTTGGACTTTTAGAATATAACAAAGAAGATTTTGTAAAGTTTTGGATTGGTAATAATGCTAATGATACAACAAAAGAAGGTATCGCATTATTGATAGAAGCAACCCCGAAATTTTTTGAATCTGATTTTGATAGAGAAGAAAACTCTGGTTTGGGGTTTCGATTCCTTTTTAAATATTTATTTCAATACAAATCATTTCTTATTCAGCTTGCAATTGGACTTTTAGCAAGCAGTTTGCTTAATTTAATATTTCCGTTTTTAACCCAAAGTATTGTCGATGTCGGAATTCAGAATCAGAATATCCATTTCATTTATTTGATTCTGTTTGCAATGCTGTTTATTTTCGCTGGAAGAACAGGCTTAGAATTAATTAGGAGCTGGATTCTATTGCATTTATCCACAAGAATCAATATTTCTCTTATTTCAGATTTCTTTATCAAATTAATGAATCTGCCTATTTCCTTTTTTGATGTTCGTATGACGGGAGATATTATGCAGCGAATAAATGATCATCGACGTATAGAAAAAATTCTGACCACATCTTCTTTGAATGTACTTTTCTCGGTAATCAATATGTTTGTTATGGGCGCTGTTTTGGCTTATTTCAATCTACAGATCTTTTTGGTATTCTTTGTAGGGAGCGTTTTCTATTTTGGATGGATTACACTGTTCTTAAAAAGACGAGAAGCTCTCGATTATAAACGTTTTGCAGAAGTTTCAAACGAACAAAATAAAGTTATGGAACTGATTAACGGAATGCAGGAAATAAAGCTTCATAATGCCGAAAAACAAAAACGTTGGGGCTGGGAATATGTGCAGGCAAGACTTTTTAGGGTTTCGATAAAAGGCCTCATTTTAGAACAGACACAGACAATTGGTTCATCTGTAATTAATGAATTAAAAAACATATTTATAATCCTGCTTTCTGCAAAATTAGTGATTGAAGGTTCTATAACACTAGGTATGATGCTTGCTATAAGTGCGATTGTAGGGAGTTTAAACGGCCCAATTACGCAATTAATAGAATTTGTCAGAGAATTGCAGGATGCGAAAATTTCGTTGGCCAGATTGTCTGAAATTCATCAAAAAGAAGATGAACTCCAACAGGAACAGCATCAGACAAATGAAGTTCCTCTTGATGTTGATATTGAGGTAAAGAATCTTTCTTTTCGTTATTTAGGTTCAGATACTCCTGTTTTGGATAATTTAAATTTAGTAATTCCTGCAAATAAAGTAACTGCAATTGTGGGAGTCAGCGGAAGTGGAAAAACAACGCTAATGAAGCTACTTTTAAAGTTTTACGAACCTGAAAAAGGAGAAGTAATAATTGGAAGTACTCAACTTAAAAATATCTCTCAGAAAGCCTGGAGGACAAATGTTGGAGCAGTAATGCAAGAAGGTTTTATTTTTAGTGATACTATAGCTAATAATATCGCTTTTGGTTCGGACAGAGTAGACAAAGAGCGATTACTTTATGCCGCCGAAGTTGCCAATATTAAAGAATACATAGCCGGATTACCTCTTGGTTTTAATACCAAAATTGGAGCAGAAGGATTAGGAATGAGTACGGGACAAAAACAGCGTCTTTTAATTGCGAGAGCAGTTTATAAAAATCCAGAAGTTTTGTTTTTTGATGAAGCGACTTCCGCTTTAGATGCCAACAATGAAAAAGAAATTATGAAGAAACTGGATATCTTTTTCGAAAATAAAACGGTAGTTGTCATTGCACATCGATTAAGTACTGTAATGAATGCTGATCAGATCGTGGTTTTGGATAAAGGAAAAATTATCGAAATTGGAAATCATTCTGCATTAGTAGAGCAAAAAGGTAATTATTTTGAATTAGTTAAAAACCAACTGCAATTAGGAAATTAAGCATGACAGAAGATTCATTTGAGTTAAGAAGCGAAGAGGTTCAGGATATCCTAACCAAAGTACCGCATTGGATGATACGATGGGGAACGGTCTTGATATTTGCCATTATCGTAATGTTGTTTTTTGTGTCCTGGTTTGTAAAATATCCGGATGTGGTAAGAACCGAAATTGTGATTACAACTAATATTCCGCCAGAAAAAATTGTTTCAAAATCTTCTGGGCGTATTGAGGCGATATTAGTTAAAAACAAAACATTAGTTGAAAAGAATAGCACATTAGCCATTATTGAAAATACAGCAAATTACAAAGATGTTTTTTTATTAAAAAGTATTGTCGACGGTTATGATATTAACAATTCAAAAAAAGAATTTCCTTTTGATTTATTGAAAAACTTGCAATTAGGTGAAATAGAAAGTGCTTACGCTGCTTTTCAGAAAGATTATCAGGCTCAGGAACTGAATAAAGATTTGCATCCTTTTCAAGTTGAAAGAAGAGCACAGCAATCAGAGAAAATTCAGATAACAGAAAGATTGGAAATTTTGCAGCAGCAAAAATTAATAAACGAACGAGAATTAGAATTGCAAAAGAATGAAGTTGCTCGTTTTGAAACGCTATTCAACAAGGGGATTATTTCTGCTCAAGAAATGGAAGTTAAAAAATTAAATTTCCTTCAGGCACAAAAGAATTATAGAAGTTTATTGTCTTCAATTTCTCAACTAAGATCTTCTTTGATTGATAACACAAAATCTAGCGAGAATTCGCAAATAAACAGCACTAAAGAAGAAGTTAACCTCGATCGCAGTGTTTCGCAGTCATTTTATCAATTAAAAAAAATAATAAGAGACTGGGAACTCGCATATGCACTAAAATCTTCTATTAGTGGTAAGGTTACTTTTTTGCAAGTTTGGAATGAAAATCAGACTATAAATGTTGGAGACAATGTCTTTTCAATTATTCCAGATGCAAAAAACAGCTTTATTGGAAAAGTCAAAGCGCCAGCTTTAAATTCGGGGAAAATAAAAGTAGGGCAACGCGTGAATATTCGTTTGGCTAATTATCCTGATAGAGAATTTGGAGTATTAAAAGGTGAAATTAAAAATATTTCACTAGTTCCAGATAAAGATGGAAATTTATTAGTAGATGTTACTCTGCCAAACGGTTTAAAAACTTCTTATGATAAACAAATCGTTTTTCAGCAGGAAATGAAAGGAAGTGCCGAAATTGTGACAGAAGATTTGCGTTTAATCGAGAGGATTCTGTATCAGTTTAAGAATATTTTTGAACAGGTTTAAAAACAATTGTGATTCTTTGTCAAAGTTTTAAAACTTTAACCAATATGTTTTTTACATCTTTAAATAAAACTCTTTAGTTAACTCAATATATTCTGGAGTATAAACATGACGATCAATTTCAATAATTAATTCATCGATTTCAATTTCAGAAACTTCATTTCGACTAAAAGCCAATAAGCTACGTTTGATTTCAGATTTTGGAGCTCCTTTTACTCGGGTAATTTTTAAGGGGTATAGTTCAAATTCTTTCGCTAAAGCAATAAATTTTTCTTCCTCTTTGAAAGGGATAATAATTGCTAGAATTCCGTTTTCCGAAAGTAATAAATCGGCAGCTTCAACAATTTCTTCAAAAGGCATTGCGTCTTGAAAACGAGCTAAATCACGTTGTTCATTGTCTGTTTTGTAATCTTCAGCATAAAAAGGTGGATTTGAAACAATCAAATCGTATTCGTCTTCAGGTTCTTCAATAAATTCATCTAAACCAGCATGAAAACAAAACAAACGATCACCCCAAGGAGAAGCTTCAAAATTTTCTACTGCTTGTTCATATGCATCTTCATCAATTTCAAGCGCATCAATTTGTTCTGCATGAGTTCGCTGTGCTAGCATTAAAGCAATAATTCCAGTTCCAGCACCAATATCTAAAACGCTAAAAGGATTGTGATTTATTGGAGCCCAAGCGCCAAGTAAAACACCATCTGTGCCGACTTTCATAGCGCAACGATCTTGGTTGATAGAGAATTGCTTAAATTTAAACATGATGAATTATTTTTAAGTTCAGTTAGGAAGCTGAACACTGAACACTGTGACTGAATACTTAATTAAAGATACATCTCCACCAGACCTTCAGGAAGATTCATGATGACCTTTTTGTTTTCACGATCGATTTTTACAAGAAAATTATCAATCATTGGAACTAGGATTTCTACTTCACCATTTAAAACTTCAAAAAGAGGTTGGGCAGTAGAATCATTAATAGAAGTAATTTTTCCGAAAACACCTAAACGCTGGTCTTCGATTTCAAAACCAATAACTTCGTGAAAATAGAATTTGTTACCTGTAAGTTTTGGCAACATGGTTAAAGGAAGATATATGCCGTTTCCAACAAGAGCATCAGCATCTTCTTCGGTATTTACATCTTCAAAACGAACTCTTAAAAAGTCGTTTTTGTGTAAAGAACTTGTTTCAATAAAAAAAGGAACCAAGTGTTTGTTGTGTTCAACAAACACTGATTCCAGATTTTCGTATAACTCAGGTTCGTCTGTGTCTAAATAGATCAGAACTTCCCCCTTGAAACTAAATTTTTTAGCGATTTTACCTAAATAAAAACATTCTTCTTTACGCATTATCGCTAAGTAAAATTATGCTTCAGTTGTTTCGTTATTCTCTTCAGCAGCAGGAGCTTCTTCAGTTGCTTCAGCAACTTCTTCTGTAGCCTCAGCAGCTTGTGCAGCGGCAGCAGCTTCAGCTTGTGCAGCAGCAGCATCAGCAACACGTTTAGCGTTAACTTCTTTCTCTGCTTTTAATGCTGTAGCTTTAGCATCAGCTTTAGCTTTAGATAAACCATCTTTTTTAGCATCAACTTTTCCAGCTTTTGCTTCTAACCATGCAGTTAATTTAGCATCTGCTTGCTCTTGAGTTAAAGCTCCTTTACGAACTCCTCCGTCAAGGTGGTGTTTCAATAAAGCACCTTTGTAAGAAAGGATAGCTCTTGCAGTATCAGTTGGTTGAGCACCATTGTGTAACCATTTGACTGCGCTGTCAAGGTTTAACTCAACAGTTGCTGGGTTAGTATTTGGATTGTAAGTACCGATTTTCTCTAAGTATTTACCATCTCTTTTTGAGCGTGCATCTGCAGCTACAACCCAGTAAAAAGGTTTTCCTTTTTTACCGTGTCTTTGTAATCTAATTTTTACTGACATAATCTTTATGATTAAATTTTGAGGTACTCGACCTCTGTTAATTAAGGGCGCAAAGATATAATTTTTTTATCAATAATTCGTTTTAAAGATATTAATTATATTTAAGTAGTGTTTTTTAGCATTTTTTTGACTTTTTAATTTAAGTATTTAGACCTTAATGCAATACTTTTGCATGAAATTCATTTTAAATATGAAAAAATACTTTTACTTTTTATCACTTTTACTTATCGTTACATCTTGTACAGAGGATGTCAGATTCAATAATCCTGCTTTTCAGGCTTTAAAAGATAATACTTTTTGGAGAGCACAGGCCTATAAAGCTTATTTGAATTCTAATGGAACAATAGTCATTGAAGGGAATTTGGGTTATGAAAAAGTTGTGTTGCAAACTCAGTCCTCTGCAGAACAATCTTATAGTTTAGGAGTGAATGAGATTTCTAAAGCTACTTATGAAAATACGCTTCCTTCTATTCTATCTTTTTATTCTACAGGAGAAAATTATGGTAATGGACAAATTGTTATCACAGATTATGACACTAAAAATAGTACGATTTCAGGAACATTTAGATTTACAGCAATTAATAGAGATGCAGGAGATGTTGAAAATCCTAAAATTAATTTTACGGAAGGTGTTTTCTACAAAATTTCAGTCGTTGGAGATCCTAAGTTATCCGCTGAATAGATTTTAGTTATTAAGCTAAATTTTCTTAAATCCCAATAAAAACTTAAATAAATTCATACCATAGTAGATTAGATGGAAATAAGGTTACATTTGTTTATTATTATAAAAAAGTATCTATGAATATTTTCATTGGAAGCCTTCCTTTCAGTATTGAGGAAGCAGATTTAAGAGAGTCTTTTGAGGCTTATGGAACAGTTGACTCTGTTAAAATTATTACTGATAAATTTACAGGAAGAAGTAAAGGATTCGGTTTTGTTGAAATGCCAAATGATGCTGAGGCTCAAAAAGCAATCGACGAATTAAATGGAGCTGTTGTTTCAGGACGTACAATTGTTGTAAATAAATCTGAACCAAAACCAGAAGGCGAAAGAAGAAGTTTTAACAACAACCGCGGAGGAAATAATCGCGGTGGTTATGGAAACAACCGTGGCGGAGATCGCGGAAACAGAGGAGATTACTAAGAGATTTTTTCTAAAATATGAAAGGGATAAACATTTGTTTATCCCTTTTTTGTTTCAGATTTCAGGTCTCACATTTCAACAAACTTGAGACCTGAAACAAAATAAACTATTATACGTTCGCAGCTAACCAGTCACCAACTTCTTTAGTACCGTATGCTTTACCTCCGTTTGCTAAATCCTCAGTAACTACTCCAGCTTCTAAAGCTTTGTTTACAGCATCTCTCATTGCTTTTCCTTCTTCCATTAATCCGAAGTTTTCGAACATCATAGCTGCAGATAAAACTGTAGCCATTGGGTTAGCAATGTTTAATCCTGTAGCTTGTGGATATGAGCCGTGAATAGGCTCAAATAAAGATACTTCAGCTCCCATAGAAGCAGAAGGCATTAATCCCATTGAACCTGAAATTACAGAAGCTTCATCTGTTAAGATATCTCCAAATAAGTTCTCTGTAATTAAAACGTCATAAGAGTTTGGCCATTGAACCAAACGCATTGCTACAGCATCAACAAACTCGTATGAAACTTCAACTTCTGGATAATCTTTTTCCATTGCTTGAACTGTTTCTCTCCATAAACGTGAAGTTTCCAAAACGTTTGCTTTGTCAACGCAACATAATTTTTTAGAACGAGTCATTGCCAATTCGAAACCTTTTTTAGCTAAACGCTGAACTTCAGCTCTTGTGTAAACACAGTTGTCGTAAGCAGTATCTCCGTTGTCTTTTCTTCCTTTTTCTCCAAAGTAAATACCGCCTGTTAATTCTCTTAAGAAAACTAAATCAGTTCCTTCGATTCTTTCTCTTTTTAATGGAGATTTGTCTAATAATGAAGGGAATGTAAAAGTTGGTCTTACGTTTGCAAACAAACCTAATGCTTTACGCATTTTTAACAAACCTTGTTCTGGACGTACTGGTGCAGAAGGATCGTTATCATATTTAGGGTGACCAATTGCTCCAAAAAGAACAGCATCAGCATTTTTACAAACTTCGTGTGTTTCATCTGGATAAGGTTCACCTACTGCATCAATTGCGGCAGCACCAGTTAAAGCTGGTTTCCAAGTAATTTCATGTCCAAATTTTTGTGCAATAGCATCTGATACTTTTACGGCTTGATCGATTACTTCTGGTCCGATTCCGTCTCCGGCTAAAAGGGCTATGTTTAATTTCATTTTTTAAATAATTTATATTTTAAGGTTCAAAGTGACAAAGTAACAAAGGTTCAAAGTTTAAAAAAGCAGACCAAAACTTTGTCACTTTGTTACTTTGAACCTTTGTCCCTAATATTAAGTAATTATATTAAGCATTTTTTGCGTCGCAATAATCGCTGCGACGGTTTGATCTGAATCTAATCCGCGGGTTTTGAATTCTTTTCCGTTGTTTACCCATGTAATAATGGTTTCGCATAAGGCGTCAGAACTACTTCCTGGTGGGATTCTCACAGCATAGTCAATCAATTTTGGAAGTGTAAGTTTTTTGCTTTTGTAAATTTTAGATAAAGCATTCATGAAAGCATCAAACTGACCATCTCCTTGAGCATTTTCTTCGATTATTTCTCCGTTTAAATTTAAAGATAAAGTCGTCGATGGGCGCATTCCTTTCGAATGAACCAGCATATAGGAATTGATTGTGATTTTTTCTTCGTAAGTATGACTGTCCAAAACATCAGAAATAATGTAGGGAAGATCTTCCTTCGTTACAGTTTCTTTTTTGTCGCCCAATTCTATAATCCTCTGAGTAACCAACTTCAAATCTTCCTGGTTTAATTGTAAACCTAATTCCTGAAGATTTTTTTCGATATTAGCTTTTCCAGAAGTTTTTCCTAGAGCGTATTTACGTTTTCTCCCAAAACGTTCTGGAAGAAGATCGTTAAAATAAAGATTGTTTTTGTTGTCTCCATCGGCGTGGATTCCAGCTGTCTGCGTAAAAACGTTATCGCCGACAATTGGTTTATTCGCAGGAATTCTATAACCAGTAAACGTTTCAACCAATTTACTTACAGAATACAATGAAGTTTCTTTTACGTTGATATTTACTTGTGGTAAATAATCATTGATTACAGCAACTGTGCTTTCAAGAGGTGCGTTTCCGGCACGTTCTCCCATTCCGTTTACCGTTACATGAAGTCCGTTGATTCCTGCTTTTATGGCTTCCATAACATTGGCAACACTTAAATCGTAGTCGTTGTGTGCGTGGAAATCAAAGTGAATCTGTGGATATTTTTCTTTAATTTTTGAAATAAATTCAAAAGTCAAAGAGGGAATTAAAACTCCTAAAGTGTCAGGAAGTAAAACTCTTTTGATTGGTTGCGTAGATAGAAACTCTAAAAACTGAAAAACATATTCAGGAGAATTTCGCATTCCGTTGCTCCAGTCTTCCAAGTAAACATTGGTTTCAATGTTGTTTTCTTTAGCGGAAGCAATGATTTGGGCGATTTCAGAAAAATGCTGTTCAGGAGTCTTTTTTAACTGATGTGTTAAGTGATTCATTGAGCCTTTAGTCAATAAATTTTGCACTTTTGCACCAGCTTTTTTCATCCAATCAATTGAAACACCGCCGTCAACAAATGTTAACACTTCAATTCTATTGATGTAACCTTTTAATTCGGCCCACGAAGTAATGGCTTTTACAGCATTAAATTCTCCTTCACTCACACGTGCAGAAGCAATTTCAATTCTATCAATATTTAATTCCTCCAACAACAATTGCGCAATGGTCAGTTTTTCTGCAGCAGAAAATGATACTCCTGAGGTTTGTTCACCATCACGGAGCGTCGTATCCATTATTTCAATTTTTCTTTTTTCCATATTGATATTATAATTCTGATGTAATTGGACGCAGATTTTACGGATTCGCCTTCGCGAAGACGCGGATAAAAACTGATTTTATTTTTTTAGTTAAAGAAAAAATCCGCGCAAATTCGCGTCTTTGCGATAGCAAATCTGCTTCATCCGCGTTCTAATTTTTTGTTTAACTTATAAAGACCCGACAGGTTTCAAAAACCTGTCGGGTCTCAAAGGACTGAACCTGATTTTTTAGTAAGGAAGCTTATCAGCGAAAGCTTTAATATCTTCCTTCATATCTTGTAAATAATCAATGTCATCAAATCCATTGATTAAGTTGTTTTTTTTATATCCATTGATAGCAAAAGATTCTTGCTCACCAGTTGACAATAAAGTGATTGTTTGGTTCGGAAGATTGATTTCTAATTCTGTATTTGGATCAGCGTCGATAGCTTTGAAAATATTAGCTAAAAATTCTGGGCTGATTTGTACTGGCAAAACACCAATGTTTAAACAGTTTCCTTTGAAGATATCTGCAAAGAAACTAGAAACTACAGCACGGAATCCGTAATCGTAAACCGCCCATGCAGCGTGCTCTCTAGAAGATCCAGAACCGAAGTTTTTTCCTCCTACAAGGATTTTTCCGCTGTAAGTTGGATTGTTTAAAACGAAATCTGCTTTTGGAGTATCATCTCCATTGTATCTCCAGTCTCTGAAAAGATTGTCTCCAAAACCTTCACGTTTTGTAGCTTTCAAGAAACGAGCTGGAATGATTTGATCTGTATCTACGTTCTCAATTGGCAACGGTACACCGCTGCTTGTAAGTATATTAAATTTATCGTATGCCATTTTAATTTTAGATTTTGGATTTTAGATTTTAGATTTCTCAAAAACGAGAATAATCTTTCTAGCCTAAAAACAATTTATTGATTTTTTGAAATTGTTATTGCAATTGTCATTGACTAAAACAATTCCCTTGGATCTGTTAGTTTTCCTGTAACAGCAGCTGCAGCAGCCATAATTGGACTTGCTAAAAGCGTTCTAGAACCAGGACCTTGACGGCCTTCAAAGTTTCTGTTTGAAGTACTTACTGCATATTTTCCAGCAGGAACTTTATCGTCATTCATTGCTAAACAAGCCGAACATCCAGGCTGACGTAATACGAAACCAGCTTCTGTCAAGATATCTAAAATTCCTTCTTCTTTAATTTGTGCTTCAACAACGTGAGATCCAGGAACTAACCAAGCCGTAACATTATCAGCTTTTTTTCTTCCTTTTACAATTTCAGCGAAAGCTCTAAAATCTTCAATACGTCCGTTTGTACAGCTTCCTAAGAAAACGTAATCGATTTGTTTTCCGATCATTACGTCATCTTCGTTGAAGCCCATGTAAGCTAAAGATTTTTTGTAAGTTTCCTCACCGCCTTCAACTTCTTTGGCATTCGGAATATGTTTTGTAATACCAATTCCCATTCCAGGGTTAGTACCGTAAGTAATCATTGGTTCGATATCTTCTGCTTTGATGTTTAATTCAGCATCAAAAACAGCATCAGCATCGGTTTTAAGTGTTTTCCAGTATTCAACAGCTTTAGTCCAAGCTTCTCCTTTTGGAGCGTATAATCTTCCTTCTAAGAAATCGAAAGTAGTTTGGTCAGGAGCAATCATTCCTCCACGAGCACCCATTTCGATACTTAAGTTACAAACTGTCATACGACCTTCCATTGTCATGTTTTCAAAAACATCACCAGCGTATTCAACAAAGTAACCAGTTCCTCCAGAAGTAGTTAATTGAGCAATAATATAAAGCGCAACGTCTTTTGGTCCAACACCTTTACTAAGTTGTCCGTTTACGTTGATACGCATTTTCTTTGGTTTAGGTTGCATAATACATTGCGTAGAAAGCACCATTTCAACCTCAGATGTTCCGATACCGAAAGCGATAGCTCCAAAAGCACCGTGAGTAGACGTATGTGAATCTCCACATACAATAGTAGCACCTGGCAAAGTAATTCCGTTTTCAGGACCAACTACGTGTACAATTCCATTTTTTTGGTGACCTAATCCCCAGTGCGAAATTCCATATTCATTTGCATTATCTTCAAGAGCCTGAAGCTGATTAGCAGATAAAGGATCTTCTACTGGTAAATGTTGGTTTATAGTTGGTGTATTGTGGTCAGCAGTTGCAAAAGTACGTTGTGGATATAAAACGTTAACGCCTCTTGATTTTAATCCTAAAAAAGCAACAGGACTCGTAACTTCATGAATGAAATGGCGGTCAATAAAAAACACATCTGGCCCATCTTCAATTTTACGCACAACATGTGAATCCCATACTTTGTCAAATAATGTCTTACTCATTTTTATTTTTTTTTAATTGTAATTTCTATAACCACAGCAATTCCCTGTTCATTATAATAGCAAAACAAAAGTAAAAAAAGATCAAAAAGCGTCAATTTCGATATTTCATTATATACGATACCCAAACTGATTTACAAATTAAAAATTGGCTTTTGTAAACTAAAATTTGGAAGAAAAATGATTTAAAAATTGATTTTGCTTTTCTTTTTCGGCTTTAATTTTCCTTGATTGTTTTTTGTTTTAATAGTTTGCAAATTTATCTCAAAAGCACTATAAAATATAAGGTTTTATTTGAAAATATGTAACAAATTAAATAAAAATAGTAATAATTATCAGTTTTGATTTCTTTTTAAATTGAAGGTTTTTTGATTTTTTAAAGCTTAAAAAGCCTTTTTAGAATGATTCTATCTCATTAAAAAAACACTCCAATACTACGACATCCAAGAGGTGTATTTTTATGAAATTTTATGAGTTTTTGTGTGAAAATTGAGCTTGTTTACGAAGTCGTTTTGTGTTTGAAAAAGCAAAATTTTGAAAATTAATTCAGTGAATTTTTAAATTCCAAAGGAGTAAGGCTGGTTTTCTTTTTAAATAATTTGCTGAAAGACTGCGGATATTCAAAACCCAGTTGATAGGCAATTTCTGCAACTGATAAGTTAGTGGTTATCAAAAAGTCTTTTGATTTTTCTATCAATTTGGAATGAATGTGCTGTTGTGCATTTTGTCCCGTTAAATTCCGAAGCATATCACTTAAATAATGACTCGAAACATTGATTTGTGACGCCAGAAATTCTACTGATGGAAGTCCTTTTTTTAAGGTTTCTGCATTACTTATATAGTTGTCCAGCGTTTCTTCGACTTTTAATAATAAATCGTGGCTGATGGTTTTTCGGGTAATGAATTGACGTTTGTAAAAACGATTACTGTAATTCAGCAGAACATCAATATAAGATACGATCACATCCTGACTCATTTCGTCAATTGCTGTATGGAGTTCTTTTTCGATGCTTTTTAATAATCCGATAATGATTGTTTTTTCACTATCTGAAAGATGTAGCGCTTCATTGGTATCATAAGAAAAGAAACCATATTTTTTGATGCTTTTCCCTAAAGGATAATTTCGAATAAAATCAGGATGAAACAAAAGTGTGTAACCGCCATATTCGGCTCCTTCTTCATTTTCAGTAAAAATTAATTGGTTGGGAGAAGCAAACATCAATCCACCTTCATTAAAATCATAATAGCCCTGACCATAACCCATTTTTCCATTGGTAGAAAACTTATAGGATATTTTATAAAAGTCCAGTAAGAAAGCATTGTTGTCTAAATCTTCATTGATAACCAATTGCGTATTATCTACCAAACTCACCATCGGATGAAGTGGTTTTGGCAATCGAAGCAAGTCATGAAACTGCGATATAGAAGAGATTTTTGCTGGATTATTGTTTTTCTTTTCCATGATATAAAAGTATGAAATTTTAAAAAGTAATCTGGTTTTCCGAAAAGTATTGAACAGCCTCTTTGATTTTTTAAAACAGCTTCGGAGAAGCGAAATGTTTATAGAAATTATATTTATTATTGAGAAGCTGAGCTCCAGCGGAGCGTAATATTCTTTACAATTCGAGAGTATTACGCTCCGCTGGAGCTCTTGTGCATCTGCGCGATTGAATTTCTATAAATATTTGCTCCGCTGGAGCCTACTAAAAAATGTTTTAAGCTTTTAGATAGTCTCATCAGGATTTATTATGCTCCCAAAAACTGTTTTCCAAATTCGGTACGGAAAGCTTCAGCTCCTAATTCTATTCTTTGTTTGTAAAGCGCTTTTGCATCTTCTCCAGCTACATATCGTAATTGGTTTTTACCATCTGTAGCTGCTTCATAAACTACCTCGGCAATTTGTTCTGGAGTTGAAGCCATCTCAAACATAGCGCCAACATTTGCAAACATGCTATTGGTCATCGCTTCGTATTCAGGTCGCGCTCCTGTGTCAAGAGAACCGTGAAGGAATTCTGTTTTAATTCCTCCTGGAGAAACCGTTTTAATATGAACCCCAAACGGATTTAATTCGTAAGCCATACTTTCGCTCCAGCCTTCTAATCCCCATTTTGTCGCGTGATATATTGAACCTAAAGGAAAAGCGATTAATCCGCCAATAGAAGTTGTTGAAATAAATAAACCGCTTTTTCTTTCTCTGAAATAAGGAACAAAAGCATTTGTAACACGAATAACTCCCAATAAATTAGTGTTCAGTTGTTTCGTAATTTGATCATCTGAAAGACTTTCTAATGGACCAATTAAGCCATAACCAGCATTATTAAAAACGATGTCAATGTCTCTTAATTCCAATGCTTTTTTTACTGTAGTTTGAATTTGATCAAAATTGGTAACGTCTAATGGTAAAAGCGTTACATTTTTTAATTGAGAAAGTTCTGTCTCTTTTTCAGGTGTTCTCATGGTTGCGATTACGTTCCATCCTTTTTCGTGGAATAATTTTGCTGTTGCTTTTCCTAAACCTGATGATGCGCCTGTGATAAAAATTGTTTTCATGATTATTGATTTTTTAATTGTTATAATTTGATGAAGCAAAGTTCAGGATACATCACAGCTTAAAAGTGTTCATTTTGGAGCAATGAGTGTTCAAAATGAATAATAGATGTTTTTGATAATGAAAATGCTTTGGGTGTAGTTGTTTTTAATACATAGAAACATAGATTTAGAAATCTTAAGAAGGCGTTTCACTTATTTAAATACACATAGATATAGGGTTGAATTTTTAAGAATTGCTTTTGACAGATTTTATTTGAAGCATTAAAAACATATAGCTATGTGTTAAAAATCTAGATTTTTTTCAAACTTCTTTTTACAAAAACCAGATCTATGTCTCTATGTGTTTAAATTTTTAAGAATTGCATTTAACAGGTCTCCTTTAATGCTTTTGTTAACAACTTTCGTTTCATTATTTCTCCAAAAAAAGCGTAAATTTGAACTTCCTCCATAATTTATAAGACCATTTTTTACATTCCATATAATCAAGTATTTATATTGGAAAAGATTGGGATTTGGAGTTTAATTTTTGTATTTTCACTATATGTATTTAATATTCGATACCGAAACAACCGGATTACCAAAACGCTGGGATGCTCCAATAACTGACTCTGATAACTGGCCTCGCTGTATACAGATCGCTTGGCAGCTTCATGACGAAATGGGACAGCTTATCGAACATCAGGATTATTTGGTAAAACCAGAAGGATTTAATATTCCGTATGATGCTGAGCGTATTCACGGAATCTCTACTGAATTGGCTGAAGCAGATGGAATCACTTTGGCCGAAGTTTTAGAGAAATTCAATATTGCCTTAAGCAAAACAAAATTTATTGTCGGTCAGAATTTAGGATTCGACGTTAATATTATGGGTGCCGAATTCCATAGAATGGGAGTAGAATCTCAAATGAGTTCAATGCCTGTTTTGGATACCTGTACCGAAGTTACCGCATCGTTATTACAGCTTCCTGGAGGTCGTGGAGGGAAATTCAAACTTCCAACTTTGACCGAATTACACAGTTATCTTTTCGACCAGCCTTTTGCGGAAGCACACAACGCAACTGCCGACGTTGAGGCAACTACGCGTTGTTTCCTGGAATTGGTTAGAAGAGAAGTTTTTACCAAAGAAGAATTAGATGTTCCAAAAGAATATTTTAGAGAATTTCAAGAAAGAAATGCGGAGCCATTCAAGTTAATTGGTTTAAAACATATCAACTTAAAAGCGGCTTCTGATAAAATCAGAGAACAGCTTAAAGCTCTTGCTGGAGAAGGTCAGCAAACTGTTGTTTCAGAAGAAGATAAAGCTGATTTTAAAGCAGCAAAATTTGCGCATTTACACAATCATACCCAGTTTTCGGTTTTGCAATCGACTATTGGAGTTGGAAATATTGTGGCAGCTTCCGCTAAAAACGGAATGCCAGCTGTGGCTATGACAGACACAGGAAACATGATGGGAGCTTTCCATTTTGTGAGTGCCGTTATGAACCATAATAAAGCGGCTTCTGGAAAAAACAAAGCTTTAGTCGAAGCAGGTGAAGAACCAACCGAAACAGAGGTGAAACCTATTGTGGGTTGTGAATTTAATATTTGCGAAAATCACTTAGATAAAAGCAAAAAAGACAACGGTTATCAAGTTGTTTTAATGGCTAAAAATAAAGCTGGTTATCATAACTTGGCTAAAATGGCTTCGATTGCCTATACAGACGGATTTTATTATGTTCCGAGAATTGACAGAAAAATAGTTGAGCAATACAAAGGCGATATCATGGTTTTGTCTGGGAATTTATATGGAGAAATTCCGAGTAAAATCTTGAACATTGGAGAAAACCAAGCAGAAGAAGCTTTAATTTGGTGGAAGGAGCAATTTGGCGAAGATTTCTATCTGGAAGTAATGCGCCATAATCAGGAAGATGAAAATCGTGTGAACAAAACCTTGATTGAGTTCTCTCAAAAGCACAATGTCAAATTAATTGCGACCAACAACACTTATTATTTAAATAAAGAAGATGCCAATGCACACGACATTTTATTGTGTGTAAAAGACGGAGAAAAGCAGGCAACGCCAATTGGTCGTGGTCGTGGTTACCGTTACGGACTTCCAAATCAGGAATACTATTTCAAGTCGCAAGACGAGATGAAAAAGCTTTTTGCCGATTTGCCAGAAGCGATTATCAATATTCAGGAAATTATCGATAAGGTTGAAGGATATTCGCTTTATCGTGATGTATTGCTTCCGAAATTCGAAATTCCAGACGAATTTATGGTGCCCGAAGATGAAGAAGATGGTGGTGTTCGTGGAGAAAATAAATACTTGCGCCATCTTACTATGGAAGGTGCAAAAAGAAGATATGGCGAAATTACCGAATCGATTCAAGAACGTTTGGATTTTGAATTGATGACGATTTCGAATTCAGGATATCCAGGTTATTTCTTGATTGTACAGGATTTCATCGCCGAAGCTAGAAATATGGACGTTTCGGTAGGACCTGGGCGTGGTTCTGCAGCCGGATCTGCGGTTGCGTACTGTCTTGGAATTACCAATATTGACCCAATTAAATATGACTTACTTTTTGAGCGTTTCCTAAATCCTGACCGTGTATCGATGCCCGATATTGATATCGACTTTGATGACGAGGGTCGTGGACGTGTAATGGATTATGTAATCAACAAATACGGTCAAAAACAGGTGGCACAGATTATCACTTATGGTAAAATGGCGACCAAATCGGCGATTCGTGATACGGCTCGTGTACTAGATTTACCCTTATTTGAAGCCGATAGAATTGCGAAATTGATTCCGGGAATGATGCCGTCAAAATGGAATTTGGCGCGTTTTATTTCGGAGAGTGAAGAGGAAGTTAAAAAAGCACTTCGTTCGGACGAATTTGATAATGTAAAAGAATTAATCGCAATTGCCAATGAAGATGATTTGGCAGGAGAAACCATTCAGCAGGCAAAAATCCTTGAAGGATCGATGCGTAACACGGGAATTCACGCCTGTGGGGTAATCATTACACCTTCGGATATTACGAATTACGTTCCGGTTACGACAGCAAAAGATTCCGATTTATATGTAACGCAGTTCGATAACTCGGTTGCAGAAAGTGCAGGATTGCTGAAAATGGACTTCTTGGGTTTGAAGACCCTTACGCTGATAAAAGATACCGTAAAACTGGTAAAATACAGAACAGGAATCGAGCTAAATCCAGATACTTTTCCAATTGATGATGAAGAAACGTATGCGCTTTTCCAAAGAGGTGAAACTGTTGGAATCTTCCAATATGAGTCACCTGGGATGCAGAAATACATGAAAGATCTGAAACCAACGGTGTTTGGAGATTTAATTGCCATGAATGCCTTGTATCGTCCGGGACCTTTGGAGTATATTCCGTCTTTCGTTCGAAGAAAAAATGGTGACGAGGAAATCAAATACGATTTAGATGCCTGTGCCGAATATTTATCAGAAACCTACGGAATTACAGTTTACCAAGAGCAGGTAATGCTTTTGTCTCAGTCTTTGGCAGGATTTACAAAGGGTGAGGCCGACGTCTTGCGTAAAGCGATGGGTAAGAAACAAAAAGACGTACTAGATAAAATGAAACCGAAGTTTGTGGAGCAAGCGGCAGCAAAAGGTCACGACGCCAAAGTTCTAGAGAAAATCTGGAAAGACTGGGAGGCCTTTGCGAGTTACGCCTTCAACAAATCGCACTCGACTTGTTATGCGTGGATTGCGTATCAAACTGCTTATTTGAAAGCGCATTATCCTGCGGAATATATGGCGGCGGTACTTTCGAATAACATGAACGATATCAAACAAGTTTCGTTTTTCATGGAAGAATGTAAACGTATGGGATTACAAGTTCTTGGTCCAGACGTAAATGAATCGTACTATAAATTTACCGTAAACGATGATTATGCGGTTCGTTTCGGAATGGGAGCGATTAAAGGAGTAGGTTCTGGAGCTGTAGAAACGATTGTAGAAAACAGAAAAGATGGAAGATATAAATCGATTTTTGATTTAGCGAAACGAATTGATTTACGTGCTGCCAACAAAAAAGCGATTGAAAATTTAGCATTAGCCGGAGGTTTTGACTCTTTTGAAGGGACAACCAGAGCACAATATTTCCATGATGAAGGTGATGGAATTACGTTCTATGAAAAAGCAATGCGTTATGGATCGAAGTTTCAGGAAAATGAAAACTCTTCGCAAGTAAGTTTATTCGGAGAAGCTAGTGAAGTACAAATTGATGAACCAGTTGTACCGCCATGTGAAGACTGGAGTACAATGGAAAAACTGGCAAAAGAAAAAGAGGTTGTTGGAATTTATATTTCAGGACATCCACTTGATGATTTTAGATTTGAGATGAAATACTTCTGTAATGCCCGATTGGAAGCATTAAAGAGCATGAATGAATATGTTGGAAAGAATTTACATTTCGCCGGAATTATCAATAACGTTCAGCATCGTGTAGCCAAAAACGGAAAAGGCTGGGCAGCATTCAACTTAGAAGGTTATGATGAAAGTTACGAGTTTAAGATTTTTGGTGAAGAATATTTAAAATTCCGCCATTTCTTGATTCAGAACAATTTTGCTTTTTTGAAAATATTGATCAAAGACGGATGGGTAAACCACGATACAGGGAAAAAATCAGATCCTAGAATGCAGTTTGTGGAGATTCGACAATTGCAGGATATTCTGGAAGCTTTCGCTAAAAAACTAATCGTTTTACTGAATATTAAAGATCTTCATCCTGAATTTATTCATAAGTTAAGTCATTTATTTGCTGAAAACAAAGGAGAGAATGCTGTGACTTTTGAAATCATGGAATTAGAAAAAATAAAAAAATTGGTTGAGGTAGAAACGCCAACAGATTTTGAAACTGAAGATGCCGTTTTTGAAAGTGAAAATGAGAATGAAGATGCCGCACTTGAGGATACAAAGATCCAAGAGGTAAATGAAGTTGAAGAAATTAAAGTAGTAACTAAACTTACGATGCCAAGTCGCCGTTTAAAAGTTAGGATTTCAGCCGAGTTATTGCAGGAATTGGAAAAAATGCAAATTAATTTTAAATTAAACTAAAATTTTAACTGTTAAAATTCAAACAGATGTTAAAATCTTTATGTTAAAAAATATGCACGCATAATAGTTTTTTAGTAATATTGTTCAAAATTACAACGATTTCGTTCCAAGTCTAACCTTACAAACTGTAAGAATATGTTAATATAATCTAAGTTTGTATAAATCAATAAATGAGAATTATGAAAAAGAACCTATTTTTATTAGGATTATTAGTTTGCTCAATGACCACAATAGCGCAAACAGAGAAAGCAGACAAGCCAGAAAGCTGGTATTTTAAATTAGGAGGGTCGTATTTCAACCAAACAGCTTCAACAGAATTTCCTGAAGTAGGAGGACAAGCTCCTAATAGAGATATTTATTCAGGTACTTTAACTAACAATAAATTGGTTTCAAGAGAAAGTATAACGGGATCATTTGGACAAGGTTTTAGAAGTGGTATTACAGCAGGTTACCGTTTTTCTACACGTTTAGGGGTTGAAATGTCTGCAAATTATTACATAAGTAATAGTAAGACAATGGCTCAAACAGTAGATAGACTTTATGGATATGATGCTGCTAATAATGTCGCTACATATATTAGTTTTACTGCTGATGGACAGATTAAAGCATTTGATTTAGCGCCTTCTATTGTAATGTTTTTAGGAGAAGCTCATGGTTTTGAGCCATATACTAAAGTTGGAGTTATTGTTCCAGTTCACGGAACATTAGATATTAAAACAGATAGAGAACTTACATCTTATGTTGGTAATAATGTAGTGCAAACAAATAATATTTATTCTAAAGATGTAGTAAAACCAAACCCAACAATTGGATTTATGGCAGCATTAGGAACATCTTATAAATTAGGAAAACACATTTCCGCTTTTGCAGAGTTAGAATACCGCAACTTTACTGTTCACGGAAAATCTAAAGAAACAACAGAATATACGGTAAACGGACAAGATGCTTTAGCAACTAGAAATACATCACAGAGATATACAAACTATCATAAAAAATTAGATGCAAATTCTAACAATGCATTATTTAATCCAAATACAGCTACTCCTACAGATCTAACAGATACTACGAGACCTAATGAAAAAATGGACGAATTAAGTTCATACGTTGGAATCTCTGGTTTAGGATTAACTTTAGGAATCAAATACAGCCTATAATTTTATTCCGTTATTATAGTTTTATAAAAAGAGGATATTCGAAAGAATATCCTCTTTTTTATGAGTAGTTTTTGTGATTTCTCGTTTCTCGAAATGGCAAAAAATGGCACTTATTTCGAAGCCTCTCTAAATTCCTTCAAAACCTGATCAATAACCCAAGTTGTTCTGGCGCCAGAAGTTCCTTTAGATGGGGAAGTTCCATTACCCAAAAGATCAGCCATAACAGTTTCAATAAATGGCTGCTGGATATGAAGCGGGTTTTCTATTGCAATACTTTCCTTTTCTCCATTTGCATATTGAATCTGCAGCGGATCATTTCCAAAAGTCGAAAAAGAAATTTTTCCTTTATCTCCAACGATTTCAGTATTATCATAACGTTCGTAACTTGCAAAATTCCAGACTCCAGAACCGTGGACTCCGTTTTCAAATAAGAAAGACATCGAAACGGCATCTTCTGCAGGATAAGCCATTAATTGCGAAGTCGCATGCCCGCGAACAGATTTTATCGGACCTAAAACAAAATCCAGAAAATCTAGAGTGTGACAAGCTAAATCGACAAAAATTCCACCTCCAGAAATATGAGGCAAAACAGTCCAAGGAAGGTTGATTTCGTCATCATAACGTTGCTCAAAAGGGTGATATAAAACACAATTTACATGTCTAATGGTTCCTAATTTTCCTTGATCTATAATTTCTTTTATTTTTAAGAATCGCGGTAAAGCTCTTCTGTAATAGGCAACAAATAAAGGAACGTTGTGTTCTTTACAAACGCTGATCATTTCGTTGCATTCTTCAAAAGTCAAAGCCATTGGTTTTTCAACATAAACTGGTTTTCCAGCTTTGGCACATAAAATAGTATATTCTTTATGAGAAGATGGAGGAGTAGCAATATAAACAGCATCAACTTCTGGATCATTTATTAAATCTTCAGCTTTTGAATACCATTTCGGAACGTTGTGTCGTTTGGCGTAATCTTCAGCTAGTGCTGCATCTCTTCGCATAACGGCAACTAAAGCTGAGTTTGGAGCTTTCTGAAAAGCTGGGCCGCTTTTGACTTCGGTTACATTTCCACAGCCAATAATTCCCCATTTTATAATTTCCATTGTTTAAGTTTTTAGTTTCTCAAATTTAAAAAAGGTTTGCCACGAATTACACTAATTTCCTTGAATTCTTTTTTTTATTTGCCACAGATTAAAGGATTTTCACAGATTGTTAAAGAAAAAAATAAACATTAAAATCATTTTAATCCTTTTAATCTGTGGCAAAACATAAGCACAATATAAAATTTTCAAAAATTTAAATTAGTGGGAATTAGTGTAATTCGTGGCAAAAAAATTAGCCACGATTCAGAAAATAATTCGTGAATTCGTGGCTAAAAAAAAAATTAAGCTTAAAGTCTTACTTTTTAGGCAAAGCTTTAAAGCCCATATTATAAAGTGTAAAAGCTTGAATGTCTACATTCTCTTGAATGGTAGCCGCAACAGATTTTCCTGCTCCGTGCCCTGCTTTAACATCAATTCGAATTAAAACTGGATTTTCACCCGTTTGTTTTTCCTGTAATTCAGAAGCAAATTTGAAACTGTGTGCCGGAACAACACGATCATCATGGTCTCCTGTTGTTACCATTGTAGCAGGATAATGTGTTCCTTTTTTAACGTTGTGAACTGGAGAATATCCTTTTAAATATTCGAACATTTCTTTGTTGTCCTGAGCGGTTCCGTAATCAAAAGCCCAACCTGCACCAGCTGTAAAAGCATTGTAACGAAGCATATCCATAACTCCAACTGCTGGTAAAGCGACTTTCATTAAGTCTGGACGTTGTGTCATTGTAGCACCAACTAATAAACCTCCGTTCGATCCTCCGCGAATCGCTAAATAATCAGGTGAGGTATATTTTTGAGCAATTAGATATTCTGCAGCAGCGATAAAATCGTCAAATACATTTTGTTTCTGCAATTTCGTTCCTGCATCATGCCATTTTTTTCCATATTCACCACCACCTCTTAAGTTGGCAACTGCATAAACTCCGCCATTTTCCATCCAAACAGCATTTGCAATACTGAAACTTGGTGTCAAACTAACATTAAATCCGCCATAACCGTAAAGGATTGTTGGGTTTTTACCGTCTAATTTTGTTCCTTTTTTATACGTAATAATCATCGGAACTTTTGTACCATCTTTTGAAGTGTAGAAAACTTGTTTTGACTCGTAATCTTCGCTTTTGAAATCTACTTTAGGTTTCTGATAAATCTCAGATTTTCCAGATTTTGGTTCAAAAGAATAAATACTACCCGGAGTTGTGTAATTTGCAAAGCTATAGTATAGAATCTTTTCTTCTTTTTTACCTCCAAATCCGCCTGCAGTTCCAACTGCTGGAAGTTTGATTTCACGAATTAATTTTCCGTTGTAATCATACTGTTGTACAAATGAAACAGCGTCTTTAGTATAATTAGCAAAGAAATATCCTGCACCTGTTGAAGGTGATAAAATATTGTTGGTTTCTTTAATGAAATCTTTCCAGTTTTCTGGTTTCGGATTTGCAGCATCGACCGTAACAACGCGTTTGTTTGGCGCATTAAAATCGGTTTCGATGAATAATTTGCTTCCTTCGTTTTCAATAATACTGTTGTCGCTATTGAAATTGTCTACAATCGTTACAATTGGACTGTTAGGTTTCGTTAAGTCTTTAATGTACAATTCGTTTCCATAAGTAGAATTAGCAGCTGTAATTACCAAGTAACGATTGTCTTCTGTTACATAACCTCCAACGTATCTTCTTTTTTTATCGGCACCAAAAATTACTTTATCCTCTTTTTGGGAAGTTCCTAGTTTATGGAAATAGAGTTTGTGCTGATCGGTTAGAGCAGACAATTCACTTCCTTTTGGTTTGTCGTAACTTGAATAATAGAAACCTTCATTTCCATACCAAGAAACGCCACTGAACTTTACATCAACCAATGTGTCTTCTAAAACTTTTTTAGAAACAGCATCAATAATAATTACTTTTCTCCAGTCGCTTCCACCTTCAGAAATTGAATAAGCGGCTTTGTTTCCATCTTTAGAGAAATTCAATCCTCCAAGTGAAGTTGTTCCGTCTTTTGAAAAAGTATTTGGATCTAAGAAAACTTCTTCTTTTCCGTTTAAATCTTTTCTGTAAACAACAGATTGATTTTGAAGTCCGTTGTTTTTAGAATAATACGTAAATTTTCCTTCTTTAAATGGAGCACCGATTTTCTCGTAGTTCCACAATTTTTCCATTCGTTTTTTTAATTCTTCACGAAACGGAATTTTATCTAAGTAACCGTAAGTTACTTCATTCTCAGCTTTTACCCATGCACCGGTTTCAGCAGATTTATCATCTTCTAACCAACGGTAAGGATCACTTACTTTGGTATCAAAATAAACATCAACAGTTTCGCCTTTTTTAGTTTGCGGATATTGAATTTTGCCTTGTCCAAATGAGATTCCTGCAGTTGTAATAGCCATTAATAAAAATGTTTTTTTCATAGTTAGTTTTTATCTGTTGTAACAAAAATAGTCTTTTTTGTTTAAAAAAATAAAGTAAGAAAAACTTTCTAATTGTTAAAAAAAATAACCATATAAGTTACATAAATTCATTTAATTTGAAACTACTCTTATATGACTTATATGGTTTAAAAATTAGAGATTAAAATTAACTCCCAAAACGATGTTTCTTCCAATATTAGGAATACCGTCTGTTTTTAATCTCGAAAGATGTGCAATATATTTTTTATCAAAAAGGTTGTTTCCGTTTAGGTTAATATCGAAAGCAGTTTTTCCTAGTTTAACTGTTCCTCCAAAACCTAAATTTACTAAAGTATAACCTTTAGAAGCGGTTTCAAAACCACTCACATTATCTTGAGCAAAAGTGGAAGAAACATTCAAAGAGGCAAAACCTTCGCTTAACCAGTCTTTAATGTTGAATTCAGTTCTTAATGTATTATTCCAGTTGTTTGCTGGAATTAAAGGCAGATAATCTTTGTTTTCTTTTTTACCTGTAACCGTTTCAAAACTAGTTTCAAAATGTAACCAATCTAAAGGATGAGGGTGAAAATGCAGACCAACTTCACCGCCATACAATTGTGCATTATCCTGAATATAAGCAAAAACATCATTGTCGTCTCTAACTTCTCCAGTTGGCGAAGTATAAATGTAGTTGTTTACGTGATTGTAGAATCCGTTTACGAAAAACTCGAAATGAGTGCTTTTGTATTCTAAATTCAAATCAGTCTGAACGTTTTGTTCTGTTTTCAGATTAGCATTTCCAATTTCGTAACGATTTGTTCCTTCGTGAACACCGTTTGAAGTTAATTCAGCTAAGTTTGGAGCTCTAAATCCTGTTGCTACATTCAAACGAATTGTTAACGGATCAGCCAATTTGGTTTTGTAACCTAAAGAAGCATTAAAACTGTCAAAAGATTTGTCAAGAGGCAGAAAATAACCTTCTTCGCCTTCTGTTCCGTGTGCAATTGAAGTAATATTTCTATTATCAAAACGCAATCCAGCCTGAAGAACGCTGTTGTTCCATTCGTAATTTGCTGTTCCAAAAACACCAAAATCGTTAGTTGTTGCATCTGGAATTAAATATTCTTCACCAGAATTTTTATTCGTTTGGTGCATTCCCTGAACACCTACAATAGTTTCGATTTTTCCGAATTTAGGGAAATGATATTTTGCATTATAATTGAAAGTATTCAATTTCATGTGTAAAGAAGCTTCGTTGCTGTCTTCAAACTCGCTTCGATCATTAGAAATATAGCCTAAATCAATGTCTAATTTTGAGTTTTCAAAAAATACAGTATTATTCAAACTCAATAAATGATTGAAAATTCCCTGTCTTGGAAATTGTGTGTCTTTGCTAGAAGATTGTTCTGCAATTCCGTCTTCTGGAATTCCGATATCCAATTTGTTGTAGTTATATCTTAAAACACTTGAGAAAGTTGAATTACTGTATCCAATTCCTGTTTTAAAATCAGTTTCATTGTAACGTGAATTCGTTACGCGGTCACCATCTGCAATTTTATAATCTGAATGCGTGTTGTAACTTCCACGAGCTAAGAATTTCCAATTTTCTGTAGATGTTTTTAATCCGATAGAAGAATTACTTCCTTGTGTATTGGTGAAATATTTTTGACTGAAGTTAGCTTTAAAATCGCCAGCATCAGCAAATTTTTCTGGATTAAAATATAAAACTCCTCCCAAAGCATCAGAACCGTATAATAAAGATGCTGGACCTTTAATTACTTCTACGCTTTCAATTCCGGCATCATTTAAACCTAAACCATGTTCGTCTCCAAACTGTTGATTTTCGATACGAACACCTTGAGAATATACCAAAACACGATTTCCACTAAGTCCACGAATTACAGGTTTTCCGATAGAAGTTCCAGTTGAAATTTGAGAAACTCCAGGGATTGTAGCCAAACCTTCAATCAAAGTTGAGGTTCCTTTTTGCTGTAATGTTTTGATGCTTTCGTGCTCAATTTTCATTACGTTTTGCGATTGTAATTTGTTGAACGGAGTAGAAACCACCACTTCATCCATTTCTAAAATAGATTCCTCTAGTGTAATGTCTAAAGTATTTTGCTTTAATAATTTTGCTATCGTTTTGTTTTGATTAGCATATCCAACATAGGTAAAAGCAAGTCTAAGACTTCCGTTTGGAAGATTGTTTAGTTCGTATTTTCCATTTGCGTCTGTAGTGGTTCCTTTATGAATCTCAGGTGCATAAACAGAAACGCCAGGCAATGGATTATTTTGATTATCAGTCACAGTACCTGAAACCGAATTTTGAGCAGATAAAATGCCCGAGAACCCTAAAATAAGGGCTAATATGAATTTTTTCATTTGAAAATGATGCTATAGTTAATTTGATTTTTCTTTTAATAAAAAAACAAAACAAACAGCAAAGCATTCTGATCCCAACTTTAAGTCATTAGGATTAGGAAACTCAACGGTTTTTGAATTTTTAATTAAAAGAAATGTGATTTTTTTCGAAATCGAAAATTTAAGAAACTAAAGCTGTGGGAGGTCCCCGCAAGAAATACGAGGTACTTGAAATTGAAAAAATCTTTTCTGAAAAAGGGAAGAAATAAGGAGTTTCGCGATCAAAAGAATGAAACTGAAAAGAGAAATCCTTTGGAATAATAAAGGATTCAAAGACAAAATGACAAACAAAACAAACGTCATAATCATGATGCTGATGCGTTATTTCACCATTTGGATCATTGTAATTATGATGACACTGCTTTTCAGAAAGTTGTTTTACGATGTGCTCATAACTGTGTATCGACTGAAACAATATCGAGAACAATATTGTTACAGCAAAGGATAAACTTAATATGAGCTGCTTTTTCTTCATTATCCTGCAAAGGTATAAAACATAAAAAGAAAATTCATCAATTTTTTGCTTCTGTCGGTCAATTCATTGAAAAAAATGCAACAATTAATTTTATTCGTAAGCAAAATAAGAATATTTGTAGTTCTTAGCGCTGCCTGAAAAAGCATTATATTATATTTGTATATGAAATAAACAGATGTACAAGAACGTTTGTTTAAAACAACCTTTTAAAAACAAACTTACGATATGCGAATTATTTTTAGCTGCCTATTTTTACTCACTTTTTTTAGCTCTTTTGCACAAGAAGCGGTTAAACCTGAGATAAAACCGGTAGTTAAAATAGACTCTTTATATAGAGAAGATCAGTTTTTCTTTTCTATGACCTATAACATGTTTACAGATATTCCAATTAATTTTAAACAGAATAAATTTTCACTTGGACTTTCTGCAGGATTCTTACGCGATATGCCGGTTAACAAATCCAGAACAGTAGCGATTGCGACAGGATTAGGGTTGAGCTATCAAAATTACAATCAGAATTTAAATATTTCTAAAGATGCTGCAGGTGCAATTATATATGGAGTAAATAATTCCAGCGAATTTGCCTCTAATCGTTACAGACAGTATTCTGTAGATCTTCCAATAGAATTCAGATGGAGAAATTCTACTTACGAAAGCACTAAATTTTGGCGTATCTATGGTGGAGTAAAACTGAGTTACATTTTCTCGAGTACTTCTCTTTTAGATGACGGTGAAAATACCTATAGAATTAATAATAACAAGGATATTAATAAATTTCAATACGGGCCTTATTTGGCAGCAGGATACAACACTTGGAATGTATATTTGTATTATGGCCTAAGTCCTTTGTTTAATTCAGCGACGACTTTATCAGGAGAAAAAATCAACATGAAAAGCTTAAATGCCGGATTGATTTTTTACATTTTATAACCACAGGTATAAAAACAATAACTGAGGCATTATTCCAATAAACAAACCAATTAATATTTCTCTTGAAGTATGAGCATTCATTTCTAAACGAGATGAAGCGACAATTCCCGACAACAAAATTAATAATGCCGGCCAATACGGATTATGCATTTGAAGATGAATGTTTAACCCAATTACAAAAATGGCAAAACCGCAAATGGCAACCATATGTAAACTCGCTTTTATTTTGAAAAGTGCAAATACCAAAGCCAGAATAGCACTGAATAATGCGCCTAGAAAAAAGAAGTGAAGTTCAGGATAACGCACAATAACGATACTTCGTTTTACCAGCAAAATATATAAAAAACACTGTAAGATTAGTGGAATTGTACGCTCGGAGGTCTGACTCAGCATAACAGATTTTACGTGTCCTGTAGACTTAAGAAGTAAATAAAATAAAATAGGTACAATCACATTGATCACCAATATCTGAAGCAGGACATAATATTTTTCCTGTGTACCAAAGATATCTCCTTTACAGAATAAATAAAACATTGTAGCATAAAGCGCTATAAAAATCGGATGGAGTATATAGGAGAAAAGCGGAAGTATTTTTTTCAAAACAGGCAATTTTTCGGGTAATAAACAAATATACTCAAATATTATTCTTTGCCACGAATTGCACAAATTTTCTCGAATTTCTTTTATTGGGTTATTCTAATCTATATTTCTAGAAAGTAGAAAAATTAGTGTAATTAGTGAAATTCGTGGCAGACTTTTCTAATCTCTAAGTTTGTTTTTTTTTAAGAAAATCACAACTCTTTTCTATCTTTAATATCTTAATTTTGAAAAAAAGATATTTCTAAATGAGCCTAAATTTAAAAAGCCTGATTTCAGTTCTAAACGCCAAATGGATTGGTTCAGAAACTGATGTTTTTATTGACCATATTTCAATAGACAGCCGTTCACTGCAAAACGGATCTCAAACTTTATTCTTCGCCTTGGCAGGTGTAAATAATGATGCTCATTTATTTATTTCCGATTTAATAGAAAACGGAGTACAGAATTTTGTGGTTCAGTATATTCCGGAAGGTTATGCAGATAAAGCTAATTTCTTAGTTGTCGAAAATACGCTTCAGGCTCTTCAGGAATTTGCTGCCTATTACCGAAATTTATTCCATTTTCCAGTTATCGGACTAACAGGAAGTAACGGCAAAACAATCGTAAAAGAATGGCTTAATTTCTTATTGAGTCCTGATTATAATATTGTTAGAAGTCCAAAAAGTTATAACTCTCAAGTCGGAGTTCCACTTTCGGTGATTTCAATCAACGAAAAACACAATTTAGGGATTTTTGAAGCAGGAATTTCTACAGTCAATGAAATGGCTAAGTTGGAGAAAATCATAAAACCATCTATTGGAGTTTTAACGAGTATTGGTTCTGCTCACGACGAAGGATTCGAAAATTTAGAACAAAAAATCAAAGAAAAATTATTGCTGTTCAAAGATGCTTCAGTAGTGATTTATCAAAAAAATGAAAAAGTTGATCTTTGCTTGAATGAATTGAATCACGCGAATCAAACGTTATTTTCATGGAGTTTTTCAGATCAAAATGCAAATGTTTTTATTTCAAAAAAAGAAAGTAAAAACGATCACATTAATATTGAATATCAATATAACAATGAAAAATTCAGTTTAGAAATTCCGTTTAACGACTCGGCTTCTGTACAAAATGCTATTTCCTGTTTATTGGTTTTGCTGTATTTTAAATACGACCAGAAAGTTATTCAAAGCAGAATTGAGATGCTGTATCCTGTTCGAATGCGTCTCGAAGTTAAAAACGGAATCAATAACTGCAGTATTATAGATGATAGTTACAGCTCTGATTTTCAATCATTAAAAATTGCTTTGGATTTCTTAGAAAGCCAAAAGAAAAAAAGCGCTTCAAAAACAGTAATTCTATCAGATATTTTTCAAAGCGGATTTACAAATGAAGAATTGTATTCTAAAGTAGCACAATTAATTTCAGACAATAAAATAAATCGCTTAATTGGTATTGGAGAAACTATTTCATCTTTTGTTGCTAAATTTCCAAACAGTATAATGTTTCCAAGTACGGCTGATTTTATCGAAGCAGTTGAAAGTTTGAATTTTCAAAATGAAACCATTTTAATAAAGGGAGCAAGGTCTTTTAAATTTGAAGAAATTGTTTCGCTTCTTGAAGAAAAAACACACGAAACAGTTCTGGAAATCAATCTCGATGCTATTAGTCATAATTTCAATTACTTTAAATCTAAATTGGCACCAAATGTCAAGATGATGGTAATGGTAAAGGCTTTTGGGTATGGAAACGGCGGTTTAGAAATTGCAAAATTGCTAGAACATCATAAAGTTGATTATTTAGGAGTGGCTTTCGCCGATGAAGGGATTTCGTTGAAAAATGGTGGAATTAAATTGCCAATTATGGTTTTAAATCCGGAATCTACCAGTTTTCCATCCATCATTCAATATCAGTTAGAACCCGAAATTTATAGCATAAAAGGATTAAATGCCTTTTTGAAAATCGCACGTGAAAAGAACTTAAAAGATTTCCCGATTCATATCAAAATTGATACAGGAATGCATCGTTTAGGTTTTGAAGAAAATACGCTTCAGGAATTAATAGATACCTTGAAAGGAAATTCAACTGTTCGTGTTCAAAGTATTTTATCGCATTTAGCGACAAGCGATGATCCGAAACATTATGACTTTGTAAATAAACAGATTGCATTGTTTGAGAAATTATCTTCGCGATTAATTTCAGAATTGAACATCAATCCGATTCGACATATTTTGAATACTTCTGGAATCAGTAATTTCCCGAATGCCCAATATAATATGGTTCGTTTAGGAATTGGTTTATACGGCGTTTCAAATGATTCTGCAGAACAGAAATATTTAGAAAATGTTGGGACTTTAAAATCCATTATTTCTCAGGTTCGTGTGATTCCTGCTGGTGACAGCGTAGGTTACGGACGCCGTTTTATGGCAGAAAAACAAACTAAAATTGCCACAATCCCGATTGGTTACGCCGACGGAATTTCGAGATTATGGGGAAATGAAGTGGGATTTGTCACGATCAAAAATCAGAAAGCACCAATTGTTGGCAGTGTTTGTATGGACATGCTAATGGTAAATGTTTCAGAAATTGATTGTAAAGAGGGCGATCCTGTAATTATTTTCGGCGAAAGCCCAACGGTAATTGAGATGGCAGTAGCTTTAAAAACAATTCCGTATGAGATAATGACCAGTATTTCGCAGCGAGTAAAACGCGTATTTTTCCGATAGCGTTAAGAACTTTCAATAAAATTACGTATTTTCGATATTCATTTAATGTAAAACTAAACAAATCAGATATGGGATTTTTTTCAGAATTTAAGGCATTTGCAATGAAAGGCAACGTAGTTGACCTTGCTGTTGCAGTAATTATTGGAGCTGCTTTTGGTAAAATTGTAAGTTCATTTATAGAAGATGTAATTACACCTTTAGTGCTAAAACCTGCTTTAGACGCAGCTCATTTATCAAGGATAGAAGATTTGACCGCTTTTGGTGGAGTTAAATATGGTATGTTTCTTTCGGCAGTAATTAATTTTATTATTGTAGCTTTTGTTTTGTTCTTGATCATTAAAGCATTAAACAGTCTTAAAAAGAAAGAAGAACCAGCACCAAATCAGCCTGCAGCACCAACTCAGGAAGAATTGCTTACAGAAATTAGAGATTTATTAAAAAATAAATAAAAATATAATACCGCTACACTAAGTCTAACTTAACCGCCTTCTAAAGAGGCGGTTTTTTTACAAAATGTTTATTTTGTAACATTTTGTTATTTTTTGTGAATCACCTTGTCAAGACTTTTATTATACTTATTTTTGCTTTACAAATTAGATTAATTGATTATTTAAAAATATAAAAATGAGAATTGCAGTTGTAGGTGCTACCGGAATGGTTGGCGAAGTAATGCTTAAAGTTTTAGCGGAAAGAAATTTTCCAGTTACAGAATTAATTCCTGTTGCATCTGAAAGATCAGTAGGAAAAGAAATTGAATACAAAGGAACTAAATATAAAGTAGTTGGTTTACAAACGGCAGTTGATATGAAAGCTGATATTGCTGTTTTCTCAGCTGGTGGAGATACTTCATTAGAATGGGCGCCAAAATTTGCTGCTGCTGGAACAACCGTTATTGACAACTCTTCTGCATGGAGAATGGATCCTACTAAAAAATTAGTAGTTCCAGAAATCAACGCTTCTGTTTTGACTAAAGAAGATAAAATCATTGCAAACCCAAACTGTTCTACAATTCAGATGGTATTAGCTTTGGCTCCTTTGCACAGAAAATATAATATCGAAAGAATTATTGTTTCTACTTACCAGTCGATCACGGGAACTGGAGTAAAAGCAGTAAAACAATTAGAAAACGAATACGCAGGAATTCAAGGTGATATGGCTTATAAATATCCAATTCACAGAAATGCAATTCCACATTGCGATAGTTTTGAGGATAACGGATACACTAAAGAAGAAATGAAATTAGTTCGTGAAACTCAAAAAATCTTAGGTGATAACACGATTAGAGTTACAGCTACTGCAGTTCGTGTCCCAGTTGTAGGTGGACATAGTGAAGCTGTGAATGTGGAGTTCACAAATGATTTTGAAGTGAATGAAGTTCGCGAAATCTTACACAACACTGATGGAGTAGTGGTGCAGGATAATTTAGATACTTTTACCTACCCAATGCCATTATATGCAGAAGGTAAAAATGATGTTTTTGTTGGAAGAATTCGTCGTGACGAAAGTCAGCCAAACACATTAAACATGTGGATTGTTGCTGATAACTTAAGAAAAGGTGCTGCAACAAACACGATTCAAATTGCTGAATATTTAATTCAAGCTGGTTTGGTATAGTCTTAGAGATTAAAGAAAATTGTTATAAAGAGAAAGCCGTAATTGCGAAAGTAATTACGGCTTTTTTGATTCATTAATACATCCTATGATAGTAGTAATAAAACTTTTTATGGTGTTAAAAAGAAACTATTAAAAATACTTTTATAGCTCAATAAATACATTTGTGTGAAATGGAACTGAATTATAGCTTAACAGAAAACGATTATTTACAGCAGCAATTATACTTGGCTTCAAAAAGTAAATTAATAAAGAAACAAAGAAAAACGGGTCGAGTATTAGTTTTGATGATACTGCTATTAATTGGCTTTTTGTTTTATGTAACTAATAATCTCCCGTTGGCCTATTACTTTGCAGGAGCAAGTATTTTTTGTTTTTGTTTTTTCCCTATTTATTTGAAAATATACTACAAAAGAGTTTTTAGGAAATATGTGAAAGAGAATTTTAAAAATAGAATTGGAGTTGCTTCCAAATTGCTTTTTAAAGAAGATGTATTGGAGGCTTTTAGTAAAGATATTGGTAGTTCAGAATTGAATTTTTCTGGATTTGAGAATATCAGTGAAATAAAGGATTATTTTTTTATCGCTTTAAAGACAGGTTTGAGTATTATGATTCCAAAATCTGAAGTTAAAAATATTGAGGCCCTTAGAGATGAGTTAAAAATGATAACTGAAAAAAAAGGAATAAGCTTTATTTCGGAGTTTGATTGGAAATGGAAATAAGTGGTTAAGTCTTGAAAAAAATCACTAGGTATAAAAAAAGCGAGAATTATTTAATTCTCGCTTTTTTTATATTTTTAGTATTCAGGTGCTAATTCTAATTCTAAACCTTCTAAATCTTCAGTAATTGGAATCTGGCATCCTAAACGGCTATTTGATTTAACGTAAAAAGCTTCCGAAAGCATGGCTTCTTCATCGTCTCCCATTTCTGGTAATGCAACATCATTTAGAACATAACACTGACAAGAAGCACACATGGCCATTCCGCCACAAGTTCCTTCAACAGGAAGTTCGTATGCTTTGCATAACTCCATTATGTTCATTGCCATATCAGTTGGAGCCTGTAATTCGTGTATAACTCCTTCTCGATCTTTAATCTTTATTAATACATCCATTTTAAATTATTGGAATTTTATTATAGAATTTGAAAACGTGTTCAAACTCTTTATTAATTTTAACTTTTGTCTTTTAAGCTAAAAGCATATTCTTTTCGATTGCCGTCTTTCAGGCGCATTTTTACACCAATTATATTGCCTCCCTTTTCTAATATAGTGACAACGGAGATGACAGAGTAATAATCTTTATCAGCTTGGAAAATTAATGTTCCTTCGTAGGTAGAGTTTAATACTCCTTGCTTGTCTGTCAGTGCGGCAAGTTTTCTCGGATGAGAGAACTCGGCAGAACTGTAAGTTGCTTTATTTGAAAACTTTGCTTTTCCGTCGCAAAGGTCATATAAAAAATCATAATTGCCAATTCTTAAAGCGCCTTCTTCAGTTTTTCCATTCGTAGAAAATATAATTTGTCCCGAATATTGAAAATCTGACCATTCTTCAGATTCATTTACCCAAGCTTTATAAGCAAGAAGCGTTTGACCCTGTTGTGCATTTACGACACTTACAAACAATAATAAAAAAAGAGCGTAATAGTTTCTCATAGTTTAAGATTTAGGGTTAGTTTACAAATTTAAATTAAAAATGTAACAATTCTGTAACCGAAACTCTTAAATCTTTGAGTAGTTTTTTATGAATGTCTCAAAAAACTGCATTTTATAAAGGTTTTTTTGTGAATTTTTCACACAAACAACAATAAGGCTTATTATTCTTGTTAAAAATCAAAAAAACGATTCTTTACAAAATGTATTCTTTTGTTACATTATGTTTACCACTGTTTCAATTTGTGGTGCATATTTTTTTATAGTTGTTTCAACTCCTGCTTTCAGTGTCATTTGATTAACGCTGCAGCTAATACAAGCTCCTTCCAAACGAACTTTTACATGTTTGTCATCTTCAATAGAAATTAATGAAATATCTCCACCGTCAGATTTTAAAAATGGTCTTATCTCATCTAAGGCCAATAAAACATTATTTGTTAATTCTTCTGTTGTCATAATTATAATGTGTCAATTGTGATAATGTGCCAATTAGAAGATTTTAAAAAATTATCTAATTGACAAATTATCTCATTTTCTAATTAATTTTTCTTTACTGCAGAGCAACCTGCCATTGTTGTAATTTTAATAGCTTCAGTTGCAGGTAAGCTTTCGTTTCTGTTTACTGTTTCCTGAACTACATTTCTAGTAATTTCTTCAAATACTTTTTCTATTGCAGAAGCGGTTTGCAATGCTGCTGGACGACCGTAATCTCCTGCTTCACGAATAGATTGTACAATTGGAACTTCTCCTAAAAATGGAACTTCAAGATCTTGAGCAAGATTTTTAGCACCTTCTTGTCCAAAGATATAATATTTATTGTCAGGTAATTCTTCAGGCGTGAAATAAGCCATGTTTTCAATAATTCCTAAAACCGGAACATTGATATTATCCTGCATAAACATCGCTACTCCTTTTTTAGCATCTGCTAAAGCTACAGCTTGTGGTGTACTTACTACAACAGCTCCAGTAATAGGAAGAGACTGCATGATAGACAAGTGAATATCTCCGGTTCCAGGAGGTAAATCCAAAAGCATGAAATCTAATTCGCCCCAATCTGCATCAAAAATCATTTGATTTAATGCTTTTGCAGCCATTGGACCTCTCCAGATTACAGCCTGACTTGGAGCAGTAAAAAATCCGATAGAAAGCATTTTGATTTCGTAGCTTTCGATAGGTTTCATTTTTGATTTTCCGTCAACCGTTATAGAAACCGGTTTTTCGTTTTCAACGTCGAACATAATCGGCATTGAAGGACCATAGATATCAGCATCTAAAACACCAACTTTAAAGCCCATTTTTGCAAGCGTTACCGCTAAGTTTGCCGTTACAGTAGATTTTCCTACTCCTCCTTTTCCAGAGGCAACTGCAATAATATTTTTGATTCCTGGAATAGCACGACCTTTAATTTCAGGCTTTTCAGGAGACTCTACTTTAATATTTACTTTAACTTTAGCATCAGGAGAGATCAATTCGTGAATTGTTTTTCTAATATCGTCTTCTGCTCTCTTTTTAATGTGCATTGCCGGTGTGTGCAATACAAGGTCTACAACAGCTTCATCGCCAAAAGTAATAACATTGGTTACAGCGCCGCTTTCAACCATATTTTTTCCTTCGCCAGCAATAGTAATTGTTTCTAATGCTTTAAGAATTTCTTTTCTATCTAATTTCATTGTAATGGGCTATTTTTCTATACTAAAAAGTCAGTTTTAAAGATTGTACTTATTTAAACTGAATTCAGGGTGCAAAGATAACGCATTAAGTTCGGAATTAAGCGATTTTGAATTGTAATTATTGATATAGAGATTATTCAAAATTATGAAGTTTATTTTTTTTGAACTTTTAAATCTAAAAATAGAAATATTTTGGTCTAGTCAAGACTGCTTTTTTGTATAAATATTCTTCTTTTTTGAAGTTGATTCTCATAAAACTTCGCTATATTTGAGTACCCAAATCTATGATTTCCAGTTAAAAAAAGTATGTGAAAACTTATCTTTTAGAATTCTTTATTGGGTTTTCCGTATTTTTTTTGAGAAGTTATTTTTTATCATTCTAAACTTTAAAAATATGCGAAATTTTACTTTTTCTACAATTATTATTGCGATTAGCTTTTTTGCATTTTCATTTCATCCTTACTCAGATAAAACAGAAAGCAGAAAGGCTTTTATGAATAATAAATATGTCTCAGCGCTCAACATAGATGCGGCATCTTTAAATGCTTTCTTTAAAAAATATCCTAAACTAAAAAAGTATCAGAAAGATGTTGAGGATCTTTACAAAAACAAGCAGTATAAATCGATTTGGTATGATGATGATAAGATTACTGAATTTGCGGCCTTATTGTATCAAAAAGTAAATGTGCTGAAAGATCAGGGAATCGATAATAAAATGCCTTATAAAGAGGTAATCGATCAAGCATTTAATGAAAGTGATAATATTGATCCTCCAAAGTTAGATACCGAATTGCTTCTAACTAATATGTATATTTTCTATGCCAGTAATGTCTATTCTGGGGTAGATCCTGCGACATTAAAGAAAATTGGCTGGTTTTTGCCTGCTAAAAGTATTTCTTATTCTAAAATTTTAGATTCTTTAATTGTAGACACCAATCGCTTAAATGAAGATGATAATCTTTTGTTTAGTCAATACTACAAATTGAAAGACGCATTAAAAAAATATCGAAAAATTGAAACTGATGGCCTTTGGAAGAAAATTACAATTGACAGTGCGAATTTCAAAGATTTAAGACCAGATGATACTGCAGTTGCTATTAAACAAATTAGAGAGCGTTTGTTTATTATTGGAGATTTGAAACGTGATTCTAAAAGTAATGTTTATGATGAAGAATTAATGGCTGCAGTTTGGAATTACAAAAAACGATACAATCTGAAAATAAATTATGCCATAACTAGAGAGCATATCAATCAGATGAATGAGCCCATCAGCAAAAGTATTAAGACTATAATGTTGAACATGGAAAGATGTAGATGGATTCCGACCAACTTGTCTAAAGCAAATGAGTATGTAATGGTCAATATTCCTTCTTTTAGGATGTTTTATGTAAAGGATGGGAAATATGCTCTTGTTTCGGATATTTTTGTTGGTAATAGGTTGAGTGAAACCGTAATATTCAGTGGTATGATGGACCGAATTGTTTTCAGTCCGTATTGGTATGTTCCGCAGAGTATTATTCAAAATGAATTGAAATCGCAGATTGCAAGAGATAAAAATTATCTGGCCGAAAATAATATGGAATGGAATGGAGGTCGTGTAAGACAAAAACCAGGACCTAAAAACTCATTGGGATTGGTAAAATTCATGTTTCCAAATCCAAATGATATTTACATGCACGATACACCGGCAAAAAGTTTATTCGATTTTGAAAATCGTACATTCAGTCATGGTTGTATTAATGTAAAAGAAGCAAAAAATTTGGCTCTGGCTATTTTAAAAGATAATCCAGACTGGCCTGCAGATAAAATTGATAAAGCTATGAGCGGCGAAAAAGAAACAACCTGTATGCTTAAACAAAAAATCCCGGTTTATATAGGTTATTTCACTGCCTGGGTTCAGGATAATGGTGAAATAAACTTTTTCCCAGATGTGTATAGTCGTGATGAAAGTTTAGATAAACTACTTTATTCTGATGCTGTAACGATGAATTAAAATAAAAAACCCGGCAGATTTACAGGGAATCTGTCGGGTTCTAAAAAAAATGGTCTACAAGCTTATTCGTATTTTAAATATTTTAAAACGTCTATTTTGGTTACCTGAAAAGCTTTTGTTAAAACAATTAGCAATGTTAAAAACAGAAGCGAGATCAATGCAATACCAAAAGGAACGGGTGATATTCCAATTCTAAAAGCAAAATCTTCAAGCCATTTTTGTAATAAGATGTAAGCTGGAATAATTCCGATTCCAAATCCTATTAGACAGAAAATTATATATTGTTTTGATAATTCTTTTACTAAAATATCAGTTTCTGCTCCTAATGTTTTTCTAATGGCAATTTCTTTCAGTCTTCTCTCCATCGAAAATGATGCCAAAGCGAACAATCCGAAAATGGCAATTACAATTACAACCAAATTTAAGATGAAAAAGAGGTTTTTTTGCTTAACTTGTTCTTCATAAGTCTTTGCAAATCCTTTGTTAACAAATTGATAGTCAAAAGGGTAGTCTGGGTTTACGTTTTTCTCCCAAAAATATTTCAATTTTTCTAACGTTTCTGTTAAATTATTTGGTGAAACCTTTACAAAGATGTTGTTGAAATTATTCCATTTTAAAGTTTTAATGTTTATAAAAACCATTGGTGGAACTTTATTTTGAAGTCCTGTAATATGAAAATCTTTCACAACACCCACAATTTTGAACTTCAAACTATTGCCATCTCCGATACTCCACCCCGAAGTTATAATCGTATTAATTGGTTTTTTCAAATTCAGCGTTTTAGCTAATGTTTCATTAATCAGCATACTGCTTACGGTATCTGAAGCGAATTGAGGGGATAAATCGCGGCCTTCAACGATTTTTATTTTCATCATTTCAAGGAAACCAAAATCCATTTCAACATTTCGTGGTTGAACAAAAATACCATTATGTGTAAATCCAGAACTTGAGTTGGTGCTGCCTCCAAAACTTCCTGCAAACGTAGTAACATCTACGACGCCAGGTATTTTTTTAATTTCAAATTTATCAACACCATATTGTTGTACTCTTTTTTGTCTGTCTGGTTTGTTGTATGTAATTGAGATTACCTGATCACCACTGAATCCGAGATCTTTATTCATCATATAATTAACCTGAGAATTGACAATCAAAGCACCAATGATAAAAAATGCTGCAATTCCGAATTGAAAAATAAGCATTGAATTTCGAATCCAAATACCGCTTTTGCTTCTGGAGAAATTACCTTTTAGAACTTTTAACGTCTCAAAATTTGAGATATAAATGGCAGGGAAAATACCCGCAAGAATGATTACTAATCCAAATATAAAAATGAGCTGCAGGTAAAATTCACTGCCATTCATAGTCAAATTTTTCTTCAAAAAGGTATTGTAATAAGGTAATGAAAGCTCTACAATCGCCAAAGCAAACAAAATAGCCAGTATAACAATTATTGCCGTTTCAAAAATGAACTGTGTTATAATTTGTTTCTTTGAAGCTCCTACAATTTTACGAACTCCAACTTCTTTTGCGCGTTTTATTGCCGATGCAGTAGCTAAATTGATGTAGTTAACTAATGATAAAACCAGAATTAAAACAGATAAACCACTCATGATATAGAGTAATTTTAAATTGCCTACACCTTCTGGGAAATTTTGTCCTGCTGAACTTTTTGTTCCATGCAAGCGAGACATTTGCAATTGGTCCAGAATCACGGTGATTTCTCCATTTTCTTTTACATATTGTTCTACGGTTTGTCCGCTTTCTTTAGCATCTTTCAAAGTTCTGTTAACAAAATTGACATTTTGCATTTTCTTTAAAACTGCAACTGGATCGGCGCCTTTTTTGATCTTAACAAGCAAGCCATAATTGAAGTTTCCCCAACTATTTTCGTCGCCTTCACGTTTTACGCCGCTAAAAACATAATTAGGTTCGATTGATGAAGGTTTAATGATACGATAAACCGATTTTACGGTATAAGTTGCCGTGTTGTAGGTTATTGCTTTTCCAATTGGATCCTCGTCTTTAAAGATTAATTTTGCCTGTTCTTCAGAAATGGCAACGCTGTTTTTCTCTTTTAAAATGTTAGTTTTTGCTCCCTTTATAATTTCAAATGGAAAAAAATCGAAGAAACTTTCATCACTTACAGTGATCTTTTTGGCCATCAATTTTTGATCCTGATATTTGATGATTTCTTCGTTATACCAAGTATTGAAGAAACAGATGTTTTCAATCTCAGGAATGGTTGATTTACAGGTTTGACCAAACGGAATGGAGTTAGAACCCCAAGTGTCGCCAGTTGCGCCAATTTTATTCAACACCATATAGGCACTTTCCTTATTTGGATTCCATTGATCGTAAGAATGCTCGTTGTTCCAATAAAGAATGGCGAAAATAACCGAAGCAATCCCGATGCTTAATCCTAAGACATTTAAAAACGAAAACAATTTGTTTTGCTTTAAATGATATAAAAATATTTTAAACCAGTTAAAAATCATGGTGTATGTTTTTAGTTAAATGAATTTTTTAAAAAAGCTTTTAAAGCGTTGTAAAAATTTTGCAAACCAATTCTACCAGAACTACGAGTGCAGTAACAATAATTTTAATCATGATTTCATTTATTTAGCATCCATAAAAACATCAACATTACGCTGATTTAATTTCTCAGAAAATATAACTCCATCTTTCATATGAATCGTTCTTTGAGAAAAAGAAGCGTCATAATTAGAGTGGGTAACCATCAAAATGGTGGCGCCTTTAGCATGTAAATCGGTTAAAAGTTCCATTACTTCATTACCGTTTTTACTGTCTAAGTTTCCTGTTGGCTCATCGGCTAAAATAATTTTTGGATCATTTACTAAAGCTCTTGCCACGGCAACTCTTTGTTGTTGTCCTCCGGAAAGCTGTTGCGGAAAATGTTTCAAGCGATGAGAGATATTTAATTTTTCTGCAATGGCTTCAATTTTTTGTTTTCTTTCCGAAGCTTTTACGTTGTTATAAAGCAATGGAAGCTCGATATTATCATAAACAGAAAGCTCGTCGATTAAGTTGAAGTTTTGAAAAATGAAACCGATATTTTCTTTTCTCACCTGTGCTCTTCCTTTTTCTTTTAAGCCAATCATTTCTTTGTCTAGCAATTTATAGCTTCCGTCGTTTGCGCTATCTAAAAGTCCGATTATATTTAATAAAGTCGATTTTCCACAGCCCGAAGGTCCCATTATAGTTAAAAAATCTCCTTTTTTAATTTCTAAGTTGATACCGCTTAAGGCAGCAGTTTCTATTTCTTCTGTTCTAAAAACTTTGGTTAAATTCTGAATTGCGATCATAATTTTTAAGGTTTTGAAATGTTATTAAATACGTTTTTTGATTGATGATTGAAACGATGATTTTTATAATTGTGAATTGTAATTTGTAAACTGAACACCGCGACTGCGACCGTGACTGTGACTGCTACCGTGACTGCAACTGAAAACTAATTACTGTTTCTCAAGTGAAAGCTCTTCAATATCTTTATAGTCAGAATAAGAAGAAGTAATTACAGATTCGCCTTCTTTTAATCCTTCTAAAACTTCATAATAAGAAGGATTTTCGCGTCCGAGTTTTATATTGCGTCTTTCGGCTTTATTTCCTTTTACAACAAAAATCCATTTTCCTGCTGCTTCCTGATTAAAAGTTCCCTTCGGAATTACTAGTGTTTTATTCTTTTCAGATAAAATTAGTTTTACGCCAAAACTAAGTCCATCTTGCAGTACAATATTTTCTTTTGAAACAAAAGCCAGTTCAACTGTAAAACGGCCGCCTTTTACTTCTGGAATTACTTTAGTAACCAAAACTTCAAGATTTTTTCCTTTAAATTCCACTTGGCCTTTTAAGCCTTCTCTGATTTTTTCTAAGTAAAATTCGTCAACTTCAGCGGCAAGTTTGTATCCTTTGTTGGAATCAATTTTTCCGATGCTTGCTCCAGCTTGAAAAGATTTTCCTAAAACTGTTTCAAAAGAAGTTAATCTTCCTGTTTCTGGAGCTGTAATCAAGAAGTTTTTTTTGTTGTTTCTAAGAATTTCCAAACTCTTTTCCATCGTCTGAATAGAACGGTTGATTTGAGCAATCTGAACCTGATTGCTTTGTTTTTCTTTTTGAACACTCTGTTGAATAGTTCTTTTACGTTCTTCTTGAAAACGAAGACTTTCTTTAAAAGTATTCCAGTCATTTCTGGAAATTACTTCTTTCTCATAAAGCTTCGCATTCATATCATATAATCTCTTGGCGTCATTGTAATCGTGTTCAATTAAAACCAAATCTTTGGTTAAGTTTAATTCCTGATTTCTAATGTTCAATTTTCCTGTATTCAAATTGTTGATTTGCTCAATAATAGCAGTTTCCTGAGTTAGATAATTCAATTCTGTATTCGGATTGTATAATCTTGCCAAAGATTGTCCTTTAGTAACCATTGCACCATTTTCTACAAAGATCTCTTTTACAGAACCACCTTCAGTAACGTTTACCAACATGACATTCAAAGGTTCGACTTTTGCCTGAAAAACAACAAAATCTTCAAAAAATTCTTTTTCCGCTTTCTGAATAACCAATTCATCCGCTTTTACATTTAAAGTTCGTTTAGTATTAAAAGCAAAAAAGACGATTACAGCCAAAACTAAAAAAACAGCAATTGCTATTGTGAGATATCTAAATTTTTTATTTTTACGAGGAATTATCTTGTCCATTTCTTTAATAATTTACTGATAATCAATAAGTAAATTCTGTGCCATAAAATTTATTATTTATAAACCATTGATTTTAAAGAGACTTTGGAAATCAATAAAAAAATCTAGTGTTCGATAATGAACAGTTGACCGTTCGGAAGCGGACAGAAAAGTATCACATGAGAAAAAAGCAAGCCCAAATATTAATAGTTGACGATCAGGAAGAAATTCTTTTTTCGGCAAAAATGATTCTCAAAAAGCATTTCGAAACGATTTTTACGACCAATAGTCCAAAAAAAATCATTTCAATTTTGGCCGAAAATGAGATAAATGTGGTTTTGTTGGACATGAATTACAGAATTGGTTTTGAAGATGGGAGAGAAGGAATTCACTGGCTGAAAGAAATCAAAACACTTTCGCCCAATACAGTTGTGATTTTAATGACCGCTTTTGGTAAAATCGAAACGGCTGTTGAAGGTATAAAAATTGGTGCTTTTGATTATGTTTTAAAACCTTGGAACAATGAAAAATTGCTGGAAACGATTGATAAAGCGCTTTTAGAAAGTAGAAAAAACAATAAAAAGACAACGGCTGAAAAAGAAGAAAAAGTCGAAAAGAAATATTTTGTTGGTACTTCAGCCAAAATAAAACAAGCTTATTCTATTGCCGAAAAAGTAGCCAGAACCGACGCCAATGTTTTGATTCTGGGGGAAAATGGAACTGGGAAATATGTTTTTGCGGAGTTTATTCATCAAAACTCAGAAAGAAAAAATCAGCCTTTTGTGCATGTAGATTTGGGATCTTTGAGTGATAATTTATTTGAAAGCGAACTTTTTGGTTATGCCAAAGGCGCTTTTACAGATGCTAAAATTGATACTGCTGGTCGTTTTGAAAATGCTGCAAACGGAACGATTTTTTTAGATGAAATCGGAAATATTCCGCTGCATCTTCAGGCTAAATTACTTCATGTTTTACAAACCAAAACTGTGACACGTTTAGGAGAAAGTAAACCAAGACCATTGAATGTACGCGTGATTGCTGCTACCAACAGCGATATTAAAACCGAAGTGAAAAATAAAACGTTCCGTGAAGATTTGCTGTATAGAATTAATACGATGGAAATTAATCTGCCTTCTTTACGAGAAAGAAAAGATGATATCGTTCCGATGGCCAACTTTATTTTGGAACGAATTGCAGAAAAATACAATCAGGAAAATTGGCATTTTGAGGAGAATGCTGCGTCTTATTTGGAAAAATATCCATGGAAAGGAAATGTCCGAGAAATGGAAAATAAAATAGAACGTGCCCTAATTTTAGCAGAAAACAATACGATTTCTGTACTAGATTTAGATATTTTAGATTTTGAAGAAATTCAGATAAATGATGAAAATCCGCTGTCTGAAATGGAAAAAGGAGCAATCGAAAAAGCTTTGTTTAAACATAATGGCAACATTAGTAAAACTGCCGAAGAATTAGGATTATCTCGTGCCGCTTTATATCGAAGAATTGAAAAATACGATTTAAAAAATTAAAGAAAATGAATAGCGTCCAGCTTTAGCTGGATGAATGTAATAAGGAAAGATGAGAGGCTTTAGCCAAATATAAGAATTTTGGCTAAAGCCTTGTTTCTACAGAAAAAATTATCTCTCCAGCTAAAGCTGGAGGCAATTCAAACTAAATAATGAAGAATTGGAAATTTTATAATGCTTTATTTGTGAGAGTGCTATTTGTAATGGCGCTTTTTCTCTGCAGTGCTTTATTATTTTATAAAGGATTTCGATTCAATGCTCTTTTGGTCGGTTTTTTTGTAGTGGTTTTTCTTTTTGAAATGTATTTTTTCGTCAAAAATCAACTGTTGTTTTATGATAAAACGATCAATTCAATTTTACATGATGATTTCTCTACCTATTTTCCAGAAGAACATAAAAAGGAGAACTTCAATAGTTTGTATGTTTTGTATGATAAGCTGAAAGATCAAAGACAAGAACAGATTTCGAAAGAACTAATTTATCAATCGATCTTAAATAGTATCGATACTGCTGCCTTAATTTTAGAAAAAGAAAACGAAAATTGGTCCATTTTTATACTGAATGACTGCTTTTCAAATCTGTTTAAAGTGCCTAAAGTAAATCATTGGAAATATCTTAAAAATTATCTCCCAGGACTTTGTGAAGAGATTGAAAATTTGGGTTTTACAGAAGTTAAGACTGCGATTTCTATTAAAATAGAAGGGCAGGATTTACAGACATTTATGCTTCAGACTTCACGAACGCAAATCTATAATAAAGAGTATTTCATTATTTTACTAGACAGTATTCAACGTGTAATTGAGAAAAAGGAGAAAGAAGCTTGGATTAATTTAATGAAAATCATTTCGCATGAATTGATGAATTCTTTAACGCCAATTCGTGCGCTTTCGCAGAATTTACTTCATATTGTGGATCAGGAAGAATTGCAAGAAGATGATTTCGAAGACATCAAAAGCAGCATTTCGACTATTATCAACAGAAGCGATCATTTGCAGTTTTTTGTGGAGAATTATCGTAAACTGGCGATGCTTCCAACGCCAAACAAACAAATGACGCCAATTAATTCTTTGTTTGAAGATTGTTTACGAATTATGAGTCCGATTCTGAAAGAAGAGGGAATTGAATTAATCAATGAGATTCATAGTTCCCGTTCTATTTTGATTGATAAAAATCAGATGGAACAGGTCATTATCAATTTGATTACGAATAGTATTCATGCCTTAAAAGAAAAAGAAGAAAAGAAATTAAGGATTTCAAGTTATACCGAAAATAATCGCTTTTTTATTGCGATTTCAGACAACGGAAAAGGAGTTGATGCTGAAATTAGAGATAAAGTTTTCTTGCCATTTTTCACCACCAGAAAAGACGGCGCCGGAATTGGATTAACACTTTCTAAAAACATCATAGAAGCACACGGAGGCTATTTAAGCTACCAAACCGATGAAGATCAAACGAGTTTTGTGATTTGTTTGATTTGATTTTTTGAACCATATAAGTCATATAAGTTCATTTAAAGTTTTACTTTGTCATTTAATCTCGCAAAGACGCGAAGTCGCAAAGAAAATTTAAAAGTAACTTTGCGACTTCGCGTCTTTGCGAGAGATATAAAAACACTTTTTAAATGAACTTATATGACTTATATGGTTAAATATTTTTCAACCTTGAATTTCAGGTTTCCAGAAATGTTTTTCTAAATCTACAATTTGATTATCGACTACTTTAATGCCTTCGTTTTCTAAAAGTTGCTGCATTAAATTAGTTCCATCAAAATGGTGTTTTCCTGTCAAAAGCCCTTTTTGGTTTACAACTCGATGTGCGGGAACATCATCCATATTATGACAAGCGTTCATTGCCCAGCCTACCATTCTCGCAGAACGAGCCGCGCCTAAAGCTTTTGCAATGGCACCATAAGAAGTTACTTTTCCGTACGGAATCTGTCTTGCAATTGCGTAAACTCTTTCGAAAAAATTTTCTTCAGCCATTTTAAAATATTTTTACCATTAAGATATGAAGTTAATAAAGATAAAAACTTAAATTTTCTTAATTACTTAATGGTTGGTTTTATTTATCCAAAGTAGTAATTCAGGATATTAAAAAGAGTTACAAGAGCGATTACGCCTGTAATTGTTCCGATAATGGTATTCATGTTGCGCATTAAATAATCTGTTTTCTTTTCTATTTTTCCGAAGAAAGCAATATAGCCGTACAAAGCAGCAAAAGATCCTAAAACAGAACCCAGAACAAACGTAAAGATGATATTGTTTTCAAAAACAAAAAGATGATAAGAAGCCAAAGTAACACTTACCACAACATAATACGGAATAGGGAAGAAATTTAATCCAGAAAGTAACATTCCGAGAAAGAAACGGCTTTTTTTACTACTCTTTTTAATCTTCGATTTTTTCTTGGTTTTGGGTTCTTTAGCAAGAAACAAAAAATATATCGTTAAGACAGAAAAGATTCCAAAACCAACTTCACGTAAAAGTGTAACAACATCGGGACGATTGTCAATTACACGTGCAAATAAAACCGCAACATAAACCTGAAAAAAGATAACCAGAACAGCGCCGATAGCAAACCATAAAGCATTCTTTTTTCCTTCTTTCAAATTTATTTTAGCTGCCGTCATGTTGATTAATCCTGGCGGAATAATCCCAATAGCTGCGGCAATAAAACCTGAAAGTAAAGGAGTAAGATATCCCATTCAGTAGTTTATGTGATTAAAAATTTGCGTTCGGAAAATTAAATTAGTCTTTAATTTTGAAACGAATATACGTAATTGCCTTGTTAATTTCTAAATATTGTTTCTCATAAAATGTTTGAATCGAAGTTACCACTTCTGGACTTCCTTCATTTTTGTACACATTATGATTGGCATATAACACTTCGTGACCTTCACCATGAAGTAATCCAAGCGTGTATCCGTGCATAAATTCGCTGTCGGTTTTTAGGTTTACGACACCGTCTTTTTTAAGGATTTTTTTGTATAATTTCAAGAATTCAGAATTCGTCATTCTGTGTTTCGTTCTTTTGTATTTGATCTGCGGATCTGGGAAAGTAATCCAGATTTCGTCAACTTCTCCTTCAGCAAAAATATGATTGATCAATTCGATTTGAGTACGAACAAAAGCAACGTTATGAAGACCGTCTTCTACAGCGGTTTTAGCACCACGCCAGAAACGTGCACCTTTAATATCGATTCCGATAAAATTTTTGTCTGGGTATTTTTCAGCCAATCCAACAGAATATTCTCCTTTTCCACACCCTAATTCTAAAACTAAAGGATTGTCATTTTTAAAGAAATCAGAATTCCATTTTCCTTTTAAAGGCATTAAATCGCCTACAACTTCTTCTCTAGTTGGTTGAAAAACGTTTTGAAATGTTTCGTTTTCTCTGAATCTTTTAAGTTTATTTTTACTTCCCACTTGTACAAAAATTTTCGGCAAAATTAAGGAATATAAACGAATGAAAGTAGTGGAATTGCGTTTAAAAGTTTTTCCGCCACGAATTCACGATTTTTTTTTTTTCACTAAACCGAAATTTCTAATCGATTCCTATGAGTTTTGATTTTAAGCGAATGAAAGAAGTGAATTGCTTTTAAAAGTTTTTCGCCACGAATTCACGAATTATTTTTAAACTAAAATTCGTGAATTCGTGGCGAAAAAAAATATTTTTTAACCGTAATGAGGTTCTGTGATTGGTTGTGCTTTCGGATCAAGAGATTCATCGTGTTGTGATAAATCCAATCCAATATGTTCTGATTCTTCAGAAACTCTCAACGGAATTATAAAGTTGGTTACCTTAAATAAGAAATAAGCTCCGAAGAAAGTAAAGATAGAAACCAGAACCAACGCCATCATGTGATGCCCGAAAACATTCCAGCCTCCGTGAAGTAAACTTGCATCTTCTCCGTGAGCAAAAATTGCAGTTAAAATCATTCCCATAATTCCACCCACACCGTGACAAGCAAAAACGTCAAGCGTGTCGTCGAATTTTTTAGAATATTTGCAGTTTACAGCTGTATTAGAGACCAAAGCCGTTATGAATCCGAAGAACATACTTTCTGGAACAGAAATAAATCCGGCAGCAGGCGTAATGGCAACTAAACCAACAACAGCACCGATACAAGCTCCTAAAGCAGAAACTTTTCTTCCGTTCATTCTATCAAAGAAAATCCAAGTTAACATTGCAGCGGCAGATGAAGTTGTAGTGGTTGCAAAAGCCATTGCGGCAGTTCCGTTGGCAGCAAGAGCAGATCCTGCATTAAATCCGAACCATCCAAACCAAAGCATACCAGTTCCTAATAATACAAACGGAATATTGGTTGGAATGTGCTGGCTGTTTTTTCTTTTTCCTAAAACAATAACTCCCGCCAAAGCGGCGAAACCAGAGCTCATGTGAACTACAGTTCCTCCAGCAAAATCTTTTACTCCAAAATAACTTCCTAAAACACCAGTCGGATACCAAACTGCATGACATAAAGGGGCATAAATGAAAATAGTGAATAAACTAATAAATACTAAATAAGAGATAAAACGAACGCGTTCTGCAAACGAACCTGTAATAATCGCTGGACAGATAATCGCAAATTTCATCTGAAACAAAGCAAAAAGCATAAACGGAATCGTATTTGCCAATTGTTTATGAGGCAAAACGCCTACATAATCCATAAAAGCAAAAGTAGTCGGATTTCCGAAAAAGCTGTAAAAATGATCACCAGAACCAAAACCAACTGGCTCTCCAAAAGCTAAACTAAATGCTACAACAACCCATAAAAGTGTTACCACTCCTAAACAGATAAAACTCTGAAGCATAGTCGAGATAACATTTTTCTTTCCTACCATTCCACCATAAAAGAAAGATAGTCCAGGAGTCATGATTAAAACTAAACAACTTGAAGTAAGCATCCAGGCAACATCGGCAGGAACAATATGATCTGTAGTTCCGAATTCTGATAAAACATAGTTATTTTCGGTTACTGTTGGCCAAAATGCACCGATTGTGCACACGACACTGATCATAATAAAGGAAATAATCCAGCGTTTTTCTATTTTCATTTTTAAAATACTTTGTTTAACCCTATTTTTTTTGGGGTCAAAGTTAAAAAAAAATAAATATTCTCGTTTTAAAGGCTGATAAAATAGAGGTTGGTGTGTAATTTTGATTGATATTTTAAATTACACTATGTTTTTTTGATAGTATCTTATTTTAAAGTTACAAAAAAGCACCGTTTTTGCCGAATTTATTAAAATTAATTTATCAATTCGGCTTGTAAGGTGCTTAAAAAGTTATGTTTATAAAAAGAAATAGGTGAAATGTTTTATTTCTTTTGAAGCTTTGCGATCAAAGCATCTTCAATTGGTGCTTTTATTTTGGTTACAGCATCAACTTCGTCATTTGGAACGGTCATCGATAAAACATAATGTTTAATTTTCCATTCGTTGCCTACTTTTATCAAAACTCCAGAACCGCGACAGATTTTCATTTGTGTGTCAAGCAATTCGTCGAACCAAGCAATTTTTCCTGTTTTATCAAAAAAGATATGACGTTCCAATGCTTTAAAATTCCATGTTGTTCCTTTGTCGAAATACGGTTTTGCCCAAACTTTAAATTCTTTTTTGGTCCAGTTTTCAGTTGCATCTGTTCCTATGTAGATCGCATCATCTGCCAAAGTGTTGAAATAAGCGTCAAATTTTACTTCACCAGCGGCTTTGTGCCAAGCATCTAAAGTTTGATTGATTTTGTTTTTGTCAGTTTGAGCATTTGCAAAAGAAGCAACGAATAAAAGAAGTAAAAGTGTTTTTTTCATGAGTAGTATTATTTGAGTTTAAAGGTATTCATTTTTTAAACCATATAAGTAATATAAGACAATTAAAGGAAATTAAAGAAGGCGCACTATTGCCACAAAGGCACGAGGACGCCAAGTTTTATTTTAAGATTCTTAGCCACTCTGTTCCTTTGTAGCTTTGTCTCTTTGCACCTTATCAAATAATTATCTTACATTACTTATATGGTGAAATCACGAAAAAACAAGTATATTTGAGAGATTTTAAAAATACCACCCCAATGAATGCAAAATTACTTATCACTTCGCTCGCTATAACTTCTTTAGTATTTGTTTCCTGCAAAAAGGAATTAGAACCGCAAGAAAGCACATCGACTTCTGAATTAGTAAGATTAGGACTTGCAAAAGATACCACTAAAACGGCTGCACCAGTTACACAAGCTTCAGCAGCAAATCCAAATACGGTTTTAAGCGATACTAAAGGAATTAATCCTGCACACGGACAACCAGGGCATCGTTGTGATATTGCAGTTGGCGCACCTTTGAATTCTGCACCAATGCCGCAAGGACAGCCAGCACAAGGACAAACTGTTCAGGTAAATCAGAATCAGCAACAACAAGTGGTTACGACGACTACAACGCCAGTTAAAACAGCAAAAGGAATGAATCCACCACACGGGCAACCAGGTCACCGTTGCGATATTCCGGTTGGAGCTCCGTTAAATTCTGCTCCTGCAAAGACAACAACAACACCAAATACAGCGCAGAGCGGAACAGTTACGCAGAATTTTACCGTTACGCCTCCAGCGGCATCAAATCCAGTTCCGGCATTGTTGAGTACCGAAGGAACTGAAGCTACAGTTGCAGACGGAATGAATCCGCCACACGGAAAACCAGGACACCGTTGCGATATTGCCGTTGGTGCTCCGTTACCGAAATCTTAGAAAAAGTAACAAAGGTGCAAAGTAACAAAGGTTCTAAGTTTTCCCTTTGTTACTTTGCACCTTTGTGCCTTTGTTACTTTTTAAATATTTTTAAATTTAATATTCTTTTATTTTTTCGAAAGTGGTAGTCAACGATTTTTTGACTTTAGCCAATGCCCCACTAAAAGCTTTTTCAAGCGTTTCGGCGTGTTCTGTAACAGTTATCGCTTGTAATTTTACAGGACGGACTTCAATCACACATTTTTTGTCATGCAAGCTGAATTTTTCCCCATTTTCATCTCCAAAGTGGATTTCTACACGGGTAATTTTATCTTCAAATCGATTCAAGCTTTTTTCTATTTCTCCAGAAAAATAACTTTCTAATCTTGCGCTTCCTTCAATGTTTTTGTCGGTGTTGATTTGTACTTTCATAACGGATAATATTTTAATGATTCATTCTCAAACTTATTTATTTTAAAGGAAAAAGACAAGCAGGTTAAGGAAATATTATGAAATTTTAAACGAATTATTTTTCAATTTTGTAATTTCGATTTATACTTAGGTTATCATAATTTATTTAAAGAAAAAACCTACAATATGTTTTTGTTTTTCATATATTTGAAGTCCTAAACTTCAAGATTATGTACACAAAAAGATTTTTGCCCGTGTGGTATGCTGGCGGTATTGGAAACAACCGTAGCGCGTTCTTGAAGGCGCAGGACAGCTAAGCTATACGGGTTTTTTATTCCTAAATTTCAAGATTATGAGTACAAACACTTTTTCCAAAGAAACCGAATTGCGATTAACTGAATTCTTCAACAATTCAATTGATTCCAAAAGTATGGCGAAATGCATTCGACAAGTAAATTATATTCTTGCTTTGAATGCAATGCACGAAAATGAATTTCTACAGCAGGAAAATATAAATCTGGATGAAAGCTTTTATTGGCTGAATAAATTGTCCGAGATTTTGGATCCTTATTTGGAGGTTGAATAATTTAAAAAATGAGAAAAGCCACTTCTACAAGTGGCTTTTTATTTTTAATCGATAGACATTTTAGCAGATTCCTTCCAAAGATAATTTGGAATTGGTTCATTTAGTTCCCATTTTATGCTCATTGGTTTTGAACCTTCAGTTTCTTTAAATAATCCCTCACCAATAAATACATATCCAAGAGTATTTCCATTTTCGTCTTTTCTTTTTTCTCTAACAAAAAGCAATATTTTTTTGTTGCTTTCTAAATGCGTTATATATGATTGCCCTTTAGTTGTTTCTGGACCATATGCATTATGTGATTGCCAGTGAAATAATGTTTCATTTATTGCATAGTCATCATACATGGTTGTTGGTGAAAAATTTTCCTCAGATTTAATCAAATTGATAAAAAGGATTTCTGTGTTTAAATTTTTGTTTTCTGCCGCACCTTCGCGGTTTGAAGATCTTTCGCTAAATGTACTTAAGCGAAAAGCTACTAATATCTGATCTCTAGTGTAACGTGCATGTAATTTTAATGGTTGCTGATAAGGTAGTTGAATATCAATTTCTTTAAAACCAATTTTATCAATTAAAATTTCTAAGACTTCTATAATTTCATTAACGAAAGTCTTGTTTTTACCTATTTGAATTATACTTTGTTCTAAAGAATCAAATCCTGATGCATTTTGCCAAACATCATAATGAAGCATTAATGACATAGTTTTTTCATTTTCGTCGAAGTCATCAATTTTAATTTTGAAATCTTTTTTTGCAATTGATAAAATGAAATTGAAATAACTTGTTGAATTGGTTGAAAACCATTTATTTTTTATTGCAGAATATATTTGTTTCTCATTTATGTTTTCGAAATCATGAATTACTCCCGCTAGCTGACATAATCTGGACCAACTATATTTTTTATAAATAGTTTGAATAGGTATATTATATAATTCAATGAAGTTTTTTAATGTTAAAGGTAAATTAGTTTGGTGTTTAAAGTTTATAATTTTATCTTTAAGTTGATTAACATTTAATGATGTTGCTTTTCTAATATTCTCTAAAATTGTTTCTTTTGTTTTTTTCTCCAGTACGATTGAACAACCTAATGGCAAATGTGGAAAATCATCTTCAATTTCTTTCTGAACGGAAGTTGCTGTTTTTCCAATTAAGGCTCTAAACTTACTTTCAAAATCATATTCCGGTCTTGCATTTCCAACAAAATCTAAAACGGTTAAACAATCTTTTCCTTCGGATAAACGTAAACCGCGTCCCAATTGTTGAAGAAAAACAGTAAGACTTTCTGTTGGTCTCAAAAACAAAACAGTATCAATTTCTGGAATATCTACCCCTTCATTAAAAATATCTACAACAAATAAATAATTAAATTCTTTGTTCTTAAATTTTGCTCTGATTACATTTCGCTCTGAAGAATTTTTTGAAGTTAAACATGCAGCTTTTATGCCTGCTAAATTAAATTTTTCAGCCATAAAACTGGCATGTTCGACGCTCACACAGAAACCAATTCCTCGAACATCATTTAAATCGTTTGTGTATTTTACTAGATTGTCGATTATTTGTCCAACTCGAATATTATTTTTGGTATATAAACTTGTTAATTCATTTGCTACATATTTTCCTTTTTCCCAATTGACATTACTAAGATCAATGCTATCTGTTATCCCAAAATACTGAAAAGGACTAAGTAGCTTTTTATTTAAAGCTTCTGGAAGTCTAATTTCAGCAGCAATTCGATTACAGAAATCATTTAATATATCAGCTCCGTCCATTCTTTCAGGTGTAGCTGTTAGTCCTAATAATATTTTAGGTTTAAAATAATCTATGATAGGTCTGTATGTTTTGGCTTCAATGTGATGAACTTCATCTATAATAATAAAATCATAATATTCAGGAGAAAGTGAAATGTTTTTAAGTCTATTATTTAATGTTTGAACTGAAGCAAAAATATATTCGTTAGAATCAGGTTCTATACCATCAACCCATAAATTACCAAAATTATTATCTTTTAAAATACCCTGAAAAGTTGCCCTTGCTTGTTCTAAAATTTCTTTTCTATGAGCAACAAAAAGTAGTCGAGAAGATTGATTATTTTTTCTAAAGTTTTTGTAGTCAAATGCCGAAATAACTGTTTTACCTGTTCCAGTTGCAGCGACCAATAGATTTTTATATCTATTATGAACTAATCTTTCTACTTCCAATTTTTCAAGTATTTCACTTTGATAATGAAAAGGTTTTAAATCGAAATAAGATGCAGTAAAAGTATATTCTTTGGAGAACTTTCCTTGCTTTAAAGCGTCAATTAATTTTGCAGAATGAATGTTTGGATTATATAATTCAAATTCTGCATTTTCCCAATATGACTCAAATGTTTTTTTAAATTTATCAATAATATGTCCAACTTCTTTTGTTGTTATTTTTAAATTCCATTCTAATCCGTCAGTTAATGCTGAACGAGAAAAATTAGATGAACCAATATAACCCGTATGGAATCCTGAATTTCTTTGAAATAAATAAGCTTTTGCGTGTAATCTTTCATTACCGGTATTATATGAAACTTTTACTTCTGTGTTTTGTAAAGAAGCTAAAAATTCAACAGCTTTTGAATCTGTTGCGCCAATATAAGTAGTAGTAATTATTCTAAGTTTTCCTCCTCTTTCTGTAAATTCTCTTAATTCGCGTTCAAGAATTCGAATTCCTTTCCATTTTATAAATGAGACTAATAAGTCAATATTATCTGATGATAGAATTTCTTTACGTAATTCACTTTCTAAAGTTGTTCCAGAATTTCCACCAGTAAATAGTTCACTATGAATAAGTCTAGTATATGGAGTAATCTCTCTTAGATGTAAGTCTAAGTCGGAAAAATAAGCATCAATTTTGGTAAAAACAGCGTTTAATATTTTGCCTTCTGTTTCAATCAAATCATCTTCAAATTCTTCTTTATTTAATTCGTCTCTTAAAAGTAAGATTATCTTATTTGCAACTTCAATTTGCCTTTCTAAAGCACCTTCACCTTTTATTAGAGTAAAAGCATATTTTATAGTTTTGCCAATATGTTGTGATAATATTTGAGCTGCTTCTGCTTTATCTATTGTAGTTTTCTTTACTTGAAATTTATCTTTATCAAGTTCATTTATTTTATAATTGATTAGTTTGGTTACTAATTCTTCGTACAATCCTTGATTCATAATTCAAGCTTTAATAATTCTTCAACAATTGGCAAGTCTGCTTCAGCCCAATCTAAATTTAATAATTCTGATTTATCTAATAATTTATAGTCTTTATGTTCTGCTAGAATAATTTCGCCTGAAATATAATTTGCTAAAAAAGGAATTAAACATATTTTAAAAGTTCCATAATCGTAATTATTATTTGTGAGTCTTTTTAAAATTTCAACTTCAACATTTATTTCTTCTTTAATTTCCCTTATAATACAATCTATTTCGCTTTCATTTTTTTCAATTTTTCCCCCAGGAAATTCCCATTTTAATGGTAATTTCATTTTGTCACTTCGTTGAGTAACTAAAATTTTATTATCCTTTAAGATAATGGCACAAGTAACATGTATAAGTTCTGACATTTATATTTTCTGATGTTGATTAAAAAATAGAACTCTAAATTATTGCCCAATATAGAAAATATTATTTCTGTTGTAGTATTCGGAATGAGAGGAATTTTAAAATAAATTATTTATCCCTCTTCCTCCACTTAATCTTAATCTTTCCCTCATTATCATAAGCAATCAAATGAAGTACAATACCACGTTCTCGAACCGCTTTACGTTCTTCTTTGGTGGCGAGTTGGGCGTCGTTTTTAGAGTTTCTTAGCGGAACCGTAAGCGCGAGATTCGTGCCTCGGCCGAAAGAATAGATTCCGTCTACGTCGAAGTTTAAGACGCTGGAACTTATGGTTAATTTGTTAATGTCCACCTGCTCTCCACGGAGATTTAGTGAACCTGATAAATCACTAAAAGTAATATTCTCTACATCACGAAGCGGAAAAGCAAATTTGCCGATTTTCATAATTGGGTCGAAGTTTAATAAGGCGCCTTGGTTGACATTAAAATCTAATTTTCCTCTCATCGAATTGACAATCAAATCGCCTTTGCTGCTCATTAAACCGGTTACATTAGCGTTGCTACTCAATCGTCCGCGAATGTTTTTTGGACTGAAAGAATGGATTCCGAAGTTGTTGAAAGACTTTAAAAAGCTTGCGATATCTACTCGGTTTACGTGGGCTGTAGAACTAAAAATATAGTGGTTTCCGCTGGGTTGAATTGCGCCGTTAAACGTAATGTTTCCGCCAGAAGTTTGTAACGTTCCGTTTTTAAGCAGCAATTTAGAATTCAGCATTTGCAGAGTGGCTTGAGTATTGGTTGCGGTAAGTGAACCGTAGGTGATTTTATCAGCTTTCAGATTAATCACAGCCGTACATTTCTCAATTACTGATTTTAACTGATTAGAGAAATTGACATTTTTCTTTTTGACTTGTTTGGTTTGAGCCGTTTTTTGAACAGGAGATTTTTTTAAAACACCTAAAAACTGTTTCACATCAATATTCGGACAGTAAATATTCCAGTTTACGACCATTTTTTCGGGCGCGTCGTAATACAAATTCAGGAAATTATCGATTTTTCCGTCAATGCGGATGATGTTCTTTTTGTGTTTATAAGCAATTTTTTTGATGTAAAGTGCCTGTTCTGTAAACGATAATTGTACAGCCGTTTTTTCGGCATGAATGTTTTTCGGAAGATAATCAAACGTTGCATTGTCAATATCGACATCGCCCGTAATACGCGGTTTGTTGATGTACAAATCGACAATATCAAACTGAAATTTCAAGTTGGCTTTGGCGTGACCGCTTTCAAAATGAAGGATTTTTTCGTTCGTCATTCCGTTCAGTTTCGAAATGTCAAAATCAGCATTTACAATTCCGGTGGCAATTGGTTTTTCGAGATTGTTAATGGTAGCTCTCGCAATTTTCAACGGAATATTTAAATATTCGCCTTTAAAATTCGTCAAGATAATAGCCGAATTCGGATCGTTGAATCCGTTTTGGGGTTTGAAATTATTCGTAAAAATTCCTTTGAAAGAACAATTGGTAAACAAACCATCAGGAATCGTCAATTCGTTATTTCGAATATCAGCCTGAACTACAATTTTCGGATCGCCTTCCACATTCAAATCGCCTTTAATGTCGCAATTGACTTTAATAGGTTTCTTTAAATCGAACTGATTCAGTTTGGTGCTGATGTTTCCAGACAATAAATTAGACGCATTTCTCCACAAAATATCGGTTCCAATATTGATTCCGAAAAGCGAATTGGTTTTTCCGATATTAAAGAAAGCGATGATATCAAAAACATCAGATCCGATTTTGAGTTTCTGTGTTTTAATGTTTATTTTTTGATGCGCTTCGGCATACGAAATATCAAAATTTCCTTCGAGTACTTTTTCTTTGGCAAAACTTCCGTGAACAGTATTAAAAGCCAGACTGTTTATTTTGGTTTTCAGATACAAATTAGTACTCCAATTATCATTTTCATAATCAACTTTCGATTCTAAATTCGCTACATCAAAATCGAATAATTTATGACCTAAATGATTGTCAATAATGACATGAACATTGTTGAGGTTTACGTAATCAATTGTTGTTTCGGGTTTTTCGTTGTGGGTTTGTGCTTTCTTTTTTTTAGGTTTAAAAATATTCACATTTGAATATCCGTTTTCGGCTTTATAAATGTAAATATCAGCGTCGTTAATTAAGATTTTATGAATGTTGATTTGCTTTTGCAATAAACTCCAAATATTCAAACGCGCTTCAATTTCCTTCGCTTTCAACAAAGTATGTTTGTGACTTGGCCATTGATTGTCTTTGATTTCGACTTCTTTTAAAGCCAAAGTAAAATTCGGAAAACCCGTTAAAAACTTATAATGAAAATCGGTTATATGAAACTGACCATTAATGTTTTCGTTGATTTTATGATTGACTTTTGCAATAATTTCTTTTTTATTTTGATTGAAATAAACCGATAAAGCTCCGCAGGCAATTAATAGAATTCCGATTAATCCGAGAATGAAAAAGCCAACACGTTTGGCATACTTTTTAAAAGAATGAGATTGAAGAAAGGTTTTTATTTGAAGTAAAGTTTGTTGCATAAGAATCAAATCGTTTGGAGTATTAAAGATACTACAAAAAAGATTAACATATTATTGGGTTGGTTTTCAGTAGAATAAGTTGTAATTTCAAACAAAAGAAAACCTTTATACAGTTGATAATTAATGACAATACATTTATAATGAAAACTAATTTAGTAATGGTGTTTGATTTATTTTAAATTTTTAAATTTGTACTGTAGTTTGAAAGTTAAATATTTCAGACCTAATTTTAATCTTAATATATTATGGCATTAGCAATAACAGATGCTACTTTTGATGAAGTAGTTTTAAAATCAGATAAACCAGTAATGGTAGACTTTTGGGCAGCATGGTGTGGTCCTTGTAGAATGGTTGGTCCAATCATTGACCAATTAAGCGAAGAGTACGCTGGTAAAGTAGTTGTTGGTAAAGTAGATGTAGATGCTAACCAAGAATTTGCTGCAAAATATGGTGTGCGTAACATACCAACCGTTTTGGTGTTTCAAAATGGTGAAGTAGTAGGAAAACAAGTAGGAGTAGCTCCGAAACAAGCCTACGCAGATAGTTTAGACGCTTTATTGTAATCTCAGATTACGATTGATATAAAAGAGGTTTGACGAAAGTCAAGCCTTTTTTATTGGGTTTGTTTTTTTGCCACTAATTTCACGAATTGACACTAATTTTATCAATAGAAAAGCATAATTGAATTATTTAATTTCTCTAATTCAATTCGTGAAAATTCGTGCAATTAGTGGCAAACTTTTATTCAAAAATAATAGTAAATGTCGCTCCAGAATCTGGCTTTGAGCAAACCTCAATTTTACAATTTATAGCTGTTGCGAGATCACGAATTAAATGCAATCCTAAACCAGATTTGATTCCGATTACTTCTGATTGGTCGTATAAAGCTTTGAATTTCTCCTGTGTTCCGCCTGGACCGTTATCAGTAATCGAAAGATAATTTTTCTGATTTTCCTGCCAGGCTTTCCAGACGACTTTAGCATTTGGAGTTTTGTCTAATGCTTTGATGGCGTTTCCGGTCAGATTTCGAATAATGGTTTTGAGATAATTTTCGTCTGTTTCTAAAATGAGGTTTTCAGGATTTTCAAAAAGAATTTCGATGTTTTCTACATTTGAAAAATGCTTTTCGGTTTCTTCAAAAAGAACTTCAATTTTCGTTTTTCTAAACTGAGGTTTAAAATTCTCCATTTGTCCTTTGCTCCAAAGCAGAATATCTTCCATAGAAGACAATAAATTTTCGGCTCCAGTTGTAATTTTATGCTGCATTCGGATTGCCGTTTCTTCGTCAATCAATTCCGGATTTTCTTTTTGGAGATGCAGAAAATGAATCAGATTCGAAATCGGACTTCGAAGATCATGATTCAAAATACTAAAAAAGCGAGCTTTTATTTTATTGGCTTCATCCAATTCCTGATTCAAAGCCTGAAGTTTTAAATTGGTTTTCTTTCTACTCTGACTTTGTTTTAATAACAATAATCCAATAATACAAACCAGAGTAATTCCAGAAATGAGGAAAATACGCTGTTGCTTAGCATCTGCAATCTGAATGTTTTTTATGGCATTTTCGGTCGAAAGATTTTTAATTTCCTGCGCTTTGGTTTTATTTTGAAATCGGGCTTCGGCATTGGCGATGTTTTTTTTGGCAGACTGTGCCATCATTTCATCATTGTTTTTACTGTAAATTTCGTTGTAATAATAAGCTTCTTTCCATTGTCCCAATGCGGCATAACTTTGAGAGAGTTTTTTATTGATCATGACAAAAGATTCTTTGTCGTATTTCAGCGCTTTTTCAGATGCTTTTTTTAATACTTCTATTGCTTTTTTGTGTTCTCCTTTTTCGTTTAAAACCTTTCCGTAATTGGTATTAGCTTCCATTATAATATCCGGATCATTTGATTTTTCTGCAAACGAAACAGATTTTTTAGCAAAATCATACGCTTTATTTATGTTGCCTTCGCCTGCAAAATATTCAGACATACTTCTGTTGGCAAAGCTTAAATTAATAAAGAGGGAATCTTTTGCTGTTGGATACGAATAAACAAGATCGTAATATTTATGAATACTGTCTTTTTCTTTTAATACGACATAACTATGCAGGTAATAATTGCATAAATAAGCCATTACATAAGGAGAGTTTTTTAAGTATGGTTTTACTTCATTAAAATATTCAATAGCTTTTGGAAACTGTTTCATTTTGGTGTAAGCGCTCCCAATTTGAAGATACGATATACCAATGTTTTCCTCGTTTGCGATACTCTTTTTGAGTAATTTTTTATAAGAAATCGCCTTTAACTGATAATTAATGAAAGTTTCGTATTCAGCATTATTTTGATAGTATTCTGCTAAACTTCCGTTTAATACCGATTTAGTATACGTACTCTTTGTAGTGTCTAGAACTTGTTTGATATATTTTACTAAAGATTTACTTTTTGCAGTATCCTGAACCGAATAATAAGCATAATTAAGACGCATTAAAGCAGTTGTTTCATTCTTTAAATGTCTGGCTTTACGGGCATATTTCCAGGCAAGTTCAAAATTTAGAAGAGCTTTCTGATACTGATTGTTCGTAAATTCGTAACCAAGCCCTTTTTGAATATAAAATCGACTTAAGTAAGCATTCTGATTTTTAGAAATGGCAATTCCTTTGTCAGCGGCACTTATAAGTTTAGGGAAATCCTCATTGGCTAAAATTTTTTCGGTATACTGTAGCCAGATTTTAAGTTTTTCGTCTGTTGTTTTATAGCGCGCTAAATTGGGTTCCTGCTGTGCAAAAGCATTAAAATTAATAAAGAATAACAGCAAGAACTTTAGGATTCTCATGCTATCAGATTTAGATTTTCCTTATAACTTCTTCCAATAGGAATGATGGCTTGATTGTTCAGAACAATTTCATTTGAATTTATTTTCTGAACATATTGTTTTTGGACAGCATAACTTCTGTGAATACGGACAAAAGACTGGAAATGATCTTCTTTTAAAAGATTTCCGATACTCGAAAGTACACAATGTCTTTTTCGTTCTGTAACAATCAGAGTATAATCTTTTAAGGCTTCCAGATATAGAATTTCGTGAAGTTTTACTTTGGTTTGTTCATGTCCTTCTTTTATGTAGATCGTATCACCGCCAATACTCGCTTCAAACAATGAAGCTTTTAGTTTGATTTCCATAAACTCTTCTATCCGATTTATGGTTTGTGTAAAACGATCCAGTTTGAGAGGTTTAACTATAAAGTCTAATGTTTCGATCTGGAAACTTTCTACAGCGTGTTCGGGATGTGCCGTTATAAAAACGCAGACAGGAACTTCAAGGGCTTGTTTTCTAAATTCAATTCCGTTTAAACCCGGCATATCAATATCGAGAAACAAGATATCTATTTTTTCTTTTTCCAGAAAAGGAACGGCATCTTCAGCCGATTCAAAAATCCCTATGATATCCAGAACAGGGAATTTTTTAGCATAAGAAACCGCCGTAAGTCTGTCAATTTCGTCATCATCAACAATAATACAAGTGTATTTTTTCATCATTCAAACTTAATTTATGTCGTCTGTCTATTTAAAATGTTGTTCGTCTATTGGCTGTTTTGAGCCTAAACTTATTGCCGCAAATTTGTTCTGTAATTAAGTCATAAGGGAAAAATAGTCCTTATTGATTTTTGCAAAAATATAAGCTATTAAATTAAAAAAGAACTATTTAATTAAAATTTTAAAACCAAAATGTTATGAAAACTTTTAAGACGATTTTTTTCATTTTACTAATTTCTATTTCAGCAATTTCATGCAGTAGCGATGATGGGACCGATGGGAAAGACGGTGCAGATGGAGTACAAGGACCAGCTGGAACTGCAAATGTGATTTACAGCGCTTGGATTAATGCTCCTGCAGGAACGCCAGAAACAATAGACGGAACATCAGGATTATCAACTTCTATAGCCGCACCACAACTTACAGCAGATATTATGTCAAAAGGAACTGTTTTAGTGTATATGTCTTTCGGATCTGGAACTAATGTTTTTGGACTTCCTTATACTTCTACAGCGGGTGGATCAATTAACACCATTACGGCGATTTCAAGTATAGGGAACATCAAATTGTTTCGATTTAAACATGCAAATGACGGTACGACTGTAGCACTTCCTGCTTCTTTAAACTGGCGTTATATTTTAATTCCGGGCGGAGTGGCTTCTGCAACATCAAAAACAGCCAAAGTAGATTACTCTAAAATGAGCTACGAAGAAGTTTGTACCGCTCTTAGTATTCAGCCTTAATTCTTAAAAAACAAAATCAATTAATCAAACTAATAAATAACTATTATGAGAGCTTTTAAAACCATTTTTACGATTTTACTAACTGCTGCTTTAGCGATTTCTTGCAGCAGTGACGATAAAGATAATACTCCAAAATTTGAAACCGAAAATCCGTTAGCGGCTTATTACACAAAAACAGGGTTTACTACAGTAACTAACTTTATTAACTCTGGAGATTACGAATTCGGATTGGTATTTACGCCAACTGTAAAAGGAAAAATGAAAGCCATTACGCTAAAACTTCCCGCAACAAATCCTTCGGTTCGCGTTACGATCTGGGACTTTGCAACGAAAGCGGTATTACGTTCTGAAACTTTAAATATAGCAACAGCTGATGTTGAGGTTAAAAAAGAAATTAGCGAATTAGCTTTAGAAAAAGACAAAAAATACCTCATTTCTATGAACTCTAATGATTGGTACAAAAAGAGCAAAGCAGATAATTCTAATGCTGTTTATCCAATTGTTGCAGGAAATATCACATTCAGTGAATACAGATGGTTAAGCGGTACAGCACAGACTTTTCCAACAACTGTTGCTAATAGTTACAACGCTGGAGATTTAAGCTTTGATTTTCAACAAACAGAATAATTCATTTTTTTGGATAGCTTTGAATTAGTGAAGGAAAAAGGTTTGGCAATTGTCAAGCCTTTTTCGATTTAAATAGAAATCGGCACTCTAAATTAATAAAGTGCCGATTTTTTTATTTTTTTAATGAATTAGTGATTGTGAGTTTCACTGCTTTCGTAACCTAAAATCGTAATCATATAAGGCGTACTTGAAACCTTTTTCTTTTTGATTTCTGAAGAAGAAAGATTTACTTGTAATAATTCTCCCGTTGATGGTGAAGTGATGTAAGCAAAACGATCTGTAACAGCCATTTGAGGTTTTAATGTTGCATCTGTTGCTGTTTCTGAAGTTGCTTTAACTTCTTTTGCAACTTGCAAACTGCTGATATCGTAAAGTTTAAAATCTCCTGAATGCAATAAAACAGCCAGTTTTTTATGATCGTAACTTACTTTACATTGCATAATGGTAGTGTTTGCAATAATTGGTTTTACGGTATTTGCAACAACATCAATTAAATAAGCGCCTTTTGCAGCCGTGAATCCGATGAATTTTCCAGCTGAAGCTGTTTCTAAAATAGTTCCAAACCAAGCCGTTCCAAAATCTGCTGGATGATCGATTAGTTTTTGGTTTCCGTTGCTTTCAACAACTAAAATTCCGCTAGAAGAACCGAAAACCGCATAAACTCCGTCTGAAGCATTTCCGTGAATTCCTTTGGTTTGAAGTTTAGCATCAAAAAGTGTTTTTCCTGTATTGTCAATGATTTTTACTTTTTCTGGAAGTGTTCCTGTAACCGAATTGTCTTTTTCAGTAATTGCGTAAGTTCCGTTTGTAAAAGTCGCCATTGCACCGTGATGCGCCAATAAACCTGCATTGATCGTTTTGAAGGTTGAGCCAGCTTTATTTACATCAGCTTCTTTACCAACAGAAAGCGTTCCGTCTCCATCATTAAAAGTTAGGATTTCTCCAATTTTACTTTTAAAATGCGTTGGTTTTGAGGCGCTTGTCGCTAAAACTCCAAATTTAGCAACATCATCAACATCAATGTGATCACCGTGTAATTCTAGTCCGCTATCTAAAGTTTCTACGAAATTATTGTCTCTGTGAACAATTCCTGCATAACGTCCAGATTCTGTTGTGTACAAAGATGATTTAGGAAATTTTGCCGTAAAAGAACTGATTTTATCTTCATGCGGATCAAAAAGCGTTAATTCAGCGGTTTTTTCGTCAGAAAGTAAAATTCTAACAAATGTATGTTCTTCAGATTCATGGTCATGATCGTGATCGTCGTGGTTATCATCGTCGTTGCTGCACGAAACTGCAAAAAGCGATAAAACAGATAAAAATAGGAGTTTGTAAAACTTGTTTTTCATTGTAATAAAGGATTTAAAATTTGTAATTAATTGAGTTTTGAAGGATCGGACTTATCGCGAAACCGAAAACGGAATTTTCATGGAAACAATAATATTTCTTCCCGCTTCTGGAAGTTCGATAAGTCGGTAAAAGCTTGTGTGATTTAAATATCTTGTATTGAATAAGTTTTGGATTTGAACATTGATGCTGACAGTTTCTTTTCCAGTTTTAATTTTGGTTCCCAAAGCGACATTAAAAACATGACTTTCGGCTGTTTTTTTCTCAGGTGGAACGATATGATTTTGAGCTGCTGTAAGACGATAATCAAAAGAGAAATAAGAATCTTTTAAAAAACCTGTTTGAGGTTCGTAATTGAGTCCAAACAAAACAGAAGGCGGTGGCGAAAACGGAAGTGTATAACCCTTTTTGCTTCCAGATTTTTGTTCTGAATAAAGATATTCTGCCGCGATTTCTGCACTTAAAGATTTTAGGAAATAATAACGAGTTTGTAATTCAGCGCCATAACGAAATACTTTACTCTGCTCGTATTCAAAAACCTGATTTCCTGCTCCATAATAAGTATCATGCGCTGAAGTTGGATTTAAATAAATGAAATTAGGAAAATAATTTACAAACGGCGTCAGCTGAAAAGACCAGTTTTGCTGTTGCCATTCCATTCCCAAATCCAATTGATACGAACGTTCTGCATCCAGATTTGGATTTCCTTTTTCGAATCTGAAATAATGATAATTTACTCCGTTTGAAGCCAATTCTTTCGCAATCGGCATTCTAAAACTCGAACCTAAATTGGCTTTCAAAGTCAGATTTCCAGGATTATAATTTACCCCAGCCGACCATGTAAAACTGTTGAAAGTCTTAGTCAAATCGTCAGAGCGTTGTAAATATTCCAATCGCGTTTGATTGTTTTCTGAAACCGGACTTTCAAACCAATCGTAATACGATTTCATTTTGATGGTACCATAATCGTAACGAACTGCGCCGTGTAGAAACCATTTTTCATTTAGTTCAACTTTATCATAAGCAAACAAACCCGCGTTAAATTGCGTGAAAGCGGGAATCAAAAAACTCCATCCGCCAATCGCATTTTCTTGTGCGATGACATTAGTTCCGATTGTAATTTGATGGCGATTAATAGCAAATTCATCTTTCGCAGAAAACGACCAAACATCTTTATCATATTGACGTTCCAAATCTTGTGGCGCGTACATGTTTTCAGGATAAATTGGAGGCATATAACCATGATTGACGTAATGACTCCATTCTCTTCTAAAGTTTTTCTGAAAGCCAATCTGCGTTTCAAAAGCATGATTTCCAAAATTAAAAGAAGTCGTATTGCTCACTTTCAAATGATTGACTTGCTGATAAGGCATCAAAATATCTCGGCTCGATTTATCGTGTAATTCGACATCGACATTTCGAGGTTCGAGTCCGTGCGCATTCGCGAAAAAGCCACTTTTGGTGTGAACATTACTGAGATAAAAAATCGACTTCAATTTTTCTCCAGAATAGCCTGTACTCAAATGAAAATCAAGTTCACGTCCAGCAGTATTTCGCAAATGATTTTTATACAACGGAACAGAGTAACTATATACATGAACCACATCGGTTGGAACACGATAGTCGCCGTAATCCATTGTCGTTACACGAGAATCGAAAAACCAGTTTTCATTTCTGCCATATAAATTGAAAGAGCTTCCAAACAGGGCATTATTGCTTTTTCCGGTAAGGTCGACGCTTCCGCCAAAAGAATTTTTGGAAGGAAGAGGAAGCGGTTTAATATTGACCGCACCGCCCACAGCATCGGATCCGTAAATAAATGAAGAAGGACCTTTTATAATTTCTACTCGGTTTACCGCATATTGATCGATTTCTAAACCGTGATCGGCACCCCATTGCTGGCCTTCGTGCTTCAAACCGTTTTCAACCACAATGACCTGATTAAAACTCAAGCCTCGAATCAATGGTTTTGAACCTCCAGAACCAATCGAAATGGTTTTAACACCAGGCAATTTCTGTAAAGACTGCATTAAACTCCCGCCAAGATTACGCTGAATAAAACTGCTGTTTACAGTTTCGACATTCAGAGATTCTTCTTTTTTGCGTTTTTCAGCAGCATTTCCGTTGACAATAACTTCGTTGAGTTCTTTAATTTCAGGTTTTTTTTCTGAAGACTTATTTTGAGAAACAACTTCAGATGAAATCAATAAACTGACGAGTAAAAAACAATATTTCCAATAAAGGAATTGGGCATTCTTCATTAAATCCTGATTATAAAATTTTAATACTTAAACCTTTCAGCGTTTGCCAGCCTTCTTTGTCCGTTAATCTGATCATAAAATGATAATCTCCAGGATCAACATCGGCAGGAATTGTAATTTGCGCCGTTGCTTCATAATTTTTTACACCTTTTGGAATCGTGTAATTGTTGATGAAAAGCATTGGGTTTACTGGCTTTTTCACGGCTTCGGTTTCACAAGTAGTAACTTCTGTACTATGAGTGTGATGATCGAAATTGTGATGAATGTCTAAGCTGTAAGAACCCAATTCGACATTATCATTAAAAGTAGCTTTGAAAGTGAAGGTTTTTCCGCGTTCGATTGTACTGCATTGAATAGGAAAAGCGCCAGCGGTGGTAATATCAATTACAGGATATTCAGTATCGATTTCTGCCTTATCGCTGGAGCAGGAAGAAATAAAAACAAGAGCCAAAACGCCTAATAAAAAGGATATCTTTTTCATTTTTTTTGATTGAAATTAAAGTGCAAAAGGAAGATCAATTGACTGAGAGAAATTGATATTATAAGTCGTGTTTTTATACAAAACCAAGAAAGTATAATTGCCCGTTGCCCAAGATTTGTTAGCAATTAAATCTTGCTGAACAGGAGAATTGTTGTCTTTTGGAGCACCAATTATTAGGTTTGGTTTTTCTCTTGTAAACTTTACGCCATCCCAAGGAACATTAGAAAACTGACTTGCATCGGCCACGTTTTTATGTTCTAAAACATCATACACGATTACTTTTTTAAAATCAATTTGGTCAACGCTTTCAGGATTGTGTTTTAAGTTTTTATTAATCAAAAGCAAATACATAATTCCATCGCCTTTTATGCCTTCCAATGTTACTTGCGAACTGAAAATGTCATTATTTTTGTACTTTGCACTGGCATCAGAAAAATTGCCTTTTCGGTACATAAAAGAATCATTTATAAAAACCGTGAAAATAGAGGCCACAGGATTTACAGGAATATTTTCCAATTTGTAAATCGTGATGGTTTTGGTTACTTCCAGTTTACTTCCGTTTTGATCGTTGATAATAATGATGAAATCATATTTACCTTCAACAGCATCTTCTGGAATGTCAAAATGCTTGTGAACCGTTGCGTTTTTGGCATCTGCATATTGCGTCCAAGTAATTTCGTGAGACCAAACTTTAGAATAGGTTTCAGTGCTTTTTTGTACAATTTTCACTTGTACATTTTTGATTTTGTCAGCAGCAGTTACTTCCGCATTAAAGTGAAAATCTTCGCCAATAGTTGCGGTTTCGTTGTTGCCAAGACCCAATTCGATTTTGTCAATCGCAGGAATGGCTTGTTCTTTTTCTGAATCGTCGTTGCTACAGCCTGTAAAAGCAATTGCAGCAAAAACCGAAGCCAGAATGAGTTTTGTTGTTTTCATTTTTTCTGATTTGATTTTGATCATTTTATAAAGAGTATTTGGGTTACAAAAAGGTGTTATTATTCCAAGTTCCAGAGGAACAAAACATTTATAGAATCGTTGAAAAAGTCCCAGCGGGACGGAATATTTATAGAAATAAATTCATCATTTAAAAGAAAGCCCCAGCGGGGCGACATATTTATAGATATAGATTTACCATTTAGACAAGAGCTCCAGAAGAGCGAAACATTTTCTAAATCACGAAAAAACAGTAAAAACAGAACTAAAAACAGAATTAAGTCTTAGTTCAAATGCCGTAATCGATAAATTTGAAAAGGGAATTTTTTGCGCAGAAAAAGCAGTATTCTAGCAAAGAAATTTTAATTTTCGATGCAAAAATGAATGTCAATACAATGTATTAAACTGCTGAAAATAAATGAGATTGCTATAAAATGTTTACGATTTAGAAACCATCAAAAACAAATCAATAGCCGAATTGCAAAGCAATCAGTGCACAAAAAAATTAAAGTGTAAAAACAGGAGGGGCTCGAAGTGAGAATAAAGACCCTCTAAAAAATGCAAAATGCTGTTCGTTGTAAAAAGTAAGGTGTTTTACAACAGAAATGTTTTTATAAAATTGAAAAACAGTAAAGGCTAAAGTGCCAACTGCGCTGAATTTAAAATTGCAAATCGAACATTTATGAAACGAATGCAGTTTTGCTTTAAATTGTGGTTTTTCTGAAACCGAAAATTCTATTTTTTCTTTCTGCGAATGCGTATCTAGAATATGCTCATACGAGTGCACAACTGGAAAAAGTATTGCAAACAATACGATCAGTGGCATTAGTAGATTTATAATTCTAAGTTTCTTTTTCATTCGAGAATTAATGCAATAGAGTTGCAAATATAGAAATCTTATTTTCAAATGCAATGTTGTTGCAGTAATTGTTTGTGAAAAATTATTCCTTTTGTTATTTTTATCGAATCTTATATTCCTTAAAAATGAAAATTTTCTACAGCCTTCTTTGTTTTGTTCTATTGATTTCCAATGGTTTTTCGCAGTCAAAAGAAAGTGTATTATTTGAAAGTGGTGTTTCAGAGCAATTGGCACAATTTCGTAAAAAACAGATTTCAGATCTTCACTATAATTTGTCATTCGAAATTCCGAAGCAAAAATCAGAAAACATCAATTCTCATTTGATTGTCAATTTGAGTTTATCTGATTTAAGTCAGCCCTTACTTTTAGATTTTAAAGAGAAAACATCAAACATAAAATCGGTTGAAGTAAACGGAAAAAGTATTGCCATTGTACATCAAAACGGACATGTTATAATTGCTCCTTCAGCTTTAGTTTTAGGAAAAAATACAGTTTCGATTTCTTTCATTGCAGGAAATTTATCTTTAAACAGAAACGATGATTTTCTATACACTTTATTAGTTCCAGACCGCGCCAGTACTTTATTTCCGAGTTTTGATCAGCCAGATTTAAAAGCAACTTACAAATTGAGTCTTTCTGTTCCAAAAGAGTGGAAGGTTTTGGCTGGAGCCGATGTAAAAGAGAAAGTCGAAAAAGGAGATTTTACGTCTTACATTTTCGGAGAATCTGATAAAATGAGTACCTATTTGTTTTCGTTTGTGGCAGGAAAATTCAACAGCGTGACGAAAAAGCCAGGTTTAGAAATGACTTTTTTATACCGTGAAAATGACAAAGGAAAAATAGCAAGCAGTACCGATACGATTTTCAATTTGCATCAGCAGTCTATCGATTTTTTAGAAAAATATACCAATTATAAATTTCCTTTTCAAAAGTTGGATTTCGCTTCGATTCCAGTTTTTCAATATGGAGGAATGGAACATGTAGGAGCGATTCAATACCGAGAATCGACTTTGTTTTTGGATAACAGCGCAACCGACAGCGAAAATTTAAACCGAGCAAAACTCATTGCACACGAAACCTCACACATGTGGTTTGGCGATTTGGTGACGATGAAATGGTTTGATGATGTTTGGATGAAAGAGGTTTTTGCCAACTTTATGGCAGACAAAATCATGAATCCGATTTTTCCAAAAGTCAATCATAATTTGCAGTTTTTTACGGCGCATTATCCCAGCGCTTACGCGGAAGATCGATCTCTGGGAACACATCCTATAAAACAACATTTGGCTAATTTGAAAGATGCTGGTTCGCTTTACGGTGCTATGATTTACAACAAAGCACCAATTATGATGCGTCAGTTAGAAGCTTCAATGGGGGCAGCAGCTTTCCAAAAAGGAATTCAAAAATACATTCAGAAATATGCCAATGACAATGCGGATTGGAATAATCTGGTAGAATTACTTGATGCCGAAACTTCTTTGGATATGAAGAAATGGAGCGAGGTTTGGGTAAACAAATCAGGAAGAACCATTTTCTCAGATAAAATCGAATACGATGCTCAGAACAAAATCAAAAGCTTTGAAATTACACAACAAGCCGAGGATAAATCGAATAACGTTTGGCCTCAGATTTTTCAAATCGGTTTAATTTACGCCAATGATGTAAAAGTGCTAACAGCAAATATTACAGATAAAAATTTGGTTTTAAAAGAAGCTGTCGGACTTGAAAAACCGCTTGCTATTATATACAATTATAATGGTTTTGGATACGGTGTTTTTCCGCTTGACGGGAATAATTTAAATTATATCGCAAGTTTAAAAGATGAGGTGGCGAGAGCTTCGGCGTATAGTAATCTTTACGAAAATACTTTGATTGGAAATATTTCTCCAGATAAAGCGTATGAATGCTTTTTAAAAGGAATTCAATCAGAAGACAATGAATTGGTTTTGCGAATTGCAACGGGAAGTTTGAATACTATTTATTGGAGATTTTTTACTGAAAAACAGCAAAATAAAGTTCAAAAACAGCTTGTAGGGATTTTATATGAGCGTTTACAAGCTAATTTGTCTTCGAATATAAAAAAGACATTGTTTGGTTTGTTTAGTTCTGTTGCTTATTCTGAGTCAGGAAAAGCAAGTTTGTATAAGGTTTGGAATAGAGAAATCTCGATTACAGGTTTGAAATTAAACGAAGACGATTACACCAATATGGCAATGAATCTGGCAATTTTTAAACATAAAAAAGCAGATGAGATTTTAGAAAAGACTAGAAATTCAATTTCAAATCCAGATAAAAAGAAACGATTTGAATTTTTGCTTCCATCGTTATCAAAAGACGAATCGGTTCGAAATGCTTTTGTAGAATCTTTAAGAGACGATTCAAATCGCGAGAAAGAATCTTGGGTTTCGGTTGGTTTGGCCAATGTAAATCATCCGCTTCGTCAGGAAAGTGCTCAAAAGTATATTAGATTTTCACTAGATTTGGTAGACGAAATCCAGCGTACGGGAGATATTTTCTTTCCGAAAGATTGGTTGGATAATACGGTTGGGAAGTATTCGTCGAAATATGCTTTTGATGAAGTACAGCGTTTCTTAAAAGAAAACCCTAATTTTAGTCCGATCTTGAAACGTAAGTTATTCATGGCGACAGATTTGCTTTATAAAGCACAAAATATTAAAAAAGAAACCGAATGAAAATTGAATCGGAAATAGAGAAAGTCTCGAGTTTTCAGCATCTCGAAATGCTGGCAAATCAGGTTGTGGAAGGTTTTATATCTGGAATGCACAAGAGTCCGTTTCATGGATTTTCGGCCGAATTTGCCGAGCATAAAGTCTATAACGCAGGCGAAAGCACCAAACATATCGACTGGAAATTATTCGCCAAAACCGATCGTTTATACACGAAACGTTTTGAGGAAGAAACCAATTTACGCTGTCATTTGATTGTTGATAATTCGTCGTCAATGCATTATCCTGAACTGAAATCGAATCAGTCTTTTTATGAAAAGAAGATTGGTTTTGCAGTTTTGGCTTCGGCAGTTTTGATGAATATTTTAAAGAAACAGCGCGATGCGGTTGGTTTAAGCGTTTTCTCTGATTCTTACGAATATTATGCTCCCGAAAAAGGAAGCGATCGCCATCACAGAATGCTTTTGAACAAACTGGAACAATTATTAGAACAGCCAAAAGCAAAGAAAACCACTGATACGATTACATATCTGCACCAGATAGCAGAAAAAATGCACCGCCGATCGATGATTATTTTGTTTACAGATATGTTTCAAACGCAGGATGACGAGAAATTATTCAACGCTTTGCAACATTTAAAACACAACAAACACAAAGTAGTTTTGTTTCATGTGGTTGACAATCAAACCGAAATGAAGTTTGATTTTGACAACACGCCAAGAAAGTTCATTGACTTAGAATCTGGAGAAGAGGTTTCTATTTTTGCTGATAATGTAAAACAGGAATACGAAAAAAGGGTAGAAGCCTACTTTAAAAACCTGGCTTTAACCTGCGCGAAGAACCAAATTAAGTACGTTCCCGTAAATGTTGGCGATAATTTTGAAAAAATATTGACCACATATTTGGTTGAAAAACAAAACTTTGGATAATGTTTTAAAGAAATTTTTAATTTTTTTTATAAAAAGGCTTGCAGATATGAAATTCTGTTATATCTTTGCAACCGCAATAACGCAGAGGTTTGGTAGTTCAGTTGGTTAGAATACATGCCTGTCACGCATGGGGTCGCGGGTTCGAGTCCCGTCCAGACCGCAATATTGGGGAAAGCCTTTCGTAACAGAAAGGCTTTTTTGCCCAAATACGGTATCTAAGATTAGTTGTGTTGTTTTGCTACGACTTTGTAACTCGTAGCTGGTTTAGTAGTTAGACCAATGAAAAGCTTTCCACTTTTGTGGATGGCTTTTTTGATTTAAGACCTTTTGTGAAAAGGTAAATTCCAATGATTTTGAATTCTCAAAATTAAATTGCTTCGCCTGTTCGCTATCGCTCGAGTCCAAATTCCAATCTCGACACAGTTTGTCATTTCGACTGAAAGGAGAAATCACACACATAATTCCGTAAAGATTTTACCGCAAAGAGCGCAAAGAATACGCAAAGTTCACAAAGGTTTTTTTAAGAATACAAAGTTCACAAAGCTATAATTTGATACAGCTTTGTTGCAGATAGTTGTCGGGATTATGCTTTTATTTTGATATGTTTTATGGTTGGTAAAAGAAACTTCCTACTTTTTGATCAAAATTTTAATTTTTAAAATATTGGAATTTAATCAATTAAAAAATTCTGAAAATTTTATTCGTAAAAACGCTTGCAGAAACGAAATTCTGTTGTATTTTTGCACCCACAATAACGCAGGGTTTGGTAGTTCAGTTGGTTAGAATACATGCCTGTCACGCATGGGGTCGCGGGTTCGAGTCCCGTCCAGACCGCCTAAGTTTGTAAAAAGCTTCTCTTAATGAGAGGCTTTTTTGTTTTTATGCATTTTGCGTGGTTTAACTGCAAAGGCGCTAAGATTTACGCAAAGTTCGCAAAGGTTTTTTTGCAAGATTTATAAAAGTTCGCGAGGCTATACGATAAAGCTTTGCGAACTTTGCGTTTATAAGCGCCATCCTAGAAAAAAAATCCTTGCGTTCTTTGCGGTTAATTTTTTTAGATTCCAGTTTTGGAATTTTTAAATATTGGAATTTATTTCTTCCCTATCTTTATATCATGGAACAAGGCACATTCAAAGTGGACAAATATTATCTCAATAAAGTAGATGCTGATAAAAAAAGCATTTATTGTCATCATGATATAATGGGCGAATTACTTGTTCCAACACACAAACACAATAAAGCGCAGATGCTCTATGCAGAAGGCGATGTAGTTTTTGTGACTACTGAAACAAAGTCTTATTTTCTTCCAGCAAGACATTTTATTTGGATTCCTGCCGGATTGGAACATAGCATTGAACCGAAGTCGGAACATGTGATGATGCGAAATCTTTATTTTCCAGTTGAAAAAGATGAAGATGATTTCTATAAAAAAGAAGGTATTTATCCAGTGAATAATTTACTTCTTCAAATGATGATGTTTACCAATCAGTGGAATGGAGATTTGAAAAAAAACACTCCGAATTTTGTGATTGCAAAAGCTATAAAAGCAATTCTTCCTCAAATATGCACTAATAATCTGCCTTTAGAACTGCCTCAGCCTAAAGATAAACGACTAGGGAAAATTCTTCGACACATAGAAAACAATCTCGGAGAAACAATTCTCTTTGCCGATGTGGCGCATGAATTTGGTTATAGCGAACGCTCTTTGTATCGCTTGTTTCAAAAAGATCTCAAAATGTCTTTTATTCAATATTATACTATTCGAAGAATCCTCAAAGCGATCGAGCTTTTATTAGAAAGAAAGCTTTCTGTAAAAGAGGTAGCTCTAGAAGTTGGTTATAATAGTGTTCCGACTTTCAGTAATACTTTTTTTAAGATTTTAGGCCAAAGACCTTCTGATTACTTAAACGGGGAGGAAATTTTGGAGCGTAATAAGTAGATTTTTATTTCATGCATATTTGCCGATTTTCTTATTCTATAACTTAAAATTTTCTCTCGCAGATTCCGCAGATTTAGGGGATTTTTGCAGTGTGTAAATAATTATTTCACGCAGATTTAAAAAGATTTAAGCTGATTTTGCAGATTATTTTAAAAATTTATCTGCTTAATCTGCCAATCCCGATAGCTATCGGGAGCGAGAGTAAAAAATAAATCTGCGCTCATCTGCTAAAATCACTTTAAATCTGCGTGAAATAATTTTTATCTTCAACTGTTTGTTTTCCAGTATTTTAATATAACGTTTTCGAAAAATGAAATTTTAACATTTGTCCGAAATGAATATGTTGTTGGCTTTTAATAATCTTCCGCCAACGAAAAAATGAAGGAACTTTGCAGCATCAAATATTCAAATATTCATGTTCCTTACAAAAACAAACTCTAAAGAAGATTGTTTTCCCAGAAGCTTATTGATTTTACTAATGGTTTTAGTATTCAATAGTTTACATGCTCAGGAAGTTCATACGGTTTCTTTACAAGAAGCGATGAAACTGGCGAAGGAAAACAACAAAAAAGTCCTTAAATCTCAACTGGAGATTACGCTCGCTGAGCAAAACATCAAAGAAAGAAAAGAACTTAGATTACCAGATGTACAACTTAACGGAATGTACTCTAGAATTACCAACATTACAGAATTTAAAGGAGATGGTTTCTTAAACGGAAAAGAAGTTACCAAAGCAATTCCTGAAATCTATGAGGTTAATTCAACTTTTAAAATGCCAATTTACGTTGGAAACAAGATTAATAACGCGATTAAAATTGCGAATCAAGAAAACGAAATTGCAAAAATAAAATCGGAAAAAACAGAAAATGATATTGAGCTGCAAGTTGTGGCCAATTATCTGGCGATTTATAAAATGATGGAACTTCAAAAGATATTTGAAGAAAATATCAAAGAAGAGAAGAACCGATTAAAAGAAGTACAATCGCTTCAGAAACACGGAACGGTGACCAAAAATGAGGTTATACGTGCCGAATTACAACTCTCAGATCGTGAATTGAATGCGTTGACAAACTCCAAAAACATTAAAATCGCACTTCACGATCTGAAGACGTTGATTCAGATTCCAGAAAACGAAGAAATTGCTATCGACACAACGTCAAGTTTGGACGAAATGAACGGTGTAGATCCGTATGATTTCTATTTGAGCAAAGCCATGCAGAATGAAGAAATGAGAATGGCAAGTCAGGAATTGGACATCAGTAAAACTGAATTGAAATTGGTAAAAGGGAATTATCTGCCAACTGTAGATTTCTTCGGGAATTATGGTTTTTATTATCCAAACTACAAATTCTTTCCGCCAAATCCCTATTTGTACACTTTAGGTCAGGTGGGTATCGAGGCGCGTTTTGATCTTTCGGCTTTGTATAAAAACAAAACGAAAGTGGCAAAAGCAAATACGAAAATCGATGCACAGAAAATGCAGAATGAAATTTTGAAAGATGAAATTCAGGATCAGTTGTACAAAGAGCATACGCAGTATCAGGAAATCCTTGAAAAGTTTGTCGTAGTAGACAAAGCTTTGGATTTAGCCGAAGAAAACTACCGAATCGTAAAGCTGAAATATTTAAACCAATTGGTTTTGATTACAGAAATGGTCGATGCTGATAATGCTTTGCTTCAAGCGAAATACAACAAAATCTCTACTCGATTGGATGCTGTTTTGAAACATTATGAGATGATGCATACGGCGGGGATTATGCCTAATGCGGGAAGTTAAATATGAAAAGTTAGAAGAAAGAAGCAAGATTTTAAAGAACTAAGATAAAGAGATAAAAAGATGGTTAAGATAAAAAATGAAACTAAAAGAAATAAGACGTTTCATATACTAATAACAATTATTGCGTGCACACTGGTTGTAAGCGGGGTTATTTTGGGAATTTGGTTTTATGTGTTTAACAGAAATCACGAAGAAACCAATGACGCTCAGGTAGAACAATACGTTACGCCAATTATGTCGAGAATTACGGGTTATGTACAGGAAGTTCGTTTTGACGAAAACCAATTTGTGCATAAAGGCGATACTTTGGTGGTGATTGATAACAGAGAATACAAATCGAAATTGAATGTGGCTCTTGCCGATGTTCAAAACGCAGAGCAAAATAACGTTGTAGCTCAGAAAAATGCTATTAACACAGCAAGTGCAACGGCAATTAACGAAGCACAATTAGAGGCTGCAAAAGCAAATCTTTGGAAAACCAAATTAGAATACGAAAGATATAAAGCTTTGGTTAGTGAAGAAGCAGCGACTTCTCAACAATTAGAAAAAGTAAAAGCAGACTACGAATCGGCACAAGCGCATTTTTCAGAAATGAAAAACAGAATTCATTCGGCTTCTTTAAGTACTTCTGTTGCTGAAGCGAATGTTCCGACAACACAGACCAATATTGCTTCAAAACAAGCTGTTGCAGACAATGCGGCATTGTTTCTTTCGTACACGGTAATTACAGCGCCTTATGACGGCTGGGTTGGAAAACGAACTTTACAACCAGGACAAATGGTAAAAGAAGGACAGTCTTTGCTTTCTATTGTAAGTAAAGAAAAATGGATTACAGCCAATTTTAAAGAAACGCAATTACAATATTTAACCGTTGGGCAAGAAGTAGAAATTAAAGCTGATGCTATAGATAATAAAACTTTTGTGGGGACAATTGCTTCGTTATCGCCTGCGAGCGGTGCGAGATTTTCGTTGCTTCCTCCAGATAATGCAACTGGAAACTTCGTGAAAATTGAACAGAGAATTCCAGTTAGAATTCAGTTAAAAGAACAAGACAAACAAACCGATTTTTTAAGAGCAGGAATGAATATTACAGTTGTTGCTGCGCACAAATAAAATGGAAGATAAAAGTATATTTAAATCATGGGTTCCGAGATGGGCGATCATTATTATTTTGTTCGTTTGTTTGCTGCATTCTATGATTTTATTGGGAGTTTACACGTCAAACGTAACTTATGCGGCTAGTTTTCTGGATATTGAGCCCGAAGATTTGCAGTTTGCAATGTGCGTAACCTACGGAACTCTGCTGGCAACCATTTTAATAGAAAGCCGATTTTCGAGTTTTTTTCCTGCGAAAAATTATCTGATGGCAGTTTATTCCTTAATCGGAATTACGATTGTTGCATCGGCTTATATAACCAATTTTTCGGTCTTTTTATTAATGAGAGTTGCCGAAGGAATCCTGATGGCGCTTCCTGTAATTACGATCAGACAATTGCTTATTGAGCAGTTCAATTCTAAAAATGCGATCATTATCGGGTTTTCATTTTATTACGGCTCGCTGTTGTTGTCTACGCCGTTTATTATGAATATCGCCGTGTGGTTTCTCGACCATTACGACTGGAAATACATGTTGTATGTTTCGGGCGGACTGCAGGTTTTAAACGTCTTTTTAATCTTAGTTACTTTCAGAGGGCACCGAATTACGAAGAAGATTCCGTTGTATCAAATCGACTGGATGAGTTATTTTTTGGTTTTAATTTCGATTCTTTGCGGTGCCTACTTTTTTGTTTACGCAGAGAAAAAATATTGGTTTCAATCTTCAGAAATGGTTTTAATGCTGGTAATTTCGCTCATAACTGGTGGATTGTTCATCTTTAAAGAACGTTTGGTAAAAAGGCCGAGTTTCAACTTTGAGGTCATAAAATACGCGAATCTGCGAATCGGATTTTTATTGTTTTTCCTTTTTTATATCAGCAGAGCAACATTGAGTCTTTGTCATTCTGCGATGTATTCAATTTGGAATTGGGATCCATCACGTGTGGCAGGCGTTCAGTACATAAACGGACTAGGAAACGTAATCGGACTTATTTTAGCCGCTTTTTTTCTGATGAAATCTGTTTCGACTAAAATTATTTTCATGATTGGTTTTACGCTCATTGCTATTTTCCACTTCTGGTTTACGTTTCTTTTTGTGCCAGATGTTGCATTGAGCGATATTATTATTCCATACATTTTGCAAGGAATCGGAGTAGGGTTTTTATTTGTTCCGTTGATTCTGTTTACCACCTCTTCGGTTCCTGCAAATATGGCGGTTTCTTCGGGAATTGTGGGTGTTTCGGGACGTTTTTGGGGAAGTACAATTGGTTTCTGTGTGATGCAGAATGCCATGGTTTTCTTGAATAAAAAACATTTTCTGAAATTAAGTCAATTTGTAACAGGAGAAAATCCAGAAGCTCAGAATGCAATTGCTTCGACAACTCAAAGTTTTATTGCCAAAGGATATTCAGCAGATAATGCCAATGTTTTAGCGATGAAAAAGCTTTTCGGTACAATTTCAAAACAATCGACTTTATTGGCGGATATGGAGATTTATACGATTGTAGGATATGGTTTAGTAGTTTTGATTATTCTAATTGCATGTAATCAGCATTTGAGACAAACAATGACTTTGGTGAAAAGTAAAATTTGGATCGGGTAATTTTGTTTCAAGTTTAATGTTTCAAGTTTTTGCTAATCTTTGTCGATTAGTCTCGCAAAGTCGCAAAGTCGCAAAGTTTTTTATCGCATGTTTGTCATTTCGACGAAGGAGAAATCACACGCGGGATTCGACGCAGATTGGCGATTCTCTTTGCGGAATTTCTAGTGTGATTTCTCCTTCGTCGAAATGACAAACTGTGCGTTTGGTATTATCTTAAAACAAAAACTTTGCGTCTTAGCGACTTTGCGAGATTCTAAACAAAATCCTGCGAGAAATAAGACTTTATTAACGTACTTAAAGGCTAGAAACAATATAAATGCTCGTATCTTGCACCCGTTTAAAAACAAATAAAATTATGAGCCAGCAATGTGTAATTTTTGATATGGATGGCGTGATTTGCCACACCAATCCGCATCATGTAGTCGCTTTTGAAAAGTTTTTCGATAAATATAAAATTCCGTACACGAATGAAGAATTTGAAGAACATATGTACGGAAAACACAATAGTTACATCATGACGCATTTCTTCAAACGTCCGATTCAAGGTGAAGAATTGACGAAATTGGAAGACGAAAAAGAAGGAATGTTTCGTGAGATTTACAAAGACAAGGTCGAAACGATTCCGCATTATATGCAGTTTTTAGAAGAACTAAAATCTCGCGGATTCAAAACAGCTGTTGCAACATCGGCGCCGCGCGCTAATCTGGATTTGATTGCTAATTTCCTGAAATTAGATCAAAAAATGGATTCGATGATGTCAAGCGAAGATGTCACGTTTCATAAACCAAATCCAGAAGTATATTTAAAATCGGCAGAAAGAGTTGGTGTTTCTCCGTCTGATTGTGTGGTTTTCGAAGATTCTTTTTCGGGCGTTACAGCAGGATTAAATGCCGGAATGAAAGTCGTTGGTGTTTTGAGTACTCATTCTAAAGAAGAATTGCCGCCATGTGATTTTTATATCAATGATTATAGGGAAGTGAATGTGGATAAGATTCTTGAAATATTAAATTCCAATAAATAAATTGCTTCGCCTGTTCGCTATCGCTCGAGTCCAAATTCCAATTGATACGAAACCTTTGTCAAAGTTTTAAACTTTGACAAAGGTTTTTTAGTTCCAAGTTTCTTGTACAGATGCGGATTTTTTCACGCAGATTTTACAGATTACAGCAGATTTTTTTTAGATTTTGTAAAATAAATAATCTGTGTATATCTGCTTAAATCTTTTAAAATCTGCGTGAAATAAAAATATTCAATAATTCTCCTCCAAAAAAGCCATCCAGCCTTTCTCAAATTCTTCCGTTGAAATATTCAGTGTTTTTTCGATACTGCCGAAAGAAGCGATTAGTTTGGGTAAAACATCTTTTCCCCATTTTTGGGTCAGATATTCAATTATCGTGTAACCAATATTGTAAATCTGATTACTTTGGTTGAGTTCTTCTAAAGTCAGATTTTTTCTTTTGGCATATTTTACGCTTAAGGTGTTTACTTCTTTCGCTTCAAAAATACTGATCGATTCCCAAAGCCAGCGCGGATATTCGGCTTTGAACTTTTTATCAAATTCCTTGTCAAAAGTAAGTCGGTCTTGCGCGATAATAGTGTCTTTGGCTTTGTAGATCAAAATATTTAACTGAACACAATGTGTAAATTCATGTAGCGCCGTTTTGAGCGGATCGTCTGGAAAAATAGAATTAAACCAATTGGTATAAATAAAATGAAATTCGTTTGGGCCGCGGCTTGTACCTTTTGTATTTTCTTCTAAACCTGTAGCTTCGTTGAACTTAAATCGTGAACCATAGATAAAAACCTTTGTTATACCATGTTCGACATCTTTTAGATTTTCTCTTATTTGAGCATAATTCTCTTCCAGGTGTTTGCTGACTTTTTCAGCTTCACTTTTATAAATTCCGCTATAGGAAACAACAAAATGTTCCGATTTTAGCGTTCGGGTTTCTTGTTTAACGGTAAAACTTCGAACCGATCTGGCGAAGTAAAAAACCGCAATAATTCCAATAAGAATGACTAATAATCTGTATTTTTTCATGTGTTCTAAATAGTTTTAGAGATTTAAAAATGAATAAAATAAGGAGAATTAGGTTTTTGGTATTTTAAAAATAAGAATATTTAAAGATTAAAACCTAAAATAATTAAAGAAATTTCTGAATTATTTTAAATCTGAATTATTCAGTATCTCATTCCCAGAAATGGGGAATCTCCGCAAGAAACTTCACAAAGTTGGTGCGCAATAGACAATTAATGTATCGTAGATTTTATTCTTTAGAAATGCTTTTGATTGAAATGTTTCTAAAGTCAATTGGCGAACGCTCATAGTTTAAAGAAATTTTCCCTTCCGTAGAAGAAGCTTCTGTGCATTCGTTTACCAATTTTCCGTTTAGATACTGCGTAATTTTTCCGTTGAAAGATCTGATCACAATAGAATTCCATTCGCCATGTGCGTTTTCATTGGCTAAAAACTTTGGAGAAACTACGCTTGCACCGGCTTCAATCAATTTTCTGTTTACTTTTGCTGTTACTTGATCTAGAAATATAAAGTCGCCCGTAACATTTTCTTTTATTTGAAACTGAATTCCTTTTGGCCAGATTTTGTCAGATGCATCTAGAGGAATGTTGTACATCACGCCACTGTTTTTGGTGCCTTTCATTTTATATTTTTCTTCCAAATTCCATCTAAAATCCAAAGTAAGTTCAAAGTTTTTATAGCTTTTTTTGGTCATCAAACAACCATTGTCGTCTCCGTACATGCGAATCATTCCGTCTGTAAACTCGTAAACTTTTGACGGTTCCTGTCTTGCAGGATTCGTTTTGGTAAAAGCATACCAATCCTCCGTTTTTAGAGTTTTTTGCTGAACAGCACAGGAATTTAAAATCAAAAGAAGAACAATGGCAAAAGCTGATTTTTGAAACATAACAATAAGTTTAAAACGAAATAGATTCGTTGGATTGACGATTTATGAAAAGTAAAAATAATTATATCGACTAAAATAAAAATACGTCGTTCTGCTTTTTTTGTTTTGAAAATTGTAAAGAGGTTTAAGAGCTGTTGTTTGTCATTTCGAGGAACGAGAAATCACACTAGAAACTCCACAAAGTGAATTCTCCAATCTTTGTCGAATCCCGCGTGTGATTTCTCGTTCCTCGAAATGACAAAACTAGACGAATTGCCTCCTGCTTTAGCTGGAGGTTTTTTTATGTTTTTTTGGGAAATGGCTTTAGCCAAAATTATTTCTTCTTAATCTTTAAAAACACTTCATTTCTAAACCAATTTTCATCTTCCTGAGATTCAAAAATTCTTTTAGGAAAGTAAAAACATTGACCTTTTGAAATATATAAAAGATAAAGGTCTTTTAATTCGAAAACTTTTATAAAATTTTGATTGTCAATTGTTCCTTCTGAGATTTCTCCCATGTAAGAAATAATTCTATCCGAGTACATTTCATATTGTCTTTCTTTAAATATGATCTTATTTTCTTTTGAATAGGCGAATCGCCAATATTGAAACAGTATGAGTAAAGGGTAGATAAAGCCAAAAGCAATAATAAAAGTATCAGAAGAATCTTTGTTGTCTTTAAAAAGGATTGCGACAGAAATAAACATTATAAAAGCATAAAGCCACCAGCGTCTTTTTAATAAAATTCTAATAATAAACGAGAAGTATTCTTTTTTGGTAAGTTGAAATTTTTTGGTTTTGATCATTGGTGATTAATGGTTTGTTTTTGAGGTAAAAATAATACTTCCGACTTTAGCTGTATTTTTTCTTATTTAATTTCTCGCCAGGAAACTTCTGCTTTATTTTTAATTATCATGATATACGCCCAAAGTTGAGGGTTATTATAACAATCTGTTTCAGCTGAATTAGATACTTGATGCAAATATTCTTTTATTTTTTCAAGCAAAATAGTTTTTAATCCTGATTCGTGTATTGTGGGAAGTAATTCTTCCCTGAATCCATGTTGATGAAAAGTAAAATCCCAGCCTGATTCTGATTTCGTGCCACGAATAGACAAACCGTGAATACTGCTTTGTATAAATTGATCATTTAGAAACTTTTTGGAGTTTACTAAATTCCCATTACGTTTTTGAATTTTATTTCGGTAAAATTTTCAATTTCTTTAACTTCTTTTAAAGTAAATAAAAAGCGAAATTGTTTTGGCAGTTTTTTGATGGTAAACTTTCCCATTTATTTCAAAGGAAAATCCAATAATTCTTTAGGTTCAACATCTAAAGCATTGGCAATTTTTACAAGAGTTTTTATTGTAGTATTTATTTCAGCTCTTTCTATTCTGCCTACTTGATTTTGTGTTATGCCACAATCATCGGCTAAATCTTGTTGTGACAAACCTTTCTTTTCTCGTATTTGTCTAACGTGAATGCCAAGATTTACAATAAAAGTAGCTTCTGAAATATCCATATTTCAAAAGTGGAAAGATTTATTTTTCAATTACACCCATGTATGGGTGTAATTTATTATATTTGGAGCAAATAAAAAATAAGATTATGGCTACAGGAAACTTTTCAGAAGATGTTGAAACGAGACTAAGAGATTTTTTTACTGATGTTGTTTTTCCAAAAGACATGGCAAAAACCATTCGAGAAGTCAATTATGTGCTTTCGTTATGTGTAATGCGCAAATGCGAAACCTTAGAATTTGATAGTAAAAATATCGATGATAATTTCTATTGGCTCAATAGATTGGCAGAGATTCTCGATCCTTATTTGGAGATTGATTAAGGAAAATATTGTTTTAAAAACAGTTCATTTCGACGAAAGAAGAAACCAAAACAGCACAACCGACAAAATTTTTTAATTGTTTAGATTGTTCTAATAATTTTTTTCACGTGTACAAACCCGTTGGTTGTGTTGGTAATCTTCTTTCGTCAAGATGATCAAGCTTTTGTGTAAAACTTTGCTGATTTTAGAGTTAATATGTTGAAAATTCCTATTTTTAATTACTTTAAAATACAACCCAATGAAAAAGGAAATTTTAGAACAGATTAAAAAACTAGGCGGAAACATCGATAATGTAAAAGGCAATTCGCTTCAGGAAGATTTGCAGTCTATAACTTTTGACACCGTTTTGTACCAAAGACCGGAAGACGCTCCTTGGGCTTCTGCTGAAGAGCAAGAACCTATTTACGGAATTGGTGATTTCATCAACGAAAATGAAGCTCTTTTTAAAGAAAATAAAGAAGCTTTATACGAAAAAATCATTCAAAAATATTTCTGTCAAACCACCGAAGGATTTGGACAGATGTTTTGGGAAGTCAGTCCTTTTACACCTTTCAAACAAGGAACACCCGATTTTGACGAATGGAACAGTGATTTTACAGATGAAAGTACAGATCTAACCGAAATCATAAAAGTAACCAACGATCCAACACCAGATTTTATTCTGCTGGTAACAAGCTATAGTTTTCCAGATAATTTCTACATCACATTATCTGACCCCAATCCAGAAAACCCAACTTTATTTGGTACCGATCACGAAGTCTTTTTCAGAGAAGTAACCAACGAAGGAAACCTCGAAGATTTCATGAATTCATTTATGAGCAAAGAAGAGGTTTTAGAGATTGTGAAGAGGAGGATTGATGGGTGAAAAACCTTATTCGGTTAACTTTCCATCATCAGAATATGATTTATAGTAAATCATTTTTTTATTTTCAATTTTGCCTTCAAATTTTAGAATCCCATTTCCGTAATAGCTATAGAATTTGCCATCTGGAATTCCATTGACGACTTTTTCAAAATGAGAAATTTTTCCATTATTGAAATAACAGGTTATTGTACCGTTGAATTTTTCATTATTCTTAAATAAAATCCTTCCTTTGTAATATCCAGAAAATATGATTTCTCCGTTTTCACTAAGATATTTTACAAAAGATTCTTCACTATTTACTTTGTCGTACTGTTCCATTAAATTACCGTTAGAGTAATAATAATATTGCAGAACGTTTTCTATGAATTTAAATTTAGGGTTTCCATTTTCCCAGTAATCTGTAGACTCATTTTTGTCATTATCGAATTGTTTTTCAATTTTTCCGTTTTCTCTAAACTCGATATTTTTTCCAATTTGATTTCCGAGATCATAATTGCGAACCCATTTCCTTTCGCCATTCTCATACCAATCAATATATTCGTTATGGCATTGGCTATTTTTCACTTCTCCAATTGATTGTTTTTTCCCAGATTCATAAAAGCTTACATTAATATAGTTGCTTTTGCTTTTGTAAAAACGTAAGTTCTTTATTTTTTTATTTTTATAGAAGGTAGTGTCAACTGAATTGAAATTTTTAGAGAATAGGTTCAGAGAATCTAATTCATTTTCTATTGTTGATTTTTTTGTACATGAAAATAATAAAATACAAATAAGGAGTGAAAATGAGAATATATTTTTCAATTTGAATTTTTTAAATTAAGTTTTGAATTACTTTTAATTTTGGGAATTATAGTCTTTCAAATAAGTTTTAAAAGTAAAAATAAGAAATTGAAATAAACACTTGTATGAAAATACTTATAAACAAATTTGAGGCAAAACGGGTAAAAACAAAAAAGCTTCTGAAAAAATATTCAGAAGCTTTTTTTGGTGCGGATAATAGGACTCGAACCTACACGCCTTGCGGCACCAGATCCTAAGTCTGGCATGTCTACCAATTTCACCATATCCGCGGTAATTGTGGGTGCAAAGATAGGCATACTTTTGAATAATCAAAGCATTTTTTGAAAAATTTTTTTAATTCTCTTTTTTGTACATTTGGTTTTCTATAAAAATTATTTAAATGGAAAATATTAAGTCCTACGTTCAACAACATAAAGATCGGTTTATCAACGAATTGATCGAATTATTAAAGATTCCGTCGGTTTCTGCCGACACTGCATATTCCCAAGATGTTATTGACACAGCAGAGGCTGTAAAAGAAAGTTTATCAAAAGCAGGATGTGATTATGTCGAAACTTGCGACACTCCAGGTTACCCAATTATCTACGGAGAAAAAATAATAGATCCAAATCTTCCAACGGTTTTAGTTTACGGACACTACGATGTACAACCGCCAGATCCTTTAGAATTATGGACTTCACCACCATTTGAACCAGTAATCAAAACTACAGATATTCACCCAGAAGGAGCGATTTTTGCCCGTGGAGCGTGTGACGACAAAGGTCAGATGTACATGCACGTAAAAGCGCTTGAATTAATGGTACAAAGCAATACGTTGCCTTGTAACGTAAAATTCATGATCGAAGGAGAAGAAGAAGTAGGTTCTGCAAGTTTGGCTTGGTTCGTAGAACGCAATCAAGAAAAACTGAAAAACGATGTAATCCTTATTTCAGATACTGGAATGATTTCGAATCAACAACCATCAATTACGACTGGTTTAAGAGGTTTGAGTTATGTCGAGGTTGAAGTTACAGGTCCGAACCGCGATTTGCATTCAGGTTTATACGGTGGAGCTGTAGCGAATCCAATTAATGTTTTGGCAAAAATGATTGCTTCTCTTCACGACGAAAACAATCATATTACGATTCCAGGATTCTACGATAAAGTTCAGGAATTATCTGCAGAAGAAAGAGCCGAAATGGCAAAAGCGCCTTTTAGCTTAGAAAAATATAAAAACGCTTTAAACATAGAAGATGTTTACGGTGAAAAAGGTTATGTAACGAACGAAAGAAACTCAATCCGTCCGACATTAGACGTAAACGGAATCTGGGGTGGTTACACAGGAGAAGGTGCTAAAACGGTTATTGCGAGTAAAGCTTTCGCTAAAATCTCGATGCGTTTGGTTCCAAATCAGGATTGGGAAGAGATTACAGAACTTTTTACCAAACACTTTACAAGCATTGCACCAGCTGGAGTTACAGTAAAAGTAACGCCTCACCACGGTGGACAAGGTTATGTAACGCCAATTGACAGCATCGGCTATCAGGCTGCTAACAAAGCGTATACACAAACTTTTGGAGTTCCTGCAATTCCTGTTCGTTCAGGAGGAAGTATTCCGATTGTTGCTTTGTTCGAAAAAGAATTAAAAAGCAAAACCATCTTAATGGGATTCGGATTAGATAGTGATGCGATTCACTCTCCAAACGAGCATTTCGGAATCTTTAATTACTTGAAAGGTATTGAGACTATTCCGTTGTTTTATAAGTATTTTGTGGAATTAAGCAAATAAGGTTTTGCCGCGAAGACGCTAAATTACCAAGTTTTTTTTAGAGTTCTTTTGAACTTTTACAAAGTTGACTTTAATAGAAATCCGTTCAGAAATGAACGGATTTTTTTGTTTTTCAACACTTTAGGATTTGGAATTTCCTCATTTAAATATTTTTTATTTTTTAATGTTGAATTTGTATTTTGTTAATTAAATTAACTTAAATTTGGCTTTTTTATCAATAAGCCCCTTTTGATATTAATGATAATTCTATTTCATAAAATTTTCTAATGTTATTTTAATGTTGAATAAATGGGCTTAGTTCAAAAAAAGATTAGATTTTCGCCAATTGCGTATACCAGATATCTTAAAGGCATAAAAAAATCATACGCGATGTTTCGCGATGGAAAAAATTTAGAAAATATTGCTGAAAAATCCTGGCAGATAGCTCCTGGAAATACTACAATTTCATCAAAAGCATTTTTTTTAGAAAATCAATTAGAGCGTGTTACGGGAACGGCTTATACCGATGATCCGTATAAAGAAATGCACGGAGGTTTTGAAATTGAACATGCTCCAACTCGCGCTTACAAACTCAAGAATGTCTTTATGATTAATGGTTTTTTGTATAAGGGACTTCATAATTTTAGACTTCATCCTACTTTTCAGCTTTCAAAAAAAATGAATTATTTTCCGCCTGCGTTTACAGATACTGTAATCGATAATGCGGCGCTTTACAGTACTTCTGAAGGGAATCAGTTTTTTGGTCTTTGGTTGACCGACGATTGTGCTAATTATGCTTTGGCGGCAGCTGAGGGAGTTCCGGTAACTTCCAATATTATTCCTTATTCTCATATGTCTGAATACGAATCGTTTTTAGGAATGAATCCGTTTCGAACTAATTCGGCTTATTTTAAAAATGCTATTTTATTCGATGACAATTGGGGAAATAATCAAAACAAACATCTCCGTTTTGCTGCAAACAGAAATAAGTTACTTTCTAGATTTCAAGCAAATTCAGATCCTGGAGTTTTTATTTTACGCAGAAATTCTGGAATATCCCGTGTCATGTTAAACGAAATTGAAATTGCAGAACAGCTTCGTGATCAATACGGATTTAAGATTGTAGATGTTACTCAAAACTCTGCTTCAGAAATACTTGCGGCTTGTGCAGGTGCTAAAATCTTAGCCGGAATTGAAGGAAGTCATTTGTTTCACGGATTAATGACTCTTGAATCTGGTTCTTCTGTTTTGATTTTGCAGCCTCCAACTCGTTTTAGCGGTGTTATTAAAAATACTACAGATATGGAAAACATCCATTACAGTTTTGTGGTGGGAATTCCAAAAGGAGAAAACTTTTATGTCGATTTTGAAGAAGTTGAAAGAACTTTGGAGTTGATTCCTTCTTAAAGTTACAGAGTTACAGAGTTACAGAGTTGCAAAGTTGCAAAGTTGCAAAGTTACAAAGTGACAGAGTAACAGAGATTTTCTAGCTAAAACACTTTTCTTCTTGATAATTCTAACTCCCAGCTGAAGCTGGAGGCAATTCATTTTGGCTTTATTTTTAAGGTTGACAGACCACAATTTTCCGTATCAATAAGGAGCTCAGTCACTTTGTAACTCTGTTACTTTGTCTCTCCAAATAAAAAAAAGAATCTTTTTCTTGCAATTTTAAATTTTAATTCTACATTTGTAGAATGGAATCTATAATTGTAGAATTAAAACGTAATTATGAGAAATTTTCTTTTATTGTTTTTTTGCGGATTAATACTTTTTGGATGCAAAAGCAAACCTGTTAATCAGAAAATTGACAGGAAAAAGGAAGGAGTCTGGATCGATAATTACACTCAAGATAGTACTACTTATAAATCGTATGAATATTACAAAAGTGATCAGCCTGTCAAAAAATGGAAATCTTACATTAATGGTAAGATCTATAAAACAGAAAAATACAAAAAAGGAATCTGTGTTGTAAAAAGCTATTATGAAAATGGAAAATTAGAATCGAAAGGAAAAACCAAGTTAGAGGTAAATGGAGTAGAAACGCATTGGTTTTATTTTGGAGAATGGAAATTCTATTCGGATAAAGGAAAGCTGAAAAGCATTAAAAACTACGAAAAAGGAGAATTAATCTCAGAACAAAAAATACAATAAACCATTAACTATTTAACCTATGAAAAAAATACTCGCTTTCTTTTTTATTGTAATGAATTGTGCTTTCGCGAAAGCGCAAACCTATAAAGAATAGGTTCGTAAAGCAGATTCTTGCTATACTGCAGAAAACTATAAATTGTCTGTTGATTGTTTTAGTAAAGCTTTTAAAATAGAACAGGAATCGTATAAAGACTTGTATAATGCTGGTTGTTCTGCATCTATGGCAAAAGAAAATAAAAAAGCATTTAAATGGCTGAATCTTTCTATTGATAAAGGATATGTAAATATGGCACATATTCAAATAGATAAGGATCTAAAGCCTTTACATTTAGAAAAAGAATGGGAAAAGACAATTGAAAAATTGCAAAAGAAATTGGAGATTATTGGAGCAAATTACGATAAAGTGCTAGAAAAAGAGCTTGCGGAGATTTATACAGATGATCAGGAAATTCGTGGAGAATTTATGAGTGTTTACAGAGCTAAAAATCCTGATAAAAGAAAAATGGACAGCATTGGTAAAATTATGGAAAGGAAAGATAGTATTAATCTTATCAAGGTTATAAAAATACTAGACGAAAGGGGATGGCTAGGAAAAAATGTTGTAGGAGATCAGGGAAATAAAACATTGTTTTTGGTTATTCAGCATGCCGATTTAAAATACCAGCAAAAGTATTTGCCGATGCTAAGAGATGCGGTTAAAAATGGGAATGCAGATGCCGGAAATCTAGCTTATCTAGAAGATAGGGTAGCTTTGCGAGAAGGTAGAAGGCAAATTTATGGCAGTCAAGGAGCAAAGAATAAAAAGACCAATAAGATGTATATATCACCAATGATAGATCCTGATAATGTTGATAAAAGGCGTGCAGAAGTGGGGCTTGGACCTATAGCTGAATATGCTGCAAAAATGAACATTGACTGGAATTTAGAGGCTTATAAAAAAGAATTACCTGAGCTGGAAAAACTTGAAAATATTAAACAATGATGCAATTATCAAACGCAGAAGAACAATTAATGGAACATTTATGGAAGCTTGAAAAAGCGTTCATGAAAGATTTGCTGGAAGCATATCCAGAACCAAAACCGGCAACAACAACTGTTGCGACCTTATTAAAACGAATGATTGACAAGAAATTTGTGGCATACAACGAATTCGGAAATTCGAGAGAATATTATCCTTTAGTGAAGAAAACAGATTATTTTTCTAAACATGTAAAAGGGCTTATTAGTAATTTTTTCAATAATTCGGCTTCACAATTTGCTTCATTCTTTACTACCGAAACCAATCTGTCGGCTTCGGAATTGGAAGATCTCAAAAAAATAATTGATACAGAAATTCAAAAAAAGAAAAAATGATAACATATCTTTTAAAATCGGGTTTGCTGCTTGCGGTGTTTTTTGCAGTGTATAAATTATTGTTAGAAAACGAAAAAATGTTTCGTTTTAATAGAATCTATTTGTTGGGAAGTATCGTTTTTAGTTTGATAATTCCGTTGCAATTGTTTTCGGTTGTTTCGCTTTTTTCGGATAAAGTCAGAATGATTCAGCTGGAAGAAATTATGATTGTGACTGATAAAGCAGTTTTAGATAAAATCGATTACAGCGAAATTCTGATGTACTTTTTTTGGGTAATTTATAGTGTTGTCGGAATAATTTTAATTGTGCGTTTTATTCAAAATGTGCTTTCTTTTTATTTCAGTATGAAAAAGAATAGAATTGAAATTATCAAAGGGCAAAAAGTTGTTTTGACAGAAGAGCGAATTTTACCTCATTCATTTTGGAATGCCATTTTTCTTAATCAAGAAGACTTTAAGAATGGTAAAATTCCGTTAGAATTATTGACACACGAAAAAGCGCATTTGGAACAAAAACATACTCTCGATATATTGTTTATCGAAGTTTTGCAGATTGTGTTTTGGTTTAATCCAATCTTTATATGGTATAAAAAAGCAATAAAACTCAATCACGAATTTTTGGCAGATGAAGCGGTTAACAAACAATTTGGAGAGGTACAAAATTATCAGAATCTGTTGCTTGATTTTGCTTCACAGAAAAATACGGTTGCATTGGCAAGTACAATCAATTATTTAATCACTAAAAAACGTTTACTTATGATGACCAAAAAAGAATCTTTTACGAAAATAGTATTGAAAGTGTTTACTGTTGGCGCTGTTTACGCGATAACGTTTTTTGTTTTTACACCAAAAAGTATTGCTCAATCGAGTAACAACGTAAAGATGAAAGAAGGTTTTAATCTTGGTTATGATACTACTAATGTAAACGAACCTAAATTTCCAGGTGGAATAGAGAAGTTTTATATGTTTGTTGGTCAGAACTTTAAAATTCCGGAAGAGTTTGAAAAACAGAAAGCTGATGGTAAAATTTATATGGAATTTATGATAGAAAAAGATGGAAGTCTATCTGATTTTAAAGTAACAAAAGACCTGGGCTATGGTATAGGAGATGAGGCAATCAGGGTTTTAAAGCTTTCGCCAAAATGGATTCCAGCAACTGAAAATGGAAAACCAATTAGAGTAAGTTATAGTTTGCCAATTCTCATTCAGTCAGCAAAATAGCTCTTTAAAGCGGCAAAGGGACAAAGGGACAAAGTAACAGGGAAGATAAAGGTTTCTGAATTGCCTCCAGCTTTAGCTGGAGGTTTTTTTGTATGCTTTAATTGGCTTTAGCCGAATATTTGGATAAAGCCTTTTGCTTTATAATCTAGAACCTCCGGCTAAAGCTGTAGGCATTCCAATTTTATTGTAAAGCATAAAACCTTTGTCACTTTGTCCCTTTGTCTCTTTGTTGCTTTGCGCCTTTGTCCCTTAAAAGAAAAAAATCCGCTTCTGATGGAAGAAGCGGATAAAATTAAAAAACTAATTAAATAAAAATTCTAAAAATAAACATGCAGAATCCGGGCTAAAACAAATCCGGATTATATCCAAAGTAAGGTACTTTTTGTTCGTTAAAAATGACTCCGTACTCTTCTAATTCTTTCAAAATAGGCTCATAAACTTCTTTCTTAATCGGAAGTTGAACGCCTGGAGTTGTGATTTTTCGGTTTAAAATCAATAAAGTTGCAATTGCAACTGGAAGTCCAACTGTTTTTGCCATTGCGGTATAGGTTTGGTCTTCACCAATGCAAACCATTTTAGAATCGATTTGTTTCTTTTCTCCATTCAATTCATAACCAAACTTGTGATACATGACAATCATGTCTTTATCATCGGGTTCTAAAGCCCAGCTGTCGGTCAAGATTTTTTCTAAAATTTGAGCTGGAGTCGCATTTGGCAGATTTACTTTTTTGTTTGGGTTAAATAAATCCAGTTCCAAAAGTTTATCCCACATAATATCGTCCTGATCAATTTTTAAGATCAAACGGGTTTTGATTTCCACAGAATCTGTTGGATGATAGGGTAGAAAAGAATTGATGAATTGACGGTAACTCATGTTTTCAGAACCTTCAATAGTATAACTATCATCAGTCATTCCGAGTTGTACAAACATATTCCAAGCCCGTGAATAACCAACTCTTCTGATGGTTCCTCTATACAAAGTAAGAATATCATCCAAACCATAAACAGAGCGGTATTTCAGGGAATCGCGATTCGAATAAGCTTCAAATTTTCCATAACCTTCAACTTCCAGAAATTCAGTTCTACGAAATAAAGCGCTATACGGAATATATTTATAAGTACCTTCCTGAATAAACTTGGCCGCGCCTCCTTGTCCTGCTAGAACCACATTTCTTGGCGCCCAAGTAAATTTATAATTCCACAAATTAGTATCAGATTCAGGCGCTACTAGTCCGCCACAGAAAGATTCAAACAAAAGCATTTTTCCACCTTTGGCTCTAATTTCATCAATAACTTTCATGGCGCTCATATGGTCGATTCCAGGATCAAGACCAATTTCGTTCATGAAGATGAGGTTGTTTTGTTTGGCATCAGTATCAAAAGCCTGCATGGCATCACTAATATAGGAAGCCGTTACAAGATGTTTTTTGAACTCGATACAATCTTTTGCAATTTCGATATGTAGATGTGCGGGAAGCATTGAAATTACGATTGAAGCATTTTCAATAGCATTTCTTCTTTCATCAGTCTCAAAAATATTTAAAGCAAGGGGAGTGGCATTTGGATGGTGCTGCGTTTTTGCTTTCGCTAAATCCAAAGACAGGTCAGCTACAGTCAAATGCAGGTTTTCTTCGTTCGATTTAGATAATAAATACCGAATTAGCGACGAGGCAGATCTTCCTGCTCCAATTATTAAAACGTTTCTCATGTTTTAAATATTTAACACAAATGGATTTAAATGTTATAAATGTAACAAATTTAATTCAATAAAAGCAAAAAATATCAAAAAAAATAATTTGATTTTATTCTAAATAATCTCAAAAGTAAAGCGGTTATTCGGTTGGTTTGAAGTATTTTTGTGTCAAATTTCAAAAGATATAAATCATGAAAAGAAAACTTATTCTTACTGGAGCTTTTATAGGTATGTTGGCCATTATTTTGGGTGCTTTTGGAGCTCATTTATTAAAAAAATACCTTTCAGTTGATCAGTTGAATACTTTTGAAGTTGGTGTTCGTTACCAAATGTATCATGCTCTTTTTCTTCTCTTTTTATCTACACAAAAAGAAATTGCCGAAAAGACAGTTAAAGCTATCTATAATTTAGTTGTTGCTGGTGTTGTTCTTTTTAGCGGTTCAATCTATTTGGTGGCTACAAAAGATTACACGCTGTTTTATTCTAAAATTATCGTATTCGCAACACCTATTGGAGGTTTCCTATTAATTATTGGTTGGGCGCTATTATTCTTTGCGATTTTGAAGCGAAAATCATAAAATCCCGAAAAAAAAATTCTGTCTAAGAATTAATCTTTAATTTTGTCACATAAATAACATATAACTTTATTTGTGTGAGTTTTTGTCGTTTTCAGTTGTTAAACGAAAATAATATAACAAAATCACTGAAAAGGTTGTAATTAAACAAATTAGAAGCGGTTATTTTTTTCTTTTTGTAATTTTTAAAGTGAAATTTCTCTTTTTTCATATAAATCAAAGTGAAATTTAATTATTTTAAAAGGGATAAGAATTAATCTGTAATTTTGCTTTAAACAAAAAATCACACACAACTCAAAAATTTATGGACACTAACACAGTTTTCTCGCAATCGATTTCGTTAAAAGAATTAGGAATTGAAAATGCAAGAGTTCGTTATCAACTATCTGCAGATGAATTACATGAGATTACTTTGCAGTCAGGACAAGGTGTTGAGAATTCTACCGGTGCGTTAGCAATTAATACAGGTGAATTTACAGGTCGTTCTCCACAGGACCGTTTTATTGTAAAAGACGATGTAACCAAAGATCAAGTTTGGTGGGGAAATGTAAATATCCCGTTTGAACCTCAAGCTTTTGATAAGCTTTATAACAAGGTAACAGCATTTTTATCAGACAAAGAAGTTTTTGTTCGTGATTCTTATGTGTGTTCTGATGCAAATTATAGATTGAATGTACGTGTTGTAACAGAAACGGCTTGGTCAAATCTGTTTTGCTACAATATGTTTTTACGTCCAGAAGAATCTGAGTTGGCTAATTTTACTCCAGAATGGACAGTAGTTTGTGCTCCAAGTTTTATGGCAGATCCTGCAGTAGACGGAACACGTCAGTCTAATTTCGCTATTTTAAATTTCACTAAAAAAATCGCTTTAATAGGCGGAACTGGTTATACAGGAGAAATGAAAAAAGGAATTTTCTCTGCTTTGAATTTTATTCTTCCAGTTTTTAAAAATACACTTCCAATGCACTGTAGTGCAAATGTTGGAGAAGACGGAGATACTGCAATCTTCTTTGGATTATCTGGAACAGGAAAAACGACTTTATCTGCAGATCCAGAACGTAAATTAATCGGGGACGATGAACACGGCTGGACAAACGAAAATACAGTTTTCAACTTCGAAGGTGGTTGTTATGCTAAAGTAATCAACTTGACGGAAGAAAACGAACCAGACATTTTTAGAGCGATCAAAAAAGGAGCGCTTTTAGAAAATGTGGTTTTCAAAGCTGGAACAAACGAAGTAGATTATGATGATGTTTCTATCACTCAAAACACTCGTGTAAGTTATCCAATAACACATATTGATAATGTACAGCCAGGTTTGGTTGGTCATAATCCAAAAAATATATTTTTCTTAACGGCTGATTCTTTCGGAATTTTGCCTCCAATTTCAAGATTGACTCCAGGTCAGGCGGCATATCATTTTATTTCTGGATATACTGCGAAAGTTGCTGGAACTGAAGCAGGTGTAACAGAGCCTCAGCCTAATTTCTCAGCTTGTTTTGGAGCGCCATTTATGCCTTTGCATCCAACTCGTTATGCTGAAATGTTGAGCAAAAAAATGAAAGATGCAGGAGTGAAAGTATGGTTAATCAACACAGGATGGACTGGAGGAGCTTATGGAACGGGAAGCCGAATGAAATTGAAATATACTCGTGCGATGATTACCGCGGCATTAAAAGGAGAATTAGATAATGTAGCCTACGAAAATCATACAGTATTTGGAATTGCAAAACCACAATCTTGTCCAAATGTTCCAGAGGAAATTTTAAATCCTAGAAATACTTGGGAAGACAAAGATTTATACGATAAAAAAGCGTTAGAATTGGCTCAGAAATTCAAAGCTAATTTTGCGAAGTTTGAAGAATTTGCCAATGCTGAAATTTTAGCAGGAGCGCCGATTACAGAATAAAAGGAATTCATTAATTCAAGTAAAAAAAGCTGTTCAATATCTGAACAGCTTTTTTTGTTTGGTTTCCAATCGCAGTAAAAAAAATAAAAAAATAAATAGAACACTGAAAAACTGCGACTGAAAAACCTCAAAAAAAAAAATAAATTATTTTTTCGCTTCGTCGATGCGTTTTTGCATTAAATCCCAAGTGTAATAGTGGAATGTCATTCCGTTGCTCATGGCTACAAAAAGTCCGTTTTGGAATTTTGGACCTAAGTTTAAATTGGTTACATCAGCACCATCACATTCTACTGTAGAAGTTGGAATTTCTGCCAATAAAGGGTAGCTGTTTGGATTTCCGTTAGCACCTTCTCTTGGATAAACCATAAAAGTATTTGCTTGTTGGTTTGATACTAAAATATATCCTGTAGAATCTGTTTTCTTGTAGATTGCGATTCCTTCATTATCTGCTTTGAAATCTTTTTGTCCAAAAAGAGCCAATTCTTTATTGTCGTTTAAAGCTGGATCTGCTTTGTATTTTCTGATTCCGAATTGTTCGTCACAATATAATACGGTTCCTAATTCGTTATCTACTGCAATAGCTTCGATTTCTTTTTTACCGCTATAATTTCCGAATTTACGAACTACTTTTGCAGCAGCGAATTTTCCGTTTCCAGAAAGTTCATATTGCCATAAATAAGTTCCAGATGGACCTGTTTTTCTTCCAACGATAGCAAAAATCTTTCCATCGCTCGGACGTGTATATAAAGCAATTCCCATTGGATCGCGTTGTGCTTCTCCTTCAAAAACAGGAATTCCACCATTGTCGATTGGCTCTAAATCTGGTAAACTAAAGATTCTGATTTTGTTTTCTTCACGTTCCGTAGTTACAGCAACGTCAACTTTTTTTCCGTCAATTATTAATCCGTAAGCGATATCAACGTTATTTGGACGTTTTAACGTAATTGATTTTTTAAGGATTTTTCCATTTAAATCAAAAGCATATAAGCCACCGTCTGTGTCTTTATCTGTTCCAACAATGATACTTTTTGTAGCATCTGTCGGATTGATCCAGATTGAAGGATCGTCTGTGTCGTGAGGTAAAGCTTCTGTAACAACGGTTGGTTTTACAGCATTTGGCTGAATTGGAGCTAATTTGTCGTCTTTACAAGCTGTAAATGAAACCGCTAAAAGTAAAAGAGCAACTAAAGATTTATTTTTCATTTGTGTAATATATTTTAATGCAATTAGACAGAGCGTGAAACTCTGTCTAATTTAAGAATTTTAAAAAAATTGAAGATTACAAGTCTAATTTTAATCCTAAATTATAACGAGCTTGGTAATATTCAGCTTGTTTTGTGTGAGCTTCAATTCCTTGGTAGTAACGTAACGGTTGGTTTGTTATGTTATTAGCCTCAGCAAAAACACGTAATTTTGGTGTAATTTTATAAGAAGCATTTGCATCTAAGAAAAATTGCTTGTCATAGAAACTATCTTTGTAAGACTCAGAACCTAATTCATCTAAGTAGTCAGATGTAAAGTTTGTAGAGATTCTTGCAGAGAAACGTTTGTTTTCCCAAGATAAAGATCCGTTAAACATGTGTGGTGCAGTACCTGGAAGACTAATGTTGTTTCTTTCGTTTCCATCCTCATCAGCAATTCCTCTTGCTTTAGATTTTGTGTAAGTATAGTTCAAATAGATACCAAAACCTTTCAAGAATTTACCAGGTAAGAAATCTAACTGACGTTGTAAAGCAACTTCAAATCCGTAAACATTAACATTGTCTCCATTTCTTGATTGTAAGAAAGACCAGTTTTCTCCCGCTGGAATTGGGTTTGATTGATTTGGGAAATCTGCAGCAAATTTCGCATCAGTATACTGATTGTCGCTGTAGTTGTAAATGAAATCATTTAATCTTTTGTAGAAAACACCTCCAGAAATCAAACCAACAGATTTGAAATAGTTTTCTACCATTAAATCATAGTTGTAAGCATATGTAGCTTTAAGATCTGGATTTCCAGCTGTAATTTCTTTATCTGCAGCTATATTGTTTACATAAGGTGCAAGTGCATAATAGTTTGGTCTAGCCAAAGCCGTTGTAGCAGCAGCTCTTAAAACTAAATCTTTTGTAGCGTTGTATTGGAAGGTAATACTTGGCAATACATTCGTGTATGAGTTTGTATTGTTGATTTTACTTTCTAATTCTTCTTCATCTAATACACGGTTTCCTGTGTAATCAATATGAGTATTCTCAACACGAACCCCCATTACCATTGAAAGCTTGTCATTAAAATCCTGATCCCATCTTACGTAAGCAGCAGAGATTCTTTCTTTAGCATTATAGTTAACAGCTAAGTATTCAGCTGGATCTGTTTCTTTTTCAAATAAAGTAGCATTGTTTAAGTCTAAACCTCCTAAGTATGAAGCCGAAGCAAAAGTTCCTGGTACATATTTACTTCCTGGATTAAATCCTTGTCCATCATAATAAGATGTTGGAACATCAGATAATAATTCCATATTATCATTTAATGGAGTATAAGAATAGAACATGTTGTTTCTTTCCTTCTCTTTTAAACGAAGTCTAAGACCTGTTCTCAAACGTCCTTTTTCACCTGCAATTACAGAGAATGGGAAACGGATGTTTACTTTTGCACCAAATTCGCTTTCGCTAGTTTCGTCTGTGTTTTCTGTTACAGAATCAAATGCAAATTCGTCTGTAGATTCACCAGCAGTAGTCATTAAAGGAAATCTAGGATTAGATAAATCTTGGAACATCTCTAAACCTTTTTGACGGTATTCGATATAACGCTCACCTGGACGGTATTCTCTAGCTTTTGCATAGTTTGCAGACCAATCTAAATCTAATTTAGAGTTGATTAAGTGTTCTCCACGAAGAGAGTAGTTTTGAACTCTCTGATCTTCTAATCTTCTGTTTTTGTTTCTGCTGTTATCTAAACCACCTTTTGTTTGACGTTTTACACGACCTTCAAAACCTGTAATATTTTCACCATCGTAAATAGCTTCGATATCATCATAAGTAGTTCTAAAACGGTTTTCTCTATCATCTCTCCAGTTGTAGATAGCGTTAGCGAAAATAGTATTGTTTTCGTTGAATTTATAATCTAAAGCGATAGATCCACTACGACGAATACGTTGTACATCGTACTTTCTGATTTCTGCAGCTTGTAAATAATCATTTCCAAATTCATCTCTTACCCATTCGTTTTCGATATTGTCAGAACCGTAATCAACATTGTTGTAAGAACCGCTCACTACAACTCCTAATTTGTTGTCGATAAAACGATTACCATAAACAAAACCAGCAGTGTAAGAAGCATGATCACGAATTGGCAAATAACCTCCTGCAAGAGTTGCAGAAATTCTTTGTCCGTTTGGAGTTGCTCTTGTAATTAAGTTTACAGAACCTCCAATCGCGTCAGCGTCCATATCTGGTGTAAGTGTTTTGTTTACTTCGATTGTAGAAATCATATCAGATGGAATTAAGTCCATTTGTACGTTTCTGTTGTCTCCTTCAGCAGATGGAATTCTGTCACCATTTAAAGTTACAGAGTTCAATGATGGAGCCAAACCTCTAATAATAATGTTACGAGCCTCACCTTGGTCATTCTGCATTGTGATACCTGGAACACGTTTTAAAGCGTCTCCAACGTTAGCATCAGGAAAACGTCCCATTTGATCTGAAGAAATTACGTTTCCGATGTTTTTGTTGTTTTTCTGCTGGTTAAGCGCTTTTGCCTGACCTTTTAAGATGTCTCCAACAATAACTTCTTTCAATTCATTTTCAGAAGCTTTAAGAGCGAAGTCAATAACGTTATTTTTTCCTTGCTCTACTTTTATTTCTTGAGTTAAAGTAGTATACCCGATGTATTTTACTTCAACTTTATAAGTTCCTTCATTAATGTTTAGTAATTCGAAACGACCGTTGTAGTCGGAAACGGTGTATTTTTTCTCTCCTACAATTTGAACCATAGCTCCAGGAAGAGGAAGTTTGTCATCAGCATCTAATATCTTTCCAGATATAATAGCCTTCTGAGCAAAACCCGTAAAGGCTAATAAAAAGAATGCTGTTAATAGATAAAATTTTTTCATTGTTGTGTGTTTGTTTTATTTTCGGTTGCGAAACTAAAACCCCTATATTACTACAGCCTTGAAAAAAAATTAACATAATGTTATGATTGAGCTGTTTCTGTTAAGGTTTATTAATCTTTAAATAACACAAAAAGGATCAAATAATTGATTCACAACTAAAAAGAGAAAAGTATTTTGATTGTAATTGAAAAATTGGCGTTAAATTTGCCGTATCATCATAATCAAAAATCATCAATCATGTTAAAACAATTTTTTATCCTATGTTCAGGAGTCGACCGTGACATCCTGAAAGACTGCTCAGAAGGCGAACAAACCAAATATGTTGGTATTGGAGCCACAGTTTTCTTTACAGCAGTTATGGCTTTTTTGGCCAGTGCTTATGCGCTTTTTACCGTTTTCGATTCTATTTATCCCGCTTTAATTTTCGGATTTGTATGGAGTTTATTAATCTTTAATTTAGATAGATTTATAGTTTCTACTATAAAAAAAAGAGATCGTTTTCTGGATGAATTCCTACAGGCAACTCCTCGTATTATATTGGCGATTATTATTGCGATTGTAATTTCGAAGCCATTAGAGATTAAAATCTTCGAAAAAGAAATTAATACGGTTTTATTGAAAGAGAAAAACGAAATGGAATTGGCCAATAAAAAACAAATTGGAACTTATTTCAAAACAGATTTAGATAAAAACAAAGCAGAGATTGCAGCGCTAAAAGCTGATATTACAAAGAAAGAGAAAGAAGTAAATGATTTGTATTCGGTTTACATTACAGAAGCGGAAGGAACTACGGGAACGAAGAAATTAGGAAAAGGCCCAGTTTATAAAGAAAAACGCGAGAAACACGATGCAGCTCTGAAAGAATTCGAAACGCTGAAAAAGACAAACGAAGCAAAAATTGCAGAAAAAGAAAAAGCAGGTGTACAACTTCAAGCCGATTTAGATAAGAAAGTTTCTCAGACACAGCCCATAATTGAAGGTTTCGACGGATTAATGGCGCGTATTAATGCGTTGAATAAATTACCTTGGTTACCATCATTTTTCATTATGTTGTTGTTTTTAGCCATTGAAACTTCTCCAATTATTGCCAAATTGTTGGCACCAAAAGGCGAGTTCGATTTCAAACAAGAAGAAGCCGAAACAGCCATGAGAGCAACGCTGACTCAAAACAAATACCAGCGTGAATTATTAGTGAAAACCAGTGCCGAAATGCACGATAGGGTTTATGCTGATATTGCAGAAGACAAAGGTTTATTTGACCTGCAACGCAAAAATGCAAAAGAACTGTTGGAATTACAATCGCATAAATTTGTAGAGAAGCAGAAAGCGACTTTGTGAGTTAAAAGTTCCTAAGTTTCTAAGTACAGAGTACAAAGTTTAAAAAGAAAAAGCCAGAAATAGAACTCTATTTCTGGCTTTATTATTTTAGACAAAGTATATAAAAACTTTGTACTTTGTACTCTGAACTTTGTACTTTAAAAAACTACATGTAGCTTAATATCTCTTTTTTATAAGCATCATATTCTCCTTGCATGATCAAACCATTGTCAAGAAGTTTTTTGTAATTCTGTAATTTATCGAAAAGTTCTTCTTTAGATAAATCACTTAATTTACGTTCTCCGGTTGGTTGAGTTGGAAGTGGCTCGTAAGTTTCTGTAACCACTGGCGCCGCAGGTAAAATTTCAGCAAAGCTTGTTACTTCTTCTGTTTCTACTTCTTCGATTTCATCTACCACTTCTGGTTCTTCTTCTTCAATAATTTCCTGAACTGGAGTTGCTGTCTGAACAGGATTTTTTAATAAATCCAATTGTTCTTTAGCGTAAGTATAAATTTTTCTAGCCTGAATTTTCGGAATATAATCGATAGAAACCGCTAAATCAGTTTTAGTACCAAATGAAAATTCAGAACCTAAGATGTTTTCTTTTACAAAAGTACTTGCAATATCATCCCAAGTATAATCTGTAAAATCCATAGAAAGACCTAAATTTTTAGGCTTGCAAATGATAATTCTTTTATTTGTCAAAACGATACTGTCTGGAAAAACAGTAATAGCAGGCTTTTTTTGCACTGCGATGTATCCAACTTCTTCGCCTTTCATTAATAAATCTGTAAGTTTCGAAGTGATTTTTTCAATCGCTTTTGGATCTTGCTCTTCGTTCAGAAATTTTTTAAATTGTTCTTTCATTGCTTATAAGTTGCTAAGTTTCATAGCTGCTGAGCGGCTAAGTTTTTTTACTGACGCTACAAATGTAATGCCTAATTTTCTAATTGCTTCGCCTGTTCGGTAAAAATTTACTTCGGGTCAGTAATTTCATTCTGAATTTTCTTTGTCAAACTTTTGAAAACCAATTCGTACGAATGATCTATCAGTTCTTTAACGAATTTATCAGGCAAATTTCCATTTAAAGTCACAGTATTCCAATGCACTTTACTCATATGAAATCCAGGTTTTATGTCGTCATATTCACCTCTGAGTTCTTGTGCGCGGTCGGGATCACATTTTAAATTCACCGATGGCTCATTTTTTTCCCATTGCGATAAGGAAGACAAAGCAAACATTTTGCCGCCCACTTTAAAAACTAAGGTATTTTCATCAAAAGGAAAATGTTCGCTTGCTCCTTTTTTTGAAAGACAATATTCGTAAAACGTTTCTAAATTCATAATTGTTTATTTACCAATTTCGCCTAAATGTGTGTATTTAAAACCTTTTTCATACTTCAAACCGTATCCAAAAATACGATCCATTGCAGAATGTGAAAATAAAATAATTCCGGCTAACTGCACCATTTCAATACTTAAATAACAACCAACAGCATAAATTAAAAGTGCAATTCCTTTATGATGAAAGATATTGTAAAGAAGCGCTCCAATCTTGTTTCCAAATGCATAACCAATCATGGATAAATCTGGAGCTAAAATTAAAGCCAAAAACCACCACCATTCATAATTTAAACGGTTAAATAAAAAGATACCGAGAATAAATAAAGCGACTTCTTCAAGTTTTAAAACTGTTTTCATTTGACTATTTTTTCCATCATCTTTTCGGGATGATTTAGTTTTGTAAATCCGAATTTCTCGTATAAAAAGTGTGCATCAGTGGTTGCCAATCGCCAGATTTTAACTTCTTGCAATTGCGGTTCGTTCATCATTGTTTCGATTAAAATGGACGAATAACCTTTTCCGCGATGTTCTTCAGTAATAAAAACGTCCATTAAATAGGCAAAAACTACATAATCGGTAATGACGCGCGCAAAACCAACTTGTTTGCCATCCAAATAAATTCCAAAACAAACCGAAGCATCGATTGTTCTTTGCACTTCGTCAATCGTTCGCCCTGCAGCCCAATAAATATCTTTTAAAAAGTTCTGTATAAACGGAACGTCGAGTTTTGTTTTATCTGTAGAGACGGTTATCATTGTTGTTTGTTTTTTAGCCACAAATTACACAAATTTTCACAAATTTCTTTTTAATCTTTTGCCACAAATTAATTGATTTTCACAGATTAAATCATTTTAATCCTTTAATCTGTGGCAAAAAATAATTCGTGAAAATTTGTGTAATTTGTGGCTAACTTTTTTAAATTTTATATAAAATCGGCTTGCTTGGACTTGCATCATTTTCGAAAGAAGCGATTTGAAGATTTAGAATGTAATTTCCGTCTTCAATTTCGTCCGAAACATAAATCATTTCTGTAATTGTTGCATTTAATCTCGCATCGGCATTTAGATTTACAGTGTCTTTTACATTCCAAAATGCTTTGTGAGCCAATAATTTTCCTTCGTCATGCTCTTTATCAACACTTGGCAAATCAATTAATAAATGTTGGATTTCGCTTTCGCGGATGAAAATCGCAGCATCTTCAGCCAAATAAGGCGGATTGGTATTCGAATATTTTCTTGATTTTTTATCCAACTGATTTGGAAGTGTTCTAATGATTAAAGCTTCTGTTTTCTCAGTAAGTAAGCTTACAATTTGACTTTTTGTAATAACGAAATCCTCGTCGATTTTTTCAGGTTCAACCGTAATCAATTTTGCAGTAAAGAAAAACTGTTTTAATGATTGATTGATACTGTAAAAATCGTTCGTAATATGTCCCAGACATTCCGTATGCGTGCCATGTCCATGCGGATTGAAGAAAATATTATTGAAATTTGTAGATGATTTTCCTTCCGAAACCTTCCCAATCCAATCGCCAAAAACTACAGGTTCAATGGAAGGTTTTTCAATATACCAAGCAATCGGATTTTCGTCTGTATTCGTTAAAGGAATCGAGATATCGATGGGTTTTGATAAATCTATTTCGAAGTTGTTGATTTTTGCTAACACAAATTTGGATTTTGTGCCGCAAAGACTCTAAGTCACAAAGTTTTTTTCAATTTTGCGCCTTTGTGCCTTCGTGGCTAATTTTACTCTTCCAAATTTAGATAAAATAAATCTGAAGCAATTCCATCCGTTAAAAATTTTCCTTTTGGAGTTGGTTTTAGAATGTTGTTTTCAATTGAAAGCAGATCGTCGTTTAAGAATTTTTCAGATTGTTTATGAAGATAATTTAAGTATTCTTGCCCAAATTCCTTTTCAATTCTGTCTAAAGAAACACCCCAAATCGTTCGTAATCCTGTCATAATATATTCATTGTAACGATCAGAAATAGTTAGAGTTTCAGTTTCAATAGGAAGTTCATTATTCTGAATTGCTTTTATATAAAGCGAATTATTGGCAATATTCCAGCCTCTTTTTTCTCCGTCATAACTGTGTGCTGAAGGACCAATTCCGATGTATTTTTTGCCCAGCCAATATGCCGAATTGTTTTTGGAGCAATAATTCTCCTTCCCAAAATTCGATAATTCATAATGAATAAAACCGTTTTTTTGAAGCATTTCAACCAAAATCATAAAATGATTGGAAGTCACTTCATCCTGAGGTTCGGCAACTTTTCCAGTTTGAATTAATTTGCTTAAAGCTGTTTTCGGTTCAACCGTCAAAGCATAACTCGAAATATGCGGAATGCCGAAATCTAAAGCGGTTTGAATATTTTGTCGCCACATTTCGTCGCTCAATCCCGGAATTCCGTAAATCAAATCCAATGAAATATTATCAAAATATCTAGTCGCTTCTTCCAGACATTTTTTGGCTTCCGCTGAATTATGAGCGCGATTCATCATCTTCAAATCATCCTCATAAAAAGACTGTATTCCAATGCTTAAACGGTTTATCGGACTTTTGGACAATTCTAAAATTCGCTCAGCAGATAAATCATCAGGATTTGCTTCCAGAGTAATCTCGGGATTTTCGATGACTTTGTAATTCTTATAAACTTCAGAAATTAGAAAGTTAATTTCTTCGTTACTTAAAACTGACGGTGTTCCGCCTCCAAAATATATCGTCTCAATGATATTGTCATCCTGAGCGGAGTCGAAGGGTTTACGCATGCCAATTTCTTTAGCCAAAGCCAAAACCATATCGTCTTTCTTCTTCATCGAAGTCGAAAAATGAAAGTCGCAGTAATGACAAGCCTGCTTGCAAAAAGGAATATGGATGTAGATGCCCGACATTTTTAATTAGATAATTAGAAAATGTGTCAATTAGATAATTTATTCGTTGTCTACGGAATTATCTAATTATCAAATTTTCTCATTGACACATTATTTTTTCACTCGATCCTCGTTTTGTTTCACAAAAGCATCCCAACCAGAATAACTTTTTCCAGCAATAACTTTTCCAGAATTAAAGTGATGACAAACCGCAGCCGCCAAACCGTCTGTTGAATCGAGATTTTTGGGTAATTCTTTTAAACCTAAAAGCTGTTGCAGCATTTTGGCAACTTGTTCTTTGCTGGCATTTCCGTTTCCGGTAATTGCCATTTTGATCTTTTTCGGTTCGTATTCCGTAATCGGAATTCCTCTTGAAAGTCCTGCCGCCATGGCAACTCCTTGCGCACGACCTAACTTCAGCATCGATTGAACGTTTTTGCCAAAGAAAGGAGCTTCAATTGCAATTTCGTCTGGACAATGCGTTTCAATTAATTCGATCGTTCTTTCAAAAATGATTCTTAGTTTTTGGTAATGATTGTCGTATTTGGAAAGTTGCAATTCATTCAACTGCAGAAATTCCATTTTTTTATTGGTTACTTTAATTAATCCGAAACCCATAATCGTGGTTCCTGGGTCAATACCTAATATGATGCGTTCTTGTGTCAAGAGGTTTTTTGTTTCAATTTTAACGTTTTCAATTTTAACGTTTTCAAGTTTCAAGTTTTTTGAAAGTCAAAACGATTCATTTTCTCATTTTCAAATTGCCACATTTCCAAATTGTTTACTTTTGCGGCATGATTTCAATTCCTCACAAAGCTAAGCAATTCCTCGTTCTTGTAGTCAAACTTTTGATTGTTGGCGGCGCATTTTATTTTATTTACAATCAGCTGGCTAACAACGACAAATTAGACTGGAACAAATTCATTGTTTTATTCCAAAAAAATCAGTCGGTTTTAGGGATTGGATTTATTTTGCTTTTGAGTGTTTTGAATCGTTATTTCGAGATTTTGAAATGGCAGAATTTGGCGCAGGTCATTCATAAAATTTCCCTTTACGAAGCTACGAAACAGGTTTTAGCCGCTTTAACAGCTGGAATTTTTACGCCAAATGGAGTAGGAGAGTACGCGGGCAAAGCGTTGTATTATCCAAAATCTGAAGCCAAAAAAGTGGTTTTCCTGAACTTGATTTGCAACGGAATTCAAATGATTCTGACCGTGATTTTCGGGATTTTTGGATTACTATATTTCAATGCACAATTCAATGTAATTACGACTAAAACTGTCTTGATTCTTTTCGGTGGATTTGTATTGATTCTGCTCATTTTGTTCTTCATTAAAAAGATAAAAGTCAAAGGATACTCGCTTGAAAAACTCATTCATAAAATCAATGAAATTCCGAAATCGGTTCATCAAAAAAACATCTTTTTAGGGATTTTGAGATATTTGGTTTTTTCGCATCAATATTACTTTTTGTTTTTAGGTTTTGATGTCGATTTGCCGTATTTAACTTTAATGGCAGCGATTACATCTGTTTATTTTCTGGCTTCTTCATTACCAACTTTCCAGTTTTTAGATTTTGCTGTGAAAGGAAGCGTAGCCATTTATTTCTTCGGAATTCTAGGCGTAAACGAATGGATTGTTATTTTCATCAGCACTTTAATGTGGTTTTTAAATGTGGTGCTACCAGTAGTTTTAGGAAGTTATTTTGTATTGAATTTTAAAACCAAAACCACAGAATGATTTTTGTTTTATTTGCCATATTAGGGATTTATATAATTAGTATTGAGTTACTTATTTATGGTTTTTTCAAAATAAAAAAATACAAAAAACAGGATTTAGAACCCAAAACAAGTTTTACGATTATAGTTCCGTTTCGGAATGAAAAAGAAAATTTGCCCATACTTTTGGAGAGCTTTTCTAATTTGAATTATCCACGAGATTTATTCGAAGTTATTTTAGTTGATGATAATTCTAGTGAAAAATTTCAATTTCTAAATTCCAAATTCCAAGTTTCTGTAATCGATAATATTCGACTTTCAAATTCTCCCAAAAAAGATGCGATTACAACTGCAATGCAACATGTAAAAACCAATTGGGTAATTACAACCGATGCCGATTGTATCGTTCCAGAAAACTGGCTTTTAACCTTTGATAATTACATTCAAGAAAACGAAGTTTCAATGCTGTCGGGCGCTGTCACGTACAAATGCGAGAATTTATTTTTAGAGCATTTTCAGCAATTGGATTTAACAAGTCTGCAAGGTGCAACAATTGGAAGTTTTGGTTTGAACAAAGGATTTATGTGTAATGGAGCTAATTTTGCTTATACGAAATCATTGTTTGAAAGCTTAAACGGCTTTGAAGGAAATGACAAAATTGCGAGTGGCGACGATGTTTTTTTACTTCAAAAAGCAATTGAAAAGTTTCCAAATGAAGTTCAGTATTTAAAAGCAAATGAAGCAATTGTTACCACAAAACCAACCGAAAACTGGAAAAGCTTATTCCATCAAAGAGTGCGTTGGGCAGCCAAAACAAGTTCGTACAAAAGTGCTTTCGGCAAATTTTTGGGTTTAATTGTTTTCTTCGGAAACCTGAGTTTTGTAATTGGATTTTTCTTTATGATTTTCGGAATTTGGTCGTATCCAATTTTTGTGATTTTTGCTTTTTCTAAGTTTTTAATTGATTTCGTTTTACTTTCAATAACCAATCAATTCTTGACGAAAACTAGCATTAAAAGCCTTTTACTAAGTAGTTTATTATATCCGTTTTTTAGTTCGTCTGTCGCTTTGTATAGTCTATTTGGTTCTTACGAATGGAAAGATCGTCAGTTTAAAAAATAATTTAAACCATATAAGTTATATAAGAGATTTAAGAAACAAATTTTTTTATTTTACCAATAGTTTAAATGATCTTACATCACTTATATGGTAAAATAAAAAAAACTATTCTTTTGCTTTTATAATTACAGGCAGAATAAATTGCGTTTTAACTGGAACACCTCGTTTTATAGCGGGATTAACTTTCGGAAAATCGACTAAACGAGCGTGTAAAATGCTGTCAATTTTTATGGTATCATAAGCCACAGAATCTTTTGGAAACTGAGGTTCAAATTTCATTGTGGCATTTGGGAAAACCGTTACTTTTACTTCAATTGTATCCAATTCAGGATATAAAATTGATAAGGTGTCAACGTTCAGTTTCTCTTGAATCAAATTCGACATTACTTCAAAAAAGCATTGTTGACGGAGTTTTTTATCAGCTATTTTTTCGCAGTTGGGAACAGAAGGATATTCATCAACTTCTTTCCAATTAATTGATTTTAATTCTTTTTGAAGTAATTCCTTTTCAGAGGGAACCTGCCTCTCAAAATATTGACAGGAATTAAATAAAACACAAATAAAAAGGGGAAAAAACTGCCTCAAAGTTTTTAAATTGAATGAATGAACAAAAATACGATTATTTTTTTTGAGAAGCTTTGTATTCTAAATAATCTTCATAGTTTTCAGAAAGCCAATTTTCTTTGTTTTTCTCTGCAACTTCCTTTTGATCAGGATATAATTTAATCAGTCTGTCTGAAAATGCGGCTATTTGAACCGTATAGTTGTAAAATTCAGTTTTTGTTAAAAGTATATTAGGATCGTTTTTTGTATTGAAAAAGTCAAAAAATAGTTTATCAAAGTCTTTCATAGAAAAACTGAGTACTTTTTTCTTATTACTATTATAAAGACTGTCTTGCAATACTTGGTCATCTGCAGAAAGTTTCTTAGATTGAGCATATGTATTTTCACTCATTGAAAACACAAATAATAGAATGAAAACTATTTTTACAAACTTTTGCATCATATTAATATTGCTTAAATTGTAAGTGCAAATTTACAAATATATTATGGATTTACTTTTAGTATTGTTGGGTTTTATCTGTATGATTGTTGGAATTTTCGGGAGTTTTATTCCCGTTTTACCTGGACTTTCAAGCTGTTGGGTAGGTTTATTATTGCTTTATCTTACCAAAGCGGTTGAAAACAATTATTGGGTCTTAGGAATCACTTTTGTTTTAATGGTTATCATCACTATTTTAGATTATGTAATTCCGGCAAAAGGCACCAAAAAGTTTGGCGGAAGTTCTTACGGAGTTTGGGGAACTAACATTGGTTTGATCGTCGGAATTCTGGCTCCAATTCCTTTTGGAGTTATCATAGGTCCATTTGTAGGGGCGCTTATTGGCGAATTACTATACGATTCTCAAAATCATAAACGTGCCTTAAAAGCCGCTACAGGATCTGTTCTAGGTTTTCTGGCTTCTAGTTTTGTCAATTTCCTTTTTTCGGTAATTTATCTCGGTATTTTTCTGACTATTCTTTGGCAAAATCGAGCTCTAATTTTCTAAATAGTAATTTTGACTTTAAGCTTTTTCTTATATTTTTATATTTTTCAGAAAAAATCTTAATTTTTTGAAAATAATTTTTTATATTATACGTTACGTCAAGCTTTATGTTTACTGCTTTTGTCAGTTTTTAGTGTTAAATACCTGAAAATCGACCAACTAAAATTTTAACTTATTTTTTGGAAATGTTAATATATTTTATATTTTTATCACGATAAACGATAAAAAGCCTCACTTTATCGGTTATTTTGAGCGAGTTTAAATAATTGTTTCCCCCTAAAATAAGTTAAACGTATGACCCCAAACCTACAAATTGAACTTAGACGTTTTATTTCATCTAATGTTGTCTCCAAATTAAATAAGTTTTATTTTGAAAATGATGCTCTTTTGATAAAGGGAATTGATGTCTCGATCGGTACAATTTTAATGGGACTCTACAACAAAGCCGAAGAATCTGATTTTTATTCTGAAATTGTTTCCATGATAAAAGAAGATTCAACTTTCTACCAAGAAATCGACTTTAACGCCGGTAGAATTTTATCAGTAGATGATTGCTACCGTTTAGAAGGAAACGTTTTACTTAAAGAATTGTTTTCCAATAAAAAAGGAAGAATTTCAGAAATGGTCTCAAACGAAGTCGGAATCAAAAGTGAAACCGCTAGAGAAATACTTAACTTTTCTGCCCTTCTTGTAATGTCTTACTTAAGATACAATCTTCAACTAATAGAAGGCCTAAAACTACTTCTCGAAGATCAAAAAAGAGATATCTTAAACAGTATTCCACCTGGAATCAAAATCATCCTTGGTTTTTCATGTTACGAAACAGTCGAAGACAAAAGCCAATCTATGGGAAGATCCATATTTACCCTTTTCGGACATAATTTTTTCAGTTTCTAAAATAAAAAAAATCCCATTTTCAAAAGAAAACAGGATTCGGTATCATTCAAATTTGAAGAACTATTAAACGTTTTTCAAATTGATAATTTCTTGTTCAGTCAAAAAGCGCCAGTTTCCTCTCGGAAGATTCTTTTTGGTTAAACCAGCAAACGAAACACGATCAATTCGAAGTACATTATACTCGAAAGACTCAAAAATAGAGCGAACCACTTTTACGTTGGCCGTGCGCAATTTAAGACCAATTTCGCTTTTTGGTTCATTATCAATATAACTGATTTCCTCAATAAAAACGCGGTGTCCGTCAAGAACCAAGCCTTTACTGATTTTTTCTAAATCTTCAAACTTCAAGTTTTTATCTAGAGAAACCTGATAAATTTTAGACGATTTTTGGTTTGGTAAAGTAAACTTACGAATCATATCCGTATCATTTGTAAACACCAATAAACCTGTTGTATTCTTGTCCATTCTTCCGATAGGAGCAATTTTGGCATTGGTAGCGCCACGTACAAGTTCTAGAACGTTACGGTATTCCTGACCTTCATCAAGAGCAGTTGTAAAGTTTTTAGGCTTATTCAACAAAATATATTCTTTCTTTTCAGGAGTCAGCGTAACACCATCAAAGTTTACTACATCATTCAATTTTACCAAATATCCCATTTCGGTAACAACAGTTCCGTTAACTTTAACGTTTCCAGACTGAATATAAATATCAGCATCACGACGAGAACAAACACCAGAATTCGAAATGTATTTATTCAAACGAATTTCATCTGAAGCCTTTTGTCTTTTCGGAGCCTGATTCTGTTTTTTTAATTTTTCTTCCGCAGCAGCATTAGCGGCTTTAACCTCCGGTTTTACTTTTTTGGGCCCTTGCGCACGTTTCGCCATAGGAGGTTTTGGCTTATTAGAGTTTGGTCTTGAGCTATTTGGTCTCGATCCTCCTCTTTTATTATTGCCTTCCTTGTTGTTCATAAAATTATTAATTTGTGCAAAGATAGTTTTTTCCTGCTAATAAAACTTAAGTTCATTGTTCTTAGATTAATAGCTTTGATTTTTAGAGGAATAAGAAGCATCACAACAGGCATTTTTTTTTAACATGGTTTCCCGCTTTCCATTACAATCTTTTATGGCGAACCCCGCCATAAAAGGATTTTCATTTCAATCGGGGCTAGATTCAGACAATTGGCTTCTTTTAAACATTTTAGCTGTTTCGCAAAGATTCACAAAGTAGACACAAAGAAGCACAAAAAGTTTTGCGAATCTCTGCGAAATCTTCTTCACGAATCTCTGCGGAATAAAATAAATCCGCAAAATCTGCCAAATCTGCGAGAAACAAAACATTTAATAGTTAGAAATCAACTCGCGCCCGTGCCACAAAACACTCGGATTTATCAAAACAATGCAGAAAACCCCAGAAACAATCAAGAATTTCAAAAGATTGTGAAGCCTTAAAAAATGTTCCTTAGAATCGGATCTCCATAAAAACATTAAAAAGAAAATTAAAACTCCAAAACAGACATAAAAGTAAATGTCCATATAACCTACATCGTAAACATTCACTAAAATATAAACTGGAAAAATCGTAGAAATCGTCAAAGCAGTAATAATCTGTTTCGAGATTTTCTCTCCATAAATCACAGGAATTGTTCTGTAGTTGGTTACCAAATCACCTTTTAAATTTTCTAAATCTTTTATCATTTCGCGAATCAGCAACAATAAAAACAAGAATATTGCATGCGCACAAATCACCACAAAATGACTCATATGATTTTCGATTTCTTCAAAAGAAATCTTATTGTAGAAATAAAGCAAAATAGCAAAAAACGGAGTTACAGCAAGCAAAGCCGACATTAGATTTCCGATAATTGGATACTTTTTAATTTTATGAGAATAAAACCAAATCATAAAAATATAAGCAGAAAAGAATAAAAATGCTCTCCAGGAAACAATAGAAGCCATTAAAACTGCCAAAAAGTTCAAACTAAAGTAAACCGTTAATTTCGTTTTCTGACTCACCAAACGATCTAGCATTGATTTGTTAGGCCTATTAATCAAATCTTTCTGACTGTCATAAAAATTGTTGATAATATAACCCGAAGCAATCGTAACAGCCGAAGCAAAAACAATCAGAAATAAATAGAAATCCAGTAGAATATCCAATGCTCTAATTTCTGGCGCCAGAATAAAAATTGCCGATAAATATTGCGCTAAAACAATAATAGGAATGTTGTAACCTCTAACCACAGAAAACAGACTCACGATTTTCATTATCAAAAGTTTTTGTTGTCTGCTTAACATAAATTGAAGGGTGTAAAGGATTAGATTAGGGAAGTTAAAAGATATTTTTGGTATTAAAAATTTAGAGTTTGTTTTTTAACAATTCTTTAGAGCCAAAACCTAATTTTCTAATGCATGCCAAAGCCTGTTTTTGAGTCATATCGACTTCTTTGATGTCTTTTTTCTCTACAAAAACCACAGAACCACTCCATGGATTTGGAGCATCTGGAACAAAAACTGTAAAATTGTTTTCGTCAATTTGTTCGATCAAAAAAGCAAATTGCCAGCCAGCGTCCGTAGGAACTAAGATTACTTTTAAGTTTTCTTTAGATTCAATTCCCATAATATTTTCATTCATGCTTTTCATAAATGAATAACCAGGAACAAAGCTTAAAATGCCGTTTTCTAATTTCAGAATAAGTTCTTTTGCTTTTTTAGTTCTTGCCAGCAAACCTGCAGCAAAACAAATAAGAATTATAAATGTTATTCCGATAAGTTCTTGAAGCGCAATTCCTAAAACATGAACTCTTGGCAGATTAGTTACAAGCGGCAGCGTTATTTTTTTAATAATGCCATATCCTTTTTCAAGAATGATAAGCAGTACCACTAAAGGTGCTAAAAATAGAATTCCTCCTAAAAAAGTTGATTTAATTATTTTTAAGATACTTTTCATAATAAATAACTTTTAGGATGAAAAACTTATAAAAATCTACTCAAATAACTTCGGCGTGTATGGGAATTAAAATTGATAAACGACTTCTAATTTATAATCTTTTAAAGCACTTTTTGCACGTTCCAGATCTTCTGTAAAACCAAGAATGTAGCCACCTCCGCCAGAACCACAAAGTTTTAGGTAATAGTCGTTGGTGTCAATCCCGTGCTGCCAGATTCCGTGAAATTGTTCCGGAATCATTGGTTTAAAATGATTTAAAACAACTTTAGAAAGCTTTTTGGTGTTGGTAAACAAAGATTTCATGTCGCCATGTAAGAAGTTGTCTACGCAGGCATCTGTATATTTTACAAACTGGTTTTTCAGCATGGCACGGAAACCTTTGTCTTTTAGGTTTTCCATGAAAATACTAACCATTGGAGCTGTTTCTCCAACGATACCTGAATCTAATAAAAATACGGCACCTTTTCCGTCAAAACTTTGAGTCGGAATACCAGTTGCTTCGATATTGTCTTTAGAATTAATTAAAATCGGAATACTCAAATAGCTGTTTAATGGGTCTAAACCAGAACTTTTTCCGTGAAAAAAGCTTTCCATTTGAGAAAATATGTTTTTTAAGTGTAATAGTTTTTCGCGAGTCAGATTTTCTAGAACCGTGATTTTGTTTGTAGCGTATTTATCATAAATAGCTGCAACAAGTGCACCGCTACTTCCAACACCGTATCCTTGCGGAATACTAGAATCAAAATACATTCCAGTTTCGACATCATTTTTTAAAGTCTCTAAATCAAAAGTAACCAATTCAGGCTGCTGCGTATGCAGTACTTCAAGATAAGAAGCAAAACTTTTTAAACTTTTGTTTGATGCAATTGCTTCATCCGAAGGTTCTTCAGACTTCTTTAATGCACCGTTGTAAAAATTATAAGGGATAGAAAGTCCTTTAGAGTCGCGGATAATTCCGTATTCTCCAAAGAGTAATATTTTTGAGTAAAATAAAGGTCCTTTCATGATTTATTTGATGTCTTTTTTTATTTGGGTCTAGTTTGAATTATCTAAATTATTGATTAAAGATACGCAAAATTATAATGCAATTGCACCACTTCCAATTTTGTCGCAAATGTACTGACCATTCTGACAAAATACAACTAATTCGTCCTGAATAAATTGTAATACTTTTTCGCTAACGTTTTCAGGATATAATACATGCACATTTGCTCCAGCATCAAGTGTAAAACAAACCGGAATTTGTGTTTCATTTCTGAATTTCCAAATCGCATTTATAATCTGTAAAGTATTTGGTTTCATCAAAATAAAATACGGCATCGAAGTCATCATCATGGCGTGTAAAGTCAAAGCTTCACTTTCTACTACTTTGATGAATTCGTCTAGATTTCCGTTTTCAAAAATGGCGATTAATTTATCCAGATTTTCGTGTGCTTGCGCAAAACGTCTTTCAGCATACGGATGATTGTGCATCAAATCATGTCCAACAGTACTTGAAACTTGTTTTTCGCCTTTATCAACCAATAAAATGGTGTCTTGGTAATTCTTGAAATTATCATGAATTGTATATGGAAATTCAACTCCAAATAAATCCGTGCTTCCTTCAATATTCGCCTGATTGCCCCAAACCACAACATTTCCTTTTACACTTCTGCAAGCACTTCCAGAACCTAAACGAGCTAAAAATGAAGCTTTTTGATAGAAATAATCATCAGTCATTTCTGGGTTTAGTTTTCTTTCTAAACTCATAAAATTCATTGCCAAAGCCGCCATTCCAGAAGCCGAAGAAGCAATTCCAGAACTGTGCGGAAATGTATTTTGAGTATCAATTGTAAAATGATAGTCTTTCAAAAACGGCAGATAAACCTCAACTCTTTCTAAAAACTTCTGAATCTTTGGTTTGAAATCTTCTTTTGGTTTTCCTTCAAAAAGCAAATCAAAAGAAAAAACATTTTGATTGGTTCTTTTTTCAAAACCTAACTTTGTAATTGTTTTACAATTGTTTAAAGTAAAACTTACTGAAGGATTTGCTGGAATCTGGTTGTTTTTTTTCCCCCAGTATTTCACCAATGCAATGTTGCTTGGAGTGCTCCATTCAAAGTTTCCGTTTTCGATTGTTGAAGTATATGAAGTTGGTATAAAATCAGCTGCTGAATACATGAATTATAAAATTTTGGCAAAGATAACTTTTAAATTTTTTCACCATATAAGTTATATAAGAAATATAAGTGGCTTTTACTAAAATGAACTTATATTACTTATATGGTTTAATTTTTTTTTCCACCATATAAGTCATATAAGAAATTATTAGTTGGCTTTACTAAATTGACCTTATATGCTTCCGTGGTTTAAAATTTTTTTCCCATCATATAAGTCATATAAGAAATTATAAGCAAGGCTTTACTAAAATGAACTTATATAACTTATATGGTGAAAAACTTTTCTTTTGATTATTTTTGAATTCAAAATTTGATAAAATGAATAAATTCGTAAAAATTGCTATAGCTTTAGTTATTTGTTTAACAGTTGGTTATTCTGCTAGTTTAGTAACTAGACCAAGTATTGAAACTTGGTATGTAACATTGCAGAAACCAGTTTTTAATCCGCCGAATTGGATTTTTATGCCGGTTTGGACTGTGCTTTATATTTTTATGGCTGTTGCGGCTGCTTTAGTTTGGGACAGAATAAAAGAGAATACAGAAGAAGTAAAAAAAGCACTACTTTTCTTTATCATTCAATTAATTTTAAATTCAATTTGGTCTTACTTATTTTTTGGATTGAAAAATCCGATGTTAGCTTTAATTGAAATTGTGCTGCTATGGCTGATGATTTATGAAACGTATTTAAAATTCATCAAAATCAATAAAATTTCAGCTTATTTGTTGATTCCATATTTGCTTTGGGTTGGATTTGCAACGGTTCTAAATGCAAGTATTTGGTGGTTGAATAGGTAGATTTATTTCAGGTTTCAAGTTTTTGGAAAAAGAAACTACTTCAAATTTTTAAACTCTTCATTTTTTGCAGTCAAAAACTCTATGGTAGCTAAAAGGTTGGGCTGCAATGTAAGTGTTTTAGACTTTGGATCAGCATCACAGAAATCAAGGAAAAGCTCTTTTTGATGAGTTTCTATTTTTAATTCTTTTAAGAAAAACTCCTTAGAACACGTTTTCTTCACGAGTTTTTTGAATGCACTTTCGGTTTCCTCATCTTGTGACTTTCCGCCACCAAAAGAAAATTTAGTCTGCATTCCATTAACGATTGTGCCATCATTGTAACCACTAATATAACGTTTTAAGTTCTTAGCTCTTTTATCACGATCTATTTCTGCAATAGTCTCTGGATCTGGCGGTAGTGGATCAAATTTCATTTCCGTTGGTATAATTACTTCTTCTAATTCTTCGGGTTTAATAACCATTTTTACAACAAGATGATTCGATTTTATCTTTTCAGAAGTCATTTTCAATCTGGTGAAGAAGTAATCTTTAGAGAAAAAAAGTAAACTGTCCTGCGGTTTTACTAAAATGGAAAACTCTCCCATTTCATTGGTTTTGGTGCTTGTTTTAGCCGTTTTATTGATTACTTCTACATTATGGAGTGGAAAATTATTAGCAATAACTTTTCCGTGAAGTAATTTTTCGGTTTGAGAAATACTTAATTGGTAAGTGAAAAGAGAAATGGTAGTAAGTAGTTTTGCTTTCATTTATTAGACTTTTTAGTTTTTGATTCCAGAATTTAATTTTTTAAACTCCTTATTTTTAGTAATTAAAAAGTCCATGGTGTAAAGTAAATTTTTTCGTTCTACAAGAGTTTTGGATTGTGGATCAGCATTGCAAAATTGTAAAAACAATTCTTTTTCCTCTGGAGTTATTTTCAGATCATTCGTAAAGAAATCTAAAGGAACTGTAGCTTCGGCCAATTTTTTGAAATCTAATTCGTTAGATTTGATTTTTGCCTTTTTATCTTTTTTCATAAACAAACTAAATATAGCCAGTAAATCTGCTCCGTTTGTAATGCCTCCAGTATAAACACCAGGATTTGATATTGCAGGCTTTGGTCTTACAGTAGAATTTTCGTCAGCCATTTTAACTTTAGGAAATGAAATTTTGGTAACTACAATTTCATCTAATTCTTCAGGTTTCAAAATCATATTAACCATAATATTATTTTGATCAATATTGTCCTGAGAAATTTTTAATCGTTTAAAAAAGTAATCTTTTGAAAAGAAAAGTAAACTGTCTTTTGGACGAACCAGAATCGAAAATTCACCTAATTCATTTGTTTTAGTACTCGTTTTAGCTGTTTTATTAATTACTTCTACTTTGTTAAGTGGAATATTTTGTGAAAGAACTTTTCCCTGAAGTAATTTTTCGGTTTGAGAAATGCCGATTTGATAAGTGAAAATAGAAATCGTGGTAAGTAATTTTACTCTCATATAGGATTAATTAGTTGAGAGTAAAATTATTAGAATAGTCTTAATGAAAACTTACTGAATCTGTAAATTCTTGTTAATTAAATAAAATAGAGTTCTTGAATTTCTCTAATTCTCCATTGTTAAACAAAACTGGACCATGGCCAAAACACAATATTTTGGGTTGTAACAAAGCCAATTTTAGAATCGATTTTCTATTCATTTCTTGATCTGAAGTGAATAAATGAGGAGGTTCGTGAAGACCGACTTTTGTTGTTAACAGATTCATATTTGTCATAACATCGCCCACAATTAAAACGCCATCTTTTTCTCTGAAAAACGATAAATGACCTCTGGAATGTCCAGGAGTTTCAATAACCGTAAATCCACCAATTTGATCGCCTTCTTTTAAAGTTTGAGAAACTGAATGTCCTTTTCCAGCCCAGAAATTCTTCTGAAATTTTGATATAATATGATTCGGATTTGGGTATTCTGTAATTACGTTTCCATTTTCAGCAAATTCCTTTTCAGGTTCGCTGCATAAAAACGGAATTTTCAAAGTTTCACAGATTATTTTACTGCTTCCCTGATGATCGGCGTGGGCGTGTGTTAATGCGTGTTGACTAACAGATTTGTCTTTTAGTGATTTCAATATTTTATTGGCAGAAGTTCTAATTCCGGAATCAATTAAAACATCTTCAACTAAATAACAATTAATGGCATTTCGAGGAAATAGTGGGATTTGGTAAACGTCTTTGGCGATATTCTTCATCTTTTCAAATTTTATTTTGACAAAGATTCGAATTCGAATTTTCAATCCACTTGATAAATGTTAAGAAATATCTTGACGGATTCTGCTTAGCGATTCTGGGGTAATTCCGAGAAAAGAAGCGATATAAATTAAAGGTGTCCGCTGAATGATTTTGGCTGGAGCCGAAGTTAAAAAAGTCTGATATTTTTCTTTGGCAGGAATCATTTGAAGTTTTAAAACTCTGTCTGCCATACAAAGATAATTCTGCTCGGCTAAAATTCTCCCAACACGTTCCCAATTTGGGATTTCGTTGTACAGAAATTGCATTTTTTCAAAAGTAATCGAAAGGACTTCGCAATCTTCAATACATTGAATATTTTCAAAAGATTGTGTCTGATTAATGAAACTGGAATAGGAAGCAATAAAACCTTCATCAGAACTCAAATACGTTGTGATTTCTTTTCCGTCTTTTAAGTAATAAACTCTCGCTAATCCATTAAGAATGAAAAAAATCTTGTTGCTGATTTTTCCCATTTCAGAAAGATATTCTTTAGCATTAAACGTTTCATATTCAAAACAAGAAGCGATTGTCTCAATTTCATTTTCAGAAAAAGAGGCAATCGCTGTAATTTGTTTTTGTAATGAAAGATGCATTTTATAGAATCTCAATTAATTCTGAAGCTGTATTAACAACCAATTTTGCACCGCTGTTTTTCAATTCTTCTTCGGTTCTGTAACCCCAAGTAACGCCGACAGGAAACATATTCGCATTTACAGCAGTTTGCATATCGATATCAGAATCTCCAACAAAAAGTATTTCTTCTGGTTTTAAATTCCATTTTTTACCGATTTCTAAAGCCTCAAAGGGATTTGGTTTTTTAAGCGCTTCTGTACTTAAACCAACCGCTTGATCAAAATGATTTGGAAATATTTCAGATGCTATTTTCTTCGTTAATTCGTCAGCTTTGTTAGAGAAAACCGCCATTTTGATGTTTTGCGAAGTCAGATTTTCTAACAATTCTACAATTCCATCATAAGGTTTTGTTTTCAATGTACAGATTTCACGATATTCGTTAATCATACATTCAAAACAAATTTCTATTTGTTCATCCGAATTGTTTGTTGCTGGAAGTGCTTTGCTCACTAGATTTCGTAATCCGCTTCCAATAAAATATTGATAGGTTTCGTAAGTATGCGTTGGGAAATTTAGACCGTGAAGCACTTTATTCATCGCATCTGAAATGTCTTCTAATGAATTGACTAATGTTCCGTCTAAATCAAAAATAATTCCTTTAAATTTCATTTTGTATTAAATATTTTGAGCCAGAATAAACCCGCTTGTCCAGGCATTCTGAAAATTAAATCCTCCTGTTATGGCATCGATATTGACAATTTCTCCAGCAAAATAAAGGTTTTCGTGAATTTTGCTTTCCATTGTTTTAAAGTTGATTTCCTTTAAATCGATTCCGCCAGCCGTTACAAATTCCTCCTTAAAAGTGCTTTTTCCGTTGACTTTGAATTCGGCTTTTGTTAATTGTGAAGTTAGGTTTTGCAATTGATTTTTAGATAAATCTGCCCATTTTGTTTCCGCATCAATTCCCGAAGCCAAAACCAAACTTTCCCACAAACGATTCGGAAAATCAAAAGGAGATTTTTTAGAAACTGCTTTTTTAGCGTGTTCTTGTTTTAAGTCTTTTAAGATTTTTTCAGCATCTTCAAAATCCAAATCATTTAACCAATTCACAAAAATGGTAAACTGATAATTTTTGTCATGCAGAATACGGGCACCCCAAGCCGAAAGTTTCAAAATCGCTGGTCCGCTCATTCCCCAATGTGTGATTAACAAAGGGCCTGTCGATTCTAATTTAGTATCTTTTACATTTACGGTAACTTGTGCCGCAACGCCAGGCAATTCTTTAATTCGAGAATCTTTAATATTGAAAGTAAATAGGGAAGGGACAGGGCTTACAATGGCATGACCGTGTTCTTGAAGCATTTCCCAGATTTTAGGATTGCTTCCCGTTGCCATTACTAATTTTTCTGTAGCGAAATTGTCAGATTGTGTGTCAATTTTCCAATGATTTTCTTTTTTGAAAATCGACTGAACGCTTTGTCCTGTCAATACTTTAATGCCTAATTTTTCGGTTGCTTTTAGAAAACAGTCGATAATAGTTTGTGACGAATTGGAAACAGGAAACATTCTCCCGTCTTCTTCGATTTTTAATTCGACACCGCGTTTTTCAAACCATTCGATTGTATCGCCAGAACAGAACTGATGAAACGGCCCGCGAAGTTCTTTTTCACCACGTGGATAAAACTTCACTAATTCGTTAGGTTCAAAACAAGCGTGCGTTACATTGCATCGTCCGCCACCAGAAACGCGGACTTTAGAAAGTACTTCTTTTCCTCTTTCTAAAATGGCGATTTTTAGTTTCGGATTTTTCTCGGCAATATTAATTGCGGTAAAAAAACCTGCAGCGCCTCCGCCAACGATGATGATGTCGAAATTTTTAATCATATTTTGGTTTTCGCCACAAATTCACGAATTATTTTTTTACAATCTATGAGAAAAAAATTCGTGAATTCGTGGCTATTTAAACTTTATATTTTATCTGGATTATCAGAGATAATTCCGTTTACTTTATAACTTTTTACTTTTTGAATGTCTTCATCCGAGTTTACAGTCCAAGGGAAAACTAAGAATCCTTTTTCTTGAATTTGCTGAACATTTTCTTTATTCAATAAATGAAAATCAGGATGAATTGCTTTTGCTTTTATGTTTTCGGCGAAAGCCAAAGCATCATCAACATTTTCTTCTGTTAAAACACCAATCGGAATGTTTGGATTTAGTTTTTGAACTGCTGTTAAAGCATTCCAATCGAAACTCGAAATGATAAAATGTTCGTAATTCCAACCTTTTTCATTGATGTATTCTTCGATTAACGAAACCACATTTTTTGAAGTATCAGCATTTTTTAACTCCACGTTAATGAAGCATTTTTTATCTACTAAATCAAAAACTTCATTCAGCGTTGGAATTTGGAGTTTCTCAGCGATTCGAAATGACTTTAATTCGGCTAAAGTGTATTTGTTTATATCGCCTTTCCCGTTGGTCATTTTATCGATGGTTTCGTCGTGCATTACGATAATATGTCCGTCAGCGCTTAGGTGAACGTCCAATTCGATTCCGTCTGAATGTAAGTCTAAGGCTTTTTGAAACGCTTGAAGTGTATTTTCAGGTTGGTATGCTTTTGCACCTCTGTGAGCTATTTTTAGCATTTTCTGAGTTTTTTTTAACCGCAAAGGTCGCAAAGATTTATGAAAATAAATAGCCACGAATTCACGAATTTTTATTCTCATAGATTGTAAAAAAATAAATTCGTGAATTCGTGGCTAAAAAACCTTCGCGTGCTTTGCGTAAAACTTTGCGTCTTTGCGGTTAAATCTTTTCGAGTAAAACAATTCCAAATTCGCTGTCAATAATCACTTTTCCATCAACAACTTCTGTTACTTGATTAGAAAAACCATCACGTAATTTAGTTCCGTTTTCGAAAAGGGAATATACTGAGAGTTCTTTACGACCTTCTGGTAAATCTAAACCAATTAATACTTTGTCAGAATATGATCCTTTAGAATAGGTTCTTGAAAATAAATACGGTTGACTGCTTAATTGCGTATGAACTCCAGCGCCAACAGCAGGATGATTTCTTCTAAACTGACCTAATTTTTGCCAGTGTGAAAGCATGAATTTTGTGTCAGGATTGTTTTGTATATCGTCCCAATTCATGTTCGAACGTAAAGTTGCATCGCCATTTGTTCCTTCAACAACCAAAGAACGATTCGATTCGTCTCCATAATAAACCTGTGACATTCCTGGTGAAAGCAAGAGTTTTGTTCCTGCTTCGAAACCTTTTACGCGATTCGCATCAAAAGGTTGTCCGTCGTCGTGAGAAGACATATAATTAAGAACTGAATATCCTTTTAATTCGTTATTTAAATGATTGGAATATTTTGAGAATAAAGTTTCATAATCGCTTTGTGCAGCATTCCATTTAAATTCGAAATTGATCATGCTGTTGAAACCGTTCTGGAAATAATTGACTTTTCGATCTCCAAAATCATAATCCTGTCCGCCACTGATTCCGTAACCGTAAACTTCGGCAATGGTGTAAAACGGATTCTGATCTAAAACCTGCATCGGGTGGTGTTTTTTCCAAGTTTCAAAAGCATAATCACATTCTTTTTTAAAGTCTGCCCAAACGCCTTCTTCGGTGTGTTTTACAGTATCAGCGCGGTAACCGTCAATTCCGAATTCCAGAATATAATCGGTCAGCCATTTTATAATGTAATATTTCGGGCTTCTTGGATAACCAGTTCTTTTGAAGAATTCATCTAACGAAGCGACTTCTTTTTCATAACGACCTTCTTTCTTCCATTTTTCAATTAAAAAAGGAGGCAATTCTACGTTTTGAGTGCTTTCGGTTTTTACATCTGGAAGATTTTCAACCAAAGTACACATCGTAGTATTTTCGAAAGATTTGTAATCGCAGACCACACCAGTTCTAACCCAATCAGAAGGCCAAACGGGATCTTCTGGAGTTACTGGACCAGTATGATTGATTACACCGTCTAAAACTATTCTGATGCCTTTTTCATGCGCTTTTTTTACCAAATTGGCTAAATCTTCTTTTGTTCCGAAATTCGGATCTAAAGCCGTCCAATCTTTTGCCCAATAACCGTGAAAGCCATAACTCAATCCGGTTCCTTCGTCAACGCCATCATGAATTTGTTCAACAATCGGCGTAAGCCAAATGGCATTGATTCCTAATTTTTCAAAATAACCAGATTCTATTTTTTTTGTAATTCCGATAATATCTCCACCTTCAAATCCGCGTAGTTTTCCAGGCGTTTTGGTTCGGTTGAAATTTAAATCGTTTGATTTGTCGCCGTTGTAAAAACGGTCTGTAAGTAAAAAATAAACATTTGCTCCTTCCCAAACGAAAGGTGTTTTCGAAGTATTTTCGTTATTCATTGTAACTGATTTTGAGCCAGAACAACCCGTAATTATGAATACTAAAGATAAAAAAAGGAAAGTGTATTTTTTCATAACATGTCTATAAATTTCCGCCACGAATTCACGAATTTTTATTTTAAAGATTGTAAAAAACAGTTGGTAAAAAAATAGCCACGAATTCATGAATTTTTATTCTCATAGATTGTCAAAAAATAATTTGTGAATTCGTGGCGGAAAAAAAATTATTCCAATTCTAAAATCAGAGCTGATTTTGGTTCTAAAGTAATTTCAGAAGCTAAATCGAAAGTTTTTCCTGTGATAACATCTTTTCCTGATTTAAAGTTTTTGATGCTTTCTTTGAAACGGTTTGTTTTTACAACTTGCTCTTTTGCATTGTTATTGAAAACTACCATAACGGTTTTAGCATCTGTATATCTGAAATATACATAAGTATTGTTTTCAGGAATATAATGCGTCATTTTTCCGAAATGAACGGCTTCGTTTGTTTTTCTCCAAGTGAATAATTTTGAACTGAAATCAAAGAAAGCAGCTTGTTCTGGAGTTCTTCCTTCTTTTGTAAAAGCATTGTTTTTGTCGCCAGCCCATCCGCCTGGAAAATCCTGACGAATATCTGCATCGCCTTTACCTTTGTCACCGCCCATTCCAATTTCTGAGCCGTAATAAATCTGAGGAATTCCGCGAACTGTAGCCAATAAAGTCATTGCCAATTTGTATTTTGGTAAATCGTATTTAAACTTATCATTCATACGATCCGTATCGTGATTTTCAGAAAAAACTAAAATGTTATTGGTGTTTGGATATAGAAAATCCATTGCAAAATTGTTGTAGAATTTGATCAATCCGCTGTCCCAGTTTGGTTCATCTTCGTTGAAAGCAGAAGTAATCTGACTTTGAAGTGTAAAATCCATTACCGATGGAAGGTTTGAATTGTAGTTTTCAATGGCTCCAACTTTACTGTCTTTCTGCCAGAAAGCTAAATTCGCCTGATTGTGCATCCAGATTTCACCTACAATATTAAAATTAGGGTATTCAGTTGTAATCGCTTTTGCCCAATTAGCCATCGCCGTTTTATCTGAATAGTTATAAGTGTCTACACGGAAACCGTCAAGATTTGCGTACTCAATCCACCAAATAGCATTTTGAGTCAAGTATTTCGCAACAAGCGGATTTCTTAAATTTAAATCCGGCATTGAAGGCACGAACCAGCCGTCAACACAAACTTCCTGATCAATTTTTGAAGCGTGAATGTCAGTAATTACCTCACGTCTGTGATGTGTTTGCGTGTAGTTCTCAAATTGGTTAAGCCATGATTTTGTTGGTAAATCTTTCACCATCCAGTGCGTAATTCCCCAGTGATTCGTTACATAATCCATAACTAATTTCATGTCTTTTTTATGCATTTCATTAGAAAGACGAACGTAATCTTCATTCGTTCCGTAACGCGGATCAATTTTGTAAACATCAGACTGTCCGTAAGTATGATACGAATGCTGTTTGTCGTTGTCTTCGCATAAAGGTGTGCTCCAAATTGTAGTGGCACCGAGAGCTGAGATATAATCTAAGTTTTTGATTATTCCTTCGATATCGCCGCCATGACGTCCGCTTGGATCTTGACGGTTTCCTTTTTCAGTTAAAGAAGCATCGCTGTCGTTTTTAGGATTTCCGTTGGCAAAACGATCTGGCATGATTAAATAAATTAAGTCAGAGGCATCGTAGCTTTTTCTGTCGGCAGAATTCGCTCTTCTTTCTTTAAGCGTATATTTTTGTTTAAAAGCAACTTTGTTATTGTTTTTGAAAGAGAAAATCAATTCGGAAGCCTTTACATCTTTCGTATCAATAGTTACGAAAAGGTAGTTTGGATTTTCTGTTTTTTCGACATTCTTAATGGCAACATTGTTGGAAACCGAAGCTTCGTATTGCGAAATATTTTTTCCGTAGAACATAATTTGCAGTTCCGAATTTTTCATTCCTGCGTACCAAAATGGCGGTTCTACTTTTTGGATTTGCGCTTTCGCGGAAGCAGAAAACAACAAAACCAAAAGGGCTAATTTATAGACAAGTGATGTTTTTTGGTTTTTCATAGTTTGTATTTTTATGAATGTGTAATAAAATCAAGGTTTGATTTTATTTGATTTCTTCTGTTTGAGCATCCATTTGTAGATTTCAGGTTTTGTTTCATATAAATACTGAATTTCATGTCCTTCATTTTCTAAACGAGTAAACTTGAAATTTTTATTGGTTTCACATGATTCCAAACCTTTTTCAATTCTTTCGGTTTCACTAAATGGAATTTTATCATCGGCTGTTCCGTGAAAAGTCCAAACAGGAATTTTACTCAAATTACAGATTCGGGCTAAATCGCTGTCGTTTACTCCGCCACACAACGGTACTATTGCAGCAAATTTATCTGGAAAATCCAAAGCTGTAATGAATGTCCCATAACCTCCCATGCTAACTCCTGTTAGATAAACTCGGTCCATATCGATTCTATATTTCGAATTTAATTCGGCATAAAGCGATTCAAACCAATTCTCAGTCGACCAGTATTTATTATCCGGACATTGCGGAGAAGCTATTATAAAATCGAAATCCTGACCTTTTTCTACTAAATAGGGAAGGCCGTAGATTTTCAGTTTATTCAAATCATTTCCTTTTTGCGAACCGCCATGCAAATAAATTACAAGCGGATATTTTTTGGTTGCTTTCGCATAATCTTTCGGCAAATACAAAAGATAATCATAAGATGCTTTTGCTTTGTTTTGAGAATAGGCATTAAGTCCAAAAAAGACAAAAAGAAAAATGAAGAAGTTAAGTTTGAGGCTCATATTAATTGATCTAAAGATGAAGAAAATAGTTCTCTCAAATTTAACTTCTTAATTTGATTTGATAGTAAAAAGACAAGTAATTATGGGGGGAAAATTACTTGTCTTTTAGAAAATTACTTCGTTTCAATTATGCTGATCGCATATCCTCCTCCTGGAGCAGAAAACTGAGATAATTTTGATTTATTGGTTACAGCAATTTTCTTGATCGTATAAGCTTGCGGATTTGTTTTGTAATGCGCATCTTTTGCATCAGCGTAAATTGTTGCTGTATATTTTTTACCTTTTTCAAGGAAACTGAAATCGATGTTTGAAGTACGTGGAGTTTCTCCGTTTACGTTTCCAACGAACCAGTTGTTTGTTCCTTTTGCTTTACGAGCCACTGTGATGAAATCTCCAGGTTCAGCTTCGATATATTTACTTTCTGACCAATCTACAGCGACATCTTTAATGAATTGGAATGCATCTGGAAAACGGTTGTAGTTTTCTGGAGTATCTGCTGCCATTTGTAACGGGCTGTACATTGTAACATATAAAGCCAATTGATTAGCCAATGTGCTGTTTACATGCGATTTGTTATCCGGATTCATTTTGCTGATATCCATTTCAAAGATTCCAGGCGTATAATCCATTGGACCACCGATTAATCTTGTAAATGGTAAAACCGTAACGTGATTTGGTTTAGAACCACCAAAAGCTTGGTATTCTGTTCCTCTTGCTGCTTCGTTTCCAATTAAGTTAGGATACGTTCTTGCAATTCCTGTTGGGCGAACTGCTTCGTGAGCGTTCACCATAATTTTGTAATCAGCTGCTTTTTCGATTGCATATTGATAATGATTTACAATCCATTGATCGTAATGATTTTCGCCACGAGGCAAAATGTCACCAACATAACCGCTTTTTACAGCATCATAACCATTGTCTTTCATGAATTTGTATGCAGCATCCATGTGGCGCTCGTAGTTACGAACAGATCCAGAAGTTTCGTGGTGCATGATGATTTTTACACCTTTAGATTTTGCATATTCGTGAAGACCTTTTACATCAAAATCTGGGTAAGGTGTTAAGAAATCGAATACATAATCTTTAGAATGTCCGAACCAGTCTTCCCAGCCTTCGTTCCATCCTTCAACTAAAACAGCGTCGAAACCATTTGCAGCAGCAAAGTCAATGTATTTTTTTACGTTAGCATTGTTTGCTCCGTGCGTTCCGTTTGGTTTTGCTTTCGCGAAATCTGTAACACCCAATTGAACTGTTGGATAATCATTAGTGTATGACCAAGAGCTTTTTCCTGTAATCATTTCCCACCAAACACCAACGTATTTTACTGGTTTAATCCAAGAAGTATTGTCAATTTTTGATGGATCGTTTAAGTTATAAGTCATTTTTGATGAAAGAATTTCTCTTGCATCATCGCTCACAATAATCGTTCTCCAAGGAGAGTGATTTGGTGCTTGCATATGACCTTTGTCTCCCTTTGCATCTGGTGTTAACCAAGATTCGAAAACTAAGTTTTTATCGTCTAAATTTAAGTGCATACAAGAATAATCAATCAAAGCAGCTTCGTGCAAGTTGATGTAGATTCCGTCGGCTGTTTTTAACATCAAAGAAGTCTGAACTCCTGTTGGTGAAAAAGACTTTTGAGAAACGTTTGCTGTATAAGCTTTCTCAGATAAACCTCTAATTTCTGATAATTTAGATTTTGTGTAATCGTATTCCTGAGTATCGTAATCTCCAGGAATCCAGAAAGCAGTGTGATCTCCAGTCATGGCAAATTGAGATCTTTCTTCTTTGATTACAAAATAAGTAAGATTCTTTTGCGCTGGGAATTCGTAACGGAAACCTAAACCATCATCAAACAAACGAAAACGAATTACGATTTGTCTGTCTGTGCTTTTTTGGTTTAAAGTTACTGCCAACTCATTATAGTGATTTCTGATGTGATCTACTTCTCCCCAAACTGGTTTCCAGGTTTCGTCAAAAGTTGAGGTTTTAGTATCAGCAATTGTAAAATCATTCAATAAAGATTTTTTGTCATCTTTAAGTTCAAGACCTAGTTTACTGGTTTTTACAACTTCTTTGTTTTTATACTTTAAGTTGTAAGTTGGAGTTCCGTCGCTTTGAAGCGAAAATTCCATTACGAACTTGCCTTCGGGAGATTTTAATTGCTGCGCTTTAGCAATCGTGCTAACCGCAAACAAAACTAAACTGGCGAAAAATAAGTTTTTCATGTTTTTAGATTTTTAGAGAATTGTAATTTAATTAATTTGTACGAGTTTATCAGCTGTTATAGCTTTGCCATTTACTATAATTTCTAAATCCTGATCACCGTCAACTGTAAAAGTGGTTTCGTTATGATTTACAGAAACTTTTAAAATCTGGTTTCTGAAATTGATTTTAAACGAATACCCTTTCCATTCTTTTGGAATTTTTGGCGAGAAATGAAGTTGGTTATTTTTCACGCGCATTCCTCCAAAGCCTTCCACGATACTCATCCATGTACCAGCCATTGACGTGATATGACAACCTTCTTCCACTTCTTTGTTATAATCATCTAAGTCCAAACGAGACGTTCTTAAATAAAATGTATATGCCATGTCCATTTTATCTAAGGCCGCAGCCTGAATAGAGTGCACGCAAGGCGAAAGTGAACTTTCGTGAACCGTAAATGATTCGTAAAATTCGAAATTGCGTTTTAATTCTTCTTTCGAAAAATGATCTTCGAAGAAATAGAAACCTTGTAAAACGTCTGCCTGTTTGATGTATGGCGAACGTAAAACACGATCCCAAGACCATTTTTGGTTAATAGGACGCTGAGATTTATCTAAATCTTTTACAGGAACTAAATCTTTGTCTAAGAAACCATCTTGCTGTAAGTAGATTCCAAGTTCTTTAGAAATAGGGAAGTACATATCACCAGCCACTTTTTTCCATTCCTGAATTTCATTCGCCGAAAGGCTAACTTTTTCAAGAATTCTTTTGTGATCTGCAGGATATTCTGAAGCCACTTTTTCGATTTGTTCTGAAGCAAAATCAATACACCATTTTGCAATATAATTCGTGTAGAAGTTATTGTTGATGTTGTTTTCGTATTCGTTTGGACCGGTAACTCCAAGAATTACGTATTGGTTTTTATCTTTAGAGAACGAAGCTCTTTGGTGCCAGAAACGCGCAATTCCGATTAAAACTTCTAAACCTTTTTCTGGAATATAAGAGTAATCTCCCGTGTAACGGTAATAGTTGTAAATCGCAAAAGCAATCGCTCCATTTCTGTGGATTTCTTCGTGTGTGATTTCCCATTCGTTGTGACATTCTTCACCATTCATGGTCACCATTGGATACAAAGCCGCACCGTTTTTGAAACCTAAATTATCTTTCGCATTTTCAATCGCTTTGTCCAGTTGATTGTAACGGTATGTCAATAAGTTTCTTGCCACTTGCTGATCTTTTGTAGCCATGTAGAATGGAATACAATATGCCTCAGTATCCCAATACGTTGAACCTCCGTATTTTTCTCCAGTAAATCCTTTTGGACCAATATTTAATCGGCTGTCTTTTCCTGAATACGTTTGGTTCAATTGAAAAATATTGAAACGAATTCCTTGCTGTGCCTTAACATCACCTTCAATCGTGATATCTGACATTTCCCAAACTTTTGCCCAAGCATCAATTTGGTTTTGAAGCAACGTTTCGTAACCTAAAGCAACAGCAGATTTGATTACTTTTTCGGCTCCAGCTAAAGTATTTTCGTGGTTTAAAGAAACTGTATAACCTCCAATTTTTTGGATTGTTGAGGTTTGTCCTTTTGCGATAATAGTTCCGTAAGTGTACTGAACTTTATCTGTTGTTGAATCGATTGTTGACGGAGAAACATTGATATTTTCATCATTTGCCAAAATCGTATTGTGCATGAAAGTCGTAACTTTAAAATGCGTTTTGAAAGTCTGTGCCGTTACAAAAGCTTCGTTTGTGCCTTTTTTAACTTCAAGAGGTTCCCAGAATTTTTCTTCCCAGTTGGCATCTTCATTCGTTACACCAGCATCGATGTACGGTTTATAAACGATTTTTGCATCTTTATTTAAAGGCGTAATATCGTATTTGATCACTCCGGCTTCGTCTAAATCTAAAGAAAGAAAACGACGGATGTTTACCGAGATTTCAGTTCCATTTTTAAGAACAGCTTCAAAAGAACGATTGTACCAACCTTCTTTCATATTCAATTCTCTGCGGAAATTTCTCACTTCGGTACAATTGTGTAAATCAAGATTTTCTTCGTTGATTTCGATATCAATTCCAATCCAGTTTGGAGCATTTAAAACTTTAGCGAAATATTTCGGATAACCGTTTTTCCACCAGCCCACTTTTGTTTTGTCTGGATAATAAATACCTGCAATATAACTTCCTTGGAAAGTTTCGCCAGAATATTTTTCTTCAAAATTCGCACGCTGTCCCATAGCACCGTTTCCGATACTGAAAAGACTTTCAGACGATTTTACTCTTTCGACATCAAATCCTTCTTCTATTATGGACCAATTGTCTGGTTTTATATAATCTTGATTCATCTCTTAAATTAGATAATGTGGCAATTAGGGTAATTAGATAATGTGGCAATTTGATAATTAGATAATTATCTGTTGAACGCTATTCTTTACCTTTTGAATTGCTTGGTGTTTTACATTTTTTTTTTTGTGATACAATTTGTTGAGTGGTAATTAAATTATTCTCATTTTTAGGAATTATCTAATTATCAAATTTTCTCATTGACTAATTAAGTCGTTAATAAAGTCTGGTGTGATTTGGGTAAAATCTTTAAAAATATGATCAGCTTCATGTAAAATTGTTTCCTCGCCAATTCCAACACTTACCATTTCTGCAATATTTGCTGCCTGAATTCCGGCAACAGAATCTTCAAATACAATTGAATTTTTTGGATCAATGTTTAACGATTGAGCCGCTTTTAAGAAAACTTCAGGATCTGGTTTTGCATTGGTAACGTCATTTCCGTCCACAATAACATCGAAGTAAGAGATGATTCCTGTTTTTTCTAGAATTGGTCTTGCATTTTTGCTGGCAGAACCTAATGCAATTCCTTGATTTAAATCTTTTAAAAGTTGTAGAATTTTCAAAACTCCTGGAAGAATCTCACTTTCATCCATGTCAACTAAATAAGATAAATAATCTTCGTTTTTTTGAATCAGCCATTTGTCTTTGTCTTCTTGAGAAGCCTGAACATTGCCTAATCCAAGTATAATGTCTAGCGAACGAACTCGGCTCACGCCTTTTAAAAGTTCATTGTCTTCGTGTGTAAAATTTATATTTAATGACTGAGCGATTTTCTGCCAGGCCAAAAAGTGGTATTTGGCGGTGTCTACAATTACGCCGTCGAGGTCGAATATAAATGCCTTTTTGTTCATTGTGAGGGAAAAATTATTCTTAATTATGATTTTTGAGAAAAGTCGTCTACGTCTTTTACTTTAGAAACTAAAGCTGCAGCAATTAGAAAGCTGACACCACTAGTAACCAAAGCATAAATGGCATCTCCATTATAAAGATATTTTACAATTGGACCTCCGATTAACGCATTTACAATCTGCGGAATAACAACAAAGAAGTTGAAGATTCCCATATAAACACCCATTTTTTTAGGTGTAATAGATCCGGCAAGAATGGCATATGGCATAGCCAAAATACTAGCCCATGCTACTCCAATTAAAATCATCGGTAGCACAACCCAATTTTCATTTGGCATGAAATAAATGGAGATTAAACCAATTCCGCCAATAATTAATGAAAGTGAATGTGTTGCTTTTCGACCGATTTTTTTAGCGATGTAGGGTAAAAAGAACAAAGCGACAATGGCAGAAACTAAGTTGTAAACGCCAAACAGAATTCCGACCCAGTCTCCAGCGTCTTGATATTGCTGGCTAGAAGTGTCCTCTAATGGTAATCCGTAAATATGATGTGCAATGGCTGGTGTTGTAAAAACCCACATTCCGAATAATCCGAACCAAGAAAAAAACTGCACCCAGCTAAGCTGACGCATTGTGGTTGGCATTTTTGCAAAATCGGTAAAGATGTCTGTAATTTTTGATTTTTCTTCAGAATCAGAAATCACCTCATTTTGTGGATCTTCAAATTTTGCCAATTCTTCAGGTGAGTATTCTTTGGTTGTGAATAAGGTTACTAAGATAGAACCAATTAAAACTGCCGCACCAATAATGAACGATAAAGTCAAATTTAACGGAACACTTCCTGGAACAGTGCTGTTTGGCACTCCAAAATACTTCGTCAAAATGTACGGAAGTGCTGAACCAATTACGGCTCCAAAACCAATTAATGAAGTTTGGATACTAAATCCTGCAGTACGTTGATCTGTTCTTAAATTATCGCCAACCAAAGCACGGAAAGGTTCCATAGCAATGTTGAAAGAAGCATCCATGATCATTAACATTCCAGCTCCAACCCATAAGGCTGGTAAAACAGAAATGAAAATATTAGCCTGCGGCATTAAAATTAATCCCACCGAAGCTAAAACGGCTCCCACTAAAAAGAAAGGTTTTCGTCTGCCGAATCTTCCCCAGGTTTTATCGCTGTAATGACCAATAATAGGTTGCACTATTAATCCCATTAAGGGAGCAATAATCCAGAACCACGAAAGTTCATGTACGTCGGCACCAAAAATTTGAAGAATTCTGCTGGCATTTGCATTCTGAAGTGCAAATCCCATTTGTATTCCTAAGAAACCAAAACTCATGTTCCAAATTTCCCAGAAACTTAATTTACGCTTTTCCATTATCGTAATTTGAAAATTATACGATAAGCGCCTTGCTTATCAAAACTTTGTTCTTTTCGAAGTAAAACTAAAAGCCTTGACGGCCGTAAAAGTATAAATTATTTTTTTATATATGCTAATAAAAAAGCCATAAAAATAAATTATGGCTTTAGAAGGTATTGATTTTAAGAAAATTAGTCAGTAGATTCTCTTTTTATTAAATGAGTTTCTATAACTTCGGTGGTATAATTTTCAGTATGTTCTTCGTCGTCATCTTCTTCGGCTTCTATGCGCTCAATAAGCATTTTAGCTGCTTTATTACCCATTTTTTCACCACTTTGACTTACAGTTGTAATGGTTGGAGTTGAATATTTTGAGATAATTCCGTCTGTAAAAGCAATTACCGCTAAATCTTCAGGAACTTTTAATCCCATTTTTGCTGCAGTTTTGATAATAGTTACCGCAAAAAGCTCATTTACAGCAAAAACAGCATCAAAAGCTCTATCATGTAGAAGTTGACTGATGGTAATTTCACAGGTATCTACATCTTCAATTTTGATAATTAGATCTTCATTAAAGGGTAATCCGTTGTCTAATAATGCTTTTTCATAACCGTCAGTTCTCAGTTTTCCAACACTAACATAATCTACTGTAGTTACCAAAGCGATTTTTTTTCGTCCATTATCAATCAAACTTTGAACCGCTTCATAAGCTGCAGCTTTATCATCAATAATGACTTTATCGCATAAAATGTCGTTTGTAACGCGATCAAACATGACTACGGGCATTCCCTGATTGATTACTTCTGTGATATGATGAAAATCGCCTTTAAACTGTGTTTCTTTAGAAAGAGACATGATAAATCCGTCGATACTTCCATTGGCTAACATCTCCATATTTAAGACTTCTTTATCAAAAGAATCATCAGAAACACAGATGACAACACTATAGCCATATTCGTTTGCAACCTGCTCAATTCCGTTGATCACAGTAGAGAAAAAGTAGTGTACGATTTCGGGAATGATGATGCCAATACTCTTGGTTTTTCGGTTTTTTAAACTAAGAGCAATGTTGTTTGGTTTGTAGTTATAAAACTTTGCAAAAGCCTGAACTTTTTCTCTGGTTTCTTCTCCAATTTCAAGGCTGTTTCGGAGTGATTTTGAGACAGTTGAAATTGAGACGTCAAGTTCCTTTGCGATCTGTTTTAGGGTTATTTTACGTTTCATGGTATTAATTGAAAAAAATCTAATTAGTAATAAAGGTGTATAATAATTTTTGTATTTGCAATTTTAACGCTAAAAGATTACAAAAAATAGAAAGTTTTCAACACTACCACGTTTTCGTAAAGCAATAAAAATTGTCTCTGGTTGAGCATGTTAATAAATTCATAATTTTGAAATTCGAAGTAAAATTAAAGACTTAACTAACATTCACAAACTCAAACTAATTTAAACAAAAAGTATGAAAACAATTTACAAAAAGTTGTTATTTTTATTCCTACTGCTTCCGTTTACTGTGTTCGCTCAAAGCACTTTAAGTGGAACAGTAACTGATCTTGCCACGGGTCAGCCAATACCGGGAGTAAATGTAAACGTACAAGGTGCTGTTGGAGGTACCTCTACTGATTTTGATGGTAAATTTCAATTGCCAAATCTAAAAAATGGAGACAAAATTCTGGTTTCATTTATTGGATACAAAACATCGACTATAGTGTTTAATGGTCAAAAAAACTTAGCTGTATCGTTAGAAGAAGATACGAATCAACTTAAAGAAGTTGTGGTTCAGGTAGGTTATGGAACTGTTAAGAAAAAAGACGCAACAGGTTCTGTTTCTCAAATTTCAGCTAAAGAATTTAATAAAGGAATTAACGTAACTCCAGAAAGCTTAATTAGCGGTCGTATTTCTGGTGTTAATGTTGTTGGAGGAGGAGCGCCAGGAGCTAAAGCAGATATTAGAATTCGTGGAGGATCTTCTTTAAGTGCTTCAAACGAGCCTTTAATTGTAATTGATGGTTTACCAATGAGTAATGCGGTTCCTAATGGGTCAACAAGTATTCTTTCTACAATTGATCCAAACGATATCGAATCATTTACAGTCTTGAAAGATGCTTCTGCTGCAGCAATTTATGGTTCTCGTGCAGCAAATGGTGTAATTGTAATTACAACTAAAAAAGGATCTAAAGGTAGTGTAAAAGTAAACTTTAGTTCTCAAGTTGGTATTAATACTGTTGCCAATACTGTAGATGTAATGAGTGCAGATCAATATCGTGCATTTGTTAACGAAAAAGGAACAGCTGCACAAAAAGCTTTGTTGGGTACAGCAAATACAAACTGGCAGGATGAAATCTTTCATACAGCGTTGACAACCAATAATAATATTTCGGTTAGTGGTTCTTTATTCAATAAACTTCCAGTAAGATTATCTGTAGGAAATGTTGATAATCCTGGAATCCTAAGAAATACTTCTTTTGAAAGAACTACGACATCGTTATCGTTAAATCCTGTTTTATTTGATAATCATTTAAAAATTGATATCAGTGGTAATATTGCTTTTGGTAAAAATCAATTTCAGGATGAAGGAGGAGTCATAGGAAGTGCAATCGGATTTGATCCAACGCAACCAGTTTACGATGCAAATTCTCGTTATGGAGGATATTTCGAATGGTTAGAGCCAACTGGTAACCTTCCGTTGTTACCAGCAAGAAACCCTGTAGCAAGATTAAACCAAGATAATAGAAGAGCTACTTCTACAAGAAAATGGGGTAATATTAGATTAGATTATAAACTTCATTTCTTTGAAGATTTAAGAGCTGTTGTAGAAGCAGGTATAGATAAATTTAATAGTAATGGTTTTACTGAGGTTAGTTCACTAAGTGCTTTAGGATATCAGCCAAATCTATTTGATAAAGGAGACTGGGTAAATTATGGTGGATATACTCATTATACAGATAGTCGTCAGAATAAAAACCTGAATGCTTATTTTAACTATACTAAAGATGTAGGGAAATTTAAAATTGATGCAACAGCAGGATACAACTACCAAATGTTTGAGAGAGAAGGTTATGATTCTGGTCAAACTAGAGAGCCTAATCCAAAAGAAGACGTTACTACAGATCCGGACGTTAATTTACAATCGTTTTTTGGACGTGTAAATTTAGGATATGACAGTAGATATTTACTTACTGTAAATTACAGAAGAGACGGAACTTCAAGATTCTCTAAAGAAAACAGATGGGGTAATTTTGCTGGAGCTGCTTTAGCATGGAATATTGCTGAAGAATCATTCTTAAAAGGAAATGAAACTCTTTCAAGCTTAAAATTAAGAGCAGGTTACGGTACAACTGGACAACAGGATATTGGACCACAATATGACTACTTAAGAAGGGTAACTTTAGGAACGATCAATACACAATATCTGTTTGATGGTGTGGTTTACAGAGCTGCAAGACCAGAAGGATACAATCCGGACATTAAATGGGAAGAACTTGCGGAGATGAACTTTGGTATTGATTTCGGATTCCTTAATGATAGAATTACAGGTACTGTAAACTATTTCGATAAAAAATCAAGTGACCTTTTGGCTGAGATTCCAGTTCCAGATGGAGCAAATATCAGAAATAAAGGATATAATAACGTAGGAAGTGTAAGAACTAAAGGTATCGAGTTTAACCTTCAGTCTGATATTATTAAGAATGATAATTTAACATGGAATGTTGCAGTTAATGCAACGTACATTGATCAGAAAATTTCTGATTTAGGAGTTTCTGTTCCAGGATTCCAAGGATATATTACGGGAGATGTAATTGCTGGAGGATCAGGAAATCAGGTTTTGATTCATTCAGAAGGGTATGCTCCAAATTCATTCTTTGTATTTGAGCAATTATACGATGCTAACAAAAGACCAATTCAGGGCGCTTTTGCTGACAGAAATGGTGATGGAGTTATAACTGATGCAGATCGTTACAAATTCCACAAACCAACTGCAGATTATACTTTTGGATTGTTTTCAACTTTAAACTACAAAAAGTTTGACTTTACAATGAATTGGAGAGCAAGTTTAAATAACTATATCTACGACAACGTAAGTTCTAATTTAGGTTATGCAGAAGCTGGTTTAAGAAGACAGTCTGATTTGTCTAATGTTAGTGCAGATTACTATAATACAGGTTTTACTACAGAAAGTAATTCAAATGGTACACAACGTAACTATTCAGATTATTATGTAAAAGATGCTTCTTTCATCAAGTTAGATAACATTGTATTGGGGTACACTTTTGATAAAACATTATTAAAAGCTGCTTCACTGAGATTTACTGCTGGAGTTCAAAATGTTTTTGTTTTGACTAAATACAATGGTTTGGATCCTGAGAAATTTAATGGTATAGACAATAATGTGTATCCAAGACCGAGAACATTTTTGTTTGGGGTAAACGCGAATTTCTAATAGTAGATTGAAAATTAAATTTAAAAATAAACAAAATGAAAATATCATTTAAATATATATCTTATTTTCTCCTATTAGTATTAGGATTAAGTATGACGCTTACCTCGTGTACAGACGATCTAAATGTTACGCCAAAGGATGATGATGAATTTCTTTCTGATGACTTTTTCAAAGATCCGACATCGTACAAACAAGTTCTGGCAAAATTATATGCAGGATTGTATGTAGGAGGTAATGATGGTGATGGTACTCCGGATATCCAGGGGCTTGGTGGTGATTTTAGCAGTTACTTAAGGCTAATGTTTGTTACACAGGAATTTCCGACTGATGAAGCTATCGTAGCTTGGAATGATGATGGTTTGCCTGCATTAAATATGCAAAGATGGAGCCCTAGTAATCAGTTTTTGTACGGAATTTTTTCAAGAGCTTTTTATGAAATTAGTGTGGCGAATGAATTCTTGAGACAAACTACTGATGAAAAATTAACTGAAAGAGGTTTTGATTCAAGTTTGAAAGCTGAGATTGCAACTTTTAGAGCTGAAGCTCGATTTTTAAGAGCTTTTTCATACTATAATTTAATGGACTTGTTTGGAAATGTGCCAATTACTACCGAAAAAGATCCTGTTGGTTTGTTCTATCCTGAACAAAAAACAAGAGCAGAAGTTTTTGCTTATGTAGAATCTGAATTGAAAGATATCGATGCTGGTTTAGCAGCTTCAAAGACAAATGAGTACGGAAGAGTAGATAAAACTGCTGCAAAATTCTTGTTGGCACAAATCTATCTTAACTCAAAAGTTTATACCGGAACAGAGAGATTCAATGACGCAGCAGTTGTTTGTAATGATATTATAACAGGTTCTGGTTATACTTTTGCAAATGTTCCTTACAACTATTTATTTGCAGCAAATAATGACAGAAATGGAGCTCAGACAGAAGTTATTTTCCCAGTTATTGGAGATGGTAATCAAATTAGAGCAACAGGTGGAGGAATGAGCTTTATTCTTCATGCTTCTATTGGAGGTAGTATGGATGCTGGTAAACAAGGAATGAATGGAGGATGGGCTGGTATAAGAACCAGACCAGAGTTTGTTAAATTATTTCCAGATACAGATGCTTCAGGAGATAAAAGAGGTACTTTCTATACAAATGGCCAAACTTTGGATGTTACAGATGCAAGTGTTTTCACAAACGGTTATGCAGTTACGAAGTACTCTAATTTAAATTCTGACGGAACAGCAGCTCAAAGAACTGATATTCCAGATACAGATTTCCCTATGTACAGACTTTCAGACGTGTATTTGATGTATGCAGAGGCTACACTTAGAGGAGCTGCTTCAGGAAACGTTGCAACAGCATTAGAGCTTGTAAATAAAATTAGAGTAAGAGCTGGCGCTGGAATTGTTACGACATCAGAATTTACATTAGATTTTATTTTAGATGAAAGAGCAAGAGAGTTGTTTTGGGAGTGCCACAGAAGAACAGATTTGATTCGTTTTGGAAAATTCACAGGAGGATCTAAACTTTGGCAATGGAAAGGTGGAGTTAAAAATGGTAGTTCTACAGACTCATTTAGAGATCTAATGCCAATTCCATCAACAGCTATTCAAGCTAATCCAACTTTAAAACAAAATCCAGGATACTAACTAACCTTATAAAAATTAAGAAAATGAAAAATACATATAAAATTTTAGTTGCATTCATTAGCGTTTTAGCGGTGTCGTGTAATGCAGATGATGTGGAGAACAGACCAGTAATTAATCCGGTTACTGAGCCGGTTTTGTTAACACCACAAAATGACTTTAATATTGTTCTTTCTAAAGAAACAGAAAACAATGTTGCTACAACTGTAGTTTGGGATGATGCTAAATATGATGGTACTCCAACTGTAGTAAACTACACGATTGAAGTAGCAAAAGCAGGAACTAAATTTGCTGCACCAATTGCTGTAACTACTACAACTGCACGCTATAAAGCTTTAACGGTTGCTGAATTAAATTCTGCTTTAGTAAATGGTGGTTTTATAGAAAAAGAAGAAAACAGTGTTGATATCCGTATTAAATCTACTGTTGGAATTGGAGCTGAAGCGCAATATTCAAACTTCTATACATTTAAAGCTACTCCTTACCACGTTCCGTTAGCGTCATCTCACTGGTTAGTGGGTGCTGCAACTCCAGGTGGATGGACTTGGGATGGTGATGCAGAAACTGAGTTTCCATTAGTTGTTGGAAAAACAGATGTATACCGAGTAACAGTTGTTCTTAAAAGTGGAGAAGCTTTTAGAGAGTTCTTAGGAAATAACTTTACAAGTAATGGTAACTGGGATAAGAGTAACAATTATACGCACTACTCAAGTTTAGGTTACACTATCGACGATGAATTAGTAAATGCTGGTGATGGTGATAATAACTTTAAATATACAGGGCCAACAGGACCACGAGTTTTAACTATCGACAACGGTGCTAAAAAAATAACATTAGACTAGTTTCTAATTTCTTTACAAAAAAGGGCTATCTGCTGATAGCCCTTTTTTAATCAAACTAACTAATCAAATAACCACACTGATTATGAAAAAAACTTTACTATCAATTTTTTTGTTGATGGCAGTAACTGTTTTTGCCCAAGTGCAGACAGTGACTTACTCCATAAATCCATCAACATTTGAAGACACCACGCCTATAACGATTACGATTAATGGAAGTTCTATTAATGAAAGTACTTGGGGTGTAACAGGAAATGCACTTTATCTTTGGTCATGGTCTTATGATGTAAATGATACGAGCCAAATGGATTCTCCTTCAAACGGTTCATGGACCGCATCAAATGAAGCAGCCAAATTTACTTATAATGCAGGAACAGATACTTATACAAAATCATTTACTCCTTCTGTATATTTTAATAGAAATGGAATCGGAAGAATTGGATTTCTAATCAAAGCTAAAGACGGAACGGGTAGTAAACAATCACAAGATATTGTGGTTGAAGTTGGGTCTTTTCAGGTTTCGTTAACTTCACCAGTTGAAAACAGTACTTCAATTATTTCTTCGGGTTCTGGTTTTAATATTGCTGCAACAAATACAAATGGAGTTGCTAGCTATACTTTAAAATCAAACGGAATAACAATAAATACAAATGCAAGTACTTCCAGCTATTCTTATAATCATACTAATATAACAGGAAATCAAAATTATGAGTTGATAGTGACTCAGGGAACCACTACAATTTCTAAAAAGTTTACAGTTGTTGTAAATCCAAATACGGTTTCGCAGGCGATGCCAACGGGTTTGGTTGACGGAATCAATTATAATTCTAGCGATGTTACAAAAGCAACTTTGGTTTTAGATGCACCATTAAAAGATTTCGTTTATGTTGCTGGAAGTTTCAACAATTGGCAGCCAACATCTGCTTATGCAATGAAAAAAGATCCAGTTTCGGGTAAATTCTGGTTAGAATTGACAGGATTGGTTTCTGGTGCAAATAATACTTATCAATATTGGGTTGTAGCTAATGCGCCAATAGCTAATTCTCCTAAAATGGTGAAAACAGCAGATCCGTATTCGACTTTGGTTTTGTCTCCTTATGATGATTCTTCTATTCCTTCGGTAAAATACCCAAATATGCCGGTTTATCCAGCGGGACAGAATTTTGAAGTGACAGTTTTGAAAACAGGACAAACTCCTTATAATTGGCAGGTTACCAATTTTGTAAAACCTGAAAAAGAAAAGTTAGTAGTTTATGAGGTTTTAGTTCGTGATTTTGATGCAGGTAGAAGTTATCAGAGTTTAATAGATAAAATAGATTATTTTAAAAATCTTAAAATAAATGCAATCGAATTGATGCCAGTTATGGAATTTGAAGGCAATGAAAGTTGGGGGTACAATACTTCCTTTCATATGGCATTAGACAAATTTTACGGAACATCAGATAAATTAAAAGAATTTATCGATTTGTGTCACCAAAACGGAATAGCAGTAATTCTTGATGTTGCATTAAATCATGCTTTTGGAAGAAATCCGATGGTGAGAATGTGGATGAATGATCCTGATGGAGATGGTTTTGGTTCGCCAACAACTGAGAATCCATATTTTAATACAGTGGCTAAACACAGTTATAATGTCGGGGAAGATTTTAATCATCAGTCTGCCAAAACACAATATTATGTAGAAAGAGTAATCAAACAATGGATTCAGGAATATAAAATTGACGGTTTCAGATGGGATTTGACAAAAGGATTTACTCAAGCTTGTACAGCTTCAGATAATGCATGCACCGATGCTTATCAGCAAGACAGAGTAGATGTTTTGAAAAAATATGCTGATTATTCTTGGAGTTTAGATCCTACACATTATACCATTTTTGAGCATTTAGGAACCGACGCCGAAGAAAAACAATGGGCCGATTATAAAGTTTCTGAAACACCAAGCAAAGGAATTATGATGTGGGGGAAAATGACAAATCCTTACAATCAATTATCGATGGGATATGCTTCTGATAGCAATATTTCAAAAATGTTAAGTTCAAACAGAGGTTTTGCAGCAAATCGTTTAATAGGTTATGCCGAAAGTCATGACGAAGAACGTTTGATGTATAAAAATATACAATACGGAGCTGTAAATGGTACTTATAATGTAAAAACATTAAATACTGCTTTATCAAGAATGTCAGCCATTGGAGCGGTTTCATTATTAGTTCCGGGGCCAAAAATGATTTGGCATTTTGGAGAACTAGGTTGGGAGAGTTCTATTTTTACTTGTAATGATAATACAGTAAATACAGATACCGATGCGACTGGTGGAGACTGTAAATTAGATACAAAACCACAGCCTCAGTGGGTGAATAATTGGTTAGGAAACTCTAATCGTAATAAAATCTATAACGATTGGGCAAAGATGATTACGCTTAAAAAAACAGAACCCGTTTTTTCAGGAACTGCAACAATTCCAAATACGAATTCATTAACAGTAAACATCAAAATAACAAATAGCAGCTTAACTTCAGAACAGTTAAAAGACGTTTTAATTTTAGCAAATTTTGATACTACAGGACAAAATGTAGCAACAGGTTTTCCGTATGCAGGAACTTGGTACAATTTAATGGATAATACAACTATTGCTGTAACAGATGTAAATGCAACAGTAAATCTGCCAGCAGGAGAATATCGAATTTACGGAAATAAGGTTGCGAATTTGGCAATAGACGATTTTGAAAAGGGAAATTCAGTTAGTCTGTATCCAAATCCAGTTAGTGATTATTTTACTTTAAATGCAGGTTTTACAAAAGTTCAGATTTATTCAGTTTCTGGACAATTGGTGAAAAGTTTTAATGCTAATGCTTCTTCAGATTTTCAATTTGGTGTAAGTGAATTACAAACGGGATTGTATATCGTGAAAGCTTCAGATGAAAATCATAAAACTCAAATCATGAAGTTTATTAAAAGATAAACGTAAAAATAAATCTTTACAGATTAAAAATTTGGTTAGGTTAGTAACGACAAGGGCTGTTCTGCATGTTTGCAGTCAGCCCTTTTCTAATTTTTGCAGATTGTTTTTCTTTATTTCTTTTTATTGTATTCTCCAATAAGCGAATAATACCCAAATGTTCCTAAGCCCATAACAATAAGAGGAGTTAGTATGAAGAGAATAATTGCACCAAATACCAAATCGTCTTGTTGTTCAGAAAGTAGTTTAGGTAAGCCAAATTCAAATACACAGAAATAAGCCGCCGCCGCTGCTAAAGCAATCCATAAAGCCCCTAAAACTTGTTTGATTTTGTTCATTTTTTAAATTTTAAAGGTGAGTAGTTTCGTTTTTGTTGTCAATATAAATCATTCCAATTACAAAGCAGATTCCTGCAATAATAATAGGATACCATAATCCGTCAAGATAAAAATCGGTTTTGCCAGCTGTTTTGGCGTGAGATACAAAATAAGTAGAAATAGCAGGAAGTAAACCTCCAAAAATTCCGTTTCCAACATGGTAAGGTAATGACATAGAAGTATATCTAATTTTGGTTGGAAACATTTCGACTAAGAAAGCGGCAATCGGACCATACACCATCGTTACAAATAGTACTTGTATAAAAACGAAGAAGATTAAAGTCCATTTATCACTTGAATTAATTGTTACTGAAATGCTGGTTTGAGCATCTTTTTTGCCTATGTACGTTTTTTTCTCCACTACGGATGTATCATCAGTATATTTTTTTTGAATGGTAGTTACAGAGCCTCCATCAGCAGTGTTTTCAGTTAAAACGGTAGGATTTTCAATAATTTCGGTTTTCTTGCTAATGTCTGTTGTTTCATACATTGCCTTATAAATGGGTCTGTATGATAGTATAGCCAGCAACATTCCTAGCATCATAATATATTTACGTCCAATTTTGTCACTTAGCCATCCGAAAATAATAAAAAATGGAGTTCCAATCAAAAGTGCAATTCCTAATAATTCATCTACCTGAGAAGAATCAACATTCATAACCGTTTTCATAAAACTCATCGCATAAAATTGCCCTGTATACCAGACAACTCCCTGTCCCATTGTCGCTCCAAATAAAGCCAATAAAACAAACTTTAAATTATATCGGTTTCCAAAACTCTCTTTTAAAGGATTTGTACTTGTCGTTCCTTCCTTTTTAGCTTTCGCAAAAACAGGAGATTCGTCCATGTTTTTTCGAATCAAGTAAGAAACACCGACCATGGCAACGGAAACCCAGAAAGGAACACGCCATCCCCATAAATCAAAAGCTTCTGGAGAAAGCATACTTTTAGTAGCAAGAATAACCATTAATGAAATAAACAAACCAACCGTAGCCGTAGTTTGAATCCAAGAAGTCCAATAACCTTTTTGTCCGGCTGGAGCATGTTCTGCTACATAAGTTGCAGCGCCACCATATTCGCCTCCAAGAGCAAGTCCTTGAAGTAATCGTAAAATTAAAACCAATAAAGGAGCAAGAAAACCAATTGTTTCGTAGCTCGGAATACATCCAATTAAAAAAGTAGAACCTCCCATTAATAATAAGGTAGCCATAAAAGTATATTTACGGCCAATAATATCTCCAAGTCTTCCAAAGAATAAGGCTCCAAAAGGACGCACTACAAATCCAGCCGCAAAAGTGGCTAAAGTGGATAAAAACGCTGCGGTTGGATTATCACTGGGGAAAAATTTTGTAGAAATTACAACGGCTAGACTGCCGAAGATGTAAAAGTCATACCACTCGATCATGGTACCCATAGAAGAGGCCGAAATTACTTTCCAAATGCCCTTAGTAGAAGTTTTGCTCATAAAACTGCTTTGAGATCTTGTTAATAATTGAAAGGTAAAAATATAGTTTTACGAATATATAAGATATTTTTTTATTCAGTCAATACTTTTTTAACAAAAACTATTAATTTGTTGACTTTTGGTTTTGAAGTAAAAAAGGGTTTAACCGCAAAGAGCGCAAAAATTACGCAAGGTTCATAAAGTTGTTTTTAGCTTTGTGAGCCTTTACATTTTTTCCTTTTTTAGAAGTTTAAAGTTGTGAAAATCTAATTTATATTTGAAGTATTCCATTTATGTAACTATATGAAGCAAGCTTTTATACTATTTCTTTGTTTGATTTTTGCGATTGGGCAAGGTCAAGTAAAAAGAAATTCTGATGAAAACAAATGCGAAGCAATTTTGACGCCTTCGGAAATTCTTCAAGGGCGATACATAGATTTTATGAAAGACTCTGTTTTTTATAAAAGTCAATTTGCAGATTTTACAAAAGTAAAAAATGGAATTCTACTTTATAAGTGGGAAGAGGGTAGTGGAGCTAATAGATTTTTTATAGTTGATTTTGATGAAGGTTTTTAAAGCTTTAATAAAAACAGAAAAATTTACCGAAGATATTGGCTTTTCTGAGGCAGATAAAAAGAAATTAAGGTTTGTTTCAGAAGTTTTAGAAAAAGGAAGTTATTATCAGAAGTGCGAGAGAGTCCATGGTCATAGTACTTTGTATGTATTAGTTGTAAGATGTAATAATGAAATGAAGACTCAATATTATTCTCCATTTACTCATCCCTATGAGATAAAAACATCTGATACTAACATCAATTCAATTCAAGAAATCTTTAGTATAATGGAACTTAATTATTATAAAAATATAACCATAAAAAGGCCAGAGAAAAAACGCAAAAATTCTTAAATTTTAGTTTCTGAAAGTTGTAGAAATGTGCGGCTAAACCAAAAAAGTATAAAAAACAAAAAACCCGAATAGAAATATTCGGGTTTTGGTGGTACCTCCAGGGATCGAACCAGGGACACATGGATTTTCAGTCCATTGCTCTACCATCTGAGCTAAGGTACCGTTTTGTGCGTATTGCGGGTGCAAAGATAGAATCATTTTCCGTTTCTCCAAAACATTTTAGAAAAAAAATCAATTCGTATCTTCGCAGAAACAAAAAAGGAAAATGGTTTTAACTATTGATGTTGGAAACACCCGAATTAAAGCGTCTGTCTTTGAGGGGAATACTGCTCTGAAGAATTTTATTTTTGAGAAAACAGAGCTTGAAGAAAAAATAAAAAAAATTTTAAATGAGTTTCCAGATTGTTCCGATTTGGTCGTTGCTTCGGTTGGAAATATCGAAAAACAATCCTTTTTGACATTCGAAAAACAACTTCGAGTTCATTTTTTTACACACGAAGATGTTTTTCCGTTTCATAATAAATATGCAACTCCAAAAACTTTGGGGATAGATCGTATGATTTTGGCGGCTGGCGCAACCCTTCAATTTCCAAAACAAAACAGATTGGTTATTGATGCAGGAACCTGCATTACCTACGATTTTATCGACGAAAATGACAATTATTTAGGAGGAGCGATCTCTCCAGGACTTCGTTTGCGTTATGAATCTTTACATAATTTTACGGCCAGACTGCCGTTACTGACCTTAGAGGCACCTGATGATTATATCGGAAACTCAACCGCACAAGCCATACATTCTGGAGTTGTCAACGGTTTCGTCTATGAGATTGACGGTTTTATCGATGATTATCGCGGGGACTTTTCAAATTTTATCATAATTTTAACGGGTGGCGATGCAGATTTTTTGGCTAAACGATTAAAAAATACCATATTTGCCAATTCAAATTTCCTTCTGGAGAGTTTGAACCAAACATATCAATATAAAATCGACAATGATTAAAAAAGTATTAATAAGCGCTTGTTTGCTTATATCGTTCGTTTCATTCGCTCAACAAGGTACTGCTTCGCCTTATTCTTTTTTCGGAATAGGAGATGTGAGATTCAAGGGAACACTTGAAAACAGAATGATGGCAGGGGTTGCGGTTGAGCAGGATTCGATTCACTTAAATTTAGAAAATCCGGCAAGTTACGCCAGCTTAATGCAAACGACTTTTACGGTTGGAGGAACATTTGCGACTTCTAATTTAAAAACAAGTTCTCAGTCAGAAAAGGCACAGCGTACTACTTTTGATTATTTAGCATTAGGAATTCCGATGGGGAAATTTGGTGCTTCATTTGGTTTAATACCTGTTACTTCTGTAGGATACAAAATTCGTACTGATAATTCGGCAACAGAAGGAGCAACTAGTTCACAGCTTGATGGAAAAGGAGGGGTAAATAAAGTATACTTCGGATTAGGTTATAAAATCACAAAGGGTTGGAATATTGGTGTAGATGCCCAATATAACTTTGGAAAAATCACGACAACAAGCGTTGAAGCGATTACAGGAGTTGACAATGGTACAGCAGAGGTAAATACTTCTGAAATATCAGGAATGGCTTTTAGTATAGGTACAATGTATCAGAAAAAAGTATATAAGAAAATGAGTTTGTTTTCTAGTTTGAGTTATTCATTTGCTAGTAATTTGAGCTCAGATAATACTAGAGTAATTTCGGTTCAAGGTGATCCGGATCCTTATGCATATCCAACAAATTCAACTGATTTAAGACTTCCTAATAAATTAAGTATTGGATTAGGTCTTGGAGAGGCAAGAAAATGGCTTGTTGGAGCAAATATGACTTTCCAGGGAGCTGGGCAATTGGCAAATTACTATAATTCTGCTGAGAATGTTAGTTATGAAAGTTATTCAAAATATGCTGTTGGTGGATATTACTTGCCTAATTATAACTCTTTTACAAGTTATATGAGCAGAATTACTTATAGAGCAGGTTTGAAATATGAAAAAATTGGTTTGATAGTGAATAACGAATCAATTAAAGATATCGGATTGAGTCTTGGAGCTGGAATTCCTGTTCCGGGTTCTTACTCCAATGTGAATTTTGGAATTGAATTTGGTAAACGTGGTACTGTTTCTTCTAATTTAGTACAAGAAAATTACGTGAATTTTAGTTTGAGTTTCTCTTTCAACGACAAATGGTTCGTGAAGAGTAGATTCCAATAAACATAATATTTTATCTTTTCTAAGCTCATTACAATTTACTACATTTGGCAAATGAATTTACCAAAGAGATATAGTCTGCTAGTTGTCACAGTTTTTGCTGTGACACTATTTTTTGGATGCGAAAGTAATTTTAAAGAAGTTCAGAAAATTAACTTCTCTGAGTTTGTTCCAGGAAGTGATGCAGATACAATTAATATTAAGTATACCGACTCTGGACGTATAACAGGCGTGTTGATAAGTCCAAAAATGTTGGACTATTCTAATCTTGATTTTCCTTTTACAGAATTCCCAAAAGGAATAGATGTTACTTTATATGATAAAAAACAAAAACGTACTTTTGTAAAAGCGAATTATGCGGTTTCGTATAAGTCTACACAAATAATCGATCTGATTGGAAAGGTGAAAATTACCTCAGAAGCAGGTCAGGTTTTAGAAACTGAGCAATTGTATTTTGATCAGAAAAATGAATGGTTTTATACCGAGAGAAAATTTAAACTGACAGATGCAAAAGGTGTTTCCCATGGTCAGGGAATAGATTTTAGTAAAGATTTTAAAGTGATAAATTCACAGCGAATAAGCGGTGAAATTGAATCAGACGAAGAATAATAAGATTATGGGATATTTAAAATATACACAATACGTTTACATTGTTATAGCACTATTTTTTACTTACGATGCTATAGTGAAACTTAACGAAGGTGACGAAAGTTATCCTTTCTACTTTGTAATTGCAGGAATGTCGGCTTTTATGTTTTTCTTTAGGAGACGATTCATCAATAAGCAAAATAATCGTAACAAAAACCAATAAAAATGGAAATTAGTATTATAATAATATGTTTAATACTAGCAGCCTTTTTTTCCGGAATGGAAATAGCTTTTATTTCCGCAAACAAAATTTACCTTGAAATAGAAAAGAAACAAGACGATTTCTTGTCTCGAATCTTGACTAAACTTACCGAAAATCCATCCAAATTTATTGCTGCCATGTTGATTGGTAATAATGTAGCTTTGGTGATTTACGGTTTTTTTATGGGTGATCTGATTTTAAATTGGATGACTCATTTTGGTTTGGCTTTTACGGATTGGTGGGATATTCTCATTCAGACTCTTTTGGCAACTTTTATTGTTTTGTTGACTTCGGAGTTTTTTCCAAAAGTGTTTTTTCAGATTTATGCCAATTCATTAATTAAGATTTTGGCGCTTCCGGCGTATTTATTTTACCGATTATTTTACTACATCTCGTCCTTCTTTATTTGGATTGCTGATTTTGTTTTGAGTAAATTTCTTAAAAGTCAAGGAAGTCAGATTCATCTCTTTAGCAGAATTGAACTCGGAAATTATATTACCGAACAAATGAGTACGGTTGAAGAAGACGAAGAAGTCGATTCTGAGATCCAGATTTTTCAGAATGCATTAGAATTTTCAGCTGTAAAGGCGCGTGATATTATGACACCCCGAACTGAAATTGTGGATATGGATCTTTTTGATACTGTCGACGATCTTAAGGCAATGTTTATTGAAACAGGATATTCTAAAATCATCATAAGCCAAAATTCTTTAGACGATATTGTGGGATATGTCCATTCGTTTGATTTGTTCAAAAAACCTTCGACGATTAAATCAGTGTTGATGACTGTTGAATTTGTTCCCGAGACCATTTTGATCAAAGATGTTTTGAACTTATTGATAAAAAAACGTAAAAATGTTGCGGTCGTTTTGGATGAATATGGAGGAACTTCCGGAATTATTACCATTGAAGATATAGTGGAAGAACTTTTTGGAGAAATCGAAGACGAACACGATTTGGATGAAGAATTAATTGAAGAAGTAATAAGCGAGGGAAAATATCTGTTTTCGACACGATTAGATGTGGAATATTTAAATGAAACCTATAAATTAATGATTCCAGAAGAAGATTCGTATGGTACATTAGGAGGTTTTATTGTCAATCATACCAAAGAAATCCCACAAAAAGGAGATAAAATTGTAATAGATAAGTATCATTTTTTTATAAAAGAGGCTTCAAATAAGAAAATAGAACTAGTCAAATTGACAATTAAAGATTGATTTTTTAAATTAATGAAAAAAAATGTGTAAAATAAAACGCTAGTTGTATTGTTATTAACTAGATAATTGTATTTTCGCAAACTGAATATAAAATTAACGATAATAAAATGGCAGTTTTAGCAAAAATTAGACAGCGTTCCGCTTTATTGATAGGAGTTATTGCACTTGCATTATTTGCATTTATAATACAAGATCTAATCGGTAAAGGAACATTTAGTCAAAGTTCAAAAGATGTAGGAAGCATCGACGGAAAAGATATTTCATTTGAAGACTTTAGAATTAAAGTTAGTAATCTTGAAAAAAGTGGACAAGGTATAACTTCCACTGAAGCTGCAAACAGAGTTTGGGATCAAGAAGTTTCAATCGCTTTATTGTCATCTCAATTTGATAAATTAGGGTTGAGAGTTGGTCAAAAACACTTACTTGAAGTTTTAAAATCAGATCCAAATATTGGTAAAAATCCAATGTTTTTAAACGCAGCAGGTATTTTTGATGAAGCTAAATTTAAAGATTACTTCAGCTCTAATCCAGAAGCAAAACAATATATTGCTGAAAAAGAAAAAGACGCAGAATTAAATGCTAAATTTCAAATATATAATACTTTAATTAAGTCTGGCCTTTACACAACTGCTAGTGAAGGAAAATTAAAGTATGAAATGGAAGCTAACAAAGTAAACTTTGCTTATGCTGCAGCTCCTTATTCTTCTATCAAAGATAGTGAGGTAAAAATCTCTGATTCTGATATTGTTGATTATATGAAGAAAAACGAGAAAAAATTCAAAGCGGATGCAACTCGTGAAATTCAATACGTTTTAGTTGAAGATAAAGCTTCTAAAGAAGATGAGGCTGAAATTAAAGCTAAATTGACGGCTTTATTATCAGGAAGTGTTGTTTACAATGCAAAAACAGGTAAAAACGATACATTACCAGGATTTAAAAATGCAACAAACATCGCTGAATTTGTAAATTCAAATTCTGATGTTCCTTACGATTCAACTTATGTTGCTAAAAATAACCTTCCAGCTGTAGACGCTGATAAATTATTCAGCTTACCTGCTGGAGCAATTTACGGGCCATATGTTTACGGAAGATACTATGCAATTTCTAAATCTTTAGGATTTAAAGCTGGTGTTAATGCAAAAGCAAGCCATATCTTAATTGGTTATGAAGGATCTCAAACTCCAAACCAAAAAGAAAAAAGAACAAAAGAGGAAGCTAAAGCTAAAGCGGAAGAAATTTTAGCTCAAGTTCAAGCAAATCCAGATAGTTTTATGATGTTGGCTTTCACAAGTTCTGATGATTCATCTGCACAACAAGGTGGTGATTTAGGATATTTTGGTCAAGGTCAAATGGTAAAACCATTCAATGATTTTGTATTCAATAACGGAATTGGAAAAGTTGGTTTAGTTGAAACTCCTTTTGGATTTCACGTAATCAAAATTACTGACAAACAAGACGGAATTCGTTTAGCTACAATCGCTCAAAAAATTGAGCCTTCTGAAGCTACGTCTGATAAAGTATTTACTTTAGCTACTAAATTCGAAATGCAAGCTGCTGATAAAGATTTCAATGCTTCAGCTAAAGAATTAGGTTTAAAAGTTGCTCCAGTAGTAAATGCTAAAGCTATGGATGAAGCGTTTGGTCCATTAGGAAATCAACGTAACATTGTAAGATGGGCATTTGACAAAGAAACTGGAAAAGGAGATGTTAAACGTTTTGAAATTGCAAACATCGGACACGTTATTGCTCAGTATAAAGGAGAAAATGAATCAGGTTTAGTTTCTGTAGATATGGCAAGACCTTATGTTGAACCAATCTTAAAAAACAAGAAGAAAGCGGAACTTTTAAAAGCTAAAATGACAGGATCAAGCATTGAGGCAGTTGCAAAAGCTGCTGGAGTTGCTGTTCAACAAGCTGCTGATGTAACTTTAGACAATCCGGTTTTACCTGGAGGTGTTGGACAAGAGCCAAAAGTTGTAGGTACTGCATTTGCTTTAACTGCTAATAAAATCTCTGCTCCAATTGAAGGAAATACTGGAGTTTATGTGGTAAAAAACATTAAAACAGTAAAAGCTCCTGGAATTGCTAATCACGCTGCTTATGTAGAGAAAGTAAAAGCTCAAAGCGCAAATGATGCAGGAAGAGTGTTGCCAGCATTGAAAAACAATGCGAAAATTGAAGATAACAGATTACAGTTCAATTACTAAGAACAAGTAGTTTAAAATATAAAAACCCGAAACGTCTTTTGATGTTTCGGGTTTCTTTTTTTATTGAATTATACAATTCTATTTTGTAATATTTTTTAGTTAATTTTTTGATAGTCTGTAGGTAAAGTAGAGATTTAATCTAAAAAATTTGTGATATTCAAATTATTGCAGTTAATTTGCTCGCTTTTCTCGTTTAACGGTATTTTTCAGCATAAAAAAACCGACGAATTGCGCCAGAAACAAAATTCGCTTTAATAATCAGATATTTAATGTTTACTACTTTTAAATTTTTTAGAAAGAAGCCGAGAGTGTATACCAAAATAGAAAGTCATATTTTTGGGATTATTTCAGAGCTTTTAAAAGTGAGCAGCACCGACATCAATGTGGATGAATTGGGTGGGAAATATTATTTGAGTAACGACGAACAGCATTTTAAAGTTACGATCTTAAGTAACGATTACGTTATTAGGTTAACGAATACTCGCGATTCTGTAGCAGAGAAATACGACAAGTTTTTTGTTGAAGATGTTTTAAGAGCTGTAAAAGAAGAAAAACACCGCCGAATGGAACTTGTTTATGATTCTATTACAAACAGCATTGAAAAAATGGCTGAACGTTTGCATAACAGACTAATAGAATCAAACGAACAAGATCAGACAGTAAGGCGTTTAGATATAAAACCGGCTAAAAAGAAGAAGATTAATTTCTAATTTCATTGCGGATTTTATTATAAAATCATTTCTTGATAGCTTAAGATCGTTTCATATCCTTTTTTGATAAAATACTCTGTTGGATTTTCTTTAGAAACGACCATTACAAAATCGCCTCCCCACGCACCAAGACTTTTAATTACACCATTAAAATCTGGAAAAACAGCCTCTTTTATGGTTTGCATTTCTAGAATATTACTCAGGTGAATTTCGTGTTTTTGTACCGCCGATGCGAATTCTTTTAAGGTTTTTGCGTTGAGAATGGCATGTGTGATTTTATTGTTTTCAGCAACACTTTGAGCCAAATGATGGTTTTTATTGTTGTTGTAAGCATAAATCGCAGATTTGCTATTTTGCTTTTTATTTAAATAAACAAAGTAAATATGATCTTTAAAATCAGGATTAAATTCAACCTGTTTGACAAGATTGTCTTTTATTTGATACAAAACCGGAGTATTGTTCTGTGCGCAGGCAATGTCATAACCGCTTCCTCCGAAACTATTATTCAATAATGTAAAAGCATTAACCTCTGCCCATTGTGCAATATTATTGATTAGTGTAGAAGAAGTTCCCAGACCCCAATTTCTTGGAAAACTTAAATGAGTACTTACTTTGTAACCACTGGAATTGTCAATGAATTTTGGATTAAGTTTGTAAGCTTCATGCAAAATATTGATTAAAGTAGATTTTACAGTATCGACTTGCGAGTCTGAACCTTTTTTAACTTCGTCAAATGAAAAAATTTCTTCGAACCATAAATGCTTATCAGAATCATAGCTTTTCCATTCGATTTGATTGTTTTCAAGATCTTCAATAACTAAATCCTGACCAAATTTTGTTGGCAGCGCAAAAGCTTCTGCTCCATCTAAAACGAGATATTCTCCTGCAATAAAAAGTTTTCCGTTACTGTAAAAAGTTGTTGACATATTATTCTAAAATTTCAATTCCAATATTTTCAATTCCAACATTGAAATTTGGACCCGAGTGATAGCGAATTGGCGAAGCAATTTAAAATATTGGAATTTACGGGATTGTTTATTTTCTTAAGTTCTCAATAAAATCTACCACAGCGCTGTGAGAAACAGCTGTTTTTTTGAAATGCGTTTTAATTAAATGACGCTCTTCATCGGTAGCTTCAAATTGATTAATGATGTTGTTAAGGTGCATTTTCATATGACCTTCCTGAATTCCGGTTGTCGTAAGAGATCGTAATGCGGCAAAATTTTGTGCTAAACCTGCAACGGCAACAATTTCCATTAATTCCTGAGCAGAAGGTTTCTCCAAAATATCTAAACATAATTTTACCAAAGGATGTAAAGAAGTTAGACCGCCAACTGTTCCTAATGCCAATGGAATTTCAAGCCAGAAAGTGAAAATTCCGTTTTCGATTCTGGCGTGAGATAAACTAGCGTATTGTCCGTTTTTAGAAGCATAGGCATGAACACCAGCTTCTACAGCTCTAAAATCGTTTCCGGTTGCCAGAATTACGGCATCAACACCATTCATTATACCTTTATTATGGGTGACAGCTCTAAAAGGTTCAACTTCGGCAATCTGAACAGCTTGCACAAAACGTTCAGCAAAATCCTGTGGGTTTGTAATATGTTTTTCTGTCAATTCTTCAACTGGACAAGAAACTTCAGCTCTAACCAAACAGTTTGGAACATAATTAGATAAAATACTCATAATGACTTCGAGTTTTTCATCATTTTGACATAAATCAGAATTTTGAGCTTCTTCTTTTAAAGTAGTAGCAAATTGTTCTAAGCAAGAATTTATGAAATTGGCTCCCATGCTGTCTTTCGTTTCAAAAGTAGCATGTAGCTGATAATAGTTTTCAAGTAAACTTCTTTTGTCTTTTAATTTAACATCTAAAATACCACCGCCGCGTTGTTGCATATTCTTGGTGATGTTTTGTGTTTCTGAAAAGAATTTAGGTTTTATTTCGTCAAAAAAGCTTTTTAGTTTTTCGGCATCTCCACTGTAAATAAAATGAACCTGACCTATTTTTTCGGTATTGATAATTGTTGTCTTAAAACCACCTCTTGTAGACCAATATTTTGCTGCTTTAGAGGCTGCGGCAACCACCGAACTCTCCTCAATTGCCATCGGAATAGTTTTGTATTTTCCGTTGATTAAAAAGTTGGGAGCGACTCCAAGTGGGATATAAAGGTTTGTAATGGTGTTTTCAATAAATTCATCATGCAATTGCTGAAGCTTTTCGTCTGAATTCCAGTAATTTCTTATAATATTTTTCGCCTCTTCGGGGTTAGAAAAATATTCATTTGCAATCCAGTTAATTTTTTCTTTTTTGGATAATTTAGAAAATCCGGCAACAGCGTTGTTCATTCTCAGTATATTAAATAATAATGTTGCTGCAAATATACCATTTTAAGAGTTTTGTTTAAAATGTATTTCAAAAATGAGAAGTACGCAATCGTTATTTTTTTTAACATTTAACACTTAAAATGTGTATTATGTTTATTTTTTTTACTAAAATTGGGCTCTTTTTTATATTTAAATTAATTGTAATGAGTACAAGTAAAATTACTGTAATACTTTTATTTCTAGTTGCGACCGTTTTTGGTCAACAAAAAATCACTATCGAAAATATTTACGGAGGTGCTTTTCGAGCAAAAGGAATGGATGAATTACAATCTTTGAAAAATACAGACCAATATACTGTATTGAATGTTGATAGAGCAAGCAGAAGCATGCAGATTGATTTATATGATTTTGCAACTTTAAAAAAGGTTTCTAATTTAATTGATACAAAAAATCACCCAGCACTTTCAGAAGGAATTGACAGCTATATTTTTGATACATCTGAAAAGAAAATTTTAATTGCATGCCATACAAATCAGATTTTCCGTCGTTCTTTTACTGCAGATTATTATTTATATGATATCACATCAAAATCATTGACAAAACTTTTTGATTTTCAAATTCAAGAGCCTACTTTTTCTCCTGATGGTTCAAAAATAGCTTACGCAAGAGAGAACAATTTATATGTATATGATATTGCTTCTAAAAAATCTACTCCAATTACAACAGACGGAAAAAAGAATGCTATAATTAATGGTATTACAGACTGGGTTTATGAAGAAGAATTTGCTTTTGTTCGTGCTTTTGATTGGAGCAAAGACAGTAAAAAAGTAGCCTATATTCGTTTTGATGAAAGCCAGGTTCCAGAGTTTTCAATGTCAATGTTTCATAAAGATTTATATCCAACAATCGAAACTTTCAAATATCCTAAAGCAGGAGAGAAAAACTCAGAAGTTTCATTACATATATATGATGTAGCGGCTGGAGCAACTAAAAAAGTAGATTTAGGAAAATATAATGATTTTTATATTGCGAGATTACAATGGACAAATGATGCAAATGTACTTTCTGCACAAGTCTTAAATCGTCACCAAGACAACTTGGATTTATTGTTTGTTGATGGAAATACTGCGGTTGCAAAAGTTGTTTTGAATGAGAAAGACAAAGCATACGTAGATGTAACAGATAATTTAACTTTCTTAAAAGACAATAGTTTTATTTGGACTAGCGAAAAAGACGGTTTCAATCATATCTATTTGTATGATAAAACAGGAAAACTTAAAAATCAAGTTACAAAAGGAAACTGGGAAGTTGTTTCTTACTACGGTTTCGACGAAAAAACAAAAACTATTTTCTACCAATCTACAGAAAATGGTTCTATCAATAGAGATATTTACAGAGTTGGTTTAGACGGAAAAAACAAAACTCGTTTAACTAAAAAAGTGGGAACAAGTGCGGCAACTTTCAGTCCAAACTTCCAATATTTCATTACAACTTTCTCAAGTAATTTAGTGCCTACAACTTATACTTTGAATGAGTCTAAAACAGGAAAAGAAATTCAGGTTATAGAAAACAATCAGGCACTTGCTGATAAATTGAAAGACTATAACTTGCCAGCAAAAGAATTTATTGTTTTAAAAACGGCAAAAGGAAATGAGTTAAATGCATGGATTTTAAAACCAAAAGATTTTGATCCGTCTAAAAAATATCCAGTTTTTATGTATCAGTATTCTGGTCCAGGATCACAACAAGTGAATAATGATTGGAATAATTCTGATGATTATTGGTTCTTGTCTCTTACGCAACAAGGTTATATTGTAGCTTGTGTTGATGGAAGAGGAACTGGTTTTAAAGGAGCAGATTTCAAAAAAGTGACTCAAAAAGAATTAGGGAAATATGAAGTAGAAGATCAAATTGATGCGGCTAAAGTTATTGGCTCTTATCCGTATGTTGATGCTTCAAGAATTGGAATTTTCGGATGGAGTTATGGAGGATTTATGGCTTCTAACTGTATTTTTCAAGGAAATGATGTTTTCAAAATGGCAATCGCTGTTGCTCCGGTAACAAACTGGAGATTTTATGACAGTGTTTACACGGAAAGATATATGCAGACTCCACAAGAAAATGCAAGCGGATACGATCAAAATTCACCAATCAACCACGTTGATAAATTAAAAGGTAAATTTTTATTGATTCATGGTTCTGGTGATGATAATGTTCACGTTCAAAATTCAATGCAGATGATGGAGGCCCTAATTCAGGCTAATAAACAATTTGATTCTCAAATTTATCCAGATAAAAATCATGGTATTTACGGTGGAAAAACAAGAATTCAGCTTTACAATAAAATGACTAATTTTATCAAGGAAAATCTATAATCTAAAACTTTAAAACTTAATTAAATAATCGAATAATATGGGGGAAAATCAAGTAAAAACTGCGCATCCAAAAGGACTTTGGGTATTGTTTGGAACTGAGATGTGGGAGCGGTTCAATTTTTATGGAATGCGAGCTTTATTGACTTTATTTCTTGTAAATTCATTATTAATGAAAGAAGAAGAAGCTTCGTTGATTTACGGAGGTTTTCTTGGTCTTTGTTATTTGACTCCAATGTTGGGAGGTTTTGTAGCCGATCGTTATTTAGGAAACAGAAATTGTATCTTATTAGGAGGATTGTTGATGGCTATTGGACAATTGCTTTTGTTTACAAGTGGAAGTGTTTTTGAATCTAACTTAGGATTAGCAAAAACCATCATGTATTCGGCATTGGGTGTAATTGTTTTTGGTAACGGATTCTTTAAACCAAACATTTCTAGTATGGTTGGAAGTTTGTATCCAAAACAAGAAAAAACAAAATTAGACAGTGCATTTACGATTTTCTATATGGGAATTAACATCGGAGCTTTTCTTGGACAATCAATTTGTCCATTATTAGGAGATGTTAAAGATGCAGGAGGAATTAGAGATATCCACGCTTTCAGATGGGGATTCTTGGCAGCTTCTGTTGCAATGTTGTTAGGAACAGTTCTTTTTTACTTTTTGAAAAATAAATATGTTGTTTCTCCAGAAGGAAAACCATTAGGAGGACTTCCATCTAAAAATGATGCTTCAGATTTTGAAGAAGGAGAAGCGCAACAAGCAAACTTTTCTGGTAAAGCTTTGGCAATTGCAGGAATTGCATTTATCGCTTTAGGATTCTTTTTCCATTATGTTGTAGGGCAGAATTTAATTTACACTTTGATTTATTCAAGTGGTTTGGCGTTAGCAGGATTAATTATATCTGATACTTCTTTAACTAAGATTGAAAGAGATAGAATTTTTGTAATTTACATTGTATCATTCTTTATTATTTTCTTCTGGGCAGCGTTTGAGCAAGCAGGTTCATCTTTGACTTTTATTGCAGATAACCAAACAGACAGACATTTCTTTGGATGGGCGATGCCACCATCAATGGTTCAGATTTTTAACGGATTATTCGTTGTGCTTTTGGCAGTTCCGTTTAGTGTTCTTTGGGATACTTTAAGAGCTAAAGGAAAAGAGCCAATTTCTCCAGTAAAATTAGCTGTTGGATTAGTCGTAATTTCGATCAGTTTCTTTATGATTGCAACTCAGGTTTCTTATATCGGAACTTCTGGTTTGTTGTTAGTTAAATGGTTAATCTTATTATATTTCTTAAATACATGTGCTGAGTTATGTTTATCTCCAATCGGATTGTCATTGGTTGGTAAATTATCTCCAAAACGTTTCGCTTCATTGTTGTACGGAGTATTCTTTTTGTCTAATGCTTCTGGTTATGCTCTAGGAGGAACTTTAGGTTCTATCTTACCTGCAACTGGAGACAAATTTGCAAAAGCAAAAGAATTAGGAATCGATCTTCAAGCTATTTTAGATAAAAAAATAACTCCAACGGCAGAGCAAGTTGCTTTGTTGGATCATCATCAAATTAGTGCTCAAAATCCAATTTTTGCAGGATTTGAAATCCACAACTTATACGAATTCTTTATGGTATTTGTTGTTTTAACTGGTATTGCAGCAATTTTATTATTTGCTTTAACGCCATTGTTAAAGAAATTAATGCACGGAGTTAGATAAAAATGGAAAAGAATATTACTCTCGAAGAAATTCAAAATTTTGAAGGCAAGTACCCAAAGCAATTGTGGTACTTGTTTTTTGTTGAAATGTGGGAACGTTTTTGCTTTTATGGAATGCGAGGCGTACTTACAATTTTTATGGTAGATCAGCTTTTTTTGAAAGAGGATCATGCTAATTTACAATACGGAGCTATTCAGGCTTTTGTTTATGCTTTTACTTTTATTGGTGGTATTTTTGCAGATAAAGTTTTAGGTTTTAAAAAGTCTTTATTCTTTGGTGCGATTGTAATGATTCTTGGGAATCTTTTAATTGCAATTGCTCCTCATGATTTGTTTTACTATGGAATTGCTTTTTCAATTATTGGAACAGGTTTTTTTAAACCAAATGTTTCTTCAATGGTTGGAGAATTGTATAAAGAAGATGACGGAAGAAGAGATGCCGGTTATGGAATGTTTTATGCTGGAATAAACGTTGGAGGACTTCTTGGGGGTGCTTTGTGTGTTTATTTAGGAAAGTACTACTCTTGGCAATTATGTTTCTTGTCTGCTGCAATTGTAATGTTTTTAGGATTGGTTACTTTTTTAATGACTAAAAAATATTTAGGACCAATTGGAGATTCTCCTTTGTTGAACCTAGATTCAAGTAAAAGAAAAGTTCGCGAAATTGCAGTATATGGACTTTCTCTTTTGAGTATTCCTCTAATTTATATCATGGTTAAAAATACCGATTATACTGATTATTTCATGTATACGATTGGTATTGTTGCTGTTTTGTATTTTGCTTATGAATTGTATAAACTAGGGGATGTGAAACTGCAGAAAAAGCTCTTTGCAGCATTTTTGTTCGTTTTTTTCTATCTTTTATTTAATGCAATTTATGAACAGAGTGGAGGGTCATTGTCTCTTTTTGCGAAAGATAATTTAGATAATAAATTGTTGTTTTTTAATATTGATCCAAATATTATCAACAATAGTTCGAACACTTTCTTCGTGGTTGTTTTAAGTCCGCTGATTGGTTTATTATGGATTTGGATGGGAAAAAGAAAAATTGAGCCTAATACTTTAATCAAATTTGGAATCGGATTTTTGTTCTTAGCGGCATCTTTCTATATTTTCTATTTAACCAAATTTTTTGCAAATGCTCAAGGAATAGCTTCTTTAAATGTGTTTACGTTTGCCTATTTAGTGACTACAATTGGTGAGCTTTGTTTAGGACCAATTGGAATGTCTATTATTACAAAATTATCTCCAAAACGATTGTTTGGAATGATGATGGGATTGTGGTTTTTGGCAGCAGCTTTTGGGCAATTATTCGCGGGTAAATTAGGAGCAGAGATTTCGAGATCAAATACGGGAGATACATTATTGTCTAAGTTACAATCTTATACAGAAGGATATTATCAGTTGGCTATTTATTCGCTTATTGCGGGTATTATTTTAATTGTGATTTCTCCTTTGATTAAAAAATTAATGCAAGAAGTTAAATAATTATATCGTAATTAGTTTTTGCATAAATTTGTCAAAATTTCCCCATTATGAAAAAAATACTACTTATTGCTTTGTTTTTAATTGGTGCTGCGAATCTTCAGGCACAAGAGTTAAAATGGTATACAGATGTTAGAGAAGCGATCACGGTGAGTAATAAAGAACAAAAACCTATGTTGATGTTTTTTACAGGAAGTGATTGGTGTGGTTGGTGTATTCGTTTACAGAACGAAGTTCTTAAGACAGAAGAATTCAAAAAATGGGCATCTACTAATGTTGTTTTGGTAGAGTTGGATTATCCAAGAGCGGTTCCTCAGACTCCGGAACTTAAAAATCAAAATTTAGAATTGCAGCAAGCTTTTGGAATCCAAGGATTTCCAACTGTTTTCTTTACAAGTGCAGAATCTAAAGACGGAAGAGTGAATTTTAAAGGTCTTGGTAAAACAGGATATGTTGCGGGCGGACCTTCTGCTTGGCTTACGGTTGCTGAAGGAATTGTGCATCCAAAGAAATCATAAATTATAAATATAAAATAATACAAAGCCTCTCACAGATCGTGAGAGGCTTTTTTTGTTTCGTAAGAAAAAGTTTTCAATCGATCTAGGTGTTTTTACGTATTTTATATTTTATTATCATTAAAAAAACACATAATGTATTTTTTAGGCTTATAAAAATTGGAAAATTAAAATATAATGTTAATTTCGTGATGCTAATCTAACCAAAACCAAATTATATGACTAAAAAACTACTTATCCTACTGTTTTTTTTAGGTTCATTTATGATGCAAGCGCAAAGCTTGGCATGGCGAACAAGCATGACTGATGCTATTGCGATAAGCAACGACCAAAAAAAACCAATGTTGATTTTATTCACTGCCTCAGGTGTACCAGACAATCTTCAAAACGAAATTTTTAAAACCCCAGATTTTGCTGTTTGGTCACGTGACAATGTGATCTTAGTAAAATTAGATCTATCTGACATGAATGCTTCTGATAGTGATCGTGAGCAAAACGTAAAGCTGAAAAATGCTTTTGGAGTTCAGGATCTTCCAGAAGTGTGTTTTGCAATGGCATCAGTTAGAAAGAACAAAACGACTTTCAGTGCTTTAGGAAAAATTGCCTATAAACCTGGAGGAGCTAAAGCTTGGATTGCAGAATCAAATACGATTTTACATCCAGTAGAATAACAAGTACATTTTAACTTTTATTTTAATTTTTTTTTGATCCCTTTTTGCTTTGCAGAAAGGGATTTTTTTTCGTTAAAATTCAAGTAGAGAATTGATTTTTTTTATTAGTGTTTTTTTAACATTTATTAAAAATATTTCCGATTATTATTAATTTGATTTTAATGTTTAGAGAGGTGTTATTAATTCATTAAATAATTCGTTTCGTTCAGTTTTTATACTATTTTAGTTTTATTAACTTAACCTAAACCCAATATTATGCTTCAAAAACTACTTATCCTACTACTTTTTTTTAGTTCATTTTTTGTCAGTGCACAGAATATTATCTGGAGAACAGATATCAATGATGCCGTTACTGCAAGTACAGAAAAAAGAAAACCGTTACTAATTTTCTTTACAGGTCAGGGAGTAAATCCTCAGCTTCAGAATGAAATTTTTTCTTCAAGAGATTTTGAAGAATGGTCTCGTAAAAATGTTATTTTGGTAAAACTTGATCTTTCAGATCAATCGCTTACAGATATCGCGAAAGAGCAAAACTTAAGATTAAAAAATGCTTTTGGTATCGAAGAAATTCCTCAAGTGTGCTTCTCTGAAGTAAGTGTTAGAAAAGGGAAAACCAATTTTAACAAACTGGGACTACTATCATATATGTCTGGAGTTAAATCTTGGATTTCAGCCTCAAATTTGATTTTAAATCCGGAATAACAAAATATTTATAGTTTATAATATCCCTTTTCAGTTGTAGAATGAAAAGGGATATTTTTTTTCGTACAACTGTTTTTCCAGAGGTTTTGAATTGAATTTGCATTTGATCCATCACAAATTATGATTTTAGGATGAATGTTTTGTAGTAATCTGTCCAAATTTATTTTTGGTGTTTGAGTTAAGATTAAAATATCGGGTTTTGGTTTAAAAGGACAAATTGCAGTACTGTCGATAATTAGGATTTTTTTATTTTTAAAATAAAGTAAGTTCTTTGTCTTTTCGACTCTAGTTAGTACAATCGAATTTCCCACAAGATAAGGGTTGATGTTTCTGTTTTTAGAGTTTTTTTCTAAAACGGTATCTCTTGTAAACAAAACAATTTTACTTCCTGTACGTTGAGAGATAAGTGTGTTATTCTTTTCGTTGTAAACAATTAATTCCCTTTCGTTTTCTTTTTGAATTTTAGTCAGTATAAATGATAATTGGACTAAAATTATAGAACTAAACATAAAAACGAGTTTGCTATAATTCGGCTTTTTTAGCCATACAATAGAGGAAATTATAAGGAAGTAAAAAGTGAATAAGTAATAAGAATTGAAACTTATGTCTCTAATTACAAATGATTCAATAGAAGCTACACCATGAATCATTAGATTTAATAAATAGATACTTTTTTCAAAAATCATTGTTATAATTAAAGGCGGACTGGTAAAAATAGCAATGAGCATCACGATAATTCCAGCAATCATAATAAAAGACAAAACAGGAAGTATGATAATATTAGTCACAAAAAATAAACCGGGAAACTGATGAAAATAGAACAAACACAATGGTAAAGTACCGATTTGTGCAGCAAAAGAAACCGTTAATGCTTCCCAGATATAAAGTGTTATTTTATTCTTTGGTTTGTAGATATTTTTAAGAAGGGGCTGAAGCCATAGAATAAAAAACAATGCTAAATAACTTAATTGAAAACCGACATCAAATAGAAAATAAGGTTCGAAAAGTAAGATTAAAAGTATTGAAACCAGTAAGGTATGGTAAATGTTTCCGTTTCTGCGTAAATGATTTCCAATTGCTAGAAAAGAAAACATAACGACAGATCTTAAAACTGACGGAGAAAGTCCAGAAATAATGGCAAATCCAGCCAAAGAAATCAGAATAGAGGTGAGTTTGATTAAAGATCCTCTTTTTGTGTTTGGAATTGGTTTTAAAATAAAAGTGATGAAAAGCATGATAAAACCCACATGTAAACCCGATACAGATAAGATATGAGTGGCTCCTGAATATTGATAATCCTGAATAATATCTTGTGAAATTTCTTGCTGTTGTCCTAGAATTAAGGCAAGTGCAACATTCATTTCTGATTTGCTAAAATTTGATTTTTCAAGGTTCGAAATTATTCTGGAGTGTAATTTTCCGCAGTAATACCAAATGTCTTTTTGAATAGTTTTACGAACTGAAATATCCTTTTTTTGACAATAGATCTGAGCATAGATTTGTTTATTGGCCAAATAGGTATTATAGTCAAATTGGTTCGGGTTTTTAGCTGATTTATTGTGTTGTAAAGTAGTTTCAATCTTAATAATGTTTCCAATTACTAAAGCATTTTTGCTACTATCTTTTTGAACATTGATAATTATTTTTCCGCTATAATTTTTCCCTGAAATACTTTTTATATGAGCAATATAACGGTCACTATAGTCGTTGCTTTTTAGTTTTTCACGAAGTAATAAAACGACAGATTGTGGTTTTTCAAATGCAGATTTATATTGGGTGTAATTGTCTTTCTGCAGATTTTCGGTATGGCTTAAAAGAGTTAAAATGCCCAGAATAAAAGAAAGCAAATATACAGTGAAACCAAATAAAACGTATTTTTTAGAGTTCCTTAAATTCCAATAATAGCTCAAGCAAAATAATGTCGAAAATAATACTAATAGGAAGGCTATCAGTGATATGGAAAAATGGATGTAGTAAGATGCTATAACTCCTAGTATAAAGGAAACGGTAATTTTAACTAAAGGAAAATCTAATACTTTCATGTTCTAAAAGTATTAAATATTTGTAAGAAAAATAGTTAAAATTGTTTTTAATGAACAACCCGATTGACTTGCTCGAAAGAATTTTTGTAGTAAGCCTCTTTTGTAGAGGAAATAATGACACCTTTTGAGGTAGAAGAGTGTACAAATTTAACTTCGTCAGAATTGACTTCTGTTATTAAACCAACGTGATTAATTTGTCTGCTTTTATTGGTTTTAAAAAAAATCAAATCCCCTTTTTTAGCATCGTTTAAAGGGATTACTTTTCCAATTTTAGCCTGTTCAAAAGAACTTCTCGGAAGGGGTATGTTTTCACTTTCAAAAGTTGTGTAAACTAAACCAGAACAATCAAAACCATTTTTTGTAGTTCCTCCAGCTTTGTAGCGAATGCCAATATTGTCGGTTGCTTTTTCGATTAAATTATTAACCAGGTTTCTGTTTTCTTTTTTTGATTCGCTTTTGCTTACAGCCGTTGAAGTCGATTTACAAGAAGTAAAAGCAACGGCTAAAAGCAGAAAAATTATAACTTTTTTCAAAACTCAATTTTTAAATTATTCTTTCAAATCAGCAACAATCAGTTCGGCTGTTTTTTTACTTGCGCCAACTCCGCCTAATTTCTGTTCTAATATATCGTAATTTTGTAGCACTTTATTGCGATAGTTAGGTTCTAATAATTTTTGAAGTTCTTCTTTAATTCGTTTTTTGTTACATTCTCCCTGAATCAATTCGGTTACCACTTCCTGATCCATAATTAAATTTACGAGAGAAATATATTTTAAAGTAATAATGCGTTTGGCAATTTGATACGAAACTTCGCTTCCTTTATAACAAACCACTTCTGGTACTTTAAAAAGAGCAGTTTCAAGCGTAGCGGTTCCAGACGTAACAAGTGCAGCTGTTGCTGAACGCAATAGATTGTATGTTTTGTTCGAAACAAATGCAATGTTTTTATTTTTTAAAAACTGCTGATAAAATTCGAAATCCTGACTCGGTGCGCCGGCAATGACAAATTCATAATCTTGAAAATCATCAACAACACTTAACATTACGCTTAGCATTTTAGTGATTTCCTGTTTACGGCTTCCTGGTAAAACAGCAATAATTGGTTTTTCGCCTAGATTATTTTCTTTTCTAAATGAAGCTTCATCAAATGCGGGCTGATTCTGGATAGCATCAATTAGAGGATGTCCGACAAAATCTACTGGAAAATGGTGTTTATCCTCATAAAAGCTTTTTTCGAAAGGAAGAATAACAAACATTTTATCCACATCTTGCTTAATTGCTTTAATGCGATTTTCTTTCCAAGCCCAAATTTGAGGAGAAATATAGTAATGCGTTTTATAGCCTAATTCTTTTGCCCATTTAGCAATTCGCATATTAAAACCAGGGTAATCAATAAAAATGATAACATCGGGTTTAAACTCCGTAATGTCTTTTTTACAGATTTTAATATTGTTTAAAATGGTTTTTAAGTTAAAAACCACTTCAATAAATCCCATGAAAGCAAGATCACGGTAATGTTTTACAAGAGTTCCGCCAGCCTTTTGCATTAAGTCACCTCCCCAAAAACGAATTTCTGCCTGAGGATCTTCGACATATAATGCTTTCATTAAGTTAGAACCGTGTAAATCTCCAGAGGCTTCACCTGCAATGATGTAGTATTTCATGATGGTTTTTTTGAAAATGTGCTAAAGTTGTATCCCATTAAATAGGGATATGAGCAAAGATAATATTTTAAACAATTAATGTAGAAATTGCTAGTACAATCACCGCTAAAATTACGCCGCGAGCCATGAATTCTTTATTTCTTTTTAAAAGAATGGTGAAAACAGCAAGATCTAAAAGTGTCCCCAGAGTGATGATTTTTCCCATGTAACCATTTTTTCTGATGATTTGAACACCAGATGAAATATCAAAAGTGGTAAAAAAAGTAATAAACAAATAACTGCCTAAAAGCGCAGTAAAAATTCCAATTAAAAAACCGATTCCTATTTCTTTAATCATTTAATTTCCAAGTATTAAGTTGTTGAATAGAGTGATGGGCAGTAAGATCAAACTGAACAGGAACGACAGAAACATATCCGTTTTCTAGCGCCCATTCGTCAGTATCTTCGCCTTTATCTTCGTTTACAAATTTTCCTGCAAGCCAGTAATAATCTTTCCCGAAAGGAGTTTGTCTTTTATCAAATTTTTGAGCGTAATAGGCTTTCGCCTGACGACAAACTTTAATTCCTTTGATTTCTGATTCTTTTAATTTTGGAAAATTGACATTTAAAACAACCCCTGGAGGTAGTTTGTTTTCGAGAGTTTCTAAAGTGATTTTTTTGACAAATGATTTAATCTGTTCAAAGTCAGCATTCCAGTCAAAATCTAATAGAGAAAAACCAATAGATTGAATGCCTTCAATTCCAGCTTCAACTGCAGCGCTCATTGTTCCAGAATAAATAACATTGATAGAAGAATTAGAACCGTGATTGATGCCCGAAACACACAAATCAGGCTTGCGTTTTAAGATTTCGTTTACTGCCAGTTTTACACAATCAACCGGAGTTCCAGAACAGCTGTATTCTGCAATAGCGTCACCATCTTTGGAAATTTTATCTAGAAATAAAGTATTATTGATTGTTATGGCATGACCCATAGCACTTTGAGGTTTATCTGGAGCAACAACAATTACATCGCCGATTGTTTCCATAACGCTTATGAGAGCTCTGATTCCGGGAGCCAAGATACCGTCGTCGTTGGTTACTAATATTAAAGGTTTTTGGATTTTCATTTTATAGGTATTATGTGTAATTTTAACAATTGTAAGATTTTAAAAACAAATAAAGTGACTGTTTATGCATGATACGTCACAAATATTGCAAAATTTGTCAACTAAGGTAAAGAACTTTTTTGCGAATTAAACATTTTTATATCTTTAACAAAAAATTATCGTGACGTTAGCTCTCGTGGCATAGTTTTTAACGTAACTTAGATAAAAAAATTGATGAATGCTATTATAAAGTTTATGAAAAGAAATTATAAGATACTCATAGCCGTATTGTGCTTATCGCTTACATTATTTGCATTTAAGATGAATGCTGATAGGACAATCGACCCGGATCCGAATAGAGACAAGACACTTTTAGAATTACTAGCATTTGTTATTGAAAAAGGACATTACAGTCCAGCAGAAATAAATGATGAATTCTCGAAAGGAATTTTTAAAGATTACATCGAGGCATTAGATCCTTCTAAAAGATTCTTCCTGCAGTCTGATATTGACGAGTTTAAGCAATATGAATTAATGCTTGACGATCAATTTTTGAACAAGGATATCACGTTTTTCAACCTGACTTATACAAGATTGATGAAACGTATGGAAGAAAGTAAAAAACGTTACAAAACGATTTTAGCACAGCCATTTAACTATAATGTTGATGAGACTTTTGATGCTGATTACGAGAAAATTCCGTATGCTAAAAACTTGAATGAGATTAATGAAAGATGGAGAAAACAAATTAAATTATCTACCCTTTCTTCTCTTGTAACAAAACAAAAAATTGAAGACGAAAAGAAGAAAAAAGATGCTGCTTACAAAGAAAAATCTTTTGAAACCTTAGAAAAAGAAACACGTGAAAGCTCTTTAAAATCGTTAGATGATAATTTTAGTGTAATTAAAGATTTGAATAGAGAATACTGGTTTTCAGTGTATTTGAATTCAATTATGACACGTTTTGATCCTCATACTAGCTATTTTGCACCTGAAGAAAAAGATCGTTTTGATGTAAATATCAGTGGTAAATTAGAAGGTATTGGAGCTCGTTTGACTAAGAAAAATGATTTCACTCAAATTGACGAGTTGATTTCAGGAGGTCCTGCATGGAAAGGAAAACAATTAGAAGCAGGAGATTTAATCCTGAAAGTTGCTCAAGGAAATGAAGAGCCTGTTGATGTTGTTGGAATGCGTCTAGATGATGTGGTAAAGAAAATTAAAGGACACAAAGGAACTGAAGTTAAACTGACAGTGAAAAAAGTGGACGGAAGCATCAAAGTAATTTCAATTATCAGAGATGTTGTTGAAATCGAAGAAACATATGCGAAGTCTAGTATTGTAGAGAAAAATGGTTTAAAATATGGAGTAATTTATCTTCCTAAATTTTATATCGATTTTGAAAACAAAGACGGACGTGACGCCGGAAAAGATATTGCTCTTGAAGTAGAAAGACTGAAAAAAGAAAACATTAACGGAATTGTTCTTGACGTTCGTGATGATGGTGGAGGATCTCTTTCTACAGTAGTTGATATTGCTGGTTTGTTTATTGAAGAAGGACCAATTGTTCAAGTAAAATCTGCTGGTAAAAAGAAAGAAGTTTTATACGATAAAGATAAAAAAATCGAATGGGACGGACCATTAGTTATCATGGTAAACAGTTTTTCTGCTTCGGCATCTGAGATTTTAGCGGCTGCAATTCAGGATTACAAACGTGGTGTAATTATCGGAAGTAAACAAACTTACGGTAAAGGTACTGTTCAAAATGTATTAGATTTGAATCAATTTGTTCGTAATGCTAATTACGGAGATCTTGGAGCATTGAAAATTACTGGACAAAAATTCTATAGAATCAATGGTGGTTCTACGCAATTAGAAGGTGTTCATAGTGATGTTGTGATGCCAGATCGTTATGCTTACTTAAAAATGGGTGAGAGAGATATCGACAACGCAATGCCTTGGGATAAAATCGATCCAGCTGATTATAGCACTTGGACTTCTAATGAAAATTTTACTAGAGCTATTAATAATAGTAAAAACAGAATTGCTCAAAATGCTCAATTCAAATTGATTGACGATAACGCAAAATGGATTGATGTTAAGAATAAAGAAAACGTTTACAGCTTGAACATTAATAGTTTCAAACAAACTCAAGAGCAAGTTGAAAACGAAGGGAAAAAATATAAACCAATCTCAGATTACAAAAACAATCTGATTTTCAAGTCTCTTCCTTATGAAGAAGCTGAAACAAAAGCAGATGCTTCTTTAAAAGAAAAAAGAGATGCTTGGCATCAGGCATTATCTAAAGACGTTTATGTAGAAGAAGCTTTAAATGTTTTAGATGATTTACAGCCAAAAGGATTGGTGAAAAATAACAATGTTTCTCCTAAAATGAAAAAGGATAAACTAGTGAAGTCTTAAGTTCGAAATGAATTTAATTTGTTTAAAAACGCTCTATAAATTTTGAATTTATGGAGCGTTTTTTTGTAAGTTTATCTCAATAAAAATAGAATTATGAAAGGTTGTTTAAGTTTGATTTTGATGAGTTTTGCATTGCTTTCTTGTAAAAAAGAAAATGTAGAAATCAATGAAAAAATAAGTAATAATGAAGTGATTTCTTTTAAAGGAAACTCAAATACTACAGACTCTTTGTACACTGTGGCTTATCTTCCTACTTCGACAACCAAACAGATTGTAAAACATCAATATTATACTTTATCGTACAATGAAAAGTTTGAACAGGCAGAATGGGTGGCTTATGAACTTAAAAAAGAATTCCTGAAAAACAACGATTATAAAAGGCCTTACTTTATTGAAGATCCAAAAGTAACAACAGGTTCTGCAGATTGGAGAAATTATAAAAATTCAGGATATGATAAAGGACATCTTTGCCCAGCAGGAGATATGGAATTTAATAAAGGTGCTTATAATGATACTTTTTACACTTCAAACATTTCGCCTCAGAAAAAAGAATTTAATGCCGGAATCTGGAATAGAATAGAGCAGAAGACTCGTTATTGGGCAGGAAAATACAATGATATTTATGTCGTAACTGGCGGAATTGCGAAAGATACGGACAAAAAAATAGGAACAGAAAAAGTTGCTGTTCCTAAATATTTCTATAAAATTGTTTTAGCCAAATCGGGAAAAGAGCACAAAGCAATTGCATTTTTGGTTCCAAATGAAAAAAGCGATAAGTCAATTTACGATTTCGTTGTTTCAATTGAAACTTTGGAAAAAATGACAGGAATTGATTTCTTCCCAAATCTAAAAAATTTGAAAAGCGATAAAAATTTTTAATTTAAATAGTATATTGATTATCTACGCTGTAAGTGTATTGAAAAGAATGTATTGCCATGAAAAATAAAAGGTAATTTTTATTTGCCTGTTTAAAAGACTAATTTTAAACCAAAAATATCATGTCTTACATTTTTCTTAGAATAAAGCAACAAATGTTTTTTGTTGTTCTGATGATCGTTTTCATCACACATCAAGGTTACTCTCAAACAATTTTAACAAAGCAAAATATAGAAAGTGTCCTTACTAATGCCTTTAATAAATTTAAAGATTTAAAAGAAGGAAAAAACGCTGACTATATAAAAGAATTAGCCAATGTTGATCCTAATATTTTTGGAATTGCACTTATCACTACAGACGGAAAGGTGTATACTAAAGGTGATATAACTTCGATGGTCTCTATACAGAGTATATCGAAAGTGTTTACAATGGCCAAAATAATTGAAGAACAAGGGCCTTTAGTTTTGCAAGATAAAATAGGTGTAGATGCGACAGGATTGCCTTTTAATTCTATTGTTGCAGTAGAAATGCATAAAGGAGATAAAATTAACCCTCTTGTAAATCCTGGTGCTATCGCAGCAACAAGCCTTGTTCGAGGTAATGACTCTGTAGCAAAATGGAGAGAAATTATGAAAATCCAAAGCGACTTTGCAGGAAGGCAACTTTCCATAAATCGTCCTGTTTATATTAGTGAGGCTGGAGATAATTTGCGTAATCAGGCTATTGCGCATTTATTGTTAGCTTATGGCAGAATGTACTTTGATCCTGTTCAGGCTACGGATATTTATACGAAACAATGCGCATTGAATGTTAATGCAAAAGATTTAGCAACAATGGCTGTCACACTTGCAAATGGTGGAGTTAATCCGGTTACTAAGAAAAAAGTGGTAAGTCAATCTACAGTAATGTATACGTTGCCAGTAATGGCGACTGCAGGACTCTATGACAATTCAGGTATTTGGTTGTTTAATTCGGGCCTTCCTGCAAAAAGTGGTGTTGGCGGAGGAATGCTAGCAGTATGTCCAGGTAAATTTGGAATTGCGGTTATTTCGCCTCCTTTAGATAAATTTGGGAATAGTGTAAAGGCACAAAAAGTTATTCAATATATTGTTGAAGAGCTTAAGGCAAATCCATATTGGATTGAGCCTAAGTAAAATTAGTATAGTATGATAAATCAAAAAGTCCTAAAATTATTTTTAGGACTTTTTGATTTTATGTTTTTAGATATAAAATTAAAAACTAGTAAGAGTTTTTAACTCGGCAATGGTTTGTGTTGGATTCTCGGCTTTAAAAACAAAGCTTCCTGCAACTAGAACATCTGCTCCAGCTTCTACTAATTGTTTGGCATTTTTGCTTGTTACACCACCGTCAATTTCGATTAGTGTTGAAGCATTTTTACGTGTAATTAAAGCTTTTAGTTTCTTTACTTTGTCGTAAGTGTTTTCGATAAATGATTGACCGCCAAATCCTGGATTTACGCTCATAATGCAAACAACATCAATGTCATTGATAACATCTTCTAATAAATCAACATTAGTATGCGGATTCATAGCAACGCCAGCTTTCATTCCTTCAGCTTTTATTGCTTGAAGTGTTCTTTGTAAGTGTGTACAAGCTTCATAGTGTACCGTTAGTCCATTTGCGCCAAGATCAGCAAAAGTTTTGATGTAACGATCTGGATCGATAATCATTAAATGTACATCGATATATTTTTTTGCATGTTTTGAAATAGCTTCTAAAACCGGCATTCCAAAAGAGATATTCGGTACAAAAACTCCATCCATAATATCGATATGAAACCAATCAGCTTGGCTGTTATTAATCATTTCAACATCGCGCTGTAGGTTAGCAAAATCTGCAGCAAGAACAGAAGGAGCAATAAATGTATTTTTCATTGTGTAGTGTGTGTTGTTTTTTTACAAAGATAATTTTTTTTAACTGGGATTGAAATTTAACCGCAAAGAGCGCAAAGAATTACGCAAAGCACACAAAGTTTTTTTAAAGAATCTCGCAAAGTCGCAGAGTCGCAAAGAGTAATAAACTTTGCGACTCTGCGACTTTGCGAGCATTTTTTCTTAGATTGAGAACTTAGCGTAATTCTTTGCGCTCTTTGCGATAGAAAACTCTTTAGGCTAAAAAATAAAAAACTCCGGTAATCAGCCGGAGTTTCAATCATCAATCAAAAAACGAACAGTCAATCAAACTGTTGTTTGGGGTAAAATTCCAATTTTAAAATTACCAAATTCCAATTGTTACTTGGAATTTGGTCCCGAAGTTTCGGGATTAAAAATTTGAAATTTAATATTGTTATCCTAAGTAAGTTTTAAGGATTTTACTTCTAGAAGTGTGTTTCAATCGACGGATTGCTTTTTCTTTAATCTGACGAACACGCTCACGAGTTAGGTCGAAAGTTTCACCAATTTCTTCAAGAGTCATTGGGTGTTGGTCGCCAAGTCCAAAATACAAACGTACAACATCTGCCTCTCTTGGAGTTAATGTTTCTAAAGAACGTTCGATTTCAGTACGAAGAGATTCGTGAATTAATTCTCTATCTGGATTTGGAGATTCGCCAGAACGTAATACGTCATAAAGGTTAGAATCTTCTCCTTCAACAAGTGGAGCATCCATAGATAGGTGACGTCCAGAGTTTTTCATAGACTCTTTTACGTCGTTAACAGTCATATCAAGTTCTTTTGCAATTTCTTCAGCAGAAGGCGGACGCTCGTTAGATTGCTCTAATAACGCATACATTTTGTTGATTTTATTGATAGAACCAATTTTGTTTAATGGTAAACGTACAATACGAGATTGTTCAGCTAATGCTTGAAGAATCGATTGACGAATCCACCATACAGCGTAAGAAATGAATTTGAAACCACGAGTTTCATCAAAACGTTGTGCTGCTTTAATTAAACCTAAGTTTCCTTCATTAATTAAATCCGGAAGAGTTAATCCTTGATTTTGATATTGTTTAGCCACAGATACTACGAAACGTAGGTTGGCTTTTGTTAGTTTTTCTAAAGCTCTTTGATCACCAGCCTTTATTCTTTGTGCTAATTCTACCTCTTCATCAGCGGTAATTAGGTCAACTTTTCCAATTTCTTGTAGATATTTATCTAACGATGCAGTTTCACGATTAGTTACCTGCTTGGTGATTTTAAGTTGTCTCATGTTGTGTCTCCCTATTTTTTAAAGTGTACAAATGGTTATACGTAAGGAGTATCGAAAAAGTTACAAAAAATAATTATTTTTTTTAAAATTTATATGTTACCCCAGATTGAATCGAGAAACTATAGGGTTTTAGTGAACTGTAATCTTTAAAAGGGGTTAGATAATATTTAAGAATTGGATTAAAATCTAATTGGAATTTGTCATTTAATTTATAAAAGAATCCCATTCCTAAATTTAATGATAAATTCATTTTATTTAAATTCTCAGTAGAACCAATTGCTTCGTTTTTCAAATTATTTGAAGAAAGATAAAGTTGATTTGCATCTGAGATCAGAACACTGAATCCGCTAAAAGCTTCAATTCCGTATGGAGTTTCATCTTTCTTAATTGCATAATTGAATTCTAAAGGAATTTCATAATAGGATATTTTTTGGACTAATCGAATATCTTCATCATTTGCCATAACATTATAAATATCATTATTGCTCAAAACCATATTCTCGTAATTGATAGGAGATTGGCTGTTCAAATGATTGGATATTTTTAAATTTATTTTAGAAAATCCTGCCTTGAAACCATATTTTCCGTACATAGTTTTGAAGTAAAATCCGTAATGAGAAGTTATAGGATGGCTTTTTGAAACATCATCAAAAGACTCATTTATCGTTGATTTCCCTGAAAAGGAGCCAAAAATAGCTGGCCCATAGAAAACTGAAACGGAATATTCAGGTTCATTTTCCTTTGTTTGTTCCGGATATTCTCTTTTAATATATTCTCTTTTAGGAGTTGTTTTTTTCTCCTGTTTAGCAATTATGCTGTCTTGTTTAATTGTTTTAGGATTTTCTGAATCTTCTAAAATTTCTCTCTCTGTTTTGGGTTTGTTATTTTCTGAATTCTCAGTTTTAATCGGCTCGTTTTGTTTAAAAATAACAGAATCATCCTGTCTTTTTTGAATAGTCGATTTCTTATTTTTGGTTTTTGAAATGTTCTTTTTTGGGTTTTTAATTCCCGTTTTAGTACTTGATTTTTTAGAAATTACAGATGTTTTTTTAGTAATATTATTTGCTTTTTTTGAAGCATTCTCTGGTTTTTCTGAAGAATGATTAGGCTTTTTAGAAGTTGTTACGGTTTTATTTTTTCTAATGATTACTTTATATTTTTTTACCACTTCATATTCTTCATATTCGTCTGTTGTGGCTACTAATTTTGAAGATTGTTTGATTAGTTTTTCGGTTCTGCTTTTTTTAATTGTTGTTTTGGTTTCAGTTGAGTTCCCAATTGTTTTTTTTGCAATTGACTTATTTGTTGAAATAATCTTATTTACAGAATCTTGCGATGTCTCGTTTTTAATTTCCAAAGACTGTTGCTTGTCATTTATTGTATTTGATTGCTCGGTAACGGTTTTGTTTTTTTCAAAATGCAATGGTTTATCTTCATTTTGTTTTAATTCTAAAAAGAATACAGAAGTAGCAAGTCCTATTAGTAATATACTGGGAATAAGCCAGAACAAAAGACGTCTTTTTCTTTTCTTGTTTAAATCGCTTTCAATTGAAGTCCATACATTATTGCTCGGACTTTTGTCCAAAAGCTCTAATTTGTCTTTAAATATTTTACCTATTTCTTTTCTATTTTCCATGGTTTGCTTGGTAGTTATGGAACGACTTTGTTGAAGTGATCTTTTCTTTTAAAATTAATTTTGCTCTATGTAAATTAGATTTTGATGTGCCTTCGCTTATAGAAAGCATTTCGGCAATTTCTTTGTGACTGTATTCGTCAAGTTCATAGAGATTAAAAATTAACCGATATTGATGGGGCAATTCTTGTATTAATGATAACAGATATTCTATTGGATAATCTATTTCAGAATCATTAATTGTGATTTCTGGTAGATTATCATCTTTAATAGAGGTAAGAAAAAAAGAATTTTTGTATCTGCTGATCGCTTTATTGATTAAAATTCTTTTCATCCAGCCTTCAAAGCTTCCTGTATTTTTGAATTTTTTGATGTTGATAAATATTTCAATAAAGGTATCATGGAGATTGTCTTCTGCTTCCAGCTCATTTTGGCAATATTTTAGACTTATCACAAAAAGATTTTTATAATAGAGATTATAAAGTTCTTCTTGTGATTTTCGGTTTTGCCTGATGCAACCTTTTATGAGCTGGTCTAAATTCAAAAAAATCAGTGGTTTATGGTTCTTAAATATATGAAATACAATGTTCTTATTTTTGATATTTAAAAGTATCTTATTGCTCTGGCTTTGACTGTGTTTTTTTCAGGTACTTTTGACGTTGTGTTTTTTTCTCCCGTCTTAAAATTAATTGTGCGTACTGAATTTTTATCTGTTTCGGTAGAAGTCCAATAGTTAAAATCGGTTAGTTCTCCCAGATTTTTTAAATAAAGATTTTTATAGATAAGCTCTAATTCATCAATAGAAGGTAAAAACCAATCATTGTAAAAGTTTTGAGTGTATTTTGTAGCATCTTTTGCCAAAACGGTTCCGTTATTTGTGCTATTGCAAACGGAAGGGTTTAAATAATAATTTACCAGATTATCATGATAATTTACTATTTGGGCGGTGTTGTAATAACCGCTTCCCAATTCTGTATTTCGTGCATTGATTATAGATGAATTAGAGCATCCCCATTCAGAATCTTTTAAATCCTTTGCAGCAACTTCAATATAGCGCCATCCAAAACTATATTCACCTTTGTCATAAAAAACAATTCCATTTGAAGGTCCAAAATCACCAATATTATATACTTTTTGAGGAATAAACATAATTTCAAGATTTATGTTTTTAGGAAGCGTTTTTATCAAAATATTAGTCCCTTCCATTTCAATTTCCTGATCAAAACTCCAGTATTTTGCAATTTGTGAATCGCCTTCCAGTTTTATATTTAAATGGATTTTATCGTCAACAAATAAAAAGAACCAAGAACCATTGTATTCTTTATTATTGTAATAGAAAACTAAACTGCTACCTGGATTTATTGAAAATTTACCACTGAAATAAGTATTATCATTGGTCTCAGCATATTTTACTCTCCAGAAAAATTTTGTGGGATTTTCAGTAGGAGGGGCAAATGTATTATTGCAATATTGAATGATATCATCTCTTGTACAATTTTTAAGAGCAATACTTAATTCGGCATTATTGTTTACAGCGTATTTTGTGTTATCTGCCAAAGTTGTAGTAATAGGGTAGCTGATACTCAACGATTGATCACTTGGAAGGTTTTCTAAAACGGTACTAAATTGTGCGTCGCTGTTTATGTTTCTTATGCCAATGATGTTCAGATTCGCATCATACAATCTTAAATTTAACGGATAAATAAACTCAACACATGGTGGTTCTTCTCCCTGTTCTGCTGTTTCCTGAGCGGTTGTCTTTTGTAAGGTTTGATAAAGTTCAGAGTCTTTTTTAATTGGAGCTCCGGCTTTGCCAGAATCAAGTGCGATTTCATTATGAAGGTTATCTTCAAAAGCGCATCCAGAAAGTAAAATTGTAAAAAGCAGAAGTATTGATGCAACAGTTTTTAGTGTGAAATTTTTCATTTTGACGACTTTTTAACTAGGTTTCTAATTAATAGTCTTGTAAAGCTGAAAAGGTTGCGTTTGAAATAGTAAAAAAATTAAAAACCCAATTCAGAATATTGAATTGGGGTTTTTAACAAGCGTGCCTCAGGTTGCAATTGCTTGATTAAAATGGGGGCAAAAATCTTAATCCAAGTAATCTTCAGAAGTATCTAAGATATCGTCAAATATCTTTTTGAGCGATTTTATGTAAATCGGAAATGCAAGTGCTAATACAATATATTCAAATCTCATTACTGTTATATCATCCAGAATTTTATATAAAGAAATAATAATAGCTACTAATGAGATCGTAACTCCAATCCAAGGATTGTTAATTATTTTTTTTGCGAGAGTTAAAAGTTTCATATCGGGTTGGCTAATTAATTCGATTCTCATCTACTATTATTTTATTTGTTTCGGTTGTAAAAGTAATTTCGATTTTTGTTGAAGAATCAAAAAATGTCATGAGTGCCTTTTTTCATGTCATGAAATCTTTTTTTAAAATGAGAAGGACAGAAATTTCGTCTTTAATAGAAAAATCCCCTTTGTTTAAAGAGGATTTTAGAGGTTTGTTAAGATAAAATATTGATTTTTTTTATAAAATCTTTATAAGTATCACTAAGGTTTATTTTATGATTTCCTTTTAAAACAATAAGATTATCGGCTAGAATTATTTCTTCAATTTTATCTGAATTGACGATTGTATTGCGATGTGTTCTGATGAATTTATTTTTATCTAATAAATCACTGATTTTAGTTAGTGAAATTAAAATGACAAATTTTTCTTTTTCGGTAATAATGTTACAGTAACGTTCTTCAACTTCAATGTACAGAATGTCGCTTAAAGATACTTTTTTTAAGGCGTTTTTCTTTTTTATAAATAAAAAATCATTGCTGATTACAGTATCTTGTTCTTCACTCAAGAATACATTTGTCTGTGCATAAAACTTCTCTACGGCCATTTCTATAGCGTACAGAATTTCAAGCTCATTAAATGGTTTCATTAGGAAACTAAAAGGCTTTGTAAGTTTTGCGCGTTCAAATATCTGGCGGTCCTGTGAGCTCGTCAGAAAAACAAAGGGTTTTGAAGCGTTAGGAATAATATTAATCGATTCTGCAAAGGTAATTCCGTCCGGTTTTCCATCTAAAAAAACATCAATAATAATAATATCGATAGTATTTTCGTAAAAAAGTTTTAAGGCATCGGTAAAGTTTCTGGCAACTCCAACAACAGTAAAGTTGTTTTCTAGCAATACCTTACTTAAGGCATCACTTTGCTCTGGTGTATCTTCAATGATTAAAACATGAATATTATCCATTGTTTGCTGTTTTTGGAAAAGTCAGAATCATTTTTGTTCCTTTGTTTAAATTGCTTTCTATGGCTAATTGACCATCATTTTTCCTGACCATTTGCTTACACAATTGTAATCCTAAACCAGTTCCTATGGTTTCAGAATTGCTTTTTTTAGAAAGTAATTCGCTATCAGAAAGTAATGCTTCAATAGTTTCCGGTTTCATTCCGATTCCGTCGTCCTGAATTATTAATTGACAAGAAGCATTAGTATCGTTTTCTGAATAAATGCTTATTTTTCCATTTTCGTTAGAAAATTTAATAGCATTGTCCAATAGATTCCGAAGCACAATTTTTACCGAATCAAGATCTACGAAGATAAAAATATTTTTTGAAACCGAATTTTCGAATGAAATTCCTTTGTCCAGTAGCAATGGTTTATAATTATACTCAATTTGTTGTACGATAGAATATAAGTGTACAGATTCTTTTTGAAAATATAATTGTTTGGTTTGCAACATAGCCCAATGTAATAAGTTATCCAGCAAACTATAAGCGCTATTTGCAATACCACTATTTTGTACAATTAATTGATTTAGTTCCTCGTAATTTTTGGTTTCTAAGGTAGAAGACAATTTTGCATTGCTTGTTTTTAAAGCATTTACAGAAGATCTTAAATCATGGCTTACAATAGAAAATAATTGATCTTTTGTGGCATTAAGTTCATCCAGCTTGTTTTTTTGAAGCAATATGATTTTTGAGCTTTTAACTTTCTGAGCATACACATAAACACCACCGGTTAAAAGTAATAATAACCCAATTGCAGTAAAAAAGAATCCATTACGTTGAGTATTTTTTAGTTTATTTTCAACCTGAAGAACCTTAATTTCCTTTTGTTTTTGAGCAACGGCAAATTTTTTCTCAAAATCGGCAACAGCCCAAACTTTACTTTGGTTATTCAAAGAATCTTTCCATTGTTCAGATTCTTTTCGATAAGTTAGAGCTACCTTAAAATTGCCTCTATTTTCTTCTACAACGGCCATGTTTTTAGCAGCTACTCTTTTGGTATCGAGATCTTTAACTTGTTTTGATAATTTATAAGCATTTTCAAAATAGGGAATGGCTTGAGCATCTTTATATTGTTCATAATACAAAGAAGCAATATTAAAATAAGAATTTATAAGCGGCAGTGTATCCTTACTGTTTTTTAATATTTCTGAATTTTTTAATAAATAATACTCCGCTTTATCAAATTGATTTAAATGAAGATAACAGATGCCAAGATTGCCATAAACACTATATATATAGCAATCGTTATTTTCTGTTGAAGGTTCAAGTACTTTTTGAAAATGAAGAATGGCTTTTTTAAATTCCTTTAAATCAATATAGTTGCAAGCTAAGTAGTTATCGATATAATTATAGAAAACGAATTTTTTGGAGATTAATAAAAACTCTTTATCGGCTTCCTTAAATAATTTTAATTGTCTAAAACTAAGACCTCTTAATAAGTGACAGTAATCTGTTAGATCTGTTTTTTTTGTAGCGCTTAATTGTTTCATCGAATAAACTAAAGTAGAATCCCAATTTTTTGTAGTATAAAAATATTGAGCTTTCCTGAAATTATCTTCAGACTTGTGTTCAAGAGATTTTAGTTTAATTTTAGTTTTTATAACTTCTTCACAATTTTTATTTTGTGAAAAAAGAAAAATCGGAAAAATTAACAGTGCTAAAAATATTAAAAAACTGTTTTTAGACATTCAGATGTTTATTTTGATATTGAAATCATCAATGAAATATAGGTGTTTTATACCTTTTTACATTATTTTATTGATGATTACAGTTTATTTGAATTTTATGGAGTTGTGACTTTTGTCTCAGTTCCTCTTGAAGTTTCAGGGTCAATATCTTTTAAGAAAGAAAGAACTTCAGTGATATTTTTAACGGTTTCAGAAGTGTAGTCAACTTCAACATACCAAACATCACAACTCTCCGGAGTTTCTTCAGAGAAATCGTAGTCAAAAAACATCTGTAAAGTAGTTCCTATTTCTGTAGGTTCTTCAACAGTTGGATTATTTGGATCTTCAGAGTTTATATATAAAGTAGCACTGATTTTTAAAGTAAGCGGTCCTCCTTCTGGCGTATAAAATTTAGCTGAAACTAATGGAGGTACGGGATAAGTAACAGTTTCAGGGTGTTCGAAAATGAAATCTCCGGTATTAATTCTTGTGTTTTGTAAAACGGTATAAGCCATAATGATGGTTTGAGAGTTAAAATTTATTTTTGGAAGACTAAAGGTATTTTTTTTCTTTAAATAAAGTATAAAAATACCTTTAGTTTTTTATGTAATTTAACTCTTGTTGAAGCATGCATTCCATGCATTTTAAAGAATTAATCTATCCAAACCGAGGAACAATATTAGACGAAAACTTTGTACAGTCACCACAAACAGGTTTTATTTTACTGTAATGTTTTTTGAAACATAAACAGGTTGCCCATTATCTGTAAAACCTTCCAGAACAACTTCAAAATTTCCTTTTAAATCAGATGTGTAAAAAGATAAGCTATCCTCTTTTGTGTCTAATTTGATGTTAGGTTTCCATAACAACTGATATCTGTAATCTGGAATTCTTTGTAATTTATTGCCTGCTGCATAATCAGGATTATTATAGATTTTCTCAGGATTAGGACGTTGAATCTCCATTGTTTTTAGATATTTTCTGGCATAATTTGTAGAAAATTCATTGTCTTTGGTTTCAAAGCTAATTAATCCGCCATATAAATTTGGACCGTAAACATAAGGTTCGGTGATTAAACTGACTCTGCTGACATTTGCCATATTGTAATCGAAAAGATCGCTTGGATCCTGAATTAAAAGCCCATCAACAAGCACTAATGGCGGTCCGTAAATCATTAAATCTTTTTGATTATTTCTAATGTGCAGCTGATATTTACCATTTTCTCTTCTATAATAAAGTTCAACAATAACTTCAACAATGTTTTCTTTTAAAGTAGGAAATCTAGTGTAATCATCTAATACATACGATTTTTCGATAGTCGTAAAGAAAGGATTCATAACGGCCTCAGTAACCAAGCTGTCTTTCTTTATTTGATAGTAAGCATTTTGAATTTGACTTGCAGTTGATCTTTCTTCTATATCTTTTCTTAATTCTGGTGATAAATTAAGTTTTGATGTAAATTGCAAAGGAGAAGTATCAAACTTTGGAAAACCATCTAAATGAACAGTGTATTCACTTCTTTTTTCATCAATTACCTGTACTATAGCATTTGGGAAATTTGGAAATTGATCTAATAAAAATGCGAATTTCCCCTGAGAATTAGTCTTAACAATCTTCAATACATATTCTTTTCCTGGCAATGATAAAGCGATCGATTTGTTGCTTAAATCTCCGTTGGTACTTGATGTAATATAACCGGTAATTAATTCAGATCTTATTTCGGGAATATTGTCAAAAGTATTAGGAGTGTTAACATAGGCTTCGGCAGATTTTTTAGTAAATTCCGGAGAAGTCAATTGCTTTAATGTCGGAATTTGATCCGTTTTTCGAATTGAAACAGAATAGCTTCCTCTTTCTGTTGCTTCTGTTAGAGTTTTTAGTTTTAAATTTACTTTTTCTCTGGTATAATAACTTTCTTTATCAAATTCAAGATCGATTCTTTTGTCGTTTCCTAAATTGGAGTTCGTCGTTGCAACAGTTGCAGCTGTTTTCTGTGGATTAGAGAGATCAAATGTGATATTGTCGTTTTCCTCTTGAGTCTGAAACGGATTTATAATAAAAATGTCTATTTCATGCTTTTGCGAATGAACATTGTTTAACATCCATTTTGTGTATGCGATAATTTTGTAATTCCCAGTTTTTAAGGTTGTAGGTATAAAATAGTCACCACTTCCTATTCCATTATCTAGGTAAACTTTATTTTTTTGAATAGACGTTTTATCGCTGTTTACAAATTCAACATAGGCAATTTTACTAACTTGGCTTGTTTTGTTGTTTAGCGGGTTTAGGCAATATAACTTAAAGAATAATGTTTCTCCCGTCAAAAAAGTAGTCGTATTGGCGTGCAGAAAAATTGTTTCTTGGGTTGAGATATCTGGTGCAGTGTTTTTGTTTAGTGAATTCTGGGCAAAAACCAAACCATTTTGAATGAACAGAAAACTCAACAGAATCAACTGTTTGATTCTGTTGAGAATAGTAGTCTGAATAGGTATAGAAACGTGTTTCATTGAATTTATAAAGATTAATCTATCCAAAAAGGAGGAACTATATTAGACGAAAATGTAGTGCAGTCACCACAAGGAGGTTTTACCATTCCGTATTGATCAGTATAATTAGTAGATACTAATACTAATTCTCGGGATCTTATTATTCCGCGCAACTGTGGTCCGTTACAAGGAGGAAATCCTTCGCAATCTACAAAGTTTCTAATGTCACAATCTGTTTCATAGTATGGCGGAAGCCTTTCGTTTGGAAATAAATCAACATAATTAAAGAAAATTCTTTCTGAAGAAACTGCAGAAACTTCAAAGAAACCAATCACTTTTTCTGAAGGATTTTCTACAGATTTTATATTTCCATAAAAGAATCCAGGTTGTTTTGGTGAAAGGATACCTCCTGTAGTAGATAAATCTTTCAAAGTTTTGTAATACGTATAGGCAGCTAAATTTTGAACATATTGTCTGACGAAAATGCTGTATCGATGCGAGATTATATAGCTTTGATCGCTTATGAAACGAACAGGAAAGTGTACGCGATCTTCACTAAGGCTATTGGTATTGTTTAAAATAATATAGTCTGATTTTTTGGTAGAATAACAAGTTTTAGTTTCTCGGTTTCTAGGTCTTACTACAATTTTTTCTCCAGGAGGAACTTCTGGAATCCCATCTATAGGATTTGCTGGAATGCCAGGGGTGTTTTCCATAACTGCTTCTCTGGAATCCCATACAGGTGCTATAATTTTATAGGTTTCGGTATACTCGTATCTATAATATTTTGAAGTATTACTAGGGTCAAAACTGTTTATATTGATTTGCACACCTCTCTGACCATTAATATTTTCAACAGTAGCCGTTACATTATCAATTTTAGTTTCAGTTGTTAAAACCTGTTCGTCAGAAGTGTAGTTTTTACCTTCGCTGGTTCTAATTTTTAATTGATATTTTCTTCCGGGTTCTGGCTTAAAAGGTGTTATAGATTCGTAAACAGTATCTTTTTCTGCAAACTGATATTCGTTTCCCTGATCGTCTAAAATAAACACATTGGCGCCTTTTTCCATTCTTGGCCCATTTTCCTCGAGCTGATAGACTTGTGAAAGTCTGATAACTTGATTTTTAAATTCGTTTGTTATGGTTCCCTCAACTACAAGCGCACTTTCAAAATCCGTGTTCTGAAAAAGGTATTGTTCAGTACAACTGCTAATAGCAAATGTCAGAATTAAAAATAAAGAGATTTTATATATGTATTTTTTCATGGTTTTAAAACTTGAAATTGTAAGTAATACTTGGAATTGGAATAGCGAAAATAGATGTTTTGTAGGCTTTGATTTGTCCTTTGTCAGTAATAAAAAACACAGAATAAGGGTTGTTTCTTCCTAAAACATTATAAACCGAAATATTCCAAAAACTATGAGCTAACTTCTTGATTTTGTGATTTCCTTCAATGTTCAAACCAAGGTCTAGTCTAAAATAATCAGGGATTCTAAATTTGTTACGATCACTGTATACAGTATATTGCTCGTTGCCATAATCATATCTTCCAATAGGATATGTAATTGGTCTTCCTGTCTGATAAGCAAAGTTACTTGAAAAACTGTAACGTTTTGTAATTCTGTAGTTTAATACAGCGCTAAAGTCGTGTGGTTTATCAAAATTAGAAGCAAAATATTTTCCGTCATTTACTTTTTCCTGCTGAAACTGACTGTTAAGTTTGATTAAAGATCTTGAATAAGTGTAACCAATCCAACCGTTCAATTTTCCTACTTGTTTCTTTAGTAAAACCTCTATACCGTAAGCTTTCCCTTCTCCTTGTAAAAGTTCGGTTTCAATATTTTCGTTAAGTAATAATTCAGCACCAACTTTGTAATCCAGAATGTTTTTAGATCTTTTGTAATATCCTTCTAAACTAAGCTCAACATCCCCATTTTTTAAGTTTTGGTAAAGACCTAAAGAAACTTGTTGCGCATTTTCTGGTTTAACATTCAAATCTGATAATTTCCAGATATCGGTCGGAGATTGTGTTGTATTATTAGACAATAAGTGAATGTATTGAAAGGTTTTGTCATAACTCGCTCTCACAGAAAAATCATCAGTAATAAAATATCTGGCAGCAATTCTTGGTTCAAATCCGCCGTAGCTTTTGATGGTTTCATTGTTGCCATACGTTTTGGTGTCAATTACTGTGGCATCGCTAATGGGTAAATTTTCTTCATAAATTCTCTGAGTAGATTTTCCTAAAGCAGCGAAATAGGAATATCGCAAACCAAAATCGAGAAGAAATTTATCGCTTATTTTAAAATTATCACCAACATATGCAGCAGATTCTAAGCCTCTTTCGGTTTGAATATCAACTGGGACCAATGAAGACTGCGGATTTTTCGGATTTAAATATCCTGGATCTACAGCATACAGTTTTGTAGAAATACCGTAACTGAATTTATGTTTCGAATTGAATAGATAAATCATCTTTAGCATTGCCTGCGTCTCGTCGATTTTATACCCAAAATCAAAATTATTTATTCCTTCAGATTCGTAATCGATATTAAACTTGTATTCACTATTTGTTACGATTAAAGAGCCTTTATTTTTGTCATTAAAAGTATGGTTCCATTTTAATGTTGCTAATCTGTTGCTGTATTTATACAACGAGTCTGAAGAAACGCTAAATTTATCATGACTGTAATATAGAGTAGACTCAATGTCATTATTGGCGTTTATTTTATGATTGTATTTAAGAATGAAATCGTAAAAAGAAGCCTGACTGTTTTTTAGATTTTCGTCATCTAAACTTTTTAAAATATAATCTGAGTACGTTGCTCGTCCTCCAAAAATTAAGCTTGATTTCCCTTTAACAACAGGAGCAGAAAGCATTAAATTACTCGTTACAGGCCCAATACCACCTTCTCCCTGAAATTCGTTTACATTTCCACTTTTAGATGAAATATCAAAAACAGATGAAAGTCTTCCTCCAAATTCGGCAGGAATACTTCCTTTGTAGATGTCAACTTTTTTGGTTGTATACGGATTTAATGCAGTAAAAAAACCAAAGAAATGAGATGGGTTGTATAAAGTTGCATGATCTAATAAAAATAGATTCTGATCTTCTTTTCCTCCTCTTACATTAAATCCGGCAGAACCTTCTCCTGCTGTTTTTATTCCAGGCATCGTTAAGGCAACTTTAAGAATGTCACGTTCTCCAAGTACCAACGGAACATTTTTAATTCCTTCAGCATCAATAGTAGTAACGCCTGTTATAGCAGATTTAGCACTTTTGCTTTTATTGGTTTTGATTAATACTTCATCCAGTTGATTTATGTTGTCTGTTAATGAAAAGTTTAATGAGCCATCATTATAAACCATGATGTTTTTGGTCACTTTATTGTATGAGAAACTCTCAGTTTCAATAACGTTTAAACCTCCAGGAACCTGCAAGCTGTAATATCCTTTTTTGTCTGTTGAAGCAGTAAATTCAGAATTGGGTACTTTTACAATAATATTGGCAAGTGCAGAATTGTTTTTTCCGCCTCGTATAAAGCCCGATAAGGTATAAGTAGGTTTCTTTTTTTGATTTTTAACTTCTTTACCAATCAGAACAAGATCTCTAATATTCTTGTTAGGATTTCGCGAATTTGTCTTTTTTATAGAGTCGTATTGCTGATAAAATATCGGAGTTGTTGTTTGTCCATTTTCATCTCTTTCAAGAGGAATTCCAAAATAATCATCAGGTAACTGGCTGTAAATTATACTATTGTTTGTGACAATAACCTTGTTGTCAGAAATGTAAAAGTTAAAACTTGTATTTTGAAAAACCTCTTCAAGAACTTCTGCAATTCTTACTTCTTTGTATTTTTTATTTATAGAAGTACTGTCGTTTTCAAACCATTTTTCATCAAAGAAAAACTTATAGTAAGACACTTTTTCAATATCCTGAACAGCAGTTTTTAAATTAGCATTCTTAAATTCAACCGATATTTTGTCGCTAATAATTTGAGAATGTATGATTTGTTGAAAGGTTATTAAAAATAGAATAAGAGTAATTTTTTTCATTTAATTAGAACTTTTTTTTAAAAGACCATTGATTTGTTTCGTTAGATTTTCCATGAATTGCGCTTTATTGGAACGTTCTAATTTCTTGTCAGTACTATAAAAACTGTTTATTTCTTTTTTATAATTTGGAAAAATCTTCTTAAAATCCCTTTCTGTTTCAACCTTATAGAAAAAGTTATTGTATTTTAAGATGTAGTTTATTTTGTAAATGAAATTGTAGTGAATGAGATCGGCTTGTAGTGATTTTACTTTTTCTTTAGAATGTTTAATATAGAGAGAAACATTGTCGCCAACATAAGCTTCTTCGTAAATTCCTTTTATAGTAGAAGGAAATTTTATTGACTCGTCTTTAAGATTGACGAATTTTTTATTCTTAATAAAGAAATAATCGACTTTTTCTGTAATTAAGTTAATCGGTAAGTTTTCCGATGATCCGTTTTGTTTGTAGATAACCTGATCTAGCAGAATGTCGTATTTCAGATTTACTTTGGTATAAATCTGACCTTCATAGCTGATGTCTTCAAGATTGAACTCGTCAAGATAATACCTGTTTTTGCCAGCCAAAGGACGAAAAGGTTCGCTATGAACGATTCCGTTATTGATATTTAAGTTGTCTTTTCCTACGGCTTCATCGAAGTAATCGTACAATGATGATTTTTCAACAGATTGGGAATGTAAGTGCGATATGTTGAAAAAGCCCGTGAATATTGAAAGATAAATGATTTGTTTTTGGTAATTTTTCAAGGGAATATGATTAGTTTGTTTTTTGGTTGATTGATTTCAAAAGTATTAAAAAAAGGTTATAAATAAAACGCGGGATTGTTAAATTGTGATATTTTTTTTATATTTTTAAATAAATAGTGCGGATTATTTTTGTTTTTTTGGGGTGTAAGTAAGAATTAAGAAATTTGAACTTACTTAAAGGAAAATCAAAATCAGCCCAAAGCTCAATGAAAGCGGTACTTTTGTTTGATTAATTAAAAATGTAAATCTACCTGAGAGTTTATTTTTTCGGCATAATACTCTATTTTTCGAATAGTTCGATTAAAGAAAAGATTTTGTTCCTTGATGCCGGATTGTCTCAAAGGTTTCGAATTGATAATCTGCTGCTTAAAAAACTGATGAACATTTTTACAACTTTCTTCATTATCAGTTATAAAATACCCCAAGAGAGTGTAGGGAACAAACATAGTTAATCTCTCTTCTGTCTCAATAAGCATGTTGTTGTTCAGTAAAATAAGCTCGTTATAATAAATCGAAAAATTATTAGAAGGATTATTGCATTTTTCCTGAATTACATTGATAATTCGTTTCAAGTCTTTCAATAAAGCATTTGCACTATTTAATTTGAGTAAACCAGCTTCATAAAAATAGAGTATTTGCTGTAAGCTGCTATTTATAGTGGTGTCATTCCAAATCTCGTTTACAATAGTATTTTCGTAGACTTTTTTTAATTTCTGCATGTATTCAGAGAAAGATTCTTCTATGACGAAGTTTTCAAACGAAACTTTTTTTTGTTCATTATTCAAAAGATTCAACCAGACAAATGCTTTGAATTTGGATAAAATTGTTCCATCCATAAAGTAAAATAATGGAATATCCTTGGCAGAATAAAATAAAGTGGTGCCAGTATTTTTTGTCAATATTTCGATTTGCTCTGCCGATGATTTAAAATAGAGCAACATGTCTTTCATTGTTGTAATCTCAATAGTTTTTTCGACAATTACTTTTTCTTGTTTAGAAAATAATTTATCTAAAGAAATATTATAATGATGTGCAAGTTTGACAGTTTCGTCTATCGAAAATTTACTTTTTTGAGAAATCCTTCGATGTGAAGCATCATAACTGATTTCTAATACAGCAGCTATTTCATCTATTAAAGAAACAGACTTAGCGATTTTGTTTCTGATTGCCTTTAAGAATAATTCTTGTGTTTTCATGATTTGCGATAATCACAAATTTAATAAAAATCTTTATTGCTTTACACAAATTCAACTGCGATAATTGCAATAGGTTTGTCTTGTAATTTTAAAAAGACATTTTTTATGAAAGCTAAATATTTCAGTAAATCTGAGGAGGAAAAACTCTTTTTCTCTACATTGAAACAGCGAGTTTATGAACAACTTCAGGGTAAAATTATTTCTTATGGAGATGCCCGATTTTGGTTTAAAGGATTGTTTTGGACACTTGTTTGTTATCTATCATACCTTGCACTTTTTTCGAATTCTATAAATAAAATGAGCTTTTGGCTGTTGTATGTTGTCTTTCAGTTATCAGGATTGTTGATAGGATTCAGTTTTGGCCATGATGCTTCACATAATACTGCATTCAAAAATAAAAAAGCAAACTCAGTTCTGCATTTTCTTAGTTTTCTCACTGTTGGTATTGATCCAATGTTGTGGGGTTTAAGACATATACGTTCGCATCATTTATATGCAAATGTAGAAGGAAGCGATGTCGATATTGACAAGAATCCTTTCTTGAGATTGGGACCAACACATTCTTGGAAACCCATGCATAGATATCAAGCTTATTATGCACCTTTTGTTTACATGTTCACTTTGCTGCATTCTGTTTTTATGAGTGATTGGGTATATTTATTTTCAAACGAATATAATTGGATGAAGCGAGGTGTTCCAAAAGTAGAGTTGTATTTTAGATTTCTATTCTATAAGATATTTTATTTTTCTCTGGTTTTAATTCTTCCCATTTTATTTTCTCATTTTGAATGGAGTTTTATAGTTTGGAGTTATTTTACTGCTAGCGCTTTTACATCGATGGTGTTTATTATTATGTTGGTTGGAACACATTTTTTTGATGGTGCAGATTATCCTCAGCCTGAAGGAGAGTTTCTCGAACATACTTGGGCGGTTCATCAGCTTCATACTAGCTGTGATTGGAATGCAGATAAAGGCTGGGCTAGATTTCTAAGTGGTGGTTCAAATTGTCATGCAGCGCATCATCTTTTTCCTAATGTATGCCATACTAATTACAGTGAAATAAATTCAATAATCGAAGAAACAACAAAAGAGTTTAAGCAACCCTATCATCATAAAACCTTGTTAGAAATGATGTTTTCTCATTTTAAACATCTTCATAAAATGGGTAATCCTGAAAGTTAATATAAAACGAAAAACCCCAACTCAAATAAATGAGTTGGGGTTTTCTATGAATAAACCTTTAGTAAACTAAGATCTGATTACTCTTTTTTCTCCTCACGTGGAGGTCTTGGAACAAGTGCTTTTTTAGACACTTTTTCTTTTTTAGTTTTAGGATCGATTCCTAAGTATTTCACTTGGAAAACATCTCCCATTTTAACTACGTCAGCAACGTTTTCAGTACGTTCCCAAGCCAATTCAGATACGTGAAGCAATACTTCGTTTCCTGGTGCAGCAGTATATTCTACAACAGCTCCAAAATCAAGCATCTTAATTACTTTAACTTCGTAAGCTTCTCCCATTTGAGGTTTGAAAGTTAAAGCGTCAATTTTAGCCAATACAGTTTTGATTCCTTCTGGATCAGTTCCTAAAATTTCAACAACTCCTTGTTCGTCAACTTCATTGATTACGATAGTTGTTCCAGTAGCTTTTTGTAATTCTTGAATTACTTTTCCACCAGGTCCGATTAATGCTCCAATAAAGTTTCCAGGAATTGTTCTTGTAATGATTTTTGGTGCGTGAGCTTTAACGTCTGCTCTTGGTGCAGCGATAGTTTCAGTTAATTTACCTAAAATGTGTAAACGTCCGTCACGTGCTTGAGATAAAGCTTGCTCCATAATGTCATAACGTAAACCATCAATTTTGATGTCCATTTGACAAGCAGTAATTCCGTCAGCAGTTCCAGTTACTTTAAAGTCCATATCTCCTAAGTGATCTTCATCTCCTAAGATGTCAGACAATACAGCAAATTTCTCACCATCAGTAATCAATCCCATAGCAATACCAGAAACTGGTTTTACCATTTGAACTCCAGCGTCCATAAGGGCCATTGTTCCAGCACAAACTGTTGCCATAGAAGAAGAACCGTTAGATTCTAATACCTCAGAAACAACACGGATTGTGTAAGGACAATCAGCAGGAATCATATTTTTTAATGCTCTTTGAGCTAAGTTACCGTGACCAACTTCTCTTCTTGAAGTTCCTCTTAATGGTTTTGCTTCACCAGTAGAGAAAGGAGGGAAGTTATAGTGTAAGTAGAATTTCTCTTCACCTTGCTCTGATGGAGAATCGATTTGGTTTGCTTCTCTAGAAGTTCCTAAAGTTACTGTAGCCAAAGCTTGAGTTTCTCCACGTGTAAATAAAGAAGATCCGTGAACTCTTGGTAAATAATCCGTTTCGCACCAGATTGGTCTGATGTCTGTAGTTTTTCTACCATCTAAACGAACGCCTAATTCTAAAACTACATTACGAACAGCTTCTTTGTTTGTTTTGTAGAAATATTTAGAAACTAAATCACCGTCAGCAGCTAATTCTTCTTCAGTAAATAAAGCTTTTACTTCTTCTTTTACTTCAGCAAATGCAGCACCTCTTTCGTGTTTAGCTGATCCAACTTTTGCAATAGCATAAATTTTATCGTAAGCCGCTTCTTTTACTTTTTTGTAAATTTCTTCGTTTTCTTTTTCACCTTCGTAAGTACGAATTTCTTTTTTACCAAAAGCTTCTTGTAAACGGTATTGTGCCTGAATTTGAACTTTGATAGCCTCGTGAGCAAATTTAATAGCTTCGATCATTTCAGCTTCTGAAATTTCTTTCATCTCACCTTCAACCATTGCAACAGAATCCATAGAAGCTCCAATCATCATATCGATGTCTGATTTTTCTAATTCTTCTCTACTTGGGTTGATTACTAATTTTCCGTCTATACGTGCAACACGTACTTCAGAAATCAAGTTGTAAAATGGAATGTCTGAAACTGCTAATGCTGCAGAAGCCGCTAAACCAGCTAAAGCATCTGGCATAACAGTTTCGTCGTGAGACATTAACTGAATCATAACTTGAGTTTCAGCATGGTAATCGTCTGGGAAAAGCGGACGCAATACACGGTCAACTAATCTCATTGTCAATACTTCGCTGTCGCTTGGACGTGCTTCTCTTTTAAAGAAACCTCCAGGAAAACGACCTGCTGCTGCGAATTTTTCGCGGTAATCTACCGTTAATGGTAAGAAATCAACGCCTGGGTTTGATGTGCGAGCTGAAACTGCTGTTGCAAGAATCATAGTGTCGCCCATTCTAACTACTACAGAACCATCAGCTTGTTTTGCTAAACGTCCTGTCTCGATTGTGATGCTTCTGCCATCACCTAAATCGATTTTTTCTACAAATAATTGTGGAATCATAAATTTTTTCCTTTTTGATTATACAATGGGTTTTAGTTGTGTTGTAGTTGTTGTTGTGTGTAGTTGTTGTTATCTAAAACCCAATGAAAAACCAAACTTTTTTTCTTGTAATAGTATGCGTGTAATGTAAAAACAAAAAGAGGCACTTTCGCACCTCTTTTCTATATTGATTATTTTCTGATATTCAATACTTTGATAATCTCACGATATCTGTTGATCTCTTTCTTTTTCAAGTAATCCAACAAAGCTCTTCTTTTACCTACTAATAGTACAAGAGAACGCTCAGTGTTGTAATCGTGACGATTTTTTTTCAAGTGTTCAGTTAAGTGAGAAATTCTGTAAGTGAACAATGCAATTTGACCTTCTGCGCTTCCAGTGTTTGTTGCACCACCGTGTTGTGCGAAAATCTCTTCTTTCTTTTCTTTAGTTAAATACATTCCAATATTATTTTAATGATTTTTATGTATGTCAATACAACTTTTGTAAGACGGGTGCAAAATTAAAACTTTTTTTTGGAAAAATAAATTTTATTGCGTCTTATTTTGCCATTATTGTTATTGGTAATTTATAAAGTGCTCTAACAGGAATGCCTCTTATCTTTCCAGGATTCCATTTTTGGGCTTCTTTAATCAATTGTATTGCATTTTCATCGATGCCATAACCAACGCCTTTTAATACTTTTGGGTCCATTAGATTTCCTTCTTCATCTACTATAAAGGTCATGTATATTTTTCCAGAAACTTTTCTGGCTTCAAAAGGAATACGCATTGACTTCCCAACATAGCTGTAGAATGAATTTATTCCATTTTTAGGACTTGGTCTAAGGTATTTTGTGCCGTACGAATGTTTTGTATTTAAAGAATCGGTAGTGACACCTGAAACTAATTCACCATTTTTATACATTTCAATAAAACTTGATTTTTTCTTAAAATCCTTACCAGTCCAAGTGCCGTCTGGTACACCATTTTTTATTTGACCAGATTGTTCACTGTTTTCGCTTTTATCAGAATAATATCCATTTCCATCTGCAACAATTCGTTCTTTTTCTGGATTCCAAAAGTTATTAATTTTACCTTCTTCTCTCGCTTTTTTATCTTCAGAAAAATCAATCTCAGATTTTATATTTCCATTTTCGTACCAGTTGTATTCCCTTCCTGATTTTTTATCTTTTACATAATTGACAGTATATTTTTTATTCCCATTTTCATAATAAGAAACTACTTGTCCCTCATTTATCATAACATCTCTGTTTAAAGTGACGGCAATAAATTTTAACTTTCCTGATTTGTAATAGTCTTTATAAGTATAAGATTCTTTATTAGAGTAGTAATCTTCTATAAGTCGGGTGTATTTATAATTTTCCTGAGTACTTGGATTCCACATAGAATCTAGGTAAATCAACTTATTAGTGTTTGATTCGTGTTGTGAAAATGCTTTCACAGAAATTAAAATAAAAAATAAAAGACGTAAAATTTGTTTCATAGAGGATTGGAAATAAAATTACGCCAAAGTAATATTTTTAATACAAATTAACAAAGCCTTTATATTAACAAATGGAGAATGTTTATTTTGATTTTGGTGTCTTTTTTCCTGACTGTTTTTCGCCTAAAGAAGAATAAGAAAATTTGATGTTATTTTCGTCTACACTTGTTCCCGAAACTAAAACTCCTTTGTCATAGTTGTCACTAAAAGTGGTTTTTCGAATTTTATCATTTCCAAGCCATACGCCTTGTTTTAAACCATTTTTTATTTCTCCTTTTTGAGTGATAAATTGGTCTGATTCCTCATATTCTCCATTTCCATCAGTTACGGTTTGAGTTTTATCTTCGTTCCAGCAATTCAGAACAAGGCTTTGTGATTTTTTGGTTTTTGGATCCCAGGAATTCTGTTTCTCACACTTTTTACTTTGGTTTTCGTACCAAGTAATTTCTTTTCCCGATTTATGATCATCAGAATAATCAATAACAGATTCTTTTGCTCCGTTTTTATAATAGCAAATAAATTCTCCGTCCTTTTTCAGGATATCTCTGTCGAGAGTAGCGCCAGTCATTTTCTTTCTTCCGTTTTTGTAGAAATCGGTAATAACGTATCGGGCACTTTTTTGAGAATAATTGGTTATTACTCTTGCATAACTATAGTTTGTAGGAGTGGTTTCACGATTTAATGAGTCAAGAAAAATCTTTTTCGAGACCATATTAATTTGTGCAGAAAGACCAGAAGAAACTATAACAAGAAGTAATGTGTAAATGTTTATTTTCATTCTGGTCTATTTTTTATACTAAAAATAGGGTTTCTAGAATAATTTCGCAACTTCTTGATTTACGAATTCAAGGAATCTTTCGTCAGCTTCTGTAAACGGATCAATAACGTGACTGTCAATATCAATCTGGCCAATATTTACTCCGTTAACAAAAAGAGGTACTACGATTTCAGATTTAACAGTAAGGCTGCATGCGATATAATTGTCCTGAGCCTTAACATCTGGAACCACAAAATTAGCATTGCTTTCTGCTACCTGACCGCAAATTCCTTTTCCAAAAGGAATTACAGTATGATCTGTTTCTGCACCTACATAAGGACCAAGATGTAAAGTTTTGGTATCGTGATTTGCAAAATAGAAACCAACCCAGTTGTAATATTCTATATTTTGATTTAACAGCTGACAAACTGCTAATAATTTTTCGTCTCTATTTGTTTCATTGTCAGTAATAATACTGCTTATCTTTGGTTGTAACTCTTGAAATGTCATGATGTGAAATTTTATACAAAAGTATTTAAAGCTAAACTCAAAAAATACATAAATTTGAAAAAAAAATCTCTTGAAGAAATATTTAGTCCAGTTTAAACCATTTTTAATTTTCGTAGGGATCTTTTTCTTGACGTATATTGTGTTGACATTGCTTTACAATTATTATTTAAATAGTTATGAAGGTAATGATCTTGACAGTATAACGGTAGTTGTAAGCAGAAACGTAGACCAATTACTAAAGCTTTTTAATTATGATGTCATCATTCAGAAAAGTACTAGAAATCCTTGGATGGAAATTATTTTCAATGGTAAAAATCTGGCAAGTATAACAGAGGGATGTAATGTTGTGAGTATCATGATTCTTTTTGTTTCTTTTGTTGCAGCATTTTCAGGAAAACTAAAACAAACTGTTCTGTTTATGATTTTTGGAATTTTGTCTCTGTATGTTTTGAATATAGTAAGAATTGCGTTGTTGACCGTTCTCTTGTTTAATTTTCCAGAACAAAATCATTTCCTTCATGGAGTTGTTTTTCCGTTGATTATTTACGGATATGTCTTTATTTTATGGATTTTTTGGGTCAATAGATTTTCGAGATATGCTAAATAATTTAAAAGAAAATAAACTTCAGATTTTTGTTGCGGTTCTTGTAATAATGGGCTTTGCTCTAATTAGGAGTTTCGAAACGGAATTGTTTTATGATCCTTTTTTAAACTACTTCAAGGATGATTTTACGAATCTACCATATCCTGAATATGATAGTTTAAAACTCTTTTTTGGACTTTTTTTTCGTTATTTTCTTAATTCGGTTTTATCTCTGTTGTTGATTTACGTCTTATTTAGAAATAAGGATATTTTAAAATTCAGTCTGTTTGTGTACCTTTTTTTTCTGGTAGTACTTTTAGGATTGTTTTTTGTAATTCTGGAATTTTCTCCAAATGCAAGTTGGCTTCTTTTTTATGTGAGAAGATTCATCATTCAGCCAATTCTTGTGCTGTTGTTTATTCCAGGATTTTACTATCAGCTCCAAAAAACTAAAAAATAACATTTATTTTGGTTTTTTTATCGATTGTTTTTGAATAGTTTTGCAGTATGAATTTAAAGAAGTGCACAGGACTGTTTTTGGCGTTCCTATTATTGGTTTCCAATATTGGGTTTGCTTTTGATGTGCATTATTGTGGAGGAAAAATTGCTTCCATTTCGTTAAATACTACAGTAGAACCAGTAATTGAAAAAAAATGTTGCGGTTCTAAAGAAAAAAAGAATTCTTGTTGTAAAGATAAAGTTGTTCATTTCGAAAAGAAATCAGACGATGCAACAATCAAATTCTTTTTCTTTCAATTTGCTTTCCCGGCGACTATTCAAGATTACAAACCTTTAGTCTTTTTAGAACTTCCAGGTTTTAAAAAGAAAGAAGTTCTTTCGTATTATGCCGATGCGAATGCGCCCCCCTTATTCAAATTATACCATCAGTATATTTTCTATTCCTGATTTTAATGTTTTTAAGATAAAATACAAGTCTTAGTTAAGGCTTTGTGTTTACATTTTTCATTGTTCTTCGTTTTGAACAATGAGCAAGAATGTAATTCTATTCAACATTAAAATCATTTTTTATGCAAAAAAATATAATGCTTTTTGCAGCATTTTTGCTTTCTGTTTCTATGTTTTCACAAGAAGATTTAGAAGAAGTAAAAATCAATAAAAAGCAAAAAGGAATTAAAAAATCCTATACATTAACATCCAATACATCTGTAATAACAAGTAAAGAATTGCTTAAAGCGGCCTGCTGTAATCTGGCAGAAAGTTTTGAGACCAATCCATCAATCGACGTCAATTTCTCTGACGCTTTAACAGGAACCAAACAAATCAAAATGCTTGGTTTGACCAGTCCTTATTTAATGATTACAGAAGAAAATATTCCTTCTGTTCGTGGAGCTTCTCAAGCTTATGGTTTGTCTTTTACGCCTGGAACCTGGATAGAAAGTGTTCAGATTACCAAAGGAGCGGGAAGTGTTATAAATGGTTACGAAAGTATTTCGGGGCAGATCAATACAGAGCTTTTGAAACCTTTAAGCGATATTCCTTTCTTCTTGAATGCTTACGGTTCAACTGATTCTCGTTTTGAATTAAACACTCATTTCAATAAAAAACTATCAGACAAATGGGCAACCAGTTTATTTGTTCATGGAAATGCGCGTGTCGCAAAGAACGACATGAATAATGATGGTTTTCTGGATAATCCGTTAGGAAAACAAATCAATGTTTTAAATCGCTATCAATATTATAATCCGGAAAGTGGTTTGGTTAGTTTTATCAATTTCAGATATATGAATGATAAAAAGCAAACTGGAGAACTTGATTTTGATAAAGATCGTGATCGCGGAACTACAAATTTCTGGGGTTCAGAAATCAATACAGAACGATTTGATGTTTCTACGAAAATCGGTTATGTATTTAAAGATATGCCGTATCAAAGTATTGGTTTTCAAAATGCTTTTAATACACACCGACAAGATTCTTATTTTGGTTTAAATCAGTATGATATCAAACAAAACAGTTTTTATTCTAATTTGATTTTCAATTCGATCATCAGCAATACCATGCATAAGTTTACAACTGGTTTGAACTTTACTTACGATCAGTATCAGGAATTTGTAAATGTGACAGATTACAGTAGAATTGACAACTCAGTTGGAGCATTTTTTGAATATACTTATGATAATACCGATAATTTTAGTTTGATTTTAGGAGGAAGAGTAGACAATCACAACCGATTAGGTTTTTTTGTTACTCCAAGATTACACATGAGATATAATCCTTGGAAAAATGGTGTTATTCGTTTTTCTGCAGGAAGAGGAAAACGTACAGCTAATATTTTTGCTGAAAATCAACAGCTTTTTGCAAGTTCAAGAAATTTTTCAATTCTTGATTATAGCGGAAAAGTATATGGATTAAACCCAGAAATTGCTTGGAACTATGGAATTAGTTTCTCTCAGAAATTTAAAATTTTTAATAAAAATGCCGATGCAGGTTTCGACTTTTATAGAACCGATTTTCAAAATCAGGCTGTAGTAGATGTAATGCAAAGCCCTCAACAAGTATTGTTTTATGACTTGAAAGGAAGCTCTTTTGCAAACAGTCTTCAGGTAGAGTTTAATTATGAATTGGCTCGTAATTTAAATTTGAGAACAGCATATAAATATTATGACATTCAAACCGATTATTTAAGAGGTTCATTTCAGCGTCCGCTTCAGGCGAAGCATCGTTTCTTAGGGAATTTAGAGTACGAAACCAATTTAACTGATGATGACAAACAATGGAAATTTGACTTTACATACAATTGGTCAGGAAAACAACAATTGCCTTATACAGCTTCAAATCCTGAAGGAGATCGATTTCCAGATTTTTCACCAGCTTATGCTGTCATGAATGCACAAGTAACTCGCGTTTTTTCTTCTGTTTTTGAAGTTTACATAGGAGGAGAGAATATTGGAAATTACAAACAAGAAAAAGCAATTTTAGGAGCAGAAAATCCTTTTGGACCTAATTTTGATGCATCTGTAGCATATGCGCCAATTTTTGGTCAGATGTATTATGCAGGATTAAGATTTAAGATTAAGTAAATACGTAATTATAATATCAAACAACAATAACAATTTCAATTAATAATTAAATATAAATAAGATGAACAAATTAGTTTTATTAGTAGTAATGATAGCTCTTTTTGGATTTTCGGCACAAGCTCAAACTAAAAAGAATAAAAACCTAAAATATACAACAGAAGTAAATGGTAACTGTGAGCAATGCAAAAAACGAATTGAAAAAGCGGCTTTTGCTGTTCCGGGAGTAAAAATGGCAACTTGGGATGTGAGTTCTCATCAACTTTCTGTAGTTATGAATGAAGAAAAATCATCTCCTTTGGATTTAAATAAAGCAGTTGCAAAGGTTGGTCATGATACTAAGGATGTTAAAGCAACAAATGAAGATTACGAAAATCTGCATAGCTGTTGTAAGTATGTAAGAGAATAATTATTACTTAAGCCCAAGCGTTAGTTTGGGCTTTTTTTAATAGTTAATTTATGTTTAAAATACCGCATTTTATTGTGGTTAAGCTAAATTATTGTTACTTTCACCAACTTATAAAGATAACCAACTCCCCTTGTATGAATAAATTTGATTGGACCCAGTTAATAAACCCTGAATTTTATATTACTTTAAGTGTTGGAGGTATTCAGATTGGGTTATTTATTGTGCTGTTTATAGTATTTGCTGAAACAGGACTTTTCGCAGGATTCTTTTTGCCTGGAGACAGTTTACTATTTTTAGCAGGTATTTACAGTCGCGATTTAATGGAAAATGTAGTATCCATTCCTAATGATTTTATAAATGTATTTTTACTTTCTACTGCTGTTGCAATAATGGGAGTTTTAGGAAACATGACAGGTTATTGGTTTGGTGCAAAAAGTGGTTATTATTTGTTTAAAAAAGAAGATTCTTTTTGGTTTAAGAAAAAATACCTACTTCAGTCAAAAGATTTCTTTGAGAAGTATGGTGGAAAAGCAATTATCTACGCTAGATTCCTTCCAATCTTTAGAACATTCGCTCCAATAGTTGCAGGAATTGTTTCAATGGACAAAAAGAAGTTTATGTTTTACAATATTTTGAGTTCTTTTCTTTGGTCATTCATTTTAATCTTCGCAGGACATTATTTGTATGGTGTCTTTCTGAAACAAGGAATAGATTTAAAGAAACATATTGAATACATTATTATAATTATCATTATTATATCAACTTTCCCAGTCTTGGTGAAGCTTTTAAAAAAGAGACCAAACGAACAGATATAATTAATTAAAGAGCATAAAAAATCCGAAGCTAAAACTTCGGATTTTTTTATGGATTTATATGAACTTAATAAGGTGATAAGTTGTACTTAAAGTTTGAGTAAAACCTTATCTCAGTTAGTGCACTTTATTTATATTGGAATTTAAAATTTAAAATTTAACTATTTAGATTTTACCATTCATTCACTTTATTAGCGTCCATTTTAAGGAAAATAAACAACAATATCGTAAATCCCCATAGTCCAGAACCTCCATAAGAAAAGAAGGGCAGAGGAACTCCAATTGTTGGGAAAATTCCAATTACCATGGCAATGTTTACAAAGAAGTGTATAAAGAGAATGGCAGAAACACAATATCCGTAGACTCGGCTAAATTTTGTTTTCTGTCTTTCGGCTAAATAAATTACTCTTAATAATAATGCAACAAAAAGTAAAATTACAGTAAACGAACCGGCAAATCCCCATTCTTCACCAACAGTCGTAAAGATGTAATCGGTATGTTGTTCAGGAACGAATCCTCCTTTAGTTTGTGTTCCTTCCAGAAAACCTTTTCCTATCCATCCTCCAGATCCGATAGCAATTTCAGATTGATTGGTGTTGTATCCAATCCCTTTCATGTCCACTGTTTTACCTAATAAAATGTTGAAACGGTCTCTGTGGTGTTGTTTGAAGACGTTATCAAATACGTAATCTACAGAAAAGACAAATCCTGAAATTAAGGCTAATAAGATTGCGCTAAGTAATAAATTACGGTCAACAACACGGCCTTTGAAATGGATAATAGTTAGAATTGCAAAAGCAATTAAAATAACGACATAAGGTTCTAAAACCAATGTAAGTACAAAAAGTACAATGGTTATAAAAGCGGTCCAAACGTACCAAGAAGGCAATCCTTCTCTGTATAATACTAAAATAAAAGCACTATAAATCAAGGCACTTCCAGGGTCTGGTTGCGGTAAAATAAGCATTACGGGTAATAGCATAATAGCTAAGGCCTGAATCTGTCTGTTGGTTTCTTTTAAGTTGATTTGTGTATCACTTAAATATTTAGCCAAAGCCAAAGACGTTGCTGCTTTTGCAAATTCTGATGGCTGTAAGGTGAAGCTTCCTATTGCATACCAGCATCGTTGTCCGGCAATTGTTTTTCCGAAGAGAAATAATCCTGCTAGTGATAATAAAGCAACACCAAAGATTATACTGGCGTATTTTTCATAAAACTTACCATCAACAAAAAGCACAACAAAGATTAATGGAACTGTACATCCAATAAAAATAAGTTGTTTTTGGTAGGTTCCATCGGTTGATAATAAAGACGACGAATAGATATTCAGCCAACCTAAAGTTACCAGCGCAATGTAGATAAAGACACTTATCCAATCAATATTATTTTTTACACTCTGATTTTTCATTTGAAATAATCTTTCTTAGTTTTTCTTAGTAGTGTCTACTGCTGTTTTTTTGACTTCAGTTTTTGGTGCTGTTGTAACTGGTGCTTTTGGCTTTATAATTTTGGCTTGCAGTACAGAATCTTTTGGTACAGATTCAATTTTGCTTGCATCAGTTAGTCCGCCTAATTTAGCATATTCTGGAAGCAAACTTTTGTTTAATACTCTTATTTCCAAATCAGTTCTAGTGATTTTCTTTCTCAAGTATTTTTCAATCATCAAACTTGCGATTGGTCCAGCAACAGTTGCTCCAAAACCTCCATTTTCAATCATAACTGCAATTGCAATTTTTGGATTGTCTTTTGGTGCAAAAGCCACAAATATAGAGTGGTCTTTAAGTTTTTCTCTTTTACCGTTTATTTTAGCGTAATTCTCTGCTGTTCCTGTTTTTCCGCAAATATCAATTCCTTCAACTCGAAGAGCATGTGCTGTACCTTTGTTGTAAACATCAAACAAGCCGCTGATAACGGGCGGGAAATATTTTTGATCAATAGTGGTCACATGTTTTGTAGTGAACTTTTCGTCGATCTTTTCTCCTTCAATCTTTTTGATGATGTGAGGAGTATAATAATATCCTTGGTTAGCAACAGTTGCCATCATATTGGCCAACTGGATAGGTGTCATTAGAACCTCACCCTGACCAATTGCGTTCGATACAATTGTTGAGCTTCTCCATCCTCCGTTAGGATAAATTCTTTTATAGGTTTTTGAAGTCGGAATGTTACCTCTTTTTCCAGTAGGCAAGTCGTACCCCATAAATTGTCCTAAACCAAAACTTTTTACGTGATCACTCCAAACATCTACCGCTTTTCCTGGGTCAGAATATTTGTTGATTGTCAACATATAGGCCTGGCCAAAGTAAGTGTTACAAGAATTGTAAATTCCGTTATGAAGCTGATGTGGTCCAAAACCGTGACATTTCATAAAACGACCACCACCATAACTAAAACCGTGATGACACATAAAAGTTGTTTGTTCGTTTACAACACCTTCTTGGAGCGCAACCAATCCTGTTAAAATTTTAAAAGGAGAACCTGGAGGGTACTCTGCTAAAAGACCTCTGTCGTACAATGGTTTTGCAATAGAATCGTGATATAAAAGCGTGTAGTTTTTAGATCTTTGACGACCAACTAAAATTCCGGGATCATATGATGGAGCCGTGACTAAAGCAAGAATCTCTCCAGATTTAGGTTCAATAGCTACAATTCCTCCTCTCTTATTAATCATTAATTCTTCACCATATCTTTGAAGAGCAGCGTCAATAGTTATATTGATGTCTTCTCCTGCAACTGCAATAGTGTCATATTTTCCTTCTTTATAAGGGCCAATTTCTCGGTTATATTTATCTTTCTGAATGTATTTTACACCCTTTATTCCACGTAAAACTTCTTCGTAGCTTTGTTCTACGCCTTGTACTCCAACTAAATCTCCACTGTTGTAATATGGATTTGTTGCTATCAAACGTTCGTCGGCCTGTCTAATAGAACCAAAAACATTTGCGCCATAATCTGCCTCATAATCACGAAGTGATCTTTTTTGGAAATAGAAGCCTTCGTATTTTCTAAGTTTTTCTTGAAAGGCAGCAAATTCATTTTTGTTCAACTGCGATAAGAAAACAGATGGAAGTCGCGGACTGTAGACTTTTGCTTTTTCAATACGTTTATGATAGTCTTCTGGAGTAATATTTAAAAGCGTACAGAATTCCGTAATATTTAAATCTTTTTTTACCTCTCTAGGAATAACCATAATGTCATAAGAAGCCTGATTAGCAACAAGAAGTTTCCCGTTTCTATCGTAGATGTAGCCTCTTTCAGGGTAGTCATAAACTTTTTTTATCGCATTGTTTTCAGATTTCAGTTTGAAGGAATCATCGATAATCTGCAGATAAAAGATCCTGATCACTAGCAAAGATGCTGCAATAATAATTATAGTGGGCAGCAGAACTTTTCTCATCGTTTATTGGGCTTAATAAGATAAATTATTATTATGGAGGTGATTATGGTAAAAATTGAGCTAAATAAGGTTCGGAGTAAAATGTCCCAGATAAATTTGAATTGAAATGCTTCAAGAACAAATAATACAATGTGGTGCATTAAAACCGAAACGAGTATAAATGAAAATCGCTCTGGTGTTAAAGAATCGTTTAGTTTTATGGTTTGATATTCGTAACTCAGTCCAAAAGAAAACTTAAAGATATAAGGCCTGTAATAAGCTAAAACAACACAAGCCGTTGCATGTATTCCTCCAGAATTACAGAACATATCCATCATTAGTCCAAGTAAAAAGCTCGATAAGATTAAACCTGCTTTATTGCTATTTACAGGGTACAACATAATGTACAAGATATACGGAAAAGGACTTATGTAGCCTAAGAAGTTCATATTGTTGAAAATAACAATCTGAACTGCCAGCAGCATAATAAATCGAAAAATATTTACCAACAAAGCGCTATTCATCTTTCTCTTTGCTTTTGTTTTCTAAATTAATAAGTTCTTCTCTCCCTTTACTTTTAATGATGTAAACATGTCCTAAATTGGTCATATCATTAAACAGTTTTACTTTTATAACATAAAAACTTGTACCTTCTTTTTTGTATACAATATCAACCGTTCCAATATTAATTCCTTCAGGGAAAATAACAGATTGACCACCGGTTACAATGGTATCACCTTTTCTAATTGAAGCTAATCTAGGAACGTCTTCTAATTGTACATATCCTGTACTTTTTCCGTTCCATGTTAAAGAACCAAAATGATTTGATTTTTTGATTTTCGCATTGATATGCGACTTCATATTCAAAATACTAACAACTGTTGAGTAGTTTGGAGATGTATTATCGATAACTCCGACAATTCCTAAACTATTGATAACTCCCATATCTTGTGTAACTCCGTCTTTGCTTCCAGAGTTTAAAGTGATATAATTCTCGTGAGTGTTGTATGAATTATGAATTACTTTAGATACAATTATATCTGAAGGTTTTACACCTTTAATACTATCAGGTGTAGGTGGTTTTGTAGTGTCTTCTTTATTGAATAAAAGACTTTTTAATCTTGCGTTCTCAAGTACAAGTTCGTCGTTTTCTGCTCTTAAATTCAAATATTCGTTAACACGATTGATTCTTTCGTAAACACCACCGCTTAAAAAATTAGCAGAACTGATTACCTTGCTTCTGTGATAGGAATGTGATTGAACTGTGAGTCCTAACGAAATACCTAAAAGCAGCAAAAACAGCAATCGATTACTGTTTCTTATAAGGAAATTAAATATTTGCTGCATTTCTTGTCTGGTTATTTTGTTTCAGGATATGCTTTATGATTTCAAGTTTTACGAGGATCAAATATTGAAAACTTGATCCTCATAAAAGTAAATTGATTGTTATTTTGAATCTTATTTGATTAAGATACTTTTAAATTTTGCAATGTTTTTTAGAGCCATTCCTGTACCGCGAACAACAGCTCTTAAAGGATCTTCTGCAATATAAACAGGTAAATCTGTTTTTTGAGAAATACGTTTGTCAAGACCTCTCAACATAGATCCACCACCTGCTAAATAGATACCTGTGTTGTAGATATCGGCAGCTAACTCAGGAGGAGTTTGAGATAATGTTTCCATAACAGCATCCTCAATACGCTGAATAGATTTGTCTAACGCTTTTGCGATTTCACGGTAAGAAACATCTACTTGTTTTGGTTTACCCGTAAGCAAATCTCTACCCTGAACTGACATATCTTCTGGTGGTCCATCTAAATCTTCGATAGCCGCTCCAATTTGAATTTTAATTTTTTCAGCAGTACTTTCTCCTACGAAAAGGTTGTGTTGTGTACGCATGTAATACACGATGTCATTTGTGAAAACGTCACCCGCAATTTTTACAGATTTATCACAAACAATTCCACCTAATGCGATAACAGCGATTTCAGTTGTACCACCTCCGATATCCACAATCATGTTACCTTTTGGTTGCATAATGTCGATTCCAATACCGATTGCAGCGGCCATTGGTTCGTGAATTAGGTAAACTTCTTTTCCGTTAACTCTCTCACAAGATTCTTTTACTGCACGCATTTCAACCTCAGTAATTCCAGAAGGAATACAAACTACCATTCTTAAAGCTGGAGTAAACATTCTCTTTTTTAATGCAGGAATACTTTTAATGAACATATTGATCATTTTTTCCGAAGCATCAAAATCGGCAATTACACCATCTTTCAAAGGCCTTATGGTCTTGATATTTTCATGCGTTTTACCTTGCATCATGTTGGCTTCTTTACCAACAGCGATGATTTTGCCTGAAACTCTGTCGCGTGCTACGATAGAGGGGCTGTCAATAACAACTTTATCATTATGAATGATCAAAGTGTTTGCGGTACCAAGGTCTATTGCAATATCCTCGGTCATGAAATCAAAAAATCCCATAAGTTTTTTAGGGGTTTAAAATGTTATAAATTATTTTGAACAAAGTTAAACAAATTAATGTTTAAAATGACGAGTTCCTGTAAATACCATTGCAAGATTATTTTCATTGCAATAATTTATACTTAATTCGTCTTTTATCGAACCTCCCGGCTGAATTACTGCTGTAATTCCTGCTTTTTTAGCTAATTCAACACAGTCCGGAAATGGGAAAAATGCATCACTTGCCATAGAAGCTCCGTTCAAATCAAATCCAAAAGCTTTTGCTTTGTCAACAGCTTGAATTAAAGCGTCAACTCTTGAAGTCTGACCTGTACCAGAAGAAATCAATGTTCCGTTTTTAGCAAATACAATAGTGTTTGATTTTGTATTCTTGCAGATTTTAGAAGCAAAGATCAAATCTTCGATCTCTTGAGCAGTAGGTTCTGTAATTGTAACGGTTTTTAAATGCTCTTTATTATCCGTAATATTATTTCTGTCTTGAATTAACAAACCATTAAGACAAGTTCTTACTTGACGAGCTGGTAATTCAACTTCATTTTGAACTAGAATAATTCTGTTCTTTTTCTCTTGTAAAACGTTGATAGCCTCGTCATCATAAGATGGAGCGATAACTACTTCACAGAATAATTTGTTGATTTCTTGTGCTGTTTCTAAATCAATTTTTGTGTTAGAAATTAACACTCCGCCAAAAGCAGAAGTTGGATCACAAGCCAAAGCAGCTAAATAAGCCTCGCTAATTGTTTTTCTAGAAGCCAATCCGCAAGCATTGTTGTGTTTTAAAATCGCGAACGTTGGTCCGTCAGTTTTAAACTCAGCAATTAAGTTAACAGCAGCATCAACATCTAACAAGTTGTTGTATGATAATTCTTTTCCGTGAACTTTTTTGAACATTGCGTCAAAATCTCCAAAGAAGAATCCTTTTTGGTGTGGGTTTTCACCGTATCTTAAAACTTGACCGTTTGCAATACTTTCTTTGTAAATAGTCTCGTCTGTATTGAAATAATTAAAAATAGCTCCATCATAGTGAGATGAAACGTGGAAAGCTTTAGTAGCAAACAATCTTCTGTTTTCAAGAGTTGTGCTTCCGTCTTGCTCTGTAATCAAATCTAAAAGCAAGCTGTACTCGTTAACAGAAGCAACAATTACAGTGTCTTTGAAGTTTTTTGCACCAGCACGAATTAATGAAATTCCACCGATGTCAATTTTTTCAATAATATCTTGTTCACTTGCACCAGAAGCAACTGTTTTTTCAAAAGGATATAAATCAACAATTACTAAATCGATTTGAGGAATATCAAATTCTTTCATTTGCTGAACATCACTTTCGTTATCTTGACGGTTCAAAATACCACCAAAGATTTTTGGGTGTAATGTTTTTACTCTTCCACCAAGAATTTCAGGGAAAGAAGTGATATCTTCAACAGGAACTACTGGAATACCAAGGTTTTTGATGAAATCTTCAGTTCCTCCAGTTGAATAAAGTGTTACATTTTGTTCGTGTAATTTTCTAACAATTGGTTCTAATCCATCTTTAGAAAAAACAGAAATTAATGCCGATTGTATTTTTTTTGTTGTGCTCATTGTGTAGTTATGATTTTGAGACTGCAAAAGTAGTTTTTTTATATATTATATTAAAGAAAATTAGTGTAACAAAATGCTAAAAAAATCTACTGATGAGTAAGTTAACTTTTATTAGGTTTTTGAAATTTAATTATTGAATTTTACTTTATTGAAAAATACTAAAATATGCTTGTTTATTTAAGATTATTAAAAGAAAGCCTCAGCTTTGCCATCAATGCTTTGCGAAATAATAAATTACGTACGTTGTTGTCACTGCTTGGTGTAACAATTGGTATTTTTTCAATTATTGCTGTTTTGGCTGCTGTTGATTCTTTAGACAAAAAAATCTCCAAAGATTTGAGCAGCTTAGATAAAAATACGATTTATTTAATGAAATTCAGTTTTGGACCGTCTGGAATTCCACAATGGAAAAGAGAACAGTTTCCAAATGTGAAATATGATGAGTATGTTGCCTTGAAAAACTCTTTGAATAATACAGATCAGGTGGGGTATCAGCTTTTTGTAAACAGAGAAACTTTAAAATACGATTCTAAAACCGTTAGTGATGTTAATATTGTTCCAGCATCAAGCGAAATGGTAGATATCGACGGATTGAGTTTTGATAAAGGAAGATTTTACAATGAATCAGAATCTAATTCAGGGACGCCAGTTATTGTGCTTGGATATGATATTGCTGATGGGCTTTTCGGTTCAACAGATCCGTTGGGGAAAAATATCCGTTTATATGGACAACGATTTACTGTTATTGGGGTAATGGCGAAACAAGGAGCTGGATTTTTTGGAGATAGTAATGATACTTCTGTTTATCTTCCTGCTAATTTTTTAAGGAGAATGTACGGCGACAGTGATTCGATGACACCTGTAATTGTTTTAAAACCGGTAAAAGGTGTCGATATGGATGCTTACAAGGCAGAAGTTGCTCAAAAATTAAGAGTAATTCGAGGTATGAAAGCAGGAGAGATGGATAATTTTTTTATTAATGTACTTTCTGGATTTACTGATTTTATTGACGGAATTATAGGGCAGATGAATGTGGTAGGCTGGATCATCAGCGGATTTTCTCTTTTGGTTGGAGGTTTTGGAATTGCCAATATTATGTTTGTTTCGGTTAAAGAAAGAACCAATCTTATCGGAATCCAGAAGTCTTTAGGAGCGAAAAATAAATTTATCTTGTTTCAATTTTTATTCGAAGCGGTAATTCTATCCGTTATTGGTGGGATTATCGGTTTATTGATGGTCTGGGGAATTGCATTCGCTTTAACAAAATTGCTCGATTTTGAATTTGTTCTCAGTCTAGGAAATATAATTTTAGGAACAAGTTTGGCTGCATTAATCGGATTGATTTCTGGAATTTTACCAGCAATTTCAGCAGCAAATTTAGATCCAGTTGAGGCTATTAGAACGGGAATGTAGATTTTTGAAGTTGCTAAGGTTCTGAGAGACTAAGATTCTAAGGTTTTTTATAATGAATTGCCTCCAGCTTTAGCTAGATATATTTTTAAGTAATAAAAAGACTTTAGCTTAATTTTTTAGGAAGTTTTATTCTTGTTTTATCCCATTTGATAGAGTCAGGATAGTAATAGATATGTTTACTGTCGTTGTTTTTATATTTTATAACCGTATCTTCTTCTTGAGTAGTTCTTCTTATGAAATAAGTTCCAATATTTTTAGTATTTAAAAACTCGAAAAAGGAAGTATTTGTAATGGTATCTTTTTGAGAAGCAATAATTAATATTTGTCTGTTTTTTTCTTTTTTGAGAATATTTTCAGAAAGAAAATCAGTTAAGTTTTTTTGAGGAATTCTAACAATGTCTTTTGGTTTTAAACCTAGAAAATGCGGTAGAGTGTCGTTTTCGCTGCCATAACTGCAAAGTGCCATAAAGTATTCTTTTTGATAAAAATAAAAATCACCCTTTTTATCAATAATAAGCTGATGTTCTCCGTAAAAACCTTTTCGAGGAAATGCAACGAAATTACTTTTACTTTCTTTTAAAGAATCAATATAGTTTTGAAGTTTTTTATCCTCATAAGAAATGATATATGGTTTATTTTTAATAACAATCTTTTCTTTTTTCTTAGCACAATTCAAAAGAAGAAAACAAATCATAAAACCAATAAAAATTCTAGCCATAAAGAATCAGATTTAAAATAAAGATATAAAAAAATCCCAAGAAGCAATTTTCTTGGGATTTTCTATTTTAAATAGTTTTAAAACTATCGAATATCATTGTTTTGAATCAAATCGATGTATAAGTTAATCTTATCTTTCAATTCTTTTCTTGGCGTGATAAAGTCTAAGAAACCGTGCTCTAATAAGAACTCAGCAGTTTGGAAACCTTCAGGTAAATCTTTTCCTGTAGTGTCACGTACAACACGTGGACCAGCAAAACCAATCAATGCGCCTGGCTCAGAGATATTGATGTCTCCTAACATAGCGTATGATGCAGTTGTTCCTCCAGTTGTTGGGTCTGTACAAAGAGAGATGTAAGGTAATTTAGCTTCAGCTAATTGAGCTAGTTTTACAGAAGTTTTTGCTAATTGCATTAACGAATAAGCAGCTTCCATCATACGAGCTCCGCCAGATTTAGAAATCATTACAAAAGGCAATTTGTTTTTGATCGCATGATCAATACCTCTAGCAATTTTTTCCCCTACAACTGCTCCCATAGATCCACCAATAAAAGCAAAATCCATACAGCAGATTACAAGTTCTCTTCCTTTAGATTTTCCTACTCCCGTACGTACAGCGTCTTTAAGGTGAGTTTTTTCCATTACATCTTTCAAACGCTCTGCATATTTTTTTGTATCCACAAAGTGCAAAGGATCTTTAGAAGTCATGTTTTTATCTAACTCAACAAATTCGTTGTTGTCGAATAAAATTTCAAAATAGGTTGCGCTTCCAATTCGAACATGAAAATCATCTTCAGGACTAACGAATAAATTTCTCGCTAATTCGTCAGCATCAATAATTTTTCCAGTAGGAGATTTGTACCACAATCCTTTCGGAACGTCCATCTTGTCTTCTGTAGCGGTTGTAATCCCTTTTTCTTGTCTTTTAAACCAAGCCATTTTTTAAAATTTAAGATTTAAGATTTTAGACTTTAGATTTTAGATTCCAGAAAGAAATCTAAAATCTAAAATCAGATATCTAAAAATTATAGTGTATTCACGTTATTTAAGTCTGCAAAAGCTTGCTCCAATCTTGCGTTGAATGTTACTTCACTTTCACGTACCCATCTTCTTGGGTCATAGTATTTTTTGTTTGGAGCATCAGCACCTTCTGGGTTACCAATTTGAGATTTTAAATAATCTAAATTTTTAACCATATAGTCACGGATTCCTTCAGTATATGCGAACTGTAAATCTGTATCAATGTTCATTTTGATAACTCCGTAGCTAATTCCTTCTCTGATTTCTTCAAGTGTAGAACCTGAACCTCCGTGGAATACGAAATCAACTGGATTGTGTCCTGTGTTGAATTTGTTTTGTACGAAATCCTGAGAATTTTTTAAGATTTTTGGAGTTAATTTTACGTTTCCTGGTTTGTAAACACCGTGAACGTTTCCGAAAGCAGCAGCAATTGTAAATTTAGGGCTCACTTTAGATAATTCTTCGTAAGCGTAAGCTACTTCTTCTGGTTGTGTATATAATTTTGAGCTGTCAACATCAGAGTTGTCAACACCATCTTCTTCTCCACCTGTAATACCAAGCTCGATTTCCAATGTCATGCCCATTTTGCTCATTCTAGCTAAATATTCTTTACAGATCTCGATGTTTTCTTCGATTGGCTCCTCAGACAAATCGATCATGTGAGAACTGAATAATGGTTTTCCTGTTTCTGCGAAGTGTTTTTCAGAAGCATCTAATAAACCATCAATCCAAGGTAAAAGTTTTTTTGCGCAGTGGTCAGTGTGTAAAATTACAGTTGCACCGTAAGCTTCTGCCAAAGTGTGAATATGTTTTGCTCCTGCGATTCCTCCCGCGATTGCTGCTTTTTCACCTGCATTTGATAATCCTTTTCCAGCGTTGAATTGTGCTCCACCGTTAGAAAATTGAATGATAACTGGCGCGTTTAGTTTTGCTGCAGTTTCAAGAACTCCATTAATTGTGCTTGATCCAGTAACGTTTACTGCCGGAAGGGCAAAACCTTTCTCTTTAGCATAATTAAAGATCTCTTGTACTTGATCTCCTGTAGCTACTCCTGGTTTAATGTTGTGTGCCATTGTAATTTTTTTTATAGTTGTTTTTAGTTTTTAGGTTGCAAAAATAAGAATTAATTAGCATTAGAACGGATAATTTATTCCAAAATTTAAAACCGAGTGCCCAAAATTGTATTCTTTAAACCATCTGTCTCCCTTGTCATGCGCCGGATTATAGGTCTTAAAGCCTAAATCTAAACGAATAACAAAAAAGCTTAAATCGTATCGTAAACCAAATCCTGTGCCTAAAGCAATTTCTTCTAAATCGTTTAAGTTGTCAAATTTTGCTTTCGGATCTACCACATTATCGAGTACATTCCAGATATTTCCGGCATCTGCAAAGATGGCTCCCTTAACATCTCCAAAAATTTTGAAGCGAAATTCGGCACTTGCAGCGATTTTCATATTGGCCTCATTAAAGTCGTTTATTGCATTTGTACTTCCTGGTCCTAAAGAATAAGGTTGCCAGCCACGGTTGTCATTGGAACCTCCCGAATAATAACTTCGTGAAAAAGGAATGTAGTTTGAATTTCCAAAAGGAACTGCAATTCCAAAGAAAGTTCGAACGGCCAATACTTTTTCTTTTCCGAAATCCCAGTGTTTAATGTAATCAAACTCAGTTTTAAGATATTCGGAATATTCCAAATTAAAAATTTCGTAATTCCCTCTATTGTTTTTTGGAAGATTTCCGATCTCAGATACGAGGGTTAATAACGTTCCTGCTGATTCAATTTTAGTTCTAAATTGATAGAAATTATTATCGGCTAAGTCTTTTTTTGTTGTTTTAGTGAAGGTGTAACTAGTTGCCAGAATAAAGTCATTTTCCGTCAAACGTATTCTTCTTTCTTCAATACTTGAAACTTCTTGATATTTTGCATCGCCAGGCCTTAAAGTAGTGTTGTCAGTCAAAACATCATTTGTAAAACCTGTTGTTCCCTTTGGTATACTTAAGTTTTCTTTAGCTCGTTCTTCAGGAGTATCTCCCCAGTATTCTTCGTTTGTATTGTAATCTTTTCCAATATTATTCAAGTCATTATAAGACGAAGTATAAACTCTAAAATAATTATCCGGATTTAAATTACGAACAAACTGAGCGTTCAGCAATTCCAGTTTTGCAGTGTTATAACGTTTAGGTGTCCAGTTGTAAGAAATACCACCCGTAAAGTTTTCTTTGTCCAAACCAATGTTTCTTTGTTTAGAAAAACCTGAAGTTACCGAGGTATAAGGAATCATACTTTTAGGAATAATTTTTTCTGTTCCAAATGGAAGTAAAATCCTTGGAAAATTCAATTTCATATCCAAACCATATTCCGAGACATTGAAGAAATTATTGTTTGGATTGGCCATATCTCTGGATGAACCAATATTCAATCGGGCAGAAATCTCCAAAGTTTCGGCACGATTAAATACATTTCGGATAGTTTGGGAAACACTAGCTCCAATTCCGAAATCCTGAATATTAGAATGGGTTACGTCAAAGGTTGCCCCAAAGCTGTATTTTTTTCGTGGAGTTAAATAAACATTGGCAATAAGAGATTGTGCTGTAGAATCTCTTTTGTCAACTTCATATTGTATTGATGGATAGTTGAAAATCTTTAAGTTGTTTAAATATCGCGAAGAAAGGGTTGTTCTAAAATCAGCAAAAGTGCTTCCTTTGGTGATAAAAATAGCATCTGTGATTGCTCTAGGTTTGTACTTTAATTTGTTGAAACTGTAAAGATTAAAGTTGTTGTAAGTTGTGCTGTCAGTTGGTTTTTTCTTTGAGTTTGCGGCAGAATAGTCTGTATAAATATTTACATCACTAATCTTGTATAGCTTAAAAGGTTCTGTTCTACTCGAATCTCTTCCCTGAATCACATTATTGCTAATGTTTAAAGTTACATTGGCTTTGGCTTTTTTGCCAATTGTATCAATGTCAAATGTTACATAAGTTGGCTGAAAATAGTATGCGCCATGATTTCTGAAATATGTCGTAATACGATTTTTCTCTTCTTCAAAATCCGTAGTTTTGTATTGACTTCCAGATTTTAATACTGAAGGTTCATTGTTGGTTTTATACAATGAATCTAAGGCTGGAGTCAGGATATTAGTACTGATAGTGTCTAGTTTATAAGCAGGGCCTGTTGTAATGTTGTAATTGATTGCTGCTCTTTTAAATCCAACCGTATCTATAGTGTAATCGGTTTTAACATTAAAAAAACCATTATTGAAATAATAGTATTTTAAGCGCAATAACGACTTTTTAGTTCTGGCGGTATCAATAATCACAGGAGCTTCTCCAGTATTTTTTAAAAATTCATGAATTCCTTTGTAATAAAAAGATTGTCCCAAACGATCAACTTGTTTTGCAGACAATAGTTTAGACATGCGCTCATACTTGCCAGGATTATTTTTGAATTTCGCCTGATAAGTAGAATCTGGATTTAAATTGGCTAAATTGTATAAATTTAATCGAAGTTTGTAGCCTAACAGTGTCCCATTAGGTTTTTGATACATTTGATTAGATGCCGTTTCGTCATTTGTTGACTTTCCGTTTACCAAAATATTATTTTTTACAAGAAGATTTTTTCCATCGGGAACTCTTTTTACGGCATTACAAGCGCAAATTAATATTGCAATTAGAAGAAATGCTATTATTTTTGTGGAATTATTTTTCAAGTGTTTTTTAATATTTAATTCAAAAGTACATTATTTTATGGTTAGTAAAAACCAAATAAAACTTATCTCGAGTTTACATCAAAAAAAGCAGCGTTTTGCAAATCAATTATTTTTTGCTGAAGGAGTAAAAGTAATTCAAGAATTGCTGCAATCCAATTTTGAATTAGAACATTTATACACCACACTGAATGATTTTGAAACAGTTCAAGCTTCAAAACGAACTCTAATTAATGAGCAAGAACTAAAAAAAATAAGTGCTTTATCGACTCCAAATTCTTGTTTGGCAGTTTTTAAAATGCCAGCCGAAAACAAAATAACCGATTCAGGTCTGATTTTGGCTTTAGACGATATTAGAGATCCCGGAAATTTAGGAACCATTTTGCGTCTTTGCGATTGGTTTGGTATCAAACAAGTAATTTGTTCTAAAGAAACGGTAGACATCTACAATCCGAAAGTAGTGCAGGCAACAATGGGCTCGATTACCAGAGTAAATGTAAATTATATTGACTTAAAAACTTTTCTTGCTCAAACTAAACTACCTGTTTTTGGAACGTTCATGGACGGAGCTAATATTTATCATTCTCAATTACCGCAAGATGGAATCATTATTATGGGTAATGAAGCCAATGGTATTTCTGAAGAGATTGAGAAAATAGTGACTTCTCGTCTTACAATTCCAAGATTCGGAGAGCTTCAAAAAACGGAAAGTTTAAATGTAGCTACTGCGACAGCAATTATTCTTAGTGAATTTAAACGAAATAGTTAAGATTTTGTTTTAATGAAAAGTGAAATTTACTAAAATTGCTCTGGATTTCATAGAATCGATATTGTCAGTGTAAGGGCTAATCGGATGTTCTGCGGTAACATTATCGCGAATTATCTCATTAGTAATACCGAACATACCTCTTACAGAAGGAGAAAAAATAAAATATTCGGTAAAAATATCGATTCCAAAACCTACTTCGTATGCTGCGGTCCATTGTTTAACTCTAAATTTCTGTTGCCAGTTATCATCAGGAGATTTCGCATTACTGGACAAGTTTAAAGTAGTTGACATACCGCCAACTAAATATGGGCGAACATTTCCGGTACGTAAAGCAGAAAATTTTAATAATAAAGGAAAGTGAATATAGGTACTGTTTACTTCTCTCAAATAGTCACTTTCCAAATTTCCTATACCTGGATAATAAAGGTCGCGTTTTGTGTAATACAATCCCGGTTCAAAACGAAGATTAATGTATTCCTGTAGTCTTAAATCGGCTACAACTCCTACGTTAAAACCGGTAGTTTTTTTTACCTGAATATCATTTTGTACGGGAGTTTTGTAATCAAACTTAAAGTCAAAACTATTAAAACCTAAAAAATAGCCAAAATAGACACGCTGCTTTTGCCAGTTTTCAAGGTTAATAATAGGATCTTTGCTAAACATATTTTTAGCAAATTGCGAGTGTCCTTTTGTTGTTAAGACTAATAAAATTAAGATTACAGCTTTTTTCATACTATTTTTTAGATGCAGAATAAATCGTTGCGACACCAAAAGTTTGCGGCATTGCCACAACATCTATAAACCCAGTTTTTCTCAAAATATTGTTTAAGGCTTCTCCATACGGAAAAGCAGCAGCCGATTCAGATAAATAGCCATAAGCGTCGTTATCTTTAGAAAATAATTTTCCAATTAATGGAAGTATATTTTTGCTGTAAAAATTGTAACCTTGTTTATAAGGAAATTTATCTGGAACGGAAGTTTCTAATATAACGAAAACACCATTTGGTTTCAAGACTCTTAAGATTTCTGCAAAACCTTTTTCAAGATTTTCAAAGTTTCTAACTCCAAAGCCAACAGTGATAGCGTCAAAGTAATTGTCTTCAAAAGGCATGTTTTCAGAATCTCCTAAAACTAATTCAATGGTGTTAGAAAGATTTTTTTCTTGAACTTTCTTTTTTCCCACTTCCAGCATTCCAGCTGAAATATCTAGGCCAATAATTTTTTCAGCATTAGTTTGTGCTAATAAAATGGCTAAATCACCAGTTCCTGTTGCGATATCAAGAATAACCTTTGGTTTTTTGTCTGATACTATTTTTAATACTTTTTTACGCCATTTAACATCAATACCAAATGAAATTACACGATTTAAATTGTCGTAATTCCCGGAAATGGTGTCAAACATTTGGGTTACCTGCTCTTTTTTACCTAGTGAAGAGTCTTTATACGGAGTTATTTTTTCAGACATTTTTTTTATTTAGGCAAATATAAACAATCTAGATTAACTGTAATTGAGTTTTTTGATTTGTAAAATAAATGTTTTGAAGGATTTGTTTGAGAATGAATTACTGCAACATTCAGACATCCCTAAATCTAGGTATTTTGGCAATATCCCTAAAACTTGGTATTGTGTAATTACCCTAATATGAGCAACTTTGCTAAAGTAAAAATGATTAAAGTTTTAATGATTGGTATTATTGCGATGACTTAAACAGATGGTTGCTTTTTTTGCGCTTGTAATTTCATTTGTTCTTGAAAAAGTTTTGTAAGTATTGTTCTTGGGGGGAAATACTAATTAATAGTGCAAAATACGTTCTTAGGATTAAATTTGTTTTTGGAAATTTTAATTTTCTGCCTTTAATATCTTAGTGGTATTTGTTATTAAAGGCGTTTTGAGATTTTATGTCTCAAATAACATAAAATGTTATTCAGTTATTACCAATGTTTCTAACATTAGTGATTTTTAAACAAAAACGATTTCTTGAGCGAGTCAGATCAAAAGACCAATTATTTTAAAAACATCCTCCCTAAAAGAGGATGTTTTTTATTTATTTTCTAATGTAAGTTTCATAGGTATAATCATAAAGATGCTTTTCATCTTTATAGTTTTCTTCAGATTCTACCAAAAGCCATTCGTTTTTATTGATTTTTGGAAAAAAAGCATCTGCTTCAAAAGTGTGATGAACTTTTGTTAATTCTATTATATCTGTAAATGGAAGGCCTAGATTGTAAATCTCACCACCACCGATAATGTAGCTATCATCATTTTCAGGGCATGCTGCAAGTGCCTTTTCTATACTGTCGACAACAATACATCCTTCTGGATGATAATTTTCCTGACGTGAAATTACAATGTGAACACGATTAGGTAGTGGTTTTGGGAAACTCTCAAAAGTTTTTCTTCCCATAATAATATGATGACCTGTAGTAAGTGATTTAAATCTTTTAAAATCATTTGGGAGATGCCACACCAATTCGTTGTTTTTTCCAAGCGCATTATTTTCGGCTGCAGCCGCTATCATTATAATCATGGTATGCTTAACTAAATTTTATTTTCACTCTCTTCATTAATAGAAGATTCAAGCTGACTGATTCTTTTTTGCTGTAAAGCCACTAATCGGTCAATTTGTTCTCTTTCCCATTTTTTATTCATAAAACGGTCGGTAATGTACACTTTTATAAAATGAAGAATAAAAAGAAAAAGCCAAATCGTAATGCCCCAGATACACCAATTTTGAGTAGTACCTTCTCCAAACCCAAAAAATCTATTAGCAACAAATAAAAATAAACTTCCTAAAAGGAAAAGAACAAAATGTAGGTATAGGACTTTTTTTTGTCTCAATCGGCGTCTAGCGTATTCGTATTGTTCGTGTACTTCTTTTTCCATAAGATAAAAATGAGATCATAAAGTTAAAATTTATTTTTGAAAGTCAATATTTTGAAGATGGATTATTTGGCTTAAATTGAGCTAAGAATTTGAAAAGCAAAATTTTAGATGCTATAAATTACAGATATAACTAAAATAGTGTGCTGTTTTTGGTATTATGATAAATCGGTTAGCAATGTAGTGAGGGTTTGATCTATTTTATTTAATTTTAGATGTATAAATCTAAAAACTAAATAGTTATGTCTTTGAAGAAACAATTTATCAAAACAAAGCCTGTTGTTAAAGTTACATTTTCTATTGATGCTAAAGACGCTGATTCGGCAGCAGTCGTAGGCGATTTCAACAACTGGAATCCTTCAGAAGGAACTTTAAGTAAGTTAAAAAACGGAACTTTTAAAGCTACTTATGATTTGGTTAAAGACGCGATTTACGAGTTTAAGTATGTAATCGACGGAATTTATGTGAACGATCCAGAAGCCGATTTTTACAAATGGAATGATTATGCCGGAAGTGAAAATAGTGTTTTAGTTGTATAAAAAAATCCGCTTAAATTTTAAGCGGATTTTTTTATAATTATACAGCGACACTTCCTTTTATGGCAGGATGCGGATCGTAATCTACGAGTGTAAAGTCATTGAAATCAAAATCAAAAATGTTTTTAATCTCAGGATTTAAAATCATTTTTGGTAATGGTTTTGGTTCACGTGTCAATTGCAGTTCTAATTGCTCAAAATGATTGTTGTAAATATGAGCATCACCAAAAGTGTGAATAAATTCACCAGCTTCTAAATCGCAAACCTGAGCAATCATCATGGTTAATAAAGCATAAGAAGCAATATTAAAAGGAACGCCTAAAAATATATCAGCGCTTCTTTGGTATAATTGACAAGATAATTTTCCTTTTGTTTCTCCTTTTTCTAAATCTGGAGCAGCAACATAAAACTGAAAAAAGGCGTGACATGGAGGCAATGCAGCTTTATTATTAGCTACATTTTCTTCAAAAGACTTTTTAGTATCTGGTAAAACTGAAGGATTCCATGCAGAAACCAACATTCTACGACTGTTCGGATTCGTTTTTAATTCCGTAATTAATTCAGAAATCTGATCAATTTCTTCGCTATTCCAGTTTCTCCATTGATGTCCATAAACTGGCCCTAAATCACCATTTGAATCTGCCCATTCATCCCAAATTTTCACTCCGTTTTCCTGAAGATATTTAATATTGGTATCTCCCTTTAAAAACCAAAGTAATTCGTAAATGATTGATTTTAAATGTAGCTTTTTAGTCGTAACCATCGGGAAACCTTCACTTAAATCAAAACGCATCTGATAACCGAAAACGCTTTTAGTTCCAGTTCCAGTACGGTCTCCTTTTTGATTTCCGTTTTCTAAAACGTGTTTTACTAAATCTAAATATTGTTTCATTTGTTTGTTTATTCGGTTATTCGTTTAATTGTTTAATCGATTTAACGAATAAACGGTTCAACGATTAAACATTGAATTTATCTTCTTGAGATTTCGTCTCTAATTTTGGCTGCTTTTTCGTAATCTTCCTGAGAAACGGCCTGATCTAAAAGATCGTTAAGTTCCTGCAAAGTGTGCTTTGCATAAACATCACCAGATTGATTGGTTTCTTCTTCGTGTCCAAAAGTCTCCGGATTAGAAAGTACATCGTCGATTTCTTGAGCGCCCTGATCGGTATCGGCCGTATTTGATTTTAAATAAATTCCGGCTTTATCTAAGATGTTTTTATAAGTAAAAATCGGTGCATTGAAACGAAGTGCCAATGCAATTGCATCAGAAGTTCGGGCATCGATTATTTCTTCGATTTTGTCTCTTTCGCAAATTAAACTAGAGTAAAAAACACCATCAACAAGTTTGTGAATGATGACCTGTTTTACTACTATGTCAAATCTTTCTGCAAAGTTTTTGAACAAATCGTGAGTTAACGGACGAGGTGGTTTTATTTCTTTTTCTAAGGCAATAGCTATCGATTGAGCTTCAAAAGCGCCAATAACAATAGGTAATTTTCTTTCACCATCAACTTCATTCAGAATTAAGGCATAAGCGCCATTTTGAGTTTGGCTGTATGAAATTCCTTTTATAGATAATTTTACTAGACTCATATATGTTTGTAAAAGTGGTAGTTAAGACCACAGTTTTATGCTTTTTTTGATTAAAAAATAAAGGTGCAATTTTAGTCAAAAAATATGGAACAAAAAAGCTGCCTTAAAACAAAGATACGATTATCTTGTTTTTAGGCAGCTATATTTTTAGAGAGAATTTTAAATTAAGAATGCTGAGCTTTGAAAGCTTTTAATTTCTCTGTTAATTGTGGTACAATTTCGAAAGCGTCTCCAACAATTCCGTAATCAGCAACTTTGAAGAAAGGAGCTTCTGGGTCATTATTGATTACCACTTTTACTTTTGAAGAGTTGATTCCAGCAATATGTTGGATCGCTCCTGAAATACCTACAGCAATGTACAAGTTAGTTGCAACTGGTTTTCCTGTTTGCCCAACGTGTTCGCTGTGAGGTCTCCATCCTAAATCTGAAACAGGTTTAGAACATGCTGTTGCAGCACCTAAAACTTCAGCTAAATTTTCAATTAGTCCCCAGTTTTCAGGACCTTTTAATCCACGTCCGCCAGAAACTACGATATCAGCATCAGCGATAGAAACTTTTCCAGAAACTTTTTCTACAGATTCTACTTTTACACCAAAATCATTGTCTCCGATAGTTGGGTTGAAATCTTCTGCTGTTGCAGCTCCTGCACTTTCAAAAATTCCATAAGAGTTTTTAGCCAAACCAAGAACTTTTACATCTGTAGCGATTTCAGTAATATTGAAAGCCTTGTTTGAAAAAGCATTTCTTTTTACCTGGAATGGTGAAGTACTAACAGGTAATCCTACAACATTTGAAGCGAAACCTGCATTTAAAGCTACGGCAACTAATGATGAAAGGTAAATACTATCTGTTGTAGAAGAAAGTAAAACTACTTTTGTTCCTTCTTTTTCAGCAGCTTGTTTGATTACATCAGCGTAAGCTTTAGCTGTAAAACCAGCTAATTTATCGTTGGTTACTTTTAAAACTTTATCCACTCCGTATTTGCCTAACTCGCTTACATCACTGATGTTTACTGTTAAAGCAGTAACAGTTGTTCCTAAACTTTCGGCTACTTTTTTGGCGTAAGAAGCTAATTCGAAAGCTACTTTTTTAAATTTTCCTTCTGCAGATTCTGCATATATTAATATTGACATGATTTTTTTGTTTAGAGGTTATTAGTCTCAGGTTTCAAGTTTCAGGTTAGTACTGAAAACTGAAAACAACGACTGAAAACTGATTACTAGATTACTTTCGCTTCGTTATGTAATAAATTGATTAACTCATCTAAATTATCTGCAGAAACTAATTTTACTGCCGATTTTGGAGCTGGTTTTTCAAATTTTACCGCTTTTGTATTTACTGGGGCATCAACTGGCTCAAGGATAGTTAAAGCTTTAGTTCTTGCTGTCATAATTCCTCTCATGTTAGGAATACGAAGGTCTTTTTCTTCAACAAGACCTTTTTGAGCTCCAATAATTAATGGAAGTGTAGTGCTCACAGTTTCTTTTCCACCGTCGATTTCTCTAACTGCTTTTACATTGTTTCCGTCAACAGTTAAAGCTGTACAAGAGTTTAAGAAGTTAGAACCTAAAATTCCAGCAATCATTCCTGGAACCATTCCTCCGTTATAATCTAAAGATTCTTTTCCAGCAATTACAAGATCGTAACCTCCATTTTTAATTACTTCTGCCAATTGTTTTGCAACAAAAAATCCATCAGTTGGATTTGCGTTTACACGAATTGCTTCGTTTGCACCAATAGCCAATGCTTTACGCAAAGTTGGTTCAGTATCAGGACCTCCAACGTTTACAACAGTTACGTTTGCTCCTTGTTGTTCTTGAAACCAGATTGCACGAGTCAATCCAAATTCGTCGTTAGGGTTAATTACATATTGTACACCGGCTGTATCAAATTCTGAATCGCCGTTGGTAAAGTTAATTTTAGAAGTAGTATCAGGCACATGGCTGATGCAAACTAGTATTTTCATAAGTATATATTTTGAATTTATAATATGCTTCTACAAATTTAGAATTTAATTTGGAATAATTATACTATGCATGCATAATATTTTTTAAAACTATTACGATTTCGCAGATTGTATGGTTTTGGAAGGCTTTTGTCGGGATTTAAAAATGAAAAAATAGTCATTTCGCCTGATTGTTAGGAATTTTGCAATATTTGCAACCTAGGTAAAGATTTAAATTTTGTAACAAAAATACTAACTTTTCGTTTTTTGCGTTCTATGAATGGATTTTGGATAGAATAAGAATTTCAACAAATAGACCAAAGTTTGTCTAAAAAATATTTGTGATGAAATAAGTGTTATTTATACGTTATTATATCGATTTCGTAAATATCACAATAAACTTAAAAAAGTTAAAAGCGAAAGATGTGCAACAGTTCATGCGATTTTAAATTCAATTTATGCTTTTAAGTTATTTAAAATATTTATTTTTGCTCTTCAGAAAATTCAACATACAATATAAAATATGAGAACAATACAATTTAGAGAGGCCATTTGCGAAGCGATGAGCGAAGAAATGCGTCGCGATGAATCCATATATTTAATGGGAGAAGAGGTTGCAGAATACAACGGAGCTTACAAAGCTTCAAAAGGAATGCTTGCTGAGTTTGGTGAAAAAAGAGTAATCGATACTCCAATTGCTGAGCTTGGATTTTCGGGAATTGCTGTAGGTTCGGCAATGAACGGAAACCGCCCTATTGTAGAATATATGACATTCAACTTCTGTTTAGTTGGTATTGATCAAATTATTAATAACGCTGCTAAAATGCGTCAAATGACAGGTGGACAGTTTAATGTGCCTATCGTTTTCCGTGGGCCAACAGCTTCTGCTGGTCAATTAGGAGCTACTCACTCACAAGCTTTAGAAAACTGGTTTGCTAACACTCCAGGTCTTAAAGTTATTGTTCCTTCAACTCCTTACGATGCAAAAGGACTTTTAAAATCTGCAATTCGTGATAATGACCCTGTAATCTTCATGGAGTCTGAGCAAATGTACGGTGACAAAGGTGAAGTGCCAGATGGAGAATACACAATTCCAATTGGGGTTGCTGATGTTAAACGTGAAGGAACAGATGTAACTATTGTTTCTTTCGGAAAAATCATCAAAGAAGCTTTTATTGCTGCTGATGAATTAGCTAAAGAAGGAATTTCTTGTGAAATTATCGATTTAAGAACAGTTCGTCCAATGGATAAAGATGCAATCTTAAAATCGGTTAAAAAAACAAACCGTTTAGTGATTCTTGAGGAAGCTTGGCCAGTTGCCAGCCTTTCTTCTGAAATTTCTTATATCGTTCAAGAACAAGCTTTCGACTTCCTTGATGCGCCAATTCAACGTATTACAACTGCAGATACTCCTGCACCTTACTCTCCAGTATTGCTTAAAGACTGGTTGCCAAATGCAGGTGATGTAGTAAAAGCAGTTAAAAAAGTATTATACAAATAATACACATTTAAAATACTCACAAAACTTCATCATTCATAGTTAATTGATGAAGTTTTTTTTTTGCCTAGACAATGAAAAGATTAGTTTTACTCAGCGTATTTTTTGTATTCGCATTTGCGGCTCTTGCTACTGCACAAACTAAAGTGAGTGGAATTGTCTTAGACAAATCAAATCAGCCTATACCTTTTGCAAATGTTGTTTTTAAAGGTTCTAATACTGGAATCGTTTCTAACGAAGACGGACGTTTTTATCTAGAATCTCCAAATACTTATACCGCTTTGATCGTAAGTTCTGCAGGATTTTCAGATAAGGAAGTGCCTTTGGACAAAGCAGTTAATTATAATTTTAAAATTGTTTTAGGCGAAGCCGAAGCTCTTAATGAGGTTGTAATTTATACCGGAAAAACTTCTAAAAAGAATAATCCGGCACTGGATATTTTGAGGAAAATTTGGGAAAGAAAACGTAAAAATGGACTTTACCAATTCAATCAATATGAAATGCAGAAGTATGAAAAGGTAGAGTTTGATATGAACACTATTGATAGTGCCTTCATGAAAAACAAACTTTTCAAAGGAATGGAGTTTGTTTTTAATCATGTTGATACTTCAGATGTTACGGGAAAAACATACTTGCCAATTTTTATCAACGAATCGGTTTATGATGTTTACGGTGATAATAAAATAAAGAAAGTAAAAGAAAATCTTACTGGGAATAAAATGTCTGGTTTTCAGGGTAATCAGCAAATTTTAGCCTTTGTAAAAGATCTTTATTCAGATTATAATATCTATGATAATCACCTAAAGTTTTTCGATAAAAGTTTTACAAGTCCGCTTTCAAAAACAGGGATTGATGTTTACAATTATGTCCTGAAAGACAGTGCGTACATCGACAAAAAATGGTGTTTTAATATTGTTTTTTATCCAAGACGTAAAAACGAATTGACTTTTAAAGGAGATTTTTGGGTAAACGATACCACTTTTGCCATCAAAAAAATTAATATGGGCGTTACCAAAAGTGCAAATATTAACTGGGTAAAAGACATTTATATTGAGCAGGAATTTGAAGTAGAAAATGATTCTATTTTCCTTCTGACACGTGATTATATGATGTCTGATTTTGCTTTAAACAAAAAAGAAAAATCAAAAGGAGTTTATGGAAAGCGAACGACTTTGTATCGCAATCATAAATTCAATATTCAAAAACCAGAGAAATTTTATAAAGAAGAAGTCAATTTTATAGACAATGCGGTCTATGAGCGACCGCCTGAGTTCTGGGAAGAAAATCGTTTCGAGAAATTAAATAAAGACGAAGCAGGTATTTATAAAATGCTCGACACACTGCAGACCGTCAAGCGATTTAAGCAGTTGTACAATCTCGTCTCCATTTTAGGAAGTGGTTATGTCGAATTTAAGAACTTCGACTACGGTCCTATTTATTCTACTTTTGGATATAATGAAGTTGAAGGTTTACGACTAAGAGTAGGAGGAAGAACCTATTTTGGACCAAATGATCCATGGCGTATTCAAGCTTATACGGCTTACGGATTTGATGATAGTAAATTCAAATATGGCGTTTCTGGAAAATGGATGGTGGACAAGAAAAACCGTGTCATTATTTCTGGAGGAAATAGACGTGATATTGAGCAAATTGGAGCGAGTTTAACGACTACAAATGATGTTTTAGGGAGAAGTTTTGCATCGTCTGCATTGTTTACAACAGGAAGTAACGGAAAATTAACGAACATTAATTTAAGTAACCTTTCAGTTGAAATGGAGGCGAAGAAGAATTTTATTGTTTCTGCAGGATTCTCTTATCGAACATTAGAATCGGCTTCTAAGACTTTTAGTTTAGATTATTACACCACGTTGCCAACTGCCGCCAATCCAATGGGAGTTATCAAAAGTGATGTGAAACAATCTGAAGCTAATATTCAGTTTGAATATATGCCAAATCGTAAAACAATTGGTTATGGTGTAGAAAGAGATTTAGTGGATAGTCCGTTCAGTCATTTCTTTGTGAATTTCAGTTATGGATTAAAAGGAGTTCTGGATAGTGATTTTGCTTATGAAAAGATTCAAGTTTTTTATAAACAACCAATTATAATTGGACCTTTAGGAAGATCAAATATTATTGTTGAAACAGGTAAAACTTTTGGAACAATTCCGTTGGGATTAATGAGTGTAATTCCGGGTAACCAAACGTATTTTACAATTGAAAATACATTTAGTAACTTGAATTTCTACGAATTCGTAACCGATCAATATACTACTTTGCAATGGAATCATGATTTTGGTGGAAGATTATTCGCTAGAATTCCATTTATGAGAAAATTAAATTGGAGAGAGTTTATTGGAGTTAGAGCCGTTCACGGAACTATTTCCGATGCTAATCGCGCTATTAATGCTTCTGGATTGCCTTATAATGCTCCAGAAAAAGTGTATTATGAATACCACGCTGGAATTGGAAATATATTCAAAGTATTCCGTATTGATTTCTCTTGGAGAGGAAATTATTTAGACATGCCAGACGCTCACAAATTTGCTGTAAAAGGATCTTTTGGATTCTATTTCTAGTCAGATTAATAAAATATAATGAAACAAATGAACAAGAATTTCTTTGTAAAAACTCACGGATTAGGAAATGAGTATATAGTACTAGACAGCAAGAATATTGCTTTCGAACTTAGTCAAAAAGCGATAACAAGAATCTGTAATGTAAATTTCGGAATAGGTTCTGACGGTATTCTTCTTTTAGTTGATTCTAATCGTGCTGATATTGGTTTGCAAATCTTTAATCCAGACGGTTCTGAAGCTGAGAAAAGCGGTAATGGACTTCGTATATTTTGTAAATACGTTTTTGATTACGGAATAATAACTAAAAATGAATTTACTGTTGAAACAAAAGGTGGAATCGTAAAAGCGACCATTGAAGAAACGATAAGTAATAAAGCGAAAATTATAACTGTCGATATGGGACAGGCAATTTTCAAATCAGATCTTATTCCAACAAAATTTGAAACTCCAGAAGTTGATAACATTACAATTGAGGCAAATGGTAAATCTTTTGATGTTAATTGTGTTTCTGTTGGAAATCCGCATTGTGTTATTCTTAAAGAAGATTTAAATATCGAAGAAATAAAACAGTTTGGACCATTTTTAGAAAATCATAAAATGTTTCCAAACAGAATCAATGTTCAGTTTGCCAAAGTAATAAACCGAAATGAAGTTGAAGTTTTAATTTGGGAAAGAGGAGCAGGATTTACACTTGCATCAGGAAGTTCGTCTTGTGCAGTGGCAAGTGTGTTGAAAAAGAAAGGTTTAGTAGACGAAAATATAACGATTAAAATGCAGGGCGGAACATTAAAAATAAATGTTGATGCTGATTTTAATATCAGGATGACAGGAGAAGTTAGAGAAATTTGCTCTGGTATTTTGAGCGATGAACTGATTGAAGATGTTAATTTGTAAAACCTTTTATTAACTCTCTGTTATATAACTTAGAAAGTACATTAATTTATGGATAAAATGCATAGATTAATGTACTTTTTTTATTGTAAAAAGGGATTGTTTAGTTATTTTTGCAACCGAAATTATAGAAACATTAAAAAACGAAAATGACCGCAGACAAATTAACGACTTTCGATGTATTAATCGAAATACCAAGAGGAAGCAGAAATAAATACGAATACGATTTTGAAATTAAAAGAATGCGTTTCGACAGAATGTTATTCTCTTCAATGATGTACCCGGCTGATTACGGATTTATTCCAGAAACTTTAGCTTTAGACGGTGATCCTCTTGACGTATTAGTTTTGGTAAACGAGCCAACTTTTCCTGGATGTGTTATGGAAGTTAAACCAATCGGTGTATTCCACATGGCAGATGATAAAGGACCAGACGAGAAAATTATTTGTGTACCAGTTTCAGATCCAATCTGGAATTCTTTAAACGATCTTTCTGATATTAACCCACACTTAGTAAAAGAAATTGAGCACTTTTTCCAAGTTTACAAAGACCTTGAAAACAAAAAAGTAGATGTAGAAGGATGGGGAGACGTAAAAGAAGCTTACGATATTATCGCTGAGTGTACAAAACGTTTTGATGACATTGAAAATAAACCAGCAGGATTATTTAGCATTAAATAATTTTAACCGCATTCTAATATAAAAAAAGCAATACTGCCGTCAGGAGTATTGCTTTTTTGTTTAAATTCGTTTTAGTTAGATTGTTGACTATTAACCAAAACCATTAATAATTATGAATGCATTTATGATTTACCTGCCAATTGTTATGGCAGTTTTAGGATTACTTTTCATGGGAATAAAAAGGACTTGGGTTTTAAAACAAGATGCTGGAGATGGCAAGATGAAAGAGATTTCAGATTACATCTACGAAGGAGCCTTGGCCTTCCTCAAAGCCGAATATAAACTATTAACTATATTCGTAATTATTGCCAGTTTAGCCTTGGCAGGAATTACTTTTATTCCAGGTGTAAAAACACATTTATTAATCGTAATTGCATTTATTTTTGGTGCTTTATTTTCGGCTTATGCTGGAAATATCGGAATGAAAATAGCAACTAAAACAAACGTTAGAACTACTCAAGCAGCGCGTACAAGTTTACCACAGGCATTAAAAGTTTCTTTTGGCGGTGGAACTGTAATGGGATTAGGTGTTGCAGGGCTGGCAGTTTTAGGATTGACAGCTTTTTTTATAATCTTTTTTAATTTATTTTCTGATGGAGTTTGGAAAGATACCGATACGATGACGGTTGTTTTAGAAACTCTTGCAGGATTTTCATTAGGTGCAGAATCTATCGCTTTGTTTGCCAGAGTAGGAGGCGGAATTTATACCAAAGCAGCCGATGTTGGTGCCGATTTAGTAGGTAAAGTTGAAGCTGGAATCCCAGAAGATGATCCGCGTAATCCAGCAACAATTGCAGATAACGTGGGCGATAACGTAGGGGATGTTGCCGGTATGGGAGCCGATTTATTCGGATCTTATGTCGCAACGGTTTTAGCAGCAATGGTTCTTGGAAACTATGTGATAAAAGATATGGGAGGAAGTATAAATGATGCTTTCGGCGGAATTGGGCCAATTTTGCTTCCAATGGCAATTGCAGGTTTCGGAATCTTATTTTCTATTATCGGGACAACATTAGTAAAAATCTCAGATGATAATGCAAGAGAAGCCCAAGTACAAAAAGCATTAAATATAGGGAACTGGGTTTCAATTATATTAACGGCTGTAGCTTGTTTCTTCTTAGTAAAACATATGCTTCCAGAAACCATGCAGATGACTTTCTTTGGAGAAGGTTCAAAAGCCATTTCATCAATGCGTGTTTTTTATGCAACATTGGTCGGATTGGTAGTTGGTGGAGCAATTTCATCGGTGACAGAATATTATACAGGATTAGGAACAAAACCAGTTTTGGCGATTGTTCAAAAATCTTCTACAGGTGCAGGAACCAACGTTATTGCAGGTTTGGCAACAGGAATGATTTCTACATTTCCAACCGTATTGTTATTTGCTGTAGCAATTTGGATTTCGTATGCTTTAGCAGGATTTTATGGAGTAGCATTGGCGGCTTCAGCAATGATGGCAACAACAGCAATGCAATTGGCAATTGATGCTTTCGGACCAATTTCTGATAATGCTGGAGGAATTGCAGAAATGAGTGAATTGCCAAAAGAAGTTCGTACTAGAACTGATATTTTAGATTCAGTAGGAAATACTACAGCAGCAACAGGAAAAGGTTTTGCAATTGCTTCTGCAGCTTTAACTTCATTAGCTTTATTTGCTGCTTATGTAACTTTCACAGGAATTGACGGAATTAATATTTTCAAAGCACCAGTTTTGGCTATGTTATTTGTTGGAGGAATGATTCCAGTAGTTTTCTCAGCTCTTGCAATGAATTCTGTTGGAAAAGCCGCAATGGATATGGTTTACGAAGTTCGCCGTCAGTTTAAAGAAATTGCCGGAATTATGGAAGGAACTGGAAAACCAGAATACGGAAAATGTGTTGAAATTTCCACAAAAGCCGCTTTGCGCGAAATGATGCTTCCAGGAATTTTAACTATTGGATTTCCAATTTTGATTGTCATTATTGGGAAATTGGTTTACGCAGACAACAATCAGCTTATTGCTGAAATGTTAGGAGGATATATGGCAGGAGTTACCGTTTCTGGAGTACTTTGGGCAGTTTTCCAGAACAATGCTGGAGGTGCTTGGGATAATGCTAAAAAATCTTTCGAAGCAGGAGTAATGATTAACGGAGAAATGACTTATAAAGGTTCAGATGCACATAAAGCAGCCGTAACCGGAGATACTGTTGGGGATCCGTTTAAAGATACTTCTGGACCTTCAATGAATATTTTGATCAAGTTAACTTGTTTGATTGGATTGGTAATTGCTCCGATTTTGGGTGAAGGTCATGCTCCGTCAGACATTGCTGGAAAAGCTTCTTGCTGCGCTAAAACAGAAATGCATGCGAGCGGCCTTTCTAAATGCGGAGATATGTCTGGAATGACAAAAGAAGAATGTATTAAGATGTGTAAAGAGAAAGGTTGTTCTCCCGAAGAAACAGCAAAATGTCTGGCACACTTTGATGCAAATGGAAAATATGCTCATACAGAAAGTCAATCCGTGAAAGTTGAGGTTAAAAATATAAACGGAAAAACTACAGGAACTGTTACTAAAACTGAAAATGGCAAAACAACAACAGAAGTTTTCGAAGGAACCGAAGAAGAAGTTTTAGCAAAAGTTGAAGCAGCTAAATAATAGAGCTTTTTCAAAGTTTTAAACTTTGAAAAAGCTTCAAAAAGAAAAGCCTCTAAAATTATTTTAGAGGCTTTTTTGTATTTTTTGTAAATTCGTGAAATCTGTGTTTTAAAACAGTCCGTTCAACTCAGCATCAATTCTATTGATAATATCTCCTAAATCTTCTGGATTGTCTACAAAATTGATGTTATCTACATCAATGATTAATAAACGTCCTTTAGTGTAAGTCTGAATCCAAGCTTCGTATCTTTCGTTCAAACGGCTTAAATAATCGATAGAAATAGAGTTTTCGTACTCACGTCCGCGTTTGTGAATTTGCCCTACTAAATTCGGAATAGAACTTCTTAGGTAAATCAATAAATCTGGTGGTTTTACCAAAGATTCCATTAATTCAAATAAAGAAGTATAATTTTCAAAATCACGGCTTGTCATTAATCCCATTGAATACAAATTGGGAGCGAAAATATAAGCATCTTCATAAATCGTTCTGTCCTGAATGATTTTTTTTCCGCTTTGGCGAATTTGCTGCACTTGACGAAAACGGCTGTTTAGGAAATAAATCTGAAGATTAAACGACCAGCGTTCCATTTGATGGTAAAAATCATCCAGATAAGGATTATCAACTACATCTTCATAATGAGGTTCCCATTTAAAATGTTTGGCTAATAATTTGGTCAGAGTGGTTTTTCCTGCGCCTATGTTTCCTGCTATTGCTATGTGCATTACGGTGTTACGATTTTATAATTGGATATATCTGTTGATGTAAAAATAGATAAAATTTGGTCTTTGTAATAAAAATTGTTAAAGGTTTTTTCTAAAATTTTAATCTCAGAAATTACATCAGAATTTGCTTTATTAAACCCTTTAAAGTACAAAAAATTGTTCTTACTGAAAATATATTGACTGTTGTTGATCATTTGAATTTTGTCAAAATCGGGAATTTTACCCAATGAAGTGATTTTTCCAAAAATGTCGCAAGAAAACCAATTATTATTTTTGTCGATCCAATTAAAGGTATTGAAATCGGTTTGGTAATATTTGATCGGTTCGGTTAAAGGAATTGAAACAGTTTTATATTCATTTTTTAAATAATCAAAAAGACCAATCTGTTGGTTTAAAGTGTTGTAAAGCCATAACTGATTTTGTGTTGACATTCCGATTGCATCTGTTACAATAGGTGTTGTACTTTGCGAAAAATTAATTTCGGTGATTTTATTCAATTGATTGTCTAATAAAACAACACTGTTGAAATCTTCATAAAACAAAACCATTTTTAACGGATTCTGTAAATCAACTTTGGTAATATTTCCTAACGATACATTTTTATATTCAAAAAGTTCATTCCCTTTCGTTTTACTGAAAACATTGTTTTTTATCTGGTACGAATAGCCAAAAGAATCGTAACTTAAAAATTCATCAGCGTCATTTTTATAATGAGAAATTATTGTCGGATTTATACCAGAATCCTGTGCAGATATTGCATTTGCAGTACAGAAGATGAATAAAAAGAATAATAATTTTTGCACTATTTTACGCATTAGAAATTGATTTTCAAGAAGACCAAATTACAAAAAAACGGGCATTAGAAGTTCAATTTTACCTTTTAAACCTTTCTTAATTCTAATAGTCTAAAAAATAGGCTGTTCTGTCTATTTGCTGCACGCATTAATATATTTAATTTTTAGGATTTTAAAATAAATAATACATTTGAATGTAAGTTTTTTCCAGCTTACTCACTTTTAAAGAAAATACAATGAGAAAGATACTTTTTTATATGACATTGATGCTTGTTGGTTCTCAGATCCAAGCTCAAAAAGATTTTCAGGGAATGGCTGTTTACGAGTCAAAAACACAAGCGCCAAAGTTTGAAGGAATGCGTGGCAATAGAGATATAACGCCCGAAATGCAGAAAAGCATGGAAGAACGCATGAAAAAAATGCTTGAAAAAACATTTATTTTAAATTTCGACAAATCGGCATCTATTTACAAAGAAGAAGAAAAATTGGAAACTCCTGGACAACAAGGAGGTTTTCGCGTCATGTTTGGTTCATTAACGGGAGGCGGAGGAACTTTTTATAAAGATGTAAAAGCAAAATCGTATACGGTTGATAAAGAATTTATGGGTAAAGAGTTTTTGGTTGTGGATTCTCTGCCAAAATTAAACTGGAAGATGGAACAGGAAACCAAGCAAATTGGAGGTTATAATTGTTACAAAGCTACAGCAGTAAAGCAAGCGAGCAAAACCGATTTTAGAAACTTCAGGCCTAAAAATAATGATGATAAAAAGGATGAAGCCAAAAAAACATCTGGAGATACCAAAACCAATTTTACAGACAATTTTGAAATACCAAAAGAAATCGTAGTAACAGCTTGGTATACACCAGAAATTCCGGTTAATCAAGGACCTGAAAATTATTGGGGACTTCCAGGTTTAATTCTGGAAATTAATGATGGAACAACCACTATTTTGTGTTCAAAAGTAGTTTTAAATCCTAAAGATAGAGCAGAAATTAAACCTTCTAAAAAGGGAAAAGTAATTTCTCAGAAAGAATATGACGAAACAGTGATTAAGAAAATGGAAGAATTTAGAGAGATGAATCGAGGACGTGCAGGCGGGCCTCCTCCAATGGGAAGATAAAACTTCCAAAGTTTACAAATATCTAAATTCCAAATTCCAATATTCTCATAATGAATAGAATACTTTTTATTTTTGCCTTATTTTTTACTTCTATATGCTTTTCTCAAAGTGTCCGTTTTGATGGTTTTATTCAGGATGAACAGAAAAATCCGTTGGAAATGGCCAACATTATGGCTATCAACAATGGTACAAAAGCAATGGATTCTTACGGAATTACCAATGATAAAGGAAAATTTCAGTTGACTTTAAAACCGAATACTTCTTATACTATTAAAGTAAGTTATCTTGGAATGAAATCTAAAGATGTTGCCGTAACCACAAAAACAGAAAACATTACTCAGAATGTTGTTTTAGATGGTGCCGGAATCGAATTGGAAGGCGTGGAAATTGTACGCGAAATGCCAGTTTCTATCAAAGGAGATACAATCGTTTACAATGCTGATTCTTTTAAATCTGGAACGGAGAAAAAGCTGGAAGATGTACTGAAAAAACTTCCAGGAGTTGAGGTAAATGCCGACGGAGAAATTGAAGTAGAAGGCAAAAAAGTGAGCAAATTAATGGTGGAAGGAAAGGATTTTTTTGATGGAGATACTAAATTAGGGGTTAAAAATATTCCAGCAGATGCTATTGATAAAATTCAGGTATTGCGAAATTATAACGAAGTAAGCGCACTAAAAGGTTTGGAAAACGATCAGGATAATGTGGCTATGAATATTAAGCTGAAAGAGGGTAAAAAGAACTTTTGGTTTGGAGATGTTACTGCAGGAATTGGAGTTGCAGAATTGGACAGCCGTTATATTATTAATCCCAAGTTGTTTTATTATAGTCCAAAATACAGTATTAACGTAATTACCAATTTTAATAATATTGGTGAATTGCCTTTAACGGCGCAGGATTATTTTAAGTTTACTGGCGGATTCAAAAATATGATGAAAAAAGGAGGAAGTAGTTTTAATGTTTCTTCAAATGATTTAGGAATTTCGTTGCTTCGAAATAATCGAGCTAAAGAAATTGAGACCAAATTTGGTGCTACAAACTTCGCTTATTCAGTCAATAAATCATGGAATTTAAGCGGTTTCGGAATTCTTTCGACTTCAAAAACAGAATTGGAAACCAAATCACAGACTACGTATTTGGGTTCTGGAGATCAAGATAAACGTGATGAAAATACAAATCAGAAGAATAATTTGGGACTTTTTAAATTAAGTTCAACGTATAAACCAAGTGATAAATTTCAGTTTGATTATGATATCTTAACCAAATTGACAAAACAAGAAGAATATTCAGATTTGTTGCGTGAATCGATTGTAACCAATCAGGCTACTTCAGAAACTATTTTTACAACAAAAAAACAAGATCCAACTTCTATAAATCAGAATCTGAATTTATATTATACACAAAGCACTAAAAATATTTTTGCTTTTGAAATGCAGCATTTGTATCAGGATGAAAATCCTTTTTATAACGCTAATCTGCGCACACAACCTTTTAGTGATGATTTTTTGACAGGATATAATTCTGGACAAAATCGAAATGATTACAATCAGAACCGTTTTGTGAAAACTAATAAATTGGATGCTAAATTGGATTACTATTATATGGTAACGCCAAAAAGCAATATCAATATTACTGTAGGGAATACCTATTCGTATCAAAATTTCAATTCACACATTTTTCAGATGTTGGATGACGGAACAAGAAACGATTTGACTGATTCCTCAAATAACAATGATGTAGATTATAGGTTTAATGATGCCTTTTTAGGTTTCCATTATAAAATTCTAACAGGGAAATTTACTTTAACGCCTGGTGTAAGTGTGCATACTTACCAAATGACAAACGGACAATTGGGAACCGATTATTCTCAGAATTTTGTAAAAGTGCTGCCGGATTTCTTTGCTTTATATCAAATCAAAAAATCAGAAACATTAACATATAATTTCTCTTTAACGAATGATTTTACAGATATTAATCAATTAGCAGAAGGTTATGTTTTGTCTAATTATAGCAGTTTGTTTCGTGGAAATCGTTATTTAGAAAATGCAACCTCACAAGTACATTCGCTTCGTTATTTCAAATATAATATGTTCAATTTTGAAAATATTTTTGCGAATGCAACCTATACCAGAAAAGTGGATGCTATTAAAACAAAAGCTGATTTTGATGGGGTTAATCAGTTTTCAGTTCCATACAATTCTAATTTAGCTGATGAAACTTTCTCAGGAATGGGAGCTTACGGACGTTCGTTTTTAAAAAATTATAAAGCCTCAGTTAATGCAAGTCTGAACTGGTCAAAGTTTAATAACATTCAAAATGAAGACTTAAGAACGACAGAAAGTTTTGTTCAGAGTTATACAGTTAGAGCTTCAACGAATTATAAAAATTTGCCGAATATCGAATTTGGATACAATCTTTTAGTTAATAAATACAGCGGTTCAACTTTTTACACAGACAAACCTTTTGCAAAACTAGATTATTATTTCTTAGATAGTTTTTCTTTTGTTTCTGAATATGAATTCTATCATTATTATAACGGAGATAAATCAGTCGATAATGAATATGATTTCTTAAGTGCGAGTTTAATTTATCAGAAGAAAAACAGTAAATGGGAGTACAAAGTATCAGCAACTAATTTATTGAATACAAGATATCTTAACGACGATAATTTTACGCAATTCTCTACAAGAGTTTCTCAATATACAGTTCAGCCACGTTATATTATCTTTTCAATGAAATATAATTTATAGTATTTTAATTACATATTGATGGTTTTTTAAACTTTAGTTCCGAAAGAATCAGATATCTTTGTGTTTTAATTATAAACCAAAATTTTAATTATGCGCAATTTTATTTGGAGTTTAATGCTATTGTTTTTTGGAATATTAACCGTTTCATCTCAGACAAATGGCATCGAAAAAGGAACTTATCTATCTAAAAATAAAGGTCAGAAAATCAAATTAAATTTATTAGACGACAATAAATACGAATTGGTATTCTATTCGGGAGATTATGAGGTAAAAGGCGATTCTTTGTTATTTGCTAAAAATACAGAAGCACAAACCAATTTTGATCTTTCTTTTAAAGTCGATAAAAAAGCTAAAAGTATAAAAGTAAACTTCAAAGATCCTGCTTACTATGCTTTCTATATTGGAACTCAAAACGGGAAAGAGGATGTTAAATATCAAAGAATTTCAGATATTAAAACCAAAGTTGATCCAGATTATTCTAAAGTTGATTTAGATTTTGAAATTGAAAAAGCCGACTTTCTGTATTTAGTGTATGAAGAATACGGAGCAGAAAGTACTGTTTTTAAATATGCAATTCCTAAAGATGCTTCGGAAGTAACCATTACTTATGAACTGGCAGTTTTAGGAGATTTGAAAATTACCGGATTTTTTGACAGAACGACAAATGAGTTAAAAATTTCAGAACAATCAGGTTTAAATCCTTTGATTTTTACTAATGCTAAAGATCCGCAGCCAGCTAAAAAAGATTCCAAAGTTCGTCCACTAGAAACGAAGTCTATTGTCAATTGGACTTATTCAGGAAAAGATGCTTCAAGTTATGATTATGGAGAAGCAGTCGCAGTTGATAGTGCAGCTGTAGTAACAGCGCCTCCAGTCTATAGTTCTGGTTATAATTTCAAATTAAAAGTTGAAGACAATCTTAAAAAAGCAATTGAATCGACAAAAAAAGCCAGCAATAAATTTTTGGTTGTAGTAGTTGATAGTAAAAACAAGTCAATCAAAGAAAACTTTGGTGCTTTTTTAAAAGAACAAGAAACACAGACAGGATACAATATGTACGATTCGTACAATGCTCTTTATGATATTTATAATTTTTATTTGGCAGGATCAGACGACAAAAAGTGGCTTAAAAACAATAATATCAACGACGATCCAAGAATCATTATTTTAAATGGAGAAGGAAAACAGTTGGCTATAGCAAAATCAGATTTAGCGACACAACAATATCATTTTTCTTACTACGATGATCTTTATAGAAAACTTCAAAGAGCAAATGCTTTTCTTTCTATAGATACTGCTTTAAAAAACAAAAAAACATCAGATACAGATTTGATTACTGCATTTAACAAAGGGGCAACATTAGAAGCTACTTATGATTATGATTCGGCTTACACAGTAGAGGATGTTAACTCGACTGAATTTGTTATTACCAAAACTGATTTAAATCAAAAAGAAGTAGCGCAAACTTGGAAAAAACTAATCGAGTCGCATCAAAAAGATAAAAGTGTAAATATGTATTTGGTTGAAACGATTTTGAAAGAAATCAAAAATCAAGGATTTACAAAACAGCTTTTTAATACAGATAGAATCCTAAACGATACTGATTTCTTGGCAATCGATTATGTTTTGAAACATTCAGATGAAATTGAAAATATGCGATCTGGATTTAATACCAAGGAAGGAGAACTTCATAGTATTGGGAATCCAATTTCTGAAATTTCAGATGCATTGCAACAAAATCTGTATGCTTCACAAGATGGAGTTTCTGGAGAAATAAACAAAGAAAAAGTGAATTCACTTTATAAAAGAATCATTGATTCTGGAAAAGGAAATTTTGATGCTTATAGAAATTATTTTAGTTATCTAGGTCAAATTACAGAGAATGATGGCTCAAATGCAACGTACCTAAAAGAGTTTAGCACCTATTTCGATTCTACTCTTGCAGGTGGAAGTCCGATAGAAAAATTGGATGCTATTTTTTCTACACTAGATTCCAGCTCAAGTTATTCGTATGACGGATGGAACTCTTTTAAATATTACCATTCAGATCTTTGTAATAATGCGGCATGGACTGTTGTAGAAAATCCTATGAATGCAAATTATTTAAAAGATGCTATTAAATGGTCTGAATACAGTTTAGTGCTTACTAAAAACAGCCCTTATTATTTAGATACATTAGCACAATTGTATTATAAAGACGGACAAAAACAAAAAGCAATCGAAATGCAGAAATTGGCCGTGAAATATTTAAATGATACTGTTGATGAAGAAACCGCATCAAGTATAAAAGAAGTATTAACTAAAATGAGTAACGGAACATATTAACTTTATAATTAAAAAGAAATAAAAAAGGCTGTCTAAATGAATAGACAGCCTTTTTTGTATTTAGAAATTCAGATTGAATTATAATCCGAATGCAGCTTTTACTTGGTCAACAAAATCAAGTTTTTCCCATGTAAACAATTCAACAGTAACTGATTTTTCGTTTCCACCTGGAGCAGAGAAAGTTTTAGTAACCGTTTCTGGTTTACGTCCCATGTGTCCGTAAGCAGCAGTTTCGCTGTAAATAGGGTTTCTTAATTTTAAACGTTGCTCGATAAAGTAAGGACGCATATCAAAGATAGCTTCTACTTTTTTAGCGATTTCACCGTTAGTTAAGTTTACTTTAGAAGTTCCGTAAGTTTCAATGAAGATTCCCATTGGCTCAGCAACTCCAATTGCGTAAGAAACCTGAACTAAGATTTCGTCAGCAACACCAGCAGCAACTAAGTTTTTAGCGATATGACGAGTTGCATAAGCAGCACTTCTGTCTACTTTACTTGGATCTTTTCCAGAGAATGCACCACCACCGTGAGCACCTTTTCCGCCGTAAGTATCCACGATAATTTTTCTTCCTGTTAAACCAGTATCTCCGTGAGGTCCTCCAATAACGAATTTTCCTGTTGGGTTAATGTGGTAGTTGATTTTATCGTTAAATAAATGAGCGTGCTCAGGATTTTTAGCGATAATTCTAGGAATTAAGATTTCAACGATATCTTTTTTGATTTTAGCTAACATCGTAGCTTCTTCATCAAAATCATCGTGTTGTGTAGAGATAACAATCGCGTCAATACGAGTTGGTTTGTTATCATCGCTGTATTCTAACGTTACTTGAGATTTAGCATCTGGACGTAAATAAGTGATTTCTTTGTTTTCACGTCTTAAAATTGCTAACTCTTGTAATAATTTATGAGATAAATCTAATGCCAATGGCATGTAGTTTTCAGTTTCGTTTGTAGCGTAACCAAACATCATTCCTTGATCACCAGCACCTTGCTCTTCTGGCTTAGCTCTGTCAACACCTTGGCTAATGTCTGCAGATTGTTCGTGAATTGCAGAAAGAATTCCACAAGAATTCGCTTCAAACATATATTCACTTTTAGTATATCCAATTTTACGGATTACTTCACGTGCAATTTGCTGTACATCAAGATAAGTATTCGATTTTACTTCACCTGCTAAAATAACCTGACCAGTTGTAACTAATGTTTCACAAGCTACTTTAGAATCAGCGTCAAATGCCAAAAAGTTGTCAATTAATGCATCCGAAATTTGATCTGCAACTTTGTCTGGATGCCCTTCACTAACAGATTCTGACGTAAATAAATAAGCCATAATAATTTAATAATAATGTTTTAATTTAAAATTAAGCGGGAAAAAGAATTGCTAAAAAGGGCTAAAGGAGAGTTCCTGCTTTAGCATTTTTTACTACTGAAATGAATCTTTCAGCATTCATAACGAAACCATTTCATTATGAAGAGGTTGCAATCAGTTCAAATTTTTCCTCTGTTTCGGGTGCAAAGGTATGAAACCATTTTGATTTGCAAATCAAAGTTCAACTTTTTTTATTTTTTATGAGAGAAATTTAACAATAACATACTATTTTGATAGGGTAATAGAAAATATTTTGGTTTTTGTTTGGCTGATTCAAAAATAGTTCAGACATTTGCCTCGTTAAAATAACAAAAACACATGAAATTTACAGTTAACAATATGATGTCTTGTAAGATGCCGGAGTTCTCCGCAGAGACGCTATTGTAATTTTTTTTTCAAAAATATATAAATAGAACCTCTGCAGATTGCGGAGGTTTTTTTTTTGACTACAATTAAAAGCTGTAAGATTTTTTCTAAAACCTAAAAACCTAATTAATCAGTAAAAGAAATGAAGAAAAATGTACTAATCGTTTTAGGTCTTGTGACATTTTCAGGACTTTATGCTCAGGATAATAAGAAAGAGCAGGATAGTTTAAAAAACAATGAACTGTCTGAAGTTACTATTATTGGATCAAGAAGTAAAAACAGAGTAAAAACAGATGTACCAGTTCCGGTTGATGTTTTTAATGTAACTGAAATAACCAAAGGAGCGCCACAAACCAGCGTAACCCAGATTTTAAATTATGTTGCGCCATCTTTTACGAGTAACGCAACTTCGACAGCAGATGCAACAGATCACGTTGATCCTGCACAATTAAGAGGATTAGGACCAGATCAGGTTTTAATTTTAGTAAACGGAAAAAGAAGACATACAAGTTCTCTAGTAAACATAAACGGATCACCAGGAAGAGGATCTGTTGGAACAGATTTAAATGCAATTCCGTCTTTTGCAATTGAGAGAATTGAAGTTTTAAGAGATGGAGCAGCGGCACAATATGGTTCTGATGCGATTGCAGGTGTGATCAATATTGTGTTGAAAAAGAATGCTAATTTTCTAACTGGAGGAATTCAGTACGGAACTAATTTATCTTCAGGTTCAAATAATTTTAAAGGAGGAGCCGACGGACAAACTGTTCAGGTAGATTTAAACTACGGAACTTCTTTAGGAAAACCAGGGAGTTATTTGAATGTTACAGGTAGTGCCGTAACAAGACAAGCGACAAGTAGAGCAGGAATTAGAAGTAACGGAATTTTTAATGCTTATAATGCAGTTGAAAACAGGGCAGCACAAAATGGTGTTGAAATCAACTCTTTATTCAGTAATATTAATACGACTTCAAATTCAGCGCAAATTTTATCATCATTAAAACAATATGCGCCACAAGTAGGTTATTTTACAACGGCACAGCAAAATGCTATTTCGTCTGCAACAACGATTGCACAAATGCAGACCGCTTTGAATTTTGATGTAACGAATAATGAATTGGCTTATAGAGGTCAACAGAGAAGTGATTATAATATGAGTGTCGGTCAGTCAGAACTGGCGTCAGGACAGGCATATTACAATGCTAAATATCCTTTAACGGAAACTACATCTTTGTATTCTTTTGGTGGAGTATCTTATAGAAACGGAGAATCATATGCTTTCAATAGATTACCAAATGGCTCTGGAACTTTCACGCAAGTGTATCAAAACGGATTTTTACCAGAAATAGAATCTAAAATTTTAGATGCTTCTGCCGCAGTTGGTGTAACAACAGAATTGTTCGGATTTGATACTGATTTAAGTACCAATTTAGGAACTAACTCCTTTAATTATGATGTAAACAATACCATTAATGCAACTTTAGGAACCAATTCTCCTTTTAGTTTTGATGCAGGAAAAGTTTCATTTTTGCAAAGTACAACCAATTTAGATTTCAGTAAAAAACTAGATGTTCTTTCTGGATTAAACGTAGCTTTTGGAGGTGAATTTAGATATGAAAATTACCAGATTAAAGCAGGTGAAGAAGCTTCTTACGGATTGTATGATGTAAACGGAGATTTAGTTTCAGGAATTCTTCCAAGTAATTCGCCTTTGATTGTTACAGACTTTTTTGGAAACAAACGCGGAGCAGGAGCACAAGGATTCTCTGGTTTTCAACCTTCAGATGCAAAAGAAAGAGATAGAAAAAGTGGTGCAGCATATGTTGATTTAGAATTGAATGCAACAGAAAAATGGTTGATCAACGGAGCGGCTCGTTATGAAAACTATTCAGACTTTGGAAATACAGTTACTTTCAAATTGGCTTCGCTTTTAAAATTAAATGACAATATCAATTGGAGAATTTCTGGACAAACAGGTTTTAGAGCACCTTCATTACAACAAAGATATTTTGAAGCAAGTTCAACTCAGTTTATAAACGGTTCTCCATATCAAGTTGGCTATTTTACTAATGATTCACAAGCAGCAAAAAGTATTGGAATTGAAAGTTTAAAACCAGAAAAATCAAAAAGCATCAGTACAGGATTTACATTTAAAATTCCTGAAGCCAACATAACTATTGCAACAGATGCTTATTTTACAAGAATCAATGATCGAATTGTACTTTCTGGACAATACTCAAGACCAACCGATGCACAGATTGGAGCTGCGACTTCACCAGAACAGGCAGAAGCATTGACTTTATTTCAACAAGCATTTGATTTAAAAGGAGTGGAAAGAGCTTCGTTCTGGACCAACGGAATTGATTCTGAAACAAAAGGAATTGACTTGGTGATTTCTCAAAAATATGATGTAATTCAGGATTTTGTCATCAGAAATGATTTTGCATTAAGTTTTAATGAAACCAAAAGAGTGGGAGATTTACATGTACCAAAATCGATAGTTGATGCAGGTGGAGATCCTTATATTTATTCATTTTTCCCAGAATCAAGCCGCGTTTATTTAGAAGAAGCAATTCCGAAATTAAAAGCCAATTTAATGACTACTTTCAGTATTAAAAAATTGGATATTTATTTAAGAAACAGCTATTTTGGAAAAGTAACAGATCCAGGGGCGACAGATGTTAACTTGGACGGATTTTCTTCTGTATACGAGCATCCAGAATACAGTGCAAAATTGGTTACCGATTTATCTTTCGGATATCAGATTAACGAGCACTTTAGAGCAACAATAGGTTTTAATAATATAGGAGATGTTTATCCAGATAGAAATAATCCGTCAACTCCTGCATTTACAAACACAACTCCGACATTATCTCCGGCACCGAGTACAGATTTGAGTAATGCGAATCAGTTTGCTTATTCAAGAGCAGTTTCTCAGTTCGGATTAAACGGAAGATTTGGTTTTGCTCGTTTGAGCTTTAAATTCTAATTAATAGAAACTCTTTCAAGCCTTTATTTAAAAGGCTTGAAAGAAATTTTAAAAAAAATAATACAAAATTTCGATTTTTAATTTGGTGGTTTAAAAATATTTACTACTTTTACTCTATAGAAATAGTCGAGTTTAAAAAAATAAGATTAATACAAAATGAAAGCAATAGCAAAAGGAAATATAATGTGTTGTAAAATGATGCAAATGTGCATCCCGCATTGCTGTTGCCAGAAGTGAAAGAGTACAATCTTTGTTATAGTTAAACTATAGCCCTTTTGGTCGCCATCCGAAAGGGCTTTTTTATTTCAATTCATTTAAAATTAAAATCATGAAAACATTAAATTCAATCGCAATAGAATATTTATTGAGAAACAATTCTCAAAACAACAATACTACATCAGAAGAAATCGCAAGAGAAGTGATAAGAATAAACGAGGAGCAAAGTGCGAATCAAAAATCACTGTTACTTCAAATGTATGAACTAGAAGAAGCAGAAGAATTTTTTGCTTAAATCTAAATTCAATTTTAAAAATCAAATTACAATATATAACGTATTAACAATATTAAAAAAACTAAGAAATCATGAGTACACAAAAATTTGCAACCAACGCACTACACGCAGGACACGATGTTACTAAAAATTCAGGAACAAGAGCGGTACCAATTTATCAGACATCATCATACGTATTTAATAACGCCGATCATGCAGCCAATTTATTTGGTCTTGCAGAAGCTGGATTTATTTACACAAGATTGAATAACCCAACAAATGACGTTTTAGAACAGCGACTGGCAGCATTGGAAGGTGGAATTGGAGCGGTTGTAACGGCTTCTGGAGCATCGGCAATTTCTACAACATTATTGACTTTGCTAAAAGCTGGAGATCATATTGTAGCGTCAAACAGTTTGTATGGCGGAACTTACAACCTGCTAAAAGTTACTTTACCACGATTAGGAATCACAACCACTTTTGTTGATCCTTCAAAACCGGAAAATTTCACTAAAGCTGCTAAAGAAAATACGAGAGCGTTTTTTGTGGAATCTCTTGGAAACCCAAAATTAGATGTATTGGATTTAAAAGGAATTTCGGCAGAAGCCAAAGCATTCAAAGTGCCATTTATAGTAGACAATACAGTTGCGACACCTTATTTATTAAACCCAATTAAATATGGTGCCGATATTGTAATTCACTCCTTAACTAAATATATCGCTGGAAACGGAACTTCATTAGGAGGCGTTATCATTGATGCTGGAAACTTTGACTGGGCAAACGGTAAATTTCCTGAATTTACCGAGCCATCTGCAGGATACCACGGATTAGTATATCACGAAGCTTTAGGAAATGCAGCTTTTATAGCGAAAGCCCGAATTGAAGGTCTGCGTGATTTTGGTTCTGCTTTGAGTCCATTTAATGCTTTTCAGATTATTCAAGGGTTAGAAACGCTGCCAATCCGAATTAAGAAACATAGTGAAAATGCTTTGGCTCTGGCCGAATGGTTAGAGAAACAAGATGAGGTAGTTTGGGTAAATTATCCAGGTCTAAAATCAAGTAAATATCATGATTTAGCTAAAGAATATCTACCAGAAGGACAAAGCGGTATTATCACTTTCGGATTAAAAGGAGGTTTTGACGCTGCGAAAAAAGTAGTAGACGATACTAAATTATTCTCTCTGCTGGCTAATATTGGTGATACAAAATCACTGATTATTCACCCAGCAAGTACAACACACCAGCAATTAACAGATGAAGAACAAATAGAAACAGGAGTTTCAAAAGATTTGATTCGTCTTTCTGTAGGAATTGAAGATATCGAAGATTTAATTGCAGATCTACAAGCTGTTTTTGAGAGCATTTCGCTTTCTCAGTTCAGCATCAATAAGAATTAGGTTTTTTTGTTTTTTGTTTGAAAAATTGCCTTTAGCGAGTGGTTTTGCTAAAGGTAATTTTTTATGAAAAACATCTTTATAAAAATTTAAACCATATAAGTCATGTAAGTTCATAAAGATATATTTCTATCTATCTAAATTGTAACAAAAGAATTAAATGAACTTATATCACTTATATGGTTCAAAAAAAAATAGAAATTATGTCAAAGCTTAAAATAAACATTGTCCTTTTCGGAATTGGAAATATCGGAAGCACTTTGATTAATCAGATTATTGAAAGTCAGGAGTTTTTTCTTGAAAGTAGAAATGTCGATTTTCATTTTCCGATTATAACCAATTCGACGGTTGCTTTTTTTGAGAAAGAAGGTGTAGGTTATTCTTGGGAAACCAATTTTAGACAATTGGCGGTTCCTTTTAAAGTGGAAGATATTGTTGAGTTTGCTAAAGAAAATGAATTCGAAAACTTAATTGCGGTAGATGCCACAGCAAGTGACGAATTGGTAAAACATTATAATACGTTGATTGAAAACGGATTTAATATCGTGGCGGTTAACAAAAAAGCCAATACACTTCCGATTGATTTGTATAAAGGACTGAGACAAAATCTGAAAAAATACGACAAAGAATTTCTGTATGAAACCTCGGTCGATACCGGAATTCCAGTTTTGCAGACTTTAAGAGATTTATATTATTCGGGAGAAAAAATCACGAAAATTCGAGGTGTTTTCTCTGATAATTTAAGTTATGTTTTTAATCGATTTTCATCAGAAGAGGTTTCGTTTTCATCGGTTTTAAAAGATGCGAGTCTTTTAGGTTTAATGAAATCTACTTTTAAAGAAGATTTGTCTGGGAATGATACTGCACGAAAGCTTCTAATCTTAGCAAGAGAAATAGGAAAAGATTTTGAACTTTCCGACATTACAATCAAACCATTTATAACAGAAGAGCATTTAGAAAAGAATGGTGTACTAAACAAAGATGCAATCGATAAGGCTTTTAAAATTGCAAAAATAACACAGGCAGAAAATCATGTGTTGCGTTATGTCGGTGAGTTTGATGTAGAAAAAGGAACTCTAGAAGTCAAACTGATTTCGGAACCTGTAGATTCTGCCATTGGACAATTGAAAGGTTCCGACACCATTTTTGAAATTTATACAAAATCGTATGCCAATGTTCCAATTGTAATTCAGAGTGCGCCACCCTGCAAGCAGGCAATTTCGAGAGGAATAATAACTGATATTCTGAAAATTTCGGAAAAGATTAGAGATAAAGAAGCCGTTTGGCTTTAGATTTTCCCGAAAAAAAGAAAAAGATTGCGGTAAAGTTCTTTGATAAACTGATTTGTCAAGCGAAATTTAGAAAGAAAATGATGTTTTTTGTAGGTTTTTTACTCTAATTTTTTTTGTAAGATGTTTTTTGTCGTTAAAAAATACAATTTTAGCGAATTTTGTAATTAAATTCCTGAATTTCATTTGTGTAATAAAAAAAATAGTTGCATATTTGTTGTACCCAAAAACTACTAGAAATCAAATGAACTTAAAAGTCAACAAAATGTTTTGTGCCATTTCGGTTAAGACCGAGGCGGGAGTGTCTATTGCTTAGAAAAATTGTAAGAATACAATAATAATATAGTAAGAGCCTCCTAAAAAATATTTAGGAGGCTTTTTAATTTAATGAAAATGCAGAATTTAAAAACACAATATAAATCACAGATGTATAAATCCTTACAGATGAACAAGATGTTCGCTGTCGCGCTTATTTGCGTGAAGGTCTGTTGATACTAAAAGTATAAATGAGTTTAAAAGCTTAAACCCTTTTGGTATCTAAAAAACCAAAAGGGTTTTTTTATTCTTCTAAACGATTTAACGAAAACATAAAAAATAAATAAAGATTATAAAACGCAAACTGAACTAAAACTTAATATCATGAGCACATTGAACTACTTAGCAGAAAAAATTTCTAAATTGAAAAACAGAAGGACAAAAAACAACAATCCGCCGCCAACAAATGAATTGGCTCATCCAAGATTCGGAATGACAGAGGCAGATAAAAGTACAATCAAAAATGTACCGAATTCTTTATTGTTTTTGATGTATTCAAAAGAAAATGAAACGCTTTTCATCTAAATTGAGAAGTGACATAAACTAGGTTAAAACCTGCTTAATTTTACTGGGCATTTTTGTTCGGTAAATTTTTGCGTATAATAGTTTTTGCTAAAGTAAGTCTCAGAAATTTAACAAACAGTTTTAGAATAAATTTGTTTGTTAGAGAAATTAGTAGTTAATTTGCACCGTTAAGTTCAAACACGTATTGAAATGTTATAAAGAAAGGACGAGGGATTAGACCCGATGAAGCCTTAGCAACCCTTTGGTAAAACGAAGAAGGTGCTACATTCTACCACGCCAAACGTGGAAAGATAACAACAAGATTTTTTCTAGTTAAACCTAGTTTTTCTTTCTAATATTTCCATATACAAATCAATAATACAACAGATTTGAAATTGGAAAATATACCAAATCCCATTATAATTCAAGATTTCATCACAGAAAGTGGTGCAACTTATCATTCTATACCATTAAGTTTTACGTTGGCAGGGCAACCTTTGCACAGCGCACCTATTGTTTTGGTTAATCATGCTTTAACTGGAAATTCGCAAGTTACTGGCGAAAATGGCTGGTGGAATGACTTGATTGGCGAAGGTAAAACCATCGATACTACTGTTTATACCGTTTTGGCCTTTGATATTCCTGGAAATGGAACAAATTCTTTCTTGATCGAAAATTATCTTGATTTTACAGCGAGAGATATTGCGAGAATCTTTATTGAAGGAATTAAAGCTTTACAAATCGAAAAACTTTTTGCGATTATCGGAGGTTCAGTTGGTGGTGGAATTGCTTGGGAAATTTTAGCATTGGCACCAAATATTACAGAAAACCTTATTCCGATTGCGAGCGACTGGAAATCTACTGACTGGCTTATTGCTAATTGCTTTTTGCAAGAGCAGATCTTGAATAATTCTTCAAAACCAATCGAAGATGCAAGAATTCACGCGATGTTGTGTTACCGTTCGCCAGAATCATTCAAAGAAAAATTTCAGCGAACGATCAATCAAGATTTGCTGATTTTTAATATTGAAAGTTGGTTGGCGCATCACGGAAAAAAATTGCAAAAAAGATTCCAATTGTCTTCTTATAAATTAATGAATCAGTTGCTTAAAACAATTGATATTACTAGAAATAGTGAAAGTTTTGAAAACTTAATGTCTCAAACAAAAGCTTCAATTCATATCGTCGGAATCAATTCGGATTTGTTTTTTACAGCAAAAGAAAACGTAGAAACCTACGAAGATTTGAAGAAGTTTAAAAACAATGTTTTCTATAGCGAGATTGTCTCAGTTCACGGACATGACGCTTTTTTAATCGAGTACAAACAATTAGATCATTTACTTGCCGACATTTTTAAGGCAGAAACAATAAAGAAATAAAATGAAAGTATTAAAATTTGGAGGTAAATCATTAGCAAACGGAGAAGGACTTAACAAAGTTGTTTCTATAATTGCTGATAAAGTAAATCAAGGTGAAAAAATTGCCGTTGTAGTTTCTGCACGAGGAAATGCAACAGACGAATTGGAATTTATCTTAAGCATTGCTGCAAAAAATGGCAGCTATAAAGAATTATTGGAAAATTTTAAAAAATATCAAATCTCAGATTATCCACAAGTTGATTTGTCTGAAGAATTTAATGTCTTAGACAAACTTTTTGAAGGCGTAAGCTTGATTGGTGATTATAGCAAAAAAATCAAAGATCAGATTTTGTCTAAAGGAGAATTGCTTTCGGCTAAATTATTGACAGCTATTTTGTTAGAAAAAGGAATTCCAGCCAATTTTGTAGATACAAGAGATTTATTGAAAACCGATTCTAAATTTGGTGATGCACAGCCTTTAGAGCAGCTTTCAAAGAAAAATGTAGTCAATTATTTTAAAGAACATAACGGAGAAACGGTTAATATAGTTACAGGTTTCATTGGATCTAATAACAACAACGACACAACTACTTTAGGTAGAAATGGCAGTAACTATACCGCTTCGTTAATCGCCAATTATTTAAATGCTGAGGAATTACAAAACTTCACGCACGTAGACGGAATCTACACTGCAAATCCTGATTTGGTGGCAGATGCTAAGAAAATCGAATATTTATCGTTTAATGAAGCAAATGAGCTGGCAAATTTTGGCGCAACGATTCTTCATGCCAAAACGATTATTCCTTTGTTAGAAAAGAATATTCCGTTGCGAATTTTAAATACTTTCAACCACGAAAATCGCGGAACTTTAATTACTTCAGATTCTTCTAAAGAAGGAATTAAAACGCTTTCTGTTTTAGAAAATGTTTCTCTTGTAAATCTTGAAGGACGCGGATTACTTGGAAAAGCGGGAGTTGATGCTCGTATTTTTAAAGTAATGGGCGATCATAATATCAGTGTTAGTATCATTTCTCAAGGTTCTTCAGAAAGAGGAATCGGATTGGTGGTTGCAACTGATAAAGCGACAACTGCGGTTGTGGAATTAGAAAAAGAATTCGAAAATGACTTTTATTCTAAAGACGTTAATCAAATTACGGTTACAGATAATGTATCGGTAATTTCGATTATCGGTCAGGATTTGAGTACTTTCCATAAACCTTATACTGCTTTAATTCGAAATAAAATTGTTCCGATTTTATTCAACAACACCGTTACGGGTAAAAACGTGAGTTTGGTTGTGAAGAAATCAGAATTGAATAAAGCTTTAAATGTTATTCACGGAGAAATTTTCGGAGTTTCTAAAAAGATCAATATTGCCATTATCGGCCACGGATTGGTTGGAGGAACTTTGATTAATCAAATCTTGGAATCGTCTGCAGCTATTGAAAATCGTAAAGGTATTAAGTTGAATGTTTTTGCGATTGCCAATTCTAAAAAAGTGCTTTTAAACAAATACGGCGTTACTAATAACTGGAAAAACGAGCTTGAAACAAAAGGCGAAGCGTATACCATTCAGGATATTATAGCTTATGCGAATGAGAATCATTTAGAAAACTTAATTGCAGTAGATAATACAGCAAGTGCAAGTTTTGTAGAAAATTATATTCCACTTGTAGAAAACAGTTTCGACTTGATTTCTTCGAATAAAGTAGCCAATACTTTAAGTTATGGTTTTTATAAAGAATTGAGAAGTGCTTTAGAAGAAAACCAAAAGAATTATTTATACGAAACCAATGTTGGTGCAGGATTGCCGTTAATTGATACTATTAAATTGTTGCATCTTTCAGGTGAAAACATCACTAAAATTAAAGGAGTTTTCTCAGGAACATTGAGTTATTTATTTAATAATTTCTCTGCAAAAGAGGCGCCTTTCAGCGAAATCTTGCAAGAAGCAATTGATAACGGATATACAGAACCAGATCCGCGTGAGGATTTATGTGGAAATGATGTTGGAAGAAAATTATTAATTTTAGCTAGAGAATTAGATTTACAAAATGAGTTTGAAGAAATCTCAATTCAGAATCTAATTCCAGAACATTTACGTGAAGGAAGCGCAGCCGATTTCTTGACGAAATTAAAAGAATTCGATCCAATTTATGCTAAAATAAAAGCAGAACAACAGCCAAATCACGTGTTGAGATACATAGGTGAATTGTCTGGAGATTTGCAGAATGATAAAGGGAATTTAGAAGTAAAATTAGTTTCAGTTCCATCAGACACAGCACTTGGTGGATTAAAAGGATCTGATTCTTTCTTCGAAATTTACACAGAATCGTACGGAGATCGTCCAATTGTTATTCAAGGAGCGGGTGCAGGTTCTGCAGTAACGGCAAGAGGAGTTTTCGGAGATATTTTGAGATTGTCTGATAAAGGATAAAAGCTGTTTTTACGACAAATAGGAAGAAAGAAAAATCTTAACTTTACATTTTAATAATTAAATATAAAGTATGAAAAAGATCTTCATTTTACTATTGTTTTCAAATATTTTGACTGCTCAGATTTCCAATGTTATTAGAAATAAAGACAGTTATACACAGGAAGTTTTTCCTTATAAAGGAGTTAGAGCGATTCAAATAGATGAGGTTAGTTCTGTTGGAAATGAGGATAATGTGTTTATCTTTTCTAAAATTGAAAAGAATGCAATTCCTGACAAAATGTATTTTCAAAGATTTACAAAAGTGAATGGTAAATGGATGGTGAAATCTATTTTAGAAGTAGATCATAATGGAATTATTTCGGCATGGGGAAGCAGAAAAGCCTTTGGAGATTATAATAAAGACAAAAGTGTTGATGCTCTTTTCATTTACGGACTTTATGATGCAGATTTTAAACAGCAGTCAGTTCATTTAATCTTTTCGCAGAAAGATCAATTTTACACCATAGAAGCTAGTGTTTCTGATGATTTTAAAAAAGATAAATTCTCTGATAATTTTAAGTCTTTAGATGCAGAATCTAAAAAACAAGTTTTAGAATATTGGAATAAATTAGATAAAAAAGACAAATAACTAGGAATAAATACCATGAAAGTAACTTTAAACAGAGTAAACGACGCATTTCATTTCAAAGTAAAAAATGAGCGCGGACATATAGTTGACGTTGACAGCAGAGCCGAATTTGGCGGAAGTGATTTAGGTGCAAGTCCAATGGAATTAGTGTTAATGGGAGTTGCAGGATGCAGCGCTATCGATATGATTTCAATTTTGAAAAAACAACGTCAGGAGATCACTTCATTTGATGCTGAGGTTGAAGGACTTCGTGTTCAGGTTGGAGAAGCAAAACCTTTCAAAGAAATCGATGTGGTTTTTTATTTAGAAGGAGAAATTAATCCGGAAAAAGCAAAAAAAGCAGCACAACTTTCTTTTGAGAAATATTGCTCAGTAGCCAAAACGGTTGAACCAACAGCAACGATTAAATACAAAGTGGTTTTAAACAAAGAAGCTTTGTAAAATTGGAAAATGAGTCAATTAGATAATTCTTTTGACTTAACCAATAATAAAATCCACTTCGATTCTTAGCGAAACTCCATGTTTCTGTTTGCGAATCTTTGTGAAATTTTAAAAATAAAATCGAATTTGTGCCAATTAGTGCAATTCGTGTTAAAACAAAAAAACAACACAATGAATACAGAAGAATTTGGTTTTGAAACACAAGCCATTAGAACACATTTAGAAAAAACACAATTTCAAGAACATTCCACTCCTTTGTACCTATCTTCAAGTTTTATATTTGAAGATGCAGAGGATATGAGAGCTTCTTTTACAGAAGAAAAAGTTCGTAATATTTACTCTCGTTTCAGTAATCCAAATACAACAGAATTTGTTGATAAAGTTTGTGCAATGGAAGGTGCAGAAGCAGGTTATGCATTTGCAACAGGAATGGCTGCAATCTATTCTACGTTTGCCGCATTATTAGAATCAGGTGATCATATTGTTTCGGCTGGAAGTGTTTTTGGGTCAACGCATGCTTTGTTCATGACATATTTCCCAAAATGGAAAATTGAAACTTCTTATTTTGATATCAATCAACCAGAAACAATTGAAAGTTTCATTAAACCAAACACTAAAATTCTTTATGCAGAAACGCCTACAAATCCTGGTGTAGATGTAATTGATTTGGAATTGTTGGGGCAAATTGCAAAAAAACACAATCTGATTTTAATCATAGATAACTGTTTTGCAACACCATATATTCAACAGCCTATAAAATATGGAGCGCATATTGTTGTTCATTCAGCAACAAAATTAATGGACGGACAAGGTCGAGTTTTGGGAGGAGTTGCAGTTGGAGAAGCAGAATTGATTCGTAAAATATATTTGTTTTCAAGAAATACAGGCCCAGCAATGTCGCCGTTTAATGCATGGGTTTTGTCAAAAAGTTTAGAAACTTTGGCAGTTCGCGTAGACAAGCATTGTGAAAATGCTTTAAAAGTGGCTGAATTTTTAGAAAGTCATCCGAATGTGCAAAGCGTGAAATATCCTTTCTTGAAATCGCATCCAAAATATGAAATTGCCAAAAAACAAATGCGTTTAGGTGGTAATATCATTGCGATCGAAATTAAAGGTGGTCTTGAAGCTGGAAGGAAATTTTTAGACAAGATTAAATTATGTTCGCTTTCTGCAAATATTGGCGATGTAAAAACAATTGTTACACATCCAGCTTCTACAACACACAGCAAATTATCTGAAGAAGATCAATTGGCAGTAGGAATCACGCAAGGTTTGGTTCGTGTTTCTGTAGGCTTAGAAACTGTTGAAGATGTAATTGCAGATTTAAAACAAGCATTAGCTTAATTATATATTTCAATTTTCGATTTAATAAGACGATTTTTGATAGTATTGTTTACTATTGAAAATCGTCTTTTTTATGCTTCAAAAACAAGGTGTTTTTTAAATAAGATAGATTAAGTAGAATTTAGATGTTATTCTCATTTAAAAAGTCTATTTTTGTTGCAGAATAATATGAAGCTTGTTTATTTTAGGAATAATCTAAAATCTGCAATCTACAATCTAAAATCTAGAGATGCTTTCAAAGAAAACAAAATACGGAATAAAAGCTTTAACCTATTTAGCGCGAAGAGAGAATAATGAACCGGTACAAATAGCTGAAATAGCAAAAAGCGAACATATTTCAATCAAATTTCTAGAAAGTATTTTGTTGTTGCTTAGAAACTCAGGTTTTCTTGGTGCAAAAAAAGGAAAAGGTGGCGGTTATTATTTAATTAAAGATCCGAAAGATATTAGCATGGCAAAAGTCTATCGAATTTTAGAAGGGCCAATTGCGTTGCTACCTTGTGCGAGTCATAATTTTTACGAAAGATGCGATGACTGCGATGATGAAACAACTTGTGCAGCAAGACGTTTAATGACAGAAGTTCGTGATAATACACTTAAAATATTAGAAAGTAATTCTTTAGCAGATATTGCATTCTAAAAAAAATAAACCATATAAGTCATATAAGTTCATTTAATCAAGCTTTGCGCAGTCTAAAATGAACTTATATGACTTATATGGTTTAAAAATTTATATCAAAATATCAATTTATATCCAGCCATGAAAAGCATTACGGCAATTGCATTTCTAAGGAATTGATCTGGCACTTTTCCACTTAACATACTTCCCATATAGATTCCAGGAAGCGATCCCATTAATAACTGACCCAATAATCCTAGGTCTAAATTTCCCATTGAAGCATGACCAAGACCTGCAACTAAAGTTAAGGGCACAGCGTGCGCAATTTCGGTTCCAACCAAACGAGGAGTTGGTAAAAGCGGATAAAGGAAAAATAAAGTTACTGTTCCTAGTGCTCCCGCTCCAATAGAAGTTAAAGTTACGGTTGCTCCTAATAAAACTCCAATTCCAATTGTCAGCATATTTTGAGTGGTACTTTCATTGTGGAATTTATCTCCTGCGTGTTTTTGAGAAAAATTCAAAAGCTTCTTTTTGAATATAATGGCTACCGAAGTAAACAGCAAAGCCCAGCCTAAACTTTGTTTAATAACAGTATTTATTGTTTCAACATCAGTTTTAATGCTGTTTAAAATCCATAAAGTTGCAAGAGCTGCGGGAACACTTCCTAGAGTCAGCCAGCCTGTAATTTTCCAATTGATATTTCCTTTTTTGTTGTGAACAAATACTCCTCCGGCTTTTGTAAATGCGGCATAAAGCAAATCGGTTCCAACGGCTTTTGTTGGTGGAATACCAAAATACAATAAAATTGGAGTCATTAAAGAACCTCCACCTACACCAGTTAACCCAACAATAAATCCAACTACTAAACCTGCTATTACAAGACCAATCTGAAAATCCATGAAAAAATATTTGGCGCTAAAATAATAACAATTTTATAATTATCCTATAGATTTGGTAGAGATTAAATGCTTATTTTTGTGAATCACAAAATTGGAGTGTGTTGTTAAAATAGTAAGTCGCAACATTTAATTTGTTAAAATAATCACTAATTCTTTTTTAAATGTCTTTTATCTTGGTTTATAAGAGGATAGCTTGTGTAAAAAAGTAAATATATTGTTTTGATATTTCGAAATATATAGTACTTTTGCAAAGTAATCTACTAAGCCGATAGGGTAATGGATTTTTAAGAACAAAAACAATTCTTAAAAATATGGGAAATGAACTTAAGTTAGACAGCGCTATAGTAAAGAGTGATTCTTTACTAAAAGAAAAATTGTGGGTTGTAATACCTGTTGTTTTGTTGTTAGGTTTGGCAGTTACATTAATTTATAATCATCACGCTGAGTTTTCGTGGGATGGTTTTGTTCAGGGATTTGATGAAAACCTTTTAGTGTTTTTCTTAATTGGTGTTTTTGCACAATTAGTAGATGGCGCTTTAGGAATGGGATATGGAGCAACTTCTACATCATTTTTATTGGCTTATGGAGTTTCGCCAGTTTTGAGTAGTACGGCAGTTCACGTTTCAGAGATGTTTACAACTGGAGCATCGGCGCTTTCGCACCATCGCTTTGGTAATATCAATAAAAAATTGGTAAAACATCTATTGATTCCTGGAGTTTTAGGATCGATTACAGGAGCTTATTTATTATCTGATGTAATTGATGGAGATATTATCAAGCCATTTATTGCGGTTTACATGATTATTCTGGCGGTTGTAATCATCAGAAAAGCTCTTAGAAAAAATGTAGAGAAAAAGAAAACCAAAAAACTAGGCATTTTGGCAGTGTTTGGAGGTTTTATGGATTCTGTTGGAGGAGGAGGCTGGGGGCCAATTGTGACTTCCACATTATTAGGAAGAGGAAGAAATCCGAAATATACAATAGGATCTGTGAATGCGGCAGAGTTTGCAATTTCGTTTGCAAGTGGAATCACATTCATGCTTTTTGGAGGAATTCACGGCTGGCAGATTATTATAGGATTGATTTTAGGAGGAGTTATTTCAGCACCAGTAGCAGCATTTTTGGTGAATAAAATCAAAAGAAAACCAATGATGGTTGCGGTTGGAATTCTAATTATAGTATTGAGTTTAAAAACATTATCTAAATTATTGTAAAAGATAATTTTAGAAAGGAATAAAGATTATGAGTGCGAGTATTGTACAAGAATTATTAGAAAAAACAAAAGACTTTTCGCTTGACGAAACCTTAGTTTTTTTAGCAAAAGAATTTCCAGGAAAAGTGATTTTTTCTACGTCTTTCGGTCAGGAAGATCAGGTAATTACTGATTTTATTGCAAAAAGTAATACTGATATTACGGTATTTACTTTAGATACAGGAAGATTGTTTCAGGAAACTTACGATGTTTTTCATAAAACATTAAAAAAATACAAAAGACCAATCGAAGTGTTTTTTCCAGAAGCGGCTTCAGTTGAGAATTTACTGAAAACAAAAGGTCCGAACAGCTTTTACGATTCAGTTGAAAACAGAAAAGAATGTTGTTTTATTCGAAAAGTGGTTCCGTTGAGAAAAGCTTTAGCAGGAAATTCAGTTTGGATTACAGGTTTAAGAGCAGAACAATCAGAAAACAGACAAGATTTAAGTTTGTTTGAATACGACGGAGGTTTCGAAATCATCAAATTTAATCCGTTATTAAAATGGACTTTAGAAGAAGTTGAAACGTATCTTTCTGAAAATAATGTTCCTCAAAATGCTTTACACAAACAAGGTTTCGTAAGTATTGGATGCGCGCCTTGTACAAGAGCAATTTTTCCAGGTGAAGACATCAGAGCCGGAAGATGGTGGTGGGAATCAAGCCATAAAGAATGTGGTTTACACAGCGCTAAAAAAGAGTAGATTTTTTAGAAGAAAGAAGCAAGAGGCAAGACTCTGTAGAGAATAGAATATAGATTATAGAATAAAGAAGTGGAGATTTTTAGATGAGGTAACAATTTGGAACCTGAAACCTAAAACTTGAAACAAATAAAATATCAAACAAAAACACAATGAGTTCAGTATTAAAAACAAACGCTTTAGAGAGTGAAGCGATATACATTTTCAGAGAAGTAATTTCACAGTTTGACAAACCGGTTTTACTTTTCTCAGGAGGAAAAGATTCTATTACATTGGTGCGTTTAGCGCAAAAAGCATTTTTCCCTGCTAAGATTCCGTTTCCTCTATTACACGTTGATACGGGACACAATTTCCCTGAGACAATCGCTTTCAGAGATAAATTGGTAGAAGAATTAGGTTTAGAATTGATCGTTCGTAATGTTCAGGACGCTATTGATGAAGGAAAAGTAGTTGAAGAAACTGGAAAATATTCAAGCCGTAACAGCTTACAGACTACGACACTTTTGGATGCAATTGAAGAATTCAAATTTGATGCTTGTATTGGCGGTGCGCGTCGTGATGAAGAAAAAGCAAGAGCAAAAGAACGTATTTTCTCAGTTCGTGATGATTTTGGACAATGGGACGAAAAAAATCAGAGACCTGAATTGTTTGATATCTTAAACGGAAAAATTGAAAATGGTCAAAACGTTCGTGTTTTCCCAATTTCGAACTGGACAGAATTAGATGTTTGGAGTTATATCGAAAAAGAGCAAATCGAGATTCCATCAATCTATTTCTCACATAAAAGAAAAGTTTTTTTGAGAGACGGTTTAATCTGGTCGCATTCTCCTTTTGTGTACCAAGAAGAAGACGAACAAATCGAAGAAAGAATTGTTCGCTTCAGAACCGTTGGAGATATGAGTTGTACAGCAGCTGTTGAATCTTATGCAGCAACAATCGAAGAAGTGGTTGGCGAAATCAGATCATCAACAATTTCTGAAAGAGGTGCCAGAATCGACGACAAACGTTCTGAAGCTGCAATGGAGAAAAGAAAACAACAAGGATACTTTTAATAATTGTTAATGATGAATTGTTAATTGTTAATGCAATTCAGAAACTATTAAAAGTAAAAATCAAGAAAACAAAAACATACAGATTTAAGTTTCGCGAGAACATGAAACCTGAAACTTTAAACCTGAAACAAAATATTACAGAATGGACGTTTTAAAAATAGCAACAGCAGGAAGTGTAGATGACGGAAAAAGTACTTTGATCGGAAGATTATTGTACGATACAAAATCATTGACTACAGATAAAATTGAGGCAATCGAAAAAAGCAGTAAACAAAAAGGATACGATTATTTGGATTTCTCTTTGGCAACTGACGGGTTAGTAGCAGAAAGAGAGCAAGGAATCACGATTGACGTTGCGCATATTTATTTCTCGACTGCAAAGAAAAGTTACATTATTGCCGATACTCCGGGGCACGTAGAATATACAAGAAACATGGTTACAGGAGCTTCAACTTCTCAGGTTTCTATCATTTTGATCGATGCTAGAAAAGGAGTTATTGAGCAAACGTATCGTCACTTTTTCATCAATAATTTATTGAGAGTAAAAGAAGTAATTGTTGCCATCAATAAAATGGACTTAGTAGATTACTCAGAAGAAGTTTTCAATAAAATCAAAGCTGATTTTGAGGCATTAAATGCAAAAAGTACTTTTAAAGAACAAAACGTAAGTTACATCCCGTTAAGTGCAATCAACGGTGGAAACGTTGTTGACAAATCTGAAAATATGCCTTGGTACAACGGACAAACAGTTTTAGAACATTTAGAAGGATTACATTCTCATGATGTTTACGAGCCAGGAAAAGCACGTTTCCCAGTTCAAACTGTCATTCGTCCAAAAACTGAAGAATACCACGATTTCAGAGGTTACGCTGGAAAATTATACGGAAATTCAATTAAAGTTGGAGATGCTGTAACGGTTCTTCCTTCTTTAACAGAATCAAAAGTTACCAAAATTCACTTCTTCGATAAATCATTTGACGAAGCTTCTGCAGGTTCATCAGTGACAATCGAATTAGAAAATGATATCAATGTTACGAGAGGGGATATGATTGTAAAATCAGACGAACTTCCAAGAATTGAAAAAGATATTACAACGACAGTTTGCTGGATGGATAGTAAAAAACTGGTTCCAGGAACTAAATATTTAGTACAACACAATACGAACAGAGTTTTAGCAAAAGTAGAGAGCATTAAAAACACGATTGCAACTGATTATTCAGGAACAACAGAAGCTTCTCAATTAGCGATAAACGAAATTGGAGAAGTAAGCATCAAATTAAGCAAGCCTTTATATTTTGACGCTTATAACGAAAACAAATCAAACGGAGCTTTTATCTTAATTGATACAGCAACGAACACAACAGCAGGAGTAGGATTCATTCGCTAGTTGATAGTTGATGTTTTTTGGTTGATAGTTAATCTGCCAGCAAACCAACAACCAACAACTAACAACCAACAACTAAAGACAAAATGGAAAGTTTTAGAACAGAAATAGAAAATCCGGTAGTTCAGAAGGAGATTATCGAATTAGAAAAAAAGATTCACTTATTCCGTGGAGGAAAAATTGATGATGAGCGTTTTCGTAGCCTTCGTTTAGCGCGTGGTATCTACGGTCAACGTCAGGAAGGCGTTCAGATGATTCGTATCAAATTGCCTTATGGTAAAGTGACCAGCGAGCAATTGAGAAGAATTACGGAAGTTTCAGATAAATATTCTACTGGACGTTTGCACATTACAACTCGTCAGGATATTCAGATTCACTATGTGAGTTTAGATAGAACGCCTGAACTTTGGTCAGAATTGGCAAAAGACGATATTACGTTGCGTGAAGCTTGTGGAAATACCGTTAGAAATATCACAGGAAGCGAATTAGCTGGTGTAGATGTAAACGAACCATTTGATGTTTCGCCTTATGCACACGGTTTGTTTCAATACTTATTAAGAAATCCAATCTGTCAGGAAATGGGACGTAAATTCAAAATTTCGTTCTCTTCTTCAGATGAAGATACGGCTTTGAGTTATTTACACGATTTAGGATTTATTCCGAAAATCAAAGACGGACAAAAAGGATTTAAAGTTGTTTTTGGAGGAGGTTTAGGATCTCAGCCAGCGCATGCAGAATTACTTTCTGAGTTTATTCCGGTTAACGAAATCATTCCAACAGCAGAAGGAATCATTCGTATTTTCGATAGATACGGTGAACGTGCAAAAAGAATGAAAGCGCGTATGAAATTCTTAATCAAAGAAATGGGAAGAGATGTTTTCCTTGATTTGGTTGAAAAAGAGAAAAAAGCAATCGCTTTTGAAACATACGAAATTGATACAACTGCTTTTGACGGTCCGATTGCAGAACCAGTTTTGGAAGTGCCACAAGTTACAATCGAAGATTCAGCAGCTTATGAAGCTTGGAGAAAATCGAATGTAATTGCACAAAAGCAAGCAGGATATTACGCTATCGGAATCAAAGTTTTATTAGGAGATTTTTATACTGATAAAGCGAGATTATTAGCAGATTTAATTAAAAATTACGCAGCAAACGAATTACGTTTTTCATTGCGTCAAAATATTGTAATACGTCACGTAAAAGAGGAAAATCTTCCTTTCTTTTATCAAGAATTAGCCAAATTAGACTTTGTTCATTTAGGATATAATTCAGTTGGAGATATTACGGCATGTCCAGGAACCGATACTTGCAACTTGGGGATTGCGAGCAGTACTGGTATTGCCGAAGAATTAGAAAGAGTTTTAAGCGCAGAATATCCTCAATATTTAAACAACCGCGAAATCGAAATTAAAATTTCAGGTTGTATGAATGCTTGCGGACAGCATAATATGTCAGCAATTGGTTTCCAAGGAATGTCTATTAACTCAGGAAAATTAGTAGCTCCGGCTTTACAAGTTTTATTGGGTGGAGGAAGATTAGGAAACGGAGAAGGACGTTTTGCTGATAAAGTAATCAAAATTCCTAGCCGTAGAGGACCAGAAGCTTTGCGTACCATCTTAAATGATTTTGACGCTAATGCGAATGGAGAAAAATTCCTAAACTATTATGATTTAAAAGGAGAGAAATACTTCTACGAAATCTTAAAACCATTATCTGATGTAACGAATCTAACAGAAGCTGATTTTGTAGATTGGGGTAACGCAGATAATTACGTAAAAGCAGTTGGAGTTGGAGAATGTGCTGGTGTTGTGATCGATTTAGTAGCGACTTTATTGTTTGAAGCTAAAGAGAAATTGATTTTGGCTCAAGAATCTTTCGACGAGAAAAAATGGTCAGACGCCATTTATCACGCTTATGCAGGATTTGTAAATGGAGCAAAAGCTTTGTTATTATCTGAAAACCAAAAAACAAACCACCACGCAGGAATCGTTGATTTGTTTGACACTGTTTTTATTGATACGAATAAAATCGAATTGAATTCAACTTTTAAAGATTTGGTTTACCAAATCAATAAAAATGAACCATCTGAAGCTTTCGCTAAAGATTACATCGCGCAAGCCATTGTTTTCTTTGATAAAATCGAAACATTCAGAGCACAAGAATTAGCAAATGCTTAATATAAAACCAAAAATAACTTTAGTCGGTGCAGGTCCGGGCGATCCCGAATTATTGACGCTGAAAGCTGTAAAAGCACTGGCTGAAGCTAATGTGGTTTTATACGACGCCTTGGCCAACGAAGAAATTCTAGATTACGCACCAAAAAACGCCATCAAGATTTTTGTTGGAAAAAGAATTGGAAACCATGCTTACACGCAAGATCAAATCAATCAGTTGATTGTCGATAATGCACTGACGTATGGAAATGTGGTTCGATTAAAAGGTGGAGATCCGTTTATTTTTGGAAGAGGAAGCGAAGAAATAGAATACGCAGAAAGTTTCGGAATTGAAACGATTGTAGTTCCTGGAATTTCATCTGTAGTCGCAGTTCCCGCAAGTCAGGGAATTTCGATTACCAAAAGAGGGGTTTCAGAAAGCTTTTGGGCGATTACAGGTACAACATCCGACAGAAAATTATCTTCAGATGTAGCTTTGGCAGCGCAATCTTCTGCAACAGTTGTAATCCTGATGGGAATGCACAAACTGCCTCAGATTATCGATTTGTTTCAAAAAGAAAACAAAGGAAATCTGCCAGTTGCCATCATTCAAAATGGAACAACAGCAGAAGAAAAAGTGGGTGTAGGAACAGTCGATTCGATTCTGGAAATCGTAAAAGAAAAAGAATTAGGTTCTCCAGCCATTATCGTTTTAGGCGAAGTGGTTCGCGAAAGCCATAAATTAAAAGGATTTTACGAAGAATTTTGTCAAAAAAAGGAGTTGGATAAAATGTTCCGTCAGAACCAATTCGTTGGTAAAAAATGATCGATTTAAAATTGTTCCGTCAGGAACAATTCATTGGCACAAAAAATAAGACGGTTTCAAGAAATGTTCCGTTAGGAACAAATCGTCGGTAGAAAAAATAATGTTTCCAAATAAAAATGTTCCGTTAGGAACATCTGATTGGTTATCCGATTCAATAAAAACGTTTAATTTTGATTGGATGAAAATAAATTAAAATGGAACAAAACGAATTATATCCAATATTTCTAAAGCTTCACAATTTAAATGTTCTAATTGTAGGCGGAGGAAATGTAGGTCTGGAAAAGCTTTCTTTCTTGTTAAAGTCAAGTCCGAATGCAAATGTTGAGGTAGTAGCAAAAGAATTTCATTTAGAAATAAAAATTCTGGCAGAAAAGCATCCTTCGATAAAATTGACAAAATCGAAGTTTAAAAAGAAAATGCTCAAAAAGCGCCATATGGTAATTGCGTGTACGGACAATTTAGAAGTAAATAAAAAAGTATACGATTTAGCCAGAAAGCGTTATTTGATTTGCAATATAGCCGATACGCCAGATTTATGTGATTATTATTTGGGCGGTATCGTAACAAAAGGAAATGTGAAAATTGCCATTTCGACCAACGGAAAATCGCCGACAACGGCCAAAAGGCTTAGAGAGTTTTTCGAAGAAGTAATTCCGGAAGATATCAATCAAATGGTTGAGAATCTGAACGAATACCGAAAAACGCTAAAAGGCAATTTTGAAGAGAAGGTTAAACGAATGAATGAAATCACTTCTTCATTAAAAAATAAAGAGTAAAAAAGTTTCGGAAAGAAATTAATGATAAAAATCATTGAAAGTACAAGGATTTATTCGTTTCTTTGCGTTATTAAGAATGATTATAAACAACACCATAATGATTAAAACAGATATACTTATAATTGGAGCAGGACCAACAGGTTTATTTGCCGTTTTCGAGGCAGGATTATTAAAATTGAAATGTCACATCTTAGATGCTTTACCACAACCAGGTGGACAACTTTCAGAATTATATCCTAAGAAGCCAATTTATGATATTCCTGGATTCCCAGAAGTTTTAGCCGGAGATCTTGTAGACGGACTAATGGAGCAAATTAAACAATTTGAGCCAGGTTTTACTTTAGGAGAACGTGCAGAAACAATCGATAAGCAAGAAGACGGAAGTTTCATCGTAACTTCAAATAAAGGAACTAAATTCCACGCGCCGGTTATCGCAATCGCTGGAGGTTTAGGAAGTTTCGAGCCTCGTAAACCACTTATCGAAGATATCGAGTTTTATGAAGATAAAGGAGTAAAATACTTCATCAAAAATCCTGAGAAATTCAGAGATAAAAGAGTTGTTATTGCAGGAGGAGGAGATTCAGCATTAGACTGGTCAATTTTCTTAGCAAACGTAGCTTCAGAAGTAACTTTAATTCACCGTAGAAATGAATTTAGAGGAGCTTTAGATTCTGTAGAAAAAGTACAGGAATTAAAATCAGCTGGAAAAATCAAATTAATCACTCCAGCAGAAGTTATCGGAATCAATGGCGCTGAACATGTAGAATCATTAGATATCGAAGAAAACGGAGCACACCGCAAAATCGACTGCGACTATTTCATTCCACTTTTCGGATTAACGCCAAAATTAGGTCCAATTGGAGACTGGGGACTAGAAATCGAGAAAAATGCCATTAAAGTAAACAATGCATTAGATTATCAGACCAACATTCCTGGAATCTTCGCTATTGGTGACATCAACACATACCCTGGAAAATTAAAATTAATTCTTTGTGGTTTCCACGAAGCAACTTTAATGTGTCAGGCTGCTTACTCAATCGTTAATCCAGGTAAAAAATATGTATTGAAATATACAACAGTATCAGGAGTAGACGGTTTCGACGGAACTCGTAAAGAGGCGCCGAAGGCAGTTGTTAAAGCAATTGTTTAGTCTGAGGTGCTGAGGTTCTAAGGGACTAAGGTGCTGAGATTTTTAAATATAGTAAAGCCCAAACTTTTAAAGTTTGGGCTTTTTTTGTTTATAAAAACTTAAAAATGAAATGAGTAATTCTATATCTTTATTGGATTAAATTCGACTATATACATACATGAAAAACTCATTACTTTTACTGTTTTCTTTGTTGGTTTTATTGTTTGGTTGTGAAAAAAAGAAACAAGAACCAATAAAAAAGATAAAACAAGCAGATAATATTAAAAGTCAATGCCTGCCGCATCTTTATGATGATCCTAAACTTGAAAAGAAAAAGGTAGTTATTCATGCAGAAGAATATGATTCTTTGCTATTTTCAAAAAATGAGTTGAATAGAATTGAAAAACTTTTCCCAGTATTGAAAGCTGAATTTCCTGCAAGTCCAGAAGAAGCATGTTCAATTAAATTATGGGAAAATTATATTGATCAAAATGGAAAAGAGCAAAGTATAACTTTTAGTAGCGAGGCAGGTGAAGATCAGTTTTGTTTGTTATATGCTTATTATCTTAAACAAAAAAATGGAGAAAAAAAGTTTAAAAAAGAAAGAGAAACATTAATTAACTTATATCAGACAATTAATAGTATTTACTGGCAATTGAATTACGGTGGAACTTATTTTGGTCATCAATATAAAAGATTAAATGCTTCTGCAGAATATTCAATTTATCAATTAGCAACAGGAAAAGAATATTATGAAAAGGAATATGATTTTCAAAAACAGAAGGAATTATATATTAAAACGATAATGCAATTTGTGGAAGATGAAGAAAGTCAAAATGTATATTATCAGGAGGATCTTCATGTTAATAGAAAAAAAGCAAACGAAAGAGCAAAAGAATTAAAGGATAAAATAAATATTCTAGAAAAATTAATTACAAATTACTTCTATTTGAATCAGGTTCAAAATTTTGAGATAACATATTATAAATAATTTAATATGAAAGATTGGTTTGAAAATTTATCAAAAGAAGAAAGAGAAGAAATCGAAATTGGACTTCAACAGGCAGATGCAAATGAATTTGTAGAACATGAAGAAGTGATGAAAAGATTCTCAAAATATAAAGCAGAAAAAAATGGCTTACGACGAAAATAATGCACAAAGAATCCGAACATTTCTTCAGTACAAAGAAGCAGATTTTTTTGAGAAGAAAATGTTTGGCGGAATTGTCTTTATGGTAGACAACAAAATGTGCTGCGGAACCCGTCTGGATAAGAAATTGAATGAAAATCTTTTGCTTTGCAGAATTGACGATAAAGCTTATGCTGAAGCAATAGAAAAAGATGATATACTCGCAATGCCAAATGCTGAGAAACCCATGAAGAACTATATTTTCGTAACAGAAAATGCATGGACAAAAAAGCAAGATTTAGAGTTTTGGTTACAACTTTGCTTAGATTTTAATCCGATTGCAAAAGCAAGCAAGAAGAAAAGCGACATTGGAAAATAATGAAAGTATTCTCAAAAAATAAAACCAAAAAAGAAAAACTTAGTCACTCAGCATCTTAGAACCTCAGAACCTCAAAAAAACATTTGCAAATCGTATTGCCATTTCATACCTTTGCACTGTTCTTAAAATTTATTGTTCGTTATCACGAAAGGCGGAGGGATAGACCCGATGAAACCTTAGCAACCCTTTACTATAAAGAAGGTGCTAAATTCTACTTTTTACCGTAAACACACGGTATTTAAGATAGATAACACAAATACATTCTCGTATTTCTCAAAACTTTTCCAGACAACATATAAATAACTTACTGAAAGCAATTTTAGTAAAGAGCGAATCATTGGCGCATTTTTGCAGTCAATAGTCCCCGCTTTCGCCTATATCTCTCCGTTTCACTACGAGGATACCGGCTCAATCGGGGCTAATGAGCCAGCAATAGCGCACTTTTGGAATTAATGTGAACAAAATATCGAAGACTAAACCCGACAGGTTTTTAAAACCTGTCGGGTTTAAATAGAGCCTTCAAAATTATAATTAAAAAAAGCTTTGTGCCTTAGTGCCTTAGCGGCAAAAGAGAAATGTCTATACAAGAAGCAATAAAGAAAAATATCCTAATCCTTGATGGAGCAATGGGAACCATGTTACAGCGTTACAACTTCTCAGAAGAAGATTTCCGTGGCGAGCGTTTCAAAGATTTCCCGCATCCGTTAAAAGGAAATAACGATTTATTATCCCTAACACAGCCACACGCCATTCGTGCCGTGCATGCTGCCTATTTTGATGCAGGTGCTGATATCGTAGAAACCAACACATTCTCTGGAACTACAATCGGTATGGCCGATTATTTCATGGAAGATTTGGTTTACGAATTAAACTACGAATCGGCTAAATTGGCGAGAGAAGTTGCGGACGAATTCACAGCAAAAAATCCAGAAAAACCACGTTTTGTAGCCGGTTCAATCGGACCAACAAACCGTACAGCAAGTATGTCGCCAGACGTAAACGATCCAGGTTACAGAGCCGTAACTTTTGATGATTTACGAATTGCGTACAAAGAGCAAGTAGAAGCTTTAATGGACGGAGGTTGCGATTTGCTTTTAGTAGAAACGATTTTCGATACATTAAACGCAAAAGCAGCACTTTTTGCAATTGAAGAAGTAAAAGAAGAACGCAATATCGATATTCCGATCATGGTTTCAGGAACAATTACCGATGCTTCAGGAAGAACACTTTCTGGACAAACGGTTGAAGCGTTTTTGATTTCAGTTTCGCATATTCCGTTATTGAGTGTTGGTTTCAATTGCGCTTTAGGAGCCGATTTGTTGAAACCGTATTTAAAAACATTAGCGCACAACACAAGCTTTAATGTTTCAGCGCATCCAAATGCAGGATTGCCAAATGCGTTTGGACAATACGATGAAACACCAGAACAAACTCAGGCATTTATCAAAGAATATTTAGAAGATAATTTAATCAATATCATTGGTGGTTGTTGTGGAACAACTCCAGATCATATTCGATTAATGGCAGAAGTTGCGAAGGATTATAAGCCTAGAGTGGCGCCGGTTTTGGAATAATAGTTCTGAAAATAAAAATAAGTAAAATTAGATGGTTAATAAGAAAACACACTTTATAATAATTTCAATTTTGCTAGTATTGCTTGTTGTATATGCTTATCAGAAATTTGAGAGGAATAACCAAAAGTATGATAGTAATAACGATGATAAAGAAGAAATAATTTCAAAGTCATCATTGCAAGTAGGAGAGTGTTTTTCATATGAAGAGGAAGGAATATATTACGGTATTGTCCTGATTAGACATGAAGATTATGATTTGTATAGTGTTGCATTGCTAGATAGAACTGAAAAAAAAGAATTAAATAAAGATAATTTTATTAATGGAGATTTAATTTGTACTAGTAATCACATGATTGCACCAGGGTCATATGGTTTGTCAACAGGGGATTTTACAGAGAGTGATTTAGAAGTGTTTAAACAAAAATTTAAATATATTACGAAAATTAACCTTGATGATTCTAAAATTGGAATTAATGGAGGAGGAGGTTTGATTGATGGCGAAAAGGTTTCAATTAAAGAATTGCGTGATCCTAATAGACTTTTGAAACAAATGAAACAATATACAGAACCTGTAAGTAAATATCTCAATTAAAGGATGGATTAAAATCCATCCCTACAAAATAGTTCGAGCCGATGGCTCTTTAAAAAGTTCCGTAGGAACGAAATATTTTGTAGCAACGGAATTTATTCCGTTGGAAATAGAAATGAATTTGAAAAATTCGGAAACACAAAACGTGTCTTGAAACCGAGTCTGCGTGAGGGATAGAAGTGAAAAGCCCGCAGTCTTGTCTTAAGACGAGACGAGGACTTGTAACGGATAGCCCGACCCGGAGGGACACGCCCAAAATAATAAACGTAAATACCTAAAAGGTTTTGAAAATCTTGAAGGAAAGAAATAAGAATAAAAAAACTTAGAACCTAAGCCTCTCAGAAGCTTAGCAACTTTAAAGAAAATGACTGAAAAAAGAAGAGACCTTGTATTGTCAGGATTAGAACCTTTGATTATTACGCCAGAAAGCGTTTTTGTAAACGTTGGTGAGCGTACGAATGTAACGGGTTCGCGAAAATTCCTTCGATTAATCAAGGAAGAGAAGTATGACGAGGCACTTGATATTGCAAGACAGCAGGTAGAAGGAGGAGCACAAATCATCGATATTAATATGGATGAGGGAATGTTGGATGGTGTAAATGCCATGACTAAATTCCTAAACTTAATTGCTGCAGAACCAGATATTTCGAGAGTGCCGATTATGATCGACAGTTCGAAATGGGAAATCATCGAAGCGGGTCTGAAAGTAGTACAAGGAAAAAGTGTTGTAAACTCGATTTCGTTAAAAGAAGGAGAAGAAGCCTTTATTCATCACGCTAAATTAATCAAACGTTACGGTGCGGCCGCTATTGTAATGGCTTTTGACGAAGTAGGTCAGGCAGATAATTACGATCGTCGTGTAGAGATTTGTGCGCGTTCGTATGATATTTTGGTGAACAAAGTAGGTTTCCCTCCACAAGATATAATCTTCGATTTGAACATTTTCCCAGTAGCTACAGGAATGGAAGAACACCGCCTGAATGCATTGGACTTTTTTAGAGGAACAAAATGGGTTCGCGAAAACTTGCCACATGCGCATATTAGCGGTGGTGTAAGTAACGTTTCGTTTTCGTTTAGAGGAAATGACGTTGTTCGTGAAGCAATGCACTCAGTGTTTTTATACCACGCGATTAAAGAAGGAATGACGATGGGAATCGTGAATCCTGAGATGTTGACGATTTACGATGATATTCCGAAAGACTTATTAGAACACGTTGAAGACGTAATTCTAGACAGACGCGACGATGCTACAGAAAGACTTTTAGATTTTGCAGAAAATGTAAAAGGCGAAGTAAAAAGTGATGAAAAAGCGGTTCAGGAATGGCGTTTAGGATCGGTTCAGGATAGAATTACGCATTCGTTGGTAAAAGGAATCGATGCTTTTATTGAAGAAGATGTTGAGGAGGCACGTTTAGCAGCAACGAAACCAATTGAAGTTATCGAAATCAATTTAATGGCGGGAATGAATGTCGTAGGAGATTTGTTCGGAAGCGGAAAAATGTTCTTGCCTCAGGTAGTTAAATCGGCACGTGTAATGAAAAAAGCGGTGGCGTATTTATTGCCTTTTATTGAAGCAAGCAAACAAGCAGGCGACAAACAAGGAAACGGAAAAATCCTGATGGCGACTGTAAAAGGTGACGTTCACGATATTGGAAAAAACATTGTTTCGGTTGTTTTGGCTTGTAACAATTACGAGATTGTAGACTTAGGTGTAATGGTTCCTCCGGAGAAAATCATTGCAGCGGCAATCGAACATGAAGTAGACATTATCGGATTAAGCGGACTGATTACGCCTTCGCTTGACGAAATGGTGTATTTGGCCAAAGAATTAGACAAACAAAATATTAAAATCCCGATTATGATTGGCGGGGCAACGACTTCGCGCGCGCATACAGCCGTGAAAATTGCACCTCAATACAGAGAAACTGTAATTCACGTAAACGATGCTTCGAGAGCCGTAACTGTTGCAGGAAACTTGTTAGATCATAACCGAAAAATATATGCAGCAGATATTCGTGCAGAATACGATTCATTTAGAGAAACGTTCTTAAATCGTTCTAGAGATAAAAACTTCTTAACGATTGAAGAAGCTCGTAAAAATAAATTACAATTGGATTGGTCTGAATATACTCCAGTTAAACCAAAAGTAATTGGAGCACAAACTATTGAAGTAGAATTAGATGTCTTGGTTCCGTACATTGACTGGACGCCATTCTTTCAGACTTGGGAATTGCACGGAAAATATCCAGCAATTTTAACAGATGAGGTTGTGGGTAAAGAAGCAACTTCTGTTTTTGCAGATGCTCAGGCAATGTTAAAAGTTATTTTAGAAGAGAAAAAACTAAAAGCAAAAGGTATTTACGGAATCTTCCCTGCTAATCAGGTTGATGACGACGATATCGAATTGCGTGATGAAAACGGAAAAGTGTTAGAGAAATTCTTGACGCTTCGTGTGCAGGGACAAAAAACAAAAGGTGCTCCAAATACTGCTTTAGCCGATTTTATTTTGCCAAAAGAAAGTGGAATCGAAGATTACATGGGAGCTTTCTGTGTAACAACTGGTTTTGGTGTAGATGAATGGGCAGCAGAATATGAAAAGAATTTAGACGATTATAATTCAATTATGGTTAAAGCACTTGCAGATCGTTTTGCTGAGGCTTTCGCCGAATATCTTCACGAAAGAGTGCGTAAAGATTTCTGGGGTTACGATTCGGAAGAAGCGTTAACGAACGAAGAATTGATTAAAGAAAGTTACAAAGGAATTCGCCCAGCTCCAGGTTATCCAGCTTGTCCGGATCACTTGGAGAAACCAACAATCTGGAAACTTCTTGATGTTGAAAAACAAATTGGAGTAAAATTGACTGAAAGTATGGCGATGTGGCCGGCTTCTTCGGTTTCAGGATATTATTTTGGAAATCCGAAAAGTAAATATTTCGGTCTAGGAAAAATAAAAGAAGATCAGGTTACAGATTACGCCAAACGCCGAAATGTACCGCTTGATTACGCAATGAAATGGTTAAACCCTAATATAGCAGATTAACAAAAGTTATTTTAGTTTCATGTTTAAAGTTTCAAGTTGCTGCAGAGAACTTGAAACCTGAAACTTGGAACTTTGAAACAAAAAACAAATAATGAAAGTAACAGAACATATAGAAAACGCCAAAGGAAAAACATTATTCTCATTTGAAATTATTCCGCCTCAAAAGGGGAAAAACATTCAGGAATTATACGATAATATTGATCCGTTAATGGAGTTTAATCCGCCGTTTATTGATGTAACGACTTCTCGTGAAGAGTACATTTATATTGATAAAGGTAACGGACTTTTGGATAAAAAACTGACTCGTATGCGTCCAGGAACGCTTGGGATTTGCGCTTCTATAAAACATAAATACAATGTTGATACGGTGCCACATTTACTTTGCGGTGGTTTCACTAAAGAAGAAACGGAATACGTGCTGGTTGACTGTCATTATTTAGGAATCAATAACGTAATGGCGCTTCGTGGCGATGCTATGAAAGACGAGCAGTCTTTTGTGCCAAAAGCAGGTGGAAATCATTATGCAATTGATTTAGTAAAACAAATCAAAGATTTAAACTGCGGACAATATCTGCATGAAGTAATCGACACTGATAACAGAGCTGATTTCTGTATTGGAGTTGCAGGTTATCCAGAGAAACATTTAGAATCTCCTTCTTTACAATCGGATTTAAAAAGATTAAAAGAAAAAGTAGATGCTGGTGCTGATTACGTAGTAACGCAGATGTTTTTTGATAATGCTAAATATTTTGCTTTCGTAGAAAAAGCAAGAGAAATGGGCATCACAATTCCGATTATTCCTGGAATTAAGCCAATTGCTGTTCAAAGACATTTACAGGTTTTACCACAAATTTTCAGAATCGATTTGCCTGAAGATCTAATCGATGCGGTAGACAAATGCAAAAATAACGCTGAAATCAAACAGGTTGGAATTGAATGGGCGATTCAGCAATCATTAGAATTAAAAGCAGCCGGAGTTCCGTTTTTACACTATTATTCAATGGGTAAATCTGAGAATATTCGTCAGATTGCTAGTCAGGTTTTTTAAATTTACGTGTATAGAACTTTGTCAAAGTTTTAAACTTTGACAAAGTTGTCAGCACAGTTTGTCATTTCGACGGAGGAGAAATCTCCGTTGCTAAATCGACAAAGATTGAAAAACTTTGCGGAGCTACTTACGAAGATTTCTCCTCCGTCGAAATGACAAGATTGTGGAGAATGAAGCCTAAAATCTTTGTCAAAGTTCAAAACTTTGACAAAGTTATTCAAGTATAGTCTGTAAAAATGGAATTTGGATTTTCAAAATTTGGAATTTGAATTGAGATATTGTGTAATTTAGAACTTTTAAAATTTTCACATCATGGAAAAAGAAGAATTACAAGCCATAGCCTCACAATTGAAAAATCCATCAGGAGAAAAAGGAATCGAAATGGGAAATATGATGAACGAAACGAATATCAATATGACCAAACATTCCATTCAAAATCTAAATATTTCAAAGGAGAATAAAATTCTAGAATTAGGTCACGGAAACGCAGGCCACGTTGAATTTCTTTTTGAACAAGCAGAAAACCTAAAATATTACGGACTCGAAATGTCTGAATTAATGTTTCAGGAAGCACGACAAATCAACAGGAATTTTGTTTCTCAAAAACAGGCTTTCTTTTCTCTTTATGACGGAAACGAAATTCCGTTTGAAGATGAATCTTTCGATAAAATATTTACAGTAAATACCATTTATTTTTGGCAAAAGCCAGAAGAATTACTTTCGGAAATCTACAGAGTTTTAAAAGCAAATGGAAATTTCTGTCTGACATTTGCCGAAGAAGATTTTATGAAAAAGCTTCCGTTTACTCAATTTGAATTTGAGCTTTACAGCACCGCAAAAGCGCAGCAATTAATTGAAAAAACTGCTTTTCAAATTGTTTACACCGAAACTCAGAGCGAAAAAGTAAAAAGTAAAACTGGAGAATTGGTTGACAGAGCTTTTACTACAATTGTTCTAGAGAAATAATTATTATATTTTTTGCCACAGATTTCACAGATTAACACAGATTTAAAAATCATTTGAAATCATTTAATCTGTGGCAAAAAAAACAGATCGATTTCCGTAATCTCTTTTTGAATACTTTCACTCTTTGTTTTTATTTAATTTATGGAAACTAAAAAAATCAATTTTCTACAAAGTTACAGCAGTATACTTTTACTTCTAGGAGGTATTATAGTTGGGAGTATTTTGGGGTTAGTTTTCGGAGAAAAAGTTCTGGTTATAAAACCAATTGGAGATATTTTTCTGAATTTGCTTTTCACAGCAATTATTCCTTTAATCTTTTTTACAATTGGATCTTCAATTGCCAATTTGGAACAGAAAGAAAAGTTGGGGAAACTGTTTTTTATTATGGTTTTGGTTTTTCTCTCAACGCTTTTGATTTCTGCCATCGTCATGATTTTTGCGGTTTATCTTTTTCCGATTCATCAAGATATTGCTGTTGCGAAAGTTCCGTTTGAAAATATTGAATCAGGATCTGTTGGCGATCAGATTGCAAAGTTGGTTACGACAAATGATTTCTTCGAATTATTGTCCAGAAAAAGTATGCTGGCGCTTATTATATTTTCTTTTTTAATTGGTTTTGCGACTTTGCAATCGGGAGAAAAAGGAAATGCTTTTAAAAGCTTTTTAGATTCTGGGAATGAAGTCATGAAGCAATTGCTGAATATTATCATGAAATTTGCACCAATAGGTTTAGGAGCTTATTTTGCTTATCAAGTTGGGATTTTCGGACCTCAATTATTTGGCGTTTATGCAAAACCTATGGCGGTTTATTATGCAGCTTGTATCTTTTATTTCTTTACATTTTTCAGTTTGTATGCGCTTGTTGCTGGTGGAAAACGAGCTTTCAAAGTTTTCTGGAGCAATAATATTACGCCTTCTTTAACTGCAATTGGGACTTGCAGCAGTATTGCTACGATTCCTGCAAATCTGGAGGCGGCACAAAAAATGGGAATTCCGGCGCATGTTCGAAATCTCGTAATTCCGCTTGGAGCGCCTTTGCACAAAGATGGTTCGAGTATGTCATCCATCTTAAAAATCACTTTTCTTTTTGCCATGTTTGGAAAAGATTTCACAGAACCTTCAACTATTCTTTTGGCACTTGGAATTACAATAATTGTTTCGATTGTCGAAGGCGGAATCCCAAATGGCGGTTACATTGGAGAAGTTTTAGCTATTACGGTTTATGGTTTTCCAATGGAACAAGCTTTACCTGTTGCGATGATTTTAGGAACATTGGTTGACCCAATTGCAACTTTGTTAAATGCTAATGGTGATGTAATTTCATCGATGCTCGTTTCACGATTCTCCGAGAAAACGAAGTGGTAACTTTCTCAAACAAAAAATAAATTTTTTAATATGCTTTTATCTACGCTATCTGCGTGAAAATATTAATACAACACACTTATGAATTCAATATTACAACAAGATCTAAACGATTTTGAAAATATTTTAGAAAAAACAAAACAGCAGGGAATTAATTTTCTAAATAATCTGGAAAACATTCCAACTTCAAATAAGTATTCTACTGAACTTAAGAAAGAATTAAATGAAACTGGATTAGGTTCGTTGGGAGCTTTAGAAGAATTTAAACAAAGATTAGAGCCTTTATTGGTTTCTTCGCCAGGACCACGTTATTGGGGATTTGTAACTGGAGGTTCTACGCCAGCTTCTGTAGCAGGTGACTGGCTGGCATCGGTTTACGACCAAAACACGCAATCTGTAGCAGCACAAGGTGGAAATTCAGCTTTAATAGAATTTGAAACGATTAATTTATTGCTTCAATTATTAGCACTTCCAGATTCGTTTATGGGCGGATTTGTAACTGGCGCGACAATGTCTAATTTTACTTCTTTAGGAGTTGCCAGACAATGGTTTGGAAAACAATTTGGAAAAGATTTTGCTAAAAACGGAATTTCAGAAACCATTACTATTCTCACAGCAACACCTCATTCTTCTTCTATAAAATCATTATCGATGTTAGGAATAGGAAGTCAGAATTACACTGTTGTAAAAACAATTGAAGGCAATCGAGAAGCAATGGATGTTGCTGATCTGGAAGAAAAAATCAAAGCTTTAAACGGAAAACCTTTTATCTTGATTTCGAGTGCAGGAACTGTAAACACAGCTGATTTCGATGATTTTAAAGCAATTTCTAAACTAAAAGAAAAACACAATTTTTGGTGGCATATTGATGGCGCTTTTGGTGGTTTTGCAGCTGTTTCTGATAAATATAAACATTTAGTAGAAGGTTGGGAAGGAGCAGACAGCATTACAATTGATTGTCATAAATGGTTGAATGTTCCTTATGAAAGTGCTTTTTATTTAATCAAAAAAGAACATATAAACCTACAGATTGAAACGTTTCAGAATTCAAATGCGCCCTACTTAGGAAATGCTTTGGAGAATTTTAATTATTTAAATGTAGTTCCAGAAAACTCACGTCGTTTGAGAGCATTGCCGGTTTGGTTTTCTTTGATGGCTTACGGAAAAGAAGGTTTTTGTGATATTATTGAGAAAAGCACATTATTGGCACTTCACTTCGGAAATGCTTTAATTGAACAAGAACATTTTGAACTTTTGGCGCCAATTCGATTAAACAATGTTTGTTTTACTTTAAAAGGAAATGAAAATCAGGACAAAGTAAATGACTTTCTAATTCAATTAAATGATAGTGGAAAAGTATTTATGACCCCAACTTTTTATCAAAATAAGAAAGGAATTCGAGCTTCGTTTGTAAATTGGAGAACAACTGAAAATGACATAAAAATTGTAATTAAAGAAATGAAAGAAATTATTTCGAAGATGGAAATCTAACATTACAACCGCAATATTTTAAAAGCCTGCTACACTAATAAGCAGGCTTTTTTTATGTCTTTTTTTTGATTTCTAGGAGAGAAATATAGAAATCTTTAACTTTTTGTATTAAAAATTTTAAGGTAATATTAATTTAATCTTAATTCTTTATTAAGAAACGAGATATTTTTTATTGATTTCTTCTTCTAAAAGTTAAATATTATTCTTATTTAGAATAATTAAAAATAGATTTGGGAAAACGTTGTGAACCCTTTAATTTTGTGGCAATTTAATTTTCAAAATCAAAAAATTCTAATGCAACTACCTAGATTATTGCTCTTGATTACAATTCTGCTGACTTCATTTCAAGGGTATTCACAAAAAAACAATACAAGCTTAAACGGAGTTATTTTAAATGCAGGAAAACCAGAAGAAGGGGTTTCGGTTGCGCTGAAGGGAACACCTTACGCAACGCTAACCAATAGTAAGGGAGAATATAAACTTAACGCAGCACCTGGAAACTATACATTGGTGGTTGCTTATACGGGTTTTAAAACAACAGAGAAAGCGATTGTTTTAAAACAAGGCAGTAAAACTATTGAGAATATTACTATTGAGGAAGATATGGCGACTTTAAACGAAGTGGCTGTCACTGGGAAATCTAAAGTACAACGTGTTCGCGAACAGGCCTATAATATCACTGCAGTAGATCTTAAAAAAACATACAATACATCTGCAGATTTAAATCAGGTATTGAATAAAACAACTGGAGTTCGTATTCGTGAATATGGAGGATTGGGCTCTGCGTTTAATTTTTCTTTGAATGGATTTTCGGGGAATCAGGTTAAGTTTTTCCTTGACGGAGTTCCTATGGACAGTTACGGTTCTGCGCTTACGCTGAATAATATTCCCGTGAATATGGCGGAAAGAATTGATGTCTACAAAGGTGTCGTGCCAATAGAATTAGGTGCCGACGCATTGGGTGGAGCAGTAAACATTGTAACCAACAAAAATGTAAACCGTTACATTGATGCTTCGTACAGTTATGGTTCGTTTAATACGCACAGAGCTGCTGTTAATACGAGATTTTCTGGAAGAGATGGTTTTATCGCCAACATTAATGCATTTGCGAATTACTCCGATAACGATTATAAAGTTGATGTAAGCATAGTTGATAAAAATACATCAAAGTTTTTGCCTGAACAGAAGTATAGACATTTTCACGATGCTTATAAATCAGGAACAATAATGGCCGAAGCTGGATTTAAGAATAAAAGTTTCGCAGATTATTTACTTGTTGGTTTTGCAATGGCAGGAAATAAGAAAGAAATCCAACAAGGAAGAACCATGCAGAAAGTGGTTGGACAAGCTTTTACGGATAGCGAAAGTTTTATCAGTTCCTTGAAATACAAAAAAGACAATCTTTTTACCAAAGGTTTGTCTTTGAATGTTAATTCTACCTACGCTCTGGTAAACAACCGTTCGATTGATACTTCTTCGAGAGTTTACGATTGGACAGGAAATTATGTTTACAGACAGTTTGCAAATGCAGGAGACAAAGGAGAATTGGGCAATAAAACGATTTATGTATACGATGAAACAAATGCGCAACTAACTTCCAATTTAAAATATCAGCTGAATGATCAGCATTCTATAGCTTTAAATTATACCTATCTGGCATACAAAAGAAAGGCAACCGAAGAATTTGCAAAAGTTATTGATCTTGGTGAGCCAACCATTGACAAAAGTATTTTAGGTTTTGGTTACAATTTTAGTGGCTTAGATAACCGACTTGCAATTTCTGCTTTTGGGAAGCTCTATGAATTGTCTACCAAAATGGTTTCGAATTCGATTAATCAATCTGCGTCGTCAACCAATTATGGTTATGGAGCGAGTTCTGCTTATCATTTATCAGACAAATTTCAGATAAAAGCTTCTTATGAACATGCTTACCGTTTACCATCAGCGACGGAAATGCTGGGTGACGGATTAACAATCAACAGCAATATCGGAATGAAACCAGAAAGCAGCGATAATGCAAATTTCGGATTGGCATTTCTGACTCAACAAACCAAAAATCATTTTAGTGCCGAAACTAGTTTGATCTATAGACAGGCAAAAGATTTTATCAGAGAAAGACAAGACGGAGATAAAACCGTTTTTGAGAATCTTCAAAATGTACAAATAACAGGTATTGATGGAGTGCTAAGATATGGATATAAAGACCTTCTTACTTTCGAAGTAAATGGTACTTACCAAAAAAGTCTTAATAAGAACAAATTTAAGACTGGCACAACAAGTCCGGATGCTTTGTATAATGCGCAATTACCAAACGTTCCGATCTTTTTTGGAAATGCCGATCTGACTTTCAACTTTAAAAATGTCAAATCAAAAGGAGACCGACTTTCTCTAAACGCAAGTGCAAACTACATAGACGATTTTTATCTGACATGGCCAGTTTTAGGAAGCTTAGAAACCAAAAAGGCAATTCCGGAACAGTTTACACAAAATGCAATGATTGCTTATTCTTTCTTAAACGGAACATATAATCTGGCTTTCGAATGCAGAAACATTACCGATGTAAAGGTTTATGACTATTTCAAGGTTCAAAAACCGGGTCGTTCCTTCTCAGTTAAGTTTAGATATTTTCTTCAATAATTAAAATAATAATAACCCTTAATACTTTAAATCATGTTTGTAAACAAATTTGCAAAATGCTTTGCTTTGACTTGTCTGTCACTTTCTATTTTTTCGTGTAGTAGTGATGATTCACCAGAACAAACAGAACCAACTGTAAACGGTACTAAATATGTAGCTTCTTATTGGCTTGACGATTATACGCAGTATATTCTTGATTTCAATTCTACAGATCAGTTAATGACCGGTGAAATCAGTGCTAAAGGAGTTGGAATCGAACAAAACGGAACTTGTTTTCCTATTGAAAATACATTTTTTGCTTTGAGCACAGATGATGAAGGGGCTGCTTCTTTTAAACTTAACAGCTCAGGGAAATTAGTACAAAATGGTAAACTAGCTTTCGAATCTTCTTACGCCGCTGGTTATACAGATGATAAAAAACTAATCAATATTGGTGCAACTTGGGACGGAAGTTCATCAGATTATGAACTTATGATTTACAATCCTGCAACTGTTTCTGTAGAAGGACGTAAGTTTAATGATTTCTCTGTAAACCCAGAGAATAAAAAGATTTTATACTGGCCAACTGGAGCTTCTACATCAGGAGATAAACTTTTTGTTCCAGTTTATACTAAAGATGTAACAGACGGAACAAATAAAGTATTATCGTCCGATGCTACAATAAGAGTGTACAAATATCCTTCTTTAGAATATGTTACCACAATTAAAGATACTAGAACAACTTCAATTGGAATGTATTATACCAATACTGGAATTGTTCAAACAGAATCTGGAGATATTTATACATTTTCTTCGAATGCACGTGCGGGAGGATATCCTGTTACATCTGCTAAATCAGGAGTTTTACGTATCAAAAAAGGAGATGCTAAGTTTGATCCAGGTTACTTCTTCAATTTAGAAGAAAGTACTTTAAAAGGAAAAGTTCTTGCAGCTTATCCAGTAGGAGGAGAAAAAGTTTTTATCTCTTATATTCCTAATGATGTTGATGCTGCAAATGCAGTTTACAGTTTCTTAAATACAAAAACAATTTTCAAGTCTGCTATTTTAGATTTAGCAAATCAGACTATTCTTGCTGTGACTGGTTTGCCTGATCACGGTGGAGATGAGTTTTTTGGAATTGGAAGTTTATTTTTTGAAAATGGAAAAGCATACAAAAGTTTTGTTACAGGTGATGAGGCACGTGTTTACCAAATCGATGTTGCAACAGGTGTAGCAAAAGCGGGAGCGCTTATCAAAGAAGGTCTTTATTTACCTGCAATTGGTAAACTTACATACTAATTTTTTACATTAAAAAATGGCTTGAGGTATTATTAACGTAATCCTCAGGCCATTTTGCTTTTACAAATTAAATGGCATGAATATTTTAAAAAAACGTTTAAACAAACCTCCAAATAAAGGAAAATCCAGATTCAGTAAGATCAATGCCTGGCTGCATTTATGGCTCGGATTGGCTTCTGGAATTGTAGTTTTTATAATGGGAATTACAGGCTGCATTTTGGTTTTTGAACACGAAATAAAAGAAATGACATCTCCGTGGCTTAAAGTTGAAGCCCAAAGTGCAGATAAAGTTTTACCACCTTCTAAAATATATGCGGCAGTTAAAAAAGAACTGCCAACAAAAGAAATTCACGGAGTATGGTATAACGGTTTAGATAAAACCATAAAAGTGGATATAGAATCCGATTCTTTGATTTATGTAAATCCTTATAATGGAAAAATTACCGGAATGGTTGATCACGAAGATTTTTTCCATGAAATTGATGAAGGACATCGTTATATCTGGCTGGGAAGAGAAATAGGAACAACGGTAACATCTTGGGCAACTTTAATCTTTTTCTTTTTATTAATAAGCGGTATCATTTTATGGTTTCCAAAAAAATGGAATAAAACAACCGTCAACAGTAGTTTTAAAATTAAATGGAATGCCAAATTTAAAAGACTGAATTATGATCTTCATAACGTTTTAGGGTTTTACTCCCTGCTTTTAGCCTTTTTGATTGCGTTGACAGGTTTAATTATGAGTTTTCATTGGGTGCGCGAAAGTACCTATTGGATTACAGGAGGTTTTTCTAACGAAAAGAACAAAAAAGAAGTGGTATCGGAAATAAAACCAGACACGCTTTCAAAACCTAAATATGATATGCTGACTTCTGCGGATATTATCTTTAATAAAGTTAGAAACGAAATTGCAAAGCATAATACCGAAGCTGTCATCATTCATTTTCCAGACGAACCAAAAGATAATTTTTACGCCTGTACCGACATGCATAACGGAAATTGGAGAGATTTATATTTTGATCAGAAAACTTTAGAATTGCTTCCAAATTCAAGAAAATATATAGGCGACGAAAAATTCCACGATTGGATGAGTCGTTCCAATTACAGTCTTCACGTAGGTGCAATTGGTGGTATAACAACGAAAATTCTCTATTTTACAGCGAGTTTAATCTGTGCCAGTTTACCAATTACAGGTTTTTATATCTGGTGGGGAAGAAAGAAAAAAACAAAGAAAAACTAAGGAATTACAATTGTTTTTGAAGAGTCTTTTTAAAGTGAGATAAGCTTTGAAAAGACTTTTTTTATGGTTTTAATCGAAAGGTTATATTTATATTAAAACAGATTAAGATTTAATTTTTAAGGATTTCAAATGTTTATGATTATGTGTTTAATTGCGTCCCATAGTTAAATAACAATTTGTATATGTGAAATTTAAAGAGAGAGTAATTTAAGGGGTTCTGTAATTAGAAAAATTCGTGAATTCGTGGCTAAAAAAACAAACAAAAAAAGAAGAGCCTGTTTGAAGGAACAGGCTCTTAACTAACACAAAAAAAAACAAAAAACAAGGTATTTAAAGAACGAACTTTTAGATACGGTATGTAAATGCAATTGTCGCAATACGATTGTCCAGATCATATCTTTTGTCAATACTCGTTTGCGCAACTACAGACTTAATGTAAAAATTATTGGTATTGAAAACATCGGTAAAATTCAGTTTGATGTTTCCTTTTTTAGCTAAAACTTGTTTCGAAATTCCAATGCTGAAATCAAAGAAACCATCTCTCTGATAAACTCCAAGATTTGATTTTGATTGATATTGAGCATTTCCTTCCGCTTTCCATGTTTCGCTTATCGTAAATGAATTCTGAACACTTACATTCAAAGTCATTATTGGATCGATGGTGTTACTGTTTAATGTATTTCCCATGAATTTGTTTTCAAAAACATTGAATAAAGTATTCACAGACCACCATTTGTAAAATTCTGCTGTATTCGTAATGTTGATTCCATAATTGTATGAGTTGTCAACATTTATTTGAGTGGTAACCGTTGTATTCGTGTCGGGATTGTAATTGTACACTTCCGTGAAAATATCTTTGGTACTGTTAAAATAAACAGAAGCCATAAAATTACTTTTCCAGGCATAACCAATTTCCATCGCGTGAGTAATCTCTGGAATCAAGTTTGGATTTCCTTGCGAATAATTGAAGGAATCATCATAAAAACGAAACGGATTCAAATCGAACTGACTCGGTCTGTTGATTCTTTTACTGTATGAAGCGTGGGCAGAATGGTTGTTTGTAAACTCGTACTTCAAAGAAAGACTCGGAAACCATTTCATATAATCATCTTTATGCTCTTCGTTTAGCGTTTTCTGATCAATGTTAATCGCAGTATATTCCGTTCTTAAACCAGCCTGAATGTTTAGCTTTTCCAGCTGATATTTATAATTCACATAAGCGGCATAAATCTGTTCATTGTATTCAAAATGATTCGTCGAATTAAGATCGATTAACCATTGATTGTTATCATAATATTCGTAAACAGAAGGGTTGTCATTATTTTTAATGCTTCCTTTAAAACCCCATTCTATAGATTGTTTCTCTTTTAAAGGATTTACAAAATCAACCTTTCCTGTAAAAACTTTTAACTGAGACGGAATGTAACCGCGACGATCATTTACAATTGTTGAACTAATTCTATTGTTAGCACTTTGAAACTGATTAGATCTGAATTTAGAAGTTTCATATTCAAAATCGAAAGTCATGTTTTTACCTTCGGTATTAAATTTATGAACTCCAGAAAAAGCATACGTATAATCAAACCACTTTTCTTTACTGTCGTTATAAGTCAAAGCATCAAAAATAGGCTGATTAGCAGTGTTAAATACTGTATTGGTTCCATCGGCCATATTTTGATAACGTCCGATTTTAGCATCAACATAAACTTCCAAATTCGTTTTTGGCGAAACTTCGTACTGCGTTCCAATTTTGAAATTATTAGAAGTTAAAGGTTCGTCCGTAATCGAAGTTTGGTGATTCTTGCTCGCAATTTCCTGACGTGTAAGATCTGTAAACTGAATCTGGTTGAATTCTTTATGCTCTTCTTCACCACGGAATGTATAGCTGTAATTTCCAAAAACACCCCATTTATCTTTATTGTAATTTAAATTGAAACCAGAGTTGGTTCTGTTTTTTCGGCCTCTACCATAGCTCGTAAAAGCAGTTCCTTTTAGACCTGATGCATTTGGTTTCTTTAAAATGATATTAATAATTCCGGCTTTTCCAGCTGCATCATATTTAGCAGAAGGATTGGTAATAACCTCTATTTGTTTAATATTTGAAGAAGTAGTTGCTTTTAGATAATTAGCTAATTCTTTTTGAGAAAGTTGCGTTAGTTTTCCATTTATCATTACCGCAACACCTTGTTGTCCACGAATCGATAAATCACCATCCTGAGATACAACAACGCCTGGCGCGCGCGATAGAACATCTAGTGCGGTACCACCTTCAGACACAATACTGTTTTCTACATTAAAAACAAGACGATCTGATTTTTGCGTATATAAAACTTTCTTTTTTGTAATCACAATTTCATCCAGTGCGTTTATAGCGGTTTCGACAATGCTGTCTGTTTTTTCTTTTTCTTGTGAAAATCCATATACCGAAAAAGCAAGCATAATGGATGTTATAATATTTTTCATGTTGTTTGTAATTTGGCAAATTCTAAATTTTGTTTAGAATGTAATCGGGTCATTTTTCGAATTAGAATTTATTGCAGAACAATTTGTTCTAATTTATCTGAAAACCTTTTTTGAAGATTTATTGCTTGATTTAAAACAACAGAAATGGTTTTTTTTAAGGTTTGGAGTGTAAGTAACATACCGTGGCATTTAAAATTTGATTTGCCAAATATAACACTATTTATAACAAGTCTAAATAAAAATAGAAAATATTTTTATGGAAAAAACCTTAATTTGCTGATTTGTAGTGGAAAGAAGGAGAAAGAAAAAACAAAAAAGCGGTTTGTTTTATTTAAAACAAACCGCTTTTCTAACTGAAAACAGTAACTAAAAACCGAATACTTATTTAGTAATTTCTCTAAAAACAGCCTCTAGGTTTTTATTTTTCTGATTCAATTGTAAAGTTTTAAGACCATTTTCATTTGCAAAATCAAAGATTGCTGGGCGCATGTCTTTATCAGTGATGAAAGTCAGTTCCCATGTCATGTCATGTGTATTAATGTATGAAGAAATATTTTCCAACTTCGCTAAAAGTTGTTCTTCTATTTTATAATCAAACTCAACTTCAATAACTTGCTCTTTATCGGCGCTAACCAAATGGTCTAATTTGTTGTCTGCAACAATCTCTCCTTTGTCAATAATTATGACACGATCACAGATAGCTTCGACTTCCTGCATGATGTGTGTAGATAAAAAAACAGTTTTATTTTTTCCTGCATTTTTAATCACATTACGAATTTCCATTAACTGATTCGGATCCAGACCTGTAGTTGGTTCATCCAAAATTAAAACTTCTGGATCATGAAGTAAAGCATTTGCCAATCCAACACGTTGGCGGTATCCTTTAGAAAGCTGACTAATCTTTTTATGGCTTTCGGGTGTCAGTCCTGTCAGTTGAATTACTTCTTCAATTCGTGTTTTTGGCACGTTATAAACGTCGGCATTAAAAGCCAAATACTCACGAACATACAAATCCAAATATAACGGATTATGCTCTGGTAAATACCCAATCGAACGTTGTACTTCTTTAGTCTTTGTCATGACATCGTGGCCATTTACAAGGGCTGAGCCACTATCGGCAAGTAAATAAGTAGTCAAAATTTTCATTAAGGTAGATTTACCGGCTCCGTTCGGACCAAGAAATCCTACAATTTCTCCTTTCTCAATTTTAAAAGAAATTTCATTTAAAGCTTTTTGCTCTCCGTAACTTTTTGATATGCTGTTTACTTCTATCGACATGGACTTTTTATTTGTTACAAAAGTAACGAGAAATAGTTTCGATTACTACATTTTGCCTTCTAAAGTATTTCTAAAAAAAATTAACAACCCTTGGATTCACGGCATTGTTATTGTTAAAGGAATGCTAAAATTAAAAATAAACCCAAATCATGAAAAAAATTTTAGTGATGGCTGCTTTGGCTATCTGCAGTTTTGCAAACGCACAAAAAGGAACAATCTTAGTAGGTGGAAACATTGGTTACACTTCTGAAAAATCAGAATTCAGATTTAGTGAAGCAAAAGCAAGTACTTTTACTTTCTCTCCTAAAGTAGGTTACCAATTTCACGAAAACTGGACAGTTGGAGGAGAACTTTCATTAAGCTCAACTGATGTTGATAATGCAGATGAAAAATACAAAAACAATAAATTTAGAACAGGAGGTTTTGTACGTTACACTAAGTCATTAAGTCAAACTTTTTCTGTTTTTGCAGATATGGGAGCAGGTTTCCAAACTGTAAAAAACAAAGAGTATATCAATGCTAATAACTATGTAAGATATAAAGGAGATGGTGCTTATGTAGATGTAACTCCAGCGCTTTTTATCAACATGAAAAAAGGTTTTGGTCTTAACTTCAGTATTGGTGGTTTAGGATATGAAACATTAAATTACGATGATAATGGAGAGGATTACAGTAAGTTCTACTTCAATTTCGGTAAAACATTTAATATTGGGATTTCTAAAAACTTCTAATCTTGGTTTTATAAATTCAATTTCAGAAAGCACTCCAATCGGGGTGCTTTTTTTATGCGTATGTAAATTTAACTGCATCAAAATTTGTAATAAAAGTCGTATTTGTTAAGAGCGCATTTTGGCTTCATTAATTAATTGTAAATATAAGTTTGTACTTACTTTTTTGTTTTTTGATGGCATCGTTGTTGGTAAATAACTATAAAATTTAAACACTAATCAATTATGAAAAAAATGCTACTTATTCTTGCATTGTCAGTATTTGGCTTTGCAAATGCCCAAAAGGGAACAGTTTTAGTTGGTGGAAATGTTGGTTACACTTCTCAAACCGTTGATTACGGTGTAGTCAAATTTAAAACTGATGCTTTTGAATTTTCTCCAAGAGTGGGTTACCAGTTTCATGACAACTGGACTGTTGGAGGTGAATTTACATTGTCTTCTTCAAAACAGCAAGATGAGAACAGTAATGGAGAAGCAAAATTAAATGCTAATAAATTTGGTGCATTTGTGCGTTATACAATGCCATTAAATGAGACTTTTTCAGTATTTGCGGACTTAGGAGCTGGTTTTCAAAATCAGAAAACAACAACAGATGATGGAACAGGTAATTCGACAATTAAGGCAGATGGGTTTTATGCAGGAATTACTCCAGCGCTTTTTATCAATATGAAAAAAGGATTTGGTCTGAACTTCAGTATTGGAGGTTTAGGATATGAATCACTAAGTTTTGATAACGATGGTCCAGATGTGAAAAGTTTTGGCTTCAATTTTGGTAAAACAGTTAATATTGGAATTTCTAAGAATTTCTAATTTTAGATTTTGTAAATAATAAAAAGCGTTCCAATTGGAGCGCTTTTTTGTTTGCTAAAGGTTTTATGAAAACTAAAAGTTCTTGTTTAGCCCCGGTAGGAGTGATATCCTTTTGTGGCAGGGTTTGCCACAAAAGATATAACGGATAACGGGACAGAACGTGTTTTGAAAACGAAATTTTCTGCTTCAAAAAATAATAAAGGATCGTTGCAAACAAATCATTTTATCTTTTAAAGCAAATTATCTTTGGCCTATTTTTATTGAATATTATCCTAAAATAAAAACGTATTTTTGAGGTCTAGATTCTCAATCTAAAATCTAAAATCAGAAATTTAAAATAATAAAATGAACTGGGAACAACTTTTATCCTTAAGACGTCAGGGAGATACAAGCAAAAGATTACGTGTAGAACAAGATGATACTCGTTTGGGGTTTGAAGTAGATTATGACCGAATTATATTTTCCTCTGCTTTTAGAAGTTTACAAGATAAAACACAAGTTATTCCGCTTTCTAAAACGGATTTCGTACATACAAGATTAACACACAGTTTGGAAGTTTCTGTTGTTGGGCGTTCGCTTGGGCGTTTGGTTGGAAAAAAAATCATTGAAAAATATCCTTATCTAAAAGAAATTCACGGTTATCATATGAATGATTTCGGGGCTATTGTTGCTGCTGCTTCATTGGCACACGACATCGGAAATCCGCCTTTTGGACATTCTGGTGAAAAAGCGATAGGAGAATATTTTTCGATTGGAAACGGACAGAAATATAGAAATCAACTTACCGATAAACAATGGCAGGATTTAATTGATTTTGAAGGAAATGCTAATGGTTTTTCAGTTCTTACAGCAAGTCGTCCAGGAATTGAAGGCGGACTTCGTATTTCGTACGCTACTTTAGGCGCTTTTATGAAATATCCAAAAGAAAGCCTTCCTAAAAAGCCAACAAATGATATTTCTGACAAAAAATATGGTTTCTTTCAAACAGATAAATTATTTTTTGAAGAAGTAGCAAAAGATATGGGAATGATATCTAAATCTGGAGATGATATTGGTTTTGAAAGACATCCGTTGGCATATTTAGTCGAAGCAGCAGATGATATTTGCTATACAATAATCGATTTTGAAGACGGAATAAATCTAGGTTTAGTGTCTGAAGATTATGCTTTAGAATATCTTATCAAATTGGTAAAAGATAATATTGGTGTTGCCAAATACAAAACATTAGAAACCAAAGAAGACCGAATTAGCTATTTACGTGCGCTTGCTATTGGTTCGTTAATTAATGATGCTGTAGAGGTTTTTATTGAAAATGAAGAAGCAATTTTGGCTGGAAAATTCCCGTATGCTTTAACAGATAAAAGCAAATATAAAGCTCAGATGAATGACATCATCAAATTGAGTGTTGAAAAAATCTACCAAAGTCGTGAAGTTATTGAGAAAGAAATTGTTGGTTACCAAATCATTCAAACTTTATTAGATAAATTTATTACTGCATTCAATAATAAATACGAAGGAACGGCTTCAAACTACGATAAACTAATTTTGAAAATGTTGCCAGAAAAGCATCATTTAGATAAAGGTAATTTGTATGAACGTTTATTGCATATCTGCCATTATGTTTCTTTACTAACAGACGGAAATGCATTGGAATTGTACGAAACAATTCAAGGACAGAAAAAGCGTTAAAACATTCACTTGAAAATATAAAAAAAGCTTCTTAAGTAATAAAGAAGCTTTTTTTATGGCTGTAAATTTTGTTTTCTTATTTGAAAGCGTAAACAAGACCAACTCCAAGAACTTGTCGTAACTGCATTCTTGGTCCGTCGTTTACTTGCGTTTTGTTTCCAGTTGTTGGATCGACAACGTCTTTTTTGGTTTTAATATCATCATCATAAATTAAATGAACTCCGATATTGGCTTTTACATAAGCATTAACCACAAGGTCTAAACGAGTATCATAATCAATATCGACATTTCCGAATTTATTTAGATAATCGGTATACAAGCTTAATCTGTTCTCATAAAAAACGTTTTTGTAGATTTCGTTTTTCATATAAGCTGTAAAAAGAATACCAAATTCGGCTTTTACCTTTTGACCTTCTTCAATTAATATTTGTTGTGTAGGATCTAGCGGATCTGGCGCATAAACCGCTTTCTTAACCCCGAAAGAACCTTGGTTTGCAAGATATTGATCTAATACTAAAGTAGTTTTTAACGTAATAGGTGAGAAGTAAAAAACTCTATTTTTCTTCTTATTTGCATTCTCGGCTCCAGCTCCCAGAAAGATATACGCTGGTGCGAAAGGTTTAGAGATTGCGACCTCTCTATTTGGATAATTGTAACCGTTGGTAAACTGTGTATTGAAGTTTAATTTTGAAGAATAATACCAGTTTGATGCAGTATCTTTTCTAAACCCGTAAGTCGAGTTAAACTGAAGAGCGTCGTCTGTTTTTCTTAATTCAGTTCCGTCTTGTTTGTTTAAACCGTATTTTACAATAAGTTCGTTAACCCATTTATGATTTTTCTTTGTATAAGTTCTACCAAATTCCCCTTTAAATAAACCTGAAATAGAACTTGTTCCCCCGGCACTCCAGTTGACAAAAGCAATTTCTGAAATGTCAAAACCTAATTGGTTCTTTTGTGCCCAGTTCGAGGGCGGTTTAGGCACTTGATTCGGACTTAAAGTGGTTTGTATAATTTGGGCGAAGATTGTCGAATTACTTAGTAGTAAAAATAGTAAAAGGGTTGAACGTAATAATTTCATTTGGTAATTGTTTTGGTGTCGCAAAATACTTATTTTGAACCGTTAGAAAAAAGATTTACTAGACTTTTAACGTCAATATTACATAATTGTTGCAGTTGTGCTACAGTTCCGTGCTCTATAAATTCATCTGGAATACCTAAAATTTCAATATTATTTTTGAAATTATTTGATGCTGCAAATTCTAAAACGGCACTTCCAAAACCGCCTTTTTTAACTCCGTCTTCAATTGTAATAATGTTTTCGAAGTTAGAAAATATAGTTTTTAATGTATTGATGTCTAGTGGTTTAATAAAGCTAAAGTTATAATGTGCAATGGTTTCAGAATGAGTTGATTCTTTCAGAGCTTCTATAACATTATTTCCAATTGTTCCGGCCGACAGAACAGCAATTTTCGTACCATCTTTTAAGCATTTTGCCTGACCAATTTGTATTTTTTCATAATGTCCGAAATTTTCTACTTCCCAATTGGGTAAAACGCCACGTCCTCTCGGATATCGAATTGCAATTGGATGAGGTAATCCTAATTGAGCAGTGTAAAGAATATTTTGGAGTTCAATTTCATTAAGAGGTGCATAAATCATCATATTTGGAATAGAACGCAGATAGGCAATATCAAAAACGCCGTGATGTGTTGCGCCGTCTTCGCCAACCAAACCAGCTCTGTCCAAACAAAATATTACGGGTAAATCCTGTAGAGCAACGTCATGAATAACCTGATCGTAAGCACGCTGTAAAAAAGTCGAGTAAATATTGCAATACACTATCATACCCTGCGTTGCCATTCCAGCGGCAAGTGTTACGGCATGCTGTTCGGCAATTCCAACATCAAAAGCACGTTCTGGCAGTTCATCCATCATAAACTTTAATGAACTTCCAGATGGCATCGCTGGCGTGATTCCGATTATTTTTTCATTTTTTCGGGCTAAATCTAAAATCGTTAAACCAAAAACGTCCTGATATTTGGGTGGAAGATTTTCCTCCGATTTTAATTGCAATTCACCTGTTAATGCATCAAATTTTCCAGGAGCATGATATTTCACCTGATTTTCTTCTGCCTGTTGCAATCCTTTTCCTTTTGTTGTTACAATATGAAGAAATTTAGGACCTTTTATCTTTTTTAAACGATTTAATTCGGCAATTAAAGTTGGAAAATCATGTCCGTCAATCGGACCTGAATAATCAAAATTCAATGATTTGATCATGTTGTTTTTTCTCGGATTTTTACCTTCTTTTACAGCAGTAAGATATTTTTTCAATGCGCCCACACTCGGATCAATTCCGATTGCGTTATCATTTAAAATCACCAATAAATTAGAGTCGGTAACTCCTGCATGATTTAAACCTTCAAAAGCCATTCCGCTCGCAATAGAAGCATCTCCGATGACTGCAATATGTTCTTTTTCAAAATCTCCTTTAATTTTAGAAGCAATTGCCATTCCTAAAGCAGCAGAAATAGATGTAGAAGAATGTCCAACACCAAAAGTATCGTAAATGCTTTCGCCTCTTTTTGGAAAACCAGAAATTCCGTCTATTTGTCTGTTGGTATGAAAAATTTCTCGTCTCTCGGTCAGGATTTTATGTCCGTAAGCTTGATGTCCAACATCCCAAACCAATAAATCTTCGGGAGTATTAAAAACATAATGTAAGGCAATAGTAAGTTCTATAACACCTAAACTCGCTCCTAAATGACCTTCTTTTACAGAAACGACATCAATAATAAACTGACGTAATTCTTGAGCAACTTGAGCAAGCTGTTCTTCTTTTAAAAGACGTAAATCGGCTGGATTGTATATGTTAGAAAGTAAATCGCTTTTCATTATCAAGGTAAAAAGCAAATTTACGGTTTTAAATTTATTTTTTATGGAGATTAAAATGCTATTGGTAATGAATACTGCATTTTGGTCTTTTTTCCATCTAATAAACCTGGCTGCCATTTAGGACACGCTTTTAAAACTCTTATGATTTCCTGTTCTAAACTCTTGTCAATCGCAGGTTCAGATTGTAAGTACGACATTGAACCATCTTTTTCTACTGCAAATGAAATTTTTATTTTAGAATTTTTGAGATATTGATCTTCAGGAGTTTTAAATTCTTTCGAAAAAAAAGTATAGAACTGATCAATTCCTCCTGGAAATTCGGCATTAACATAACTGGCAACTTCTCCATTGATATAGATAGGTTCTTTGGCAACCTGCTTTTTGTTGTTGTTTGTTTTCTCAGATTTAACGCATACAGACTTATCCGTTCCTTTAGGATTGACAAACTTAACCTTATTGACTTTTGGTGGAGGTGGCGGAGGTACAACATTATGAATGGTATCATTTTCGTCAATTGCTGGTTCTCCAACCATAATAGGCTCAGTTGATGTAGTTTTTGTAACAACCTCTATTTTTTCAATTTTCTTCTTTTTACCGTCTTTATCTGCACAGCTGAATAAGGTTGTTCCCATAGCAATAAACAAAGCAAGTAGGAACATTTTACGATAATTAGTTTGTGAATATAAAATACGATCAGGAATTTGAACTGTAATAGAATCTAATTGCGATTTTCTAAACCTTCCGCAAACTTTTTGATTGTTATTTTGAATAAAAAACTGCTGAATGTCTTCAGAAAGCATATCAGTAAAATCAATAACCGTTTTAGAACAGCTCAAACAAAAGCGACCATTTTCATTTGGAGTCATTTGATCCCAGTTTTCGTGACAAGGTTTTGGTATCGTGATTTTATGTTTATTATTCATATTAATTTTTAAATGAAAGTGGTAAAATGTAAGATGATCGGACAGTTTTGTTTTTGAATTTACCTGGAATCCATTCAGGAGCAGATTCTAAAATCTTAATAATATCTTTTTCATTTTCTGCAGATGTGTTTTTAGTAACTTTAAAATTAGTCAAAGTACCATCTTTTTCTACAACAAATAATAGAGACATTTCTCCTTTTTTTGAAGAAGTGTAATTCTTAGAGACATAAGCATAGAATTTTTTCATTCCACCTTTTGGAGCGGGTAAAATGTCTAAATCATTTGAATTGTAAATTGTAGAATACCTAAAAGGTTCTTCTTTGGGCATTATTAACTTTCCAATTACAAAATTATTTGGATTTTCTTTGACACGTTTTTGTTTTTTAGATTCAATTTGATGCCCATAACATGATGAAACATCTTCATCTTGATTTTGAGTAGTATTATTAACAATTTCGATTTGATCAATTTTTTTCTTGTTTCCTTCTTTATCTGCACAACTAAACAAAGTTGTTCCCATGGCAACAAACAAAGCCAGCAAAAACATTTTGTGATAGTTTGTCTGAGAATATAAAACACGATTTGGAATTTGAATCGTAATACGATCTAATTGTGATTTTTTAAATCTGCCACAAATTTTCTGATTTTGATTTTGAATGAAGTAATGCTGAATTTCTTCAGGAAGCATCGAAGTAAAGTCAATAACCGTTTTAGTACAACTCAAACAAAATCTTCCATTGTCTTTTGGAGCCATTTGATCCCAATTTTCTTGACAGGGTTCAGGAATCGTTATTTTGTATTTGTTTTCCATGCTCTAATTTAGTTGGTTTGACTAACAAGTTTCTCATTCTTGTTGACAAGATTAATTGAAACTATTTTTGAAATTTTTCTGTTTTTTCTTTCCGTATTTAGACTGTCTTTTTGCAAAACAATATTCATTCTAATAGTGTCAGGGCTTGCTTTTCCATTAAATATTTTGGGCATCCATTTTACTTTTGAATTTTTTAAAACCCGAATCATTTCTTCTCCAACGTCATGACCAATATTGTCAAAAACTTTAAATTGCTCCAAAGTTCCCAATTTATTTACCACAAAAGAAACCTCAATTTCTCCCGTAATTCGTCTGGCTTTTTTAGGAATTTGAAATTCATTTTTAATGTAGGTATTAAATCTTTCAAATCCGCCAGGATATTCAGGAGATGATATTTCAAAGTTTTCAATAGCAGGTAAACCAGTAACAGTTCCAGAATAATCATCATGGTAATATCCAACAGCTTCTGCAGTACCGCCATTTATAGTCTCTACGCTGATAGATGATGGAAGAGTGGAAGGTGGTTTTTGCGATAAACTTTTGTCGTTATTAGGTTTGGTAAGATCTTTTGGCCCACTATCTTCGACAACTTCTATTTTGTCAATTGTTATCTTATTTCCTTCATTATCAGCACAGCTAAATAACGTAGTTCCCATAGTGATAAATAATGCCAACAAAAATATTTTATGATAATGGGTTTGCGTATATAAAACACGATTAGGAATTTGGATAGTAATACTTTCTAATTGCGATTTTCTAAATCTACCACAAATCTTTTCATTTTTATTTTGAATGAAAAAATGTTGAATTTCTTCAGGAAGCATAGAAGTAAAATCAATAACCGTTTTAGAACAGCTCATGCAGAAACGCCCATTTTCATTTGGTGTCATCTGATCCCAGTTTTCATGGCAAGGTTCTGCTATGGTTATTTTATGTTTTTTTTCCATGTTCGAATTTCAAAATTTAAATGTAATAAAAATAATAATGTGTAAAGTTTTACTTTTGCAATTATGGAAAATCCTTTCACCGACGAATATTTTATGAAAAAAGCCCTGCAGGAAGCAGAAGAAGCCTACTTAAAAGGCGAAATTCCTGTTGGAGCTGTAATTGTTGTGGCTGACAAAGTAATTGCGAGAAGTCATAACCTTACCGAACTACTAAATGATGTTACGGCACATGCCGAAATGCAGTCTATAACAGCAGCAGCTAATTTCCTTGGCGGGAAATATCTAAAAGATTGTACGCTGTATGTTACTTTAGAACCTTGCCAAATGTGTGCAGGTGCTTTGTATTGGAGTCAGATTTCTAAAATCGTTTTTGGTGCACGTGACGAACAACGCGGATTTCTAAACATGGGAACAAAACTGCATCCTAAAACAACTGTTGTTTCTGGTGTAATGGCAAATGAAGCAGCCGATTTAATGAAACGTTTTTTTCTGGAAAGACGTAAATAAAAATAGCATGACAGACTTCTCAACAATAAAAAAGCTATTTCACATTAGTGAATCAAATGGTTTTGCAAAAGATGAAATTCAGGAAGTTAAAAATATTTTCGGACAACTTCCAGAAGTTTTTGTTGATTATTATACTGAATTGGGTAAAATTCAGAATTTAAATCAAACGCAAGATTCTTTAAATACTCCAAACGATTTTAAACATTTTCAGCATGAAGATTATTTGATTTTTTATGCAGAAAATCAACGAGTTTGTGTTTGGGGAATTCATAAAGACGATTTGTCAAAACCGAATCCGCCTGTGTATATGAGTTATGATGAAAAGACTTGGAATCTGGAAACGGAAACTTTAAAAGACTTTTTTACTGCAATGGCATATTTACAAGCTGGATTTGCATTAGATTTTACTTGTGATACATTTTATGAAATCGAGCCGAATGAATTGGATTTCATCGCTCAAAATTTTTCGAACAAAGGAGTTTCTTTTAGGCAATGGGTTGAGGGAGTCCAATTTTATGGGAACCAAGATGATGACGTTATTGTGGTGATGAGCAATAATCAGGTTTTTTATGCTTCAAATACTGAAAGCCACTTTCTTGAAATGGATAAAGTTTTGTCTAAACTGGGAACAGAACTTTAAAATACTTTTTTACGAATATTTTGGCTTAAAACAGATAGCCCATGTAAGCGCATAAGAATATCATAAAGCAATTAAAACAAACAATATTGTAAAAAGTATTCTCCGAAAACCCCTTTTTTGAAAGCAATATTCTAATACTTATTCCTAGCGAAACAAGGAGGACAAGACAAGTATAAAATTGAATTCCATTAATGCTTAGGCTACTAGAAAGTAAAGAGGTGTAATCATTTGTTTTAGACTTTACATTTGTTACAGATTTGAAAAATAAAGAACTTTCAATTGTAATATTATTTTCATCGATAAATTCTTTTGCAGTAGAAAAAGTAAATCCTTTTTGCGTAAAATAATGATAAGAAACCTTTTGTCTGGATTTTCCCGATGTCTGAACAGCGTAATGAGTAATTATATCATTAGTTTTTGAAGTAGGTAAAACGTAATAATCTGCAAAAGCAATCAAAACAAAAAAGGATATTACACCCAGCAAATAAATAATTACATTTTTGTTCTTTATAATAAATTCATTTTCAGTAGAATATGTTTGTGAATTACGTGTCATGAAATCAAATTTTAAAAGTGAGAAATATATTATATTTTTCTGATCCAATAACATAAAACTTCAACAAAAGTTAAATAATCATTGCTAAAGAATTTTCTTCTTAAAAGATTACAAAAATATTTTACTTTTATCATAATTTAATTTGTGTTTTGCTGTTATGGCTTAAAGCAGACACCTATTAAATTTCAAAAAATGTTAACCAATTAACTCCAGATAAAAGTGAAAGCAAAAGGACTATTTCTCGTATTTTTTGTGTTTTTTATTTTTCAATCCTGCGGACGCAAATCAGCTGCAGATTTTAATTCCGATTTTTCTTTATTTAAAGACTACATTACCAGTTTTACAGGCGGTATCGTTTCGGCAGATTCTGATATTCGTGTGGTTTTGGCATTCGATAAAAACGACTGGAAACCCAATCAGGAATTAGATGATGATTTGTTCGATATTTCGCCAAGTGTTCACGGAAAAGTAATAGCGCTTTCTACCAATACATTAGCTTTTATTCCAGAGAAAAAATTAAAAGCAGGAACAGAATATCAAGTGACTTTAAACTTAGATAAACTGACTGCGATTCCGAAAGAGAAAGAAAAGGAACTTTCAAAATTCAACTTTACAGTTAAAACTGTTAAACAGGATTTTACCATCAATACAGCCGACATTCAGTCGTATAGTAAAGAATATCAGTATTTAAACTGTACATTAAAAACGGCAGACAATATTGATTTGGAAACCGCTATTAAATTGGTAAAGGCCAAACATAATGGAAATGACCTTAAAATTAAGTTTGATAAAAATCCGAGTTTAGGTAAAGAATTTCATTTTATAATTGACAGTATTCAGCGTCAATCAGAAGCTTCAAATTTGGAGATTATTTATGACGGAAATGATTTTGATATCGATCAGAAAGGTCAGATCGATTTCCCAATCACCAGCATCAATGAATTTAAGGTTATAAAAGTGGAAGTTCCAGACGGAAACAATCAGCAGGTTTTAATTAACTTCTCTGAACCTTTAGAAAAAGGACAGGATTTTGCTGGATTGGTTTCGATTCAAAATACTAATAACCTTAAGTTCTCTACTCAAGGAAACTTACTTAAAGTATATTTTACAAACCAAAATGCGCCTAAAAAAGAAGAGCCAATAGCAGTAGCAGTAGAAGAACCTGTTGCAGTAGCAGTAGATTCGGCTGCAGTTGTGGTTGATTCAGCTGCCGTTGCAGTGGATTCTGCCGCTGCAGTTGTAGAAGAAGCCGTTGAATATATACCAGATGCAGAACCGGAACAAGTTGTTACAGGTGAATTATTATTGGAAGTTTTTCAGGGAATCGAAAGCCAGTACGGTAAAAAGCTGGAAAACAATTACAGCGAGAAAATCTCATTTGATCAGATCAAACCCAATATTCGTTTTATTAAAAACGGAACGATTCTGCCAAGTTCAAACAATTTAAAACTGAATTTTGAAGCGGTGAATCTGAGTGCTGTTGATGTAAAAGTGTATAAGATTTATAAAAACAACATTCTGCAATTTCTTCAATACAATGAATTAAACGGAGGACAAAACCTTAAAAAAGTCGCGCAGCCGATTGCGAAAACAACGCTAAATTTAAGAGAAAGCACACTTGTAAATCTCTCAAAATGGAATACCTATGCTTTAGATTTATCTAAAATTATAAAACCAGAACCAGGAGCAATTTACAGAGTGGAATTTGTATACAAGAAGAAATATTCGCTTTATAAATGTGAAACTTCAGACAATAATGAAGATGAAGCCGAGGAAGAAGAAGTGGACGAAAATGATGTAAACTACAGCGGAAACTCTTACGACGATTACTATTATTATGACGATTATGACTGGAGAGAAAGCCAAGATCCTTGTACAGGTTCATACTATTACAATGCCAGAATTGCGACTAATATTTTAGCTACAGATTTAGGAGTTATTGCTAAAAGAGGAGAAAATAAATCGTATTTATTTGCTGTAAATAATATTGTTACAACAGAACCAGTTTCAAATGCAAGAGTAGAATTGTACAATTTCCAACAGCAGAAAATAGGTTCTGAAGCAACAAGCAGTGAAGGAATTGCGTCTTTCCAATTAGACAAATTCGCTTATTTTGCGATTGTTACTTTAGGAGATCAATCGACTTACGTGAAGTTGGATGATGGACTTTCTTTATCAGTAAGTAATTTTGATGTTGCAGGTGAGACTTTACAAAAAGGTTTAAAAGGATTTATTTACGGAGAAAGAGGCGTTTGGCGTCCTGGAGATAATTTGTATTTATCATTTATTTTGAATGATGCAGCGAATAAACTGCCGAAATCACATCCAATTAAGTTCCGATTAAACGATCCAAACGGAAAAACAGTTTATCAAACCGTTCAGAAAACAAATGATCTCAATCATTATGCCTTTACAGTGCCGACAAACCAAGATGCGCCAACAGGAAACTGGGAAGCAATGGTAAGCGTTGGAGGTGCGAAATTCTATAAGAGTATTAAAATTGAAACGATCAAACCAAATCGTTTGAAAATCAAAAATACATTTAGCAGAAAAACACTTTCTGCATCTTATCCAAATACAGATAATCTGGAAGTAACTTGGCTTCATGGGGCAATTGCAAAGAATTTGAATGTAGAAATGCAGGCTAAATTCTCTCAGCAAGGCACAACTTTCAAAGGATACGAAAAATATACTTTTGATGATTTAGCACGCCAATTCAGTACAGAAGAAATCAATGTTTTCTCAGGAAAATTAAACGAAAACGGAAAAGCTTCAATAAACATTCAGCCAAGATTACAAGGTCAGGCACCGGGAATGTTGCGCGCTTCATTCATTACAAAAGTGTATGAAGAAGGCGGAGATTTCAGTACGGATGTAATGTCAACTACTTATTCTCCATACAAAACCTATGTTGGAGTTAAAACGCCAGAGTTGAACAAATATAGTATGCTTGAAACAAGAGCAAACAATCGTTTTGATGTCGTAACAGTTGATGAAAACGGAAGACCAAAATCGGTTCGTAATCTTGAAGTTCGAGTTTACAAAGTAGATTGGAGATGGTGGTGGGATTCTTCAAGCGATAATTTATCGAATTATAACTCGTCGAATGCAACGACTTCATACAAAACTTTCGTAATCAATACAGATTCAAGCGGAAAAGGAAGTTTCCAGTTTGCCTTAGCAGATGAAGAATGGGGACGTTATTTAATTCGTGTTGCCGATCAGGAAGATGGTCACGCTACATCTTTAACAGTAAATATCGACTGGCCAATCTGGTCTGGAAAAACACGTAATAGAGATGCATCAACGGCTAATATGTTAGTATTCTCAACAGATAAGAAAAACTATGCTGTTGGAGAAAAAGCACAGATTTCTTTCCCTTCAAGTGAAGGCGGACGTGCTTTGATTTCTGTAGAAAACGGATCAAGAGTAGTGCAGACTATTTGGGCAGAAACTAAAAAAGGAGAAACCAAAGTTGAAATTCCAATTACGGGAGAAATGGCACCAAATGTATATTTCAATATTACATTATTACAGCCTCATGCTTCAACTAAAAACGATTCACCAATTCGTATGTATGGAATTGTGCCAATCGAAGTAGTAGATAAAAATACCATTTTGGCACCAACTCTTAATATGCCGGATGTATTAAGACCAGAACAGCCATTTACAGTAAAAGTGGGCGAAAAATCAGGTAAAGAAATGACCTATACCATTGCAGTTGTCGATGAAGGGCTTTTAGATTTAACTCGTTTTAAAACACCAAATGCTTGGGATAGTTTCTATGTTCGTGAAGCTTTAGGAGTGAAAACTTGGGATATTTACGATGATGTAATTGGCGCTTATGGTGGAAAAATAAACCAAATTTTCAGTATTGGTGGTGACCAGGATTTAGGCGGAGGAAAAGCTAAAAAAGCAAACCGTTTCAAACCTGTTGTATTGTACTATGGACCATTTAAACTAGAAAAAGGAGAAACAAAATCACATCAATTAAAATTGCCAAAATATATTGGATCAGTTCGTACAATGGTTGTGGCAGGCGATGCAAAAACAAGCGCTTACGGAAGTGTTGAAAAAGCAACACAAGTTAAGAGTCCATTAATGGTTTTGGCTTCGTTGCCAAGAAAAATTTCACCATCAGAAAAAGTAACGCTTCCGGTAACGGTTTTTGCGACTGAAAACAAAATTAAAAATGTTTCGATTCAGGTAAAAACAAGTAACGGATTAAAAGTAATGGGAAGTGCAGTTCAAAGTTTGAATTTTGCGCAACCAGACGAGAAAATGGCGTATTTTAATTTGGTCGTAGGATCTGCGACTGGAATTGCAAAAGTTCAGGTAATTGCAACATCCGGAAGCGAGAAATCAGTTTACGATGTGGAAATTGATATGACAAATCCGAATCCGGTTACGAGTACTTTTACCGATGTTGTTTTGACGCCAAATAGTACTAAAACAATTTCATGGAAAACTTTTGGAATTGCAGGAAGCAACAAAGCAAGACTGGAAGTTTCGTCAATGCCATCTATGAATTTGAACGGAAGATTACAATTCTTGATTCAGTATCCTCACGGATGTGTGGAGCAGACGACTTCATCAGTTTTTCCACAATTGTATTTAGGCGATGTGGCAGATATTGATGCAAAACGCAAAGATCTGATTCAGAAAAATATTGCAGCTGGAATTGCCAGATTGGGTAATTTCCAATTGTCAAATGGCGGTCTTCCGTATTGGCAAGGAAATGCAATTGCAGACGATTGGGGAACTTCTTATGCTGGACATTTCTTGATTGAAGCGGAGAAAAAAGGATATGTATTACCAATAAACTTCAAATCAAAATGGCTGTCGTATCAGCAAAAAGAAGCGAAACAATGGCGTTTTGAACCGAAATACGGAAATGATTTAGCACAGGCATATCGTTTATATACTTTGGCTTTAGCTGGAAATGCCGATTTATCTGCAATGAACAGATTAAGAGAAACAAAAGGTATTTCGAATGAAAGTATGCTTCGTTTGGCTGCAGCTTATGTTTTAGCAGGTCAAAAATCAGCAGGGCAAAGTTTATTCTTGAAAACAAGTATTGACGGAAGTTCAGATGGTTACAGCTATTACTATTATGGTTCAAGCGAAAGAAATAGAGCAATGGCTTTAGAAACAATGCTTTTATTGGATCAAAAACAAAAAGCATTTGTAACAGCAACGAAATTAGCTAAGGAAATGTCAGCAAATCAATGGATGAGCACGCAGACAACGGCTTATTGTTTATATGCAATGTCGAAATTTGCAGTGAGCAACGGTCCAAAAGGAATCAATATTCAGTTTAGTAAAAACGGAAAAGGAGAAACAATCAACACAGGAAAATCGGTTGCAGATCGCAGTTTGTCTGTTGCTTCTGGTACAAACAGTATTACGCTTAAAAACAATAAAACAAATACGGTTTATGTTCGCGTCTTGAACACTGGAATTTTGCCAATCGGACAAGAAAATGCCGTTCAAAGCGATGTTACGGCTTCGATTGTGTTCAAAGACAGAAAAGGAAGTGTGATCAATGTTTCCAAAATCAACCAAGGAACTGAATTTGTTGCTGAGGTTACCATTAAAAACCAAAGAGGTGAAAGTGTTCAAAACGTTGCGTTATCGCAAATTTTGCCTTCAGGATTTGAGATCGTAAATACTCGTTTCACGGATTATGGAGATGCAGTAAACAACATTGCAGATTATATAGATATCCGCGACGACAGAACAAATTTCTATTTCGGAATGAAAGCAAGAGAAACGAAAGTTTTCCGTATTCTGTTAAACGCATCCTATTTAGGAAATTATTACCTGCCTGGATTACAATGCGAAGCAATGTACGATAATACATTCTTAGCAAGAACAAAAGGCTTCTGGGTTGAGGTGGTGAAATAAAGTTGTTAGCCACAGATTATAAGTATTAAAAGGATTTTTTTTAATCTGTGCTAATCTTTATAATCTGTGCCAAAAAAATATGATTAAAATGCCTCCCGCAGATTTTGCAGATCAAGCAGATAAAAATAAATCTGCACAATCTGCGAAATCTGCGAGAGAAAAAAATAGAGCAACTTAATATAGCCACAGATTATAAGGATTAAAAAGATTTTTAGAAATCTGTGCTAATCTGTGTAATCTGTGGCAAAAAAAATATGATTAAAAAGTCTCTCGCAGATTTTGTAGATCAAGCAGATAAAAGAAATCTCTAAAATCTGCGGAATCTGCGAGAGAAAAAACTTTGCGAACTTTGCGCATTACTTAGCGTCTTTGCGGTTAAAAAAAACAAGCATTGAAAAATAAAATTAAAGCATTCCTCCAGCGCATTTTCAACTGGATTAAAAAAAACAAAATAAAATCAGCAATTGCATTTCTGCTCTTGCTGATTTACTATTTTTCGATACCTCGAACATTATTCAAAGAACCCTATTCAACCGTTATAGAAAGCAAAGAAGGAGAACTTCTCGGGGCTAAAATTGCTCGTGACGGACAATGGCGTTTTCCAGAACAAGACAGTGTTCCTGATAAGTTCAAAAAATGCATTGTTTATTTTGAAGACGAATACTTTTATAAACATCCCGGTTTTAATCCAGGTGCAATGATCAATGCTTTCAAGCAAAATAAAAAAGCAGGAAAAGTAGTGAGAGGCGGAAGCACCTTGACACAACAGGTAATTCGATTATCACGAAAAGGAAAAAACAGAACCTATTTCGAAAAAATAATAGAAATTATTCTCGCGACCAGATTAGAGTTAGGCTATTCTAAAAATGAAATTCTCGAAATGTATGCAGCTCATGCGCCATTTGGAGGAAACGTTGTGGGATTAGAAATGGCTTCATGGCGCTATTTCGGCGTTCAATCTAATCAATTATCATGGGCAGAAAATGCAGTTTTGGCTGTTTTACCGAATGCGCCAAGTTTGATTTATCCAGGAAAAAATCAAATTAAACTATTAAATAAACGAAACCGACTTTTATTAAAACTCCATCAAGAAGGCATAATCGACAAGCAGACATACGAACTTTCGATCGAAGAGCCATTACCTCAAAAACCATATGATCTGCCTCAAATCGCGCCGCATTTGCTTCAAAGAGTCGCTAAAAATGAAGAAGGGACAAGAGTAAAAACTACAATTGATTATGCGCTGCAAAATAGAGTCAATCAAATTGCGAGATATTATTACAATCAATACAAACAAAATGAAGTTCACAATCTGGCGATTTTGGTAATTGATGTTCAAAACAGAAATGTAATGAGTTATGTTGGAAATTCTCCAGCCGATGCAGATCATCAAAAAGATGTCGATATTATCGATGCGCCAAGGAGTACTGGAAGTATATTAAAACCGCTTTTGTACGGAGCTATGTTAGACGATGGCGAATTGCTTCCGAATACTTTAATTGCTGATATTCCGACACAGATTTCGGGTTATACACCTCAAAACTTTAATCTGACTTTTGACGGAGCAGTTCCTGCACATCGCGCATTATCACGTTCGTTAAATATTCCTGCCGTTTTGATGTTGCAGGATTTTAGCGTAAATAAATTTTATGAAGAACTGCAGAAATTCAAATTAAGGAATATCAATAAAACACCCGATCATTACGGGCTTTCGTTGATTTTAGGAGGTGCAGAAAGTAATTTGTGGGATTTATGCCGAACATATGCGAATCTTTCGTCTACGGTCAATTATTACACAAAAAATAAAGGGCAATACCGAACAAACGAATTTACCGAACTCAATTATAAAAATGATTTTAAACCCGATTTTGGATCAGAAACCAACCAAAAGAATATTTTGGGCGCAGGTTCAATTTGGCTGACTTACAATGCAATGGAAGAAGTCAACAGACCTGAAGGAGACGAAGCTTGGAAGTTTTATGACAGTTCGCTTAAAATTGCTTGGAAAACAGGAACCAGTTTCGGAAATAGAGATGCTTGGGCTATTGGAACAAATTCCAGATATGTAGTTGGAGTTTGGGTTGGAAATGCAACAGGCGAGGGAAGACCAACTCTAACGGGAGTTACCAGCGCGGCACCAATTTTATTTGATGTTTTTAATTTATTGCCAAGACAAAGATGGTTTGATACTCCGTACCATGATTTAGCAGAAGTTGAGGTTTGTCGATTAAGCGGTTATCTGGCAAAAGATAATTGCCCAAAAATCAAACAATGGGTTCCTAAAAAAGGAAAATCTACGAAAGTTTGTCCGTATCATAAAACGATTCATTTAGATAAAAAAGAACAGTTTCAGGTTAACAGCAGTTGTGAAAATATCGATAACATTGTGACTAAAAACTGGTTTGTATTACCTCCGGTTATGGCGTGGTATTACAAAAGCCAACATATAGAATATCTACCGTTGCCACCGTTTAAAGAAGGTTGCGAAGGAACGCAAACCACAACAATGGATTTTATTTACCCCAAAGCAAATAGTAAAATCTATTTAACAAAGGATTTTAATAGTAACGTGCAACCAGTAATTTTAAAAGTAGCGTATTCTGAAAGGGATAAAGAGCTATTTTGGTATGTTGACGATGTGTATAAAGCCACAACCAAAACGTTCCATGAATTGCCAATTACGCCAACAACAGGAACGCATTTTATTACAGTTGTGGATGCTTCTGGAAACGAAATTAGAAGAAAAATTGAAATTGTAAGAGAATAATAAATATTGAAACCATGAAAGTAATATACGTATACTTAGTAATTCTCGTTCTATCAATATTGTTTAATAATTATACATTATTTGGACTTATATTCGTTGGAGGAAATACTGAAAAAATTATGATTCTATGGTCTTTTCTTTATACAGTTATATTTCCAATAAAATCAATGTTGGTAATTTTTGAGAGGTATAAATTTTCTTCAAATTTATATAAATATCTCTTATTTGTTTCTATAAGTTATCTCGCAAGTCTTCTTTTGTCAAGTATGGTTTTTTTTGACTTTAGAAGCTTTAGATTAAGGGGAAATGGAGGTACAAAATATGTATTATATACAATTTATTTTGTCGCTTTTGTTTCTTCCCTAAGTTCTTTATTATTTTTTCTATGGAGGAGAAGAAAAGTTAAGATTTTGAAAGAGTAGTTTACTGGATAATATTAAATTTTTGATAAGCATTTTTAGATTCTCCATTAAATCTTAAAGTAATTCCAGTAGTAAATCCTTTAAATACAGCTGTATTTTCATTTGTATATGGAAAAGAGTAACCAATGCCTAAATCAATTACATTTAAAAAGGTAAGTCCGCCTAATACATAGGCATTTTTATGAGAGCTTCCTGTTTTTATAAATAGAAGTTCTTTGCTGTAGTATAAATGTATATCAGGCAGTCCGTAATAATTTCCGTTATAACTATTTGTAATTCCAAAACCTGCTCCGATTAATAATTTGTTTTCCTTTTCACAAGACAGGCAAAATTCTATGCCTCCTGTTAAGAGACTTTTGTTGGCTATTTTATAATCCAGATAAAAAATTGGTAATTTAGATTCAGGGATTTTGAATCCTCTATTCTTATTTTGGTTATAATTAAAATTGTTTGCATCAATTATTTTTCCATCAGCATTAAACCATTCGGCTTTGCCGAATAAGTATTTAGCGTCAAAGTCACTTGAATAACCTTGAAATTGTAACTGATTATTGTCCAGATAATAATCTTTAATAACAAAAAGAGAATCGACGTTTTCTATTTTGTAGCCGACAGCTTTTTTTGTATTTATTCTTAGAGGTTTAATTCGGTAATATAGAGCGTTTTCTTTATTGACGACTTTCCAGTTTTTATCAAAAAAGATCGTATCATTTTGAGCAGACATTTTTGAGTGATATAAAAACAAAGCAAAAACAATAGGAAGTAAAACTTTAAAATTTGGCTGAGAGATATTGAAAGGCATTATAATATTATTTAACCTTCAAAAGTAAGAAAAATAATATTTTTATTATTGTTTTTACATAAAAAAAACCGCCAATCTTTCGAAAGGCGGTTTTGTTTTATTCTGAAATAACATTTCCTTTTTTATCGTAGAAATGATATTCTAAGTACGTGTAAGCGTCACGAGGTATGATTTTCACCCATTTCTTATGTTCAAAAAACCATTTTGAACGTAATGATGGAAAACCTTTACTGAGGTATGCAGCCACAAACGGATGTGTGTTAAGCACAACTTTATTGTGGGTTTTTAAAAGTCTTTCTAAATCAGAGGTGATCTTGTCAATTATTAATATTGGTGCTTCAATTTCACCATTGACTTTATTTGGATCTTCTTCTCTGGTTTTAATATTAACTTCTGGTCTTACGCGCTGTCTTGTAATCTGGACCAAACCAAACTTACTTGGCGGTAATATTTTATGCTTTGCTTTATCGTCGCTCATTTCTTCTCGCAAGAAGTCGAACAAAACTTTCCTGTTTTCTGGATTAGACATATCGATAAAATCAACTACGATAATTCCGCCCATATCGCGCAAGCGTAGTTGTCTTGCGATTTCTGCAGCGGCAATCATATTTACTTCCATGGCTGTATCTTCCTGGTTGGTTGCTTTGTTAGAACGGTTTCCGCTATTTACGTCTATAACGTGAAGAGCTTCAGTGTGTTCAATGATAAGATAAGCACCTTTACTCATGGAAACAGTTCGGCCAAAAGAAGTTTTGATTTGTCTCTCTATATTGTATTTCTCAAAAATCGGAGTGTCATTTGATTGATAAAACTTAACAATCGATTGTTTTGAAGGCGCAATTTCTTGCAGATAATCCTTCGTTTGATGGTACAACTCTTCATCATCTATTTGAATACCGCTGAAGGTATCATTAAATACATCTCTTAATATTGAAGAAGCTCTATTAAGCTCTCCTAATACTTTTGACGGATGATGAGCAGTTGGTAATTTTTTACACATTGCAGTCCATCTGCTAAGCAGGTTCTGCAAATCTTTTTCTAATTCGGCTGTATTTTTGCCTTCGGCTACTGTACGAACAATAACACCAAATCCTTTAGGTTTGATCGATAGAACAAGTTTTTTTAAACGGTCTTTTTCTTTCTTGTCTTCTATTTTTTGAGAAATAGAAACACGGTCAGAAAACGGAACCAGAACGATAAATCTTCCTGCCAGTGAAAGCTCAGCGCTTATTCTTGGACCTTTGGTAGATATAGGTTCTTTTACAACTTGGACTAAGACAGATTGATTGGCACTTAAAATATCAGTAATGATGCCATCTTTGTCAATCTCTTTTTCAAACTGAAAGGTTTTTAGGGAGAAATCTTTTATTTTACCTGCGCTTACAAGTTTTATGAATTTCAGTTGGGAAGCTAAGTTTGGACCTAAATCGTGATAATGTAAAAAAGCATCTTTTTCAAAGCCTACATTTACAAAAGCAGCATTAAGTCCAGCAACTGGTTTTCTGATTTTGGCAATAAAAATATCACCAACCTGAAAGTTGCTTGTTTCTTGTTCTTTGTGTAATTCAATTAGTTTTCCATCTTTTAATAAGGCAAAATCTACGGCTTCAGAACTAGATCTAATGATTAATTCTTTATTCACACTGTAAATTTTTATCTGTTTTTTCAGAAAATAGAGAAAAGAGAAAAGAGAATAGACTTAATAAAAATCTAAAATCTGGAATCTAAAATCTAAAATCTTATCTACAGATGGATTAAACAATATTTTTAACAGGTATTTACCCGGAGGAGTTAGTTGCCAGTTTTCAGTGGCAGTAAGCAGTTTTAGGCTGCAAACTTTAAACTGTGACGAGACTATCAAACTCCAATTTCAATGAACTTTTAAAAAGAAAAAAGTAGTTTAAAACTACTTTTTCTTTTTGTGACGGTTAGCTCTCGCTCTTTTCTTACGTTTGTGAGTAGCTACCTTATGTCTCTTTCTTTTTTTACCACTTGGCATATCGTGTCTGATTTATGTTAATTAATATTATTTTGCTTCGTTGTTTGTTTTAACTCCTTCTACAAAAACTTTTGCAGGTTTAAACGCAGGAATGTTGTGTGCTGGAATTTTAATTGTAGTGTTTTTAGAAATGTTTCTTCCAGTTTTTTCAGCTCTAGTTTTAACGATAAAACTACCAAAACCTCTTAGGTAAACATTGTCTCCAGTCTCTAAAGAAGTTTTAACTTCTTCCATAAAAGTTTCTACTGTTGCTTGAACGTCTCCTTTTTCAAGACCTAGTTTCTCTGAAATCTTCGCTACGATATCTGCTTTCGTCATTTTCTTTCCTATTTTATTTTATAAATGGTGTACTATTTTTTTGAGTTTGCAAATATAGGAATTAAAAAAATAATTAATCAAGCTAATTCGTTAAATTTTAATTACATAAACATTTACTTTTGTATTCTAAGTATTTTCGAATGGATTTTTCTAACATATTGATAAAATGGTATTTACAAAACAAGCGTGATTTACCTTGGCGAAAAACGGTCGATCCGTACCATATTTGGCTCTCAGAAATTATGCTTCAGCAGACAAGAGTTGCGCAAGGAATGCCGTATTTTTTTGCATTTACCAAGGAATTTCCTACTGTAAAAGATTTAGCTGATGCCTCAGAAGAGCAAGTTTTGAAACTTTGGCAGGGTTTAGGGTATTATTCGAGAGCTCGAAATCTTCATAAAACAGCTCAATATATTGCATATGACTTAAATGGAGTTTTTCCAGATTCTTATAAAGAACTTTTAAAACTAAAAGGAGTTGGTGAATATACTGCAGCCGCAATTGCTTCTTTCTCTTATAATGAAGCGGTTCCTGTTGTCGATGGAAATGTGTTTCGCGTATTGTCTAGATATTTTGATGTAGAGTCTGACATTGCGCTGCCGGCAACTAAAAAAGAATTTACTGCTTTGGCTCAAGAGTTAATGCCTAAAGATAATCCTGCAGTTTTTAATCAGGCTATAATGGAGTTTGGCGCCTTACAATGTGTGCCTAAAAGTCCAGATTGTACAAATTGCGATTTTAATAACAGTTGTGCGGCATTACAAAAAGGAAAAGTTAGTCAGCTTCCTGTTAAGTCTAAAAAAATAAAAGTATCTAATCGCTTCTTTAATTATTTAATATTAGAAGATGTTTACGGTAATACTTTAATTCAGAAAAGAACTGCAAAAGGAATCTGGCATAATTTATATGAGTTTCCGCTTTTAGAAACATTATCGATTGCAGATTTTGAAACCGTTTCAAAAATAACCAAAGAAGAAATGTTTAATCAATATACTATTATAGGTATAGAAGATTATAATGAATCTACGATTGTACACAAACTTTCGCATCAGCACCTACATATACAGTTTTGGAAAATTAGAGTGAAAGAAAAAATTGAAAATGGAGTTGATGCCGAAAAATTAAAAACTTTTCCTTTTCCTATTGTGATTTACAATTTTATAGAAAAGCAGGAAATAAATTGCTAAAAAAATGTATCTTTGGTAGAAATACCACCAAAAACTATGAACGGAACATTAAATAAAGTGATGCTTATTGGCCATTTAGGCGATGATGTGAAGATGCATTATTTTGATGGAGGAAACTGCATCGGACGTTTTCAGCTGGCTACCAATGAGGTATACATCAATAAAACGACCAATGAAAAAATAACTTCCACAGAATGGCATAATTTGGTTGTTAGAAATAAAGCAGCAGAAATCTGTGAAAAATATCTCTCTAAAGGAGATAAGATTTATGTGGAAGGAAGAATAAAATCTCGTCAATGGCAAGCCGAAGACGGAACTACAAAATATACGACAGAGATTCAAGTTACAGAGTTTACTTTTCTGACTACCAAAAAAGAAACTGCACATACCAAACAAAATCAGGAGGCAGAACCAACAAAAAATACTAACTTTGATGCTCCTAACGAAGGGCTTCCGATTAATGATCTGCCTTTCTAAGAGATGTTTAACTAATTTTATGCAATTTGGACCCAGAGCCCAGTTTACTTTTTTCTACCAATTTTGACGCTAATTTAATTATTGGTTTCGTCGGAATTTTTATTTTGTTATTTCTTTCAGCTATAGTTTCTGGGGCTGAAGTCGCTCTTTTTTCTTTATCGCAGCAGGACATTGATGATACTCTTAACGATAATCTTGCAAAAGGTAAAATTATTTCCAATTTATTAGATAAACCTAAAAAGCTTTTGGCAACATTACTTGTTGCAAATAACTTTTTTAACATTGGCGTAGTTATTTTGTTTGCTTATATGGGGCAGAATATTTTTGCCAGTGTAAGTTCAGTAGCTTTCAAATTCACATTAGAAGTTGTTTTAGTTACTTTTCTAATTTTATTGTTTGGCGAAGTGCTTCCTAAAGTTTACGCCAGCAGAAATAGTATTCGTTTTGCTAAACGCGTGGCTTATCCGTTGGCATTTTTAGATAAAGTACTTTCTCCAGTAAGTTTGCCAATGCGTGCGGTTACTATATATTTGCAGCATAAATTAGGGAAACAAAAAAATAATTTTTCAATCAATCAGCTTTCTCAGGCTTTGGAATTAACCGATTCTGAAGGAACTTCTACAGAAGAACAAAAAATCTTGGAAGGAATTGTTTCTTTTGGAAATACCGATACAAAGCAGGTAATGAGTCCGAGAATTGATATTTTTGCATTGGAAATATCAGAATCATTTGCTGAAATTTATCCAAAAATAATTGAAACAGGTTTTTCTAGAATTCCAGTTTATCGTGATAATATCGATCAAATTGAAGGGGTTCTTTTCGTAAAAGATTTACTGCCTCATATTGATAAAGAAGAATTTGATTGGGCGTCTTTGATTAGAGAAGCTTTCTTTGTTCCTGAAAATAAAAAGCTGGACAATCTTTTAAAGGATTTTCAAAGTTTAAAAAGTCATTTGGCTATTGTGGTTGATGAGTATGGAGGAACTTCTGGATTAGTTTCTTTAGAAGATGTTATTGAGGAAATAGTTGGAGATATTAGTGATGAGTTTGATGATGAAAATTTAAACTTCTCTCAAATTGATGATAATAATTTTCTTTTTGAAGGAAAAATAAACCTCAAAGATTTCTACAGAATTGTAGATGTGGATGAAGATGTTTTTGAATCTCATAAAGGAGAAGCAGAAACATTAGCGGGTTTTATTCTGGAAATTTTAGGTAATTTTCCGAAAAAAGATCAAAAAGTGCCTTTTGAAAACTGTGTGTTTACAGTAGAAACAGTTGATAAAAAGCGCGTAAAACAAATAAAAGTAACAATAAATAAAAATGTTTAATAGAATACTTTCAATAGCAGCAATTTTACTTGCTTTAACGGTTATAAGCTGTAAAAATGATGTCTTGCCAAAGCCAACAAGTTTTTTGCGATTAGATTATCCAGAAGCGAAATATGTGAATTTTGAAAATACTTGTCCGTTTGCTTTTGAAATGAATGAAGATGCTATTATTAAAGGAGAAAAAGAATGCAGTTTTGCAATTACTTATCCAAAAATGAAAGCAACAATTTATTTGACTTATAAGCCTGTAAATGGTAATATCGATAAGTTATTGCGTGATGCCCAAAAATTAACGTACGAACACGTAATTAAGGCAGATGATATTTTAGAACAACCGTATTTAAATCCACAAAAAAAGGTTTACGGAATGTTTTATCAAGTTGATGGAAATGCAGCGACAAATTCTCAGTTTTACGTTACCGACAGTACAAAACACTTTTTAATTGGTTCGATGTATTTTTACGCAAAACCAAATTTTGACTCGATTATGCCTGCTGCGAGTTATGTTAAAAACGATATGCAGCGTTTGATGGAAACGTTGAAATGGAAATAAATAAAAAAAGGAATCCAATTTGGATTCCTTTTTTTTATAATAATAGTTAGAATAATTTCAAACCGATGATTCCGATAATGATTAGAAAGGCGGATAAAAGTCTAAGAATGCTTGATGAATCACCAAAGAATAGTATCCCAACGAATAGTGTTCCAACAGCTCCGATTCCTGTCCAAACTGCATAAGCCGTGCCAATAGGAATTGTTTTTTGAGAATAAAATAATAAGCTTCCGCTTATAACCATTGATAGGACAGCGATAAATATCCATCCAAATTTATTACTGTTTGATTGTTGAGCCATTTTCAGACCTAAAGGCCAACCAATTTCGAAAATTCCTGCGATAACTAAAGCAATCCAATTCATTTTGTATAATTTAATATTGAAATGCAAAGTAACTTTCTAGTCTTGAATTATTTTTTGATGTAGATCAAAATCATTTAGTACTTTCTGATTCGGCTTAATGTTTCCTGAGTGATTCCTAGGTAAGATGCAATATGTCCCAAGTTGATACGATTAAGAAGATTGGGTTGTAGTCTTATGAGGGTTTTGTAACGTTCTGCGGCAGATTCTGTATGTAAAGAGACCGCCCTTTCTTCAAGAATAATACAGACTTCTTCGGCTATTTTTCTTCCAATTAAATTTAATTCAGGATAAGTGCGATACAAATCATTCAGGTCATTTGATGAAATAGAATAGATTTCTGAATCTTCGAGAAATTCTATGTTTTCAAATGATGGTTTATTGGCGTAAATTGGCAATATAGAGCCAAAAATTTGGTTTTCTTCTCCAAACCAAGTGTTAACTTCTTTTTGATTTCTATAGAAGTAAGCACGGATTAATCCTTTGGTGATTACAAAATAGCTGGATAAAATTTGACCATCTCTTAAAAAATGTTCATTCTTTTTTTTAAGAAAAAAGTTTGTTTTGCTATCAATTTCCTTTGCGGCTTCATTGCTGAGATTTCCGTATTTTAGAAATTGCTGAATAATTGGATTTTTGCCGTAAGATGTCATTTATTCTACTTTTTAAACAAAGAAAGGCGTTCATTTGAACGCCTTTCCAATAATTAAAATCAATTAAGATTTAAAATTCGAAACCTTATATGTTTTTCCGTCTCCAGTTTCTTGAACTACTTTTGTTAAAGACTCAGGATTTTGGATTGTTTTGTCGAAACTTACTGTTGCCGTTTTTTTGTCAAAATCGACTGTTGCTTTGTCAACTCCATCAAGATTTGCTAATTCTTCTTCGATTGTTTTAGCACATCCCATAGCGCAAGTCATTCCTTCAATTTGGAAACTTGCTGTTTGAAGATTTTCAGCAGCGATTGGTTTGTGTTCTTTTGGAGCGGTTTTTTCAGCATTTACAACTTCAAGACTTTTGTCTTCTGCTTTTTTACACCCAACAAATACTAATCCAGCGATTGTTGCGGCGATTAAGATTTTTGAAATTTTCATTATATATAAATTTTAAATTGCGAATTACTTTCCTGCAAAATTAATAAAAAGAGCGCGCTCAGTTCGTAAAATAATTACAAATTTGCAGTAAATTACAATTTATGGATACAAAACAGTTAAAGTGGATTTACTTAGCGATTCTTTCTCTTATTTGGGGGAGTTCTTTTATTTTAATAAAAAAAGGACTAATTGGCTTGACTGCTATTCAAGTAGGATCGTTCCGAATTATTTTTGCAGCGCTTTTTCTGTTGATCTTTGGCTTTAATAGTTTAAAGAAAATCTCTAAACGCCAATGGAAATATGTTGCTATTACTTCCTTTTTTGGAACTTTTATGCCAGCTTATCTTTTTGCTATTGCCGAAACTCAAGTAAATAGTTCTATTGTGGCTATTTTAAATTCTCTAACGCCTTTAAATACTTTAGTTTTAGGAATTATAGCTTTTGGGATTCAGTTTCAAAAACGACAAGTTTTAGGTGTTTTTGTGGGACTTGTAGGCTGCTTGCTTTTGGTTTTAAGTGGCGATTCTTCAAGTGGAACTGAAAATTATTTGTATGTTTTGTTGGTGGTTATTGCAACACTTAGTTATGCAATTAACGTAAATCTAATTAAGAAATATTTGCATGATTTGAATTCGGTTAGTATTACAACAGGAAATTTTGCAGTTTTATTTTTGCCAGCATTGATTATTTTAAGTACAACTGATATCAGCCAGAAAATACATTTTGTAGAAACGCAACATTCTATATTTTTTGTCATGATATTAGGTGTTCTGGGGACTGGAATAGCCAACATTCTTTTCTTTAAATTGATTCAAATGTCATCGCCTGTGTTTGCAACATCAGTAACGTATTTAATTCCGATTGTTGCTTTTTTCTGGGGATTATTGGATAATGAATTTCTAACGCCAATTCAATCTGTTGGAGCGTTCGTTATTTTGATTGGAGTTTATTTATCGGCGAAAAAGTAATTTTTTGGTTATGAGTGATGAGTTGTAAGTTATAAGTTATTTGTAAAATAGTTTTCTGCTTTGCTCGGTCTTACATGCTTTATAAAAAAAAAGCTTTGTCAAAGTTTAAAACTTTGACAAAGCCTATGAGTAAAAAAAACTTAGTATCTTAGTATCTCAGAACCTTAGTTTCTTAGATTATAAAAAATCTTTTTCAGAAACTCCTTCGTTGATTTTTACATCAGACATTTTAATATCCAATTCAAAACCAACATTCTGAACTAAATTAAAAGGAACTTTAACACCTTTTACTTCTTTATAGTCATTAAAATTGGTGATTTGTTCTGCTGATTTTCCGCCTTGTTCACGAACTTTGGACTCAGCGGTTTTTAAACCTGATTTCACATCGTAATAATAGGTTGTTTTGCCATCTTTGATGACATAAGCATCGCTTCCGTTAATTGGTGCAATTCCGTCTACTTTTAAATCGGTTCTTTTTGCTAGTTGCAATTCTTCAAAAGGAGCAGCATTAGCTTTCATTTCAGCTAAATCGTCGCCTTCAAGGTTTTTTCTTTGTCCTTGTTGTTCTACGTAAGCACCTTTTTCGTTAACCACCTGTTTCATTAAGGTCATTGTTCCCATTGAAAGCGAAACTGTCATTTTTCCTTTTGCATCTGATTTAGAAATAAAAGTCAATGGAGTAGGAGCTTGTGGTATAGAAGTCGTGCCGTTCATAAAAAGTGTTTTTACAGAACTAACTGCTTTTTCTCCACCAATTGCTTTGATGTAATTTTCAAAAACAGTTTTAGCTGTAAGATCTTTTGGAGCTTCTTTTTTTGTTGAAGGTTTCTCAGTAGGATTTCCATATTTGTCGAAATATGAAATCGGAATTTGTAGTTTTTCTAAGCCAGAAAGAACATCAGATCCTTTTCCAACAATAACAATACGCATATTGTCTAATAAGAAATATTTGTTTGCTACGCGGTAAATATCATCTGCGGTAACATTGTTGATCGTTTGAATGTATTTTTCGTAAAAATCAGCAGGAAGTTTTTCTGTTTCAATGTTTAAAGCATAACGTGCAACAGCCTGAGGTTTTTCTACCTGCATAACAAATCTTCCAATATAACCGGCTTTTACGTTTCTTAGAACTTCAGGATCGACTCTTTCAGTACGAATTCTTTTGATTTCTTTAATAAATTGAACAACGGCACTATCTGTAACAGTATTTCTAACTGCCGAAGAAGCTTTGAATTTAGTTACATATTTTCCGCTGCCAATACTTGAATTTGCTCCGTAAGTCCATGCGTGTTGTTCACGCAAGTTCATATTTAAATAACTGTTGAAATCACCTCCTAAAATTTGATTTGCAATAACAGCAGGGAAAAAGTCAGGATCACTCATTTTTAAATTCACAGTATTTACTAGTGAAATTTCAGATTGAACTGCATTTGGAACATCTACAAAATCAATTTGTAATTTTGAAGGATTGGCAGGATCAGGATAAGTGTTTTTTGGTGCAGCTTGTTTTTTCCATCCATTAAATAATTTTTCTACAGCTTTTTTTACGTCTTTAAACTTTACATCTCCAATAACTACTAAATACGCGTTTTCTGGAACGAAATAAGTTTTATAGTTGTTTTGAACATCTTCTAACGTAACATTTTTTACAGTTTCTTCAGAAAGATATTCGCCAGTTGGATGATTTTTCCCAAAAGCTAAAACATCAACAACTCTATTTGAAATAGCTGGAACGCTTTTTTCATCTGCTTTAAGTCCTTCTAAAAGTTTTGCTTTTTCCTTGTCAAATTCTGTTTGTGTGAAATTTGGCTGTAAAGCACCTTCTGCTAAAAGTTCTAAAACACGTCCAGAATATTTGGATAAAGAACTCGCATAAGCGCCCTGAGAAGTGAAATTGATGTTAGCTCCGTAAAAGTCAATTTCCTCATTAAAGGCTTCTTTGGTTGTTTTTTTAGTTCCGTTTCCGATTAAACTGCTTGTTAATTCGTCAACTCCTTTTTTGTTGCCTTCAGTAAATGGTGCGTTGTCTAAAGTAAGTGTAAAACTTACTCGAGGCAATTTATGGTTTTCAACAATCAAAACTTTCATTCCGTTTGCTAAAACAAAGGTCTGTGGTTTTTTGATGTTGACTACTGGGGCGTTACCTGGTTTAGGTTGTGGACGATCTTGTGCTTGCATAATTCCAGTTAGGAATAAAAGGATTAAAAAAGTATATATTTTTTTCATGATTCGATATTCTTAGTTTTGAGATTTAGGCGTCGGAATATAATCTAAAATTAAGCGCTGATTAGGATTTAAATACTTCTTGGCAACTTCCCTAATTTCTTCTCTTGTTATAGAGTGGTAAATGTCGATTTCGGTATTGATCAAATTTACATCGCCATAAAGTAAATAGTAAGACGCAAGATTTTCTGCAATTCCTTCTACGCTAGAATTTGCATTTACATAATTGTTATCGAATTTGTTTTGTAATTTCTCGTAATCTTTTTCAGAAATAAGATCGGTTTGAATTTTTACAATTTCTTCGTCTATTTCTTTTAAAATATCGGCAGTTGTGTTTGGAGCCATTGGTAGACCATATAAAATATACGTTCCGTAATCTTCCTGACTGAATCCTACGGCACCAATTTGCAGGGCCATTTTTTTGTCATCAACTATTTTTTTGTAAAGTTTAGAACTTTTTCCATCACTTAAATAAGAAGAAATTAAATCTAAAACTCTAGCATCTCTGGTTTTCATTGAAGGCGTTCTATATGAAGCAACAATCATTGGAATCTGAATATTCGGATCTTCATAAGTCGCTTTAATTGGCTGCGTGATCGGGTCTTCTACGAAAGTTTGTTTTTTAACTTCTTCACCTCTAGGAATCGGCCCAAAATATTTCTGAATCCATTCTTTGGTTTTGGCTTTTTCAAAATCTCCTGCAACTACTAAAACGGCATTGTTTGGAGTATAGAATTTTTTATTGAAAGCTTGAAATTCTTCTAAAGTTGCGGCATCCAAATCTTGCATAGAACCAATTGTAGTCCATCTGTAAGGATGTTTTTTGAACATGTTCTTTTTAACTTCTGAAAGAATATTTCCGTACGGCTGGTTGTCGTAACGCATTCTTTTTTCTTCCTTGACTACTTCGTTTTGGGTGTCAACACCAATTTTATTAATAATAGGATGCATTAATCTTTCAGATTCCATCCATAAACCAAGTTCTAGGCTGTTGGAAGGAAAAACTTCATAATAATAAGTTCTGTCATCAGATGTGTTGGCGTTATTAACTCCTCCATTTGCGGTAACGATTTTCATCCATTCGCCACGTTTGATATTTTGGGTTCCTTCAAATAATAGGTGTTCAAAAAAGTGAGCGAATCCAGTTCTGTCTGGGCGTTCATCTTTTGATCCAACATGATACATTACCGATGTAATAACAACAGGAGCAGAAGGGTCGTTGTGTAAAATAACATGTAGACCGTTATCTAAATTGTATTCTTCAAAAGCTACTTTTTGAGCATGAGCTACTCCGCCAAGCATTAATGCAGCACTTAACATCATTATTGATTTTTTCATAAAGATTAATAATTTTATATATCAAACAAGAGTAGGTACACAAGAGTTGATTTTAGTTACATCAAAAATAGTTTTTTTTAATTATCAATAACAGATTTGTTTACAATTACGTGATATTTTAACAATCTTTTACTTTAAATAAATGCGTTTTTGGTTTTAAAAGTGCTTGATATACAGTGTTTTTTGCGAATGAAATATTTTTGCTTTCAGGGATTGCACAGTAAATTTTTAGTTGTATATTTGCAACCTTAAAAATCAATAAATCAATTTGGTATGTATGCAATCGTAGAGATAGCAGGGCAACAATTTAAAGTAAGCAAAGACTTAAAGGTTTATGTTCACCGTTTGGCTAATGAAGAAGGTTCAAAAGTTTCTTTTGACAAAGTTCTTTTATTAGATGATAACGGAAATGTAACTTTAGGCGCCCCAGCTATAGAAGGTGCTTCAGTAGAAGCTAAAGTGTTACAACACTTAAAAGGTGATAAAGTTATCGTTTTCAAAAAGAAAAGAAGAAAAGGATACAAAAAAAGAAATGGTCACAGACAATATCTTACACAGATTGTAATTGAAGGTATTACTGCAGCAGGAGGAACTAAAAAAGCAGCAGCTAAAAAAGCAGTTGTAGCAGAAGAAGCAGCTACTGAAGAAGTAGAAGCTCCAAAAGCAAAAAAAGCAGCTCCAAAAGCAAAAAAAGAAGCTACTAAAGAATAATAACAATATTTAAACTCATACGTCATGGCTCACAAGAAAGGTGTCGGTAGTTCGAAGAATGGTAGAGAATCAGAATCAAAACGTCTAGGCGTTAAGATTTATGGTGGACAAGCTGCTATTGCTGGGAACATCATCGTTAGACAAAGAGGTTCAAAACACAATCCAGGTGAAAACGTTTACATCAGTAAAGATCACACTTTACATGCTAAAGTTGCTGGAGTTGTTAAGTTCCAAAAGAAAAGAGATAACAAATCTTATGTATCTATTATCCCATTCGAGGCATAATAATCATAGATTACTTTTTATAAAAAACCCGTTCAGAAATGATCGGGTTTTTTGTTTTTTATATTTTTAGAAAGACTTTAAAAACTTATATTTACTTCTTGCGTTTGTTTTTATGTCCTAAAATATTAAAAGTTGAAAAAAATAATACTACTTGTACTGCTGTGTTGTTTCAGTACATATGCAAAAGTTGTTTCAGATAATGCTAACAATTATTTGAGTTTGTTAAATGAAGAGCAGAAAAATATTTTGTATGAATTGGCGGTTCTTAAAAAGAATGGTTTTGAAACAGAACAATTCTGGTTGAAACATAAAAATCAATTTCCACAATTTGATGATAAAGTAAGAGATCGATTAGCTTTAGAAGTTTTTACTAATTCTCAAATAGTATATAATCCGCCTAAAAATTCAGCTATTCAATTCTGGATAGAAGCGCAATCGCTAACCAATTGGATGTTTTATTTGTCGGCATTTATTGCTATTTGTGCTATTGTAGCTTTGTTTAAAAGATATTGGAATTTATTGATTGCTTTCATAATTAAGCATTTTGCGCCTTTGTTTAGGTATTTGTTTTCGCCAATTTTATTGACTTATGAATTGCTGATAGTTGGAGCTTTCTGTGTTTATTATGGAGTTTCTATCGAAGAATTTGTACTTCGTACAGTCGTTATTCATGTCGGATTGTGCTTGTTGTGGAGTCAGACAACAGCTGTTTTTACCAGAGAGTATTTCATTAAGAAGTACATTTTTAAAGTAGGAAATAATTTTTGGGCTGAGAGTCCTTGGGAAGCCGTAAAGACGATTTCTCTACCTGCATTATGTGTAACATTTGCGCTTGTGTATGTGTTATGCAAAGTTCCTCAAGATGTGTTTTATAATTACGAAATTGTATTAGCAGGAATTGCGACAATTTATGCTTTACCTTTTTGGCGCACTTTAGAAAAATATTTATATCCAATTTTGTTTCCTTTTAAAGATAATAAAAGAGATAGGGAAATAAATTCTTTAGGAGGATGTACTGTTATTGCGCTTGCTGCTGTTGTTGTGCTTATTCTTCAAAGTAATCCTCTTTTTTATAATGTTATTTCGGCGTTAATAGTTTTGCTTTTAATATCGTTTTTGATTTTGTCTTCAAAGTTTAATTACAGATATAATTTTAGGAATTATTACTATCTGCAGTTTCTTATCGTACTTTTTTTAAGTTTGATTTTCTTGTACGGCTTTAGTTATCATTTAAACGAAATTGTTTGGTTCTCGCTGATAGGAACAAGTGTGTATTTAGGCATTAAATATTTTGAGGTATTTTCTTTTTTCTCAGATTGGAAAAGAAGTAAAGCTTGGGCTTGGAAACTTTTGGGAGCAGCGGCTTTATTGTGGTTGTTGGCTAAAGGGATTTTATATGTTTCTAAAATCTTATATGGAGCTTAAAAACAAAAAGCCGAAGCTTATGCTTCGGCTTTTTGTTTTTATAATGGAATTTGGGATTTTTTAAAATTGAAATTTAATTATCCGTATCCTTAGTTTCTTCCAGATCTTCAGTTTTACGACCTACTTTTACTTTAGGATTGTCTTGAGTTCCTGTTACGGTTAACGGAATTCCAAAGATTCCAAAAGGAGGTAATCCCAAACGCATTTTTAAATTTAATTTCCCGTCAAGACTTGATGTTCCTTCGATTCTTGGTCTAAAGCCTGCGAACTTAAATTTAAATCGCTCTACAGTTACAATATTGTTTTTAACGGTTGTTTTAATGTCTACTTTCGAAAGATCTGGGTTTTTCATCGATTCCGAATTGGTTTGTTTGCTCACGGCATTAAACATTTTCAAACCTCTTACTTTGACGTCTTTTACAGAAAGAATTCCGCCTCCTGCAAGCGAAGGATAAACTGGCTCCATATTTCCGTTTAAACGGCCTTTTAATTGATAATCTAAAGAAACAATTCCCTGCGCTTTTTCTGCAGCACTCGCCATTTTTCTAAAAACTTCTATTTCATTATAAGCTCTTTTAATATCAAAATCGTTTGCTTTGATTGAATAATCAAAGTTGGCTTTTTGAGGCGTTACCGCTTGGTAATTGGCATTCATAGAAACCTTGCAACCAATTAAATCGAAACCAGTATTCTGCATGGTTAACTTTCCATTTTTCATGCTTAGATTCCCAGTTGCGTTTTGCAGGTTTAGTTTGTCGAAATTTACTTTTTGCGCATTTGCTAACAATTGTAAATTCAAGTTTGTTGGAACAATGATAACGCCTGTTTGTTTGTTGTCTGTCGCTTTTGTTTCTGGTTTTGGTTCGTTGTTTTGCGTTACAGAAGTGTTTGGGTCTGTACTAGACATAAACTCATCAACATTAATATAGCGCGCCGTAACTTTAAAAGAACCTCTTAAAACGCCTGTATTTGTCGTAACATAATTGATGACATTTTGTAAATAACCATTCATTTTAAAATCAGACTGTCCGTAAGCGGCCAAGAAATTATTGAAAGACATTTTATCCTGATTGATCTTAAAAATACCTTCCTTAATAATGAACTTCTGAGGCAGATATTCAGAAGCAATTCCGATATTTCTCAATTCAAGAGTTCCTTTATTGTTTAATTTGCTGTAGTTTCCTTTTTCAGCATCGCTTTGTTTTCCTTTTAAGGCTAAATCAGCTTTGATGAAACCATCTAAATCAAGACCTTTTTGAGAGAAAACTTTGTAAATTTTATTTACGTCCAATTCGCCTTTTGCTTTTACATCATAATTTAAATCATCAAAATTGCTTAAATCAGCTTGCACGAAAACTGGTTTTCCTTCAAAAGTAAATTGAGTTGGTTTTAAGCTTACTTTTAAATCTTCGAAAGTTCCTTTTTGATTTTCAATTTTGGATTTAATGATAATATTAGTAATCGGATTTGGATAGTAAGGTGTTTTTAAATATCCGTTTTCTAAGTCGATAGTTCCATTTGTAACTGGGAAACGTTTGTTTTTTTTATCAAATATTCCGTTTGCTTTTAAATCTCCAGCTAAAGCTCCTTTTAATTCAATATCAGGAATTCCAAGTGCTTTAGTCAATTTTTCTAAGTCAATTTTTGCTTTAAAATCAGCATTAATGTCTGGCGTATTGATTCCTTTAACCAAGAATTTCGATTTTAAATAATCTTGATTGATATTTAAAGCTAAGTTTTTAGCATCAACAATAACTAAATCTGGGTTCAGAGAAGGAACCGTTGTTTTGATGTCTAAATTTAAGTTGGATACGGGAAATGCACTTTTGTTATAATTCACAAATCCATCTTTTACTTTTATATCCAAATTCAGATCTGGCGCTAAGTTTTGTGAAGTGATATATTTTCCTTTCAAAGTAAAAAGCAGATCGGTTTTTCCTTTTAATTCGGTTTGAGAAAGCCAAGTAATATATTTTGGTGGAAACGCTGTAAAGACATCATATAAATTACTATTGTCAGATTTGATCACAAAATCCATATTATAACCATCCTTCAAAATATCAAATTTCCCTTTAAAATCGACCAAAAGCTGATTGATTTTTAAGTTGTTTTGCTGAAAGAAAAACGAAAGCGAGTTGATGTTTACTTTGGTAATCAAATCGGCATCAATCTTTTTATTCATTAAATACGGTTCATCTTCATAAGCAATATTTAATTTCTCAATTTTAGCTTTTGAGTATAAATCGAATACGGCTTTATTCAAATCTCCTTTTCCTAAATAGTTGAATCCGTAAGCATCAAAATGAACTTTTGTCGATTTGTCATCATAAACAATTTTACTGTTTAAAATCTCAATTCGTTCCAGTTTTAAAGCCGTATCAGAACTGTCTTTGGATTGTGAAGCTTGTTCTTGTGACTTGTAAATATTGTAATTCGCTTCTCCATTCGGATTCACTTTTACATTGATAAAAGAATCAGATAAATAAATCTGGTCAATTTTTACCGATTTACTGAAAATCAAACTCGCCACATTTATTCCGAAAGAAACCTCTTTGGCAGTGATGAATTTTTCGTTTTTATATGGCGCAGAACCATTTAAGCTTAAATTGTCTAAGGTTAAAGTAAGAGAAGGAAAATGACGGAAAAAAGAAACTGAAACATCCGAATAATTCAATTCTGCGCTCAATCTTTCGTTAGCGGTTTTTTTGATTTGCTCTTTAATTTGATCTTCAAAGACGATAGGCGTTAAAAATAATAATCCTAAAATAACAGCGAAAGTTATTCCGAAATACTTCGCAATTTTAAATACGATTGATTTGGATTTGCCTTTTTGCATAACGAGTTGTGTGGTATTTAGATGTAAAAACTATAGAAAAAGAGCGCAATTTATCCGTGAACGGTTTCGTTTTTACCGTAATTGGTAATGATAGAGCCCTCATATTCAATCCATTCTTTCCATCGTTTATCGATGTCGATGTTGTCTTGGTATTTTCTGGCGAAACCTAAAAATGTAGTGTAATGTCCAGCTTCAGAAATCATTAAATCGCGGTAAAATTTGGCTAAATCCTGATCTTGGATGTTTTCAGAAAGCACTTTAAAACGCTCGCAACTTCTCGCTTCGATCATGGCAGAAAACAACAAACGATCGCAAAGTGCGTCGCGTCGGCTTCCGTCTTTTTTCATGAATTTAAAAAGCTCATTCACGTAATGATCTTTTCTTTCACGGCCTAAGGTAAGTCCGCGTTGTTTTATAATGTTATGAACCATTTGAAAATGCTCTAATTCTTCTCTGGCAATTTCAAGCATTTCAGTTACTAATTCTTCCAATTCAGAATTATACGTCACGATACTGATCGCGTTTGATGCCGCTTTTTGCTCGCACCAAGCATGATCCGTTAAAATTTCTTCGATGTTTGATTCGACAATATTTACCCAACGAGGGTCTGTAGCTAATTTTAATCCTAACATGACAACGGTAATTTTATATGCTGCAAAATTAGTCTTTTTTTTCAACCAAAAGTCAGTAAGTATGGTGCAAAAACGTTCAAAAAAGTATTATTTTGTAAAATGAAACCAAATAAAATGGAACGGCTAAAAAAACTTTTAATTATTGGCTTTGTCTGGCCAGAACCGAATTCCTCTGCTGCGGGCGGACGAATGATGCAATTGATTTCGATTTTTAAACAAAACGGATTCGAAATTACTTTTGCCAGCGCCGCGCAAGACAGTGATTTTATGGTTGATTTATCTGAGTTTGGAGTAATCAAAAAAAGTATAGAGCTTAACTCTTCTAGTTTTGATGATTTTGTTTTGGAGCTAAATCCTGAAGTTGTTCTATTTGATCGTTTTATGATTGAAGAACAATTCGGATGGCGAGTAATCGAAAAGTGCCCAAAAGCAATCCGAATTTTAGATACAGAAGATTTGCATTGTTTGAGAACAGCAAGACAAAAAGCTTTTAAAGAAAACCGAACTTTTGAAATTCAAGATTTATTGTCTGAAGAAGTGGCAAAACGAGAAATCGCTAGTATTTTAAGATGTGATTTGTCTCTGATTATTTCTGAATTTGAAATGAATGTATTAAAAGATGTTTTCAGAACTAATGAAGATTTATTGTTTTATCTCCCGTTTTTAGTTGATGAAATGAAGGAAGAAGAACTTTTAAATTTGCCTTCTTTTGACGAAAGGAAAAACTTTGTTTTCATCGGAAACTTTCTACATGAACCCAATTGGAATACCGTTCAGCATTTAAAAGAAGCGATTTGGCCTTCCATAAAAAAAGATTTCCCAGAAGCGGTTTTAGAAGTTTACGGTGCATATCCGTCTCAAAAAGTATTGCAATTGCATCAGCCTAAAAATGGTTTTTACATTATGGGAAGAGCAGAAGATGCCAATGAAATTGTAAAGAAATCAAGAATTGTTCTAGCGCCAATTCGTTTTGGTGCAGGTTTAAAAGGTAAATTATTAGAAGCCATGCAGTGCGGAACACCAAGCGCGACTACTTCAATTGGTTCTGAAGCCATGCATGAAGATTTACCTTGGAATGGTTTTATTGAAGATAATCCAACTGAATTTGCTAAAAAAGCAATTGCACTTTATCAAGATGAAAATCTTTGGAAACAATCTCAAAAAAACGGAATTGCAATCATCAATAAATGTTATCAAAAAAGCAATTATTCCAATCAATTGATTTTATTGGTAAATTCACTTTTAGCAGATTCTAAAAATCATCGTCTTCATAATTTTATGGGCAATTTATTGCAACACCACGCGTACAAAAGTACAATGTACATGTCAAAATGGATCGAAGAGAAAAATAAGTAGTTTTCAGTCGCAGTCTCAGTTTGCAGTAACTAGTGACTGCGACTGAAAACTGCGACTGAAAACTAATTTAAGCGTCCATTTTTCCAAACCCAACAGTTTCACGATAAATTTGTGGCGAAACATCAGCATTGGTTTTAAAGAAACGACTGAAATAATGTTCGTCATCATAACCTAATTCATAAGCAATTTCTTTGACCGTTTTATTGGTCAAGTATAATTCTCTTTTAGCTTCAATAATAATTCGTTCCGAAATCAAATCGGTTAAAGTTTTATTGAAATAATTCTTGGATAATTTGGCCAATGCTTTTGGCGAAATATTTAGTAAATCAGCATAATTTCCAGCTGAATGTTTGGTTTTGAAATTCAGCTCAATCGCATCTTTTAAGTTTTGAAGAATTACAGGTTCTTTGGTATCTGGAACCGATTTCATTTCTTCTAATTGTTCCGTTTTTAATCTAGAAGCTGTAATTAAAAAGATTTTCAAATACGAAATAAGTAACTCGTACTGCGCCAACTCTGCATTTTGAATCTCCGTTTTCATTTGGTCAATAACCATGTTAAAAGTTAGTGAAGCTTGTTCTGTAACTTTTACGTAAGGAGGCTGATAAATATTATTGAACAAAACGCCATTACAAGAAACCTCTTTTTGATGCATGTGAATACAATAAAAATCAGAATGAAAATGAATCGCAATTCCTTCAATTTCTTCGTTTGTACAAAGCATAAACGGCTGATAAGGCGAAAAGGCGAGAAGTGAGTTTTCTTCAAAATGATGTTCTGCAAAATCGGCTTTTACTTTGCCTTTTCCTTTTGTAACCCAAATTAAAGAGTAATAATTATTACGCTGTAAATAATCAAAATGGCTGTTATCATCAAAAGAAAGAATCTTAAACGCTAAATTTCCATTCTGCGGGTTTATTAAAGTAAAAACATTCTGCGAGCTCATATTGTCGGTTTTTGGAAATATAAAGATAGCTCTCAAATAAATTCGGAGCTATCTTTATACATTGTTTTTTGTTATTGTGAAAGTGCTGTTTAATTATACTGCAGGAAAATCAATTTCAGTATTAGCTAAATTGTTGAAGTAGTTTGTTAATACGTTCAAAGCTGTATGTGCAACTGTTTCGGCAATTTCTGCATCAGAAACTCCAGCGTTTTTAGCTTTGTTTACATCTTCATCATTTACTAAACCATTTTTGCTGATCAAAGTTTTCGCCAATTGTAAAATAGCTTCTGTTTTAGCGTCTGTAGAATTTCCTGTTCTCGCTGCGTGTAAAACCGCTGGATCTGCTTTTACTAATTTCTCTCCAATAAAAGTGTGCGCTGCTAAACAATAATCACAAGAATTGCTTTCAGAAACTGCCAAGGCGATTAATTCACCAGTTTTTGCGCTTAATTTTCCGTGGCTCAAAGCGCCGCTTAAGTTCAAATATCCTTCCAAAACTGCTGGAGAATTCCCCATTGTTCTCATCATGTTTGGAACAACGCCTAATTTTGCTTGTACAGCGTTGAATAAATCTTTAGTTTTTCCTGTTGCTTCTTCTGGGTTTAATGCTGTTAATCGTGTCATTTTATTTAATTTTTAAAGTTGTTATTTGTTGTTGTCTTTTGACATTACAAAGTTGCAACTATGACAGATTTTAGAACATGGAGGATTGACGCTATGTGATGGACAATTTTCCCTCGCTTTATTTTCAGGAGCTAATCCAGCTTTCCGCTTCAAGTCCTCGCACAAAAGCCTGATTTTTCTAAGCCATAAAACGAGCTTCCGTTGGTCGCTGTTTTCTGGCAAGAAAAATCAGGCTTTTGAGCTCCGGGCTTTCCACTTCAATCTGGGCTAGGGCACTCGTTTTCATAAGATGTTTTTTAGGAATAAAAATTCCGGAGGAATGAAATATTTATAGATTAATTGTCTAGGATATTTAAAAAAGCTCCAGCGGAGCGACATATTTATAATCGAGATAACTAGATGTGTCGCTCCGCTGGAGCTTTTTTTTGAATTGAAATTAATTATTTCTATAAATATTTCGTCCCGCTGGGACTTATCAATAATAAAAAAGAGGTTGTCTTCATAAAGACAACCTCTTTTAAAAATTATGTTTTAAGAAAAATTATTTCAAAACACCCTCAACAGCCTGAATAGTCGTAGCATGATAACCAGATTTTGCTTTTTCAAAAACCTGTTTTGCCCAAACTTTTCCTTCTGGCGTTTTAACCATTTCTTTATAAAGCATCATTACAGATCCAGTTCTACTGATTCCGATTAAGAACTGCTCAATTGCAGGATAAGCTGGTTTGTACTGATGAATCAAAGCCTGAACAAACCATTGACGTTTGATAATGAAATTGCCACCTTTAGTAAAGTTGAATTCTTTGTCAATTGCGTCCATTTCTTTAACTGTAATATCAGTAGGAAGGTGATCTATAAAATGCTGTTTCTCTGCCGTAGTTGTGATTTTTTTGCTCAAACCTGCAACGCCAGTTTCTCTCCAGCTTTTTTGGATCGCATCAATCGCATCAAAATCGGCAGAACTTACAGGAACAATGTTTGAAGGAATTCCTGGTTTGTAAATCCAATCGTCTAATTTGATTTTATCAGCTAAAGTTTTATCGCCTTTAATTAAATTTTCATTAATATATTTTACAAAATCTTCTGTTGTAATCGATTGGAAAGCGTGAGAATCAAAGTAGTTTTTAATAAACGGATCAAATTTCTCTCTTCCAACGGCATTTTCAATAACTCTTAAAAAAGCATAACCTTTAACGTAAGGAATCATACTAATTCCGTCGTCAGGATTTCTTCCAGTCAAACTAACTTTTAATCTAGTGTCTGGACTTGTATTTCCATATTCTGCAACATTATCAGTCAATTCTTTGTTTGTGATAACATTTTGCATTTCAAATTCTTTCTTTCCGAAAATTGCTTCTCCGATTCTATGTTCTACATAAGTGGTGAAACCTTCGTTTAACCAAATATCATCCCAAGTAGCGTTTGTAACTAAATTTCCGCTCCAACTGTGGCCTAATTCATGTGCTAAAAGGCTGGTTAAAGAACGATCTCCTGCAATTACTCCTGGAGTTAAGAAAGTTAAGTTTGGGTTTTCCATTCCGCCATAAGGGAAACTTGGAGGTAAAACCAAAACATCGTAACGTCCCCAACGGTATGGTCCGTATAGTTTTTCAGCAGCATTAACCATTTTTCCTAGTTCAGCAAATTCGTAAGCGGATTTTTTCAACATTGAAGGTTCTGCATAAACTCCAGTTCTTTTGTCGATCGCTTGAAATTCGATATCTCCAACAGCGATTGCCATTAAATAAGACGGAATTGCTTTGTCTTGTTTGAAAGTATAAACTCCAGTATCATTTTTCTTCTGCGGATTTACAGCGCTCATTACAGCCAATAAATCTTTAGGGACCGTAACTTTTGCATTATAAGTAAAACGAACGCTTGGTGAATCCTGACACGGAATCCAAGTACGAGACCAAATGCTTTCTCCTTGAGAGAATAAAAACGGTTTCTTTTTGTCTGCTGTTTGTTCTGGTTTTAACCATTGTAAAGCTACTGCATCTTTAGTTGTGCTGTAGTAGATGTTTACTTTGGTTGTATTCGGCTCAATTGTGATATGAATCGGCTTTCCGTGAAATTCAGTGTCTTTTCCAAGTTCGAATTTCGTTTCTTTTTCGTCATCACCTAAAGTTACTTTTGTAATATTTAAAGTGTTTTCGTCAAAGATGATCTCATTTCCTTTGCCAATATTATCAATAGTCCAAGATGCTTTTCCTGAAATAGTTTGCGTATCAAAATCGACTTTAATGTCAAGGTCAAGATGTTTTGCAACAGCAAGTTCTGGTTTAGAATAACTGTGTTCATCAACAACAGCGTTGGTTTTTTCGGTTTGTTCTTTTTTCTGGCAGGCAATTGCTGTCAGAAACAAAGTGAGAAGGATTAGTCTCTTCATTTTGTGAGGTTTTGAATTTGAGGATGAAAATTAAATAAAAAATCCCGTTTTGAATAAACAAAACGGGATTTAATTATAAAATTAACAACGATTACGCCAACATTGTAACTGGACTTTCGATGTATTGTTTTAATGTTTGTAAGAACTGAGCTCCAGTTGCACCGTCAATAGTTCTGTGGTCACAAGCTAATGATAACATCATTGTGTTTCCAACTACGATTTGACCGTTTTTCACTACTGGTTTCTCAACAATTGCACCTACAGAAAGGATTGCAGAGTTTGGTTGGTTGATGATTGAATTAAATTCAGTGATACCAAACATACCTAGGTTAGAAACTGTAAATGTGCTTCCTTCCATTTCTTGTGGTCCCAATTTTTTGTTTTTAGCTCTTCCGGCAAGATCTCTTACGCTTCCGCCAATTTGAGATAAACTCATAGCGTCAGTAAATTTCAATACAGGAACTACTAATCCGTCTTCAACAGCTACAGCAACACCAATGTTTACGTGGTGATTGATGATGATAGCATCTTCTTTCCACTGAGAGTTGATTTTTGGATGTTTTTTCAATGCTAATGCACAAGCCTTAATTACCATATCGTTGAAAGATACTTTTGTATCTGGAACGCTATTGATTGCAGCTCTAGCTTGCATAGCTTCGTCCATGCTAACTTCGATTACTAAGTTGTAATGAGGTGCTGTGAATAAAGATTCAGCAAGACGTTTAGCAATGATTTTACGCATCTGAGAATTTTTGATCTCTTCTGTGTAAACTTCTCCAGCAGGAACAAATACTTTTGGAGCAGCAGGAGCAGATGCTTCTTGCTTAGCAGCTGGTGCAGAAGCAGCAGTTTGTGCTTGAGCAGATGGAGTAAAGTTTTCGATATCGCTTTTTACGATACGTCCGTTTTCTCCAGAACCTTTAACTTGAGATAATTGGATTCCTTTGTCAGAAGCAATTTTCTTAGCTAATGGTGAAGCTAAAATTCTTCCGTTTGAAGTTTCAGCGGCAGCTTCTGGAGCTTTTTCAGCAGCAGGAGCAGTTTTTGTTTCTTCAGCAGCAGGAGCGCTTGCTGTTGCAGCACCTCCAGCAGTAAAGTTATCAGCAACTCCAGAAATGTCAGTTCCTGCAGGTCCGATGATCGCTAATAAGCTGTCAACTGGAGCAGTACTTCCTTCTTGAATTCCGATGTATAATAATGTACCAGCATTGAAAGACTCAAACTCCATAGTAGCTTTGTCTGTTTCAATTTCTGCTAAGATATCTCCTTCAGCTACAGTATCACCCACTTTTTTCAACCAAGTTGCTACTGTACCTTCTGTCATTGTATCACTTAAACGAGGCATAGTTACTACTATAACTCCTTTTGGTAATTCAGCTGCTTTTGCAGGAGCAGCAGTTTCAGTTTTTGCTTCAGCAGCAGGAGCATCCGCTTTTGGAGCTTCAGCAGCAGGAGCATCACCACCAGCTAAAAGAGCAGAAATATCTTCTCCTTCTTTACCAATGATTGCTAATAATGAATCAACAGGAGCAGTTTCTCCTTCTTGAATTCCGATATGTAAAAGAGTTCCTTCGTTAAAAGATTCGAACTCCATTGTTGCTTTGTCTGTTTCAATTTCAGCTAAGATATCTCCTTCGCTTACTTTATCGCCTACTTTTTTAAGCCAAGTCGCTACCGTTCCTTCCGTCATTGTATCGCTCAAACGAGGCATTGTTACTTTAATCGCCATGATGTTATAGTTTATGAGGTGTAAATGGATAGTCTTCTTGTGCGTATACTACATCGTATAATTGTTGTAAGTCTGGGTATGGAGATTCTTCAGCGAATTTCGCACACTCTTCAACTAAGTCTTTAACTTTTTGGTCAATTACATCAATTTCTTCTTGTGTAGCATATTTTTGATCCAAAATTACATCAAGAACTTGAGTAATTGGGTCAATTTTTTTGTACTCTTCAACCTCTTCTTTAGAACGGTATAATTGTGCATCAGACATAGAGTGTCCTCTGTAACGGTACGTTTTCATTTCAAGGAAAGTTGGTCCATCTCCGCGACGTGCTCTTTCGATAGCTTCGTGCATTGCTTCGGCAACTTTTACAGGGTTCATTCCGTCAACAGGTCCGCAAGGCATTTCGTAACCTAAACCTAATTTCCAGATGTCAGTGTGATTTGCAGTTCTTTCTACAGAAGTTCCCATTGCATAACCGTTGTTCTCAACGATAAATACTACAGGAAGTTTCCATAACATCGCCATGTTGAAAGCTTCGTGTAAAGAACCTTGTCTAGCAGCACCATCACCAAAGTAAGTCATAGTAACACCACCAGTGTTGAAATATTTGTCTGCGAAAGCAATACCAGCTCCCACAGGAATTTGAGCACCTACGATTCCGTGACCTCCGTAAAAGCCATGTTCTTTAGAGAAAATGTGCATAGAACCTCCCATACCTTTAGAAGTTCCTGTAGCTTTTCCTAAAAGTTCTGCCATTACGTTTCTAGGATCAACTCCCATACCAATTGGCTGAACGTGGTTTCTGTAAGCAGTAATCATTTTATCTTTGGTCAAATCCATTGCGTGCAATGCACCTGCTAATACAGCTTCTTGACCATTATATAAGTGTAGAAAACCTCTAACTTTTTGTTGGATGTATAATGCTGCAAGTTTGTCTTCAAACTTTCTCCAAAGTAGCATGTCTTCATACCACTTTAAATATACCTCTTTTGTAACTTCTTTCATCTGAATTCTTTCTTTTGCTAAAGTTGTTTGTGTTATCGATTATTGTGCCTGTAACGCAAAATAGTTTCCTCCCACAAATTTGCGCCCGAAAGGTCGGGATGCAAAAATAAGACATTACATTTAAGAAGTAAAATTTAAACGCTACTTTTTGGCTTTTTTTTACAAGAACTTTTTATCAAACATCAATGGAAGTAAATTTTTCAATGATGATGATTTGTAAACCTCTCCAATTTCACCCATAAAATAGATTTCTATAGGGGTGTCTTGCTTTATTTCGTATTCTGCAATCGATTGTCGACAAGATCCGCAAGGTGGAATAGGAGCAGTTGTTTGATTAGTATCCGAAGCGGCTGTAATGGCCATTTTTAAAATTTTTGCCTCAGGATATGCACTCCCAGCGTAAAAAATCGCAGTTCGTTCTGCACAAAGCCCCGATGGATAAGCTGCGTTTTCCTGATTAGACCCTGAAATAACTTTTCCATTGTCTAAAAGTAAAGCAGCTCCAACTCTGAATTTGGAATAAGGTGCGTAAGCTTTTTTTCTGACTTCGATAGCCTGATTCATTAAATCTTGAATTTCACCAGGAAGTTCACCTAAATTATCATATATCGTAAATGAAGTTGTAATATTGATTTCTTTCATTTCTTTTTAAGGGAAAAAAAATCCAAATCCCAGTTATGCCGGAATTTGGATTATGTTATTTTTATTTTATTCTGTTTTTAATACGTCTCGTATTTGTCTCCAAAGTTAAACGTTAAAGAGAAACGAAGTGTGTTTTCCAACGGGTTTTTTATTTTCGAAGCCGAGAATAGGTAAGATACGTCAATTTTCATGATGTTGTATTTAAAACCTGCTCCTAAAGAGAAAAACTGTTTGGCTCCTTTTTCAATGCTTTCGTGGTAATATCCTAAACGCATTGCAAATGCATCTTGGTACATATATTCTGCAGCAAGACTATAGGTTACTTCTTTCATTTCTTCTTTAAATCCGCCTGGCGCATCTCCAAAAGATTTGAACATTCCCGGAACCCAGCCGATATTTCTATAATTGTTGTAAGCTGCGTCTGTGGCTTGTTGTTGTGTAATATCTTCGGGATCATTAAAATCTCCATCTCCATTTCCGTCAACAGCTGCTTGGATTCCTGGAGGTGTTGGTACTAAAAGTTTTGTGAACTCTGTACTTACGGCAAGTTTGTTGTAGTCGTCAAAAATAAATTCAAATCCAGCTCCTAATCTTAAATTTGCAGGAAGGAAATTCGAGCTTAAATCGTCATGGTCATATTTGATTTTTGGCCCCATATTCTGAAGGTTGATACCTGCTCTCCATCTTCCGTTGAAATCCTGATAAGCAATTTCTTCTGATTGATAAAAAGCAGCAACATCAACAGCGAATGTGTTTGCTGCCGAAGCGTCAGTTTCTTCAGATGCGACTTTTAAATTTGAGTTTATAAAACGTGCTCCAACAGCCATAGAGAATTCTTCGCTTAACTTTAGTGAATAAGATCCGTCTAAAGCAAATTCGTTTGGATTAACTGTACGTACTGCTTCGTTTGGGTCTCCAGTGTATCTTAATTCAATTCCTCCAAAACCGAAATAACGAAAACTTCCGGCAAAAGCACTTCGTTCGTTAATTTTGTTATAATACGTTACCTGACCTAAGGAAATGTCATTGGCAAGATCTGTCAAATAAGGTGTGTAACTGATGGAAAGACCTTGTGCATCTTCTGAGAAGGCATACTTTGCAGGGTTCCATTGTTGAGAAAATACGTCGGCAGAAGTAGCAACTCCTTGGTCGCCTAAACCTGCTGCTCTCGCATCTGCTGCAACTAACAGAAAAGGAACTCCGGTTACTATTGGTCTTGATTCCTGAGCCTTTAAGTTAAAAAGGGTAAAAAGGCAAATTAATAAAAGTGATAGTTTTTTCATTTAAGGGACTTAAGTTTTTGGTGGTGCAAATATATATAATATTATAGGATGACAAGCTTTTCGTACTTTTCTGCTTTTTTATTTGTTAAATTTGATTTTACAGTCAGTTTGTAAATATACACTCCTTTTCCGATTCTGTCTCCAAAATCGTCTTTTCCGTCCCATGTAATTTCTCTTGACAAAAATCCTTCTGTTGTAATAGTTTGATTTTTTGTCCAGACCACTTTTCCAGTAATGGTCATCACCTGTACTTGTACATCCAGAGGCTCGTAAGGTCTGTTGTGCGAAAACCAAAATTGTGTGTAAGTAGAGAAAGGATTAGGATAGTTAAGAACATGTGATAATGTCAGTGATTCGTCACCTACAACTGTAAATTGTATCTCGCTTGTAACAGGATTGTTGTAAACATCCCAAGCAGTAAAACTTATAGTGTGCAATCCTGGAGCTAAATTTCTAAACGGAAAACGTAAATTTCCGTTGGTGTAATCGTCTAATTTGGTTTGATAATAATCATTCAAAATGTACGGATTACTTACGTCTCCATCTAAAATAGCAACAATATCATGCCCGATTCCACTTGCTGTATTAATTCCGTTTTCGTCTTCTAAAAAAGCTAAAAGGAAAGGAGATTCATTTGTAATGCCTCCAGATACAAAAGTTTCGTCGTTCATATATAACTTAACTTTTGGACTAATATTGTCCTGAGGGGCATTTTCATTAATTCCTCCAATTTTGATGGTATTATTGTAACCAGTTTGGTTTTCTAAAGAAGCATTTTTCTTAGAATAAAAACTGATTTTACCATTATCAACCGGAATTCGAATATCTCTCGGAACTACAAAACTGAATTCAAACTGGCCATTTGTAACAGATGCGTTTCCTCTGAAAATAGTTTCTCCTAATGTTTTGAATTGTATAGGAGGACTGAATCCGTCATTATTTAAAGTTGAATTGGTAATCATTTTATCGAAAATAGCGGTTGCTAGTTCTCCGTTATAATTGCTTAAAAGTATATTGTTTTCGTCTGTAATTTCTCCTGAGATTTTAATCTTTGATAATGATTTAAAATCTGGAATAGGTTGCGAAATTACAATATCATTCACCTTTGTTAGGTTAATTTTTGGTTTAGGAATTGCTAACATTAATGCAGGGTCGCCAATGTAGGTAACAACATTGCTGCCAGAACTAGGTTTTTCGTTTTTTGAAATACGTAGTGATTCTGCAATGCTATTATATTGGTTGGAGCCGTACGAAAGAAGGTTTTTGTTTAAGACATCATTAAAATTTTCACCATTTATTTGGCCGATTTCTCTAATTGTAGTCAACATCGAAATTGCACCTCCTTTTGGATTCCAATATACATATTCTCCAGCTGTTGGTCTGGTAGGATCGTCAAATCTTGAAAATTCACATGTAATGGTTATGAATAAAGGGTATTTATATTGATTGTTTAGGTTTTGGCTGTCTGATTTTTCCCAAATTCTTTCACTGGCTAATCCGTCTTCTCCTCCGTGCCCTAAATAATTAAAAACTAAGGCGCCTTTTTCAAAAGCGTTGAAGAAATCTGTTCTGGCTTTTGGATATCTTGATCCTCCGGCTGAAGCTTCTTGTGTGTAAGCGTCGAGAAATATTTTTTCGATATTAAAAAAAGGCTTTTCAGATGCAATTAAATCGGCTAGTGTGTTTTGGCGTGACTGTAACGTTTCGTCTCCGGCTTTGTCGGAATCATCACTTACTAAAACAAAATTGTTTCTCCAGTTTCCATATGATTTTGCATCATGGTATTCTAAAACTTTATTTACCATTTCTTGTGCTTGTGCATTGTCTGAAACAAGCATACGACCAACGGCAATATCAATCCCGTTAAAAGGAAATCCTACTATTCCTTCATTTGAATCCATAAGACCATAAAAGTCGTCAGATGCAAATCCAGCTTCGCCTACACTATTGCTTGTTAGAGATTGGTATATAGGTACGATATTGCTGTTGTTAGGAATTCGGTCTTTATAGTCGTAAGAAGCATCGCCAAACAGATTTAAATATTTTATTCTTTTATCTGGGGAAGAGGCGTTTTCGTAAATATATTTTACAAAATTTCTAATTCCTGCTATGTCTTGTTTTCCTGAAGAAAATTCCTGATAAATGTTTTCGAGCGAAACGACTTTGACGTTTAGGTTTGAATTTGTTCGATGAAAGTTGGCTAGTCTTTCTGCCTGAGAAGCTAGAGATTTTGGTGTGACAATAATATAATCTATGTCTTGAAAAGCATTTTGGCTATTTCTAAAAATGGCTCCTTTTAAGTTCTGATTTGCAATTTTTGACTGGTTTTCTTTTAAAGGAGTATAGTAATCGGAAGCGTCGATTGCAACGTATTTTCTGATTTCTCCTAAATTGGCTTTAAAGCTAAAAGTCGACTGATTTGCATTTTCAATTTTTGATACATTATATAGGTCTGTAATATCCCAAACTTGAGAAATTCCTGTAGCATTACCAATATTGTAGTTTACAACTCCTGCAACAGAACCCGCATCATTATATTGAAAAAGAAATTGTTTACCAGTTCCTAAAAGCTTTCGTTTTGCAGTTAGATTAATGTAATCTAGGTAACCTTTTGATCCAGGAACACCATTATTATTGTATGTAATCTTGATTTTAATGTTGTCAGTTCCTGTAAATGTTGTGTTAGAAGGTAGGTTGTCGGTTTTATATTTTATGTCTGAGTCTGTTAGTAAGGGAGTATAGGTTATGTTTCCTATATTTTGTCCATTAGCAGAAATTAAAAAAGACGTTGCGGTAAAGGCTGCAGATGCTGTGTTTACGTCTATTTTTACGGGTACAGTTGTGTCAAGGTTGGGGAAACTAAAAGAGAATTCCTGTTCCTGATTGATGTCAAATGATTCTCCAAGCCATTGACGTCCGAGGTGAACAATATTGGTTTGATCAATTTCATGGAATTGATAGTCATCAAACGTGTTTAGTTCTAATGAGCTGTTTGCGGTTGGCTGATTAAAATTTGGAATTCTTTTTCCGCCTGCACCCGAAGCTGTAATATAATAATAGGACTTAGTGTCGTATAGATTTAAGTTGGTTTGGCTTTCAGAGTTCCAGTTTTCAACTCCTTCAGCGTAAAAAAGAATATAGTCTTCATTGTTGAAAATTCCATCACTTTCTCCAATTATCTGAATTGCATTTTCTGTTAAATCGTCAGGGTAATAAGTGCTGTTCGCCAAAGGAAGCATTCTTCCTCCGTTTCCGTATATTTTTATTCTTCTAGGGTCAACTTTTGACGGATCAAATCCTAAACTTTGTAAAAATGATCGGGTTACTTTATAAACGCCCGATTTCTGAATATAGAATCGATACCAGTCTCCTGATGCTAATACAGAGTTTGAAATGGCCGCTGTTTTTTGAAAAATACTACTGTTGGTATTTCTAGCGGTAGAGTTACTAATAAAGTAAGAAAAAGATTTGATTCGTTTAAAGCCATTTCCCTCTTTTATAATCGGATTTAAGGAAAGAAAAGTGTGCTTTAAGTCTCTTGCATTGGTTATTATTAAAGATTCATTTAGTTTTTCTGGAATACTTTCAACCGCGAGATCACCTAGGTCAGATCTGGAAATTGGCTCATAAACGGCATTGTTAATTTGTACGGAGCTGCCGACTGAGATGTTGGAGAGGTTTAAATTTTCTAATAATGTTATGCTTTTTTTTGTCATATCTAAGCGAAAACTTCCTCCAGTGAAGTATGGAATTATGATTTTATTTTCGCCGTAATTTGTCTCTTTTTTGTTCTGCCAATTGAGTGTAATCTCCCCATTTGACTGGGAAAATGCGAGGATCGGAATCAAAAAGAAATAGATAAAAACAAGCTGTTTCATTGGTTAAAAAAACGAAATTTAATTAAAAAATAATTAGTAAGTAAAAATATAGTATTTCATGTTACAGTAAATAATAAAAAGTATATTTTTGCGTTCGTAACTAAAGGTTATTTTCTGGTAAAAAAAACAGCTAAATAAAATTATTAGAACAGATGTTGCCAATTAAATGTTAATTATTATATTGCAGCACCTAAATTTATCACCTAAGAATGAGTATGAAAGTAAACAAAATTGTAGTCTTGCAATTAATGATGTCAATGGTATTGATGTTGGGCACGGCTAGTTGTAGCAAAAAATCGAGTTCGAGCCATGCTTCTAGAGCAACCGGCTGGGATGTAGATAGTCAGAATGGAACTGCTGCCAGAAATGCAGGTAAAAAACAACAGGCAGGTCCTGGTTTGGTTTTTGTTGAAGGAGGTACGTTTACTATGGGTAAAGTACAGGATGATGTTATGCACGATTGGAATAACACACCAACTCAACAACACGTTCAGTCATTCTATATGGATGAAACCGAAGTTACGAACGGTATGTACTTAGAATACCTAGAGTGGTTGAAAAAAGTTTTTCCACCAACAGAAGAAAATTACAAAAATATTTACGAAGGAGCATCGCCAGATACCCTTGTATGGAGAAATCGTTTAGGTTACAACGAAACGATGACTAATAACTATTTAAGACACCCTTCATATGCTAACTATCCTGTAGTTGGTGTGAACTGGATTCAAGCTGTAGAATTTAGTAAATGGAGAACTGACCGTGTAAACGAGGCAGTTTTAGAGAAAAACGGATACCTTCAAAAAGGAGCTAAAACTAACGATGTTAATGCTGAAAATGCATTTAATACTGAAGGTTATTTAATGTCTCCAAGTACTTCTCGTGGAGGTAGTGAAGAAATCGTATTAAAGAAAAATCCAAACGGAAGAAGACCAAAAGCTGGAAAAGATGGTGTAGTTCCTGAAGAAAAAAATGTTTATGCACAACGTTCTTCTGGAATTATTTTACCTGAGTACAGACTTCCTACTGAAGCAGAATGGGAATATGCTGCTGCTGCAGACGTTGGACAAAGAGAATACAATATCTACAAAGGACAAAAGAAATATCCTTGGTCTGGAGATTACACACGTTCTAACAAACGTAAAAACAAAGGTGATCAATTGGCTAACTTTAAACAAGGAAACGGTGATTACGGTGGAATTGCAGGTTGGTCAGATGATGGAGCAGATATTACAAATGCTGTGAAAAGTTATGCTCCAAACGATTTCGGATTATATGATATGGCCGGAAACGTTGCAGAATGGGTAGCTGACGTTTACAGACCAATTATTGATAATGAAGCAAATGATTTCAACTACTATAGAGGAAACCAGTACGCTAAAAACAAAATTGGTAAAGATGGTAAAATTGAAATCGTTACAACTGCTACTATTAAGTATGATACTTTAAGTAACGGTAAAGTTATTGCAAGAAACCTTCCTGGAGAAATTGCTCAGGTTCCGGTTGATGAGCAAGAAACTTATTTAAGACAAAATTTCAGTACAAGTGATAATATCAACTACAGAGATGGTGATAAACAATCTTCAAGATATTTTGACTTTGGAGATCCTGAATCAGGTGCAAAAGCAGATCAGGCAATGTACAATTCTCCTAAACATAATGTAACAACAGACAGTTTAGGGAAAATGATCAGAAAGTATGATAATTCTAGTAAACGTACTACCTTAATCGATGATAAAGTAAGAGTTTACAAAGGAGGTTCATGGAGAGACAGAGCTTATTGGTTAGATCCAGCTCAAAGAAGATACTTCCCTCAGGATATGGCAACTGATTACATTGGTTTCAGATGTGCAATGTCTAGAGTAGGTTCAAAAGCTGAAAAAAGAAAATCACCTAGAAACTAAGGTTTAGAAATTCTAATAAAGAAAATTCCAAATTCCAAAAGCTGAATATTCAGTCTGGAATTTGGAATTTTTTTATTGTTTTTTTTTCTATTTTTATGGTCTATTTAAAATTTTATAAATGAATATTCAGGACATTCATAACTTATTTTTGAAATGCAGTTCACTTTCTATTGATACCAGAAAGATTGAAAAGAATTCAATGTTTTTTGCGATTAAAGGAGAGAATTTTGACGCTAATACATTTGCCAAAGAAGCTCTAGATTTAGGGGCATTATTTGTTGTTGTTGATAACGAGTCATACTATATTGATGAGAGGACTATTTTGATTGAAAATAGTTTGCAGACACTTCAGGAACTGGCAAAATTTCACCGTTCTTATCTGGCGCTTCCCATTGTTGCTTTAACGGGAAGTAACGGAAAAACAACTACAAAAGAGTTGATTAATGTGGTCTTGTCAAAGAAGTTCAGAACAAAAGCTACTGTTGGGAACTTGAATAATCATATTGGTGTTCCGTTGACTTTACTTTCTTTTACAAAAGACACAGAAATCGGAATAGTAGAAATGGGAGCAAACCATCAGAAAGAAATTGAATTCTTGTGTCAAATTGCACAGCCGGATTTTGGTTATATCACTAATTTCGGAAAAGCACATTTAGAAGGTTTTGGAGGTGTTGAAGGTGTAATTGCAGGAAAAAGCGAAATGTATCAATATCTTGCTGCAAATAAAAAGACTGTTTTTGTAAATCTCGAAGATGCTATTCAAATTGAAAAATCTAAAGGGATTAAGTCTTTTACTTTTGGTGTAAAAAAAGAAAGTGCTGATTTGAATATTCAGGACATAAGTGCAAATCCGTTTGTTGCTATAAATTATGATAATTTCAGAATTGAGTCACATTTAATTGGATTGTATAATGCAAATAATATAAATGCTGCTGTTTCTATTGGTAAATATTTTGAAGTAAATGAAAGCGATATTAAACTTGCTATTGAAAATTATATTCCTGCGAACAATAGATCTCAGATGCTTCAAAAAGGTTCAAATGAGATCATTTTAGATGCTTATAATGCGAATCCAAGTAGTATGGCTGTGGCGATTTCTAATTTTCTGCAATTGGATAACCAAAATAAGATTATGATTCTTGGTGATATGTTTGAACTGGGAAAAGAAAGTCTTTACGAACATAAAATAATAGTTGATTCTTTGGCTGGTCAGGATGAGGCTGTATGCTTTTTAATAGGGAAAGACTTTTATGCAAATCAGGTAACAAAAGGGAATGTGAAATTCTTTGAAACTTTTGAAGCCTTTGCAGCATTTCTTAAAACTTTCAATTTTGACTCAAACACTATTCTAATTAAAGGTTCAAGAGGAATGGCTCTAGAACGAACTTTAGAATATATTTCTTAAAAAAAAGAAGCCATTCATTATTGAATGGCTTCTTTTTTAAATAGTCATTAAAAATCCGATAAGGTTCTCTTTTTTGTTTAAACCCAATTTCTTTCTTAAACGGTAACGAGCCAATTCGACTCCTCCAGTTGAAATATTCATAATTTCGGCTATCTCTTTAGTAGACATATTCATTAATAGATAAGTTGACAAATCTAATTCTCTTGGAGAAATTGTTGGGTATTGTCCTTTAAGTCGTTTTAAGAACTCAAAATGTACGTTTTTGATGTGCTTTTCGAGATCTTTCCAACTCTTGTCTGTATTAACTTCCTTTACAATACTTTTGTGTAATTTACTAAATTCTGACTTGGTAGTATCGTCTAATATGCTGGTATCGATGTCTTTTAATTTATGAATAATTCCGTTTAACACTTTATTCTTTTTTACAACCTGTAAGGAGTTGTTTACTAGTTCTTTGTCTTTGGCTAAGATTTTAATTTGAAGCTTGTCATTTTTTAATTTTTCAATCTCTTTTTCCAAATCGTGTTGTTCGTGTCTGATTTTGGATTCCTTTTCAAGATATAATCTTCGCTGTTCAATGGTTTCGTAATACCTGTTTTTTCTAATCTTTAATTTAATTCTAACGGAAATCAAGTAAGCTCCCAAAAGAATAAGAATGAGATAGAATAAATAAGCCAAAAAGTGTCTGTACCATGGCGGAGAAACTGTAAATTCGACTTCACTAATGTTAGATTCTATTCCATAGCTATTTCTAACTTTTAGTTTCATCACGTAACTTCCTTCTCTTAAATTGGTGTATTCTTTAATAGCCGTTGAAGACCAGCCGCGCCAGTTTTCTTCAAAAGGCTCTAATTTATAAGAGTACATTACGTTTTCCTGATTTTCGTATGTTGGTGAAGCAAAGGTGAATTTTACGCGATTATATTTATAGGGTAAGCTGTAGGATTCTGTTTTATTAGCAAGATTACCTGTCAAAATAGTGTCGCCTGGAAATGAAAAACTTTCAATGAAAGCTTTCGGTTTGGTCATAAATGTATTCGGTATAGTCGAATTGTAATGTGTTAATCGATCTGTTAGTCCTATAAAAATGTTTTGAGGATCAATAGCATTAACAGATATATAGTTGTTTACCAAATTCCCTGTTAAATTGGAAAATATGGATTGTTTTCGAGTGTAAACACCATTTTTATTTTTGACTAAAACACCCAAAGATTCATTAAAAGCATACCATAAATTTCCTGACGGATCTTCGATTAAAGTATTTATGGTTGGAATTCCTTTAAACAAAGCTGTAATCTTTTTATCTTCAAAAAAAGTTTCTTGTTCAACGGAATATCTGTAGAAATGGTTTTTTACCTGAAAATATACCTTATTATTGATGTTTTGTAAACTGTTAATTCCTTTGAATTTTTCTGAGATGTTGACATGTTTTTTCATAAAATCAAATCTTTTCAAATCATCAGATAATTTAACCTGATATAAGAAAGGATTTTTCTTTAACCAAAGGTAGTTCTCGTCAATTTCTACAGAAAAATTATTAGTTGTTTCATCAAAACCTTTTACTTGATGCAAATAGTCATATCCGGTCGCAGATTTTTTGAAAACAGAAAATCCGTTGTAACTTTCTCCTATAATATAATCTGGATGATTTGGGATTTTTTTGAATCCAAAATATCCTTTGTTGTCTAATATTTTAGAAACTCTGTTTTTCTCAATTACTAAAGCTCCACTATTACTGGCACAGATTAGTACATCGTTTAAAACCTGAATATTCCAAACCTGAGAAATGGTTCCTTCGACTCTTGTAAACGGACTGTCTTTAAATGCTGTTCCCCAAGGATGATAAAACAGTCCTTGATTTGTAGCCACGTATAAATTACCTTGAAATGTTGTTGAAGCGTAAACCGTTCCTATATTATAACTATAGTCAAAGTAAGAAAAAGGAGAGTTCTCGTTTATAAATGTAATACCATTGTCAAGTCCTAGCCAGATATTGTTTTTATTGTCTATAAATGAAGCTAGAATTGTATTGTTTTGTAGTCCTTTTTGTCTGTTTAAATGTTGGAGTATTTTTCCGTTTAAATCGCAAATTATTGCTCCGTCTAATACGGAATTAAGAACTATAAATTTATTTTTAATAATAGAACCACCCAGAGAAGTATTCTTTTTTACAAAGTCGTTTGCTTCGGTTTCCCATGGTTTTATAATCCCTTTTTCGGCTACAAAAAGACCTTTTTCCAGAGTGGCATACAATAAACGATTATTCGGAAGAGGAAAAAGAGACCAGATTTCTTTATCGTTAAAAACCGTTGTGCCTTCAACAGCTGTTAGTCTTCTGTTTTTGTATTCCAATACACCCAAAGTTTTATCCTGAAAATAAAGGCGTTTATTTACTAAAAATGAAAATTGAAATTTGTGAGGAGCATTTAAAGTGGTAATTTTTTCGCCTTTAAGGAAAAATACCTTTGAGAAAGACTGAAAAATTACTTCACCATTAAAGAGGTGAATTCTCCAGATTAGATTGATGTTTTCTTTATCAATAGGGCTAAGAAGATTGTAAAGAGAATGATATTGTAAAATCCCTTTTTCGTCGATTTTAAAATATCCAAATTCATTATTTCCGCCAACAAATATTCTTCCTAGAGCATCTATTTTTAAACTTCGTATCTCTGATTTATTGGGTAGCGAATATTTGTGCCAATTTGAGCCATCAAATTGTATTAACCCACTATTGTTGGCAAAGTAAATATTGCCGTTTTTGTCCTGATCAATACTCCAGTTTTGAGTTCCTCCTTTGTATTCTGATCTTTTATAGTTTTTTATGTCAGGAATTCCGATGTTTTTTACTTGTGAAAAACCTGAATTTTGTATGAAAAATAGCAATATTAGTATTAAAGGTCTAACTATGAATTTCATAAAATTTTAAATGTATTTTTAGTATAAATGCTTAATAATGTCTTTAAAATGTTGATTATTCAATCTCAATAAATCTGTTTTTTTAAATTATTTTTAATTTACAACGTTATAGTTGTTGATAAACCAATGTAATATACGTTTTTTTTAATTAACATTTTTATAACAATTTTTTGTCAATTTTAAATATCAGTAAATTAGGTTATTAAGAAAAAAATGTTGTGTTTTTGTAGTGTATTAGAATTTAGTTTGAAGTGTTTTTGTAAGGAATTTTAATTCCTTCTTATTGAAATTTAACATTATAATTGCATTGAATTACTAATTAATTAACCAAAATTTTTAGAAAAATGAAATTGACAAAATTACTTGTTTTTTGTATTTCGTCTTTACTGTTTTCTGTTACTGTATTCGCTCAGGATATTACGGTAAATGGAACCATTAGTGACGAAAGTGGATTGCCCGTCCCAGGGGCAACAATTTTAGTAAAAGGGACTAATAAAGCTACAGCCTCTGACTTTGATGGAAAGTTTCAGATTAGTGCTCCATCAAATGGAACTTTAGTAATTAGTTTCGTTGGTTTTGAAACTTTAAATGAGGCAGTAGGAGGAAAAACCACACATTCTATTTCTCTTAAGGCAGTGTCTCAAAATTTAAATGAAGTCGTTGTTATCGGATATGGTACACAAAAGAAAGCTTTGATTACTGGTGCTTCTACAAACTTAAAAGGAGAAACACTTCAAGAATTGAATACAGGTTCTGCAATGGAAGCACTTCAAGGTATTGCGCCAGGTATTAGTATTACACGAAATAATGGTGCGCCGGGAGCTGGAACAAAAGTAGTTATTCGTGGTATTGGTACCATTGGATCTTCAAATCCATTGTATATTGTGGATGGTGTTGCTGTAGGAGATATCGATTATCTGAGCCCTTCAGATATTGAATCTATTGACGTTTTGAAGGATGCTGCATCTGCCGCGATTTATGGTTCAAGAGCTGCAAATGGAGTTGTTTTGGTAACCACTGTTAAAGGACGTAAAGGAAGACCCGCAAGAATTTCTTATGATTCTTATTTCGGAATTCAAAACATCTACAAAAATCTGGATCCATTAAATGCGCAAGAATATATGTATATACAGGATGAAGGAAGGGTTAACGATGGACTTGCTCCAAACAATTGGAAAGCAATGTTGACTAGTAATGATTGGTTAGAAAGAAATTATCCAGGAGCTGGAACACAGCTTGGAGAAGAAATTTGGAATAAGCTGCAAAATGGCTGGACAGGAACTAATTGGATAAATGAAATGTCTAAAAAAGATGCTCCTATAGTAAATCACTCTATCAATATCACTGGAGGATCTGAAGATATCACGTATTCATTTGGTATTTCTTATTTTGATCAGGATGGAATTATTGGAGGTAACATAGTAGATGCTGGATTCAAAAGATTAACAACAAGATTGAATACACAAATGGTTTTGAAAAAGAACGAAAGTCATAATATCATTACTATTGGAGAAAATTTAACGTACACGAATATTCAAAAAAGAGATGTTTCTAACGGAAATATTTATGGAAATGATTTGCATAATGCTTTGACTCAAAACCCATTGCAACCAGCTTATTGGCAGACATCAATTGATAGAAATATTAACGAATACGGATTTACTCCTACATTAGACGGTTTAAATACAAACCAGACAAATCCTTTGGCAGTAATGTATTACAGAAGTAATTACAATTACCCAAAAGATCATAAAATTATTGGAAATGTATTTGTAGAGATTGAACCAATTTCCAATTTAAGATTTAAGACGGTTTACGGAATTGATTCGTGGTTTGGTTATAACAGAACAATGAACCCAACATATCATTTAGGAGTGCTTTATGATGATGCGGTTGATGGTGCAACACAATCTCAGTATTTTGGTGCAAACTCAACTTGGACGAATACTCTTGCCTATCAAAAACAATTTGGGAATCACAATATTAACGCTGTAATTGGTACAGAGCTATGGCAAAGAATTGTTGAAAATAATATTTATGGCTCAAGAAACGGTTTGTCGTTTCCTAATGATCCAAAATATGCTTATTTAGACAATACTAAAAGTCCAGGTTCTATAGCAGATATTAATACCACTGGTTTTGATAAAGCTGCTGGTGGAGGCGCAATTATGTCATATTTTGCACGTGCGCAGTACGATTATAAAGAAAAATACCTTCTTTCTGCTGTTATACGTCGTGACGGATCTTCTAATTTTGCCAAAAACTATCAGTATGGGAACTTTCCATCAGTTGCTGCTGGATGGGTTATTACCAAAGAGAATTTTATGGCGGGTACTTCAAAATACCTTGATTTCTTAAAGTTGAGAGCAAGCTGGGGACAAAATGGTAACCAATATACGGATTATGCTTTTTATTATACATCTAGTATTAAATATGCTTTCCCTGGTTACTTTTTTGGAGATACTAAACCAGTTTCTGGCCAGACTGCATATCCTGCATCAGTACCTAATCCAACTGTTAGCTGGGAAACATCTGAACAATTAGATTTAGGATTAGATGCGACTTTCTTCAATTCAAGATTAGGGTTAACATTTGACTGGTATAAGAAAACAACTAGAGACTGGCTTGTTAAAGCGCAATTGCCAGGAACTGCTGGTGCCGATGATCCTTACAAAAATGGAGGAGATATTGAGAACAAAGGTTTTGAACTTTCTTTAACTTGGAAAGATAAAGTTGGAGATTTTAAATATGGTGTAACTGTAAGTGGTGCTTTCAACAAAAATGTAGTTACAAGGATTGATAACGGAAATGGTATAATTAATGGTTTGCCTCACGTTTTATCACAAGGAACATCAGAAATTTCTAGAGCGCAAGTAGGTTATCCAATTGGATCTTTCTATGGTTTCAAAACAGCTGGAATTTTGCAAAACCAAAAAGAAGTAGATGCTTATGTAGGGCCTACAGGTCAGCCATATTTTAGTGACCAACGTCCTGGAGATGTTCGTTTTGTTGATCAAAATAACGATGGTGTTATTGATGAAAAAGATAAAGTAATTCTTGGAGATCCAAATGCGAACTTCCAATTAGGTATTCAATTAAATTTCGAGTACAAAAATTTTTATTTGAACACTACAATGGCAGGAAAATACGGTATGCAGGTAATGCAATCGTACAGATCATTTGCTGATAGTCCAAAACAAAACTATACTTCAGATGTATTTGATCGTTGGCACGGAGAGGGAACTTCAAACAAAATGCCTCGTTTAAGTTCTGTGTCAAATAGAAATACAAATTATATTTCTGACATCTACATGCAAAATGCTGATTATTTAAGAATTAACAATTTAACAGTAGGTTACAATTTTAATGAATTATTGAAAGACATTAAATTTATTTCAAATCTTAAATTCTACGTTGCTGTAAATAACTTATACACATTTACGAAGTATGATGGTATGGATCCAGAAGTGCGTTGGGGAGGAGATAATACAAACTATTCATGGGCTTCGGGAGTAGATTTAGGTTTATATCCACAATCTAGAACAGTAATGTTTGGATTAAGTGCTGATTTCTAATATTAAAACATTGACAATGAAAAAATTAAGATATATAATAGCAATTTCGGTAATTTTTGCAGCCTATAGTTGTAACGATGAGCTGGATACGGAGAATCTTTCAGAAAAGAGTTTAGAAAGTTTTTATAAATCTCCTACTGATATAAACGAAGCAATGGCAGGTATTTACAATGCTATCTATACAGCGAATGTTCATAGTGAAGAACAAGTAGCTGCAAACTTGATGGATAATATGATGTTTGGCGGTGGAGGTCCTGATGATAAATCTGCAAAATGGGTAGATAATTTTGAAGATCCTGCTGAAGATACCTATCGTGATATGTGGAGACAATCGTATAATGGAATTTCGAGAGCAAATGCCATTATCGAAAAAGTTCCAGATGCAGATTTTTCTAAGTATTTTGATACACCGCAACAAGCAGATGAGTTTAAAAAGCAAGCTCTTGGAGAAGCTTTGTTTATGAGAGCTTTCTTTTACTTCAGATTAGCAAAATTCTTTGGAGGAGTGCCATTGGTTATAAAATATGATGGAGATAGATTAGTTGCTAGATCAACTTATAGTGAGACATTCGCACAAATTGCATCTGATTTAAAACTAGCTATCGAAACTATGCCTTCCACACCGTTTACAAGTATTCCGACTGCAAGATACGGTCATGCTAATAAATGGGTTGCGGAAGCATATATGGGACGTGTGTTTTTATTTTATACAGGTTACATGAGCAACATCGAAAAGCAAGCAACGACAGATTTGCCTCTTGTTGAAGGCGGTGCTTTAACGGCAACACAAGTTGGAGCTTATTTAGATGATTGTATTAATAATAGTGGTTATAAGCTAGCATCTGATTTTAGAAATCTTTGGCCATATTCTTATGTAAATAAAAGTGCAAAAAATGACAATGTATTGCCTTGGGCTGCTGCAGAAGGTTTGTCATGGGTAGGTCAAGATGGTGCTACACCAACTTTTGGAACAGGAAACTTTGAAACGATGTTTATGCAAAGATATTCTTTTGGTAACTGGGATTGGACAAATGGTCAGAGTTACACTAATAGACTTGCTCTGTTTAATTCATTGCGTGGTAATTCATTAGCACCTTTTGGAGAAGGTTGGGGATGGTGTACTGTAAATCCAAAATTATTTACAGGATGGGATGATGCCGATCCAAGAAAGAGAGGGTCTATACTTGAAGTAGGTAAAGCAGATCAAGGAACAGGTGGTTATGCCCCAGATAAAGGAGATCATGAAACGGGATATTTTAATAAAAAATATGTTTCATTACAGCACGATAATGGTAAAGGGTCAAATGTAGGAATGTTTGTTCAGATGTATGATTGGAAAATTACAGATATGCAGTTAATGCATGCTCAAGATTTTATTTTCATGCGTTTTGCAGATGTATTATTAATGCATTCTGAAATTACTAAAACGCCAGACGGTATGAATGCAGTAAGACTTAGAGCAAAACTAGGACCAGTTGGATATTCTCTTGATAATATTAAAAAAGAGCGTTTGTACGAGTTAGCTTTCGAAGGATTACACTGGTTTGATCTTGTTCGCTGGGGAGATGTTGATACTGCTTTTAATGATGTAATTCAAGTAAGAAACTCTGGAGTTACCGCTAATTATAGTGTAAAATACAGATCTGAAACTAAAGGGTTAGTTCCGATTCCTGAAACCGAAATTAGACTATTAAATGGAGTTTACAATCAAAATCCAGGTTGGTAATATTTTAATAACTATTAATAATTTAGAAAGATGAAAATTCATAATATAAAATATTTACTAATTGCTGTCTTTATGCTGATTTTTTCGGCATGTGATCCAATTGTAGATGAACAACATTTAGTAGATTCAACCGATATTGCTGGAGTAGAATTAGTAGCTACTCAATCTCCTCCTGGAGGTAATAAAATTACGCTTAGTATGAATACACCTGGAGTTACTGGTTATTGGGACTATGGTTTAGACAAAGCACTAACGAATGAGGCAACTATTGTTTATCCAATTCCAGGTAAATCAACTTTTACTTTTGTTGGAACTTTAGGAGCTACGTTTTTTACAAAGACTATTGATGTTCAGGTCGACAGGATTGATACACGTTTAGATCAAGATTGGTATGATTTAGTAAGTGAGAACACATCTGCTGGAAAAACATGGGTCTTTGATGGTGTTGGAGGAGATGGTAGACTTTGGTGGTATATGTCTCCAGACATTGCCAATGGAGGTAAAGATAAATGGGATGTAGCTTGGTGGAATGCCGGTGGTTCTGGAGATAAAGTGCCTGTTGATGTTAGTGGAAAAATGCATTTTGACCTTAACGGAGCAGCAAACTATAATCATTATGCAACAAAAACAGCTACGCCTACAAAAGGTACTTTTAAGCTAGATATTAAGAATAAACTACTAACCATTTTCAATTCTAAAATGTTAGGATATGAAGCAGGTAATGCAGATGGTATATATGAAGTTATTGAGCTTACTGAAACTAGACTAGTTCTTCATTTAAGTAATAATGATGCTAATAAAACAGGTTGGACATTTATTTTTAAACCTGAATAATATTTTGTGTTAGTTATTTCGAAAAAGGAAGATTGAAAAATTCCTTTTTCGATTTCTCCAACATTTTATTTTACTCCATAACAGAGTAAAATAGTATAAAGGTTAAACTACTATGGTTAGTTTAAGTTAAGTTTATTGCCTGGATAGCCCATAATTTCGATTATGGGCTATTATTTTTGTATTATATCAATTATCATCGTGTATTAAGGTGTTTTAATGAATAGAAATATTTAATCGCAGTTATATGGGGCTTTATAGTGTTTGTATGGTTCTTTTTAAGACATTTTGAAGCATTTTAGATCCGTTTTAATTCGTCCGATAATCTTTGTTGAATATATAATTTTCCCATTCAAATAAAGAAAAAAATGACTTTGGGTGTTTTTAGCCTCTACAAAGCTAATTAACAGTAAAATTTAATGTGTTATTAGCTGTTCGTTTCTTTATTCCATAAATACCTCTTCTTAAAGATTTCTTTTTCTTAGAAATCTAACTTATGACATCATATAGATACTATTTTATCTTCGCTTGGATTTTAATTCCTTTTCATTGTCTGATTCTATTTGAAATGAAATATACCCTCCTTTTAGTAAAGAACGTCGTTTTTTGACAATTTTGGATGGAACAACTACTTAAACTTTACTGTTTAATAACTATATTTTATAAGTAAAATAATACGGTAATTTCGAATATAAGATTTTTCTTGTGTTAAATTTTTTGATAATAATGAAAAAAAAGAGATTAAAAATATCATATTCTCTATTTAGATTTTTCTACGAGTTTTATCTTGTTTTTACTTGTAAATATTTGTAAAATAAAGCATTATGTGTGAATAGGTGCTACTATTACGTTGTAGTTTTAGGTGTTTTTAATACTATTTTACTACATATACTATATGTAGTGTTTATTTTTAAAATTAACTTTTCTTTAGTACTACTTTTTGTTTTTTTAAATTATTTAAAATCAGTTAATTATTGTTTTTTTGATGTGTTTTTATAATATTAAAATTTTTGTTTTGATGTGTTTTTGTATGGATTATTAAATGTGAAAACTGAAATTTTAGTTTTAGTATTGCATCAAATTACTAATTAATTAACCAAAATTTTTAGAAAAATGAAATTAACAAAATTACTTGTTTTTTGTATTTCATCTTTATTATTCTCGGTTATAGCTGTGGCTCAGGATGTCACAGTAAATGGAATGATAAATGATGAAAATGGAATGCCTGTTCCAGGCGCAACAGTTTTATTAAAAGGTACTACTAAATCAACAGCTTCCGATTTTGATGGTAAGTTTCAGATACAAGTACCTTCAAACGGAACATTAACCATTACATTTATCGGTTACACTACAATAAACGAAGCTGTAAATGGAAGAACAAAACTCTCAATTCAATTAAAACCAGAATCACAATCTTTAAATGAGGTTGTAGTGGTTGGATATGGTGTACAAAAGAAATCTGTTGTAACTGGTGCAATTTCTAGCGTAAAATCGGCAGATCTTGAAAAAGTGCCAAACGGACGTGTTGAACAAGCTTTACAAGGTAGAGTTGCCGGTGTTACGATTGCAGCTACTTCTGGACAGCCTGGTGCAGCTTCTAAGGTGCGTATTAGAGGTATAACTACTTTTAGAGAAGGAGGAAATGATCCTTTATGGGTTGTTGACGGAATTGCTATTGACGCAGGTGCTGTTGGTTTTATCAACCAATCTGATATCGAATCTATCGAGGTTCTTAAAGATGCTGCTTCTGCTGCAATTTACGGTACTCGTGCGGCAACTGGAGTTATTTTAGTTACTACTAAAAAAGGGAAATCAGGAAAAATTTCTGTGAATTATAGTGGTTTTGCAGGAATTGCAGCTCCGGCAAAAAAATTAAACCTGTTGAATGCAAGTCAATATGCAACAATTATGAATGAAAAGTCTGTTGCAGATGGAGGCGCTATAAAGTATGCAAATCCAGCTTCTTATGGTAAAGGTACAGACTGGCAGGATGCAGTTTTTAACAATTCAGCTTTTAGATATACACACGAATTAAGTTTTAGCGGTGGTGGAGAAAAATCTACTTTCTATGCTTCTTTTGGAGTTCAGGATCAGGAAGGTATCGTTGCAACGGATATTTCAAATTATACAAAGAAAAACTTCCGTTTAAATTCAACACACAAAATTTCTGACTACTTTACTTTTGGACAAACGTTTGGATACACTCATCAAAAAACACAGGATATTGGAAATATTAATAGTGAATTTGGTGGGGTGTTAAGTTCTGCAATTAACTTAGATCCTATTACTCCAATAGTTGCGGATCCTTCAGTAATTGGATCTGGTTTTTATAATAGTGCAAATATTGTTTTGGATTCTCACGGAAATCCTTACGGTATTTCTCCGGTTGTGCAACAGGAGATGACAAATCCATTAGCTTATACACAAACTAGATTAGGAGGTTATAACTGGTCTGATGATTTTGTAGGGAATGCTTATTTAGAAGCAAATATTACAAGTCATTTAAAAGTAAGATCTACACTTGGAGGTAAATTAGCTTACTGGGGTAATGAAATGTTCACTCCAACTTTCTACCTAAATCCAAACATGAAAGCGGATAGAAACAATTACAGCCAGAATAATGAAAAGGCATTTGCATGGAATATAGAAAACACTCTTAATTATTCTAATAAGTTTGGAGATCACTCTATTAATGCTTTAGTAGGACAAGGTGCTTATGTAGAAAACATTGGAAAAACAATTGGTACTACATTCTACGGTTTGCCAATTACAAGTTATAAAGATGCTTCATGGAATTTTAACCTTCCGCAAGATGATATGGTTAGTAGAGCAAGTGATAAAATTGAGCATAAGTTATCCTCTTTATTTTTCCGTTTGAACTACGATTACAAAGAGAAATATCTATTTACAGGAATTGTTCGTCGTGACGGTTCAACAAGATTTGGAGAAAACAAAAAATTTGGAGTTTTCCCTTCATTCTCTTTAGGATGGGTAATTTCGAAAGAAGGATTCTGGACAGAAAACAATATCGTTAATACTTTAAAACTTCGTGGAGGTTATGGAGTTGTAGGAAATGATAATATTTGGGATTTTAAATATAGAGGTTTAGTTGTTGGAGGATACAATTACTCTGTTGGAAATGAAGGATCAATTACTACAGGTTACGGAAACTCTACTTTACCAAATGCAGATTTAGGATGGGAAGAAACATCACAAACTACCGTTGGTCTTGATGCTAAACTTTTTAATGACTTCACGCTTACTTTAGACTATTATAAAAAGAGAACTACTGGAATCTTAAGAGATGTTGTTATTCCTGGTTACGTCGGGGTTGTTGATGCACCAGCCGCAAATATTGCTGATATGAACAACAGTGGTTTTGAGGTTGAAGCAGGATACAAGAAAAGACTTGGTGATTTTAATTTAGGAGTTAATGCCAATTTTGCCTATTTGAAAAATGAAGTTACTTACGTAGGATCTAATACAAACTTTATAGCAGGTGATGCTAGTTTCCAATCTATGGGGCAAGTAACAAGAACTCAGGTTGGACATTCATTCAATGAATTTTACGGTTTTAAAACTGCTGGAATATTTCAAAATGAAGCAGAAGTTCAAGCTTACAAAAATGCTTCAGGCGGTTTAATTCAACCAAATGCAAGACCAGGTGATTTCCGTTGGGTAGACAATAATGGAGATGGAGCTATTACAGATGAAGATAAACAATACTTAGGAACTAACATCCCTAAATATACTTTTGGTTTTACTGTAAACTTAGACTACAAAAACTTTGATTTCATGGCATTTACTCAAGGTGCTGCAGGAAGCAAAATTTTCCAAGGATTAAGAAGACTTGATATGTTAACAGCAAACTATCAAACAGAAGCTTTAGGACGTTGGGTTGGAGAAGGAACTTCAAACGATTATCCTAGATTGACTAACAACGATCCAAATAAAAACTTCAGTAATATGTCTGATTTCTACCTTGAAAACGGAAACTATTTACGTTTAAAAGTGGTTACTCTTGGATATACAATGCCAACTGGATTATCATCTAAAATTGGAGCAGACAGAATTCGTTTTTACGTAACTGGAGAAAATTTAATCACTTTCACAAAATATACTGGTTATGATCCAGAAATTGGAGGTCAGGTTTTCGGTGTAGATAAAGGTGTTTATCCACAAGCAAGATCTATTCTGTTAGGAGCTAACGTTCAATTTTAAAAATTAAAAGAATTATGAAAACTATAAAATTTAAATATATATACTTTGCCGTAGCACTGGCAGCTTTAGCAGGAGCTTGTTCTGAAGATTTTGTGAGCATTGATCCAAAAGGACAATTCGATTCAAGTACCTACTTTTCTAACGAACAGCAATGTTATGCAGCGTTAATTGGAGTTTATGATCCATTAAGAAAAAACACTAGTGGTTTCGAAAATCTGGTAGCTATGCTAAATGCAGGTTCAGATGATTTTTATGCCGGAGGTGGTAGCGCAACAGATGGAAACGGAATCCAGAATTTTTCTAAACACTCCCTTACATCAATTAGTATTCCGTCTAGTTACTGGGATGATCATTATCAAGGTGTTTCAAGAGCTAATATGTTAATCTCTAAGCTTCCAGACGCAACTATGGATAATAATGTAAGAGCAAGATTTACTGCGGAAGCAAAAGCACTAAGAGCATTTTATTATTTTAATCTGGTAAGATTATTCAAGAATATTCCATTGGTTTTGGTTCCTTTAAACACTCAGACTATCTATGATCCGGAACAAGTTGCACCAGAGGTAATTTATGCACAAATAGAAAAAGATTTATTAGAGGCTATCCCGGCTTTGCCTAATACGCTTGATGCAAAAACAGAATCTGGAAGATTTAACAAAGGAACTGCTCAGGCAATTCTTGGAAAAGTTTATTTGTTTGAAAACAAAAAGACTGAAGCTGCAGCTGTTTTAGCTGAAGTAAATGGTACTCCAGGAGCAACAAATCAATACGGAAATAAATTGCTTCCTAAGTTTAGTGATTTATGGGTAACATCAAACAAGTTTAATGCAGAATCTATATTAGAAGTATCTCATAGTAGTGCTGGTAATTCTGACTGGGGTTTCTGGGGACAAGGTAAAGATGAAGGAAACTCTTTAAATGTTATGGTTGGACCAAGAGGTTATTCAAGACCTGACGGATCTGACGCACCAGATCTTCCTGCAGGTTGGGCATTTAACGTAGCAACTCAGAAATTGTATGATGCTATGAAAACGGACCCAAGATTTGAAGCCACTATTTTTGATTTGAAAGCTTTAAAAGCAGCTGGTAAAGCAGATTATATCCCAGCTTATCAGGATACAGGTTATTTCCTGAATAAATACCTTCCAAGACAATCTGATGTAAGAACTGGAGGAGGAGCTGCAGAGTTGAATTACAAACAAAACTCTTATGTAATTAGACTTGCAGATACGTACTTAATGGAAGCAGAAGCTTTAGGATCTGGAGCAAGAGCACAAGCATTATTAGATGCCGTAAGAGCGAGAGTTGGACTTGCTTCTGTTCCTGTAACATTGGCAGCTATTAAAAATGAGCGTAGAATGGAATTGGCTGGAGAAGGACACAGATTCTTTGACTTAGTAAGATGGGGAGATGCTGCTGCAGCATTATCAGACAGAGGTTTTGATGCAGGTACAGATGAGATTTTTCCAATTCCTTTCAAAGAGTTAAACGGTACTAAATTGAAACAAAACCCTAATTATCAATAGTATTCTAATTAACCAAAAACATAAAAAATGAATCTAAATATAAATTTAAGAAAGAGTGTATACCTAATGCTAGTTTTAGCATTAGGCACACTAAATAGCTGTGATGACAGTGTTGATACAAATCCGCTTACAGCTACCGATATTGATCCTTCATTTACCATCACACCAGTTGAAGGAGCCATGAATACCTATCTTTTAACAGCGCAGACAAAAGGAGTAATCTTATCAAAATGGGATACTGGAGATGGTGCTTCAGTTGGAAAAATGAATCAGATAATTTCTTTACCTGATGCTGGAAAGTATACAATTACACATACAGCAGTTGGAGCTGGTGCTACTATGGCAACAGCCTCTAAAGAAATAGTTGTTGCTCAGACAGATCCTGCAAAAGGAAATTTAGTTCAGGGTGGAACTTTTGCTACTGCAGCTGATCAAGCAAAATGGATAAGCGCAAATTTAAGCGCAACAGGAGCGGCTTTTTGGTCTTATGCTAATAACAGTGCCACGATTCATTCTCCTGGAGGATGGGCTCAAGAAGGAATTTATCAGGCAATTGATGTTGTAAAAGATAGAGAATACACTATCGATATGACAGTTTCTTGTCCTAGCGGTTTAAAAGAAACTTTTTTTGAAGTATACGCTGGTAAATCGGTACCAAAACCAGGTGTTGAGTATAAAGACAATAAAGTAATGGGATTAAGTACTTGGGATGGCTGCGGAACATCAAAATTTTCTGGAAGATTATCTGGAATTGGATGTGTGAAAAACGATGCTACTGGTACAGTTTCTAATGTGGTTAAATTTTCTGAAAGCGGAAAAATATATCTTTTAATTAGATCTGGTTGTAATGCGACTGGTAACGAACCAATTACTGTTTCAAAAATTGAATTCAGAGGAAAATAAAGAGTTAAGTTAAGTTTAAGTTTAAGTTTGGTTGTAAAATAGCCCGTAATCATTATGAGTATGGGCTATTTTTAAATTCTTTAAAAGATAAAAATCAGGTTTAGATTTTCTCCTAAAAACTTCAATTAAAACAATAATAATTGGAAGCAAATGAAAAAAAATAGTCTAAAAATTTTATGCCTTTTGTTTACAGCTGCCACTTTTGCGCAACAGCCAAAAACAAAAAAAGAATTTACAACCAATGGTAAAAAAATAACCGTTTATACCACAGCAGAAAACTCAAAGTTAAGATTGACATCAACAGATAATTTAACTTTTTCTGCAGCAAAACAACCTTTAGAAACCGAGACTTCTGTATTTGTAGAACCTGCTAAAAAGTTCCAGACTTTTATGGGAATTGGTGGTGCCATTACAGATGCAAGTGCCGAAATATTTGCTAAACTTTCAAAAGAAAAGCAGGCAGAATTTTTAAATGCTTATTATGATCAGCAAAAAGGAATTGGTTATTCAATACTAAGAACAACGATTCAAAGTTCTGATTTTAGTAGTGGAAGTTATTCTTATATAGAAGAAGGAGACAAAGAACTCAAAACTTTTTCTATTGATCATGACAGACAATACCGAATTCCGTTAATAAAACAAGCGATTCAAAAAGCTGGAGGAAAACTGACTACTTATGTGGCGCCTTGGTCTCCAAATGCCTTTATGAAAAGCAACAAAAATGTATTAAAAGGCGGAACACTTCTTCCTGAATACTATCAAACCTGGGCAAACTTTTATGTGAAGTTTATCAAGGCATACGAAAAAGAAGGAATTCCAATTTGGGGAACTTCTACACAAAATGAGCCAATGGCAGTTCAAACCTGGGAATCTTGTATTTATACAGCAGAAGCGGAAAGAGATTTCATCAAAAATTATCTTGGACCAACTTTGAAAAAAGAAAACTTAGGAGATAAAAAAATTATCGTTTGGGATCATAACCGTGATTTAATGAATTACCGTGCCAATGTAATTTACTCAGATCCGGAAGCATCAAAATACGTTTGGGGAATGGGATTTCACTGGTACGAAACATGGTCAGGAGGTGCGCCGATGTTTGATAATGTTGCCAAAGTAAATGAGGCCTATCCGAATAAAAAGTTAATGTTTACCGAAGGATGTATCGAAAAATTTGATGCAGCAAAATATCAATTTTGGGGTAACGCAGAACGTTACGGAATCAATATGATTAACGATTTTAATAACGGAACGGTTGCCTGGACAGATTGGAATATTTTGTTGGATCAAAATGGAGGTCCAAATCACGTTGGGAACTTTTGTTTTGCACCAATTCATGCAGATACCAGGACAGGAGAGTTAATTTACACTCCGTCTTATTATTACATTGGACACTTTTCTAAATTCATTCGTCTCAATGCTGTTCGAGTGAGTACTGCAGTAAGCAAAAGTGCTTTATTAAGTACTTCATTTTTAAACACCGATGGGAAAATGGCAACAATTGTAATGAACCAATCTGCAAATGAGCTTACTTATAATTTGATTATTGGAGCTGAAAAAGCAGTCGTTAAAATTCCGCCACGAGCTATACAAACGCTTGTTTATTAATATTTTGTAGTAAAGTGTAGAAGAGGACTAATTTGAATCATCCACATTAGTCTTCTCTTGCTTTGATTAAAAAAAATGTTTTTTGAACAATTATTGCTAACTAAAAACCACAGAAAATGAAATTAAATTTGAAAAATACCATAAGAACATTCCTCTTTATGGCAGCTGTATTAGCTCAGGTAAAGTGTTCTTCTTCAAGTGATCCTGTAGAAAAACCTCCAGTAGATCCACCAGTTGTAAATCCTCCTGTAACGGTTACAAACGATGTGGATTTTTGGCTAACAAAAGGAGATCAAAGCGTTTTATTGGCCAAACAATCGGGAACATTAGGTTTTGGCACTACAGCAAATACTTATAGCAATATTGAGGTTAAAGAATCTCAGAAATACCAGACTATTGATGGTTTTGGTTATACATTAACAGGTGGAAGTGTCGAAGTAATTAATCAATTAAACCCAGCAAAAAGAACAGCTCTTTTACAGGAATTATTTGGTTCTGGCGAAAATTCAATTGGAGTAAATTATATCAGAATAAGTATTGGAGCTTCAGATTTAAATGCCGTACCTTTTACTTATAATGATCTTGCTACAGGAGAAACAGATCTAAATCTGGCAAAATTTAGTTTAGAAAAAGACAAAGATTTAATTGCGATGTTAAAAGAAATCTTAGTTATTAATCCGAAGATTTTGATTTTAGCTACACCTTGGTCAGCACCTCTTTGGATGAAAGACGTAAACAGTTTTAAAGGAGGAAAACTGAAAGCAGAATATTACGACGTTTATGCGAAATATTTTGTAAAATACATTCAGCAAATGAAAGCAGAAGGAATTACAATCGATGCTGTAACTCCTCAAAACGAACCACTTCACGACGGAAATAACCCAAGTATGTATATGTCTGCAGCAGATCAAGGAGCCTTTATTAAAAAGAGTTTAGGACCTGCATTTAAAGCAGCAAATCTAAATGTAAAAATTATTGCTTATGATCATAATTGTGATAATCCAAATTATCCAAAAGCAATTTTAGCAGATACAGATGCTTTTCCTTTTGTAGACGGATCTGCTTTCCATTTGTATGCAGGAGATATCAGTGCATTGACAAATGTTTATAATTCATATCCAACTAAAAATGTCTATTTCACAGAACAATGGACTTCCTCTACAGGTCAGTTTGGAGGTGATTTAAAATGGCATCTTCGAAATGTAATTATCGGTTCGATGAGAAATTATAGTAAAAATGCATTAGAATGGAATGTCGCAAATAATTCAAGTTTTGGTCCTCATACAGTTGGTGGTTGCGAAACGTGTAAAGGAGCTATAACCATAACTTCTGGCGATAGTTTTCAGCGTAATGTTGCCTATTATATCATCGCACACGCTTCAAAATTTGTTCCTATGGGTTCTGTTAGAATTGAAAGTAATTCTGGAGGAAACTTGCAAAACGTGGCTTTTGTAACGCCTTCTGGTTCAAAGGTTTTAATTGTTGAAAATGACGGAAATACAACGGAATTTTTCAATATTAAATTTAATGGAAAATGGGTTGCCACTTCTCTTGAAGGCGGATCTGTGGGAACTTATACTTGGAAATAGATACTTGTAAACAATTTCAAATCTTAAGATTTTGACTTTGTTAGGTTCAAAACAAAAAAGTAGAAGAAATATTATTTATCTTGATATTCAATTTATTAACTAAACCACTTAAATAATAAAAAGATGAAAATGATCAATCTCGCAAATAGAGCAGGAATTTTTACTTTAATTCTGTTATTCGTGTTTCAATCTTGCAGCAGCAGTAACGATACAAGCGATAATCCTGAGGTAATAACCCCTGATAAAGTTTCTGTTCAAGTTGATATATTAGGTAAAACTGCCGAAATGCCAAATGGAGACGGAAGCGGAAAAATACGCCTAACAATTAAAGCGGCCGATGCAAAATCATATAAAGTAGTTGTGAACAATGAAACGAAAGAGTTTAAAACCAATGATTTTACATACGAGTTTACACAGCCAGGAACTAAAGAATACACTATAGATATAACCGCTTTTAATGGAATAAAGTACACATATGCTTCTACAAAAGTCAATATTTTCGTAGCAAGAAAACTAATCTGGTCTGATGAGTTTGATGTTAACGGTGCACCAAATCCTGATAAATGGGATTATAATACAGGAACAGGAGACGGTTGGGGGAATAATGAATTGGAATATTATACCAAACGTCCTGAAAACATCATTATCGAAAACGGAATTTTAAAAATCAAAGCCATTAGAGAAGACTACATGGGAAGTCAATTTACTTCTGCAAGAATTCTTACTCGAGGCAAATTTTCATTTAAATACGGAAGAGCAGAAATTCGTGCAAAACTGCCTGTTGGCGGTGGAACGTGGCCTGCATTTTGGCTTTTGGGAGATAATCTGGATACGGTTGGATGGCCTGCCTGTGGCGAAATTGATATTTTAGAATCAGTAGGGAATAATCCAAATGTAATTCACTCCTCCTTGCATTCTCCAGGTCGTTCTGGAAATACTCCTGATACTGCAACTACTACAAATCCAACTTCAGCTACGGCGTATCATATTTATGCTGCAGAATGGAGTGCAGAAAATATTAAGTTTTATGTAGATGATAATTTGTTTTACACTTACAAAAACTCAAGTACAACACCATTTAATGCTAAGTTTTTTATCATTCTAAATTTTGCCATGGGTGGAAATTTTGGAGGAGCAGTTGATCCAAACTTTAAAACTTCAACTTACGAAATTGATTATGTGAGAGTGTATAATTAACATAAGTTTTAAATAGATTTTTTTCGCTGAAGTCACGGAAACAGTAGCTTTACGGATTAAAATTTTTTAACATGAAAAAGATACACAAACTTGTTTTAGCATTCGTATTCCTTTTAGCAGGAAATTCATTTTATGGTCAAAATCTAAAAATTATGACGTATAACATTCGTCTGGATGTAGCATCAGATGGAGAAAATGCTTGGCCTAATCGAAAGGATTATTTTAATGGTCAAATCAAATTTTACAGTCCGGATATTTTTGGAGTGCAGGAAGCAACGCCAAATCAAGTTTTAGATATTGCATCGGCTCAGACCAATTATGACCGATTTGGAATAGGAAGAGAAGAAAACGGATTAGGTGAAGCGTGTACGATTTATTACAAAAAAGACCGTTTTAAAGTCGAACAATCCAACACTTTCTGGTTATCTGAAACCCCAGAAAAAGTTTCTAGAGGTTGGGACGCTGCTTGCAATAGAGTTTGTACGTACGGACTTTTTAAAGATTTAAAAACCAAAAAGACATTTTGGGTTTTCAATCTTCACTTAGATCATATGGGAGAAGAGGCGAGAGTAAAAGGTGTTCAGCTTGCTCTTTCTAAAATAGCAGCATTGAACACTAAAAATTATCCAGCTTTTTTAATGGGTGATTTCAACTCAGAACCAGACACAAAACAGATTATGGAAATCAAAAAAGTAATGGATGATACCAAAGATGTTTCTAAAGAAAAACCTTTTGGTCCATCTGGAACTTTCAACGATTTCAAACACAATGAACCTGTAACATTATTGCTAGACTACATTTTTGTCTCAAAAAATAGCAGTCTAAAAATTCAAAAACATGCAGTGTTAAGTGATTCAAAAGATTTAAAATATCCCTCGGATCATTTGCCTGTTTTAATAGAAATAGATTAAAATGAAAAACATCAACAAAAAACTTCAAATCCTGGTTTTACTGCCCTTAATTGCAATGCAGTTCAACTGTGGATCTTCAACAAATGCTGTAAAAAATACTGGAAAAGTTTCTTCTTGGATCACCACTACAGATGAAACTTCGAAACTTAAAAAACAACCTGAATTGGTTTTTACTTCAGAAACAAATTCAAATCAAACCATTGAAGTAAATCCATCAGAGAAATTTCAAACCATTGAAGGTTTCGGATTTTCATTAACCGGAGGAAGTGCTCAAGCGATTTTAAAACTAGACAAGCCAAAAAGAGAAGCACTGCTTCAGGAATTGTTTTCTAGAAAAGAAGATGCAATTGGTTTAAGTTATATAAGAATTAGTATTGGAGCATCAGATTTGAATGAAAAAGTTTTTTCGTATGATGATATGCCAGAAGGCCAAACAGATTTAAATCTGGAACATTTTAATCTTGGACCAGATTTAAATGATGTTATTCCGGTTTTAAAAGAAATTTTAGCCATAAATCCGAAGATAAAAATAATGGGTTCTCCGTGGTCGCCACCCGTTTGGATGAAAGATAACGGAAGTTCAAAAGGCGGAAGTTTGCAACCAAAATACTATCAGGTTTATGCCGAATATTTTGTGAAATACATTCAAGCGATGAAATCACACGGGATTGTTATTGATGCCATTACGCCTCAAAACGAACCGTTACATCCTGGAAATAATCCGAGCTTACTGATGTTGGCAGAACAGCAAGCCGATTTTATTGGAAATAATTTAGGTCCCGCTTTCGCGAAAGCAGGAATCAAAACCAAAATCATTGTTTACGATCACAATTGCAACAAACCAGAATATCCGTTGACGATTTTAAAAGATCCGAAAGCAAATCCGTTTGTGAGTGGATCAGCTTTTCATTTATATGAAGGAGACATTAGTGCTTTAACGACAGTTCATAATGCATTTTCAAACAAAGATTTGTATTTTACGGAACAATATACAGGAACAGGAACCAATTTTGAAACGGATTTAAAATGGAGTGTGAAAAATGTGGTAATTGGTTCAATGCGAAATTGGAGTAAAAATGCACTTTCGTGGGGATTAGCAAATGATGAGTTTTACAAACCTTTCACGCCAGGAGGATGTTCAACTTGTAAAGGTGCTTTGATGATTGATCAAAATCAAAACATCAAAAGAGAAGTAGGATATTATATTATCGGACATGCTTCTAAATTTGTTCCAGAAGGTTCGGTGCGAATTGCAAGTAATATTTCAGGAAACTTATACAATGTTGCCTTCAAAACTCCATCAGGACAAACTGTTTTAATTGTAGAAAATGACGGAGCTTCGGCAGAAACTTTTAATATAAAATACAATCAACAACAAACTTCAACTACGCTAAACGCAGGTGCAGTTGCTACTTACGTTTGGTAAACAGCCTAAACTATGAAAAAAGTAACCACAATTACACTGTTTATGCTTTCGCTCTTTGCGTCGGCACAACAGTCAATAGATCAGAAAGTCAATGATCTATTGAAGAAAATGACAATTGAAGAAAAAATTGGTCAGCTAAATCAGTATACTGGCGACAATCAGGCAACTGGACCAATTACAATCAATCCGAACAAACAAAACGAAATCAAACAAGGTTTAATTGGTTCGATGCTAAACGTTATCGGAACAAAATATACCAGACAATACCAAGAATTGGCCATGCAGTCAAGACTTAAAATTCCGTTGTTATTCGGACAAGATGTTATTCATGGTTACAAAACGACTTTTCCACTTCCTTTAGCAGAAGCAGCAAGTTGGGATTTAGCTGCAATCGAATTAGGAGCGCGAGTTGCGGCAACAGAAGCAGCAGCAAGCGGTATTCATTGGACATTTGCACCAATGGTAGATATTGGTCGTGATCCACGTTGGGGACGTGTAATGGAAGGTGCAGGAGAAGATACTTATCTAGGTTCTAAAATTGCTTATGCGAGAGTAAAAGGTTTTCAAGGAAATAAATTAGGAGATTTAAACTCCGTTATGGCCTGCGTAAAACACTTTGCAGCATACGGAGCAGGAGTTGGAGGAAGAGATTACAACTCTGTAGATATGAGTGAAAGAATGCTTTTAGAAACCTATTTGCCTCCATTTAAAGCGGCTTTAGATGCTGGTGCGGCAACTTTTATGAACTCTTTTAATGATATTAACGGAATTCCTGCAACTGGAAATGCACATTTACAAAGAGATATCTTAAAAGGAAAATGGAACTTTCAAGGTTTTGTAGTTTCAGATTGGGGATCAATCGGAGAAATGGTAGCACACGGTTACTCAAAAGATTTGAAAGAAGCAGCTTACTCAGCGATTACTGCAGGAAGTGATATGGATATGGAAAGTAATGCCTACCGTAAACATTTAGCAGAATTAGTAAAAGAAGGCAGAGTTTCTATTGATTTGGTTGATGATGCTGTAAGACGTATTCTTCGCAAGAAATTCGAGTTAGGTTTATTTGATGATCCTTACAAATATTCGGATGGGAAACGTGAAGAAAAAGAACTAAATAATCCAGAGCATAGAAAAGCAGCTCGCGAAATGGCAGAGAAAAGTATCGTTTTATTAAAGAATGAAAAACAGACTTTACCAATTTCTAAAAGTGTAAAGACAATTGCTTTTATTGGTCCGATGGTAAAAGAGTACAAAGCCAATATGGGATTTTGGGCTGTAGAATTACCAGAAGTAAATTATGATAAATGGGTAGTTTCGCAATGGGATGGCCTTCAAAACAAAGTAGGTAAAAACACAAAGTTATTGTACGCAAAAGGTTGTGAAATTACTGGCGACAATAAAGATGGTTTTGCAGAAGCTGTTGCAACGGCAAAACAAGCTGATGTTGTTATTTTGAGTGTTGGTGAAAGACATGATATGAGCGGTGAGGCAAAAAGCCGAAGTGATATTCATTTGCCAGGTGTTCAAGAAGATTTGATCAAAGCGGTTCAGGCAACAGGAAAACCAGTTGTAGTTTTAATTAATGCTGGAAGACCTTTGGTTTTCAATTGGACAGCAGACAATGTTCCTGCGATTATGTACACTTGGTGGTTAGGTTCTGAGGCTGGAAACGCAATTGCAAATGTTTTATTTGGAGATTATAATCCGTCTGGGAAATTACCAATGACTTTTCCTAGAGAAGTAGGACAGGTGCCAATTTATTACAATCATTTCAGCACAGGAAGACCAGCTAAAGATGAGAATTCATTTAACTATGTTTCGGCTTATATCGATTTAAAAAACTCTCCAAAATTCCCATTTGGATATGGATTGAGTTATACGACTTTTGATTATTCAGGATTGAAATTATCTTCAACTAAAATGAAAAACAACGAAACAATTAAAGTTTCTTTCCAATTGAAAAATAGCGGAAAAGTAGCTGGAGAAGAAGTCGTACAGTTGTATTTGAAAGATAAATTTGGATCTGTGGTAAGACCAGTTTTAGAATTAAAAGATTTTCAAAAAGTAAAATTGAATGCTGGAGAATCTAAAACTATCGAGTTTACAATTGACAAAGAAAAACTTTCTTTCTACAATAATAAATTAGAATGGGGAACTGAACCAGGAGATTTTGAAGTAATGATCGGTGCTTCATCTGCAGATATTAAATTAAGATCTGATTTTGAATTATTGGCAAAATAATAAAATAAAAGGGGCATTAAATAAGCCCCTTTTTTATTACAATTATTTAAGACGTTTCTTAAAATTGAATTTGATAAGATTCATAAAACCTTGTTCAATAATATCAATTCCAATTCCGAAATTACTATCAGCGATGGTGTGATGATCATTTCTGAATTTTTCGAAATCATTAGTAGGAATTTCTAAATTCACTAAAGGCTTAAAATCAATCACAATCGATGCTCCGTTTTTGGTTACTTTTTTACGGCTTGTAAAATCAAAATAAGGATTATTGATCGTACTTTCTTGAATGGTAAATTTCTCTTCTGTATCTATTCTTTGATCAGTTTGAAGATTGATTTCATATCTTTCATTATCAAAATTATGCCAGAACGGAATGTCTGTGTGCATAAAATCCCTCGCATTATTCTTTACCACATTTCGGTCAAAATACATTAAAAAACGATTCTTTTGCGAATCAACAAAATAAGGATTTTCAATAGAAGCTTTATATTGAATCGTAAATTCGTTCAATTTTTTATCATCGCTAACAATATCAATTGCAGCATTTTGAAAAATGGTTCTTATATCAGTTCCATTTCGGTCATTCGAATAATTTAAAGTATAAAACAAGAAATTATTCCAGCTGTCGATGATTTCTCTTTTGTTCGTGTTTTTAAAATACTTACGCATGTAATTCGCGCGATTTCCTTTGTAAGTCGTAGTCAGTTTTAAAGCACCAGAATTGTTTTGAGCGCTGAAATCTGCTTTTTCATTAATACCGTAGTAAGGAAATTTGTGTGGTTTTTTAATTTCCAATTGTTTATTTGGTTTCACTTCCAAATAATGCATGAAGTAGATAAAACCACGATTTTCAATTAATCCAAATTCATCTCTGGCAGTTGCGTCAATAAAATAAGTTTCATCTTTATAATTCACTTTTACAATCACGTGATTGAAAGTTAGCAACGAAGGGAGATAATGTGAAATATAATGATCTGAATTAAAATTGACCAAAATTACAGAAGAATCAACATTGATATAATCCAAAACAACTTTCAATAAAACCGATTTGGCTTTACAATCTCCTTGTTTATTTTCGTAAGTAACTGCAGGTTCTTGGGGCTTATGCCCGTTCATTTCATCTGCATTAAAAACATAATAAACATGATTTTGAACATAGTCAATGGCAAATTGCAAACGCTCATCTTGATCAGCGATTGCATCTAGTTTTTCTGCAAGGTTTGGAGCAAATTCTTTTAAAGAAGATTTGTTGTAAATTTCTTCGTAAAGAGGCGAAATATAATTAGACAAATCTGTCCAGTTGCGATCTGTAGCAAAATCGATGTATGGTGCAACTTCTCTGTTTTCATCAAAAGAATTGATATAGTTTTCCTTTTCGATTACAAATCTTTCGCCTTTTTTCAGCAAATTAATTTCTGGTTCCAAAACGGTTCCATTTTCATCTCTGAAGAATGTTTTCTTGTAAGCAATCGTTTCTTTACGGTCATTGATAAATGTAAATTTATAATTTCCGTAAGCCCAATACGTATTTGGAGTTACATAAACATATTTTAAAAATTCTTTACGAAGAAAATCACGATCACTGAAAACTTTAACTCTTGAATCTTCGGTAATTAAAATATCATAAAGACGTAAATCTTTGATCGTAATATTTACTTTTTTACTACTGCTTAGGATACCGCCTTCACTTTGGCTTTCGTTATCTAGAACTTTAATTTTTGTATCTGGAATTTTGTCAATTAAAACTCCATCTCTTAAAACGCTGATTCGGTGAATAACGTAAGTTTCATTTTCTTCCACAATTATGTCTTTTGCAGAAGCGCTTTCCATATTTGACGGCTCGTTCAGTGTGTAAGCAACGCAAGCATATTCGCTGTTTTCGGTGTCGCTTGTGTAATAGATTTTATCTAAGAAATAACAGAAATCGCGACCTTCGTCAACTTGTTTTTTTGAAAAATCAGATTCTTTTATGTATTCGATCAGCTGATTGTCATCAATTTTTGAAGCCCAGTCTCCAGGTTTTTGAATTTTATAACTTTCTGATTCTACGATGTTTTCCATATCTGTGATTTGTAGGTGTATATTCTTACTTTAAAAGAATAAAAATAAATAATAATAAACGATTTAACTCTATTACTATTGTGAAATTTATGATAAAAAAAAACCTCACTCGGAAAGAAAGTGAGGTTGCATTATAAATTATATTACAGGGAAAGGTTTATTTCAAAACAGTATTTACAAAATCCATTACGCCAATTCCTTTGTACGAAGCATACAAAGCTTTTTCATAAGCTTCTTGCTTGGCCTTTTTATTTTTGGCATCTTTTTCAACAATCATTTCATTAAAAATTCTTTCTTGTTCTTCACTATATTTTAATGAAGCTTCCAAAAGATACGTCTTAGAAACAAATCCGAATGAAGTCCAGATTTTGGTTCTAATTTTTTTATTGATGTTTTTTAACGGATTGCTAATCATAACTTCTGTGTTTAAATTTCTACGCTCACTTGAAGAAAAATGGAACAGCTTGTATTATTTTTCTTTAATTTTTAACAATTAAAAGCATTAATGTGTTATTATGACGCAATGTAATTATTTTTTTTAAATTTGACTTTAAATTATAGTTAAAATTGTAATTCATACACTTCTATAATTTATCAAAAAAGTACTTGATTTTGTAAAAATGAAGTAAATTGCATCGTTATTAGAAGGATTTATACTCAATTTGAATGTTAAAAGACATTATAGATAACAACGAAAACTACCAGCCAGGACTTTCTATCGACTGTGTAATTTTTGGTTTTCATGACAATCAGTTAAAAGTTTTATTGATAAAAGTAGAACGCGCCAAGAAATGGTCTTTACCAGGCGGTTTTATTCCTGTTGATGAAGATATTGATACTGCTGCAAATACAGTCTTAAACGGAAGAACAGGCGTTGAAGGCGTTTTTTTAAGGCAATTTGCAACCTTTGGAAAGGTCAAACGAAATGATCAGCATTTTGACAAAAAAACACTCGAATACCTGCAAATTGATGAAGAAAAAGGAAAATGGCTCACACGTCGTTTTGTTACGATTGGCTATTATGCCTTAGTAGATTTTTCGAAAATTATTCCTAACCCAACTGGAAGACATGAAATTGTAGAATGGATTGATCATAAAGAAGTACCAGAACTAATTTTAGATCACAGAGAAATTCTGGATAAAGCTTTGGATACTTTAAGAGCCGAATTGAATTTAATGCCAGTTGGTTTTAATTTGCTGCCAGAAAAATTTACAATTCCAGAACTTCAAAAATTGTATGAAACCATTTTGGATAAAAAACTAGATCGTCGAAATTTTTTACGCAAAATCACCAATATCGGAATCCTGACTAAACTGGACGAAAAGAAAAGTAACGTAGCACACAAAGCACCAAACTTGTATTCTTTTGACAAAGAGAAATACGATGAGGTTCTTAAAAATGGTTTGAATCAAGGTTGGTAGAAGCAGACTTTAATCTTTAAAAATGATGATTATGGTTTCAATTGACGAATTTAGAAAATTAGCATTATCATTTCCAGATGCTGGAGAAGAACCTCACTTTGAGAAAACCTCATTTCGAATCAAGAAAAAGATATTTGCCACTTTTGATGAAAAAAATAACCGAGCTGTTTTAAAATTAAATGAAATCGATCAATCTGTTTTTTGTTCGTCAAGCGAAAAGATTTTCTATGAAGTTCCCAATAAATGGGGAAAGCAAGGCTGGACCATTGTACAACTCGCAAAAGTAAGACCTGAAATGTTTGAAGATGCTTTAATACGTTCGTATGAGAATGTAGCTTCAAAGAAAACATAGAACCATTTCTACATTAGATTTGATTCTACAATAGTTCTAAAAGTCAGATTTACTCTTGGTTTTGTTGTTGTTTTAGTGGGAGGAAGTCGATGCAACCAATAGGTTTGCGTTTCATCTTTCATAACCAACAAACTTCCATGTTCTAAAATTAAAGAAACCTTTTCTTTAGATTCTTTATGTTTGAAAGCAAATTTACGCTCAGCACCAAAACTTAGAGATCCGATTGCTCCATTCTTTTTTAAATCCTTTTCGCCGTCACTGTGCCACGCCATTCCTTCTTCACCAGAATGGTACAAATTCAGCAGACAGGAATTGAAAGTTTCTCCTGTTTTTTCTTCGATAATGGCTTTTAGTTTTAATAACTCAGGTGTCCAAGGAAGCGCTTTTTTTGTGGTGTTGGAATAAGTATATTCAAATTCTTTCTCGCCATACCAGGCTACTTTTCTTTTGGTTAAAATTAATTTCCCGAAGATGATGGCTTCATCATTTTTCCATTCAATGGTATTCAATAAAATATCACGATAGTAATCTGCTTCTTCTCTGGAAAACAATTTTCCGTAATAATTTACAGTCCCATCTTGCGGAAGTAAATTGGTGTTTTCGTCTGTTTGAGGATTAAATAAGTCCATTTTTCCAGTTTTGATATTCAGTTTTCATGCAATGTCCGCAAGGTCTGAAACCGTTTTGTTTGGCTTCATTCTCAGAAGAAAAGAAAACACGATTTTCGCGTTTCATTCTTTTTCCAGAAGAACATTTAAGTGTTCCGTAGATTTTTAATTTTTGGTTTCCACCAAAGCAAATTTCGCCTTTTTTAATTTTATTTCGAAGATCTAAATCTGAAATTTTGTTGTGATGAAGCATATTATTTAAAGATAAATTTCTCGCAAAGTCGCAAAAACGCAAAGTTTTTGTTCTATTTAAGAAGCAAAGAATTTAAAACTTAAAACATAAAGTTGAGTTGTCTATTTTGCGACTTCGCGACTTTGCGAGAAATAAAATTATGAAAGAGCATCATGAAAAATTATTCCCAATGTATATCGTTCGCCTGAATGAATTTCGCTTACTCCATGTTTCATATTCACGCGATAATACCCTTTTGTACCTTTTACAGGTCTGAAATTGGTTGTAAAAACTAGAATATCTCCTTTTTTAGGTTTTAAAACAATAGCTTTCGATTGTGCTCTTGGTATTTGTTCCGTTAAAACAAATTCGCCACCAGTAAAATCTTCATCGGGTTCATTTAGAAAAAGTACAATTTGAATTGGAAAATAAACATCGCCATACAAATCTTGATGTAAAGTATTGAAGCCGCCTTTGCCATATTTTAGAATTAAAACTGTCGCTTTTAGTTGATTATTGTCATGACATTGCTGTAATAACTCTTCATGTGTTTTTGGAAAAATGGTATTGATATTTAAAGCTTTCATCCAAGAATTGGCAATTGACGCTAGTTTCGGATAAATCAAAGTTCGAAGTTCTTGAATCAAATCAGGAAGCGGATAATTGAAATATTTGTATTCTCCCAAACCAAATCGATAACGTTCCATAACAACTGTTTTTCGGTATAAATTAGGATTGTCATAATCAAATTTTAAGTCTTCGCATTGTTCATTATTCAACACATTCGGAATAATGGCAAAGCCATTTTCGTGCATAGATTCGGTGATGCTTTCCCAGTTTTGAGAAGCAATTTTTGATTGTATATTTTGCATAAAGAAGTTTTAGATTGAGATTTTTTTTCGCCACGAATTACACGAATTGCACAAATTGCACAAATTTTTCATCAAATTAAAAAAAATAAATTCGTGTAATTCGTGGCGAAAAAAACTTAAAGATTTATTTGCGCGCCTTCCCAGCCAATAATGGCTGTTTTTCGGGTATTTCCCCACATATAACCGCCAAATGTTCCAGAAGATTGGATCACGCGATGACACGGAATTAAAAACGCAACAGGATTACTTCCAATCGCTGTTCCAACGGCACGTGATGCATTTGGTTTCTGAATTTGATTGGCAATAGAACCATAAGTAGAAAGCTGTCCCATTGGGATTTTCAAAAGTGCTTCCCAGACTTTCAATTGAAAATCGGTTCCTTTTAAATGCAGTTTGATTTCTGATAATTTGCTCCAGTCATTCTGGAAAATGAAAAGTGCATTTTGCTGTGATAAATCCAGTTTTTTAGAAAATTGTGCATTCGAAAATTTATCTTTTAAGGCGATAAATCCTGTGATTTCATCTTCGGCGAAAGCCATAAAACAAACGCCTTTTTGTGTTGAAGCCACAATAATATTCCCAAACGGACTTTCAGCAAAACTGTAATTGATTTCAAGATTTTTTCCTCCGTTTTTATATTCGGCTGGCGTCATTCCTTCGATATTTACAAATAAATCGTGAAGTCGGCTTGTGCCAGAAAGTCCAGTTTCAAAAGCAGTTTCTGAAATTGTTGCCTGATTTTCTTTGAGTAATTTTTTGGCATGTTCAATACTGGTATATTGTAAAAACTTCTTTGGACTAGTTCCTGCCCACTCGCTAAAAAGTCGCTGAAAGTGAAACGGACTCAAATGTACTTTTTCCGCCACTTCATCTAAATTGGGTTGATCTTTAAAATTAGCTTTGATATAATCTATAGCTTCGGCGATACGATTATAATTGATGGTTTCTTGTGTGTTCATCTTCTTTCCATTTTATAATACAAATATCGATTGGTTTTAGAAGGTATAAAATCTGAAACTTGCTTTGTTTTTTTCTGCCACAAAGACGCTAAGGCACGAAGTTTTTTTTTTAGTATTGTTTGCTTTTATCAAGGTCGAAAAACTAAAAAGTAGAAACTTTGTGACTTAGTGTCTTTGTGGCATTACTTCAATGAGCAGTAGTCTTCGAAAAAACATTAATCACAATAACCCCAATTATAATTAATGACAAACCAATAATTGCGGGTAAATCTGGAATTTCCTTAAAGAATACGGCACCTATAATCGTAATTAAAACAATACCAACGCCAGACCAAATCGCATAAGCAAAACCAACGGGAATAGTTCTTATAGCAAAACTCAAACAATAAAATGCACCACAATAACCAATAACAGTAATAATGCTTGGAAGCATTTTGGTAAATTCTTCAGACTTTTTTAATGCTGAAGTTGCGATGATTTCGAAAATTATGGCTAAGAATAAAAACAGAAAATTCTTCATAGTTTACTTTTTTACAAAGGTAAAGTTTAAAGTTTAAAAGAATTATTTCAGTCTCTTCTTATTGGGAGATAATTTAAAAACAAAATCTAAAGAGATTACATTTTCAGGCTTAGATTGAGAAGATTTTTCTAGGTTTAGGAAACTTTGATTGTAATTTAAACCTATATAAAAAAATGAGCCCATCTGGTAATAACCATTTAATGTTGCTCCTAATGTTCTATTGTCTTTTGTTATGCCTGTTTCATCTCCAGGTTCTAGAAAATATTCGTCATAATGTTTGTGCCAAACATTTCTGGAATAGTTTAAACCATAGCCGACAGAAAATCTTCTAATTTTATGATTGTGAGTAATTCCAAAACTGAAAGAATTTAATCTTTCATATTCATCAAATTGTTCCAAAGGAACTGGAAAAGGAAGTTCAAAATCGCTGACAGCTCTAAAATTAGCCGAAAAATACCTCTTAGTAGTATAAAAATATTCGATCCCAGCTGAGAAACCGAAAAATCCTGTTTTGTTAATGTAATTTTCGCCAGATGGTTTAAAATGAAAAGTATTGACATAGGGCAACGCCAGAACAAAATTGAACTGACCTTTTTTTGTTGGATATTCTTTTGTGAAATGATGTTTGAATCCTGAAAAAGCTTTTGACATATTTGTTTTAATGATGCGAACAGAATCCTGAGTATCAAGAAAAACATTGTCTTGGTAATAAAATCTTTTCTGATTTGTAAAATCCGTAATGTAAGCTGCAGGTAATAATTCAAAGAATGCTAAGTTTCCAAAAACAAATTTTCCATCTACAGAAGGCAAGAGCATATATTTTGTTATCAAACTATCAGAAACCAATTCGATTGGCAGTTCTTTCTTGGATCTTTTAACAATTACTTTTGCAGGTAATTTATAAATACTGTCATTGATTTTTGCTGTTGCATTAATCGAATTTGTAGAAACTGAAAGCGTCTGAGTTTTTTTGTTGAAAATAGTAGCACAAGAACTTAAAGAAAAAATAAGAAGAATTAGTAAAGTATTTTTCGTCATATTTTATGCAGAATGAAAAGATTTAGTACTATTTTACACTGCTAAAATATAGATTTTAAAGTTGTTAAGAAATCGGGCTATATTAAAAAATCACCAAATTATTTTAAAATTTCCTTTTTTGAGGAAACACTAATTAACTTATAACCATTTTCAGTTCTTAAAAAATGAAAATGATCTTGTCCAAAATCGGCGTCATTTTTCGAATTGATTACGATATTTTTAACGGGATATAACCAATCTTTCGACTCGTTACAATTGTTGAAATACAGATCATATTCACTCGATTCAAAAATAAACTGATTCAGTCCGTCTGTTGATACAAAGTAATCTGTTTTCGGATTTTTAAGTTCCTCCAGCTTTAATTTTAAGTAGATATAATTTTGTTCTATAAACTTCGATTTCGGTACATTTAGCCATCCATCTGGCTCTTTCCAATACGTAATTTTATCGAAAGAATGTTTTTCTAAATTGGCTTGGGATAAATCTGAAAGTAAGGTGTTTTTGAGCCAGTTTTTAAATTCTTTTTCATAATTAATGAAAGAATAGTATTGACCATCAACTCCAAGGAAATTGTCTCTTGTTTTGTCTTTGCTTGGTTCTTTTGATTTTTGAAGCGAATAAAAATTCAAATTGTTATCGCTTTTAAAGCCTTTAATTAGAATTTTATTGTTGAGGTCAATAAGAAGCTCTTTTCCTCCAGTCCAGAAAAAATGTTCTCCCAAAGGATCTCTTTTCTTTTTAGCGTCTTTTAAGACAGAAATTAATCCGTTATGAACTTTTGATACATCGCTGTATAGGGCTGGAATTACAATTTTCCCTTCGCTGTTAAAGATTCCCATTTTATCCGTTTTACGATCTGTAAATCTGATAAAACCTTCGTTTTCACAGTCTGGACTATTGTCAAAAACATACAAACTATCGCGACCAACGACTTTGCCTTTTTTGGTTAAATAATAGCTTTCCCATTTGTTGTTTTTTTCTTCACTTACAGCGATTATGTTTTCAAATTCTCTTGCGGTTGTAAAACCAGAAAACTTGGGTTCAATCTTAATTACTCCGTTTTTATCTTTAAATCCTGTTAATGTGGTGTCTTTATTCGGAAATGCGACCCAAACATCATTGCTTTGAGCAAATGTTGAACAAGTAAGGAAATAGAATAGAGAAAGGGCGATAATCTTTTTCATGAAAAATGCTTTTATCTAAGATGAATTTCTTCTTCATTATTTTTTGCTTCGTCAAAACAATCAGAGCATAACATTTTGAAATCGGCTAAGTTTTGGAAAGTTTCTGTCCATTCTTCGCCGTTGTCTAAAAGATATTGTTCACAAGAGCCACACCAAGCAATTTGTGGAAGATCTCCTTCGGCTTCTGAATAATAAAAACCAACCTGATTTTTTGAATCTATTGCTGTTGCAAGATGAATACATGAAAAAGACATTTCTTTTAAACCGTGTATGTCGCAGGAAATTTTTTCGATCATTTTTGATGTTTTTGAATTGAAAAAAGAATTCTACATTACTTCAATTAACTTAAATCTTAAGTTATTATTGTAGAATTCGGTATGTAAAGTCAATTCGGTTTCTTTATTATCAAGGGTGAAAATCGTGGTTTCGATGCCGAATCCTTCTGTGGTATCATATTTAAAGATATCAAAATGAGTTTCCAGAATTTTGAGTTTGGGTAGTTTTTCAGTTTCAAAATAGTCGAACAATTCTTCTTTGATTTCTTCTAAAACAGCTGGGCTAATATTGAAATTATCTTCTAGGTTTTTGAAATTTTTTTCGTTAATACTTTCTATTAATTCACAAGTTAGTTTGAATGCTGTTTCTGCAATGCTTTTTTCAACCATTTTAAAGTAGGTTTAAAGAGGAGTTTTTATTTTTTCTTGTCTTGTTCTTTTCTGGCTTTTTCTTCTTCTTTAAGTCTTTTTTCTTCTTCGTGTTTTTTAACAAGTTCGGCTCTTTTGATTTTGTCTGACTCGATTTGTTGCTGTAAATCCTGAATTTTAGAAGAACTGGTTTCGATATCAGATTTTGATTTGTTTATTTTTTTTCCTGCTTTTTCAATTTTGCTTTTTGCTTTTTCGATATCTTTTTGTGCATTTGAATTATTTTCAATCGATGCTAATTCTTCTTGTTTTAATTTGAAATCAGCTTCTCTTTCTTCTAATTTTTTTGTTGCTTTTTTTAGTTTTTGTTCTTCTTTAGCCAGTTTTGTTTCTTTAGTTTCAATATTGTTCATCATTGTGGCCATCATACGTTGTTGTTGCTGTTGCTGCAAAAACATTTGATTTTGTTGTCTGAACATTGCATTTGAAGACTGCATTTGTCGCTGCATACTGGATTGAGCATTGATAAAAAAAGGAAAGGAAATTAATAACATTAAAATGATACGGAATCTCATGATTTGATTTTATTGGGGTTATGGTATTTCAAATTTAGGATTATAATTTAAGAATCGTCTAAAATATCTGATTAAATCTTACTTCTTGGTCTACGTAAGCGTGAGGGATAGGAGCTAGCTACCGAAGTAGCGCGGATAGCCCGACAGCATCCTGATAAGAGGGCGAATAAGCGTAAAGTATTTTTGCCCTCTTATCGGGATGGTGACACGCCCAAATGATTTTAGATTTCAGATTTTAGATTAAAAAAGAAACCCGACAAGTTTTAAAACTTGTCGGGTTTGAAAATGTGTTTAGTATTCTGTTCTTTTAAATTTTGCGTCTTCTACTGCAAGTTCTAAATCGGCTACTTTTTTGGAACTTATTTCTTCTTCGGTTTTTACTCTTTTTAGATTTTCTTCAATTTTAACGATTACTTGTTTTTGTTTTTCTGTATTTTTCTGAAGATCAGGATCATTGGTATTATTTTCAAGAGTTTTTAGCGCTTTTTTTTCTGCTCTCAAATCGAGTTCAATTTCCCATGATTTTGCGGCAAGTTTTATTAGTTTTCTTTCTTCTTTTTCTAATTTGGCTTGCATTTTTTCTTTATAATTTCTAGAAAGAGGTTTCACTGTTTCCAGTTTTGGAGTATTAGGACGCGACATTGGCATTCCGGTAATGGGATCATGAATTGGCGATTGCATGCTGTAGTCGACTTGGGCATGTGAAAAAAAGGGTAATATTATGATTAATAAAAGAAAAAAACGGGTTTTCATAATTTGGATTTTGTTGATCAAAAATATGTAAAAATAGCTTAGTAATTGAAAAAACAAAACCCGACAAGTTTTTAAAACTTGTCGGGTTTGATATATGATTTCAGTAAATCAGAAATCTACAATCTTAAATCTAAAATTGATTTTAGTATCTGTAGTATTCTGGTTTGAATGGACCTTGAACTTCAACTCCGATGTAAGCAGCTTGATCTTCTCTTAGAACTTCAAGTTCAACACCTAATTTTGCTAAGTGTAAAGCAGCAACTTTTTCATCTAAATGTTTTGGTAACATGTAAACGTCATTTTTGTAAGCTGCACTGTTGTTCCATAATTCGATTTGAGCTAAAGTCTGGTTTGTAAATGAGTTACTCATTACGAAACTTGGGTGACCTGTAGCACAACCTAAGTTTACTAAACGACCTTCAGCCAAGATGATGATATCTTTACCGTTGATGTTGTATTTGTCAACCTGAGGTTTGATTTCGATTTTAGACGCACCGTGGTTTTTGTTTAACCAAGCCATGTCGATTTCGTTATCGAAGTGTCCGATGTTACAAACTACAGTTTTGTCTTTCATTTGTTCGAAGTGCTCTCCAAGAACGATATCTTTGTTTCCTGTAGTGGTAATGATGATATCAGCATTAGCAATTACAGTGTTTAATTTTTTAACTTCGTAACCGTCCATTGCAGCTTGTAAAGCACAAATTGGATCGATTTCAGTAACTGTTACAATAGAACCAGCACCTCTGAAAGAAGCTGCAGTTCCTTTTCCAACGTCACCGTATCCGCAAACAACAACTCTTTTTCCAGCTAACATTAAGTCAGTTGCACGACGTACAGCATCTACAGCAGATTCTTTACATCCGTATTTGTTGTCAAATTTAGATTTAGTAACAGAATCGTTGATGTTGATTGCAGGCATTGGAAGAGTTCCAGCTTTTACTCTTTCGTAAAGTCTGTGAACACCAGTTGTAGTTTCTTCAGAAAGACCTTTGATTCCAGCAACTAATTCTGGGTAACGATCGATAACCATGTTAGTTAAATCTCCACCGTCATCCAAAATCATGTTCAATGGTTTTCTGTCTTCACCAAAGAATAAAGTTTGCTCAATACACCAGTCAAATGACTCTTCGTCAAGACCTTTCCAAGCGTAAACTGAGATTCCAGCAGCAGCAATTGCAGCAGCAGCCTGATCTTGAGTAGAGAAAATGTTACAAGAAGACCAAGTAACTTCTGCACCAAGAGCAATTAAAGTTTCGATCAAAACAGCAGTTTGAATCGTCATGTGTAAACATCCAGCAATACGAGCACCTTTTAATGGTTGTTCGTCTTTGTATTCAGCGCGAAGTGCCATTAAACCTGGCATTTCAGCTTCAGCTAGTTCAATTTCTTTTCTTCCCCAAGCCGCTAGAGAAATGTCTTTTACTTTGAAAGCCACATAAGGCGTAGTCGATGTACTCATTTATAGTATATTTGTATGTATTGTAAAATTTTTGCAAATTTAAGGAATAGCTTTTGAATTTTACTATTTTCTCTCAGATTTGTGAAATCTTTAATTTCTTAATCTTTAGAATGTTAGTTTAAGAATCATTTTTGAACCATATAAGTGATATAAGTTCATTTAAAAAGATTCTTAACTATTACCTTTGTCGCTAATTGCTTATATTTACTAATACATTTTTTGAGCCAACAGTTATATTTTCTTATATCACTTATATGGTTTAAAAAACTTATAATTAACCATTCATAATTTACAATTAAAAAGAAATGCCTCTATTTCAGACCATACAGTTTAACGAAACGACTAAAATTTTAATTTGGGAAATAACAGAATCTCTCGATGAATTATTGAGCAAAGTAGTTTTTTTAAAGGAAAAAACACAAAAGAGATTAAACGGAATGAAATCTGAAATGCATCAGCGTGCTTTTTTAAGTGTTCGCATGCTGATTCAGGAAATGGGCTTTACAGATAAAGATTTGCATTATGACGAATTTGGGAAACCGTATTTTGATTGTCATAATTACATTTCAATAACGCATTCCTATCATTTTGCAGCGATTATTATAAGTCAAGAAACGGTTGGAATCGACATGGAATTACAACGTTTTAAAATTCAGAGAATTGCCGATAAGTTCACTGATTTTGAATGTAATTATTTAGATCCATCAACTACAGAAGAATACATAAAAAAACTTACCGTTATCTGGGGAGCCAAAGAAGCAATCTTTAAAATTAGAAATGAAAAAGGTATAAGTTTTAAAGATCATATCAATGTGAGCAACTTTTCTTTAGGTGAAACCCAAACGCAGGCAAGTCTTCATTTTGATAATTTGATTAAAGATTTTGATGTACATTATCAGGAAATCAAATCGGATAATTTTGAGGGAATTTTTACTTTGGTTTATGCTTTTGAGAAATAGTTTTTTAGTCTCAGTGACAGTTTTCAGCTTTTAAACTTCACTTTCTTTTTGACGGTGTTGAAACATGCTCATATATAAAAAAGTACTCATTTTTCGAGCGCGTCTTTTCAAGGTTTCTACATTTTCGCCTTCAAAATGCTCGTCTAATGTCTGATACCAGTGATTGAGCCAGATTCCGAATTCGTTTGCTGTGATTTTTTCGTCAAAATGAGCATCGACTTCGTTGTGGACAGCATGCGGATTTCCTTTGTATTTGCGAACGCCAAATAAATTGGTTTCCCAAAAATCAGTTAGTTTTTCGAGATGTAAATCCCAATCGGTAATCATTTCGTTAAAATAAAAGCCGATTTCTTGATCGGCTCTTATTTTATCATAAAATGTATTTACCAGAAAAGCAATATCTGCTCTGTTTTCTATTTGTTTTTTCACAGAAAAAGGGTGTTTAAAAGAATAAATACTACACTTAAAATTGAGCTTAAAATTAAAAGATTAAAAACCACTTTGTGTTTCATCTGTGCCAAAATTGAAGTGTTTACAAAGATACAAGCTAAAACAATAATAGCTAGCTGAATCATTTGTGGAATTGAAGTTCCGTTAGCTAAAACATACATTGCAGCAGCGCCACCTAAACAGCTTTGTCCAATTACTGCCATAGCAGCAGAACCCATATAATTTTTATTGAAAATGTCGAATGTTGTTTGATATAGTGTCATGATATTCAGATTTTTATATGACAAAGATACGCTCACAATACGACTGCATTTTATGATTAAAATCATAAAACTAGAACTTTTTTATCTGTATACTTTTCGATTAATAATCTTCAATTCGCCTTTTTTCTCTAATGCTTTTATGGCTCTGATAACTGTTTCTACACGTAAACCCGTTAAATCGCCAATCTGCTGTCTTGTAAAGTTGATTAGGAAACCATTTTTATCTTTTTGAAAATTGAAATAAGCAATTCCGTGATCGATTAATTTTAAGACCCGATGTTCAGGTTCGTGTGTAGAGATTTCGGCGGCCATTATAGATTTGTAATATAATCGTTGCGCAAGATTTTCGATTATTTTAATACTTACTGAAGGATTTTCTTCTAACAGTTTCAAAAAGTGAGGTTTTGGAAGAAGCAGAATCTGGCTTTCTTCAACAGTAATAGCATTGGCAGGATATTTTTGGTTGAGAAATAACGGAGGCTCTCCAAAAGATTGTTCCTTATAAAATATTCCCTGGATAAATTCTCGTCCGTCATCATTATAGTTACACATTTTAATTTCACCCGAAATAATCTGATAATAATGTGTTGGTAGATTTCCTTCTTCAAAAATAATTTCATTTTTGCCGAAAGTTTTTTTTACAGCACCATATTTCTCTAATAATTCAACTGCGATCATAAAGGGTTTCTTTTATTGTTAACAGAGAGTTTACAAATATAATTCATTCGTGATAGTTCTTCTGCACTAAAAAACTTTTACTTTTACACCCACGATGCAAGAACAATTAGTAACCATTCGACAACAGATTTTAGAAGCTAAAAGCAACGGACAGAAGTTGCTTGCAGTGCTTTTGGATCCGGATAAAATTCTACTGGAAAATTTGGCGCATTTAATTGAAAAAATTAATGAGTCGCCAGCTACTCATATTTTTGTTGGTGGAAGCATTGTGCAAAACAATATATTAGAAGAATTGATTGCCGAATTAAAACAAAAAACAAATTTACCTGTTATTTTGTTTCCTGGTGATCCTTCACAGATTTCTCCAAAAGCAGATGGTATTTTATTTTTGTCGTTATTGTCTGGTAGAAATCCGGATTATTTAATAGAATATCAGGTTCAGGCAGCTCCAATTCTAAAAAAGACAAATCTAGAAGTTATTTCTACAGGTTATATTCTGATCGAAAGTGGTAATGAAACAGCTGTTGCACGAGTAAGTAAAACCAAACCTTTAAGTCGTGAGAATTTTGATTTGGTTCTGGCAACCGCCCAAGCAGGAGAAATGTTAGGAAACCAATTGATTTATCTAGAAGCTGGAAGCGGAGCAAAACATCCTGTTCCGTTAGAAATGATTGAATTAGTGGCTCAAAATATAGATATTCCTGTTATTGTTGGTGGGGGAATTGTAGATTTACAGGGAATTAAAAGAGCGCACAATGCCGGTGCAGATTTGGTTGTAATTGGTACTGCTTTTGAAAATAATAGCCATTTCTTCGATTCATAAATAAATTTTAACCGCCTTTAAATACCATAAAATGATTGACTTTTTTCTTGATAGTTATAAAAATGCTCCGTTATGGCATATTGCTTTGGAGTTTTTAGTTTTTGTCTGTGGAATTTTAAGTGTTTGGTTTGCGAAAAAAGAGAATATTTGGGTATATCCTACAGGATTAGTGGCAACCGTAATTTCAGTGTATTTGCTTTATATTGCAGGCTATATTGGAGATATGATTATTAATGGATATTTCTCAATTATGAGTATCTATGGTTGGTATGTTTGGGGAAAAGGAGGAACGACTGAAGACAATCTTCCAATTACTCGTACAACTTTTAATGAAAAAATAATTGGAATCTTACTGTTTATTGTAACCGTTTTTGTAGTTTTCGGCATTTATAAATATTTTGATTACGAAATTCATCCAGACAATTATGTCGATATGGTTTCGTCGGGAATATTTTTCGCAGGAATGTGGTACATGGCCAGAAAAAAAATAGAAAACTGGACACTTTGGATTATTGGTGATATTATTGTTGTGCCTCTCTATGCTTATCGTGGTTTAGGGATGTTGTCACTTCAGTATATAATTTTTACAATTTTGGCTATTTCAGCTTATTTAGAATGGAGAAAGATCTTAGACAGCAAAAAACAGCTATCCTAAAAATTGCTTTGTTTGGTCCTGAAAGCACAGGGAAAACAACCTTAGCAAAACAACTTGCAGATTACTACAAAACCGAATGGGTTCCAGAGTTTGCACGCGACTATTTGCAAGAGAAATGGGAAGAAAATAAGCATATCTGTGTTGCAGATGATATGATGCCAATTGCTTACGGACAAACTGCATTAGAGAATGAAAAATTAGCAAAAGCAAATAAATACTTGTTTTGTGATACCAATTTGATGGTAACCAAAGTTTTCTCTGAAATGTATTATGGTTTTTGTGATCCGCTTTTAAATGAAGCCGCTTTGAAGCATGAATACGATCTGTTCTTTCTGACAGATATTGATGTGCCTTGGGAAAAAGATGATATTAGAGATACTCCAGAAGGAAGAGAAACTGTATTTTCTGTTTTCAAACAAACTTTGATTGATACTAAAAAGCCTTTCATAACACTTTCAGGAGATAAAGAATGTCGTTTGAAAAAAGCAGTTTCTATAATCGAAGATTTGGCATTGGCAAAAGAGAATAATTTTTCATCTGATGATTTTGTTCAGATATACAATAGAGGAATTTCTTTTGAAACGATTTTAAAACAATTGAAAAATTTCAAAAAAGGAATTTCAAAAAGTAACCTGATCCGTCCGGCAACTATTAATGATGGAATTTTAAGTTTGTCAGAAGAAGAATTTCAACAAAAGGCTTTGTTTTTTGATGAACAAAAGGATCAGTTTAAAATCAAGAAGTTTGTTCCTGCATCAGGTGCAGCGACAAGAATGTATAAATTTTTGAGTGCTTTTTTAAATGATTTTGACATTAAAAAAGAAACCATAAATGCTTATATCAACAGGAAAAATGACAAAGAACTGGCCATTTTCATTGTTGGAATGGAGAAGTTTCCTTTTTTTGAAACTGTAGATCAAAAACTAAGAGAAATTTATCCTGATTTTGAGACTTTGGAGAGAGATTATAAAAACTATTATTTTATAAAACTATTATTGTCTCCAGATCATTTTAATTCAGCAAATAAACCAAAAGCGGTTTTACCTTTTCATTTATATAAAACACATATTGCAAATCCGATTGAAGAGCATTTGAATGAATGTGTACATTATGCATCATCAAAAAATGTTTCTAATTTACATTTTACAGTTTCCGAAATACATCAGGATTTGTTTGAAAAAGCAGTTTTGGATGTAAAGGAGAAAATTGAAAAACCTTCAGGAATTACTATTAATATTGGATATTCCTATCAAAGTAAAAGTACAGATTCTATCACAATCGATGCAGATAATAAACTGGTAAAAGATAAAAACGGAGGTTTGATTTTTAGACCAGGAGGACATGGAGCTCTAATCGAAAACCTAAATGATCTTGATTCAGACCTTATTTTTATTAAAAATATAGATAATGTAATTCAAAATCATATTGATCAAATTACATTGTATAAAAAAGGTTTGGCTGGTGTTTTAATAGAAACACAACAAAAGGTTTTTAAGTATTTAAAATTAATAGACAAAGAGGGAATAGAAGAAGATAAAATTGCAGAGATTGTCAATTTTTTGCAAAAGGAATTTAATGTTGAAATGACGAGTGATTTCAATAAATTTACTTTTGAGAATAAAATAAGTAAGTTGCAAGAACTTCTCAATAGACCAATTCGTGTTTGCGGAATGGTTAAAAATGAAGGAGAACCGGGTGGCGGACCTTTTTGGATTATGAACAAAAAAGGTGTAAAATCACTTCAAATTGTAGAAACATCTCAAGTTGATTTGGAAAATAAAAAGCAAAAGAAAATTTTAGCAGAGGCAACACATTTTAATCCGGTAGATTTGGTTTGCAGTATAAAAAACTACAGAAACGAAAAGTTTGATTTATTGCAATTTGTGGATCATAAAACGGGATTTATTGTTGAAAAAAGCGTTGATGGAAAAGCAGTAAAAAATTACGAACTTCCTGGATTATGGAATGGTTCAATGGCAAATTGGCTCACTGTTTTTGTGGCGGTTCCGTTAATTACTTTTAATCCGGTAAAAACAGTAAATGATTTGTTGAAAGCAGCACATCAGCCACAATAAAATGGATATAGAAAAAATCATATCAGAATTAAATTTTAAAGCCGTCCGTAGTAGTGGTTAAGGTGGACAAAACGTGAACAAAGTTTCGTCAAAAGTTGTTCTGAACTTTGATTTGAATACTTCTCAAGCTTTGTCTGATGAGGAAAAAAGTCTTTTAATAGAAAATATTTCAGCAAGATTAACTTCTGAAAACATACTGATCTTAAATTGTGATGAAGACAGAAGTCAGCTTAAAAACAAAGATATTGTTACCAAACGATTTTTAGAAATTATCAAAAAAGGATTGTTTGTTCCGAAAATAAGGAAAGCTACAAAAGTTCCGAAATCGGTTATAAAAAAGAGAATCAAGGATAAAAAGAATGTTTCTGATTTGAAACAATCAAGAAGGAAACCTAATCTGGATTAAATACCAAAAAAGAAATTCCAAATACCAACAGCAATTCGATAAAGGCTTGTTTTGGGATTTGGAATTTCTTTTTTGGAGTTTAAGAAAAGTATTTTGAGCGTTTTTTGGAATTTCACAAATTGGAATTTTAAAAGAAATTTCTTTTTTGGAGTTTTAAATATTTTAACATTACCTTTGCACTGTCTCAAAGGGGTGCTCTAAATAACGAGCTGAGATCATACCCAAAGAACCTGAGCGAGTAATGTTGCTAAGGGAAAAAACGACACTATCGAGCGTGCACACTTTATTTTGTCGTGAAACACATTTATTAATTTAACAAAAGAATAATTCCCCCTTTTATTCGTAATTTTTTACGAATGAAAACTATTTTTAAAGGTACTTCTAAAGGTACAAAGGTACAAAGGTACAAAGGTTCAAAGCTGACCCAAAAGACATCTATTTTATTTCTTTCTACTTTCTTCTTTACTCTATTTTCTTTTGCGCAAAAGCAAGATTCTACAAAAGTGAATTCTCTGGATGAGGTTTTAGTTTCTGCAATTCGTGTAACTACAAAAACGCCTGTCACGTTTAGTAATATGGATAAAAAAGAGATTAAATACAGAAACCTTGGTCAAGACATCCCAGTTTTAATGAACTACTTGCCATCTGTTGTAACAACTTCAGATGCAGGAGGCGGAATAGGTTACACCGGAATCAGAGTCCGCGGAAGCGATGCAACTCGTGTAAACGTTACTATCAACGGAATTCCGTACAACGATGCTGAAAGTCAGGGAACTTTTTGGGTCAACATGCCCGATTTTGCTTCTTCTGTAGAAAGCTTACAATTGCAACGCGGAGTTGGAACTTCTACAAACGGTTCTGGAGCTTTTGGTGCAAGTTTAAACATGCTGACAGACAGTTATGCTTCTAAAGCAACGGGCGAAATTTCAAGCTCTTTCGGAAGTTTCAATTCTAATAAAAATACCGTGAAATTTAGTACAGGTTTACTAAACGATCATTTTGAATTGGCAGGACGTTTGTCTACAGTTAAATCGGATGGTTATGTAGATCGTGCAAGTTCTAATCTGAAATCGTATTTTCTTCAAGGAACTTATGTTGGAAAAACTACTTTAATCAAAGCGCTGGTTTTTGGAGGAACACAAAAAACATATCAGGCTTGGAACGGAATTGATGCAGACAAATTAAACACAGACCGCAGATATAATTCGGCTGGAGAATACACTGATGAAGCTGGAAATACTCGTTATTATGATAACGAAACAGATAACTACAATCAAGATCATTATCAATTACACTGGAGCGAATCCATCTCTAATAAATGGAGTACAAACCTAGCTTTTCATTATACGAAAGGAAAAGGATATTTCGAAAATTATAAAGAAGATGAGCCGATTGAAGGATATGGAGCAATTGGATCAACAAAAATGGTGGAGAATGATTTGGGGGAATTGGTTCCAGGAACAGATTTAATTCGTCAAAAATGGTTGGATAACGATTTTTACGGAACTACTTTTTCTGCAAAATATGTAACAGAAAAACTGAATGTTATTGTTGGTGGAGCTTGGAATAAATATGAAGGAGATCATTACGGAAAAGTCATTTGGGCTAGAAATGCAGGAACTTCAGAATTAGGGGATCATTACTATGATGATTATTCTTCAAAAACCGATGGAAATATCTTCGCTAAAGCCAATTATCAGTTTACAGAAAAGTTAAGTTTCTATGGAGATTTGCAATATAGAAATGTACATTATAAAGCCAATAGTGCCGAAACAGGGGTGGTAAATGACACATTCCATTTCTTTAATCCAAAAGCAGGATTAAATTTTGAAATTAACTCAAAAAATACACTTTATTTCTCTTACGCACGCGCCAATCGTGAACCTAACAGAACAGATTACGAAGGTGGAAATGTAAAACCAGAGAAACTAAATGATTTTGAATTAGGCTGGAGATTCAATTCAGAGAAGTTTCAATTAAATTCTAATCTGTATTATATGGGGTATAAAGACCAATTGATCTTGACAGGAAGATTGGATGATGTTGGAGCGCCAATTCGTGCCAATACTGAAAAAAGTTACCGTTTAGGTTTTGAAGTTGATGCAACAATTGCACTTTCAGAGAAATTTACATTAAGACCAAACTTCACTTTAAGCAGCAACAAAAACGTAGATCTAGCAGTTGATGGTGAATTTTACGGAACAACTAAAATTGCTTATTCTCCGGAAGTAATTGCAGGAAACGTTATTGTGTACAAACCTATAGAAAGATTATATGTTTCATTACTGCAAAAATATGTAGGAGAACAATACATGAATAATATCGAATTGCCAGCAGCTAAATTGGCAGATTATTTTGTAAATGATTTGAACGTTTCTTACGAAATAAAACCAAGTTCTATTTTCAAATCAATTACCATTACCGGAATGGTTAATAATATTTTAGATAAAAAATATGTTTCAAACGGAGCCATGTGGGATATTTATCCTTACTATTATCCACAAGCAGGAATTAATTTCTTAGCTGGTTTGACGTTGAAGTTTTAATTAAGTTGAGACCAAAAAAAATCCTGAAAATGGTTTTCAGGATTTTTTTTTAATTATATACATGAACTACAGTTCCTGAAAATTCTACACGATATTGTTTCATCGGGTATTCTTTATCTCCAAGCCCTGTATATAAATTGTATTTAGATTTATCACAAGAACAAACAGCCATAATTCCGTCGATTGTCATAGCAGTACAAGATGTAAGCGCCTGATTTGGACAAGCTGCATCAAAAGCAGTATAAGTTCCTTCTCCGGTTTTCATCACAATAATTCCCTTAGCCCCATAATTGGCTACAAAAACAGGATTACTTACATATCGTAAATTATTATAAGTCGGAAGATTGTAATCCAGATAGGCGTTTACAGAATAATTAGGTATATAGGGATTGTTGTTGCTTCTGTTATTGTCGCTACAAGAGAATAAAATAGCGGAAAGTGCGATAAAGAACCAGATTTTTTTCATTATTTGAATAAGAATTAGTGAAACAAAAATAATTTATTTAGATTTGAAATCTATATGATTAACATATAATTATGTACTATTAAAAATTATAGTATATTTGTGGTAAGAAAATCCCGTCGCGATGGGATTTTTTGTATTTATATAAACGATGAAGTTATGAGTAAAGTATCCTATTATACAGCAGAAGGACTAAAAAAATTAAAAGATGAATTGGAGCACTTAAAAAGTGTAATGCGTCCAAAGGCATCTCAAGATATTGCAGACGCGAGAGATAAAGGTGATTTGTCTGAAAATGCGGAATATGATGCAGCTAAAGAAGCGCAAGGTTTATTAGAAATGAGAATTTCTAAACTTGAAGAAGTATATGCAAATGCAAGATTAATTGATGAGTCTCAATTAGACGTTTCTAAAGTTTTGGTTTTATCAAATGTAAAAATCAAAAACCAAAGTAACGGAATGGAAATGAAATACACTCTTGTTGCTGAAAGCGAAGCTGATTTAAAAACAGGAAAGATTTCGGTAACTTCTCCAATTGGTAAAGGACTGTTAGGAAAATCTGTTGGTGAAGTGGCAGAAATTACTGTGCCGAACGGTACTTTGAAATTCGAAATTCTTGAAATCTCGAGAGACTAAATTTTAGTTTAACCGTTTGATCATTAATTCGATTAAACGATTAACCAAATAAACGAATAAACTATGAGTTCAATATTCACTAAAATAGTAAACGGAGAAATTCCAGCTTATAAAATTGCCGAAGACGATAATTATTTGGCTTTTTTAGATGTAAATCCAAATGCAAAAGGACATACACTTTGTATTCCAAAACAAGAGATCGATAAGATTTTTGATATGGATGAAGAGTTGTATTTAGGCTTAATGAAGTTTTCTAAAAAAGTTGCCGCAGCCTTAGAAAAAACAGTTCCTTGCAAAAGGGTTGGAATTGCAGTTGTTGGACTTGAAGTGCCTCATGCACACGTACATTTGATTCCGTTAAACGAAATGGATGAAATGCGTTTCATCAACAAAGTTTCGCTTTCTAAAGAAAAATTTGAAGCTTTAGCAAAAGATATTCAATCGAATTTGTAAGTAGATTTCAATTTCGATTCTTTAAAAAAGAAAGTGCAGTAAATAATTTTACTGCACTTTTTTATTTAATGAAATCTGAAAAGTAGTTCCCTTACCAATTTCAGAATGTAAAACCTTAATATGTCCGTTGTGATATTCTTCAACAATTCTTTTGGTTAAAGAAAGTCCAAGTCCCCAGCCACGTTTTTTGGTTGTAAAGCCAGGTTCGAAAATGGTTTTAAACTGTTTTTTCAAAATTCCCGTTCCGGAATCTTTAATATTGATTTTGATATTAAAAGCATCTTGTTCAATTTGAAGATCAAGACTTCCTCTTCCTTTCATGGCATCAATAGCATTTTTGACTAAATTTTCGATCGTCCAACTATGTAGCGTCGGATTTATCATAGCATAGATAGGTTCTTTCGGTGCACTAAATGAAAATGCAATTTGTTTAGAAAAGCGAGATTGCAGATATTCATAAGAATTTTTGGTTTCTTCAATAATGTTCAGAGGTTCCAAGACAGGTACCGAACCAATTTTAGAAAAACGATCCGTAATGGTTTGCAGGCGCTCAATATCTTTTTCGATTTCAAGACTAATAGAAGGATCTATATCTTCGGTTTTCAATATTTCAACCCATCCAATCAAAGAAGACAAAGGAGTTCCAATTTGATGTGCTGTTTCTTTTGCCATTCCTGCCCAAAGTTTATTTTGGGTTGCCATTTTTGTGCTTTTGTAAAAATTATAAATCAAAGCAATGCACAAAACAATAATCAGAAATAAAGCAATCGGGTAATATTTAAGCTTATTCAGTAATCCGGAATTTCCATAATATAAGGTTTGGTATTTTCCGGGAGCATATTCAAAAGTGATAGGCTCATTTTCGTTTCTCAGTTTATTTAAATAAGCATTTCTTTTTTTCTTGTTAGTAAGAATTTCATCCGGAACATTCGTAGCGCTCACTACTTTGTCAAACAATATTACTATTGCCGGAATTGAAGTGTTGTTGTTGATGATTTGAAGCGGAAGTTCAACATCGGTATTTTCGTTCGCATTTAGAATTGTAATTTGTGCATTCACAAAAAGTTTCATCTTCAAACGTTCCTCATTTTTAAAGATTTGGAAGAAAGTATAAGTATTCCAAAGAATTAGAGAAATGATTAAAAAGCAGATAGAAATAATAATCCAGCGAGTTGTATTTGTTCTTTCAGAAAAAGACATATCGAGTTTTTTGTGGTATAAATATAACGAAATATACCTATTCTATATTTTGAAGAGGATGAAAGTTTTTTTGTTTTTATCTGCAAAACTATTTTTCATAATTAAACCATTTCGATACTTTTGCAGGTACAAAAAAAAGATTCTGTTTAAATCAAAAAGTATGATCAGCATTAATCCAAAAGAGATTCCAACGGCTCAATTGCAAGGTTATTTGCAGAGTTCAATCGGACCTAGACCAATTGCTTTTGCAAGTACTATTAGTGAAAAAGGAATTCCAAATTTATCGCCGTTTAGTTTCTTTAATGTGTTTAGTGCCAATCCGCCAATTTTGGTTTTTTCGCCATCAAGACGTGTTCGCGATAATACAATCAAACATACTTTGATTAACGCCGAAGCAACTCGTGAGGTTGTCATAAACGTAGTGAATTACGATATTGTGCAACAAACTTCTTTGGCGAGTACAGAATATGGAGATGGTGTAAACGAATTTATAAAAGCTGGTTTAACACAAATTCCGTCAGATATCGTAAAACCTTATCGTGTTAAAGAGTCTCCAGTTCAATTTGAATGCAAGGTAACGCAGATTATTCCGTTAGGAACAGAAGGCGGAGCTGGAAATCTAATTTTATGTGAAGTAGTAAAAATTCACATCAGTGAATCTATTTTAGATGAAAAAGGAGCCATCGATCAGCATAAAATAGATTTGGTTTCAAGACTTGGAAATAACTGGTATTCAAGATCCAACCAAGGACTTTTTGAAGTTGCAAAACCCTTGACAACACTGGGAATAGGAGTAGATGCTGTACCAAATTTTGTAAAAGAAAGCGGTATTTTTGATGGGAATGATTTAGGGAAATTAGGTAATATAGAAGCCTTGCCTACAATAGAAGAAGTTAGTATATTTGTGAAAGAAAATTTCGCAGTCAAAGGAGTTTTAAGCTCAGATGACCAGAAAAAAGTACACTTAGAAGCCAAAAAATATCTGGATAAAGGCGATGTAGAATCGGCTTGGAAAGTGCTTTTAGCCAAAAAATAAAAGAAATAGAAACAATAATTAATATAGACGAAGATGGAAGTTACAGGAAAAGTAAAAGTGGTTAACCCAGAGCAGCAAGTTAGTGCCTCATTCAAAAAAAGAGAGTTAGTTGTTACTACTGAGGAACAGTATCCACAACATATTTTAATCGAATTTACGCAAGATAAATGCGATTTATTGAGTAGCTATAAACAAGGAGATGCTGTAAAAGTTTCTATCAATTTAAGAGGAAGAGAATGGGTTAATCCACAAGGAGAAACTAGATATTTCAATAGTATTCAAGGTTGGAGAATCGAAAGATTGGCAGCAGAAGGACAAGGACAAGCTCCTGCAATGCCAGCAGCTGAAACATTTGCTCCTGCAACAAGCATCAACGAAGACGAACCAGACGATTTACCATTCTAATAAAAAGTAAATCTCAAAATTTGAAAATTCCAAATTCCAATTCATTCGCGTGAATTTGGGATTTGGAATTTTGCTTTTGAATTAATACTTCTAATTGGAATTTGGAATTTCAACATTGAAATTTAGAACCATTTGAATATTTAAAAAAATGTATTTCTTATTTGATAATTTATATTTTCCGCCTGTTTCAGAAGCCGATGAAGAAGGTATTCTGGCTGTTGGTGGAGATTTGAGTCCGGAACGTTTAAAGCTAGCGTATAAAAAAGGAATTTTCCCTTGGTTTAATGAAGGCGAACCTATTCTTTGGTGGGCACCGGATCCACGTATGGTTCTGTTTTTAGATGAATTAGTTATTTCTAAAAGTATGCGGAACATTTTAAATAGAAAAGAATTTACAGTTACCTTTAATACGAATTTCAAAGAAGTGATTTCGAACTGCCAGAAAATACAACGTGTTGGTCAGGATGGAACTTGGATTTCGGATGATATAGTAGAATCGTATTGTGAGCTTAATCGTCAGGGAATTGCAAAATCGGTTGAGGTTTGGCAAGAGGGCGAGTTAGTTGGAGGTTTGTATGGAGTAGATTTAGGACATGTTTTCTGTGGAGAAAGTATGTTTTCGAAAGTATCAAATGCTTCAAAGGTCGCTTTTATATCATTAGTAAAACATTTAGAAAAAGAAAATTATAAACTATTAGATTGTCAAGTTTATAATCCGCATTTAGATAGTTTAGGCTGCCGTGAAATTGATCGGGAAGAATTTATGTCTATTTTAAAAAGTGAATAAATGAGCACAGTTTACAGTGTAGAAGAAATTTATATTTATCCGATAAAAAGTTTAGCAGGCATTAGCCTAAAAAGTGCTCATGCTGAAGAAATGGGTTTTGAAAACGACCGAAGATGGATGCTGATTAATGCTGAAAATATTCATGTTACGCAACGAGAATATCCAATCATGAGTCAGTTTTATCCGCAGATTTTAGGAGATAAAGTTCAAATTACTTTTGAGGGAGAAATACATGAATTTTCTATAAATGAACATTTAGAGAATCCTATAGAATCTCAAGTTTGGGATGATAAAAGTGAAGTTTTCGAAGTGAATGAAAATTCTTCAAAATGGTTTAGTGATAAATTAGGTTTCGAATGCAGATTGGTAAAAATCAATAAAATTGGAGCGCGTAAACATGAAAGTTCCAGAACAAATGAAACCTATAATGTGAGTTTGGCTGATGGTTATCCTTATTTATTAATTGGAACTGAAAGCCTTGATTTTTTAAATGAAAAATTAGAAGAAAAAATCACCATTAAAAGATTTCGCCCAAACATTGTGGTTAGCACCAAAAACGCCCACGAAGAAGATGATTTCAAGACTTTTAAAATTGGGGATGTTCAATTTAAAAACATAAAACCCTGCGGAAGATGCATTATGGTAAATAACGATCCGCAGAAAGCAATTGTAAAAAAGGAACCTTTAAAAACCTTAAGTAAATACAGAAATGTAGACAATTCAGTTTTATTCGGAACTAATCTTGTGAGCTTGAATTCGGGAATTATTAGTGTTGGCGATGAGGTCGTTTTTTAGAAATTCAGCTTTGTAAAGTTCCAGTTTAAAGTATTAAAAAGTATTAATTCATTGTTTAAAGTTGGTAATTCGAGAATCAATTTCAGCGTTTCGTGCGCCATCATATTACCAATAATTCCAGGCAATGTCCCTAAAACACCATTCAAATTACAATTCGGAACATCTTTTGGATCCGGCATTTCTGGAAATAAATCACGAAGATTTTTGCTTCCATTATGATTGAAAACAGCAATTTGTCCTTCAAATTTCAAAATACTTCCATAAACCAAAGGTTTTTGTAGCTTAACACAAGTATCATTCACTAAATAACGAGTCGTAAAATTATCCGAACCATCTACGACAATATCATATTGCTGAATGATTTTAGATGTATTTTCAGCCGTTAATTTTTTATTAATCGCAACAGCTTCAATCAACGGATTTAATTTCGAAACTACATCTTTGGCAATAATAGCTTTTTGCTGACCAATCTCATTTTCAGTATATAAAATCTGTCGATGAAGATTGTGAATTTCAATCGTATCAAAATCCATAATTCCGATAAAACCAACTCCAGCCGTTGCAATATATTGTAAAATCGGACAGCCCAAACCGCCAGCTCCAATCACTAAAACTCTAGCTTTTTTTAGTTTTTCCTGACCTTCGTCGCCAATTTCAGGAAGAATGGTTTGTCTGTTGTAACGAAGGAATTCTTGTATAATGCTCATTTTTAAATTTTAGATTTCTGATTTTAGATTTTAGATTGATTTTGGAATTTGAACCCGAGCGATAGCGAACAGGCGAAGCAATTTTAGATTTTGGAATTTAAACAAAAGCTTTATCCCAATCTTTCCAAACTGGTTCATAGCCTGCATTTTTTATGATTTTTGAAATTTCTTCAGCCGAACGTTCATCGCTGATTTCGAATTGCTCCAAAGACTGCGGATCGACCACATAACCACCAGGATTTGTTTTAGAACCGGCACTCATACTCGTAACACCAATCGGAATAATGTTATTTCTGAATTTTTCGTTTTCGCGAGTAGAAATGGAGATTTCTAAATCTTCATTCCATAAACGGTAAGCGCAAATCAATTGTGTCAAATCTTTATCATCCATTATGAAATTCGGTTCGATAATGCCTTCAGCCGGACGCAGACGCGGAAAAGAAACTGAATATTTAGTTTGCCAATATTTCTTCTGCAAATAATCTAAATGTAAGGCATTGAAAAAACTATCCGTTCTCCAATCTTCCAAACCTAACAAAACACCCAAACCGATTTTGTGAATTCCAGCAGTTCCTATTCTATCTGGAGTTTCCAAACGATAATCGAAATTGGATTTTTTGCCTTTCGTATGGTACTTTTTGTAAACTTCCTGATGATACGTTTCCTGATAAACCAAAACCGAATATACTCCAGCACTATGCAAACGTTCATAATCTTCTGTAGAAAGTGGTTGTACTTCAACAGAAATAATAGAAAAATCTTCTTTAATTAGATTTATTGCATTCAGAAAATAATTGATGTTTACGGTGTAATTCGCTTCACCAGTAACCAGTAAAACGTGATCGAAACCTGTATTTTTTAAGGCTTCGACTTCGAGTTTTATTTCAGCGTCAGTAAGTGTTTTTCTTTTGATTTTGTTATCTAAACTAAATCCGCAATAGGTACAAATGTTTTGACATTCATTACTTAAATAAAGCGGTGCATACATTTGAATGGTTTTTCCAAAACGTTTCTTGGTGATTTCATGGCATTTTTGTGCCATTTGTTGTAAATAATTTTGAGCAATAGGAGTGATCAAAACCAAAAAATCGTCGAGATTGTATTTGGTTTTAGACAAAGTTCGTTCGACATCTTTTGATGTAGTTTTGTATATTCTGGATTGAATTTCGTCCCAATTATATTGCTCAAAAATAGATTTGAATGTTTTCATTTTATTTTGGTTTCACGCAGATTCAGCTGATTTAAGCAGATTAAAAAGGATTTATTTTTTTGATCTGTTTCATTAGAATTTATTTGCGATTCTTTTAATATCATTAAGTATGTTTGTCGTATTGAAATTTACCAACAAGCCTAATTTTTTGTTTGTTAATCTTAAATATGTTGCTAATTGTTTATAATGAATTGGCGCTAAATCTTCTACAGATTTTAACTCTATTATCACTTTGTCTTCAACTAAAATATCAATCCTAAATGCAGGATCTAAAGTTATTTCTTCATACGGAATTATAACTTCAACTTGTTTTTGAACCTTTAAATCCAGTTTTTCTAATTCATAATACAAAACACTTTCGTAAACAGACTCAAACAAACCCGGTCCTAAATTGTTATATACTTTAAAAATTGCCCCTCTTATCAGATACGATATTTCATTCTCAGTCATGATTCTTTAATTTTGATGAAACACAAAACTAAAGAATTTTCTTTCTTTTTTATTGTTTTTAATTTGTGCAGATTTAAAGAGATCAAATAGAAAAATCAGATTAAATCAGCTTAAATCAGCAAAAATCTGCGTGAAACAAAAAAATCATTCATAAAGAAAAGAAGTCAAAGGACTAGAAGCCGAAGCATAATTTTGCTGATTCGCAACTTTAGCCTCAAAAGCCTTTCTTCCTGCGATTACCGCTGCCGCAAAAGCTTCAGCCATTAAACTTGGATTTCCAGCAACTGCAATCGCAGTATTGACCAAAACAGCATCGGCACCAATTTCCATTGCTTTTGCAGCGTCAGAAGGCGCTCCAATTCCCGCGTCGACGATAACAGGAACCGTACTTTGTTCAATAATAATCTCTAAGAAATCGATTGTTTTTAAGCCTTTGTTACTTCCAATAGGCGAACCCAAAGGCATTACAGCAGAAGTTCCGGCGCTTTCTAAATGTTTGCACAAAACAGGATCGGCGTGGATGTACGGAAGTACAATAAAACCCAATTTCGCTAATTCTTCCGTTGCTTTTAGAGTTTCGATTGGATCCGGCATTAAATATTTTGGGTCAGGATGAATTTCTAATTTTACCCAATTTGTTTCTAAAGCTTCACGGGCTAATTGTGCTGCAAAAACAGCTTCTTTGGCATTTCGTGCGCCAGATGTATTAGGTAATAAATTGATGTTTGGGTGTTTTAAATGCGATAAAATAGCATCGGTATCGGTTTCTAGATCGATGCGTTTTAAGGCAACTGTAACCAATTCGCTTTCTGAAGCCAAAATGGCACTCTCCATTTCTTCATTCGAACCAAATTTTCCAGTCCCCAAAAACAAGCGGGATTTAAAGGTTTTATCTCCGATATTAAACAATGATGTTTGCATATAATTTTTCGTTTAATTGTTGAATCAAATTTTCTTTCTCATCGCTTTCTGTGATGATTCCAGAAACGGCAATTCCATGAATTCCAGTTTCCATTAACGGATTAACATCTCGCAATGTGATACCTCCAATCGCATAAACAGGGATTTCTATTTTATTTTTTTTCAGTTTTTGAAGAATATCAAAATAGCCTGATAATCCTAAAATCGGACTTAGTTTTTCTTTTGTAGCAGTAAATCGAAAAGGACCTAATCCGATATAATCACAACCGTTTTTAACATGATTTTCGATATCTTCAAAAGTGTTGGCAGTTCCTCCAATTACTTTTGATGCGCCTAAAAAAGCCCTTGCTTCGTCAATTTTGGTATCGGTTAAACCTAAATGAATGCCGTCTGCGTCAATTTCTTTGGTAAGATGCAGATTGTCGTTTACGATAAAATTAGCGTTGTATTTTTCGCATAAAGGTTTTATCGCTTCCGCTAAAGTAAAAGCATCTTTTTGTGTTTGGTTTTTGAAACGCATTTGTATCCAATTACAGCCTGCGTCTAACGCGTGATGAATATTATACAATTGTTTTTCGATGGTTTCGCCCTGCGAGATATATTGAAGTTTGCTATACATAATGATATCCGATTAATGTTGATGTTGAACTCAAGTAATTTTCGATATAGATTTTAGCGTTTTTGCAAGCCATTTCTAAAGTTTGACTCAAAGCCAAATTGGAAGCAATCGCAGAAGAAAGAACACAACCAGAACCATGTTTTTCAAAACATTTTTGATTTGACGGAAGTAATTCACAAACTTCATTTTTTAGAAATAAACGATCTGTTCCTAAAGCCTTTTCATTATGTCCGCCTTTCAATAAAATGTTCGTTGAAAACTCATTTTCTTTAGAAATAAAATCAGGAAACAATATTTCGGCTTCGTAATAATTAGGCGTAATCAAATCAATTTTGGAGAGTATTTTGTTTAAACTCAAATAATTTTGAACTTCCATAAATTCAAATTTTGTAGTCGATTTCAAAACTGGATCCCAAACCATTTTTGTTGAAGGAGAAAGCAGTTTTATGGTCGAAACAATTCGATCTAAATCGTATAAAGAAGATACAATTCCAATTTTTACTACGCTGATTTTATAGTTTAAAAGTAGCGTTTCAATAGAACGCATCACAAAACTCAAATCTGTCCACTGAATTTCGTGAAACTGGTTTTCAGTCTGAATTGTATTCGCTGTCGAAATAGCAAAACCAGTCACTTTGTGCTGTTCAAATGTTTTGATATCAGCCAAAATCCCAGCGCCACCCGAAGGATCTAAACCTGCGATTGTGAGTACGAAAGGGCGATCTGTTGACATAATTTAAATTGTTTTAATGGATTTTCATTCTTCCAAATACTTCCTAAAAGCGTGACATCGTCAAAATCTTTTTCTAAAACATCTTGAATGTTTTTTGAATCAATTCCGCCTAAAGCAATCATTTTTGTTTGATGATTTGTTCTTGATTTTATTGCTTCAAAAAGATCAATTTTAGGATGATAATTTTCTTTAGAAATACTTTTATAAACAGGACTTAAGAAAGCATAATCAAAATTTTCAAGTGAATTAAAATCTTCAATCGAATGTGTTGATGTTGAAAATTTATACCTACAAGGTTTTGAAAACCTTGTGGGAAAATCATTCAGACTTTTTCTTTCTTTTTCAGAAAAATGAAAGTTGTTAATTCCAAAATCTTCTGCTAAATGATGATGACTATGCAAGACCAAATTTCCTCGAAATTGTAGTTTAACCTGATGAAGAAACTGCGCCATTTCCAACTCTGAAAAATCAGGTTTCCGAATATGAAGCAAAGACAATCCTTCCTCCAATAAAGAATGAAGAATTTGAATTTCATCTTCAACAGAAAAAGGATTTGTAATTACGATCATGTCTTTTCTCTTTGTTCTATTTTCTTGCCTCTTAAATATAAATCTCTTTCCCTTGTTCAATAAATTCCTCTGATTTCTCCTGCATTCCTTTTTCTGCGGCAGCGACATCTCTAATTTCCTGAGATATTTTCATAGAGCAGAATTTTGGTCCGCACATCGAACAGAAATGCGCCACTTTTGCGCCATCGGCAGGAAGTGTTTCATCATGGAATTCTCTTGCTGTATCTGGATCTAAAGCCAAATTAAATTGATCTTCCCAACGGAATTCGAAACGGGCTTTGCTTAATGCATTATCACGATACTGCGCTCCCGGATGACCTTTTGCCAAGTCAGCAGCATGAGCAGAAATTTTATACGTGATTACACCGTCTTTAACGTCTTTTTTATTTGGTAAACCAAGGTGTTCTTTTGGAGTTACATAGCACAACATCGCACAACCGTACCAGCCAATCATAGCAGCACCAATTGCAGAAGTAATATGATCGTAACCTGGCGCAATATCAGTAGTTAATGGACCTAAAGTGTAAAACGGAGCTTCGTGGCAATGTTCTAATTGTTTGTCCATATTTTCCTTAATCATGTGCATCGGAACGTGTCCTGGGCCTTCAATAAAAACTTGAACATCATGTTTCCACGCAATTTTTGTCAATTCGCCTAAAGTTTCCAATTCGGCAAATTGTGCAGCGTCATTCGCATCAGCAATCGAACCTGGACGTAAACCATCTCCTAAAGAAAAAGCGACGTCATATTGTTTCATGATTTCGCAGATTTCTTCAAAATGTGTGTACAAGAAGTTTTCTTTATGATGAAACAAACACCATTTTGCCATAATCGATCCGCCTCGAGAAACGATTCCAGTAACACGATTTGCGGTTAAATGAATGTAACGAAGCAAAACTCCCGCGTGAATCGTGAAATACGAAACACCTTGTTCTGCTTGTTCAATTAAAGTATCACGGAAAATCTCCCAAGTTAAATCTTCCGCAATTCCTTTTACTTTTTCCAGTGCTTGATAAATCGGAACGGTTCCAATTGGAACAGGAGAATTTCTAATAATCCATTCTCTGGTTTCGTGAATATTTTTTCCTGTTGATAAATCCATAATCGTGTCGGCTCCCCAACGGCAAGCCCAAACCGCTTTTTCGACTTCTTCTTCGATACTTGAAGTTACAGCGCTGTTTCCAATATTGGCATTGATTTTTACCAAGAAATTACGACCTACAATCATTGGTTCGCTTTCAGGGTGATTGATGTTATTTGGAATAATGGCTCTTCCGCAAGCGACTTCAGAACGAACAAATTCTGGAGTAATTTTATTTTTTGGAGTATTGGCACCAAAGCTGTTTCCGCCGTGCTGACATTGCATGGCTTTAGTTTGTTCGTTTAAAAGTTCGATACGTTGGTTTTCACGAATCGCGATATATTCCATTTCAGGAGTAATGATTCCTTGTTTGGCGTAATACAACTGCGTTACGTTTGCGCCTTTTTTAGCACGTTTTGGCTGATGTAAATATTCAAAACGAAGATGATTTAGGCTTTCATCTTTTAATCGGCTTTGACCATAATCTGAAGTGATTTCTTCTAGAATTTCAACATCATTTCGATCTAGAATCCAACTTTCGCGTAAGCGTGGCAATCCTTTTCTAATATCAATTTTAATATTAGGATCTGTATAAGCACCCGAAGTATCGTAAACAGTTACAGGCGGGTTTTTCTCAATACCGCCATTTGAAAGTTTGGTATCGCTCAACGCAATTTCGCGCATGGCCACTTTTATCGGATGAATTTCTCCATCGATATATACTTTTTTAGAATTCGGAAACGGGGTTCTGGATATTTGTTCTTCTTTCATTTTTTTGTTGATTTTGTTTCAAGTTTGAAGTTTCAAGTTGATTCTGATTGTGTTTATTCGCAATGTTTTTCCGTAGAGACGCACTGCAGTGCGTCTACGTATGGTTAGTAAATTGGAATTTAAATATTGGATTTTATCCCCCTTGGGTAGCAGAAATAATCAAAATATCGTCAGTTTCGTGTAGGAAGAATTCGTTCCATTTGGTTTTTGGAACAACGTTATTGTTGACAGCAACAGCGATTCCGTTTTGTTTTTGCGGAATTTCGAGATCGAGCAATGATTGAACGCTTAGCGATTCAGCATTGAATTTTTTGGTTTGTTGATTGATTTTTAGTTCCATTCCTTGTTGAGTTTAGTGTATAGATACACCTTAGGAATGGCTACAAGAGCGCATAAAAATGCGCGCAGAAGTCATCTTACTTTTCCCTACGCTAGTATGAACTAGATCAGGTTCAGAGGGTAAAATCTCAGCCTACAAGTTTGTAGACACCCCTAAAGTGTGAAGCAAATGTAATGTTTTATTTTTAAAGTTTACAGTCTCAGTCGCAGTTTTCAGTTTTAAACTGGATTTAAGTAGCTGAAATCTGCGACTGCGACTGAAAACTATTTTTTTCGCGTAAAGCAATCTTCTACGTGATCATTGACCATTCCGGTGGCTTGCATGTGAGCGTAAATAACGGTTGAACCTACAAATTTAAAACCTCTTTTCTTCAAATCTTTACTGATTTCATCAGAAAGTGGAGTAGTAGCCGGAGCATCTTTTGAGTTTTTTAAATTGTTTACGATTGGTTTTCCGTCAGTATATTTCCAAATATAATCTGAGAAAGTTCCAAATTCTTCCTGAACTTTCATAAAAGCCTGAGCGTTTGAAACTGCCGCTTTAATTTTTAACTTGTTCCGAATAATTCCGGAATTCTGCATTAACTCTTCGATTTTATCTTCAGAATAATTAGCCATTTTTTTATAATCGAAATGATCAAAAGCAGCTCTGAAATTCTCTCTTTTATTTAAAATTGTAATCCAACTTAAACCAGCTTGAAAAGTTTCAAGAATTAAAAATTCGAATAAAGTTGGGTCGTCATAAACAGGAACGCCCCATTCTTCGTCATGATATTTTTTATATAAATCGCTTGCTGAGCACCAGCTGCATCTTATTGGTTCCATTTGTTTTTTTCAAATATAAAAAAACCTCAGTTCTTTTTTTGAACGGAGGTTTAATTTAATTGATTTGTAATTTTATTTTCTCGTGTATTCAAGTAGTAAATAAATTGCACTATCATTACCCTTGGTAATTTTTAATCTTAATGTAGTTTCGTCTAATCTTAATATTTCATAGCCAAATTCATTCTTTAAGATGTCTTTAGTTGTTAAGATGTTATTTGATTTTGACCATGTTCCGTCATTGGTGTATTCTTTACATTTTGAATTTGTATATTCATACTGTAACTCCTTATAATTACCATTTTCTAAAAATTCAATTTGGTCATAACTGCAATTTCCTTCTTTATTAATAGGTAGAAAAAGTTCAGAACCATTTAAAATGTTCCCATGTTTTGTAAGCTCCCATTTTCCAATAAGTGATGCTGTTTCGTTAGCAGGTTTATCATCATTATCATTACTGCTGCATGATGATAAAAGTCCAACTGAAATAAATAAAATAGCTAGTTTTTTCATTTTAACTTAAAAATTAATTGTTTATATAAGTGCAAAAATAACAATAATTCTTACATTTATAAATTTATTTTGTAAGTTTTTACTTTATTTGTTTAATTCTAAAATTAATTTGTATTTGTAAAATTATTTTTAGAAATCAATACTTTTTACTTTCCAATTTTCCAATGATAACCTTTTACGCTCGGTATATAAGCTTTTGTTCCAATTATAATGAGATCGGTATAGATTTTCTTTTTGTATTTAATTCCGATGGCTTGTCCGGAAGTGTACATTTTATTGGCTTCGAATTTGAACTTTATTTTGGCATCAGTAAATTTAGCATCCGAAATACGTTCAATAAACCAAGTTGATTTCCATTTTATTTCAATTTCATCTTCAGCCGTTTTGGTAATGCTTTTTATCAGTTTTATTCCGTCAGCAGGAATGTTGTGATTTTCAATTAATTCCTTTTGTGTTATGGTTTCTCCAGTTTTACAATCTGATATGAATTTTTTGAAATAGGTAATTCCTAAAAACTTGTCATTTTCGATTTTTTCTACCGCAATACTGTCATTTGCAATGTCTTTATTTTCGGCAGGAATATCATCATTTGTGATTTTATCTACAATTGAGTTTTTATATTCTTTTACAGTCTCAACAGTGCTTTCTGAAATAGTTTCTATTTGATTTGAAATCTTGTCGGTGACTTCAAGTATTTGTTTTTTTGCATTTTTAGAGCAACTTACAAGACAACTTATAAGGATTGCTAAAAAATACATTTTGTAATTCCTCATTATTGTAAATGTTCTTCGTCGTTTTGGAGATTATCTTTTTCTAGATATTTTTTTATTAAATTATGACCTAAATAAATGGCAGGAGTTAGTAAAACTGCGATAGATAGTTTGAAAACATATCCGATTAATCCCGACGATATAAAAGTATCAAAATCGATTTTTCCTGGAAGCCAGAAAGCAATTCCAAGAACGATAAACGAATCAAATAGTTGTGAGATTACAGTCGATCCGGTAGTTCTGAGCCATATTTTTTTATGTCCAGTTCTTTTTCTAAAAAACCAAAAAACACTTACATCAATCAATTGCGAAACCATAAAGGCAATTATACTCCCGACAATAATCCACATACTTTGTCCAAAAACAGCTTCAAACTGATTGTCGTCAACGGGACTTATTCCTTTAGCAGCAGGGATGGTTATGGCCATAAAAAGAATGATAAAAGCGTAAGTAATCAAACATGCTGTGATAAAAGAAAGTTTTTTTACCCCTTTCTCACCAAAATATTCATTAATTAAATCGGTAGTTAAAAAAACAACGGGCCATGGAAGAATTCCGATACTCATTACAAAAGGTCCAATCTGGATTAATTTTCCTCCAATAAGTTCAGCCACAACGGCATTGGTAATAAATATTCCTGCAAGAATTACAAAGACAATCTCTTTTCGGGTTTTAAACATGTTATTTTCGTTATGATGTTTCAAATTTAAGCTATTTCTTTAAATCATAGAAATAGATAATTGTTGATATGCTTTCGATTGGTTAATTTTGGAATACTGTCATTATGGTCTTTTAAGGTTTTGATAGAATTTATAAAAATGTGTTATTATGAAAAAACAAATTGAGTTAGAAAATCCGTTGCTTCAGGAATGGTCAGGACCTTATGGAGGTGTTCCGGATTTTACAAAATATAAAATTTCAGATTTTAAACCTGCAATTGAATTTGCGATTCAGGAAAAACTGAATGAAATTGAAGTTATTGCAAATAATTTAGAAGCTCCAACTTTTGAAAATACAATTGTCGCTTTAGAGCTTTCAGGAGAAAAACTAGACAGAATTCACGCGGTTTACGGAATTTATCGATCAAATTTAAGTAGTCCAGAATTTAATGTGGTAGATACAGAAATGTCTCCAAAATTGGCAGAGATTAGTGATAAGTTATACCAAAATGATGAACTGTTTTCTAGGATTGAAAAATTATATAAATCGGAAGACAGTAAAAAGCTAAAAGCAGAACAACAGCGTCTGCTTTGGTTGTATTATACTGATTTTGTTAGGGAAGGAGCGGAGTTAAGTGCGGAAGATAAAAAAGAAGTAGCAAATATAAATCAGGAGCTTGCAGGGCTTTTTACACTTTTTAGCCAAAAATTATTAGCAGAAGAAAATGATCAATATTTGGAGTTGAATTCAGAAAGTGATTTAGAAGGATTGCCAGAAGAATTCAAAAACGCGGCAATTGCAGAAGCAAAAGAAAGAAAGCTTAATGTTTTGGCTTGTATTGGAAATACAAGATCTTCAATTGAACCTTTTTTGACTTTTTCAGATCAGAGAAAATTAAGAGAACAAGCATTTGAGATTTTTGTAAAAAGAGGTGATAATTATAATTCAAATAATACTAATGCAACTCTGGTTTCCATTTTGCAGTTACGAGCAAAAAAGGCTGAAATATTAGGTTTTAAAAATTTTGCAGAATGGAGTTTGTCGAACAAAATGGCAAAAGACCCACAGAAAACTTTGGATTTAATGCATTCTGTGTGGAAGCCAGCAGTCGAAAAAGTGAAAAATGATGTCTCGGCTATGCAGAAAATAGTGGATGATGAAGGCGGGAATTTTAAAATTCAACCTTGGGATTATCGCTATTACGCCGAAAAAGTGCGTAAAGCTAAATACGATTTAGATCAGAATGAAATAAAACAATATCTACAGTTAGAAAATCTGAGAGAAGGAATGTTCTGGACAGCTGGTGAGTTATTCGATCTCGGATTTAAACAAGTATTTGATGTTCCTGTTTATCATCCAGATGTGCGCGTTTGGGAAGTCAATAATAAAAATACAGGAGTAGTTATCGGTCTTTGGTATTTTGATCCTTATGCACGCGTAGGAAAACGTTCGGGAGCCTGGATGAACTCTCATAGAGATCAACAGAAAATAAAGGAAAATTTGCTTCCTATTGTTTCAAACAATTGCAATTTTATTAAAGGAAATAGCAACGAAGCTGTTTTGATTTCGTGGGATGATGCAACGACTTTGTTTCACGAATTTGGTCATGCACTACACGGATTGTGTTCTAATGTAACGTATCCGAGTCTTTCAGGAACTTCGGTTGCAAGAGATTATGTTGAGTTTCCTTCGCAATTATTAGAGCACTGGTTGGCAACGCCTGAGGTTTTAAATAAGTTCGCACTTCATTATAAAACAAACGAACCTTTATCTCAATCGTTGGTAGAAAGAATTGGAAAAGCAGCCAATTTTAATGAAGGTTTTGCAACGGTAGAAACGATTTCAAGTTCATTTGTTGATATGAAACTACATTTAACAACTGAAACAGTCGATCCGCATGAATTTGAAAAGAAAGTTTTAAGTGAAATTAATATGCCGTCTGAAATAGTGATGCGACATAGAATTCCTCAATTTGCTCATATATTTTCAAGTGATGGATATGCGGCTGGATATTATAGTTATTTGTGGGCAGACGTGATCAATGCAGATGCTTATGAAGCTTTTCTGGAAGGAAACGGACCATTTGATAAAAATGTTTCTGAACGTCTTTACAAAACAGTTTTAAGCGTTGGAAATATGATTGATAATGAGGAGATGTATGAGAATTTCAGAGGACATGCGCCACAATCAGATGCTTTGATGCGTGCTAGAAATTTTCCAGTAGAAAAACAGTAAAAATAAAAAAGCCCGAATAAATATTTATTCGGGCTTTTTAAATATTGAAATAATATATTAACCTAAAGTAACTCTTTTGAAACCTGTGATTTCAACATTGAATCCTTTTACGTAATCACCAACTTTTTTACTGTCATCTTTGATGAAGTTTTGATCCAGTAAAGCTTTTTCTTGATCTAAAGTAGTGTTATCAGAGATAAAACGTTGAACTTTTCCTGGAAGAATTTTGTCCCAGATTTGCTCTGGTTTTCCTTCAGCTTTTAATTCAGCTTTAGCATCTTCTTCAGCTTGTTTGATAACTTCAGGAGTTAATTGAGAGAAAGAGATGTATTTAGGAACATTTTTCAAAGTTTTTCCTAAACGTGCAGCTTCTTCGTTATCTTTTTCAATTACAGCAATACGAGCAGCAAGTTCAGACTCAACGAAAGCAGGATCAAAATCTTTGTAAGATAATGTGTCAGCTCCCATAGAAGCAACTTGCATAGAAACGTCTTTTGTTAAAGTCTCAGCATTAGCGATTGGAGCAGAAATTGCAGTTAAAGCAGCAATTTTGTTAACGTGAACGTAAGATCCAACGAAAGCACCTTCTAAAATTTCGAAACCACCGATTTCGATTTTCTCACCGATAACTCCAGTTTGCTCGATTAATTTCTCAGCAACAGTAATTCCGTTGAAATCAGAAGCTAAAAATTCTTCTTTAGAAGAGAAGTTGATAGCTCTTTCAACTAAATCTTTAGCTAAAGTAACGAAAGCCTCATTTTTACCTACGAAGTCAGTTTCGCAGTTTAAAGTAAGGATAGCTCCTTTAGTGTTGTCAGCATTGATAAAAGAAACAGCAGCTCCTTCAGAAGACTCACGGTCAGAACGGTTAGCAGCAACTTTTTGTCCTTTTTCTCTAAGAATTTGGATCGCTTTATCGAAATCTCCTTCAGCTTCAACTAAAGCTTTTTTACAGTCCATCATTCCGGCACCTGTAGATTGTCTTAATTTATTTACGTCTGCAGCAGTAATTGTTGCCATAATATTTTGAATTTTAATGTTAAAAGTAAAAATTCCATCTTCTAAATCCCAAACTCCAATTTTATTAAATTATCAACATAACGTTTTTAATTTTGTATTTGGAATTTGGAATTTAAAATTTGGAATTTAAAATTTGATTTATTCTTCAGTTGCAGGAGCAGCCTCAGCTTCAACAGCAGGAGCTTCTTCAGCAGCTTCAACTTCTTTTTCAGCACCTCTGTCAGAAAGACCTTCGATTACTGCAGTAGTCACTAAAGATAAAATTTTGTCAATTGATTTAGAAGCGTCATCATTTGCAGGAATCACGTAATCAACCTCTCTTGGGTCAGAATTCGTATCAACCATTGCGAAAACTGGAATGTTTAATTTTTGAGCTTCTTTTATTGCGATGTGTTCAGCTTTGATATCTACTACGAACAATGCTGCAGGTAGTCTAGACATATCAGCAATTGAACCTAAGTTTTTCTCTAATTTAGCACGTAGACGATCAACTTGTAAACGCTCTTTTTTAGATAAAGTGTTGAAAGTACCATCTTTCTTCATTTTATCGATAGAAGACATTTTTTTAACTGCCTTTCTGATAGTTACGAAGTTAGTCAACATTCCACCTGGCCATCTTTCAGTGATGTAAGGCATGTTTGCAGCTTTTGCTTTATCAGCAACGATGTCTTTTGCTTGTTTTTTGGTAGCTACGAATAAGATTTTTCTACCTGATGCAGCGATTTTTTTCAAAGCTTCGTTAGCTTCTTCAATTTTAGCTGCAGTTTTATATAGATTGATAATGTGAATACCATTACGCTCCATATAAATGTAAGGAGCCATGTTTGGATCCCATTTTCTAGTCATGTGTCCGAAGTGAACACCTGCTTCTAGTAATTCTTTTACTTCTATTTTGTTTGCCATTTTTGTACTAGTTTACGTTCTGTTGATTAGCAATGTATAAATGGCGATTTCTCTGGCTTTATACATTTAGATGCTAAACTATATCCTACCTCGATAGGAGAGCAACAATAACTGTGTTTTTTAATTTCAATAAATAATTGATAATGTCTTGTCCCATCTGAACAAGACAGGTAATATTAACGTTTAGAGAACTGGAATCTCTTACGAGCTTTCTTCTGACCGAATTTCTTACGTTCAACCATTCTTGGGTCTCTTGTTAATAAACCTTCTGGTTTAAGGATTCCTCTGTTTTCAGCGTTAACTTCACACATTACACGTGCTAATGCCATTCTAACAGCTTCTGCCTGACCAGTTGTACCACCTCCGTAAACGTTTACTTTAACGTCAAAGTTACCAGCGTTTTCTGTCATAGAAAGCGGTTGTAAAACTTTGTACTGTAAAGTTGCAGTTGGAAAGTAAGTTGCGAATTCTTTTTTGTTTACAGTGATGTTTCCAGTTCCTTCAGAAACGTAAACACGTGCAACAGCGGTTTTTCTTCTACCGATTTTGTGAATAACTCCCATTACTTAAGATCATTTAGGTTAACAGTTCTAGGTTTTTGAGCTCCGTGTTTGTGCTCAGCTCCTACAACAACATTTAGATTTCTAAAAAGTTCAGCTCCTAATTTGTTTTTAGGTAACATACCTTTTACAGCTTTTTCTACTAATAATGCAGGGTTTTTAGCTTGCAATACTTTAGCAGTTAAAGTTCTTTGTCCTCCTGGGTAACCTGTATGACGCATGTAAATTTTGTCATTCATTTTTGTACCTGTAAGGTTAATTTTTTCTGAGTTGATAACAATTACGTTATCTCCACAGTCAACGTGCGGTGTGTAACTTGGTTTGTACTTACCTCTTAAAATCATAGCAACTTTAGAAGCAAGACGTCCTAAGTTATGACCTTCAGCGTCAACAACAATCCACTCTTTAGTTACAGTGGCTTTGCTTGCTGAAACTGTTTTGTAGCTTAATGCGTCCATAATATTATTTTAATTAAACATTCCATCCCCAATAAAGGGGATGCAAAAGTACAATTAATTATTTTAAAACCAAATACCTGAAAGAATATTTTATCTGCTGAAAATCAGGGCTTCAGTTTTTTAATTAATTAGGGAATAAAAAAACCGTCTCTACAATAACGTAAAGACGGTTAAATATTTAGAAAAAAAATCAATTATACTATAAAAATATTGGCAATATCAACAACTTGCTGTGTCGTAAGTGGCTCATCATAAGCTTCTGAGCCTGCTGCAGCACCAAATGCAGTCGCAGTATTAAATCCTGCTTGCATCGTTACGCCTTCGCCATCATAGACTGCCTGTGTTGCCGCTGGCATACCAGCACCTCTTTCTGAATTAGAAATCCATCCTTTTAAACCTCGTAGTCTTCTCACTTCAGAAGCGTGACGAGCTTCAACAGAATGAATTTGTAAAGCGGCTGTCAATAAATCTGGTGTTGTAATTAGATTTGCTGCTTGTCCTTTATACGCTCGAACTCCTGTATCTTCAAATGCTTGTGCCAAAGCTAAAAATGTTGGATAATCTCCAAAAGGATTAAAAGCGCCACCCACTGTAAAGTCAAAAGTTGGTTTTGGAACGAAGTTAGCACTTGCAGTACCACCCAATCCAGCAATTAAAAATTTCACATGATCAGATTCGTGAGCTGCAATTTGCTGGAATACTTTTAAATCACGTCCGCCATTTTCAGAAGCTGGAATTACTCCAGAATCAAGTGCCATGGCATAAAATTCGTTTTCGAGATATTCTAAAGTCAAAGCAAATTGCAAAGCTCCAATTGGAGTGGCAGGTGTTGCGGTAATGTCTTTTGCGAAAGCTTTATTAGCCAGAGCCGATAATCCGAAAGGAATTGAGGCTAAAGCTAGATTTTTTCCGATGTTCCCAAACTGTGAAAAACTGTCTCTACGAGAACCAGTACTATTCATTAAATTGTCATCAGTAAAGGATTCTATAAATTTTAAAATGTTCATAATTTCTAAGTTTTAACGGTTAAGATTAAGGCAAGTATTTAGCTGTAAATTTTGTGGTTATAAAATTCGCAGCAATTGGCAATATTTTAGATGGATCTTTTGCATCATCTAAACCTGTTGACATATTTACAATATCATCTCCCGCAAAGTCTTTAGAATTAGGATTAATCAAACTTCTTATTGCTGAAGCATGTCTGGCTTCAACAGAAACAATTTTTCCGGCTAGTAATAGATAATCAGCTGTTTTAATTAATCTTCCAGCTCCATTATAAGCGGCAACTCCAGTGTCTTCTAATGCTTTTGCAGTAGCTAAAACTTCGGTACGACTATTGAAATTTAATGAACCATAATTAAAAGCTAAAGTTGGTAGTAATTGTGAACTAGGATCAGGAAGTGCTCCAGTTAAAGCAGCTTTGAAAAAGTCTCTGTGAACCACTTCGTGATGGTACAAATCAGTTAGAACTTGACGCTCAACACTGCTAAAAACAGTATTAAAGCTACTTGCATTAACTACTTTAGTATAAAAGTCGGCTTCCAGTTGTTCCAATGCGTATGCATAGGTTAAAACCCCAAAATCTCCAGAGCCTAAATCGAAAATACCATTTCTTACTCCCGGTAAAGAAGTGTCTGGCATATTGTTATCGTCGTCATGATCGCTGCAACCAGCTATGACTAAACCTGTAGCTGCAAGGGTTAATCCGCTGAGCTTAAGAAAGCTCCTTCTGCTATTCAATGAAGGATCAACTTCATGAATTTTAACTTCGTTTTTCATAATTAAGTTTTTTAATAGGTTAACAACAATTGGTTTCTAGTTCTCTGGTATCTAGTTATTAACGAAATTTTTGTAAGGACGGTTTTAAAAAATCGGTTTATTTAATTGTTATTTCGAAAAGAGCTACATTTTTAAATACTAATAGCTTCTTTTTGTTTTATTTTCGGTAATTCTACTATATTTGTATTAATTACATAAAATTCAATTGGATGAAAGCTAAAGCAACTCTAAAACAAATTGCCAAGGAACTAGGTGTTTCTGTTTCGACTGTGTCTAAAGCATTGAATGACAGTCCTGAAATTAGTGAACAAACGAAGGTTAAGATTAAGGAGTATGCCAAACTCAAAAATTATAAGCCGAATGTTATTGGTTTGAATTTAAAGAATCGTAAGACAAAAACGATTGGAGTAATTATTCCTAATATTCTAAATTCTTTCTTTGCGAAAGTTTTTAGTGGTATTGAGAAAGTTGCCGATAAAAAAGGGTATAATGTAATTACCTGTATTTCGAATGAATCTCTTGAAAAAGAAGTTCATACTTTAGAAATGCTGAGCAATGGAACTATCGACGGATTTATTTTATCTGTTTCTAAAGAGGCGCAAACACTTCAAGATTATAATCACTTTTCTGAGATTATTACTGATGGAACGCCAATTGTAATGTTTGATCGTATTGCAGATGAAGTAGATTGTGATAAAGTTGTGGTTGATGATTTTGATTCCGCTTTAAATTCAACGCAACATTTAATTGATTTAGGATGTAAAAACATCGCTCTTATTTCTTCTGTGGACAATATTAGTGTTGGAAGATTAAGAACAGAAGGATATTTGAAAGCTTTGAAAGACAATAATATTCCGGTTAACGAAAAAATTATTCTTCGTACCGATTCTGAAGAAGATATGAAAGCAAAAATAGAAGGAATCTTTGATCATAAAATTGACGGAATTTTTGCTTTGGATGAAAATGATTCAGTTGCCGCTTTGAGAGTAAGTTTGAAAAAAGGATATAGAGTTCCAGAAGATATTTCTATTATTGGTTTCGCAGACGGAATTTTGGCTTCAAGACGTTTGTCGCCAAGTTTGACTACAGTTAGTCAGCATGGTGTTGAAATTGGAGAAGTGGCTGCAAAAAGATTAATCCAAAGATTGGAAGAACCAGAAGGAGAAACTTCTGATTACGAAACAATCGTTATCAAAACCAAATTGAAAGAAAGAGAATCGACTCGAAAAAAATAAATAAAACGTATTGACAAAAAAAGGACTGTTTGAGAACAGTCCTTTTTTTATACATAATTTTTGTCATTTCGACGAAGGAGAAATCTCCACGAGAAGCTCTACAAAGATTGGCTTTTCTTTACGGAGTTACTTGCGGAGATTTCTCCTTCGTCGAAATGACAAGATTAGGGGGATTTTTTATTTATAAACCAACTAATCTGAATTCTAAAATTATTAATGTGCTTCTAGCCAATCTTTCCCTAAACCAATTTCAACTTCCAAAGGAACCGACATTTTAAATGCATTTTCCATTTCATGTTTAATCATTGGCTGAATTTTTTCGAGTTCGTCATTGTGAACATCGAACACAAGCTCATCATGCACCTGAAGTAACATTTTAGATTTCCAATTTCCGTCACGAAGTTTTTTGTGAATGTTGATCATGGCGATTTTAATCACATCGGCAGCGCTTCCTTGAATTGGAGCGTTTACGGCATTTCGTTCTGCTGCACTTCTTACAACGGCATTAGCCGAATTAATATCTTTTAAATAACGACGACGACCTAAAATGGTTTGAACGTAACCTTTTTCTCTGGCAAAATCAACTTGCTCAGAAATATAAGATTTAAGACGCGGATATGTTTTGTAATAAGCATCAATTAAAGCGGCACTTTCGCTTCTAGAAAGAGAAGTCTGGTTACTTAAACCAAAAGCAGAAACACCATATATAATTCCGAAGTTTACCGTTTTAGCGTTGCTTCTTTGTTCGCGAGAAACTTCATCTAAAGCTACATCAAAAACTTTTGCTGCAGTTGCTCTGTGAATATCTTCTCCGTTTTGGAAAGCGGCAATCATATTTTCTTCACCACTCAAAGCAGCGATAATTCGTAATTCAATTTGCGAGTAATCGGCAGAGATTAAAGTATGGTTTTCATCGCGTGCGACAAAAGCTTTACGAATCTGACGTCCTCTTTCGGTGCGAATTGGGATATTCTGCAAGTTCGGATTATTAGAACTCAAACGACCCGTTGCAGCAACGGTTTGCATATAATCGGTGTGAACGCGTAAAGTTTTTTTGTCAACTTGTTCCGGTAAAGCCAAAATATAAGTGCTTTGAAGTTTTACCATCTGGCGCCAGTCTAAAATCTGTTTTACAATTGGATTATCGTTGGCTAAATAAGTCAAAACCTCTTCTCCAGTTGCGTATTGACCTGTTTTGGTTTTCTTTTGTTTGGCGCCTCCAATTTTAAGTTTTTCAAATAAAATATCTCCTAATTGTTTTGGAGATGCTAAATTGAATTTCTCACCAGCAGTTTCATAGATTTGTTCTTCTAAAGATTTGATCTCAACATCCATTTCAGAAGACATTGCTTTTAAGAAATCAACATCTAAACGAATCCCTTCTGTTTCCATGTCAGCTAAAACGCTTACTAATGGAATTTCAATTTCGTCGAATAACTTTTTGGTTTCTGTTTTGTCTAATTCTGTTGTGAAGATTTCTTTTAGTTGTAAAGTAATGTCTGCATCTTCGGCAGCATATTCTTTAATATCTTCCAAAGGAACATCACGCATAGAAAGCTGATTTTTCCCTTTTTTGCCAATTAAAGTTTCAATAGATTTTGGAGAATACTTCAAATACGTTTCTGCCAAAATATCCATATTATGACGCATATCTGGATTGATCAGATAATGTGCAATCATGGTATCAAAAAGTTTTCCTTTTACAGTAACACCATAATTAGAAAGAATTTTCAAATCGTATTTTAAGTTTTGTCCGATTTTCTCAATGTTTTCATTTTCAAAAAACGGAACAAATTTATTGATTAAAGTTTGCGCTTCTTCCTGGCTTTCTGGAAAAGGAACGTAAAATGCTTTTCCTTTTTCATAAGAAAAAGACATTCCAACTAATTCTGCATGAAGCGCGTCAATTCCTGTCGTTTCAGTGTCAAAACAAACAGAAGATTGTTTTTCTAAATTTTGCAAAAGCAATTTAATTCCTAAATCACCTTGAATAGTTTGGTAAGAGTGCTCTGTGTTTTCTAAAGTGTTATAAAATGAATTTCTTGCAGCTTCTGCACTTTCGTCAAGAGTTGTGCCTCCGCCTCCAAATAGATCAAATTGATCTTCGTTTTTTGGTTGTGGTTTTTTGTATAATTTAGCGTCAGTAGCAGGAGTGCTAGTAGATTCATTTGGGCTTCCAACTTTAAATAAATTGTCAAACTGTTCTGCCATTCTTCTAAATTCTAATTCTTGAAAAATAGCATCTGTTTTTTCAATGTCTGGACGTGTAAGTTCGTAGTCTTCTTCATTAAAAGTAACATCACAATCACACATAATTGCTGCCAGTTTTTTAGAAAGAATACCTTTTTCTTTATTGGCTTCAATGTTTTCTTTCATTTTGCCTTTTAGTTTATCAGTATTTGCCAAAAGATTTTCCATTGAACCAAATTCTTTCAGGAACTTTTTAGCTGTAACTTCTCCAACACCTGGTAATCCGGGAATATTATCGACAGCATCTCCCATCATTCCAAGAAAATCAATAACCTGTTCTGGTCTTTCGACTTCAAATTTTGCCAAAACTTCAGGAATTCCCCAGATTTCAATTCCATTACCCATTCGAGCTGGTTTGTACATAAAGATGTTTTCAGAAACCAATTGTGCAAAATCTTTATCTGGAGTTACCATAAAAACTTTATAGTTCTGTTTTTCGGCTTGTTTGGCAATAGTTCCAATTAAATCATCAGCCTCACAACCTTCAAGTTCAATGATCGGAATGTGCATGGCTTTTAATAATTCCTGAATATAGGGAACAGCAATTTTAATTGCTTCTGGCGTAGCATCACGGTTGGCTTTGTATTCAACAAACATTTCAGTTCTTACATGACTACCGCCTTTATCAAAAGCAACGGCCAAATGATCTGGTTTTTCTCTTTTAATAACATCCAAAAGTGAGTTCATAAAACCCATAATTGCAGATGTGTCCATTCCTTTTGAGTTGATTCTCGGGTTTTTAATAAAGGCATAATAACCACGAAAAATTAATGCATAAGCATCTAGAAGAAAAAGGCGTTTTTGAGTCGACATATGAAAAATATTAGTGTGTAAAAATAAACAATTGAGGTTTAAAAAACGATTTGGTTTCTTAAAATTAATTTTATAGACATATAAGTGATATAAGTTCATTTTAGGATAGGCACATCTTGTGGTGTTTGATTTTGCTTCCTTATAATTGGATGAACTTACATCTCCTATATGGTGAAAAACCTTGTAACGTTAATGTCTCGTTAAAATATCGGTAGTATTGCTTTTCTTCATTTTTTCTTCATGTTCTGAGGGTAATTTTGAGGTATAAATTAAAAGGTTATTAATTCTTAAATAGTAGAAATCATGAGAAATTTTTTAATGTTACTAGTAGCAGTTTTAGGAACAAGTGCAATGGTTCAAGCTTTCCCTGCAAAAACAGGAAAAGAAACTCCAGTAAAAGAAGTAAAAGCAACCAAACATCCTAAACACAAAACTTCTAAAAAAGCCAAAGCAGAAAAAACTGAAGTTAAAACAGAAGCTCCGAAAACAGAAACTGCAAAAATGAAAAAATAATATACTTTTTGTTTTGTTTTCGAATGATTGTAAGGAAACAAAACAGGAAGGATAATTATGAAGAATGCAGGTGGTAAAAGCTGATGAAGAAATTTATCAGCTTTTTTCGTTAATGTTTTTTACAATGCAGATTTTTCTTCTTTTAAATGATTAATTTTAATTACGCTTAACTAGATTTTTATGAATATTTTGATTGTTGAAGATAATCGGGAACTTGTGGTGGAAGTTTATGATTTTTTGTGTAATGCGGGATATATCTGCAAGATTGCCCATACGTGTGCTGATGCTTTGGAGGAATTTGGCAGTAATGATTACGATGCAATGCTGCTAGATTTAGGTCTTCCTGATGGAGATGGTTTTGAAGTTTTACAGACTGTCAGAAAAACTAAATCAAAAATGGCGGTTATTGTTTTAACGGCAAGAGGTGAGCTGGATGATAGAATTAACGGATTGCATTTAGGAGCCGATGATTATTTGACAAAACCTTTTGCGTTAACTGAACTCAGCGCAAGATTATTTGCTGTTATTAGAAGAATTCACGGCTTTACTTTAAACAATCTGACAATTCACGGTTTTGTTTTACAGCTTCAGGATTATAAAGTTAGTTTTAATGATAATCCAATTAATCTAACCAAAAAAGAGTTTGATATTTTTCAATATTTAGTTCTAAATAAGAATAGGGTTATTACGCGTCTTCAGCTTACAGAACATATTTGGGGCGATATTTTAGAAATCAATTCTGATTCTAATTTTATTGATGTCCATGTTCGAAATCTTAGAAAAAAACTGGATAAACATGCACCAATAGATTGGTTTGAAACGGTTCGAAATGTAGGGTATCGTATAAACGAATAAAATTATTCTTGTGAAAATAAAACATCAATTAGCCATTTTTAACGCACTGACCAGATTGTTGGTTATTTTGATTTTATGGCTAATGTTACCGATTCTGGTAAAAAATGTTGTTTATCATCATATCAATAATAGTCTTCTGGAAAAAAAGAAAAAATTTATTGAGCATCTGAATCAGGATGAGATTAATGATTTTATAGAAAATCCGAATGATTCTACAGAAACTTTTTCTGAATTTTCGACACTTCACAGCGAGTTTTTGGTTTTGTCGCGTGTTCCGATAAAACCACATCAGAAAAAAACAACTTTTACAAATGAATATCGAAAGATTGAAGATGAAGAAAGTGAATTCCGAATCTTGCAACATTATTTTACTTATGAAGGTGTAGATTATCAACTCGAAATAGGAAGTAGTCTAACTGAAGTAAGCGATTTGACTTTTGTCATTCGTTTCTTTATTCTGATTGTTTTTGTTGTGATTCTTTTTATCACCTTTTTAGCAGATACTTTTTATATAGAATATCTTCTTAAACCTTTTTATAAAATTATTGATACCAAAATCAGGCGTGTAAACGAACCTGAAACTTTTGATCATACTCCAATAAAAGCAGCTTCACGAGATTTTAGAGAACTTGATTTTGTTTTAAATCAAATGATGGATCGCATTGCAGAAGTTTTTAAAAAAGAAAAACAGTTTATCTCAAATGTTTCGCATGAACTTTTAACCCCAATTGCCTTGCTTAAGAATAAATTGGAGAATTTATTACAAAATGAATCTTTAGATGATAACGCAATTGATAAAATAGCAGGTTCATTGAAGACATTAGACATGCTGAAAAAAATCATCAATAACTTATTACTGATTTCTAGGATTGATAACAATCAGTATGAAGCCAATGAGGAAATTAATCTTCGGGAAGTTGTTTCGGATTTACAGGAAGATCTTCAGGATCGAATTGATGATAGGGGAATTGGATTTGTAAATAAAATGAAAGAGAATTTTGTTTTTACAGGAAACAAGACTTTAATTCATATTTTGATCTATAACTTGGTAACGAATGCTATTAAATATAATAAACCAAAAGGAAGTATTTTAATAGAAGACGGTTTTGTTGAAGAGCATTATTTTATTTCGGTTAAAGATTCCGGAATTGGAATGGACGAATCGCAGCTTGAAAAAATATTCAGCAGATTTGCTCGTATAAGTTCAGATCAAGAAGGGCAGGGGTTAGGACTTGCAATTGCCCAGAGTATAGCTGCTTTTCATCACGTTCATATTAAAGTAGAATCGGTTTTAAATGTTGGAACAACTTTTAAATTGTGGTTTGAAAAAGCTAATTAAAAGTTAAAATTTATTGTAAGACTTTATCTTCATTTTGTCTTCATTTTGCGATTATATCTTTGACTTACAAATAATGAAATAATTAATCAATAAAATTTAAAGTCATGAAAAAATTAGCAATTTTAGCAGTAGCAGTTCTAGGAACATTCTCAATGGTAAACGCGCAAACAACCCCAGCTCCAGCGCAAACAAAAGAAGTGAAAGTTGCAAAGCACGATAAAAAAGCAAACAAAAAAGCTAAAGGTGAGAAAAAAGCAGAAGCTGTAAAACCAGAAGCTCCAAAAGCAAAATAAAACAACATTAAGTTGTAGATTAAATAGTTTTAAAAAGGTTGGTAGGTTAAAGCTGAAAGAGCCATCTTTCAGCTTTTTTACTTTCTATGAGTTAAATTTTTTATAATGAAAAGCAATAGCATTTTCATTCTTTGTTACTTTTGTTTAAAACTATAACAAATGATCCTTCGTTTTGTAATTCTATGCGCTCTTTTATTATTTATTGAGTTCTATTCTTATCAGGCTTTTCGAACTTTAATCAAAGCACGCTGGGTTTTGATTGGTTACCAAATCATAAGTTTACTGATTTTAATCTTTATTATATATTCTTTTTCCCAAGTAGACCGTTCTGTTGGTCAGACCAGACAATTTATGTTTACCACAGGTTTGATGCTTGTAGTTTATGTGCCTAAAATTGTTTTGACACTAATTATGTTTGGTGAAGACATTATAAGAGTTGGTGCCAGTATTTTGAACTATTTTGTTTATAATGCTCCTCGAAAGGAAATGATGCCGGATCGAAGAAAATTTGTTAGTCAGATAGCTTTAGGGTTGGCTGCGATTCCGTTTCTTTCTATTATTTACGGAATTTTTGAAGGTAAATATAATTTTAAAGTTATTAAACAGACCATATTTTTTCCGGATCTTCCAGATGCTTTTGATGGTTTTAAAATCACTCAGATTTCAGATGTTCACAGCGGAAGTTTTGATAATCCTGAAAAGATAAATTATGCTATTGATCTGATAAATCAGCAAGAAGCAGATATTATTTTGTTTACAGGAGATATTGTAAATACACATGCTAAAGAAATGCATCCATGGTTGGAAACTTTTAATCGCATAAAAGATTATAAATACGGGAAGTTTGCCGTTTTAGGAAATCATGATTATGGCGAATATGTAACATGGCCATCAGAGAAAGAAAAAGACGAAAATTTTCATCAAATTAAAAATCTTTACAGTCAAATTGGATTTAAGCTTATGCTGAATGAGCATACTTATATTCAAAAAGGAGAAGATAAAATTGCTTTGATTGGTGTTGAGAACTGGGGAGTAAATTTTAAGAAAGCTGGAGATTTAAATAAAGCTTCAGAAAATGTGCATCAAGACGATTTTAAAGTCTTGATGAGTCACGATCCAAGTCATTGGGACGCCGAAATTAAAGAGCACCCGAAGAATTTCCATCTTACTTTTGCGGGTCATACGCACGGTATGCAATTCGGAATTGAAATTCCAGGATATTTTAAATGGAGTCTGGCACAATATATTTACAAACAATGGGCAGGATTGTACGAAAACCTCGGAAGATACGTTTATGTTAACCGTGGGTTTGGTTTTCACGCCTATCCTGGACGAGTTGGGATTATGCCTGAAATAACAGTCATTGAACTAAAAAAAGGCCGTAATGTCGCTTAATTCGTTAAAAATGCTAAATTTGTATTATATTTATTTCTTTTAAAAGATTTAAAAAACTTAATTTTTTGGTTTTATGTCAAAATTTGGAGAACTAATAAATGCTCAAGTTCCAGTGTTAATTGATTTTTACACCGATTGGAATGAATCGTCAGTTTCTATGCATCCTGTTATTAAGGATGTTGCTGCAGCGCTTGGTGATAAAGCCAAAGTGATTAAAATTGATGTAGATAAAAATCAGGAACTGGCAGAAGCACTTCGTATAAAAGGACTTCCAACTTTAATGATTTATAAAGATGGACAAATGATCTGGAGACAATCCGGAGAACTTGACGCGAATACTATAATTGGAATTGTTCAAGAGCAATTTAACGTTTAAATTACTTCCTTTTTTGATGTTATTTAGTGAATAATATCAAATTGATATCCGTTTTCTTTTAAAAAATGCAGTGTTCTTGGTAAAGCAAATCTTAAATTTGGAGAAGCTTTTATACTGTCATGAAAAACAATTACACTTCCTGATTTTACATTCTTAGTAACATTTTCAAGACACTTTTCAGGAGTTATACTTTGGTCGAAATCGGCACTTAAAACATCCCACATTACAATTTTGTAACCTAGTCTTCGTAAGATTTTAGATTGTGCTTTTTTGATTTTTCCATAAGGAGGTCGAAACAATAAACGACGCGGTGCTTTTTCTTGTTCATCTAAAACCTCTGCGCAGTTTTTTACATTTTCGATGTATTCATTAGTGTGAATTTTCCAGCCATTAACATGATTCATGGTATGGTTTCCAATGGAATGTCCGTCAGTAATTAATTTTTCAAATAGGGCTAAATTGGCTTTTATGTTTTTTCCGATGCAGAAAAAAGTAGCTTTTGCATCAAACTTTTTCAATTCTGATAAAACCCAATCTGTAATTTCGGGAGTAGGGCCGTCATCAAACGTCAAGTATATTTTCTTTTCATTGTTAGGAATATCCCAGCAATATTTAGAAAATACCTTTTTTATAAATGCGTTAGTTTTTACCCAATAAAAGCTCATCTTGAATTGAATTTACAGTGTATGTAAAAGTAAAAAATGCAGCTCTATTTATCAAACAGTGCTGCATTTTTTTAATTGTTAAGATTTTCGTATATTATCTATTCTTTTTCACGTCCAAAACGCTCAAAAACATTTACATAAGTGTTAAACGTGGTTTTGTGTTTGTTGTAAAAAGCATTGTCTTTGTTGTCCTGCATTACATGTAATAAACTTCTGTAACGTTCAATATCTGTAATAATATCTACTGCTAAATCTGTTTGATCAGAAGGAGTTAATGTACCGTAATAGTTTAGATTCTCATTGTATTTTTTAACAAGTTTGTTTAGGAGATCCTGTGCTTTAGCGGTTTCTCCAACTTTGTAATAACCATCTGCAAAAGATTCAACTAAAGAGTAATATCCAAATTTGTCTAAAGGCATTTTGGTAATAGCTAAATTAATTATGTTTTTAGCTTTGTCAATTTTGCCTTCCTTAATAAGTTGATTCATTAATCTTGAAAGATTAGTACGGTATGTAATACTGTTTCTTCTTGTTTCAGGATCGTGATAAATGTTTCCGTCACTATTGCCCCAATCCCATTTCATGACAATATTATACATTTTATCTGCATCAATTTGTCCCATGTCTAGTGGACCTCCATCTTTAGAAGGAGTGTTTTTTACAGGAACCAATTTATAGACCATTCCGTCTAATTGCAGATAATCTTTCAACCATAAGTAGTCTTCATCATCAAAAGCACCTCCACTAAAGTAAATTGGTCTTTTCCAATTGTTATTAGCTAAGATGTCAAGCATCATTAAACGGTTTTTGTATAAAGCGCTTCCTTTGATGTCAATATCCAAATAAGGAACAATTGAATCGTTGTATTTAGGATTAACTACTTTGTTTTGAATGATAGTATTTTTGTCAACGTTCACTCTAATTTTGTTAGTTGGATAGAAATGAATTGTCTGTCCGTTTTGTAATCCAACAGTTGATTTAGGATTTTTGATGAAATCAATAAAATCTTTAATGTTCCAACGTGTGTCGATTTTCTGAATATAAACAGTATAGTCTAATCTATCTCCAACATATTGATCGTGTGTGAACGAAATAGGAAGCGGATTAGATTCGTATGCTTTGGCTTTCATTTGATCAATGTACCAATCTGTCATAAATAAACTTGTATTTACGATTTTAACATCTGTTCTAAAATGCTCAATTTCCTGTGCGTACCAAAGCGGGAAAGTATCGTTGTCTCCAATGGTAAATAAAATAGCATCTTTGTCACATGAGCTCAGATAAGCTTTTGCCATTGCTACAGCGGTATATCTTCCAGATCTATCGTGGTCATCCCAGTTTTGAGCAGCCATTAAAACTGGCGCAGCTAATAAACTTCCGGCAATAATAACTGGTCCTGCAATTTTTGGGGCCAAATATTTCTGGAAACTTTCATAGAGTGAATAGACTCCGAATCCGATCCAGATAGCAAAAACATAGAAGGAACCTACAAGTGCATAATCTCTTTCGCGAGGTTCAAAAGGTCTTTCATTTAAGTATATTTTTAATGCGATTCCAGTAAATAAGAATAGGGCCAGAAGAACATAAAAACTTTTTAAATCTTTATTAGCATGATACATTAAACCAATTAATCCTAAAATAAATGGAAGGAAATAATAGGCATTACGACCTTTGTTGTTTAATACGTCTGAAGGTAAATTGTCCTGAGATCCTAAGTGAATTGAATCTAAAGGTTTGATACCGCTGATCCAGTTTCCGTCCAAATTATCATATTTACCCTGAATGTCATTCTGACGTCCAACAAAATTCCACATTAAATATCTCCAGTACATGTATCCGAATTGATATTCAAACATAAAACTAAAGTTATCCGCAGTAGATGGTTTTTCAACTAATAAGTATTTTCCATAGCTTCTTAAGAATTTTACATAGCCTTCGTTGTCAATCTGCTTTTGAGCATAAGCATGTCTGAATTCAGAAACCGTTTTTTCAACTTCATTGCGTAATTGCGCAGTTGCTTTATTGTATTCGTCTTCACTTAATTGACTTGCATCAATTCCGTATTCAGCTAAATCTTCATCATAACTATGATTTGGATCGATTCTGAATTTAGGAGGATTGGTAAAGTTGATATAGTTTTGAATGTGAGGGGTATCTGTACTCCACATTCTAGGTAGAACTGCTTTCTGGTTGTCATCAGAATTTTGTTCTGCATTTTTATAATTGTTGGTAATGATATATTTACCAGTTTTATAGTCTCTTTCGTAGTTTGGTTTCTTATCTAAATAAGGTGTTTTGGCATCAAGACCAGCAAAAAGTTCCGTGTATTGAGGTCCGTAAAATAAAGGATTTACACCATATTGCTCACGATTATAATAAGCTAAAACCTCAGTAGCATCTGAAGGCTTGTTTTCATTAATAACAGTGTTGGCATTGGCACGAACAGGAAGCATTAACCAAGTTGAGAAACCAATAAGGATGAATAAAATACATAATATTATTGTGTTGTAAAATATGAATCCTTTTTGTTTGGTATATTTTAATCCAAAATAAAAGAAAGCAACAAGTAACAATGCAACAAATATGGTTCCTGAGTTAAATGGAAGTCCCATGCTGTTTACCATGAAAATTTCGGTTTTTCCGAAAAATGCCATAGTTAATGGAAGAAGTAATTTGAAAATAAACAATAAGATTCCAATAACAACTACATTGGCGATAAGAAAGTTTTTGATGGTAACTTTTTCGTAGTGTTTGAAATAGTACAAAAATCCAATTGAAGGAATAGTTAAAAGAGCCATGAAGTGAACTCCAAAAGAAAGTCCGACAACTAGAGAAATAATTAAAAGCCATTTGTTTCCTTTTGGTTTATCCATGTCTTGTTCCCAACGTAAACCAAGCCAGAAAAGTAGCGCAATTAATAAAGAAGCCATTGCGTAAACTTCGGCTTCTACAGCATTAAACCAGAAACTGTCTGAGAATGTATAAGCTAAAGCGCCAACAAAAGAGCTTCCTAAAATAACAATTGAATTATTTTGATCGATCTCAGCAAAACGTGCTATAATCTTTTTTAAGATCATAGAAGACGACCAGAACATAAATAATATAGTAAATGCGCTAGAGAAAACAGACATCATATTAACCATAACAGCTACATGTTGAGCGTCTATTGCAAACATTGCAAAAAATGCACCCATCATTTGGAATAACGGAGCTCCTGGTGGGTGACCTACTTCAAGTTTGGCTGCGGTAGCAATATATTCTCCGCAATCCCAAAAGCTCATTGTAGGTTCAACTGTTAATGTGTAAGTAATTAAAGCGATTGCAAATGCAAACCAACCAATAATTGTATTCCATTTATTGAAATTGAATTGTGCCATATTTAGGTGTTAAAAATTTGAAAGTTTTCTATCCTACAAAGAAAATGTTTTTTTATGTAAAGAATAGAGCATTAACAAAAAATTCTACAAAACTATCCTTGAATAGTAATTTGTTGTTTGTGAGTGCTTTCTGTTATTGTGTGAGATTGTAAAGTGAAAAAAAACTAAAATTTTGATTTTTTTTAGTTAAAAAGTTTGCACAAACTAAATAAAGCCTTAAATTTGCACTCGCTTAAACGCACTGCTGGTCTATGGTGTAATGGTAACACTACGGTTTTTGGTGCCGTCTTTCTAGGTTCGAGTCCTAGTAGACCAACATAAAAAGCCTCTCAGAAATGAGAGGCTTTTTTTATGCAAAAAAGTTTCGTTTAAAATTTGCATAACTAAAATAAAGTTTTAATTTTGCACCCGCTTAACCGCACTGCTGGTCTATGGTGTAATGGTAACACTACGGTTTTTGGTGCCGTCTTTCTAGGTTCGAGTCCTAGTAGACC
>NZ_JANKMS010000004.1 GCF_024649945.1 Flavobacterium panacis | reverse complement strand
GAAATTAAAATAGAAGAGAAAAACTTAGAAACTAAGCATCTTAGAAACTCAGAATCTTTCTTATTCTAGATTAAGTTCAAACAAAAATGAAACAAATAAATTTGTAAAGTAAATTAGAAGTTCTGTCAAGACTAATTTTCAAAGTAAAAAACTTAGAAACTCAGCGCCTCAGAAACTCAGAAACTAGAAAAAAAATGAAAACACTTGAATTCTTATTACTCGGAAAAAACGAAGAGATACTGGCCATTTTACTTCGCCTTGTAAATGCTTATGAAGACTGGAACGCAGTCGGATTTAGCAGTGAAAAAGAAGCTCAGGAATATTTTCAGAATCACAAAATCGACGTTGTTCTCTTGAGCTCCGGAATCGAAGATCATGTCGAAAAAGAGTTTACTTTATTTTGTTTAAAACAACAGCCAGACGTAGAAGTAATTGAACATTTTGGAGGCGGAAGCGGTTTATTAAAAACAGAAATTCTCCACAGATTACATCAAAAAGGAAAAATCTAGGTACCCAAATTTTCTCTTTTAAAAATTCATTAAAAGCTTTAAAAATAATCTATTAACGAATATTAGTTGGCAAATCAACGATATATCGTCAGGACAACTATTGCCTTTTCTGAAACAACCTTTTAAAATCAACACCTTACAAACAAGGCATTTAATTTGAATGCAAAACACTGAAAATCAAATATTAAAAATATTTAAAACCCATTTAATTAACAACAAAATCAAATTATCATGAAAAAATTAATCCTTACAGCAGTTTTAGTATTAGTAACATTTATCGGATTCGCTCAAAAACCAAGTCCAGCGCAATTAGATCCAACAAACCATACTTTAGTATTAATTGATTATGAAAGCCAAATGGCCTTTGCAGTAAGCAATATTCCAATCGACCAGCTTAGAAACAACACGGCATTAGTAGCAGGAGCTTCAAAAATCTTTAAAGTGCCAACTATTGTAACAACAGTAGCAGAAAGATCATTTAGTGGACCTGTTTTTAAAGAAATCGAAGAATTTTATCCTCAGGCAACTTCAAACTATATCGATCGTACATCTATGAACACTTGGGAAGATATTCCGGCTCATAAAGCGATTGTAGCAAAAGGTAAAAAGAAATTAGTTTTTGGAGGTTTATGGACAAGCGTTTGTATCGTTGGACCAGCATTATCAGCAATCAACGAAGGTTATGATGTTTATGTAATCACAGATGCAAGTGGCGATGTTTCTAAAGAAGCTCACGAAATGGCAGTAACTCGTATGGTTCAAGCTGGTGCACACCCAATAACTTCATTACAATATTTATTAGAATTGCAACGTGACTGGGCTCGTCAGGAAACTTACAAACCAGTAACAGATTTAGTAAAAAAATACGGCGGTGCTTACGGTGTAGGTGTTCAATACGCTCACGAAATGTTGAAACACTAAATAAATCTCTCATTCTGATAATCCCTAAAAAGGCTGTGTTAAGTCACAGCCTTTTTTTTACCCAAACCCAACTAAAAATACCACGATTATGAAACTGAATTTCAAAATTTTAGCTTTTATTCTTCTTATAACTCTTCCTATATTTTCTCAAAATAAAAAAGCCACCCTTATTGTTCATCATGCTGTAATTCACACTTTAGATAATAAAAACACTATCGTTGAAGCTATGGCTGTAGCCGATGGAAAAATCCTAAAAACTGGAAAAAACAGCGAAATCTTAAAACTAAAAGATAAAAAAACAACGGTAATTGATGCAAAGGGAAAAACAATAATTCCCGGAATATTTGACTCTCACATGCATATTATCCGCGGTGGAAGATTCTTTAATACTGAATTACGTTGGGATGGTGTTCGTTCTTTAAAAAGAGCATTAGCCATGTTGAAAGAACAAGCACAAAGAACTCCAAAAGGACAATGGGTTCGCGTTGTTGGCGGATGGAATGCCTATCAGTTTGAAGAAAAGAGACTTCCAACTTTAGCAGAAATTAATGAAGCAACGGGCGATGTTCCAGCTTTTATTCTTCACTTATACGGTCACGCTTATTTAAATAAATCAGGTTTAGCTGCATTAAAAATCGATGCCAACACGCCAAATCCAAATGCAGGATTAATTGAAAAAGACGTTAACGGAAATCCAACCGGATTATTAGTGGCAGAACCAAATGCTTTTATCCTGTACTCTACCCTTGCAAAACTTCCTGAATTGACTGAAGACGAGAAATTCAACTCGACTAAACAATTTATGACCGAAATGAATCGTCTTGGCGTAACAGCTATTATGGATGCAGGAGGTGGATTTCAAAACTTTCCAGATGATTACGGAGTAACAAATGGTTTATGTAAAGACAGCGATTTAACGATTAGAATGCCTTATTATTTATTTGCACAAAAAGCAGGAAGCGAATTAAATGATTATACCAATTGGATGAAAACAGTTGAAATTGGTGAAGGTTGCGACGACAATCATCATTCAGATAAAGTAGAATATCATGTTCAAGGTGCTGGAGAAAATTTGGTAATGAGTGCTGGAGATTTTGAAAACTTCGACAAACCAAGACCAGAATTAAGCCCAGCAATGGAAGGACAATTAAAAGAAGTTCTGTCTTTATTAGTAAAAAACAGATGGCCGTTTAGAATTCATGCTACTTACAATGAAAGCATCACAAGATTCTTAAACGTAATCGAAGACATCAACAAAGAAACACCTCTAAACGGACTTTTATGGTTTTTTGATCACGGAGAAACGGTTTCTGTAGAAAACTTAAAACGTATTAAAGCCTTAAATGGCGGATTAGCAATTCAGCACAGAATGGCGTATCAAGGAGAAAGTTTTATTAAAAGATATGGAAAAACAGCTGCTGCGAATACTGTTCCGTTAAAGAAAATCTTAGAATTAGGAATTAAAGTGGGAATGGGAACAGACGGAACTCGTGTAGCAAGTTACAATCCGTGGGTTGGTTTATATTGGTTGACAACTGGAAAAACTTTAGGCGGATTAAAATATATGAATGATGAAAATATTGTAGACAGAACTACAGCCTTAAAATTATTCACTTACGGAAGCGCGGAACTCATCAATATTGAAAAAGACCGAGGAATGCTTACTGCCAATAAACTAGCCGATTTTGCGATTCTTTCTGATGATTACTTTACAACTTCTGAAGAAAAAATCTTAAACATCGAATCAAAACTGACAGTCGTAAACGGAAAAGTAATTTACGCTGACAATGACTTTAGAACTTTTGCAAACGAAAAACCAAAAGCAATTCCAGACTGGAGTCCGGTAAATTACTTTGGAGGATATCAAAAAAATTAAATAAAATGAAAAACACATTCTTACTATTGTTGCTTTTGGGAATCTTATTTTCTGCAAATGCACAACAAAAACCAGTTTTCCAAAAGCTGCGATATGAGGATGATTTCTCTTATCTAAAAGGCGATTCTACGAAAAACTTATACGAGAAAATCAAATATATTCCATTAGGAAAAAACGATAAATTCTACGCCACAATTGGCGGTGAAGCAAGACTGCAATATACGTATACGGTTAACAACAAATGGGGAGACGAATCTGATGACGATGGTTATTTGCTTTCTCGTTATTTACTTCATGCGAATGTTCAATTAGGTGCTTTCAGAACATTTTTTGAATTGCAAAGCAGTTTAGCAAACGGAAAAACAGATCCAAGTCCTGTTGATGAAAATCAATTAGACATTCATCAAGCTTTTCTTGATATTGATTTTATCCGAAAAGAAAACGAACAATTAACACTTCGTTCTGGAAGACAAGAAATGATGTATGGTTCTCAACGCCTAGTTGCGGTAAGAGAAGGTCCAAACAGCCGACTTGCTTTTGATGCAGTAAAACTATTTTATAAAAAAGACAATTGGCAAACAGATGCTTTTTTCTCACATCCTGTAGCTAATAAACAAGGAACTTTTAATGACATTTTCAATGAAAATGCTAAATTTTGGGGAAGTTATACTGTAATTCACAAAGTGCCATTTATTCAAAACATAGACTTCTATTATTTAGGATTATGGAAAAGTAGAGCTGTTTTTGATGATGTTGTTGGAAAAGAAAACAGACAATCCATCGGGACACGAATCTGGAAAAATAAAGGAAACTGGAAATATGATTTTGAAGGTGTTTATCAATTTGGAAACATAAACCAACAGACAATCTCAGCCTGGACAATTTCCTCTTTTGCTTGTTACACTTTTGAAAACATTAAATATACTCCCGAGATTGGTTTAAAAACCGAAATTATTTCTGGTGATAAAAATTCTGGTGATGCTCATTTACAAACTTTCAATCCGTTGTACCCAAGAGGTGCTTATTTTGGATTAGTGGCTTTAATTGGTCCATCTAACTTAATTGATATTCATCCTTCCATTAATTTCAGTTTATCAGAAAAATGGACACTTGGAATTGATTATGACATTTTCTGGAGACAGACATTAAATGACGGTATATATGCCCCAAATATGCAGCTTTTATATTCTGGAAAAGATACAAACGAACGTTTTATAGGATCACAGTTACTTTCGAACTTAAATTACGAATTGAATAATCATTTCGAAATTAAATTAGAAACTGGATGGTTTAATGCAGGTTCATTCTTAAAAGAGGTTGGTTCTGGAAAAGATTATTTTTATGCAGCGTTGACAGCACAATTTAAGTTTTAAATTTGTGTAATTCAAAATCCTAAAAATGCTTAAAAAATATTCAGTTGTATTTTATCCTTCACCAGAGGTTCTTAATGCTGTAAAAAAGATGAAAGGTGATTTAAAAGTCAAAATTGATTGGTATAATAGTTGTAATTCTGATGCGCATATCACAATTTTTGAATTAAGCATCGATGAATCTCAAATAGATTTTGTAAAACAAAAACTTTTGAAAATCTGTAATACATTTATTCCTTTCCCAGTCAATTTAAATAGTTTTAATTCCTTTCCTAATGTTGGAGCTTTTTATATTGCTCCAAGTGAAAACTCCGAAAAAGAGCTGCAACTAATTATGGCAAAAATTCATAATGCTATGAAAGGTTTTAAAATAGAAAAAATTACAAAACCACATATGTCAATTGGAAGACGATTAAATCCCGAAAATCTTAAAATCGCATCAGATCTTTTTACTAAAGTTAATTTGAATTTTTTATGTGATTCTATTGTTTTAAGAGAATTTGATCCTGAAAAAAGGCAGTTTTTTATAATTGATACTTTTAAATTCGGAAGCAATCCTGAGCCTGAGTTGGTGCAGGGAAGTTTGTTTTGATTTGGTTTTGCCACAAAGGCACAAAGACCCAAAGTTTTTTTAAGTAACTTCTAAACGCATCATTTGTGATTTCTCGTTCCTCGAAATGATGAAAACATAAAAAAACTTTGCGTCTCAGCGACTTTGCGAGAAACTCCCAAAGCAAAAAAAACTTCGTGTCCTAGCGCCTTAGTGGCAAAAAATATTTTTTCGTATATTTGAATTTTACAATTCACTACAATATGAAATCTCTAGATTCCTTTTACAAAGACATAACCGAAGGCTCTACTGTTGAACCCAATTCTCTTCTTCCAAATGATATTCAGAAAGAGATTGGACACTTCAATGTTTTTGATATAAAAGAACTTTTAGAACGTCTCAAAGACAAACCGGGAATGCCTTATGACCGAAGAGCGTATTATAAAATCAGTTTGATTCGAGGCCACAATAAAGCAGAATATGCCGATAAAATAATCGAAATCGAAAAACAAGGATTGTTATTTGCAACACCAAAAATTCCGTATAACTATTTACCTCAGGATACCAACCAAGGCGGGCAGTTTTGTGTATTTACAAGCGAATTTTTATCTAAAAACAAAAGCGGAATCGATTTGGATGAACTTCCCATTTTTGCCTCAGACGGATATCCTATTTTTCAATTAACTGATGAAGAAGTAGAAGAAGTTGCTTTGATTTTCAAAAAAATACAAAAAGAAATCAACTCCGATTATATTTATAAATATGATTTAATCCGAAATTATGTAGCAGAGCTCATTCACTTTGGTCAAAAATTACAACCCATTACAGCCTTATATTCTAAGCACAATTCTGCAGCGAGAGTTTCTTCTTTATTTGCCGAATTATTAGAAAGACAATTCCCAATTGAATCCCCACATCAGCGTTTAGAATTAAGAACCGCAAAAGATTTCGCAGCACGATTATCTGTGCATGTCAATCATCTAAATAAGGTTTTAAAGGAAAACACTGGGAAAACCACCACCGAATTAATTAGCTCACGTTTAACAAACGAAGCCAAAATATTATTGAAGCAGACAGACTGGAATATTTCTGAAATTGCCTATTCCCTTGGTTTTGAAGAATTGGCACATTTCTCCAATTTTTTTAAAAAACAAACCACTTATACGCCTTTAGCATTTAGAAGTTAATTTATTTGTTTCAGGTTTCAAGTTTTTGGAATTTGGAATTTGATTTTTGCAATTTAAATTGATGTGATTTGAATTTCGCAAACATCGGTTTGATATTTACAATTCTCTAGCACTGCTTCGTTTCTAACTTTGTCTCATCAAATTAAAAGATCGAAAAAGATGAATTTATCAAACAACAAAATTTTAATAACAGGCGGTGCAAGCGGTATCGGACTTGGACTTGCGGAACGATTTATTCAGGAAAACAATACCGTAATTATTTGCGGAAGAAGAGCTTCTCTTTTAGAAGAAGTAAAGGTAAAATTCCCAACGATTATCACAAAAGTATGCGATTTATCTCTAGAAGAAGAACGCATTGCTCTTTACGAATGGACGGCAGCAAATCATCCTGACTTAGATGTTTTAGTAAACAACGCTGGAATTCAAAACTGGATGACGATAACGGATGCTGATTTTTATGAAAACATGAAAAATGAGCTTACTACTAATATCGAAGCGCCTTTACATTTAACTTCATTATTCATTCAATTACCATCACTTAAAACGGTAATGAATACCACTTCTGGATTGGCTTTTTCACCATTTGCAAAAGTACCGGTTTATTCGGCTACAAAAGCGTTTTTCCGTTCGTTTACACTTTCGCTTCGTCATTTATTAAAAGAAAAAAATATTGAAGTAATCGAAATTATCCCGCCAGCATTAAATACAGATTTAGGTGGAATCGGACTTCACGACGCACATCCGAGTGTAAGCAGTTTTATCGAATCTATTTTCGAACAATTGAAAGAAGGAAGACAAGAACTGACTTTCGGAACAAGCGAAACCAGATTACACGCAAGCGCAGAAGATTTGAGAAATCACTTTAATGCAATGCATTCGAATTAAGTTAAATGTTGAATGTGCGATGTGAAATGCAAAAAAAGATGTATCTTTTTAAAACCAAAAACATGACAAAAATTTCACATCCACATTTCCCATTTCACACCTAACATTTCACGTTTTAAAAATTAACAATTAACCATTCACAATTAACCATTCACAATTAACAATTAAAAAGATGGCAGTAAATACAAAAATAGCTCTAGTTACAGGTGGTAGCAGAGGTTTAGGAAAAAATATGGCAATTGCAATTGCAAAAAAAGGATTGGATGTAATTATCACTTATAACAGTAAAAAAGATGAAGCTGACGCTGTAGTTTCAGAAATTGAGAGTTTCGGTCAAAAAGCTGCCGCATTACAATTAAATGTGGCCGAATCGGGAACTTTTGATTCTTTCTATGAAAGTGTAAAAACGGTTCTGAAAGATACTTTTAAAACAGACAAATTTGACTTTTTAGTAAACAACGCAGGAATTGGAATTCACAATTCTTTTATTGGAACAACAGAAGCAGAATTTGATCAATTAACTAATATTCAATTCAAAGGGCCATTCTTCCTAACTCAAAAAGGATTAAATGTAATGAATGATGGTGGAGGAATTGTAAATATTTCGACAGGTCTTGCAAGATTCTCTTTCCCTGGTTACGCTGCTTATGCTTCTATGAAAGGTGCGATTGAAACTTTGACAAAATATCAGGCAAAAGAATTAGGTGCAAGAAAAATTAGAGTTAACGTAGTAGCTCCAGGTGCGATTGAAACTGATTTTGGAGGAGGAGTTGTTCGTGACAATGAACAAATGAATCAGCAAATTGCTTCTGTAACTGCTTTAGGAAGAGTTGGTCTTCCTGACGATATTGGAGGTGTTGTTTCCTTTTTATGTTCAGAAGATGCTCGTTGGGTAAACGCGCAGAGAATTGAAGTTTCTGGTGGAATGATGTTATAAAGTTTTTTAAATTCTAAATTAGATAATTAAACCTGACAGGTTTAAACTTAAAACTTGAAACATAAATACAAAAACAAAACCCGATAAGCATTAAAACTTATCGGGTTTGTTGCATTTCAAATAAAATTTGAATTAGTAAGCAAGTTTAATTTTTTTCAATAATTACATCGAAACCTCCGTCTTTATCGAACTGAATGTCGTAGAATTTGGAGTCTTTTGTTATTCCGACTTCATAAGTTGTTATATTTTTATAATCCACAACAAGTGCAATTTCGCGAATCGCTTTTGGTGAATAATTTTTCTTTAGATACGTTTGCGCTTTTAGCGGCAATTTATTTAAAGGAATCTGCAATTCATAAGCTTTCATATTTCCTAGATTGTCATAAATCGCTAACGCTTTTGTTTTAGCATCTACATTATATCGTGCTTCGTAACGAACTTCATCATTGTCATCTCCAACATATTCTTCTGACCAAACCGGAACTTTGCCGGGATATTCTTTTTCAAAAGCAAGTCTCACCTCTTCTGGCGGTGTTACTACTTTTTTCATATTGGTTCCTTCTTGTGCAAGTAGAAAACTGCTGCATAAAAAAGTAAAAATCAAAAACACGTTTTTCATAGTTTTATTTTTAAATTAAACTTTAAACAACGTATTAAAAGTACTACTTTTATATGAAGTATAAATTAAGAAAACATTTTTTTTTAGAACGTATTTTTAACTATATAGAATTACAATTCCAACTTCTTTAATCTATCCGTTAATTCTCTTCTATAGGTTATCCCGATTGGAATTCTTTCGTTTTTTATGACAATAAAATCTTTCTCGGTTGCGTCTATTTTATCCAAAGCCACGATGTAAGATTTATGAACACGCATAAAACTTTTTTCGGGCAGACATTTCTCAAATTCAGTTGTGGTAATAGAAGCCAGATATGTTCTTTTTGTTGTGTGAAGTTTTACGTAATTTCCAAAACTCTGTGCAAACAAAAGTTGCTCTAACTCTATTTCTATAAAATAACCATCTACTTTTACACTAACGGAATGAATGATCTCCTCTTCTACTTTCCTTGTATTTTCTGTTGCAAAAAAACGATCGATAGCCTTTAAAAACCTCGGAAAATAAATGGGTTTCAACAAATAATCAATTACACCATAATCATAACTTTCGAGAGCAAATTCAGAATATGCTGTTGTCAAAATAGTTTTAGGATGCGTTGGCAGAATTTTTAGCAATTCCATTCCTGAAATTTCAGGCATATTGATATCTAAAAACATTAAATCGACAGTATTTTCACGAAGGAAATTCATAGCTTCAATACCATTATAGCCTTGAAAAACCAATTCTAACTGCGGATTTTGTTTGATATAATTCGCCAAAACATAATGCGCTGCAGGTTCATCGTCTACTATGATACATTTTTTGGTTTCTCTCATCCTACAAACTTTTTAAGTTGTATTTCTAAATCTACAACATAGGTTTGTTTATCGTCCTGAATATCCAATTTATAATCTTTACCATAAATTAAATTCAGACGTTCAATTGTGTTTTTCAAGCCAATTTTTGTCGAAATCACATCATTTTTCTTCGGAATTGAATTCGTAACATGTAAACTCAACAATCCGTTTTCGACTTTAATATTAATTTTTACAAAGCAATTTTCAATAGCGCATGTTCCGTGTTTAAAGGCATTTTCAATAAATGCGATCAACAACATGGGTGAAATTTTATACGTGTAATCTTTATCAACTGTACTTTCAAAATTAATATCACAACGATAACCAACACGTTCTTTTTCTAACTGTACATAACTGTTAATAAACTCCAATTCATCTTCTAAGGAAACACATTGTTTACCGTTACTTTCTAACTGGTAACGCATTAATTGCGAAACTTTCATAATTAAATCTGGAGTTCTATCAGGAAACTCAAGACTGATTCCGTAAAGTGTATTAAATGTATTGAACAAAAAATGCGGATTTAACTGTCCTTTCAATGAATTCAATTGCATTTGATTGAACAATAAAGCCGCATCGGTTTGTTTTCTGTGAATACGATAAAACTTAAAGACAATTATCGGACTCAGAATGCAGACCAAAGTTCCTAAAACGCTTGCTAATTGATACGCATAGCTTCTCTGATGTGAATTTTGGTACAAATGACATTTGGTAAACATATCCAACATAGTCATTTCATAAAGCACAACAGAAAATACAAAAACTCCAAAAAGCGTCAGAATAATATAAGTTAGAGGTTTATTAGCCTTGAATAAAATGGGAAGTAAAAAGAAGCGGTTAAACTGAGCATGCATGTATAAAATGCAATAGAAAAATATACCCATTAAAATTGAAATGAATGAACTAAATAACATCCAATCATTTTTCAAGGTATAAATTGTAAATGAAAAAAGGACAACTGCAACTTCCTGCCACCATTTGTTATCCAATATGTTATCGATTTTTTTATTCATTCTTAATTTTAAAACAGACTACAAAGTACGAACAATTATTTAATTATTTTTTTTAATAAATGACCAATTCAATTCGTCATTTACTAGTGCAGTACATCACTTAACCTGACTTTTATCAGCATAAGACAAATAAATTTGTTTCATCAAAAACACCTTTATATCACCTTGAGTTTATGTATTTCAAAAAAATTACCATTTTATTTTTATTGATTTTTGCCTCAACTGGTTATGCTCAAACCCTGTCTTTAAAAGAAGCAGTAAAAACAGGTCTTGAAAACTACGGTTCTATCCGGGCAAAAAACAATTACACCAATGCATCAAAAGAGACTCTAAAACAATCTCGTCGTGATTATCTGCCGAACTTAAATCTTTCGGCTCAACAAGATTACGGAACTGTAAACGGACAAAACGGACCGCTTTACGGATTTGGAGGTTTAGGAGTTGCTTCATCAGGTTTACCTCTTCCTGAACAAAACTGGAATTCAGCGTTTGGTGCGCTTTATTTAGTCAACATGAACTGGGACTTTTTCACTTTCGGAAAAACACAGGAAAAAATCAATTTGTCTAAAATTGATGTTCAGGCTAAAGAAAAAGATTTGCAACAGGAGAAATTCCAACAGGAAATCAAAATTTCGGCTGCTTATTTAAATCTGTTGGCAAGCCAAAGATTACTGATTTCACAACAAAAAAATCTTGCTCGTGCAGAAGTTTTCAAAAAGACCGCTGCAGCGAGAGTTAAAAACGGTTTATTAGCAGGAGTCGATTCTACTTTGGCAACTGCAGAAGTTTCTAAAGCAAAAATCGCTTTAAACCTAGCTAAGAACTTCGTTAAAGAACAAAACAACAAATTAGTCGATTTAATGGGCGTTGCACCTCAAGATTTCGTTACAGATACTTTATTTGTAACACAGATTCCGAAAGAGTTAGTAACGAAAGAAACTGCTACAGACAGTCTTCACCCTTTATTACAATTCTATAAAACGAAAATCGATTACAGCAACCAGCAGGTTAAACTGTACAAAAGATTTTATTATCCAACCATGAGTGCTTTTGGAGTTTTGCAAACCAGAGCTTCAGGATTTGATAATACGTATGCGTCAGATCAAACAGCTTTTAGTAGAAATTATTGGGATGGCGTAAATCCAGATCGTACCAATTACTTAATTGGAGTTGGAATTACGTGGAATTTAACCACTCCATTCCGTTCAAGCAAACAAGTTAGTGCTCAGAAATTTGTTTCTCAGGCCATGCAGGAAGAATACAACCAAGCGGACAGAGAATTAAAATCACAGTTGAATTTTGCTGAAGATAAAATCAGAATTACGCTTGAAAACTTTGCAGAAGCACCAATTCAGGTCGATGCGGCAAAAAGAGCTTATGTTCAAAAATCGACTTTATACAAAAACGGTTTAACTGATTTGACAGATTTAACACAAACGATGTATGTTTTAAATCGTGCTGAAATCGATCGAGATATTGTCAATAATAATGTGTGGCAGTCGTACTTATTGAAAGTCGCTGCAACAGGAAATTTTGACTTATTTATAAATGAATTTTAATTATAAATCCTAATGAATTTAATACGTTTTGCACTCCGCAAACCCATTTCCATTTTAGTATTGGTTGCGGGTCTATTTTTCTTCGGAATTGGTGCCATCAAAGACATTAAGGTAGATATTTTACCAAAAATGAATTTGCCGGTTATCTATATCGCGCACCCGTTTGGAGGTTATACGCCAGACCAGATGGAAGCTTATTTTGCCAAAAACTACGTCAACGTTTTACCTTTCTCGAACGGTATCAAATCGGTAGAAACTAAAAATATTCAGGGGTTAATGATTATGAAATTAACCTATTACGAAGGAACCAATATGGCTCAGGCTGCTGCCGAGTTAAGTGCGCTTTCGAACAGAATCCAGGCGGCTTTTCCTCCAGGAACACAGCCACCGTTTATCATTCGTTTTGATGCTTCTTCTCTTCCAATCGGACAATTGGTTTTGAGCAGTAAAGTAAGATCAAACAACGAATTACAGGATTTAGCCAACGTTTATGTTCGTGCTTCGTTTACCGCAATTCCTGGTTTATTATCTCCAGCACCTTTTGGAGGAAGTCCAAGAACAATTGAGGTAAACGTTGATCCGGATTTATTGCGTTCGCATAATATGACGCCAGACCAAATCGTAGATGCGATTCGTTTGAACAACCAAACGGCTCCATCTGGAAACGTGCGTATGGGCGACAAAAACTATATTACGCCAACCAATAATACCATTAAAGAAGTTAAAGATTTTGAGCAGATTCCGTTATTCAAAGGCGGCGTTCAAAACTTAAAATTAGGTGATGTTGCTTCTGTAAAAGATGGTGCCGACATTACTGCAGGTTATGCTTTAGTAAACGGAAAACGTTCGGTTTACATTAGTATCGCAAAAGCGGGAGACGCTTCGACTTGGGATGTAGTTCAGAAATTGAAAAAAGAATTACCAAAAATTCAAAGTACACTTCCTGAAGACGTAAACATTACATACGAATTTGACCAATCGGTTTATGTAATAAACTCGGTTAAAAGTTTGATTACTGAAGGTATTATTGGTGCGGTTTTAACGGGATTAATGGTATTATTATTCTTAGGTGACCGCCGTGCGGCGTTAATCGTAATTATGACGATTCCTATTTCGATTATTTCTGGGGTTTTATTCCTGAAATTATTCGGACAAACGATCAACTTGATGTCATTATCAGGATTAGCTCTTGCGATTGGTATTTTGGTGGACGAAAGTACCGTAACCATCGAAAATATTCACCAGCATCTCGACATGGGAAAACCAAAAGCACTCGCCATTTGGGATGCCTGTCAGGAAATCGCTTTGCCTAAATTATTGATCTTACTTTGTATTCTAGCCGTATTTGCACCAGCATTTACCATGGTTGGTATTCCGGGAGCATTGTTCTTGCCTTTGGCTTTAGCAATTGGTTTCTCAATGGTTATTTCGTTCTTATTATCACAGACTTTTGTTCCTGTAATGGCCAATTGGATGATGAAAGGACACGAAAAACATGCACACGAACCAAACATAACAGACGATGAAGCAGAATTTAACGCTTGTGGATTAACGCCAGAATCGGAACAAAATTTAATTGGTCAGAAAAAAGATTTAGTTGAAAGAGAAGATTTCAACAATGACGGAAAAGTTTCTGGTTTCGAAAAATTCAGAAATCGTTTCATGCGAACTTTAGATCGTTTGTTTGTTCATAAAAAAATAACAACAGTCACTTATTTGGTTGGTGCAACACTTTTGGCTGTTGTCTTCCTTACTTTCATCGGAAAAGATGTTTTCCCAAGAACCAATTCAAGTCAGTTTCAGCTGAGAATGCGTGCTGTTGACGGAACGCGTTTGGAAAGAACTGAAGAACAAGCAAGAATTGTTCTGAAAGAATTAGAAAAAATGGTTGGAAAAGAGCATATCGGAATTACATCTGTTTATGTGGGGCAACACCCTTCTCTATTCTCGATCAACCCGATTTATTTGTTCATGGCAGGTTCTCACGAAGCGGTTTTCCAAGTAAGTTTGAAAGACTATGAGGCAGACATGGATGACTTTAAAGATGAATTTAGAGCAAGATTGAAGAAAGTATTGCCTGACACTAAACTTTCTTTCGAGCCAATCGAATTGACAGATAAAGTTTTAAGTCAAGGTTCTCCTACTCCAATTGAGATTCGAGTTGCCGGAAAAGACAAAAAGAAAAACGAATTATACGCTACTCAAATTGTAGACAAATTAAAAGCAATTTCGTATTTCAGAGACGTACAAATTGGTCAGCCAATTCATTATCCAGCAATGAATATTGATATTGACAGAACGCGTGCGGCTGAATTAGGAGTTGACATGAATGATATTTCTCGTTCGTTGGTAGCTTCTACCTCATCTTCTCGTTATACAGAAAAAAATAACTGGGTTGATGAAAGAGCAGGATTATCGTATTCTGTTCAGGTTCAAGTGCCTTTAAATAAAATGAAAAGCAAGACAGATATTGGCGAAATCCCAGTATTAAAGAATTCGCTTCGTCCTGTTTTAAGTGACGTTGCTAAAATTACACCAGGCTTTGTAAGTGGTGAAAATGACAATTTAGGGGCCATGCCATACATTACCGTTACGGCCAACATCTACCAAACCGATTTAGGTACGGCATCAAAAGATGTGAGCAAAACAATTAGTTCATTGGGCGAATTACCTCGTGGTTTGTTTATCACGCCAATCGGATTAAGTACTGTATTGACTGAAACATTAAGCAGTTTACAAACGGGGTTATTGGTTGCCGTATTCGTAATCTTCTTAATGTTGGCCGCTAATTTCCAATCGTTCAAGGTTTCGTTGGTAATCTTAACAACGGTTCCTGCGGTAGTTTTAGGATCATTATTAATGTTAACATTAACTGGTTCTACATTGAACTTACAATCATATATGGGAATCATCATGTCGGTTGGGGTTTCTATTGCCAACGCCGTACTTTTGGTGACCAATGCCGAGCAATTACGTAAAATAAATGGAAATGCCTTAGAATCGGCTCGTGAAGCAGCTGCGTTGCGTCTTCGTCCAATTATCATGACTTCGGTTGCGATGATTATGGGTATGTTGCCAATGGCAATCGGACATGGCGAAGGAGGCGATCAGGTTTCTCCGTTAGGAAGAGCGGTTATCGGTGGATTATTATTTTCTACTTTTGCCGTATTATTGATCTTGCCGCAAATATTTGCATGGGCACAAGAAAAAACATCGACACAATCTGTTTCTTTAGATCCTGAAGACGAAGAAAGCATCCATTATATCTCATCGATTAGTAAGTCGAAAGTTGGAAAGTCATAAAGTCATAAAGTTGGAAAGTCGAAAGTCGAAAGTCATAATTCGTTGAGTATAATTATTTTTTAACACATAGAAACATAGATTTTAGTTTTAAATAAAAAAAGGTAAAAGAAAAAACTAGTTTTCACACATAGCTATGTGCATTGATACAAGTGAAACGCCTTTATTCATAAAGAAGAGCTATGATTCTATGTGTTAATTAAATTTTATTCACTTTCAAAAGCTTAAAACATATTCATTATATAAAACCAAAAAATGAAAAGTAACATTATAAAATCATCTGCATTATTATTTACAGCATTAGTTGTATTAAGCGGTTGCGAAAAGAAAAAAGAAGAAACTGCGAAACCAGAAATCGAACCTAAAGTTGAAACTTTTCTTTTATCGAAAGAAAAACTAACAACAGAATTGCGTTTACCAGCTGAATTAACCGGTTTCCAACAAGTTGATTTGTACGCAAAAGTGAGCAGTTTCGTAAAAACTTTAAAAGTTGATATTGGTTCTAAAGTAAAAAAAGGACAACTTTTAATTGTTTTAGAAGCCCCTGAAATCAGTTCACAAGTTGCGGCGGCTGAATCTCGTTTGAAATCTATGGAAGCGATTTACGCAACCAGCAAAAGCACGTACAACCGTTTGTACGAAACAAGCAAAGTAGAAGGAACAATTTCTAAAAACGATTTAGAAATGGCAAACGGAAAGAAAAATTCTGATTACGCACAATACCAAGCTGCAATTGCGGCTCATAAAGAAATCTCGATTATGAGAGGATATTTAGAAATCCGTGCTCCTTTTGACGGCGTTGTAGCAGCAAGAAATGTGAATTTAGGAACATTTGTTGGTCCAGCAGGAAAAGGTTCAGATTTGCCTTTACTAACGATTCAAGAGCAATCTAAATTACGTTTGGCGGTTTCTGTTCCAGAATTGTACACAGGATATTTACATGCAGGAGACGAAATGAGTTTTAATGTAAAATCGTTACCAGATACTTTCTCAGCTAAAATTACCAGAATGTCCGGAGCTTTAGATTTAAAACTTCGTTCTGAAAGAGTTGAAATGGATGTTCACAACACCAAAGGAAATTTATTGCCTGGAATGGTTGCCGAAGTTCTTTTACCGCTTAACGCGAAAGACAGCACGTATGTAGTTCCAAAATCGGCAGTAGTAAGTTCTGCAGAAGGAATTTATGTGGTAAAAGTTGTAAACCACAAAGCAACAAGAGTTGACATTAAAAAAGGAAGAGAAATCGAAGATAAAATCGAAATTTTCGGTGACTTAAACCCGCAAGATAAACTGGTAAAAATCGCCAGCGAAGAAACTAAAGAAGGCGATATCATAAACGAATAACCTGCGTTTAGTCTTCTTTTTAGTAGATTACCAATTACTGTACGCATTCTTCGGAGTGCAAATCTAAAATTTGCCTTAGGACAGTTCCTCTTTTTTGGAGGGACTGTCCTTTTTTTGTTTAGATACATCTCTTCTGGATTCACGTAAATTGATAAAATAAATATTTTTAAATTTAGCGACACTAATCATAGAAATACAAAAAATATGGAATTAAAATATATTTGGATTAAAGAATACAAAAACATAAAAAATACAGGTTTCAATTTCAATCATAGCATTGAACAAGAATTTCAATTTATTGATAACGTATTATTAATTTCTCCTAAATCTAAAAACCTTGATAATTTTTTTAAAGAAAATATTTCCAGTGTTACAGCTATAGTTGGAAAAAACGGATCAGGGAAAACAAATTTAACAGAATTTATTAACTACAACTTAGCACATGCCGGTAATCATGGCTTATCAACTTATATCAAAAGTGATGGTTTAACTATTTTAGATAATTGGATTTTTATTCAAAATGAAATTATAATAGAAAATCAACATTATCTCGAAAAAATAGGCTACAAAATACTAAAATATAATAATGCTCCTTTAGATGATAACCAAGGTGAATTACAATGGTATCAGATGGCCAAAAACAAATATATTTATTACAATCCTACTTTTGATCTTCGAGGTATTCCAGTTACCGATAATTTGACAAATATATCCACTACAATGTTGGTCTATGAGGATTACAGAAATTCAGGTAAATTATTCCCTCATGTTATGGATAAAAATTCAAAAATTAATCAATTAGATGCCTTTGTTGATATGGAAAAAACTCGAATATATGATTTCATTTGTAATTATGATACGGTTAATAAATACATTGAGTTTTTGCCCGAAAAAATTGAAATTAAAATTGATACAGTTGAAAATAACTACTTTTTAAAAAAAACATATTATAGTCGTGAAGAATTAGAAGATAGTACACATCAAAAATTAGAAACTCTCCAAAATGAATTAAATTACCAGCTAACTTATCAATTATATAATTATAATTACGAACAATATTTCGTGAGAGCGAGAGAAAACTCAGCTACAAAATATTATATGATTCCAATTCCTGAAAGAAAAACTATTTTTTTTAAGTTGCTATTTATAAATATATTTCAATTACTTTTAAATAAAAAAAAAATATTTCCAAAGAATTTTTTTTATGCTTTCTTACATGACGAATTAAAAAATGAAGAATTAAAAGATTTTGAACTTTCCAGCGATATTTTAGAGCTAAAAGAAAAAGTCATAAGTATAATTGATAGTGCAGACTGGGAAGATTTTGAAATACCTTTACCTGACAGTGATTCAAAAAAAGCAAACATCTATGAGTATTTAGGAAGTTTAGCCATATCTTTTCCAAGAAACAAAGAAGACATTAAAGACATGACTTCATTAATGGATAAACTATTAGACAATAAACGAATTTTTACTTGTGAATCTTTAAATGAATTTAGCTCGGGACAAAAGCATTTATTAACTCTCTATTCAAGGTTTTTTTGGGCAAAGAATAAAATTAAAGAATCTGAAATTTCCCGCTATGGCATAGAGGGAGAATCAATTGTTATTTTTATTGATGAAGGAGAAGTGGCCCTTCATCCTGAGTGGCAAAGAGTTTTTTTTAATAATATAGTTACTTTTTTAAATGAGCTATTTACTGATAAAAAAATTCAATTAATACTAACAACTCATAGTCCATTTGTCTTATCAGATATTCCAAAAAACAATATCCTATTTTTAGAAAAAAATGAAGATAATAATACCAGAATTTCTAAATTCGAAAGAGAAGAAACATTTGGAGCGAATATTCACGAATTACTTGCTGACAGTTTTTTCCTAAATGAAGGATTCATGGGTGAGTTTGCAAAAAGTAAAATACTTGATTTGATAAATTATTTAACTTTTAACAATCAGATCGCAGAAAAGGAAAATAATATAAAGCCAACAGGAAATTGGTCAGAACAAAGTGCTCTTGAAGTTATAAATATTATTGGAGAGCAAGTCATTAAGGATCGTCTTTTGAACTTATTTGATAAAAAATTTACATCAAAATCAAAAGAATCAATACTTGCCAGAATGGAGGAATTAAAAAAAGAACTTGAAAAATTTGACGAATGAGAAAAATTTTAATTGATAAAAAATTAGATGACAAAGTTCAAAATTTTTATAATAATCTATTTGCAAATAGGAATGTAAACTTTAGTACGCCAAAACAATCACTAAAAATTTTACATGACAAATTGGGAAAGATAAAACATAAAAAGCATAGAGAATATATAAATAAAATTATTAATGAGTATCCAGATGTAATCACTGCAACTCCTTCGAAAATAAAAAACTTAATCAAAGAATTTGATGCAATTGATAACGGAATTATACTTAACCAATTTGCTCCAAGTAAAAAAGTAAAATTCTATGAAGAAATTATAAAAGCAATGAGATATGAAGATTTAAGAGACTCTGAGTTTCATTCATATATTAAAGCTTCAGGAATAAAAACATGTGTATATTGTAATGCTCAACTAACTGTAGTTACAAATTTTTCTTTCTATGATAAAAAAGAAAAAAAGAGAAAACCTAAAGTTTTGGCAAAGTTAGAATTAGATCATTTTTATTCAAAATCAAAATATCCATTTCTATGCACTTCTTTTTATAATCTTTATCCTGTATGTGGAAATTGTAATCGCGCAAAATATAACAATGAAATAAATTTCGAATTATATACAGAAGATTTAAATGATTTGGATAAATTTAAATTTTGGATTGATGAAAAATCAATTTTAAAATATTGGTTATCTTTAAAAAATACTGATCTAAAGGTTCATTTTGAAAGTATAGATGGTAATTTTGAATTTATTAATGAGTACAATAAAATGTTTGGAATTCAAGGTATTTATGATACTCAAATAGATATTGCAGAAGAACTTGTACACAAAGCAAAAGTCTATAATGATGTTTATAAAAAAAGTCTTGTAGAAAGTTTTAAAACATTATTCCCAGATAAATCAATACTAGATAGACTTATTGTCGGAAATTATACTGATGCATCGGATATACATAAAAGACCGATGGCAAAATATTCACAAGATATTGCAAAACAATTAAACTTAATTTAGAAAAATTATGTTTTTATATAACATACAAAAAACCTCGATCCTTAAAAAATCGAGGTTTTTCCATTTTATAAACCTTACTCCTCACTCAAATAAGGATTCAAAATCTCAGCCAATTCATTGACCCAATAATAATTGTCTTCGAAGTTTGTTAGTCCAATTTGGAGGGTTTCGTGTTGTCGCATTACGGCGAGTGCTAAAATGCAGTTTACTTGTCTTAAGATTTTAGCCATATCTTCGGGAGCTACGCTATGGTTAAAAAAATCAATCAGCCTTGTTTCGGCTTCTTTGGAAAGGGTTGTACTCATGATGTCGTAGTATTAGGAATATAAAAACCCTTGTATCTAAGTGTTCCTAACGCCTACGACAGCGCTTTACGGTCGTTTCCGATACCGCACACATCATACAAGGGCAAATTTCTTTAGCCGTAAAGTCGTAATTATAGGAACGCCAAATATAGGAAAAATCTTTATTTTATATTCTTTTTCTTACAACTACTTTATATTCTTTAACAAATATACTAAATCTATATTTTGGTAAGTATTTATCGCATTTTTGTCAATTCGAGGAACATTTGACTAATCTTTAAGATATCAATATTGGATAGAAATTTTATATATTTTTGAATTAACATAATTCTCAACAACTTCAATCTAAATGATAGAAAATATTGCAATTCCAGAAATTCTAAAAAAGGAAATTGGTAATGATGAAATCTTATTTTTTGTAAAAGCAAAAAAAGAACAACCCATCAAACATTGTATCTCAGTTATGGGTTTTGGTCTTTTTTGGATGTCATTTATATCCCTGCTATTTTCTGTATTTGATAATTCTTCTTCATACACATTCATTATACTTTACTCTTTCTTCATTTTACCAGGATTACTATGCTTTATACTTGGTTTTTTCGGATTATTTAAATCTGGAGGTTATTTTATTGGAACTCAAAATAGAATGGTATGCTACAGATGGGGAAAAGTAGATTCCCATTTATGGACAAACTTTAGTTCAAAAATTATCTCTTTTGGCAGTAAAGACCACGGCAATCTGGTATTTGAATTAAAGACAGGAGTTGAGATTGTTCGTAAAAACAAAACAATATTTTCACCAACGAAAATAAATATTGGAGATATTATTTATGCATCTGAAATTGAACAATATTGCAGAGAAAGAATTATGGAAAACTCCATGAAGTAAAGCATCAATCTGTGTAGATTCTCAGTTTAATCCTCAAAAAGCTCACTAATTTAAACATAGCTATTTAAATGAAATTACTGGCAATATTACTATTTATTACTTCGCTCTCGTCTGCACAAATACAAGATTACGAATTCATTAAAAAAAATCTGTTGAATGATATTATTAGACAAGAAGCATTTAACAAAAGAGAAACTTTTGTTGTTACCAAAATTGATTCAGTTAATGTAGAACATTTACTAAAATTGATGCTTGAAAAACCATATATAACGAATTCAGATTTTCAGAATAAAGACCTTATACTCACAGGTGAAGAATTACAATATCTTTCTAAACGTCTACGGGAACAATATCAAGACGAATGGAAAGAAGAAGATTTTAGTAATCGTAAATTAATTCATAAATCGGATATCCTAGCATGTTTGGATAAAGATATGAGCAATCAAGTCATTATGATTTCAAATCCCATCTATATAAAAACTGATAATACCGCTTTTATATATCTTGCAAATTTATGTTGTTGTACAGGCTACGGAAGTTCAAGTCTTGCACTCTACTCAATGAAAGACGGAGTATGGAAAAAATCTTTCGAAATTGTTGAAGACAATTATTGATAAAAACTCTTCTGTTATATTCAGCAAATAATTCTTCCAATTTCAAAACAGCTCAACGGGTTGAAAACTTATCTATAATATGTCACTCCGCTGGAGCTTTTGGTGCGGCACGTTTTATGAATCTATAAATATTTCATTCCTCTGGAATTCTATTTTACTGATTTAAAACCATTCTGACGTTTAAGAGAAAGAATCATTTAAAATACCGTTTGGAAACCAAAAAAAATGCAAGACCAAAAAATTGATCTTGCATTTTTGCAAAGGGATAAATCTAAGAAAATATCTTTTAGGCTCTCTGACGCTCGTGTATTCCTTCTTTAATTTCTTCCACCATTTTTTTATTAAAAGCGGGCAAATCATTCGGGTTTCGGCTGGTTACTAATCCGTGGTCTACGACAACTTCTGAGTCTTGCCATTGTGCTCCGGCGTTTATCAAATCGTTTTTTACAGAGAAAAACGAAGTTACTTTTCGACCGTCTAAAACATCAGCATCGACCAGAATTTGAGGTCCGTGACAAATGGCGGCTACTGGTTTTTTACTTTCAAAAAACGAACGTACAAAATCTACTGCAGCTTCTTCTCTTCTTAATAAATCAGGATTTATAACTCCGCCTGGCAGAACCAAAGCATCGTAATCGGCTTCATTTGCCTGATCTAATACGACATCAACATTGTATTCCGTGCTCCAATTTCCGTCTTTCCAAGATTTGATTTTTCCAGATTTCAAACTAACTATATCTGCATTCCAACCTTGCTCTTCCAGATAGGCTTTAGGCGATGCTAATTCTGATTCTTCAAAACCGTTTGTGGCTAATATGGCGATGTTCTTTTTCATAATTTCTACTATTTAAAATGTGATTAATTTTGATTTACCTAAAATTAGTTATTTCAAACAGCCAAGGAAAACAGACGATGTTAAAGCTTTCTTTAATAAAAGTTAATTAATTGAATTACAGATTTTTATTAAAAATTAAACAGGAATTATGTAAGATTGGGGTAGATTGGGATTATTATTTTATAGTGGTTTACCTCATGTTTTTTGTCATTTCGACCGAAGGGAGAAATCACACTAGAAGCTCCGTAAAGTAATTCGCCAATCTTTGTCGATTCCCTAGTGTGATTTCTCGTTCCTCGAAATGACAAATTAAATCACACAATCTTGTCATTTCGACCGAAGGGAGAAATCACACTAGAAGCTCTGCAAAGTAATTCGCCAATCTTTGTCGATTAGCGAGTGTGATTTCTCCTTTCAGTCGAAATGACAAACTAGACTAAAAACATGTATATTCGTACAAAAAAAAAGAAAAAATGCTGAATCCTCAACTTGGCTATCATACTTATTACGTTTACATTCTAACAAATGAACATCGAACTTCTTTTTATATTGGAGTTACTAATAACTTAAGGAAAAGACTTGCAAAGCATAAAGAAAACATAGATTTAAATATTAGCAGTTTTGCAGCAAAATATAATATTCAGTTTTTAGTTTATTATGAAAAATTCACATGGATACAAGAAGCAATCACACGAGAAAAAGAATTGAAGAAATGGCGAAGAGATAAAAAGATTGAGTTAATAAGAGGTTTTAATGAAACTTTTGAGTTTCTTGATTTTCATTTTGAATGAGTTTTTTTCAATTCTTTGTCGATTTACGCGTGTGATTTCTCGTTCCTCGAAATGACAAACTGGACGTTTTCTCGCAATCTTGTCATTTCGACCGAAGGGAGAAATCACGCTAGAAATTCCGCACAGAAAGTCGCCGATCTTTGTCGACAAACGAGTGTGATTTCTCCCTTCGGTCGAAATGACAAACTGAATGTTTACATGTCTTTCAAAAAATAAATGTTATTTTTGTTACTCTTTTTAAAACGTCTTGTGATTAAAAGCACCCTATTTTAATCAAAAATCAAATTAATATACCATTTATGAATGTTTTACTCATTGAAGATGATAAACGCATCAGCGAATTTATTATAAAAGGTTTAGAAGAAAATAACTTTACCGTGCATCTTGCCGAAACGGGCGAAATGGCGCGCGACCTTGTTCAGGAAAACACTTGGGATATTATCTTGATGGATATTATGCTTCCGGGAATTGACGGCATTCAGCTGACAAAATTAATGCGTTTTAAAAAGATTCATACTCCAATTTTAATGCTCAGCGCTTTGAGTAATACCGATGATAAAGTTACCGCATTAGATTCTGGTGCCGATGATTATCTCGTAAAACCTTTTCATTTTAAAGAACTCATTTCGAGAGTAAATGCGCTTACGCGAAGAACGAAATTCAATTATAGCGAACCCGAAACTTTATACACCTGCGGGACTTTAACCATCAATCCGGACGAACATAAAGTCACAGAAAACAACGAACTAATCGATCTTTCGCCAAGAGAATACAAACTGCTTTTGTATTTATTAGAAAACAGAAATAAAGTGATGTCGCGAACTCAGATTTTAACTGCGGTTTGGGGAATTAATTACGACAATAACACCAATGTTGTCGATGTGTATATTTCGTATTTAAGAAACAAAATCGAACACAATCATAAGTTCATTCACACCATAAAAGGAATCGGTTACATGCTAAAAGAAGAATTATGAAAATCCGTAATCGTTTTACTTTAATTTCTTCTTTGACATTCAGCGTTGTGTTTGTCATTGCTTCGCTGATCACGTATTTTTCTTTCTACAGTTATTCTGAAAAAATCGTGTATAACGAATTGCAGAAAACCTGTTTATTGACGGGGATTTTCTACTTAGAAAAAGACGAACTTCCAGAAAACCAGCATTTAATTATCGGACAGCAATTCCGCGAAAATTCACTTGAAATTGTGACGCGTGTTTATAACGAGAAAAACCAAATTGTATATGGCGATAAAACTTTAGATCATAATATCAATAAAACCCGATTAGATTACATTAGAAAAAACAGAAAACTAAGTTTCAAGTCGAAACATCATTTTTATTTCGGAAGTTATTACCATGACAATCAAGGAGATTTTGTGGTTTTCGTCAAAAAAAATGATACCGATTTTAAAACCATGACCGATCGACTTTTGATTATCATGATTTTGGTATTAATTTCGGGATTAGTCAGTATTTATTTGGTCAGCCGAGTACTTTCTAATTTGGCTTATAGTCCGATCAAAAATATTATCAATCAGGTAAATGAGATTCAGGCTTCTTCTCTGGACAAACAAATTGTTTCTCCCAATACCAAAGACGATGTTCAGGAATTGATAGAAACGTACAACAATCTACTGAAACGACTTTCGGATACTTTTATCATTCAAAAAAACTTCATCAATTATGTTTCGCACGAGTTTAAAACGCCTTTAACCGCCATTTCTGGAAACCTTGAAGTTTTTGCCCAAAAAGACAGAACCAGTGCCGAATACAAAGAAATGTCTCAGAAAGTATTAGAAAACGTCTATCAAATCGAAGATACGATGAATACTTTGATGATGCTTTCGGGTCTTCGTGAGAATATGGAACTCAACGAAATTTTCAGGGTCGACGAATTGGTTTGGGATATTAACGATCAATTATCGGCTAGTTATCAATTGAAAGGACAAATTCAAATTGCATTAGAAGTTGCAAATGACAAATTGCTTTCGATTCACGGAAATTCTAACGAAATAAAAATCGCTTTGTTTAATATCATCGAAAATGCCGTTAAATATTCAGATGGAAATCCGATAAAAATCAGTTTATTAGAACAAAATCAGCAATTAAAAATTGTCATTGAAGATCAGGGAAAAGGTATTAGCGAGGACGATCTTCAATTCATCAAACAAACCTTTTACAGAGGTAAAAATGTAAACGATATAAAAGGAAGCGGCATTGGTTTAACTTTAGCCAATGTAATCTTCAAACAAAATAATATTGCGTTTACCATAACTTCTAAAAAAGCGGTTGGAACCACGGTAACACTGGTTTTCCCGAAACTCTAATCGTTTTCTAATCCAACTCTTACTGGTTTCTAACAGACATCAAATTAGGGCTTAATATACAGCAAATAGTTTTGCATCTTATTAAATCTACTCAATTTGAAACGTCTATTTTTAACCTTGTTTTTAATTGTATCGCTCAAAAGTATGGCACAAATTGGCGCCATCAGCGATACAATTGTTCTTTCTCGAAATCAGGCCGAGGCTATATTTCTGGAAAAGAACATTTCTCTTATTTCCGAAAAACTGAATATCGACATTGCTGATGCACAGGTTATTCAAGCAAAATTATGGCCAAATCCAACCTTTACTGTTGGAGAAATCAATCTTTGGAGCAATGCTACGGCCCAACAATTGCCCGTTTTATGGGGAAATTACGGAAGAACGCAACAAGTCAATGCCGAATTAGAGCAATTGATTCAGACGGCAGGAAAACGTAAAAAAATGATTGCGATGGAAAAAGTAAGTGCTGAAATCGCTAAGGAATATTTCAAGACTTTTTTACGCAATTTAAAAATCGAATTCAGAGAAAATCTAACCGATTTACAATACAATCAAGCACAAGAAGAAGTGTATCAAAACCAGCTTTCTTCGATGCAGACTTTATTGAAAGCGTATAAAAATCAGGTTGCGCAAGGAAATGTTGGTAAAGGCGAATATGTTCGTTTAAAAGCTACGGAACTTCAGTTTTTAAAAGAAATTAATGATTTACAAAAAGAGAACAATTCTTTGCAAAAAGAATTGAAAGTTTTAATGAATCTTCCTGCTACAAGTTTTATCAAATTGACTGATGAAGGTTTTGTTCCTGTGAATAAAAATATCGAAGAAATCAATCTGGCGAATCTTATGGAATCGGCAATTGAGAATCGTCCTGATATGAAAGTCCTAAAACTTGGAAACGAATACAACGACAACAAATACAAATACGAAAGAGCCATGCGTACACCAGACGTGACACTTGGTGTAAGTTACGACCGTGGAGCGAGTTTAATGAACGATTTTGTTGGAATTGGATTCTCGCTTGATCTTCCGTTTTTTAATCGAAATCAGGGAAATATTAAAGCCGCTAAAATCGCTATTGATCAAGGAAAACTGCTTACGGAAGAAAAAACTTTAAGTGTCCAATCTGAGGTTTTAAACGCGTATCAGGATTTCATCACCACCAAAAAATTATACGAAAGTGCCGATGCTAGTTTTGAAGGCGATTTAGATAAACTTTTAGAAAGCTATCGTAGAAATTTTATGCAAAGAAACACCAGCATGTTAGAATATCTTGATTTTGTTAATGCCTATTTAGACAACAAATCGATACTGCTGAATTCTAAAAAAGACCTGAATAAAAATCTGGAAGAACTGCGCTACATCACAGGGCAGGAAATCAATTAACACATCACCTACTCAAAATATAAAACAGAAATGAAGAAACTTATTGTAATCCCAATGCTTGGGTTAATGCTCGTTTACGGATGTGGCAAGAAAGAAGAAGTTAAAAAAGTACAGGACGAAAAATTCTGTATCGATAAAGATTTAAAAGAAAAAATTACGATTGAACCAGCACAAAAACGTGCTGTAAGCGAATCGATTAATCTTACGGGAAACATTACTTATAACGGTGATCACGTAGTTCAGTTTAACAGTCTTGTGGAAGGTATTATTACTAAAACTACTTTCTCTTTGGGCGATTATGTTAAAAAAGGACAAGTTCTGGCAGAAATTAAAAGTACAGAACTAAACAGCATGCAGTCAGAAAGCAGATCATTGCAGTCGCAGATTACCGTGGCACAACGTCAATTACAAGCAACAAAATCAATGTTTGAAGACGGGATTTCTTCTCAAAAAGATTTACTTCAAGCGCAAAGCGAATTGGACGTTTTAAAATCTTCTTTAGAAAATGTGAGAGCCAATTTAGAGATGTTTAGCGCAAGCAGTGACCGATCTGTTTTTCAAATTAAAGCGCCAACTGAAGGTTATATTGTAGATAAAAACATCAGCACAGGAACGCAGATTACAGATGAAACGGGTTCTCTATTCACCATTTCTGATTTAAAAGAAATCTGGGTTTTGGTCAATGTGTATACCAGTAACCTAAACAGCATCAAGGAAAATATGGCTGTTGATGTTACAACACCAGCTTATCCGGGAGAAATCTTTAAAGGAAAAATCAATATGATGGCTAAGATTTTTGATGCCGAAGAACACGTTTTAAAAGCGCGAATTGTAATGGACAACCGAAACCTGAAATTAAAACCAGGAATGACCGCTGATATTACAATTGATAAAAGTGTGGGTGGTGAAGAATTGGTTTCAGTTCCTGCAAAAGCAGCCATTTTTGACAACAATCGTGATTATATCTTAATCTACAAAGACGATTGTACAATTGAAACCAGAGAAATAAATCCGAAACTGAAAAACAACAGCTGGCTTTATTTTGACAAAGGCGTTAACGAAGGCGAAAAGGTAATTACCAAAAACCAATTGTTGATTCACGAAAGATTAAAAAACTAAGATCCTTAAAAACGGATAAAAAATACAAGACATGAAAAAATTTGTACAAGGTCTGGTGGCTTTCTCCTTGAAAAACTCACTCATCGTGTTTTTCCTGACTGCCGTTTTATTGGTGGCGGGAATCGTGAGTTACATTCATACACCCATAGAAGCATTTCCCGACGTAACCAATACAAGAGCCAGAATTATTACACAATGGCCTGGACGAAGTGCCGAAGAAGTAGAGAAATTCATCACGCTTCCTATTTCGAAAGAAATGAACACGATCCCGAAAAAGGCAGAAGTTCGTTCTATTTCCCTTTTCGGACTATCGGTTGTAACCGTTTTATTTGATGACGGAGTTGAAGATTTTTACGCTCAGCAATACGCCTCAAACCGATTAAACGGACTGGATCTTCCGGAAGGTGCCGATGTTGAAATCGATCCGCCGTCTGGAGCAACGGGCGAAATCTTTAGATATGTAATTAAGAGTGATTTGCCTATTAAAGAAGTTCAGGCGATTCAGGATTGGGTTATCGAAAGAGAATTGGTTGCCGTTCCCGGAGTTGCCGATGTGGTAAGTTTTGGTGGAGAAGAAAAAATGTTCGAAATCAAAATCAATCCTACTGAACTTGAAAATTATAATTTATCGGCATTGGATGTTTACGAAGCCGTTTCAAAAAGTAATATCAATGTGGGTGGAGACGTTATTCAGCGTGGTGATCAGGCTTACGTGGTTCGTGGAGTTGGATTGGTAAATAAAGTCGAAGATATTGGTAATATTTTAATTGAAACCAAAGGCGGAGCGCCAGTTTTAGTAAAACACGTAGCCGAAGTTTCGATTTCGGCAAAACCGAGATTAGGACAAGTTGGTTTAGATGGCGATGATGATGTTGTAGAAGGAATCGTAATTATGCTTCGTGGTGAAAATCCGGGCGAAGTTATTGGAAGATTAAAAGAACGTTTGGCTGAATTAAATGAAAGAGTTTTGCCTGATAATGTCAAAATCGTTCCATTTATTGATCGTACCGAATTGGTTAATACAACTGTAAAAACGGTTACCAAAAACTTAATTGAAGGCGTTTTATTGGTTTCATTAATCGTGTTCATTTTCCTTTACAATTGGCGTACTTCGTTGATTGTGGCGACTGTGATTCCGCTTTCATTTTTGTTTGCCATTGTAATGTTACGAATTCAGGGACTTCCTGCGAACTTGATTTCTATGGGAGCGCTCGATTTCGGATTACTGCTCGAAGGAACATTGGTTATCGTAGAAAACGTATTTGTTTCTCTCGAAAAGAAAGCCCATAAAGTGGGAATGGAACGTTTTAACAGCATGAGTAAAATGGGCTTAATCAAGAAAAGCGTGGGAAGCGTGGCAACCTATATTTTCTTTGCCCTGATTATTTTGATTGTGGCGTTAATGCCAATTTTCTCTTTCACGAAAGTAGAAGGAAAAATGTTCTCTCCCCTAGCCTTTACTCTGGGTTACGCCTTATTAGGTTCGCTGATTTTATCGCTTACTTACGTGCCTGCCATGTGTAAAGTGATGTTGACGAAAAACATTGTGGAAAAAGAAAACATGATTTCGCGTTTTTTTAGAACCAATTTGTACAAACTTTTTCAATGGAGTACAAAACATAGAAAAACTACAATTTATGCTTTCTTAGCTTTATTGGCCGTTTGTTGCGTGCGATTTGCATTTTACGGATCAGAATTTATTCCGAAGCTGAATGAAGGTGCCATTTATGTGAGAGCAACGCTTCCTAATAGTATTAATTTGGATGAATCGGTTCGATTGACTAAAGAAATGAAAGCCAAAATCAGGAAGTTTGAAGAAGTGAAATTTGTGCTTTCGCAAACGGGAAGACCAAACGACGGAACCGACCCAACTGGATTTTTTAATATCGAATTCCACATCGAATTAAAACATAAAGATGAATGGAAACACGACATCAGCAAAGAAGAACTGATTGCCGAAATCAAAAAAATACTCGATGTATATCCTGGAGTTGCGTTTGGTTTCAGTCAGCCAATTCAGGATAATGTGGAAGAATATGTAGCGGGAGTTAAAAGTCCGTTGGCGATTAAGATTTTCGGAAGTGATCTTTTCCAGATGGAAGAAATGGCTGCAAAAGTCGCTAATTCCATTAAAAATGTAAAAGGAATTGAAGATATCAACGTTTATAAAAACATTGGATTACCAGAATTAAGAATTCAGCTTGAAGATGAAAAAATGGCGCGTTATGCCGTAACCACTGCCGATGCGCAGGCGGTTATTAGAATGACAATTGGTGGCCAAGCCGCAACAAAATTCTATGACGACGAAAAGATATTTGACATTACCCTGCGTTTTGAAAAAGAATACCGTGATTCTAAAGAAAAAATAGAAAGTATTTTGATTCCGACTATGAATGGTAAAAAAGTGCCTTTAAAAGAAATTGCAACCGTAGAATACAAAACAGGTCCAACTTTTATTTACCGCGAAGGAAACAGCCGTTACATTGCCGTAGGATTTAGTATTGAAGGACGCGATTTAGGAAGTACGATCGAAGAAGCACAGAAAAAAGTAGCTGCCGAAGTTAAACTTCCAAAAGAAAACGTCATGAAATGGGCAGGAGAATTTGAAAGTAAAGAAAGAGCATCCAAACAATTAGCGATGATTGTTCCTGTTGTTTTGATCTTGATTTTATGTCTTTTGTATTTCAACTTTGGTAATTTCAAAGATACTTTGGTAGCCATCAGTGCGATGCCGTATGCTTTTATTGGTGGATTCTTATCGCTTTGGGCAACAGGAACCGTTTTCGGAATCTCGGCAGGAATTGGATTTATCATTCTATTTGGAGTGAGTGCGATTGATAGTATTGTCCTCATCGGAATGATTCGAGAAAATATGCGCGCGGGAATGCATTTAAAAGATGCCATTTCGCACGGAATCTACAGCCGTATTCGCCCAATTGTTATGATTGCCTTAATGGGATCTTTAGGATTATTACCTGCTGCTTTATCAACAGGAATGGGTTCTGAAGTTCAAAAACCCCTAGCCATTATGATTGTTGGAGGTTTGATAACTTGTATGATTCTTTCCTTAACGGTTTTACCACAGGTATTTTATTTGGTTTACCGTAAAAAAGATACAAACACAGAATCTTAATCTTACTATTTATAATTTTTGAAAAAGCACCTTTAGACATTTCGTTTAAAGGTGCTTTTATTCGATAAGGACAAATCTAAAATGTCTTATAGTAACACAAATAAAACTTTTAGAGGCAAAATATATCAAGTGATGCATTTTTAAACAATAGAATTCTACTAATCTTATTTTTTATGAAACAGAAAGCAGACCATCAAAAAGCAAATGAAATATCAGAATCTGAGTTAATTCATCATGTTAGGTTGAGTGTAAATCCGAGATTTCAGGATTGGGTTTTATTTAAAAATGGCACTTACATTATTTTTGAAGATGCAGATGCCATTTCCAATATAGAAATTGAAGCTATTGAAGTAATGAAAAAATTTGGCCCAGTTTACACTGAAACATCTTCCGCAGATTTCGATGTTACCGATTTAAACAAAACAGAAGGCTGGATTGTCTCGGGTCACGCATACGGAATGTACACCTATGTCAGTCCAAACGAAATAGATTTTTCAACTCTAAATAGTACTGCAATTGGTCTGTATGGAAGAAGTAAAAGAGATTTAGACGGCACAAACCCCATTATAATTCATATCAATCGAAAAAAATCTGATAAATGAATGAAATAGAATAAAATCCGCGAAGCGAAAAAACCTCTGTAACTTTGCAACTCTGTCCCTCTGTCCCTTTTTAAAAAACCTATTTCAAAACAAACTCATTCTCTTTAAGTTTTTTCAAAACTGCTGCGATAATTTTAGAACGGCATTCAGAATTTTTAATCGTAGAAGCTGTTTTAACCCAATAACGAATATTGAGTTGAATAACTCCCGCAGCCGCAACATCAGTAATAACAGCAGCGTTTTCGTGATCTTTTTCGGTTACCTCTTCGTTACTTCCTAGAACCTCTTTTACAAGTTCAATGGCGCGTGTGTAATCAGAACCATACTCTAATCCGACTGTGAAAGTCTGAAGCAGAAATCCCTCGCTATTATAGTTTATTAAAGTGTTTTTTATAAGAAGTGCATTCGGAATATAAATAATTTTAGAATCGCTTTTTACCTCTGTATCACGAAGATTCAAATTAATGACTTCACCTTTTACGCCATTACTTTCAATAATATCTCCAATACTAAAAGGACGTTTAAATGCTAATAGAATTCCAGCCAGAAAATTTTCACCAATATCTTTAAGCGCAAAACCAATTACAAAAGCAGAAATTCCAGCACCAGCAAGCATACTTTGGGCAATTCCGTCAAGTCCAATAATTCGGAACATGAATAGAATTCCAATAATTATTAAAACCGATTTGATTAAACGGGCAATAAAAGTCGCCAAAAGACGATCGTGCATTCTCACTTTAAGTCGGTTGCCTGCAAAAATCCCCACACGAGAGGCTATGAACCAAGAAACGAGAACAACCAAAACGGCTAGAATAAATTTGGGCGTAAGATCGACTATACTGTTGTAATAACCTTCTAAATGTTTAAAAACGTCTTGCAAAAAACTTTCCATAATAATCGGCGTAAAAAGTAAAACTTTAAAATTAAGATTTAGAAAACAGAAGCGTTTACAGGATTCAATGAGAATATTATAAAATCTGACGTTGTGAATCGAATCCCTTAAAAACCACGCAATTAAACTTTTTATATTGTTTTTATAACTTTTAAAGGACATTCAATCAAGCATTTAAAAATAATTTTACTTCGATCGTAAAATAAATAGTACTTAAAATAATTATTATGGAGACACTACAAAAAGTTATTGAATTACTATCCAAACAATACAGTTCTCGAATTTCTATACTTGGAAATAGTCCTGATGGCAGATTTAATTCTATTTTAGATACCAAAACTGGTGCTATGTTTTCTGTATCCAATAATTATTTCTATGTATTCAAGGATCCACATGATAACTTCTGGTCCACTACACCAAAGTCTTTTATTTACAACGAACAAAGATATTATCCAAAAGTTGGAGAAGAATATACGAGGAAAGACGGCATAAAATACTCTTTTACGACTAAAGAAGCCGTTTTGGAAAAAGCTGCTGCCTATTTTGAAAAATTCATGGATCAACATTATGGGATTAAAGTCATCAATGAAAAACTCTTTTTTTACGAAGGAGCCAATACAACAGACAAATTCAATTTGACATTACAGCAATTTAAAGCCAGAATGTATGACAAAATTGATGCATGCATTTCTTTTAATTAAAATTTACTGATAGTACTTTACCAGAAAAAGAAATTAAAAAGTGATTAAAACTATTAACCAACGTTTTGCTTTTTAATGATTACCCAACTGTACGCATTTTTAAAATGTGGCATTTTAGAATTTTTGATTTGGTTTTAAAATGCAAAAATTACAATTTACTAAAAAAGGACAGCAATCAAATAATTGCTGTCTTTTTTATTTTAACTATTTAGCAATCATTCTTTTTAGATTAACAATCAAAAACGTTCTACCTTTTCTTTCCAAAAAAACTTATTTTAATATAAATAAAACTTTTAGTGGCTAAATCAATAAAATGCGTATTTTTAATTTTACTATTTCAAAGACAAATTAAATACCACTTCTTATGCCGATACAACATAAAATAGTCGAATTAATGTCCAAAAAATACAAAACAAATATTACTGTAATGGGCAATTATGAGAGTAGTAACTATACTTCTATTCTTGACAATGACAACGGAACAATCTTAGTTGTTTCAGATACGGATCAATTCTCTTTCAAAGATCAACATCGTAATCTCTGGCTGAATGTAACAGATCCATTTTACGAAAACGGAAAACAACATTTTCCTGAAATGGGAGAATCGTATAAAATGAGTCATGGAGCAGAATACAGTTTTACCACCAAAGAAGCTATTTTGGATATGGCAGTTGAATATTTTGAAAAGCATGCAAACTCATAAAAACATTTAATCTTTTAAAAGGTTTAATATAGTTATTAAAACGACACTCAAAAGGTGTCGATTTTTTTTCTACGACAGTATTATTTCTTACAAAAAAAAGAATGATACTTATTTCCTTTTCTATATATTTGTCGGCAAACCTATTAAATTTTTAACCTATGATTATTGTTATTATACTTGTTGTTTTTATATTATTTGGTGTTTTGATTTACAATTCACTTATCGGAAAGAGAAATCAGGTAACCAATGCTTTTTCTGCAATTGATGTCATGTTGAAAAAACGTTTCGATTTGATTCCGAATTTGGTAGAAGTCGTAAAACAATACACGAATTATGAACAAAGTACCTTAACTAAAATTGTAGAACTTCGTGCAAGAGCCACTTCAGGTTCTTTGACCGATGCCGAAAAAGCGAGTTTAGATACCGAACTAAGCAAAACAGTAAAAGGTCTAATGGTAACTGTTGAAAATTATCCTGATTTAAAGGCCAATACCAATTTCCTGAATTTACAATCTACTTGGACAGAAAGTGAAGAACAAATCGCTGCAGCCAGAAGAACTTACAATTCAGCTGTTACTGATTATAATAACGCAATCATGATGTTTCCAGGAAATATGTTTGCTGGAATGCTTAATTACACTAAAATTGATGTTTTGGAAACACCAGCAGAAGAGCGTAAAAATATAAGTGCAAAAGAGCTTTTTAATAATTAATGGATTCAGAAATTAATAGTAATCAAGTCTTGCAAGAGGTTTTGAATACACTGGAAATTGATCGAAAAAAAATAGCAGAAACCTATCAAACCTGCTATATATTATTTGGGCTTGCAGTAGTCATTTTGGTAATCGGTTTTCTTATTAAGTTTCCAACGTTGTCTGTTTTTGGTGCTTTGGTTCCAGCTATTATTGGAATTGTAATGTATTACAAAATAGATGAAGAAGCCAAAAAATACAAGACGACCTATAAAACAAGCGTAGTAGCATCGGCTTTAAAAAAAATCAATGAAACTTTAACGATTACACCACAAAGCGGATTGTCCCATTCTGAATTTGTGAACTCTGAACTTTTTACAACACGACCAGATCGTTATAAAACTCAGGATTTAATAAGCGGAATAGCCGACAAAACAGCTTTCTGGTTTGCCGAAGTTCATGCCGAATACAAAACCGAAACACAGACAAAAAATGGAACCCGTACCGAATGGCACACCATTTTTAAGGGAATTATTTTTGTAGCCGATTTCAATAAAAATTTTAATGTTTCGACAGTTGTACGCCCTAAAGGTATTGGAGATGCAATTGGTTCTTGGTTTTCTAAAAATATTTTTAGTTTTGGAAACACCGAATTGATACAATTAGAAAACACTGCATTTGACAGTGTTTTTGTTACCTATTCTAAAAACCAAATCGAGGCCAGATATATTTTGACGCCAGCTATGATGGAAAGAATTCTGGATTTAAACAAAAAATCTGATGAAACGATTTCACTCTCCTTCATAAATTCTAAAATGTATATTGCTTTTCCATTATCTCATAATTATTTTGAACCACCTATTCATTCTTCACTTTTAGATCCCAATTTACTTACTGATGACCTTTCTATAGTGCAGTTTATGCATAATATTGTTCAAGAACTGGATTTGAATACCAGAATTTGGGGCAAGGAATAGCAAATAATAGAATTTCCTAATCTTTATGCGTAAAATAATCCAAACAGTATTAATCTTTACTGTTATTTGTAATGCAATTATAGCAACTCTTCTAACTATTATTGGCATTAACTCTAATACTTATTTTAGAGAATATGATAATTTAAGAAGTTTGAAGAATAAAGAATCATACATGATTGATGATTTTTTAGTAATAAAAAGAATTTACAAAGATACAGGAACTGGCGAGGGTGAAAGTCTTTCCTATACAGTCGAAGGGACAACAACAAACAACAACTCATTTGTACGATTAGAAGTAAGCAAACTAGAATATCTCAGCAATAATCATGAGAAACAACCGCTTTACAAAAGCAAACTTACAGGGGATTACTTTTTGAAAAATGCTCCGCAAGGATACTATAATGCTGAAATGAGATCCTTTTATGTCAATATTTATTTTAAAATTTCTTTTTATATCATAATTGCAATAATGGGTTATCTACTCATCGTTTATTTGAAAAATCGCAAGTACCGAATATGAATGACCTGTCGAAAGTTCTGAATTAATTTTTCCTTATGTTTCAAAAAATAAAAACGTAATTCTTACTAAGCAGTGGTTACTTTAAAAAATTACGTCATTCCGTTACAAAAAAAAAATAAAAATCGAGATTAGTAATTACTTCTATCTGCAAATACTTCTTCTAACAAAATCTTTAAAATTGGTATTGTTACCATTTTCACAAAAAAAAACAATAACGGAAATAAAATAGGTTAAGCATTAAAAAAATTAATTTTACACGCAACCATTTGATAATTAGTTCATCTATTTAATAAAACCAATAGAAAATGAGCAAAATTTTAACCTTAAGTATTATTACATTCTTATTTTTTAGCTGTTCTAGCGAAAATGCTGAAACGGAAACTCAAGTAGTTTTTTCTACAGAAAATTCAACCAAAGTTAATTTGGCTATAGGAATCAAGAAAGATGCAGATTTACGTGAAGTATTTAATACGCTAAATGAACTAAAATTTGACATTCTACAAATGAATGGCTTTTTCTTTCACTCCAATACTCCTAAAAGCGGTATTGAAAATTTGATCAATACCTTAAATGAAAAACCTTATATCAAAACCGGTGCTTGGGCTGCTACGCCCCACTCCGTTTTTTATATGGAGTCAATAAACAAAACGCACATCGGAAATGTTTTGTTCAACATGGACGTTAACAATCAAAATGACTTTCTTGAATTAATTTCGTCACTAAAATGGGAAGACGGATCAATTGGAACTAAAAATATTTATTTAGGTGTGCCTATAGGAAGTCACACGTACTGGAAAACTGAAATGAAAAAGTATTCTTTTGTTACATTCACCGAAACCTTTGATCAGGTTTGTCTATCTTATCGAAATGCTTCTGTGATTTCGGCACAAGTTCCTGCAAGTGGTCAGGTAAATCAAACCATTCCAATTAAAATCAAATTTAACGTTGATAATGGCTGTGGTAGTTTTAGTTCTATCTCTGAAACAAATTTAGGAAACACCAAGACGATTACCATAAAAGCAAAATACGAAGGATGTTTTTGTACCATGAATATTCCAATAATAGAAACTACCTATAATTTTACTGCTAGAACAGCCGGTAATTATACTCTTAAATTTTCAAAAGGAGATGGAAGTTATGTGATTTATGCGATAAATATTAATTAGTAAGAATTTAGATTTCATTTATCGTAAATCTTTTTTGATCACCAAGTATTTTAAATTGGTATTTCCGGCATTGCTTATCCCGTGTTCGGCATTTGGCGGGCAGTATAAACTAGTATTTGGTCCAACCACAACGGTTTTTCCGTCTAAGAAAAAAGAAGCGGAACCTTCTAGAATATAAAAGAATTCTTCTTCAGGATGATGATGTGGCGCGTGTGTTGATTTTCCAGGTTCGACAATACTCATTTTTAAAGTATTTTCATGAGTGAAGTTTTTATCGCCAAACCAATATTGATAACCTACTTTGGTTTTCGTGGCTTTGTCTAATTCAAAATGATTGACACAGTTTTCGATTGTGTATTGTGGCGGTGCAGTTTCTTTTTTGGTTTCCTGAGCAAAAGTTACTTGTTGGAAAAGTAAAAAAGCAAATGTGGTTTTGATGGTAGTCAGTGTGTTCATTTTTTTTATTGTAATGTTACGAAAAATTCGAATACAGATAGATCTATAGATGTTTTTTTGTCATCCTTACGAAGGAAGGATCACATTAGTAGTTCCGCAATCAGGATTGCCAATCTTTGTGGAATTACTTGCGAAGATTCCTCCTTCGTCGGAATGACAAACACGGCTTGTTTTCTAATCTTTGTCGATTTACAAGTGTGATCCTTCCTTCGTCAGGATGACAAACTTCGTACAAAAAAAGTATAATCATAGTCTTTCAAAAATTATGAAAAAGATACTTTCTCGCCTAGCCCCGATCGAAACGGCATCCTTTTGTGTTGGGGTTCAACACAAAAGATATAGTGCAGAGCGGGACAAAACGTCTTGAAAACGAAAAATGTTCTGCTTCAAAAAAATATTTTAAAAATTTAAAATCCAGTAAAATCAATACTTTACGAGCATTTTTAAAATTTCTTATTGTACGATAAGAAAATATTATGATAAAAACATTTTGAAATTCGAAAATCCGCCATACATTTGCCTAACAGTGTTAAACGATTTAATACTCGAATACAATGGCTAGCAAAGATCGAATTTTAAGACAAAAAGAAGAGACAAGAAATAATATTCTTGGCGCTGCTTATGATATCGTAAAAGAAGAAGGCTGGAATGGTTTGAGTATGCGTAAAATTGCCGACAGAATTGAATATACTGCTCCTATTATTTATGAATATTTCTCGAATAAAGAAGCGATATTAGAAGAACTGACTGGCAAAGGTTTCATCAAACTGACTAAAGAATTGCAAACTGCAATAGATAAGTTTGAAAAACCCGAAGATCAATTGGAAGCCATGTGGATGACTTACTGGGACTTCGCTTTTACTAATACTGAAATGTATCAGCTGATGTTTGGTGTTCAAATGACGTGCTGTGCACAACGATGTTCGGCTCAAGAGGGACCTTACAAATTATTTACTCAGGTGATTGCTGAAGTAATGAAAGACAGCAATCCGAGTCAAGATATTATAAAACAAAAGTACTTCACTTTCTTTTCTGTTATTCATGGTTTAATCGCCATCAACATCATTAATAAAAGTGACATTTTAGAAACAATTAATGCTCAAATTTTGAAGGATGCCATTGGCGGTATCATCAAATCAATACAATAATATTTTTTTCAATTTTTACTTAACGGTGTAAAATGATTTAATCGGATAATATAAAATCCTTTTTTTTATAACCTTCACTTAACACTGTTAGAAAATTTAATCGAGGTAATAAAACTCTTTTTTTAGACTTTTACTTAACGACGTTAGATAATTTAATACCGATTTAAGAACACAGTTGAAAATGATTAAAGTAGAGAAGTTTGTGCTCATTTACTTAACAATGTTAGATAATTTAATTCAATTAAATATGAATCCCGAGAATTCTAGAATTCCAACAATTTTTACCCGAGAAAATGTTCAACCAATTAAAACCAAAATGAAAATGAAAAATGTAATTATATCCAGTTTTATTCTAGCATTAGTTTTAAGCAGTTGTGGAGATAAAAATCAGGCTCCTACTGCTCCACCTCCACCGGTTTTACCAGTGTTGGCTATCACAAGTGCAAACACAATCACTGACTCTGAATATCCTGCTTCTATACAAGGAACTGTAGACGTTGAAATTCGTCCACAAGTAAGTGGAAATTTAGACCGAATTTTTGTTGACGAAGGTGCTTATGTAAATAAAGGACAAACGTTATTTAAAATCAATGAGCGTCCGTTCCGTGAGCAGTTAAACAATGCTTTGGCAAGTCTTCATGCAGCTGAAGCGGCTTTGATCAACGCTAACTTAGAAGTTGATAAATTGACTCCGCTTGTTCAAAACAAAGTAGTTTCTGATTATCAGTTGAAAACAGCTAAAGCTTCACAAAAAATTGCTGCTGCAAATATTGAACAAGCAAAAGCAATGGTGGGTTCTGCTAAAATTAATTTAGGATATACCAATGTTACGGCTCCAGTAAGCGGTTACATTGGAAGATTACCTAAAAAACAAGGAAGTTTAGTTTCTGCAACTGATGTTGAAGCTCTTACTACGCTGTCTGATGTTCACGAAGTATTTGCATATTTCTCTTTAGGTGAAACTGATTTCATCAACTTTAAAGAGCAATATGCTGGAAGTTCATTAGGCGATAAAATCAAAAAATTACCTCCTGTGACTTTGATTTTGGCTGATAACAATGCTTACCCAAAAACAGGAAAAATCGATATGGTTGACGGTCAGTTTGATAAAACAACCGGAGCGATCACGATTAGAGCAACTTTCCCAAATGCAAACGGAATTTTACGTTCTGGAAACACTGGAAGAATTCGTTTAGGATTAAATCACGATGACGCAATTTTGGTTCCGCAGGCTGCTACAGTTGAAATGCAGGACAAAGTATTTGTTTTCACAGTTGGAAAAGACAACAAAGTAACTAAAATGCCAATTACCGTTGTAGGGAAAAGCGGTACGAATTATTTAATTAAAGACGGTGTAAAATCTGGTGATCAAATCGTGTTAAGCGGTATTGACAAATTGCAGGACGGACAAGCGATTCAGCCTGAAAAATCAACTAAAGTTGCCGAAGTAACTAACAAAAAATAATCAAAAGAAATAATGTTCAAGATATTTATACAAAGACCAGTACTGGCAACTGTTATCTCCATTTTATTGGTGATTCTAGGTGTGCTTGGTTTAACTAAACTGCCTTTACAACAGTTTCCTGATATTGCGCCTCCATCGGTTTTGGTAACAGCGGTATATCCTGGAGCGAATGCAGAAACGGTTTTACGTTCTGTGGCACCTTCTCTGGAAGAGTCAATAAATGGTGTAGAAAACATGACTTACATGAGTTCTACTGCGAGTAACGATGGTAGTTTGGCGATTACGGTGTTCTTTAAACTAGGAACAGATGCCGATCAAGCTGCGGTAAACGTACAAAACAGAGTGGCTCAAGCGACAAGTCAATTGCCTGCCGAGGTTGTACAACAAGGTATTATCACGGCGAAACAGCAAAACAGTTTCATCATGGCGATTGGTATGTACACGGAGGATGAAGCTAAATACGATCAGACTTTTGTGGCCAACTATGCTCAGATTAATATTATTCCGGAATTAAAACGTATTCCCGGAGTTGGTTCTGCCAGTATTTTTGGTGGTGTAAAAGATTACTCTATGCGTGTTTGGTTGAATCCAACACAAATGTCAACTTACAAAGTAACGCCAAATGAAGTAATGGCAGCAATTCAAGACAAAAGTTTGGAAGCTGCGCCAGGTAAATTTGGGGAAAGAAGTAAAGAGGTTTTCGAATACGTAATCAAATACAAAGGAAAACTTACTAAACCAGAAGATTATCAAAACATTGCAATTCGCTCTAATGCAGATGGTTCTGTTCTTCGCTTAAAAGATGTTGCGAGAGTTGAATTAGGTGCTTACTCTTACAACAGTTTAACTCGTTTAAATGGTAAAAAAGGAATTGTAATTGGGGTTATTCAGTTAGCTGGATCGAACTCAAATGATATTCAGATTGCGATCAATAAAATGATGGAAAAAGCTTCTAAAGATTTTCCAACAGGCATTAAACACAATATATTCTATAGTACGAAAGTATCTTTAGACCAATCAATCGAACAGGTTGAACATACCTTATTGGAAGCTTTTATTTTGGTTTTCGTTGTGGTATTTATCTTCCTGCAAGATTTTAGATCAACTTTAATTCCGGCTATTGCTGTACCTGTAGCAATTTTAGGAACGTTCTTCTTCATGCAGTTATTCGGATTCTCGATCAACCTTCTAACGCTTTTCGCATTAATTCTGGCGATTGGTATTGTGGTAGATGACGCGATTGTAGTCGTCGAGGCCGTGCATGCGAAAATGGAGCACAAACATCTGTCTCCAAAAATCGCCACGCATGAAGCAATGCACGAAATAACGGGTGCTATTATCTCGATTACGCTGGTAATGGCTGCTGTATTCCTGCCGGTTGGTTTTATGGAAGGTTCTACGGGAGTTTTCTATCGTCAGTTTGCCTTTACGATGGCAATTGCAATTGTAATTTCGGCTGTTAATGCCTTGACTTTAAGTCCTGCGCTTGCTGCCTTATTTTTGAAAGACAATCATGGTGCTCATGATGCAAATGCACCTTATGAGAAAAAAGGATTTAAAGAAAAATTCTTCTCTGCTTTTAACAGCAGTTTTGAATCGCTGACAAACCGTTATGTTGGCGGATTGAAATTCTTAATCAGAAAAAAATGGTTCAGTTTAGGCGGATTGGCATTAATTACTTTGGCAACTGTTTTATTAGTAAAAACAACTCCAGCAGGATTTATCCCAACAGAAGATCAAGGATTTATTGCGATTGCGGTTAACACACCATCGGGAACTTCGCTTGACGGAACTCAAAAAGTAATGACTGAGGCTGAAAATACATTAAGAGGTTTAGATGCTTCACGATTTGTAACAGCAATTTCAGGATTCAACTTATTGACGAATTCTACGAGTCCATCTTCTGCAGTTGTTTTCGTATTGCTTAAACCAAACGAAGAACGTGGAGAAGTTAAAAACATCGACGAAATCATGAATCAGGTTCGTGGTAAACTAGGCTCTATTTCAGGCGGAAGTTTCTTCGTCTTCAGTTTCCCAACTGTTCCTGGATTTAGTAACGTTGAAGCTTTGGATTTAGTTCTTCAGGATAAAACGGGAGGAAAACTGGATAAATTCAGTGGTATTTCTCAAAATTTCATTGGCGAATTAATGAAACGTCCTGAAATTGCGGTTGCCTTTACCTCTTTCAAAGCTGATTATCCTCAATTACAATTGGACATTAACGATGAAAAAGCGAATCAGTTAGGTGTTAATGTAAAAGACATTTTACAAACTATGCAGGCTTACTTTGGTAGTGCACAGGCTTCAGACTTCAACCGATTTGGTAAATATTACCGTGTGGTTGTTCAGGCTGATATTGCCGACAGAGCAGATCCAACAGCAATTGACCGTGTATTCGTAAAAAATAAAACAGGCGAAATGGTGCCGATAAATACTTTAGTAAAACTAACTCGTATTTATGGTTCTGAAACCGCTTCTCGATATAATTTGTTTAACTCAATTTCTATTAATGCCATTCCGAAACCTGGATTTAGTTCTGGAGATGCCATTAAAGCGATTGAAGAAGTTGCCAAACAACAATTGCCTGCAGGTTACGGGTTTGAATTCTCGGGCCAAACGCGTGAAGAGATTTCTTCTGGAGGGCAGTCGGCTACAATTTTCTTACTGTGTTTGATATTCATTTATTTCCTACTTGCTGCACAGTATGAGAGTTATATCCTTCCTCTAGCGGTTATTTTATCAATCCCTGCAGGTATTTTTGGAGTATTTGTGGCAATTGGTTTAACAGGAATCGAAAACAACATTTATGTACAAGTTGCCCTTGTCATGCTGATTGGACTACTCGCTAAAAATGCCATTTTGATTGTGGAGTTTGCGGTACAAAAACGAAAATCAGGTATGGCGTTAGTAAAAGCTTCTATAGATGCTGCGAAACTTCGTCTAAGACCAATTATCATGACCTCACTAGCCTTTATTGTTGGTTTAGTGCCAATGATGAGCGCCAAAGGACCATCGGCTCAAGGAAATCACTCCATCAGTATTGGAGCTGCGGGAGGAATGATCTCAGGAGTAATTTTAGGATTATTTATTATTCCTGTATTGTTCATCGTGTTCCAATATTTACAAGAAAAATTCAGCGGCAAACCAATCGCTGTTATTCACAACGAAGAAAAATAAAAATGGAAAACTATATAACTACAATCCTTGTTGCCATAATAGTTGGCATCGGATATATATCATACAGAATCTCGAAAGATCTTGAAACCAAAAAAGATATTTGTACAGAGATATAAAAAATAAATTTAAACACATAGAGACATAGATTTTTATCTCATAAAAAAGAGAATAAAAGAAACTAGTTTCCACGCATAGCTAAACTATGTGCATTTAAATTAGTGAAACGCCTCTTTTAAAGTTTACAAAAACTATGTTTCTATGTGTTTAAAAAAATTCTACCCAAAACCAAAGGGTACAGAAATCTAATAAAAAGACAATGAAAAATTATATAACCAAAATCGTGACCTTCGCCATTCTGATCACGACTCTAATATCCTGTTCAGTCTCTAAGGATATTGAAACTCCAAAAGATGCATTTCCTGAGAATTTCAGGAATGCATCGGTTTCGAGTGATACAACAAGTATTGCCGATGTGGAGTGGAAAAACTTCTATACTGAAAAAGATATTATCAAACTAATAGACAGCGCTGTAGCGAGAAACAATGATTTGCTTATTGCAGAGAAAAACATCGAAATCGCACAATACAGATTTACGCAGTCCAAATGGGGAAATGTTCCTCAAGTGAACTTAGTTGTAAATGCAAGCACCAGCAATCCTTCAGACAATAGTTTTACTGGAATGAACTTGGGTCAAGCATTAGGACAAAAACATATTGACGATTATTCTGCCGGAGCTTCACTTTCTTGGGAAGCTGATATTTGGGGAAAGATTAGAAACCAAAAGAAAGGGGCTTACGCAGGATATCTTCAATCTGAAGAAGTGAAAAAAGCATTGCAAACTACAATTGTAGCCAATGTTTCTAGAGGCTATTACAATCTTTTGATGCTTGACGCTCAATTGGATATTGCCAGACAAAATCTACGTTTAAATGATAGTACAACGAATATCATCAAATTAAAATACGATGCTGGTCAGGTAACTAATTTAGCAATACAACAATCTGAAGCACAGAAATTAAACTCGGCACAATTGATTCCGTTATTAGAACAAAATATTGCGATTCAAGAAAATGCATTGAGTGTTTTAACGGGATCTTTTCCTGGTGCGAAAGAAAGATCAATTCGTTTAAGTGCTTTAGAAGTAAAAAACAATAATGCAATTGGAATTCCGTCTTCATTAGTAAGCAGAAGACCAGATGTAAAAAGTGCTGAATTAGCGCTTAAAGCAGCAAACGCCAATGTCGGTATCACAAAAGCGGATTTATACCCAGCTCTTAGAATTACGGCTCAAGGCGGTTTGAACTCTTTCGAAACGAGCAGCTGGTTCAATATTCCAGCTTCTCTATTCGGAACTGTTGCAGGTGGTTTAACTCAACCTATTCTGAACAACAAAAGAGTAAGAACACAATATAATATCGCTGTTGCAGAAAGAGAAAAAGCGGTTTTAGCTTTTAGACAATCTGTTTTGGTTGCCGTAAGCGAAGTTTCAGATGCTTTAGTAAAAGTGGAGAAACTACAACAGCAAGAAACTTTCTTAAAAGAAAAAGTAAAGACATTACAACAGGCAATTAAAAATTCAAATTTGTTATTCCAAAACGGATTAGCAGAATATCTTGAAGTTTTAACTGCGCAGGCAAATCTTTTACAAAGCGAATTAGAATTAGCAGATCTTAAAAGACAACAACTTACAGCCAACACCGATTTGTATCGTGCGCTTGGTGGCGGCTGGAAATAATACCCGTACCCGTTAATTATTTATTTTTTGAGATGAAAACGCTGTGAGACTTAGGTTTCATGGCGTTTTTTTTAATCTGCCACGAAGGCGCTAAGACAACTAAGATTATTTTTTTGCCACGAATTTCACGAATTTTCACAAATTTCTTTTTATTCGCACCAACAATAAAAATAATTCGCGAAAATTCGTGAAATTCGTGGCAAAGAAAAATTTAGTGCTGTCATGGCAAAACTTAATTAATCAAACAAATTTAAACTAATGAAGAAAATAGCATGTTTCGCGCTTTTGGCTTTACTATTTACAAATTGCAAACAAAACAATTCAGAGAAAGAATTAGAATCCATAAAAACTCCAGCTGTTACTGATACTGTTGCCGCAATCAAAGAAGAAACAAAAAAAGAGAATCCAGAAACAACAGAAGATTGCAAAGATATCGTAGTAGAAATGGGAGATGGTAGAGAATGTATTTTGACTAATATAGATCTTAATCGAGCTTATCTCAACATTATTAAAAACAAACAAGTAGAAGAATCAGAGTATTTTTTAACTGCTCTTCCAACAGAAAAAAAATCTGTTCAAGTAAATAAAAATGGATTAATCTCTATTGATTATGAAATCACTAAAAACAAAGTTGCTATTTCAATGAACTATGAAGGTGGTGTAACCGAAGTGACTCTTGAAAAAATAAATAATACAGTTAAAAGAAGCATTTATCATTATGCTGATTAATGCGTAATTGTTGTTTGCTGCAAAGGCGCTAAGACGCAATATTTATTTTTTTATAGTTGCCACGAATTTCACTAATTTTCGCTAATTTTTTTTATTCTCAACAACTATAAAATAATTCGTGAAAATTAGTGAAATTCGTGGCTATAAAAACTTAGAGCCTTAGCGCCTTCATGGCAAAACTTCAAAACAAATGACTTTCAATAAAGAAACATATCTCAACAACTTAAAACAAACCATTGAAAGTTATTATCCTATCTCTGAAAATTCATGGAAACTGATTGAAAACATTACCAGTTTTCAATCAATTAAAAAAGGAGAAACACTTTTACAAAACGGAGAAATTGCAAAAAACCTTCACTTTATAGCAAAAGGAGTTTTACGAGCTTATATAACAGACGAACAAGGAAATTTCTACAATAAAAACCTTTTTCTTGACAATTATCTTGCAGGTTCTAAAGTTTCATTGATGCTTCAAACGCCTTCCAATTTTACTATTGAAGCTTTGGAAGATTCCATTGTAATCAACATCAATTATAAAAAATATATTGAGGCGATTAACGAAAATGACGATCTTAAAAACTTTTATATTGCTCATCTAGAAAGACATTGGATTATAGAAAAAGAACAAAGAGAAGTCGCACTTGTGATGCAAAATGCAACTGAAAGATATGTCACCCTTTTGGAGAAACATCCAGATATTGCGGATCGTGTTCCGTTATTACACATTGCATCGCATTTAGGTATTACGCCAACACAGTTAAGCCGAATCAGAAAAAGTCTCGAAAAAGATTTGTAAATCAACATATGTAAAGGTTTTTCAGGAAAGCTAGTTTTATCTTTGTTGCACATTTTAATTTGAGTTTCAGAAAATGAAAAATATAAACCTCATCAAAGACAATATCGATAACCTTACAGCGCTTTGGAAAACGGTTGCTACTCCTCTCCTTTCTTACCATAAAAATGATCCTTTTCAATTCAGCCAAATAAAAAACTCAGGTTGGCCAAACCGATTATGGTTTCGTGAAGATATTTCAGAAGAAAATCTGCCTCAGATTCTTGAAATCATAGACCAAAATCCAGGTCTAATTATTCCGTATTGGGATATTTTCGGAAGTAATTCAAAAGAAATTTTCGAGAAAAACGGATTTCAAATCCGAGTTCAACTCGCAGCCATGGCTTTAAAACTAGGCGAAAAATTTCCAACTGAAAGCAATCTTACTTTTAGAAGAGTTTTAAATGAAGAAGATGCTAAAACTTGGTCCGATATTTATCCGTTGTCATTTAGTTATGTAATTAGTAAAGAAACATTGGTTCATAATTATGAAAATGTCAAATTTTATCTGGTTCATTTAGAGGATAAACCAATAGGAACACTTACTCTTTTTCAAACCGAAAATATTATGGGAATTCATGGCGTTGGCGTAATTCCCGAAATGCGTAAAAAAGGTTTTGCTGAAGAAATCATGAAATTCGCCATTAACGAAGCCATTGATGCCGATTGTGATTATGCGCATTTACAAGCTTCTCCTTTAGGGAAAGGTATTTATAGTAGATTGGGTTTTGAGGATTTGTTTTTGATTACGAATTACTTTATTTCATAAATTCCAATTTTTCAGCATTTTTGTCATTTCGACTGAAAGGAGAAATCGCACGCGGGATTCGACAAAGATTGACGAAATACTGTGTGGAATTTCTAGTGTGATTTCTCCTTTCAGTCGAAATGACAAACTGTTACTGTCAATCTTTGTAGAGTCACTTGCGAAGATCCCTCGTCCCTCGGGATGACAAACAGGAAGGTAAGTCCATCACAACTAACAACTAACAACTAACAACTAACAACTAACAACTAACAATTGTCCAAAATGCCCCTAAAATAGTCGTAAATGCGTATTTCATTAAAAGGAAAACATTATTAGATTTGTAATACATTAACTAATAACCTTTTAAAACAAATACCCAATGAAAACAACAAAAATCCTTTTCTGGACTACTACAATCCTTATTTTTTTATTTGAAGGCGTTATGCCAGCTTTAACTTCTCAGTCTGAATTGGCTAAAGAAGGAATCAGACATCTTGGCTATCCTGAGTATTTTGGAAACGCTTTGGTTGTCTTTAAAATCCTTGGAGTTTTAGCTTTAATTATTCCACAAGTGCCTGGACGCATTAAAGAATGGGCTTATGCTGGATTTGCTTTCGATTTTATCTTTGCTTCGATAAGTCATTTTGCAGTAGACGGAATGGATTTTCAAGGTTTCTTTCCTTTGATTGTTCTTGCAGTTTTAATTATTTCGTATGTAACCTATCACAAAATACAGCGTTATAAAAATATAGCGCTCTAAAAACAAAACTTTATGATTGAAGTTTTTAAAACAAATGTTCAGGAAGAATGGCAATGTAAAATGATCATTGAAACCCTTCTTGAACATTTTCCAAACAGCTCGATCAACTTCGATTTAGAAGATTGCGATAAAATTCTTCGTATTCATGCACCATCCATTTCGAATACAAAAATTATTGATGTTTTAAATTTTCATGGTTATTCCTGCGAAGTACTACCTTAAAAATTAACAACTTTCAAATTACTGATATTTAGCATTTTATTATTTTTTATCGTATATTTGAAATACTATCATTCCCCTAATTCTATAAATTTAATTTCACAAAAATGTACTGTGGATTTTTTGCCAAAAATCTCCGCTTTACCTCTATTGTTGTATCTAATCTCTAAAATAAAAAAAGATGAAAAGTGCTGTACAAAATACTATTTTAGAAACTTATGGTAAACTGAATGATATTATTTCTGATTTTTCTAAAGAAGAAATCAATATAATTCCATTTGAAGGAAGCTGGACAGGAGGACAAACTGTGCAGCATATCATACTCGCCTGTTCTGGAATTCCAATGCTTTTTGCAGGAAATACAGAAAAAACTACACGCAAACCCGACGAATACGTTAAACAACTCGACGCAATATTTTTAGATTATACTACCAAATACCAATCTCCAGAAAATATAAAACCTGCTGCAATTGATTATGAAAAAAGTACTTTGACTGCTTCTGTAAAGAAAATACAAAATGATTTATTTGAAGCCGCCGAAACCTACGATTTAACACCGACTTGTCTTGATGCCAAAATACCTGGTTTAGAAAACCTTACTATTTATGAATGGCTTCATTTTGCAATTGTGCATACACAAAGACATACTCAACAGTTAAAATCGATTTTTGAAAATATCAGGAAAAAATAAAATCAATTAATGCAAAATCTTTTTTATGAGATCAAAAGTTAAAACCATTGTTTCGTCTGGTTTAGTCGCAGGAACATTAGACATTACGGCTGCAATTTTAATTTATTCTGTGATTCTTCATAAAACTACTGCCGAAAACATTTTACGCTCTATAGCAAGCGGAATTTTCAAAAAAGAAGCTTACACCAACGGACTGGAAATGACGTTTCTGGGACTAGGTTTACATTTTTTAATCGCCTTTATTTTCGCTTGGTTTTACTTTAAAATCTTTCCTTATTTTCCGTTCTTTAAAATAAATACCTTTTTATCGGGAATCACTTATGGATTTTTCATTTGGGTTGTAATGAATCTTATTGTACTTCCTATTGTTTTTCCTGTTTTACCAGAAAAAAATCTTGATTTTCCGCTTTTACTTTCTATCCTAATTGTGATTTGCTGCGTTGGAATTCCAATTGCTTTTATAACTAGGAAATATTATGCGAAGTGGTTTTGAAAAAAGGTTCAAAGTAACAAAGGGACAGAGTGACAAAGGCTTAAAACTTTGAATTTTATAATTTCTAGAAGTAACAAAGGTTCAAAGTAACAAAGTCTAAATGCTTATAAACTTTTTTACTTCGAACCTCTCCATATTCCTTTAAGGGAGCTACAAAAACAAACGTCCAGAGAGAAAACTTTGTCACTCTGTCACTTTGCCCCTTTGTCCCTCCATCTAAACTTTTCTTCTTCCTGAAATCAGTGAAATAATAAATAACACTAAAAAGATAAAGAATAAGATTTTAGCAATGCTTGCAGCTCCGGCGGCAATACCTCCAAAACCAAAAATTCCGGCAACAATAGCCAGGATTATAAAAATAACTGTCCAGCGTAACATAATATTTAATTTTTAAGTTCGTAAATACGACTTATTATAAGCCCTTTTTTGTTTGTTACTCAAAGTTCTTTTATTCTTACAAATCTCATTAACTCAAAACGTTTTTTAAATTAACTCAATACATTAAAAAACAGCATCATATCTAGCGTTTTCACTATTATTTTTTTGTCTTACAGAATTACCATGTTTAGGCTTTTGAGTTAATTTTTTAATGGATTGGATTAATCGTCGCTTCTATCTCAGGGTAATTTTGAGTAAAACTTAGAAAGAAAATGAAAGAGGCAAAAAAGCACGGTGTAATTTTAGAAAAAACCGACAGAGCTTTTGAAGAATTAGGCGTTTTGAATCCAGCAATATATCAGGAAGGAAATAAAGTTCATATGTTTTATCGAGCGGCTAAAAAAGGAAATTTTTCTACTATTGGCTATTGTCGTTTTGAAGGACCGACCACTTTAGTAGAGAGAAATACACAGCCGATTTTTACTCCCGAATATATCTATGAAATTCACGGAGTTGAAGATCCAAGAATTACTAAAATCGAGGATCGATATTACATGACTTATGTAACTTATGACGGAATCAACGCTTGTGGTGCATTGGCTGTTTCTAAAGATCTGATGAGTTTTAAGAAAAAAGGAATTATTACGCCGAAGTTTATTCTTCATGATTTCAAAAATGTAATTAAAAACCATTTACAGAATCCAAGTGTTGCAAAGATTTTGGCTTTTAATACAGAAAGAAATTATCCGCTGACCGAAACCATAAAAGAAAACTTATTTGTTTGGGACAAAAACGTAGTTCTTTTTCCAAAGAAAATAAATGGGAAATTTGTTGCTCTGCATCGTCTTTTTCCATCCATTCAGATTTTTTCGTTTGAGAAGAAATCAGAACTAACTGAAGAATTTTGGAAGAATTATTTAAAAAATCTTCCTGATTATATTGTGCTTGAACCCAAATATGAACACGAAACAAGTCATATTGGTCCTGGAGCACCGCCAATTGAAACAGCAGACGGTTGGCTTTTAATTTATCATGCTGCTGAAAGAAGAGAAAAAGGGTTGGTTTATCATGCTGCCGCAGTTTTATTGGATTTAGAAAATCCGTCAAAAGTAATTGCAAGATTGCCTAAACCTATAATCACACCTTCAGAACATTATGAACGTCATGGTTATGTAAATTATGTAGTTTTTCCAACAGGAACTGCCATTTTTGAAGACCAATTATATATTTATTACGGTGCTGCCGATGATAAGATTGCGGTGGCTTCTTTGAACCTTAACGAGTTATTAACCGAATTAAAAATGAATCCTCATGAAAACAATATCAAATAAATCAAAAATAGTTTTTCTTTCTACTTTTCCACCAACACAATGTGGGATAGCAACTTATACACAAGACACCATTAAAGGAATAATGGATGTTTATGGTAAATCTATCCAGTGTGAAATATGTGAATTGGTTAATGAACCTAAAGAAGAACCAACACAGACGTTTACCCTAAACACTAAAAATAGAGAAGAGTATGCTAAAGTAGCTGAAGAAATTAATGCCGATGAGACAGTAAAACTAGTGCATATTCAACATGAATTTGGTTTGTTTTCAGGAAATTACGGAGATCATCTTTTAGACTTCTTAAACGTGATTCAGAAACCTGTAACTTTTACTTTTCATAGTGTAATTCCGAATCCGAATGATGAATTGAGGACATTTGTAAAACTCTTGTTGAGTTACAGCAATTCGGTTTTTGTAATGACTAATAAATCCAAGGAAATATTAATAAATGATTACGAGATCAATGAAGAAATAATTACTTGTGTACCTCACGGAACCCATATTGTTGTTTATGAAACCCCTGAAACTGCAAAGGAAAAATTAAATATTCAGGACAGATTGGTATTATCTACTTTCGGACTTTTAGGCGAAGGAAAAAATATAGAAACAGGATTACAAGCACTTCCAAAAATTGTAGAAAAAGCTCCGAATGCTTTGTATTTAATTATTGGTAAAACACATCCAAATTTAATTAAAGATGGAAAAGATCCTTACCGTGACAAACTGGAAGGAATTGTTGAAGAATTAAACCTTCAAAATAATGTTCGATTCGTAAATCAATATTTAGATACAGATGAGCTTTTAGAATATTTAAAAGCAACAGATATTTATATGTTTACGTCCAAAGATCCGAATCAGGCTGTAAGCGGCACTTTTTCTTATGCAATGAGCTGTGCTTGTCCGATTGTGGCTTCTAAAATTCCACATACTAAAGAAGTACTAACTAAAGATGCTGGGATTTTGTGTGATATTGGCGAACCAGATCAATTTGCAGAAGCAGCTATTAAGTTAATCGAAGATGAAAACTTAAGACATGAAATGGGTATTAGTTCATTTACTAAAATGAGAGCCTCTTCATGGGAAAATGTTGGAATTACACAAATGAACACCTATAAAAAACTAATTGATAATCCGTCGGAGATCAAATTTAGTTATCCTGATATTCAGTTAAAACATATCAAAAAACTAACGACAGATCTTGGTATTATTCAGTTTAGTAAAATTTCTATTCCAGATTTAGAGTCAGGATATACATTAGATGATAACGCTAGAGCCTTAATTGCTTTTTGTATGCATTATAAACTGACTCAGGACAAAGAAGATTTAGGCTATATTTTAATCTATTTAGATTTTATCCAGCGTTGTCAACAACCAAAAGGAAATTTTATCAATTATGTAGATCAGGAAAATCGCGAGCATGTAGAACAAAATGCCGAAGTGAATTTAGAAGATTCAAATGCAAGAGCCATTTGGGCATTAGGAACAGTGGTTTCGATTTCAGATATTCTTCCTGAAGCTATTTATAAAAAAGCAGCTAAATGTTTGTTGCATTCGTTAAAATGGACCGAAACCATTCAGTCACCACGTTCGATTGGATTTGCAACTAAAGGTTTATATCTGTATCATTCTACCATTCCGAATTTATATGTTGCGGCCATTATCAATAAACTAAATGCCAAACTATTGGCGAATTATGAAGATACAGCAACAGAAGACTGGCAATGGTTTGAAAATTATCTAACATACGGAAATGGAATTCTTCCAGAATCGATGTTGTACGCCTATCTTATAACCAACAAACCGGTTTACCAAAAAGTAGCGTTAGACTCATTAGATTTCTTGATTTCTAAAACATTTGTAAATGGAAATTTCAAAGCAATCTCTAATCAAAGCTGGCACTACAAAGGTTCGGAACCACATGAATATGGCGAACAACCAATAGATGTTACGTACACGATAATGACTTTAAATGCATTTTATAATGAATTTAAAACACCGCATTACAAAAAGAAAATGAAAGCTGCTTTTAACTGGTTTTTAGGAAAAAATCATTTAAATCAGATTATGTACAATCCAGTAAGCGGCGGCGGTTATGATGGATTAGAAAAATACAACGTAAATTTAAATCAAGGGGCAGAATCTACAGTTTGTTATTTAACGGCAAGATTATTAATGGAAAAATTAGCCATTTCTCAATCTAAAGTGATTCCCTTAATGAAAAGCCGATCAGGAATAGCGATCAACTCATAATATAACGGGCTTAGCTAGCCAAATACTTCACTTTTAAAACCTGGAAAATCCCTTTCTTAATGAAAGGGATTTTTTGTTTCACATAATCCGCAACGTCAAATTACTCCACTTATTATGTTTTGATGAAAATTATATAAAGCTCTAAAAAATTTGTGTAAAATATTTTAACAAGTATTACACTAAATTTAATCTATAATTCACCAAGTCTAAAAAACTGTTAAAGAATTGATTTTCAATTTTGCAACACACTAAAACATAAATATTTTGATTCTCAACCTAAAAAATACATTTACCGAAATTGGAGAAACTACATTGTTCGCCAAAAGGTTTTTTAAGGAGGTTTTTGTACCGCCTTATGAGACCAAGGAATTTTTGAAACAATGTTATGTTATCGGATATAAATCTCTTCCGTTGGTAGCCATTACAGGATTTATTATGGGTTTGGTACTGACACTTCAGTCAAGACCAACTTTGGTAAAATTTGGAGCCGAAAGCTGGCTTCCTGGAATGGTGGCGCTTTCGCTGATAAGAGAAATTGCTCCCGTAATTACAGCGCTAATTTGCGCCGGAAAAATTTCATCTGGAATTGGTGCCGAATTAGGATCAATGAAAGTAACCGAACAAATTGATGCCATGGAAGTTTCGGCTGTTAATCCCTATAATTATTTGGTGGTGACTAGAGTTTTGGCTTGTACACTAATGGTTCCAATTTTAGTATTTTTTGCCGATGCAATTGGAATAGTCGGCGGTTATGTCGGAATTAATATTCATGGTGATGTTAATTTCTACAGATATCTAACTCAGATTATCCAATCATTAGAATTTCTAGATCTGTTTCCAGCCACTATTAAAACATTTTTCTTCGGATTTTTTATTGGAATGATTGGATGCTTTAAAGGCTTTAATGCCTCAAACGGAACAGAAAGTGTTGGGCAAGCAGCAAATTCTGCTGTTGTAACGGCGTCATTAAGCATTTTTATTATTGATATGGTAGCTGTTCAAATAACCGATTTATTCTTTTAAAAATGGCCAAAGAAAAATTACATATAGAACCTAAAACAAAAGAAAAAGATCAAAATCCAATTATTGAGATTAAAGATCTGCATAAAACTTTTGGAAAAGACAATAAAATCCTGAAAGGCGTAAATCTGATTTTACATAAAGATGAAAATCTCGTGGTTTTGGGACGTTCAGGATCAGGAAAATCGGTTACAATTAAATGTATTGTGGGATTGATTGAACCTGACAAAGGAGAAATTAAAGTTTTTGATGAAAATGTACTGAATATCTCCAAAAGCGAGTTGAATGCCATTAGAGTCCGAATCGGATTTTTATTCCAAAGTGGTGCATTGTACGATTCGATGTCGGTTAGAGAAAATCTCGCTTTTACGTTAAGCAAACACAAACGTGATTTAAGTGCAGATGAAGTTGAAAATGAGGTCATGGAAGCACTTGAAAATGTTGGTTTAGCCGATGCTATCGACAAAATGCCATCAGAACTTTCGGGCGGAATGAGAAAGAGAATTGGTTTAGCTAGAACTTTAATCTTAAAACCTGAAATTATTTTATACGACGAACCTACAACAGGTTTAGATACGATAACGTCAAGAGAAATAAGTGAATTAATTCTAGACATTAAAGAAAAACAAAAAACATCTTCGATCATTATCACGCACGATATGGCATGTGCCAAACTAACTGCAGATCGAATTATTGTTTTAAAAGACGGAGTCATTCATGCCGAAGGAACTTACGAAGAATTAGAAAAAGACGAAGACGAATGGGTGCGCTCATTTTTTGAATAAACCAAAAGCAAAATAAATATTAGAAATCATGGAAAAGCAATCAGGATATACTTGGAAATTAGGAATGTTTGTAACAATTGGCTTAGTCCTTTTTGTTATGGCCGTATATTTTATTGGAAAACAAAAAAACCTTTTCGGTTCAACCTTTCATATTACTTCTCAATTTAAAACAGTAAGCGGTTTGGAAGTTGGGAACAATGTTCGTTTCTCTGGAATTAATGTTGGAACCGTAGAACAAATTCAACTAAAAAATGATTCGACTGTACGAGTAATTTTAGTAATGAAAGAAGACGTTCGAAAATTCATTAAAACTGACGCAACAGCCAGTATCGGTTCAGATGGTTTAATGGGCGACAAAGTATTGACTATTTCTCCAGGTCAGAAATCAACAAAAATCATTGAAGATAATGGAACAATCGCTTCTGTTGACGGAATTGAAATGCATGACATTATGAAAAGCGTTAAAAAGAGCGTAGACAATATCGGTGTTATCTCTGATGAAATCGCCATTTTTAGTCATAGCATGAATAACGGAAATGGTGCATTAGCTCGATTAGTTAAAGATGATAAAATGGCCAACAGCGTTTCAAACACCCTTTCTAACTTAGAAACGGGTACAAAAGGTTTTAGCGATAACATGGAAGCTGCAAAAAGTAATTTCCTTTTCCGAGGTTATTTCAAGAAAAAAGAGAAAGAAAAAGCTAAAAAAGTAGAGGAAAGAAAAGAAAAACAGGAAGAGAAAAAGGAGAAGCAAGAAGAAGAAAAAGCGGCTAAAGAAAAGGAAAAAGCCGAAAAAGCTGAAAAAGAACAGAAAGAGAAAGAAGAAAAACAGAAACAGGAAGAGGCTAAAAAAGCTGAAGCTGAGAAGAAAAAGTAATTTTTTATCAGTCATAACTGATAGTTCTACATTACAACTTTTAAAATTAAAATTGTAAGTTTTAACTCCTATTTTTAACATTCGCTGAAAAGCAAAAACTTATATATATGCCGACTACATTCAAACATACCGCCTTAAAAGTCTTAAAAATTACCGGAATTACGATTGCGGTAATCTTGTTTTTGCTATTTATTATTCCGCTGTTGTTTCCTGGTAAAATTGCCTCGGAAGTAAAAAAAATTGCAAACGAACGTCTCGATACCAAATTAGATTTTACGAAATCTAATCTTTCTTTTTTTACACATTTCCCTTCTCTAACAGTTTCCCTAGATAATTTGTCGTTAACGGGTTCAAAATCTTTTAGCAATGATACTTTATTAAAAGCCGATGAAGTTGCCTTTGGAATCAATTTAAAACGTCTGATTTTTGATAATGAAGTAAAAATCAACAAACTCTATGTCTCTGATGCTTTAATTAATGTAATGGTTAACGAAAAAGGTCAAGCCAATTATAATATTTATGTTGCGCCAGAAGACAGAAAAGACGAAAAAAAAGATCCAAATGCGCCCGAAGAAGGAACGGCAATTAAATTGGAAAGAATTGATTTAAAAAACTGCCATGTAAAATATAACGATCGTTCTGCTAAAATTTTGGTAGATGCAAAAGGTTTTAATTATGTTGGAAAAGGCGATTTAAGCGAAGATATTTTTGACCTTGCCACCGATGCTAGAATCAATGAACTTGATTTCTTTTACGATCGCACCGGTTATGTGCGAAAAAAAGAAGTACGTGCTGATTTAATTACCAGAATCAATACGAATTCTCTTTCTTTTATTCTTCAAAAAAATGAATTGCGTATCAATAAATTGCCATTAAAATTTACTGGTTTATTTACAATTTTGCGCGATGGATATAAAATTGATATTAAAGCCGCTTCAGAAAATACAACGGTAAAAGATTTATTGTCTGTAATGCCACCCGAATATTTGACTTGGCTGGAAAAAACAGAAATTTCTGGAAGAAGCGATTTATTATTGACTTTTAAAGGCGATTATAATGTTCCGAAAAAACAAAAACCAAATTTAGCTTTCAATCTAAAAATCAATGAAGGTTCTGTAAATTATAAAGATGCTCCAGTTCCTTTAAAAGATTTTCAGATGGATTTGAATGCTATTCTTCCGTCTTTAGATACCGAACAATTATTGGTAAATCTGAAAACTTTAAAATTTAAAGTAGGCGAAAAAGATTATTTCACCGCTTACCTTCATAGTAAAGGTTTAAGCGAAATGGATATTAATGCAAGTGTAAAAGGCGCATTAGATTTGGCTGTTGTCGATGCCGCTTTGGGATTGACCGATTTTGATGTAAAAGGGATTTTAAAAACGGATATTCAAGCAAGAGGAAAATTTAGTACTTCAAAAAAATTGTTTCCAAAAACAATTGGCGGTATTTCATTGCGAAATGGATGGTTGAAAACAAAATATTATCCTAACCCAATTACCAACATCACTTTTGTTGCCAATATGTTAAATAAAGCGGGAACGTATCAGGATTTGATTGTTGCTGTTGCTCCTGCTTCTTTTACGTTTGAAGGAAATCCAGTTTATGTAAATGCAGCACTTTCTGACTTTAGTGATTTGGCTTATAATGCTAAAATTAAAGGGGAATTGAATGTGGGCAGAATCTATCAGGTTTTCTCTCAAAAAGGATTGGATTTAACAGGTTATGCAAAAGCGGATCTTTCTTTAAAAGGAAAACAAAGTTATGCCACAACTGGACAATATGATAAATTGGACAATAAAGGAACTTTACTTCTTAAAAATATTAAAGCAACTTCTGAATTGTTTCCGAAAGCTTTTTTCATCAAACAAGGAAATTTCCGTTTTCAGAATGAGAAAATGTGGTTTGAGAAATTTAATGCTTCTTACGGAAAATCTGATTTTGACATTAACGGTTATCTTTTAAATACCATCAATTATTTCTTAGAATCGAATGGAACCTTAAGCGGTAATTTCAACTTAAAATCAAAACTCATTAATGTTGACGAATTTATGGCCCTTGAAAAAGGCGAAAATAAAGATCGAAAAATAGAAGTAGAATATGCCAAAGAAGATCACCCGAAAATGAGCGGTGTGGTTATGATTCCTAAGAATTTGAATGTCAGTTTAAATGCAAATGCAGATAAAATAGAATACAACGGATTGGTTTTCAATAAACTGAATGGAAAAACTGGTATAACAAAAGGTGGATTTTATTTAGAAAACACTACCTTTAATATTATTGATTGTATTTTAGGAATTAATGCTTCTTATAAAGATGAATCGCCAACAAGTGCACATTTTGACGCACATTTTACGGCAAAAGATTTTGATGTACAAAGGGCTTACAAAGAAATTCCGATGTTTCATGATATGGTTACTGCAGCCGAAAAAGCACACGGAATAATTTCTGTCGATTATAAAATCAAAGGTGATTTAGACGGAAATATGAGTCCGATTTATGCATCTTTAAATGGCGGCGGGACACTTAATCTACGCGATGTAAAAATTAAAGGCCTAAAATTATTTGACGGAATAAGTTCTAAAACAGGACAAAATGGTTTGAATAATCCTGATATGAAAGGGATTGAAGTCAAATCGACAATAAATAATAATCTTATCAATATTGAGCCATTTACCTTTTCTGTAGCAGGTTTTAAACCTACAATTAAAGGAACTACAAGCTTTGACGGACTTTTGGATCTTAGAATGCGTCTAGGTCTTCCCCTATTCGGAATTATAGGATTTCCAATTGTTATTACGGGAACTCATGAAGCTCCAAAAATCAAAATTTTCAGCAAAACTGGACAAGAAATTGATCCAGCTGTTTACGATGAAAAAAACAATAAAGTGATTCGAAAAGAAAAAGTGAGTAAAACTAAAGCAAAATCGTAATGAAAGCAAAGTCACAAAATAATAGCAGTGCATTCGAAAAATTCGCTACCAAAGTTTCTAAAGCTGCTGGAAGCACAACTGCTTTTATCGGTGCCTTTATTATTGTTGTGGCTTGGGCAGTTTCTGGACCTATTTTCGATTATTCCGAAACTTGGCAACTAGTTATCAATACTGGAACTACAATCATTACTTTTTTAATGGTTTTTTTAATTCAGAAAGCGCAAAATAAAGATTCGCTTGCTATTCAGTTGAAATTAAACGAACTCGTTGCATCAAACGAATCATCAAGCAATAGTCTGGTTGATATAGAAAGCATGACCGAAGAAGAAATGGTGATCATTCAAAAATACTATCATCGATTAAGCGAATTGGCAAAAAAAGATCAGAGTATCAGAACTTCACATTCGATTGCCGAAGCACATGAATTGCATAATCGAAAACAAGAAAAAAACAAAAAATCAACACCTAAAAAAAACACCAAAACTAGCACCAAAATCACATCTAAAAACAATACCAAAAAATGAAACTAAGTTCAACCGAAACTTATTGGCCATTAAAAAATGCTATCAAGCAAAGTTATCCCTCCATCGATACGGATATCAATACTGATATTCTAATTATCGGCGGAGGAATAACTGGGGCGTTAACAGCTTATAAATTGGTCAATGAAGGAAAAAGAATTGTTCTGGTAGACCGGCGCGATGTCTGTGGAGGAAGTACTTCCGGAAGTACTGCATTATTACAATATGAAATTGATGTTCCGTTACATCAGCTCATCAAACTTCGGGGTGCCAAATGTGCTGTCGACAGTTATCAAAACGGCAAAAAAGCCATTTTTGACTTACGTACTATTATTGATGAAATTGGCTGTGACTGCGAATTTGAATTTAAAAAAAGCGTCTATTTTACAACCTTGAAAAAAGATGTTCCCTTTTTAAAAAACGAATACAAAGCACGTAAACAACATGGATTTGAAATTAGCTGGCTGAGTCGCTTTGAGCTTCAGAAAATGGGTTTAAACGCAATTGCAGGCATAGAATCTAAAACAGCTGCTGTTATGGATCCGTTTAAACTGGCAAGTGATCTTTTGTATTATTGCCATCAAAAAGGAATGCAGATTTATGACCGTACCAATATTTCTTCCATCAAACATCAAAAAGGAAAAATTATTGCTACTACCGATTCTAAACATACTATCACCTCCAGCCACATCATACATTGTACAGGTTATGAAAGTACCGAAACACTAAATGAAAAGGTAGTTGATTTAAAAAGTACTTATGTTATTGCTTCTGAAAGTCAGACGGATCTTCCTGAAAATTTCAAGCATACAATATTTTGGGATACCGCTTCGCCTTATCATTATATCAGAACTACTGGAGACAATCGAATCATTATGGGTGGCGGAGATGAAAATTTTAAAGACACTGCAAAACGAGATAAATTACTTCCTAAAAAAGAACAATATCTCTTAAAACAGTTTTTTAAACGATTCCCCGATTTAGATTTTAAAATTGATTATTCCTGGGCCGGAACTTTCGGAGAAACTAAAGACGGTCTTCCCTATTTCGGAAAACCAAACTCAAGAAAAAATGAACATTATATACTGGGATTTGGTGGCAACGGAATCACCTTCAGTGTCCTCGGAATGAATTCAATATTGGATTCTCTTCACAATAAAAAGAATATAGATTTAGAATATTACCGATTTGGAAGATAACTTTAAGCTACTAAGAAACTAAGGTTCTAAGATTCTAAGGGAAAACCTAGAATCTTAGAACCTATTTTATATATTATGCTTTAGAGCTAACGACTTTATTTTTTTATTTTCTAAGCTATTTAGATCGTAAGATTCATAGTCATAAAGCTATATTTGCTCAAAAAAACTTAGCAACTTAGAACCTTAGCATCTTGAGGCATTTACGCCGTAATCGCCAACGCATTCAAATTAAACTTATATTCTTTTGGACTGCAGTTGAATTTTTGTTTGAAGATTTTAGAGAAATAACTTCTACTGGTAAAACCAATGCAATACACTATTTCAGAAATATTTAAATCAGAAGTTCTAATTAAGATTTCTGCTTTCAGTACTCTCATATGAGTAATATAATCGTTGACAGTACGATTGTGAATCATTTTAAATCCTTCCTGAAGTTTGTTAGGCGATAAACCTGATTTTTTACTTAATGATTTTATAGAAAAAGCTTCTTCTGGGCTGCTTTTGATAAATTCTGAAAGTTCTTTAATTTCTTCCATTTCTCTTAAAGTCAATCCAGTTGATTCGTTTGCAAAAGCGTGTAAATCATCTGAATGTTGTTGAATTTCCATGGCAAGAATAATTCTCATGATGCCTTCTTTCAGTAAATTTCGAACAATTCCGGTTTGTGTAATCGAATTTAGTTGTTCTATTTTTTCGGCAATTTGCAAATTATAAGAACCTATATAAAAGAAATCCTGAACCAGATTATTTTCAAAGAAAGTATCCTTTACTTTTTGATTCAAAGAATGTGTGTCTGTTTCAACTTGTGTCCCAACGATAATTAAAGTCAGTTTGGTTTTCTTTCCTTTTTCAAAAAACAAAACATTATCTTGATTCTCTTTAGAAGTTACAATTGCTGTTTGAAAAGTTTTTAATTTTCGCTCTTCTCCATCTAATCCGAAACTATGCGACAAATTACCTTTTGAGCAATAAGCAAAATAAATAGGTGACGATTTTACATTTAAAATATCTAAACGTACATCTGCAGAAAATGTCATATCAAACTGCACATAAGAAATATTATCATTAAAAGAAGCTCCGATAATCGAACCTTCCGCAAAACTATTTTCTACTTCCAGCGTATATTCGTCTAAGTCAAAAGTCACTTTTCCGCCAAAATTAGTATGAAGTTCTTCAAATATATTTTGAGTTTTCTCTGTATTTATAGTAACAATTTTCATAGCAACTGGATTTAAATTCTACTTTTTTTGAAACAGATTTTAAGCGATTTATTTCTAAAAATCTGAAAGTCAAAGTTCGTCCAATCACAGTCCAAAAATGTTATATAATTTTACTGTTTTGTTTTATAATTCCTTATTAATGCTTATTTTAACATAGATTAAAAAATTCGGTCATTAGATATGAAAAGTTTTTCGTTTGCTCCAATTAGTTCAAAAAAATCCAAAGTTCTAATCTTAGGAACAATGCCAGGAATAAAATCTTTAGAACTCAATCAATATTATGGTCATGCTCAGAACAACTTCTGGAAGTTTATGTTTTTAATTCTAAACGAAGAATTTTCATACGATTACGAAACCCGTAAAAATTTATTACTTCAAAACAATATAGCACTTTGGGATGTCTTACAATTTTGCGATCGAATTGGAAGTTTAGACAGTGCTATTAAAAACGAAATTGCAAATGATTTTGAAAATTTCCTCAAAAATCATCCAGAGATAAATACCATTATTTTTAATGGACAAAAAGCTGCCGCCTTTTTTAAGAAATATGTTCACTTAAACAAAGAATACCAAAAATTCACACTTCCATCAACCAGTCCCGCCAATGCTGGCAAGACTTTTCAGGATAAATTACAAGAATGGAAGGTTATTGAAACACTATTATAAAAGGTCTCTTTTTATAGAATTAATTTGCAAATATTGGAATCATGTAACTTTTTCCGTTTAAAGTATAACAAAACGCAACCACTCTTGAGCTAATTTTACATCAAAGAAAAATAAGCCATATTGAAGATTTGATTGACGAGATGGAAAGGCTTTCTTCTTATTAAAATTACTTAGCAAACTGTAAAAAGTTTAGTTTATAAAGAGAACATTGGTTATGTTAGTTTATTTTTGGGAAAAAGCTGCTCTATAATTTTATAGAGCAGCTTTGTTTTTTAGACTATCTTTAAAAGAAAAAACATGAAGATTCAGACCTATTACAATCATATACGGTTTTATAAACCGCACCATTTTATATATTATCCTGTTTTAATTTTATTTTTAATTGGCAGTATCTATTTTGCCATTACAACAGAAGATCATTTGATTTGGACATTTATAGGTGTCGTCTTTGTTTTTCTGTTTGCCTTAGCTTTTATGCTTCGCCAGCATTATGCTTTAACGTTGCAGAACAGAATTGTACGTTTAGAAATGCGTTATCGTTATTTTACGCTGACAGGCAAAAGATTTGAAGATTTTGAATACAAACTCACAGACGATCAAATATTTGCTTTGCGATTTGCTCCTGACAACGAGTTGATTCCCCTTGTCGAAGATGCTTTGAAAAACAGCTTAAGCGGAGATGCAATCAAAAAAGCCATTGTACACTGGAAAGCGGATTATCACCGCGTTTAGCAAAAATCAATGGCTATAACAATGGCAATGGCAAAAATCAATTTCAAAAATCAATTTCAAAAATCAATGATAATGGCAATGGCAAAATCAATTGTAATTGCAATGGATACAATACAGAATCAATGCAATTGTAAAATTTGTTAGTGGTGATTGTTATTTCCTTTTGTTAAAAATCAAGTAGAAAAGAAATAATACAATCCAAATTGAAATAATTACAGCAAAATATATTGCAATGATATTGGGATGAAGATAATTAGGTTCGTAAAAAAGTCGCTCTAAAATCGAAAACTTTTCTGCCAAAGCTTTTCTATCAAAAGTATTTCGGATTCCACTCAAAGGTTCGTCTTGATTATCTCTAAAACGATAAATATCTTGTGTTAGCTCTTTTGGAATTAAACTCGTTTCAATCTTGTATTTTCGAAAAAGAGTATCCAGCTTCAAAAATTCATAAGTCAAAGAATCTTTTTTGGATTGATATAATAATTTATAGCGATCTACAGCTGACTGATATTGTTGTTTGTAAACAGAATCTCCCTTGATTGGTTTAAACAAAGATTTGTTTTGCAAAAAGATACAAATGTCCTGATCATGTTCTGGATGTACAGGAATGCTTTTAAAAATAATTTCTGTACTGTCATTTACTACTTTTTTAGAAATAATTCTTTTGTACAATTCTTCTTTATCAAAACCAAGAAGATTTAAAATGCTATCGGCTTTATTTGTCGTTTTCTCAAATGTATTGGTCAAGGTTTTAATGGTATCAATGCTGTAGTAACTGGTTTCTGTAATCGGATATTCGCCACCCGAAATAGTATCTTCCTGCTTGATTACTGGATACGGTTTTGGATATAAAATATTCTCATAATTGAACAATTTCTCAGAACTGTAAGAAGTGAATCCATACAAAAACGGATTGAGAACATTTAGCAGTTTTTTATCTTTATTAAGATCGTTTTCAGAAAGTTCAGTTTTCAGTTTTGCATTCATTCCAAAGCTGTAGCTAATGAAAAACGAAAAAGTCAAAAAGGAAACAATTAAAAGACATCCAGCTATTTTTAGTAAATTTCCAGTCTTATAATTTTCTTTAGAATGATTTTTAATCAAAAAAATCAGAAAGAACAACAAAAAGAATCCGCTGACAAAAAAGTGAGAAATCGAAACGTCATCATAGAATTTAAAACGGTAAAACTCTGTGTATATATCAATTTTGCCTATTCCTTCAAAAGTAAAATATCCGTATAAAAAATAAGCTAAATGTATTAGAACTAAGACAATAAATGATTTTATGAAGTAACGTTTCAGATTCTGGGTCATAGATTTGTTTTTAAAGTTGCTAAGGTTCTAAGATACTAAGGTTCTAAGTTTTTAGCTACATTTTTTTTAGTTTTTTGCAAAAAAAGACGCACCTAGTGCGTCTATAAAAACCTTAGTATCTTAGAACCTCAGCATCTTAGAACCTCAGTATCTTAGTATCTCTATTTCGTCAAATCAAATCCTTCTTTTACGATTTCACTTTCTACTTTGTCTATTAGTTTATTGGTTTTACCAGTTAATCTTTCTTTTTTCCAGTCTCCTTTCACGTAAAGAACCACAGTAATTAAAGCCGTTACAACCGAAGAGATTGGGAATGCCCACCATATACCTATTTTTCCAAGCGATGTATTGTGCGATAAAATAAAAGCCAGCGGAAACTGAATTACCCATTGTGAAACTAAAGTCAGAATCATAGGGAGTTTAGTATTTCCAACAGCTCTAAAAACGCCTGTTAAACATAGCTGCAAACCTAAAAAACCCCAAGAAAGACACGTAATTCTTAAAAGTTCTGTTCCTCCAACAATAACCGCTGGATCTCTGGGAACGAAAAATGCAATTAAATAAGGTGCAAAAATAAAAGCGATTATTCCTAAACCTGTTAATAATCCGAAACCAAGATAAGCCCCTAGTTTTGAAATCTCGGCAGCACGATCAATATTTCCTGCTCCAATATTTTGTCCGACAAGCGTAGCAATTGCCATGGAAAGTCCTAAAGCCGGAATTAAAATCAGCTGAATCAAATTGGAACCTGCGCCATAAGAAGCCACAGTCAAAGTACCAAAACGAACAATCAGAAATGTAATAGCCATCATTCCCAAAGCACGCATAGATTGTTCTATTGAAGAAGGAAATCCGATTTGGAAAGCTCTTTTAATATGCTGATAATCGGGTTTAAAATCTTGAATACGAAGATGGATTCCGTGTTTTCCTCTAAACAAAATTGCAAAACCGATAATAATTGCCAGAAGCTGTGTAGATAGAGTTGCCAAAGCCGCTCCTTTTACTCCCATTGCCGGAATAAATTTCCATCCATAAATAAACAACGGATCTAAGGCAAAGTTTAGAATTACAGTCCCTAAAACAATATAAACTGGTAAAGTTACACGCCCAACACCACGCATAATAGATTGGAAAATCATAAATCCGAAACTAAAAACCAAACCTATAAATGCCACTCTCATAAACCCTAAGGCATCGGCATAAACTGTAGGTGTAACTTTTAAAAGATATAAGAAATACGGACTTAAAATATAACCAATAATAGATAAAACCACAGAAACAATAATTACCATTGACAGAGTTTGCGCCGCCACATGATTGACCATTTTCTGGTTTCCAGCACCAAAATATTGTGCAATTAAAATAGATCCGGCAATAGCTAATCCAGTTCCCAACGCAATGGTTAAGAATATTACAGGCGTACTCACCGAAACTGCAGCAACGGCATCTCCACCAAGTCGTCCTACCCAAAAGGCATCAACAAGCTGATAAGCGGCCTGCAAAAGATTGGCAATCATAATAGGAACTGCCAGTTTTAACAATGAAGAAAGAATTGGCCCTTCTAATAATTCGTTTTTTTTCATTTTCTAATTAAAATAATTATTTAAAATAAGTTGACATATCAACTTTTAAAGTTTAAAAAAAATTAAAGTGTTTCTAGTTTATCTGCATAAGATCTCACAGCATTCAAAGCCTCAATTCTTTCTTTTGGAGTAAAAACAGACATTACCTCTTCTTCTGCCCTTTTCATTAGAGAACGAATATTTTTAGCTAAATTCATTCCTTCATCAGTAAGGCTTACAATATTCTTTCTTTTATCAGTTTTATCCTTTACTACCTCAACCAAATTCTTTTTTTCAAGCGCGCTGATACTCCTTAAAATAGAAGATTTATCACGCATTGTTTTATCTGACAGTTCTCGCTGCGAAAGACTTTTTTGATTCAAGATCATAAGCAATGGTAACTGCTCCAGTTGTAATGTGATTCCAGCTTCTGTCATTAACGCATTTGTTCTTCTAAAAATTGCCCGTTTGATGCGATGAATCTGAAAGAAAAAACTATCTGATATTTCCTCTTTCCAAAAATTTGAAAAATTCTCTTTATCTGTATTTACTTTTTCCATGATGCAAAATTACAAAAAAGGATGACATGTCAACTAATTTTAAAACAAATTCATATTTTACTGATAACTAAACACTTAAAATAAAAAGTTCAAGATTAAAAATAAAAATGAGAGATTATTTTTACTAACTTTATTGTTAAAATATTACCCAAACAAAAATCTAAAATCAAATCACATGAAAAAATTATTGTTTTTTTTGGTAATGACGGTCTTTTGGATTTCGGTAAATGCACAGTCATTTGCAGAGAACACTTCAATTGAAAATTTAACGACTGTTAAATCTGAAAGTGAAAATTTTCAGGATAATTATGCTGATGATCTTCCGTGGCACGCTAGAAGATTTAAAGTTACTGCAGGTGCTTTTTTCCCCGTTAATAATACTGAAGTCCAAGTTGGTAGTAATAATGGTAATTTTGGAAATTTGATTGATTTTGAAAAAGATCTTGGATTTAGTAAAAGTACCGTTTCCTTTTTTGGCGCTTTCGAATGGAGAATTTCCAGAAGATCGCGACTTGGAGCAGAATACTATTATCTAAGTAGAAATTCTACTAAAACATTACAGAAAGAAATCGAATTTCGCGACCATGTTTATCCTGTAAATGCTACAGTTTCTGCTTTTATGGATAGTCATATTGGAAGAATTACTTACGGTTATGCCTTTGTATCTAAACCGAGATACGAAATTGGAGCTCTTATCGGAGCGCATGTTTTGTTTAGTGATGTGGGAATGAGATTGGAAGGCGCAACAATTAATGAAGAATACAGAGATAATTTTGATTTTACAGCTCCACTCCCAGACATTGGAATTTGGGGTGAATTTGTATTAGGAAGAAAAGTTGGTTTGTATGCTAACTTCAACTATTTTGCTATTAAAATAAATGATTTTGACGGAAGGTTGTTGAGTTACAACTTATCTGTTTTATATAATGTTTACGAAAATTTCAGTTTAACAGCTGGATATACAGGTTTAAACATCAGAGTGGATATGGAAAAAGAGAGACTCAATGGTTTCTTTAAATGGGGATATAATGGTCCAACGCTAACTGCAACGTATAGCTTTGGAAATCATGTGAAGCTTTATAAGCATTAACCAAAGAGACAAAGGTTCTAAGGGACAAAGGAACAAAGGTTTTAATTGGAACTTAAATATTTGACCGCAAAGTTCGCAAAGCTAAATGTAGATAAAGCTTTGCGAACTTTGCGTTTATCAGCGTTAAACTTAGTAAAAAACCTTGCGTGCTTTGCGTTTAAAAAAAAATCATCACAAAAAACAAAAAAATAAACCCGATAACTTATCGCCATCGGGTTTATTACCAAACTTAAACTATTTAACTCAAATAAACTTAGCATCTTAGTTCCTTAGAAACTTAGAAGCTTAAAAAAATCATTTCTCGATTGGAGAAAATTTTATTGCTGTTCCTCCACCAGCTGCCAATTTCATATCTAAAACCGTTTTACTGTTTACTTTTTGTTTAGAGATTGTAACTGGATATGGGTTTGTTTTATAATTTGCTCCAGGACCGTCTGCATAGATTTCGGCTTCGTATTCTTTATTTTTATCTAAGAATGAAAGTTCTACTTTTAAATCTCTTGCATTTCTGTTTGTGATCGAACCTAAATACCAATTTTTCTCCTCCCAATCTTTACGCGCAATTGTAGTGTATTCTCCAATTTTAGAATCCAAAACTTTTGTGTCTGACCAAGTACAAGGCACATCTTTTATGAATTGGAATTCTGGTTTTCCTTCATAATTTTCAGGTAAATCTGAAGCCATTTGCAGCGGACTGAAAATAATTACATACAACGCCAATTGATTCGCCAAAGTCGTCTGAACTTTAGCTCCAGAAGGCGTTTTGTAATCAAAATTGAAATTACCTGGCGTATAATCAAATGGACCAGAAAGCATTCTGGTAAAAGGAAGTGTTGTTAAATGCTCTGGCGTATTTCCTCCATCAACAGACCATGCATTGTATTCTTGTCCGCGTCCGCCTTCCTGTGACATGAAATTTGGATAAGTTCTTTGTAATCCCGTTCCTTTCATTGGTTCGTGATTGTCAATCATAATATGATATTTCGCCGCTGTTTCGATCACTTTTCTGTAATGACGCGCTCCGTATTGGCTGTCGTGCCATTCTTTTTTATCTAAATATTTGTTGACATAACCCGTTTTTACCGAATTCACACCCATTTTCTGATACAGTTTAAAGGCATCTTCCAATTGACCTTCATAGTTTTTAGTTGCTCCAGCTGTTTCATGATGTCCAATTAAACGAACATTTTTCACGGCAGCGTATTTCGTGATTTCTTCCAAATTGAAATCTGGATACGCTTTTACGAAACTAAAGGCAGAACCATCTGCTGTCCAGTCGCCATCCCAACCTTCATTCCAGCCTTCGACCAAAACTCCGTCAAAATTATTTTTGGCAGCAAAATCAATGTATTCTTTAGTGTTTTTGGTTGTGGCACCATGTTTTGGTCCTTGTCCCCAAGTATATTTTTCTAAATGCATTCCCCACCAAATTCCGATGTATTTTGAAGGTGTAATCCAAGATAAATCTTCAATTTTTGATGGCTCGTTTAGATTTAGCATAATAGTTGAAGTTGCTATATCTCCTGGAGTTTTACCCACTACAATAGTTCTCCAAGGTGTTTTAAAAGGAGTTTCTGCATATACTTTTACGCCATCAGCCCAAGGCACTAAATCACTTTTATATTGTTTGTCTGTAGTTTTTAAAAGCGTCATTGAGGCAAAATCGGTTAAATTAGCTTCGTGAATCGCTACATACAATTTGTCTTTCGTTTCAAAAGTCGCAGGCGTGTTAATGGTATCCGTTTTACTCATTAAGGTTTTGCGGTATTCACTTTCGTAATAACTATTTTCACGATGCACTGGAATCCACCAAACTTCGTTATTGTCTTTAAAAGTAAATTGCGTTACTTCATTAGAGATTTTAACTTTCCCTAAATGAGGCTGTTTCGGAAATTCATAACGAAATCCAACTCCGTCATCAAAAACTCTGAAGATAATATCGACTAAACGTTCCTCACCTTTTGCTTCTTTTAAGTGAACAATCAGTTCGTTATGATGATCTCTTATTTTTTTGAATTCGCCCCAAGGTTGTTCCCAAGTTTCATCTGCCGATTTTTCTTCTGTCGAAACCACTTCAAAACCATCAGTCATTTTGGCTAATCCTTGAAATTCAAATCCCATAAGAGAAGGCTCAATAACCGATTTTCCGTTAGAAGAAAAACTATATTGAGGTTGTCCTGAAGGAGTTAATTCAAAAGTTAATTCAGAGATTTTTTCAGGAGAACTGATTTTATACGTTGTTTTAGTACTGCAAGCCATAACAAGCATTGATGCAAAAGCTATTAGGCAGTATCTATATTTTCTGTTTTTCATTATTTAAATTGTATTAATTACGGCTCTATTTAATTTCGCTTATTATCTGTTTTGCTTTTGTTGTTTGCAATGAAACCAAATAATTAAACGCTTGATCGAGTTTTTTCTGGGCTTCGACATTTCCTTTTTTCTGTACGCGTAAATCATACAATTTGCTGATATCAGGAAATACACTTTCGGTATTTTTTACTCCTGAAAAAGCTTTTATTTTTTCGATATAAGAATAGCCAAATTCAACTGTTGGTTCAAACATGGTTCCTTCTCCGAAATCATTCCAAGTTATTAACTGGAGATAGTTGACATTGGCATTTTTGGCTAAAGCCAATGTTTTATCTAGAGTAGCTCCATTATTATGTTCGATTGTCCAGCCAATTGCTGCACCGCCACCACCTTCGACATAAAAATCTTTAAAACCTGGATAAGCACTTCCCATTGCAACACCTAATTTTGGTTTGGTATTGGTATAGAAATTAGTTAAAAAGCTATTGTCTTTGTACACCCAAGCATATTCTCCAGAAGCATTTTCTCCCGCTTTTACAGAATGATCCCAAAGTGTCAAAAAAGTTGGTTTTGTAGTCAAAGAACCCAAAACATTCGTCCATTCTGCAGGAGTCTGTAAAACGATTGGACCAAAATTCATCAAAAGCGGTTTGCCATTAATTTTGATATAATTAGCATCAGTAAAATAATTCTTTTCTACATAAGCTAAATCTGTTTTTGCTGCGCTGGTTACCGAAATTGCTTTTCCTGCATTGACAACGTTGGTTAAAAATCGGTCTTCGTAAACAATGGCGTATTCTAAACCTACTTTTTCCAGCATTTCGATTAGCTGGTCTGTATTTTCTTTGACCATTCTATAATCGTTAACATCGTAAGTTCCGTACCAGTCAATCAGAATTCCATCGATTCCTGCATATTTCATCAGTAATAAATGATTTTCAATCACATTTTTATCGCCTGAATGATAAGGCCCAATCAGCGGATAATAATAAGATGCAATTTCTCGACGGCCATTTGCTCCTACATTGTTCGGATTCTTGTTTGCCATTGTCCAATGATATCCCCATTTTTTATCGGAACTACTTTCATTGGTTTCAAACCACGGCATGTAGTGCATATAAATTTTGGTGCTGTTGGTTTTCTCAATCGCAACAGGTGCTGTTTTTTCTGGTTCTGTTGGCTTATCTGAACCTTTGTCATCGCTGCTGCATCCGGCAACCATCACAATATTCATTAAACCAAAAACCAATGATGTGATATATCTTTTCATATTGATGTATTTTTTTTCTCACTGATTAAAGAATTAAAAATTTTTTTTTCACGCAGATTTAAAAAAGATTTGAGCAGATCTATAAAGATTAAATATTATTTTCTTTAATAAAATCTGCTTAAATCTGCAATAATCTGCTGAATCTGCGTGAAACAAAATCGTTTTAATCTGTAGCTAAAAGAACTTTAGTAAATTCTTAAAAAATAGGTCAGCCTTCCACGACTAACCAACATGGAAGACTGACATTTTAGTAACCTAATTTGGATACCCAGGATTTTGTTTCAAGTTTTTATTTGTTGTTAAAACAGTACTTGGAATTGGGAAAATTGCTCTGTATTTTTCAGTTGGTCCTTTTTCCCACCATGATAAGAAGAAGGTTCCAAAACGGATGTTGTCTGTTCTTCTTCTTCCTTCAAAGGTGAATTCTTTCAACAATTCTTTGTCTATAAAAGCAAGGTCAATTGTTGTCGGCATTTCTTCTCCTGCACGTGCTGTTACTTGTTGTAAAAATGGTCGAGCTAAATCTGGTGAACCTAAACGAACGTAACACTCTGCCTGCATCATTAAGATTTCTGCATAACGAATCAATACAAAATCATGATCACGTTCCCATTGTTCTCCTGCTTTCATTTCATATTTTGCCAACCGAACACCTTCGTTTTCTTTTGCATCTGTCAAACTAGTCAAATTCTCTGTGTATGTAAGCGGTTCTCCATTATCCATCATAATTACAGAGCCTGTCGCTAGATTGATTTGATCTCCTTGAAGCATACATTTTTTTCTTTTGTCTGTATCTGCAAAAGTTGAATATAATCCTGGCTGCCCACACATTCCGTTTGCACTCCAAGGATAATTGTTCGGAATCGCAGAAATAGCTAACTTTTGATTGTAATGCGCTGACATTGAATTCATATAATTCCCAACTGTTCCTGCTTTTGAATCATAAGGAATAGCAAAAATAATTTCAGGAGAAGTTTGATTCTCTGTTATGAAATTGGCAAAGAAATCTGGTGTTAAGCTATATCCCGTTACTTTCTGGCACATATCTAAACAATCCTGCCAGCGTGCAACTCCAATAAAGGCTTCTGAATTAAGATATAATCTTGCCAAAATAGAATAGGCAACATTTTTCGTTAATTTAGAATACACCACATTTGAATTTAAATGCGGAATGGCATCTGTCAGCTCTTTTTCAACAAAATCATAAACTTCTTTTCTAGTCGAATTCGTTGGAAGATCTGTGTCTTCGAAATTGGTTACGATTGGCACATTTCCAAATAAATCTAAAAGATTGTAATAGTAATAAGCTCTAAGCGCTTTTAACTCTGCAAAAATTGGTTCTTTAGCTTTTTCAGATAAAGACGATTTATTGATTTGATAAATAATCGCATTGATCTTAGCAATTCCAGTATAATTGTAACGCCAAGCCGAAAGAATCATTCTGTTATCTGCTTTCCAAGTATGTTTTTGTGCATCTTGATATTGCCCGCCGTCGTACCAGTTGGTTCCTCTTGTTGGAATTGTTGCTTCGTCTGAAACAACTTCATTCAAAAAGAAAACATATTCGCAGGTTGGAAAGTTATTTGAAATGGCATCCGAGAATCCTCTTAGTGAAGAATAAGCTCCACCCACCAGCGCATCGATTTCCTTAGTTGTATTTCCGAACTCCCCATCTTCTACTTGATCATACAACTGTTCGTTCAAATCCGTACATGATACCGTAAAAAGCATACTTAAAAGTATTGCTGCTGTTATTTTGATTTTCATTTTTAATATTTTAGGGTTATCAATTCGCTTAATTATTCAGCGTAAAATTTAGTCCAACAGAAATCGTAGTTGGTCGAGGATAATTATTGTATCGGTCAATTCCAGGCGCAGCCAGTCCAGTTAAATCCATTACTCCAGTTTGATTAATTCCATCCTGAGCATTTAAACCAATTTCTGGATCTACACCTTTGTAACTTGTAAGTACAAAAAGATTTTCTCCCATAACATAGAATCTCACTTTAGATTTTTTGTATTTCAAAGGCAAAGTGTACCCCAATGACAAAGTTTGCAATCTGAAGAAAGAAGCATCTTCAATCCAATAATCTGAATACTTTGGAGCAGAAGTAATTCCGCTGTTTAAGAAATCATCCGGAACATTAAATGCTGGCAATCTGTTCGGATCATTCAACATCATATTCGTTGCATTTAAAGCTTTTTGTCCAAACATTCCGTAACCTGAAATTCCAAGATCAAAATTTCCATAAGTAAAATTCATTCCGATACCTAAAGTCAAGTCTGGCTGAATGTTTCCTAAATCTCTCTTGTCTGCATCAACCAAAGCACTTTCTGCTACTACTTCATTTGCAGCGTTGTAGTACTGAATTTTTCCATCAGCATCTAAACCTGCATTTTTGAATCCCCAGAAAGTTCCCACTGGATATCCTTCAGCAATAATTTGAGAATATTGTCCAGACATACCTGCCAAACCGTGTAACGATCCGCTATAAATAACATCTGTTTTGTAGGTTGGATTTGAAAGTTTTTCAATTTTCTGAACGTTATGTCCCAATGTCAAATTCGCATTCCAATTGAATTTATCTCCTTTAACGATGTCTGCATTTAAAGTCAACTCGACTCCTTTATTCGACATTTCTCCAACATTTGCCAGCATTGTTCCCACTAAATATGGAGGCTGAGGCACTTCGTACGTGTACAATAAATCTTTTGTTGTTTTAGAATAATATTCAAAAGATCCCGTAATTCTATTGAAAAGTCCGAAATCAAAACCAATGTTAAGCTGTTCTGTAGATTCCCATTTCAAATCAGGATTTGGATTTTGTTTTGGTGAATACGCCAAACTCCACGTTTTAGTAACAGGGTCGTAATAACTGTCTTTTCCAACTCCTAAAATAGAAAGCGATTTATATTCTCCAATTCCGTCTTGATTTCCTGTAACTCCATAACCTACTCTTACTTTTAAGTTGTCCAACCAACCTTTTGAAGATTCCATAAATTCTTCGTTAGAAATTCTCCAGGCAGCAGAAGCAGATGGAAAAGTTCCCCATTTATTATTTTCTCCAAAACGACTTGAACCGTCACGTCTTACTGTTGCAGTCAATAAATACTTACCATCATAACTGTAATTAGCACGTGCATAGAAAGAAACCAAATTTGATTTTCCTTTATAAGAGTACACATCTCCCAAACGGTAATTGTAACCAGCTCCTAAATTGTTATAACTGAAAGCATCTGTGACAAAACCACCTCTTTGTGCACCAAAACCTTGGTAAATATTTTCCAGATAAGAATATCCTGCTAAGGCACCAATATTATGTTTGTCGATAATCTTACTATAATTCACATAAAGTTCGCCTTGTGCATTGGTAAATTCCTGATAAGTTCTTTGAGCAAAACCGCCTTCAGTCTGTCCTTCCATAACCGCGTAAGATGGTTTGTATATACCTCCTTTTACTGCATTGTGTTCTAAAGAAATATTAGCTGTAGCTGTAAAATCATTTAAGAACTTTACATCTGTTTTGAAATACCCTAAAAGTCTATGTCTTTCGTTATCAAATGTTCTATTGGTTAAAATCTCAACCGGATTTTGATAAATATTTCCTGTTACAGAAGAAAATGATCCATCTGGATTGTAAACCGGAATTGTTGGATTTAAATTATAAGCTCTTTCAAAAATTCTGTAATCAATTGGATGCCATTTGTCAATATTGGCAAATAATCCCATATCAAATTTTACATCTTTATTGTCACCTAAAAACTGATAACCACTAATATTCCCGCTGATTCTTTCTAAACCAGATTTTTTAATTACACCTTCATTATTTAAATATCCGATAGAAGTTCTAAAGCCACTGTCTGCTTTACCAGAATTGATACTTAAAGTATGAGATTGAGAAATTGCAGTCTGCTCAATTGCTTTTTGCCAGTTGGTATTTCCACCGTAATCAACAGCATCTGCGTTTCCGGTCTGGCGTACATAACCTCTCCACTGATTGGCAGATAAAAGATCTAAATTGTCATTAACATATCCAAAACTGGTTTGCCCACTATAAACCACAGAAACACCTTTTGTTCCTGATTTAGTTGTGATCATAATAACTCCATTTGCTCCACGAGAACCGTAGATTGCAGTTGCAGAAGCATCTTTCAAAACGTCAACCGATTTAATATCTGCAGGCTGAACCACATTGATATCAACACCTGCAATTCCATCAACCACAATAAGCGGACTGTTACTTGCCGTTAATGAAGTTCCTCCACGCAAACGAATTGTAGAACCCGCGGCAGGATCTCCAGAAGGACGAATAATATTCAATCCCGCTACTTTTCCTTGTAAAACTTGTTCTGTCGAAGAAATAGTTCCTTTAACCAAATCATCTGCTCCAACAGTCGAAATTGCACCAGTTAAATCTGATTTTTTTACTTTTCCATATCCTACAGAAACGACTTGAACTTCTGCCAATGCATAACCATCATTTTGCAGACGAACTTCGTAATTTGAAGTACTTCCAGTAATTTGAATTTTCTGAGTTGTTGCTCCAATAAACGAAACTTCGATTGCACTTCCTACGGCTACCTGAAGGCTGAACTTTCCATCAAAATCTGTTGTAGTTCCGTTCTTAGTTCCTACTTCAATGATAGAAGCTCCTGGCAATACCGTTCCTGTATTATCATAAACGGTTCCTGAGATTTGTTTTTTCGTCTGCGCGAATGTACTGGCAGAAAGAAAAAGCATAAATACCATCAATACCGCTCCTTTAGCAGTCCACATTTGATGCAGGACGCTTTTTGTATTTTTACTATTCATTAGTTTTAATTTAATAGTGAATTATTTATCTAAAGTTTTAAGCGGAATCATCGTGTCCGAAATCGTTTTGTCTTTGTTGTCTTTTACCAAAACATGAATTTCATTTAAATTTGAAATTCCGTTTAGTTCTGAAACTAAGTTGACAAAACCTTTAATTTCTGTAGTTCCTCCCGTAAACTCACCTGAGAATGTTTTTGTTCCTGCCGTAATCGTGTAAAGTAATTTGTTTACACCTACTTCATTATTTTTTCTAGACATTCCAAGAAAATCTTTTTGACTGATTTGTGATGGAAAGAAACTGAAACTTGGCGGGGGCGGCGGAATAAATTCTCCTGCATAAATAATTTGATCACCAGAATTGGTTGTCCAGTCTTTTGCGACCATTAGGAAAGTGATATTTTCCATCACAAAACCTGCCGGCGGATTGTAATATTGCTGTGGAATCAAATCCATTCTGTAAAAACCATTTCCTAGATCTTTCAATTTTGTTTTTTCAGAAACATCTGGAAGCCAAGCTTGATATTCTTGTAAAACAGCCCAATTGTTTAATCCACTATGAAAATGAACGCTTTCGACACCTGCAAAACCATCTTTTAAATTAGAATTAAATAAAATACTAACTGGCTTATCAATTAAAGGTTTTGACGGATAAGATCTAATTACTTCATTTGCCGTGTAAAATGATGAAAAATCAGTGTAGGGCATATTGGCTACATCACTTTGTTTAGAACCATTTTTGTTTTTTATACGAAACCAAAATCCAGCACTTGCTGCAATTTCTGCAGGAGTTTTAGAAAAATAAACCGTTGGAGTTAAAGTGAAACTCCAGATTTTATTTCCTTCGTATTTCAGTTTAGCAAAATCAGAAGAGTTTTCAAAATTTCCGGCATCTGGTTCAGATGGTGACCAGATCCACATATAAAGATCTTCTGTTTCGGCAAATGTAGATGCCGACATATCGAAATACCAAGTCACTTTTTCGTCGTATTTGTACACTACAGGGAATGATGACATTGGGCCTACAGCTCCAGCGGCTTCTTGTGCCTGAATAAAATTAGGAGCCATCAATAAGGCAAGTAAAATTGTATATATAAACTTTTTCATATTACTTTTTAATTAATAGCATTTAATTTAAATACATAAGACACAAAAGCGACTCCAGCTGAAGAGCGAGTCAGCTGAAACTGCATTTCTTTGTTTTTTCCCGGAACCGAAACTATTCGAAGTTCATCTGTTTTTTGCGTTTTTTGTGCATCGCTGTACAAGTAGATTTTTGTTGCAACATCATTCGTTTGTTGAAAATCTGAACTAAGAGCCCAATATCCCTTTGGAGCAAATAATGGAGGGACATTTCCGGTTACTTCATAAGTTGTTGGTTTGTTGTTTTCATCTACACTAAAGTTGATTTTAAAATCTTCGTAGTTGAAATAAGAGTTCAGCGTTTCTTCATTTGGTTCGATCTTATTTGCCTTCGCAACTTCATCGACCATTTTCAGATTTGCCAATTGCCAATTGCCATTTACTTTCTCATAAATGGTAATCGGATCTACGTAGCTTCCGTCTTCTATGTTATCGCAACTAAGCGCGAAAAAACACATTACAAAAGCTAACCAATAAATACTTTTACATTTCATAAATTTTTGGTTTTTGTTAGTTTGTTACCCCCTTCAAAAGGATAGAGCGAAGCTAGAAGTTAAATAAGTCCGAAAAAAAACATCTGTAAAAAATCAAGATATAAATCAGATATTTCAAAATATAACTCACTAAAAATCAACAACTTATGATTTATTGTGAAAATGAAAAATCAAGACGTTGTATAGACTAAAAGAGATAGTTTTTTAATGGTAAAAATGACAATATGTAAAATATTTGGTATATTTTTTTCACTATACATATATTTAAATTGTTTTTATTGTATAATTGCAAATAATTTATTCGTTTTTAACATTTACAGCTTACTTTTATTTCAAAAACCACCTTCTAAAGCGATGTTATTAAACAATTTACAAGATTTTGAAAATTAGGTTTCCCTTAATTTCAAAACTTATTTATAATTTTAAAAACGAATTCACTTATTCTATCTATCAACCAACTTTACCTTAAACCAAAACCAAATCATGCGAAGAATATTGATACTACTTTTCTTCATTGGAGGATTTTCTCTAACTGCAAAAGAGACAAATCCTTACTTAGAAGAATTAGATCAGGCACTTTTAAAAAAAGAAGTCTATCTAAAACAGAAATATCGAAAAATTGAAGCTTTAAAGAAAAATATAGCCAAGTTTACACTTAATCAAGATAATGAGGGATTGTATAATTGTTATATGTCGCTTTTTGACGAATACAAATCTTTCAAATACGATTCTGCTTATTATTATCTGGAGCAGTCCAAAATCAAAGCTAAAATTTTAAAAGATCCCAAATTCTTATCTAAAAGCCGAATCAAAGAAGGTTTTGTACTGCTTTCTTCAGGACTTTTTAAAGAAGCTATTGATACTCTTAATGTGATTGACGATTCTAAGCTGGACATCAAAAACAAATTTGAATATTACAATATAAAAGCTCGTGCTTACTATGATTTAGCCGATTACAATCGTGATCTGCGATTTAATGTTCATTATGTTCAGCAGGGGAATCAGTTCTTGAAAAAAGCCTTAGAATTGATTGGAACAAATACCAACGAATATTGGGCTGCAGAAAGCTTAAAACGTTTAAAACAACAAGATTGGCGCGGAGCAGAATTCGCTTTTAGTTATTGGATTAACAACTATAAACTACCTCCTGATTATTACGGAATTGCGACTTCAAGTCTCGGTTATATTTATTCAGAAAGAGGTTATACCAAAAAAGCGATTCAGTATCTGGCACTTGCCGCTATCGCCGATGTTAAAAATGCCACAAAAGAAACCGTTGCACTTAGAAATCTAGCCAATGAACTTTTTAAAATGGGTTATTTGGATAAAGCCAACGAATACATTAATATCGCAATGGATGATGCTACTTTTTATAATGCAAGACATCGTAAAATTGAGATTTCATCCATTCTGCCTATTATTGAAAAAGCGCAATTGAATAATGTAAAAGACAAAAATGATAAATTAGAAAAAATCATTATTCTACTGACCATTTTAACGGTTATCATTTTTGTTTTTCTCGGCATTATCTTCAAACAATTAAAAGAAAAAAACAAAGCCCGAAAAATAATGGCCGATTCGTATCTGAAGTTGCAGGAAATGAATGTGAGTTTAAGCGAAGCAAATGCTATTAAAGAAGAATACATTACGTATTTTATAAAAGCAACTTCGGCTTTCATCAATAAAATCGATCACATTCAAAAAAGTACATTACATAAAATCATCACTAAAAAAACAGATGAAGTTATTGCGAGTTTAAAACGCTATAATGTAAAAGAAGAACGAGAAAATCTATTCCACCAATTTGATGAAATTTTCCTGAAATTGTTCCCAACTTTTGTAACCGATTTCAATAAGTTATTTCCAAATGATCATAAATGTGTTGTAAAAAAAGGTGAACTTTTAAATACTGAATTACGCATTTTCGCTTTGTATCGATTGGGAATTCAAGACAGTAATCAAATGGCAGAATTTCTGGAACTTTCTGTAGCCACAATTTATACATACAAAACCAGAATCAAAAGCAAATCGGATTTTAAAGATACTTTCGAGCAGAAGATTATGGAGATTAAGACTATCTAAGTTGCTGAGATTCTGAGATGCTAAGATTCTAAGTTTTTTTTACCAATGCCACAAAAGCTCCGGCGGAGCGTAATATTTATAGAAACAAAGCAACACCCGATAAAAAAGCTCCAGCGGAGCGACATATATATTTAAAACATTGATAAATATGTCGCTCCGCTGGAGCTTTTTTTTGTTTCGCACAAATATCTTTTCTATAAATATTTCGTCCCTCTGGGACTATTTTTTCCGTCATAAATCATGCTATATCATTCAACACTTTCCAACTGCAAAATCGTATTCTGATAAATCTTGCTCAATGAAAACAACTGCTCCACAAAAATCATAATCGCAATCGGAACAAAGAAAAATACCAGCAAATCTTCTTCGTATAAAAAATAAGTCGAAATCATAGCTAAACGAGCATATTCTAGGTAATAAATCCATTTGCGTTGTTCTAGTAAAGCACCACAATTGATTAAAGTTAGAATGACTAACGAAAGCACAAATATCTTATCATAACTTTCTAAATAATCGAAATAATAAGTAAAAACGGTTAAAATCAAAGTGCAGATTCCTAATTGTATATAAAGATAATTTTTAAATCGAAGTCGTTGATTTGGCAAGGCTTTATCTTGCAGAAAACGTTTTTCTAAAATAGGACGAATATCCTGATCCATATCGGCTGGACTTCCAAAAACAGCATTCCATCTTGCTTTGAATCCGCTTGAGCGTTTCCATAATTCATAGATTTCGAAGTAATAATGAAAATGTTGCCACAAGAAACTGCAGCTTTTTAAGGGATGTGTCAAACCGTACTTAGGTTTTTCTTCTTCGGTTTGAAAAGTTCCAAAAAGACGATCCCAAAACGTAAACATATCACCGTAATTTTTATCTAGATATTTCTCGTCAGAAGCATGATGAACTCCGTGAACAGAAGGCGTTACAAAAACATATTCCAACCATTTTATTTTTCCAATCAATTGTGTATGTGTAAAAAAAGAATAAGCGCCGTGAACAATCAGCATCGTTATAACCATTGAAGGATGAAAACCAATAAACGGCAAAACACACCAAAATCCTGTTCTGATAATCGCCTGAAAAGTTGTAATTCTGGCTGCAGCCGTAAAATTAAATTCTTCACTGTGATGATGCACAATATGTGCCGCCCAGAAAAAATTGACTTCATGTCCTAATCGATGATACCAATACCAAACAAAATCGGTAGCGAGAATCAGCGCAAACCAAACAAAAGCATTACTCGGAATATCAAATATCCTATAATCATCATAAATCAAATAATACAACTGGTAAAAACTCGCAGCGATAAACAAATTGATTAAACGCTCTGCAATTCCAATAGAAATATTGGAAACAGAACTTTCATAATTAAAAATTTCAGGTCTTTTTCTGCGTTGAGCAAGCTTATATTCTAAAAATAAAAAAAGAAAAAAGGCCGGCATGGCAAAAGCCAGAAAATTGATATTTTTCATTGGTATGATATTTTTCTATTCTAAAAATTATCGGGTAATTTAGTTTTAACACATAAAAACATAGATTTTTATTGCTTCTGCTTGAGACTACAAAAAAAACAAGCTTTAACACATAGCTATGTGCATTGAAATTAGTGAAACGCCTATATAGACTTGCAAAAGCTATGTTTCTATGTGTTAGAATTTATCTCACGGTTTAAAAATTATATACAACAGCAAACGAAAAAGACACTTTCATCAATTACACTTTTAGGGAGACTAAAAATATAATCAACGAAAATGATCTTTTACGGAGTAAACCTGATTTAATTCTGCTTAAACAAAGGAGCTTCCAAAGCCACTTCTTTTACCGATTGAGTTTCGGCTACTTTTTTCAAAGCAATAATATAAGCAGCAATACGAGGTGTTACATTATGTTTTACTGCCACTCTAAAAACAGTATCAAAACCTTTTTCTAAAATATCTTCCAGACGTTTATTGATCTGGTGAATTCTCCAGGACTCCAAAAGCGAATTCTGAAGCCATTCGAAATAAGAAACTGTAACACCGCCAGCATTGGCTAAAATATCAGGAACAACTAATATATTTTTATCATGCAAAATCTGATCTGCATCTGAAGAAACTGGACCATTGGCGCCTTCCACAATAATTCTTGCCTGAATATCAGCAGCATTTTTTTGTGTAATCACATCTTCTTTCGCAGCCGGAATCAGAACATCAACTTCTAAAAGCAGTAAATCTTCATGTTTAATGGCAACCGAATTTGGATAACCTTTAATCGTTTTGTTATTCAAATTATAATATAAAATCAACTCTGGAATATTAATTCCGTTCGGATTGTAAAATGCTTCTGAAACATCGCTCACGGCTACAATTTTCACGCCTTTTTCATATAAAAACAAAGCAGAATGTAAACCAACATTTCCAAATCCTTGAATGGCTGCCGTAGCTCTGGCAGGTCTGATTTTTAATTTTTGAAGTGCTAAAAGACTGATAATGCTCACGCCTCTTCCTGTTGCTTCTACTCTACCTAAAGATCCTCCAGAATGAAGATGTTTTCCAGTTACAACAGCATGAATTGGTCTTCCGTGTAACAATGAAAATTCATCCATTAGCCAGCCCATTTCGTCTGGTCCCGTTCCCATGTCTGGAGCAGGAACATCTTTTTCTGGTCCGAAAATATCAGCTAAGGCTTTGGTATAAGCTCTCGTAATTTTTTCTAATTCTGTTTTAGAATGGTTTCTCGGATCACAAATAATGCCGCCTTTAGCGCCACCAAATGGAATTCCGGTTACAGCGGATTTCCAGGTCATCCAGGCGGCAAGTGCTTTTACTTCGTCCAAATTCACAGCGGTATCATAACGAATTCCGCCTTTTGAAGGTCCTAAAGCAGTATTATGAATGACACGATATCCCTCAAAATTCTGAACATTTCCGTTATCTAAAGTGATAGAAAAGTTTACTGTAATTTGTTTTTCAGGACGTTGTAATTTTTGTCTAAGGGAATTATCTAAATTTAAAATATCTGCAGCAATATTAAAACGATCAATCATCGATTGAAAGGGATTCTGTTTTATGATTTCTGAGCTCATAGTATATATAGTTTTTTGGTTTGGGTTATCTCTTTATGTTTTATTCAAAATATTTTTTGATAAAGCTTCTACTCTTTATCTCGTAAGCAGCTACAACACGGAATTTTTACCAGACAGCGTCGCATCAAAATTTTCATATTTCTATTGGTTCTCATATTTTGATTTTTTAACGATTCAAAAAAAAGCCTTTCATGGTGCAATGAAAGGCTAAAAAAAAAAATAACTAACAAGTACTTTCTCTATTAACGCCATTTCAAAACGTGATTCATCATACAGCACATCGCAAAGCTGCATGGAAAAAACGTCATAATATTTCGGCTATAGTTTTTCATTGTTGAGACAAAGCTACAAAAATATATTTATAAATTCTATAGAATTAGTAGAGTTTATTTTTGATAAAATTACAGTCAACCATAAAAACAACTGTAAACTAAAGGATTACGAACTAAAAAAAATTACTGTAATTGTGAAAAAACTATAAAAACAACAGCAATTAAAGCTAAAAACAATCCTAAAACATTGATTTTGGATAGTTTTTCTTTGAAGAAAAAAGCGCCAATAAGAGTTCCTAAAACAATTACGCCCATATTCATTCCGGCAAAAACAGTTGACGGATTTTCTGAAAAGGCTTTATGCGCTTTTAAATAAAATAATATATTTCCGAAGTTGAAGATTCCGACCAATATCCCGAAGGGAATGCTTTTTAAAACGAAATTTTCTTTCGTTACAAATAACTTATATATGACAATAAGAATAGAAACTGTAAAAGCAATTAGAAAAACAAAAAACAAAGATGTTGCATAAGGAACAACAGTATATAAAGCTATTTTCTTGAAAAGAATATCGACAACTCCAAAACCAAGTAAAACTGCAGCTGGATAAATCCATTTGTTTTCAGTATTATCTGAAGGCTTTTTTAAGATGAATAAAAGTGCAGCAAAACCAACTAGCACTCCAATAACTTTATACGTATTAAATCCTTCATTAAATAAAAGCCAAGCTGCCAAAATCGGAATAAATAATGATAGTCTTTGTGCAGCATCGGTTTTTGCAATTCCCATATACCTTATAGAAAGCGCTAGAAAAAGAAATAATATCGGAAGTAAAATTCCAACTGAAGTGTAAATTTCTAAAGGTGCTTTATCATCTAACGTATTTAAATCTGGGCTAAAAGTAAAATAACAAAGCGTGATCGCAGCAATATAATTGAACGAAATAATTTGCGACGGATTGGCATTATACTTTCTAGAAACTTTGAAAATAACACCTACAATAACACTGCAAAGAATACTTAATATAAGGAATAACATAAATCTATTTTTGGATTGTAAAAGTAAACTTTTGTAAAATAAAAAAGCCCAGCCGGTTTTAAAAAACCAGCTAGACCAGATTATATATTCAGCCTTTTAGTTAAAAAAATCTAATTTAATCTGCTAAAATCTTTTTAAATCTGCGTGAAATAATTTTTACACCTAGATTTTTCACGCAGATTTAGACAGATCAAAGCAGATTTTTTATTGATTAAGCTTTAGCAATTTTAATATATTTCTTTCTTAGAATTTACTAATGTAACTTCCGTAAATATCTCTAAACTGATTCCCTTTTGCAAAACGGTCTTTGCTCAGTTTTTTATATTCAACCAATCCCCATAAAACAAATTCTTTCATAAAGTAAACATCTTGTTTTGCTAATTGAGGTTGGTATTTTTTTAATAATTCATCAAGCGGAGTTACTTCGTCTAAAATACTTTTGTATTCTTTGTCTGAAGCATCGTCTAATAATTCGAAACCGCTTTCCGCGAAAAACCATTCAACAACATCAGAATATGGCGTTTTTTCGTCTGGTTTTTCTAATTTTTCAATTTTTGGAAAATACTGAGGAAATAAAGTTCTAATGGCAGAACCAATCAAACTTTCAGCCACAACATCGGCTCCCTCCTGCTCTCCTTCGTAAACCAATTCGACTTTTCCTGTGATTGCTGGAATAATTCCCACAAAATCCGATAAGCGTAATGATGTTTTATCAACACCAGAAATCAAAGCGCGACGTTCTGCCGTACTAATTAAGTTTTCGAATGCCGTAATACTCATTCTTGCACTTACACCACTTTTATTGTCGATGTATTCGCTTTCTCGGGCTTCAAAACTAATTTGCTCTAAAATATCTCTTGCCAAACTTGGAACGTAAACCACATCAGTTTGGTTTTGATCTAATTTAGATTCTTGTTCTGTGATCGTTCTTGCAATCTCGATACTTTCTGGATAATGCGTTAAAATCTGAGAACCAATTCTATCTTTAAGAGGCGTTACAATACTTCCTCGATTGGTATAATCTTCTGGATTTGCCGTGAAAACAAATTGCATATCTAAAGGCATTCTCAATTTGAAACCTCTAATTTGAATATCGCCTTCTTGCAAAATATTAAATAAAGCAACTTGAATTCTAGCCTGTAAATCTGGTAATTCGTTGATTACAAATATACAGCGATTCGCTCTCGGAATCATTCCGAAGTGAATTACGCGATCGTCTGCGTAAGATAATTTTAAATTCGCCGCTTTTATTGGGTCAACATCTCCAATTAAATCGGCAACTGTAACGTCTGGAGTTGCGAGTTTTTCGAAGAAACGTTCGCTTCTGTGCAACCACGAAATTGGCGTTTCATCACCTTTTTCTGCAATTAAATCCTTTGCAAAACGAGAAATTGGATTTAATGGATCATCATTAATTTCTGAACCTTCCACAAACGGAATATATTCGTCTAATAATTCAATCATTTTACGCGCCAAACGTGTTTTTGCTTGACCACGAAGTCCAAGTAAATTGATATTATGACGAGATAAAATCGCGCGTTCTAATTCTGGAATTACCGTATTTTCAAATCCGTGAACACCTTCAAAAACAGGTTTTCCTGATTTGATTTTCTCACGAAGATTATTACGTAATTCATCTTTTATGCTTGTACTTTTATATCCAGCGGCTTTTAATTGACCTAAGGTCTTTATAGTAGTTATTTCCATTGTATTGAAATGTAAATTTTATTATTTGTTTTGGAGCATTGCATATATTCATCATCAAAAGAAACCTTAGTATCTTAGAATCTTAGCAACTTAGCACCCTTATTTAATCCTTTTCTTTCTATTTGCTTCGTAGTCCTCAAAAATCATTTCGCCCAAGCCTTTTAATCCTGTGTAAAATGCTTTTCCTTGATTGGCTTCTGTAAACTGATTCACAAAACGCTGTAAATATGGATCTCGAGCGATCATAAAAGTCGTAATCGGAATATGAAGTTTTCTAGCTTGTTGTGCTTGCGTGTAACATTTATCGACAATATATTCGTCTAAACCATTACTATTCATATAATATGAACCATCACGTTCGCGAACGCAACTTGGTTTTCCGTCGGTAATCATGAAAATTTGTTTGTTGGTATTTCGCTTTCTGCGAAGAATATCCATTGCCAATTGTAAACCAGCAACTGTATTGGTATGATAAGGTCCAACTTGCAAATAAGGCAAATCTTTAATTGGAATCGTCCAAGCATCATTTCCAAAAACTAGAATATCCAGTGTATCTTTCGGATATCTTGTTGTGATCAATTCTGCCAAAGCCATCGCTACTTTTTTAGCAGGCGTAATTCGGTCTTCGCCATACAAAATCATACTGTGACTGATGTCAATCATTAGAACGGTACTCATTTGTGCTTTGTACTGGGCTTCTTCGACAACCAAATCATTTTCAGTTAGCATAAAACTTTCAACTCCGTTGTTGATTTGGGCATTTCGAAGACTTTCGGTTAATGAAATCCTTTCTAAACTATCTCCAAAATTAAATTCACGGAATTCGCCAGTATGTTCGTCGCCATTTCCGGCATGTTTTGTTTTATGATTTCCGCTTCCAGATCTTTTCAAGTTTCCGAAAATCTGATCTAAAGCTTGTTGTCTAATTGCTCTTTCGGTTTTTGCAGTTATTCCGAAACCATTACTTCCATCACCTTTTACTTCATCTCTAATGTAACCTTTTTTCTTTAAATCTTCAATGAAATCATCAATAGTATAATTCTCGTCGGTAAGTTTGTATTCGACATCCAGTTCCCGAAGCCAGCTTATAGCTTCATCAAAATCACCCGAAGTATGGGTAATTAACTCTTTAAAAATCGTAAAAAGTTTGTCAAACGGAGACTGAAAAGGAGCTTCGTAGGTCTTAAAATAAAAGCCTTTTTTAAATTCGTTTTTCATAAATCTAAAATTACGTCTTTTTAGAATTATGAAAAACGAATTGTTTATTAATTTTTAGTTAAAATATTCAACCAAAAATCACAACTAACAGTGTTAGATATAATAATTATTCAAACTTTCCGTCCAAATAATACCAAGCGCCATTTTCGAATTTAAAAGTAGAAAATTCATAATGTACTTGCGGTTTCTGATCTGAATCTAAAAAGTAAGCTTTGAATTCTACAGTATTTTTAGAAGAACTCAAAATCTCCAATTTCTGCCATTTATTAGAAACTGCCCATCTTAAAATTTCAGCTTTCGAATAATATTTTCGTTCAGAAATATAAGTTGTTTCCATCAAATAATCAGCATTATGGGTTGCATACGCCGAGTATCTTGATCGCATTAAAGTTAATGCTGAAGGTGCTTTTTGATTGTTATTTAGATATAATCCGCAACAATTTTCAAAAAGCAATCCTGTATCGCAGAAGCATTTTTTACTCTCCATCAACTGGTTCTTCTCCATTAATTTTAACGTGAAGCTGATTCAATAAAACTTGATAACGCGTTATTTCGCGAACTTCTTCGTCTTCTTCAGCAAAATCAATCATTTCGTCTAATGTTTCGCTTACTTCCAATAATTTGTTGTTTGCTTCTCTATCGTTTTTCGCAGCAATCAAATCAATGATTTCCTGCACGTTTGCTTTTAATTCTTCAAATTTACTATTCATATTATTTATTTTTTCTGCCACTAATTTCACTAATTAACACTAATTTTTATACTTAAATTTATATTTCAAAAAACAACTTGTGGCAATTCATGGCAAACTAATTATTCTTTACTTTCGTTGAATTTTTTCATGATTTCCTTCAACTTTTCTTTGCGCGAAATCTCGGCTTGTTTGGCTTTCGCTTGGGCTTTATGCAATTTATCATTGTGCTTTTTGATGTTTCTTTCGTTATTGCGCCCCATTATATTTCTCTTTTAATTTGTTCTAACGTTTTTTCTGTGAAAATCAATTCGTTGATAATTTGTTTTCTTAAATCATCAATATCATCATAATCGAAATATTTTGCCCACGAAGTTAATTGCTGTAAATTCCGAACTTGTTTTAATCTTTTTGTGGTTTCAAAACTCGTTCTTAAAATGGCTTTTCCGTCGTATTCAGGATTGTTCTTGTGTTCATAATTCGCAAGATTATTTTCGAAATCAGCTTTTATATAATAGAGTTTCTCTTCGGCATTATCTGGATAAAACGCTGACCATTTTGCAAAACCAATTTTAGTTTTCGATTCCGTTTCCGGATTTCGGGCAATCAAACGCCATTTGCTGTTTGCCAATCTTCCCCAATGATTCGAAACGCGATACATTCCTTCTTCTGTATAATAATAGGTACTTCCTGCTTTGCTTTCAAATTGTTTTTTTAATCCTTCAATCGAATCTTCCAACACTTCATTAAAAACACAAAAGGTATTTTTAAAAGAATTAGGATGGGGTTTAAAATTTTTCTGCATGTGCAAATATACTCAGATTACAGTGAACTCCCTAAAACATTAATTGCTTACCTTTGTTGCTTTAATTCAAAACAAAAAAATCATGTCTAAAGATTTAGAACAAAAAATGCCGCAAAAAGGAGTTTTTACTGGTGTTATCGAAAAAGATGAAAATAATAATTATTTCTGTGGCGTATATCTTTTAGACTATAAAATGGTTGAAGCTAAATTTAAAGTTGGCGATTGGATTACAATAAAATCTGTTATTGAAAATCCAAGCGATATGAGTTATAAACAATATCCCAAAAAATCAAGAAACTTCGATAAAGCGAATCATAAACCTGAGTAATTTGTTTCAGGTTTCATGTTTTTCTTGTTTCAAGTTGACTATTGATACGTTTTTTTTAACCGCTAAGAACGCTAAGATTTACGCAAAGAACGCTAAGTTTTTTTTAAATTTTAAAATCTAGCATGTCTAAATATTAAGTTCGCAAAGCTCTGTGTCGACAAAGCTTTGCGAACTTTTCATTTTAATGATTCTCAAAAAATAAAACCTTTGTGTGCTTTGCGTAAAACTTTGCGCTCTTTGCGATTAAATTATCAGGTTCAATAATTTGAGTAAATCTGAGTTAACATTTTAATAAACCAACTTTCCCGAATATTTTTTCCATCAAAACTAAAAAGTTAAAAAAAAGTGTACCTTTGCAAAAAATTTGTCGATTTGAACTAATTAATATCGATTTCAAACTAATAGACAAGTAGTTACCTTTTATTTATGAAAAAAATAGTTGAATACCGCAAGTTACTAAACGTAGAAAAAACTGCAGAGTTAAAAGATTTAAAGACAATTTATCGTAATGCGATGAAAGAATCTCATCCTGATAAATTTGTAGGAGATGACGCTGGTCTTAAAGCTGCAGAAGAAAAAAGTAAAACGATCATCGAAGCTTACCACTTTTTAGTAAGTATTCACCCTGATACTATCAAACTTAATTTACCTGAGTACACAGAAACAATTACAACTTGTACTATTACAGATTATAAATTTGTAGAAGGTCGTTTGATTATTGACTTTTCTAACGGAAGTGTTTACGAATACATCAGTGTACCAAAAGCAACTTACGTTAAAATGGTAAATGCTGATTCTCCTGGAAGATTTGCTAAAAGACATATCTTAAACTCTTTTACTTGGAGAAAGAAAACAAACCAAGAATAAGTTTTAAAAACACTATATTTCACAAAAAAGCACTCTATAAAATGAGTGCTTTTTTTATGTCCGAAAATTTAAAATTCGAATATACTTGTTCAAATTAAGTTTACAATTAACAGCTTTCAGTCAAATAAAACCAACAAACATGCTGATTATATGCACTTTAAACCTAAAAAAACTATAACAAAATTTTAGGTTACAAAATTCTGTATGTTTTATATTTTTAGATACTTTTGTTGCACAAATCAATTAACTAATTAATTTTTTATAATGAAAAAAATACTTTTTGTACTTACAGCTTCTGCAGCTATCATTTCTTGCAGCAAAGTTAAAGATGGAGAATACCTTATTACAGGTACTGCTACAGGAATTGAAAACGGAAAAACTATCATTTTACAAGGTGCAGACCCTGCTACAAGAATGCCTGTTGCTCTTGATACAGTAAAAGTTGAGAACGGAAAATTTGAAATAAAAGGAAAAGTAACTGAGCCTGCTTTTCATACATTAATTTTACAAGGTGCTAATGGTCCTGTTCCATTAATTCTTGAAAGTGGAGAAATTAAAGTTACAATTGACAAAGACAGTATCCAAAAATCTAAAGTTTCAGGAACTTACAACAACGATGAGTATGTAACGTTTATGGACGAAATGACAAAAACTCAAAAATCATTAATTGATTTTCAGAAAAAGAACAATCAAAAAATGCAACAAGCTCAACAAGCTCAAGATACAGCGGTTATCAATAGTTTGATGAAACAATACATGGAAATTCAAAAAGAAGTTGGAGAAAACAGCAAAAAGAAATTCTTAACTTATGCTGAAACTCATCCAAAATCATTCATTACAGTTGTACTTATCCAGAATTTATTAAATGATCCATCAACTGATTTGAAAAAAATGGAAACTCTTTTCAATTCTTTAGATGAGTCTCTTAAAAATACTGCTCCTGGAAAAGAATTAAAAACAAGATTTGGTCAGGCAAAATTGCCATCTGTTGGTACTACAGGAGCTCCAGCAGTAGGCAGCCCTAAATGAAGAGCAGATTTTTCAGGCCCTACTCCAGAAGGAAAAGTAGTTTCGCTTAAACAAAGTTTAGGAAAGGTAACTATCGTTGATTTCTGGGCTTCATGGTGTGGTCCATGTAGACAAGAAAACCCAAATGTTGTAGCTATATATAAAGAGTTACACTCAAAAGGTTTAAATATTGTTGGAGTATCTTTAGATAAAGATGCCTCAAAATGGAAAGAAGCGATTGCAAAAGATGGCTTAACTTGGACACATGTTTCTAACCTAAAATTTTGGGATGAACCAATTGCGAAGCAGTATAATGTAGAATCAATTCCTGCAACTTTTATTCTTGATGCATCAGGAAAAGTAGTTGCTCAAGATTTAAGAGGTCCTGAATTAAAAGCGAAAATTGTAGAGCTGTTAGCAAAATAACACTCTATTTTAAAATAAATCAAAAAATCTCCCTAGTGGAGATTTTTTTTGTTTTTAGTGCCTTTTTTTATTTAGAAATGAACTCTAATTACAATCTGACGAAAAAAAATCATTACGAATCGTAGTAATGTTTAAATTTTAAAATAAACTTATCTCCAATATCTATATAAAACACTAACAAAAGTAATACTTGACAGCTTTATTGAGTACCAAATTGAAAGACAAAACCATAGATTACACATAAGAAAAATAGTACTTTTAAAAACAAATTGAAAAAAACTTCAAATTAGCATCTTTTTATTTTATTCAATTCCAGCGAATTAAAAAATAACTTTAAAATAACTTAAAATTAAGTCATTTTTTTGTTTGGAAATGTAGAAAGAGTTCCTATCTTTGCCACCGCTAAGAACAACAAAGCACAACAAGCTGAGATCGGGGAGATACTCAAGCGGCCAACGAGGGCAGACTGTAAATCTGCTGTGTGAACTTCGCAGGTTCGAATCCTGCTCTCCCCACTAAAAGGTAAAGCCTGCAAATCGTAAGATTCGCAGGCTTTTTTGTTTTACTGCAGTTTTCATATCTTTTATAAACACACAAAATTTTTGTGGCAAATTCGTGACATTGCAGTGTGGACTTGATATCATTTCTGCCACAAAATGCTAAGGGAATTTGTCGATTTTTCATCTTTATAAGTTTTGAGGCAATTGTGGAGCTTACTATTTTTTGGAACGACAAAATCAGTAAAATTAATGCCTTCTAGAATTGTGTCCGAAACTGTATTACGCATTTTTACTGTTGTTCAAGCGAGCCTAAAAATTGGTTTATTTCCCTGGTTTTGCAACCAAGGAAATGTCCAGAAGATCAAAAGAAGAAACTTATAATCTCTGTGATGCGTTTTTATTTATCTATCATTTATCTGGATTGCTTTTAGAATCAATTTTAGATTATTGCTTCGGTAAGGTAAAAGTTGATTTGACACTTTCGGGCAATTTGACAAGTTTCTCCAAAAAGGATCAACATACCAAATTACTTCCACATGTTCAAAAAAAAGTATGCCGTTCGCTTTTATACAATTTAATGTCATGTCGATCGAGTAATTTTACTTTTTGCAAAAGCTGGAAAATCAGAGTGGGATGAAGCAAATACTCTTCTTACAAAGAAGTCGCAAATGCAGTATTTAATCCTAAATCCTGTAATCTTGAGAAAAAACAAAAGGACCGCGAGATGGATAGTTGTCAAGACTAATACCAGAGCGCACCTCCTTAAAATCAGAAAATATTTACATTACAAAAAGAATAGGTAGATTACTTTACTTATTGAAGTATTGATAGATTTGTTGTTATTGTTATTGTTATTGTATAGACTCTAAAAATTAGCTTGATTCCTTATCGCTGCTATTCGAAAATGGAAACTAACATCGAACATTAAAAATTTTAAAATGAAAAAAATTATCCTTGCATTGCTATCCCTTTCTGCTAGTTTTGTCTTTGCTCAAAATCCGGTATCCTATCCAAAGGACACTACTATTTCAAGACCAGAATTAAATTTTGAAGTGTTATGGCATACTTTTGAAGACAACTATGCCTTCTTTAAGTTAAGGAATATTGACTGGCATGCCACCTATCAAAAATATAGACCAGTGATAAACGCCAATACTTCCGATGATTCTTTATATACGTTTTTTTCTCAGATGCTGGCTCCTTTTAAGGACAATCATATCAATGTTATCGTTCCGGGAATAAAACAATTCAAATCCGTGAAACCTTCACAGTTCGTAAAAGAGTTCCCAACGGATAGTTTGCGTAATGAGTTTTGGCAAATGGTAAATTCTTCCTTATAGCGTAAACATTTTACAGCGCTGCAATACGCAGGTCCTGAATTTAATCATGTGCCTCTGTTTGCTTATTCGACTTCAAATGGTATTGGATACCTGCGATTCAACAGATGCTTCGTTGATCAAGATTCTGATAATGTGCCTGATGCAGTAGTTGCAGGTAAACTATTGGATACGCTGTTTGCAAGTTTTAAAGATGTGAAATCAATTATCGTAGATGTAAGAGATAATATTGGAGGCAATGATGAATTTGCTTATGAAGTTGCTGGCAGATTTACAGCTAGTAAAGTAATTGGAATGCATAAAAAAACAAGAATAAGAAAGGGAGGATATGAAGATTTTGCGCAGCTTGAAACATGGTACACTGAGCCTAAAGGTGTTTTTCAATTTACAAAACCTGTAGTAGTCTTAACGAATGACAAAACAGTAAGCGCCGGAGATTTATTTGCTTCGATAATGAGAGAACTGCCCAATGTAAAAATTATCGGTTCAAACACACGCGGCATTTACTCAAATATGTATGGCTTTACACTTCCAAATGGGTGGCTTATTTCACTCTCTAATGAGCGATACTACGACAACAAAATGATTTGTTATGAAGGAATCGGCGCACCTGTTGACATTCATGTTCTAAATACCCAAAATGATTTGCTAAACATGAATGATCCAGTATTAGACACAGCCATCAAAGAATTATTAAAGACCCGCGACTAAATAAACTACCACCAACAGCGGCTTCCCGTCATGCTAATTGAGCTAGTAAAGACATACATTTTTAAGCCGTAAAACATTAATTTTAGCACTTTTAGAGTCGGTGGAGAGAACAATCTCCGGAAGGCTGCCACGATCGGGACGCCGCCGAACGTTAGCTGGAACCGCAATGAAAGCTATTTGGAACAAAAAACTAAGCAAGTTTTACTGATTTTTCGTAAGTTTTAGTTTTTATGGCAATATCGTGGCACATTAATATTTGGAAAATTAAAAATCCGGCTGATTCATGGTCTAACAAGCTTAGGTTCGAAACTGTATACATTTTGTCAACACTATTTCAAATTATTACTAAAAACTGAAAACCGAAACATAAAATGGATTCAGCCTTTTAGCCCCGATAGCAATGGAAATTAACTAACTAACTAACTAACTAACTAACTAACTAACTAACTAACTAACTAACTATTAAAGAATGTAGGACATGTTTTTTGCATCAACCTGCAGTCATAACGAAAACCGGACATTGCAAAACGTCCGGTCGTCCTTCTTTACGAATCAAGTGCCTTGTCGCAAGATCTGTTTTTGCTTTTTGAACCGGTGAAGCTTGAACCCTGCAAACGGCAAACTGATCAACGAGCCTTGATTACATCCGTGTTCCTATACTGCAGGAAACAGGATCGTACCAGCCGCAGCTTATATTACATTGCCCTCCACATCGGTCGTACGTGGCCGGTGCAGTTCATGCCACCTCCTCTCAAAGGATCGGATATTGGCCATGTCCTTACCCACCAGATCCGCCAGTTTCCTGACCTCTTTTTCAAAACTGCTTTCAGAACCTACATTGCCTAATTTGTATTCCGGAGAAAACATCATATGGAACAGCGGCGGTCCCTTGTAGTCATCGCTCCTCAGACGCATGCTTGTGGACTCGTGCGGCGGAAGATGAAAGTTGATCCCTTCGCAGTCCCCCAATTGATCCAACGATTCTAACTTTTCACCTAGCCGGAAAATATTCAGGTTTATCTTGATCCATTTGTCGCCCTTCACCATCGTGGCATTGACAAGGTGCAGCTCACTGTTATCTGCCAGCCTGCAGAGCTCATAGGAATAGCCTCGTATATTTGTATCATACTGCCCGAACCACGAGCTTTTGAATGGGGACTTCACGTAACCGTTCTTCTCCAGTCCCGGAATTCCATACTCCTTGAAAATAGCATTCCTGGCATCCAGGAGCTCCTTGTCCGATTTTTTAAAACTTGTACTCATATTAGTCTCTTGTATTTCTTTGGGCTGCTATGCCACCGCCAGTGCCCAAAGTCGCCGTTTTGGCAGCATTCCCTAGACCTTGGCTGGTGGTCCTGTCTATAATGACCTGTGCCCCCCTGTTGATTGCTGTTCTTTGATTTCTGGTCAACCCGGAGGTGTTAAATTTGCTTTCCACCGTCAATCGTCGCCCGGTAAATATGTTTTTCATGTCATGGTCAAATAATGCTTTGGCTTGTCTTCCTGTTGGAGTCCTTCCGCCAGTCATAACCTGAGCTTTGCCTTGACTGACATAACCTCGACCTCTGTATTTGATTTCTGTAATGGCTTCTCCTAATTTTCCTTTAGCGCTTCGTGATAAATTATTCGTCGAATTTTTAACGGCACTCCCTACCAATTTACCTCCAGCTCCTAAAACAGCTCCTACAGTTCCATCAACTACAACATCTCTAACGGTTGTTTTTTGTCCCTGAATGGCTCTGCTCGCAGCACCTCCAACGGCATTAGCTCCACCAGAAACACCTGCAGTTACCAATAAACTGGCTCCTCCAGTAAATCCTGCGGCTCCTCCTACAACAGCACCTTGTACCGCAGCACCACCTACAGCTTTCCAATTATCTACTTTACCGTTTTTGTATAATTGGGTTCCTGCTTCTATGGCACCTCCTATAATACCGCCAATCAATGCTCCTGCGGCAGCAGTGGCACAATTAGGACATTCTCCATCTGGATCTACATATTTTACAGGGTTATTGTATGAAAATGCATAAGATGTTAAGTTGAATGAATTAAACCCTCCTCCGTTACTCGATTCTGGCTCATCAAAAAAGTCTTCTTTAAACATTAAAGGATCGACACTTAACCACAAACTAGCTTTCATATCGAGATACCTTGCTCCATAATAGGTTAAGTTTGTTTCTCTATCTAATTCCTTGCCGTTAAACAAATAAGGAGACGAAAACGAAGTTGCATGTTCTTCAAACAAAATCTCACCAAAAGCAATGTATTCTACGTGCTGTGAAATAGAACCATTTTTGGCTGTAATATAGGAAGTACTTCCCAAATGATCAGCATGAAAATAAAAAATATCATTTTCTGGCATTCCGGTTCCTGTAAAACCTTCTCCTGCTTGTACGGTAGTTGGTTCTATTGGAGGGCCAAATTGTACTGGCGGACCTGGAACATCTCCCGGAGCATTAAAAATTGGGTTTCTAGGCCATCCTTCTGGAGGTTCTTGATTTTCTTCTACAGGTTTAAGTACTTCACTTGGATACGGATTCCCTGTAAATTCTGGCGTAGCATAGATTCCTTGCTGTGTTGGAGGTCCTGGTGGTAAACCTAAACTTTTCACATAAGCATCTAACGCCTTTTGCTGTTCTGCACTAAGATTGGTGTAATTTATACCTCCTGCTGTTAAACCTAACGGCTGGGCAAAAGTTCCGTTACCCAATTTGCTCACAATTCGTCCACTTCCTTCAAAATAATGTTTGGTAAATTTACCTTTTCTTATCACAAAATACGGACTTACATATCCTGTATAATCATCTGTATGTATAATTGTAGCGGCGTTTTCTCCGTTTATTACAACATTTTGAGAATCGGCTGAACTTTTAATTACGCGCTCTCCATTACTATCATAAGAAAATTGATAAATTCTTCCATTATCATTAATTCCCATTAGTCGATTTTCCTCGTCCCAAGTCATTTTTCTGAAACTTTGAGTTTCTGTATAACTTGTTGGGTTTCCGTTTCCATCATAAAGATATTCGCGAGGATCTTCTTTAGCTGTTTCAGCAATTTTACTCGGCGCATGCGGATGTAATTCATTATCGTAAGCATAATCTAGAACATATCCTTTTTGCTCATTGTTCAGCGTGTGAAGCAAATCTTTCTTCGTAATATTATGCATTTTATTATAGGACATATTCAGCTCATAATTGGCTTTGGTAAACTCTCCTTGATAAGAGCCTTTTGCCGATTTTAATCTATAATAATCATCATATTGGTATTCTTGAGAAGAGGTTCCTCCTAAGCTGTTGTTTATTATTGGAGCTGTATTTTTAATGCTTAATACATTTCCAACATTATCATAACCATAAGCATTGTTTAAGACCTGTCTTTCTCCGCTTCTTACTTGTAACTGCTGTAATCTTCTCATTACGGCATCATAAGTATAATTCGTTTCGGTGTCGTTACCATATTTCAGGTATTTACGCTGTTCGAATTCATCATAACTTAATTGCTTGATATAATCATAAGTATGGCTTTCTTTTTTACCTTTCATACTTTGCAGATTTCCAGCACGGTTATAAGTGTATTCTACTACTTCTCCATCAGGATAGGTCATTTTCTGGATACGATTCCATGTATCGTATTCAAATTGTGAAATATAAGTTTGTACATCTGTAGGCGTAATACGAAGTGTGCGAATTTCTTTTTCAACCTCTCCTAATTTACCAAAGAAAAATTCTTGTCCTCCAGTTGCATCTTGTACAAACCACACTCTTCCTCGTCGAGATGGAGTTCCATCAGCTTTTCCATAATTATATTGGACATTATTCTGTGGATTCTTAGGGTATTTTATAAATTCTAAACGATTATAATTATAGACATATTCTACAGCACCGCCATTTGGAACGGTATTTTTTAAATCTTGCGTTATGCGTTTAGTTAAATTTCCTGCCAAATCATATTCCATAGTTGTTGTTCCAGCATCTGGATGTGTATATTCAATACGTTTTCCTATCCAGTCGTAACTCATTCTGGTAATATGATCCATGGCATCCGTTACTTTTACCGTTTCTCCCAGTGCATTAGTTTCAATCTTTGTTACCAAATCATTTTGTACAACGGCTACATTTTGACCTGCAGCATCTGTATAAGTTGAGCTTGTTCTGTTTAAAGCATCGGTTTGTGTTGTATTTAGTACTGACAATCCATCATGATTGATAATGGTATAAGATGTTGTATTGGTGCTTCCATCTGGCAATGTTACTTTTATTGGACGTCCAACCTCATCATAATCTGTTTTCGTTGGCTCAACATTAGACACTGCTGTACTAAAATTATTATCCATCGTAGTCGTCGTCGTCGGATAGTAGGTGGCTATTGGTCTTTCCAGTCCATCATAAATGATGCGACCCGAAACAACGTGAGCTTCCTGATCTGGACTTCCGGGCTGTGTAAATAAACTTGCTGTTTTTTTAACCTGCAAAGGTCTTCCTAATCCATCTGTATACGTGTAGGTTTCGATGTCTTTGTCAAGTTCTGGATCATAATTTCTAGTTTTGGCATACGGAACTTCTGCTTCTGGAAAATATTCATAAGCAATCGTGTATGGTCTGCCTGAAGCAATTTCATAAGGGCCTTTTATTGTTGATATACGACCTTTTGTATCCAAAGTATAAATAGTACTTTGATCGTTACGATCTGTTGTTTTAAGAGGCACTCCAAAACGGTAATCGAACTCTACTTTGTTCTGATAATCAAAGGCGTCTTTTATTTCGGTCATGTATTGGTGGTTTTCTGAATCAAATACATATTCCAAAGTCATACGCTGTCCTTTATGATTGACAGGACCAGTAATTTTTTCGATATTTCCGTAAGTATCATATGCAATATCAGTAACAGCAATTTTATCTGCTGCACTGTAATTGCTTATCTGAGTTACTTCTGCTGTTGCAGGATTTACCGCCGCGGTTCTTTTACGTCTTAATCCTTCACTTGTATAAACTTCTAACTGTTTTGCTATACCTCCATAATATGGATTAGTGCTTTCATGATATGCTATTTTGGCTGTAACTTTATCATCAGCTGAACCATTTCCTAAATCTTCGTACTGAATGATGTTTCCGTTTGCATCATAAGTATTGAAAATATTCGTTTCTAGATATTCACCTCCTGCTTCGTAAACTTTTTCGTTGGTATGAATTAATCCAGCAAAAACTCTTTTATCGTCACATGATGGTAAATTTAATTCAGATTCTGAAATACTGGCTTGTGCAGCAGCATCTACTAAGCTGTATTCATTTTCAGACTCTTTGCGTATTTTACCATCCTTATCTAAAGTATAGCTGCGCTTTAAAAGATTTTTTCTAAAATAATCGTGATTGTGATATTCTTGAACCGTTGTCGAAAATAATGAATTATCAGACGCATCTATTTCTTCTTCGATTACCTTTTCAAAACCATAAAACTCTCTTTCGCGACGATCATGATAAGCATTTTCATATCTAAATTTAGCTATCGAATTATCAATACCATCTCCAACATGTCCATCAAAAACTGTAACCATTTGTAAAACCCATTTAGCTGATGGATTTTCGTAACTTGGTTTTATCAGTTCGTAATCTACCGTATAACTATTTCCTGCGCCATTGGTAACGCCTTTTAATTTATTAGTCCTTTTGATATTTGATAATTGTGCTGTCAAATGTCCATCTTCTTTTGAAACCACATAATCTAAATTTCCATCACCATCAATATCCATAAAAGTTCCTTCAGAACGGTTTGTACTCCATCCTTGGCTTCCTCCAAGGGTTGGTGTAATACGCAGCAGCCAAATAACAATGTCTATTGAGAAATTAGCATTCATTCCGTAGCTTACTCCTTTATTCTGATTCATTTCTGAATATTTCGGATAGACAACTGGTGCTGCAAAAGAATTACCTAAGTTTAAGGAAACCTGCATGGTACTTCCTTCATATTTAATTTTATCAGCAAGTCCGTCACCATTAATATCCATAAGAGATTCTTCACTATCAGATTGTGATCTTGCATAATTGGCTCCGCCAGAAATAGATCCTTGTTTGATACTAAAACCTAATCCAGCGCTCCAATCTGTTGATTTTCCTCCATTCAAACTGTTGTGGTTCCATTTTTCTGCCGGTAAAAATCCGTATCCAGTGTTCAAATAAACATCACCAGAATCTGAAATTTTATCTGGAAGTCCATCCCCATTAATATCACTATGAATCATTGCCGCATGATCTTCTCCTTTTCCTTGAGAAGCACTTACTGCAATGCTATTACCTCCCTTTTCTGCCTCTTTTGACGCGGTTTCTTTAGCAGCATCTCTTTTCACGTTAGACTTACCAATGGTCATACTAATTGAATTTGATGGAGCTCCGTGGCTGTAGCTTCCTCCAAAATTTGGCCCCTCAGTACTTGTTTTAGAATGGCTGAAGTTATCTCCCATATTGACTACTTCGTTGGAAATTTTCCCAACTGGAGCTGTAAGCTGTACATTTTCTCCACGAATATAATCTGGAAATTTATCTCCATTAAAATCGCTCATTGTTTGTGTTACGTAAGAGTCGCCGTCAATCGACTTACTATAACCAACATTGGCAGGGCCAACAGAAGCTCCTGCAGAAAGACTTTTACTTTTACTTTCGCTTATCATATCCAGCGCAGAAGTACTGCCACCAGGCAGGTTAGGAAGCGTAAAATCAGTATACTCCGAAATATCATCTTCTCCCAATCTTGATGTACCAATTGTTGGTCCTTGTATGTATATTCCTTCCTCTAAACCTTCCCATTTTACTTTAGTATAAGACGGATTTAAGGATACAAAATAACTTTTTGCAACTTCATAGTCAGTTCCTTCATAACTTTCAGGATCTGTATTTCCTAAATCGGGTGTTGTACTGTAGGCATCTGATTTTTTTAGAAGTGTCTGATCAATAGTATTTGATGCTAAATTTCCATTAATAGCAAATCCACACCATTGACGATAATACAATCCTAAACTTCTTTCATCGTCATTCAAAAGACTATAAATGCTGAAATCATCTGTAGCTTGGTTCCATACCGAAGCATTGACTATATCTGTAACTTGAACTTGAATGTTTAAGGCATCAGCTTTTGGATAATTTTTAATAATCGTTATAGATCGTGCATTAGAAACTGTCATTTCTAATTGAATTGGAACTCCCAAAACAACATCAGGATACGTAACAGAATTATCAAATGCATTATTTACCAAACTCAAAATACCTCCTGTAATTTGATAACGATTACGTGCTAATAATGTATTATTTTGTTTAGCAGAAATAATAATATCTCCATCAAAATCATTAATATTACCTGGATATTGAGCAGCTGTTACGAGTGTCAAATCCTGAGCCAGAATACTTAGTTTTACTTTTCCTGACGAAGTAGAAGTAATACCAGTCATATTATAATTTCCTTCTCGTTTGTTGTAAAACAAATGAGAAACTCCTAAGGGAACTTCTTTTACCAATTCTCCCGGATAAGCAGGAACAGTAACAGTTGGCGTAAAAGAAATTGTCTGCCAATTGATATTGGTTTCTGTCTGTAAGGACAATGATACCATAGTCTCAGCTTCAAATGCAGGCAGCGTAATTGATGACAAATCGAATGCACTAACCTCATTGGCTAAGAAAGTTTTTTCATAAAGAATAACTGGAATCTGAGACAAATCTAAATATGTTTTTTTAACAACCAGTTTGATGTGATCTGAGGTAACAGGTTTATTTAAAATACCTTTCAAAACGACATTTCCTGCTACTGGCACGACTCCGCCTTCATTAGAACTGCTGAAAAAATCGATACTTGCTTGATAAGTGGCCAATGAATATGCGTTTACATCTTGTAAAGAAGCTGGAACGGTAAAATCACTTTCGGTTGTATTTCCATTAGTTCCTCTATCAAAGTGTTTGATCTGCGAATAAGTAATGGTTGGATCCCAGTTTACAGTGTCAAAATTTCCATCTCTAACAGAGCTAACTCTAAAATACAATCGTTCTCCTTTTTCTACAGCAATGGCCGTATTTTGTTTACTCTTAATACCATAATCTGTAGCCGCAATTGCTTCGTTCCAAATTACTGTATTTCCTTTTTGAAAATACAAATGAACCCCATCGGCTTTGTCTTCACCGGCATTATTTACATATTCCTCGCGTCTTTTAATTCGTTCTGGAGTAGATTCAGGAACTAATTGATATTGATGCGATACCGAAATTATCCCTTTTACAGGAGCTTCCCACATACGCACAACATCATGAAGCGGATTTTGTTTTTCTATCTCTTCCAAAGAAATAGTTGTATAACCTGGAATAGTAATATTTCCTCCTCCAAAGACTGGTGACGGCGTACCCGCACTACTATTCTTGAAAGTGGGGATTCCATTTTCTAATCGGTTGTAATATACCTGCCCATTACGAACAAAATCAACAAGACCATCTCCATTAAAATCCATGAAATAGGCTTTAGTTTTATTACTGGAACGCTGTTGATCAAAACCAATATTTCCATAAGTCATATTTAAATCGACACCCCAGTTAAAAGAACTAGATTTTGAAAATCCTACATCACTGATATTAAGTTCTTGAAGATCTCCAAAAGCCAGCTGTCCAGTTCCTGCCAAGTTTTTTCGATAATAAACGCCACTATTACTTTTGAATACTTTATCTGGCAATCCATCTCCGTCTATATCCTCTAAAGTGGCAATAGTTTCAGAATTTCCCCAGTTATTTCCTCCATGACCACCAATAGTAAATCCTTTTAAACTTCCGGCATTAGTAGCAAACCCCAGACCTAGCCTATAACTTACTCCCGTTGTAGAACCTTCTGTACTGCTTACCAGAGAATGTTTTCCTGAAAACAAAGCATTACTAAAAGACGGAATAGAGTTGTTTTTTAAATTGTCACTTGGTACGCTCCAACTTTCTTCAGGTCCAAAAGGATTGTATTTTCCTGAAGCATCACGAACATCATCAAAGTAGTCTAATTTATTGGTGTAAAACAACTTGGACTCTGTATCATATTCTGAAACCGATTCTAATAAAGTCTTTTTAAAAGCTCCTTCTTTGTATTGCAGTTCATAACTGCGAATCATGTCGTTTTTGTAACGTATTTCAATTTTTCGTAATAATTGATTGTTTAACTGCTTAAAACCTAATCTTGCCGAAAGTTGTACATCCTGACGGTTCGGTTCGCCTAAATCACCATTTTTTACAAACGTAACATTGTAATTTCCCTTTTGAGAACCGAAACCTGTATAATATATTTTTTTAAGATAAATGCCTCCATCTCTTTTGTCATACTCGTATTCTACTGTATTTCCATTCAAGTCAACTTGAAGACAAAGTGCCCAATACCCAATGTTTCCGTTCGCGTCTTGAAGCACACCATTTACTGAAAGTCCAGACGTTGTACCTCCATAATAACTAGCATTTCCGCTTTTATCTTTTACTACCCAATAATAATCTTTTGGTGATGCTCCTTTACGAATGATCTGCTGGAAAGCACCTTCGCGTCTTGGAAAGAACTGTTTATCTGGTGTTCTTCCAATCCATTCTGCTCTGTGTGAATTTGGTATTAAAGCTTCTCCGCTAATAGTATAACTTTCTGTTTCGTTTGCTGCATCGTATCGTGGTGCTCCCCAGCGCGTTTCAATACTTACCGAAGGAACAGAAACATCCCAGCCCATTCCAGCCCAGCTATGACCGCCATCACTATCATACTGTAATTTTAGAGAAGGCTGCATTCCTCCTCTTCCATTTGGAACGATAATAGGAAAAGAAGTACTTGCAGTTCCGCGTACGTTTGGAGTTGGCGGTTCTATAGATTGAATTCCAACCAGCGGACTAGCTGCTTTTAAATCTTTTATGCTTGTTGGTGTATACCCAGAAGTTTCTGGAGATTCTGGCATTTTTACAATTCCTGCAATAAAATCGGTAAAATGTGTTGTTTTTGCTGTAATTAATCCCTGTTTAATATCTAACGAATCTTTGCTGACTTCCTGCCAAAGACGTTTGTTTTCATCAAAATAAAATACATTTATATCCTTTTCTGTATATCCTTCTGGAATTGCCTTTTTGCTGTAAGGAAGTGAAAGTGTAACTGCTTTTTCAAAAATGGTTCCATGAGGCAGTAATCTAAATCCTGCATTCTCATTAGTAACATTCACCATTGAAGCATTTAAAGGTGCAATATCTATTTTTCTTAAACCACTTACCGAAATGGTAAGATTGTTTTTTAAGGCACCAACTGGAAAAACTGCAGAAAAGTTTTTGTACTCTAAATTATTGGCTGTCACAAAATTAATATTCTTAAAAACACGTTCTTTGGCATTTTCAATTGGTCTAAAACTTTCTACTTTTAAAAACTGATTTAATTCTATTTTTTCTTTTAAAATTAGACCTGTCACAGTCTCTTTTAGCACAGGAATAAATTGAGTCGTATTTTCTGCATCTAAAACCAATTCAAATTCTGGCTGATTTACATCTACAGAAATTCCTGCAATGGTAAGTTTCTTTATTTTGGATGGAAAATTTGTCCCTTTTATGTACAATTTATTTGCTGCTTTCAGGAGTTTAAAATTATTTTCTTCTGGAACATTTTTATATACTATTCGTACATTTTTAATTTTATATCCATTTGAAACTCCTTCTGGCGCTGTAAACAATAAAACGTTATCACCAGTTCTAAGAGAATTCTCAGATAATAATTCGGTTTGTTTGGTCCAGGCTTTATTTTGCGATACAAATTGTCCTCCAATACTTGGTTCATTGTTTAAACTTCTTGAGATCGATGCTGTCTCATCGTAACCAAACAAATCATATTCCAGATACGCATTTTCATCAGCTTGCGGTAATTCATCAATTTTAAGATGAAAAACATTATCATAAGCATCATCAACTTCATCAAGGCTGTTGATTCCTATAATTCCTTGTTCGATATCAGCAGAAAATAATTTTGTGCCTTCACTTTCATTCTTTACTTCAATAGCTGCATCTGATTTTGATTCTGAAATCACGGGTTCTTTTTCTGAAAACTTATCTGTAATAAAAGAAGGAATTTTATAATCACCTAAATTGGAAGCAAACAAAAATGTACCTATTAAAAATAGCAGGAATATAATTTTCTTTTTCATAGAGCTGGTTAATCGATTACTAATAATCGGTTTATATTATATTTCGTTCTGCACGAAGAATTTTTCTTCGGCTGTAGAATTATTTCACAATAACTTTAAAAGCTTTAGTGCCAAAATCTGATTTTACTTGTACCAGATACATTCCAGAAGGCGCTGTGATAGTATCTTCATGCAGATAAGTTTCGATTTGGCTGTATTTTTTTTCTTTTAAAAGTGATCCTGTCAAAGAATAAATACTAATTGTGGCATTTGTCTTTTTAGGAAACTGCATTGCAAGAGCAAATTTACCGTCGGGTGTAGGATTTGGATATAAGATCAAAACACTTCGATCTGAAATTTCCTGACCGTCTGTTAGCACACTAATTTTCTTAGACGTTTTACATTCTTGATCATTTATCAATCTCAGCTCGTAATCGCCGGCTTGATCTATTAGAATTTTTGGATTATCATCAACAAAATTACCTTCGTAAAACCATTCATATTGATAATTTCCCGTTGGAAGATCCTTACTTGCATCCAAAAGCACCGCATTGCCATCTGTCAATAAATACTCCGATTTAAGGTTAGGAAAAGTTCCTTCTTTATCGGCTACAAATACAGTTTCAGCATACAGATTGCCTCTTTTATCTTTTACGATATAATCATAAGTTCCCGAAGAAAGCTGCACGCCGCTCTGACTTTTTGCAGCCTGACTCCATTGTTTTACAACAGCTTCACTTCCTTCTTTTTTAACAGTAACGGTAAAAGGCGCTTCACCTCCTTCAATAGTATAATTTAATTCACCTGAACCTGTTACACCACAGCTGGCTTCTGTAATCCAGACTCTGCTGAACATTTCTGGTGCTACTTTTAAAGTAAATTTTGCTGTTCCAGATTTATGTTTGTTCCAATCAAAATCATTTAAAACTAATTTCTCTGTACTGGCAGTACTAGCCAAACGAATATATTCTGAATCGTTCTCATCATAAGTTCCTTTTCCCGAATAATCAACCAATAACCAGTAATAAGTATCTTTAGACAGCGTTCCTTTTATAAAAGAGGGGTTAAAAGACCAGTCTAAACTCAAATCTGATGGATTTGTAAAATCCAATTGCCATTCTCTCGAAACACCAATCGGCTCCCCTTGTTCTTGTTTTTTAACTAGAAGATTTTTGTCATTATCACTCCAAAAAGTAAAGTAATTATTAGGAATCGTATTTGTTTTACTTTTCATTTCGATTGTCAAAAGCCCTTCTTCTGCCATATTACTGCTCTTTACTTGCAGCAATCCACTGGCATCATCACGACCAACTGCGGTTATAGAAGATGTAAATCCTTTATGTTTATCGACATCCCAAATAGTTTCTCCTTTACTGTTTAAATAGTTTTTATTATCAAATTGAGAAAGTGAAATCCCATATTTTACAGCCAGATAACTTGCCGCTTTTTGAGTTTCTAAACCATTTAAAACACGGTTGTAAACCAGAATTTCGCTTATGCTTCCTTTAAAATCTTCTGGCGGTAGTTTTTCTGATTTTGATTTCTGGCCAATAATAAGCGATGACAACTTTGCAACACTATCAATAACATGCTGTTGAAAGAAATGAATATTGGCTTTATGGGGTTTGATTTTTTCCTGATAGGATTGGTAAGAATATTTCTTTAAATCGACCAATCTTTTATTTGTTGCCGTAGCTATTATTTTTTGAGGATCATTTATGGTCCATAAAAACTGTTCCTTTAAACTGTCTTTCACTTTATAGACCATAAAAAGAGTATGACGTCTTTTACTGTTAACGCCTAAGGGAACAATTAATGAATCATGGGCAGTATCAAAAACAATACTTGGATTAAAATTAAAAACAGCTCCATCTTGTTTTTGAAGAGATACTTTTGCTTCTTTATTGTCTACAAGACTCTCCCAGTAATAACTTTCGCCTGCACTTTTAGATTTTAACCAAAAAAAAGGTTCTGAAACAGCTCCAGGCAGTACTTTTTGCTGCGAGAATGTCAGACTTACAGTAAATACTGTGATTAAAATTACCAGTAAAAAAATCTTTTTATTCATAGTAAAACTGATTGTTACGATGCTGTTTTTCTAAAAATTCCCTAAATCATCAAAGTCAAAAGAGTAACCAATAATTAATGAAATACTATTGACTTTGTTTTTGTTTTCGCTGTAACGATGTCCATTTTCTTCCGTCATCAAAGCATCCGAAAGTCCAATGGTATATCGTGCTCCAATAGAAAAGTTGGAACTGAATTCGTATCCTGCTGCAAGCATTCCGTAGAAGTAATTTTTGCCGCTCAAAGATTCTCTCAGTACTTTTTGAACGTTTGCATCTGTTTCAAAAGGAACTCCTGATTCAGCAAATATTTCCTGTGCATTTGATGAATATTTGATATTGTCACCCGAGATATTAAATCCGACATATGGCCCCGCTCCAATGTAAAATCCCTTGTAAGGATAAAACTTAAGCTGTGCCCCCACATTAATATAATTGAAAGCAAAAGTCATTTTATATTTCAGTCCTTTGATATCTTCATAATTCAAATCTGTTGACTGACCAGAATAAGAAACCTCGGTTTGAATTGCCAATTTTGCATAAGGATATTTCCAGTTAATGAAAAAACCGCCAGCTCCTCCAAATTTTCCTTCCTCTTTTAAAGTGTAACCGTCGTAAATACCTTTTGGTACAATAACGTCTGGAAGATTAGACATTTTCGAATAAATACCTCCCGCAAAAAGGCCATATGTAATTTCTCTCTCGCTTTGCGCGAAAACAGATTTTGTGCTTATCAATAAAAACAGAAGAATAATTTTTTTCATTATTTTTTAATTACCATTTATGAAAACTATAGCCTACAGAAAAACAAAAAACACTGCTTTTGTTTTGGTTCTCTATAAACTGAAAAGAAGATGCATTACTTTTAACCATATCTTTTACACCCAGATAATAGCGAAAATCGAAGTGAATACTTTTATGAAGCTCATAACCCAATGCAAAACAAAGTGCAAAATCATCAGCACCATCAAGACCATCTTTGTAGAACTGTCTTGTTGCTACATCATACATTCCGTCCGCTTCATTAGAAGAATAACTAATATCATTAGGAGATAAATTGATTCCGTAGAAAGCTCCAAATCCTAGATTTAAACCTTCGTAAGGATAAACTTTGTATAAAGCACCTATTTCTAAATAAGCATAATTAAGTCCGAGTTCAAATTCTTTTCCAACAACATCTCGATATTTCACGGTTTCTCCTGACTGTCTGAATAAGATTTCAGGTTGTATAGCAACACGAGTATCATAGAGTTTACAGTTAAGAAAAAATCCCGTTTCAAGACCATATTTACCTTTGCTTTCCAGAGTACTGTTGTCAAAAGTATTATCACGGCCTTTTATCGTTTCAGGCAGATTACTAAAGGTGGAATGAATACCACCCACTTTTAATCCGTAAGTGATATTGGTTTCATTTTGACTATAAAGGCTTATGTTAAAAAAACAACTGAATATTATTAAGTGGAATATTACTTTCATTAAAAAAATTTTTACGAATATAAATATTAAATATAGTTTTGAGCAACAAAAAGCCGACAAAACAAGCGATAAATCCGACAATTTACCTGATTTCATGTAGTAATTATTTACTAGATTCCTTTTATATTTGTCTGACTCATTGGCGAATCACACTCAAGTACCGCCCACTTATTCCTGATGCTTATCCTGCTGTACGGCACTGTCGCTCAGCCACTAGTATATCTACGCAACGCTGTTTATGGAAAACGGGGGGATCATAAAGGGACAGGCGGAAAAGTGCGCACTCCAGATTTTAAAATTTAAAAATGCAGGAAATATGCGGGTTTCAAGCCTTGGGTTCGAATCCTGCTCTCCCCACCAAAAGGTAAAGCCTGCAAATCGTAAGATTCGCAGGCTTTTTTATTTTACTGCAGTTTTCATATCTTTTAAAAACGCCCAAAATGTTTGTGGCAGAATCGTGCCATATGGCGTTTTACAAACAGGAAATCCTGAAAAATAAAGCTGCAGGAAACTTGCGTTCAAAACTTATACATAGTAAGTCTTAAATATTACTTGTTGTTAAACCGATGCCAGAAGTTGGTTTATTTCACTTTGTAAAAGCCGATTTAATTCATTTGATAAATAAAAAAAAAGCTAAACCATTACGTTTAGCATTTTTAGCATTTAATTTTGTTGAAATGATTTTAGACTGCCATCATCAGTAAATTCTATAGAGTAGCGTTCTCGACTTCCGTTTATGGATGATGGATACCATCTTATTTTATTCTCCCAAACTGAGATGTATACACTTGTGGTAGGTTTTGCGCCTTCAACTTCTTTTGTTTTTTCATTATAAACCTGAGCTACTTTTGCAGCAGTCACAAAACTGATTTTATTTAGAGGAACCAAACGTCCTTTTATATCATCGCGAACAGAAAGCTGAACAGGTATTGGTTCAGACCATTTATCATCTCTAAATTCATAAGTGTCCACATATTTTGGATTCTCTGGATGTTGCAACATTGCATTTATTCTTCCATCACCATAAAAGTACAAGGTTGAATACACAAACATTTCTTTTCCTTTGTATTGAGGAAGTTTTTTAAGTTCAGCTTCTGCTTTTTCCAATGTTTTTAAATCCGTCAAAAGATTAACTTCTTTTTTTTCGTCTTGAAGAATACTAGGAGAAGAAGCATTCTCGATCTTTTTACTTACAATGGTATCATTTGGTTTTAAAGTCTCATCTATACTTTTTGTGATCTTTTCGCAACTTAAAAATAAAGCGCAAAATAGCATCGTAATAACTATTTTTTTCATCTGTTATATTTTGTTTAAATCATTTGCAAAAGCAATATTTTTTGGATTTTCAGGATCATAAAAAATATCAACAAATTGTTTTTTGGTCATATCTAAATCTAAAATTCCAATCACTTTCTTCAAAGTATTTTGATGCACTTGATTTTTGGTGTCTTTGTATTCTACTTCAAAACGCATCATGGGCTTCTCGTTAATATAAGTGCCCGTTTGATTTACATTGAGCAATTTCGCTTGCGTTTGCACTCCTTTAAACTTCAAGGCAATCAAATTAGGATCTAAACCGGCTATTTTTCTAAATATAAATCGAACCAAAACGCGATAAAATAAAAGGACCAATGGAATTATAAACAACGGATGGGTCACAGACATAAAACGCCAACCCATACCCTGATTTTCAGTTTGATACGAAAATGAATAATACAGAATAACTAGAGCGGTAAAAAACAGCCAGCCTACTAATCGCAATATAAAATTTCGTTTATTTAAAGTTGGATTAGCCGATGAAAGCACAAAATAAGGCGCGTTTTTCACGTATCGATCTAGCAATAAACCAACTGATTTTCCCGCTTCAAAACGTTTTTCCAGAGGTTTTGTGTCTGTGATATGAGTTTTATGAATGATCTCGATATTCGCAAGATTTTTAAAACGTAAATCGAGTTCGTAAGAATTAAATTCCGAATTGGGTTTAGACGTTTTCTTGGAGCTAATAATTTCAGCTTCGCGACGAACTCCGTTTGACTTTATTTTTTCCAGGTTATTTTTATTGATAAAAACCTGAATAATCCATTTTTTAAAATAACCAAATAAAAGGATTAACCAAAGTAGTACCGATATTAATACAGTAGCTAAAGCCCAATATGGATCTGTATTTTTTAAAACATTGACATTGAAGTTGCTATTGATATTGTAATACAAAATCATTGGAAAAGGAATAGCAAAGAAGAGCATGTAGAGTACCCAGAAGGTGATGGCTATGTTTTTTTTCATTCGCTGTAAATTGGGGTTATTTAGAAGCTATGTTTGAAATTAAAAATGTCTTAAAAAAATGACAATAATCAAATTTAACTAAAATATATAAAATAGCAAGGGAGGTATATTAAGTATAATTGAAAAAGTGAAATGTACATTTTATAAAAACAGAAGCTATCAATTCTGAGATATAGGTCCTGTAGAGGCATTTTGCTGACAAATCAACATTAATGGGCTACCTTATGGGAATTGATACATTTTCTACCACAAAAAAATAAAAATAACTATGATATACTTACCAACAACCACAAAATATCAATGAAATCAGGTATTGCCTTCCATATAGAGCATTGTTAACTTTGCTATAAATCAATAAAACTACACAATGCCAAAGAATGTCCACAACAGTAAAACTCCAAAAAAAACAATATCACTGATCCATAAAACAGCCCATCTGATCAGACAGCTTTTATCTATTTTTCTAATAGTTATGATCTTCTCAGCCTGTTCAAGCGATGACAACGGTTCGGATAACAATAATTCGGACTATTATTTCAAAGCCACTCTAAATGGTCGTGCCATGACTTTTTATAATGTCAATTTTCAAGGCAGCGGTGATGACAATCGTTTTTCACATATTACAATCGCAGGATTTGAAGATCATTACCCAACAGCACAAGGTACCGTTCCCAACTCCCTGGATTTTGAAATTTGGAGAACGGGAGGCGACATCAAAGCCGGCAACTATTCCACTTCTACAGAGCCTGAAATGGTATCTCGTTATGCTGTACAGACTTCCAATGGCACAATTGTTTACAGCACGCAGCCATTTAATGATATTTTTACGGTAAAAATCGAGTCTATCAGTAAAAACGGTATCAAAGGCACCTTTTCAGGAAAACTTCGCAATCTGGAGTCAGGCAAAGCCATCGAAGTTACAGAAGGCAGCTTCAACCTTCCCTATGAAGACATCATCAATCCATAGAAAAGAATTCAAGTTCCTCATCTTCACTTGTTGAAGTTTAACACAGAATCGCATTACTCTAATTCTTGGACTTTATACTATTTCTGTCACAAATAATTAAAGCGATTTTGTAGCTCTTTCATCTATATAAATTTTGTGCAAAATCATGACGCTTACTATTTTATAGAACAATAAAATCAGTACAATTAATGCCCTCTAAACTCAGGTTCAAAACTGTGCTAGAATGTTTCGCAATTGTTTTTAAGACAAAAAGCAAGAGTTTCAAATTTCTTCGATCTCTTGCTTCTATTATTACTTATCAGCTTATTTAAAAAAATACTTTAAAGCAATGCACTTTTAGATTGTTTTTCTAAGAGGTAAAACTTGTATAAAACCTTCATTGGAAAAATTTAAAGCACTTCCAAATAAAGACTATCATAGTTTTATGCTATAGAGTATATTTCTTTTCTGTTACAGTAGTGGTAGTTTCAGTTGTTATGCTGTCTACAAATCGCCACTCAGCTTCCGCGGCAGATGATGTAAATTTAAGATATGTATATCCTCGCTTATACAAGTTTGCATATTCTAAATCATCAATAAGAACTGTAAATGCCTGTGCCAATTCTATCGCTTTTGAAGGGTCTGAGGTAATTCCTAGATAAGATTCCAGACCTGGAGATGAAACGGAACTGCATGCTATTTCAGTTCCTATATGATTTCCCTGCATATCGGTAAGTTTACCCATCCACGCATTATGAGTATCTCCAGCCAAAACCACGACATTTTTTCCAGAAAGCATGGCGTACAATTGTTCTCTCTCTGCAAAATAACCGTCCCAAGCATCTAGATTATAAGGCAAGGTTGTAGTAACTCTAGCAATTTCCATAGGCGTTAAGGAAGGATCATTTTGTTTATGTCTCATCTTAATCACAACAAGCTGAGAGATTGCATTAATAAGAGCCTGCATGGTCGAAGGCTGTGCGCTTCCTAATTGATCGACTTCTGCTAAAATTTGATTTAAAAGCATCAGTAGTTCTGCTGGAATCAGCATTTTTGTCATCAGGATTTGCTGGCCCAATACTTTCCATTTGGCATTATCTGAGTTTATCTGTGATCCAAGCCATGACATCTGTTCGCTTCCTATTAATTTTCTGCTTGTACTTAACAGATCTGTTCTAAATTTCGTCTGGTCAAAATTACCACCATTATCAAGATAATCAGAATAGCTCAACTGCTTGTCTCTCGCGATAACTCTGGTGTCCATCATATAAAGCGAAAGAACATTGCCAAAATTAAAACTTCTGTAGATTCTAAAATCTTTTCCCGTTTTAAGTGGAATATATTCGCTGTAAGCTTGAAAAGCCGCCATTTTTCTCATCTGAAAATCTCCTTCAGACGGCTGATGGTTTTCTGCTCCAGATTTATAGGCGTCATTAGCAAACTCATGATCATCCCAGACACATATAAACGGTTTTTTCTGATGAAGAAGTTGAAGATTTTTATCTCCTCTATATTGTCTGTATCGTTCTCTATAATCACTAAGGTTAGTAATCTCCCTAGATGGTTTATGTTCTCTACCCAACGCATTTGTATAAGGATTTGTTCCATACTGCCCCGGTGCATATTCGTAGATATAATCTCCAAGATGAACCACTACATCAGCATCTGAAGAAGCAATCGCTCCATAAACATTAAAAAGTCCCGCAGGAAAATTAGAACAGGAAACAACGGCCATTTTTACATCATTTACAGTATCTGTTTTAGATGGCAGCGTGCGCGTTTCTCCCGTAATGGTAACCTGTTTCGTTTTGGCATTATAAAATCTGTAATAATATTTGGTATTAGAAGGTATATTCTGAACATCTACGGCTATCGTAAAATCATTAGCAGAAGATGCCGCAGCCTGCCCTTTTCTGGTTACTTCAGAAAACATGGCGTCCTTGCTTATTTCCCAAGTGATTTCAGCATCTGATCCTGCTGAATATCTTGTCCAGATAATCACTCCCGACTCTGTAGGATCAAAACTGGCTACTCCAGTTTCAAACCCTTCATTTTTCATTCCATCTGGTGCGCCGCTGTTTTCTGTTTTATCATCGTCACTGCAGCTTTCGATAAGCGGAGCAATGAAAACTCCTCCAGCCACCAATAAGGAATTTCTAAGAAACCTTCTTCTGCCTAAATCATTTTTGTTTTCCATAAAAAAATTTTTACTTCAAAAAAACAATTTAATGCCATAAGAAAAGTTACGGGATTTTTAAAATTTCCTTACATTAATATTAACAATCTATTTACTATAATTAATTAATCTGTATAAGTAGGTCAGCCTTCAATTTGTCATAAAAAACTAAGGTTAATTTGCCAATAATTTACCTTTTCAAATTTGTAGCCAATAACTCTTTCACACAATACTTAAGTTATTAAAATAAAATTATTCGCTAATGAGGTTCACATAGTAGACCTCTCTATCCAAAATCAAAACCAGTAAAATTTTTCAAGGAATAGAAACGTTTGTTCTTCACCTTTCAATAAAATTTGGCTTATCTCTAGCATATTAATCCATAATACTAAAAGTCCTCTTTAGATAAATAATCTTTTTTCTTTCACTATTGTATTCACAAAAAGTTTAATTCACTTTAAAAACTCATAAAAAAAGATCAATTACCTTATTTAAATACATAATTTGACTTATTAATCTTCAATTTTGAAATTTGCAAGACAAAACAACTACTAATAATCAAACGAAATCGGTTATGTTGGAAAATTCAAGAACAAACGGAAAGAAACATATGGAAAATACTCAAAATACAATCAAGAATGATTTTGCGTTCACGCTAAAGAGCACTTGTTTAGATGAAAACTACTGCCCTTCAAGTGAAACGCGTCTGACAACGAATTTTGCAAACCTGGCTAGAGGAGCTAATCGCCAGCAAAACTTACGTAATGCCTTAAATATGATTAACAATCGATTTAATGCATTGGCTCATTTGGACAATCCAAAAGCAGATCGTTATGTTGTAGAACTTGAAATCATCACAGTTACGATGAGTATTGATGATAAGAATGCGATTAACAATCTGCCGTTGATTGAAGTTCTAAAAACGAATATTTTTGACCGTAAAACCAACCAGCGTATCGAGGGTATTGCTGGGAATAATTTTTCTTCTTACGTACGCGATTATGATTTCAGTATTTTATTGATTGAGCACAATAAAAATAAATCTGATTTTTGTATTCCTGAAAATTTTGGTGATTTGCATGGAAAACTTTATAAGTGCTTTGTGAATTCAGTAACTTACAAAGAACACTTTAAGATGTCACCGATCATTTGCCTAAGTGTATCGAGCAACAAAACTTATACTCGTACTGAGTATCAGCACCCGGTTCTGGGTTTTGAGTATCTGCAGGATCAGTATTCCCTCACTGATGAATACTTCTCTAAAATGGGTTTAAAAGTTCGTTTTTTCATGCCTGCGAATAGTGTGGCACCGATGGCTTTTTATCATTCCGGAGATCTACTTACTGATTATACTGATCTTGGACTAATCAGCTCAATCAGTACGATGGAGGCTTTCCAGAAGATTTATCGCCCTGAAATTTACAATGCAAATTCAGTAGCTGGGAAAATCTATCAACCTAGTCTTAAAAACGAAGATTATTCACTGACTCGCGTTGTTTATGACCGCGAAGAGCGCAGCCGAATGGCTGTTGAACAAGGTAAATATGCAGAAGAGTATTTTATTAAGCCTTACAAAAATGTCTTAGAACAGTGGTCTGCTAGATTCAGTCTTTAATTAATCCAAAATATTATAATTACTTTATTATGAATAAAATAGTATTACCTACCTCAATTGTTGGAAGCTTACCTAAACCAGCTTGGCTTGCACCACCCGAAAAACTTTGGTCTCCTTGGAAATTAGAAGGCAATCAGTTACTTGAAGGGAAACAGGATGCTTTGCGCATTACATTGCAAGAGCAGCAATTAGCAGGCTTAGATATCGTTTGTGATGGTGAGCAGACACGCCAGCATTTTGTAACAACCTTTATCGAACATTTAAGTGGTGTAGATTTTGAAAATCATAAAACTGTAAAAATCCGTGACCGTTATGACGCGAGTGTTCCTATGGTTATAGGTGAGGTTGCACGCCAGAAAGCAGTATTTGTTGAAGATGCCAAATTTTTACGCAAACAGACTAATAAGCCTATAAAATGGGCATTACCTGGACCGCTTACCATGGTAGATACGTTATATGACGACCATTACAAAAGTCGAGAAAAATTGGCGTGGGAATTTGCGAAAGCACTCAATGAAGAAGCAAGAGAACTTCAGGATGCAGGAGTAGATATTATCCAGTTTGATGAACCTGCATTTAATGTGTTCTTTGATGAAGTAAACGATTGGGGAATGGCTGCATTAGAAAGAGCCATTGAAGGCTTAAAATGCCAGACTGCGGTGCATATATGCTATGGTTATGGAATAAAAGCGAATACGGATTGGAAAAATTCATTAGGTTCAGAGTGGCGACAATATGAAGAAATTTTCCCAAAAATTCAAAAGTCTAAAATTGATATAGTATCATTAGAATGTCATAACTCGAAGGTACCTCTTAATCTGATTGAACTCGTTCGTGGCAAAAAAGTAATGGTTGGGGCAATTGATGTGGCAACCAACACTATCGAAACACCTGAGGAAGTAGCCAATACCCTTCGTAAAACACTTGAGTTTGTAGATGTCGAAAATCTTTATCCTTCAACAAACTGTGGTATGGCTCCGTTATCTCGAAATGTAGCAATAGGTAAATTGAATGCTTTAGCTGCTGGCGCAGAAATTATACGTAAAGAACTTGGAGCAGCCGCCCCATTGTAATTGTAAAATGATATTCTTTTAACACTAGCTTACTGTTTCTGTGTACAAAAGAAAAGGAATGCAAAACAACGCACTCAAATAGCGATATGAAACTTTTAGAAAAAATACAGTTAGGTAATGTAAGCCTAAAAAACAGAGTGGCAATGGCAGCGATGACAAGAGGCCGTACAGACATAAATGGATTAGTGGGTGATATTACAGTAGAATACTACTCCCAAAGGGCAAGCGCAGGGCTGCTGTTTACCGAATCGATCAGGATCAGTGAAGAAGCTACCGGCAGTCCGCTCACTCCAGGTATTTTCACGATTGAACAAATAGAAGCCTGGAAGAAGGTTACCGCCGCGGTACACGATAAAGGCGGTGTTATTATAGCCCAGCTTTGGCACACCGGCCGCGTGGGGCATTCTGTAGATAGAAACGGCGAGCTCCCTTTTGCACCATCACCCGTCGCTATCAGAGGAATGCGACATTTTACTTCTCAAGGTATGAAGGATTACGAAATACCTCGGGAAATGACAATTCCGGAAATCAAAAAGACTATAAAGGACTTTGGTCAGGCTGCAAAAAATGCCCTAGCAGCAGGGTTTGATGGAGTTCAGCTTCATGCTGCCAATGGATATCTGCCTAGCCAGTTCTTAGCTGAAAGTGCCAATCAAAGAACGGATGATTATGGAGGCAGTATCCCTAACAATGCCCTTTTCATACTGGAGGTAATGCAGGAATTAATCAGTTCGGTGGGAAGTGAAAAGGTTGGTATTAAAATATCCCCTTTCAATCCCTATGCAGATATCGTGTTGGATGATACTGTAGCCACCTATAGCTATCTGATTGAAGAACTGAACAAGCTGGATTTTGCTTATGTAGAACTCATGCGTCGAAGTCCCAATTTTGCTTCGCCTGAAGATTATGGTGCTGAAAGCGAAATTGAATTATTTGGCAATAAGATTCGCCAGACCGTTATTGCTAATGCAGGATATGACAAGGCTTCTGCCGAAGCAGAACTTGAAAAAGGAATCGCAAAGCTGATTTCCTTTGGCAAATTATACATCTCAAATCCTGACCTTCCTGAACGGTTTGAAAAAAACGCTGCGCTTACTGAGCCTGACAGGGCGACAATGTATGGAGGCGGGAAACAGGGTTATACTGATTATCCCCTTTTGAGTGAATAAAATTTCAAATAAATAAAAGGTAATTAAATAATTCAACTTCTATCTAACAAAAAAAAGGATACGAAGATCCTTTGTTACTTCTCTCATCCTTTCAGTGGTAAAGGATGAGAGAAAAAATTTTATGATAGGTTGAGCAATAACAAACGTTTAGCTCTGGCTTGGCATTTGGGATTCTTTTCGTCGAGCCAAACGCTGAGCGATGATACTTGCGGCAATCAATTGCAGCGCATGATAAAGCATGAGTGGCAAAAGTACTATACCGGTGATCGCACTATGCTGAAAAAGCACTTTTGACATAACGGTACCATGCACCAATGACTTTTTAGATCCGCAAAACAAAACAGTAATACGGTCTTCATCTGAAAAGCTAAATAAACGGCTGAGCAATCCCACGCAAAAGAATACGGCAAAAAACAAAGCCATCATCCCTATCGCGAGTCCGACAAGTTCAAGGGCAGTGAAGCCTTCGAAAAGATGTTGAGAGAATGACTTGCAAAACGACGTGTAAATGATGGTAAGAATAATTCCCTGATCGAAATATTTGAGCTGTTTCTTATATTTTTCAGCAGTGGCACCAAAACGAGAGTTCAGGCTAATGCCAATGATGACAGGCAGCAAGACTTGTAAAATCAGTTTTATGAAGATATCAGTGGCATCAAAATCACCTGTTGCAGAAGCGATGAAGAGCCCAACCCAGAGCGGTGTCACCACTACTCCAATCAAACTGGAAATACTCGCGTTGAAAATGGCAGCAGAAATGTTGCCTCTAGCGATGGAAACCATGACCACGGAAGAAGAAACTGTAGATGGTAAAGCGGCTAGAAAAAATACACCCAACCACAATAGCTCGAAACCATTATTAACCAACAAAGGGCGAATTGCCAAAACAATTAACGGAAAAAACAAAAAGGTTGTCAACTGTACCACAATGTGCATTTTCCAGTTGGCAAGTCCCGCTTTTAGTTTATCAACACTCAAACGTACACCGTAAAACAAGAAAATAAAAGATACGCCTATATTGGCAATCTCTTCTAACGAAACAGGTTCTTTGACCATGCCAGGCTTTGGCAAAAAATAAGCCAGCAGAATCATGGTGCCAATCATTAACAGGAAACCATCTAAACCTGCTTTACTTAATAAATTTGATAACTTCTTCAATGTAAATGTGCTTTTAATATATTCGTCCATTAAAATAAACTGAAATTTCACTCAGCTTAATTCTCTACGCAAAGTTATCTTATACAACCAAAAAAGCTAGCTTATACTCTCACTTAGGAGAATTCAGCTGTTTTACGAGACAAAAAAAGTATTATTTACTTTTTTAAATGTATTTTTGAAACTTAAAAAGTTTTTTATTCTATGGAAGAACTCGATACAACCGATCTGCTTTTACTAAAAATATTAGGAAACAACTCAAGCTATACCATCAAGGAACTTGCTGCGCAGGTAAATCTCTCCCCAACTCCTGTACTTCAACGTGTAAAAAGGTTGGAAAATAATGGTTATATCAAGAAATATATTGCCTTAATTGACCATCAGAAATTTGGCCACGGATTTATTGTTTTCTGTAATATAAAGCTCAAACAGCATGACCGAAATATCGGCAATAGCTTTGTGGAGGATATTATGAAAATCGATGAAGTGGTGGAATGTTATAATATTTCAGGAGATTATGATTTTATACTTAAGGTCTTCGCCAAGGATATGAAAAATTATCAGAATTTTGTCTTTAATAAATTAGGATCAGTCGAAAGTATTGGTAGTACGCAGAGCACTTTTGTAATGTCGGAGATAAAAAATCTGCACAACATAAATCTATAAATTCATTGTTACTGAAAAAAGTTTTGTCTGGGTCAGCATTAACAAGTCTTCAAAAAATCAAATTTTAAAAGAAAAAGGTCGACAACTAAATTTTCTATTACTCTATGCCTTTTAATACTTTGCTGAATCATCTGGCAGTATTTGATATATCCGCCAAATAAAATAGTAGAGAGCTTTTATATATTTAGTACTAAAATCCACAGCATATCTCAATGAAAGAGCACTTTAGACAACACATCGAAAAAATATCGCCGATAGATGATAAGACTTTTGACTATGTATACTCGTTTTTTAAGGCAAGGAAAATCTTAAAGAACAGTATTATTATCAGTAGTGGAGATCTGGTATCGCATGAATATTGGGTATTTAAAGGATGCTTAAAAGCCTCTTACCTTCTTGAAGACGGAAAGGAAAAAATCATTCGTTTTGCAGTTGAGGACTGGTGGGTCAGCGATTATGACGCTTATTTCAAAAATGGTGCCGCAACGCTAAATATTACATCTTTGGAGAACTGCGAGGTACTTGCAATCTCTTTTGAAGATCGTGAGAAGCTCTGTAGGGAATTTCCAGAAATTAATTATTTTTTCAGAAAAAAGATTGAAGCTGCTTATGCTGCTTTCCAAAGACGTCTTGTTTCCATGCTTTCCAATGATGCAAGGAAACATTATGAAATTTTTGTACAGCAGTACCCTATGCTGATGAAACGTCTTCCTAAATCCATTATTGCATCATATCTTGGAATTACAAGGGAAACGCTCAGCCGTATTTCTAATTCTATGCCGTGATCTATATCACGTTATTGCCGTGATTTAAATCCTTTGAATTAAATATTTTTATCAAAAACTTTGTGTTTGCATTTTTAAATAAATAAACATGAAGAAAAAAATTCTTTTCGTACTTACCAGCCATGGAAAAATTGGCAATACAGAAAAAACCACAGGTTATCACCTTCAAGAACTTTCTCATCCTTGGAAAGTGTTAGTTGATGCAGGTTATGAAATTGATTTTGTAAGTCCTAAAGGAGGAGAATCTCCAGTAGATTATTTTGATTTAAGTGACCCAACCAACAAAGAGTTTTGGGAAAATGAAATCTATAAAAATAAAAGAGAAAATACCTTTATCCCTTCTGAAATAAATACCGAAGATTATAAAGCTGTTTATTATGTGGGAGGACATGGAACGGTTTGGGATCTTCCTGACAATACCGAACTGCAGGAAATAACCAGAAAAATTTATGAAAACAACGGTGTGGTTGGAGCTGTTTGTCATGGACCTTCTGGATTAGTAAATATAAAACTCAGCAATGGGAAATATTTGGTAGAAGGAAAAAAAGTAAATTCTTTTACCAACGAAGAAGAAATAGAAATGAAACTCGAAAATGTAGTTCCATTTCTTATTGAAACAACCATGATTGAACGTGGTGCAAAATGGGAAGGTTCGGGTTCTTGGCAGCCTCATGTAACTGTAGATCAGCGATTGGTTACAGGCCAAAATCCATTTTCTGCAAAGGGAGTTGGAGAAGCAATTTTAAAAGAATTACAGCAATTATAATCAGTAAAAGTGATCAAACAATCAAAAGCCACCGCTATCGGATTCTGCGCCATTATTTTATGGAGCTCCATCGTGGGATTAATTAAGGAAGTGAGTCATTCTTTTGGAGCAACTGCAGGAGCGGCAATGATTTACACTACTGCGTCTATATTCTTATTCTTCAGTATGAAATGGACGCCATTAGCAAAATTCCCAAAAAAATATTTATTTTTTGGAGCTTTGTTAATGGTGTCTTATGAGTTATGTCTGGCTTTATCAATTGGTTATTCAGAAAACAGTAGACAAGCTATAGAAGTGGGCATGGTCAATTATCTATGGCCCACTTTTACAATGATTGCTACGGTTCTTTTTACTTCCAAAAAAGCAAACTGGCTGATTCTTCCTGGAATCTTAATATCAATGTTGGGCATAGTCTGGGTTTTAGGCGGAGAACAAGGATTTAATGTTTCAGAAATGCTGTCAAATATTGAAAAAAATCCTTTAAGTTATGGCTTAGCTTTTTTAGGAGCACTCTTATGGGCAGGATATTGTGTTGTCACTATCCGTATTTCCAATGGTGTTAATGGCATTACTTTCTTTTTTATGCTCGTTGCCGTTGTATTATGGATTAAATATCTTTTTGTCTACGAACAGCCATCTATGGATTTTAGTTTTTCATCCATAACTTACCTTCTACTCGCTGGATGCGCTATGGGTTTTGGATATGCAGCATGGAATATAGGAATTATGCATGGAAATGTTACTGCTCTTGCAGGTGCTTCTTATTTCACACCTGTATTATCATCCTTACTTTCTTCTTTCCTATTATCTACTTCTCTCGGATTGTCTTTCTGGCAGGGCGCATTATTCGTCTGCACGGGGTCTATTCTCTGCTGGCTTTCAACAAAAAAGACTTTGAAGAAAGAGTAGCAAAAAATTTCTTATCATCTAACAACTATACAATATGCCACAGGATCAAAAAACAATGAGCAGATCTTCCTTTTTAGGTTCATTAGGAACGTTAAGCTTGTTAGGCAGTCTGCCATTTCTAGCATCGTCCTGCGATGAACCTAAGACCAAACCGACAGTATATGAAGGTGATAACCAAGATGCAATTATTGATAATATACTAACACGTAGATCTATTCGTAAATATACCGATCAACCTATTCCGCAAGAAATACTCGATACCATATTGAAGTGTGGCATTTTTGCTCCAAGCGCAATTAATTCACAGCCATGGGAAGTCAGGGTTATACAAAATCCAGATATACTTAAAGAGATTTCCAAACGGCATATTGATTACCTAAGAATCGAAAAAAAAGAGATAACAGACTCTGAAAATCATAGTGTCAATTATCATGCTCCAGTTTTAATTGTCATTGCAAGAGCTATAAAAGGAACTGGGACATTACCAACTTTATTAGATTGTGGTCTTTTATTGCAGAATATTATGCTGGCAGCGCACGCCCATAATCTTGGAACTTGCCCGTTGGGAGGAATAGTACCTTTTCTAAATCATACTTCCAATATCGATCTGATACATCTATTAAATATTCCTTCAGATTATCAAATCGCCATAACAGTTGCATTGGGATATCCAGATGAAAATCCTGAAGCTCCAATACGTTATACTGATAAAGTAAAATATATTAGATAAAAAAATCTCTAATTGAATCTTTTTATAAAACTTTTATCTTATCATTATTATTTTCATAATAAAACGTAAAGCCAGTAGAAATAACGTGATGACCAATTCAATTCATCATTGACAAACTCAATGAAGCATTGATTTTACTACTTTTCAGCAGAGGTGTTTTATTTTTGAAAAGCCACCATTACTGTAACTTTTCTTCAAAAATGATTAAAATAAAAACGAAATATATTGCGCTGTATTTTCTGGGAATTCTATTGCTTATTTTCGGACAACGCAGTTTCTGGGAAAATCTGATTAAAGAAAAAGAAGACCAGAAAGAAGCCCTAAAACTTAGACAGGAAGCAGAAAATGCTTTTTCGCAGCAATTCGAAGTTCAGAAATTGGAATATGATTCTGTTAACCGTAAATGGAAAAACAACAATCTTTATTTTCAGATCATACATACTGGAAGCATCAATTTTAAAGCGCTGAAAAATAAGTCCAAAACTGTTGTAGAAACAAACGATGAAGAAAATGCTTCAGAAAGTTCCTAAACAATATTTAGCCCAGACCCGAAGAATTTTTCATTGCAATTGTAAAATTAAAATTCCTATCTTATTTGGTGAACAGCTTTTAGATCGATCCTTTGAAGTACTTGAAGAAATAGACAGAAAGTACAATTCATACGTATCTGGTTCGTATTTCAGCCGCATTAATGAAATGCACGGAAAATGGACAGAAGTTGATCAAAGCTGTATCGAAATGATTAATACCATTAAAAAAGTTTCGGCAATTACGAAAGGGCACTATGATATTACATGCATGCCGTTACTCAAACTCTGGGGATTTTACAAAGAAGATAATTTTAAGCTTCCGAAAAGTGACGAAATTGCAGCTGCGCTTAAAAAAGTCAATTTTAGGTCCATTGTTACAGACGGTCTGAGCGTTAAAATAGATGCTGATCAGGAAATCATTACGGGCTCGTTTATAAAAGCTTTTGCAGTGGACAAAACTATAGAGTTTCTGAAACAACAAGGCGTTACAGATGCTATAATAAATGCAGGAGGCAGTACTATTTCATCCTTGAATGATAATTCTCATCCTACATGGAAAATTAATATTCCAGATCCTTTTGTGAAAGATCGATTAAAAGCGGGATTACAGATCCATTCACAAACATTCAGCCTTTCGGGGAGTGTGGATAATCATCTGATAATCGACGGAAAAAAATATGGTCATATCCTGAATTGTGTTTCTGGATATCCTGCCGAAACCGTACAGACAGGAGTTCTCACAAAAAGTGCTTTTTTAGGAGATATCCTATCCACAGCGCTTTTCACGGTTCCCGCTTCAATGCGAAATGAAGTGGCAGCCGAATTAAAAAAACATTTCGATTTTGATTATTTTATAATAGACAACGACAACAAAAAAACACTTACAGAATGCTTTCAATACCTTCTTTAAAGAAAGAAACAAAGAAGAAACAAATCGAATCGATACCAGATCCGGCAGACTTTTATATGCCGCTTTCCGGTTATAGAGGATTGATGAAAGCCGTTGTAAAAATTGGAGAAACCGTCAAAAAATATCAGCTGATTGCATCAGGATATGATAGTGTTTCGGGGCAAATACATGCTCCTGTTTCAGGAATTATAAATGCTTTTACCGAAATTGGAAATAAGACCTTTATTCATTTGATTAATGATTTCAAGGAAACGACCTTTTCTGCGCCTTATTTGGGATCTTCGGGAATAAATTTAGAATTGCTACAGGAAATACTGCTTAATTGCGGTGTTCACGGAGCTGGAGGATCACAGTTCCCTACGCATTTAAAATACAATGTCGCAAAAGAAAAAATTAATACACTGATTTTTAACGGTGCTGAATGTGAGCCTTATCTCAGTAGTGATACGGCGCTGATGAAATATGAAGTCTCCGAACTTTTACAGGCTGCTAAAGTTTTACAAAATGTCCTTGAAGCAGACGAAATAGTTTTTGGTATTGAAAAACACAATACATCACTAAAGGCACATCTTTTAGAAAATGCAGAAAAAATACAGCTGCCGATTAAAGTCAAAATTCTTCCTGATACTTACCCGCAGGGAGGTGAATTACAGCTTATTAAATCGATTACAAAACTAGAACTTCGTAAAGGAACGATTCCTTCCCAACATGGCATTTTGGTAAATAACATCGGAACACTGCGTGCTGTTTACAACGCCGTTTTTAAATCACGCCCTATGATAGACCGTATTCTTACTGTTTCTGGAAACAATACATCGAATAGCGGCATCTTCAGAGTAAAAATAGGTACGCCGATCCATCATATTTTAAAGCTCACAGGCAACAGTTGGAATCCCGAAAACCAGACTTTGGTTATGGGAGGTGCAATGATGGGAAAAAGTATTGATTCGCCTTTGCAACCCGTAGAAAAAGGATCTGGTGGTTTATTGATTTTGAAAAAACTGAAATCAACTGAAAATAACTGCATTAAATGTGGCCTTTGTATTGACGTATGTCCGCAGAAACTAATGCCTTTAGAATTCGTAAGGCACAATATTGACAACGATCTTAAAGCGCTTCAAAATTTCAACCTGCAAGATTGTATTGAATGTGGTGCATGTGCTTACATCTGTCCAAGTAATGTAGCGCTTATGGAAAATATTTTTGAAGGTAAAACAAAATTGTCCGCTTCGGTATAAAACTACTAAAATGAAAACAGCTCCTTTTATAAAACCTAAATTCAACGGAACCCAAATGGTCATGCTCGACGTCGTGATTGCTTTGATGCCGTTGGTTATTATTGCTTGTTTTGCGTATGGCAAGCTTGTAATAATGCAATTCATAACTGCTATAATGGCAGCGTTTGTTTCAGAGTTTATTTTTTCTTCTCTTCTTTTAAAGAAATACAATACTCTATTCGATGGTTCAGCTTTGGTTACTGCATTGCTGCTAGTTCTTACGCTTTCTCCATTAGTACCGCTTCATATAGTCGCTTTTGGTGCTGTTGGCGCTATTTTATTTGGAAAAATATTGTGGGGAGGTTTGGGTAAAAACACTTTCAATCCTGCATTGGTTGGAAGAGAATTCATGAGTGTCTTCTTTTCTTCAATCATGACATCTTCAGATTTATGGAAAACAAAAGGATTGGTCAAAACAACACCCGAACAGCTTTTTCTAACTTCAGATCATTCAGTTTTAAGTGAACATTTGAATTCTATCGTTTACAAAACCTCTGGTGCAGTGGGCGAATATTCGATTCTTTTCATTGTTCTGGGAGGATTTTATCTGTTAATGCGAAGCCGAATCAGTTGGCACATTCCTTTTGCATTGCTGGCAGTTTTTACATTACTGCTTTGGCTGCCTGGAGGCGCACAACTACATTACTCTGCGGCAGGTATATTGTTGGGTACAATATTTATGGCAACGGATATGCCTTCAAGTCCTGCAACTCCAAATGGCAAACTCTATTATGGAATGATGACTGGTTTAGTTATTTATATCCTGATCAAAGGCGGTGTAAAATTTGAGTACATGTCCTACTCTATCTTGCTGCTTAATGCTTTTTCACATCAAATCAGTATATTATTTCGTCCGTCAGCTTGGGGCGATCCAACCGACTGGAAACAAAGAGTCGAACCGGTTTTTAACCTCACCGTTAAAATTTTACTTGCTGCGTTTGCTATGCTGAGTCTGTATTATTATGGTCTTATTCATTATGTCGTTTTCGTTTATATACTATACCTGATTACTAAATTCAACTTTTCCTTTACAAAAAAAATTAACAATGCAATTTAAGAGTAACAACATGAAAAAATTATTTGTATCTGCAATCGCGGCTGTTCTGCTTTATGGATGTAACGAACCTAAAATCGAACGCACCGTTTTTAAAGGCAGTTCTAAAGAAGCCATTATCAGTAATATTTTAAAACGCAGATCTATTAGAAAATATACAGAAGAGCAAGTTACACAGCAGCAGCTTGATACGATAATGAAATGCGCCATATATGCACCAAGCGCTCTGAATAAACAAACATGGGAAATTCGTGTGGTTCAGAATCAAAAAATCCTTGACGAAATAAACAAAAGATTTCTTGCTTTTGCACAAGGCAAAGAACTTCAAGGGAGCGCCTCACGATACAGAGAAGAAGGTTTCAGTATTTTCCACCATGCTCCAACTTTAATTGTAATGGCAGGAGAAAAAGGAAGTCCATACACCAAACTTGACGCAGGTCTTGCATTGCAAAATATATTATTAAGCGCCAATGCACTTGATCTAGGAACCTGTCCGATAGGTTCTCTAGTTCCTGTACTGAATCTTCCTGAAAATCAAGATATCCTTAAATTATTAAACATACCAGAAGGATATGAAGTAACTATAAATATAGCTCTCGGTCATCCCGCTGAAAGCCCTGAGGCACCAATTCGATACAGCGAAAAGGTTAAAATCATTAAATAGTTATCACAAAGTGTGAGGAGGCTTTTAAATGTAGTTCCGAACACAAATTTTGTGGCAGAATCTTGGCGCAGTACAGATGGAGCTACCTAAAATTCTGCCATAAAAAGTTGTGACAAGATTTGTAAAAATAAAATGTTTTGATAACGATATTGGTTTTACTCGGATCATTTTCTTTCTACAAAAACCATTAAACTCTTAAAAAAGAATCAATTAAAAAAACACACCAACGAAATATCGTCGGTAATCAATTTTCTAAAATTTTAAACTTACATACATAATTATCGATACCTTCGTATAGCCAAAGCCAGTTTAATTTTACGAAAGATGTTCTCGAACCAATTTAAAGCATATTTGTTACAGGTTTTACCGCTGTTGGTTATAATGCCAATTGGCTCAGACGCGGTGAAAACACCATTAAAATTCTTCAGGAATTAGGTTTTATGTATCATATTGACGATTTAAGCCGAGACGAACCTTTTATCATTCAAGCCAATAAAAAAGATTTTGTCGTTGTTCCGTATACCATTCGCAGCAATGATATTGTTTTAATTGAAGGCAAAAACTTTTCTACAGATCAATTCTTTAATCAGGTAAAAGCTGAATTTGACCAGCTTTATATGGAAAGCGAATTTAAACGCAGACAAATGTCAATTAGTTTTCATGATAGAATTGGCGGAACACCGCAAATGGTCAAAACTACTTCTGATTTGCTAGATTATATTAAAAAACATAAAGGTGTTACTTTTAAAAGAAAGGATGAAATTGCAAAAATGATTCTTAACGATCCTACTGCCTTGAGGGAGCAGGAATAATCAGCAATATTCTTAGACTTCTACTCTACGCCCTCTGATTTACTTTCGATTGTAAATTCATTAGTTTCTGCTATAGCCCAGAAACTAATGAATACTCATCCTCCGATAAAGTATTTGACCTTTCAACAAGTAAAAGCAGCACACTTACAAATTTCTTAAAAGAAATCGACACACTACCTGTGTTTGAAAAATGTATTTTCAAATGCATTACTCCCTACAACAAGAAGACATTTTAATATTCTTTAGTCTTATTTACAGAAGCAAAAATTATTGAAAATTATATTATCTAATTATAAAATAACGAAATATCGTAAATAATAAAATGCTCTAAATTCAGTAATCCTTTACAAACAAAGGTTTTACCAATAAAGGCATATTAATTGGCTATTGTCTGGCATATATACAAAATTGAAATGCCAAACATGAAAACACAACTTTTATCTTCTACACGAGATCCTGTCATTAAAAAAATAGAGGAAAATTTTACTTCTTAATCTAGATTAACCGATGAAGGTTTTATTCTGTAATACATTTGCATCATAATCAAACAAAATAAAACACAAAACAAGTTATAAGTTTAAAATTAAAACTAAAAACTCGAAATAAATTAAAATCATAAAAAAAATTAATCTTAAAATCAAAAAATCATGAGCACATTTACAGTAAAAGACGGAACACAGATTTATTACAAAGATTGGGGAAAAGGTCAGCCAATTGTATTTCACCACGGATGGCCTTTATCAAGCGATGATTGGGATTCACAAATGATGTATTTCCTTCAAAAAGGTTATAGAGTTATTGCACACGATCGCCGCGGACATGGTCGTTCTGGTCAAGCTTCTGAAGGAAATAACATGGAGACTTACGCATCTGATATTGCTGAATTGACTGAGTTCTTAGACTTAAAAGATGCCATTCACGTTGGACATTCAACTGGAGGCGGTGAAGTTATCCGTTATGCAGCAAAATACGGAAAAGATAGAATTTCAAAAGCCGTAATCATTAGTGCAGTTACTCCAATAATGATTCAAAACGAATCTAATCCAGAAGGTGTTCCATTGTCAGTTTTTGACGAAATCAGAAAAGGAACAGGATTTAACAGAGCACAATACTTCTACGACTTCCCTATCGCATTCTACGGATGGAACCGTGAAGGACAAACCGTTCAGGAAGGAATCAAACAAAACTGGTGGCGTCAGGGAATGATGGGTTCTGTATTATCTCACTACGAAGGAATTAAAGCATTTTCTGAATCAGATTTTACAGAAGATTTAAAAAGTTTAGATATTCCAGTATTGGTTTTGCACGGAGAAGACGATCAGATTGTTCCTTTTGCACAAGCTCCTAGAGCAGCCAAATTGTTGAAAAACGGAAAATTGATTTCTTATCCTGGATTCTCTCACGGGATGCCAACTATAAACGCAGAAACAATCAATAACGATATTCTAGATTTCATTAAATAAATAATCAAAGCTGCCTGTCTAGTTTTTTCAGCAGGCAGTTTAATCTCCTCTTCCTTATGAGTCTTTTTCAACAACCCTCCTTTGATACTGTTACAGAAGCTTTACAATGGCTGAGTACACAAGGTTATACAGAAAATTTTAATCTGGATACGAATTGTATTCGTTATAACAACAATAAACAAAGTATGTCGCCAGAAGAATTTCAGATTGAATATCTATTCCGATTTGAAGGCGACACTGATCCCGGAGATGAAGATATTGTGTATGGAATAAAGTCTGAAATCTACAATTTGAAAGGTGTTCTAACCAGCGCTTTCGGAATCTATGCAGACTCTGTTTCTGCCGAAATGATTAAAAAACTTTCGACTCATTAAATAATGGCTTTCTGTTCATCAATTGGCTTTCCGTGTTCAAAATGTTGGAATTTTAATGCACTTCCATAAAAAAAATCGAAGAGGACGGGATTACAGATTACACCACAAATTGACCGACAATATTTCCATTCTTTGTATTTCATAGAACCAAAAGGAGTTTTGTTCGAAATTATTTTGAAATTATTTCTATAGTCTGAGATTGGAGACCTTCAGAAGATACTTTTAATTTAATGATACCTTTTTCTCGAGTGCTTTTTAAAATCACCATTGCTCGGCCTTTCCATGCTTTTCTTGATTTTGCTACATAAGGATCTGTATCTTTTAAGTCTGCATTATCCACCGCAGCAATAACAGCTGGACCTTCTACATCAAAATAAAGTTCATTCGAAGCATTTGGATCTTTAATTCCCTTTGAGTCGGTAATTTCTACAGTAACATAAGACAAATCTTGTCCGTTGGCGATAATTTCTTCGCGATCAGCTTTTACCTGTAACTTTGATGGTTTGCCAGCCGTTTCAAGATAAACTGCTTCTACCTCTTTTCCATCTTTAATTCCCACAGCTTTAATAGATCCAGGCGAATAAGGGATAGCAAAAACAGCTTTGAATTGTTCATTTAGAGAGGTTGGAAGTTCTCCTGCCAATTTTCCATTTACATACAATCTTACAGAAGGATATCTTGAATATACTTCTATTTCAATATTTTTATTCTCATGTCCAGGCCATGTCCAACTTTCCCATGTTGGCCAGACTGACCATATAGTTTCCTTGATTTCACCAAAATAACCATTTGGTTCCTTAACCGCCATGTACAATTTTTTATTTTCATTATACAACAAATCTCTGTAATGAGATATCGGTTTTCTCCATCCAGTCAAATCTATGTCACCGCAATACGCACCATGCCACGGATAAATATCTCGCTCATAATGCTGACCTTCTGTTTCTCCTTTATAAAAATAACGACCAATACCTGATTCGCCAAGATAATCTAGAGCAGTCCATACAAAATCACCAATTATGTATTTGTTTTCATTTACCAGTTTCCAATTTGCAAAAGCATCACGAGGATAAGACTCTGTTTGTACGATTACACGAGATGGCACACGTTTATGATCTTCAACTGCGTGATGCATTTGATAATTATATCCTCCAATATCATGTACAGCAAATAATGGATCAAAAATTTCCCAGTCTTTATCCCAAGTAGTCATTGCAGAGGTTACAGGACGAGTTGGATCCAGCTTTCTAACTAGGTCTGCCAATTTTTTAGCCGTTTGTACAGCTTCGGGTTTCTTACGTTCTATAACTTCATTCCCAGTACTCCAAAAAACGATTGAAGGATGATTTCGGTCACGTAATACCATAGCTTCTATATCTTTCTCCCACCAGTCATCAAAATGAATAGCATAATCATACTTGTTTTTACTTTCTCTCCAACCATCAAAAGCTTCATCCATTACAAGCAGACCTATTTTATCGCAGGCATCAAGAAAACTTTCAGAAGGAGGATTATGAGCTGTACGAACTGCATTAAATCCCGCTGCTTTTAGAAGCTCTGCTTTTCTATATTCTGCACGATCATAAGATGCTGCTCCTAACGCACCATTATCATGATGTACACATCCACCGTTGATTTTTATATCTTTTCCGTTCAATAAAAATCCATTTTCTGCATTATAACTGATTGTTCTTGCGCCAAAAGTTACAGATTGCTTATCTGTTTCTTTTCCATCTTTAAGAATTGTAACTACTGCCTGATAAAGGTTTGGAGATTTAGGAGACCATACTTTCGGATTATTCAAATTAAGCATCTGTTCAATTTCAACATTGCTTTGGGCTGCAACAGTAATTTTTTTATCGCTGCTCATTACAACTTTTCCTTTGTCTAATATTTGAGTTTTCAGGGTCAAAATCTGTTCTGATTTGGTTGTATTTTCTACAGTAGCCAAAACCTTCAAATCTGCTTTTTTATCATCCGCTTTTACTGTATTTACTGCAATTCCCCACGGTTTTATAAATGTTGGCTGAGAAACTATTAGCCACACATGTCTATAGATACCTGATCCTGTATACCAACGGCAGTTTTTCTGTTGTGAATTATCAACTTTTACAGCTATCACATTTTTCTTTCCGATATTAATATAAGGTGTAATATCATAATAGAAAGAAGAAAATCCATAAGGACGAATTCCTAATGAAACGCCATTTACGAATACCTCAGAATTCATATAAACTCCTTCAAAATAAATGGTAAGTTTCTTATTCTTAAAGGAATCAGAAAGTTCAAAAGTTTTTCTGTACCAGCCAATACCAGATGTAAAATAACCTCCATCGTTTCCCATTGGATTTTTAGGATCTGTTTTTCCTTCTATACTCCAGTCATGAGGCAAATCTAATTTCCGCCAAGCCGAATCATTATAATCTTTATGTGAAGCTTCATTATTGTCTCCCTCAAAGAAAGACCAGTCATAATCAAATTTCTGTTTATTTTCATTTGTTATCTTTTGCGAAAAACCATTATTAGAAAATATAGTAATGCAAAAAATAAAAAAGAGTATTTTAAATGAATTCATAATAAAACCGTATAAAATTTCTAGCTGTCATAAATATAAGTGTTATTTTTACAGTTATGATATTTCTTCTTGTTTTTTTTATAAAATCAATTAAATTAAAATGTTTTCTAATGGCTCAGGAAAAAACAAATCTTTTAAGATACAAACAAAATTTACCCTCGTAGAATTACATCACTTCCCAAAAAAGCCACACTCATTATTTAACCAAACGTATTCCTGAAAACTGCCACTGGTGTTTTGGGTGGAAAAAATTACGGTAGGTACTACGGCTGTGACCTTCTGGAGTGGCAATAGACTCACCTCTTAAAACCATCTGATTCACCATAAATTTGCCATTATATTCCCCAATGGCACCTGCGGCTTTGGAATATCTTGGATATGGTAGATAAGCGCTTCCTGTCCATTCCCATCTTTCTCCCCAACTAAAAAAACTGTTTGCAGCCTCCCACTCTTCTTCCAAGGGGAGTCGCATGCCTTTCCATGCTGCAAAGGCAGATGCTTCATAGAAATTAACATGACATACCGCCTCATACGGTTCAATATCCCGAAGTCCCAAAAGTGTGTAGTACTTCCATTCTCCATCAATAAAATGCCAATACAAAGGCGACTGAGCTTGATGCTCCTTTACCCAATCCCAACCTTCCGAGTGCCAGTATTTGAAATCATTATAGCCTCCCGCTTCCATAAACTGAAGATATTCTGCATTAGTAACTAGCGATGAAGCAATATCAAAAGCTTCCAGATATTTTTTATGATACCCCGACTCATTATCAAAACTAAAACCTTTCCCTTTAAATCCGATCTCATAAATGCCCTCTGGCATGCTAATAAATTTCGTCTCTAATTCTAGTTCAGATTTAAATTCTGGTTCCTGTATGTTATTATAAACAGGAAAAAGCGGATTATGTCCCAAAATGTACTTGATATCCGTCAGCAACAGTTCCTGATGCTGCTGTTCATGGTTAAGTCCTAATTCTATAACAACACAAAGCTCATCGGAAAGCTCAGTCTTTTCTAAAAACTTTTCCATCTGATTATCCACATAAGATCTGTAAGCGTAAATCTCAGATACCGAGGGGCGACTTAAATTACCACGATCCGTACGCACGACCCTAGCACCTACAGTTTCATAGTAGCTGTTAAACACAAAGTTATACTGTGGATTAAATTCTGTATATCCAGAAAAATGAGGCATCAGAATAAAAGTTTCAAAAAACCAGGTGGTATGTCCCAAATGCCATTTAGGAGGACTGACATCTGCAATAGGCTGCACTACATAATCCTCCGTCTCAAGGGGTCTGCAGATTTCCTCTGAATGTCTTCGTATTTTTTTGTATTGCGCCAATAAAGCCTGCACATTAATTATCTTCACTGCTTCCATAACTATTTTATAAAACTTTTAGTTTGATGTATACTCTTTAAACCGCCGTCCAGAATGCATCTACAAACCATTGTTTACTGTCCGAAATGTTTCCATGAGATTCAAATCCAGATTGTGATGCCATCTTATTTATGTCCTCAATAGAAAACTTCTGAGACACCTCCATGTATACAGGCTCATTTTCTTTAAAATCGAATACATGATTACCAATTGTGACTTGCTGCTCCTGAAGACTAATCAGATAGCTGCGACAAGCTCCGGTTAACGGATCATAGGTTTCAAAATGTTCAAATTGATTTATTGCAAAATCAGCATTAAGCTCCCTGTTGATCCTTTGAAGTAGATTCAGATTGAATGAGGCCGTAACACCACTCGGATCATTATAAGCATTCAGAATAATGTTGGGTTCTTTCTTAAGATCAAAGCCAATCATTACCACGTCGCCTTTATTAAGATTCTTACGCAATTCAAAACAGAAGCGATAGGCATCTTCTAGCTCCATATTTCCGATATTGCTTCCCAGAAACAAAATCACTTTACGACGTTCCGAAAACTGAGAGACTTTGTACAGCATGTCAAAATACTCGCCCTCTAGACTTTCAATATCAAGATCGGGAATATTCTCTTTAAGCTTATTCTCCAATACAGAAAGAATATTACCTGATATATCAATAGGCCTGTATCTGAAATCTGTTCCTTGCTGTTTTAAATATTGCAAGAGATAAATGGACTTGGAAGCATCTCCAGCTCCTAGCTCTATTAAATCAAAAGGAGTTTGTTCAGCCTTGATGTTGGATGCAATCTCTGAAGTCTTGTTTTTAAAAATATCCATTTCGCAGCGCGTCAAATAATACTCGGGCATTTCCATGATTTCCTGAAAAAGCTCGTCTCCACGCCGGTCATAAAAATATTTCGATTCTAATTTTTTGGGATGCTGCTTAAGTCCTGCCAATACATCTTCTAAAAAATGTCTTTCTTTTTCCCCTTTTATTTCTGTATTTAATTCTTTAGTTGTAGCTGTTACTTTCATTGTATATTTTTTGACATTTAAATGGAAATACAAATCTTCTCTTAACTAAAGTTACGATTTATTAAGTAGGATGAGATTCTTATAAAATAGAATTTTAACTCAAAAAAAATGAAATGGTATTTCATTAAAATCATGTAAATTAATCTCTAGGAAACTATAACTTCGAAACGACTTTTTAACGCTAACTTGCCTTTTACAACCAACTTTACGCTAATTAAAATTGTTAAATCATGGAAGACTTAATTGAAAAATTTGAAAGCGAACTGAAAGCTTTTTTAGAATTTCGTTATAATTTGTCCTTAAAACAGGATACTGCAGAAAGATTTTATGAGACCGAGCAGGCCGCATTTGTATTTGTGGACGATTATCTTCTTAAGTCGTCTGATTTGATTGCCCGCGACGTGGAACGTTCCACCGAAAGAATTCTAAATGAGTTTATCGATAAAAAAGTTCAATGACCAAACCTGTTTTTTGGATCACCAAATAATTCAGCAAGGTGTTAGCTATGTTATTTTTGAAATTAGCAACACTGCAATAAAACCAACAATGGATAAAACCATGACGTTGATGGTTCTGTTCTTTCTTTTTCTAGACTCAACTAGAAAATCGGTACTAAATCTCTTATTTCTTCTCTTTGTTTTCATTTTTCATATATTTTTATAGTTAAACACATTACAACACAAAGAAATGCTGTGTTGCGAATTCACAGAATCATAAAGTGGATCTTTATTAAGTTAAGTTACGGACGAACCTTACTTGGAGGCCGAACTCCGAAATAGTATTGATTGCAGTGAAGGGTAAAATATCCTAAATCGTCGCGTTTTTTGAAACTAAACTTTTTGAATTTTGTAGCCGTATTTTTAATCAAAGTGCCAGATTGTCCACACAATACAAAAGAATGTGAAGACTCCTGTAATTCATATTGCTAAATTAAAGCTTTGAGCCAACCCTTCCTTCATACAATTTTGGTCAAATCCTTACACAATTTCCATCAAAAATTTATAATATAATTTTCATAGTGATGCTGCAAGGAAAGGATGTAATTTAAAACAATAAAGAAAAACCTTTTGTATATTTTGTAAACAAATCGATTGCAAGAAGTATGATCACAACAAGTAAAAAAGCGATGAAATATGTAATTATTTGTGCTTTTTTATTGAATTCAAAAGTAGCTGGATCTATAAAATAATCCGAATATACAGTAGGCGAAATTTTGATCTGCGGAGAGAACAAAACTGCTCCTTGCAGAAAATGAGCTATTAACTGATTTTTATTTTTTGGGATATAAGACAGTCCATTCTCTGATGTCGAAAAATGAATAGGAATCCGCACCTTATCCCTGTAACCAAAAATATATCCCGGAGAATACTTTGTGCCAATTTTTCTATCAATATCATTTACATTGGCATCTGTACTGTGCCCTAGTTCTCTGTATAAAACACTTTGAACTTTTCCATCAAACTGGTGATGATGCAGACCTTCACGGTCAACAGAAATCAGAATGGCCTTCTTCATTCTCTGACGTCTGTAACTTTTGTAAAGTCCCCAAATACCCAAAAAAAGCAATGGAAAATAGATAAAATTGAATAGTATCTCTCCTGATGAAAAGGGGCTGTTATGCTCCAATTGAATACTCAAGGGAAGTCCAACAAATAAACCCAGCATTGCGATACACAGAAGACCAAACAAGAAATAGATGGTCATAGTTGCTGCTAAATCGCGCTGAGAAGATATTTTTGGAAAATTTTCTTTAGTATATATCATGAGAAAAAAATATTAAAATTAAAATCAGTCTTTACAAACAAAAGCTATTCTTTCATAAAGAAAAACAAAGATTTTATCAATCATTGTCAAATTAAAACAGAATAAATCAAAAATAAAACTTACAAAGTATTTTTTCTACCTAAATAAAATTAAACCTCTTAAATAAAAGTTATAATTCTTATGGATGTTTTTAAATGAATATATTTTCATTTAAATTTACAATATGAGACCATTAGATCCAGATAAAAGAGAAAAAATTTTAAAATCTGTATACACACTTACTGGCAAACAAGGACTGGCAAGCGTAAATATAGCAGGCATAAGTAAAACAGCGGGCATTGCAGCAGGTACCTTATACATTTATTTCAAAAATAAGGAAGAGCTCGTACAACTGGCCTATGTAGCTGTCGAGGACAAAATGGCACAGGCAATATACCGTGATTTTGATATTAGTCTCCCACTAAGACAATCACTTAAACAGATTTATATCAATATGCTTAATTACAGACTGAATAACTATGATGAAACCTTGTTTATAGATCAGTATCAACAGTCGGGTTACATTCAGCTGAATTTCTCCAAACAACTGGCCGAATATGAAAGACAGAATAAACCATTGTATGATCTTTTAAAAAAGGGGCAGCAGGAAGGAATTATTAAATTAGTCGACGTTATTATCCTTATCAGCTTTTTTGATGGCGCAGTACGCTCCTGCTCTACTGGTATCATGCAAAAGTTATTCCCATTAAACCAGCAGTTGGTAGATGATAACTTCGATATGATCTGGAGAGGCATGAACTAAAAATTTTAATTTATAAATGAATATTTTTTCACTAATAACTTAATACTATATATTATGAGCATTTTCAAAGACAAAACAATAATCGTTACCGGAGCCGCTATGGGTCTCGGACTAGCAGCAAGTAAAGCCGTAGCACTAAAAGGAGCCAATCTTTCCCTTGTAGATTACAACCCTGAAGCTCTGGAAAAAGCAAAAGAAGAAATCCTATCCATTGCACCAGCAGCAAAAATCATCACTATAACTGCTGATGTTTCGAATGAGCAAGCAGTCAAAAACTATGTCGACAAAACAGTCGAAGAATTTGGACGTATAGATGGTCTTTATAACAATGCTGGTATCGAAGGAAAACAGGCGTCAATAGTGGACTACGATATCAATATCTTCAAAGTAATTGATATCAATTTAATGGGGGTATATTACGGTCTTAAATATGTGATTCCTGTAATGCAAAAACAAGGAGGAGGAAAAATTGTAAACGTTGCCTCTGTAGGCGGAATCAGAGGTGTCGTTAATCAGATGCCTTATGTTGCCAGTAAACATGCTGTATCAGGAATGACCAAAAATGCAGCTATAGAATACGGTAAAGACGGAATTTATACCAACGCAATCGCACCAGGAGCAATACTGACTCCGATGGTAGCAGAAGCCTTTAAACAGGTGAATCCTGCCGATCCAAAAGCTGCTGAAACGACCTATGCACAAAGAAATCCAACAAGACAATTAGGAAAACCAGAACACGTTGGTAACCTTGTGGCCTTTCTGCTTAGTGATGAATGTCAGTACGTAAATGGGCAGACTATTGCAATTGATGGAGGAGAATCAAACCTGTATGGTAATTCATAAATCAACAAACTCAAATTAAAAAACGGATTATAGCATGTCTATAATCCGTTTTTTTAGTACTGTAAATTAACAATAAATGTCTATAAAAAAGTAAAGCCTGTCAAAAACAGGCTTTACAAATTACTAACTAACCAACCTTAATTATCAACTATTTTGGTTAAAATTGTATCACTTTTATTAGTCTTAATTCAAATTACAGAAGAAGGAAACTTTCTCCAATCTGAATCTCGATTCCAAACAAATTGCTTATTTTATAATACAAGAAAAAATATAAATATGTCTAAATCTGCAAATGATTAAAACTCAATCAAATTAATACTTTACAAAAGTAAAGCATCAAATAATCTGGCGCAATAGTTAAAAATAACCATTTGGAGTTACCTCTGTTTTTACGACAAAAGCTAAGGCGGTTTACATTAAAATTATAATAAGTTGTTTTTCTTTATAAAAAAGCAACATAAAAAACAATTCTTTCCTGTTGCGTTTGAATTCGTATATTCGGCCTTTATTTTGAAAAAAGAGAATGATTGCAAAATTGAATGAAAAAAAATCCTATCCATGGATTGTTGTTGGCTTGTTATGGTTTGTTGCTTTATTGAATTATTTAGACCGACAAATGCTCTCCACTATGAAGTCGGCAATGATGAATGACATACCTGAATTGGCTAAAGCTGAAAATTTCGGTCTTTTAATGGCTATTTTCCTTTGGATATATGCGTTTATGAGCCCTGTTTCTGGAATTATAGCGGATCGGTTTAACCGAAAAAGAATAATTATAGGAAGTCTTTTTATCTGGTCAGGAGTGACAATGGCGATGGGTTATGCCACAACCTTTAATCAGATTTATATTTTGCGTGGCATTATGGGTTTTAGTGAAGCTTTTTATATTCCGGCTGCATTATCCTTAATTGCAGATTACCATCAGGAAAAAACACGCTCTTTTGCAATTGCGATTCATACTACCGGAATTTATTTAGGACAGGCACTTGGTGGTTTTGGAGCCACTATTTCTAAACATTTTTCTTGGCATTTCAGCTTTCACTCTGTAGGTTTACTTGGAGTGGCTTACAGTTTAGTACTTCTTTTTCTTTTGCAGGAAAAGAAAGTCTACTTTTTTGATCCTTCAAAAAAGTCATCTGTCAATTATGAATTCAAACAAATGTTTAAAGGATTGGGAATATTATTCGGCAATATTTCCTTTTGGGTTTTACTCTTTTATTTCGCCGCACCAAGTTTACCGGGCTGGGCGGCCAAAAACTGGTTACCCACCTTATTTACCGAAACTTTACATTTAGACATGTCTCTTGCGGGACCAATGGCAACGGTAACCATTTCGATGTCATCTTTTTTTGGCGTTTTAATTGGAGGCGCCATTTCAGACAGATGGGTAATGAAACATCTTAAAGGACGAATTTACACCAGCGCTATCGGATTATTTCTTACCATTCCAGCATTGTTTTTATTTGGCTATTGCTGCAGTGTAGAGGCTATTATTTTTGGCGCAATCCTTTTTGGACTTGGATTTGGAATATACGACACGAACAATATGCCGATTCTTTGCCAGTTTGTTGCGCCTCGCTACAGAGCTACCGGATATGGAATTATGAATTTTGTAGGCATTTCGGCTGGAGCTGTTATCACCGAGTTTTTAGGAAAAGCAGCTGATAATGGAGGAATGAGAAACGTTTTTGTACTACTGTTGTTTGTGGTAGTTACTGCCATCGTTTTACAATTGGTAAGCCTGCATCCAAAAACAATAGATATGACTGAGGATGACGAGATTACAGGAAGTAAAGAGATAAAATGTAACTAAACTAGATATGAAATGCCGCCATACGAAAGAATTCGTGTGGCGACGGGGATTATAAATCTTAACTGAGTAGATGTTTTTTTACTATTATAAATTATACTTTGGCTCTATTGTTTTTAGTTTTTCTTTCAGTTTTTCGAAATATGGAACCCATAATTCGGGATTATTATCTGCATCATTATAAATTTCACTTGCCTTTTCTAATTTTCTTTCAAAATCGTTATCATTACACAATTTTGAAATAATCAATCCTCTAAAAATATATGCCCCTCCTCCTCCTAATATTTCATACCAATATTTTCCATCTTTTTCCAACTTGTCCATTTCTTTTAAAACATTAGGCAAATAACTATAATGTTCTTCAAATTGTCTTCCTTCATTTTTCATGTACTTAATGACACTTTGCGCAAACTGCAAGCCATGTTCTTCTGTTTCTACAGGATTCTTTTTTGTATTATATGCCAATACAGACTTCCTGTCACTTATTGTTGGAAAAAAACTTTCTCCTTTTAAATAAGAACTCCAATTCATACCTGGAGGCTCAAGTGCTAGTATTTCTTGCTCAACAATAGGAAAGTGAATATTTATTCGTGAAAATTCCATCCAACCACTTGTATTCAAGTTTACATAGATATTCAATAAAAAATCATTTTTCCATTTTCTGAAAGAATGATGAACATCAATGGACTCTCCATCTTCATAATCGTTATCTAATAAAAAGGAACGGACTACATTAAGTATTATTTGGTCTTTATTTTCTGCCATGCTTTCTATTTTTTCATACTTGCAATAATTCTTATTTTAATTACTCCTTTGCAAATCGAATAATTAAATGAGAAACTTCGTGAACAGAGCGTGCAGGTCTATTTTCATCTGGTACCACTAAGCGGAAAGGTCCTACTCCATCAGCTAATGGTTTTCCTTCTTTTTTATCAGCTAGAATAATCACCCTATTTGTAAACACTGGATCCAATTCTGCCAGAGAAAAAAGAACTTCGTAACCATCACTTGCTCGCACCATCATATATTTGGTCAAATTTTCTCCTTTGAGTTCTTTTCCTAAAGTTACTCCGGCAAGTTTTAATAATTCAATAACAGGAACACCAGAATATTGTTGAATTTTTCCGTCGCGATCTTTCATACTGGCATCTACATGAGGTATTTTTGCAAAATCTGAAAGACTGATTGAAAGTGTTTTTAAAACCTCTCCTTCCACTTTAATTACAGCTTCTTTAGAAGAATTTTGTGCCCATAAAGTATTCGAAATACCCACACAAAATAATGCAGTAAAAAAAATAATAGATAAAAAGTACTTTTTCATTTTTGTTGTTTTTAATCGTTATTTACTTCTGTTCAAATGCGGATCAGAGAATTTTGGATCGTTGATAAAAGTAGAATCAGTCAGCATTTTCAGAAAACTGATAATATTTGATTTTTCATTTACTGTCAAACCTAAATCTTTTCCATTTAAATTATTCGAACGATCTTTCAAAGATATGCTTAAAGATTTGCTTGGACTGATATGTTCGTTATAATGATCTAAAACTTCTTCCAGATTTTTGAATCTTCCATCGTGCATATAAGGCGCAGTAAGTGCTATATTACGAAGTGTTGCAACCCTAAATCTTCCTCTGTCATTTGGCATTCCTGTCAATTCTTCACGGCCAATATCTTTTGGTTCTGAATCAAGTCCATTGTTATGAAACAATTCCATATACATTTTTGGTGTTCCGTGACATTGAGCGCAATTAGCTCCGCGAATGTTCTTTTCTGGCTGAGGCGAATTCATAAACAATTCCATACCATTCAATTCTTGTTCAGTAGGCTTGTATTCTCCTTTAAGATATTGATCGTAATTGGAATTGGCAGAGATTAAAGTACGCTCAAATTGTGCAATTGCTTTGGTGATTTTTTCCGAGTTTATTTCAGAAGTTCCAAATGCTTCTTTAAAAAGTGGTGGATATTCTTTGGTTTTTCGAAGTTCTAAAACTGCTTTTTCTAAATAAGCTCCCATTTCATGCGGATCGTTGAGTGGAAATTTTGCCTGCTCTTCTAAACCTTTAGCTCTACCGTCCCAGAAAAAATTACGTACCCAAAGAAGATTCGCTAATGACATCGAACTTCTTTTCGTTGGTACATTATTTATTCCGTCACTAAAAGCTTTTCCATCTGTAAAAGCCAGTTTTTGCTGGTGACAACTCGCACAGGAAATGGTTTGGTTTGAAGACAATTTGGTTTCATAAAACAACATTCTTCCCAGAAAAACACCTTGTTTTGTGGTCGGATTATCTTCTGGAATACTAATCCTGTTACCAAAATAATCGGGATATTCCAGTTTGTAAGGATCAACATATACAGGATTTATGTCAGTGGCCGCTATGAAAATTCTTGCGACCACTAACACAAATAATAGTGTAAAGATTTTATAATGTGCTTTTGTATACATTTATCCTTTTATTAGAAACATTCTTAAATCTCTTATTTGAATTTTCTATTAATTAAAAAAACGAAGTGTCACAAAGAAATTTCGTCCTTCTTCTGGAAATCCTTCTACAAGACTGTAATTTCTATCGAATATATTGCTTATTCCGGCATCAAGGCTAAAATTTTTCAATATTTTTCCTGATGCGTAAAAATTTAATAATGTATAATCGGGAACTCTTGTACCGTAACTTGTACTGAATCGAGACGAATTAAATTCGGCATTTGCTATTAATCTTAAAACTTTAATTGGCTCAAACTCCAACGTTCCCATAACTTTTGTATTCGGAACATCAGTAAAATAAATAGTTGGACTCGTAATATTTTTTCTTTCCAAATATGTATAATTAGCATTAAAAGATAAGTTTTTTAGAATCGAATAATTTAATTGCGCTTCAATTCCTCTATATTCTGCTTCGCCAAAATTCTGCATTTGCGATCTTCCTGGCTGTACGTTGCTTACGCTCAAAATAGCATCTGTTAATGAGCTATAAAATAATGCCGTTTGAAAGGTTATTTTATTGAATAGTGAAGCTGTATAATTGACTTCATAATTTAATGCTGTTTCTGGTTTTAAAGTTGGATTCGGAATTGCAGTTCCCATTCGATAGGAATAACGGTCCTTAATTGTTGCAAATCGTGTTTTTTGAGAAACTGTTGCTCCTAATTTCTGAGCTTCGTTTAATTGATAAAAAAGTCCGATTTGTAAATTGTAGGCATCACTTGCGTCTGCAGCAGGATAATCTGACACTACTTTTGTCGTACTATTATAATCCTGAGCCTGAATATTCTTCCTAATATTATAACTCGCCCCAGGAATAACTGTAAATTGATCTGAAACTTTATATACATCTTCAATTCCGAATAAGATGGTATTGTCAATAAAATGACGTACAGGTTCTCCTAAATTATGCTCGCGGTGAACGTCTTCTTTAAAATGAACTGCCACTTTAAAATCATTTTTGGGTATAAGTTTCGTGTTGTATTCTACATTTCCACCATACGTATAATCGTCGTAAAGACTCTGAAACGCATAACCTTTGGTCATTGTCGAATAGGTTTTGTCATCATAACTATTTAGAGTATTCTTGAACTTATCGTAATATATTCTTGTTTTTAAACTGTTCTGATCATCAAGATTGGAGTTTGAAATAAAATAATAACTTTCTTTATTCCAAACTGGCCATTGCCAAAAACGGGGATTATTTAAAAGTGAATTTTTGGTGTCGCTTCCAGCATAAACAGGATTTCCTTTTTCACCTTGTTGATTGATGTATCCTAAAGCATATTCGCTTTTTTTATTTGGAGTCCAACCTACTTTGAAACTTACTTTCTGATCTTTTCGATACGAATTATCGCGTTGTCCTCCATCTTCATTTTTCATCGGAACAAAATCAGAAGACATTCTGGTCGAATTTCGGTCTAAATAGGAATAACCGCCCTGAACATAAAATTTGCCTAAATTAGATCCGATATTAATGTTTCCGCGATAACCGTTTTCGTTGATAGCCCCCAAAGCACCGTCATATTCCAGTTTTTTGAAAGGTTTTCTAGAAATCAAATTAATCGCTCCACCTAATGAATTCGGTCCATAAAGAACAGAAGAAAATCCTTTTGAAACATCAACAGCAGCCAAATCGAAAGTCGTAAATCTGGCCAAATCAACATAACCATCATAAGGCACATAAACGGGAATTCCGTCCATATAAACAGGAACCTGTCTCAAATCAAAACCTCTTACCGAAACCATCGATTCATTTCTTGGACCGGAAGCCGTCAACGTAATACCTGGAAGCAGATTTAAAGCTCTTGAAACTTCCATTTTATTCTGAGATTCCATCTTTTCTGATGTTACACGGTTTAAAGTGTCCTTGTTTTGATTATGAGTAATAATAACTTCTCCAAGAATAAAGACATTGGATGTTTTTAAAGAATCAATTTCTGTTGTTTTATTTTGCTGCGAAAATCCAATCATTGGAAAGAGTAGCAATACTGCAAATTTTAATTTCATAGTTTACGATGTTTTCAGTATGTTTTTAAATGAATACTGATGGTTAAAAAAAATGTATTGGGTTAGTTAATCTTTTTAATCAATTATCTCACAAAAACTATCATTAAACGCTCCATTAGAATCTTACCTCTGCTTATTTAATATTACCTAAAAGTTTTTCTTACTTACGTTAAACATCAAAAATACTTAGTTTTAGTTTTTTAAAAATAAGTATTTATACTTAACAAATAAAAATAATGGCATAAGTTTTTTTTAACTTTATTTCAAAACCTGAATAACCGGATTAAATGCTTTTGAGGCAACAAGTACTTTTTGACCAATTTTATACTCTTTTGCCTCTTCTTCTGTGGCAATCACTTTTACAATAGCATTTCCTGATGAAACCTGAACTATGTATATAATATCACTTTTAGCAATACTGATAATCTCTCCAGTCAACTGAAATTTACTGCTTATTTTTTGTTCTGAGAACACCCTTTCAGGAGTTCCTTCTTTTATAATTTTACCTTTATCAACGACAATAACCTTATCCGAAAGTTTGAAAATTTCCGAAATAGAATGGCTAATCATCAAAGTGGTCAATTTGTATTTTTGATGGATTTTTAGAATATAATCCTGAAGTTTAAATCTCATGTTATCATCCAAGGCAGATAATGGCTCATCTAACAAAAGTATTTCAGGTTTACGAACAATTGCCCTTGCTAAAGCTACACGCTGTTTTTGTCCTCCTGATAGATTTTGAGGCTTACTATTTTGAAGTGACTGCAATTCCATTAAATCGATCAACTCGGAAACAATTTCTTTCGAATCATTTTTAGATAACGCAAATTCCAGATTTTCTTTTACTGTTAAATTCGGAAACAAAGCAAAGTCTTGAAAAACAAAACCAATGGATCGTTTCTGAACAGGAAGATGAAACTTTTTATCAGCATCATCCCAAACAGATTCATTTACCTTTATGTTTACTTTTTCGGCATCAGTCAGACCAGATAAAATACGAAGTAAAGTGGTTTTACCAGCACCCGAATTTCCATAAATAGCAACGAACTGTCCTTTCTGGATTGTTAAAGAAATATCCAAAGGTAGTTCGCCATCAGCTGTTTGAAGGATTTTATAGGCATCAATCTGTATCATTAATAAAGAGTCGTTTTTCGGGATTTATTATTAATTAAATGAACCGCTAAAAGAATTGAAAAAGAAAACACAAACAATATTCCTGCATAAATATTGGCGTTTTGATAATTCATAGATTCCACTTCTTGATAAATAGCAATCGAAACTACTTTTGTTTCTTCGGGAATACTTCCTCCAACCATTAAAACAACACCAAATTCTCCTAAAGTATGGGCAAATGTCATAATAATACCTGTAAACAATGAAGCACGAATATTAGGAAGTAAAATTTTGGTAATGGTTGTAAATCTTGATTTTCCTAAAGTAAAAGAAGCTTCCTGTAATGCTGGAGAGAGATTTTTTAGTCCCGATAAAATCGGGTTTACCATAAAAGGCAAACTATATAAAACCGAAGCCAGAATTAATCCTTCAAAAGTAAAAACCAGTCGTACATCAAAATAATCAGCCAAAAATTTTCCGAAAGCATTTTCTGGACTAAAAGCAATCAAAAGATAAAAACCCAAAACAGATGGCGGTAAAACTAAAGGCAAACTTATAAGAGCTTCCACAACGGCTTTCAACCGAAATCGGCTATAACACAACCAATATGATAAGGGAATCGAAACCACAAAAAGAATCAGTGTGGTAATCAAAGCCAATTTTGCTGTAAGCCATAAAGGTTCTAGATTAATCATTGGCAGCTAAACTTACTTCATTTGTTTTTATCAAGGCCATTACACTGTCGTTTTCTTTCAAATTCAATTGCTCACAAGCATTACTTGTAATAATGGATTTTATCTTTTCTCCATCTGCCACTAAATTTATCTGACTTAAAATCACTCCTTTCTTTATCGATTCAATCTGACAAGGAATTTGATTTTGAACACTAATTAGCGGACTTATATCTTTAGAAATAATGACTTCTGTTTCTTTAAAAATAATTTTAACCCTTTTATTTTCTTCTAAATAAAGTGCCGTTGCTGGTGTATCTAAAACAATAGAAGAGAAAATAAAACTATTGGCTTTTACTTTCACTAAAGAAATTCCTTCATGCGATTGAATTTCGGTTATTATTCCTTTTAGTACATTCATTTCGTTTTAGTATCGTAACCGTAATATTTTAGAATCTCAATTGCCTTTTTTGATGATATAAAATTATAAAATTTTAAAGCATTTGCATTTCCTTGGCCATGTTTCAACACTACACATCCTTGTTCTAATGAAGAGTGACTTTTCTCTGGAATAATATAATACTTACCTCCTTCTTTCTTCATATTGGGAGTCAATACAAGAGATAAAGCTGTGATTCCGATATCGGCATTTCCGGTTGTTATAAATTGGGTAGCTTGTGTGATATTGTCTCCAAAAACCAGTTTGCTTTTTACTTTATCATATATTTTGTAGAATTTTAAGCTTTCTACCGCTTTTTCTCCGTATGGTGCAGTTGTAGGATTTCCGATGGCTATTTTACGAATTTCAGCTCCGAGAAGACTATTCATTTTTGTTTTATTGGGATCTGTTTTTTTACTCCAGATCACCAATTTCCCAACAGCATACATCTTTATTTTAGAAGCAGTCATTTTATTACTTTCCAACTTATTGGGATAATCCATATCGGCTGAAAAAAACAAATCAAACGGAGCGCCATTGGAAATCTGTTCATAAAATTTACCAGAAGCGCCATAAGTAATCTGTGGACTTATACCAGGATTTTGAGTTTTAAAAACCGTATTGATAGAATCTAAAGCTACTTTTAAGTTAGCAGCCGCTACGATTGTAAATTTTTGCTGTGCCTTTGCTGTTCCAAAAAACAATAATAAAAGCACTGTAAAATGAGTTAAAGTTCTTTTTCCGATATTCATATTCAGGTGATTTATTACTTAGTCCAAAACAGATCAGCAATAATTATAATGGTAAAAATAAGTATTATAAAGCAGAGTATAAAAATCTAAACAGATCAATTTAGAAAATACTTATTTGAACACGACTGAATAAATGTTTCTACTTCCTGAATTGAAAACCTTATTAAATCAAAATAATTTCTGCCAAGTGAAAAGCTCACTTGACAAAAATTATCAAAAACATAAACACAACAAATTTTACTCTTTATTTTTTCTCTGTATTGTATAAATACTCAAAGAAGAAAGTAGACAGATTAAAGCAATTATTATAAACAAGAATTTTGTTTCTCCTGTTTTTTCAATAATAAATCCTAAAAGTGGTTCGCCTAAAGCGGCAAATAAATAACCGCACATATTCATAATTCCTATTGAAGTTCCTGTTCTCTCTGTTCCCATAATTTCTGGACATAATGCCCAAAAGTTTGATTGTGGTCCGTAAACAAAAAAGCCGCAGGTTATTAAAAGCAGACTTACAACAACTAAACTTGCGTTATGAGTAAAAAACAATAAAAAAGAAAGACATGAACAAATCAACATTCCGAAGAAAATAGAACGGTAATTACTTTTGAAATAATAAGTGGAAAGTTGTCCGAAGGAGAAAGCGCCTAAAGCCATTCCTAACGGAAGCAGAAAGGTTACCCAGATCAAAGAAGGATCACTCTGCCAATCGTTTCCTAAAAAGTGAACTGGAATCCAGAATATCAATCCATAGCGCGCCATACTTTCTAAACCAAAAGACAAGCAGACAATTCGAAATTTTTTATTTCCTAAAACATCTTTGTAGCTTTTTTTGATGGCGTCGAAGTCGAATCCTGTTGCTTTTTTTTCAATTGCAACTGGCGATGGTTTTATAAAAATTAGAAAAACGGTTGCCGAAACCAAAAGCAATAAAACTGGAATCCGAAACAGCATTCGCCATTCTAAATGCAATGAAGTAATGTAAATCGAAATGGCAAAAGTAACTGCTGAAGAAAATCCTGCAGCCATTGTGTACATTCCGAATGCTTTGTTTCTTTCTTCGCTAGAAAACCAATTGGCGATAATTCTTCCGCCTGGCGCCCAAGCCATTGATTGAAAATAGCCATTCAAAAACCATAAAATCAAAATGATGTATGGCGAATGTGTAAAACTGATTCCTAAATTACATGCAATGGAAAGGTAAGCGCCAAGCGGCACCATATATTTTGGACTGAAACGATCTGCCAAATTTCCATTAATAAACTGACCGATTGAGTAACCAATCAGCATGGCAAAACTGATCCAACCAATGAAAGTGTACGAGATTCCTAAATCTTCCCGCATTGCTTTTGTTGCCCAACCAAAGTTATGTCGACCTGTGTAGAAAAACAGGTAACAGAACATGGTTAGGAAAAGCATTTGATATTTTTTTGAGATTGTTCTCATTTTTAAATATTGATTAAAACCCTGAAAGGTTTATGTTGTACAGCATATTCAAATGCTTCTTTGGTTTCCTTAAGTTCAAATTCTTTTTCTATAAAAGTTTGAAAAGGATAAGCTGAAAAATGATCTTCAAAAAAGGAAACAGCATTTACAAAATCTTCAAAATTGTAATTGTGCATTCCTTTGATGCTCAATAATTTTCTAATCATCATTTCTGGATTTACCGCAATATCTTCTGTTGGCGTTACCGCTCCAATCCAAATATGCTGTGCTCCTATTGCGCTGTATTGTAATCCTGTTTTTATTGCATAAACAGAACCACTCATATCGATTATCACATCAAAACCTTTTTTGTAAAATTGAGATGTAATGGCTTCTAATTCTTCAATTGGCGATAAAGCGTTATAAAGGTATTTGGCACCAAAAGATTTACTCTTTTCGAGCCTATCCATATCAATATCCAAAACCGTAATAGAAGCTGCCTTTTTTTGATCTGCAATTGATGAAGCAATTAATCCAAGAACTCCTGCACCCAGAATCAGTACATTTTTATTTTCAATTTTATCGATTAAGCGAAAAGCTGCCATTGCCGTAGCTCCAGCACAATTGATTATTGGGGCGAATTTTTCGTTTATAGAAGATGGCACTTTTAAAATTCCTGTTCCTTTTTTAAGTATACAATGTGTTCCTAATCCGCCGTTGAATTTTTCTTCTTCAGTAAATTTTACATGTCCGTATTTAAATAAACTTGCAGATTTTTGAGGCATTTTATCTTTTACAAATTCATCTTCATTTGGAGCTGCAAAAATCGTCCAAGTAACGATATCGCCAAGTTTTAAAATGTTTCCATTCAAATCATAAAAAGGTTCGTTGGAAGCCATTTCTATAATTTCGCCCACAATTTCGTGGCCTAAAACAATTGGTGATGGCTCTTTTCTTCTTCCTGTAAAAGTGTGTAAATCGCTTCCGCATAAGGTTGCGTATTTGTTTTTTACTAATATTTCACTGCTTTTAAGTTCAGGAAGTGCTGTAAATTCTGGAAGAATGCTTCGCTCTCTGTCGTCAAAGAGCATTACGCATGAATTACACATTTTTTGTTAAGTTGTTTAAATTATCAATTTTAAATTGAGGTCCATTTTTTTCACCACTGTTGGGCAGTAAAATATCTTGATTGAATTTGTAGTCTATATTGATTTCTTTCTGAGCCACTTTCAAAATAAAATAACCATGAGCTGCAATATTATTGTACACCATATGCGGATTCAGTTTATAAAGCATTTCACTCTTTTTGATTATTTTTTCTTCAGAAAGACGATCGTCATTTTTCGAAGTAATAGACGGCGTTAGAAATTCCCATGCTGCAAAATTTTCTTTTGAAATCTGGTTTTTAGCATACAATTCCAAAACATGACTTTGATGATGATCTCCTGTCAAAATAATCGGTGGATTTTTTAAACTTTGAAAAACTTCGATAAGTCGATTTCTTTGATAAGGATAACCTGTCCACCAATCTTCTTCTTTTACAGACTCTTCTTTTTTGCTTTTGTATCCCGTAAACATAACAGGATTTACCAAAAAGTTCCAACGAGCATTGCTATTTTTTAATTCGTCAGATAAAAACTTGAACTGTTTATACGAAATCATTTTTCGATCTGGACTTTGTTTTCCGAGATCATTGCTTAATAACTGTTTGTCTCTTCCATCCAGTCTTTCTTCCATAAAAACGAAATTAGCATCGTTTCCTATTTTAATCGAACGAATCATTTCTGAAGCTGATTTAGCTCTTACAGGCATCCATTCAAAATAAGCTTGCATAGCGGCTGCGCTTCTATCTGTCCAGTTCCCTTCTTCGCTTTGATGGTTTTTAGCACCATCTTTATAAGCATTGTTAGCCAATTCGTGATCATCCCAAATACAGATAAAAGGTTTGTGCTGATGCGCTTTTTGAAGCTCTTTATCTTTACGATAAAGAGCATATCTTTTTCTGTAATCTGACAACGAAACCAATTCGTGCAGCGGATCATTTATTCTATGGCTTTGTTCCAAAAATACTTTATTGCAATATTGTCCTGTTCCATATTCATAAATGTAATCACCTAAGTGAAAAACATAATCGATTTCTGGATTGTCTGCAATATGACGGAAAGAGGTAAAATAACCATCTTCGTAATTGTTACAGCTGATTACTGCAATTTGCAAAGGCTTTTTTGCCGAATCTGGAAGCGTTTTACAGATTCCAATATCTGAAACAGCCTTGTCATAAATAAACCTGTAATAGTAAACCTGATTCTTTTTAAGATTGGTCACATCTACTTTCACCGTATAATCTCTTGCTTGCGAAGTGGTAACAAAACCTTTTTTAACTTCTGAATTGAAATTTTTATCGGTTGAAATTTGCCATTCTACTTTGCATTCTCCAATAGAATTGGTGTTAATATGTGTCCAAATAATTACCGCATTTTCGGTTGGATCTCCCGAAGCTATTCCATGAATGAAATATTTGTTTTCATTTGAATTTAGCAGCGATAAAAATGATGAAGGGAACAGTATCGGCATCATCCCCAGCATTGATTGTTTTACAAAACGTCTTCTGTTCATCTTAAATATAAAATTGGCAATATTACTGCTTGAATGTTATCTGTATGTTGGCTTACTATTATTAAAATCGGTAACTCGCTCCTACTCGACCTCTAATTCCGTAATATTCAACTTGTTCAGGTCTTGAAACGACACCGTGATAATAGCGTAATTCCTGATTGTTCAAATTATTCAAATCAATGAAAAAAGTGATTTTATTAGATGTCGTATATGAAAGGTTCATATCCAAATGAAAGTCTTTATCCTGATATCTATCAGCTCCTGGATTATCACGAATTTCTACTAAAAATGCCTCACGATAATTGGCTGCCAATCTTGCTGCAAAACCTTTGTATTCGTAGATAAGCGATGCATTGAAGATATTTGGAGATTGGTTCATCAATCCGATTTTCTCATCTCCTCTTTCTTCTAATGTCGTTTGAGATTTAGTAAAAGTGTAATTTCCTTTCAAACTGAAAAATCGTAAAAATCCAGGCAATTCAGAGAACTTTTTATTGAAACCTACTTCAAATCCGTATAAAAAGGCACTATCAGAGTTCAATGGTTTTGAGACTTTATACAAGAAAGTCTCGCCTCCAACAGTTCTAACTTCATCATGCGACTGTGTATAAATAAGATCCGACAAATCTTTATAAAAGGCACTTCCCGTTAAGTAATCCGTTTTGTTTAAATAAAACGTTCCAATTACATCATAGTTCCAAGAGAAAGTCGGTTTTAAATCCACATTTCCTTCTACAACTGTATGATTGTCTGGATTTACTCTCGTGCTCGGACTCAATTCGTTAAATGCTGGACGTGCAAAAGTTCTGGTTACTGCCGCTCTTAAATCTAGTTTTTTAGACGGTTTGTAAATTAAATGTGCCATTGGTAAAAAAGCTCCGTAGTTTTTTGTTCCATAAACTGGCGTAACCACTTTTGTAATGTCATTGAACTCGTAACTTTTGGCATCTACCGCTGTGTTTTCGTAACGAACACCTCCTACCAAACGGAAATCTTCATTGATATCCCATTCTCCAGAAGCATAACCTGCCCAAACTTTCTCTGTTGCATCATAATTTCCTGTTGCATAACTGGAGTTTGTTGCATCCTGATAATTGTATTTCAAGTTTTTGGCAATCGCAGGATTTCCCATTGGATCAATAAAAGAACGTTCTGTTGGATAATTGAATTTCAGATTATCATACGTATTATTCAATTCAGGAAACCAATTGTTGGATGGAAATGCTTCTCTTTCCCACTGATTCAAATAAGCTTTTGGTGCTTTTGTATCATAAATCCAAGTAATGTATCGGTAATCGTAAGTACTACTTTTATCTCTAAATTTCCCTCCAAATTTGATTTTCAAATCTTTATTAGCGTTGTAATTAAAATCTATAGCAGCTACTTTATCCTTTTCTTCGACATTACGAATCGAAGTTACATATCTGTCCAAATAATATTTTTCTGGATCATAAGGTTTATTAAAATGAGGCTGAATATTATCGGAAGGATCACCTACATAACCTGCTGGTCCGTCACCTTGAAGAAACTTATAATCTTTGCCATCCACTTTTACCAGATTGTCGTATTTGACAGTCTGAATCCAGTTTCCGTAGTAATAACCACGATCGTTTTTAGTTGCAGATGAAGGTCCATTGTAACCTGCCCACGAATTATACGCAGCTACTTTTGCATTCATTTTTAACTTGTCGGTTAATTTGCTTTCGTAACCAAATTCACCTCCATAATTTTTGAATAAATAGTCAACAGTACTCCATCTTAGAACTGCATTATTTGTCGTTTTATTAAAATAATGCATTGTTTTTCTATTTTCTTCTTCGTCTAAAAACTGACTGTAATAACCTCTTGCATAGATTTTATTTCTTTTATTGAAACGAAAATCAGTTGCCGCATTGAAACCTTTATTGGTTCTAACTCCTTGATAATTTCTCACGTCAAGCGTGTTTACGTTGTGCAGTTCATTTCCGTAAACTACTTCATAATCATCAGTTGAATACGTACGACGATTGTAATTGGTCATCACCAAAAAGCCAAACTTTTTATTGAAAAATCGGTTACCGTACAAAACAGTGCTATTGAACCCTACTTTATCGTCGGCACGCAGGTTTACTGGAATACCTCCTGTAATACGAAATGTTTCTTTTTTAGGAGAAAATTTCGGAATATAATTGATCGTTCCTCCAATAGCATCTCCTTCATATTCAGGTGTAATCGCTTTAATTACCTGAATATATTCTAAGAATTCGGTCGGAAGTAAATCCATTGGAACGGTACGATTTCCTAATAAATCCCCCGAAGTTTTGGCAGACGGCATACGATCACCATTAATGGTAGCCGAACTCCATTGCGACGGCGTTCCTCTTACCGTTACATATCTTCCTTCTCCTTGATCTCGGTCAATACTGACACCAGGAATTCTCTGAACCGCTTCTGCAGCACTGATATCGGGCATTTTACCCATTGCATCGGCGCTTACCACATCCATAATAGCATTGGATTGCTGTCGCATTTCAATTGCCTTTTTTTCTCCGCTGGTGTAATATTCTAAAACGACTTCATCTAATTTTTCTTCCTGCCCAATTATTATATTTCCTAAGTCAACATTTTTATTTGAAATCGTTACCGAAATATGCTTTGGAGCATAATGTTCATTCGAAATTTCCAAATGATACACTCCCGGTTCAAGTTTGATAACAAAATTACCATTGCGATCATTGGTTACTGTTTTTGATTTTTCAGCAATCAAAATGGAAGCCGGATATAAAGGTCCGGATTCAGTACTAATTTTACCTTTTATCTCTTGCGCATACGAAGAGCAAAAAATCAATATAAATGCAACATACAGGAATGTTTTCATGATTTATAAAAAATTAAAGATTGTTTTTTAACTCTAAAAGATTATCAATAATATAATTGTGGTAATGATTTTGCAGTTCCTCTCTGCTGTAAGCGCCAGTTGTAACACCAACTACTAATCCGCATTTTGCATTTTCTCCTTGTTGTAAGTCAGACATTGTATCACCTACTTTTCCAACTTTTGAAGCATCCGAAATATTAAAATGTTCCATTGCTTTGAAAATCATATCTGGATAAGGACGTCCGTGTTCTACTTCGTCTGAAGTGATACTGAAATCAAAATCGATTCCTTGTTTCCAGTTTAGTTTTTCGAAAATAGCATCGGCGATTGGTCTTGAAAATCCAGTATCAAAAGCTACTTTGATTCCGTTGCTTCTTAAATACTGAATGGTTTCGTAAGCATTCGGAGTTGACTTTACTTCATTACTTTGTTTGTAGTAAGCAATCATTTTCTCTACAAATGATTGGTGAATTTTATTTATTAAAGAAACATCTCCATTTTGATTGTTTAATAAGATTGAAATCGCAACTGGTTTTTCATATCCCATTACAACATTGATTTCTTCTATCGAAAATTCGTAACCAAATTCTTTTAAAGCAGTCTGCAATGTTAAGCCAACTTTATTTTCGTCTTGGACTGTAGTACCAGCCATGTCAAATACAATTAATTCCATATTTTTTGTTTATTTTTACAGTGCAATATTACTATACCTTTGTTTACTATATGTAAACAAAAGGTAAAATAATGTTTAATTTAAATAAACTTTGTATACATATACTAAACATGGAAGGAGTAGTAATTTTAGAAATTAGCAAACGAATCAAACAATATAGAACCGATAAAGGCTTTACGTTACAGGAACTTGCAGATTTAAGCGGAGTAACAAAAGGAATGATTTCGCAGATTGAAAACGGAAGAAGCATCCCGTCGCTAACGGTTCTTTTAAGTATAGTAACGGCTTTACAAGTTAACCTCAGCGAATTCTTTAAGGATATTTCGCAGGAAGAAGAATTGGTTATTATCAAAAGAAAAGATGATTACGATCAGTTTCAGAAAGAAGGATCAAGCGGTTTCTTGTACGAACGTTTTTTAACACGTACGATTAAAAATTCAACGGTTGATATTGTGTTTTTAACTTTGGAACCAAACAGTTATAGAGATCAGGTTACAACAGATGCTTACGAATATAAATACATTCTTTCTGGAGAAGTAGATTATTTGATTGCCAATGAAACCTACACATTAAAAGAAGGAGATTCTCTTTTCTTTGATGGAAGACTGAAACACGTACCTTTAAACAAAAGTTCTAAGCCGTGTAAAATGCTGATTGTTTATTTCTTTGATAATTAAATCTAAAAAACGGTTTCTTTAACGATCAAATTAAGATACTCTGTTGGTGTTTGTGAGGTAACTTCTTTAAAATATCTATTAAACGAAGATTTAGAATTAAAGCCAGATTCATAGGCTAATTCTAAAATATTAATAGTAAGATTTTGTTCTGATAATTTTTTGAATTTATCTTTTACATATTGAATTCTGTATTCATTTACAAAGGTGTAAAAAGGTTTATCTACAAAATGATTCAACGTTTCGCTAATATGATATTTATTAAGATTGGTCAGTTTTGAAAGCTTATCCAGTGTTAATTCACTGTCTGTAAAATATTGCTCTTTCTCCATTGCTTTTTCGAGCTTGAGCAATATTTTAAACATTTCGCTCTGACTTAATATCTCTCTTCTTTTTTGAGGTTGTTCAGGTTCTTTTTCTTCAATTACAATAGTATCATTGACTAAAAAATCTTTAGGCTCTGAATTTACTTCATGATTATCAACTGCCGAAATCACATTAAAATTTCCCACTGACAAAAACATCTCCTGATTTGAATTTTGTAAAGCAGGATCTATAACTGTACCGTATTTATAAGTAATAATTCTGATTGTAATGACAATAAGAAGTGTATAAATAATGCTTCTACTAAGGTAATTCAAAGAAAAAATAAACGAACTAAAAACTGTAAACAGAACGCCTAAAATTCCGATACATAAAAAGAGAGAAGCCAACTGTACAATCAGCTTTTTTTCCTGACAATTTCTAGGCAGCTTAGTAATGGCCAAATAAATAATTCCGCACGAAAAAATAATATCCAACGGCAGTAAGGTGTAAAGGCTAATCGTATTGTACCAATATAAAACTTCATAGGCCTTTGGAGAAGTCACAAATAAAACACAAACGGTCGAAAAATAGCCAATAGCACCAATAATAAACGGAATAAAAAGATACCATTTAGAAGCACTCACAAACTCTGGTCTAATGGTTTTTAAAGTATATAAATACAGTAAAGGAATATAGCAAAATCCGATAAAAGTATTCATCATATTCAGTACCTGCTGATCTTCCACGAAAGTGAAAATAAAAAATTTGATAGAAAGATGTATTCCTATACAGATTACGAGGGAAATTAATAGATCGTCTGCATTTTTTTTATATCTGCTTCTTAAAAGTAAAACTGCGGCTAAAAGTGCCTGAAATATTCCTATGGCAATTATGTATTTCATCTTAAAATCTTTGTGCTAAAGTATCAAGACCCTGTTAATTTAATGTTTAGGAATTGCGAAAAAATTGATTCATAACAATTTAATAACAAAAGTCAAAACACTAAAAATCAACACATTAAAACAAAAGCAAAAGATTGACACTTCTCTAAAGTAGTTCTAGTTTGACAAAGTCGTTTCATAGCTTAAATCGTGACAATCTTTGCAAAAAAACTACAAAACATGACACCAAAAATCAACTTAAAATCTTTGTTTAAAAAAGAAAAGAAATTTAAAAAAGTACTTTTCGCCGCCATTTTTACAGTCGGTTCTTTTATATCATCTCATGCACAAACCATAAAAGGAATTGTTGCTAGTGAATCTGGATCACTTCCAACTGCAAACATTGTTGGAAAATCATTTAACAATTCAGCCATTTCAGATTTAGAAGGGGCTTTTACACTTACAGCAACTGCTGAAGGAGAAGCTACTATTGAAATAAGTTATATTGGTTTTGAAACAAAAACAATGACGTTAACGCTTGTTAAAGGAATCAATGATCTAGGTATTATTCAACTAACACCAGACGGCTCAAGTTCTCTTAAAGAAATTGTGGTAAAAGGTACTATGGCGCCATCTCAGGCAAAAGCTTATAGCATCAAGAAAAATTCATTGGCTATTATGGATGTAATGGCGGCAGATGCAATCGGTAAATTACCAGACCGTAATGCTGCCGAAGCTGTACAACGTATGCAGGGTGTCGCTGTTGCACGTTATCATGGTGAAGCCGATCAGGCAACGGTAAGAGGAACTCCTTTTGCATGGACTTCTACTCTTTTTAATGGTAATCGTCTTCCGAGTTCTAATGTTATGGGAAATCGATCATCAGTGTTGGATGCTGTACCTTCTGAAATGATTCAGTATGTACAAGTCGCAAAAGCTGTAACACCTGATATGGAAGGCGATGCTATTGGAGGATCTATCAATTTTATTACACGCACCGCACCCACAAAACGTACCTTAAATGTAAGTGCTGCGGGAGGTTATAATACTTTTAGCGAAAACGGAACTTACAATGCATCTCTTACCTACGGAGATCGTTTCTTCAATAACAAATTGGGTGTTATTGTTTCTGGTGCAATCTGGAGCAGACAATGGGGTTCTGATGAATTTGCCGCAACCTACAATACGGGCGCAGCAATCGTAGAGCAAAAAAGATCTCTTAATACCGTACTTTTTAAACGTTATATGGGAGAACGTGAAACGAAAGGTTTAAACGTTGGTTTAGAATATAAAATCACGCCTTCTGATAAAATTTTCTTTAGAGGAATGGCTAATAAATTTGATGATATTCGTCCTGTTTATGAATCTTATATTGATTATACCAATACTCGTTTTCAATACAATTATAGATATTCTCATTACCAAACAGCACTAAACGGATTTGAAGTTGGCGGAGAACATCAAATGAACCAAAAATTTAAATTGGACTGGAGTTACAGCAATCATAAATCTGAATATTATCTAGATACGCCTTCGACTTCAAATAATAAAGGACTTCCTATTGCAACTTTCCGTCAAAGAATTACAGGTGGTTTCAATAATCTTTCAAGCGATGGAAAACGTTACTGGGGATTTGATTCTCCAAACGGAGTTGGTGGTACTGTAGATAATTTCGAAACGGGTCTTGCCAATTCAGCAGAAGTGATGGATCCTTCAAAATTATTATTGAATCAATTAGTAATTGCGCAGTTAGACAATAGCGAAAGAGATCAAATTGGTCAAGTTAATTTAAAAGTAGAAGCAAGTTCTAAAGTCAATTTAAAGTTCGGAGCAAAATATCGTCATAAAGACAGAACAAACACTTACGGATCAAATTATGTATATCTTCCGGGAGCAGCGGTTGGAGTTCCAAACTCACCAGCTTTAGTACCGCTTTCGAATTTACAGACAACCAATTTCCCTAACGGAAGTAAGTTTTTCGGAAATATGAATGGCGATTTCAGTCAGTTCATTGTAAATCCTTTAACTAAAGATCAATTGTTTAATATGTATGGACAATCTTTCCAAACTGCAAACGGTTTTGTTGATTATACTTCTAAAACAAATGCAACTTCTTTTTATACAGGAGATGAAGATGTAATTGCAGGTTATGCAATGGCAGAAATTGATGCAACTGATAATTTAAAAATCGTTGGAGGTTTACGTAACGAATACACTAAAATGACTTTGAACGGAACCAAAGCGACTACAGAAGGAACGCCTGCTGTTATTACATTAAGTCCGTCTGTGGTGGAGAATAATTACAATTCATTTCTTCCAATGCTTCATTTGAAATATAAATTAAACGAAAAATCAAATCTTCGTGCTGCTTATACCAAAACATTTGTTCGTCCGAATTTTGGAGACATGACACCTGGAAGTTCGACGAATACAACTGCTTCTCCAATGACTATTACACAAGGAAATCCTGATTTGAAACCAACTTTCAGTAATAATTTCGATTTAATGGGTGAATATTATTTTGATAATGTTGGAATTATTTCCGGAGGCGCATTCTACAAAAATATTACGGATGTTGTATTTACAGATATCAGCATGCAAAATATTGAAGGAAATGATTATTTAGTTACTCAGGCAAAAAATTTAAACAAAGCTTCCTTATACGGATTTGAAGCCGGAATCAACAAAAGATTTGATTTCTTAAACGGTTTCTGGAGCGGATTTGGAGTTGAATTTAACTACACTTTCATTGATTCTAAAACGGAAGTTCCTCGTGTAACCGCAACTGGAACTGTAAATGACAAAACAGGTTTACCAAATCAATCTAAAAACTTATTTAATGCAATTCTTTTCTATGAAAGAAATGGTGTAATGTTACGTCTGGCTGGAAATTACCGCGGAAATTCTGTAGAAAGCATCAACCAGCAATTAGGCCCAGATTATTATATCTGGACAGATTCAAACTTTACTATCGACGCTTCTGCCACAGTAAATATTTCTAAAAAGTTGAAAGTTTTTGTTGAATTAAACAACCTAAGCGATTCTCCTGTAAAAATGTACATGGGTCCAGACAAACGTCGTATTACTTCTCAAGAATGGTACGGAAGTCGCGGACAAGCTGGTTTACGTTACGACATCTTCTAAAAAATAAATAATAAATTAAATCATATAAAAAATGAGAAATACAATGATTGCATTAGCGATTTTAATACAAACAGCAGCAAGCGCGCAACTTACAGACAGTATAAAAAGATTAGTTCCGGTAAAAGGGGGAATGAACTTCAGAGATGTTGGAGGTTACAAAACAAAAGACGGGAAAGAAGTTGTTTGGGGAAAAGTTTTTAGAAGTGCTGGTGTAGATAAATTGACTGATGAAGATGTCGCTTTATTAGACAAAAAGAAAATTCACACAGTTGTAGATTTCAGAGGAGTTGCTGAAGCAAAAGCAGCGCCAGATCGTTTGCCGAAAAATACAGATTACACTTTAAGTCCTGCAGGAAGCGACAGTCTTCCAAATGCAATGCAAATGGTAAAATTATTGAAAGAAGGAAACTTTTTAGAGAAATTCTACGGAACTGATGGTGTAAAATATAGCGGAGATCGTTTTCGTCCTTTATTTGTAAAATTGATGACAGCAGATAAAAAAGAAGCCATAATGTATCACTGCACAGGTGGTAGAGATCGTACAGGAATGGCAACTGCTTTGTTTCTTTATATCTTAAATGTTCCAGAAGAAACTATAGAAGCAGACTATGTAGCATCAAATATTTATTTGAAGAAAATGAATAACGGAATGATGGCACCGCTAGCAAAAATGAGTGGTTTGACAGAAGCACAGGTTGAAGAACAAATGGCTTTAAAACCAGAATTAATCCGTTTGTTTTTTGGAGGCATCAAAACACAATATGGAACTGTAGAAAACTTTTTACAGCAAGAAATGGGAATTGGTTCTAAAGAAATTAATCTTCTTAGAAAAAAATATACAAAGTAATATTGTTTGTGTTTGTTTTTACCATAAAGCGGTTGATTTTTCAACCGCTTTTTTTATTTCAATTATAATAAACTCGAATCTGTTATTTCAAGTACAACACTATTTTCTTGTCTGGATGAAGAAACTTTCAATCCAATTTTCATCAAAAAATCACCAGAAAAAATATTACCAGATTCCTCAAAAGTCGCTTTACCTTTTGGCATTAGATTAATTTCTTTTACCAAATATTTTTTTGAAGGATCTAATCCATTCAGCCTTACTAAACCATAATTTGGATCAGTCAGCGGATGTAAGGTATAAGAAAAAAGAACCGACTTCGTTTTGTTTTCATTTACATACATCAATACGGCTCTACTTTCTTCGTACGGAGAAACTAATCTGTACAAATCTCCTTGTCCAATAGTGGTGCTTAAACGTTTATAATTAGAAACGGCTTCTTGGCAATATTGCAATTCGGCTTCTTTAAGTCCGCCTACATGAATATCAAAACCTAATTTTCCCATCATGGCAACATCGGTTCTAAATTTAATCGATTGACTTCCCATAGAAGTCACGTGATTACAAGTTGCCATTGCTGGATAAAAATTAGAATATCCCCACTGAATAAAAATACGGTCAAAAGGATCTGTGTTGTCACTTGCCCAAAACTCAGTAAAATAATTCAAAAGTCCATAATCTATTCTTCCGCCACCTCCTGCACAAAGCATCATCGGAAGATCTGGATATTTGCTTTTTATTCGATCCAAAACTTTATACAATCCTTTGGTATATTCAATAAATAAATGCGACTGCTGGTTCTTTAAATAAGTCGAATAAGCACTTGTCATCATTCGGTTGCAATCCCACTTAAAAAAAGCAACACCCGATTCGGTTTGCATAATATCGTCTACCACTTTAAAAACAAAATCCTGCACTTTTGGATTGCATAAATCTAAAACCAACTGTGTTCTATAAATATTTTTTTCCCGATTAGGAAGACTTAAAACCCAATCTGGATGTTTCTCGTACAGTTCTGTTTTCTCATTAATCATTTCAGGTTCAATCCAAATACCAAATTTTACGTTGGTTTCTTTGGCTTTTTTCATTAAAAAACCAATTCCGTCTGGAAGTTTCGATTTTGTAGCTTCCCAATCTCCTAAACCAGATGTAGAACCACTTCTTGGATATTTATTTCCGAACCAACCATCATCAAGCAAAAACATATCGACACCTAATGTTTTAGCATCATCAAACATATTGCTCAATTTGGTTTGATCGAAATCAAAAAAAGTAGTTTCCCAATTGTTCAGTAAAGTTAAACGCAGTTTTTCTCCATCTTTAATTCCATATTTTCTTGCCCACGAATGCAGATTTCTACTCGCCTGTCCTTTTCCTTTGTTGGAAAACGTATAAACAAACGAAGGTGTTTTAAATGTTTTTCCAGGTTCTAAAGTATATTCAGAAGCAAATTCATTTATTCCCGAAATGATTCTTAATTCATTGTTATTATCAATTTCAAATGTATGCTTGAAATTTCCTGACCAAGCAATTGTTCCAGCAATAACTTCTCCTGTATTTTCTTCTGCTTTAGTATTTAACGAAAGAAAAAAACTTGGTGACGCAAACATATTCGTTCTTACGCCTAATCTTGAATCGATGACTTTACTTCCTCTTGTCAACTGACTTTCTTCCATTCTCATTTCTTCCACAACATCGCTATAAAATTGGGTCAACCAATATTTATCTGAATCCAAATGCAAGGCTACTGAGGCATAATTATAAAGTACAACCGATTTCTTTTCTTTATGTTGAATTTCCGTCCAAGTCTCAATTACATTTTCTTTATAGAATATTTTATAATGAAGTGCAACAAAAACAGGATATTGCGGATCTTTTAATTGAATTGTAATTTGTGAAATATCCTCTGTTATTTTTTCTGAAATATGACTTTGATATTCTAATTCTAAAGAAGGATTTCCATCGTTGTGCGTCATTCGAATCGCAGGTTCAAACAAATTATCTGTCCCGAAAGTTGGATAAACCTGATGACGCAAATCGATTAACGGATTTCCATCATTAATGACAAATTTCTTGGTATTTTCCTTTGAAATAAATTCATATTCCGAACCGTCATTTAGCTTTGTTCCTAAATACGTTTGATACAGTTTTTTGTTTTTACCCACTTTTAAAACCAAAGCCGAATTTTCGGTTTCAATTTTAATTAGTGAACTTTCCTGCGCCTGAATAGTTGAAAAAACAATTGTAAATAGTAAAAGTAATAATCGGTTCATTTTATATTTTTTAAAGATGATGCAAATTCATTTTAGTCAAAAATCTATTTTCTTTCTTCTTCGCAATCCACAGCCGTTGTCCCCAATAATTGAAATTCATACGGCCATTGTTCATCAGGAGTTTTATCTGCTTTTTCTCCCCATCTGTTTGGTCGCTGCCAATGTTCTGTTGGTGCTCCCATAACTACAAGCCATAAATACTCCGTATCTTTCGGTACCTTAAATGAAACTTTGGCAGTATTCTTTTTGAAAGTTTCGCTGTAAACTCGTTTTCCATTTTTCAACTGAACCACAAAACCATATCTCCAGCCTGCTTTTTCTACTTTTACTTTTGAAAAACCATCTGCTCCAGCAATTCCTTTAAAGTTTACAATTAGTTTTGTTCCTGATTTTGGAACAGTAAGTTTTATTCCGTTATAACCGTAATTTTGAGGACAATTTGTCGAATCCACTCGATACCAATTATCTTGTAATTTGTTCACTTTCGTGAAATGTTTGTTTGCATAAGGCTTGGCAACAACTTCGATTCTTGGCAAATCCCATGTAATAAATCTTCTTGAAGCATCGAACATTTCATCATTAAATTGTTCCTGATTTATAGCATTCAAACGCTTGTAAGTCATTACCGCATCTTCTTCTTTTTCAGAATTGCGCATTAGTTTTCCAAAGAAATCTTTTCCATGTTTCTCCGACCAATATTCAATCACATAAGGTGAATGATACATATTGTACGGATGCAAAAAAGCGTAATGAGTTCCTTTTAAATAATCAACCAAATGATAATTTTCAAAAGTCATCCAATCCGAATAAACCTGCCAAAGCATATACTGCGCCGACATTTCCATAATTGCTCCTCCGGGACCTTTGCCTGTATCAGCATGACTTAAATACTGAAAACTATGTCCTAATTCGTGTGCCAAAACGCCATAAGGTTCTTTGTTTACACGAACAGCTGGTGTCCAGAAAATGCCAACTTTATCTTCGTCACCGCCTCCAAAAGCCGTTTTTTCTTCTCCTTTAAATACAAAAACCAAAATTTTATATTGATCGATGAGCGAATGTCCAGACTGTACCAATTTTAACTGATTGACATAAACATCATAAATACGTTCACATTCGCTCAGCATTTTTTGAGGATCAAATCGTTCTGTCTCTTCTACATTAGACATCGGATTTTTACCATAATCTTTGTGCCAGAATATTACAAAATTCTCTGAAGTAACCATGTAATCAAAGTTGTAGTCGCTTTTTGGATCTTTATAATCATTATTTTCGGGTAGCATCCATACTTTTTTAGGAATATAGAGTTCTTTCTTTTTTATTTCTTGAGCCGAAACCATAAAAAAAGCACCGTAAATAATAGCTGATAAAATCTTGATAAAACGTCTTTGATTTTGCATTAAATTGGATTTATTAGTTCTTTAATATCCAAAAGGATTCTCAACACTATGCATTGGCGTTGTAAACCATTTTGGACCGTTTTCTGTCATATAAAAATGATCTTCATGTCTGATTCCGAATTTTCCTGGAACACAAATCATGGGTTCATTACTGACTACCATTCCTTCCAAAAGTTTTATTTCGCTTCCGCGGACTAAATAAGGATACTCATGAATATCCAATCCTGTTCCGTGACCGACTCTGTGCGGCAATCCCGGTAATTCATAATCTGGACTTAATCCTGCTTCCGCTAATGTTTTTCTAGCAGCGTCATCGACAGAACCACAAGTTGCACCAATTTGAGCAGCTTGAAAAGCCGAAAATTGTGTTTTTTGTTCTAAGTTCCAGATCGTTTTATATTCTTCTGAAGGTTCTCCGTAAACATAAGATCTTGTGATATCAGAAAGATAGCCTTCTAGTCTGCATCCTGTATCGACAATAACCGCTTGATTTTCTTGTAAAGGCTGAGGAACCGAAACACCATGCGGATACTGCGTATCATCTGAAAACAAAACAATACAGAAATAAGAACCCGAAGAAATTCCTGCTTTGATGTGGGCTTTATTAATGAAATCTGTCACTTCGCTAACTGTAATTCCGGGTTCTAATATTCTTGCGGCAGCTCTTTGTACTTCCATCGTAATGTCTTTTGCTCTCTGAATTATAGCAATTTCATTTTTAGATTTCTGCATTCTGCAAGTAGAAGTAATTTGCTGTGCCGTTATAAAATCAAATGAAACATTAGCTTTTGCAATTCCATCCACTAAAAAATAAGCCGCTGATTCATCTATCGCAATTTTTCCCGAAACATTTTTATCAGCTAATAATTTTCCAAACAAAACATACGGAGATTCGTGTTCTTCCCAACAATTAATATTGGATTGTACTTTCATGTATTTTTTGAAAGTCCCCTCTTCAAATTTTGGGGCGATATATTCTAAAGAGCCGTCATCAAACAATATTCCCCCAACCATTCTTTCCGAAGCGCTCCACAGTGTTCCTGTAAAATAATACAGATTTGTTCCAGCATTCAGATAAAGTGCTTTTACAGAAAGTGATTTCATTAACTGAACTGCTTTTTGAATACGTTCTTGATATTCTTCCAATTGAATAGGCTGAACACCATGAGTTCTGTTTTCTATTTTTTCTAATTCAATGGCAGCAGTTGAACCGCCTATACCTTTTGTCATTTTTGTTGTTTTTAATATTAAAAAGCCTAAATTACTATTTATTCTTTTTTAGGTTTTGAGTCATTCATTAGTTTAACTAAATCTTTCCCATTAATTGCATAATCGTACAAACGCAATGAAGCCATAAATCCAGAGAAATTTTCTCCAATATCTGAAGCTCCAATAACAATTTTAGCCTTGTCAATTGCTGATGATAAAAGCATCATTTGCGAATTATCTAATACACCATCTACATACACTTTTTCTACAACTCCATCAAAACTCAAAACAATATGATGCCATTTATTGGCTTCGGGAACTTTATTGAATTTCATATCAAAATGTCCGTCTAAGTGTACGCCTGCACCATAATTACCACTGTTATAAGCCAATGCGTTGTAAGAATTTGCTAAACCAAATTCGGTTCTGTCACACCATGACGCTAAAATTTCGCCTTCTTTTGCTATCTCTGGATTTTTAACCCAAACGGCAACGGTATAAGAGCCATTCCATGCTAAAGTGTTGGGCACTTTTTTATCTAATGAATACGCACCATTTTTAAAATTAAAAGCTTTGATACCATCTGTTTTTTCTAATGAAACATCGCCACTTTTTGTAAAAATACCACCTAATAAACCTTTATTTGAAATCGTATTTATAGCAGCATTATTTTTAATTTTTCCTGCATCAAAATGAACCAAAAGCTTTCTAGAACTTTTTCCCGCTGGAGCTTTTTCTGATTCTTTATTTTGCAATTGTAACGGAATATCAAATAAAGAACTGTAAATTTTAATGTTCCAAACAGCAGCGTAAAGTCCCATTTTTTCAGTTCCTAAAACGGTTAGTTTTATATATCGGGCATTTACATCATTGTCATCAATCATTGGACTTCCTGCTCTTCGGTTTTTGGATTTGTCAGCAAATAAATTCCATTTTTTTCCGTCCAAAGAATATTCCAATTTGTATTGATAATAATAACTTGCAAATTCAAATTGCGTCATTACTCTTTTGATATTCTTTTCAGTACCCAAATCGACAATTAAATATTGAGGCGAAGTATTATCTGCCGCTTTCCACATGGTCGCATTATTATCATCTGTAGCAAACGACGGTTTGTACTCATAATCGTATTGAGTTGATTTCAAATGATAAAATGAAGAAGCCGATATTTTTGCCTCAAAAGCAATATTCTCTGGAACATCCGATTTCAATAAATCTTTAATTCCTTGACTTGAAGGCACTACTTTTTTGATTGTCGAATCGTTCTCAAAAATCATTTGATCCACACAAATCTGTCTCGCCATTCCGCCTCTCGTCATTGGATAATCGTGTTTGTGATAAACGATGTAATAATTGCCATTTTCTTCTAAAACAGAATGATGACCAGGACCGTGAACCGTTTGATCTTCATTAGTACTCAAAATCGGATTGTTTTGTCCTGCTGTAAAAGGTCCGTAAGGCGAATTGGAATATGAGTAACGAACATTGTAAGTTTCATCATGGCAAGAAGCTCCAGAATACATTAAGATATATTTTGAACCTTTTTTCATCATATAAGCGGCTTCAAACGGAGCGGGAGTTTGTTCTAACGGAATATTTTTAGCATTCATCATTCCGCTCATATTTGTTTTATTCAATTCGCCAACCGCGTAACCTCCGTTATAATGCACCCAAGTTCCCCAATAACCGTATACTTTTCCATCATCGTCTTTAAAAAATTGTGCATCAAGTGAAGGGAAATTTTCTCTCGGATAACCATTAGAAATAACAGGCACATCCTGATCACTCAATTTTTTCCAAGGTCCAACAGGTGAATCTGAAACATAGCCATAAATATTGCAACCCATTTCGCAGTTTCCAAAATACAAATAAAATTTACCGTCATCACCTTCAACAATATCAGGCGCCCAAAAATTGGTAATTGATTTTGCTGAAAAAGACGGAATCTCCATGATGTAATTGTACCAATTTTTAAAGTCTTTACTGTACCAAACCGTTGGAGCTCCAGATGCTAACATTTCGTTATCCGTAGTGGCGTAGATATAATAAATGTCTCCAAACTTTTTAATGGTTGGATCTGCAAACCAACCTGGTAAAATGGGATTACTTACCTCAGCCTTGCTATCCTTTTGAGCAAAAACAACTGCTGTAAAAGCGAGTACAATAAGACTGTAAAATAGTTTCTTTCTCAGCATTTTGTTAATCTTAAATACTTAGACATTACCATTTTTTTTAACACATAGACACATAGTTTTTCTTTGTGTCAAAAGGCGCTTCACTGGCATTAATGCACATAGAACTATGTGTAAAAACTAGTTTTTTTACTTTCTCTTTTCCAAGTTATTTTAGCCTATGTTTCTATGTGTTAAAACTTATCTTTCTTGATTTGCTAAAGCGATTTTAATATTTCCAAACCAATACATCAGCCGTTTTGATTGCTTTATTTCCGATGATAATTTTGGCATTTTTTGGTAAGTTTATTTCGTAGATTTTATCGGAGTAATTGACTGCAATACCAAATCCGTCTCTGTAATCTACCATAACTCCTTCAGGATAATTTTCAATTGGGGCATTTTGCTTTTGGTATAATTTTCTTAAAACCTGTTTTTCAAGATCACCATTTTTAGAATCCACGCCAATATAAGTTACAGTTCCTTTTCCTAGATTACGAGAAATAACTGCTGGAGTTCCTTCGTAAAATTCGCTTCCGTAAGTCGCCCAAATTTCTGTTCCTTTATTCGGTTTTAGTAAATCTCCCCAACTTGTCCAGCCAAATTCCTGATTGTCAAATTTTATTATTCCTGGAGATTGAGGCATTAACAAATCATATGATTCTATTTGAGAACCAATTAAATTCCACATTGGTTCATAAAACTTAGCTTCCCAAAGATGTCCTTGACGATTTTGAATTCCAGATCGACAACTTAAGACTAAGTTTCCTCCGTTTTTGGCGTACAAGGTTAATTTATCAATCATTTTTTGATCGATCATTTGATACGCTGGAACAACTAGAAAAGGATATCTTGAAAAATTAGTTGTATCACGAACAAAATCAACTGGAGCACCAAAAGACTTTGTGGCTTTATAATATTTCAAGAAATGCCCCATTGTGCTCCATTCCCTAGTTTGTTTATTCAAATCGATTCCCATCACATTATCACCATTGAACAAAATCCCTGTTTTGCGTTTTAAATAGTCATTTGGTAATCCCGCTTTAGGATCATAATTTTTTCGCAGCATATCCATTTCTTTAATATACTGATTGAATTCTAAACCGCCCGGAGTTGGCGTTACACCATCTGTACCGACAATTCCGTAATGATATTGCTCATAACCGTACAAAGGCGCACGAAAACGGTAGGTACAAGCAAATTTACTTCCGCCTGCAAAAACATGCCACAACCACATACGAACCGTTCCCGGCATTGGCTGCGGATTAATACTTCCCCAGTTTACTTGTCCTGGCTGTAATTCCATGCAACCGTACATTCCTTTCAACGGACGAAAAAAATCATTGGACATCCCGATACTAGAATAATCACCTAAACGATACCCTTGCGAACCTGTTCCTAAACTTCCACCATAAACCAAATATCTTGTGTAGCAATCGAAATCTAATTCTTTGCTCATTCCAACAAAACTTTCGTTGTAATTGGATCTGTAATTAGAGGTAATCCATTGATCTTTGCTTGCAAATTTGCGTATCGTAATTGCCTGCTCGTCTAGAAAAGTTGCGGTTTCTTCATCTGCAAATCGGTAATGATCCAATTGAGAATGTAAATTCATTCCCCATTCTTTGTGCAATGGAATATTAATTTGACTAAAATCGGAATAAATCCCACTCCAAAAACTATTTCCCCAAGCCTGATTTAAGGCTTCAATAGTTTTGTATTTTTCTTTTAACCAATTACGGTAACGCTGTTGTGCATCTGCACCATAATCCAGAAAACGTGCAGGTTCGTTATCAACCTGCCAGCCCATAATGTTTTTATTATTGCCATATTTTTTTGCCAATTGCTCAATCATTTTCATCGAATATGTTCTGTAATAATTGCTAGAAAATGAAGCGTGCTGTCTCGAACCGTGATCGGTTTTAGTTCCGTCTTCGTAAGTCGCTAAAACATCTGGATGCTTGCGAACCAGCCAAACTGGAGGCGTTGCCGTTGAAGTACACATTACAATTTTCAACTTATATTTTGTGGCGATTGCAACTGCTTTATCCAGCCATTTAAAATCATAAACTCCTTCTTGAGGTTCTAATTGAGCCCAGGCGAATTCACCAAAATGAGTAAATTCGAATCCCATTTCGGCAATTTTTTTCAAGTCACGATCCCATTGACTTTCATCCCAATGTTCAGGATAATAGTAAACTCCAACAGTAGTTAGGTCTTTTTTGGGAAAATATTTATCAAACTTTTGCGCATTTGAATTTAAACTAATCAATATGCCTAACAGCGTAAATAATACTTTTTTCAAGAAGTTGTTTTTTGATTTTTGGTTCATTCTATCTTATAATTTAATTTGAATTGGTTTGCTTTTTAGAGCAATTTTATAAGCGCCTCTCACCTTTTCGTAAGACAATTTTACGTCCTGATCTATTCGTAAATAAGCATTTGGCGTAAAAGCTGTTTTAGCATCTAATGTAATCGTGACAGCACCAGTTTTAGTATTGTAACTTACGGTTTTAAAAGTTCCCGCGTCTAATGTTAACCATATTTTTTTTGGTGCAATAAATACTTTAGATTTCGCCGCAGTGGTAATTGCTACCTCAACCTCATCTCCTTTTTCTTTTAAATTTCCTCCAAAAGCCAGCCAGCCGTATTCTTTTTCATTGGTAATAAAAGTTGCTGTATTAACTGCGTAACCAAAAAAACCAGAACCATAATCTCCTGACAAATAATCGATTCTTAATGTTTCTGGATAAGAATGAAAAGCAGCCGATCCAAAACCGTCTTCTGTAATATTTGAAATACCACCTAACAGACCTCCATAACCCACTTTTAATAAATGAAAATCAGGTGTTTTTCTAAATTGTTCTAAAACCGGAATCGCATTCAAAGCCGAACCATAATGATGAATCTGACGTTCTACTCTTGAGAGTTTTCCTCCATAAAGAAAATCCCAATATCTACGCGCATTCCCGTTGTAAGCCCAGTGTGGCATTGTAGGCATATAAGCTAAAATGGCGTCAAGGGTAACTTTTGCTTTATCAGTATAACCAAAATAATCAGACCACATATAGACTTCTTCCTGACCTGTAGAATCCCAAGGCATTTCACTTCCAAAAGGATAATTTAATGATTTCCAATGGTCTGCTCTTAGCTTCATTTTTGCTTCAAGATTATTAGCTATTTCCGTATAACCTTCTGTTTTTAAATCTTTCAAAATCAATAAAAAAACAGTTCCTTCCATTTGACCAAACTGCGCATAATAAGGTGCTAATCTCGTCATTGCAATAGTGGTTTCGTAAGCATTTTTTAAATACCAATCCCAAGTATGATTAGTTACTAAACCTTGGTGGTATCTTGCTAAGCGATACATGGTCCAATGCGCCGCAGCAACGTGCGGATAGTTGTAGGATCTTCCTGGGTCATCTGCTCCTTTTTTATCCCAAGCTGCCCAAGTTTTATAATTAATATCTTTGCTGTATGTGCCTTCCGGCATTTTCGTTGGCTCATAATAAAAAAGACTTTTTTTCACTCCGTACTTAAGCGTATCAGCACCATTATATTGAAGTCCGCCCCACAATGTTTTGTCTACGAACTGCTCCAGCTTCTGAATTTCTTCTTTATTAGGTAAAATGAATTGTTTCATGATAGCGCCAAGCCAGCCTCCTGCACCGCCTTCGTCACTTAAACCTGCAATCCAAGCACGACTGTCCTGACTTACTTGTTTTTTAGTTTCGTAATCATAAGAAATCACAGATGGATTTCTATGAAAAGGATCATCTTTTACATCAAACCACTGCGCTGTTGTAGAAAAATGTCCAAAATCGGCTATTACGTCACTTTCAGATTTTATGACTTTATAATTGATTGTCTGCTGTAACCCGTCTTCATACGTTATTGTTACTCTTGCTCTGCCCCATTTTTTTCCTTGTACTGCATATTGCAAATAATCCTTTTTGTCAGTTGTTTTTTGTTCTAAAGCCAAAGCTCCTTCTGGTTCTACTTTTAGCGATTTTACTGCTTTATTGTATTTTAGAAAAAGCTGTCCGTTTACATCTTGAGGCAAGACATAACCCGGAATTCCAACAGCAACTGGACGTCGGTTTTGAATTAATGCCGATTGAATATTTTCTATTTGATCTACCAAAACAAACTTCAACGAGAAATTCTTAGTTTCTCCTGCTTTAAGTATCAATGAAGTTGGCGTATTCCATTGTTCGGCATTTTTCCATTCTTGCTCGGCGTAAGCTTTACTAAATGGCATCCATTCGTGGAAACCTTCAAAAACAATACTTCTTGGAGTTTCATCATCCAATAACGGGCGATACGCTTCAAATGGCATATTGTTTTCTGGAAGTAACAATAATGCTGGCCCGTGTCCGCTTAATCTTTTTACTTCTAAATAACCTGCATCTTTACCAATATAAGGATCAAAAAATACATTTTGAACGTGTGTTTCATCCAATGATTTTCCTTCCAAAATATTATTAAAAACCATAGGAACGCCCAAAGCACCAATTTCCTGTTGAGAATTTGATTTGTTTGTAATCTCAAAACGCAATACTAAATCCCCATCTTTTTGTTCGTAATAACGTTTTATCGTTAAGGGAATATCAGCGGGTAATGTATTCGAAAGATCTGCTCCAGCCAAAACAGTTCCAGAAACATTCAAAGCTGTAACTGCTGTTCTTTTTGACGCTGTAGAATAACTTTTCCAGCTTCCGTCTGTTGCTTTTACTCGAAGATTGATATCTCCTAATTGATACAAACCGTCTTTATCACGAATTGCTAATCGGTCTCCTGGCGTAAAATCGAAACTTTTATCTGAAAGAGGCGATAAAGCAGCAACGGTTTGAGAGGATTTAACCAACTTTAAATCAAAAAACTTGGTGTTCAAATTAATAAATCCTTTGTCTATTTCAAGCGTTGCTTTTTTCGCTTTAATTTTATCCCAATATTCTTGCGCCTGCAGCTTATTCGCAGCAATCGAGCAGCAAATTATCAAAGCAAATAGTGTAATCTTCTTCATAATTTATTGTTTTTGGACAGTTGGTTTTTCTTTTGGTTTCGTTTTAATTCTAATAACAAATTCAGATAAAAACAGAATTAGCTATGTGCATCTAAAAAAGTGAAACGCCTTTTAAAGCTTTCTAAATCTATGTTACTATGTGTTAAAATAATTATTTAAAGTCGGTTGAAAATTTCCAATTGGTTTTATAATCTTCCGAAACTGGTAAATCTTCTAATAAAATTCGGAGCATTTCAACTGGCACCATATTTTCTTTTAAAACACGATCGTGAAACTGTTTTTCTGTCCATCCTTTTGCTAATAATTCATTTCTTAAAGCAAAAAACTGCAAACCTCCTGTCATGTACGCGACTTGGTATAATGGTGCGTCTCCGCTGGCAAATGATCGTCTGACTTCTGCTTCTGCATTGGCTTTTTCATGCCCCACTTCATTGACTAATAAATCAATACATTGCTGTGGTGTCATTTCGCCTAAATGGTATTTCAATGAAAAAATGATTCTGGCGCAACGGTGAATTCTCCAAAATAACATGCCTAATTTTTGTTCTGGTGTCTGCGGAAATTGTTTGTTCCAAAGAATAATTTCCCAATACAATGCCCAGCCTTCCATCCAAAAAGGTGTATCAAAAGGCTGACGATACGATTTGTGACGGCTGTTCATGAAAAACTGTAGATTATGTCCTGGCAATAATTCGTGCTGTACTGTCGCAAAAGAAAAATTCGGATTATTACCTCGCATGCTCATCAGTTTATCTTTCTGATCCATGTCTTCTGTTGGATAAGAAATACTGATTTCCCAGCCTCCTGTAAAAAACGGATTTATCTTTTGGCGTTCTGGTGTCATCATAATCATTTGCCAAGTTTCTTTGGTCAAATCGGGCAACGTAATTAAATCACGATCTTCAATAAATTTAACCGATTGATTGTAAAGATCTGTAATGGCTTGCGGTTGTTCACCTGCAGGAACATAAGTATCTTTTACGTGCTCTAATGCTTTTTTCCAATCTTTGCCGTAACCAAGTTCAGTTGAAGCTTTGATCATTTCGTTTTTACACCATTCAAATTGTTTTTGTGCTGCTGTAATTAATTCCTCAGGAGAATAGGGAATGTATTCGTAAGACAAACTTTTGATGATGGCATCTCTTCCAATTGGTTTTCCTATAATTCCGCTCCCGTCATCTTTTACGCTTGTTTGTGCGTAGTTTGTTTTTAAAAAATCTTCATATGTTTTTAATTTTTCGGCTAAGATTTTATATGGTTTTTCCATCCACCAAGTAAAATCAGGATCATAGCTGTAATAAAATCCATAAGCTTCTTTTAATGCTCTTTTAAATGAAGCAACCGATTTAGACGCTTTTTCTGCTGCAAACCAATCTTTAAAAGGTTTGTTTTTAAGATCTTCCATTTTTTTATCAATGCTAATTGCCGCATCGTCAAATGTTTTGGCTAATTGACTGGAAACTGGTCGTTTTCCTCTTCTTCTTTCTTGAATAAATACGTTTATTTCTGATGAAAAATCCAATACCGAAGCGATTTCTTTATAAGCTTTATAATCGATTTGTAAAAAATAATCTTCTTTGCTGATTAAATTTTTCAATAATAAATAATCTACTTTGCCGTCTTTGGATAAATTTTTAAAATCGATGTTTTTTACTGTTTTTGTCCAATCGGAATAAAACTTGGAAAAACGTACATAATATTCTTCTGATTCTTTGTTGGAATAGAAGTTTTGAAGTGCGATTTTATCTGCCTGAAAAGTATTGACGACATCTATTAGTTCGCTTGAAAAAGAAGGCGTAATCATAAATAAAAATATAATAAAACTTAGAATTGATTTTTTCATGGTTTGATGATGCTAAATGTTTTGGCTTTCGTTACTTATTTTTTTGCCACAGATTAAATGGATTTTAAAGATTTTTTTTGCCACTAATTCCACTAATTTTCGCTAATTTCTTTTTTATCAGTTCTAAAAAAATCTACTTATATCTGTAGTCCCGACATCTGTCTGGAGCTTGAAACAAAAATTATTTTAACCTTATTTTTTTACCACAAATTGCGCAAATTTTCACAAATTTCTATATGTCATATTTGATCAATCTGCTTAGATCTGTAGACCGATAGCTTCGGGAGCGTGAAACAAAATCATTTTAATCTATTAATCTGTGGCAAACTTTTATCCATATATTTTTTGCCACGAATTACACCAATTAACACTAATTCAATTCTCTTAATTTGCGTAATTTGTGGCAAATAAGGATCAACTAATTCAAGGTAACATCCAGATAAACAGAGTGACGGCCGTAAGTATCATAAAATGGTTTGTATGAAACTCCGTCTATTGTGAACTCTAATTTTTTAGGATCTCCATTTATTGTTTTCCCAATGTTTTTTGCATCAAAAGTTACTTTGCGCCAGTCTTTTCTTGGTTCTGTTTCCTGCGCTGCCAACAATATTGGTCCGTAAAATAAACTCGCAATATTCTGCTGATCCATTACGGGTTCTAGGTGAAATTCAAACGGCATTCTTAACTCAATTGTATCGCCATTTTTCCATTTTTTGTTTAAAGACAAATAACTTCCTGGCGTTGCTTTTACTTTTTCTTCTTTTCCGTTTATCTTAACAAAAAATCCTTTGGTTGCCCAATGTGGTACGCGAACTTTTAGATCAAAATTTCCATTTCCTTTGATGGTTAATTTCGTAAAATCTTGTTTTGGAAAATCGGTTGTCTGTTCGATTGTAATGTTCTTTTCTGTCCATTTTAAAGTTGATGGCACATACAGATTAACGTATAAGGCATTGTTATCTGCACTTTTAAAATAAATCGAGTTTTGGAATTTCGTATTGCTTTCGATAGCTGTTCCATTACAGCAAGTGAAACCATTCATATGAGCATTTCCAAACTGTTTTACAGATCCTGGTCGTAACGGAACATGATACGTATTTGCTGGACTATTTTCTGCTACAGAAGAAAGAATGTGATTGTATAATCCTCTTTCATAATAATCCATTAACTCGCCACGCTGTTCGTACAGGAATAAATCTCCTGTTAATTTAAGCATGTTGTAAGTCGCACAAGTTTCGTTTTGTCCACCAGATGAAAAACCATTTTCATAAATTGTTGCCGGCTGACTGATAAAACATTCTGCATTTGCAGGATTTCTTGCTCCTGCAACACCACCAATCGTGTACATATAATCGTTTACGGTTTTGTACCAGAAATTATCGGCGATATTAAAATAATCTGGAGTATTGGAATCACGATACATTTCAAGTGCTCCCATAATTTGCGGAATGTGCTGGTTCGCATGTAATCCTCTAAAAGTATCTACGTTTTTAGCTAATCCATGCGAATGTTCAGCGTCTCCATAAAACACCTTAATATTATCAAATAACTGAGCTACTTCAAGATAATGAGGATCTTTTGTGATTCTGTATAATCTTGCCATTGCTTCGTTCATTCCGCCAAATTCACCCGCAATGTATCGGTTCCACATACTAATTAAAGTTTCTGTCGGGAGTTTTTTCATGCGCGCATAAACCCAGTCTCCCATTCCTTTTGCGGTCTGCAATGCTTTTTCATTGCCGCTTACCTCGTAAATATCCATTAATCCAGCAAGAATTTTATGAAGCGTATAATAAGGCGCCCAAATTTGAGTTTTTTGCCCGCCATACGTCGCTCCATTTTCCAGCATAATAAATTGATCCGGTGGATAAGCGCTGATAAATCCTGTTCCCCAATTTTCATAATCGGTACGAATTCCCTCTGGACTTAAATCCGAATCAAAAGCTGTTTTTCCTGGTCCAAACGGCACTGCAGTTGGATCAGCAACAAATTTTCCTCCAGTAGTTCTTGGTTTTCCAGAAAGCTGTGATAATTGATACAAAGTGTCAACCATGTAATTCATTTTATTAGCAAAATTGGCTTGAAGCGTTTTATCATAACCTGTACTGGCGTAAGCCTGAGCAATTGCCGTTAAATAATGTCCAGTCGCATGTCCGCGTAGTTTGGTTTCCTGAGTGTCCCAAACACCAAGCGGTTCTGCTTCTTTTGGCTGGGTTTGCCCAAAAGCATTACGAAACATATACAAGAAAGAATCTGGATCTGTTGTGGCTAATGTTGAAATGAATTTATCACGATTTTCAATGAATTTGGTTTGATGTCCATCTGCATCTGCATTCAATGAAACTTCTTCCAGTTTAAAAGCTTCTAATTTACGTTTTGGCGAATTCGTAGCTTTTCCATCTATAACTGTTACAACCGCTTTTGGTTTTAAATCTGTTCCCGAAACAGTTCCAATTACGGTATATTGTCCGCTTTTAAGTGCCTGACTATTGTCTTTCGGCGAAGGCCAGATTACACGTACTTCTGGTCCTTGAATTCCATCACGATAAACACCTTTTACATAACTTGGTAATCGTGGAAGCGTTCCTGCAACAGTTTGTACCTTAACATCTGATACACTTGTCAAAAACTGATTGTAAAGCTGTGGCGTTGTGCTGGCAAATTTTGGTAAATCGGTTGTTTTTTCTTCTCCTGATTCTTCTTCCTCACCTTCTCTAAAGGCATTATTAAATATTCTGGTAATTTGTTTATCAGTTAATGCCACACGATAAATTCTGAAATCGTGCAATTTGGCATTCAGATAACTATTTTCGTCACCAAGTGATTTCCCGATGTAAAGTTTATTTTTTGATGCGGTATTGTAATCGAATAGTTTTGATAAATCCAAATCGGCATTTTTAGTTTCAGCTGCCAGTTTGCCATTCACGAAAGTGCTGATAGATTTAGAAGGAATATTAATGACAACAGCCACATGATTCCATTTACCTGCTTCAAGCGCTGGCGATTGTGTTTTATATTTTGCTCCTTTTTCTGTTATAACTTGAGTCTGCATTTCCGTTTCATTTTCTGTACCTGTCGGAACAAAAAACAAATGAGAATTAGTACTTTTTCCAAAATCAAAAACAGTTTGTCCTTTTTGAGCTGTTCTTAAGAAAATCCAACCCGAAACACTTAATGATTCTTCTCCTATCAATCCGTCACTAGGAATAGAAACAAAAGCTTTACTGTCGGCAGGAAGCGAAAGCACTTTTCCGAAAAATTCATCATTTACAAATTTGGCTTTATTGTCTTCAATTTTACCATGCAAATTATTTCGCGACCAGTCTTTTGCATCTCCATTAAAAACATAACGTGCAATTAAACCTGTTTCGCCAATTCCGTCTAAAATCTGATCGCCGTTTTGAGCCTGTAAAGTTGTGTTTGATAATGTCCAAAAACTTAATACCGCACAAACAAAAAATTGAAACTTTTTCATCTTTAATTCTTTTTCTTCTGATTTACAAAACCTTTATTTTTTCTTTCTTTTCAGAAATTGTCTACTTATAAATTTCTTCCCAGCTCGGCGGGATAACGCCTAATAAATGCTGTACAAAATAATCTCTGCGTTTGCGTTCCCCAAAATCTCCTCCAGCAGAATGTCCCATTCCGGGAACGGTTACCAATTCAAAATTTTTATTCGCTTTGATTAGCGCATTGGCAAACTGCATCGTTGAAGCAGGATCTACATTATCATCTAATTCGCCTAAAATCAACATTAAATTTCCTTTTAACTGCGCTGCGTTTGCGGTGTTAGAACAAGCTTCGTATTCTGGTCCAATTGGATATCCCATCCATTGTTCGTTCCACCACATTTTATCCATTCTGTTATCGTGACAGCCGCAAGATGCTACGGCAACATCATAAAAATCGGAGTTGAAAACCAGCGCTGCTCCAGCGTTTTGTCCTCCTGCAGATGTTCCATGAATGCCGACTTTATCTATATCCATATAGGGATATTTTGCGGAAGCGGCTTTCATCCAAAGTTTTCTATCTGGGAAACCACCGTCTTTTAAGTTCTTCCAGCATACATCGTGAAAAGCTTTTGAGCGGTTTGAAGTTCCCATTCCGTCAATTTGAACTACAATAAATCCGAGTTCTGCCAAAGAAGTCATTGCCCAATAATACGGTTGAAAATTCTTTGGAACAAACGAGTCCTGCGGTCCTGCATAAATATATTCGATAATTGGATATTTGCGATTAGGATCAAAATTGGTTGGACGAACAATTATACCCCAAATGTCTGTTTTGTCATCTCTTCCTTTTGCTGTAAAAACTTCTGGCGCTTTCCAGCCTGCTTTTTGCAATGCCGAAATATCAGCTTTTTGCATTTCGACAACTGTTTTTTGTGTTTCGATGTTTTTTAAAACCGTAATTGGTGCAGCATCTACTCTTGAATATTGATCAACATAATATTTGTAATCTGGCGAAAAAGTAACTTTATGATTTCCGTTTTCTGTCGTTAATCGAGTAAAGTTTTTTCCGTTGAAATCAATTCGGCAGAAATGCAATAAATACGGATCTTGATCATTGTCTAATCCGCTGGCTGTAAAATAGATTTGCTTTTTTTCTTCATCAACTTTCAATACTTCTCGAATGGGCCAATTTCCTTTTGTAATCTGATTTTTGACTTTTCCTGTAACAGCATCGTACAAATACAAATGATTCCATCCGTCTCTTTCCGAAGCCCAGATTATTTCATTACTTTTTTTGATATCGTAACGGTATCTCTTGCCACTATATTCCACAAAAGTTGGACTTGTTTCTTCTATGATCGTTTTTACTTTTCCAGTTGTGGCATTTAACTCCAAAACACGATAAACCTGATGTCCTCTTTGATTGTATTCAAAAGTTAAAGCACTATTGTCATCTTTCCATTCAAATCCAGATACATCATATTGTTGTTGAAATAAATCGGTTGCAACTGGAATGTGTTCTTTGGAAGCTATTACAAACAATTGCGGACTTTTAAATGGCAGTTGATCTCCGGGTTTTAAATAATCACGCGTTTGTAATTTGGGCTGAAATTGATCTGATGGACTAGATTCTACAAAATAAATTTTATGTTCTTCGCCCGGTCTGACTTTATATGCCATAATTTCTTTGCTGTTTGGCGACCATTGTAAATAAGAAGAATAATAAAATCCTTTTGAGCCGTCATAACTCAACTGCGTTTCTGTATTGGTCTTTTTGTCTTTTATGTATAAATTGTAATTTTTAATAAAAGCCACATACAACGAATCTGGCGAACCTACAGGTTTATTTCCTAATTCGTCAAAATTACCACCCCAATAACGATCTCTTTTTGGTGGTTTTATGTAATCTCCAGTTTTCGTTAATTCGTTTGTATTTAAATTATACGAAAACTTAAAAGCATCTGATGTAAAAGTCAATTTTGACAGATTTTTATCAAACTCTAAATTTTCTATTGGTAAGTCTTTTGCATTTATTTCTTTTCCTAAAACTTTAGCTAAAGATTGTGCCAATCGATTATGGTCAAAAGCTTGTGATTGTTTTTGCTGTTTGGTATCCACTAAAAGAAATTCTTTTCCTTTTAAAATGTTGTTACTATACCATACATACTCATTTCCAACCCAATGAAATTCTTTTGGAGTATTGCTGATTTTATTCTTAAACAAAGAATCTACAGCATTTGCTCTTTTATAATCTTTCAATGTTCCTTGGGCTTGACTCATCAAACACCACGAAAGTGTTAAAATTACACTTATTTTTTTGCTAGTTGTTCCCATAATTTTCATATCAATAAAAATATATAATATTTTTTGAGGGTTATGGGTTAATATTAACAGATACTAATATTATATTACCCATGGAATTTGATTTGCAGAGAATATTGGTTATTAAATGCGAAATGGTCTTTTGAAGTACGTTTTTCTTAGCCTTAAAAAGCCATATATTGGTTCTAACAGTTTTTGAAATACTTGGGAAAATCTGCGAAAATCAGTTTTAATCTTTATAAATCTGCGTGAAATACTTTTGCAAGCGATTTTCACGCAGATTTATAAAGATTTCAGCAGATTAAATTAGATTTAATTTGCTGAATGAAACTATTTTATTCTTTTTCTTTAATTGTATAATAAACTGGAATTCCGATTAACATAATTAAAACGCCCCATCCGCAAGTTGAAAATTTCACAAATAATAAAGAAATACAAACTGCAGAGGCAATTAAAATATAAAGCAAAGGTAAAAATGGATATCCAATAGCTTTGTACGGACGAACGGCATCGGGCATTTTTTTGCGAAGACGAATGATTCCGTAAATGGTAAGGATATAAAATATCAGAACGATGATAATTACATAGTCCAATAAATCACCATATTTACCCGTAAAACATAATACCGAAGCCCAAATACATTGCGCCCAAAGCGCCCAAGCAGGAACACTTGCTTTGTTTAATTGTGCCGCTTTTTTGAAGAATAAACCATCGTTTGCCATGGTGTAATACACTCTGGCGCCCGCCATAATTAATCCGTTGTTGCAGGCAAATGTCGAGATCATAATCATAATTGCGATGATCAACGTCCCAATATTTCCAAAAATATATTGAGAAGCTACAACTGCTACTCTATCCGATTTTGCCCCCGCAATTTCGCTTAACGGAATTACAGCAACGTACATCAAATTGGTCAAAACATAAATTACGGTTACAATTAAAGTTCCCAAAAACATGCTTAATCCAACATTTCGCTTTGGATTTTTAATTTCTCCTGCGATAAAAGTAACTCCAGTCCAAGAATCGCTGGAAAATAACGTTCCCACCATTGCTGCAGAAATTCCTGAAAGTAAAGCGGTAGTTCCAATTGGCATCCAAGAACCCGTTTCTTTATTGAAAGCGTGAGGCGTCCAAGCATCTGTCCAATTGGCATTCCATACAGAAGATTTGGCAGCAAGCGTAAATCCAAAAAGGATCAATCCAGAGATTGAAAGGATTTTTATAATCGTTAAAATAGTTTGCAGCATTTTACTGTTTTTAACGCCACGAGTATTTAAATAGGTTAAAAATATAACGGTTACAATAGAAACAATTTGCGCTACATTAAGTTTAAAACTTCCAATTTCATAAAGAATATTTTCGTCACTAACGGCTGGAATGAGATACGCTGTAAACTTAGAAAATGCCACTCCAACCGCAGCAATAGTTCCGGTTTGAATGACAGCAAAAAAACTCCATCCGTATAAAAAGGCGATTAATTTATTGTAAGCTTCTTTTAAGTAAACATATTGTCCGCCAGCATTAGGAAACATGGCGCTGAGTTCACCATAACTTACAGCGGCAATCATCGTGATAATTCCAGAAAGAAGCCAGATTAAAATAAGCCAAGCTGTAGAACCAACCTGCCGGGCAATATCGGCACTTACAATAAATATTCCCGATCCTATCATCGAACCTACGACAAGCATAGTGCCGTCTAAAAGTCCGAGCTCTTTTTTGAATTCGTCCTGGTTTTGGTTTTCCATTTTTTGGTTGTTTTTTGGTTGTTTTTTGTTTTTGTAATGCATTGCTCTAAATATGGTTAGGATTTAGAGTTTTTGGTTAAAATCAATATTTCATTTTAATTCATAATGTTGATTGTGTTTCGAATAGTTTAATATCTCGCTCCTATGGAGCTCTTTCTGTACGTTCATCTTATTTTCTATAAATATTTCGCCTCGCTGAGGCGGACAAACTATTTTAGAAAAACTAATTCGTGTAAATTCATGTAATTCGTGGCAACAAAAAAGCTTCAGTTTTTATTAATAATTTCTAATTATCAGCCTTTTATTTGCAAGCTTCAGAGAAGCTTAATATTTATAGATAAAATTAACCTCATTTTTATTAAAGCTCCAGGGGAGCGATATACTCTCGACGCATAGATTTCACTCCTACGGAGCTTTTTCTGTACGTTCGTCTTATTTTCTATAAATATTTCGCCTCGCTGAGGCTGAGTAACTATTTTTAGAAAAACTAATTCGTGTAAATTCATGTAATTCGTGGCAAAAAAAAGCTTCAGTTTTTATTGATAATTTCTAATTATCAGCCTTTTATTTAAAAGCTTCAGAGAAGCTTAATATTTATAGATAAAATTTTATCCCAATTTATTAAAGCTCCAGCGGAGCGATATATTCTCGACGCAAAGGTTTCACTCCTACGGAGCTCTTTCTATACGTTCATCATATTTTCTATAAATATTTCGCCTCGCTGATGCTGAGCAACTTTTTTAGAAAAATTAATTCGTGTAAATTCGTGTAATTCGTGGCAACAAAAAAGCTTCATCTTTTTTACAAAATGAAGCTGTTTTTATTAAAGTTGAAACATTTCGGTTGCTACAGAAGTTGGTTTCTCTGCGATGATTTCTGATACAATTTTTCCTGTTGCAGGCGCAAGACTTAATCCCATCATGGCGTGTCCCGTAACCAAAGTCAAATTTTTAAGTTTTTTATCTCTTGTAATTATTGGCATTCCCGAAGGCGTACACGGTCTAAATCCGAACCAAGTATCTTCTTCTTTTGGCATGTTGATTTTTAATTCTGGATAAAAGTCATTAATCGAATTTACAATTCCTTGCAATCTGTTTTGATTAATTTTGGTATCATTGGTATGCGTAATTTCCATTGTTCCTCCAAAACGAATGTCATTATTCATAGGTGTTACTGCTACTTTTCCTTCGCATAAAATACTTGGAATAGAAGGTTTATGATTTTGATCTTTTAAGGTAAAACTATATCCTTTTCCAGGTAGAATCGAAATATTGACATTCAGTTTTTTTGCAATATGCGGACTCCATGATCCTGTTGCTAAAACCACCTCATCTGTTGTAAAAGCGCCTTTGTCTGTTATAATTTCTGAAACTGAATTGTTTTTTAAAACAAAATCGGTTACTGTGGTATTGGTCTGAATTTCTACATTTAATGTTTTTAATTCATCCTTTATAAACTGCATGAATTTTTGCGGGTAAATGTGAGCATCACTTTTGTAATGAACACCGCCAATTACATCTGTTACGGTTCCTTTTTCTAAATTAGAAACTTCTTGTTTGGATAAAAAATCTACTTGTAAGCCTAATTTTTCTGCCAGTATTCCTTCGTGTTGAATTTCGTCTCCTGTTTTATCTGTTTTATAAAGCATCAAAAGTCCTTTTTCTTCATAGAAAAAAGAATTGCTTTCTTTGGCAAGATCTTTATATAATTCTTTGCTGAGAAGAGACAAATCGCAAAGAGCAGGCATTGCTTTTTCGACATGTTTCAAATTGGCATGTTTGTAAAACTGCAAACCCCATTTCATTAAATCCATATTCAATCTCGGCTTTACATAAAACGGACTATGACTATCGAACATCCATTTTACGCCTTGCGCAATCATACCCGGCTGAGCAAGCGGAATAATATGCGAAGGAACAATCATTCCGGCATTTCCGTAAGAGCAACCGTCATTCATATCCGATTTATCAAAAACAACAACTTCATAACCTTCTTTGGCTAAATAATAGGCTGAGCATAAGCCAATTATTCCCCCGCCAATAATACTTACTTTTTTCATTTATACCTAAAATTTAAAAATTCATTGGCAAAAGAAAGATTCTGCAAACCAATGAATTTTTTATATTATCATTTTTTCTAAATCACCTGAAATCCAAAAGCATACGGATCATCATCTTCATCAATAATGATGTTGTTATAACCGTACACTTTTGCCCAGCCTTGAATGCTTGGCACTATGGCTTTAATAACTCCAATAGAAGTTTCTTCTTCTACTTTACCAATAAACTTGCTTCCGATAAAACTTTCATGGATGTATTCTTCTCCTTTTTTTAATTTTCCTTTGGCATGAAGCTGTGCAATTCTAGCCGAAGTTCCTGTACCGCACGGCGAACGATCTATGGCTTTATCTCCATAAAAAACAGCATTTCGTCCTGAAGAAGTTGGATCAAGAGGATTTCCTGTCCATAACATATGACTTACATCGCGAATAGTATCATTTTCTGGATGAATAAAAAGATTTGGATATTTCTCATTAATGCGTTTGCGTACTTCTTGACTGTACTGCACAATTTTTCCTGCTGTAAAATCCTGTATTCCAGAAAAATTCTTTTGCGGATCGACAATAGCGTAATAATTTCCTCCGTAAGCCACATCAAAAACAATTTCGCCTAATTCTGGACAATCAATTGTAAGACCTTCGGCAGCTAAATACGATTTTACATTTGTTAAACGTACCCAATCTACTTTTTTTCCGGTTTGATGGTATTCAATTTGAACCAAACCTGCAGGCGCTTCCATTTTGATTTTTCCAGGAATTTTTGGTGTTACCAAACCTTCTTCAATTGCAATTGTGATGGTTCCTATGGTTCCGTGACCGCACATTGGCAGACAACCTGAAGTCTCGATGAATAAAATTCCGAAATCATTCTCAGGATTACTTGGCGGATATAAAATACTCCCGCTCATCATGTCATGACCTCTTGGTTCAAACATCAGTCCTTTTCGGATCCAGTCGAATTCTTTTAGAAAGTGCTGGCGTTTTTCGCTCATGTTGTTTCCGACCAAATTTGGACCACCACCGGCAACTACTCTTACAGGGTTTCCACAAGTATGCGCATCGACGCAAAAAAATGTTTTTCTTGGCATATATCAAATAGGATTCTGGGTTAATACATCGTTTACTATTCTATTAATTCCTAACGGATTTTTATCTTGCAACGCAGTTGGCAGCAATTGATCTGGCCAATCTTGATACGTTACAGGGCGCACCCATCTTTTTACAGCTGTTAATCCTACCGAAGTAAATTTACTGTCCGAACTGGCAGGAAACGGACCACCGTGTGTCATTCCAGAACAAACCTCAACTCCTGTTGGAACGTTATTAAAAATCAATCGTCCCACTTTATTTTTAAGATTCTGAATTACTGCTGCAAAATCTTCCCATTCGTTTAAATCAGCATTTAAAACAGTTCCTGTCAATTGTCCTTCCAAATCCTGAATGATAGTATTGAGTTGTTCAATGTTATCACATTTTACAACTACAGAAAAAGGTCCGAAAACTTCTTTGTGAAATGTTTTATTTTTTAAGAAAGTATCGCCGTCAACCGTGATTACATTTTGTAAAGCATAATTTGGTTTTACCGCTTTGTCTAAACTGGTTTGCTGCGTATATCCCTCTTGTCCAAGAACTTCTGATTTCAAACTCTCATATTGACTTTTAATAGCGGGATGAAGCATGCATGCTGGCTCTATTTTGTCGACCTCTAAAGCTAAAATAGCAATAAAATTTTCTAATTCCGAACTATTTATTCCTAAAATAAGTCCTGGATTCGTACAAAATTGACCTGTTCCAGCAACGATTGAGGCAGCATAATTTTTAGCCCATTTTTCAGCATCTTGCTTCAAAGCCGATGGTAAAGCCAATACAGGATTAATACTTCCCATTTCTGCATAAACTGGAATTGGAATTTCTCTGCTCGCTGCAATCTTACAAAGTGCAGTTCCTCCTTTTATACTTCCTGTAAAACCAACCGCTTTTACTGAAGGATGTTCCACCAAAGCTTTTCCAACTTCAATACCACTGCTGTTTAAATTTGAAAAAACACCATTTGGCATTCCGGTTCTTTTGGCCGCTTTTATAATAGCTGAAGCTACCAATTCGCCTGTTCCTGCATGCAACGGATGCGATTTTACAATTACAGGACAACCTGCTGCCAAAGCGCTTGCCGTGTCTCCACCCGCAGTAGAAAAAGCAAGCGGAAAATTACTGGCTCCAAATACAACAACAGGTCCCATCGGAATTTGCACTCTTCGAATGTCTGGTTTTCCTTCGGTTTTATTGATGATCGCTTCCACCCAAGAACCTTCGCGAAGCATTGTGGCAAAAGCTCTTAACTGACCTATGGTTCTTGCCCGCTCTCCATTTGCTCTTCCCGCAGGAAGAGCAGATTCTTGCATATAAGTATTTAACAATTCATCGCCAAGCGCTTCAATTTCTTCCGCGATAGCGTCTAAAAAATCGGCTTTTTTTGTGTCTTCAATTGTTCCGTATGTTTTAAAAGCTTCTTCGGCTAATAATACAGCTTGAGCAATTTCATCATGGGAAGCTTCATAAAAAACCGTTTCATTCTCCGAATTTAATTCGGGATTGATTGTTTTATATGTCGTTTTACCTTTTGCGGAAAGCAAGTCTCCAATATAATTTTTTCCTGTAGTCATCGCTTCCTTTTTAATTTTGATTAAATATTTTTATAATCTGGTAAAGTAGGTCTGTTTTTCATAGCAGTATTAATGATATTCAAAACACGCTCTCTTTCAGCTCCTTGCAATGGTAATCTTGGCGCTCTAACATTTTCTGTTCCAAGACCAGTTGCTACTTCTGCTAATTTGATGTTTTGCACCAATTGCGGTGAAATATCCAATTCTAACAATGGCATAAACCATTTGTAGATTTCTACAGCTTCATTGACTCTTCCCGCTTTTACCAATTTGTAAATTGCTACCGTTTCTGCAGGATATGCTACCACTAAACCGGCAACCCATCCGTCTGCTCCTGTTGCTAAACTTTCAAGCGCCAAAGTATCTACGCCGCATAAAACTTTTAAACGGCTGCCAAAACGATTTCTAATTCTAATCACATTCGTTATATCACGAGTTGATTCTTTTACCGCTTGAACATTGTCTAATTTCAAAAGTTCTTCAAACATATCCAGCGTTACTTCAATTTTATAATCTACTGGATTATTGTAGATCATAATAGGTAAAGAGGTGCTTTTTGCAATTTCTTTAAAATAAACAACGGTTTCAAAATCAGTTGCTTTGTAACGCATTGGAGGTAAAAGCATTAAACCGTTTACGCCTAGCTCTTCTGCACGTTTTGCCAAAGTAATTGCTTCGCTAGTTGTCTGCTCAGCAATATTTACGATAACTGGAATTTTTCCGTCAGCAAATTTTAAGGTTGCATTGATCAAAACCTCTTTTTCTTCTTTGGTTAATGTACTTGCTTCTCCAAGTGTTCCGCCAAGGATAATTCCATTAACTCCAGCGTCAATTTGCGCTTTAATATTTTTTTCGAACATTACGAGGTCTAGTTGACCATCTGCTGTAAACTTGGTAGTTACAGCCGGCATTACGCCTTCCCAGTTTATCTTCATATCTTAATTTTTATCAAAAATAAAACTTATCTAAAGAGCCGTCTTTGTTATTATTAGCCTATATCAAGACTATATTACCACATCTATTGTGTAATTTCTTTTTTTTGATAATATTTACAAAAACAAAAAACAACAAGGTGAAAATCTTACCATTTAAAATACCGAAAACAGAGCGCGAAGCTTTGATTTATCAAGAAGATATTGAGCAGGTTTTCTACGATCAATTGCATCAGCATGAAGAAATTCAGATCAGTTATATTCTAAAAGGTGCTGGATCTCTGCTTGTTGGAGATTCAATAAACGATTATAAAGAAGGTGATATCTTAGTAATTGGAGAAAATGTGCCTCATGTTTTTAGAAGTAATGTCGAAGCGAGTCCAGAATCTGTAATGCTGACTTTGTTTTTTACTAAAACTTCTTTTGGACAAGATTTTTTCAGCCTTAACGATATGAGCAGTGTTGAAGATTTTTTTAAGGATTCTGAATATGGAATGAAGATCTTATCGAACCAAAAAAAGATTATTCATCATTTCATCAAACTCAAAAAACAAAATAGAATTCAACGAATTGCTTCTTTCTTAAAAATTATAAATATTATTATTTCTTCTGAGAAAACACCGCTTTCTTCCTTCGTTTATAAAAAGAAATATACCGATGATGAAGGTCGAAGAATGAGTGCGGTTTTTGAATATGCGATTGAATTTTACCATCAAAATATTACTCTGGAAGAAGTTGCTGAAAAAGCAAATATGAGTAAAAATGCATTTTGCCGTTATTTTAAGAAACGTACCAACAAAACTTTTTTTCAGTTTTTGATTGAAATCAGAATTGAAAATGCTTGTAAATTACTGCATCATAAAAAGGATCTTTCGATTGCTTCTATTTCTGAACTTTGCGGATTTCAGGATATTGCAAATTTCAATAGGAAGTTTAAAGAACTTAAAGGAATTTCTCCATCTCATTATCGTGCTCAGTTTTAATGTTTTTAATCTCGCAAAGACGCGAAATCGCAAAGTTTTTTTATTGAAATTTCTTTACAAATTATTTTAAAAAAAGGCTTTAGTCAAATATCTGCATTTTGGCTAAAGCCTTTTTTTTGGACTTCATTTTCCTCCAGCTAAAGCTGGAGGCAATTCAACAAAATAAAAATCTTTTAAAATCTGCCTAAATCTGCCAAATCTGCGTGAAACAAAACCCAACAATTTTAAAACTTAAAAATAGATTTTCTAATTTCTAATTGTAAACCAGAAGCTTCTGGTAATTCTTTAAATTCGAAACTTCTTTCTATTACATTTTCTTTTTTTGCATTTGTGTTTATCGGACTTAGATCTACTTGTAATCCTGCATATTTTAAGTATTTCTGATAATCAATTTCGTTTACCGTTTCTACATAAGATTTTATTTCATCTAAAGATTTTCCAGCAGTTTGTTCAGCAGCCTGCCAAAATTCGGTTTCAGTAAAACCTCTTTGTTTTTTCTCATAATATTCGTTGTACAAATAACGCATTACGTCGTCTAAAGATTTTTGATTTTTAGTATTATTTCTAATTTCTAAATCTAACAGAAAACCAATTATTGGTCCTTTGTTGTAATATGAAATTGTAGTTTGCTGCGCGTTACTTTCTCGGTTAAAGAAATTAAGCCAGATATCAAAACTTGATCTGGACAACGACATGTGTTTACTTCCTTCGATATTTTCATATCTTTTTATGGATTCGGTAAGATATTTTAAAGCCGATTTTCCGTCAAGTAAACCTGCATTTAGCATAATAATATATTCGTAGTAAACTGTAAAACCTTCAGAAACCCAAAGCATCGAAGTATAATTTTCTTTATTATAATCGAAAGGTCCTAACTCAATTGGGCGAATTGCTTTTACATTGTAAAGATGAAAATATTCGTGTGTTATAAAATTTAAAAAGTCTTTATAATCGGCATCAGATTTAAAATCGAAAGTACCGCCGGTAAAAACAGCTTGCGAGTTCCAATGTTCTAATCCGCCTCCGCCCGCTTCCATCATGATGTAGCTGTAATAATCATAGGGTACTTTTTTCATTAATGAAGTTGTGGCAGACATTATTTTTTTGAGATCTGATGTAAACTTTTCTTCGTTTAAGCCTTGAGGCGTTACAATTCCTAAAGCATATTTTTTTCCTTCATGTTCAAAATGTATTACTTTCTGATTTCCTAAATAAATAGGACTATCATAAAATACATCCACATTTTTGGCTTTAAAAATCATTTTATTTTCAGGAATTGACTGTAATCCTGTTGAAATTTCATTCCATTTTTTGAACGGATTTATTGTCAACATTACTGGATTTTGAAGTGTATTTTCTACATGCATAAAAATAGTATTCGGCATTAGAAAAGCTTTTTCTGCATCGACATACGATTCGGCAACTGATTTTTTATTGGCGAAAACTTTATATTTTACTTTTATTTTTGAAGACTTTCCGTTTGCTACAACCCAATTATTTTTGGTTTTCTTTTTCCATTTTAAGGTATTTCCGTTTGAATCTGAAACTTCAAAATCAACAATGTATCTTGGTGTATCTAAGATTAAATAATAACCTGGAGTCCAAACTGGTAAAATTAAATTGGTTTCTGTCGATTTCAGATTTTCAAAATCCAAAACCACTTCCAGATAATTTGATTCGGGATTTTCAAAAGTTACTGAATAGTTTATTTTTATTTCTTCATTCTCAACTTTTCTTACTGCCTGACAATAAATTGCGGTTTGAAAAAGAATTAAAAAAGCACTGATTTTTATGATTTTCATTTTAGATCTCATCTCTTATTTATTTTAAAATGAAAAGCCATTCTTAAAAGAACAGCTTTTCACTCAACTCACAATTACAAGCTAACCAAAACTTGTAAAAACTTACTTCAACTACTAACTATTTTTAATATCCTGGATTCTGTTTCAGATTACTATTTGTATTTAATTCTTCTAAACCAATTGGGAAAAGCATTGTATAATCTCCTTTTGGAACGTGGTTGTACCAATTTTTCTTTTGATAAACTCCAAAACGAATTAAATCTGTTCTTCTTCTCGCTTCAGCTGCAAATTCCCATCCTAATTCATCTAAAAATCTGCCATATTGTACTACCGATTGATCTCCAAGCTGATCGATAGTTCCGTTTTTAGCTAAAGTTCCGTATTTAAATACTGAGTTTTCTTGAAGTTGTGCTCCTGTTACAACTGCATCAGCTGGATTATCAAAAGATCTTGTACGTACTTCTGTAACGATTTGCGCTGCTTCGTTGCTTTGTCCTGTTCTTAATAAACATTCTGCTTTCATCATCAAAACATCTGTGTATCTTAAGAAAGGTAAATCGTTATTAAGACTTCCTCTTGCACCACGTTCTATTTGATATTTTCCACATCTAAAACCTTCTGTTTCTTCACAGAAATAAATACTTGGCATTGCTTTAGTCAGCACATACACAATACTACCATCGTCAATATTATATTGGTTGCCCATTAACCAAGTGTCTTTTAAACGATTGTCTTTTGCATTGTAAGTATCAATAAATTGCGGATTACAGCTTGAACCTCCCCAAGGCTGTGCTTCCATTCCGAATACTCTTCTGTGGCTTGGTAATAACATCTTCATATGAGCGCTAAATCCACCAGCATAAATTTGATCGTAAGGAATTGCAAAAACCATTTCCGGGTTACTTTCGTTTGTTGCACTAAAAATGGCTTTATAAGAATCTGATTTTTTAAACAAACCACTATCAATAATTTTATTACAAGCTTCGATACATTTTTGCCATTGTGCAGTTCCTGTATACACCTGAGCATTTAGATACACTCGCGCTAATACATGATAAGCTGCCCATTGCGTCATACGTCCGTAAGTACTTTTGTCTACTTTTGCAGCCAAATCAGGAATAACTTCTGTTAACTCACTTACAATAAAATTATAAACCTCAACTCTAGTATTTTGTACTGGCAGTTTATCACTATAACTAGGAATAACAGGAACATTACCATGCGTATCAACCAAAATAGAATAGTAAAGTGCTCTTACCGCTCTCATTTCAGCTAGAATTGACGTTTTTTGCTCTGCGCTAATAGGAAAACCTCCAGATTCCATTTGAAGCATAACTCGGTTTGCCGCATTGATTCCGTTAAAACAGGTAATCCATGTATTTCTTGGTTGCCAGTCTGTTTTGGTCCATTCATGAAAATGCATTCTTTTATAAGTTCCTGCGTCATCCCAACCGTTTGGTCGTGTTGGCGTTACAAAGGCATCTCCTGGTTCTTCTTGCAAATCAAACAAACCTTGCCAGTCCATAACATATCGTATTGGCGTGTAAGCAGAAGCCATAATAGCCACAATATCTGATTGCGAAGCCACGAAATTGGATTCTGTTACTTCTGAAAATACTTTTTCATCTAAGTCTGTACAGCCAAACAATGAAACGCTTGCTGTAATAATGAAGCCGAAATATAAAATCTTCTTTTTAAGGAAAGATAATTGATTTATTAAATTTTTCATATCTCTTATTTTTAAAGTGTGATGTTAAGTCCTAATGAAAATGATCTTGTAGAAGGGTATTTATCTCTGTCATCGTTACCTGGATCTAGTCCGATTCTATTTACCTCTGGATCAATTCCTTTATAACCTGTGAAAGTCGCTAAATTGTTTCCTGCAAAATAAATTCTTAAAGCCTCAATAAATTTAAAAGTCGATTTTGGAAGTGTATAACCAATTGTAACGTTATCAATTTTTAAGAAATCTCCATCTTCAACATAATAACTTACATAACGCTGTACATCGCTTAATACTGCTTTACCATATACTTTGTCGTATGCAGAATCTAAAGTGTTGTATGCCACGGTTGGGTTTTCATAAAACATTCTAGAGAAATTTAGAATTTGATATCCTGTTGCTCCTCTTAAATTCATATTCATATCCCAATTTTTGTAGCGAATTGTATTGTTTAAACCGTAGTATGATTTTGGCAAACCGTTCCCTAATATTTGGCGGTCTTCTGTTGTTGACTCCGTTGCTGGAATTCTAGTTCCGTCTGGTCTTTCTATAATCCAGATACCATCATCTGTAATATCTACACTTTTTAAACCGTAGAAATTACCAATTGGCTGTCCTTCCTGAACACGGTGTGTTGAAATCTGAATTGGTTCTCCTGTATATCCTGCATCAAAAAAGTTATTCGTCAACTGAAATTTATCATTTGATAACGACACCATTTTATTTGTGTTAGTGGAATAAGTGAAGTTTGCAACCCAAGAGAAATTTTTAGTTTTTATTGGCGTAAGATTTAACAAAATCTCTAAACCTGAGTTTTTAATTTCGGCAGCATTAGCAGCAATTGTACCATAGAAATATGGAGGAGTTGGAACGCTGTAATCCATAAGAGCATCTTTTGTTGTTCTGCTGTAGTAATCAATCGAACCGCTGATACGCTCATCAAAAAATCCGAAATCTAAACCGAAGTTAAGCTCTTCTTTTTTCTCCCATCTTAAATCTGGGTTTGCATTTCTTGTTGGAACCAATTCTCTAATCCATTTTCCATCATTTAAGAAATAGTTTCCATAAGTTAAACCACTTAAAGACTGATAATTTTCACCAGCATTAATTCCTGTGATACCAAAACCTGCTCTTAATTTAAGATTGGTAAGCCATTTTGTTTCTTTTAAGAAATTTTCATTATTCATACGCCATCCAACAGAAACTCCTGGGAAATTACCCCATTTATTGTCCTCTCCAAATCGAGAAGATCCTTCGTGTCTAAGACTGGCCATTAATAAATATCTGTTATCATAGTTGTAGGTAACACGGGCGAAAAATGCAATTAAAGTGTTGGCATTTTTATAACTTCCCATTCCTGCTTCTCCAAGCTGTAAACCTTGACCAGAACCAATGTTATTGTACGTAAAAGCATCTGTTGGAAAACGTCTGTTGGTTGCCCAGAAACCTTCGGTTGTATTGTCTTCGTAGTTATAACCTGCAAGTCCTGTAACACTGTGTTTTCCGAAAGATTGTTTGTAATCTACAGTAAACTCACCATAATTCCCTCTGTAATCTTCTGCACTTCTTGAAGCAAATCCGTCTTGTGCATATTTTACTGTTGAGACGTGATTTTTAGTCTGATAGAATCCTTTTATAAACGAATTTCCTTTTCTCGTGTAAACTCCTTTTACTCTAAGATGATCCGTAAAATCGTAACTCATACTGAAATCAAAACGAGTGTTTCTAAATCTGTTTTCTCCCTGTGTTTCTTCAATATAACCAACAGGATTGTCATAGAAATAAACATCTCTTTCATTCCATTTTCCTTGTGCATCTTTAATTGGCTCAGTCGGGTTACGTATTAAAGCTTGTCTGTAGATGTAAGGATTAAAACTTGTTCCGTCTCCCAAAGCATTGTAAATCTGCTCACTTGTTATGAAACCAATATTGGTTTTTAATTTTTTATCAAACATCGCATGACTAATATCGGCTCTTCCAGTCATTCTAGTATTGTCCGATTTTAAAAAGATACCGTCACCTCCTTTGTAGTTGATCGAAGCACTGGCATTTGTTACGTCGTTTCCACCTCTAAACAAAATATTATGCGTCTGTGTAATGGCAGTACGCGTAATTTCATCAAGCCAATCTGTATCTGCTCCAAAATCTTGATTATTAGCTCCAATAAAAGTGTAACCTTCGGCCATTTTTTGTCTTAATTGCCCCGCATCTAGAAAATTCATTCTCCTGCTGATTGTTGAAACTGTAGAATAACCATTGTATTCAATTGTTGGCTTAGTATTAGAACTTCCGCTCTTTGTTGTAATAATAACAACTCCATTCGTTCCACGTGTTCCGTAGATTGCCGTTGCAGATCCATCTTTTAGAACATCAATCGAAGCAATATCCTCAGGTGCAACCGTAGTTAAACTGCCTGGAACTCCATCAACCAAAATTAAAGGACCACTGCCGCCAGAAATAGTTGAGATTCCTCTTAACTGAATTTGAGAACCTGCCGTTGGATCTCCAGAAGGTGCCGTTACAGTAAGTCCAGCCACTTTTCCTTGAATTAACTGCGCCGCGTCGCGAACGTTTCCTTGCACAAAATCCTCTGATTTAACAGAAGCAATCGCACTAGTAACGTCTCCTTTCTTTTGCGAACCGTATCCAATTAAAACGACTTCATTTAATTCATTCAAATCAGAATCTAAAACTACTTTGATTACCTTTTTACCGTCTGCTTTTATTTCTTGTGTTTTTAAACCTATATAAGAAAAAACTAATATTGGATTATTTCCTTTCGTCGTGATTTCAAAATTTCCGTCAAAATCACTTGCAACTGCATTAGATGTGTTTTTTTCTAAAACGGATACTCCGGGAAGTGGAAGATTGCTTGCATCTGTTATTTTACCGCTGATTTTCTGCTGAGAAAATGAACTAAAAACAACAAACAAAAATAAAAACATAGAGAATATTTTCTCCTTGCAACAGTATCCTTTTGTACTTTTAAAAGCTTGATTGTTTGGTTTCATAATTTTAAAGTATTGGTTAGTGTATTTTCAACACTTGTAAAATTATGTTAATTAATAGTTAAGAAAATTGCTTATATTACCACATGCTAATACTATATTATCCTGTTTTTAAACAAATATTGGTTAATTTGTGTAATGACCTATAAATTACCAATAAATTATGACTAAAATTTAAGTATATATAATTTACAACCCAATACACTAAAAATAAACTTATACAAACAGGTATAATTACCCAAGAATAAGTATTTGATATTGTTTTATTTATAAAAAACATCATCAACTAATCCATTGTAAATAACCCTTAAACTAAATAACGGAATTGTCATAAATAATTACCTTTATATCCCGCCTTTAAAAGAATACCACATGACAGAGATTTTCAAAGTATTTCGAATTACAGCATCAGAATCAGAAAAAATAATGCAATCTGTAAATGAACCGCATTCTCATAATTTTGAAGAACTCATTATTGGTAATAAAGGACAACTGGAACATTTTATAGATTTTAATTCTAAGGTAATCGATGCACCTTTTATCAGTTTTGTAACACAGGGAAAAATTCATCGTGCCAAACCTCTTGTCAAAGATGGTGAATGCGATATATGGGTTTTGCGATTTAAAAGCGAATTTATAGCCGAAACTACTTTTAGCCTTTACGCCTCTTTTCATGATAAAGCTAATATTAGCATGCAGAGCAATCAGTGCTTTGAAAAACTGGATATACTTTGTAAAATGATTTATGATGAATATATTCAAGAAGCTCCTGATTTAGCTGTAATTAGACAATTGTTGAGCGCCTTGTTTACGATTATAGAATCGGAACGTCGTAAAATGAATTTGGATAATGACGAATCTAAGAAAATTCAAAGTTCTACTTTCAAAAGTTTCCTTCGATTATTAGAAGATCATTATAAGGAATCTAAAGATGTAAATTTCTATGCAGAAAAACTCTTTATGACTTCTCGCAACTTAAACAATATCTGCCAAAGTATTTTACAGCAGAGTGTTTCTGAAATAATAGAAACTAGAAAATTAACTGAAGCGAAAAACCTTTTAATGACCACCGATAAAAACGTGGCAGAAATAGGTTATGAACTCGGTTTTAATGAAAAGACTTATTTTACACACGCCTTTAAACGTAAAGCGGGCTTGACTCCAACCGAGTTTAGAGACGAAATACAGAAACTGCTTTCTTAAAAACACAACCATTCTTCCTAAAATCGTTACCCTCTTTATGGTGATTAGTCTGAACTTTGTATCAACAAAAAAAGACATTTCTAAAAGAATTAAATACGATATAAAATGGACAGAAAAGATTTTTTAAAAACCATGGCAATTTTACCTATTGGAGCTGCAGCTATGAAATTAAGCTCTCTTAAAACTGTTTCAGATTCTTTCGCCGCAACCGAAAGAATGCCGGTGCTGTTTCTTGGACACGGAAATCCGATGAATGCTTTGGCTGATAATAATTTCACACAAGGCTTTCAAAATATTGCAAAAACGCTTCCTAAACCAAAAGCTATTCTTTGTATTTCTGCACACTGGGAAACTAAAGGAACTTTTGTAACGGCAATGGAAAAACCAGAAACGATTCACGATTTTGGAGGTTTTCCTCAGGCGCTTTTTGACGTTCAATATCCTGCACCTGGTAGTCCAGAATTGGCATTAGAAACACAAAAAATTATAACCTCTACTTCTGTTGGATTAAGTGATGATTGGGGTCTGGATCACGGATGTTGGACCGTAATAAAATTTTTATATCCAAATGCAGATATTCCAATTATACAAATGAGTATCGATTATACTAAACCAGCTTCTTATCATTATGAGTTAGGAAAAGAATTAGCTGCCTTAAGACGAAAAGGTGTTCTTATTGTTGGCAGCGGAAATTCAGTTCATAATTTACGTTTGGCTGCTTGGGATAAAATGATGCTTCCTTCATATTCTTACGAATGGGCTCATATTGCCAATGAGAAAATGAAAAAGATGATTTTAGAAGACGATCATCAGTCTTTGATTCATTTTGACAAACAAGGAAAAGAGTTTCAGCTGGCTGTTCCTACTCCAGAACATTATATGCCACTTTTGTACACTTTATCTCTTAGAGAAAAAGATGAAAAAGCGACTATTTTTAACGATGCCATTGTAGCAGGATCATTGAATATGATGTCTGTTAAAATAGATAAAGCATGAGTATAAAAAAGCAACTTTGGATTTCTTTCGGAATCCTAATTTTAATTTCAATTTTCAGTTTCAACTTTATGAATTCAGATACAAAAAATACCAAACTGCACTATTTAATTAGACAGCCCAAAATAAAAACAGAAAACCCTCCTTTGCTTATTTTAATGCATGGCGTTGGTGGAAACGAACAAAATCTCTTTTCATTTGCTCCTGATTTACCAGATCACTTTGTAGTGGTTTCAGCTCGTGGTCCGTTGACTTTTGGACCAAATAGTTTTGCTTGGTTTCAGGTTGATTTTTCAACAGGAAAACCTCAAATTAATGAGCAACAAGCCGAAAATGCTCGTAAAATGATTATTGATTTTATCGATGACTTGAAAACCGAAATTACTTTTGATTCTAATGAAGTTTATTTAATGGGATTTAGTCAAGGTGGCATTATGAGCTATAGCATAGCTTTGACAGCGCCAGAAAAAGTAAAAGGAATTGCTGTTATGAGCGGAAGATTACTACCAGAGATAAAACCATTAATAGCTGATGAAAAACATCTCGAAAACCTTAAAATCTTTATCTCTCACGGAAAACAAGATGCTGTTTTAAATCATCAATATGCCATAGATGCATTAGAATTTCTTAAAACTAAAAACCTGAATCCCGAATTTCATTCGTACAATGAAGGTCATACAGTAAACAAACAAATGTTCGATGATGTAAATCTTTGGCTCAATGCCAATATCAACAGATAAAGCAATTTATACTAACAGATCGTAAAGAGATACTTAAAATAATAGAGTATCTCTTTTTTTATTTTCTCACTAAACTTTTTTTTATAATTTATTCTCATCAAACACTCCTAAAAAACGGGGGATGAATAAACTTAGCACTATATTTTTTTCAACAAAACACTTTATAAACATCTGTATTTCAAAATTTTATTTATCTTTAAACCTCCCTCATCTAAACTCAGATTTGTAAATCTGAACAACCTGACCATCTAAATTTTTAAGTTATGAAATGGTTTGTCAATTTAGGAATTCAATTTAAAAGTAAGTTTCCAGAGCAAAATCACGAACAGGAAACCGCTGATCTCGAAAAAGGGAAACAGCTTTTTCTGTCAAGTAAATTTGATGAAGCTTTGTATCATCTTGATAATGCTGTAAATTCAGGTTTTAACAGTACTGTTTATGAATTAAGGGCGAGATGTTTTCAAAAACTAAATTATCATTACAAAGCTATTGAAGACTTCGATAAAGTGATTGAAGATAATCCGTTGGAGTTTTCATATTATTATAGTCGCGCCATCTCAAAAAATGCAATTTCTGATCTTAGCGGCCAGATTGAAGACCTTCAGAATTGCATTTATTATTACAAGAAAAATAAAAATATAGAAAACCATATTTTAAAAAATCTCGAAACAGATCTTAAAATAGCCGGAAACTATGTTGAAGGCGTAAAAAACACTATTACTTCTATTCATAATATTTCTTACCTCGAAATAAAAAATCTGATTAACGAATGCCTTGTACAGATAAAAAAGATAAAACCTCGTACTAGAAGGTTTAAAACATTAAAAACAACAGAATCTATAAAATCTTAAATAAGCTCAAAAAAAAAAAAACAAGAGCCAAAGACCCTTGTTTTTTTTGAGATAAAACTCTTTTTATTTTTATTCTTCTGTTAGTAATAAACAGAAAGCATTATTTTTGAATTAGAACCTTCAATGATTTTGTCAAGTCTTTTAAAGAATGCTTCACTTACCATTGGACAACCGTGACTGTTGATGATGTAGTATTCTTTTTCATCATCTGGAACTTCTTTATAACAATGTAATACGATAGCTCTTTTTAGCGCATTGTTATTTGTTTGGTCCATACCGCTTAATCGGTAAGCTTTTCCGAAAACCCCTTTGTAAGCTTTCTCTATGCCATAACGACCTAATGCAGTACAATTTGAATTTGGAGCATTACTGAATTGTAAAATATCTCCTTTGATACCAGTTTCAGAACCTGAACCATGAGCTACAAGTCCCTGATCTATAATTTTTTCATTTTCAAGATCGTAAACAAAAAAACGGTTCTTTCCTGATTTAATCTTCATATCTACAAGGAAAGCAATTTTCTTGCTATAACCATGATTTGTAGAGATATAAGATTTTATCTCGCTTACATGTTCTTTAAGTCTTGCGAATTCAATTTCATTTAAAACTTCCTTTTTGTTCGTTATGTTGTAGGTTGTAAACGAACTTAAAGAAAAAAGCAGTGCTACAAAAAATATTCTCATAAGCAGGCTAAAAATTAAAAGTTAAAATCAGATTTGGGTGCTATGTCAAAAATAACATCATTATTTGTGTTTTATTTTGACCTTGCAAAATTATGCACAAATTTTACACAATTCCCATGTTTGGTGTGTTAAATATATTATAAATATTTGATTTAATGAAGCTTAGGTCATTTTTTTTCTTTAAAAAATCTAGATTTAAAATTTCATTCAGACTTAAAAACGAAAGAATTCGCAATAAATTCTCCGTCAGCATCTATAATGATAATGAATCATTAGAATTTTAAGAAATACACCCTTTATCCTGTATTATAAAAATAAAAGCTAAAATTATGTCGAATACGCTCAAAAAAGACCTTTAAAATCTATTTTGAAGCTGAAATCGTATACGTACTTCCTTTTTTACTTTCAAATACTGCTGTATAACCTATAGATGATTTTTTACTTTTAATATTCAATTTTTCAATTACAAATGGTTCTGCAGATCGAACTGCACAAGTTCCTCCATTATTTGATACAATCTTAGCCTGACTCATTTTACCAGAATTCCATTTTATGTCTACAGTAAAATTACCTTTGGCATTAATTCCCTTAATTTCACCATCTGACCATGCATCTGGCAACGCAGGGAGTAAATGTATTTCTTTGTTCTGGCTTTGCATTAACATTTCGATTACACCAGCAGTTCCTGCAAAATTTCCATCGATCTGAAAAGGCGGATGCGCATCAAAAAGATTTGGATAACAACCACCGTGTCTATTGTATTCTGTATTATTTTCTTTAGTCAGTCTTAATTGATTTTTGAATAATCTGTACGCATGATTTCCATCCAAAAGTCTTGCCCACATATTTACTTTCCATGCCAAACTCCAACCTGTTCCGTCATCACCACGAAGTTCGAGTGTTTTCTTTGCAGCAGCAGCTAATTCTGGCGTTTTAAGTGGCGAAATTAAATTGGCTGGATGTAAAGCATACAAATGAGAAGTATGTCTGTGATGTGGATCTTCTTCTTCAAAATCTTTGTACCATTCCAACAACTGTCCTTTATTTCCAATTTGAAATGGTAATAATTCTTGTTCAGCTTTGGTTACAGTCTGTCTAAAATCTGCATCAATATTTAGAATTTTAGTGGCTTCAACCGTATTTTCAAATAGATCTTTTATGATTCCGATATCCATTGTTGAAGCTGTTGTAACTGTTCCTTGTTTTTTCCCATCGTAATAATACTTATTCTCAGGCGAAGTCGAAGGCATCGTTACCAAATAACCATTTTTATCTTTTTGAAGCCAATCTAAACTAAATTCAGCTGCTCCTTTTATAATTGGATATACTTTTTTAAGATACTCTTTGTCACCAGTATATTCGTAATGTTCCCATAAATGTCTGCTTAACCAGTTGGCTCCCATATACCAATTGGCCCACATTGGATCTCCTTTTCCAAAATCACCAACAGGATTAGTCATTGCCCAGATATCTGAATTATGATGCAATACCCAACCTTTGGCGTGATAATAACTTTTGGCTGTTTCTGCTCCTGTAACCGAAACATTCTTGATGAAGTCATTCAAAGGAAAAAACAATTCAGACAAATTCCCTGATTCTACAGGCCAGTAATTCATCTGTACATTAATATTTGTGGTATAATTACTGCTCCAAGGTGCACGAAGTTTCTGATTCCAGATTCCTTGTAAATTGGCTGGCGCATTGTGTGTGCGTGAACAAGAAATCAATAAATAACGTCCGTATTGAAAAAACAAAGCTTCAAGTCCAGCGTCTTTTTCTCCTTTTGCGTATTGTTCTAATCTAATATCTGTTGCAAGATTAGATTTCTTCGTTTCATTTGCATTTAATTGCAACGAAACTCTGTTGAAAAGCTTTTGAAAATCTGTAATGTGCTCTTTTAATAAAACATCATATTTCTTAGCAACAACTTTTTTAATCGGAGCTTCAGCAAATTTATGTTCGTCTTTTCCTTCGCTATCCGGACATTTATCAAATCCGTTAAAACTTGTAGCAGCTGAAACAAAAAGTAGTATTTCAGAAGCGTTTTTAATCACTAATTTGTTTCCATCAGAACTTACTTCACCATCTTTTACAATTGGTTTAATAATCAATTCAAAACGCATTCCTCTGCATCCTGTAGCATCTTCATAAACAACTGGTTCTTTGTTGTAATTAATATAACTTGGATCTGAGTGAGAAGGCGCTTTACCATTTAAAACCAGTGATTGGTTCTGTATTGATTTTTGATTTTTTAAAAGACTCGCTGCATCAATTGTAACAGAAAGTTTTTTTAACTGATCTGCCGAAAGTTTAATTACAATACATTGTGCAGGCGCTGATGCGAAGATTTCTCTTTTATAATTTATGCCTCCGACTTTAAAATTGGTTACCGCTAATCCTGTTTGTAAATCCAGATTTCTATTATATGAATCTGGTTTTTGTCCACCAAAATCCTGATTTAAAATAAGATCACCCAACGGCATAAAACTTTCGCTGTAAGGCCCTTGCATATTTTTGGTTAGAGCATATGCTTTTTCAAAATCTTCTTTTGTAAGCGCTTCTCTAATCAAAGCGAGATTCTTAAAGGCATCAGGGTTTACATTCTTTTGTACCGGTCCACCACTCCATAAAGTAGCTTCATTGAGCTGAATTAATTCAGAATCTACTCTTCCAAAAACCATTGCACCAAGTGTACCATTCCCTATTGGCAATGCTTCAGTCCATTCAACAGCGGGCTGATTGTATTGCAGTTTTAAATCTTGTGCAGCAACAGAAAATCCTGCTAATAGGAATACTAAAAAAACACTTTTTTTAAGAGAATGGTACAACATGTATATTAATTTTTGATGGAACAAAACCTGGACTGAATGCTATTTTTAAATCGTTTTCAGTTTTAAAACCGTTATTGAGTAAGCAGGAAGATTTAAATCTTGTTTTCCTTTTGTTACTTTGTATTCGCTTTGTTTTGGCGTGATTTTTTTTGGATCAGCAAATGTATTTTCATCTTGTGTACTTGCACTTGCCAATCTTATCATTGTTCCTTTTGAGCCTAACTTTGCTCCTTTCAAATCAATATTCACTTCTTGTGCTTCTGCTGCTGTGTTAACCAGTTTTACAATGATTTCTTTACTGTTTACATCTTTTACTGCTGAGGCATATAAATTATTCTGACCAATTAAAGCTTTACCATCTTTTGTAATGTTTAAAAGATCTGTTCCTTTATTAGTTGAAAATAATTGCTGAACATAATAATTCGCTGATCCGTAAGATTCTAAGTTATTAAACCAAATCATATCCGGTGTCCATTGCCACGCATCTTCGTGAGCCATTAAAGGCGCATAAGAAGTTAATTGAACAACTTCTGCATTTCTTTCTAAACCTGTCATAAAAGCAGCTTCAGAGAATGCACACTCCCAATTGTTTCTGTTATTTGGATTCGCTCCTGAAACACTTTGTGCAGCATATTCACCTGCAAATATTTTTGGACCTTTTCTATCGTAATTGTCGTAACGACCTGCATTTTCTCTAAACCATTGTGGACTCTTATAATAATGTTCGTCTACCAGTTCTGCATTCAGTTTTTTAAGTTCTGCCATAGCATAATCAAAATGTTCTCCGTCTGGCGAAGGTCCGCTTCCAGATACGATAATGATGTTCGGATATTTTGCTTTGATTGCTTTTTCGAAAACTTTATATCTTTCAATATAATCCGTTCCCCATTGCTCGTTTCCAACTCCGATAAATTTTAAATTAAATGGTTTTGGATGTCCCATATCAGAACGCATTTTTCCCCAAGTTGTCGTAACAGCGCCGTTAGCAAATTCGATCAAATCTAAAGCATCCTGAACATAAGGATCTAATTCGCTCATTGGAGCCAATTCTCCTGTATTATATTGACAAGCCATTCCACAACTTAAAATTGGAAGCGGTTCTGCCCCAATATCTTCTGAAAGCTGGAAATATTCGTAAAATCCTAATCCGAAACTTTGAAAATAATCTGGTGTTAATTTATGGTTGAATTCGACATTCCAACGGTTCATCATCGTTTTTCTATCCTCAACATTTCCAACCGATTTTTTCCATTGGTAACGATCCGCCAACGTTCTTCCTTCTACAATACAACCTCCCGGAAAACGTAAAAAACCTGGTTTTACATCATATAAAAGTTGTACAAGATCTTTTCTAAGTCCGTTTTTTCTTCCTTTCCAAGTGTCTTCAGGAAAAAGCGAAATCATATCTAAATCTATTGTTCCATTTCCTTCAAAAGTCAATTTAAGTTTTGCTTTCTTTTCGGTCTGAGTACCAACAATCTGAGCGGTATAATTCGTCCATTGATCTGATTTCGGAACAATACTCGTTTCTCCAATTACTTTTTGATCTTTATCAATTAACTGAATGATGATTTTTTTGATGGCTCCGTCATGATTTGCCGCTTTTAAAGAAAAATTATATTTAGCATCTTTCTTTACTCCCATTCCTCTAAATCCTTCATTTATCAAAGCATAGCCTTTTGCATTGTTTATTTCTACCCTGCAAAAATTAGTATTGCTTGCAGCAACGTTTACAGGCAACGCCATTCCTGATTCTTTGTTCATAGAAGACCTGCTCGATTTTGGCTGCTCCCATCCCATCAAAGGTTTTTCAAATTCAAAAGATCTGTTTTTAATCATCTCAGCATAAAGTCCGCCATCTGCAGCAAAATTGATGTCTTCAAAAAATAAACCGAACATAGTTGGCTGAATTTTAGTTATCGTTTTGGAAGCATCGACTTCTAAATTCGCTTTTTGAGCACTTGCATTAATACTACTGAATAACAGCCCTCCTATAAATAGTGTTGAAATTACATTTCTTTTCATGGTAATGTTTTTATATTGAGAATATACTTGCAATATATCAAATTATCTTTTTAAAATCTACCTTAAAAGTTGGAAAAAGTATCACACTCTAAAGGTTTATCGTGACTTTTATAAATATAAATGTTCTATGCGTTTAAATTACTTTTTAACGGCCTCATATTTATTTGGAAAAGCCGCTTCTCCATCTAAATTGACTACTTTCAAAACATCAACATTTTTGCTTTCTACCGCATATTTAAAATATTCTGGTTTGTTTTTTCCCCATTGAACAGTACAATTTTGAACTTTGATACTTTCTGCGGTGTCAAAATAAAAACCTGAAGTACTTCCTTTTACAAAACCTTCGACATTTGCAGGACGTCTGTCGTATAATCCGCCAGGAAAAGAAGTAGTTTTATCCATAAAAACACTTACGTTTTCAAAAACAATATTCTTGATTTTATCTTTAGATTCGCCGCTTACAAACACACCGTTTTCTCCTGTGCACTGGATATTAGTAAAATAAATGTTTTTGATTTCTCCCACTTTTCCTTCTGTTGCCCCTTTTGGAAAACGCCAGTTGGCATCTTTATGATTCCCTTTTGCTCTGCTGAAAGCCGTTACATAAATCGGTTCTGCTTTTCCCCACCACGTATCGGTGTTCAATTTACTTTCGATAATAATATTAGAAAAAATAACATCGCTTACGGTTCCTTCATCTCGGTTCTGAATTCCTAAAGCACGGTTGCTGTTTTTAATGATGCAATTATTGAAAACGACTTGTCTGATCGCATCCATATTTTCTGAACCAATTTTAATCGCACAACTGCTACTTGTCATGGTACAATTGGTAACCGTAATATTTTCGCAAGCGCCAAATTCTTCAAATTCTCTACGGTTTTTCAAACAGATACAATCGTCACCGCTTTCGATATAACAATCGCTGATTCTCACATTTTTAGAATGATCCAAATCGATTCCGTCACTGTTACGCACTTTCAAACTATTCAATAAAGTAATTCCGCTGATAACAACATCATTACAACCAATTAAATGAACCGTCCAATAAGCCGAATTTCCGATATGAACATCTTTGATTCTGATATTTTTTCCTCCAATAATCGTTAAAACGTGAGGTCTTGGATCTAGAACATTAAACGGTTTTAAAATATAAGCGTCATCTTCCTCTGCTCCCATGAAAGAAATCCCGTTTCCGTCTATTTTTCCGCTTCCGCTAATGGTGAAATCTTCGATGTTTTCTCCACCAATCCAAATCGTTCCTTCTCCAGGATTGGTTCTAAAAGCGCTTTTTGTATACAGTTTTTCATCTGGACTTGCCAATAATTTAGCGCCCGCTTCGATATGCAAATCCACTTTTGATTTCACATCAATTGGTCCAGATAAAAAGGTAAATGGTGCCGGAATTAAAACTCTTCCTCCTGTTTGACTGCAGGCATCAATTGCTTTTTGAATTGCTGCTGCATCATTTGTTTTTCCGTCTCCTTTTGCTCCGTATTTTTTAATGTCGTAAATCTTTTGTGCCGAAACGGTTAACGAAAGGCAGAAAATTAATAGCGTGATGATGGATTTCTTTTTCATATTTTTTAATTTTTTTATGCCACAAAGGCGCTAAGGCACTAAGTTTTCTTTTAAAGTTTTCTTGTTTCACGCAGATTTAAAAGGATTTAAGCAGATCACGCAGATATTTTATAAAAAAATCTAATTAAATCTGCTTCAATCTGCTTTATCTGCGTGAAACAAAAAAACTTTGTGTCTTAGCGCCTTTGTGGCCAACTCTCAATGAGCCGGCAATTCAAATTTATTTTGTTCTGGTTCTATTTTTCTTTTTAACGATTCGTTGTCTAGATTACTTGACAAAACATCTTTAAAAATAATCTGATCGTTTTTATCTGATGGAATATCAATTGTTTTCATTGTTAGGTTTTTAACATCATCAAAAACAAAAGCAGGGCGAAAATCTTCTTTATCCAAAATCAATTTAATGTTCTTCATTTCGATTCCGTTGACGTGGCGAACGTAAAATCCCCAAGAAGGCAATTCTCCGAACATGGTAAATTCAGGATAACCTTTGATGTTTTCTTTTACATCTTTTAATCGGCTTAACGGATGATACGCCATTCCTTTTGAAGCTCTTCCCGGACAAACGATTTCAATATTTTCTAAAGTCACGTTTTCAATAGAATGACCTGGAATTCCGGCAATAGAAGATGGAAATGGATTATGGAAATAATCTACTTCTGGTCCGCGCATATCGTAATCAATATCAGGACGGCCAAACGGAATCTGTGCTTTTACATTTTTAACCGATACATTTTTGATGTATCCTGGCTTATCTCCGTTTCTATGCCCTAAACGAATTAAAATTGCATTCCCTGTATTTACAGCGGTAATATCTGAAACTTTGATATTTTCGATTTCAGCTCCATCAACCGATTCAATCGCAACCGCCGATCTGAACGTATCAAAAACTTTGATGTTTTCGATTGTCACATTTTTGAAACTCCCATAAGAACCTGTTCCAAATTTCACTGCATTGGCACTCGATCTAATAGTGCAATTTGCAATGTAAATATTGTTATTATGCAATCCCGGCACTTCTGATTTTAAACAAATTCCATCATCAGCAGCGTTTACGTTGCAGTTTGTGATCCGAGCATTTTCACAGCCATCCAAATCAATTCCGTCATTGTTCCAATATGCTCTGCTTTCCACTTTCATAAAATCAATTACAATGTTTTTACATTCTCTGAAACACTGTGTCCAACCTGGACTATTTTTCAAGGTAATATGCTTCATGGTTATTGAATCGCATTTTACAAACGAAATCAGTTTTCCTCTTCCGTCTTCAGGACGCATTCTTCTGTAATTGTATTTTGGATCAATTCGAACTCCTGTATGATGCAAAGAATCAATTGCTAAAGCCAATTCTCTTCCTTGTCCATCTATAATTCCTTTTCCGTTTACAGCAATATTTTTAGATTCATTGGCAATAATCAAAGCTCTAATTCCCTCATATTTTGGATAATCATCTGGATTGGTACTTCCTAACAAAGTTGCTCCATCTTCAAAGAATAATTCGACATCATTTTTTAAAACAATACTTCCCGATAGAAAAGTTCCTTTAGAAAAAACAACTTTTCCGCCTTTACTTTTATTAGCTGCATCAATTGCTTTTTGAATAGCTTTTGTATTTAAAGTTTTGCCATCTCCAACTGCACCGTATTTTTTAATATCAAAAACCTTTTGCGCCGAAACGGTCATCGAAATACAGAAAATAAGTATGGCGATTATAGATTTCATTTTCATTTTATTATTTAATCTTTAATTTAATCTCTTTGCTAATTTTTTTCACGCAGATTTAAAATGATTTTAGCAGATTCCGCAGATATTTTTATAAAAAAATCCAATTAAATCTGCTAAAATCTGCCAGATCTGCGTGAAACAAAAACTTTGCGACTTCGCGCCTTTGTGGCAATTATAAAATCTTACCAGAAAACAGTATACAAAGCCACTAAAACTCCGCTGATAATAAACGAACCAACAATAAATTCTGATGACACTTTAAACATTGATTTATCAACCTCAATTTCGTGCATTTTAGATTCTACTTCAGAAACTGGTTTTGCCAAACTGATTCCAACCATTATTAAAACAATAATAAAGAAAACAATCGTCATTCGATCTAAGAAAGGATAATGTGGAAAAGCACCATCGGTCCACATTGGCAGGAATTTTAATATTGCAGCAAGAGGCACTGTTAACAATGCACCTGCCAATCCAGCAGCTGGAGTTGTTTTTTTCCAGAACATTCCCAACAAGAAAATCGCCAAAACTCCTGGTGAAAAGAACCCAACATATTCTTGAATAAATTGATACGCCTGATCTAAAGATTTTAATGCCGGAGCTACAAAAGCGGCAATTATCATACACACCACAACGCACCATCTTCCGGTACGAACCAGTTTCTTTTCTGATGCCTGTGAATTGAAATATTTTTTATAAATATCTAAAGAAAAAATAGTCGAAATACTATTGGCTTTTCCTGCCAAAGAAGCCACAATTGCTGCCGTTAAAGCCGCTAAAGCTACCCCTTTTAATCCCGCAGGAAGTAAATTCATTAAAGTTGGATACGCATGATCTGGTTTTAAAACGCCTGCTGCATCCACCATTTCCTGCTGAAACATTCCGTTTTCATGCATGACAAACATGGCGATTCCTGGTAAAACAGCAATAATTGGAACCAATAATTTTAAGAAAGCAGCAAATAAAATTCCTTTTCTCGCTGTTTTCAAATCGGCTCCTAAAGCTCTTTGAACGATGTATTGGTTACATCCCCAGTACGCTAGATTATTGATCAACATTCCGCCAACTAAAACCGACATTCCTGGTAATTCATTATAATGCGGATTTGATTCTTCTAAAATCATGTGTAAATGTCCTGGCGCTTCATCGGCAATAATAGAAAGTGCTTTTAGAATATCTTTTCCAAAACCAAACTGATCAGAAAGTAATGTTAAGGCCAAATAAGTCGTCACCAATCCGCCGAGAATTAAAACAATAACCTGAAACATATCAGTATATCCGATTACTTTCATTCCGCCTAAAGTCACGATTACAGAGAACAAACTCAAACCGATAACACAAAATTGAAAACTTACTGGCGCAATAGAAGAAATGGCCAAAGCTCCCAAATAAATAATGGAAGTAAGATTCACAAATACATAAATCAATAGCCAGATAATAGCCATAATTGTACTTACCGTTCCGCTGTATCTTTTGGCTAAAAACTGAGGCATAGTGAATATCTTATTCTTTAAATAAACAGGTAAGATAAACATCGCTACGATAATTAATGTAGCTGCCGACATCCATTCGTAAGAAGCAATCGCCAGTCCGATAGCGAAACCGGAACCGCTCATTCCGATGAAATGTTCTGCTGAAATATTGGAAGCGATTAAAGAAGCTCCAATTGCCCACCAAGTAAGCGATCCTTCGGCTAGGAAATATTCGTTAGAACTCGTTGCAGCTGTTTTTTTGCTTCTGTAAATATACATTCCATAGGCGGTTACTATGACAAAGTAGATAAAGAAAACAATGTAATCTGCGGTTTGTAATACATTCATAATTGTGTGGTTATTGTGTGGTTAGATAGTAAAATGTATTTTTTGAGAATTGTTTAAACACATAGAAACATAGCTTTAGAAATCTTTAAAAGGCATTTCATTTGCTTAAATGTACATAGCTATGTGTTAGAAACTAGTTTCTTTTTATTCTCTTTTTCTTTTAATCATAAAATCTATGTTTCTATGTGTTAAAAAAATCTACGGTTCCTTCTAAATTTTTAGAAACCATTTCTTTTTATATAAAAAGTACAGTAAAATAAGCTGTACGACGGTAACGGATAATGCAGCAAAAAATGGCTGCCAATCAATCGGCGTAAAATTGATAAGTCCGCCGAAAACATAATCTGCGGTGTGTTTAAAATCGACTAAACCTTCTGCAGCGATATAAATTAAAATTGAATTGGAACCGATTAAAATCAATGGGAAAGCCCATTTTTGAAAACCAAATAAATCAATTATCACATAAAAAAAGACAAAAAATAAGATACTAAATCCGCCAACAAAACAGACAAAGGAACTCGTCCATAAATGTTTATTGATTGGAAAACTGATATCCCAAATCAAACCTGCAATGATTAAAACTACAGCGGTTAAAGTCATTAAAAGCAATTTTACATTTATTGAAAATGAAGATTTTGCTTTTAAAAATGTTCCGACAAAAACACCTAATAAAGCTGTTGAAATAGCCGGAAGAGTTGAAAATATTCCTTCTGGATCATAAACTGTACTATGTAATCTTCCTGGTAAAAGCAATCGATCAATATAACCTTCTAATGAACCTTCTTTGGTTAAAATTCCTGCTCCAAAATCCGGAACTGGAATCCATTTCATTGCAACATAATAGCCAATCAGAATACCGAAAAACCAAATTAGTTGTTTTTTAATATCAAAATTCAAATAGATAATTCCAGCAAAAAACCAAGCCAGACCGATTCTTCCCAAAACACTTGCCAGACGCGTATTATCGAAACCATCAAATCGTAATAATCCATTTACCACAAATCCGAGAACTAGTAAGATAAAAGTTCTTCTCAGCATTGATAAATATATCTTACGTTTTTCGTTGGATGGCAAATCTTTTGCCGAATTCACGCCTGCCAATTGTATTTTCTTTTCAAAAGAATACGGCATCGAAACGCCAGCAACAAACAAAAACACTGGAAAAATCATATCATAGAAGGTAATACCATTCCATTCCGCATGATGCAGTTGCGATGACATCCAAACAAAAACAGGAATTGGCGCAGCTTTGGCCAAAGCATGAACAATATGTTCGCCGCTCATGATCCAAAACATCACAAATCCGCGCAGTGCATCTAAAGAAATTAATCTTCCGCTTGTAGTGTTACTCATTTTAGTTTTTAGTTTTCGGTCTCGGTTTTCAGTTAGTTTTTTTTAGTTTTTCAGTCACAGTCGCAGTTTTCAGTTCTAATTGTGACTGAAAACCGAGACTGAAAACTAAACTTTATTTAAGTTAAAGTGGTTTAATGATAAATCCGTAGCTGTATTCGCTTTGGGTTAAAGTGTATTGTTCATGAGGCGGTAATCCCCAGCTGTTGTCACCTCCTAATCCGCGTTGGGTTAAGTCGACACAAACTACAACTTCATTTCTTGGAGTAATATCGCTGGAGTGAATGTTCTTTTTGGAAATTCCTCCATCAAAATCACTCGGATAATTATTCAAAGTACTCATACCTAAAGGCTGCAGACCTTTTATTTCCAAGCCATTTCCTTTATTGCTTGACAATTTAAACCAGCGTATATCCGTCTTGTATCCATTTTCTTGTGGGCGTGTATAAGGCACATATTGGTCTGCAACTTTACTAGTATAAATTCCTTTTAGAGATGATGTTTTTCTGTCTGGATAATTTTCTAATGGTCCTCTTCCGTAATAATCTAAATTTTCTAATGTATTTTTTAAAGTGAAAATCATTCCGAAACGCGGTAATTCTGGTACCGGATTATTTCCTTTTTTATAAGAAGCTTGAATTTCTAAAGCACCGTCATTTCCTAATGCGTATTTGATCGTATAATCGGAACTAACATCATTCAATTTTAATTTTGCAACGATGTATTTCTTGCCGTTTTCTTCTGTTTGCTGAATGCTTTCTAACGAAGTGTTTTTTCCAGCTGTTCTCCAAACATTGGTTCTAATCTGCATTTTGTTTCCAATGTCATTATCAGTTGGTGCTCTCCAGAAATTAGGTTCCGGATATTGTTTGAAATATTCTTCCCCTTTTAAACTGTAATACGAAATCAATCCCGTTTTTTTGCTGATGTTAACCGTAACATTATCTGAACTCAATATAAATTGCTCATTTTCATCTTGAACTTTTGCTGTAGTTGCTTTATCCGCTTTTGCGAAATATTTTCCGTCTTCAATTACAAATTGCTCTTTGGCAATTTCGAAGTTCTGAGGCAATAATTCTGAACCTGTTTTGGTATTCGCAAAAACATTCAATAAATATTCGATTCCTTCTTTTGATTCTAATTTTGGTAAATCAATTTTAAATTGTTTTTTAGATTTTGGATCTAAAGCAACATTCAAAGTTCCTTCTTTAATCACTTTTCCATTTTCTAAAACTTCATATCTAAAATTGTATTTATTGAGATTCGTAAATCCAAAATCGTTATTGATTTCAATGATTCCGTTTTTAATATCTATCGCTTTGAACAAGATATTCTGATAGACTTTCTTCACTTCAAAAGCACCTGGATGTGGTGTTCTATCGGCATAAACCAAACCATTGTGACAGAAGTTTTCATCATTTAAATAATTCTGACTTCCCATATCACCACCATAAGCCCAGTATTCTCTACCCGCATCATCTTTTCTTTTGTATCCTTGATCAACCCAGTCCCAGATAAATCCGCCTTGCATGTTTTTGCTTCCGCGAATGATATCCCAGTATTCTTGAAAATTTCCACTGCTGTTTCCCATTGCATGCGAATACTCACACATGATATACGGACGACTCACTTCCTTTCTTGCCGCATATTCTTTCATGTATTCAATCGTTGGATACATTGGGCAAACGATATCTGTGTTTTCGTTTTCTTTGGCTTGTTCAAACTGAACTAATCTTGTATTATCTCTCTTTTTGATCCATTTGTAAGCATCGTGAAAAACAGGTCCATTGGCACTTTCGTTACCTAACGACCAGATAATGACAGATGGCATATTTTTATCTCTTTCAACCAAACTATAAATTCTGTCCAAATGTGCTTCTCTCCATTCTGGAAGATAACCTGGATTCGTTTTTGGATTCATCCAAATTAGAGGCTGTCCTTCTACTCCCATTCCATGGCTTTCGATATTGGCTTCATCTACCAAAAACAAACCGTATTTGTTACACAGTTTTACCCATAAAATATTGTTCGGATAATGACTGCAGCGAACTGAATTGATATTCAGTTGTTTCATCATTTTGATGTCTTTCATCATCGTCGCTTCGTCCTGATAATGTCCCGTTTCTGGATTATGTTCATGAATATTAACGCCATGAACCATTAATCGAACTCCGTTTACCAATAATTGACTTCCTTTTAATTCTACTTTTCTGAATCCGATTTGCGTTCCAACGGTCTCTACGATTTCTCCTTTTGCATTTTTTAAAGTCAAAATCAACGTGTACAAATTAGGCGCCTCACTGCTCCATAATTTTGGACTCGATACATTTTGAGCAAAATTTAAAGTTTGAATTTTTGAAGCTTCTATATTGACATTCAATTCTTTTACAAATACATTTTTTCCAGAAGCATCAACTAGTTTTGCAACTAATTTTTGATTGTTAACCGGAGTTGAAGTCAGATTTTTTAAACTTACATCCACATTCAAACTTCCGTTTTTGTATTTCGCATCTAAATCTGGTTTGGCAAAAAAGTCTGAAATGCGAACATTATTTGTGCTATACAAATACACATTTCTGTCAATTCCAGAAAGTCGCCACATGTCCTGATCTTCCAAATAAGAACCATCGCTCCATCTGTATACTTCTATTGCTACATTGTTTTTTCCAGGTTTTAGATATTTAGAAATATCAAATTCTGCTGGACTTTTAGTGTTTTCAGTATAACCTACTTTTTGTCCATTCACCCAAATATACATGGCAGAAGTTCCTGCTTCAAAATGCAGAAAAACATGTCGGCCGTTCCAGTTTTCTGGCAGCACAAAATCTCTTTTATAAGACCCAACCGGATTGTCCCAATGATTGATAAAAGGCGGATTTTTTTCGAAAGGATATGTAATATTGGTATAAATAGGCACGCCGTAACCATTTAGTTCCCAATTCGAAGGCACTTGAAGTTCTTTCCAATGCAACGTACTGAAATCCGTTTTATAAAAATCCTTCGGACGCTCGTCTGGTGTTGGTGACCAAGAAAATTTCCATTTTCCATTTAAAGAAAAATACCAAGGTGAATTCTCGTATTTATCTATTATAACAGAATTTTCATCTGCATAAGGAAGAAAAGCAGCGCGAGCCGGTTCTCTGTTGATTTGAAAAACCTCTGGATTTTCCCAATCATTACGGTCTTTTTCTTGAGCCGAAACAACTGCAACGCAAAGTTGCAATAGGCTTATAAAAAATATTTTGGTTTTGGTGGTCTGCATTATTTTGGTTTTAGATAGCTGGCAATTATTTTTTAACACATAGAAACATAGTTTTTCTTTGTAGAAAAAGGCATTTCATTTCATTACAAAAAACATAGCTATGTGTGGGAAACTAGTTTCTTTTAATTAGTACTCTTACATTCAAAAAAAAATCTATGTTTCTATGTGTTGATATAAACTTTTAAAACTTCAACTTCTCAGGCAAATATTTAGCAACTAATTCTTTATAATAAGGAAGTAATGCTTGTACATCTGGTTTAACGGGAGCTTTTGTATATAAATCGTATGGATTGAATTTTCTAACCCAGTCAAACATTTCAATGTCTTTTTCATTCATTAAATGTAAATACGCATTTTCTTTATGCTGTGAATAAAATGAATGGTAACGAATCATGTATAAAGCTGGATCTGGAAGATAATCTTTCATAATCTGATACAAATATTCGTCGTGTCCCCAGCTCATTTTTACCTTATCCAATCCACAGTTTTCGGTGTAAACCCCAAATTTAGTATTGAATCTTTCATCTGTAAAATCTGGATTTTCTTTAAAAAATTCTGAATAGACAATTTTATCTGAGTACGCACATCCAACTGGGAATGTATCTCCCACAACTGCCCATTGCGGTTCTCCAAAAAGACATAAAACTTTGCCTAAATCATGGATAAATCCTGTCAATACAAACCAATCTGGATGACCGTCTGCACGAATCGCCTCTGAAGTCTGTAAAAGGTGCTGTGTTTGATCTAAATCAATATCTGGGTCGCTGTCGTCTACAAGTGTGTTTAAAAACTCAACAGCTTCCCAGATTGACATTTCTTTTCTATTAAATTGCAAAAATTCCTGTTCTTTATTGCAAACGAAGTCGTAAGTTTGATAGGTGTGGTTTATCCTGTAAAACTCTTTAACCGTTTCTACTCTTTCCGAATCGACATAATTTCTGAATTCTTCTTTCTGCTTTTCTTTTACCTCTTCATTTTCTTCAGAAGGATCAGGATAGCGCATTAACAAATCATCTTCCCACTCATCTAAATTATTCAACGGATTGTCTGTGTCTATATGCTTTTTCATAATGGTAAATAGTTAAAAGTTACAAGACAAAAATAGAATTACATCTCTTTTTCAAAATGGATTAATACATCAAAAACATGGATTTTTTTGATTACTGTAGGATTTTTATATTAAATAACAATAATTTATATGTTTTTTGAATATTTAAGTTATAATCGTGGTGATTTTTTTTGCCACAGATTAAAAGGATTAATATGATTTTTTGTTTGTGAAAATGTTTAAAAAATCTTTGTTGAATCCCGAGTGTGATTTCTCCTTCATCGAAATGACAAGATTACGTCGTATTTGAACATAGCCCAAGGTTTCAACCTTGGGAACGCTCAGATTGGAAATACGTTGTGCACCCAAGGTTGAAACCTTGGACTATGTTTTTAATATTGGGCTTAAAATCTTTGTGGAATTACTTGTGGAATTACTTGTGGAAATTTGCTTCGCCTGTTCGCTATCGCTCGGGTCTCCTTTGTCGGAATGACAAGATTGTGTAAAAACTTGACAAAGATTCCATCTCAAATAAATTTGTGATAATTTGTGTAATTCGTGGCATAAGAAAAAATCCTCTAAATCATTATAATCTGTGGCAAAAAAAACTAATTAATAAGCTTACTCGGCGGGAAACCAAACTGTTTTTTAAAGCAACGACTGAAATACAATGGATCATTAAACCCAACTAAATCTGTTACTTCAGATACATTGTATTTTTTGGTTTTGAGCAGTTCTGCTGATTTTTTTAAACGAATCGTTCTGATAAATTCATTTGGTGCTAAATCGGTCAATTCTTTGATTTTTCGATATAATTTAGAAGAACTAACACCCAGTTTATCACAAAGAAAATCAGTTGAAAGATCAGCATCACTTAAATTATCATTGATTAAATTGGTAACTTTTTCCATAAATTCCTCATCAATTGGCGAATGAGTCAACATGCTGACTTTACTTTCTACTTCTCCGGAGAATTTTTGTTTGAGTTCCGATCTTGATTTGATCATGTTTTCAATTACCGTTTTAAGCAATAACGGCTCAAAAGGTTTCACCAAATAGCCGTCAGCGCCTGTGTCGTAACCTTTCACTTTATCCATATTTTCAGAAAGCGCCGTAAGCATTACGACTGGAATATGACTGATAAATTCATCATTTTTAAGCTGTCGGCAGAATTCCAATCCGTCCATAACTGGCATCATGACATCGGTAACACAGACAATCGGTTTAATTTGTCGGCAGATTCTCAGACCTTCTTCTCCATTTTCTGCATCATACACTTTGTAATAATCAGACAGGTAATCAACCAGATATTTTCTAAGTTCACTATTGTCTTCGATTACCAAGATTTTCTCTTTTAAATCGGTATTTTGAATAATTTTCTTTACCGTTTTTTCAGGAATCAACATACTCTGATTATCATTTTTCAAAGCGTATTCAAATACTTCTTTCATTTCGTAAGCAGAGCGGTCAATTGGAAGTTCCACTCTAAACGTACTTCCTTTTCCTTGTGTACTTTCTACCGAAATAGTTCCTTTATGAATGGCTACCAAAGATTTCACCAATGACAAACCAATTCCCGACCCCGTATTATTGGCTTTGCTGTTGGTTGCCTGATAAAAGCGTTTGAAGATTTTCTCCAAACTTTTTACCGGAATACCAATTCCGTCATCGGTTACTTCAATAACCAAAATATCTTCAACGGTATCTTTCAGTCTGATATCCAAATCAACATTTCCGTTTTTATTGGTAAATTTTAAAGCATTAGATAAAAGATTGTACAAAATCTTATCGTATTTATCATTGTCTAGCCAACCGTTTATTTCATCATCTTCGGTAATAAAATTGAGCTTAATCTTTTTATCATAAGCCATTTCCTTAAACGAATCAAAGATATTTTTGGAATACGACAGAATATCCGTTTTGGTTACTTTAAGTTTTAATTCACCAGATTGTGCTTTTCTAAAATCCAATACCTGATTTACCAGATTTAATAATCTACTGGCATTTTGATAAATTAGATTGTAACGGCTTTTTTCGTAATCGGTTGCATGACTATTTTCTTCCAGCAATTGTTTGGCAGGACCTAAAATCAGTGTTAAAGGCGTTCTTAATTCATGCGAAATATTCGTAAAGAAACGTAATTTCTCATTGTTCAATTTAATGTCGTGTTCTCTATTTACTTTCTCTGTAAGTAATTCTTGTTTTAAACGAATTCGGTTTTTGATTTCTTTTCTGATGAAATAGAAAATCCCAAACAAAATCGCAAAAAACATTAAAAACGAAGTTGGTGTAAGCCAAAATGGAGGCTGAATTTTTATTTTATACGAAACCGTTTTACTCCAATACCCATCACTGTTGCTTGATCTAATTTTGAACGTATAATTTCCTGGATAAAGGTTGGTATACTGCACAATTCTCGAGGTGCTATTTGCCGTAATCCAATGTTTATCAAAACCTTCTAGCATGTACTGAAACTTATTCAGCTTTTCGTTTGCAAAAGACGGAGCCGAAAACTGAAGCGAAAAGTTTCTATTTTTATGGCTTAATTCTATTTCATTTCCATAATTCAGGTCTTTTGAAAGCGGAATTTCCCCATTAATTTCCATTTCTGGAAAAACCTCTTCGTTCTGAATTTTAAATTCGGAAATAACAGGCAATGGCGACCAATTGTTTCTTTTCATTGCTGGTGGCGAAAAAGAAATAATTCCGTTTTTACCTCCAAGGAAAATATTCGAATTATTAAAATAAAAGAAACCGCTTGAGCTAAAAACATCCAATCTGTTACCGCTGTTTACATGGTAAATACTAATGTCTTTTAAATTCGATTTTACAAAAGCAATATTATTGTTGTTGATATTCAGCCAAAGATTTCCGTTTGCATCTGATAAAATATCAGTAATCCATTTTCCTGAAAGTTCTTTTAGATTTTTTACAGGCTCAAATTCATTCTTTTTTGGATTGAACAAACACAATCCAAAACGCGTTGAAGCCCAGATTTTTCCTTTCACATCTACCAAAACATCACTCACATTTTCATCATGAGGCACGCCTTTTTCTTTGATAAAAAGTGATGAATACGTTTCTATTTTTCCCGAATTGATATTGTATTTTACAACGCCTGTTTCTGTGGCAAACCAAACATTGTTTTTGGCATCTCTTTCGATTGCATTAATCTGAAAATCTGGTAAAAGTTTGTTTGAGGTTTCTACCTGAAGCGTTTTCGTATTTAGAATTACAGCCCCTTCTCCAAAGGAACCGACAATCATTTTGTCATCTGAAATTTTTCTAAAAGCAAAAACAGGCGATTTCTCAAATCCAGCATGAATTTCTCTAGAGGAATTATTCATGTAATTGTAAACCAGAATGTTTCCATCCCAAAGACCGCAATAAAAAATCCTGCCGTCATCAGAATAAATACTAGCGATATCTTTTCCCGTATTGTGTAACGGAGTTGAGCCTTTTATATTCGAAATATAAAGTCCGTTATGATAGGTCGCAACAATTACTTTTTCATCATAAGTTTTAGCAAAACCTCTAATCCTAGGAGCTTGATTACCAATAGATCTTGATATATCTTTGTTTAAAGTAAACTGATTTTCATAGGGATCGTATTTATCTAAACCGTCTTCGGTTCCAATCCATAATACGCCAGATTTATCAAAGTAGAGTGATGCAATTAAATTATCGACAAGCGAAGTATCATCAGACAAAATCGAATAATACCATTTGTAATTTCCTTTTTGAATGTCTTCTAGCTGATCGCAGACCAATAAACCACCTAAAGTTCCAACCCAATATTTCCCGTCAGGAGCTTGTGCAACAGATAGGAAATAAGGTCCTAAAGCACCTCTAACCTGTTTGTTATCAATATACAAATTAACAAACTGATTCGTCGTTTTATCCAATTTATACAATCCCTCACGACTTCCAATAAAAATATCCGACTTGGCATCTTCATAAATAAAGTTGATGTATGGATTTTTAATACTTGAATTTGGAACAGAAAGCGTATAGGTATTAATCCTTACAATTGCGCCTTTTGTGTCCATTGTAATTTTGGCTACACCTGACTTTTCATAGCTTCCCACCCAGACATTACCTTTTTTATCTTCAAAGATTTCTTTAACATAATCAAAACCTTTCAGCTGAATTTTGTTAAATTGGTTATCTTTCAGAGAAAATAAATAAACTCCTTTTGTTTTGGTTCCTACCCAAACCCTTTTGAATTTATCTACATGAACTGACCTAACTTCATCATCTGGAAGGCTGTTTGGATCGTCTTTTTTATGAAAAAAAGTAGTAAAAACATGCGTATCCATTTGGAAAAGAGTCAATCCTTTTCGGGTTCCAATCCACAACTGATTGGCTTTGTCGTCCAATTCTAAAGCGGTGATATCGTCGTTATATAATTTATTTTTTCCAGGCGTAGAACTCATATAGTTTTTGAACTGATAACCATCAAAACGGTTTAATCCAGAGAACGTTCCAAACCACATGAAACCTTTTTTATCCTGTACAATATGGCGTACCGAATTATGAGACAAGCCATTATTATCATTATAATGCGCAAATTTTATATTCTGTGAATACGAATTATAAAATACGGCAAATAACAAGAATACTATAAAGGATTTTTGGCTCATGTAAATAAATTATAAACGCAATTTAATCTTTTTGATTTAATAAATATCAAAATTATTTAACAGATAAATTATCAATCTTGTTTTTTTTCAGATTAATTTTAAAATGATCGGAAGGCTCACCGTTCATGGTTTTGTAGAATATTTCTGCCCATAAAACTAGTTTTGGATTATCTGACTTTTTTAACTGCTTGCAGATCAATTCGTACTGTTTCAATTTATTTTTTCCAATTTTTGAAAAAGCCAGTTCATCAGCACTTTTTAGGCGGTAAAAATCGAAAATCATATCAAAACCATTCCAAGACTCAAAATCAGAAAGCGTTAGAGAATTCTCTTTCAAATCTTTATCCACTTCTTGTGTGTTTTTATTTTTTTCCAACAAATCTATTCCTGAAAGATTTACGATTGACTTTAGGAAATCGGCTGGAAAATCTTCTGGCAAGAAGCGTAAACGCACCAATTCTTTGAGATGCCAATTGGTAAATTCTTCATAATCTTTAGCATTCAGAATTTCTTTTTCCCAAATGGTTGTGCTTTTAATGTCTTTCAAATGTGCATATTCCTCTTCATAAAAAGGAAACAAACTATTGAATTTCGCCACTTTACCCACAACAATAGTTTCTACTTCAAGTTCAGAAGGAGAATGAATCGTCAAAATTTTATAAGCCGGCATATATGCCGCAAGCGACGGCGTTTGAATATTAAAAAGCGTATTCCCTTTTTCAGTAGTTCGAACACCTGTGTCGTTGATATGCATGTGTCCGCCAAAATGAATTTGAATTCCAGCATCCGCAAATTGTTGCGCCACTTCTTCACTTGGAACTCTTTGCAATTGCATTTTATTGGCACCAAAAAGCTGTTTTAATTCTGGCGAAGCATCATCATTAAAGTCAACCATTGGATAATGACTAAAAGCAATCAGTACTTTTCCTTTTTGTTTCGCTTCAGCGGAAATCTTTTTGACCCAATTAATCAAATGACTTTTATAAATCAGAACGTTATTGTAACCTGTATTCGCTCCCGAAAAATCTTTTGGGTTATTCAGTTCGCCCGATAATTTCTCATTCGGAACATAGGCATTCGCATCAATTGCCAAAAGCCAGATTCCTTTTACAGGCTCAACCAAATAACTCGCATCGGGCAGATACAAATTGGTGTTTTTAATTACATACGTTCTTTTTTCTAAAGCAGATTCTTTTTGTGCTTTTTTAAAAGTATAATTCTGATACGTGTAGTCTGAAAATGGTGTTTCCCAATACAAATCGGTCTTTTTAGGAAAGAAACCAAAATCGCGCATTTCCTGAATTGTTTCTTTGTAACCCCAATTTTTTATATCGGCTGTAATAATAGGTTCTAGTTCGCTTTTGCTTTTATTGAAGTTGTTTGGAGAACTGCTGATAATTTGTTCTTTTCCGTCTTTTCCTAAAAAATCAGTTTTAACAGCATCTTGCGCAAAAGGTTTTACCACATCATGATTTCCTGTGGTGACAAAGAATGAAAGTCCGTATTTTTGAGAATATTCATTAAGAATTTTTCGTAAGCCGCGAACGTGAACGGGTTGTCCGTCGTCGCTGAAATCACCAGGAAGTACAACTTGCTTTATGCCTCTTTTTACAATATCGTTTAAAGCTTCTAAAAAAGCGAAATAGTTTTCATTGAAAATTCTCGTAGAATGCAACTGAGCATTCATCGTTCGAATATTCGCGTACTCGCCTGTTACAGGATTTGGAATTCCCTTGTAATCGTTATCTTCAAATTTGGCATAAATATCCTGTAAATGAGCATCGGCTATAAAAGCAATCTGAATTTCTTTTTTTGAAGTCCGCTGTGATTTGCAGGAATATAAAAAAAATAAAAGTACTAATATAGCCGATATTCTAAACATGTAATTTGTTTTTAATTTTATGATTATCCGTTATTTGTCCTATTTTTAAAAATAGAAAATCTGTAAAATCAGACGCGGATTAAAACGATTCGCTAACGCGAAGACGCGGATAAAAACGGATTTTTATTAATCTTTTTAAAAATATAAATAGATTATCCGTTTTTATCCGCGTCTTTACGAAGTAAATCCGTTTAATCCGCGTCCTTGTTTAAAGGATAATTCAATTATTTTTTAATAAATGCCTCCAATTTATCTAAAGTGTTCAATTCTGTTTCTCTTGCACATGAAGATAAAATGGTAGTCTCTAAGGTCTTGGCAGGTTTTGAAATCAATAAATATTGTGTTCCATCGTCTGTCGTTTTTTCATAATCTTTCGGATTATATTTAATTGCTGCTCCAACTTCAACAATTTCTGCTGCTACGTCTTCTGGGTGTTTTCCCCAAACTGCGATGTAATTAGCTCCTTTTTTGGTTGCGAAATCTTTAAAATAGTTGATTCCAGTTGCAAATTGTACTTTTTCTCCAGTTAAAGAAACTGCTTCTACTTTTGCATCTCTTTTACCTGAAGTTACAGTTACACGAACTAAAATATCTACTTTTTTTCCTTTGTAAGGAACACCTCTTGAAATCATTTCCATCCAAGAAGTATTTTCTGTTTTGCCCACACGAGCCAAACGATTTGTTACTGGATTTAACGGTACTAATTTTTCTCCGTCCCAAAGTTTTACACCTCCTAAACCTACGGTAGATGCTACTTTATAATAATCTGCTCCCCATCCTTCTTTTTGCTGTTCTGGTGTTGGGTACCAATTTGCTTTTTTTAATTCCAGACCTTGTTTTGCTTTATTGTACACATCGATAGCCACTTTATCACTGAAATAAATTCGCAAAGCCATCCATTCGTTTTCAACTGCTGGTCCGTGGTGTCCAATCGTTTTATATAAATCCCCTGATTCTGAGCCGATATCTGTTAAATAAGTAATTTTATCAGACTTCATATACAAACTAGTGTCTGTATTATTTTGTCCTAAACAAATGCCGCAAAAAAGCAAAGAGGCTACGATAGATAATTTCATAATTTTTAAATATTATAGGTTAGATGTAATTTCCGTAAATTTAAAAACAACTTTTATAATCTACCAAGAATTTCAATTTAATCTTAAGAAATTGTCATTTGATGATGAAAAGGCGTGAATCCAGTTATGTAAACATGTTCTCCATTGGTTCGTAAACTTCCCTGATGATAGGTATATTGCTCGCTTTCGAGGTTTTCAATATTAAAATGTTCACATTTTCCTGGGCCAAATTTTATGGAATCTCCTGCATCTGCAACTTCTCCGAAACCAGTTTTAAGAAAATAATTATTCTTTTCATTTGTTACTGCTCCGTTTACAATGCTTTTTTCGTTGAAACACATTTCGATTGTTACCTCAACATTTGGCGGACCATCTACTTTAAAATCTAAATTTAATGTTCCGTTATTTTCGGTAATTTCAATTACTGTAATTTGTTTTTTGACATTGCTTTTTGTTCTCGACTCAAAATCCATTTTGTTCCAAAATCTTCCATCGGCTGATTCTGATAATTTATAATCTCCATCTGATTTTCGATATGGAGCGGCAAGAGGCTGATAATAATCTGCTTCTTTGGTTTCTGTCAAAATATATTTGTTTCCTTCTTTTACGATTCCGTTACTGCTGAAATATCCCATTCTAAAAAAGGAAGTTGAAAGACGCATGTATTTTAAAATCGCCTCTCCTTTTCTGTACATTAAAAAATTTGGATTTGATGATCTTCCGGATACAATCTGAACTGGCTGATCATTTCCTCCAAATAAAGTAATGGAAGTTTTCTCTCTTCTGATTCTGGCTAAATTCGAAAGGACAAAAAACTTTTCGAAATCATTTGGAACATTGCTTTCAGTAGGAACTTGTTTCTGAAGCTCTTCATTTTCCATAAAAAAAGCTAACGAATCTGATAAAATATCACTTGTAAACTCTGGAAGTTTCTCAATCAGATTTACCATATAAACAAACATCGGATTATTGGTACAAATAGCTATGTAACGATATTGCCAGTAAAATTTAGTCACTTTCAAATCCATAAACTGATCTTGTCTTTTGGAATCGACCGTAACCAAATCGCCGTTTGTTTCGGTATAATAAAAATAAGTAATCAGGTTTTTGTTTACGATTTCCAGCAATTGCGGCCTTTTGAGCAATCTTGCCATCGTTATTAAAGCTTTATCTATTACAGCCGAATAAATGCCGCTTCGTTCTGCATAATGGCCGTCTTCGTTGTGATAAATTCCTTCTGCCAGCCATTCGTCAATTCGGTTTACATATCGAACATCTGGATAAAGTGAATTAATATTCGCTAAAGCGGCACAAATAACCCATCTGTGATTTGGCGTATGAACACCTCCTGTTATCATTGCTTCTCCTGCATTTAAAATAAATTTCTTTACTTTTTCACGAAGCACTGTCAGATTAGGCTGTTTACTTTTGTTCAATAAAGCTGCGGCTGGACATACATATTCTAAAATAAAGGCGGTATCGGGTGGAGATTGTCTGTTTCCTCCAGCATCTAACGTTCCGTCGCTGTATTGTTCTTTCAATAAAACGTCAATCGACTCATTTAGTTTTTCGACTAAAATTGGAGATTTATAATATACTGAACCAGAATTGCATAAGGAAGCTGCCATTACTGTGATAGAATTGGCAATGCCTCGAAAATTATTAATTCTAATAGTCGGATCCAATGACGGTTTGTTCAATATACTTTTGACCTTCGCATCATTGTTCAGGATTAGTTTTTTCATTAACTGAAGATCTTCTTTTGAGTTGATATCACTTGCAAAAAAATCATTTGCAAAAAGCGTATTGCTCATTAAAACACCTCCTAATGACAAACTGCTCAACCTGATAAATTCTCCACGGCTCATATGATGTTTCATGCTATTGTCTTTATTAATGAAAAAATATAACTCTTATTTGTCGACTACTTTTACCAATGTCGGATTAATTCCCAACGGATTTTTAATGATTTTACAGACCAACGGAAACTCTGGATTTTTTACAATCCACATTTCGGTTTCATCAATCTGAGCCTTTACATGCAATGCATCGACAGTTTTCCCCTCAATAGAAACTCCGTTTTTGTCTTCACTTTTATCCAAAACATAAGTTGTGTTATTGTAAACGAACGAACCCTTTTTTATCAAATCCTGATAAGCCGACTGCGAAATCATAAAGAATGTTTCTGTTGGTTTTAAGTTTATAACAGGTGCAGATTCTCCCTGATTAAAACTTAAATCATCTCCATTTTTGACAGCTTCTGAAAGCATAACGATTTTACTACTTACTCCTCTAGTTTCTAGTTTAAAAGCTAATGCATTGTTTGAAGTTTCAGCTGTCAGCTGTAAAGTTCTGGTTTGTCCGTGAAGTTTACAGACATAATGCAGTTCTGTATTATTCTTTAATGTCGGAATGTAATTCTGAGATATTCCCATTTGATAAAATGCAAAAAACAGGAATGCTGTGATTATATTTTTCATGTTTATCATTTTATTTTTTTATTTTTTTGGAGGTAAAATCGTTGTTCCCCAAGCTGAAGGTTTTGAATCCATTTCTAAAACCATTTCTCCGCCGTTCATAATATCATCGTGAGAAATCCAAGCTTTGTTGTAAGATTTTCCATTTAATGAAGCCGATTTTATATATCTGTTCTTCTCACTCATTTTCTTTGCTGTGATTTTGAAACTCTTACCGTTTTCCAACTTCATGGTACTTTCTGTAACCAAAGGCGTATTGATCAGATAATAAGGTTGTCCGGCATTCGGATACAATCCCATCATGTGGAACGCCAGCCACGAAGACATCGCTCCTGAATCGTCATTTCCTGGCAAACCTTCTCTTGAAGTATTGAAATTATTCTTGATAATCGTTCTGATTCTGTCACTGCTTAAATACGGTTTTCCAATCCAATGGTACAAACAAGGCGTTAAAAATGAAGGTTCGTTGGCAACATTAAATAAATCGTTGTCAAAGAAGATATTCAATCGTTTTTCGAAAGCTTTTTCCCCACCTGATTTTTTAATCAGTTCCGGAACATCATGTGGCAAACTAAATGAATATTCCCAAGAAGTTCCTTCGTAGAAAAACACGCACCAGTGGCATACATACCAAGGCGATTCGATAATAACCGGCGTGTATTTAAAAGTTGGTTTTTGGATTTTAGATTCTCCGAAAACTACATCATCAAGCCAGTTTCCGTCTTTGTCTTTCGGCATGATGAATCCTTTGGCTCCGTTGTTTTCATAATCTGGACGCCATAAATTCTGCCAGTTGTCGGCTTGTTTGATGTATCTTTCGTAAAGTTCTGTTTTTCCTAAACCTTTGGCTACCGTTGCAATATTATAATCGTTGTAAGCATAATCGATAGTTCGGTTTCCTGCACGGTCGGTGCCGTAGGGAACGTAGCCTAGTTTTAAGTAATCGATAAGTCCTCCTCTTCCCTCTTTTTCTTCGTTTCCTCCTGGAGGAACTTCTGCATCTTTAAGCATCGCTTGAAGCGCCAGTTCATAATCAATTCCTTTTAGTTTTTTCACAAAAGCATCGGCAATCACCACCTCAGCGTTGGATCCTCCCTGCGTTCTTCCGTTGTCATTACCGCTTCTGCCTTCTGGCATATATCCTTCACGTTTGTAGATATTCAGCATTGCATTGATTATTTCTACTTTTCGTTTGCTGTCAATCAATGTGATTAACGGACTTGAAGTTCTGAAGGTATCCCAAATCGTATAAAAATCATCATAATACGGCTCGTCATTAGTCCATAAAGGATTTTCTCCTGTTCGGTTCACGGGCATAATCATTGTATGATATAATCCTGTGTAGAACATTTTTCTGTATTCGTCCGAGGTGTCTTTAGAAAGCTGGATTCTGTTCAACAGATTTTCCCATTTGTTTTCTAAAGTCTTCAAAACTTCATTGAAATTCCAATGCGGGATTTCTATTTCTATATTGTTTTTGGCTTTTAGTTCGCTTAAGAATGAGATTCCAATTTTGACGTTCAGTTCTTCTTTTCCTGAGTTTCCAAAAGAAAGTAATGCTCCTGTTTTCTTTCCTGAATCAAACTGTGCTTTTTCAGTATAAAATTTTCCGTCTTTAAAAGTGACGAATTTGGCTATCGGCTGATCGAAAACCGCCCAGAAATAAACGGTGTAAGCACGACCATTATTCCAGCCACCGCGAATTCTGCTATAACCTCTAACTTCGGTATCTGAAACGATCTCAATCTGAGAACCTACAAATTGCTGCGCTTCTCTGGCATCTGGAATCTTTTCTTCGCCAAGGAAAAATCCTGGATCAATTTTTAATTCTTTTGATTTATTTTTTGGATAGGTTATTCTATAAAATGAAACTTTCTCGCCTGTCGTAATTTCGGTTTTAATCTTATTTTCCTTGAAAACCGTTTCATAATAACCCAATTTTACGTTTTCTTCTGCTCTGAAAGAAGTCTGGTCCATTTTGTCCAAAGCTCCCGAAAAAGGCATAATAGATATATTTCCGTATTTCGGACCTCCTCCTGTTCCGCTCACGTGAACCTGACTGAATCCTGTTACTTCTTTCGGCATTGGAAGCCAACCGCTATTTGGACTCACAGTACAATCTGGACTTGGTTTTACCATTCCGTAAGGACATGACGGACCAATAAAAACCCTGCCTACGCCTTCGGAACCAATCATTGGATCTACATATTGATGAACGGTTTGAGCGTTGATGAATATTGTAAACAAAAATGATATTCCTAAAAGTATTTTTTTACTGTATATTTTCATTACTTATGTATTTCTTTAAGAACTAAAAACTTTTTTTTGCCACAGATTTCACAGATTAAAAGGATTAGTTTCAATCTGAGTAAAAAATCATTTAAATCCTTTTAATCTGTGGCATAAAATTTTACTTCGACATTTCTAAAACTAATTCGCCTCCATTGGTAATTTCCTGATGCGACAGTGTGAAATTTTGTACTGCTTTGTTGTTGTATTTAATGTCTTTTATATACACATTTTCAGGACTATTATTATTGGCTTTGATAACGAATGTTTTTCCTGAATAATATTTCGGATTTAAGTCAATGGAGATTTTATTAAAAATCGGGCTTCCAATTTGATAGACAGCATCTTTGTCTGTTCCTCCATTCATTTGAAATAAACCTAATTTAAGCAAAACGTTTAAACTCCCCATTAATCCCTGATCTTCGTCGCCATTATAACCTGTTGCAGGCGATAATCCGCTGAAAGTTGCTTTTACTACATTTCTTGTCCAATATTGCGTTAGATCTGGTCTTCCTAATAATGTGAAAATATTCGAAGTTTGCATAGAAGGCTGATTTCCAAAATTGACTGGAATTCGGCTGAACTCTGGGTGTAATTCTGCATCGTGTGATGTACCAGAAGTATAATTTTGCTTTTTAGCGGTTTCAAACTGTTGATTTAATTTAGTAACTGCTTTTTCTTTTCCTCCCATTAAATCGGCCAAACCATCAATATCATGTGGCACAAACCAAGTTGATTGCGCTCCATTTGCTTCTATAAAACCGTTTTCATATTGGTACGGATCATAATTTTCACGCCATTTCCCTTCTACGTTTTTCGGACGCATCCATCCAATGGATTGATCAAAAACATTCTGATAATTTTTGGCTCTTTTCATGAAATAGTTATAATCTTCTTCGTGATTTAGTTTTTTAGCTAATTGCGCTAAAGTCCAATCCTGATAAGCATTTTCTAAAGTCTGACTGGCTCCGTCTTCGTGACTTCCAAAATTACCTTCTGGAAGCGGATACGGCACATAACCTTTCTCTAAATAATACTTTAATCCGCCACCAATATTGGTATTGTGTTCATAGCCCGCTTTTTCCATGATACCGCCTGGCATATGATTTTTTTTGAGCGCGATATAAATATCTTCCAAATTTTCTTTTACAATTCCTTTCTGAATGGCACTAACGATAAAAGGTGTGGTTGAAGCTCCCGTCATTACATACGTATCGTTCCCTCCTGAAGGTCCACGCGGAATGATTCCTCCGTCTTTGTAATATTGCATTAACGAATACACAAATTCCTCCATAATTTCTGGATAAACTAATCCCCAAAGATTATTGATCGTCCATTGCGCACCCCAAAAGGCATCTGAATTGTAATGGTTGAATTTTGGTTTTCCGTCTGCATTTAATGGCAAATGTCCCACCCTGAATTTGTCCCCTGTATTATCAGGATAGGCTCCATTTGCATCACTGATCGTTTTTCTCCCTTGCAGGGCATGCCATAGATCGGTGTAAAATCTTCTTTGATCGGTTGCTGTTCCTCCTTCAATTTTTATCCTTCCCAATAAATCGCTCCATTGTTTTTTGGAATCAGCCACTGTTTTATTGAAGTCCCAATCTGGTAATTCGGTTTGTATATTACTATTGGCATTCTCAACTGAAGTGTACGAAATACCAACTTTCATCAATATCGTTGGTGTTTTTTCATTAAAATAAACCAAATAATTACCTGTTGCATGATCTCTTTCTACAGAAGCAATCGGCTGTTTTGTTTTCACTTTAAAGAAAACAGTCAACGGTTTTGGACGTCTAAAATTAGTACTTAAAACTAATGATCCTGAAAGTTCGTAATCGCTAGTTTTTTCTAATTTCCCGTTGGTGTTTTCACAAGGTCCTAAAATCGTATTCAGATTAAAAAGAACTGCTTTTTGTGCCTTTGCTGGAAAAGTATACTTATGAAAACCAACTCGTGGTGTGCTGGTTAATTCTGTTTGTATTTGATACCTGTCTAATTTTAAAGAATGATATCCTGGCGTTATTACTTCTGTTTTATGACTGAATTTTGAATAAAAGTCTTTAAAAATTCCTGCTTTATTTTTTGCCGAAATTGTTACAGGCATAACCGATACACCCGACATCTGCCATTCGTGAACATGGCTAAAACCTTTAACGGTATCTGTGGTATATTTATATCCGCCTCCCCAATCACCTTTAATTTCAGTGTCGGGATTTAGATTTACCATTCCAAACGGACGACTTGCAGAAGAGAAGTAAAACCATCTTGAATTTTCAGTGTCCAACAACGGATAAACCAGATCTGAGATTTGCTTCTTTTGTACAGAAACAGCTTTCTGGGCGTTGCACGACACTAAAAAAATAAGCGTTAAACCTATTCCAATACGTCCTATTTTTAAGATTTTCTTTAATTCCATTTATTCTGTTTGTTGATGGGGGAATGGTTTTTAGACAGGATTGCGTTTGTATTGATTTATTGCTAAATCGAAAATATAAGTCAATAGGATTTAAGTGAGAATTACTTATTCTCAAATTGATAGAATGTTACAAAGCTTAATCTTTCCTTGCTTTATGAAACGGCATTCGATTAAGCTTTGTTCATTCAAAAATGAAACTGAACTGGTTATCATGAGCAACTAATCGACCAGTTTTCTTTTTAGTAAAAAAGGAGAAGAATTTTGACTCCCCTCTCCTTTTTATTAAATCAATATTAAATTACAATTTGCGCTCTAATTAAGCTTTAATCTTAGTAGCCAGGATTTTGATCCAAAGCAGGATTTAGTACTCTTGCATAAGTTGGAACTGGGAAAATACGACGATAGGTGTCTGCATTTGTTTTGAATCCCCATTTTCCTTCATATTTACCGAAACGAATCATATCATTTCTGTGCCATGCTTCCCAAGTAAATTCGCGACTTCTTTCTTGATAAAGTTCTTCTAAGGTTACCCCTGTCCATGCCGCAGATGTTGTACGGTTTGAACGAACCATATTAACCAATGAAATTGGAGTTTGTCCTAAAGTTGCGCTTCCTCCACGTAAGATTGCTTCTGCTTTCATCAAGATAACATCTGAATAACGTAAAAAAGGTACGTCATTATTTTGGTTACGGTTTGTTGATGTTGCATCAGGATAGAATTTTATGTTTCTGTACCCCATGTTCCAAGCAATTTCATCATTTCCTAAGTCAAATAAAGCTGGATTCTGGCGAAGTACAATATCTGGTGTTAAATTTACCTGATACGTATACGCTGCACCACCATCAGCTCCTGTATAAAACTGATCGTATCCTTTTTTAGTTGTGGTAACTGTTACTGGTGTAACACCATCGTTCATGAACTGAAGTCCTGTAAGCCATTGTTTGTTGCGAATATCATTTACATCATTGAAATAAGCGTAAAATTCAGGAAGTGTACTTCTTGGTGCACTTGGCGTAAAAGGCAATCCGAATTTAGTTCTTTCAGAACGAGGCACATCATAACGTGCGTGATACATTTGTCCATTAAAACCAACTGTCACTGCTGCAGGATCGTAAGGAACAGCAAAAATGAATTCTTTCATAGCTGGACCATTATTCGGATAAAACATCTGAAGGTAAGTGCTTCTAGGTTCAATTACATACAAACCTGAATTAATTACCGCATCACAAGCCGCAATACAATCATTGCTGCGCTGCGTTCCTGTGTATACTTCTGCATTTAAGTATAATTTGGCAAGCATAGCATTAGCCGTTTGTTTATTTGGTCTACCATAAGTAGAAATTCCAGATGCGGCATTTAAATTTGGAACTGCACTTTTCAATTCTTTTTCTATGAAATTGAAAACTTCTATTCGGCTCGATCTCGGTTTAGAACTGAAATCTCCATATACTGTATCAAGTGGCACAGCTCCATAAGAATCCATCATCATAAAATAAGAAATAGCGCGCATCGTTTTTAATTCAGAAATCATTGTTGATTTTTCTGCTCCAGTAGGCATAGTTCTATTTAAAATTGAGATGGCCTGATTGCTGGTTCCAATAACTTTTTCTGCCCAATCCCATGGTCCAACCCCATTATCTGGTGTCCAATCATGGTAATGCTGACAAGCATAACCTCTATTATCAAACCAGTTTCCTCCACGTGCTGGCAAAATAGCTTCATCAGTAGTTAATGTCTGTGACCACCACCAAGCAAATGAAAACTCACCGCGGAAAGCTGCATAAACTGGTCCTGCTGTCTGAATGTATTGTGTTGAATTCTGAGGAAATACTTCAGGTGTCAACTGCGTTGTAATAGGCACATCAAGATCATCACAAGACCATACTAAACCAGCCATAAGTACTGGAAGCCCTAAATATTTTAATATCTTTTTCATAATTTTTAGCATTTAATTTTTAGAACATCACATTTAAACCGAACATATACGTTCTGGTCTTTGGATAGAAGTTATTTGAATCTACACCTGGAGCTGTTCCTCCTTGTTCAACTTCTGGATCAATTCCTTTGTATTTAGTAATTACAAATACATTGTTTATGGTTTGATAAATACGTATACCACTAATGTACCTTCCTACTTTACCAAAATTATATCCTAAAGTCATGTTATCTAATCTTACATAACTACCGTCTTCTATAAAACGATCTGAGTATCTATAAGCATTTATGTCGTTTGGTGACTCATTTCCTGCATCAACTAAAATATTAGTGGTCATTGCTGTACTTGGTCTGAATAAATCTGCACGTGTTGCATTGAAAATTTTGTTTCCAAATACTCCTCTGAAGAAAATACTTAAATCAAATTTTTTGTATTGAAAATTATTTGCCCATCCTACCAATAATTTTGGTTGTGCGCTTCCTGCATAGTGATAATCTACTCCAATTTGTGGTGTAGTAGTCAAATCACCGTTTTTGTCATAATACTGAGAAACTCCGTTAGCATTTTTTCCTGCATATTTCAATGTAAAGAATTGTCCAAGAGGTTTTCCTTCTTTAAAGATTTGTAAAGTACTTCCTGTTTGTCCACCTCCGTCAGGTTGTACACGACGAATTGAATCTCCTCCAACAAAGAATGGACTAGTTAATTTAACGATCTCATTTTTGTTATGTGCTAAGTTCAAGTTAGTAGTCCAACTGAAATCTGCAGTTTTTACAGGAGTTGTGCTTAAACTAACCTCAATACCTTTATTAGACATTGTTCCTCCGTTTGCTACAATTGACCCTACTGGTACTAATACTGGATTCACATTGTAGTTGAAAATCATGTCTGTTGTTTTCTTGTCGTACACGTCAACAGAACCAGTTACTTTTCCTTTTAAGATAGAGAAATCAAGTCCAATATTTGCTGTCGCTGTTTTTTCCCATTTCAAATCAGGGTTAGCTGCCTGGTTAGGTCCGTAAGCTCCAATTTGTTGTCCATTATAGTAGAAAGTTCCTAAACTTCCAGAGATAAACTGTGCTGTGTAAGCATTAAATCCAGATGAGTTTCCTGTTACCCCCCAGCTTCCACGTAATTTTAAATCACTAAAGAAACTTTGATTTTTCATAAAATTCTCTTTGTCCAATCTCCACGCACCTCCTACAGAAGGAAAGTATCCCCATCTATTATTTTCTCCAAACATTGATCCACCATCTCGTCTGATTGATCCTTGTAAAAGATACTTATCTTGGTAATTGTAATTTAAACGAGCAAAATAAGCAATTAGACGTGTTTTTTGATATGCTTTACTATCTCCAAAATTTACTACATAACCATTAACAGAAGTATAATTACTTAAAGCTAAATTGTTATATCCAACATTGTCTACAGGAAAGTTCGTTGTTGTAGCTTGGAATCCGTCTCCTAAAGTATTCTCTTGCCAAGAATAACCTCCAACTATTTTTACTTTATGAGAACCAAAAGTTCTATCCCATGTCAAGAAACTTTCAATAATATTGTTTCTAGTCTCATATGAATTTCTTAACGCTGCACCATTTACACCAAAGTTAACCAATGTTTTTGTCAAAGGTGGATCTGGATTGTTATAAAAGTTCGCACTGTTATATTGTGAATAATAACTATCATAGAACTCTCCGTGAGTTGCTGTTAATCTCTGATGTGCTAAATTCAAATTATAAGTAAATCCAAATGGAAGTTTTACTTCTGCAGTAAGGTTACCTACAAGATTATCTGTTTTAGTTTCATCAGTACCATGCTGAATTAAAGCCACTGGGTTAAAATATCCTGTACTCACAAAATTTTCAAAATAACTTCCGTCAGCATTTTTTACTGGAGAAATCGGAAGATAACTTGCTGCTTGTAAAAGAACAGTATTACGTTGTGGTACATTTTGATATTTTGTACTAGAATTAGTAACATTTAAACCAAATTTAACCTTATCATCAAAAGCATATTGTTCTACAGATAAACGAGCAATGATACGAGAGAAATCACTTTTCTGCAAAACCCCTTCTTTGTTAAGAGAAGTAATACTTGCTGTATAGTTTCCGTGATCTCCACCACCACTCATAGACAAGTTATGGCTACTTGATGCCGCGCGTCCTGGTCTTAAAATTTCTTTTTGCCAGTTAGTGTTAGCACTTTTATCATTTTCAGGAGTAAAATTCAAATTGTTTTTAGTTGTAAAAGCTCTCAATTGATCTGCATTCATCATATCCAGATTATTTGAAACTTCTTCCCAACCTACATATCCATTATAGGCAACTTGAGTTCTACCTTTACTCCCTTTTTTAGTTGTAACCATGATAACTCCATTTGCTGCTCTGTTACCATAAATAGCTGTTGCAGCCGCATCTTTAAGAACATCGATAGTTGCAATGTCATCCGGAGAAATTACTGAGATGTCAACTCCCGGAATTCCATCAATTACATAAAATGGTCCTTGTGAACTATTTAATGTAGAAGCTCCACGCAAAACCACAGAAGCCGTTTTTGTCGGGTCACCGCTTGACGAAATATTCAAACCAGAAACTTTACCTTGTAAAAGCTGACCCACATCACTAATTGCTCCTCTGTTTAAATCTTCCGCTTTAACAGAAGTTACAGAAGTGGTCAGGTTTTTACGAGATCCTTTTCCGTATCCTACTACAACAACTTGTTCAAGATTATTTGTAGCAGATTGTAATTTAATTGAATAATTAGATTTTGTTCCGTCCAATTTTAAAGTTTGATCTTCAAATCCAATAAAGGAAAATACTAATGTTGCATTTTTATTTGAAACCGAAAATTTAAATTTTCCATCAAAATCTGTTGTTACTGTATTCGTTGTACCTTTCTCTAGTACATTGGCGGCTGGCAGTGGAATGCCTTTGTCATCTAAAACTACACCGGTCACTTCTGTTTTTTGTGCCCAGGTATTAATTGAGAAGCCAAAGAAGAAGGCTAATAATAAAAGTTTAAGTTTTTCCATTGTGATATTGGTTAATTGGTTAAATAGTATTGACGAAATTAGTGCTAAAGAAATGTTAACAAATGGACATGTTATTCATAAACATGGATAATTTCTATAAAGTCAGTGATAGTAAGGCTTCGCAAGGTTATTTTTCTAAAATTCTATAATCAAATACTTACTAATAAAACGATTTCGGTACTTTTTCATATCGTATTTTTTGGCATAATTTAAGTTTAAGTTAAAAGAATAAGTTAATTTTTAGTTTATATACGTATTAATCGTAATTAAGTATTGTATTAATTTTGTTCTGTCCATTTAATTTCCCAATTTTTGATTGATTCTCTTTCTTTGGTTTCATCAAATGAAGTATTATTTACAGCTGATTTTTTTAAGGCTTCTAAAAACATTTTCCATCTTGGCCAGTAAAATCCTTTGTACATTCCTTGCCAAGATCTCGAAGCATAATCATTCAAATGACCTTCTCCGCCCCAAAGCGTAATTAAGGTTTTGGCATTCTTTGCATATAATTTAGAAACTTCAGGTGAGCTTCCATAATCAGAAGCCGATTTTACCCATTGATCGACGTTATTTAATGGTTGTCCTGACATTACTTTATCAATATCTAAAGCTTGTTTCTCTATCTTTTTGAAAAGCTGATCTCCCTTAGAAATGTCTTTATTCTGATAAGCTTTTACACATTCAATCAAATCTTCATCAATAGAAAGTGAATAATAATGTCTTGTTACATCAATTAAATCATACTGAATAAGATTCTTTTTATCGAACTTTTTGGCTTCTTTACTTAAAATATCCAAAGCTTCTTTCAACTTTTTCTTATCACCCGGATTTCCTTTGAATGTTGTAATCGTTGCTGTTGGACGTTTAAAAAACAAGTACGCTCCAGCCCAATCATTCCACCAACGTGTTTCCCAGTATTTTACATTATAAACAGATTCCAGTAATAATTCCCAAGCTTGCATTACAGGTTTAGAAGTCGTTTGCCCATATCTTGCATTGAGATATTTGGTCATCCAGTCATTTATTGGCTGTTCTCCTTTACTCCACGGAAGATCATATATATATTCGTAAACAATTGAATTGTTATTTAGACCTTCAGGCATTGCCCCATAACCTACTACATTTCCTTTATTTGGATTTTTCAATAAACTGGTCAATTCGTCTTTATAAAAACTTAAATCTCCATACACAGGATTTGATCCTCCATAATTATGTACATAACCATACGTCCATTGTTTGCCATAAAAAGCTTCCTGAGTTTCCCAAACTTTATATCTGTCGTTGGCATAATCCTGAACCATTACTTTATCATTTGGAACTTTACTTAAAAATGCACTTGTAGCTTCTTTGGTCCAGAATTCTTTATTATCTCCAAAAAGCCATCCTTGCATTACCCAAGTTGCGCCTGGTTGTGCTTCATTTATAGTTTCATAAACGGCACTTCCGTAATTTGAAAGTTCTTCATATTTATTATGTTCAGAAACCGGAGGTTCAATCTCATTAAAAGAATCAGCTAAATAGAAATTAGATTTTCCATACATTTTAGTATAAATTTCAATAAAACGTTTTCCGATTTTCTTAAACAGAGGATCTTTTGAGTCTAACAGAAAAGTACTGGCAAAACCTCCTCCAGACCATGATTTCAATTCTGTTATTTTGGCTTCAGGATGTTTTTCAGCGAAAGCTTTTGGAACATAACCACTAAAAGCTGGTACAACAGGATGCATGTCTAAAGCTCGCATTCTCTCTAAAATTTTCTTCTGAAGTTCTTCTTTTTTAACAAACCATTCTTGTGGTAATGGTCCTTCCAAACTATTAATGTTTCCCATTCGTTGCCATGGCAAATAAGCAGGTCCAGCAAAATGTGACGCTAATTGTGTATTCGTCAGACCGTATTCTTTCCATAATTCCTGCCAAGCAGCTTCCTGACCTTCCATAGCCGTAGGAAGATTGATTCCGTGCATGGCCATCCAGTCAATTTCTTGTTCCCAGCGTTTCCAGTCCCACCATGGCGTGGTGTAGCCAAAAGTGCAGGCATTTAGGTATTCTCTATATTGAAAAGGAGTATCTCCTTTTTTTGAATATTTTGGCCATGCTTTAGGAAGATTCACTCTATTTCCTTCCCAACTTACTAAAACTGCTCCAATGTCTCTCAGAAAGTTATAAGCCGCATAACAGATTGCAGTATTGTTTGATGCTTTTATTTTTACATGATTATCCTTCGTTTCAATTTCAAACCAATCCGACTTGTTATTCTTGTTTTCAACAATACTCAACTCGAACTCAGTGGCTCGATTACCAACAAGTCTTTCAATTACTCCAAAAGCGCTTTTTGTCTGTTCCTGGTTCTGACAAAATGCTTTAACCGAACCAAAAAATAAGAGCAAAGAAAGCATTACAGCTCTTTTTATGGAATCGCCTTTTTTAAATTTAAAATTCTCACTTTTCATATAAATCATATATTTATTAAACTATCTTAATTCATGAATAAAAAATAAGGGAGATTAATCGCTCTCATTAATCTCCCACTCAAATAAAAACTAACAAAAATTTACTAATAATTACTAATCCTAATTCAGAAACTCAAAATGAAAAAACTGATTTCTGAATTGAAAATAAAATTACACATCCTGTATTTTTTTAAAATGGACAAATCAATCAAAAACATAGACATATTCTTTCTGTAGTTGGGATGTTTTGTGGTTCAATAAAGTAATGTTACCTTACTAAATAAAAGACAATCAGAATATTTTGAACCTTTTACTCCAAAGTATAGAAACGCAGCAGCCCGCCGTTACTAAATAAAACTGGCGGGCTACTAGAACAGTTGGGGGCGCTGTTCTTTAAATTATTATGTTATTCTGAAATCTTCTTACTTGTCGACTACTTTTACTAATGTCGGATTAATGCCTAACGGATTTTTAATGATTTTACAAATTAAAGGAAACTCCGGATTTTTGATGATCCACATTTCTGTTTCATCGATTTGTGCAATGACGTGTAAAACTTCTACCTTTTTTCCGTCAAGCGAAAAACGATTTGCATCTTCGTTCTTATCCAAAACATAGGTTGTTTTATTATATAGGAAAGAACCGTTTTTGATCAAATCCTGATAAGCCGACTGCGAAATCATAAAAAAGGTTTCTGTCGGTTTTAAGTTTAAAACAGGTGCAGATTCTCCTTGATTAAAACTCAATTCTGTCCCGCTTTTAACTGCTTCTGGAAGCATGACAATCTTACTTTTCACACCTCTAGTTTCCAGTTTAAAAGCCAGTTTATTATCTGTGGTTTCTGCTGTAAGCTGAAGTGTTCTGGTCTGTCCGTGAAGTTTACAGACATAATGTAGTTCTGTATTATTTTTTAATGTTGGAATGTAATTTTGAGCTATTCCCGTTTGATAAAATGCAAAAAACAGGAATGTTGTAACTATATTTTTCATCTTGCTTGTCATTTTATTTTGTTGGAGGCAGAATCGTTGTTCCCCAAGTTGAAGGTTTTGAATCCATTTCTAAAACCAATTCTCCGCCGTTCATAATATCATCATGAGAAATCCATGCTTTGTTGTAGGCTTTTCCGTTTAATGAAGCCGATTTTATGTATCTGCTTTTATCACTCATTTTCTTTGCAGTGATTTTAAAACTCTTACCGTTTTCCAACTTCATGGTACTTTCCATAACCAAAGGTGTATTGATCAGATAATAAGGTTGTCCCGCATTCGGATACAATCCCATCATGTGGAAAGCCAACCAAGAAGACATCGCTCCTGAATCGTCGTTTCCTGGAAGTCCGTTGTGAGAAGCATTAAAACTGTTTTTTATAATAGTTCTGATTCTGTCACTGCTCAGATATGGTTTCCCAATCCAATGATACAAACAAGGAGTTAAAAACGAAGGTTCGTTGGCAACATTATACAATTTTGAATCAAACAAAGTATTTAATCTGTTTTCGAATGCTTTTTCTCCTCCCGATTTTTTAACCAATTCTGGAACATCGTGCGGAATGCTCAATGAATATTCCCATGAATTACCTTCGTAGAAAAATACGCACCAATGGCATACATACCAAGGCGATTCGATAATAACAGGTGTATATTTGAAAGTCGGTTTCTGGATTTTAGATTCTCCGAAAACAACATCATCCAGCCAGTTTCCATCTTTATCTTTCGGCATGATGAATCCTTTGGCTCCGTTGTTTTCATAATCGGGACGCCATAAATTCTGCCAGTTGTCGGCTTGTTTGATGTATCTTTCGTAAATCTCCGTTTTTCCTAAACCTTTGGCTACCGTTGCAATATTATAATCGTTGTAAGCATAATCGATGGTTCTATTTCCTGCGCGGTCGGTGCCGTAAGGAACATAGCCTAATTTCAGGTAATCGATAAGTCCGCCTCTTCCCTCTTTTTCTTCGTTTCCACCTGGTGGAACTTCTGCATCTTTCAACATCGCTTGAAGTGCCAATTCGTAATCAATTCCTTTCAGGTTTTTCACAAAAGCATCAGCAATTACAACCTCAGCGTTGGAACCTCCCTGTGTTCTTCCGTTGTCATTACCACTTCTTCCTTCCGGCATATAGCCTTCACGTTTGTAGATGTTCAGCATCGCATTGATGATTTCCACTTTTCGTTTGCTGTCAATCAATGTGATCAATGGACTTGAAGTTCTGAAGGTATCCCAAATCGTATAAAAATCATCGTAATACGGTTCGTCGTTCGTCCATAACGGATTTTCTCCTGTTCTGTTCACGGGCATAATCATGGTATGATACAAACCTGTATAGAACATTTTTCTGTATTCGTCTGAAGTATCTTTAGAAAGCTGGATTCTGCTTAACAGATTTTCCCATTTGTTTTCTAAAGTCTTCAAAACTTCATTGAAATTCCAATGCGGAATCTCAACTTCTATATTGTTTTTCGCTTTTAATTCACTTAAGAATGAGATTCCGATCTTGACATTCAGTTCCTCTTTTCCTGAGTTTCCAAAAGATAAAAGTGCTCCTGTTTTCTTTCCAGAATCAAACTGTGCTTTTTCAGTATAAAATCTTCCGTCTTTGAAAGTCACGAATTTGGCTATCGGCTGGTCAAAAGTTGCCCAGAAATAAACGGTATAAGCGCGTCCGTTGTTCCATCCTCCTCGAATTCGGCTGTAACCTCTCACTTCGGTATCTGAAACGATTTCAATCTGAGAACCTACAAACTGCTGGGCTTCTCTTCCATCTGGAATTTTTTCTTCGCCAAGGAAAAATCCTGGATCGATTTTTAATTCTTTTGATTTATTTTTGGGATAGGTTATTCTATAAAATGAAACTTTCTCGCCTGTCGTAATTTCAGTTTTAATGTTATTTTCCTTGAAAACCGTTTCATAATAACCCAGTCTTACATTTTCTTCTGCTCTGAAAGAAGTCTGGTCCATTTTGTCTAAAGCTCCAGAAAAAGGCATTATGGATATATTTCCGTATTTGGGACCGCCTCCTGTTCCGCTCACGTGAACCTGACTGAATCCTGTTACTTCTTTAGGTATTGGAAGCCAACCACTATTCGGACTTGAAGTACAATCTGGACTTGGTTTTACCATTCCGTAAGGACATGATGGTCCTACGAAAACTCTTCCCACACCTTCTGAACCAATCATCGGATCGACATATTGATGAACGGTTTGCGAATTACTGTTTAAAGCAAAAAGAAAAGTGATCGCTGAAAAAATGAGAGACTTATTTGGTATTTTCATTCGGTATTACTTTTATCATTTGAACGGATTTGACTTTATTTCAATAAAGAAAGTATTTTAGTAAACACTTCATTATTTTCATAAACTCCTTGAAAATCTTGCGAATGAGGTCCATAAGAAAAAATAGGAACCATTGTCGCCGTATGATCGTTGGTTATAAAATCACCTTCAATGATACGTTTTTTTACATTTCCTTGTGGAATAGCAAATCCTGAAGTTTCGTGATCTGCTGTAACAATAACCAAAGTCCCTTCGTTTTGATCTGCAAACATAAGCGCTTGAGAAATAGCGGTATCAAAATCAATTGTTTCAGCTACTATTCCGCCAACATTGTTAACGTGTCCGAAACTATCAATTTGTGCTCCTTCAACCATTAGGAAAAAAGGTTTTTTCTTTTTGTTTAAAAAATCAAGACTGTATTTTGTAGCGTCTGCCAATAATTCTCCTCTACCTTCTAAAACTGACGGAACTCTGCCTTCAGAAATAAAAACTCCAACGGTATCGTTTGCAACTGTTTCTAATTCTTTAACGGAATTCAATACTTTAAATTTAGAGTTAATTGAAGTATTTTTAAAAGTAGAAGCCCCACCTCCAACAAATAAATTCAATTTACTTTTCAATAAATCTTTAGCAATTATTTCTGTATTTGATCTTTCTTCTGTATGAGCATAAAAAGATGCTGGAGTTGCGCCCGTTACTTCATCAGTTGTAATGATACCTGTACTGTAGTTTTTCTTTTGTAAAACTTCCATAATATTGGCAATTGGTCTTTTTAAACTATCGGTTCCAATTGCTCTGTTATTTGTTTTTTGACCTGTTGCCAATGCAGTTCCAGCCGCCGCAGAATCTGTTGTAAAATCATCTGCAGATTGTGTTTTGATAAAACCAACACTTTTTAATTGTGTTACAGATAATGCTCCTTTATTGGCCAAAACAGCAGAAGATATTTGAGATAAACCATTCCCGTCTCCAATTAAAAGAATAACATTTTTAACAGGAACTTCTTTTTGATCGGTTTTATAAGTTGGTTTATAAACTTGCGAAATATTACTTGCCGTTATAAGTCTTTTAGGTAAAGCCTTTGCATACTGAACACAATTATAAGGAGAATCTGTATTGATGATGTCTACACCCAATTCCAAAAACACTTTCCATGCACTTTTTGTATCTGGAGTTCCCCAAAAACGAAACGGTTTCTTGGTTTCTTTAGCTTTAGCAATAACTGCACCTACTTTATTGTAATCGTCATGAGTTAATCTTCCTAAGCCATTCCAAACCGAGTATTTTTTAAAATCGACACTGATCATCGCTACTTTTTCCCAATTTTCTTTGGAGACAGATTTTCCTAATTCCTGAAAATCAAATGAAATAAAAGATGGATATTTTGTATAGCTTTCAGCATCAGGTCTGTTTCCAGATATAATGATTTTGATATCCTTATTGTCCGTTATTGTTTTATACTTTTTTAAAACCGAAATAAGCTTATTTAAAGTTGCTTCGGCTTCTGTTTTGATGTCTATAAGTAAAAATAACTTTTGCTCTTTTTTATAATTCATTTTTAGAGCCGTTTCTAACGGTTTTAAATACAAATCTTCTAAAGTTCTTGCAGTAGTTATTTCTTTCTCACTATGAGCAACATATAAGTTGTTATCTTTCAGAAAAATATCTGCTTCTATAGACGAAGCTCCGTTTGAATAGGCATCCCAAAAAGGAATTACCTGATTGTAATCGTTGTGCGAATGTATTTTAACCGGATTTTGAGAATGCAACTTACCCGGTGTTCCCCAGAAAAAGAGAGACAACCAGATGAATAAAACTGATGTTTTCATTTGGATTATATTAATGTATTTTGAATGAACAAAATGGTAGATTGGGAGTGGGGCAAAAAGAGTACTTAATAATAAAGAGATTTTTGTTTAGACTTTTAATCTCAAAAAAAATCTTTTCAAAAAAATTAAAATATGGATTAAAAAAAAGCAGGGGGTTTGTAAAGGTTCAAAACTCCCCTGCTTTTAACAACTAACACAATAAAGACTGCTTACTTATAAAAAATAAACAAAACAAAGAGCAGTCTTCAACACTTAACGTAAAAAAACAAACTTAAACTAGTATCCTTTATTCTGAACTAAATATCCAGGTGTATTAGACGCTCCATCAATTGCTTTTTGAGGAATTGGGAACAATCTTTTATTAACATCCGTATCTGCTTTTTCAGTCCATTTATCTTCAAAGTGACCGAAACGGATTTGAGTATTTCTTCTCAAACCTTCCCAGTAAAATTCAAAACCGTATTCTCTGTACAAAATATCTAAATTGATAGCTGGAAGTGCAGCAGGAATTGGAGCACGAGCCGTTCTTGATGTTCTTACCGTATTCATATCTGCTAATGCACCTGCAGTATCTCCTTTTCTAAGTTTTGCTTCAGCACGCATCATCAAAATTTCAGCATATCTTAGTAAAACCATATCTACACTACTAAAGTTATTTCCGTCTGGAGAAGTGTGGCTGAATTGGTATTTAGAAACTCTATAACCAGAATAGTGCATACTCCCTTCTCTTGTAAAATCTACTTTCAAAGTAAGGTTTACGTATCCAACGTTTTTATCAGGTCCGTTTCCTTTAATTTGTTTAACTGGATAAATTCTGTATCCTGTATCACATTTGTAAAATGCTCCGTTAGCATCTTTTCTTGCAGCCCAAGGAATGCCTCTCATAATTCCTCTGTCGATTTCAAATTCTTCTGCTTTTACACAGTAGTAGTGATTTTCATCATTTAACGGAGAAAGTCCTGTAAGATCTTTTAAGTTATCTGGTACTTTTGCATTATTCTTATAAAATCTTGCGTCAGCATTAGCAGGATCTACAGATCCGTAAGCATCAACCCATGTTTGATAAAAATCAGATGTAATAGCAGGTCCGTCAGTTCCGTCAGCATCGATTTTTTCAGGTCTTGGGAACATTGATCCAGGAATTGACCAATAAGCCCAACGATTGTGCTCTTCTTTGATAACACCACGCTGATCCAATGCAAAAATTACTTCTTTATTTGAATTGTTATTATCATCAAATAAATCAAAATATTCAGGAGATAAACTGAATTTACCTGAGTTCACAATATTATCTGTGTATTTGATTACCTTATCCATATCAGCAGCTGAAAATGTAGGAGTTCCATAAGGATCACGATATACGGCTGCATTCAAATACAATCTTGAAAGAAGCCCCCAAACTGCAGATTGTGTCATTCTTCCTGGTCCTTTATCTTTGTTGATTACATCAGCAACAGACAATAGTTCACTTTCAATATAATTAACTGCCTCTTCACCTCGAATAATTTGAGAGTTTATCGTAGATGATTCTTTTTTAAATACAACTCCCCAGTTATCTAAGGTCATTATACTTAAATAAGCTCTTAAGGCTTTCATTTCATAAAGAGCTCCTTGTGCTTCTACATTTCCATTTGCAGCTAGAGGAGTTAGAACTTCAATTGCTGACAATGTTCTAGAAAGGTTTATTGTAATTTCATTCCAAGTACTTGTTACCAAATCATTTGTTGGAGTCGTTGTATGTGCATGAACTGCTAAATATTTACCTCCATCATACCAGTCAGTACCACCTCTGTAAGGTAAGATACCTTCGTCACTTGCAATTAATTGCAGACCAAAATTATTGGTATGTATCCAAGTTGATTTTAATTGACCATAAGCTGGAGCAATTGCTCCATTTACTGCCTCTGCTTGTCCAATTCCGTTTAAGGATTCATCCAATATTTTTTCTTCTAAGTCGGTACAGCTCCAAGTAAATAATAAACTGAATGCCAGTGCTCCTACTATTATTTTATTTTTCATGTTTTATTATTTTTTATTAAAATGCCACGTTTAGACCAAATACAATGGTTCTTGCTCTTGGATAACTGAAATAGTCAATACCAAAAGACTGAATTTCTCCAATAGAAGTTCCCATATTTAATTCAGGATCATAACCGCTGTATTTAGTAATTACGAATAAGTTTTGTCCTGTTACAGAAAGACGAATGTTATCCATTACATCTCCTAATCCAATTAATCTAGGACTTAAATTATATCCTAGTGTAGCATTATTTAATCTTAGGTAGTCTCCTTTTTCTAAATATCTAGTAGAAACTGTATTAGAGTTTGTAGACGCTTCGTTTAAATATTGAGTAGCTCTATCTGTAGTGTTAAAAGAATTTGCTAAATTTCCTCTATTGAATGAAGTCATTGCTACGTGGTTGTAAATTTTGTTACCACCTACACCATTGAAATTAGCTCCAAAATCAAAGTTTTTATATTTTAAATTCAGGTAGAAAGCGTAGATATAATCAGGTAAAGCGCTTCCAGCAACGATACGGTCATCATCCAAAATTTGCCCATCTCCATTTGTATCTGCAAACTGATTTAAACCATCTGGTCCAATTCCTACAAAGTCAAGCATATAAAATGAACCGATTGGCTGATTGTTAATAATACCATTAATAGTTGCTCCAGATTGTCCACCACCTTGTGCACCTCCTGTAGTTAATATTTTATAAGCTGAATTTTCTACTCTGTTTTTTGTAAAAGAGATGTTCCCTCCAATGCTATAAGAGAAATCACGGCTTTTATCACTGCTATAATCTAAAGCGACCTCAACACCATTGTTTTTAATTTCCATGTTAGGAATATTAGTGTAGTACATTGGAACAGGTTGAATAGGATCTGTAGGTGCAATTTGAAGTAATAATTTACTTGAAACTTTGTTAAAATAATCTACAGTACCTGATAATCTATTATTAAACAAACTAAAATCAAGACCAACATTTGTTTGTGTTGAAACCTCCCACTGAATATCTGGACTAGCTAAACGTGTAAAGATTGTTCCATATGGGTAACTTCCTAAATCTACAGCAGATGGATCAAGAGGATAGGTATTGTTTCCTGAATTACTTTCTGTATAACTAGCTTTAGTAATTTTAGAAGGAATTTCTTGAGAACCAGTTTGTCCCCAGCTCGCTCTTAATTTAAGATTGTTTAAAGTTTCAGAATCCTTTAAGAAATCTTCTTTTGTAATATTCCATCCTAAGGCAACAGAAGGAAAATACCCGTATCTGTTATTTTCACCAAATTTAGAAGAACCGTCAGCACGCATAGTAGCAGTAAGAAGATATTTATTATCATATGCGTAGTTTAATCTTCCAAAGAATGACTGTAATTCATTTTCTACCGCAGTTGAATATTTACTCACAAGCTCACTTGCCGCTCCAATCTGATTTTTTGGTTCAACACCATTATTAGGGAAACCTCTAAAACTGTAATTCTTTTGATTTACTTGAATTTTCTGATAAGATTGACCAGCAAGAACAGTAAAACTGTGGGCTCCTTTATTAAAATTATACGTCAAAGTATTTTCGTATAAAATATTATTATTATTACTAGTAATATTGTTTAAAGTACCCAAAGTTGTATTCGTAGCAGATGCATATGGTAAAACTTGAATATCTCTTTCTGCCATAGAATAATCAACACCAAGATTGAATTTATAAGTTAATCCTTTTAAAAATTCATAAGATGGAGAAATATTTGCTAAAATACGATTGTTGATTGCTTTATCAGAATATAAGCTCTGACTGATCATCGGATTTAAAATATCATTGCTTAAATTAAGATTTGGTTGTCCGTTAACATAAACTGCATCCGTAGGATTCATAGTCAACATATTTCCAACTACAGTTCTAGCATCTGGTCTTGCATTGTCAACCTTACTTGCTGTCATGTTAAAAGCAATATTAAATTTGTCATTAAGTGCTTTCTGATTTAAGTTCAAACGTCCTGTGTAACGTTTTAAATCACTATTTTGTAAAACACCTTGCTGGTTATCTACACCTAATGATGCGGCATAAGTAGATTTATCTGTCCCACCGCTCATAGACAAATTAAGATTTTGAGAAACTCCAGTTCTAGTCAATTCATCTTGCCAGTCTGTATTTGCTCCTCCATCAATTAAAGTTCCATTTACAGCTGCAACTTGTCTTCTAAATTCATCAGCTCCAAAAACATCAACTTTATTTGCCAAAGTCGAAAGTCCCGTTGTCATAGAAAGATTTATTTTCGTCTGACCTTTTGATCCTTTTTTAGTTGTAATTACAATTACTCCATTTGCTGCTCTCGAACCATAAATAGCTGCTGCAGATGCATCTTTAAGAACTTCAATACTTTCTATATCTTGAGGATTAATAAAGTTCATTGGATTAGAAGCTACTCCTGTTCCAGAATTGTCCAATGCAAATCCGTCAACTACATAAAGTGGTGTAGTTCCCGAACGTAAACTCCCTGCTCCACGAATAATAATATCTTGAGCTGCACCAGGTTCACCACTCGCAGCAACAACGTTAACTCCGGCAACTTTACCTTGAATCAATTGTCCTGCATTTGCAACAACTCCTTTATTAAAATTTTCAGCTTTTACAGAACCAATAGCACCCGTTACATCAGATCTCTTTTGAGAACCGTAACCTACTACTACTACCTCATTTAAAGTACTCACTTCTTCCTTTAAAGAAACAGTTAATTTTTGAGTACCTGAAAAAGAAACTTCTTTTGTTTGGAATCCAACATAAGAAAAAACTAAAACACCTTGATTCTGTTGTGCTTTAATTTTAAAATTTCCATCAAAATCTGTTGTAACAGCTCCTTTCGGTTCTCCTTTTATATAAACAGAGACTCCGGGAACCGGCACTTTTTCAACATCAGAAACTACAATTCCTGATACATTAATCTGCGCATAGGAGTATGACATACATCCGAAGGCAAGAATTAGAAATGCATAAATTTTTTTCATTTAAAATACTTTTTTTGTTTTGCCAAAAGTATTTTAACGATCCCTCCAAAGGGAGGATTTTTGTTTTTGAAAAGAGGACTTTTAATTCAATTTAGGATAGAATTAACACCGAAAAAGGGTGAATTTTGTTCATTAACATTAGGCTAACTTTCTGCAAATACAGGGCTAACAAAAATACTACAGAGAATATTCTTTATATTCCTTCGGACTTTTACCAAAATACTTTTTAAAAGAACGTCCAAAGTATTTTGGATCATTGTAACCACACTCAAAACTTATTTCAGAGATGTTTAATTTTTTGGTTTTTAATAATACTTCTGCTTTCTGTAACCGAAGTGACATTAAAATATCTGAAGGAGATTGATTCAATGTCTCTTTAAACAAACGATAACATTTAACTCTCGAAATCCCTAATTGCTCTACCAACATTTCGACATTAAATGAAGGGTTTTGCAATTCTTCTTTTATGATTTCTAAAGCTTCTTTTAAAAGCTTTTCATTTGGTGTAATGTGTTGGTTATCTTCTGTCAGAATCTCAAATATCTTTTGTTGAATTTTGTACTCTTTAAGAGGCTCCATATTTTGATTAATCAACCTATTTATCTTTTTACTGATAAAGGATACACTAGCCGGTAATTTAATATGGGTATCAATGCCTAATTCTAATAATTGCTCGTCTTCTTCGTAATTAATATTTTCAGAAACATAAATCAGAGGAATTTTGGCAGCGTTATTTTCTTTATTTAGTTTTAAAAAGTTAATAAGCTCTCTAGAAAATTCTGCCTGATAAAAAACCAAAGCCGAAATATCAATCTGTTTAATGATCGCATTTAAGTTCGATATTGAACTTTCGAAAATCAAATTGTATTTATCACTTTCCAAAATCTGATTGGCAGCAATATTATTATACGGATCTCCAAAAACCAAAAGGCATTTTTTGTCTGCAGACAACTGATCCTGATAATTAAAGTTCTTCCAGGAAATTGTTTCCTTAAAATTGGCATTCGAATCTACAATTTCTACTGGAATGCGCAATTTTGCTTGAAATTGTTCTTCAGACGAAGAAATAATTTCGCCTTTCAAATCCTGCAATAAAACTTCAAGCGCTCTAAAATAAGGACTGTAATGTAAAATGTTATCCCAGTTATTTTTTAATATAATACTGTCTGAAACTGCTTTTACTTCTATAAAACCATTTTCATGAGTAATCATTATTCGGAGCGTACTGTCTTTATCTGAATATTTACTCAAATCATTAAAGAAGTACAAAATCGAAAGTTTTAAGCGCAATACATCTACAATAGCAAAACAATCTTTATTGTCTATTTCACAACTAAAATTTACTTCGTTTAATTGTGAATCTTTTTTTAGTTTTTCTACTTTATTTTTTAAAACTGGAAATAAATTTACAGCTGTTTCTTTGACAGGTCCTAAATCTTTAACATGTTCCAGATAATTCCATTCAGAAATAAGATTGACCAATTTACCCGACTCTGACATCAAAATACGTTGTGTTTCTGTATCTTTCTTCAAAGTACCCGAAGTCTTAATTATTTTGGCTATCGGTTCCTGAAACTCGGCCAGCATAAAAGACTTAAACTTTTCAATTTCAAAATTTCCATTTTTTGAATTGCTGTGCAGAATCAAAAGTTTTTCTTTTTGTTCAACAATTTTTTTGTTTTTCTGATCGAGTTCTGCATTAATTTCTTCCAGATTTTTTTTCTGATTTTCAATAACAGCGGTACGGGCTTTAATAAGTTCTTCCATGTACTTTTGCTGGGCAAGTGTGGTTTTATTTTTAAGATACATCGCCACTAAACATCCCACTAATATCAATCCTGATAATAAGATGTAGAACAAAATAGATTCATAAAAAGCTTCTGTTATATGAAGCGTAAAAAAAGCCGGTTCAGCAATTCCGTCTTTTCCTTGTTTTATCAATAAACTGTAATTTCCCGATGATAAATTAGAAAACGTTATTTTCTTATCTGAAGGCAACAAAATCCAATCTTCATCTTTCCCTTCCAGTTTGTAATAAATATCCGTTTTTCCAGTAGGAAACAAAATTGGGATAACTTCGATTTTTATTTCATTATCTGTAAACCCTTTTTCAATAGCTGTTGCATAATTTTCGCTTCCATCTACTTTTAGTTTTATTTTTGCTATTGAATTATTCGGTTGTATATTATTTGGATTAAAATAATTAAGTCCACCCACACCTCCAAAAAACAAAACCCCTTTAGAATCCTGATAGTAAGCTCCTTCAGAGAATTCGGTTGCCTGCCATCCAAAATCAGGATTATAGGGAGTAACAGCATAATTTTTCTTATCAATAGAAGCAATTCCTTTTGTAGTGCTTACCCAAACCTTATCGCCATTATCTATAAGTCCGTAAACCATATGACTTGGCAATCCGTCAGATTCGGTAATATTTTTTACGACGCCCTTTTTTTTATTGTAGATCGTTACTCCGCCCAAAGAAGCGATCCAGTAATTATCCGATTCATTATCAACAAAAACCGAATAAATACTGTTTCCTAAAATACCTTGTTTTGTCGTTATTTTTTTTAGCGTTCCATTTGTCAGATTAAAAACAATTACACCATTATTTTCTGTAGATAATATTAGATTCTGATTGTTTTTCTTAACACATCGTATATGGCTTTTATTCAGTAATTCTTGCCCTTTAAACTTCTCAAATTTTCCGGATATCAGATTAAATTTTGCAAGACCTTCCCAGCATCCCATCCAAAGTTGTTTGCTTTGATCTTCATAAATAGAATAACATCTGTTAATTGGCGTTCCCTCTACAGCACTACTTTCATAACTTGTTACATTGTGATCTGAAATTCGTAGAATTCCTTTATACGTTCCTGCCCAGACCGTCCCATCGCTTGCTGTAAATAAAGTTCGAATTCTTTCCCAATCTGGATTTGAAGCGGCTTTATCAATTTTAAACTTTTCAAAAAAATGACTATTTTCATTATAGTTGTAAAGTCCTCTTGTATAATAACCCAACCAGATTTTCCCTCTACTGTCTTTTGTCACAGCTCTAATAGTCTCATTTGGAAGATTTGGCTCTTTGACAGGATGTGGCATAACCGAATTTATTTTTTCAGAACCACTGTATGCCATACTTAATCCACCGTCTTTTTGTCCTAACCAAATGTTTCCAAAATCGTCTTCGTGAAGGGTTTCTATTTCATTGTTTTTAAAAGAATAAGGAGCATATAAATCGGATGTAAAATGCTGTATATTATTTTCATCCGATTCATTTGTAATAATATACAAGCCATTTTCTCGTGTAGCAAACCAGATATTTCCTGCTTTATCTTTTAGAATGTCATTAATGATGATATTAGGATATTTTCGGTAAAGGATATTTTTAAGACTTTTAAAATCATTTTTTCTGATGCTGTTGCTAGGTATTTCGACAAACGATTTATTTTTAAACTCATAATACTTTGCACCAGTCTGCACTACAATGTTTCCTTTGTGTGACAAATGAAGATCTGTAGGTTTACTTTTGAATTTAAATTCATGAAACTCATCATTTCCAAGATATTTATTCACATGACCTTCATTTGTGAGAAGCCAAATTTGGCCTTCTGCATCTTTTCGAAGTTTCATGATATAATTACTGGAAATCGTTTTAGGATCATTAAAATTATTCTTGAAAATTTTAAAATTGTATCCGTCAAAATAATTTAAACCATCCCAGGTGGCAATCCATAATCCTCCGTCTTTTCCGCTTTCTACATCAACTACCGAATTATTGGACAATCCTTGATTTGTAGTAAAATTTTCGAATTTAATCTGCTGTCCAAATGAGTATATTGTGAAAAAGTAAAAAAATAGTAATATCCTAGTCATCGCTTGTAATTTAACTTACAAGGATACAATCGCAACTTTACTTAATTATAAATTGTATGTTAAGTTAAAAATGGAGCACTTACCTGAAACTGCCTTTTTACCCGAATCCCTTATGCTTGATTAGTTTCGGCAGATTTATAAGATTTAAAAAATTCATACGCTCTTTTTTCTGCGTAGGAATAGGTTGAATTTCTAAGTGGAAAAGCACAATGTCCTCCATATTTTGGTGTTTCAAGATATACATAATTACTGTCCTGAGCTATCGCTCTCGGATAACATCTTTCCCCTAAAAAAGGATCATCAAGTGAATTAATAATTAAAACAGGAGTTGTAATATCTTTAAGAGAAAATTCTGGAGAAACACGTTGGTAATAGTCATCACGGCTTGCAAAACCGTGAAGCGGTGCTGTAAAATACTGATCAACTTCATCAAAAGTAGAAATCTTATCAATTTGATCACGATTTATAAAATCTGGAAATTGTGCCGCTTTATATTTCAGCTTTCTTTTGATATCAATTGTGAAGTTCTTTAAATAAACTTTATTAAAACCCTGTTTAAGCACTTCGGCACTTGTTGCAATATGAGTGGGAACAGAAATCGAGACAGCAGCTTTTATTCTGGAATCAATTTTTGTCCATCCTAAATAATTCAAAAGCTGAACACCTCCCATTGAATATCCGATTAAATAAACCTCTTCAAATCCTTTCTGAAAAGCAAACTGAACTACTTCATTAAGATCGTCAACTGCACCATGATGATAAAGTCTTGGCAATCGGTTCATTTCGCCTCCGCAAGTACGATTATTCCAGGCAAAAACGGAAAAACCTTTTTCCTGAAAATAAGTTGCGCAACTGTTATTGTAAGTTCTTCTTGAATCTCCTTCCAAACCATGACATAATATAACAGCCTTTTTGGAATCATTTATAATAAAATCGATATTGATAAAATCTCCATCATTTAACTCCAGTTTTTCTCTGACATACCCTGGCGCATCAAACTTCTTAATCAAAGCCGCATAAATAGTAGAAATATGCCTGTTACGATGAATAATAGAAGGAAAATTATATTCTGATTGTTCAATTATTGGCATAACAGAAAGATTTATGGTGTATTACAAATTTAAGAAATCTAGTTATATGTAAAGTTAAACTGTCTTTTTTTATTTTAATCTTTCATGGTTTCTTTTTACCAAACCAAAACTGTCAAATTACAACGTTCTGATTGTACTTTTTTTATAGGATTTAATCTGTTAATTTTAATGTAATATTAAAAATTACCGATAAAAAGTATAAAAAATACGACAAATAACATATTTTTTCGCTAATTTAACATTAGCTTCAATATAAAAATATAATCCACTGTGTCTTTTATCCGTACATTTGCATCCACGATTTTTAATCACGATTAAGTTAACAATGTTCCAACTTTTACCAGTAGATCCCAAAACCATATTTCTTCTTTATTTTTGGGGAAACTTTTTTACTTGCATTCTCATTTTCAGTTATTCTTTCTCTTATGCTACAATCGATAATAGAAAGATCTTAAAATGGTTCGGTGTTGGAAAATTAGTACTTACCCTGGCGTGGATTTTGGCTCTTTTACGAAATATCATTAGTGATTTTGCTTCAATTAATATTGCAAATTCGATGATTTTTGCTGCCTGTTGCTATGAAACTATAGCCATGTTATCTCTGATAAAAGCAAATGCTAAAAAAGAATATCGGATTCAAATAGCCATTACCACTGTTGCAATCATTGTCTTCAACATATTTACGTTTTTAGGAGCCACAATGAATACTCGAGTGGTAATTGGTGGAGCTGGCGTTTTTGCTATTTATCTACTTCCTACTATCATTTATTTTTTAGAAAAAGAAAAAAGTTTCTTTAAGACCTTTTATGTTCTTTGTTATATCGGATTTGAAATCTTAATTCTTATACGAACAGTTTACAGATATCTAGAACCACAAAATCTTATTATTGCTAATGATAATTTAGACAGTTTGTACAGTATTTGTTTGCTTCTTTTAACTCTAATTGGAATTGTTGGATTTTTGCTTTTAGTAAAAGAAAAACAAGACAATAAAATTCAAAAACTATTGGTCGACAGAAACCAATTTTTTTCTATTATTTCTCATGACTTAAGAGGTCCAATTGGCTCATCGGTTTCGCTTTCAGAAATTTTATTGGAGAATATGGAACAATACGATCGGGAAGAAATTAAAGAGATTTCAGAAACCTTGCATGACTCCAATAAAAATATTTACAAACTACTTGAAAATCTCTTGGAATGGTCACAAGTGCAAACTGGAATGATTACGTTTTCGCCTAAAAAAGTTCTCTTAAATACATTAATTAAAGAAAATATTGAACTCACCAAAAATGCTGCTTTAAACAAAAATATAAATCTTGTATTGGAATCTACTGATCTTATAGAAGCCGAAGTAGATCAAAATATGATAGGCACCATTTTACGTAATTTACTTGGTAATGCCATTAAATTTACAGACAAAAATGGTGAGATTAAAATTAAACTCCTTAAAATAAATCAGGAAGCAAAGATATCTATTACCGATAACGGAATTGGAGTTCCAGATTATATAAAAGAAAACCTGTTTAGAATTAATACAAAAGTGACCCAGAAAGGCACCGAAAATGAAACAGGAAGCGGACTAGGATTGCTCCTTTGCAGTGAATTTATTAAGCTACACAATGGTGAAATTTGGGTAGAAAGCGAACCTGGAGAAGGAAGCGCTTTCAAATTTACTTTACCATTAAAAAATGTTTAAAATAAAAAAATCCAAATCCCAGTTAATTTGGAATTTGGATTTTAAATATTGGTATTTAGATTTTCTAGTCTAAAACAAAACTTACACTCACATTGGCAGTAATTTCGATTTCGCCAATTGCTAAAGTTTCATTAGAAGCGCCCATAGAGTCAGCTTCTTTCATTCTCATTGCCGCATATACCGGCTGTGGATGATACACTTGAGAATTGTCTGAAATTGTAAAAGCTTTACCTACTTTCTGTCCTAAAACAGATACATATTCTTCTGCTTTTACTTTAGCATCTTTCATCGCTAATTTTCTAGCTTCAGATTGGTATTGCGCTAATTTAGATGATTCAAAAGAAACTCTGTCAATTCTGTTAATTCCTTGTTGAACCAAACCTTCCATCAATTCATCGTATTTCGTTAAATCTTTAACTACGATTTCTACTGTTTGTGTAGCATTGTAAGAAGTTTTCTTTTTCTCATAATCGTACTGCGGATTAAGAGCAACTTGTTTTGTTTTGAAATCTGCCGTTGGAATATTCATTTTTTTGATGAATTTTAAAACCGCATCAATCTTTTCGTCGTTTTGTTTTTTAACATCTTTAGCATTATTCCCTTTTGTTTCAACCGTAGCTGAAATACAAACTTGATCAGGTGCTACTTTTACTTTTCCTTCCCCATTTACATTGATTAGAGGTATTTGTTTGATTTCCTGGCCGTAAGACATAGTCACAAACATGATTGTTAAAAATAATACTAGTTTTTTCATTTTTGTTAAATTTTAATATTTACTAAAGGCTTTTCAAAAGTTATGCCAGCATTACAATTTTCCCAATTTTGCCATTCCAAAAAGTATCAAAATCGGAATCGCCAATAAAATTACCATTAGCGTATTATCTGTAAGTAACGAAGGTTGTTTGATCAAAGTAATTAAATAACCGCCTATAGCGCCTCCAAAGTGTGCTGTATGACCGATATTATCATTTTTGGCTTTCATCCCATAAATAGAGTATAATAAATATACAATTCCAAAAATGTATGCAGGCATCGGAATAACAAAAAATACTCCTAACATCATATTAGGTTGCAACAATATGGCAGAATACAAAACTCCTGTCACAGCTCCCGATGCTCCAACAGCACGGTAACTATAATCGTTTTTATGGAATAACATAGTAAGGAGATTTCCAAAAATTAAACTTCCAAAATAAATCAGAACAAAAGAAAAAGTTCCGAGCCAGCCTAAAACAACTGGAGCAAAAAAGTAGAGTGTCAGCATGTTAAAAATTAAATGCATCATGTCAACATGCAAAAAGCCCGAAGACAACATTCTGATTTGTTCTCCTGAACGAATACTTCCTACATGAAATTCATACTTCCTGAAAAAATAAAGATCATTAAAACCTTTGTAACTAATAACAGCATTGGCAACTATAATCCCTACTAAAATGATATTCATAAATCTTAATTATTGTGAATTGTAAATATACTCATTCTTAAAGATATGTTAGCACGAAAGCAAAATATCAATCACTAATCATTTTTAATTTATCTTTGTAAAAAAAAATTACATGCAGTTTCTCGTTTATATTTTGGCCTATCCCTTACTTTGGCTAATTTCTATACTTCCTTTTCGTATATTTTATTTATTTTCAGATTTTGTCTATTTTCTGATTTACAGAGTTATTGGATATCGTACAAAAGTAGTTCGCGAGAATTTGGCACTTACTTTGCCACATTTGAGTGATGCTGAAAGAAAAGATATCGAAAAGAAATTCTATAAACATATGTGCGATATGTTTTTGGAAATGATTAAAACAATGAGTATGTCTCCAGAAGAAATGGAGAGAAGATTCCATGTAACTAATATCGATCTTGTACTTGATTATGCTAAAAAAGGAAAAAGTGTCATTCTTGTAGCATCGCATTATGCAAGTTATGAGTGGCTTTTAACCATTAATCCTAAACTTGGATTTCAGGGTGTTGCGGTTTATAAAAAACTAGCCAATCCTTACTTTGATCGATTGGTTCGAAAAATTCGTTCTAAATACAATACCGAAATGATAGAAACTAGAAAAGCAATTCCCACAATGGCACAAAACCAACGTGATGGAGTTTTAAGTATGTATGGTTTAGCTAGTGATCAATCTCCAAAACTGGATAGAATTTTTCACTCGATGAAATTTCTAGGTGTTGAAGTTCCTGTTCATACAGGTGCAGAAATGCTGGCAAAAAAATACGATTTGGCAGTCATCATGGTAAAAGTAGAAAAAGTAAAAAGAGGATTTTATGAAGCAACATTTCTTTCGCTTGCAGATAATCCGAAAGATTTTAAAGATTTCGAAATCACAGAAATGTACCTGCAAGAAGTCGAAAAACAAATTCTAGCAAAACCTGAATTCTATTTATGGACTCATAAAAGATGGAAACATAGAATCCAATAAAATATTTTTAAAATACTGAAAACTAAAAAGCCTCTTCTGAAATACAAAAGAGGCTTTTTTTATGATTTAAAATCTAAAATCTTAGATTCCGGCAATTATTTTAATTTCGTCAATAATGCGAAGTGCCAATTTATCTGCAGCATCTTGAGAAGGTGCTTCCGTATAAATACGGATAATTGGTTCTGTATTTGATTTTCTTAAATGAACCCATTCTGTAGCAAAATCAATTTTTACACCATCGATAGTCGAAATATCTTCATTTTTATATTTCTCTGTCATTTGAGTCAAAATCGCATCAACATCAATTTGTGGTGTCAATTCAATTTTATTTTTACTCATATAATATTCTGGATAAGAAGCTCTCAATGCAGAAACTGACATTTTTTTGTTTGCTAAATGCGTTAAGAATAAAGCAACTCCAACCAAACTGTCACGTCCATAATGCAATTCAGGATAGATAATTCCACCATTTCCTTCACCACCGATAATGGCATTATTTTTCTTCATTAATTCTACCACATTCACCTCTCCTACTGCACTTGCTTCGTAGCTTCCGCCGTGTGCTTTAGTAACATCTCTTAAAGCACGAGAAGAAGACATATTAGAAACTGTATTTCCTGGAGTTTTACTTAAAACGTAATCTGCACAGGCAACCAAAGTATATTCTTCACCAAACATTTCTCCGTCTTCGCTGATAAAAGCCAAACGATCTACGTCTGGATCAACTACGATTCCAAAATCAGCTTTTTCTTTTACAACTAATTCAGAAATATCCGTTAAATGTTCTTTTAATGGTTCTGGATTGTGAGGGAAATGTCCGTTTGGTTCGCAGTACAATTCTACCACTTCAACGCCCATTAATTTAAGAAGTTTAGGAATAATAATTCCTCCTGATGAATTTACTCCATCAACAACCACTTTAAACTTAGCATCTTTTACCGCCTGAACATCAACTAATGGTAAACATAGAACTTCATCAATATGAATATCCATGTAAGCATCATTTGAAATAATTTCGCCTAAACTGTCCACATCAGAAAAATCAAAAGCCTCTGCTTCTGCAATTTCAAGAATTTTTGCACCGTCAGCACCGCTCAAAAATTCCCCTTTTGCGTTTAGCAATTTCAAAGCATTCCATTGTTTTGGATTGTGAGAAGCAGTTAAGATAATTCCACCGTCAGCTTGTTCCAAAGGCACAGCAACTTCAACAGTTGGCGTTGTAGAAAGTCCAAGATCAATAACATCGATTCCTAAACCAATTAAAGTATTGACAACTAAATTGTGAATCATTGGTCCAGAAATTCTGGCATCGCGACCAATAACAACTGTCAATTTATCTTTATTGATATTATTTTTTAAGAAAGTTCCATACGCCGATGCAAACTTAACTGCATCAACAGGAGTCAGATTATCTCCCACTTTTCCTCCGATTGTTCCACGGATTCCAGAAATAGATTTTATTAGAGTCATTTTTGTGAGTTAGGGTTATTTTTTACAAATATAAAAAAGTTGCTGAGATACTAAGTTGCTAAGGTTCTAAGTTTCTCCAATTATTGCGAAAAAAGCCACGAAAAAATATACTGAAATTACCAGATAGTAAGCATTTATAATTATTGTACCCATATAAACAGTAATACACTAAATCGTACAAGCCCTACAAATAACACTTGTACAAAAAACTTAGTGACTTAGTATCTTAGAACCTTAGCAACTTTAAATAAAAAAGTTACCGAGTTACTAAGGCCTTAAGTTTCTAAGATTTTAATTTTAACTTATAAGAAACCACTTGCAATGTGTTGTTTTTATAACAAAATGATTTGAAAAAGTTTTTATACATTTACTAAAATAACTTAGAATCTTAGCCACTGAGGTTCTTAGAAAATTAAAAAAAATGAATTTCTTAGCCCATATATATCTTTCCGGAGAAAATGATTTGATTAAAATAGGGAATTTTATGGCAGATGGAATTCGCGGAAAACAATTTGAACATTTTCCAGAAGATGTTCAAAAAGGAATTTTACTGCATCGATTCATTGATACCTATACCGATTCTCATGATATTTTCAGAAAAAGCACCAAACGATTACACGACCGATACCATCATTATGCGGGAGTTATTGTAGACATTGTTTACGATCATTTTCTAGCCAAAAACTGGACACAATATTCTGATGAAAAATTAGAAAGTTTCATCAGTAGATTTTACAATTCTTTGCATGATAATTATGGCATTTTAACTGAAAAAACACAAGGTTTAATGCCGTATATGATTGAAAGAAACTGGCTTCTAAGTTATCGTACAACAGAAGGAATCCATCAAATTCTGACACAAATGGACCGAAGATCTAAAAACATCTCCAAAATGCAATATGCGGTAGAAGAACTGATTGAATTTTATGATGATTTTGAAGAAGAATTTACTTTATTCTTTGAAGAAATAAGAAAACAGGCTGGAGAAAAACTGCTTTCACTTTAACAGCATTTTTCTAAACTAAAAACCTAACACATGAAAAAAATTACGCTTTTAATAGCTCTTATTTATATCAGTAGCAATGCACAAACCTACAAAAATCCGACTGGATTAGTAGTTACAAAAGCAATGGTGGTTTCTGCTCGCGAAGAAGCTTCAAAAATTGGATCTGACATTATGAAAAAAGGCGGTAACGCTTTTGATGCTATGGTCGGAACTGAACTGGCATTGGCTGTTGCTTTTCCGTTTGCTGGAAATATAGGCGGCGGCGGATTTATGGTGTATCGAAAAGCAAATGGTGAAGTAGGTTCTTTAGATTATCGTGAAAAAGCTCCATTAGCCGCTACAAAAGACATGTTCCTAGACAATGAAGGAAATGTTATAAAAGGAAAAAGTACCGAAACTGCCCTTGCAATTGGAATTCCTGGAACTATTGCAGGTGTTTTTGCTGTTCATAAAAAATATGGAACAATGCCAATTTCTAAAATTTTAGAACCCGTAATTGCTTTGGCAGAAAGAGGTGTTATTGTTACCAAAAAACAGGAAAAAAGCCTAAGCGATTATCATGATAGAATTGTAAAAATAAACGGTGAAGATTCTCCTGCATCAAAAACATACAAAGAAAATGATACCATAAAATATCCCGCTCTTGCCAAGACTTTAAGAAGAATTCAGAAGAAAGGGAGAAATGAATTTTATAAAGGAGAAACCGCTAAAATTTTAGTCGATTATCTTCACAAAAAAGGTGGAATCATCACCATGAATGATTTAGCTAAGTATGAAGCAAAATGGCGTAAACCGCTTCAATTTACGTATAAAGATTTAAAAATTACCTCAATGTCTCCACCAAGCAGTGGCGGAATCTGTCTGGCTCAAATTCTAAAAATGCTGGAACCTTATGATTTAGCCAAAATGGGACATAATTCACCAGAAGCCATTCAGGTTATTGTGGAGGCTGAAAGAAGAGCGTACGCAGACAGAAGTTATTTTTTAGGAGATCCCGATTTTGTAAAAATTCCGATTAAGGAATTAATGAACGAAACCTATTTACGTGATCGTATGGCGAACTTCAATCCAGAGAAAGCTACCTTATCTACAGAAATAAAAGAAGGAAAAGTCAGTTATGCAGAAAGTACTGAAACGACACATTATTCGATAGTAGACCAATACGGAAATGCAATTGCTGCCACAACAACCCTAAACGATGGTTACGGTTCAAAATATTACTGCGACGAATTAGGTTTCTTTTTGAATAACGAAATGGACGATTTTAGCGCCAAACCAGGTTCTCCAAACATGTTCGGATTAGTCGGAAATGAAGCCAACAGCATTGCACCTCAAAAACGTATGTTGAGTTCGATGACACCTACAATTGTAGAAAAAAACGGAAAACTATTCATGGTCGTTGGAACTCCAGGCGGGTCAACTATTATTACGTCTGTTTTACAAACTATTTTGAATGTTTACGAATATAATTTAAGCATGCAGGAAGCAGTAAACGCACCGCGTTTTCATCATCAATGGCTTCCTGATTTAATTACTTTTGAGCCGAATACTTTTGCATCAAAAACAATTGATCAGCTAAAAGCCAAAAATTATATCATCAACGAAAAACCAACTCCAATTATCGGAAAAGTAGATGCTATTTTGGTTTTACCAGACAATAAATTAGAAGGCGGAGCCGATTTTAGAGGAGATGATACTTCGGTTGGTTTTTAATTGTTATCCGTTTTTATTTTTTTAATCTAAGATTATAAACTAATTTTGTAAGAACGATAATTTTAAAGAAAGAATGCTAAAAAAATATTTCAGAAGACTAGAAAGCATAATTGCAATGGCGCAATCCTTAATGACTCCAAAGCAATTTCTCTTTTTATCAAGCGTTCTTATCGGAATATCGTGTTCTTTTGCTGTAATCGCACTTAAAGCATTCGCACACAGCGTTTTCTCATTTGCAACCTATATTAACGGAATTCTAAAATTGAGTTTTATTAATAGTATCCTGCCAATTGTTGGTATTGTGCTAACTGTTTTTGTTGTAAAAAAAGTTCTTAACGGAAGCATTCAAAAAGGTACCTCTCAAATACTTTATGCCGTTGCAAAAAAGGCTAGTATAATTCCGAGAAAGCAAATGTATGCACAGATTGTGACCAGCTCTTTGACAGTTGGTTTAGGAGGTTCTGCTGGTTTAGAAAGTCCGATTGTTATTACGGGGGCAGCGTTTGGTTCTAACTTTGCACAGAATTATAAAATGCATTACAAAGACCGAACTTTATTGATTGGATGTGGTGTTGCTGCCGGAATTGCTGCAGCTTTTAACGCTCCAATTGCAGGCGTTCTTTTTGCCATTGAAGTTTTACTTGTCGATGTCAGTATTTCTGCCTTTACGCCTATTATGATTTCTGCCGCAACAGGTGCGTTGGTTTCTGCAATTGTTTTGGACGAAAGCATCCTTTTAAGTTTTAAAAAACAAGAAACTTTCGATTTTCATAATATCCCTTTTTATGTAGTTTTGGGCGTTCTCACAGGATTAGTTGCCATTTATTACTCTCGAAATTTCCAGAAAGTAGAACATTATTTTGCCAAACAACAAATAAATCCATATAAAAAAGCTTTAATTGGTTCTTCACTTTTAGCCTTATTGATTTTTATTTTCCCAACCTTATTTGGTGAAGGTTATGAAAGCATCAGAACTTTATCTGAAACCGACCCTGGAAAATTGTTAGACAATACTTTGTTTGCCGATTTTAGAAACAATCAATGGATTTTATTGCTTTTTGTCGGGGCAACGATGATGATGAAAGTTTTTGCTTCAGGATTAACTATTGGAAGTGGAGGAAACGGAGGAAACTTTGCTCCTTCTCTATTCTTAGGCTCTTATTTAGGATATTTTTTCGCCAAACTTATTACATTAATTGGATTGTCAAAACTTCCAATTACTAACTTTACGATGGTGGGAATGGCTGGAATCTTGAGCGGTTTATTTCACGCACCACTAACTGCGATATTCTTAATTGCAGAAATTACAGGAGGTTATGGATTAATGATTCCGCTTATGATTGTTTCCTCAATTAGTTTTGCAATTTCTAAACGTTACGAAAAGTATTCGCTTGACGTAAAAGGATTGGTCAAAAAAGGGCACGCTTTTACAAGCAATAAAGATTCGAACATTCTTTCGACTTTAGATATCGATTCAATCATTCAATGTGATTATCTGACTGTTCATCCTGATGAAAACCTTGGAAAACTGGTTGATCTTATTTCGCATTCGAATCAGGTCGTTTTTGCAGTGGTAAACCACGATAAAGATTTGGTTGGCGTTGTACATTTTAATGATATTCGTGAAATTATTTTCAATGCCTATCGTGTAAAATACACTCAAATCAAAGATGTTATGAAAATGCCATTAGCTACGATTTCTTCTATAGACAGCATGGAAATTGTAATGAAGAAATTTGAAACCTCTAAATCGGCATTTCTTCCTGTTTTGCGAAATGGAAAATATTACGGTTTTATTTCTAAATCTATCGCTCTTGAGGCTTACAGAACAAAACTTCGTGCAATGACGATTGAATAATTTTTCTTTAGGACTTTTAAAATTCATAGAAATATTCATACAGAATATATTATATTTGGTTTTTCAACTCATATCAGTACAAATAATATATTTTTTCAGAATAATTTGAATCATAACAAAGAAAGTCTGGATTGAGAATTATTTTTTAAATGCCACAAATAAGATGAAGATTAAAGCCATTATTGTTGATGACGAATCGTCTGCAAGAGACCTTTTAAGCAGCACCTGCAAGCGAATTTATAACGATAAAATCGAAATAGTTGAAGAATGTGGTTCTGTACCGTCGGCTTTACTCGCTATAAAAAAACACTCTCCCGACCTCGTTTTTCTTGACATTCAAATGCCGGGTGAAAATGGTTTTGATTTACTTTCTTACTTTGATACCGTTCCTTTTGAAATTATTTTTGCAACAGCTTTTGAAGAGTTTGCACTTAGGGCGATCAAAAATAGCGCTTTAGATTATTTAGTAAAACCATATGATGATGATGAATTCAAAACAGCAATCGATAAATTGGATTTTGCTCTTGAAAAAAAACACGGTTTTGACAGATATAAAACACTAAAAGAAAACCATCAATTTCCAGAAAAACAACGAATTATATTTCGAACAAAATCAGGTTTTGATGTCATTCAGGTAAATGAAATTTTATTTTGTGAATCAGATGGTGTTTATACCCAAATTCAAACTAAAGATCATAAATATTGTGTAACAAGATCTTTTAAAGAGGTCTGTGAATCATTAGCATTAGAAAAAAGATTCTTAAAAGTTCACAGACGTTTTTTAGTAAATTCTGAACATATCAAAAAATTCAAATCAGAAGATTTTAAGCTCATAATGTCTTCAGGTCATGAAATTCAGGTTTCAGACAAAAAATTCACAAAAAACAAACTTATAGATGCTATCACAAAGTAAGATTACTTTTTGTGTTTATCTTTTTTTACTTCCGATTTTTAGTTTTGGCCAATATTTTCCATCCAGAAATTACACCACAACAGAAGGTCTGCCTAACAATGCCGTTCGGGCTTTATTTCTAGATTCTAAAAATGTTTTATGGATTGGAACAGAAAATGGTGTTTCGAGAATGGAAAACGGCATGTTTACCAATCTTGACGAAAGCAATGGTTTAGGTCACAATAGTTGCTGGGATATTACCGAAGATACAGACGGAAATATCTGGTTTGCGAGTTATAGTGGCGGTATTACCAAATTTGATGGTACTAAATTTACTGTACTTAATAAGAAGCAAAAATTACCAAGCGAAAGGGTTCGCAAGTTATTTTCATTCAAAAACAAAATATACGCTGGAACTGAATTAGGACCAGCAATAATAGATATTAAAACTAATAAAGTTGAAGTTCCAACAGGCATTCTCCCTCAATTTGGCGTTTTTTTAGTTTCAGATTTTTTTGTTTTCAACGATCAAATTTATTTTTCTACAATAAATGAAGGTTTATTTACAATAATATATAAAGACAATTTACCTGTAATTCAGACCGTTTTTAGACATAAATTCCTTTACGGATTAGGAGTTTATGACCACATTATGTATTCTGGAAATAAAGGTTTTATTGATCGTTTTGAAATTGATGATTTTATCTCCGACAAAAAGAAATTAAAACCATTTGGAAATTCTATAGTTTGGGATTTTACAGAAGATAATCAAAAGAGATTATATGCAGCTGCATGGGGCGTATTTGACCTAAGCGGAGGTCTTTACACGATTTCTGAAGACAAAATGACCGACATCTCAGAGTCATACGGAATTACATCCAAAAACCTATTGAATGTAGTCTATAATGCTAAAAAAAATATTCTTTATGTAGGTTCAAAAGACAATGGAATTTATGAAGTCCAATTAGACCAAATCATTAATTATTATACTTTTAATGATCAAAGTATTATTGACTTTGAATCTGTTAAAAGAGAAAAAATAGTATTACATCAAAACGGAATTACATTTTTAAATGATAAAAATACTCCATCAAAAAGCATTTCATTATCTGACTTTAAAAAATATGAGAATGATTTCATCAAAAAAACAAAATTAAAACTGCCTACGCATGCAGACGGATATTATGAACTCGATTACAATATCCCTGAAAATAAAATCGATTTTTACGAAATTTTAAAGCATCAAAATTCTTTATGGGTAACCAGTAATATTGGGATTTTCGAACTTAATTTTGAGGGCAAAATAGTAGGTTACAATCCAATTCACACTTATAAAATCGGTTTTACAAATGATAATAAATTCATCGAAACCATTCCATATGGCGGAGTACGTATTTACGATGATTTGCCTCATTTAAAAGCCAAACATTTTTCTGAATTTGATAAACATACTCCTTTAGACATTGTAAAAATTGTAAACACTAAGCAGAAAACATATCTTATTTCTGTTTTTAATGGTTTGTTTGTACATGAAAAAGGTCAATTTAAATCGTATTTGACTGATGGAATCTGGAACGAGAAAAAGTTCAAAAACATCACAAAAAACAATAAAGGTCAACTGATTTTAGCAGCTGAATTTGGAGATGTTTTTGTAATTGACGATTCCAAAGCTTTTAAAATCCTTAAGAAAATTTCGAAAAAAGAAATTATCGGAAATACCATTTTATTTCTCGAAGCCTACAAAGATTATATTTTAATTGGTACAGAAAAAGGCATCAACATCTACAAAAACGGAATCATCAGATTGATTGACAAAGAACAAGGTTTAAAAGATTCTAAAATAACGACCTCACAAATTTTTGGAAACAATTTGTGGTTAGGCACCCAAAAAGGCTTTTATACGATAGATTTAAATCGTTTAACGGCAACACAATTAACGGTTTCTGAAATTGGAATCAGCCAAATTGCGATCAATAATATTCCTTTAAAATCATCCGAATATAAGTGGTTTAGATACAATTCCAAACAACTCGTTACCGACTATAAACACAATTCGTTTTCTATAGATTTTATTCCAAAAGGGCATCCGTTTCCGAACAAATTAAAATTCAGATATCGTTTGAACAACGAAAATCGATGGAGTCCGTACAGCGAAAAAACAAACTTGTTTCTCCCCTATTTACCTGCAGGAAACTACAATATCATGATTGAAGTTTTTGACATGAATGCAGGTAAATCGAAAGTATTCAATATTTTACAACTTTATATTCAACCTCCATTTTGGTTAAGCTGGTGGTTTATAACTCTGGTTACAATCGGTTTATTGGTTATTATTATATTGATTTTTCTACGAATGAAAAGAAAATCAAATGAAAAAATCATGATCCAGCGTCGTATTGCCGAGACTAAATTAGAAGCTTTACTGAGTCAAATGAATCCGCATTTTACTTTTAATGCTATGAATACCATTCAATCCTATATTTCGACTAACGAAACTAAGGACGCAATGAATTACATAAGTGGATTTGCAAAATTGATTCGCAAAACCCTTGAGAATTCATCTAAACAAAAAATCACAATCGAGGAAGAAATCGAATATCTGGAAGCGTATATCAAAATTGAAAATAAACGTTTACAAAATCCTATCCATTATGAAATCGTAATATCAGATGAAATAGAAGCTTTTCTAACAGAAATCCCAACCATGCTTTTACAACCTTTTGTAGAAAATATTTTTGTTCATGCTTTTACAGAATTTAGTATAAATCCGAAGTTTGTAATCACATTTAAAATGATTTCAGACACTATTTTAGAATGCAAAATCATCGATAACGGAATGGGAGCAAAAACTGCAAAAAGAAATAAACTCCATCAATCAAAAGGAATTCAGCTTACCAAAGAGCGACTTTCACTTTTAGATTCAAAAAACAATTCTGTCGAAATTGATTTTACTGAAAATAATGGTACAACAGTAACCATTTTGTTAGCCGTTTAATTCTTCTACTTCTTCATTAAAACACTTGTTATTTGACGAGTGTTTTTTATTTATAGCCCAAAAAGCACCTTTCATGTCGAAAAAAGCCTCTCAAAAAAGATAAGTCTTTTTAGCTCGACTGTTCTTCTATTTTTGTGTTTTCAACCCCTTAATTTTTAAAATATGCCAAATTTTTATTGTGAATACTGTGGTACAAAAACATCAAGCATTTCAAGTTTAACTTCGAGTTCTTGCTCGCGTCATCCTCTTGGTCCAGGAAAAGGGAAGCATAAACTGTATGAAGGTTCTGAAAAAACAAAATATAGTTGCAAATATTGCGGTACTTCAAACTCAAATCTTTCAAGCCTAACTTCAAGTTCTTGTAGCAGACATCCTAACGGAGCTGGAAAAGGGAAACATGCACCAGCTTTGTAATTTAAGTATGGAAAACAAAACGAAACTCAGAATTATTGAGGAAATCAAATCAGTAGAAATTGATCTCTCAAGAAACAACTCAGCAACTACGATAAGAAATTTTGTAGATACCTTAAACCAAAAAGATCCTTCTGTAAAGATTATTGAAAATGGAGAACTGAAGCAAGTTTTTAAAGAATTCTATGAAAACAACTCTATGCATTCCAGTTTACAGGAATCATTGCTAAACCGATTTTTCGAAAATGATGGAATAACAAAATACATTGTTCCTAATGAAGTTAATCTAATACCAATTCCATTAAATCTCGATAACAACGAAAAGCATTTCAATAACATAAATGACTCTTTCCAACTTATTGAGAAGAGTTTAACTCAAATTGAAGAAAAGAGTTTTCTAAATACTATTCATAAATTAGAAGAAGAACAAAAAAAAATAAAAGTTATAGAAGTTTTTTCCATTACAGGAGCTTCAAAAGTGGACGAAAAATTAAGAGAAGCCAGAAAAATATACTACAATTATAAAAGTTTAATCGATAATTATGGATTGATCAAACTAGAATTGCAAGGGATGTTTAATGAATTTGAAAAAATTAGAAATATCCTGAAGTTTTTGCGAGAAGATCTGATGAACATGTTAATTGAAATATATGGAGAAAATGTAAAAGCAACTCATCCCGAACTATTTTCTTTTGACAGCGTAAAATGGATGGATTTTACCAATATAATCGATAATCTAAATGCTGAATTTTACAAAATAACTGAAACTTGCAAAACTTTTTTCTCATCTTACAATGAATCGTATAACAAATTAGCAAATGATTCTCTAGATCGCCTTGATCAAATGAATGGCCAAAAAGGAGCACTTAGAAATGCTGCCATTGATATTGGAGTAAATGCATTGTTTACGATTGCAAAATCAAATCAGGATGCAAAAATGACCATTTCTAATCTGAACTACGAAATCGAAATTATGAAAACAAGTTTTTGGAATGACTCAAAAAACATAAGATTAGATATTATGCGTCTTCTGGATATTCATAAAAACATAAAAGAATATCTTATTCCAGCTACCAAATTATTTACAATCGGTTTTTCAAATCTGTTTGAAAATGAGATAAAAAAAGATTTCAATCTCGTTTTTAATCTAGAACACATTAAACCTTTAAAAGATAGAAACATCGAAATCTCTTTAGAAATAAGAAAACTGGAGATTGAAATTCACAATTTGAGAAAAATAGTTGATGAGTCTAAAAACTTAAAAGACATTTACGAATCAAATGTAAATTTCCATCAGAAAGATTATGATTTCTTCATGCTAAACGAACCACAGATGCCTAGTCGCCTTACAATATTCCTTTCATTAGGAGTGGCTGTAAATATTTTTTATAAAGTGTATGATCAATGGGACAAAAAAACAATTTATACACGAAACGAATATAATTACAATCTAAACGATTACCATGTTGAAACCGAAAGAGAAAATGTGTATCAAACTTTAATGAACGATTGTATAAAGAAGAAATCAGAATTAAAAATTGAAGCATTATTAAATTCAGAAAAAATAAATAATTCTCTGAATGCTGAGGATGAATTAAAAGCAAAAATCAGTCAAAACTTAAAGAAAATAGCGGGTTTATCGAAAGCAGCAAAAGATGTTCTTGAAATTAAACTGGATGAAAAATTACTTGAAACAGTAGCTCTTAATTTTTAATTCTTATGGAAATAAATGACGCAAACCATATAAAATTAAATACAGTTCCTGCGTTGCTTTCTGAAATTCTCAATCTTTACGAGAAAATTCCAACCTTGGCAGAATCGCAACAAATGATGGATTCCTTTCTAGAAAAGTTCGATTTGTCAAATGAGAATAAAATAGTAATAAAACAGCATTTAGAGAACCTCAATTTAAATGGTTTCAACAAAGAAGGAATTATTCTATTTATTCAGAATAAAATTGAAAATCAATTTAATGTAGATCCTAACCACGCTGAAAAAATTGTTTCTTTCGGATTAGAATTTGCCCGAAATTATGTTTTGATTGCGCAAAAACAAAGAGAAACTGAAATTCTTAAACTTCAAAATGAAAGAAAAGAAATTGAATTCAATAAATATTTATCTGAACTCAATCTGGAAATCAATCGAGAGATCGAAATCAAAAAGAAGAAAATTGATAAATTAAAAACTTTAGTTGAAAGCAATTTGCAAATAGATGATTTTATTGAATGTACTTACAAAGTTCTCGATAAATCAAAAGATGAATCGTTCACAACCAAACAAAATAACCAAATAGATGATTTCTTAAACAATAATTTGGATGAAATTATCGAACTCTAAAAAATGAAAAATGAAAGGACTTATTAAATTTTTTCTCGCGGTTAGCTGCCCTAATTTTCTACTTGCAATCTTTTTGCGAATCATGATTAAAAGCTCAGATGAAGAAGACAAAATTACCACCCTTGATGTCATAAAATTTTATTATTTTCTGAGCTGTTTAATCGTCGTTTTACCCTTCATAGCTTTGATACCATTTTTTCTTTTCGAAAAATTATATGAAAATATGTATTATCAAATGTTCCTTAAAACATCTATTTGTTTCGGAATAATAGCTTCGGTAATTTATTTAAAAAAATCAAAAACGTTACACGTAGACAAATAATCAAGAAACGCTGACCAATCTAAAGTCAGCGTTTTTTGTTATTAATTGTAACATAAACTTTTGCTATCGAGCACAAAAAGAACAAATCAAAGTGGTAACTTTGCGTTTTGCTCAAAATTATGTTAGATAAAGACAATACTATTGAAGTTCTTGGTGCAAGAGTTCATAATCTTAAAAATATAGACATTTCTATTCCTCGTGAAAAACTGGTTGTTATTACTGGTTTATCGGGTTCAGGAAAGTCATCTTTGGCATTTGATACGATTTATGCTGAAGGTCAGCGTCGTTATGTTGAAACTTTTTCGGCTTATGCCAGACAATTTCTTGGCGGTTTAGAGCGTCCTGACGTTGATAAAATCGACGGACTTTCTCCTGTAATTGCTATTGAACAAAAAACGACCAGCAAAAGTCCGCGTTCTACGGTTGGAACTATTACTGAAATTTACGATTTCCTTCGACTTTTATACGCTCGTGGGGCTGATGCTTATAGTTATAATACAGGCGAAAAAATGGTTTCGTATTCTGATGAGCAAATTAAAGATTTGATTATTCAGGATTATAACGGAAAACGAATCAATATTCTAGCGCCAGTAATTAAAGCCAGAAAAGGACATTACGCCGAATTATTCCAACAGATTACCAAACAAGGATTCTTGAAAGTCCGCGTAAACGGAGAAGTTCAGGATTTGGTTGCAGGAATGAAATTAGACCGTTACAAAACTCACGACATCGAAATTGTGGTTGATAGAATGGTCATTGAAGATAATCCTGACACTCAAAAAAGATTATCTGAAAGTATTAATACCGCCATGCATCATGGTGAAAATGTCTTGATGATTTTAGATCAGGATTCTAATGAAGTACGTTATTTCAGTAGAAATTTGATGTGTCCTTCAACTGGAATTTCATATCAAAATCCGGAACCGAATTTGTTTTCGTTCAACTCACCAAAAGGGGCTTGTCCGCATTGTAATGGATTAGGAACGGTACACGAGATTAATGTAAAGAAGATTATTCCGAATCCAAAACTATCCATAAAAGCAGGTGGTTTTGCGCCACTTGGAGAATATAAATCTTCATGGATTTTCAAGCAATTGGAAACCATCGGTGAAAAATTCGGATTTAAAATAACCGATCCGATTGAGAAAATTCCGGAAGAAGCCATGACCATGATTTTACATGGAGGAAAAGACAAATTCGCCATCAATTCAAAGGATCTTGGCGTTACAAGAGAATATAAAATCGATTTTGAAGGAATCTCAAATTTCATCAAAAATCAATATGACGAAAGTGCTACAACCAGCATAAAACGTTGGGCAAAAGATTTTATGGATGAAATTGCTTGTCCAGTTTGCGAAGGTTCTCGTCTTAAAAAAGAAGCTTTATTTTTTAGAGTAAATGGGAAAAACATCACCGAATTGTGTGATATGGATATTTCCGATTTGACAGCATGGTTTTTAGATTTAAATAATCATTTAACAGATAAACAGCTTTTAATTGCTTCTGAAGTGGTAAAAGAAATTAAAGATCGTTTGAACTTTTTAATGAATGTTGGTTTGAATTATTTGGCTTTAAGCCGAAGTTCAAAATCACTTTCTGGTGGTGAAGCACAACGTATTCGTTTGGCAACACAAATTGGTTCGCAATTGGTTGGCGTTCTTTATATTTTGGATGAGCCAAGTATTGGTCTGCACCAAAGAGACAACGAAAAACTAATTCATTCTCTAGAACAATTACGTGATATTGGAAACTCTGTTATTGTAGTGGAACACGACAAAGACATGATCGAAACAGCCGATTATGTAATTGATATCGGCCCAAAAGCAGGTAAATACGGTGGAGAAATCATCAGTATTGGAACACCAAAAGAAACGCTAAAATCAAATACTATTACTGCTCAATATTTGAACGGTAAAATGAAATTAGAGATTCCGAAAAAGCGTAGAAAAGGAAATGGCAAATTCTTAAAACTAACTGGAGCAACTGGAAACAACTTAAAGAATGTTTCGATTGAAGTTCCGTTAGGTCAGTTAACTTGCGTTACAGGAGTTTCAGGAAGTGGAAAATCTACTTTGATTAACGAAACGCTTTATCCGATTTTAAATGCGTATTATTTTAATGGAGTAAAGAAACCACAACCTTATAAAAAGATTGAAGGATTAGAGCATATTGACAAAGTAATCGATATTGATCAAAGTCCGATTGGACGTACACCGCGTTCGAATCCGGCAACTTACACGGAGGTTTTCACCGAAATCAGAAATCTGTTTACAATGACTTCAGAAAGTATGATTCGCGGTTACAAAGCGGGACGTTTCAGCTTTAACGTAAAAGGCGGACGTTGCGAAACCTGTGAAGGTTCAGGAGTTAGAACAATCGAAATGAACTTTTTACCAGACGTTTATGTAGAATGTGAAACTTGCCAGGGAAAACGTTTCAACAGAGAAACTTTGGAAATTCGATACAAAGGAAAATCTATCTCAGATGTTTTGGATATGACGGTTGACGAGGCTGTTCCTTTCTTCGAAAATATTCCAAAGATTTACAGAAAAATCAAAACGATTCAAGATGTTGGTTTAGGATACATTACACTTGGTCAGCAAAGTACAACACTTTCCGGTGGTGAAGCGCAACGTATTAAACTAGCAGGAGAATTATCTAAAAAAGATACTGGAAATACTTTTTACATTCTAGACGAACCTACAACTGGGCTGCATTTTGAAGACATTCGTGTTTTAATGGAAGTAATCAATAAATTGGTTGACAAAGGAAATACCATTTTGGTAATCGAACATAACATGGATGTTATCAAACTTGCCGATTATATTATTGATATTGGTCCAGAAGGTGGAAAAGGCGGTGGGCAATTGGTTGCCAAAGGAACACCAGAACAAGTCGCTGAGAATAAAAAAAGCTATACCGCTAAGTTTCTAAAGAAAGAACTGGAATAAAACAGGAACATCTTTGTCAAAGTTTAAAACTTTGACAAAGATCGCATTCCTGAATCTGAAAAGATTCCAAACTTATAAACTTGATAATGAATCAAAAACCTCAAATTGATTATTATCATAAGATTACTTTTAGATTATAATTCCTATTTTCTATAACAATTCTAGAAAAAAGTGTTAATTTAGTATCCGCTTTTTTTGAAAAACTCAAAGTTTTTAAAGAAAGATCTTTCAATTAAACCTAATGTTTATTTTGAAACCAACTGCCCTAGCCCTGATGGGAGCGGCATCCTTTTGTGGCGAGGTTCGCCGCAAAAGATAGAGCGGACAGCAGGAAACTGCTCCTTAAATCCAAAAACAATTACAACCCGAGAATAAAATATAAATTATAAAATACCTAAAATGAGATTAGAAGATTTTGATAATGACGAAGATAAAGTGATTCAAGACCGTTTGAAACAAAAAACGTGGAATGAAATTAGAACCAATGACAGCTGGGCAATTTTTAAAATTATGTCTGAATTTGTAAACGGTTATGAAGCAATGGGACGAATTGGTCCGTGTGTTTCGATTTTTGGATCTGCAAGAACAAAACCAGACAATAAATACTATCAATTGGCTGAAAAAATCGCTTACAAAATTAGTAAAGCGGGTTACGGTGTGATTACAGGAGGTGGTCCCGGAATTATGGAAGCTGGAAATAAAGGTGCGCATTTAGGCGGTGGAACTTCTGTTGGTTTAAACATTGAACTTCCTTTTGAACAGCATTTTAATCCTTATATCGATCACGATAAAAACTTGAATTTTGATTACTTTTTTGTTAGAAAAGTAATGTTCGTTAAATATTCGCAAGGTTTTGTGGTGATGCCAGGCGGTTTTGGAACTTTGGACGAAATGTTTGAAGCCATCACTTTGATTCAGACTAAGAAAATTGGAAAATTCCCTATTATTTTGGTTGGGGTTGAATTCTGGTCTGGTTTAATCGAATGGGTAAAAACGGTTTTGGTAGAAAAAATGCATACGGTAAGTCCAGAAGATTTGGATTTATTTAAAATCGTTGATACGGAAGATGAAGTGGTAGATGTTTTAGATAAATTCTACAAGAAATACGATTTAAGTCCGAATTTCTAATTTTTTATAATTATATAAGAGATATAAGAAAATTTAAGATTGGTGTTTCGAATTAAATTCAAATAAACTTACATCGATTATTGGGTTAAATTTCATCAAATATCGCAAAAATTGAAAGCTGTTTTTTTAAACAGCTTTTTTTATGTTATTTTTACAAAAAACCGAAGTAACTTTATGTACGTAACTTAAGTATATCCTATAAATTTTGCGCCATTCTTGAAATTGTTTTTTAAAATTATCTGCCCTATTTTAGTTTTATTTAGCTCGATAAAACTTTCAGCACAACATCTTTCTGAGATGGAGGTGGCGGTAAATCTTGAACTTAAAACTCTGAATGTAAAACAGGATATTACGTATCACAATATTTCAAACGACACTTTAACTTCTATTGTTTTAAATGACTGGAATCATTCTTTTGTAGACAAAAACACGCCTTTAGCAAGACGTTTTTCAGATGAGTTTTACAGAGGTTTTCACTTAGCAAAAGCAGCTGACAGAGGAAAAACCACTATTCTAAGTCTTACAGACAACACCACAGCACTTGAATGGGAAAGAACAGAAAAAAATCCTGATTATGTTATTGTTCGATTAAATCAAAAATTACTTCCAGGAGAGAAAATTGATCTGCATCTTACTTATATCGCCAAGATTCCGAATGATAAATTCACACATTTTGGATTTGATCAAAATGGCGGCATGGCTTTAAAAAACTGGTTTTTAAGTCCTGCACGTTTTGAAAACCATGAATTTGTAAAATACAACAATTTCAATTTAGATGATATTGCCAACGCAACAGCCGATTATAAAATTGAGATTAAAATTCCCAATCAATATGCTATTACAACCGACTTAAATTCGGTTTCTAAAGATGTTTCTAACAACGATTATAGCGTTTATTCTTTTTTAGGAAAAAACAGAACCGATTTTAGCCTTTACATCGAAAAACAAAATAGTTTCAGAACCTACGACAATGGTTTAATAGAAGTTGAAACCAATATAAAAAACAAAAAGATTGATGAAATTCAGAAAGCCATCATCATTGATCGTGTAGTTTCTTTTGCGACAGATTTTATTGGTAAATATCCGCATGAAAAAATCACGGTTTCTCAGACAGATTATGACCGAAATCCTTTTTATGGATTAAATCAGTTGCCTTCCTTTATTAGTCCGTTTCCTGATGACTTTATGTTTGAAATTCAATTCCTGAAAACATTTTTAAATAATTATCTAAAGAACAGCCTTCGCTTAGATTCCCGAAAAGATAATTGGGTTTATGATGGAATTCAGATTTACACCATGATGAAATACATGGAAGAAAACCATCTGGATAAAAAAATGCTGGGGCGTCTTTCTGACATGAAACTCTTCAAAAGTTACAATATCACCAATTTGACTTTTAACGAGCAATATAGCTATTATTATATGCTGATGGCGCGTAAAAATTTAGATCAACCATTGGGAGATCCTAAAAATACTTTGATCAAATTCAACGAACAAATTGCCAGTAAATATCGTGCGGGTTTAAGCTTAAGTTATTTAGATGATTATCTGAACCATAACATCGTTCCTGAAAGCGTAAAAGAGTTTTACAACCTAAACAAAATTCAGCAAACCAATCGTTACGATTTCGAAAAAATAGTAATCAAAAAAACTCCAAAAAATCTGGATTGGTTCTTTAATACTATCATCGATTCAAGAGATATTATTGATTATAAATTTACACACGTTTCTAGAACTGCAGACAGTGTTCGTTTTTCAATTAAAAACAAAACCGGAATTTATGCACCAATTCCAGTTTACGGACTAAAGAAAAATACAGTTGTTTTTAAGGAATGGGTCGAACCTACAATCAAGGATTCTGTATATGAATTTGACAGAAAAAATGCAGACAAAATCGTTTTAAACTACGACAATGAAGTTCCAGAATACAACCAAAGAAACAACTGGAAATCTCTAAAAAGTCTGGTTATCACCAATCGACCAATTAAGTTTAATTTTGCTAAAGATTTAGAAGATCCTTATTACAATCAGATTTTATATATTCCGACGCTTACTTACAATTATTATGACGGTTTTACTCCTGGAATACGTTTTCACAACAAAACCATTCTGGACAAACCTTTTAATTTTGATATAAATCCGGCCTATTCTATTAAAGCAGGAACTTTATCAGGTTCTTCTGCTTTTTCATGGAATCAATATTACAGAAACAGTACTTTGTACAATGTACGTTATTCTATCAGTCAAAATTATTTTCACTACGCACCCGATGCCACTTATTTAAGATTAAATCCAATGGTTGCCTTTCGCATCCGTGAAAAAGATTTTAGAGACAATCGAAAGCAGCTGTTTTTATTTCGTCAGGTTATTGTAAATCGTGAGGAGAGCAGCTATATCACTGATAATTCTAAACCGAATTATTCTATTTTTAATGCGAGATACTCTAATACTAAAACAGAGCTAATTGATCATTTTAGTTTTATGACGGATCTGCAATTTTCTGGAGGATTTGGAAAAGCTTCGGGCGAAATCGAATACAGAAGATTGTTTCAAAACAACCGTAAAATCAACCTGAGATTATTTGCAGGAACCTTTTTGTACAATAGAACAAATTCTGATTATTTCAGTTTTGGTTTAGACAGACCAACCGATTATTTATTTGATTATAATTTATTTGGAAGATCTGAAAGTACTGGTTTTTTCAGTCAGCAATATGTAATTGCAGAAGGTGGCTTTAAATCACAATTAGAACCTTCTTACGCCAATCAATGGATGACGACTTTAAACGCTAGTTATGCGGTTTGGAATTGGGTAGAATTATACGGAGATATTGGTTTTATGAAAAACAAACATCAAAGTGAGTTCTTTGCTTATGATACAGGAGTACGTTTAAATCTGGTTCCAGATTATTTTGAACTTTATTTTCCGGTCTATTCTAATAACGGATGGGAAGTTTCACAACCTAGATACAATGAAAAAATACGATTTATAATCACTTTCTCACCAAAAACATTAGTTACTCTTTTTACTCGAAAATGGTTTTAATCAAATAAATTTTAAACAAAAACTTGCGAAATTATCACAAATCATAAAATTTACATAAAAAAATCATAAAAAAAGTACGTAGTTTTTTGAATTTAAATACAAATAATTAAATTATATTTAGTTTAAAGAATTATGATTATTGATTGTTTTTAAGTAATTTCGCGACATAAACATGACCCTTCAAGATTATGATAAAAGAAAAAAACAATACTACATTGACATTTGAAGATTTCAAAACTGAGGTATTGAATGACTATAGAATTGCTGTTACAAGCCGTGAATGTAGTCTTTTAGGTCGAAAAGAAGTATTAACAGGAAAGGCTAAATTTGGAATTTTCGGTGACGGAAAAGAAGTTCCGCAGCTGGCAATGGCAAAAGCTTTTAAAAACGGAGATTTCCGTTCTGGATACTATCGCGATCAAACTTTTATGATGGCTATCGGCGAATTGGACGCGAAACAGTTTTTTGCTGGTTTATATGGTCATACCGATTTAGCTTATGATCCGATGTCTGCGGGAAGACAAATGGGCGGACACTTTGTAACGCACAGTTTGAACGAAGACGGTTCTTGGAAAGACTTAACAAAACAAAAAAATTCAAGTTCAGATATATCTCCAACTGCAGGACAAATGCCAAGATTATTGGGATTAGCGCAGGCTTCAAAAATTTACAGAGAGGTTGATGGTATTACTATTAAAGACAAATTTTCTGTAAACGGAAATGAAGTGGCTTGGGGAACTATTGGTAACGCCAGTACTTCTGAAGGTTTATTCTTTGAGACTATAAACGCTGCTGGAGTTTTGCAAGTACCAATGGTAATGAGTGTTTGGGATGATGAGTACGGAATTTCTGTTCACGCCAAACATCAGACAACAAAAGAAAATATCTCTGAAATATTAAAAGGATATCAACGTGATGAAGATGCCAAAGGTTACGAAATCTTTAGAGTAAAAGGCTGGGATTATGCCGAATTGGTTTCGACTTATGAAAGAGCCGGCGCCATTGCACGCGAAGAACACGTACCAGTTTTAATTCATGTAAACGAATTAACACAGCCACAAGGTCACTCTACTTCTGGTTCTCACGAACGTTACAAAAGTGCTGAGAGATTAGCTTGGGAAAGAGATTTCGACTGTATTCGCCAAATGCGTTTATGGATGATTGCCATTAATATTGCTTCTCCAGAAGAATTGGCTGAACTTGATTTCCAATTAAAGAAAGAAGTTCTGGAAGCTAAAAAAGAAGCTTGGAATTCATTTATCAATCCTATAATTGAGGATCAAAAGAATCTTTTGGCTTTATTAGAACAAATTGCTGAAGCGAGTATCAATCATAAAGAAAGAATCAAAAAACTAATTTCTGAATTGGCTGCTATTAAAGCGCCTTTAAAAAAGGAAATTTTAGTTTATGCGAGAAAAATTCTTCGTTTTATTGAAGTTCCAAACAGTAAGGTACTTTTGTCTAATTGGATTACAAAATTCCTGAACGAAACACAAGAGAAATTCAGCAGCAATCAGCATTCAGAATCTGCTCAAAATGTCTTTTCTGTAGAAAAAGTTCTTCCAAAATATGCAGAAAATGCAAAACCAGATTTGGACGGAAGAATGATTCTTCGCGATAACTTTGATGCTTTATTTGCAAAATATCCTGAAACTTTAATTTTCGGTGAAGATGTTGGAAACATCGGAGACGTAAATCAAGGTTTAGAAGGAATGCAAGAAAAATATGGAGAACTTCGTGTTGCCGATGTCGGAATTCGTGAAGCTACCATTATTGGCCAAGGAATCGGAATGGCTTTAAGAGGTTTACGTCCGATTGCAGAAATTCAGTATTTAGATTATTTATTGTATGCTATTCAGATCATGAGTGACGATTTAGCAACTTTACAATATAGAACGGTTGGAAAACAAAAAGCGCCTTTAATCATTAGAACCCGTGGACACCGTCTGGAAGGAATTTGGCATTCTGGTTCTCCAATGGGAATGATTATCAATGCTATTCGCGGAATTCATGTTTTGGTTCCGAGAGATATGACACAAGCAGCTGGTTTTTATAACACTTTGTTAGAATCTGACGAACCTGCTTTGGTTATTGAGTGCTTGAATGGATACCGTTTAAAAGAAAAAACGCCACTTAATTTTGGTGAATTCAAAACTCCAATTGGAGTGGTTGAAACTTTAAGAGAAGGTTCTGACATTACTTTAGTTTCTTATGGATCTACTTTAAGATTGGTGATGCAAGCTGCTAATGAATTAGCAGAAAAAGGAATCGAGTGTGAAGTAATCGACATTCAATCTTTACTTCCGTTTGACGTTAGTAAAGACATTGTAAAAAGTATCGCTAAAACAAATCGCCTTTTAGTAATTGATGAAGACGTTCCTGGCGGAGCTTCAGCATTCATTTTACAGCAAGTTTTAGAAGAACAGGACGCTTACAAATATTTAGACAGCAAACCACAAACTTTAGCAGCAAAAGCACACAGACCTGCTTACGGAACTGACGGTGATTACTTCTCTAAACCTTCTGCAGAAGATATCTACGAGAAAATTTACGACATGATGCACGAAGTTAATCCTTCTAAATATCCTGCTTTGTATTAAGATTTTAGATTTTACATAAATAAAAAAACGCTCCATCAGGAGCGTTTTTTATTGCTTTTCTCACAGTTTGTCATTTCGACCGAAGGGAGAAATCACACTAGAAACTCCATACTGTTATTTATAATCTTTGTCGAATCCCGCGGTGATTTCTCGTTCCTCGAAATGACAAACTATCGCTTATCATCATTGTCGAGCTGCTTGCGGAGACCCCTCGTTCCTTGAGATCAGAAGATTGTAGAAAATAACAATCAGTCAACAATCTAAAATCTAAAATATAAAATCAAAGATTAAAGATCTTTCAACATAGCCTTTGCTCTTTCCAAATCTTCGGTCGTATCAATTCCGATTCCTACGTGAGTTGTTTCGACCATTTTAATGCGTTTTCCGAACTCTAAATAACGTAATTGCTCTAACTTCTCAGATGCTTCTAAAGATTTCATTGGAAGGCTGTAGAAATCTAATAATGCTTGTTTTCTAAAAGCGTAAATTCCGATGTGCTGGAAATATCTCACTCCAACATTTTGTTCTCTTGGATACGGAATTACAGAACGAGAAAAATACAATGCAAACTGCGATTGATCTACCACAACTTTCACATTATTCGGATTATTGATTTCTTCTTCATCTGTGATTTCACGCATTAGCGAAGCCAAATCAATCTTTTTGTCTGCATCGTTTTTAAAAACCGATAAAACTTGTGCTAAAGGTCCAGCTTCTGTAAAAGGTTCATCACCTTGTACGTTTACCACAATATCAACATCAAGATCTGCAACGGCTTCTGCAATTCGGTCGCTTCCAGATTCGTGTTCTTTGATACTCATAATTGCTTTTCCACCATTAGAAACGATTTCATCAAAAATCAAATCAGAATCGGTTACTACAAAAACGTCATCAAATAGTTTTGTTGAAACTGCCGCTTCATACGTTCTCAAAATCACAGTTTTTCCACCAAGATCCTGCATTAATTTGGCAGGGAAACGAGTTGAAGCATATCGGGCCGGAATTACAGCTATTATTTTCATTATTATATTTTGTTATAAGGAAAGAATCTTCCTGATTATTTTTTTTTTTCTGCCACAACCCGAGCGATATCAAACTGGCACAGCAACTCACGATTTTTTGTTTAAAATTTGTGAATTCGTAGCGAAAAACTTTATTTCATCAAATTTTAATCTTCAAAACTTTCGTCTTTAAATCCGATCAAATATAGCTTATTTTTAGCACGTGTCATAGCGGTATAAAGCCATCGGATGTAGTCGGTATCAATACCGTTCGGAAGAAATGGCTGTTCTATAAAAACAGTATTCCATTGTCCTCCTTGCGATTTATGACAGGTTATCGCATAAGAGAACTTTACCTGTAATCCGTTAAAATATTCGTTTTCTTTTACCTTCTGAAATCTTTTGTATTTGGTTGACTCTTCTTCATAATCTTTCATCACTTCTTCATACAAACGATTAGATTCTTCATAGGTTAATGAAGGCGATTCGCTTGTTAAAGTATCTAAAATCAAAACCGTTTCAAAAGGTTTTTGTTCTGGATAATCGACCATTCTTATTTTTACTTTTGCAAACTTAAATCCGTATAATTCTTTAATTCCGAAAAGTTCCAGAACTTCGATTATATCTCCATTGGCAATAAATCCAGCTTCGTCGGTTTCTTTTAACCAGAAATAATTGTTTTTTACCACCATCAGGAAATCACCAACCGAAAGTTCGCTTTCTTTAAATAAAATTCGACTTCTGATTTGCTCATTGTATTGATTTGCACGTTTATTAGAACGAACAATAAAAGCAGTATCTTCAATACTATAATTGCTGTAAGCCGTATTTATGGCATCCTGAATATCGTAACCATCTGTCAGTCGAACGATGTCTTTAAACTTCTTGACATTGAATTTGAATTCGGTTATAAAGCTCTCTTTCAGCAATTCACGTAATTCTGTGGCATTGTATAAAATTCCCGAACTTTCTTCCTGACGCATTACTTCGTCCAATTCAATGTGTTCGATTTCTTTATCGTAGTGAATTCCCAAAGTCTGAATATCAAGCGCTGGACTAATATCTAAATTTACAGGAGGAAGCTGTGCTGTATCTCCCAAAAGAATCATTTTACAATTGTTTCCCGAATACACATAATTGATTAAATCATCTAAAAGCGAACCGCTGTCCAAAGTGCTATCTGAAATCATAGAGGCCTCGTCGACGATAAAAATGGTGTTTTTATGTTTGTTGACTTGTTTGGTAAAAGCCACTCCACCTCCAGAAGATTTCTTTGGAAAATAGATTTTTTTATGAATTGTAAAGGCTGGATTATTCGAGTAATTGGCAATTACTTTTGCTGCGCGTCCCGTTGGAGCCAGCAGCACATACTTTTTATTGATGTCACCAAGATTATTGACAATAGTAGAAATAACGGTTGTTTTTCCCGTTCCGGCATATCCCTTCAAAACAAAAATCGTGTCATTTTGAGGTTCGGTTAGAAAGATTGCAATTTTCTGAAAAAAAATATCCTGTTTGTAAGTTGGTGCAAAAGGAAATCGTTTTTGTAAAGTGCCGTAAAACTGTGCAGAATTCATAAAGTAATATTGAAATACAAAGTTCGCTTTTTTTAATGGCTTTGGCAAAAATCTATTTTCAATGTCAATATTAAAAATCAAATTTTATTGAGCCATATAAGTAACATAAGCTCATTTAAATTGTTGGTTTTAAAATACCGATATTAAATTACTCGGAATTAAATACTTATATAATAAAAAAAATAACCATAATGTAACCTACTGATAACCTAACACTTAAATTGTTTTTTGAAATTGCAATTATAATTGTTCCTTTTTAATTTGTAAGTTTGTGGTCGCTTAAATTCTTTCTTGATTTAAAACAGGTAACGAATTGTAAATCAACTATGTCATTACAAAATACTAACATTACTTCAAAAAATTACAGAAAACTTTCTATTCAGGTTTCACTGACTGGATTTTCATATTGCTGTTTTGATACTTTAAATAATATTATTACCTCGTTTAAAGAAGTTCAATTTGACACTTCAAATAAAACGGCTAAAATTGAAGATTTACTAAGAGACGCTTTCAGAAATAATCCAGAATTAAAAAGTAATTATGACGATGTAATGGTCATTCATACTAATAATCTTTCGACTTTTGTTCCAACTGCTTTGTTTGACGAAAACTACTTAGGAAGTTATTTACAGTATACAACAAAAGTATTTGAAACCGACTTTTTTACTTTTGATCAGATTCCTAATTATCAGATGAATGCCGTTTATATCCCGAATGTGAGTATCAATAATTTCCTGATTGATAACGTAGGCTCTTTCAACTACAAACATGCCAATACTATTTTGGTTGAAAAGCTTTTGGATAATTCCCGAAACAATGACGATAAAAAAATGATCGTTAATTTCAATCCAGGGAATTTCGAAATTATTGTTGTTCAGAATCAAAAACTTTTATTGTTTAATTCTTTTGAATACCAGACACCAGAAGATTTTATTTATTACATTTTGTTTACCGCAGAACAATTGAGTATGAATCCTGAAAGTTTCAAATTAGAATTTTTAGGAACCATTACAGAAAGTGATGCGTTTTACCAGATTGCATACAAATATATTCGCCATATTTCGTTTCTTGACGTTACGACGCTTCAGGAAAAAAACAGTTTTACAGCCGCTCAAAATCAAAAACATTATATCTTATTTCAATCATGAGAATCATTTCAGGAAAATACAAAGGACGCAGAATTTTTCCGCCAAAAAATCTACCTGTAAGACCAACGACTGACATGAGTAAAGAAGCATTGTTTAATGTTTTGAATAATCATTTTAATTTTGACAGTTTAAAGGTTTTAGATTTATTTTCTGGAACAGGAAACATTAGTTATGAATTCGCTTCACGCGGAAGCGCACCAATTACTTCTGTTGATGGCGATTTCGGATGCGTTAAATTTATCAAACAAGTTTCTTCAGAATACGATTTTGATATTGCGGCAACAAAAAGTGATGTCTTCAAATTTTTAGACAATTCTAAAACGACTTACGATATCATTTTTGCTGATCCTCCATACGGATTAGATCAGGCAACTTTTGAAAAAATCGTCCTAACTGTTTTTGAAAGAGATTTACTTGAAGAAGATGGAATGATGATTATCGAACATTCTAAATATACCAAACTCGATCATATGAGTAATTTTTCTTTTCAGAAAAGTTACGGTGGATCTTATTTTAGTTTTTTCGAACTAAATTCTACCGATGATGATGAAGAATTACCACACGATATTTCTGTTAAAGAAGTTGAAGAAGACGAAGGTTAATCGTTTTTAAATATTCAAATTTTATAAATTCCAAATTCCAAGCGTTTGCATTGGAATTTGGAATTTATAAAATTTGGATTTTACCTTATTCTATTCTCATTTTCATTAACGCTTTTTTGCTTAAACTCGCTTTCTTTTATTTTCCCAAAAGAATAACGAACGGCAATAGAAATCTCATTCGCATCAACCAAATATCTTGCTCTTGAACTAATATTATTAACCGTAAATCGCTCTGCATAAATCGTGTTTTTAAAAATATCATTATAATTTAAAGTACAATTCCAGTTTTTACCAAAAGCTTTTGCCAATGACAAATCGAGTATAAAATTGGCTTTACGCTCGTAGATTCCATCGTTTTGTTTTGTTGTTCCCCAGAAAGAAAAAACGAAAGTAAAGTCTTTGGGCAATTTGAACGTATTGTTTGAGTAATAATACAGATAAGGTTTTGAAGGACGCAAAAATGCGCTATCATCTTCCACTCTACTTTTTATAAAAACCAGAGAATTTGTTGTCGTCCAAAATTTATACGTAAACGGAAGTGTGAAATCTATTGTAAAACCTGTTTCTCTTTTAAAATTAACATCGGTAATCATCAATACATTGGTTTCGTCATTAAATACAAAACTAGAATTGACAACATCTTTGGTCTGATAATAACTCAATTTTACAGATTTGTCGTGATATTGAAATGAACTCGAAATTTCGTCTACAAATGCTGGCATTAAATTGATGCTGCTTCCATACAAAAAATACGGATTTATATACGTTGCGATTTGACTTAACGAGGAATATTTTGGCCTCACAATGCTTTTTGAATAATTAACATTAATGCTTTTTGTGCTATCAATAGGAAATGTAAGATCGGCTTTGGGAAACAAATTGGTATAATTCTTATCAATAGAAGGCAAAATCTGCGTTCTAAACTTTGCATATACATTCGTGTTTTCTGTTCTCAATCCGAATGAAAAATCGATTTTCTTCCACTTTCCAGAAAACTGAACATACGCTGCTAGGTTTTCTTCTTTAAAATCATAATCAGAAATTTCGTTTTCGTTTTTATCGAAATCAAAAATAGACGCGTTGGATAATGATTTGGCTTTTAAATACAATCCGCCATATTCCAGATTCATTTCATTTTTAAACTTTTTCTCCAAATCAATTCTTCCAGAAAAAACATCAACATTAAATTTCTGATCGCGATTTTGTGACAATTCAAAATCTGTTTCATTATAATTATTAGACACTAAACTTTCTAAATGCTGATTAAAATTAGAATATTGAAAACCGACAAAAAATTGAGTGTCAATTGATTTTATTTTTTTTGAATAATTTACAAATGCATTCACAAAATCCTTTTTACTAGCATTATCACTGAAAGTAAAAACATGGTTTACCTGATCCTGATTTTGGTTGAAAGTAAAAGTGTTAATATCGAAAGTGTCATTTTGCAACTTCCCATTTACATTGGCTGAAAAATAATCTTCATCATTAATTTTATAAAACAAACCCCCTCCAAAAATGTACTGATCTCTTTTTGTAACCGCCGAAACATCATAATCTGAAACAATATTCGCCTGTGGAATTTGATACGCAATACTATGATTCTCCCAAGGTTCAAGTTTATTGTAATTGAAATTGGCTTTCCATTCTAGTTTGTTCTTTTTAAAATTCGAATTAAAACCAAAATAATTATTGTAGTGTTTTTTGAAAGAAGTCGTTTCTGAAATATCTGTTTTAAAACCCTCTTTTTTACTGAGCTTTCTGGTAATTAAGATTACAGCACGACCTTCGGCTTCGTATTTCGCAGACGGATTTTTAATAATTTCTACTGTTTTAATATCACCAACCGCTAAAGCATTTAAATCGTTTATAGTTGCTTTTTGACCGTCAATATAAATAAGCGGATTTCCTTTTCCAACAATCGAAATGTTTTCGCGATCACTGCTTATTTGAACCAATGGCAATCTGGAAAGCAAATCAATCGGATTTGGAATTGTACTGTAAACCGAGTTGGCAACATCAACTTTTATATTTCCGTTAGAATTCGTGAAAGTTTTTTTGTTTTGAGCAATTACAACTTCATTTAACTGATGATTTGAAATCGAATCTTTTGGTGTTTCGTTTTGTGCATTTGCCACCATTGAAAGACAAAAAAGTAAAAGAGCAATAAGAAGTTTAAGCGGTAAATACAGGTTCATTTATAAGCAATTTTTGGTTATTTGATTTTGCAAAAGTGCCTCTAAAAAAGAATTGTGTAAGTTAATTGGAGGTTAATGCAGCGTTAATCTGCTATTTGTGTTGTAAAAGCATTATTTTTGAAATGAATTTTTATGGGGTATGAAACAAAGAATCAATTTATTAATCGCGTTTTCTGTAGTGGCACTTATCGTTTTGATGACGGTGCAATGCTATTTAGTAAAAACAACTTACGATTATAAAGTTGCACAGTTTCATACGCAGATTAAGAATGAAATTGGCAAAATCACCAATAATTACAGCGATATCGATTCGGCATTAGTGGCTAAAAAAGAAGTGCTTTACAAAAGCTTATCTGAAAATTATATTAAAGGAAAAAACACCAAACAGGATATTAAGATTGGGGTTTTGAAAAATGAATATCAAAGTACTGTAACACAACAAATACAGCGAAAGTTTGAAAAAGATTTACCTTATTTTAAAATTGATTTTGCTATTGTTCTCAATAAATTTATCCTGTATCAAAACACAAAAAAGAACGATACTATTTTTTCTGAAAAACCATTTATTGAAAACAAACTTTATGGAAATCTGAATTCTTTAAATCAGGCTTTTTTGGTTAGAAGTTATGTTGGCATTACAAATGGAACTTTTGAAAATCAGAACTATAAATTACTTACCGAAGATTCGATGTACGTTTCGGTTATCGATTGGGAAATGATTATTCTGAGACGAATGACCTTTATTTTAATCCTCTCTTTATTATCGATTTTGACTTTGATCACTCTTTTTGTTATTGCTTTGAAAGCTTTAATCAAACAAAAAAAAGTAAGCGATGTAAAAACTGATTTTATTAATAATATCACACACGAACTAAAAACGCCATTGGCTACTTTGGGAATTTCAACCAAAATTCTAGAGCAGAAAAACATTCGTGATAACGATGAAAACTTTAATGCGATTATTAACACTATTTCGCGTCAAAACAATCGTTTACAGAATTTAATTGATCAGGTTATGGCCAATTCTTTGGCAGAAAACGAATTAGAATTACAAAAAGAAAAGATTGAAACCGAAGACTTTCTTCTTTCCATTTTGAATGACTTTAGGATTACTTTTCCAAAAATCAATCTTAAAACCGATTTTCAAACACAAAAAACCATTTTAGTTTTAGACCGATTTCATTTAACAACTGCTTTTCTCAATGTTCTGGAAAATGCTGTGAAATATGGTTCAAGTACCATTACAGTAAAAACAAAAATTGTAGAAAATCAGTTTTCCATCAGTATTGAAGATGACGGAATCGGAATTGCAAAAAACAAACAATCCTTGCTATTTGAAAAATTCTATCGTGTAGAACAGGGAAACCTTCACAATACAAAAGGATTAGGTTTAGGTCTTTACTATGTAAACCAAATTGTAAAAGCACATCAAGGCTCCGTTAATGTTATTAGTGACTTAGGAAAAGGTGCTCAGTTTATTATTTTATTAAAAGTTTAATTCCCTTATTTTGAAAAAATTACTTTTAGCCGAAGACGATTTTGACTTTGCTGCAATCTTAAAACAATATCTAGAACTGCATCAATTTGAAGTAATCTGGGCAGAAAATGGCGAAGTTGCTTTGGAATACATTAAAAACCAAACGTTTGATATTTGCATTTTTGATGTCATGATGCCAAAAATGGACGGGTTTTCACTGGCCGAAAAGGTAATCAACATCAATCCCGAAATTCCTTTTATTTTTCTAACCGCCAGAAAGTTAAAAGAAGACAAAATCATTGGACTAAAATTAGGAGCAGACGACTATATCGTAAAGCCTTTTGAAGTGGATGAACTGGTACTTCGTTTGCACAATATCCTTAAAAGAATTGAGCAAAAAAGAAGCTTAAACGGAAATACTATAATCGAAATTGGTTCGTATATTTTTGACAACGAACGTCTAACTCTTAATAATAAAAACCACGTTCAACAACTTACAGAAATGGAAGCTTCTCTTATTGAATATCTATTTCTGAACCACAATCAATTATTAAAAAGAGATCAAATTTTAATGTCTGTCTGGAAAAAAGACGATTATTTCTCAGGAAGAAGCATGGATGTTTTTATCAGCAGATTGAGGAAATATTTCAATTCAGATCCTAATATCAAAATTGAAAGTGTTCGAAATGTTGGATTAGAATTTAAAATAGAAAAACCTTGACGAATCAAGGTTTTTCTATTTTTAACTGAGAATTATTTTCCAATAACCCAACCCAAACTGAAATTGGCAAGTGGAGTAAATTCGGTTTCATATTTATCGATATTTATTCCGGCTCCAATGTTCAAATCTAAGTTAAATTTCCCTTTGTATGTGCGCTGAATTCCCCATACTGGTCCCGCAGAAAAAGCAGGTATATATTCATTAAACCATTTATTAGTTGAAATAGATTCAAAATTATAGTTGGTATACAAAGCAAGAAAATTTCCAGAATTGTTTGCCGTTCTTTTTCCTTTTGCCGCTCTTTTTTCTAAGTTATAATAATGTCTAAACTGCTCCGTAATTCTTGGGATAAAATACCAAGTCGATTCATTATAATAACCATTATGTCTGTAACCTACAATCAAACTTGCTTCAGAATACAAGGTGTTTTTGGCAGAGAATCCGTGCTCATAAACAAAACCTGGAGATAATAAAGGATTAATTTTAAATTGATTTTTTGCTACCGAAACTGGAGCTTCTTCCTGTGCGTTAATGATGTTAAACGAAATCATTAACAAGAAAAATAAAAAGTAGTTTTTCTTCATATTGATTAATTGGTTAGTTGAAACAAAAATAGCATTTAAACAACATGAAGCTTTTATTGATGCCAAAAAATCAGAATTAAAATCATATAATCTTTATAAGCAATTGTATAACAACAATTAAGGCTCTTGACTTTAATTTTGAAATAAACTTTTAAATCGAATAATCATGAACCTAAAAAGATTTTTCGGCGGATTACTGACAATCCTCGGAATTGTAGGACTTATTTATACAGCAGTGATTTTTTCCGGTACTTCTGGAGAAACTAGAGACATAAAATCACTCATTATTTATGGAATATTAGGAATTGTGTTCTTTACGTCTGGAATTAGTTTAGTACGTGCAACGAAAGACGAAAGTTAAAAAAGCTCGCCACAAAGACATTAAGACTCGAAGATTTTAATTTATTTTCTTCACAATGCAAAATAAAAAAACTTTGTGACTTAGCGCCTTTGTGGCAAAATCATTCAATTACTGGATTCAAATCCAATTCTGTAAAATCTCTTTCCGTTTTAGAAATAATGATGGTCGCTACAGTATTTCCAATTAAGTTGGTAATCGCTCTGGCTTCGCTCATAAATTTATCAACTCCTAACAAAAAAGCCAAACCTTCAACCGGAATTTTATGAAGCGCTGTTAAAGTTGAGGCTAAAACAATAAATCCACTTCCTGTAACTCCTGCCGCTCCTTTCGAAGTAATCATCAAAATCCCAATTACACTAAGAATTTCAAAAAGGCTCAAATGCACATCATACAATTGCGCAATAAAAAGTACAGACATCGAAAGATAAATCGAAGTTCCATCCAAATTAAAAGAATATCCAGTCGGGATCACCAGTCCTACAACCGATTTACTACAGCCCATTCTTTCGAGTTTCACCATAATACTAGGCAAAGCAGCCTCGGAAGATGAAGTTCCCAAAACCAATAAAAGCTCTTCTTTAATATATTTTAAAATAGAAAGAATACTGATTTTATAGTACCTCAAAATGGTTCCTAAAATCAGAAACACAAAAAGAGCCATTGTTAAATACACGCACAACATTAATTTTCCAAGCGGAATTAAAGTCGCCAAACCAAATTTACCGATTGTATAAGCCATTCCTCCAAAAGCTCCAATTGGCGCTAGATACATTACAAATTTCAGACAAGTAAAAACGACTTTCGAAAATCGCTCTAAAACCAAAATGGTCTGTTCTCTCTTTCGATAGAAATTCAAAGCGATTCCGCAGACAATGGCCGCCAATAAAACCTGAAGCGTAAAATTGGACAAGAAAAACTCTAACCACGAAAAATGTTCTGAAGCTTTTCTGGTATATTCACTTGCATCCCCAAAAGTCAAAGTCGATTTGTCCACTTTTCCAGGTTTAAATAAGTAAGCAACTGCAACTCCGATAGCCAAAGCAACGGTCGAAACTACTTCAAAATAGAATAATGCTTTTACTCCAATTCTACCCACCTTTTTTAGATTTCCCATTCCAGAAATTCCTAAAACAATCGTCAGGAAGATAATCGGTCCAATAAAAAGCGAAATGAGCTGAATAAACTTCTTGCCTAAAAATTCCATTTTTTTACCATTTTCTGGTGAAAAATGACCCAGCAAAATGCCAGCTACAATAGCGATCAAAACCCAAAAAGTAAGATTGGTAACAACAGTGTAAAAAATGCCTTTATTCGCTTTTGAAGAAGGATTTGGAGTGGTAATATTCATGAAAACGAGTTAAGATAGTTTCACAAATATATAAAAAATGCAGACCTGTAAGCCGGATTCTGTTCTTGCCTCATTTTGCAACAAGGCAATACCTTATCATTTATCTAGATTCAGCATTACTACTGAACTCAATCTACCTACCCTTCGGCAACGAACGAGAAGCCCTTAAATGCCGATATACTTGGTATTTCACCGCATAGAGTTTACCTGGTTTCACTACAGCATTACCTGTACATACTTTCTGCTGCACTTGTCCTAACTCCGATAAATCGGAGCCGACGGGCGTTACCCGCTATGCTTCTCTATGGTGTCCGGACTTTCCTCCCTCCCGATAAATCGGGACGACGATAAGGCGGTCTGCGGTGCAAAAGTAGCGATTTATGAACTAACAATAATGATTTTAAATTTCTGTTTTTATGACTTCTACCCTAACTTTTTAATTTTAAAATAGTTATCTTTAGAAATCTATAACTAATAAATTCAGTTTATCATGAAAAGAATGTATCATTACGCAACTGTTTCAAAAGCTTTAGATCAATTGAATGAAAAAGGATTTACATGCGATTTTAATCGAAATGCTGATGCGATTAAAAAGAATCCTGAAAAATTTGAAATTGTTCATGTGTATCGATACGAAGGGGAATCGGATCCCGCGGATGAAGCAGTTGTATACGGAATTAAATCGACTTCTGGTAAAAAAGGAGTTTATGTTGCTGGTTTCTCAGCCGATTCAGATCAGGAAACAGCAAAATTTTTATTTGATTTAAGTATTAGAGGAAGATAGTTTTAGATTCATTTTTCCAAAATCAAACAAAAAACAAAATGAGAACAAAAAAAGGATTCAATAATCTGTGTCATTCCGAAAAACGGAAATCAGCCTTTTTCGGAATGGCATAAAATAAAAAACTTTGTCCCTTTGTCCCTTTGTTACTTTGTCCCTCCTAAAAAAAAAGCCCATCAATAAGACAGGCTTTCTCAAAACAACATTAACTATTAAAATTAAGTCGTTGGTATTTTCAATTTCCATCCCGGCTGAATTAAATCAGGATTTGAAATAATATCTTTATTGGCTTCGAAAATATCCTGCCAAGAAACGCCATACGCTTTTCCTATTTTCGAAAGAGAATCTCCTCTTTCTACTGTATATTCTCTAGAAACGCCTTCTTCAACATCAATATTCATTACAACATCAGCAGATCTGTATTCTGGATCTATTTTTTCATAAGCATTCCAAAGTTTGTCTTTATCGGCTGCAGATTTAGCTGTGCCATCGATATAAAGTACATTATCTTGTTCTCTTATTTGCAAATTTTCTATTCCTAATTGAGAGGCTAAATCTGCTACTTCTTTGTATTTATCTTGTAAACTCATAACAACTTATTTTATGATTAATTTGTTATCAACTTTTTTAGGTTTCAATTCCTGAATACTCTGCATAAGAGGCTGTAATTTATCTTTTTTAATTTCACCCGAAAGCGTTACGACACCACCAACAACAGTTGCACTAACACCATCGTAAGCGTCTACCACTTTATGTACCGATTTGTCTAATTCGTTATCCGGATTGATAACAACAGCGGCAGCGGCAGGTTCTTGATTTGCTCTTGCAATTTCGCAGGTATTCACAACAGATTTTACTCCTTTTATTGCTCGAACGCTTTTTTCAATGTTTTTTTTGAAAATCTCATCTTCACAAGTTCCTGTAATTGTAGCAACACCATCGTGAACTGTAACTTGAATTTCTGGAGTATCACTAAGTTTCTCACTGATTGCTTTTTCGATATCTGCATCTTTTGGAGCGCAGGCTAATAAAGAAACCGAAAGCGCCATTCCTAATAAAATTGACCTCATTTTCATAATACTATCTTTTAATAATTAACAATTTTAAAATTAAAGAGATTAAGTATCAAAAGATTATAAGATATTATGGTGAGTTTTATATGTTTTTCAGTAAAATTTAATTCAATAATATTGTTTTAAGTTGAAGCAAAGATTTAATTATTTCAATCTCGTTTGTTATACCTAACCTCTTTTTTATCGAAATCAGAAAGCATATTTTTAGCTGTTTCATAATAAAAAACTTTACTATCAAAATAATTGCCTATCATTAGTCCATTATTCACACCTTCTGTCTTTTTTAAAATATTCTGTAATGAATTGTAAAATTTCGCAATCTGTTTATCTGGATTTTTACTGATAATTCTTAGTTTAATTATTTCAAGATTATCTTGATCTTCTCTTCCTCCTTTTCCTTCAATACAATAATCAAAAAGTGCATCGTCATAAAAACTGATTCTATCTTTCTTACTACTTTTTTCTAAAATTAGATTTCCATTATTAATTTCAACAGCTTTAGAAGAAAAGAAAAAACCGTGATAATCATTTTCAGTAAAAAAAGTTAGGTTTTCACTTTTAGGATCAATAAGTTCATAGTAAAATCCTTTTTTATCGTTTAAATATTCTACATAAAGATGTACAGCATTTTTATCGAGTACATCATTTAACTCAGAAATAAACTTTTGAAACGGGATTATAATATTGAAATATACTGCCATTGTAATTTGATCATTTGATTACTAATAAAAATTCTTGTTTTAATTCGCTTATTAATTCACCCAACTGACTTAAAGGCAGTTTCACTACAGATTCAACTTCAATTTCATCAGAGGCAATAACTAAAACTCCCTCCTTATCTTCATCATATCCAGCATAGACAGCATAAAAACTTGGGCTTGAAATTAACGTTTCCTTTTTTCCATCTTTAAACCAACCGTAATCCGCTTCATAGATAATCTTATTTTCTAAAATTTGAATCGTTTCTTGTCCGTAAGTATTCCATAACGATACTCGTAAAGTGTAAAATCCAATAAGAGAAAAAACTCCAATTGCAATAAAATAACCTATTCTCAGACCAGTTCCCTGCACAATACCAAAAATCGTTCCTCCTATTGGCAAAACAAAAAGCAAAAATGCTATTAGAAACATTATAGCCCTCACTAAAAATGGAGATTTTTTTACTTTTAAAATTAGAATATTGTTTTGAAAATCGTATTGCTTCATAGAATTTTATCAGAAAATGATCATCTTTTAATACTAGTAAAAATATAAAAACAATCATCATATCAAGATTAAATGAGCGTTACATTCTCAAATTCAAACCACTCCAAAAAGCATCAAAAGATTTATGATTTTCATATTTGTGATTTGGTAATTTTCAGCCTATATTTGCTATCCAATAAAAGAGAATATGGAACAATTTGTAGTATCGGCACGTAAATATCGCCCGCAGACCTTTAAGGATGTTGTGGGACAGAAAGCCATTACCAACACTTTGTTGAATGCTATTGAAACCAATCACTTGGCTTCTGCTCTTTTATTTACAGGACCACGTGGAGTTGGAAAAACGACTTGTGCTCGTATTTTGGCTCGAAAAATAAATCAGCCTGGATATGATGATCCTACCGAAGATTTTGCATTTAACGTTTTTGAGTTAGATGCTGCTTCGAACAACTCTGTTGATGATATTCGTAGCCTGATTGATCAGGTTCGAATCCCGCCACAAACAGGACAATATAAAGTATATATCATTGACGAGGTCCACATGTTGTCTTCGGCTGCTTTTAATGCTTTTCTTAAAACATTAGAAGAACCGCCAAAACATGCTATTTTTATTTTAGCGACAACAGAAAAACACAAAATTCTTCCAACGATTTTATCTCGCTGTCAGATATTTGATTTTAAAAGAATTACAGTAAAAGATGCTAAAGAACATTTGGCAGATGTTGCTGAAAGTCAAGGAATCAATTTTGAAGACGATGCACTTCACATTATTGCTCAAAAAGCAGATGGTGCCATGCGTGATGCGTTGTCTATTTTTGACCGTGTAGTTTCATACTGTGGAACCAATTTAACACGTCAAGCTGTAACCGAAAACCTGAACGTTTTAGATTATGAAACGTATATTTCGATTACCGAATTACTTTTAGAAAATGAAATTCCGAAGCTTTTGTTAGCCTACAATGATATTCTGGCAAAAGGTTTTGACGGACATCACTTTATTGCTGGTTTAGCTTCTCACTTTAGAGATTTACTGGTAAGCAAAACGCCTTCTACCATTGCTTTATTAGAAGTTGGAGAACAAGCGCAACAAATGTATGCAGCACAATCTCAAAAATGCTCTCAGGAGTTTTTATTGAAAGGAATTGATATAGCAAATGACTGCGATTTAAAATACAAACTAAGTCAGAATCAACGTCTTTTAGTTGAATTATGCTTGATGCAATTAGCCTCTATCAACTTTGATGGAGAAAAAAAAAAGCTGAGCAATTCATAATTCCGCCCGTTTATTTTAGAAATGGCGGATATTCTATAGTTGAAGTCCAAAGTCCACAGTCCAAAACCGAAAGCGCTCCTGCAACCGAGAATCAAACATCTCAAGCGGCAACTCAAACTGAAACTGTTACTTCTCAACCAGAAAAAGCTGTTCAAACTCCACAAGTTCAAACGCCACAACCTCCAAAAACGGAAACAGATGGTACGCCAAAAGTTTCTGCTTTTTCTCTTGCTAGTATTCGCAAGAAAAAAGAATTGGAAGCCAGCAGCAAAACGTATGTTAAACCCTCTTCTATTCTCCCAACCGAAGAGTTTAACGAAACCGACATGCGTCTTCACTGGAACAAATACGCTGAACGTTTAGGCCAAAAAGGGCTTAGAATTATGGAATCGATTCTATTGATTAGTGATCCTGTTTTGAATGGAACAACAATTAGTTATGAACTTCCAAATGAAGGATCAAAACTAGAGTTCGAAAGTCAAATGAACGGATTATTAGGTCATTTGAAAGGACATTTACATAATCATGACATTACAATTGAAGTAATTGTAAACGAGCAGGCAGAAACTAAAAAGACTTATAATAATCAGGATCGCTATAATCGTTTTATGGAAATCAATCCAAACATTGAACTTTTACGTTCTACATTTGGATTGGATTTGAAAGATTAATTTTTTTCTTCTTGTAGCCACGAATTTCACGAATTAACACGAATTTCTTTTTCTACACTAAATCAAACAATTAGTGTAAATTCTTGGTTATTTTTTATCTATTTCTGAAACCAAAATCATATACTTTTTCGAGCCATTTTTTTCTTTGCTCTTCAGTTGAACCTTTTATAATTCCGATATAACTGACTTTTACTGGTTTTATCCCACAGAATTCTAACGTCGATTTTTTCAATTGATTTACACTTGGTCTTCCAAAAAGCAATCTATAATACCAGCCTGGCTGATCTAAAGTTGTGATAATATGTGCTGTTTTTCCTTTGAGCAATTTATCCCACCAAACTGAATTGTCCCTGTATTGAAATGCCATTCCTGGTAAAAACAAACGATCAATAAAGCCTTTTGTAATAGCTGGAAGCCCGCCCCACCAAACAGGATGAATCCAAACTAAATGATCTGCTCTTTTAATTTTTTCCCAAGACTCAAGCAAGTCTGGTTCTAATTCTGTTCGTTTTTGATAACCGAATTGAAGATTTGGATTGAATTTCAAATCGGCAATTATAATTGTTTCGACTTGATTTCCAGAAGCGAGAGCACCGTTTTTATAAGATTCTGCAATTCCGAAATTGAAACTTTCAGCGTTGGGATGTCCGTTTATAATCAGTATTTTTTTCATATCAATGTTTTTTCAAAAATACTATTCGTACATTTTCTTTTACTAGACAAATGTCCTAAAAGGTTGTTTTTGCAATAGATTAAAGAATTTTTATTCTAAAACTTTAAACACATAGAAACATAGAATTTATTTTGATAAAAAAGGATATAAAACAAATCTAGATTTGAACATATAGTTTATTGCAACCTGAATGTAAAATGTCTCTCGCAGATTTTGCAGATTATGCAGATTTAAGTTTACACAACTTGGTGAATCGAGAAATCACAAGAGTTTATTTGTGAATTATTTAAAATAAAATCTGCTAAATCTAGAAACGAGCGGGGGGAACAAAAATTTTAGACAATTGCCTTTCTAATTCGACTTAAGTGTCTTGGTGTAATTCCTAAATAAGAAGCTAAATACTGCAACGGAATTAACTGCAAATATTTTTGGTGGTTTTTATAAAGCTCTTCGTAGCGTTGAGCCCCAGATAATTTCTGAAAAGAAACCATTCTTTTATGAAGATTTACGAATTCTATTTCGGTTAATTTTCGGCCGGTTTCCTGCCAATTGAATCCTGATTTATACAATTTCTCCAAAGCTTTACGATCCAGAATCTGTAATTCTGTTTCAGTTAAAGCCTGAATATTTTCTTCTGCCTTTTCTTCTGTTATAAAACTGGCAAAAGATGCCATAAACTCATTTTCAAAAGCAAAACAATTTGTAATTTCATCCCCTTTATGATTGACAAAAAAGGAGCGTAAAATTCCTTTTTTTATAAATACAACTTCATTGCAAACCTGATTTTCAGCCAATAAAAGTTCTCCTTTTTTCAGTGTACGAAAAGTTATTAAATCATCTAAAAGATCTAATTCATCAGCAGAAAAATCTTGAATAGACTGAAAAATTGATTTCATAGTTATTGTTTTTTGGCCACGAATTTCACGAATCTCCACTAATTTTCTCTTTAAATTAAGATAAATAATTCGTGAAATTCGTGGCTAAAAATTAAATCTTACCGTAATACATTGCTTTTACAATACCATCTGAAAGTCCGATTTTAGGAACGTAAATTTGGCGTGCTCCACTCCATTTCATTGCATTTAGATAAATTCTTGTTGCATGGATAATTACGTCGGCACGATCTGAGTTCAAACCCAATTCAGCAATTCTTTGTTCGTAAGTCAACGAATTTAAGAATGCATATTGGGAATTGATATAAATGTACGATAATGGTTTTTCCTGTTGTTTTCCAGACATTTTAAACAACTTATTGATGTTTCCTCCAGATCCAATTAATGTTACCTCTTCGTAATCTGCAGTATTGGTTTTAATCCATTTTTCGATTTCATCCCAAACTACATCATGAACCATATTATTCAACAAACGGACAGTTCCTGCTTTGAAAGATCTTGAAGTAACCATTTTTCCAGAAGAAAACAAGGTAAATTCGGTGCTTCCACCTCCTACATCGACAAACAAATAAGTTTCATCTGATTTAATTAAATGATGTAAATCTGTAGAAGCAATAATAGCTGCTTCTTTTTTACCATCTATAATTTCAATTTTAATGTCGGCTTTTTTCTTAATTAAAGCCACAACTTCTTTTGCATTATAGGCTTCGCGCATTGCAGAAGTTGCAAATGCCATATAACGCTCTACTTTATGTACTTTCATCAAAAGATTGAATGCTTTCATTGCATCAACCATTCGATCTATATTTTCTTGTGAAATTTCTCCAACCGTAAAGGCATCTTGTCCTAAACGAATAGGCACACGAACAAGGGAACTTTTGTTAAACTGTGGTTCTTTACCTTCTTGCTCTACAACGTTAGCAATCAAAAGCCTCATGGCATTTGATCCAATATCTATTGCTGCGAACTTTCTAATATTAATCATGCTCACTATATGACTTGTAATTGATTTTAATTATTAATTTACTTTTTGAGGAACCTCATCCAGTTGGACGATTTTATTCTGATAATATTTATAGGTCTCAAATTGTGCTCTAAATGGGGCATGATGATTCTTTGGCTTATATTTATTATCTAATTTATAAGAGTGATATCTCACTTTTACGTTTCCTTTCCAGGCAATGTTGAAATTATCGATTAGTTCTTTTTTAATTTCAAGATCATAAATTGGACACGTTACCTCAACTCTTCCGTCTAAGTTTCTAGTCATAAAATCGGCCGATGAAATATAAACTTCTGTAAGACCTGCATTTCCAAAAATATAAACTCTTGAATGTTCTAGATAATTATCAACAATACTAATAGCCTCGATATTCTCACTCATTCCCGGTATTCCCGGAATCAAAGAACAAATTCCTCTTACCTGTAATTGGATTTTAACTCCCGCATTACTTGCTTCGTACAATTTATCGATCATTTTAAAATCGGATAAACTATTCATTTTTAATTTGATATGTGTTTTTCTACCAGCCAAAGCATGAAGAATTTCACGATCAATTAGTTTTATGAACTTCGTTCGGGTATAATGTGGTGATACAATTAAATGTTTGTATCGGTGAACTCTGTAATTAATATCGAAAAACTCGAATACTTTTGATGTATCTTTTAAAATTCCCTGATGACAAGTAAAAAGTGTTACATCTGTATAAATTTTAGCTGTCGATTCGTTGAAATTTCCTGTTGAAATAAATCCGTAACGACGATTTTTACCTTCTTCAGTTCTTTCAATCACACATATTTTACTGTGCACTTTTAGACCTTTTATTCCGAAAATCAACTCGATTCCTTCAGTCTGCATTTGCTCTGCATAAGAAATGTTCGAAGCTTCGTCAAAACGCGCCTGAAGTTCAATCTGCACTACAACTCTTTTTCCGTTTTTGGCCGCGTTAATCAGCGAACTGATAATCTGCGAATTCTTTGCCAAACGGTATAAGGTTATCTTTATACTGGTTACTTTTGGATCTAAAGCCGCTTCTCGCAAAAACTTAGTCAAATACGAAAATGACTGATATGGCGCATGAACCAGATAATCTTTTTTACTTATTTTTTCTAGAATACTTCCGTCCAAACTCAAACCTGGAACTGGAAGAGGCTCATTCGGTTTATACAATAAATCATAACGTCCTAAATTTGGGAAACTCATATAATCACGACGATTATGATATCTTCCGCCTGGAATGATACTATCTGTTTCTACAATTCTCATTTTATCTAAAAAGAAATGTAGTGTATCGTCTTCGATTTGACTATCATAAATAAAACGAACTGGTTCTCCTATTCGACGGTCTTTTACAGATGAAGCAATTTTTTCGAGCATACTTTTACTCAAATCACTATCAATATCCAACTGGGCATCTCTCGTAATTTTGATCATATGAGCCGAAACGCTTTTATAATCGAATATATTAAAGATGTTTTTTAGCTTAAAACGAATCACATCATCAATCAGAATCACATATTGTTTTTCATCTTCAGAAGGAAGAACAACAAATCTGTTGATGTTTTTTGGGATTTCGATTAAAGCGTAACGAACTTCGTCATTATTTAATTCTAAACGAACTGCCAGATATCCTAAAGTATCTTTTAAAACTGGGAAAACAGCTAAATCATTCAAAATGATCGTCACCAATTCTGGACTTAATTTTTGATTATAAAAGTCTTTTAGAAAGCATTCTTGTTTTGGCGTAATCTGACTTTCATTAATAATAAAAATATTTTCTGCTTCAAGTTCAGCTTCAATATTTCCGAGAATACGTAAACTTTCAGACTGTTGCTGAATCACAATTTCGGTAATATCTTTAATTAACTGATGAGCAGAAATACCTCCCAAATATTTTTCTCCAGAAATACCCGAAAGGCTTAATCTACGAATGGCCGCATACCGAACTCTAAAAAATTCATCTAAATTGTTTGAAAAAATTCCAACAAAACGCAATCTGTCTAAAAGTGGAACCGTATTATCTCCGGCTTCCTGAAGAACTCTTGCATTAAACGCTAACCAGCTTTTTTCTCTATCGATATATTTCTGTTCGTACACTGTTATGATTTTAAATCTTTGGGGAAAATAGTTTTATGTGTTTTACCTTTATCTATTGTATTCCAGCTATCGGCCTCAAATTGTAAGGATACAAAGCCAGAAGTTGGAACATTATCTATAAAAACATCTCCAAATTTATTAACAAAATTTGTAATAGCCTCGTTATGTCCAAAAAGAATAACGCTTTCTAAACTATTATCACACGATTTGATAACTTTTTCAAGTTGTCTTTCATCAAAAGTGTACAAATCGTCTCTAAAAACAATACTTTCCAAGGGATAAGAGAGATTTTGTGCAAAAATCAAAGCAGTTTCTGTGGCTCTGGCAGCGGTACTGCTCCAAATTATAAATGTTTTAGGAAGATATTCTGAGATCTTTAATGAAACATCATGCGCATCTAAGATTCCTCTTTTCATTAGAGGACGATCGAAATCTTTTAAAGGTGCTTCCCAACTTGATTTTGCATGACGTATTAAAATAAGATTTTTCATAGACAGTAAATTTAAAAAACCTGGTAAGCAGGCCGATATTTTTATTTAACTTCTAATGTACAAAAGATATTTTAAACCTTTTCTATTTTTTAATTCCGTTAACATTAAATCAAAATTTTAACAAGAATGTTTTCTTTCAAAAAGGTTAACATTTATATAAAATACAATTCGCTCTTTTTTGGTTTTTATGTTCTTTGTCTAAGAAATCAGTATTTAATCGATATTACCCAAATTTGCAATATTTTAACCAAATAATTGATTTTTAAGCATTTACAATATTTTAAATGAAAGGATTTTCATCAAAAAAGCAAAAAAATCACTTTAAAAAATTCGTTTTTTTAGGTTAAAAAAAATGCTTTTTAACGCTATTTTTTGTTAAAAAAGAACCTTTCAACGAGTTTTTAGGTTAGTTACGGACAAAAAAAATCAAAAATAAACGGTCTATATAACTTTGATTCTGTTAAAATACTTTAAATACATTAAAACAAAATCTTTAAGTTATGAGAACTAAATCTACTCTTGAAAAAGCAGTAAAATTTGTTAATAATTGTAAGTTTATTTTTTCTTTCAAAAAGAACATCTTCCAAAAGAACATTTTCTTCTTGCTGTTTTTTTTAATGACAAATTTTTCATTTGGTCAAATTGAAAATGTGGATTCGTACTTAACAAACTTAGAAAATTCTGGACAGGATTCTAAGCTTAGTAATCTCAAACATTTACTGTATGGTTTGCAATCTGCAGTTTATGCTTCTTCTGGTGAATTAAAAGTCTATGGCGATCAGCCGACTGCTTTATTCACAAATAACACTTCACTTAACAGCCTAAACACCACGGTCTCTTTGAAGGGTGATATTGAAATTGCAACTATAAAAATTGAAAAAGCAGCAGATTTAAACACTGCTATTGATCTGAATTCTTTTTCAGGTTTTGAAAAATTAAAATACATTTTCATCATTTCAGAAGTTGAAACAAATCCAACCTTAATCAATAATCTGATTAAAAATAATACTTCAAAATACATTCTTCTTTATAAAATTTCTATAGGCGGATAATTAAAAAACTATTACTATGAAAAAAATCTACTCTCAATGTTTTGCGGTTTTTTGTTTCTTTTTAATCCTGTTTATTGGAACTAATGAAGGAAATGCACAAGTAATAAAACCGTTTAAAGAAAGAACATCTTTATTTTCTCCTGCCAGAACAATCTATAAAATCAAAGGAGATTTTACGATGATTGGAAATAGCAATTTGACATTACAACATTACAGCGATACAGAACCTAACGGAACTAATCCGATGGTTTATGTTGACAGAGACAATAATAATCAAACTCATAACTCTTCTGGAGCGACTTTGGATTTACTGAATGACAGCGGTGCAAAATTAACGAACTGTTACAGCATTGTTTACGCAGGTTTGTATTGGACTGGAAGAGTTTCTGATGCTGCTAATAGTCCAGATTCTTTTACTGTAAGAAAAAATGGTGTAACGAAAACTTTAGATAAAAGAAAAATTTTATTCAAAGGTCCTGTAAGTTCCAATTACACTGAATTTACAGCTAGTGATATTTATTTCCCAACCAATGCAGACAACAATATGTTCAGCGCTTATGCTGAAGTCACCGATTATGTAAGAACAAACGGAGTTGGAGAATATTTTGCAGCCAACATAGCTGCAACTGAAGGAGCCGATGGAGGTACGATAGGAAAGTATGCAGGATGGGGATTGGTTGTTATCTATGAAAACTCAAACATGAAAAACAGAGACATAACTGTTTTTGATGGTCATGCCTTTGTAACCAATAACACAACTGCAAATTATACTATTCCTGTTTCTGGATTTAATTCTGTGACATCTGGACCTGTTGGTATCAAACTAGGGATTATGGCTGGCGAAGGTGATTTGTATTATGATGGCGATTATTTTCAAATTCAAAAATTAAATACAAACACTTACCAAAGCTTGAGTCATTCATTGAATACTGCAACTAATTTCTTTAATTCTACCATAAATACTGGAGGAAATAATAGAAATCCGAATTTAATGAATAATTCAGGTATAGATATTACTATGTTCAATCTGCCAAATAGCGCAAAAGACCTTATTGGAAATAATCAGACTTCAACCACTTTTAAATATGGCTCTACAGTCGATACTTATGCTATCTTTTCTATTGTAATGGCAGTTGATGCTTATGTTCCGGAGATTGAAGGAATTCTGACTGCTACAACCATAAACGGAAACAATGTCGGAGCAGGTCCGTACACAGTATTACCAGGTCAAGAACTTGGCTATAAAGTACAAATAAAAAACAAAGGTTCCGAAGCGATACAAAACAGTAAAATTGTAATTCCAATTCCTTACAATGCGACCTTTGTTGGCAATAGTTTAGCAAAAACAGTTAATTTCTCTCCTGCCCCTACTCCAAACTCATTAACTTATGAACCAACCATTGGAGCAAATGGATCAATTGTTTGGGATATTGGCACATTACCACTGCCTTCTAATCCAGATACTGTTTTAGCTGAATTGACATTCAAATTAAAAGCTACAGAAAATTGTGCTTTACTTAAAAATTCAAACTGTAATAATAATATTCAGGTAAATGGTGTATTAAGCGGAAAAGGTGCAAATTCTGGAGTAACAGTAGCCGACAAATCTCTAATTTTAGGTTATACCAACTCTGGAAGCTGTACAGGAACTTCTATAGCTGCTCCACTTCAGACGAGTATCAATTCAACAGATTATACAAATGCGAATTGCCAGGCAACACCGCCAATCATTGCATTTACTTTTTGTAATACTTCAACGACATCCATTCCGGTTACCGACGTAATAGGATCATTTCCTACTGGATCAACATTCTACAATGCTTATCCTGTAGTGGCTGGTACTACAACTCAATATACTATAAACAATCCATTCCCTGCGACAGTTGGAACAAAAACGTATTATGCTATTCCTCCAGGAGGAGCCAGCAGCGGTTGTTACTTTCAATTTACAATTACCATCGAAAGCATTACAACAATGCCAACAGTGGCAGGTCCTGTAAATTATTGCATTGGTGATAATGCAGTTCCTTTAACAGCTGTTGCAAGTAAACCGGAATATACATTATACTATTACCAAACAACAACTTCTACAGCACAACAATCTATAACACCTTTAACTACAACAGCTGGTCAATTTACCTTTTACGTAGCAGAAGGAAAAACAAATGCTTGTATTGGTCCTAAAAAAGAAATTGTTGTTAATGTAAATGCAAAACCAACAGTTGTCATTACTAATCCGCTTCCAATTTGTGCGCCTGCAACTTCGTTAGACTTAACTGCGGCAACTATTACTGCTGGAAGCACTACTGGATTAACTTATACCTATTGGACTGATGCAACTGCGACTACTCCATTGACCAATTTTAGCGCCGCAATTCCAGGTACTTATTATATAAAGGGAACAAATGCTTCTAATTGTTATGACATAAAACCTGTTACAGTTACAAAAAGTACCGTTACAGTAACAGAAATTACAGCTTCACATGTTGATGTAAAATGTTTTAATGGATCTACTGGATCAATCAGTATTAACAATGCTTCGGGAGGAGTTGGTCCTTACACTTATTCATGGAAAAAAAATGGTGCTGCATACACTGGCACATCACAAACCTTAACTAATTTAGGTTTCGGAAATTATGAAGTTACTGCAACCGATGCAAATGGATGTGCAGGAACATTAATAATTAGTGTTTTACAACCAGCTGCTGCTTTAGCTCTTGGAAATTCTTCTAAAACAGATATTTCTTGCTATGGAACAAGTACAGGAACTATAACAGCAGGAACTGTAACAAACGCTGTTGGAACAGTAAGTTATTCTTGGAAAAACAGTGCAAATGTTGAAGTCGGAACTACAGCAACAATTGCAAATTTACCTGCGGGAACTTATACGTTAACCGTAACCGACTCTTGTTCTTCTCAATCTAACTCTGTGACAATTGAACAACCAACTGCTGCCTTAGCTCTTGGAAATTCTTCTAAAACAGATATTTCTTGCTACGGAACAAGTACTGGATCTGTAACAGCAGGAACTGTAACAAATGCTGTTGGAACAGTAAATTATTCTTGGAAAAACATTGCCAATGTTGAAGTTGGAACTGCAGCAACAGTTGCAAATCTGCCTGCGGGAACCTATACATTAACTGTAACTGATTCTTGTTCTTCTCAATCTAACTCAGTGACAATTGCACAACCAACTGCTGCATTGACTCTTGGAAATTCTTCTAAAACTGATATTTCTTGCTATGGAGCAAATACTGGATCTGTAACAGCAGGAACTGTAACAAACGCTGTTGGAACAGTAAATTATTCTTGGAAAAACAGCGCAAATGTTGAAGTTGGAATTACAGCAACAGTTGCAAATCTGCCTGCGGGAACCTATACATTAACTGTAACTGATTCTTGTTCTTCTCAATCTAACTCTGTAATAATTATACAGCCAACAACTGCTCTTAGTTGTTCCATTATTCAAAACAAAGCAGTTTCTGCAAATGGTTTAAGCAATGGAGAAGCAACAGTAACACCAATTGGTGGAAACGGAGATTATACTTATTTATGGGACAATAACGAAACGACTCAAAAAGCAATTTCATTAAGCGCTGGAACTCATTCCGTAACTGTAACAGATTCCAAAGGCTGTACTACAACTTGTACCGTAACGATAACCGAACCAAATGTTCTTTCTTGCAGTATTTCTCAAGATAGTCCTGTAAAATGTTTTGGAGAAAATACCGGTAAAGCAACAATAACTGCTGTAGGCGGAAATGGTGATTACACTTATCTTTGGGATAACGGAGAAACAACAGCTCAAGCTATTACTCTAAGTGCTGGTTTACATACTGTAACAGTAACAGATAAATTAAATTATACTACAACTTGTACTGTTACCATTTCGCAACCTCAAAGTGCATTAAGTGCAACAAAAACTCAGACCGATGTTACATGCGGTGGTGGCAACAATGGTTCTGCAACTGTAACTGTTTCTGGAGGAACAGCTGGCTATACTTATTCATGGAACACAACTCCAGTTCAGACAACAGCAACAGCTACTACTCTTGCTTCTGGTAATTATACAGTCTTAATTACAGATGCAAATGGATGTAACATTTCTGAATCATTTACTATTCTTGATGGAGATGCTGTCATTCCTGTTATAAATCCGTTACCGGAAGTAACAACAATCAATTGTCCAGCAGAACCAGTTTTTACACAGGCAACTGCTACTGATAACAATGGTACAATAGCATCTTTAACTTATGTAGATACAATAACACCTGGAAACTGTGCCGGATCTTATACCAAAACAAGAACGTGGACTGCAAAAGATTCTTGTGGAAACACTTCTCTTCCTGTTAGTCAAACTATTATTGTACAAGACATTACAGCTCCAACATGGACAACTTTAGCAGGTTCATTAGACAAAACAATAGAATGTAGCGATGCAGCAGCTTTAGCAAATGCTCAGACTTTATTTCCAACGGCTTCAGATTCTTGTGATGCTGATGTGACAAATATTGTAAAAGTGAGCGGTCAGTTTGTGGCTTCTACAACTTGTGCGAATGCGGGAACTTACACCAACACATGGACGGTAAAAGACGATTGCGGCAATACTTCTGATACTTTCATGCAAGTAATCACCATTCAGGATACCACTGCGCCAGCATGGACGACTTTAGCAGGTTCATTAAACAAAACAATAGAATGTAGCGATACAGCAGCTTTAGCAAATGCTCAGGCTTTATTCCCAACGGCTTCAGATTCTTGCGATGCTGATGTGACAAATATTGTAAAAGTGAGCGGTCAGTTTATGGCTTCTGCAACTTGTTCGAATGCGGGAACTTACACCAACACATGGACGGTAAAAGACGATTGCGGAAATACTTCTGATACTTTCACGCAAGTGATCACAATTCAGGACACAACTGCGCCAGCGTGGACGACTTTAGCAGGTTCATTAGACAAAACAATAGAATGCAGTGATGCGACAGCTTTAGTAAATGCTCAAGCTTTATTTCCAACGGCTTCAGACTCTTGCGATGCTGATGTGACGAACATAATAAAAGTAAGCGGTCAGTTTGTGGCTTCTGCAACTTGTGCGAATGCGGGAACTTATACCAATACTTGGACTGTAAAAGATGATTGTGGCAATACTTCTGATACTTTCACGCAAGTTATCACCATTCAGGATACCACTGCGCCAACATGGACGACTTTAGTAGGTTCATTAGACAAAACAATAGAATGCAGCGATGCGGCAGCTTTAGCAAATGCTCAGGCTTTATTTCCAACGGCTTCAGATTCTTGCGATGCTGATGTGACAAATATTGTAAAAGTGAGCGGTCAGTTTGTGGCTTCTGCAACTTGTGCGAATGCGGGAACTTATACCAATACATGGACGGTAAAAGACGATTGCGGAAATACTTCTGATACTTTCACGCAAGTTATCACCATTCAAGATACCACTGCACCAACTTGGACGACTTTAGCAGGTTCATTAAACAAAACAATAGAATGCAGCGATGCAGCAGCTTTAGCCAATGCTCAGGCTTTATTCCCAACGGCTTCAGATTCTTGCGATGCTGATGTGACAAATATTGTAAAAGTGAGCGGTCAGTTTGTGGCTTCTGCAACTTGTGCTAATGCGGGAACTTACACCAACACATGGACGGTAAAAGACGATTGTGGCAATACTTCCGATACTTTCACGCAAGTAATCAACATTCAGGATACCACTGCACCAACATTTACAGGAGCTCTTCCACAAGATGTTACGGTTTCATGTGATGCAATTCCTCAAGCAGCTGAAATGACAGCTTCTGATAATTGCAATGGTGATTTACCAATTGTATTTACAGAAACAAAGTCTAATATCCAGAATGGGTGTCCAACTAACTACATCTTAACACGTACTTGGAAAACCAGTGATTGTGGAGGAAATACAGCATCATACACTCAAATTATTACCGTTAGAGACACAACTCCTCCAACCGGAACAGCTCCTGCCAATTTAATTAATTTAGCGAGCGCTGATTTAATTCCAGTAGGAAGTTCTTCAGATATTAAAGACGCTGCAGATAACTGTAGTCCAACAGTAAATATAACTGTTTCGGATGCTACAGGAGCATGTGATGGAAATGTCTATATCTTGACCAGAACTTACACTTTAACAGATTGTGCTGGAAACAAAACAGAACTTGTTCAGACTTTTAGCGTAAACTGTAAGGTTAAAAAGAAAATTATTGCAAATGATGATAATGCTGGACCAATTGCAGGAGTAAATCATACTACTGTAAATGTTCTAAATATATTTTCAAATGATACTCTTGAAGGTAATTTAGTAACTCCTTCAGATGTAATCTTAACAACAGTAACACCGAATAATTATTTACAGTTAAATCCTGATGGTTCTGTAGATGTATTGCCAAATGCTCCAGTAGGAACGTTAACTCTTGTATATCAAATTTGTGAGGCTGCTCAGCCTGATAACTGCGACACGGCTATCGTTACCATTACTATTGAAGCACCAAAAATGACGGTTACTGCAACTGCGATATGTGTTAATGATGTTCCATACGTTGATTATGTAGTGACTCCATTAAACTTTACGCCAGTAAATGGTGTAAGTATTACATGGTCAGATAGTAACAACAATGCCATTACAACAACTTCAGATTTACCTTTAAGCGGCAGAATATTATGGCCTGGAGCTATAGTTGATGTAAACGGGAAAGGAATAGACTGGCCAGGATGGATTTTTGAAAACAATAAATGGGTTCAAGGTGTTGATGGATTTGAAAAATTACGCCCAAAAGCTAATTTGATAATATCTTTAAATCCTAGCGAAACGATAATCGTTGATTATCCACCTTCTGATCCTTATTGTACAGCAAGGCCAACATTTGCCATAATAGCAAATGATGATACTGCTGGTCCGGTAAACGGAGTTACAGGAGCAAATAATGTTATAAATGTTCTCACTAATGATACCTTAAACGGTACAGCAGTTAACATTAATGATGTAACATTAACCACTACTATTCCTGATCCAAAAGGTGCTATAACTTTAAATTCAGATGGTTCTGTAAATGTTGCTCCAAACACACCTGCTGGAACTTACACATTAACTTATCAAATTTGTGAAAAAGCCGATTTCGGAAATTGCGATACAGCTATAGTAACCGTAACTGTTACTACTCCATCAGCACCTCCAACACCTGTTGTAGCAAATGATGATAGTTACAGCAATATTGGATGTAATACTTTCGGATTAGTTGGAAATGTATTGGCAAACGACGTAAAAGGTACAACTCCTGTAACATTAGAAATGGTGAACTTTACACTTACTTCTCAAACTAATCCAAATATTACAATTGATGGTTTAGGAAATGTAACGGTTTCTAGTTTAACACCAGCGGGAACGTATACTTACAACTATAGAATCTGTGACAAATTAAGCTCAGAGAATTGTGATACCGCAACTGTAACCATAACTGTGGTTCCAAATGGTGTTACCAATATTAAAAGCACAGCATGTACTGATGATTCATCATTAATTAATTTGACTACTCTACTTCCAGAAGGCAGTCCGATTACAGGAACTTGGGTCGATAAAACCAATTCAAATGCGCTTCAGGGCAGTGTCTTTAATCCATTTGGTCTGGCACTCGGAAATTACACTTTTGAATATCTGATTGCTGATGAAAAATGTCCAAGAAGTATCGTATTAGACATGGAAGTAAATGATGATTGTAAAGTTTTGGCCTGTGGAGAAGTTTTCCCTCATAATGCATTTTCACCAAATGGAGACAATTTCAATGAAACATTCAAAATTGACAACATCGATGACGTAACCTGCTATCCAGAAAATACTGTCGAAATCTATAATCGTTGGGGTATTTTGGTTTTTGAGACTAAAAACTACAACAATACAACAAATGCTTTTGATGGAATTTCAAGAGGAAGAACAACCGTTAAACAATCTGACGGATTACCTACTGGAACTTATTTTTACATCATCAATTATAAGTCCCTAGACGGAAGCAATAATCTTCAAGACAACAAATTAAGCGGCTATTTATATCTATCAAAATAACAACTACTTAAGCACATTCTGTAAAAGTATCATTTTACAGAATGTGTTTAAATCCAATGCAAAACACACTTGTTTTCACACAAAAACAACTCATTGATTTTCAATAAGAAAGTCAATGATAACAATAAAAATAATCCATTTACTATGAGAACAAAATTATTTTTCTTCGTCATTCTGTTAGTAACATATGGTGGCTATGCACAACAAGATGCACAGTTTACACAATATATGTACAACACAATTAACATAAACCCTGCTTATGCTGGTTCTCGTGGCGCATTAAGCGTTTTTGCTTTACATCGTGATCAATGGGTAGGACTGGATGGTGCTCCTAAAACCAATACTATTTCTATTAATACACCAATAAATAATAGCAATCTCGGACTTGGAGTTTCGCTGGTTAATGATAAAATTGGACCTACTAATGAAAATCAATTTTCTGTAGATCTTTCTTACAGTGTACCCACATCAGAGAATTGGAAACTTTCATTTGGTATAAAAGGTACAGCTGATATTTTTAATCTAGACGTCACAAAACTAAATCCAGAAACTGCTGGAGATCCACAATTTCAAAACTTAAATAATGATTTTTCGCCAAATGTAGGAGCTGGTGTTTACTGGCATTCCAACAAAGCTTATATTGGATTATCGGTACCCAATTTCATTCAGACCAATCGTTATGATGATAATGATGTTGCAATTTATAAAGACAAGATCAATTATTATTTAATAGGTGGTTATGTTTTCGATTTTTCTCAGGAAATAAAATTTAAACCCGCAGTGCTGACAAAAATGGTTGAAGGAGCTCCTCTTCAGGTAGATGTATCGGCAAACTTTATGTTTTTTGAAAAACTAACCCTTGGAGTTGCCTACAGATGGGATGCCGCAGTAAGTGCGATGGCAGGTTTTCAGGTTACGGACGGATTATACATTGGTTATGGTTATGATAACGAAACAACCCGATTAAAAAGATATAATTCGGGTTCACATGAAATCTTCCTTCGTTACGAATTATTCAAAAACAACGGTAAAATGACAACTCCTCGTTTCTTTTAAAAAATTGGATCATGAAAAACTATACACTACTTTTCCTTACAATTATAAGTTTCTTTTCATTTAGCACTTACGCACAACAGGCAAAAATAAATTCTGGCGATAAGAAATATGATAGTTATGCTTATGTTGACGCCATTAAAACCTATGAAAAAGTGGCTGCCAAAGGTTACAAATCTGAAGATATGTTTAAAAAATTAGGTAATGCCTATTATTTTAATTCTAATTTTGAAGGAGCTGCAAAATGGTATGGTGAGTTATTTGCCATGAATACAACTGTCGAACCAGAGTATTATTACAGATATGCCCAATCTCTAAAATCTACAGGAGATACTGGCAAGGCTAATAAAATGCTTAATGAATTTAATGCAAAATCCAAAAACGATTCGAGAGCTAAATTCTACAAAGCTGATGGCAATTATTTGGATGAAATTAAAGCCAATTCAGGAAGATACAAAGTAGAAGATGCTGGTATAAACAGTAAATACTCCGATTATGGATCATTTGTTTACAACAATAAAATTTATTTTGCATCGGCAAGAGATACTGGGAATTTCTCGCAACGCAAACATAAATGGACTGGCGAATATTTTACAAATATTTACAATGCCGATCTAAATCCAGAAACAGGTAATGCAACAAAAGTAAACAAGTTTAAATCTGCGATTAATACAAAATTCCACGAAGCTTCTCCTGTTTTTACTAAAGATGGAAAAACAGTTTACTTTACCAGAAACAATTATATTGACGGTAAAAAAGGAAAAGACGATCACAGAACTACTTTGATAAAGATTTACAAAGCTACTTTAGACGAAAAAAACAAATGGAACAACATTATAGAACTTCCGTTTAATAGCAACAATTACAGCGCAGGTCATCCTGCTTTAAGTCCAGATGAGAAAACTTTATATTTTTCTTCTGATATGCCAGGCTCTATCGGACAATCTGATTTATATAAAGTCAGTATTAATTCAAATGGAGGTTTTGGAACTCCTGAAAATCTTGGAAACACTATCAATACAGAAGGAAAAGAAACCTATCCGTTTGTAACAGACGAAAATGAAATTTACTTTTCATCTGACGGTCATCCCGGATTAGGAGGTTTGGATGTTTTTGTGGGCAGTATTGATGATAATGGAAAAATTGATAATATCCAGAACGTTGGCGGAGACATCAATTCTCCTAAAGATGATTTTGCTTATATTATTGATACCAAAACAAGAAGAGGCTTTTTTTCTTCTAATAAGGACGGCGGACAAGGTTCTGATGATATTTATAAATTCTTAGAAACAAGAAAATTAAAATGCATTCAGGAACTTGAAGGAATTGTCACTGATTCTGAAAGTGGAATTGTTTTGCCTGGAGCTAAAATTACTTTGTATGATGATAAAATGGCGGTTAAAAATTCTACTATTACGGATGGATCAGGAAAATATGTTTTCCCTGTAGAATGTGGTAAAACCTATTTTGTAAGAGCCGAAAAACCAGAATATACAACCAAAGAAATACCCGTTACCATTTCAAAATCAACTGGAAAAACGAACTTACCAATTGCCTTAGAAAAATCAAATTGCCAAGTTACAATTGGAGACGATTTGGGTAAATGTTTCGGAATCAAAATGATTTATTTCGATTTGGATAAATCTGATATTAGAAGAGAAGCTGCTTTAGATTTAGAAAAAATATTAGTGGTTTTAAACGATTATCCAAACATGAAATTAGATATTCGTTCGCATACAGATAGTAGAGCAACACATAAGTACAACGAAGCTTTATCAGATAGAAGAGCAAAATCTACAATTAAATGGCTTATTAAAAACGGAATAGCTGCAAACCGATTAACAGGAAAAGGCTTTGGAGAAACTCAGCTTGTCAACAAATGTTCTGATGGAGTAAAATGTACTGAAGAAGAACACCAAGCCAACAGAAGAAGCGAATTTATAATAACAGGTTTATAACCAAAACTCACGATCAAAACCAAAAAGCTGTCTGTATTTTACAGGCAGCTTTTTTTCTAAATAAAAAGTCGTTGCAACTCTATGAATTACAACGACCTCTAAAAAACCAACCTGTTCAATATACGTTTAAATCTTAACAAAAATGTTAGTGTAATATTTTTTACCTGTAGCAGCGTCTGTTGTTACAGATAATCCGAAGTGCGTATAATCACCTTCGATATTCTCTTTGTGGCCTGGACTCTCCAGCCAGGCTCTCAAAGCCGCTTCAGGAGTTTTATAGTTGTAGGCAACGTTCTCACCAACTTTTTTAGCTCCTAAAACATTTGTAATATTTTTAGATCTTTCCACAAAATCATTATGATTAACAACATTGTTTTCAATCATATAGAGATTATGTTCTTCACATTTAAAAGAAATATGATTGATTCTTTCCAAAGCATTTAATCCTACACTTAAGCGGTGTTCGTTTATGAGTTTCATAGTTTGCAACTCAGTGTCGTTGTAGGTATAATTGGTAACAAGCGCTTTGACCGAACTATTATCCACGCTTCCAACGGCAGTATCTGCAGAACATGCGTTCATTGCGACTAGAATCGCAATGAACAACATGGTGCGCTTAATCTTTTCCATAATCAACAGCATTTTAGCAGTTTAAAGTAGATGTTGGGGCAAATCCTTTAAATTTATTTTTGAATAATTTGTCGTCTAATTTTCTATACCAAACATATTCAATTTACCGTTAAACTACAAATTTAATCGATGAAATGCATTCGATTTTTTAATACTAATATATTTTTCTTACATATCAGGAAGAAAGTCGCTCAATTTTCCATGAAAAGTCAGATTGACTGGTATAACGTATTCTGTCATGCAGACGATTTGCTCTCCCCTGCCAAAATTCTACCTGTAACGGTGTGACAATATATCCTCCCCAATTTTCAGGTCTCGAAATCGGTTTTCCTTCAAACTCTGTTTCCAACTTTTTCAAGTTATCTTCTAAGAAAGTTCTAGAAGGAATAACTTCACTTTGATGCGAAACTACAGCGCCGAGCTTACTTCCTTCAGGACGAGAATCAAAATAATTATCAGAGATAATTTCTGAAGTCTTTTGTACAATTCCTTTTATAATAACCTGACGTTCCATTTCCTGCCAGAAAAATGACAAACAAACATTCGGATTGGCTTCTATTGCTTTTCCTTTTTCAGAATTATAATTGGTATAAAATACAAATCCTTCTTCCGAGAATTTTTTCAATAACACTACACGAGATTTCGGAAATCCATCCAAACCAATTGTCGAAACCGTCATGGCATTTACTTCTCCGCTTCCACCAAAATCCTCCACTTCATGAAACCAACGGTTAAAAAGATTAATCGGATCTTCTGGAATATTACTTTCAAGCAATTCACTTTTCTCGTAAGATTTTCTATAATTACTTAAATCACTCATAGTTTTTAGTTTTATTTGTTTCAGGTTTCAAGTTCAAAAACTCAGAACCTCAGCATCTTAGAATCTTAGCACCTTTTAAAACTCAAATGAAACTCCATCATCTCCCAAAAGTACATTCGCGAAAATCGTTTCTGCTTCTTCTTTAAAACGCTCAATTCCGTCATAACGTGTAGAATAATGACCTAGAATTAATTGTTTTACATTAGCTTTTAATGCAATAGTCGCCGCTTCTTTGGAAGTTGAATGAAGTGTTTTTTCAGCAAGTCTCGCTTCAGAATCTAAAAACGTCGATTCATGGTATAAAATATCAGTATTCGCAATAATTGGAATTATTTCTTCATTATAAACCGTGTCCGAACAAAAGGCATAACTTTTTGTTGGTTCAGGATCAAAAGTAAGTTTCTCATTTTCAATTACAGTTCCATCATCCAAAGTAACATTACCGCCATTTTTTATTTTTTGATAATAAGCCACATGAATATCATACTGCTGAACAGCTTCTACATTCAATTTTCGTTCAGCTGGTTTTTCCTGAAATAAAAATCCGTTTGTATAAACGCGGTGTTTCAACGGAATTGTTTTGACAATTACTTTGTTATCTTCAAAAACAACTTCACTTTCTTTTGATTCTAATTCATGAAAAAACAAACTGTACGTAGTCCACGATTCTGTCAATTTTAATTGAAGCAGAATCAGTTCTTTAATTCCTTTTGGTCCATAAATATGTAAATCGGTTGTTCTTCCTAAAAGTGAAAAAGTCGAAATTGTTCCAATCAATCCATAAAGATGATCTCCATGAAGATGGGAAATAAAAATGTAATTAATTTTAGAGAATTTAATCTTGTTCTTTCGAAGCTGAACCTGAGTTCCTTCACCGCAGTCAATTAAAAAAAGTCTGTTTCTGATTTCTAAAACCTGCGAAGTCGGGTTTGTAAGTGTTCGTGGAGTTGCGGCATAACAGCCAAGTATTGTTAGTTTCATTTACTAATTTTAGATTTTAGATTGAAGATTTTAGATTAACTAATTTTTAGATTTAGTATTAAAAAAAATCTAAAATCTAAAATCAGAAATCCAAAATTAGAATCCGAGGTCTCTTTCGATTTCTTCCATTTCGATAATATCGTGTGCTTCCAAAAGTGAAGGAACCACTGCTAATTTATCTGAAATAGCATTAAAATCAAGATCAGAAGCCACAATTACAAAAGATTTTTTTGCTTTTTTATGTGCTTTAGAAAGCGGTAAAAAAGCTTTTAAATCTTTTTCTGTAATCGCATCAGCTGATAAATCGATTATAATATTTTGTTTTTCAAAGGTTTTAAATTGCTGCGTCACATTTTCAAGGAAAGCATTTACATCTCCTTGTGTGTCTTTAATAGTAACGGTATGTCCTTTTTGATCTACTTTCATTTTTTAATATATGGGGCTTGTATAAAAATTGATTTTCTGAGAGCTAAGGTACGAAGTTTTTTATAGTTTTCAGTCGCAGTCACAGTTTTCAGTTTCTTACTATGACTGTAAACTATCTCTTTAAAAGAGTTTTCAGTCGCAGTTTTCAGTATTCAGTTTCTAACTATAACTTCAAACTTTCCGTTTAAAATAGTTTTTAGTCCCAGTTTTTAAGTTTCCGTTAACTGAAAACTGCGACTGCGACTGAATACTAAATCTACTGTATTTTAGAAGCTAAAAGATAAATAACCGCCATTCTAATCGCTACACCATTCTCTACCTGATTCAAGATCACAGAATGATCAGAATCAGCAACTTCGGAAGTAATCTCTACTCCTCTATTAATTGGTCCTGGGTGCATAATTACGATTTCTTTTCCTAGCGAATCCAAAAGCGGTTTGTCTACTCCGTACTGTTGTGCGTATTCACGCGTTGATGGGAAGAAGTTTACGTCCATACGTTCGTTTTGTACACGAAGCATATTGGCAACATCACACCATTCTAAAGCTTTGCGTAAATTCGGTTCAACCGTAACACCAAGAGATTCAATATATCTTGGAATTAACGTTTTTGGTCCGCAAACTTTTACTTCTGCACCTTGCATTTGCAAAGCATATATGTTGGATAAAGCTACTCTCGAATGCAGAATATCACCCACGATAACCACTTTTTTACCCGCTACATCACCTAGTTTTTCTCTGATAGAATAACTGTCCAATAAAGCTTGAGTCGGGTGTTCGTGTGCGCCGTCACCTGCGTTTACGATACTTGCTTTGACATTTTTAGATAAAAAATAAGCCGCTCCGGGATTGGAGTGGCGCATTACAACCATATCAACTTTCATCGAAAGGATATTATTTACAGTATCAATCAAGGTCTCTCCTTTTTTAACCGACGATTGAGCTGCAGAAAAACTGATTACATCAGCAGATAAACGTTTCTGCGCTAATTCGAAAGAGAGTTTGGTTCTGGTACTGTTTTCGAAGAAAATATTGGCAATGGTAATATCTCGTAATGAAGGAACTTTTTTAATTGGTCGGTTAATGACTTCTTTAAAATGATCTGCCGTTTCAAAAATCAGGTTAATATCATTTTCATTGATATATTTTATACCTAATAAATGATTTACGCTTAATTCTTTCATTTTTCTTTCTTTAATATTATTGGTCAAATTACTGAATGCCGAAATATTCGACATTCCATGCTTGTTTAAAGAGCAGCTACTCTATTCCGTCATCCTTTCGACAACTTCACTGTAATCCTGCAAATCTCTTCCGTCTTCATCATAAATTTGCTTCCATCTGAAACCTGGGATTTCTAACTTTCTTTTAGCAGAACCATCCCATTTTACTTCAAGACCATTATTTCTTAGAACTTCTACAACTTTATTTCCAACTTCAATTGTCGTCGCTTCATCAGAATTATCTACTTTCTGAAAAGCGATAAACAAACTCGGATCATCTTGCATTACAGCTCTCGCCAAATCCTGTTCGTGATAAAAGCAATAACCGTCAGATTCTACGCCGCTATTTCTGAGATCTCTTTCGACTTCGACAACTTCGTATTCTCCGTCGCTTGTCGTATATCCAGCATTGTGAAGTGCAATGATATTCTGATCACATAAATCATCAAACGCATTTATAAGCTTTTCAGTATCTGTTGGGCTTTCCCAATTTTTACTTTCTTCTAATAACTTTTGGTATTCTTCGTCGATTTTTTCAAAAGCCCAAGCTTCTGAGATTTCCTCTTCAAATTCGTTATCTTCAATTTCTTCCATAATGTTATCCTTGATATCATCAATAGAAAGAAATCCCATTCTTACCTGATTAAAAATTGACTCATAAATAAACTCTTCGTTCTCTGTCATGCTATATTGTTTAATCATTTATTGCTTAATCGTTAAAATGTCGTTTTGCCGATTAAACTAATAACCGGTGAACCGATTAAACTAATTTGTAACCAAATGAACTACATCTTCGCCGTCGTTTTCTTTCCAGCTTACAATCACTTTTTCACCATTAATAGCATCTACCTGACGACCGCGATAATCGGGTTGAATTGGTAAATGACGGCTGAAACGTCTGTCAATTAAAACTAACAATTCGATTTCTGAAGGTCTTCCAAAAGATTGAATGGCAGTTAATGCAGAGCGAATGCTTCGGCCCGTAAACAAAACGTCATCAATAAAAATGACTTTTTTGTCTTCGACTATAAAATTGATTTGAGTTTTGTTGGCTTCGAGTGGCTTTTCTGTACGACGAAAATCATCTCTAAAAAAAGTGATATCCAAATAACCCAAAGAAATTTCAGGAACTTGGTACTCGTTTTCTAATATTTGTTTTAAACGTTCAGCTAAAAAAACGCCTCTTGGCTGAATTCCCACTAAAATAGTATTTGAAAAATCAAGATGTTTTTCGATTAACTGACAAGCCAAACGGTGAAGTATGATAGTAACTTCTTTTGAATTAAGTAATACTTTCTGGCTCATAATTAATTGTAATGATTGGTCGGGCAAATATACGGAATCTGATTTTATTTGTTGGGGTGTTGAGAAAGGAAATATTTTTTGCATTTTATATTTTACTTACCCTTTTATAATATATTTTCGTATTCTAAATTTTTTTATTTCATAAGTTTCAATACAAAATGACAAATAATCAAACTTTAATTGAAAATGTAAGACTTGCTATTAATCCTAAATTTCAAGATTGGGTTTTATTTCAAAATGGCAGTTACATTGTTTTTAACAATACAGATGCGATTGAAGACATAAGGAAAGAAGCTATAAAGATTATGGCTGAATATGGTCCTGTTCATATAGGATCTCCTGCCGGTGATTTTGGAGTTACCACACTTAAAAAGGCCGAAGGATGGTCTATATCGGGACATTATTACGGAATGTATACCTACGTTCATCCTTCAGAAATAAAGACACCAACTAGCAATGAAAGTGAAATTGGCATATTTGGTCGTTCAAAAAGAGACTTAGATGGTCAAAATCCAATCATTATACATATTAACAGAAAAGATATTGATGTAAAATTAATCGCTGGATTTACTGGCATAAAAAAGATCCCTCTCCCTTTTGTCTGGGCAATCAACAATTACAACCCGAAATTAATTTTAAAAGAAGAATCCTTTGAACACAGAGGCGGTTTTTGGGGTAAAACTGAATATTATGAAAATATCGAAAAAATTGACATCTATTTAGCTTACAAGACCACAAATATTGAAATCACTAAAATAAATTCTACATTTACTTTTGTTGGGAATACAAACAATAACCTAGAACTAAAAAAATGTTTAGCATTCTTTCATGAAAAAAAATGCAATCTGACACAAAAAGCATTAGATTTTTTAAATCAGTGATATTATAGTTAAATCCTAATTGACAGCATCGGAATGAAAGGGGCTCTTCAAAAAATTCTTCTAAAACCAAATAACATATTTTTATTGGACAGCTTTGGGGCTTTGCTAACTACTCTTCTGCTCTATTTTATTCTTAGAAATTTTAACGAATTTTTCGGTTTATCAAAAAATGTTTTTGAATACCTTTCAATTATTGCATTTAGTTTTTTCATTTATTCGATCAGTTGTTATTTTTTCGTCAAGCGAAATTGGAAATCGTTTTTAAAAGTAATCTGTACTGCTAATATTCTTTATTGTGTTTTGACACTTTTGATTATGATTTACTATTACGAAAGTATTTCTGTATTTGCCATCATTTATTTTTTAACTGAAATCATCGTTATTACCGCACTCGTACTTTTGGAAATAAAAACAATGCGAAGCTAAATCGTTAAACATTTCCTTAAAAATTCTATAAAACATTTCTCTGATTTTTAATTAATTTTAAGTCAAATTCAAAAACTTAGAAATCATGAGAAAAATAATCGTCATAACCATGATTACCATCGATGGTGTCATGCAGGCGCCTGGTGGTCCGGAAGAAGATACTTCGGATGGTTTTGAATATGGAGGTTGGGTAGCGCCTTTTGGAGATGAAGAATACGGCAATGTCATGCAGGAACAAATGAAACCTGCCGATATTCTTTTAGGCAGAAAAACATTTGATATTTTTGAAGATTATTGGCCCAAAAATGCTGAAGGCTGGCCGGGAATTAATGAAGTTACCAAATACGTTTTATCTTCTACGAGAAAAAACTCAGATTGGGAAAACTCAGAATTTCTATCGTCTCTAGACGACATCAAAAAACTTAAAAATTCTGAAGGCGGATCTATTAAAGTTTGGGGAAGCGCGACACTTGTTCAGCTTTTGCTTGAACATGATTTAGTTGATGAATTTGCTCTTCTAATTTATCCTATCGTTCTTGGTAAAGGAAAAAAACTATTCAAAGATAGTGCAACTCCGTCAGGATTTACCTTAGCAGAAAGTACCGTTACGCCCAGCGGAGTAATTGCTGTAAGCTACAAAAAAGCAGGAAAAGTCAAAACGGGAACTATAGGAGAATAAAGAACCTATTTAACCAAAGAGTCGAAATCAAAATCCTAAAACATTTCTCAAAAATTCTATAACACATTTTCCTGATTCTTGAAGTAATTTTAGTATTGAACTTAAAAACTCAAAATCATGCAAAATAAAATACTTAGATTGTTAATGGTATTTGTAATACTATTTTCATTTACAAGCTGTGAACTAGTAGGAGACATTTTTAAAGCCGGAATGGGATTCGGAATCTTTATCGTAATCTTTATCATTGCGATTATTATCTGGATCTTCGCTAAAATGTTCGGAAAGAAATAAATAAAATAAAATTTACAAATTAAAAAATCCCAAATTCCAATTAAACTTGGAGTTTGGGATTTTTTTATGGTTGTAAAACTTTGTCAAAGTTTGGAATTTGGAATTTTCCTATTGGAATTTCAAAAACTAAAGATTGTACATCTTCTTTCTTTGTTCCTGAATCTTTTCATCATCAAGATATTCATCAAATGTCATGTAACGATCGATAACTCCGTTTGGCGTCAATTCTACAATTCGGTTACCAACAGTTTGTGCAAACTCGTGGTCATGAGTTGTGAAAATTACAGAACCTTTAAAGTTTTTCAATGAGTTGTTGAAAGCCGTAATAGACTCCAAATCTAAGTGGTTTGTTGGCTCATCAAGCATCAAAACGTTAGCACGCTCCATCATCATTCTAGACAACATACAACGCACTTTTTCTCCTCCTGATAAAACTCTAGACGTTTTTAAAGCTTCTTCTCCAGAGAAAATCATTTTCCCTAAGAAACCTCTAATGAAAACCTCATCACGCTCTTCTTCTGTTTTAGCGTACTGACGTAACCAATCTACTAAACTTAAATCATTTTCGAAGTATTTGTGGTTTTCAGCTGGTAAATACGCTTGGTTGGTTGTAATTCCCCAATCGAAAGTTCCAGAATCTGCTTTTTGTTCGTTATTTAAAATTTCGTAGAAAGCAGTTGTCGCACGTGAATCTTTAGAGAAAAGAACGATTTTATCGCCTTTCGCCATATTCAAGTTAATATCTTTAAATAAAACTTCGCCATCTACAGATGCCGATAAGTTTTCTACGTTTAAGATTTGATCTCCAGCTTCACGATCCTGATCGAAAATAATCGCAGGGTAACGACGGCTTGAAGGTTTAATTTCAGAAATATTCAATTTCGAAATCATTTTTTTACGAGAAGTTGCTTGTTTCGATTTCGCCACGTTTGCACTAAAACGACGAATAAATTCTTCCAATTCTTGTTTCTTCTCTTCTGCTTTTTTGTTTTGCTGTGCACGTTGTTTTGCCGCTAATTGGCTAGACTCGTACCAGAACGTATAGTTTCCTGAGTAGTGATTGATTTTTCCGAAATCAATATCAGAAATATGTGTACAAACCGCATCTAAAAAGTGACGGTCGTGAGATACAACGATTACAGTGTTTTCGTAGTTTGCCAAGAAGTTTTCTAACCAAGCGATTGTCTCGAAATCCAAGTCGTTGGTAGGCTCATCCATAATCAATACATCAGGATTTCCGAAAAGTGCCTGCGCCAAAAGCACACGTACTTTCATTTTTCCTTCCATATCAGCCATTAAAGTATAATGATCTGCTTCTGTGATTCCTAAGTTAGATAACATTGAGGCTGCGTCAGAATCGGCATTCCAACCGTTCATTTCTTCAAACTGAACTTGAAGCTCTCCAATTCGGTCCGCATTGGCATCGTTATAATCTAAATAAAGTTCATCCATTTCTTTTTTAACAGCATACAAAACTTTATTCCCCATTAAAACGGTTTCCAAAACAGTATGTTCGTCGAACATGTTGTGGTTCTGGTTTAAAACCGACATACGTTTTCCTGGCTCTAAGTGAATATGCCCAGAAGTTGGGTCCATATCACCTGAAATGATTTTTAGAAAAGTAGATTTTCCAGCACCATTGGCTCCAATAACTCCGTAGATGTTTCCGTGAGTGAAAGTTGTATTTACTTCATCAAATAAAATCCTTTTACCAAATTGAACTGATAAATTATTGACTGTTAACATGAATGTCTTTTTAATTAATTTGGTGCAAAAGTAGTGAAAAAGGTTCTAAGTTGCAAAGATGCTAAGGTGCTAAGGTTTTTTTATATCCGAACGAAAATTCTCTCGCAATAAAGTTTTGTTTTGCCAGATTATTTACACACAATCTTGTCATTTCGACGAAGGAGACCCGAGCGATAGCGAACAGGCGAAGCAAATCTTCGCAAGAAACTCTACAAAGATTGGCTTATCAGTGCGGAGCTACTTACGGAGATTTCTCCTTCGTCGAAATGACAAAAATGGGGTTACTTTGCTTAAAAACTTTTTGCATTTGCGACTTTTCGAGATTCAACTACAACTTACTTTCTTTCGCTAAAGCGACCTCTAAACTCTCGAAATTTGGAAGCACTTTTGAAATTAAGCCTTCTTTGTTGATGATAAAATGTGTTGGAAAAGAATTCAACTGTAAAGCATTATTCATGTATTCTTTCATATCTGGAATTACAGAATAAGACAATGGTTTTCTCGCTAAAAACGTTTTTAATTGTTCTGGAGAATCTTCGGCTAAACTTATAAAAACAATATCTTTTCTGTCTTTATAATCTTCCACTAATTTGTTCACTTGAGAAAATTCCCTAATGCAGGGCGCGCAGTGAATATACCAGCATTTTATTACGATAATTTTCCCTTTCATGGATTCGTTCGTAAGCAGATTTCCGTTCAAATCTTTAAATGAAAATTCAGGAAAAGCGGTTCCTTCCATTTTGAAGTTTTTGTAAGCATCAAAACCAATTTGATTGATTGTTGCTTTTATGCTTGAGTCGGTTTTGGGCTGAATTTTGAATAGCTTGTAAACGCAACTATCTTTTTCAGATTTTATTTTTATCGGAATGAAGTTTCCATTTGCCAATTGATCTAAAAAAGTTTCTTTAGTTATTTCTTTTGATTCAGCATCCAATGCTTTGAAATCTCTGGAAAGCATAATCCCTTTATTATAAACCGACCATTGCTCGTAGGTTTTCTGAATTTGTAAGGGATCAACTTCTGGATTTCCGAATTTATTTTGGGAATTTAAAGAAAAAACAAAAAGAAAAGTAACTAGACTGAAGAATTGACGCATGGATTCTGAAACATTGTATTTGATTTCAAAAGTAATCAAAATTTAGTTTTACTTAACCGTAAAGCTTACTAAACGGTTAAGCTTGCTTTATTTCTAATTTTTAAGTTTTGGTAAGAAAGAAGTATCCATAGTATATTTTGAAGGATTTTCTGGATCAATGAAAACTCTAACAGTGTCTGTTTTTACAAAATCTGTAGGATCAAACCAAATGTTATCACTTTTAAAAACATACAATTCATCGGTCTTTGGATCCTGCCATTGACTTAAAATTTGAAAAGGATTTCGACCGTTTAATGTTTGATTGGTATTTAATTGCACTTGTGTAAATTTTGCTGCAATAGGTTTTCCTGTTTCGCGTAAATTTTGCGTTTTTCTTTTTTTAAGCCAACGGAATACAATTCCTAAAGAACCTATTAAAAAGAAAACTGTCCCTACAACTCCTAAAATCAATACGCCAAGCCATAGCGACACAAAACCTTTTATTTCAGCTTTATTAGGGTTTTCTGGATCATAAAAAACTTCCACTTTCTCCCCAACATCATAACTCGGCGGACTACTGCTTACTGATGAATGATGCATAATGGTTTGACCCGTTTTTGTTGTAAAAGAAAACACAGGACTATAAGTTGTTGATTCTTTAGAACGTTTCGGAATCAGTTCTGTAACGGTTCCCTGCACGGTTTCTGCTTTCGCTAAAAAAGCTTGTTTGTCTACATAAAGATAAATTGCTCCAGCCAGTAAGCCAGCACCAACAATAGAGAATACAAAATTAAAAATTGAAAAAATTTTCATTAGTTATGGGTTTGATTAGTTGTGGTAAAAATAACGTTAAAAGAGTTTCTTCCTAATAAATTGAAACTTTTTTTTAATAAAAAAACCTGACAACGAATTGCCAGGTTTTATAAATGTCCTCGTATAGGTAAAAACCAAATAACAAATTACCTAAACTCGGTACATTGTTTTGAAATAAAATTTAGATTAAAAAATAAATAACCAAACTCAATTTTAACCCACCAAAAATTTTACCTCAATTAATTTTCATGAACTTTGTTATTAACTCTTGAAAATATATCTTAAACCAATCAAATGGAATTGACCAGCAAAACATCTTTGTAAATATCTCTGCCAAATTGTTTTCTGGCAGAGATAAATCATTTTAAATCAATAATGGCAATAAATTACTAAACACTAATTCAAACTAATTTTACAATAATTTCTTCAAGCTTGTATAAACACCTAGTTCTACATCTGCATGATCTTTTGTATTACAATCTTCTACTAGATTTTTCAAATTACTAGAAGCTGATTTATTATCCAAAACCAATAATAATTCCTGCGAAGCATCGCTTAACTTTTTAGATAAAGGAAGTATCGGCTGTACCAATGGTGCATTGGCACTAAGTGCTGTCAAATCTTTGTGTACCGCAATCCATTTATTGAAAAATGCCGCGACTTTGGCTTTATTTTCTGCCGATTTATTGGCTAAATACTGACTTACTGCAGTATCAAATGCTAAAGAATCTTTCGAATCTGGACCGCAAGCGTCTGCGAATAAAGTAAACGGAGAGTACATTTGATATTCTGTTCCACCTTTGTTACGAGTGTATCCTTTTAATGGTTCGCTCACATACGAAAATTCTTCAAGCGGTTTAATATCTTGATTATTTGCAATATTTCTAAGAATCACATCTTTGTTGCGAATGTGTGTAACGCCTAATTCTTCCAATCTGAAAGAAACAGTTTCTAAACGTTTACGCATATTTTCGACATCAGTAATATCTTCTGCAGACCAAAGTCTTTCTGCAATTGCCGCTGTTCTTGGCCAAAGTCTTGAATCGATTGTTTCAGATGTCGCTAATTCTGTCCACATGGTTGCTTCACCTCCCAAAATTCTTGCTTTTTCTTCTGCTGAAAGAGTAACTCCTTTTGGCATTGGATCATTTAGATAATGACTAGCAATTGGATACATTAAATCAATATAATATCCGTTTGACAAAACTGTTTTGTATCCTTTTTTCACAGCATCTACCAAAGATTGTCCAGCTGTCATTCCTTCATTTGGACCTCTCCACGAGTGAACAATTGCTTCTTTAGATAAATCCTTAGTTAAGATTTCCTCCCAGCCCATTAACTGTTTTCCATGTTTTTTCAACATCGGAGCCAATTGCATAGTGAAGTAAGTCTGTAATTCGTGATTGGTTTTTAAGTTGTGTTTCTTTTTAAATTCTTGAATTTTCGGATTTGCATCCCAATCTTTTCCTTCGTTCTCATCTCCTCCAATATGAAAATAAGCACCTGGAAATAAAGGACAAACCTCATCAAAAACTTCACTTAAAATTTGATATGTTTTAGGATTTGAAGGATCTAATGTTGGAGAAAAAATTCCCGCATTTCTTTCAATTCCATAGGTTGCAATTGCTGTACCTTGAATATTTTTTTCGGATGTTCCTCCTGTCAGCGTAATTACTTTACTTCCAATTTCTGGATAAGCCGTCAAAATTGCTGATCCGTGACCTGGAACATCTATTTCTGGAACAATTAAAATACCGCGCTCATCTGCATATTTTACGATATTTTTAATTTCCTCTTGTGTATAATAAAGTCCATCTGATGCTAATTCGATAAACTTGGTGTGTTTTTTCATTTCGATTCTCCAGCCTTGATCGTCAACCAAATGCCAGTGAAAAACATTCATTTTCATTGCTGCCAAAGCATCTATATTTCTTTTGATTACATCAACTGGCTGAAAATGTCTTGAAGCATCAATCATTAAACCTCTCCAAGTAAATCTTGGAAAATCAGATATTTTTGAAACCGGAAAGTAAAATGACGATGCATTATTCTGCAGCATTTGTAATAAGGTTTCCAAGCCATGTAAAGCACCTAAATCACTTGACGCATTTATGATAATTTTATTCGAAGCAATATCCAAGTGATAACTTTCGTCTTCATACAAACCAATTTTTCCACTTTTAGTACAATTGATTTGCAATTCTGCGTTTGGAACCTCGTTTAATTTTGTAATAAATCCTTGTTGGAAAAACATACCTGTTCTACCATCTAGTCGGCGCAAGAAACGCGTTACTCCTCCAAAAATTCTTGGATTGGGATTACCTGTAATATTTACTTTAAAATTTTTATTCAAAGTAAAATTACCTTCATTAACAACAACATTCTGAGGCCATGGCATAAGATTGAGCTGCTCTTTCTGAATCTGAGCGCCTGCAGATATGCCTGCAAACAATAGTACAAATAGATATTTCATTTTTCTTTTTTTTGGTTTGGATAGTTTTTAAGTATCCTGAATTTATTAAAAAAACAAAATTCAGAGAGTCTTCTGCTTTACCTCACTTTTGCAATGGGATCAATCCGAATCTTGTTATTCGATTCATTATTAAATGAATCTGTAAAAATTAATTAGTAATCAAAACGTTTAAAAGCTTCTATTGCTTCATATTCGGCCAAACCTAATTCATCATATAAAATGGCCGTATTTTTATTACGATCTTCTGCCCTCACCCAAAATTCTCGTGAATCATTTCCTTGAAACATCACTCTGTCTTTTTGAGACTGATGATGTAAAATAGCATTACGCTTTAATAATACCTCAGACGGACTCAATGGAACTGCCATGTCTATTTCATGAATATCCCATTCGTGCCAAGCTCCTCTGTAAAGCCAAAGCCAACAATCATCCATATAAGGTTCTGATTTAAGTTCTTTTAATGCAGCAAAAATGGCATTCAAACAAACTTCATGCGTTCCATGTGGATCTGCTAGATCACCAGCAGCAAATACCTGATGCGGTTTTATTTTAGCGATGATATCTTTTACAATAGTAATATCCTCTGGTCCTAACGGATTCTTTTTTACTTGTCCTGTCTCATAAAAAGGGAGATCTAAGAAATGTGTATTTTCATCTTTTAAACCAATGTATCTTGTTGCTCCGTAAGATTCTCTTCTTCTAATTAATCCTTTTAATTTTCGAACTTCAAGAGAATCAATTTGGTTTTCTGATTTGTTGTTTAGAAAATTAATTACAGCTTTGAAATTGATATCTGCTTTGTCTTCTCCAACAAAATCACTCGCAACTTCTGCAAATTTTAACGCTTCATCATCTGAAACCGCAATATTTCCTGAAGTTTGATATACGACATGCACATCATGACCTTGTTTGATTAGTTTAGAAAAAGTTCCTCCCATAGAAATTACATCATCATCTGGATGCGGACTAAAAAGAATGACTCTCTTTTTTGCCGGATTTGCTCTTTCTGGACGATAAGAATCATCTGTGTTTGGTTTTCCACCTGGCCATCCAGTAATGGTATGTTGTAAAATATTAAACATGTTAATGTTCATATCATACGCAGAACCTTCTTGTGCCAAAAGATCAGACATTCCGTTATTGTTATAATCACGGTCGGTCAATTTCAAAATAGACTGTTTTGTTTTTTGACACAACCAAACAATGGCTTTGCTTTTCATTTCAGGAGTCCAAAGACATTCACCAACTAACCAAGGAGTTTTAAAACGGGTTAATTCTGTTGCTGCCGATTGGTCTAAAACAAAAGTCGCATTAGGATGATTTTGCAAAAATGTAGCTGGAACTTCAGAACTGATATCGCCTTGAATGGTTCTTTTGATAATTTCTGCTTTGTTTTGTCCCCATGCCATCAAAACAATACGTTTTGATCGCATAATGGTTGAAACCCCCATTGTAATGGCACGTTTCGGTACATTATCAATCCCATTAAAAGCAGATGAAGCATCGACTCTCGTAATATGATCTAATGTAATAATTCGAGTTCCTGAATTGATGTGCGAACCTGGTTCGTTAAAACCAACATGACCTGTTCGTCCAATTCCTAATAACTGAAAATCAAGACCTCCAGCATTTTTAATATTCATTTCGTAATCAATACAATATTGATTGATTTCGTCAATGGCTACTGTACCATCAGGAATATTAATGTTTTCAGGTTTGATATCAATATGATTAAAGAGATGTTCATGCATGAAATAATGATAGCTCTGATTGTTCTCTTTCGTCATCGGATAATATTCATCCAGATTAAAAGTGATCACATTGCTAAAGCTTAGTCCTTCTTCTCTGTGCATTCTCACCAGTTCTTCGTAAACTTTTATAGGAGAAGAACCTGTAGCTAAACCCAAAACACAAGATTTGTTTTTCTCTTGTTTAGATCGAATTAGCTGCGCAATTTCCTGTGCTACAATTACAGAAGCTTCGACAGAACTTTTGAAGATTTCGTTATGAATTTTTTCAAATCGCGTTTCTTCAAATTTTCCGGCGCTTTTATAACTGATATCAGGTTTTATTTCTAAAGCACTTTTCATTTCTTTTCTTTTTTGTAGTAATTACCATTTTGGTTTTAAGAAATAGTATAGACAGCTTTTACTGCCTATACCATTTACTACTAACCAAACTTAAAACCTTATGATTTTTATTTTTTTGATGTTTGTTAAAACAATGATTTAGTTGCCACACAGATTTGTCGTTTTTACTTTTAAGGAAGTATATTTTTTATGAATTACTTCCAATAAAGAATATTCGTCAAAAGAATCTTGCGACAATTCCCAAATCATAATTCCGCCTGTATTTTGAGCGGCGTATTCTACCTTTTGAGCAATTGTCGGTCTACCATTGTAATATATTTTACCCAATTCATCAAGCTCTGCAAATTGTTTTCCTGTTGCCACAATTTCTCCGTATTTTGAACTTGTAACTTCTGGATTAGTAAAATTGTAGCCATAAAACGGCACTCCAAGAGTTAATTTTTCACTTGGAACATTTTGAAGTTTCCAAAATTCAATTCCCTCTTTCGCGAAAGCAAAAGAACTATGCTGACCTGGTTTGTTCGGCGCCCAAGGACCAGTGCTGTCATAAGCCATAACATTTATAAAATCAAAAGCTTGTAAAGCGGCAGCGCTTATATTTGCAAAACGAGAATTATTTGGTAATGCAGCAGTCATCAGTTTTTTACGTTCTAGAAGACTCTTTTTTAATTCTAAAACAAAACCACTATATCCGACTGTTACGGCATCCCATTCTAAATCTACATCAACGCCATCCAACTTATGAAGGTCTACAAAATTTACAATGTTCTGAATTAAAACAGGTCTGTTTTCTGGCTTATCGATTAACCAAGACCAATTCGATGCCTGTTCTTCTGAAATTACACCTCCGGCTAAAGAAATACTAATTACAATATTCGGATTAACAGATTTTGCATATTTGATAAGTCCATCAATATCTCCTGAAAAAACAAGATTTCCGTTTTTATCAGGATTTGCAAATGCTACATTCAAATGCGTCAATTTACAAAACTGAATGGAGGTCATTTTATCAAAATTATCCGTAGACAGATATCCTACTACTCTGGCATTTTTTTGTTTAACATCATCATTTTCTGAATCTCTTTGAGAAGTACAGCTGTAAACAGATATAAGTGAACTTATGAAAAAGAGGATACCTAACAAGGCTTTATTTTTACTCATAATTTTTAATCTTAATTAGATTTAAATAATACCTTATTAGGCACATCTTTAGTTTTTTATTAGTTTACATCCCACCAAACTTTGTTCAGCCAGTCATTTGTTCCTCCCATTCTTGATAAAGCTTCTGTATAGTTAGCTCCATTCTTCTGCATTTCATCATTTGGATAGTATAAACGTTTTGGCGTAACACCATTTGTTTCAGAATCTGGATTTGTAATTGGAAGCAATTGAGGGAATCCTGTTCTTCTCCAGTTTGAATAAGCTTCAATACTGTTGAATAAATAAGTAACCCAAAGCTGTGTTGCAATTTGTTCTTTTTCAGATCCTGCAACTAATGGTTTTGCCGCTAAATACGTGTTGATAGCTGCGGCAGTTGGCGCAGCCGCTCCGTAAATTTCCAATTGTCTAATACCTGCTTCAACACCTTTTTTATAGTAATCGGCTGCTGAACCTGTAACCCATCCTCTAAATGCCGCTTCAGCCAATAACAATTGTGATTCTGAATAACTTACATGTAAAAACGGCGTTGTTCTTAGTTTTAAATAAGGCTGAATTCCAGAGATTGCGTTAGAACCACCAGGCATTTCCCATTGAAAAAGTCCAGGTGTATTTCCTATGTACAAATCTTCTCCAGGAAGAGGAGCACCACCTGCTGCACCGCCAGTTTTTGGAGTAGCAAGCATTGTTAATCTAGGGTCTCCATTGTTTTTTAAGAAATTAATCATTAGAGAACTAAAGTGATCTCCATTTTCGTTTCCGATAAGCGCATAAGAAAGACCATTTCCTCTAAAATCAAGTGCTCCAGGAGTATCATTAAAAGGATAATCCAAATGTTTCATGATACAGTTATCAAGATTACTCTCGAAAACACCATTTTGGAATGCCGCTTTTGCTTGTTTTTCTGCTTCTGCTGCACTAACTTCTGAGATTCTCATTGCCAAACGCAAACGAATTGTGTTCGCCAGTTTTTTCCATTTTGAAACATCTCCATTATAAAACAAGTCACCTTTAATAGCACCACCATTATCATTTAATTGTACAAAAGCTTCTTCTAATTCTTTGAAGAACATATTGTAGATATCTTGTTGCTTATCGTATTTTGGTGTTACAATTCCTTTAGAGAAACCTAAACCTGCTTCTGAATAAGGAACATCACCATATAAATCTGTGATACGCTGAGCAATCATTACTTTCATGATTTTTGCTACAGCATTCATATTTACCATATCCGCTTTTCCACTTGTTTTTTCAAGAACGTCTACGATACTTTTCAGTTCATTAGCATATCCGTTTCTCCACAATGCAGTTGCGTAGTCGTCGTTTTTCTTAAACTTGCTTCCAAATTCTGTTACATTCCATGCTCCCGCATAGTGCTGTACAAATCCTCCAGAATAGATAAGATTGGCTCTCCATTGGTAATATCCGTCACCAGACATACACAATTGAGTAAATGAAAGCTGTCCTGCAGGATTTGCAGATAACGCAACTGGATCTTTTTCCAATTCGTCAAAGTTGTCTGTACAGCTTACCGTAGCAAAAGTTACAAGTGCAGCTAATATTATATTTTTAAATTTCATAATTTCTATTTTTTAGAATGTAACTTTAAGATTAAAACCATACGATCTTCTAAATGGTAAAGAACCATATTCAAAACCTTGCCCATTACCTGAAGTATACATAGATTCAGGATCAACGTTTGGTAAATCTTTATTAAAAGTCAATAGATTTCTAGCAAATGCTGAAACATAAATTGAACTAATTTTTGAACCAGCGAAAACACTTCCAGGAATTGTATATCCTAAACTTACCTCTCTAAGTTTTACGTAAGAAGCATCATAAACAAACGGTGCCGGTGTATTATTGAAAACACTGCTCCAGTAATCCTGAGGATTTACAGGAGTTGTATTTTGTACATAATTTGGATTTTCTGCTGTACCAGTGTTTACCACACCTTTAACTACATAACCTGCAGTAGGAACCCAAGTTGACTGACTAAAGTTTGGATCATTTGCAACAGCCTGAGCTCTTGCAGCATTGTAAGCATCTCTACCTTCAGTTGTAATATCCAAAAGACCTTTTTGAGCGGCAAGTGCATTTGTCATAGAATATACATCCATTCCAAATTTCATATCAATTAAGAACTGAAGTGTAATTCCTTTGTAAGAGAAACGGTTTGTTAAACCTGCTGCCCAATCAGGAAGACCTTTTCCTAAAGCCACTTTATTATCTGTAAACAAAGGCATACCATTAGCTCCAACAATTTTTTCTCCAGATGGTGTTTTCAAGAAATCTTTCCCCATAATGGTTCCGTATTGTCCTCCAACCTGAGCAACAATTGCAGCTCCAGCCCAACGAGCTTCTGAAATTGTATAAGTATCAATATCTGGATGTAAAGACACTATTGAGTTTTTATTTCTAGAGAAGTTCAAATCAATTCCCCACTCAAAATCTTTTGTTTTGATTGGTGTACCAGATAAGAATACCTCGATACCTTCGTTACGTAACTTACCAGCATTTACAGAGATAAATTCATATCCAGAAGTTGCAGATGAAGGCAAATCTATAGTTTGATCTGAAGTATCTTCACGATACACTGTAATATCTGCTCTTAATCTATTTTTGAAGAAAGCTGTTTCAACACCAAACTCAATTCCAGTTTTAGATTGGTAGGTTAAATTTGGATTTGGTGCAGAAGTATTTTTAATGTTAACCACACTTCCTCCGTTATAAGAAGAATAAGTTGTATAGTTTAATGCATTTTTATAAGCTCCAGGAGCATTTGAAACTTGCGCCCATGAACCTCTTAATTTACCATAAGAGAAAGTATCGCTTTGAAGACCAAGTGCATCAGAGAAGATGAATCCCATAGAAGCTGCTGGATAAAAAGCATCTTTATTAATTACACTAAACCAGTCATTTCTTCCTGTAAATTCAGCATATAAATATCCTTTATAATCAAATTTTGCAGAACCATAAACTGAGTTCGTTCTTGTTTTTGTTTCTAAAGGAGCATTTTCTGTTTGATTAGAGAAATTACTAATATATTCTGTTCCTGGCTCGATAATGTTAGTTGCGAATCTAGAGTTTTGCTCTCTTCTAAAATCTCTTCTACCAGTACCTAAAATTCCAGAAAAAGTGAAATCATTTGCTAATTTAATATCACTGAAAGTAGCAATGATATCTGTATTCATTTCAGAAACTTTAATTCCTTCTATACCTAAGTAACCATTATCTCTTCCTGGCCATGTGTTACCACCTTCCATGAAATCTTTAGAATCAAAAGTATAAGTATCTAAACCAGTTCTAAAAGTTAATCCAACCCATTTTTTCAATTGGTATGTTCCTGTAACATTACCCATAAAACGGTTTTTCTTAGTTGCATTATGATTTTGATCTACAATCCAATAAGGGTTCAATGAGTACACATTGTTATTCCATTGATACATGTCACCAGTTTCTGGATTTTGAGAATTTTTCAACCATGCTTGATCAATATTTGGTGCCAAACCACTTAAAGCATATCCAACGTTGTTTGGAGAATCTCCTAACCCTGGTCGGTTATTAGTATTTTCCACCATATAGTTCACATTAGCATCTAAAGTGAATTTTTCAGATTTTAATGTTGCATTTAAGCTGGCATCATTTCTTTCTAAACCTGTATTAGGAATTACGTCATCATTTTTTAAATTATTGTAACCGAAACGTACAAATGCATTTTCACTTCCAGAAGATACAGAAATACCATTTGTCATTGTAACCCCAGTTCTGAAAAAGTCTTGAATATTATTATCAACTCTTGCATAAGGTTTCATAGAGCCATCAAATATTACAACTTGTTGCCCTACTGTATCAGAAAATTTAGGTCCCCATGCGTTTGTAGTATAACTGTAAACTTCAGTAGGTCTTGCCGGATCTGGTAAAAGTCCATTAGATCCAGAACCGTATTCTTTTTGATAGTCACTATATTTAGCATTTACACGGTCAAAACTTACACCACTGTTAAGTTCTACTTTTAGTGCTCCTTTGCTTCCTTTTTTAGTAGTGATCAAAATGACACCATTTAACGCTCTAGAACCATATAAAGCAGCTGCTGCAGCTCCTTTAAGAACCGTTAAACTTTCGATATTGTTTGGGTTTATACTTGAGATTCCGTCTCCGCTATCTCTACCATCAAACCATTTACTTGTTGCTGCCTGATCATTAGACAATCCTGAGTTATCAATTGGCACACCATCCACAATGTAAAGCGGCTGATTGCTCTCACCAATACTAGAAATACCTCTAATAATAACACGGGTACTTCCACCAACACCTGTCGCAGGAATAGATACATCAACACCCGCAACTTTACCGGAAAGTGCTGTTGCCACGTTCGTAGTAATTACTTTGTTTAATTGATCTCCTTTGACATCCTGAACAGCATAACCTAATTCTTTTTTCTGTCTCTTAATACCTAATGCGGTTACAACAACTTCATTAAGATTTTGAGCATCCTCAGCAAGTGAAACATTTAACTGTGAAGCATCTGTTACAGTAACTGATTGTGATTTAAATCCAATGTAAGAAAAAACCAAAACATCATTTTTAGACGCCTGAATTGTATACAATCCATCGTAATCACTCTGACTTGCCTTGTTTGATCCTTTAACAAGAACCGTCACACCTGGTAATGGCAAACCTTTCTGGTCTGTTACCAAACCTTTGACTGTCTTTACTTGGGCAAACATAAATTGCGCCGTAAAAACAATCATAAAGATTGAGAAAATTTTTTTCATGTTTATTTTATTTTGTTAGTTATGAAGTAAAATTATTCTTAAGACATTGTTAAAAAAAATAAATTAAACCAACGACAATAAAATTTAAACCAACGACATAAATTATTCAATAATGCGTTTTACGAAAACGTTACATTTAAAAAATAACACACCAATCTAGTTTATTTGCGAAATTTTATTCAAAAAAATTGTGTCTTTGCCTTTAATTGTTTAAAGTTGCACAATATTACACAGTGTTAAGAAAAACCAAAATCTACAAACATCTTAAAACCAATTGAAAGAAATAAGAAAAGTTAAATTTGATATCAAACTTCAGAATCACATTTGGTTCTGGGGAGTCTATTTTACTTTAAACTTTTTAAGATGGGGAGCTTACTTTAATGATTATCCTTATGCATTCAAATCGAATTTAATCGAATTTTCACTAGTAATTCCTTTAGTGTATTTGAACTTATTTGTTTTAGTCCCTAAATATGTCCTAAAGCAGAAATACATTATGTATACCTTATTATTGCTTTTAAGTTTATTTGCCATTTATTTAGCTAAAACAGCGCTTACCTATTACATTATATCCGAAAATATTTGGCCCGAAGCCAATCGAGAATATCATCCGTTTGAGATCAATCACATTGTAGCCGTTTGTATTGGTGAATTATACGTTCTTGCAATGGCATCATCAGTTTATCTGACTTTAACTTGGCTCAGAGAAAGAGAAAGAAACAGATCTCTAAGAGAAAATCAGTTTAAGATTAAACTAAAATATCTTGAAAATCAGATTCAGCCACATTTTTTCTTCAATACTTTAAATAACTTATATGCCCTTTCATTAGAATCTTCTAAGAAAGTTCCAGATGTTATTATCAAACTTTCTAATTTAATGGAATATGTTCTTTATGATGTAAAAGGAACCAAGTTTGTTCCGTTAATAAAGGAAATTGATTATATCCAAAATTATATTGAAATTGAAAAATTACGTTTTGAAAATGTTGAAGTAACCATCAATTTAGAATCAAATATTGAAGATGTTGTCGTTCCTCCACTTATTTTTATTTCGTTGGTAGAAAATGCTTTTAAACATGGAGGAGTAAACAATAAAAACTTAAAAATAAAGATCAATTGTAAAGTTGTCGACAATAAAATCCTTGATTTTGAAATCTTAAATAATTTTGTAATTTCACAAAATCATAATCCAAAAAGAGGAATTGGCTTAGTCAATACTAAAAAGAGACTAAAGCTCATTTATAGAAACAATTTCAGCCTTAAACAGAAAACCAAACTAAATTTCTACATAATCCGATTACAAATACCTACTCAGAATGAAGATTAAATGTGTATTAATTGATGATGAACCTTTAGCAATCAAAGTCCTGCAAAATTATTTCACCAATTTTACAGATTTTGAAGTAATTGCTACGTTCAATAATTCTCTGGAGGCATTGGATTTCATTAACAGTACACCGGTAGATGCCGTATTTTTAGACATCAATATGCCAATGATGACTGGTTTTGAACTAATAAGTCTTATTGAAAGTAAAACCAAAGTTATTATTACAACTGCTTTTAGAGAATTTGCAGCCGAAAGTTATGATCTCGATGTGCTAGATTATTTAGTAAAACCTATTCCGCTTCCGAGATTTATAAAATGCATCAATAAAATCACAACCGAATACAATCTTAAAAACAATATTAAAGTTGAAACCGCAAAAGGTGATTCACATATTTTCATTAAAGTCGATAAAAAAATGATGAAAATTAATATTGAAGAAATTCTGTTTGTGGAAGGAATGAAAGAATATATAAAAGTTGTCACCCCAGATAAAACCTATATTACTCATAAATCTCTTACATCTTTATCTGAAGAATTACCAGCAGAACGCTTCCTGAGAATTCATAAATCTTATGTCATTGCGCTAAACAAGGTAAAATCGATAGAAGGAAACCGCGTTCAGATCCAATCTTATAACATTCCAATAGGCCGAAACTACAGTAAAGAGGTCAAAAATAAGATATTGGAATAAATATAATTGCGAATTACATTTTCTAAGTAGGTTAAAATTAACACTTTGTTGAAAAAACACGGTCGTTGGTTTAAATTTAACATTATTTATGCCTTTTTATTTTTTTTTGATACTCCTAACAAATATATTTACGGTCTTCAAAAAACAATAAAATAAAAAATTAACCTTATTATTATGAGTTCAGAAAATGTGCAAACCAAATGGGGGCAGTTTATCTCGTTGATAATCGTCTTCTTCTTTTGGGGTTTTGTTGGGTCTGCCAATGACATCCTGATTCCAGTATTCAAAAAAGTATTTACTTTATCGCAAGTACAATCACAATTAGTAGCCTGGGCATTTTATGCAGCGTACTTTGTTGGATCAATTATATTCTTTATAGTTTCCTTAAAAGTAGATGTTTTACAAAAATACGGATACAAAAGAACGTTATCAGCAGGATTAATCTTGTCAGCTGTTGGTTCATTTTTATTCGTTCCTGCAGCTACAATTCAAAGCTTTCCTTTCTTTTTAACAGCTTTATTTACAGTAGGTTTAGGATTCTCCATCCAGCAAATTGTTGCAAACCCTTTGGCTATTAAAATGGGAAGTCCTGAAACTGGAGCACACCGTTTAACTCTTGCCGGAGGAATCAACTCTTTCGGAACAACAATTGGAGCAATCTTATTAGGAATTGCTTTATTCGGAATGGGAGACAACAAAAAAACAGCTCTTTCATTAGAAGATATTAAATTACCTTTCATCATTTTAGGTCTTGCCTTTATTGCCGTTGCTATTTTCATGAATTTCTCCAAAATCGAAAATCCAGTAAAAGAGGAAGAAGCGGTAATTAAAGATGGACACAGTAAATTCAACATTCTTGACTATCCACAATTATACTTGGGTATGTTAGGAATCTTTATTTATGTTGGAACTGAGGTTACGATCATCAGTAACTTACCTGCACTACTACACACTAACGAATTCGGAAACATCTTAGAAGACGCAATTGCACCATTTATCGCGCTTTACTGGGGAAGTTTAATGATTGGTCGTTGGAATGGTGGAGTTAACGTTTTCAACACTTCAAACTTAGTAAACACAGCACTTAAATTTATCGTTCCTGCTGTAGCATTCGGAGTGATTATCGGCGCTAACATCTTTGCAGCACACGACGTTTCTTCATTCTACATTTACCCATTCTGGATTTTGTTATTCATTGGCGTAAGTTTCGTTGGTGGTAAAAACGCTGGAAAAACATTAATGCTTTTCGGAATTTCAGGATTAACCATGATGATCTTAGGATTAGTTTGGCCAAACCCAGAAATTGCTAAATTCTTCTTTATTTCTGGCGGATTATTCTTGTCTATCATGTGGCCTTCAATCTTCGATTTAGCGATTGCAGGTTTAGGAAAAAACACAGGAAAAGCATCTTCTTTCTTAATTATGATGATTCTTGGTGGTGGTGTAATTCCACTTTTACAAGGAAGTATCTGTGATTTAGATGCTACAAATCCAAACGGAATTTTAGGAATTACTTACACACACTTCTCTTACATTGTACCATTACTTGGTTTTGCTTATTTAGGATTCTACGGTTTCTACTGTCCAAAAATCTTAAAGAAACAAGGTATCAGCCACGTTGAAGGCGGTGGCGGTGGACACTAAAATTTAAAATATCAATATAAAAAAATCCAAATTCCAATCTCCAATAGGAATTTGGATTTTTTTATATACAAAAGATTAAAAGAAAACCTTAGCATCTTAGAACCTCAGAACCTTTATTTAGCCTTTATAATATTCTCCAGATTCTTTTTAAAAAGCGTCTTGTTTGGCTCCGAAATCGAATAAACGACATCTTTATCCGCATGGACTATTACTTTGTCAATATCGGCTTTTAAAAGAGCTTTAGGATCTTTAATCTTCAAAGTGCAAGCGCCATCAAAAAAACCGTCATCTTCAATAATTTTTCTAGATTCCAAAACAGTTCCGTCACTTAAAACTGCCGAAATAGTCATTTCTTTATTCAACGTTTTTGAATAAAAACCATCCATTACCAAAAGCAACCTATAACTATTTTTCATTTCTGGCCCTTTAAATTCATGCCTGGTAATATTATACCGAAGTCCTTTTGCCAAACTTTGAAACCGAACCGAACAATCCAGCTCATAAGTTGCTACATCTCCGACATCATTTACAGAAGTAATAATTTTAGCCTGAGCATTTATTAAAAAACTAACAAAAAAACACAACACAATCAATAGTACTTTCATAATCAGCTATTTAAGTTTCATATAAAAGTAAAAAAAATCGCCTTTTCTCGTTAGAAAAAAGGCGATTAAAATTTTGTAAGTATCTAAGGATTACTTGTTTCCTTTCTCGAAGTCAGCAACAAACTGAGCTAAACCGATATCAGTTAAAGGATGTTTCAACAATCCGTAAATTGCAGAAAGAGGTCCTGTCATAACATCTGCACCAATTTTAGCACAGTTAACAATATGCATTGTATGACGTACAGAAGCCGCTAAAATTTGAGTTTCGTAACCGTAGTTATCGTAAACCTCTCTAATTTCCTGAATCAAATTCAATCCATCAGTAGAAATATCATCTAAACGACCAACAAACGGAGAAACATAAGTAGCTCCCGCTTTTGCAGCCAAGATAGCTTGTCCTACAGAGAAAACAAGAGTTACGTTAGTTTTAATTCCTTTATCAGAAAAATATTTTGCAGCCATAACACCTTCCTTAGTCATAGGAAGTTTTACAACGATTTGGTCATGTAATTCAGCCAACTCCTCGCCTTCTTTAACCATTCCTTCAAAATCAAGGGCATTAACTTCAGCACTTACGTCACCTTCAACAAGATTGCAAATGTCAACATAATGCTTTAAGATATTGTTTTTTCCAGTAATTCCTTCTTTTGCCATCAATGATGGGTTAGTTGTTACACCATCCAAAACACCTAAAGCCTGTGCTTCTTTAATTTGAGCTAAATTAGCCGTGTCAATAAAAAATTTCATAATTTATATTATTTAAATTGTGTTGATTAAGCGGGCGTGCCCAAATTTACAAAAGGCGCACTCATCAGAACGTTTATGAGCGCCTTTTCCAAATTTGGTCGGGCTATCCGCACTACTTCGGTAGTTAGCTTCTATCCCTCACGCAAATTCAGGTGCAAAATTACGAAATCAATACCAATAACAATTTTAAAAACAAGATCAATTTGTAAATTATATTAAAATTCACAAAATAAGTACAAACAGTAAATTTTACCTTGTTTTCAAAAAAGCCTGTATTCTTTTCTCAAAATCTACTGAGACATTTGACTTAAAACTGTCCCGAAGAATTCTTTTTATTTAATTCTTTCAATTCATTTCTAATTTCTTCCAAAACTTTTAAGGTTTCTTCTCTATGAATTTCAGAATTATTAATCTTATCGCTAATAGCACCAAGTATTCTGCGAAGTACAAACCAAATAACAACGATAACTAAAATCCCAAAAATCGAAGGTATAAATTCTGCTAACTTTTCCATAGAATTATAATTTATAATGATTCATTAACATTTTTTCATAAACCTTGTCCGGAAGTGCACGTTTCAAAACAATTGAAAACTTCTGCATAAAAGCGCCAACTTTATAGTGCACATTGGGTTTCTTAGTCTGAATAATTTTATAAACCGCTTCAGCCATTTCATTCGGATTACTCCCTGCATCAACATGATCGTTCATCGTTGCCAAAACATCTCCATAAACCTTTTCATAAGCCGAATCCTTTATAACTGGCGCATGATAACGTCCTGCTGCAATATTGGTTGCAAAATCTCCCGGCGCAACATTTGTAATTTCAACACCAAAAGCTTTAACTTCCATTCTTAAAGCTTCAGTAATCAATTCCAAAGCACCTTTTGATGCAGAATACACACTTCTATATGGAAGTCCCATATACCCAGCAATAGATGTAATATTAATAATAAGTCCCGAATTCTGTTTGCGCATTTGTGGTAATGCCGCTTTCATAACTTCAATTGGACCAAAGAAATTGGTTTCAAAATTATTTCTAATTTCTTCTGTCGGAATTTCTTCCAAAGGCCCCGTAATTCCAACTCCCGCATTATTTATAACGATATCTAATCTGCCAGAAGTTTCTATAATTCTTGAAACAGCATTTTGAATAGATTCGGAATTACGAACATCTAAAGCAACTAAAGGAAAAACAGAATTTAAAACTTTCTCAGGATTTCTGCTCGTTCCGTAAACAACGAAACCTTTCTGGTGTAAAAATTCACCAATAGATTTTCCAATCCCTGATGATCCTCCAGTAATTAAAACGACTTTGCTCATTTATTTAGTTATAAGTTTTTGGGTTTTGAGTTATTCGTTTTTGGAATTAAGTCTATTTTGAATTCTAAAGAATAATCAACTTTCAACTTATAACCAGTAACATCTAACTTCAGATAGGGTCAAAAATAAAAAAATCCTCCTGAAAAGGAAGATTACAAATTAAATTTATTCTAAAAAAAATGGCAAGCGACCTACATCGCACCGCTCAACCGCGTACCCTTGCTATGTTCCCATCCTGGGGGAGTCTGCAGGAGCTGGTCGTGTAGGACTTGCCGGTGCAAATATACAACCTTTTTATATTTTTGCAAGACCTTTGTTGCTATAAAAATAACATCGTATATTGCATTATTCAAATTTTAAATCATGAAAAAACATAACTTCCTAGGCATCATTTTATTAGGAATCACATTAATCGGATGTGGAGATAAAAATAAAAGTGAAAATTCTTTATTTAATATCGATGATTCTGCTTTTCCCGCTCATTTTACGCCAAAAGAATCGCTTACAATTGGTATTTTAAATCCAAAATCGAAAGAAATTGACAGCGTTGCCTACTTTATAAACGATCAGAGAGTTGGAAGTACTAAAGGTGCCGCAGAATTTAGATTTGAATTAATTGATCAAAAATTAGGATATCAATACTTAAAAGCAAAAGTTTATTTTGGAGGAGACTCTTCTGATGCAACCAAAAGAATTGAAGTCGTTTCAGACATACAACCAAAATTATTAAAGTATAAAGTCGTTAACACTTTTCCTCACGATAAAAAAGATTTCACAGAAGGATTTGAATTCTACAACGATACTTTATACGAAAGCACAGGACAAGAAGGCGCTTCTTTCATTAAAAAATATGACTACAAAACGGGTAAAGTCTTTAAACAAATTGATCTTGACCAACAATATTTCGGAGAAGGAATTACTTTTATAAATGGTAAATTATTCCAATTAACGTATAAAAACAAAAAAGGTTTTATCTACGATGCCAAAACATTAAAACTGGAAAAAACTTTTGATTACGAAAAAGATATCGAAGGTTGGGGAATGACAAATGACGGCAAATACATTTACCAAACCGATGGAACTGAAAAAATTTGGAAAGTTGATCCTGCAACGCAAAAAATGATAGACTACATTAACGTTTACTCAGGAGACACCAAAATCAAAGCTGTTAACGAACTAGAATGGATTAACGGAAAAATCTATACAAATGTTTGGTTTAAAGACGCTATCGCTGTTGTAAATCCTGCTAACGGAGCTGTTGAAGGAATTCTAAACCTGTCTGATTTACGTAAAACGATGACCGATATTACTAAAGACGATGTTTTAAACGGAATTGCTTACAATCCTAAAACTAAAACCATTTTTGTAACAGGTAAAAACTGGAGCAAAATGTTTGAAATAGCTGTTTCAGAATAATTAGAATAAAAAATCAAAAAATACGAATTTCACAGATTTCACTAATTATTTAGTGCTAATTTGTGAAATTTGTGTTTTATAACAATTCATATCAATGATCACTTTAATCACCAATATACAAGAATTATTACAAGTTCGTGAAACTTCAATCCATAAAGTTTCAGGTTCTGAAATGGCGATACTTCCAAGTATTAAAAATGCTTTTATCGTTTTAGAAAACGATCTTATTGCCGATTTTGGTTCGATGGAAAATCTTCCTAAAATGAATGCTGATTTAACTATAGACGCTACAGGAAAAGTTGTTCTTCCTTCCTGGTGCGACAGTCATACTCACATTGTTTATGCGGGAAATCGCGAACAGGAATTTGTAGACCGCATCAACGGACTTTCTTATGAAGAAATTGCGAATCGCGGTGGTGGTATTTTAAATTCTGCCAAAAAACTAAACGAAACCTCTGAAGAAGAAATCTACGAACAATCTAAGCTTCGTTTAGAAGAAGTCATGCATTTAGGAACAGGAGCTGTAGAAATAAAATCAGGTTACGGCCTAACAATTGAAGGCGAATTAAAAATGCTTCGTGTAATAAAAAAACTGGCAGAAAACTATCCAATTTCAATTAAAGCTACTTTTTTAGGCGCTCATGCTTTTCCAACACATTATAAAGACAACAAAGCTGGATATATTGAAGAAATAATTTCTAAAATGATTCCTGAAATCGCCAAAAACAAACTTGCAGATTATGTCGATATCTTCTGCGAAAGTGGCTATTTTTCTGTTGAAGAAACCGAAAAAATCATGCAGGCAGGAATTGAATTCGGCTTAAAACCAAAAATCCATGTCAACCAATTCAATTCTATTGGCGGAATTCAGGCAGGAGTTAAATTTAACGCCCTTTCTGTCGATCACTTAGAAGTTATGAATCTGGAAGATATCGAAGCTTTAAAAGAAACAGAAACAATGCCGGTAGCTTTACCTTCTTGCTCTTACTTCTTAAGTATTCCATACACTCCAGCTCGAGAGATGATAAAAGCTGGATTACCTTTAGCATTGGCAACCGATTTCAATCCTGGTTCTACTCCATCCGGAAACATGAATTTTGTTGTGGCCACGGCTTGTATCAAAATGAAAATGACACCAGAAGAAGCCATTAACGCTGCTACAATAAACGGAGCTTATGCCATGGGACTTTCAGAAACTCACGGAAGTATTACAAAAGGTAAAAAAGCCAATTTAATCCTTACAAAACCTATTTCATCATATTATCAAATTCCTTATGCTTTTGGAAGCAATCTAATAGAATCTGTTTTTGTGAATGGACAAATTTTAGAATAATTAAATTCTAATTTGACCTGCTAAAAAAACTCTAACATTATTCCATAAAAAAAGGTCTGTGAAAAATGCACAGACCTTTAATATCAAAGTGGTATTTTATCCCTTTAGGCTAATTATCTTAAGCTGAAACTAGTTTTAGAAACCAATTCATCATTATCAAAAACGTTGATGAAGTAAGTTCCTTTTGCAAAATCTTTACCAGGAAGATCTTCACTTACATTTACGCTTTTGTTTTCATATTTTACAGTAGTTTTAAAACTATAAGTTAAAGAGTTATCTCCAAAACTTTCAGTTTTCTTTTCACCTAAAACATTGTTTTTAGCATCAATTACCTGAACATAATATGTTTTATCACCAGATTTTGCAATTTGGTTTTCAGCAATTGTAAAACTTACTTTTAAAATATCAGCACGACTCGCTTTATCTGTTTCAATTTGTTTTCCTGAGCTTTTCAATTTATAAGCAGAAGTTTTTGTATTTAATACAGATAATTTAGAACCTTTTTCTACAGTTTTAGCTAGTTCTTCGTTTTGACCAACTAATACTTCGTTGTATTTTTTAGATTCTCCTAAAACTACAATTGTACTATCTCTTTGAGTCGTTAAAACACCATTTTGTTTTTTCAACTCATCGTTTTCAGCAACTAAAGTTTTCATTTTACTCTGCATTGCCTGAACCTGAGATCTGTATTTAGAAACATCTCCTTTAGACTTGTTCAAATCATCCATTAAAGCAACTACTTTATCTCTCTCCTGGATTAATTCGTCAGACATAGAAGTGTTTTCAGCAATTGCAGCATCGTAAGTTGCTTTCAATTCCTGTAAATCTTTCATAACAGACTCTTTCTCTGTTAAACTTGTCGTAAGTTCTGTCTTAACTACTTCTGAGTCAGAAGATAATTTAAAAATATACACTAAGCTACCAATCAGTAGGACTGCTAAAACTGCGATTACCGCCTTTAGACTTGAATTGTTGTTCTTTGGGTTTTCCATATTTAAAAAATTTTCTTTAATAACAAATTTAAGAATTAATATAAGGTAATAACGTAAGTTTCTACAATTATATTATTTTTGGAAAATAAATTTTTTTAATGGAGAAATTAATCCCTTTCACTATAAATGATTTAGCGAAAATCACAAATCATCGAAGCGGTGAAATAAAGTTTGGAGAGAAAATGATTGTCATTCCACCTGGAGCTGACAAACTTAATTTTCTTAAAGAAAGTGAAGCTAAATATGTCCTTCTTGGAATTCCTGAAGATATTGGCATAAGAGCTAATTATGGAAGACCTGGAGCTGCTTCTGCATGGCAATGCGCTATAAAAAGCATTGCAAACATTCAGCATAATAGATTTTCTAAAGGAAGTAACATTATCATTCTTGGACATATTAATGTTGCCGATGAAATGCGCGAAGTCGAAAACTTAGACTTTAACGACATTGACGATCGCTCTAAACTGAGTCAGTTAGTAGAAAAAATAGACAAAGAAGTATCTCATATTATATTTACGATTATTAAAGCCGGAAAAACGCCTATTATTATTGGAGGAGGTCATAATAATGCCTACGGAAATATCAAAGGTGCCGCTTTAGCAAAAGGAAAACCTGTAAACGCAATTAATTTTGATGCGCATTCTGATTTTAGAATCTTGGAAGGACGTCATAGCGGAAACGGATTTTCTTATGCTTATGAAGAAGGTTTCCTAAAAAAATATTTCATTTTTGGTCTTCACGAAAATTATACTTCGAAAAGTGTTTTGGATATTATCAAAAAACTAGAAGACAGGGTTCGTTACAACACTTACGACAGCGTTAACATTCGAAAAGAAAAAGATTTTAATCGTGAAATGATTACAGCTTTGGATTTTATAAAAAATGATGCTTTCGGAATTGAAATTGACTTAGATGCTATTCCTAATATTGCCAGCAGCGCGATGACCATTAGCGGATTTTCTGTTGAAGAATTAAGACAGTTTGTTTCGTTTTTTGCAGAACATAAAAATGCCGCCTATATTCATATATGTGAAGGAGCACCAGATCTAGACAACGCCCAAAACCATAATTTAATTGGAAAATTAATTGGTTATTTGGTAACTGATTTCATCAAAGCAAACTTAGAACAGGATTGATTTTTGGCAACAATTTCAATCCTAAAACTAAGAGCCTTTGCTAAATAAAAGCAAATTCAAATAAACCTTTAGCCGAATAAACCTATCTTTGCACAGCGTTTTAGTACATTAAACTAAAATACTTAACAAATAATATATGTTATTCGAAGATTTATCACTTTCAAAAAGTATACAAAAAGCCGTATTTGAAGAAGGCTATTTAAATCCGACTCCAATTCAGGAAAAATCAATTCCTATTATTTTAGAAGGTCGTGATTTAATTGGCTGTGCGCAGACAGGAACAGGAAAAACGGCTGCATTTGCTATTCCAATCATACATCAATTACATCGAATTGTTGGCTCATCAAAAAAAGCAAAACAAATTCGTGCGCTTGTAGTTACGCCTACGCGTGAATTAGCAGTGCAAATTGGAGAAAGTTTTGATACTTATGGTAAATATACCAACTTAACTCAGTTAACCATTTTTGGTGGAGTTTCTCAGAATCCACAGGTAGAAACCTTAAAAAAAGGAGTTGATATTTTAGTAGCCACTCCAGGAAGATTACTTGATTTACACAAACAAGGATTTCTAGACTTTGACCATCTCCATACTTTAGTTTTAGACGAAGCCGATCAAATGCTGGATATGGGTTTTATAAACGATGTAAAAAAGATTGTAAAACTGACTCCAAAAAACAGACAGACATTACTTTTTTCTGCAACAATGCCGATTGCTATTCGCGAATTAGCTGAAATGTTTCTTAAAGATCCTGAAAAAGTAGAAGTTTCACCAGTTTCTTCAACTGCAGAAAATGTAGAACAACGCATTTATTTTGTTGACAAAACAGAAAAAAGAAATTTACTGTATCATTTAATTAAAGAAGAAAACCTATCAAATGTGCTTGTTTTTTCGAGAACAAAACACGGTGCGGACAATGTTGTAAAAGCACTTCGCAAAAAAGATATTCCTGCAGAAGCAATTCACGGAGACAAATCTCAAAACGCAAGACAACGTGTTTTAGATGCTTTTAAAAACAAAGAAGTTGGTGTTCTGGTCGCAACAGATATTGCAGCAAGAGGAATTGACATTGAACAACTGCCTTATGTAATCAATTTTGATTTACCGAATATTCCTGAAACTTATGTACACCGTATCGGTCGTACAGGGCGTGCTGGAAATGGCGGAATTGCGATTTCTTTTTGTGGAAAAGACGAATTGCCTTATTGGAAAGACATTCAGAAATTAATAAAAGTTGACGTAAAAACGATCAGCGATCATTCGTATCAATGGCACTCAGGAAGCCCTGAAGCGGGAGAAAAACCAAAAAACTCTAATAGAAGCGGTGGCGCTCATAAATCGAGAAAATCCAATTCATCTAAGAAAAATAAAAAGCGCTGGTATTAAACAGCGCTTTTTTCTTTTATGAGGTAATTGATAATTTTAAACAATTTAACAGGCTCAAAAGGCTTTATAATAATATCATTCATACCTGATGAAAGTGCTTCGTCTGTAATTTCATCTTTATCAAATGCTGTTAAAGCTACAATTGGCGTTTCTATTCCTGCAAGACGAATTCTTTTTGTGGTTTCAAAACCATTCATCATGGGCATATTGATATCCATTAAAATCAGATCAAACGATTCATCTTCCAAAATTTTAAGAGCAGCATAACCATCATCAACCACTTTACAGCCATAATTATTCTTTTCAATAATCTTTTTAGTGACAAGTTGATTGATTAAATTATCTTCAACCACTAAAATTTTATATGCTTCAAACGACGTTAAGTCTACTTCTATCTCGTCAATAATACTTTTAGTTTTAACAAGATCGTGTTCAAATGCAATCTCAAACGAAAACGAAGTACCTTTTCCTAAATCACTTTCCAGCGTAATTTCACTTCCAAAAAGACCTAACAATCTCTTTACAATACTAAGTCCAAGTCCGGTTCCCTGATAATCTTCATCTTTTCTTCCCACCTGAACAAATTTCTCAAAAATCTTACTTTGATCCATAATGGCAATTCCAACACCATTATCCCTAATTAAGAAATCTAAATAATTCATTTTTCCTTCAACCTTGCTCAGTTTTACGATTATTTCAACCTGACCGTCTTTAGTAAATTTCAAGGCATTACTCACTAAATTCATTAAAATTTGAGCTAAACGAAGTTTGTCTCCAATTAAATATTCAGGAATAGTAGAATCAATATCGATCGATATTCTATTATTGTTTTTCTGAGAAAGAAAAGAAAGCGAATTTTTTATTACGGTTATTTCATCCGAAATATTAAAAGTCAGATTCTCCAGAACAATTTTATTCTCTTCAATTTTATTAATCTGAAGAATATCATTCACCAAAGACAAAAGATATCTTGCCGAGAATTTTAGAGAGCTTAAATGCTGGCTTCTGGAAAGCTCTTTATGTTCTTCGAGTAACATATTGGTAATTCCTACCACTCCATACAAAGGAGTGCGTAATTCATGGCTTATAGTAGAAATAAATTGACTTTTAAGTAGAGAAGCCTCCTCCGCAATTTCTTTTGCTTTTAAAAGCTCTAGATTATGTCTTTTCTTGAAACGAATATTTTTTATCAAAGTGATAATTAAAAACAAAAGTATCAAAGAGATAAGTATAAAAAGAATTACGATAATTTTCGATTTCTTAAGACTTTGAGATTGCTCTACTTTCTCATTTTCTATTTTATTGATCTGCCTTTTGTACTCATCGAGTTCAAGCCCAAGTCCAGCAATTGAGGCTTTTTTTATCTTCTTTACACTATAAATATCCTCTGAAATAGCATTGTAATTAATCAAAGCCTGATACGCTTCTTTATGCTTATTAATCTTATTCAAAAACTTTGAATATTCTAAATAAGCACTAGATAAATCTGTTTTTTCCTGAGCTTTTTTTCCTGCTTCAATAGCTTTCAAAAAATAGGCATTTGCCCCTTTATTATCATTTTCATGGCTTAAATAAATACCATTCAGCATTTCGACAATTACTTCTGTCGAGCCGTCGCTGTATTTATTTTTCGCACTATTGATATACTTTAGAAAAAGATAACCTTGCTCATAATTTCCGATATCAAAATAAGCCCATGCAATATTAACATTAGTAAAATAAACCTCTTTTAAATCGTTAATTTTAAGAGCGTACGCAACTGATTTCTTGAAGTACCGAATTCCTTCTTCAAATTGTTTTTTTTCAAAACAATACATGTTGCCTAAATTATTATAGACATTACTTTTTAAGGAATCGTTTTCAGTTTTATCGGCGTAATACAGACTTTTTTTGTAGAAGAAAATTGCTTTATCAAAATCTGTTAATTCGTTATAATTGGCTGCAATGATATTGTAAGAACGAGACATCAAACAATAATCTTTATTTAAAGTAGCAGCATTTAGTGCGGTTCTGGAAATTTTGAGTGATTGCTCAAAATTGGATTCTCTAAAATTAAAAAGTGCTTTTTTTACAAGTTTATCCAACTCGGGATCGCTATTGCAATTAGATTGAGAAATTGCCGAATTGGCACAGCAATTCAGTGCAAACAGTAAAAGTAAAAGAATCCGTATGTGGGGCATCAATCGGCTAATTTGCTCAAATATACACTTTAAAATAAAAAAAAGCTGTATTTCCAAAAAAAATACAGCTTTTCGATTATTATTAAGATTACTAAGTAATAAATATACTATTCTTAGTATTAAAATTTTATTCTTTATTCTCTTCCCATTGTCCTACAACAGAGGTTGCTAAAGCATTTCCAAGCACATTTGTTGCACTTCTAAACATATCACAAAAGTGGTCAATTGGTAAAATTAAAGCAATTCCCTCAATCGGAATATCAAACATTCCACAAGTGGCTGCAACGACAACTAAACTTGCTCTCGGAACACCTGCAATCCCTTTACTGGTAAGCATTAAAACCAAAAGCATTGCCATTTGAGTTCCTAAATCTAAATGCACATTATAAAACTGAGCAATAAAGATACTGGCAAAAGTCATATACATCATACTTCCGTCAAGGTTAAAAGAATAACCGAGAGGCAGCATAAAAGAAACAATTTTGTCTTTTACTCCAAAACCTTCTAATTCTTCTGTTAATTTAGGAAATACAGCTTCACTACTCGTTGTTCCAAAAGCAATTGCCAATGGGCCTATAATACGCTTTAAAAGATCGGTCATTCTTCCTCTCAAGAAAATATATCCAACCAGAATCAAAATAATCCAAAGCGTACTAATACCGATTAAAAATGATCCAAAGAATTTAAAATAAGTAATCACTAATTCTTTTGCATCTCTAACTGCAAATACCCCTGCAATGGCACCAAAAACTCCGATTGGAGCAAAGTTCATTACATAATTCACCATTTTTAAAACAATGTGCGAAAGTTTATCAAAAGCACCAATAATTGGTTTTACAGTAGATCCTAAAGAAGCTGCGGCTAATCCGAAGAAAATTGAAAAAACTACAATTTGCAGAATCTCATTGGTTGCCATTGCTTCGATGATACTTTTGGGCACGATATGTTCAACAAAATTATCAAAAGAAAGATTTTGTGTTTTGCCTGTAACTTCAGAAGCCGTTGCCAAATCAACATGTTCTAGTTTTAAGCCAACACCAGGCTGCAAAATATTTACATAAAACAATCCGATTAAAAGAGAAATAAATGATGCAGTAAAAAACCATCCAATAGCTTTTCCTCCAATTCTTCCCACGGTTTTAATGTCTCCTAACTTTGCAATTCCCACTACTAAAGTGGTAAAAACTAATGGAGAAATAATCATTTGCACCAAACGAATAAAGATTGTTGCCAGCATTTTTATTTTACTGCTAAATGCTTGTGCCGCTTCGGGTGAAATACTGTTGTGCAATATAATTCCTAAGACAGCTCCAAGAACCATCGCAATTATAATCTGCGCTGTTAATCCTGAAAGAAATGATTTTTTTTTAGTTTCTGTAACTTCTTGCATTAATTTATTTTTTGATTATTAAAATATAAGACCCTCACTGTCTTACCTTTTACTAATATGTTTTGTTGATCAAATAAAAATCAGCCAAAACAATTGCTGCCATTGCTTCTACAATTGGCACTGCGCGAGGCACTACACACGGATCATGACGTCCTTTTCCTGTCATTGGTGTAATGTTTCCTTTGTTATCTAATGAATCCTGAGTCTGCATAATCGTTGCAACAGGTTTAAAAGCTACTCTAAAATAAATATCCATTCCGTTGCTAATTCCGCCTTGGATTCCACCAGAAAGATTTGTTTTGGTAGTTCCGTCAGGATTGTATAAGTCGTTGTGCTCGCTTCCTTTCATTTCAGAACCAGAGAATCCACTTCCGTATTCAAAACCTTTTACCGCATTAATAGAAAGCATTGCTTTTCCTAATTCAGCGTGAAGCTTATCAAAAACAGGTTCTCCTAAACCAACTGGAACATTCTGAATTACACAAGTTACAACACCTCCAACAGTATCACCTTGCTTACGAATATCACGAATATATTCTTCCATAATCGCTGCTGATTTTTCATCTGGACAACGAACAGGATTACTTTCAATTTTAGAAAAATCCAGTTCCTGATAAGGAGTTTCTAAATGAATTGGACCAACAGAAGAAACGTAAGCATTAATTTTAATTTCAGGAAGCATTTGTTTTGCAATAGCTCCTGCCACTACCCTACTTGCCGTTTCTCTTGCAGAACTTCTTCCGCCACCGCGATAATCACGAAAACCATACTTCTGATCGTAAACATAATCAGCATGGCTTGGTCTGTAATTATCTTTTATATGTGAATAATCATCTGATTTTTGATTGGTATTTGGAATAATAAAACCAATTGGAGTTCCAGTAGTTCTTCCTTCAAAGATTCCGGACAAAAACTGAACCGCATCCGGCTCTTTTCTTTGCGTAACAATTGCAGACTGACCTGGCTTTCTTCTAGCCATATCCAATTCAATTGCTTCAAAATCTAATTGTATTCCCGGAGGGCATCCATCGATAATTCCTCCTAAAGCCTCACCGTGAGATTCTCCAAATGTTGTTACTTTATATAGTGTGCCGAAGCTGTTTCCTGCCATTGTATTTTGTTTTGAGCAAATGTAAGTTTTATGAATTAAATTAAAAAATTTAAAACTGGTATTATTAACGAAACATTAAATCGATTAAAAATCACAATTTGGTAAAATTATCCGCTTTTTCATAACCTTTTGATAAAATCAGTCTGATAGAAGTTTCCTTAATTTGTAAAACTTCAAATCAAGAAAAATTGAAAAAGAGAAACGTCGAATTGGTCATTCTTTCTGATGTCCATTTGGGAACTTACGGGAGTCACGCAAAAGAATTAAACAACTATCTTTCAAGTATTAAACCCAAAACTTTAGTCTTAAACGGCGATATTATTGATGCTTGGCAGTTTAGAAAATCATACTTTCCGAAAGCGCATTTACGAGTTATTCAGCGCATTATCGGAATGGCTTCTAAAGGAACAAAAGTATATTACATCACTGGAAATCACGACGAAATACTTCGAAAATTCAGCGATATGAATATGGGAAATTTTGCTTTAGTCGACAAATTAGTTTTAGAATTAGACGATAAAAAAGCTTGGATTTTCCACGGAGACGTTTTTGATGCCTCTGTACAACACTCTAAATGGATTGCAAAATTAGGCGGATTAGGATATGATTATTTGATTCTAATTAACCGATTTGCAAACTGGTGTCTGGCAAAATTAGGACGCGAACCTTATTCCTTTTCTAAAAAAATCAAAGCAAGCGTTAAAAAAGCCGTTAAGTTTATTTCTGATTTCGAAACTACTGCAACCGATTTGGCAATTGAAAAAAATTACGATTATGTAATCTGCGGACACATTCACGAACCGAAAATTATAACCAAAGAAAACAAATACGGATCTACATTATACCTAAATTCCGGTGATTGGGTTGAAAATTTAACTGCGCTTGAATACCACAAAAAGCGTTGGAAATTATTCTCTTATAAAGCAAGTAATTTTGTAGAAGAAGACAATCTTTTTGAAATGGAGGACATCTTGACGTCACAATTAATATCTTCTATAATTTTGAAATAATCTTTACTTTACAGGCTTCAGAGCGAGCATATTGGATTTTTCACGAAATAAAATGTGAATTATATAACAATTTTCAAAAATATTATACGTTCTCTATTTAACTGTAATAATAAATTTGAAAAAAATAATTTAACCATTTTTATGAAAAAGATAATATTATCTGCCATTATGCTTTTTGGTTTAGCATTTACGGCTCAATCACAAGAGATTTCAAAGCACGCATTAGGATTACGTTTAGGAGACAATAACGGATTTGGAGGAGAAGTATCTTACCAATTAGGATTAAATCAAAAAAACAGACTTGAATTCGATTTAGGCTGGAGAAACAGTAGAGATGTTGATGCTGTAAAAGGAGTAGCACTTTACCAATGGGTTTGGAACATCGATGGAGGTTTTAACTGGTACGCTGGTGTCGGTGGAGGTTTAGCTGCCTGGGATTACGATTACCGCAACGCTGGTTACAGATACAGTGACAGTGGAACTTATGTATTTGCAGCCGGAGATATTGGTATTGAATACAGATTTAAAGAAGTGCCTATTACATTATCTTTAGATGCAAGACCTGAAATTGGTTCAGGATATTACGATGATGATAATTTTGGTTTTGACGTTGGTTTAGGCGTTAAATTCAGATTCTAAATAAAAATAAAAAATAATTGTAAGAAGAAACCTGTCGTTTAAAAGCGACAGGTTTTTTTTATGAATTTTATTTAATAATAATTTCTTTTTTAGAATGAATTTTAACCACAGTATACGGATACGAAATCACTTGCATAGTCATCGCATCTTTTGCAGGACTATTTTCTTTTACTGTTATAATAATGTTTTTATCCGTTTCTTCAACATTTTCGACATCTATAGAATAACCGCTTGTGTTTTTCTCGCCCATATTCAAAATCACATAATTGTAATCATGAACATTCGGATTCTTCATCTTGTCTGCCAAAAGCGGATCATTTTCAAGCATTTTAATTTCGTTCGGCTCTGTCAGAATTTCGAAAAATTTAATATTTCCACCACCATCAGATTGTTTCGTTAAAACTTCATACAAGGCGTTTGAACTTTCAACTTTTTTTACTCCACACGAAATCAAAACAAAGATTGCTAAAACAGAAATTACTTTTTTCATATATCTCCTTTTTAATTAATGTTTTTCATACTTATAATCATCAACTGCTTTTTGATACAGTGCTTCATATTTAGGCAGGATGTTTTTAATATCAAATTTTCTGGCTACTTCCAAAGCATTCGCCTTAAACTGATTTAATATCGTATCATCTTTTAATATTTTCAAAGCATTTTGAGCCATTTCTTCAACATTTCCAACATCGCTTAAATACCCAGAAAAACCATCAAAATTAACTTCAGGAAGACCACCAGAGTTACTAGAAATTACAGGAACACCAAGAGCCATCGCTTCCAAAGCCGCCAAACCAAAACTTTCTGTTTCTGAAGGAAGTAAAAACAAATCGGTCATACATAAGATTTTATCTATTTCGTGGCTGTTTCCAAAGAAAATTACTTTATCTAAAATCCCTAATTCCTGGCATAAAATTTCTGCTTTCTCTTTTTCAGGACCATCTCCAACCATCATTAATTTGGCTGGAATTTCTTTCTGAACATTATAGAAAATCTTAATAATATCTGGAATACGTTTTACTTTTCTAAAATTACTGATATGCGTAATGATTCGCTCATTTTCATTTGCCATTACATATCTGTGACAAGGTGCAGAAGGATCTTTTTTCACTTTATCAAGTTCAATAAAATTAGGAATCACCTTAATTTTATTCTTGATTTTAAACAATTTCAAAGTATCATCTTTCAAACTTTGCGAAACCGAAGTAACATAATCTGATTTATTGATACTAAAAGTTACAGCAGGTTTATAAAAAGGATGATTCCCCACCAAAGTAATATCTGTACCGTGAAGTGTTGTAATCATCGGCAAATTAATACCTTCATTTTTCAGCATTTGTTTTGCCATGTAACCTGCATACGCATGTGGTATAGCATAATGCACGTGCAAAAGCTCAATTTTGTACAATTTAACCATATCGACTAATTTACTCGACAAAGCTAATTCGTAAGGCTGATAGTGAAACAATGGATATTCCGGAACATTTACTTCGTGATAATGAACATTCGGATTTAAAAGAGCCAGTCTAACCGGCTGACTGTATGTAATAAAATGTATTTCGTGTCCTCTTCTGGCTAGTTCGAGACCTAACTCGGTGGCTACTACACCACTACCTCCAAAAGTAGGATAACAAACAATTGCTATTCTCATGGATTAAATTTAATTCTACGAAAATACTCAAAAATCACATTTAAATAAGCTTTTAAATTGTTAGATTTTTGACAAAATTAGATTAAATCCAGTTAATAAATATTTTGGAAGCAGTACCATTTCGAATAAAAAGAACGACTAGTCCCGCTGTCCGCTATATCTTTTTCCAGCTAAAGAAGCCAGAAAAAGGATACCGCTCCCATCGGGGCTAAAAAAGACGTTTTGTTTTTCAGATCACGTTTTAAAACTGAGCTCCTATAAACAATACTACCTGAAGCAATAACAACAACCAAAAAAACAACAAAGAAGGTTCTACAGCTTCAGAAATAAACTGATTGATTTTCATCGAAACCACTTCAGACAACTTTAGATCTTTATTAGAAAAATCCACATCATCAAGTCTTACTTTTTTAAATATATAATTAATAACTCTCTTCTTAATTTTCGAACTTTCCTTATCATTTTTATTGGCTTCCAAAAGCTGTAATTTAAGCATCGCTCCATTAGAAATCTTACTTGTCATGTTGTTTGAAGTCGTAATTTTATCTACTAAAAGCACGACATAAGAATTGACATAACCAGCAAAGGTTTTATTCTTCCATGTCAAATAAATTATTTGTTGAATAGCTGCTTTATTAGCAATCAAAAAATACAAAAAGGCAAAAATTGGAGCACCTACAAATAAAATAAAACCGCAGATATTATTTAAAAGTAAGCCCATAATAAAAGCATAAGCATTTCCGTGACCTCCACCTGCAAGACTTCCATTTTGAAAAAGAATAATTAAAAAAATAATCATTGTAAATAAATTTCCACTTATCATCACAACAAGCCATTTTAAACTTGATTTTGCCGAAATACTTGCAACACTCTTAATTTCTTCCTTCATAAATTTTAAATTAAACTATTAGAATACTAAAACAATGATACGGATTTAACATTTCAAATCCTACCAAAAAATAAAAAAGGCATGAAATATAAATTTCATGCCTTTACTTATAATTTTAGAAAAACCTTAGAAAAATCTGCTATGCCAGCTGTCTGCAGCAGGAACTTCCCAAGCATCATTAAATTCTTCAATATTAGTAACTAGATTATTAAATACAATCGTATTTCCGGTTACGGCTTTATCTTTAACCATTTTCTTAAAATCAATCAATGGTTTGTGTGCGATATGTTCTCCAAGCTTAAAAGTAACATTCATTTTATCCAACAAATCAACATCGTACTTTTTTTCCAAACTTTGGATAAACTCAACCGAACTATCAATTGAACATCCTGTCGCTGCCTGCACATCTTGATTTACAGCTAATATTATAAATCGATTGTATTTTAATAAACAAGAAGCTTCAAGACTTGTTCCGTGTGCGGCCCATTGTTCCACAAAAGCTTTTAAGTCCGTTTCAATTTCAGAAAACTCTTCCTCAGAAAACTTTCTGTTCGATTGGTAAATCCAAACTCTGGATTCGCCTGGTAAATCTTCAAAAGGTATATACATTTTTAAATTTAGATTTTAGATTGTTGTTTTTTAGATTTAGATTCCAAAAGTTTCAGGCTTCAAGTAAAAAAACTTAGCGCCTTAGTATCTTAGAAACTTAGAACCTTTACTTATAAATCTTGCGCATTCGCAATTAATTCTGCGATATCAAGTACTTTTACTTCTCCTTCTTTATGTGCATGTTTAATTCCATCTGTTAACATCGTATTACAGAACGGACAACCCGCAGCAATAATATCTGGTTTTACTTCAAGTGCATCTTCTGTACGAAGCACATTTACTTCTTTATTACCAGGTTCAGCATCTTTAAACATTTGCGCTCCACCCGCACCACAGCATAATCCATTTGCTTTAGAGCGTTTCATCTCTACTAATTCAACGTCTAATTTTTGAATTAAATCTCTTGGCGCTTCGTAAACTTTATTGGCTCTTCCTAAATAACAAGGATCGTGAAAAGTAATTTTTTTCCCTTTAAATTGTCCGCCTTCAACAGTTAATCTTCCATCATCTATTAATGATTTTAAAAATTCTGTATGATGAATTACCTCGTAATTTCCTCCTAATTCCGGATATTCATTTTTTAAAGTATTAAAACAATGCGGACAAGCCGTAACAATTTTTTTTGCTTCGTAAGCATTCAGGACCTCAATATTCATCATGGCCTGCATTTGAAACAAAAATTCATTTCCAGCTCTTTTTGCAGGATCTCCAGTACAGCTTTCTTCTGCACCTAAAACCGCAAAAGAAACATTCGTACGATTTAATATTCGCACAAATGCCTTAGTAATTTTTTTTGCTCTATCATCAAAACTTCCTGCGCAACCTACCCAAAACAAAACTTCTGGTTGTTTCCCTTCGGCAAGCATTTCTGCCATTGTTGGCACTACTAAACTTTCTGACATCTCACTTCTTTGTTAAATCGGACAATCGTTTTTTGAATGAACAAATAAACAAAGCCGAAATTATTTTAAAATCGATTAAACGGTTAAACAACTAACCGATTAAACAATAAATCTTAATTCTCGTTTTTCCAATTTAAACGGTCTTGTTGACTGTACTGCCAAGGCGCACCGTTATTCTCAATATTGGTCATCATCGCATTTAATGGCATTGGAGCAGCACTTTGTTCCATTACCAAATAACGACGCATGTCCATAATAATAGACAACGGACTAATATTTACCGGACATTCTTCTACACAAGCATTACAAGACGTACAAGCCCATAATTCTTCTGGAGTAATATAATCGTTTAAAAGAGATTTATTATCTGGAACAAAAACACCTTTATTAGCATCAATATTCTTTCCAACTTCAGTCAAACGATCTCTTGTATCCATCATAATCTTACGAGGAGACAATTTTTTCCCCGTTTGATTTGCAGGACAAGAAGAAGTACAACGACCACACTCTGTACAAGTGTATGCATTTAGTAACTGAACCCAATTTAAATCCTGAACATCACTGGCTCCAAATTTAGCTGGGGCAGCATTCTCATCTACAGGAGCCGCCGCAAAAGGATCTGCATTTGGATCCATCATTAATTTCACCTCTTTTGTAACTGAAGCTAAATTATCAAACTGTCCTTCTGGTTTTAAATTTGCAAAATAAGTATTCGGGAAAGCCAAAAGAATATGCAAATGCTTAGAGAAATATAAATAGTTCATAAAAACTAAAATACCTGCAATATGCAACCACCAAAAAACTTCAAATAATAGGGCAACCATTTCATTAGAAGTTCCATTAAAAATTGGAGCGATAAATTGACTTATCGGATAACTTCCTGCTTTATGAAAATGAGAATATCCTCCTGGAACATTCTGTAAATGCAAATCAGATGCATTCATTAATAAAAAGAGAACCATTAAAACGGTTTCAAAATACAAAATGTAATTCGCATCACTTTTCGGGAAACCATTTAAATCAGAATTGATAAAACGTTTTAAACGAATTACATTTCTTCTAATCCAAAAAGTAACTACAGCAATAATGACAAGTATAGCTAATATTTCGAATGAAGCAATTAGAACATCGTACACAACGCCCAAATAAGGAGCAAAAATTCGATGTGTTCCAAAAAGTCCATCAATAATGATTTCTAATAATTCAATATTAATAATTATAAAACCTACATATACAAAAATATGCAGTATTCCAGCAACAGGGCGTCTCACCATTTTTGATTGTCCAAGAGCAATCAATGCCATGTTTTTCCAACGAGCTTTAGGATTATCTTTTCGATCTACATCAACTCCCAAATTGATATTTCGGATGATTTTTTTTACGCTCGCTGCAAAAAAACCGAAACCTACTATAAGAAGTATGGCGAATAAAATATTATCTAAATAACCCATCTATAATTATTTTTTATCTGTTGAGCTTGTTTCTTCTGTTGGTGCTACATAAGGTTTATTTTTCTTTCCAAAAAGAGAAACGTTTACGTAACGAGTTGGATAAAGACGTACATCTTGCAATAATAATTCTAACTCTTTTGAAGTTTTTGCTAAATTATTATAAAGCGCATCATCGTTTAATAATTTACCAGCAGTACCTTTTCCAGAATTCAAGTTAGCCATCAAACCATCAACTTTAGATAAAGCTTGATTTAAATTACGAACTGTTTTTCCTAAATCAGCTTTGTTTAAAGAATCAGAAATTTTATTGAAGTTACTTGACATTTTATTAAAGTTAGTAACCACACCATTAATCTGACCTTTATTAGTATCCAAAATAGAATTTAAACTACCCGAAGCTCTGTGAAATTGTGCCATTGTCTGACTCAACTCTGCAATTGTTTTCTTTAAATTTTCCTGAGTTGGCTTGTCTAAAGTATTATTTAATCCTGTAACCAGAACATCAATATTTAAAAGCATTTTGTCCAACTTTTGCTGGATTGGCTCAATTTTACCTCCTAATGATTCTGTTAATCCAAGTTCAACAGAAGATGCTAAAGTCTGACCGTCTTCTGCCAAATCCTTATCTGCCATATTCGGTACAATCTTAATTTGTTTTCCACCAATTAAACTTGGAGAATACAAAGCTGCTGTACTTGTTTTAGAAATTGGAAAATCTGTTTTTAATTGAAGTTCAACCAATAATTTACCAGTTACTTCGTCTATAGTGATTTTACTTACTTTACCAATGGCAAGCCCGTTAAGTGTAACAGGCGCTGATGCTGATAAATCTTCAACATTATCATACTGAACATATAAAGTTTTATAATTTGTAAAAAGGTCACGACCTTTTAAAAAACTATAACCCCAAATAAATAATAAAATCGATACGATGACTAATATAGCCGTTTTAATTTCTCTTGTTAGTTTCAAAATTCTAAGTGTTTGTACAAAATTAATATAAATATTCGAACTTAGGCTTATTATTTAATTGCGTCCTGAATACTGATTTTTTCTCCGTCTCTTGTTGCTACTAAAAAAGCTGCGCCATACCCTTTACTTTTAGCTTCTTGCAAATATTTCTGGGCTGTTTCGTAACTTGAAGTCTCTTCGTAGAAATACTTATATATATTGTTTTCAAATAACATACTGACATTTTTTAAACCTTTAAAGTTTTTAGGCTCTAAAGGTGTTTTCTTAATACTTGCAATAAGCTGTACTTTAAAAAATGTTCCTTTTGGTGCACTTTTCGCCACTGCAACAGGAGTAGTTGCTTTTGGTTTTGTGGGAGTAGTATCTCTTACGGGCCGACTCTCAGTAGCTTCCGCTCCTGTCCCAAAATATTCTCTTTTATAACTTAAGATCGCTTCTGCAATTGCTTTTGCGATATCATCCTGACCTTCTTCTGAATTTAAAATGTTTCCTTCTGTTGGATTTGAAACAAAACCTGTTTCAACCAAAACCCTTGGCATATACGCTTTATGAAGAACCATAAATGGCGCTTGTTTTACACCTCCCTGACGAAGTTTTTTTCCTAATTTTTCAAAATTCTCTTCAATCTTAGTTGCCAGTGTAATACTATTATCCAAATATTCTTCCTGCATTAATGTCATTCCAATCATTGATTCAGGAGAATTCGGATCGTAACCTTCGTATTTACGTTTATAGTCTTTCTCTAATGTAATAACAGAGTTCTCTTTTTTCGCCGCTTCAAGGTTAGATGCCACTTTACTCAAACCCATTACATAAGTTTCAGTTCCGTCGGCAGCTGTATTTTTATTGGCATTACAGTGAATAGATACAAAAATGTTTGAATTTGCTCTGTTTGCAATATTGGCTCTTTCGACCAAATCTATAAAAACATCCGTTTTACGAGTATAAATTACATTAACATTTGGATTAAGTTCTAAAATCTTCCCTACTTTCAAAACAATAGCTAAAGCAATATTTTTTTCAATCCTTCCGCTATAAACAGCTCCAAAGTCATGATCTCCATGTCCAGCATCAAGAGTTACCTTGAATACATTCGACTGACTCTGAGCATAAAAAGACAGGAATATTAGAAATAAAGTAAATATTACCTTAAATTTGTTAATTCTATTCATAAATCTAAAAGTTAATTTTAATAAAATGCAGCTGTTATAATTTTTAGAATTGATTATTTTTGCCAAAAAATTATATGTAAGTTTGACATGTCAAAAAACACGCCATAATTTTACAAAAATAGCATTTAAACCTTTGCATACAAACTTATTTAATATCGTTTTAATATCATTTTTCCTAACTATAGGTTGTGGAAATTTATATTCGCAAGAAATAAAAAACAAAAAAAAGCCTTTACCTGCTGTAAAACAAACAGATAAAGAAACTCCTGCACTTACCGATACGATAAAGCTGGATACTGTTAAAACCAAAAAGACTTTTCTAGATGGAAAAGTTAAGTATGTAGCTAAAGATTATGCCAAAATTGATCAGAAAAGAAAACTGATTACTTTATATAATGAAGCCGAATTATACTATAAGGATGTTGAATTAAAATCTGGTATAATTGTACTTAATTATGAAAAAGATGAAGTTTACGCAGGAAGAATTAAAGATTCTACTGGTGTTCTCGTGCAATATCCTAATTTCAAACAAGGATCAAACGAAGTACAACCTGATTCGATTCGTTTTAACTTCAAAACAAAAAAAGCTTTAATCTACAACTCCAGAACAAAACAAGGCGAATTAAACGTTAAAGCAGGGGTTACCAAAAAAGAAAACGATTCTGTTTATTATTTAAGAGGAGCACGTATAACTACATCTGAAGACATTGATCACCCAGAATATTACTTCCGAACTAACAAAATAAAATTTGTACCTGGCAAAAAAATTGTTGCTGGTTTAACACAAATGGTTATTGCAGATGTCCCAACCCCACTTGCATTGCCTTACGCTTTTTTCCCGTTAAGCAAAGAAAAAAGTGTATCAGGAATTATTGTACCTAGTTACAACGACTCCAATACACGAGGTTTCTCCCTACAAAATGGTGGATATTATTTTGCTCTAAGCGACAATTATGACTTGACGGTGCTTGGGGATTACTACACTAACGGAAGTTACGCCATGCGATTTGAATCGGCTTATGCTACCAGGTACAAGTATCGAGGAAACGTAAACATACGTTTTGAAAACCTAATCAGTAGCGAACGAGGTTATCCAGATTACACTAAACAGGGTATTTACAACATTCAGTGGTCACATTCTAAAGACACAAAATCAAACCCGAATTCAAGTTTTTCTGCATCCGTTAACATGGGTAGTAGTAAATACTTCAAACAATCGATCAATCAAGCCAATATTGGATCGAATTTGAACAACACTTTAAGTTCATCCATCAACTACAATAAAACTTTTAATACAATTCCAGGATCACGTATCGCGTTAACGGCAACTCATAGCCAGAATACGCAGACAGAAGAGATCATTATGACACTTCCATCCTTTCAAGGAAGTATTGATCGTGTATATCCTTTTGTTGGAAAAAACGGTGTAAAAAAGGGATTCATTAAAAACATCAACTTACAGTACAATGTGAGTGGTAAAAACTACTTTAAAACAAGTGATTCCCTGTTTTTTAAACCACAGATGTTTAAGGATGCTCAATTAGGAATGCAACATACAATTCCACTTAGTACCAACTTTAAAATTTTCAAATATTTTAGTGCAGGAGCTTCAACAACCTACCAGGAAACTTGGGTAAATAAGACCATCAGCAAAAGCTACGATTCTACTACTGGAAAAGCAGAAGACCAAAGTGTAAATGGATTTGATTCTTTCAGAACTTATAATTTCAGCACCAATTTAGGAACCACAATTTACGGTACTTTTAATTTTGGTGATGATAAAAGAATTCAATCGATAAGACACGTAATGCGTCCAAGTATAACTTATGCTTACACACCAAGTTTTGAGCGCTATTACGATAGTTATTCAGTTGATGCAACAGGAACAATCACTTCTCAATATACCCGATTCGAAAACGGTCTTTTTGGAGCACCAGGAAAAGAAAACTCAAACATTGTTGGTTTTGCTTTAAGTAATACTTTTGAAGCCAAAGTAAGAGACAGAGACAGCACCAAAACAGAGCCTAAAAAAATAATGTTACTAAACAATTTAAACTTTAGTACGAGTTATAATTTTAATGCTGACGGAAGAACAACTCTTGCATGGCAACCTGTATTAGTAAGTGGAGGAACTCAGTTTTTTGACAATAAAATGAATATGAACTTTGGTGCCACATTAGATCCTTATGCTCTTGACAGTGGTAACAACAGAATTAGCACTTTCAATATTGACAACGGAGGAAGCTTATTCAGATTAACCAGTGCAAACGTAACTGTTAACTACTCTTTTTCCAATAAGGGAACTGGCAAGGAAAAGAACAACCAGAGTCAGAGGAATGGAGGACGAAACGATGACTTGTTTGGAACGAATACTGATTTAAATGATAGCAGGAACAGTCAGTTTGCGAACGAACCTGAAAAAGAAGATGTAATTACCGAGTTCTTTAATTCGAAAATTCCATGGGATATGACATTAGCTTATTCCCTAACCTATTCTAATACGACAAGGCAAAACCAAATTTCAGGAAACTCACTTATGATCTCGATTAACACGGACATCACTCCAAAATGGAAAGGTGGTGTTTCTACTGGTTATGACTTTGTACAAAAAGGAGTTACCTTTACTCAGTTCCGTTTTGAAAGAGATTTATTAAGCTGGAGAATGGCCTTTAACTGGCAACCAATGGGAACAAATTCCAACTGGAACTTTTTCATTGGAATTAAATCCGGTATGCTTAGTGACATTAAATGGAACAAACGAAGCGTTTCTAATCGATAAACTACTTTCGAATCAAAATACTTTCATTATGAAAAAAATCATTTTTACCGAGAAAGCTCCGGCTCCAATCGGACCTTATAATCAAGCCGTTTTATCTGGAAACACACTTTATGCTTCTGGACAAATTGCAATCAATCCTGAATCAGGAGAATTGATTACAGACAACATCAATGACGAAACCAACCAGGTTATGAAAAACATCGCTGCGATTCTTGAAGCAGCAGGAATGACTTTTGAAAACGTTGTGAAGTCAACTATATTCATTATGGATATGAATAACTTTGGCGCCATAAACACTGTTTACGGATCTTATTTTAACGAAAAAACCGCTCCAGCTCGTGAAACGGTTCAAGTGGCTTGTTTGCCAAAAAATGTAAATGTTGAGATTTCTATAATTGCTGTGCAATAGCATCTAATAATAATTGTGCCGTTGCCTCATTGGTTGCCAGCGGCACATTATGTACATCGCAAACGCGAATCAACATATTAATATCTGCTTCGTGTGGGTGACTTGACAGAGGATCTTTAAAAAAGAAAACCATCTGTGTAATTCCTTCCGCAACTCTACCTGCAATTTGCGCATCACCTCCAAGAGGTCCAGAAAGCATTCTTTGGGTTTTAAATCCAGCAGCTTCTGCCTTTCCTCCAGTAGTTCCAGTACCAATCAGCCTTATTTTTTCGTTATGTAAAACCGCTTCATTTTTGATTAAGAAATCAATCAAGTCCGCTTTTTTTCCATCATGAGCAATAATGGCAATTTCCATAAAACCAGAACTATTGATTAGCGACATGGTAAGCAATTAATCCATCAATAGGTCTTCTTAAAACATTTCCTAATTGAAGTTCATATTTATCAAAAGTTTCTTGTAATTCATCTTTCAAATAGAAAGCAATAGAACCCACAAAATGTACAGGAACTTCTTTACAGTTATCGAATTGCTTGATATAATTCTTAACGAAAGACTTCATCCCCTTAAAGATAATTTTTCTGCAGAACTCAGTGTCTTTATGCTTAATTAAGAATTTAGCATAAGTTGCTAAATAAGCATTTGGATTTGCTTCTTTATATAATTTATTTTTAATAAAATCTGGATCAACGTCGTACTCTTTTTCAAGTTCAACAGCCAATTCTTTAGGCATTTTATTAAAATAGTATTTTCTGATTAATTCTTTTCCGAAAACATTTCCACTACAATCATCCATTACAATATAACCTAATGATTGTACTTTTTGATGTAAAACCTTTCCATCAAAGTAACTGCAGTTTGAACCTGTACCTAAGATAGAAACAATAGCTTCTTGTCCTTTTGGAGTTGTAGCATAAACTGCTGCATAAGTATCTTCCTGAACATCTACAATTGCGTTAGAGAAATACTCTTGAAAAATTCTTTTCAACCACTCTTTCATTCTGTCAGTACCACAACCGGCACCATAAAAGAATAAATGTGTAGCATTTTTTTTGTTTTGTAAGATATCGAAACGATCATTCAATCTATCAATGATTTCTGGTTCGTCTAGAATCTCAGGATTTAATCCTAAAGTTTGTGTTGTGAATAATACTTTTCCATTATCATCTATTGCAATCCAATCGGCTTTAGTAGATCCACTGTCAACTATTAATTTCATTTGTTTAGTTTTTGGGATTAGGTTTCTCTATTTTCAATTTAAAAGTGTACTTTTTACATTAATTATAGAGGTAACAAAATAAGAAAATCCCGTTACTTACATAACGGGATTTTGCAAAAATATATATTATTATTTTAAACCTGCAATATGTACAGATAAATCGATCAATTTGCTTGAGTATCCGTACTCATTATCATACCAAGAAACTAATTTGAAGAAAGTTGAATTTAATCCAATTCCTGCACCAGCATCGATGATAGAAGTTCTTTTATCTGAGATAAAATCTTGAGATACAACTGCATCTTCAGTATATCCTAAAATACCTTTTAATTCATTTTCAGAAGCTTTTTTCAAAACTGCCATAATTTCTTCGTATGAAGTTTCTTTAGCAACTTTTACCGTTAAATCTACTGTAGAAACGTCAGCAGTAGGAACACGGAAAGCCATACCTGTTAATTTTCCATTTAATTCTGGAATAACTTTTCCAACCGCTTTAGCAGCACCTGTTGAAGAAGGAATGATGTTGATTGCAGCAGCACGTCCACCTCTCCAGTCTTTTCTAGAAGGTCCGTCAGCTGTCATTTGAGTTGAAGTTGTAGCATGAACAGTTGTCATTAAACCTTCAACAATTCCGAAGTTATCGTTGATTACTTTAGCTAAAGGAGCTAAACAGTTTGTAGTACAAGAAGCGTTAGAAACAACTAAATCAGAAGCTTTTGCAGATTCGTGGTTTACTCCCATTACAAACATTGGAGCATCAGCAGAAGGAGCAGAAATGATAACTTTCTTAGCACCACCTTTTAAGTGCTCGCTTGCAGTTTCGATAGTTGTGAAGATACCAGTACATTCAGCAACAACATCTACATCAACTTCGTTCCATTTTAAGTCAGCTGGATTTCTTTCTGCAGTGATACGGATGTTTCTTCCGTTTACATAAAGTTTTCCTTCTTTAACCTCTACAGTTCCATCGAAACGACCGTGAACTGAATCATATTTTAATAAATAAGCTAAGTGATCTACATCTAATAAGTCATTGATTGCAACAACTTCTACGTTATCTCTGTTGAAAGACTCTCTAAAAACGATTCTTCCGATACGTCCAAATCCGTTTATTCCTAATTTTACTTTTGACATTTTACTAAATTTTTGCTTTTGTTTTTATTACACTACTTCAAAGTCTAATTTCCTCACAATAAACTTCTCTTCTTTTTAAACTTTATATTGATTATGTCGACATGATGTCAGACACTCTTAATAATTCTCTATCAATCTCTGATTTCCCTTTAATTGCTTGCTCAAGTGGCGTTAAAATTACTTTATCTTCACGAAGACCAACCATATAATTTGATTTTCCTTCAATTAAAGATTCTACTGCTTTTACTCCTAAACGGCTTGCTAAAACACGGTCAAAACAAGATGGAGAACCACCACGCTGCATATGTCCTAATACTGAAACACGTACATCGTATTCAGGTAAATTAGCTTCTACATAATCTTTTAATTCGAATACGTTTTTACCAATTTTATCTCCTTCAGCAATTACCACAATACTTGATGATTTCCCTGAAGCTTTACTTTTTTGAAGTGAATCCAACAGACGATCTAAACCTAAATCTTCTTCAGGAATAAGAATCTCTTCTGCTCCTGCTCCAATACCTGCATTAAGAGCAATATGACCAGCATCTCTACCCATAACCTCTACAAAAAACAGACGGTTGTGAGAACTTGCTGTATCTCTAATTTTATCGATACAGTCCACAACAGTATTTAAAGCAGTATCATACCCTAAAGTAAAACTTGTACCGTAAATATCATTATCAATTGTACCAGGAATTCCCATAACTGGGAAATCAAATTCTGAATTAAATATTAATCCTCCTGTAAAACTTCCATCTCCTCCAATAACAACCAAAGCATCAACGCCTGCTTTAACAAGGTTTTCGTGTGCCTTTTTTCTACCTTCAGGGGTTCTAAACTCAACTGAACGAGCCGATTTTAAGATCGTTCCACCTTTGTTTACAATATTATTTACACTACGAGGCCCCATCTCTTTGAAGTCGCCTTCAATCATTCCTTGGTACCCTCTATAAATTCCGATGCATTCTATATTGTGATATGCGCAAGTTCGAACAACTGATCTAATTGCAGCATTCATTCCAGGTGAATCTCCTCCTGAGGTAAGAACACCTACTTTTTTTATTGTTTTTGGCATTATTTAAGTATTAAAGTGTAAAATTAGCAAACATTCATCACTTTTCGGGTTGTGATTATCATAAATTAATAAATTCTGTTAAATTCAAACGTTTTCGTTAATAAGTTTTTTCAAGGAAAAAATTTCATTTAAAATAATAAAACGCTATTTTTTTAATTAAATCGTCAAAATTAACAATACCCAAATGAAGTGTTATAAAAATCAGAATTTCTCTCTCACACGAAAAATTCTATTAGAGTCGCTAAATTTAGCACAAAAAAAACCATTATGAGAATAATGGTTTTACAAATGTTTATTTTTAACAAAGTGTTAATAATCATTGTCCGGAATTAACCCTTGATTATTAGTTGGCGTTTGCTGTTGCTGTTCTTTTTTCTTCTTTTCTTCCTCCTTTTTCTTTTTCGCTTCCTCTTCCTTGGCTTTCTTTTTATTTTTCTCCGATTCTTTTTTGCTCGTGAAATTCATATAATCCGGATTCAAATAAGAATCCTGAAGGTCATCTGATGTTTTTGATGCTCTTTCTATTTTATTAGCCTTAAACAGTTTATTTACCAATTCACTAAAAGTATCAAAATCTACTTCATACGAAATACCGACACCTTGTGTATAACCAATCCCTTGACCTATATAATTGATATCATTCTCTTTATTAAACAATCGCAGGTTCATTGTCCCATCTTCATTTACACGATACATAATTTCAATATCTCCAACAATAGCGGATTCATTTACACCACCAACGGGAACTCCAAGCTTACCATTAATTGTAATTCGTTCATTTATTTGAGAAGATATATTGGCCTCAAAACGACCATCGACCTCTTGACCTGTCCTTCTATCGGCAGCAATATAATTTAGATCAATATTTACTTTATCATTATCCGATTTTACAAGTCCCCCAAACAAACTCGAGGCGGTTTCGGTTAGCGTACCTGAGAAATCTCCTTGACTAAACCCATCAGTACTCATAAACGAACCTGTAGACAGTAAGTACAAGGCTTGCGTCTGACGAATATCCTTATCATCCAACTTATATTGAATCTCCGCCTTTAAAACATTACTCACAGATGGAAACTGAATATCGAAATTAGGTTCTGGACTTGCTAAATCCCCTCTTAATCCAATAACCACCTCCACAGGTACTTTTTTATTGAATGAAGAAGTATTATCCAAAAGCACCGCAGGATTAGCCTGAGTTTTATAAACTGCTTCTAAATTTAACTGAGCACGCATCGGGTTTCCTTCCCAAATAATAGATCCTCCTTTTTTAACCGCAAACTTTTTATCGATAAGTCCACCGTATTTAAAGTTATAGGTCCCCTCATATGCTTGGAAATCTCCCCACATATTGAATTTCCCTAAAGTATTGATTTTAAACAAAAGGGATCCATATCCTTTTCCTTTCATACCATGTCCGGAATTTCGGTCTAGAATAACCTCTACTTCCGCATCTGGTGTGATATCAAAATCAAACTCTAGCTCAAGTCCATTGTAGTTTTTTGTTTTTTCTACAATTCCATTGGCCAGATTGTATTTTTCTTTTGGTGTTATAAAATGAATCCAGCTGCTTTCTCCAACACTTTGTGCGTTATTAATAGGAATCTTAACCTCTGTTCCTTTTTCAGATTTGGCATCCACTTTAATAAACAAACTTTCTACAGGACCTCTTATACTTGCCGATCCGTTTATAAAAGCCGTACCAAAGTACGCAGCATCATCACTGTCTTTGGTATCTAGTGCCAGCAATCGTTTAGAAGTAATGTTTAAGTCTAATTTCCAATCACTGAAATTCTTATGCTCAATACTTCCGTTCAACAAACCTTTTGTACCGTATTTAGTATCTGTCAGCTGATTATTTCGAAACAGGAATTTTTCATTAGTCAAATCAATTACTGTACGATCACTAAGCTCATAATCTGTATTTAGGTACGGAATTGTCATTCCAGCTTTTTCCACATATAAACGCCCGTTTATATCCGGTTTTTTTAAATTCCCGATAACAGCTGCATTTCCAGAAACCGTTCCTCTTATATTAGACAAAACATCACCTCCAATAGTTCCTAAAGTAGCCAGATTAAATCCTTCCAACTTCAGACTCATGTCCATAATGGTTTCCTTATTTTCTATAGCAAAAGTTCCACCTGCTCTAAATGATTCTGTAAAGCCATTTTGTATGGATGAATTGACTGTGAATTTTCTAAAAGTTTCATCTCCTGAAATATCAAAGTTCAATGTACCTAATTCAGTCTTGTTCATGACAAGATGATCAATCTTTATGGATGCTGTGGGTTGATAAACATTTTTATTCTGCTTATAATTCACAGTTCCATTCAAATTACCATCAAAAACAAATTTAGAATTGACCGGTGTAATTTTGTTAATATCAACATCTTCAAAATTCAGCTCGAGATCTTTATAATCACTTCCTTTAATAACGCCATTCAAATCAATCTTTTGATTTTCATGCGATAAAACAATATTATCGAATGTGAAGTTTTTAAAATACTGATCAAAGACAATTTGATTATCGTTTTCAGATTTTTCGTTTAGATACCATATATAGTCTTTAAACTTCATCTCTGACTTCTTGATTCCGACAATATTATTTTTGTTTTTATCAATCGTGTGAAACAAATCTATATTGAAATAATCTTCTCCTTCATTTCCTCCTTTAAATTCAGAACGAACAAACAAAGTATCTTTGGCTGTAACATTGATCAAATTAAAATCACGAATCTTATAATACGGTGTTTTTATACTATCTAACTCGACATACGCATTATACAGTGCATTTTTATTATCAATATTGATACGAATATTATCGAAAGTATTTTTTGCAGCTGTAATTTTTTGAGATCTAAAACGGAATTTAAACTCCTGCAAATCAGAATCAATTTTCCCTCTTACAACGGTAGAAGAATCAATATTAATTTCTGGATAAAGCATTTCTACCACTTTATCGTAGACACGGAAATTGAATCGTAAAAACTGTCCTTTTTGTACTTTATAAGGCTTATAATTAGTATACAAACTTCCAACAGAGTTCATAACCAATTTATCTAACTGATCGAATCTGAATTTACCAACGATTTTTCCATCAACAACATCATTGGAACTAATGGTTATGGTTCTTAGTCGATCGGCATCAAAATTAGAGCTCACTGTTACATCATCAAAAACATAACTCGATTTTGGATTTTGATATACAACATCATTCAAGTATATATTTCCTTGAAGATTCTCAATAGAATTCCCTGTGACCTGAACTACAACATCTCCTTTAAAATTAGAAATCGAATCGTTGACAAACTTCAATTTTCTTAAATCTGAATTTTCTACATTAATATGAAAATCGTAACGGTTCTCCCTTTTACTTAAATCAAGCAAACCATCAAAAGTTAAATTCAGATTGGGATCATTAACCGCAATTTGCCCTTTATAATAAGGCAGTTTGAAATTTCCATTAACTACGATATTATTATAAGTGTACTTATTATAATCTAGTTTAGAAATATCTCCTTTAACAATGGTGTTGAGATATTTTTCTGTAAAACCAACTCCATCAATGTCAAGATTTAATGTTGTTCTTCCAACATCTTTTCGATTTAAGACAGCTCCTACATCAAAATTGTTCAGAATAATATTTCCAGAATAAGAGGCTTTATCGATGAAATCCATATTATTCATATGAAGATCAACCTGTCCATCTCCGAGGTCTGTTCCAATTTTAAAGTCTGTTTCTAGTGCAGTTGTCGAAACTTTTGCTTTTCCGACAATATTAAATTTTCCGATTCTTTTAAGTTCAATTGGAAGTTTTTTACCCAAAACTTCAGGAAGCAAAACCACCAAATCATCATAACTGGAAAGTAGTTTATCAAACTTTCCATCCATAGAAAACTTTTGTGTTTTACTACCTAAAAGATTTCTAAAATTAATAGTTCCGTTGATTTTTGATCCGTTAGTATCGCTCAATCTCAATTTAGAAAGCGTCATATTATTCAACGGGCCGTCTAGTTTTGTTTTAAGCTTAAAATGCTGATTTTTCCCTAATCCATCATAAAAATGACGAATATCATTCGTCGCAATTGAAGAGGAATCTATTGCCACATCAAATCGAACTTTATCTGTAAAATCAAGAAAATCTTCTGGTTTGTAATTTAAAACTGCCAAACCATAAATAGAAGATCTTTTGGTTTTAATGGCAAGATTTTCAACTTTAATCTGTTTTTTAGTATAACTGAATTTCCCAGCAAAATTTGAAACATACAAACCACGATGATCCATAAATGAAAAACGGTGAATGGTCGTATTTACATCTGGTCCATACAATTTAAAATCACTTATATAAGCATTTAGCTTTGTAAAATCTAGAAATTTAGGAGTTGTTTTGTTTTCATCGACTACAGAAAATCTTCCTCTTTCGATGTAACCATTTTTTGCAGTTAAAAGGAAATGTTTTGTTGATTTTTTCTTAGGCGTATTGTCCACTTCAAAAGCTTTAATAAACTTATTGATATTGTTTTCGTCTTCGCCTTTGTAAGTTTTCAAATTAAAAATCAAACCTGTCAAACGTAAATCTCCAAAAATTAAATCTCCGTCAAGCAATCTACTGAAACTGGCAATATCTGTGGTGATAATATCAGAATAAATCAATGTTTTTTTATGGTGATCGAGAATGGCAACTTTCTTTAGTTTAACCCCTCCAAAAATATTAATTGCTGTTTTTTCAACATTAATATTTACTTTATAATCTTCGTTTAATCTATTGGTGACGTAGTTCGCAATTTGAGTCTGAACTACAGGAAGAGATAATGTGATAGCCACTACCAACAAAAGTAAAATCAACCCAATTAGGGTTCTAGATATTATTTTCTGTACTTTTTTGATAGCTTCTTTAATTTTAGTTTTCTTTTAAATTTATTTTGAACAGACAAAGAACGGCTGTTTTTGATAAAAATTCTTTAATTTTGGGCCACTGCTTAAATCAAATAAATTTAATAATTTGATTTGTCAAATATAATTCAAAATTTGTGCCTTTATATGCAAAATCAAGAGGTTTTTATTCTAGCCATCGAAAGTTCATGCGATGATACTGCTGCCGCGGTTTTACATAACGACAAAGTATTGTCAAATGTTGTGGCCAATCAATTAATTCATAATCAATACGGGGGTGTTGTTCCCGAATTGGCTTCGCGAGCACATCAGCAGAATATTGTACCTGTAATAGATGCTGCACTTCGTAAAGCAAATGTACAAAAAGAACAGTTAAGCGCAATCGCATTCACGCAGGGTCCGGGCTTAATGGGATCCTTATTGGTTGGAACTTCTTTTAGTAAATCTTTATCATTAGCACTACAAATTCCGTTAATTGCTGTAAATCATATGCATGCCCATATTTTAGCTCATTTTATTGATGAAGAAGGATATGACAAACCCGAATTTCCCTTTTTAGCTTTAACAATCAGCGGAGGTCATACTCAGATTGTAAAAGTGAATAGCTTTTTTGACATGGAAATTATCGGAGAAACGACAGATGATGCTGTGGGTGAAGCATTCGATAAAAGCGCTAAAATTCTTGGACTTCCTTATCCAGGAGGACCTTTAATTGATAAATATGCCAAAGAAGGAAATCCAAAAGCATTTTCTTTTACCAAACCAAAAGTTCCAGGATTAGACTTTAGTTTCTCAGGATTAAAGACAGCCATTTTATATTTCATTCAAAAAAACAAACAGGCAAATCCTAATTTTATTGAGGAAAACCTGAATGATATTTGTGCTTCAATTCAGCATACTATTATTGAAATTTTAATGGATAAAATAAAATTGGCAGTAAAAGAAACCGGAATTACACAAATTGCCATTGGTGGAGGTGTTTCTGCAAATTCAGGAATTAGAGGTACTTTAAAAGAAACTGAAAGCAAATATGGCTGGAAAACTTTTATTCCAAAATTTGAATATACTACAGATAATGCGGCCATGATTGGAATTGTAGGCTATCAAAAATACTTATCAAATCGTTTTGAAACTTCTGCTGTGGTTTCTAAAGCAAGAATTCAATTTTAATCATGCAGTTATTTTTCAATCCGAATATAGACGAAAATACCGAAAGTTTTTCTTTTGATAAAGAAGAAAGCCGTCACATTATAAAAGTGCTTCGAAAAAAAGATTCTGATATTCTTCATGTTACCAATGGTTTTGGATTATTGTTTGAAACCCAGATTACTTTGGCTTCTGACAATAAATGTACTGTTGAAGTACTTTCTATAACCAATGCAGAAAAACCAAAATTTCATCTGCATCTGGCCGTTGCGCCAACAAAAATGAATGATCGTTTTGAATGGTTTTTGGAAAAGGCAACCGAAATTGGAATTCAGGAAATAACGCCAATCTTCTGTGATCGTTCTGAACGAAAAGTAATCAATAGAGACCGTTTCGAAAAAATCATTCTTTCAGCAATGAAACAATGTAACGAAACTTTTTTACCGAAATTGAATGAAGCTATTTCGTTTAAAGAGTTTGTTAAACAGCAAATAAACGGATTACAGTTAATTGCACATTGCGAAGAAACCGATAAAAAATCATTGAAAGAGGTTTTAAAACCAAATGAAGATGTTACCATTTTAATTGGTCCTGAAGGTGATTTTTCTGAAAAGGAAATTGCATTGGCATTAGAAAATAATTACAAGCCTGTAACGTTAGGAAATACACGTTTAAGAACAGAAACAGCTGCGGTTGTAGCTTGTCATAGCGTTGTATTCTTCAACGAATAAAAAAGAGCATTTTAAGCAATGTACAAGACCATTTAAATTATTATGAAAAAAATATTTTACTTACTCTTACTAATTTCTGTTTCTTCTTTTTCACAAGAAATTGCTTTGCTTAAATACAGTGGAGGTGGCGACTGGTATGCCAATCCTACTTCTTTACCAAATCTTATTAGTTTTTGCAATGCCAATATTAATACCCGTATAAAAAACAAACCTTCTACGGTTGAGCCAAGTAATCCTGATTTACTCTCTTATCCTTTTGTTCATATGACTGGACATGGAAATGTCGTTTTTAGTGATTCTGATGTGACCAATCTTAGAAATTATCTTACTGCAGGAGGATTTCTTCATATTGATGATAATTACGGAATGGATCAATTTATTAGAAAAGAAATCAAAAAAATATTTCCAAATAATAATTTAGTCGAAATTCCTGCTAATCACCCTATTTTTCAGAAACCATTTCCTTTTCCAAACGGATTGCCGAAAATTCATGAGCATGACGGGACGCGTCCACAAGCTTTTGGGATTTTTATCGACAATAAATTAGTTTTACTTTATACGTATGAATGCGATTTAGGCGACGGCTGGGAAGATGCTGAAGTGCACAATGACCCTGCAAATGTCAGAGATAAAGCTTTAAAAATGGGCGCTAACATTATTAATTATATTTTTACCAATTAAATTTTAAAAAGTGCAGTTAACTCACGAAGAAAATCAATTTGAGAGAAAAACTTTTCCTATTACTTTAGTTTGCGATCATATTTATTTTCAGCAAAATATTGGTTCTTTATTTAGAATTTCCGAAGCTTTTGGAGTAGAGAATATTATCTTTTTCGGAAAAGACATTCCGATGACACCTCGCAAAATAAATAAAACTTCTCGAAGCACACATCTTCATGTTTCTCATTCTGTAATTGAAGAATTTACCGAATTAAAATCTTTTCTTCTAGATCAAGATTTTGAAATTATTTCTCTTGAAATCGCTTCAAACAGTAAACCTTTAAAAGAAGTTATCATTCCGGAAAATAAAAAAATAGCCCTTTTAATTGGCAGCGAAATAAACGGAATATCAGACGAACTGCTACAACTTTCTCATCAAATCGTTCACATTAATATGTTTGGTAAAAACAGCAGTATGAATGTAGTACAAGCAACAAGTATTGCACTTTACGAGCTTACTTCTTTATAAAAAAATCGAACTTTTTACCTTTTTTCTAAACGTATTCTTTAATTTTTAAAGAGTTTCTTTTATTTAAATTATCGTTTAAATGCAAATATTTACGACAAAATACATTTAAATAAACAAAATAAAAGAAAAATCTTATTAATACTACTGATTGCTTTTTTGTAAAAACCAGCAATTACAAGGGGTTCTAAAAATTCTTACAAAATAACTGTTATAAAATTTTTCTGTAATTTATTTTTGTTATAAAATTGTGTTAATATTTAACTAATCAACATTTTTATAACAAAAACCCAAATTATTATGAAAAAAGTTATTATTACCACATTTGCAGCTTTAATGCTGTTTGCTTGTCAAAATGAACAATCTGAATCTGCTGGCTCAGATACAGTTGCAGCATCAAGAAGAGGATGTGCAACTCAGGAAGTTTTGGAAGCACAATTAAAAGCCAATCCTGCGTTAGCCATTAAAATGAATGAAATTGAAGCTTTTACAGCCAAACATTCTATTGGCAATTTTACAGGCCGTTTAGTAAATGGTAAAATCGAAATTCCTGTTGTCGTAAATGTGCTGTACAGAACAACTGCACAAAACATTTCAGACGCACAAATTCAATCACAAATTGATGTATTAAACAAAGATTTTAATGCTTTAAACTCCGATTACAATAATGTACCTGCTTTATTTTCTGGAGTTAAAGCAAATATTGGGATTACGTTTAAATTGGATCAAATTATTAGAAAATCAACTACCAAAACTTCGTGGGGAACAAATGATGCTATGAAAAAAACAGCTCAAGGCGGAATTGCTCCTACTTCTCCAACTACAAAACTAAACCTTTGGTCTTGTAATATTGGAGGTGGAATTTTAGGTTACGCTCAATTCCCAGGCGGAGCTTCTTCTACTGATGGAGTCGTAATCGATTCTCGCTATTTTGGATTATCTGGTGCTGCAAACGCTCCATTTAACTTAGGAAGAACTGGAACTCACGAAGTAGGCCACTGGATGAATTTACGCCACATTTGGGGAGATGCAACTTGCGGAAGTGATCTTGTAGCAGATACTCCAACTCATAATGAAGAAAACTATGGTGTACCAGCTTACCCACATTACAGTACTTGTTCAGGAACACCTGTAGAAATGACAATGAACTACATGGATTATGTGGATGATGCTGCCATGTATATGTTTTCAACAGGTCAAAAAAACAGAATTGCGGCAATATTTACATCTGGAGGTGCTAGAGCTGCATTTGCACAATAATTGCTAACAAAATAACTACTTAAAGCGAGATTTAATAGATCTCGCTTTTTTTGTTTAGACTATAATTTTAAAATGCTTTTTGCTATATTTATATTCTAAATTTTAAACATGATCACGTCAAAAACTATTTCGAACGGAATTTTAAGAGCATTAGCAACCATCTTAATAATTGGTATCGTTTTATATTTTTTATACAGCATTCAGACCGTAATTGTATACTTATGCGTTTCATTGCTTTTATGCCTACTTTCAAATCCGCTGATTTTATTTTTAAAAAATAAACTAAAATTCAGCAATACTATGGCAGCCTCAACTACAATTATTCTTTTTGTTTTTTTAATTGTTGGTTTTATTCTGTTGTTTGTTCCTTTAATTATTTCGCAGGCCAATAATTTAGCGTTATTAGATACGGCACATCTTCAGGCAAAATTTATGGAAACAGAAACTCATCTTGAAGAATATTTCAACATTCAACATATTGATTTAAATAAAGTTATAAAAGATTCTAAACTTACTTCTGTATTAGATTTCAGTTATTTTACAGGATTTATCAATTCTATTATCAATTTTATGGCTGATATGGGAATGGGATTGGTTTCTGTGTTTTTTATTACTTTCTTTTTTATTAAAGATCAAGCCATTTTTAAAGATCAAGCCAGAAGAATACTTCCTGATTCTAATGAAGATAAAATTTTAAATTCTATTACCAAAATCAACCATTTACTGACTCGTTATTTTATTGGTTTGCTATTGCAATTAATTGTGGTCTTTATTCTTTATTTGATTGTCTTATTAATCTTTGGAAATAAAAATGCCTTTGTAATTGCTTTTTTATGTGCAATCTTAAATATCATTCCTTATTTAGGACCAATTATCGGAACTACATTAGCCGCAATTTTGACTATGATCAGCATGATTGGAATGGATTTTCAATCGGAAATACTTCCAAAAACAATTTATGTTGTAGTTGGCTTTTTATTGGTTCAGGCAATTGACAATAATATTAGTCAGCCGATAATTTCCTCAAAAAGTGTAAATTCGCACCCGTTAGAAATATTCTTGATTATCTTAATTAGTGGTATCACATTTGGAATTGTCGGAATGATTATCGCAGTTCCGGCGTTTACCATGATTAAAGTAATTTTAAAAGAATTTTTTCCTAACAATAAAATTGTCTCCGTATTAACCGAAAGAATTTAGTTTTGAACACTTCTATTTTGCATCCGGATATTCAGAAATTTATAATTCAGAATACTGGTGCAGACCTTAAAAAATTGGCGCTTCAGAAAAACCCTTTTCCTGAAGTCGACTGGATTTTAATTTTAAATCAAATTGAAGCCCGATCAAAAGCAAAAGATAAGCTTGCGACTTGGTTTGCTGCAGAAAATATTATTTATCCTAGTAAAGTTTCGGTCGAACAAACTTCTTCAGAAAAAACTGCCGCTTACAAAGCCGATTTAATTTCTGGAGAAACTTTAATTGATCTTACGGGTGGTTTTGGCATTGATGATTATTATTTTTCGAAGAAATTTAAGTCCATAACACATTGTGAAATAAATGAAGAATTATCCGAAATTGTAAAACAGAATTTCGAAAGGCTTCAAGTTAAAAACTGTACTTTTTATTCAGGAGATTCTATTCATTTATTGGAAGATTCCAACCAAAAATACGATTGGATTTATATTGATCCTTCACGAAGAAATGATGTAAAAGGCAAAGTTTTTATGCTTAAAGACTGTCTTCCAAATGTTCCTGAATTATTAGATTTTTATTTTGAAAAAGCAGAGCGTATTTTAATTAAAACTGCTCCATTACTAGATATTTCAGCAGGATTATCAGAACTTAAAAATGTAAAGAATATTCATATCATTGCGCTGGAAAATGAAGTAAAAGAGCTTTTGTTTGAAATTCACAAAAATTATTCGGGCGAAATAAAAATCAAAACTGCCAATATTTTAAAAGAAAGTATTGAAACTTTTGAGTTTATTTTAGGCGAAGATTCTTTCTCTCTTTACGATTTTCCCAAAAAATATCTTTACGAACCCAATTCGGCAATTATGAAATCTGGAGGCTTTGATGAAATAAGTACCGCTTTTCAAATTGATAAATTGCATAAACATTCTCATTTATATACATCAGAAAATTTAATTGATTTTCCTGGACGAAAATTTGAGATTCAAAAAGTCATTTCATACAATAAAAATGAAATGAAAAATGAACTCTTAAATCAGCAGGCCAATATCACAACTCGTAATTTTCCTGAAACTGTAGAAAACATTAGAAAAAAATGGAAAATAAAAAATGGAGGTAATTTGTATTGTTTTTTTACAACAGATGTAAAAGATAACAAAATAGTTTTAATTTGCACCAAAATAATCTAAGCAATGAAAAAACTATTTACACTAACTATTTTCTTATTAACCCTTACCGCATTTGCACAAAAACCATGTGAATACAGTGTAAATGTAAACGATTCAATCGGATCTTATAAAATAACAAATGAATACCTAATGAGTGAGAAATATTTTGGCGGAAGCTTTAATTATATTTTCTTCTCTCTAGCTCAAACGGACGGATTGCCAACTTTGAATCTTCAATCTATTCAAAAAAGTAAAGATTTTATTAAGGCCAATTGTTTTGATAAAAATTCAAAAATCTTTTTACAATTAGAAAACGGAAAAATTGTAACACTAATGCACATCAATCAGGAAAATTGCGGAACATTGGTTCGTGATGAAAAAGGTTTTGACAATCGAATTAACACCGGAATTTTCATGTTCATGAAAGACAATTATGAAGAGCTTAAAAAATCACCGATTTCACTCATGCGAATTAAATATCTTACCAACATAGAAGATTATATTGTAAAACGTGAACTTACTTCTGAGCTTACCGGCAAGGTTACAAATCCGAATACTTATTTCATGGAAAACATAAGATGTGTTGAATAATTAATCACATTTCCATTTTTGGTTGGCCACTTTATCTTTTAAACCTGTTTTTAAATTATAATGCCACCATTCTGAATCGAATGAATTGAAGCCATTTTTTATCATTGTACTTTTCAAATAAGCTCTTTTAGAAAGGATTTCTTTAGAAAGTTGTTTGAAATTGTGACTGGCCTGAATTCCAAAAAAGTCAAAAGGAGTTCCCATATCCACTTCTTTTCCGGTTATATCAACTATAGAAATATCAACGGCTCCTCCTCTATTATGGATGGAGCCTTTTTTTGGATCTGCAACATATTCAGGATTCGATACAATCTCCCACATCTTTTTCTGAATGTCTAAAGGTCTGTAACAATCGTATAATTTTATCCGATATCCTTTTTTCAAAAAATCTTTGTTGGCTGCAATTAAGGCTTTGACCGTTTTTAGACGCAGCATACATTCTGCACAATCATAGACTTTTGCTTTCAAAAAATTATCCTCAGTCGCGTATTTCATATCATAGATAAAATCATTGCTGTAATCTCTTAATTTTACAAATGTTGTATCTGAAATCTGCGAATCTGCCTCACTTGTATAAGCCTCATGTTGTGCTTGTAATGATGAAAAACAGAATAAAAAACCAATTACTAATTTTGAAAAACGCTTCATTTCTTCCTAATTTTTAAAAATTGAAATTAAGCAAAAAAACTCAAAAAGGTGGCTATTCTTAAGTCTTCTTTCCATTAAAAAATTATTGTTTTGATTTTTACAAACGTCTAAATCTTCTTTTAAAAGAAATATAATTTTAATATCTTTATAAAAACCAGCCCCTTATAGGTTTACAAATCACAGTATTAATTCTAAAAACAGTTATTATGAATTTCAAAACCAAATATATTTCTTTAGTCTTACTGAGTAGTTTCTTATTTGTTTGCTGCAAGAAAGAAATTATAAAAAGTGTTCCTACAACCGATTCTACTTCCATCAAAACAGAAGCTTTAAAAACCGACAGTACTGTAATGAATCCGACAGATTCTCTATATACTTTAGTAGATAAAAGCGTGATTGGCACTCAGTTTTTAACCAAAAGCAGCCTAGCTCCAAGATTAAAAAAGTTAATGGGAACTGAAGATTACGATCAAATGGTAAAATACTGGAATACAGAAACGCCTTTTGAAAAACAAGAAAATATACTTCATGCGTGGGGATGTAAACAACACGATTGCAATACTTATTCTTACGATCTTTATATTGATGTTAAAAACAATAAAATAAATGTCTATAAGTTCACTGAATCGAAACTTACTGTTCTTAAGGAAGATAATTTTGATATTGAAATAAAAGACAACTTTTTGAAAGATTTGAATATTAAAAAAGAAAACGCCGTTACTAAGGATAAGAAATAAAATCTGCTTTACTAATTAATTCAGCATTTCTTCTTTGCGTTTTTTTATATTAGCTGTAGCTAAATTCAATTTCAAATATCAATGTCAGAACCAGAAACATGGAGCGAAGTTTATCTTCAAAAACATAGTTATTTTCAAAATGTAGAAAAAGTACTTGCTACAAACCTAGGTCTTTCTGAATTGAAAAGTGGTAAACTGATTATCAGAAATGAAAAAGGAATTCGCGAAAATGAAATAGAAATAGATCATGTCTGGATTGTTAACATAGCCAAATCTTTTGTTGGCTGGGGATATGTTTTTGAGGTAAAATTTAAAAACAATACATTTCGTGAAAAGGAAAACCCAGCAAAACTAATACAAGGTCTACTTCTTTTTTCGGATAATAAGTCTGAAATTTTCACCTTAACCACAAATGATGCGTCTAATGAAATGATTAAATCTTTTAATTTTAATTTATTTGAAACTAGTGATTATCTCACGCATGGAATAAATTATACGATCAGAATTATTGCAAACCATATTGATACATTCATCACTGTTTCTAATCCTAATACAGAAGATTGGAAAAAATGGGAGGGTAAAATTTCTGAGCTTAGTAAAAAACTAGCGGATCAATCGGGCAATATAAAAATGAAAGATTTTTTCAAATAATCTTTAAAAATTTAGATTTCTCCCATCATCAAAATATTTTCTTTTACGCCTTTATTTTTCAACATTCTAAAGTGCGAACGTACTGCATGATAAAAGGGATAAGAAGTGTAAGGCAGATTGTATTCTTTTGCATAACGTCTTATAATTGGTGTAATGTATGGATAATAAGTATGCCCTACCCCAGGAAAAAGATGATGTGCCACATGATGTGTAAATCCACCATAGAGAAAATTAGCTAATTTGCTTTCTGTACTAAAATCTTTGGTTACAATCATTTGATGCAGTGCCCACGTGGCAGAAAGATTACCTTCTTCATCGGTGCCCGGAAAATTGGCATCTTCGTCAACATGTGTAGAAACCAAAGCGACAACTCCAAGAGCACTTCCGCACATGTGCATCAAGAGCCAAGCAAAAAGAACTGTATACCAAGGCTGATTTAAAAGTATCATAGGAATAAAAAGTATGTAAAGCAGATTGATAATTTTGGCTGCAAATAAACGATAGATTTCTTGTCTCGGAATTTTCTCTACTACTTTTTTTACATAATTATCTTTCTTACCAAAAAAATCTTTGAAGTCTCTAATGTAAATCCAGTTAAGACTGTAAAGCGGATAGATAAACCACATATAAATATGCTGATATTTATGATAATCAAATAATGGGCTATTAGGAAAAATTCTAATGATATTGCTTTGTTTGATATCTACGTCCCAATCGGGAACGTTTGGATAAGCATGATGAAGCCCAATATGTCGTCGCATCCAGAGCCAGTGATTGCTACCAAACAATTCTAAAACATACAAAAACCACTGATTGTGTTTTGGCTTTTTAAACAAAGCTCCGTGGGCAGCATCATGAAAGGCGTTAATAAATAGAACAATCATTGTAATTCCACACAAAATGTAAAATAGAAAAAGTAAAGATGTCTGGTTTCCAAAGATTAAGATACAGCTGTAAAACAGAAAGAAAACAGCTAAAAGTCCTAAAGACTTGACAACATTCAACAGATACAGCGATGAGTTATTTAAGACGGTTTCATTCACTTCTAAACGCATCTTTTTAAAAAAATCATCGGTTCCAGATTTTGCATAAACTGGTCGTTTTAATTTTTCCATATGGTTACTGGCTAGAAATTGTTCTATCAAATTTAATAAAAAAAAACTTAACCAATTACAATACAAGCGTTTAAAACAATCCTTATTAAACAAAAAACCACTCTTAAAAGAGTGGTTAGATTGTTTGGTTACATTTGTAAGGTTTAGATATTTTTGGAAAAATATTTAGATTATTCCTCAAATTTTTTCTCTGCCAGTTTCAGTCTAATATTATGAATACGATCTTCGATATCTTCTAAATCATTCAGCATATTTTGCTTTTCATAAACTGCTCCGGCTTCATTAACCATATTTTGCCCATCTTCTGGAGCAAAAAGATCATTTAAATCTACGTCGGGAAAATTTTTACTTAAACTAAGAATAAATTCAGAGCCTATATTTGCCGTACCATGTAAATATCTCCCAATCATTGCGGGGCTAAATCCTAAAATTTCACCCACCTCCTTTTGCTTTAATCCTTTAGCCTTAAAGAATTTGCTTAATTTCTCGTTATACATCATTTCCTAAATCAAAAAAAAATATAGTTTAAATATATTTTTTAACATTAAAAAGAATAAATAATATAATATTATTCTTACATTTACATTTTTATAAAAACACCATTTAATAATTAGCAAATATATGTCAAAATTAATCAAAAATAGCAATTTTAAAGAAGATAATTCTCACAACGAAAAAGCTTATGAATTTATTGACAAGCATTTACCAGTAACCTATGTTGATCTTACAATTTCATGTTTAATTAAAAAAGGAGCTGTTGCACCAAGCAAAGCACTGGTTAGAAATGTAAGAAACAAAACTATTGTACGAAATGACATTTTATTGGCGTTAGTAGAAGTAGCATATGAAAATAAAGAAGCTATTGAAAGAATAAAACTTCTTACTTCTTAAAGGGTGATTTTTTCCAAAATTCTAAAATCAAAACTTAAATATATGACCGAAAGAAATAAAAATAACAAACAACAAACCAAATCCATTAAAAATCATTTTAGTGTTTTGCTGAAAAACGATGATTCGACGATTATTCCTTTTTTGTATGGAATGACAATTGAAGAATATAAGGAAGGTGTAGAAATTCACTCTAAATGCTTTGATCAAATTAAAATGGTAAAAGTTTTATCTGATTTATAATTTAGAGGAATTATCAAATTTAGAAAATCCCCATGTTTTCGGGTTTTATCGTAAATCCCAATCGAAGCATACTTTTATGTTCCTGATAATCTATTAAACTTTCTGTATAACCGACAAACCATTGCAAAGTGATGTAATAATTTTCATCTTTGTATGGTCTCCAGTTGAGCTGCGTTTGTAAAGAGCCATAATTAATGAGGCCGCTTCCTTTTCTAAAAAGAACATCTGCACTCCATCTTCCCGGTTGTATTTGATATGTGGCACTTGCTTCTCCATAACCAACATATTTAGTCAATCCTGGATTATCTTCTTTATCTACTAATGGAATCCATCCTCGTATACCAACGGTCCATCTTGGAGAAACTTGCGATTTTAGAGAAAAAGCCAGCATGTTCCAGGTTCTAGAGTAAATAGAATCACGTCCGTTTGATTCATGTTCCATTGAAATTGTTCCGTAAGTAAGTCTTCCTCCTTTTAAATAAAAAGGGCGAACAATAGCAACTCCTGGATTGAAATTAATTTCTGAGAATGGTTTTGAACTTGCATAAATATCCCAAAAGGCTTTTTGCGTGTACATTAGATAGGGGAAAAAGCCTCCCCATAATGGTTTTGAGTTGAGTCTAAGCTTAAAACTAACCTGATATTTTACATCTGCAGAATTGCGTGTAACGGCTTCATTTAAAGGGATACCAGTTAAAAAGTAATTGTCTCTATGAACAGAAAAACTATGTTCTTTTAAAAGTGAATCTGCTGCCCGAAAGTTCTTTTTTTCTTCTACAATTTGGGAATTTACTGTGATTGAAAACAAAAGGAAATAAGTGAATAGGTATTTAAAGTACATTTTTATCATTTAAATTAGAGCTTAATAGTAAGCTTTTATACTAATGTACGTTTTTTTACCGAATTTTAAAAACTACTTATTTCTACATTTTTTGCTTTACATTTTTTCTTTTCCAATATAAAAGATACAGTATTCCGGCTAACAAGATTAAAATATCAATTTTGAATATCTGTGGAATACGCATTATATGATCGCTATAATAACTGCCTCCTAACAAGGCACCGCAACCAATTCCGATTTCCATTGAGATATACATGGTTGCAATTGCTTTTCCACGATGTTCCGGATTACTTAAATCAATAGTCCAAGCGTTTATTGCTGGTGATAATATTCCCGTTCCCATTCCGTAAAGACCTGCGCCAATTAAAAGCATATTGATACTGGTTCCTTCACTAATAACAAATAATGCAATAGAAGTTATGACAAGACCTACCAGCATTACATTTGTTCTTCCGTGTTTATCAGAAACTTTTCCTGCTCCAAACCTCATCATAACTGATGCAACAGTAAAAGCAGTAAAAAATATTCCTTTATTTTCTGCTCCCAAATGTTCGCTCCAATCCGGAATTAAAGTTAGTATAAGTCCAAAAGCGGTATAGGAAAAGAATGTTATAATGCCCGCAGGAAGTGCCCCACGATCGATAATGTCTTTTTTACCAATATAAAACATTGATTTATGAAGCTTTTCTTTTGTTTCTAAAGTCTCTTTCATATTCATTACAATGACAATTGACAAAAAAGCCAGAAACGAAGAACTGTAAAACATAACATCAATTCCGTAAGCATTTACCACCCAACCTACTAAAGCTGGTCCTAAAGCTCCTCCGATGCTAAAACACAAACCATGCATTCCTAATGCTTCTCCCCAACGTTCCTGCGGAATAATATCTGCAACATAAGCTGATGTTGCTGTTGGTTTAAATCCCGTTGAGAAACCGTGAACTAAGCGTAAAAAAAGAAATCCCGAAACCGAACTTAAAATCGGGTACAAGAATCCACAAATCAAACAAACGACAGATCCTATAGCCATCACAGGAACACGTCCCCATTTATCTGTCAGTTTACCACTAAAAGGTCGCGATATTGCAGCTGTAAGCGTAAAAAGCGATATAATAAACCCTTTATATTCTGCACCGCCTAAACTAGTTAAATAACTTGGCAGCTCTGGAATAATCATATTAAAACTGGATGAGAATAAAAGAGAACTCATACAAAGCAATATGAATTGCAGCGTATAGATGGATTTTGTTTTTTGTGACATTATGAAGGTATTGAAATAATTTCTGCTAAAGAAGACAGCAATAAATTACAAGTTGCAAATATACTTTCTATTCCGTTACACTTTTATATTTTTCTAAAATCATTTTTACCGTTTACAACCTGCCACAAAATAAAAAAGCCACTCGTTGGAGTGACTTTTGTGAACGCAGAAGGATTCGAACCTTCGACCGCCCCAATATAAAATCGGGGACTCTAACCTGCTGAGCTATGCATTCAGCATCTCTTTTTACATCATAAAATATAAAGCTCTTTGCAATACTTCCAGTTGCTTTTTAGGCATCTTTGATTTTGAAAAGTTTTTATTGGATAATTGCGGAATTAAACCTGAAGAATTTTTAAAACATAATTTAAGATCTTCAAAAATTTCAGTTTTTGTTTTCGAAGCATCAATCAAAATTAAATCCTTGATTTCTTCTATTCGAGATAAACTATTGTAGAGATGTTTACTAAATAGACAAACCATAAAATTGGTATTGATACCATCTAATTCAAAAAAATCCAATAGTTCAGAATATTCATAAACCACAAATACAGAATGATCAAAACCTTTTGATGTTTTCTCATTTTGTAGCAAAAAGGATTCTTCGCAAAATTCAAATTCATTTTTGAACTTTCGTTTAAACATCTTTAAAAAAATCCCTTTGTTATCGCGAACTAAAACTTTTTCTTTTTTAATCATCTCTTAAAAATTAGCTTTTACTTTTTTACTAAGTCATATTGGTTTTTAGTTCCGCTATTGGTCATGTCGGAACTTTGGTCACAAATAAAATACGCCCTTTACTCTTCGAAGAAAAGAGCAAAAAGTATTTTATTATGTTGGTTTTCCATTTTATCCGGTGAATGAATAAAATGATCCAAATATGAGCTAACCGCCTATATGTAAAGGAATCTTTCAAGAAAAAAGGAACTTTAATTACAAGATATAATACAACTAAATGATTTAGGTTTTAACCTAAACCTTAAACAACAAAAATTCGATTTGGGGAAATAGAAAAAGAAGGTCCATTATAAATTTAAGATTGTAGGTGTATCTTAAATGGACAAAAAAATAAGCAGCTCTAAAATTTAGAAGAGCTTAATAGCTTTTAATACAACCAAAAAGTGATGAGTCCGACAAACATCAGACTCATCATCAAAGTTAACTATATAATGGTTTTAACTTTTTGATCAAAGCCGATTTTACTAAAATGTTTTAGCAAAAATTAAAAAAATAGATACATGCTTTCAATTCATGAAAGTATCAGACTTATTGGATTTTTTAAATCCATAAGCGTTTGTTTAAAATTAAAATTGAAAATCAGTTTAAACACCAACATTCATGTTTTGTGTTTCTGCTGGGCTGTAATCTTTCAGTTTTTTAATTTTATCGTTCAATTTCAGAACTCGATCTAATTGTTTCTGTTGGATAGTGTATTTAGTATAATATTTATACCACTCTTTTCCAATGAAAAAGGTTGTTACTGAAACTCCAGTAAGTAAACCTATAAGGTAATTAGTAATGTCCATGATTATTAGTTATTAGTTTATTTTTAAGTTTTAATCTTGAGTTTATTTTTGAGTTTATTTTAAAAAGCATTTTTATCTCCTTTCAGGGTTACAATAACCGTTAAGAAACAGATTTTAATATCTTTTATCAAGCTCCAGCGTTGTACATATTCGATATCGGTTGTAACGCGTCGTTTCATATCAGATACTTTTTTGGTTTCTCCTCTAAGGCCCGAAACCTGAGCCAGACCAGTAATTCCTGGTTTCACAAAATGACGTACCATAAAATTATTGATATGGTCATTATAGTCAGATGTGTGCTTGATCATATGAGGACGTGGTCCTACGACACTCATATTTCCTATCAATACATTAAAGAACTGAGGCATTTCGTCTAAGCTGGTTCGGCGAATAAATTTTCCTATTGGTGTTACTCTGCTGTCTCCTTTTTGTGCTTGTTGGGTTTCGTCACCCATATTCACATACATGCTTCGAAATTTATAGCACCAGAATTCCTGATTCTTTTTTCCTGTTCGCATTTGTTTGAATAAAACTGGTCCCTTGCTTTGTTTCTTAATTATAAAAGCCAATAAAGGATACAACCACGACAAGATGAAAACAATAACCAAAATACTGAATACAAGATCGAATATTCTCTTAGCAAGTCTGTTGTAAGCATTTTGCAAAGGCTCAAAACGAGGCTTGATTACGTGAAAATTGTTTAAATGCGTCGAATTAAAATGTTTCTTTGAAATGGACGAAAAATCCGGAACAAACTTTAAACGCATACAATGTTTATCACCCAGCTCGAAGAAATAATTCAGATCTGAAATAAAATCAGGTTTAGAGACAATGTACAATTCGTTGATTTCATTTCTTGATGCATCATTAATTGCTTCTGACAGTGCTAAAGTAAATTCCTTATTACTTCTAAATTCTACTGATGAATTTTCGTTCAGAATTCCTAGAAAGTTGATAAAGAAAGAATTGTTTTCTAAATGTGAAGCCAATTCGATACTCGTTTTATTAAACCCCCATATCGCAACGGTATATTGTTTAAAAACCCAACCTTTTATTTTTCCAATCACCAGCGTAAACAAAATTCTGGATAAGAGAAAATAAGACAATAAAAAACTCAGTTGAAATAAATTTGCCTTGCTTCCAAAATTGTACAGCACATCATCCTGAAAAATAAAAATGTAACTGTGCCATAAAATTCTCTGTGTAAAGAAGGCTCTCCAGCTGTTGCGGAAAAATTCATCTAAACTAAAAAGAACGTCTACTCTATATAACTGAAAATAAGTAACTGAAAACAGCCATCCTAAAATCGTTATTGGAATCATTTTATTGAGAAACAAACCATTCCAACCCACACTTTCTTCAGTTGCAAAATTCAAAAATATCATTGTCCCAATTACCATCGCAATCATATCGGCAATAGCACAGCACATTATGAAAGTAAATTTATGTCTGTTTCGCATTTTTTATCTTTTTCAATAAATTGTAACTTAACGCTCCTATTAAACTTCCAACAATTCCATAAAAAACGTCCATTAAATCTGGGCTTCTTCTCTGAATTAAAAACTGCCCTCCTTCTGCTACGCTAACGATTACCGCCGCAATGATTATGTTTTGTATGAAATTTGATTTTTTATTATTATTTACTTCATTTATAGTATTCTGTTCTGTATATAATTCTAATAGAAACCCCACCGCCACAAAAGGAACAGCTGTACGCAAATTGTAGTAATGATTACTCCAATTTAAAAGCCATCCGGGCAAATAGCTCTCAGTAGACAAACTAGGATCTGAAAGCCACGAAAAATAAAAGACCATACAAACAACCAAAAACAATAGTACCAGAACTATTTTATGAAACATTTTATATTATTTAATTTTAGTAAATAGTCTTTGTACTCCTAAGCTTCTTTTACAGTAAGATTTCTTTTGTACCAAGGTTTCTTTACTTTCGCTTCCTGATATTGGTAACCATAACTTGCGCCATAACCATATCCGTATGCCGTTTTCATGTTTACGCCATTAATTACAATTCCAACGTTTTTAAGCTGTTCTTTTTTAATAAAATTACCTGCGTGAACTAAATTACTTTTATCTGTATAATCATATTTTACAACAAACACCGTTACGTCTGCCAGATAACTAAAATTAAGTGTATCTGATACTATTTGTACTGGAGCTGAATCTAATATGATAAAATCATAAATTGTTCTAGCTTCTTCTATCAGTGATTCGAAATTCGAATTGGTGATCAATTGAGAAGGATTTGGAGGAGCTTCTCCCGCAAACAAAACATCCAGATTTTTAGAAAATTTATCGTCTTTCTGAAGGAATTTTTTCCAGTCATCATCTTTATTGGCTAAGAAATCAGAAAGTCCAGATACATTTCTTTTTACACTGAAATAATCATGTAATTGTGGGTTTCTTAAATCGACACCTATAAGCAATACTTTTTTATTAAGATTACTTACTGTTATCGCGTTATGAAAAGCACAGAATGATTTTCCTTCTCCTTGAATTGATGATGTATAAAGTATGACACTTCCCTTACTTTCTTTCTTTCTAGGCATCAAATAAGAAATATTAGAAACCAAGGCGCGAGATGCTTCGGCAATCAAAGAACGAGAAGTTGCTGTATTGTCTAACTTATCATTAAGGCTTATTTTAGGAATATGCCCTAGAATCGGAATATCCTTGATTATCTTTTGAATATCTTCTTCGTTATGAATTTTGGTATCTAAAAACAAACGCATATAAGTAACTCCGAAAGGAAGCAATAAACCAAACATAAAGGCTCCTAACATAAAAGCTTTAGGCTGTGGAAAAATTGCTGAATAATTCGTTTCAGGTGCATTCAGCGTTTTCAAATTAGACTCTAAGATTGCACCATTTAAAACCGCTTCTTCTTTCTTTTGCAATAAGGCCACATAAGTTTCTTCCTTCATGTTAAGATTACTGTTGATGTTACCCAGTACCTTATCTTTTGTCGGAATGCTTTTTACTTTTGCTTCGGCAATACTTTGCTCCGTTTTATTGGCTTTATTGTTTTGATTCAGAAAGTTTAAATATCCTGCAAGAGTATTTATTATTTCTTGTTTCTGAACCTTTAACTGCGTCATTAAAGCAATATATGCAGGATTGTTACTTGATGCTCTCTGCAATATTAACTGGCTGTCCATAAGCTTGGTATTGTAATTCACCAGCATTTGATTCACAATAGGAGATTCTAAATTATAGTCGGTTCCTAAAGTTTGTGTAGCACCAGATTGTTTGATATCGTTTAAAGCAAAACTCGCAAGCGATATTTGTTTTTCGTTTAGCATAGAACTCTCTTTTTTCTGACTTCTATCTGCCGTTTTTTCGGTAATGTAATTCTCCATTACCCCGATATCATTATTTTGTAAATACTGTTCCTTTACGCTCTCAATCGAATCTTTTTCTTTACTAAAGCTTTTTATTCTCTGATTTAAATAGGAAACTGTATTTCTAAATACTTTTTGTTTGTTGACTACAATACTTTTGTCAAGCTCAACAATAATTTCGCTCAATATTTTTCTAGAACGATCTGGACTTGAACCTGTATGTTTTAATTCGATTACACCTTTTGCATTTTCATCAGCCATTACAACAAGAGATGACTTTAAATTTCTTAGAGCTTCACCTGTTGGTACAATATTTACTTTGTATTCGTTATCAAAATAAAGAGATGGATTTTTCTTAGCCTTAGCTGATAATTGAATTTTAAAAGGTAATCCAGGAATTGCTTCTTTGCCGTCATATCCATTTGCAGTATACGTTTTTTCTGTTTCTGGATTTGTTAAGGTAAAACCTCCTTTTTGTACTTTAATTTCATAAGAAACGTGTGGAAGTGAATCTCTGGAAACTGTAGATGTCAATACAAAAGGAACTTCATTTACATAATTATTTTGTACAGCAAATACTTTTTCGAAATAGTCAAAGTTTAGATTTAGATTTTTTACTACATCCAATAAAAATTCATTTGAAGTGATTAATCTTATTTCATCTTCAAGATTTTCTTCACCGCTTTTTTTATCTGTACTAATCCTAATTATTTTTGTTTCATCTTCTTGCTTTTTGTCAATAAAAATCATAGCTGAAGATTCGTATGTCGGCGGTACTATTTTGATAAAAATATAGGCAGATCCCATAAATATAATCAAGCTAAGTAAAAACCAAGGCCAGTACTGAAAGTACTTTAAAAATTCTTTTTTCAAATCCATAACTATTCAATTAATAAGACACAGTCGCATTAATAACCGTGAGTATGTTTTTAAATCTAATTCTGAAATGCTGTTTTATATTCTCTCTATTTTTTATTTTGCAATTACTATCACAAGTGCTGCAACTGAAGCTACGATACCAATCAACTGCAATGGATCTTTGATTAATCCTCCACTATTTGCTTTCAATTTATTTGGAGTTACTACGATTACGTCTCCTTGTCTGATTCTAAAATTCGGATTAGACATCCAGGAAGCACTAGTTAAATCAACATGAAAAACCAAACGCTTGCCGTCTACTTCTCTAATCAATTTCATGTCTGTTCTAATGGCTGAATAAGTTAAATCTCCTGCCATTCCTAATGCATCCAGAAAACTGATTGATTCTTCTGTAAAAGATTTTACCCCAGGACTATTAACTTCTCCCAGAATGGTGAATTTATTATTCAGAACTCTAACTTGTACGGTTGGATTTACTAAATAATTCTCGTTTATAAGACGTTCTTTTATCTTGATTTCGGCGTTGGCTGGTGTTAAACCTCCTACTTTAACTTCATTTAAAATCGGCATCATTATAGTTCCTTGAGGATTTACCAGATAGCCTGATAATTTCATCATATCTACAGTGTTTTGTGTACCGACATTTCCATTATTGATATTAAAAGGTGCCGCTACTAACGGATTAAGATCACCTACTTCAACTTTTAAGATATCGTTAGGCTGTATTTTTGGCGAAGTATAATTTATCGTTGAATTTGCATACTTATCTAAATCTTGTAAATACAACATTTGTTTTTTGGTAGTGCAAGATTCAAGCATCAATAAAGGCAATACGATTATCGAAAGGAAAATTTTCTTCATGTTAATTGTGGTATATATTAGTATTCTTTGCTTACTCTTAATTGAATTGAAATAAAATGAAAACTATTCAGCGCTCAATAACCCCTTTATGATATGTGTCTTAAACTAAACCTGCCTTCACTTTTTTTCTATTTATAATAGTTTGTCTTAAATGATCGTCGGATAAATTGTCTTCGTAACCTTTTTAATTCTACTTTGTACTTTCTAAAAAATTAAAAAACCAGCTGTATTTCTTATTGAACTATATATTGTTTTAACGCAATTGTTTTTTTACGAAATACTGTTTCCACGGCAGATAAATTATGGTACTTATAAATTCTATAGTCTTCTTTTAAAACTTCGAAAGCTCTTTTAAAACTGGTGCTCATACCTCCCATTCTCATTTTTACGATATAAGAATCGATGTAACTCATATTGATTCTATATTTGTACAAATAGCGAAGTAAGAACTCTGTATCCGAAGCAATTTTAAAATCAAGATTATACAAACCATGTTTTTCAATTATACTTTTCTTTAAATAAACTGTCGGATGCAATGGCAACCAGCCTTCTTTTATTCTCTTTATGTTGAAGGCACCTCCTATTCGATCTCTGATCAAACGTTCCTCTTCATCATTTGATACATAAACTCCGTCACCGTAAACTCCGTCTATATTGGCTTCATTTTCAAAACGGGCTACAATTCTTGAAATCGCTTTTTTGTCAAAAAACTCATCATCAGAATGCATTAACCCAATCACATCTCCTGTGGCTAATCTTAATCCTTTATTTATGGCGTCGTACATTCCTTTATCAGGTTCGGAAATGTATTGGCTTATTCTATCTTTATAGGACTCAATAATATCTTTTGTTCCGTCTTTAGAATTGCCGTCTATAATAATATATTCGATATTATTATAATTTTGTTCCAATACACTTTTGATCGCTTTTTCAATCGTGTTTTTGCGATTGTAACATACTGTGATTATAGTAACTCTCATAATAGTTATTTTTTCTTGTATAAATATTCTTGTGTAGTTAACTGCTGTTTCACAATTTCAAGATAAAATTAAAACAAAGGTATTTTACTAAAAAAAGTTCTCGATGAAGCACCACAAAACTCGTTAAAAGCACAAAAAAGGCAGCTTGAAGATAAAGTGTGGCAAAATCTGTTTCCTGAATAAGGAAATTGAGAAAAAAAGCAGTTAAAAGAAATTGAGGGATTTTGTTAAAGAAAAAAGCATTTTATTGGTTCAATAAAAGCTTGTCAAAATAATTTATCGTAGAAATTAAACCTTCACGCAATTGAATTTTAGGTTCCCAGCCGTTAAGTTTATCTTTTGCTAAAGAAATATCAGGTTGTCTTTGTTTTGGATCGTCTTTTGGTAAATCAAGATGAATAATTTTTGATTTTGATCCTGTCAATTCAATAATAGCATCTGCTAATTCCAACATTGTAAACTCATTAGGGTTTCCGAGGTTTACTGGTCCAAGGAAAGCAGGATCTGAATTCATCATTCTAACAATTCCTTCAACTAAATCATCAACATATTGAAAAGAACGTGTTTGCGTACCATCTCCAAAAATGGTAATATCTTTTCCTTGTAAGGCTTGTACAATAAAATTAGAAACCACTCTCCCGTCTGCCGGATTCATGTTTGGACCGTAGGTATTAAAAATTCTGATGATTTTAATAGCCACTTTATTTTGATTGTGATAATCCATAAATAAAGTTTCGGCACACCGTTTTCCTTCATCATAACAAGAGCGAATACCGATTGGATTAACATGTCCCCAATAATTTTCGGTTTGAGGATGTACAAGAGGATCGCCATAAACTTCACTTGTACTTGCCTGCAGCACTTTAGCATTAACACGTTTTGCTAATCCTAAAACATTTATAGCGCCCATCACCGATGTCTTGATTGTTTTGATTGGATTATATTGGTAATGCACTGGAGAGGCAGGACATGCTAGATTATAAATTTCGTCAACCTCAGCATAATAAGGTTCTGTAATATCATGACGAACCATTTCGAAATACGGATTATCTAATAAATCAACAATATTAGATTTAGCTCCTGTAAAATAATTGTCAAGACATATTACTTCATTTCCTTCATTCAATAATCTTTTGCATAAATGTGAACCTACAAATCCGGCACCACCGGTTATCAGTATTTTTTTCATTCGAATCTTTTTAAAAACTTATATAAAATTTCTATTTCTAAAACCTTTTAATTTTTTGATTTCATTTTTAAGAGTAACAATCTAGCATATGATCTTCTTATATGCCACGTTCTTAAAAATTCGCCTTGGTTATAATGGTAATAAGCTTTTTCCCAATCGGCGTTTAAGTAACTTTTCCAAACTGCATATCCTCTGTGAACATATTTTCCAAGGACATCCCAAGGTTTTGGAGATCCAAAAAAATGAAGAATAGCTTTCTTTCCTTCTGGTCTTTTATTTTGAGCAAACCAGGGCATGTTAAATTCTAAAGGGAGAAAAGCAAAATTGCCGGCAAAAAATGCATTTAATATGGTTTGATCGTGTGATATTAATTTAGTTTCGTATTTTTTACCAAAAGCTAAACATTGATTTTTAATATCTTGCTCGCGCCAAAATTTTAGATTAAACAAAATGATACCTGCATTAAACACCGTCAAATCCATACCTAACCCAATCTCATTGCATAAAAACGGATGATCGAGTGCTGCGCTCATCTTTCCTCCATCTACAGCAGCGATTCCTTTTCCCTGAAAATCAAAACCTTCTAATGATAAAACATCTAATTCGACTACTAAATCTGCATCCAAGTATAAAACAGAATCTCCTGTTACATAATCTTGCAACAACAATCTTCCGTACGTCGTCAAATCTCCTTGCAAAGAACTAAAAGTGCCAAAATGTTCATTTACATCAAAGTCAATCAACTTAATTTCATTTAAACCATACTTCAAAAGCAATTTTTGAATATTTGATTTATCCTCTATATTTAAATCTGAACATAGTATATAAATATTGATTTTACTAGGATCAGAACAGTTGTCTAATAAAGATTTCAAGGTTACACCAAGACCAATCATTCCTAATCTATTTACATTAAATCCTATATTCATGTTTAGTTTGTTAATTGTTTATCTTTTTTTGCTTTTAAAACTTATTAGCTATTCCATTCTGATTCGAATTTTTTCAAAATGATAAATTGCTCATACATACTTTTCATCACACAGAATTTAAAGCCAACTTTACCATCCAAAAAACCCAGTTTGAATATGTACATGTATAAAAATTTGAATAAAGGTCTACATGGTATTTTATAGCTTAAAGCTTTTAAAACCCTTCTTTTCTCATGAGATTCTCCAGAAATCAATTTTCCAAAAGGTATTTCTTTGAGACTTACATTTTTTTCATTTTCGGCTTCTTCGGCGGCGTATCGTAAATGTTTGACAAACCATTGGTTAACTCCCTTACTAAAAAAATAATGTTCGTATGAGTTTTCCAATTTTCCTAGTCCTCTTTTAAGATCACATTCCCTTTGGCCATGACCGTATTGTTCAAATCGGGCATCACTTAGTTTATGAAAACGCATTTGATAAACGATTCCTGCAGAATGTTTTAACCAGGTACCCCAAAGAATTTCTTTTGCAGGTACTAAAAACGCTCCATAATGGTAACTTTCTATGGCTTTGTTGCATTCTGATCTCAAAGCATCTGTGAAGTGTTCGTCTGCATCGAGGTGAAATACCCATTCGTGTTTAAAGTCAACGGTATCATTTGCAAAATTGCGTTGTTGTGCAAAATCTGAAAACTTATTCTGAAAAACTCTTGCACCATTTTCTTTTGCAATTGTAACAGTCGCATCGCTGCTAAAACTATCGATAACAACAATATCATCGCACCATTTTATAGAATCCAAACAGCCTCTAAGCGTATCTTCTTCATTGTACGTTAAAATGACAATACTAAATTTATTTTCCAAAGCTTTATATTCTTGAGGTTATATATTTATTTAAAGAAAATCTTGATTATTCTACAGTTCGAAGTTTAATTAGCGTCGCGGGATTCCCTCCCATAACTGCGTTTTTTTCGACTTTTTTATTTACAACCGATCTGGCTGCAATTACAGCATTGTCTTCAATAGAAACTCCTGGTCCTATAAAGGCATCTGCAGCAACCCAAACACCGCTTCCGATTGTAATAGGTTTTAAGATTAAAGGGAAATCAGTTTTTGTATAATCGTGAGAAGAGGCACATAAATAGGTTTTCTGAGAGATCACTGTATTAGCACCAATCGTTATATGACCTTGATTATAACAATCAACATTAGGTCCTAAACTAGAATTAGCTCCCATTTGCAGATTCCATGGAGCCCATATTTTAACAGAAGCATAAATATGGGTAGACCATTCTATTTTTGCACCAAAGCATTTCAGTACAAAAACTCTCCACTTTTTAAATAGTCGAGAAACAAATGGACGAAACACGATTATAGAAACACAATTCCAAATCAATCTTGAAATTTTGTTTTTTAAACTAAAAGAATGATTATAAGTAGATAAGTCCAAAATGTTTTTATTTGATTATAATTTTTTTGTAGAAATCAACGATGTGGTTTGTTACGGTTTTTATTTCGTATTTTTCTTTAACCAGTTTTCTGCCCTGCCATCCCATTTGTTCCAAAACAGGAGTCGGTGTTTCCAAAGCATCTTTTATTGTTTTTTCTAGATTTGAAACTGACAAATCAATCCACCAACCACATTTATGAGTTTCCAGATCTTCCCAAGGAGTTCCTTTTGTGGTGATTACCGGAACACCACTTGCGAGAGCTTCAGCTATTACGATTCCAAAATTTTCGCTGTGTGTAGGCAATACCATGATATCTGCAGATCGTATAAATTCCCATTTTTCATTACCATAAATTGCTCCAACAAAATGCACATTTTCTAAGTCTTCAGCACTTTGAATTAAGCTGTGGATGTAATTTTCGTCGCCATTTCCGGCAATTTCAAGTGTCCAGTCTTCGGTATTGCTGTTTCTCCATGCTTCCAGTAAATATTCAATACCTTTCTTTGGATGAATTCGCGATAGAAAAATCATTCTTTTAGTTCCGTAATTGATTTTAATATCCTTTACATCACTAAGATCGATGCCGTTAGGAATAATACAAATCTTATTCTTAAAGCCTAATGCCTTAATATTTGCCGATTCCATACTGGCTGTTGCGTGAATATAATTTGCTTTTTTAAGCGCATTTTTTTGGTACAGAAACAAGCCTAGTTTTTTTTTCCAAGAATTATTACACATAATCCAAGGTTCCAACATGCCGTGAGGAGAAACAATTACTTTGATTCCTAGTTTCTGAGCCGCTTTTTGAAAACCCCAATTTTGAGGATTCCATATTCCATTAACGTGAACTAAATCTGGTTTTTCTGCTTTTAAAAAATGATAAAACTCATTTCCCATAGCAAACCATCGCGTAATATTGGTATCGAAAAATTCAACTCTTACTCCCTCCATTTCAATAGGGAAAGAAGAAAATCTTGTAGCAACAACAAGTTCAATGTGATTTTTTAATTCAGAACTTAACAATCTCATAAACTCTGTAGTTCCTCCTTCTGTTTTATCAATACCTGCTATAAAGTGGATTACTTTCATTCTAAAACTATTTTGTTTTTTTCTATTCTTTAATAAACAAAACCCGTTTCTCTATTAAAGTACTTAAAGTCTTTTGACAATTCTTTGATTTCTTTTGCTGGATTCCCACCGTATAAGCGATAAGGAACCGTAAAAGATTTATTCAATAATGAATTTGCTCCTAATACACAGTAAGGAGGCAATGAAGCTCCGCCTAAAATGGTAGACGCTGTTCCGACAAAACAATAATCTCCTATTGTAATTGGATGACTATCCTGAATATTCAATTCGATATTAATCGAATGCGTCAGCAATTGACTTGCGTAACCTGCTACAGTAACAAAATTTCCAATCTCAATAATATTAGTACAATCGATATGGTGATTTTTTGTAATGGCAGAATGTTCGCCAATAATCAGGTTTGAATTTCTGTCTTTTTGATGAGCAAAATGCTTCGAATCTGTATTAGTAGGAAATCCAGTGATCCAATTTCCTCTTGCTATGCTGGAATGCTTTCCAATTTTCATTAAATCCAAATGCACTGCCACATTAAAATTTCCGATGCTGGAATTAGAATCCATAATAAGTTTTTGAGGATAAATCCACGAAAATCCAATTCTTGCCGAAGGATCAATTTTATATTTAAAAAACTGAACGAGAATGAATCTTTTAATTGGCCAAGGCATTAAAACGGCTAAAATTTTTAATACTATCACGCTTCGTTTTTTATTAATTGAACATATTGATTTACCGTATTATTAAAATCAAATCGTTTGGCATTTTCATAACCCTTCAAGACTATTTCATTTCTAAATCCTTTATTTCTTATTTTTTGAAACTGATCTAAAAAAGAACTTGGATTGTCTGGATCGGCATAAAGTGCTGCATTACCACCAACTTCATTCATCATTGGCGCTTTGTTACTTGTAATAACTGGCGCTCCGCAAGCCTGTGCTTCAATTATCGGCCATCCAAATCCTTCTGAATAAGACGGGAAAATCATGGCTTGACATATCGAATACAGTGCAATGATTTCATTATTTGTTGGATTGTGTATCTGTACAATTTGATCAGAAACCTCTAATTCTTTAATTAAGTCTAATAATTCAGAGTTTAGTGGTTCGCCTGCCAGAACTAATATCCCATCCCAATCATTCTTCAGTTCTGCAATCATGTGGATTAATAATTTCCTGTTCTTTCGTTCCAAATCTGAACCAACATGCAGAATAATATCTTTATTTTTTAACTGCTGAAATTTATTCAGAACCTTATGAACCTCATCTTCAGACGATGGCGTAAATTTTTCAGAAATCGCATTGTGAATGGTAATCCAATTTTTGGTTATTCTAGGTTTGTTATCAATTTCAATCAATTGATTCAAAGTAAAATCAGATACAGTGGCTAATTTTTTAGCTCCGGATAATGCCTTCAAAATTATTCTCTGCAATACCTGACCCGATTTTGTTGCGTGGCAGTAAGTACCAGAAAATCCTAAACCAGCTCGTATTGCCAAAACATCGTGACAGGTTATTATCGTTTTGTTTTTAGGTAAAAAATACAGATAAAAGGCATTGGAATGATCACAAATATGATAACTGACAGATTTAAACAAAATGAAATTTTTAAATCTCAGCAATAATAGTTTTATAGGAAATAAAACGAACTTGTCTATATAGGCCAGCCATTTTATTAAACTGTTTTTGTTGAAAGATAACTTTCTGAAAATCTCATCAGGTCGAATTGTACTGACATTAAATTTTGCTTTTCTGTATCCTTCAGCCATTAATACTTCAAAAATCTGCATGCTGTACTGCTTATCTGGCGCATAATTGCCAACTAAGATTATATCTTTAATCATAATGTGCTATTTTCTAAAGATGTATCCACTTTATTTAAAGCTGCCATAACTAAGCCTGCCATAATAATTGCAAAACCTAATACAGATGGTTGTGCCCATTGCCCTTGAAATAATGCTGGACAGGCAGCACCACAAAGAGTAAAAGGAAGAAGTCTTTCTTCTTTTGGCAATTTCCAAGATTTAGCGGTAACTCTTAAGGCTAATATTAAACGTATTAATATCACTCCGCCTCCAAAAATTATCCCTTGCTCACCAACTAAACGACCAAACTCTGTTTCTGATACCAGAAAAACAGCTTTTCCTGTCAGCATTTGCGCACCAGCATTTGTCCCCATTCCCAAGTTACCCTCGAACATTGGACGACCAAAAAAATCAATAAAGGGGCCTAAAAAATCGGCAACAATTCGCAAAAGGATAGATTCTTTTAAACCTCCACCTGCACCAGTAGATCTGTTTGCGCTATCAACGCGATCCATAAAAACTTCTGTCCCTAAGCTGAATACCGTCACGTAGTTTTGTAAAACCCAAAATGCTATAACAAAAACAACAATTGTAAAGATCAATTTACCTAACATTTTTGCACTCGTTACAGATGCCATAACAGCAAAAAGCCCTACTATAAGTACTGCTACTACCGCACCACGGCTTATTGTTAGTGGCAAAGCAATAACTAAAGCAATTGTACTGGCGCATAGCAAAATTTTGGAACAAGAGTCTTTAGACAACCAAAAATAATAGACAAAAACGGAGACCGCTGTGTAAAAAATGGACAGTCCTGAAATAAAAGAAAATGTTCCCGGCGGTCTGCTGTATCCCATAGCTCCAGAGAATCCAGCACTACCTTCTCCTCCGATACCAACATTTATAAAAGCACTTTGCGGGCTGCTAAATTGAAAGTATACAATGATAGTCATGAATATATTCAGCACTAAAAGAACACGTCCCAATTTGAGCACATCTTCTTTTGTAAAAACTTTTCCAATGATAAAAATGAGAGGAAAATGAAGCAACATAATTCTCGCTCCATAAATACCAACAAATAAATTTCCGTGACCAAAAGTCAATGTAATGGCTAGACTTAGTAATGTGAAAATAAAACTAAACACAACGTATGGAGTCATGAATTTCACATTCAGATAAATCGCTCTAACCAATATATAAATAGCAATTGGATCACGAACAACCAACAGCGGAGTAGCCAAACTTGGTAAGATCCATTTGCGCAAAGCCCCTTCAAAAATCCAAAGGAAAAAATAAACCCAGATGGCTATTTTTAAGGATTTATAATTCGGAATTACTTCTTGTTCATTCATTGTTATTCTTGAGTGATATTGTCTAAAAAGTGTTTAATAAAGAAAGTTCGTTAGCCATTTCTTGCCCATACGCCGACCAAGGTCTATTCTGCGCTTTTGTTTGAGCAGCAAATCCTAATTGTTCGAGCAATTCTGGTTTTTCAAGTATGTTATTTAGTACCTCTTTAATTGCTGGTGCAGATCCTGCTGGAACAATCCATCCGTCATTTCCATTATCAATTAAGTCGGGACCTGCAGTACGATCTGTTGTTATAACCGGAACTCCCTGTGACATTGCTTCTGTAATTACCAAACCAAAACCTTCAAAAAGTGATGGAAAAACAAAGACATCATGTTCTTTCATACAAGCCAAAATCTGATCGTGAGATAATGATGGAATCCAGTTATGCTGCTCTAAAGCCTGATTAAGAGCTTTGCAATTGGGAACTGCTTTATGTCCTACAATGGTTAAATCAATCTTATCCTGTAAACCTTCTACCGCTTCAAACAAATAAGAAAGTCCTTTTCTCTGAGATAATCCTCCCACAAATAGGACTTTAAGTTTTCTATTTACAAGTGGCAGATATTCTTTTTTACTTTTTACATCTGGAAAACCGTATGGAATAACTTTTATTTCGGGTAATTTTCCAGCGTATTCTTCTAAAGTCTTTTTGGTAAAAGTGCTGGCTACAAAAATGACGTCAGCTAAAGCCAGTTCCTGATCTTTTTTGTTTAATTTTTCGGGCGAATCATTAAAACCTGTAAGCGTTTCTGCCCAATCAGGATTAATTTCAAATTCTCTCTGCATCAATAAACGGGCGCTTTTCCAATATCCAATCGGTAAATCGTATATGCAATAAAGTCCTGTTTTTTTTGCTTTCGAAAAAGTAGCCAATGCACCATCTTCATAAGCATAAACTCCAAAAACGCCTTTCTTTTTTGCTTTAGCCAAATTATCGGCTACCCATTTATCTTGTTTATGATAAACGTTATCAATACAAAAGAAGCCTTTTTCATGTTGTACCAAATAGTCCAAACGTAGTTTTGAAGCAATCAAACGTCCAAATTCAAAAAAAGATTTGGAAACCGTAAAATCTTTCCAATTCGTATCTAAACGTCTTCTTTTTAAATCTTTCAGCTTAGGATTTTCTCCCAGTTTAAAAAACAATTGCCCCTGAAAAATAGCAATACACGTATATAATTTATACAACGTTTTATTTTTAAGCAAACCACTAATTAATGCTTTGGAATTTGCATTTAATGTTGGATGTGAAAACAAGATCATTTTAGCCATGCGTTATTTGTTGCCAGAAATTCACAAGGATTATAGTTTAATACCTCGGTTCTCTTTTTTTCAATTTCTTTTGCTGGATTCCCAGTTACTATCGAATACTCTTTAACATCTTTACTGACCACCGCTCCTGCTCCAACAACTGCTCCTTTGCCAATAGTAACTCCAGGTAATATAATTGCATTTGTTGCGATCCATGCATAATCTCCAATTGAAATTGGCGCTTTCTTATGTCTCCAAAAAGGATCTGAAACATCATGAGAAGCACTTAGAATTATTACACCATCGTTTATGCAGACATATTTACCAATGCTGACTTTATCATGCAAAGCAATTTCAACCTTGCCTAGTGTACTAAAATCATCTATTGATAAATTTTCTTTTCTACCATTAATATTAACGATTCCTATTTCAGCTGTTTCGGCGATATTGGCACCGTTATTAATAAGTTTTTTTCTTCTTCTGTTATTCTTAACTAATTCTGGAAAAGTCAACAAGCGTTTGGCCCAACTAATAATAAAAGATTTGCTAAACGGGCTGTGTTTGATTCGGTTTTTCCATAAATATCTTAGGCTTGCCATATCTTAAAAAATTTAGTTTAAACCACTTAGAAATTTTGTAGCCACAAACTCTAAATTATTGTCATTTAAAACCGTGAATTTTCTATCTAAAAAACTATTAATCGTTTTATGGTTTTCGTATTTCACTAAATTTGAAGATACTTTTGGTTTAAATCCTCTTACATTCCAATTTCTAGCTACACATAAAACCGCCAATTCATGGTCAAACATCGAAGCCAGAGTTCCACTTTTTTGATTTAATAAATAAGGCGTGGTCGAAATTCCATATTGACAGCTTGATAAAATTTCGCTTATCTCGAAATCATTTACAAATCCTGTCACTTCGAACCTGATTTGATTTGCCTTCAAAACTTTCTTCCATTCTTCAATTTCAGCACCACAGTTTCCAATAAAAACAAACTTTAACGTTCTTACTTCTTTAGAAATGGATAATACCAGTTTTAGATCATATATAAATTGTTCTACTGGAGCTCCGTAATGAATATTGCCAAAAACACAAAATCTCAAGTCTGAATGATATACCATTCCTTTCTGTTCCGTTTCATTACTTTTGGCTATGTTACTAAACAAAGGCAGTATTTGTGCATTGTAACCCAATTTTGATATTTTTGATTTATATAAATCAGTTTGTGTATGAATGACTATCTCTTTTTTTGTTTTTAAAATTTTAGAGATTAGTTGCTTTTGAAGCAAACCAATGCACTTACTTTTAATTGTGGCATCCAAATCCATTCCGATCCACAATTCGTGAAACATAATGTGCAGTTTATGATTTCCTTTTAAATTCTTTAAAAATGAAGGCAACCAAAATGGTAATCCTTTTGGATTAAAACTGTAAGGGACAAATTGCAAACTGATCCAATCCGGTTGAAAATCATTTACTACTTGCTTTGTCCATACAAATCGTTGTTTGATATCTGTAGCGATAGGAATACGATAAACTGTAACCTGATCTTTTCCTATCAATTGGTTCTCAGTCACAAAAAAATTAGACTGATAATCGCATAGTGCTAATATTCTAACGTCATGTTTTCTGTGTAATAATTCAGCACATAAACGGCGAGTGTAATCACCAACACCATCTTTTCCAGCTTCAGCGGAGCCACAAACAAATAAAATGTCCATAATTTGTGCTTTTAAATTGAATTTTTTTGATGCTAATTCTAGCAGGTTTTTGAAGTTTTATATTCATTAAAGCCCTTATTCAAACTTTAATTTCTTTCATTCAACTTTTATCTGATTTCAGTAAAATATTCTAACTTTTATGATTCTTATTTAATTCTAAAATTTTATAATATCCATAAGAAACATGAACTAGCATTTGTACCAATGCAACAAGTATATTTAGATATAGGATTCCTTCTAAAGTTGAGATATTAAATAGAAAACAGCTCAGTATTATAGGTAGTAAACTTCCTGAGATAGAAATATAATATTTTAAAACCCAGCCTCTACTTAAAGCAAGTTGCAATGCTGCAGCCATTATGGTCGTAATTGCAGTTCCACTTATTAATAAAACTAATTCAATATTTAATTTTTTATAATTACTTCCTAAAATCCATAAAATCTGATCAGAAAATAAATAAGTGCAGACAACTATAAAAAAGAGAAGGATTGTAATACCAATTAATATTTTAGTATAATACCTTAATAATTTTTGTGGCTGATTTTGTATTCTAGCAAATCTTGGAACAATTAGTATCGAAAAAACGACCATAAGAAGCGTTATAATTGAACTTATTCTTCCAAGTGCTCCTATTTGTGCAATCGATGCCGGGTTTCCAAAAATTGAAATTATCCAAGTTGAAATCTGTCCAGAAAAACAATAATATATAAGTCCTGGCAAACTTTTTTTTACAATTAGAGTAATCTCTTTCTTTATTACTGGATCTTCAGTTTCTGATGTATCAGCATAAACATTGGTATGTTTTTTTAAACGAATATTTCCATATATCCTTGCTATTCCGCTGGTTAATATTGAAAGATAAGCAAAAGGAAATAGGAATATAGTTGAAGCGACCATAAACAATCGCCCGAAACCAACAATAATTTGATTTCTTTGAAGGGGTAAAATACTTTGATTTAGCTTTAAAGGAATCTCCAATAGAGAATCAGACAAAGTAGCATAGAAAGCAGGAATTATAGATAATACAATCAGGACAGAAGTCATCCATCCTGCCCCATTGTGAAGCAACAAGTAAAGTAAAATCGGAAGAGATACAAACAAACTTACTGCTGCAAATTTTTTACGCATTTCGAGTCCTGTAACCAATACTTTTCCTAATTCTTTTTTGTTTTCCCAAACCTTTCCGCCCTGTGCCAATACACCTGTAGATATTCCTCCATCAGACAATACCGACATAGCGCCAAGCATTGTATTAGCCAAAGTATAGAAAGCATATTCGTGAACAGAAAGTAAACGAATAATTAAAATACCAGAAAAGAAACCAACTCCTTGTACAATAACCTGCGCGCTTCCTGTTATGGAAATTAATTTCCCCCAACTTACAATCGTATCGTATTTGGGATGATCTTTAAACTTTATCAAAATATCTTTCAAGAAATGAAATTAAAATAGTTAAAAAACAGATTCTCTTTTTAGACTGAAAATTTCAGCTTTTCCAATTCCCTTTACTCTAAAACCAATGTTTGTTAATTTTTCAGCATCCAGAATATTTCGTCCGTCAAAAACAAAAGCTGGCTTGTACATTTTGATGTATATACTTTCCCAGTCATATGTTTTAAATTCATCCCACTCTGTTAATATTGCAACTGCGTGAGCTTGATCTAAAGCATTTTTTGGATTATTGTAAACATAAATCTGATTTAGCTTTCTTTCTATTTTTTGATCTGTAAACCCTTTTAATTCCCATAAATAGCGCATGTCTGCTTTAATTTTTGCTTCAGAAACTTTTGGATCGTAAACATGTATCTGGGCGCCATCTTCAATAAGATGTTCTGCAACATAAATTGCAGCAGATTCCCTCGTATCATTAGTATCTTTTTTGAAAGCCCAGCCTAAAAAAGTAATTTTTTTATCACTAACAGTATTAAACAAAGAGCTTATAATTTTTTTAGCAAATCGATACTTCTGATAATCATTCAAAATGATAACTTGCTCCCAATAATTAGCGACTTCTGGCAGATTAAAAAAACGACATAAATAGACTAGATTTAAAATGTCTTTTTGAAAACACGATCCTCCAAATCCTACAGAAGCTTTAAGGAATTTAGGACCAATTCTACTATCAGTTCCTATTGCATTAGCAACCTCATCAACATTTGCTTCTGTTACTTCGCATAAAGCAGAAAGTGCATTTATAGAAGATATTCTTTGTGCTAAAAAAGAATTTGCGGTTAATTTTGACAATTCAGAAGACCAGACGTTGGTAGTCAAAATCTGTTCTGGCTTTAGCCAATGTGCATAAATGTCTACTAATGCCTGAATTGCTACTTTACCCTCGGGAGTTTGTTGTCCTCCAATCAGAACGCGATCTGCATTAAACAAATCTTCTATTGCGGTACCTTCTGCCAGAAACTCTGGATTGGATAAAACTTCAAACTTTACACCGTTCCCTGTACTGTCCAAAATGGTTTGCAATGTTTCAGCAGTACGAACAGGTAAAGTCGATTTTTCTACAATAATTTTATCATTTTTAGCTATTCTGGCAATTTGTCTTGCGCATAACTCCACAAACTTTAAATCAGCCGCCATACCTTTTCCCTCACCATAAGTTTTGGTTGGTGTATTAACAGCTATAAAAATCATATCTGCAGCATCTATTGCGCTATCAACATCTGTAGAGAAAAAAAGATTACGTCCTCTGGCCTCACCCACTACTTCTGCAAGTCTTGGCTCATAAACAGGCAAGTTATCTAAATTTTCATCGTTCCAGGCCGCAATACGGCTTTCATTTAAATCAACAACAGTAACTTTAATTTCTGGACATTTTAATGCAATAACCGACATTGTAGGACCGCCCACATAACCAGCACCTAAACAACAAATATTTTTGATTTTCATTTAAATATGTTTTTTGAAGGAAAAAAAACTTGTATTAACTTTCTTGGAATTTCTTATTCGTAGTAATTCATTATTGTAAAGCCACATTCTCTAAGAAGCTGTTCTTTTCTCATCAATTTTAAATCAGACTGCATCATTTCCTGCACCAATTCTTCCAATTCATATTGACATTGCCATCCAAGTTTAGTCTTCGCTTTTGTTGGATCGCCTATCAATAAATCTACTTCTGTAGGTCTAAAATAATTTGGATCAACAGCTAATACTTCTGTGCCAGCTGGAATTTGATAATCAGGATTACTGCATGATACTACAAAACCTTTTTCATCAACACCTTTTCCTCTAAACTCTAATTCTATACCTACTTCTGCAAAACTCATTCTCACAAATTCACGAACTGGAGTAGTTTTTCCTGTAGCAATAACCCAGTCTTCTGCCTCTTCAGCTTGCAAAATCATCCACATCATTCTAACATAATCTTTAGCATGTCCCCAATCGCGTTGTGCGTCTAGATTTCCTAAATAAAGTTTATCTTGTAATCCTAAAGCTATCCTTGCTGTTGCTCTTGTAATTTTACGGGTAACGAAAGTTTCTCCACGAATAGGCGATTCGTGATTAAACAAAATACCGTTACAAGCGTACATTCCGTAAGCCTCTCTATAGTTTACTGTAATCCAAAAGGCATACATTTTTGCTACTGCATAAGGCGATCTCGGATAAAAAGGAGTTGTTTCTGTCTGTGGTACTTCTTGTACTTTACCGTATAGCTCTGAAGTAGAGGCTTGGTATATTCTTGTCTTTTTTTCTAATCCTAGTAAACGAACTGCATCAAGAATTCTTAATGTTCCCAGTGCATCAACATTTCCAGTATACTCAGGAGTCTCAAATGAAACTGCTACATGACTCATAGCTGCCAAATTATAAATCTCGTCAGGTTGAATTTCCTGAATTAAACGAGTTAAATTTGTACTATCGGTCATGTCCCCATAGTGTAATATAAAATCTCTATGTTCTATATGAGGATCTTGATATAAATGGTCTATTCGATCTGTATTAAACATCGAAGTACGTCTTTTTAATCCGTGTACGATATAGCCTTTTTCTAATAAAAATTCACTTAGATAGGCTCCGTCTTGTCCTGTCACTCCCGTAATGAACGCTGTTTTCTTTAATAGAGTCATAATGTTATTATAAGGCACAAAGGCATTGTATTGCCATGTGGCAAAGTTTATAAAGTGTTAACTGTAAATGTTTTGGAGATTTCTGAATAAAAGAGATTAACTATTAATAACTCTTTTGTTTTAGGTTTTTAATGTTTTCCAGAAACCAATTGTAAGTTTTTTGTATTCCTTCTTCTAAATCTACTTGGTGTTTCCAGCCAATATGGTGCATTTTAGAAACATCCATTAATTTTCGAGGTGTGCCGTCAGGTTTGCTTTCATCCCAGATTACATCTCCAGTATGACCAACAATTTTTTGAATTGTAGCTGCAAGCTTCTTAATGGTTAAATCTTTTCCAGTTCCGATGTTGTATAAGTGTTCCGGAAGTTTGTTTTCTAAAGCAAAAACTACAGCTTCTGCCATATCATCAACAAACAAGAACTCGCGCATTGGATTTCCAGTTCCCCAAAGTATAACTGGCGCATTATTACTTTCTTTAGCTTCATGAAACTTACGAATCATAGCAGGTAAAACATGAGAACTAGTTAAATCGAAATTGTCATGCGTACCGTATAAATTTGTTGGCATTAGGCTTACAAAATCTTTTCCGAATTGTTTACGAATAGCTTCGCACAATTTTACTCCGGTGATTTTTGCCAAAGCGTACCATTCATTTGTATTTTCTAAAGAAGCGGTTAATAAATACTCTTCTCTTAAGGGTTGTGGTGCTAATTTTGGATAAATGCAAGAACTTCCTAAGAAAATAAATTTAGCGACATCAGAATTATGAGCTTCGTTAATAAGATTATTTTGAATCTGCATATTTTCCATCAAAAATTGATATGGAAAATCATTGTTTGCCAGAATCCCTCCTACTTTTGCAGCTGCATCTATAATTACATCCGGTTTAGTTTTTTGAATAAAATCACGAACTGCATCTTGTTCTCTTAAATCTAATTCTTTGCTAGAAGCTCCAATAAGATTGTTGTAACCTTTTGCAGTCAGAGCTCTCCAAATAGCACTTCCTACCATTCCTTTATGTCCGGCAATGTATATTACAGCATTTTTATCGATCATATTTGAGTATATTAGTTTAGAATTATAATAATGGCGAAGCAATTGATTCTAATTGCTGATAAACCTGTTTGACTTCTTGAGAATTTTCTTTTTGTAACACCATCAATGCATCGGCAGTGTAAATCAGAATACAATTTTTAACTCCGATAAATGTAGTATGCATTGAAGTTCCGATTACAATATTACGATTTGAATCTATTGGATGACCTTTATGAACTAAATAATCATAAACCGATTCAAAAGATCCCAGATCAGACCATTCAAACTGTGCAGGCACCACTTTAATGTCATTGCTTCGTTCCATTACAGCATAATCAATACTTATAGAAGGAATATTCATTGACAATTCGTAATCCAGAAAACCATCTAGAGTTTCTTCCCAAACTGCTTTTGAAGCCCAATATACTTCTGGTTCTTGCTTTTCAAGCTCTTCCAAAAACTTGCCCGCTTTAAAACAAAAAAGTCCACTGTTCCAGAAATAATTGCCATTTTCTAAATAAACTTTTGCTGTATCTAAATCTGGTTTTTCATGAAATGCAATAACATTTTCATCTTCAAACTCTATATAGCCGTATCCTGTTTCTGGTTTTGTGGGTTTTATACCAAAAGTGACCAAATAATTCTGATTGGCTAATGTGATTGCTTTTTGCAAAGCATCACTATACCATTCGCCTCCATCTATAATATGATCAGATGGTGTAATCAGTAAAATATCTTCAGAATCTGATGCGAATGCCGCAAATGCAATTGCCGCTGCAGTATTTCGGGGAACAGCTTCTACAATATGTATGTAAGGCTTATGGAACTTTTCCATAATAGCATTACTCATTTTGTAGTTTTCAATATTTCCTACTACAATTGTATTAGTAGCGACATTTTGATTACGAGCAACTGTTTTCTCAAAGAGTGATTCTCCATCAAAAAGTTCAAGATATTGCTTTGGTAGTGTTTTCCTGGAAAGAGGCCACAATCTGCTGCCAATTCCTCCTGTTAAAACTACATGTGTTACCGGACTAGTTACCATTGGAATGCATTAAAACTTCTTTCTGATATACCTCATTACGAAGATTAGTACTTGAAAAACGGTGATCTCTAGTATTAAAATACAATTCGATTCCTTTTTCTTCACAATATTTTCTACCAGTAAAATCTCTGTCTTTATATTCGTCTCCCAAGATTCGTACATCTAAAGCAAATGCTTTCAAGATATCTTCCAAATCTTGTTCTGTAGCATAAGGAACAATTTCATCTACAAACTTACACGCCTTTAACTGTATGTAACGCTCCACTACAGTTTGTGTTGGTTTATTTTTTGTCGGGCGATCTAATGTTGGGTCTGTTTGTAAACCTACAATTAGATAATCACAATGTTGTTTTGCTTCTTCAAGCATTTTAACGTGCCCTGCATGTAACAAATCAAAAGCACTAAATGTTATTCCAGTTCTCATCTACTTAATGTTTTAAGTTAAAAAAATATGTTTGTTAATGTAGTATGATTTTCAAAAATCGAGTTAAGCCATTTTGCTGGGGTTCCGAAGCTTTTTTTACATTTTTAAAAAAGGGTTCCCCGTGAATAGTTACATTGTAACTACTCAAAAAAAAGAAAAAAAATGACTTAAAAAATTCAAATTATTATTTTGTGATTATTCTAAAACGACCTAAATTTTACTGTTTAAAAACTCAAAATTCAGACTCATAAAAGCACTTTTTCTACAATAATAATTTAGGATAAAATTATAGTAATAGGATTGATGAGAAATTTGTTTTTTGTTGCTAAATGTCCTTATTAAGGAAATTTTACCATAAAAAGCATCCGCAGTTTTCGAGTGTTGGAATTAAATTTACCACTTAGTTTACAGATAAAATGCCGAATTTCTTTGAAGAAAAATTTTTCAAGCTTTGTTACTAATTTGTCCGGACAATTTTTTTTCGAAACAAGACTCAAATTCTCAAAACTATCTATATCAGAATATTATTTTCTTACGAAATACGATTCCGAAAACAAAGAGCTTATCTTTTTTAAACAACTATTTTAAAAACACAATTAATACAGTTACAATTATGAAATGGTATGTAGTGTACACCAAACCTAAATGGGAAAAAAGAGCAGCAGAACAATTAAGCAAGTTTAATATAAACTGTTATTGTCCTGTTATAAAAAAAGTGCAACAAAGATCTGATAGGAAAGTAAAGGTAGAAGTGCCATTGTTCAATCATTATATATTTGTACAATTGGCAGAAAAAGACAGAAATCTTATCTTTCACTCTCCTGGTGTTGTTCGTTTTTTATTTTGGTTAGGAAAACATGCTGTTGTTAAGGACCATGAAATTGAGACTATCAAAGAATGGCTTAATACTGGAGATACAGCTTCTGAAATATCTGTTATGCAATATCAGATTGGAGATAAAATTCATTTAAACTCTGGTCCGTTTTGCGATCAAAATGCGGTTGTTAAAGATATTACAAAAACGCATTATGTATTAATTTTAGAATCTTTAGGATATGTTTTAAAAGTAAAACATAAATGAGTGGCACAAAAAAAAAGAGTTTTCAATAAATTATAATCTAATTTGAAAACTCTTTTTTTTACAGATAAAATAAATATCTTTTACTATTATTAATTCTCCAGTTCGAAGATTTGACTTTTTTTGATCCCCAGAATTTTAACCAATCGATCTAATTTTGACAATTTAAGATCAATCATTCCGCTTTCAATTTTTTCATATGTTTTTACGCTCATTTCCATTTGAATAGCTACATATTCCGGAGTATGGTTGTTTTGTAACCGATACTCTTTTATTCTTAAGTAGTAATTTTCCATGATCTAATTTTTTTATTACTTTTTAAACTTTTCAAGTTTCTTATTTATAATATTCAACAAATTATGGGAAGGTATTTTTATCTTGTTTCACTAAAAAAAATTGACACATCGAATTTAAATATGAACTCAATTGACACCTCTAAAACTTTTGAAATTTCAATTAATTTAGAAACAGTTAAATCAACATCTCCTCTTTCAATTTTACCATAACCGCTGGTACTCATTTTTAATTCGGCAGCAACATATTCTCTGGTAAAATTTTTTAATTCTCTTATCTTTCTAATATTTTCGTATACACTATATTTCATAAAAAATAAAAAACATAAACAATTCGTACTCTGAAACTACTATCATAACTCTTAATTAAATTTATGCATTAGGTGATCATCATTTTTCTTCGATTATTTTACAAAAAACGCACCTTTTTACAGCAACCATTCAATTATTAACAAGGTTTAAAGCTAAATGACGATTTTTATTTATCATTCATTTTAAATTCTGATCAAAAATATATAATGTTTAGAGTATATAATAATAAATCTGTTCAACGGATTTTAAAATCCGATAAAATACAACATAGCTCGTTTTAAGGCGCTCTGTTAAGCCCAATATTTACCACAAAATCTTATCATGTAAGAAAATAATCGCGTAGTTTTACTCGTCGTATAACCTAATAACAGTGCTCTTAGCTAAAAAACAAAAAAAAGAGGCTGAGAAATTAGCTTAGCTATTCTCAACCTCTTTTGGGGAAGTATTTTTTAGATTAATTTTTAAACTGAAAACGAATAAAAAACAATCGCATCTTTATTTTTTACTGCGTTACTAAAAGTTGCGGATACGGATTTGGTGTTTCATTTATCAATATAATTGGAACATTATCTTTCATGTTTACCAGCAACTTACTAAAAGCAGTATTAGATTGTAAATTACTATTTACATAAACACCTTGAGTCATTCCATACGTTCTAGCAACAGTTCCTCTAATTGTTGAATTAAGAATGTAGTTACTCATAATATAATGCACTGTAGAAGAAAATACTGGAATGTTATCTTGTAAAGTACAACCTTCCATAAAACTTCCTTGTCCTCTAATTATAGCATCTGTACTGGCATTATTATAGAAATTACAACTGTATAGCGATAAAGGAGAATCTCTTATAATATGAGGTCCTTTATGATTTGTAAAATCGCAATTGGCTGCTATAGGAAAATTATGTCCTGAGATATCAAAAGCTAAACTATTTCCATCAAACTTACAGTTGACCCATGCATTTAGATTATCTGCTCTAGTTGCTTTCATAGATATTGCAGTTCCGCAGTTTAAAAACTGTCCGTTGTAGAAAACAACTTTATCTACATATCCAGCGTCTTTAAAACTATATACTGGATTGGGATCCTGAAAGAATCCTATATTACAATTCACAAAACTTAAACTATCAAAAAAGCAATTGTCTAAACCAAAAATTCGATACAGATGAATACCATAGTTTTGATTTCTAAATACAACATATTTTAAATTTGTAAAAGCAATCATATCCATTTCATCAGGAGCATATACACCAACACTTCCACCTTGTAGGGTCAGATTCGAAAGCACAAAATTATTATCCCCTGTTGCAGACTCTGAAAGAGTTATTAAAGGAAAATCATCCTTTAGGCCCACAATTACAGTTTTTCCTGTTCCTGCCCCAATAATTCCTTTTGTTCCATCTACAGGCATTTTCAAGGTTGAGCTAATATAAAAAGTACCTTCTGGAAGTTCTGCAATACCTTTAGTATTTATTAAATTCTGGATATAACTAGTATTATCTGTTTTTCCTGATCTATCTGATGCCCAATTAGCCCCTAATGGATCTGGCAATGTTTCCCACGTTGTACGGCTGAATGGTGTATATTTTGTACCAACAATAGCTGTTGAAATAGCAGATGAACCTGAAATAGCCGTATTCTGAGCTGTCGCATTTAAAGTCACTTCTTTGTCAAGTCCAACTCCTCGAAAATGTGCTTTTAAGTCAAATCCTGTGACTGGCGAAGTGCTTCTTTTATAATTATCATGCTCTCCAACAAAATAAAGTACATTTGTTTTTCCTGCAACTGATGGCGCTCCGCTTGTTCCCTCTCCCTGAATAAGCTTATTAAAAAAGAATAAATTATTAGCTGTAATATCAAAAGTTGGAGTTTGAACAGCAGAATAACTGTTTCCTCCTCCAAAATCTGTAATCTTTACATTTCCCATATTCTGCATATACAACATAGGTTTAGTACCGGTACCGCTGAAATTCCAAGCTTCACTATCCAATCCGACAAAAGTCATCGACTGCAGATTATTAATATCTGTAGCATCACCAGCTGGCGTTAAAAAATTAGAATGTAAATGCACATTTCCATAACTTGGAGTTGTGCTGTTTCCTTTCATTACAAGCTGATTGGATGTACCATGTACCTGATGCTTTATGATTTTATTATTTCTAAAATATCCTGATGCACTACAATCAAATTGTATGGCACTCATTACATTAATAAATAAGTTGTTTTCGATTTGAGCATTGGTCGCTTTAATAGTAGCCCATTTAATTGACTTTAAAGTACAATTAGAAATAACTCCTCCTGCTTGAAAAGTTATCGTTTTACCATTTGGTAATAAATCCTGCAAAAGCACATTAGAACTTCCTGCTGCAATGGTGATATTGGAAACTGGACTTAAAGTAGAATATCCATATAATCTTTGATTGCTTTTCATCACAATATCAACTCCTGTATAATCTCCTTTTTCTAATCGTACAGAACCATACTTATCTAAAGCGGCTTGAATAGTAGCTTTTTGAGTTACTGGCAATAAATACGCATTGAAATATTCAATTTCTTCTTTTTGATTATTGACACCTGGAGTTACTGGCGGAGTAGTTTTCACAGGAGCTTCATCTATTGCATACTGATAGTTCTGAGAGAAAACTGCTGTTGAAAAGAGTAAAAAATAAATTAGATGTTTCATTGTCCTGAAATAATATAGGAATTTGTTCCTGTTTTTCTTAGAAACCCAAACCTCACATTTCCTGCAGTACTTGCAAATTTTGCACTTCCTGCAGCAGTATAATTAATAGCTACCCCAGAAGCAGCCTGAATAGTAAGTGTTGCACCGTTGTGAGCTTCTAAATTAATAGTTTCTCCTACAAGCATGTTCCCAAAATCAGCAGTTAAGGTTAAGGTAGATGATGTTGTACATTCTATTGTATTGTTTATGTCTGCAACAGCAATATTTCTTGAAGAAGTAAAGGAAACGATTGTCGCTCTCGCAGCTGTTGTGGTTGTCGAACCAGCTGTTTTGGCATACAATGCAAATGGCACGCTCAAAAGCTGAGTAACACCTGTGATATTATAATTTGTTCCTCCTTTTACATCTACTTGTGTTTCTATAAAATAAGGACCTTTGTCCCATGCAATTTTGCTAAATTCACCTGTAATAATTGTTCCGGTTCCAATTTCAAGAGAAACTAGGCCATTGGCGTTTGTATTTACAGAATGTGTTTCCTGATAAACATTAGTTCCTGTTGCAGTACCCTGATGTACTATAATCTTAAGACTAATTCTAGAATTAACAACCAAACTATTATCCTGTGCTCGAATAATTGCCTGATAACTCATTTTTTCAGGTGATTGTGCAAATACCTTGAACGTAATGGTCACAAACAATAATAAAAGGGTATATGCAAGTTTCATTAGATTTTTATTTTTTAATTTTTAATGATTTTAAATGATTTCAAAATTTGGCTGCCATTGTATACGACTAGTATATAAATAGACGGACTGAGATAATTGAAGCTGACTTGTGCTTCTGTCTGATTTATTACATTCTGTTTCAAAAGCCTGCCTTGTATATCATAAAGTTTATAGGATTTTTGCCCATCTAACTCTAATCCGGTCATACTTATGGTAACAAAATCAATTGTTGGATTTGGGAATGCAAATATTTCTGTAGTAGGTTTTTCGATATCTGGGGTTCCTAAGTTATCTTGATTTTCCTGATGCTGTATCCCTTGCGCTACGTTGTAAACAGATTCTACTCCTATATAGGTATAAAAAACTTGTCCAATAGAATAAGTTACTGTTCCAGAACTACCAGTTGCACTACTTCCAGAAGGAATTATAGTTTCCATAATTTCATGAGAACTAGGGGGATTGGCTTGGCAAATTCCTACAAAAGGAATCAATAACATAGTTACTATTAGTAGGTTTATATTTTTTAATTTCAGATACCTCACAGTCGTATTTTATTCTCTATTTTTTAATACTGCAAAAATATTTAATCTCAAAAAATAATCGATAAAAATAATTATAATTCCGATTAACTACCTGAAAAGCATTGTTTTAATAACTTTTTACTTACATTCAAAATGTTAAAATTATTTTTAAATTCTTAAAAAGAACTTAAAATATATCTATAGTATATTATTACTTTAAAGTGTAAAGATTAAATATTTTTGGCTTTGGTCTAAACAAATTTGTACTACTAAAATAACGTCTGTTTATTTTAGAAATTACATTGCGATAAACTTTTTATTTAATCTTCAATACAGGGCTGTATATTTTTTCTATTTCTCAATTATAAGGGGCTTTAATAATTGATCCTTCACTCCTAATCAACAAAAATGTACCTTGTTATTAGTCAAAGACATAGAGATTGCAAAATTAATTAAATATTTTACAATCTCTAAACATAACAGAACTTATTTTGACAAAAAACAAACTTTATTGAACGAAATTGTATTAAAAATCTAAAACTACTTCAAAAAATTCTTTATCATTTTTTTCATAAAACTTGCCTTATATAATTTAAAATATGCTGTTCATCGAGAATAATAGCTTTATATAGAATATGCAAGATTTACTGAAAAAAAATTCCTTTTTTTGATCAGCTTATTGAAGAATAAGCAATAAATACCATTTTAATACTGAGTCAAAATAAAAGCCAGAACCAATTAAAATTCTTACATCCAATTTATTGACAAAGCTGTTAATTGTAAAACAAAGAAGACAATTATCTATCACTAACAAACTAAATAACAAAACCTTACAGAAGATTCTGTTTTTAGTTTAACGCTGATTTTATCACATTATTTTGCTCAACTTTAATTTTAATTCCCTTAAAATGAAAAGACCTAATAAAAATAGTTTAGACAACGAGGTAAATTGGAAAAACATGAGTTATCCTCAAAATGCATTGCACGAGATTTTTACAAGACAAGCTGAAACAACTCCAGATTCACTAGCTCTTGAATTTGGAAATGAAAAATTCACCTATAAGGAATTGTCTGAGACCATAAATCAAATGGCAAATTATTTCTTAGATAAAGGTTTATGTCCTGGACAAATTGTAGCGGTATCTACGGAGCGAAACTCTAATTTAGTTGCTTCTCTTTTAGCGATTTTACAATGTGGAGCTGCTTACTTGCCATTAGATCCAAAATTTCCTGGCGAACGTTTAGAGTTTATGCTTGAAGATTCTGAAGCTAGTTTTTTATTAACGACTAAATCGCTTTCAACATCATTACCAAAAAGTTCTGCAACTATACATATAGAAGATGTATTGTCTTCACTTAACCAATATCCTAATTCACCTATATCTATAGAAGTTAGTAATACATCTGTTGCTTATATGATGTACACTTCGGGATCAACAGGAAAACCAAAGGGAGTAACTGTTACACATAAAAATTTAGTAAACTTTTTGTACAGTATGGCGATTGAGCCAGGTATTGATCCAGAAGATAAATTATTGTCTATTACTACAATTTCTTTTGATATCGCTGGTTTAGAATTATTTTTACCTTTACTAACAGGTGCTTCAGTAGTTTTTGCAGATTATGAAACTACCCGAGACGGACAACTTCTATTAAAACTTTTACAAGAAAAAGAAATCACAATATTACAGGCAACTCCTACTACATGGCAAATGTTGCTTGATTCGGGTTGGGAAAAACCATTAACTTTAAAAGCGCTTTGTGGAGGTGAAGCTATGCCGCTAAATCTTGCGCGACAACTAACTTCAAAATGTGAATCACTTTGGAACATGTACGGCCCAACTGAAACCACAATTTGGTCTGCTGTTAAAGAGATTAAAAGTGATGATGAATTGATTACAATTGGCTTTCCTATTGCTAATACTCAGATTTATTTATTAGACGAAAAGGGTCAAACTGTTGAATCTGGAACCGTTGGAGAAATTGTTATTGGCGGAAACGGAGTCGCAGAAGGTTACTGGAAACGTCCAGAACTTACTTCTGAAAAATTTATTGCTGATTCATTTTCAACAGATCCAAACGCCACTCTTTATCGTACAGGTGATTTGGGTAAATTATTGCCAAATGGAGAGTTACAGTGCTTAGGACGAATCGATCATCAGGTAAAAATTAGAGGTCATCGTATTGAATTGGGTGAAATTGAAGCTACTTTAAATACATTATCTGGGGTTAAACAATCTGCAGTTATTGTAAGCCGTCATCTTGGAAATGAAGATAAACTTGTAGCTTATCTAAAATCTGATGATCAATTACAGGATGAAAAACAAATTCATGATTCACTTTCTAAGGTGTTGCCAGAAATATTATTGCCTTCAAAATATATTTGGGTAGATGAATTCCCTATAACTCCAAACGGAAAAATTGATAAAAAGAATTTACCTGTTCCCGAATATAATCGACCTGATTCTGCTCCTCTTTTCAAAAAACCAACAACACAATTAGAAAAGGACATTGCTAAAATTTGGAGTGAAGAATTAAAAATAGCAAGTATTGGTATCGATGATGACTTTTTTGATATGGGAGGAAGTTCGGTTCTTGCCCAAAAAGTAACAACCTTGATGAGACAGCAGTTATCAAAAGAGGTACCTGTTTCAAAAATTTACATTCATCCAACAATTAGAGAATTAGCAATTACTTTAGAAGAAAGCAACAATGAAAATACAATTAAAGAAGACGTATTTTCATTTAAAAATACAAACAACCAAGCAAGCTCACAAGATATTGCCATAATTGGTATGGCAGGAAGATTTCCGGGCTCGGATACTATAGACGAGCTATGGGAAAATCTTAGAGATGGAAAAGAAACCATTTCTCTATTTACTAAAGAAGAATTAGACAGTAGTTTACCAGAAAGTCTTCGTAATGATCCTCTTTATATTGGCGCGAGAGGAATTCTTCCATCTGCAAAAACATTTGACGCCGCCTTCTTTGGATTAAATCCGCAACTTGCTGCTGCAATGGATCCTCAAATCAGAATATTTCTGGAGATTTCATACGAGGCATTAGAACAAGCTGGACATTTACCAAAACATTATAAAGGAAACATTGCTGTATATTCAGGCAGTGAAATCAATTCTTACTATGAAAATAACATCTTTTCAAACCAAGAATTAAAAAGTTCTGTAGGCGATTTACAAATCTACACCGTTAACGGAAAAGATTTTATTGCGCCTCGTACTTCGTATCACTTAAACCTTAAAGGACCATCTGTTAGTGTACATTCAGCTTGTTCAACTTCATTATTGGCAATAGCCGAAGCTGTAAAAGCAATAAGAACTGGAATGTGTGACATTGCCCTTGCTGGAGGATCAAGTGTAACGGCGCCAATAAATAGTGGACATCTTTATGATGATGGATTTATTAAAAGTCCTGACGGTTCTACCAGATCTTTTGATGCTTCTGGAAAAGGAACTGTTTTTAGTGACGGAGCCGGTGTAGTTGTCCTTAAAAGATTGGAAGAAGCAGAAAAAGATGGAGATATTATCTATGGAGTAATCAAAGGTGTTGGTGTAAACAATGACGGAGGTGACAAAGGAAGCTTCATGGCTCCAAGTCCAAAAGGACAAGCTGGTGCTATAATCAATGCTTTTAATGATGCACAAATATCACCTTCTACCATTAGTTATATGGAAGCTCATGGTACTGCCACTCCTATTGGCGATCCAATAGAAATTGAAGGTCTTAAAATAGCTTATGGCAAACAAGAGAAAAATAACTATTGTGCCTTAGGTTCTATTAAAAGTAATATGGGACATACTACAGCTGCCGCTGGTGTTGCAGGTGTAATTAAAGTCTTATTGGCTATGCGTTATAAAAAGATACCTCCAATGGTAAATTTTGAAAAACCAAATCCAAATATTGACTTTGACAATAGTCCTTTTTACGTCAACAATACTTTAATCGATTGGAATGCAGATGGAAAAAGAAGAGCTGGTGTAAGTTCATTTGGTATTGGAAGTACAAATGTTCATGCTATTATTGAAGAATATGAAGCTACTCCTGCCCCATCTTCAACTTCAAGGCCAGCACAACTCTTAATGTGGTCAGCAAAAAATCAAAACAGTTTACTAGGATACGAAAATGCTTTAGGTCATTTTATTGATAAATCAAGAGAGATTCCTTTGGCAGATATTGCTTATTCATTAAACATGACAAGAGATGATTTTAACCATAGAAGTTTTCTGATCTCAAACTCTACAGATGATGCTGCAGAAAAACTACTTTGTCTAAAAGCTAAAACCACTAAGTCTTCAGTTTTAAAAAGTTCTCCTTCAGAAATAGGTTTCCTATTTCCTGGACAAGGATCTCAATATGTACAGATGGGTAAAACACTTTACGAAAACGAAAAGGTATATCGTGAAGCCGTAGACAAATGTGCTGAATTATTAATGGACGATTTAAAGCTTGATATTCGAGATATCATATACCCAAAAGATGATTGTCCTGAAGCCGAAGAACAGTTAAAAAACACTCGATTAACACAACCATCTTTATTTGTCACAGAATATGCATTAGCCCAATTATGGATGAGCTGGGGAATAAAACCAACTTTTTTATGTGGTCATAGTATTGGTGAATTTGCCGCTGCACATTTGGCTGGCATCCTAAATTTAAAAGATGCATTGCACATCGTAACAGTTAGAGGAAAATTAATCAGTGAACTACCTGGCGGATCTATGCTGATTGTACGTGTTCCGATTGACCAACTAAATGAATTGCTACCAAGTACAATTTCGATTGCGGCTATAAATTCAACCCAATTCTGCGTTGTTTCAGGAACAAAAGAAGATATTGCAGCTTTCAATCAAGAATTAGATGCTAAAGAAATTCCAAATAAATTATTAAATACAAGTCATGCTTTTCATTCTTTTATGATGGAACCTATTTTAGAGGATTTCAAAAATGAATTAGAAAAAGTAAAACTTAACATTCCTAGATTACCAATTATTTCTACCGCTTCTGGAACATGGCTTACAGATACTGAAGCTACAAGTACAACATATTGGGTAAACCAACTTAAAAATACTGTTCGATTTGCAGACGCTATGGATACTGCTTTTGAGCTAGAGGATTTTATTTTACTAGAAGTTGGTCCAGGACAAACATTAACAACCTTGGCTCGTCAACAAGCGGCTGGAAAAATAATTCCTGTTTTTCCAAGTTTAAATTTTCCTAAGAATGAACAGGACAATGAATATTCTACCCTTTTAAATGCTTTGGGTGATCTATGGGCAAGAGGAGTAAATCCAGATTGGAAAGCTTTTTACAATGGAGAGCAAAGACAAAAAATTGAACTACCAAGTTACGTTTTTGACCGTAAACCTTGCTGGATTGAACCTTTAGGAGTTATTGAAACCGTAGCCATTCAAAAGCCTATCAATCTTGATTTTTCTTCAATTGATACTCAAAACAATGATAATGTAAGCACTAAAACAACCAATTCTAGAAAAGATTCTGTATTACTTAAGATTTCAGAGATCATAAAAAATGCTTCTGGAATAACTTATGAATTTGAAGCAATAGATAATACTTTCTTGGAATTAGGTTTGGATTCGCTATCCCTTACACAATTATCAGGGAAACTGAAAAAAGAGTTCGATTTACCAATAACTTTTAGACAACTTAATGAAGCATATTCTACACCATCACTTTTAGCTGATTATATTGAATCAAATCTTCCTGAAGAACAAATAGCTGAACCAATTACAGAACCTGAAGTAACTTCTGTTCAAACTATTAATTCAACCAGTATTCAATTATCATCCAATCAAAATCAGATTTCGTTAGAGCAAATTGTTCGTCAGATCCAACTTTTGAGTCAGAAAGTAGATCAATTGCAAAATTACCAGACTACTTCAGTTAATGGAAATGGTTCATTTACAAATTTAAAAGCGGAACATTTTGACTCCATTAAGCTTACTGAAAACACAGAAATAAATCATGCTAACGGACATATCAATGGAACTAATGGTTTTCTGAAAAAAGAACAGCTGCTTGATTCTTCAAAAGTTAACGACAAACAGCCTTCTGAAAAAAAATATACGATAAAAGCAGATGAACCACCAACAAAAGGCAGTAAACTAGGACGGGACGAAAATGGAAATCCAGCATGGTTTATTGAAGACCCTAATCAAAATGGAAATTTGATAAAGATCAAACTGTAAAAACAGACACACACAAGAGATAACTAATATTTTAAATTGTCATTTAAAAAACTGTTCAATCACATTTAAAATAGGAAAATAATGAAAAATCAACCTCAAATACAAACAGAAATGGAAACTGAAACTGAAATTCAATTTAATCCATTTTCCCCTGAAATCGAACGAGTAATCCATACTACTAATTCCCAACAGGAAATATGGTCAGATTGCATTTTTGGAGGCAGCGATGCAAACAAGGCTTATAACCTTTCAGTATCTATTAAATTCAAAGGCAACTTAGCAGTAGATATTTTCGAAACAGCACTAAATACTCTAGTACAACGTCATGAGGGTTTGCGAGCTGTTTTTAGTCCAGACGGGCGTTTTATGTGCATCTATAACGATTATAAAATCGAAATTTCGCATAATGATTTTTCTAACCTTTCTGTTATTGACAAAAAAAATGCAATAGACATATTAGTTAAAGAAGAGGTAAACAAACTTTTTGACCTTGTAAATGGTCCATTATTTAGAGTTAACCTACTTAAAATTGATAATTTTGAGCATCTTGCAACTTTAACAATCCATCACATTATTGGAGACGGATTAAGTATTGACGTTATTCTAGAAGAGCTTGGTACACTTTATTCTGCCTATTTCGAAAATGAAAAACCTCAATTACCAACTCCAGAACGTTTTAGCGAATTTGCCGAAAGGATAAATTCATTTATGGAAAGTAGTGAATATAAAACTCTAGAAGATTTTTGGATTAATATCTATAAAGAATCAGTTCCAACAATTGAATTACCACTAGACTACACAAGACCTGCTCTACGAACCTACAATAGTGACAGAATTGATTTTCCGTTAGACGACAGTATCATAAATGAATTAAAAAACATAGGTATAAATTCTGGATGCAGTCTGGTTACTACGCTATTGGCAGCATTTGAAGTTTTCTTATGCAAAACTACAGGGCAAAATGATTTAGTTGTTGGATTTCCTTCTTCAGGAAATACATTATACGATATGAGACAGCTGGTTGGCGATTGCGTTAACCTGCTTCCATTACGCAGTAAAATTACTCCTGACATTAGTTTTGCAGCATATTTAAAACAAAGAAATTCTGAATTGTTTGATGCGTACGAACATCAACAAGTTAGTTTTGGACATCTTTTAAAGAGCTTTGCCATTGCAAGAGATCCGTCTAGAATTCCTTTAGTACCAGTTATATTAACGGTTGATTTAGCAAGAACTATAGAAAATGATTTTTCATATACAGGTCTTACACATAGTTTTAATGCAAATCCAAGGCAATTTGGAACTTTTGAAATTCAACTTCATATTTTTAGAGCTAAAGATGGTCCTGAATTTCAATGGACCTACAACACAACACTCTTTAAACCAGAAACTATCAGTCAGATGATGACTTCGTTTGAAGGAATAATTAAAGATGTAATAGCTAACGCAAACGATCCACTATCTGATTTAATCGGAGGCAATTATCTAACAGATTACGCAGAGTTGAATAATACCGAAATGCCTTATCCAAATGTTACCTTAACGGAATTATTTAAAATACAGGCAGAAAAAACGCCCGAAAGCATTGCAGTAGAGTTTCACGATTCAAAAATGACTTATTTCGAAGTACAAGAAAAAGTAAACCAATATGCAAATTACTTAAAGGCACAAGGTATTCAATCGGGTGATTTTATCGCTGTTTCTTTCCCAAGAAGCCCTGAATTGCTTTATACATTGTTAGCCATTATGCAATGTGGAGCTGCTTATTTACCGTTAGATCCAGAATATCCAAAAGAACGTTTAGAATTCATGTTAAACGATTCATCCGCAAAAGTTTTACTAACTAGTAAAGAGGTGTTTGCATCCTTACCATCATGGTCACAAATGCTATTTATAGAAGACATTATCGAGTCATTAAATCAATATTCGACAGCACCACTTCCTTTTACTCTTAGCGCCGAAAACAATGCCTATATACTTTATACTTCAGGATCAACAGGTAATCCAAAAGGAGTACCTATCACTCATAAAAACTTAGTCAACTTTTTGTGCAGTATGGCTATCGAACCAGGTATAAAGCAAGATGACAGACTTCTTTCTATCACAACGATTTCGTTCGACATCGCAGGATTAGAATTATATCTACCTTTAATAAAAGGAGCAACATTAATTTTAGCCGATCATGAAACTGCCAGAGACGGTAGACTTTTACTTGATTTAGTAAAAAAAGAAAAAATAAACTTCTTACAAGCTACGCCAACAACTTGGTCGATGCTATTAGATTCTGGATGGTCTGAAAAATTGCCAATTAAAGCATTATGCGGTGGTGAGGCAATGCCAGTTGACCTAGCTAAAGAGCTTCTAAATAAATGCGACACACTCTGGAATGTTTATGGTCCGACAGAAACAACAATATGGTCTTCTTTAAAACAAATAAATGCCGATGATAAAACAATTACTATAGGTAAACCAATTGGAAATACACAAATTTATATTGTGGACGAACAAGGCCAACTTGTTCCACCAGGAAACATAGGAGAAATTACAATTGGAGGTGATGGTGTTGCCAAAGGTTACTGGAACAGACCTGAGTTGACAGCCGAAAAATTCATCAAAAATAAATTCTCCGACGACGAAAAAGAAATACTTTACCGAACAGGTGATTTAGGAAAATTACTCCCTAATAATGAAATAGAATGTTTAGGACGATTAGACCAACAAGTAAAAATTAGAGGACATCGTATTGAACCAGGTGAAGTAGAACAAGCTCTTCTTTCTCTAGAGGGTATAAAATCAGCTGTTGTACTGGCTGATGAAAATTTCCTTATTGCTCATATTGTACCAGATTCAGCAATAGAAGAAGCACAAACAAAAATTACGTTATGGCGTGAAAGTCTAGCTGCGAAATTACCAGCACAACTAATTCCACATGATTTTAATCTATTAGAAAAGATACCAACAACTCTAAATGGAAAAATAGACCGTAAAGCATTATCTCAATACAAAGTCAATAAAAAAATAACATATACCGCACCACGTACTGAAGAAGAAAATATAGTCGCAACTATTTGGAAAGAAAGTTTAAATATTGAAAACATTGACATTTTCAGTGACTTCTTCGAAATGGGTGGTCATTCAATCAAAGGTGTAAAGGTTATGATTGAGATAGAAAAACATACTGGTAAAAGAATTCCATTATCAGCATTGTTCAAATATTCTACAGTCGAAAAATTTGCTAAATTATTAAATACAGGTACAGAAATTTATTCCGATTGTTTAGTTCCGATAAAACCAACAGGAAACAAACCGCCTCTTTTTATAGTTCATGGCGCAGGACTCAATGTGCTAAATTTCATCAATCTTAGTAAACACTTTGATGAAGATCAGCCTGTTTATGGTATCCAAGGTACTAAACCAAAAGGTTTTGACGGATGGTATGAATCAATAGAAGCTATGGCCGCACACTATATAGATGCTATTATCAAGGTAAATCCGAAAGGCCCTTATGCATTAGCAGGTTTCTCTTTTGGCGGAATTGTTGCATTTGAAATGACACGACAACTAAAAGCACAAGGTAAAATAGTAAGTCTAACGGCATTATTAGATTCTTATTTAGATTCTTCTTATTACTATGGAAATTATCGACGAAAACAACTCGTTCGTTATATGGATGTCACTTATAGAAGATTAGATTTCTTAAAAGAAATGTTATTAAGCTGGAAAGCATTCAAAATGAGAATTAATGGAAAAAAAGAATACATTTTACAAAGACATTTTGGTAAGAAAAAAATAATGTCAGAACAAGAAGAACTTGCCCTTAAAGAATTCATAATAGCAGACGGTATGGTTAAAAAAATCGTAGATCGCTATCATCTTAAACCACAGAATTTTGAGGTAGATTTATTTAGATCAAAAGATGATGAAAACTACAAATTAGACCCAACTCACCTAGGCTGGAGAAAAGCTGCTTTAGGAGGTGTTATCGTTCATAATATTTCAGGAAATCATTTGGACATTGTAGCACCACCGAATGACATAGTATTAGCGAGATTAATTCAGGACATTTTAGATGAGAAGCATGAAAACATCTAAGCTATCTATTTCTTTTTCAAATGTAAAAAGTGCAGAATCGATCCCTGATAAAAAGTTTTTTTTAGACAGTAATGACATCATTATATATACTATTTATTTACCCGATTTCACTGATTTAAAATCTGAATTATCAAAATTTCTTAGCGACAAAGAAATAAAAAAGGCAAAGCGTTATTACAAGGAAACGGACACAAATCGTTTTATAACCTATAGAGCAATTTTAAAGTTTGTTTTAGCAGCTCATTCCAACTTACGTATAAAGGATGTATATTTTGATTATAATTTTAATAAAAAACCATACTTAATCTCTCATCCGTGGTTGCATTTTAATGTTTCCCATTCTGAAGACTTTGCAGCTATAGCAATATCGAGAAAAAAAGTAGGTTTGGATATTGAATATATGTCAAATGATTTCAAATTTACAACTCTTCTTCCTGATGTATTTGAAGATAATGAAGTGCTACAAATTCAAAATTCAGCAAATATAAAGCATGCGTTCTACACATCTTGGACACGTAAAGAAGCCTTTGTAAAAGCACTAGGAAAAGGAATTGATGAAGATTTTAAAAATCTACCCAGTTTAGACGGACAATATCATATAGATTCAACTCTCCTACGAAACACTCAAAACTGGCAGGTTTACAGTTTTGATTTTGCAGAAAACTATCTAGGAGCTGTAGCTTTCGAAGATCTGCCAGAAATTTCTAAAAACATAATGTTATATACCATTCCCAACAATATGGAAGAACTTCTTGAAATGACTCCCAAAAGAAACTAACCTAATTTTAGAGATAATTTTGATTATGGCGTTCCCCTGCGGGTCGTGCTGTGCGCTGTATCTTTTGCGGGATAAGGTTTCAGGGATAAAAAGAGGTTTTGTGCGCCCGCAAAAGGATGCCGCTCCCATCACTAACGCAGTCTTAGGTATATTTGAATGTTCTGTTTTCAGAAGCAGGAT
>NZ_JANKMS010000003.1 GCF_024649945.1 Flavobacterium panacis | reverse complement strand
TGTTTCGCTTGTTTCTCAAAGCGGGTGCAAAACTAAAAATTATTTTTGTTTCATGCAAGAAAAATTTAAAAATTTTTGAAACTTTTTTTTCGCCTCATCTTTCAAATCTCTCTTTCAATCTATCAAGGAACTTTCCGTGTTTTGCGGGGTGCAAATCTAAAAAGCATTTCCGAATCTCACAAGCTTTTCTGAATCTTTTTTTTTTGGAATTTTTACCCTCCTTTGATCCGTCTGCTTGTCAGTATTTCAGTGAACATTTTTCGTTGTTGCGGGTGCAAAAGTAGAACCTTTTTCCGCTTCTACAAGCTTTTTTAAAGACTTTTTTTAATCTTTTTTCGATCTTTTTCTTAACTCACTGATAACACCGTTTTTACATTTCAATTATTTTTCATTCACTGTACGGTTTTTCTTCCTTTCATTCTGTTTTTCTTGTTTTACGCGTGTTTTCGGTCGGTGCTTTTGCTAAGTTTTCAGTTTTCAAGACTGTTCTTTGAACGGAATTCAAGTCCGCAAAGCCTCCACTCCGTCGTTTTTAATTCCCTAAATCTTTAAAAATGCAAAGTTTCCCCCTTCTACATCTTCTGGAAACCCATCCCCTAGCCCCGATAGAAGCGGAAATCCTTTTGTTTTGGGGTTCAAAACAAAAGATTGAAGCGCATAGCGGGAAATGGCTCCTAAAAAAAACAATTTCTAAATTCCAAACATCAAGGCTTCGCTGCGCTTAGCATCATTCGCCTCACTTATTATATATTATATGTATACAAAAAAAACAAACATGACAGGTTTTCAAAATCTATCGGGCATAAAACGAGAATCACTATTATATACCGCAGGCAAAAAACCATACTTATATATAATAGAGTAAACTTGTACATATATATTGTATGTATTTTTGTAATCATGTATATTTGCATTCACAAAATTATAAACAATGATCAAGATTACTTTACCCGATGGGTCAATTAGAGAGTTCGCTTCAGGCGTAACTCCAATGGAGGTCGCTAAAAACATTAGCGAAGGTTTTGCTAGAAACGTGATTTCAGCATCTTTTAATGGTACAACTATTGAAACCGAAACTCCATTAACGACCGACGGTAATCTTATATTATATACTTGGAATGATGCGGAAGGTAAAAAAGCTTTCTGGCATTCGACTTCTCACGTAATGGCACAAGCTCTTGAGGAATTGTATCCTGGAATTAAATTAACTCTTGGACCTGCAATTGCTAATGGTTTCTATTATGATGTGGATTTTGAAGATCAGAAAATCTCTGAAGCTGATTTCAAAAAGATCGAAGATCGTATTCTTGAGATTTCAAGAGGAAAATACGATTTCAAAATGCGTCCTGTAACTAAAGCGGAAGCACTAGAAATGTACAAAGACAACGTTTACAAGACCGAATTGATTTCGAATCTTGAAGATGGAACTATTACTTTCTGCGATCACGCTACTTTTACTGATTTATGCCGTGGTGGACATATTCCGAATACTGGAATTATCAAAGCTGTAAAAATCATGAGCGTTGCTGGTGCTTACTGGAGAGGTGACGAGAAAAACAAACAGTTGACTCGTGTTTACGGAACTTCTTTCCCTAAACAAAAAGATTTAACTGAATATCTTGAACTTCTGGAGGAAGCAAAACGTCGTGATCACCGTAAATTAGGAAAAGAACTTGAATTGTTCGCGTTCTCTCAAAAAGTAGGTCAAGGTTTGCCTTTATGGCTACCAAAAGGAGCCGCTTTAAGAGAGCGTTTAGAGCAATTTTTGAAAAGAGCTCAAAAGAAAGCAGGTTACGAGCAAGTTGTTTCTCCGCATATTGGTCAGAAAGAATTGTATGTTACTTCTGGTCACTATGCTAAGTACGGCGCAGATAGTTTTCAGCCAATTCATACTCCAGCAGAAGGTGAAGAGTTTTTATTGAAACCAATGAACTGTCCTCACCACTGTGAGATTTACAATGTAAGACCTTGGTCATATAAAGACTTACCTAAGCGTTATGCTGAATTTGGTACTGTTTATAGATACGAGCAATCTGGTGAATTACATGGTTTAACTCGTGTTAGAGGATTTACTCAGGATGACGCGCACATTTTCTGTACTCCAGAGCAATTAGACGAAGAGTTCAAAAAAGTAATTGACCTTGTATTATATGTATTTGGTTCATTAGGTTTTGAAAACTTTACTGCTCAGATTTCATTAAGAGATCAAGAAGACAGAGAAAAATACATTGGTACTGATGAAAACTGGGAGAAAGCAGAAAACGCTATTATCAACGCTGCAAAAGACAAAGGTCTTAATACTGTGGTTGAATATGGTGAAGCAGCATTTTACGGTCCGAAACTAGATTTCATGGTTAAAGATGCTTTAGGAAGACAATGGCAATTAGGAACAATTCAGGTAGATTACAACTTGCCTGAGCGTTTTGATTTGACTTATAAAGGTGCTGATAATGAATTACATCGCCCTGTTATGATTCACAGAGCTCCTTTTGGATCTATGGAACGTTTTATAGCAATTTTGCTAGAACATACAGCAGGAAATTTCCCACTTTGGCTAATGCCTGAGCAGGCTATTATCTTGTCTTTGAGCGAGAAATACGAAAATTATGCTAAAAAAGTTTTAGATTTGCTAGAAAATCACGAAATTCGCGCCCTAATTGACAATCGAAACGAAACAATCGGCAAGAAAATTAGAGATGCAGAAATGCAGAAAATCCCATTTATGCTGATTGTAGGTGAAGAAGAAGAGAAAAATGGTACAATTTCTATTCGCCGTCACGGACAAGAAGGAAAAGGTAATATTACCGTTTCTATCGAAGAATTTGCTTCGATTGTGGACGAAGAAATAAAAAAGACATTAAAAGTATTTACAGTTTAACTTAAATTAGAAAGTCATAGCAATAAGAAGCAACAGAGGTTTTCAACCTCGAGTAGAAAAAAAAGATGCACACAGAATAAACAATCTTATTCGTGTTCCAGAGGTACGTCTTGTAGGTGAAAACATTGAGCCTGGCGTTTTCAAAATCGCAGATGCGTTACGTTTAGCAGACCAATTCGAATTGGATTTAGTTGAAATTTCGCCAAACGCGGAACCGCCGGTTTGTAAAATCATGGATTACAAGAAATTTGTTTACGAACAAAAGAAAAGAGACAAAGCTTTAAAAGCAAAATCTTCTCAAGTGGTTGTAAAAGAAATTCGATTTGGTCCTCAAACTGACGAGCATGATTATGAATTTAAAAGAAAGAACGCTGAGAAATTCTTAAAAGAAGGAGCTAAATTAAAAGCTTTTGTATTCTTCAAAGGACGTTCTATTATTTACAAAGATCAAGGTCAGATTCTATTATTACGTCTTGCTCAGGATTTGGAAGAACACGGTAAAGTTGAAGCTATGCCTGTTTTGGAAGGAAAGAGAATGATTATGTTCATTGCTCCTAAGAAGAAAAAATAGTCTCAGTTTGCAGTTTCAGTATTCAGTTTTGAACCTGAAACTGTAAACTTGAAACAAAATATAAGTAAGTAAGAATAAATTAAAACACTAGGAAAAATGCCTAAAATGAAAACAAAATCTAGCGCTAAGAAACGTTTTAAAGTTACTGGCTCTGGAAAGATTAAAAGAAAGCATGCTTTTAAAAGTCACATCTTGACTAAAAAATCTAAAAAACGTAAATTAGCTTTGACACACTCAGCGCTAGTTCACCAAACAGATATGAAAAGCATTAAACAACAATTAAGAATTATCTAATAATTCTTTAGGTTAAAAAATTATTTATATAACCTTGGAGTATGGCTTTAAGTTCCTTTGATTCAATTCAGGACGCCTGCTACAAAAACACATTAAAATTATGCCAAGATCGGTAAATTCAGTTGCTAAAAGAGCAAGAAGAAAAAAAATAATGAAGCAAGCCAAAGGTTTCTTTGGAAGACGTAAAAACGTTTGGACAGTTGCTAAGAATGCAGTAGAGAAAGCGATGAGCTACGCTTACCGCGATAGAAAACAAAACAAAAGAAATTTCCGTTCATTATGGATTCAACGTATCAACGCTGGGGCTAGATTAGAAGGAATGTCTTATTCTCAATTCATGGGGAAAGTTAAAGCTAACGGAATCGAATTGAACAGAAAAGTTCTTGCAGATTTAGCTATGAACCACCCAGAAGCTTTCAAAGCTATTCTTAATAAAGTAAAATAAAACGTTTTATAAACTCAATTTAAGATTACTTACTTATTATAGAAAAACCATTCGTCTATTCGAATGGTTTTTTGTTTTTACACTATTCTCATCCCAAATCAAAATAAAACCTACCTTTACTTATCAAACAACAAATACAATGCAAAACGCTATTCTAAATCATATTCAAAAGTTTATCCACCTTGAACCTTCGGAAATTGATATTCTAGAATCATGTTTTAGTACTTCGCAAATTAAACGAAAAGCTCATGTTTTAGAGGAAGGACAAATCTGTAACACGATGTATTTTGTTATAAAAGGCTGTATGCGTCAATACATTATTAATCCAAAAGGAACAGAACAAACCTTGCAATTTGGAGTTGAGAACTGGTGGATCACTGATTATTTAAGTTATCATAACCATACTCCTTCTCATTTCTATATTCAGGCTGTTGAAACAACTGAAGTTATTGCCCTTGAAAAATCTGTTTTAGAATCGGTATTGGTGCAAATCCCAAATCTCGAGAAATACTTTCGTATTGTTGCTCAAAAAGCTTTTGGCGCTGCACAAATGCGTATTAAATTTCTATTTACAATGTCTGCAGAAGAAAGATACCATCATTTCAATAACCAGCAACCCGACTTCGTTCAGCGTGTTCCACAATATATGCTTGCCTCCTATTTAGATTTTTCTGCAGAATTTATGAGCAAAATTAGAGCAGGAAAAGTCTAAACTGTATTTCTTGAAGTAGTTCAAGTTTTTGAGAGCATACATTGCTGACCTTTGTAATGAACTTTTAAAACATATAAAAAATGAAATCAAGAATTCTTATCCCGAATGTTGCTCCAGAAGCTTACAATGCTTTATTGAATTTAGAAAAATACATTTCTTCAACTTCATTAACTCCTGTTCATAAAGAACTAATCAAAATTCGTGCTTCTCAAATTAATGGTTGTGCTTACTGTATTAACATGCATACAGCTGACGCTAGAAAACATGGTATTTCTGAGCAAAGAATTTACTTAATAAGTGCTTGGCGAGAAGCTGATGTTTATACTGAAGAAGAAAAAGCAATCTTAGCTTTAACAGAACAAGTGACTTTAATCAACAACCACGTTTCTGATGAAGTTTATGAAAATGCAGCCAAATTCTTTGATGAAAAATACCTTGCTGAAATCATTTTAGCCATCATCACAATTAACTCTTGGAATAGACTTGCAATTACAACCGGATTGCGTGCTGTATAATTTATAAAGAGAATATTTACAAGCTCTTAGAACTCGAAAGTCCTTACTACAAAAGGGCTTTTCGTATTTAATTAAAAATCAGAATTAAAAAAATTGCCAATTGAAAATATTTTAAAATACCGTATTTATACTCTTTCAGGATTTCGGGGATTTTTTATTTTTGGCGCATGATACCAAAAAGAATACAATTATTTTGCCCCATAATTATATTTTTACTGATTCTTTTTTCTTGCCAGAAGAAAACAAGTATTACCAAAAATGAAATTACAAATAGCCCGGAAGTTAAGAGATTAATAGCTGTTGCCGACACCTTGTTTGATAATAATAAATTCGATACTGCTTTTTATTACTACAACGAAGCCATATTTAAATGCAATCCCATAAAAGATCCTGAGAACTATATCAGTACCCTAAACAGGATGGCTATTATTCAGCAGACGCATGGAGATTATGCGGGAAGCGAAGCCACTATTACTAAGGCTCTACCTTATACCAAATATGTAAAAAACCAACTTCATATCTGGAACTTGTATGTTACCTTAAGCACAAATTACCTAGATACTTATGATTATAAAAATGCTATTTTATATAATGAAAAAGCTTTAAAACTTGATACCAAATATTGGAGAAAATTAGCTGCTAAAAACAATATCGGAGTTGCCCTAATTCAGGATAGAAAATTTGAGGAAGCGCTTGACATTTTTTTACCACTAGAAACAAAAGAGCAAGTTATAAGAGATAAGGACTTTTACGGTTCATTACTAGACAATATCGGACTATGTTATTTCAAAATAAACGATAATGAAAAAGCTCTGAATTATATGAACAGAGCTATAAAAGTGAGACAGCAAATAAAAAACCCTTTCGGTTTGGGAAAAAGCTACATTCATCTTGCACAATTTCACGAAGAACAGAATCCTAGAATGGCTAAAAGATATATGCTTTTAAGCTATAAAGAATTCTCAAAAATCAATTATGTTGAAGGAAGACTATCAGCATTAAAAATGATCATCAAAAACAGTACAAATAGCGAATTAAGAAATTATTCTAATACGTATGTGAATTTAGTTGACAGCACTAATGAATTTAGACAAAAAGCTAAAAATCAATTTGCTAAGATCAAGTATGATTCAAAACGAGAAAAAGAAGAAAATCTAAGACTTAAGGCACATAAAGCCGAAAATGAATTAAAACTAGAAAAACAAAAAAACAGAAATATCATATCGTATATCATTATAGTTATAAGTTTATGTCTGATTCTTGTTTTATATTATTACCTCACTTCTAAAGCTAATCGTGAAAAAATAGAAGCTGCATACAACAGCGAAACTAGGATTTCCAAAAAACTTCATGACGAGTTAGCCAATGATATTTACCACACCATGGCTTTTGTAGAAAACAAAAATTTGTCTCTAACAGAAAACAGAGCACATTTATTAAACAACTTAGACACCATTTATGCCAGAACTAGAGATATTTCTAAAGAAAACTGCACCATTATAACAGACGAAAACTACACGATACTTCTTAAAGAAATGATTTCTGGATTTGGTACTAAAAACATAAACTTAATTTTGAACGGTTTAGATACTTTATCCTGGGATGAAATTAGCAAAACAAAAAAGATCACTATATACAGAGTTATACAGGAATTGCTCGTAAACATGCGAAAGTATAGCGAAGCTACTCTTGTTGGAATAAACTTTAAAACAACAGATAAAAATATATTTATTAATTATACCGACAACGGAAAGGGAATAGATACAGACAAAATTATATTTAAAAACGGTCTTTATAATGTAGAGAACCGAATCTTAAAAATAAAAGGAGCTATTGACATCTCAAGTAGTACGAATGAAGGATTCAAAGTTTTTATTAAAGTGCCCCTATAAATGAAACCTTCTAATTTTGTTAAAATTTTATTTCTAATCGTATTGTTTTTTCTAATTGCATCTTGCGAAAAGAAAAAACAAATAACCTCTGTAAAACCAGATTTTACCAGTGAAGTAAGAAAACTTACAACTGAAGCCGATCGTGAATATGATGAAAATAAATACGAAAGTGCTACCAAAAAATACAAACGAATCTTATCTATCGCTGATCCTGTAAAAAACAGAATTGACTATGTTGACGCTATAATTTCTCTTGGTTACATCTATCAAGATCTGGGAGATTATATTGAAAGCGAAGCCATTACCATACAAGCATTACCTCACTTAAAATACATGAAAAAACCAAGATTTGCTTGGAATGTATATTATATACTGGGGTATAATTATTTTAAAACCAACGATACCGAAAATGCTCTTTTGTATTTTAGAAAAACATTATACATCAATTCAAATGCATGGAGAAACTGGAGTAGCCTCAATAGTATAGGTATTGTTTATATGAAACAAAATAATTTCAAAAAAGCCGCCTATATATTTAATAAAGTCACAACAGAGGGCTATTACGGTGAGAAGTACAAAAAAAACAGCTTAAACAAATTCGATAAGATCGAATATATTATTATGCTAAACAATCTAGGTCTTTGCTATTTCAAACAAAAAGATCCAAGAGCATTATATTATTATAAAAAAGCATTACAACTAAGGCTAGAGACAAAAAATGAACCTTATATATCTAATAGTTACACTTCTCTTTCTGAATACTATTTAAAAAGCAATCCAAAGCTTGCAAAAAAATATGCAGAGCTAGGATACAAAAAGGCTTCAGAAAATAATTTATATGAAGACAAAAATTATTGCTTGTCTTTTTTAGTTCAAAGCAGTGAAGGAAATGATCTTAGAAAATACGCCAATCTTTATATTCACTTTACTGATAGTATCAATAACGTTAGATTAAAAAAGAAAAATCAATTTTCCAATATAAAATACCTCTCCAAAAAAGATAAAGAAGAAAATTTATATCTAAAAACGCTAAGAACAGAGAACGAACTTCAGCTGGAAAGGCAAAAAAACAGAAGTTATATATCTTATGTTATTATTTCTATTAGTCTTTTCATTTTACTTTTCCTCGTTTTTTACATTACTTCAAATGGAAAAAGAGAAAAAAATGAAACTGTTTTTAGAAGTGAAATGAGAATTTCGGAAAAATTACACAATGAACTCACTTCAGATTTGCGTCAAACTTTGATTTTTGCAGATCACAATAATTTACACGATGAAAAAAACAAGGAAGAATTGCTTCAGTTTTTAAATAATATTTACATCAAAACTCGGAACATCTCAAAAGAAAACAGTAAAATCCCAACCGACAATCGGTACAGTTCTGTCTTAAAAGAAATGATTTCAGAGTATATGACTCTGGATGTAAACATTATTTTAAATGGTTTTGATCTGATTCCGTGGAATTCGATTGAAAAAAACAAGAAAATAATACTTTACAGAGTTTTACAAGAGTTGTTGTTTAACATGAAAAAGCACAATAACTCTAATATGGTAAGTATTATTTTAAAATTAAAAGACAAAAAATTAAATGTTTTATATGTTGAAAACAGTAGTGAATTTGCGTCTAATCAAACTATTTTAGAAAAAAGACTACAAAATGTGGAAAACCGTATTAAAACAATAAAAGGAACTATTAATTTTGATACAAGCTTAGAAAAAGCGTTTAAAATAAATTTCACATTCCCTATATAAGATAACAATATGTTTAAGAAAGTTTTAGTTGCCGAAGATTTAGACAGTATCAGTATTGCTGTTGTTCAAGTATTAGAAGATTTACAAGTTCCTGTAATTGACCATGTGAAATACTGTGATGAAGCCTTACTAAAAATAAAAAAAGCTTTGCTTGAAAATGAACCTTATGACCTATTAATTAGTGATTTATCTTTTAAATCAGATCATAGAAAAACAATCTTAAACAGTGGAGATGAATTAATTGAAGCCGTAAACAAAGTACAACCCAAACTAAAAAAGATCATTTTTTCTATTGAAGATAAAAGTTTTAGAATTAAAACCCTTTTTAATGATTTAGGAATAAATGCTTATGTATCTAAAGGAAGAAATAGTATCACCGAACTTAAAAATGCTATTATAAGCACTTATAATAATGGAGAGAAAATTGTTTCTTCTGATTTATCTTTTAGCTTTAATGACAAGGCTTTGATTGAAATTGAATCATATGACATCTCTATTCTTAAACTTTTGTCTCAAGGCTATATTTTAGAAAGTATTTCTAAAGAATTCAAAGATTTAGCTATTACACCAAACGGAACAAGCAGTATCGAAAAAAGAATTAACAAACTAAAAATCTATTTCAAAGCCAACAATAACGTACATCTTATAGCTATTGCAAAAGATTTTGGTTTGGTATAATCCATGTCTTTACGGAATCCCGTAAAGAAAATCTTTTTTATAGCCCTAAATTTGTTAATTGCCCCCTATCAACCTACGAATGAAACCAAAAAATAAAACGATTACTTTTTTTGACAAAATCAACACCACTCAAAATAAAATCATCATGAAAACCATGTTTCTGTGTCTATTTTTATCGATAAGCTTTGCGTATGTCTCTGAAAAAACCGGCTGGCTGGAAATTGATTGGAAAATAATTTTTATTCCAGCATTACTTGTATTGCAAATTATAATTATTGGAACTGCTTTAAAAAACAGATATAAAAAACACTAATAATTTAGGAGAAAGGCCTTATGGATATTATAGGAAATACCTATATATTTGATTTCATTCCATTTTTTACATGAAAAGTATTCTAAGCCCTGTACTCCTATTATTTACATTTTTATCTTTTGCTCAAACCAAAGTTTTATCATGGAATATCCAAAACTTTGGTAAATCAAAATCTGATATTGAATTAAATTATATTGCTAAAAAAATTTCCAACTACGATATAATTGCTATTCAGGAAGTAGTTGCTGGTTATGGTGGAGCACAATCTGTAGCTAAACTGGCTATGCTTCTTAATGAAAAAGGAAATAAATGGGAATATACTATTAGTAATCCAACTACAAGTAGCAGTTACAAGGCCGAACGTTATGCTTTTATCTGGAAAACAGCAAAAGTTAAATTAAAAAACAAACCTTGGCTGGAACAAAAATTCAATTTAGAGATTGACAGAGAACCTTATTTCGCCACATTTGAAATAAACAAAAAGACAATTACACTAGGTAATTTTCATGCTATAACTCAAAAAAGGCAACCCGAAACGGAGATTAAATATTTCAAATTTTTACCCAACGAATATCCAGATCTAAATCTTGTTTTTCTGGGTGACTTTAATTGTCCTGAGAAACACACTGTTTTTAATCCTCTAAAAAAAATGGGATACGATTCTGTTTTAAAAAATCAGAAAACAACATTGAAACAAAAATGTAAAAACAATGTCTGTTTGGCTTCAGAGTTCGATAATATCTTTTACAAAACTTCCAATTTCAAAATCATTAATTCAGGAATTATAAAATTTTATGAAGATTTTGATTCTCTTCAGGACGCAAGAAAAGTGTCCGATCACATTCCGATTTGGTTTGAATTCTCTTTAAACTAAATTATGTTTTAAGCTTCTTCTTTCTCGCAGCCGGAAACAAAACATTGTTCAAAATCAGCCTGTACCCAGGAGAATTAGGATGCAAATCTAAAACTGTTGGCGGGTCTCCAACCTGATGTTGATAATCTTCAGGATCGTGTCCTCCAAAAAAGGTAAACATTCCTTTTCCTTTTTCACCGTGTATATATCTTGATTCTCCATTAAACTCGCAAGTTCCCATTATCAGAACGTTTGATTTTATTAATGAAGTATCAAAAGAAGTCGTTTGTCCCATAAAACCTTTTACCAATTGTGTATGATTCTGACAAAGCATACTTGGAATAGGATCCCATTTTGCAGAAAATTCCATTAAAGTAAAATAATCCTTATCCATCACAACTCTTCTCTTTGTCGTCATATCAATATCTGAAAACTCATACACTTCTGGTTTTCTTTCTAACGTAAAATTTTTAAACGCAAAAGAGTTGTTATAATTTAATTTTGATTGATAATTTGATTCGCTTGGATCTCCGTCAAACATTGCTTCACAAATATCCACTCCATCAGCAGATAGCGCAATATCAAAGCTATCTGTAGCAGAACACATAGCAAACATAAAACCACCTCCCACAACAAAATCTCTGATTTTTTTTGCTACAGCACCTTTTTCTTGAGACACTTTTGCATAACCTAATTTTGTAGCCAATGCCTCAGTATCTCTTTTTTGATCAATATACCAAGGCGTATTTTTATAAGCTGCATAAAATTTCCCATACTGACCTGTAAAATCTTCATGATGCAAATGAAGCCAATCATACATTAAAAGTTGATCACTTAAAACTTCTTCGTCATAAATTGGAGTAAAGGGAATCTCAGCATAAGTCAGTACTAACGTTACAGCATCATCCCAAGGTTGTTTTCCTTTTGGAGTATAAACAGCAATTTTTGGCGCTTTCTCCAAAATTACTGATTCCATATTTTGCGATGGACTCGAAATTTCATTTAAAATTGAAGCCTGTTCACTATCCGAAATAACTTCAAAACTAACACCTCTAATTTTACATTCTTTTCGAATTTCCTCAGCATCTGGAAGTAGGAAAGAACCTCCTCGATAATTTAGAAGCCAACTTGCTTTATAATCTCTACTCAGACACCAATACGTTATACCATACGCTTTTAAATGATTCTGTTGTGTAGATTCATCCATTGGAAGCAAGATAAACGATGCCCGAATATTAAATGATATTAAAAGTATAAAAAGGCAGAATAGGCTCTTATTCATCAGAAAATTATTTTAGTAAAGATATAAAGGAAGACTTAAAAAAAAGAATGCTCACTATTTTTTCTGGCCTAATAGAATGTTAAATAAAGAAACAGGGGGTAAATACCTGATTTGGAATGTGTAGAAAAAACAGGTAAAAACACCTATAGGACGCTAGAATAATCTATCTACATTTGCTATCCCAGATCATCAAACTAATCAATGTAAAAAACAACCAACCATGAAGTTTAATGATAGTAATAATCAAGAAAAGGGTATGAATATAATTCAAAAAATAGGTTTATGTGTACTTGTAGTAACCATTATATTGTATTACATCTTGTCAATTCAATTTTTGACAGCGAATTAAATCGTCAAAACTGCTAAGTCATTCTGAATAGCATACACAACTAAACCAGCGATATTTCGTGATTCTGTTTTAAGCAGTAAATTATTTCTGTGTCCTTCTATAGTTCTCGGACTTAAAAAAAGCTGTTCTGCTATTTCTGCAGTTGTCTTTTGCTGGCAAATCAATTGCAATATTTCGACTTCACGAGGCGAAAGAAAATTAGTTTCCAATCCACCTTTCGAATTTTTAGGTGAAACTATGGTTTCTTGAATTGTTTTTAGAACACTTTCGTTATAGTAGAAACCTTTAGCAGCTACTTCATTGATTGTGAGAATTAAATCTTTTGGAGTGGTATTTTTTATCAAATAAGCTACTGCACCAACCTGAATCATATTAGCTATAAATGACTTTGTATCGTAACTTGTCAAAGCAATAATCTTAATATCAGGATATGTTTTTCGAATAATTTTTGTGGCTTCAACACCGTTTAAGATCGGCATCTTCAAATCCATAACAATTATATCGGGTTTGATTTCGTTTTTATCTAACTGAGAAATAAGTTCATCTCCGTTTGAGGCTTCAAAAATAATTTCAATATTTTCTTCCCTCTGTAATAAAAAAGAAATTCCTTTCCGAAACAAAATTTCATCATCGACTAAGGCAATTTTAATAGCAGCATTCATCTTATTTGATTTTGGTCGTTTAGTTTGGTCTGCCGAATGTACGAAATATCATTTACAAATTACCTAATTACCTTATTTTATTGACCAAAAACTATATTTAAAGTATATCGTTTAGCCTAAAAAGTGAAGTTTACTATAATTCCGTTATTAATTTCTGAAGTAATTTTTATTGTTCCTTCTAAAAATGAAATACGACTGTCAATATTTTTCATCCCCAGACCTTTTTGATTATCAGCACTTTTACTATCAAACCCAAGCCCATTATCTTCATAGTCACAAATATTCACTCCTTCTTTAGTGGTAAATGCTATCCAGATTTCTGTTGCTTTGCCATGACGAATGGAATTATTCATCAGTTCTTGTAAAATTCTGAAAACATGCAGAAGTCGATCGATATCATTATCATCAAAATCGATTTCATTTTTATAATGTGTTTTTACAGATTTACTGCTTTCAAATTCTTCACACAATTCCTCTATTGCAGCATTTAAACCAAATTTTTCAAAAACTGGCGGTAGTAAATTATGCGCAATTTTTCTAGAATTGTCTAAAGCTTTCGTTGTTAAGGCGATTATGTTTTCTGTAATTTCAGTCGTTTCTGCTTCTGTAAGATTTGGTGCCGTTAACAAATGACTGTTTAATGAAACAATATTTAATTTTGAACTGATATCGTCATGAAGATCCTGTGCGATTCTTTTACGTTCTTCTTCTTGTGTAACAATAACAGCATGCAACTGTTCTTTTTGGTATCGAAGTACTAAATCTTTTTTCTCCAATTCCTTTTGAATAATTTTCTTTCTTGAATAATAAAAGAATATAATTAATGCTACGGCAACAATTATAAAAAACAGGGAGATATATAATATAATTGCAACTAACTCTTTATCAGGAATTGAATGGGCGTTCATCTTTGCTTATTTAGGTTACAATTACAAATTAGCTTTGTAAACTTTTTTGTTTGAAAAACTCACCATCCATTCGTACATAATAAAAAGATAATAAACTATATTTAAAAATGCATTCAGTTTCCAACTTAAATATTTCACATCACTATTCAGTGTCGAAGTAAGATTACCGATAATAAATAATACCGTACTAGATAATAAATAAATGATTATTCCCATACTCACGTAATAATAAGACTTGTTTTCTGTCAGCATATTATAAAAATGCAATAGGGCAAAAACAACAATCATCAATGATGTCAGGGTAATTCCAAACAAATTAAACTTCAGGAACTCGTGAGGTGAATTAATAAATTGTATTGAAAGGACGCATAAAGCCAGAACAAAACTGATTCTTACAAATTGTTTTTGAACTTTTACTTTTAAGATCGACTGATAAAACAGACTTAAAAATATCATTTGACCTATAAAAAAACTATTTACTAAAAATAAATTATTCATTTTAAGATGCCATAATGTTTCCATTGAAACTTGCATAAGCAAGGCATAAGCTAGGTAACAAACAAAAAAAACATTAGCTTTTTCCTTTCGGAAAAAGCTATATGAATATAGTATTAGATCAATTAATAGAATCAAATAACCTGAATATATTAAAAAATCATCCATTATTGAAACTTGTTTTAATTAATACGGAGGACTTGGGCGAGAACCATCATAAACAACATCTCCACCTTCTACAGTACCTTCTGGCGGACCGTAAACATCAATGTATTTACCTGTTTTTTCATCTTTTTTTGCACCAACAAAAAGCAAAGTTTTCTCATTGTCGTCATTAATACCGATGTAAGCACGAACAGCTTCAGTTTTTAGTTTCAAAACCAGTTCTAAACTTTCTCTTGGTATTAAATAAGATATTACTTTTTTGCTAAGATCTTCGACAGCTTTATCGTCTTCGTATCTTTTCTCCCATTTTTTAGCAGTAGCTAAGGATACCTCTATAGGTCCCGGAAAAGTTTCTTCATTCATAATTTTAATTTGTTATTGGTTAATAATTTAAAAAAATAAAATAGTTTCTTAATGGTATGGCTAAACTACTGATTTTAATTAATAACATAACACTCAAATATAAAAAAAACCTTAAAAAATAAGGCTTTTTACATTTTATTAAAACGGAACGTCACTATCATCGTCATCATCATTCAAATTGCTTCCAAAAGCTTCATTGGCTGAAGGCAGATTTTTAGTGATAAACGGATTGTCGTCGTGGTTCATTTTTGAAGGTAAATCATCATATCCACCAGTAAATTCTTCAAGATTATCAAACTTACCAAGATGTCCTAAGAATTTCAGACGAATATTCTCTAATCCACCATTACGGTGTTTGGCTATAATAAACTCCGCCTGACCTTGTGTAGAAGAAGCTTCGTCATCATCCCATTCTTCAATTTTATAATATTCAGGACGGTAAATAAACGATACAATATCGGCATCCTGCTCAATCGCTCCAGATTCACGAAGATCCGAAAGAAGTGGTCTTTTACTAGATCCACGCGTCTCAACGGCACGAGACAACTGAGAAAGTGCAATTACCGGAACGTTCAACTCTTTTGCCAAAGCTTTTAAGTTTCGGGAAATTGTAGAGATCTCCTGCTCACGGTTTCCTCCTCCTTTTCCACTTCCTCCCGCAGTCATTAACTGCAAGTAGTCAATGATAATTAATTTGATTCCGTGCTGAGAAGCCAAACGACGACATTTTGCACGTAAGTCGAAAATAGAAAGTGAAGGCGTATCATCAATAAACAATGGTGCCTTTTCTAAGTTCTTAACTTTTGTACTTAATTGCTCCCATTCGTGTTTTTCTAACTTACCAGTTCTTAATTTTTCAGAAGATAATCCTGTTTCAGAAGAAATAAGCCTCGTAATCAACTGTACCGACGCCATCTCCAGAGAGAAAATAGCAACTGCATGTCCAAACTGAATACTTACGTTTCTCGCCATCGAAAGGACGAAAGCGGTTTTACCCATACCCGGACGAGCCGCAATAATAATTAAATCCGAAGGCTGCCATCCAGAAGTTACTTCATCTAATTTCTCAAATCCAGTTGCAACACCACTCAATCCTTCTTTTCCAGCAATTTCCTCAATACGTTTTTTCGCCTGAAGAACCAAACTCTGTGCTGTTTCAGAACTACGTTTAATGTTTCCCTGAGTTACTTCGTATAATTTAGATTCGGCTTTATCCAACAAATCGAATACGTCTGTAGTTTCGTCATAAGATTCTTCAATAATTTCAGAAGAAATTCGGATCAAACTTCTTTGAATAAATTTTTGAAGAATAATACGCGAGTGGAATTCGATGTGTGCAGAAGAAGCAATCTTTTGCGTAAGCTGAATTAAGTAAAAATCTCCACCAGCTAAATCTAACTTTCCATTTTTCTTTAACTGAGTCGAAACCGTTAGAATATCAATGGGCTGTGTTTCGGTAAAAAGTTGCAGAATCGCTTCAAAAATATGTTTGTGAGCGTCTTTATAAAAAGCATCAGGCTGCAAAATATCAATTACATCATCTACCCCTTTTTTATCAATCATCATAGCGCCAAGTACAGCCTCTTCCAAGTCAATTACTTGAGGAGGAAGCTTACCTTTTTCTAGATTGATAATGGTGGTTTTGTCGACCTTAACAGGGTTTAAGTTTTTGAAATTTTCCATATAGCGAAAGTAGCAAAATTTAAAAAATATATGCTATCGAGTTATAACTATTACGATGTTTATAAATAAGTTTTTTTGTTGATAACCAAAAAAAAATCCGAAACCGTAGGGCTTCGGATTGTAAGTCATTTTTTATGAATTTATTCTTTATACTCGCCCATATTACTGTATTTGTCCATTCTTTGGGCAATTAAGTCAGCTGTTGATAAGTCTTTCAATTCATTATATCCTTTAGTGATGTATTCTGCAACTGTTTTAAAAGTTGTTTCACGGTCATAGTGTGCTCCACCAAGTGGCTCAGGAATAACATCATCAACTAATTTTTGTCTTTTCATGTCAGAAGAAGTCAATTTTAATGCTTCTGCTGCACGTTCTTTATACTCCCAGCTTTTCCATAAAATAGAAGAGCAAGATTCTGGAGAAATTACAGAATACCAAGTATTCTCTAACATATATACTTTATCTCCAACACCAATTCCTAAAGCTCCACCAGAAGCACCTTCACCAACAATAATGGTAATGATTGGCACTTGCAAACGAACCATTTCGAAAATATTTCTAGCAATAGCTTCTCCTTGCCCTCTTTCTTCTGCTTCTAATCCTGGATATGCACCCGGAGTATCTACCAAAGTCAAAACTGGAATTCCGAATTTTTCTGCCATTTTCATCAAACGCAAAGCTTTACGGTATCCTTCAGGATTTGCCATACCAAAATTACGGTACTGACGTGTTTTAGTATTAAAACCTTTTTGTTGACCAACGATCATAAACGATTGTCCGTTTATTTTTCCAAGACCACCAACCATTGCTTTATCATCTTTAAAACCTCTGTCTCCATGAAGTTCCAAAAACGTATCACCACAAATTGCTTTAATATAGTCTAAAGTATAAGGTCTATTTGGGTGTCTTGACAATTGCACACGCTGCCAAGCAGTAAGGTTTTTGTATATATCTTTCTTGGTTTCTTCTAATTTCTTGTTGATTTCTGTACAAGTAGGTGTTACATCAACATCAGATTCTTTTCCAATAATAACGCACTTTTGTAACTGTTCTTCAAGTTCTTTAATTGGAAGCTCAAAATCTAAATATTCCATGGATTTTTGAATTTTGTTTGTAAATCGAACCGCAAATATAAAAATATTATATCATTGGCGAAGTTAATTGTTATTTAAAGTATAAAAATGCAATTTAAAAATAAGGAAACTATTACAAGTTTTCTTTCTTATTCTGATAATGTTTAAAAACACCATTCAAGATTACTGTGATAATAATTATGACAGCTCCTATGTAAAATTCTACGCTCATTTTCTCTTTTCCACCCAATATAAAATAAGCCAAAACGATTCCGTAAACAGGCTCTAAATTAGTGGTAAGCATGACTGTGTAAGGCGTCAAACGCTGCATTACTTTTACCGAAGCAGTAAACGCATAAGCGGTACAAATTGAAGCCAAAATCAATAATAAAACCCAATTATTTAAAGACATTTGAAAGAAATCTGCAGTAAATTTCCCCTGAAATAAAAAATAAATCGTGATAAAGAAAACTCCTGCACCAAATTCATAAAATGTGATTACAGAAGGCTCATGATCTGAAATCAATTTCCCATTCATTAAAGTAAATAAAACTCCAAGAATGATCGCGGCTAACGCATAATAAACACCCGTAAGATATTTAATTTCGACCTGAAGAATTAGTGCTAAACCTGCAATAATTACAAGTCCGAAGAAAACTTCATACCAAAGCACTTTCCTTCCGTAAAACAATGGCTCCAATAATGATGCAAAAAATGCCCCTAGAGAAAATATAGAAAGTGTAATGGATACATTGGAAACATGAATCGCTTTAAAAAAGAAAATCCAGTGTAAAGCAATTAATAAACCAACAAAAATCAATTTAAAAAATTCCTTTACAGGAACCTGAAACGACTGTTTTTTAAAGGCAATAAATCCGCCAAGAAAAATCATGGCAATCAGCATTCGATACCAAACCAAATTATCGGCATCAATAGTTATTAAAGCGCCTAAAATGGCTGTAAAACCCCAGATAAAAACAATTAAGTGAAGATTTAAATAACTTTTTAAATTATCGTTTCGCATTGCGTAATAAGTAAACTGCCAGAATTCCGAAAACAATGTTTGGGAACCATACAGCTAATAAAGGTGAGAAAGTAGATTTTTCGGCAAGTGTACCAAAAATTTTATCAAAAAACACAAATGAGAAAGCAATGGCGATTCCGATTGCCAAGTTAGTTCCCATTCCACCGCGTCGTTTCATAGAAGAAACAGCCACTGCAATAATCGTTAAAATAAAAGCCGAAACTGGTACGCTATATTTTTTATAAAGAACAACTAGATAAGTATTGATATTCCCAGAACCTCTTTTTCTTTCCTTATCAATAAAATCGATTAATTTACCTAAAGTCAATGTTTCTGCGATATATACAACAGGTGTTAAATCAGCAAGTTCAAACTTAAAGGCAACATTCTTTTCCGGTGATTTTTCAAGAACATCGTTTAAATCACCAATAGTTCTTTTAGTGTAATCGTACAAAATATAGGTCTTTTTCTTAGGATCCCATTTTATACGACTTGCTGTAATTTTATAGGTTAATTTTTCTTTTTCAAAATGTTCTAAAGTAAAATTAAAAGCGGTTTTAGATTCCTCATTAAAACTATTTACAAAAATAAAATCGTTGTCATTAATTTGTCTGTAAACGTTGGTATTTTCCCCGCGCATGAGCTCCTTACCTCCTCCTTTTAAATATGTATATCTAAAATTGTTGTACCCTTCACTTGCCGCAGGAACAATAAAAAATCCCATTAACAATACAAAAACCGAAACAATTGTAGCACCTATAATATAAGGACGTAAAAAGCGAGTAAACGAAATTCCAGAACTCAAAATCGCGATAATCTCCGTATTATTAGCCAATTTGGAAGTAAACCAAATCACCGATAAAAACAGGAATATCGGAAACAGTGAATTGATAAAATAGATTGTAAAATTGTAATAATAGAAAGCAATATCCATAAACGGAATCTTGTTTTCGAGCATTTTATTTACTTTTTCAGAAACGTCAATAACGATTCCGATGGGTGCAAATAAAAGTAACATCACAGAGAAAGTTCCCAGATATCTTTTTAAGATGTATTTATCTATTATTGATAACATATTTCAAATTATAAATTATGAATTATGAGTTATGAGTTACAAATTATATGCGCAAGCTAATTTATAATTTACAACTCATAATTTATAACTATTTTTAAAGTCTTTGACTCATATTTTTAACCATCATTTCTTTCCATGGTCTAAAATCTCCGGCTAAGATATGCTTTCTCGCTTCACGAACCAACCACATATAAAACCCAAGATTATGAATGGTTGCAATTTGTTTTCCTAAATATTCATTAGCAGCAAACAAGTGACGCAAATAAGCTTTTGAATATTCTGTATCCACAAAAGTATGCCCCATTTCATCAATTGGAGAAAAATCAGCTTCCCATTTTTTATTTTTGATGTTGATTGTTCCGTTTGCTGTAAACAACATTCCGTTTCTCGCATTACGCGTTGGCATAACACAGTCGAACATATCAATTCCTAACGCGATATTTTCTAAAATATTTATTGGAGTTCCAACACCCATTAAATAACGAGGTTTATCTTCTGGAAGAATTTCGCAAACTACTTCAGTCATAGCATACATTTCTTCAGCTGGCTCACCAACAGAAAGTCCGCCGATAGCATTTCCTTGCTGACCTGCATTTGCAATATATTCAGCCGACTGGCGACGTAAATCTTTGTAAGTACTTCCCTGAACAATCGGGAAAAACGTTTGTTCGTAACCGTATTTATAAGGAACTTTTTCCAAATGATTAATACAACGATCCAACCAACGGTGCGTCATATGCATCGAACGTTGTGCATAACGATAATCACAAGGATAAGGAGTACATTCGTCAAATGCCATAATGATATCAGCTCCAATGGTACGCTGAATTTCCATTACATTTTCTGGAGTAAAAAAGTGGTAAGAACCATCAATATGCGATTTAAACTTTACTCCTTCTTCTTTAATTTTTCTGTTTGACGAAAGAGAATATACTTGATATCCTCCAGAATCGGTCAAAATATTACGATCCCAGTTCATGAATTTATGCAATCCACCAGCTTTTTCTAGAATTTCAGTCTGCGGACGTAAATATAAATGATAGGTATTTCCAAGGATAATATCCGGGTTAATTTCTTCTTTCAATTCACGCTGATGAACTCCTTTTACAGAAGCCACCGTCCCTACAGGCATAAAAATTGGCGTTTCAATTACGCCGTGATCAGTAGTGATACTTCCCGCTCTTGCTTTAGACTGCGGATCTTTTTGTAATAAATCGAACTTCATTTGTTTCTTTTTTCAGAGCGCAAAGATAGTTTAATTTCAGGGAAATTTTATGAATTAGAAAATTTGTGAATTAGAAAATTAGCTAATGTTTTCTTAATTTCAGATTCCGCGATTTAGAAATTCACAATTAACAACTAGTCATTAACAATTATTTTGGCGTTTCCCAAGGGTCGGGCTATCCGCTATATCTTTTGCTCCAGTTCGTTTTGTGTATAATTAAGACCGTTTAATTGTCGCAAAAGGATGCCGCTTCTATCCCTAACGCAAACGTCGTTGCAAGTACCATTCAATTCTAAAATTTCAAAACGAATGTAAAAACTACAATATCAAACCAATAAAAATGTAACACACCAACCTTTCTATTTCGTAATTTTAGATAACTCGAAATAAAACATTCTTTCAACTAAAATTATAGAAATCATGATAAACGCTGACGAAAAATTAGACCAAATCAAAGATGATCAAATTGAAAAAAACCTTGAAAACATGAATTATCCAGCAAACGAAGATATTTACAATCAGGACAACAAACTGGAAGATATTAATCCCGAAGAAATTTCAGGTGAACGAATCATCAATCAGGACAATCACGAATGGAAACAAAACAGTGACAAAATCGGCAACGATCTCGATGTTCCTGGTTCTGAATTAGACGACCAACAGGAAGATATTGGTTCTGAAGATGAAGAAAACAATTATTATAGTGAAAGCGATACGAATTAAATCTTAGCTTTTAAGAGAAAACAAAAAAGTCCTAGATTTTAGGACTTTTTTGTTTATCTAATATATACTCATTTTTTTACTATATATATATTATATCCATTTACGCAGTCAATTTTTTCTATTCTTTTCAAAGAAAGTAAATTCTGAATTTCTAATTCTTCTTTCGCTGTTACATTCATTTTTGTTTTTTTAGCCACCCTAGAAACTATATATCTTGATTTATCTAACTCCGAATCAAGAGGCAAAATCTTTTTATCCATTGAAAATTTATTATCTGTGAATGCATTAAAAGACTCAGTAGTTCTTATTGATTTTTTTGTAAAATAAATTTCATTTACATCTATTTCATTGAGTTTTTCATACAAAGTATAGACATTATTATCATTTGCTGGAGTATACAAAGAATACAAAAACAAAGTGATAATTGAAACTAAAACATATATTTTTTGAAAATGCTTTTTAACTATAGTAAAATCTGAAATAGTCACTATTGATGATCCTAGAATCAAAATAAGAAAAGGAGAAATATAGAGATACAATCTATCTGAAAACGGATACATGTGAAAAACATTCAATGTTAAATGTACCAAAACAATGCAGAAAAGCAACGCAATTTCATCTCTAAACATTACTCTCTTTTTGTAAAAAACCAGAAAAAAAGGAACCATTAGCAACATCATAAAAACTCCCCAAATTTCAAAAGAATTTAAGATATAAATCCATAAGCCATGAATTGTATAAAGTAAATATTTAAAAATAGAACCATTAAGTGGTACAAAAGTACCGCTCCAATATTGAACCATAAAAGCCTGTAACTCTTTAGCCCCTTTCTGATTCATAAACCAGAAAAAATAAATTACATACGGCACTGGTGTTAAAATCGTAAGTATGTTCTCTTTTATGTAATTTAAAAAACTTGTAAAACTTGCAAAAGCTCGCTGAGTAAAGAAACCATAAATTAAATATCCACAACAAGCAAACAATCCAATATTTGACATCAAACCCCAAATCAAAAAGAAACACCAATTGTATTTTTTAAAAATTTTCGATTTAAAATAAACCAATAAAAAAATAACCCCTGTTAAATCAATCGTATATTGCTTTACTGTTATCGAATTATAAACAATAAACGGATTGAACAGAAGAATTATAAACAAAAGCAAAAATATAGGTGCATAATTATTTCTCTTTATAAAAACATAAAACAATATCACTCCAAGAACTGAAGATATGAAACTTAAAATTTTAATATTTATCCAAAAGCTAAAAGGAAAAACCTGAATAAAGATTTTCTGGAGCCATAAATACAATGGAGGAGCACTTTGATAAAAATCTAACGGATAAAGCAGTTCTACAAAACTCAAGTGTTTGATATTGTTTCCTAATGCAATTTCATCAACATTAAAAACCGGAAAAACAAACTGCATTACAAATCTGAGAATAATACCAGAAATCAAAAGAATCAAAAACACTTTTTTCATTTAACCGCATATTTTAGTATACAATAAATAGCTCTAAAACCATCTTTCCAGCTTATTTTTTTACCTTCTTCGAATGTTCTTCCATAATAACTTATTCCAACTTCATAAATTCTAATTCCTTTAATTTTAGAAATTTTTGCTGTTACTTCAGGCTCAAAACCAAATCTATTTTCTTTCAGTTTTACTTTTTGAATAATTTCTGTCCTAAACATTTTATAACAGGTTTCCATATCTGTTAAATTTAAATTAGTAAACATATTACTTAAAAAAGTTAAGAACTTATTTCCTATACTATGCCAGAAAAACAATATTCTATGAGGTTTCCCTCCCATAAATCTACTTCCATAAACAACATCAGCATACCCTTCTAAAATAGGAGCCAATAATACATTATACTCTTTAGGATCATACTCTAAGTCGGCATCCTGAACTATTAATATATCCCCTGTAGCTTTATTTATCCCAGAATGAAGAGCCGCTCCTTTCCCTTTATTTTTTTCATGAGTCAAAATTACAATATCCAAGTCAGGATTATCTGCTTTATATTTTCTAAATACCGCTAGTGAATTATCTGAAGAACAATCGTCTACGATTATAATTTCTTTAGTAATATTTTCTATTAATTCAACTTTTCTAATTTTATCTAATATAAATTTTATGGTATTTTCTTCATTATAAGCAGGTATAATGATTGATAGTTTTTGACTCATTCTTAGGACTCTTAGTGGGGACTTATTCTTGTTCGTTTCTATTCAAAAAACAGAAAGTACACAAAAATGTTTCTGGTTAATTAAAGCTTTTGTTTTAAAAAAATTCGAGGTAAATATACTCGTTTTATGATGTGCAGAATATATATATTTAATATTTCTTTAAGTTTTAATTAACTAGCAAAAATTCAATTACTTTCTTCAAATTAGCTTTCAGATAAACAATGGCACAATTACTATTCATTTTTTTTCAATCAGAAACGACTAATTAGAAGAAATTAGAAAATCCTTTTATACAGTAAAAAATGAAGTTGTTACTTTTTTTTTATTATTATTAAAAAAAGTTCAAAAAAATATCACAATTGAAACCAACTAAAGCAGAAAATGATTTGTCTTCCCGCAAAATAACCTTTACTTTTGCTTCAGTTTAAAAATTTTACATATAAATGAAGCCTAACACACAACAATTAAGCGATTTAACGATCCAAGTAAGAAGAGATATTCTTAGAATGGTACATGCTGTAAACTCTGGACACCCAGGTGGTTCATTAGGTTGTACTGAATTTTTGGTAACACTATATCAAAATATAATGGACCGCAAGGAAGGTTTTGATATGGACGGAATTGGAGAAGATTTATTTTTCCTTTCAAACGGACATATTTCACCTGTATTTTATAGCGTATTAGCACGCAGTGGTTATTTTCCAGTTTCAGAACTTGCTACTTTTAGATTATTAGATTCTCGTTTACAAGGACATCCAACGACTCACGAAGGTTTACCTGGAGTTCGTATTGCCTCTGGTTCATTAGGACAAGGTTTATCTGTAGCTCTTGGAGCGGCACAAGCTAAAAAATTAAACAAAGACAACCATATCGTGTACACTTTGCACGGTGATGGTGAATTACAAGAGGGTCAAAACTGGGAAGCAATTATGTATGCCTCTGCTAAAAAAGTAGACAACATTATTGCAACAATCGATGTTAACGGAAAACAAATTGACGGAACAACTGACGAAGTTTTGCCAATGGGAAGTCTTCGTGCTAAATTCGAAGCTTTCGACTGGGATGTTTTAGAAATCAAAGAAGGAAACAATATCGATGCAATCATTGCAGGATTGACTGATGCTAAATCAAGAACTGGAAAAGGAAAACCAGTTTGTATCTTACTTTACACAGAAATGGGTAACGGAGTAGATTTCATGATGCATACGCACGCTTGGCATGGTAAAGCACCAAACAATGACCAATTAGCAAGTGCTTTGGCTCAAAACGTTTCAACTTTAGCAGATTATTAAAAAGCTTTAAGCCATAAGCAGTAAGCTTCAAGCCTATTGCGTATAGCCTATTGCGTAAAGCATACAAATAAAAATGAAAAAATACGAAAATACAGGAAGTAAAGATACTCGTTCTGGTTTTGGAGCGGGAATGACTGAATTAGGTCAAAAAAATGAAAATGTTGTAGCATTATGTGCTGATTTAATTGGATCATTAAAATTTGATGAATTCAAAAAAAATCACCCAGAACGTTTTTTCCAAATCGGGATTGCAGAAGCTAACATGATCGGAATTGCAGCAGGTTTAACAATTGGAGGAAAAATTCCATTTACAGGAACTTTCGCTAACTTCTCTACAGGTAGAGTTTACGACCAAATTCGTCAGTCTGTTGCTTATTCAGATAAAAACGTAAAAATCTGTGCTTCTCACGCTGGTTTAACTTTAGGAGAAGACGGTGCAACTCACCAAATCCTAGAAGACATCGGATTAATGAAAATGTTACCTGGAATGACTGTAATCAACACTTGCGATTACAATCAGACTAAAGCCGCTACAATTGCATTAGCAGACCACCACGGCCCAGCGTATTTACGTTTCGGACGTCCAGTTGTAGCTAACTTTACTCCTGCAGACGAACCATTCGTAATTGGAAAAGCTATTTTATTAAACGAAGGAACAGATGTTACTATCGTAGCTACTGGTCACTTAGTTTGGGAAGCCCTTATCGCTGCTGAAGCTTTAGAAGCAAAAGGAATTTCTGCTGAAGTAATCAACATTCACACTATCAAACCACTTGACGAAGAAGCTATTCTTAAATCGGTTGCTAAAACAAAATGTATTGTTACCGCAGAAGAGCACAACTACCTTGGAGGTCTTGGAGAAAGCATTTCTGGCGTATTAGCCTTAAACAATCCAGCTCCACAAGAATTTGTAGCTGTAAAAGATAGTTTTGGTGAATCTGGAACTCCAGAACAATTAATGGAAAAATACAAATTGAACAACCAAGCAATTGTTGAAGCTGTAGAAAAAGTAATCAAAAGAAAATAATTTTTAGATTTTCTTACTTTATACAAAAAACCTCGAAATCTTATTTCGAGGTTTTTTTATTCCTTAAAGCAATCAAAAACAAGTCCAAAAATTGAATAGCAAGAACTTTTCTAGAACAATTTCAAAATTCAACATCTTTCCTATTAGAAAAATAATCAAAAGATCAACAAACAAAAAAGCCTCGAAATTTACATTTCGAGGCTTTTCTTTTTTCAGACTTATCTTTTCTTACAAAGGATAAGGATATGTTTTATCTAAGTGAATTCTTAATCTACCAGGCGTAGTGTAATCTTCTGGAACAAAAGCTCTAGGATTTGTTTTAGATTCCGCTTGAGATGGATCCTTAAGCGCTCCAGTAGGTCTTCTTGGAATTCCCCACGGCTCAGACTCATCTATATTTGGAGTTGCAGGATTATCAGGAACAGGCTCATTATACGGATAATACCTACTTATTCCGTAATAAAAATCCTGTCCATTAAGTTTACCCCATCCAACCTGATCTGTTGGCTTAGTAACCTCCAATCTAGTGGTGTAACCATCTCCATCATCATCAAAATCAAGATAATCAGGAATCCCATCCTTATCACTATCATCACCAAGCATATAATCAGGCGGATTTGGATATCTAGTTGTATTTCTAAGATCATAAAGATAACCATCACCATTTATATCCTCTAAATAATCTGGAACACCATCACCCACAATGGTTATCCCTGTACTAGTGACATTATACTCATTATCCATTCTCTGAAGAGCAAACAGCTTAATATTAAAGTAAATACAACTATAAGCCGGAATAACACCACTCGGACTAGCATAATACGCCAATCCAGAAGGTAAAAACATAACTCCAGCCCCATAATTGTCATAAGTTATCACACCATCATTAGAAGTAGTTGGACTATCTCCTGTTTTAAATTTAGGCATAATCTCAGACCAACCTTGAATAACAGTATTTCCACTTGCGAATGGGAATAAATTGGCTGTAAATGGATTTCCATAAGACGAATCCGCAAGAGTATTATTCATTAAATAACAACTGTAAGCCACAGAAACTCTATCTGTATTGGTAGGAGATTCACCCGTACCTTCTCTTAAAACTAAATAATAAACTGTATACTTGACATCATTACTATAAACCTCTCTACTTTGCAACTTATACGTTTGCTGATCCCAAATAGAAGTCTGAGTTCCTCCTGCTGGTATTTTTGATATTTTTGCCTCAAAATCAGCTGTAACATTTTCAATATAATTGGTCTTCAAAAATTTCTCAATAGAATCTTTATCTGCTTCATACTGCACTTTATAGTCCCTGATCGGAGTAACTTCAATCTCATCATCATCCTTTTTATTACAAGAAACGATGGCTAAACCAGCAAGTAATAAAACAAAATAATATTTAAATCTATTCATTATTATGATTTTTTTAGGTGCGCAAGATACAATATTGATTTATTTTTGTAAAGAATTTAACTTCTATTTTAGAAAAATTATGAGAATAGACAAATACTTATGGTGCGTTCGATATTACAAGACCAGAAACATGGTTACAGAGGCTTGTAAAAAGAACCATATCACTGTAAACGGGCAGGTTGCAAAACCATCTAAAGAAGTTTTCCCTACTGACCGCATCACCTTTAGAAAAGATCAAATTACACAGATAATAACAGTTCTAGATATTCCAGAAAGCCGTGTCGGAGCAAAATTAGTCGATATTTATCGCAAGAATGAAACTCCACCAGAAGCTTACGCACATTTAGAACTTCTAAAACTATCAAAAGAGCATTATCGAAAAAGCGGTACCGGAAGACCAACCAAAAAAGATCGTAGAGATATCGACGATTATGGAGATGAGATTTACGACGAGGAAGAGGATGAGAATTAAATTCCAATTTTAAAAATTCCAAATCCCAATTTTAAACGATAACAACAAACTTTTAATTTTCACTTTTAAACAATGCCAATTTACTTTTACAAATTTGGAATTTGGAATTCATAAATTGGAATTTCCTTTTTTAAATATTGGAATTTAAATTAAGTATATTAGCAAAAAATTACATTATGAGCAATAACATCATCCTAACCAATCAGGAAATCGAACATAAAATTAAACGTATCGCTTATCAAATCTACGAGACTTTTGTTGATGAAGAAGAAGTTGTTATTGCCGGAATTGCTTCTAACGGATTTGTTTTTGCCGAGAAAATAGCCGTTGCCTTAAGCAGCATTTCTACATTAAAAGTTTCAATCTGCGAGGTTAAAGTAAACAAACAAAAACCACAAGATGCTATACAAACTTCGTTAAGCCAAGAAGAATACACTAATAAAGGATTAGTTCTTGTTGATGATGTTCTAAATTCTGGAACAACCTTAATTTATGCTGTTCGTCATTTTCTTGATGCGCCGCTTAAGAAATTTAAAACAGCTGTACTTGTAGACAGAAACCATAAAAAATACCCTGTAAAGGCAGACTTTAAGGGCATTTCTCTTTCAACTTCACTATTAGAACACGTACAAGTAGTTTTCGATTCAGAAAACGGCGACTACGCTTCTTTAAGCTAAGATTTTTAAAATATCCTGAACCGTTTCTTCGACAGATCTATCATCAACCACTACTTTATGTTGTGCTTGATTGTAGTAAAAACTTCTGTCGAATAAATGTTTCGCGATAAATTCTCTCATTTCCTCTTCATTCATATTAGCAATTAAAGGACGCTTACTTTTATTATGTATTAATCTATTATATAAAGTATCAATTGATGCTTTTAAATAAATAGAAGCAACATTATCTCCTTTTAGCAATTCATGATTATTGGCATAACACGGAGTTCCTCCTCCTAATCCAATAATATTATTTTCGTCAGATTGCAGTAATTCGACAAATATTTCGTGTTCTAATTTTCGAAAATAGATCTCTCCATGCTTCTCAAAAATCTCATTGATGGACATTTTTGCTCTTTCTTCGATAATTTTATCCAAATCTAAGAACGGAATATTTGTAATTTTTGACAAATTTTGGGCAATTGTCGACTTTCCGCAACCCATGTAACCTAACAATACAATTTTTTTCATATTAATAAAACCTTATAAACTAAGCGATTGGAAACTTTTCCAAAAAAAAGACAAATTTATGATAAAATTCCTTGGAAACTTCAAAAAAAACTCCTTATATTTGCACCCGCATTCAAGAAATTAAATGACTCGATAGCTCAGTCGGTAGAGCACATCACTTTTAATGATGGGGTCCTGGGTTCGAGCCCCAGTCGGGTCACAAATTTTGTGATTAACAAATTAAATTTCTTGAAAGCAATGACTCGATAGCTCAGTCGGTAGAGCACATCACTTTTAATGATGGGGTCCTGGGTTCGAGCCCCAGTCGGGTCACAAATTTTGTGATTAACAAATTAAATTTCTTGAAAGCAATGACTCGATAGCTCAGTCGGTAGAGCACATCACTTTTAATGATGGGGTCCTGGGTTCGAGCCCCAGTCGGGTCACAAAAGGTCGAGTATTAATTTACTTGACCTTTTTTCATTTTAGGCCATGTGGAGAAACGGTAGACTCGCCATCTTGAGGGGGTGGTGCTCTTAAGGGCGTGAGGGTTCAAATCCCTCCATGGTCACTCAAACGGAACAAAGAAGATTTTTCTACTTTGTTCCGTTTTTTTTGAATTCAAATTTTTCTCTTTATAAGTTTTCAAAACTTCAAAAAAAATAAAATAGTTTTCAAAAAAATCACAAGTTTTCTCAAAGAGACAGAACATTCCGAAAGCAGACATAATATCTGACAAAAAAAATATTTTGCAGGATATTTTTCTATCTTTGGAAATCAGATTTTTTAATCTGCATGGCTTTAACTTTGAGCCTTTAGAAAATAAATACGCATTATGGAACAGAAAATACATCAGGGAAGAAACGTAAAACGTTTTAGAGAAATGCTTAACATAAAACAGGAAGCGTTAGCTTATGATCTGGGAGAAGACTGGAATCAGAAGAAAATTTCTATGTTGGAGCAGAAAGATGTAATTGAGGAAAATCTTCTAAAACAAATTTCTGCAGTATTGAAAATTCCTGTAGAAGCGTTTCAAAATTTTGATGAAGAACAAGCAATAAATATTATTTCTAATACTTTTGGAGAACACGCTTTCACTAATTCTTTTAATTACGGAACAATTAATATTCATCCAATTGATAAATTAATTCAACTTCACGAAGAAAAAATAGCTTTGTATGAACGCATGCTAAAAGAAAAAGAAGAGATGATGCAAAGACTTGAAAAGCTAATCAAATAAATAATTCAGAAAGATCAGCGGTTTCAATTCTACACCGTTAAAGTCACCAAAAAATCAAAAGCCTATTTTATTGTAAAATAGGCTTTTATAATTTATTCTAAAAATCATTTCAAAAAAGGTGCGAAAAACTAAATAAAGTACTTATCTTTGCACCCTCATTGAAGAAATGAATGACTCGATAGCTCAGTCGGTAGAGCACATCACTTTTAATGATGGGGTCCTGGGTTCGAGCCCCAGTCGGGTCACAAAAGGTCAAGTAATTATTTTTACTTGGCCTTTTTTGTTTTTAGGATATTTTGAAACTCTATAACAATTTGTTCTTATACAACAACTCCAACTGACTTTCTCTCATATCAATTCCCATAATTAAACCAAGCTTATTTCTGTAAGCAACATCTAGCAATTCTAAGAAAGACTCCGCAATCTTGCTATCTTCAAAATGCAAATTGTCTTTATCGAGATAAAGAAGCTCAACATCTTCATGCGTTATCCAATTTGAAATTCCCATCCTATCTTGAGACAAAAAATCATTCCAATTATCGAGTTCTCCAATGATATTCCAAGAAATTGTTTTTATCGGAATATCAAAATTTCTAGACACACCACCCTTTCCCAATCCTAAATGCGGATTGTAGTCGGCACAGGTTTTAAATATATAATATTCCAGAAATTGACAAAATTCATAATGACCATCAAGGCTTCCTATAAAACGGTTTTGAGTATGATAATCGGTAATTCCATGAAATTCTTGATGAATTTTAAACGTTTCATCAAGCGACTTTGAGACAGAAATAATCTTTTGAATATTCTCTTCAATAAGACTATTCAATTTTTCTTCAGAAAAACGAGCAATTCCTCCAACCAGATAATGTTTTAAGAATTCCCGAGTGGCTTCGGTCAAATCACCAACTTCTCCTCTTAACTGCGGAACTACTTCACTATAAAATAATTTCTTATCATCAAACAAGTGTAGACTGCACCAATATCCCATCTTAGATTTTTCTTACGAATGTAAATAAATAATCTAACCGAAACTGATTTTATCTCATTATCTAAACCATTATTTAAAAAAGAAATTCTCTTACAAAATAAAAACTTTCTTAAATTCGTTTTAGAAAATAACGAATCACTAATCCCAAATTAGTTTTATGAAAAACCTACTATTAGCATCACTTATGATGATGACTTGCTCTATCTGGGCACAATCTGCAACTGGCTATTTTGATAAAGCCATGAAAAAAGCTGAAGCTGGAAATACAAAAGGCGCAATTGCCGATTACACTAAAGCTATTAGCATGAATTCTAAATTTGTCGAAGCTTATCAAAATCGCGGTGTCGCAAAATACAAATTAAACGATTTGAAAGGCGCTGAAGCAGATTTCAGCAAAACCATTGAATTGGACAACATGAATGCCGATGCTTTTACCGGCAGAGCAAACGTGTATTACAAATTGAAAAACTACAAAAACGCCATTGATGATTGTACTTCTTCTTTAGGTTTAAATCCGAAAGATTATATCGCTTATAATTTACGAGGGTTAGCCTACAATGAAAATGGCGATAAAAGAAATGCTTGCAAAGATTTTACTAAAGCAATTGAATTAGGAAGTCAAAGCGCCATAAAAAACAAAGCGAATTATTGCAAATAATTCCAACTCAAAACAAAAAACAGTCTTCTTATTTTTATTTGAAGGCTGTTTTTTATTTATTATCAAAGTAATAATTTTCTTAAGAAAAAAATACCTGATTTTAGGTATAAAATATATTTTAAATATATAAACCGCTAATCTTCTATCTTTTTAATGTGCTTTTAAGGTTGTATATTAGATTTTGTTTTACATTTGTTGACCTAATCGCAAAAAATGATAAACAATATAAAAACTGTTTTCAGCATAAAAGATCTTGAGAACTTATCTGGAATTAAAGCGCACACCATACGCATCTGGGAAAAGAGATACAATATTCTTGAACCAATGCGAACCGATACCAATATAAGATTTTATAATCTACACAATCTTCAGAAACTTTTAAACATTACGTTATTACACGAATATGGCTATAAGATTTCTAAAATAGCAACGTATCCAGAAGAAAAGATACCGCAATTGGTACGCGAAATCATTTCAAAGAAAAACTCCCAAAACTACGCCATTACTTCATTCAAAATGGCGATGATGAACTTTGATCAGGAATTGTTTTTCAATACTTTCGATTGGCTTATTTCTGAGAAAACTTTTAAAGAAGTTTTCAAAGAGCACTTTTTACCTCTTCTTAAAGAGCTTGGATTGTTATGGCAATCTGAAACTATAACTCCCGCAAATGAACATTTTATGAGTCATTTGATTAAACAGAAAATCTTAATATATACGGAGAGTTTACAAATAAGAAAACCAACCAAAACAGACCGAATTTTTGTTTTATCGCTTCCGCTAAATGAAATTCACCAAATTGGATTATTGTATCTGCAATACGAAATTCTGGATAAAGGCTACAAAACGATTTATTTAGGCGAAAGTATGCCAATTGAAAACCTTCAGGATTTAACACGTCATTTTGAGAACATTACCTTTATCTCGTTTATGACTGTTCAACCAGATCGAAGCGTAATCAATCAATACGTAAAATCGATGGGACAGAAATTGTTGCAAAAAAACAACGAAATCTGGCTGATGGGAAAAATGGTCGAACATATCGATCAAAAGATTTTAAACGACAGAATCCGCATTTTTGACTCCATGGAAGAAACTATTAACATGATCTAATTTTATTTTGTTTAAAGTTTTTCTATATTTGTTAAACAAATGAGAAAAACAATCAAAATAATCGGATCTGGCTTTTCCTCCCTGGCCGCCGCATGTTATCTTGCTCAACAAGGAAACAGTGTCACTATTTATGAAAAAAATCCAACTATTGGAGGCCGTGCCAGACAATTTAGAAAAGAAGGTTTTACTTTCGACATGGGACCAAGCTGGTATTGGATGCCCGACGTTTTTGAACGTTTTTTTCAAGATTTCAATAAAAAACCATCCGATTTCTACGAGCTTGTAAAACTAAATCCGGCTTATCGTGTTTATTTCGGAATCAATGATTTTATAAGCATTTATGATAATCTGGAAGATATCAAATCTGCATTTGAAGAAATTGAAAAAGGAAGTGGTCAAAAACTTCAAACCTTTATCGATCAAGCCAAAAGCAATTACGACATTGCCATAAAAGATCTGGTTTATCGCCCAGGAGTTTCTCCACTTGAATTAATCACAAAAGAAACCGCTTTAAAACTCAATCAGTTTTTGGGTAATGTAAGTGCTGATATTCGTAAAAAATTCAACAATAAAAAACTGATTCAGATTCTAGAATTTCCTGTTTTGTTTCTTGGCGCAAAACCAACCAAAACACCTTCCTTTTACAATTTCATGAATTATGCCGATTTTGGACTTGGAACCTGGCATCCGAAAACCGGAATGTTTGATGTCATTAGAGGAATCGAAAAATTAGCTTTAGAACTTGGCGTAACCATTAAAACCAATTCGCCAATCGAAAAAATAATTGTTGAAGACAAAATCGCAACCGGAATTGTCATTAATGGAGAAATCTTAAAAGCTGATATCATTTTAAGCGGAGCCGATTATCAACATACTGAAACTTTACTGGAAAAAGAGCATCGCGCTTATTCTGATCAATATTGGGAAAGCCGAATCTTTGCTCCTTCTTCGCTCTTATTTTTTATTGGTTTCAACAAAAAGATCGAAAACATCTCGCATCACGCTTTATTTTTTGATACTGATTTTAATCAGCATGCGATTGATATTTACGATCATCCAAAATGGCCTGAAGAACCTTTGTTTTATGCCAATTTTCCATCAAAAACAGATTCAAGCGCTGCACCAGAAGGAATGGAAACAGGTTTCTTTTTAATTCCGCTCGCACCAGGAATTGAAGATAACGAGGAACTTCGCGAAAAATACTTTGAAAAGATAATCACTCGTTTTGAGCAACTTACACAGCAAAAGATAAAAAATAGCATTATATTTAAGGAATCATTCTGTAAAAACGATTTTGTGGCAGATTACAATGCCTACAAAGGAAACGCCTACGGAATGGCGAATACTTTATTGCAAACGGCATTTTTGCGACCAAAATTAAAAAGCAAAAAAGTTCGTAACTTATATTTTACAGGACAATTAACTGTTCCTGGTCCAGGTGTTCCGCCTGCGTTAATTTCTGGAAAACTAGCAGCTGAATTAATTCAAAAATCTTTAAGATCTTAAAAAAATGAAATCACTATTCGACGCCGTTTCTTTCAAATGCAGTAAGCTGGTTACCAAAAACTACAGCTCTTCTTTTTCGATTGCCGTAAAAATGTTGTCACCAAGCATACGCGACGCCATTTACAGCATTTACGGATTTGTACGTTTTGCAGATGAAATTGTAGATTCTTTTCATGATTATGAAAAAGAATACCTCATTGAAGATTTTGAAAAAGAATATTACAAAGCAATGGAATTGGGAATTAGTTTAAACCCTATTCTTAATTCTTTTCAACATACCGTTAAAGAATATAATATTACAGACGATCTGGTTCAGGCATTTTTAAAAAGCATGAAATTGGATCTTATAAAAACAACTTACAACAACCAAACCGAATATGCCGATTACATTTACGGTTCTGCCGATGTTGTGGGTTTAATGTGCTTAAAAGTTTTTGTTTCAGGAAAAGAACACAAATACGAACAGTTAAAAGAAGAAGCCATGCGATTAGGTTCGGCTTTTCAGAAAGTAAACTTTTTAAGAGATTTAAAAGACGATAATACCATTTTAAACCGAACTTATTTCCCTGGCGTTAATCTCGAAAATTTCAATGAAGATTCTAAAGAGCAAATCATCAAAGAAATCGAAGAAGATTTCAGAATCGCTTATCAAGGAATTGTAAAACTTCCTATGGAAGCCAAATTTGGAGTTTATACGGCTTATGTTTATTATAAAAAACTGCTTAAAAAACTAAAAAATACGCCATCACACGAAATTGGAAATGCAAGAATTCGAGTTTCTAATTATACCAAAGCGGGACTTTTGGCGCAGTCTTTTGTGACTTATAAATTGAAATTGGTGTAAACTAAGCGTACAGTTTGTCATTTCGACGAAGGAGAAATCGCACTAGTAGATCGACAAAGATTGGTAATTCACGTTGCGGAGCTTCTTGTGTGATTCTTCGTTCCTCAGAATAGCAAACAAACAAAAAATTCATTTGAGTTAATCTTTTATAATCTAAAGCTAAACTCAACAGATTTAAAACTATAATTTTAATTACAACATTTATAAAATGATTTCTTTTCTAATCTTTTTAGGCGTTTTTTTATTCATGGAATGTGTTACCTGGCTTACGCACAAATATGTAATGCACGGTTTTATGTGGTATTTTCATGCCGATCACCATCAGCCGAAATACGAAAACACCTTTGAGCGTAACGATATTTTCTTTGTCATTTTTGCTACTCCAAGTATTATCTTATTCTACTTTGGCGTTCAGGGCGGATTCAATTATTTATTTTTCATAGCCTGCGGAATCACACTTTACGGTGTTTGTTATTTTTTAATTCACGATGTTTTAATTCATCAACGTTTTAAATGGTTTAAAAACACGAAAAACAAATACCTCATCGGACTTAGAAAAGCGCATAAAATACACCATAAACACCTTAACAAAGAAAAAGGAGAATGTTTTGGAATGTTGTTTGTACCCTTTAAATATTATAAAATGTAGCCTTCAAAAGCCATTTGTAACAATTGATTTAGGAAAAGATGAAATTATACAAAATAGCAACCGTTCAATATGTAAATGCCAGTGTAGAAGAATGCTGGGATTTTTTCTCAAGTCCAAAAAACCTGCAGACCATTACACTCGACAATATGAATTTCGAAATCAAAGACTTCGATGACAAACGAATGTATCAGGGACAAATTATAACCTATACTTTGAGACCGCTTTTAGGAATAAAGCTTTCTTGGGTTACTGAAATTACCACTTGTAAAGAAAATGAGTATTTTATCGATATTCAGCGTTTTGGTCCATACAAACTATGGCATCATAAGCACTTTTTTGAACGAACATCAGATGGAGGAACAAAAATGACAGACATTGTACACTATTCTTTACCTTTTGGAATCTTAGGACGTTTAATGAATCGATTAGTAGTAAGAAACAAACTGAAAAGCATCTTCGATTTCCGTTACCATAAAATCGAAGAATTATTCAATTCTAAATCACAACCCAAAATTATACAGATTAATGCTGAACAAAAAAGCATTTAAATCTAAAAAATAATCTCGCAAAGACGCCAAGTCGCTAAGTCTTTTCTTTTCTTAAGCATTTAATAAAAACTTGGCGACTTGGCGACTTGGCGAGGAATTTTCATAGCAAAAACTTTAAAATCATCGAGCGAAAATAAAAACAATGACAAAACAAAAAGTTTCTTTTTTCTGGTTTAGACGTGATTTGCGTTTAGAAGACAACACCGGATTATTTCATGCTTTACAATCTGATTTTCCTGTAATTCCTTTATTTATTTTTGATGAAGATATTCTGGACAATCTTCCGAAAAATGATGCTAGAGTAAGTTTTATTTACGATTCACTTCAAAAAATAAATACCGAATTAAACACATTTGAATCTTCAATTTTAATCAAAAAAGGAAAAACAAAAGAAGTTTGGAAATCTCTTTTGGAGGAATTCGATATTCAGAATGTATTTTTCAATAAAGATTACGAACCTTTTGCCACCAAGCGCGATACAGCAATAACAGCTTTATTAAAAGAAAACAAAATAGAATCTTTCTCTTTTAAAGATCATGTAATCTTCGAAGAAAAAGAAATCACAAAAGCCGATGGGCTTCCATATACCGTTTACACACCATATAAAAATAAATGGCTCGAAAAATATCATTTTCTAGGAACAGCTCCCGAATTTGACTCGACTTCCTTTCAATCTAATTTCTTCAAAAGCAAATTCAAATTCCCTGAATTATCTGAAATTGGCTTTGAAAAAAGTACGATTAAAGTTCAACCTCACAATTTAACGCAAATTGCCAATTACAAAGAAATAAGAGATTTTCCTGCCATAGACGGAACTTCTTATCTTTCTCCACATTTGCGTTTTGGAACTGTTAGTATTCGAAAATTAGTGAATTGGGCAAACCGAAAAAATCAGACTTTTTTAAGCGAACTGATTTGGAGGGAATTCTTTATCCAAATTCTATTCAGCTTCCCAAATTGTGTGAATCATAATTTTAAATCGGCTTACGACGGAATTCAATGGCGAAATAATGAAGATGATTTCAAACGCTGGTGTTCCGGAACTACAGGTTATCCAATGGTCGATGCAGGAATGCGTCAGCTCAATGAAACGGGTTACATGCACAATCGTGTTCGTATGGTTGTCGCTAGTTTTTTATGCAAACATCTCTTAATCAACTGGCAATGGGGCGAAGCTTATTTTGCCGAAAAACTTTTGGATTTTGAATTGGCTTCAAATGTAGGCAACTGGCAATGGGCTGCTGGAACAGGTTGCGATGCTGCGCCTTATTTCAGAGTTTTTAATCCTGAAATTCAACAAAAGAAATTTGACGAAAAAGGAGCATACATTCGCAAATGGATTCCAGAATTTGATCTTGGTTATAATGAACCAATGGTTGATCACGCTTTTGCAAGAGATCGTGCGATTGCAACGTACAAGGCTGGGATTTTGAAATAAAATTATACTTACATAAACTTGTCATTCTGAGGAACGAAGGATCACACAAGAAGCTCCGCAAAGATTTTGACCCTAATGTTAAAACATAGCCCAAGGTTTCAACCTTGGGTACACAATATATTCTTTCTATGGGGAATTACTAGTGTGATCCTTCGTTCCTCAGGATGACAAACTAGACGAAAAAACCTTTGTCAAAGTTCAAAACTTTGACAAAGGCTGTTCTTTCTAAATTTGGATTTTGGAATTTACGAAGTCTAGTATTTCAAATAATTATCCACCACAATCTTCGCTTTCAAATCGAACATTAAATTATACAATCCGAAGAAAGTACGGTTCATGTAGATGAAATGTTTGGAACCACGGTTTCCGTTCATTTTTTTCAGATTCGTATCTTCAGAAAAGCGTTTTCCTAACTCTGCGATGGCGTTAAAGAACTTTTCATCTGCAAAATCGAAAGTTTCGTTTTGAAAAGGTTGTGTGAAAAGTGATAATAAATCATGAAACATAGCCGTGAAATATTCTACTTCTGCTGGTGTATCATCTTCACGAAGGATTTCTAATTCAAATAATTTTTTATTGAAAAGCTCTTCATTAGTAATCACATTTTTATTGATTAGCTCAAAATATGGTACATAAAAATCTTCTGGAATTTGTTTCATACAACCAAAATCCAAAGCAATTAATTGATTTTGATCACCAACCAAGAAATTTCCAGGATGCGGATCAGCATGAACTTTTCGTAAAACATGTATTTGATACATGTAAAAATCCCAAAGCGCCTGCCCTATTTTATCTCCAACTTCTTGATCTGTATTTTTAGCCGTAAATTCCGAAAGATGAATTCCAGTCATCCAATCCATCGTAATGATTTTCTCTGACGAAAACTCTGGATAATAATTCGGAAAAGTGATATTTTCTATTTTACTACAAGCATCAACTACTTCCTGACTTTGTTTTAATTCCAACAAATAGTTTGTTTCTTCAATCAATTTATCTTCAACTTCTTTAAAATATTTATCAGAATCTTTTCCTTGAAGATTGAACATTCTAATTGCAATTGGTTTTACCAAAGCCAAATCTGATGAAATACTATTCGCAACTCCAGGATACTGAATTTTAACGGCTAGTTTTTTGTCATTTTTCTTTGCCAAATGCACCTGACCAATACTCGCCGCGTTTACAGAATTCGGGTTGAATTCGTCAAAAATTTCATAAGGCGTTTTGCCAAAATTATTTTTGAAGGTTTTTAAAACCAACGGAGCCGAAAGAGGCGGGACAGAAAATTGCGACAATGAGAATTTCTCCACATAAGCCTGTGGCAGAAAATTCTTGTCCATGCTTAACATCTGTGCGACTTTAAGTGCGCTTCCTTTTAAGCTTTTTAGTCCGTCGTAAATATCTTCGGCGTTGTTTTCGTTTAGTTTATCTCGAGTCAAATCTGGATTTACTACTTTTTCAGCATAATGCTTGATATAGTTTACTCCGATTTTAGCCCCCGTTTGAACTAATTTTCCCGCTCTTTCAATTTTTGAAGTTGGGATATAATCGATTGTTTTCATTATCTGCTGTGTATTTTTTCTTTAAATAGAAATTTTCCAAAATCTATCAAATGATTCATTGGCGCTACATTCATCAATTCAAACGAAGCATTAACCGATTTCTCGATGAAAATATCTGTTTTCTCAAAAGCTGCCGATTCGTCTTCCATCCAGAATTTAATCGTCATCATCAATTGCAGCCAAGATGATTCTTGAATAGCTTTTTCTTGAAACTTCTGGAATTTTTCTTGCTCCAGTCTATAATCGTCAGTTAGGATTTCTGAAACGTAATTCTTGAAGCTTTCGCGAAGCGTAGTCAGCTGTACTAAATTTTTAAGCGGATTTCTGTCGATTTTAAGCGTTTGTAAAACATAGCTTCGGTTTGCCGTTAAAATCTCGAAGAAAGTAAAATAGAAACTTAGCATTTTATTTTTCATATCGTATTGCTGATATTCTTCGTTTTTATGAAGCAGATTTACTGTGTTTTCAAAAAACAATCTAAAAATTTCTTTTTCTAAACCTTCTAATGTTCCAAAAAAAGAATAAAATTCAGCTTCTGTAAAATCATTTTCCTTGGCAAAATGATAAACTGATTTTGGTTTTTGACCTTTTTCTAAAACCTCATCCATATATTTTGAAACGATATCATCTTTGGTAATTTCCTTTTTTTTAGTCGCCATTTTATTAAAATTTAGAATTTGCCATAAAGGTAAACATTGTTTAAGTACCTTTACTAATCCTTAAACAAGTTAGACTGTTAAATATATTATAAACTATTATGACTCAAAATGTTCTACTAACAGGCGGAAGCGGTTTCATTGGAAAACATTTAACTGATGTTCTTCTAGAAGCTGGATTTTCTGTTTCTGTTTTGAGTCGTTCCAAAAGAGAGAATTCGCCGGCAATTCAATATTACAAATGGGATTTGAATAAAAGTTACATTGATGAAGATGCCGTTTTAAATGCCGATTATATCATTCATCTTGCTGGAGAAGGAATTGTAGAAAAAAGATGGACTGCAAAAAGAAAAAAAGCCATTGTTGAAAGCCGTGTGAAACCAATCGATGTAATTCTTTCTGTTTTAGAAAAGCACAATAAAAAACTCGAAGCTTTTGTTTCCGCTTCAGGAATAGGAATTTATGGCGCCATTACAAGCCATAAAATCTGTATCGAAAATATGTCCCCAGCTGATGATTTTTTAGGCACAACCTGCCAAAAATGGGAAAGCGCCGTTGATAAAATTGGCGCTTTGAATATTAGAACTGTTAAAATTAGAACTGGAATTGTTTTAGGCAAAGATGAAGGTTTTCTAAAAAAACTGACTCCGAGCTTTAAAGCTGGATTTGGCGCCATATTAGGTTCAGGAAAACAATATCTTCCTTGGATTCATATTGACGATTTATGTAATATCTATCTCAAAAGTATCCAAGATCAAAACTTAGAAGGTCCTTACAATGCCTGCATAACCGACAATACTACCAATTCTAGATTTTCTAAAACGTTTGCCAAGCAATTTGATTATACTATTTGGCTTCCTAAAATTCCACCTTTTTTTCTCAAATTAGTATTGGGAGAAATGAGCGAAGTCATTTTAACCGGACAGCGTGCCTCTTCAGAAAAAATTCAGAAAACAGGTTTTGAATTTCAATTTACGGATTTAGAAAAAACGTTGATTAACTGTTTAAAATAGTTTTAAACACATAGAAACATAGATTTTGTAATCTATAAAAAGGCGTTTCACTGGTTTAAATTCACATAGTAATAATCCAAATTTACTTATTTCAAAGTAGCATACATCGTTTCATCGCTATGTACTATTCCAGTCAATTCTGTATTGGCAGTTTGAGCAATTTTAGACGCAATTTTACTTGGAATTTTAATATTGAAATCTGAAACCATAATTGGAAAATCTGAAATGATCTGAATTCCGTCCTGAACTCTTTTGATTAAAGCATTAACGACAATCTCTTTCGTCTTTCCTTTCATGTTTAATTTCCCTTTGATTTCATATTTCTTTTCGACTTCATTAATATCTTTCAAATCAAATTTTTCAATCTTACCTTTAAATACCGCTTTTGGATAGCGATTGCTTTCTAAATAATTTTCGTTAAAATGTTCTTGCATTAAATCCAATTTAAAGCGAAAATCTTTGATCATAACAGTACAGATAAAAGTACTTGTTTTAGGTTCTAAAAGAATCATAACCTGTCTGTTTACTGCTTTTATTTCTTCAAAAAGAGGTACAGAAGCTTCAAAATTTACAGTACCGGTGCTGGTAAAGAACTTGTCTTGTGCCAATACAGAAAAAGCAGTTAAAAGTAAAAATAATAAGGTAGTTGTTTTCATAATCGTCTGCATTTAAACAATTATGTCATTCCATTTTCCTGTTTAAGAGAAGGTAAAAATTAGATTCAGATTAAGCTTGAAAATTGAACGGCAATATTCCGTGAAAAAAAATTTCGTAACCCTAATGATTACAATTAAAGTTACGAAATTTATGCTTGCATAGTTCTCTCACTTATGCTAAATATTTGTGAATGTTTTGAATGCGAAAATCAGTTTCAAAATTTAAACTACATTTTCTACTTCTGTGCAGATTTCAATTAAAAAACCATCTAAATCTCTAACATATGCCACAACTTGTCCCCAAGGTTTTTCAACAGGTTCTGAAACCATTATGGCTCCGTGCGAAGTCGCTTTTTGTAAAATTTCTGGAACATTATCTACAATAAAACCAATTTCTATAGCAAAAGGTTTATCTCCCAGACTGCTTTCTAGAAAACCATCTTTTAAATTTTGCGATGCCAATTGTTTTGAAGCAAACGAAAGTGTTGTCCCGCCAGTAATTAATTCACCATAATCATGATCGGGGCTTATAAATTTGCGTGAAAAACCAAATGCATTTTCATAGAATGTAATAGATGCCTCTACATCCTCAACGTACAATATTGTATATCCAAACTTTATCATCTTTTCTCTATTTAATGTGTTTGAAATAAATATAAGAAAATTAACTGATTTCTAAAAGAACATTATATTTTTCTAAACTTGCTAAATCTTCAATCGAATTAATTCGAGACAATTTTTCGTGTTCTTCCACTTCTTTACGAACCTCAATATGTTTAATTGCTTTTCTGAAGCGACGAACTTCCTGCAAATTAGACAAAATCAATCCAGGAACTTGAACACTTTTACCTTCTTTATCTTTGGCAACCATTGTAAAATAAGATGAATTACAATGTTTGATTACTCCTGTTTGAATGTTTTCGGCTTCTACTCGAATTCCAACAACCATCGAACTTCTTCCAACGTAATTTACAGAAGCTTTCATGGTTACCAATTCTCCCACTTCGATTGGTTTCAAAAAGTTTACTGTATCAACAGAAGCCGTCACACAATAATTTCCACTAAATTTTGATGCCGAAGCAAATGCAATCTGATCTAATAATTGTAAAATATATCCTCCGTGAATTTTTCCGCTGAAATTAGTATGCGAAGGAAGCATCAATTCTGAAATGCTCACTTTTGATGAAGAAACGGGTTTAAAATCTGTAGTCATGTTTTTGTTTTTGGTATTTTGTGATTAGTTGTATTTTTTCTAAACACATAGAAACATAGATTTTAATTTTATTTAAAAAGAGTAATAAAAAAGAAACTAGTTTCTAACACATAGCTATGTGCATTTATGAAAGTGAAACGCCTTTTTTAAGTTTACAAAGCCTATGTATCTATGTGTTAAATTTTTAATTTTTAATTCAATAACTCATTTTCATCCGAATTTAACGCTCTGGAAATAATACTTTCAGGAAGAGATTTCTTTGCTTTGGCGCCCATTTTTTTCAATCTTTCGACGCTGGTAATCAAATTTCCTTTTCCTTCAACCAGTTTATTCATGGCGCTTTCGTATTCTGTTTTCGTGTCTTTTATTTTATTTCCAATTCGGACTAAATCAGATACAAATCCTTCAAATTTATCATATAACGCACCTGCTTGTCTCGCAATTTCAAAAGCATTTTCCTGTTGTTTCTGATTCGTCCACATGCTGTCGATTGTTCTTAAAGTAGCTAAAAGTGTACTTGGCGTTACAATTACAATGTTTCGGTCAAAAGCTTTATTGTATAATGCTGGATCTTCATTTAAGGCAATGGCAAAAGCAGGTTCCATCGGAATAAATAATAAAACAAAGTCAGGACTTTCTATTTGATATAAATCGTGATAATTTTTACTCCCAAGACCTTCTACGTGTCTTCTAATAGAATTGACATGTTCTTTTAAAAACTCTATTTTCAACAGTTCCGATTCTTCATTGATCCATTTCTCGTAAGCAGCAAGCGAAACTTTAGAATCGACAATCATTTTCTTACCGTCAGGAAGATTAATTACCACATCTGGAAAAACACGGTTTCCTTCTGAATTGGTAAAACTTTGCTGTACTTCATATTCTCTACCTTTCTCTAAACCTGATTTTTCAAGAACACGTTCCAAAACCAATTCGCCCCAATTTCCCTGCATTTTACTGTCGCCTTTTAAGGCTTTGGTCAAGTTCAAGGTTTCTTTGCTCATTTGTGCATTCATTTCGCTTAAACCAATAATTTGTTGACGAAGTGCAGCATGATAATCGATACTTTCTTTATGAGTCTGATCTACTTTTTGTTCGAAAATTTGAATTTTATCCTGTAAAGGCAACAGAATACTTTTCATGTTTACAGTATTTTGTTCGGTAAACTTCGCCGATTTTTCTTCTAGAATTTTATTGGCTAGATTTTCAAATTCTTTGGTGAATTTTTCCTGAAGTTCACTGATTTCGCTTTTTTGTTCTTTATGACGCTCCCATAAATTTTCAAAATCGACTTCTTTTTTAGAAAGCTGAATGGCTAAACTGTCTTTTTCTGTTCGAATATTTTCTTTCTCCACATTATTGAATTGCAATTGTTTCTGAAAATTTTTTTTTTCACTTTCAAATTGTTCTTTCTGCATTTGCAATTGCGTGTCTAATACCTTTAGTTTTTCTTCTAAAATAGCTTTTTCCGACTGATTTTTAGAAGTCGAAAGCAATTTTCCTAAGTAAATCCCAATGCATAAGGCAATGATAAACCCCAATAAAAACGGTAAATAATCTAACATAACTAAGTTTATTTTACGTAAAAGTACGCAATAATACGTAGTACTTAGTTTTTAAAATCAAAATTTCACGAATTCATAATCAATCCAAACTAAACCAACATTTTATCAGAAAGAAAAAAATAAAAAAAATTACAACACCTACGCAACCTTTTAAAAAAAGCACCATCTACAAGATATAAACCTATTAAAATAAATTATGAAAAAATTAATGCTGAGCTTATTTGTAGCTTTTGGATTTAGTGCCTGCTCCCTTAATAATGGAGATGATGCTAATATGAATTGCGGAGTTAATAGTCTTGTAAATTTTACTGGATTTCCATTTTTATGCAACTATACTATTAAAACCCCACCAGTTATTCCTTCTGTTGCTGTCGTTACGTCTCAGGAAGAAATGGATAAATTGTTTACAAAAACTGCAGGAAGCTGTCCAGTTCCAAGTGATCCAAACATTGATTTTACAAAACAATATCTAGTTAGTATTTTCTCGGGTACAAAGACTACCAGCGGTTATGCTGTTAAAATCACTTCTATCGTAGAAAACAACTGTGAGATCATTGTTAACTATTATGAAAAAGCTCCTGCTGCTGGTGAAACAGTAACACAAACTCCAACTAACCCGTCTGATTTTGTTTTAATTCCTAAAACATCTAAAGGATTCTTATTCAACAAAACAAACGAAAATCCGGATAATATTGTAATTGGAAGTTTTTACAGTGAGTGTGCAAGTTCAAATTGTCAAAAATTCTATCAAATTAATGATTACAACACTTTAGAATTCTTAAATGTTGAGTCAGGACAATATGAATTTGGTCAGTACAAATATACTCCAACCATCAAAAGAGGAGAATATAGCTTACTTTTAAAAGATGTTCCTTCTGAAATTTTAGCTTTAAAAGGACAAACTAAAACTTACGGCTCTCCAGATTCTGCAGATCAAGGTGGAATTTATTTCGAATTACGTCAGGGTGCAGCAGTAACTAAAGTTTATATTGACAATACAGACACTGCAGATCAAAGTGCTGCTATTATAGCTTTCAAAAAAGTTATTCAAAATAAAATCACAAGCTTAAAATAACTCCATTATGAAACACCTTTTTGTATCTTTTACTGCCTTTTTTCTTTTTGCCAGTTTTATTTCAGCGGATGCTTCTAAAGTAAATTCGAGCGCAATTATAAATACTTGGACTTGGGAAAAATCTGTTGGAGGAACGAAGAATCCGTACCTTGCAACTCCGAAAACTATTGGTTTCACCAAGAAAGTTATCTTCACTCAAACTGGAAGAGTAATAACTTATAAAAACAATGTAGAAATTAGAAACAGTGCTTACGAGATAGAAAAAGGAATAGGTTATTCTGACCAGACAGAACATGACTTAATTACCTTTGAAGGTAAAACTTATGTAATAGAAAAACTTGATAATCAAAACCTAACGATTGTAAGCAACAATCAAGATGGTTCTCGAACTATTTTTAAAAGATAGTTTTGTAAGCTATTTAAAACTATTTTTGCCAAATCAAATTTGAACCATTTCTTGAAAGACGAGTTAGAAAAATACATCAAACTGTGCATGAAAAATGACAGAGAGGGACAACTGAAAATTTATCAGTTGTTCTCTCCTGTTTTGTATGGTATCTGCTTGAAGTATATGAAAAATGAAGATGACGCGAAAGACGTTTTTCAGGAAGCTTTTGTAATCGTATTTCAAAAAATAAACCAATATAAGTTTGAGGGAAGTTTTGAAGGATGGCTTAAACGGATTTTCATAAACAAACTCATCGAAACTTTAAACAAGAAGAAAAAAGAGAGTTTTTTTCTCGATGTTTTTGATCCCGACACAGATTTTGTAGAAGAAGAGGAATTAGAAGCGATTCCGATGGAACAGGAAAAGCTTTTAGAATACATTCGGGATTTACCAGATCAATATCGGACCGTTTTTAACCTATATGTTTTTGAGAAAATGAAACACAAAGAAATAGCCGAATTACTAAAAATCTCCGAAGGGACATCCAAATCAAATTTAAATCGCGCCAAACATATTTTACAAAAGCGAATTTTGAGCATAAAAAATTTTAAGACAGCATGAAGAAGCAAAAAATAGAAGATATTTTTTCATCAATGGAAGACTTTTCTAGTGTTCCGCCTCCTGAATTGTGGGCACAAATTGAGGAAAAATTAGACAAACCAAAAAAGAAGAAGAGAGCTATTCTTTGGTGGTCGGCTGCTGCATGCTTATTATTAGGATTACTTCTGCCTTCAATTTTACATTTGAGTTCTCTAGAAAATAAAAACTTTGACACTAACGGATTTAATAACAACCAAGTAGTTCTTGACGAAAAAGGAAATAATACCTCTAAAAACAATAATACGAATCAGGATAAAAACAATAATGAAGTAAAAGATTCTTTAAAAAATAGTACTCCATCAGAAAAACAATTCAATAATTTAAATTCTAACGGAATTCAAGAGCAGGAAACAGCTGTTGCACATAGCGATTCTAAAAACAAAACCAATAAAAAGGATTCTGAATCTAATCTGCAAAAAAGCACAAATGTTCCAAATCAGTCTCTTGCAATTCAGAATTACAATACATCAGAAGATAAAACCAAAGCGACATCTTCTAAAAAAGCTATTTTAGTAAACAAGCAAACCAATAACAAAGGCATTTCTGAAGAAAGAATTGTTTTTGGAAAAGAAAACAAATTTAATTCTACTGCTAAAAAACAGCTTTCTAATTCGATTTTTGAAAGTTTAGCTCCTTCTAAAAACAATAATCTTGCTTTTTCAAACCAAAATTCACAAAAAGCACCAACCGAAAATACATCTACTGAACTGGCATATAAAACCAATTCAAAAGAGAATTCAACTAAGTTTAAAGAAAATGTTTTAAGCAAAATTGATTCTGTTCAACTTGCAGAACTTCAAAATCTAGAAAAAGGAATCTTGAGTCCGGAAGCTAAAAAAGAAGAAAAAGAGAAAAAAGACAAACTTATTGATAAGAACGAAAAATGGGCAGTTGCTGTTTTTGCTGGAGTTGCTAGTTCTGAAAATACCAAAAACGAAAAGACTCTTGGTAACACAAACGATTCTAAACAATCCAACTCTTATGGAGTTAGAACTAAATACAATATCAATAAAAAATGGGCTGTAGGTTCTGGTTTAAAAATTAATGAATTGGGACAAAGCGTTGCAAATGTATCGTATGTAAGTGCCAAAAGTAATACACTTTTTATTCCCGGCGCTTATCTTACTGCCAATGCTAATGCTGCTCCTGTGAGTAATAATCCAGATTACCTTTTGGTATCCAGCACTACAAAAGAAGCTTTAAAAGATGCAACCAATGTTCAAACAGGAAAACTGGATCAGAATCTAAGATATATTGAATTGCCTCTAGAAGTGTCTTATTCTGTTTTTAATAAAAATAAGGCAAGCATTAATTTAAATACAGGAGGATTTGTTGGGAAATTGATTTCGAACAATGTCGCCTTAGATGGACATTCTATTGGACAAAATACTAGTGCCAATGATTATGTTTATGGTTCAACGTTGAGCAGTACATTACAATATCGCGTTTACAAAAAAACCAATGTATTTGTAGAACCTGCAATGAATTACTATATCAATCCGTTAAGCACTCAGTCTTTCAACCAGTTTCAATGGGGATTAAATTTTGGTTTGAATGTTTCGTTCTAAATTTAGTTTAGCGTAATTTTCAAAAAAAATTAATTCTTGTTTATGGATTTTACAGCTTCTTCAATCGATTCTCTTTCAACTGATTTAAAATTGGCAAAAGAAATTGTTTTTGAAAAATCAGGTTTAGCAATCAGATTTCTTCAAAAAGAAAACGAAAGCGAGGAATACAGTGCTTATCGTTTTGAATTAAACGATAAAAAAATCTGCTATCGGGAAGCCAAAATAACTCCAACCAAAACAGGACAATTTGTTACGCTTTGGAAACGAAATAAAAACGGAATTATTGAACCTTTCGATTATTCTGACTCCATTGATTTTGTGATAGTAAGTGTTCGAAAAGACGTTAATTGGGGACAATTTATATTTCCCAAGAAAATATTGCTAGAAAAAGGGATTTTTTCGACACCAAGCAAAGAAGGAATTAGAGCAACTAGAGTTTATCCGCCTTGGGATGAAACTACGAGTAAACAGGCTCAAAAAACTCAAAAATGGCAATTAGACTATTTCTTTTCTTTCACTGATCAAAATAATATTGAACTCAACAAGCTAAAAAAAATATTGGAATAAAAAAAGGCAGTCAATTTAAGACTGCCTTTTCTTTTATGTTAAAAATCTAGATTATTTCTTGATAATCTTATCTTTAAAAATCACCTTATTATTTTCTGTAACCGTATAGAAATAAACACCTGAAACAAGATTGTTAACAGAAACAACTGCTGTACTAATTTCAGATTCATTCTTAACGCTTATTGGACTACCAACTGCACGTCCGTTAAAATCATATAATCTAATTTTCAGGTCTCTTCCTTGCGTTGTTTTAATATCAAAGTTTAAAACATCCGTCGCTGGATTTGGATAAGCTTTTACATAATATTTGTTTTTTCCAAAATCTGGCGTAGAAAGCACATCTTCTTTTAATTGGAAACGGGCAATAACTGGTCCGTGATCTGAAGTTGTACTGATATAATTTGAAATATCATTTCTAGGATCATAAACTGCAATTGACTTAGCGATATATTGATCTGTTAATTCATTCGAAATAATAATATGATCTAAGAAACTTGGCGGAGTATAATTTAAATAACTAACAGCTCCTGCTTTACTAATTTCTAAAGTTAAAGGATTAAAACCAGCCGTATCTTCTACAAAACTCTGATAAGATGATGGAGTACTTGCGTTTCCAACCCATGCTTTTACATCATCATTTAAATCTCCTAAAAGAATGATATTTTTATCTGCATAATTGGCATCTAAATCTTGTTTTAGATAATCAACGTCGTATTTACGTTGATTGTATTTCATTACATCAGTACCGCTATTGGCACGTGCGTGAAAGTCAATTAAACTAATTGTTTTTTTAATACCTCCAATGTTCGTTTCCAACTCAACCAAATAAGGCAAACGTCCTGAAGCGAAAAAACTATCGTCATTTCTCTCTGTAGCACCTTCTCCTGGATAATTTGGAAGAACCACTACATCATTACGAACTTGATCATACACTTCCTTAAACATCACTTTTGTGCTTTTTACGGTAGTTGTTTGTGTATTGTAAAGTACTACTAATTTCTGAGCTGGATAATTTGGATCACTTGGAGGATCTTGCCATGAATAAGACCAAGAAGTAGAAGTCGCTTTAGCGAAAGTTTTTCCATTGATATTGATCTGTTTAATCAAATCATCTATTGATGTATCACTTGATACTTCTTGAAGAGCGTAAACGTCTGCATTCAATTTGTTCATGACTTTTGCCACATTTTCAATTTGCAACGCATTGTTTGTTGGACCGTATGTATTATTTGTTGATCCAAAAAATGATACGTTGTATGTTACTACATCAAAAGTATCTGCTTTTGGCCATGAAGAAGCCGTAAACGAACCTATTTCTTTATTTAATGAAGTACCTGTAACTGTTAAGACACCCGAAATTGTTGGTTCTTTTGTTGTAGGTGCGAATCTTGCATAAACCGTTTTTCCGGCTGCTGCATCTGCAGAAGAAACAACTATACTAGAAGTAAATGAGATATTATCTGCTGATAATTGATACGAAGCTGGAGCTTGAAGTGTAATATCATTATAGCCCGCTGCTTTAAAAACAAAAGACTGACTTGCAGAAACCGAATTTGGATTTACATCTCCGAAATCTAAAATTGGATTTGAATCTAAATATTTCGTTTCATTGACAACAGCAAAATCATCAAAAGACCATTCTGCAGCGTTCCCACTTCCTCCTGCTGTTGTTTCATAAACCCATGCCAAATAAGTATGATTGGTTTTGTAAGCAGAAAGATTAATATATTGTGATTGAGCGTAAGATCCTGTTGTATTTGGAAATTTACCATCTATTACTGTCCATGTAGCTGTACTTGGATTACTTGTTCCATCATAATCAGTAGAAACCATTAGTTTTAAAGATGGTCCATCATAAAATTGACGAGAATAAAAAGATAGCAATGGAAGATCAGTAAAACTATCTAAACGTAATTTTGGAGAAATCAACCAATCTTTACTTGCTCCAGAATCAGAAAAACCATTCACAAGAACAGCTCCTGTTCCAGAATTTACGTTTCTAGCTACAGTCGTGTGAGTCCATTTGTTTAGTGGTCCTGCCTCATTATATTGTGACCATCCGCTGTTTGTTAAAACATTAGGGTCATCAAAATTTTGTATAAAAGGATTTGTTCCAAAAGCTGTTACATCAACTGTTTTTGTTGGGCCACCAGTTGTTTCGTGAGTAATTTTACCCGTAAAACTACCAATTGCATTTGGAGTAAATTTTACATAAACTGTTGGCGTTGCATTAGAAGCAAAATCAGCAGGAATAAATGTTAGCGATGATGCGAATGTAGCATTGTCTTTTGAAAGTAAAAAATCTGATTGAGCCGTTACCACAACATTTGCAGTAAGATCTGTAGCTCCTACTTGATAACTTTTAATTAAAGCATCAAAATTTGGTTCAGTTCCACCTAAATTTAACACATCAACTGTTGTAGAAATAGCAGGAGGAGTAACACTTATCGTTTTAACATCTACCTTATTTACTGTAGCTTGTACATTATTATACGGATCCTCAGAGATTGAGAAAACAGAATAAGCCGTATTTAAAGATAAACCTGTAAAGCTTTTTAGATAATCAAGAGAAGAATTTGTAACATCAAAAACTCCTGATTGTAACGCAGCAGTTCCATTTGCATTTTGTCCTGCTTTTATTTGTGCAACTGTTGGCTCTGCACTTCCGCCTGCTACCAATACGTAATATGTTTTTCCAATCTCATCAATTTTACTAGTAAAATCGAAACTATCAGCCAGAACATTATCTGCTTTTGGATAACCTGAAACATTTATTGGAGCAAAAGTATCTTTTCTAATATCAATATTATCAATTGCAAAAGACGGACGTCCTCCACCACCAGAAACTTGTCTAGAAGCCCAACGTAACTGCACTATTGGCTGATTGTCACATTCTGCAGGCAATGTAATTTTTCTTAGCTGAGAATTAAGCGGCAGAGTAACATTAGTTGTCTGATTAACATCATTATTTCTGTAAGCAGTTCCTAAAAGTGAAGTAAATTCTCCTGTAGTACCTACTCTATATTGCAAGATCACTTCATTGATTCTCGTGTTTGTAGCATCAACGAAATTTCTTATCGTCATAATATCGTACTGAACCTGTACATTGGTAGTTCCTTCGCTTGAAAAAGCAAAACCAATGGTAAGATTAACATTTCCCGTATTTAAAAATCCTAATTTACCAACATAGTTATAGAAACCACCTCCTGTATTATTTGCTCCTCTACCCGTAATTATAGTATTAGAATCTGTAAAAGTTGGAGAAGTTAGGTACTGAGTTGCTCCAGAAACATTACTACCAAGAGTCCATCCTTGAAATCCTGCAGGAAACTGTGCATCAGTCGCATCCCATCCTTCAAAATTTTGTTGGTACGGTAAGTTCTTTTGAGGATCCGGCATAGTCTGGGCAAACAAATTTCCAGAAAAGCAGACCAACAAACATATCAAAGCCAAAAGCTGGCGCGAAAAGTAAAGTTTTTTCATACTGTTAAATAATAGAGTTTTTAGAATTCAAATTTATCGCCTTTAAAGTTAAGCCAGTATTATAAAACCTTAAACTTAACGTTTTGGATTTTGTTAATATTATTCAACAAAACCTAGCTTACACTTAAAGTTAATAAAATAAAACCAACCAAACAGCATTTACACAAAACATTATTCAATACAGGACATTCTACAGACAGCTAAAACAAATTCCATATTTCTTACAAATAATAGTATTTTATAAAACAAAAAAAGCAGCAAACTTTCGCTTACTGCTTTTTCTAATTCAAAATATTATACTCTAAAAAATATTATACCGCTGTATAACCACCATCGGCAATAATATAACTTCCTGTAGTAAATGATGATTTATCTGAATTTAAGAAAACCACCAATTCTGCAATTTCCTCTGCTGTTCCTAAACGGTTCATAGCCGACTTTGCAGCAACAGCTTGCATCATATCTTTATTTAAATTGTCTTTTAAAAGTGCTGTTTCAATATAACCTGGTCCAACAGCATTACATCGAATGTTTTTCTGGGCATATTCTACAGCTATATTTTTAGTCAAACCTACAACTGCATGTTTAGAAGCTGTGTACGCAGGACTAAGTGGTGCGGCAACTTGACCATGAATAGAAGCAATATTTACAATACTTCCTCCTCCATTTTTCTCCATTTGTTCTAATTGGTAACGACAGGCATAAAAAACACCATTTAAATTGAGTCCGATAACACGATCCCAGTCTTCAGGTTCATATTCACCGGTTGGTTTTGCTGGTCCGCCCATTCCTGCATTGTTGCAGGCAATATCCAATCTTCCATATTTTGAAACCGTAACCTCAACCATATGTTTGTTATCGCTTGCACTCGACGAATCTCCTTTTATAAAAAAAGCTTCTCCGCCTTTATCTTTTATCATTTTAACGGTTTCTTCACCGTGATCCACATTGATATCTGAAACTACAACTTTTGCTCCTTCTCGAGCGTATGCCTCTGCTACTGCACGCCCAATTCCAGAGCCGCCACCAGACACAAAAGCTACTTTATTTTCTAAAAGTGCCATATTCTTACGTATTAAATTTGTTCTCTAAATTTACGAAGATATCAGCGGATACTCAAGATTTGACGCGAGTTTAGAATAAGATTAACGCTTCAAGCTAATCTTATGTTATTTGACATTAAAATGACTTTGTTTCACTAAAAATTTCGTATTATTTTATTGGTCTTCGTCCAATTTCATATTGCCACGATCCTCATGGCTTTCAGGATTTGAATTCGGATATCGATTGGGTGTGATATCAGAATTACGATCTTTGTTTTCGACCGTTTTTTTAGCTTCCTCATCAGAACTTACACCACGATTTGCATTTGGATTATTGGAATCCGTCTTTGAAATTTTGGTTTTAATATCTTCGTTTTCGTTTCTTGCTCTTTCCACTATTTTTTTATCTCCATCTGCATCTGTTACCAGTTCTTTATTGAGTTTGGCATCTTTCAGATCTTTATCGTGCGAAACGTTTTTTCCTTTAGATTCGTCGATATTCTTCTGAGTTCCGTTTATCTTTTTTGTTCCTAATTTATTCGTTTCCATAACATTGTCTTTTAATTTATAATATTACAAATTCTAAGTATGAAAAAATTATGACTTAAGATTGCTTTCTTTTATAATTGCCATCTGCTTTTTATTTTATTACCTTTATTCAAAGCAACTTAACAAACTAATTATCATGAATTTCTTCAAAATCAAAACTAGCTGGTCTAATGCCGAATTTATCTTAATCAAACTTTGTATGGCTTCTGTTTATATTTTGGTTGGAAGTTATTTTCATGAATTTTTCGAAAACTATTATTCGGTTTTGATAGTCATTTTTATCATTACCACAATTTGGTTTGTTTACCAATGGCTGAAAAAGATGAAATCAAAAAAGCAGTAGTTGGTTTTAATTTTATGAAAGAACTATCTTTGCAAAAAATTAAAAATGCACAGACACTTCCTTCTTTTTAAACCTTACGGTTATTTAAGTCAATTTATCTATGAATTAAAAAGGAAGAAAAAGCTTTTGGGCGAATTACATGATTTTCCCGAAGGAACAATGGCTATTGGAAGATTAGACGAAGATTCTGAAGGTTTATTACTATTGACAACCGACGGAATGGTTAGCGAAGAAGTAAGAAGCAAAAAAGTTGACAAAGAATATTACGTTCAAGTTGACGGCGTTATAACACCTGAAGCAATAGAACAATTACAAAAAGGTGTTGAAATTGGTTTTGACGGCGGAAAATACAAAACCAAACCTTGCAAAGCTTTTATTGTTACTGAAATTCCTGATTTTGGACCAAGAGCCAAAAAAATCAGAGACGAGCGCCACGGTCCAACTTCTTGGGCTTCTATTACCATTAATGAAGGTAAATTTCGTCAAGTTCGAAAAATGACTGCAGCCGTTGGTTTTCCAACTCTTCGTTTGGTTCGCGTTCGAATAGGAAATGTATATTTGCAAAATCTAAAAGCGGGCGAAGTGCTAGAGGTTGAGAATTTTCAATTGGATAATTAGATAATGTGACAATTAGATAATTCCCAAAAACTCAAAACTCAAAACTCAAAACTCAAAACTTATAACTTATAACTTATAACTCATAATTCATAACTAAAAACATGCTAAACGTAGTTCTTGTTGAACCTGAAATACCAAATAATACCGGAAACATTGGCAGATTGTGCGTGGGTACAGAAAGTCGTCTTCATTTAATTCACCCTTTCGGATTTGTCATTAATGATAAAAATCTAAAACGTTCTGGTCTGGATTACTGGGTTCATTTGGATGTTACCGAATATCAAAATGTAGAGGAATGGATTGCGCAAATTCCAGATCATTCCCGTGTGTTTTTGATGAGTTCACATTCTGAAAAATCTTATCTGCAAAATGAGTTTCAAGATGGTGACTGGCTGGTTTTCGGAAAAGAAAGTGTTGGTTTAAGCGCAGCGTTCATGTCAAGATTCGAAAATCATTTGACGATTCCGATGTCTCCGCTTATTCGTAGTTTTAATATTGCGAATTCGGTTGCTTTTGTGGTTGGTGAGGCGAAAAGACAAATTGGGATTAAAAAAGTTTAATCGTTTATTTGTTTAGCTGTTTAATCGGAAAATCATCTTCTGAAAACGGAACCCCTAGCCCTGATGGAAGCGGCATCCTTTTGTGGTGGGGTTCACCACAAAAGATATAGCGGACAGCAGGATTAGCTTCAAAAAAACTAACTCACTAAAAACTTCCCTTTTTCAGCATCAAAAACAATATTTTCGTCTTTGAATAAATTGCTGAAACTTCCGTTTGAGATTAAATTACATGGTTGATCTTGTATGATATTTTCTGGTGTCATCATAATCATTTCGTCACTTAATTGAATTGCCAGATCAATATCGTGTGTAGAAAACAAAATGCATTTTTGAGTTTCCTGAGTTAGTTTTTTCAATAATTTGAATAATGAAACTTTGTGCAATAAATCCAAATGTGTTGTCGGTTCATCTAAAATAATTAACGGAGTATCTTGTGCCAAAGCTCTTGCAATTAAAACTTTCTGTAATTGTCCATCGCTAATTTGAAAATGCTTTTTTGAAGCTAAATGTTCTATTTGAGTTAAACTCATAGCTTCATGAACTTTTGCAATATCTTCATCAGACAATTTATCAACCCAATTCGTGTATGGCTGGCGGCCTAAGGCTACTAATTCAAAAACAGAAAGATTACTTGGAGGTAGTTTCTCCGTCAAAACCAAACTTAGGTTTTGAGCTAATTCTAAAGGTTTATAATCGGAAATATTTTTTTCGTTTAAATGTACATTTCCTGATAATGGCTTTTGAATTCCTGTAATAGTTCGAAGTAAAGTCGATTTCCCTATTCCGTTTGCTCCTATTAAAGTAATTAGTTTTCCTGCTTCTAGGTTTAGATTCAGATTCTCAGCAATAGTCGTAACGCCTTTGTTGGATTTATATCCAATATTTAGATTTGAAGTTGTTAAGATGTTTTTCATTTTTTTTAAGATTCTAAGTTGCTGAGATACTAAGTTTCTAAGTTTTTTCTTTTGCCACTGATTAGAAGGATTAAAATGATTAAAAAAAATCTGTGTAATCTGTGGCTAAACAAATTATCTAAAATTTCTTTTCCTAACTAAAAGCCAAATGACAACAGGCGCACCAATGATAGACGTAATCGCATTAATTGGAAGTGTGACCTCAAAACCTGGCATTTGTGACACAATATCACAAAACAACATGATAATGGCTCCGAAAAACAAAGTACTCCAGAATAATATGGTGTGATTACTGGTTTGAAAAGTCAATTTTGCAATATGTGGTACTGCCAAACCAACAAAAGCAATTGGACCTGCAAATGCGGTGATGGCCCCAGACAATATACTTGTTGCAAATATGATTATTAATCGTGCTTTTTTAAAATTCAGCCCCATGCTTTTAGCGTAGTTTTCTCCTAAAAGCAAAGCATTTAAAGGCTTTATACTTTTCGCACTTAAAAGCATTCCGATTCCAACACAAAAAGTCAAAATTCCGATTGTAGGCCATGAAAGATTTCCAAGACTTCCCATTGACCAGAAAGTAAATTTTTGCAACTGTTCGGCTGTACTGAAATACGTTAAAACATTTATTATTGCTGCGCTAAAACTTGCAAACATTAATCCCACAATCAGAATTGCCATTGTATCCCTCAATCTTTGTGAAACTACTAAAACTAAAAGCAGAACCAAAATACTTCCAGCTGTAGATGCTAGAACAATTCCGTACGAAGACAATGCGATTGCGCTTAAAAAAGAAGGCAAAAATCCAGCTCCCAAAATCACAAAAGCAACTCCTAAACTAGCGCCAGAACTCAATCCTAAAACATAGGGTTCAGCCAATGGATTACGGAATAAAGTCTGCATCAAAAGTCCGCTGATTGAAAGTCCAGCACCAACCAACACTGCAGTAATTGTTTTTGGCAAACGGTAATTAATGATAATATATTCCCAAGTCGATTTTGTTGCTTGGCCTCCAGTTAAACTTGCAAAAACATCTTTCAACGGAATCATAACAGAGCCTAAACTAATGCTTGCCAAAAACATCAGCAAAAGACCTAAAGCTAGAATAACAAATAAAATGGTATTTCGTTTTTTATTCGCCAATTTAATTCAGTTTTGATGCAAAAGTAAATTCATAACTGGCCAATAAATCTGGATGGAAAATTTTGATGTAATCTTTTAAAACTAAATCTGGTCGGCTCGGTGCCAATTCGTAATAAACAGTTCCTCCAGTTGCGCCCAATTTCCCTTCAAAATTATAAACCGTTTTATTTCTGAAAGCATCAAATTCTGCATAATGCGGATTTGCTTTCTGTAATTCTTCCAGATTTTTAAACGATCCTGAAGCAATCCAAACATTGGCACTTTTGGCTTTGTCTAATACTTTTTCAAAAGACAATCCTTCACTTCCTGTTCCTTGTAAATTGGCCCATAAATAATTGGCTTGTGCGTCTTTCATAAATTGCGCTACCCAGCTATTTCCTTTGGCAACATACCAAACATCTTCATACATTGAACCGTATAAAACTTTAGAAGTCGCTGGTTTATCGGCAACTAATTTTTTAGCCTGATTATAACTTTCTACAATTTTATCAAAAAGCTCTTTTGCCAGCTCTTCTTTACCAAATAAAGCGCCATAAAGTTTAATCCATTCTGCTTTTCCAAGCGGTGATTGTTCCATCCAATCTCCTTGAATCAATACTTTTAATCCGCTTTTTTTCAAATTATCAAGCATCGGATTGTTATTGTCTACTCCAAAAGTTACAATTAAATCAGGAGACAATTCTATTAATTGTTCAATGTTTAGTTTTTCATTTTGTCCAACATTTTTCACAGAACCTTTGTCAATTAAAGCTCTCGTTTTTTCTGAAGAAATATAATCGGTATGTGGAAAACCAACTAATTTGTTTTCTACTTCCAGCATTTCTAAAAACGGAATATTAGTAGTCGAAGTAACCACAACAGACGTTAACGGAACCTGAATTGTTGTATAAGTTTGAAGGCTGTCTGGAACTTTTGCATCTTTTTCTTTTAAAATATATTTGAAATCTTTATTCGCACTTGGCCATGGATTTGAGACAGTTACAACTGAATAATCATCATATTTCACAATCGAAAGTCCGCTTGCGTATTCTATACTGTTTTTTACATTTTCTGCTTTTACTGTTTCTGTATTTTCATTCTTCTTACATCCTGTCAGGATAAAAAAAGAAGCTATAAAAATCATTTTCGGTAATAAATGTCTCATATTTTATGTTTTGGATCACGACAAAGGTAAAGTATTTTCTATTTTTTTTGTTTACCTTTATTCTTACAAATTTAAACAATTGTATCTTTACAACATGAATACCACAAAAATGAAAATTTGCTCAAGCTGTGATTCTGAATTCAGCTGTGGAGATATATCTGTAGAAAAAAAGTGCTGGTGTAATGATTACCCGCCTATTTTTAACCTTTCCGAGGGAGGCGATTGTCTTTGTCCTATTTGTTTTAAAGAAGCTTGTGAAGACAAGATCGAAGCATATGTAGAAACCATGACTCCCGACAAAGCTCCAACCAACAAAGCTATCTCGCTCCCTAAAACCGATAATTTAATTGAAGGTATCGACTATTATATCGAAGATGGTCAATATGTTTTTAAACCTTGGTTTCACTTAAAAAGAGGAACTTGCTGCGGAAACGATTGCCGACATTGCCCTTATTAAAAGTTATGAGTTATGAATTAAAAGTTATGAGTTGGTCTTCAAAATTAATTATAACTTGCCAAACGAAACTCATAACTTATAACCCCTAACTTATAACTACTAAAACATGATTTATTTGGTGACCGGTGGCGAACGCTCTGGAAAAAGCAGTTATGCTCAAAAACTGGCTTTAGAACTTTCTGATTCTCCTATATATGTAGCAACCGCCAGAAAATGGGATTCTGATTTTCAAAATCGTATCGATCGTCACCAACAAGAACGTGACGAACGTTGGACGAATGTTGAAGAAGAAAAATATCTCAGTAAAATTGATTTTTCTGAAAAAACAGCCTTAATTGATTGTGTCACACTTTGGCTCACAAACTTTTTTGTTGATCATCAAAACGATGTTCATCTAAGTTTAGAAGAAGCAAAGAAAGAATTTCTAGCCATTACAAAACACCAAAACACTACTATCATTATTGTAACAAACGAAATCGGAATGGGAGTTCATGCAGAAACTCATATTGGAAGAAAATTTGTTGAACTTCAAGGCTGGATGAATCAGTTTCTTGCCGAAAATGCTGATGAAGTCGTTTTGATGGTTTCTGGAATTCCTGTTAAAATAAAAGGATAAAAATCAATGTCAATGTCAATGTCAATGTCAATGTCAAAAATAAATAACAATTGTAAAATTCAACTGCATTTCAATTTTAAAAATTAATAATCTGTATTTTTTCCTATAAGTCAAATATTACTTTTGATTCCAAAACGAATACTTTAACTTTACAAGAATTAAAATTTTTCAGATTTAAAATTGAATTTGATTTTTGAAAATGTTATTGATTTTTGAAAATGAGCCAACTAGACGACATCTTAAAATCACGCCGTGACACCCGACACTTTACAAATGACGAAGTTCCTGACGATGTAATTCAGAAAGCGTTACAGGCTGGGCACTGGGCACCTTCTGTTGGGCTTACCGATGCTACTAGATATTTCCTGATAAAATCTAATGAAGTTAAAACTTCAATTAAAAAGCTGTTTTTAGATTATAACAAAAAAGCAGCTGAACTTACGGATAACAAAGAACAAAAAGAACTGTACAATTCCCTGAAACTTGAAGCAATAGAAGAAGCTCCAATTGGGCTAATTATTGCTTATGACCGTTCTGTTCTCAATCAGTTTACTATCGGAACTATTGGCAGTAATGAAGCCGTTAAATTTAGCTCGGTTTGTGCGGCACAGAATATTTGGCTTTCGCTTACTGAACAAGGGTATGGAATGGGATGGGTTTCGATTTTAAATTATTATCAATTCAAAAAAATACTCGATTTACCAGACAACATAGAACCTCTTGGTTATTTCTGTATTGGAAAACCTGCTACCAATTACAACAACCAACCTATGCTACAGCAATTGCATTGGAAGCAGAAATCGGAAGCTCCAATTTGTAGCGAGATTTCAGAAATTCAAAAGATAAACATTTCTAATCTTGAATTAAATTCCAAAAGTAAAACGGAAAACGAAACTGATTTCTCTAAACTTTTACGGGAGAAAATAGATTCTAAAACAAAACCTCTTGGCGCCTTAGGAACTTTAGAAACTTTAGCTTTTCAAATGGCAACTGTTTTTGAAACCTTAAACCCTAAAATCACCAATCCAAATATTGTTGTTTTTGCCGCAGACCACGGAATTGCCAATCATGGCGTAAGTGATTATCCGCAAGACGTGACACGTCAAATGGTCAATAATTTTCTTGATGGAGGCGCCGCAATAAATGTTTTCTGCAAACAAAATAATATCGAATTATCTATTGTAGATGCTGGTGTAAATTATGATTTTCCAACCAATGTCAAATTAATTGATGCTAAAATTGCTAAAGGAACGCAGTCTTTTCTATATGTTCCAGCCATGAGCGAATCTGAAGTTCAATTGTGTTTGGACAAAGGAAAAGCCATTGTAGAAAATATCGCAAAAACAGGTTGCAACTGTATCGGTTTTGGTGAAATGGGAATTGGCAATACCTCAACGGCTTCTGTTTTAATGAGTCTCTTAACAGGTTTTCCTATCGAAGATTGCGTCGGGAAAGGAACCGGAGTTTCTGACGAAAAGCTAATTCAAAAGCAAAATATTCTCAAAAAAGCAATCGAAAATTATTCTGGTCAAGCCGAATTAATATCGCAACTTTCTTATTTTGGAGGTTTTGAGATTCTACAAATGGCAGGCGGAATGCTCTCTGCTTTTGATCATAAAATGCTGATTTTAATTGACGGTTTTATTTGTACGACAGCTTTTTTAATTGCTACTAAAATCAATCCGAATATTTCAAAAAATGCTGTTTTCTCTCATTGTTCCGCAGAAAAAGCACATATCAAATTACTTGATTATCTCGATGCAAAACCGATTTTAAATCTCGATTTGCGATTAGGTGAAGGAACCGGCTGTGCAATTGCTTTTCCTATCTTAAAATCTGCAGAAGCTTTTTTGAATGAAATGGCTAGTTTTGAAAGCGCGGGAATAAGCAGGAAGTAGTTTGCAGTCGCAGGTTTCAGTCTCAGAAAACTTCAAAACATATTGATTCTTCAAAATAATTATGTTACAGCATTATTTATTCTCATTTTTGCCATGGAAACCAATTATAAAAAATGAAAAAAGAACTACATATTTTCTTTACCTGTTTAATGTTCTATACCCGAATTCCATGTCCAAAAAACATTACACATCATCCTGATTATTTAAATAAAGCCACAAGATATTTTCCTTTTATTGGATGGATTGTTGGAAGCATTTCATTTCTTACTTTCTATCTTTTTTCACTTTTTCTTTCAATAGAAACTGCTGTTATTTTTGCCATTATAATTTCTGTTTTAACAACGGGCGCTTTTCATGAAGACGGTTTTGCAGATGTTTGCGACGGATTTGGCGGAGGCTGGACCAAAGAAAAAATCTTAATGATTATGAAAGACAGTGCCATTGGTGCTTATGGAGCAATTGGATTGGTTTTGCTTTTTCTCTTTAAATTCAAATTACTTTCGGAATCTATTTCACTTTTTACACATAATTTCATTTTAATTTATCTCCTCTTTATTTGTGCCCATTCTTTAAGTCGATTAGCAGCAATCAGCATCATTTTTACTCATGAATATTCTCGTGAAGACGCTTCGAGCAAAAGCAAACCTATAGCCAAACAATATACTTGGAAAGAAGTTTTTGGCTCATTCTTTTTTGGTTTAATTCCGTTAATTATGTTTTCTTATTTTGATTATAAATTCTTTCTAGCTGTAATCCCTGTTTTTATTACCCGATATTTTTTAGCGCGTTACTTCCAAAAATGGATTGACGGTTATACAGGAGATTGTCTTGGAGCGACACAGCAAGTTTGTGAAGTAATTTTTTATTTGAGCATTTTATTTATATGGAAATTTATCTAGTTCGTCATACGGAAACAATCTGCGAGAAAGGAATCTGCTACGGACAATCTGATGTCGCTATTCTAGAACCTTTTGATGAAATATTCAGTAGAATTGTTTCAGAACTTCCTTCAGAAGCTGTTATTTTTTCTAGTCCTTTGAAACGTTGTGCAATTCTGGCAAAACACATTCGTGAAAACGTTAAAACAATTTCTTATCAGGAAGATGATCGATTAAAAGAAATGAATTTTGGTGACTGGGAATTGAAAAAATGGGACGAAATTCCGCCTCAAGAACTTAATCCGTGGATGGAAGATTTTGTGAATATCAAAGTTACAAATGGAGAATCTTTTATAGAATTACATGAAAGAGTTGGTCGTTTTTTTAATGAAATTTCAAAAATAAAAGAACCTATTATTATTGTTGCTCATGCTGGAATTATTAGAAGTATTTTATGTCACCAAACTTCTCTTCCTTTAAAAGACGCATTTAATAGCAAAGTTGATTTTGGAGAAGTTATCAGAATTGAATTATAAATTGGTGTTTTGTTTGAGTATTACCTCTTAAAAATTACACAAATTTGATTAATCCATATTTTTAACTTTATCTTTGCAGCAAATTAAGGTTGTGTTTTTTTTATAAACACATTAAAAGGGAATCAAGTAAATTCTTGAGCTGTACCCGCAACTGTAAGCTGAGTTCTAAACGAATGCTTGTTGTTAACTGCAAAGCCACTGTCACGCAGCCGTGATGGGAAGGAAAACAACAAGACGCAAGCCAGGAGACCTGCCTTTATAACCAATATCGAGCTCTCGGGAAAAAGAGTGTAGAAATTATGACTATAAAATTAAGGTTTGCTTTTTGTCTTCTATTGTTGTGCCAGATTACTTTGGCGCAGAACGATTCTATCAATAAACTAAAAGAGGTCATTGTTTCTGATAATAACCTTAAAAACTTCTCGAATACGCAATCCATTCAACGCTTAAATGATTCTATCATTAGCAAAAACCAATCGTCATTAACTTCTCTTCTGAATTATAATACCGTAATCTATTTTAAAGAAAATGGATTAGGCATGACTTCGGCGCCTTCATTTAGAGGAACTACTTCTCAGCAGACTGTTGTAGTCTGGAATGGAATAAATATCAACTCTCAGTTATTAGGACAGGCAGATTTTAATACCATTTCAACAAGAGGTTTTAATTCGATTGATGTAAAAGCAGGCGGAGGAAGTGTAGTTTATGGAAGTGGTGCAATTGGAGGGACCATTCATTTAAACAATGATTTGAAATTTTCGGATACTTTCAAAAATGATTTTCAGATCTATTATGGTGAATTTAATACTCTAAGTGCTGTTTACGGGATTACTGCAGCAACTAAAAAATGGAGTTTTAATGCCAGTTTTACCAGAAACAGTTCTGACAATGATTTTAAATTTGTCGGACAAGAAGTATGGAACAAAAACGGACAATATTACAATAATACACTCGATGCTGCTATTGGTTATAAAATAAATGACAAAAACAGCATTAAATTTTACAGTGAAATATTTGATGGCGAAAGACATTTTTCGCTCACTTCTCCAAATCAAACCAAAACTAAATATCAAGATTACAACACTCGTAATTTAGTAACCTGGAGCAGCTCTTTTAGCAAATTTGATTCAAATTTAAAGCTCGCTTATATTACTGAACATTATAATTATTTTGAAGATATAAATCGGGACGGATATACTTCGGGAGGCGTAAAAAGCTTTATCGGAAAATATGATCTTGATTACACGATATCTTCTACAATGAAAATAAGTACCATTTTAGATTATACCAAAAATGATGGAATAGGTTCTGGAATTGGCAAAGCTAACCGCGAAATTGGTGGTGCTAGTTTGCTTTGGAAACATACCCTGACAGATAAATGGAATTACGAAATGAGTGCCCGAAAAGAAGTTTCAGACGCTTATAAAAGTCCTGTTCTTTTTTCTGTGGGTTCCCGATATGATTTTTCAGATTTCTATAAGCTTAAATTTAATTTATCCAGAAACTTCAGAATTCCAACATTTAATGATTTGTATTGGTCAGGAAGTGGAAATCCAGATTTAAAACCAGAAAGTTCCTTTCAGGCAGAAATTGGAAATGAATTTAAATACAAAGATTTTCATTTGACTGTCACAGCATATGGAATGAAGATTAAAGATATGATTAGATGGATTCCAAACAGTTCAGGAAACTGGATTCCGGAAAATACAGACAGAGTTACGATCTATGGTGCTGAAGCACTTTTAGGATGGAAAAAAAGTTTTGACAAACACACCTTTGATTTTAGTGGCACCTATGCTTATACTGTTTCATTAAACGACCAAACAGACAAACAGCTTTTTTATGTCCCTTATCATAAACTAACTGGTTCATTGTCTTATTATTTCAAAAAACTTTCAGCCTATTATCAAATTATGTATACAGGTGAAGTTTTTACAACATCAGACAATAGTCCGAAATATATACTTGATGCTTATAATGTTTCAAACGTTGGTGTTGATTACAATTTTAGCAAAAAAAATATCTTCAAAATAGGCTGCAAAGTAGCCAATGTTTGGAATGAAAAGTATGAAGCGCTTCCTAATCGCTTTATGCCCGGAAGAAATTTAACCATTTATTTAAACCTTAATTATTAATAACATGAAACTGAAAAATCTTTATTTAGGAATTATAGCATCGGCTTTTCTGTTTGCTTCTTGTAGCAGCGATAATGATGACAAAATTGATACTCCGCTAGGAGCATACGACAATGGAGTACTTATTTTGAATGAAGGAAACTTCTTGTCGACAAATGCTTCTGTATCTTACCTTTCAAATGATTTAGTTACTTTTCAAAATGACATTTTCAAAGTAGTAAATCCAACTGTTGTTTTAGGAGATGTTGCTCAATCTCTAAGTTTTAGCGATGATAAAGCTTTTATTGTTGTAAACAATTCTAACGAAGTAGAAGTAGTAAATCGTTATACATTTAAAAGTCTTTACACAATTACTGAAAAACTTGAAAATCCACGTTACAGTGTTGTTTTAAATGACAAATTGTATGTTACAAATGCTATTTCTAAAGCAGTAACTGTTTATGACGCAAAAACATATGCGTACTTAACTTCGATTTCATTAAATAAAACAGCTGAAAAAATTGTAGCAGCAAATGGAAAACTTTATGTTACAAACGCTTCTTACGGTAACGGAACTGAAGTTACAGTAATCAATCCATCAACTAATAGCGTAACGAAAACTATTACACTTGAAAATGGCATCAACTCAATTGAGGCAAATAACGGAACTGTATATGTATTAGCTGGAAACAGTACTAAAAGTCAATTATCTAAAATCAACACTTCTACTGATACAGCAACTTCTTTCGAATCAACTACAGTTAAAGGAGCTTTGAATATGGATATTGATGGAAATAAAATCTATTACACTCAAGGATTAGGAGTTTATGCAATGAATTTATCTGCTACGACATTTTCTGAAAAAGCCATATTCTCGGTACCAGATAATAACTGGTCAACTTTTTACGGGTTTGGCGTTATTGACGGCAAAATATATTCAGGAGCTGCAAATGAGTTTACTCAGGACGGAACTGTTACGGTATATTCTTCAACTGGAGAAGTTTTAAAAACAGTTACTGCTGGTTTAGGACCAAATGGTTTTTATTCTAACAATAACTAGAATTAGTTTACATTTTGGATAAAAAAAGGCTTTCATTTCTGAAAGCCTTTTTTTTATTTAAAGAAGTCCTTAAAACCCTTTTGGTGCAGTTTTTAAATACATACCATGATTCAAACCGTTGATGATTTTAGAATCTGTAAAATACGGACGATTTGGCTGTGAATCATCAGGAATTCTTTTGGCTGTCGCTCCTGTAATTTTTGAAATAGCAAGATTCAGTAATGGTTCAGAAGCATCTCCTAAAACTCCATAATTAGTAACTCTTTCATATTGTTGATATGTTGGTACCAATCCACCTGTATAATCTCCAAAATTTTGCGAGTTTGTAATTTTTAAAACCAAAGGCTGCATCGCATATTTATGATTTGGATTAACATTCCTTTTTGTCAAAGTTTCTGAATCGTAAACTGTAAACGAACCTACATTTTTTCCTGTTGTAGTTTCTCCAATCTGAACCACATTGATATACGGTTTTAGTCCGTTGATAATTAATTCACTTGCAGAAGCCGTACTCGCCGTCGTTAAGATATAAACAGTACTCATATTTAGGCTATTTAAATTCTTAACAAATCGCACATTTAAATCTTCCAAATCTGCAGTAGACAAACCTTGCATTAGTTTAGCATTATATGTCATTTTTGAAAAAATCTGTGTATCAAATTGCCCTGTAATCATACTGGCAAGTTTAGCTGCCGATGAAATGGCTCCTCCTCCATTATAACGTAAATCCAAAACAAAATCTGTAACACCTTGCGCTTTAAGTTCTCCAAAAGCCTGATTTAATCGATCATCATATTCATCATAAAAACCATTGTACATCAAATAACCAATTTTATGACTTCCAGAAACAATTACTTTATTAATAAAAATCGGATTCTCTTCTAAAACCGTTTTTGTCAAAGCCACTGATTTTCCATTGGAGACAAAAGTAGTTCCGTTATAATCGGCTAAATTCAAAGTATAACTGTCCTGATTCAATAAAGTCTGATAATTTGAAACCGTAAGTTTGGTTCCGTTTATACTTGTAAATATATCACCACGTTTTATTGCTTTATTCGAAGCATCTGAATTTGGAATAATATAACGAACATAACCCCATAAATCATTTGAATCTGCACTAATGTAACTCAACCTAAAGTCCACTCCATTGTTTTTTGTAATACCGCTTAATTGTTGTTCCAAAACAGTATAATCGTCAACGATCCAGCTAAAACGGTCAACGGCTCCCCCATTTGGATATTTACTTTCCGGTTTGTATAATAAATCTTCAAACAAATCTTCCGGTTTTGAATATCCTTTTAAAAAAGAATTGAAATCGGGCTGTAAATTACGACCATCGGCTAGATTTGGAACATCAGCCTGCCATAAATAAACTTCATTTAAACCTCTCCAGATAAAGCTATTAATTTGTACATCTGCAGGAGCAGCAACATCATCATTATCTTCGCAAGACTGCAAAGAGAAAGCTAGTAAAAAAAGAAAAAGAATACTTTTTAAAGGTGTTTTCATATCGTTTGGGTTTCTATAATAGAATAAACGTAAAAGTAGTATCTTTAGTTTTAGCTTCGTCAAAAAGCAGTATTTTTTTACGTACAAAAAAATATTTTAGTTTTTGTTGTAACAAACAGAATTGTGCCTCGTCTTGAATATATAAGCTAACGACTAACCATCAGATTAATGAACCAAATTGTATTTATAGAATTAATAAATCCTTTTAAAGACAAAGTTTTTCGTCTGGCAAAAAGATTGCTTACAAGCACTGAAGAAGCAGAAGATGCGACTCAGGAGGTAATGGTAAAATTATGGAACAAAAAAGAAAGTCTGGAAAGTTACAATAGCGTGGAAGCCCTAGCCATGACAATGACTAAGAATTATTGTCTGGATCAGCTAAAATCTAAAAGAGCCAGTAATCTCCAGATTGTTCATAATAATTTTACAGATCGACAACCACAACTGGACAAAAAACTAGAAGATGAAAATAGTCTGGAATGGGTTGAAAAAATTATAAACGAATTACCCGAACAAATGCAGTTGTTAATACAGCTTCGGGATATTGAACAATATGAATTTGACGAAATAGCAAAAATCGTCAACATGAATGAAACAGCAATACGAGTTGCACTTTCGAGAGCAAGAAAAAAAATTAGAGAATCAATGACCAATACACACCTTTATGGAACTAAATAAAATAGAAGATATATTAGAAAAATACTTTCAGGGAGAAACTTCTATTGCTGAAGAAAATCAATTAAAAGAATACTTTTCTTCATCGAATGTTGCGCAGCATTTGGAGCAATACAAACCTATGTTTGGATATTTCTCTCAAGCAAAAGAACAGAAATCGACGTATGAAATTCCACTACAATCTAAAAAACGTAACGTAGCGTGGTTATCGATTGCGGCTTCGGCTGTTGTTTTGCTGGGAATTGGAACCTACTTTTTTGTAAGCGAAAAAAAGGATACTACTGCAGTAGCTTCGCAAACCGAATTAGGAACTTACGATGATCCCGAAGAAGCGCTAAAAGCCACTCAAAAAGCTTTAGCATTATTATCAAACAATGTTAATGTAGGTATCGAAAGTGTACATTACATTAAAGAATACGAACAATCAAAAAACAAAATTTTTAAACAGTAATTAAATTCAAATAAAAAAAATCATGAAAAATTTCATTATAACTTTAGTATTCGCCTTTGTTACCACAACTTTTTACGCACAAGGCGCTTTTGACAAATTTGACGGTCAAGACGATGTAACTTCTGTAATTGTAAACAAAAAAATGTTCGATTTAATGAGCAAAGTAAAAGTAGATGCTTCTGATAAAGAAACACAACAATACATCAATCTGATTAAAAAATTAGATTATCTAAAAGTGTTTACAACCAAAAATCCTAAAATTGAGGCCGACATGAAAGCTTCTGCAGATAAATACATTAAAACTGCAGGTCTTGAAGAATTAATGCGAGTAAACGATAGCGGTAAAAATGTCAAAATAATGGTAAAATCCGGAGCAAGCGACACACAAATCAAAGAATTATTGATGTTTGTAGATGGTGCTAAAAACGACGAAACGGTTTTATTATCTTTAACAGGTAATTTTGACCTTAACGAAATCTCAGTTTTAACAGATAAAATGAATCTTCCTGGTGGTACCGACCTAAAGAAAGCTTCTAAAGGCAAAAAATAAAATGAAAGCAACTATTTTCACTTTAGCACTTGCAGCTTTACTAACGTTAGGGAGCTGCAATTCTGAACCAACACTGCAGAAATATTTTGTTGAGAATTCGGAGAAAAAAGATTTTATTGCTTTAGATGTTTCTCCAACTATTCTAAATGTTGATAAAACAAAATTATCAGCAGAACAAAGTGAAGCTTTAAACTCGTTTGACAAAATGAATATCTTGGCATTTAAAGCCGATCAAAATAATCAAGCGCAGTTTGAGACCGAAAGAACAAAGGTAAAAGCGATCTTAAAAGATCCGAAATATCAAGAATTAATGAAAATTGGTTCTGGTAAAGATGGCGCTTCTGTAAGTTATGTTGGTAGTGATGACAACATTAAAGAGTTTGTCATTTTTGCCAATAGAAAAGAAAACGGATTCGCTGTAGTTCGGGTCTTAGGTGAAAATATGAATCCGAACAACATTATGACTTTAATGTCTGTTTTACAAAAATCTAAAATAGACATGGAGCAGTTAAAACCTTTAGAACAATTGCTTAAAAAATAACACAATCTTACTTTTTCCATTTAAGAAAGCTCCATTTTATGGAGCTTTTCTTTTTAACAACAAGAAAGATAATACGTACTAATTTAAATCTGATTTATTTTCCCATTAACTAAAATTAGTTACATTTACGATTCAAATCTCAAAACCTAATTAAACCAGAATTGATATGATACAAAAAACTTCAAATGCCTTTATTGCGGCATCTTGGGTAGCTCTTGGAGCAGGAACAATTGGATTTATTGTCGGACTTGCCAGAGCGGAAATGCTTTTAAATGAAAAAGGATATTATTTTACCGTTTTAATGTTCGGACTTTTCGCTGTAGTTTCATTACAAAAAAGTGTAAGAGACCGTCTTGAAAATCTTCCAGTAACCGATATTTACTACGGAATCTGCTGGTTTGGAACCTTATTATCAATCGTTCTTTTAGTTGTTGGGTTATGGAATGCAACTATTCTTCCAAGTGAAAAAGGTTTCTACGCATTTGCTTTTTTATTAGCTTTATTTGGCGCTATTTCAGTACAGAAAAATACTAGAGATAATATGAATTTCGGTCAAAAGGAATAGATTTAAAATTCATTAAGTTAAAAAAAAAGCTCCAATTTTCATTGGAGCTTTTTCTTTTATAATAGAATCTGAGATTATTTACTCAAATACATTTTTCTTCTAGAGTACAATTCGTAGAATTGATCGTCTTTTAAGTCATCAATAAACAAGATACTTTCTCCTGTTGACTTCATTTCTGGTCCTAACGCTTTGTTTACGTTCGGGAATTTGCTGAAAGAGAAAACTGGTTGTTTGATTGCGTAACCTTTCAATTGTGGGTTAAAATCAAAATCAGTTACTTTATTGTGACCTAACATTACTTTTGTAGCGTAGTTTACGTAAGGTTCTCCATAAGCTTTTGCAATAAACGGAACCGTTCTAGAAGCTCTTGGATTTGCCTCGATAATGTAAACCGTATCGTCTTTAATCGCAAACTGAATATTGATTAATCCAACAGTTTTTAAAGCTCTAGCAATTTTATGTGTATGATCTTTAATTTGCTGCATTACAAATTCTCCTAAGTTGAAAGGAGGCAATGTTGCGTTACTATCTCCAGAGTGAACTCCACAAGGCTCGATGTGCTCCATAATTCCGATGATATAAACATTTCCATCAGCGTCACAGATTGCATCAGCTTCTGCTTCGATTGCTCCAGCTAAGTAGTGATCCAGTAATAATTTGTTTCCTGGAATTGCTTTCAACAAATCGATTACGTGCTCTTCAAGCTCTTTTTTATTGATTACAATTTTCATTCCCTGACCTCCTAATACATAAGAAGGACGAATTAAAAGTGGGAAATCTAAAGTATCTGCTAATTTAGAAGCTTCATCTGCCGTTTCAGCGATTCCGAATCTTGGGAAAGGAATATGTAATTCAGTCAACAAGTCAGAGAAACGTCCTCTGTCTTCTGCTAAATCAAGCGCGTCGAAACTAGTTCCGATGATTTTCACTCCGTATTTAGAAAGTTTATCAGCCAATTTAAGAGCTGTTTGTCCACCTAACTGAACAATTACACCTTCTGGTTTTTCGTGTTGGATGATGTCATAAATATGCTCCCAGAAAACTGGTTCGAAGTATAATTTATCAGCTGTATCGAAATCTGTAGAAACCGTTTCAGGATTACAGTTAATCATGATCGTTTCGTAACCACATTCTTTAGCCGCTAAAACTCCGTGTACACAAGAGTAATCAAACTCGATTCCTTGTCCAATTCTGTTTGGTCCAGAACCTAAAACAATTACTTTCTTTTTCTCTGTAACGATACTTTCGTTGTCTACAAAACGTTCTCCGTTTGCCTTTTCGATTTCAGCTTCAAAAGTTGAATAGTAATATGGAGTTTGTGCTTTAAACTCAGCCGCACAAGTGTCAACTAATTTAAACACACGGTTGATGTTCATGTCTGTACGTAAAGTGTGAACTTCACTTTCTAAACAATTCATCATGTGTGCTAATTGCCTGTCTGCAAAACCTTTTTGTTTCGCTTCTAACAACAATTCTTTAGGAAGATCTGCAACTTTGTAGTTTGAGATTTCTTTTTCTAAAGTATAAAGCTCTTCGTATTGTTTTAAGAACCACATATCGATTTTTGTAATTTCGTGAATTGTACTCAACGGAATTCCCATTGCAATTGCATCGTAAATTACGAAAACACGATCCCAGCTTGCGTGAGTCAGTTTATCGATGATTAATTCGTAATCTTTATATCCTTTTCCGTCAGCTCCTAAACCATTTCTCTTAATCTCTAAAGATTGAGTTGCTTTATGAAGTGCCTCTTGGAAAGAACGTCCGATTCCCATAACCTCACCTACAGATTTCATCTGAAGTCCTAAAGTTCTGTCTGAACCTTCAAATTTATCGAAGTTCCAACGTGGTATTTTTACGATTACGTAATCTAAAGTTGGCTCGAAAAGAGCCGAAGTAGATTTTGTAATTTGATTTTGCAATTCATCTAAGTTATATCCTAAAGCTAATTTAGAAGCAATTTTTGCAATTGGATATCCAGTCGCTTTTGATGCTAAAGCAGAAGAACGAGATACACGAGGATTGATTTCGATTGCTACGATATCTTCTTTTTCGTCTGGCGAAACTGCGAACTGTACGTTACATCCTCCCGCAAAGTTTCCGATACTTCTCATCATTAAGATAGCATAGTCACGTAATTTTTGGAAAGTTGTATCTGATAATGTCATCGCTGGCGCTACTGTAATCGAATCTCCAGTGTGGATTCCCATTGGGTCCATGTTTTCGATTGAACAGATAATTACAACGTTGTCATTTTTATCTCTTAAAAGCTCTAATTCGTACTCTTTCCATCCCATCAAAGCTTTGTCGATCAAAACTTCGTGAATTGGAGAAGCTTCAAGTCCGCGAGTTAAAAGCTCATCAAAATCTTCTTTTTTGTAAACTACTGCTGCTCCAGTTCCTCCAAGTGTAAACGAAGGACGAATTACAAGTGGGAAACCAAACTCCTGAGCTATTTCTTTTCCTTCTAAGTAAGAAGTAGCTGTTTTTGCTGGTGCAGTTGGTACATTTATTCTTTCTAAAAGCTGTTTAAATTGCTCTCTATCTTCCGTAATATTAATTGCGTTTACATCAACACCGATTAATCTTACTCCGAAATCCTGCCAGATTCCTTTTTCCTCAGCTTCCAAACACAAGTTTAAGGCTGTTTGTCCTCCCATTGTTGGTAAAACAGCATCAATTTGCGGATGTTCCTTAAGAATTTCAATAATCGATTTTGTAGTTAATGGTTTCAAATAAATATGATCGGCCATAGATGGGTCGGTCATAATTGTCGCTGGATTGGAGTTAATCAAGATAACTTCAATTCCTTCTTCACGAATAGAACGAGCAGATTGAGAACCTGCATAGTCGAATTCGCAAGCTTGACCAATAACAATAGGTCCTGAACCTATTATTAAAACGGATTTAATTGATGTGTCTTTAGGCATTTTTTATGTATTGTGTAGTTATATAAAGTACTTAAAAAAACTTTTCTAGTGTGCTATAAACTAGAAAGTTGAGAAAATTTTTACCGACAAGGTATAAAAAAAGGCGATACTAAAAAAGTAATCGCCTTATGTATGTTTATACAAACATTATTTTTTGTGTCTAGGCTCGCTAGAAACAGTTAATTTATGTCTTCCTTTTGCTCTTCTACGCGCTAGAACTTTTCTTCCATTCGCAGAAGCCATTCTGTCCATAAATCCGTGCTTATTTCTTCTTTTTCTTTTCGATGGTTGAAATGTTCTTTTGCTCATTGCTTTGTATCTTTAAAAATGGTATCTATTAACTCGTTGTTTTGGTTTTGGATATCGTTATTCAAAAACCGAGTGCAAATATACAAAGACTTTTTTTTCTGGCAAGCACTTTTATAAAAATATTTTTAATTCCTTTTACTATCTTTGCAATCACAAATTTACAACAATTATGTTTCACAAGAATATTAAACTTATTTTGGCCGGACTTCTAGTAGTAGCGGGCATTTGGCAATTTACAGAAAGTAATATCGGAAATGGAATTTTTCTTATTTTATTAACTGCAATTCCAATTTTTCTTTATTTCAAAAACGAATTTATCCTTTTAGCTTTCCTAAAATTAAGAAAACAAGACTTTGAAGGCGCTAATAAATGGTTATCATATATTAAAAATCCTGAAGGTGCATTAGTAAGAAAACAACAAGGATACTTAAATTATTTACAAGGTATTATGTTGTCTCAAACGAATATCAACCAAGCTGAGAAACATTTCAAAAAAGCAATCGAACTTGGATTATCAATGGATATGGATTTAGCTGTAGCGAAATTAAACCTTGCAGGAGTTGCCATGTCACGTAGAAGAAAACTGGAAGCGACTAATTTGTTAAATGAAGCTAAGAAATTAGACAAACAAGGAATGCTGAAAGAGCAAATCTCTATGATGAAAGAGCAAATGAAGAAAATCTAAATTTTCTTTAAATTACAATATTAGAAATCCCAAATTCCAAAAAGAGTTTGGGATTTTTTTATCATTGCGTACCCAAGGTTGAAACCTTGGGCTATGTTTTTAAATATTGGGAGTTAAAATCTTTGTCGAATTACTAGTGTGATCCTTCCTTCGTCAGGATGACAAACTTTGGGGTTACTTTATCCGAATCTTTCAAAATTTTAAAACTTTGACAAAGATCTAAAAACTAACAATTGGAATTTGGAATTTGATTTTTTTTGGAATTTTACTCCAATATAATAGAAGGCAGATTCTCATTCAGCCATTTATATTTATTTAAGATCATAATATGCGTTCCTCCTTTTACTATAATACATTTATCAATGTACTTAATAGGAAAAACATCATCTTGATCTCCGTGAATATGTATTACGTTTTCATCGATTTGATTTCTGTCCCATAATATTACATTTTCTACCGCCCATTGCAGATAACCTAAATCACGAACAGCTAAAAACTTTTCATATAGCTTAATTCTTTTGTTGACTTTTTCACCAAATGAAAATTTAGCCAATTTCTCTACATTTAAAATCAACTGCATCGGGATTAATTTGTAAGCTTTTGTTGTCTTCCCTATTTTCATCCTTCTAGGAAATTCGACATTACTTCTAACACTCGATATAATAATGATTTTCCTCGCTTTGATATGTTTAGAAATTTCCTGAACCAAGATTCCTCCAAAAGAAACTCCTATTAAAACAGGATTTTCATGTTTTATATTTTTACTAATTCGAAGCGCGTAATCTGACAAAGATTCTTTTGGGCTTGGAATTTCCCATTCCAAAAGATGCATTTCAAAAGCATTTTCATCCAATTTAATTCTTTCAAAAATAGATGAACTTGCCGCCAGACCCGGCATAAAATAAACTGGAATTTTACTCATAACATTAAAATGAAATTACCACTAGGACATTTATTCGAAAAAATAAAGTTACCTTTTTTAACAGGATGACAATCAAAATTTAAGCCTAATTATCATTAAAATTCAAAAAAATCAAATTTCAAAACGACATCCCAAGATTTACAACTTTAAAAAATAATTTAATATTGAAAATCAAATGATTACCTTTGCATTCGAAATATTTCTTGAAACAAAACCTTATAAAGAATTTTCTTTCATAAATATTTTGGATCCCAAATTCACTATTTACCGTAACCTAACAAGAAATTACTATGGAAACTTTTGTAACTATGGAAATCAAAGACAACACTTTTGCACGCCAATTTGAAACTGTCGTACCTGAAGGAATGCTGGCAGTTGAATATTCATTTCAAGAAAAAAAAATCTTCTTAACCAAGATCAATACACCGGACTCTTACGAAAATGAAGAAGCCATAAATGCTTTACTTAAAAACGTATTGGATTTAAGTTCTGAAAAAAATTACAGAGTTGTTCCAATTCACCCAAAGATTGTTTCATTCTTCAAAAAAAATCCTAGATACAAAGAATTACTTCCTCCAGGAATAAGAATCTAAAAATCACCAATAATTCGGAGCCACAATCCTCCAATTACCATATAAATCAAGAGCATAACCAAACCTGTCACCAGTCCTTTGATCCACCAGCTCTTTAAATCTACGTAGCCGCTCCCGAAAAATACGGGTGCCGGACCGTGACCATAATGCGTTAAAGTTCCGTAAAGCGAACCTATAAATCCGAGCATAAAAGCCAGTAACAATCCTGGAATTCCAAGTGAAATTCCTACTCCAAGCAAAGCCGCATACATTGCTGCCACGTGTGCTGTTGCACTTGCAAAAAGATAATGGCTGAAAAAATACACTAAAACTATAATCGGAAAAGCCATTTGCCAACTTAATCCACCAATTTGAGTTTTTACCAAATCACTAAACCATGCTATAAAACCAAGTTCGTTTAGTGAACTCGCCATCATCACCAGCACCGAAAACCATACAATGGTATCCCAAGCTCCTTTTTCAGCTTTGACATCATCCCAAGTTAAAACAGACGTTAGAAGCAAAATTACTAAACCAATAAAAGCGGTTGTTGTAGCATCAATAGAAAACAGATCGCCTGTCATCCATAGAAACAGAAGAATAAAAAAAGTTAAAAGCATCATCCATTCATTTCTCGTTACTGCTCCCATTTCTTTTAATTTTTGAGCCGCAATTTGCGGAGCATCACCTGTTTTCTTTAATTCTGGCGGATAAATTTTGTACAGCACAAAAGGAATCACAAAAAAAGCACACAGACCAGGAACAATTGCTGCCGCCGCCCAAGACATCCAGGTAATCTTAATTCCCAAATTAAGAGCAAACTTTTGACACATTGGATTACTGGCAGTCCCCGTCAAAAACATAGAAGACGCAATCAAATTCATATTATAACTATTTAAAGTCAAATACGAACCTAATTTTCGATGGGTTTCAGACTGATCTGGCATTGAACCAAAACTCATTGACATTGATTTCATAATAGGATAAATAATTCCACCACCTCTAGCCGTATTACTTGGAACGGCTGGCGCTAAAACCAAATCGGCCAATCCTAAACCATAAGCCAATCCTAACGAACTTTTTCCGAATATTCTAATAAACAAAAAAGCTATCCTATTTCCTAAACCTGTTTTAATAAATCCTCTTGCTATAAAAAACGAAATTCCGATCAACCAAATTACTTTATCTCCAAAACCTTTTAACGCCAACGTAATTGATTTCCCTGGATCTCCGGGAGCCAAAACTTGAGACATCGCCGTTAAAGCAACTGCAATCATACACATGGTTCCCATTGGTGCTGCTTTCAGGATAATTCCTAAAATTGTAGCGACGAAAATGGCAAAAAGATGCCACGCTTCTATTTTAACACCATCTGGTGCAGGAATAAACCAAATTGCGATTCCAATTATTAATGTTATTAAAGTCTGAGGGATTTTTACTTCTTTCATAAAAAACAAAATTTAAGTGAATTATAATCGGAGCTGCAATTGTATTATAAACAAATCGTCGTTGTAGGTTGACGTATTAGGAACATTCCTATCAAATCTATCAATTTCAAATCCCATCTCGATTCGGCCTAAATAAGCTTTTCCAAATTCTAAACTTATCATTGGCGTATAAGTCTGCCTCACGTTTGAATCAACTTTGTAACTTGGATCAAAAGTTTCATAGCGACAGGACAATTCTAAAGCCGTTAATTTTTTATAATTCACCACATAACGCAGATTTGGTAAAAAATAAATTCCGCGCATTTGATAATTAGACACATCTCCTACTCTGTTTTCAGCAGGAAGTGAGAAATACAAATTATGATTGGTACCTTGTTTATACTCTATTTGAAGATCAAAAGCAAAACGATCTGTCAGTTTAAAATCACTGGTAATATCAGCTCCTATTGCAAAAACATTTTCTTTAAATACTTTTCCGAAACCACCGTTTAAACCCAGATTTATTTTATGTTCTTTGGACAATTCAAAAACCCATCTTGTAGAATATTGTTTTCCGTTGTCTTTATCCATTTCGACATTTTTCCCATTTCCATTTAAAACAGAAACAGCATAATTGACCGGAATTTTTCCAATATCAAAAGCTCCAGTTGCCGAAGCTCCAATTTGAAAACTGGTCCAGCCATTTTTCCCAAATTCATAATATTGATTCGAGAAATCAAAAGATTTAATGATATCAACCGGAACAAGCTCTTCTATACCAAATGCGGGACGAAATTGACCTCCTGTTAAAGCAATGTATTTATTAAAAGTATATTTTCCGTAGGCATTTTCAAGAACTTTTCCTTTGGTATCCGATTTAAAATCGGCTAAGTTGACTAAGATTACAACTTCTGTAGCTTCACTTAATTTGGTATTTAAACCTACACGCATTCTTTTAATATCGAAAGATTGCTGTGTAACATCTCCAGTAGCATGATGAGCTCCTAAAACATCAACATTATCTCCGAAACTTTCGAGATATCGTGCCTGTAAAAGACCTTTAAGCTGATATTGCGGATATTTTACTTCGCTTTCTGTTTTTTCCGTTTTTTCACCTTCGTTTACATCACCTTGAGCATGCAAACAGAATGGCATTATAGAAAATAAAAAAACAAGTGGAACTAGTAGAATTTTACTCATAGACTTCAAATAAATAAATTATCAATTTTTCTATAACCGAATTCAAAATATTGCTCTACCGTTTATCAAGAGCCAAATATTTCTAGTTAACACGAAATGGGAGTACTAAAATAGCAAAAAAATATATTTATTGTAAAAAAAATTGCATTAAAATAGTGTTATCAATCTGTTGAAAACAAAAAAAGGGACAAGAATCAACTTGTCCCTTTTTAAGTATTTTATCTAAAAAACTATTTTTCTATTTCTCGCATAGAATCCATTTTCTTGTGCGCAAGGAAACCTGCAACATCTTCAAAATGCTCTTTCACTCTTTTGTTTCCAAATTCAAAAACTTTAGTCGCTAATCCATCAAGGAAATCACGGTCGTGAGAAACCAAGATCAAAGTTCCGTCGAAATCACGTAAAGCATCTTTAATGATATCTTTAGTTTTCATATCTAAGTGATTCGAAGGCTCATCTAGAATCAACAAGTTAACTGGCTCCAATAACAATTTAATCATTGCCAAACGAGTTTTCTCTCCTCCAGAAAGCACTTTTACTTTCTTGGTAATATCATCACCTTGGAACATAAATGCACCTAAAATATTTTTAATCTGCGTTCTAATATCTCCAACTGCAATACTGTCAATTGTCTCAAAAATTGTTGCATTTTCATCTAATAATGCTGCTTGATTTTGAGCAAAATATCCGATTTGCGCATTGTGACCAATTTCAACACTTCCAGAATCAACACCAATTTCTTTCATGATCGCTTTAATCATAGTTGATTTTCCTTCACCATTCTTTCCAACAAAAGCTACTTTCTGACCACGTTCGATTACAATGTTTGCATCTTTAAAAACTACGTGATCTCCGTAAGCTTTAGACATTTCTTTTACAATAACAGGATATTGACCAGAACGTGCTGCTGGCGGGAATTTTAATCGTAAAGCAGAAGTATCTACTTCATCAACTTGAACAATTTCTAATTTTTCCAACATTTTCACACGAGATTGAACAGCATCTGTTTTAGAAAAAGTCCCTTTGAAACGCTCAATAAAAGCACGATTTTCAGCAATCATTTTTTGCTGTTCGTCATACGCTTTTTGTTGGTGAATTCTACGATCTTTTCTTAATTCTAAATAATGCGTATATTTTGCTTTATAATCATAGATTCTTCCCATTGTAACTTCGATAGTTCTGTTTGTAATATTATCTACAAACGCTCTATCGTGAGAGATTACTACAACGGCTTTTGCCTGATTCAACAAGAAATCTTCTAACCACTGAATACTTTCAATATCCATGTGGTTGGTAGGCTCATCCAGCAAAATCAAATCTGGTTTTCTCAAAAGAATTTTAGCCAATTCGATACGCATTCTCCATCCTCCAGAAAACTCAGAAGTCTGACGTGTAAAATCTTCTCTTTCGAATCCTAAACCAACTAATATTTTTTCTACCTCAGCTTCATAATTCACTTCTTCGATTGCATAAAATTTTTCGCTTAAGTCAGAAACTCTTTCGATTAATTTCATGTATTCGTCACTTTCATAATCGGTACGAACAGTCAATTGCTCATTGATTTCGTCGATTTCAGATTTCATTTTAAAAATCTCACTGAATGCTTTTGACGCTTCTTCCATTACAGTTGCTCCATCTTCTGTAAGCAAATGCTGTGGCAAATAAGCAACAACAGCTTCTTTTGGAGCAGAAATACTTCCGGTTGAAGGTTTATTTACACCAGCAATTATTTTTAAAAGTGTAGATTTTCCCGCACCATTTTTACCCATAAGGGCAATTTTATCATTTTCATTAATAGCAAAAGAAACATCGCTAAAAAGTGTAGTTCCGCCAAACTGAACCGAAATATCGTTAACTGTAATCATTTGTTTTCTGTGAATTTATTGAATCGGTTAATCATTTGTTTGATCAGCCGTTTTTTCGTGGTGCAAAGATAGATTAATTAGATAATTAGGCAATTTGAAAATTAGATAATTTTGGAAATGTGTCAATTAGACAATTCACTAGTTAATAACACTTTAATTCTGATGAATGAAACTCAATCGTTTTTTAAAATTTCAAAAATTTAATCTTACCTTGTAGTGTAATTTTAAAAATCAGCAAAATATGAAAACGAAATTAAAACTGACCGTTTACTTAATTGCAGGGTTACTATTTGGACTTTCTGCAAATGCTCAAAAAACTGTAATTAAAAAAGAGGCTTTACCTGCAAATGCTCAAACTTTTTTAAAAACACATTTTGGATCAAAAAAACCGAACTATATACTAGAAGACAAAGAAATTCTTTCGACAGAATACAAAGTTAAATTTGACAACGAAATTGAAATCGAATTTGACAAAAAAGGAAATTGGAAAGAAGTTGATGGCCAAAACTCCAAAATTCCAAAATCGATCGTTCCTAAAAAAATCGCTTCTTACATCAAAACTAATTTCCCAAAAGAAAAAGTAACCAAAATAGAAATCGGAACTTCTGGTTACGAAACAAAACTTACTAATGGCTTAGAATTGAAATTCAATCTAAAAGAAGATTTCACTAAGGTTAGTAAATAAATGAGATAATTAGAAAATTAGTCAATTAGAAAATGCTCAAAAAACCTTAGATAAAAACAAAACCCGACAGGTTTTTGAAACCTGTCGGGTTTTCTATGCGAAAATTTTAGCCACAGATTACAGGATTTTCATTGATTTTTTTCTAAATATGATTTAAAAAAATCCTTTTTAATCATATAATCTGTGGCAGAAAAAAAAAAACAAAAACAAAACCCGAAAGACAAAAGTCTATCGGGTTTGAAAAATTATCTAATTGACTAATTTTCTAATTATCTCATTAAAAACTTAATCTTTTCTCCACTTTTTAGTTTCTTCGAAAATGTGTTCTAAGATTGCCTGTTCCGTTGCATCAAAATCGATATTTCTTCTTGACAAAACTAAACGCGCTGTTTCAAAAGCTTTTTTAGTCACATAAGTTGTAAATCCGGCTGCGCCTCCCCATGAAAAACTTGGCACAAAATTACGAGGAAAACCTGATCCAAAAATATTGGCACTTACTCCAACAACAGTTCCGGTATTAAACATAGTATTGATTCCACATTTACTGTGATCTCCCATCATTAAACCACAAAACTGAAGTCCAGTTTTAGCAAAACCTTCTGTTTCGTAGCTCCATAATTTCACTTCTTCGTAATTATTTTTTAGGTTTGAATTATTAGAATCTGCACCAATGTTACACCATTCGCCCAGAACAGAATCGCCTAAAAACCCTTCATGTCCTTTATTTGAATTTGCAAAAAGAACAGAGTTTTTAACCTCACCTCCTATTCTAGATCCAGGTCCAACCGTTGTTGCACCGTAAACCTTAGCCGACATTTTTACCATTGCATTTTCACATAATGCAAAAGGTCCGCGAATTACGGTTCCTTCCATAATCTCGGTATTCTTACCTATATATATAGGTCCGTTTGAAGCATTTAAAGTCACAAACTCTAACTTTGCCCCTTCTTCAATAAAGATATTTTCAGGAGCAATTACATTTACACTTTTCGGAATGGGCTGTGATTTTCGATCTTCAGTCAAATAATTAAAATCCTGACGAATTGCGGCATCATTTTTAGAGAAAATATCCCAAGTATGCTCTATCGTTATACAGTCATCATTGTACTGAATAATTTCATAAGAATCAAAATCGACTTCCTCCTGATTTTCGCTTGCAAAAAATGCAATCACATCTTCACCTTTAAATATAGCTTGATTTTCGGATAAATTAGAAACCATCTCTGCCAGCGCATCATTTGGCAAATACGCTGCATTGATCATTACGTTTTCTTCCATTTCAACCATCGGAAATTTTTCAGACAAATATTCTTCGGTTATGGTTGTAATCGTAGATCCCAGACGTTTTTCCCATTTTTGGCGAATCGTCATAATTCCAACCAAAATATCGGCAACTGGTCGCGTAAAAGTAAAGGGCAATAAAGCATTCCGAACGGGGCCGTCGAAAAGAATGTAGTTCATAAATAATTGAGTGTTTGTTAAAATATTGATTTGGTTACCTGCCCCAAAGTTACAAATATTTTGCTGGTTTCATTAAAAAGCACTTTAACGAAAAGTAATATTTAACGCATAAAAAAAGCCTTTCAGAGATTGAAAGGCTTTTGTATAATTTAAAACAGCTATTATTTTTTAGCGTGTTTAGCATATTTAGTTTTGAATTTATCAATACGTCCTGCAGTATCGATAAGTTTAGATTTACCAGTATAAAAAGGGTGAGATGTTCTAGAAATCTCCATTTTTACAACTGGATACTCAACTCCGTCAACTTCAATTGTTTCTTTTGTATCTGCAGTAGATTTAGTGATAAAAACGTCATCATTAGACATGTCTTTAAATGCAACTAATCTGTAATTTTCTGGGTGAACTCCTTTTTTCATCTTTTCTTTTATTTATTGTTTTAGAGTATTTTTATTTTGAAGCTTTTCCTTGATTTTGAAAAGGTGTAAACAATACTACTCTTTTTTGTTTAAAAATTTAATTATTTTTGAGTGTGCAAATTTACAATTCTTTTTTAATAAACAAATACTTAGCTCACTTTTTTTTAGTTTATTTCGAAAAGCTTTTTTTATCTCCGATTATAGTATGAATTACTATATTTGTGGATTAATTTTAAAACCTATAGAAATATGATTAATGAAGTTATAAAAAAGAATGGAATTACTTATGGAATCGCTTTAGGAGTTATTCTTTCATTGATTACAGCAACTATGTATGCTATAGATCTTAAATTATTTGTTTCAGGCTGGATTGGTGGCCTTACTTTTGTTATTTATTTAGTATTCGGAATCGTTTTACTAACCAAAACAAGAAAAGACATTAATGGCTTTTTCTCTTTCAAAGATGCCTTTACGACCTTTTTTATAACTACCATAATTGCTCTTGCAATTTCTTCACTGTTCAGCATTTTATTATTTAATGTAATTGACCCAGAAGCAAAAAACACTTTAAGTGAATTACTGGTTAAATATATGGCCGAAACATTACAAAAATTCGGAACTCCTGCTTCTGCAATAAACGAAGCATTAACTAAAATGAGAGAAAACAATCCTTTTTCGACAATAGAACAAATAAAAGCTTTGGCTTTTAGTATTGTCGGTTATTCTATATTAGGATTAATTCTGGCTGCATTTTTTAAAAGCAAATCTACACAAGAATAAAAATATAAATGAATTTATCTATACTTATACCGCTTCTAAACGAGGAGGAATCACTTCAAGAACTCTATGCATGGATCATTAAAGTGATGCAATCTAATAATTACTCTTATGAAATCATTTTTGTAGATGATGGTAGTACAGATAATTCTTGGCAGATTATTGAAGGTTTTTCTAATGAAAATCCGAATGTAAAAGGCATTCGTTTCATGAAAAACTTTGGAAAATCTCAGGCTTTGCATGCTGGTTTCGCAAAAGCAAAAGGCGACGTTATTATTACAATGGATGCCGATTTACAAGACAGTCCTGACGAAATTCCGGAATTATACGAAATGATTACAGCTCAGAAATACGATTTGGTTTCTGGCTGGAAAAAGAAACGTTACGATTCTGTTGTCGCCAAAAATCTTCCTTCAAAATTATTTAACTGGGCCGCTAGAAAAACTTCTGGCGTTGAGCTAAACGATTTCAACTGTGGATTAAAAGCCTACAAAAATGTTGTGGTAAAAAACATTGAAGTTTCTGGTGAGATGCACCGTTATATTCCTGTTTTAGCTAAAAATGCTGGTTTTGGAAAAATTGGCGAAAAAGTGGTTATTCACCAAGCCAGAAAATATGGAGAGACTAAATTCGGAATGGAGCGTTTTATTAACGGATTCTTGGATTTAATTACCATCTGGTTTTTATCGCGTTTTGGAAAAAGACCAATGCACCTTTTTGGAGCAATGGGTTCCATCATGTTCATCATCGGATTTTTGTCAGCAGGATATATTGGAGTTTCAAAACTATACCATATGTATAACGGAATGAAATATTCTTTGGTTACCAACAACCCTTGGTTTTACATAGCATTGACAACAATGATTTTAGGAACGCAGCTTTTCTTGGCTGGATTTTTAGGTGAAATTATTTTAAGAACCAAAAACAACGAAGAACGATACAAAGTAGCACGAGAAGTGAATTTTTGACACAAATCAGGAAAAAAAAATCTTTTTGAGTCAAGTTAAACTTTCTTGAAAAACTATCTTTATCAAAACATAAAAACAGTAAACATGAACATAGCACCTAATATTTTAAGCGCTGTAAACGAATGGCTGACACCTACTTTCGATCAGGAAACACAGGCTGCAGTTAAAGAATTAATGACCACTTCTCCAAAAGAACTTGAAGAAAGTTTTTATAAAAACCTAGAATTTGGAACCGGAGGTATGAGAGGTGTTATGGGCGTTGGAAATAACAGAATCAACAAATATACACTTGGAAAAAACACTCAGGGATTATCTGATTATTTACACGAAGTTTTCCCTAACGAAACCCTAAAAGTTGCTATTGCTTACGATTGTCGCCATAACAGCAACACCTTAGCAAAAGTAGTTGCTGATGTTTTCTCTGCTAACGGAATTCAGGTTTATTTGTTTTCTGACTTAAGACCTACTCCAGAATTATCATTTGCTCTTAAATATTTAAAATGCCAATGTGGAATTGTTTTAACAGCTTCACACAATCCACCAGAATATAACGGATACAAAGTATACTGGCAAGATGGTGGACAAATTGTTCCTCCACAAGACAAAGCAATTGTCAATGTAATTGAAAACTTAACTTATGATAAAATTAAGTTCAATGCTAACGAAAGTTTGATTCAGTATATTGATACCGAAATCGACAAAGCCTTTATAAATTCGTCAATCGAAAACGCAAGTTTTAACACTCCAGCTGAAGCAAAAGACAATCTTCATATTGTTTTCACTTCATTACATGGAACTTCTATAAAATCTATTCCAGACGTTTTATCACAAGCAGGCTACAAGAATGTTCATATCGTACCTGAACAGGCAATTCCAGATGGAGATTTCCCAACAGTAAAATCTCCAAACCCAGAAGAACCTGAAGCTTTAACTATGGCTTTAGCTTTAGCTGACAAAACCAATTCAGATATTGTAGTTGGAACAGATCCCGATTGTGATCGTTTAGGCGTTGCTGTTCGTAATAACGACGGCAAAATGATTTTACTAAACGGAAACCAAACAATGGTTTTAATGACTTCTTTCTTATTGAAACAATGGAAAAAAGCAGGTAAACTTAACGGAAAACAATTTGTTGGCTCAACTATCGTTTCGACTCCAATGATGATGGAATTAGCATCAAGTTATGGAGTTGAATGCAAAGTTGGCTTAACTGGTTTCAAATGGATCGCAAAAATGATCGTAGATTTTCCTGAACTTCAATTTATCGGAGGTGGTGAAGAAAGTTTCGGATTTATGGTTGGCGACGCTGTTAGAGACAAAGATGCTGTTGCAGCTACCTTATTAATCTGTGAAGTTGCAGCTCAAGCAAAAGCAGCTGGAAGCTCAGTTTACAAAGAACTTTTACAACTATATGTTGAAAATGGTTTCTACAAAGAATTCTTAGTTTCTTTAACTAAAAAAGGAATGGAAGGATTAGAAGAAATTAATCAGATGATGGTTAATTTACGTCAAAATCCTTTGAAAGAAATCAATGGACAAAGAGTAGTTATGGTTGAAGATTATCAATCATCGACAGCTTTGAATTTATTGACGAATGAAGAATCTCCGATTGATATGCCAAAATCTAATGTATTGATTTATTATACAGAAGACGGTTCAAAAATCTGTGCAAGACCAAGCGGAACTGAACCAAAAATTAAATTCTATATCAGTGTAAATGCTGAAATCGAATCAGTTTTAGATTTTGATGACGCAGAAAAATTCTTAGATCAAAAGATAGAAAATATCATTGCAGATATGAAATTGAAATAAATCTTCAATACATTTTCAATTATACACATAACATGTAAACAATTGAAAAACTCGATTATAACGAACTCTGATTTACATTCTTGAAATGCAAGTCAGAGTTTTTTTTATAAAAAAAACTAAAAAGGAATTGAAAACACCTTAATTGGATTAATTTTGTGCAGTAAAAATTCCGTGCTCAAAATGATTCAATATCAATAAGAGCTATCACATCAAAAGAAAACAATATCAAAAGAATAAATGAGTAATTTCAAAAAAATAGTTCCTTTTATATATCCTTATAAAAAATACGCATTTCTAAACATTTTTTTCAATGTTTTATATGCACTTTTCAGCACACTTTCGTTTGTTGCTTTAATTCCAATGCTTCAGGTTTTATTTGACAAAGCAAAAACAGTGACTACCAAACCAGTTTACACAGGCATTTTCGAAATTAAACAATATGGGGAAAATTATTTAAGCTACTACATTACCACATCAAAACAAACACACGAACCTGGTTTTGTTTTAGGCGTTATGGTTACCATAATAATTTCGATTTTCTTACTTAAAAACTTAGCTGATTATCTGGCTATGTTTTTCATCAACTTTTTAAGAAACGGAGTTTTAAAAGACATGCGTAATGCGCTATACAAAAAGACACTGGAACTTCCTTTGGCATTTTATTCTGAAAAAAGAAAAGGAGACGTAATTTCAAGAATTTCTGCAGATGTAAACGAGGTCCAGACTTCATTCTTGGCTATTCTTGAACTTATCGTAAAAGAACCTTTAACTATTATTTTCACGATAAGCACAATGTTGATCATTAGTGCCAAACTAACTTTATTTGTTTTCATTTTTATTCCAGTTTCAGGATACATCATTTCATTGATTGGAAAACAACTTAAAAAACAATCTACGAAAGCTCAGGAAGAACAAGGAAAATTTCTTTCTACAATTGAAGAAACAATCGGAGGATTGAAAGTCGTAAAAGGTTATAATTCTGAAAATTATTTCAATACTGTTTTTCAAAATTCTACAGAACGTTTTTTCAGCTTATCCAACAGCATTGGAAATCGTCAAAACTTAGCTTCTCCTGCCAGCGAATTTATGGGAATTACCGTAATTGCCATTTTGTTATGGTACGGAGGTCAAATGGTTTTAATTGACAAAACTCTAGAAGGCGCTGCTTTTATTGCTTACATGGGATTAGCATACAACATTTTGACTCCTGCAAAAGCTATTTCTAAAGCTTCTTACGGAGTAAAAAGAGGAAATGCAGCAGCAGAACGTGTTCTTGAAATTTTAGAACAGGAAAACACTATCGTTTCTAAGGAAAATGCTGTTGAAAAATCAACTTTTGATAATAACATCGATATTAAAAACATCAACTTTAAATATGAAGAAACAAGTATTTTAAAGGATTTTTCTCTTCAAATTAAAAAAGGGCAAACTGTTGCTTTGGTTGGACAATCTGGAAGTGGAAAAAGTACAATTGCAAACTTATTAACGCGTTTTTATGATGTAAACGAAGGTACAATTTCTATTGACGGAATCAACATCAAAGACATGAACCTACATTCTCTTCGCGGCTTGATGGCATTAGTGACACAGGACATTATTTTATTTAATGATACTATTAAAGCAAACATTGCACTAGGAAAACTTGACGCAACCGATGACGAAATTATCGAAGCATTAAAAATTGCCAATGCTTATGAGTTTGTGAAAGATTTACCACAAGGAATTTATTCTAATATTGGAGACAGTGGAAGCAAACTTTCTGGCGGACAAAAACAACGTCTATCAATTGCTCGTGCCGTATTAAAAAATCCTCCAATTATGATTTTGGATGAAGCAACATCAGCTTTAGATACTGAAAGCGAAAAAATTGTTCAGGTTGCTTTAGAAAACATGATGCAGAACAGAACTTCTATCGTAATTGCACACCGTCTTTCAACTATTCAAAAAGCAGATGTGATCGTCGTAATGCAAAAAGGAAAAATTGTAGAACAAGGAACACACGAAGAATTAATTGCTTTGAACGGAACTTATAATAAATTGGTAACGATGCAGTCTTTCGAATCGTAAAACAGATCGAAACTAAATAATTTACACAGATTAAGGAAATATTAAAACTCAGTTTAATTTCTTTAATCTGTGTTTATTTTTATAACTTTAGGTTGGTTAAAGAATAAATCATTTAATCTCACGAAAATGTATCTTAACAACCCCAACATTACACTCCCTGAAAATCCTGACACTGTTGTTTGGAAATACTTAGACTTATCTAAATTTCTCGATTTATTACTTTCAAAAAAACTATTCATGTCACGCTCTGACAAGTTTGAAGATCAGTACGAAGGCACTTTCAGCGAACCAACTTACGAAGAGATTAAAAAGCTGGCAATTGACAATCCTGACTTCTTAAAATACTACAAAACGCAACGTGAACAAGTCGCTATAAGCAGTTGGCATATCAACGAATATGAATCTTTTGCCATGTGGCAGATCTTCACTCAAAACAGCGAAGGCTTGGCCATTCAATCTACTATTGGAAGATTACAGAAAGCATTAAAACCAGAGAATAATTTCGACCAATATATTGGCGAAGTAAATTATATCGATTACAGAAAAGAATACATTCCGTTTGATGATTTGTTTTTTCCGTTTTTATTCAAAAGGAAAAGTTTTCAATACGAGCGGGAAGTTCGCATTTTGACAGACACTTCTAAAAGTGACATCAAATTAAACGACGGCTTAAAAATCAATGTAGATATTAATCAGTTAATTGAGAAGATTTACATTCATCCAAAATCGGAGAATTGGTATAAAAGACTAGTAATCGAATTAGTTGAACGCTTGGATTTTGGTTTCGAAATCGAAAAATCAGATTTGGAAAGTGATATTTTGATTTAAAGATTCTAAGTCCCTAAGATTCTAAGGTACTGAGTCTTTCTTATGATGACTAAATATAAAAACCGCATAGAAATTAAAATTTTTATGCGGTTTTTGTATTTTCAATCTTTGGCAAGCCTTAGAATCTTAGCACCTCAGTACCTTAGAATCTTTAAATAGGCTTATAAGCTTTAACCTCCCATTTCTTAGCTGTCAAATCTATATAATTATAATGCAAAACATCATTTTTATCAAACTGACCGTTTTGGTTCGTATCTTCAATTGTTCTAAAATACAGACGACTTTTAGACTCAATTAAATTCCAATCAACCAATTCTTCTAAGTCAGCAGAAACTTTGGTAAAGTTTTCCCCACTGATATCGCTTAAGTACAAAGTTTTAATATCACTGGTATCGATTTTTCCGTCTTTGTTGGTATCAGAATCTGTCAAAGTGTACACCATAACATTGTTATGCGTTTTGTCTGCAACCGTTTTTAAATAAGTTGCTGTTAAAATCAAAATGGGTTTATCTGATAAAGGACGAATAGAATCTGAATCTACTTTCTGAAATTTCAAATTCTGCAAATAACCTGTTATTTCATATTCACCTAGATTAGAAATCGTAAAACTCACATCATTTACACTAGACGATCCATAACGAGCTTTAGAACCTCTTTCAAAAACTCTTAAATCTCCAACAGGATGAATCAGGTAATTTGTACCTTCCATTTGGATTGGAAGATCAGCGATTTCGATTTGAGTGGTATCAGTTTTGGCTATACTTACTTTATTTGAAGCTGCGTAACTTACTTTTGGCTTTTGAACTTCTTCACGACAGCTTATTGCAGTCCCGATGATTACTATGGCGATATATTTAAAATACTTTTTCATCTACAACGATTATATACGATTATCAAATATACTATTTTTGATTGTAATATTTGTTTTTATTGAATTTTACTAAACTATCGAAAAGGTTTTACAACCTCGCATTAATCTTAACGTTAAAAACCCTCGAAGTCATATAATTTGGAATCGCATATTGATTTTTAGAATACACATCACGAACCCAAGTATTTGTAATAGCATTTTGATTATTAAAAAGATTGAAGATTTCTAAGCCGACAGCTAATTCTTTAAAATTTTTCAACCAGCCTTTTTTCGTATTCTGCGTACTGCTGTCTACAAAAACTTTTGCAAAACCAATATCTGCTCTTCTGTAATCATTTAATCTGTTTTGATACAAATACGGATCTGAATAAGCTGGCGCACCTCCTGGCAATCCAGTATTGTAAACTAAATTCAGATACACTTTTACACTTGGAATGTTCGGCATATAATCCTGAAACAACATGGCAAATTTCAATCGCTGATCTGTCGGACGCGCGATATAACCTTTGTTTTCGTAGTTTTCTTCGGTTTTCATATAGCCAAAACTTACCCAAGATTCTGTTCCTGGCACAAATTCACCGTTTAATCTAAAATCTAAACCTTGAGCATACGCTTTTGCATTATTATTAGCAACGTAACGAATGCGGACATTATCTATAGAATAGACATTTACATCTGAAAGGGATTTATAATAAAGCTCTGTTACCCATTTAAATGGACGATTCCACATTTTAAAATTGTAATCGTTACTCAAAACGACATGGACTGCTTCCTGAGCTTTTACATTCGGATTTACAACTCCGTCCAAATCACGAAGCTCTCTGTAAAATGGCGGCTGATGATACAATCCTCCGGAAATCCTGAATACCATATCGGTATCCCAATCTGGTTTTATAGCAAACTGCGCTCTTGGACTTACCACAAATTGATTTTTCCCTTCTTCTGAAGCACCTGAAACATTCCAGCTCTGAAAACGAGCTCCTAAATGGTACCAAATTCTACTGGAACCAATATCAGATTGTTTGTTCCATTGTGCATAACCCGAAAATCTATTTATAGTATTAAAATTCGTGGCACGAATATCCTGATAAGGCAAAAGTGGTCCAGTATAAGGCGAATAAGGCTGATTGTTTTTGGGAAGCGTAATGATTGGAGGATTTATTGAAAACCCTGCAGAATCAATCATCTCCCATTCTACCAGTCTGTCACGAATAGATTCTCTAGTATATTTCAAACCGAATTCTAACTGACTTTCTTTCCAGTCTTTAGTTCCTTTCAATTCAATATTGGCAATTAAAGCATCCAAATCATTTCTAGCATGATTTAACTGAGAACCTATTCCACGCGTAAAATCAATTGTAGACGGATCTGTTGGATTTTCAGGATCAACATTTCCTAAACGATATTGGGCCAAAATATCAAAATGCTCTTTTTCTGTTGTATGAAATAAAGATCCGATTAATTTTAAAGTCAACGAAGAAGAAACTTTATAAGTGGTTTTTAAAGCTCCGAAATACGTATCGTATTGATCTTTTTCTTGACCTTGATAATAAACCGCCAGAGCCATTGGCTGATCAATTGTACCAAATTTAGTTTCGCGCGTTAAAGGCTGATACAAATATTTGTTCTGAGAAATATTTCCTAAAAAACTCATTTGCCATTTTTCAGAAATATCATAATTAATATTGGTCTGAACATCAGCAAAAGTTGGTGTATAATTCGTTTGCGTATCCTGACTATTAACCAACAAACTATTGTTTCGATAACGAACTCCAGTAACAGCTGACCATTTTTTATTTTTAGAAACCAAATCTACAGAAGCGCTTCCTCCTAAAAAACTAGCTTCAAAAGAAGCTCCAAATTGAGTTGGTTTTCTATACGTAATATCCAAAACTGAAGATAATTTATCACCAAATTTGGCCTGAAATCCTCCTGCTGAAAATTCAACATTCTGCACTAAATCGGTATTGGTAAAACTCAAACCCTCCTGTTGCCCTGAACGAATTAAAAACGGACGATACACTTCAACTTCATTTACATAAACTAAGTTTTCGTCATAATTCCCGCCTCGAACCATATATTGCGAACTTAGCTCGTTATTTGAATTTACTCCTGGAAGTGTTTTTAGAACATTTTCAATTCCTGCATTAGCGCCTGGAATCTTTTTTATTGTGGCCGCGTCAATTGTCGCAATTCCTTGAACTCGCTTTCGATTTCCGGAAGAAACAAACACTTCCCCCATCTGTTCTTCAGAATTATTCATAATAGGATTAAAAACAAAAACTTCATTCGTCTTCAAACTAACCGTTAAACTGACCATTTTTAAAGATACATGGGTAAATACCAATGAAATCTTTTTATTTGAGGGAACAGTAATTTCAAAAAAGCCTTTAGCATCTGATTGCACCAAAGTTCCTTGCGAAGCAATATTCACATTCGCAACAGGATGTTTATCTGTATCTAAAATTATCCCTTTAATACGGGCAGTCTGAGCTAATGAAATACAGCTAAAGAATAGAAAAAGAAAAGCGAATATAAACTTGTTATGATTCAAAAGTTGGGGTTTTATTTTTGACTTCTAAAAAAATGAGTTTCAAAGATAGCAGTATTTCCTACATTATCAACAACTTCAACTTTTAAAAAGTTTTCACCTTCAACCAAATATTGCGCATCAAAAGTATGTGTAATTCTTCTGGCCTTATTTTCATATTCAAACAAAACCCAGCTTCCGTTCAAATAACCATTATAAGACTTTATTCCAGACAAAGAATCACCAATTGTAAGATCAATTTTCTTTTGCTCACTGATCCATTTTCCTTCAATTGGTTTTGCAATTTTAATTACGGGCTTAATAGTATCTAAAACCAAACCATATACACCTAATATTTTTGCTTTAGCAGTAAAAACATCTCCTTTTCTAATCGTTCCGTTATGACTGGTTCCTTTTCCGATATAAAGTTTATCTCGTAAATTCTCAGGATAAGAATCGTCTTTTATCGTTATGGTGAAATTAGAATGAACAGGAACCGTATCATCATGAATAAAAACTTTGTTATTTCTGACATCAAAGTTCATATTAAAATCTTCGTAGAAAGTTCCAGCTGGAAAGAAAACAGACATGTTATCTTTTTCGAAATTAGAATCTTTGTTATATCTAACAAAATATTTAGAAGTCGCTGTTGCTGCTTCAACAATGGGTGTTGCTGCATCAAACTCAATTGGAACTGTAACAGATCTTAGATTTCCAAAATAATCCGAAATCTCAATTTTATAAGTTGAAGAAAGATTAGGTTCAGCCTTAACAATTCCACGTAGAGAATCTGTTTTGATAATACTTAAAGCAAAAGGCGTTTTCATAAAAAGTTTCTGAACACGCTGTCCCATCTTTTTATATCTCGAATAATCAATTAAAGCATTGATGTAACGCATTTCGTCAAAAGAATACGTATTAAACTGATAGTTATAATTTTGATTCCCATTTAAAAAAGTAGAAACATTAAAAACTCCATTTTTATTAAATGAAACATCATCTGTATCTACAGCATTGATTCCGAAACCGATTCTTCCATTTGTTTTAACTTTTGAAGCTAAATACGTTCCATCTTTCTGCAGTGCCATATTAAGCAACAAAGGCTGTTTAGACTGATTTACCGTTGCATTATACAAAGGATACACATATAAACTTGATAAAGTTGGTTTTTTGGTATCTTTAATATTTTGGTCAAAGCCAAAGAAAATCGGATTGATTACAAATTCGGTTTTAGAATCACGAATTTCAAAATGAAGATGTGGTCCTTCTGATGAACCCGTGTTTCCAGAAAGTCCGATAATATCACCTTTCGTTACTGGAAGCTCACCTGGCTTAGGAAACATTTCGATTTCATACGCTTTCTCTTTATAATGAGTCGCTTTTACATAATCTAAAATAGGACCAACAGGAGTTTGCAAATGTCCATACACAGAAGTATAACCATTTGGATGCGTTATGTAAATACATTTTCCGTTTCCAAAAGTCGAAATTTTAATTCTTGACACATATCCATCGGCAATGGCGTGCACGCTTAATCCTTCTCTTTGATTCGTTTTTAAATCAAAACCCGCATGAAAATGGTTCGGTCTTAACTCCCCGAAATTACCCGAAAGTTGCATCGGAATGTCAAGTGGCGGGCGAAAATAGTCTTTTGGATATTGCGTTTGGGCAAGTACAGAATTACAAATCAGAAGGGCAAGTAAATATAATCTCATAAACAACATTTTTGCTAAGATAAACAAAAATAAGGCAATAAAAGCAGGAAAAAACACACAAAAACACAATTAATTGAAATACATACATTTATCTATTTTAATGCAAAAAAATCGAGAAAAAATTGCATTAATAAAAAGGAATATTAACTTTGTAGGATTAAGTAATGAATAGGATGTATAATGAGTGTAATTGCAGAAATAATTGATACTCTTGAATATAAAGTCGAAAAACTTTTTGAAAAATCAAAAGGTTTGGAGAAAAACAATCAAGTATTACGATTAGAATTATCCAAAGCTGCGCAAATTATCCAGAAACAATCTGAAGAAATTGAAGCTTTGAAAAAGCAAAATGAAACACTTAAGATAGCCAATTCGTTGCTTGGCAGCGACAATAACAAGAGAGAGACAAAGCTTAAAATAAATTCATTAATTCGCGAAATCGATTACTGTATAGCGCAATTATCAGATTAGTAATATGGACGGAAAGCTTAAAATTAAAATATCAATTGCTGACCGCGTTTACCCACTAACGGTTGAACCCGCTCAAGAAGAAGGACTTAGAAGTGCTTCTAAAAAGATTGATGCTATGATCAAGCAGTTCGAAGAAAATTATGCAGTTCGTGACAAACAAGATGTTCTAGCAATGTGCGCATTGCAATTTGCTTCGCAAGTAGAACAAAAACAGATTGATAACGCAATCGATGGAGAAGAGACTATCGAAAGAATTAAAAGATTAAACACGCTTTTAGATCAATATCTCGAAAATTAAACGTTCTTTACAAGAAACTAAGATACTGCCTACATTAGTTCACAATTGGTAAACTCAACACTAACAATTTAGAATGAGCAAATCGTCGCTACTATAGTATGCCCTCCTTTTGGCTGGGAAACTTGAACAGTGAGTTAGCTCAAAACTTGTCTTTACGAGTTTATTCAAGCAATTAATGTAGGCTTTTTTTATATATAAACCCTAACAAACATGGACATCATAACGATCATTATTGGTATTGTAGGTATTGCAGCAGGATTTGCGATAGCTAAAATTATCGAGAAAAGTAATATTTCAAACCTAATCAAAAACGCTAAAAAAGAAGCAGCTTCAATTTTAAAAGACGCTAATTTAGAAGCTGAAAATATCAAAAAAGATAAAATTCTTCAAGCCAAAGAGCGTTTTATCGAACTTAAATCAGAACACGAACAAGTTATTTTAGCACGTGATAAAAAAGTTGCTGAAGTAGAAAAACGCGTTCGCGATAAAGAATCTCAAGTTTCTAATGAGCTTTCTAAAGCTAAAAAAGTCAATGACGATTTTGAAGCTAAAACAGCTGAATTCAATAATAAAATTGAAGTTTTAGACAAAAAACAAGCTGAAGTTGACAAACTTCACAAAAGTCAATTACAGCAATTAGAAGTAATTTCTGGTCTTTCTGCTGAAGAAGCAAAAGAGCAATTGGTAGAAGGTTTAAAAGCTGAAGCTAAAACAAAAGCAATGTCTCATATTCAAGAAACTATTGAAGAGGCAAAATTGACTGCACAACAAGAGGCTAAGAAAATCATCATCAACACTATCCAAAGAGTTGGAACTGAAGAAGCGGTTGAAAACTGTGTATCTGTTTTCAACATCGAATCTGACGATGTAAAAGGACGTATCATTGGTCGTGAAGGACGTAACATTAGAGCTCTTGAAGCTGCAACTGGAGTTGAAATCATTGTTGACGATACACCAGAGGCTATCATTCTTTCTTGTTTTGATCCAGTTCGTAGAGAAATTGCTCGTTTATCTTTACATAAATTAGTAACTGACGGACGTATTCACCCAGCAAGAATCGAAGAAGTTGTTGCCAAAACAGCTAAACAAATCGACGATGAAATTATTGAAGTTGGAAAACGTACTGTAATCGACTTAGGAATTCACGGTTTACACCCAGAATTAATTAAAGTGGTTGGTAGAATGAAATACCGTTCTTCTTACGGACAAAACTTATTACAACACTCAAGAGAGGTTTCTAAATTGTGTGGTATCATGGCCGCAGAATTAGGATTAAACGTAAAACTAGCTAAAAGAGCAGGTTTACTACACGATATTGGTAAAGTGCCAGACACTGAAAGTGATTTACCACACGCACTTTTAGGTATGCAATGGGCAGAGAAATACGGTGAGAAAGACGAAGTTTGCAACGCTATTGGAGCGCACCACGACGAGATTGAAATGAAATCATTGTTATCTCCAATTGTTCAGGTTTGTGATGCTATTTCAGGAGCTAGACCAGGAGCTAGACGTCAAGTATTAGATTCTTACATCCAACGTTTGAAAGATCTTGAAGATGTAGCTTACGGATTCAGCGGAGTTAAAAACGCTTACGCAATTCAGGCTGGTAGAGAACTTCGTGTAATTGTAGAAAGCGAAAAAGTTTCAGATGATAATGCTGCAAACTTATCTTTTGAAATTTCGCAAAAAATTCAAACAGAAATGACTTATCCTGGTCAAGTAAAAGTTACTGTAATTAGAGAAACTAGAGCTGTAAATATTGCTAAATAATCAGGAAACATACATAAAAAGAAAGGCTGTCAATTGACAGCCTTTCTTTTTTATAATTAATTCAAACTTCACATATCGTTAAAAACGATTTTAAAGCTTGTTCCCACTCCTACTTCACTTTCTACCAAAACAGTTCCTTTCATGGCTTCTATTTGGTTTCTTGTAATATACAAACCAATTCCGCGTGCTTCTTCGTGTTTATGAAAAGTTTTATACATTCCAAACAATAAATCTCCATACACTTTTAAATCGATTCCGAGTCCATTATCTGTAATCTTTAACGATTTAAACCCTTCGGGTTCTATTGCAAAATCAAAAACAATTACAGGATCCCGATCAGGATGCGCATACTTAATTGCATTTGTGGTAAAGTTCAACAAAACACTCTCCATATATGCCGGATTAAAATTAATCGTCAAATACTTTGGAACGTTGTTTATAATTGTGACCTTACGCTGTTTATCATAACCTTTTATTGTTGAAATCGTTTTTTCAATATACTCACACAACATTAAAGGAGCAACTGCAATATTAATATTACTCTGCGTTTTTACAATCTGTGTAAGATTAGAAATCGTTTCATTTAAATCATTTGAAACTGTTCGCAAATGTTCCAACATTTCTTCAACTGTTTGCTTGTTCACATCAGCATCTATAAAATCCAAAATCGATTTTATATTACCTGCCTGTGTATTCAAATTATGCGAAACAATATGTGAGAAATTAAGCAAACGACTGTTCTGGTCACTGTACAATTTCATCGTTTTTAAAAGCTCCAACTCTTTTTCTTTTTGCGCAGAAACATCGGTATGCGTTCCAATAACACGTAAAGGTTTTCCGTTTTCATCACGTTTAATTACTTTTCCACGATCCAGAATCCATTTATAATTACCGCTTGAGGTCATCACTCGATGATAGTTTTCATAATACGGAATCTTATTATCAAAATGTTCTTGAATATCCGAGTAATATTTTGGAAGATCATCTGGATGCACAATTTTGTCCCAACGTTCTGGATCATCAAAAATATCAGTGGACTCTAATTCTAGAATTTTAAGAGACAAAGACGAATAAAAAACACTGTTTGTCACCATATCCCAATCCCAAACTCCAGCTGTTGAAGCATCGAGTGCAAATTGAAAACGTTCTTCGGATATCCTAAGCTTTTCTTCCTTATCTTTTAGATCGGTTATATCAGATACATGACCATAAAAAACAACCTTATCATCTAAAGTCAACTCCGTTTTTGAAGTAATCTTAAACCAACGAATTCCCTTTTTAGGAAGAACCGCTCTAAATTCAATTTCCCAAGGCGTTATCTCTCTTCGGGCTTTTACTAAAGACTGAAAAAAGTAATCACGATCCTGTGGTACAATTCTATTGTAAATTATAAGCTTTGTATCATTAGTAAAATCTGAAACAGAAAGCTCAAATATTTCATCTGCCGACTTACTTACAAGTGGAAACGAATAGTTATTATCAGGATCAATTGTAAACTGAAAAAGTAAGTCAGGCATTTCGGCCAACAATTTTTTATAAAAATTATTTACCTCCAAGCAATCGTCATTTCCATATAAATCAAAAATCATACACTACTTCTTTATGTAAATAAAATATTTCAGATTTTTTCCTTTAAAAAAGAGAGAAAAATCACAACTTATTCCGTTATTGTTTTTATTACAACAATATTTTAACACAATATATAAATTTTTACAACAAAACAAACGCAACATTTAAAAAATTATTTCCTCGGATGAAAACTATGCATCACTTCTTTTAAGAAACTACGATCCAAATGCACATAAATTTCTGTTGTTGTAATTGATTCGTGGCCTAGCATTAATTGAATTGATCTCAAATCTGCTCCATTTTCCAATAAATGTGTAGCAAAAGAATGTCTCAGCGTATGGGGGCTTATACTTTTTTTAAGGTTTATTTTTTGAGCAAGATCCTTTATAATAGTAAAAATCATGGCTCTTGTTAATTGACTCCCTCTTCTATTAAGAAACAAGGTATCTTCTGCTCCTTTTTTAATAGTCAGATTACTGCGAACAGCATTTTTATAGATATCAATATATTTCTGAGTTAACGGTCCAATTGGAACGAATCTTTCTTTATTTCCTTTACCTGTGATTTTGATAAAACCTTCATCAAAATACAAATCTGAAATTTTAAGTGTTACTAGTTCCGAAACACGAAGTCCGCAGCCATATAAAGTTTCGAGCATTGCTCTATTTCTTTCTCCTTCATTTGTACTTAAATCGATAGCATCAATTAAATTGTCAATTTCTTGAAGAGATAATGTATCTGGTAATTTTCGTCCCGTTTTTGGGGTTTCAATCAACTCCAACGGATTGTCATTTCTATAATCCTCAAAAACCAAGTAGTTAAAAAAGCTTTTGAGCCCGGAAATAATTCTTGCCTGCGATCTCGGGTTTACTTCTTTTGCAACAGTATAAATAAACTGCTGTATCGTTTCATCAGAAATCTTTATTGGAGAAACATCTACTTGATTCGTCTCTAAGAAAAGACACAAGCGTTCAATATCAAAGCCGTAGTTTTCGATCGTATTTTTAGACAAGCCTCTTTCTATCCTTAAATAGGATTGATAATCTTTAATATATCTGCTCCAATTCATGTTTACAAAGTAAAACAATTTTAGAAAGAAAAATGCCTCATATTACGAAATAAAAAAACCTTTCTTAAGAGAGAAAGGTTTTTATAATTACTAAATGTTTTAATTTAATTTATATCCCAAAACCAAAGAAAACATGTTGTTTTTTATTTTATAATTATCATCTCCAACATGAAAATCCACAGCATCTGACAAAGCCAAGTTATAACGAAGATCTATAGAACAAACCTCCAGAAAATTACAGCCAATACCAAAATTCAAACCTAAATCGATAGTTTTAACATGATCTGTAATATTAACTCCGTTTTCTTCAGCCTTCATTAAAAAACTAACTTGCGGACCTGCCTGAACACTTAATCCCTGAACAACAAAATATTTAGCCAAAATAGGCAAACTCAAATAGCGGTATTTAATATCATTATTGTATGCTACACCATCCCTTTCAAATTTATTTTTCACCCCATGAGTTGAGTAGAAAAGTTCTGGTTGAATAGCAAATTTTTCATCTGTTTTAATTTCCGAAAAAAAACCAACCTGGTACCCTATTAAAGTTTCATTTTCCTGGAAATCACTAGAACTATTTGGAAAATTAATACCTCCTTTAATTCCAAATCTCCCCCCAGTTCCTTGAGCATTTGCAAAACCAAATACCATAACTACAAGAGCAGATAAAATAATTTTCTTCATTTTTAATTTCTTTTTTTGCTTGGTTAAATTAATTGCCCAAATATAAAAATATACTTACCAAATAAATATTTAATTTAAAAAAATCACATAAAAAAAACCTTCCAGATATCAGGAAGGTTTTACAAAATACACTGAACTATAAATTAGAATTTATAATTAAAACCGATATTTAAAGAAGAAAGTGTTGCATCATCAGATATTGCTTTATAAGAAGCAAACACTTCAATTTTATCATTTTGATAACCAAATTTTGGCTGATATAAAATTCCTCCGTCTCCACTTCCACTTCCTGCATAGATAGCATATCCTAAATCTGCACCAACAAATAAATTATCTGTTATTGAATATTGTGCTGTACCCGCAACTGGAATAAAACCAGCATTATCTCCTTTAATATCAACTGAAGTTATACCGTTATAAAAGGTATACGTTTTTGCAAAATAAGTTGTATAACCTGTTGTTGCTCCAACACTGAATTTATCAGCAACATTCCATAGATACGCCACGTCAACACCTAGATTAAGTGAATAAGAATCTTTAAAATCACCTAGAACTACACCTGTGTGAGCTCCAACTTTAAAGTGTCCATCCTGTGCATTTGCAAAACCAAATGCCATAACTGCGATTGCAGATAAAAAAATTTTCTTCATTTTATTTGTTTTGGGTTAAATAATTTTCGCCAAATATAAAAATATACTTATTAAATACAAGTAATTTATTTAACAGATAAAATACTACTATTTAGAAAATGAAATAAAAAAACCTTCCATTTTGTGGAAGGTCTTTTTTAAATATTTATAAATCAAAAACTTAAAACTTGTAAGCTAATGAAAGTGCTAAAACACTATTTTTTGGACTATCAAAATATTGATCAAAATCTTCAGCATTATAGTCTGCTATATTAGACACACCCACAGTGTAACGAAGATTTACAGAAAGGTTGTCTGTAAAATTGTATCCACCTCCGAAGTTAAAACCAAAATCAGTTGATTTATATCCATCTTTAGCATCTTCTCCATCTACTTTAGCAGAAACTAAGAATCCAATTTGAGGACCTGCTTCTACTGTCCATTGTTTCGTAATGAAAAATTTCGCTAAAACTGGTACGTTGATATAATTTAATTTTGCATCCACATTTAAATCATCCAGTTTTGCACCTTGCATTGAGAACAATACTTCGGGTTGAATTGCTAATCTTTCTATAACTTTAATTTCAGCAAAACCTCCAACATGAGCACCAACAAGAGATTTAGCATCCCAATAATTTCCTCCAGCAAAAGTAGTTAGGTTAAGACCTCCTTTTACTCCAAACCTTGTTTCCTGAGCATTTGTAAATGCAAAAGCCATAATTGCAATGGCTGATAAAATTATTTTTTTCATTCTAATTTGTTTTGGGTTAAATTAATTTTCATATCAAATATAAAAATATTCTTCATAAAAACTAATTTGGAATTTAACAAATAAAATAGTAACAAGTATATAAATTGTTAAATAGCAATTAATTCCTGATAAAACTTATCAAAAACAGAAATAAAAAAGCCTTTCTAAAATTGGAAAGGCTAAAAAACTAACTTAAACTTTTTTATTAAAATTTGTAAATTACTCCGAAACTTACGTCACGTAAATCAGTACCAAAACCAAAACTATTTGTTTTTTCAGCATCGTGACCTCCATTATTGTTTACACTATATCCTAAACCAAGCCAAGTAGCTTCGATCGCGAAATGGCTAGATAAGAAATAGCTTAAACCTAAACCAACATTAGCTCCAATTTCGTTTTCTTTGTAATCACCAGGCTTACTTTTTGAATTAGTAAAATCTAAACCAGCTTGACCATAAACTGAAAATTGAGAAGCAGGAGTAAAGTAATATCTACCAAATGCACCAACTGTAAAGTCATTAGTTTTATCATCACCCATTTTTGATGAACCAAAACCTAATTTTGCCCCAATAGCAATGTTTTCAGACACAAAATAACCTACACTAGGAACAAGAGTAAAGTTATTTGATTTAGCATCACCTGTTTTATGAGAATCTACACTAAATGCTCCAGAAACAAATACATCTCCTTTAGAAAATCCTCCTGTTTGCGCATTAGCAAAACCAAAAGCCATTACTGCAATAGCAGCTAAAACAATTTTTTTCATGTTTATATTTTTTAATTACTGATGCCAAAACTAAGATTAGACTTACAAACAATAACACACCAGAAGTTTAAAAAATATCAAAATAAGACATATTTTTTCCATCAAAAAAGAGTCTGAAAATCAACACTATATTTACAAAAATCATCGTTTAAGTACTTAAAAAATCATTTATAGTGGGAATTTTATTAATTATTTAATCCAAAATATAATGCAATAAAATGCTAAATATGTAGTTTTGAACTTTAGAATAATATTTAAATACCAAAAATTTAAAAAAAACATTTTATGAAAAAAATAATTGTAGCCGCTGTATTGTTCCTTGCAACATCAGCAACAATGAGTGCCCAATTTGTACAAATCGGGGTAAAAGCTGGGGTTAACTTTGCTAATCAAACTGGAGGTTCTGACTTTGATGGAATTTCAGTTGACAAAGAAGGTATTACAAGTTACCACGCAGGTCTTGTAGCTGAACTTAAATTGTTAGAAAAATTCTCTATCCAACCAGAGCTTTTGTATACTACACAAGGAGCTACTTATAAAAATGCTTTATCAGAATTTAAAAACGAAATGGGATATATTGCTATTCCAGTAATGGCAAAAATTTACATGACTAAATCTTTAAGTTTAGAACTTGGTCCACAAGCTTCTTTCCTTGTAAGCAATAAAAAAGAATTTGACGTTGCTGATCCAAAAACATTTGACTTCTCTCTTAATGCAGGTTTAGGATTAAAAGTTGTTGGAGGCCTTTTTGTTCAGGCTCGTTACGGAATTGGTTTGACAGAAATTTCAGAAAATGCAGATTTCAAAAACTCTGTATTCCAACTTTCAGCTGGATACATGTTCTAAAAGAATATCACATACTTTTACAAAAACCGCTCTATTAATTAGAGCGGTTTTTTTATTTTTACAAAGTACAATTGCAATTGCAATTGCAAAAATCAATAACAATGGCAATACCTAATTAAAATCTAAAATAATAATATTAAATATGAAAATCTGCATTATCAACGGCCCTAATTTGAATCTTCTAGGAAAAAGAGAACCTGAAGTTTACGGAAGTCAAACTTTTGAAGACTATTTTGAAACGTTGAAAGCAAAATTTCCAAATGTTGAACTTTCTTATTATCAAAGCAATATTGAAGGAGAATTGATTGGAAAAATTCAGGAAGTTGGTTTTTCATTTGATGGAATTATTCTGAATGCCGGCGCTTATACTCATACCTCTATTGGCTTGGGCGATGCTATGAAAGCCATTACAACTCCAGTTATAGAAGTTCATATTTCTAATACTTATGCGCGAGAAAGTTTTAGACATCAATCGTATTTATCTGGAAATGCAAAAGGCGTTATTTTAGGTTTTGGACTTAAAAGTTACGAACTGGCAATTCAATCTTTTTTGTAATATTTTGAATTGAATAAAGATTCATATCCTCTCGCAGATTTTACAGATCAAGTAGATTATCTTTAAAGACAAAAAAATCCAAGAAAAAAATCTGCCAAATCTGCGAGAAATAAAAAATCATTGCACATTTATTATTAGTAAATTCAACTCAAATAAGCCATTCATAATTTAACATTTTATTAGTAAGCTCAGATTTAACTTATTCTATTTTTGTAAGATACAACATCTTACATGAGAAACTTTATTTTAGTTGCCTTTCTATTTTTTTCACTTTCAAACTTTGCTCAGATCAAAGGAACGATCACAGATGATAAGGGAAATCCACTGCCTTTTGTATCGGTTTTTGAAGAAAACACATATGCTGGTACAACCTCAAATGAGCAGGGAAAATATCAATTAAACGTCAAAGAGATTGGAAAAAACAAAATCATTTTTCAATATTTAGGTTTTAAAACTCAGAAAATAACCGTTGGTTCTGAATCTAAAACCATCACTTTAGACATCAAACTTCAAGAAGAGAGTTTTGATCTGAATGAAGTGGTGATTGATCCTAAAAATAATCCTGCAAACGCTATTATAAAAAGCGCCATTGCAAACAAAAAAGAAAACTCAGAAAAAACAGGACGTTATACTGCCGATTTTTACTCTAAAGGAATGTTTAAAGTAAAAGATCTTCCTAAAAAAATCTTGGGCCAAAAAGTAGATCTTGGTCCCGATATGGCGTCTAATTTAGATTCGACAGGAACAGGTATTTTATATTTATCCGAAACAATCTCTAAGATCAGCCTTGAAAAACCAAACAAGTTTAAAGAAAATATTATTGCTTCTAAAGTTTCTGGAAACAACCGTGGTTACAGTTATAATACAGCCGCATTATCAAATTATGACTTTTATGATAATACTTTGGATTTTGATGTAAAACTCATCTCTCCTATCGCAGACAATGCTTTTAGTTATTATAAATACAAATTGGAAAGCAGTTTTTACGATGATAATAAACAGCAGATTTATAAAATTAAAGTAATTCCGAGACGTGACAAAGAACCTGTTTTTGAAGGTTATATTTATATTGTAGACGATAGTTTTGCTATTTATGCCATCGATTTAGAAATAAAAGGATATCGAATGAAAAACGAATTTACTGAATCAATGAATCTAAAACAGAGTTTCAGTTATAATGTCAAAAATAAAATCTGGTCCAAAAACGCACAAACACTTTCTTTTACTGCTGGATTTTTCGGAATAAAGTTCTCCGGAAATTTCAATTATGTTTATTCTAATTATGAATTTCCTGCCTCATTTGAAAAGAAAACTTTTGGAAACGAACTTGTAGCTTTTGATTTCAATGCCAATAAAAAAGATGATGCTTTTTGGAATGAAATTCGTCCAATTCCTTTAACACTTGAAGAAAGCAACGATTACGCTAAAAAAGACAGTCTTCAAACCATTAGGAAATCAAAAAAATATACCGATTCAATTGACGCCAAAAACAACAAGTTTAAAGTTTGGGATATTTTAATGGGTTATGATTATAAAAACACTTTTAAAAAATATGCTTTTGACTATAAAGGCCTTTTAAATATTACTTCTTTGAGTTTCAATACCGTTCAAGGTTTTAATCTGGATTCTGGTTTTTCTTTTAGAAAATGGAATGAAGAAGAAGGAAAAAGTACTTCCATAAGTACTACTTTCAATTACGGATTCTCTGATGAACGTTTTAGAGTTACGGGAGAATTCAGTCATCGTTTCAACACTACCAATTATGCCACAATTTGGGGATCTGGAGGAACCAAAACAGCGCAATTTAACAATGCTGAACCAATCAGTAAATTGGTCAATTCTATAAGTTCTTTATTCTTTAAAGACAATTATATGAAATTGTACAATTTAGAATTTGCTCAAATTAATTATGGTCAAGACATTGCAAACGGAATAAATCTTACTGGAAGAGTAAGCTACGAACAACGAAAACCTCTTTTTAATACAACAGATTATTCCTTCTTTAAAAGAGACGATCTTTATAGTTCTAATAATCCTTTGGCGCCAAATGATTTTACAAATCCTGCTTTTGATCAACATCATTTATTTAAAGCTCTTGTAACAACCAAAATTAACTTTGGAAATAAATATATTTCGAGACCAGACGGAAGATATAATTTTAAAGATGACAAGTATCCAACCATCTATTTAGCCTTTGAAAAAGCTTTTGCTGCAAGCGAAAAGAAATATGAATATGAAAGAATTGGCGCTTCTATTCAATATGATTTATCTTTAAATAACAAAGGAGTTCTCGGAACAAATTTTAGAGCTGGAAAGTTCTTTAATGCAGAGAATATTTCGTTTATAGACTACAGACATTTTAACGGAAACCAAACACATATTGGAACAAGCAGTCGTTACTTAAATGTTTTCAATTTAATGCCGTACTATACAAACAGCACCAACGACAGTTATTTTGAATTGCATTCTGAATACAATGACACTGGTTTTATTATGAATAAAATTCCTCTTTTAAATCTTTTAAAATCAACTCTTAACTTGGGATTTCATTCTCTAGCTATTCCAGACAAAAAACCTTATTCTGAATTTACGGTTGGTTTAGACAATTTAGGTTTCGGGAAATTCAAATTATTCCGTGTTGACTATGTGCATTCTTACCAAAGCGGCATACAGCAAAATGGAGTTGTGTTTGGAGTGAAGATTTTGAATGTATTAGACTAAGGTTCAAAGTAACAAAGTAACAAAGGGACAAAGTTATTACTGTCTTATAAAAAAGCCGCTTAAATCTTTATGTCTGGTTTCACGCAGATTTTACAGATTTAAGCGGATTTTTTTAAATTTGATTTTCTTTACGCAGGCTTCGACTTCAATCAGCCTGACAAAAATGTGATTTTTTTCAAAAGGAAAAAAAACTTAATTTCTCAGAACCTTTGTCCCTTTGTCCCTTTGTTACTTTGTTACTTTGAACCTCTAACAATGATAATCATCTGGTTCAATATGAATCAAGACATTTCCTAACTGTGGGATTTCTTCTTTTAATTTATCTTGTAATTTATGCGATAGATCGTGTCCTTCTTTTACAGAAATTTTAGCCGAAACTATTGCATGAAGGTCAACGTGGTAACGCATTCCCGCTTTTCTGATGTAACATTTTTCAGTACCTAAAATCCCTGGAACTTTTAATGCAACAACACGAATTTCTTCTACTAAATCGTCATTAAGATTTTCGTCCATGATTTCACCAAGTGCAGGTCTGAAAATTTTGTAGCTATTGTACAAAATAAAAAATGCTGCAAAAAGTGCTGCCCAGTCATCTGCAGATTCGTAACCCTTTCCCATAAGTAGCGCAACCGTAATACCAATAAATGCCGCAACAGAAGTAATTGCGTCGCTACGATGGTGCCAAGCATCTGCTGCTAAAGAAGAACTATTCGTTTGTCTACTTCTTTTCATCACCAAACGGAACGAATATTCTTTCCAGATAATAATAGCTCCTAGAACGTATAATGTCCATGATTTAGGCAACTCGTGCGAAGTTCCAATATTAGAAATACTTTCGTAACCGATAATAGTAGCTGAAGTAATTAAAAACCCAACAACCAAAAAAGTAATCAAAGGTTCAGCTCGACCATGACCGTATGGATGATTTTCATCTGCGGGTTTATTAGAATATTTGATTCCGAATAAAACCAAAAATGACGAAAATATATCTGTAGTTGACTCAATTGCATCTGCAATCAAGGCGTAAGAATTGCCAAAAAAACCTGCTAATCCTTTTATCAAGGCTAAGCAGGTGTTTCCAACTATACTAAAAATAGTAGCTTTTATAGCTTTTTGTTCGTTTGTCATATAACGGACATTTTATTTTTTTGCCACGAATTTCACAAATTATACGAAATAAACTTTGTGCTTTATTACACTAATTTTTAAAACAAGTTCGTGTAATTGAATTTCAAAGTTAAAAATTAGTGTAATTCGTGAAATTCGTGGCTAACTTTTTTATGCTCTAACAATTTTAGCACCAATTGCTCTTAAGCGCTCATCGATACGCTCGTATCCACGGTCGATTTGTTCAATATTTTGAATGGTGCTTGTTCCTTTTGCAGAAAGCGCCGCAATCAATAATGAGATTCCTGCACGAATATCTGGAGAAGACATTGTAGTTGCTTTCAATTGAGATTCGAAATTATGTCCCATAACCACAGCTCTGTGTGGATCACACAACATAATTTTTGCTCCCATATCGATCAATTTATCCACGAAGAATAAACGGCTTTCGAACATTTTTTGGTGAATTAAAACGTCTCCTTTTGCTTGTGTTGCTACTACCAAAACGATACTTAATAAGTCAGGAGTAAATCCTGGCCATGGCGCATCTGCAATCGTTAAGATAGAACCGTCAATGTCTGTTTTTACTTCATATCCATCTTTGTGAGCTGGAATATAAATATCGTCGTTACGTTTTTCGATTGTAATTCCTAATTTTCTGAAAGTATTCGGAATCAAACCTAAGTTTTCCCAGCTTACATTTTTGATTGTGATTTCGCTTTTTGTCATAGCCGCAAGACCAATCCAAGAACCGATTTCAATCATATCAGGAAGAATTCTGTGCTCACATCCACCAAGGCTTTCAACACCTTCAATAGTCAATAAGTTAGAACCAACTCCAGTGATTTTTGCTCCCATAGAGTTCAACATTTTACATAACTGTTGCAAGTAAGGCTCACAAGCAGCGTTATAAACTGTAGTTGTTCCTTTTGCTAAAACAGCTGCCATAACAATGTTAGCAGTTCCAGTTACAGAAGCTTCGTCTAAAAGCATATCTGTTCCTGTTAATCCTTCTTTTGGAGATTCTACTCCGTAAAAATGATCTTCTCTGTTATATCTGAATTTTGCTCCAAGGTTGATAAAACCTTCAAAGTGCGTATCTAATCTACGACGACCAATTTTATCTCCACCCGGTTTTGGAATATATCCTTTTCCGAAACGAGCCAAAAGCGGACCAACAATCATAATAGAACCACGAAGTGCTCCACCTTCTTTTTTGAAAGCTTCTGTTTCTAAATATCCAACATTAACCTCATCAGCCTGAAAGGTAATTGAACCTGGCTCGTTACGTTGAATTTTCACCCCTAAATTCCCCAACAAAGTGATTAATTTATTGATGTCTATAATATCAGGAATGTTATTAATTTTTACTTTCTCTCCTGTCAGCAGCACGGCACATAAAATTTGTAATGCCTCATTTTTTGCTCCTTGCGGAGTGATTTCTCCTTTTAAAGGAGTTCCTCCTTCGATTTTAAAAATTCCCATAGATTTTTTTTAGGTTCTTTCAAAGTTTCTAAGATTCTGAGACCCTAAGATTCTAAGTATAAACTCAGCAACTTAGTAGCTTAGCAACTTAGTAGCTTTTTTATTTCTGATTATTATTTTTTTGAAACGTCTTTTTCTGACCGCCTTTATTGTTGTTTTTGTTATTTTGAATTTTTGGCTGTGGACCTGAAGCTGTTTTGTTAGACATGCGTTTGTTTGTACGCATTAAATCTGTTGTATTTAACAATTCTTCTGTACTATGCAATAAATTAATCTTACCTCCCGACAATTCATATAAATGCTCAAAAATTACATCATCTTTTACTGTGTCTTTGTTCCAGCTTAAGAATGATTTTTTCATGTGGTTGGCAATCACCATTACCAATGCATTTTTCATCTCTCCGTCTTCCCATTTATTGGCAACATCAATCATGTATTTGATGTTATTTCCATAAAATCTGTATTTTGGAAAATTCTGCGGATATTGTAAAGTTTCTGGCTTTAGCTGCAAAACATCTCTTGACGGAATAGGATATGGCGATTCTACATTCAGTTTAAAATCAGACATAATAAAAAGCTGATCCCAAAGTTTGTGCTGAAAATCGGGTACATCACGTAAATGCGGATTTAAGCTTCCCATAACCTGAATGATGTATTTCGCCGCTTTGTTGCGCGTTTCATCATCTTCAATTGCAGTAGCTTGATCGATCAGTTTTTGTAAATGACGACCATATTCAGGAATAATTAAACGTTGTCTTTCAGAATTATATTCTAGATTGTAGACAACATCACTTGCGGCTTCTCTTTTATATTTTTCGATCATAAGTTTATAATGAAACTATACCTTCTATTGTAGAAACTTCTTTGTATTTACTGATTACATCATCTGAGCTGTGCATCGTAACATCTACAGAAACGCTGGTAAATTTACCTGTTTTTGATTTTGTTGTTTTAATAACTGCTCCCATTCGATCAAAAGCTTTTTCAACACGCTCTACATTATCTGCTACAGAAGGCACAATAAATTTGTACAAGTATTCTGCTGGCCAAGTATTTGCATTATCAAGCTCTACTTTTAATCTTTCGTAAAATTCGGCTGTATTTTTTTCTTTATCGTTCTCCATTCGTAATTAAAAATAAACGCAAATATACGTTTTTGATTTCAGACTTTTTAGATTTTTTCTTTCGAAAAAAGGTTCAAAGTTACAAAGTTACAAAGGTGCATAGAAAAAAGCTTTACAAGATTATTTGATTGTAAAATTTCATCTTATATTTGAGAAAACAATCTGCCGAAATCTCTCGCAAAGTCGCAGAGATGCAAAGATTTATTTTATTAAAATTATAAAACGTAATTTTTGCAAAAAAACTTTGCGTCTCTGCGACTTTGCGAGACTAAAAACACAATACAATGAAAAAAATTATCTTCTTACTTTTTACCTTTTTTACTTTTTACAACAGCAATGCACAAGAAGTCAAAACATTGACTTATTTCCAAAATGACACTTTAAAACTTGATTTAGATTTATATCTTCCAAAGAAAAAAGCAGGTGAAAAGATCCCGTTGATTCTGTTTGCTTTTGGCGGAGGATTTTCCGGCGGAGAACGCACAAGTGAAAAAGACTTCGGAAAATTTATGTCGCAAAACGGTTATGCGGTTGCGAGTATTTCATACAGTTTATACATGAAAGGAAAAGATTTTGGTTGCAAAGGAACTTTGACTGAAAAAATAAAAGCGATTCAAATTGGCGTGAGCGATATGTGGCAAGCAACAGCTTTCATGATTGAGAATGCAGACAAATACAATCTAGACACTTCAAAATTCTTCATTTCCGGAATAAGTGCTGGAGCCGAAATTGGTTTTCATGCTTCTTTTTGGGATTATAAATTAATGAATTTATACAAAAACAATCTTCCAGAAAACTTTAAATACAAAGGTTTTATTGGTGGCTCGGGCGCAATTCAAGATATTAACTTAATCACGAAAGAAAAAGCAATTCCGATGTTATTAGCTCATGGAAATAATGATGATACGGTTCCATACAGCGCAGGTTCTCACCGTTCTTGTCCGACAAATTCTTCGGGTTGGTTGATTCTTTTTGGTTCTTATGCCGTTTACAATCAAATGCAAGATTTACACAAAGACATTGAATTGATTACTTTCTGTGGAGGCGGACATGAATTTTCAGGTTATCTTTTTCATCAAGGCCAACAATATGTTTTAGATTTTGTGAATGATGTTTTGAGAGGAAAAAAATTTCAATCGCATTTGATTATTCCTTCCGATAAAAAAGGAAAGGATTCTGGAAAGTATTTGTTTTGCGAGTAAAATAAAACCTTATGAGAATGAGAATGAGCATAAAAATAATATTGTCAGTAATTATTTTGGGATTAAGCATTCAATGCAAGCAGAATGAAGAAAAACAAAAAAACAAACCGCAAAAAATTGAAAAAATATTAGCAATAAACAATTACAAATTTATAGGAAGTACAAGCTTAAAATTTCAATTCTTCTCCGATAGCTCTTACACTTTCACAATCATAAAAAAAGAAGATGACTACGAAAAGTTAGAAATTTTTAAAGGCTCTTGTTTTGTAAAAAATGACACAATTTACTTTAAACCATTTGAATTTAAATTTGATAGAAGTAGTGAGAAAGCAGTAATTAAAAACAACTTTATTGAGTTCGACAAATCAGCATTAAAAATAGAAATCAAAAAAAATCTGTTTAAGACAAAAAATGAATTAGACTTTACAAAATTTAAAGATTATGCAATTTTTAGCTTCAACCAAGAAATGCATAGTTCAGTATATTATGGTTATGAGCCCAACACAATAAAACCTTATGATCTAACACAAAAGGAGTTAGTTGAAACGGATCTAATCCTAAAGAAGTGTTTCTCTGAAAACAAATCAAAACTTGAAAAATTTGACCAATACATAAAACAATGTATTGTCGTTATAAACAAAAAACAAGAGAAAGAGGTTTGGATAAGCTGTTATTGTAATGATTTTTATTTTAAAGATACTTTCAAATATGATTTAATCAGAATGAATGACGGTGGAAATTGTAATATTAATTTAAAAATCAACTTAACCAAACACAATTACTCAGACTTAAATATTTCTGGAAGTGCATAAAAAGTTTTCAATTTCAGAAAATGCTCCAGCGGAGCAAAATATTTATAGCAAAATTCAATTTAACCCAATCAAAAGCTCCAGCGGAGCGACATAATTTAGATAGTTATATGTCGCTCCGCTGGAGCTTTTTCCCTATTGTGTTTATTTTTCTATAAATATGTCGCCCCTCTGGGACTTTTCACTTTTACTTAAAACCAAACCATTTCTTCTCCTCAATCAGCAACTTTTGTTTATTAAAATATCAAATCTTTCGTTTCTAATAAATATTCTTTTTAATTATAAATAACTTTAGGTAAATTTGCGCTTTATTTTTAGAATAGTGCAAAAAGAAATTATAGTCTTACTTGGCGGACCCGGTACTGGAAAATCAACACTTATTAACGAATTGGTAGCTCGTGGCTTTTGTTGCTATCCTGAAATCTCAAGACAGGTTACCATGAAAGCGCAAGAAGAAGGCATCGAACAATTGTTCTTAGAACAGCCTCTTTTATTCAGCCAAATGCTTTTGGAAGGTCGTATTGAACAATATAAAAATGCTCTTAACGAACCTGACAATGTAGTTTTTATTGACCGAGGAATTCCTGATGTTGTAGCCTACATGGATTATATTGGAGACGATTATCCAGAATTTTTCACCAAAGCTTGCGAAGATTATAAATATTCTAAAACTTTTATTCTACCGCCATGGGAAGAAATTTACCAAAGTGATGCAGAGCGTTACGAAAATTTTGAACAGGCAGTTAAAATTCAGGAACATCTTATTGAAACCTATAAAAAATATGGTTACGAATTGATCGAAGTTCCAAAAGATACAGTTGAGAACAGAATTCTTTATATCTTAGACAAAATTTAGCAAAAGGTTTTAAAGTTGCAAAACTAGAAGCTGTTTTCTAAATTTTTAACTTTAAAACTCACGCAATGCTCGGAGCGCAGGATATTCTTCTAAAATACTGGAAACACGACAGTTTTAGACCGTTGCAAAAAGAAATTATCGATTCTGTTTTAGAAGGACAGGATACTTTTGCAGTACTTCCGACAGGCGGAGGAAAATCGATTTGTTTTCAGGTTCCTGCCATGATGCAGGAAGGTATTTGTCTCGTAATTTCTCCATTAATTGCTTTGATGAAAGACCAGGTAATGAATCTTCAAAAAAGAGACATTAAAGCAATTGCTCTTACAGGCGGGATTCACACTGAAGAAATTATTGATCTTTTAGACAATTGCCAATATGGTAATTACAAATTCCTTTATCTTTCCCCAGAACGTTTACAATCGGACTGGATTCTGGAACGAATCAAAAATCTTCCTATCAATTTAATTGCTATTGATGAGGCGCATTGTGTTTCGCAGTGGGGGCACGATTTTAGACCGGCTTATCTTAAAATTTCGGAGTTAAAGAAATTTTTTCCTAAAATTCCGTTTTTGGCTTTAACCGCAACCGCAACTCCAAGAGTTATTGAAGATATTAGAACGCAGTTGGAATTAAAAAATCCGAGACATTTTCAGCAGTCATTTGAGCGTAAAAATATTGCTTACATGGTTTTTGAAGTGGAAGACAAACTTTACAGAACCGAACAAATTCTTAAAAAAAATCCGCAACCTTCTATTATATACGTCCGAAATCGCAAATCTTGCCTAAACATGTCTTCGCAATTACAATCGCTGGGATTTACATCGACTTACTATCATGGTGGACTTTCGGCAAAAGAAAAAGACAAAAACATGCAGTTGTGGATGTCGCAGCAAGCACAGGTTATTGTAGCAACAAATGCTTTCGGAATGGGAATTGACAAAGACAATGTCAAAACTGTTATCCATACTCAGCTTCCTGAAAATTTAGAAAATTATTATCAGGAATCTGGTAGAGCGGGTCGAAACGGCGCAAAGGCTTTTTCCGTTTTACTTTATAATAATTCGGATATGATCCAGACTGAGCAACAGTTTTTAAATATTCTTCCCGATAAGAAGTTTTTAAAAACGATGTATATAAAACTCTGTAATTATTTTCAGATTGCTTATGGCGAAGGTTTAGACGAATCATTTTCGTTTAAAATGAATCATTTTTGCAATAAATACGACTTCCCTACTGTAAAAACCTACAATGCATTACAATTTCTGAATCAGCAGGGAATCATTACGATGTCTCAGGAATTTTCAGAGAAAATCAATATTCAGTTTTTAATTGAGTCAAAAGAAGTGATTCGCTATATGAGTTTAAATCCGAATGACGAGGAAATTATTCTTGCCATTCTAAGAACTTATCCTGGTGTCTATGAGGTTAAATCTAATTTGAATTTAGGTTTGATTGCTAAAAAATCGAATCGTTCAGAAGAACAAGTTATTGCTCTTTTAGAAAAATTAAAAGAAAAAGAAATTATTGAATATAAATCTAAAAACAACGACGCTACTATTTTATTTAATGAAGTCCGCGAAGACGATCATACCATAAATAGAGTTTCAAAATATTTAGAAAAACAAAATCTAGTTAAAAAAGAACAACTTCTATCTGTCCTTCATTATATAAAAGACTCTAAAACCTGTAAAAACAGATTGGTCTTGGATTATTTTGGAGAAGAAACTAACGAAAACTGTGGTATTTGCTCCTATTGTATTACCCAAAAAGGAAAAATCACTGAAGCAGATTCTATTGCTGACAAGATTCTATCTTTACTAAAAACAGCTTCTTTAAGTTCAAGAGAAATTGAAAACCAGATCAACATGGACACTAAAGACATTGTTTCGGTTCTTCAGGAATTACTTGAAAACAATCATATTATCATACAGGCGAACAATAAATACACTTTAAAATCATAATGGAGAAATTGAGAATTATATTTATGGGAACACCAGAATTTGCTGTAGGCATTCTGGATACCATTATTAAAAACAACTATGAAGTTGTTGGCGTAATTACTGCTGCAGACAAACCAGCAGGACGCGGACAAAAAATAAAATATTCGGCAGTTAAAGAATATGCACTTGCCAACAATCTTACGTTATTACAACCTACCAATTTAAAAGACGAGAATTTCTTAGCTGAACTAAAAGCTTTAAATGCCAATTTACAAATTGTAGTCGCTTTTAGAATGCTACCAAAAGTAGTTTGGGAAATGCCCGAATTAGGAACTTTTAATCTTCACGCCTCTTTATTACCAAATTATCGTGGTGCTGCACCAATTAACTGGGCCATTATTAATGGAGAAACCAAAACCGGTGTTACTACTTTCTTTATTGATGATAAAATTGATACCGGAGCAATGATTTTAAATTCTGAAATTGCTATCGAACCAGAAGAAACGGCAGGACAATTACACGATCGATTAATGCTTTTAGGAAGCGAAACTGTAATTGACACTTTAAAAGTCATTGAAAATGGAAATGTAACAACGACAATTCAGGAAGATCATGACGACATCAAAACAGCCTATAAATTAAACAAAGAAAACTGCAAGATTGACTGGACAAAATCAGGAGCCGAAATCAACAATCTGATTCGAGGTCTAAGTCCGTATCCTGCATCTTGGTGTTTCTTAAAAGACCAAGCAGAAGAATTAAGCATCAAAATTTACGAAGCTAAACTAGTCTCAGAATCACATTCTTATGAGGTTGGAAAGTTAATTAACAGTAAAAAAGAAATCAAGATTGCAATAAAAGACGGCTTTATTCAGTTATTAAGTCTACAATTTCCAGGAAAAAAGAGAATGCTTGCCTCCGAATTATTAAATGGAGTAAGCTTTTCTGACGCTGCAAAAGTCTATTAACATCAGTAAAACAGGGGTTTGTACCTAATTTTCATCGATGAACAACATTCTTTATGAACAAAAAAAGCAAGTTATCAACAATTTTTGCTAAAATTAAAGAAAAGACTTGCACGCAACGGATTTCCTACTAAATTTGTGTATTAACAATTTTTTTTAACCAACAATTAATAACTAATTATTATGAACAAATCAGAATTAATCGATGCTATCGCTGCTGATGCAGGAATTACAAAAGCTGCGGCGAAATTAGCTTTAGAGTCTTTTTTAGGTAATGTAGGAACAACTTTGAAAAAAGGAGGAAGAGTTTCATTAGTAGGTTTCGGATCTTGGTCAGTATCTTCTAGAGCTGCTAGAGATGGTAGAAACCCTCAAACAGGAAAAACTATCAAAATCGCAGCTAAAAACGTAGTAAAATTCAAAGCTGGTGCTGAATTAGAAGGTGCAGTGAACTAAGTAAGAAAGTTCTCTAAACTTATAATATAATTAAAACCTTCCTTATGGAAGGTTTTTTTATGCGGTTTAACGATTTTTTTTGTGATTTTAATTTTTTTATGATTAAATTTAATAAAAATTGTAACCGTATGATTTCAGAAAAATTAAAAAAAGGACACCTGCTTATTGCCGAGCCTTCAATAATTGGAGATTTATCTTTTAACAGATCGGTAATTTTATTAGCAGACCATAACAAAGAAGGATCAATAGGTTTTATAATCAATAAGCCATTAAAATATACTATTAATGACTTAATACCAGAAATTGATGCTAATTTCAAAATATACAACGGAGGCCCTGTAGAACAAGACAACCTTTATTTTATTCACAATATTCCTGAGTTAATCCCAAATAGTGTTGAGATTTCGAACGGAATTTATTGGGGAGGCGATTTTGAATCAACCAAAGATTTAATAAATAGCGGTGCTATCAGCAAGAATAACATTCGCTTTTTCTTAGGTTATACTGGTTGGGACGAAAATCAGCTTGAAAATGAAATGCAGGGAAACTCTTGGATTATTGCTGATAATAATTATAAAAATAAAATTATCGGAAAATCTACCACTCATTTTTGGAAAGAGCAGATTATAGAACTTGGAGGCGACTATCTTATTTGGTCTAATGCACCAGAAAATCCATATCTGAATTAATTTTCAGAAATGGATTCATTTAGTTTTTGCACTAATAAATGCGCCAAATTTATTTTAAACTCCTTTTTTCGATATTTAGTTATCGGCTGTATCCCTGTGATTACATTGGTTAGAAATAATTCGTCTGCTTTTTGAAGATCAAACGGCGAAATTATTTCTTCTAAAACTTCTATGCCCTCTACTTTCTTAGCTAAAGCTAAAATTTGTTTACGCATTACACCATTTAAAGCTCCCTCTGAAACTGGAGGCGTAATTAGTTTATTTCCAGAAACCATAAAAATATTCCCTTGAAGGGCCTCTACTACATTTTTACTGTCATTCAGTAAAATACAGTTTGCAAGGTCGTTTTCGTGCGCGTAAATACTTCCTGTTATATTAACCATCTTATTGGTCGTTTTAAGCGACGATAATAATTGCTTGGTTACATAGAAGTCTTTGTACAAATCTACTTCGTATTCTTTTGTACTTACTGAGTAAGAAGTATTTCCAAGAACAATGGCGTTAATTAAAAATGAAATTTCGTTGCTTTTTGGAAGATATAAACCACCATCTTTTCTAAAAACAGTAATTCTAGCTCTTGCTGAAGAAGCAATATTTAGTTCTTTAACTAAGTTAAGAATTTGCTCCTCAAAGTATTCCATTGTAAAATTCATTGGAATCATCATTCGAACAACACGCATTGAAGCCATCAACCTAAAGTAATGATCTTCAAGAAACAAGATTTTTCCGTTGATAATTTTTACTGTTTCAAATATCCCATCACCGTATAAAAAAGCACGATTTTGAGTTAATACATTCTCTTCTTGCCCGATGTTTCCGTTAAAATTAATCATAAAAAAACCCTGAATTTTGTTCAGGGCAAATATAAGGTATAAAAAAGACTTTTACTAAACAGATCCAATAAGATGTTTCAGATCTGAGATCTGATTCTCCCACAATTGTTTAGCTTCGCCTATTTCTTCTCTATCCGCAAAATCAACCACCATAAGCGATACATCTTTAGTCAATTCATCCACTAAAATATGGAGTTCAAAAAAGTAATCAGTGTCTTTACTGCTTTCATCTACCCATTTAAACTTTACTTTTTCACCAGACTTTTTAGACGCTAAACGCGCTTTTTCTTGCGAATCATTCCAGATGAAAGTAAAAAATTCCCCTCTTGAGTTAACGTTGTCAGCAAACCATTCTTGTAAACCTGACGGCGTTGATATATATTGATACAATAATTGCGGCGAAGAATTGATCGGAAACTCGATTTCGTAACGTATTTTTGAATCCATGTGCTACTTTTAATTTTTTCGAAATATAAGAATATATGTCCAAAAACAATGCTTTTTTAAAAATATTTTTTTTTCTTTCTTTTTTGCTTGTATGCTTTAATATTATTTCTATCTTTGCACCCGCAATCAGGAATTCATGATAGCAGTCCAGGCGAGGTAGCTCAGTTGGTTAGAGCGCAGGATTCATAACCCTGAGGTCACGGGTTCAACTCCCGTCCTCGCTACTTAGGTAAGAGACACCACTTTTTTAAGTGGTGTTTTTTTTATTTAAAAATCTTCGTAATTTGTAGTAGATTTGTGTTTTATTTTTCAATAAACAAACCATTAAAACCGCTTTTTTCGAACTAAGTAATTTATAACCAAATGGATATAGTTAAATTCAAGATCACATCAAAAACGATAAAAGTCGAAGTACGCAATTCGAACAATTATGTTTTTAATTTTAATACTGCTTTAGAAATCGATAAAGCAGACAAAGATGTTTTATTGAAACTATATAATGCCTTAGATCTTCTTTTTAAGAAAGAAGCCACAATCGAAAACAAAAATTATATTTCTCCAAACCAAACCAATATCTTAGATCAGATTTCTGCTGCTGATTTGGAAAAGGAGGATAATAACTAAATTTACAAGAAAACACTACTTCTTGTAAACTGAAGTCATTTTTCGTTAATTCTTCAACCAATATCAGATGGCCAATAAAACCATTTCCAAAAGAATCATTGAGCTGAAAAATGCCGATCTCGAGCTGAGAGCTAAACTTATTGAAAGTAAAAAGCTTTCTGAAGGATATAAAGAAGAAATGGAAAAACTGCATCTTCAAAACGCAGCAATTTTAGAAGAAATAATAAATTCAATCGGCTATCCAACTATCGACAAAGTAGGTAAAGAAGCTAGTGAAGCCGCCTGGCTCATCATTCAGCATTCAATCGGACTGCCCGATTTTATGAAAAAATGTGCTGATCAATTACAAAATGAAGTTGATCAAAAGAAAGCAGATCCAATCCATTTAGCTTATTTAAGTGATAGAATAGCAGTCCTGGAAGGAAAACCTCAACTTTACGGAACTCAATTTGATTGGGATGAAAATGGAGATTTAAGTCCGAATTTGTTTGATGACTTATCAATATTAAATCAAAGGAGACAATCTATTGGACTCAACTCCTTGGAAGAACAAACAGAAATTATTCGCAAACGAGTAAAACAAGAAAATCAATTACCACCGAAAGATTTCGAAAAACGAAAACAAGAAGTTCTGGACTGGAAAAGAAAAACAGGCTGGATAAAATAACTTCAAATTCAACAGTAGTTCTGAATCAATCCTTCATTCAATAAAAAACTTAACGGTAATTTTTACAGATTCAATAAAAACACTACCTTTAATCTGTATCCGTAAAAAAAGTATTTTCTGTATCTGTACCCAAATCTTTAATAGCAATAATTTTGCTAAAAAAAGATATGAAATCTAAAGCATTACTACAGAAAAAACTAACATTTAGAGAAGTGTATATATTTGATATGGAAATTTTACAAAACATTTTCAGTCAAAACAAGTCTGTAAAAGCCGAAGATCAAATGCTTTTTGGTATTCCTTTTTTACTCGTTGAAAAAGAAGGCAAAATCAATTCGTTTGCCACTTTATTACTGAATTCGAATAACGAAATCGTACATCAAATTTACGATGACGGAAGTTTAACCGATAAAGACAAAACACTATTTGAGGAGTATATTTCAAATTTTCTAAAGAAAAAAAGAAGTGCGAATTTCAAAAATCCTCAACAGCTTAAACACAGCACGGATTATTTTATGCATTCTTTAAACTTTTAAACCATTAGCAAAAAGCGTCAATGAAAAATCGCGAAACATTATATTTAAAAATTGCCAAAATAATAGAAGATCAAATTCATAATGAGATTCTGGTGCTCGGCAGCAAACTGCCTTCTGTACGAAGTGCGCAAAAATTATATAATGTTAGTTTAAACACAATCAAACAAGCTTATTTAGAATTAGAAAGCCGTTCGTTGATAGAATCTCGTCCAAAAACGGGATATTACGTTAGCAAAAGTTCACAGCGTACAACAGCGCTTCCAACAATTGCCAGCATTGACAATCACGAAACCGAAAATACTCCTGAAGAACTTATCGATAAAGTTTTCAGTACCATCAACAGATCAGATGTGACCCAATTTGCATTGGGATTACCTGGAAAGAATTTTCTTCCCGTGGCCAAACTCAACAAAGGTATTATCAATGCGGTTCGCAATAGAGACGATGCAGGTACAGCTTACGAACCCGTTCAGGGATCTGAAGAACTTCGACGCGCTATTGCAAAATGGGCAATTGTGATGGAAGGAAAAATTACTGAGGATGATATTGTAATTACTTCTGGCGCTATGCACGCCATGTACAATGCACTTATGGCTGTGACATCTCCGGGAGACAGTGTTGCTGTAGAAAGTCCTGCTTATTTTGGAATACTCCAAGCCATTAAAGCATTAGGTTTAAAAGCAGTTGAAATTCCGACTCATCCTTTGTATGGAATAGATCTCGACGCTTTAAAAAAAGTACTACCTGAAATAAAAGCCTGTTGTTTTGTCTCCAATTTCAATAATCCAATGGGGTTTCAAATGCCAGACGAAAACAAACAAGAACTGGTAAGACTGATTACACAATATAACACTCCATTGATTGAAGACGATATTTATGGTAATCTTTATTTTGGTTCAGAACGACCTAGACCTTGTAAATTTTATGACGAAGCTGGCTTAGTTCTATGGATCGGATCGGTTTCTAAAACTCTTGCACCAGGTTATCGCGTTGGATGGATTGCGCCAGGAAAATTTAAAGATAAAATTATACGTCAAAAGCTAGTTCAAACGGTTTGTAATTCTTCTTTATATTCAGATGTAATTGCAGACTTCTTGGAACACGGTCGTTACGATCATCATCTGAGATCTTTTAGAAATAAGCTTTACAATAATTATCTCCAGATTAGCCGAACTGTAGAATCTTATTTTCCAGATAACACTAAAATCGCACAGCCAAAAGGCGGTTTTATGCTATGGGTAGAATTAGACGAAAGGATTTCCACAACAGAATTATATAACACTGCCCTAGCCCAAAAAATTGTATTTGCACCAGGAAGAATTTTTTCGCAGTACAATCAATACAATAACTGCATGAGGTTGACGTATGTCCTAGAATGGAATGAACGTGTAGATGCTGATTTGAAAAAATTGGGCAGAATAATAAAAAATAGTATTTAATAGCATTATGAAAAATAAGGAACAAGTAGAAATAGCGACCTATAACCCAAAGTATAAAAAAAGTTTTAAAGACTTAAATATAGAATGGATTTCAAATTATTTTGTAGTTGAACCCAACGATGTAAAAGCACTTGATCATGCCGAAGAATATATTATAAACAAAGGCGGAGAAATTTTTGCAGCTGTTTTAAATGATGAAGTTTTAGGTGTTTGCGCTTTAATAAAAAGTGATGGAAAAGATTACGATTACGAATTAGCAAAAATGGCTGTAAGTCCGAAAGCACAAGGAAAAGGCGTTGGATTATTATTGGCCGAATCAGCAATAAAATGGGCTAAAGAAAAAGGTGCTTCTAGAATTTATTTAGAAAGCAATACAAAACTTAAACCTGCAATAAAGCTATATGAAAAGTTAGGATTCAAAGAAATAACAGGTCTTTCTTCAGCTTATGATAGAGTCGACATTCAGATGATGCTTACGTTGAATTCTTAAATCTGGACTATTTCAGTAAAAGAAAAAGTGGACTATCAAAAACGTTCTTTATCCTACTACATTTGTTGTAATTTTTAGATCGAATGAACATACACTTTATACAACACGAAACATACGAAGCTCCAGGCGCGTATTTGAATTGGGCAGAAAGCAGAAATTACAAAACAACTTTCTCTAAAGTTTATAAAAATGAGGTGCTGCCAGATTCAACTGATTCTATAGACATGCTAATTGTAATGGGCGGACCTCAAAGTCCAAACACTACGCTTGAAGAATGTCCGCATTTTAATGCAGAAGCCGAAATTGCTTTAATTCAAAAATGTATTACTGCAGGAAAAGCCGTTATTGGCGTTTGTCTGGGTTCACAATTAATCGGACAAGCTTTAGGATCAAACTTTGGTCATAGTCCTGAAAAAGAAATTGGCGTTTTCCCGATTACTTTAACCGAAGACGGAATAAAAGATGAAAAAATAAATCATTTTGGATCAATTTTAAATGTGGGGCATTGGCACAATGACATGCCTGGTTTGACGAAAGAAAGTAAAGTTCTAGCTTTTAGTGAAGGCTGCCCGATTCAAATTGTTTCTTATTCTAATCTTGTTTATGGTTTCCAATGCCATATGGAACTTACAACTGAAGTTGTTTCTCTATTAATCGAAAGCGAAACAGATTTATTAACGAAAAGCAAAAAACATCGATTTGTTCAAAATCCAGAAGAAATTCTTTCTTTTGATTATAACGAAATGAATAAAAAGCTTTTTCAATTTCTTGACAAACTTGTTTTGGCTTATAACGCATCAAAATAAAAAGAAAACCCTTAGATTTCTGTCTAAGGGCTTTGATTTATTTAAAAATATTTCGAATTACTTTTCCTATCTCAACAAAATCGTCGTGACTGCTAACAGCTCTCTTTTCGGTCGTATTTTTTTCAGTTTTTGAAAAAGGATAAATCAGCATGTAATTATTATTAATTACTTTTTTATTAAGCAAATCAGGCACATCGCGCATTTGCTGAAAGTAAGAATACATTCCTTTATCTGCCATCATAATGATCAAACCTTCATCTTCTCCCAAATTGAAAGCAGTTTCCTGTGCCTGGTTCCAAGAATCAAGTATATTGAATGTGGCTTCTATAGTTGCTTTTTTTACAATTCTTTTTAAAAGCAACATGGTTTTCTCTTTTCCATAAAAGTTCATTTTTGCACCAGAATTTCGCCCAATATTCCAAATTCGAAGCATTGAATGAAAAAAACCAGCGTCTTTTTCAGCATTTTCAGGAATCAAAACTATATAATTTTTTATAGTAGAAACAGGCTGCACAGCATGATAAATCATCAGATTTATATTTTTATTTTTGAGATAACCGTTGTACAAATTATAAACGAAAGAAGCAGAGAATCCTTTTCCGCCTTCTAATCCTACAATTAAATCTGTTATTTCTTTTTCTTTAATGACGTTACTAATTCCGCTTGCTGTATCATTATCATGACGCGTAATCGGATTGAGTTTAACATCGGCCGCAGAAGCCGCTTTAACCGCTAATCCCAGAATCTTTTCTGCATTTTTTACCGACGATTCATTTTCTTCCTCATTAATCACATTGACAGCAAAAACACGATCTTTATTCGTAGATGTTTTTACAATCAGTCCGAGATTTACCATTTTTTCTACCGTCTCTTCGTGATTCAACGCCAGAAGAATATTCTCTTTTTCTTCGCTTTTGCCCGACACTTTATCATCTTTATCTGAGTCTGCAATTCGCTGGGCGCTGGCCATTGAAACAAAAGAAGAAACCGTACAAGAAATTAATATCAAAAGAATACTGCCGTTAAGAACATGATCGTTTAAAAGTCTTATCGGTTCACCTGCATCATTTTCTCCAATAATAATGTTATAACCTACCATAACAGAGGCTAATGTTGCAGCTGCAGATGCGGCGCTCATACCAAAGATCAACTGTCCCTCGTCATTTGTAAGTTTATAGGTTTTCTTGGTCAGCATGGCGGCAAAATATTTACCTCCAATAGAAGCTATAAGCATAATTGCGGCCACCCACAATGTTTCCCAACTCTGTATAAAAGCAGTAAAATCAATAAGCATTCCGACACTTATTAGAAAAAACGGAATAAAAATAGCATTCCCAACAAATTCTACTCTATTCATTAAAGATGAAGTATGTGGAATTAATCTGTTTAAAGCAAGACCTGCAAAAAAGGCACCAATGATAGATTCGATTCCGGCAAGTTCTGCCAAAAGAGCCGCCAAATAAATCATCACAATTACAAAAAGATACTGCGAGATTTTATCTTCCACATTTTTGAAAAACCATCGCGCAATAATAGGAAAGAGTAATAAAACAATCAGCGTAAAAAGCACCATAGAAACAGTTAGTTTTACCCAAAAAGCTGTACCAACTTCTCCTTGAGACATTCCGACCACAACAGCCAGGACAAGAAGTGATAGAACATCGGTAATCATGGTTCCTCCTACGGTTATGTTGACTGAAAGATTTTTAGCAATTCCTAATGCGCTTACCATTGGATACACGATCAAAGTATGTGATGAAAACAAACTGGCAAAAAGTACCGAAGTCAGGAACGAAAAACCTAATACATAATATCCTCCAACAAGACCGAGGATAAAAGGGACCGCAAAAGTATAGAGAGAAAAAACAATACTTTTCCACTTATTTTTCTTGAAATCGGCCATATCGATTTCCAATCCCGCCAAAAACATAATGTATAAAAGACCAGTAGTTCCCGTAACCACTACGCTGCTATCTCTAGAAAGCACGCCAAAACCATTTGGGCCAATAACGGCGCCAGCAATGATGAGTCCAAGCAAGTGAGGAACTTTAATCTTATTTAATAAAAGCGGAATGCATAATATTATAATAAGTTCGATAAGAAATTTTAAAAGCGGATCTTCAATAGGAAGACTAATATGATGTATACTTAAAAACATAAATTATTTTTTTGATGGCGTAAGTTCAACTGAGAATTTTGCCTTACAATTATCTTGTCCTGTGATAGTCTGCGTACCTTTTATGACATTTTTCTTAATATCATCGAGAACAACTTCAATTTTAATATTGTTTTTAGTGGAACTTTCTCTGGCAGAATCGAGCACTATTTTATTGACTAAATATTGCCCTCTAAAAACTCTTTTTATCTGATTATTACTCAATACGTTGGTATACATCCCTGTAGAATCTGAAACAAAATCCCAGATTTCGGTACGCTGATCACCAATAACATACGTACTACAATTCGATTCTCGGCAAATCATTTTACTGTTCCATTTGGTATTAAGAGTATCTGGCCACACTTTAATTTCAGGAACCGAATCTTTAAATTTACGAGTCAATTGAATGCTGTCTTTCATTTTCAATAACAATTCATATTCTGCTTCTTTATCGGCAAATTTCTTTTCGCGTTCCAAGAGAATATTCTCTCTTTCTGTAAGTTCTTGTTCTTTTTTATTATTACAAGAAATCAAAAAAGTGATCAGGATTAAAACTGAAAATCTTTGTAAAGTCATAATGTTTTGAATTTTGTTCTTTACAATTTAAGCATAAAAATTCTTTTATCCCTCTAAAATCAATAAAAACCGAACTTTTGTACAAATTTTCGCGTGTAAAATTTGTAACATTTATTCGTCAACAGCGTCAAATCTTAAATTAAATTACGGTTCTTTGTAACTTATTACATTCGTGATTTAGGATTACAAAATTTCTGAATACAATAATATTGAAACCAATGAGTTTAGATTAGTTAAAAACTAGTCGCGATATTTTTCGTTATGGACAATAAAAAGTTTATTTTAAGTTTAAAAAAAGGTAATGAAGAAGCTTTTAAAGAAGTTTACTTCAATTATTATGATAAACTGATAAACATTGCCAGACGATTTCATTCCTCTGTATTTACTCCCGAAGACTTTGTTCAGGAAACTTTCATACGATTATACAACAAAAGAGAATTGCTAAATGAAGAAGTTTTGTTTGACAAGCAAATATTTGTGATCTGCAAAAACATCATCATTAATCATGTAAACAGAGAAAATAAAATTGTACAACTTGATCCTTCACAAACTCATCATATCCTAGATGAAGAAACAGATTCAGGAATTTTTGAGGAAAGGCAAGAAAAATTACAAAATTTTATTAATCAGCTTCCTGAACAACAACAAAAAATATTCACTTTACACAAACTGGAAAACCTTAGCTATAAGGAGATTGCAGAGATGACGGATCTTTCTGAAAAGACCATCGCCAATCATATTTATCTTGCCAGTAAATTTATTCGAAAAAAAATCGAAAACCATTAGGAACTTTTTTGTTCTCGTTTGTTATCTATAAAAACAAAGAACAAAAATGCATATTGAAGCTTATAAAACCAATGTTAGAACAAAGAAAGATGCAAGCTTACTTGTAGCTTATTTACAGTTCGTTATTTCTGATTGTATTATAAATTTCGATTTCAAAAATCGCGAAAGAATTCTTAGAATCGAAACCAACAGAGAAATCAAAGAAATGGTTTATGGTGTTTTTACTAAACAGGGATTTTATTGTAAGAAGCTTTAACACCAAAAAAATATGGATAAGGAAAATTTTGATGATGAGTTTGAAAAGTTATGGAACGAAACTCCCTCTTCGCATTCAGAAGATGTAAAAAAAGCATCTTGGGAAGAATTTCATTCTAAAACTTTTAGTGAAAAGAAACGTAAACCCACACCTTGGCGCTATCTTGCCGCAGCGTCTGTTTTACTTTTTGTATTAATTGGAACAGGAATTTATTTTAACAATGAATCTGAGAATGAAAGTGAAGTCGTTGCCGAAAATGTAATAGAAAACCTGACTGATAAAATAAAATATGTGGTTTTACCAGACAGTTCGAAAGTAGAGTTGACTCCAAACTCTAAAATCTCTTACGGAACAGATTTCGCTTTAAACAGAAAAATAGAAATTGATGGTGAAGCTTATTTTAAAGTTAAAAAAGACAAACAACATCCGTTTCAGGTTTTCTGCGACGAAACTACTACAACCGTTTTAGGAACTTCTTTTATCGTGAAAGAATCTGAAAACGAAGAAGTAACTGTAGAACTTTTTGAAGGAAGCGTTCAAATGAGTATAAAAGGTCAGGATCAAAAATGGATTCTGAAACCGGGAGAAAAATTCACTTACGGAAATAAAACAGCTTCAGTTGCCGAATTCAGTCGATTTATAGATTTTGACAACCAAAAGTTGTCTGTGCTTTGTCAATATATTGAAAAAACCTATGGTTATAAAGTCAATATTCCGAAAGAAAATCTAGATCAGAACATTACGATCAGAATCAATAAAAAAGAAGATTTAAAAACAATTGTACAATTAATATCAGAAATGTATAACCTAAACTTTGAAATAAATGAAGATTTAAAACAGATTACTTTTCAATAGAAAAGAAAAAAGGATGTAAGCCGCGAAACTCCACATCCTCCTCATATTCAGGATAACACGAGGTTATTCCAATTAATAATTATTCAAAAATACAAAATTTCATGAAGCATATAATTTCAGCATGCTTTTTTTTATTCAGTCTCTGTATGTCTGCTCAGAACGTTACAGTAACTGTAGATCAAAATGTCACTTTAAAAGAATTCTTTAAGCAGATCGAAAATCAGACCGATTTCAAATTTGCTTTTACAGATCAAATTGATACCAATAAAAAATACTTTAACCAAAAAAGTTCTTTTAAGCAGACTGATATTCAAAAGCTAGTTTCAGAACTCAACAAAACTGCCTCTGTTCAATTTTCTATTGTAGGCAACAATATTTTTGTTAAACAGAAATCTCAAACTCAGAAACCAGCTAAAAAAAAAAGCAAGCTAAAAGGACAAATTTTTGATGATGAAAAACAGCCTGTTATTGGTGCCAACATTTATATTATAGAATTGGAAACGGGTACTGTGACAGATTTAAATGGAAAATACAGCATCGAAATTCCAAATGGAAGTTATACTGTTTCTGTAAGCTATATTGGATTTAAGAATAAAGAAAAACATATTAATCTTAATGAGGACATGAACCTCAACTTCAATATAGAATCTGACAGCCAGCAATTGGGAGAAGTGATTGTCATGAATAACAAAGCGGTTGATGTGAAAGCAACTCAAATGAGTGTAAACCGTCTTTCGATGCAGGAAATCAAAAAAATTCCTGTGGCAATGGGAGAACCAGATCCTTTAAAATCGATTCTGACTTTACCAGGAGTTACCAATGCCGGAGAAGCTTCTTCTGGATTTAATGTTCGTGGTGGTGCAGCCGATCAGAATTTGATTCTTTTGGATGGAGCGCCTGTTTACGCAGATTCTCACATGTTTGGTTTCTTTTCTATTTTTAATGCTGATATCGTTAATGGTTTAGATTTATACAAAGGCGGAATTCCATCTCGATTTGGTGGTCGTGTTTCTTCAGTTTTAGATGTAGCACAACAAACCGGAGATTTTGAAGAGTATAAAGTAAATGGAGGAATCGGAATTATTTCGAGTCGTCTTTTGGTTCAAGGACCAATACAAAAAGAGAAAAGTTCGTTCATCCTTTCCGGACGTGCTTCGTATGCGCATTTGTTCATGAAACTGGCAGACAATAAAAACTCTGCCATGTTTTATGATTTGAATGCTAAATTTAATTTTCGTCTGAATGCCAATAATACCTTGTCTTTTTCGGGTTATTTAGGAAATGATTTGTTTGATATTAACGAACGTTTCTCTAGTACTTACGGAAGTACAATGGGGATTTTGAGTTGGAAACATAAATTCAATAACAATTTAAACAGTAATCTTTCTGTTTTTTACAGCGATTACAAATTCAACTTAGGACTTTCTACTGAAAGTTTTGAATGGGATAGTAACATTCAAAGCTCTGGTTTAAAATATGCATGGAATTATCAACAATCTGAAAAATTCAAAATCAATTATGGTATTGATGGATTGTATTATAATTTCAATCCTGGTGTTGTGCAGCCAACAAGTGCCGATTCTCAATTTAATTACAAACAACTGGATAAAAAATATGCTTTTGAAGCTTCTGCTTATATCGATTTTGAAAATCAGATTACAGAAAAATTGAATTTCCGTTACGGACTTCGTTACAGTACTTTTTATCGTTTAGGTTCAGAAGACATTAGTACGTACGAAAATGGTCAGTCTGTTGTTTACAATCCTTTATATAAAATTTATGAAGAAGGAACTCCAACGGGAACTATTCATTATGGAAAAGGCAAAACAATCAGCAATTTTGGAAATTTTGAGCCAAGAGCCGCTTTATCTTACGCCTTTAATGACGAAACTTCTATAAAAGCAAGTTACAATAGAATGGCACAATACATTCATATTTTATCCAATACACAGTCTCCTTTACCAATGAGTATTTGGACACCGAGCGGACCTTTTACAAAACCTCAACTTTTGGATCAATATGCATTAGGTTATTTCAGAAATTTCAAAGACAAAGATTATTCATTAGAAACAGAATTATTTTATAAAAATGTACAAAATCGTATTGACTATATTGACGGGGCTGATGTTTTGGCTAATAACAATATTGAGCAGGTAATTCTGAACGGGAAAGCCAGATCTTACGGAATGGAATTATTGTTTAGAAAAAATACAGGTAATTTCACCGGATGGATTTCTTACACTTTATCAAGAGCAGAACAAAAAACAGCTGGAAGAACTCCCGAAGAACCTGGAATTGCAAATGGTGACTGGTATTTATCAGGTTATGACAAACTACATAATTTAAGTATTGTGGGAAGTTATGAACTGAATCCGAAATGGTCTTTTAACGGAAATTTCACTCTTCAATCGGGTCAGCCCGTAACATACGCCAATGGTTACTATGAATTTGGAGGAATCAATGTTCCGAATTATTCTTTGAGAAATGAAAACAGATTACCTCTTTTTCATCATTTGGATCTTGCTGCTACTTATACCCCAAAACCAGATAAAAAGAAAGGATGGCAGAGCTACTGGGTATTCAGTCTTTACAATGTTTACAACAGAAAAAATGCAGCTTCTATGAGTTTTACCACAAATGATGATACGGGAGCAAATGAAACCAGAAGACTTTCGATCTTCGGAATTGTACCTGGAGTTTCTTATAATTTTAAATTTTAATGCAATGAAAAGATTAAAAAAATATACAACAATGAATAAAGCATTAGCATTAATAACACTTTTTTCAGCACTCTCTTTTACTTCTTGTGAAGATGTTGTCAATCTTGATTTGGAAACAGGCGAAACCAGATTGGTAATCGATGCCGAAATTATGTGGAAAAAGGGAACTAGCGGAAACGAGCAAACTATAAAAATTAGTAAAACGGCACCTTATTACAACAATTCAACACCAAAAGTTTCAGGAGCGCAAGTACGTGTTGAAAACAGCAATGGAGATGTTTTTACTTTTAATGAAACAGAAGCGGGAGTTTACAAATGCACCAATTTTGTTCCTGTAATCGACGCCGATTACAAATTGTTTATTGAAGCAGAAGGCAAAAGTTTTACGGCTACAGAAAAATTAACTTCTGTAGTTCCCATTACAAAAGTAGATCAAAAAATGGTACCCGATTTTGGTGAAGATGTAATCGAAATGACTTTCTATTATACAGATCCAGTCGATCAGGTTAATTTTTATGTAACCGATTATCAAAGTGAGTTTCTAATTTTTCCTCAATATGGAATCACAAATGATGAATTCTATAATGGAAATGAAATCAACACACGATTTTCTGATGAAAATATGAAACCTGGAAATACAGTAAAAATTACACATAGAGGTGTTTCTAAAAACTTTTTCAATTACATGAAATTGATTTTGGAAGCTTCAAATTCAAATCCATTTTCTGTTCCTCCGGGAAATATTAGAGGGAATATTTTAAATACAACTAATGCGAATGATTATGCTTTGGGTTATTTTAGACTTTGCGAAGCTGATCAAGTTGATTATTTGGTGAAATAAATTCTTTTTATAAAAAATCACAAAACCCTTAAACATTCATGTCTAAGGGTTTTTCGTTTCTATAAATCTTTCCTTTTTATTCCACTTCAAAAACAGCCTGAATTTCTACAGAAGAATTTACAGGAATAGAAGAAGCTCCGAAAGTTGCTCTGGCGTGTTTTCCTTTTTCTCCAAAAATTTCAACTGTAAGATTTGAAGCCACATTCATTAAATCAGCGTGTTTCGTGTAATCGTCTTTGGCATTGAAAATTCCTGTGAGTTGTACGCAACGTTTTACACGATTCAAATCGCCGTCAACCGCTTCATTCAAAACGGAAATTACATTCAACATTGTCAGTTCAGTTGCCTCTTTTACCTGTTGTTCGTCCACATTCAATCCTAATTTTCCTGGATTGAGAATTTTTCCATTTTTTAAAGCCACTTGATTAATGAATACCAAATTTCCCGTACGCACATAAGGCATATAATTTCCAGCAGGTTTTGGCACTTGAGGCAAAACAATATTTTTCGATTTTAAAATCGCATTAATTGAAGATTCTTCTTTTACTGCAATTTCTTTTTTAGAAAAAGTTCCTTTTAAAGCCAATGCTACTTTTGCAAAGTTTTTCCCTTGTAATTCTGCTAAATAACGTTCATCTTTTGTTGGTCTTTCCACATCTTTTAAAGATGCCAAACTTGTTGTTCCTAAAACAGAATTTCCCTGCGGAATTTTCTTGTCGATTTTTTCATTGCCTCTAATTCCGTTTGGTACTAAAACCATTCCGTGAACCGCTAAACTATTCCAAAAAGATTGTAAAGCCAATTCTTTTCCTGCACCACTTCCAGCCGACATAAAAACCGTTGCCGGCATTCCTTCTAAGGCATGATTCGTCCATAAATTAACGGTTTTAGATAGAAACTCGCTCATTGTCGTACTAATGTTTCCAAAATAAACAGGAGATCCAAAAGCAATTCCGTCATAAGAGGTTAATTCGTCAACCGTTGCAACTGGAATATCTTTTAATTTTGAATTTGTTGATGACTTTACTTGCTTAATAATCGCTTTGGCATTTGCATCACTTTCAATTCCTTTGGCGATTTCTTTAGCCAATTCATAAGTTCCTCCGTTATCGGAATGAACCAGCACTAATATGTTTGTTTTTTTATTTTGTGCTTCAGTTGTATTCATGGCTAATACGGTTAAAATAGCTACTAAAATGAGTTGCAGTTTTTTCATGTTGTTGTAAATTATATTCATTTACAAAATTAAACATGACGTTTTTATTAAATTTGCCAAAAACTACATGCAGAACGCCAATTTAAAATGCGGTTTATCCGAAAAAAAAGAAGGTCAATTTGAAGACAACATACCAACAAACGCTTATGTTTGGTATGATCAAAACTGGCAGCATGACGATTACGTTCATACACACGAGCGTTACCAATTGACTTATGTTGAAGAAGGTTATCAATATTTTCATATTGAAGAAAAAACCTATCTCGTTCCGCAAAATCATGTTATTTGGATTCCGACGAAAAAAGAACACCGCATTTCTTCTGAATCTAAAACAGTCAACTTGATAATTGCATTATTCAAATCTGTTCCCGAACAGGATTTTTATCAAAACGTTCATGTTTTTTCAGTGCCAAATGTTTTAAAAGAAATGATTTTGTACGCTCAAAAATGGGATAAATTATTAACCAAAAATGAGGAACAAGCTGCTTTTTTAAATGCGATTTTAACGAGTTTACCTAACTTTTGCCAAGAAAATAATTCATTACAAATTCCAGTTCCTGCCGATAGTCGTTTGATTCCGGTTTGCGATTACATCAATAAAAATTATCAATATGCTTTTGATATTGACGAATTGGCCAATCTAGCTCAAATGTCAGTTCGCAGTTTACAAAGGATTTTTAAACAGAAAACGAATATTACGCTTCAAAAATATTTACAGCTAATTCGTATTCTAAAAAGCATTGAACTTTTAGATGCCAAACAATATACTTTAAGTCAAATTGCTCATTTGGTCGGTTACAAAAGTCTTTCTGCTTTTAGTGCTTCTTATTTTGCAGTTATTCAAGAGAAGCCGAAGTTTAGGAAACATTAAAATCCTCGCTTTCTAGATTCAACTTACATATCTTATCAAGCAACTCCATTTCATCATTTGGCAACAACTGTAAAGCAATTTCAACTAAAATCATTGGTTCTGAAAAAGCTTTTCCAAAATTTTCGTTTTGCAACATCAGAATGCTCGCTTTTAATAAAGAAGAAATCATCATATTTAATTCAGTATAATTTGGCACTTTTAATTCTGCAATAAAACATTCCTTTTCACTTTTTAATGTTTTGAAGAAATTGACTTTATTCATTAATTCCAAAAGTTCATTTATTGATTCTTTTTGATGTGTTTTCATATGTTAAATATTAGACAAAAAACAATGTTATCATATATGATAACCGCTTTGTGCAAATATATAACAAAATTTGAATTATCATAAAAGATAATTTCAAATGAAAGAAACCATTCAACAAAAAGTTGGAAAAAGAATTCTGGAAATAAGAACAGAAAAAAATATTTCTCAACAAGAATTGGCTACAAAGTGCAACTTTGAGAAAAGTAATATGTCTAGATTAGAGAAAGGAAATTCAAATGCTACACTTTCAACTCTTGAAAAAGTTTGTAATGCACTTGAAATAAATTATACCGAATTATTTAATTTTTAGAAGTTCAAATCTCTATTATAAAATGATTTATTCTAGCCAATTTGATTTATCAATTTGATACACAAAATTCAATTTTGGTTTTTCTCCAAAATAAGCGACTTCTTCTTCAGCAACTTTTTTTGCGCCTACTCTGGAAATAGCAATTTGCGAACGGATATTTTCTGCACCAATATGGAATTTTACTTTAGAAACATATTCAAAAAGATAATCGAGCATTGTCTTTTTTACACTTAGATTAAAACCTTTTCCCCAACACGAAACAGCATAAAAAGTATACCCAATAAAAATACAATCTTCTTCTTTATTGAAATCGTAAAATCTTGTACTTCCAACAACTTCTCCAGTTTCTTTGTTTATAATTTTAAAAGCGCCTTTGCTTTGCATCGCGCCTTCAAAAAACTTTTCGAAAACTTCTTTTTTCCATCGATCTTTATTCGGATGCTGTTCCCAAATTTTAGGATCAGAAGCCACTTTATATAATGCATCAAAATCTTTTTCTTCTAAAGGATACTGCATGCAGAGATTGTTTTCTAAAATGGGTTGCAAATTTAAAGCCATGATGTTTATTTTTTCAATTCTAAAATTAAGTAACTTTTATATTTTGTCAATTGAAAAAACAATAAAATCCAAATTACTATTTTTATCAAATAATTACGACAACTTAAGATGGAACAATTAGAAGAAATAATAAAAAATGTATCAAGTAAAAATAGAAGAAATCTGTTTACATTTTTAACCGGTGCAGGAATTTCTTCAGAAAGCGGTATTCCAACTTATCGTGGTGTTGATGGTATTTGGGTAAAAGGAACTCAATTTCATAAACCAGAAGAATTCGGAACTTTTAAATATTTCAAAGAAAATCCAGAAGAAGTTTTGCAATATTCTTTGTTTAGAAAAAAAATGTTTGAAAATGCCCAACCTAATACAGCTCATTCTGAATTAGTTGAAATTGAAAACATTCTAAAAGACCGATTTCATTTAATTACCCAAAACATTGATAATCTACATAGACGCAGCGGAACTGAGAGAATTTTTGAAATTCACGGAAACAACAGAGAAATAAAATGTTCCAACGGTTGTAAAGAAATAGTAAATCTTCCTGAAGAAATAAAAGGAAAAGATATCGATGAAGATTTAACGGAACGAGATATTGAACTTTTAAAATGCCCAAATTGTGGCAGCTGGATGAGACCCAATATTTTATGGTTTGATGAATATTATAATGAACAAACCCATAAAAAATTCAGCGCCTTGAAAATTGCTAAAAACTCTGGAATATTATTTATCATAGGAACTTCTGGAGCTACAAATCTTCCTATTGCTATTACCGAAACGACTTTAAAATATGGAGGAACAATCATTGATATCAATACAGAAGACAATCAATTTACGGCTTTAATTAAAGACAAAAAGAATAAAATCATCATTCGTCAAACTGCAACAGAAGCTTTAAAAACGATTAAAGAGATTATTAAAAACATATATCTTACCTAACTTATGTATCAAATTATTTTATGCGAAAAAGCAACAGGAATTGTATTAGAGCTTGATGGCAAAACAAGATATCATGCGGGTGAAAATAATAAACGCCCGTCCTTTTCTTTTGATAATCTGTTAGAAGCCGAGAATAAAGCTTACGATTTAATAAATGTGAATTCAGATTTAGAAATTTCGATATACGACTGTAATTGGGAGTATATAAAAACAATAACTAAAGAATAAGAGCTTTTAAACATTTACAACACCAATTCCTCAAAAATTGGATCCATTAAGAGCGCTGCGTACAAAGATTCCATCGAATGTTTAGAAGCATGCACCTGCCATTCTAAAGTAAGATGATCCAAAGTGCGACGTTGTCCTAGAAGTTTTGATTTTATTGAATGTTTATTAAATAAATCTTTGCATCGATTATATCCATCATCTGTTCTTTTAAAGGTAATTCGAAGTGTTTTATGTTCATTAATTAAATCGATTTTATCTTGAAGTATAGTAAGCAAAGTAAGAATTAAAAGAATCATTAAAGCCGCACAGGCCGAAGCAAAATAATACCCAGCTCCCACTCCCATACTTACTGCTGCTACTGACCAAATCGCGGCTGCAGTAGTAATGCCGCTCACATGACTGTCTGATCTAAAAATAACTCCCGCACAAAGAAATCCTAAACCTGTTACAATATTTGAAGCTATACGATCTGGATTTCCTGGCCCGCCGATCCATTCAGACATCAAAGTAAAAAAACAGGCTCCAACAGAAATCATTATCGTGGTACGAAGACCCGCTGCTTTTCCTCTATATTCTCTTTCAGCTCCGATAAGAGCTCCCCAGAATGCCGCTAAAAGAAGTCTTATGATGATTTCTAGTTCCATTTTAAGCTTTGTTTTTTTTAAATAAAATTAAGGAAAAAACATAAAAAAAACCTCCAGATTCAAAATTGATTCTGAAGGTTTTTCCACTTTATCTAAAACTTACAACTTACTTATATTCTGCTTCTTTCTTAGCGTACCAATCTTTCATTACATAAAAAGCTTTCTTTTTAATTCCCTGATCAGAAATTAAACCTTTACGGTTGAAGAAATCCTGAATGTTTGGCAATTGTCTTCTTGGCGATCTAAAATCAACTAAAATCCATGGAGAAACTCCAGCCAAACCTTCAATTCTATTGAACATTTGCGTATTTTGAATGTACAATTCTTCCTGATATTCTTCGTTCCAGCGTTCTTTTTTATCTCCATGAAGGCCTTGTAACGCTTCGCCGCCAAACTCACTGATAATAACTGGTTTGTTATACGGAATTACCCATTGCATGTCTTTGCAAGATTCGTTTGTTCCTCTGTACCAGCCTAAATATTGGTTAAAACTCACGATATCTACAAATTCATTCATATTATCATGAAGTGTATTGACATTGTTCGGACTTTTCGTAACCTCCATCGCCATACTAATCAAACGAGAATTGTCTTGTGTACGAGCGTATTTCGCCAATTTACTTAAGAAAAGATCTCTTTCATCACTATGCGGCGTTTCATTTGCAATGGACCAAATTACGATACCACAACGATTTTTATCTCGATAAATCATATCGTGCAATTGACGTTCTGCATTCGCATAAGTATCTGGATTTGTCCACGAAATCGTCCAATACACAGGAACTTCAGACCAAATCATAATTCCCATTTTTTCGGCTTCTCTAACCATTTTTTCGTTATGCGGATAATGTGCAAGACGAACATAATTACAACCTAATTCTTTCGCCCAATTCAACAACGTAATCGCATCATCTTCAGACCATGCTCTTCCTGATCTAAAAGGTGCTTCTTCGTGAATACTGATCCCGCGTAAAAAGACTTTTTTACCGTTTAAAAGAATTTCTTTTCCTTTAGTTTCAATAGTTCTAAAACCAATTTTATCTGTAATATTTTCGTCTGCTTTGCTTATAGTAACGTCGTATAATTTTGGTTTTTCTGGCGTCCATAAAACGGGATTGGCTTTGATTTCAAAATATGCCATTCCTTTTGCATCGGTCGTAACATTCTTTTTGATTTTCAATTCTGGTATTGAAACTGAAACTGATTGATTACCAGTTTCACTGTTTAATTTGACCCAGCCAGAAATTTTACCTTTTTCTTTTTTATCCAATTGAACCAGATAATCTTCGATATAAGTATTTGGTACCGAAGCCAAAGTTACATCTCTGGTAATGCCGCCGTAATTCCACCAATCCATGTTTACGGTTGGCACGTTGTCTTTATGACGCTTGTTGTCGACTTTTACAACTACGAAGTTATTTCCGTCGACTAATAAATCGGTTACATCAAAATTGAAAGGCGTATAACCTCCAACGTGTGTTCCTGCCATTTTCCCGTTTACATAGACTTTCGCATCATAATTGACTGCTCCGAAATGTAGAATCCCTTTGGTTTTAGCATCTTTTTTATAATTAAAGTTTTTCTGAAACCAAACCGTTCCTTCATAAAAGAACAATCTTTCATCTTTCGAATTCCAATCAGACGGAATATCCATTGTGGCCGAAGTCGCAAAATTATATTCGGTTAAATCTGTGGTATTCCATTTTTTGTTTTCGAAAAATCCGTTATTTTTAAAAGGCATCAAACGGTAATCGTAATAGCCATTTTCCAGCGGATCTACAATGTAACTCCATTTTCCGTTTAAAGTCATATTGTTTCTGGCTGAAATGTTAGAGACCAAAGGAATTTCCTGTGCCGTTGCCTTTCCCATTAAAAGAAAAGTAAAACACAGCATTACAATTTTTTTCATATTGTTTTTATTTTTAATTATCTGTAATTAAATTTTAACACATAGAGACATAGGATTTTCTTTGTGTATAAAAGGCGTTTCACTTGTTTAAATGCACATAGCTAGATTTTATCTGCTGATCTGCTAAATCTGCGGGAAAATTTTTTAGCTCGCAGATTTGGCAGATGAAGCAGATTTTTTAAACACATAGAAACATAGATTTACTTTGTGTTAAAAGGCGCTTCACTTGTTTAAATGCACATAGCTATGTGTGAAAAACTCCTTTATTAGAAAAAACAAACCTATGTTTCTATGTGTTTAAATATTTATTTTTTATCAAAATAACGTGTCAGTTCGTAAGCGTTGTCATTAATCACTTTCATCTCTTTTAACAAAGGCTGATACGGTTCGAAATTGCTGTTTACAATTCCTTTGTTTGAATCTCTGTTCGAATAATCGGTGCTTAAATCCTGCGGATCATTATCCATATATTTAAACCAATGCCAGCCGACGCTGTTTTTATTTTTAAGCAAATCCAAAGTGAAATTTTGATAGAAAAGTCCTCTTTCTTTTTGCGTTCGAACCAGCCATCCAGCACCTGTATTATTTGGTAAACCAGAATCTTCTCCTTTAGTATACCATTCTGTAATTAAAAACGGTTTCCCTGACCATTCTCCCCAATTGTTCATCAATTCCTGACTCGGTTCCCATTTTCTGTAATGATTGATAGAGATAATATCCATGTACTTTCCAGCTACTTTAAAAATCTCTGGGTTTGTCAATTCCTGTTCTTTATCCTGATTGAAACGGCAACCTAAATACATATGATTTGGATCTGCTTTTCTAAGTGCTTCTGTTACTTTTTTCATGTAAGTTTCAAAATAAAAAGCTGTAAAAGCCATTCTATCTTCTTGATTCACATCGGCTAATGATGCATTAAATCCTTTTCTTTCATCCAGCCAAGTTTTTGCAGCTAAATATCCCTGCTCATCTTTGGCCAATAAAGTTAAATGTTTATCTAATGCGTCGTTATACCACGGAAGTTCATTGTCAGTAAAATAACCCATCAAATACTTATCATTTTTGTATTGAGAAACCTCTTCTACCGCTTTTTGGACATAAGCGTCAAATTCTTTGTCGAAAACCATTACCAAATCAAAACGATAATTCTGCCAGCTGGCTTCTTTATATTTTCCGCCGTATTTTTTAATGTGATCGGAATGATACATTCCCATTGGCGAGATAATCACGGTATAAACCAACGGATTTTCTGCATTTCGAACCAAATTAATATTCGACCATGCTCCTACGCCATTGAACCCGTTATCACGCAATAATTTTGATTCTTGTTTTACCCAATTTTCATTGCTCCCGTATTTTTTGTCAAATGCTTTCTGCTGATTTACAGAACGTCCTGCGTTGAAAACTGCAATACCTTTATAAATAAACGGATAACCTTCGGGATCAATAATCCACCATCTATTGTCTACTTTTTCAGTTCTAAAAAATCCAGTTGCTTCTTTCTGCCAAACTTTAAAACCTCCAAAATTTGAAATTGGCTCCTGCTTTTTTATTTTAAATCCCGGAAGTTTATCAATTGTTTTAGCATCATAAGCCACCCATTTTGGATCTAATGCATTTTGTCTGGCTTCGACTTTCTGGTACGTAATTTTATTCTGTGCATGTAGTGAAATCAGGCTTATAAAACAGAACAATACATAAATGGAATGTTTCATTAAATTCGTTTTTTAATTATTTTATGAGAAATTATGGGACAGAGCAAAACTGTCCCATAATGGAAATAGTGTAATGGAGCAAAAAAAAATTATTTAGACAAATAGATATGATCAATATCGAAAGTGTAATTATTTAAAGCTCTTACGTCTTCTGGATCAACACTTCTTAATACTAAAATGTCTTTGATTTTAGTTAAATCCAATGCAGCATTTTGTTTTTTATAATCGGCAATTGGGATTTTAACCATGTTCCAAGCCCCGTCTCTTTTTAAACCGTACAAATTGCTTGTGGCATCAAATTCTACATAACCTGTGTTAGAAGCATCTTTCATTCTAAATCTGATTTTTCCTGTACTCGTTGTTCTTACTGCCATATTGATATAAGTGTAAGATGAAATATCAGTAAAGTTTACAAACTGTAGAATTGCCATTGCCCATTTTGCTTCTGTAGCCGGAGGTGTTGCTGGAAGAGTGAAATTTCTATAAGCACCTTCATATCCATCTGTCGCTACTTCTTTTATTACAAACTGATTACTAGAAACCCAGTTTAAAACAGGAGCTGTTTTAGTGAAATCAGGATTTTCAGAATAAATTTTCAGCGCATCTGTCGGAATAACAATTGGTGGTGTTGGTGGCGCTTCAACCTCAACGGTAAAAGTTTTCTTTTCGACTGTATTATCAGTATGTGTGATCTCAAGAGTTGTGGTAAACGTTCCTGCTTTGGTATATTTTACTTCCACAACTGGCTCGATAGAAGCTCCCGGAGATCCGCCTTGGAATGTCCATTTTATAGCGCGTACTTTTGTTGACGAATCTGTATACGTTACAGTTTCTCCTCCTTTAATCGCTGTATCGGTTGAAGTTGCGTTGATTTCTCCTTTTTTATAAAGATAGACTTCGCGAACATCGTCTTCGCAGGAAAACAAAACGGCAAAAAGTACGAAAAGCAAATATTTGAATTTGGCTATATGATTTAATTTTATTGTCATGATTTCGGTTTTTTTGGTTAATTTTTTTTTAAGATTTTGTAGAGGAAAGAAGCAATAGGAAAGACTTTCATCACAGGATCTTGTTTCTTGCTTCTTGTTTCTTTTTACAGAGCAAAGAAGAAAGACTTCTCACAAAATCTTGCTTCTTGCTTCTTTCCTCTCGTAGTCTATTTCAATCCATCTAAAAATCCTTGATAAGCTGGTTTTTTATTATAATCAGCATCTAGAAGCAACGGATATTCTTTGAAATGCCAGAAAGTAGTGAGCCAAGTATATTTGTCTGTAACTCCCCAAGTTGAAATAGCGAATTTTTGAGTTTGAGGCAATTCTTCGTACATCGATACAATGTATTTGTAGGTTTCAGATTGTTTCTGATTTTCAGTTTCATTAAAAACATAGGAATCTGATTTTCCTGTATTCACTTTAATATCCAATTCTGAAAGATGAATTAATAATCCTGTAGAGGCCATGTCTGTAAAACCCGTTTTCATCGTTTGTCTGTTGGTATCTGTCGCATAATGAAACTGATCTCCTAAACCATCAATTGGAACTCCATTAGCTTTAAATCTCGTTACCATTTTTTTGATTGAGGCTCTTTTTCCTGCATCCAAAACCACGCTGTAATCATTATAAAATAATTTTGCATCTGGATCTGCTGCTTTTGCATAACGGAAACATCTTCCATAAAATCCGATTGGATCTTTAAATAGCGAGTTAATTACAGTTTCGTTTCGCATAGCACCGCCATCAGCAAAAACTTCGTTGACTACGTCCCAGCTTTTTACTTTTCCTTTGTAACGACCTACAACATCTGTAATGTAAACTTTTACTTTTGACTCAAAAGCAATAGAATCGTACTTAGCATTTTTAAACCATTCTGGAAATGAATCGTACCAAACCAAAGTATGTCCGTGAACTTCCAATTTATTGTCTTGTGCAAAACCTACTAAATAATCGGCTGCCGTATAATTATATGCTGTTGAAGAAGTCCAGATACTCGCCATTTTCATTTCGAACTCAGCTGTAATTTGGCTGTAGTGTTTTAAAACGGCATTTTTATAATTGGCTTCTCCTTGCAGGTCTCTCATTTTAACTGCGGCGCCAATTTTAAATTTTGCTTTTTCTTTTAAGGTCTGCGTAATCGGATTTGGATTTCCCGTATCGCCTTCGTCTGCATTTATAAAAACCACTTTTTCGTCGTTGCTGCAAGAAGCAAACATCAAAGCAGTTAATGCTCCTAAAATATATTGTTTTACCATCGTTTTTCTTTTTTAAATTCGGAAGTCAGATCAGGATTACTCCAACTTCCGAATGGGTTATTACTAACTTTTAACCTTAACCTATTTTTTGTTTTAAGACATAGAATTATAGATTGTATATCTTAAATCAAACTTTAATAACCAACATTAAATCCAGCTGGTTTTCCCATTAAATCAATTTGTGATTGTGGAATCGGCATGTTAACCATTACTGGAGTCATTTTTAATTGTACTTCTCCAGAAATAGTTCCAGACGGACTTGAGCGGAAATACAGATTTTGTCTTTCTACCAAAAGCCCTAATCTTTTCAATAAAAACCATCTGTTATTTTCAAAAGCCAATTCTCTTGCTGATTCGTCTAAATAATTGTTTAAAGTCCAAGCTGTCAAATCGAAAGTGGTTACGGTACTTTCAGGATTTCCGGTGTAACCTCTTCTTCTTACTTTGTTCAAATAGGCCAATGCTTTTCCATCATTACCTAAATTATGATATGCTTCAGAAGCCAATAAATAGGTTTCTGCCAATCGGTAATACATATAATCTTTGTAGCTGTTTGACGTCATTGGCAGTTTTTCTGTATCATGATATTTTTTCAAACTCCAATGCCAAGCTCTGTAATTTCCGTTTGGCGCTGCGATTGCTGGATTCGTGATAGGCTGTCCGAATTTTGGATTTCCTGGAACATTGATTTTATAATCCTGATAATTATCTGAATAATAGTATGTCTTAAATCTCAAATCATTTGTTTGATCATAAAGTGATTTCAAATAATTGTTTGGATAAAACCAACCTAACGCCTGACCACCGTAAGCTACATCTTGAATCAGTTCGTTTGCATTCAATTCATAAGTCCTGTGCGTGAAAACACTGCTCAACCAAGAACCACCGCCTCCAGCTAAATTATCCTCAGGTCCTAATAAAAAATCTTTTTGATAGGTAAAAAGTGATTCTTTATGATTTCCGTTTTGCCCCCAAACATCTGCGAGTGCTACTAAACCATGAGTTCCGTCATTAATAATAGCATCAAATTGTGCTGCTGCTCCTGCCCAGTCTTGCTGCCATAAAGCGCTTTTTCCACGAATGTGTCTTGCAACTCCTTGTCCATATCTTCCTGGATCTACTTTGAAAGGAAGATTCGCAATTGCGTAATCTAAATCTCCATCAATTAATTTATATACATCGGCATCGCTTGCGACTTTGTATTCCACTGGATCGTTGATGTTTTGCGGCGTTGTTGGAATCGTATCAATTAGAATTCCTCCATACATTTGTTTTAAATCCAAATACAATTCGCCTCTTATGACACGAGCTTGTGCAACTAATCTTCTTTTGGCAGCATCGTCCATTTGAATTGATCTTGCCGAAGTAATAATAGCCGAACATCTGTCGATAATTTTATAGCCTTGAATCCATTTTGAACCGGTATACGATTGCGGATTATGACCTGTTCCATAAGGCGTGTTCCAAGTTCTGTGCAATCCTAAATCTGTTGCCACCATAAAAAATACGTTGGCCCACAAATCGCTGTTGTCTCCAGATGGCAGATTATAGAAACGCATCTGATTGTAAAGTGCATTCACTCCAACTTCCAAACCGGCTGGAGAATTGTAGATATAATCTACAGAAACCTGATCTTTTACTGTTTCTTCCAGAAAATCTTCACAAGAAGTAAGTCCTAAAGAAAGTCCGAAAATCAAAACAAATAGAAAATTTATATTTTTCATGATCTTGTTATTTTTATTTTATTGAATTAGAAACCTACTTGTAACCCGATAACACAAGTGACAGGTTCTGGATAATCGTATATTTCTTTCTCTGGGCTGTAAGATTGATAATCTGTCAGCGTAACTAGATTACTTCCTGTAACATACAATCTCATATTACTTAATCCAAGAGGTTTAAGAGTACTTTCTGGGAATTTGAATCCAAGAGAAACGTTTTGTAGACGAATGTAAGAGGCGTCTTGTAATCCTAAAGTGTTGATATACGGCGGATCATTTCCATCACGTGGTCTCGGCCAATTTCCTCCAGGATTTTCTGGTGTCCAATAATCTTGTTTGATTCCGTTTTTAACTCCTCTTAAAGATCCTCCACGAACATAATCGTATAAAAATGGATTGTCTCTTGTAATTCCTTGAACCGTATAGATATCTGCTGAAAAATCAAATTGTTTGTATTCTAAAGCAATAGAAAAAGTTCCGAACCAATCTGGCATTTTAGACGTAATCACACGATCCTGATCTGGATTTGGATTCGCTCCATTTGATGGATCTGCATCCCATAATTTAATATCTCCAGGATACAAAGTAGTTCCTGTAACCAGTGGAATATTTTCTCCTTCTTGATAAATTCCAATCGCTTTGTAACGGTAATAAACATCGATTGGTTTTCCGATAAACCATAAGTTTCCAACCGCATCATCTTCTCTTCCATCTCCATCAGCATCTTTTCCGTAGATACTCACGATACTGTTTTTGTTTTTAGTAAAAGTCGCTCCCAGATTCAGTCTAAAATCTTTCGTTTTGATCACATCTCCATTTAAAGAAACTTCTAAACCTTTGTTGTTTACTTTTCCAATATTAGAAAGTTTAGTCGTATAACCGGTGTTGGCATTCAAGGTTTCATAAATCAATAAATCTGAAGTATCCGTATTATACACCTCAACTGTACCGTTTAATCTGTTTTTGAATAAACCAAAATCGGCTGCCAAGTTTAACTGTGTTGAGGTTTCCCATCTTAAATCTGGATTTGACAATTGATTTCCTGGAACATAACCAGAAACTTTTACACCATTAATGATATAATCTCTTTGTGCAGCAGTTGCCATACTTTGATAAGGATCTTTTGGCTGATTACCCACCTTACCATAACTCGCTCTTAATTTTAAATTACTTAAAACTGGAACGTGTTCTTTCATGAATTCTTCGTTAGAAACATTCCACGCTGCGTTTACTGCTGGAAAGAATCCCCATTTGTTATTCGCTCCAAAAACTGAAGATCCATCGGCTCTTCCTGAAACGGTAACATAATATTTATTATCAAAATCGTATTCTAATTTTCCTGCGAAGGAAATCAGTGATCTCTCATTTCCACCAATTAACGGTGTATTTAAGAAGGCACTTTCTAAACCATAAATTCCTAAAATATCACTTGGAATTCTACTTGCTGAGTTTCTAAAATCATTATATTCCGATGAGGTAATCTCGTAAACTCCAGTTACGTTGAAATGATTTCTTTCGGCTACATTCAGGTTGTAATGCAAAATATTACTCAATTGATATTCTACATTATCTTTATACTCGATATAACCGCTTCCTTGCCCTGAATTCGCAATTCCAGAAAGTGATTTTGAAGTATTAAAACTCATTGCTTTGTAATTCCAAGATCTTCGGCTGGCATTCAGTTTATATGTAAAACCTTTAGCAAGATTGATATCTAGAAAAACATTCATAATATCATTTCGGTTCAACTCGTTGGTATTGGTTTCATAAACATCAATCAGCGGATTTGGGGTTTCTTGAATTCCTCCTGGTAAATAACGGAATGAACCATCTGGATTATAAACTTGTCCTAATGGAGAAGTATTAATCGCATTATTCAAAATATTCCCCACATTTGGACGATCTGATTCAGAAAACTGAAGCGAAACATTCATTCCAATTTTCAGCCAGTCTGTAACTCTTTGGTCCACATTTACTCTCATGGCTACTTTTTCAAAATTTGAATTTGGAACAACTCCAGAAGTATTGATGTAGTTGATACTCGAGAAAATGCTTGTTTTGTCTGTTCCAGACGAAATACTCAAACTATGGTTATTGGTTACACCCGTTCTTAAAACCAGTTTTTCCCAATCAATATATTTTCCAGATTGAACCGATTCTAATTCCAATGGCGTAAAAACTTGATCATCTGGTCTGTAAACACCTCCATTACTTGTTCTGTAGGCTTCTCTTTTTAGCTGCGCGAATTCTTCTCCGCTGTAAACATCAAAATTTCTGTTGATGGTTTGAACTCCCGAAAAACCGTTATAAGCAATTTTGGCTTTTCCTGTTTTTCCTCTTTTAGTTGTAATTAAGATCACACCATTGGAAGCTCTTGCTCCATAAATAGATTGTGCTGCAGCATCTTTTAAGATTTCTAAAGAAGCAATATCATTGGCATTAATATCATTAATACTTCCAATTACGATTCCGTCTGCAATTACGATTGGCTCGTTGCTTCCATTGATGGATTTTTTTCCTCTAATTTGAATGGAAGACGAACTTCCCGGACCACCATCGGCCAAACTTACTTGGACTCCGGCAGCTTTACCTCTCAACATTTCTGCAACATCCGAAGTTGCCACTTTGGTCATGTCACCAGGTTTTACCGAAGCCACAGAGCTGATTACGTCACTTTTCTTTTTGGTACCGTAACCTACTACTATGATTTCGTCTAAGGCTTGCGAACTTTCTTTAAGCACCACTTTTAGATTTTTCTTGTTTTCCGTTTCAACCGAAACTTCGTCCATTCCGATAAAAGAAAAAACTAGGGTGCTTTTTGCTGGTACATTGATTGTAAAATTTCCGTCAAAATCGGTTTGCGTGCTTTTTGAAGTTCCTTTGGCGTGTACATTTACACCCGGTAACGGAATTCCTGAATTATCGACTACTTTTCCAGTAATCGAACTTTCTTGTGCATTCGCTGTGGTTGAGAGCATACACACCAGAAATAATAAAACTAGTTTTAGATAATTTCCTCCAAGAAAAAACATCTTTACAGGTTTGTTTTTTTTCATAAGTATTTTGTTTGGTTAGTTAGATAGAAATCAGTCATGATTTATGTTGCAAATGTGATTATTAAATGACGTTTTGAGGGGAGAAAAACATTCGCTTTTAGGGGCGTGAACGTGTTTATTTACGAATTTCACCTCTTCTAAAGCCTTAAAAAACGGTATTCGTAATAAAAAACTTAAAAAATTGTCAGACATTTAATTTCTTTGACAAATAAAGGTTTTTACCGCAAAGACGCAAAGGTTTACGCAAAGTCCGCAAGGCTTTTTTTAAACTTTGCGAGCTTTGTAATACTATTCGTAATACAAATAAAATATGGAAGATTTTCAAGAGTTAATAAACTGCATAACTTAACCGCAACGCACACAACGAGAGAAAACGCAAAGTCCGCAAAGCTATTAATAAAACTTTGCGGACTTTGCGTATAACTTTGCGCCTTTGCGGTTAAAAAAACTAAGCCTGTTAATTCACATGAGAACTTTTATACTCAGTTGGTGAAAGATTATAGAACTTTTTAAATTCTTTACTAAAGTGTTTTCGATCATTAAAACCAACCATGTACGTTACTTCAGCAACAGAATAACTGGTGTTGGCTAAAAGACTCGCTGCTTTTTTTAATCGCATGTTTTTGATGAAACCTGCAACAGAATGATTCGTCAGTGTTTGCACTTTCTTATAAAGTACAGTTCGACTCATTCCTATTTCGTTGACTAAATCATTTACATCAAAATCGGTATTGTCTAGATTGGCTTCAATAATTTGAGTTAGTTTTTTTACGAATAAACCTTCTGGCGTATTTGTATTCTCTTGTTCAGCATCGCCAATAAAACCTTCACCGTATTTCTGACGCATGATTTCTTTGGCTGATAAAAGATTGGCAATCGTCAGTTTTAATTCTTCAATACTGAAAGGTTTTGAAATATAAGCATCTGCACCCGTTGAAAGTCCTTCGATTCTATTTAAAGTAGATGATTTTGCAGTCAATAAAATAACAGGAATATGATTCGTGTTTTGATTGGTTTTTAAAATTCGGCACAATTCAAAACCATCCATTTCGGGCATCATAACATCGGTTACAATTAAGTCTGGAATTTCTTTTTCCATATATTCCAACGCTTTTATACCATCTGTAAATTTCAAAACTTTATAATCAGCGTATAAAATATCATACACAAACGAAAGCACTTCTTCATTGTCTTCAATCACTAAAACAGTCTTTTTTGAAGTGTTTTCCTCGTCCAGATATTCTGGTTCGTAAAGGTCGATTTCTGTTTTAACATCAGAAATCGGATTGGCATTTTCTTCAATCTTTACGGCACTTTCTACAATTTGAGACTTTTTAAAATGCTCCTTTCCTTTCTTTAATGTAATGGTAAAAATGGTATTAAAATTAGGATCTTCTTCGGTCTGCACTTTGATTTCTCCGTGATGCAGTTCTACGATACTTTTGCTGAGCGCCAGACCAATACCGCTTCCTAAATTGGCACTTCCTCTTTCGTCTAACTGGAAAAAGTTTTTAAAGATTTTCTTTTTCCTGTTTTCTGGAATCCCAATTCCGTTGTCTTTTACCTTGATTTCGATAGCATCAGCATCTTGTTTTTGTTCTACTGCCAAAGTAATTTTACCGCCTTTGCTCGTAAATTTAAAAGCATTTGAAAGCAGATTATAAATTACTTTTTCCATCTGATTTTTATCAAAATAAACCAAAGCGGTATTGATATTGAGCACAAACTTATAATCGATTTTTTTCTCTACAGAAAATCCGCGGAACGATTCATAAATATCAAAACAGAACGACACAATATCCTGCTGTTCGCAATAGATTTTCATGCTTCCTTTTTCGGCTTTTCTAAAATCCATTAATTCATTGACCAATTTCAGTAATCGATCCGAATTGCTTTTTATGACTTTTAGTTTATGTTCGAGGTTTGAATTTTTTTCTGCACCACTCAAAAGTTCTTCTACTGGTCCTCTTATGAGCGTTAAAGGCGTTCTAATTTCGTGCGAAACATTCGTAAAGAAATCCAATTTCATTTTATACAATTCTTCCTGTCTTTCCTTTTCAACTTGTTCCAGATAAAAAGCCTGTTTCAATAATTCACGATTTCTTAAAAAGCGAAATAACAAAACTGAAGCACCAGCCAATAAGGCAATGTAAAACAAATACGCCCACCACGTTTTCCACCACGGCGGTAACATGATAATTTTTAAAGTTTTAATGGTCGGATTCCATTCTCCTCCTCCATTTGATGTTTTTATTTTCAAAAGATAAGTCCCCGAATTCAAATTCGTTAAATTGATATAATGCTGCGAACCGATAATATGCCATTCGTCTTTATTGAACGAACCTTCTAACTTATAAGCATATTCACTTTTTTCTGGCGAAATAAAATTCATCGCACTAAATTCCAAACCAATATAACCTTGATCATGTTTCAAAGTGATTTCTGTCGTCTCACTGATTCGTTTTTCTAAAGAAACCTCTTTATTTCCGGGTTTAATTTCTTCATTATTGACGATTAATTTCGTTAAAACAATTGGAGATTTATCTTCGGTTTTAATCAATTTTGAAGGATTGAAAACGATTAAACCATTCGAACATCCAAAAACAAGTTCTTTTGCATTGAGATTTGAACTGCAGTTGGTTGAAAATTGTTTCACCTTCAAACCATCTTTTGAAGAAAAAGAAGTGATTTCAAAATCTTTGATATTTAAAACCGAATTTACCTTTTTAGTTGCAATTTTATAAAGCAGATTATTGTCACTGATCCAGATATTTCCCTGCCCATCTTCAGAAATACTTTTGATGGTTTCGTCTGTAAAACCCATCGAACGATTGATTTCGAAGAAACGACCTTTTTTTTCATCAAAAATATTCACGCCTCCACTTTCTGCACCTACCCAAAATCGGTTTTTCGAATCGGTAAACATGACCGTTAAACTATTATTGGACAAACCACTTTTTGGTCCGGCTTTAAAAACTCTGGTAACTTGTTTTAGTTTTTTATCGAAATAATTCAAACCGTATTGTGTGGCAATCCAAAGTCCGTCTTTTCGGTTTACGATATCGGTAATAAAATTATCGCTGAGTGAATTAGAACTTCCATCTGCCATGTAAATTTCTACCGTTCCGTCAGGCATTACTTTCTTTAAACCGTTTCCGTTTGTTCCCACCCACAAATCTTCATTGTCCATTAATAAAGACGTAATTGGGCGTTCTCGTTCTTTGGAATCCTTCCGCGAAAGCGAAATAAACTGAAACGATTTACTGTTCTTATTGAATTTGAACAAGCCATTGAAAGTCCCACAAAATAAATTCTGCTCATTTTGGTTGACCAAAGCCGTAATCATATTAATGCTTTTGTCAAAATCATAACCTTCAATAAAATACGAAGCACTTTTATTATTTCTAAAATCGAGACAATTTAAACCTCCTCCATTGGTTCCAACCCAAATCGAGCCATCGTTTTCTCTTGCAACTGCATTTACAGTGGCATTATTTAATCCGAAGTTGGGTTTTACAACTTCTCGTACATTGGTAAAATTGGTATTTGTTTTTTGAAAAAAATTGACACCGCCGCCGTTTGTTCCAATCCAAATATCGTTATGACGGTCTTTTAAAAAACATTTTACATCATCGTCTGAAAGGCTGTAACTCTGCAACGGATTATGTCCGTATTTGGTAAATTCGTTTCTGTCTTTTTTGTAAACACATAAACCATTTTTTGTAGCAAACCAAATCGTATTATTGTCAACCGGAACAATATCGTTTACCCAATTGGAAGACAAACTTTTTTTGTTGCTGGTATTCAACAGAAAATTGGTGACCAAATTCTTATCGACATCAAAACGAAAAACGCCATTTGCTTCCGTTGCAAACCATAAATCACCATTTTTTTCTTTAATGATTTTCCAGATTTTGGATTTTAATAAAGATTCGTTTTCTGTTAGTGCTTTTGGCAACGCTTTTTTCGAGCCATTTTTAGGATCAAAACATTCTAAACCTTTAGAAGTTCCCACCAAAACCCCATAATTTTTATCATAAAACAACGACAAAACCCTGCTTTTTCTAAAGGGCGAATTATGGTCGTTGGAGATTTCTTCTAATACATATTTCTGTTTGTTTAATCGTTTAATTCCACCAAAAGTCCCAATCCAGATTCGATTTTGATCGTCTTGAATAATGGATGAAATATAGTTTCGACCGCCTTTTATTTTCTGAACATCGACTCGTAGAAAACTTCTTTCGTTTTTATTAAAAAGATTCAGTCCGTTATTTGTTCCAATCCAAATTTGTCTTTGATTGTCTTCTAAAATCACATTCACATGATTGTTGCTGATACTGTTGAGAATGTCTTTGTTGTACACATATCGCAAGAAATCATAACCGTCATAACTGATTAATCCGTTCGCCGTTCCAATCCAGATAAATCCTTTTTTGGTCTGATGAATACTGGAAATCATACTCTGCGAAAAACTCGTATCGTAATTGATATGATCAAAATACAAATCGGACTCCTGCGCCTTCGAGCCAAAAGGAAGAGAAAGAAATAAAATAAAACTTAAAAAGTAGATTCTAATGTACTGCATAAACGAAATTTAATAAAATCCGAATAATTTAATTGCAATAAACCTATGAAAAAAATCAATCGAATGTGTTGCAAAATAGCGCTTATAAGAAAAAAAGAGGTGGGAGTTTTTTCTTTTTAAGGGGTGTAGATGTACTTTTTGAAGTGATTTCTTTTAAATTTTGTGCGGGCACGAGCGGGACGCTCGCGCTAGCGATACGATATAATGCACGAGCGCTAGCGTCCCGCTCATGCCTGCATAGTGATATCTTAATTGAATTATGAATCAATATTTTAAAAAATAAGAAAGCCACTTCACTTAAGAAATGGCTTCCGTCTCTTCAATCAATCCTAAGATTTTACCGTAAGCAATTGCTGCTTTATGAACTTGAACTGTCCAATCTTCCGCAGCATTATCATCGGCTCCATCTGAAATATATTTTAAGCTTAAAAACGGAATATTTTCTTTCATTGCAATCATCGCTAAAGCGTAGGCTTCCATGTCAACCACATTGTAAGCGTCAGAGCAATGTCCCATTTCGAAATTATCGCCTGTTCCGCAAATTCCTTCTTGTAAGTTGTCCATTAACAAACCATATTCTAATATTGGCGGTAAACCAGAAAGCGGTGTTTCAAATTGTGCAAATCCTAAACCGCGAACATCCATATCTCTTTGTACAAATTTGGTACAGCAAATAACATCGCCTTTTTGAAAACAGCTACTTCCCGCTGATCCTAAATTTATAATTACAGAAGGCTTTTTCTTTAGAATCGCTTTTGAAAGTTCGTAAGCGGCGTTTACTTTTCCAATTCCAGTAATTAAAACGTTATGACCTTTAAAAACTTCTGCTGCTTCAGATTCCAATGCAAAACAGAATAATATATCTTCAAGAGCAAAAGATGCCGTTGGGTTAATTTGTATCATGCGTAATTTTTTTTCGGTTTACAAAAATACGCTTTAAAATTTACGTGGCTCTAACCTAAATTTAAAATCTAAAAAACACGTTAAAGTCTGCCATATATGGTAGATTTTGTTTCAGAAAAAATACTTTTGTTAGAACCCGTAAAAAGAAAAACTTAATCCTTAAAACCAGAAAGAGAAACTGCATGGATAATGAAAAATTTATTTTCTGCCTTGAAGGCGTTCGAGATATAGAGGATCATAACCCAACCAATGTGGTAAAATGTTTGGAAGAATTGGCGATTGACCAAGGTATTTCGAGCATTCATAAAACCTGCGACACGATTGAAGGTTTAGAAGAAAGTTTGAATGTTTTATTGTATGAAGATCATAATTTTAAGGATTATGAAATCATTTATCTGGCCATGCCAGGACAACAAAACAATATCTGCCTTCACGATTATTACTACAGTATTGAAGAAATTGCCGAATTGTTTGAAGGAAAAATGAAAGGAAAAATTATTCATTTCGCGAATCTTAAAGTTTTAGATTTAAACGAAGAAGAAGCTCAGTATTTCTTAGATATCACGGGAGCAAGAGCCATTTCTGGTTATGGTTCTACTTATAATAAAATTGCGAGCTGCAGTACGATCGACAAAGCTTTTTTTAGTCTGTATCAAGAAAACGACAATCTATTTGAAGTGGTCGAAGATCTTTATACCAAACATTACAATCTCTGCAAATTGCTTGATTTTAGATTATATTATTAAGGATGAGAACGAAGTCGGCTGAAAAAATAAAGACGTACGAAGCGAAAGGTTTCCGAGAAAAATTTCTCGGAGAAGACAATCCGATTCATTTACTTTTCAAATCCAATTCGGATCATTTTTTCTGTCTTGAAATTGAGGAAATTATGCACATGCAACATCCTGTTCCTCCTTCTAAACATTCTTGTCATACCTTGATTTTTATTACTTCTGGTCAGCATACTATGAAATTGGGTTATCAAGAATATACCACTACTGACAACGAAATAATTGTGATTCCTGCAGGTCAAATTTTTTCGCTGGATAATGTTAATAATATCCACAGCGGCTATATCTGTCAGTTTCATCCTGATGTTTTAATTCGGAAATACGGAAGCCGCGAACTTCTTAATGAGTTTGACTTTTTGAAAATTTCGGGAAGTCCTAAAATAAAACTGGCTCCAGAAGATATCGGTCCGATTACGAATATTTTAGAACGATTGAAAAAGGAATATTCAGAAACTACTATTACAGATTTGAATATTGTACAATCTTACTTGATTACTTTGTTTTATGAAATGAATAAAAATGCCGAAAAAACATCTAAAAGTATTTCGGCAGCAGAAGTGATTACGGGAAAATTCAAAGAACTGATTCACGACCAAATTAAAACACAACATCAGGTTAATTATTATTCTTCCTTATTGAATGTCACTCCAAACCATTTAAATAAATGTGTGAAGACGGTTACGGGAAAATCTGCCGTAAAATGGATTGATGACAGCATATTATTAGAAGCCAAATATTTACTATTTCAAACCACACTTTCAGTTGGTGAAATTGCAACTCAGGTAGGCTTTGAAGATCAATCTTACTTTAGTCGTTTTTTTAAAAAGCTAGAAGGAATTTCGCCTATCAGATACAGAAAATTGATTGATAAGTCCTAATCATTGATTACAGAATCCTAACAAATACATTATTGTTTTTCAGAAATTTGCTTGCTCAAAAATGCAAATTATGATTTATGTTTTTAAAACTTCCGTTGACAGCCAGGCTAAATTTGAGTCGGCTTCTGTCCTTTTAGATCAATTATTACCGGAATCGCAGTGGAATTTTGATCTTGAAGACTGTGATAATATCCTTCGAGTGGACAGTGAACTAAATGTTGCTGAATTACTTCAAAACAATACTATTTTCGACTGTATTGAATTAGAATAAACTCTTATATGCCTTTTATTTTTAATGGAAACAAAATTATACCAAAACCGAACTTTTGAAACAATCGATTATTCGGACCAAAGTTTAGATCATACCGAATTTGTAAACTGCGAATTCATTAATTGCAACTTTTCTAAAAGCGATTTAAGTCACAATGACTTTCTGGATTGCACTTTTAAAAACTGCAACCTTTCTTTGGCAACTTTACGAAATACAGGACTGAAAAACATTCAATTTATTGGTTGTAAATTAATGGGATTGGACTTCAGCGCCTGTAATAGTTTTTTGTTTTCGATGAATTTTGAAGATTGTATTTTAGATTATTCAACTTTCATTTATAAAAAATTAAAGAAAACCAATTTTACTGATTGTTCTTTAAAAGAAACTGATTTCTCGAATACCGATTTATCATTGGCGGTTTTTAAAAACTGTGATCTTTCTAGTGCCACTTTCGTGGAAAGTGTTCTGGAGAAAACGGATTTTAGAACTTCAAGAAATTATGCTTTCGATCCATCTGAAAATAAAATTAAAGGAACCAAAGTTTCTCATACAGCACTTGCAGGTTTATTACAAAAATTTGATTTTGTCATTGAATAATTGAAGCTTACATTCTCGGTTTTTAGCTCTTAATTTGAAACTGACATAAAACAGAAAGCGGAATACAATTTTACTTGTATTCCGCTTTTCCTATTTATTAACCATGAATTCTTATTTTATCCAACGAGGGTCTCCTACTTTATTGTCCATTAAAGTCTGATTACTTATTGTGAAATCTCCTGTTGCCACATTTGCAAATTGCGGATCTAGTGTTGTTGCACCAGTATCAGGTCTATTATTTGTTAATGCTGCTTTTAAATTTGGTGAATTAAAATTGTTGTTATTTCCAAATCCTGGAGCACTTGTTGCAACTTGGTTGGTGTAAATTGCCTGACCAACAGCAAACAACGTATTTCTCACTGCTAAAACATTTGATGCAAAACGTACATACAAAATTCTGCTAGAAGCTATTAATGTCGGATTGTATATCGTACATGCATCAATCACCACATTACTTGTTACACTTGTCCCAAAAGTAGTAACTGCATCTAAACGGATGAAATCACGTGATGCACAATTATGAAATGTACTTTTTGTTAAGGCAATATTTTCAACATAAGTAGTTCTGAAATCAATAAAATCAGCTCCTCCAGCAGTATTTATATTTTTAACAATACTATTGTCTACTGTGAATGATTTTAATCTAGCTGATGCGTTTCCATACATAAGTTGAGAAGGATAATCATGAACATACGAACTGCTTATAAAAACATCTCCTAAAGGTGAAGCTTGTGCTGTTAAAATTGAAATTACTCCACCAGTTAAACCAGCTCCATTTAGATCCAGATCAATCAGAGACAGATTCACTGCTTCACTAGCGTTCGAAGGATTGTTAACAAGAGTAAATTTCACATTCAGTTTTGGCTTATTCTCCGGTCTTACTCCTCTAATAATAAGTTTTTTATTTACGATTATCTCACCGCTTGTCTGATAAACACCTGGCATAAGCAATAATCTTGTATCTCCTGTTACCTGAGCTATTTTGGCATTTAAATCATCCCCAGGATTTACGATAATTCCTTTTGTCAAATCAACACCACTTGTAAAAGCTAACGTTCCTCTAGTTTTAGTTCCGTTCTTTAAAGTAACATTATAATTTGTTTCTGGAGTTAAACCAGTAACAGTTGCTACTCCAGCAGTTTTTTCTTCCGCTGTTATCGTATGCACTACATTACCTGGTTGAAATAAAATTTGAGTAACATTACTATTAGGTGTCCATCGTACAACAACAGACTGCGCTTGAATCTCTTCTGCTTTAATTGGAGAAAAAATCTGCTCAGATAATGTCGTCGCTGTAGTAATTGACCATTTAGAATCTTCAAGACCAGAAGCACTTACAGCTTTTACTCGAATATAATAAGTAGTTTCTCCTTCTAAAGGTACTTGTATTGGCAATTGTGCTAAAGAGACATTTATTGTTTTAAAAATAGTCTTGAAATCCTGATCATCTGCACTAAATTCTACGGTGTAATGATCTGCATTTTCATCAGCTTTAGCGGTCCAAGTTAATTCAACCGTAGTTGAATTCCTAACTCTGGCTGTAACACCAAGTGGGGAAAATTCTCTTGAATTTCCAACGTTGTCTAATAACTCCTCATTGTAACTTTCACAACCAGAAACTCCAACTGCAAGTAGTAATAGGGTTATTAATCCTGTAAATATATATTTTGTTTTCATCATAATACCTTAATAATTTACTATTAATTTCTAAAGATTTTAATAACCGTAATCATTTTTCAATTGGCCATTACTTCCATCAAGAAACACTTGCCATATTGGCCAGAATTGTCTGTTATCAGGATTAACCCCTGGTTTGTACAATGAGCTTATCTTAGTATCTGCAGCTGTTCCTGTCCAAGTCCAAGCAATAGAAGAATAGGTAGCTCCAGGATTTGTGGTTTCACCTCTATTTAATCCATAAATATCTAAACTTACATTATCCGATTTATACTTATAATATAGTGTTGCTGGTACAGTAGCATAACTACCAGAGCGAGCCGATAAATCTGCCATTTTTTGTTTTGCTTCGTCTAATTTTACTTTTAACAAATTCCAACGAATTAAATTTTGCTTACGCTCCATTTCTCCAGTAAACTCATATTTATTTTCTTCAACGATAGCATTAAACATCGCTTCTTTACTATTCTTAGAGTTCACATAATTCTCCACTTTTTCAGCCTGATCTGCTGAACCAAAAGATCTTCTACGAATTTCTTTTAGGTAAGGCATTGCTGCACTAGCTCCTTCCAGTTCGTTTGCTGTTTCTGCAGCAATAAGAAGCACCTCAGCATAACGCATATACATTTTGTTAACCCCGTCATCATTAGTAGAAGTTACATAACGTTTCATCCATTCATAACGATATTTACCAAAATACCATGTATCCAAAGTACCTAACTCTTGTTTAGCTATATTATTAGCTCCTGCTGTACCATATTTATAAGGAACACAAGTAACATCTCTACGTGTATCAGCTTGATCATAATCATAAAAAACAAATGGTAATGGCCCTGCTACACCTCCGCGGTTACCACCATTAGCCTGGAATTGATCAATTGCAGCGGTGTGTTTTACAGCAAACGTAAATAACATTCTACCACGTCCATCTGCAAAAGGAAGTTCCCAAAGAGATTCTCCACCAGCAGTAGTAACTTCTTCATTGTATTTTCTCCATAATCCCTCAAAAGTCGATTCTAAACGAGCAGAACCACTTTGAATTACTTCACGAGATTCTTTTAATGCCAATGCATACATATTAGCCACTGAAAGCTCTGGATCACTACTTCTTCTTACTGCATCAGGATATTGTTGATACCCACTTGCCGCCAATGCTAAACGTGCTCTAAATCCTTTTACAAAAGCTTTATTTACATGTTCTACAGTGCTTGTATAAGAAGTTGCATTAGGCCAAGCTACTAATGTCGCTGCTTCTCCTAAATCTGCAATTAGTTGTTTGTAAATAATATCTCTACTTGATTTAGGTAGATATAAAGTTGCAGTCGTAATAGGTTCAAAACGAGCTGGAACATCTCCCCATGCTCTAATTAAATCAGCGTAGTAAATAGCTCTCAATGTTAAAGCTTCTCCTAACAACTGCCCCATCGCATTACCTGGTTCTGCATTACCAAATTTTCGTATACCATCAATACAAATATTCGCTCGCTCAATACCCATGTACATCATCGCATAAGCATTAGTAATATTATTCATCTCTGTATTACTTGGTTTTGCATCATACACACACAAGTCTGCTTTATCTCCCGCTGTTTGTGAGGCATTGTACCATTCCACATCGGTATTTAGTCCATAATATGGTAAAAATCTTCCTCTATAAGAGTTTGTCTCTGCAAAAGGTACTTTTATTCCGTCAACAGCTCCTTTTGCAAGTTCAGCATCAGAAAAAATCAGTTCAGGCTTTAGTGTTGATGGCGCGTCTGTTTCTAAATAGTCGTCTTCAAATTGTTGGCAAGAACTAAATAGACTCGAAATTATCAATCCTGCTATTATTATTTTATGTTTCATTTTGTGATAATTTTAAATTAGAAATTAAGATTCATCCCAAAAACCATTTGTCTGCTTCTTGGATACGGACTTGAATCAACCCCTGGAGTAAGAGGGTTTTTTCTTTTAGTTGAAACTTCCGGATCTGACCCCGAATAGTTAGTCCAAACAAAAACATTGCTTGCCGTCAAATAGAATCTTAATTTAGAGACTCCAAGTTTAGATGTAAACATCTCAGGTGCTGTATACCCTAATGTCAAAGTATTTAATCTTAAAAAAGATGCATCTTCTACCGCCCAATCTGTAAATATAGCGCTTCTCATGTATGGAGACCACATCGTTGTATTAGCATTAAGAGCTGCCAATTGAGTAGGATCTGTAACTAATTGTCCTGTAGAAGGATCCAAATTTGTCCATCTTTTTCCATCGGCCATAGCAGAATTCAAATTTTTATACTGCCCTGAAGCCGTAGCTGTAGAAAACTCAATTTTATCAGCATTATAAACATCATTACCAATGCTCCAGTTAAAAGCTGCCATTAAATCAAATCCATAAGCGTTTCCATTGATTACAAAACCTCCAGTACTCTTAGGATTAACATTACCAATAACTGTTTTATCTTTTAAATCTACAACACCATCTCCATTAACATCTTTCAATTTCATGTCTCCTGGTTTAATAGAACTTCCATCTCCTACCAAAGTAGTAGCAGTAGGAATTACACCCGTTTTTAAAACATATTTTCCGCCAACATAATCAAAGTCTGAAACTTCGTATCTTCCATCATTTTTGTAACCATACATAGTTCCTAACGAAGAACCAACCGATATTAAGTAATCATCTCCAATTTGTGAAGAAGCCCAACCTGTAGCTTGTCCAAAATTACTCATAACACCTAATGAATTAATGCGGTTTTTGTTCATTCCCATATTGAATGAAAAATTCAATCCATATTTCGCTTTTTCAATCGCCACAACATTTATAGTTGCCTCAAAACCTGTATTTTGAGTTTCTCCCATGTTACGGTATTGGTATTCATATCCAGATCCTGGAACAGGGAAATTAATTAATAAATCACTCGTGATATTTTTATAAACATCAAAATTACCACTTAAACGATTTTTGAAAAATCCAAAATCCAATCCAACGTTTTGAGTTACTGTAGTTTCCCATTTCAAATCTGGATTAGGCATTGTTTTTGGAATTGCCCAAACACTAGTAACCCCATTAATCCAAGTTGTTGGAATAGATTGAAAGATTTGAGTTTGTTGCCCTACAGGGATATTATTGTTTCCTGCTTCACCATAACTAGCTCTCACTTTCAGAAGATCAATCCAGTTTTTGTCTTTTAGGAATCTTTCTTCAGAAATTTTCCATCCTGCTGCAAAAGCTGGGAAATATCCCCAACGATTCTGTGATAAAAATTTACTTGATCCGTCAGCACGGAATGTAGCTGATAAGATATAACGATTTTTATAATCATAATTCGCACGTCCAAAAAATGATAATAATCTGTCGTCTGGGCTATAATAGTTGTCTACTGCTTGTGGTGTCCCTTGTGAAGTTAATGTTTTTGCTTGATTAAAATCGAAAAATGAAGGATATCCATGAATAGTAGAAGTTACAGTATTCACTTCGTAATTAATACTTTCTTCTCCAATAAGAGCTGTCAAATGATGATCTTCACCCATTATTTTTTTGAAGTCATAATTCAATGTATTAGCATTTCTAAAACGTTTTTCCTTACTATCTCCCATAATCATTGCCGGCTTACCCTGTAATGTACTAGCTGGAGCATTTGCTACATAATAAGTGCTTCGTCCATAAAAACGATAATCTAAGTTGTTATAATTATCAAGACCTAAATCTACTTTCAATTTTAAGTTATCTACAATCTCCCATCCAAAACTTCCCAACATATTGAAGTTCTTGCGAAACTGCTGACGATTATTATCATAAATAGATCTTAGTGGATTGATCAAAACATCTGTTCCGTCTCCAGAAACATCATCAGAAGTCAAACCTGATACAGGAATTGGAGCATATCCAACAATAGTACGCATACGAGAATCTGATGAAGATTTTTCATTTTGTTCGTTTACTCCACCACCATCAATTTCTGTATCAGAATAACGTACTGTAAAACCAACATCAATCTTATCACTTATTTTACTTTTTAAAGCAAGAGCAAGGTTGTTTCTTCTGTAATTTGAACCTAACATAATTGCCTTCTCATCATAACGAGCATAATTGAAGTTGTAATTAAGCTTATCTGTACCACCTCTAATTCCTAAATCACGGCTTTGTACCTCTCCTCTTCTTCCAAAAATCTGTTTTTGCCAATCATTACCTTTTAAACCATTGTACATATCATGATCTTGCCAGTTTCCAAAATATTTAGTGTAAGAGTTTGGATCAGAAGCCACTTTTGTTCCTGTTTGTGAAAGCAAAGCATATTCATACTGCCATTTTGTATAATCTTCAGGAGATAAAACATCAATTTCTTTAGCCATAGTTTTCATACCATAGAACATATTGAAATTCACTGCCATTTTACCGTCTTTTCCACTTTTAGTTGTAATCAATATTACTCCATTTGCACCACGAGATCCGTATATAGCAGTTGAAGCAGCATCTTTTAAAACTGTCATTGTTTCAATATCAGATGAAGAAATATCATTCATATTATTGATTGGAAATCCATCCACAATAATTAATGGCGAAGCATCCTGAGTAAGAGATCCTCCCCCACGCACTCTAATTCGGATATCTGCATCTGGAGAACCTTCTGACGAAGTTACTTGCACCCCAGCAATACGACCTGTTAAAGCTTCAGCAACATTTGCTAATGGCACTTTTTTCAAATCGTTACCCGAAATAGTAGATACCGCTCCCGTTAAGTCGGATTTTTTAGAAGTTCCATATCCAATTACAACAACTTCATTTAAGTTGTTAGAATCTTCGGACATCGTTACATTGACTTTAGATTTTCCATCTGTAGAAGCGTCAACGCTTTTAAATCCAATAAAAGAAAAACTTAGTACCGCTTTTGGGTTCGTCAGTTTTAATTTGAAATGCCCGTCGAAATCGGTAGAAGTCCCATTTTTGGTTCCTTTCTCTAAGACATTTACACCTGGTAGAGAAAGGCCCGCAGCATCTTTCACGGTTCCCTCTATCGTTGTGGTCTGCGCATGTACTTGACTTCCGATCAATAAGCACAGTAAGAAAACAAGTTTAAAGCAAAAATCTGCTCCTTTGTTTAATAGTTCTTTAAAGTTCATGGTTGATTGTTTAAGTTATTAAAGTTTTAAATTCTGGTTTAAGTGGTTTTTTGTGGTTACTTCAATTCATTCATTCTAATTTTTACAGGTATTGTTGTTTCATATTTATTCCTTTTAATTCTTACTAAAATTGGTTAATTTTTATCTCTGTTGAATTCTTATTACTTAATCGATTTCGAACAACAAAAAAAACAGTTGTAATCGATTACACAAACATAGATATTTTTTTTAAACGAAAAATAATTTTTCATAAAAAAGTCATAAAAAAAATTACATATCAAAAATTTTATTGATTTTTTATGTGAGATATACAATTTTATCCAATATAAAATATTAAATATATTATTATTAATCGTTCATTTGATTCGATTATTGCAAAAAAAACAATCGATTACATGAATATTAATTGCGATATTATTAGGTGTATTTTTTACACTTAAAAAGTTAAAATCATCCTAAAAAAAATACTTTGTAAGTAAAAAAAAGAGCGTATTTTAAAGTAAATTTTCTTACGCAACGTTTCTTTTAAAGCAGTTTAAAGAAACAAACGTTCAATAAAGGCACAAAAAAAGCCCTTAAACAAAAGTTAAGGGCTTAAAAATTATATTTAAAAATACTTAAACGTGCTGAAGCTGCACTTGTTTTTGATGTAACCTCATCAATATGAATGTAATAATCATTCCGATTACTGACATTACAACTCCAATAAGATTTGGAGATGAATAACTAAATCCTGCTGCCAATGGCAATCCGCCTAGAAAAGCCCCTAAAGCATTCCCAATATTAAAACTTCCCTGAAGAGATGCCGAAGCAATCATCTCTGCTCCTTTTGCGGTGCGAATCATCAACATCTGAATTGGAGCAATAACCGAGAATGAAATAGCTCCAGTTAAGAAAGTTAAAAACAATGAAACATATTGATTGAATGAGAAGAAGTAAACCAGAACCAAATCTAAAGACATTACCATTAATAATGCTAATGTAGTTGGAGCTGGCGAAAAACGGTCTGCCAATTTCCCTCCTATGAAATTTCCAACCACCATCCCTAATCCAGCTAAGATCAAGATTGAAGAAACATCTTCTGGCGAAAATTTCGACACATTAATTAATAAAGGAGCAATATAACTGATCCAAGCAAAAAGACCTCCAAAACCAATGGCGGTAATTCCGATAATTAACCACGCTTCTGTTTTCTTGAAAAATTGAAGCTGAGTTTTCATATTAACACTTTCGCCTTTTTCCAGATTTGGCATCCATAAATAGATCGCTAAAAAGGTTAATAATCCAACAAAAGCAATTAGTACAAAGGTATAACGCCAAATAAAGTGGTGACCAATATAAGTTCCTATAGGCACACCTATTAAGTTAGCGATAGTTAAACCCGCAAACATGATTGAAATTGCCTGCGCTTCTTTTCCTTTATCTGCCAAACGGCTTGCGACTACCGCTCCCACTCCAAAAAATGCTCCGTGTGGCAATCCAGATAAAAATCGAGAAGCAAATAAAACATTATAATCAGGAGCAATAATGGATAGTGCATTAAAAACTGCCAACATTAAAGCTAAAATTAAAAGCATTTTTTTAGGCGCATAATTTCTTCCTGCGATTACTAACAAAGGGGCTCCAATAACAACTCCAAGGGCATAAGACGAAATTAAATATCCAGCAACCGGAATTGAAACTTTCATATCTGAAGCAATATCTGGGAGTAATCCCATCATTACAAATTCTGTAATACCAATAGTTAACCCTCCTAAAGAGAGTGCAATAAGACTTTTTTTCATTTTAATTTATTGTAGAAAGGAATAGATTTCTACGAGGCAAAATTAACACCGTTAAGCGAAAAATAAATTGTAAATTTGTGATATAAAATTGTACAATTAAGTTATGCCAAAATTAAATCAGTTTAAAACACTTGTACTTGATGAATTTGAAGAAGAGAAATTTCATCTTCCCCCGCATACTCATACCTATTACGAAATCATTTATATAAAGAAAGGAAGCGGCATTCATCATTTGAACAATAATCTGCTTCCATATAAAGCTGGAGATTTGTTTGTGATTTCGCCAGACGATGAACATTATTTTGACATCAAGAAAAGTACTGGATTCATTTTCATCAAATTCACTGATAATTATTTCAATTCCAAACAGAATCTGACATGTGATGAATTCCTAGTGAATACTCCAGAAAGTTTCATGCGAGATAAAATCTTGAAAGAAACCGTTTTGAAATTTGATGAACCTTGTAAAACGATTCTAAAAAATACCGTCGAAAACATTGTTACTTACGATAAATATATTGATGTGACTTCTTCTCCAATTGTTTTCTATCAAATTCTTTCGATTTTTGGTTTAATTAAAGAAACTATTCGTGGAATGAACCTTCAAATGAAATCAAATCATTTGGATAATGAACAAATTGCCAATTACATTCATCAGAATATTTATCAGCCAAAATTGGTTCAGGTAAAAGTCATTGCAGAACATTTTAATATCGCTCACACGTATTTTAGTGCTTATTTCAAAAGAACATTCAGCATCAGTTATCGCGAATACATTCACAATTTGAGAACGACTTTAATCGAAAAGAGATTTCACAACAATCAATTGCCGATTAAGCAGATTGCGTATGAATTTGGCTTTACCGATGAAAGTCATTTGACGAATTATTTCAAAAAACGTAAAAACATGAAACCGACAGATTTTAAGAAACTGTAGTTAGCGAAATCTTAAAAAGTAATTTCCTCGAACATTTTTAACTAAATTTGTACTTCAAAAAACAATTTCTTTGAAAAAGAAAATCCACATCATATTGCTTATTGTAACGCTTAGTTTCTTATTGAATCCGAGTTATACTTATGCATGCAATATGGAACATCACAAAGAAATGGCTTCTAAAAAAGAAAACAGCTGTTCTAAAAAATGCTGTGAAAACAAAACTTCAAAACAAGAAAAACACAATTGCGATGGAAAATGTCGCCATTCTGGCTGTACAACTTCTACCTTGCAATTCGTTATTTTGAATTCAAATGAATTTGATTTACAAAATGATGTTTTCAATTTTTCTTTAAAAAACACGATTTCATCTTACAGTAATTCTACTATTTCTTCTGGATTTACTTCTATTTGGCTGAAGCCGAAAATATAATTATCGCATTTATGACAGCCCATATTGGGTCTTTTCGGAATCAACTTTTTTAATTAATTTTAAAGGAAATTAAATCCTTTACTCAAACACTATATACAATGAAAAAATCAATCATAGCTTTAGCAACCGTACTAACCCTATTATTTAGTGCAAACCATATTCAGGCGAATACAGTAAAAGCAGAATCAGAAACAACAGAAATTGCTGATGCAAGTCAGTTACAATCTGTTTATGATGCTTATTTTAATGTGAAAGATGCACTTATTAAAAGTGACAGCAAATTGACTTCGGCGAAAGCTGCAACTTTACTGACAGCGATTACTGCAGTGAAAATGGACAAATTAAAAAGCAACGAACATACGGTTTGGATGAAAGTGGTTAAAAAATTAACTGCCGATGCTAAAAGTATTTCGTCTACAACAGACCTTAAAAAACAACGTGAGACTTTTAAATCTTTATCGAAAAGCACTTACGATTTAATAAAAGTTTCTAATCCGGAACAGCCAATCTACAAACAATATTGCCCAATGGCAGATGCTGATTGGTTAAGCAAAGAAAAAGCAGTTAAGAATCCATACTACGGTTCTTCGATGTTGACTTGTGGCAACGTGGTAGAAACGATCAAATAAATATGAAGCTTTACATCAAAAACATGGTGTGTGCGAGATGCAAAATGGTTGTGGAGTCTGAGTTGGAAAAACTCGGACTTCAAACTATTGCTGTTGAATTGGGCGAAGTGGAACTGGAAAAAGAAATCAGCGACGAGCAAAAAGAAGTTTTATTAGAAAATCTTCAAAATTTAGGTTTTGATTTAATTGATGATAAAAAGACAAAAACAGTTGAAAGAATAAAAAACCTGATTGTCGATTTGGTACATCATAAAAACAATGATCTTAAAATCAACTTATCAGATTATTTGGCTGAAAACTTAAATCAAGATTATAATTCGCTGAGCAATCTTTTTTCGGAAATTGAAAACACCACGATTGAAAAATATTTCATCAGCCAGAAAATTGAAAAAGTAAAAGAGTTATTGATTTACAATGAACTTTCGTTAAGTGAAATTGCCGATATTCTGAATTACAGCAACGTAGCACATTTGAGTAATCAATTCAAAAAAATCACAGGCTTTACTCCTACTTCTTTCAAACAATCAAAAGATAAAAAGCGTATTCAGATTGAGAATATATGATTTTGTTTCACGCAGATTTAAAATGATTTAAGCAGATTCAGCAGATATTTTTTAATTAAATCTGCTCAATCCGCAGAATCTGCGTGAAACAAAACTTTTATCCATTTGTAAATCTTACAAATCATTCTCAAAATATTTTGCGATATTAAAAATTATTCTCTCGCAGATTGGGCAGATTATTTTTATATCAGCTTAAATCATTTTAAATCTGCGTGAAACAAAAAAACTTTGCGACTTAGCGTCTTTGCAAGAACATTTTACCCATTTTGTAAATCTTACAAATCATTCACAAAATTATACAAACCGAACTCGTCGATAGTTCGGAAATTTGCATTGTAATACTTAAAAACCAATACAATGACTCATCAATATATAATTTCAGGAATGTCGTGCAACGGATGCCGAACTAAAGTCGAAAAAACTTTGAACGAAGTTGAAGGCGTTCAGGCAGAAGTAACTCTAAATCCGCCAACGGCTACCATTACAATGGAAAAACATGTTCCGACAGAAAAATTTCAAGAAATTTTATCTGCCGCAGGAAATTATACGATTGAAATGGATTCTCCTAAAAATCATGGCGAAGCACCAAAATCTTGCTGTTCTGGTCATAAAAAAGAGAATCACGACCATAATCATCACAAAACAGAAACTAAAAAAATACAGCACAGTGCAAATGGCGTCTATTATTGTCCAATGCATTGTGAAGGCGATAAAACATACAACAAACCCGGAGACTGTCCGGTTTGTGGAATGGACTTAGTACCGCAAGTTGCGATAACAGCAACACAATTTACTTGTCCGATGCATCCAGAAATCGTTTCAAACGAACCAGGCGATTGCCCGATTTGCGGAATGGATTTGGTTCCGATGCAGGCTTCTGAAAGCGAAGAAAACAAAACTTATTCTGATTTATTGAAAAAAATGAAAATCGCGATTTTGTTTACGCTTCCTATTTTCATTATTTCAATGTCAGAAATGATTCCGAATAATCCTTTATATAATATAATGTCTATCGAAAAATGGAATTGGGTTCAGTTTCTGTTTTCACTTCCCGTTTTATTTTATGCAGGTTGGATGTTTTTCGTTCGCGCTTACAAATCAATTGTGACATGGAATTTGAATATGTTCACACTAATCGGAATTGGAACTAGCGTTGCCTTCCTATTTAGTATTGTGGGAATGTTTTTCCCAGATATTTTCCCTTCCGAATTCAAATCGCATCACGGAACCATTCATTTGTATTTTGAAGCAGCAACTGTAATTATCACTTTGGTTTTATTAGGACAATTATTGGAAGCCAAAGCACACGGACAAACAAACGGCGCAATAAAAGAGCTTTTAAAACTTGCTCCAACCGAAGCTACTTTAGTAGAAAAAGGAATTGACAAAGTAATATCCATTCACAATATCAAAAAAGACGATTTATTACGCGTAAAACCGGGAGAAAAAATTCCTGTCGATGGAAAAATCTATTTTGGAGAAAGTAGTATCGACGAATCCATGATTACAGGAGAACCGATTCCTGTAGATAAAAAAGTGGGAGATTCTGTAATTTCTGGAACAATAAACGGAACAAAATCGTTTGTAATGGTTGCCGAAAAAGTCGGTTCAGAAACTATCCTTTCGCAAATTATTGAAATGGTAAATAATGCCAGCAGATCTCGTGCTCCAATTCAGAAATTGGCTGATCGTGTTTCTAAATATTTCGTTCCGACAGTTGTTTTTATTTCAATTTTGACATTTATTCTTTGGGCGAAATTCGGTCCAGAACCCGCCTATGTTTACGGATTAATTAATGCCATTGCTGTTTTAATTATTGCTTGTCCTTGCGCACTTGGATTAGCAACTCCTATGTCGGTTATGGTTGGTGTTGGAAAAGGCGCTCAAAACGGAATTTTAATAAAAAATGCCGAAGCATTAGAAAACATGAATAAAATTGATGTTTTAATTACCGATAAAACAGGAACAATTACCGAAGGAAAACCTTCTGTAGAAAAAATATATGCAGTTAATAATAACGAAGATTTTCTACTTCAGAACATTGCTTCTTTGAATCAACATAGTGAACATCCTTTGGCACAAGCTGTAGTCAATTTCGCGAAAGCAAAAAACAGCGAACTAAAAGAAGTCGAAGGTTTTGAAACGATTGCTGGAAAAGGCGTTTTTGGAACTATCGAAAGTAAAAAAGTCGCTTTAGGAAATAAAAAATTAATGGATGAAATCGGAGTTTCTATTTCTTCAGATTTAGAAAACAAAGTGACTGCTGAGCAAAATCTTGGAAAAACAATTTCCTATATTTCTATTGAAAAAGAAGTTTTAGGTTTTGTTGCCATTACCGATGCGATCAAAGAAAACAGCGCAAAAGCGATTAAAGAATTAATCGATCAAGGTGTTGAAGTGATTATGTTGACAGGAGATAATCACAACACAGCAAAAGCCGTTGCCGAGCAATTGCATTTGAGCTCTTTTAAAGCCGATTGCCTTCCTGAAGATAAATTGAAAGAAATCGAACGTCTTCAAGCACAAGGAAAAGTGGTAGCAATGGCAGGAGACGGAATCAATGATGCACCTGCTTTGGCGCAATCGAACATCGGAATTGCAATGGGAACTGGAACTGATGTTGCAATCGAAAGTGCTAAAATCACATTGGTAAAAGGCGATTTACACGGAATTGTAAAAGCGAAAAACTTGAGTCACGCTGTAATGTCAAACATCAAACAAAACTTATTCTTTGCTTTTATTTATAATACGTTGGGAGTACCAATTGCAGCAGGAATTTTATTTCCGTTTTTAGGAATCTTGCTTTCGCCAATGTTGGCAGCGGTTGCTATGAGTTTAAGTTCTGTTTCGGTAATCGTGAATGCTTTGCGATTAAGAAATCTAAAATTGTAAGTTGGGGCGAAATTATTTAAACACATAGAAACATAGTTTTGCATTGCGTGTAAAGGCGTTTCACTTGCATCAATACACATAGCGCTATGTGTGGAAACTAGTTTCTTTTATTCTCTTTTTAAGACAAAAAATCTATGTCTCTATGTGTTAAAAATAAATTGTGTTCAATGTAAACCAACGATTTAAAATTATAATTTATCATGAAAATCAAATACTTCTTTATACTTTTCTTAATCGCTTTTCAGCTGAAGGCACAAAAAGTAGTTCGTTACGATTTGCACGTTCGTGATACAATTGTCAATTTTTCTGGTAAAGAAAAACGTGCGATTGCTGTAAACGGACAAATTCCGATGCCTACTTTGACTTTTACTGAAGGTGATATTGCTGAAATTTATGTGCATAACGAATTGAAAAAAGAAACGACTTCGATGCATTGGCACGGATTGTTTCTTCCAAATAAAGAAGACGGAGTTCCATATTTGACTCAAATGCCAATTGAACCTGGAACAACTCATAAATATACTTTTCCAATTATTCAAAACGGAACGTATTGGTATCATAGTCATTCGGGTTTACAGGAACAAATTGGTTTGTACGGACTTTTTATCATCAACAAGAAAAAAGACGATCCAACTATCAGAAAAGGAATTGACGATTTACCAACCATTCCAGTTATTTTAAGCGAATGGTCGGATTTGAAACCAGAGAATATTCAGCGAATGCTTCACAATGCCAATGATTGGTTTGCTATAAAAAAAGGAACAACCCAAAGTTATGCTGAAGCCATAAAACAAGGACATTTTTCGACCAAAGTGACCAACGAATGGAAACGAATGAACGCAATGGATGTCAGTGATGTTTACTATGAAAAGTTTCTTCTTAATGGAAAAAACGAACAACAGCTTTCCGATCTTAAACCTGGTTCGAAAGTCCGTTTAAGAATTGCCAACGGAGGCGCTTCAAGTTATTTTTGGCTAACTTACGGAGGAGGAAAAATCACGGTTGTTGCCAGCGACGGAAATGATGTCGAACCCGTAGAAGTCGATCGTTTGATAATTGCCGTTTCTGAAACTTATGATGTTGTGGTTACTATTCCCGAAGACAATAAATCTTTTGTTTTTTTGGCTACAGCAGAAGATAGAACGGGATCTGCATCTTTGTTTTTAGGAAATGGCGAAAAACAGCCTGTTCATCATCTTTCAAAATTAAAATATTTTGAAGGGATGAAAATGATGAACGATATGATGAAAATGAATGGCGAAATGAACGATATGGGCATGAATATGTCGCTGAATAAAATGGACATGAATGCCGTAATGTATCCTGAAATTTCGGGCGAAGATGAAAATGCAAAACCCGCAATGGATCATTCCAATCATAACATGGAAGGAATGAAAATGGAAAGTGACAGCACTGAAACTTCTGAAATTGTGACTTTAAATTATGGAATGCTGAAATCTCCATTTAAAACTAATCTTCCAAAAGATGCGCCTGTTAAAGAATTACGTTTTACGCTTTCTGGAAATATGAACCGTTACGTTTGGAGTTTAGACAACAAAGTGGTTTCTGAAACGGATAAGATTTTAATTAAAAAAGGAGAAAACGTTCGAATTGTATTGTACAACGGTTCCATGATGCGCCACCCCATGCATTTACACGGTCATGATTTTAGAATTTTAAATGAACATGGTGATTATTCTCCGTTAAAAAATGTGATTGATATTATGCCAATGGAAACCGATACGATCGAATTTCAGGCAAATGCAGACGGTGACTGGTTTTTTCACTGCCATATTTTATATCACATGATGGCAGGAATGGGACGTATTTTCTCTTATGAAAATTCAGCTCCGAATCCGTTGATTCATCATCCTGAAATGGCGTATAAAATGCTGAAAATGGATGACCGAATGTTTCATTTTATGGCTGAAAATGATTTTGCATCCAACGGAAATGATGGTGAAGCGATGTTCAGCAACACCAGATGGAGCATTGGAACGGAATGGAGATTGGGCTATAACAACGAACACGGTTACGAAACGGAAACTCATATTGGAAGATATATCGGAAAAAATCAATGGTTAATGCCTTTTATTGGTTTTGACTGGAGATACCGAAGAATGGGAATGGATGAACAGGAACAAAATCTTTTCGGACAAAAAAACACCAAAGACAATCGTTCAGTTTTTAGCGCCGGTTTGGAATATACTTTGCCAATGCTAGTAAAAGCACAAGTTGAGGTTTATACCGATGGAAATGTACGAGTTCAATTTGAGCGAAAAGATATTCCACTTGCGAAACGTTTGCGAATGAATTTAATGTGGAATACTGATAAAGAATATATGGCTGGTTTGAAATATATTGTTGCCAGAAACTTCGGAATCACGACGCATTATGACAGTGATATGGGAATTGGATTTGGCGTTAATTTGAATTATTGATTTTTTTTGAACCATATAAGTGATAAAAGTTCATTTTATTGTGCGGATATGTCGACCTTATCTTCATCAAAAAAAGGAAAATTGATAAAATAGAAAGCTATGATTGCATAATGGCATCGATTTTGGAATGACAACAAGCATCAAAATTCAATTTAATTAAACTACGAAATGAATCCATTGTTATTACTAGTTCTTCCACCAATTTTTCAACTTATATTTGGAACAAAAGATCTTGCAGAAAGTATCAAGCTAAATTTTGTAAAAGTAAGTTTTATTAATTTTCTCTTACAAATCATCTTTTCTTGTTTAGTATTTAATATCATTGAAAATAGACTAACTGCTAACGGACCTCTAAGATGCGGCATGCCCTTAGTAGGATTAATTTTTATGGAATTACTACTTTTAGCTGTTTTATTGATCATAATATTAATTCAATTTCTAGTAAAGAGAAAGTATAAATAAAATGAGAAAACTATTTCTTCCCATATTTTTTATCGTCACTGTATGTCTAACAAGTTGCGATCCTTCACAAGGTATTTTGTTTACTAATAAAAGCGAAAGTAATGTCAAAGTAAAACTCATCATCAATTCGGAAGTTAAGAATGAGCAATTGGATGAAATGAAAAAGGGAGATTCTATCGTTTTTAAATTAATTCCTCATAATCCAGATGAGACAAGTGGGCACATTTATTTTGGAAGAGGAAGATGGAATGATCAGGAAATTATGAAAGTTTCTAAATCTATCAAAAGCATTGAAATTGAAAATGATAATTATAGAATTGTGTATAAATCACAAAAAGCAATACGGAATTTATTAAAAGATAATTACAAAGGCATAATTATGAAATCGTTAAACATAAAAATACAAGACGATTTAAAAAATTAAAATCAATTAACATGAGAATCTGCTTTTTCTTTCTATTACTTTTTAGCAATGCAATATTCGCGCAATTTGCAATCATAAAAGATAATGACGGTTATGTAAATATTAGAAGTGAAGCCCAGAAAGGCAATAATATTTCAGATAAATTAGAAAATGGTTTTGTCGTTTATGGTTTTCAGCCCGAAAATAACTGGATTGGAATTGATTATTCTAAAAACAATAAGGACAGAAGCGGTTATGTTTACAAAGACAGAATTAAGTATTTATCTGAATTCACAAAAATTCCTTTAATTAAAGAAACTTCTACAAAAGTCATTTTTAAAAAAGATAGTTTAACCATTGTTATAGAAAGTAAAAAATTTGATTCAAAAACAGCCAAATTAGCTTATTCTAAAAACGAAAAATCTTTTCTTGAAAAAATCAACGGAAAGAAAATCTGGGGGACAGATGGTAATATTCCTCGAACAACTTATAAATTGATAACAGTAACAATAGGCAAAAAAACTCTTGATCTTCCTAAAGATGCCTTTGACGATTTGTTTGAACCCAACTTTTCGTACACGCAAATAAATTATGATAGAAAGAACGACATTCTTTATATAGCCTCAAGTAATGGTGATGGCGCAGGAGGTTATGAATTGGTCTGGATTATAGAAAAAGGGCGATATAAAGAACGTAAAATCGCTTATGGATTTTAATATCTGATCACTTTTACCAAAACATTAACAAGAGAACTATTCTTACAAGCACAAATTCAATTTATATTTGACTCAATCAATTATACTTCTAACAAAAAACAATTAAACAAAATGACAAAAGTAATTACTATCGTTACAGTAGCCTTATTTTCAATCGGTGTTAATGCACAAGACACAAAACCTGCAGCAAAAGAAAAAGCTAAAAAAGAATCTTGCTGCAAAAAAACTACAGATAAAAAAGATAAAAAATGTTGCGCAAAAAAATAACCGTAACTTTTATAAAAACAAGAAGAGACCTCTAGCAATTGAGGTCTTTTTTTATATCCAGTTTTTAAATTCTACTGTTTTTTTTTATTTGTTTTGCGCTTTGTTGCGTTATTCATCTTTTAAAAGAAATTAAAAACGAAATAAAATGCAAAATAAACGAATACAATTGCGTTTTTTTAATATATTTATACTCAGATAATTATACCAAAAAACCAATTTACTATGAAAAAAACTACTCTTATTGCTTTTAAAACTGCAATCACAACATGCCTGCTGTTGAGTTTCTCTCTACTAGAAGCACAATGTATACAGGGACCAGAATTTAGCAAAACAACACCTAAAAGAGATTTGAGAGGTGTTTTTTTACCCTCTGTTTTCAATTTGACCTGGCCTACAAACAAAACAGCTTCTCCCGCTGTGCAACAGGCCGAATTACTTACAATTCTGGATAATCTGCAAAACAATGGATATAATACGGTATTTCTGCAGGTTCGTCCAGCAAGCGATGCACTTTATGTATCTGCTATAGAACCTTGGTCAAACTATTTAACAGGAACAGAAGGACTCGCTCCTAACCCTTTATGGGATCCTTTGACTTTTGCCATAACCGAATCGCATAAAAGAGGATTGGATCTTCATGCCTGGATAAATCCTTATAGGGCAAAGAATGGCACCTATGCAAATGCATCAAATCATCCGATAAGTAAAAATCCGTCATGGGTAATTACTGCCGCCAATAATGCCAATTTGAAAATATTAAATCCTGGCTTACCTGAAGTTCGGGACTATATTGTTTCTATCATTCAGGATATTGCCACACGATACGATGTTGATGGAATTCATTTTGATGATTATTTCTATCCAAGTGGTGCCATGGCTGCAGCTCCTGCCAATCAAGATAGTCAGGCATTTACTGACCATAATCCGAATGGCTTGACATTGGCAAATTGGAGGAGAGAAAACGGAAACATTATGATTGCAATGGTTTATGATGCCATTCAGGTTATTAATACTAATTTAAATAAAAATATTGTTTTTGGAGTAAGTCCTTCTGGTATATGGAAAAGTGGTGTGCCTACCGGAATTACAGGCGGATCATCTTTCAATGATTTATTTTACGATCCGATTGCATGGTTAGACGCTGGAAAAGTAGATTATCTGGCCCCACAATTGTATTGGAAAATCACTGGAGCGCAAGATTATGTAAAACTTTCGCAATGGTGGAATGATGAAATAAAAGCCCGAAACAAGCAATTATATGTAAGTCAGGCGTTTTACAAGATGGATGATACCAACAACTGGGCATCATCAGAATTACAAAATCAGACGATTCATAATAGAACAGCCTCCATGAATGCTACATTTGGTCAAATTGCCTATAGCTATGCTTCTATAAAAACGAATTCAAAATCAATAAATACAAATTTGAGTGGAGCAGAATACAAGTACAAATCTTTCGCTCCTCCTATTCTGGGAAAAGATGCCATTTGCCCAAACAAACCCGCAAACATTACAATTACAGGAACTGGTTTAACTTGGGAGACTCCTGCTCCCGCCTCTGATGGTGATTTACCAGTAAAATACGTAATTTATGCTTTTAATAATGCTGCCGAAGCCGTTACCAACAAAGATGACGGTTCTAAAATTATAGAAATAACAGCCGGAAACCAGTTTACGCTGACTCAGGATCAAGTTGATACTAAATTTATTGTGGTAACTTCCTTAGATAAAAATAATAACGAAGCTGGAACTTATGATCCGAGTTTAGGGAATGATGATTTTGAACTCGCAACAAACAAATCATTGAATGTTTACCCTAATCCTTTTAGTGACGTTTTTACAATAGAATCCACAAAGTCTTTGAGTGTTGCACAAATTACAATTTATGAAGGAAGCGGAAAACAAGTGTGGCACCAGAATAGTAATAATTCTGATTCACAAATAAAGATATCACCATCAAATTTAATGAGTGGTTTTTATTTTGTTAAAGTTAGTTTTGAAAACGGAAGCAGTGAAAGTTTTAAAATCATTAAAAAATAGCCGCAAGAGTTTTCTATAAAACAACCTCAGAGATGAGGTTGTTTTTATTTTAAGCGAACACTCCATTCAAAATCCATTTCAGAAACCTGAACACCTTCTTCATTTGTTCCTATCGATTTCATCCAGAATGTCTGTCCTTCTCCTGTTTCAATTGTTTTTTTGATCGCTTCGGCGATTAAATGCCCGTCTTTGCAAACAAATGTAATTCTTCCTGTTGCTTTTTTTGTGAAGTTCCCTTTGTTATTGGCTACTAACATGGAAATTTTTCTACCACTCTGTTGAATCTGCGAAATGACCAAAGCTCCGGTTGTCAATTCCGCTGCCATGGCTTGAACTGCAAAATACATAGAGTTAAACGGATTCTGATTGATCCATCTGTGCTTTACTGTCACTGTACAACTGCTATCGTTTATATCTTTTACACGTACTCCGCAAAAGTATGCAGAAGGCAATTTAAACAAGACGAATTTATTAAGTTTTGATACCGAAAGTGCCATAGGATATATTTTTTCATGTAAAAATACAAAAAAACTATGCGCGCACAATAAATACTTTAGATATCGTAAAGAAGCCTTTAAACATAGGGCACGCAAATGATTTTCAATATTTTAAACATTATTCTTACGAATTGCATTTGTTAATATTTTGTTAATATTTGGTACTATGCAAAACAAGATACTAGTTTTTAGACATATATTTGCATAAGAAATTACTATATACTTTTAATCATGGAAACAACAACACCACTCATCATGGAAAAAACATCAGAAAAAAATACAGCAGCATTTACTCATTTGAGTACTTTAAGTCAGTATATAATTCCGTTTGGGAACTATATTTTTCCGCTAATCATTTGGACGAACTATAAAGACAAATCTGAATTTGTAGATCATCACGGAAAACAGACATTGAACTTTCAGTTAAGCCTATTGCTTTATACTTTGATTTTAGCACTTATCGCAATACCAATTTTTATTACGGTTTTCTTGCAAAATCTTCCATTAGAAGCTGTTTTTAACGATCACGATTTTGTAATCAGAAACTTTAACTTTCAGGCACACATCGGAATGTTAAGTGTTGGAATTACAGCTGTTATTCTTTTTGGAGTGTTAAAATTTGTTGAATTCTTTTTAGTGATTTATGCTTCTATAAAAGCTTCAAACGGAGAATTATACAAATATCCGATTACGATTCCTTTTATAAAGTAATCTTAAAAAAGGTTAAAAGTTATATGCCATAAGAACTAATTCTAACAGAATTAATTCGAAAACAATCATCAATCATCATCATCATCATCAATCATCAATCAAAAAACGAATTGTTCAATCAAAAAAAAACAAAATGAAATTATGAACATTGAAAACACAAAAGCACAGATGCGCAAAGGTGTTCTTGAGTTTTGCATCTTATCAGTTCTAAAAGAAAAAGACGCATATACATCTGAAATATTAGACACTTTAAAAAACGCAAAATTACTAGTTGTAGAAGGAACCGTTTATCCGTTGTTAACCAGATTAAAAAATGACGGTTTACTAAATTATCGCTGGGAAGAATCGACCTCAGGTCCGCCACGAAAATATTATGGACTCACCGAAATAGGACAAACTTTTTTAAACGAACTTAGCGGCACCTGGACAGAATTATCTGATGCCGTAAATCTAATCACCAATCAAAATCAATAAGTCATGAACAAAACAGTAAATATTAACTTAGGCGGGATGTTTTTTCACATCGATGAAGATGCATACCTAAAATTAACACGCTACTTTGATGCTATTAAACGATCACTTAACAACTCATCTGGTCAGGATGAAATTATTAAAGACATCGAAATGCGTGTTTCTGAATTGTTGACAGAAAAACAAAAAAGTGAAAAACATGTTGTTGGACTAAAAGATGTTGACGAAGTGATTGCGGTAATGGGACAACCTGAAGATTACCGAATCGAAGACGAAGAAAGCACAAATAAATCTTTTAATGACTATGGTGCAAGAAAACACAAAAAACTATACCGTGATAAAGAAAAAGGTATGATTGGTGGTGTAGCAACAGGTTTGGGTCATTATTTTGGAATTGATGCTGTATGGATCAAAATCATATTCTTAATTTTCGTTTTTGCAGGTTTTGGAACTGGAATCTTAGCTTATTTCGTTCTTTGGATTGTAACTCCGGAAGCCGTTACCACTTCTGAAAAATTAGAAATGACGGGAGAACCAGTAACAATTTCAAACATCGAAAAAAAAGTTCGCGAAGAAATAGATTCGCTTTCTGATAAATTTAAAAATGCAGATTATGACAAAATGGGAAACCAGGTAAAGTCGGGAGCTGGGAGAATAAGTAGTTCATTTGGAGACTTTGTTATGACCGTTTTTAAAATCTTTGCTAAATTTTTAGGAGTAATTCTAATCATCTCAGGGATTTCTACCTTAATCATGTTATTGATCGGTGTTTTTACATTAGGAACTAACATTTTTATCGATTTTCCTTGGCAGAATTTTATTGAAGCAGGAAACTTTACAGAATATCCGCTTTGGTCATTTGGATTATTGATGTTCTTTGCTGTTGGAATTCCGTTTTTCTTCTTAACACTTTTAGGATTTAAATTGTTATCTCCAAACTTAAAATCGATTGGAAACATTACAAAATACACCCTTTTAGCCGTTTGGATTATTTCTATCGCAATTTTAGCAAGCATCGGAATCAAACAAGCAACTGAATTATCATACGATAACAAAGTAGTCGAGAAAAAAAGTTTTGCAATTAAACAGACTGATACCTTATTTATAAAATTCAAATACAGTGATTATTATACAAAAAGCTTAAATCATTACAGAGAATTTGAATTTGTACAGGATTCAGCTAATAATGAAATGATTTATTCAAATGATGTTCGCTTACATGTTTTACATACAGATCAAGCAGCTCCATTTATTCAGATCGAAAAAAGTGCAAGAGGAAATTCTTTTACTAACGCTAAAAAAAGAGCAGAAAAAATTAATTATAAGTTTCTACTTAACGGAAATCATTTAATTTTGGATAACTATTTTCTGACAGATGTAAAAAATAAATTCAGAGGACAAGAAGTAGACATTTACCTTTATTTACCAGAAGGACAATTAATTAAACCAGATTCTTCTGTAAGAGATTACTATAATTCAGATGACAATTTTCTTGAATTAAATCACAAAGGAAATTACAATTATAAAGTTATAGGTTCTAAAGTAAGATGTTTAAACTGTCCTACTGACGAGGATGATGAAAATGACTACGAGAATATAAACGAAGAAATTAATGATGTCAACATCGATACTGCTGACACTATAAAAGAAGTTTCAGTTAAAATTAACGGAAAAGAAGTTTTAAACGGAAAAAAAACCAAAGGAAGACTAACCACTGATAAAAACGGAGTGATAATCAAAATTAACTAAGCCATGATAAAAATAATCATTCATATTACAAAATTTGTAGTAGCAACTATAACAGCATTACTATTTGCTTCATGTAATTTCAACATGAATGCGGTTGAGGGAAGTGGAAACGTTACTACTGAAAAAAGAACTGTTCAAGGTGATTTTAAAAATATAAAAGTAAGCAACGCTATTGATGTAGTTATTGAACAATCTGATTCTGTAGAAATTACAGTTGAAGCTGACGACAATCTACAAAAAGAAATTGTTACTAAGGTAGAAAACGGAACACTTATTATTGAATGCAAATACAGTTCTTTCCGTAACATTACATCAAAAACTGTAACTGTAAAAATGCCTGCTCTTCATAAAATAGAAGCTTCCAGCGCTTCGAGCGTAGAAACTAATGGACTTGTTCTAAGCGAAGATGTAATTTTAGAAGCTTCAAGTGCAGCATCTATGGATCTAAAAATTGAATCTGACAGAATCTCAATAGACGCTGGAAGTGGAAGTTCGATAGATATTGAAGGAAAAGCTTTGAGTCTTACTACTTCCGTTTCAAGTGGAGGAAGTATTGATGCAGAAAAATTAATGGCAAACGATGTTCATGCAGATGCTTCTAGCGGCGGAACAGTTTCTGTACGACCAATTGTAAGTTTAAAAGCTGATGCTTCTAGCGGAGCTAATATTGAGTACAGCGGCAATCCAAAAACCGTTGAAAAATCAGCAAGTTCAGGAGGAAGCGTTAACAAAAGCTAAACAAGCAACTGTTAAATATAAAAGAAATCATTCACCCAAAGTGGATGATTTTTTTATATTTGTCAAAATCAAATCTAGAATTAATGAAAAAAAGTACAGCGCTGCTCCTATTATTATTTGTTACAACATTGACTTTCGCTCAAAAAAGAGAAAAAATTAGAGGTTCTAAAGTTGTAACGACTTCAGTAAAAGAAGTTGGCAGTTTTGATGCCATTGAAGTCGATGACAATCTGGAAGTTTATTTGGAACAAGGAGAAAAAAATGAAATTAAAATTGAAGCCGATGACAATCTACACGATATTATCGGAATGGATTTAAGAGAAAAAACGCTTCGATTATACACTAATAAAGAAACTGCAATTTTTAAAAAATTAGCAGTCAAAGTAACTTACACCAAATCACTAAATAAAGTGATCTCTAAAAATGATGCGGTTGTTTATGCGATTCAGGAATTACAATTAGACGATATTACAATGAATTGCTTAGATTTTTCTAAACTTTTTTTGAATGTCAATGCAAAAAAATTCAACTTAATTGCTGATGATAAGACCAGAACTGAGTTAAACCTAAAAGCTGAAGACGCAAATCTACAATTGAGTAAAAATGCAGTTGTTAAAACTTTAGTTTCTGCTGTAAAATTCAAATGTGATTTGTATCAAAGAGGAAATGCTGCCATTGAAGGTATTGCAGAAAAAGCGACTATTAGATTAGACAATAACGCTGTTTTTACTGGAACAAAATTCACTTTGAAAGACGCAACTGTAACTGCAGAAAATTTTGCTGTTGGAAGTATTTTGGCAGAAACAACCGTTTCTTTAGCCATTGGAGATAAAGCTGAAATTTCTCTTCTAGGAAATCCAGCAATACAACTGACACGTTTTTCTGAAGAAGCTAAGTTGCTTAAGAAGATTAAATAGTCGCAGTTTTCAGTCGCAGTTCACAGATTAAAGCATATATAAAATAAGAGTCCCAATCATCAAATGATTGGGACTCTTATTTTATAACGTTTTCAATATAAACCGAAAACTGTGACTGTAACTGAAAATTAAAAAAATTACTCTTTAGAAGCTAAATATCTTTCAGCATCCAAAGCGGCCATACATCCTGTACCTGCAGCAGTAATAGCCTGACGATATACATTATCAGCAGCATCTCCTGCTACGAATACACCTTCAACATTTGTTCTAGATGTTCCTGGAGTATTTACGATGTATCCCGTTTCGTCTAATGTGATGTAATCTTTAAAAATATCCGTGTTTGGTTTATGACCAATTGCTACGAAGAAACCAGTTGCTGGAATTTCGATAACTTCTCCACTAGTTTTGTTTAAAGCTTTGATAGCATGAACTACATTATTATCTCCAAGAACTTCAACAGTATCGTGGTTCATCAAGATCTCGATGTTTTCTGTTTTGCGAACTCTTTCTTCCATAATTTTAGAAGCTCTGAATTTCTCGCTTCTTACCAACATTGTTACTTTTTTACAAAGTTTAGATAAGTAATGTGCCTCTTCACATGCAGAATCTCCTGCTCCAACAATAACAACATCCTGATTTCTGTAGAAGAATCCGTCACAAACGGCACAAGCAGAAACTCCTCCACCCATATTTAAATAGTGTTGTTCTGATGGTAATCCTAAATATTTAGCCGAAGCACCTGTAGAAATAATTACAGTTTCACAGTGCAATTCGATGGAATCATTAATCCAAACTTTATGAATATCTCCTGAAAAATCAACTTTTGTAGCCCAGCCATCACGGATATCTGCACCGAAACGTTTTGCCTGTTCCTGTAACTGAATCATCATTTCTGGTCCAGTAACTCCATCAACGTATCCCGGAAAATTTTCTACTTCATTAGTTGTAGTTAACTGACCTCCTGGTTGCATACCCTGATATAAAACCGGATTCATGTTTGCTCTGGCTGCGTAAATAGCTGCTGTGTAACCTGCAGGACCAGAACCTATAATAAGGCATTTAATTTTTTCGATTGTATCTGACATAGTAATAGTATTTTTGAGTTGCAAATGTAAACTTTATTATAAAAAATAACGCCGAAAATAAATCTGAAATAGCTATGTTCAAATAAGTTTTATTTATTTTCATTTTTTTCTTTTACAAATCAAATTTATTTATATCTTTGCATCCGCTTTTGGGCACTACCATAACAAATACATCTTCGGGGTGTAGCGTAGCCCGGTTATCGCGCCTGCTTTGGGAGCAGGAGGCCGCAGGTTCGAATCCTGCCACCCCGACGAAAAAGTCTTTTCAATTGAAAAGACTTTTTTTTTTGCTTTAAACTTAAAACATACAACTTTTCGACTTTGCTAGCTATTTCCCAAACAAAATAGAAACGAAATAAAATTAGCCACGAATTCACGAATTTTCTTTTTAAACACTTGATCTAATATTATTCGAATTAATTCGAATAAATAATCACAAAGATTTGAAAAAAAATAATTCGTGAATTCGTGGCAAAAAAAAAAAAAAAAAAAATCGCTCTTATTATTTCTCCATACTTATATAAGAAGGATAAGATTGATTATTAGGCAAAGTAAATTCTTCATCAAAAGGCTGTGTACCTCCATCGTTATTATATAATGCCACACGTTTTACGCCAGTTGCTGTACTTCCGCCAGTATTATTAATAACATTCTGAATATTTCCCGAACCTGCAAAACGGGTAATACACATTTTCTCCAATTTCACATTTGGACTATTAGGAACTTCAAAACCATTTTTCTTATTGACATTCCCATCTGTTCCTGTAAAAACTGCATAAGACCCCATACCAATACTATGATGTTCTTTTACCGTATTAGCAACTTTAAAAGCGGCATAACCATCAACTCTACCTCCTTGGCTACTCCAACTTTTTTGATTTGGCGCATCATAAGGTGGTTCGTTTTGAAAGAAATAAGTTCTTCCTCGTTCTCCCAACCACAAAACTTCATATTCCTGATAGTGTTCTGTAAACAAAGCATATAGCGTAACATCATCACCAGTAACAATAAGTCCGTTTTTACATCTATCTCTAACCCAGCGTTCAGCACCACCTTTCTGCGAACCATGATCAGCACGCCATAACCAGAAATGATCTCCCACAACATTATTACTATTGATTTGCATTGAAACCTGAATCTGAATATTTTTTGATTGTACTCCGCCTACTCTACAAGTAATATCTGAAAACAGAATAGGATTTACAGCATGACTTGCATTTGCTCCTTCATTACCAATTCTGATTTGATAGGTTGTACTATTGAAAGAATCCATAAGCAATCCTGCGATTATAATTCCATCTTTATCATCAGCATAAATGCAACCCCAAGTATTTTTTTCAGTGGGTTCTAATGTCACAGAAGCAATTCCAGCCCCCAGAAGAATTGCATCTTTTCTGTTTACTTGAATTGGAGCATTTAATGCATAATGCCCTGGAGTGAAAAATATATTTTTACCTGCTTTCAATGCGGCATTAACTTCTACGTCAGTATCACCTTCTTTGGCAACATACCAGCTTGTAATCAAATCTTCAATTTTACCTTTTCCCATATCTGTCGCAGACCAAGAAACCCCAACTCTATCTTTTTGCCACGCAGGAACAAACACTTTATATTCTCTATCTTTATCTATAAACAGAAAAGGTTTTTCTCTAATAATTGGAGTTGTTGGAATTGGAGAATTACTATCATTTGCTTGCGGAGGATTCACACAACCTTGCCAAACCATATTGTACGAACCTCCCATATTTCCTGAGCCTGAAGGAAAAATAGTATTTCGAGTATACCATTGCTGTTGTCCACCCCAGTTTGGCCGGTCAGTTGTATAATGAGTATCGGCAATAAAGCCACCACTACCCCAGAAATTTGTATCTCCAATATCCGAAATGTATTTAGAAGTACTTTCAATCAGCAATCTTCTTGCGCTCGTTGACTGTGAAACTGTCCACGAAAAATCACGCATGACTTCAACATTTTCAACAGAACGCCAGAAAGTACAAGTAGCATTTGCTCCACCAGAAAGATGAGGTCTGGTAAATATCGCTCCCAATTTAACATCGGAAGGCAATTTCCCTAAACCTCCAATATGAGAATAAAACCCCAATTCAATTGCATTGGCTTCCGTCGATGATGCAGAACCCGATCCGCCAATATCGTAGGTTTGACCGTTAACATTTGGTTTAAAATAATACGCTTGGCGTTTTGTTGTCCACTCACCATTTGCACCACCCAAACCTACACTACTAAAATGTGAATTAATTTCCTTACGAGCTGTTTCTGCTTTCTCATATTTTCGATCGTAGAAATACATGTTGTCACCAAAAATCTGATTTTCTAGTGAAATTAATATGGTTATATCATTTCGAGTAACATAATAGTAATTCTCATATTTATCTGCGTTTGGCTTATTATCCGTAAATGTTAATTTAGCAGTAGATCCTACCGAAACAAATTCAGACGCTAAACGACTTCCTCCACGTGTAATTATATAATTTCCGGAAGAACCAAAAGGCGACCATGACAATGTTATACTTCGTTTGCTCTTATTATAGATAATTTTTCGCCCTATTTTGTTTTCTTGTGCTTTTTCATTCATCGAATAAGCAGAAACAAAACTGCATAGAATAAGTACACACACAAAAGATGTGAGCACATCAATCATTTTTTTACTCATAACATTTTTGATTTTGTGGTTTGATAGTTTGTAATTTCTGTAGTTTTTCAGGAAGTCTAAAATAGTAATAATCTCTAACCTTAATGGTAGTTTACATTTTCAATTTTCTTATCAAAAACTATACAAGACTCAGTTTTTCATACAAATAATATTACAAAAAAAACATCTTAAACAAAAAGATGGCTAATTAAAACAACCATGAATCAATCAAACTAGAACACGTAAACCACTTACTCATTTTTTTTATGAACAATCTTTTTTTAATAAAATCCATCTATTTTAAGTCTTCATTAAATTAAAAAACAAGGCACTTTTTTCAAGCCAAATTTTGCTTTCTGCCTTTTTATAGCAAGAATACTAACTAAACCAACTAGAATGTCTCTCATAATTTCATTTATAACTTAAATTATTTTATGCCAAACACCCACCAAACAACGATTGAGCAAACTTTCACAAATGTTAACAAAATAGATTTTCAAAAACCATAAATAATTGTATTTTTACGGTTCAAAATTCAGAAAATAAATGGGCAAAATCATTGCTATTGCTAATCAAAAAGGAGGCGTTGGAAAGACTACTACATCAGTAAATCTTGCAGCCTCATTAGGTGTTTTAGAAAAAAAAGTATTGTTGATCGACGCTGATCCACAGGCCAATGCTACATCTGGTCTTGGAATTGACGTAGAAACAGTTGAAACTGGAACTTACCAAATACTTGAGCATACTGTAACACCAAAAGAAGCCGTTTTAAAATGTACAGCTCCAAACGTAGATGTGATACCTGCTCACATTGACCTTGTTGCTATCGAAATTGAATTGGTTGACAAAGAAAACCGTGAATACATGCTTAAAAAAGCATTAGAAGAAGCTAAACAAGAATATGATTATATCATTATCGACTGTGCTCCGTCTCTAGGTTTGTTAACCCTGAATGCTTTAACAGCAGCAGATTCAGTAGTTATTCCTATTCAGTGTGAATATTTTGCACTTGAAGGATTAGGAAAATTATTGAACACTATTAAAAGTATTCAAAAAATACACAACCCAGATCTTGACATTGAAGGCTTATTATTAACAATGTACGATTCAAGATTACGTTTATCGAATCAGGTTGTAGAAGAGGTTCAAAAACACTTTAATGATATGGTTTTTGACACTGTAATTCAGCGAAATGTAAAATTAAGCGAAGCCCCAAGTTTTGGTGAAAGTATCATTAATTATGATGCAACAAGTAAAGGTGCCGTAAACTATATACACTTAGCTCAAGAGATTATAAAGAAAAACAGCAAATAGTTTTTATGACAAAAGTAATTAAAAAACAAGCCTTAGGAAGAGGATTATCAGCACTATTAAAAGATCCGGAAAACGACATTAAATCAGTAGAAGACAAAAATGCTGATAAGGTTGTTGGAAATATCATTGAACTTGAAATAGGTGCAATTGAAATAAATCCGTTTCAGCCTAGAAGCAATTTTAATGAAGAATCGTTACGCGAATTAGCCACTTCTATTAAAGAACTTGGTGTAATTCAACCTATTACTGTTCGTAAATTAGATTTCAACAAATATCAGTTAATCTCTGGAGAACGCCGTTTACGTGCTTCTACATTAGTAGGTCTTACTCACGTTCCTGCTTATATTCGTATTGCTAATGACAATGAATCATTAGTAATGGCGTTAGTAGAAAACATTCAACGTCATGATTTAGATCCAATTGAGATTGCTTTATCATACCAACGTTTGATTGACGAAATTCAATTAACTCAGGAACAAATGAGTGAAAGAGTTGGAAAAAAACGTTCTACAATTGCTAACTACCTACGTCTTTTAAAACTAGATCCGATCATTCAGACTGGAATTCGTGATGGTTTTATTAGCATGGGACATGGGAGAGCAATTATCAACATTGAAGATTTAGACGTTCAAACTGATATTTATCAAAAAATCGTAAGCCAGAATTTATCTGTTCGTGAAACAGAAGCTTTAGTTAAAAATTATCACGAAGGACAGCAACCTAAAGCAGATGGAAAACCAAAAGCTGATGCTGGATTTGTCGTTAGAGAAACACAAAAACATACTTTTAATGATTATTTTGGCTCAAAAGTTGATATAAAAGTCGCTGGCAACGGAAAAGGAAAAATTACAATTCCATTTAATTCTGAAGCTGACTTTAACAGAATTATAAAATTAATAAACGGATAGTGAATAAAATTGTCCCCATCAGTCTATTGTTCTTTCTAACAGGAACCGTTTCTCTTTTTGCCCAGGTAAAAAAAGACACGGTTTTGGTCGTAAAAGACACCACTGCATTACAAGAAATAGACCCGCTTACACCAGCAAAAGCAGCATTCTATTCTGCTATTCTACCTGGTTTAGGTCAAGCATACAATAAGAAATACTGGAAAATTCCATTGGTTTACGGAGCAATTGGAACAAGTTTGTATTTCTACATTGACAACAACAAAAAATACAGAGATTATCGAAATGCCTACAAACGAAGATTAGAAGGCTACAACGACGATAATTATCAATTTCTGGACGACAGTCGACTTATTGCTGGACAGAAATTCTATCAAAGAAACAGAGATTTATCTGCTTTATTTGTCGTTGGATTTTATGTCCTTAACATAATCGATGCCAATGTTGACGCCGCTTTGATTCAGTTTAACGTTAACGAAAGACTATCAATGCGTCCAGAAATCTATCCCGACGATGTAACATTTAAACCAAACGTTGGACTAACTTTTAATTACAAGTTTTAATAGATTCAATTCTATTTAAAAAATCAAAAAAATAATCATAATGAAAATTGCGCTTTTAGGATACGGAAAAATGGGTAAAGTAATTGAAAGAATTGCTTTGGAAAGAGGTCATGAAATAGTTTTAAAGAAAGATGAATTTAACACCTATGATGGACTTTCAACAGCCGATGTTGCCATAGATTTCAGTGTTCCTAGCGCAGCAGTAGATAACATTTCTGCGGCTTTTAATGCAAATGTCCCTGTAGTTTCTGGAACAACTGGTTGGCTAGAACATTATGATGACATGATTGCGCTTTGTAATGAAAAGAAAGGTGGCTTTATTTCAAGTTCTAACTTTAGTTTAGGTGTGAATATTTTCTTCGGATTGAATGAATATTTAGCTAAGATTATGAGACAATTCGACTCATATAAAGTTTCAATGGAAGAAATTCACCACATCCACAAACTTGATGCTCCAAGCGGAACAGCAATTTCTTTAGCACAAGGCGTTATTGAAAACAGCAACTACGCTAATTGGACTATGGAAGATGCCAAAACAAACGAAATTCGCATTGAAGCAAAAAGAATCGGAGAAGTTCCTGGTACTCACACTGTAAATTACGATTCTGCTATTGACAGTATTGAAATCAAACACACTGCTCACAATCGTGAAGGTTTTGCACTTGGTGCTGTTGTTGCTGCCGAATGGCTTGCAGGAAAGCAAGGAATTTTTACTATGAAAGATGTATTAAACTTACAATAATTGAATAAAATTCAGGATCAATTCAATCTGAATTTGAAATTTAAAAATACAAAATTATGACACTTTACTCTTGGTTCGTATTTTTCTTAGCTGTTCAAATCATTCATTTCCTTGGAACATGGAAATTGTATCAGGCAGCAGGAAGAAAAAGCTGGGAAGCAGCAATTCCGGTATACAATTCTATCGTTTTAATGAAGATTATCGGACGTCCTACATGGTGGACATTGCTACTTTTTATTCCAATTATCAACCTGATTATGTTTCCGGTTGTTTGGGTAGAAACATTAAGAACATTCAACAAAAGATCAACTTTAGACACAATCCTAGGTCTTTTCACACTGGGATTTTACATCTACTACATCAACTACACACAAAAATTAGAGTATCGCAAGGATCGTAGTTTAACCCCTGAAAACAAAACAGGAGACACTGTGAGCTCTTTACTTTTTGCTATTATAGTAGCTACATTAGTACACACTTATGTCGTACAACCTTATACAATTCCGACATCATCTTTAGAGAAATCTTTATTGATTGGGGATTTCTTATTTGTGAGCAAATTAAATTATGGACCAAGAGTTCCAATGACAACGGTAGCACTACCGATGGTTCACGACTCTATCCCATTAACTAAAAGCAAATCATATTTAAGCTGGCCACAATTACCGTATTTCAGACTTCCTGCTATTCAAAAGATAAAACGATCAGACATTGTCGTCTTCAACTGGCCTGTCGATACGGTTCATTATTTCTTTGAACCAAAAGGTCGTCCGGGCGTCATCAAACCTATTGATAAAAAATCGAATTATGTAAAAAGATGTGTTGGTATTCCTGGAGACAGTTTATCTATCAAAGATGGTTTTGTTTTCATCAACGGACAAAAATTAGTTTTACCAGAAAGAGCTAAACCACAATATTCTTATTCTGTGGCATTAGACGGAAAAACTCCAATTGATTTCGAAAGTTTATTCAAAGAATTAGACATCACTGATGCAGCAGGTTTTACATCTGAAAAGAGAGATACACTTTACTTAGGTGCATTAACAGAAGCTAGTGCAGAAAGATTCAAAAACACTCCTGGAGTCACAGCTGTAATTCGCAAAATTGACAGATCAAACGACAACAGAATATTTCCTCACATCAACAAATGGAGTCAGGATAACATGGGACCAATTTATATTCCTGAAGCTGGAAAAACGGTTGCTTTAACAAATGAATCTCTTCCATTTTACAAAGAAATCATTACCAATTATGAAGGAAACAAATTAGAGTTACAAGGTTCTAAATTTTTAATCAACGGACAACCTGCAACTACTTATACCTTCAAACAAAACTATTATTGGATGATGGGAGACAACCGTCATAATTCTGAAGACAGCCGTTATTGGGGTTATGTTCCGGAAAATCATATTGTTGGTAAACCGGTTTTTATCTGGATGAGCTGGGATACTAACGGAAAAGGTATCAATAAAATTCGCTGGAGTAGAGTTTTCACCACTGTAGATGGCGAAGGCCAACCACAATCATACTTTAAATATTTCTTAATTGCTCTTGCCTTATATTTTATCGGAGATTTTTTCTGGAGAAAAAGAAAAGAAAATAAAGCATAATTTAAAAATAAGTTATTTTTGTGTCAGGTTTCAAGTTTCAGGTTTAAAAAACTTGAAACTTGAAACCTGAAACTTTTAAACAAAACATAGAAATGAATTCCTTAATACTTCCAACTTATTTTCCATCTATAAGTCATTTTGCTGTAATTGCACAATCTGACAGTATTACTTTTGAAATGGAAGATAATTTTCAGAAACAGACTAATAGAAACAGAACTTACATCTATAGTCCGAACGGAATTCAGCTATTAAATATTCCTGTTAAACATTCTAAAGCCGCACATCAAAAAACAAAAGACATTTTGATCGAGAATGATTTTGATTGGCAGAAACAGCATTTTAAATCGCTTGAAGCAGCTTACAGAAGCTCTCCGTTCTTCGAGTACTTTGAAGACGATATCATTCCGCTATTCGAAAAAAAACACACTTTTTTAACGGATTTAAACTTCGAGGTCCTAGACATTGTAACTAAATGTATTCGAATGAAATTTGAATTTGGAAAAACAACAGAATATTTTCATGAAACTCCCGATTTCGCCGATTTCAGATATTTAGCAAACGGAAAAAAAGACACCAATTCATTCGAAAAATACACTCAGGTTTTTGATGACAAACATGGTTTTATCAACAATTTAAGTGTTTTAGATTTGATTTTTAATGAAGGGAAATTTGCTGTAGATTATTTGAAAACTCAGAAAATAATATAATTTATGAGTTATAAGTGATGAGTTATGAATTAATTCTATTCAAACTCTTTTACTTTTTATTCTCCTCAATTAAAATTGATCTATTGAAAGTCTTGTCATTATTGGGTAATGATCTGAATTTTCAAAATCAGGAAAACTTTCAAACTGTTTTACTTTCATTTTACTATCCGTAAAAATATAATCAATACGGGCAGGATAATATTTAAATTTATAAGTTGCTCCAAAGCCTTCTCCCGCCTCTTCGAAAGCATCTTTAAGTTTTCCTTTTATACTTCTATATATATAAGAAAACGGACTATTATTCATATCTCCACAAATAATAATTGGGTATTTACATTTTTTTATATGCTCTTTGAAGATTTCAGCTTGTTCTTGCTGCTGCTTAAAACTTTTACTGATTCGAGCATAAATACGTTGTGATTTCTTCTTATTTACATTGTCAATATCATCAGAAATCTCGCTTACATCAGGAGATATCTTAATAGATTGCAAATGCATATTATAAACACGGATAATATCTTTTCCACGCTTAATATCAGCATAGACTACATTATTATCTGATTTAGGAAATATAATATTCCCCTGATCAATAATAGGGAATTTAGAAAAAATAGCCTGTCCTGTTTTTACTTTTTTACCATCAATAAAAATATAGCGATGCGGATACACTTTTAAATCTAAATGCGCTGAATTTGAATATTCCTGAATACATAAAATATCTGGATCTTTCTCATCTATAAAAGATTTAATATTTCCAGGAATATCATCGCGATCCAACCATTTGAAAACATTAAAAAGACGTACATTATAACTCATTACAGAAAAATCCTTTTCGTCCTGAACGTATTCTTTTGCCGAAAATTTATAAAACTTATTAATAAATGTAATTCCCATTAACAATACCAAACCAGATAAAATAAGGCGTTTTTTAAACTGAATTGCCCAATAGATAAAGAACAGACCATTTGCCACAAAAAAAGCAGGCATAAACAAAGTAAGCACCGATAAAAGCGGAAAACTTTTAGGTGCTAAAAAAGGCAGAATATATACGCTAAATGTGAGCACAGTCAGCACTATATTCAGAAAGAACATTATTTTATTAAACCAGGAAAGGTTTTTCATAATTATCTCCTACAAGTTTATTTTCCAGCTTTAAATAGAAACTCTTTTTCTTCTTTGGTCAGACAATCATAACCAGACTGACTGATTTTATCTAAAATTTCATCAATCTGTTGCTGCGTTTTGTCTTTCGTCACAATTCTTGATGTTGATTTTTCTGTAGGTTTTTTGTAATTTTTATGAACTTTTTTAAATGGGGTCGAAGGAGATTTTCTAAAAAGATTTACAAAGAAATCTAATGTTCTGGAAACAACAGTACTTAAATCTGTACCATTTTGCAAGAGTTTAATATAAACAAATCCGAAGAAAGCACCTGCAAGATGAGAAATATGCCCGCCTGTATTATCCAGGCGAAACTGCATTAAATCTAAAATTAAAATAACAGCCGTAATATGCCAAAGCTTAACATTTCCGAACAAAAACAATCGAACATTCATTAACGGAGAATATGTCGTTGCCGCAACTAAAATCGCCATGATCGCTGCTGAAGCTCCAACTATAGAAGCAGCTGTTCCTAAAACATAAAAACTTAAAGCAAAAATAATTCCCGCGAAAATGGCACTTAGAAGATATAATCCTAAATATTGTTTTTGAGTAAAATAAGTCAGGAATAATGAACTAGCAAAATTAAGCACCATCATATTAAACAACAAATGAAAAAATCCGTCGTGAAAAAAAGCATAGGTTAAAAATGTCCATGGCTTGAACATAAAAACCTGAGGATCTGACGATAACGCAATCCAACTTGGAAAGTCAAACTGACCAATTGAATATTGATAAAAAAATATCAATGAGACAATAAAGCATGCGATATTCCAGTAAATAACGCGCATAGCAACACCTCCCAATCTATATTGTAATTTTAAATCGTCTAGAATATTCATAGAAACTTCTTTTGTTTTAGAATTTGAACTTAAAGTTAGAAATTAATTCCAACGATTGTTGTTAAACTGATTTTTTTTCCAGTACAACATCATTAAAAAACCAGCAATTGCTCCACCAACGTGTGCAAAATGCGCAATTCCTGTTCCGCCACTTCCAAACAAAGAACTTCCTTTAAATCCTAAAAACAAATCAATTGCTAAAATCCCTGGCACAAAATATTTCGCTTTAATAGGAATCGGAATAAACAACAATCCAAGTTGTGCATTTGGAAACATAAACGCAAAAGCGGTCAACAAACCATAAATCGCCCCCGAAGCTCCCAAAACTGGAGATTGCATAATCCCTCCCGCTTGCGCCAAAGCATTAAACTGTTCCTGAGTACAATGTGCATTATTTAATATTGTAGCAATTTCTCCCTGCATCATTTTACCATTTGCATCAAACAAAGACTGATAGTCTGCATTTAAAATCAAATGCAAGTCTGCTTTTGATAAGTTTAAATCAGAAACAGAACTTAAAAGTGATTGCAACTGTAGATAATTTACTCCAGTATGAAGCAAGGCCGCTCCTAGTCCGCAAGAGATATAGAAAAACAAGAATTTCTTTCCTCCCCAAAAATGTTCTAAAGCAGAACCAAAGCTATACAATGCAAACATATTAAAAAGAATATGTGCAAAATTCGGCAGTGGTGCATGCATAAACATATGCGTAATAATCTGCCATATCCTAAAGTGATCACTTTCTGGATAATACAACATTAAATAGTCATACGAAACTGGAACCAACTGAGAACCAATAAAAAATATAATATTAATAATAAGTAGTTGTTTAACTACCGGAGTCATATTCATCATACTGCAAACTTTTTATCTATATCTTCCACACGCATGGTAATGAAAGTAGGTTTTTGAAAAGGTGAAATATTTGGATCTTTACAAGCAAACAAACCGTTTACTAAATTATCTTGTTCTTTTTCGGTTAAATAAGACCCTGTTTTAACCGCCAAGCTTTTAGCCATTGATTTAGCAATCGTATCATTCTGACTATAGCTGTTTGCTGGAATTCCATCCTGCAAATCACTTAACAATTGTTCGATTACCAGAGAAACTTCACTTTCTGTAATATTTACAGGGATTCCAGAAACTACAATATGATCGGTTTTACTTTCGTCAAAAACAAAACCTGTTGTTTCCAGAGAAGGCTTTAATTCTTCTATCAATTCCATTTCAGAGGCAGAATAGAACAAATCTAATGGAAAAAGTAATTGCTGACTTGCCGCTTGATTTACCGTCATATTCAGCAAAAATTGCTCATACAAAATACGTTGATGCGCACGCTGTTGATCCACGATAACCATTCCTGATTTAATTGGCGAAACAATGTATTTTTTATGAATTTGATACGTTTTTTTAGTCGCCTGCTCTACCTCATCATCATTAAACAAAGAAGAGGTTACTTCTTCATTTTCGAATGTAAAAGGCGAACTTTCTATAGTCTCAGGGTTTTCCGTATCTAAACCAACATACAAACTTTCCCAACTCGCTGTTGGTTCAACACGTTTTGAGTATCCAGAATAAGAAGATCCTGAGAAAGACGAGCCAGAAGATGAAGAAGAGCCAGAACCAGAGCTATAACTCGATCCCGAACTATATCCAGATCCAGAACTTGTTTTACTGTAATGTTGATTCGTCTTATCATCTGTAAACGGATTAAAAGTTCCATCTACTTGAATAGTTGGCGTTTCTGCCTCCATATCTTTGTAATGATAGGGCGTATCTAAATTAGAATCTCTATCAAAATCTAAAACTGGAGCAACATTAAATTGTCCCAAACTATGTTTGATTGACGCTCTTAAAATAGCATATAATGCAGATTCATCATCAAACTTAATCTCTGTTTTAGTTGGATGAATATTAATATCAATTGTATTTGGCGGAACTTGTAGATAAAGAAAATAACTTGGCTGCGAACCATCTTTAAGCAATCCGTCATAAGCCGACATTACGGCGTGATGCAGATAACCACTTTTAATAAAACGATCGTTTACAAAAAAGAATTGTTCTCCTCTATTCTTCTTAGCAAATTCAGGTTTGCAAACAAATCCCTGAATACTGATAATATCTGTTTCTTCATTTACTGGCACCAATTTTTCATTGGTTTTACCAGACATAATACCCACAATTCTCTGACGATAACCAGCAGCAGGAAGATTATACATTTCACTTCCGTTATGGTAAAAACTGAAGTGAATATTTGGATGCGCTAACGCCACACGCTGAAATTCATCCATAACGTGGCGAAATTCGACTGTATCTGATTTTAAGAAATTACGGCGGGCCGGAATATTATAAAACAAGTTTTTAACCGCAAATGAAGTTCCTTTTGGCAAAACTGCCACTTCCTGCGAAACAAATTTACTTCCTTCAATTACAATATGAGTTCCAAGCTCGTCCTGATCTTGTTTGGTTTTCATTTCCATGTGCGCGATCGCAGCAATAGAAGCCAAAGCTTCTCCACGAAAACCTTTTGTTCCAAGCGAAAACAAATCTTCAGCCTGACGAATTTTTGAAGTAGCATGACGCGCAAAACACAAACGAGCATCTGTAACGGTCATTCCGACACCATTATCAATTACTTGCACTAATGATTTACCAGCATCTTTTATAATCAATTTAATGTCAGTTGCTTTTGCATCAACAGCATTTTCTAACAATTCTTTTACGACTGAAGCGGGTCTTTGAACCACTTCTCCAGCAGCAATTTGGTTAGCAACGTGATCAGGAAGCAATTGGATAATACTCGACATTAAGCAAAAATAGTTTTAAAGTTTAGATTAGTTTTTATAAACCAAGAAATACAAATTTAGTAAATTTTGGTTGGCTTTCAGAATAAGAGATATCATAAAAAAAACAAAAAACCTATACTATTGTGACACAGTATAGGTTTAAATATTTTTAAAACAAAAGTGTTTTATTCGTTCTCTATTTTTCGTGGAGAATCCTCAATTTGAAGCGCTCCCGAAGTCAATAATGGCTGATTGAAAGCGTGAGCAATAGAAGCCTGTTGACGAATATACGCCATTTTAATTGCAGCTATAGCAGCTTCGGTTCCTTTATTTCCATGAACTCCCCCACTTCTATCAATAGACTGCTGCATATTATTATCTGTTAAAACACAGAAAATAACAGGAATATCGGTTTGTACATTCAAATCTTTAATTCCTTGTGTAACGCCTTCGCATACAAAATCAAAATGTTTAGTTTCTCCCTGAATAACGCAACCAATTACGATAACAGCGTCTACATTTTGCGTCTGAAGCATTTTTTTTGCTCCATAAATCAACTCAAAACTCCCTGGAACATTCCAACGGATAATTTGTTGAGCAGGAACATCACAATCAACCAAAGCTTCAAAAGCTCCATTGTAAAGCCCTTCTGTTATAGTATCATTCCATTCAGAAACAACAATCCCAAATCGAAAGTCTTTCGCATTTGGGATTGTGTTTTTATCGTATTCTGATAGATTTTTATTTTCAGTAGCCATCTGTATATTTTAGATATTAGATTTATAAATTTCAGATTGCTAAATTACGAATCTAAAATCTAAAATCTTAACTCTACAATAATATTTATTGCGCTAATCCAATCAAAGCGTCAACTAATGCTGCTTCTGGAGCACTGTCGTAATTATCTTTGATATCATTAAAATATTTTAACGCATCTTCTTTCTGACCTAAAGCTAAAGCCGTTTTTCCAGCTTTTAACAAGAAACGAGGTGTAGTAAAATCGTTTTTGTTAGATTCAGCAGCTTTAATATAGAAAGACAAAGCTTCTTTTGGGTTATTTTTTTGAGAATAAGCATCTCCAGTTGCACCTTTCGCTAAAGCACTTAAAATTGCATCTTCAGATTTAAATTCACCTAAATATTTAATAGCTTCGTCAAATTTACCTGTATTTAAATAAGCCATACCAGCATAGTAGTTCGCTAAATTTCCAGCATCAGTTCCAGAATATTCATCAGCGATTTTAATAAATCCGAATTTACCTTCTGAACCGTTTAATGATAATTTGAACAATGAATCGCTAGAAACACCATTTACTGCTTTTTCAAAGTTTTGCTGAGCAACAAACATTTCGCTTGCAGCCTCATCTTGTTTTGGAGTTGCAATGAATTTTTGGTAACTTAAATATCCAATTGCAGCAACCGCAATACCAGCAACTAAACCAATAATGATTTTTTGATTCTTAGCCACCCAATCCTCAGTTTTAGAAGCCGTTTCATCTAATTTTGAGAAAACAGCAGCTGTTGTACTGTCTTTTTCGTCAATAATTACCTGTTGTTCTTCTGTAACTTCTTTAACTTCCTTTTCTTTTGGTGTCTTATATCCTCTTTTATTGTAAGTTGCCATTTAAAATTTATTTAGTGAACGGCAAAAATAAAATTTTTATTGAAAATGACGTAAAAAATTTCAATTTTATCACTATTTTAAAAGAAATATTTTTCTTATTCGCATCTTGTTTCTTTCAAGCAACAAAATAAATCGGCTGAGAATCGCTCTGAACTCAATTATATCGATAATTTTCGGTAATTTGCACCCTCAAATTTTTACTGATTCAAAACAGTAAATTTTACATCTGGAGTCCCTAAAAAATGCATTTAAACAAAATCTCTTTATTCAATTATAAAAACTTTTCTGAAGCTAGTTTTGATTTCGACATCAAAATCAACTGCTTTGTGGGTAAAAACGGCATTGGAAAAACCAACGTTCTAGATGCTATTTACCATTTGGCTTATGGAAAAAGCTATTTTAATCCGCTTGCCGTTCAAAATATCAAACACGGCGAAGAGTTTTTTGTAATTGATGCCGAGCTCGAAAAAAATGAAAGAACAGAACAGATTGTTTGCAGTTTAAAAAAAGGACAGAAAAAAGTATTAAAGCGAAACGGAAAAGCATACGATAAATTTTCTGATCATATTGGATTTATTCCACTTGTAATTATTTCACCAGCCGATAGAGATTTAATTGTGGAAGGAAGCGAAACACGCCGTAAATTTATGGACAGTGTAATTTCGCAGCTAGATTCTACTTATTTACATCAGCTTATTCAATACCAAAAAGTGATTGTACAGCGAAATGCTCTTTTGAAGTATTTTGCGCTCAATCATACATTTGACAACGACACTTTATCTATATATAATGAACAATTAAATGAATTCGGAAAATCAATCTTTGAAAAACGAAAAAATTTCTTAGAACAATTTATACCTATATTTAATGTACATCACCAAGCCATTACAGGATCTGAAGAATCTGTGCAACTGGTTTACGAAAGTCATTTGTTTGAAAAAGACTTATTAATACTTTTACAAGAAAACATCAACAAAGACAGGGCACTTCATTACACCACTGTCGGCATTCATAAAGATGACTTGTCTTTTGAAATTGATTCGCATCCGATAAAAAAATTCGGATCGCAAGGTCAGCAAAAATCATTTCTGATTGCTTTAAAGTTGGCACAATTTGAATTCTTGAAAAAACAAAGCGGCGTAAAACCTATTCTTTTGTTTGACGATATCTTTGATAAGTTAGATGAAACTCGTGTAGCCAAGATTGTAGAAATGGTAAACAGCGAAACATTTGGACAGCTTTTTATTTCTGATACTCATCCAGAAAGAACCGAAGCGATTGTAAAATCGACACATCAGAGCTATAAGATATTTAATTTATGATTTAGTTTTTTGCCACTAATTTCACGAATTCACACAAATTAAAACTTTGACAAAGCTTGAAACTTTGTCAAAATTTAACTTCAAGCAATTAAAAATTAGTGCAAATTCGTGAAATTCGTGGCAAACTTTTCCTTCAGAAATCAGTAAATTAGCCCAAACATTAACTGCAATAAAACAAAAAAGAATATGCTTACGAAAGAATCATTGCAATTTTTAGACGATTTAAGAAAAAACAACAATCGAGAATGGTTTCAGGAAAACAAAAAGAGATACGAAGTTTTCAAGAAAGATTACCATCAATTGGTGAGTGATTTTCTTGATGAAACGAAACCACTTGATCCTTCTTTAGAATTATTAGAAGTTAAAAACTGTACTTTTAGAATTAACCGAGATATTCGTTTTTCTAAAGATAAATCTCCATACAAAGCACATTTAGGCGTTTGGATGTCTACAGGAGCAAAAGGCGCGAACCGTGCCGGATATTATGTTCATATTGAAAAAGGTGCCAGTTTTATCGCCGGAGGATTTTATTCGCCTGAAGCGGAAGATTTAAAGAAAGTCCGTAAAGAAATTGCTTTTTTCTATGATGATTTACAGGAAATTTTAAATGATAAAAACTTTAAAAAAGAGTTTGGAAATTTAGACATCAACGAAAATAATTCTCTTAAAAGTATGCCCCGCGGTTACGAAAAAGACCATCCTGCAATTGAGTATTTAAAACTAAAAAGTTTCACAGCAACTCAAGTTTACAATGTTTCCGAAGTGTTGGAAAAAGATTTCGTAAAGAAAATGAGCCAAAAACTAATTGCTCTTAAACCTTTGAATGATTTTATCAATCGTGCTTTAGAAACTGAGGAATTTTAAAAAAGAAGGTTGCCACGAATTTCACGAATTGCCACGAATTAATTTGTGAAAATTCGTGAAATTCGTGGCAAAAAAAACACACTTGAATGAAAAGAAAAATACTTTTTCTTGGAGAATCTTATCGCGCCGACGCCATAACTTGGATGAAAGGCCTGAAAGAATTTGGCGATTTTGACATTATCACTTGGGAACTTCAAACACCAAACACTTCAAGATTCAAACGTATTTTAGAGTATTTTTTTGCCCCTATTACCATTCGAAAAATCATTAAAAAAGAAAAACCAGATATGGTTATTGCAGAAAGAACTACCAGTTACGGTTTTCTTGCTGCAATATCAGGATCTAAAACCATAGCGATCGCACAGCAAGGCCGAACCGATTTATGGCCGGAGGATTCTGCTTTATACCTTTATAAAAAAATCATTCAGAAATATGCTTTTAAAAAAGCGCATTTAATTCATGCTTGGGGACCTGTTATGGCAATTCACATGAAAGAAACGGGTGTTGATATGAATAAAGTTGTAATACTTCCAAAAGGAATTGATTTATCGCTTTTTACACCTTCAACAAATAACTCAAACAAAATTGAAGCTATTGTAACACGTTCGCTTCAACCAGAATATCGCCATGATTCTATTTTAAAAGCTTTTGGAATTTTAAACCAAAAAGGAATCGATTTTTCTTTGACCATTGTCGGAGACGGAACGAGATTGCAGTTTTTGAAAGATTTAACAAAAGAGCTTCAACTCGAAAATAAAGTAATTTTTACAGGAAGAATTCCGAACACAGAACTTCCTAAATTATTGCAGCAATCCAACATTTACATCAGCATGCCAATTACAGAAGGCGTTTCCGCCTCTTTGTTTGAAGCAATGGCTTGCAACTGCTTTCCTGTAGTTTCTGATATTCCTGGAAATCAAAGCTGGATTACGCATCGAGAAAATGGTCAATTAGTTGGAATAGATAACATCGAAATGCTTGCCGAAGAACTAGTTTGGTCTTTTGAAAATCCAGAAATACGAAATCAAGCCATTATTCAAAATAGGAAATTTGTGGAAGAAAACGCGAATTATGATCTTAACATGAAAATCATTTCACAGAAATATCATGAGTTGCTCAATTCCAAATTGAACTAATATTTAATAAAACCTACTAAATTATAGAATCCAAAGAATGAAAGATCTTTTAGAAAAAATCAAACTTATCTACCTTCCTTTTATTGCTGTTTCAATTAGTTTCATTCTTATCTATACCTTTTTAAACTGGCTTTTATTTATAAAACTCGAATTATTCTCTGTAAAAGAAACGCTTTTAAAATTCTTTCTCCCAATGGCATTGCCGTGGATATTTATTTATTTTTTTCTAAGTCCAAGATTACGATTTTTAAAATTTAAAGAAGATCGTAAATCTTATGGTTTTCAACTTTTGGCTGGTTTTACCATAGCAATATCAACAATTATTGCTCAAGAATATTTGAGCACAGCGACAGGAAAACTGACTTCGCTTAAAACAATTTCAGACATTCAGAAACACGAAAAAACAAAGTATTACACTTTACAAAAAAAATATATTGATAAAAAAAATTATGGTGCTGTAAGAGTCAGCGATGTATCGGGAAAAAATAATGAGCATTTCAATATGTCCATTTATGTTGCAATGCCCATTTTAGAAACAGCCAAAGACACCTCTAAATTCGAATGCGATTATTGGTTAGGAGAAAGATACTCATCTCAAATAAGCAATCGATTATCTATTGACGAAAAGAAGTTCAAATTCAAAGAATTGGCTGAAAGATCTGACGAAGAATTCAAAAGAACAGATTTTACACAATTTACCTATTTAGAATTACTTGGAAACACAGACAAACATGACAATTTTAACGATGCAATCGAAGAAAACACACATTACGATTTCAAGAAACCTATTTTATTAATTGCACATAACGAACCTTTTGAAAAAAGAAATGGCAAGAAATTACAATGGTTCTTTATGTCTTTAGGAGGAGGTTTTTTAATTTGGTTTCTTTTATTGGTTTTTATTCCGCTTCAACCGAAAAAAAAACCTCGTAACTTTTCTTGAATCTCAACGACATATTGTTCAATACACGATTTAATTTAATCTGAAAAAATTATGAACAATAGAAGAGATTGGCTCAAAAAAGTAAGTTTAGGCGCAATAGGATTAGGCTTTTGCCAATTTGAAGCATTTGCAAATACTCCACCTGAAAAGTATATTTTTTCAGATTTAGAAAGATCTCCTATTTTATTGCGATCAAATGAAAATCCGTACGGTCCTTCTCCGCTGGCGCGCATCGCCATGCAGAAAAGCATCAATAACAGCAATCGTTACGGCTGGGATCTTTCTGGTGAATTAATTTCGCTTATTGCTAAGAAAAACAATGTTTCAGATCGCAATATTCTTCTAGGAGCTGGTTCAACAGAAATTTTAGATTTAGTTCTCCAATATACTGCGTTACAAAAAGGCAATTTCGTACTAGCCGAAACCACTTTTGATTATTGGACATTTCCATCTGAAAAATTAGGACTTAAAAAAATCACAGTTCCACTAACTGCAGACAAAAAACATGATTTGGCTGCCATGTTAAAAGCAATTGACACAGATACTAAAATGGTTTACATCTGCAATCCTAATAATCCAACAGGAACGATATGCGATAGAAACGAATTGGTGTCTTTTGTAAAAGAAGCCTCAAAAAAAGCCATTGTTTTTGTTGACGAAGCCTATCTCGATTTCACAAAAGAAGAGTCGCTTAGCAACCTTGTATCGGAAAACAAAAATCTAATTGTTACCAAAACTTTTTCAAAAATGTATGGTTTGGCTGGCGCGAGAATTGGTTACGCTGTTGCATCTTCTTCAACAATTGACGAACTGAGCGCTTTAAAATCTGCTCCTAATTTATCGGTCAGTGTAGTTTCAATAGCAGCAGCAATAGCTTCTTTAAAAGATGATAAATTTGTTAAAGAAGTTCACTCATTAAATGAAGAAGTAAAAAAATACACCATCGAACAACTCACCAAACTCAATTTAACCTGTATTCCTTCTCACGCCAATTTTGTTTATTTCTCTTTAGATAATTACAAAAAAGATTATTTCAAACAATTGGAAAATCACAACATACAAGGAACCAAAATTTACGAAGAAAATGGAAAATGGACTAGAATCACGATTGGCACAATGAAAGAAATGCAACAATTTATTGAAGCCATAAAGTAAATTTTTGAAAAAAGTCTTTTTATAGAAAATCCACTCAAATAAATTATAATCGTTACTTTTGATCTCAGAATTTTTCCGAAGTTTCGGAACTTAAAAAGCCTTTTATTTATGGAAATCCAATCCAATTTTTCTTTAAAAAAACACAACACTTTTGGTATTGAAGCTAGTGCTAAACAATTTGTTGCCGTTCATTCTATTAGTGAATTAAAAACAGTTTTACAAGAAAACAAAGACGAGAAAAAATTCATTCTAGGAGGTGGGAGCAATATGCTTTTAACGAAAGACATTGACGCTTTGGTTATTCATATTGATTTAAAAGGAAAAAAAATCACAAAAGAAGACGACGATTTTGTCTGGGTTGAAAGTCAGGCCGGTGAAACTTGGCACGATTTCGTACTTTGGACCATCGACAATAATTTTGGCGGTTTAGAAAACATGTCGCTTATTCCTGGAAATGTAGGCACAACTCCAGTACAGAATATTGGCGCGTACGGAACTGAAATAAAAGATACTTTTGTTTCTTGCGAAGCGATGAATATTGCAACTCAGGAAATGAAAACTTTTACAAATGACGAATGTAATTTCGGCTATCGTGAAAGCATTTTCAAACATGAAGTAAAAAACCAATATATTATTACTTCGGTTATTTTTAAATTGACCAAACGCAATCATAAAATCAATACTTCTTACGGAGATATTTTAGCAGAATTGGCTAAAAACAATATTACAGAACCAACATTAAAAGATGTGAGTAATGCTGTAATTGCCATTAGACAAAGTAAATTACCCGATCCAAAAGAATTAGGAAACAGCGGAAGCTTCTTCAAAAATCCAATTATACCTAAATCTGATTTCGAAAAAATTCATCAAAAATTCCCAGAAATGAAATTTTACGAAGTTTCTGAAACCGAAGTAAAAGTCCCTGCAGGCTGGCTGATTGAACAAGCCGGTTTTAAAGGAAAACGTTTTGGTGACGCAGGAGTTCACAAAAATCAGGCTTTGGTTTTAGTAAATTACGGAAACGCGACTGGACAGGAAATTTTGGCGGTTTCAAAAGAAGTTCAGAAAACGGTTTTTGAAACTTTTGGCATTCAAATCGAAGCAGAAGTGAATGTGATTTAAAACACAAATTTCACTAATTAGCACAAATTTAATTCATGGAAATTTGTGAAATTCGTGACAGTAAAACAACACAAAATGCATACACCTGACTTATATAAAAATGAAAATCAGGAAGAGATCAGAGCTTTTTTAAAAGAAAATAGTTTTGGAATCCTGATAAATCAGACAAATGGAAAACTTACAGCAACACATATTCCGATAGAATTAGGATTGAATGCTGAAGGGAAAGAAATTTTGGAAGGGCACATTTCAAAACTAAATCCACAGGCAGAAGGTTTTAGAGAAAATGATGAGGTTTTAGCTGTTTTTACAGGTCCGCACAGTTACATTTCTTCTTCTTGGTACGATCACGAAAATGTTCCAACTTGGAATTACATAGCCGTACATGTTTACGGAAGAATCAAAATTGTTGACTACGAAACTTCTGTAGAACAATTGAAAAAATTAGTTGACAAGTATGAAGTAAACTCTGAAAACCCTGTTCGCGTAGAAGATTTGTCAGCCAAAACAATGCGTGAAGCGAGAGGAATCTTTGGTTTTGAAATTGAAATTGAAGAAATTCAGGCCACTAAAAAACTTTCTCAAAACCGAGACGACCACAATTACAAGAACATAATTTCAGAATTAGAAAAAACTGAAAACCCTCAGTCTATTGCTATTGCAAAAGAAATGTCAAAATGCCGAAAGTAAATCGGCTTTAGCTATTGAATTTAGCGAATTCATAAGTACATTTGCAGTCGCAGAGCGCAAAAATTAATAGAACCAAATAAATCAGATGCTTATATACATATTTTACTTTTTTATTGCTATTGTTGTTGTTCAACTATCTTATTATCTCGGAATTTTTGGAAAGTTTGCTTTTAGCAAACCGCAACATATTACACCTAAAAATCTTCCAATTTCTGTAATTGTATGTGCAAAAAATGAAGAAGAGAATGTAAAAAAGTACATTCCGCTTTTGGCACAGCAAAATTATCCAGATTTTGAAATCGTCTTAATTGATGATGCATCAAGTGATGAAACTCTTGAAGTTTTTGAAGAATTTGAAAAAGAATTCTCCAATATTCGTTTAGTAAAAGTAGAAAATAACGAAGCTTTTTGGGGAAATAAAAAATACGCTTTAACACTTGGAATCAAGGCAGCAAAAAAAGATTATTTATTATTTACAGATGCCGATTGTTACCCTACTTCTAAAGACTGGATTACAGCAATGTCTTCGCAGTTTACAATGAACAGAACAATTGTTTTAGGTTACGGCGGTTATGAAAAAGTAGAACGTTCGTTTTTAAATAAAGTCATTCGTTTTGAAACTGTTTTAACTGCTCTTCAATATTTTTCATGGGCAAAAGCTGGACTTCCGTACATGGGAGTTGGTCGAAATTTAGCCTACAAAAAAGAAGAATTTTTTAATGTAAATGGTTTTATTGATCACATTCAGATCCGTTCTGGCGATGATGATTTGTTTATCAATCAGGCAGCAAATAAAACAAATACTACTATTTCTTATACACCTGAAAGCTTTACGTATTCAAAACCTAAAAGAACTTTCAGAGAATGGTTTACACAAAAAAGAAGACATGTTTCTACCGCAGAACATTACAAGTTTTTTGACAAGATGCAGTTAGGATTGTTTTTCCTTTCACAATTATTTTTCTTTTTATTAGTTATCATTCTACTTGCTTTTCAATTTCAATGGATTGCAGTATTGGCAATTTTAGCAACACGTTACACTGTAGTTTGGACCATAATTGGATGTTCTGCAGGAAAACTGAAAGAAAATGATCTTAAAATATGGTTTCCAGTTGTTGAGATAGCGCTTATATTAACGCAAATTAATATCTTTATAACTAATATCTTTTCAAAACCAGTATATTGGAAATAAATTCTAAAATAGAAAAAGCAAAAAAAGGCGATCAGATCGCCTTTACTTTTTTATTAGATCATTATTGGAATGAGGTGTACGCTTTTATGCTCAAACGCACCGAAAACGAGACTACCGCAGAAGATGTTACCATAGAAACTTTTTCTAAAGCTTTTGACAAAATAGCTTCTTACAATCCTGAATTTCAATTCAATACTTGGCTTATTGCGATTGCAAAAAATGTCTATATAGATTTACTCCGCAAAAAGAAAACCAATCTTTTTATCGAAATCACAGACAACGAAGACCAGCAGGCGTACAACATCGCCGACCCTACTCCCTCTGCAGAAGATGCATTAATTAAAGAGCAGAATCTTTCTCGTCTGCTTTTATGCATTAAAGAACTCAAACCACACTACCAAGAAGTAATTCAACTTCGTTATTTTCAAGAAATGTCTTATCAAGAAATTGCTATTAAGATTGACGAACCTTTAAGCAGTGTAAAAGTCAAACTTTTACGTGCAAAAAAATTATTAGCAGAAATCATCGAACGTAACAGATAATTTCCTATCTTTAAAGAAAGAAAAATATACTATTCGTATTTTTATTCTTAAAAAATAATTATTATCACATACTAAAACTGCAATTTTCTCGTTGTAGCTCAAAACCCAAACCTTTTATGCGTATGATTTAAAGTTACTTAACCTTAAAACCCAAAAATTATGTCTAAATTGAACATTTATGAAAACAAGTGGAACGATCTTGTTTTCGAAAACAGAAACAAAGAGTATGGTGCTTATCAATTACGCCAGGAAAACCCTAGAACTACGGTTAATGCACTCTTTATGGGTTTATTGTTAATAACGGCTCTGGGAAGCATACCTGTATTGATTAGTAAATTTAAGCCACAAACTGTAGAGCCAGTAACAGAAGTTCCGACCTTTGATGACGAACATATTGTAACACCTTACAATCCAACCGTAACGCCACCACCACCCGCTCCACCAGCGCCTGTAGTTGAACAGACTGCAGCTACAAAAACGGAGTCAACACAGTTAGTTAATCCTGTAATCACAACTGCAGAAAATGCTGTAGAGAAAATTGCAGTAAACACAGACAATGCTCCTGTAGTAGAAAGTGTTCAAGGAACAGGAACTCCTAATGGCTCAACAACAGCTCCAGGAGGCGGAGGAAACGGAAGCGTAGTTTCTGCAGTGCCATCAACAGGCGAACCAGTTTCTACTGCTATCTTAGACAAACTTCCTGAATATCCAGGCGGAATCGGTGAGTTCTACAAATATGTTGGAAACAATTTCCGCAGACCAGAATTGGACATGGAAAAAACATTAAGAGTTTATCTTTCTTTTGTTGTTGAAAAAGACGGATCTATCACTGACATTATTGTTTTAAATGATCCTGGTTATGGAATGGGAAAAGAAGCGATCAGAGTTTTAAAATCTGTAAAAGCAAAATGGAGTCCTGGAATTCTTGACGGAAAAGCAGTACGTACAGCATATAAACTTCCAATTACAATCAAAACGGAAGTCGAATAATTAAAAAAAGCAGAACTTAGGTTCTGCTTTTTTTATGGAATAAATCAAACCTTAACTCTTCCTAATTTCTTAATCGTTAGAAATAAATTTTATTCTCTATTTTATTTACTTTTACTCCTTCAAAACGGAATTCATTTTAACTAATAAAAATAAAATAATGGGAATATTTTCAGCTCTTATGGGCAACGCAGGTTCTGTAAGTCAGGAAGATTTACTTAAAAAATACGGACAGCTTCTAACTACAAACGAAGAAATCGAAATGGGTTTCAAACTTATTCGCGATACTTTTATCTTCACCAACAAAAGATTGATTCTAGTTGATGTACAAGGAATTACCGGAAGCAAAACAGAATACAAATCGATTGCTTACAAAAACATCACAAGATTTAGCGTAGAGACAGCCGGAACTTTTGACCTTGATGCCGAATTGAAAATTTGGATTTCGAGCGAACAACAACCAAGTATTGTAAAACAGTTCAACAAATCGGTTAATGTTTACGAAGTACAGAAAGTTTTAGCTTTTCACGTTTTAGGATAAAAACAAAACCCGGCAAATGCCGGGTTTCTTATTGCATTAAAAACTACTATTATTTCTTTTTTGTAGTTGTTGTTTTCTTTGTAGTTGTCGCTTTTTTAGTTGTAGTTGCTGCTGGAGCAGTATTTACAATTTTTTGCTGCGCATAAACTTTATAAACTCCATCTTTTTCAGCTCTCTTTTTAGCATCATCAGCTCTTTTATTAGAATCTGGGTGAGAACTCATCATTTGATCAATAAATGAAGCTTGAGATCCTTCACTCATCTTAGCTAAAATTCTAAAAGCAGATTCTTCAGCGTTTACATTATAACCGTTTTTCTTCATAAAATTATAAGCAAACAAATCGGCTTCAGATTCTTGTTTACGGCTGTATTTACTATCAATAATAGCGCTTCCTATTTTCCCAAGCTGACTATCCGTAACTGATGCTACCGTAGCAGATTGAGAAGCTGCCCCATCCATCAAAGCTTCTTTTTGATAAGCAGCTCTAATTGCATCTCTCGAATCATTATTTACAACGTGTCCAATTTCATGTCCAATTACAGCAATCAACTCATTATCATCCATAATATCCATTAATCCAGAATATACACGAACACTTCCGTCTGCTGTTGCAAATGCATTTACTTCTTTAATTTTATATACTTTATAATTTAAAGTAAATCCGTCAGTAGTAGCATGTTTTCCAAAAACTCGGTTTAATCTCAAAGTATAACCATCAGTTGGGCCTGCAATTTCATGCTCGGCATCTAATTTGTCAACCGCTTCTTTAGACAATTTAGCGGCATCAGCATTACTAAAAGTGAAACCTGTTACTCCTTTTTGAACTGCCCCTATTGCTTTATCTCCAAAATTAATTTGAGCAGTCATTTTAGTTATACCAAATGCTGCAAATAAAAGTCCTGCTATTATAAATTTCTTTTTCATATTTTTTACAATTACAATTTAACAACAAATGTAAATAACAAAAATGCTATTTCATTTCACAAAAAATTTGTTTTTTCAACAATTAAAGATATAAAATTTCAAGTGATTCACGAATAGTCTAATAACCAAAAAAGGCGAATTCTTCAATTCGCCTTTTTTAAAGTTTTATATAAACACTACTTCTTTTTGGTTGTTGTCTTTTTAGTAGTAGTTTTTGTCGCTGCTTTTGTTGTAGTAACCGGAGCAGTATTTACAATTTTCTGTTGTTCGTATGCTTTATACAAACCATCTTTTGTAGCTCTTTTTTTAGCATCATCAGCTCTTTTTCCAGAATCAGGATGCGAACTCATCATTTTTGTCATAAAAGAAGAATCTGCCCCCTCACTCATTTTTTGCAAAATTCTAAAAGCCGATTCTACAGCATTAACATCGTAACCATTTTTTTTCATAAAATCATAAGAAAACAAGTCTGCTTGAGACTCTTGCTTTCTGCTGTGTTTACTATCAATCATTGCACTTCCTAATGCTCCTAATTGTGATTTTGAAATAGTCTCAAATTTACCTGATTGTGACGAAGCCGCATCTAACAATGCTTCTTTTTTATACGCAGCTTTAATCGCATCTCTTGTATCATGATTGGCAACGTGACCAATTTCATGACCAATAACAGCTAGCAATTCATTGTCATCCATAATATCCATTAAACCTGCAAATACACGAACACTACCGTCTGCACAAGCAAAAGCATTAATATCTTTTACCAAATAAACCTTGTAATTTAGAGTAACTCCCTCACTTGAAGCATGTTTCCCAAAAACACGATTTAAACGAATAGCGTAACCATCTGTTGGTCCTGCAACGGGATTATTAGCATCCATTTCATCGATCGCTTTTTTTGCCAAAGCAACCGCATCTGCATCGCTAAATGTAAATCCTGAAACGCCTTTTCCTAAAGCTCCCATAGCCTTATCTGAAAGTATTTGTGCGTTTGTTTCAACAAAACCTAAAATGGTAAACAAAATTCCTAAGACAATAAATTTTCTTTTCATATTTTCTAAAACTATTAAATGAACAACAAAATTAGTTTCGGAGAGATTTCTAAGTATCTGTTGAAGGTAAATTTGTAATAGATTAGGACAGAAATATGAAAAGTAAACGAAAAGTAAATTTAGTCCTCAAAATGAACTACATTCCGTATCTTTGTGCTTTGATTATTAATATATGGAAACATCCGCTGCTAATATAACTACTGCAAAACCTAAGTGGCTAAAAGTAAAACTGCCAATTGGACAAAAATATACTGAACTAAGAGGTTTAGTTGATAAATATAGTTTAAATACAATTTGTACTTCGGGAAGCTGTCCTAATATGGGAGAATGCTGGGGCGAAGGAACTGCAACTTTCATGATTTTAGGAAATGTCTGCACGCGTTCTTGTGGTTTTTGTGGTGTAAAAACCGGAAGACCAGAAACAGTAGATTGGGACGAACCTGAAAAAGTTTCTCGATCTATTAAAATCATGAACATCAAACACGCTGTCATTACAAGTGTTGACAGAGATGATTTAAAAGACGGAGGTTCTATTATTTGGATGGAAACTGTAAGAGCGATTCGTAGAATGAATCCTAATACGACTCTTGAAACTTTAATTCCGGATTTTCAAGGAATTGAAAGAAATCTAGATCGTATTGTAGAAGCAAATCCTGAAGTCGTTTCTCATAACATGGAAACTGTGAGACGTTTGACACGTGAGGTTCGTATTCAGGCTAAATATGACAGAAGTTTAGAAGTACTTCGTTATTTGAAAGAAAAAGGCATTAACAGAACCAAATCAGGAATTATGTTAGGTCTAGGAGAAACAGAAGAAGAAGTTTTTCAAACTATGACCGATTTAAGAAATGCAAATGTAGACGTTGTAACTATTGGTCAATATTTACAACCATCTAAAAAGCATCTTCCTGTAAAAGAATTCATTACTCCTGAACAATTTGCCCGTTATGAACAATTCGGAATTGATTTAGGTTTCAGACATGTAGAAAGTGGACCATTAGTTCGTTCTTCATACAAAGCACAAAAACATATTTTATAAAAAAGTTTAACTTTTTAATCGGTAAATCGTTTAACTGTATCATAGATTAAACGATTTACCGTTTTAACGATTAAACAAATAACCAAAAAATTGAAAACAAGAATTGCCATTAATGGATTTGGAAGAATTGGAAGGAATTTATTTCGTTTACTTTTAAATCATCCTGATATCGAAGTTGTTGCTATAAATGACATTGCCGATAACAAAACCATGTCACATTTAATCAAATACGACAGTATTCATGGGGTTTTGCCTTTTGAAGTAAGTCATGATGAAAATAGTATTATTGTAGACGGAAGGCATTTTTTCTTTTTTCACGAAAAAAACATTTTAGATATCGATTGGAAATCGCATTCCATTGACATTGTCATCGAATCGACTGGAAAATACAAAACGCATGAAGAATTAAACAGACACCTGGAAGCAGGCGCAAAAAAAGTAATTCTTTCTGCTCCGTCTGAAGTAGACACTATAAAAACTGTAGTTCTTGGAGTAAATGAGACTATTTTAGATGGAAATGAAGATATCGTTTCTAATGCAAGTTGCACCACAAACAATGCTGCTCCGATGATTAAAATTATCGAAGAATTGTGTGGTATTGAGCAAGCTTACATTACAACTATACATTCTTTTACTACAGATCAAAGTCTTCATGACCAGCCACATAAGGATTTACGCCGTGCAAGAGGTGCAAGTCAGTCAATTGTTCCAACAACTACTGGCGCAGCTAAGGCATTAACAAAAATTTTTCCTAAATTGCATGACAAAATGGGAGGTTGTGGAATAAGAGTTCCCGTACCCGATGGTTCATTAACCGACATCACTTTCAATGTTAAACGTGCTGTTAGCATTGAAGAAATAAATAAAGCATTTAAAGAAGCCTCAAAAACAAATTTAAAAGGAATATTAGATTATACCGAAGATCCAATTGTCTCGGTAGATGTAATTGGCAATACACATTCTTGTTTGTTTGACGCACAACTTACTTCGGTTATCGATAAAATGGTAAAAGTAGTAGGCTGGTACGATAATGAGATTGGCTATTCATCAAGATTGATCGATTTAATTTTACTAATAAGAAAAAAATAAGATTCATTGTAAAAGCATTGCCATACATGAAATACTGTCTTTTTATTGTTGTTTGTTTTCTTAACTCGTTTTTGTATTCTCAAACCAAAAAGAATACAGATAGCGTTGCCTATTACAACAAACTAGCCAACAGTAATCTTGATAGTAAAAAGTACGGTCAGGCAGCTGCTTACACACAAAAATCAATCAGTTTTTGCGAAGTTCATGGCCAAAAAGAAAATGTAGCGAATCAAACCCTGAAATTGGGCAAAATTTTTTACAACCAAGGAAAGTTTGAAGAGGCGCTAAAGAATTTCCACAAAACCGTTTCTTTGTACGATACATTAAAACCAAGCTGTATAAAGGCTTTGGCTTTGTATTATATAGGTGTAGCCAATACTGCTAAAGGCGACTACAAAACAGCTGATGTTTATTATGCGAAAGCTCAGAATTTACTAAAAGAGCTTAATATCACGGATCATGTAGAAGCTCTTAGCTATCAAAAAGCATTAGCACAAAAAAAGAATAACGATCTTTCGTTGGCTGCAAAAACTTTTAAAAGCATTACTCAAAAACCTAACAATCCCGGTATTATTAGAACAAAAGTAGATTCTTATTACCAGCTTGGACTGATTGAAACACAACTTCAAAGAAACGATTCTGCTATAATTTACTTTGACAAAGCACTGGAATACAACGAAAAAAGCAATGACTTACCAAAAAAGTCAAAGATAGTTTTGGCCATAAGTCAATATTATAAACTGAACAAAAATTATGATATGGCTTATTCTTTTTTAGATGAGCATTATCAGCTTGAAAATTATCTTTTAAGATTAAAAAATGCTAAAGTTGATTTAAATGAATTCGAAAAATTCAAAAAAAATCAATCTTTAAACAATACTATCAAAAGAGAAAGCGAAGAAAAAATTCAGCTTAAAACTTATCGTTATTCTAAGTTAGTCAGCATTTTAGCCATTGCTTTAATTTCGATTTTATCTCTTTTGAGTTTGGCTTTATACAAAAACAATATTATTAGAAATCAGAACAACTTATTACTTCGCGAAAAAAACAAGGAACTGATTTTAGCCAAAAACAAAGCCGAAAAAGCTTCAAAAGCAAGATCCGAATTTTTATCTACCGTAAGTCATGAGTTGCGAACTCCATTAAATGCCATTAATGGAATCACTCATATTTTACTTGAAGATAATCCGAAGAAAAAGCAACTAAAATATCTGGAATCTTTAAAGTTTTCTGGAAATTATCTCACCACTTTTATCAACGAAATCTTAGAAATCAATAAAATAGATTCAACCAAAGTTGAGGTAGAAACGATCAGCTTTAACTTGAAAGAACTTTTATTCAATATTCAGAGTTCATTAAAGGAATTGGCTACCGCTAATAAAAATTATTTTAACTTAGAAATAGACAAATCGATTCCGGACAGTTTAATGGGAGATCCGACAAAACTATCTCAAATTATCCTGAACCTAATCAACAACGCTTTAAAATTCACTCAAAACGGACATGTAAGCGTTATTGCTAAACTTTATTCTCAAGAAGACGACACGGCTACGATTTACTTTGAAATTGTAGATACGGGAATCGGAATTCCAGAAGACAAACTTCAAACTGTTTTTGAAAGTTTCTCACAGGGATCTATTGAAGTAAACCGAAAATACGGAGGAACCGGACTTGGTCTTACCATTGTAAAAAAACTTATTGAACTATTAGGAGGCGAAATAAAACTAAAAAGCGAAGTAGGTAAAGGCTCTACTTTTACCTTCAAATTAAATTTTAAAATTAACAACGAACCATTGGAAGTAGTAGAAGAAGTAAAACCTTATAGTGACACACAATTGAAACACAAATCTATTTTACTGATTGAGGACAACAAAATCAATCAAATGATTACTCGAAAAATGCTTGAAAACAAAAACATTAACTGTGAAATCATAGATAATGGAGAAGATGCTGTTGAGCTTTTAAAAGTCAAACGTTTTGATATGGTTTTAATGGATGTTCACCTTCCTGGCATCAACGGAACAACGGCTACCAAATTGATTCGCGAATTTGATAAGACAACTCCGATTATCGCTTTGACTGCTATTTCGCTTGACGAAAACCGCGATATGCTTCTTTCTTTCGGAATGGATGATGTTATTACTAAACCATTTGTTCCAGACGAATTCTATACCACTATTGCTAAATTTTTTGATTAATTCTTTTAAGATTCTAAGTTGCTGAGCTGCTAAGATTCTAAGTTTGATATACATACTCTAAAATTGTAGCATCAAAGTTTTGCTGGTGATTGATGAAGGTACTTTTTATTGGAAGATAATACAATTGAGAAACCAGTTTAGAATCTTTTAAACGGACATAATCTTTTTCGGTTGTAATTATTTTTCTTCCGTTTGCCTTATTTTGAATGGCATCTAAATCAGCGTCCGAAAAATGATGATGGTCCGGAAACGTTAAACATTCATCATGATCATTTTTTAAATAATCGAAAAATGGTTTGGGCTTTGCAATTCCAGCCAAAAGCAATTTAGATTCTGATTTAATTTCACTGACAGCCATTTTTTCTGAAGCACCAAAAATTACTTCATCGTAATCTATAAAAGTAAAAAAGATTTGTTGTGAACAATTCAACTTTAATTTCAGCCGAATTTCAGCTTGTTCTTCATCAGATAAAACGTTGGGACATTTGGTCACTACAACAATATTGGCTCTTTCTGCTCCGCTTCTACTTTCTCTTAGATTTCCAGTCGGAAGCATAAAATCATCTGCATACAAATCGCCATAAGAAGTTAGTAGAATATAAAAACCAGCTTTTACTTTTCGGTGCTGAAAGGCATCGTCTAGTAAAATAATTTCCGGCTTTTCATTTTGTGAAAGTAATTGTTGAATTCCGTTTGTACGATTCGCATCCACTGCAACCATAACATTTGGAAATTTTTGATAAAACTGAAAGGGTTCATCCCCCAGAATTTCAGCATTCGATTTTTGATCAGCCAAAACAAAACCTTCCGATTTTCTTTTATAACCACGACTCAATGTTGCTACTTTATATTTATCAGATAATAATCGAATTAAATATTCTATTTGAGGTGTTTTCCCAGTTCCGCCAACACTAAGATTTCCCACAGCAATTACAGGAACATCAAATGAAATTGATTTTAAAACTCCTTTATCAAAAAGAAAATTTCGGATTGAAGTAATGAATCCGTATAAAATGGCGAAAGGGAAAAGTAATTTTCGAAGTAAGTTCATATAGTTATTTATCTGAGTAATGACCTTTTGCAGAAACGACAAAAATTGTCACAGTACTATCTTCCAGATAATATATCATTCTGTCTTTTTGATTTATTCGTCTCGACCAAAAACCTGTAAGTTCATACTTTAAGGGTTCAGGATTTCCAATTCCCTCAAAAGGAGTTTCTGAAAGCTCTAAAAGAATCTTTTCAATATTTTTTATACTCTTTTTATCTCCAGATTTATAATGTTGAATAATTTGTTTTTTCGCTAGTTCCTTTATTTCAATCCTAAACTTCCCCATACATCTTTAGGATCAATTTCTGTACTTTTTTTATCCTTAGCAGATTTCAAAACCATATCTACAAACTCAGGATTATAAGTGCTTCTTTCCTTATTAACCTGTCCATAATCATCTGTTTCAACAATTTCAACAATTTCAATACCTTCAACACCTTTAAAAAAAGCTTCAAACATTTCCATAAATGCTTTTCCTGTCTTTGTGTTTTCATTAATTTTTATTGTAGTCATGACTTCTAATTTAGAATTACAAATATACGAAAAGTCAGCAATTTAGTTGACATAATATAAACTACTCATTTATAATCCATAAATATAGACAGCTTGTTTCTGGTATTAATTTCATTTTACTACAAGTATATTTTTTTTCGTTAATTTGTTTATGGTTTTGAAACAAACAAAAGAACTTGAAACCTAAAACTTGAAACAAAACAAAAAAATGAAAATCAAAAATATTACATCAGTTTTAGAAGAAATGGCTCCTCTTGCCTATGCAGAAGATTTTGATAATGTTGGACTTCTAGTAGGAGATTCAGAAACAGATTGTACTGGAGTTTTGGTCTGCCATGATGCTTTGGAAAATGTAATTAACGAAGCTATCACCAAAAACTGTAATCTTGTGGTTTGTTTCCATCCTATATTATTTTCAGGAATCAAAAAAATTACTGGTAAAAATTATGTAGAACGTGCTATTTTAAAAGCAATCAAAAATGACATTGCCATTTATGCCGTTCATACTGCACTCGACAATCATGCACAAGGCGTAAATAAAATTTTCTGTGACGCACTAGGTTTAACAAATACTAAAGTTTTGATTCCGAAGCAAAATTTCATTCAAAAATTAGTCACTTTCACTGTTCCAGATAATGCTGATAAAGTTCGAAATGCACTATTTGAAGCCGGTGCAGGAACCATTGGAAACTATGACAATTGCAGTTTTAATTCGCAGGGATTTTTTACTTTTCAGGGAAATGAAGATAGTAATCCTGTAATTGGAGAAAAAGGAAAATTACATACAGGAGAAGAAATCAAAATCGAAGTTGTTTTCGAAAAACATTTGCAGTCTAGAATTTTAAAAGCACTTTTCGCTAATCATATTTATGAAGAAGTCGCTTATGAAATTTACGATTTGAAAAATGCGCACCAGAATATTGGTTTAGGAATGGTTGGAGAATTCGAAAATGAAATGGATGAAAAAGATTTTCTTCATTTGGTAAAAGAAAAAATGATTGCCGACGGAATTCGTCATTCTGCTTTTTTAGAAAAAAAAATAAAAAAAGTGGCTGTTTTAGGAGGATCAGGAAGTTTTGCTATAAAAAACGCAATTCAGTCTGGAGCCGATGCTTTTTTGACCTCAGATTTGAAGTATCACCAGTTTTATGAAGCTGAAAACAAGTTACTTTTGGCAGATATTGGTCATTTTGAGAGCGAACGCTATACAAAAAATTATATTGTTGATTTTCTTCGAAAAAAAATTCTTAATTTTGCAATCATTTTATCGGAAGAAAATACAAATCCAGTTAAGTACTTATAGAATATGACGAATACGAAAGAATTAAGTGTTGAGGACAAGTTAAGAGCAATATACGATTTACAGCTTATTGACTCTAGAATTGACGAAATCAGAAACGTTAGAGGAGAACTTCCTTTAGAGGTTGAAGATTTAGAAGATGAAGTTGCAGGTTTGAGCACTCGTTCAGAGAAACTGAAAGGTGAACTTGAAGTGATTGAAGAGCAAATCAAAGCAAAGAAAATTGCTATTGAGGAGCATAAAGAAGTGATCAAGAAGTACACAAAACAACAAGAATCAGTACGTAACAACAGAGAATTTAATTCTTTGACTAAAGAAGTTGAATTTCAAGAATTAGAAATTCAATTGGCTGAAAAGCAAATCAAAGAAATGAAAGCTTCTATCGAGCACAAAAAAGAAGTTATTTCTAATTTAAAAGAAAAACTTGATGCTAAAAGCTCTCATTTAAAACATAAAAAATCTGAATTGGATGCTATTATGGCTGAAACTCAAAAAGAAGAAATCTTCTTGACTGAGAAATCTGCTGAATATGCTGCACAAATCGAAGACAGATTATTAGCTGCTTACAACAGAATCAGAAGCAGTGTTCGTAACGGATTGGCTGTAGTTTCTATCGAAAGAGGAGCTTCTGCTGGATCTTTCTTTACAATTCCACCACAAACTCAGGTTGAAATTGCTTCAAGAAAGAAAATCATCACTGATGAGCACTCTGGAAGAATCTTAGTTGATACGCAATTAGCTGAAGAAGAAAAAGAAAAAATGGAACAATTGTTCTCAAAATTCTAAATATCAAGTCCCGATTAAATCGGGACTTTTTTTTTGCTTTTTTTGCCACGAATTTCACGAATTTCCACTAATTATCTTTTTCTGTCTGTAACAATGTGAATAAAAAATTCGTGTTAATTTGTGCAATTCGTGGCAGACCTTTTTTTACCTTTAGAAAAAAATAAGTTTTGAAAATTAAAAAAGGAATCCGTTTTGTTACCTTAAAATCGGTTGGATCATATATAAACTTCTTGAGTTATGTTCGTCCCCAAAAAGCGATGGAACTTTCATATGCACTTTTTAGTCAACCAAGAGTGGGAAGATTACAAAAAGAAACGCTTCCTAAAGTTTTAAAAAACACAGAAACAGAAACTTTTCATCATAACGAGCATCATTTTCAAACTTACATTTGGAAAGGAAATGCAACCAAAATTCTATTGGTTCACGGCTGGGAAAGCAATGCTGCACGCTGGAAAAAAACGTTACCACATTTACAAAAATCTGGAAGTACTATTATCGCACTTGATGCTCCCGCTCATGGACAAAGTAGCGGAAAAGAGTTTAATGTACCTCTTTATGCCGAATTTATTAATAAAGCAGTAGAAAAGTATCAGCCAGAAATTATCATCGGACATTCGATTGGTGGCGCTGCCTGTGTTTATCATCAATATTTATTTCCGAATACGAGCATTAATAAAATGGTGATTTTAGGAGCTCCTTCAGATTTAAAAACTTTGATTGATAATTACATTTCAATGTTAAGTCTAAACAGAAAAATGCTTCCTCTTCTAGAAAATAAATTCGTAAATCGTTTCAATTTTAAACTGGCAGATTTTTCAGGCCAAAAATTTGCATCTGAATTTACTATTCCTGGATTGATTGCTCATGATACTTCTGATAAAATTGTGGCTTTCGCCGAAGGAAAAAAAATAGCCAGTAACTGGAAAAATAGTCAATTCATAGAAACCAGCGGCTTAGGTCACGGAATGCATGATGACGATTTGTATGATAAAGTGATTGAGTTTCTTTTTAACGAGCAAAGCTCTTAGATACAAAGCTCTTAGATACAAAGCTCTTAGATACAAAGCTCTTAGATACAAAGTGACAAAGTTTCAAAGAGACAAAGTTTTTCACACATAACTCATAACTCATAACTTATAATTCATAACTTATAACTCAAAAAGATGATCGCCGTAATTTTTGAAGTCATTCCTAACGAAGGTAAAAAAGAAGAATATCTGGATATTGCCGCAAGTCTAAAACCAGAATTAAATCATATTGATGGATTTATTTCTATTGAACGTTTTCAGAGTTTGAGTGATTCTGGAAAAATTTTGTCTTTGTCTTTTTGGAGAGATGAGGAAAGTATTCAACAATGGCGAAATCTTGAAATGCATCGTCTCGCTCAGCAAAAAGGCAGAAATGGCATTTTTAGAGATTATCATTTAAGAATTGCAACGGTAGTTCGTGATTACGGAATGTTTGAAAGAAAAGAAACTCCTGAAGATAGTATTGATTTTCATCACTCTTAAAAGAGATGCTAAGATTCTAAGTTGCTAAGGTTCTAAGTTTTTTCTGAAACCAAATAAATCTAAAGTCTAAAATTTATTTTTTGCCTATTTTTGCAGTATGGAAGAAAATTTAAAACGTCTTAATAAATTTATTGGAGAAACGGGATATTGTTCTCGTCGTGAGGCTGATAAACTAATTGAAGAAGGACGCGTAACAATAAATGGCGCTGTTCCGGAAATGGGAACTAAAGTTTCGCCAAATGACGAAGTGCGAATTGACGGAAAATTAATCGTTGAGAAAAACGAAAAATTAATTTATTTAGCATTCAATAAACCGGTTGGAATTGAGTGTACGACTAATTTAGAAGTTCAAAATAATATTGTGGATTACATTAATTATCCAAAACGTATTTTTCCAATCGGAAGACTGGATAAAGCCAGTGAAGGATTAATTTTTATGACCAATGATGGTGATATCGTAAATAAAATTCTTCGTGCAAGAAACAACCACGAAAAAGAATATACAGTTACCGTAAACAAACCTATTACAGAACGCTTTATTCAAAGAATGGGAAATGGGGTTCCGATTTTGGATACTGTTACCAAGAAGTGCAAAGTTGAACAAATCAGTAAATATACTTTCAAGATTATTTTAACGCAAGGACTAAACCGTCAGATCAGAAGAATGTCTGAATATTTGGGTTATGAAGTTACTGCGCTTAAACGTATCCGAATTATCAATATTTCTTTGGATGTTCCTGTCGGAAGATATAGAGATTTAACTGATGCTGAAATAAAAGAACTAAATCAGTTGATTGAGCCTTCTAGTAAAACAGAAGAAGCAAGTTTTCCTAAAGTGGAAAGTTCAACGTCAAGTGGTACAACTCCAACCAGAAGAAAAAATTTCATCTCAAAACATGATCCTCGATTTAAGAAAAGAGGAGATAAATAAAAAAATTAAAAGGCTGCTATTAGCCTTTTAATTTTTTATCAAAAGACTGAGACTTTCCTGTAAATTGCTCAGCTAAACTAATCTCTTGTAGATGTCTTTTCATATCTTCCGGAACATCCATATTCATGGTTAAATTACAAGACGGACAGACTATGCTCTTTTTCATCAAAAGATCCATCATATTAAATTTAATTTTGAATCTACAAACCGGGCATTCTAGTCCCGATTTTTCATCACTTGCGATTGTTTTTTTCATACGGCGATTTTTTAAATTTTATTAATTTATTCCAAAAAGACGTTCAATTAGTATATTTATTCATACTAGTTGCTACGATTTTAGCTGATTAACATATTGGATTTAAAATTTGTATTAACCAAAATCAATCAGGCAAAAAAAAAATTAATCTATGATTCTCGCGAAAGCACATTGTAGTAAAAATTTTATTATTTTTAAAATTCCGCAAATCAAATATAATAAATATTCTTCCAACAAACACTTTAAACATCTAATATAGAGACAAATAAAAAGCCCTATAGTTAATACAAATAAGGCTTTTAAAATAATAAATCAGAATAGTTTATTTCTTCTTATCCAAAAACTCATAATACAACGCTTTAGATAAAAAACTAGCATCTTGATAATTCGAAATCATTTCTTCTCTCACAGCTTCTGAATATTTTCCGTCTAAATTGTTCTTTTTAAAATATTCTCTTCGCGCTTCATCATTAAAATTTAATCCGCTTAAAAAAACAGGCTCTACTCCTTTGTTTACAGAAATATTATAATTGGTAATTAAACTTCCCCAGTTTACATAACTGCATAGAATAATTGTTCCGTAGAAATACCAAACCATTTGATTAAAAAGATAGGCGTTTGTTTTCTGTTTTTGGATTTTCTGAAAAGATACAATCAAACCAATGATGGCTAAAATCAGAAAAGCATAAACTCCAAGTCGTTTATAAGTTAAGCCATAAAAAGAAACATATTCTGTATTTTTAATCATCGTACTTACAATCAAAACTACATTTAAAACTAACCAAGCTTTCGCCAGTTTCTTCAAAGTTGTAGCTTTTTCATCAAAATTAAACCCTCCTTTAAAGTAAAACAGGATTACCCCCACTGCCATCAAGATTGAAAAAATTACGGCATTTACGCGTTCGTGTGTATCTGAACTCAGATTTGCTTTTTCTATAACTTCAAAAAACTGTTCGTAATTATAAGTTCCGATGAAGACTAAGAGCATAATATTGAGCAGAAACAATGTGATTTCGCCGCTTTTTCTTTCGAAATCCAAATCTAAAAATGAAAAAGTGCTTTGATTCTTTATGTTAGAAACATTTACGAAATTATTATTCAATCTTGAATTGTACTCGTAACAAGTATCTGGAACCCAATAATTCCAAAAACTAAACGAAATGTAAAACCCTAAAATACTGATTCCTATTAATTGCGGCATATTAAGATCCAACTCATAATCGGTAAATAATGAAGAGAAATGATTACTTCCGAAAGAATAAACGATAAAAAACAATCCCAAGAATACTAGTGGAATAACTACGAAAGCAACGAGTTTTTTAGCAAAATCATTGTGGATTTTTCGTTCTGGAAGCCACTGATTAAACATAAATATTCGACCTATAGAAGCAAATCCGTTTAAGATTATCAAAGGAAAAACCTGAATGATTTTGAGTTCACCATCTTGCGTTTTGAATTGTAAAAACAAAATTGACAAAGCCAAAGCAAAGAATGATGCAGCATCTCCGTACCAAGCAAAGGCAAAACAAGACAAAATAGAGGTCATTACAAGAACCAAATGTGATCTGTCGACAAACTTCTCCTGAAAGAAATAACTAATCAGGAGCGTAAGAACTACACCGAAAATAGAAATATTGATTCCAACAGATTCGTTGTAAAAAAGCAGTAAAAAAACTGCTGTACAAGCTAAAATAATTTGATGTTTTTTCATTGTTTTAGATTTAAAAGTACTTTGTAATTCAAAGTTTTTAGATAAAAAAATAGCGTTATTAGGATTTCATTAATTTTTCAAGGTACGATAAGTGTTCTTTAAAAGCTGCACGCCCCAGATCGGTTACTTGATAAGAAGTTTTTGGCTTTTTACCAACAAATTCTTTCTTCACTTCAATGTAAGCGGCCTTTTCAAGCGCAGAGGAATGACTTGCTAAATTACCATCGGTGATATTTAAAAGCGTTTTCATCTCGGTAAAATCTACCCATTCGTTAACCATCAGAATAGACATAATTCCTAATCTGACACGGCTTTCAAAATCTTTATTTAGTTTATCAATAATTCCCATAGGGTTATTTGTATTTTTTGAACATCACTAATCCGTATACGATATGTAGGGCTCCGAATCCTAAAATCCAGAAAATCAAACCATATCCTATATTAAAAAGTGCAATACATCCTAAAATCAGTTCCGAGAAACCTAGATATTTTATATCAGAAAATGTATATTTTTCAGCATTTACAACTGCTAGTCCGTAAAAAATTAATGTCGCAGGTGCCACAAAACCAAAGTTTCCATAATACATTAAAGCCAGACAAAATATTCCGCCAGTAACAAGTGGCACTGCCAAATGAAAAAGCATCTTTTTTGTTGCTGAAGTCCAAATTGGCAAATTGTATTTTCGGCTTTTTCTAACGGTAAAAAAAGCAGCAAATACTAATGCAACCACCATAATTATGATTCCGATCCAGAATAATTCTGAAACCAGATTGGTAGAATATAATCTATGTCCATCGTTTAGATAATCCATCCCATTTGCTTTGAAAAGCTGGTAAACATAGATTCCGCCAATTAAAGCCGAAAGACCTGCGAAAACTCCTGAAAGTCCGCTTAATGATATAAATCGTGAAGAGCGCTCCATCATGGAACGAATATGTGCTAAATCTTCTTGGTGCTTTTGATCCATAATTAAAGTACTTTGCATTACAAAGTTATTATTTATTTTGAATTGGCAAATAAAAAAATGAAAAAATATTTTTAATGTCGCCCCTCTGGGACTTTAATCGGTTTAGATAATCGTTACTATAAATATTTAACTCTTCTGGAGCTTTGAATCGTGGTGAATAATCGTGGCTATATATTTCACCTCTTTGAGATTTTATAAACGTTCTGTAAAAACAAAATGTTCTTATGAAAAAGACTGCGTGAGGGATAGGAGCTAGCTACCGAAGTAGCGCGGATAGCCCGACCATGTTTTGCGAATGGCGCATATATACGTAAAGATTGGTTGCGCCATTTGCAAAACATGGTCACGCCCAAATTATAAAAAACGAAAAAGCCCATTCTTAACGAACAGGCTTTTTAATATTTTAGAACCATCTTCTTCGTTTGAATAAAAATACGCCGAAAGTTGATAATATTATGGAAATTAGAAGTAGAATCCAGATTCCGTATTTACTTTCTTCCAAACCATTAGGGACGTTCATTCCGTACAAACTGGCGATTAATGTTGGAATCATTAAAATGATGGAAATAGAAGTCATCTGTTTCATAATATTGTTCATATTATTGGAGATTACAGAAGCATAGGCGTCCATCATTCCCGTCAAGATGTTGTTGTAAATATTGGCCGTGTCCTGCGCCTGATTTAACTCGATTTCGACATCTTCTAATAATTCCGGATCGTAATTGGCTTTGTGCGCTTTTAAGTTTTTGATTCTTTGGAATAAAACATCATTGGCTTTTAAAGACGTGATGAAGAAGACAAAACATTTTTCGATTTGAAGCAAGGCTTGCAATTCTTCATTTTTGATTGATTTCTCTAAATTGTCTTCGGCCAATTTTATCTTATGATTGATTTGCTTTAGATACTTTAAATACCAAACGCTTGATGACAGAAGCAATCGTAATACTAAATTGAAATTATCTTCGATTTCGATGTTTTTGCGTCGTGAATAGGATACAAAATCGGCAATAATTTCTGTTTTATAAAAACTGATGGTTACGCAGATATCCTCTTTAAAAATGATTCCGAGCGGTACGGTATGAAAAGGGATTTTGACATCGCCACTTTTTATGGGAATGCGCATGATAATTAATGTCCAGCCGTCTTCGATTTCGATACGAGGTCTTTCGTCGATATCCTCGATATCATTGTAAAATGCTTCAGGAATTTGAAGATCTTCTAGTAAATATTGTTTGTCTGATTCTGTTGGAGATTCAATGTGAATCCAGCAATTAGAAGTCCATTTTGGGATTTCAATTAATCCGTTGTTGTTTGTGTAAAAGGCTTTCATTTCAAAATACAGGGTTTTATCGCAGCATTTTGAAATTCAAAAGCTGCTTTAATTAAATACTAACGAATGATAATAATCGTCCATTTGGAGAAGGGTTATTTTTTTAAGTGGTGCAAAAGTATCCTTTATTTTTAAGAACCAAAACTTTAAACTATTAATTATATATTAAAATGGTTTTTAAACACATAGAAACATAGCTTTTGAAACTTTAGAAAAGACGTTTCACTTTCTTTAAACAAACATAGCTAGAGATATTTTGCTATCTGAAATAAATTTGTGTTAGAAATTTTAAGATAATTGCATAAAAAAAGCCTGTCCAATCGAACAGGCTTTGAAAATATATTTTGAAGCAATTATTTGTTTCTTGCACTTCTCATTTTTCTTGCTAAAAGTGTATTTTTAAGCAACATTGCAATTGTCATTGGTCCTACTCCACCTGGAACTGGCGTAATAAAAGCTGCTTTTTTGCTTACTCCGTCAAAATCAACATCACCTTTAATTACATAACCTTTTGGGTTTGATGCATCGTCAACACGTGTAATTCCAACGTCGATAATCGTTACTCCTTCTTTCACCATATCAGCTTTTAAGAATTCTGGAACTCCTAAAGCAGTGATGATAATATCGGCATTTTTAGTGAATTCTTCTAAGTTCTTAGTACGGCTGTGAGTTAAAGTTACAGTTGAATCTCCCGGATTTCCTTTGCGGCTCATTAAAATACTCATCGGACGACCAACGATGTGGCTTCTTCCGATAACTACTGTATGTTTTCCTGCAGTTTCTACTTTGTAACGCTCTAACAACTGCATGATTCCGAATGGAGTTGCTGGAATAAATGTTTCCATTTCTAAAGCCATTCTACCAAAGTTTGTTGGGTGAAATCCGTCAACGTCTTTGTCTGGATCAATTGCCAAAAGAATTTTCTCTTCGTCAATATGTTTTGGCAAAGGCAACTGAACGATATATCCGTCTAGGTTATCATCTTCGTTTAACTCTTTAATTTTAGCTAAAAGTTCCTCTTCTGTAATCGTTTCTGGTAAAGCAACTAAAGTCGAATCGAAACCAATTTCTTGACATGATTTTACTTTACTTCCTACGTAAGTTAAACTTGCTCCATTATTTCCAACTAAAACTGCTGCTAAATGAGGTACTTTTCCTCCAGCATCTTTTATAGCTTGAACTTCTGCTGCGATTTCGTTTTTAATGTCGTTAGATGTTTTTTTACCGTCTAGTATTTGCATTTTGTTGTGTTGTTTCAGGTTTTGATATTGTTTCAAGTTTCAGGTTTAAAGTTGAAAACGAAACTCTTGATATATTAAGTGAAAAAGTTTCAAGTTTTGGTCTCTTAACTTGAAACCTTAAACTTGAAACTCTTTTTATTATTTTGGCATTCCGCCTGGCATACCGCCCGGCATTCCTTTCATACCTCCCATCATCTTCATCAGGTTTTTTCCGCCTGGACCTTGCATCATCTTCATCATTTTGCTCATTTGGTCAAATTGCTTCATTAACTGATTTACTTGCTCAACTTTGGTTCCCGAACCTTTTGCGATTCTGGCTTTTCTTTTTACGTCGATAATGGCTGGTTTACTTCTTTCTCCTGGAGTCATCGAGTGAATGATGGCTTCGATATGTTTGAAAGCATCGTCTTCGATTTCTACATCCTTCATGGCTTTTGAAGCACCTGGTATCATTCCAACCAAGTCTTTCATATTACCCATTTTCTTTACTTGCTGAATCTGCGTTAAGAAGTCATCAAAACCGAATTCGTTTTTAGCGATTTTCTTTTGAAGTTTTCTAGCTTCTTCTTCATCAAATTGTTCTTGAGCTCTTTCAACAAGCGACACAACGTCTCCCATTCCTAAGATACGCTCAGCCATACGATCTGGGTAGAAAATGTCAATTGCTTCCATTTTCTCTCCTGTACCTACAAATTTGATTGGTTTATTAACCACAGATTTGATTGAAAGCGCAGCTCCACCACGAGTATCTCCATCTAATTTCGTTAAAATAACTCCATCAAAATTCAAGATATCGTTGAAAGCTTTTGCTGTATTAACAGCATCTTGTCCTGTCATAGAGTCTACAACGAACAATGTTTCTTGTGGCTGAATTGCTTTGTGTACACGAGCAATTTCGTCCATCATTTCCTGATCTACTGCCAAACGTCCTGCTGTATCGACGATCACAACATTGAATCCGTTTGCTTTGGCGTGTTTGATTGCGTTTTGAGCAATCTCTACAGGGTTTTTATTTTCTGGTTCTGAGTAAACCTCAACACCTATTTGGTCTCCTACAACATGCAACTGATTAATCGCCGCTGGACGGTAGATATCACAAGCTACAAGAAGTGGTTTCTTGTTTTTCTTTGTTTTTAAGAAGTTTGCTAATTTTCCAGAGAAAGTTGTTTTACCAGAACCTTGAAGTCCTGACATCAAAATAACAGTTGGATTTCCTGATAAGTTTACACCAGCAACATCTCCACCCATTAATTCGGTAAGTTCGTCTTTAACCAACTTCACCAATAATTGTCCTGGCTGTAAGGTTGTTAATACATCCTGACCAATTGCTTTGTCTTTTACTCTTGCTGTAAAATCTTTAGCAATTTTAAAGTTAACATCGGCATCAAGTAACGCACGACGAACTTCTTTTAAAGTATCGGCAACGTTTACTTCTGTAATTTTACCGTGTCCTTTTAATATATGGAACGCTTTATCTAACTTATCACTTAAATTATCAAACATATCATTTTCTTTATTTGAAGTGCAAAGATAATCTAATTAGATATTTCAGGCAATTTTTATTTAAATGCATTTTTTGCCACTAAGGCGCAAAGGCACGAAGTTTTTTCTGCCACGAATTGCACTAATTTCTCGAATTACTTAACTTTTGTTTTTTTTTGCCACGAAGGCACAAGGACAAAAAGTTTTTTGCCTCGAATTGCACTCATTTCTTGAATTACTTAACCTTTGTTTTTTTTTGCCACGAAGGCACAAGGACACAAAGTTTTTTGCCACGAATTATACTAATTTCTCGAATTGTTTATGTCGCATTTTTCTCTCGCAGATTTAAGGGATTTCTTTATTACCATAAAAAAATAATCTGTTCAATCTGCCAAATCTGCGAGAGAAAAAAAATTCGCGCCTTAGTGCCTTCGTGGCAATAAAAAAAGGCGCAAAGAAAAAATCTCTGCGCCTTTGTGCCTTTGTGGCTACAAAACTTTGAACCTTTAAAATTAAAACTGGAAATAAATGAAAGGTTGTGAACCTGCAACTGCTGTTGCGTAAACAATCCAATAAACGAATCCTAAGATGATGGCTTTAATTAATAAAGGTGTTTTGTCGAAAACAGATTTCATTCCGTTTGTGAATGTTTCTGGTAAGAAATGCCAAACGTAACCGAATAACATTAATCCGAAAACATTTTTGTAACCTAGTACAATTGTTTTCCAAAGTTCTGGTTCGAATGTTAATTGTCCGATATTATTAATTACTTGTAAAGCTGTTTCAAAATCTCTTGCGCGGAAGAAAATCCAGCAGAAAACTACAAAGTGGAATGTAATTACGATAGAGAAAAATCTCCACAAGAAATTCGGGCTTTTATCTTTTTTCGAAGGAAAGAACTCCATGAATATTTTATGAACCGCTAAAGCTAATCCGTGAAGCGCTCCCCAAACAATAAACTGTGCTCCTGCTCCATGCCACAAACCTCCTAAAAGCATTGTAGTAAACAAGTTGAAATTGGTTACTAAGGTTTGCTTTATTTTGCTTGAAAGTAAAAATGATAGAGCAAAAATCAAAATACTTACTCCGGCAATGATAAGCGGAATTACACTTTCATTGTAACAAGACATTCCCCAAAGCAACAATCCGAAGAAGAACAAACTTGGGAATAAATATCCTGCAAAGGAACCTTGTCTGTTTCCTCCGATAGAAATATATAAAAAGTCTTTCAACCAAGTTGAAAGCGAGATGTGCCATCTTCTCCAGAAATCAGTAATCGAAGTTGATTTATACGGGGTTCTAAAGTTGACTGGTAATTTAAATCCTAACAACAATGCGATACCAATTGCCATATCTGAATAACCTGAGAAATCACAATAAATCTGAATCGCATAACCATATGAAGCCATTAAGTTTTCGAACGAAGTATAACTCATTGGCGTATCAAAAACACGATCGACAAAGTTTACTGAAATGTAATTTGAAATTACTGTTTTCTTAATTAAACCTCCAATAATCAAAAACAAGGCATTGTTTACGTCTTCTTTAGTCAGATTTAATTTTTGATAAATCTGAGGCAAGAAATCTTTCGCACGAACAATTGGTCCAGCAACCAATTGCGGGAAAAACGAAACGAAGAATAAATATTCGATGTAGTTTTTTGTAGGCTTAATTTCTTCTCTGTAAATCTCAATAATATAACTCATGGACTGGAAAGTGTAGAACGAAATTCCCACAGGAAGGAAAACATTATGAAGTGCAAAATTACCATGAAACATATCATTGTAAGTCACAATCAAAAAGTTCATGTATTTGAAATAACCTAAAAGTACTAAATTCAAAATCACACTTATGACCAAATATAATTTCTTAACGCTGTCACGGCTTTCTTTGTAAATAATCTGACTCAAGCCATAATCTACAACAGACGAAAGCAATAGCAGCAGAAAATAAATTCCACTTGATTTATAGTAAAAGAATAGTGAGAAGAGAATAACATAGGTCAATCTCAAATAAAATGTTTTGCGTAAAAAACCATACACAAAATAGAAAATCAGGAATAATCCTAAGAATAAACCTGTATTAAATAAAAGCTTTTCGTCTGGGTTATAAACAAACCAGCTTTCAACTTGTTCTATTGTAATTGCACCAAAATTTTGAATGAACCAATTATTAATGCTATCTATTGTTGTCAACTTAATTCTTTAATTTAAAATTATCGTATGTTTTAAAAAACGCCTGTGTAAACAAGTTTCCTTGCCTTTCGTATCCCTTTTTAGAATAATGAACCCAGTCTGGACCAATTAATCCCTGAACTTTTAATTGTTTGATTCCGCTCATTCCTCCAAATTCATTGTATAAATTCCAAACAGCAAAATCGTCTTTTTGTGCTGTATCAATGATTTGTTTTGCATAATCATCAATATAATGATTTGGTTTCCTTCTTAGCAAAGATGGCGGAGGCGTCATCACTATTATTGGAGCATCTATTTTCTGAGCTCTAATATTATGAATAAACTCATATAATTCTTTGATATAACTGGCAGCATCTAAATGATCGTAACTTTCATTTGTTCCCAAAGAAAAAACAAGTAAATCTGGATGTAATGATTTTAATTGTTCAAAGAATAACGGATATTTATTATAATCTGAATATTTGGCTCCATTTACTCCAATCCCGCTATAGATAATTCCAGAAGCATCTTTTTCCAAAACAATTCCATTTAATTCATAATCCTTAGCCTCTTTATTCGGAATCAGAAAAATTCGGCTTAACGCAGTTTCTGAATTATAATAATGTGAATATGAATCTGATTCTATGTTTAACGGAATAAATTCAGACATCGAAATAGTCTTTGGCCTTGTTTCGTTTGTAGAAATTCGTAATGTTCTACCTGCTCGAATATTGTTTCCTTTTAAACGATTATCTCTTTTAATCTCTGCAATCGAAACATTGTATTTATCCGCAATCGTTCCAAGCACCTCCCCTTTTTTAATTTTATGAGTAATTACTCTTCGTTCTGTCGTCTGGATTGAATTAATCTTAGAAGAAATAGCCAAATCAAACATATCTTGATTTTGAGGCGTTATGATTTTTATGGTATTGAATTTATATGAAGGATCTTTCACATTCATTTCCATTACAAATCCACCAGTGTCTCTCCAAAGTCCGATACCGCTTAAACCAACTGGGTTACTCTTGAATGGGAGAATATTTCTGTAACTTTCCCAAGCACGATTTGATTTGAAACGTTCATTATAAGAACCGTTCGTTTTTGCAAGCTGGTACGGAAAAACCAGACCACGTCCTGCATTTCCAAACTTTTGCTGCAAATTTTTTCTAATCTCGTTGGTCATCAAATCACTTTGAATATGCGAATCTCCAATATGTACAATATTGATTTTTTGATTGCTCTGACCTTCGTTTTGTTCTAATTTCTTAAAAAAATCTTTTAATACTCTCGCATTATAAATTTGACCATCTATTGGAATTTCTGCTGCTGCAGTATCAACTTTCTGAATCATGCTTTTGGGTATTGGATCTACATCTGCTTTTGGAGTCTTTTCATTGCTAGTAAGGAAAAGACAACAAAAGAAAACAATAAGTTTATTTATCATACGCTGTCTTTTGTTATTGAAACGGAATCGGGTCTGGCTCTTCTTACTGGTTTTGGCTTAGTTCCGTTAGCATCTCTTTTTTCTCTTAGCACTTTGTATTCTTCGTATCCTTTGTTTAACTGTCCGTACAACAAATTACCGATTGCTTTTGCTCCACGCTGGTTAAAATGCGTGTAATCTTTATTAGCTTTTGCTGGAGCTTCATCTACCCATTTAATCATCGATCCGTCTCCACCCATTAAAGTATATAAATTTACAAATCCGGATTCAGTTTCCAATGCATAGTGTTTTTGAGCTTTCATCAATGGAACAACTGCAGAATCGGTTTTCATTTCCAATTCGTATTTAGTCGATTTATCCGCTGTTGACACAATTAAAATTGAAACTCCTGGGAAAGATTCTTTGATTTTATTTACGGTTTTAGTCATTCCTTTTTCATACCAAGAATAATTTTTGGTTCCGTAATTCAAAACGTTGGTTCCATAATGCAGAATAATCAAATCGTATTTCAGACTGTTATTAAAAGCGCGCATTACATCTGCATTAAACATTGAAATTGGAAGTCCTGAATTTCCTCTCTGCGAAAAATTATCTACGTGAACTCCTGCTCCGTTATCAAAATTAAATCCGTAAATCGGAATGGAATCTGCTTGTACGAAGTTGGCTTTGAATGCTTTTAAACTTCCAGAAGAAACTTTTAAGGTATTCACTAAATTGTTTGGAGAAAGACTTTTTTTGATAGTATCTTTTCCGATAATGAAATTCACTTTTCCTGTTTTAGATGAACGACCATAAAATAATGTTGCATTATCTAAAGAAGTAGAATATTTATTTAAACCTGCTTCATATTGAACCCAAGTTGGGCGTGATGCATCGTTTGCAAAAAACACATGCCCATTAACTCCAAAAGGACTTGTTGGTTTTTTGACATTTAAATACGATTGTGTTTTCCAGTTTTTAGAATACGTAGATTTTACAGAACCTCTCGAAGCAGCAGACTCTGATGTAATGGAAACAAAACCTACTCCGTTTCCTCCAAAACGTTCTTGATAATTGGTACGAACATCTTGAACAATTAAATCTCCATCGGTCATAGAATCTCCATAATAAGCAATTCTAACTTTGCTCTGCGGATTTTTCTCCAACTGATACAATTTTTCATAGAAAGAAATCAGGTATTGATATCCCTTATAATTTTCGAAGGTTTCTGACGGAAATTCGATTCCTTCCGTCTGATCAAAAACAATTTTCTGACCTTTTAATTTTCTTTCACTTTCAGTAATACTATCATCATCTGTAGCCAATGAATCTTTAGCCACAGACTCTAAAAGCAAACTGTCTATTAATATATTTTTAGAATCTAATTTACTTTCCGAAAATATTTTGTCCGGAAGGATTTGTTTGAATCCAATAAAAGCAACCAGTGCCAAAGCAACGATTGAAAAAGACTGAAAAAAATAAGATTTTGTATTCACTTAATAATTATAAAAGTATAAAGTACTGCATTCAAAAATTAAACCAATTAAATAATTGTTAACTTATTGCAGGGAAATTTTTTGCAAAGATAGAATAACATTTTATTTCTAATTGATTTTAACAAGAAACTAGATCAAAAAAAAGAGGTTAGAAAAATCTAACCCCTTTATCAAAAAAAAAATAAAAAAAACAAAGCTAATGATTAACTAGATTTTTGATGCTGTTTAGTTGAATATAACTTTTCCTGATTTGACTTCGTTATTGTCGGATAAAATTTTATAAAAGTAAAGTCCCTTTTGGTAGTTTGCAGGAATACTCCAGTTTACTGTCTGTTTTGGTCTTACTTTTCCTTTATAAACTGATTTTTCATGTCCTAACTTTTCAGAGTATAGGATAATCTCAATATTTTTATCTGTCGTGAAATTGGTTACGAAGTTTATAGATTCGGATGTTGGGTTTGGGTAAACGGTTAAATCTGAGGAAACAGTTTCTGTTGTTTTTTTACCAAAACCTGAAGCAGTCGGAGGAATTACTATTGTATTACTAATAGACACTTTATCTCCTGAATAAACTTTTCTGTAAATCTTAGTTATTAATGGAGTATCATAAGGGAAATAATAGCTTTGTTCATTACTTAAAATCTGGGGATCTCCAATAACTTCTCCATCAATTTCATTATAAGCTATATATTGATAATAAAATCCTCCTTCTCCTCCTCCACTTGGTAAGCTTCCCACAATATTACGTCCCGAAATTGTAATCGAATTATTACCAATCTCTTGAGCAGAATAAATTCTAACAAAATTGCTTGTACTAGTTCTAGACCCAGATGTCACAATTCTAGCAACAAGAACTGTATTATAAGGAGCAAATCCATAAATATTTGCAGGTATAATAAATGTATCTGTATTTTGCTCTATTATCCAAGGATCTTCTCCATCTACAACATAAGCAATCCACTTATAGTTATAGCTCCCCAAACCACCAGTAGGAAAAGTACCTGTCATATAAGTTCCTATTAGATTTATTGTATTATTTTGTATAGGAGGAGCTGGAATCACTGTCACAGTAACTTGATTACTGCTAATATACCCTGTAAAAACCCCCTTCCAATATGACTTTAATCGTCTCCAATAAGTTTTGGTCTCAGTAACTATCCCAGGGTAATAATCCTTATCAGTGGCTCCAGGAATTACATCAAATACACCATCTTTTTTTACTAACCATATGATTTCATATACCATATTTTCTATTACTGGAGGATCATTACCTATTAAGCCAGCTGCTTCCTCTCCTTCATTTACACTTTGATTACCAGAAATATAATTAAGAGACTGAGTTGGATCAGTTGGATTGGTAGGATTGGTAGGATTTGTTGGGTTTGCTGGGTTTGTTGGATTGGTCGGACTTACAGTTTTAGTAATACTAATATTTGAACTTAAAAATGAAGTATTGGAGCTGCTTCTATATTCCACGTACAAAACACCTCCTGTTGCATCAAACTGACTTGCATTTAATGTGATATTACTAATTGGTTTCGTGATTTTGTTTGATCCTAAAAACAAAACAGTTGTAGAACTTCCTCCACTAGGTATTACTGCTGGAGCACCTGAATTCCTTTTATAATAAACAGTTAAGTCTCCTGCTGGAGAACTATCATTTTGATTTAATGTTGTAGTAATATCTACTGAAAGTGTTACATTTAAAGATGAAACATTTGTTCCAAAATTAATTGATGAAGCTAATCCTCCATTTACTGTCATATTAGGAATAGAAACACTAAACTGTCCATATGTAATAATATTTATAAGAAATAAAAAAAAGCAAGAAGTAATTTTCTTCATGTTAAAATTAATTATTGAGTAAAAAGCAACCTCGAATAAATAAATTATCCGAGGTTTAAAATACTTTATTAGAAAGTCGTAGCGCTGTTTGCTTGGTAAGCAAAATTAAAAGTATAGAATCCAGATACTGAAGTTAATTCTGGATTTGCTGGCGCATCTTTATAGTAACTTAAGATTTCAAATTTTGCATATTTACCATCATGTGTTTTTACAACAAATACTTTTCCTGCAATAGGAGCAATAATATGAGTAGTTGCATTATAGCTATACCATCCGTTTCCGCTTCCTGTAGGAATTGCATAAGCAGCCGTACCATCCTGAGCAAAAGTAGCTGCTGCTGGGAAAGCTGTTACACCTGCAAAAGTACCAGAAACAATACTTACTGCACCAGATCCAGTTCTTGTTGGCTCAGTATCAGCTTTTTTAACTCCACCGTTTACCAGAATAGTTGTTTTATTGAAAGCAATATCCCAGCTGTCATCAGTAACAACTTTGTTTTCAGAAAAACTGAATTTTGTAAATGTTGTACCTGATCCATCAACATTAGAAACTTTTGTTGTTACTACTGGTATCACTTCATTTTTATCGTCATCGCTGCTACAAGATGCCGCAAATACAAATAATGCTAAAAGAGAAAGTTTTAAAAATTTTGTTTTCATTTTGAGAATGTGTTAAATAAATGTTGATTAAAAATTATATTGAATTCGTGCAAATAGCTGCCTTCCTGCAAGGTTGCTAATTTGTGTTGGGTCTGTAAAATCAAGTAAATTATTTGCTCCAGCTTGAAGCATGAATTTATCACCGATATATTTTGAAGCTGATAAATTTGTTATAAAATAATCATTGACAAAAGTGTCGTACTTGTCTAAAATCTGATTGCCATTGGTATCGAACATTCCGTATTTGCTTCTGTAAAAAACACGTAAGTTGATATCCGTTTTAATACTTGGAATAGTGTAAGCGAATTTAACATTAGCCGTATGTTTAGATCTGTTATACAATCCAAAATAATCTGATTTTTTAATTTGAATAGTCTGCAAATCTGAGTTTCGGATATATTGATAATCTTCAAAATTATCCAACACTGATTTGTCTTTTGCTGTTAAATATTGGTATCCAAATGACACTGAAAAGTCTTTCGTAAAATCATATGTTGAATTAAACTCTAAACCATAAGTAAAAATTTGACTGATATTAAAGTAACTAAAAACATTCTGACCATTTGTTTTCTGTGCTACGACACGAGTATCAATTAAATTCTTTATTGAATTATAAAAAGCATTTACATCTACTCGTAGTTTATTCTTTTTATAGAAAGTTCCGAAATTGAAGTTTATCGAACTTTCAGCTTCCAATGGACTATTAAAATTGACTCCTTCCACTCTTGACAAAAGCTGCCCTTGTTGATCCAATTGACTCAAACGTGCTTCTGCAACATTATATCCCAAAACAGTATAACCTACTGACGGATTTGTAAAATCGAAATATAGTTGGCGAAAATCAGGGGCTTTGTAACCATATCCTATTGACGATTTTAAAGAAAAGTTTTCTTTTATCTTATAATTTACAGCCAATTTTGGACTAAACTGTGAAGCGTAGACACTATGATTATCATATCTAAATCCAGCAATAATATTCAATTTCTCTGTCGGATTACTGTCATATTGCAAAAAGAAATATTGAGAATTAAACTCTACATTTTTATCAAAATATGTTCTGTCTAAAGTCTCATAATTCAATCCGAGACCTCCTGTTATTTTATCTCTTTTAAGAGAAAGCGTTGTTCTAATTTCTGGACGCAGCAGCCATTGATTGTAATATGCATCTTCATAGCGAACATTATTTTCGTCATTTAAAAAAGAATCATTCTTATAATTTGTAGCATACAATTCGTATTCTGAATAGAATTTATCATTCCACTTATGCTCCAGTTTAACTTGCGAGTTCCATTCATTTTCTTTTGCATCACCACTATAATTTTGAGAATCTATAATAGCTTTGTTATCCATTTTCATATTATAAAAACGGTTGCTTACTATTAGTTTTAAATTCTCTGAAAAGTCGTAGTATATTTTAGGCTGAACAGTAAAGTTGTAAAACGGTTCCACATTTTTTAGAGGGGTATCTTTATTTAAATCATAACCCTCTGTAGCATAAAAATTTGCAAATACATTAGCCGAAAACTTCTTCTTTTTCCAAAGCAAATTAGTATTAGCATCGCTAGTATTAAATGTAGCATACCTGTATGAAAGACTTCCTGAAAACATATCCTTTTTAGGCTTTTTTGTAATTACATTTATAACACCTCCCATAGCTTCAGAGCCATATAATGCAGAAGAAGCTCCTTTTACAATTTCTATTCTTTCTATGTTTCCAACTGATACCCTGGATAAATCCAAAACTCCAGCACTTCTTCCTACCAACGGAACACCATCAATTAAAATCATAGTATAAGCAGCATCTAGTCCTTGCATTTGAATTCCCTCGAAACCACTCTCATCTGGAATTAAAATAATTCCTGTTTGTTCATTTAAAATTTCATTTAATCTTGTAACACCAGATTTAATAATTGCTTCTGATGTAATAATGGTCATTGGCAATGGCAATGACGAAAGCACTCTTTCTGTTCTAGTCGCAGTAGTAACCTTAACTTCTGATAATTCATTTGTTTCAACGCTATCTTTTTTAACTTCCTGAGAAACTGACATTTGACAAAAAAGCGTAAAAGCAAAAAGAGTAATTTTAATTTTCATTATTTTTATTGAGTCTTAATAATCGATGCAAATATATGATTATTTTTAATTGTTCTAAATTAAATTTATATATTTGCAAAAAATTTAAAACAAAACAATAAGTTATGATTTCGAAAAGTCTTTTAATGTCAGCCGCTGTGGCTTTAACATGTAGTCTTGGTTTTAGTCAGGACAAGAAACAACAAGATATTAAGTCCATAAAATCTATGTGCGGTTGTTATGAAGTGAAGTTCAATTTTACTGAAACATTCTCATACCCAAAAGATTCACTTACTTATAAACCGTCTGAGACAAAACATGAATCGGCTTTAGAATGGGTACAATTATTAGAAGATACTCCAAACAAAATTGTAATGCAGCATTTACTAATTGTAAGCCCTGATATGATTATCAAACACTGGAGACAAGACTGGCTTTACGAAAACACAGACTTATATACTTTTGACAAAGGAAATTCTTGGAAATACAAAAAACTAGATAAAAAAGCCGTTAAAGGGCAATGGACTCAAAAAGTATATCAGGTAGATGATAGTCCAAGATATGAAGGATCTTCTACATGGGTACATGTTGACGGACAAGATTACTGGGCAAATGTTGCTGATGCACCACTTCCTAGAAGAGAACAGACAAAACGTAACGATTATAACGTTTTAAAAAGAAGAAATATTCACGAAATCACTGCAACAGGATGGAATCATGAGCAGGATAATGACAAATTGGTTCGTGACGATGCTGGAAAAGATGTTTTGTTAGCTCAAGAAAAAGGATTTGACGTTTACACTAAAGTAGATGATTCTAAATGTATCGCTGGACAAAAATGGTGGGCAGCAAACAATGCACTTTGGAAAAACGTTCGTGACAAATGGCAAACTCTTTTTGACAGACATAAAGACCTAAACTTAGAAGCTAAAGTAGACAGAAAAGCACTTTATTCTCTATTGTTTGATTTGAAACCAGATACTGCAAAAGCAGAAACAGATAAAATCATTGACAAGTTTGTTAAGTAATTAGAATTAGTTGTTATAAAAAAGCCGGAAGTTTTAAGACTTCCGGCTTTTTTTGATTTAATTAATATTCATCTTCTTTGAATCCAGTTCTTTTTGTTCCAACATAATCATACTTAACTCCTGGCTCGTTACTATATTCAACAGTGAATGAAATCTTGTCAACAGTATGTCCACCTCTTGATGTTCCTCCCATTTTTTCAATTTTACCATTTGTGATAGTAACTGTTTTACTAGTCTGTCTCAAATTTGCTGTATTAACATCAGAAGTAAAACTACCATCCTTCATGTTTATTGAATATTTGGCTTTCAAAATCTGTGAAGTAGGTTTTGTTTGTGACAATCCATTGTCATCAATAAACATAGTGTTATCATTTGCTGATGTATTATAGGTTGAAAATCTGATAAATTTACTAACACCTTCAACTTTAACATTGATAAACCAATCACCTGCAAAATCCTGTGTAGTAGTTCCACCTGGTTCAGGATCTCCACCAGCATCACAGGAAGCGAATGAAAGTGAAATAAGAATACCACAAAGTATTTTTATAATATTATTTTTAAAATTTTTCATTTTTTATTTTTCTTTTTGAAAACGTTATTTATTTTAACTAAATACAATTACTTATTCCACCAAATTTTAACCGTTGAAGCCAACAATTCTGGAGTATTAGCATTATAACTTCTTTCTGACAAAGGATAAGGGATTCTTTTAGGAAAAGTTCCATAAGCAACAACTACATCTGGGCTTGCAGAAAAGGCAAATTCACCTCCTATATAAGTCGAAACATTTTGCGCAACTGGAGAAGTCTTAGGGTAATCTGTTCTGTTTTTTTCAAAAAATGCTTCAAAGCCATTTTCAGGAAAACTAGCCACCCATTTTTGAACAATAATTGCTTCTAATTTTTGTTCAAAAGTACCTGCTGTTGGATAAGTATAAACTCCAGTAATAAAATTATTTGCAATTCCAGCACCTATACCATTTTTTCTAAAGTTTTCAATTACAGCCGCATCATATTTTGCTTTTCCACTAACTCCTGTTCTTTCTAATGCTTCTGCTTGTAAAAACAAACTCTCTTCTAATGATAATAAATAGACTGGTTTTTTAGCTCCTTCGTAAATAACAGCAGGAATAGAAGAAGTTGTTGGTCCTTTTGCATATCCTAAACTTGAATTAGTATCATAGTTTCCTTGATCTTGAAAAACATATGCTTTTGGACTTGCTGAGTTCCAGTAAACAAACGGGTCTTTTCTCGGATCAGCCTTGTCGGTTAAGAATTGACCTAATGTTCTACTCATTCTAATATTTGTTCTGACATTTAATTTATAATTAAACTCAAATAATGGATTTTCATAATTTGGTGATCCTATAAAATTAGATTCGGCCGCATCTGTATCTAAGAAAGAAACATTTGGATCTTTCAATAAAGCTGCAATACCATTATCAGACACAGCTTTATTTTTCTCTGATTGTCTAATATAAATTTTCAATTTTAAGGTATTAGCAAATTTTCTCCAATTTGTCATGTTTCCAAGAAAAATAAAATCGTCTTTACCTGGAACAATTCCTTTCGAAGTTTTCAAATCTTTAGACAAAGCATCATCCAGATCTTTAATCATCAAATCATATACTTCTTGTCCTGTATTAAACTTTGGAGTAAGTATTTTTGGATTACAGGCTTCTACATAAGGAATATCTCCATAAAAATCTGTCATTACCTGAGATGCCTGAACATACAAAGTAGTAGCGATTAAATAATAATTCCAATTTCCTTCAGCCAAAGCCTTTCTTTGTATAGTCTTTATGTCACTAAGCCCATCATACATACTAGTCCAAGCAACATTGTAATCGTTTGTCGTAATGTTATAGGAATCTATGTTTCTAAATTGGTTAGCTGAAGCCGATTGAGTATAATACTGTGCCCAAAAGCCGCCAATTATTGACATTATTCCTCCTTCTGCTCCAACAATTCCAATAATTCCTGCGGGAAGTTGAGTAGATAATGGCGTTTGATCTGGAGTCAATAAATCCGGATCTTGATTAATGTCTAAATCAGTACTGCATCCAATGAATACAGTCGATAAAATAAGTATATTTATAATAATTTTTTTCATTTTGATATTGCTTTTAGAATGTTACTTTAAGACTTGCTCCATAAGATCTTTGAGAAGGGTTTGTTGCAAATTCTCCGGCTTCACTCAATAAACCATCTCCATAAGTTGATAATTCAGGATCTACATAAGGATTGGCAGCAGGTGTCCACATAAAAAGATTCTTTCCATACAGACTAATACTTGCATTTGATATTTTAAATTTTTGAGTTAACCCAGTTGGTATACTGTATGATAGAAATACATCTCTCAAACGAATAAATGTTTTATCAATAACATGTCCAGCTTCAATACCTGGATTTGAAGATGTATTCCAAAAACTAGTTACCTTACTTGTAGTCATTGGTACTGTATTTTCTACATAAGTAATATTTCCAGATGCATCTTTTACTTCAATTACAGAGTTTGGAATAATATATGTATTTCTATCATTGAAAGCTGTCTCTATTCCATTCCCAGCAAATTCATTTATTCTTTTTGTATAAGAATACATTTTCCCTCCTTGCTTCCAGTCAAAACTACCACCTAGAGTGAAGTTTTTGTATCTGAAATTATTCTTTAATCCCATAACAAAATCTCTTTGAGATGTTCCAACATTGCTTTGGTCTGCAGCTGTCGCGTAATATCCTGTAGTAGGCGACACTATAGGCTGACCATCTGGTGTTAATCTAGGAGTAAATGCAGTGAACGCGCCTAAGGGTTGTCCTTTTTCAGCCACAAAATTAACTCCATACATAGATGCTAAAGTCAGTTTATCTAAACCATATGCAATATCAAGGACCTTTGACCAGTTCTTAGAGAATGTAGTAGTAAAATCCCATTGAAAGTTTTTTAGTTTAACAGGAACAACATTCAATACAACTTCAATACCTCTATTTTGAAGATCCAAGATATTATCTGTTTGAGATGTAAACCCTGTTGAAGCAGCCAAAGGTCTTGAAAATAATAAATCAGTTGTTTTTTTATGATAAACAGATAAATCTAAATTTACCTTTTTTCCAAAAAAGTTACTTTCAAAACCTAATTCATATTCTGTTGTTCTTTCTGGCTTAAGATTTGGATTACCTAAATTACCACTTAATTCATAACCATTTACTCCTCCAATTGGAAGTAAAATATTTCCAAATCCTAAAGCAGCATTAGCTGGTATCATTGAACTACTCGTTTGATAATACCCCGTATCATTCCCTATAGAAGCCATACTACCTCTTAATTTTATAAAGTGTCTTGAATTATCTAATACAATTCCACTTACACTTAAAGAAGGATAGAAATAAGAGTTTTTCCCTTGAGGAAGTGTAGACGTCCAGTCATTTCTACCTGTTACTGTTACATAAAGTTTTTCTTTATATGAAACCTCAGCCGATCCAAAAACCCCATAACTTCTTCTTAAGTAGTCATCTTGTACCACAATTGGGGATAATATTGTATTGGAAAGTTCATAAAAATTAGGAACATCTAAATTTGTAACAGATGCTCTTAATGAAGACCCACTTCGCTCATTAGTATTAAATCCTGCCATTGCATTAAAAGCAAAATCATTACCTATAGAAGTTATGTATGTTAAATTAAAGTTTGTATCTTTTTCTATATTTTCAGCAGTTTTTTCTGTAACACCTCCAACTACAGCAGCTTTTCCATTGTCAGCATTTGCAGAACCTGGTAAATAATTCATTATTGCCCCATACGATTTTATTTTCTCATTTCTGTAATCGCCCCCAATTTGGTAAGTTGCAGTTAATTTATCAGTGATTTTGTAACTTAAATTTACATTCCCAAAAAAACGATTCCCCTTAATATTTGTAGAGTTCTCTTCCAAATCAAAATATGGATTATTTACATAAGGAGAATAAAGATCGCTTGGGGTATTGTAAGGATTATTTTTATAATCTTTCAATCCAACAACATTAATGTCTCTAGGAGTCTGAGCTAATGCCTGTGCAACAGTACCACCTTCAGTACCACCTTGACCTGTATTTACTACATTTTGATTCTTATTAATATAATTAATACTAGTTCTAACACTGAATTTATTTGATGAAACACCTGCATTTAATCCAATAGTATTTCTCTTATAAGCATCTGCTGTTGTTGGGAAAATACCATCTGAGTCAACTGTTGAAGCATTTAAAGAGAAATTTGAATTTTCCCCACCACCACTTACACGTACACTATTTGTAAATGTTGTACCTGTAGTATAAAAATCCTTAATATTATTTGGCAATGCCACATATGGTTTTGTTTGTTGCACTCCATCTATCATAGCGCCCCATGGTCTTATTTCTCCATTATATTTAGCACCCCATGAACCATTTTCATTACTTGCGGTATTCTTGGCATTTGCAGCACCAGCCCAATCTGAGTAAGAAAGGCCACTCCATCCTTGCCCAAAATCATTTTGTAAGTGAGGAACTCTGGCTACCTGATTAAAGTCAGTAGACGTTAAAAAATCAACACTAATTTTTGTTTTATTTTTTGCTGATTTTGTGGTAATTAAAACAACTCCATTTGCTGCTCTAGAACCATATAATGCAGATGCAGCTGCGCCTTTAAGAATCGACATACTTTCAATGTTATTAGGATCCAAGTCACTTATACCGTTACCTGCATCAAAACTTCTAGTACTGTTTATTGACTTCCCATCCGCTGTTGTCCCTCCTCCATTACTGCTATTATTGATAGGCGTTCCATCAACTACATATAACGGGCTACTATTTGACAAGGAGTTAAAACCTCTAATAATTACTTTTGATGAAGCTCCTGCTTGTGCTGGTGTGCTAATATCAGCTCCCGCAACTTTTCCTGACAATGACTCAAAAACGTTAACATTAGCGACATCTGTAAGATCTTTATTACTCACACTTGTTGTAGCATAACCTAGAGATCGTTTTTGTTTTTTGATTCCCATTGCTGTAGTCACCACAACACCTTCTAGTTCCTGCGCTCCAGCATCCAACATTTTTACATTGATAGTTGAAGTACTCGCAGCAATTTCCTGAGTTTTCATTCCAATATAACTAAATACTAACATCTGATTAGGAGCGGCAGTAATAGTATACTTTCCATCAAAATCCGTTTGAGCACCTAATTTTGTTCCCTTGACCAAAACACTAACACCTGGCAAAGGCATTCCTGCATTGTCTGAGACCTTTCCTGTAATTTTTTTTTGCTGCGCAAAAGTAAATTGCATCGCAAACACAAAAAAAAGCACGATTAATCCTTTTAATTTTTGTTTCATTATTTTTTGTTTTGAGTTATTAGGGGTCGAACTTAGAAAATTAAAATAATTTTAACAAGAATTTTATATTATTTAACATTATAAATTGAAATCTTAATACTACAAAACATTAAATCAAACAAATTTTATTAAATAAAAAACTTACAAAATGTCTAAAAAAAGATAAAAAGGCATGAATTTTAAGAAATTAATTACAGTAAACTGAATTTTTCATCAGCTATACTATCAAGTCAAAAAGAGCTTCCTAAAGCGAAAAAAAGCCGTCTAAAATCTAGACGGCTTTTTTGATCCTTACCATTTCAGAACTAAATAGGGTACTAATTCAAAATAGTTAAAAATGAATATAAGGAAGGTATTTTACTAGTGTGGCATTAAAAAGAGAGCCACACTTTATAAGAATAACAGCTTTATTAATAAAGGACAAAACCTTGTAATGAGAAGATTATTGTGCAATACTGAAGTGGTATATTGCTTTTGGAATTGAGACAAACGTAAAACATAAAAACGTAATTTCCTACAAAAAAATATCTGAACTAAAAATATGTCTTATCTTAATACTTCTCAATCTTTTAGGGGATATTACAAACATAAAAAGCCGATAGCAATAACTATCGGCTTTCAAATCTTTACTGTAAGATTAACTTAGTGAAGTTTATTATTTAGATTCTGCGCACTCAGAATATGTAATAACGTGTTTTGTTAAATCTGTCCATTTTGGTTCTGGATTCGCAGAGATTAATTTCTCGCAGCTTCCCCATAATGGAGCAAATTCTTTTTTGTAATCTTTTTTCTTTAATAAAAATGCAGGCGAATCTTTCTTAGCAACATAATAAGATTTAGCATCTCCTCCTACAAATTTAACTCCTCCAACTCCTAAAGAAGCTGTTTCTTTTGCATAAGGATCGCAGTAGATTTTAAACTCTTTACTGAATGCAGGGTTTAAAAGTTGCATTAATAATTTTGATTCTCTTTTCTTAATTTTCACATCAGCAGTTTCAAAATAAGCATAACCTTCTTTTATGTATGCCTGGTTTAATTTATCATCATTCCATTTTTGAAAATCTGAAATAAAATCAAGACTTTTTCCTAATTTATCTAATCCACTTGGTGGTAGATACATATATTTAATGTCTTCTGGTTTTAGTTTGTGTTTTTTTCCAGCTGCATCTTGCAATTTAATGTACTCAATTAATCCTTTGTCTCTGTCGATATCACGAATAGTTCCGCTAAGTTCAGTTCCGTCAGCTAAAGTAATGTAAGCTGTTTTATTGTGTGAAAATCCATAAGACGGATTAATTAAATCCTGCGCATTCACTACTGTAAATGCAAAAAGCAACATCATTAATAGTAAAGTTTTTTTAATCATTGGTTTTTGGGTTTAAAATTGTGCCTACTCTCACGATTTTCGGCTTCCTCGATTATTTTTATAGTAAGGAAATTAGTTCAACACCTCTATTTACAAGCCTTAAGCTTTATTTATTACTCCTATTTTTCTTACCGTAAACATAATTATGAAAACGATATATACAAGCCGTATTTATTCTTTTTTACACGAAAATTCATTCACAAATATTCTTAACGATATCCTCACTATAACTTATTTTTCTCTAAACCTATTCTCCAAATTTATCTTTACTTGTAACAAAAAAAAGAGCCGATAATTAAACAATTATCGGCTCTTTTATATCTATTTGCAAAAAATTACATTCGTTCTGGAACTTCGATTCCTAATAACTGGAATGCTGACTTTATTACCTCGGCAACTTTTTGAGAAAGTTGTACTCTGAATATCTTTTTAGTTAAATCAACCTCTCCTAAAATATGGACAGATTGATAAAATGAATTATATTCTTTTACTAAATCATATGTATAATTTGCAATTAACGCTGGACTATGATTTTGAGCAGCATTTTGAATTACTTCAGGAAAAAGTTCGATTTGTTTTACCAATTCTTTTTCTTTTTCATGTACTTCTTCAATTTCAATTTTATTAGAAAAATCAAAATCGGCTTTACGAATTATGGATTGAATTCTCGCGTATGTATATTGAATAAACGGCCCTGTGTTTCCAGCAAAATCAACAGATTCTTCTGGGTTAAACAAAATACGTTTTTTAGGATCTATTTTTAAAATATAATATTTCAAAGCACCTAAACCAATTGTTTTATACAGTTTTGCTTTTTCTTCTTCAGAATAACTGTCTAGTTTTCCTAAATCTTCTGAAATTTGTTTTGCTGTATCTGTCATATCCTGCATCAAATCGTCTGCATCTACAACAGTTCCTTCACGGCTTTTCATTTTTCCAGATGGTAAATCAACCATTCCGTATGATAGGTGATATAAATTTGAAGCCCAATCAAAACCTAATTTCTTCAAGATTAAGAATAACACTTTGAAGTGATGATCTTGCTCATTTCCGACTGTATAAATCATTCCACCAACATCTGGCATATCTTTTACACGTTGAATGGCAGTTCCAATATCTTGCGTCATATAAACTGCTGTTCCGTCAGAACGCAATACGATTTTACGATCCAAACCTTCATCAGTCAAATCAATCCAAACAGAACCGTCTGGATCTCTTTCGAAAACACCTTTATCTAAACCTACCTGAACAACATCTTTTCCTAATAAATAAGTGTTGCTTTCGTAGTAATATTTATCAAAATTAACTCCAAGATTAGAATAAGTTGTTGCAAAACCTTCATAAACCCATTCGTTCATTTTTTTCCAAAGTGACATCACTTTTTCATCGCCAGCTTCCCATTTCTTAAGCATTTCTTGTGCTTCAATGATAATTGGCGCTTGTTTTTTAGCTTCTTCTTCTGTTTTTCCAGCTTCTACTAAACCGTTAATTTCGTTTTTGTAAGCTTTATCAAACTCTACATAATACTTCCCAACTAATTTATCTCCTTTTAAACCAGAAGTTTCAGGAGTTTCTCCATTTCCGAATTTCTCCCAAGCCAACATCGATTTGCAGATGTGAATTCCTCTATCGTTGACAATTTGGGTTTTATATACTTTTTTTCCAGAAGCTTTTAAAATCTCTGCAACAGAATATCCTAACAAATTGTTACGAACGTGTCCTAAGTGCAAAGGTTTATTGGTGTTTGGAGATGAATATTCTACCATAACCGCTTTCTCTGTAGGATCTGGCGCTACAAATCCAAATTGTTTTTGATCTTTTATTCCGTTAAAGAAATTTAAATAATAGCTATCAGAAATTACAATATTTAAAAATCCTGAAACTACGTTAAAACGTGCCACTTCATCAACATTTTCAACTAAATAATTTCCGATTTTGTTTCCCAATTCTACAGGATTGCTTTTTGTCAATTTTAGTAATGGAAAAATTACCATTGTAATATCGCCTTCAAACTCTTTTCTAGTAGTTTGAAATTCGATTTTATCAACAGTAACATCAAATAATGCTTGTATTGCTTTTTGTATAGAAGGTGTTAGAATTTGTGCTAATGACATGTAAACTGATTTTTAAAGTGAGCAAAGATACTGCTTATTCATCAATTAGAGAAAATCAAAAACATATTAAATTCAGGAAAAGAATTAGAATTTGATAAAAAAGGGCTTTTTTCAATTGTTAAAATTATTAAAAAACCAAAAGCTTAAAGTCCTACAAAACAAGGAAAGACGAAATTTTTTATATTTTTTTTATAATTCCCTGTAACATATCAAATACATAAGAGTCTTAATAGAGACTTCAAATTTTGTTTGAGGCATCAAAAAAAAGAAAAACAAAAAAACTAACAAAACAAAAATCATCATCAATCAAATCAAAATAATCAACAAGTAAATCATGAAATTAAAATTTTTTCTGCTCGCGTTATTGGGGGTAATCGCGACGGCACAGGCACAGAATACGGGAACGGTTTCTGGAAAAATTACAGAAAAGTCAAACAGCATGCCTATTTCGTATGCAACAGTTTCACTTAAGGAAAATGGAAAAGTAGTCTCTGGCGTAAATACAGATGACAACGGAGAATATTCTTTTAAAAATATTGCTTTAAAAAGTTATACCATAGAAATTCAATATATCGGATTTAGAAAATATATTGGTTCTGTTCTTTTGAGTGATACTAAAAAAACAGCAACTATCAATATTGCTCTTGAAGAAGAAGCAACGCAATTAAAAGGCGTAAATGTCATTGCAGAACGTTCTACAATTGAACAAAAAATTGATAGAAAAGTTGTGAATGTTGGGAAAGACTTAACCACAGCAGGAGCTTCGGCATCAGACATTATGAACAATATTCCTTCTGTAAACGTAGATCAGGACGGAAAACTTTCGCTTCGCGGAAATGACAATGTTCGTGTTTTAATTGATGGAAGACCTTCTAATATTGACCCAGCACAATTATTGAAACAAATTCCGTCAACTTCTATCAAAAAAATTGAGTTAATCACCAATCCAAGTGCGAAATACAATCCGGAAGGAATGTCAGGAATTATAAATATCGTTTTGCATAAAAATGCTAATACTGGATTTAACGGAACATATAGCGGCGGAATCACTTTTGGAAAAACAGCTAAATACAATCAGTCTTTAGATTTAAATTACAAAACCGGAAAAGTCAATTTCTTTGGTAACGTGGGACAAAACTTCGGAACCTACCAAAATGATGGTTTAGTTAAAAGATATGATCAGGATATTACGCAAAAAATCGATGTTTTGAATGATAATGATTCTTATTTGTACAAAATCGGAATGGATTATTTAATCAACGATCATAATACGTTGTCTATTTATACCAATCAAAACAAGTCTACAGGAAAAGGATTTGTAGACACTAATATTGATTACAATAATAATGATCCTCAATTTTTAAATGTTTTTCAAAAATCGAGATATTGGGGACCTGAAACTACAGGTACATACAACTTAGCTTATAAACATATCTTTAAAAAAGAAGGTCACACTTTAGATTTTGAAGGAAATTATAGTGACACCAAAGAAGATCAAAATGCGAGCTTCGACACTCAGACTACTGCTTCTAACAACATGATAAATAGCGTAATTTATAATGATATTATTAAAGCAGATCGTAAATTAAGTACGTTTAATGTCGATTATGTAAATCCGCTAAACGAAAAAACAACTCTTGAAGCAGGTGCTGAAGCAAGAATTACAAGAACGGATAACGATTATGCGACTGGAAATCCTTTGGCGGCTACTCCATCATCAAATTATACTTATGATACAGATATTTATTCTGCTTATGTAACATTTGGACAGAAATACAAAAAATTCAGCTATCAGGTTGGAGCTCGTTTTGAGAGTTATAAAGTTCAAACCAATTTAAACCATGGTGAGTCTAAATTTGATGACGATTATATTACCTTATATCCGTCAGCTTATTTTACTTATAACTTAAACGAAAAAAACACCATCCAATTTAGCTATAGCCGTAGAGTTGACCGACCTAGTTTAGAACAAACTAAACCTATTCGTGAATTTTCTACGCCATTATTAACTTCATTGGGAAGTCCAGATTTAAGACCTCAGTTTACCAACTCAGTAGAAGTAAATTATACCAAAACTCTAGAAAAAGGAAGTTTTACGGCAGGAGTTTTCTTTAGAAGCATAAATGACCAAATTAGCAGAGTATTATATCCTGATAATACAGACCCAAGTGGTAACAGACAAATTCTAACTTTTACGAATTTTGATCATAATACTTCATATGGTTTTGAAGCTTCATTTAATTATAAAATTACAAAATGGTGGGATATTTCTCCTTCCATAGATTTCTCAAGCATTAATCAGCAAGGAGTTGTTTATGTTTTTAATCCTAAAGAAAACAAAAGTGATCCAGAGAATAGAACCGTTACTGTTGCCGCATTTAATGGACGTATGAATTCTAACTTTAAAGCAAACAAACGTTTAAGCTTTTTATTATTCGGATTTTTCAGAAGCGGTGTAAATGGAGTTCAAAATAATAGTCATGATATGTACAAAATGGATATTGGTTCACGCTATACATTACTAGACAACAAAATGAACATCAGTGTACGTTTTAATGACGTTTTCAACACAATGAAATATGCTTTTGACAGCGTTTATCCTTATCCTGTTACAGGACAATTTAAATGGGAAAGTCAAACTGTTTATGTAGGTCTAACTTACAACTTTGGAGGTGGAAAAATTAAGAATTTACAACGTAAACAAAGAGACGATAATACTAATAAAGACGGAGGAGGAATGTTCTAATCCTGTCTGGAAAGATTTTTTAAATAATTTTTGAATATTTCTTGTAGAAAAAAAGTCTGGAGATGCCACTCCAGACTTTTTTTATTTATAGGAAATTACGAAGCTCTTTTATCTCTTCTGGATTTGCAATCTCAGAATCATTTGTGATGGCTGACGAATGATAGAAAGTCAGATCTAATTTCTCTTGTACTAATTTGATGTTGGAAGATCTTAATCCGCCGCCTGGCATAATTTCGATTTTATCTCCTGCCAATTTTTGAAGTTTCTCTAAAGTCCAAATTCCTTCTGTAACATTTATTCCTTGACCAGATGTTAGAATTGTTTTGAATCCACATTCGATGACATCTTCCAGAGATTTCTCAACATCTTTTACCACATCAAAAGCACGATGAAAAGTACAAGAAAGTGGATGTGCCAGATGAACCAATTCTTTATTTTGTTTTTTATTTACTTTTCCATTTTCTTTTAAAATTCCGAAAACGAAACCATCAACTCCTAGTTTTTTAAATTGTTTGATATCTTGTTTCATTTCTGTAAGTTCTTCATCAGAATAAACAAAATCTCCTCCTCGAGGTCTTATAATCACATGCATTTTTATATCGAGCTTTTCTCGGACTTTCACCACTAAAATAGAATTTGGTGTTGTACCACCCAATTTCATATTTTCACAAAGCTCAATTCTGTCTGCGCCACTTTGCTGTGCAATTATTGCCGATTCGTAATTAAAACACGCTATTTCGAGTTGATTTTTTTTCATTGGAATTAATTCAAAAGTATTTCAAAATACGAATGTATAAAAAAACCTGCTCAGCAAAACTGAACAGGTTTAAAAAATATAAGTAAGATGATTATTTTACCATTTAATAATAGCACTTGCCCAGGTAAATCCGCTACCGAAGGCTGCTAGAACTACAGTATCTCCAGATTTGATTTTTCCTTGTTCCCAAGCTTCTGTCAAAGCGATTGGAATAGATGCTGCTGTTGTGTTTCCGTATTTCTGAATATTATTATGAACCTGATCGTCTGTCAGTTTGAATTTATTTTGAATAAACTGCGAGATCCTCAAATTCGCTTGGTGCGGAATCAACATATCAATATCAGAAACCTGAAGATTATTTGCCTCTAAACCTTCATTGATTACTTCTGCAAAACGAACTACTGCATTTTTAAATACAAATTGTCCGTTCATATACGGATAATAACTTTCGTCATTAGGATCATTGTCCGCAATAATATCGGTTACCCAACGTGCTCCCATTCCTGGTGCCTGCAAAGCTAATTCTTCGGCATGTTCACCTTCAGAATGTAAATGTGTAGAAAGAATACCTTTTGTCAAATCTTCTTCACGGCTTAAAACTGCCGCTCCTGCTCCATCACCAAAAATTACAGAAACTCCGCGTCCGCGGGTAGTCATGTCTAATCCTGTAGAATGAACTTCAGAACCAATTACCAAAATGTTTTTATACATTCCGGTTTTAATATATTGATCTGCAACAGAAATTGCGTAAACAAATCCTGAACATTGGTTTCTAACATCTAAAGCTCCAACAGTTCTTAATCCCAAATCTCTTTGTACCAAAACTCCAGGTCCTGGAAAATAGTAATCTGGACTTAGTGTAGCAAAAACTACAAAATCAATATCTTCTTTGGCAACGCCAGAACGTTCGATTGCAATTTTAGCTGCTTTCACTCCCATTGAAGTTGTGGTATCTTCTCCACGAATAATGTGTCTTCGCTCCTGAATTCCAGTTCTTTCCTGAATCCATTCGTCATTGGTATCCATTATCTTAGACAAGTCATCGTTAGTTACCACATTAGAAGGAACATAATATCCTAAACCAGCTATTTTTGAATGATACATACTCTATTATTATTTATTAAAAAATTGGAATGCAAATTTACGCATACTTTAAAATATACGTACACAAAATACTATTTTTTTCGTAATTAGCAATTTAATATAGTTTAATTATCTATTGCTTTAAGACATTTTATATTTTAAAAATACAACAATTACCATTAAAACCTGAAGAAAATCTAAAACGGCTTTATCATTTGTTTAATGTTTTCCAAATTCAAATGATCTAAAAAGAAACCCGGCAATCTCTGAAACTGTCGGGTTATTTTTTTATAAATAATTTAAAGCCAAAAACACTTCTTGTTCGATTGGTAAATCAATCTCACTTTCAAAAAAGATTAATTGTCTTTTATATACTGTTTCGATCAAATAATGACTTCCTCTAAAATAAGTTCGCCTGATTTTCACCATCAATTTAGACTCCGAAACCATTTTAAACTGATGCGGATAAACTAAAGTTTTATGAGTTTCATCTTCGTATGATAACAATAAATGCGTCGGAATCTCATTAACTTCTCCAAACAAGGAAGCTACATATTTTATTTTTGGATCTTCATAAATTTTTGAAGGATCGTCTTTTACCAGCAATTCACCATTTCGCATTACAATAGCCTGATCGGCAAAAGACAAAGCGTCTGTGCTATCGTGCGTTGCAATAATACAGGTGATTCCTTTTTGTTTCAAATAACGAAACAAATTACGGCGAAGCGCATTTTTTCTAAAAGCATCGATTTGACTGAAAGGTTCATCCAACAAAATTACTTCTGGTTCTAAAGCCAAAACTCTAACCAAAGCGACACGTTGTTGTTGTCCTCCACTCAAAAATTTCGTTTTCACGTGCGCAAATTGATCCATCTCGACCATTTCAAGCAATTCCTGAACACGAAGTTTTTTCATGTTGGCAAAACCATTCGAAAGAAATTTTCCAACATTTTCTGCCACAGTCTCGTACGGAGACAAATCAAAATCCTGAGCCAGATATTTCATATACGGCATTCCTGGGATCAAATTAAATTTTGGTCCTAAAATTGGTTTATCGCCGTAAAAAATCTGTCCCTCATCTAAGTCATACAAACCATAGATAAGCTTAAGAAGCGTACTTTTTCCGCATCCGCTTTCGCCGATAATAGCAATGTTCTGCCCTTTCTCAATAGTAAAAGAGATGTTTTTTATAACGGGGTTATCTGTATAAGTAAAAGATATATTTTGAATGTCAAGCATGTGTTGTAATATGAGAGGTCAAATTTACAATGTTTAATTTCTAAAGTCAAAAAAAAGCTGCTTCATTTAAGAAACAGCTTTTTTTATATTTTATTTCATCTGAAATTATTTTCCAGCTTCTGCTTTTGCATCATTAACCATTTTGTCGTTTGCTGTAATAGAGAATTCAACACGACGGTTTTGAGCTCTTCCTTCTGGAGTATCATTTGTTGCAATTGGATCTGCAATTCCTAAACCTGAAGTTTTGAAACGGCTTGATTTTAATCCTTTACCTACTAAATAAGCTTGCACAGAAGCAGCTCTTTGTCCTGAAAGTGTTAAGTTATATTCTGGTTTTCCTGTACTATCAGTATATCCAAAAATCTGAATATCAGTATCTCCGTACTCATTAAATACTGGAACCAATTTATCTAAATTCGCTTTTGCTTGAGCAGTTAAAGTAGATTTGTTAGTATCAAAACGAACTGAGTTTTCATTCAAAGTTAAATGAATTCCTTCTCCAACTCTTTCTACAGAAGCACCTGGTAAAGCCTGATCGATTTCACGAGCTTGTTTATCCATTTTGTTTCCGATTAAAGCTCCAGTTCCACCACCAACAGCAGCTCCGATTGCAGCTCCTAAAGCAGCGTTTCCACCTTTTCCTAAATTATTTCCTAATACAGCTCCAATAACACCACCAGCAACAACACCGATTCCGGCACCTTTTTGTGTATTATTTGCATTTTTTACTGAATCACAACTAGCAAAAAAACTAGTGAATACCAATAAACTACATAAACCTAAAACAGTTATCTTTTTCATCTTTTATTTCTTTAAATATTAATTAGCTCTTTGAAATTGGTATACCACATCTTTTACCTGACCACCAACATTGATATTATCAATTAATTGGAATGAACTTTCAGTTACACCTGCAACTTTAAGCAAATAACCATCTCTTACTTTCTTTGCTTTTTCACCAGCATCAAGAATTTTTAGAATAAACATACCCTGATTGTTGATACTCCAAACAATTGGAGAAGAAAATCCGGTACAACTTGGCGATGTTAAAGCCATAGTTCCTTTATTGTTATTTGAAATAAAACTCCATGTACTTCCGATAAAACATTTTGAATCTGCCAGATCAAATGAATTTACTTTGATATACTCAGAACCTGGATAAGACACATTAGTAAGCACCCAATTCCCTTTTAACGCTACCTGAGTAGGTCTGTCTAATTTTTTAGAAAGCGTTGTGTCTGTTGAAGCCGTTGACGAAGCTGATTTACACGCGAAAAACATCACGGCAACCAAGCATAATAAAATACTCTTCTTCATTTTATACAATTTTTTATGGATTAATATTTTGCCTTTTTAACAATTATTGTACCACAAATATACGATTCGTCGAGATATTTTTCGTTTTACAATCCATTTATTTTCTTTCAAAATTAACACTTCCGACATTTTGTCACCCTCCAAACAATTGGTATTTTATTTGAAGAAATGAAAATCATCAAGTTAAATCAAAAAATACAAAAATATGACAACAGGTAAAATTAATGTTTCGGTAGAAAACATCTTTCCCTTAATCAAAAAGTTCTTATACAGTGACCACGAAATCTTTCTTAGAGAGTTAATTTCAAACGGAACTGATGCTACTTTAAAGCTAAAACACCTTATTAGTATTGGTGAAGCCAAAGTTGAATACGGAAACCCAATTATCGAAGTAAAAGTTGATAAAGAAGGTAAAAAAATCCATATTATTGACCAAGGTTTAGGTATGACAGCTGATGAGGTTGAAAAATACATCAACCAAGTCGCTTTTTCTGGTGCTGAGGAGTTTTTGGACAAATACAAAGATTCTGCTAAAGATTCTGGAATTATCGGGCATTTTGGTCTTGGTTTCTATTCTGCTTTTATGGTGGCTGAAAAAGTAGAAATCATTACAAAATCATACAAAGACGAACCAGCTGCACACTGGACTTGCGACGGAAGCCCTGAATTTACTTTAGAGCCAGCTGACAAAACTTCACGCGGAACAGAAATCATCTTGCATGTTGCTGAAGATTCTCTTGAATTTTTAGAAGATTCTAAAATCAGCGGATTATTGAATAAGTATAACAAGTTTATGCCTATTCCAATTAAATTCGGAACTAGAACAGAAACACTTCCTGCGCCAGAAAATGCGCCAGAAGATTACGTAAATGAGACTGTAGAAACAGACAACATCATCAACAATCCAAATCCAGCTTGGACCAAACAGCCTTCTGAATTATCTGATGAAGATTACAAAAACTTCTACAGAGAATTGTATCCAATGCAGTTTGAAGAGCCGTTATTCAACATTCATTTAAATGTGGATTATCCGTTTAACTTAACTGGTATTTTGTATTTCCCTAAATTAGGAAATGATATGCAAATCCAGAAAGACAAAATTCAGTTGTACCAAAACCAAGTTTACGTTACTGATAACGTAGAAGGAATTGTTCCTGAATTTTTAACGATGTTAAAAGGTGTAATCGACTCACCAGATATTCCGTTAAACGTTTCTCGTTCTGGTTTACAAGCAGATGGTGCCGTTAAGAAAATTTCAAACTACATCACTCGTAAAGTTGCTGACAAACTGAAAGCTTTATTTAACGAAAACCGTGCTGACTTTGAAGCAAAATGGAACGACATCAAAATCGTTTTAGAATACGGAATGCTTTCTGAAGATAAATTCTACGAAAAAGCAGGTGCATTTGTTTTGTACCCAACTGTTGATGACACTTATTTTACTTTAGAAGAATTAAAAGAAAAACTAAAAGAAAACCAAACTGATAAAGATGGTAAATTGGTTGTTCTTTATGCAGGAAACAAAGATGCACAGCATTCTTATATTGAAGCAGCAAAAGGAAAAGGTTACGAAGTATTGTTATTAGATTCTCCGATTATTTCACACTTAATTCAGAAAATCGAAAACGACAACAAAGATGTAACTTTCGTACGTGTTGACTCTGATCATATTGACAATTTAATCAAAAAAGAAGAAAACACGATTTCCAAATTATCTGAAGAAGAAAAAGCAACTTTAAAAACTTCATTAGAAGCATACATTCCAAAAGCTTACAGCGTACAATTGGAAGCTATGGATTCTCAAGCAGCTCCTTTCCTAATTACGCAGCCTGAATTTATGCGAAGAATGAAAGAAATGAGCCAAACAGGTGGAGGCGGAATGTTCGGAATGGGTAATATGCCAGAAATGTACAACTTGGTTGTAAACACAAATTCTGATTTAGCTTCAAGTATTTTAAATACTGAAGACAAAACGCATCAAGAACACTTGGTAAAACAAGCTTTAGATTTAGCTAAATTATCTCAAAACTTACTAAAAGGAGAAGCGCTTACTGCTTTTGTGAAAAGAAGTTTTGAAATGATCAAATAAGCATACAAATACTTTCATACTAAAAGCTGTCCAATTTGGGCAGCTTTTTTTATTTACCTCAACCAAAGACTAATTTTTATAATAAAAGCAGAAATCCTCAACACATAATTTTTTCTTTATAAAATCGTTATAAAATCCTGTAATAAACACTTACAGGATTTTTTATTCTAATTCACTGTTTTTCATTACATTTGATTGCCTTTTATCTAACACAAAAACAAAAACCATTATGAAAAAGACTGCATTTTTTACCGCAACCATATGCCTTACAGCATTTCTTTATGTGTCCTGCTCAAATGACCACAACGAAAACACAACAACAACTGATTTGACCGATCTTGGAGTTTCAATTGCTGTTGACACTTCTAACGAAATGGATCTTAACACTGGACTTTTGATTTCTACAACATCTACAACAGGAAAAACTACCGAAACTTCTACACCAGTTTGCGCCACAATTACGGCAACAACTACTGATGGAGGATATCCAAGGGTATATACAGCTGATTTCGGAACTGCTGGATGTAAAGATGACAACAACTTAACAAGAAAAGGAAAATTAAAAATAACCCTTACCGGACCGATCACTACAGCAGGAAGCAAAATGACAATTGAAAGAATTGACTATTCTATAAACAACCTTAAACTAGAAGGCACTATAGAATACACCAATACAACAACGGTAGCCACAATTCCACAATGGACTCGCAAAGTAAGCAATGGCAAACTAACCGATCTACAAGGAAAAGCATATACCAATTCTGGCACTTATACCACTAGACAAACTGCCGGAGTTGACACTCCTGTTTTTTCAGATAATATTTATGAAATAACAGAAGGAACCCATACTGTAACAGGAACAAACGGCAATACTCTTACCTTAACCGTTAAGGAGCCTTTAATCAAAAAATACTCTTGTTTATTCATCTCTAAAGGTCAGCTAAAAATTGAAGGAGGTATTTTAAATGGCGTGGTAGATTACGGAAATAACGAATGTGATGCCATTTACACCTACACACACGAAAACGGATCTTCATTTACCTTATCAATGTAAAATCCCTCAGAACATACTTTAAATCCCAATTTAGAAATAGATTGGGATTTATTTTTTTTTTACAAAAATAAAACTACCAGATATTTACATTCAAACTATTTTCTTTATTTTGCACCCAAATCTAATAAACCACCAATGAAAAAAACATTAATTGCTTTTGTTACACTTGCTTTACTAGCATCATGCAGCAAAAAAGAATCTACCGGTAATGTACACATTACAGGAAACATTAAAGGATTAAAAAAAGGAACTTTATATATCCAAAAAATTGTTGACACAAGCCTTATTGCTGTAGACAGTATTAAAATTGACGGAAATTCAGCTTTTGAAAGCAATATCACATTAGATTCACCTCAAGTATTATATTTGTTTTTAGATCGTGGTGTTACCAATTCATTAGACAACAACATCTTATTCTTTGCTGAACCTGGAAATATCAATATCGATACTAATTTAGACAACTATATTGCTGGTGCTAAAGTTACAGGATCAAAAAACCATGAGCTTTACGAACAATATGCAAAAATCAACAGTCGTTTTGTTGACGAGAATCTTTCATTGGTAGAACCTCGTTTTAGAGCAATAAAAAGACAAGATCAAAAAGCAGTAGACAGTATCACAAAACTACAGGAATCTAATATCAAAAGAAAATACTTGTATGCAACAAATTTTGCATTAAACAACAAAGATCATGAAGTTGCACCATATATTGCATTAGCAGAGATATATGATATCAATTTGAGATTCCTTGACACGATTCAAAAATCAATGACACCAAAAGTAGCCAAATCATTCTACGGAAAGAAGCTTACAAAATATGTTGATGATTTAAAGAAAGAACAAAAAACAGAAAAAGCAGAATAGTTTCTATTCAATCCCAAATAAAAAAGCCCTGAAAATTTCAGGGCTTTTTTTATATCGCTATTTGGGTTTATCTCGCCATTAAACCTCCAAGAATTGCAAATAAAAAGAATAGAGCATAGATCGCCAATAAAACAATCATAAGAATACCTATGAACTTATAATGCGATTTAAGATAGCCAAACGAAGTCGTCAAAGCTTCTGAATCATTATCTCTAAAAGCTTTTTTTGCATTTGAACTAAATTTAAACAAATAAAAAACTGGGAAGAAGTAAAAAGCAGCCATTAAAAAATAAATAGCTCCCATTGCCGCGCCAAAAGAACCTCCATAAGCTCCCATTCCTGGCATTGTACTTCCCATTGCAGAAAATATTGCTCCTGCGAAAACGGCAATTAAAAGTAAAAGTCCGATTCCTATAAAACCGAGAATAGATAAAAAATAAGCCCATTTAGCTATTTCCTTAACAAAATCTTTTGCTGTACTATCCAGCTGTAATTCAAATTTCTCAAATGCTGAAGTTTCTTCCATTAGTAAAAACGTTTTTAGGTTATTCAACAAACATAGGAAAAATATTCCAAATAAAAATTAAATAAAAATTACGAAACATCACCCCCAAATTCAAACCTCAAACCTTTGAATTTAAATTTTGCGCAAAAAAAAACCATTCACTTAGTGAATGGTTTTTGGAGCCGATAGAGGGACTCGAACCCACGACCTGCTGATTACAAATCAGCTGCTCTAGCCAGCTGAGCTACATCGGCCTATTTTGCGAGTGCAAAGATAGAAATGTTTTTTAATATTCCAAAAAAAATTTCACACTACCCTCTATAATTAAAAAAACCACCACATTTCTGTGATGGTTTCCGTTTTTTTGAGCCGATAGAGGGACTCGAACCCACGACCTGCTGATTACAAATCAGCTGCTCTAGCCAGCTGAGCTACATCGGCGTCATTACGGGTGCAAATATAAAGCGGTTTTTCGTTTTCCCAAAATAAATTTGCACTTTTTTACACTTTTTTTTTCTTATAATGCGTTGATTTTTTCAACCAATTGATTAGCAGTTTGTTCTAATTCAACATTAATTTGTTTGAAGTGTGCTTTTTTATTTTCAACGTTCTTTGCGTTCACTTTTGTAATCAAAGTATCGAATGCAGCGATAGCCTCATCGATCAAAGCATTCGTTTCCGGAGTTGGATTTCCTGTTGTTGACATCTCAAACAAGTAAACTGCCTCAATAATATCTCCTAATACGAAGTTGATGTCTTTCTTTAAATTTTTAACGTTTGCCATTTTTATTATAATTTTAATTTGCGTCTGCAAAAGTACAGATTATCTTTAGAATATATGTTAAGAAATGTAAATTTCTAAAATTGAAGCTTTTCCGTTCAAACTAAATGCATTTATCGCAGCCGGAACCAAAACAGTATCTCCTTTTTTGTAACTATTTTTAAAACCATCATACTCAATTTCAAAATCACCTTCAATACACATGTATACCGTAAAAGTTTCTCCGTTTTTAGCAACTTCCAATTTGTCTTCTAACGGAAGAAAATTAGTTGTAAAGTAAGGGCAATCTACAACTGTATTTGAAGTATTTACTTTAGAATCATATTTCTTCTGTGTTTCTACTCTATTGTAATTGATTGCATCCAATGCTAAATCAACATGTAGTTCTCTTTTGTTTCCTTGAGCATCTACACGGTCAAAGTCATACAATCTATAAGTAATATCAGATGTTTGCTGAATTTCGGCAACAACTAAACCTGCACCAATTGCGTGAACCGTTCCTGTTTCTAAAAAGAAAACATCTCCAGATTTTGCTTTTACATCGTCTAAGATTGAAACCAAAGTATTATCATGTAAATGCTTTAAATATTCTTCTTTACTAGAATCTTCTTTAAAACCAACAATAATTCTTGCATCAGCATCTGCCTGCATTACGTACCACATTTCTGTTTTTCCAAATGAATTGTGACGTTCTTTCGCCAATTTATCGTTTGGGTGAACTTGAATAGAAAGATCTTCTCTAGCATCAAGATATTTGAAAAGTAACGGAAACTGTTTTCCGAAACGCTCATACACTTTTGTTCCTAAAATAGCATCTGGTGCTTCATTAATCAAATCCATTAAAGATTTTCCTTTTAAAACTCCATTCGCAACCACGCTTACATCTCCTTCTACAGTAGATAATTCCCAGCTTTCTCCAGTAATTTTAGAAACGATTGGTTTGTTTAGAATTGTTTTTAGTTTTTCTCCTCCCCAGATTCTTTCTTTCAAAATCGGTTCAAATTGCAAAGGGTATAAATTTTGGCTCATGTTTTAGGCTAATATATTTGTTTAATTAATTTTATTCTGATACTATATTTATAATACTAATTCCTTAACGATTTCTAAGGCTTTAGGTATGTGTTTCGCAGCGTTTACACTGTCAAATATCGAAATCACCAAACCATTTTTATCGATAATATAAGTTACGCGTCCTGGTAATAATCCGAACAAATTGTTTCGGACACCAAAAAGCTTTCGTAATCTTTTATCCTGATCTGACAGCAAAATAAAAGGCAATTGATATTTAGCAGCAAATTTGTGATGTGATTTGACACTATCACTACTAATTCCGATTACCTCAGCTCCCAAATCTTTAAAATCTTCGTATTGATCCCGAAAACTGCAAGCTTCAGTTGTACAGCCAGGTGTATTATCTTTTGGATAAAAATAAATAACCAGTGGCTTTCTTCCTAAAACACTTTGGCTTTCAAAAAGTTCTCCATTGTTGTCTTTCGCAGTAAAATTCGGAACAATATCTCCTATTTTTAATGACATTTTTTATTCTCCTTTATAAGTTACAAAATTGCGTTCCGTTTCGTTCAGCACCACTTCCAAATCAAAGTCGGCATGAATTCGTTGTCTAATTTTATTCCATATCACAACAGCAATATTTTCTGCAGTCGGATTCAAATCTGCAAATTCTGGAACATCCAGATTTAGATTTTTGTGATCAAACGGAATTTCTACTTCTTCTCGTATAATATCCGCTAATACTTTCACATCTAAAACAAAACCAGTTTCGGGGTCAATTTTTCCTGTAACACTTACTGTTAAACCATAATTATGACCGTGAAAGTTAGGATTATTGCATTTTCCAAAAACAGCATCGTTTTTTTCAAATGACCAATCCTTTCGATGTAGTCGATGTGCAGCATTAAAATGTGCTTTTCTTGATATGGTTACTCTCATTTAGGCTTTTGGTTCGTTTGGATTAAAGTTTATGATCTTCTAAATAATGATAAAATTCATCAAAAATTATTTTAAACCAAACCGTATATATTTCGGGCTGTTTCTCGATATCTGCTTTTACATCTTCAATTTTCATCCATTTCCAATCTTCCACTTCTTCGGTATTGATTTCTGGAGCATCATTATAATATCCAATCATTACATGATCCAATTCATGTTCTGTCAATCCATTGTCAAAAGGTGCTTTGTAGATAAAGTGAAACAGCTCTTTTAAGTCTGTTTTAAAACCCATTTCTTCAAATAATCTTCTGCTTCCCGCTTCTATATTGGTTTCACCTTCTCGTTGGTGACTGCAACAAGTATTTGTCCACAACAAAGGAGAATGATATTTCTGATGCGCTCGCTGTTGCAGCATGATTTCATTTTGCTCGTTCAAAACAAAAACTGAAAATGCTCTATGCAAAAGCGCTTTTTCATGTGCTTCCAATTTTGGCATTAAGCCAATCTGCTCATCGTTTTGATTAACTAATATTACGTTTTCTTCTGTCATAAGTCTTCTTAAGCAAACAAAAATACGAAAAAAGAAATGGCTTAAAAATCCTAATTATAATTGTAAAAAATCCAAATCTTAACTCATTTTCTATTTTTCTGATTTACAACAATATAAATCACGTTAAAAATTAAAAGCTGTTAAAATTAAGACATAAAAACTGGATTGTCCTTATTTACGTAACTAATAAAAAGTTAAAACACACTTAAAAAAATCTCAATTATTTCAAACCCAGTATTTCTAGATAAATCTCAGCGTATCTTTGATTGATAAATTCAAAAATCCTAAGTACTGATTTACTACAAAATCCACTATTTGTTTATGAAATCTAAAACCCAATTTCTCAGTCTTTGTTTTTTAATTCCGCTTTTTATTTTACAGGCGTGTGGACAAAACAATAAAAATTACACAAAACCTACTGCAAAAAATAGCATCAGCAAACCGAACAATCCATATTATTCTAATACAGATACTACCAAATTAAACGTAAGTAATGCTGAATGGAAAAAAGTTTTACCTGAAGATGTTTACGCAGTTATGCGCGAAGCCGACACCGAAAGACCTTTTACTGGAAAGTATTGGAATACCGATGAAAAAGGAACTTATTATTGTGCTTCTTGCGGAAACAAGCTTTTTCGATCTACATCAAAATTCTCAAGCAGCTGTGGTTGGCCAAGTTTCTTTGAACAGGAGAATAAAAAAAGCATTGTTTTTAAGGAAGATAATTCACTTGGTATGGAACGAACGGAAGCTCTTTGTGGACGTTGTGGCGGGCACTTAGGCCACATTTTTGATGATGGCCCAGAACCAACCGGAAAACGCTATTGTATGAACTCGATTGCTCTTGATTTTATTCCAGATTCTAAATAATCTATTATGAAAAATATACTTTTAATATGTTTTCTGGCGCTTTCGCTAAAGGGAATTTCACAGAATAAAAAAGCTTCTAATCTAGAAACGATTACGCTTGGCGGTGGTTGTTATTGGTGCGTTGAAGCCGTTTATGAAGATTTAAACGGAGTAAAATCGGTAGTTTCTGGATTTTCTGGGGGAACTGTTCCGAATCCAACTTATGAGGAAGTTTGCACAGGAGAAACAGGTCATGCCGAAGTCGTTCAGATTACTTATGATAAAACCGTGACCGATATCAATGAAATCTTCAAAGTGTTTTTCACCGTACATGACCCAACAACTCTAAACAGACAAGGCGCTGACGTTGGAACACAATATCGTTCTGTTATCTTTTATAAAAATGCAGAACAGAAAAAAGCTGCAGAAAGCATTATTGCAGAATTGAACAAAGCGAAAGTTTACAAAAATCCGATTGTGACGAAAGTAGAACCTTTTAAAGTTTTCTATAAAGCGGAAGATTATCATCAGAATTATTATGCTAACAATAAGAATCAGCCTTACTGCAAAATGGTAATTCAGCCGAAATTAGAGAAATTTGAAAAGGTTTTTAAAGACAAACTTAAAAAACATTAAGTATAAAAAAAGGGGAAATGACAAAATTCATTTCCCCTTTTTTATAAGCTTCAAATTTGTCAAAGTTTAAAACTTTAACAAAGTTCAACAACCATAAATTACTGTTTAGCTACTTTTTTGAATCGCATCATTGCTACGTCACCTTCATTCAAAATCAGCTTTCCATCTTTATCGATAGTATAACTTGTAATTTTTTTCATCTGCTGTAAAAATTGTTGTTCTCCTCCGCCTTCACAGAACATCATGGTAGTTGGACCAGGTTCTCCAAAAGTCAATGATTTCCCGCTCAAGGTATAAGGAGCGCTGTAACCGTTGCAACCATTATTTCCATATACTTTAGTTTCTTTTTGATCAAAAGTGATCTGCGGTTTTTTATTCGGATACAATCCTTCAAAAGCTATTCTTGGTCCCGAAATATATTCTAATTCCCAAGTTGTATCAAATAAATTCCCTGAACTTTTGTCTTTTGTTGCCATACATGAAGTCAATAATAATGTTAAAACCGAAACGACTGCGAGTGTGTATTTTTTCATAAAATGTATTTTTAAGATTATATAATTTGTTTTTTGAAGACTAAAATTCCTTTGTCAATATTCGTGCCCAGTTGTGTTTTTACTTCGATTAATATTTCTTGATAAGCTGACATTTTCTATCTCTAAGTTACATTATTTTATTCATTTTACTATTAATCAAATACTTAAATCCGAATTAAACGATTGTATTTTTTTTGTAATTTGCAGGAATCAAAAAACAAGAGTTACTTTTAATAATATGAAATTTCCTAATATTCGATTTGGGAAACTCTAATTTATCAGCCCATAATAAAAATCAAACCTGTTTATGAATACTATTTTTAGGACAACAATATTCTCTACATTCCTCATCTTATTTTTTGTAAAAATACAAGCTCAACAAAGCGACAATAATTTTTATAATGAGATTAAAAATTTTGACATTTCAAGAATTATAGTCTCCGATAGCATAATTATCGAAGACAACAAAGAAAAAATCATTAAAGCAGAACCTATTGGCTTTATTGGCAGCGACTATCAGCGATTTTTCATCCATTTTATTTCTGTAATTCAGAACCCGAAAAACCCTTATGAATATTTTGTGCACGGAAAAACAAAAGTCAAAGAAACAATCAGACCATTTCAAGGCACCTTAACCATCAAAAAAGCTTTCATTGGAAAAAGTTCAAAATTTACTAGCTATAAACAAGGTTTTGCGACCTGCGAAATTAATTTCAATGAAGATAAAAAACTTACCTCAACTGGTTTTATAAAAGGAACTATGAAGATCGGCTATGTACTAGATCCGAAAAAAAAATTGCATTATGATGCCTTATCGTTTTACTCAGATAACTTTAGCAACAATACATTTAAAGGAACATGGACAAGTTACAAAACCAATATTTCAAAAAAGTGCAATTGGGGAGACTATAGAATTCCTGAAAGTGGCGATTTGGATATTGGCGCCGGAGAGTTTTCACCAGATTCAAAATATTTTGATAAAGGCTGGAAATATTACATCCTGACATTATCTGGAGAAACAGAAGTTGATGTACAGATTGGAAAAGATAAAGAAAAAATAAAATGGTGGAAATGACATTATTACAAAAAAACCTGTAAAGCAATATTCACAGGTTTGTTTTTGATATTATTTATAACCTAAAAACTACAATTGATCAATTTCAATTTTAGTTAATTCTGATAATTCTAAAATCCTACCAACATCTTCTTTATTCGCTACAAAAAACAAATAGTTATCTCCGTTTGTATTGTAACTCATCAATTCTAAATTTAGTTTTTCTAAAGCCGATTGAATATAAGGAAACAAATCATGACTGTACGTCTCTTCTGGATAATCGAAAGTAAAATCTTCTCCAATTAAATCAGAAATAAAATACTCTGCATCTTCAGGATCAAATTTCCAGTCGCTATTCCAAGCATCAATACTTTCGAAAAGTAGAAAATGCTCTTCAACAACATCATAATAATCTTCTTCTGGTCTATTAAAATTTTTGAATAGCTTTTTGGATTGTTTTTTCAGCTCTTTTTGTTCTACACTTCCTCTGGAAATTAATTTTATAAATTCCTGAAAAGTATTTTCTGTTACTTCTTCAAATGCTACTAAATTTTCAACTGAAGGAAACCCGACTGTTTTAGGAATTTCAATATTTAAGTACTGGCTGATTCCCTGTAAAACCAATTTAAAATCTCTAATTCCTATTTCTTCACTTTCATTTTTTGGATTATTTGGGTCTATCAATTCACTTTCCAGCAATCCTTTTGTGTAATCGAAAAAATGCCTTCCCGAATACAACATTTTAAAATCGTTGATTTCTAAACTATTCGTACAACAAAAAAAAAGGACAAAATTTTTAATAGAACGTTTAAAGAACTTTTTCTCTTCTGCGGTTGGTTCAGAATAAAATTGAATATGTATAAAATCATATTCCAAACCTTCCTTTATATTTTCATCAGAAAGAGTAGCAATATTCATCTTTTTATAAAGTTCATTTAAAACTTCATAAGAGTTATTAAAACCTGCTTTTTTAATTTCAGCATTGCCTTCTTCATGATCCAAAGAACCTGGAAAATAAAACAAATTCACAATTACATTTTCCTGAATTCCTTTTACTTTAAATTCAATATTGGACTGTTGATTGTACAGATAAGAATATATTGGCTCAATAACATCAAAAGAAATTATTGATTTCGGATCATTATTACGTCCGAACAAATTAGAGAAAAAGTTCATATTTAGTAATCAAATCTAATCATTAGAATATTTAAAACTTTGATTCATTTTATCAAAAGGAATCACCTCATTTACAATCGATTCTAGTTCATAGTCCGTCAATAATCCTCTCGCCGATTCTACAATTTTAGGCGAAACATGTATTTCATAATCAATAATGTCACGCTTTAGAATTTCTTCTATAATCGCATTTTGGCGATCGGTTAAATACTTTTTATGTGATTTAAAAACAGCTTCGATGTCTTCTCTAAATTCTTCATCAGTCAATTCATTATAGATATCTTGCTTAGACATATCAATCAATAAAACTTTGAAAATAAAATCTTGAAGATTTTTTGCTAAATAATTGACCTCATTCATGTCGTGCCAAACGTAAACAATTGGCACATCGCCATTATTTTCTTCATTTAAGAAAAAGCAATAATGATCTCCGCCTCCGCTTTTAGCAAATGGAATAAATTTAAATTCCGGAAATATATTACGATAATCTTCTGGATCTCGAAGTTCTTCGATTTCTTCTGCTACAGATTTCAAATTCAGCGATTCAAAATCATAAGAATGCAACAGCAAAGGTGGATTGTCTTTTAAAGTAGGATAAACATCGGTATACCAATTTGGACCATATTCTCCAACATCCAACATGCCATCAGCATCTAATTGCTTGTATAAGAGTGGAAAATCAAATCCGTATTTTTTTTCGATTTCTTGTATTGTCATCTTTGGGGGAATATTCTATTAAAATCAGAATACTAAGATAACAATCTTTTTACTACATGAAAAATCTTGAGGCCAATTATTTCAAGGACTCCGCAATCATTAGGGCACATTTTTCACCATCAATTGCTGCAGAAATGATACCACCAGCATAACCCGCGCCCTCTCCGCAAGGGTATAATCCTTTGATTTGCAAATGCTCTAAAGTCATAGGATCTCTCGGAATTCTAACTGGAGATGAGGTCCTACTTTCTGGTGCATGTAAAATGGCTTCATTGGTTAAATAACCTTTCATTGATTTTCCAAAATCCTGAAAACCTTGACGCATAATCTGAGTCAAAAATCCTGGAAAAACCTGTCCTAATTCAACAGAAGTTGTTCCTGGAACATAAGAAGTTTTCGGAATATCTGTTGAAACTTTACTCTTTGTAAAATCAATCATTCGTTGTGCTGGAACTTTTTGAGTTTCACCTGCTAAATGCCAAGCTTTTTGTTCGATGCTTTTTTGAAATTCCATTCCAGCCAAAGCTCCGAATTTTGCAAAAGGTTTGAAATCTTCTAATTTCAATTCGACCACAATTCCTGAATTTGCCGTAGATTGATCACGTTTAGATGGCGACCATCCGTTTGTAACCACTTCACCCGGACTTGTAGCGCAAGGTGCAATTACACCTCCTGGACACATACAAAACGAATACATCCCGCGTCCGTTAACTTGTTTCACAATTGAATATGGCGCTGGAGGCAAATGCTCTCCACGATAATCACAGCTATATTGAATGCTATCAATTAATTCTTGCGAATGCTCAGCACGAACCCCTAAAGCAAAAGGTTTTGCTTCTATTAAAATTTTCTTTTTGTCTAATAACTCAAAAATATCACGCGCTGAATGTCCTGTTGCCAAGATCAGTTTATTGGCATGAATTTTATCTCCATTCTGCGTTACAATTCCTTCAACTTCATTATTTTTTACCAGAATATCACTTACTCGTGTTTCAAATAAAACCTGACCACCAAATTCTCTGATTTTATCTCGAATATCTTCAATGATTTTTGGCAACTTATTAGTTCCGATATGAGGATGTGCTTCAACCAAAATATCTTCAGAAGCTCCAAAAGCAACCAGAAGTTCTAGAATCCTTGTGACATCGCCACGTTTTTTAGAACGCGTATATAGTTTTCCGTCAGAATACGTTCCTGCTCCTCCTTCACCAAAACAATAATTCGAATCTTCGTTAACAATATGTTCACGATTGATTGCTTTCAAGTCACGACGACGCCCGCGAACGTCTTTTCCACGTTCAAGCACAATTGGCTTTAAGCCTAATTCAACCAATTGCAAAGCAGCAAAAAGACCTGCTGGACCTGCTCCAACCACAATAACTTCTTGTGCATTTGAAACATCTTTATAATCAGGAAGCTCAATTTTGGCTTCTTGAAAAGGTTCGCCTTTTAAATAAATAACCACTTTCAAATTAATTTTAATCGCTTTCTGACGTGCATCAATAGAGCGTTTTAAAATTGAAACGTGCTGAATTTCTTGAGCAGAAACTTTAATCTGCTTAGACAAATGGTCTTTTAGCAATGATTCGTTTGCAGCAATTTCTGGTGTAACTTGAAGTAAAAGTTCTTTAGGCATTTTTGTGTATTTATTCTATTAGCTTTTCTTTCTATGAAAAGAACATGCAAAAGTAGTATTTTGAAATGAGATTTTATATTTACTGTAAAATTTGCACGCAGATTAAAACAGATCAAAGCAGATTTTGAAGATTTTTCAACACAAAGCATATCGTAGAGACGAACTGCAGTGCGTCTCTACAATATATAAACGAAAACCAAACCTAAATTTTTATTGCTAAATATTATATTAATTTTTCCTCTCGCAGATATCGCAGATTTTGGGGATTATTTTTAGTTTAAAGAATATACTCAATACTTTAGCCACTACCGTACGCCTCTACAGAAAAAACCTTAGAACCTTAGCATCTCAGAATCTTAGAACCTTAGAACCTTTAAAAAAGACTTTGTACCTTTGTCACTCTGAACCTTTGCACCTTTAAAAAAAATGTCTAGAAAAATAAAATTAATTTGGGATTTCCGTGGACCGGCTTCTGCTAAAACAGCAGAACATCACGAAATTCATTTGAAAGAATATATTATACTTGAAAAACTACCTTTAAATATTACCGGCTTTAAAATCATAGACGAAATGTACGCTACAGCTTTTATGGTGGTAACCGATGAAAATATGATCCAAGTAAGAGATGCTTTGAAACCGCATCGCGGGGAGCTTTACGAAGGTTAAATCAGTCACAGTATTCAGTATCAGTTTACAGTTTTTTACTGAGACCTTTTAAAGTCGCGGTTTTCAGTCACAGTTTACAGCCTCATACTAACTGAGACTGTAAACCGAGACTGTAAACTTTTAATTCGCCACTTCGCTAATAAACTTAATACGCATTAAACGTAATTCGTCAATATCATAGTCGCCGTCAAATTCTTTAAGGGCATCTTCGATTTTATCAGACTCTGATTCCATGAAGTAATCGTGAATTTCTTCTTGTTGATCATCATCTAAAATATCATCTAACCAATATTTGATGTTTAGTTTTGTTCCAGAATACACGATTTGCTCCATTTCTTTAATTAGAGCATCCATAGTAAGACCTTTTGCAGAAGCAATGTCGTTCAATGACAATTTTCTGTCGATATTCTGAATGATATATAATTTATTTGCTGAATTTACTCCTGTTGATTTCACAACCAAATCGTCTGGACGAATAATATCGTTATCTTCAACATAGCGAGCAATTAAAGCCACAAATTCACTTCCGTATTTTTTAGCTTTTCCTTCCCCTACACCGTGAATATTATACAATTCCTGTATCGTAATCGGATATTTCAAGGCCATATCTTCAAGTGAAGGATCTTGGAAAACCACAAATGGTGGAACTCCAAGTTTTTTAGCGACTTTTTTACGAAGTTCACGAAGCATGCCCGTTAAAACTTCATCTGCAGTTCCTGACGATTTTCCGCCAGTTACAATTGTTTCGTCATCAGCTTCAGTGTATTCATGATCTTCAGACATCATAAACGAAACTGGATTCTGGATAAAATCTAAACCTTCCTGAGTAATTTTAATGACTCCGTAAGTTTCAATATCTTTTGACAAATAACCCGTAACTAAAACTTGTCGCAATAAAGCCATCCAATATTTTTCGTCATGACCGGAACCAGAACCAAAATAAGGCTGCGTATCGGTTTTATGCGCTTTAATGACCGCATTAATACGACCAATTAAAGTAAAGACAATTTCTTTTGACTTATAAATATGTTTCGTATCACGAACAATTTCAAGTAATTTAACAACTTGTTCTTTCGCTTCAACTTTATGCTTTGGATTACGAACGTTATCATCCATATCAGCACCTTCACCTGTTTCGCTGTCAAATTCTTCTCCGAAATAATGAAGAAGGAACTTTCGACGCGACATCGAAGTTTCGGCGTAAGCCACAACTTCTTGCAAAAGTGCAAAACCAATCTCTTGTTCGGCAACTGGTTTTCCAGACATAAATTTTTCCAGCTTTTCTACATCTTTATAAGAGTAATAAGCCAAACAATGTCCTTCTCCCCCGTCACGTCCTGCACGACCGGTTTCCTGATAATAACTTTCTAATGATTTTGGAATATCGTGATGAATTACAAAACGAACGTCTGGTTTATCAATTCCCATTCCGAATGCGATAGTTGCTACAACTACATCTACATCTTCCATCAAAAACATGTCCTGATGTTTGGCACGAGTTTTAGCATCTAAACCAGCGTGATAAGGAACAGCACTGATTCCGTTTACTTGTAAAACTTCGGCAATCGATTCTACTTTTTTACGGCTTAAGCAGTAAATAATACCCGATTTGCCTTTATGTTGTTTGATAAATCGAATAATATCCGATTCAATATTTTTGGTTTTGGTACGAACTTCATAATACAAGTTCGGTCTGTTGAATGATGCTTTAAAAGTATTTGCATCAGACATATCAAGATTTTTCAGGATATCTTCCTGAACTTTTGGCGTTGCAGTTGCGGTAAGCCCTATAATTGGTACTTTCCCCAGTTGTTTTATAATATGTCTTAGGTTTCTGTATTCTGGTCTAAAGTCGTGACCCCATTCAGAAATACAATGCGCTTCATCAATAGCAACAAAAGAAAGTGGAACGCTCTGCAGAAAAGCGACATATTCTTCTTTTGTAAGAGATTCAGGCGCAACATATAAAAGCTTGGTCAATCCTGATGTAATATCTTTTTTAACCTGAGCAATTTCTGTTTTGGTAAGAGAAGAGTTTAATACATGTGCAATTCCATTTTCAGAAGAAAGACTTCGAATGGCATCAACCTGATTTTTCATCAAAGCAATCAAAGGAGAAACAACAATTGCTGTTCCATCCTGAATTAAAGCAGGTAATTGGTAACAAAGAGACTTTCCACCACCTGTCGGCATAATTACAAAAGTATTCTTTCCGCTTAAAATACTCGTAATGACCTGCTCCTGCAAGCCTTTAAATTGGCTAAAGCCGAAATACTTCTTTAATTCTTTATGTATTTCAATTTCGTTTGAATTCATTCTCTATATTAATGGTATTTTGTATAAATTTGCAACACATAAAGATACAACTTTCTTTTTTACATACAAATTTTAAATATTCTGATTTGATCTCAAAAGAAAATATATTGGCAATTGCCAAAAAAACAATTCTCTCTGAAAGTGAAGCAATTACAAAACTAATTGATTTTTTGGATGAAAATTTCTACGAAGCAGTTCAGCATATCTACGAATCTAAAGGCCGTTTAATCGTTACGGGAATTGGAAAAAGCGCCATTATTGCACAAAAAATGGTCGCTACTTTTAACTCAACAGGAACTCCTTCTATGTTTTTACATGCCGCAGAAGCAATTCATGGTGATTTAGGAATGATTCAAAACGACGATGTTATTATATGCATTTCTAAAAGTGGTAACAGCCCAGAAATTAAAGTTCTGGTTCCGCTATTAAAACGTTTCGGGAACACTTTGATTGGAATGACCGGAAACATCACTTCCTTTTTAGCAAAAGGTTCTGACTATGTTTTAAATACCACTGTTGACATGGAAGCTTGTCCTATTAATTTAGCTCCAACTAACAGTACTACTGCACAATTGGTTATGGGAGATGCAATGGCAGTTTGTTTAATGGAAATGCGTGATTTTAAACCAGAAGATTTTGCTGTTTATCACCCGGGAGGTGCTTTAGGCAAAAAACTTTTGCTTCGTGTAAAAGACATGATCGAACACTCATTAAAACCAGCTGTTACTCCAGAAACCTCAATCAAAAAAGCAATTTTCGAAATTTCTGAAAAAAGATTAGGTGTAACTGCAGTAATTGAAGACAATAAAATTATCGGAATTATCACGGATGGAGACATCCGAAGAATGCTAAACGACGTAGATACTATTGCGGACTTAACTGCAAGGGATATTATGTCTAAAAATCCTAAAATGGTTTCTTCAGAAACTATGGCGGTTGATGCATTGAATATTTTGGAAGATTTCTCTATTACGCAACTTATTGTTGCCGACGAAGGAGAATACAAAGGAGTTTTACACTTACATGACATTTTAAAAGAAGGAATCGTATAATGGCAAAGAAAAACCTTGGCGAGATGTCATTTTTGGATCATCTTGAAGAACTAAGATGGTTATTAGTTAGAAGTACAATTGCAACATGCATAATGGCATTTGTTACTTATTTTATCAGTGATTATTTATTTGATCAAATTATTTTGGGTCCAATTCGACCAACATTCTTTACGTATGTTTGGTTTTGCGACTTATCACATTCATTAGGGTTTGCAGACAGCATTTGTATTACCGAACTGAATTTCATTATTCAAAATACAGAAATGGAAGGTCAGGTAAATATTTTCGTCTGGATGTGTCTTTTAGCAGGATTTATTTTGAGTTTCCCTTATATTTTATGGGAAATCTGGAAATTTATCAGTCCAGCACTTTATGAAAAAGAAAGAAAAAATGCGAAACTATTCATCTTCGTTTCTTCCTTACTTTTCTTTTTAGGCGTATTATTTGGATATTTTGTAGTAATCCCAATGTCGGTAAACTTCGTTGCAACGTTCTCTGTGAGTGATGTTGTAAAAAACCAGTTTACGTTGGAGTCTTATATGGGAATGGTAAAAACAAGTATTTTGGGTAGTGCCATATTTTTCGAATTACCAATTGCTATTTATTTCTTAACCAAACTAGGATTAGTAACTCCTGAATTTTTAAGAAAGTATTGGAAATATGCTGTAGTATTAATTTTGGTTATTGCAGCTATTGTAACACCGCCAGACGTAGTAAGCCAAACCATTGTAGCAATTCCGATGTTGATTATTTACGAAGTAAGTATTTTAATTTCGAAAATTGTTTACAGAAATAAATTAAAAGAAAATGTCTGATATCATTCAAGAATTTAACGACTATCGTTCTAAAATGAACGAAAAATTATTAGCTGACAATAACAAAATTGTAAAGCGAATTTTTAATCTCGACACTAACGCTTACGCGGAAGGTGCACTTGATGTAAAAACAAAAGAACTTTTAGGTTTAGTTGCTTCTACAGTTTTAAGATGCGACGACTGTGTAAAATACCATTTAGAAACAAGTTATAAAGAAGGTGTTTCTAAAGAAGAAATGATGGAAGCCATGGGAATCGCAACTCTTGTTGGAGGAACAATTGTAATTCCTCATTTAAGAAGAGCCTACGAATTCTGGGAAGCTCTTGAAGAAGCTGGGAAATAATTAGAAAATGTGTCAATTTGATAATTAGATAATTTCTCGAAACCCTCTAATTATTCAATTATAAAGCATAAATTCTAAATTTTGAAAATAAAATAATTTGTTAATTGATTTATCGAATTGATTATTTTGAATTTATTTTGTCTTTCAAATCTAAAGTATAAAGTTGAATCTGGGTTAGTTTTTCCAATTATCTCATTTTCTAATTATCTAATTATCTAATTATCTAATTGAAAAAATGAAGCTAAGAGCCGATAATTTAATCAAAACCTATAAAGGACGTAGTGTTGTAAAAGGGATTTCTGTTGAGGTAAATCAAGGAGAAATCGTGGGGCTTTTGGGTCCAAATGGTGCTGGAAAAACAACCTCTTTTTATATGATTGTGGGATTGGTAAAACCAAATCAGGGAAACATTTATCTTGATGATTTGAATATAACCGATTACCCGATGTACAAACGTGCACAGCAAGGGATTGGTTATTTGGCACAAGAGGCTTCTGTTTTTAGAAAATTAAGCATAGAAGATAATATTCTAAGCGTTTTACAACTGACTAAACTTTCTAAAGAAGAGCAAATTGCTAAAATGGAAAGCTTAATCGAAGAATTCAGTTTAGAACATATTCGTACCAACCGAGGCGATTTACTTTCTGGAGGTGAGCGTCGTCGTACTGAAATTGCACGTGCACTGGCAACCGATCCAAAGTTTATTTTATTGGATGAACCTTTTGCAGGAGTTGACCCTGTTGCTGTTGAAGACATTCAGAGAATTGTAGCGCAATTAAAAAACAAAAACATCGGAATCTTAATTACCGATCACAACGTTCAAGAAACATTAGCCATTACCGATAAAACATACTTAATGTTCGAAGGAGGAATCCTTAAAGCAGGAGTTCCAGAAGAATTAGTAGAAGACGAAATGGTTCGTCGTGTTTATCTTGGACAGAACTTCGAACTTCGTAAAAAGAAATTGGAATTTTAAAGTATTCAGTCTCGGTTTTCGGTCTCAGTGAATACTGAAAACCGAGACTGAAAACTGCGACTGAAAACTCTATTCCACTGTAATAAAATGCAATTGCTCTAAATCGCCGTTGTAAATATTCACATCTACACGATGTTTGATTCCTGGCAGAGAAGCTTTTTCTGTAAACTGCCAGAACAGCCAATCGTCTTCAATTTTTTCTCTATAGAAATTATAATTGGCAATCCAGAAAAGATATTCACTGAATTCTTCTTTCAAAAAATCAGAATAATATCTTTCTCCCGAATAAATTATCGGACGCACTTGATAATGTTTCTCTACTTTAGTCAACCAACGTTTTAAACCTTTTTTCAAACTGTCTAAAGGTTGATTTTTAGGTAATTTTTCAATATCTAAAACTGGCGGAAGATCTCCTTTTTGCAATTTTACCGTTTTAATAAAAAGATCAGCTTGCTCAATAGAATTTTCGTTTGGACGATAATAATGATAAGCACCACGCATTATTTTATTTTCTTTCGCCCCTGTCCAATTTCTTTTAAATTGTCTGTCAACATAATTATTCCCTGCAGTTGCTCTTATAAAAACAAATTGCACAGGATATTTTTCATCTAAGATTTCAACTTCTTCCCAGTCTACTTTTCCCTGAAATTCAGACACATCAAACCCAACAACTTTTCCTTTGTGATTTTCAAGAACACGAATATTCCTCACATCCGAAAGATGTCTGTCTACCTCATCTTCATCTAAAACTTTTTCTGATTTAAATCCTAAATAATAAGCCAATCCTTTACGGTAATGATACACAATACCAATAAATAAAAGCGCAAAGAAAATTAGTAAAAGAGATCGGAAAAGCCTGCTTAGAAAAGATCTTCCTTGCGGTTTTCTAGAATATGTTTTACGATAAGTTGCTTTTCTTGCCATTAAACAGAATTACTTTTTGAGAAACAGATTATTAATAATCGACAACAATACATAAAAAGCAATAATCAACGGAATCGCTATGTAATGAAGCAAAACAACTAATAATACAGAAACAATCAAAAACGAGATTTGAAGTGCATTTTCTTTGAAACTGAATTTTTTAACTTTTAAAGAAAACAACGGAATCTCAGCATTTAAGATATAAGCACTGCACAATGTTATGACCAATAAAACCCATTGATTGGTTAAGATTTCCAGAATCATCAAAGAATCTGAAAATGAAATTACCAAAGGAAGACTTAAAATAAACAATGCATTTGCCGGTGTTGGCAAACCGATAAAAGAATCTGTCTGACGCGTATCAATATTAAAATTCGCTAGACGATAACAAGATCCTAAAGTGATAATAAATCCTAAAAACGGAATGGCAGGATTTGTACCAAATTCATGTCCACTGTTTGTAAACATGCTGTACATGACATAACCTGGCGTTACACCACTAGTCACCATATCTGCCAAAGAATCCAACTGTAAACCAAGCGGACTCGAAACTTTGAATAATCTGGCAAAAAAACCATCAAAGAAATCAAAAAAGATTCCCAAACAAACCATATAAAAAGCCATTAAATAATCACCTTTAGAAACAAAAACAATTGCTATGCAACCGCAGAAAAGATTGATTAATGTAATTAGATTTGGAATGTGCTTTTTGATATTCATAGTTTGAAATTTTGATAATGGCAGAGAACAAATTTAGCATAATAACTCGATGCAAAACGAGTTTTTCTAATAGTTTTTTATTTCTCCACCCGACTTTCAGAATATTTAAAGAAACGAACTTAATAGATGATTAAAATATTCTATTTTTGATAAAAATTTAAAACCTCTACAGGTCGGTAAAAAAAGAACTTTTGAAAAAATATTTAGCATTTCTTTTCTTTGGGAGTTTTACTTCGCAATACGCACAAACCATTCGGAAATATTCGAATGAGTTTATGAATATTGGTGTCGATGCCGCAGCTTTGGGAATGTCGAGTGCTGTAACTGCCTCTACCAATGATGTGAATGCGGTTTATTGGAACCCAGCAGGCTTAACTCATCTTGAAGATCATCAGGTTGCCTTAATGCATGCCAGTTATTTTGCCAATATTGCACAGTACGACTACATTGGTTATGCAAGCCCGATTGATGACAGAAGCGCCTGGGGAATTTCGATGATTCGTTTTGGAGTAGATGACATCATGGACACCACACAATTAATCGACAATCAAGGAAATATAGATTATAACCGAATCCGTTTATTTTCTACTGCCGATTATGGTTTTACATTTTCTTATGCGAGAAAACTGCCTGTTGACGGATTTCAATATGGTGTAAATGCTAAAGTAATTCGAAGAGTTATTGGAAAATTTGCCAATTCTTGGGGATTTGGTTTTGACATTGGACTTCAGTTTGAAAGAAATGACTGGAAGTTTGGATTAATGCTTCGCGACATTACCACAACTTATAACGTTTGGAATATCGATGAAGAAGAATATGCTAAAATAGCCAATGCTATTCCTGGAGAAAATAATGAATTACCCGAAAGTACTGAAATTACTTTACCAAAAGCGCAATTAGGAGTTTCAAAAAGATTTGACTTTCATAATGAATGTAGTTTGGTAACTTCTGCAAATTTAAATATGAGGTTTGAGCAAACAAATGATATCATCTCATCAAAAGCAGTAAGTATAGACCCAGCTCTAGGGTTTGAGTTTGGTTATACCGATTTAGTTTTTGTAAGAGCCGGTGCAGGAAATTTTCAAAATGTGACACAACTCGACAACAAAGAAAAGGTAAACTTTCAGCCTAATATTGGCCTTGGTTTTCGATACAAAGGCATTCAGATCGACTATGCTTTAACTGATTTAGGAAATCAAAGTACAGCTCTATATTCTAATATTTTTTCGTTAAAAGTTGATTTAGGCATCTTCAGATAATTATAAAACCATAAAATCTTTAAAAAAATCATGAAAACTGTTCTGTCCAAAAAAACACTTTTTATTTTATTATTCTTATCCAGTTTTATTGGTTTTAGCCAAAGCATACCTTTGACAAAAGATGCTAAAATAAGTGTTCTAACCTGCGGACTTGGAAACGAAACTTATTCTTATTTTGGACATACCGGAATTAGAGTTTCAGATCCTGGAAACAACTTTGATGTCGTTTATAATTATGGAACTTTTGATTTTAGAACTCCAAATTTTGTAATGAAATTTGCCAAAGGAGATTTACAATATTTCGCTACCGTACATTCTTATACTGATTTTTACAATGAATATACTTATGAAAAAAGAAGTATTTTCGAGCAGGAATTGTTAATTCCTTTAGAAGACAAACAGAAGCTTTTTAACAAACTAAATGCCGTTTTAGATTCTGATGAAAGGTATTACACTTATAAGTTTATTGATAAAAATTGCACTTCGATGGTTGTTGATGTAATCAACAGCACCTTAAATACCAATGTAATTGTCAAAAAAGAAGATACCGACAAAACTTATCGTTCTATTCTTTTCCCTTATTTTGACGGACATTTTTATGATCAATTAGGAACCAGCATTATTTTTGGAACAAAAGTAGATCAAATGGGAGACAGAATTTTTCTTCCATTTGAATTGAAAAACAGTTTAGAAAAGACTACATTCCATAATCAGCCATTTGTTGGAAAAACTAAAACCTTATTAGATTTCACTAAAGAAACTCCAAAATCATGGTGGAATAACATTTACACTTATCTGTTTATTTTGCTTTTTGTAATACTTGCTAGAAATAAAACGGTTGATAAAATCTACTTTTTGATCTTATCTTTAATTGGGATATTCTTTGTCATTATGGGATTTTATTCTTTTCACCAAGAACTGGCGATGAACTACAATGTATTACTTTTTAGTCCGCTTTTATTGGTTATGATTTTGTTTTCAGTATTCAAAAACAAATTATGGACTTATCGTTTTGCTTTGATCAATTTTGTGCTTTTAGTGGTGTACTTTTTATTTCTAATAAACAAAGCGCACTTCTTTATCACTTTACCTTTGATTATTACAAGCGGTGTAACTTTAGTCAGAACAGGAATTCGTAACAAAAAACCAATTCCGATTATCATTTAGTTATTGTCCGCGGTAGAATAATACGGTTGTAATGGTTTTAAAAGTAATACTCAGATCCAGAAAAACACTTCTGTGTTTGATGTAATACAAATCATATTGAAGTTTAATCAAACTTTCATCTATTGATTCTCCATACGAATAATTTACCTGAGCCCACCCTGTAAGTCCTGGTTTAACAACATGACGTGTCTCATAAAAAGGCATAACAGCAGCAATTTCTTCAACAAAAAATGGTCTTTCTGGTCTTGGACCAATTACGGCCATATCTCCTTTTAAAACATTTATAAACTGAGGAAGTTCATCTATTCTGGACTTCCGCATAAATTTGCCAAAAGGAGTGACTCTTTTATCATCATGAGTAGCAAAAACAGCTCCGCCAGTTTCGGAGTTCGCGGTCATAGTTCTGAACTTGTAAATCTTAAAAACCACTCCATTTTTGCCTACTCTTTCCTGTGTATAAAAAAGGCTTCCTTTGTTTGCAAAGAAATTACAAAATGAAATAATTGGAACAAAAAGCCCACAAAATAGAAGTCCAACAAAAGAAAAGAAAAGTTCCATTGCACGAATCAAAAGCAAGTACAATCTATTATTATTGCTTCGACTGAAGGGGAAAAATCGGTAAAAGTCTCTTCCAATATAATGCACTGGAATTCGTTGTGTCTTGCTTTCGTAAACCTGAGTATATTCTCGAATTACATTACCGTTTTCTAATAAATGAAGCAATTGCTGATATAAATCGGCTGTAATACCATCTGTTTTTTGCGATGCGATAACAATCTCCGAGACATTATTTTTAGTAACAAAAAGCTCTAGGTCTTGCTTTTTTACTTCTCTCACATAGTGAAAGTCAAAATCTTCTACCGAATCAGTATCTGAATTTACAAAACCAATTATTTTATAATGCGGATCGACATTTTCCAATCCCATAACCAATTCTTCTACCTCGCTCTGATCACAGATTAAAACTACATTCTGCGAAAAACGATTTGAAGCCAGAAAATAAACATAAAAAAAACGCCATAGTAATAATGAACTTAAAACAGCTAAATAAAAAATTATAATAATCAATCGCTGTTTGGGAAGTTCCGGTGATAAAACGGGAGTAAACAAATATACTGTAACAGCAGAAATTGAAGTTAGAACAACACTTCGTAAAATTTGAAACTGATTGCTAGCAGTCTGAAGATTGTACATTTCGAAAATTGTTCCAAATAAGAAGACATAACCAATCAATAAAAATGATTTTATGTACTTTCCATCTTCTAAAACATAATAATTATAATCGAAAAGTAGGCTTAGTAAAAACAGTGCAGTAAATACAAATGCTCCATCTAAAAGTAAAAGTAGAACTTTTCTTTCTGAAATTTCGAAATGCATTTTTCTTTTTAAAGACATTCTTACAGTTTATTAGGGGCTTAAACGTGAGGCAAATGTATTATAAAAAATGGTTCTAACTAATAGAGTCCTCTGTTTTTTCTGGAACTTTAATCTGAATCGAAAGAAGGCACAGCGCATATACAAATGCAGGAGCTGCGATTCGCAAAGCGGCATGATTTATTGTTAGAAGCCAAAAGAGAAAAAAAGAGAAAAAATAAATATGCTGCCTATTATTTATATAAAGACTAAAAGGCACAACGAATAAAATAATCAAGCTGAATATCCCAAACAAACCATGTTCACTAAATAAACGCGAAATCTCACTATGAGCAGCTACAGCTTGTCCTAAAGATTCTTTTCTGCTTTCTTTTCCCATTCCCACTCCGATTCCAAAAATAGGATTATCTAAAAACAACTTCAAGTCTGTATCGATAATGACCTCTCTACCGCCCAAACGATCTATTTTTTCTCTTCCCCGAGCATCTTTATTAGAATATCTTTTATCAATAAGTCCTCGAGTTTGTAAAGAAGTATATGAGAATATACCAACTGCAAGAATTCCAGCTAATAAAAAAACTAAAGCAATTTTCTTTCTTCCGTTATCATTTGAAAAAGAATAAAGTACAAATAATAAGAAAACAATCATTACAACTCCTGTTATTACTCCACCTCTAGAAAACGTTGCAATGGCTCTGTAACTGATAAATATTAGTAAGAAACCATTTAAAATTATTTCAATTTTTGATTTTGAAAAAAGAACCAATTGTGCAAAAAAAACAAACATTCCCAATCCTAAAATTGTGGAAACTTGATTAGGGCCGAATCCACCTGAAGTTTCAAAATTAGACTGAGTTCCTGTTACTACATCTCTTACACTCGGATTAAATAAAAACATATAAATAACTGTTGAAACAATAGGAAGGCCAATTGCAACTAACACATTTTGCAATTCTTCAAACAGTAATTTTTTTCTATACATGTACACGGAGCTAATTGCCAAACAAAATGAGCCTGACAAATTAAAAAATATCGCTTTTTTTACATCAAAATCGACATTATCGATAGAAGCGACAAGTAAAATCCCAGGAATTAATAACAATAAAAAAATAACATACAAAAATGATCTTATTGAAAAGTTACTATAGAACATTCCGATTACCATAAAAATTATAACGAGAAATTTTACATATTCATTATTAAAATTACCTCCTGTCATACGCAGAAAAACCTCAACACCTACAAGATATGCCGATACAAAAATGACTTCGTTATTTTTATTTTGATTTTTAACAACTATTGCAAGTCCCACAATAGGTATTAACAATGCATAAATTTTAGACAAAAAAGGAGCAACAAAAATTATCAACCCTATAATGGCATGAATCAAAATAAGAAATGTATATGATAATGATTTCTGTTTCATTTTTTATTTTCTATATACTTCGACTAGTTTTTCAAGTACTGCTTCTTGTGAGTAATTTTCTCTAACATTTTTTCCATAATTTTCCGCAACCTTACTTCTAAACGATTCGTTTTCTATAATTTTAATTAATTTCTTTTCTACTTCTGATTCATTAAGCGGATCGAACAACAATCCACTTACTTCATCATCAATAATTTCTGAACAATAACCCACATTTGTAGAAATAACTGCTAAACCTGCCAAACCATATTCTAACAGAGTTACAGGAAAGCCTTCATCTGTCGACGCTAAAATTCCTATCGAAGCTTGCGACAATATGTATTGAATATCACTTCTATTTCCATACAAATGTATATGATTTTCTAAGGAATTTGATTTTATAAAATCTTTCAAAGCTTTAGAATAATCATCTTCGTAATCTCTGCCTACTAAATGTAAAGTCCAATCTATTTTTTTTAATTTCAAATCATGAAAAGCTTTTAGGATTGCTATATGATTCTTCGGATCTTTCAAATTAGCCAAAAAAACAATACGTTTGTTTTCGGTTCCTCTTAAAGTTGTTTGCTGAGATTTATCTTTAATCAATGCAAAATTAGGAATGAAAACGACTTTTTTGCACAACATATTCTTTTGGCTCCACTCTTTTAATTGTAAATTTACCACAAGAATAGAAGAAAAAAAGAAGGAACAAAAAACTAAAACCTGATTTTTTTTTCTTGACTCTTTTGATCTCATACCATAGTGATCATGCCAAATAATTTTAATCTTAGGTAAAATCAATTTTACTAAAACTGCTGTAAAAAAAGAAGTTCCATGAGCGTGAACAATAGCAACTTGATTTTTTACTATAAATTTTCTTAATCTAAAAACAGCTCCAAAATCAATTGTTTTTTTTTTATTTAAGAAGTGATAAACAACATCCTTATCTAGTTGTGCAAGTAATTGACCTTCTTTTCTGGTCGCTATTAAACCCGAAAATTCGATTTTATCAGTTAAAGCATTTGCGTAATTAATTGCTATTCTTTCAGCTCCACCAGCTTCTAAAGAATCTATTAATTGAAGGACTCTCATTTCGTAAAAAGATTTTCAATTTCAGATTCAAATTTATCGATTGTAAAATTACGTGACCATTGAGAAGCTCTTGTACTCATTTCCTTTAACAAATTTTCATCGGAAAAAATGTTATTCATTTGGATTAAATCTTTTTCAAGCTCCATTTCTAATAAAACACCTCTTTTTCCGTAGTCAAGCATAAAAGGAAGACAAGAAACGTCTGTTGTGATTGGCAAACATCCCCAAAACATCCCTTCTGCAATTGCTTTTGGCCAGCCTTCACTTTTTGAAGGTAGAATTACAAAATGACTTTTTTTATAAAATTCCTTTATTGTTTCCTTATCTTGGTTTCCGTATAAAAAAACAAATTTTCCAAGTTGATTATTTTTTATATAATTTTCTAAATTTGATCGTTCAACTCCTTCTCCAAAAATATGGAGTATGACCTTCAAATCATTTTTAGCTAATTGCTCAACTAATTTTACAGCATACATTGGATTTTTTCCTGAAACCAAACTGCCAACGAAAATAAAAATCTTCTCCAGACTTTTAGAATCTTTTATCACAGTTTCTTTTTCAGACTCAGAATAAGTGGCTGTAAAAAAAGATTTAATATTTTTTGACTGATTTTCCCATTCACCATACACTAAAACCTGCATATTTCTGGTTAGAAATGTATTGTTTAAAATCCATTTTTGTAAACGATATGTTGCAGGTTGTTTGCTTTTTGGTTCCCAATTTCCAGCATACTTTGCTGTTTTTCTTTTTGAAGGAAAAAATATCTGAGCTATACATCCTAATAACCCCATATTTCCTGGACATCTTAAATGGATATGATCTGCTTTTTTCATTGCTAAAAAGATGCTACGGAAAATTATAGGCAGTTTAAAAAGTGATTTAAAGCTATTTTTCGTATTTATAAAATTAAAATCTGAAACTTGACGAAAATCAATTTTATTATTCTCATATGGCATATCTATTGCTGTCAGGCTTTTTGACACCAAAGGAGCAACAATTATCACATCCTCAACATCTTTCAACCAAATATTCATTTCACGAATATATGGTGCGTAACCAAAATATTGGTTATCAATTTTGATATGACAAACATGTGTAATAATAGCAAACTTCATTATTATTAAAACTAAATTACATTTTGAGAGATCAATAATATTTTTTTAATATAATTTTTAGGATGCAGATTAAGGTTACTCCATATAAAATTATTTTGTCCCATTTCAAGATATTTTTGTCCCATTAGGAGATTTTCGATTTTTTCTGGCAATTCTTCATATGAATTACGAGAGCTTAATTTTTCATAATTAACCTGTTCTGAAAAATTTTCAATAACAACATTCAACGGAGTTGTAATTACTGCTTTACCAAACATTAAATATTCACCAATTTTCCATCCTGGTGTATCTTTTAGTCCATCATCAGCTATTCCAATATCCGCATTTAACAATGATTTCAAATATTCTTTCTTAGATATTTTATTTGAATCTAATAATAGATCAGGGGCCAATATTTTTGATAGAGAATCAGAAAATATTCCCACAGAAGAATTTTTATAATTATTTTTTATAATTCTACAAGCCTTAATACGAAATTCATTCTGAATTAGCCTTCTCTGTTTTTCTTCCTCATCAGGATGATTTTTTGGATCCCATAATCTGGTATGAAAAATTATCTTTCCATTGTTATCATTAAATCTTTTAGGAAAAAATCTCACGTCCATTGCCTCATGCGATAAATTGGTTCCTAAATTAAAATAATCTAATGCTCGGATAATCTCTGTTCTATTTCTACTATTTGTCAGATTCCTAAAATCGAATTTTGATAACAATTTTAAAACTTTATATAAAAAATTCACTTGAAAATTAAGAGGATAGACATTTTTACTGTAATCCTTCATCGATAATGATCTTTTGAATAAAAATCATACTTTTCTGGGTTATCAATAAATAAATTACTATCTGAATAATCAAAAAAGATTAATTTGTCATTTGTATGAAGAATTGCTCCTCCACTAACTATTTTACTATTAAAAATAATGCTAAAATTCAGATCATTTTCTTCGCAATAAAATAATACCGAATAAATCAGCATATTATGATGAGAGGTCCAATTTGGTAATTCAAGTTTCATTTTAATGACGTCATTTTGATTTTGTAAAAATTAACATTTTCACATACAATGTTTTCAAGCTCATACTTTTTACATGCAAAATTCCGAGCTTTTTCGGCCATTACTTTTGTTTTATCTTCATTAGAAAATACCCAAATAATTTTCTCAGCAATATCTTTTGGATTGTAAGGATCGCATAATAGTCCGGTTGTAAAATCTTCTATTGCTTCAGGTCCGGGACCGTATTTTGTAAAAACAACAAGTTTCTGCATTGCCATAGCTTCTGGAGCTACCAAACCCTGCGTTTCCATATGTGACGGAAAAACACATACCGAAGCCTCAGCGTAAACCTGTGGAATATTATTATAAGAAATTAATCCATGAAAATGAATATCATTTGCCCATTCTCCTAATTGAGGTATTTCTTTTTCTTTCAGCATTTCTATATAGGAACTTCCATTTGGAAAAAACCAATCTCGGCCATAAATTTCAAGAGTTGCATCTGGAAATTCTTTTTTTACATATGGAAAAGATTGTATCAACTGGCGGATTCCTTTTTTTTCGCAAACCGTTCCTGCAAAAACAATTCTGTTTTTATATTCTTTTTGACTTGCAAGTGGTTTAAAAAAATCTGTATCAATAGGATTACTTATATAAGCTATAGGTTTATTATTAAAACTTAAGTATTTCTCTGTATGATTTTTGACATAATGTGAAACAGCAATAAATCCATCACTTTTTTTAAATGATCTTTTTTCCTGAAATCCCTTCCATTTATTGATTTTTCTTTTCTCACTTTCAGCAAAAAAATGATGTCCGCCGTGAAGTCTAATAATATATTTTACTGCTTGTATTTTAGAAAGGAATGCAAGTCCAAGTTCTGAAGATTCAACAATATCAATTCTCTCTTTTTGATGAATTTCTCTAAGTTTTAAATCGATTGCTTTAGAGTTCAAATACCATCCTAATCCTTTCGTTTTATTTGGTTTTAGTCTATAAATATCTACGCCTTCGATATTCTGATTTTCATTTTCTATAGTATAATTAATTCCAACAACAGAAACTTTAATTCCTTTTTTCACCAATGCAGTCGCCAGTGTCTTAACAAAACTGCCAATTCCACCATGTGGAAATCCCTCTTTAGGATATTCATTAGTTAAAAAACAGATGTGCATTAGGAATGTTTTTTTATGAAAGTATCTATTGATAAATAAAAATCGTTCACATTCAATTTAATTTTTTCTTCAGACCAATCCCACCAGCCAATTTTATTTAAAGCATCTATTTTTTCTTTGTCATGTTTAAAGTTGATTACTTTTGACGGAACACCTCCTGCAACTGCATAATCTGGAATGTCTTCAGAAACGATAGCTCCTGCCAATATAGTTACTCCATTTCCAATTTTAACACCAGGCAAAATGGTAACATTCATACCTATCCAAACATCATTACCAACTATAATTCCAGTTTTTAAAGGTTTTAGATTTTCTTTTATATCTTTTACAACATATGAAGTATTATGAATTATCACTTTGTCATTTTTTTCTAAAACTTCATGAAATAAAGGAAAAGAAGTTATTTGACTTTCTGTATGAAAACCAGAATCACAAATAAAATTTACATCATTTGCGATAGAACAATATTTACCTATTTCCAACGAGGAATTATTAGACCATTTCCACACAAAGGCGCCATTATCATAAGTTTTACTTCCAATATTTGCCCATTTTGCATCTTTAAGATATACGTGGTTCCTTCCTTTTAAATAAAAGTAGTAATTAATTCCTAAAAGACGCCAAAGTAATTTCCTGATACTATTTATCATAATGCTATTTTTTGCAAAACATCTGTAACGTATTAGAGAAATTAACAGATGATTTGTTATTATTTTTTCCTAGTACGATTTCAGACCATTTTTTAAGCTGTTCCAATGACTGCCCATTTTTTCTATAAATAATTTTATCAACAATTTCTTGTCTGTTATTCAACCAGATAACTGCTTTTGGATCAGGCATACTTTTAAAATGTTGATAATTATAAATTGTTTTTACAGACCAATTATCTACTGTTTTAACTTCTTGATCATAGTTAATGAAAACGCCTGGCTTATCAAACATCCCAAAATCGAAAGCCATTGTAGAACCAACGTTTACCACAATCTCAGAATAAAAAGCTGTACTGACCAATAATTTGACATCGCCAAGAGTTGGATAAACAGAATTCCATTCTTTAGATGAACTAAAATACCATAAAGGAGGAGCTTCTTTAATTAAATCCTTATATTCATTAACAACATCATCAAATCTACCTGAAAAATCAACTGGACATCGTCTTAATAAAATCTGATATTCATACTGCAGATCAGCTTTCATAATTTCTTCAGCTATGTCTTTTAGATATTTCGGATCATCAGGAGAGGTTTTAGTATCATCACCAGAAAAACATATTATTTTTTTATTTGGATCTAGATTATATGTATTGTAAAAAACTTCTTTATTAATAATATTGCCACTATCCTCGTAAAACTCAAACTGTGGAGTTCCTGTAACGTTAATCTGTTTTGAGTCAATTTCAGGATAATATAAATTCAGCTCATCCTTCATGTAATCTGACCAAACGAAATAATTATCAGCTTTTAAAGCCATACGCGCTTTGGGTAAATTATCCCATGAATAAACTACTGTTGTTGTTTTTATTTCTAAATCGGTGGCTGCAGCAAATATTGTAGCCGCTTTTAGAGCTCTTTGATGTGAGCAAAAAACAACTTCAGGTTTTAATTCCTTTAAAATATCTTTCACCTCATCATAAAAAGAATTTTCACGGATGGCATTCTGATATTTTTTTTCTAGATTTAAAATACAAGGGTAACGTTTAAAAAAAGGAGCCAAAAACTCAATTGCTTTATAAAATACCTTTTTTGAAAATGTTTTTTGATTCCAATTCCAATTCTTTAGCAATGTTGGATTATTTACTTGTGAATCGTTGTAATACAATCTTGAAAGGCAAATTAACTCTCTTAAAAATTTTTCTTTTGCAGATTCTTTATATTTTGGAATTACAATTTCCTGACTTATTGGTGTGTTCTGTTGTATTGCATCAATTGTTTCCGAATCGAAATTATGAAACAGAATTAAATCTTCATTTAAATGATTAAATACATTTGAATATAAATAATTCCGAATTCCTACACCATCAGGAAACAACAACAAGATTTTACTTTTCTTCATTATTTTTTGTATCAAAAAAATCTTTTAAAATTCTAGCTGTAAACACGCGGGCTCCTTCGTCATTCATATGCCCACAAGATGAAAAATACTTATCTTCAACTACCACATTTTCATAATTATGAATTTCAGGATACGCTTTTTTCACCTTGTCGAAGTAATTCATTCCTTTCACATTGGCGCACATTGGCGTCATCAATACAATTAAATTAATATGATTGACACGACAAATATTTTTTATTTCTTCGTAATATTTATTATCCGGCAACGGATTTAAATTGACAATATTATTTTTCATATTTCCGTTTTTGTGTTTTACTAACGGATAATACCCTAAATTATCTAATGCGTTTGTTTTTTCTCCACTTATTGTTTTATAAATTTCTCTAAAACCAATTTTACTATCAAATTTTACATACCTGTAAAAAGGAATATAATAGAATTCCAAAAAATTTTCTTCGGTAGAAAAATGTTTTTTTATGACTTGTGAATTATGGATGTATGGTAAAAATTTTGCAGCAACTCCTTCTGATTCCTGATCATTAGATAGATTCAAATCAGCTTCTAGAATGACGTTTTTTATTTCATATTTTCTTTCCACCATTAATTTCAACATTAGCGAAGCTTCAAACAAATGTCCTCCACTCATTCCGTAATTAAATGTTTTCAGTCCTCTATCTTCAAACATTTGTGAAACAAAATGATTATTTGCTCTTGATGAACCTAATATTATTACGTCGTATTTTTTTCCTTTAGAATTAAAAACCGTTTCAATTTTTCCTCTGTTTTTCGAATGCAAAAAAACATAGGTATAAAGACCGTCCAAAGCAATTGCAATTAGGATTATAACTGCCAGAATTTTGGCACTAAAAATTAAAAACTTCTTCATTAAAACTGAAAATATATAAATTCTTTATAATCGGAATAGGTACCAAAAGCTATTATTGCTATAAGTGCTAAAGCAACTCTTACATTGCTCATTTTCCCGGAAAGTGGTTCAACTTTGTTGCGATTGTTCCATTCAACTAAAACAAAAAGACCAATCATAATAAGTAGTTCGTAACTGTAACGCTCATTATCAAGATACTGAAAACCAAAATCTCTGTTAGTAAAGATTCGTTTTAAATAGGAGACTGCGTCTGTAATTGTTTTTGCTCTAAAGAAAATCCAAGCAATACATGTGATAGAGAAAGTAAAAATTATACTCCATACTACTTTTATAGAATCAAAATTAAATTTCAATTTTATGGCGTCCATGTTATTTCGATTGCTATTGGATAATAACAACGGTAAAAAATAAAAAGCATTAATAAATCCCCACGCAATATAAGTCCAATTGGCGCCATGCCAAAAACCGCTAACTACAAAAATGATAAATGTATTTCTAATTTTCATCATCAGACCTCCTTTGCTTCCTCCTAAAGGAATATATAAATAATCTCTAAACCAGGAAGAAAGTGAAATATGCCAACGTCGCCAAAATTCTGCAATATCTCTTGAGAAATAAGGATAATTAAAGTTTCGTAATAAGTCAAGTCCGAATAATTTTGAAACTCCCAAAGCGATATCTGAATATCCAGAAAAATCACCATAAATCTGAAACGCAAAATATATTACGCCCATAATTAAAGAAAAAGAATTCATCGAAGTATAGTGATCAAAAATAGCATTGGCATAAGTAGCGCAGGTATCTGCGATGACCACTTTTTTTACTAATCCCCAAATTATTTGGTAAACACCTTCTTTTGCTCTTTGAAAATTGAATTCTCTTTTAACTTTTACCTGTGGTAGTAAATGAGTTGCTCTTTCTATTGGTCCGGCAACCAAAAGCGGGAAGTAACTCACAAAAAGTGAATAATCTACAAAATTGTATTCGGCTTTTATTCTCTTAAAATATATATCAATAACGTACGATAATCCGTGGAAAGTATAGAATGAAATTCCCACTGGCAGAATTACATTTAATAAAATGGGACTTGCATTGATTCCGACAGAATTCAATAATTCTGAAAAAGAAGCGGCAAAGAAATTATAATATTTAAAGATTCCTAAGAATCCCAAATTGACTAAAATACTAAGCCAAAACCAAAATTTTCTGCTCTTTTCAGATTTCCCTTTTTCGATTTGAATGCCAGTGTAATAATCTAAAAAAGTTGAAAAAACCAGTAAGAACAGAAACCTCCAATCCCAACATGAATAAAAATAATAACTCGCTAAGATTAGCAGTGCATTTTGCGTGCTTTTGGTTTTATTAAAAACAAACCAATACAGAAAAAAGACAATTGGTAAAAAAATAGCAAAAGCTATAGAGTTAAAAAACATATGGTATTTTATTATGAAAGCGCAAAGAAAAGGATATTTTTTTTAGAAAATGACTCCCCTAATTCTTTTGCAAAAAGTTTAGCAAGATTAAATTTTTTCTAAATCTTATTTGCTCTAAAAATTATCTGAACATTATTATTTATAAACCCCCAACTTCTGCAAAAATTTTTGTACAATAAATTCTTCAGTCATTTCCATTGATTCTTTAGTTGCACCAGCTATATGAGGAGTAATAATTACATTAAAATTTTGTTTTGACAATTTTACTAATGGATTTGCTATTATGCTCCCTGTATAAAGTTCGTTCTCTAAAACATCTGTTGCAATACCTTTAATTTTTCCGCATTTAATCAATTTAGCGATCTCGTCTTCATCCCAGATTCCTCCTCGCGATGTATTAATTATTATTGAATCTTTTTTAATAAAGGATAATACTTTTTTACCTATAATTTTTTTATTTTCAGATGAAAATGGAATATGTATTGTAACGATATCTGCCCAGCCGAACATTTCCTCCGAAGTATTAAATTTAAGAAATTGAGCATCAGTTTTTTCAACATCAAAAAAACCAACTTCCATACCAAAAGCTTTAGCAAAATTTGCAACTTGGCTTCCCACTCTACCCAATCCTAAAATCCCTATCTTTTTCCCTCTTAAATTTGTATTTATATATAAATTCCTATTCCAACCTCCGTTTTTAACGTGCTCATAAGAACTTGGAATTCTTTTGAGCAAAGCAAGTAATAATGCCCAAGTATGTTCTGCAGTAGAAGGTATATTCTCTAAAAAATTAACTTCTCCTTTTAAAGAAATAACTTCTCCACCAAGACTTTCAAAATAATCTGTATCAATATGATCCAAACCAGTTGTAGCTGTCAAAATGAATTTTAAATTAGTTGCGTAGCTAATAATTTCTTTATCAATAACAAAGCCCAGCCTTACAAAAATTATTTCAGCATCCGCAATTTCAAGTTTCAGTTCTTCTCGGTTTTTGATTCGAGATGTTTTGATATGAAAGAATTCATTCAAAACAACTAATGCTTTCTCGCTGAAATTATCTGGTTCAGTGATTAATAATCTCTTTTTTCCAATCGTCATATAAAAGTGTTGCCAATTTAAAATCTCTTATTGTATCAATATTAACTAGCCATTCCTGATTCATTATATAAGCCATTTTCTTTTGGACCATAAATGTTTTTTGATCTAAGAACGCCGTAAATCGCACAGCGTAAAAACAACCGTTTCTATAATAAACAGGTTTGATGTCCTGTCTTCTTAAAGTTTCTTCTGCTTCAAGTAAAGGAATGAGTTCAGTATCATTCATCAGTTTATACATTCGAGCTGGGTGAACGTCATCCATTGGTACAACACTTATAATACCATCGATCTCATCGTTATCCATTAATAATTTTATTATGTTATCGAGGTCTTTAGAAGTTCGTAGTGGTGAAGTTGGCTGAAGAAGTATGATAATATCGAAGTTTTGATTATATTCATTTACAACATGTAGAACTGTGTCCACAACATTACTTTGATCATCTGCTAGATGATCTGGTCTTTTTAAAACCTCAACATTGTATCCTTTTGCTATGTCTGCAATATCATTATCGTCAGTAGATAGAATCGTTTTGGTTACGAGCGTAGAATCTAATCCACATTCAATTGCATGTGCTATTAAAGGTTTGCCTCCCAAATCCTTTATGTTCTTTCCTGGTAAACCTTTAGAACCACCACGAGCGGGGATTATAGCCAGAACTTTCATATTAATAAATTATCGTTTTGTGAAATCGTAAAGGTAATTCCGCCAATAATTTGGCTATTTTTATCCCTGCATTTCCATCACCATATATGGGAGATGAAATAGTTCGTCCATTTTGAATCATCATCTTAATTGCTTTTCCAATTTCATTTTTTGAATAACTGACATCAACACTATTTCCCCCACGCTCTCTTCTATTTTGACGGGAACCGATATTAACAACAGGAATTCCTAAAAAAGCACATTCGCGTATTCCAACACTTGAATTCCCTATTAGACAATCACTATGTTTCAACAATTCAAGAAAGTCTTTTCCCTCCATATTTTTAAAGAAATGAACATTCGGTAATTGATGTTGCTCTCTAAAGGCACGAATCCCTGTTGAGGTTCCATCTGACCCAGCATCGACATTTGGCCAAAACCAAAGCGTAGGTTTATTTAATTTATAAATTGCCTCAAGAGTAACCTCTATGTGCTTTCTGGAATCTTTATACTCTGTAGTAACAGGATGTTGCATGACGACAACATAACCTTTTGTTAAATCTGGTCTTGCTCCTACACCACCATATTTTTCATAAGGGTCAAACGGAAGTTTATTACTGTTCATTATTTCTGAAGCCAAATCAATTGATGGACATCCAGTATTAAAAACCATTGTTGATTCTTCTCCTAACTTTATAACTCTTTCTTTAGCACTTTCAGAAGCTACAAAATGATAATCGGCTAATTTTGTAATTGCGTGACGCACTTTCTCATCAATATTCCCTGTTACTTCACCTCCTTGGATATGTGCCAAAGGGATGTTCATGTAAGAAGCAGCAATTGCGGTCGCCATTGTTTCAAATCGATCAGCAACAGTTACAACGATATCTGGTTTTAAATTATCAAAAACGGTAGACAATTCAAGGATTCCAATTCCCGTAGTTTTCGCTGCCGCTGTCAGATTTTCACCTTCTAACACATTAAATACTTTTGCAGCGATAGCAAAACCGTCTTTTTCAATGTAATTGACAGCAGAACCATAACGATCTAATAATGCTGAGGCAGCAACAACTAACTGCAATTCCAGATTTGGATGTTCCTGAATTGCTGACAGGACTGTTTTTACACGACTGTAAGAAGGACGTGCTGTGATGACTACAGCTATTTTTCGTTTTTGCATTTTAATTTTATAATATTGGCTAAATGTAATTAAAAAAAGATGTTGGGGAAAAATATTATTTTCTTGCAGATAATAGGAAGTTTATCTACAATAAATCACATTCATTTAGAAAATTCCATTTTTTTAAATCTTTATTTATGGTTTTCCCGATAACTTCTTTAAAACGTGAAGCTTCTATTCCGAAACCTTTTGGCTTTTTAGATTCTAAATCATCAAAAGTCAAAACATGATTTTTAGGTAAATCTTTATTTACTGCCAATGATTTTTCAAAAATTTGTTTCAGTTCAGAAAAAGCACCATTTTCATTTTTGTTAATAGGATTAACCAATGCTTCTTTTATATTTTTAACAGCTACAACTAAATCTTTGGTTTCTGAAATTGTTAGAGAAGATTTTGAATCTGGACCAAAAAGCTGTCTATCGAAAACGACATGAAATTCTAAGATATCAGCTCTTAAAGTTGTCGCTGCAATACAAGTTTCTATTTTTGCTGAATGATCTGAGAAGCCAACGGGAACATTATATCGATTCTTTAGTTCTTGAATTATGTTCAGACCATATTGATCCGGTTTTGTTGGATATGCAGTTGTACATTGTAAAATAGCAAAATCCACATTTCTTTCGTTTAAAAACAAAACTGTTTTGTCCAGTTCTTCATAAGAACTCATTCCAGAAGATAAAATTACTGGCTTACCAGTTTGTGCTATTTTTTCTAAAATTAAAAAATTGTTCACTTCACCAGAACCTATCTTATATGATTGCACTCCAATTTCTTCCAACCAATCAACAGCCAAATTACTAAAAGGAGAGCACATAAATTCTAATCCCAAATCATCACAATGATTTTTTATGTCTTTCCATTGTTGCAAAGAAAATCCCATCCGTTTCCAATAGTCAAATCTGGATTTGTCTTCTAATGAAAATTTCACTCTAAAAGGTTCATGTTCGCTGCTTTCTGCTTCAGCGATATGCATTTGAAATTTCACTGCATCAACTCCTGTTTGTGCAATAGCATCTATATAAGAATATAAAATACCTAAACTTCCCTCATGTGCCTGTCCGATTTCTGCAATCAGGAATGGTCTATAATCTGATCCAATTTTACGGTCTGAAATTTTAAAATAAGGATTCATCTGTATTTTTTTTCATTTAAATTTTAGGAGCTCAAAACTCTAAATCTACTAGCTTTAGTTAAATTTTGAATTGGTTTTTGTTAATTGTTCTATTCTCATATCTTTCAAAGTATTTCTAATCGCTTTTTTGCTCTCTCAATAATTATATTCATCCCATTTCTCCACGATTTGATTGAATATAAATCTTCGTTTACTACTGAAATTTCAAACTTACTGTCTAAATAGTCATTTATTGCATCAACCCATTCCGACACAAAATGAGGATTTTCAATTAATTTACCCAATTTGCCATAGTGCAAAACTTCGGGTACTCCTCCCATTGCAGATGCAATACAGTAATTCCCACAGTGTAAGGCTTCGATTAAACTAAGTCCGAAACCTTCATGCCATAGCGTTGGAAAAAGATAACAATCTGATGCCTGAAAATATTGTGGCAATTCGTCATTTGAAATTCTTCCTACAAACCTTACACCTACAATATTCTCTGTTCTATCACATCCTATGACTAATAAAATAATGTCTTGCCTCGATTCATAGATTTTTCTCCATGCTTCGATAACGATATGCAATCCCTTCTTTGGTCTATCTTGTGAACACCAAACAAAAACTTTTTTATTTTCTAAATCAAGTTTTTTTCTCAAACCTTCTTTTTCAAAAGCAGATACTTTCCTAAATTTAGTGGTATCAATACCATTATGAAGAACAGAAAAATGACATGGTAAAACATTTATTGTCTTCTTGAACTTTTTATAACTATCATGAGTTAAAACCACTATTTCGTCGACTATTTCATAAAAATCTGATCCTGAATTTAGTTTTGTATAAGGCGAAAAACCATGATAAAAAAACTGAATGTAACAATTTTTCCGAGTTTCTCGGGAAGTCAAATAATCATGAAGTGGTTTTACCATCCCATAATTATCAACGATTTGAAAAATATATTTCTCATTGGATTGAATGATTTTATCTAACGAAAGAACAAACTCAATTTTTCTCTTCTTAAAAACTTTACTTTTGATTTTATTCCAAAATGTAGCCAGAACAAAACTATACTGAATCCTACTAAACAAAAATTCCGGCTTCGGACAAACGATATAATCTATATCATGATTTCCTTCAAGATAACTTTTGTATAATTTTGTCCAACTACCAACGTTTGAATACGGTAGTGGAATTTGGGAAATCAAAACAACTTTGCAAGGAGGAACATTGTTCACTTTCTAATAATTTAAAGGATTTGACAAGCCTAATCTTTTCAGGATAAATCTGCGTGTAGTTTTTTTGTTAATGAAGATTAAACATAGGCGTCCTACTTTTCTGGATAGAGAACCAATTTTTTTATCTTTTATCTTTTTAACATCAACGCCCTCTGAGGTTTCTTGTTTTAAATTAGAGACAATATCAAACATCCAATTTTCGATCTTGTTGCCCATATGAAAAGCATAATTTTCTTTAGTAGCAAGTCTTAAATATCCAAGACCATCATTTGGTTGGTCTATAAACTTAACCTCGACACCACCTACTATTTTTATGAAAGCTGGTTCGCTTGTACCTAAATCAAAAACAGCTCTCTTGAGTGTCGCCACAAAATGTCCACAGCCTACTACAGCTGCTCCAGATTTTTTTCTATTTTTTAGAACTAGATATTTTTCTAAATGAATTGGTTTATATAATAATTCCTTATTTCCTAAACTCAAATCAAACTTATGCATTGCCTGAGGATTAAGAACGTCTTCAAATTTCAGTTTGCCTTTAAAGAAACCATAAAACCAAGTGCTCGAAGTACAGTTTGATAATGCTTTACTGCTTGGGACAGGACTTACCATTCCGGCCTCAGGAAAATTAACAAATACTTCTTCAACTGCACTTTGCCATCCTTTTTCAAACAAAACATCAGCATCTGTAATGGTAATAAGTGGTTCCAAATTACCTTTGGATGCAGCAAGAATAGCATTGATTTTGCCTAAATTTTCTTTAGAATGAAAAACTTGATCGATAAGAATATTTATTTCAAATTGCTCATCGATAAATTCTTTAACCAAAGGATGACAATTATTATTATAAATTGTAATTCTTGTTTTTTTATGAACCGTTTTTAACAATGACTGTATACATAATTTAAAAATTTCAAAAGAATCTTCAAAATACCCTTCAAAATGCGGAATATAAACAGGAATTATAATTCTGTGATAATTCTCAATGTGAATGTCCTTATTACCTTTTTCAGGATTAACTCCTATTCTCATAATGGTGTATCAACTTTAAAATTCCTTCTTCTAAAGAAATTAAATCTCTTCCTAAAATAGTTTTCATTTTTGTTGTATCTGGACATCTTCGCATCATATCTCCTTCTTTAAGAGCAGGAAGATGAATAATTTCGGATTTAGAGTTGGCTGTCGAAATAATGTTTCTTGCCAAATCTAAAATTGTCATTTCTATATCGCTCCCAACGTTTAAGACATCATTCACACATTTGTCTTCGTATAATGCTTTTATACACGTATCAATATTGTCTTCCACATAACAAAATGACCTTGTTTGCAATCCGTCACCATACAAGTAAATTGGTTCGTTTTTAATTGCTGCTTTAATAAATCTTGGCACAACAAAATCCTCACTTTGATTTGGCCCATAGGTATTAAAAAAACGGAAAATCGTATATTCTAATCCATATTCCTGATGGTAGGACCTGAAAAAAGCCTCCCCAATATTTTTCACAATTGCATAAGGCAAACGAGAGTTTAATGGCGTTGTTTTTTCATTTTGAGGAATTTCAAATGGTTCTCCATAAACCTCAGAAGAACTTGAATAGAAAACTCTTTTTACTCCAGAATTTTTTGAAAGAGATAGTATATTTTTTATTCCCTCAATATCATTTAAAACTAAAATAGGATTTTCAAGTGTTCTTTTAACTCCCACAACAGCTGCATAATGAAAAACAAAATCAAAATTATATCTTCCAAAAATTGGAACAATATCATTATAATTATTCACATCTGCTTTAATAAAAACAACATTATCTCTTTTCGGTATTTTATTGCTATTACCAGTCGACAAGTTATCTACTATTACAATTTGACAGTTTATGTCTTCTGCTAACCTACCGGCTATTGCACTTCCTACATTTCCGGCACCTCCGGTAATAAGTATGTTTTTCATTTCTATGTTATTGCTGTAAACGATTAAAAACTTTTAAGTAAAAAATTAAAATTCTTCCGATTAAGTTTTACGTATAAAACTTGTTAAATCTTCAAATAAATTGATTCTACAAAAAACTTTCTTCCAAATTTTTTATTATACTATTATTTCCGATCTTCTCTTTAAATAATTTGTTATATTAAATTTTATCATAAATAAATTAGTCCTTAAAGTATAAATCCCAATAATAATTAATTCTAATCCAAATTTCAATTTTTTTTATTCTTATTGAATCATTTTTATACATCATATTCCATCTTCTGATGTGACTTTGCAATAATCTAATCTTTATCAAGTAAAAAATAAATGGATTTTTTATTTTCATTTTCTTAAAGTTATCATAGATCTTTTTTTCAATTCCAATATACTTTTCGTGTTGAAGTGAAAGTCGATCAGGATTATTATATTCCCTATAAAAAGCTAAAGGTTCATTAATATAATAAACTTTATGCCTATAAAACATACGCTGATAAAAATCAGTATCTTCTCCTACTTCAAGACTTTCATCAAATATTAAATCTGGTTTAAAGATTTTTCTTCTAAACAAAGGAGTTGGTGACTTTACTATCCAAACACCTAAAGCATTCCAGAAAACATATCCTGAACGTTTGTTTACTTTACTTTGGGCTGAACCGTAATATTTCCCTGTAAGTTTTCCATTTTCATCCACAACAGCGACTGAACTATGAACACAATCAATAGACGGTTTTTCGAGTAAAATTTTTACTTGCTTTTCGATTTTTGAACTTTCCCAAAAATCATCATCGTCTAATAAAGCTATGAAATCTCCTTTCGCCAAGTGAATTCCATAATTTCTTGCCGAAGATATACCTTCATTCGCTTTAAAATGATAATTGCAATTAGAAAATTTAGTACAAATCTCCTCAGCATATTTATAATCCGAGCCATCATCAATTACTAATACTTCAATATTTGTATATGATTGATTTAGTACAGATCGAATAGCCGTTTCCAGATATTCTTTCCGATTATATGTTGTTATGATAACTGTTACTACAGGAGTCGTCATTTTTTTAAAAGTTTAAAAGCAACAAATCGAATCAATTTATAGAAATACAAGACTTTAAGATTTTTATGCGATTGAATCTTTTGAATGCTAGAAGAATTCAAAAAATCTTTTTTATTACTCCAAATATAATATTTGATATAATGATTTATAAAATAATCGTAATTGTTCTCTTTTCTAAAATAATTCAAATATTTTGCTTTTTCGTGGTAAACACTTTCTAATTTATTTTTTTGTAAAAATGAAGATGTCGATCCTTCATGTCTTCGAAAAAAATTAAGCTTTTTATTTAGAAATGCAAAAGAGCTATTTTGAAGCAAATACGACCAAAGAAAAATATCTGAAGATAATCTGTTATTAAATATCTCTGTCGGAATTACAATCTCAGGTTTTCTAAAAACGACAGAACTGCCATTAGTTATATAAGTGTTAAACGGCATTCGTTCCAAAAAGACACTACTGTCAATTATTTTATATTTATTTTCTTCGACTTCTAAATCCTGAGTTCTATTTGCAGAATTATAAATAACTTTATCATTTTCAACATAATTACTGCTGCAAAAAGCCAAAACTGTTTGTTGATTAAAATCTAAAATCGCAACTAACTGTTCTAGAAAATCCGGTTCACAAAAATCATCTGTTTCTGCAATCCAAATATATTTTGTTGTTGCTAATTCAATTCCTTTTTGCCAAGAGAAATAACCACTTCCTAAATTTTTTTCATTAATAATAAAGTGTTTAACTTTAAAATCAGGATGGTCTTGTATAAAATTATTTATAAAATCAACACTTTCATCAGTTGATTTATCGTCGATTATAATGGCCTCCCAATCTTTGTGTGTTTGATTTAAAATTGAATCAAATCTTTCTTTCAAAAATTCTAAATGATTATAACTCGGAATAATAATTGAAACTTTTGCCATTTATTTTAGTAGTGCTTTCCAAGTTTCAAGAATAGTTTGTTCCTCCATTTCCATACTATACTCTGACAAAATAAACTCTGATGCCTTTTTTCCTTTCTCAATAAAATTGTTGTCCTCTTTTTCATAGTCAAGAATTACCTTTTCCAACGTTTTAGCGAAAGAAACAACATCTCTATCTTCAATTGGATAACAAAAATCTTCTTTAAAAAATTCTTTCCCTCCTTTACCAGCATAGCCTACTACGATACATCCACAGGCCATTGCTTCTGCAGGAGGCATTCCAAAGCCTTCATTAATACTAAAACTTAAAAATATTGCGCAATCTCTCAAACTTTCAGCAACTTGTTTTTCATTCATGTTATGAATTTCAACTAGCTCCCAATTTTTCAATACTCCCCTAAAATTCAACATATTAATTACCTGAACCAGATCGACTCGCAACCTCCGAGGCATGAATGCAATTTTTCTTTTTTTATTTTCATTTGGATAAAAATTCTTAGCATCAATTCCGTATCGAACTCTTTTCACATCCAATTTTGGAAAAGCATAATTTAAATACTCTTTAGCATCTTCTGAATTTACAATCGCTGCTATTAAATTTTCATTCAAATAAGGTGTTACTGTATCTTCTAAATTCAAATCATGGTGAAAAAAAGTTTGGTAAGCACCTTGATTGTAAATTATTTTTTTGTTGTCTATTAAAACCTCAGCAACTTTTGGCCCGTATACTTCGGGGAAAATAAAAATATCATCCTTATCAATCTGAATATTTTTTGATCTGTTTTTTATTTTCAACAACGCCTCTTTGCTCTTCTTATAAACCAATTTCAATCTTAACAAAAGGCCCAATATTCCATTTTGAATTGATTTTTCCTGTAAATTATCTATCAAATCAAATAGAGGGTAAGAATAAGCTACTTGCGTTTCATTAGCAAACCATGTACACTTAAAACCATAATGTCTATGAAGTATATAAGCGTTGAACCCGTTTGCATTAAGCACATCTACTTGTCTATAGATTTGTTTTATTCCACCAGTTGGTGTATTTACATCATCGCAAATAAACAATAAACGCTTTGATTTATTCATTTCTTCTAATGATTTTTTTTATTACTTTTTTCAGTTTCTTTATTGGCGATACTACTTTAACAAAGTAACTAAATCCTTTATTTTTAATGATAAAACCAGCAGCTTCTAAAGTATTGGAATTATTTTTTAAATAATTTTGGAATAAAAATAATTCTTTATTTTTAAGTACATTTTTAAAAGTATCTTCTTCAAATATCAAAACTTTCTTATTTACTTCTTTCAGGTAATAATATAATTTTAAACTATCAGAAATGTCTTTTTTTGATTGAACAGATTCTATTTTCAAAGCTGTTTTTATTTGTGTAGCAGTAAATTTGTCTTCCACAAAAAATTTATTCAACATATGCATTTGGCATCTAAAGATATTCTGATCTTGAAGGTTTTTTCGCACTGCGGAAGTTTGGCCAGAATGAATTCTATACTGTAACAAAACTTCTTCAAGATTGGCCATTTTACCAATAAAAGCTAGACGTGTCCACAGTTCATAATCTTCGGCCGGCTCATAATCTTTATTGTAAATATTTTCCTTTAGTATGTGCGTTTTTATCATTACAGTAGGATGATGAAAAACAGAACCGAAACATAATCTTATTTTTAAGTTATTATGATCAGAAGGATGCCTTACTATTTGCTTATTTCCAATAATTTGCATGGCCGTTCCGCAAATTACAACATCCTGATTTTGATTAAGAAAATCATATTGTTTTTGAAATCTATCTGGAAATGCGATGTCATCGCCATCCATTCGTGCAATATAATCTCCTGTTGCTATAGAAATTGCATAGTTTAAGCTATTTGTATACCCCGTATTTTGTGCTTTTTCAATTAATTTAATTCTGGAATCAAAATATGATTTTATTATTGATAATGTCAAATCGGTTGAACAATCATCAATAATAATTAATTCGAAATCTACAAAAGTTTGATTTAAGATACTTTCAATTGCGTCTTTAATATATAGTTCACAATTGTAAACGGGCATTAATACAGAAACCTTAGGCATTTTATTTTTTGACGAATGATTGCTTAATTGATGACATTATTTTTTTCAAATATTTTAATTTTAATTTATCATATGAAAAATTTTTAACAGCAGTTGAAATTCCTTTTCTATATTCTCCATTTCTTAAAAAATTAAATTCATTGTATACTATCCATGAACCGACCCATAAATGAATGGCGTATGTTTCTGGCTTTATATACTTCTTATAATTTATTGCATCATCGCTTTTGAAAGGTAATGGATAAAAAAAATCTGTTGGATATATAGTAACACCTTCATACATTTTTTTCTCATTTGATTCCTGAAAATTATAATTAAATTGTAACAAATCAGTTGTAATTCTTGTTATTACAATTTTCATCCAATTTATATCGGTCAAGTTCATATTTTCATATTGCATGAAACATTCTTTTATAAAAGAATTGTGTTTCCTACTTCCAATTATTCCACAACTTACAATTCCCTGCTCTTCTGTTCCAAAGAAAACTTCATGTTGGAGTAAATCATTTAGCGGTTTTACAACCAACATGTCCGTGTCTAAATAAATCCCTCCTTGATCATGCAAGATTTTAAACCTAATATAATCAGAGACAAAAGCCCATTTTTTTTCTTTGTATGCTTTCTGCACAAAAGGCAGACTTAAATCTGTATTTTCTTCGTTCCACTCAATTATTTGAAAATCAGAACAATGTTTTTCCCATGTTTTAATACAATCTCTAATAAGTTTTGGTTTTCTTTTTTTTCCAAACCAACAATAATGAATTATTTTAGGTATCATCTAGAAGATTGTTTTTTTAATTGCTTTTTTCCATAGCAGAGAAAAATAACGTTGATAGAATATTTTTTTGAAAGAAAATGGCAAATCGAGGAAATGATTCATCTTATTAAAATATCCGCCTTTATTTTGAAAAATCAAAAGCCAAAAACTTAAAAGCCATTCGTAATTTTGTGAGTATGTTAATTTTGCATTCAATTTTTGACTTGCAAAGTTTACTACTTTGATATCTTCTCTTAACTTATTAATATTTACCGCATTACTATTTTGTGTCACTGATAATTTATGAACCCTAACTTTATTAAGCGCTTTTGCTATAAATGCAACATTTCCGGCCATAAAAACATTTATCCAAAACCACCAGTCACCACTATATCTGAAGTTTACTGGATAATATTCTTCTTTAAGAATATCTTTTCTAAAAACAGCCGAACTCACATTTATTACCGGACATTTATATTTTCCATATTCTTCTAAAAGAATTGATCCTTTTTCGAGATAATTGGATTCCCATCGGCTATTAGAAAAAGTATCCCACCAGTCATTTAGTTTTAATTTATTATTGATAAAAAACATGCTGTTTGAATGTGCCACTACAGCATCCGTTTTTTCTAAAACAGCTACTAAAGTGCTTAAAAAATCTTCATCGGCCCAGTCATCGCTTTCTGCAATCCAAATGTATTTCCCTTTGGCTTTTTCAATTCCATATTGCCATAAACCAAAAGGGGTTCCTGAATTTATTTGATTGTAAAAAATGTGTGATACTTTTTGATTTTCCTTATAACTGGAAATAATTTCTTTGCTGTTATCTGTAGAACAATCATCAAGTATTAGTAACTCAAAATCCTGAAAACTCTGCTTAAGAACGCTCTCAATTCGTTGTTCAAGATATGGCTCATGATTATAATTAGGAATAATTACACTTACTTTTATTCCAGGAATCTGATAAATTATATTGTTAACAGATTGCTCATCAGTATTAAACATGCAATTTCTTTTTAATTTAAATTATCTTAAAAAAAGATCTTTTCAATTCTATCTCAAACAAGAATCGAATGTTTACCCGTTTGAATTGCAAATGATTCAAGGTTTACTTCAAAAAAGCTAGTTTGTGAAATGTGATTAATAGCACCTGCATTTATTTTAATCTCCTTTTTAAAGCCTTAAATGGACTTAATAAAATATGCCCTAACTTATATGAATTGCTACTCCTAACATAATCTATTACTACCATTTCATGTATTTTTTCTCCACTAAAAACGGATTTTCTCTGTTCTATAAAATTTGTGTCAGAAGCAATTACGATGAGATAAAGAGGGTCAACAAATTCATTTTTTATAGCCAAGTAATTTCCAGAGAATACTCTCATTTTATTTTGATTAGTTTCATCAATAATAGATGCCCCACCGCTATATACTTGAGTTAGCAATTGCAATTTATTAAAATACCCCCCTATTAACTCCTTGAAATCTTTTTTATACAATTCTTTTACATGAAACATATTCTTAAAGTTTCTTTCATCAGAATAATAAAATTTATCAGGAGTTGAAATAATTAATAATCCATTCTCTCTTAAAACTCTTTTTACTTCTAACATCATTTCCACATGTTTATCATGATGCTCTAAGGTCTCAAAACTCACAACAATGTCAACACTATTATCATCAAGGGGTATTTTTTCTACACTACCAGTTCTAAACTCTAAATTTCCCTTATTATACTTCGATTTTGCTTTATTAATCGTTTCAGTGTCTATATCAACTCCGTAAACAAATGAAGCATTTTTGCTCATTAGATTACTACCATACCCTTCTCCTGAAGCTATATCTAAAACTACTTTGTCTGTTATGTAATCACTAACAATAGCATATCTATGCAAATGCTCAATAGCATCTCTTGTTAGTATAAAAGTTTCTAATCTTTCACCAGTCCACTTTTTCATCTTAATTTCTTTACTTCCAATTTAATAACGGACGAACAATACCTGGAAAGCCACCTGAATAATTTCCTCTCACAGTCTTACTACCAATTTCGTCAATAATACTAAAGCCAACTACTTCTAATTCATGAAATTCTACATAAAAAGGGTTATATCGCATTATTGCAAAACTACATGAGTAACTTCCTTCTGACAGAAGATTCCCAGGAATAACAACTGATTTTTTATGTATTCCTTTCGAATGTGGTATATTTAATGTCTGTGAATCTTTGTCATGTGAACTTAATATGTGAATATTTTCTACATTGAATAAATTAAATCCATGAGTAAATAATTCACCTTCTTTTAAAATTTCATAGGTAAATTCAATAGTTATCTCTTCAGATATATTATGGTTTATTTTAATTTCTCCTTCATTATTAAGAACTTTTACCTCAATTAATTCTATAAAATCTCCTTTAGGAGAATTGCTACTTAATTTATCCCAAATACGATGCGCCGTTGAGTGCTCACTTTCAAGATATTTTTGCATACAATTATCAATACTCCCTTCAAAAACAATCTTTCCTTGTTCTAAAACAAGTCCTCTTGTACACAAACTCTTAACAGCTGCCATGTTATGGCTTACAAAAAGTACCGTTCGTCCTTCGCCTTTAGAAATATCCTGCATTTTTCCAATCGCTTTCTTCTGAAATTCGGCATCTCCTACAGCTAATACCTCATCGATAACTAAAATTTCAGGCTCCAAAAAAGCCGCAACAGCAAAAGCCAAACGCACTGTCATTCCAGAACTATATCTTTTTACTGGTGTATCGATATAACGTTCGCAACCAGAAAACGCTATTATTTCGTCTAATTTTGAAGCAATTTCTTTTTTGGTCATTCCTAAAATAGCACCATTTAAAAAGATATTTTCTCGTCCTGTCATTTCTCCATTAAAACCTGTGCCAACTTCCAATAAAGAAGCTATTCTTCCACGAGATTTTATGCTGCCTGTAGTTGGAGCAGTTACTTTTGAAAGTATTTTTAATAGTGTCGATTTTCCTGCACCATTTTTGCCAATAATTCCTAAAACCTCACCTTTTTCGATTTCAAAACTAATATCTTGTAATGCCCAAACATAATCTGAAGCTCCTTTTTTTGAGCGATCATTACTCTCTCCAATTTTTAAATATGGATTTTCCTTTCCTCGAATTTTATACCACCATCTATTTAAATCGTGCTTTAAAGTACCTGTTCCAACTTCACCTAATCGGTACTGTTTTGAAATATTCTCAGCTTTTAATATAATATCTTTCATTTATACAGTATCTATAAAACTTTTTTCTGTTCTATTAAAAACTAATAATCCAGTAAAGAAAACAATAGTTGTAAATCCAATTGTATATATTAAGCCTAAAATTGATATGCTGCCAATATTTAACAACATATAACGGGATGTTTCAATTATATATGCCAATGGGTTGTATTCCACTATCCAACCAAATTTTGGAAGTTTTTCTTTTATCAATTCCATCGGATACATTACAGCGGATATATACATTAAAAGTTGCACTCCAAACCCAACTAAATTGTTTAAATCTCTATATTTTGTTACCATTGAAGAAATTATCATTCCTAATCCCAATCCCAAAATTCCCATAAATGCAATTAGAACTGGAAAGAATAATATGGATGCATTTAGGTTTAAATCTACTCCTTGAAAATAAAAGATAAAATAAAATAAAATAAAAATTCCAAACTGAATACCAAATTTGATCAAATTTGAAATAACAATAGATAATGGAGTTATGATTCTCGGAAAATAAACTTTTCCAAATATCGCAGCATTGGTTCTAAAAGTATCTGAAGTTCCAGTAAAACAAGCTGTGAAGTAATTCCATACCATAATTCCAGCAAGATTGAACAAGAATGGTGGAATAGATCCTGTCTTAATTCCTGCAACGTTATTAAATATAATAGTAAAAGTGATTGATGTAAATAAAGGTTGAATTAAGTACCATAATGGTCCTAAAACTGTTTGTTTATAAACAGTAATTATATCTCTTTTTACAAAAAGCAGCAATAAATCTCTATATTGCCAAATTTCTTTAAAATTCAGTGAGAAAAATTTATTTTTTGGTTTTATTTCAAACAACCAATCGTTTGTACTATTAAAATTTTCCATTTATATAAATGTGAGAAAAGAGACCTAAATTAAATTAAAAATTTAACAAGATTTTTAACATTCAAGAAATTGTTCAAAAATGCCAAAAGGTGTTTTTTGAAAAAAACACCTTTTGATTATACTGAATATATTTATTATTCTTTTATTTGTCTAAGACTTCGAAAGTAGAATTCATACTCTTAAATTCTGGAACAATCTTTTTCATCTTAGCTACAATATCATCATTTTCGTAGAAATCAGCAATTCCGATAAGTTCATCCACTTCATTGTGAAGATTTTCATATTCATCCTGAATTTCCTGTGCAATCATAATTTTGTTATGATAAGTTGGTAATGTTTTTGAAGTATCATTTAATAATTCTTCGTACAATTTTTCACCTGGTCTCAAACCAACAATTTTTATTTTTATTTCCTTATCTGGAATAAAACCGGCCAGTTTAATCATTTTTTTAGCCAAGTCAATAATTTTAACTGGTTTACCCATATCAAAAATATAAATTTCACCACCATTACCCATTGCTCCAGCTTCTAATACAAGTTGACATGCTTCAGGGATTGTCATGAAATAACGAATAATATCCTGATGTGTTATAGTAACAGGTCCTCCTTCTGCAATTTGTTTTGTAAACAATGGAACAACTGATCCGTTTGATCCTAAAACATTTCCGAAACGAGTAGTGATAAACTTAGTGCCACCTTCTACATTTTCTCTTTGATTCTTCAAGAATAAAGATTGTACATATTTTTCGGCAATACGTTTACTGGCTCCCATAACGTTACTCGGATTTACAGCTTTGTCTGTAGAAACCATAACAAACTTCTTGACCTTATATTTACAAGATAAATCTGCTAAATTTTTTGTCCCTTTAATATTGGTTTGAATAGCTTGCGCTGGATTCTCTTCCATTAATGGTACATGTTTGTATGCTGCAGCATGAAAAACAACGTGTGGATTATAATTTTTGAATACTTTATCTAATGCTTTTTTACTGCGTACATCTGCAATCACAGCTACAATCTTAGTATTCAAATTCATACTTTGCGTCTCTAAGCATAGATTATGCAGAGGTGTTTCAGCATGATCAACAACAATAACTTTTTTAGGGTTAAAATTCAACACTTGACGTACAATCTCGCTTCCGATAGACCCTGCAGCTCCAGTAATTAAAATTGTTTTATCCTTTAATTGTTTAGAAATTGATTTACTATCTAGAACTATCGGTTTTCTTTCCAATAAGTCTTCAATCTGAATATTCTTAACTTTTTGAGAAATCTCTTTTTGGTTTTCCCAATCAGAAATTAAAGGAACTGTATATACTCTGTAATTAAATTCCAAACACTGATCAACGATAATCAATTGTTCATCTTTAGTTAAACTCTTATCAGCAATAATAACCCCTTCTGCAGCAACAGATCTCATTAAGGCAGGAAGTTTTTTTCTTAAAATTAAGATAGGAAGATCCAGCATACGTTTAGACGCATTCTGATTATTCTTATCTACAAATCCAACAATTTTGAATCGAGAAGGTGTTTCAAATTTTAATGCATTTGCTACAGAAATTGCATTAGCATCTGTTCCATAAATAACTGTTCTAACGAGTTTTGTTGTCGCTTTCTCAGAAAAATACATTTCAAATGTCTGCTTTACAATAACACGGTATAAAAACAGTCCACAGAAAGACAATACCAAATTTATAAAAAGAGCAGTATTTAAGAACGCTTTGTTTCCTGTGTATAATTCAAATACTAAATTTATAAACAGAAAGAAAACTAAAACTGACATCTGAGAAAAAAGCAGTTTAATTGCATCTATATAAGATGAATGCCTAATGATTCCCGAATAAGTTCTAAAAAGCCAAAAGAAGAAAATATTAACAAAAATCAAACTTCCGACAAAGTAAAAATCATGGGAAGTGATTATATATCCTATCGCTGTACCTTCAAAAAGCAAATAAGTAAAGGAAAATGAAAAAAACAAAACCATTACATCAATTGCAATAATAATCCATCTAGGCAAATAACTTAAATTATTAATATTTGCCCTAAGATTTCTTGGCGAAAAAGTCTTGTATAACAAGGAGGTTACACTATTTGGTTTGTCTGTACTCAATTGAGGTTTGGTTTAAATCTGTAAACTAGTTTCTACAAAAATACAAATTAAAGGTTTTAAATAATCAGTTAGTGAATCTAATTAAATTTTAACACCTTTTTTCTTTTGTTTTAAAAATTCTAATAAATATGTTCCATATCCTGATTTAAGTAATGGCTGAGCTAATTCTTCAAGCTGAGCATCACTGATAAATCCTTGTCTCCAGGCTATTTCTTCAATACAACCTACTTTGAGTCCTTGTCTTTCTTCCAAAACCTGAACAAATTGTCCAGCTTGCATCAAACTATTAAAAGTTCCTGTATCAAGCCATGCCGTACCTCTACTCAAGATTCCAACTTTCAATTGTCCCTTTTCAAGATAAACTTTATTAACATCCGTAATTTCGTACTCACCTCTTGCACTCGGTTTAATATTTTTTGCAATTTCAACTACAGAATTATCATAAAAATAAAGACCTGGGACTGCATAATTTGATTTCGGTTCTAAAGGTTTTTCTTCTATAGAAATTGCATTTTTATTCTCATCAAATTCCACTACTCCGTATCTTTCTGGATCAGAAACATGATAAGCAAAAACTACACCTCCCTCTGGATCAGCATTATCTTTTAATAATTGCTGCATATTTGTTCCAAAGAAAATATTATCTCCCAATACTAAAGCAACTTTATCATTACCAATAAATTCTTCTCCTATTACAAAAGCCTGAGCTAAACCATTTGGATTTGGTTGTTCTGCATAACTAAATTTACAACCAATTGTACTTCCATCTCCTAAAAGCTTCTTAAAATGTGGTAAATCATGAGGCGTCGAAATAATTAAAATTTCATTAATTCCCGCCATCATTAATGTTGACAATGGATAATAAATCATTGGCTTATCATAAACCGGCATTAATTGTTTACTTACCGCTAGTGTTAATGGGTGTAATCTTGTTCCAGAACCTCCAGCTAATATTATTCCTTTCATAAAAATTTGATTTTAGATTTCAAAATTTTGCTTCACAATAGAATACAAAATGTCAAATTGTTTTTTATATAAATATCTTTTTCAAACTATCTTTAAAATTTGGGACATCTAAATTATAAACGGATTTTATTTTTGTTTTATCCAACAATGAAAAATTTGGGCGCTTTGCAGGAGTAGGATATGATGAAGACGGAATGCCCCCAACTTTACAATTATAATTTCCTAGCTCTTTAATGATCAACGCAAATTCATGCCAACTAATTTCACCCTCATTAGAATAATTGTATATTCCTGGAATCCATTCTGCAGATTCAATTATCTCGATCATTGCCATTGCCAAATCAGCAGCATAGGTAGGTGAACCTATTTGGTCATTTACAACGTTAATTTCGTCTCTTTCCTGCATTAATCTCTGCATGGTTTTTACAAAGTTATTTCCGAATTTACTGTAAACCCAAGAGGTTCTTATAATAATGGATTCAGGATTTTCTTTCAAACATGCAATTTCACCAGCAAGCTTACTTTCTCCATAAACATTTATTGGATTAGTTCCTGATTCTTCATCTAAAGCTATTGAAGATAATCCGTCAAAAACATAATCTGTTGATACGTGAATTAATTTTACATTATTTTCTTTCGAGTATTTTGCAATTAACTCTACTGCTAAATTATTTATCATAAAGGCTAAGTCTTTTTCCGATTCAGCTTTATCAACAGCAGTATAAGCACCACAATTAAATATAATATTTGGTTTAATTGTATCTAATTGTGATTTCAATAATTCTAAATTATCTAATGTAGCTTTTGTTCTATCGGCAAAAACCCATTCATAATTAGGATATGAAGTAGATAGAACTAAAAGTTCAGATCCTAATTGTCCTGTTGCACCAGTTACAAGAATTTTTTTCATTAAAATAAACTATTACAATTTTCAATAAAAGGGAGAATTTGATCTTTTTCTGAAACTATTGCATCTTTTAAGTCCATACCCCAATCAATATTTAAAGAGGGATCGTTATATTTAATTCCACCTTCAGAAGGTTTATTGTAGAACTGATCACATTTATACATCACCGAAGCTGTTTCGCTAATAACTGAAAAACCATGTGCAAATCCTTGCGGAACCAATAATTGTTTTTTATTTTCTGCAGACAATAGAACACTGAATGCTTTTCCATAAGTAGGAGAATCTTTTCTCAAATCTACAGCAACATCAATGATTTCCCCTTCCAAAACACGTACTAATTTTGTTTGAGCAAAAGGAGGATTTTGATAATGTAAACCTCTTAAAGTCCCTTTTTTTGAAAAAGATTGATTATCCTGAACAAAATCAATATTAATTCCTAAATCTTCAAATTTTGTCTTACTGTAAGACTCAAAAAAGTAACCTCTTTCGTCTCCAAAAACTGTTGGTTCAACAACTACTAAATCTTTTATAAATGTCTTTTCAATTTTCATCTTTAATCTAAATGTCTTTTATGATTCAAAAAAAATATCTAATACACTTTTTATCCTTACTCGCTCCTCATCTGTTAAATTTGAGCCAGATGGCAAGCATAACCCTTTTTCAAATAAATTTTCTGATTTTTTTTCTCCATAATAAGGATATCCTTCAAATATTGGCTGTAAATGCATTGGTTTCCAAAGTGGCCTGCTTTCAATATTTTCAGCTTCAAAAGCTAATCTTAAATCTTCTCTTGTTTTTCCGCTAAAGTTATTTGGTTCAATAATGATTGCAGATAACCAATGATTTGAATAATAGTCTTCATTTGGTTCTGTCAAAACAGTCACCCCATCAATATTCTTAAAATAATTAATATAAAAATCGTGCATTTTTCGTCTTAAATTAATATGTTCATCTAAAACTTCCATCTGCCCTCTACCTATTCCTGCACAAATATTACTCATTCTATAATTATAACCCACCTCACTATGCTGATAATGTGGGGCATTATCTCTAGCTTGTGTTGAAAGAAAAACCGCTTTGTCCTTTACTTCTTTATTATTACAGACAATAGCTCCTCCTCCAGAAGTGGTAATTATTTTATTTCCATTAAATGAAAGTACACCTATGTCTCCAAAAGTACCGCAACATTTGTTTTTGTATTTGCTTCCTAATGCTTCAGCACTATCTTCTAAAATAGGAATTTCATATTTACTTGCAATAGCATGAATGCTGTCTTTTTTGTATGGCATTCCGTAAAGATGCACTGCAATTATAGCTTTTGGTTTTTTACCTTTTGCAATTCTATCTACTATGGCATTTTCTAAAGCAATAGGACAAAGATTCCATGTTTCTAATTCACTATCAATAAAAATAGGAGTGGCTCCTAAATATAATATAGGATTTGCTGAAGCTGAAAAGGTCATACTTTGACATAGAACCTCATCACCAGGTTTTACTCCCAACAAGATAAGTCCTAAATGTATTGCCGCCGTCCCTGAACTCAGAGCACCAACAAAAACATCATTGTTTAGATAATCCTCTAAGTCTTTTTCGAAACCGTTTACATTTGGCCCTAAAGGTGCTATCCAATTTGTATCAAATGCTTCTTGGACATATTTTTGCTCATTTCCTCCCATATGAGGAGAGGATAGCCATATTTTTGAATTACTCATTTGTTTAAAATATTTTTCTTGCAGGATTTCCAAAATAGGTTCCTGATTGTTTAATCGACTTCAAAACCAATGCCCCAGCACCGATTCTGGTATTGTCTGGAATTACTACGCCTGGGAGAATAACAGCATTTGATCCAATAAAAACGTTCTTACCAATTTTTGCGCCTCCACCTATATCAACATTTGCCATAATACTTGTAAAATCCCCAATGGATACATCATGTCCTACTTGAGAACCAATATTTACAAGAACTAAATTACCAATACTAACATCACAGGAAACTAAAGCATTAGGCAATAAAACGAATCCGGTTCCAAGATTTGTTCTCTCACCTATTAAACATGATTCATGAATATATGATCTTACTAAGATCTTATTTTTAACGATTTCATGATATAATTTTTCCTTTACTTCTACATTAGAAATTCCACAAATAATACTCTGATTATATTTTATCTGTTCTAAATCTATTTTCCCTAAAATCTGAAGATTAATATTATAATCGTTTAAAGCATCTAAATTATCATCAATAAAACCTATTATATTCCCATTTTTATGAGAAGATATATTATACCAACTCGCAATTTCTCTCGCTAAACCTCCGGCTCCGAGAATTATGATTTCGTCATTACTGTACTGAGTACCCTCCATCTATTTTAATATTTTGTCCTGTAATCCATTTACTATGGTCTGAAAGCAAGAAAGTAATCAGAGGGACAACATCTTCAACCTCTCCTATACCTAGAGGATGCATTTCCTTGATTTTCGTAACATTTTCATCCTCTATTTGCGAAAACAACTTCTGAGTCATCGGTGTATTTACAATTCCAGGAGAAATCGCGTTAACTCTAAATTTTCTTTTTGCAAGCTCCAGAGATGATGATCTTACTAATCCTAAAATAGCTGACTTCGTAGAACAATATCCAATTTTTCCAGGCTGACCTAACTCTCCCATAACAGAAGATACATATACTACACTAGCTCCATCATTTGAATATTTTTGCTTTGAAAAATACCTCAACAATTCTATTCCTGAAAAAACATTAATATCAAATATTTTTTTCACAGACTGTGTATTATACAACGTTAACGGCAAAGTTTCTTCTATTCCCGCACAATGTACAAAGCCATCGAACTTCTTACCTGTCAATGAATCATCAAAAATTTTTTTATAATCATCGAACAAATTAAGATCAAGAGAAACGAATTTAAAATTTTCCTGAAACTTATTTTTCAAATGGCTAATTTTATCTTCATTTCGACCTACAGCAATTATGTTACAGTCACTATTTAATAAAAATTCGCAAAGAGCTAGTCCAATACCTGAAGTCGCTCCTGTAATTAATATTTTTTTTCCTTTTATCATCTTGAATCCTACTAATATTTCCCTTTATTTCTATTTTAATAAATTTCTGAAATATATTAATTGAATTTATCTAATCCTATTCTTTCAATTAAAGAGTCAATTGTTGTAATTTCTTTTAAGTCGTCAGCATTTAAGGTAACTCCAAACTCATTTGATACAAATCCAATCAATACCATTGCCGCCATTGAATCCCATTCATCTAAGTCTTTAAGATTTGTAGTATGCTCTAAAGTCGTTTCAATTTCTAACTCTTCCCCTAATGCTAAAATGAATTCTTTCTTTTCCATAATTTATTTTTTTATAATTTATTTTTAATTTTAATCAAGCCCCCTGACCATGAAAGTCCTACTCCAAATCCAACAATTGCAACTATTTTTTCACTTTCAATCGTTTCACTGTATTTCTTTAAAGCAATTGGAATTGTACAGGAAACAGTATTTCCTCCGTTTTCTAAATCAATAAAAAAAATTTCACTTTGAATTTTTAATCTTTTACGCATGAAATTAAGCATATAAGCATTTGCCTGATGGAATACAAATTGGTGTACATCATCTGTGCTTACATTATTTTTCTCTAATATTTCTTTTGTAAAACTTGGTATTACCTCGCTAGTAAAATTAAAGACCTCTGGTCCATTCATGTACAAATGATTATCGCTATAAGTATTATCGGTCCCATATACTATTTCTGGTGCATTTTGGTCAAATGGAAATCTACTACAACCATTTTTTACTATAAGTTTATCAAAACCAGATCCATCTGTTCCAAAAATAAATTCTCCAATACCATCAATTTCGTCGTATGAAATTAATGTTGCTGTTGCAGCATCTCCAAATATCGCTCTATTTGAACGATCTAGAGGGTGCAGATATTTTGAGTACGTTTCTGCCGTTACTAGTAAAACATTTTTAACTTGTCCTGACAAAATTAAACCTTTTGCCAAACTCACACCATATGTAAATCCTGAACAACCTAAATTAAAATCTAATGCTCCAATATTTTTTTTTAGTCCCAACTTGTTTTGTAGTATACAAGCTGTTGTTGGTAAAAAATATTCAGGACTTTGCGTGCAATACAAAATATAATCTATTTGATTTTTATCCTGATTTTCAAAAAGCTTTTCGCAAGCCTGAAGAGCTAAATCAAAAGCAGTTTCCTCTTTAACCCAATATCTATTTTTAATACCAACTTTCTCTTCAAATTTTGAAAAGTCATAATCTGGATACATTTTTCCTAAATCTTCATTAGTGATTTTGTTCTCAGGATAAACATATTCAATTGCTTTTATAATCATTCCCATATTAGTTTCCTTTAAATGCTTCTGTAGTTGCTGAATTATCAGCATTAATACCTTCCGAGATGAACACCTTTTTTATGGTTAAAAATACTATTTTTACATCTAATGCAAGTGAAATATTTTGAACATAATAAACATCATATTCAAATTTTTGCTCCCACGAAATTGCATTTCTCCCATTTATTTGGGCCCAACCTGTAATTCCTGGCTTAATATTATGTCTTTGCTTTTGAAAATCATTATATAAAGACATGTATTGTGGAAGCAATGGTCTTGGACCAATTAAACTCATGTCACCTTTCAGTACATTCAATAATTGTGGAATTTCATCCAAAGACGTTTTTCTTACAAAAGCCCCTACAGTTGTCAAACGAAACTCATCAGCTAACAAATTACCATGACTGTCTTTTTTATCATTCATAGTTTTGAATTTAATAATTTTAAATTCTTTACCATCCTTGCCTGGTCGAACTTGAATAAAAAATGGTTTCCCTTGATTAGCAATAACTAAAAATGTAGTGACAATAATGAAAATCGGAGAAAAAATAATTAAAAAAATTAATGATATAAAAAAATCAATAACTCTTTTAAACAAAATTTTATACATCATAAATTATGTTTTCAATTAACTTAATATATTTTTTAGCAAGAATTTGTCTGTCAAAATTAATTTTCGCATACTGAAACCCATTATTTCCTTCCTTTACTAATTGAGACGGATTACTTAAATAATGTCTGATTACTCTATTGTATTCACTGATGTTTTCGGGTTCAATATATGTTCCTGCATTTGCTATTTCAACCAACTCTCTTGAAACTCCATCAATGGCCATTAGTATTGGGGTTTTACAAGAAAAATAATCAAAGGTTTTATTAGAATATACCGTCTTAAATGTATCAACCTTTTTTAACACAGATGCTCCCATTTCTGAAGCCAAAATATATTTAAATACTTCCTTTTTTGGAACTGGATCAATAAATCTTACATTTTTCACATTTCCTTCAGCAGCCAATTTAATTAATCTTTCTTTTTCCATTCCTTGTCCAATTAATAAAAAAAGAACATTTGTATCATGCAAGACTTTTCCAGCTTCAATAATTTGTTCTAAATGATTTGCTAAGCCATGTGCTCCAACATATGTAATAACAAAATAATTTTCCAGATTATGTTCCTTTCTGAAACTATTTCTATCGAATGTTTCATTCAACTCATCAGAAAGACTGAAGTCAGCCGCGTTCGGAATCATAATTAATTTACTTTCTGGGACATTTTTTACATCTCTTAATGTATTATAAAAGGCAGGTGTAAGAACATTGATTAAATCCGCTCTTTTATAAATAAATTTTTCGAACCAATATGCCGCTTTAATAATCCATTTATTGGTTAGTACTCCAGTATCTATTGCTGATTCAGGCCATAAATCTCTAATTTCAAAAACCAATGGAATTCTTTTAAATCTTGATATTAAATAACCACTGAACCCTACAAATAAAGGAGGAGAAGTAACAATAATAACATCAAACTTACCATCGACTTTGAAAATACCCGCCCATATAGATGAAAACATGAATGAAAAATACCCCCATAAACGTCCTAAAAAACCAGAATTATAAGCTTCAGATACATGAGTTCTATGTACGGTCACTGCTCCTTGTTGTTTTTTTACAAAATATTTCTTTTTATACTCATCACGTTTTGAATTGCCAACATAATGCATCATTCCAGCTATTACAGTAATATTGTGCCCCTCCTCAATCCATGTTTTTGCCATTTCATTCCATCTTGATCCACCAGAATCATCTTCTTCAAGAAAGTATTGATGTAAAAGTAAAATATTCATCGTTATTGTATATTAATTTTTGTTTTTATATCTTTTTCAAATGGAAAAGAAATTGCTTTACCTTCCTTATATTCTCCATAATATAAGGAATTAAAAGATTGTATGTTGTTTGATTGTACCTCACAATCGACAATTGTAGCATGAAATTTTACATTATTTTCATCGAAATGCCAAATCTGATTTTTGTGATTATTATCTAAATTATCAACTCTATCTTCTATCTCCCAATCTAATTTACCTTTACTTTTTATCAAAGTTCTTGAGTGTCTTGCCTTAGGATTAAGATATCTAAAGGCACTAATACTACCTTCAAAAATATAAGTCGATTCCGTCTCTATCAATTTAGCCTTAATTGCTTGAGACCAATAAAACCAAATAAACCTACTTCCTTTCAGCATTTGAGATTTATGCTCGATAGTTACAGAATTATGCGCTCCAGTTCCTGTAAAATACTGTTGCATTTCATTACTAGTATTGTATTTATAAGTTCCTGAATCTCTCAAATAATTTATTCCTTTATACCAAACATCTACATGTAAGTTATCTGCATGCGCTGGACGATCTTTATGCTTTCCACATCTTATAAAAGTAAATGTATCACTATCTCTAATTAAATAGTATCCTCCGTAAGGGAAATTAATAATTCCTTGTTTTTTTTTTAATTGAGTATCTTTTTTCCCATTAGAGCAATTAGATAACCAATTAAAATCTTGACAGGCTTCACTTACATCATCAAAAAGAGGAATTCCTTTTAAGATTTGATGTAAAGTATTTAATTGCGGACGATAATCTCTGTAGTCAGACTCTGTAAGTGGAAAAAATAGTGCTCCATCATTAGCTCCATAATTAGGTAAATAACCATTTTCATCTTGGAGACATTGAAACAAAAAATTCAAAGACAATTCAGCTCTATTATAAACAATAGGACTGAACCTTTTTTTATGTCTTTCGGTTATTGACAATCCTAATGAAAATAATTGAATCAGTACCCTATGATAATTCATAGAAAACTGTAAAAAAGTACCATCTGGATAAATTTGATACTTAATCTCTTTTTCAAACCATTTTCTCCCTTTTTTTGCCCATTTTTTTGTTTCAGGTATAAATGGGAATAAAAATTCACTTAATGTTAAAAATAACGTTTCTGTAATAGCATGATTATTACGAACTGCAATTCTTGAAAAATTTATATGATAGTATACATGATGCAACGAAGCATAAATTACATTTTGAATTTCACTCCAACGTTTCTCTGTTAATGAATTGCTGTTCTTATAAAAATATAATGCATAACACCAATTAAAGATTCTTAACGAAATTTCTTGACTACATTTCCAATTTGGTCCCTGATTTATAGGATTTTCTTTTATCCAATTTTCAATTTCATCAAAAACAAATGACGAATTGTCCTCGTCATTATGATAATCATTACGAATAATAGTTAATAAATAAGAAAATCTGGACTTTTCCCAAACGTACTTTATATCACCATTTTCTGCACTAAAATCCTGGATTTTTGACCAATGTAGTGAATTATTATATTTATAATTTGTTACTGGATTAGTAAGCCAATCATAATTTTTTCCTATTTCGATCCATTCCCTATTAAAAAAAAGTAAGGAACCAGATTTTATAAGATTTACTTTTTCTTTAAGCGAAAGCGAGGGACTTTTTAAAAATGTTAATTTTTCTCTTTCTTTTATTACAAAATCTGGCGTATTTAATCGCCACTTCTCCAATGATTGAGAAGACGGATTTTTAAAGAAATACGGATGTCTTTTCTCTAATACACCTGTTCTTTTTTCTATCTCATGAAGAATACGGTATGAAGTATATCGTAATCCCATGTTATAAAAAAGTTGAACTCCTAATTTTAATTTCATCTGATATTTAAATAGAAATCCAACTATTTGTTTTTAAACTCTCAATAGCTGCAAAACTAGCTTTAGAAGTATTTATTAACTCTTCGAAAGGTATTAATGGTTCTCCGCCATTTTTTGTCTGCTCAATTAATTTGTGAAATTGGTTTTTATGACCTTTATCTAATCGAGTTTTTAATTTAGAAAAACCTTTAAAACCAAATCCTTCTGTTTTTATAAAATTATCCATTATTAATGTTCTCTCTTGAGAATATACTTCAATTCTTTCTTTTGAATAAGCTTTTGAACCATTTGAAAAATAATTGATAACTCCTGTAGAACCATTTTCGTACTTTAATAAAATACTCGCATTATCAGTGTTTTCTTCAGGATTAACTCCCATTGCGTTCATACAAACAGATTTTACTTTACTACCTGTCAAATATGTAATTAAATCAATAAAGTGACAAGCTTCACCAATAATTCTTCCGCCTCCAACTTGCATATCATGTACCCAAACATTTTTTGGTATTGCCCCTGCATTCATTGTTGCAATTACATTAATTTGCGAATTTCCAAGTAGCGACTTCATCTTTAGTGCGTGAGGAGAAAATCTTCTGTTAAAACCAACCATTATAGTTTTTTCAGATTTCTTTTGCGCTTCAATAACCTGAAGTAATTCCTCTTCATTTAAAGCTAAAGGTTTTTCTACAAAAACATGCTTATTTGCTTCTAAACATTTTACGACCATTGGAGCATGGAGATTATGACGCGTTGTAATTAATACCAAATCAACTTCACTATCCTTAAGAATATCCTCCGTGTTTGTAGTAGAATGAGAGAAAAGATATTTTTGAGCCATTGCGGTTCCACTTACTCCTCCTTTACTTGCAATATATTTATTAATGGCCCCACTTCCCTTTAATGCTGGAAGCATTGTCATTTTTGTAAAATTACCAGAGCCTATTACTGCAATTACACCTTTTTGTCCTTCATAATTTGAAGGCTTCAGCTCAATTGTATTTTTAGGGATATTTGTATTTTCATCATACTTCAAAATAGAAGCTATAGCTTTACTAGCTCCAATTTCTTTATATATTTGCATATAATTATCTAAAGGAACTACCTGAGATACCATTTTATCTACTAGCAATTTTCCAGATGAAATTGATTGCAAAATTGCTTCAAAATTTCTTTTTTCTGTCCATCTAACAAATGGTAATGGATAATCAATACCTCTGTTTTCATAGTTTTCATCATATCTACCAGGCCCATAAGAACATGAAACTTGAAAAGTTAGCTCTTTTTCGTAAAACTCAGCTCTACTTAGATCTAATCCAATAACCCCAACTAAGATGATACGACCTCTTTTTCTAGACATTCTAGCTGCTTGAGAAATAATCTCATTGTTTTTTGCTGAGGCAGTAATAACAACACCATCTGCACCAATATCTCCAGTACATTCCTGAACGAATTTGACAACATCGCCATTTCTTGGATTAAATGGAATAATTCCCCATTCCTTTGCCAAATTTAATTTACTTTCATCAATATCTATCCCAATTACTTTACAGCCATTTGCTATTAATAATTGTGCTGTTAGTAATCCTATCAAACCTAAACCAACAACAACAATAGTTTCGCCTAAGGTTGGATTTAATAATCGAATACCCTGCAGTCCAATTGAACCAATAACTGTAAAAGTTGCTTGCTCATCTGTAACATTATCTGGAATAGAAGCAACTAAATTTTTGGGAACACATACATACTCTGCATGTTGTCCGTTTGAAGCTACTCTATCGCCTACTTTAAACTCACTAACACCTTCTCCAACTGCAATAACAACTCCTACATTACAATACCCCAAAGGCAATGGTTCTCCTAGCTTATTAAAAACAGCTTCAAGTGTTGGTAAAAGTCCTTCTGTTTTTATTTTATCTAAAACTTGTTTTACCTTATCGGGTTGTTGTCGAGCTTTTGATATTAAATTAGATTTTCCAAACTCTACCAACATTCGCTCAGTTCCTAAAGAAACCAAAGAGTGTGTTGATTTTATTAATACATTTCCTTTAGCAACTAAAGGAGCAGGAACCTCTTCAAGTATTGTTTCACCAGTCTTAAAAGATTGTATAATCTGTTTCATTAAATAATTTTATTTTTATAATTGATACAAAAGCTTTCTTTCCTCAAATTTTGGATAGCTAATTAATACGGCTCTATACTTTCCTTTAAAGACAAAAAAACTTCCAGCCGAAACTCCAATGGTTTTATATCGTGATATCGCTTCTTTAATGTGCTCCAAAGTTCCAACTCCACCTAAAATAGTCATTGGCATTTCAGTTTGATCGCGCACGAAATCAAACAATTTAAAATCTAGACCTTGCATTTTCCCGTCATTATCTACAGAATTAACTACAAGTTCACCAATACCAATTTGGTTTAATGTTTCTAAAAAATCAGCAAGTTTAACAGATGCAGTTTTTTTTCCATTGTGGGTTACTATTTCATAGCCCCCAAATAGTTTTTTCTTTTTTACATCTATCACAACAACAACGCTTTGGGACCCTACTGCATTTGCAATTTTTTTAAGAATTTCAGTATCATAAATTGCGGCTGCGCTCAGCGCTACTTTTTCAGCACCTAAACTAATTATTTTTTTTGCTTGTTCAACAGTTGTTACACCACCGCCATAACAAAAAGGCATTCTACATTCGATCGCTAAATTTTGTATTAACTCAAAATCTGGCCCCCTTCCTTCAATTGTCGCATCAATGTCTAGGACAATTAATTCATCAACTTCTTTTTCGTTAAAAATCTTAACAGCATTTAAAGGGTCTCCAACGTATTTAGGATCCTTAAAATTTGTGGTCTTAACCAATCCTTTATTATGCACTAAAAGGCAGGGTGTAATTCTTGATCGTAACATTATAACTTAGCAAAATTATGTAGTAAAGTAATTCCGTTTTGGTGACTCTTTTCGGGATGAAATTGAATGCCATATACATTTTCATGAACTACAGAAGAAGCAAATTCCTTTCCGTAAGTTGTTGTTGTTAAAACATCATCGGCATTCTGACATTCAAAATAAAATGAATGCAAAAAATAAAATCCTAAATCTAGATCAATATCTTTAAGCAAACTATTTTCTTTATTAATTGTAATTGTGTTCCAACCTAAATGAGGTAATTTAGGTTTGTGTTGCAAGATAGATGCATCAATCTTTTTAACCTTACCTTTTATATAACCAAGTCCTTTTAATGTTCCTTCTTCACTTGATTCAGCTAAAATTTGCATTCCAACACAAATACCAATAATAGGAACTTTGTTTTGTAGAACTTCTAAATCCAAAATTTTTCTAAAACCTGTACTATCTAATTTAGAAATAGTTTCATCAAAAGCTCCAACTCCAGGTAGAAATATTTTTTTTGCTCCTACTACATCTTCTGGTTTCGTTGCGATAGTATATTTTACATTTAATTTTTCATAAATGTTAGCTATTGCCTTTATATTTCCCGATCCGTAATCAATTATTGTTATCATCTTTTAATTGATCTTTCTATTCCTAAAAATTTCAAAACTTTAGCCCCTGTCTTGAACATTGACAGTTGATTTTTATAATCCCAAAAAAACTTCTTATCAGAGGTAAAGTAGCCTTGTAATTCTTCTACAGTGATTCCTAATTTTGTAGCAATATATTTAAATTCTTCTTCAATTAACTCAGGGTTATAGGCCGTTTTTTCTAAATTAATCAAAGCATTTTCTCTAGTCATTTGACCAGTTAAAATCAAACTTGAAAATTGAACTCTACGAGTATCAAAACCAAATCTTTCTGGTAACCAATATCCTTCATAAAATTTAGTGAATCGAGATTCAAAATGTTTCTGCGGGTAAGGTGTCCATCCATACTCTTTTGCTAATAATTTCAAAGCATCCTCCTTAACGTACGGCATATAATTTAACGGTTTAACAACCTTAACACCTTTAATATATCGTAGATAGAATTTATGCTTTAAAACTGGGCTAAAAGGATAGGTTTCCATTTTATTCGTGCCAAACTGCTTTCTTATATCACCAATTTGAGCCATATCTGTGCCATAATACAAATACTCCATCGGATTTCGAACGCATTCGGTAGATATATTTCCGCCATTTAAGATATATTTGATATTATACTTATTAGCAAAATTATATAATGTCGCCACAAATGCATGATCTTGTGGAATATCTATATGCGGTACTCCAGATTTAAAAAATGCTAATTGAAAATCTTTCATTTCTTCCCAATTAATCACTTCAGTATATAAATCAAGTCCCAATTTATCAATCATTACTTGAATATTGTTAACAGCCAATTCAGAATTCCATCCACCATCAACATGAAAAACTAGCGGTCTTAATCCCAATTCTTTTACTGCTAGATGAAGAAGATAGGAACTATCAACACCACCACTCATTCCTAAGATACAATCGAAGTCTTTACCTTCTCCTTCTTTCTTAATTTTAGCTACCACTTCCAGCATCTCAGCTCGACCTTTTTCATCTGTATGCCAATTTGGCTTTACATTTGTATAAAAATCATTACAATGATCGCACATTCCTTTATCATCAAAAACTATTTTTGAATCTGATGTGTCCATAACACAATTAGTACAAATTTGATATTTAGTTTCCATTTAAATAATTTTAATATCTTTTCTATATTCAATATGAGATTGTTTCGAGAACTTCCATTTTAATTTCCCTGGAAGTTTATCTGTAGATGCATGCATCAAATGGGTTAAACTTATTGAAGGCTCATAAAACACCTTATATCCTTTATCAAGCAATTGCTTCGATAAAAAATATTCTTCATACATCAAAAAAGTAGGAGAATAAAGCTCTTCAAATAAATCAAAAAATTTAGGAGTCAAAATATAACAAGCCCCATAGCCCTGATAAATTTCACCTGCTTTTTCATAATTGTCCTCATCTTTTCTTCTTGTTATCTTGTGAGTGACTTTAGCCAGTTTTATGATTATTCTTGCAATATTATAATTTGAATGATACAAATCATAAAATACTTCTCTAATTTTACTTATTCCTTCTACTACGTGTGGATTTTGGTGAAAACCATCACTAGTTATAATATCGGGCGATACTACTGGATATTTTAAAAGCAAATTTGTATTATCAAATATTGATTTATAAAAATTTTCAGGAAAAAGAACATCATTATTCCCAACAATCATACAATTTATCTCTCGATAATTTTCTCTAAGATGCTTGATCCCAATATTCAGTCCCTTAAAATAGCCAACATTTTGACCACTAAAAATGACTTCGATATTGTTAGTATTTTCACAAAAAGATTTTAATACTATTATATCATCTTCTGCAGAATTATTGTCAACAACAACAACATGAATTTTCTCTTCATTAATTTTATTCTGCAATGATTTTATTGCATTAATAGTGTAAGTAGCATTATTAAAATTTGTAAAAACAAATCCTAGTTTATCATTTAACATCAATTCCTTTGTTTAATTATTTACTTGCTGACAATGAATATTTGAAAGCATCTTTAAAGCCTTTATAACTTCTTTTCAATTTTGATATCCGATCTTTTTCAACCAAAATAATTTTAATGATTGAAAGAATGTAGAAAAAATTCAATTTTAAAATAAAATATGGATTTGTAAAAAAATAATCTCTTGAAACAATAACATGGTTTTTAGACATAAAATACCTTCGAAAACTACTATGATTTGAAGATGTAAAATTAATCCCGCAAATCTTCTTTTTTAATGGATCGCCAGCCTTATGTACCATACCTGGTATTGTTGTGATTAATGACTTTTTTCCATTCTTTTTTAACCTTAAAGAATATTCTATATCGACATTATCAATAAAAAAATCTTCTCTAAAACCTCCTATTCTAAAAAACGTATCAACCTCAATCATACATCCTGATGTAATTAAATAATCTTTTTCAGAATAAAGTTTTTTAGGATTTGTAATTTTTGATTTATCAGTTTCATTAGAAACATAACCTACACCAATAGCACCAAGCTCTTCCTTATTAGGATAAGAATCATAGACTTCTTTTATAACGCAGACAATATCATTAAAAGGAGTTGAATCCTGATCAAAAGTTATTACATAATCAATTCCTGAAAATCTTGCTTCTTCTAATCCTTGATTTAAAGCCTTAGCAATTCCAAAATTTTGATTATTTCTAATCACTTTAATTGATGGATATTCTATTTGAATTGAATCAATAAACTTACTCGAAATATTATCAGAAAAATTATCTACTATTATAACAAGTCCAACTTGATTATAAATTGTCTTTACCAAGTTTAACAGCCCTTCTTCAGGATTGTATGTTATGATAAGGCCTGCTATATTTGAAACTTCAGGTTTTTTCATTTTGTAAAAGTATACATATTGATGTTTAAATATTATAATAAAAGTTTTGTAATAAAAATGGAAAAACACAAATGTATAAGACCTATAATAAATATTACAAAATTAGCTACAGCCTTATTTCTAAAAACATATAACAAACATGGGGTTAATATAATCTCAACTATTAATAACAATTCACTAATTCTAGTACTAATACCTGGAATCGTCGCAAAGGCTGAGAAAACAAAAAGAGAAATGAAATAAAATTTTATTAATATAATCGCATAGTCATTTCTTTCTTGTATTAAATCAATTTTCCATAATAGAAAAAAACCGAGTAGAATTCTAGATAAATATACCCAATTAAACAGATTAATATCATTATCAGCAGCGCCATACGATTCAAATTTCATTTGAATAAGGTCTATTTGTAGAAAATCTAAGAAAAAAAACAGATTAATATTAAGAAAGTACATTAAATAGCCAAGAGGTATCAAAGCAAAATAGACTTTCTTATTAATTTTAGTTGCATTTAAAAAATAAAACAATAAAATGAATAATGCTGAAAAATGGAAAAAAAAAGCCAATAAAGCAAAAAACAAAAATTGTAAAATCTTTCTTTCCTTGATAGGTTTGATACACAACAACACCAAACCTGTCGCGACGCCAGCTCTAATCTGAGTCATTTCTAATATTAAAAAAAAACTGCAAAAATAAATGAATGCAGAATGTAATTTATATTCAGATAAATTAGCTATGGCAACATATTTAAAAAAAACACCTAAAAAGGCATATACGACAAATAAGTATAAAACATCATGAAACGCAAAATTTACAAATTCTGTAATATAAATAAATGAAGGTTCAACTCTGGAAAAAGAATGGTTTATAATATCATTATAATAATCTACATAACCTGTATAATCATTTGTGACATCATCGCTTCTAAATCCGGCGATTAAAAACAACAAAACTGCCGATAAAACAAAAAACGAATTTTCAAACTTCGTTTTTTGCAAAAAAATCACATTTACTAATAAAATAAAATAAATAAAAAAGAATAAAGAGACCATTTTACTTTTTTATACCTTTTTATTGCTTATCGCTTTTTCAAAACAATTAATCATTTTAATAGATGAGTTGTACCAGTTAAGATCTTTGACATCTTCCAAAGCTTTTTTTAGTTTTTGATCATAAAGATTATCATTTTCAATCATTCTAATTTTGTTTGCAATATCTGAAGGGCTACTCATTTTTACTATCCAGGAATTGTCATCGTTAGCTGGGTAATATCCTGTAGTAATTACTGCTACTCCACATGCCATTGCCTCTATAACTGGATAATGAACTGCTCCTAGTTGAATTTTGCCTGGAGCAATAAGTATATCTAAAGATTTATAAAAGCTTGCTAATTCGCGATCATTTTTAGGATAAATAATAGAAATATCATCAACATTTGCTAATTCTTCATTTCCAAATGCTATTTTTAATTCGAGATCAAAATTACTGGATTTCAGCAATTTGAATGCTTCAATTACATCATCAGTACCTTTCCATGCAGCTATTCTTCCAATACATCCAATGACAATTTTTTTCTTACTCAAATCCTTTCTTTCCACATCATCTGGATGAAAAATATCAAAATCCATCGCTGGGTAAACGTAATCTTTTGCTTTTATATACTTATAATTTAAATATAAAGGAGCATTAACAATTCTTAAAAAATCAAGAGAGTAACTTATTCTCGATAAAAAAGAAAGTACAAAATTTTTGTATCCTCCGAGTGCTAATTGAGTCCCAACTTCATCTGCCTGTATATAATATGCGCTCAAAGCTTTTAATTTAGCGAAATAAACGGGAAATGTAGTATGCGACTGATTGGCAAGAACCACATCAAATTCATCTTTTCTTAAACCTTTCAAACCTTTATATAATGAAATAATATCATGAAAAAACTTGAATTTGCTTTTTATTTCATTTCTGGGACCATCTAAAAACTTGCCTTTCCTATCAACCCAGAGAATTTTTGCAGTTGTAGGGTAATTGGGGTAATCGCTATCGCTAATTGATAAAAAAGTAACTTCATGTCCTAATTCAATCCATGTATTTGCCAAATTGGAAAGTACTCTATACCCTCCCTGTTTTCCAAATCCAAAAACAGGTATTAATATTCTCATAATTATTTTTGTTTAAATCTACCTTTAGTAAATTCGTTAAAAATTTTTTTAATATCTAATCTTTTATCTAATTCTGTAAATGAATAATAAATCGATAGAATAAGCATTATAACGCTTATCACATAACTAAATGGTTTTTCTCCAAATTTTAAAAATAGAAAACCAGTTACAGAAAGTACAAATTGAACGATAAAAATTTTTATAAAAGAATTATCAAATGAAAATTCATACTTACTTCTACAAAGTGTAAAAACCTGTAAGAAATACACAAAATAACCTACAAAGAAAGAAACACCTAAACCAGTCAATCCCCAAAAATGGTAAGCGATTAAATCAAAAATAAGCATGTAAAAATTGCCTATCAAATCATTCCAAAAAAAAGTTTTAGATTCTCCTTTTGCTAGCAATATAAAACCGATAGACCAAGCTGCCGCCTTAAAAAAGATTGCTATTGCTAACCACTTCACCATTTCTTCAATAGCAACAAATTGATCCGAATATAATACCACAATAATTTGTTTTATAAAAAGCAAAAAAAGCAAAATAATCGGACCTAAAATTAAAATCGAAATTTCAGCTTGTTGATTTATTGTCTTTCTACATAACTCGTTAGAGTCCGACACTGCAGAAAGTCTTGGAAAATAGTCCGTTGCCATAGCGGTGAAAATTAACCCAACATAAGAATTTATTATGGAAAAACCCGAAGTAAATAATCCTACTTGAGCAACTCCGCCGGTATCATTAATAAACAATTGAATAATATAAGTTGTTAAAGTAACCAGAAGTCCACTTAAACTAATCAAAAATCCCATCTTCAACATGTTTTTCCCTTCTGAAAAGACTAATTTCCGTGATAAAATAATTTTTTCAATCTTTATTTTTTTTGCAAAAGATAAAGAAGTTACAAATGAAAAAAGAGAAGCAAAAATCATTGCTGGTACAATACCGTCATTTCCTAAAAAGTAATATAAGGGGAATGTCATTACTAATCCCAGACTACTACCAACAATACTAGCTTTGGCTATGTACTGTGTTTTTTGCATTCCTTGTAGAATTGCTAATTGTCCAACATTTAATTGATTAATCAGTAATGTTACAGAAACGAGAATGAAAGAAAAGATGTAAGAATTATTACCAAAAGTTATTTCGCTTAACCATCCAGAAAAAACTATAACAATGCATGTTCCAAAAATTCCAGTTATCCACACCCATTTTCTTAGAACAGAAACCACTAATGCAACAGCTTTAGAGTTTCCAGAACTATTTGCTGCAGAAACATCTCGTACAGCGCTAGTTCCCAAACCAAAACCTGTTATACCTGCTATCAAAGTTATTGTCGAATTTAACAAACCAACAATCCCAATACCTGCTGTACCTAAAAAAACAGCAGCAATCTTAGACTTCAATATAGAAATCAGAATTATGAATATCTGCACACCTCCAAAAATAGAAGTTGCTTTCATGATTTTCCGATATGAGGATTGATCACTCATGATTACAACGACTTAATAATTTTCGCTGGCACTCCGCCGATTATAACATTTGAAGGAAAAGATCCAGAGACCACTGCACCTGTCGCTACTATAGAATTATCACCAATTTGAGAATTTTTTAAAATTACAACATTATTACCAAGCCAAACGTTTTTGCCAATAATTACTTTCCCTATTTCACCTATTTCTCTTCTTTTATCAGGATCTAAACTGTGAGCTTCATGATCCATTATTGTTACATACTGACCGATTAAAGTATCATCTCCAATTTCGATATAATTAGCAGCACAAAACATTATATTATTATTAGTGGCAACATTCTTTCCTATTTTTATTTGAGATTTCTCGTAACGAGCTTGCAATTCAATACTTCCCCCTTTATGAAACCCTCCTTTTTTATAACCAAAAACACAATTTTCACCAATTATAACATTTCCGCTTCCATTACAAATAACTATTTGCTGCACAGAAGGAGTATTTTTATACTTAATCTTATTCTTTAAGATAGAAATTGCGTTAGGCAAAATAAAATACAATAGTTTATTTTTTATCGATAATACCTTAACAACATATTCTATCATAAAACTATAAATGTAATTAAGCATTAAATGTATTTATTATATTTACTACCTTTTCAACCTCTTCAGAAGTCATAACAGGGCTTATTGGCAAACTTAATACCTCATCGTGAATTTTTTCTGTTATAGGTAATGATAAATTATTGAAATGTGGGTAACATTCTTGTTTATGAGGAGGTGTCGGATAGTGAATTAGAGTTTGAATTCCGTTATCATTCAAATAATTCTGTAAAACTTCTCTATTTTTTGTTCTTATAACAAAAACATGCCAAACATCTTCATTATCATTCCCTTTTTGTGGAAGAACAATTTCAGTATTTTTAATATTCTCTAAATAGAAATCAGCAATTTTTTGTCTGGAAAAAGTTTCGGCATCAGTATACGCAAGTTTAACGTTTAAAAATGCTGCCTGAATTTCATCCATACGACTATTCAAGCCTTGAAATTGATTTACATATTTTTGTGCTGAACCATAATTTGCTAAAGCTCTGATAATTTTAACTAATTCTGAATCTTTCGCAGTCACCGCACCTGAATCACCTAATGCTCCTAAATTTTTACCAGGATAAAAGCTAAACCCTGCAGCGTCTCCTAAATTCCCTGTCCTAACTCCGTTCCAGCTAGCTCCGATTGCTTGCGCATTATCTTCAATAATTTTTAGATTATATTTACTAGCTAAAGTAGTTAATTCATTACTCCAGCAAACTTTTCCATATAAATGGACAACCATGATAGCTTTAGTCTTCGGAGTAATTTTACTCTCAATCAAGGTTAAATCTAAGTTATAGGTATCTAGATTAGGTTCCACAAAAACCGGTACTAAATTATTATCTGTTACAGCCAAGATTGAAGCAATGTATGTATTAGCTGGCAATATTACTTCATCACCTTCCTTCATAACACCTAATTCAATATATGCTTTCAAAATTAATCGTAAAGCATCTAATCCGTTGGCTACAGCTACAGCTTTACCACCTCCTTGAAAAGTTTCTAAAGTACTCTCAAATTGTTTTACGCGCTCACCTAATAAATACCAGCCGCTATCAATTACTTCTGCTGCAACCTGTTTTAACTCTTCTGCATATTGAGCATTAATTTTTTGTAAATCTAGAAATTTAATCATTATATTTTATTTGTATATAGATACTGCACCCCAAGAATAACCAACTCCAAAACCTGCTAAAAGTAGTTTACTTGCTGTTAAGGATGCATTTATTTGATTTTTTAGAACAATAGGAATAGTTGAAGAAACAGTATTACCGTAATCTTCCATATCGACAAGAAATTTGTCTTTTGGAATATTAATTTTTTTTCTCAAATATTCTAACATAAAAGTATTAGCTTGATGAAAAATAAAATAATCTATAGACTCAATACTTTCATGATTTTTATCTAAAGTTTTATTAATTAATTCAGGGACAGCCTTTGCTGTAAAATTGAATATTTCTGGACCATTCATGAAAAGGTTGTTATCATTCGGCTGATCTAGATCCTGGGTTCTTGGATTCTTCATACCCCCGTTCTTCACTATCAAATTTTCAAAACCACTTCCGTCGCTTCCTAATGAAAACTCACCAATTCTATACATTCCGTTATCTGAAATCAATGTAGCAGAAGCCGCGTCACCGAAAATACTACGATTTCCTTTATCTTTTTCATGTATGTACTTTGAATACATCTCAGCTGTAACTAAAACTACATTCTTGGCTATATTAGAAACAATTAAGCCTTTTGCTAAAGAAAGCCCATAAATATAACCTGAACATCCTTGATTTATATCGACAGCAGCACAATCCGTTGATAATCCAGCTTTGTTTTGGACAATACAAGCTGTTGTTGGTAAGAAGTAATCAGGAGATTGAGTACATAAAATTAAATAATCTACCTCCGACCTATCTATTTTATATTCATCAAACAAAACATTAATAGCTTCAACAGCAATATCAGATGTAAATTGATCTTTATTACTAATATTTCTATTTTTAATTCCTATTTTCTGAATTATTTTATCACTATCCCATTCTGGAAATTGATTAGCGATATCATCATTACTCAATTTATTACTTGGCAAGTAATAAGATATATGCTTGATAAAAGCTTCCATTATTTATTCTTTTGAACAAATTGAAACAATTCTTCCAAAGATTTGAAACTATAAATTTCCTTGATTTCAATTTTTAAATTGTATTCATCATCTATCATCATTTGAATTGTAACTGCAGTAAGAGAGTCCCAAAAGTCTGAATTCACATAGTCAGTATAAGGAAACAACTGAGTATCAATATCTTCTAATTGATTTCTAAAATTTTCAATAAATTTTTCCATAATTAATAATTTAAAATAATTTTTCAAACTTTATTTTATTCGCTAAAAAGTTTTTCTTTTCCAAAACATAATAATAATTTAATTCATCCTCATTAATCAATGTAGGATGAAATTTTTTATGATAATTAACAACAGATTTATTTTCTTTTCTAACTTCAAATCTCAGCTTGTCAAAATGAAGTTCTTGAAAAACATAATCCTTTAAAATCAGATCAACCTTGATTACATTTATTGGATTATCATAAAAAGGCTTTGAAACAAAACTTCCGATTTCTATACTGTCTTCTTTCTTATTATATATTCTATAAGTCGCAAATTTAATCCCATCTTCATCTACACAGATAAAATAAAACTCCTCTTCAGCCTTTTCACGTTTCTTATATTCTTTAATCCATTCTTTCTGTTTTTCAACATCAGAATTCGTTACACTTATAAATCTAGATTTAGAAATATCGGTTCTTATTTCTATTATAAAATCAGAATCAGCCTCTTCAACCAATCGCAATTTTATATTATATTTAGTTATTGGATTCAATATTTCTGTATTTTAAAAATTCATCATGCTCCCTTAAATAATCTGTTTCGCTATATTGATGCGATGCTAAAACTAAACAAATAGCGCCGCTGGAAAAGTTTATTTCAGAAGCCCAAATTCCTGGCGGGATATGCAATCCTAAATCAGGTCTATTTAATAATACTTGTCTTTTTGTTTTACCGTCATCTAACAAAACCTCAAAACTACCGCTTGCAGCAACTAAAAATTGATGGCACTCTTTATGTGCATGAGCACCTCTAGATTCTCCTCCCGGAATATCATATAGATAAAAAATTCTTTGAACAATAAAAGGAATTTCTTCACTATTATTAATGGCTGTAATATGTCCATTTCTATCTCCCTTCTGATTTAAATGTAATAAATTACATTCAAAAACACTATTCTCACACTGCATTGGCTAACATTTTAAATTCATCAAAATCTCTGATATAATCTTCGTTTGAAAATTTTTCACTTGAAATGTGCAACGCAAGAGAATTGGTAGAAAAATTTTCAATGTGCCTCCAAGTTTTCGCAGGAAGATATAATCCATAATAACTTCTATTTAAAGAAAACTTTTGTAAAGTCCCATCAATATTAGTAATAATGACGTCAAAACTTCCGCTTAAGGCTATAATGATTTCATGCTGAAGACTATAAGCATGCCCGCCCCGAATTTCTCCTCCAGGTACATCATAAGTCCAAAAAACCCTTTTTACTTCAAAAGGAATCTGATCAGGACATTGAAGAAATGTCAAATTTCCACGTGGATCCTGAATTTTAGGAAAATTTATAATTTCTGGTTTCATCTTTTCCTTTAAGCAATATTAGTAACTCCACAAAAATCCAAAACAACTTTTGAGCTATCAATTTTCAAATTTTTAAACTCATTATGAGCAACCAAAAACACAACTATATCACTTTGTTCTAGTGCCTCTTGATGTGAAGTAAGTTTAAATACATTATGACTTTCAATATTAGGCTCGACAATAAAACAAACATCGTCATGAGAATCTTGTAGTATCTTCTGCGCTATATATTTAGCTGGAGACTCTCGTAAATCATCTATATTTGGTTTAAACGCTAAACCCATAATAGCTATTTTAGCTTTTTTACCGTGATTTAGCTGAAACTCTAATTTTGCAGACTTAACTTTTTCAGCACACCAAAAAGATTTGTAATTATTAATTTCCCTTGCTTTTGCAATTATTTGAGATTCTAATGGATATTCTGCAACAATAAAATAAGGATCCACTGCAATACAGTGTCCACCTACACCACATCCAGGCTGCAATATATTTACACGAGGATGTTTGTTAGCTAAGTTAATTAAATCCCATACATTTATATTTGCTTTATCACAAATAAGAGATAATTCATTTGCAAATGCAATTTGAACATCTCTTGATGAATTTTCAGTTAATTTACACATCTCCGCTGTTCTAGCATTGGTAGGATGCAATTCACCTTTAACAAATTTACTATAGAATTCAACTGCTTTCCTAGTAGAAATTTCATTTACACCACCAATCACTCTATCATTATGCACCAATTCGTACATTACATTTCCAGGTAAAACTCGCTCAGGACAATATGCTATATAAATTTTATTTTGTAAATCTGGACGCTCACTATAAATAAGTTCCATCATTTTTTCAGTAGTTCCTATTGGAGAAGTAGATTCAATTATATATAAATCTCCTTCTTTCAACAATGGAATAATTGACTTGGTTGCTGATTTAACAAAAGAGATATCAGGTTCATTCTTAGCTTTAAAGGGCGTTGGAACTACAATTAAATAAGTTTCTGCTTGTACTGCAGTAGTTGCGGCCATCAAAAAACCATCTTTAACCGCTGTTGCAACTGCCAGATCCAAACTTGGCTCTACAATATGTATTTTACCTTTATTAATTGTTTCAACAACATCTGGATTTATATCAACCCCATGAACATTAATTTTATTATTTGCTATTAAAGCCGCAGTAGGCAAACCAATATAACCTAAGCCTATCATGACTACTTTATCCTTATTCATATTTTTTGTTTAAATGAATTATATGTTCTACAATACGCTCACATGCTTTTCCATCTCCATAAGGATTACTTAAAGAACACCTTTCTTTGTAAAGAGTTGGATTGTTTAGCAATTTATTACATTCCTCAATAATTTTATTTGTATCTGTGCCAACCAAAACAACAGTACCAGCTTCGACTGCTTCTGGCCTTTCTGTTGTATCGCGCATTACTAATACCGGTTTACCTAAACTGGGAGCCTCTTCTTGTACTCCTCCACTATCTGTTAATATCAGATATGATTTATTCATAAGCCAAACAAAAGCAGGGTATGAAAGCGGATTTATTAATTTAATATTTGAAAAATTTCCTAATATTTCATTAACAGGTTCTTTCACGTTTGGATTTAAATGAACAGGATAAATAACTTGAACATCATTATTTTTAAGAGCTATTTCTTTAATTGCTTCACAAATATTAATAAATCCTTGCCCATGATTTTCTCTTCTATGTCCAGTAACTAATATTATTTTCTTCGAATCGTCAACCAACTTTTTTAGTTCTTTGATTTCCTCGTTTTCGAATGTCAAAACTCTTTCTTTACTCTCTAAAAGCGCATCAATAACAGTATTCCCAGTTACTAGAATATCTTTTTCTAAAACATTTTCTACTAATAAATTTTCTTTTGATGTAAAAGTTGGTGCAAAATGAACATCGGCAATTCGTCCTGTAATTTGCCTATTAATTTCTTCTGGAAAAGGTGAAAGTTTATTATTTGTTCTTAAACCTGCTTCGACATGACAAACCTTTACTCCTCCATAAAATGACGCAATACTTGCAGCCATTGATGTGGTTGTGTCTCCGTGAACATAAACATAATCTGGTTTAAAATCTTCTAGGATTTGTTTCAATCCTAAAATAATATCTGCAGTAAGAGAATAGAGGTTTTGGTTAGGCTTCATTAAATTTAAATCAAAATCTGGTTTTATATCAAAAAAATCCAAGACTTGATCTAACATTTCTCTATGTTGTGCACTAACACAAATTTTTGTATCAAAATCAGAATTAAATTTCGCAAACTCTTTTATTAAAGGAGCCATTTTTATCGCTTCTGGACGCGTTCCAAAAATTATTAAATTTTTAATTTTCATATTTTAATATGTAGCAAATTTTGAATTAAAAAACAGACATTACGTAATATAATCAATTAATTTTGGTTCAATTCCTTAAAAACCTTTTTACCCAAAAAAAATCCTATTGCAACAAAAATTGATAAAATGCCGCCTATCATAATACCTTTCGCTTTTCCCACACGATCTTTTTTCAGTGGCAAAATTGGTCTGTCAATAATCTGAATTAAAGGCGTTTCTCTTCGTAAAGTAACTTTTGCAAGTTCAGATTGCTTTACCAATTCTGTTAAAATCGCAGTGTTAGCTTGAACATCCACTTGTTTTCTGACTGAAGGTGTTCTACGAACATTCAATGCAGGATTTAAATTAAATGTATTATCATTTGCAACGGCTACTCCAGTTATAGCTCCATTCAATTCAGAACGAACAGAATCAACCTGATGTTCTAGAATCTCCATATTCATACGCGACTTCTTACTTTTTGTTTCTATGTAAAATTCACCAACTTGTTTTGCCAACGCCTCACAAAAATAGGCCGAAAACAATTCATTATTTGAAGATACATCTATTGAAGTAATTGCAACTTTTTTATCTCTTTGCCCAACTGATAAGGACTTTTTAGATAAATCCTCATAAATTGCCCCTAATATACTATCTTGAACTCTAGTATAATTAATCCTTTTATCATTTGGAAGAAATTGTATACCTTTATATTTAGGCTTATCAGCCCATTTTTCTCTCCAGTCATTGTTTTGAATGTACATTTCTGCTAAAGAGATTTTTTTATTACCAACAGTAACGGGAGTTAACAATGTCTTTTCCACCATTTTACGGGACTTAAAGAGTTCCGATAAATTTGAACCCGAAAATATAGTTCCTCCACCACCTCCTACATCAATACCAAGTGTACTAGCTAATCCGAGAGCTCCTCCTAAACCACCACCTTGTTTTTCATCCTCCAATGCAAATGTTAATGTTGCAATATAAACTGGTTTCTTGAATATAGAATAAGCTAGCCCCAATCCTGCACCAAATAATCCTACTAAAACAATAATTCTCCATTGCGAGATTAAATATTCAGTCCAAACCTTCGTTTTTTGAATCAATTCCGTTAGTGAAATTTCACCCTTTCCTTTTAATTCTTTTTCCATTAAAATAATACTATTTAAAGGCTGTTACAATTAACAATGCTAAACTAGAAACAACACTACCAATTCCAACCCATTCTCCAGTACTCATTTTCTTTCTTTCTGGTTTTTCTGGAACCACAATTTGTGAATCTGGTTCTACCTTTGGATATGACCTAAAAAACAAAAATGAAGTTGTCACATCTGCCTTTCCATTTGGATAAATAATATATGCTTTTCTTTTCCATCCCTTATTATCTACACCACCTACTGCATCTACATAATATTTAAATCCTTTGCCTCTTCTATACGGAATTTCAGATGTTAACAAGACGTTTCCGGTTACTTTAACACCTTCATTATATACAGCCACTTCAATTTCATCTCCTGGAAATAATGTAACATTTGAAAAGTGATTTTTATCTTTTACAATTTTTTCCCAGTTTACAGGGATTGTAGCAAACTTTAGATCTTCTTTCAATTTCTTAGCTAATTTCCCCTTTAAAGTGTCGTTTTTATCTAAATTTAAATCTATTCTTTCTAATGTTTCGATTTGCTCTGCTTTTATTGGTCTCTTAATTTTCATCCCGTCAAGATTCGCTATTGATGTTAAACCACCTGCTCTCATCACAACATTATAAACAGTTTCCTTTTTGTTAGCTAAAACATATTTACCTGGATATCCAACAGCTCCTTTTACAGTTACCGTTTGAGGTTTTTCGTAAACTGCCATTCTACGAATATTAATTACATCAAAAGGTTTCAAAACAAAATTTTTAATTTGTTCATTATTATCTGCTGTAATTTCTAATTCAACTAATTCAATTCGTTTTGGATCTGCATCATCTATAGCATCAGATTTTACCATTCTTGCTATTTCAACTCTTTTAGATGCTGAACCGGTCAAACCTCCAACTTGAACAACTAAATCATTTAAAGTTAAATTTTCAAAATATTCGTATTCTCCTGGATTCTTCACCTCTCCATCAATTGTAACTTTATATTCCTCTCTGAAATCTAAAATAGAATATACAGTAACAATATCTTCGCGCTTCAATTCTATATCTGCATTTAAATCTCCTGACAAAGCTTTACCCAAATCTACATTTACAATTTCGGTTGTTAAATCTGTTTTTAAACGAATAATTCTTGCTCTTTTACTGTAAGCGTCTTCCTTTAGTCCTTCCGCTCTTGTAATAAGATCTGAGATTCTCATTCCTTCAGTAAAAGAGTAATAATCGGGTCTAAAAACAGCTCCTTCAATCTTAATGCGGTTTTCAAAACGATTTAAAATTCTTGTTATTTTAAAAACATCACCCGACTGTGGCTGATAAGCATTATATTCACTTTCGTTTACATCATGCACTTTAAATTCTTTTCCTGTTTTTTGCACTACGTTTACAGAGGCAGTGTAAGCAAATTCATTGAAACCTGAAGCAAAGCTTAATAAATCAGAGAATTTCTCCCCTTTTTTCATTTCAAAAATACCAGGACGCTTCACCTCTCCTTCTACTGTTACTCTTTGCGTGTAAGCAGGAATTCGAATTACATCATTTTCTTTTAGACTAACATTATCAGATTGATCTCCTTTTACTAAAAATCGGTAAATATCAATGTTTTTGAAAACCTTATTGTTTCTAATCAATTCAATATTTCTATAACTTCCGTTTTTCCCCGGTCCTCCAGCTAAATGCAAAGCATTATAAACTGTAGCTAATGAAGAAATAGAGTAATTCCCTGGCTGTTTCCCTCCAACTACGGTAATCTTAATGGTTCTTATTTTACCTAAACTAATGCTTACTTGTGATTGACCAGATCTAACTGTACTATAAACTCTAGCTATTGCAGCTTTTATTTTTTGTGTTGCCGCTTCTATCGTCATTCCAGAAACAGCAATCTCGCCAACATACTCAATAGAAATCTTTCCTTCAACACTCACTGATAGATTTCCATTATATTCTTGCACACCATACACTGTTACTTGAACTTCGTCACCAGGTCCTAGTATATAATTCATCGGAGTAGCCATTTTTAGATCTGGCTCAAAATTAAGCGTTGGATTATCAAAAAGTTCAGACCCAAAAATAAGGGCATTTGCCGAATCTTTTACTTTCAAATTTTTAATACTTTCCTGCGTTCTTCCAGAATTAGTGTTCTTTTCTAAAGACTTTTCAGTATTTTTTTTTGTGTCCGAATTTTTCCTTTGATAGTCATTAATCTTAACTTTTAATTTATTAAAATTTGACTGACTCATACCTTTTGCTAATGCCATTGGTTCAACTTGATCAATGGTTGCATTATTGCTTTTTAATTGTGCACTAATTTTTGCCAAATCATCATCAGATAAGTAATCAACATTAACTGTACTTAAGTCTTTAGACTTCATTATGTCCTGTGCATTAACACTTAAAGACATGGTAAGTGCAAAAAACAAGAAAAGAACGTATGCTATTTTTTTCATGTATTATGAATATTGTTTTTGATAGTATTCTTTATAGACTCCAGAAGTCACATTTTCTAACCACTCTTTATTATCCAAATACCAATTAATGGTTTTTTCTAATCCTTCTTCAAAAGTCACTGTGGGTTTCCAGCCTAATTCTTTATTAATTTTAGAAGCATCAATTGCGTAACGTAAATCATGCCCTGGTCTATCTTTTACATATGTAATTAAATTTTGAGAATCACCTTTTAATCTTCCCAATTTTTCATCCATAATACTACACAAAAGTTTTACCAAATCGATGTTCTTCCATTCGTTAAAACCCCCAATATTATAAGTTTCATGATTTTTCCCTTGATGGAAAACTAAATCAATTGCAATCGCATGATCTTCTACAAATAACCAATCTCTTGTATAATTTCCATCTCCATAAACTGGCAGAGGCTTATTGTTAATAATGTTATTTATAAAAAGTGGAATTAATTTTTCTGGAAAATGATAGGAGCCGTAATTGTTTGAGCAGTTTGTCAAAACATAAGGCAATCCATAAGTTTCTCCATAAGCGCGGACAAAATGATCCGAACTTGCTTTAGAAGCTGAATAAGGAGAATTTGGATCATATGGAGTAGTTTCTGTAAATAAACCTTCTGATCCTAAAGAACCATAAACTTCGTCGGTACTAATATGATAGAATCGTTTACCTTCAAAATTACCTTTCCACTGATTCTTAGCGGCATTCAGTAAATTCATCGTTCCTATCACATTTGTTTTTACAAAAGCTAAAGGATCTTCAATAGAACGATCAACATGAGATTCAGCAGCCAGATGTAAAACTCCATCAAAATCATATTTTTCAAAAAGTTCATTTATAAATTTCTCTTCTACAATATCACCTTTAACAAAAGTGTAGTTCGATTTGTCCTCAATATCTTTAATATTTTCCAAATTCCCCGCATATGTTAAAGCATCTAAATTAAAAATTTGATATTCCGGATATTTATTTACAAAACGCCTTACGACGTGAGAACCAATAAAACCTGCACCACCAGTAATAAGTATTTTTTTCATTTTAAATTTATATTAATTTAATAAATCTGAGTTTTGTTTCTCTAACTCGTTATATATATCTTTCACATCTTGTGAATTTTCCTTCTGCAAGATTAAATTAGCTGTGTCTGTATGAACAAAGATGGTATTTCTCAATCCTAAAAATGTGGTATGACTTTCACATCCTATAACCATATTCCCATTTGAATCTATTGGATGCCCCTTTGACACAAGGTATTCGTAAACTGATTCGAAAGAACCAAGGTCTGACCAAGAAAAAGACGCAGGAACTACTTTAATTTTTTTACTTCTTTCCATTACAGCATAATCTATACTAATTGAAGGAATTTCTAAAGAAGAATTTAAATCTAAAAACCCTTTTTTTGCCGAATCCCAAACCAATTTTGATTTTTCATATACCTCTGGTTGAAATTGTTTTAACTCATCCAAAAGAACTCCTGCCTTAAAACAAAACATACCGCTATTCCACAGAAAATTGCCTCTTGAAATAAAATCTTTCGCAGTAGTTTCATTTGGTTTTTCACGGAATGATAATACTTTATCTCCTTTAGATTCAATATAACCATAACCTGTTTCAGGTTTTGTTGGAATAATTCCAAACGTAACAATATAACCTTCTTTTGCTTTTGAAATTGCCTGTTGAATTGCATTATTATAATCCTCCATTTTATCAATAATATGATCCGAAGGAGTCACAATTAATACATCTTCAGGATTTGAAGCAAATGCAGCAAATGCAATAGCTGCAGCAGTATTTCTAGGCGTCGCTTCTACAATATTAATATAAGAAGTATTGGTTTTATCCATTACCTTACCACTCAAATGATGATTATCAACATTTCCAACAACCATCACTTTATCTGCTAAATAACTGTTACGCTCCACAGTCATTTCAAATAAAGATTTATTATCAAAAATTTCTAAATATTGTTTTGGCTGACTTTTTCTCGAAAGAGGCCATAATCTGCTTCCAACTCCCCCAGTCAAAATTACATGTATAATTGAATCTTTTTTTTCCATCTTTTTCTAAATAAAAAAGGACCTTTAGCAACTATAACCTGTTGTCGGCAATAGTTCCCAAAACTCCTTTTACATCGTATAATAAACTATTTGTTTTTTGTAACTCCGTAAAGTCTAATTCTAGAAATTCTGCATGAGAAACTCCTAAAACTATCGCATCAAATTTATTATTTGGAACAGAAGTAGTTGTTACTAAATTATATTCTTTTTTTACATCATTAGCATTAGCAAGAGGATCGAAAATCACAACAGAAATCCCATAGTCTTTTAGTGATCGTACAACATCGACAATTTTGGTATTTCTTACATCAGGGCAGTTCTCCTTAAAAGTGATTCCAAGCATTAACAATTCTGCTCCATTAACAGAAATATCTTTTTTAATCATTAACTTCACTACTTGCGAAGCCACATATTCTCCCATACTGTCATTCAAACGTCTTCCTGCTAAAATTATTTCAGGATGATATCCAAATTCTTGTGCTCTTTGTGCTAAATAGTAAGGATCTACACCAATACAATGACCTCCAACAAGACCTGGTTTGAAAGGTAAAAAGTTCCATTTTGTAGCCGCAGCTGTTAATACTTCTTGAGTATCAATATTCATTAAGTTGAATATTTTTGCTAATTCATTTACAAAAGCAATATTGATATCTCGTTGTGAATTCTCAATAACTTTTGCTGCTTCAGCAACTTTTATTGTAGGTGCTAAATGTGTTCCTGCAGTAATTACCGATTTATAGAGTTCATCTACTTTTAATCCAACTTCAGGAGTTGAACCAGACGTAACTTTTAATATCTTTTCAACTGTATGTTCTTTGTCACCAGGATTTATCCTTTCTGGGGAATATCCTGCAAAAAAGTCTTCATTAAATCTAAGACCTGAAATTTTTTCTAAAACCGGCACACATTGTTCTTCTGTTACCCCAGGATATACAGTAGATTCGTAAACTACGATATCTCCTTTTTTTAACACTTTACCAACAGTCTCACTTGATTTATATAAAGGTGTTAAATCTGGCCTATTATTTTTATCAACTGGTGTTGGAACAGTAACTATATAGAAATTACAATTTTCAATATCATTTATAGAAGTGGTGCAGTACAAACCTTTTTCTTCTTCAGAACTTGTTACTAAAACATTTTGTAAAACATCGTCTTCAACTTCCAAAGTTGTATCAGTTCCAGATTTCAAAGAATTAACTCTTGATTCGTTAATATCAAATCCAACGACTGAATATTTTGTAGCAAATAAGCGAGCTAAAGGCAAACCAACATAGCCTAATCCAATAACTGCAATTTTAACATTTTTTTTAAATTCCATTTTTCATTCTATTTAGGTAATAAAAATTCACGGCTTCGCCGTTCCAAGTCACAAAATCTTTGACTCAGGTACCTAAATTAATCATTTTCGGCAAATATAGCATAATAAGTCTAGTTATTCAATACGGTTTCCCGTAATACTTGAAAACAAATTGTTAACAAAAACACACTCTTACACAACACCTTATTAATCAGGATGTAAATAAATACTTTATAAAAAAAACAGAAGAAAAAAATCTAAAAAAAGATATTTTCTTCTGTTTTTTTTATTTGATAACGGCATTATTTGTATTTTATTTTTAAAACACAGCCTAAAGTTTCTAAAACTAAAATATAATAATTACCTGAAACTTCTTGCACAATTGCATTCTGATTAATGAATGCGCCAGAATCTAATTTTATTTTATCTCCCACCTGAATTGAAGAAACTGTGACATCATAAAGATTAGGATCTTTTAAACTCTTTTTTATAACTTCAATTTCTTCATCTTTTACAAGAGCTGGCTTACCTAACCAAAACAAATATCTTACTACTCCTGCAACTTGAAAAACTGAATTCCTTTCAGAATCTTTTAATTGAACAAATACGTAGGAATTAAAAAGCGGCACTTCAATCTTCTTCTTCCTATCCGACCATTGTTTAACCTGAGTAATCAATGGGCAATAACATTCGATCCCTAGTTGTTTGAGCTTATCGGCAACTTTCTTTTCCCACTTCGGTTTTGTGTAAACTACATACCAATTCATTATTCTATTTATAAGGAAGTAAAACTAGATTACTACTTCACATTCATTTTCACATTATTTCACTTCAATACGAAACAAAATTTAAGAACCTATACCATTGTAAACAAAACCAATCGCTTCTAATTCTTTAGCATTCAAAATATTTCTTCCATCAAAAACAAAAGCTGGTTTGTGCATTGAATTATAAATTTTCCGCCAATCATAAGTCGTAAATTCATCCCATTCTGTCAAAACTGCTATAGCATGAGCTCCTTTGCAAGCATCATATGCATTATCAAAAACATTCAATGAATCAATATTTTCCTGACTTGTTCTTGTTTCTAAGTAATCTAAATCATTCAACATCTTATTCTTAGAAACCTTTGGATCAAAAACCGATATTTTAGCCTGTTCATTTATTAAATCATCGGCCACATAAATTGCTGCGGACTCCCTTGTATCATTTGTATCCTTTTTAAAAGCCCATCCCAAAAAAGCAATTTTCTTATCAGCTACAGTATTATACAATGTCTGAACAATTTTATTCGAAAACCTTCTTTTTTGATGATCATTCATAATAATAACTTGTTCCCAATAATCTGCAACTTCATTTAATCCATATGACTTTGCAATATATACTAAATTTAGAATATCTTTTTGAAAACAAGATCCTCCAAAACCAACTGATGCTTTTAGAAATTTAGGCCCAATTCTACTATCCATTCCAATTGCCTTGGCTACCTCGCTTACGTTTGCTCCAGTTTTTTCACACAACTCAGACATTGCATTAATAGACGAAATACGTTGTGCCAAAAATGCATTTGCTGTCAGTTTAGATAATTCTGAAGACCAAACATTTGTAGTTAAAATTCTCTCTTTACTCACCCAATTAGCATAAACATCAACTAAGGCGTTAATAGCTTCTTCTCCTTCTGAAGTTGTATCTCCTCCTATTAAAATTCTATCCGGGTTTAATAAATCAGTAACAGCTGTTCCTTCTGCCAAAAATTCAGGATTTGACAAAATTTGAAACTGAGCACCATTTCCAGTATTATCTAATATACTTTTTATAGCCTCGGCTGTTCTAACTGGCAAAGTTGATTTTTCAACTACAATTTTATTTTGCTTGGCAACTCTTGCAATTTGTCGAGCACATAACTCAATATATTTTAAATCGGCTGCCATCCCTTTTCCTTTTCCATAAGTTTTGGTAGGAGTATTAACCGAAATAAAAATCATTTGTGCATCATCTATAGCTTTATCAACATCCGTTGAAAAAAATAAATTTCTACCTCGGGCTTCTGCAACAATTTGTGAAAGTCCAGGTTCGTAGATTGGAATATTTTCCGGATTTGGATCATTCCAATCAGCAATTCTTTGTTCATTTAAATCGACAACAGTAACTTGAATATCTGGGCATTTTTGAGCAATAACTGCCATTGTTGGACCTCCAACATAACCTGCACCTATGCAGCAAATTTTTGTAATTTTCATTGACCTTTTATTATCTTGATCTTATTATTTTAAATTATTCCAATACCATCCAACAGCTTCTTTCAATCCTTGTTGTAAAGAATATTTCGGATCGTATCCTAGTACTTTTTTAGCTTTTTCAATACTTGCTAATGAATGTGGAATATCTCCTGCTCTATTTTCTCCATATATTACAGAAACATCTTTTATTTTTGAATCAAATTCAGACAAATATTCCTTTAAATATTTCACCAAATCATTTAATGTATTCCTATCTCCAAATGCAGTATTATAAACCGAATTAATAGCTTCAGGGTTTTCGCTAGTCATTGCTAATTCATTCATCTGAATTACATTGTCTATATATGTAAAATCACGTGAGTAATTTCCGTCTCCATTAATTACTGGACTCTCATAATTCATAAATTGCTTTACAAATTTTGGTATTACTGCAGCATAAGCTCCATCAGGATCTTGTTTTCTTCCAAAAACATTAAAATACCTTAGCCCAATTGCTTCCAATCCATATGCTTTACTAAAAATTTCGGCATATAGCTCGTTTACATATTTAGTAATTGCATAAGGCGACAACGGTTTACCGATTACTTCTTCTACTTTTGGCAATCCTTGAGAATCTCCATAAGTTGATGAACTAGCTGCGTAAACAAAACGTTTTACTTTTGCATCACGAGCTGCCGTGAGCATGTTTAAAAAACCGGAAACATTGACATCGTTTGTAGTGATCGGATCTTTTATCGATCTCGGAACAGAACCTAAAGCCGCCTGATGCAAAACATAATCTGCATCTTTTACTGCCAAAACACAATCTTCAAAGTTCCGAATATCTCCTTCAATTAATTTAAAATTAGGATTGCTCAAGAAATCTTTCAAATTATGACGATGTCCAGTCGAAAAATTATCTAAACAAACTACTTTGTAACCTTGTTCTAAAAAATACTCCGTTAGATTTGAACCTATAAAGCCAGCTCCTCCTGTAATTAAAATTGTATATTTTATTGAATTTTCCATTTGTAAAAGATTAGCTTTTTCTAAATCTATTAAAAAGTGTCTTCCAAAAACCAAGCTTTATTTCTTCTTCATGATAACCATTTGAATATGCTCCGTAACCATATCCATAACCATAAGCTCCTCCATATTTAGCTTTGTTTTCGTAACCGTTTAGTATAATACTAACATTATTAAGCTCGCCACGTTTTACTCTATTATTTAACAACGTTATCATCTCTTTTTTGGTATAGTTTTGTCTCACTATATACAATATAACGTCCGAAAACTGAACTAACTCTAATGAATCCGAAACTAAACCAACCGGAGGTGTATCCAAAATAATGTAGTCATACTTTTGTTTTAATTCATCTATGAATTCCTTCATAGCATCATTTAAAATAAGCTCTGAAGGATTAGGAGGAATTGGTCCAGAAAGAATCACATCTAAATTTGGAATAGTCGTTGAATTTGTAATTTCTTCTAAGCTATTCTGTCTAATCAGATAATTAACAACTCCAAGATGTGTATTTAATTGAAATTCATCTGCAAGTCTTGGCTTTCTCAAATCCAAACCAACAATTACAGTTTTCTTTTCACTTAAAGCAAAAACGGTTGCAATATTTATAGAACAAAATGTCTTTCCTTCCCCACTAATAGAAGATGTAATCATTAAAGTTTTAGAGCCGCTCACTTGCTGTTTTTTATACAAAAACTGAAGAGAGGAACGAACTCCTCTAAAGGCTTCCGAAAGGGCCGACTTTGGCTTATCAAAAACTGCCAGATTAAGAGAATCTTTATTTACACCAATTACTCCAAGTAAAGGTATTTGAGTTAACTTACTTATATCTTCAGCATTCTGAATAGAATTATTTATAAAGAAAATTGCAAAAACAAATAGCAATGGTATTAAGATACCCAAAAATAGAGCTAATATATAATTTGCTGATGTTTTAGGCCCAATCAAACCATCTCCAATATCTTTTGCAGGATCAATAAAGTGAATATCAGATAAATTAGATGCTTTTACTATTTCAGCTTCATTTCTCTTTTGAAGAAATGCCGTGTAAATATTATCATTTAAATCGTATTTTCTTTTAATCTTTAGCAACTCTTGTTGTTCAACAGGAAGTTTTCGAACTGTACTTTCCGCTTGTCCAATTTTTGCATTTACCAAAGACAAGTCATACAATAACGAAGATTTTGCTGTTGCTATATTCTCCTGAAGAACATTTTTAACTGCCTCCATTTGATTATCAAAATCTTTAAATATTTTTTCGCTTTTTACAGCATAGGCCATCTCAGATCTTTGAGTAGAAAGCCCTATTAATTTTGAAACATTTGCTACAATATTAGGATCTTCGATTCCTGCTACCGAAGGCGCTGGTAGCCTAGAATAATCCCCACTATTATTTAAATATGATTTTAATGAATTATAATACGCTATTTTCCTAGTTGCCTGGTCTTTTTCTACGTCAAAACCCATTATTTTTTCTGAGACCTGAGCACCACCATCTTCTATTTGAAAAATATTTTTATCTTTCTGAAAAGACTTTAATTCATTACCCGTTTGTTTTAACTGATGTTCCATTGCAACCAAAGTACTATCAATAAATCGAATAGTGTTTGTCGCAAATTGGTTTTTCCCATCTAGCTGCAGTTTAATAAGCATCTTTACAGTGGAGTTCAAATAATCAACCATTCTTGCCTTATTTGTTCCCTGCATGGACAAATTTAAAATCGACCCACTTCCTTTATCAGATTCGACTGACACTCCTCGATATCTGGATACAGTTCCATCAAAGTCATTAAATTTGACAAAATACTCTTTACCTTTATAAAACCCAAGATTGTCCTTTATTTGAAGTTTCCAATTTAAAAAAGGAAGATTAACAATCTCCCCAACTTTGTATTTTTTAGAAAAACTTCCTAATTGCACAGAAGTGTTACTGTAAGAATTCGTACTATAAGTAATTAATGAAACTGAATTACTTTCAAAAGGAATTTCAATTTGATATACACTTTCACTAAGAAATTTAATCTTTATTAAAGTATTAACTAACTGTCCTTTTGTTTTATCAATATCAACATAAAAAGGAACAGCTCCATAGGAATCAATTAAATTATAATCACCCTGTTCCAAATAATCAATATAAAATTGTAGTTTATCAACCACCAATTCGTTATGAGATCTTGATTTTAAAATTGTAGAAATTCCGTTTACTTGATCTGAAACCCCGCCCCAATTAAAAACTAAACTTGTAGTAGATGTAAAAAATGGATTGCTTTGTTCTTTTATAGAAATCATAGTTTGCATTCCATAAATTTTTTCTTTACGGATGTTTACTTGATAAGCAATGGTAAATGCAATAATCAAACTAACAACAAACCACTTCCAGTAGCTGATAATTCTTAACAGAAAACCCTTAAAATCAAAATTGGAATGATTTTCAAAAATGGCAAAGTCTTTAATATCTAACATTTTTAAAATCTATTTTTAATTTTTTATAATAAGGTATACAGTAGTCGCTAACGATAATAATGTAATTATCGTTCCAATAGACTGTATCCCTGTCTGACCAGTTCCCCAAGTTTTTTGCCTTAAAGGCTTTACGTAGATATAATCATTTGGTTGTAGATAATAATAGGGAGATTTCATTACATTTACATCTGTGAGGTCAACATCATTCATTTGAACTCCTGTTGGAGTCTGACGAATTACTGTTACTTCCTTTCTATTTCCAACCGTGGTAATATCTCCAGCATTTGCAATAGCATCTAAGATTGTCACATTATCTTTGAACAAAATTTTTGTACCTGTACTCCCCACTTCTCCATTTATAGTATATCTGAATCCTGCTAATTTTACAGTAACAAAAATATTAGCCTCACTTTTAAAATATTCTTCTAATAATTTTTTTTCAATTTTTACACGAACTTCTTCAAGGGTATAACCAATAACATTTATCTCACCTAAGATAGGAATTCTTATATTGCCATGATCATCAACTGTAAAACCATCAAAATACAGATTAGGTTCGTTTATTTGAGTTTGCCCCTCATTATTAGTTGCATTAAAGATAGAAACCAATTTCGGATCTATTGCTTTCATCTTAATAGTTATAATATCATTAACCTGCAATCTATATGGTTTAGACTCTACTACCGAGATAGCATTTTGCTCACTTGAAGTACTTTTATCCTGAAGATAAACCAAATCTTTAATCGGAATACACGAAGTAAATAGCATCGAAATTAATAAGAATAGATAACAGCTTTTTCTTGTCATTAGTTTTATTTTATCGCAAATATAGTTCTTCCTTATAATCTCTAGAAAAAACAGATAGCATTTGGAGTTTAGTTAATTGTTTTTAAACGTTTTTTCAAAAGGAACCCTATGCAAAATACTTCTTCCTAATGTAATTTCATCAGCATATTCCAATTCATCTCCCACCGATATTCCTCTTGCAATTGTTGAGACTACAATCTCTAAATCTGCAATTTGTTTATAGATATAAAAATTTGTTGTATCACCTTCCATAGTCGAACTTAAAGCAAAAATTATTTCAGTTACTTTTCCAGATTTTGCTTTATCCACCAAACTTGAAATATTTAACTGGTTTGGCCCTACACCCTCTATTGGTGAAATTTTCCCTCCAAGAACATGATAGACCCCCTTAAACTGCCCTGTGTTTTCTATTGCCATTACATCTCGAATATCTTCAACTACACAAATAGTTTCATGATTTCTAAGGCTGTTAGCACATATCTCGCAGAGCTTGGTGTCCGAAATATTATGACAGCTTTCACAAAATTTAATATCCTCACGCATCGTTAATAACGCTTGAGACAAAAAAGAAGTCTGCTCTTTTGGCTGTTTAAGCAAATGAAGAACCAGTCGAAGTGCTGTACGTTTACCAATACCCGGTAATTGTGACATTTCGTTAACCGCTTTTTCAATTAATTTTGATGAAAATTCCATAGCGACAAAAGTAATACTTTTAATGACTTAGCTGGCATTTCCAACTAAATTCAAGACTAATAAATATTGCGTAAGAAAACCTTTAGCTTAATTAAAAACTAAATGATAAATCATTTTTTCAATTACCTAAAAACTATCCCAACAAGCTATATTAATACTGATTCGTTGCCAACAGAACAAGTGTACAAGCTACTTCAACCTCAATATCATTTAATTCCAATAATTGATACAATTCAGGATTCTCAGTTCCTGGATTAAAAACAACTCTCTTTGGCTTTGCTTCGATGATGTAATTATAATAATCTCTTTGGCGAACAGGATTTAAATATAAAGTAATAGTATCTATATTTTTAACAGGTATCGCTTTAGTCTGAATTTTTACTCCAGCAACCTCACCCGCCTTTTGTCCTATTGCCAAAACAGAATGTCCTTTTCCAACAAGCATATTTACAGCTCGGTAAGAATAACGTTCTGGATTTGTAGATACTCCTATAACTAATGTTTTTTTACTTTTCATTATTTTCATTTAGACTGCAAAAGTAATCAAAAAGAACGATTTAAACTTTACGTATTTGATTCAGAATCTAAAACAACAAAAACATTATCATAACATATTTTAGCATAAAGACATTAAAAAATAACTACATTTACTCCACTAACCCAAACTTTATGGAATTATTCATCTATTTATTTGCCGCTTTATTTTCGGTATTAAATCCAATCGGAACCGTACCTATTTTTGTCGGATTAACTCAGCATGATTCCCAGAAAGAAAGATCCAGAATCTCACTTTGGACAGCAATCAATGTTTTTATCATATTATTGGTTTCTTATTTTATTGGCCAATATGTTTTAACTTTTTTTGGAATCAGTATCGATGCACTAAGAATTGCGGGCGGAATTGTAATTGTAAATTCAGGTTTTTCTTTACTTTCTGGAAAATTCAACAAAAAACGAGGAATCAACAAAAAAATTGAAAACGAAGCGCAACACAGAAATGATATTGCATTAACACCTTTAGCAATTCCAATGCTTGCTGGCCCAGGATCCATGTCTCTTTTAATTGCTTTCTATCAAGAACATCATGAATTAAATGAAATCATTATTTCCTCGTTAGCAATCCTTGCAATTGCAGTTGCTATTTTTGCAATTCTTAAAAGTGCACATTATTTAGCTAGAATTCTAGGAGCATCAGGAATAGTTGCCATCTCTAGAATAGTTGGTTTTATAGTTATTTCAATTGGAATTCAATATATCGTCAGTGCAATTGTAAATATTATTAAAGGGAATTTCTAATTAAAAGTATTTCTAAAAGAAAAGGGATAAAATCATTGATGATTTTATCCCTTTTTCTTATCATATTTTCATTCTAGCTTCTTGGCAAGAAAACTTCAGCCATCATACATCTGGCACTTCCACCTCCACAAGCCTCAATTGTATCTAAACTTGAACTCAAAATTTCAGCATGATTTTCTAATTGCGCTATTTGTTTTGGAGTCAAACTCTGGTGCGCAGAAGCACTCATTACGATATATCTTTTATCATTTGTACCGCGAACTTCAAGCATATTTCCAGCGAAATTATTTACTTGATCTTCTGTAATTAGAATGATTTCTTTTTTATCATCTTTCAGATTATCTAAAACCATTTTACGCTCTTTCTTATCATCAATAGAATCAGCGCAGATAACAGCAAAAGTTTCACCTAAACACATCATTACGTTGGTATGATAAATTAGTTTACGTTCTCCATCAACAGTTTGAAAAGCTTCAAAAATAACTGGAGCATAGTCAAAGTCTTCGCAGAATTCTATAAACAATTCTTCGTCAGCTCTTGGAGACAAAGCACAATATGCTTTTCCATTAGCTCTGTCCAACAACAAACTTCCTGTTCCCTCCAAAAAAATGCCATCTTCTTCAGCAGAAGTATAATCCATTATTTCTGTAATTTCAAATCCTTTTTCTTCCAAAGTATCTAAAATATCTTCGCGACGTTCCTTACGTCGATTTTCTGCAAACATTGGATAAAGTGCTACATCTCCATTTTCATGAAATGAAACCCAATTATTTGGAAAAATACTATCCGGCGTATCGGTTTCTAAATTATCATCTACAACAGTTACATCAACTCCAACTGCTCTTAGTTTTTCAACAAAAGTATCAAATTCTTGTTGCGCCTTAGCATTAACAGTACTTGGTAAAAGTCCGTCTAATACTTTTTGATAATAATTATTTACAGCAGTCTGTTCATTCATTCTGAATGCAACTGGACGAATCATCACGATAGCATTAGTAGTTTGTTTCATTATTTTTATATTTTTTGTTTCAGGTTCCAAGTTTCAAGTTTTTGGCAACTTGAAACCTGAAACTTAAAACTAATTTTTAGTCTCTAATTAACGGCAAAGTTGAACATCTCAGCAAACCTTCTTGTTTTGCAATTTCAGCATAAGGAATTTCTTCAACTGTAAATCCATTTTCACGAAGCCAGTTGTTCAAACGAGTAAAATTCTTTTCAGAAACCACTACATTTTCATCAATTGAAAATACATTAGAAAACATATTGTACATTTCATTTCTTTCGATATGAAACAAATTTTCTTTTCCAAAAAGCTTCACTAAGTAAAGATAATCTGCTTCTTCACGGAAACCTCTTTTATAGATAATACCTTTATCTTTCCCTACTGGTTGAAAACAACAATCCAAATGCAATGCATTATCTCTTGCTTCCAATTTAGATTTTACCAAATCAAATTCTTTCACAATTTTATTTGGAAACAATTCTTTGATATAATTTACCCCCTGCATATTAGTTCTTGCCGTAATATAATCTTTATAATCACTTCCTTTATAAGTTCCGATAAAAATATGGTCGTTCCAAAGCATTACATCTCCCCCTTCTATATGAACTTCTTCTGGCGGACGTACTACTTTTAAGGGATTAATTTGATCAATTACATATTGAATCGCATCTAATTCTCTTTCTCTATCTGGAAGAATATTAGACTTCACAAAAACGTCATCAATTACAAAACCAATATCTCTAGCAAATATTTGATTGTAATTTTCGATCATTTCCGGACGATAAACAGTTACATCATATTTCTGAAAAACGGCATTAAAAGCATCCATTTCAGCAACCATATCTTTTTCTACAGGATAAGTTCCTGCTTTAATATGCTCCAATGACTTAGGATCGTAAGCTTCCTCCAGTGTTGGAGTCGGCCCATTATGAACAGCAGAACCCAAAACTACGGCGCGAAGCCGCGAAGTTTCGTTCTTTACATTTAATTGCAACATAACTCTATTGTATTTTGAGCAAATATAAAAAAAGCTTCACAGTTAAGTGAAGCTTTCGTTTTTTATTTATTAGACTTGAACTCTCTTAAAGGATGTCCTGTATAAATTTGTCTAGGTCTTCCAATTGGTTCTTTGTTTTCACGCATTTCTTTCCATTGTGCGATCCAACCTGGTAATCTTCCGATAGCGAACATTACTGTAAACATATCTGTTGGAATTCCTAAAGCCCTGTAGATAATTCCAGAATAGAAATCTACGTTTGGATATAAGTTTCTTGCTTTGAAGTATTCATCTTCAAGAGCTGCTTTTTCTAATTTTCTTGCGATATCTAAAATCGGATCTTCAACACCTAAAGTTTCTAAAACTTCAGTAGCTGCTTTTTTGATGATTTTTGCTCTCGGATCGAAGTTTTTGTAAACTCTGTGCCCGAATCCCATTAAACGGAATGGATCATTTTTATCTTTTGCTTTTGCTAAGAATTTATCTGTATCTCCACCGTCTTTGTTGATTTCTTCCAACATTTCAAGTACTGCTTGGTTAGCACCTCCGTGAAGAGGTCCCCAAAGAGCAGAAACTCCTGCGGAAACTGAAGCAAATAAACCAGCATGAGAAGAACCTACCATCCTAACTGTAGAAGTAGAACAGTTTTGTTCGTGATCAGCATGAAGAATAAATAATTTATCTAAAGCATTTACAATTACTGGATTTGCAGTGTAAGGTCCTGTAGGCAATTTAAACATCAATTGCATAAAGCTTTCCACATATCCTTTTGTGTTATCATAGTAATTTAATGGATACCCCATAGACTTTCTGTAAGTCCAAGTAGCAATTACAAGAAATTTAGCCATTGTTTTACAAATAGCTTCGTACATTTCTTTTTCGTTATCAACGTTTACCGCTTTTGGATTAAATGCTGTTAAAGCACTTGTTAAAGCAGATAAAACTCCCATTGGGTGAGCTGTCTTTGGAAAACCGTCAATAATATTTTTCATTTCTTCGTTTACCAAAGAATGTTTTCTAATATTATTTTCAAAATCTTCTAATTGAGCAGCAGTAGGCAATTCTCCAAAAATCAAAAGATAAGAAACCTCTAAGAAATTAGCTTTTTCTGCTAAATCTTCGATTGAATATCCTCTGTAACGTAAAATTCCTTCTTCTCCATCTAGGAAAGTGATTTCACTTGTACAAGATCCTGAATTCTTATAACCTGGATCAATTGTAATAACACCTGTTAAATCACGTAATTTGTTAATATCGATAGCTGATTCGTTTTCACTCCCTGTGATTACCGGAAGCTCAATCTTTTTACCATCTATTTCTAATGTAGCTATTTTTGACATAATATCTTGGAAATAATTCTTTAAATAATAATTTACCAAATCTAATGAATTTAAGACTAATTAAAAAAAGAATACTGCTATGAATTTGTTAAAACTCCAAAAAAAAACCATTCATTAGAAAATGAATGGTTTGTCTTAATATAACTCTTATGATTATTTAATCTTGAAAGCTTTTAAACCAGGGAAGTAAGCTGTACTTCCTAATTCTTCTTCAATTCTTAATAATTGATTGTATTTAGCCATACGATCTGAACGAGAAGCAGAACCAGTTTTAATTTGACCACAGTTTAAAGCAACAGCTAAATCTGCAATTGTATTATCTTCAGTTTCTCCAGAACGGTGAGACATTACAGAAGTATATCCAGCGTTTTTCGCCATATTTACAGCCGCAATAGTTTCAGTCAAAGTACCAATTTGGTTTACTTTTACTAAGATAGAGTTAGCAATTCCTTTTTCGATACCAGTTGACAAACGCTCAACATTAGTTACAAATAAATCATCACCTACTAATTGTACTTTATCTCCGATTTTCTCCGTTAAAGCTTTCCATCCATCCCAGTCATCTTCGTACATACCGTCTTCGATAGAAATAATTGGATATTTAGCAGCAAGTTCAGCTAAGTATTCAGCTTGTTCTTCAGAAGTTCTGATTTTTCCAGTTTCACCTTCAAATTTAGTGTAATCGTATTTTCCGTTTACATAAAACTCAGAAGCAGCACAGTCAAGAGCGATCATAATTTCGTCACCGAAAGTATATCCAGCTTTTTCAACAGCTAATTTGATAGTATCTAAAGCATCTTCAGTTCCACCAGCTAAGTTTGGAGCAAAACCTCCTTCGTCACCAACAGCAGTACTTAAACCTCTATCGTGTAATACTTTTTTCAAACTGTGGAAAATTTCAGTTCCCATTTGCATAGAATGCGTAAAAGAAGTTGCTTTTACAGGGAAGATCATAAACTCTTGAAATGCAATTGGAGCATCAGAGTGAGAACCACCGTTTATGATGTTCATCATTGGAACAGGTAATGTATTAGCAGAAACTCCACCTACATATCTGTATAATGGCAAGCCAAGTTCGTTAGCAGCAGCTTTTGCAGCAGCTAAAGAAACACCTAAAATAGCATTAGCTCCTAATTTAGATTTGTTTGGAGTACCATCTAAATCAATCATTAATTGGTCAATTGTGTTTTGTTCGAAAACAGAAGTTCCAACTAATTCTTCAGCAATAACAGTATTTACATTGTTCACTGCATTCAAAACACCTTTTCCTAGGTAAGCTTTACCACCATCACGTAATTCAACAGCTTCGTGCTCTCCAGTTGAAGCTCCAGATGGAACTGCAGCTCTACCTAAAACACCGTTTTCAGTTACTACATCAACTTCAATAGTAGGATTCCCTCTGGAATCAAGAATTTGTCTTGCGTGAACTTTAATTATAATACTCATTATTTTTGTTTTTTATTAATAAATTATATTTTTTTTCGAAATTATAAAAATATTTAATACTAAAAACGCGATTTAGACATTAAACACCTTTATTTATTAACTACATCGTTTTAGACTTTGCTAGTTTTGATATTCTCCACGAACTGATCAAATAAATAAGAAGAATCGTGTGGTCCAGGACTAGCTTCTGGATGATATTGTACTGAAAAACAGTTCTTGTTCTTCATTCTCATTCCAGCAACCGTATCATCATTTAAATGTATATGAGTAAGTTCTAATTCTGGATGCCCCTCTAAAGCTTCTCTTTTTACAGCGAAACCGTGATTTTGAGAGGTAATTTCTCCTTTACCAGTTAGAAGATTCTTTACCGGATGATTAATACCTCTGTGTCCACCAAACATTTTATAAGTCTGAACACCATTTGCCAAAGCAATAATCTGATGTCCTAAACAGATTCCAAACAAAGGTTTATCCTCCGAAATAATTTTTTTCGCAACATCTATTACTCCATGAAGTGGATCTGGATCACCAGGACCGTTAGACAAGAAATATCCATCTGGATTAAATGCACTTAACTCCTCATAAGTTGTATCATAAGGAAAAACCTTAATATAACAATCTCTTTTCGCAAAGTTTCTTAAGATGTTCTTTTTAATTCCAAGATCAAGTGCCGAAATTTTGTATGTAGCATTTTCATCTCCTACAAAATAAGGTTCTTTTGTAGACACTTTTGAAGCCAATTCAAGACCTTCCATATTTGGCACATTTGCCAATTCCTTTTTAAGATCTTCAATTGAAGTTCCGTCTGTACAAATAACAGCATTCATTGCACCATTATCACGGATATAACTAACTAGAGCTCTTGTATCAACATCGGAGATACAGATTAGATTTTGCTTAGCGAAATAATCTTCTAAACTTCCAGAAGCACCTGTTCTTGAATAGTTAAAGCTAAAGTTCTTACAAACTAATCCAGCAATTTTTACACTTTCAGATTCAACTTCTAAATCATTTATACCATAATTCCCGATATGCGGATTTGTAGTAACCATAATTTGTCCAAAGTATGAAGGGTCTGTAAAGATCTCTTGATATCCAGTCATTCCAGTATTAAAACAAACTTCACCAAAAGTTTTACCGCTAATACCGATAGACTTTCCATGAAAAATAGTTCCATCACTTAGTAATAAAATGGCGCTTTGTCGTGTTGTGTATTTCATTCCTTAATTTGTATTGTTTTTTAATTGTGTATGAAGCAAAACTTCATTTGTAATTAGATATTTTGCAAATTTAATTCTTTAAAAGAGCGCTTCCAAGATTTTTTAAAACTTTCATTAGTAAAAATAAAACCGATTATTTTAAATAAGTTAGATTTTTAGTTTTAAAAAATCAAAAAAAAAGGATAAACTAAAAATTAGTTTATCCTTTAATATTATAGAATGATTACTCTCATAATTATTCAGAAGCTTCAGTAGTCGTTTCTGTTTCAGCAGCAGGAGCTTCTGGAGCAGCAGTTTCAGCTTTTTTAGCTTTACCACCACGACGGCTTTTCGCTTTTTTAACTTCTTTTTTACCTCCGTTGTAAAGCTCATTGAAGTCAACAAGTTCGATCATCGCCATATCAGCGTTATCTCCCAAACGATTTCCAACTTTAATGATACGAGTGTATCCACCTGGACGGTCACCTACTTTAGCAGCAACATCTCTGAACAAGTCTGTTACAGCGTATTTATTACGCAAGTAAGCAAAAACAATACGACGATTGTGAGTCGTATCCTCTTTTGATTTTGTGATTAAAGGCTCAACAAATTGTTTAAGCGCTTTAGCTTTAGCAACAGTAGTGTTAATACGTTTGTGCTCGATAAGAGAACAAGCCATATTAGCCAACATAGCTTTTCTATGTCCAGTCTGTCTGCTTAAGTGGTTGATTTTTTTTCCGTGTCTCATGACGTGTTTTTTTTATCTTCATCTTGCTACAATCCACTATGGAGAGCAAAATATGAAGTAAATTATTCTTTATCTAATTTGTATTTAGCTAAATCCATTCCGAAAGTTAAATTCTTCACTGCAACAAGTTCATCAAGTTCAGTTAAAGATTTTTTACCGAAATTACGGAATTTCATTAGGTCATTTTTATTGAAAGATACTAAATCACCAAGTGTATCAACTTCAGCCGCTTTCAAGCAATTTAGTGCTCTCACAGATAAATCCATATCAACAAGCTTAGTTTTAAGCAATTGTCTCATATGCAATGACTCTTCATCATACGATTCTGTTTGTGCAATTTCGTCAGCCTCAAGTGTAATTCTTTCGTCAGAAAACAACATGAAATGGTGAATTAAAACTTTAGCAGCCTCAGTAAGAGCATCTTTTGGATTGATAGAACCATCAGTCTTAATTTCAAAAACTAATTTTTCGTAATCTGTTTTTTGCTCTACACGGAAGTTTTCGATTGCATATTTTACATTTTTTACCGGAGTAAAAATAGAATCTGTAAAAATCGTTCCAATTGCAGCATTTTGTTTTTTGTTCTCTTCAGCAGGAACGTATCCTCTACCTTTTTCGATTGTTAAATCGAAGTTCAATTTGATTTTAGAATCTAAATTACAGATAACAAGGTCTGGATTTAGAACTTGGAAACCTGAGATAAATTTTTGAAAATCACCTGCTGTTAATTGATCTTTACCAGAAACAGAAATAGTAACTGATTCATTATCGATATCTTCGATCTGACGTTTGAAACGTACTTGTTTTAGATTAAGGATAATTTCGGTAACGTCCTCAACAACACCTGAAATAGTAGAAAACTCATGATCTACACCTTCGATACGAACAGATGTAATTGCATAACCTTCTAACGCTGAAAGCAAAACTCTTCTAAGTGCATTACCAACTGTCAATCCATATCCAGGTTCTAAAGGTCTAAATTCGAATTTACCTTCAAAATCGGTTGAATCGATCATGATAACTTTATCGGGCTTTTGAAAATTAAATATTGCCATAAATTTCGACTAAGTCAATTATTATTTGTTGTACAACTCTACGATTAATTGTTCTTTAATGTTTTCTGGAATTTGAAGTCTCGCAGGTACAGAAACGAAAGTTCCTTCTTTAAGATCATTGTTCCAAGTAATCCATTCATAAACATGACTTGAATTTGATAAAGAACGTTCGATAGCTTCTAAAGATTTAGATTTTTCACGAACTGCAACTTTATCACCAGGCTTAAGGTGGTAAGAAGGAATATTAACAACCTCTCCATTTACAGTAATGTGTCTGTGAGAAACGATTTGACGCGCACCTCTTCTAGATGGAGCAATTCCCATTCTAAAAACAACATTATCCAATCTTGCTTCGCATAATTGTAATAAAACTTCACCAGTAACTCCTTTAGTAGCTGATGCTTTTTCGAATAAGTTTCTGAATTGTTTTTCTAAAATTCCATAAGAATATTTAGCTTTTTGCTTTTCCATTAACTGAACAGCGTACTCAGACTTTTTTCCTCTTTTTTTAGCCATCCCGTGTTGTCCAGGTGGGTAATTTCTTTTTTCGAAAGATTTATCATCTCCGAAGATTGCCTCGCCAAATTTACGAGCGATTTTGGTTTTAGGACCAGTATATCTTGCCATTTTAAAAAAAATTTAAGGTAGAAATTATGAATTCAGGTCTAATCCTTCGATAATCTATGTTCTACCTTGTTTATACTATAAAAATAAAAAATTAAACTCTACGTCTTTTTGGAGGACGACATCCGTTGTGTGGCATTGGAGTAACATCAATAATTTCAGTAACTTCAATTCCACCGTTATGAATAGAACGGATAGCAGACTCACGTCCGTTACCTGGTCCTTTTACATAAACTTTCACTTTTTTAAGTCCTGCCTCAAGTGCTACTTTAGCGCAATCTTCTGCTGCCATTTGAGCTGCGTAAGGAGTGTTCTTTTTAGAACCTCTGAAACCCATTTTACCAGCTGAAGACCAAGAGATAACTTCACCTTTCTTATTAGTCAAAGAAATAATAATGTTATTAAAAGTGGCAGAAATATGAGCCTCACCCGTTGATTCAACGATAACTTTACGTTTTTTTGCAGTTGCTTTAGCCATATTACTTATTATTTAGTTGCTTTTTTCTTGTTAGCAACAGTTTTTCTTTTACCTTTTCTTGTTCTTGAGTTGTTTTTAGTTCTTTGTCCTCTTAATGGAAGACCAGATCTATGACGGATACCTCTGTAACATCCAATATCCATTAAACGCTTAATGTTTAAAGAAATTTCAGAACGTAATTCTCCTTCAATTTTGTAAAATGAAACAGCTTCACGAATTGCTCCGATCTCATCATCATTCCAATCTTGAACTTTTTTATCTTGGCTAACTTGAGCTTTTTCTAAAATCTCAATAGCTCTACTTTTTCCTAATCCGAAAATATAGGTAAGTGCGATAACACCTCTTTTGTTTTTTGGGATATCTACCCCTGCTATTCTTGCCATAATTATCCTTGTCTTTGTTTAAATCTAGGATTCTTTTTGTTTATTACGTACAGTCTCCCTTTTCTACGCACGATAATGCACTCGGCACTTCTCTTTTTTACTGATGCTCTAACTTTCATAGTGAATATCCTTTAATATCGATAAGTAATTCTTGCTTTTGACAAATCGTAAGGACTCATTTCTAGTTTCACTTTATCACCAGGTAATAATTTGATGTAATGCATACGCATTTTTCCAGAAATATGAGCAATTACAATATGTCCATTTTCTAACTCTACACGGAACATCGCATTAGATAATGCTTCAATGATTGATCCGTCTTGTTCTATTGCTGATTGTTTTGCCATAAATATATTAAGCTACCGCTTTTCTATTTTTACCAGTCTTCATTAAACCATCATAATGTTTATTTAACAAGTATGAATTGATCTGTTGAATAGTATCTATTGCAACACCAACCATAATTATTAAAGAGGTACCTCCAAAAAACATTGCCCAAGATTGTTGTACATCCATAATACTTACAACAATAGCTGGGAACACAGCAATCAAAGCAAGGAATAAAGATCCTGGGAAAGTTATTAAAGACATCACTTTATCAAGGAAATCAGAAGTTTCAGCTCCCGGACGAACACCTGGAATAAAACCACCGCTTCTCTTTAAATCATCAGCCATTTTGTTAGTAGGTACAGTGATTGCTGTATAAAAGAATGTAAATACAATAATTAAAGTTGCAAAAACAAAGTTATACCAGAAACCAAACATATTACTAAATGCACCAACAATTGATTGTGATGTATCTGATTTAGACAGCCCAGCTACAGCTGCAGGGATAAACATAATTGCCTGAGCAAAAATGATTGGCATAACTCCTGAAGCATTCAGCTTAAGAGGAATCCATTGTCTATTACCTCCTGCCAAATCTTGCTCGTAGTCTCCAGTTGTTGTACGACGAGCGTACTGAACAGGAATTCTACGTACTGCCATTGTTAGCAATACACAAGAAATGATAACTAATAACCACACAATAATTTCAATAACTAATAACATTGGACCTCCATTGTTATTGGTAACACGAGTTGTAAACTCTTGGATAAAAGCTTGTGGTAAACGAGCTAAAATACCAACCATAATTAACAATGAAATACCATTTCCAATACCTTTATCTGTAATTTTCTCTCCAAGCCACATAGCAAAAATTGTACCTGTAACTAAGATAATAACAGAAGAGAACAAAAATTCAGGTGAATTAAAGCCTAGCAAAAATGCATTACTAGGCAATGTTCTGTATAAATTATAGATATAAGTTGGACCTTGAACCAATGTGATAGCGATTGTCAACCAACGAGTGATTTGATTAATCTTTTTTCTACCACTTTCCCCATCATTTTGAAGTTTTTGTAAATATGGAATCGCAATCCCCATCAACTGAACGACAATAGACGCAGAAATATAAGGCATGATACCTAAAGCAAAAACTGAAGCTTTAGAGAAAGCACCCCCGGTGAACATGTCTAGAATAGATCCTAGACCATTTTTAGTTTGTCCCGCTAAACCAGTCAATTGCGTTGCGTCAATTCCAGGAAGCGTAACGTGTGCTCCAAAACGATATACTAAAAGTAATCCTAATGTAATTAAGATTCTATTTTTTAGTTCTTCGATTTTCCAAACATTACTTATTGATTCAATAAATTTCTTCATCTTAATAGATAAGTTATATAGTTACAGCTTCTCCACCAGCAGCTTCGATAGCAGCTTTTGCAGTAGCAGTAAATTTGTGGGCAGTTACTTTTAATTTTGCTTTCAATTCTCCTCTACCTAAAATCTTAACAATTTCATTTTTAGTAGCTAGACGATTTGCTACGAAATCTGTCATTGAAACAGAATCAGTAATTGCACCGTTATCAACTAATAATTGAAGAGTATCTAAATTAACACCTTCGTATTCTTTACGATTGATGTTTTTGAAACCAAACTTAGGTACACGTCTTTGAAGTGGCATTTGCCCTCCTTCAAAACCAATCTTTTTAGAATAACCAGAACGAGATTTAGCTCCTTTGTGTCCACGTGCAGCAGTACCACCTTTTCCAGAACCTTCTCCTCTACCTAATCTTTTATTTTGATTGTGCGTAGATCCCTCAGCAGGTTGTAAGTTACTTAAATTCATAACAGTATTTGTTATTTAGCTTCTTCTACAGAAACTAAGTGTTTAACTTTGTTTATCATCCCAAGGATAGCAGGATTTGACTCGTGCTCCACAACTTGTCCAATTTTACGTAGACCTAAAGCTTCCAATCCTCTCTTTTGAGAAAGAGGGCAGTTGATTTTGCTTCTTACTTGTTTTACTAATAATTTAGCCATAATTTCCTAATTAACCTTTAAAAACTTTCTCTAAAGAAACACCTCTTTGTTTTGCAACAGTATGAGCGCTTCTCATTTGCAATAAAGCATCAAAAGTTGCTTTAACTACGTTGTGTGGATTTGATGATCCTTGAGATTTAGACAATACATCGTGAATACCTACTGACTCAAGAACTGAACGAACAGCTCCACCAGCAATAACTCCAGTACCATGAGAAGCTGGAATTAAGAATACACGTGCACCACCAAATTTACCTTTTTGTTCGTGAGGAACAGATTGTCCATTCAAAGGAATTCTCACTAAGTTTTTCTTAGCATCTTCTACTGCTTTCGCAATTGCTTCAGAAACGTCTTTAGATTTTCCTAATCCGTGACCAACTACTCCATTTTCATCACCTACAACTACAATAGCAGAAAAACCGAAAGCTCTACCTCCTTTTGTAACTTTAGTAACACGATTAACACTAACTAGACGATCTTTTAATTCAAGACCACTAGGTTTTACCAATTCTACATTTTTGTATTTAGACATAATATATTAGAATTTAAGTCCAGCAGCTCTTGCGCCTTCCGCTAATGATTTAATACGACCGTGATATAAATATCCACCTCTATCAAAAGTGATAGTATCTATCCCAGCTTTTAACGCTTTCTCTGCAACTAATTTTCCAACAGCAGCAGCTACTTCAACGTTAGTACCTTTTCCTATTTCTTTTTCTCTTGAAGATGCAGCTAATATAGTAACTCCATTTACATCATCAATGATTTGAGCGTAAATTTCTTTATTACTTCTAAATACAGAAAGTCTTGGTCTAGCAGCAGAACCACTAACCGATTTTCTAATTCTGAATTTAATTCTCTGTCTTCTTTCAGATTTTGTTAATGACATAATCTTATATTTTAAGCTGATTTACCTGCTTTTCTTCTTAATACTTCACCCACAAATTTAACACCTTTTCCTTTGTATGGCTCAGGCTTACGGAAACCTCTGATTTTCGCAGCAACTTGACCTAAAAGTTGTTTATCAAATGATGTTAATTTTACTATTGGGTTCTTACCTTTTTCAGATATTGTTTCTAAAGATACTTCTGGAGCAATTTCTAAAACAATATTGTGAGAATACCCAAGAGCTAAATCTAATTTTTGACCTTGGTTTGAAGCTCTATAACCAACTCCAACTAATTCTAGTTCTTTTGTGAAACCTTCAGATACACCAACAATCATATTATTGATCAAAGATCTAAATAATCCGTGTTTTGCTCTATGGTCTTTATGATCAGACGATCTTTCAACTAAAACTTGATCGCCTTCAACAGTTACATTTACGTCCGAAAACTCTTGTACTAGTTGACCTCTTTTTCCTTTTACTGTAATATTACCGTCTTTAACTTCAACAGTTACACCAGCAGGGATTACAATTGGGCTTTTACCTATTCTTGACATCTTATCTAGTGTTTAAAATTAGTATACGTAACAAATTACTTCACCACCTACATTTAATTGCTTAGCTTGTTTTCCTGTCATCAAACCTTTTGATGTAGAAACAATAGCAATTCCTAATCCGTTAAGGATTCTTGGTAATTTGGCAGCACCTGCGTACTTACGTAAACCAGGTTTACTAATTCTTTGGATATCTTTGATTACAGGCTCTTTAGTATCTTTATCATACTTCAAAGCGATTTTGATAGAACCTTGTACAGTGTTCTGCTCAAATTTGTAACTCAAGATGTAACCTTGATCAAATAAGATCTTAGTTATCTCTTTTTTTAGATTAGATGCTGGAATTTCAACAACCTTGTGGTTTGCAGCCACAGCGTTACGAACTCTAGTCAAATAATCTGCAATAGGATCTGTATACATATGTATTTGATTGCGATTATGGTTTTCGGGAGATACTCATCTCCCGAACCTTTAATCAATTAAAAATTATTTTTTGGTTTGCAAAAGTAATAACTTATTGCGAGATTACCAAGATGCTTTTTTCACACCTGGAATTAATCCATTGTTAGCCATTTCACGGAAAGTTACACGAGAGATTCCGAATTGACGGATATAACCTCTAGGTCTTCCAGTTAATTTGCAACGATTGTGTAAACGAACAGGTGAAGCATTTTTTGGTAATCTTTGTAAACCTTCGTAGTCTCCAGCTTCTAATAAAGCTTTTCTCTTCTCAGCATACTTAGCTACCGTTTTCTCTCTTTTCACCTCGCGGGCTTTCATTGATTCTTTAGCCATGTCTTAATTCTTTTTAAAAGGTAATCCTAATTCAGCCAATAATGACTTTGCTTCCTTGTCTGTTTTTGCAGTAGTAACAAAAGTAATATCCATTCCTGAAATTTTGTTTACTTTATCAATATCAATTTCTGGGAAAATGATTTGCTCCAAAACTCCAAGATTGTAGTTACCTCTTCCGTCGAAACCAGTAGCCTTAATACCACCGAAATCTCTTACACGTGGTAAAGCAGAAGTAATAAGTCTATCTAAAAACTCATACATTCTTTCTCCACGTAAAGTAACTTTTGCTCCAATAGGCATTCCTTTTCTCAATTTGAAAGACGCAACGTCTTTCTTAGAGATTGTAGAAACTGCTTTTTGTCCAGTGATCTTTGTTAACTCATCAACTGCATAGTCAATAAGTTTTTTATCAGATACAGCTGCACCAACTCCACGGCTCAAAACGATTTTTTCAAGTTTAGGAACTTGCATTACGTTTGTATATCCGAACTCTTCTTTAAGAGCAGAGATTACTCTACTCTTATATTCTTCTTTTAGTCTAGGTGTATATGCCATTACTATAGTACTTGATTAGATTTTTTTGAAAATCTTACTTTCTTATCTCCTTCTACTCTAATACCTACTCTAGTTGTTTCCTTAGTTTTAGGATCAATTAAAGCAATGTTAGAAATTTGAATAGAAGCCTCTTTCTTAACGATACCACCTTGAGGGTTTTTAGCACTTGGTTTAGTGTGTTTTGAAACCAAGTTTACACCTTCAACTATCGCTTTATTTTTCTCACGGTAAACACGTAAAACTTTACCTTCAGCACCTTTATGGTCTCCAGCAATAACTCTTACGATATCTCCTGATTTTATTTTTAGCTTTATCATCTTAAAAACGAATTAAAGCACTTCTGGTGCTAATGATACAATTTTCATGAATTGTTTTTCACGAAGTTCTCTTGCTACCGGACCAAAAACACGAGTTCCTCTCATTTCCCCTGCAGCGTTCAAAAGAACACATGCATTGTCATCGAAACGGATATAAGAACCATCAGCTCTTCTCACTTCTTTTTTAGTACGCACAACAACTGCAGTTGAAACAGCTCCTTTTTTCACGTTTCCGTTTGGAGTTGCATCTTTGATAGAAACTACAATTTTGTCACCAACAGAGGCATATCTTCTTTTAGTACCTCCTAAAACACGAATAGTTAAAACTTCTTTAGCTCCCGTGTTATCTGCTACTTTTAGTCTTGATTCTTGTTGTACCATAATTATTTAGCTCTTTCTAAGATTTCAACTAATCTCCAACATTTTGTTTTACTTAAAGGACGCGTTTCGCTAATTCTTACAGTATCTCCAATGTTACAGTCGTTTGTTTCGTCGTGTGCAACATATTTCTTAGTTTTCAACACGAACTTACCGTATAATGGGTGTTTTACTTTTCTTACTTCAGAAATAACGATAGATTTATCCATCTTATTTGAAGTAACAACACCTATTCTTTCTTTTCTTAAATTTCTTTTTTCTTCCATCTTTCAGCAGAATACAATTATTGTAACTCTCTTTTAGTTAACTCTGTAGCTAATCTTGCAACTGTTCTTCTAACGCTTCTAATTTGAAGTGGGTTAGCAATTGGAGAGATAGCATGAGCCATTTTTAGGTCAGCATATACTTTCTTAGTTTGACTAAGCTTTTCTTGCAACTCCGCTGCAGAAAGATCTTTTATTTCTGATTGTTTCATAATAAATATAAATTATGCTTCGAAATCTCTAGCAACGACGAACTTAGTTTTTACTGGAAGCTTTTGAGCTGCAAGACGTAACGCCTCTTTTGCAACTGACAAAGGAACTCCTCCAACTTCAAACATAATTCTTCCTGGTTTAACAACAGCAGCCCAATACTCAACTGCTCCTTTACCTTTACCCATACGTACTTCAAGAGGTTTCTTCGTAATAGGTTTGTCTGGGAAAATTTTAATCCATAATTGTCCCTCTCTTTTCATGTAACGAGTTGCAGCGATACGTGCAGCTTCGATTTGACGAGAAGTTAAGAACATTCCATCTTCATGTACAGATTTAATACCAAACATTCCATTTGAAAGTTCATGCCCTCTTTGAGAGTTACCTTTCATTCTACCTTTTTGTACCTTACGGTATTTTGTTCTTTTAGGCTGTAACATTTTTCTTTAGTTTAAAAATTTACTTTCTTTTACGAGCGTCTGGTTTACCTCCTTTGTTAAAGTTAGATTTGCCTCTAGGAGCATCTCCACCTTTACCACCACCAGTACCAGATTGTTTTTTGTCCATTCCAGCAAGTGGAGAAAGTTCTCTCTTACCGTAAACTTCACCTTTCATGATCCATACTTTGATCCCCATTCTACCGTAAGTAGTATGAGCTTCAGCCAAAGCATAGTCAATGTCAGCTCTGAAAGTTGATAGAGGAATTCTACCTTCTTTAAAACCTTCTGAACGCGCCATCTCTGCACCATTCAAACGACCAGAAATCAAAACTTTGATACCTTCAGCGTTCATACGCATAGAAGCAGCAATAGCCATTTTGATTGCACGTCTGTAAGAAATACGGCTTTCGATTTGACGAGCGATGCTTGTCGCCACAAGATAAGCATCTAACTCAGGTCTTTTAATTTCAAAGATGTTAATTTGAACCTCTTTATCAGTAACTTTCTTAAGTTCCTCTTTTAACTTGTCTACCTCTTGTCCACCTTTTCCGATAATGATACCAGGTCTAGCAGTAGTGATAGTAACGGTTACAAGCTTTAAAGTTCTCTCGATGATTACTTTAGATACACTAGCTTTTGATAAACGAGCGTGGATATACTTTCTGATTTTGTGATCTTCAGCTAATTTATCGCCGTAATCATTTCCACCATACCAGTTTGAGTCCCATCCTCTGATGATACCAAGTCTATTTCCAATTGGATTTGTCTTTTGTCCCATGCTGCTTAAGAATTGCTTTGTGTGTTATTGATAGCTCCAAGCACGATTGTTACGTGATTAGAACGTTTTCTTATTCTGTGTGCACGACCTTGTGGAGCTGGACGAAGTCTTTTTAACATCATTCCACCATCTACTCTGATCTCTTTAACAAATAATCCAGCTTCCTCTAAATTACCTTCACTATTTTTTTGCTCCCAGTTATTGATTGCAGATAATAATAGTTTTTCTAATTTTCTTGAAGCTTCTTTAGAACTGAATCTTAAAATGTTAAGTGCTCTTTCTACCTTCTGACCTCTTACCAAGTCCGCTACTAAGCGCATTTTTCTAGGTGAAGTAGGGCAGTTATTCAATTTTGCGAAAGCGATAGACTTATTAGCCTCTTTTCTCGCATCTGCTGTTTCTCTTTTACGAACTCCCATTGCTTCTTTTATTTTTTACCTTTATTTTTTGCTCCAGCATGACCTCTAAAAGATCTAGTTGGTGAAAATTCTCCTAATTTGTGACCTACCATGTTTTCTGTTACGTAAACTGGTACAAATTGACGACCGTTATGAACTGCGATAGTTTGTCCAACGAAATCTGGAGTAATCATTGAAGCTCTAGACCAAGTCTTAACAACTGCATTTTTACCACTTTCTACGTTTTCTTGAACTTTCTTGTCTAATTTATAATGAACGAAAGGTCCTTTTTTTAATGAACGTGCCATATCTTATTATTTCTTTCTACGTTCTACGATATACTTGTTACTCGGGTTTTTCTTAGAACGAGTTCTGTAACCTTTAGCTGGCAATCCGTTTCTTGAACGTGGGTGCCCTCCAGAAGAACGTCCTTCACCACCTCCCATAGGGTGATCAACTGGGTTCATCGCTACTGGTCTAGTTCTAGGTCTTCTTCCTAACCATCTTGTTCTACCTGCTTTACCAGATACAACTAATTGGTGGTCAGAGTTAGAAACAGCTCCAATTGTAGCCGAACAAGTTAACAAGATCAATCTTGTCTCACCAGATGGCATTTTAATTGTTGCATATTTCCCGTCTCTTGCCATTAACTGAGCAAAAGTTCCAGCTGAACGAGCGATAACCGCTCCTTGTCCTGGACGTAACTCAATACAAGATATAACAGTTCCAAGAGGAATTCTGCTTAAAGGTAAAGTATTACCAATCTCTGGTTGAGATTCTGGACCAGAAACTAATTTCTGACCAACTTTCAATCCGTTTTGAGCGATAATATAAGTTTTCTCTCCATCAGCATAAGCTAATAAAGCGATAAACGCAGTACGATTTGGATCGTATTCGATTGATTTCACTGTAGCTGGAATTCCATCTTTAGTTCTTTTGAAATCAATAATACGATATCTCTGCTTGTGACCACCACCCGTATAACGCATGGTCATCTTTCCTTGACTATTTCTACCTCCAGAGTTTTTTATCGGCGCTATCAAAGAGCGTTCCGGCTTATCAGTTGTAATGGCGTCATAACCATTCACAACTCTAAATCGCTGACCTGGGGTAATAGGTTTTAATTTTCTTACTGACATTTTTCTATCTTAGATATTGTTGTAAAAATCAATTGTTTCTCCTTCTTGTACTTGAACAATTGCTTTTTTAATTGCATTTGTCTTTCCACTGATTAAACCACTTTTAGTGTATTTAGTAGATCTATCTGGTCTCACATTCATTGTGTTAACAGAAACGATAGTTACTCCATAAGCAGCCTCAACAGCTTTCTTAATTTCAACTTTGTTTGCTTTTTTGTCAACAACGAATCCGAAGCGGTTTAGAACTTCACTTTCTTTGGTTACTTTTTCCGTTACTATAGGTCTGATAATGATGCTCATATTCCTATTATTTACTTAAATTTTCTTCAATTAACCCTAAAGAACCTTCCAAAAGCACTAAATTATTAGCGTTTAATATTGCGTAAGTGCTTAATTCTGAGCTAGTTACGACGTTAGAAGCCTTCAAATTGCGTGACGACAAATATACGTTTTTATTTGACTCACCCAACACGAATAGAGATTTTTTATTTTCTAACCCTAAAGCTTTCAAAACGTTAATGAAATTTTTAGTGTTTGGCACTTCAAAATTAAAGTCTTCAAGAACTACAATGTTAGACTCTTTTGCTTTAATTGAGAAAGCTGATTTTCTAGCCAATCTTTTCAAGCTTTTATTCAATTTGAATGAATAACTTCTTGGTCTTGGCCCGAAAACTGTTCCTCCACCTTTAAACAAAGGATTCTTAACACTTCCTGCACGAGCAGTACCAGTTCCTTTTTGTTTTTTAATCTTACGCGTACTTCCAGTTACTTCAGCTCTTTCTTTAGCTTTGTGAGTACCTTGTCTTTGATTAGCAAGATATTGCTTAACATCAAGATATACAGCGTGATTGTTTGGTTCAATTGCGAATACTGAATCAGAAAGTTGAACTTTTCTACCAGTATCTTTTCCGTTGAAATCTAATACTTTTACTTCCATTACTTCTGAATGATTACGTAAGAGTTTTTGTGCCCTGGAATACATCCTTTAACAACAAGTAGATTCTTTTCAGCAACTACTTTTAAAACTCTAAGGTTTTGAACTTTTACATTTTCTCCTCCCATTCTTCCAGCCATACGCATTCCTTTGAATACTCTAGATGGATAAGAAGAAGCTCCTACAGAACCTGGCGCTCTTAAACGGTTGTGCTGACCATGAGTAGCTTGTCCAACCCCACCAAAACCGTGACGTTTAACAACACCTTGGAAACCTTTACCTTTAGACACACCTTGTACATCTACAAATTCTCCTTCTTCAAAAATAGTAACATCAATAAGATCTCCTAATTTTTGTTCAGTTGCGAAATCTTGGAATTCAACGACTTTTTTCTTAGCAACAGTTCCAGCTTTTTTAAAGTGCCCTAAAGCAGCTTTAGTAGAATGTTTCTCGTTTTTGTCATCGAAACCAAGTTGCAACGCTTCATACCCGTCAACCTCGTTGGTTCTGACTTGGGTAACAACGCATGGCCCAGCTTCGATTACTGTACAAGGAATGTTTTTCCCGTTTTCATCGAAAATACTAGTCATGCCGATTTTCTTACCAATTAACCCAGACATAAATATTAATTATTAATTACTAAAATTCCCTTCAATTTGAAAATAACAGAAATTTCCAAACAGGGAGTGCAAAAGTAGATATTAAAATCGAATAAACCAAACGGTTACAAAAATTAAATCGCTCATTATCAAAATCCAAGCCTCGAATTAGCACCAAAAACAAACTTTCCAACACAAATCCTTAAAGCACTTTTTTCAATTATCAAGCAATTTTCACCTAACAATTTATTAACGAAATAGCAATAAAAAAACTTCGCACCGCCCTAAAACAAAGGACATTACAAGGGAATCAAAAAATACTTTGCGACCTTAATTCCCCAAAACAACATCATCATTACCAATCTTTTAAAACAAAAAAAAGCGAGACATTTCTGACTCGCTTTTTATATAAAAAAAATATAAAAAAATTATACTTTTATCTCTACTTCAACACCACTTGGCAATTCAAGTTTCATTAAAGCATCAATAGTTTTAGATGAAGACGAATAAATATCAATCAATCTCTTGTATGACATTACTTCAAATTGCTCTCTCGCTTTTTTGTTAACGTGCGGAGAACGTAATACAGTGAAAAGTTTTTTGTGAGTTGGCAACGGAATTGGACCTGTCACAACTGCTCCAGTAGTTTTTACTGTTTTTACGATCTTTTCAGCAGATTTATCTACCAACATGTGATCGTAAGATTTTAGTTTTATTCTGATTTTTTGACTCATTTTCTTAAAATTAAGCGTTACCTTTTGCTTTTTTGATTACCTCTTCTGAAATATTAGAAGGTGTTTCTGCATAGTGAGAGAACTCCATTGTCGAAGTAGCTCTACCAGAAGATAATGTTCTTAATGTAGTTACATAACCAAACATTTCTGATAAAGGCACATCAGCTTTGATAGTTTTAGCACCATTCCTATCACCCATGTCATTAACTTGGCCTCTACGACGGTTCAAGTCACCTACGATATCACCCATGTTTTCTTCAGGAGTAATAACTTCGATTTTCATGATTGGCTCAAGAATAACAGCTCCAGCAGCACGTCCAGATTCTTTATAACCCATTCTTGCAGCTAATTCGAAAGAAAGAGCATCAGAATCCACAGGGTGGAAAGATCCGTCTAATAAAGTTACCTTCAAACTATCAACAGCGTATCCAGCTAATGGACCTGTTTTCATAGCCTCACGGAAACCTTTTTCAACAGCAGGGATATATTCTTTAGGAACGTTACCACCTTTTACCTCATTAACAAACTGTAATCCTACAGGAACTTTACCATCAACTTCATCAGCAGGCTCGATTCTAAATACGATATCACCGAATTTACCACGACCTCCAGATTGTTTTTTGTAAGTTTCTCTATGTTGAGCAGATTTAGTAAACGCCTCTTTGTACTCAACTTGTGGCTCACCTTGATTAACCTCTACTTTAAACTCACGTTTCATACGATCAACTAAGATATCTAAGTGAAGCTCACCCATACCAGAAATAATAGTTTGACCTGAAGCCTCATCAGTTCTTACAGTAAATGTTGGATCCTCTTCAGCTAATTTCGCTAAAGCCATACCCATTTTATCAACGTCAGCTTTAGTTTTAGGCTCAATAGCGATACCAATTACTGGCTCAGGGAATTTCATAGATTCCAAGATAATTGGATGTTTCTCATCAGATAAAGTATCTCCAGTTTTGATATCTTTAAATCCTACAGCAGCTCCAATATCTCCAGCCTCAATATATTCGATTGGATTTTGTTTGTTAGCGTGCATTTGGTAAATACGAGAAATTCTCTCTTTGTTACCAGAACGAGTATTTAAAACATAAGAACCAGCATCTAAACGTCCAGAGTAAGCACGGAAGAAAGCTAAACGACCTACGAATGGGTCAGTAGCGATTTTAAACGCTAAAGCAGCGAACGGCTCTTTTACGTCTGGTTTACGTAAGATTTTAGTTTGATCTTCTTCTAATAATTCAGCATCATCAGGGTGAATTCCTTCAATACCTTCTTTATCCAATGGAGATGGTAAATATTTACAAACTGCATCCAGCATAAATTGAACACCTTTGTTTTTGAAAGAAGAACCAGCAAGCATAGGAATGATTGCCATATCAATAGTAGCCGCTCTTAAAGCGTTGTTGATTTCTTCTTCAGTAATAGAATTTTCATCTTCCATGTACTTATCCAAAAGATTTTCATCATAAGTTGCAATCTCTTCGATAAGAATAGAACGGTAATGCTTAACGTCATCAACCATATCAGCTGGGATATCTACAACGTCAAAAGTAGCCCCTTGAGTTTCATCATGCCATACGATAGCTTGATTTTTAACTAAGTCAACAATACCTTTGAAATCTGCTTCATCACCAATAGGCAAAGTAATTGCAACCGCATTCGATTTCAACATATCTTTAACCTGTCCACATACAGCTAAAAAGTTAGCACCTTGACGGTCCATTTTATTTACGAATCCCATACGAGGAACTCTATATTGATCAGCAAGTCTCCAGTTAGTTTCTGATTGCGGCTCAACACCATCAACAGCACTAAATAAGAAAACTAAACCATCAAGTACACGTAAAGAACGGTTTACCTCTACGGTAAAGTCAACGTGTCCAGGAGTATCAATAATATTAAAGTGGTATGGTAATGATTCTGGAATAACTTTACCTTGTACAGTTGGAAAGTTCCAAGTACAAGTTGTAGCAGCAGAAGTAATTGTAATACCTCTTTCTTGCTCTTGAGCCATCCAGTCCATTGTTGCAGCACCATCGTGTACCTCACCAATTTTGTGTGACTTTCCAGTATAAAAAAGAATACGCTCAGTTGTCGTTGTTTTACCAGCATCAATGTGAGCAGCGATTCCGATATTTCTTGTATATTTTAAATCTCTAGCCATTTCTTTACGAATTAAAATCTAAAGTGAGAGAATGCTTTATTAGCTTCTGCCATTTTGTGAGTATCCATTCTTTTCTTAACTGCAGCACCTTCTTCTTTAGCAGCTGCTAAACACTCAGAAGCTAAACGTTGTGCCATAGATTTTTCATTTCTTCTTCTTGAATAAAGTATTAACCACTTCATTGCCATAGAAATTTTTCTGTCTGGACGAATTTGCATTGGGATTTGGAATGTAGCTCCACCAACTCTACGGCTACGTACTTCTACGTGAGGCATAACGTTTGTTAAAGCATCTTTCCAGATCTCTAATGAAGTTTTCTCATCATTTTGCTTTTTAGTTTCGATGATATCAATAGCATCATAAAATACTTTAAAAGCTGTAGATTTCTTACCATCCCACATTAAGTTGTTCACAAAACGCGTTACTAATTGGTCATTAAACCTTGGATCCGGTAAAAGTGGTCTTTTCTTTGCCGCTCTTTTTCTCATGTCTTTTTCTTAAAAGTTTTTAAATTACTTTTTTGCTTCTTTTGGGCGTTTAGCACCGTACTTAGATCTTCTTTGCGTTCTTCCTGCAACACCTGACGTATCAAGCGCTCCACGAACGATGTGATATCTAACACCTGGTAAATCTTTTACCCTTCCACCTCGCACTAATACTATCGAGTGCTCTTGTAGATTGTGTCCTTCTCCTGGGATGTAAGCATTCACCTCATTACCATTTGTCAAACGTACACGCGCAACTTTACGCATTGCAGAGTTTGGTTTTTTTGGTGTAGTAGTGTAAACACGCGTACAAACCCCTCTTCTTTGAGGACAAGAATCTAAAGCAACCGATTTACTCTTCTTAGTGATCTGAGTTCTTCCTGTTCTTACTAATTGTTGAATTGTTGGCATAATTAATACTAAAAATTATTATGTTTATTAAATTCCCGCTTTTTACGGGGTTGCAAATGTATAAAATATTTTTCACTATACAAACGTTAAATCATTAATTTTCAACAACATTATTTATATCTATGATTTCACAAAGAAACATTGGATATTTGCTTTACATTTAACCAACAAACAATTGCTTTTTGAAACAATTACTTAACATATTCATTTTCTTAATCACTTCAGGCTGTTTTGCCCAATCGTTTTACTTAAATGTAAATGGGATCAACAAAAAACAAAGCCAAACAATTGATTCTATATCATATAGCAAAAAGCACCCTAACCTGAAATCTCTTTATAACGAAATCACAAAAGTCAACAACCAACTAACAAAACAAGGATATATAGACTCTGAAATACTGGAAAACAAAAAAACAAACGACAGTACTTTCACTGCAATAATCGACTTAAAAAACAAGATAAAAGAAGTACATATATATATAGGTATAAACAATCTATTTTATAACCAAAAAAACTCCACCAAAGACAGCTTGATAATTCCTTACTCTGAATTAGAAAACTTTCTCAATCAGGAGATTTCAAACAAAGAAAAAGCCGGTTTTGCCTTCACAAAAATAAAATTGAAAAATATCACCAAAAAGAATTCCGCAATTTATGCCGATTTAAATCTTGATTCCGAAAAAAAAAGAAACTTAAATTCTATTATTGTAAATTACACAAATACGAATTCTAAAGATTATTTCCCAAAAGGAGCCTTAAAACAATTAAACAAAAAGTACATCAACAGAACTTTCAATCAGGATATCATCAAGAACATACACAACGACCTTAACAGCTTTGAATTTATCTCCCAGACCAAATACCCCGAAATACTTTTCACCAAAGATTCAACAAAAATCTACACCTACATCGAAAAAAGAAAAGCCAACACTTTTGATGGATATATTGGTTTTTCAAATGACGAAAATAAAAAACTAGTTCTAAATGGATATTTAGACATTTCATTAATCAACACACTACATGCCGGAGAAAAATTTTCATTATACTGGAAAAGTGACGGAAACCAACAAAAAACCTTTAATACTAAAATTGAAATTCCATACCTATTTCAATCTCCTATAGGAATTAAAGCGCAATTAAACATCTTCAAACAAGACAGTACTTTTCAAAACACCAAGACCGATATCAATTTAGGTTATTACTTAAACTACAATTCAAAACTTTACATCGGATATCAATCAACAGAATCGAGTGACATTCAAAACACCAACAATTCTACAATTAGTGATTTCAACAATTCTTATCTCACAACAACTTTTGATTACCAGAAAGCAGATTATCAAAACCCGATATTCCTTAACAAAGCATATATATATACCACATTAGGATTTGGAAAACGAGATACAAACAGCAGCCCCGAAACAGTTGGCACAAGTAATCAGTTATTTGCGAATCTCAATCTCAAATATAATTTTGAGTTAAATCCTAAGAATTTCATTAACATAAATTCACAAAATTATATCTTAAAAAGCCAGAACTATATTTCTAATGAATTATTTCGTTTTGGAGGAATGAATTCAATTAGAGGTTTTTTAGAAAACAGTCTACAAGCTAACTTCACTTCAATGATTCTTACAGAATACAGATATTTAGCTTCAAAAAGCCTATACATCAACTCCATTCTAGATTACGCATTATACCAAGATCTCACAAGCGTTTCAAACAAAAATCAAATAAAAAAATTAATAGGAATAGGCATTGGAACGACCGTTCAAACCCCAAATGGCTTATTAAAAATAAACCTTACAAATGGAGGAGAAAAAACTTCAGATTTGCAATTATATAACACTATCATAAACATATGTTATAATGTTAAATTTTGATGTTTAACGAAAAAAATATTTTTTTTATTAGGAAAGTTAACAAATTATTAAGAGTTTTGCGATACTAATTCAAAATATTTAAAAATGAAACTAAAGTTCAATGGATTCTTAGTACTTTTACTAGTACTAGTTGCGCAATTATCATTTGCGCAAGAAAGAGCTGTTTCTGGGACAGTTTCTGACAATGCAGGAATGCCTTTACCGGGTGTTAGTGTATTAGTTAAAGGAACTAAAACGGGAACACAAACTGACTTTGATGGTAAATTTTCGATCAAAGTATCACCAAGCCAAGTTTTGGTATTTAGCTACATTGGGATGAAAACTCAGGAAGTAGCCGCAAGTTCTTCAACTGTAAATGTTAAAATGGCAGATGCAGGAGCACAAGAACTTGAAGGTGTAGTTGTAACTGCCTTCGGTATCAAAAGAGAGAAAAAATCTCTTGGATATGCAACTACAACTTTAAAATCAGATGCGCTTACACAAGTAGTTAATGCGAACCCATTCGAAACACTTTCTGGTAAAATTGCAGGGGTTGACATTACTTCTCCATCTCAACCAGGAGCTTCTACAAAAGTTGTTATCCGTGGATTGAACACAATTACTGGAAATAACGGACCACTTTATGTAATTGACGGAACACCAATTAACAATACTCCAACAGGTACAGGAAACAATGGAGTAGCTACTTCTACTAGATCTTACGATGCTGGTAACGGTGTTAGTGATCTTGACCCTAACAATATCGAAAGTATGACAGTACTTAAAGGTGCTGCTGCTTCTGCATTATACGGATCAAGAGCAGGTGGTGGTGTAATTATCATTACAACTAAAAAAGGAAAAGCAAACTCAGGAATTAAAGTTGACATGTTAGCTTCTACAGAGTTAAGTGAAGTAGCAAGAGTTCCACACAACCAGACTCAATTTGGACAAGGTTGGAACGGAGTAAGCTACTCTGGATCTAACTCTTACAGTAATGAAAATGGTTCTTGGGGACCTGCATTCAATGGAGAAGTTAGACCATGGGGATCTGTTTACGAAAACAGCCAACAAATTAAACCTTATGTAGCTTTAAAAAACAATGTTAGAGACTTCTACAACACAGGTGTAATGTCTACACAGTCTGTAAACTTAAGCGGTGGTGGAGACACATCTGATTTCTCTTTAGTATTTTCTAACGTGAACAGTGATGGAGTTGTACCAACAGATGCTGATTTATACAAAAAACAATCTATTGGTTTTAATGGAGGATTAAAAGGTAAAAGATTTACTTTAAGAACTTCAATTAACTATATCTACAAAGATCAAAGTGTTGTTAACACTGGTCAAGGTGATGATGCTGGACAAGGTTCTACTTTACAACAAGATTTATTACAAATCCCAACGGATGTTAGTATTGTTGATTTAAAAGATTACAAAAACAATCCTTTTAACACTCCTTCATACTATTTTACTCCTTACGCTACTAACCCATACTTCTCAATTAACGAGAACAGTACTAAAATTTTTGGAAGTAACTTTTTTGGAAATGCTAATTTAAGCTACAAAATCACTGATAAATTAACTGCTACATGGCAGATTGGTGGTAACGTTAGAACTGAAAGATTCAAAAGTTACGGAGCTATCGTTGACTACTTACCAGGAAGCCCTCAAGATCTTGCAGGAAGCTTAACAGTAGGTGGAGTTACAGAAGGAAGATCTGAATACTCTGAATTTGATACATTTTTCAACCTTAACTACAACACTAATTTAGGTGAAGACTGGACATTAAACCTTTTAGGTGGTGTTAACTTTAACAAAAGAGAGAGCGACAGATTATTCAATACGATTACTAACCTAGGTATTCCTGGATATTATGAACTTTCTAACTCTGCTGTTAGACCAACAATTGATCAATCTAATAGTGTAAGAAAAACTGGAGCAGTTTATGCATCTGCAGAATTTGCTTTCAAAAACAGATATTTCGCTACTATTACAGGTAGACAAGATGTTACATCTACATTACCTATTGGAAACAATAGTTATTTCTACCCGTCAGCATCTTTGGGTGCAATTGTAATTGACAACGGTGATACTTTCTTAAAATTAAGAGCTGCTGCTTCTAAAATTGCAAACGACACTGATCCTTACAGAACAGAAAACTCTTATATTCCTGGATCTGCTGCTGCAAACTTCGGTATCATTGCATCTCCAGTTGGAGGAGTTAGTTTTTACGAGGCTAACGGTAGACTTGGAAATCCAGACTTAAAACCAGAAAGTACCGTTGAGTACGAACTTGGTGCTGAAGGATCATTCTTCAAAAACAGAATCAGTTATGATGTTGCTGTTTATCACAAAACAACTAAAGATGCAATTGTTAACTTACCTTTAGATCCATCTACTGGTTATACACAAAAAACAATTAATGCCGCTACAATCCAAAACAAAGGTATTGAGCTTTCTCTTAGTGCAAGTCCAATTAAAAACCAAGACTTTACTTGGAATTTAACTTACACATTCACTAAAAACTGGAATGAGGTAACTGAAGTAAATGGTGGACTTCCTTATGTAGATTTAGCAGCAGGATATAACGTATTCTTTAGAGCTGTAAAAGGACAACCTATTGGATCATACTACTCGCTAGTACCTAAAACTACTGCAGCTGGTCAACCAATTGTAAGCGCTACAAACGGTATTAACGTTGCAAGTACTGAAGCTCAAAACGTTGGAAATTCTCAACGTGACTTCGTAATGGGATTACAAAATACTTTCAAATACAAAAACTTTAATTTAGGTGTATCTCTTGACTGGAAACAAGGAGGAGAAATGTATTCTTACACAAAAAGATTGGCTCATTTCGTAGGAAATGGTATCGAAACTACTTATAATGACAGAAATCCATTCATCGTACCTAACTCTGTTAACGAAGTTGTTGGCACTGATGGTTCTATAACTTATGTAGAAAACACAACTCCTGTTTCTTTTGCTAACGTTGCTAACTACTACAACACGCAAAGTAACATTGGATACGAGAAAAATCACGTAATTGACAAAACTTTTGTACGTCTAAGAGAGGTAAATTTAAACTACGACTTCCCTTCTGCACTTAGTAAAAACATGGGATTAAACAAAATCACAGTAGGAATCTACGCAAGAAACTTGTTTATGTGGACTCCTGGAGACAACCCATATGTTGATCCTGAGGTAGGAACTTACGGAACTGGTGTACTTTCAGATTTAGGAGAATTTGGAGCTAACCCATCACAAAGATCAGTAGGTGGAGTTTTAAAATTATCATTCTAAAAAAATATATAGTAAAATGAAAAAGATAGCAACAATAATAACAGCTCTTTTCTTATTAGTGTCATGCGATGAAGTATTTGACATTAATAGAGACCCGGATTTATTGCCTCCGGGGCAAGCAAATAGCACCATTTTTCCTGCTGGAATCGCAGGTCTTGCAGGTGCACAGGGATCATACTACGCTTTAATTGGCGGATTTTGGTCTCAATTCTGGACACAAAACAATACTTCTAATCAATACAAAGACGTTGATCAGTACAGTATTGGTACTAATGATTATCAACAGGCATATGCTGCTATGTATGATGCATTAAATGATATTAGAACTGTAAAAGCACAAGCTGCTGCTGAAGGGAACACTAAATATTTCTTAATGGCTACTGTATTAGAAGTTGAAGCTTCTCAAGTTTTAACAGATATCTACGATGCTATTCCTTACGCAGAAGCAAATAATACAAACATCCTATATCCTAAATTCAATACAGGTAAAGAAACTTACGACTTAATGATTGCTGATTTAAAATTAGCTTTATCTAAAGATCTAAATGCTTCTGTAGGTGACAATCCAGGTAAAGATGATTTCCTTTTCGGTGGAGACATGGAACAATGGACAAAATTCGGTAATACTTTATTGTTAAAATTATACACAAGATTAACAGAAGTAGATCCAACTTTAGCTCAATCAGGAATTACAACTTTAATCAATTCTGGTGCTAAATTTTTAGATACAAAAGATGCTGCAATGACTCAATTTGAAGATGCTGCAGACAGAAGTAACCCATTGTACGAAACTGACAGAAGACAGTTAAATACTACTGGAAACCTTAGAGCTAGTAAAACATTATACTCTTATTTACAAGCAAATGCAGATCCACGTCTTAATAAATATTATGGTGTTGGTGTTCCTAATAATCAAGGTGACTTCTTAAACAGTACTACTAACTTATCTTTAGTATCACTTTGGGCAACAACTCCTTTCTATTTTATTAGTATTGAAGAAAGCTATTTCTTACAAGCTGAAGCTCTTGTTAGATATTTTGGAGGTACAGGAGCTAAAGACAAGTATGACTTAGGTGTTCAAGCTAATTTTGCTAAATACCAAACTAGCACTACAATTGGTACAGTTACTGTTCCAGGAATTGGAAACGCTAATACTTTCCTAGACGCTGCAGGAAAATATGCATTCCCTTCAACAGGAACACAAGCACAAAAAATCGAAGCAATTATTACTCAAAAATGGATTGCTAGTTTCCCTGGTAATGGATACGAATCTTTCTTTGAGCAAAACAGAACAGGATATCCTAGAGTATCTGCTGTACCTCAAACTAGCGAATCTTATGTACCTGGACAATTTAGAATTTCTGTAAACAGCCAAACAGGAGAATTATTCCCAAAAAGAGTTGTTCTTCCTAACAGCGTAAAAACTAGAAATCCTAACGCACCAGCTTTAAAAGCAATTACTGATCCAGTTTGGTGGGATGTTAACTAATTAAAATTAAAAAAATGAAAAATATATTCATAAAACTGATGACAGTAGTAGTTAGTGGTTTACTACTTACTTCTTGCGATCCTGATTCAAGTGCTGGAGTATCTCGAGTTACAAACTACCCTGTATTTGAATTCAATGGTGAAAGTACAGTATTTGTGGCCCTAGGCGCAACATATAGTGATCCTGGAGTTGTAGCAACAGAAAATGGAGCAGTAATTCCAACTGAAATAACTTTTGCTGGAAAATACAGAGGAGCTAAAACTCTTGACACAAGCAAAATCGATGAGTACACTGAAACTTATAGCGCTACAAACGTAGATGGTTTCAAAGGAAATACTACAAGAAAAGTAATCGTTTACAAAACAGGAGATCTTGTTAGTAGTATTGAAGGTGTGTATATCGCTACAACTAGAAGAAATGGAACCTTAATGGCTGCATCTCAAGGAAGTTCAGAAAACGTTAAATACATTTACATCTGGAAAAACACTGACGGTTCTTACCAAGTATCTGATGCTTTTGGAGGATGGTATGATATTTCGAGAAGTATTGGAGTGACTTCTGCTGCTGTAGGAGGAACTATTACTGGTAATATCGCCACTAATACATTCACTTTCCCTGGAATTCCAGTATGTGACTATTTCGGAGGATCTGCAAAAATAACAGGTTTAACTGTTGATCCTGCTACTAAAACACTTGTACTAACAACTGATTGGGCTGCTGATCCGGAGACTAATTATAAGTTCGTTTCAACATTAACTCAAGTACAACTTTAAAATTATTAAAATGAAAAAATTAAAACTAAATATATCACGTGTACTTGTAGCAATGCTTGTACTTACGTCATTTGTAGCTTGTGACGAAGTTGGAGATACTGATCCAGGAGGAACATCTGTTGAAGCTTATGCAGGTGATTGGTTTATGGACGTAACTGATACTAATGGAAATGTATATGCGCAACATGCTATACACTCTACGTACAATACCGCAGCCAACAATAACACAATGTGGATTGATGATGCTAAACGTGGTTACTATATTAAATGTAAAGTAGAAATTGACACTAAAACTGGAACTTTCACAGCTACAGCTGCTGATAACATAATTGATCCAGGAACTAAAGTAACTATTACTGAAGGAAAAATCGAAAAAGGAGCTGGTGTATCTAAAGGTGGACACAAAGTAGACAAAATCTCTTTCAGAGCTCATTTTGACTATGATCCTGCTGGTAAAGATATTCTTTATGTAGGTCACAAAAGAACAGGTTTCTTCGAAGACGAATACTAAGAATCTTAGATTCAAGTAATCAATAATAATGAACCGCTCTGTTAATTCAGAGCGGTTTTTTTATAGAAACATATTACCTATATTTGTCCTATGGAAAAAGAACATCAAATATTTGGCATTAGAGCCATTATAGAAGCAATTCAAGCAGGAAAAGAAGTAGACAAAGTCTTTATACAAAAAGACATTGCTGGAGAACTAATGAAAGATTTAATGAAGGTGATGAAACGTGCAAACGTTAACTTCTCTTATGTTCCTGTAGAAAAATTAAATCGTCTTACTCCAAATAATCATCAAGGTGCTGTAGCAACCATTTCTCCTATTGGTTTTATTGATTTAGAACATCTTGTCGAATCTACTATTGAATCTGGGAAAAAACCTTTATTTTTAATATTAGATCAGATTTCTGATGCCCGAAACTTTGGTGCAATTATCAGAACTGCAGAATGTACAGGAGTAAATGGAATTATTGTTCAAAAAGCGGGTTCGGCACCTGTAAATGGAGATACTGTTAAAACATCAGCCGGAGCTGTATTCAATGTCCCAATCTGTAAAGTAGAACACATCAAAGATGCTATCTTTTATCTTCAAGGTTCTGGAATTAAAACAGTAGCTGCAACAGAAAAAACAGATCAAAATATTTATGATGTTTCATTAGCTGATCCTGTTGCTATAATTATGGGCTCTGAAGATCGCGGAATAAATCCTTCTGTCTTAAAAATAGTAGATGAAAAAGCAAAACTACCAATGTTCGGTTCAATTGGTTCTTTAAACGTTTCTGTTGCCTGCGGCGCATTTTTATACGAAACTGTTCGTCAAAGAAGTTAAATTAAATTGAGAATGAAGATTAGAATGAATAATTAAAAACTTTAATTAATGCTTTCAAAATCTAATCCAATACAAATAATACAAATTGTTCGATGTCTGTTTGTAATTTTAATGATTACAAACAGCTACGGACAAAATACTACTTATGGCCAATTTTGGAACGAGATTCAATTCAATCAAACGTTAAGCAAAAAATGGTCAACTGAAATAGATTTAGGAACTACCTACAGTAGTACAGAATCTTCATCCAATATATTTCAAAATACGATTCAAAGATCTTTGCGAGGTTGGGCACATTATTACTACTCATCCAGATGGAAATTATCTGGTTCCTTAGCTTATTATAGCAACAAAGATGTTCCTGAGATTGGACAATTTGAATCTCCCGAATGGCGTTTTGATCTTCAGGGAATTTATTACTTTCATAAAACTGGTTACACTTTAAGCACCAGAATGCGTACTGAATTTCGTCACATGAGAAACCAAGACGACGATTATGAAAACGTATTTCGATATCGGCAGCAAATAAAGTACTTACAACCCATAAACAGTAAAATTTTAAGAGAAGGCGTGATTTACGCAGTAGCCTCAGATGAAATCTATTTAAAATCTGGAGCAAAAGTTACAGGAGAAAGTTTCTTTGACCGAAACAGATTCAATATTGGTGCAGGATATCTATTTACAGATGATATTCAAATTGAACTTAGCTATTGTAATGAATATTTACCACGAAATAATGGCAATCAAACAACAAATGCTGCTTCACTTACCATTAGTTTCAACAATCTTATCAGAAATCTTAAGAAGAAAATTGCAAACAAACACCATCAGCAAATCACAGACGAAGATCAATAATTACTTTTCCTCTTCTTTCAAGAAACATTGAAGTTGTTCACTAATAGCTTTTTTATGAAGTTTAAAATTATAACTTCTTATAAATTCCGTCCCTTCCATATTAATCTCAGCAGTCACAGCTTCATAATTTGAAAATGCCTTCAGATCTTTATTATCAATTAAATAAAGAACCTGCATTACCGAGTCATTTTCTCGGTATTGTGTATCGTAATGCGCCAGCTTATAAGTATTATTATCTGCCAAATGAATGATTAAATCATCTTTTATCTTTTTCCCAATTTTCTTATCTGGAAATGGAGTTGGCTGCAGTGCGACAAAATAATGCTCTTTATCAGTAACGATATTAATTTTCAAAGATTTTGATTTAGTAGTATAAAATACGGCTGGTTCAAAATAATACATCATACTTCCGTCTGCCTGTACCCTATTTTTAATTTCACATTGAGCATTAACTGTATTACTAAAAACAAGATACAAGAACAAAACCAATAGCTTCATTTCATTCATAACTCTGGAAATTAAATTTTTACTAAACAAATTTACTCATTTAATCTAGAAAAACATCAAATTAAATTCCCTCTTCTCCTTCTGTTTTTCTTATAAAAATATAATTGACAGGATGACTTGAAGAAAAATAATCAATCTGATCTTCTTCCTCTTCATGAGAAATAGGTACAAAGTTTCCATTTTCATCAAAATGTTTCATAAAAGGGTCTGTGGAAGGATCAAAATCTGGTCGCTGCCAATCATACACTATGGGTTTGGCATATTCGGGTGCCTTATAAAACAATGTTAAAACAAAACCAGTGATAAAACCAGCTAAATGTCCTTCCCAAGAAATGGATTGATCCACATCTGGAAAAACATACCAGATCGTACCTCCGTAAAGCATGACAACTGTCAAAGACAAAGCAACTAATCTGTAATAACGGGTTTGAATTCCTTTAAAGAAAATAAAACTTACCAAAACATAAATCAAACCACTTGCTCCAATATGATAATTTTCCCGACCAACAACCCAAGTAATAAATCCAGACAATAAAATTCCGTAACTAAGAACTCCAAAGGTTTGTTTGGGATAAAAGTATTGAATAGCCGACAGTAATATCAAAAGCGGAATACTATTATTATATAAGTGCTCTAAATTTTCATGAATAAACGGACTGAATAAAACTCCCCTCAAGCCTATTAAATCTCTTGGGTAAATTCCGTATTGATAAAAATCAAAATCAAATCGAATCTGCAACCAATACACTATCCATAATAAAAGGACAAAAAACACAGGAAGTCCAATAACTGAATTTGAAAATTTAAAATTAGTATCGTTCATAGTTTTCTAAATAACAATGGTAAAGACTCAAAAAACTATCCAAAAATATTTTACTGATAATTTGTCATATTAAAACTGTCTCAGATTGTAACAATACTTCTAATTCTGAATTGTTTTAACTTTCGAGAGACAAAATCTAAAATTAAAAAACAGTAATTTTGTAAAATGGAAGCACCGTTAGCAGAGCGCATTCGTCCGCAAAAATTAGAAGATTATATTAGTCAACAGCATTTGATTGGTCCAACCGGATCTTTAACACAACAAATTTCAAAAGGAATAATTCCTTCTTTAATTTTTTGGGGACCTCCTGGTACTGGAAAAACAACACTTGCTCAAATTATAGCTCAAGAATCCAAACGTCCTTTTTATATTCTAAGTGCCATAAATTCTGGTGTAAAGGATATACGTGATGTCATTGAAAAAGCAAAACAAAGCGGCGGACTTTTTACTGCTAAAAATCCGATTCTGTTTATTGACGAGATTCACAGATTTAGCAAATCACAGCAAGATTCACTTTTAGCTGCAGTAGAAAAAGGCTGGATAACATTAGTTGGTGCGACAACAGAAAACCCAAGTTTTGAGGTGATTCCTGCATTATTGTCACGTTGCCAGGTTTACATACTAAACGCATTTACAAAAGCCGATTTAGAAGCGCTATTAGAACGCGCCATGAAAACCGACGCCTATCTTTTGACAAAAAAAATAGATTTAAAAGAAACTGAAGCCTTATTGCGTATTTCAGGCGGTGATGGAAGAAAACTTCTAAATGTATTTGAACTCGTTATTAATGCTTCAGCTGGTGATGAAATCACTATAACCAATGATCGAGTTTTACAATTAGTACAACAAAACACGGTTCTTTATGACAAAACTGGCGAACAACATTACGACATAGTTTCTGCATTTATAAAATCAATGCGCGGCAGTGATCCGAATGGTGCCGTTTACTGGTTGGCCAGAATGATTGAAGGAGGTGAAGATGTAAAATTCATTGCCCGAAGAATGTTAATTCTCGCAAGTGAGGATATAGGCAATGCAAATCCGACTGCGCTTATCATGGCCAATAATACTTTTCAGGCTGTTACCACTATCGGATATCCTGAAAGCCGAATTATTTTAAGTCAATGTGCCATTTACCTAGCAACATCTCCAAAAAGTAATGCATCCTATATGGCAATTGGAAACGCACAACAATTGGTAAAACAAACTGGCGATTTACCTGTACCAATTCATTTGCGAAATGCTCCTACCAAACTAATGAAAGAATTAGGTTATGGTGATGAATATAAATACTCACACGATTATGCAAATAATTTTGCTGAGCAAGAATTTTTACCAGATGCTATAAAAGAAACGGTTCTTTACAATCCTGGAAACAATTCTAGAGAGAATAGTACCCGCGAATTTCTAAAGAACCGTTGGAAAGATAAATATGACTATTAAGTCCTATTTTATATTTTAAAATTTAACTGTAATTTTTTCTGAAACCAATTTGTCATTTTGATAAGATTCAAAATACCATTGTCCGTCTTGTTTTAAGATTAAAGAACCTTGAACGTTATCTTTTATAGCGATATAAACATTTGGTTGAGAAGTTTTAAGAAGCTTCATTACCACTTTTGGAGTTTTATCAATTAACTGATAACCTGATTCTGTTGGCTGTGCGTACAATAAGTTTGGATCTTTTAAATCTGGTGATGGCGTCGCCACTGCCACAACTTGAGTTGCCGCAACAGTAGTTGCTGCTGTAGTTGCAGCTACAGGAGTTTGCGTAGCAACTGGAGTTCTAGAAACTGCTACAGGAGTACCACTATATTTATAGTGTAACGCCTGAACTGATTTAAAAGCATTATCTAGTGATTCTCTATAAGCTAAATCATAATCTTTCTCTTTACTTCTTCCAACCTCTGAAGTATAAACTACTTGTCCAAAACAATCTTTAAACTGTACACTAAGCTTAGTCACCAAAAAAGCATTGTCTTTTATGACATCAATGTATAAAACCTGGCAACGGTCTGTGTATCCATCAGGAAGTTGTTCATTTGTATAAAAAGCTTCAAAACCAGCTTTACTTAAATTTTGTTTACTCAATGTCGCCAAACGATATTGATTATCGGTCTTCATAAAGTCATATTTCAAAGGTATAATTACAGCTTTGTAATCATTAACAGACTGCGCAAATCCAACAATTGAACATAAAATTGCAGTAAGTAAAAATTTAATCTTCATCATTATAAATATTTTTTTAGTTCTAATAAATGGTTAATTTGTTTATAATCTCCGGAAACATCCAGTTTTTTTTCATTAAAATAGATTGCATCTAAACCTGCGTTTAAAGCGCCTGTTACATCGGCTTCAAAATCATCTCCAATCATAATACTATTTTGTTTGGAAGTATTAGCCAAATTTAAAGCGTAATCAAATATAATACTATTTGGCTTTTTAACTCCTGCTAACTCCGAATTTGTTATCGTATTGAAGTAACTTCCCAAAGAAGCATTATTAATTTTCTTTTCCTGCACATTAGCAAACCCATTGGTAATAATATGAAGTTTGTATTTCGGTTTTAGATACTCTAAAACTTCAATGGCTCCATCAAAAAGGTAATTATTATCGGTTAGAAATTCGATATAATCATTAGCAATTGCCAAAATATTCTCTTCAGAAATTACATAATTCAAAGCATCGAAAGAAAATTTCAATCGATTAAAGCGTAATTCCTGATGTGTAATTTTATCATTCTGATAAAGTCTCCAGCATTCCTGATTTATCGGAATATACTCTTTAATAAAATCTTCGGTAATAATATCTTGGTATTTACTTTTAAAAATTCGATCAAAAGCCATTTGTGAATTTTTATCAAAATCCCAAAGTGTATGATCTAAGTCAAAAAAGACATCGGTAATTGTGGTATTCATGTATTAAAATATTCCTTCATCTACAAAACTATAATATTTTGATTCAGTTATTATCAAATGGTCCAAAACTTTAACATCTAACTTGTTTCCTGCCTCACGAATCTTTTTGGTAATTTGTTTATCAGCTTCACTTGGAATCAATGTTCCAGAAGGATGATTATGGCACAAAATCAAGCCAGTAGCACATTTCTCAAATGCCAATTTAAAAATCAATCTGATATCGACCATTGTACCTGCAATTCCACCTTTGCTTAGTTGCGACTTCGAAATTACATTATTTGAATTATTAAGAAAAAGCACCCAAAATTCCTCATGAGATAATTCTCCAATTAAAGGTTGCATCATATTAAAAACTATCTTACTTGAAGTTATTTTTGCTGTTTCTTCTGCTTTTTCTGATCTTCGTCTGGCACACAATTCAAGAGCCGCGACAATTGTAACCGCTTTTGCCTCTCCTATTCCTTTAAATTTCATTAACTGAGCAATTGATAATTTTGCCAAAGAATTAAGACCTCCAACACTTGCCAAAATACGCTGACTCAATGCAACCGCAGATTCGTTACGACTTCCAGACCCAATTAGAATAGCCAATAATTCAGCATCGCTTAAAACATCTTTTCCTTTATGCATTAATTTTTCACGAGGTTTATCATCTTCTGACCAATCTCTTATTGCAAAATGTCCCCCATCCATAATCATAAAATTTAGGTAGCGAATATAAATTAAAAAGAAGAAAAATCTTTCAAATACTACAAAGCATTTTAAATTTTATCATATTTTAAAATAAATTCATTGAAAATGAAATCATTACAACTTACTCTTCTATTCTTTATTTTCCTTTCGTGTCAAAAAAAAGAATCAAAAACATTTACGGTTTCAAATGTTGCCAAACCCAATACTTTCTCACATCGGAATAATAACCAATAAAAAATCGAAAGACGGAAAACGCAATTTAATAGTTCACAATGTCGGCGGCGGACAAGTTCTTGAAGATTGTTTATTTGAGTATAAAATTGTTGGTCATTTTAGATACGAAAAAGTTAATTAGGAAATGTGGCAATGAGAAAATTAGAAAATTTTAAAAAAAATGTACCAACTGCAAAACAATTGACACATTATCTAATTTTCTAATTAAACCATTTTCAAAAAAAAAGTGCCAACTGCAAAGCAATTGACACATTATCTAATTTTCTAATGGACTAATTAAGCAATTAATCCTTTTACATCATCAAAATTTAAACCTCCGTAATTTCCTGAACTCATTAAAAGAAGTGCAGAATTATCTAAATTTAGGTTGAATAAATATTTCTTAAATTCAGCTGGATTTGTATAAATAATTAAATCTTCTCTGTTGAATGCTTTAGCGATTTGCTCGTAAGTCACTTCTTCGAGTTGTTTGATTTTTACTGCATCTGGCGAATAAAAAACAACGGCAACATCAGCATATTCTAGAGCACCTTCGTACTCTTTTAAAAACTCTGCATTTAAACTACTATAAGTATGCAATTCTAAACAAGCAACCAAAGTTCTGTTTGGATATTGTTCTTTTACCGCTTTTGTTGTCGCAGCCACTTTACTTGGTGAATGGGCAAAATCTTTATAGGCAACTTTTCCTTTTCCTTCAGCAATTTTTTCTAAACGTTTAGATGCGCCTTTAAAACTTGCAATTGCTTCGTAAAAATCAGCTTCGTCAACACCCATATTCTGGCAGATCCATTTTGCTCCAGCTAGATTATTCAAGTTATGAGCTCCAAAAACTTCAATTGGCATATCGCCTTCTGGAGTTTTCAATAAAGTTACTCCATCACTTACAGAATATTCTGGAGTTTTGTAAGCAATTTTTCTAATCGGGTTTGATGCTGCTTCAGATACGCGTTTTACTTCAGCATCATTTTCGTTGTAAACTAAAATACCACCATCTGTAATTTTTTCGATAAAAATCTCAAACTGCTCTACATAGTTTTCATACGTTGGAAAAACATTAATATGATCCCAAGCAATTCCAGAAATCAAAGCAATGTTTGGTTGATATAAATGAAATTTTGGACGTCTGTCAATTGGTGAAGACAAATATTCATCTCCTTCTAAAACCATAAAATCATTTTCTTCTGTTAAATGCACCATTGTATCGAATCCTTCCAACTGCGCTCCTACCATATAATCAACTGCAATATTGTGATAATGCATAACGTGAAGAATCATTGAAGTGATGGTAGTTTTTCCGTGAGAACCACCAATTACAACACGCGTTTTATTTTTAGATTGTTCGTATAAAAATTCAGGATACGAATAGATTTTCAAACCTAATTCCTGCGCTTTTAGCAATTCAGGATTATCAGCTTTTGCGTGCATTCCTAAAATAATTGCGTCAATGTCTGAAGTAATTTTTTCTGGAAACCAGCCCAGTTCAGCAGGAAGAATTCCTTTTTTTTCTAATCTTGATTTTGAAGGTTCAAAAATAGCATCATCGCTTCCTGTAACTTGATATCCTTTATTATGTAATGCTAATGCAAGATTGTGCATTGCGCTTCCGCCAATGGCGATGAAATGTGTCTTCATTGAAAATGTTTAATCGTTAAACTGTTTAATCGGTTAATCGAAATAGCAAATAACAAATTAAACTCATTAATTATTCTTCAAAAATAAGGAAATATAATATGTCACATTTGGTTTTGGAAATAAATTACAAATCTGTGCGAAAATTATCTTAAAAAACTGCAAATAGTTTCGAACCTTTTCAGAAATTTGGACTTCTAAAGTTTAAAATTTTCTTATGAAAAATATATTATTTGTACTCTTGTTGCTGTCTTCTGTATTATTTGGTCAACAAAATGATAAAAATTGGATGAAAGTGATTGCTTTAGAACAGCAAGGAAAAATTAAATCGGCAAATGAAATTGTTACCAAGATTTACAAAAAAGCCGTTTCAAAAAATGAAGAACCACAAATGATAAAATGCTTTTTCTATCAATCTAAATATTTACAGGTTGTTGATGAAAATGCGCAAATTAAAATTTTAAATAATCTAAAAAACGAAATTAATAGCGTTTCTATACCATCAAAAGCAATTCTTAACTTGGTTTATGCAAAATGTCTAACCGATTTTTTGAAGAAAGAACCCTATTATACCTATACTCAAAATAACGATTCTTTTTTAGAAGATAATTTTTTGACTTGGCCTGAAGATTTTTTAAAGAAACAAATTGAAACTTCTTATAATAATTCACTTGAAAATGAAACTGTTCTAAAAAATACCTCTTTAGAAAATTATGAAAAAATATTCGATTATGTTACTTTAAGTGAATTCAAAAACAAAACACTCTATGATTATGTTTTAGCCGAAAACATACAGTATTATTCCAGCATAATTTATGAGTGGGAAATTTTGAAAAGTGATTACACAAAATATGCGAAAGCGCTTTTAGACGATTCTGTCAATTTCGTAAAATTAAATTTAGACTTTGTAAAAAACAAAAAATTAAGGACAGCTTTATTGTTGTATCAAAAACAAGAAACAAATCATCCAACAATAGAAAATCAATGGGATCGAATTGTTTTTTGCAAAAAATACATGATTAATTCAGATGATGATTATCTTTCCTTTCTTAATGTATTTCAAAAAAAGACTAAAAATCAAGATCTAATTCAAAAAATTCAATTAGAAAAAGCATTATTTTATTATGAGCATTCTTCTAAAAAACTTCATCCTGATTATAGAAATAAGGCTGCAATTCTCCTTGATAGTATATTAGAAACGAATGTTCATTCAAACACATACAAACGTGCGGTAAAGCAACAATCTATATTAGAAGCCAGATCATTATCCATACGGCTCCAGGAAAACTCGTATGAGAGCGAAAATACCCGTGCTTTTATTCAATATAATAATATTGAGAAATTAAGTGTTTCGTTTTATAAAATTAATCAAAAACAACTATCAGAATTACAAACTATTCATAATCATACGGCTATTCTTTCGCATAAAATTCTAGAAAACAAAAAACCAACTCTTACTCAAGATTATTTGCTTCCTCAGAAAAAGGATTATTTTAATTATTCTACAGAAATACTGCTTCCAAAACTAGAAAAAGGTTCTTATTTAGTTTATTTTGAAAGTGATTCAAGTATAAAAAACACTAAAGCATCTTCTTTTGATTTCATTACAATAACCAATATTGCGGTTTCGGTCAGAAAAGAAAATAAAAAAAATCAATTTCAGTTGAATGATCGAAAAACCGGAATGCCTCTGGAAAATGTTACTATAAAACTTAATGCTCAAACTACTGTAACAAACAAAAATGGTACAGCATATTTAGAAAACATTCCAAAGAACTATTACAATGATGAATCTATTGAATTCTTTACAACAAATGACACACTTCAGGTTACCAAAAGACAATTAAATAATATCAATGATTATTTTGATACCGAAGAAAAACCTCTAGCAACTGTCAAGCTATATTTAGACAGAGCGATTTATAGGCCAGGGCAAACTGTTTATTATAAAGGGATAGCTTTTCAAAAAAACGGAGATAAAACATCGGTTATAGCAAAGGCTCCTGTAAAAATTAGATTTCAGGATGCTAATTATCAAAAAATCAATGAATTTGAGGTAAGTACTAATGAATTTGGTTCTTTTTCTGGTAATTTCATTTTACCTAAAAACGGAAAAACAGGTGTTTTCACAATAAACGTTTTTCCTCCAAAAGAAGAAAAAAAGAATGCTAATGATGATATAAAAAAGCCAGAAAATAATTTCTGGGATAAGCTGCAATTTCAATATTCTCAAGTGACTTTCAAAGTAGAAGAATATAAAAGACCGAAATTTGAAGTAACATTTAACCCCATCCTGAAAACATACCAAGTTGGCAAAGACGTTAAAGTAACCGGAATTGCTAAAGCATTTGCAGGAAGTGCTGTTTCTGATGCTAAAGTTAAATATTTAATCAAGTGCAAACCCTTTGTTATTGAAAGAGGAAATTATTTCAATAAATATGGAAAATCAGAGATCATTGCAGAAGGAGAAACACAAACTGATTTAGCAGGAAAATTTGAAATTAATTTCATTGCAAAACCTTTCGAAGGCTTTTCAAAAGAAGATTTACCCGTTCTTGACTATCAAATTACAGCTAGTGTAACAGACATTAATGGAGAAACTCATACTTCTAATTCATCTGTAAAAATAGGATATCACGATTTAATTCTTAAAGCTGAAATTCCTCCTACAATTCAAACCAAAAGCAAAAAAGAAATTACAATCTCAAGTACAAATTTGAACGGCCAATTTTCAGCGTCTGAAGCCGATTTAAAAATATATTTTGACGAACCTTTAACTCATAAATTTAAAAGTAGAATATTTAACCAGCGACCAGAAATTGAAACAATTTCTAAAGCAGAATTTGAAAAATTATTTCCTTATGAAAATAATGAAGAAATAAAAAATGATCGAACTGGAACTTTGGTTTACAGCAAAAAAATCAATACGCTAAAAGACAAAAAAGTAGCTTTAGATTTTATTTCAGAATATAAATCTGGAAATTATACTCTTGTTGCAACAGCAACGGATAGTCTTCAAAATAAAATTGAAACAAAATCCAAATTTGTAATTATTCAAAGCAAAGATGTAGTAAATCCTTCGCATTTAATTACACTTGAGCAATTGAATGAAAACCCTAAAAAAGATGGTTTTGTTGCTTTAAAATTAGTAACATCAGTCCCTGACATTTTTGTGAACATTTACGGCAGTTACAGAAGTAAAGCTTATTTTGAAGACAATCTTTATCTTAAAAAAACGGAGAATTTTATCAAAATTCCGATAAAAGATGATTTTGAAAACAATCTAAATATCAGTTGTCAAAGTTTTTTTGAAAATTCATTATTCAGCTATCAAATTGAAGTTCCTTTAGAAACTAAAAAACAGGCATTAGAGTTGGATATCGAAACTTTTAGAAACAAAATTGAACCTGGAAAAAAGGAAAATTGGGCTTTTAAATTGAAAGCTTTTAACACTTCAAATGAAGCTGAAGTTTTGGCTTCAATGTATGACAGTTCTTTAGATCTCTTTCAGAAAGACAAATGGACGCTATTAGAGTTTTATAACCGTAATTACAACAATGGCACTTTTAAAACTAATATCGGATCTCAAATTACGTACAGTTATGCGCAAATTCCAGATCCTATTTATGAACCTCTAGAATTAAATAATGAAAATGAAATCAAATTAATGTGGTTCGGTTTTGATTTTAATGATTCATTCACTCCATTTCAATACAGAGAATATCAAAAACAATTAAATAAAAAAATCAAGAAACCTTTGAACACCAAAATGGTATTCGGGATTGTAGCATCAAAAGATAATTTACCTCTTGAAAAAGCTTCTATCCAAATAAAAGGAACGCAAAGAACAGTAAGCACTGATAAAGATGGATATTATGAAATAGAAGCCGGACAAGAGGAAGAACTTATTTTTAGCTCACTTGGTTTTGTTAACCAGACTATTAAACCTGGAATCCGAAAGAACATAAATATTGTTTTGATTGAGGATTCAAAAGAATTCCGCAAAGTTGAACTAGTCGGTTATGGAACTTTAAAATCAAAAAAAGTAGTCTCTGAAAGGGAAATTGTACAAGAGGACAATACTGTCTATAATACAGCAGGAATTGACTCTGAGCTTTTATACAAAAACTCAAAAGAATTCAATATTAAAGCTTACATATCAAATAAAGGTGCAGAACCATTAATTGTTTTAGATGGAGAAATAATTAGCGAAGATACTTTTAAAAATTTGAATCCAGATGACATTCTCGAGATTTCTGTATTAAAAGACAAACAAGTAAAAAACACTTATGGAAGCAAAGGAGCAAATGGAGTTATTTTTGTTACTTCAAAAAAAGCTTTAGAACAATTAAATCAAGTAAAAGCTAGAAAAAATCTTTCTGAAACCGCTTTCTTTTTACCAGATTTAAAAACTGATAGCAAAGGAAAAGTAAGTTTCAATTTTACTTCTCCTGAAGCTTTGACCGCATGGAAACTTCGTCTATTAGCACATAATAAAGATGCGATTTCTGGTTATTTAGAAAAAAGCATCATTACTCAAAAGGAATTGATGATTTTACCGAATTTCCCAAGATTTTTTAGAGAAAAAGATACGATTGTAATTAGTGCTAAAATCTCAAATGTTACCACTGAAGCGAAAACAGGAATCGCAAGTTTACAGTTTTTTGATGCCGTAACTATGCAGCCCATTGATGCTAAAATGCGCAACACAAAAAACATTAAAAACTTTACAATTGCAGCGCACGGAAATACAACTGCAAATTGGACCATTACAATTCCAGAAGGATTACAAGGTGTTCAATATCGAATCGTAGCCAAATCAGGCAATTTTTCGGATGGAGAAGAAAACATTCTTCCTGTTTTGACCAATAACATGCTGGTTACAGAAAGTATTCCGATTTGGGTTCGTGAGAATTCGACAAAAGAATATACGTTTGAGAATTTAAAAAACAATAATTCGACTACATTAAAAAACCATCAATTTACGCTAGAATATACTTCTAATCCAAGTTGGCTTGCCATTCAATCTTTGCCTTATTTGATGGAGTACGAACATGAATGTGCTGAACAAACTTTTGCACGTTATTATGCCAATGCTTTGGCTTCAGAAATTATTTCAAGTAATCCGAAGATTGCAACTGTTTTTGAAAATTGGAGAAAAAGCGGAAAACCGAATTCTAAATTAGAAGAAAATGAAGAATTAAAATCTTTAATTCTAGCTGAAACTCCTTGGTTAAATGATGCTCAAACTGAAAATGAAAAGAAAAAAAATCTCGCTCTTTTGTTCGATTTAGAAAAAATGAAAACTTCGCAGGAAACAGTTTTCGAAAAACTAAAACAAAAACAAAAGCCATCTGGAGGTTTTGCTTGGTTTGATGGAGGTTATGAAAGCGAATATATTACAAGACATATCTTAGTGGGCTTAGGTCATTTAGAAAAATTGAGTAAAAACAATACTTCTAAAATTGATGAAATTGCTAAAACTGGAATTCCATTCTTAGACAATACGTTTTTAGAATATTATAAAACAAGAACAAAAAATTTAAAAGCAGGAGACAAACTTATCTGGATCAATCCATATTCTGATTTGCATTATTTGTATTCCAGAAGTTTCTATTTGGAGAAATATCCATTATCTGATACTTTGAAAAAAGCGAGTAAATTGTATTTGGAAACCACTAAAAAAGAATGGCTGAACTATTCTATTTATGAAAAAGGTTTAGCAGCTTTGACTTTAAATCGTTTTGGAGAAAAAGAAAGCGCTAAAAAAATTATTGAAAGCTTAAAAGAAACAGCATCTAACAATGAAGATTGGGGAATGTACTGGATTGCCAATAAATCGGGTTGGTATTGGTACCAAGCTCCGATAGAAACACAAGCCTTGTTGATCGAGGCTTTCGCCGAAGTGACAAACGACACCAAATCGGTAGATGCGATGAAAGTTTGGTTATTAAAAAACAAACAAACCAAAAACTGGCCCACAACAAAATCTACAACCGAAGCTATTTATGCTTTATTAATGCAAGGAACGGATTGGCTATCGGTAAAAGACAATACTGTAATAAAATTGGGAGATGAAAAAATCATCACTAAAAAATTAGCCGAAAACGAAAAAGAAGCCGAAACAGGTTACATCAAATTAAACTGGAAAGCCGAAGAAGTGAAAAAAGAAATGGCTTCAATAAAAATCCAAAACAAGTCTAAAGTTCCTGGTTTTGGTGGCGTGTATTGGCAATATTTTGAAGATTTAGATAAAATCAAAAACAACTCAGGATCATCATTATCTGTTGAAAAAGAATTGTATTTGAAGAAAAGTACTCTACAAGGGGAAACACTAGAAAAAATTACAGCCAAAAATCCTTTAAAAAAGGGTGATTTAGTTTCAGTTCGATTAATCATCAAAGCCAAAGAAGACAGCGAATATGTTCATTTAAAAGATATGCGAGCTTCTTGTTTTGAACCTGTAAATGTTCTTTCACAATATCAATATAAAGATCAATTAGGCTATTATATGAGTACAAAAGATGCAGCAACTCATTTTTTCTTTGATAAAATCAACAAAGGAACTTATGTTATTGAATATGATATTAGAGTTAATAATAGCGGTGAATTTTCAAACGGAATTACAACAATTCAAAGTATGTACGCACCAGAATTTGCAAGTCACACCAAAGGAATAAGAGTGAAAGTGAATTAATTTAAATTCGAAAAAAGAAAATTCGGAATTCCAAAAGGGAATAAAAAAACGCGACAGGTTTAAAACCTGTCGCGTTTGATGTTTATGATCAAAATTGAGGATTATTTAGCAATCGTCAATTCGTTAATAATGTTTTTCGCTCCAGCGTATTTGTCGATGATCCAAAGTACATAACGAATATCAACGTTAATTGTTCTTTGTAAGTTAGAATCAAAGATAACATCACCTGCCATTGCTTCGATGTTACCATCAAAAGCAATTCCGATTAATTCTCCTTTTCCGTTAAGAACTGGTGAACCAGAGTTTCCTCCTGTAATATCATTATCCGTTAAGAAGTTTACTGGCATATATCCTGCTTTGTCAGCATATTGTCCGTAATCTTTTTTCTTGTTCAACTCTAATAAACGAGCTGGCAAGTCAAATTCTTGGTCTCCTGCTTTGTATTTTTTAACCATACTTTCCATTGTAGTATAATTATTGATTTTAGCATCGTTACGAGGATCAGCAGGTAAAGCACGAACTTTCCCGTAAGTTAACCTCAACGTTGAGTTTGCATCTGGATATTTAATTGCGTTCAATTTAGACTCTCTCAAACCTTCTACCAATTTACGGTAAGCAGTTGCAAAACCATCATCAGCTTTTGCCTGATCGTCTGTCTTAGAACGGTATTTTGTCAATAAATCATTAGAAATAATATACAACGGATCATGTGTAATTGCTACTGGTTTCGGATCTGCTAAGAAACCTAAAACTTTTTCTTTAGAGGTAAAGTAACTTTGTTCTGTTGCTTTTGCTACATCAGCAGTGAAATCGCCATTGTTAGCTGTCTTCATTTTTGCAATTTCTGTTGCAAGTCCGTATTCTGCAGCTTTAGAAGCGTATAAATTCAATTGAGCTGTTAAGATATCTTTTTCTAAAGGAGCATAGAACTCACCGTAGATTGACTCAATCAACGCATTAATTTTAGGAAGCATTTCTGCTTTCTTAGCATCATTTTCTTTGTAATAAGCGATTAATGCATTTCCTAAATTAGCTGGTCCTGTTGCATAACTAGAAGTACGTAAAAGTTGCATCAAATAATTATCATGACGCGCTTTTTCGTTAGTTTCTCTGTAGTAGTCGTTGATTGTTGGAATTACATTCTCGTATTTTTCTTTGTTAGCAGGTTTACTTGCCCACTCGTAGAATTTATCTTCTTGTTCTGCTTTTGTATCTACTGTTCCAGCTTTTGTCAAAGCATCGATCATACCTTGACGGTTTTTCCAGTAGTTTGCTGTTGAAGCATATTTTGAAGCATATTGCAAACGAACAGTATCATCTTTATCCATATACTTTTTCATTACGTCCATTCCGGTTTTTGCACCTTCAACCCACGCAGGATAAGCATATTTAATGTTTTGTTCGATTCCGCCAGCTGGCATCCAACGATTTGTTCTTCCAGGATATCCTAAAATCATTGCAAAATCATTTTCTTTTACCCCTTTGATACTTACAGGTAAATAATGTTTTGGCTGTAATGGCACATTGTCTTTAGAATAAGCAGCTGGGTTTCCGTTTTTATCTGCGTAAACTCTAAACATAGAGAAATCTCCAGTTTGACGAGGCCACTCCCAATTGTCTGTATCTCCACCAAATTTACCAACACTTTCTGGAGGAGTTCCAACTAAACGAACGTCTGTGTAATCTTGGTAAACAAAATAGTAATATTCATTTCCTTGAAAGAAAGGACGAACAGAAACAGTATATTTTCCGTTTTCGCTGTTTTCTTTTTCAATCAAAGCGATTTCTTGCTGAATGATTTTGTTTCTTTCAGTTTCTGTCATCGTATCATTTACTTTAGACAAAATTCTTTTAGAAACATCATCCATACGCACGAAGAAACGAACGTATAAAGATTTTGGTTTTAATTCTTCTGAACGATTTTTTGCCCAAAAACCATTTTTCAAATGATTTTGTTCAGCAGTTGAAAGTTCTGCAATCGCGCTGTAACCACAGTGGTGATTCGTAAGAACCAAACCGCTGTTTGAAACGATTTCTGCAGTACATCCTCCATTGAATTGTACAATCGCATCTTTTAAGCTATGATTGTTGATACTGTAAATTTCTTCGGCTGTCAATTGCAAGCCCATTTTTTGCATATCCCTGTGATTTAATCTTTCGATAAACATCAGGAACCACATTCCTTCATCGGCTCTCATTGGGAAAGCCACTAGGCACATGGTAAAGAATAAAATTACTTTTTTCATGTTATTTTGTTTAAGTGATGCGAATATAAGCCATTTTAACAATTATTTCATCTTAAACAGTCCTAAAATTAAATTTGATAATAGCTTTTTAGCCGTTTATTACGAATTTAACATTATCATAACAAAAAAGGCGTTCTAAAATTAGAACACCTTTTTTTTAAGTTACTAAGCTGATAAGTTTCTAAGAGTCTAAGTTTTTTCTTTGAACTTAGTAGCTTAGTAACTTAGAGGCTTAGCATTTATTCATTAAGCATTTTCCAAAGCTTATCTTTTAAATCTGTCAAACCTTGTTGTGCAACAGATGAAATAAACATATAAGGAACATCTTTGAACGAAACATCCAATTCTGCTTTCAATTCTGCTTTCAATTCATCATCCAGCATATCGCATTTTGAAATAACAACAAGACGTTCTTTGTCTAACATCTCAGGATTGTATTTCGTTAATTCATTAACCAAAATATCATATTCAGCTTTAATATCTGGTGTATCAACAGGAACCAAAAACAACAAAGTTGAGTTACGTTCAATATGACGTAAGAAATAATGACCAAGACCTTTTCCTTCTGCAGCACCTTCAATAATTCCAGGAATATCGGCAATTACAAAAGATTGAAAATCTCTATATGCTACGATTCCTAAATTTGGTTTTAAAGTCGTAAAAGGGTAATCAGCGATTTTTGGTTTTGCTGAAGTCAATACAGACAATAAAGTAGATTTTCCAGCATTTGGAAAACCAACCAATCCAACATCTGCCAAAACTTTAAGTTCTAGAATCACATCCATTTCTATACCAAGCAAACCTGGCTGTGCATAACGAGGAGTTTGGTTTGTTGAACTTCTAAAATGCCAGTTTCCTAAACCTCCCTTTCCTCCTTTTGCAAGGATTCTTTTTTCTCCGTCTTCTGTAATTTCAAAAAGTGTTTCACCAGTTTCTTTGTCTTTTACAACAGTTCCTAGTGGCACTTCAATAATTTTATCTTCTCCGTCTGCTCCTGTACTTCTATCAGAACCTCCGTCTCCACCGTGCCCCGCTTTTACATGTCTTGCAAATTTTAAATGAAATAATGTCCAGAGTCCTTTATTCCCAACTAAATATACATGTCCTCCACGGCCACCGTCTCCACCGTCTGGACCTCCTTTTTCAATAAATTTCTCTCTATGTAAATGCGTAGATCCTTTTCCTCCTTTTCCGGAAGAAACATATATCTTAACGTAATCTACAAAATTTCCTTCTGTCATTTTTCTGAATTTCAGATTTTAGATTTTAGATTTTAGATTTCTCTAGCTTCCATTTCTAAATTCTATTTTATTTTATTTTTGATTCAATCTCAATCTATGTCGAGTGTAAACTGCGACTGAAAACTTTTACTCTTTAAGCGCTTTCACTAGCACTTTATCAATCTTAACGCCGTCCATGTCGATAACTTCTAGAACGAATTTTTGCCAAACTAACTTTTCACCTTCTTTTGGGATATGAGAAAGTTCGGTCATAATCATTCCGCTTACGGTGTTTACTTCGTAATCGTTGGTTAATTCGTCTAATTCGAAATACGTTAAGAAATCGTGTAACGAATAATGTCCGTCAACTAACCACGAACCGTCTTCTCTTTCTATAAGTTGGAATTCGTCTTTGTAAAATTCTGATGCATCACCCACTAAAGCTTCTAGAATGTCATTCAAAGTAATTAGTCCTTGAAAAACACCATATTCGTCTGAAACTAAAGCGTAATGAACTCCTGTTTTCTTGAAATTTTCTAAAGCTTTGTAAGCTGTAGTTTGTTCCATTAAATAAGGTGCATCTGAAACTATTGCTGACAAATCAAATTGTTCATTTTCAATGTTGGCAAAGATATTTTTAAGTGTTACGACACCCACAATATCATCGTAATTTTCATTATAAACAGGATAAACCGCATGAAGATCTTGAACTACTAATTCTTTGATTTTTGCTTTATCTTCTTTTAACGGCAACATGTCAACAGATTTTCTGTGCGTCATTAACGAACTTACTTTTCTATCTCCAATATGAAAAACACGCTCCACGATATCTTGTTCAATTTCCTGAACTTCTCCTACTTCTGTTCCCTCTTTAATGATGGCTTTGATTTCTTCCTCAGTAACTTTTCCGTCAGCAGTTGGTTTTATTTGAAGAACATTTAATAAAAAATCTGTCGAAGAAGTTAACAACCAAATAAATGGTGCCGTAATAATCGAAATCACTTTCATTGGCATCGCAACCATTTTTGCAATTGCTTCTGGATAATTTAATCCAATTCGTTTTGGAAGCAATTCTCCCAAAACCAATGAGAAAAAAGTTAGAACCACAACTACAATTCCAACCGCAATTGAATGTGCGTAAGGTTTTAATGCGGCAAAACCTGAAACGAAAAGTTCGACATCTGCCGTAATTTTGTCTCCAGAATAAATACCTGTCAAAATTCCGATTAAGGTAATTCCGATTTGTACTGTTGATAGAAACTTGTTTGGAGAGTTGGCTAAATCCAGTGCTGTTTTAGCACTTTTGTTGCCTTTTTTCGCTGCTGTTTCCAACCTGTTTTTACGGGCCGAAATCAAAGCGATTTCAGACATGGAGAAAACTCCGTTTAATAGAATTAGAAAAAATATAATTAGTATTTCCAATTGATAGGGGGATTCGTTATAAAATGGTCTTGTTAAAAAATAATTCGCAATCTTGATTTTTAGCCCAGATGGAAGTGAAAAGCCCGGAGCTAAAAAAACTAATTTTTCCTGCCAGAAAACAGCGACCAACGGAAGCTCGTTTTATGGTTTGGAAAAATAGTTTTTTTAGCGAGGACTTGTAACGTACAGCTGGAAAAAGCTTCTACAAATTATCTATAACTGACGTTAATCGTTCTGTAATTTGTTCGATAGTTCCGATACCGTCTACGGCGTGAAACTTACCTTGTTCTTTATAATATCCAATTAGAGGAGCTGTTTTCTCATTGTATTCTTGATATCTTACACGAATTTTTTCTTCGTCTTGATCGTCAGCTCTTCCGCTTGTTTTTCCTCTTTCTAATAAACGCGCTACCAAAATCTCATCATCTGCTTCTAAAGCGATTGTCGCTGTTACGCTAGATCCGATTGTTGGCAAAAATTTATCTAATGCTTCAGCTTGATTGATTGTTCTTGGGTAACCATCGAACAAAAACCCTGCTGTATCTGGGTGTTTTTTTACCTCATCAATTAACATTGCAGTTGTTACTTCGCAAGGAACCAATTCTCCGTTGTCCATAAAAACTCTTGCTTTTTTTCCTAGTTCAGTATCATTTTTTAAATTAAAACGAAAAATATCTCCAGTTGAAAGGTGTGTTAAATTGTATTTTTCTTTTAAAAATTCTGCCTGAGTTCCTTTTCCTGCACCAGGCTTTCCAAATAAAACGATGTTAATCATAATTGAAATGAGTGTTGTTACTTCTGTCTTTCAGAAGTCTTTAAATGAATATTTAGTTGTGTTTTGTTATTCTGCTAATTTGTAAACTTCCGTAAGGTTTCGACCTAAACCATCGTAGTCTAAACCGTAACCTACAATAAATTTGTTCGGGATTCTGATTCCGATGTAATCTATTTTAATGTCTTTTTTATACGCTTCTGGCTTAAAGAATAATGTCGCAATTTTAAAATGACTTACATTTTGTGCTTTAAACAAGTGCTTTAATTCTTCGATCGTATTTCCTGTATCGATAATATCTTCAATAATTACAACCGTTCTTCCCGAAAGATCTTGATTGATTCCGATTAATTCTTTTACCGTATTTGTCGATTCAGTTCCTTCGTACGAAGCCATTTTGATAAATGAAACCTCGCATGGTTTTTTATATTTTTTCAAAAAATCTGACACCACCATAAAAGAACCATTTAAAACTCCAATAAAAATTGGGGTATCATCTCCAAAATCGTCTTCGACCTGAGCCACCATTTTAGTTAAAGCAAAATCGATTTCTTTAGCCGAAATAAACGGAACAAATTGTTTATCGTGAATTTGTATCATTATTTTTCTTTTTAAAATAATGGACAAAGATAAAGAATTAGAACTTAACTGCTTCTATCAAAATGGACTGTATCGCGATATTTTTTCTGAATGTTAAATATCAGTTAATAATTACAAATTTGATTTTGATGCTGTTTTTAATTTGAGTAAATTGTTGTGATATAATTATTTAACTCCAAAAAACCAATGAAAAAATCCTTACCATTATTTGCCATACCGTTATTAGCGCTAATGACAGCCTGCAACGGACAAGTCAAGAAAGAAGAAAAGGAAGCTCTTGCCAAACAGCCAGGAAACGTAGTAAAAACTGCTGTTGGAGATGTAACGCTTCCTCCTCCGTATGCAACAGAATCTAAAACAGTTAATAGCAAAGTAATTGGCTGGCCAAAAGGAAAAACGCCAAAAGCACCAGAAGGATTTACCGTTACTAAATTCGCTGACGGATTTGAGAATCCACGTTGGACTTATATTGCACCGAATCAAGATATTTTTGTAGTTGAAAGTGGCACACGATCCAGTAAAAATCAAATTACCGTTTTAAGAGATAAAGACAAAGATGGAAAATATGAAAGTCGTCAAGTTTTTATAACTGCGCTCAACAAACCTTTTGGAATGCTGGTTTTAAAAGACTATTTCTATATTGCCAATACCGACGGATTATACCGTTATCCTTATAAAAACAATCCGTTAAAATTAGAAACTAAAGGAGAAAAAATTCTTGAACTTCCTGCAGGAGGTTACAACAATCACTGGACAAGAAATTTATTAGCAAGTCCAGACGGAAGCAAAATTTATGTTTCTGTAGGTTCTGGAAGCAATAATGCCGAACATGGCGTTGACAAAGAAGTGCGTCGCGCTGGAATTCTAGAAATTAATCCTGACGGAACTGGAGAAAAAATCTACGCTTCGGGATTGAGAAATCCTGTTGGAATGGATTGGAATCCTGTTAACAAAGAACTTTGGACAGCTGTAAATGAACGTGATGAATTAGGAGACGATTTAGTTCCAGATTATATTACAAGTGTAAAAAGAGATGGTTTCTACGGATGGCCATATTCTTATTTTGGAAGTATTCCTGATCCGAGAATGAAAGGTGAAAGAAAAGATTTGGTCGAAAAAGCAATTGTTCCAGATGTACCAGTTGGTGCGCACACAGCTTCTTTGGGATTGGCTTTTTATACAAAAGATGCTTTTCCAGCAAAATATAAAAACGGTGCTTTCGTTGGTCAGCATGGTTCTTGGAATCGTTCTAAAATTTCAGGTTATAAAGTGCTTTTCGTTCCTTTTAAAGACGGAAAACCTTCAGGAAAACCAGAAGATTTTTTAACTGGTTTTATTTCTGATGAAAATAAAGCAGAAGTTTACGGACGTCCAGTTGCCGTAACTGTTATGAATGACGGATCGCTTTTAGTAAACGACGACAGCAGTAATACCATTTGGAAAGTTACTGCGAATAAATAGGATAAGATTCCTTTTAACCACAAATTACGCAGATTCGCACAAATTAATTTTGCGAAAATTTGTGTAATTTGTGGTTATAAAGAATATTCAATTTTTCGAATCCATTGGATTTCGGAACAAACTAAAGATTTTAAACACATAGAGACATAGATTTTTTAGTATTAAAGTTGATTTTAAGAAAACTCGTTTTCACACATAGTTACTATGTGAATTTAAATTAGTGAAACGCCTTTTTTGCCTCAATCAATGCTATGTTTCTATGTGTTAAAATAAAATTCCAATATTTTTTCTTCCGAAATAAAATTCCAAACTCCAAAACCTCTAACTACATTTATGCTTTTCAAAAAATATTTTCTTCTTCTTTTTGCATTCATTGTTTTCCAAAATCTAATTGCACAAGAAAAAGAAGTCAAAAATATTGACTCGGTTAAAACGCAAAAACTAAATGAAGTTTTAATAAGTCCGCTTCACATTAATCGTGATTTGCAAAACAGTCCCGCTTCTATTGGCATTTTATCCGAAAAAGAATTACTTCAAAATAACACTACAGACATTAGCAATGTCATTAATACAATTCCTGGCGTTTTTATGCAATCGTCTAATATTACAACAACCCGAATTTCGATTCGAGGCATTGGCGCAAGAACTCCTTACGGGACTAATAAAATTCGCGCTTTTTATGGGAGTATTCCGCTGACTTCTGGAAATAGCGAAACTGTAATTGATGATATTGACCTTCAAAACATCAATCAAATTGAAATTATTAAAGGGCCACTTTCTAGTGTTTACGGCGCGGGATTGGGCGGTGCGATTTTGATTTCGCCTCAATCTTTAAAAAAAGGGAATTATCAAGCTGAAGTCAGTTCTGTTTTTGGCTCTTTCGGATTATTGAAAAATAGAATCAGTTTTGATTTGAATGAAAAAAGCTCCTCTTTAAACCTGAGTTATCATAATTTAAAAACAGATGGATGGCGAGAAAACAGCGCATATAATCGTGAAGGAATTACACTTGGAGGAGAATTATTCAGAAAGAAAAATAGCAAACTGACTTATTTTTCGAATTATACGTATCTGAAAGCCTACATTCCGAGTTCGATCAACAAAACGACTTTCGAAAATAATCCGCAAGCGGGCGCGCCTACTTGGGTTGCATCAAAAGGGTTTAAAGAATACAAATCGACTTTGGGCGGATTGGCTTATGATTTTAAAATCAACGATCATTTGAATAATTCGACTTCGGTTTTCATTAATTATAAAGACAGCAACGAACCGCGTCCTTTTGATATTTTGCGCCAATATACTTTTGCTTCTGGAGCAAGAACGCAGTTTTCGGGAGATTTTAAAATCGGAAAAATCAACAATCAATTTATTGGCGGAATTGAATATTTCGCAGACAATTATAGCGGAAATACTTTTGAAAATCTCTATCAGCAAAATAATGGAAACGGAAGTTTACAAGGAGATCAACTTTCGGCAACCAATCAAAAAAGGCATTTTTACAATATTTTTTCTCAAATCAGAACCTTGCTTTCTGAGCGATTTGAAATTCAAGCAGGTTTAAATTACAATAAAACCAAATTTGAACTTCAGAATGATTTTCCCGCTTCCGCGAATAACCCAACGGAACATTATAGTTATGATGGCATTTTTTCGCCACAACTTTCATTTTTGTTCAAGCCAAATGAAATCCAGACTTTCTACTTTTCTGCCAGCCGAGGATTTTCTCTTCCCGCAACCGAAGAAACTTTAACGAGCACAGGAAATATCAATCAAAATATAAAACCTGAAACGGGTTATAATTTTGAGCTGGGAAGTAAACTTCATCTTTTCAGCAAAAAATCATACGCTGAAATTGCGGTTTATAGAATGGAAATTAAAGATTTATTGGTTGCCAAAAGAATTGGCGACGATCAATATGAAGGCGTAAATGCTGGAAAAACATTTCATGAAGGAATTGAAATTGCCTTAAAACACAATTGGACAATCAATCGAACTTTCAATTTGAATTCTTATGCAGGCGCTTCTATCGGAAATTATGAATTCAAAGAATTTGTCGACAACGGAAATGATTATTCAGGAAACAAATTAACTGGAGTTCCAGCGAATACCGCAAACGCAGGTTTTAATTTCAATACCAATTCGGGATTTTATTTTGCAGCCGATTTTCAGTTCACAGATAAAATTCCGATGAACGATTCAAACGCGAATTTTTCAGATTCTTATTCGTTATTAAATCTAAAAACAGGTTATCAATTTGAAATTTTATCAGATTTAACAACCCATTTGGATGCTGGGATAAACAATGTCACCAACGAAAAATATGCTTCGATGATTTTGACCAATGCAACAGGAGTTGGAAATGCACAGCCTAGATTTTATTATCCAGGATTACCAATAAATTACTACGGAATTATCTCATTAAATTATGTATTTTAGCTAAGTATTTAAATACCGCTAGAACGATGCCGTCTGAATTACAAAAAAAACTAGATTACGTAAATGCTTATAGAGAAAACCGTCTAAAAGCTGCACAAGATGTTTTGGAAAATCCCTCGCTTTTTAGCGAATTAGTTTCAATTTGTTTTTCACCCGAAGACAAAAACAACCATAAAGCCTGCTGGATTTTAGAATTTGTTTCTTACGAAGAATTGCTTTGGCTACAACCGCATCTTGATTTTTTCTGTTCGAATTTAAAGGTTTTGAAAGACGAAAGTTCGCTTCGTCCCATTGCAAAAGTGACACAACTTTTAGTAAAATCGCATTATAAAAAAAGTGAAAACTGCATTAAACTCTCTGAAGAAAATCTTCAAGATTGTATAGAAGTGTCTTTTGATTGGTTAATAAATGATACTAAAGTTGCAACAAAAGCTTATTCGATAAGAACATTATACGTCTTAGGAAATCATTACGATTGGATTCATCCTGAATTAAAAGTAATTATTGATAAAGATTTCGGAGATCATTCGGCCGCATACAAAGCCGTCGCAAAAGAAGTTTTGAAGAAAATAAAATAGACTTTGTTAGCCACAGATTAAAAGGATTAGAATGATTTTTTAAGGTTGCCACTAATTACAACTAATTTTCACTAATTAGTTTGGCTTTAAAAATTTGTGCTAATTCGTGTAATTCGTGGCAAAAAAACAGAATCCTTTTAATCCTCTTAATCTGTGGCGAAAAAAACTAAATTTTGGCTAAAAAAAGATTAAAAAGTATCTTTGCAAAAACACAACTAAAAATGAATTATTTTTCTTCTGATTTTAAATTAGGAATATTAGGTGGTGGACAATTAGGCAAGATGCTTTTGTTTGACACCAGAAAATTTGATATACAAACTTACGTTCTAGATCCGAGCGACGAAGCGCCTAGCAAAATTGCCTGCAACAAATTCTTTCAAGGCGATTTAATGGATTACGATACCGTTTATAACTTCGGAAAACAAGTCGATGTTTTGACTTTCGAAATCGAATTGGTAAATCTTGAAGCTTTGACGCAATTAGAAAACGAAGGCGTAAAAGTATATCCATCTCCAAAAACCTTAAAAGGAATTCAGAATAAAGGAACTCAAAAAGACTTTTATACAGACAGTAATATTCCAACTGCATCATATTTACGTTTTGAAAATCCAGCGCAATTGCAAAAATCAGTTGGAAATAACGAAATCACGATTCCGTTTGTATGGAAATGTACCGAATTTGGTTACGACGGAAACGGCGTAAAAGTAATTCGTCAGATTTCAGATTTAGATAATCTTCCAAATGTAGAATGTATTGCCGAAACTATGGTTCCATTCAAAAACGAATTGGCGGTAATTGTAGTAAGAAATCCATCGGGAGAAATTAAAACCTATCCAGTTGTAGAAATGGAATTTCATCCAGAAGCCAACCAAGTAGAATACGTAATCTGCCCAGCAAGAATTGATGAAAAAGTTGCAGAAAAAGCAAGAGCAATTGCTTTAAACGTTTCAGAAAAATTCAATCACGTTGGACTTTTAGCTGTTGAAATGTTTCAAACCAACGAAGATGAAATTTTGGTTAATGAAGTTGCTCCTCGTCCGCACAATTCTGGTCATTATTCTATCGAAGCAAGTTATACTTCACAATTCGAAAATCATTTACGTGCAATTTTAGATCTTCCGTTAGGAAACACAGACAGCAAAGTTGCCGGAATTATGGTAAATTTAGTGGGTGCCGAAGGTTATTCTGGAAATGTAGTTTATGAAAACATCGAAACCATTTTAGGATGGGATGGTGTAACGCCACATATTTACGGAAAAAAACAAACGCGTCCTTTTAGAAAAATGGGGCACGTTACTATCGTAAATGAAAATATGCAAGAAGCGAGAAGAATTGCACAGGAAGTTAAAAATACTATTCGAGTAATTAGTCAATAGTAATTAGTGATTAGCATACAAAAAATATTGTTAGCCACAAATTACACAAATTCACACAAATTTTTCCTCAAATGAATTTTAAATATAATTCGTGTGAATTTGTGTAATTCGTGGCAAAAAACAAATAACTTTAGATTTCAGCTTATCAACTTGAAACCTGAAACTTGAAACTTGAAACAAATAAAAAAACATGAGCAAAGTAGCTATTATAATGGGAAGCATCTCAGACATGCCAGTTATGCAGGATGCAATCGACATATTAAAACAATTCAATGTTGAAGTTGAAGTAGATATCGTTTCGGCGCACAGAACGCCGGAGAAATTATTCGATTTTAGCAAAAACGCACACAATCGTGGGATTTCGGTAATTATTGCCGGCGCGGGCGGTGCGGCACATTTACCAGGAATGGTGGCTTCTATGTCTCCCCTTCCCGTAATTGGAGTTCCAGTAAAATCTAGTAATTCGATTGACGGCTGGGATTCTGTTTTATCTATTTTACAAATGCCAGGCGGAGTTCCTGTTGCGACCGTAGCTTTAAACGGAGCAAAAAATGCTGGAATTTTAGCTGCACAAATCATCGGAAGCCATGACAAAAAAGTTTTGGACACGATTATTACTTATAAAGAAGAATTGAAAGCTGCGGTTAATAAGGCGGCTGAAGGTCTTAATAAATAAAATTAATTCCACAAAGATTCGCAAAAGCAATCACAGAGCTTCGCAAAGAATAATTTAAAAAACTTTGCGAAGCTTTGTGTCTTCTTGGTGAAACTTTGCGTAACACAACAACACTATGAGCGTATTAACACAATATTTCAATACCAAACATAACACCGCACCTTTTTCGAAGATTAAAATCGAAGATTACGTTCCTGCTTTTCAGGAAGGAATTGCTTTGGCTAAAGCCGAAATTGATGCGATTACAAATAATCCAGATGCGCCAACTTTTGAAAACACAATTGTAGCGATGGATTTTTCAGGCGATGTTTTAGATCGTCTTTCAAGTGTTTTCTTCAATTTAAATTCGGCTGAAACGAATGACGAAATGCAGAAAATTGCTCAGGAAGTTTCGCCTTGGCTTTCAGAATTCGGAAATGACATTCGATTAAATGCTGAATTATTTGCACGCGTAAAAGCCGTTTACGATCAAAAAGAAAGTTTGAACCTCAACCCAGAGCAAACGACTTTATTGGATAAAAAATACAAAAGCTTCTCCAGAAACGGAGCAAATTTGCCAGAAGACAAGAAAAATCAATTAAGAGAAATCGACAAAGAATTATCGAAATTGAGTTTGCAATTTGGCGAAAATGTTTTGGCAGAAACCAACAACTTCGAATTGCATTTAACAGATGAAAAAGATCTTTCAGGTTTACCCGAAGGAACAATCGAAGCCGCTAGATTATTAGCAAAAAACCAAGAAAAAGAAGGTTGGATTTTTACTTTAGATCATCCAAGTTATGTTCCGTTTTTGACTTATGCTGACAATCGCGAATTGCGTAAAAAAATGGCCATTGCTTTTGGCGCAAAAGGTTTTCAAAACAACGAATTCGATAATCAGGAAAATGTTTTAAAGATTGCAAAATTGCGTCACGAAAGAGCCAATTTATTAGGTTATAAAACGCATGCCCATTTTGTTTTGGAAGAAAGAATGGCAGAAAGTCCAGAAAAAGTTTTTTCTTTCTTAAATGATTTATTGGCAAAAGCAAAACCTGCAGCTCAAAAAGAATTTGCTGAATTAACCGCTTTCGCAAAAGAATTGGACGGAATTGAGCAATTGGAAAAATGGGACGGCGCTTATTATTCTGAAAAATTAAAACAACAGCTTTTTAATTTAGATGATGAAAAACTAAAACCATATTTTCAATTAGAAAAAGTTTTGGACGGTGCTTTTACCGTTGCTAAAAAACTATACGGTTTAACATTTACTGAGGTTTTTGATATTGATAAATACCACGAAGAAGTAACAACTTATGAAGTTCGAGATGCTAAAAATGATTTAGTTTCGATTTTCTATGCTGATTTCTTCCCAAGAAAAGGAAAAAGAAATGGCGCTTGGATGACTTCATTCAAATCACAATATGTAAAAGAAGGCGTAAACGAAAGACCACATATTTCGAACGTTTGCAACTTTACAAAACCAACCGAAACAAAACCTTCATTATTGACTTTTAATGAAGTGACGACGTTATTCCACGAATTCGGTCACGGATTACACGGAATGTTAGCTGATACGGTTTATCCAAGTTTGTCCGGAACTTCTGTTTATTGGGATTTTGTAGAATTACCAAGTCAGATTATGGAGAATTGGTGTTACGAGCCAGAAGCTTTGGCTTTGTTTGCCAATCATTACGAAACAGGAGAAATTATTCCGATTGAGTATGTGCAGAAAATTAAAGAAAGTGCAAGTTTTCAAGAAGGTTTGGCAACGTTGCGTCAGTTAAGTTTCGGATTGTTGGATATGGCTTGGCACGGACAAGATCCAACGAATATTACTGATCTTAAAACTTTCGAAACAGAACAATTTGCCAACACACAATTGTATCCAGATGTAAAAGAAAATGCGATGAGCACAGCTTTTTCCCATATTTTCCAAGGCGGATATTCTTCTGGATATTACAGCTACAAATGGGCGGAAGTTTTAGATGCTGATGCTTTTGAGTTTTTCCAAGAAAAAGGAATCTTCAACGAAGAAGTAGCGAAGAAATTTAAAGACAATGTACTTTCTAAAGGAGGAACTGAACACCCAATGACTTTATACAAACGTTTCAGAGGTCAAGAGCCAAAACCTGAAGCTTTGTTGAAGAGAGCGGGATTGCTTTAATATTTAATATCTTTGTTATTATTTTAAATGTGTTGAAAGAAAAAAATCTATACATAATTGCAGGTTGTAATGGAGCTGGAAAAACAACAGCTTCATATACAATTTTGCCAGAAATTTTAGATTGTAAAGAATTTGTAAATGCAGATGAAATTGCCAAAGGTTTATCTCCTTTCCAGCCAGAAACAGTAAGTTTTGAAGCTGGAAGAATTATGCTCAATCGAATTGATGAATTATTACAAAAAGAAGTTGATTTTGCTTTCGAAACTACTCTGTCTGCCAAAAGTTATCTTTCAATTGTAAAAAAAGCTCAAGACAAAGGATATTTTGTAACATTAATTTTCTTTTGGCTTAATTCAATTGAATTAGCGAAGCAACGTGTCAAAATTAGAGTTAATGAAGGTGGACATAATATCCCGGAAGATGTTATTGAACGAAGATATATCAGAGGAATTAAAAATTTCTTTGAGATTTATCTTGATAAATGTGATAACGTAATGTTATTCAACAATTCAAATAAATCACCTGTCCTTATTCTTGAAAAAGAAATTAATGAAGATATTCAAATTATAAACAGAGGTTTGTTTAATGAAATAAATACTTTTTTAAAATGACAAAAGATAAAATTAAAGAACTCCAACATAAAATCATTGAAGGCTTAAAAGTTTCTTCAAAAAAAATGATTGAGAACAAAAAGAAATCTAATGGAAAAATCGTTGTTTATGCAGATGGAAAAATCCAAACGATAAACGCTGTTGATATTAAAGACTAAACTTTTATCAAAATTGAAAAAATATTTTAAAATAGTCCTTTATCTTGCCATTATTGGATTGGTCACAATTGTTTCTATCAATTATCATGTAACCTCTTCAACTAAAAAGTATATTCATTATTCTATTAAAAAGTTTCCAAAGAATGATGTAGGAATTATTTTTGGCGCCGGAATCAACGGAAATCAACCTAGCAAATATTTAAAGGACCGCCTTGATGCAGGAATTATGCTTTGGAAGGCCAAACGAATCAATAAAATTCTGCTTTCTGGAGATAACGGTCGTGATGAATATGACGAATTGACTGTAATGAAAAATTATTGCTATTCGCATGGAGTTGACACCACAAAGATTTTTATTGATTACGCCGGCTTCGATACGTATTCGACAATGTATCGTGCGAAACATATTTTCAAGATAAAGAAAGCAACTTTGATTTCGCAAGAATATCATTTGAACCGTGCGATTTACATCGGAAATAAATTGGGCGTAAAATCTGCTGGATATTCTGCAAATAAAGGCGAATATTTAGGTTATAATTATGTTCGTTTTAGAGAACTTCTTTCGAGATGTAAATCCTTTTTTGATGTTTTAAGAAATCGTGAACCTAAGTTTTTAGGTGGAGAAATTAATATTAACGGAGAATCTAATTATTCTAAGGACGATAAAAGATAAAAAACAAAACCCTGCAAAAGAACTTGCAGGGTTTTCAATTTAATAATCTAAGACAAAGAATAGAAATCTTTCTTCTTTGCTCTTTTCTCTATATTCTCTACTCCTTCTCTAAAACTCGTTTCGCCAATTTCCCAACAGTTAATCCTTGAACAACAATTGAGAATAAAACAACAATATAAGTTACCTCCAAAAGCAAGTTTTTATATTCTCCTTCAGGCATCGAAAGAACTAACGCAATAGAAACTCCACCGCGAATTCCTCCCCAAACCAAAACCATCAAAGAACCTTTGTTATAAGCCGATTTGATTCCGAAGAACTTAAAGATGTCGAAGAATTTCCACGGTAAAACGATAGAAGTCAATCTTGAAAACAGTACAATAAAAATAGCTACAAAACCTGTCAATAATTGCTTGTTCAAATCTGGAAGTAAAAGCAATTCAAATCCGATAAAAAGGAACAAAACAGCATTTAAGATTTCATCGATAAGTTCCCAAAACTTTCCTAAATAATCTTTAGTAACTTCGCTCATGGCCACTTTTTTACCATAATTTCCAATAATTAATCCAGCCACAACCATCGCTAGCGGGCTAGAAACGTGTAGCGCTTGTGCAACCAAAAATCCTCCTGTTACAATAGAAAGCGTGATTAAAACCGAAACTTTATAATCGTCGACTTTTTTCATGACTTTCGAAGCTGTAAATCCGAAAACGGCTCCTAATAAAAGTCCGCCAATACCTTCTTTTATAAATAACCAAGAGATAGAACTGAAAGTAACATCAAAAGTTGGATCAGTTGCCATTTTTAGAACGACAGCAAACATTACTACCGCTACTCCATCATTAAACAGCGATTCGCCAACAATTTTTGTTTCGATTCTTTTTGGAACTTTCGCTTCTTTTAAAACTCCCAATACCACGATTGGATCGGTTGGAGAAATTAAAGTTCCGAAAACAAGACAAAAGACATAAGGAATATGAATCCCTAAAAGCGGTGCGATATAATATAAAAGCATCGAAATAATCAAAGCAGATAAAACGACACTTACTGTAGAATAAATCATAATGGGCACTTTTTGCTCTTTCAAATCGGCCATATTTACGTGAAGTGCTCCAGCGAATAAAAGAAAATTCAACATCGCTCCCATTAAGATTTCGTTGAAATCAAATTGTTTGATTAAATCAAAAAAATGTTTGGTGGTTGAAGGAAAGTAAGAATCTCCCAAAAGACGAATTCCGACAGAAACCAACATGGCAATAATCATGATTCCGATGGTTCCTGGAAGTTTTAAAAATCTTAAATTTAAATAGGCGAAGAAAGATGCTAATACAATAAGCACCGAAAATGTGTAGTATAATTCCATAAAATGTGATTTTTACAAAAATAGCTGTATCATTATTTAATCAAAATTTCAAGGGTCGAATTAACATAACTTTATTATTCGTTAAATATGTTTCAATTATTTTTGAAAGTTTAAAAACTTTTACATACATTTGTGTCATGGAATTCAAAGAAGCAAAAAATAAATTCGTTCAAACTTGGGGAGCATTAGGTTCTCAATGGGGCATTAATAAAACGATGGCACAGATCCACGCTTTATTAATGGTTTCAAACGAACCTGTTTCTATGGAAGACATTATGGAAGAATTGCAAATCTCAAGAGGAAACGCCAGTATGAACTTGCGTGGTTTGATGGATTGGGGAATTGTTTATAAAGAATACAAAGCTGGAGAAAGAAAAGAATTCTTTACGGCTGAAAAAGACTTAGACGAATTGGCAGTTAAAATTTCAAGAGAAAGAAGCAAAAGAGAGATCAAACCTACTCTTAAAATTCTAAAAGAAGTTTCGACTATTGAAGCAAAAGATTCTGCTGAAGAAAAACACTTTGTTGATCAAACAACTAAATTGTACGATTTCGTTTTAAAAGCAGATAATATGTTAGATAAAATCACTGAATTTAATGATAATTGGCTTGGGAAATTAGTCATGAAAATGATGAAATAAAAAAATCTAACCAAAACTTTCATTTTTTTCTGAAAGTTTAAAACAATCAAAAATTATGAAAAACATTAATTATCTCAATTACTTTTTTGTTGGTGTACCGGCAATAATTTATCTCTTAGCACTTTTACAAATCATTGATTTTATTGTGTTTGCGTTACTATTCAGCATACTGACGGGGCTTTTCCAAGTGACTATTGGCGGATGTATGTTATTTGATGATCCTAAAAACAAATATCTTCAAACTTACATCATCGGAGTAATTTTTTATTTTGTCATGATTTGCATAAATCCGATTTCATCTCATGATCTTAAAAGCTATTTTCTAATGGGAACACCTGCAATACTAGCTTTTTATCTTTCAATAATAATCTACAAAAAAGCACACAAATGAATTTCTTAAAAGCAGAATGGAAAAATTTAGCCTTATTCAATTATGAAGTTGACCGTGAGGTTTTAGAAAAATATGTTCCCGTTGGAACTGAGATTGATATTTGGAATGACAAATGTTATGTCAGCTTGGTTGGCTTTATGTTTAAAAACACTAAAGTTTTAGGATTGAAAATTCCATTTCACATCAATTTTGAAGAAGTCAATTTGAGATTTTATGTGAAACGTTTTGAAAATGGTGAATGGAAACGTGGTGTCGTTTTTATTAAAGAAATTGTTCCCAAAAAAGCCATTACTTTCATTGCAAATACTTTGTATCAGGAACATTATGAGACTCAAAAAATGAAACATGAGATTGTAGAAAATGAAGAAACAAACACTTTCATCTATCAATGGAAAAACAATAAAGAATGGAATACAATTGAAATTGAAACCAAAAAAGATGTGAGCCAAATCAAAATTGATTCTGAAGCAGAATTCATAACCGAGCACTATTTCGGATATACAAAAATCGACGAAGAAACTACTTTTGAATATGAAGTGACACATCCTAGATGGGAACAATTTGAAGTTTTAAATCATCGAATTGATATTGATTTTAAAGAAACTTATGGAAGCGATTTTGAATTTCTTCAAACTAAAAAACCAACCTCTGTATTCTTAGCAAAAGGATCTGAAATTACAGTTAAGAATAAAAGAAAGATTCAGTTGTTTTCAGCTGAAAAAGAATTATACGCTTAACGCATAAAAAACTCAACACATAGAAAAATAGATTGTTATCTCAAAAAAGAGAATAAAAGAAACTAGTTTCTACACATAGATAAACTATGTGAATTAAAATTAGTGAAACGCCTTTTTTAATCTTCTAAAAGCTATGTTTCTATGTGTTAAAAACATCAATCTTAAAACCTAAAATTATGAAAACGCTCGAAAACCAAACTTTGCTTTATGATGAAGATTGTCCGCTTTGCAGTTTATATACTACCGGATTTGTAAAAAGTGGTATGTTAGATCAAAACGGAAGAAAATCTTATTGCCAGTTATCTGAAGAAGAGCAAAATTTTGTGGATTTAAAACGTGCTCCAAACGAAATTGCTTTGGTCGACAATAAAACCAAAACGGTAACGTACGGAATTGATAGTTTGATAAAAGTGATTGGTTTTTCTTTTCCGTTAATTGAAAAAGTCGCAACCATAAAACCAATTCACTTCATTCTGAAAAAGCTTTATTCTTTTGTTTCTTACAATAGAAAAGTAATTATTCCTGGAAGTGTAAAAGAAGAAAACAAATTGCAATGCATTCCCGATTTCAATTACAAATACCGATTTCTATTCATTGGATTTGCTTTGACTATAACAACTTTCGTTCTATTTAGATATTCTAATTTGATTTTGAATTTCCCAAAAAGTACGATTACGAGAGAATTAATTTTAGCTTTTGGACAAATTGTTTTTCAAAGTTTATTTCTTTTCAAATTGGACAAACAAAAGATACTCACTTATGCTGGAAATTTAATGACCGTTTCTTTAATGGGAAGTTTAATTCTAACACCAGTTTTAATTTTAAGTCAGTTTGTTCTGCTTCCGCAAATGATCATTTTGGGTTGGTTTGGAATAACCGTTTTGATTATGTTTTTGGAACATTTTAGAAGAGTGAAACTTTTAAAACTTCCTTTTTATTTATCTTTCACTTGGATTTTGTATAGAATTATTGCTCTGTTTTTAATTTTAAATTAATTAAATTTTGCCACAAATTGCACTAATTTTCACGAATTGATTTTTCACTTTTAGAAAATAAAAATTAGTGCAATTTGTGGCAAAAAAATCGCACAACATGACTAAACTTATTATAGCAGCAGGAACTGGATTTTTAGGACAAGTTTTAGTAAATCATTTCAAAAATAAATTTGATGAAATTGTAATTCTAACCCGTGGAAATTCAAAAACGGAAGACGGAATTAAATACGTGAACTGGAATGCCAAGACATTTTCTGGCTGGGAAAAAGAATTAGAAAACGCAACAATTCTAATTAATCTTGCCGGGAAATCGGTTGATTGTCGTTATACCAAAGAGAACAAAAAGAGGATTCTGTGGTCTAGAATTGACAGCACAAAAGTTCTCAACAAAGCAATTTTAAATTGCCAGAATCCACCAAAACACTGGCTGAATTCATCAACGGCAACTATTTATCGTTTTTCTTTGGACAAACAGATGGATGAAGTTGATGGTGAAATTGGAAACGACTTTTCTATAAATGTGGCTTTGTCTTGGGAAAAAGCATTTTTTAAAACCGAAACTCCACGAACTTTAAAAACGGCTTTACGAACTTCTATTGTTTTAGGAAAAAATGGAGGGGCTTTGATTCCGTTAAAGGCTTTGGCAAAAATTGGTTTTGGAGGAAAACAAGGAAAAGGAAATCAATTTGTAAGCTGGATCCATGAAGAAGATTTTGCAAATGCAGTTGATTTTATCATTGATAAAGAAATGACTGGCGTTATTAATGTCGTTTCACCTGAACCCATTCGGAATGTTGATTTCATGCAAAAACTTAGAAAAGCGGTTGGTTTTCCTTTCGGAATTCCGTTGAATAAATTCTTTCTGGAAATTGGATCTTTTTTGATTCGAACTGAAACGGAATTGGTTTTGAAAAGTAGAAATGTGATTCCGAAACGACTTTTGGAAAATGGGTTTCAGTTTAAGTTTGGGAATATCGATGAGGCTTTTGAAGATTTACTTCATTAAAAAACTTTTGCAAAAATTAGAAACCTTTTTTGTGCTCCAGCGGAGCCAAATATTTATAGAATCCAATAACATTCGTTTCTAAAGCTCCAGCGGAGCGAAATATTTTTTAAAAAATTAGATATATCACCCTGCTGGGGCTCTAACGACGCATAATTCTATTACTATAAATATGTCGTCCCTCTGGGACTTAAATAATCTAAAATCTTGACCACGATAAACCTAACTACAAAAATAAAAGCCTCAAAACAAACCGTTTTTGATGCCTCAAGAAACATCGACATTCATCAAAAATCTGCAAGTGCTTCAAAAGAAAAAGCAATTGCGGGAATAACTTCAGGTTTAATAAATTTAAACGAAACGGTAACTTGGCGTGGCAAACATTTCGGATTTTATCTAACTCACAAAAGCCGAATTACGGCAATGAATCTTTACGATTATTTTGTGGATGAAATGGAAGAAGGCAAATTCAAATTTTTCAAACATGAACATTTTTTTGAAGAAGAAAATGGAATTACAATCATGAAAGATAAATTACAATATGAAACTCCGTTTGGAATTTTTGGAAGTTTATTTGATGTTTTGCTTTTGAAAAAGCATTTGAAAAAGTTTCTTTTGGAAAGAAATAAAGTTTTAAAAGAGGTTTCAGAAATACAATATTGATTTTTGAATTGCCTCCAGCTTTAGCTGGAGGAGAAATTTAATCGAATGTCTAGGGCTTTAGCCAAACTAATAATTAGGCTAAAGCCAGATTGGAAGCATCTCTTTAACCTCCAGCTAAAGCTGGAGGCAATTCAAAAAAAAATCAATTTTTAAACAATCAATTTCAAACATAGCCCACGGTTTCAACCGTGGGAAACGTTTTCAAAATCCATGCGAAATACGAAGCGAAACATTGTGTCCCAATGGTTGAAACCATTGGTTATGTTCTTCAAATATTCTGTTTAATTTCTTTTGAAAATGATATTTTCTCATTTTACGTTTTGCGTGAGGGATAGAAGCTGGCTACCGAAGTGGTACGTCCAGATTAATTTTAAAGAAAAACCACCATCAGCCACCAAAAAATTGGAACGGCTTCTACCCAAAACGAAGTATAATATTTGGAACGATTGGTATTGGCAAAAGCAATAAATAACATCAGCATTATAACCATTATCAAGTTTATAATGGCATCATGAATATTAAATGTGGAAACAAAAATCTCTAAAAACCAAAACGGAATCAACAATAAGAATCCTAAAAGTTTGGTTTTCTTCACTCCTATCGTCTGTGGAACGGTTTGCAAATGGGGATCGTCATTGGCTAAATCTAAAATTTCGAAAACCAGAATTAGCACAAAAACCAAAATAAATCGTTGAATACATTTAATAAAGAAATCCATAGTCGATGGAAGTTCAGCATTTATTAAAGGCAAGACCAAAGTGGCGCCAACCCAGCAAAGTGCGACAATATAAATTTTTACGCCTGCCCAGTTTCTGGCATTTCTTCTGTTCGGAAAAAACGGTAAAGTGTAAAGTGCGGTTATCGCAAAAATTCCGACAGAAACTATTTGCGTAATTCTTTTTAAATGGAAGAAATAATAACCCACTAAAATCACTGAAATAAAACTCAAAACAGCAATAATTTTTAATTGTGTTCCAATCGGATTTTTCTTGACGCGAACTAATGCATCATATTTTACGAAATTATATCCTACAATTGTTCCGAAGAAAACAAAAAGTGCCATCGGTTCATCGTACTGAATATGAAATACATGAAAAGTTATTCGCACCAAAGCATAACAGGACAAAGCCACGTGAATACTGCTGTTTAAATAAAAATCGAATATTTGTTTTAGTAGTTTCATAGCTCAAATCTAATCAATTGGTAACAAATCAACTCTTTAGTTATAAATTTGATAAAAATTGAAGTTAAAAATACCTATTAAATTATTAATAATACTTAATTTTGCGCCACAAAAAAACAACACATTTACTTTTAAATGTTATTCGCCCCGTAAAGTGCCGAGTCACATTCATTTAAAAACATTAGATAGCTACATGAAAACAGATGCTTTTGCTTTAAGACACATTGGTCCAAGAGAAACTGATCTTCAGCACATGCTGAAAACTATTGGAGTTGATTCGATTGAACAACTTGTTTATGAAACACTTCCAGATGATATTCGTCTAAAAGCGCCGTTGAATTTAGATCCTGCGATGACAGAATTCGAATATGCAAATCATATTCGTGACTTAGGAAAGAAAAATAGAACATTTAAATCATACATTGGTTTGGGTTATCACCCAACTATCGTTCCGGCTCCAATTCAAAGAAATATCTTTGAAAACCCAGGATGGTATACAGCTTACACGCCTTACCAAGCAGAAATTGCACAAGGTCGTTTAGAAGCTATTTTGAATTTCCAAACTACTGTTATTGAATTAACAGGAATGGAAATCGCTAATGCTTCTTTATTGGATGAAGGTACTGCAGCGGCTGAAGCTATGGCGTTATTATTTGACGTTCGTACTCGTGATCAAAAGAAAAACAATACACATAAATTCTTCGTTTCTGAAGAAATTTTACCACAAACTTTATCTGTACTTCAAACGCGTTCAACTCCAATCGGAATTGAATTAGTTGTTGGAAACCACGAAACATTTGATTTTTCAAATGAATTCTTCGGAGCTATTTTACAATACCCAGGAAAATACGGTCAGGTAAACGATTACAGCGTTTTTGTTGCTAAAGCAAAAGAAAACGAAATTAAAGTAGCTTTCGCCGCTGACATTTTATCATTGGCAACTTTAACTTCTCCGGGAGAAATGGGAGCTGCAGTTGTTGTTGGAACTACACAACGTTTTGGTGTACCAATGGGTTATGGTGGTCCTCACGCTGCTTATTTTGCAACTAAAGATGAGTACAAACGTTCTATGCCAGGTCGTATCATCGGAGTTTCTGTTGATGCAAACGGAAACCGTGCTTTACGTATGGCTTTAGGAACTCGTGAACAACACATCAAACGCGAAAAAGCGACTTCAAATATTTGTACGGCTCAGGTTTTATTAGCTGTTATGGCCGGAATGTACGCAGTTTACCACGGACCAGAAGGTTTGAAATATATTGCAAAGAAAGTGCACGCATCAGCGGTAACTACTGCTGAAACTTTAAATAAAATTGGAGTTTCTCAAGTTAACTCAGCTTACTTTGATACTATTTTGGTAAAAGCAGATGCTCAAAAAGTAAAAGCGGTTGCAGAAAAAAACAAAGTAAACTTCTTCTATCCTGATGCTGAATCAGTTTCTATTTCGTTAAACGAAACAACTTCGGTTGCAGACATCAACCAAATCGTTGCGATTTTTGCTGAAGCTTTAGGAAAAGAAACTGTTTTTGTTTCTGAATTAACTGAGACTAGTCAATTACCAGCTTCATTAGAAAGAACATCTTCTTTCTTAACGCATGATGTTTTCAACAATCATCATTCAGAAAGCCAGTTGATGCGTTACATCAAAAAATTAGAGCGTAAAGATTTATCATTGAATCACTCAATGATTTCGTTAGGTTCTTGTACAATGAAATTAAACGCAGCTTCTGAAATGTTGCCTTTATCAATGCCAAACTGGAACAGCATTCACCCGTTTGCACCAGTTGACCAAGTTGAAGGTTACCTTACAATGTTGAAAAAATTAGAGCAGCAATTAAATGTGATTACTGGTTTTGCTGGAACAACTTTACAGCCAAACTCTGGAGCGCAAGGAGAATATGCTGGTTTAATGGCGATTCGTGCTTACCACATGTCAAGAAACGAAGGGCACCGTAATGTATGTTTGATTCCTTCTTCAGCTCACGGAACAAACCCTGCTTCTGCAGCGATGGCTGGAATGAAAATTATTGTTACGAAAACGACTCCAGAAGGAAATATTGACGTAGAAGATTTAAGAGAAAAAGCAATTGAGCATAAAGATGATTTGTCTTGTTTAATGGTAACGTATCCTTCTACTCACGGAGTTTTCGAATCTTCAATTATCGAAATCACAAAATTAATCCACGATAACGGCGGATTAGTATATATGGATGGTGCAAACATGAATGCGCAAGTTGGATTAACAAATCCTGCTACAATTGGCGCTGACGTTTGTCACTTAAACTTACACAAAACTTTCGCTATTCCTCACGGTGGTGGTGGACCTGGAGTTGGACCAATTTGTGTGAACGAAAAATTAGTTCCGTTTTTACCAACAAATCCAATCTTAAAAGTTGGAGGTGAGCAAGCAATTACAGCGATTTCATCTGCACCTTACGGATCTGCTTTAGTTTGTTTAATCTCTTACGGTTACATCACAATGATGGGAGCTGAAGGATTAAAAAGCGCTACAGAGCACGCGATCTTGAACGCAAATTACATGAAAGCTCGTTTCGAAGGTCACTACCCAATTCTTTACACAGGAGAATGCGGAAGAGCAGCTCACGAAATGATTTTAGATTGCCGTTCATTCAAAGAAAACGGAATCGAAGTTGGTGATATCGCAAAACGTTTAATGGATTACGGTTTCCACGCTCCAACGGTTTCTTTCCCAGTTGCAGGAACTTTAATGATCGAGCCTACAGAATCTGAAGATTTAGCAGAATTAGATCGTTTTTGTGATGCGCTTATCTCAATCAGAAAAGAAATTGAAGAAGCAAAAGCTGACGATAAAAACAACGTATTGAAAAATGCACCTCACACATTAGCAATGTTAACTAATGATGCTTGGGATTTACCTTATACAAGAGAAAAAGCAGCGTATCCATTAGATTACATCGCTGACAATAAATTCTGGCCATCTGTTCGTCGTGTTGATGATGCTTACGGTGACAGAAATTTAGTTTGTAGCTGTGCTCCTATTGAAGCTTACATGGAAAACTAAGAATTAGTTTTTCTATTAATATTAAGAACCCGACAGATTTTAAAAACCTGTCGGGTTTCTTTTTGGTTTCAGATTTCAGGTTTCAAGTTCCTAGCATAACGTGAAACCTGAAACTTGAAACAAAATAAAAATAATCTGGGCGTGCCACCATCCCGAAAAAAGGGCTAATTCACTTTGCATTTATTCGCCCTTTTATCGGGATGCTGTCGGGCTATCCGCTCCGCCGCGGCGGATTGCTCCTATCCCTCACGCGATCAAAACAATAAGGAAGATTCCGATATATTAAAACATAACTTTTTGTTAGATTTTTGTGAAATTATTTCTAGAAAACAATAAAATTCCCAAAAAATCTAGATTAAAAAATTCTCTTCAATCGTTTGAAATCTAGGAAATATTAAAAAATCATTAGAAGAAACACAATATATCTTCCAAAAAACTGTTATTTCACAATTATATGCATGCATACTATTTTTTATGATAGTTATCATAATATTATTTATACATTAGCGCTAAATTTATCGGATAATTAAAGGGAAAAATGAAAATAAAAATAATTGGTATTGGAAGTTACATTCCTAACCTAGAAGTTAAGAATACAGATTTTGATAAACATATTTTTTTAAATGAAGATGGAACTCCATTTGGTTACCCGAACGAAGTCGTAATTAAAAAATTTAAAGGTATAACCGGAATTGAAAACCGTCGTTACGCCGAACCACAATATACAGCCTCAGATTTAGCTTTTTTTGCTGCTCAAAAAGCTATCGCAAATGCAGGAATCGATGCAGAAACTTTAGACTACATTATTTTTGCCCACAACTTTGGCGATGTAAAAGTAGGAACACATCAAACCGATATCTTACCAAGTTTAGCAACTCGTGTTAAAAACAAATTAGGAATCAAAAATCCTAAATGTGTGGCATATGATATTCTTTTTGGATGCCCAGGATGGATCGAAGGTGTTTTACAAGCAAATGCTTTCATCAAATCTGGAATGGCAAAAAGAGTAATGGTAATTGGTGCCGAAACTTTATCTAGAGTTGTAGACGATCACGATCGTGATTCGATGATTTATTCTGATGGAGCTGGAGTTTCTATCTTAGAAGCATCAACAGACGACTCTGGATTATTATCTTACGAAAGTGCCACTTTTGCCAATGATGAAGCGAATTATCTTTTCTTCGGAAAATCATACAATCCAGACTTAGATCCAGACATTAAATACATCAAAATGTATGGACGTAAAATTTACGAATTTGCTTTAAGCAATGTTCCGTGCGCAATGAAAAGCTGTTTAGATGAAAGTGGAATTGACATTAGTGAGATTAAAAAGATCTTGATTCATCAAGCTAATGAAAAAATGGACGAAGCCATTATAGAACGTTTCTACAAACTTTACGGTCAAACTCCGCCAAAAGATATCATGCCAATGAGCATTCACGATTTAGGAAACAGCAGTGTGGCTACAGTTCCTACTTTATACGATTTAATTTTACAAGGAAAAATTGAAAACCACGAAATCAACAAAGGTGATGTTGTCATTTTTGCTTCGGTTGGAGCGGGGATGAATATTAATGCTTTTGTTTACCGTTACTAGTCACAGTATTCAGTCACAGTCGCAGTTCATCAGATTGTAAACTGAGACTGAATACTGCGACTGAAAACTAAAAAAGTCCGTACCTAAAGGTGCGGACTTTTTTAGTATATTTGCGACCTAATTAAAATCAAGAACGAGAGATTGATTCGTTCGCCAAAACTATGTACGAAAAAACGTTTCCTAATAAAAGATTCAAACTTACTTTAGAGTTTTTACAAAAGCACGTTAGCACATCAGAAACCATTTTTGATTTTGGAGTTCCAAATCCGTTTTCTAAAATAATGGAAGAAAATGGTTATACCGTAAAAAACACTAAAGGCGAAGATTTAGATAACGATCATACGGCATTACAAACAGAAGATTATACTGTTTTTACAGCGTTTGAAATTTTCGAACATTTACTAAACCCATATACCATTTTACAAAACGTAAAATGTGATAAATTGCTAATTTCAATTCCGTTACGTTTATGGTTTTCGCCAGCATATCGTTCTAAAACAGATATGTGGGACAGACATTATCACGAATTTGAAGACTGGCAATTGGATTGGCTTTTAGAAAAAACAGGCTGGAAAATTACAGACCGTTTGCAATTTACACATCCAGTAAAAAAGTTTGGACTAAGACCTTTATTAAGATATTTCACTCCAAGATATTATATTGTCGTGGCTGAAAAGATAAAAGCCTAACGGCAAATTCCAATAAATCCCGATAACTTACGGGAATAAATTCCAACTTTGGAAAGCTCAAAAAATAAAATTTCAAATTCCAATTGAACCCAGTTTGATTGGAATTTCGAATTTAAAAATTGGAATTTAAAATTGAAAATTTATGAAATACTATATCGTCATTCCCGCACACAACGAGCAAGATCTTATTGGTCTGACTTTACAATCTTTGGTAACTCAAACTGTTTTACCTTCAAAAATTGTGGTTGTAAATGACAATTCCACCGATAAAACAGAAGAAGTCGTATTGAGGTTCGCAAAAGAAAACCCATATATTTCTGTTGTCAATAAAACTTCAGATGCGATTCATATGCCGGGAAGCAAAGTAATTCAGGCTTTTCAAAAAGGTTTTGAAACTTTAGATTCAAATTACGATATCATTGTAAAAATTGATGGTGATTTGATTTTTCCTCCCAATTATTTCGAAACCATTATCAAACATTTCGAATCTGATCCAAAAGTCGGAATGGTCGGCGGATTCTGTTATATCGATAAAAATGGCGAATGGGTTTTAGAAAACTTAACCGATAAAGATCATATTCGCGGTGCCTTAAAAGCATATAGAAAAGAAACCTATCAGCAAATTGGCGGTTTACGTCCAGCAATGGGCTGGGATACAGTTGACGAATTACTTTGTAAATATTACGATTGGAAAATTGTTACCGACGAATCTTTACACGTAAAACATCTAAAACCAACCGGAGCAAATTACAACAAAACAGCTCGTTACAAACAAGGCGAAGCTTTTTATACTTTAGGATATGGTTTTTGGATCACTGCAATTGCTTCGGCAAAACTGGCAATGATGAAGAAAAAACCATTTCTATTTTTAGACTACATCAAAGGTTTCTTGAAAGCTAAAAATGCTAAAACTCCTTTATTAGTCACACCAGAACAAGCTAAGTTTATTAGGAATTATCGTTTACAAAAAATGAAAGAAAAGTTAATTTGATTGGGAAATAGGCCGAAAACTCTTCACTCATAACCCAAAACTCATAACTTCTTTTTACCTTAGCCAATATTTAAAAATTATGATGCTAATTCGTTATTTGTCCCAAATCGGGAAATATTTTTTAATGCTGAAAGAAATTTTCAATAAACAGACCAAATGGCCCGTTATGAAAAGTCTAATTCTAAAAGAAATTGATGATCTTATTATTGACTCTCTTGGAATTGTTTGCTTTATCTCTTTTTTCATCGGAGGAGTTGTGGCGATTCAAACAGCTTTAAACTTAACAAATCCTTTAATCCCAAAATATTTAATTGGTTTTGCCACACGTCAATCTGTAATTTTGGAGTTTGCTCCTACTTTTATTTCGGTAATTATGGCCGGAAAAATGGGATCTTATATTACTTCAAGTATAGGAACGATGCGTGTTACAGAGCAAATTGATGCTTTAGAAGTTATGGGAGTTAACTCTTTAAACTATCTTGTTTTTCCAAAAATCATAGCTCTATTAATGTATCCTTTCGTGATTTGCATTAGTATGTTTTTAGGAATTTTTGGAGGTTGGCTTGCTTCTGCTTATGGCGGATTTTCAACTAGCGAAGATTTTATAGCAGGAGCTCAAATGGAGTTTATTCCTTTTCATATTACATACGCTTTTATCAAAACATTAATTTTTGCGATGTTATTGGCAACAATTCCTTCTTTTCATGGATATTATATGAAAGGTGGAGCGCTAGAAGTTGGTAAAGCAAGTACAGTTTCGTTTGTATGGACATCAGTTTGTATCATTCTTTTTAATTATATATTAACTCAATTATTATTAGGATAATGATAGAAGTAAAAAACATAGAAAAATCATTTGGTGACAGTAAAGTTTTAAAAGGCGTTTCGACGGTTTTTGAGACTGGAAAGACCAATTTAATTATAGGACAAAGTGGATCTGGAAAAACAGTTTTATTAAAAACGCTTTTAGGAATTCACACCCCAGACTCAGGAACAATCGAATTTGACGGAAGAGTTTATTCTGATTTAGACAAGGATGAAAAACGTGAACTAAGAACTGAAATCGGAATGGTATTTCAGGGAAGTGCATTGTTTGATTCTATGACTGTGGAAGAAAATGTTGCTTTTCCTCTAAAAATGTTTACCAATAATACCAAAGCACAAATCAAAGAACGTGTTGATTTTGTTTTAGAAAGAGTAAACTTGGTCGAAGCGCATAAAAAATTACCTTCAGAAATTTCAGGAGGTATGCAGAAACGTGTGGCTATTGCCCGTGCAATTGTAAACAATCCGAAGTATTTGTTTTGTGACGAACCAAACTCTGGTCTTGATCCGAACACTTCTACTTTGATTGATAATTTGATTCAGGAAATTACACGAGAATATAACATTACGACTGTAATTAATACGCACGATATGAACTCGGTTATGGAAATTGGTGAAAATATTGTTTTCTTAAAGAAAGGAGTAAAAGCTTGGCAGGGAAATAAAGAAGAAATTTTCAGAACGGAAAACAAAGACATTGTGAAGTTTGTTTACTCTTCTAACTTGTTTAAAAAAGTAAGAGAAGCTTATTTGAAAGGTTAAAAATCCTTTTGAAATTCCAATATAAAAATCCCAAATTCCAAATTTTACATTGGAATTTGGGATTTTTTTGTTGTGAAATGTTATTTCACATCTTTAAAATCAGCTTCTTCAACTGTTATTGTTTGATATGTAATTCCTTCTGTATTACTTGCAGGAAATTTATAAACGGCTTGCTGTGAAATTCCATTTTTACGCCTTAAAACAGTAAGGGTCTGATCATTATATTTATTTATATATATAGTATGTATAGAAGTTCCGTTAGTTTCTATATTCTTCAAATTAAAAAAATAAGTCAAACTATGAGAAAGTGTCATAGGAAATGTTTCAAGATTATTGACTTTTAAAGTCACTTGGCAAGGATACAACTCAACCAAATTAATGGTATTAAACTCAAATTCTTTACCAATATATTTCATATCATGTGCACCGTTTGTAATATCAACATAAAACGGATCCCATATAATTTGTGGCTCATTTTCTTTTGTTCTTTCACCAAAAAAAAGTCTATAAAAATTTCCATTACCAGTTGTTTTGAAAACAAAATCATAACGACCATCGGTATTCGTATAAGTCGAATCGATCCAATCTACAAATTCAAGATTTTCAACAGACATAAAAAGGCCACCACTATTTGTAGCCTTAAATTCTGCTACTTTAATTTTTAAATTAGAAATTGGTTTGTCGTGAAAATCCGTAAGTTTTCCAAAAACTCTCGTTTCAATTCCGGATTTAATCATTACAGGATCTTTTCTACAGCTTACCAATATAATAAGTAAAAAAAATGAACGTAGTATTTTTTTCATAAAAACCATTTTTCCAAAGATAAATTAACTCATTGAATGTAAGCTAATTTAAACATTAAACTTCTAAAAAAAAATCCAAATTCCAATTGTATCAACTTTGGAATTTGGATTTTATTTATTGAACATTAATCAATTCTACTTCAGCATTTGGATTAAAAAGATAGGTCTTTCCTGAACTTATTTCAATACATTCAAATCGTTTGGTTCGAACAGCCAGTTTCTTGAAAACTTTTCCGTTGTTGATTCTGAATACACTTCCGTAAGGGATTTCAAAAACGTAACTTTTATCATTATCATTATCATATTGCTTTAAAGCCAAAGACAATGTCGTATCAGTATCACTACTTGCGGACGGATTCTTAAAATGCCTTGCCAATAAAGGTAAAATCTGTCCCGGAAATATTTCCGGCCGTATAAAAGGCACCATTAAACGTTGAAAAGTAAATTTCCATTCGTTTCCATGAGGTTTTATATTTCTTCCAAATTTTTCGAAAGCAACCAAATGTGCAATTTCATGAATAAGCGTTATCAAAAAACGATACTTATTCAAACTAGCATTAACCGTAATTTCATGTTTTCCACTTGGTCCGCGTCTATAATCACCGTGACGCGTCTGACGTTCGTTTACAATTTTCAAGTGCACCTGATTGGCCACTATCAAATCGAAAACGGGTTTTACCGCATGTTCAGGAATATATTTTGCTAAAGTTTCGCTCAAAATAGTTATGAGTTATGAATTATGAGTTATAAGTTTTTAATCAATTGGAATTTGGAATTTTAAATATTTGGAATTTAACTACGGATTAGTCGACGAAACTTCTAAAACCTTTCCGTTAAAATATTTATTTCCGTTAAGCGTAAAATCATAAATGTAAGTTGCCATTCCTTCAGCAGAAATAGGAGCTTGATAACCTGGGAAAGCTTCATTCAGCATTTCAGTTTGAACAGAACCCAAAGCTAAAACATTAAAGGAAATTCCTTTTTCTTTATATTCTTCTGCCAATAATTCGGTTAAAGTAATTACAGCACCTTTACTTGAACTGTAAGCGGCTAATCCTGCAAATTTCAAACTTCCTCGAACACCGCCAATTGAACTGATTGTAACGACATGACTTCCTTTTTCTAAATATGGAATACAAATACGAGTTAAATTCGCAACAGCAAAAACATTCACTTTATAAATACTTTCAAAATCTGCTTGAGTAGTTTCTACAAAAGGTTTTAAAAGTAAAGCACCAGCATTATGAACCACTGCATCTACTTTTTTCCAAGTTGAAGAAAGAAATTGATCTACTTCCTGCAAAGCATTTTCATCTGACAAATCAATTGAAAGACAAGTTACATTTTGATGTTGTAATAATGTTTGTGGAATTTTTCTGGAAATTGCCAAAACCTGATGGCCGGCTTCAGCAAATTGTAAAGCTAGTTCAAAACCTATTCCTCTGCTTGTTCCTGTAACGATAATATTTTTCATGTAACAAAAATAATCAAATGCTGTAAAATGACCTCTTATTTATTCATGGTTATTTCCTGCGTTGGCGAAACTGCTATCTTGGTAACCGCCGGCAGTAATTCTTGAGTAAAAGCAGTAATATGAGGAATATCCATTAATTTGAATTCATCTGAAACATGATGATAAAAATCGAAATTTTCAAAGTCGAAAGTACTTAACGATTGGCACGGCTTTTTGAAAACATCGTAAAACGAATAATTATCAGATCTGTAAAACAATTGATATTCTGCTTCTTTAGGCAAAAATCCAATGGTATTTTTTCCTGTATATTCATTTATTTTAGATGCCATATTCGATTTATCAAAACCTGTAATATAAGCTAGATAATCTCTTTTCATTGGTACTCCGATCATTTCGATGTTAAGCTGCGTATAAAGATTGAAATTCTGATCTTTTAATTTCTGAACTAAACTTTTTGAACCCAATAATCCTTTTTCTTCTCCAGCAAAAAACACAATTAAGATACTGCGTTTGTTGGCTTTAGTTTCACTAAAATATTTTCCCATTGCAGCAACAGAAGTTACTCCTGATGCGTCATCATTTGCACCATTATTAATTTTATCTGGTTGATCTTTTTTCTCGATTCCGATATGATCGTAATGTGCGCTTAAAACCACAAACTCTTTTTTCAATTCAGGATCTGTTCCTTCTATCACTCCAACAATATTAAAAGCTGGAGATTTGAAATTTGTCAATGTATCACGATAGGTTTTAAAATAAGGTTTGATGTGATTTTTCTTCAGGAAATCTTCTAAAAACACAGCCGCTTTTTCTATTCCTTTTGTTCCCGTTTCACGTCCTTCCATTTCATCTGATGAAAGCGTTTTTAAGAGATCTGAAATCTCAGTCTCATTGACTTTATAAGTAACTTCAATTGGTTTTGAACCTGAATCTTTTGATGGTACGCTAGAAGTACTCGATTTACAGGCAAAGAAAAGAACGGGAAGTAAAAAGTACAGTTTTTTCATAATGAATTGATTTTAGTAATGAATGCAAGAAGGAAAATCTCCTTAAAAGTATAAACTTATGAAAAGTAATAGAATATTCATAAAAAAACCCTTCCAAACTAAAAGTCGAAAGGGTTTCAAATCTATTGATAACCTAATTTTATCCAGCGATAACAGCTCTTGAAATTACGATTTTCTGAATTTCAGAAGTTCCTTCGTAAATCTGAGTGATTTTTGCATCGCGCATTAAACGCTCTACATGATATTCTTTCACATATCCGTTTCCTCCGTGAATCTGAACAGCTTCAACAGCAGTGTCCATTGCAACCTGCGAAGCAAAAAGTTTTGCCATTGCACCACTCACATCGTAATTTTTATGCTGATCTTTATCCCAAGCCGCTTTCATACATAAATGACGTGCTGCTTCGATATTAACCGCCATATCTGCCAATTTAAAAGCAATCGCTTGATGGTTACAGATTTCAGTTCCAAAAGCTTTACGCTCTTTAGAATATTTCAAAGCCAATTCATAAGCTCCTGATGCAATTCCCAAAGCTTGAGAAGCAATTCCGATTCTACCTCCGGCAAGTGTTTTCATAGCAAATTTAAATCCGAAACCATCTTCCCCTATTCTATTTTCTTTTGGAACTTTCACATCAGAAAACATTAATGAATGTGTATCAGAACCACGAATTCCCATTTTTTGTTCTTTCGGACCAACTGAGAAACCTGGCATATCTTTCGTCATAATCAAAGCATTGATTCCTTTATGCTTTAATTCTGGATGCGTTTGTGCAATTACTAAATATACAGATGCTGTATTTCCGTTTGTGATCCAGTTTTTTGTACCATTAACTAAGTAATGATCACCCATATCAATTGCAGTCGTTTTTTGAGAAGTTGCATCACTTCCTGCCTCAGGTTCGCTCAAGCAAAAAGCACCATGAATTTCTCCAGACGCTAAACCTGGTAAATATTTTTGTTTTTGTTCTTCAGTTCCATATTCCTGCAATCCCCAACAAACCAAAGAATTGTTTACAGACATTACTACAGAAGCAGAAGCATCTACTTTAGAAATTTCCTCCATTGCAATAACATAAGAAATAGCATCTAGGCCGCTTCCTCCGTATTTAGGATCAACCATCATTCCCATAAAACCAAGCTCACCCATTTTTTTGACTTGCTCAGTTGGAAAAATTTGTTTTTCATCGCGTTCAATAACTCCCGGCAACAATTCATTTTGAGCAAAATCTCTTGCTGCCTGCTGAATCATTAAATGTTCTTCGGTAAGATTAAAATCCATAGTAGTATACTTTTAATGTTTTTTCAACCAAATTTCAAAACAGAATTTCAGCTGATGGTTTTTTTATGTTTTTGTGTTTTTTCAGTTCCTTACTTTTCAGTTCAAAGGCTTTCAAAGATACTTTTTAAAAGTGTAATTTACAATGCGCGCATATAAAATTAATAGATCAGCAAAGATTACGATAACGTTTTCGTGATTATTTAGGTTTTTGTTGAAATGAACATTAATCCTTCAACAAATTCTCTAAAACTTAAAAGATATTTTTTCCTTTTTAAAGCTTCAAAAATTACGTTTTTGAGATTTTTTTGCGAATCAGATCTTTAAACAATTCTTAAAGCAGGTAAATCTACGTAAAACAAGTCTTACTAATTTGATTATTAACACAATACAAAAATAAAACATTACTTTTTGAAGAAAAAAACAGTTCCTGAATCAATTAAATATTGATAAATTAACATTATTTTTGCCCAAAAAATAAAAAATTGATAGAACATGAAAAAGATTTTACTAGTACTAACACTCCTCTTAAGTTTACAATTTTCTACTGTTTCTGCACAAACTCAAATCGATGTTAATGGTGTAACAGTTCCTAGAAAAATAGAATTTCAAGGCAAAACTTTACAACTTAACGGCGCGGGTGGAAGATCAAAAATGTGGTTGGAAGTTTACGTTCAGGCATTATACTTATCTCAGTTAACCCAGGATCCGCAATTCATTATTGACAGTGATACTGAAATGGCCATTCGAATTGAAATTACCTCTTCTATGGTTTCTTCAAACAAATTGACAAAAGCCATGAATACAGGTTTTGAAAAATCTGCTGGAGCAAATCTTCAAGAGTTACGTCCAAGAATTGAGCAGTTAAAAAGTTTTTTAAGTGATGTCATTACAGAAAAAGATGTGTTTATATTAGCTTATAATCCTTTGGATCAAAATGTATATGTTTCTAAAAATGAAGTCTTGAAAGGAAAAATTGCCGGATTTGATTTCAAAAAAGCATTATTCGGAATCTGGCTTTCTGACAAACCAGTTGACGAAACTTTGAAAAAACATTTATTAGGACAATAATTCTTAATTTTTTGAATATATAGAAAGCCGAAAACCAAATAGTTTTCGGCTTTTCTTTTTTGTTTTATAAATTTGATGCGAAATACATTATTCGCATTATTCTATTTTATACATTTACGCAAAATAAACATATCACAACAAAATGAAAGATTTATTACAACAATTTGAAAACAAAGCACCTGAAATTGTTTTCAATTGGAAAGATTCAGAAACAGAAGCCGAAGGGTGGACTGTAATTAATTCACTTCGCGGAGGAGCTGCGGGTGGAGGAACAAGAATGAGAAAAGGTCTAGACATGAACGAAGTTTTGTCTTTGGCAAAAACCATGGAAGTTAAATTCTCTGTTTCAGGCCCAGCCATTGGCGGGGCTAAATCTGGAATAAATTTTGACCCAAATGATCCACGTAAAAAAGGAGTTTTACAACGTTGGTACAAAGCAGTTTCTCCTTTATTGAAAAGTTACTACGGAACTGGAGGAGATTTAAATGTTGATGAGATTCACGAAGTTATCCCGATGACAGAAGAATGTGGTGTTTGGCATCCACAGGAAGGTGTTTTCAACGGACATTTCAAACCGACAGAAGCAGATAAAATTAATAGAATTGGACAATTGCGTCAAGGTGTAATTAAGGTTATTGAAAACCCAAAATTCTCACCAGATGTAACCAGAAAATATACTGTTGCCGATATGATCACTGGTTTTGGTGTAGCTGAAGCAGTTCGTCATTTCTACGCAACTTATGGTGGAGACATCAAAGGCAAAAAAGCAATCGTTCAAGGTTTTGGAAATGTTGGTTCTGCAGCAGCTTTTTATTTGGCTGAAATGGGAGCAAAAGTGATCGGAATTATTGATCGCGATGGTGGTTTAATTAAAGAAGATGGTTTTTCTTTTGAAGAAATCAGAACGTTGTTTTTAAACAAAGATGGAAACAAATTAGTTGCTGATAATATGATTCCGTTTGAGGAAATCAATTCAAAAATCTGGACAATCGGTGCTGAAATTTTCACTCCTTGCGCCGCTTCTAGATTGGTAACTCAAGCGCAAATTGACAACTTAATCTCAAACGGATTAGAAGTGATTTCATGTGGTGCGAATGTTCCTTTTGCTGACAAAGAAATTTTCTTTGGTTCTATTATGGAACAAGTAGATCAAAAAGTGAGTTTGATTCCTGACTTTATTTCAAACTGCGGAATGGCGAGAGTTTTTGCTTATTTCATGGAGAAAAAAGTGCAAATGACAGATGAGGCTATTTTTAATGATACTTCAGAAACGATTAAAAATGCGATTGTAAAAGCTCATGCTTTAAGCGCATCAAAAACGAATATCAGCGCAACTGCTTTTGAAATTGCTTTGAAACAGTTGGTATAAAAATATATACTTTATTTTATTTCAAAAGGATCAAATTTTATTTGGTCCTTTTTTGTTTCTCGCAGATTTAGCAGATTCCGCAGATTTATATAAATCTACTACATAAAAACAAATCTGCAAGATCTGCTAAATCTGCGAGCGAAAAAACATTATGCTCAAAGTAATTCAATCACTTCTATTCTAAACAATTTTTACTACTTTTAAACGTTTTTAAAATAATACATTTCAAAATTCAGAATTCAATGAGTTTCACTATTTCTTCAGATAAAAAGAAATCTTTATTAATCACTACTGCAATATATGCGGTGATCATTGCATTGCTGTTTTTTATCCGTTTTTGGCCTCCTTATAATCCTGAAAATAATGTCGCTCTTGCCGATGGTGGCGGAGGTGGCGGAGGTGTAACAGTAAACTTTGGAGATAGCGATTTAGGAAGAGGAGCCAATTACAAAAGTGAAGTTCTGGAAGTAAAAAATAACACAAAAGCAGCACCCGCAAAAGCTGCTCCAGAAGATGCGGTTATTACACAGGAAAATACAACAGCAGAAAATGACGTGGTTATTCCAACAAAAGAAAAACCTAAGAAACCAACTCCAGTAAAACCAGAAACAAAACCTGTTCCTGAAAAACCGAAAGTTTCGAACTCTACAAACGATGCTTTAGCCAGTATTATGAAAGGATCTAACAAAGGCGGGGACGGAGATGATAAAGTTGCAGGAAATAAAGGAAAAGCAGGCGGAAGTTTAAATTCAAATGGTTATTATGGATCTGGAGGTTCTGGCGGAGGAACTGGTGGCGGTAACGGAACTGGAAATGGTATTGGCACAGGAAGTGGTTACGGAGCCGGAAGCGGTGGTGGTTCTGGCGGTGGATCTGGATATTCTTTAAACGGAAGAAAAGCATTATCCAAACCTGCCCCAAAATATACTTGTAATGAAGAAGGAAAAGTGGTTGTAGAAGTTACAGTGGATCAAAACGGAAAAACAATAAGCGCAACTGCAGGAGTTAAAGGAACAACAAATACAGCAAGCTGTTTACTAGAACAAGCCAAAATTGCAGCTTTAAATACAAAATGGTCTGCAGATTCAAATGCTGCCGCGAAGCAAGTTGGGAAAATTATTTATAATTTCAGTTTGGATTAAAACACGAATTTCACGGATTTACACTAAAATCTGTTTATATAAAAAAGGCTTTCAGAAATCTGAAAGCCTTTTTTATTATTTTATTTTCTAAAAAACTGCAATTGTTTTAACCTTATTTTTGCTCCATCTAAATCATATTGATTTCTGGAAAGTTGTTCTGCTAATTCGTATTCACCAAATCTTAATTGTTTGATATTTGAACCTATATCAATTAAATTAAACTCCCTACAGGATTTACATCTAACAATAAAAAAATCAGAATCTGGAATTCCCTCTTCTTTTTGTAAAATAAAGGTTTCTAAACTTGCATGGCATTTGGTACATTCCTGAGATAAAATCTCAACGACTTTTTCTTTACCTTTTATAAAACTTGATAGTTTAATAAAAGAATTCAATAATGAACCATAAAGCCACTTATTCAATTCATTTTTAAAATCTGTTTCAACGATTTTAGCTATTTCATAAAAATAATCACAGATAAATTCTCTTTCTTCAGTATCAAAAATAAATTTATCAAAACTCTTTAAAGATCTTTTTAATTCTAATTTCAGTTTACTTTGAGAAGCATTATTTTCTAGCAACAAAATCAGAGAATGTAAACATTCATTAAATTTAGACTCCATTAATTCGCACAATTCATCATCTGAAGGATTTAAACCTCTCTTTTCCCATTCTGAATCAGCAAATTTCTTTTTCTCTAATAAGTAATTTAGTCTTTCTTTATTAATCATTAAATCTATTTCGGACTTGTGGCAATTACAAATTTCAAGTTGTTCTTCACTCCTATTTGCAAAACATCTACTAGATCTTGTACTTGCAGATTAAACGGAATTCGAACTACAACGGTTTGTTCTTTATCTGTTCCTATTTTTGACATTAAACTCGTTTCCAGGTTTTCAAAATCGACTTCTTGTTTGTCAATGTAGAACTTTTTATCTTCTGTAACCGATAAACTGATTAACTGTTTATTGGTTTTTTCATTCGCTTTAGCTTTTGGCAACGTCATCTTAATCACATTCGGATTTGCCAGTGTTGAGATAATTAAGAAAAACAACAACAGGAAAAACATAATGTCACTCAAAGATGAAGTCGCAACTTCGGCGTGAAATCTTCTTTTTCTTTTAATAGACATGGCTTATGCTCTTTGAATTATATTGACAAATTCTAAAATCTGTTTCTGAATTTTTAAAGCAAAATTATCAATCTTTCCGTTTAATAAGTGATAAGCGCTATAAGCAATAATACCCACAATTAATCCAGATCCAGAACTAATCATTTTCTCGTATAAACCTCCAGAAATATTTCCGATACTGATATTTTCTGTAACCGAAATGCTGTAGAAAATTTTAATAACCCCAGAAATTGTTCCGATGAAACCTAAAGTTGGCGCAATACCGGCAATAAGTCCGAGGTGACCTAAATGCCTTTCCATTTCACCAATTTCAATATCGGCAGCACGGTCCATGTTGGCTTCGATTTCAGAAATTGGTCTTCCGATTACTAGAACACCTTCTTTTAAAATATTTCCAGCTGCAGTATTATTTCTTTCTACAATTGTTCTTGCCAATTCGATATTTCCAGAATGTAATTTTTCGCTAATATCTTGCATTAATCTGTTGTCAATTTTAGACGCTCGGTTAATGTACATATAACGCTCAAAAATCAGGTAAATAGTGTAAAACAATAAAATCGCGATCGGAATTAAGAAAACTCCTCCTTTCATGATGAAACCAAACATTGAAATTTCATTTTGCGGTGCTGCAATCTTTTCGACCACTACATTTGAAGCATTTGCGATTGTATCTGTTTGTAACTGAATAAAACTAAACATATATTAATTCTGGTTTTTAATAATTAATTCTAAAAAATATTTGAAATTTGCAATAAAGATAATTTTCGCTGTAATATTAAACTACAAAAATCGAAATTTATTTCAATCAACAACCATTTTATCTAAAATAAATGAACTATCAAGAGACTACCAATTGGATGTTTAATCAGCTTCCAATGTACCAATTGCAAGGTGCTTCTGCGTACAAAGAAGATTTAACGAATATTAGAATATTGGCTGCTCATCTTGACAATCCGCAAAATGAGCTGAAATGTATTCATGTTGCGGGAACAAACGGAAAAGGTTCTACTTCGCATATGCTTTCTTCGGTTCTTCAAGAAGCGGGTTACAAAGTGGGATTGTATACTTCTCCACATTTGAAAGATTTTAGAGAAAGAATTAAAATCGATGGAAAAGAAATCTCAGAAGAATTTGTAATTGAATTTATAGCAAAACACAAATCGTTTTTTGAAGCTAATGATATGAGTTTCTTCGAAATGTCGGTTGGTTTGGCTTTTGATTATTTTGCTTCTGAAAAAGTAGATATTGCGATTATCGAAGTTGGTCTTGGCGGAAGATTGGACGCAACAAATATTATTACGCCATTGGTTTCGGTGATTACGAATATTGGTTTAGATCATACGCAGTTTTTAGGAAATACTTTGGAAGCCATTGCAGGCGAAAAAGCGGGAATTATTAAACCAAATGTTCCAGTTGTTATTGGTGAATATACTGAAGAAACGAAGCCTGTATTTTTAGCTAAAGCTGAAGCAAACAACGCTCCTATTTATTTTGCATCTGATTTGATTGATCAAATTTATTTGTCTGATTTGATTGGAGATTATCAGTTTCATAATAAAAAGACGGTTCAACAGACGATTTCAATCCTGAATAATGAAACTGATTTTAAAGTTTCTGTCGAACAATTGAAAGAAGGTTTATTGCATGTTGTAAAAAATACGGGCTTACAAGGAAGATGGCAGCAATTGGGAGAAAACCCAAAAATTATCTGCGACACAGCACACAACAAACACGGATTAACGGTTGTAATGAATCAGTTGAAAAATGAAAAATTCGAAAACCTTCACATTGTTTTGGGTGTTGTAAATGATAAAGATTTGGATTCTATTTTGCCTTTGTTTCCAAAAGAGGCTAAATATTATTTCTGCAGGCCGGATTCTTCTCGAGGATTAAGCATCGAAATTTTACAAGCCGAAGCCAAAAATCACGATTTAATTGGAGAAAAATACGATTCTGTAGAAATTGCTTTCGCGGAAGCAAAGAAAAATGCTTCAGAAAATGATTTTATTTACGCTGGAGGAAGCACTTTTGTTGTTGCCGAATTGCCTTTGAACTAAAATATACTTTTGATTTAGAAAAAACTTCAAAAAATCATTTTAATAACAAATTCATAAACAAACAGATATAAGTTATTTTAAAAAAAGTTTTATTTTTTATTGGTTTTTGTTTGCAGAACTCAAAAACAGGCGTATATTTGCACTCGCAATCACAAACGATAGCAACCTAGTAAAATAGGGCGATTAGCTCAGCTGGTTCAGAGCACCTCGTTTACACCGAGGGGGTCGGGGGTTCGAACCCCTCATCGCCCACAAAAGACTCCTTAAGAAATTAAGGAGTTTTCTTTTAAATTAAGAAGACTAAAAAGAATATTTAAAAATTAAAATTCTTTGCAGAAATCAAAAACAAACGTATATTTGCGTTCGCAATCAGAAATGATAGCAACCTAGTAAAATAGGGCGATTAGCTCAGCTGGTTCAGAGCACCTCGTTTACACCGAGGGGGTCGGGGGTTCGAACCCCTCATCGCCCACAAAAAACTCCTTAAGAAATTAAGGAGTTTTTTTATGGTTTTATTTTTCATTCTATTTTTCACAAAATCGGATCGTATTCAATTTGTTTCAAGATAAAATTTTCAATTTTTAACCTAAAACCATAATCATTTTGAAGATAATCTTGCAAAGTAATTTCAGTATTAAAATTATCATTTTCATCAATGCTAATACAAAAATCAAAAACATTTAAGCCATCAAACCAATCTGTTGAAACATATGGAAGCCTATCTCTAAAATCATTCCCATTATAAAACCTAAGCAACTCTTCTTTCATTTGTCCCAGCCATATTATATACTCACTTAATAACAATAAAGTATAGAGATCAGGCTTTTTATCTGAAAAAATAAAACATGCTTCGTCTCCCCATACAGGTTCATTCGGTACGTTCTTATTTAAAATAACTATGTTTTTAATTTTATCAGAAATTTCAATATCATAACTCCCTCTATTAGTTTGAGAAATAACGAAATCTTCAGTCAGCAATTTTGTAGGATCTTTTTTTATTTTAGAATCACGCAGATCTCTATAAATTTTAGTATTCCAAACATCTCGACTTTCTATTTTTGACTGCAATTCTTTTATTTTTGCTGTTTGCATTGTGCTCTTATTGCTTTTTTTTAAACTTTTATCTATAATTATAGAAGCAAAGATGTTACTCCCTACCATATTATAAATCTTGGCTAGAATAAATTCTTCTTCAAAAGTGGGCTCCTTCAAGTCCTTTAAAAAATAGATTATGTCGTATAGCTTTTCAACACTTTTCTCAGAACCATTTGAATTTAAAAATTCTGATTCAGCATCAATAAACTCCTTTATTACATCCTTCATTATCTTAATTAAAATTGGATTTCTCGCAAACGAATATAGGAATATTTTAAGTTTCTTTTATATATTTCAAAATATCCAATTGTCATTTCGAGGAACGAGAAATCACAATTGAAAATCGGCAAAGATTGACAAAATACTTTACGGAATTTCTAGTGTGATTTCTCGTTCCTCGAAATGACAAACTATATCCATACAAAATCTAAACCCATCAATATCTTACAAGAAAAATTGTATTTTTGTTTACCGCTCCCAAAGAACAACTGTATTTCACATTTTAAAATCTGTTTTTTACAGCCCCAATTTATTCACTTAATTATTATCTTTGAATTATGAGCACACTAACAAGACCAAATCATATAGGGCGAAAAATAAGCCGTATTCGTGAACTTCGTGATATGAAGCAGGAAGCATTGGCACAAGCTTTAGGAACTAATCAGCAAGCGATTTCTGCAATGGAAAATAGCGAAACAATAGATGATGCAAAACTTGTTGAAGTCGCAAAAGCACTTGGCGTAACTGCAGATGCAATCAAGAATTTTTCTGAAGAAAACATGATTAATTTTTTCAATACTTTTAACGACACAGTAAGTAATAGTCACTTCGCAAGCACTAATCACAACTGCACTTTTAATCCTATTGATAAAGTTGTAGAACTTTACGAAGAAAAGGAAAAACTTTACGAACGTTTAATCCAAGCAGAAAAAGACAAGGTTGAATATTTAGAAAACATAATAAAAGGAAAATAACCTTTTGAAAATCATAAAAAAAACTCCATTATTTCTAATGGAGTTTTTTTTATGATTTCGCTTTATTTACTCAACTCTTTTTCAATTTCTTTAATAAGATCAATTGCAAGCGGTTTAGTATTTTCGTTATAAACTCTTATATTATTCTTACCTATTGTAACAAGATATTCGAGTGTCTTTTTATATTTTGGATCTGAATATAATTTTTCTTCTGGCTTATCTGCGTTTTCTATTGTTTTGTCAAAACACTTAAACAGAAAATCATTGTATACTTTATCAACTTCATTAACAGCTGGAACAAATATTTGGTAATAATTTAAAATTTTCTGTTTTAATTTTTCATCTTCAATGTAACCAATTTTACCACTCGATTTAAAACCTTCATAATTACCCACATTCAATGTTTGCCCATGCGAATGAATTGGAAAACTCACCTTATTTTTAGACTTATAAATACTATCAAGCTGGAAAGCCGTTAACGCCAAAATTTTTTCATAACTTTTGTTTGTCTTTTGGTATTCTTTTACTTCTCTGTCGATACTTTCTACATCATCCTTTAAATTATTCTTTAAATTAGCAAGAAATGCAGCTACTTCTTCTTGTTGGTGTCTATGCTCACTCCAACCGTGTAGCGATATTGAAAGCGTCACAGCAAAAACGATTATGCATATTTCTATAATGATTTCTTTTATTTTCTCACCCAATGTGTGTTCCGGTTTTTTCACAGCTTTATAAATTTTGTTTGAATGCTTGGTTATTTCTTCTTGCATAATTTAGTCTTGTAATTTTAACTTTGGTTATTATTATAATTTGTTTAGGATATTAATTCTTTGAATTTAAAATCGTTATATTTTAAAACAGTCTTTTACACCGGAATAACTGTCTTTTTTCTTTTTCCTTCGATTTATATTCAAAAACGAATATAAGATTATTTATACAAAGCTCTGTTAATTTTTCTTAAATCCTATATAAATGAATTAATATTTCTTAATTTAATATTTATTCAAATACCGCATGAAATCACCATTTTGAAGCCATAAAACTTACTATCCAAAAAACATCAAACCTATACAATTGTCAAATCAATTTCTCATCAATAATCAGACATCACGATGGATTTATTTCGAAAAACCAAGTTTTCATCTTTGATTGAAGCTTCTAAAAACCCTAAAAATTGCAAGAAACTGACTCTTCTATTTTATGATCAGAACTTAAAAAATCAAGGCGAAGTATTTTCAAAATTTGTAAATCTCGAAGTTTTAGAAATGCAAGCCGATCCATCGATTTATCATTTAGATGGTTTTGAATTTCCGGCTGAAATTGGAAATCTAAAAAAACTCAAGAAGTTTTCAGTTCTAAATTTCCCTTTAAAGACTATTCCCGAGTGGATTTCTGAATTAAAATCTTTGCAATACCTCATGATTAGAGGAACTGACATCGAAACCATTCCAGATTCAATATCTCAGTTGGAAAAATTAAAAACGCTCCGAATTGAAAATTGCCCTTTGTCTAAAATCCCAAAAACGCTTAATCAAATGAAGAGTCTGCAAATTCTAGGATTTTCAGATACAAAACTCACAGATTTAAATCCTAATTTATTTCCAAAGCACGTGAAAGAAATCAGTTTTACTGGTACTGGAAAATACAATAGGGAAGATTTAGAATATTTAAAAACGAAGATGACACAGACTAAAATATATCCCTAAATTTGAGCAACGCACAATCAATTTGAAATAGCTAAAACGAGTATTCTTTTAGTAAAATTCACAAAAAAAGCTCCATTAAACAACGGAGCTTTTTTTATACTTAAGATTCAAACAATCAAGATTTCACTCTTAATCATTACTTTGCAATTTCTCACATACTTTTTCAAGCAGTTTTTTAGTTTGCTTGAAATATTTCATTTTATCATCAATCTCTTTTATTTTGGCTTGAAAAAGCTCAAGTGCTTCCGGTTTCGAATCTGTACCTTCAAACCAAGTCGTCAATATTTTTTTTATTTCCGCTAAGGTAAAACCGACTTCTCTTGCCTCTATTATAATTTCTAAACGCTCAATAGCATTACTATCGTAATATTTATAATTATTAGATTTTACCTCTTCATTAGTCGATCCTTTAATCATTCCTAAATTTTCATAATATCTAATAGTATGAATCGATAACCCCGTTTTCTTTGATAATTCGTTTACAAGCATAGCTTTATTTTTTTTAATAGAAAAACACAAAAGTATAGAGCATAGTATATACTTAATAATTGCAAATATACTAATTATTTTCACTTTTGAAGTTTAAGAATTATATGAATTCAAATAAAAAAACTGACTATTACTTTCTCTATTTCATAGATTTAATCAATGTTTCTAAATCAGATTTTTTCTGATTTACAATAATCAATTGACTTTTATCATCTAAGAGGATTTTCTCTGCAAATTCTTTATCAGGATTTGCTTTCCAATCTTTTAATTCTTTAAATCTGTTTTTTAAAAGCTTCATTTTTTCCTTACTATTTTCTGAAATAATAACCATCTTGGTAAGCGGCGTATTTTGCATTTTTTCAATACTGTTTTCTGTAACTTGATCTTCGTATTGTGTTCTGGAACGGTAACGAAACATTTTATTTATTGTATTGAAATCTTTTCCGTTTTCGCTAATTACATAACGATAGGTCATAATATTATCCAGTTCATTGATCCAATCTGGAAAATTGGTTTCGTAAAGCTGAATGTATTGATCAATAAAATTTTTATCAATTGGTTTCTTCTGATCGATATATTCTTTGGCTAACGGATAAATCTTTTTTGCCATCAAATTGATGTATTTATTATTATACCATTCTCCTTCATCCAGTTTACCGTCCAATTTTTCATAAACATATCCATTTCCTAAAACAGTTGCCAACACTTCATTCATCAATTGATAAGCATAATTACTGCATTTCGATTTGTTTTCTTTAAAATAAGTATCGATTGCTGTTTTAACTTCAAGTGATTGTTCGTCGTAAATGATATGATAGGTTTCGTGCATCATGACACTAAACAAATCTTTGTGCGATTTTAAATCGGTTTGAATCGCACTGACGAAATTATTGCAAAATGCCGAAGCAGTAAATCCTTTAGAATTCGGCAACGGATAAAATGCCGCTTCAAACGGAATTGAATTATCCCAACTGGAATTGTAAAAAACTAATCCAGTTTTAAAATAATTCTCGATCTGATTTTCGATAGAATATTTTTTAATCTCTTCCAGTTGATTTTCAAATTTTTCCTTGTTTGGAGTATAAATCAATTCATTATAAATTGGAGCAAATTCTGAAATACATTCTCCTAAATCACTCAACGTTTTATTGGGAATCATACCAGCAGAACGAAGTTTGAAATCATTTAAATTATCTGTTTCTATTAAATTCTTCTTCAAAAAATCAATTGTCTGCATTGTTTTCTTTGAACCATAAGGAAAATCTTCAAATCGAAAACTATAAGAAATAGACAATTGATCAAATTTTGAGATCATACTTTTATACTTCTCGACATTGTATTTTGATTTTTCGAATTCTGTTTTAAAAACATTTTCCGGATAATAATTCGATAAATTCTCCAAGAAAACAAAAACTGCCAGCTGTTCTGAGTATTTGATTTTGAAAGAAGGGTTTTGTCCGAATGAATAAAAGGATAAAAAGAGAAACAAGTACTTAATTACGTTATTAATTTTCAAGTTCTTTTGTTTTGGGTTAGTAAATTTTTGTAAGATTTAGAGCTAATATAATACGTTTTTGCGACAGGAAGAACTCCATTAACTTAGAGAAAATAAAAAAACCTCCAAAATAAATCTTGGAGGTTTTGAATGAAATTTTATATCACTATTTCAATTTTGTTAGCGCTTTAGAATTTCTCAACAAAAATACATACTGAAAATAATCAGCTGCAGAAGAATTTTCTAGAGGAACAATATTTTCTCCAAAAGCTCTTGATTTTACTGTGATCAGATTCTGAGACTTTAAATAAGGCGAATTATTCGAGTTGAGTTTAAAAAGCGTAATCGCATTCGGTTTACTTATTTCTTTCAAATCATTAATTCCTTTCACTAACATTAATGGCCCATCTGCGTTTAACCAATCTACTTTTTCATCTTCTGGAGTTGGAAATTGAGGATTTTTAGGCAAATACATTTCGCTATCAATTGTATAACTCACCAAACTTGTGGTTTTAATTCCAGCTTCTTTTAATCCTGCGGCAAAAGTTTCTCTGCCAGATTCTGTTTTCTTTTGAAGGGTATGAAAATATCCAAAAAGCCCGTAGAACTTCTCGTTTTCAATTTTCATATTTTTAAAAGCATTTTTAAAATTATCAAGCATAGCCACATCTCTGGCAATTTTTGAATCGTCATCAAAATTTTTATCAATTCCGATCACAGTAATTTTTAAAGAATCGGCTAAGTTTTGATTGTAATCATAAATCGAACTCCATTTTTCAAATAACTCCTGGCTAGATTGCTGCGGAATTCTTTGTTTGATATTTTCAACAACTTCTTTTAAAACTACTTTGTTTTTCTGTTTTTCCAACAAAAATGAGTTTAATTTTTTAGCCGTCAAACTATCCATTTCTGCGATATAATACTTAATTCCTATTTTTTTATTTAAGAAAAAAAGCATTTCACGGTCTATAACTTGATTATCAGCATAACCATGAATTTCTCCTAAAAGGAAAACTTGCGATTTATAAAAATCGGTATCAAATAATTTTTCATTAATCGAATTTGAGATCTGAACATTATTTTTCGATAAATAGCTGATATTATTATCATTTTTGGATTCTAAAAACAGTTTATTACTGATATACAAATAGACAATAGAAAGCAAAATAATACTCAAAAGTGTAATAAACGTAATTTTGATAATTTTTAAAATTCTCTTCATAGTGGTTATAGTTATTTCTGATTTTGCTGTAAAAGTATTCTTATTTCTTAAAAAACTAAATTTTCATTAACCGAATTGTCATTTAAAGAAGATGAATTGTTTTTTGCCTTCAAAAAATTATTTTGACAAATTCCATTTTTGTTTCATTAAATAATTTAAAATCAATTTCTTACAAAAAAAGTATAGAAAACACACCAAAATAAATTGTATCATTTCTATTTTTATAAGACATTTACGCCTCTAAACATTCATTTATCTAACATTTTAAACAAATCGTTGTTTTTTATTCAACAAAAAAGAACATGTAAACGATTAATAACGATTTACAAAAACATTAATTAAAATGAATGCACCCAAAAACAAATACCATTTTATGAAAACAAAATTTCTATCTGCCTTAGCGTTATTAGTATCATTTACAATCTCAGCTCAGAAAGTAAATTTCACAGAAGAATTCAAAAAAGAAAACCAAGGAAAATCGACCGTTCAAGTTAATGAAGTAAAAGAACTCCTAATCATCATGCTGGCAATCACCGATTTTGGATTGGAAAATGATGATATGTTTGAACAAAAAGGAGATTACTACCAACGAGTTCTTAAACAATTTAAACCTTACAAAGACGAACCTATCATTAAAACAATGGACTCTCTTTTAATGAAAAATCCGCTGGAATACATTTTCTTTACAGGAAATGCTCAAACTTATACCTTAAAGAATGACATTCTTATTCCTAGCAAAATTTACCTTTTGCCTGCTGATAAAGTTGCAAACGTAAAAATTGAGATCAATCCAATCACAACTTATAAAGCAGAAATCGAAGCTTTTGTCAAAAAATCACATTTTACGGATTTCTATAAATCTGAAAAACCTTTTTACAATAAAATTATTTCTGATTACGAACAGTTTTCAAATCTTCGTAAACAATGGGATTGGTTAGAAAAGAATTTCGAACAAAAAATAAACAGTTATACTGTATACACTTCTGCTTTAATCAATGGATTAAATTATACTGGAGGTTACGAGAACAACAATTTTCATTTGATTGAAATGGTTTTGCCAACGATACAAAAAGAAGAAGGCCGTTCAGAGAAAAATAATGAAGCGTTCAATACGCGAAGCATGTTCACAGAAATTGATCATAATTATGTCGAAAAGCCAAGTGTAAAATATAAATCAGAACTAAATTCTGCTTTAAAAGACAGAGAAAAATGGGTTAACACTAAAACATACGGAACAGAATATTATCCGGATGGTTTTAAAGTATTTAACGAATACATGACATATGGCGTATTTATATTATATGCCGAAGAAATCTACAAAGGAGACGCAAAACTCCTTCAAGAAATTAATAACGAAGTAAATGCTGTAATGATTGAAAGAGGATTTATAAAAATGAAAGAATTCAACGAAGAGTTGAAAAATCTGAGAAACAAAAACAAGAAAAAGAAAATTGATCAGTTATATCCTGAATTAATCAAATGGTGCAGTTTACAATAAGCATCAATATGTTTTAAAAAAGCAAAACCTCCATTATTCTTTTTAATGGAGGTTTTGCTTTTTAAGCTTTTTCAAGTTTCTCTTTTCTTTTTTTATTCAGAAAGTTTCTTAGCGGAATATCATAAATTACCATAACCAAGTAGGCAAATCCAACGAGTAAAACAACCGAAGCCGTTACAATTAAAACCAATTGTGATGTTTGTGGTTTATAATTGGTATAATAATTACCAAACATCCATAAAAAGGCATAATGCGTCATGTACAACGGATAAGATATTTTCCCAGAAAAAATACAAATCTTTTCTAAACCAGGTTTCAAAACAGCACCAGCTCCCAAAGAAATCAATAACGGAAAGTAAAACAAAACAACTAAAGGCTCAGCTATCCAATTTAATTTAGAAAAAGGCATTATAAAAGCCAAAAGCAACAATACAGTCAATCCGGCAAATCCCAATTTATTTTTAATAATACAATTGGATCGATAGATAAGTAATCCTGCCAAAAATGAGTATGATATTCTAGCACAGCCATCCCAGAAAGTCGGGCCACTCCATCCGCCTAATAAATTTCCAGAATTGTATCCGACATAACAAATTGCAACTGCAGAAATTAAAGTAAGTACAACTAAGAAGTTTTTTCGAATTTTACAAAGTACAAGTGCATAGACGATATTAGCAATATATTCCCAGAAAAGTGACCAAGCTGGGGCATTAAAACTAAACAGATTAAATCCGCGATCTTCTATAACCGGAAACGGAATAAGAAACAGAGAACAAATAAAAGTCAAAATAATTTTTCCAGTACTATACAATTCCAAATGCCCTCCAAACGGATCAAACAAAAACGCAAGTAATCCTAATATTGATCCAGCGATCACCAAAGGATGTAGTCGAATAATTCTCGCAATGAAAAAATTTCGAAGGCCCATTTTTGCGATACGATCATCATAGGCATATCCAATAACAAAACCTGAAAGACAAAAGAAAAAATCAACAGCCAAAAAGCCATGTCCAATAAAATTTTGACTTGGATCCGTAAAAATCCATTCCATAAAATGAAATACTACGACTGCAAAAGCTGCTATACCTCGTAATCCGTCTAAAATTTCAAAATGTTGTTTGGTCTGCAGAATGGTTTCGTTAGTTTGACTTTTGCTCATTTTAGATTATGCTATTTAGATAATTCGGTCTTGACGCAAGTTCTATAAATTAATAGTTAAATCAAAATTTGATTTTTTTTAATTATAAGAATCATTTCTTAATTTGTCCTAACATTCAAATTAGACATAAAATTGAAAGATACATTTGAAGAATTCTAAAAACAAAAAAACTCCTTTGTTTAAAGGAGTTTCTATTATTTTCTTAATTAAATCTTCTTAATCATTCAATCCTTTTCCATCTAAAATCCTCGGAATATTTTTTTCAACTCTAGATTCTCTAGTTTTAGATTGTTTAGGTTGAGAAAAATGGAGTAAATAAGCGCGTTGTCTTCCGGGAGTTAAAGCATAAAAAGCTTTTTTAAATTCAGGATCAGTATCAAATTTATGCTGAAGTTCTTCTGCAATTTCAAATTCAGAAACCTTTTTTAGTACCACTTTTTGTCCAGACTTTTCGATTTCAGCTGCTTCAAAAATATATTTCTTAAGAATTTCTTTTTTAGCCAAAATATCCTTTACATCTGTAAATCGAACCTGACGTGCCGCCTGCACATTATCTGACTGCTGAATTAGTATTTTATCGGAATCTTTCATTAAAGCTCCTTTAAAAAACAAAAAAGCGCAATATTCTTTAAAAGCATGTATCAAAACTATATTGGCGTTGTCAAAAGTATAACAAGGACAACCCCATTTTAACTCTTCTACAAGATGACAATCTAAAGCAACAGCTCGCAATTGTTCCAGTTCATCTTTCCATTTTTCAGCTTTTTCAAAATAAAAATCAACTTTAGAATTTCCGCTATATTTTGTCATAAATATTATACTATAATGAATCTATTAAATTTAATAAAATAACTGCTTTGATTTCTATTTCCAACTAAAAATCATTTTTAAAGCCTTTTATAATCCCTCTTGTTGACTGATTTACAAAATCTAAAATTTTATTTCGCTCTATGGTAGGTTTAAACTCTTTTTCAATTAATTCTAAAGCAAGTTTTGTGTTTTTTCTTTCCTGAAACAAAATCCTATAAATAGCTTTTAGCTCTTCCAATTTACTAGAATCAAATCCACGTCTTTTTAAACCAACTAAGTTCAATCCTAAATATTGCAAAGGATCATGTGCAGCCAAAATATAGGGCGGAACATCTTTTACAACACGGCTTAAACCACTAATCATCGTATGTTCTCCAATGACAGAAAACTGATGCACAGCAGATAGTCCGCTTATACTGGCCCAATTTCCAACTTGTACCTCACCAGCCATTCCAACACTAAAACCAATAACACAATTATCACCTATGATACAATCATGCCCGATGTGAGCATTAGACATAATTAAATTAGAATCTCCAATAGAAGTTTTATTTTTGGAGGCAGTTCCTTTATTAATGGTAACAAATTCTCTAATTATATTATCGCTGCCAATTTCCAGAATAGTATATTCATTTTTATATTTTAAATCCTGAGGAATTCCTCCCAAAATAGCATTAGAATGTATCTGACAATTTTCCCCTATTCTGGTACCACTTAAAATAGTCACATTGTTTCCAATTTGAGTATTATTGCCAATTACAACATCATCTTCAATAGTAGTAAAATTTCCGAGAACAATATTATTTCCAAGAATCGCATTTTTATGCACAAAAGTATTTTTCAATTTATAAACTTTTAAAATAGCTTACAAAAATCAAGAAAAAGAAAATGACATTTTTTGAGGTAAAATCAAGAAATCGAAGATCGAATTCTACTTAATGTTTCCTGGCTCACACCAATCAAAGAAGCAATATCTTTCAATTTGGCCTTGAGAATAATCTGAGGAAAGGAATTTAAAAGAAAGAAATACTTTTGCTGTGCACTCATGGTTCTAAATAAATGATGAAATTCATTAATTTTAGAAAGATACGATCGTAATTGAGTAATATGAAACTTAGCAAAAAGAGGATATTCCAATAAAATTTGCTCATCTGAATAAGACAACGAATAAACTAGAGTCTCTTCGCAAGTCTGGAAACTTTCAAACGAAGGTTTCTGTTCAAAAAAACTACTCATGGATGTCACAAATTGTTTATCTGTATAAATCCATTTTGTTATTTCCATTTCATCTTCTATACAAAACCTCCGCACAGCACCCGATTTTATAAAATATACTTTATCGCAAATTTTACCTTCTCGAACTAGGAACTCTCCTTTCTTAAAATTTTCCTGGACAAAATACTTTCTTATTGCAAACTCCGTCTCCGAATCCAACTGCTGAAACCCATTTATAATTTGAATTAATTCATCCATTCTTTGTGCGACTATAAATTATAAGTTCAAATTTAAAATTTTAATTAGAAAGCAAAGCAAAAACAAAACTGTTTAAAACATCATATTTAAACGTTTTTAAGGCAACTTGACAAAACAATGAATAAGAACATTACATCACAAAAATCATTCATTTAACACCAAATAATAAAGAATGTAATATATCAAAATTATTTATGGCGTTCCCCTCCGGGTCGTGCTGTGTGCTATATCTTTTGCGGGATAAGGTTTCAGGGATAAAAAAAGGTTTTGTACGCCCGCAAAAGGATGCCGCTCCCATCACTAACGCAGTCTTAGGTATATTTGAATGTTCTGTTTTCAGAAGCAGGATTACAAAACAGTGCAAAAACAAAAAACCCTGTTTCGTTGGAAACAGGGTTTTTCAAAAGAAAGGCGACGACATACTCTCCCACATAATTG
>NZ_JANKMS010000038.1 GCF_024649945.1 Flavobacterium panacis | reverse complement strand
TTGGATGTTTTCAATGACACGACTGTGGGTTATCCAAAGGATAAGACTTTACTGGATTTATTTGAAGAGCAGGTGCAAAGAACCCCAGATGCAGTAGCGGTTGTTTATGAGGGGGAAGAATTAAGTTATAAAGAATTAGATAGACAATCTAGCAGGTTGTCAAATTATTTATTATCAAATCATAAGATCAATCCTCAGAGTTTAGTGGGAGTTGTTTTAGAACGCAGCGATTGGTTGATTATTTCATTTTTAGGAGTATTAAAAGCAGGAGCAATATATGTTCCTATAGATATAAATTACCCTGAGGAAAGAAAGGAATTCATAAAGAAGGATAGTGGATGTAGTAAAATTATAGATGAATCATTTCTGAGTTTGTTTAAAGAAACGATTTCTGATTTTTCAGCTGTTAAGCCTGAAGTTGCTATAAATTCAAATGATCTGGTTTATGTTATTTATACTTCAGGAAGTACAGGACAGCCTAAAGGAGTAATGATTGAACATAGAAATTTAACTCATTTATGTTTTTGGCACCAAAGAGAGTATTCTGTTACCGCTAATAGCAGGAGCACCTTGTTTTCCGGAATTGGCTTTGACGCAAGTATTTGGGAAATATGCCCTTATTTGGCTTTTGGAGCGAGCTTGTATCCTGTTCCGGATAAAATTCGATATAATTTAGATCATTTTTCAATGTTTCTGATTGATTATTCGATTACACATAGTTATATACCAACTTCTTTATGTGAAAGTTTAATTGAAGAAGCAATTAGGCTGCCTAATCTTGTTATTTTAACCGGAGGAGATGTTCTGCGTCTAAATAAGTCGACCGATATTAATATTTATAATAATTATGGGCCAACTGAAGCTACAGTAGTTGCTACTAGTTACAAGGTAATAAATGATAGACCAATTAAGATTCCGATTGGTAAGCCAATAGACAATACTACGGTTTACATTATGGATGAAAGCAACCGACTTTTACCCATAGGTATCGCCGGAGAATTATG
>NZ_JANKMS010000037.1 GCF_024649945.1 Flavobacterium panacis | reverse complement strand
GAGCAATTGGCTGCCATTTGGCAGAACTTGCTTGGGATAGAAAAAGTAGGTATTCATGACAACTTCTTCGAGTTGGGCGGCCACAGTCTGCTGGCTACGCGATTGGTGTCCATAATACGCGACAAATTCTCTATAGAAGTATCTATTAAAAGTACATTTAAGTTTAGAACTGCGGAAGAGTTGGCCTATTATATAGATTATAAACTTCGTATTGTTGAGAACGATACAACTGATTATAGTATAAATATTAATATATAGTTTAATAAAAAATATATGGAATTTTTAAGTTTTTTTAGAAAATTAGATAAGGAAAAAATAAAACTAGTATTAATAAATGGTTCATTAAGTATTAAAGCAAATAAGGAAATAGATCCTGAACTTATTATAGAAATAAAAGAGAAGAAGGATGAAATCATTAAGTATTTAGAAGGATTAGATACTGAAGATAGTAATGGCACATTATTTAAAAAAGTAACTCGTTACACGCTTGGACGATTGGATCGCATCCCGCTGTCCTTCAGCCAGGAGCGACTATGGTTTCTGGACCAGCTTCAGGGCAGTACCGAGTACCACATTCCGATAGTTCTTCGTCTTGAAGGTGCATTGGATGTGTCGATATTGGAACGAACCCTTAAGACGATCGTATCGCGTCACGAGGTTCTCCGTACGATTCTGTTGTCGGAGGAGGGTGTAGGATATCAACAGGTGATCGGTTGGGAAGACTGGATGCTTGATCAGAAAAAAATAAAAGATGCAGCATTATTGCCAAGCATTCTGCAGGACTACCTGCAGGTTTCTTTTGATTTGTCAAAAGACTACAAGCTCAGAGGCTGTCTGTATGATCTGGGAGACCAGAAATATGTATTGGCTTGTGTGTTCCACCATATTGCCAGCGATGGCTGGTCGGGAGGCATTCTGGTGAATGAGTTCATGGAGCTTTACAGCGCTTTTGAGTCGGGAAGGGAAGCGGTGCTGCCGGAACTTTCGCTGCAGTATTCGGACTATGCGTTGTGGCAGCGAAGATATCTGGAGGGATCTGTTCTGGAATCCCAGTTATCGTATTGGGAAGAGAAGCTTCAGAAGGTTGCTACCTTGTCCCTTCCAACGGATTATGCCCGTCCCTCGGTTCAGAGTACATCAGGATCAAGTGTTTCTGCGGTGCTGGACAAGGAATTGAGTGAATCCCTGAATGGCTTGTGCCATAAGCAGGGTGTCACCTTGTTCATGTTGATGCTT
>NZ_JANKMS010000036.1 GCF_024649945.1 Flavobacterium panacis | reverse complement strand
CTCAAAGATTCCCTTATATCCAAAAAGAAAATAAACTCCGAAACAGATAAACTCGACAATAACGATTCTTCTTGGTACAGAAGGAAATTAACCCCTGAATCCTCAAGTATATAGGACAATCGTTTGGAAGGCAAGCCTGGATCCAAAGGAACATAAGTACATCCGGATTTCAGGATACCCAGGATACCAACGATCATATCAAAACTTCTGTTAAACAAGATTCCTATTCGAGAATCACTAATCACACCCATCGATTCCAAATAACGGGCCAGTTGATTTGACCTCTCGTCTAGTTCTTTATAAGTCATAACCAGGCCTTCAAAAACCAAAGCTGCAGCTTCTGGAGTTTTAACAGCCTGCTCCTCAAACAAATCAACCAGTGTTTTATCCTTTGGATATTCAAAATCAGTCGCATTAAAAACATTCAACAACTGGTCTTTCTCCGTTGCATTGAGCATAGAAAGGGCATCCAGAGGCTGATGAACATCATTGACAACTGAAATCAACAACTCCTTGTAATGCAATAGCATGCGATCAATGGTAGCCTTGTCAAACAAAGCTGTGCAATATACGATATCCAATCCAATACCACTATCTTCCTCTGATACATTCAGCGTCAAATCAAACTGAGATGTAACGGTATCAAACTCATAATCTGAAAGTGTAAGACCTTCTAAACCATTTCCTTCTCCTGATTCAGATAATCCCTCTGGTGTATTTTGCAATACAAATGCTACCTGAAACAATGGACTCCTGCTTCTGTCCCGATTGGTAATCACTTTATCGACTACTTTCTCAAATGGAACGAGCTGATGGTCATAACCACCCAATGTTGTTTCCTTTACTCTTCGTAAAAGCTCACTGAAACTTGGATTACCTCCTAAATCACTGCGCAGTGCCAGTACATTTACAAAAAATCCAATCATACCTTCCAACTCCGCTTGGGTACGGTTCGCAATAGAAGTACCAACACAGATATCATCCTGTCCGCTGTATCGCGACAACAATACCTTAAAGCCTGACAGCAGCAGCATAAACAGGGTAACACCTTCTCTTTGACACAATGCATTTAAGGACTCACTAAGTTGCTGATCCAAGACCAGAGAGGTCGTCAGCCCTGCTGTACTCTGCACAGAAGGACGTGGATAATCTGTTGGCAGCGCTAAGGTGGCCACGTCATGCAGCTGCTCCTGCCAGTACGACAACTGGGATTCCAATACTGCTCCTTCCAGATACTTTCTCTGCCAGATCGCATAGTCCGCATACTGCAGAGA
>NZ_JANKMS010000035.1 GCF_024649945.1 Flavobacterium panacis | reverse complement strand
GTATTGATGAAAAGACCTAAGGAATCCGCCGCTCCCAATGAACCCTGGAGCCTTCCCGAAAACAACGATCCAAAAACAGCATACTCCCTGTTGCTGCATCTGGCCACTACCAATCCGTAAGCTGCATGGAACAGAACCGCCGGGCTTATCGCATGGGTTGCAACCAATTTGCGAAGTGCCTTGCTTAATTCTTTTGATAAAACGGTATGGGATTCCTCAATACCCCTGCCGTCCCCCAAAACATTCGACAGCTCGAATGGATAGGTAGGCTCTTCTATCCCCCCTAACAAAGTCTTGAAATAAGTTTCTCCATCATTCATCCTTTGCGCATGAAGGGTATGCCCTATAAAATCACGGTACAGGACAGGAACTCCCAAACTATCGCCTTTACCTGACAAATACATTCTAATCTCTGATATGATTTTCTCCATACCAACATGGTCGATTATCAGGTGGTGCTGGTACACTATCAGATAATGACAGCCGTTATCGACATCATCTGCCGATTTCAATTCCAGCAACGGTGCCTTGGAAACATCCATCCAATATACTCCCGGAGCTGTAAGGGAATCCAATTGGGATAAAACTGATTTTGAACCATCCAGTTCCAAATGCTCCACAAATAAAGGCGCTTCACGAAGTACTACCTGAACAGATCCCGGCAGACCTGAACTCAAAACACATGTACGCAGAACATCATGGCGGTCCACAACAAACTGCAGGGCCTCAATAAAAGAATCCCGCTTGCATGCATCCGAAAAACAAAGCAGACGGGGAAGTACATAAGGATCTCCCGCCTTGGGATCACTCATCAGATGATGGAAATAAATTCCTTCCTGCAATGGAGATAAAGGATAGATATCCTGTATGTTGGAAACACCACCAATTACAGTGTTTGTTATATGATCAAGTTCACTTTGGGTCAAATCCACCAAAGGAACCATCGAGGGGGTGATGGTATAACCATCCACTCCTATTCCATTCTCAGGAACACGATATACCAAAGATAAAGAGGACAACCTCTCACTCATCAGCGCTATCGTTGGTCCTGCAAAAATATCTTTTACCCCTATATGAAAATCAAGCTTCTGCAAACGCGAAATCAATTGGACTGCCAATAGACTGTGCCCGCCCAATTCGAAGAAGTTGTCATGAATACCTACTTTTTCTATCCCAAGCAAGTTCTGCCAAATGGCAGCCAATTGCTCTTCCCTCTCTGTACGAGGCGCAACATACTCCTTGGTCGATAAATCCGAACTCTCAGGTTCAGGCAACGATTTCCTGTCAAGC
>NZ_JANKMS010000033.1 GCF_024649945.1 Flavobacterium panacis | reverse complement strand
TTATCGACCAAGGAGTATGTTGCGCCTCGTACAGAGACGGAAGAGCAATTGGCTGCCATTTGGCAGAACTTGCTTGGGATAGAAAAAGTAGGTATTCATGACAACTTCTTCGAGTTGGGTGGTCACAGTCTGCTGGTGACTCGTTTAGTATCCATAATACGTGATGAGTTGTCTATAGAGATACCAATTACAGACATATTCAAATTTAATACAGTGTATGAGCTATCCTCTTATTTAAATTATAAAATAATTAGCTTTAATGATTCTATAGATGAATTTAGTATGAATATTGAGTTGTAATTTTAATGATGATGATGACTAATTAGATTATAATATATTCAGTTTCAAATATAGAATGATAGCACGGCCTTCAAATAATTTTAAAATGCAAAAACAGCTATTTCAAGCTGTTTTTGCATTTTAGATTACAGTTAATGAGTTAATTTTTTTAAAAGAGTTATTAGGAATATAATTAATAAAATTTATTCCATATAGTAGGATAATTAGGATAATATATTATCTTTAGACAGTATTATATAATCATGAATTGCTGCCGTTCGAGTTGCTCATTACCATTAATAATAATGGGACGAATAGTTTAAATGTGAGATAATTCTTGTTTTTTTATAGAGGGATAAATTTTATGCGGCAAGTGACTTTAAATAGCATCTTATTTTTATTAGAATTTGTGATTTAGTATAAATTTTGGGATAGGAATGATGTAGAAGGTCTTATGTGTTTTTGTTGGTTATATAGTTGTAGAAGGTGGGAAAAATAAAATTGATTTTTATTTATAAGAATTTGCTAAAGAAAGTGTTTGTGAAACATCTTTAAAATAGAGTTTCAATAATTTACTACTTACTCGATCAGTATTTGATAAAGCAAAGTTATTTTGTGGTGTATCAATTTGAGAGATGTTTGATTTTAATGATTTTAAGGGTACTATAATATAATAATATTGAGTTATAATTTTAATAATATATATGGAATTTTTAAGTTTTTTTCAAAGAATAAACAAAAAAGGAATAAAGCTGGTGTTAAAAAATGGATCATTAAGTATTAAGTCAAATACTGAAATTGATTCGGGATTACTTCGAGAAATAAGAGAAAATAAACCGCAGATTATTGAATATCTGGAAAAATATCAGAGTGAAAATATAACAAAAGAGTTATTAGAGAAATACCAAGGTGAAAAGATTATAAAAAAAGTATTAAAGAAAGTCACTCCTTATACACGTGATTCATTGATTCGTGTTCCTTTGTCCTTCAGCCAGGAGCGACTATGGTTTCTGGATCAGCTTCAGGGCAGTACCGAGTACCACATTCCGATAGTTCTTCGTCTTGAAGGTGCATTGGATGTGTCGATATTGGA
>NZ_JANKMS010000032.1 GCF_024649945.1 Flavobacterium panacis | reverse complement strand
ATATTTCCATCAGGAAGCCATCTGGCCAAATCTCCGGTCTTATAAATTCTTTCGCCTGCTGCAAAAGGATTTGCTATAAACCTCTCAGCAGTCAATTCTGCCCTGTTCAGATAACCTCGCGCGACTCCTGCTCCTCCGACACATAATTCCCCGACAACCCCTACAGGCAACAAGTTCAGATTGTCATCCAAAATATAACAGCCCAAAGTAGGGATAGCACAACCTATCGCACTAACAGAACTCAACATATCCGAACTTGTCAGTTCTTTGTAGGTAACGTGAACCGTAGTCTCGGTAATACCATACATATTGATCATTTTACAAGAAGGATATAATTCTTTCCAGTTTTGTAGATAAACAGGATTCAACGCCTCCCCTCCAAAAATCACATATCGAATAGAATGATCCAAAACTCTAGAGAGAAATTCTTCCTGAAGAGCATAAAAAGATCCCGGTGTCTGATTCAAAACCGTAACTCCTTCTCTGATCAGTAATTCTCTAAAAGAAATGGCATCCCTGGTTACTGCTTTTGGAACCACCACCAAACGTCCTCCATGAAGCAAGGCTCCATACATTTCCCATACCGAGAAATCAAAACAAAACGAATGAAACAGCGTCCAGACATCATCAGTACCAAAATCAAATAAACAGGATTCGTTTTTAAACAAACGAACCACATTATTATGGGTAATCAGAACTCCTTTCGGGTTTCCTGTACTTCCTGATGTATAAATCACATAGGCCAGATCACTTGGTCTTACTGCAACACTTAGGTTTTCTGTTGAATAGTTTGACATCCTCCCTAAATCTGTATCCAGCAAGACAACGGAAAGATCACCATATTGCTCCAACACCTTATGGCTGGACGAACTGCTCAAAACCTGTTTCATTCCTGCATCCCCAACCATATACGAAATACGGTCCTGTGGATAATCAGGATCGATCGGAACATACGCTGCTCCGGATTTCAAAATACCAAGGATACCCACAAGCATCTCCAGACTGCGTTCCAAACAGATACCAACCAAAGTATCGGCCTGCACACCCTGATCCCTCAGATAACGCCCCAACTGGTTGGACCTCTCGTTCAACTCCCTGTAGCTCAACTCCTCACCATCATAAACAACCGCTACTGCATCTGGGGTATTCATTACCTGCTCCTCAAACAATTCAATTATAGTCTTATCCTTTGGATAACCCACAGTCGTGTCATTGAAAACATCCAACAACTCGTGCTCCTCCTCTGAAGTCAGCATCCTCAGACTGCCTATCGGCTGATGGAGGTTCCTCACGATATCCGACAACAACCCCTGATAATGCAACAGCATACGATCAATCGTGGCCTTGTCAAATAAATCGGTACAATATACCATATCCAATGCGATACCGTTACTTCCTTCTGATATAGTAAAGGTCAAATCGAATTTGGAAACCGAAGTCTCAAACTCATAGCTTGAAATCTCAACATCATCCAATATTATTTCTCCAGAACCTTCCGGTGTGTTCTGCAATACGAACATCACCTGGAACAAGGGAGTCATACTCATATCACGGCTACTG
>NZ_JANKMS010000031.1 GCF_024649945.1 Flavobacterium panacis | reverse complement strand
TGCACCTGCTCTTCAAATAAATCCAGTAAAGTCTTATCCTTTGGATAACCCACAGTCGTGTCATTGAAAACATCCAATAATTGGCAAGACTCTTCTTTTGATAGAATATTTAAAGCTTTTATATTTAATTCTTCACCCTTTAGACCATCCAAAAGTTCAGTCAAAGCATTTTGCATATAAACAAGAATACGACTAGCATCTATACTTCTATCAACCTGAACTGTTAAACCAAAATCAACTCCATAATCATCGACACTTAATACAAAAGGATAATTGGTACGTTCCTGACCTCCCAGAACAGTTATGCCCGAATCAAATTCATTTGATTGATCTACTTCTGAAGAAGACCGTCCTGAATGACGGTAATTCAATAGCGCGCTGAAAAACGCTTTATCATTACCTATACCGCTCCAACCCTGAATATCTGATAATGGCGTCTGTTCATAGGACAACAAATCACCCAGCAAAGACTTCACCTGGCTTAAAAATTCCGATACAGTTCCTTTCAATTCAACCAAGACCGGCAGTGTATTGATAAACAAACCTAAGGAATCCGCCGCTCCCAATGATCCCTGAAGCCTTCCCGAAAACAAGGATCCAAAAACAGCATACTCCCTGTTGCTACATCTGGCCACTACCAATCCATAAGCCGCATGGAACAAAACTGCAGGGCTTATTGTATGTGTTACACTCAATTTACGAAGTGCTGTACTTAATTCTTTTGATAAAACGGTATGTGCTTGTTCAATACCACTGCCATCTCCCAAAACATTGGACAACTCGAATGGATAAGTAGATTCTTCAATCGATCTAAATAAAGTCTTGAAATAAGAAGAACCATTATTCACCGATTGAGCATGCAGGGTATGACCAATAAAATTGCGGTACAAGACTGGAACTCCTAAACTTTCTTTGTTTCCAGATAAATAAGACATAACCTCTGATATTATTTTTTCCATACCAACATGATCTATTATTAAATGATGTTCATATACAATCAAATAATAACTGCCATTATCTGCATCATTCGCCGATTTCAACTCCAATAATGGTGCTTTGGAAATATCCATCCAATAGCTTCCAGAAACTATCAGAGCCTCCAATTGGGGCAATACCGCCACTGAGGTATCCAATTCCAAATGCTCCAGCCATAAAGGCGCTTCACGTAATACTACCTGAACGGTTTGTGATAAATCAGCCCCCAAAATACATGTACGCAGCACATCATGGCGGTCCACTACAAATTGTAAAGCTTCAATAAAAGAATCCCGTTTGTTCTGATCTGAAAAAGAAAGCAAAGTTGGAAGAACATAGGGATCTCCCTCTTTAGGATCACTCATCAGATGATGGAAATAAATACCTTTTTGCAAAGGCGATAAAGGATAGATATCCTGTATGTTGGAAACGCCTCCCATTACAGTGTTTGCTATGTGATCAAGTTCACTTTGATTTAAATCCACCAAAGGAACCATCGAGGGAGTTATAGTATCACTATCAACCCTAATTCCATTTTCAGGAACACTATATACTAAAGAAAAAGAAGATAGTCTCTCATTCATCAAGGCTATAGTTGGTCCAGCAAAAATATCTTTTACTTCTATATGAAAATCCAACTTCTGCAAACGCGAAATCAACTGAACTGCCAATAAACTATGGCCCCCAAGCTCAAAGAAGTTATCATGAATACCTACTTTCTCCACACCAAGCAGCTTCTCCC
>NZ_JANKMS010000030.1 GCF_024649945.1 Flavobacterium panacis | reverse complement strand
GATACCAATCTGGTGGCCAGCAAACTATGACCTCCCAATTCAAAAAAATCATCATAAACCCCAACTTGCTCCACTCCCAACAAAGTCTGCCAGATACCTGCCAGTTCTTTTTCGGTCCCTGTTCTTGGTGCCACATATTCCTTGGTCGATAAATCGGAATTCTCAGGGTCAGGTAAGGCCTTCCTATCTACTTTTCCATTAGAAGTCAAGGGCATATTTTCCAACTCGATCCAGATCGTCGGAACCATATATTCCGGTAAACTTGATTTTAATTGCTCCTGTAGGTCCGTCTTATCCAATTTGCCTTCGGTAACGACATAGCCCACCAGACGTTTGGCTCCGTTTGAATCCTCTTTGGCCATTACACAACAATGACTCACAACTTCCAATGCAGATAAAGCATTCTCAATCTCTCCCAATTCTATTCGATAACCGCGAATCTTGACCTGATTGTCCTTCCTGCCGATAAACTCCAGGTTTCCATCGGAAAGCCAGCGCACCAAATCCCCTGTTTTGTAAATGCGTTCGCCTTCTTTAAAAGGATTTGCCATAAACTTCTCCCTTGTCAATTCCTCACGGTTCAGGTAACCACGACCTACACCAACACCACTAACCCACAACTCTCCTACAACACCTATTGGACATAAGTTGCCATAGGCATCCACAACATACAACTGGGTATTGGCAACCGGTTTACCGATAGGAACCACAGACCCGGATGGGGATTCCTGCATGATATGAAGACTCACATCATCTGATGCCTCAGCAGGACCATAAGCATTTACTACTGCAATAGAAGGAAACAAACCAAACCACGATTCCAATAACGAAACGGTGGCAGCTTCTCCTGTAACCAGAAAATAACGTAAATCTTCCAAGCCTTTTCTCGAACCGCTTTCCAGTAAACTTAAAATATACGAAGGAACCAACTGAAGATGGGTAACTCCATAAGAACATAAAGCTGTTTGAAAATCATCTGTATCCAGGATCATGGATTCACTGTAAATCGCAATACGACCTCCACATAATAAACCGCTTAACAATTGCCAAACTGAGATATCAAAGGTAAATGGAGCTGTAAAGGCAACTACACTCGTGCTGTCCATAGCCAAATCATCAATCATAACCAAAAGATGGTTCAATAGTCCGCTATGCTCAATCATTGCTCCTTTGGGAGCTCCCGTACTTCCCGAGGTATAAATAACATAACTCAGCGAAGAAGGCTCATACGACATGCCTAATGGTTCTACCGAACAATCAATATATTCACCGGCCGAATCATCCAGAACCACAATTTTAGTATCACTTAAAACAGCAGACATTGTATCCACACTCCATTTATCGACAAGCATCAAAAAGCAGCCGGTATCCTGAGCAATATATGAAATACGCGATGAAGGGTAATCCGGTTTGACAGGCACATACGCACCTCCCGATTTTAAGATACCCAAGATACCCACCAGCATATTCACACTACGATCCACACAGATCCCAACAAGACTATCGGCGACCACCCCCTGCTCCCTTAAATAATGCCCCAATTGATTGGACTTCTCATTTAAGGCTTTATAACTTAATTCTTCTGCTCCATAAACCACTGCAATGGCATCAGGGGTTTTCTCGGCCTGCTGCTCAAACAAATCAACAACCGTCTGATCCAGAGGATAGTCCACAAACGTATCATTGAAGACATCCAGTATCTGGTGCGATTCCGAGGCGCTCAGCATGGACAAACTATTGATCGGCTGGCGGATATCACCCACCACACTGACCAACAACTCTTTATA
>NZ_JANKMS010000002.1 GCF_024649945.1 Flavobacterium panacis | reverse complement strand
TTAAGCCCGCCTGCGCAGATGGTACTGCAATTATGTGGGAGAGTATGTCGTCGCCTTTCTTTTGAAAAACCCTGTTTCCAACGAAACAGGGTTTTTTGTTTTTGGACTGTTTTGTAATCCTACTTCTGAAAACAGAACATTCAAACATAACCAGTACTGCGTTAGTGATGGGAGCGGCATCCTTTTGCGGGGGCTGAATCCCTGTTTCTTCACCTAATACTCCCTCCCGCAAAAGATAAAGCGGACAGCACGACCCGGAGGGGAACGCCATAAATAAATGCTGTAAATGAGTTTAATGTGTCGCGACTGGGCATTAAATGTTTCATAAATTGAATTTGGGAGAGCTTTTCTTTTTGTAAATTAGTAATAGTATACTTAAAATTTGAAATTATGAAAACGAAAATATTTTTATCCTTTATATTGTTATTCTTATCAATATCGGCCAGCGCCCAAAAGAAAATCGAAGTGAAAGAATTGCCAAAACCGGCACAGGAATTTTTAAAGAAACATTTTAGTTATACTTCAGTGGAAAAAGCACAAAAGGATCCTGAGCACGGAGAAAAAGGGTTTGAAGTGAAATTAAATGACGGGACAGAAGTAGAATTCTGGAAAGACGGTTCGTATCGGGAAGTTGATGGCGGAGATAACGCAATTCCGACTGATTTTATTCCAGATAATATTAAGGCCTATGTTGCCAAAAATCATCCTAATGAAAGAATAACACATATCGACTACGGTCACAAAGATCTGGATGTAGATTTAACCAATAAAATTGATTTAGAATTTACCAAAGATGGTAAAATTCTAAAAGACAAAAAGAAAGGTGTTAAAAAATAAAAAAAGATGGCACAGATCAATTTTCTGGTCATTGTGCCATTTAAGATTCGGAGAAATTTTATTTTGACGAAATCTTGCAATAGAACATCTTGAGCGAAAAAAGTTTATATTTACATCTTTATTTTTTATTTCATGGAAGAAAATAAACATGTAACGATTTATGATATTGCTGAAAGACTTAATCTAGCGACATCAACCATTTCACGAGCTTTAAAAGATCATCATACTATAAGTGACAAAACGATTAAAAAAGTGAAAAAAACGGCTGAAGAAATGGGATTTGTCCCCAACACTTTAGCTGCAGGTCTGCGTGGAAACAAAACCAAAACTATTGGCGTTTTGATTCCCACCGTTACACAACCCTTTTTATCGTCATTAATCAGCGGGATTGAGATTACCGCTCAAAAATCTGATTATACCGTAATCATCATGCAGTCGCACGACTCGTATGAAGAAGAAGTTAATATGGCGAAATCTTTATACAGCAACCGTGTGAGCGGTGTAATTTGTTCTTTGGCAATGGAAACTCGCGATACATCGCATTTTCATCAATTTTCAAACAATAATATTCCGTTAGTTTTTGTCGACAGGGTTCCGAAAGATTATAATACTTTCAGAGTTGTAATTGATAATTATTCGGCTGGATATAAAGCGACGAAGCACCTTATCGAGCAGGGTTGTATTCGAATTGCGCACATTACGGCAGGATCAGAATTAGGTAATTTATACAATGAAAGGAAAAGAGGTTACATCGAAGCCTTAAAAGATCATAATGTTGATATAGACGAAAATCTGATTATTAATTTAAATTCAGTTACTTATGAAGATGGTGTGAAAGCGAGCAATGCTTTATTTGATTTAAAACCAATGCCAGACGGATTATTTGCTCCTGGAGATATTATTGCCGTAAGCGCTGTTCAGACTGCTAAAAAGCGTGGAATAAAGGTTCCAGAAGAGTTTAAAGTAATTGGTTTTAATAATGATCCAATTTCGCAGATTATCGATCCCAATCTGTCGACTATCACGCATCCAGCAGAAAAAATGGGAAAAGCGGCGGCAGAAATCATTATCAAGAATTTAAAATCGGCGAAAAATGATGATGCTAAAGAAATTACCTTTTTAAATACAGAAGTACTCGCGAGAGAGTCTACTCAAAAATAAAATCAAGAACATTCTAAGTAATAAGGCTTATCAATTCGTTTGGTAAGCCATGATTTTTTATGAAAACAATTACACTTCCAGACGAAATGAATTTAGAAGAATCACAACAAGTTCATGTTGTAGATTATAGTAGTTCTAAAGACGTTTCGAAACAGCAAATAATTCTAAATCAGAACATAATCAGTTTTTTGATTGAAGGCGCAAAAGAAGTCATTTTTGATAATGAAGCCTTGTCGATAACACCTTCTAAGTTTATTTTAATGCGATCTGGAAATTGTTTAATGACAGAAAAAAGAGTTTCTGAAACTTCTCTTTATAAAAGCGTTCTTTTGTTTTTCTCTAATGAAATGCTTCATAATTTCATTAGAAAAATGGAATCTGAAAGATCAGAATCAATCGAACCAAAATCAGTTTATGCCTTTGATTACGATGATTTTTTAAAACGTTTTGTAGATAGTTTAAGTGATATTTCTAATCTTTCAAAAGCGGTTCAGTCAAAATTATTAGAAGTTAAGTTTGAAGAAATTATGCTTTATTTGACCGATAAATACGGAACAGACTTTCTTTATTCTTTAACAACAAACAGTGATGATGCTGCACAAAAATTCATTCGAACCATCGAGAATAGGCATTTGAGTAAACTGACTTTAAAAGAATTAGCTTTTTTATGTAATATGAGTGTTTCGACTTTTAAAAGAGAATTCGAAAAATACTATTCAGAATCGCCTATAAAATGGTTTCAAAATAAAAGATTGGAACATGCGCATTACTTGTTAAGTCAAGAAAAAAGCCCATCTGAAGTTTATTTTGAAGCTGGTTACGAAAACCTTTCAAGCTTTAGTCAAGCTTATAAAATCAAATACGGCGTAACACCTAAACATCATAAAACGATTTGAGCTTTTAGCAACAGTTTTTGAGCCTTTGCCTAAAATTATTTAGCTGTTCCAAATCTAACTTTGCTTAAAATTTTAAATCAGATAGAATGAAAAAGCTAAGTTTAATTTTGGCGATGTCAGCGATTTTTTCGACATCAATTTTTGCGCAAAAAACATTTACCTTAACGAGTAAAGATTTAGGAGGAGAAACAACTAAAGTTCAGGAATTCAATGGATTTGGATGTTCAGGTGAAAACCAATCTCCGCAACTATCTTGGAAAAACGCTCCCGAAGGAACCAAAAGTTTTGCTGTAACCATGTACGATCCAGATGCACCTACAGGAAGCGGATTCTGGCATTGGGTTGTGGTTGATATTCCGGCAAATGTAAATGAATTGGTAACCAATGCAGGAACTAAAAATCTTGTTCCAAAAGGAGCAATCCAAAGTGTTACTGATTACGGAATCAAAGGTTTTGGAGGACCTTGTCCGGCAGTTGGTCACGGATACCACCAATATATTATTACGGTTTATGCTTTAAAAACTGATAAATTGGGAACAGATGAAAATACAAATCCGGCAGTAGTAGGATTTAATCTTTGGAACCAGACTTTGGCAAAAGCCAGTATTGTAGCATATTACAAAAGATAAAGTATAAATAAAGAATCTAAAATTTACACTCACTATAGGCAGGATAGTTTTTTAAATTATCCTGCCTTTATTTGTTAAATGAAATTATTTTTTGAAAAAATAAGCGCTAAAATTTTTTTCTTAAATAACAATCCTATATTTTTACGCAACCGATTGCAATTGCTGTTTTGTTTAGGATAATGTATTTTTTGAATTAAAATTTTATCAAATACTTGTATTCAGGAATAAAATATTGATTCTTTCAAAATAGAGATTTTAAAGAATAAATTAAAACCAAATGACTTCATTAAGATTTTTTTTCCTGTTTCTTTTGATTTCCTTTTCGGCTGTGGCACAAAAGGATTATAAATTGTGGCTTCTGTACAATGCTGTGACTAATTCAGAATTAGCTTCAGAATATAAAAACAATCTTAAAGGAATTGTTGTTTTTGGAAAATCAGAAACTATTAAAATTGCTCAGAAAGAACTTAGAACGGGTTTTCAAGATATGCTGGGAGCTATTCAAGAAATCAAATCAGATATAAAAGGAGAGAACAATCTAATCGTTGGTTCGGAATCCAATTTAAATGCCGAAATCAGAAACGAATTAAAATCTGATTTTGATAAAATAAATGGTGAAGGGTTTATCATCAAATCCATTTCGATTAAAAGCAAAAAGCAAATTATCATTACAGGAAAAAATGACATTGCGGTTTTATATGGAGTTTTTAATTTCTTTAGAATATTGCAGACTAATAAATCGGTTAAGAATTTAAACATTGCCGATTCTCCAAAAACAAATATAAGAATCCTAAATCATTGGGATAATCTAGACCGAACAGTGGAAAGAGGTTACGCTGGATTTTCGCTTTGGAATTGGCAAAAACTTCCTGATTTTATTGACCAGCGCTATATTGATTACGCTAGAGCGAATGCCTCAATCGGAATCAACGGAACGGTTTTGACCAATGTAAACGCAAATGCTTTAATTCTGACTCCTCAATATTTAGAAAAAGTGGAAGCTTTGGCGAATGTTTTTAGACCTTACGGAATAAAAGTCTATTTAACAGCAAGATTTTCGGCACCAATCGAAATAGGAAACTTAAAAACTGCCGATCCAAAAGATGCTCAGGTGATTGATTGGTGGAAAAATAAAGCAGAAGAAATATACAAACGAATTCCAGATTTTGGAGGGTTTTTGGTGAAAGCCAATTCAGAAGGTCAGCCTGGACCACAAAATTATGGAAGAGATCATGTTGACGGAGCCAATATGCTTGCAGATGCTGTTGCTCCTTTTGGAGGTATTATTATGTGGAGAGCATTCGTATATTCAGAACATGATGCCAATGATCGTGCGAAACAAGCTTACGCTGAATTTCAGCCTTATGATGGAAAGTTCAAAGAAAATGTAATTGTTCAGGTTAAAAATGGAGCAATCGATTTTCAGCCGAGAGAACCTTTTCATCCATTATTTGGTGCCATGCCGAAAACGCCTTTAATGATGGAATTTCAGATTACGCAAGAATATTTAGGTTTTAGCACGCATTTGGTTTTTCTGCCAAAATTATTTCAGGAGGTTTTAGAATCAGATACGTATCAAAAAGGAAAAGGTTCTACTGTTGCCAAAGTTGTTGACGGAACTTTATATCAAAATAAACTAACAGGAATTGCCGGCGTTGCCAATATTGGAAATGATTTAAACTGGACAGGACATCCTTTTGCACAGGCCAATTGGTATGGTTTCGGAAGATTGGCTTGGAATCCTTATTTAGATTCTGAAATTATTGCTGATGAATGGTTGAGAAGCACTTTTTCAAACGATGAAAATTTCGTTAAACCTGTTAAAAATATGATGATCGAATCTCGAGAAGCGGTTGTAAATTACATGACGCCACTTGGATTACATCATATTATGGACACAGGACATCATTACGGACCAGGTCCGTGGGTTTCTAATTTATCAAGACCGGAATGGAATCCGACGTATTACCATAAAGCAGACAAAAACGGAATAGGTTTCGACCGATCTAAAACAGGAACGAATGCAACTGCACAATATGCGCTTGAAGTCGAGAAACTTTTTGATAATTTAGAAACTTGTCCAGAACAAGATCTTTTATGGTTTCATCATGTTTCATGGGATTACAAACTGAAAAATGGTCAAACGCTTTGGAATGGTATGGCGTTGAAATATCAGGAAGGCGTAAATCAGGTCGCGGCAATGCAGAATGTTTGGAAGAAAACTGAAAAATATGTTGACAGCGAGCGTTTTCACGAAGTTGAAATGTTGTTAGAAATTCAGTACAAAGAAGCAAAATGGTGGCGTGATGCTTGTCTGCTTTATTTTAAACAGTTTTCTGGAAAAGAACTTCCAACGGGAGTAGAAAAACCAACGCAGACTTTAGAGTATTTTAAATCATTAAAATTCCCATTTGCACCAGGAAATGGATAAATATATTTTAAAAATTATGAGCAATAAAACAGCAATTGTAACCGGAGGAAATTCGGGATTAGGCTTTGCAACAGCAAAAAAACTTTGTGATAACGGAATTAAAACTTACATAATCGGAAGATCAAAAGAAAAAACAGAAGACGCCTGTAAGGAAATTGGAGAAAATGCTATTCCAGTAATCTTTGACCTGAATAATTTAGCTGGAATTCCTGCGATGATTGAAAGTATCATAAAAGAAAATCCAATTGATATTTTGGTAAATAACGCTGGAATCAACATGAAAAAAGAAATTCCAGAGGTAACTGATGAAGATTTTCTTTCGATAATTCATACTAATTTATTGAGTGTTTTTGCAGTAAGTAGAGAAGTGGTTAAAAACATGAAATCTAATGGAAGTGGAAGTATCATCAATATTAGTTCGATGGCATCTCAATACGGAATTCCAAAAGTAATAGCGTATTCGGCAAGTAAAGGTGCAATTGAGTCTATGACACGCGCTATGGCAACAGAATTAGCTCCAGCGGGAATTCGTGTAAACTGTATCGCTCCTGGATTTATTAAAACCAAAATGTCTGCCACAGCTTTGGATAATGATCCAGAAAGAAAAAATAAAGTACTAGGAAGAACTCCAATGGGGTTCTTAGGAGAACCTTCTGATATTGCAGATGCGGTTTATTATTTTGCTTTGAGCGAATCAAAATATACTACTGGAACTATTTTGCCAGTTGATGGAGGAAATAGTATTGGGTTTTAATTGTGTGAAATGCCACAAAGGCGCTAAGACACAAAGATTTATTTTAAAAGATTGTAAAGAAAAAAACTTAGTGTCTTAGCGCCTTCGTGGCATAAAAAAAAAGAAGTATGATAAAAATGCAACAAACCATGCGTTGGTTTGGACCTCAAGACAACGTAAAACTTATCGACATTAAACAAGCCGGAGCAACAGGAATCGTAACTGCTTTGCATCAAATTCCAGTTGGTGAAATCTGGTCGGTTCAAGATATTCAGGAAAGACAAGAGATGATTCGAAATGCAGGTTTAGAATGGAAGGTTGTAGAAAGTCTCCCAGTTCATGAAGAAATCAAGCGCGCTTCTGGAAATTATTTGCAATACATTGAAAATTATAAAATCAGTTTAAAGAATCTAGCAGATTGCGGCATCAAAATCATTACCTACAATTTCATGCCGATTTTGGATTGGGTGAGAACCAATCATAATTTTATAAATACAGATGGAAGCAAAGCTTTGCTGTACAACCAAGATGCGTTTACGTATTTTGATGTGTTTCTTTTGAAAAGACCAAATTCAGAAAATGATTATTCCGATGCTGAAAAAGAAAAAGCGTTGCAGTTTGGAAATCAATTGTCTGAAGATGAAAAAGCGTTGTTATTTAAAAATGTTTTGTTGGGATTGCCAGGAAGTAAAATCAATTTTACTGCAGAACAGATTTTAGCTCTTTTAGAAAATTATGCTGACATCAATAATGAAAAACTAAGAGAAAATCTGATTTATTTTCTATCAGAAGTAACGCCAATTGCAGAGCAAAACGGACAAAAATTAGCAATTCATCCAGACGATCCACCGTTTTCGGTTTTGGGACTTCCAAGAATTGTTTCAACAGAAGCCGATTTGAAAGCGATTTTCAATGCAGTTCCTTCTATAACCAATGGATTGTGTTATTGTGCGGGTTCATTAAGCGCTGATCCAAAAAATAATCTGGAAAAAATAATCGATGACCACGAAAACCGAATTCATTTTTTGCATCTAAGAAATACCATTCGCGAAAGCGAAACTATTTTCAGAGAATCGGAGCATTTAAATGGTGATGCTAATATGAGTGCAATTGTAGAAAAATTATTGCTGGTGATGAATAAAACCAAAGTAAGTCTGCCCATGCGTCCAGATCACGGTTTTCTTCACGAAGTAGATGAAAAAACAGAAACATATCCAGGCTATTCTTTAACGGGGAGATTAAAAGGTCTTGCCGAGTTGAGAGGTTTAGAAATGGGAATTGCTTACAAATTGAATTTGTAAAAGTCTTTTGCGCAGAAAATTTCTCGCAAAGACGCGAAGGCGCAAAGACTTTTTCTTTTAAGCTTTTAAATAAAACTTTGCGACTTTGCGAGATTAAATAAAAAACTTGCCATGACTTCTTTAAAAAACAAAACTTCCTACATCATCTCACTGCTTTTCCTAATCGGATTAAGCACAAAATCGTACGCTATAAATCCAGAGAAATATATAGTAAATCAATCTTCAAGCGAAAATTTCCCTTTAGTTTCAAAAGGAAAAACAGCTTCGATTTTGGTGAGCGATAAAGATTATGCAGGAGTTTTAAAAGTGGTGGGACATTTAGAAAATGACATTTTTAAAGTTTCAGATTTACATCCAAAAAGAATTAAAAAAATCTCAGAAGCAGAAGATTTTGTTGTCATAATTGGCACATTAGGAAAAAGCGAAATCATTGATCAATTAGTCAAAAAAGGAAAAGTTGATAAGAATGAACTTCAAGGAAAATGGGAAAAATTTACCACTCAAATTGTTGAAAATCCATTTAAAGGAATCAAGAAAGCTTTGGTTATTGCAGGTTCAGATAAAAGAGGAACTATTTATGGAATTTACGATTTATCGAGTCAGATTGGAATTTCGCCTTGGTATTTCTGGGCAGATGTTCCGGTGAAAAAACAATCAGAATTGCATGTTTTGTCTGGTGTTCATTCGCAAGGTGAGCCAAAAGTAAAATACCGCGGTATTTTCATAAACGATGAAGCTCCAGCTTTGACGGGTTGGGCTTTTGAAAAATACGGCGGATTCAATTCGAAATTCTACGATACTGTTTTTGAATTGATCCTGAGAATGAAAGGAAATTATTTATGGCCTGCAATGTGGGGCAGAATGTTTTATGTCGAAGATCCCCAAAATGCTGTCTTGGCCGATGAATACGGAATTGTAATGGGAACTTCGCATCATGAACCCTTAACGCGAGCTCATGCAGAATGGGGAAAAGCAAATGGTAAATGGGATTTCAATACCAATTCGGAAGCCTTGATTAATTTCTGGAAAGAGGGAATTAAAAGAATGGGAAACAAAGAAACCCTTGTCACAATTGGAATGCGTGGCGATGGTGACGAACCGATGACGGAAGGAACTGCAATTGATTTATTGGAAAATATTGTCAAAACCCAGCGAAATATCATTCAGGAAGTAACCAAAAAACCGATTGAAGCAACGCCTCAAATGTGGGCACTCTACAAAGAAGTTCAAGATTATTACGACAAAGGAATGCGAGTTCCGGATGATGTGACGCTTTTATTGTGCGATGACAATTGGGGAAATATCCGCAAATTGCCAGAACTAAATGCAAAACCAAGAAAAGGAGGTTACGGAATTTATTATCATTTTGACTATGTCGGCGGTCCACGAAATTACAAATGGATCAACACGAACCAAATTGAACGAACTTGGGAGCAAATGGATTTGGCGTATCAATCTGGAGTTGATAAAATTTGGATTGTAAATGTAGGCGATATTAAACCAATGGAATTTCCGATTGAGTTTTTCTTGGATATGGCTTGGAATCCTGAAAAGTTTAACGCTGGAAATCTACAAGATTATTATGTGAATTGGGCAAAAGAGAATTTCGGAAATCAGTTTGCAGAAGAAATTGCCGAAATTTTAAAATTGTACACCAAATACAATGCGCGCAGAAAACCAGAATTATTGGATGCTAAAACTTATAGCATAACTAATTATAATGAAGCTGATCGAGTTGTTGCTGATTATCAAAAATTGGTAGAAAAAGCCAATTCGATAAACGAAAAATTACAACCCGAATATAAAGATGCTTTTTATCAGCTGGTTTTGTTTCCTGTTTTGGCAAGCTCGAATTTGAATGAATTGTATGTTGCAACCGCTAAAAATCATTTGTATGCAGAACAGGGAAATACCCTTGCAAATGAGTATGCTGAAAAAGTAAAAGAGTTATTCAAAAAAGACAGTGAACTGACGAATTATTATCACACAAAATTAGCAAACGGCAAATGGAATCATATGATGTCTCAGACGCATATTGGTTATGATAATTGGCAACAGCCGGATAAAAATGTGATTCCGAAAACAAGGAAAATTGCGCCTGAAGTTCAAGCGATAAAAGTTATAAGTGCTGAAGAGATGGCAAAAAAGGAAACATCAACTAGCAAAAATCAATATTTAGCTGAAGTTCATGGTTTTATAGAGAACGACGGTTATATTTCAATAGAAAGCAAAAATTATTCAAAAGCCATAAATTCAGATTCAGTAAAATGGACTGTAATTCCGAATCTTGGTAAAACAGATGCAGGAATAACAATAAAACCTTCGAATATTCAGCCGATTGATATTTCAGAACAATCGCCAAGATTAGAATATGATGTTCATTTTTTTAGCAAAGGAAAAGTAAAGGTAAACGCCTATTTTTCGCCGACAATCAATTTTAAAATTGGAGAAGGATTAAAATACGGAATTGCTTTCGATTCGGAGAAACCACAAATCATGAACCTCAACGCAGATTCATCAGAGAAAAATTGGGCAGAATCGGTGGCGAATAATATTAAGATTATAACCTCGACGCATCAAATAGAAAATGCAGGAAATCATGTTTTGAAAATTTATGCGATTGATTCGGCTTTGGTGTTTCAGAAAATTGTAATTGAAACGGAAGAAGGAAAGGTTTTGGAGTCGTATTTGGGACCACCTGAAAGTTTTAGGAAGGAGTAATAACATAACGGAAACACGTCCTTTTTGTCATTCCGACGAAGGAGGAATCTCCACAAGAAACTCTACAAAGATTGGCGATTCTCGTTGAGGAGCTACTTACGGAGATTCCTACTTCGTCGGAATGACAAGATTGAGAAATACCGTTGTAGATTTAAAAGTGAAGAGACGATTAACTATTTAAACCAAAACATATGAAATTCATTAAACCTTATTTATTTGCCGTCACGACCTTGCTGGCTGTAAGTTGTACTTCGCAGAAAGAAACTGCTTCATTAAAGGATGCTTATAAAAACGATTTCTATATTGGAACTGCTTTAAGCGCTGATCAAATCGAAGTTAAAAATGCGAAAGAAGATTCGTTGATTCGTAAAGAATTCGATGCCATTACAGCTGAGAATATTATGAAATCAATGTACACGCATCCGCAAAAAGATAAATATGATTTTACTTTATCTGATAAATTCGTGGCTTATGGTGAGAAGAATAAAATGTTTATTCACGGTCATACTTTGATATGGCACAGTCAATTAGCACCTTGGATGGAGAAAATCGCTGATAGCACAGAAATGAAGGCTTTTATGCAGGATCATATCAATACGATTGTTTCAAAATACAAAGGAAAAATCAATTCTTGGGATGTTGTAAACGAAGCTTTAAACGAAGATGGAACTTTGAGGCAATCGGTTTTTTTGAAAACACTTGGCGAAAAATATTTAGTTGATGCTTTCAAATTAGCGGCAAAAGCAGATCCAAAGGCTGAATTGTATTATAACGATTATAACATTGAAGAACCAGCAAAAAGAGCAGGAGCAATTACTTTAATCAAAAAAATAAAAGCAGAAGGAGGAAAGGTTGACGGAGTTGGAATTCAAGGACATTGGAGATTAAACAGTCCGTCAATAGAAGAAATTGAAAAAAGCATTTTAGAATATTCAGCGTTAGGAATTAAAGTTGCGTTTACCGAATTGGATATTACAGTTTTACCAAATCCGTGGGATTTAAAAGGAGCAGAGATCAGTCAGAAATTTGAAGGAAGTGCGAAAATGAATCCGTACCCGAATGCTTTGCCAGATTCTATTCAAAACAAGCTTGCAGAACGTTACGCTTCGATTTTTAAATTATTTTTGAAACACAAAGATAAAATCAGCAGAGTTACTTTTTGGGGTGTTCAGGACGGACAATCTTGGTTAAACGACTGGCCAATAAAAGGAAGAACAAATTATCCTTTGCCGTTTGATAAAGATTTGCGACATAAAAAAGCTTACGATAGTATTTTAAATCTTAAAGAAACTAAAGAATAAATACTAAAAAAGCATAAGTTTTGATAAATTTATCAACAATCGGTTGTGGTTTGAAAATAACTTAAATAAAGTGAAGTAAATTTGCATAATATGTTTTTTTGTCTAATTTTACACAACCGATTGTTTAAATGAAAATCTAAACAATCTTATCATTTTGAAGGGATGAGAAATGACCAAAAAACTGACTAACTTTATTTTTTAGAAACCACTTTTGCTTACATAACTAATCAACAAAATGACCACAAACCCACGAATGACTAACATTTCACAAAAACTATCCATCAAAGAAAAAATAGGATACAGCTTAGGAGACTTGGCTGCTAATTTGGTTTTTCAAACTTTGATGACGTATCTGGCGTATTTTTACACCGATATTTACGGCTTATCTCCAACCGATTCTTCCATCATTATGCTGATCGTTGGTCTTGTTGCAGCCTTTATTTTTAATCCGATTATTGGGGTTTTGGCAGACCGAACGAGCACCAAATGGGGAAAATTCAGACCGTGGATTTTAATAACCGCGATTCCGCTTGGAGTAGTGGTTTTATTAGCATTTTCAACTCCTGATTTCTCTTATAAAGGAAAAGTTATTTATGCTGTTGCAACCTATACTTTATTATTGCTTTTTTATGCCGCAAATAACTTACCGTATTCTGCTTTAAGCGGTGTAATCACGGGCGATATGAAAGAACGAAACAGTATGTCATCGTATCGTTTTGTAGCGGTTATGTTTGCTCAGTTTTTCGTTCAGGTTTTCATGCTTGGCATTATCAAAAGTGCTGGAAACGGCGATAAAGCAGTTGGAATTGAGAAAGTAATGACCGCTCTGGCTATTATTGGAACGATTATGCTTTTAATTACTTTTTTGACGACCAAGGAAAGAATCATTCCTAAACCAGAACAAAAGTCAAGTGTTAAGGAAGATTTGAGCGATTTAATTAAAAACAGACCTTGGGTCATTATGCTTACGCTAACGACTTTGGTTTTTGTGACTTTGGCGATGAAAGGCGGTTCGTATGTGTATTATTTTGAGAATTATGTAAACAAAGAACAATTAGCCGTTTTTATTCAGCCAATATTGGATTTTCTAACTACAATTGGATTGAATCATTTTGGTAACGATCCTGTTTCTGCAGGTTTCGGTTTATTTAATGCAGGAGGAATTATCTTTATGATTGTTGGAATTACACTCTCTAAAAATTTAGCTGACAAATACGGAAAACGAAATGTTTTTGGACTGTTTTTATTCATTTCGACTTTATTCATTATCGCTTTCTATTTTTTCCCGCCAGCTTCAATCGGATTGATATTCTTCTCTCAAATCTTACACGGTTTTTTCTACGGAATAACAATACCAATTCTTTGGGCGATGATTGCGGATGTTGCCGATTATTCAGAATGGCTGAACAACCGTCGCGCCACTGCGATTATCTTTTCTGCCATGATGGTCGGATTAAAAGCAGGATTGAGTATTGGAGGAGCTTTAACAACCTTATTTTTAGGTTATTTTCATTACGTTCCAAATGCTCCTCAACAGTCAGAAACAGCTATAAATGGAATCAAATTACTAGTGAGTATTTTCCCTGCAATCCCTTTTTTAATCGGAGCTGGATTGCTGTTTTTCTATAAAATCAATAAAGAAATGGAAGTGCAGATCGAAACAGACCTTAAACAAAGAAGAACTTAATTATTTAAACAAAATAGCACTATGCCTGAAGATAGCATTGAACACATTAATTTCAAGGAAATTGATGAACTGGCGATTTCAAAGCCTTTAGTATCACATATTTATACAGCCGATCCTTCGGCGCATGTATTCAATGGTAAAATTTATATTTATCCGTCGCACGACATCGATGCGGGAATTCCGTTTAACGATAATGGAGATCATTTCGGTATGCAAGATTATCACGTTTTTTCGATGGAAGACATTTCATCAGAAGCTGTAGATAATGGTATTGCGTTACACGTAGATGACGTTGCCTGGGCTGAAAAACAAATGTGGGCGCCAGATGCAGCACATAAAAACGGAAAGTACTATTTGTATTTCCCTGCCAAACGTGCCAACGGAATTTTCCAGATTGGAGTTGCGATTTCAGATTCTCCTGTAGGACCTTTTATTCCAGAAAAAGAGGCGATAAAAGGAAGTTACAGTATTGATCCAGCGGTTTTTGAAGATGAAGATGGCAGACATTATATCTATTTTGGCGGAATTTGGGGCGGACAGCTTCAGAAATATCGAAATAATAAATACGATCAGAATAACGAAGAACCGACAGCAGATGAAAAAGAGTTGGGGCCTATCGTGGCTAGACTTCGAGGGGATATGCTGGAATTTGACGAAGAGCCGAAAGAGATTTTAATTCTGGATGAAAAAGGAGAAGTTATAAAAGCGGGTGATAACGACCGTCGATTTTTTGAAGCTTCTTGGGTTCATAAATACAATGGGAAATATTATTTCTCTTATTCAACTGGAGATACACATTTTATCTGTTATGCAATTGGCGATAATCCGTATGGACCGTTTACCTATCAGGGAAGAATACTGAATCCAGTTGTGGGTTGGACATCACATCATTCGATTTGTGAAGTAGAAGGCGAATGGTATTTGTTCTATCACGATTCAAGTTTGTCAAAGGGCGTAACGCATTTGAGAAGTATGAAAGTAACCAAAATCGATTATTTAGAAGACGGTTCGATTATCACGATTGATCCTTACGGAATAAGAAGATTAATTGATTAAAAAAGAGATGAAAAGAAGAAAAACAGGTTTAAAAATTATTGCAGCAGTCCTTTTGATGAGTGCCACTTCTTCGTGTAAAAAAATTTCACAAACTTCACAATCGGTTGTGTATTCCGATTATGTTGCTTTTGACTGGTTTGATTATCGAGGAAACGACAAAGCCTATCAAAATTTATCAATATCGGATGCTGACTATTTAAATCCTGTTTTGGCTGGTTTTTATCCTGATCCTACGATTTGCAGGGTTGGAGATAAGTTTTACTTGGTCAATTCTTCTTTTTGCTATTTTCCTGGATTGCCCATTTTTGAAAGCACCGATTTAGTGCATTGGAAACAAATCGGAAATATTATCAATCGTGCTGAACAAGCCGATTTCGGAAATTCGCGTTTATCAGGTGGTATGTATGCGCCGACAATTCGTTACCATAAAGGAATATTTTATGTGATTTGCACCAATGTAAGCGGTGTCGGCAATTTTATTATTACGGCTAAAAATCCTGCTGGACCTTGGTCCAATCCGATTGTGCTTCCTGAGGTTAACGGAATCGATCCTGATATCTTTTTTGATGAAGATGGAAAAGTTTATATTACGCATAACGGCCCTCCGCCAAATAATATTTCAGTTCATGATGGCCATCGCGCCATTTATATGTTGGAATACGATTTGGAAACACAAAAAACCACAACAAACCCCAAATTGGTTATTAACGGCGGAACCGATATGTCTAAAAAGCCCGTTTGGATCGAAGGTCCGCATGTGCTTAAAAAGAACGGATTTTACTATTTAATCTGCGCTCAAGGCGGAACAGGTTTCAATCATTCAGAAGTTGTTTTTAGAAGCAAAACCATTTATGGTCCTTACGAAAGTTATGCTCAGAATCCGATTTTGACACAGAAGCATTTAGATCCGAATCGTAAAAATCAAGTTTCTACAACAGGTCATGCTGATTTTGTAGAATTGCCAAACGGAGATTGGTGGTCGGTATTTTTAGGATGCAGACCTTATGGCCCAGATTTATATAATTTAGGAAGAGAAACATTTATGATGCCAGTGGAGTGGAAAAACGACTGGCCGGAAATTGTTGGCGGAAACGAACCGATTCCTGTGATTCATAAACGTCCGAATTTGCCAATTTCGAAAGAAAAGATTGAACCATTGAATGGAAATTTTATTTCAAAAGATGATTTTAATTCGAATGAATTGGATTTTAAATGGAGTTTCATAAGAACACCAAAAGAGAAATGGTACGAATTGGTTAATGGAAAATTGCTAATTAAGCCAAGATCAGAATCGATTCATACCGAAAGCAATTTTTCTTTTATTGGAAGAAGACAGCAGCATTTAAAATTTGAAGCTTCGGTAAAGTTAGAATTCAATCCGAAAGATAATTTGGAAGCAGCTGGTTTAACGGCTTTTCAAAATGAAAAACATTATTTCTTGATTGGAAAACGTTTGAATGCGGATAATAAATTGGAAGTTTTTGTGGAAAGAACAGCTTCTAAAATTAATGAAGGGAAGTCTGAAATTATTTCCAAAAAAGAGCTTTTAGGTGCTGATAAACCGTTATTGGTGAAGATTGAAGGAAACGGAAGATTGTATAGTTTTTATTATAAAACGTCAGATGAAGGAGAATGGAATTTGTTGATTAAAGATGTTGATGGTTCTATTTTGAGTACGAAAGAAGCTGGTGGTTTTGTGGGGACTTATTTGGGGATGTATGCTTCGATTAAGCATTTTTAAAAAAGTCCCAGCGGGACGAAATATTTATAGAAATTATACGGTCAAGCAAGAGAGCCCCAGCGGGGTGAAATATATTTCGTAATGTGTCGCTCCGCTGGAGCTTTTTGTTGCCGTTGTTGGATTTCCTATAAATATTACGCTCCTTTGGAGCTTTTGGTTTAGTTTGTCATTCCGAGGAACGAGGAATCACACGCGGGATTCGACAAATATTGGCGACATTCTGTGTGGAGTTTCTAGTGTGATCCTTCCTTCGTCAGGATGACAAAATTACGCATAATAGACGTTCAGTTTGTCATTTCGAGGAACGAGAAATCTTCGTAAGTAACTCCGCACATAATGTCGCCAATATTTGTAGAGCTACTCGTGGAGATTTCTCGTTCCTCGGAATGACAAAGTTGGTGGAAGTTTGGAAAGGATAATCTTAGCGTTCTTTGTGTAAGTCTTCGCGAACTTTGCGGTTAAATCATATTGTTGAAGCTTTTGCAAAAATAATGCCCCGTCATCCTTATGAAAGCGTTCGCGTGAGGGATAGCAGTGGAAAGCCCACAGACGCGAGGAACGAGCAGGCGAGGACTTGAAACGGATAGCCCGACCCGGAGGGGCACGCCCAAATTATCAAGATTAACACGTTTAAAAAAATAACAATTTTAACCTGAAAAATAATTTTTTGTAAAAGATTTTTACCTACTTTAGCATAACAGAACGGAACAGAACGGTATGCCAAAAGAAGAAGGAAAATTTGAGTTTATAATGAATCACGAAAGTGATATTCCGAAGTACCAGCAGTTGGTTGACGGAATTACAAATGCGATTGCAGAGAATATTTTGCAAAAGGGAGATTTGCTTCCGTCTGTGAATGTGATTTGCAAAACGTATCAGCTTTCGAGAGATACCGTTTTTAAGGCATACTCGATTTTAAAAGATCAGAATGTAATCGATTCTGTGCCGAACAAAGGCTATTATGTTGCAGGCGAAACGAGAAAAGTGCTTTTGGTTTTAGATACTTTTAAGGCTTATAAAGAGGTTTTGTATCATTCGGTTGTGAATAATTTGCCTGATAATGTGATTATTGATGTGCAGTTTCACCATTATAATATTGATGTTTTTAAAACAATCATTAATAATGGAATCGGGAAGTATTACAAATATGTGATAATGAACTTTGATCACAAGGAGATTCCGCCAGCATTATCGGCGATTTCAAAGGATAAATTGCTTTTGATTGACTGGAATATCCGAGCGGATAAAGCGAATAATTATGTTTTTCAGGATTTTGGAAAGGCGTTTTATGATGCTTTAAAAGAAGCGGTTGACTTGTTTAAAAAGTATAAAAAAATAGATTTTGTATATCCGGATTTCACGAATCATCCGTGGGAAACGGTAGAGTTTTTCAAGAAATTCTGTGCTGATTTTGGCTTTCAATACGACATTATCACAGATCCGAAAAAGTTCAATATCGAAAAAGGGATTGCTTATATCAGTGTAAGTGACAGGATTTTGGGATACTTTTTGGAGCAATGCAAAGAAAAGGATTTTGAACCCGGAAAAGATGTTGGTTTGCTTTCGTATAACGAAACGCCAATGAAGAAATTTATATATAAAGGAATTTCAGTTGTTTCGACTGATTTTAACGAAATGGGAACCAAAGCAGCGGCATTTATTACACATGACGAAGAAACGAAGTGTTATGTGCCGACTAAATTAATAATAAGAGAATCATTGTAAGTTATGTATTATATCGGTTATGATATTGGAAGTTCTTCTGTCAAGGCAGCCTTGGTGGAAGCAGAAACAGGCAAAAAAATCATTGTGCTGAATGAGCCTCAAAACGAAATGGAAATCCTTTCGATTCACCCAGATTGGGCAGAACAGGATCCAGAAATGTGGTGGCAATACATTTGTACGGCAACAAAAAGAGCAATTAAAGAAGCTAATATTGATGCTTCTAAAATTCAGGGAATTGGTATTTCGTATCAAATGCATGGATTGGTAATTGTTGATAAAGAGGGAACTGCATTACGAAATTCAATTATCTGGTGTGACAGTCGCGCGGTTGAAATTGGAAACAAGGCTTTCGCCGAAATTGGAGAAGAAAAATGCATGTCGCATTTATTGAATTCGCCGGGAAATTTCACTGCTTCGAAACTGAAATGGGTTAAAGAAAACGAACCAGAAGTTTACAATAAAATCTCTAAATACATGCTTCCGGGAGATTACATCGCTTTGAAATTAACGGGCGAAGTAACGACAACCAAAAACGGTTTGTCTGAAGGAATGCTTTGGGATTATAAAGAAAATAAAGTAGCAGATTGGCTTTTGGATTACTACGGAATCGATCAGTCGTTGACGCCGAAAATTGTAGAGAATTTTACCAATCAAGGTGTTGTGACTGAAAAAGCTTCGCAAGAATCGGGTCTTCCTGCGGGAATTCCGATTGTGTACAGAGCGGGAGATCAGCCGAATAATGCTTTGTCATTAAATGTGCTTCGTTCGGGTGAAGTAGCGGCAACAGGTGGAACGTCAGGCGTTTTCTATGCTGTTACAGAAACCAATTCTGGAAAAAGTACTCGCGTAAACAACTTTGTTCATGTAAATTATACAGAATCAAATCCGAGAGTTGGCAAACTGCTGAATATAAACGGAGCGGGAATTCAATACCGATGGATGCGAAACAATATCGGAAATGAGTCGTATGAAGAAATGAATGAAAAAGCATCTCAGATCAATGTAGGTTCGCAAGGATTGGTTGTAATTCCGTTTGGAAATGGCGCAGAAAGAATGTTCAATAACAAAAATATTGGCTCTCATATTTTAAACCTGAATTTTAATATTCATACCAACGCGCATTTATTCAGAGCATCTTTGGAAGCAATCGCGTTTTCGTTTGTGTACGGAATGGAATATTTGAAAGATGATAATGCAACTATTAATGTCATTAGAGCTGGAAATGATAATTTATTCCGTTCTGAGATTTTCTCTAATACGGTGGCAACATTAATTGGACATGAAATCGAAATTTACAATACAACCGGGGCAGTAGGCGCGGCGAGAGCTGTTGGCTTGACAGATGGTGACTTTGAAAAATTTGGTTCAGGAATTACCACAAACGATCACGTAATGACCTTTTTACCTCTAAAAAATAAAGAGGAATATGAAACGGCTTATAAAAAATGGAAACAAGAATTAGAATTAATATTAACAAACAAATAAAAAAATAAATAAAATGATAGTTTTAGGAGATAAAGAATACTACAAAGGTATTGGCCAAATTAAATTTGAAGGAAAAGAATCTGACAATCCGTTGGCATTTAAATATTACAATCCGGACCAAGTTGTAGCTGGAAAAACAATGCGTGAGCACTTTAAATTTGCAATCGCTTACTGGCATACATTCTGCGGACAAGGTGGTGATCCATTTGGACCTGGAACTCAAAATTTTGCTTGGGATGCTTCATCAGATCCGTATCAAGCGGCCAAAGATAAAGCGGATGCTGCTTTTGAATTTATCAGCAAAATGGGATTCGATTATTTCTGTTTCCACGATTACGATTTGATCAACGAAGGGCCAACTTTCGCAGAATCAGAAAAACGTTTGGCTTTCATTACAGATTATTTAAAACAGAAAAAAGCTGAGTCTGGAATTAAATTGCTTTGGGGAACTTCAAATTGTTTCTCAAACCCAAGATTCATGAACGGAGCAGCGACAAATCCTGATTTTAATGTTGTGGCAAGAGCTGGAGGACAAGTAAAATTAGCTTTGGATGCAACTATCGCTTTAGGTGGAGAAAACTACGTATTCTGGGGAGGTAGAGAAGGTTATATGTCTTTATTGAACACAGATATGGGAAGAGAATTAGACCACATGGCACAATTCTTAGCAATGTCTAGAGACTACGCAAGAGCACAAGGTTTCAAAGGAACTTTCTTCATCGAGCCAAAACCAATGGAGCCGTCTAAACACCAATACGATTTTGACTCTGCAACTGCAATTGGATTCTTAAAAAATTATGGTTTAGATAAAGATTTCAAAATCAACATCGAGGTAAACCACGCTACATTGGCACAACACACTTTTCAACACGAATTAGAAGTGGCTGCAAAAGCGGGAATGTTAGGAAGTATCGATGCAAACAGAGGAGATTACCAAAACGGATGGGATACAGACCAATTCCCAAATAACATTCAGGAAACAACTGAAGCAATGTTGGTTTTCTTAAAAGCTGGCGGATTGCAAGGTGGTGGAGTTAACTTTGATGCTAAAATCAGAAGAAACTCTACAGACTTAGAAGATGTTTTCTTAGCACACATTGGTGGAGCAGATACTTTTGCAAGAGCGTTATTGACAGCTGATAAAATCATTTCTTCTTCTCCATACGAGAAATTAAGAAAAGAAAGATACAGTTCATTCGATTCTGGAAAAGGTAAAGATTTTGCTGATGGAAAATTAGGCTTAAAAGATCTTTACACTATCGCTCACGAAAATGGAGAATTAAATCTTCAAAGCGGTAAACAAGAATTGTTTGAAAACATCATCAACCAATATATTTAATTGGTAAGATTTTAAAATTAATTACACCTAACAGATTTTCACAATCTGTTAGGTTTCTACAAAATATTTAGTGAGACAAAATATCTAAAAAGATTCAAGTTTTTAAATGTGATAGCTACAAAACGTTTGAATGTTTTTAAAACTACTTTTTAGATGAAAAACGAAAAATGTGTATTAAGATAATGGCTTTTTTTGATTTTAAATTTGAATAAAATAGTTTGAAGGTTTAGTTGCTGTTTTTGATAATCTAAAAGAATAAATAAAGTCAGTTTGATAAAGATTAATAGTGAGTTAGATTTTTATTGAAGGTTTTTTGAAGAGCAGAATCAATCGAAATGCACATTTTTTCTCGCTAGAATTTTAAGACGCACTACAGTGTGTCTCTACCTACACAAAGAAATACCACGTAATCTTGTCATTTCGACGAAGGAGAAATCTTCGTAAGAAACTCGACAAAGATTGACGATCTACATTGCGGAGCTACTTGTGGAGATTTCTCCTTCGTCGAAATGACAAACTTTACGGTTATACTCTTCGAATAAACACATTATATTTAACCAAAAAACCACAAAAAACATGAAATTTTTTATTGATACTGCTAATCTTCAGGATATTGAAGAAGCACAGGCTTTAGGCGTTTTAGACGGTGTAACCACCAATCCGTCTTTAATGGCAAAAGAAGGCATTACCGGAAAACAAAATATCTTAAACCATTATCTAGCGATTTGCAATATCGTTGATGGCGATGTTTCTGCTGAGGTAATCTCAACGGATTATGAAGGAATGATAAGAGAAGGAGAAGAATTAGCAGCTTTGCATCCGCAGATTGTGGTGAAATTACCGATGATCGGCGATGGAGTAAAAGCCTGCAAATATTTTTCTTCAAAAGGAATTCGTACCAATGTAACTTTAGTATTTTCGGCTGGTCAAGCATTGTTAGCTGCTAAAGCAGGAGCGACGTATGTTTCTCCGTTTTTAGGACGTTTAGATGATGTTTCGACAGATGGAATGCATTTGATTTCAGAAATCAGAGAAATCTACGATAACTACAATTATCAAACGCAGATATTATCAGCTTCTGTGAGGCATACTATGCATATTATCAATTGTGCCAAAATCGGTTCAGATGTAATGACTGGGCCGCTTTCTGCAATTAAAGGATTGCTGAAACATCCTTTAACAGATATCGGTTTAAAACAATTTGTTGAAGATGCTAAGAAAATGAATTTATAGTCTTCTTTATTTCTCATTTTTATAATTATAAAACTCCCTTCCAGCTATTTGGAAGGGAGTTTTTTTATGAAATAAAAGCAACCGATTGTTTCTTTGTATGGTTTGTAAGAAATATATTGTTTAGAGTTTAATGGATTGGTTCTTAGTTAATAAGTGTCTTGAAGTCTTGTTTTATAAGGGATGGAATGTGATTTGTCTGTTGTCTTAATTTCTTTTTGTAACGATAACGTTTTAGTAAATTTCGATAAAATATAAAATTTTAACTTTTTATATTTTTTTTAAGATTTTATGCAATTCTATTTGTTTTCTCTAACGTTTTCGTTGTATTGAATTGTGTTTTTAATGATTGTTTAAGTTTTTATGAATATAAATATATAAAATGTTTTTTTTGAATGATGTTTTTTATAAATCGATAAAAAAAATTAACGCAACCGATTGTGTGTTGTTGTTTTTTGCATATATTTGTTTTGACTATAAGTTATGGATTTGTTAAAATTTAATAATCCGTAACTCAATAAACAAGAAACTAACTAAACCATACTATTAACTAATTAAACCAATTATTTATGACTAACTTTTTAATTACTAAAAGCAGATCAAAATACTTTAAGAATTTGGGGTTCTTGATCCTGATGCTAGTATGTTCTGCTGCGGTAAATGCGCAAATTACTGTTTCAGGTACTGTATCTGATAGTAATGGACCCATACCAGGTGTGAATATTATTGTAAAAGGAACTAAAACGAGTACAGTATCTAATTTCGACGGAACTTATACACTTCAATCTGTACCAGCACAGAGTATTTTGGTATTTAGCTTTATAGGGTATAAACCGCTTGAAGTTTTAGTGAATAATAAAACTAAAGTTGATGCTTTATTAGAAGAAAATTTAAATGACTTAAAAGAGGTTGTTGTTATTGGATACGGAACAGCAAAAAGAGCAGATTTAACAGGAGCAGTTTCAACTGTAACTAGCGCTGCAATTACGCAATCTGTTGCAACGACTATCGATCAGGTTTTACAAGGTCGTGCAGCGGGTGTTCAGATTCAACAAAACAGTGGTACACCCGGAGGAAGTTCTTCGGTGCGTATTCGTGGTATCAGTTCAATTACAGGTTCAAATGAGCCAATTTATGTAATAGATGGAGTTATTATAGATGGTAACTCAGGTTCTTTAAATATCAATCCACTTGCTGGAATCAATCCTGCTGATATTGCTTCCATAGATATTTTAAAAGATGCTTCTGCAACCGCTATTTATGGTTCTAGAGCAGCAAATGGAGTAATTATGGTTACTACTAAAACGGGTAGAAAAGGAGATTTGACTTTAAAATTCGATAGTTATATTGGATGGCAGCAAATGCCAAAACAACTTCAGGTTCTTAATTTAAGAGAATACGGAACATTAAAAAATACTCGTGCAGATTTAGGAATTGTACAGCGTGATAATACTTTTATCAGACCTGATTTATTGGGTGAAGGAACAAATTGGCAAGATGAGTTGTTTCAAGTTGGTTTAATTCAAAGCTACAATTTATCTGCTTCTGGGGGATCTGATAATACTACTTATGCATTAGGAATGTCTTATTTTGATCAGGAAGGAACTGTAATTGGATCATCTTTTGATCGTTTGAATCTTCGTGGAGTTATTGATTCTCAGGTAAAAAAATGGTTTAAAGTTGGAGTAAATATGAACGTTTTCAAAACCAATCAGGTTACAACAGTGAATGACGATTCTGTAATCTTAACCGCTTTAAAACAAACTCCAAACGTTGCAGCTCGAAATGCCGATGGAACTTTTGATGGTCCAGATACAACAGAATTCGTTCAGACCAATCCACTAGGAATTGCTATATTAAAAGATAATTATGGTAAGGATTATGGATTTAGAGGAAATGCTTACGCTGAAATTAGTTTTACAAAAGATCTAAAACTTAAAACACAATATTCTATCGATTACGGATTTGGAAACAGATATACTTTTAATCCATCGTATACTTTTGGAGCATTATCAAATGAAGTAAGAGAAGGGTCTAGAACAAAATCTACAAGCGAAAACTGGATTTGGAACAATGTTTTGACGTATAACAAAGTATTCGGAAAACATAATGTTACTGCGATGTTAGCGCAAGAGCTTCAAGAAAGAAACTGGGAAAATCTTTACGGCTATCGTTCCGGATATTTAACAAATGGAGCTACCGATTTAAACGCAGGAGATCCAACAACGGCTAGAAATTCAAATGCAAGTATTACAAGTGCTCTTAGTTCTTATTTTGCAAGGGGAACTTATTCTTTTGATGATAGATACTTTTTAACTGGAACTATCAGAAGAGACGGATCTTCTCAATTTGCTGAAGGTAATAAATGGGATTGGTTTCCATCTGCGGCCTTAGCATGGAAAATTTCAAATGAAAGTTTCTTAAAAAATAATCCAACTGTTAATAATTTGAAATTACGTGCTGGATGGGGAATTGTAGGTAACTCATCTGTACCAAACAATGCGTATACTTCTGTTTATGGTACTTCTGCAACAAACTGGGGAAGCGGTCAAATTGCAACTAATACAGCTAATCCCGATTTGAAATGGGAAAGAACAAGTTCAACTAATATTGGTTTAGATCTTGGTTTCTTCAATAATAGACTTGAAATTACGGCTGATGCTTATTACAAAAAAACAGACGATTTATTGTTAAGATTATCACTTCCAGCTTATGTAGGGACAACAGGACAAGGTTCTACAGCACCACCTTATGCCAATATCGGATCTTTAGAAAATAAAGGGTTAGAGTTTGTGATCAATACAATAAACATGGAGAGACCTGATTTTTTATGGAAATCAAGTTTAAACTTCACTTTCAACAGAGTTAAAGTATTAAAACTAAATACAGAATCTGGAGTTTACGATCAAACCTTACAACAAGGTTCAGATGTTACAGTAGTTACACGTTCTGCGGTTGGTCAGCCAATAGGACAATTTTATGGATACAAAGTAATCGGACGATTTGAAAAAGCTACAGATTTCTATTATAAAGATGCCAGTGGAACTGTAAAACCAACAGCTTTGCCAGAAGGAATGGTAATTGGAGAAAATGGAGTTTGGATTGGAGATTATATGTTTGAAGATGTAAATAAAGATGGCGTTATCAACGAGAAAGATGCTGGTTACATCGGAAATCCAAATCCTGATTTTACTTTTGGATTCAACAACAGTTTTTCATTCAAAGGATTTGATGTAAGTATTCTATTTACAGGTTCTTATGGAAATGACGTTTTGAACTATCAACGAAGATGGTTGGAAAATCCTAGAGAAAACACCAATTTATTGAAATCAGCTTTAGGTTATGCACAATTAGAACTTATTGATCCGAATGGACCAAATGACTATAGAAATGTGCAAATTGTGGGTGGAGATCCTTATATGCCAAGAATTGGAGCTTCATCAGCTTCGTCAGCTTCAAATTATCGTTTGAGTAACCGATTTGTAGAAGATGGTTCTTATGTAAGGCTTAAAAACATTTCAATTGGGTATAATCTTCCTAAAAGCTTGTATTCTAAATACGGAATCTCAAATATAAAAGTATACTCTAATATGCAGAATGTATTAACCTTTACAAAATATAAAGGATATGATCCAGAAGTAGGTTCAATTAACCAAAATCTGCTTTTAAGTGGTATCGATAACGGACGTTATCCTTCGCCAATGGTTACAACAATTGGATTAAATGTTAATTTCTAAAAACTGCACAATGAAAACAAAGAAAATATTTTACACGGCTTTAATTATTGCATTGCCATTTGTTTGGACGAGTTGCAGCGACATTTTAGACGTTGAACCAAATGATGTAATTACAAAAGAAAACTTTTATAAATCGGAGTCTGATTTTCAGGCCGCAACAGGACCATTGTACAATAAAGTATGGTTTGATTTTAATGATAAATTTTACTATGGTTTAGGAGACGGACGCGCTGCAAATATGTATGCTCCATTTTCAGATTATGTGTATCCATTTACAGATTTAACAGAAACAGGATTGACAGGACCGTTAGTGTCAGCTTGGGGATCTTTGTATAATGTGGTACAGCAATCCAATAATGTGATTATTGGGATTTCAGGAAGTACATTAAACGATGCAATTAAAAACAGATACATTGCCGAAGCTCGTTTTATGAGAGGAACAGCCTACTGGTATTTGGCTTCTTTATGGGGAGATGTTATCATTTCAACAGATCCGAGAGAATTGGTAAAGAATCCAATCGTAAATAAAAATCCGATGAAGGATGTTTATGAATTTTCTATGCGTGATTTAGAATTTGCGGCTAAATATCTTCCTGAAACTGCTGGACAGGCTGGACGTTTAACAAGATATAGTGCATTCGGAATGTTGTCTCGTGTTTACTTGTCATTTTCTGGAGTTAGTGATAACCCGAACAGCGGAACTCGTAATCAGGAATACCTTGACTTAGCAAAAAAAGCAGCAGAAAAAGTAATGAGTTCTGGACCATACGCTTTAATGACAAATTATGAAGATTTATTCATGATTGACAATAACAACAATACAGAATCTATGTTTGCTCTTCAATGGGTTCCAAACGGTGATTTTGGAGTAAACAATACACAGCAGGCTTATTTTGCATTAGGATCCGATATTACTGGAGATGATGCTGCATGGGGATACTGGACAAGAGCTTCTTATAATGTTTTGCAAGAATATGAGTCAAAAGATCTCCGTCGAAGAGCTACTTTTATGGGAAACAAAGATCATTATGCGGAAATCAATAAAGCTAATGGCGGATATACTGTTGATCATGGAAATGATTTCCTTACCGTTAAAAAAGGAGTTGTAGGTTCAACGAAAGACAATTCTAAAATTACACGTATGAATTCTGCTTTGAATACATATATGTTACGTTTGGCAGAAGTTTATCTAAATTATGCCGAAGCTGCTTTAGGAAATAATGCTTCAACAGCAGATGCAACGGCTATCATGGCTGTAAATAGATTAAGAACACGTGCAGGTTTAGATCCAAAAACTACTCTGACTTATGCAGATCTTACTCACGAAAGAAGGATAGAATTATGTATGGAAGGGCAATACTGGTATGATTTAGTTCGAAGAGCATACTACAAACAGCAAGAAGTAATTAATTATGTAACAGGGCAAAACAGAGGAGTTATCACGCCAATTTTGTATGACACGGCGACAAATACAGTTACTGTAGATGCTTCAAAAAGTACAAGTCCACGAGCTATTGGTGTAATAGATGCTACAATTTTCACGCTTCCTTATCCAGAGTCTGAATTAGTTCAGAATCCGTTATTAAGAGAAAATCCTGTACCATATGAGTTTAAAGAAGAGAAAATAAAAGACTTATTCTAGTTTCAGAAATAAAAAAACTTAAAGACATAAATATGAAATATATTTTAAATAAAAAGTATTGGGCACCTATCGCACTTCTTAGTATGATGGTTTTGGGTATGCTGTTTACTTCTTGTGACAATAATGATTCAGAAGGAGGAGCAATTACAATTACAAGGGTGTTTTTAGAAGATGTAAATGCAACTGTTCAGGATCGTGAAGTTAGTTTTGCCCGTTTGGGACAGACATTACGTATTGAAGGTACAGGATTTACAGGCTTGAAAAAAGTGTACATTAATGGATATTCAACTTACTTTAATGTGGTTTTTGTATCTAATAATTCGATGTTGGTAAGTGTTTCTGCAGATACACCAGTGGCAGATGCAGATCCATCAGTACGAAATACCATTCGTTTTGTAAACGATTCTCATGAAGTAACATTTCCATTTCAAATTCGTGCTGGAAAACCTGCTATTACACAAATTTCAAATACATTACCAAATGCAGGAGAAACGATTACAGTTTATGGAACGGGGCTGACAGAAGTTAGTAAAGTAGTTTTTCCTGGAAATGTAGAGGTTACATCTGGAATTACTTCAGATGAAGATGGGGAATTATTTACAGTTGTAGTTCCAGCCGGAATTTCAGATTTAGGCGGATCAATCTATGCAGAAACATCTAATGGAGGAGTTTATTCTCCAAGCTATTTTAATTTCAAAAAAGGAATTATTTTAGATTTTGACGGAATGGGACAACACAGTTTTTGGGGAACACCACCAGCGACAGGAATGATTTTGGGAACTGATATAGAATCAGCTTCTATAGGAACTGGAAATATTTCTCATGGCAAATATGTACCGCATCGTCCGTCTCGTCTCACTTCAATCGCAGCAGCTACGGGAAGAGCTACAGAAGTTTGGACAGGAGGAACAGGTGTTGATAACTGGAGAGCACAATTAACTCCTTATATTCCGGCAACTACACCACTTGACAAAGTAGCATTTCAATTTGATATCTATGTTCCAGATGCTTGGAAAGATTCTGGATATTTAAAAATATGTACCATCAATAATTTCAATGCTGGAACATGGTCTGGTGGAGTTTACAATTACATTCCTTGGCTTGTTGATGGAAAATCAGTGGCATTTCAAACTACTGGATGGATGACGGTAACAATTCCATTTAACAAATTTTATCAATGGTCTAAAGAAGCTGCTACGTTTGAAGCTGTTTTAACTTATCGTGAAACGGCAACTTATCAAAACTTTGGAATTTGGTTCGAAAATGCAGATGTAAAAATGAAAGATGTACTTGGAAATACAAGTGAAGTAGAATTTCCTTCAAAAGCTACTTCTGTAAAAGTATACACAGACAACTGGAGAATTGTACCATTAGATACGCCGGTTTATAATGATTTTAACTAACTCAACCACCACAAAATGAAATCAAAATATATCATACCAATAATTGCCTCATCACTATTGATTCTATCATCCTGCGATGATAATTTGATGGAGTGGAAAAAAGACCCAGAACACGGAGCTGTAACAGGAGCAGAACTTCCTTTAGCTTTAGTAGAAAAAATTAGCCGTTACGAACCATTAAAAAACTATTCTGATTTTCCTTTAGGAAACGGAATTGGAATCAGTTTGTACATGAGCGATCCTGCATATCGAAAAATCGTAAACGAAAATTTTGATGAAGTAGTTCCTGGGTACGAAATGAAACACGCTGCAATGGTAAACTCCAAAGGAGAAATTAATTTTACCAATGTAGATGCTTTCATTGCAGCAACAAAAAGTGCTGGATTAACAGTTTTTGGACATACTTTAATTTGGCATTCGAATCAAAATGCAAGTTATCTAAACGGTATTATTGCCCCAACAGTAATTCCAGGTTCAAGCGGAACAAATGTTTTAGATTTAGCACCAATTAAAGCTGGAACATTTACAGGCTGGACTAAATATAATTCAGGTAAAGGAATTGCAACAGTTGCAAATCTAGGTCTGGCTCCAAATACAGCAGCTATTCAATTAGCATCGAGCGCAAGTTCTTCTTTGGCCTATAATTTACAATTAACAACTCCTACAATACCTATCGTAACAGGGCATAATTATGAAATTTCTTTTTATATCAAATCAGATGTAGCAGGAAAAGGACGTATTTCTTTTGATGCAGATGCATCATTAAAACAAAAATATCCTTTTAAAGATTGGATGAATACTGGTTCAGAAACCGAAGCTTTTGCTACAACTTCATCATGGAAACAAGTTAAAATTAAACTGGCTCCAAGCGATTTTCAAACAACTGCAACAGGATTTAAATTTAATATCGATTTAGGATATTTGCCAAACGTAACGTATTTAATTGATGCTAATACATTGGCAGTTGTAGATCTTGACGCTACTACAGCGCCTGTTAATTTAATTTCAAACGGCGATTTTGAAGGAGGAAATCTTAATGGCTGGAGTGGCTGGGGAAATAGTTCGACAAGATCTATTTCTGCAAATGGAGAAGGTTACAATGGAGGATATGCTATGAAACTTACTAATCCAACCGCGGCGAACAATTATAGTGCACAACAGGTTTATACTTTGAGTGCTCCTTTGACCGTAGGACAAAATTATACTTTTACCTGTATGATTAAGGCTGAAGCACCTGGAACTACGGTACAGATTCAGACTCAAAATACTGCAGGGAACGCAGCAGATTATTATGGAGGAAATAGTGTAGGTACATCTTGGACTCCAATTTCGTTGACAATCAAACCAACAAAACAAGATCTTACAAAAGTTATTTTTGATTTTGGACAATTTGCTACAACTTATTTGATTGATAAAGTAGTATTGTCTGTAGAAGGTTCTGGAGGTGGCCCAACAGCACCAATCACAATTGAAAAAACGGATGCCGAGAAAACTAAAATTATTGGGGATGCCATGACCGATTGGATTTCTAAAATGATGACACACTACAAAACAGGTGTTTTTGCATGGGATGTAGTAAATGAGCCAATGAAAGAAGACGGAACTTTAAGAAACGGAACCGAAGGAGATACCGCAACAGATTATTTCTCATGGGTAAAATATCTTGGAAAAGATTATGCTGTAAAAGCATTCAAATTAGCACGTCAATATGGAAATGCAACCGATAAACTTTTCATCAACGATTATAATCTAGAATCAAGATTAGATAAGTGCGACGGAATTATCGAATATGTGAAATATATTGAAAGTCAAGGCGCTCAAGTTGATGGAATTGGAACACAAATGCATATTGGTTTAACTACTGATAAAGATAAAATTGTTCAGATGTTCCAAAAACTAGCAGCTTCAGGAAAACTAATTAAAATTTCTGAGTTAGATGTAAGGTTAGGAACGGCAACGCCAACAGTTGCACAACAAGCTTCACAAGCAGAAATGTATCAATACGTAATCGATATGTACAAAAAATACATTCCTGTTCCGCAGCAATATGGTATCACAATTTGGGGCGTTTCTGATAACGCCAAAGAACATGAATATTGGCTTCCAAATGAATCCCCTAACCTTTGGGATGCCAATTATGTTCGCAAACATGCTTACAAAGGCGCCGCAGATGGGCTTGCAGGAAAAGATGTAAGTTTAGGATTCTCGGGTGAGTTAGTAAAACCATAAATAGTTTAAAAAACTGTTGAGTTTCAGAAAAGCTTTGTCAAGGTTTTAACTTTGGCAAAGCTGCTTTGTTTAGTTGTAACCCTTTGAATGCAACAGAAGAAAAAGTTTTTCAATTAATAAATAAAATCTAATTTAATCTGCTAAAATCTGCGCAGATCTGCGTGAAATACTTTTGCGTATAGATTTTCACGCAGATTTAAAAAGATTAAAGCAGATATAAACAGATTAAAATAAAAAATATGTTGACTATTTTAAAGAATACATTTCTTTTAATCGCAATTTTGACAACACAATTTATGTGGAGTCAAAATCTACCTCATCTTCAAAAAAAAGGAAATAAAACCCAATTAGTTGTCAATCAAAAACCATTTTTGATACGTGGAGGAGAACTAGGAAATTCTTCTGCAACCAGTATGGAAAGCATGGAAACGATTTGGCCAAAGTTAACGGACATGAACCTGAATACCGTTCTAACACCAGTTTATTGGGAACTGATAGAACCAGAGGAAGGGAAATTTGATTTTCAGTTAATAGACGATTTAATTCTTCGAGCAAGAAGAGAAGATTTAAAATTAGTTTTTCTATGGTTTGGATCATGGAAAAACAGTATGTCGAGTCATGCTCCGGCTTGGATAAAATTAAATCAGAAAAAATATCCTAGGGTTAAAGATGATAAAAACAAAAGTCACGAAATTTTAACGCCTTTCAGCGAAAATAATCTGAAAGCCGATTTAAATGCTTTTAAGAAACTGATGACTCACATTAAAGATTTCGATCAAAAAGAGCAGACGGTTATCATGATTCAGGTTGAAAATGAAATTGGAATGTTGCCAACGGCTCGTGATTATCATGCTTTGGCAAATGAAGCTTTTCAAAAAGAAGTTCCAAAAGAGTTGATGCAATATTTACAAAAAAACAAACAAAATCTAGTTCCAGAATTTTTAGAAATCTGGAAGAAAAACGGATTCAAAACAAAAGGAAATTGGGAAGAAATTTTTGGAAAAGGACTTCATACTGATGAAATTTTTATGGCTTGGTATTTTTCAAAATTTACAAATATTGTTGCCAAAGGGGGAAAAGACGTTTATCCAATTCCGATGTTTGTCAATGCTGCTTTAAATGCACCAGAAAAGAAACCAGGACAATATCCGAGTGCTGGACCGCTTCCACATATTATGGATGTTTGGAAAGCAGCGGGAAATTCAATCGACTTTTTAGCTCCGGATTTTTATAATCCGTCCTTTAAACAATGGAATGATTTATTTACTCGTCAAGGTGATCCATTATTTATTCCAGAGCACCGTTTTGATGAAACGGCTCCTTTCAAAGGTTTATATGCCATTGGACATTATGAAGCAATTGGTTTTTCACCATTTTCGATAGAATCTGTTGTTGATGCTAAAAAAGAACCACTTGGTAAAATCTACGATTTGGTAAAACAGTTAACACCAACAATTGAAGCTAATAAAGGACAAGGAAAAATTGATGGCATTTTATTAGATAAAGAAAATAACACACAGATTATCAAAAAAGGAGATTATGAGTTCACTTTCAAACATGATTATACTTTAAATTGGTCAGATGGAGCAAAAGCAGAAGTTTGGCCCACGTCGAGTGCCATTGTTATTGAAGTTGCAAAAGACGAATTTTACATTGCAGGTTCTGGAATTGTAGTAACCTTTAAACCTTTAAAAGAAAATATAAATGCTGGAATTTTAAAAACAGATCAAGGAATATTTGAAAATGAAAAGTGGAAAACCATCAGACATTTCAATGGCGATCAAACGCATCAGGGAAGGCATTTACGAATTTCAGTTGGTGATTACGAAATCCAGAAAATAAAATTATATACTTATGAATAAAGGTTTTTCTGCCACGAATTTCACAAATTGCACTAATCAATATTTTGTCTATAATATTGAAATATCACGAATTTTTAATTTGTGAAATTCGTGGCGGAAAAAAAAATCTGCGTTATCTGCAAAATCTGCGGGAGAAATTTCAGCCACAGATTAAAGTATTAAAATGATTTTTTAATAATCTGTGTTAATCTTTTTAATCTGTGGCAAAAAAAAAATATAAAATGAGACAGAAAACATTATTACTAGCATTTCTAATAACCTTTAGCATCAATGCTCAAATAAAACTTCCAAGACTTATTAGTGATGGAATGATATTGCAGCGCGATACAAAAACTAACATTTGGGGATGGGCATCACCAAATGAGAATATTGAACTGGATTTTAAAGGGAAAAAATACAAAACCACAACATCAGAAGAAGGAAAATGGTCTATCCAGCTTCCATCACAAAAAGCAGGAGGCCCATTTGAAATGACCTTAAAAGCAAGCAATACAATTATTCTGAAAAATATACTTTTCGGAGACGTTTGGCTATGTTCTGGACAGTCAAATATGGAACTTCCAATGGACAGATTGAAAGATAAATATAAAGATGAAATTGCTAAATCTGAGAATACGAACATTAGACAATTTTTGGTTCCAGATGAATATTATTTTGAGAAAGAAAGAAATGATTTTTCATCAGGTCAATGGGTTTCAGCAAATCCAGTCAGTGTTTTACAATTTACAGGTGTTGGCTATTTTTTCGCTACAGAAATTTATGAAAAGTATAGAATTCCAATCGGATTAATTAACAGTGCTTTGGGTGGTTCGCCGGCAGAATCCTGGATTAATGAAGAAGGAGTTAAAAAGTTTCCCGATTATTATCAGGAATATTTAAAATTTAAAGACGGAAAACTAGAAAAACAAATCGATGAAAATGATCGAAAAGTAAGTTCAGATTGGTACAAAATGCTGAATCAAACAGATTTGGGTTTAAAAAATAAATGGAGAAATTCTACTAACGTTTCCGATTGGAAAACAATGAATATTCCAGGTTATTGGGCCGATGGAGAACTTGGAAATACAAATGGTTCGGTTTGGTTTAAAAAAGAATTTAAACTAGAAAAGATTAAAGAAACTCAGGCAAAAATTATTTTAGGAAGAATTGTAGATGCTGATTCCGTTTTTGTAAATGGAAATTTTGTGGGAACTACTTCGTATCAATATCCACCAAGAATTTATTCTTTCAATAGTTCTATTTTAAAAGAAGGGAAAAACGAAATTACGGTTCGTGTAATCAATAATTCCGGAAGAGGCGGCTTTGTAAGCGACAAACCTTATGAATTCATTATCGATAATAAAACAATCGATTTAAAAGGAGAGTGGAAATATAAATTAGGTTCAAAAATGCAACCACTTCCTGGACAAACATTTGTGCGTTGGAAACCAGTAGGGCTTTACAATGCGATGATTGCACCTTTAAAAAATTATTCTTTAAAAGGAGTTTTGTGGTATCAGGGTGAATCAAATACCAAAAAGCCATCCGAATATTTTGATTTAATGAAAACCTTAATTGAGACATGGCGTGCTCAATTAAATCAGGAAAAATTACCATTTTTTGTGGTTCAATTAACCAATTATATGGATCCGAAATTGGAACCTGTAGAAAGCAGTTGGGCTGCTTTAAGACAACAGCAATCCAATCTGGTAAAAATTGACAATACAGGATTGGCGGTTACCATAGATTTAGGAGAATGGAACGACATTCATCCATTAAATAAATATGATGTGGGACGACGATTAGCGCTTCAGGCAAGAAAAATGGTTTATGGCGAGAAAAAATTAATTGCTTCAGGACCAATTTTTGATTCGATGCAACAAAAAGACGAACAGCTCATTTTGAAATTTAAATCTATCGGTTCTGGCTTAATGAGCAAAGGAGGAAATACGCTGAAGGGCTTTGCGATTGCCGGACAGGACGGAAAATTTGTTTGGGCAAATGCAACTATTGAGGGTGATAAAATTATAGTTTGGAGCAATGAAATTAGAAATCCGAGAAAGGTTCGTTATGCTTGGGCAGATAATCCGGATACTGCTAATTTATATAACAAAGAAAAACTGCCCGCTTCGCCTTTTGAGGCAGATTTACAATAGAATTGTATTGAATCTCGCAAAGTCGCAAAATTTCTAAAAAAAACTTATCGTCTTTGTGTCTTTGCGAGAAATTCTCTCAGTATTATAAAAAGATATTATTTCAAATTATCCATAAGCGTTTTCAAAAATGCAATTACCGCTTTTTTTTCATAAACTTCTTTTAGAGAAATAAGCATTGCAGTACGCGTCATATTTTCTCCTTTTATTGGAATAGCGTGTAAATCTTTTTCGTTTTCAATTGTTGTTTTTGTTAGAATGGTATGCCATTTTCCTGTTTTGATTAATTCTAATAAAGTTGGAATATCATTGATTTCAATGGTCACTTTCGGATTCAGATGGTCTTTCTTAAAAGCCTTATTGATAAATTGGGTCGTACTGAAACCATTCGATGGAAGTGCAAGTGGTAAAGAACTGACTTCACTCAGCGAAATACTTTTTTTATTTTTGAAAGAGGTTTCAGCTGAGGTAACCAAAGCCATTGGAGACGTAAACAATTCTCTGTATTTAAAATGGGCTTCAGAAGCAATTTCTTCAAATGTCAGAATGACATCGAGTTCAAAATGATTCAGTTTTTGAATTAATTCTTGGGAAGTTCCAAAGACAATCTCAAATTGAATTTTTGGAAATTCAGAACTAAAAACAATCAAAGCTTTTGTAACCACATGACGCAATGCATAAGTAACGCCAATAGCCACTTTTCCGGTTTCAAGATTGTTTAGGTCTTTTAAAAGTTCAAATCCATCTGTTGCTTTATTGACAGATTGTTGGGCATAAACTGAAAATAAATCTCCCGCTTCTGTGAGCGTAATCCGTTTTCCAATTCTATTAAAAAGAGGAACCTGTAGCTCGTCTTCCAGTTGTTTAATTTGTTGTGATAAAGTGCTTTGGCTAATAAAAAGTGCCGTTGCAGCTTCGGTAAAATTGAGTAATTCTTTTGCCTTTAGAAAATATTTTAGCTGTCTGAGTTCCATTTCTAAATCGGTTTTATCGATTGATTTTATCGAAAAATAAGGTTTTACAAATATAGAAATTCTTAAGAACTTTGCTGTGTTGCAAAATAAAAGCAAAACAAAATGGAAATTATAGCTTTACAAGAAGGAAATTATATTGTCAATTCTAAAAAAGAATTTCAGCTTTTAGAAGAGAATACAACCGAATTAGGTTTAAAAATGGCCATTCAGCCTTTTGTCGTTATTACAGACAATGATGTTATTTTAATAGATTTCGGTTTAGGATTTGTCAATAACGGAGTTCCGTTTATTTACGAAATGCTTAGAAAAAACAATATCGAACCTCAGCAGATTACCAAAATTCTGGTTTCGCATCTTCATAAAGATCATATTGAGGGAATCGGTTATTTTGAAAATGGTCAATTCGTTCAAAATTTCCCAAATACGAAAATTTACATTCAAGAACGAGAAATAGATTTCGCTTTAGAACAATTACAAAATCCGTCGTACGTTCCTGAAATATTAAATCAGCTGAAAAAATTACCAAATGTTGAATTACTAAATGAAGACAGCGGTCATATAACTGATGAAATTTACTTTGAAGTTACAGCAGGACATACCCAATTTCAACAAGTATTTTGGATTAAGGCCGATGACGAAATTGTTTTTTATGGAGCAGATGACTTGCCTCAAAAAAGATATTTAAAAATTCCTGTTGCCTACAAAACAGATTTCGACGGAAAACGTGCAATGGAATCTCGTAAAAAATGGGAACAGCAGGCAAAAGATGAAAACTGGAAAGTACTTTTGTACCATGATTTGAAGACGCCAGTTTTAGATTTTGCAGAGGAAAGAATTAAGATGGAAGAAGCAAGCTGATATAAAAGAAGCAAGACACAAGATTACTATTTTGATTGAAAAATAGAGGAAAGATATCGGACTTGTTTATACTTTAAATCAATAAAAGGAAAATTCAGATTAAATTATTTAGTCTGAATTTTTTTTTAGCCGAAAATAATAGGAACAAAACACTTCTCACTTTTTCTTCCAATGAAGAGCGCAGTATAGAAAAAGCTTTAGTGATTTGAGCTTCAACGGTTTTTATAGAAACATCCAAATGTTCTGCAATTTCAATATTGGTCAAACCTTCTTTTTTGCTCAAAATAAATACTTCCTTGCATTTTGGCGGCAGATTCTGAATTTCTTTATTCACGGCATTTAAAACTCTCTGAAAAGCTTCTGAATCTTCTTCTTGAACAATTCCGTTCAAGGCATCATAATAGGATTTTTCCAGTGAAAATAAAGACTGATTTTTTCTGTACAAATCGATAAACTCATTATAAGTTAATTTGTATAGAAAACTTTTTAAAGAATGGTCAGATTTCAATCTCGTACGCTGCTCCCATACTTTGATAAAAACGTTTTGCACAATATCTTCTGCACTGTAAATGTTCTTAACCAAACTGTTAGCGTAAACACAAAGTTTATGATGATAGGTGTCAATTAAATAGGCATAAGCCATTTCATCTCCATTTTGTAGAGACTCAATTAGTATTGCATTATCATTGTAATCACCCGTTTTCATATAAACAAATATATAAATTTATAGTTTTTATGGTCTAAATTAGACCAGTATTTAGTAAAATTCGTGTTTTTTTTCGTTTTCTATTTGAAATTTATTACAAATAAAAATCAGAAAAAAAGGCAAATATAAAAACTTTTATTCTTTTATTTCTATCAAATTAGTAGAATTTATTGAACGAAAAAACTTGTGAAAAATAAAAAATTCATCAAAATGAAAAAAACTTTATCAAATTGTTAGGGTTTTGTTTTTTGGCTTCGTAATAATATTAAAAACGACTAAAATGACAGTAAAAAAGTCAGAGAGACTAATTGTTAAATTTATCACAAATCAGGCTTCTCATGAAGAAATTGAGGAGCTAACTGAGTGGTTAAAAGAAGAAGAGAATCAAACGGTGTTTAAGGATTTTGTAAAAACCAATTACGCTATTGATACTGCTTTGAACACTTTTGATTCTACTGAAGTAAGAAAACAGCTTTCAGAAAGAATTCAAAAAGAAAATAATGTTTTTTACAAACGAAGATTTTCATCGTACTATAAATATGCTGCGATTTTGATTGTAGCCCTAGGAGGTTTTTATTTCTATAAAAATGCTGAAAAATCACATTCAAAACAAAATGTGGTGATTCCGAGAGAAGATGAGATTGTATTGCAGCTTGGAAATGAATCACAAAATCTGGATCCGAATGACGACAAAAATATTACAGATAAAGACGGAAATGTAATTGGAAGACAAGAAAAAGACAGATTGGTTTACACAAAAGCATATTCTGGCGGATCATTGGTTTACAATACAATTAGAATTCCTTACGGTAAAAAGTTTGAAGTACAATTGTCTGATGGAACGTTGGTACATTTAAATGCCGGAACAACATTACGTTATCCGGTGCAGTTTGTGAAAAATAAAAATCGACAGGTGTATTTGCTTGGAGAAGCTTATTTTGAAGTAGAAAAAGATAAAGAACATCCTTTTGATGTCAATACACAAAATGTAAATATTGAGGTTTTAGGAACAAAGTTCAATGTAGATACATACAGTGAAAATACCAGTACAGATGTTGTTCTGGTTGAAGGAAAAGTGTCTCTTTACAAAGATCAGAAAACAAAAGAAAATCAGGTGTATTTAAAACCTGGTGAAAAAGGTTCAAACGAAAAAGGACAGCTGGCAATAACAAAAGAACAGGTTAATACAGAGTATTATACAGCCTGGGTAAAAGGAAGTTTGGTGTTTAAAAATGCATCTTTTGAAGATATTATTAAAAAACTGGAACGTCATTACAATGTGACTTTTATCAATAGAAATAAAATGCTCGGAAGAGAAATTTTCAATGCCCGATTTGATAATGAACCGATTGAAGTGGTTTTGAAGTATTTCAGCGATAGTTATGCAATAGATTATAATATTGACAGAGATAAAATTACGATTAAGTAAAGAGAGAGAAGAATATAGAAGATAGAAAAAAGACAAGAAGAAAGATTGAAAAATCTGAAATCTACAATCATAAAATCTAAAATAAATTAAGCGCCTATGTAACAAAATCCAAGAATGAAGGATCGTTATAAAAAAACCGGAAAATGCGCCAACATTTCCCGGTAGAGTATATGCGGTCAGTTAATTAACCAACCAACATTAAAAAAAACATTTTAAAAGTATGAAAAAACTATTGAACAAAATCAGGTTCGGCGAGCCTTTTTTGAAATTCGATTTGAAAATGAAATTGACCACATTGTTTATCTTAACCACTTTTACAGTGATGCAGGCGGGAGTAACCTACTCGCAGAAAGCAAAAATGTCTTTCAATGCAAATAATATGACTGTTGCAAAAGCCATTGAAAAGCTTGAATACACAACAAATTACAGATTTGTTTATAATGTACGATCTGTTGACTTAAACAGAACAATTAATGTTAATGAGAGTAATGTTTCTATCGAAACGATCTTAAGTACCATTTTTGGAGATACAAGCACAGATTTTAAAGTCTCAGGAAATCATATTGTCCTTATGGCAAAAAAAGCTTCGGAAGATAATAAACCTGCTAAAGCAGAAGCGGACTTTATTGTAAAAGGACGTGTTACTGATGAAAAAGGTATGCCATTAGTAGGTGCAGCAATTTCTGATAATGGTTCAGGAAGAGGCGTAAATACCGATTTTAATGGTGAATATCAGATTATTGCAGTAAGCAGCCAAACTACTTTAGCTTTTGCTTACTTAGGATATGTAAGACAAGAAATTAAAGTTGAAGGAAGAAGCGTTATCAACGTTGTTTTAAAAGAAGATGTTCTAGAATTAGAAGGACTGGTTTTAAAAACTGGATATCAAGATATTACAGCAGAAAAAGCAACAGGATCTTTCTCTAATTTAAAAGCAAAAGATTTTCAGGAGCAACGATTAAGTGGCTTAGATAAAATTTTAGAAGGACGTATTGTTGGATATCAGGATGGAAAAATTCGTGGTACAACTTCTATGAATGGAGTAAGTGCGCCTTTATACGTTATTGACGGTTTTCCTGTTGAAAATACAAGATTAACACCATATAGTAATATTGAAGAGAATCTTCCTAATTTGAACTTAGAAGATATTGAAACGATTACAGTTTTGAAAGATGCGGCGGCTTCTTCTATTTATGGTGCTCGTGCAGCAAATGGAGTTGTCGTTATTACCACTAAAAAAGCAAAAGCAGGTAAAACAAATATCTCGTTTTCAAGTAATTTAACGGTTACTCCTTATAGAAATTATACTGGAAATTTAACTGATTCTGGTGATATTATTGGTTTAGAAAAAGGATGGGCAGATGGAAATCCTAATTTAAAAGCAGCAAATGCAAACACTTATGCGCAATCATTATTGAATAATGCTGCATTTACAAGTTTAGGAATGCAGACGATCTTAAATGGTTATGCAGGAAATATTTCTCAGGCAGAAATGAATAATCGTTTGAATCAATTAGGTTCTCAAGGTTATAAATACTACGATGATATTGCAAGATATGCAAAACGTGATCAGTACTTTTTACAACACAATCTTAGTTTAGGCAAGGCTACTGAAAATAATAATTTTACCGCTTCTTTAACCTATAAAGACAATCAGTTTGAAGATCGATATACAGATAATAAAACTGTTGGGCTTAATTTGAAAAATTCAACACAAATTAATGATTGGTTGTCTTTAGATTTAGGAAGTTATACCAATTTTGGTACAGGTGACACTCAGAGTTATTTTGCTAATAGTCCACAATTTAAATATCAGCCATACAATCAATTAGTGAATAACGATGGAACAAATTTTGTTTCTACCGCTGCTTCTCGTTACAATAATTTCACGCTTAATTCTATGCAGACTTATGGTCTTTACAACATGGATATTACGCCAATGGATGAATTTGGTAGAAACTTGATTGAAAACAAAAATTTCTTAAACAGAACGTATGCTAAGTTTAATGTGAAATTTAGCAATGCATTTACTTACAATGCTATGTTCCAATATGAATTTGCTTCAGATCGTGCAAGTCAGTTGTTTGATAGAGATTCTTACTATGTTAGAAATAAAGTAAATGGTATGGTAACAATTGCTAATAATAAAGCAGTTTATAACTTACCTTACGGAGATATCATTAAAGATACCAATCAGTTTTCTAATGCTTACAATTTCCGTCAACAGTTGAATTTTAATCAGACTTTTGCTGAGAAACATGATTTTTCTGCGATTGCAGGTATGGAGATTCGTCATTCTAAACAAGAGTATAATGATAATACTCGTTATGGTTATGATTCACAAGCTTTATCTTTTACCAATATAAATCAAGCCGATTTATTGAAAGTATATGGATCTGTTTTCAGCGGTTATATGTCACAAAATGAATTTGCATTAGAAAAAGAATTGCAGAATCGTTATGTTTCAGTTTACTCAACAGGAGGATATACTTACGACAGAAGATATACGCTTTCTGGAAGTATACGTTGGGATCGTTCGAATCTTTGGGGAACAGACAGTAAATTTCAAAACAAGCCTATCTGGTCTGCAGGTGCTGGATGGAATATTAACAATGAATCATTTTTTAATGTTGAATGGGTTGATATTCTTAAACTTCGTGGTTCTTATGGTATTGCAGGAAACATCGCCAAAGATACTGCGCCTTATTTAACTGCTTTTTACAGTGCTAATCCAAACGTTGGAGGGACACAAGGAAGTGTTGGAAGAAGACCAAACCCTGAATTGTCTTGGGAAAAAACAACTACTACTAATATTGGTTTAGATTTCTCATTCTTTAAAAACAGATTAAGCGGAACTTTAGATTTATATAATAAAAAAGGTCAAAATTTATTAGCGAGCAGTCAAGGAGTTCCAACAGAAGGTTTTGGATATTCTACTTACACACTTAACAACGGAGAAATGACTAACAAAGGTATCGAGGTTAGTTTAAGTGGAACACTTGTTAAAACACCTTCATTCTCTTGGAACGCAGCTGTTTTATATGCTTATAATAAAAACGTAGTGGATTATGTAAATGTAAAAGCGCCAGTTTATTATCTGCAGTTAGATTATTCTAATGCTTTTCCTAGAGTTGGAACAAGTTTTAACTCTATTTACGGATACAAATGGGCTGGTTTGAGCAATACTGGAGTTCCTCAGGTTTACGATGCTTCTGGAACAGCAGTAAAATACAATCCAGCACAGATAGATGCTATTAAAGATTTTGGTTCGACAGTTCCTACTCACAGCGGTTCTTTCCATACTTCTGCAAATTATAAAAACTTCTCGCTTTCAGCTCTTTTCATTTATGAGTTAGGACATAAAATAAGAAATACATTCTTACCAATGTTAGCTAATAATTACAATGGAGCAATTGGAGGTTATGTAACAGATATTACTGTAGTTAACAATCATATTGCAGATCGTTGGATGAAACCAGGTGACGAAGCTTTTACAAATGTTCCAAGAGCGGTTTACGAATACGAACCAGAATTTAATTCAGAATCTCGTACCATTTATTCGTATGCAGATATTAATATTTTGGATGCTTCAAATGTGAGATTAAGCAATATTTCATTGTCTTACCAAATGCCAAGTGCTATTATTAAGAAAGTGAAATTAGACGGAGTACGTTTCAATTTAAACGCAGAGAACGTTTATACTTTTGCTAAAAGCAGAGATGCTAAGTATATGTTAGGCGGTTTCATATCTCCAAGTTTTGTAATGGGGGTAAATGTTAATTTCTAATTTATAAAGACTAAACGATGAAAAATATATATAAAAAAGTAGCGTGCCTTTTAGCTTTAGGATTGACATTGGCATCTTGCGACGATTATTTGAGTGATGTTCCAAAAGGAGCAAAATCGCCACAAACATTGGCAGATTATGAAGCTTTTTTGCGTGACGAATACAATACAAGATTAGATATTTTAGGAGCTTCACAATTACTGAATGACCAATTTATAACAGCTGCAACTTTAACAAGCAATAGATTGTATAATGCCAATTATATGTGGGATGAAAATGCAGATCGTATTGCACTAAAAGTGTCAGATGAAACTGCTTATTATGGAACTTATTCAGGGATTGCAGCTTTTAATCTAATTATTGAAAATGCACTAACAACAACTAAAGCGACTGAGCAAGAACAGAGAATAGTTTGGGCACAAGCAAAAATAATGCGTGCTATGAACTTTTTTTATGTAACTAATTTTTATGCAGATACTTATGTTGCTTCAACAGCTGCTACAAAATTATCAGTGCCGTTGATTACAAGTGCCAATATTAATGCACCAAGTAAACAGGTAACCATTCAGGAAATGTATGATTTTATTCTGAATGACATTAAAGAAGCTTTGCCTTACTTGCCAAAAGTTTCGCAAACTGCTTTGCATCCAAATTTAGGTGGGGCTTATGCATTTTACTCAAGAGTTTACCTGCAAATGAATAATTATACAGAGGCTTTAAAATATGCAGATTTGGCATTGGCAGAAAATAATCAGTTGTATGATTGGGTTGGTTTTTATAATGCGAACAAAGCCATTATCGATGTACCAAATTCCTATACAACAGCAGTGTCTCCAATGGGTTATACTTATTCTGAAAATTACTTTTTTAGACACGGATCAAACCGTTCATTAGGAAGAGAAACAAGTATACCAGTAGAAAGAGCAGCACGTTTTGAAACTGGAGATGCACGTTTAAAATCACGTTGGAAAATAAGAACGGTAGGAGCCGATACGTATTACTATTCAATATTATCTGGTATGTATAACTTTGCTGGAATTACAACTGTTGAGGTTTATTTGATTAAAGCGGAGTGTTTGGCGCGTGATAATAAAATCAGTGAGGCTTTAGCGATTTTAAATACAATTCGTAAAACTCGTATTCTTCCAGCATCTTATCAGGATATTTCAACGACAGATAAAACAACGGCTTTGAATGCTATTTTCAAAACAAAGAATAATGAACTTCTTAATACATTAACTCCTTATGCAGATGCTCGTCGTCTTAATGCAGAGGGTGTTTACAAATTTAGTTTAACAAAAGTAGCAAACGGAACTACTTACACGTTAAAATCAGATTCTCATTTATGGACTTCGCCTTTCCCACAAGGAGCAACGCAAAATCCAGGAAACGGAACAATAACACAAAACGTATCTAAATAATAAACTCAAAAGCTTCCTGATTAGGAGAATTTTCGAAAGGGAAGCTTTTTTAAAATATCAATCAAAAATGAATACAATTAAATTTAAAATTTTAGGATTCTGCCTTTGTTTGTTTATGATTTCAAACAATGGTCAGGCACAAAAGAAAAAGACAGCAGCTGCAACAGCAGCAACATCTTATTCTATTGAAGGAAATATTACCGGACTTACAGACGGAACAGCTGTAAAATTGATTCCGGGCGCAACACATTCTTCTGAACTGCCAGTTGCTGAAACAACATTAAAAGAGGGGAAATTTACTTTCACAGGAAAATTAAAAGAACCTCGCTTTTTCTATGTTGTCTTTGGTAAAAGCAAAGGAACTATTTCTGTAATGGTCGAAAATTCAAAAATAAAAATTTCGGCGGCTGGTAAGGTTTCAGATAAAGAAGGAGAGTATATCACTTTTAAAGATGTAACAATAACAGGTTCTAAATCTCATGATTATTATGCTAAAGAAATTGCTTTTAAGCAAGAATTAGAAACTGATTATGTAGAATATCACAAAGGAACTGAAAAAATAGCAGAAGCGTATGGTAAGGCAAGAGTTTCTGGAAATAAAAAAGCGATGGATTCTATTGGAAATTCTCCTGAATGGAAAGCATTTGAAGCTAAAGAAAAAGCATTTTTTACGAAAGTAGAAACAAAAACGGCTGATTTAATTGCAAAACATAAAAACAATTGGTGGGGACCATTTTTTATGATGACTTCATACAGCTATTTTACTCCAGAACAGAAACCAATTTACGAGCAGTTTTCAGATGCGGCTAAGAAAAGTTATTATGGTCAGGTTGTAGATAAAGATTTGAATCCAAAATCTTTAGTAGGAACAAGCATTGCTAATTTCGGGTTAAAAGATAAAGACGGAAAGACATTCAATGCAAAAGATATTGTTGCAGGAAAAAAATATATTCTAGTTGATTTCTGGGCTTCTTGGTGTGGTCCATGTCGAAAAGAAATCCCGAACTTAAAAACAGCTTATGCGGAATATGCGCCTAAAGGTTTTGAAATTTTAAGTGTTTCAATTGATAAAGACGAAAAAGCATGGCAAAAAGCGCTTGGACAAGAAAATATGCAATGGCATAATCTTCTAGACGACGATAAAGTGAGCAAATCATTTAATGTAAAAGCAATTCCTGCAACTTATTTAGTAGACGGCAAAGGTGTAATTGTCGGAGAAAATTTAAGAGGTGCAGAATTGGAAGCTAAGCTTAAAGAACTTATGAAATCTTAGTATTTAGTTTTCAGTCGCAGTCACAGTCACAGTCACAGTTTATTTTAATTATCCAGTTAATCACTGAAAACCGCGACTGTGACTGAAGACTAAGACTGAAAACTAGAAAAAAACATCGCAATCTTAACAATAAAAAAAATATAACATGAAAAAAACAATTTTAAAATCAGGATTGCTTGCTTTAGCGCTTGCAACGGCGGTGACTTCTTGCGCAAAGAAAGAAGGCTACACAATTAACGGAACAATTGCAGGATTAGATAAAGGAACTGTTTATCTGGAATATGCTGACGAAAAAGGAGATAAAAAAATCATTGATTCTGCTGAAGTAAAAGAAGGTGCATTTTCTTTTACAGGAAAAACAGGAGAGCCATTGTTTCATACCATTAAAATCAAAGGACAAGAATACGGAGCATATTTTCTTTTAGATAATGAAGAAATTAAAGTCGACGCTAAAAAGGATTCTATGTTTGTAGCAAAAGTAACAGGAGCTACGCAGAACGGATTGTACAAATCGTACTACGATAACGAATTCAAAAAAATTCAAGCAGTTGCAGGACCGATTTACAAATTATCGGATTCATTAACTCAAAATGGAAAAGTAAAACTGACTCCTGAACAACAAGCTATGATGGATAAAAAATGGAAAGATCTTGGCACTTTTGCTGATGACTTGACAGATAAATTTATCAGAAAAAATAAAGATAATTTGGGAGGAGCATTAGTGATTGAAGACAGAATTGTTTCTTACGGAACTCCTGAAAAAGTCAAAGAATATTACGCTGTTTTATCTCCAGAAATCCAAAAATCATTCTACGGAAAAAAATTAAAAGCGTCAATTGACCTTAACGAAAAAACAGCAATTGGAGTTACAGCACCTGAATTTTCACAAACTGATGTAAACGGAAAAGTAGTAAAATTATCAGATTATAAAGGGAAATATGTTTTGGTTGATTTCTGGGCGAGCTGGTGTGGCCCATGCCGTAAAGAAAATCCAAATGTGGTTGTGGCTTATAAAACTTTCCACGACAAAGGATTTGATGTACTAGGAGTTTCTTTAGATGATAAAAAGAACCTTTGGGAAAAAGCAATCGAAAAAGATGGTCTAACTTGGACACATGTTTCTGATTTAAAAGGATGGCAGAATGAAGCTGCTGTTTTATATGGTGTAAAAATGGTTCCAACCAACTACTTAATTGGACCTGACGGAAAAATCGTGGCTAAAAACCTTAGAGAAGCTGAATTACAATCTAAACTAAAAGAGATTTTCAGCAAGTCATAAGTTAAATTCTGTAGTTAAAAATATAAAACAATTCAAAAAGTAAGAATTGTTTTATATTTTTAGTAGATAATTTCAATCACAAAAAAATGAAAAAATACATCTTTCTGGGCTATTGCTCATTAGCTTTCTGTGCCCTTATGTCAGCGCAGGGAAAATCAGTTAACTTTAAGAAAATAAAAGAGTTAGGCGGAATTGAAGAATATTTGTACCAACCCAATGGTATGAGCGTACTGCTTTCGCAGGACAATGCTTCTCCGGTTGCAACTGTACAAATTGTCTATCGTGTAGGTTCTAAACATGAAGTTTTAGGAAACACCGGATCAACACACCTTTTGGAACATTTGATGTTTAAAGGAACGCCAACTTTCAATAAGAAAAACGGAAATACCATTACGGATGTTTTGCAAAATACAGGAGCACAGTTAAATGCTACAACATGGTATGACAGAACCAATTATTTTGAAACACTTCCAAGTGATAAAATCGAACTGGCGCTTCAAATCGAAGCCGACAGAATGCGAAATTCTTTATTGACGAAAGAAGACAAAGAAGCTGAAATGACCGTTGTACGTAACGAATTTGAACGTGGAGAAAACAACCCGAACAGTTTGCTTGACAAGGAAATCTGGGCGGCAGCTTATATTGCTCATCCATATCATCACTCAACAATCGGATGGAAATCGGATATTGAAAAAGCGCCGATTGAAGTTTTAAAGAATTTCTATAATACTTATTACTGGCCAGACAATGCGACTCTGACCATCATCGGAGATTTCAGAAAAGAAAATGTTTTTGAACTGATTGAGAAGTATTTCGGAAAAATCACAAAAGCGCCGCATGTAATGCCACAGCCCTACACAGAAGAGCCTCAGCAATATGGAGCACGTAAAATTGTGGTGAGAAAACCAGGAGAATTGGGTGTTGTAAACAAAGCCTATAAAATTCCAGGCGCTTTGCACGAAGATCTACCAGCTTTAAACATTCTGGCTCAAATTATTGGGAATGGTCCATCGGCAATTCTGAACAAAACTTTCGTTGATACCCGTTTGGGAATTTATTCTTACGCCAGTGCAACAAACTTCAAAGAAGTGGGACTTTTCACAATTGGTGTAGGTTTTCCAACCACTTCAAAACATGAAGATATTGATGCAAAAATCAGTGAGGTTATAGCTAAAATTCAAAAGGAAGGTGTAACTCAAGATGAGGTAAACCGTGTAGTAGCAAAAATAAGCGCTCAGACCGTTTTAGCGCGTGATGGTTCTGGCGTAATTGCTTCGGCTTTGAATGAGGCAATCGCTTCAGGAGATTGGACCGATTACATTACAGGAGTTGACCGATTGAAAAAAGTAACTCCGGCAGATGTTTTGCGTGTTGCAAACCAATATTTAGTAGAAGACCAAAGTACAACAGGTTATTTTATTCCGAAACAATCGGGATCTCAAAATCAAAAGACAGCTCAGGCAGGGAAGTTTATGCCAGAAAATGGACCATTTTATTACAGACATTCAGAAGATGGGCATTTGCATGAAGAAAGTTCAGCGGCTATTTCTTCATCAGTAAAAAATATACTAACAGAAGATGAATCATTAGATACTACAATTGAAAAAACGGCTTCTGCTTTTAAAAGAGAAAAAGTTTCAGGAATTGATGTGGTTTCTGTAAAAACTTCAGCAAAAGATTTTGTGACTGTTGCAGCGAGTATTTCACTTGGAAATTATGCCAGCGAAAGCAAAAATGATATGATTCCAGCTTTAACAGCTTCGATGCTGTCAAAAGGAACAACGCTTAACGACAAATTCAAATTCTCAGAAAAGCTTCAAAAATTAGGAGTTTCATTAAATGTAAACGCCTCAGCCTTCAAAGTGAATATTGGTTTCAAATGTCTGAAAAAAGATTTGGATCAGGTCATTACATTATTGGCTGAAGAATTGCGAAATCCATTGTTTGACGCCAAAGAATTTGAAAACCTTAAACAACAGTTTATTGGAAATATACAACAAAGTTTAAACGATCCAGGAGAAAGAGGAAGCATTGCCTTATCTCAGTCAATTTACACCAAAAACAATCCAAACTACAGTTTAAGTGTCGAGGACAACATCGAAAATATCAAAAAAGCGACATTGGAAGAAGTAAAAGCTTTCCATAAAAAGTATTTCGGTACGGCTTCAATGCGTCTGGTAATTGTTGGAGATACCGATGGAGCAAACTTGAATAATTCCCTAAAAAAATCATTCAAAAACTGGAACGGCGGAGTTACAGAAAAACTAAAATTTGAAGAAGCTTCAAAAGCCGCAGCAAAAACAGAAGTAGTCACAATTCCAGAAAAACCAAGTGCAGAATTATTCATCGGACAGTTTACAGGATTAAAAAGAGCTGATGCTGATTATGTTCCGTTTTTCATCGGAAATTATACTTTAGGAGCAGGATTTGCAGGGCGTTTAATGCAGACCGTTCGCGACAATGACGGTTTGACGTATAACATTTCATCTGGTTTGGGAGGAAATATTGAAACAGGAGGTTACTGGTTTGTGAATGCTTCCTTCAATCCGAATTTATTCCAAAAAGGTCTGGATGCTACTATGGTTCAGGTTGATAAATGGGTAAAAGACGGAATCACAGCAGAAGAATTGGAAAACAAGAAAACGAACCTAATCGGAAGTTTTAAAGTTGGAATGTCTACCACAAACGGAATGGCAAGAACTATTTTGAGCTTCATCGAAAGAGGTTTAGAACCAAACTACATCGACCAATATCCAAAAGACATTGATAAAGCAACGTTACAACAAGTAAACGACGCGATTAAGAAATATGTTAAATTGGATAAGATGATTATCATCAAATCTGGATCTCTTGATAAAGACGGTTTACCTTTAAAATAGTCTCAGTTTTCAGTCTCAGTTTTCAGTTCAATTTTTAACTGAAAACTGAGACGGCGACTGGCCACTAAAAAAGTCTTTCATTATTTCATTTTAGAATCTGAATTAGTAAGCAATTTTCTGTGAAAGGCCTTAAGAGCTGTTTACGGACAGCTCTTTTTTTATCCTATCAAAAACAAAAATAACAATGAAAAATACCACAATTATAATACTCTTGTTGTTCTCTTTCAGTATGTTTGGACAAATGTACAATCCTGTAAAATGGTCAACATCAGTAGAAAAAATATCAGATAAAGAATATGTTTTAAAAGCTCAGGCGGTAATTCAATCTGGCTGGCATTTATACGGACAATATATTGAAGAAGGCGGACCTTCAAGAACTGCTTTTACTTTCAAAAATTCGAATAAAAAGTTTGAACTTATCGGAAAAACAACCGAAGAAAAAGGACACGAAGTAGTGGATAAAATCTTCGATATGAAAATAAAATATTTTGAGGATAAAGCCCTTTTTACCCAAAAAATAAAATTTACTTCAGACGAAATTTCAAATGTTGCTGGAGAAGTTGAATTTATGGTTTGCGATGACAGCAATTGTTTACCACCAACTTCGGAAGAATTGACATTTAAAATTCCAAGTGAAAAGAAAGTTGCTGCAGTTGAAGAAAACTCAACAGTAAAAGAAGATACTGTAATTAGTGAAGAAAAAACAATTGTTCAAACCGAAGAAAAAGTTCAGGGTGCAATACCAGATTCACCAAAGAAAACAGAATCAAGAGGATTACTGACGATTTTTATTTTAGCATTTTTATCAGGATTCGCAGCTTTGTTAACACCTTGCGTTTTTCCAATGATTCCAATGACGGTAAGTTTTTTTACCAAACAAAGTAAAAGCAAGGCGGCGGGAATTAGAAACGCTATGATTTATGGAATTTCAATCGTAATTATTTATGTTTTATTGGGCTCAATCGTGACTGCTGTTTTTGGTGCAGATTCGTTAAATGCACTTTCAACCAACGTTTGGTTCAATTTGATTTTCTTTATTTTATTGGTTGTTTTTGCTTGTTCATTTTTGGGTGCTTTCGAAATTGTATTACCAAGTTCATTAGCCAACAAAGTAGATTCGCAAGCTGATAGAGGAGGACTAATTGGAATTTTCTTTATGGCATTGGCTTTAGCTATTGTATCTTTTTCTTGTACAGGCCCAATTGTAGGAACTTTATTGGTTGAAGCCGCTTCAAAAGGAGGAATCGCGCCAATCGTTGGAATGTTAGGGTTTTCAATTGCCATTGCATTGCCGTTTTCATTATTTGCTGCTTTTCCGGGTTGGTTAAATGCACTTCCAAAATCTGGTGGCTGGCTGAATACGGTAAAAGTTGTTTTAGGATTTCTGGAACTGGCTTTAGCTTTCAAATTTTTATCAAATGCCGATTTAGTATTGCAATTGCATTGGCTGGAAAGAGAAACTTTCTTAGCGATATGGATTGCAGTTTTCGGAATGCTGGCTTTTTATTTATTCGGAAAAATTACGCTGCCGCATGATTCGCCATTAAATCATATTTCAGTTGGAAGATTAGGTTTTGGACTGGTTGTTCTAAGTTTTACTATTTATCTGATTCCAGGACTTTGGGGGGCGCCTTTAAAATTAATCAGCGGATTTCCACCACCAATGCAGTACAGCGAATCTCCAAATGGTTTAGGAGTTTCGGGTAATTCTGAACTAAAGATTACAGGTTCACTGCCAGAAGGAGCAGAGCACGGTCCGCAAAACATCATCACGTTTCATGATTATGACAAAGGAATGGAATATGCGAAAAAACAAGGAAAACCAGTTTTATTAGATTTTACAGGATATGCTTGTGTAAACTGTCGAAAAATGGAAGAATTGGTATGGTCTGATCCTAAAGTTTTGGGTGTTTTAAATAATGATGTGGTTTTGATTTCATTGTATGTTGATGATAAAAAAGAACTGCCAGAAAATGAGCAATATGTTTCTGAAACAACGGGAAAAAAGATTAAAACCATTGGAAACAAATGGAGTGATTTACAGATTAAAACGTACAAAGCAAATGCGCAGCCGTTTTATGTAATTGTAGATCATAAAAGTGCAAACTTGACAGAACCATCTGCTTACAATCCGAATATTGAAGAATATTACAATTGGTTGCAAATTGGGATTAAAAACTTTAAAAAGTAAAATGCTTTTAAAATGATAAATGAAATGGAAGTTACTTTGAAAACAAACGAATTAGAACACTATTTTTCAGAATTTCGAGAAAATACAATTGGCGTAAACCATAGTTTCGAATCGATTTATGGAACACAAAATTTATTATACGCCGACTGGATTGCGAGCGGGAGATTGTATTTCCCAATCGAAGACGTAATGCTTCGCAAAATCGGTCCCATGATTGCCAATACGCACTCATTTTCCAGCCAGACTGGAAAAGCTTCGACTTATGCGTATCAATACGCGAGAAAGATGATAAAAGATCACGTTAACGCATCTGATTCAGATTGTTTAGTAGCGACTGGAACCGGAATGACTGCGGCTTTAAACAAGTTACAGCGTATCATGGGATTACGTTCTGAGGATAATATTTACAATGTAAAACTGAATTTTGATGACGAAAGACCAGTTGTTTTTATCACACACATGGAGCATCATTCCAATCAAGTTCCGTGGTATGAAACAATTGCAGATGTGGTGGTTTTGCCTTGCGGAGAGAACAATTTAGTTGATCCTAAGATACTTTCAGAAGAACTTAAGAAATACGAGAGTAGAAGATTAAAAATCGGTTCGTTTACCGCTTGTTCGAATGTAACCGGAATTATTACACCGTATCATGAACTAGCCAAAATAATGCATCAAAATGGAGGCTATTGCTTTGTCGATTTTGCAGCTTCGGCGCCTTACGTAAAAATCGATATGCATCCTAAAGATCCCGAAGAACAGCTGGATGCGATTTTCTTCTCGCCGCATAAATTTCTCGGCGGACCTGGAACGTGTGGAATTTTAGTTTTCAATGAAAAACTTTATAAATCTAATTTTCCTGATAACCCTGGTGGAGGAAATGTAAAATGTACCAATCCTTGGGGAGAATATCACTACAGCGATGCCATTGAAGTAAAAGAAGATGGTGGAACTCCAGGTTTTTTGCAGGTAATGCGAACAGCTTTGTGTTTGGAATTAAAAGATAAAATGGGAGTTGAAAAAATGAAAGAAAGAGAAACAGAACTGCTTCAGCTTTGTTTTTCTGAATTACAGAAAATTCATGGCCTAACCATTTTAGGAGATTTAAAAACCGAAAGAATTGGCTGTGTTTCGTTTACGATAGAAAATATTCATTACAATCTTTTGGTACGTTTACTAAATGATCGTTTCGGAATTCAGGTTCGTGGAGGTTGGTCGTGTGCGAGTACTTATGCTCATTTTCTGCTAGGTATTGATGAAGAAAAATCAAACGAAATTACTAATGGAATCCTTCAAAAGAATTTAACTGAAAAACCAGGTTGGGTAAGGGTTTCGCTTCATCCAACAATGAAAAATGACGAGCTTTTGTTTATTACAAATTCGGTTAAAGAGATTGTTTTAAATATTGAAAGCTGGCAGAAAGCGTATCAATATAACCCTGTTACTAATGAGTTTGATAATCTTTTGATTAAAGAAACTATTGAGGAAGATGTGAAAGAATGGTTTGTTTTATAAATCATAAAAAATAGAAACTAAAAGAAGTTAACACAATTGAAATAGCTAATGAAACTTATGAACAAAGTGGTTGTGTTGAGTTTATTCCTAACACAATTTTTCAGTATACAGACGATAAATTCTCAAAATAAGAACCAACTTAGTATTGGTGATGTTGCTCCGGAAATAAAATATTCAAAATGGCTTCAGGGTGAGTCTGTTTCCTCAGTAAAAGATGGAAAAGTGTACGTATTAGAATTTTGGGCTACGTGGTGTGGTGCCTGCAGACAGGCAATGGGACATTTATCTGAGCTGTCAAAGAAGTATGAAGGAAAAGCTTCCTTTTTGGGCGTCAATGTGATGGAAAAGACAAAAGGACAATCTTATGAAACAGTATTGCCAAAAGTAATGGACTTCATCAACAGTGACTTGAATCAAATGACATATCCAGGTTTTGCTGATAGTAACGACGAGTACATGAAAAAGAACTGGATTGAAGCTGTCGGAAGTCAGGGACTTCCGTCTACTTTTGTGATCAGGGAAGGAAGTCTTATTTGGATTGGGCATCCTTTTGCTCTTGATGGTTTAATGGATCAGTTTATCGATGGGACATTTGATGTGAAAGCTTTTAAAGAACAGAATGAGGAACAGCGGGCATTTTATGAGAAAGCAAGAGTAGAGCAGATGAAAATAGATGAAGCTTTAAACAAGAAAGATTATAATAAAGCTATTGAACTCATTGATGCAGGAATTGCAAAAAGTGCAAGCCCAGCTTATAAAATACAGAAATTTAAAGTTTTAGCCGATTATGTGTCTAAAGATAAAGCATTGGCTTATCTAGTTGATTTAAAAAACAAAAACGATAACGGCGCATTTGAAATTGCAAGGATAATGCCTAAACGAGAGGATATGACACCAGCTATTTATGCAGTAAGTGTTGAAATTCTTCGTCAAAAACCTGTCGATCGTTATCAGCTTAGTGCAATTGCCATGCTTTTGGCTAAAATAGGCAAAGAGAAAGAGGCAATAGCAGAACAGGAGAAAGCAATAGAAATTTTAAAATTAGAAATTCTTGCCGACAAAAATAATCCAGCACTTCAAAAAGAGCTACGAGAGTATGATAATCTTTTAAAAGAATTTAAGTCGCCTCAAAAAAAATAAAAACATACTAAGAATAAAACCTCCAAAATCTAATTTGACTTTGGAGGTTTTTATTTTTAAAAACGTTCTCCATAAAACGTTTTTCTCTATTTCTGAACTTCTTTTAATGGAGTAACTTCAAAATTTGCCACTTTACGTATTTCTCTATTCAATACGTTAATTTTCTGCGATATGGCACTCAAGAAAAAGAAAATAAAGAAAAGGTAGATTGTTTTTTTAATTGAACTTTATATATTGATTTTTTTGCTAGGTATTACTTTTATTTTTTCTCTAAAAAATATAGGAAATTTAAGCTATTTTTTGGTTTTTCATCAGACTATTTCGTTTTAAGGTAATTTTTATTCACGTTTTCCTAACTATTTTGCTTTTTAATTTTTATCTTTTTATTTTCTTTTTCTTTCTTTTTCTTTCTTTTTTATTTGTTTTTAATAATTTTTAATAGTTATTTATTTATATTTGATTTTTTATTTCTTAAAATTTATTTAAAACTATGAATGGAGAGAATGAAGAAGTTTTATAAATGCCTAAAAAAAAAATGTATGGAAAAAAAATAAAAATTAAGACTTTTTAAAATTCCAGACAGGTTAAAAGGACCTGATCTTTTGCTCCGACTTCTTTTGTAATACAACAGTGTCATTTACTAAGCAATCCAAAATGTGAAAGTAAAATGAAAAAATCTGAAGAAATCAAAACTGAAAAAGACTAACTCAATAAAGTCATTCGCTCAGTAGAAATATTTACATGAAAAACAGATAAATGTTTTTAAAAGTAAATAATGAGAGTGTCACATTACACTTCTATAGTTTCAAATTATTAATCTAAAAATGGTATTGACAAATTAAAAAAGCGATTCAAATTCACTAAAGGTGAAAAACATAAAATTTTAGAACAACTAACTAACCGATAAACCATATGAAAGTGAAGTATTATATATTTTTTCTAGGACTATTATTATGTATGCCGATTTACGGGCAGCAACAGAAAGAAATTAAAGGAAAAATTACTGATGGTTTCGGATTACCCGTGCCAGGAGTAAATATTATTGAAAAAGGAACTACAAATGGAGTTCAAAGCGATTTAGATGGTCAATTTTCATTAAAAGTAAAAAATGAAAAAGCAGTATTAGTGGTTACTTATGTCGGTTTTAAAACAAAAGAAGTTTTGGTAAATGGACAGACAAATATCTCCATTAAATTAGAAGAAGATTCAGCCAAATTAGACGAAGTGGTTGTTGTAGGTTATGGTTCTGTCAAGAAAAAAGACTTGACCGGATCGGTAATTTCCGTTGGCGCAGATAAATTAGAAGGCAGGTCAAATGTTAATGCACTTCAATCATTGGGAGGGCAAGCATCTGGTGTTCAAATTATACAGTCTCAAGGTGCTCCAGGTCTTGCGCCTACAGTAAAAATTCGTGGAGCTTCTTCTATAAATGCTGGAACTACACCTCTTTATGTTATAGATGGTATTCCGTTGGAAGATAATACAACAAACTCAACTGATTCGGGAATTAGTGGAGGAAGTAATTTAAGTTTTAATCGAAATCCATTGAATTCAATTAATCCTAACGATATTGAGTCGATTGATATTTTGAAAGATGCATCTTCTGCAGCTATTTATGGTTCTAGAGGAGCAAATGGTGTTGTGATCATTACGACAAAACAAGGGAAAGCTGGTAAAACTAAAATTGATGCAATTTTCGAGTCTGGTATTTCTAAAGTCAATCGTAAGGTTAATATGATGAACTCTTCAGAATTTATTGCCTACAACACAGCGGCAAGAAATAATTCATGGGCGACAATTGTTGCTGCAAATCCATCGGCTACAAGAAGTCTTAGCGTAACGGTTCCCACAGAATTCTCTGATCCAGCTTGGATTGCCCGTATTGGACAAGGAACCGATTGGCAGGATGTAGCATTGAGAACGGCTTTTAATACAAATTTTCAGCTGTCGGCTTCGGGAGGAACGGAGAAAACACAATTTATGGCATCATTGGGGTATATAAATTCAGAAGGTGTAGTGGACAGTAATACATATGATAGAATTAATGTGAGGTCAAATCTGAAACATAAGTTTAATGATAAAGTTCGTATGGGGATCAATATTGGTCTTAGCCAAATAAAAGAAGCACCATATGGTACAGCTGGAAAAAGTGACGTAGTAGGTTTGGCCCTGCAAAGTGATCCGTTTTTTCCTCTTTATGTTGAAACAGGAAGTTTAGGTTTTAAGGATCCCGCATCCATATGGAATACATTTGCTAAATATGGATTCCAGTTATGGCATCCGTATTCATTAACAAGAGAAGCAATCGCTAAAAAAACAACCAATGTATCGATAATTACTTCTTTTGTAGAATGGGATATTATAAAGGATTTGACTTTTAAAACTTCTGTGAGTTCTAATATTGAGAATACGGTTCATAATTTCTATTGGAATGCAGGTCAGAATTGGGGATACTCTGGATGGGTACCAGCACAAGCTGATTTCAAAACATTACAATCTAACAATTGGATTTCGGAAAGTACACTGAATTACAACAAGAAATTTAATGAAAATCACAGTTTGAATGTTTTGGCAGGGTTTTCTGCTCAAGAACAACGTACCGATTTGAGCAGTATGACAGCTGGAAATTTCCCAAATGATTTAGTGCATACTTTGAATGCTGGTGTTGTGAATGCTGGTAATACTTTTTCAGAAGAGTGGTCATTGCTTTCTTATTTGGCTCGTGCCAATTATTCGTATAAAGGCAAATATTTGCTAACGGCAGCAATTCGAGCTGATGGTTCTTCCCGTTTTGGAGCCAATAACAAATGGGGGTATTTCCCATCGGGATCGCTTGCATGGCGTATTTCTGAAGAATCTTTTCTAAAGGAATCTACTTGGTTGAATAATTTGAAAGTTAGGTTAAGTTATGGAGAAACGGGTAACAATTCTATTCCAAACTACGGATCTATTGGTGTATTAGGATATAGCCCGTATGTAAGTTCTGGTACTGTAAACCAAGGTATTTACACCTCAAATTTTGCTGATAAAAATTTAAAATGGGAAAAAACAGGTCAAACCAACTTTGGGATTGATGTAAGTGTTTTTAATGGACGAGTAAAATTTACGGGTGATATTTATTATTCAAAAACAAAAGATTTGTTGCTCAATGTGCCTATCCCAATTATTTCTGGTTTTTCTTCTACTTTAACCAATATAGGACAGCTGGAAAACAGAGGATTTGAAGTAAGTCTTAGTACCATTAATATAGATCGAAAATTCAAATGGAGTACTGATTTTAACATTTTTGCCAACCGAAATAAAGTCTTAAAACTTGGCGCAAATGATGCTCCAATAGATGTCAATGTCAGCAGTATGACCTCGAGAACAGCTGTAGGACAGCCGGTAGGAATGTATTATGGGTATGTTATTGATGGTGTGATTATGTCACAAGCAGAGTTGGACAGCAAAGCTTATCCGGTTTGGCCAGGCAGTGAAGCGGGTGATCCAAGAGTAAGAGATGTCAATAACGATGGCAAAATTAATTCTGACGACCGAACTTATTTAGGTAACTATCAGCCAGATTTTCAATGGGGCTTGACTAATAATTTTTCTTATTCAGGATTTGAACTTTCTGTCTTATTACGCGGTTCACAAGGAGGAGAAATCCTGAATCATAGTGCCAGATATTTGAAATCAGGTGTAGGAGGAGGGAATCGTAATATGTATTCTGTAGTAAACAATTACTGGAAATCTGATGCTGATCCAGGAAACGGAATGATTCCTAAACCTCGTATGACGCCAAACACGGTTCAAGATTTTGGTTCAAGTTACTGGGTTGAAGATGGATCATTTGTTCGTATCCAAAATATTCGTTTAGGATATAACTTGCCAAAAAGCTTAGTTGAAAAATTGAAGATCAGCAACATTAAGTTATATGTAAATATGGAAAATGTACATGTGTTCTCGAAATATTTAGGATATGATCCAGAAGGCAGTACGTATCAATCGGGATCAATGGTAGGATTTGATTATGGAGCTTATCCAAATCCTTTTACGGGTACTATGGGACTAAATGTTAGTTTTTAAAAATCGAAGAAAATCATTTAAAACTTAAGAAAATGAAAAAAATAATAGCAACGCTTTTTTGTAGCTTATTCCTATTCGGATGTAGTTCAGATTTTTTAGATAAAACTCCTATTTCAAATGCTAACGAAGATAATTTCTATAAATCTCAGAAAGATATTGAAACAGCATTATGGTCTGCTTATAATTCGCTTTATCTTTTGTATGGTCCAGAAAGTCTTCCGTCGTTCTATGGCGAGTTAATGTCTGATAATGCCTATAACGATAGCGCTTCTGGAAGAGTACAAGATTACGAAAGTTTCGAATTACACACGATGAAAATCGATAATGAGCTGGTATTTAATTTTTGGAATAATTATTATAAGTCAATCTATATTGTAAATAATATTATTGCCAGTGCCGAAAGACTTGATTTTCCCAATCGAGATGCTTTAATTGGAGAAGCAAAGTTTTTACGTTCCTTATACTATTTTGATATGGTTCGTGCTTGGGGCGATGTACCGTTGGTTACAACTCCAATCAGTATTGCTCAAGCTTATGCACAAGCGCGCACACCAAAGGATCAAGTATACGATCAAATTATTAAAGATCTTGATTTTGCAGCAGCTAAATTGCCAATAAAAACAAGTCAGCGTTTTGTAGGAGCTGCAAGTCAGGATGCAGCCAATACTTTGTTAGGAAAGGTTTATTTAACTATAGGCGATAAACCGAAAGCAGCTGAAACTTTATTGAAAGTGTATGGCAAATTTAGTCTGGTACCTTATGCCGATTTATGGGATTTAACCAAGAAAAACGGTGCATCGTCTATCTTTGAGATTCAATATAAAGGAGGAATATCTACTCCATACAGTTTGTATTGGGCGATGTTTACTCCAGTTGATAATCGTGTGATTACAGCTTGGGGAGGAGGATTTAATCAGGTTGCTGATGATTTATGGAATGCCTATGAAACAAATGATCCTAGAAGAGATATTTCTATTCAAAATGGATATAAAACGTCTAATGGTTCAACTGTTAATGTGAAATTTACAATTAAGTGGAAAGATGCAAAAGCTCCTGTTAATGGTTTAAGAGAAGCTTCGGATAACAACTTTATCATTCTTCGTTACGCAGACGTTCTTCTCATGTTGACAGAAGCAACTTCAGATCCAAAATACCTGAATGAAGTTCGTGCCCGTGTTGGATTACCAGCGTACGGAACAGCAGGTTATCCAACTCAGTACAATACAGTGGCTCTTGCACTGGAACATGAATCTCAGGTAGAATTTGCATGCGAATTCCATCGTTGGTTTGATTTAATTAGAACAGGAAGAGCGATTCCGGTAATTAAAAACAGCAGTAAAAATATCACGACTACAGAATCGAAATTATTATTGCCTATTCCATTTTTGGTAATTAATCAAAATCCTGGTGTTATTACTCAAAATGAGGCTTACAAATAAGATGATTGTTTAAGATTAATGCTCGTTTGATAAAAGTGTGGACTCCTTGCTTGTTTAGTTGGGGTAGGCCACGATTTCAAAAGTTTGCATTTGGTTTGTAATTAGTTTGATTGAAATGAGCCCTATATTGGGGCTCATTTTGTTTAGACAGAATGTTTTTTTACTTTTAAAATTTTAAAAGTAACCTGATTTTAGATAAACTGCTCAGATAAAAAAGTTCTTATCAAGGATACGAGATAATGCTAACTAATTAAAATAAATAATCATAATGAATATGTCTAATTCACAATTTACAAGATACGAAGAGAATAATAATGTGTGGTTGTCTCAAAAGAGCGGCGAGGAATTTAATTTTACTGATTATGGCATAGTTCCTACTGTTCTTGGAAGTGAAGCAGCCGTAGGTCAGGCAATGTTAAATGAACTTTACAATACTGCAGCCTCAAAAGAGGGTGATATTAATATTGCTCTTCTTGGTGGAAGAGGGGCTCAGGAGTTACACCGTTTGCTTGGAGAATTAGCTAAATCGACAGAGCAAGACCGTTTACTTGCAAGACTGAATGTGTTTACTCAGGATGCGCTTGCTCCATTGAGTATGAATAATGGTTTAAGTTTTGTTAGAGATTTTGAGCGTATTTTAGGAGATGCCTTTTTCAAAAAGATCAAAAGTTTTACACCAATTCAAACAGATACCGAAGATTTAGAGTCCGCACTTGTACAGTATTTGAATAAATTGGAAGAATTGGGAGGTTTGGATATATTTTTTATAGGTCATGGTCCTGAAGAAAACCATGCATCACATTTGGCTTACATTAAACCTTTTTCTGGAGCAAAAAGCGAACACATTGCTGGGATAATTCCAATCTCTAATAGCATTTTGGAGCATCACATTAGTAAATTTAAAGCAGGTGGAAGTCTTATAAATGAAAGTGATGAAAAAGAATGTCGATCTGCTAAATATATTCTCACTTTAGGTCCAGCAGCCATATTACAAGCCAAGAAGGTCGTTCAGTCTGTAGTAGATGCTGATTCTGCTCCTGCTAAAGTTCAAACTTACGCAAACGTAATTAATACACAGTTGAGTTCAGATACAGATCAATTATTACAACAATTAAATGTAAATCCAGGGTTATGGATAAGATTGCATCCAAATACTAAATCTTTTGTGCTGCCTAATTTAGGTCTTTAATAATTGATTTAATAATAAACTAAAAAGCTTCAGATGTCACTGAAGCTTTTTTAGCTAATAGAAGATTTTAATTTAAACTATTTCCTTTTTTATTTTTTCTTTCCAGCCCAAATATCCATTTTCAGGCAATTGATTTTCAAGATTGGCTGAAACGGTTTCGGTATGGTTTTTAACAAGGGTTTTGAGCTGCTCAATACTGCTGAAAACATTGCTTTTTAAACCAGATAAATATGCGGCGCCCAAAGCAGACACATCTGAATTTCGCTGTTTATTTAAGGAAATGCCCAATAAATCAGCTAGATAATGAATGACAAATTCATTTTGAGTCATTCCTCCGTTTACAGAAATAGATTTTAATGGTGCTTTCATATCTTTTGCCATAGCTTCTGTCACATCTTTTATTTGATAAGGAATGCTTTCTAGAGCTGCTCTTACAATGTGATTTTTAGTTGTTCCAAATGTCATGCCTTCAATAGAGGCTTTCCGACTCATTTGCCAATGTGGAGCACCTAATCCGCTAAAAGCAGGGATTAAATAAACTCCCGCATTGTCAGCAATTGCTGTTGCCATTGTTGATGTTTCACTGACGTGAGCGAATAATTGCAATTCGTTTCTCAGCCATTCAATTGTAGAACCACAAGAAACTATTGCGCCTTCTAGGCCATAATCAACTCGGTCTTCTGTGCTCCAGCAAATAGTGGTAAGCATTCCTGAATTGGATAAAACAGCTTCATTACCAATATTCATCATAATGGAGCTTCCTGTTCCAAGTGTGACTTTTGCAGTGCCTTTTTCAAAACATCCTTCTCCAAAAGTAGCCGCATGCGAATCTCCAATTAAGGCCGTAATTGGAATTGAAATAGGATGATTATCGTTTAAAACCTGTTTCAAATCAAATTTTCCAAAATCATGTGATGAAGGACAGGCAAGAGGAAGATTTAAGTTGCTTAATCCCCATTTTTTAAGAATTTCAGTATCCCATTTTAGGGTATGAATATTGAAAAGCAAGGTTCTTGAAGCATTGGTATAATCGGTTTTGAAATGAATTCCATTAGTCAATTTATACAAAAGCCAGCAATCGACTGTTCCAAAATACACTTCTCCATTTTCAACTTTTTCTTTTAATACAGCATCATTTTGTAGCAGCCAAAGTAATTTAGTTCCTGAAAAATAAGGGTCTAATAATAATCCTGTTTTTTGTTTGATAAAATCGTTTTGACCCTTTTCAATTAAATCAGTACAGATGTTAATGGAACGCTTACAGGCCCAAACTACTGCTGGACTCAATGCTTTTCCGTTTTTATCCCAAAGAACAAATGTTTCTCTTTGATTGCTGATGCCACACGAAACAATATCTTTTAATTCAAAACCCTGACTGGTAAAATTTACCAAGCAAAGTCTAATAGAATCAAGAACATTTTGATAAATATCTTCTGGATTTTGTTCTACAAAACCATTATCAAAATAGTTTGTTTTTAGATCCACACTGCCTTTAGAAACAGCTTGTCCTAATTCGTCAAAAAGTATGGTTTTGGTACTGCTCGTACCTTGGTCAATAGCTAGAATATATTTTTTCATTTATCTTTTGCAGTAAAAATTGATTTTTGACAATCTAAGATATAAGATCGTTTAGAAGGAGATAAAAATATTATTGAAGCCACTCCCAGCGTTTAGCCCAATCTAAAAGGACATCGCTTCTCCATTTTAAAACTGTTTTGCCACCTTGCCAAATACCGTCATAAAGTTCAGGATTTGGTCGATCTGTATACCAATTATTGCCTAAATTATAGTCTGTAGTATTGTGTTTTCCTGGCCAAAGATTGCTTACGAAAAATGTTCCAGTTTGGGTTTCAAAGCCTGGAATGTTCGAAGTTACGGTGTAGTTTACTGTTTCAGTTTGTTTTGGCGAATATCTGATAACATAATTCCCATCGCCAAGATAAAATCCGTCCCATTTCTGTTCTCCAATCTTTGCTTTTACAGCCATTGTGATACAAGCTGAATCTTTAGGGATATTGTTTACGATTGGACCTTTAAAATGAAATTCCATTACAGAAAAAACAGGTACAGTGTCTTGAGCTGTGGTATTTCTTTTAAATACTATTCTTGGGCTATGTTGAAACTTTACGTAACTACCGCCCCAGCTTTCTTTAGTAGGATCGTTAGGATCTCCGTCCATCATATATAGAAGTGACGGAGTATCGCCCATTTTCAGTCTTCCTTCGTAGCGATTGTTTTCATAGTCTTTACCTAAAAAGCCGGCTTGTTTGATATAGTTTTTATAGTAATTTTTTCCGTTTAAGTTTTCGGCAACATTATCTGAGAAAAAACCATAATAAGATGAATTCGATTCTATAAACCAAAGATTTGGAAAATTTTCAGCTATGTAAGCATAACTGTTTGCACTCCATTTTTTGTTTGGTCCGCCTATAAAGAATACTTTGATGTTTTTCTGAATTTCTGGTTTATCGTGCAATGCCTGTGCTAAATCTTCAAGGCCTCCCCAAACCAATATCCAAAGAGGTTGTTTGCTCTTTTTTAGTGCACATTTGATAATCCAGTCAGAACCTTCTGTTGAAGTTTTGAATCCGTCATAAGGTGCAGCGCCTTTTCTTCCTTGTTTTGTTATCGAACGCAGATACTTTGGTGAAGCTAAGCCTTTAACATGCTTTTCCAGTTTTGGAAGATCTTTTTCGTATAAATCTATAGTTCGCAGTATTTCTGCCTTATTGCCATCACCGTACGAAGGAGAAGAAACCAATCCTTCAAAATCAAATTTCTCACTGTACATCAGCAGATGGATCATCGATTGGTTGTCATCGGGATCGGTGCCTCCGATATCTGTGCTTACTAAGACTCGAGGTTTAACAGGTACTGGTTTTTGTGCTATCGAAACTGTAAAAACAGCACAAAATAGAATGGTGAAAATAAGCTTGTTCATTTTTTAATTTTTATTTTGGTAAGTGGTTTAATAGAGAAGAGGTCGGCGATACATTATTTTTTCTGATTCATTTTGTCAATGATAACAGCTAATAAAATCACAAATCCTTTTACGACTTGTTGCCAAAAAGGCGATACATCAAGTAAAACCAATCCATTGTTTAAAACACCAATAATTATGGCGCCTATTACAGTTCCAGCAACAGTACCAATACCGCCCGAAAGTGATGTTCCTCCAATAACTACGGCTGCAATTGAATCCAATTCGTAACTTGTACCAGCATTTGGCTGTGCTGAATTCAGTCTTGAAGTAACTAAAACACCTCCTACAGCAGCCATCATTCCAGCAATTCCGTAAACCGTCAGTTTAACTTTATTGATGTCTATACCTGCTAAAAATGCGGCTCTTTCATTACCGCCAATAGCATAAATGTATCTTCCAAAAGTTGTTTTTTTAGTTAAAAAGAGTACAATCAGTACCATAAATATGGAAATCCATACTGGTGCTGGAATTCCTAAAATCCATCCGGAACCAATAAATTCAAATTCAGTACCTAAATTAGAAATAGGAATTCCTTCTGTATAAAGCATTGTTAGTCCGCGAGCTATAGTTAACATTGCCAATGTAGCTACAAAAGGAGGAATGGAAAATTTGGTAATTACCCAACCATTGAAAAGCCCCAAGGCTAAACCTATAAGAATGGATACTAAAATCGCTCCTAAAACGGAAAAGCCGACAAATAAATCCATAGACTCAAACGAGAGTCCGTTTTTCAACAAACCAGCACATACTGCTGCAGTGAAACCTAAGACAGAGCCTACAGAAAGGTCAATTCCAGCCATTAAAACTACTAAAGTCATTCCGACAGAAATACAGACATTCACAGAAATTTGTCGTAATACATTCCAAAGATTGGCGCTGGTCATGAATTTGTCCGACAGTAAGCTGAAAAGCAAACATAAAAGAAATAGCGCAATCAAGGATTGCGATTTTTTGATAAGAGTGTGGTTTAAGGAGATAGTCATAGTAATAGTAAGTGTTAGTCTGGTAAGGCCGATTTGAGTAACTTATCTTCAGTAGCTTCGGCCGCTAAATAGGAAGCTTTGATTTTCCCTTCTGCCATTACTAAAATCCGATCCGAAAGAGCAAGTATTTCGGGAATTTCAGACGAAACTAATAAAATACTCATGTGGTCAGCTGCTAGTTCTTTTATCAGGTTGTAAATTTCGCTTTTGGCGTTAATATCAATTCCGCGGGTAGGCTCATCCATCATTAGAATTTGAGGATTGGTCGAGAGCCATTTTGCAAGAACTACTTTTTGTTGGTTACCGCCGCTTAAATTTTGGCATAACTGCATTTCAGACGGCGTCTTGATGCGTAACTTTTCAATATAATTTTTCGAAGAGTTTTTTTCTTTCAGCTGATCCAAAAAACCAGAAACAGGCAGGTTTGTCAAACTGATATTAGACGAAATGTCCATTCCTAAAATCAGTCCTTCAGTTTTACGGTCTTCGGTTACAAAAGCTAATCCATTTTCAATGGCTTCTTTTGGTTTTTTATGAAACGCTTTTTTTTGATCAATTTCTAAAGCATAAGTGCTGCTTGCTGGGTACATGCCAAACAAAGTTTCCAAAAGTTCGGTTCTTCCAGCTCCCATCAAACCAAATATCCCCAACACTTCTCCTTTTTTTAGTTCAAAAGAAATATCATGAAGAAGTTTTCTTTTTTTATCATTAGGATGAATGAGGTTGAGGTTATCGACTTTTAAAATGGTATTTTGAAATTGATTCTGGACGCATTTTTTATCGATAAGAACATCACGGCCCACCATTTTCCGAATTAATTCGTTCTCGGTAGTATCCTTTATTTCTCCCTCATCTATGCTGTTTCCGTCTCTTAAAACAGTGTAGTTTTCAGCAATTTTGAACAATTCATCCATTTTATGAGAAATGTAGACAATCGTTTTGTTTTCTTTTTTTAACTCATAAATAATGCGGTGGAGATTGTCTATTTCTTTGTCGCTTAGGGCAGAAGTAGGTTCGTCCATTAAAATGACATCAGCATTGCAGAGAAGTGCTTTTGCGATTTCAATTAATTGTTGTTCTCCTACTTTCAGCTGTTGAACCAAGGTTTTTGGAGAAACGTTTAATTGAATTTTTTCAAAAATACGCTTGGCTTCTGTTTCCATTTTTGCAGCATCTAAAATTCCAAGTGGGGTTAGAATTTCTCTTCCTAAAAATAAATTTTGGGTTACACTGAGTTCGGGAATTAGATTTAATTCCTGATGGATAATGGCAATACCTGCATTTTGTGCGTCTTTTATATTCGAAAATGAGACTTTCTCTCCATTTAAATGAATTTCGCCATCATATTCGGTATAAACGCCTGTCAAAATTTTTAAAAGCGTAGATTTTCCTGCGCCATTTTCTCCCAATATGGCATTGACTTTTCCAGGATAAAATTTAAAATTTACCTGATTAAGTGCTTTTACCCCTGGAAATTCTTTTGATATGTTTATTGCTTGTAACAAATTACTGAAGTTTAATTTGTGATGGAATAATTAAAAGGTCAGTAAACAAAGCCTGTTTTTTACTTAGTTTAATTGCTCCCGAAAATGAAATACTGTCTCCCACTTTTAGATTTTTAATTTGTTTTGGGATGACCTCATTTCGAACAATCTCATTTAAGTTTTCAGATACTTTGTTGAATTGGGCATTGGTTTTAAAATCAGTCAGTTTTACTAAGCCTGAAGCGTCTCGTAAATCATTCCCGAAAATGTATTTAGTATCAATAAATACAACACCATTATGTTCGTCAGCAACAGTGTAAATGCCATCTTTGAAGTCGATGATTTTACCCGTGCTTTTAATCATAAAATAGGCTGAATTTCCTATTCCTAGTCTATTTCCAAAATTTTTAAAAGTAGCATTTTTGTCTAATTTTAAGGAAGAGCTTAAACTGCTCAAACTAATCGTTTTTTTGCTTTTCAAAATGCCTTTATAATAAATGGAATCGGCATAAGCTTTAAAATCAAAAGATTCCTTTTGCGCTTTTTTCACATCACTCAGTTTCTTGAAATAAACAGAATGATACGCTAAAAAAGCGGCTGCAAGAAAGGCTAAAATATAAAGATGCTTTTTTTTCATCGCTAATAGTCTTTTATATTTGATGCATTGACTAGTTCAACTTCTACAGGAACCCTTTGAGGAAATACTTTTCTTCCTTTAAAATATTCATCTGCAAATGCTACTGCTGTTTGCGCCATTACTTTAGGAAATTGCATGCCTGTCGCTGCGATTTTCTTTTCTCTGATTTTTTCAATTACATCTCCAGCTCCGTCAAATCCAAAAATTTTGACTTTATATTGTTTTCCTGTTGCCTGCAAGGCTTGAAAAGCTCCCATTGCCATGGCATCATTGCCGCAAAAAACAGCATCGATATCAGGATTAGCCTGCATGATTGTTTCTAAAACTTCCATAGCTTTGGTACGGTCGAAATTACCGCTTTGCTGAGCCACCATTTTTAGATTCGGAAAATGATCTACAACCGAATGAAATCCTCCTGATCTTGCCCAAGTGTTGTTATCACCTACAAGTCCTAAGATTTCGACATACTTTCCTTTTTCTTTTAATTCTTTTACAAATTCGATTCCGATAGAAACGCAACCTGAATAGTTGTCTGAAAGAATTTGACTTGTAGCGGCATCATCAACATTAACTTCTCTGTCCATGCAAAAAACAGGTATTCCTGCAGTTTTAGCCTTTAAAATACTCGAAATAGAACCGTCAGAATCTGTTGGGTTTAAAAGAATAGCATCATAACCAGAAGAAATAAGGTTTTCAAAATTATCCGATTCAATAGCTGGATTGTTTTGAGAATCAAATATTTTGGCTTCATAACCTAATTTACGGGCATCAGCAGCCGCTGATTCTGCCAACATTACAAACCACGGGTTGTTTAATGTGGAAACCACAACTGCAATTTTAGGTTTTTCAGCTTTTTCTTTTGAAGAACAGCCTAAAATTAAGACCATCAGTACGATTATTAAGGAAAGGTGTCTTATTTTCATAAGCTTAATAGATTTAAGGCCGTATTTTTTAGTCCATTAGCAGATATGCCATAATGATTGAAAATTTCGGTTTGCGAACCAGATACTGTATGGTCATCCGGTAATCCTACAATTTTGAATTTATTAGAACATCCGTTTTGAAATAATAAAGAAGTTACCGCTTCGCCTAATCCTCCATTTACGGAATGTTCTTCAACAGTAATAATAGGTTTATTATTTCCAGCTGTAGCCAATAATAATTCGGTATCCAAAGGTTTAATGGTATGAAGACTTATTATTTTGCAACTAATATTATATTCTTTTTCTAGAAGTTTAGCCGCTTCTACACAAGGAAGTACCGCTTCGCCCGTGGCAATAAAACTCAAATCATTTCCTTCCTGAATGATGCGTCCTTTACCTATTTTGAAATCAGTTTTATCTGGGTTGAGGTTTGCAGGCATCGCTTTTTTTCCAAAACGAAGGTAGATAGGGCTTTTCATTTCGGCTGCCTGTTTGATGGCTTCTGCAGTTTCATAATTGTCTGCAGGTGCTACAATGGTAATATTATTAATAGCTCTCAACACTGCAAAATCATGTAAACTATGATGCGTAGTTCCTAAAGCACCATAACTTACTCCCGCACTGATACCGATTAATTTTACCGCATTATCAGAGTAAGCAACATCATTTTTAATTTGTTCCAATGCGCGTGCCGTAAGAAAACAGGCTGGAGATACAGCAAATGCCTTTTTGCCCATACTAGCCAATCCTGTGGCAACGCCAACAAGATTTTGTTCGGCAATACCAACTTCAACTATTTGTTCAGGGTATTTCTGGCCAAACGGCACCAGTTTTCCCGAACCTCGAGAATCACTCGTAACAACTATGATATCTCTATCATTGGCGGCTAAGGATTGAAGAATTTCAGAAAAAACTTCGAGATTAGCAGTGTTAATTGTATTTATTTCTACCATTTTTTAGATAGTTTCAAGTTCTTGTAATTGAATGTCTAATTCTTTTATAGCTAAATCATATTGTTCCTCTGAAGGAACGCCATGATGCCATTTCAAAACGTTTTCCATATAACTGACTCCTTTTCCCTTAGTTGTATGCGCGATGATAAAACTCGGTTTTCCGCTTTCTAAGGGTAAATTATTAAGCGTTTGTGAAAGCTCTTCTAAATTATGACCATCAACATGAGTTACTGCCCAGCCAAAAGCTTCTAATTTTTTATCAATAGGTTCTAATCCCATCACATCGGCGTTTGAAGCCGTAATTTGAAGTTTATTGTAATCTAGAATGGCTGCTAGATTATCTAATTTGTAATGCGCAGCAAACATCATAGCTTCCCAATTTGAACCTTCCGCCATTTCACCATCGCCTAGAATGGTAAATACTTTTACGTCTGAATGGTCTATTTTTGCTGCTAAAGCTACTCCCGAACAAATCGATAAACCATGTCCTAATCCGCCTGTATTTTGCTCAATACCAGGAATAGATTTAGTAGGATGTCCTATATATGGAGATTTGTATTGACACAGGGACAATAAATCTTCTTCAGGAAAAAAGCCTTTGTCGGCTAGAACTACATACAAAGCTTCAACACAATGTCCTTTGCTCTGAATAAACCTATCTCTGGTATTAGAATTAAAATTCTGAGGAGAAATGTTCATGACATTATTGTACAATACATTTAGAATATCCACAATAGATAGACTTCCTCCAGTATGACCCGCTTTGGCATTGTAGATATATTTGAGTATTTTTTTTCTACTCTCTATCGATTTTCGTTTTAATTCGGAAATATGCATCTTAATTCATTTAGTGTTTGTAAACTTCCCAGCCCATATAATTTCCTAGGGCTTCTTCTAAGATTGCTGCAGTTTTTGAGGCATTCATTACTACATGGTGTTCAAATCCGTTTTTACAGATGTATTTCATTAACTCTTGTAGATTAGGTATTTGCGCTACAGCTCTATTGCCAAAAGTATTTAATGAGTCATCAGTAAGTTCGCCTTCGCCAATATAAACTTTAATGATTCCTTTAGGATCATCCGTGCTAATTCTTCCATAAGTAAGTGGCATTGCTGGTGTTCTTCCGTCTAAGGCACCGTAGGTATTTTCAACTCCAACAGTAGTTCCTAAAATAGGAGCAGTACTTAATTGGATGTCTGGAATGAATGATTTCGCCCAATTTCCACAATGAAATAGTACACATTTCTCAGGATCATCGGCGTAGTTGTTATTCCAATCTACTAGTGCACTTGGTGATCCTGAAGCCAATTGCATAGCATACATGCTCAAAGTTCCTGTGACATCTACCTCACAAGCACTTGGAAGCATATTTTCACTCATGATACTCATACTTGTGCACACATTGCAACCATAGTTTTGTTGCAGTGAAGTCCAACATTGAATAGCTGTAGCGTCTAAAGCATGTTCTTCCATAAAATCTTTCAGGACAACATCTAACTTTGCAATTTGAAGCATTGCTTCATTAGGCGTTTTACCTTGGGCAACATACGCATTTATAGATTCTAAATGTTGTTTGACTGAAGCATCTTCTGCAGTTAATTTATTTGCTTTTCCTAAAATTTCAGATAAATCGGCTGTAGTTACTGTTATGCCATTTCTTTGTAATATTTTTTCAGAATAGCGAACGGTATTAAAGGCGCCTGGTCTGGCTCCAATAGCCCCAATGCGTACATTTCGCATTCCTTTAACCACTCTGCAAACAGCTGTAAAGTCCAGTAAGTCTTTTTGAAAAATTGGATCAGATGGACTCATAACGTGCTGACTTGTCAAAGAATATTTTATACCATATTGGTATAGATTGTTGCAGACTGAGATTTTACCACACCACGAATCACGTCTGTTAGCTACGTTTAGTTTGGTTAATTCGTCGGGATAGGCCTGTATCAACACAGGAACGTTTAAATTAGCAAGTTTTAGGGTGTCGGCTACACCTTTTTCATCTCCAAAATTAGGCAGTAAAACAAGTACTCCCATAATTTCATCCTGATGTTTTTTGAATAGTTCGGCACATTTTTGGGCTTCTTTATAGGTTTCTACGCCACCCAGTTTAGTATCCGTGCTGTCTAATAAAATGGGTTTGATATTTAATTTGGTAAAAACTTCAATAATTTCAAATCTTGCCTTTTCTACTAAACTGTCTGGAAAAAAATCTCTGTTTCCAATTATTACTCCTAATGTTGATATTGCCATTACTTTTTATTAAAAGGGTTTTGTATCTTATGCTACTATTACTTCAATTTCGTTGTCTCTAAAGACTTGTTTGTGTTTTTCTTCAATATTGTTGTCAGTTATTATATAATCAATTAGCGAAAGTGCTCCTAAACTGGCGAGTGCACTTTTGCCAATTTTTGTGCTATCTGCTACTAGATACGTCACTTCTGCGGCTTCTATCATTGCTTTTTTTACAACCAAATCACTAATACTAGGATACGTAAGTCCTGCTTTTAATGATATTCCTGCTGTGGCTAAAAACAATTTCTGAACATTCAATCCCTTAAAAAAGTCAGCAGCTTTCTGTCCTGTCAGTGATAATGTAGGTGGTTTGAATTCTCCACCAGTCATGATAACCTCAATATCTGGATCTGTTCCTAACAATAATGCAATGTTTAATGCATTGGTAATTACAGTTAGCTGTTTTATTCCTTTTAATCTTTTTGCAATTTCTGTTGTTGTCGATCCGGAATCTAAAATGATAGTATCTCCATTGTCAATAAATTCAATGCACTTTTCAGCAATTGCCGATTTCTTTTCAAGATTTTCCTGACGTTGCAACGAAAAACTACGTACTTGATCTTCTACATTTTTTATGCTTGCTCCTCCGTGTTCTTTCAGAATTAATCCTTCGCTATCTAGTTTTTCTAGATCTTGACGAATCGTTACTTCTGTGACTTTGAATAAACGAGCTAAATTGTTCACTTTAGCAAAACCATCTTCTTTCAAAAGGTCTAGTATTTTTTCTCTTCTTTGATTGGCTAACATCTTATTAGTTTTTTATAATTTGAATAACAAATATAGACAAAAGCAAAATAAATTAAGAGTAAACACAAAGTGAAAACGAATTAAACATAAGTCAAATGTAATAAAAAATAATTAAAACAAAAATAAAAGAAAGAAAAAGAAAGTAAAAGAAAAATTTTTGAAAGATTTAGTAACTTTAAGTGTTGTGCTTAAAGATGTCTGATTTTTAAATTTACACTAGTTTTATTGATGTTAGTAACGGTATTTTTCGATTTTTTTGTTTTGTAACATAAGAATAGCTTTTTGAGAAAAAAAGCTTTTATAAAGCCCTCTAGTCAAAAAAATATAATGATATGAATGTATTTGATAGAGAAATTGAATGTCAGGTTAGGTAAGGAGTACCTTATATTTGTAATATTATTGGAGAAGTGGTTTTGTATTGAAAACTGAAAGAAAGCTTATCCATATAATCTTTTCAGTAGAGAAGCTATTAAAAGAGATGCAAAAAGAATGATTTGTATTATAAATCATAAAAAAAAAAGAAAACCTCCAAAATCAATTTGACTTTGGAGGTTTGTTTTTAACTTAATTTAAGGTCGTAACGTTCTTCATTAAAGGTTAATCCCCATTCTTGAACTTCTTCAGATTGAGTAAGTTCAAAGCCTGCTAGTTTATACATTTCTAAGGCTTTGTTTTGGAGATTTGTGGTGAGCAAAAAGACATTTTTATATTGTTTTTCTTTACAAAAATTTACAGCATCGGTAAGAAGTTTTTTTCCAATTCCCAATCCTCTAAAAGCAGGATCTAGAAGAAACCATCTCAATTGTGCTTCATCATTAGGTTGATGAACGATGGCTACACAACCTACAATTTTGTTATTGTATTCTGCCATCCAAACCCGGTCGTTTTCGGGAGAATAATTTTCTAAAAAAGTATAAAAAGTCTTGATTACATATTTTTCAAAATCAGTCGAAAAATTATATTCTTTGCTGTAAATCGTACCGTGTAGATGAATAATATATCCAATATCTCCTGGAGTAATTTCGTGACGGTATTTGATATCTTCTCGTGCTATTTTATTATCCGTCAACAAATTTCTAACGGTATGCATCGAATTGACTAAGATTTCCTTTTCAGAACTGTTTAGCTTTTCAATTTTACCATCAATCTTATTTTCAGATTTTGTATTCAAAATGCTTAATAATTCATTTCCTGAATCGGTAAGTTTGATATTAAAAGCACGTTTATCTTCATCTGATGCAATTTTCACAATCAGATTTTCTTTTAGAAAGCGTTTTAAAATCCGACTTAAATAACCTTTATCTAGATTTAATATTTCAGTGATTTTTTGTGCTGTTATGATTTTGCCTTCGCTGATCTCATAAAGGATTCGTATTTCTGTTAAAGAATATTCGCTATCCAAATAATGTTGACTTAAGATGTCTAAATGGGCAGTATAAAAGCGATTGAAACTTCTAATTTTTGAAGTTGTAGTATTCATGATTTTATGATATTGTATTTCTGAAATACAAATATATAAAATTAGTTGCTTTTGTCAACTATTTGAAAAAATGTTTTTTGAAAAGAAAAATTATGAATATAGATTATTTTCAAATTTGCATTCATTTTAAAAGATTCCCCATAATTATAGTCCTAAAATCATTATTGAATGTTCATCGTAGTTTTAGATGAAATTTAAATGTTTATTTTTCGAATAAGTTATACTCATTTAAGTATCTTTTTTATTTGAAATGTGTTTAGTGATTTTAAAACCTCTTATATTCCTCCATCTGTTATGATCCAATTGTTTGGTTGAGAAGTTAATTTAGCTTTTCCAGCATCACTTGCAGAAGTTCTCTTTATGGTATAGAAATTTATATTTATAGCTGTTTTAACAGGTCTTGAACTCCAACCATTGTAAATAGAATCTAAATTAGTAGCAGAGTAGTTTTGTGATAGTTTTCCAGACATAAAATTTGTAAAATTTGTAACATTAGAAACATGCCAAGAGCCAATATTCTGATTAAATGTGGTAGCTCCTGAAAACATACCTCCCATGCTAGTAACATTGGAAACATTCCATAGTCCAATTGGTTGATTGAATGCGGTTGCGTAACTAAACATACCAGACATATCAACAGAACTTGTTGTATTTATCATCCAATTACTAATAGCGTTACTGCCTCCGTTGTTAAATGCATTTGCTCCATAAAACATATTTGCAAAATTTTTCGAGTTTACAACATTCCAAGAGCCAATGTCTTGATTGAATGCAATTGCACCTTGAAACATTCCCGAGAAATTTACACAAGTTGAAACGTTCCACATACCTATATTTTGATTGAATGTAGTTGCTTCATAAAACATATTTGAGAAACTCGTTATCCTTGAAACGTTCCACGAACCAATTGGTTGATTAAATGCGACTGCTGATCTAAACATTGATTCAATTGAAAGGTTAGGATTTGTATTTATTTTCCAATTATCAATAGTGTTGCTACCTCCATTATTAAATGCAGTCGCACCTTGAAACATCTTTGAAAAACCTCCCGAGTTAGAAACATCCCAAGAACCAATATTTTGGTTGAATGAGGTTGCGCCTTGAAACATGCTTGTGAAATCTGTAACATTAGAAACATTCCATGCATCAATATTTTGATTGAAAGCTTTTGCATTAATAAACATACCATTCATTTGAGTCACACTTGATACGTCCCAAATCCCAATTGGCTTATTAAATATAGTTTCTTGAAACATTTGAGTCATGCCTTTAACTTTTGAAACATTCCAAGAACTAATGTCTTGATTAAAAGTATAAGCAAAAGCAAACATAAGTCCCATACTTGTGACGTTTGAAACATTCCAGTTGTTTATTGAACTACTGCCACCATTGTTGAAAAACGGAGATGATTGAAACATTTTATCTGTATTAGTAACCGATGACATATCCCAAGCTCCTATATTTTGATTAAATGCGCCTGTACCAAAAAACATTGCATTTGTAAGTGTAACCTTGGACATATTCCAATTTCCTATTGGTTGATTAAAAACCGTAGAGCTTTGAAACATGCTACTCATTACAACTGAATTTGTCGTATTAATAACCCAATTATTAATATTCGAATTCCCACCATTATTAAAACTTATAGCATTATGAAACATAAATCCAAAATTTGTCACGTTTGAAACATTCCAATTTCCGATTGATTGATTAAATGATCTTGCAAGACTAAAAGTAGAATTCATAGTCGTAACAAGAGAAGTATTCCAGTTGTTTATTGTATTACTTCCGCCATTGTTAAACAATGTTGCTCCTTGAAACATACCTGATATATTTGTTACATTTGAAAGATTCCAAGAACCAATGTTTTGATTGAAATTTGTACAATTATTAAACATTGTTGCCATAACAGTAACACTACTTGTGTTCCACTCATCGATTTTACCTATACTTGTTAATGAGGTACATGATACAAAACAGTTTGTTAAATCTGTTGTTCCTGCTAAATCTAAAACATCTAATACTCTTGCTAAATTTAAATTGCTGCATCCATAAAAATAACTACCTGTATTTCCGAGCATTAATTTTCCCCAATTCAAAACAGATAAGATCTTTAATCGGTCTCCTGCATTGTTAAATTGCCATCCATTACAGATTCCTGTAATTTTAATTAGATAATCTCCTTCAACTGAATAAGTGTGAGTTGTTTCAGCTTGATTCCATTTAGTTATAGTATCAGAACTCCCATCGCCCCAATCTATTATGAAGTTGTAAGTGCCTGATGAAACTAGAGGAAGTTTTATTTGTGTGGTAGCGCTAGATCCTGTAGAAATATTAGAAGTTCTCCAGGTAGAAACGAACGATTTTTTCGTCCTACCAAAAATAGTGTTTTGTATTAGAGCTCCCATAATTACACCCCTAATAATAAAACACTATTGGTATTTCCTCTTTTTGTAAAAGTAAAAATTTGCTTTTCGGTTGTTGCTGATGGATTTCCAAACAACCAAGTATGAGGAGCTGTTATCGCCCATGTAACAGTTATTCCAGTTAAAGTAATTCCGTTAAAAATAAAACTTTCGGGTAATGTTGGCGGAACCGTAATGGTACAGTTAGTGTTGAAAATTATCGTTTTACCGTGCCAATTGGTAGAAATGGTTTGACTTGAACTTACTTCAATTTGATTTGAAATATCTTGTTTATTGGATAAATCAATATTTCCGTCTCCCAGAATTGATTCGCCATTAATTGTTTTAAAATCTAAAGTCGATGATAATTCATTAAATTCTAATTCTCCATTTTGATTGGTTACTAAAATTTTACCCGAAGTATTTGTTTCTAGATCGGAAACTTTTATTCTGTTGTGGTTTGTATGCATTTTGTTGTGGTATTTTTTATTTATTGTTTTAAATGTCTTAAAAAAACAAAATTGTAGAAGAGGTTTATATCCCTCCATCAGTAATAGTCCAATTATTAGGAGAACCAGTCAAAATTGCTTTTCCTGCAATTGATGAAGATGTGTATTTAGCAGTTCCAAATGTTAAATTAACATTGGGTTTAACGGGTCTACTGCTCCAACCTTTATAAATTGCATCTAAGTTAGCTGTTGCAAAATTATTTACTGATTTACCTAGCATAAAGTTCCCAAAATCTGTCACATTGGAAACATTCCAGGGGCCAATATCTTGATTGAATACGGTTGGTGTGCCAATAGAATAAAACATACTGTTCATATTCGCAACATTTGTAACATTCCAAGAATTTAAAGGCTGATTGAATGCAATACTTTGATAAAACATTTGAGACATATTTGTAACGTTTAAAACATTCCACGAATTAATTGGTTGGTTAAATGCTATTGCCCTTTTAAACATTCCGAACATTGTTACGTTTGATGTTGTATTAATAACCCAATTATTAATGTCAGAACTTTCACCATTATTGAATAATGGAGAATATTCAAACATTGATTGAAAATTTGTAACATTAGATACATTCCATGAACCTATATTTTGATTAAAGTTATTGCACGAGTAAAACATATTTTGCATTGTTATGATAGCAGAAGTGTTCCAATTATTTAAAGGCTGATTGAATGAAGATGCATTAGCAAACATACTACTAGCAATCAGAGATGTCGTATTTAATACCCAATTATTGATTGTATCGCTTCCACCGTTGTTAAACGCTATCGCATTGTCAAACATAGCAGCGAAATTTGTTACACTAGATACATTCCAAGAGCCTAAGTTTTGATTAAATAATGGAGCTCCGTTGAACATTTGAGACATATTATTTACATTGGAAACATTCCATGAATCAAGTGATTGATTAAATACTGATGCTCCAGTAAACATAGACGCCATTGTTATAACTTTAGAAGTATTCCACGAATTAATTGGCTGATTAAATGAAGATGCACCATAAAACATACTTGCCATATTTACATCAGATGAAGTATTTAAGGTCCAATTATTAATTGTATTACTTTCTCCATTATTAAATGCATTAGCATCTTGAAACATACTTTGAAAATAACTTACGTTAGAAACATTCCAAGAACCAATATTTTGATTAAAAGATCTCGCTCTCATAAACATTAATCGCATATTAGTTACATTTGCTACATTCCATGAATTTATTGAATCACTACCTCCATTATTAAAAGCATTGTTGGTATAACTTGTGAACATAGATTCGCACGTAGTAACATTGCTCATATTCCAAGAACCAATATTTTGATTAAATGCTGTAGCATTCAAAAACATTTGAGCACAGCTAATGTTTTTTTCAGTATTCCAGTTTCCTATAGGTTGATTAAATTTAGTCGCTCCTGAAAACATTCCAAACATAGTAATTGGAGAACTTGTATTTAATGCCCAATTATTTATGTCGGAACTTCCTCCATTATTAAATGAGGTTGCTCCTGAAAACATATTAGTGAAAGTTATTACTTTTGAGACATTCCAAGAGCCAATATTTTGATCAAAAGAAGTCGCTCCTGCAAACATCTCTGTAAAAATTGCACCATTTGAAACGTTCCATGAGCTTAAATCCTGATTAAAAGATGCCGCATTTCGAAATATATTTTGAAAAAAACCGCAGAATTCAGTATTCCAATTATTTAGCGGCTGATTAAATGATGTAGCATTACTAAACATTCCGCTAAGAGTTATTGTTCCAGTTGTTCTAAATACCCAATTGTTAATATCAGGACTTCCTCCATTATTAAACTTTGAATTATGAAAAAACATATTAGCGAAATTTGTAGAATTAGAAACATTCCATGCACCTATATTTTGATTAAATGGAGTCGCGTAAAACATTGATTCAAATGTTGTAATGTTTGATACATCCCATTCATTTATTTTATTAATCGCATTTAAAGATGTACAAGCGCTAAATGCAAATGCAAGACTTGTTACTCCTTTTAAATCAGGAACATCTGCTACAGTTGATAAATTTAAATTTTCACATCCACGAAAATAAGAACCTATAGCAGGATTTAGTTTTAATTTTCCCCAATTCAAAACAGATAAGATCTTTAATCGGTCTCCTGTATTGTTAAATTGCCATCCATTACAGATTCCTGTAATTTTAATTACATAATCTCCTTCAACTGAATAAGTGTGAGTTGTTTCAGCTTGATTCCATTTAGTTATAGTATCAGAACTCCCATCGCCCCAATCTACTATGAAGCTGTAAGTTCCCAATGAAACTAAAGGAAGTTTTATTTGGGTAGCAGCGCTAGATCCGGTAGAAATATTAGAAGTACGCCAGGTAGAAACGAACGATTTTTTCGTTTTACCAAAAATAGTGTTTTGTATTAGAGTTCCCATAATTACACTCCTAATAATAAAACACTATTGGTATTTCCTCTTTTTGTAAAAGTAAAAATTTGCTTTTCAGTTGTTGGTGATGGAGTTCCAAAGAACCAATTATGAGGAACTGTTATTACCCATGTAACAGTTACTCCAGTTAAAGTAATTCCGTTAAAAATAAAACTTTCAGGTAGTGTTGGCGGAACTGTAATGGTGCAGTTAGTGTTGAAGATTATCGTTTTACCGTGCCAATTTGGAGAAATGGTTTGATTTGAACTTACTTCAATTTGATTTGAAATATCTTGTTTATTGGATAAATCAATATTTCCGTCTCCCAGAATTGATTCGCCATTAATTGTTTTAAAATCTAAAGTCGATGATAATTCATTAAATTCTAATTCTCCATTTTGATTGGTTACTAAAATTTTACCCGAAGTATTTGTTTCCAGATCGGAAACTTTTATTCTGTTGTGGTTTGTATGCATTTGTTGTGGTATTTTTTATTTATTGTTTTAAATGTCTTAAAAAAACAAAATTGTAGAAGAGGTTTATATCCCTCCATCAGTAATAGTCCAATTATTAGGAGAACCAGTCAAAATTGCTTTTCCTGCAATTGATGAAGATGTGTGTTTAGCTGTTCCAAATGTTAAATAAATATTTGGTTTAACAGGTCTACTGCTCCAACCATTATAAATTGCATCTAAATTTGTTGATGAATAAGTAGCTGCTATTTTTCCAAACAGAAACCCATGAAAATTTATAACATTTGAAACATTCCAATTCCCTAATGGTTGATTAAATGTGGGAGCTGTATAAAACATATTCTGCATTGTTGTAACATTCGAAACATTCCAATTATTAATCGTGTTGCTACCTCCGTTATTGAAAACTAATGCTGCTGCGAACATATTTGACATATTAGTTACAGATACAGTGTTCCATGAGCCTAAGTTTTGATCAAATAATACAGCACTTTGAAACATATCTCCGAAATTTGTTACTAAAGAAACATTCCAACTCCCTATGTCTTGATTAAATGCAGAAGCAGACCAAAACATACTATTCATATCAACAACTCTGCTCGTATTCCAATTTCCTAATGGCTGATTGAATAATCTCGCTTGTTTAAACATTGAAAACATAGAAATATTAGAAGATGTAGAACTATTAATAACCCAGTTGTTAATTGAATTACTACCACCATTATTAAAAACATTTGCTTGAACAAACATTTCAGAAAAATCAATTACTTTAGAAACATTCCACGAACCAATGTTTTGATCAAATGCGAACCCGAAAAAAAACATTCTCTGCATAGTTGTTACGTTTTGTGTGTCCCAATTTCCTATGTTTTGATTAAACAAATACGCTCTTTGAAACATTGCATTCATAGTTGTAACATTTGTTGTATTCCAATTGTTTAATGGCTGGTTAAAGACTTCAGCTCTATAAAAAGTTCCTATCATATTGGTTACATTAGATGTATTCCAAGTATTTAAAGGCTGATTAAAAATAAGGGCTTCAAAAAACATTTGCTGTAAATTAATAACTCTGCTAGTGTTCCAATTGTCTAATGGCTGATTAAATGCAGAACATTGATAAAAAACCGACTGCATTGTAACATTTGCTGTAGTGTTTAATACCCAATTATTAATAGTGTTGCTGCCACCATTGTTGAAAATTGTACACCCTAGAAACATTGAATTAAAACTCACAACTTTGCTAACGTTCCAAGCCCCTAAATTTTGATTAAAATTTTTACAGCCTGAAAAAATACTAGATAAATCAACATTCGAAGTTGTGTTTAAAATCCATCCTCCTATTGTTCCAGAACCTCCATTATTAAAAGCTGTAGAATTCTGAAACATTGAAATAAAATTAGTTCCTTTTGTAACATTCCACGAACCAATGTTTTGATTAAAATTTGTACAACCTGAAAACATTAAATTAAATCCTGTTCCGTTTCCTGTACTCCATAAATTTAATGGCTGATTGAAATTTGTGCAATTTTGAAAAACACTAGTAAATAAACTCACATTACTTACATTCCAATTATTAATCGTGTTACTTCCGCCATTGTTGAAATTTGTACAATTTTGAAATAAAGCGGAAAGATTTACAACATTCGTAACATTCCACGAACCAATATTTTGATTAAAATTTGTACAGCCCGAAAAAGTTGCGTTTAACGAATTAATCACGCTTAAATTCCACTGTTCAAGTTTGTTTATTGTGGTTAGTGAACTACACCCAAAAAAACTAAATACTAATCCATTAACATTTGGAATATCTGATACTGCATTAAGAACTAAATTAGCACACCCATGAAAAGCACCTGAACCTAATATAAAGTTTCCCCATGAACTTACTGATGTAATTTTTAGTCTATCGCCACTATTGTTAAACGCCCAACCATTTAATAAGCCACTTATTTTTATTGTATAATCTCCTGCAGATGCATAATTATGCGTTACTTGGGTTTGATTCCATTTAGTTATAGTATCAGAAGTCCCATCGCCCCAATCTATTATGAAGTTGTAAGTGCCTGATGAAACTAGAGGAAGTTTTATTTGGGCAGCAGCGCTAGATCCATTAGAAATATTAGAAGTTCTCCAGGTAGAAACGAACGATTTTTTCGTTCTACCAAAAATAGTGTTTTGTATTAGAGCTCCCATAATTACACTCCTAACAATAAAACACTATTGGTATTTCCTCTTTTCGTAAAAGTAAAAATTTGCTTTTCAGTTGTTGGTGATGGAGTTCCAAACAACCAGGTATGAGGAGCTGTTATTGCCCATGTAACAGTTACTCCGGTTAAAGTAATTCCGTTAAAAATAAAACTTTCGGGTAATGTTGGCGGAACTGTAATGGTACAGTTAGTGGTAAAAATTATTGTTTTGCCGTGCCAATTTGGGGAAATGGTTTGACTTGAGCTTACTTCAATTTGATTTGAAATATCTTGTTTATTGGATAAATCGATATTTCCGTCTCCCAGAATTGATTCGCCATTAATTGTTTTAAAATCTAAAGTCGATGATAATTCATTAAATTCTAATTCTCCATCTTGATTGGTTACTAAAATTTTACCTGAAGTATTTGTTTCTAGATCAGATACTTTTATTCTATTGTGGTTTGTGTTCATTTGTATTTTGTTTATTATGGATTTTACTTCATATAAATTTCTCTTTTAGATTTTGTATAGCTACCAGGTTTTTCGGCCCAAGCTATTTTCGAAAGCATCAATGATAGTGTGTAAAGTTTTAACTTCCTCATTGGATAATCCTTCATGAATTATAATAAACTGTATTCTTTGATTTGAATAACCATAAGGAGATCCTCCATTATTTAAGCAACCAATAAAATATGGTAATGCAGGTACTATTCCAGTTTGTGTACCTGCTATCGTAGTGTCAAAATTTCCATTTTTAGAATAACTTGCTTCCGTATTTGTGGTCTTACTTATGGTATGAATCCCTTTTGCATTATTTACTGCAGTTTTTGACAAACCAACTGTTCCAACAACAAATACGTTGTTGTTTTTTGATGCTCCATGATTTAAATGTATTTGGTAACATTCCCATGGAGAACTGGATTTTTGCGCCCCAAAATCAAAAGAATTTGTAGTAGTTGGTACATTATTTGTTCCACAAACAATTGTTAAACCAGCATTTGAAAATGTATGATAAGTGTTTACATTTAGAAAAGTGTTTGCATAAGCATTACTGCCATTAGTTTGGTATCCGTTAACGGAGTGGGTACCTCCACCATTAAACACTAGTCTAAAAGCACTATTTGTATCTAACGGATTCTTTAGGTTAAATTTGTGATTAACTTGCGTACTACCTACAAATGGATAAGCAGCCTGTATTTTATTCCAAAGATTATTTGTTTTTAATGAAACTACTAAATTGTTTATTATATCTATATACTTATGATTTTGAGAGGAGGTTATGAAATTTTCGGCATCTACATCTAAATTTATATTACCAGTTGTAAAATTTAAGGTAGCACTTGAAACGGACTTGTTATGCAAATTATCAACAGCAATTAAATTGATATTATAGTTCGTATTTTTAGTTAATCCCGAAATTATATCTCCACTATTTTTTATGTCTTGCTTATAGATGCCATTTACATATACTTCATACCAATCTATTCCGTTAATTGAATTTGGAGGTGTGAAACTGAGCTGGATTCCTGTATTATAAATAGATGTTGCAGATAAATTTGTAATGTTGTCTGGCTTTGTAAAGTCATTAACATATACAATAGTGTTTCCGGTTGCTAAAAATGCTAGATCTCCTTCAACTCCTCCTGAATTTATTGTTTGTAATATTGGATTTGCCCATATTTTGCCTGCATTTAGATTTCCAGATCTAAAAACACTTTCGTTTAAAGTTGTATTACCGATTTTTGTTACTGAAGGAATATATAATTTTTTTAAAAGATTTTTAGGCTTTCCGCTAGGATAAAGATTTTGATCAAAAGCAGCTACTGAAATGTAGGTAGCGTTTGGAAAATAACCTTCGATCAATCCAGTATTATAAAACCCTTGAGGACCAATTCCTGAAACAATTCCAGTTGGATCTCTATAATAAGTAATTTGACTTACATCAGTGTGATTAAAACCTTTGACTTCATACATTCCACCAATTATCGCGCATTCTATATCATTATCTATAACTCGGAAAAGCTTAATTCGGTTAACTGCAATTCCTAATTTATTGGCAAGTAATACTGGGTTATTTATAGAGGGACCAATTCCTCCTATGTAAGTATTTACTTTGTAATTAGATTTTCCAAAAACTGTATTTTGTAATAAGCTTCCCATATTTATACACCTAATAATAAAACACTATTTGTATTTCCTCTTTTTGTAAAAGTGAAAATCTGTTTTTCTGCGGTTACAGAAGGAGTTCCGAATAACCATGTGTACGGTTGAGTGATCGCCCAAGTTACACTTACTCCAAGTAATGTAATTCCGTTAAAAACAAAACTATCAGGTAATAAGCTAGGAACTGTAATTGTACAATTTGTAGTAAAAAGTACAGTTTTACCATGCCAATTGGAAGGAATGGTTTGACTTGTACTTATTTCAATCTGATTTGAAATATCCTGTTTATTTGAAAAATCAATATCTCCATTCCCAATAATAGATTCCCCATTAATTGTTTTAAAATCTAATGAGGCGGTTAGATCAGTAAATTCTAATTCTCCATCTCTATTTGTTTTTAAAATTTTATTTGGCTCATTATTTTCTAAATCAGCCACTTTTATTCTGTTGTGGTTTGTATGCATTTTTTGTTTTAATTTTAAAGTTGATCAATCTATTTATTATCTAATCTTAACCCTTAAATTATTTTCGGGGACTTTAATGTTTTATAAAACTCTTGTTGCATTATATTTAAACCATTGCGGAATACCATTACTGGATATATTACTTTTTTCATAAATAATTCCTCCACTATCGATATTAAAACATTGTACTCTGTAAGCCGGCAAAACATTTGGATAAGTTGAGTTTAAATCTGACAAAGTAAGCGGTGTAGTTGTATTGTTTACTGCCATAGTTACGATCATACCAGAGCGATCTGCTGTAACACCATTTACAGCAGTGGCAATATTTTTGTAGTTTACTAGAATACCATCATCACAATTTATTAGTAAAGGATCTCCATTGTATTGACCTTTATTGATGACTGCGTTATTTCCTAACCCCTCAAAAATTAAATTATTCCCGTTTTTAACTCGAGTTGGTGATTTAAATCTGGTCTCCGATAAAAATTCTGCAGGAGCACTAAAATCAATAACTGTCGTATTTCCCAAATGTAGGCCTCCTGAATTTCCTTCTAAATAGAGACCTCCTTCTTGTCCCTGAATTGTCATTCCTCGTCCATCAGTTATTATGGCACCTTTACTTTTAGAGCTCAAAAATCTAAAATGAGGAGAGACAATTGTCATTTCATTGTTTGTATTGGCTCCACTGCCAGTATCTAAAACAGATTGCAGATTTTGTGGAGGATTACCGATTACATTGCCATTAGAATCTAATCCTAAACCGACTGTAGTTGTTCCACTATTAAGATATTTTATGTTAAGTTTGCTTACGTAGGTAGTATCAGCTTGATTACCATATATATCCCTTCCAAGAACGACAACATTATTTGCATCTGACTTACTTGAGTTTCCGAAAACAACAGAATTGGCTCCATTAGCAATACTGTTGGTTCCATGTACAAAAGAACTTTCTCCATTAGCTTTAGTATTATTGCCTCCTGCATGTGAAAAGTACCCAGCAGATTGGCATTTGTAACCTTGCGCATGACTATAATCGGCAATAGCTATAGTCTCTTTTCCTTCCGCATGTGAGGTATTTCCTTTTGCAGAAGTATGATCTCCTTCTGCATACGCAAAGTCATTGTCTGCTAAGGTTCCGTATCCTTTTGCATGTGAAAAAGTACCATTTGCTATAGTCCCAAAATTTTCTGCCGATGAGAAATTTCCATTAGCTTGTGTATTGTTTCCAGTGGCTATCGAAAAAATTCCTGAAGCCGTATTTCCATTGTTTTTAGATTGTATCGAATTTAGACCTGGTCCCGTTTCAAAAAGAGAATCGGCGTTTGCAGAAGCTTCACTAAATTCTAATTCTCCATATTTATTAGTTTTTAAAATTTTATCAGGTTCATTTGTCTCTAAATCAGAGACTTTTATTCTGTTATGGTTTGTACTCATTTTGTGTGGTATTTTAAAGTTTTTTTGAATAAACAAGTAATCTTTTGGAGTTTTTTTGCTCCAAAAGATTATAAATTATGTTTTTTTAGATGAACAAGTTACCTGTTACTTTGACAGTGTTGCTGTAAGGAGACGTATATCCATTGGAATTAATTCTAATTTGGTATGAATATTCTATTCCGTTTGATAAAATGTCATAAAAAAAGGTATCTGTTGATGATTGTATAAGCGTAGGGCCACCACCATTAATACTGCGGTACAGCTCATAATTTATAGGCCCCGAATCAATATTATTAGGCCATTGTAGTGTCATGTTTTCACCCCCATAATAGGCATATTGTAATGTTGGTACTGTTGGATTTACACTATTAGGTGTACAAGTTCCCATATTATTAGCATATATCTGAGCATTAGCATCCAGCCAAGCAATGGCTTGATTATTTGCATCTGCTACACTTTCATTTGAAACAAATTGGTTTACATAAGCGGTTAATGTTACGGCACTTCCTAAATGGCCAGGTCCGCAATTGTTTTTAGTAACAGTTTTAGTTTGCAATGTATTGTAGAAACGTATCGCTGGCGGACAATCAACTTCATCTTTGAAAGGTGCAATGTAATCTGCATCTGTCTTTACATTTGACTTTGTTTCTCCTGTTGAAGTATCATCGTCGGTGTAATATTGTTCTAGTGAATCAAAAAATTTATATCCTGTATTTCCCATATTTTTAATAATTTATTACAACATTTGCAGTCGAGAGGTTGTTTGAATAATTAATGTAACCAATATTGGTAACTTGGTCTATAGTTAAGCGAGTTCCTTGTACTGAAACATTTTTTGAAAAATTTAGTTGCTGAACCTGTTGTCCATTACTGTTTACAATGTCTTTGTCTACTTTCGTCATAGTGCCACCCAGATATGTTGTTATTTCTACATCAATATTTCCTGTATTTTTTGAGCTCCACCATACTCCGGCCATTCTTACCTGAATATCATTTAAACTAGAATAATCTTCTTTTAATTTTTTGAAATTTACAAGACAAGTTTCAGTACCAGTCACATCCATTACGTCTCCACCCCACATAACGTAAGTGTTTTGTGCAGAATTACTTGGTGGAACTTCGCTATTAAGTCCGAATCCGACCCATTTATTGTCTAAAGTGCTAATACCAGTATTAATAATACCAGTAAAAGTATCTAAGTCTTGACCTGCGCCTAATGCCCATTTGTATTTAATAATCATATAATCAAATGGTAATAATGTTCTTGAAGGCTCTAATACACAAGATGGATTAGATCCTCGCCATGCAGTAGGTCTAATACTGCAAATACCAGTATTATTGGCATAAGCTTGAGCATTTGCATTTAGCCAAGATTCAGCTTGTTCATTTGCGTCTGCAACGCTTTCTGTAGAAATAAATTTATTAGCAGGAGCAATTAAAGTAACTAGATTCCCAGCTGTTCCATACGTACAATCGTTCTTTTTTACGGCTAAAGTCTTTTCAGTATTATAATAAACTGATGTTCCTTCTACTGGATTATATTGATCTGTATAAGCAAAAGGTTTGTATGTTATATTTTCTTCCATATTTATTTTAATAAAGAATAGTTATTGGATTGTATAATCATTTGAGAGTTATAAATCATCATTTTAGATGGGCTTTACAGGCCAAACAATTGATGCCGTATCTACCGTATCTGTTAAATCTCTTAGCTCTTGTCTATAATTTTTCCAGGCTGTTTTTTTTTCTTCAGAAAGAGGAGAATCTTCTACTTGTGTCCAGTCGCTATCTGTTAAAAGTGCGTTTCTGGTAGCTCTTACGTTTTCTAGAAGCTCTTCTTTATCTTGCACAAAGAGAGAGTAAGTATGTTGACCGTCAATTATTTTATAGTTTTTTGATAATGCTTGTTGCCATTGTTCTTCGGTTAATTCGATATACGGTTGAGGAATATTTTCATGAATTCCTTCCACATAAAAACCAGTGTATTCTCCTTTTTCGTTATATGTTCCTTTATACATAATTTTTAAATTTTTAGTTTATGATTAATACCCAATTGCAAACATGTACCCGCTATTCCCATCAATTACGGCGTAATAACTGTTTGCTGTGACGTTTGCAACATGATTAAATCCTCTGCTTCCCGAACTTGTTCTTACAGTAGATACCATGACGCTTAGAGCACCTGTAGGCCACGTTAAAGGGAAGCTGTAAGTTGCTGTATTACTCCTTAAAAAAGCCCACTGTAATATCAATCCATTACTGAATTTTTGGTATCCTCCCGAAAAAGGAATTACGCCAATAGAATGCCCTGCATCATAATCAGAGCCAGGAGAAGTAGATACAGAACCATCTGCCATTAAAAACTGATTGGAGGTACCTCCAGTTTTAATAAAACTTTTAGCTTCAATTGTTTCTGTAAAAGTTTTATTGCCTCCAATAGTTTGCGCTGTTGTTAAATCGACGTATTTGTTGTTTAATTCCAAATCTGATAAAGAAACAGTACTTTTATACCAATAATCAACTTCAAGATTGCGATTGCTTATTACGGCAGAAAATGTAATAATTCCGTTGTCATAGTTTACTGTGTAATCTTTGCCAGTTCCTTCTCTAAGGAGCTGACCATTTTTATAGATTCGAACACTATCTTTAACTGGAATTTCTTTTAAAGTAATTTTATCATCATTAAAGACATCTTCCTCAAAGTTTTCTTTAAATGGTATAGATAAACTTCCAAGAATTGGATCAACATTAGGATCATTTGGTTCTGCATCAAGATTTTTTGCCCAGTAATTTATTTCAATGTTTCGATTGTTTATTGGATCTAAAAAGTGAAGTGCACCACTATCATAGTTTATTTCATAATCATTAATTTCCTTTAATAATTGTCCGTTTTTGTAAACTTTAACGCTATCCATAATAGGAGCTGGATCTAGCTGGATATCTGATTCAAGAAAATTATCCTGAAAAATTTTGATTGGAACATAACAATTTCCGGCAATAATTCCAGCATTTTGGAAAGCTGCTTTTAAAAGTGCGGGAGTTATATAATGTGCGTTATCTGTTCCTGTTTCGACCATTTGAAAATTGGCCTTGTCGTCGTCTCTGTGAACGAAATTGTCAAAAATTTCAACAAAGTCAAAGTGCGATGGAATATCCCCATTATTGAATTTGTTATGAAAGTCATTTCTACTTGTTGCCATTTTATTTAGTTTTATTTCTTGCTTTTAAATGTTTGTATAAGACCTGAAGGCAATACCAATGAAATAAATCATTGGTACTGTCAGTTTTTTAAAGAGTTAGGATTTTTTCATCACTGCTTAACATTCCAGATGAGTTTTCAGAGATTACTTTGAAATGGTGATAGATTCTTTGACCATCTTCATCTTTAATAAGCAGTTCATCAGTGTTTAAATTAGTTTCTTGTAAAGGCAATGTAATCTCGTCCAGATTTGTAGCAATCTCCTGAATTTTTTCCCAGTTACCTTGATTGTTCATTTTGTATAAATGATATTTACCATTATAAACTGTTTTTTCCCAATTGAAAACGACAGGTTTTAAAATCGCTTCATTTATTCCTGTAGGGGTTCCTGAAGCTTCTAAAGTTGGAGACTCAGGCGAAACAGTATCGACAATTGTTGTTGCTGTAATTTTTGAAGGCTGAGATGGAGCATAATCAATATTTATAACCGGATTGCCAGTAGTTGATTCTGAATCAGCATACTCAATTTGTTTGGAAACTGTAATTCTATAAAATAGACCATCTGCAAAAGGAACAGATTCTAAATCTTCAAAATCATCATAAACTGTCCAGACATTTTCAAAATCTGCAGACCACGTTTCTTCATCAATAAAAATTTCCTTAACCAGTTTCATCGTTCTGATAGATTGTGCATCAAGCATGGTTTCAGCACGATAAATATTGATTTTTTTGATTTTGTATTGCTGTGGATAAGCATTTAATTCGATCTGAACTGCAGGCTTAATTCCGAGAACCTGATTTTCAAGAATTGGCATAATCCTTTTAATTTCGGGTGTTTTTGGTGGAGTAGAAGCTACCAGTTTTACAGGACCTAAAAGATCACTAAATGCTCCAAAATTCATTTTGATGTCCATTTCGCGAACAGCATAGAAATAAGTATTTTGAGAATTTCCGTCAAGGTTAAAATCGGTAAACTGAGTTTCGCTTTCGCTGATGAGTTTCATCATCGGAGCAATATCAAAATCACTATCTGTTGGTTTTAAAGAATTTCCGTTTTTATCTTTAATGGTTTGTTTTTTATTAATTGGCACATAATTACTTCCTTTAATATATTCATAAACAACAGGTACTTCGGTTAATGGAACAAAAGCAGAATGAATAGCTTGTTCAATAAAGTAAACCGCCAACATTGGGTTTTGAACTTGCTGTGAAATTAGAACCTGATTTAATGATGTAATTGCTGTAATTGTCGGTTCGTGTGTTCCTTGTGCAGCATTATGCCATTCAATAAAATCATTAATGAGTTGAATAAATTCTTCATTATCAGGTAATGGAAATTGGTAGCTTTCTTCTAATTCGTTTTCTGGTAAAGTTTTATACTGACCTCTATCAGCAAGACCGTTAAAATCTAAAAAGTCTTCCCATCTTTCTTTGAAACTAATTTCGTCATTTCCCCCTAATTTGTTTAACTCTTCACGAATTACAACTACCGTCTCAGGTTTGTATAAAATATTTAGAAAATCTTCATCATTGGCTCTATAATGCAATAATCCATAAGGTGTATGATTCTGTTTATATTTTGTTGTGAAAGTAAATGTCGAACGATTGTAAAAATCTGGTCGTGTTGCATACAAACTGCCACCTGTAATTTGTTCTGGTCTTTCAGACTTTTCAACTTTAACAGCATACATTGGAGTAGGAATACTAATTTTCGATTTATAATGTAAATCAAGTTCTTCTTTTACTGCATGTGTACTGATTCCGAAAATAGAGTAGTGTGTACTTTCATTTTCTCTTGGTTGAATATTTTGTTCCGTAATTCCAGAAACTGGGTCTGCGTACAAATAAACTTTATAACTTGGATAATAATTGACACGCTGAGATACAAAATTGGAATAATCTGATGCATTTTTTTCTGAAATAGGATTTATTGCACCTAAAATTTCATCATAGTTTTTATCCATGCTTTGTGTTTCGAAATCACCAAGTTTAAAATCAGGATCGTCGATATATAAAACTAAATCTCCGGTTTCACTATTATTCTCGGTTTTAAAAACTTTAAATTCTTTTCTTGATTTTACAGGAACAGTATTTTCTACAGGAATCGCATTTTTTGTAAACAATCGCACAATACCATTAGACCATTCAACAGAATTTCCATTTTCAGATTGAAACTGAGGATGCTGAGGTAAATTAAAATTTCGTAAAGTGATTTTGTATAATCCTAAATGTTTTTCATCATTTACTTTCATCGGATTACCATCTTTATCCAATTTATATGTACCGTCCTCATTCATTTGATAAACTTCCAATTTAATCGGATTATCATTTTCATCCAATTTGTAAGTTCCATCTGTATTCATTTCATAAGAAACTTCCAAAACTCTTTCGATTACAGCATTTTCCCAGACACCTCTTGTTTTTTCTAGTTGTAAATCTTTTCCATTTTCAGTTGTATGTTCAATAACTTCTCTGTTAACAGCTTTTAAACTTTCAGGATATTCAATTTTAAAATCAATTTCAGGTTGATGCCAGTTTTCGGGAGTCTGCATATTTTGCACTAGTGTACATAAACTGTTTTCTGGAATTTTAATAGGCTGAAGTTGTTCAGAATCTATTGTTGCATCTCCATCAGCATGAAGTTTGTCTGTTACTTCTTTTTTCAATACTTCTACTAAAGCATAATCAAAGACATCATTGCCATTTGTATCCCTTTTTGATTCAACCTCAATGTTTTGAATTAAAAAGTTCTCCTCTCCAATTGTTAAAATTCCCCCATTAAATCGGGTTTTATTAGTATTGTTCAAACCAATTTTAACTTCCTGGCCACTACTGATAATTTTATACTCTCTTATCTTAACAATCGAAGTAAGATTATCTGTCGAATTATTCTCAATCTTTTCAATTTGACCATATTCAACCTCCGGAAGTCCATCTTTGTAATACAGTTTAAAATGATCGGCAAATATTTCTTTATCATCAGGGAAAATAGATTCTATATCAGTTTCTGCGTCTTCTGCAGACATTTCTTTTGGTACAGTATAGCTGATTAGTTCCTGTGCCGAGTAATAATCAAACAAGATTCTAACTAATGTTTTATCGCTTCCAGTAATCTTGCCTAATAGTTCTTGTTCAGAAAGAGAGGTAAACATTAAAGGTTTTTCTTCTGTAACCAAAAGAGCATTAATATTGCTTGGCGGGATTAAATTATTTGCAGGTTTAATTTCTGACTTAATACTAATCTGACGGCCTGATGTTGCTCTAGAGAAAATATTAATTCCGTATCCCTGATAGATGTAAATATGCTCTCCTGTTTTTTCCTGAATGGCATTTAAAATTGATTTACCAGATTCAGGAATAATAATTGGAACAGTCTCAAACTTAGATTCCTTTAGATTTTGATCAACACTTTTGTATTCGACATCATGCGATAGTTCAGGATTTTGCCATATTGTTTCTGTAGCAATTTTATGATCGACTCCTAAATAAATTGGGAATGTAAAGTTACTTCCATCATATTCTAAAGGAGATTTAAAGAAATCTACGTTAACATCATATTCCATGACATCATCCATAAATAAGCTTACGAATCTTTTCTTCCCATCAAAACTATATCCTTCTGCATCTGTAATTCTTGCGTTTGGATTTTCATTTGCATCTACATTCAATCCAGGAACAATTTTACTTAACTGAATCGGCAGCGGCTTACGTTCTGTGTTTACAGAAGTTGGAATACTCATAGAAAGATGCTGTACTTCAGTTCCTTCAATACCATCTTCTAAACTTCCAAAAGTGGTATATTCCGTTAAATAAACATATTCACCAGTATACACTTCCTCATCAATATCTAAACAACCTAAACCAAGCATACGTGCAACGTGATAATCGTTTGCAGCGATATTTAAAAGATCCAGATAAGATATGGTGGTTAAATTTTCAGCGTACTCTTGTGGTTCACCATCTTTTGGTTCGTTTACAGGAATTTTATCTCCAAATGAAATCTCTTTTTCTGCTGTTGGATTATCAAGTACTTCACTTAAACTGATATATTTAGTAACAATATCTTTAATGTTTTCATCACTGATATCGTCTTTATCTGTGATTCTATTCCATTTATTTTGATAGTTTTTAACGTTGACATATTCGCCATCATTGTATTTCAACCATTTTCCATGAACTGCATTTAGTTTTGGCTCAAGCTGCTCAAAAACTTTAAAATCATTTGTGTTTAATCCGTATTGGCCTTTTAAAAACCAATCTCCATTAGTATTTGCCTGAGTAATAAAATCAGAATAAAATTCGAGATGAATTGATTTAAAAAAACAATTACTAGCTTTAAATCGAATGCTTCTTCCATTTTCAGCCACTAAACGAATAGGACTATTTAATTGTGTTGAAGTATATGTCTTACGATTACTTACGCTTTTATCTGCCGTGATTTTGTTTTCGGCAACAGATAAGGTTTCAAGTTTTACACTTTTTGAAGTACTTGGTGAAGAAAAGTCTAATTCGGCTGCAAAAAACAGATCGGTTTTGGTTTCAATTTCAATCAGACTATTTCCATAAGCTTGCATAAAAGCAGTTGGATTTGTTAACGGATCTATACCAAGTTTAATGTCTTTGTATTTTTTGGTATCGATGAAATTGATATAAACAGATTTTTGATTTGCTGTTTTATAAATCCAAAGTGCCTTTTTGTTATCAACAACATTAGGATTTTGTGATAAACTGATTTCCTGACTTATTTTGTTGTAAGGGGCTCTGTAGACTTTAACAAAGTCATCAGGTTTGTTGAAACTTAAATTAGAACTTTCTTCTTTATATAATTCTCCCTTTGGAAGGTGGTTTTTACCTAATTTTCCAGCCAGCATCCAACGAAGATGAATTCCTTTTGTACTGTCAATTCCTCGTGAACCGGCTGTTGCAACTTGTAAATAAGTGGATTGCAAATTTGTTTTTTCTGAAGAAATATCGATGATTGATGATCCTCGACCAATATCAAAATTAATATTGATTCCAGAAGGATTTTCGACATTACTTAAACTAATAAGCGCAGAAGAATGGCCAAAAGCCAAAGGTTTTCCTTCAACTCGAATAACGACTTCAATTTCGGATTTTCCAGGAATTGTAACCGAATTATCTAGTTTAAAGACAAGTCCGTTGACATTCTTTTCGTTATGAATTTTTGTTCCAGCACTTAAATTTAACGGAACACGGCTTTTATTTTTAAGTAATAAAGTTCCACATGGTGCGTTTACCCTAATGCCTTTTTTTAAGGAAGGATAATTTAAATGATTTGCAATAATACTTACAATTGGAAAACATCCAATTTGTAAACGAGAAAGGTCAGAAGCAAGTTTCTCTAATTCAAATCCTAAAGTACCGAAATCTGAAGCTCGAAGGTAATCTGAATCTAAAACAGAAGCCTGGTTATCTTTTAAAATTGGTGCTCTTCCTAAAAAGTTAGAAAGAGGTGTGGTCAATTCTTCAATAGTATCTAAAGAACTGGTGACTCCGTAAACAAAAACTTTTGATACAAGATTCAAATCAGTAAACAGACTTTTTAAGAAATCAGAATTATTGACCTGCAAACCGTCTGTAATTACAAAGACAACATCTGGGGTAACAGGTAGATTTTTGGCAACATTTAAACCAGAAGCCCAATAATCTGATTGTATATTTTCCCTTCCATCACCATATACCTCAATCCAATGTTTAAAATCATTTGCATTACTGGAAATTCTTTTTTCAATAACGTTATCGGTTCTAACAGCGATATCGCTGTTAGACATTCCGATTAACGAAAGTGTGATTTTGCTATTCGCCTGAGAATCGATAAATGAAATCAATCCTGAGCGAATCTGCTGTGCTTCTTCACTATTGATAGAACCTGATTCGTCTACTACAATTGCAATATAAGTTTCACAGCCAGAGAGTTGGTTTTCCTGAAGATTTATAGAACTCATTTTTTTTCTTATTTTTTAAAGATTTGTATTGTATAATGGCAATATTTGTGTGTCAAGAGTACTGGTTAAAGTTCCACTTCCTTCAGTATTCCACATTTTGTATTTAAACTTGATTTTCAATCCTTCCAGATTTAAAATTGTTTTATCCGGGTGCATAATCAATGCTTGTGAGTAATCTTTTGAATGCAATACGCTGTATTCAGCTATTGGATTTTCTGATTCATCTAAAACTGAAATCGTATCCTGAATTTCTCCTAAAGGCATTTTTGGAATATTAAACGGTTCTGGATTACGAATTAAAAGTGCAATCGTTGCCCCGGTATTCGTATCAATAATCCTATTTACCTCAGTACTTTGAGCTGGATCAAGAGGAGATAATTTTAAAATCCCTTCTACAGCACAATCAAATAAATGTTGGTATTTCGGAGCCATAGAATCGCTTAGAGCATTCGTAACATTTGGTTGTTTTGGAGCAATCAAATAATACAAAGCATCAATTCGTTCCTGATTCAGATCTACATTTACATCAAACAAGGCTTTGCTTGTTTTTTCTTCATTAATAAAATAACTCTGAACCTGTTCTTCAAAATTTTTGAAACGGGAAGTTTGGAATCCAAATTGGTGTACTAAAATGTTTTTACTTTTGCTTGAAACTCCTATTTGTGCACCTTCAAAATAGTTATTGACTAAAACGGTATACAGTTTAGAAGGTTTTAAATTGGCTAATTTTGTCTCGTATTTTAATGATTTTGGTTTTATAGGTTCCCCTAAGGATAAACTGCATCGCATTGTAGAAGGATCTTCTATAAAATTGTTTAAGATTTTAATACTTACTGGAAGCCTTGGATCATTATCATCAGACCATCTTGCACTTTCATCGTCAATTTCTTCTGCTTTCGGATAAATTATTTCTTGTTCTCCTTCTGGTGGATATTTAATAACCAAATCGGTCTGTGGATCTTTGATGTAAAGATTCAATGCACCATCAATTTCAGGTCTTCCAGTATCGTAGCTATCCCATTTTTTAAACATATGAGAAGTGTAGGTATTGGCAAAGAATAAAGAAATTTTACATTGGTCAGCACCATAAAATGATGGTTTTGATTGCAGTAAACTTCCATCTGCATTTGGATAAGAACGATTATAATCCAGATAACTTCTTAAAGAGGTTAATTGCGATTTAGACAGTTCTGTTACTTCATTCTTCACAGATGGTCTGTCATCAGGATTTTTAGGATCTGGTACAGGAAAATGTCCAATAGGTCCAAGTGTTTTAAATCCGTAATAGTATTTAAATTCGGTTGGGTTCTTTTTGTTGTCATCAACAGTATCAGTTAAAGTAAAATCTAAACAATATGTTGTGTTTGGTCTCCAGATTGGTTGTACTGTTGTTTGAACAGCATCTTTCATAGCTTGAAATTGATCGGCTACAGCCGGAATATCCAAAATCGTTTTGTTATGGTAATAATCTTCTTTACTCAACCAATCTACACTTTGAATGTAAGTTGTGTAATCAAGTTCTGGATCTTCAGCATTTTCTAAATTCGAACAAATAACAGCATCAGTTATGATGATTTTCGAGTTTTTAAGGTTTCTTGTAAAATCTAATCCTGTACTATTGCTTAATACAATAAGGTTTGTACTTCCGTTTGTTAGAGCAGTTGTTGACGATGTTACAGAGACAGTTGCTGCAGGATGTAAAGCACAATTATCGAAGACATCACTAAACAATGAGAAATAAACCCCTTTTTCATTTGGCTTATTAGAAAGCATCACAATTTCATTTACTGATGGTTCGTTTTGAACCTTCATGATTGAAGCGTCTTTTACTTCATCTTCTCTTTGAATTAATCGTGTAAGTTCTAGATTCTCATTAAAAACAAATAAATATTGAGTATTGTAAGCTATAATAGAATTAGTACTCAAATGGTTATTTGATAGATAAACTGGTGATTCAAAAATCGCATCATTTTTCAGTAGATTAACTGTGTTTCCATTAATTTGAATTAAACCAAACTTGTTGTTTGAAAGTTTAACCGAAACCCATGTTTTGTTATTCACACTGATAGCATCAACGATTTCAACAATTTGTGTGTCAGAAAGTACTTTTGTATCAGCGACAGAGATTACTTTTGTTGTGTTATTGATATTTAAAAGAATGATCTTTTTATCCTTTGTGATCAAAATAAATTCAGTATCACTCTGCTTCAGAACCTTAACAACTTCATCGTTTATTTTTGAATGATAAATAACAGTTCGATCGCTTCCTTTAATCCAGCTGATTTCAGTTTCGTTATTTAATGTGTTTACCCAAAGCAAATCATTATTTGCAAGCGGAAGTACTTTGTTAAAGCCTAAAGAATACGTGTTTGGATATTGTGTTCCTAAAATCGGATTTAGTTCTTCGTCCAATTCTACAATTGCTGAAGCAGAGATAGGAGATTGACATCCGATGATAAGATCAAGATCGATAACGGCTTCTCCGATTCCTTTACATTGTTCTGCTTTTAAAGCTTGTGTAACTAACAAATTACCATTTACAACTTGTAGAGAAGTTACAATTCCATTAATCAAACGTTCTCTAAGAATACTTCCATCAGAATCAACTTGTAACAAAATCGTAGTTTTCGCATCTTCTTTTGGATGGAAAGTGATCACATAAGAATCATTGAATTTAATTACTTGATCAAAATCGTATAAAGTTCTTCCGTTATAACCGTAATAATGAGTAAAAGTCAACGCATTTGGATTTCCTCCAGAATTTACATTTTCGTTACCTGCATCCGATTTTAGGTTTTCTAATTCTTGCATAAGCGAATTATACGCTGCAATTTTATCAGGATCGGTTAATGTAATTTCAGTTTCGCCAGTTAAATCATTGTATGTCTCATCAAATAGAACTGCGATTTCGTGTCTGATTTCTTTAATACGTTTTGCTTTTGCCGAAATCGGAGTAATTACAATTTTATCAATCTTTATTTTCTGATCTTCAACTTCTTCGCTTACTAAAGTAATCGGTTGTAGAAATTCTGATTTATTGTAAATCAGTTCTGTATAGAAATCAGTTCCACTTTCTTTTCTAAAATTAATGGCTTTATAAGACACTAATTTATCACCATATTCAAACACAGCAGTATAAGCTGTAATTTTTACTTCTTTTGCCTGAGTTGTAAGTGTTATCGTAGGATCAATTGCCGATTCAGGAAAAATAATTTCTAATTCGTTATCGTTTCTAAATGATAGCGATTTATTATAACCATGAGGATTTCTATCTGCGGTAATGCTCATAAAGTCTCCGCCAACAATCGTATTGTTTGCAATGATTTCAGGAAGTTCTCCGATTAATTTAAAAAATAATCCATTGATTTTGTCTGCTTCATACTGCATTGGCACATAATAGCGATATCCAATTTGTTTATTAAGGAAATCAGTATGGTGTTTTTCAATTTCAGTTGATCCACAAAATAATTTTGAAGGAGTAATTCCTAATTGTTCAGGAACATGCCATCCTGGTTCTCCGGCACTTAAAAAAGAAAACGGATCTGTTGCCAATACACGAATAGAATCATACTGGTCAATAGCTTTTTGCCATTGTGCCCAAGGTAGTCCCTTTAATGCAATGGTTCTTTCGGGATCTTTAACAACAGCTTCAAAAGGATGATAATCTACCCATCCCGAACCATTCCATGATTTTATATTAATCGATTTGATTCCGTATTCATGTTTTACCTGACGTAATTTTCTTCCCGCCTGAGTACTCACAGGAGGCATCATATCGGTATAGTTCTTGGCTTCGGCTGTATACCCTCCAATTTTTTGCTTTAAATCAGGATTAGGCAATAATCCTTTAGCCATTTTAATGTCGATATAAGTGTCTAGAGGAATTATTTCTTTAATATCATTGCCATCTGGAACAGTTCCGAAAAAGTCAAGGGCAAATGCTTCATTCGTAAGCATATGGACACCTTTTACATTTTCTAATGTTCTATCATCCTGACCATCTCCAACTGTTCCCATTGGTAGTGGGCTGTATGGTGTACGATCAATAACTCTGTTGATATCCCATTGTAATTCCACTTTAAAGTTTTTACGGACTCTTACAAAACCAATTTTCACACGAACACTTAGTTCTAATTTGGCATAAATTAAAAATGGTTTAAATGATTCTACTGAGAATATGGTATCTAATACAATTTCGACATTAATAATCCAGAGCTTAATTTGGATTCCTCCACCAGCAGAAATGTAACCACCCATTTGCGGACGTTTGAATGAGATTTTTCCACCCATTTCCAAATAAGCCCATAATTTTACCTTGGCTGGACCAAAACTCTGTTGTAATTTGAAATCTAATCTTGCACCAGCTTCAATTCCTTGAGCAGAAAGCATTATAAATGCCTTAGCTGTAAATAAGGTTAAGATTCGGGCTTCAATAGGATCTTTTTTGGAACCAAGATTAACATACCAAGGTTTCTGATTTTTGAAGAAAAACCCAGCTTCTAGCAAGGCATGAAGTTTGAAAATTTGTCCGCTATCTTTTGGAATGCTGAAATCGGCTCCAGCTGCTAACTCTAACGAATCATCTCCAAACGCAACCATTGCGAAAAATGGTGGATTACTCGGATCATCTTCAATAAGACCTAACCTTCCTGCAATAACATTCAGTCCGGCTTCAATATAAAATAGAGTAGGTAGAGACAGTAATAGCATTGCTCTCAATGACAGTACATGTCCGCCATCTGCAACTGTTCCAAAAGTAGCTCCGGCTCCAATAGAAAACGGTGCGTTGTATTGCATAGACTCTGGTGGCCCGCTGAATTTTCTAATATTAATACCTGGTTTTGGATGTTTATAAAAATCATACCAAGAATCATCTTTAGTTAATCCTGCTGCTTCTTTAGTGGCAACATATCTAAAGCCTAATAATCCTCTAAAGGCATTAATGGCGAGAAATCCTAACGGAATTGGAACCGGAAGTTCGATGCTGGCATCAATTAAAAAGGCTGGATATTTGGGCATAAAACGCATTCCAACACTTCCAGAGATTTTTGCTTTTGGAAGTTTTAAGCCAACCTCACCAATAAATTCTTTAGATTTTCCTGGTTCAGGAAGCGAAATCATACCATGAATAACCGCCATTGCAGATGATTCGGTTGCAGTTCCAGGAATAATTAAATCCACTTCAATAGTTTGAATTCTGATGAAAGAACCTGAAGAATTACCATCGACAGGATAATAGTATTTTATCCCTTCACCACGGGCATCAACTCCAAGTGGATTGATACTGATGGCACCGTCAAATCCCCAGAAATTAAACTTACGTCCCTCGATTTGAACGGAACCAAAGTTAATATTGGTAACCGCCATTTGAACTGGCCCCAAATTAACAGAAAGACTGATTGGAATTGGAATTGATCCTCCTTCAACTTCAATGTTTCCGTCACTATAAACACGTAGTTTTTCAACCTCGAAACCTTTTCCTTTTAGTAAGCTTCCGATCAAAGTTCCTTCAGGAAAAGAAACAGAACAGGATGTTCCAACGTAATAGTCATCATCTTGTTTTCCAAGTTCTAAACTGTGAAAATCCAGTTTGACTAAATCAAAAAGATTGGCCTCTAACTTATTATCTTTATTAAAAGAAGCTGTAAGATTGAAATCGCCATCATCTGCTAAATGACCTTCAATACCAACTCTTAACGGCTTTTTATCTTTTCCTTTAAGTTTCGGAATTTCTAAAGCACCTTTGATATTAGAACCAATTACTTTATTCTGTTTAAATGAAATATCAAACTTGTTAAAACCAACTTTGAAACCTTTATTTTTTGAGCCAATTGTTCTCCAAAGTGTATTATCATACAACTCTAATAAGAAGTTTTGATAATCTTTGGCATTAGTAAAAATATAAGTTGTCGAAGCATCGATCGTAGATGATTGTAATGACGAAAGAGTGGTTAACGATAATGGATAATCAAAAACATAAGGGATGTTTTTGCTGTTTTGTTCTTGTAAAAAGACAAGTAAAGACGAATAATCAGCGATTTCTTTTTTATTTAATACCCCACTTTCTTCGTCCTTTTCGAACATTGTAATTGGGTAATTAAAATTGAATTTATCATTGAAATAGCTAAATGTACCATTTTTACTAGGAACAGTTTCCAGATAAAAATCTCCAGAAAGACCTCCAGAACCTATTAATAAATCTGAAGCACCAATTTGTAATGTTGGGTTAATGCTTCCTGGGATTTCGGCTTCTTCATGAAACCATTTTGAAGGTAGAGTAACCGAAACAGCACGCGCATAAACTCCAACAAAATCATTTGGACGTCCGTCTGCATCGGCTTCTGGAATATTGGTTTTCTTGCTTAAATCGACTTTTAATGTATCTAATTGAAGAATTAAACCAGTATTACCGATCATAGCAAAATTAGAAGGTTTCAGAGATCCACCTAATTCTAATTGGTAACCAATGCCTTCTTCGGTATCGGCGTATAATTGCGCCTGGCCAAATGTAAACATTGATTTTTCGGTTCCGTTACCATAATTAGAACCATCAGATTCCACTGGTTTCAAGATGTTTCTAGGAAACTCAATACCAGCACTTAAAGCTAAAGAGGCTTTGGCTTTTGGAGTAATAATTCTTTTAATATGAGCCTCGATACCATCTGGAGCTATAATATTGTAGAATTCCTGAAGTCTGTTTTTTGTTTCTGCAAGATTATTTTCTTTAAAAATATAAACTGCAAATAAAAGCAACGGAACCGATTTTGTAATTATAGTACTAGTATTGATGAGGTTAATAATAGCACTAATAGATTGTTCTGTGCCAGCTGGAAATTCCAGATCGGCGTTTTGCAGTAAATTGATATCTTCTAAAAGCTTTTCATATTTTGTTTTTCCTTCTTCAGCTTCTACGAAAATATTCATCATGTGAGCCACAACCTGTTCTTCGCTAATGCGGAAAACCTGAAGACCAACACTATAAAAATCTTCCATAGAAAAAGAGAAACTGCTTGAACGGAAAGTTTTTAAGAAAGCTAAAATTTCCCACTGATACTCAAGCGTAATAGGAAATGAAGAGATAGAAGAGTCATTGTCTAAGTCGGGATTAAGAACTAGACCTAAGCCAAAAGGAAGTGGCAGCGATAGTTTTTTGCTCGATACGATATCAAGACTATAAAAGGCAGAATCACCGCGATATCCTTTTGAATATTGTAAGTTTTTGTAGTGAATATTTTCAAAAATGGAATTCATACCATCTTCGACAAACGATAAAAATTCTGGTAAATCGTCTACAGTAATAATCTCCGATAATCGGGGATAGTATCTTGCTGTAGGAATTGGAACCGCAGGAATTGGATTAGTTGGCATATTCTAATTTGTTTTTGACTTTAATTTTTTGTTCGGGTTTTGAATGGTTAAATACAGGTTTGATCAAACCAATCGTTGAGTTGTGAATGCATATTTTTTAGGAGTTTGTCTAAGCTTTTCTGTTATTTGATTAGGCTTCGATATCCCTTCAAAAGGCCTTTTTTTTTATAAGGTTTTAATGTTTTTTTTCTTTTGATAGTGTAAAGATGAGCCTAAAATTGGGGTTTAAAAAACAGCTGCTTAGCGGTTTAACATTAATGTTCTAAGGCTTTACAGAGTTGTAAAGAGAGTGGATAGAAAATCATTTTGAGTAGAATAGGTTTCAATCTGTTTCTATGGGGGATTTTTAATGAGTAAGAAATTTGGCCGGTAATTTTAATTGATATTTTAGTTTTTAGAGTTAATTGTTTTTAATTGACCATTGGGAGATTGGGAAACTCCCAATGGTTTTATTTTTTTAGATTTATCCTCTAATTGTCTCTAAAAAAAGGGCATAGTTATTAGTTCTTAAAAGAGTATTTGAATTAAGACCATTAACATTCGTTGCATCTTCGAAACCTAAAGTGTTAACAAAAACAAAACTAAATGATGCTTCTGAGGGGCCAAATGTTCTTGTATTTAGTGCATCTCTTAGATAGTAGGATTTATCTAAGGTTGTTATAATGCCATCTATTACAGTTTTTTGTTGAAAATCAACTGAGGCCCATTGTGATGTCGATGCTTCATCATTCTGTGTGTTGAACATTATAAGTTCCTGATAATTTTTATAACCATAGTTGTTTAAACCAGAGTATTCCATGATTTTAACTTGATTGACTGCACCAGAACCAGCCCAATGAGTGGCAAATAATCCATTATTAATTCTTAGAAAAACTTCGATTTTAGCTATATTGGGTTTCTTAGAATTTGAATTCCAAGATGTACAATTCGTTAAAGTGGAAGCATTAAGTCTTTGAACAGAATTGTTTCTAATCTTTCCTATTACAGTACTATCTGTCACAAATTGTTTGGTGTCTGAAATAGTGCTTTCATGATAAACTTCGATACCACCAAGAAACTTATATGCAATTAGTATTAGGTCATCGGCAGTTGTAATCAATCTAGATCTTACTCCAAAATGTGTTTCCCATAATTGACCTTTTTCGTCGCGTTCAATAGCCCCTTCTTTAGGATCAGAAGTTAGAGAACCACTAGGGATTGTTAACGCTGGATTTTGAATTGTACCTGCACCAAGTTCAATTGATTTTGCTGTTATATTTCCATCTTTGCTAATGGTAGAGGTATTACCAAATCCATTATTTCCAGCAAATACCAAACCTGTTCCTGTTGAAATTGATTTTATATTAGCTCCAGCTGCCTTATTTGTGATGTAAAGATTGTCATTATTTGTATTAGCAAGAATAGTTACCGTTTTATCAGAAGAATTTAAAGATTGAATGTTTAATGCCTTTCCATTGCCATTACAATAAAAGTGTCCTGCAGATCCTGATGAGGTTTGGGAGAAAACACCTGTTCCTGATGAATTGTCACAGAATAATCCAGTTCCCGAACTTGAAGATAAAATTATATTCTTTGTACTACTATTAGTAGAAGTATTTCTAATTACTAATCCTGCATTTTGAGGATAAGAAGTATTAGTTGTAGTTTTAACTCCAGAAAAAGTTTGATTTTCAGATAATTTCATATACTCATTATCCATCATATCCTTTAAAACCTTTCCTTGTCTGGCATCTAGCACTTTTCCTTCTTCAGTACAGTCAAGTGCATTGTAAGTTTCAACTTGAAGATTGCTAGCGTCAGTAAACTCTAGTTCACCTTGTTCATTGGTTTTTAAAATTTTGTTTGGCTCATTTGTTTCTAAATCTGCCACTCTGATTCTGTTGTGATTTGTACTCATTTTTAATTAATTTTTACGGGTTTAAAATATTTATAGACTTGTATTAGGCTATGGGGGCTTACCGTAATCATTCAGGTAATTCGTGCTTGCAAACAGTTTTTGATTTTTGGATGTTTACAAGCAACCTGAATGCTTAAAATTGTGTTAGTGGCGTCACAATAGGGTTTTATTTTACAGAGATAGAGTTGTAAAACAAAGAAATAAGGGTTGTATACTGGCTTAAAATAAAGCCAATAGTATGTTAGGGAAACTTATTATTTTAAGTTTCCGGAATGGGTTTTAAAATGTGATTTTTAGATTTGTTTGGAGAAGATTTTTAGTTTTTAAAACAACTCAAAGATTTTTGTCTTTGAGTTGTTTTTTACTTTACGTTCACGAGCGGGACGCTCGCGCTAGCGGGGGATATATCTGCGCGATCGGGTTTTTCATAAAATTATTCATTTGAGTTTTAGAAATATTATCTCTTAAAATAATTAGATCAGGAAAATCTTCATGGTTAAAATTCTCTTTCTAATTGAGCAACATATTGAGTTTGTGTTAAATTGAAATCATTAGATTCTAATATTAAACTAAAAATTATATTATTCAAAGTAATTAAAAAATCAATATCTGATGTTGACCATCTTTTGTATTTTGATGGATTGGCTTTTATTGCAGCAAAGGCTTCACCAACTATGGTTTTATAATAATCGCCTGCAAGACATTGTTCTTTGAATTTCTTAAGTTCTATTAAAAAATCTCTCAAGTCTATCGTAGATACTTCATATCTTTTTACTTTGTCAAAATCTCCATATCGAGATACTGTTGCTTCAGAAAATACATGAAATAAATCTGTACCCCAATCTAAATACTCTAGACCACCAGAAATAACCGCATTTAATTCAGCTAGTGTCTTTGTAATCTCGTTTATTGACATTTCAGATAGAGATGATGCTTGATCTAAATCTGAAGCACCAACTCCAATCATTACATATCTTTGTGTATAATATCTTGTTACTGTTAATTGATATTCATATGACATATTTGATATTTTTATTGTTTACTATTTTTTATCTTTTCGGTATCACAGTTCCATAAGGCAATGTACGGCTAGGTATTGCTGTCGGTCTAATCATTACTTCAGTGCCAATGCATAAATGTATATTTCCTCCTTCGCTTGTTTTTCCTACCCATGTGTTAGAACTTCTGTTTGACCTAATTTGTATCCAGTCGGCTACAGTTAAATTGTGTCTTGCATACGCTATTTCAATAAGAACCTTATCTTCATTCATCCCCATAAAAATAGTTGTTTTATTCGAATTAGATTTTTTAACCCATGTTTTTATAGGGTTTCCATTACTATCTAGATAAAGGCTTTCTATGCCATCTACTTTTTTTGTAACATAACCCCACATCCATACTTCACAGTCTTTTGCTCCTACACCCACAATTTCTGTTCCATCTTTTATGGCTGTTTGTATATTTGCATTTACAGTAGGCAAAGGATTAGGGTAGTATTTTTTACCCCCAGGTAATGTGGCTTCTATTAAAGTAATAGGATTAAGTTCTGTAACTGCGTAATCAGCATGCATACCTGTAAAACCAATAATGTAATCACTTCCGTTATGGTTAAGCATTACAGGAGATCCTTTTATATGATTTGCTATTGTTTCCTGTAAACCTGGATGATATACATGATCAAAAGGGTATTGTTTTCTTAGTGTAAAAGTATTGCGTACATCCTCAAGGAAATCTACATTCTTTATATGAGAATTTTGAACGATAGCATTTAAAGGATTATCATCAACAATTTTGAAATACTTGATTAAACCTCCATTTTTTATTTTATCAACTACTGCCTGAGTGCTATTCTCATAACTTTTTAAAAATTTAAATTTCTGTTCTGCTGATAATATTGATAAATCATTGCCTTTGCTTACAAAGGAGTATTTTTCCCATTCTTTTATCAAATTAGGATTTTCAGCATACACAGCAAAAGAACCTGCATCCCCATTATTATTGATAAAGGCCAATCTCTTTTCATAGCTAAGATTATTAATTACCGGTTTGGTAATTGGCTCGTCAACATAACGAATTAACGCATCAGTCCTTCTTTGATTACAAATATACGTAGTGATTTTAGCTTCTTCTAACCCTCTTTCACTTAAACTAATCCAATTATCTATAAAACTGCCATCACGAATGCCACTTGCATTTCTACCATTGTTTAGTAATCTCCAAAATGCAAGATCATCAATATCTTGAAAATCTTTCAAGAACTTTAACCTTTGAGCATCAGTAAAAACAGAATTGTATTTTATAAGAATGTAATTAGTAGCATCCCCAAGATCTAAAGTGTTTAATTTGTTTCCAAATAAAGATAAAGTTACGTCTTTATTACCTTTTAGTGTTGTCAATAAATTAATCATTTCTGGGGCAAGACCATGAGCAACACCCGAGGGTAAAGCTTCAATTAAATCTAAAACTTTTCCTGCCTCACTCACAGCATGGGCTTGTGCTGCTACAGATAAACCAACTCCTAAAAAAGTTAAGGATAGAAATATTTTTTGACATCCTTCTAAAATTTTTCTTTTTTGTTCATTATTTTCAGTAGTTATGAGATATTGGTTAATGTGCATTAAAGAACTAGCTGTAAGTGTGAAAATGTCGGCCGTCCCTTTGAATCCTTGCCAAATTTCAATCGCTTCAGTGGACTCAATTCCACCAGCTAATGCTCTTCCTATTTTGGTAGTATATTTTAAATATTGCAAGTCTTTAAGAATACTTGTTCCGCCAGTAAAATAAATTAATAAAGCGTCAACTGTTAAATTTGCAGCTAATGCAACTCCGGCATCAAAATCAGCCAAACGATCATATTCTTCAATAAAATGAAATAGAAAAGCAGGTAATGTAGCCGATGTTGGAATTCTTAAATCTAAATTAGATTCATATCCACAAAAGGAAATTTGCTGATATAAATGAAAAGATCCAAAATGTTCAGGACCTATTTTAGGTTGATTATAATATCCTGTATTAGTGTCTTGTTTGGATATTTTTGTTATATCAATTTTTTTATCATTAAGTGATGATTCAAAACGTTGTTGCGATGTGACTATTTGTTGGTCGGAAGAAAGTATAAATGTTAAGAAATTTTTTTCACTAAATTCTTGCGGATTGACATTAAAATAATTATCGGGATCAACTCCTTTATAATATGGCCAAGGATGAGGAATAACAATACCTGGACGTATGTAATCTAAATTATACTTAGAAATTTTCCATAATTCGTAAATAGCAAATGCAAAATACATTCTGTTGGGTTGCTCATTAACAAACCAGTTTACAAAAGGGTATCTTTCTAATCTTGCATCTGTAAGAGTGTCATAGATAACTTGAAAATTGGTCTCAGCACCATTTTCTTTTTCTAGTAAAAAATCTAAAAAGTCATTTGCATGAGATAGTTTTATAGATATAACAAGTTTTACAAGTACTCTTTGATCTTCTTGCGATAGATTGAATTTTAAATATTGTTTAATACATTTAATAATCAACTCATAAGGGATTACGTTTAAAGCAGATGGTGATAATATTTTTAATAAATATTCTACTTTTTCATCAGCAGGATAATATGCCAAATTTTTAGTTTTATTACATATTTGATAAAAATTTTGCAGACTTGAAAGATAGGATTGATAGTCTTCTAAAGTAGATGAATTAGAAAATAAAGCCTCAAAACTATCTTTGTATGGTCGCGGAAGCCCGTTTAGAGGTGTATCATAGTAATATCCCCAAGTTCTTTTAAAATTAAATAATAACTTTTCGAGATCTGTAAAATCATTATAATCAATAATTCCATTTGCAACATCTTGCTCTTTCTCGAAGAAGTGAGTATTTGAAGCAATAAGTGGAATAATATCTCGATTAATTTCTCTAATTTTAAAAATAATCAAGCCCATTGTCTTCTTAATCAGAGTTTTTTGGGTATTAGTTATTGACCATGTATTTATAAAATCTCCTAAATTTTTTTTATAGAAATAACCTCCAGGTAACGCTGATTGATTATTGAGGACAATGACAGCATTGGCTCCATCAGTATTAATTTTATAGTCAACAGTTCTAAAATCTTCGACTATTGGTTTTAAGTAGTTACGAACGCCTCTATTATCAATTGTGTTCTGTAAATTAAAAGTGTATTTTTTTTCATTATAAAAATAATCATACGGTTCTTCAAAATCAATTGAAGTAACAGTTATCTCTTCACCCTCAGTAGCTAGAACCCTTTCAAAATTATATTTAACCAATTTATCCAATGTGGGAACAGGTTCAACGTTTTGAATGTATTTTAAAAACATTGTTTTGTCATAATAGCCCGATAGATTTGGTTTTTTTCGATCCTCTCTTTTAAATTCTGATTGTTGATAATATCTATATTCTTCTGAATTTAATGAGGATAAAGTAAAACCAACTAAAAAGCCTTCGACATCAAAAGCTGGTTTTTCAAATAGATGTATCCTTACCGGAGTTCCATCTTTTAGAATTGCGGTAGTAGTCATTTATAAAACGGTATTAATATTAAAAAATGGAATGCTAATGTCTAAATCAGGCATATACTCACTATACCCCTTACTAAAATGATACTTACGATCAAGTGAGTAAACAAAAACAGGAATAACAGGTTCTTCTAACTTGTTATTACCATCAGAATCTTCAGCTACAATTGCCACTTTATATTTCTGGTACTTGATGTTTTCAGGAGAAAGTAATTCATTTCCATCCTCAAAAAGATCCATTAAAAACAAACGGGGATTTTTAGTTTCATCCGCAATCAAAGCTTTTATAGCCTCATTTTCATCTTTTGTCAATCCCAAAATAATTTTATTAGGAGTAGAGCCATCCAATGTTTTCAGTTCTAGTCCTGTAATAGTCTCAGTACTATCTGTAAACATTTTCAAATTGTAATAATAAGGATCGGGTAATTGGTACGTTTTACTATTGCCAACTGTACCGCTTGCTGAAGAAGATGTATAAGTTGTTGAGGTTGTGCTTCCAGTTGCCGAGACAGCATTATTCATAACATCTACAGCTTCTGTTATATAAGTAACACGATTAACAGTTGGTGTTTCTTCAACTCCAGTTTCAATAATATCATTTACGGTAAGAGTCTGTACAATCGAAATTCCTTGTTGTTTTTTATCATAAAACTCATTGATAAGATTCAGTTTTTCAGAAGTCATTCTGGAGTAAATTTTATCACTGCTTAAATTCAATAAAGGGCTGGTGTTTATTAAATTAAAAACGTTGTCAAAAAAGTTTGCCTGTTTATATAGAATAACCAGATCTCCGTTTTCATCTTGAGTAGTTCCCGCAGTATACAAATTCACTTTTCCTTGATAAAGTAAAATACTTAGCGAAGCAATATTTTCTCCTGCTACAGCGGGAGTTGTTAGTTGAATCGTTGAGGTAAAATCAGTGTAATTGCCTTCTTCATCTGGAGGCAATCTTAGTCCATCAGCATTTATGAAAGTGTCTTTTTGAGCATTGGCTACATTCGCAATCTGCCCGTAAAAAGCAGTGTTGTTATTGTTGTCTGTTGGAAACTGCAGATACAAATTGTTTGTAGTAATCGTATTTGCCTGTTGCTGTGTGTTAACCAAAACCGGCCAACCAGAAGTGCCATATATGACATTGGTCATAGGAACTTCTTTAGAAACGGGATTTTCTAGCAATCCTGTTTTTAAGTTCTCTGGGCCTTCACCAATTTTATAATTTTCGTAAAAATCATAACTACGCGTGCGGTCACTTTGAATGTAAACGTACCATTTGTTTTTAGTATAGAAGTTAGCAATAGCGTTGCTGAAAATTTCAGTTCCTTTTTTAGTAGTTTTAGTACCACCAGAAACGACATCAACAGAATATTCGGGAACAAATAAACCATAAAAGGCAGCAATATCAATAAATTGGGTGCTTTGCTCACGTTGTAATTTTTGTTTGAAAGGAGTATCTCCAGTAACAGCAATAGTAGCAAATGTTTTACGGGCATAATTTAAATCAAAAACAAACTCGCTGTTGTCGAAATTATGCTGGTAATCTCCGTAATTCAGAACCACATCAATACCACAATCGTTTCCTGAAAAATAGCCTAACGTTTTACCACTATCAATTAGCGGAAGTTCAAACCGATCTTTTTCTGTTAAGGTGTTTTCTGTGGTTTCAAATTTAGATTCCTTAAAAAAGAAACTAGACAAAAGTCTGTTGCCAGCATTCTCTTCATCGTATCCGATATATGCAGCCTTAAAATCAGGTTGGGTTAAAGCTGTACTTCCTTGATAAAAAGCCTCAAAATTGCTATTGATTGTTTTGATAAAGTCTGAAGTTTGAGTAGTTTGGGCAATTACTTTGTATTCGCCGTCTTTTGTAAAAAAGTCACTCTTTCGTAATCCTCTATAAACAAAATATTTGATGTTTAAGCCAGGAAATGGCTGTTTGTATGGGCGTAAAATTAGATTTACTTTGCCGTTCTCCAAATCTTCCTGTGGTTGTATTAAAACAACACCTTTGCAGATGGAATAGGCCTTTTGGGGAGAATTTACAGAGAATCTGGAAGTGAGGTTAAACTCCGTGTTCGAAACAGGGCCAAAGGCTTGTTGTTCACTTTGTGTAAATCCTCCCGATTCTATAAAAAAATGAGATTGTGCGGACATATTTTAAGTATTATTTTAAAAGTTTTTATTTCAACCATAAAGGCTTGTAGAGTTTGTAGGCAAATCTTCCGATTAAGAAAAGCAATAAAAGAAGCAACAATCTGCCCAGCCAAATCTGTACTTTTTGCCAGAAAGTCAAATAGTTGACAAACTTGGTAATGGTGATGGTTTTTTCTTGAACCTCTTTTACCTGTTTCGATTTCCAGGCGGCGTAGAGTTCCTGTTCTTTTAAGTTGCAGTCCACCTGAATAGTATTGTTATCCAGTCGAACCCTTGGGCTTTTTAATGTACGCCCTGGTTCGGCTTGGATAACATTTTTAAGTACTACTCTTCCGTTAAGGCATTCTAGTAATGCGTTGTAAGAACTGCTGTCTTTTGCAATTTTAAAAACAGTATCGTGTAATGTTTCAGTAATCGTTATGGTTTGGATTTTATTTTCGTTTTGCACGGGTTTCGGACTTCGACAAGAAATCACAAGTAGAAAAGTGACAAATAGAAAAAACAGGAATTTTAGTTTTTTGATCATAATAAGTATTCGTTTTAAAGGTTTGTTTTTAAAGGCGTAAGAAGCCTTTAATGCTTTTGATGTCACGTTTTCTTCGAGCCACTTTATAACCTTCTCGACCACCAGAATCGTTGGTGTTTCCTTCGATGGTATAAATGGTGTTTCCAGCAACTTTTTCTACAAATCCGGCGTGTCCGGTTCCGTTTTTAAAATCGATGATAAACAGATCTCCTGGTTGCGGTATTTTCTTGACCAAAAGCGGTCTCGAATTGTATTGGTCTAGAACTCCTCCGGTTTTTTTCAGCGGATTTTTAGCATTAATCTGAAGTGCGGCTTTCTGGGTACACCAATAAATAAAAGCCATGCACCAAGCGTATCCTTTTCCGAGTCCAACGCTTCTTAAATAAATTTCGACTTCTGGACCAGAGTTGCTGTTTCTGGGAATTTCCTCGACACCAATTTGAGCGGTGGCGATTTCTAAGGTTTTTTGAGCAAGTGTCATGATGTTTTTCCGTTTAGCTGTTTGAATTTTTGCAATTCGTCTACCAATTGCTGATTAATAAACATTAGTTCTTTGTGTTGTATTTCCATTTTTTTGATGGTTTCTGTAGCGGCTGTAAGTCGTGCCGTAATATCGTCAAGAAGATCTCGGTAATATTTTACAGCGCTTACGGCATTGTCGAGTTCGGCTGCGCGATCTTCTGCCAGTGATTTTCGCATTGAGAAAAGCCAGGTGATAAAAGCGGCAAAAAATGCGGTTAGAGTGGGGTATAAAAACTGCTCCATTTAATGTTTTTTTGAATGTTAGATTTTTAAAATGTTTTTGAAAAACAACAACTTTTGGTTGTCTTTTGATGGAATGGAAATCCGATTTTTTTTTCGGGTTTTGGGGTGCGGTTGTCTCCTTTTGAGATTGCAAATATTGGGTGAAAAAAGCCCTAAAAAAAATGAATGCAAGGTCTGCGAACATTTGTATTCTAGGGCTTTACAAGGTTGTAAGGAAAGCGAACAGAAGTCGTTTTAGATGAAGTAAATGACTCATCTTTGCATCACAAAAAGGATGTTTTTGAAGATTAAGAAAAGAATAATTTTTCTTTTATGTTGATTAAGAAGACCTTTCCTGATTGCTCATAAGTTCTTCGATTTTTTTTAATTCTGAAGTGATCGGTGTACAAAGAATTTCATACAAAGTAGTTCTCGAAATGGGATAAACTGGATAGACATATTTGCGCCACACCACAGTAGTTGGAATATCTTCTGTTTTGTGTTTTTGATACAGTTCTTTAATGAGTTTGTAACGCATTAATTTATTTTTTTGAATTCCGAGGCTTCTGTTTGAAGATATAGGCATGAGAGATAATATTTTGAATGATAGAAAAAGAAAAGTTTTTAAGAAGAACGAAGTTTGAAAAAAGTGAATTGCTTGAATAATAAAGCGATGACATCATATTTAAGACAGCCAAAACCATTTGATCATTTTTTATGAATGGTTTTACTCCTCAAATGCCATTTTATATTGAACCTCGTTCTGAGGTAGTATTTGTTAAAGATTTTTATTTAACAATCTAGGTCAGCAAACCCCGCATGACAATCCTGTTTCCAAACCAATTTAAGTTTGGATTCCAATAGAAAGAATGAGTTTTTGGCTGTTTGTTTTAAGGGCAGAAATCGCCCGTTTTCCGGTTCCTGGTTCTCTTCACTAAAGAAGAAGAAGCAGGAACCATTTTTTTACTTGCAATTTTAGGCTGCAAGGAGAAGGTCATTTTTAGCCTTTAAAAGTGGCTGTAGTGTGTTTTTTAAATCTCGGATTTCTAATCACAATACTTTCGTAATGATAAAAAGCCCGACGCTCTTTGCTGGATAAATCATTATTGCAGTTCCAGTTTCCGAGCGCATCTTTAAAGATCGTATGTTCATTTACTTTGTAGCTTTCATGATCTGTAATTGGCTTTATTTTTACGCTCATTTAAGTATTGTTTAAAAGTTGTTTTTAATTTGAAATAGAACCATTCTCTAAATAAAAGTATGGGTTTTAAATTGGTTAGAATTAATAAGATCGTAAGCAACAATGATAAATAAATGTCGTGATTAAGCTGCATGGTTTTGTTCGTTTTGGTTAAAGAAATTGAAGGCATATCCTTGTAAAAAATCAACAGAAGACATCGATAACGGAATATTGGTTCTTACGCCATTTTCATCAATTCTGCTTGCTTCAATAAACCAGCTTGAGCGAACAGGTTTAAAAGAAGAAGCGATAATTTCTACACCATCTGTAAATTCTTCATTATTGAATTCTTTGGTTAGTTTTTGAAGCTCTAAAACTCTCGAACCTTTTAAATTGCCTTTAGCATCTTTTTTTAAAAGATTGAAAACAATTTTAACCAATGAAGCTGTTTCTTTGCTGGTAGAAAGAGACGAAATGTAATTTTGTACTTTCTCAATTCCGATAGTTACAGTATCGTCCCAGCCTTCGTTAATGCGATAGCCAATCGTAATTTCTTCTTTATCATTAGAAAAAGTATGAGACATTTGTTTCTCTTTAAAACCATAAACTTGATTTTTTAAATCCAGAATAGTTTCAAACAATTGGAAAGTTTCGGTTTTGGCATTTCGCATCATTTCAGAGGTTTCGTGCAATCTTGAAAGTGCTTTCGGAATTGTTTCTGCAACTAATTTTTTGTAAGCATCTCTCTCTTCCAACTTTTTGCTTTCAATTTGATTTAAAGCGTCTTTTAATTGTTGAGCAGAAAACTGAGATAAGTCCATAGTTTTGAAATTGTTTGCTGTTGAAGTGTTCATAATAGTTGTTTTTTAGGCGTTTAATAAAATTTCGTCTTTAAAAGGATCTCCGTAATAGGGTTTAAAATTATGCTGAAATGCAAGTTTTGAAACTTCTTTCAGTTTGTTTTCAATAGTGGAAGAAACAGGACGAGGAGCAGCAGCTTCGTTATCCAGAATATGCATCCACTGAAAACGTTCTTGATTAATACAGATTCTTTCTCCGGCAGTAAAAGTTTTCTTTTTTTCAGAACAATATTGAAGTGCCAGATATAATGTTGCAATACGTTCTTCGATTTGTAGTTTGTTCATGATTTTTTCTCTAATTGATTTTTTAATTTTTTGATATCAGATTCGATTAAGCTTCTTTCGGGGCTATTTGGATTTTCAATAAGCCAGTTTTCTAGTTCCCGAATTTTTTCTTTGATTTGATTTGTTCCCATTCAATTTGATTTAAAGTTTTTAATACAGTTTTTTGGTTCCTAGTATGGATTGTTTTTGTGTGCGTAGTATTTTACATTCTTTTTGAGTTTTGATGTAATATTTTTTCTTTTCATGTTTTTGTTATTTTGTTTGTTGAAAATCAATTGTTTATTTTTTATTTTGTTTTTATTGAATTTATATATCTAATATAATTTCTGGGTTAACCCCTTGTTTTTCAATTTTATTTTTCTTTACTTTGCAAATATAATGTAAAATAATACATTAAAACAAATTTTTAACGTAAAATAATACACCTTTTTATGGGATCAACGGAAAGAGTGCGGGAATATCTTGATTATAAAGGGATTACTAAGTATAAGTTTTGTAATGATTTAGGTTTTTCTAATAAATTTTTAGACAATAGTAGTAATATGGGAACAGATAAGGCGTGTAAAATATTACACTACTATCCAGACCTAAATTCGGAGTGGCTATTAACGGGAAATGGATCAATGATTAAGGAAGAAAATACTAGTGTTGTGATTATGAATAATGATAGAAAAACGGTTGATTCGCTGCATGTTAATCAGGAAATACCGCTATATGATTTAGAGGCAGTTGCAGGATTGCGAGAATTGTTTAGTAGTGGAGAGCCGCAAAGAATTCTGGATACGATAAAGATTCCAAATCTTCCAAAATGTGACGGAGCGATTTCTGTAACAGGAGATAGTATGTATCCGTTGTTGAAATCTGGAGATATTATTTTGTACAAGGAAACGGAATTTGAAAATATCTTTTTTGGAGAAATGTATCTTTTAAGTGTAAAACTTAATGATTGGGAAGAGTACATTACAGTAAAATATGTCCAGAAATCTGATCAGGGACAGGAGTATGTAAAATTGGTAAGTCAGAATTCGCATCATCAGCCAAAAGATATTCATGTTTCAAAAATATCTGCATTGGCACTTATAAAAGCGAGTATTCGTATTAATACAATGATGTAAATTTTATTTACGATCAATTAAAAAGAAAGGTCTTTAAATTATTTAAAGACTTTTTTTAATTTGAAGTCCTCAATTTTGAAAGGTGTTTGTTAAAGCGATGTTCTTTGAATATAATTAAAAGGATTTTTGAAGATTTCTCTTTTTCTGTCCAAAATCAAATCTCCTGCTTTTTTTCCCATTGCTTTAAAATCAGTACTAAGAACTGTGATGTCAAGTAGTGCTTTTAACGGAGTTTCGTTGTATGAAATGACTCCAACATGATTTCCGATTTTGAGTTTTTTTCCTTTTATCTGTTGTATTAGGCTTACCAGATCTTCATCTTCAATGGTGATATAAACTTCTTTGTTTTTAAATTCTAACCCATCGTAAATTTTATCTACAATTTCAAATGAGAATTGATGCGCTTTGCAGAATTCTAAAAAACCGTCAACAAGTCCGCCTGGTGCTGGAAATAATGCTTTTCTGGCGTAAACAAGTATTAGTTTTTCATATTTTTTTATTCTGTTAATTCCTTGCTGAAGCGCATTAAAAATATCCAACTTAAAATCTTGATAAACGGCAGTAAAATCTCCTGATATTTCTTCGCATGAATTGTCAAGAATTACCAGTTTGTCTTTCGGTATATTTTCGATAGCCTCCAGAACTGCTGGAGTATAATTGGTATGATTTTCCTTATTGTTTTTAAAGTGTGGCATGATTACGAAAAAGCTGTAGCTATGCATGTTTTTTTTGATTGCTTCAATAAAAAGTTGTTCATCATTGTAATACATAAACATGTCTACATGACTGCTACTGCCCAATGTTGTTACGAAAGAATCGTAAACTTCCATTTTATAGGAACATGGTTTATTGATGAAAAACAAAACATAGATTTTGGAATTTAGATCTCTCGTCGCTGCAAAATTACCCACACCCATAACAGAAAAAGCAAGGTTGCGGTCTCTCAGATCTTTATAAGCTTTTTCGGCAGTATCTCTCGAAATTGAATGCTTTTTACTCAGATCATTTATAGAAGGAAGTTTGTGTCCTGGTTCCAATTCACCAGATAAAATTTCATCTGCCAGAATATTGGCAACCTGAATGTATTTTGGAATACTGGAATTGGACTCTATTTTTATTTCTGAATGATCTTTATCTGATGACATGATTTTTTTGTATTTATAAATTAAAAAATAGTGAAGTAAAAACTGCCATCAAGACAATGAAAAACCTGTTTGGAAATGTTGAAACTTTACCGATTTAATGCTTTTTTAAAATTGTGCTTTTCAAATCTAACTTTTCTTGTTTTTTAAACTATCCTGTACTATGATGTTAAAATATAATGAAAAGAAAATAAAATTAACGTTGTTTTTTTTGATTTGTCAGGTGTGTGCAGGATGGGGTATCAAAAAATAAAAAATAAATTGCATTTTAATAGGTTGTAATATGGTTTGAATAAAAGAGAATTGCTGTTTTTTTTGTTTAACCTGAGAAAGTTTATTTTTTACTATTAATAAAGACTTTTAAAAGCGTTGGTTTAGTTTTTTAGGTACCAAATATTTATTGCTTTTAACAGTTAAGACCGATTCGCTAAAAAGAAACTAACTACTAACTTTTGAATAATGATAAAGAAAAAAGGAATACTGCAAATTGCTCTAAATGTCATTTTAATTTTAACGGTTTTTAACGGAACTTCACAATATTTAAATATAAAAAATGATGTGTTTTGGGAAACAACAGATCAAAAGCCTATTTATAGTCAAGGTGGAGGAATCTTTAAATTTACAGATCCTTCCAGTGGTGTAAAAAAATATTTCTGGTATGGTGTTAAATATAAAGAAGCCGATGTATATCGCCATAATCCAGCAGTTACGCTTGCAACTTCAACTTTTGAATCGGTTACTTGTTATAGTTCTTCAGATTTGGTTAATTGGAAATTTGAAGGTGATGTTTTAGGTAAAGAGACAACAAATCCAAATGGGAAAACCTGGGCAGGCCGATTAGGTGTAGCATATGTACAAGAATTGAAAAAGTATGCCATGTTTATACAGCATGATAAGGAAGTCTTGATTTGTCTTTCAGATTCTCCGGTAGGGGAGTTTCAATGGCATCAGAAAATAAATATGCAAAAAATGATTGGTACGAGTAATACTGGAGATCAAACTGTTTTTACAGATGAAGATAGTGGAAAATCGTATCTAATTTATTCATACGGAAATGGACGAAATAAAATATATGTTTCAGAAATCGGAATCAAAGATGGTAAAGTCGGATTGTTAGATTGTACTGAAGTTTTTAAAGGAGAAAGTAGAGAAGGGAACTGTATGTTTAAATACAATAATAAGTATTATATGGTTGCGTCCAATATTTATGGCTGGGATGCTTCATTTGCCTATTATTTAGTTGCGGATGATATAAGAGGTCCATATCTTCCAGTGAATGATATGCAGGTGATGAAAGGTGCTGATCAGGATTTTGCTCACGTTTCGCAAACAGGTTTTTTTGTGTCAGTTAAAGGAGCAAAGCAGGAAACGATTGTGTTTTGTGGCGATCGTTGGTCAGATTTTGCAGGTAATGGATTAGGTTATAATCAATGGTGTCCTCTTTCGTTTAATGGTGATGTCCCTTATTTTAATTCGCTTAGTTCTTGGGATCTTGAAGAAAAAACAGGTAACTGGCGTGCGGGCAAAGATAATAATTACGCGCTGAACGGTAGTTTTGAAGCAGATCGCAGACATATTCCGAGTCCAGTAAAGCCAGTACAGATTCAGTTAACGGGCTGGTTTTCTGAAGTGATGTATGGGAATAAACTTTCATTAGATTCTATTTCGCCAGTTTTAAATCATTTTAATACCGAGGAAGAAAGAAAAATAGTAATTGGTGAAAAAAGCCTTCAGATTAGTGATAATGTAGATTATAAAAGAAAGACATTTCAAGTCTTGTCCTCGACACCATTTGTCAAGCTGGCGGATGGGAATTATAAGCTTTCTGCCAAAGTAAAAAATACAAATAATTTTACCAATCTAGAAATGTACGGACTGAGCGGCAATAAAAAATACTCATTTAAGATTGACAAGGAAAATTCTTCATGGAAGGTAATTACCATCGAAAATATAGTTGTAAAAGGAGGAAAGGTTGAAATTGGTTTTATGGCAGAAGGAAAAGCAGGATCAAGCTGTTATGTAGATGATGTCGTTTTTACTAAAAAAAGCTGAAATGAAAAGATTGGTTTAAAATTGGAAAGCTAATAGAAAATAAAAAAGCCTTTAAACATCAAGTTTAAAGGCTTTTGATTTTTAAAGTTTCTTTTGAAACTTCTACTGGCGGAGAAAGAGGTACCGCAAACCATATATAGATCTCAGCAATTGCTGGCGTTTTCAGCATTTTTTAAAACTTGGTACACCCATAGGTACAGTACAAATTTAACTCTCATAGAGAATTCCAAAAGTACAAAAAACTATTAAAAGTATATCAGATAATTATGTTGTTTCAATAAATCACTTGAGAAATTAGAAACTTTACTTGGTCTTGCTTAACTGAAATAGTCTCAATGATTGAGCTTTTGGTTTTAAAAGATGATGATAATAAGCACACTACGAGAAATGCGATCATACCAATTAACGAATTGGCAGTAAAGTTTTTACCACGCTGATCACCACAGCAATAACGGGTTTAAATGCGCCAAGGATTCGAACTATATAGCTAAAGTCCTGTCTATATTTGGTCTTATAAATTGTCCTTACCAATGTGCACCGATTCTGCAGTAAATTCATTTTTTTGCTTTTTCACTATTAAATCGAACCTAAAATTTTAAATGCGGACGAACTAATATGCAATAATATTATTCTTTTTGTTGTACAAAAAAAAACATTGTAAATATTTGATAATCAAATATAAATTTGTTCGCTCACTTCCATTTAGCACTAGTGTTTTATTTGCTGCATAGTAAATAGGTTTATCGTCTTAATAAACTTTTATTTATTAAAAGTTGCAATATTGTGCAAATTTGCATAATATTGCAAAATAAAATTAAGATATGGATTTGTCTATTAAAAAATCGATTACAGCTATAAGAAGCATTTTTTTTGTGTGCGGACTCACACTCTCCAGCTGGGCACCAATGGTACCCTTTGCCAAAAGCAGACTTTTACTTGATGAAGCAGGATTAGGAATTTTGTTGCTTTTTTTAGGTACGGGAGCACTAATTATGATGCCCGTCACAAGTTATTTAAGCCAGCGTTTTGGAAACAGAATAATTATCCTTTTCGGAGTTCTTGTAATTGGAGCAACGCTTCCGTTTCTTGCCGTTCTCAGCAATGTTTATCTAATGAGTTTTGCACTGCTTTTGTTCGGATCTGGGATTGGAATGATAAATGTCGCTATGAATGCTTCAAGTGTTCAGCTGCAGCGAATTTCTGGGAGGCCAATTATGTCATCTCTGCATGGATTGTTCAGTGTCGGAGGTCTGTTCGGCTCACTTATAATTGGTTTTTTAATCAAAACAGGGCTGGAGCCACTCATTGCCGCAATTATTGTATCAATATTAGTTCTTTTGACAGTTGGAATTAACTACAGCAAACTTTTGACTTTTTCACAGGAAAAGGAACTAAATCCTAAAAATATAGAAGAGCCAGCGGGAAAATCATCGAGATTTTCATGGTTAAAATTCAATATTTTGTTTTTAGGCTCAATGGGTTTTATCGTATTCATGGTAGAAGGCGCAATGCTGGATTGGAGCGCTCTGTTCTTATTTGAAAACAAGGGAATAGAAGAAAGCTGGTCAGGCTTGGGATATGCAGTTTTTTCAATGGCAATGGCTGGAATGCGACTTTTCGGAGACAGAATAGTGGATAGATTTGATTCTGCAAAAGTTGTAACTGCGGGTGCCATAATTGCAGGAAGTGGAATTATGGTAGCAGTAGTCTGCAATGGGATTTTACTGCCCCTAATAGGATTCTTTTTGTTAGGATGTGGAGCTGCCAATATCATTCCTGTTTTTTTTAGTGAGGCTGGCAAATTAACCAATATTAAAACGGCGACTGCAATCGCAGTTATTACCACTATGGGATATTCGGGCCAACTTCTCGGACCAGTGGGAGTTGGATTTATCGCCCATAGTTCTTCACTTTCAGAAGCACTTCAAGTTTGTGCGATCTTGCTTTTTGCCGTAGGAGCACTCTTCAGCTTTACATACAAAGGAGATAATGGGACTGACAGTAATACAGTTGAGGTAGACAAAACAGAAATAAAAGTTAAGGAAGAATGCGAAATGGAGGTTTAAAAGGTCAATCTACTTTTTGAAATCCGGAAGCATTCTGGAAAAGTTAATTTGTTTTTCCTTCACGTAAGGAGATGAGTTAAGTTAAGTTGGGGATTACCGCAGTGGAGACTGCGGTAATTTTATTTTATAGGATCATGAGTTTTTTGTTTCTGTAAGGATCTAATTTTTTATCTGAACTAGCCAGTTCGGTAATTAAAATAGAAATTTCTTCCATAGGACACACCCTGAAGGATTCAGTTTCATCTAGTTTATCTTTCAAGGTAAGTGCAACAGTTTTTTTAGCATTTTTATGCATTGCGCTTTTTATATCAGCATCCCCGATAAATACTGCAGTAACTCCATTTTTGCTGTCGATAACACATGTGCCCAACAGGTACAAGTCTGCAAAATATTTATTGATTTCTTCGCATGCTTTTGCGCCTTCGGTGGTTTGTGTTGACGGATTATACAATCCCCCAAGAACTATCAATTCAACATTTTTGTGATTTGATAAGACCGTAGGCAGTGCCAGGTTATTGGTGATAATCGTTAGTTTTATATCTATGGGAAGTTTGGATGCAACAATGCAGTTTGTGGTTCCCCCGTCCATAAAAATGGTTTGGTTTTCCTGTATTAGCCGCTGGGCTTTGAGTGCGACTATTTCCTTTTTGTCTGCCTTAAACGACCTTCTGTCGGCAAAGGTCAATGGGTTCTTCGTAATTGAGATGGCTCCGCCGCGAACTTTGGATAAAAGACCGTTGTTGTGAAGAGCATCGATGTCTCGGCGAACGGTATCTTCAGATACATTAAGCGCTTCTGCCGTTTTATCATATTGAAGTTTTCCCTTTTTTGAAAGCAGATCCAGTATTTTTCCAAAACGTTCTTCTTTAATCATTTTCCGGATTTAAATTTTAAATATTAAGTAAATTTATATCTTTTGTGGAGATCTTCAATGACTTCATAATGATAAATATTTGCATTGTTAATAGTTTCAATGGGAAAACTGCTTGAAGAGGCTATTGAAATGCCGTTTTTCAGACTGGCTGAAATTTGTGCTGGTCTGTCTTTAATCAATAGTGAGAGGGAAGGCGCAACAACATTTTTTTCGATTAAAGCCAGTAGTGAATCTCCATAGTTTTCTTCTGAAGTAAGATGTGTGTTTGTTTCATCAAAATAGTAGTGCAGTCCTGTAAGGAATAGTTTTCTCTGTAATTGCTGATGATCTTGAGAGGTTAGAAGCGAAATTTTGCAGTTTGTCGTTTCAAGGAATTTTTTTACTCCAGGCAGACTTTCCAATCCATGGAAAATCTCATTTTCGAATTTTCTAACCAGTTCACTTTCAAATTCTTCATGAAAATCTGTTTGACACGTCTTTTGAAGTATGACTGCCGCGTCTTCTATATCTAGTCCGCCAAAGAGCTTAATGAGCTTGTCTGGATGCATATCTATGCCCTGGCCTTCCAAGACATCGAGAATGACAGAAATCAAAACGGTATCGGTGTTAACTAATATGTTGTCACAGTCAAAAATGATATGCTGAATTTTTTTATTGCTTAAAAAGTTCATATTCTTTTTTTTGAAATTGAATTGCTGAAATCTCGTTCAGACGTATATTTGCAAAAATACGCAAAATTGCAAAAATACGCAATATTTTATTGAAAGCGTCATGCCATCAAACAAAGGATTATTTGGTTAATCTCTTTTGAATGTGAGAAAAAGGCAGTGCTGCTATTGCATTGTCATAAAAAAAGCTGCCTACATGTGGCAGCTTTTTGAAAATATTAATTTAAAAGGTAGCTAATTAATTATAAGTGAATTTAGCTTTTTTTACATCGCGGCTATTGGTTCCAATCATCAGCTCAAAATCGCCAGGCTCGGCAGCATACTGAAGATCGTAATTGTAAAACTTAAGGTCTTCCGGCGTTATTTTAAAGATTACCTCTTTAGTCTCTCCAGGTTTTAAGGTAATTTTTTCAAATCCCTTAAGCTCTTTAACCGGTCTTGTGATACTTCCAACAAGGTCTCTAATATAAAGCTGGACCACTTCCTGGCCTTCTCGTGTGCCAGTGTTTCTAACTGCAATGGAAGCGGTTATACTTCCCGTATCTGACACTTTGGTGGCATTTAACTTGATTTCGCCGTATTCAAATTTTGTATAGCTCAGACCGAAACCGAAAGGGTAGAGCGGTTCATTGCTGACATCTATATAATTGCTGCGGAATTTCTCGAACCACTTGCCCTCAGGAAGCGGTCTCCCAGTATTTTTGTGATTATAGTATATCGGAATCTGACCGACATTCTGCGGAAATGTCATCGGAAGTTTACCACTTGGGTTTGTATCCCCGAATAATACGTCTGCAATTGCGGGAGCAGCTTCAGAGCCTCCAAACCATACATTTAATATGGCAGGCACATTTTTTTCCTCCCAGGAAAGGGTAAGCGGTCTTCCGTCAAAGACTAGAAGGACTACGGGCTTTCCTGTTTTTAAGAGTTCAGCAAGCAGTTTCTGCTGTACGTCAGGAATATTTAGGTCGGTTCTGCTGCTGGATTCACCGCTGAACTCGGAAGATTCTCCTAGTGCAGCTATAATGACATCAGATTTTGACGCAACTTCTATCGCTTCCTGAATCATCTGCTGATCAGTTCTTTTTTCATTTTCCCTTCCAAGTCCTCTTTCAAACATTGTTGCTCTTTTCTCCAATTCAGGATCCTCCGTCAGATGGCTTCCTTTTGCATACAGTACTTTTACATCTTTTCCTGCAGATGCCTGAATTCCTTCAACCAGCGTAGCGGGCTTTTTAAGATCGACAGAAACGCTCCAAGTTCCGGGCATATTTGATCTTGTAGAAGCCAGTGGGCCTATTACCGCAATCGTTCCCTGTTTTTTCAGAGGCAGTATGTTGTCATTTTTAAGCAGTACGAAACTCTCAGCAGCTATTTTTCTTGCAAAAGCCCTATTGTCTTTTGTGTAGATATCTTTGGCTGGTCTATTTACGTCAATGTATTTATAAGGATTTTCAAATAAGCCCATTTTGTATTTTGCCTCAAGCACATAGCGGCATGACCTGTCTATTTCATTTTGGCTAATTTTACCCTCGTCGTAAGATTTTTTTAATGTTGCCAGATAGCTTTCGCTGATCATGTCAAGATCCACGCCAGCTTTTAAAGCTTTTGCTGAGACTGTCTGAAGATCACCTATTCCGTGGTCGACCATTTCGCTTATACCGGTATAATCGGTCATGATCGCTCCGGTGAATCCCCATTGTTTTCTCAATACATCGTCAAGGAGCCATTTGTTGGCAGAGGCGGGTAGCCCGTCAATATCGTTAAATGAGGTCATAACGCTTCCAACACCTGCATCAACAGCTGCTTTGTACGGATACATATATTCATTAAACATTCTCTGCCTGCTCATATCAACAGTGTTGTAATCCTTGCCGGCTTCACTTGCGCCATAAAGGGCATAGTGCTTCACATTCGCCATAATCTGCGAATTGGTGCGGTAGGTATTATCGCCCTGATAGCCTTTGACCATGGCTTTGGCAATTTCACCGCCCAAAAAAGGATCTTCACCGCTTCCTTCGGAAACTCTTCCCCATCTTGGATCTCTTGATACGTCCACCATTGGACTGAAAGTTAGGCTTATTCCGTCTGCACTAACTTCTTTTGCTGCAATTTTTGCTGATTCTTCTATGCCTTTCATGTTCCATGTCGCGGCAAGTGCCAAAGGTATGGGAAAACCTGTTTCGTATCCATGGATTACATCCAAAGCGAAGAAAAGGGGAATTTTCAGTCTGCTTTCTTCTACAGCAACTTTCTGGATTTCCTTAATTTTCTGGATTCCCTTCAAGTTAAGAACAGCCCCAACATTTCCTTTTCTTACCTTCTCTGCAATATTGCTGTTTTTTGCCTGCCCTGTAGTGACATCGCCTCCCCCGGGAAAGTTAAGCTGGCCGATTTTTTCATCGATGGTCATCTTATTCATCAGACTGGTTATGAACTTATCCATTTTCAGTTTTTCCTTTGGGGGCAGATTCTGTCCATAAAAGTTTACCGCTCCTGCAAGAATGCAGATGGCTGCTAAAATCTTTTTCATTTTAATGTGATTTGTGAAATTAAATATTCAGTAAAGTGATGGATGTAAAACTAAATCTTAATTAGACGGAAAATATCAGCGATAAAAAAAATAAAGCGGATTTTAAATTTAACTTTCTGTTTTTTAGTTGTTTATGTGTTTTTTAGGGGAGAAAAATATAGTGTTTATGAAAATTTCATGATTGATTATGGCTGATTTCTCCAATGCACATAACCATGTTTTCAAACTGATCCCGATCTATTGCAGACTTGTTTCTGGTTTTTGTTCGGTAGGCGTATATGGTATTGAGCGAATACCTCAGGAATGCGGCAATCTTTACGCTGTCTTTTATTCCCAGCCTTATCAGGGCAAAAATTCTCAGCTCTGTGTTGAGCAGTTCTCCCTGTTTTAGAACAACCTGCTCGCCAATAATTAGAAGCGAATTGAACTCAGTTACAAAAGTAGGGTAGAGGTTCAAAAAAATCTGATCAAAGTTTCTGTAGAACTCGGCAAGTTCCTGATCAATGTAGGTGTTTGAATTAAGGGTTTGGAAGAGGTCTTCGAGCTGATTTTTCCTCACTTTTTTATTCAGTGACTTTCTGTAGAGTTCCAGCTTATTAATGTAAGAGGAGCACGTATCAAAGAAGTATGCTATATATTCTTCTTTTATTCGATTTGATTCAAAAAGTTTGTCATTGAGCTCTTGGAGCTGTCCGTTTGTGCGGGTGATTTCAAAATTTGAAATAGTGAGGTTGTCTGAAGCTTCCGTCAGCTGTTCTTTGATTCTTGTAACTTTTTTCATCTGGCGGTAAATGAAAAATATTAGCAGCGCTAGAATCAGAGAAAGAATTCCAATGAAAATGGATAGCCGCATCAATAGTTTTTTGCTTTTAATCTCTTTTTCCACATATGCCTTATTGATAATGGAATACATCTCCGACATATTGAGAGTACGAAATTTCACGTTGCAGAAAATCGCGTCATCTACAGCTGATTTTGTAAAGAGGTAGGCATTGTCCAAATCTTGCATGCGGTAGAAAATTAAGGCCAGATCCTGAAATGAGGCATTGTCTTTTATTGCGTTTCGGGTATCCGCCAGAGCCGAAATCAGAAAATATTCGATCTGTTTTTCAGATTTTGCCTTTATTCCATATACCTGTCCAAGCAGATAAGTGCACATTGCATAATCCGCTTCATCTTGCTTGAGAGAAGAAACGAGTTTTAAAAGCATATTTTCAGCCTTTGAAAAATCCTTTTGGAAGATGTATTTCTGCGAGAGGTTGATTTTATAGGAGTTTGAGCTTTCCTGCAGATTCATTAGAAGCGAATCCCTGTATTTCTCTATCAGGTTCTGATTTCTTTTGCTATAATTATTTGCAGTATAATGTTCATAAAATCTGCTGTAAGTGCCGTAGTACAGCGCTTTCAGTGTAACGGAAAGATTTTTAGGTTTGACGGCTTTTAGCAGCTCTTCTGATTCCTTATATTTTCCGGCTGTAGAAAGCAGGTGCGCATGCTGCAGATTCGACTCGACGATGAGATCAGAATTCTTCAGCTTAGCGGCAATCAATTCATTCTTCTCGACATAAGCCACTGCAGAATCAATCTGGTAGTTTTTGTAAAGCTTGTAAATGTTCTGGTTATTGTCATAAATATCTTTTAAAGTATTGTGCCTGCTATTTTTAAGCAAATTTATTACCTCTTCTTTTTTCCGAGCATATTCATCTTTGTGTGATATTTCTCGGGTAAGCAGTTCAATCATTTTGGCATTTTGAGTGTATCCGGCTGTCGAAAAAAGAATTACAGCGAAAAGGAGAATTGTCTTCATTCTGATATAGTGTTAAAAAACTGCAGAGTTAAAAAAGATTAAAACTGCTTTCCGTTTTTGTGCAACGGAAAATAGCGGCTAAATTATTTGTTTTTTTTTGGACCTAAATTGACGCTCGTCATTTTAGTTGCAGAAACCTCACGGTATTTTTGCGGTCTTTGCTGTTGCGGCAGCAGGATTTTGAATAACATATTAAGAAATTTAAAAATGCAGAAATTTTATTTAATCTTAAGTGCGGTAATACTGTCAAGCGTACTATCGGCCCAAGAGATTACTTCGCCAAACGGAGATGTTTCCATGAAATTTTCACTTGAAAATAATGGCGTCCCAACCTATTCTTTAAAGTTTAAAAACAAGAACGTCATCAAGCCAAGCCAAATGGGATTTGAATTGGCACAGGAAGGAGGCCAGCGAACATTTGATGACTTTTCAGGAAGTGCCCAGGATAAAAAAGACAACTCTCTTTTTGATAATTTTTCAATTCTTGAAACAACCAGAAATTCTTTTAACCAGAATTGGAAGCCGGTCTGGGGCCAGACCAAAAACATAGAGAATAATTACAATGAGATTGCATTTAAGCTTCAGCAGAAAAACTCGGGCAGAGTTATGATTGTGCGCTTCCGAGTATTTGATGACGGATTAGGCTTCAGATATGAATTCCCTCAGCAGAAGGCCATGTCGTTTTTTACTGTGAAGGAAGAGATGACCCAGTTTGCAATGACTGGAGACCATACTGCCTATTGGATTACTGGAGATTACGATACGCAGGAATACGACTATACTGTTTCAAAACTTTCTGAAATCAGGAAGCTCAGCAAAGTGGTAAGACAGAATAATGTCTGCCAGACTTTTTTCTCAGATACCGGTGTACAGACATCCCTGCAGCTTAAAACTGCAGAAGGGTTGTATATTAACCTCCATGAGGCGGCTCTCGTTAATTTTGGAGCCATGCATTTGAATCTGGATGATAGGACATTTATATTCCAGTCTTGGCTTACCCCAAATTCAGATGGAACAAAAGGACATCTCAAAACACCTTCAAGTAGTCCATGGAGAACAGTGATTGTCAGCGATGACGCCAGAAAGATACTTTCTTCTAATATAACGCTGAATCTAAACGAACCCAGTAAAATTGACGACACATCCTGGATAAAGCCTATGAAATATGTTGGCGTATGGTGGGAAATGATAGTTGGAAAAAAAGGCTGGGCCTATACGGAACTTCCTTCAGTTGATTTAGGGGTGACGGATTTTTCTAAATTGAAGCCAAAAGGAAACCATGGGGCAGAAACGCAGAATGTAAAAAAATATATAGATTTTGCATCAAAGAACGGATTTGACGGAGTTCTGGTTGAGGGATGGAATGAAGGATGGGAAGACTGGTTTGGGAATTCAAAAGATTATGTGTTTGATTTTTTGAGCCCATATCCGGATTTTGACATCAAAGAAATCCACAGATATGCAAAAGAAAAGGGTGTAAAGATGATCATGCATCACGAAACTTCCGGTGCCACTCGTAATTACGAGCGCCATCTGGATAAGGCTTATGCACTGATGAATAAATACGAATATCCGGCAGTTAAGGTGGGCTATGTGGGAAGGATTCTCCCTGCGGGTGAATTTCATTACAGCCAATGGACCAATAACCATTATCAATATGCTTTAGAAAAAGCGGCGGAATATAAGATAATGCTAAATGCGCACGAGTCTGTCAGACCGACTGGACTCAGCCGTACGTGGCCAAATCTGATAGGAAATGAAGCGGGGAGAGGAACCGAATATCAGGCATTCGGTGGAAATATGGTGCATCATGTGAATATACTGCCATTCACGCGCTTAATTGGAGGACCGATGGACTATACGCCAGGAATATTTGAAATGGACATCAGCAAAATGAACCCAGGCAATGATTCGCATGTTAACAGCACTTTAGCCAATCAGCTGGCGCTGTATGTTACAATGTGGAGTCCGCTTCAGATGGCTGCGGATATGCCAGAGAATTACGAGCGCTTCACTGATGCTTTTCAGTTTATTAAAGATGTCGCCGTTGACTGGGATGATACTCGTTATCTAGAGGCAGAACCTGGTGAATACCTAACTGTTGCCCGAAAAGCAAAAGGTTCGGAAAAATGGTTTGTTGGAAATACGGTATCTGAAAAGGCATTTACGTCAAAGATATCATTTGATTTTTTGGATCCCGGAAAGAAATATATCGCCACTATATACTCTGACGGCAAAGACGCGCACTATAAAACCAACCCGCAGTCATACAGCATCCGTAAAGCTATAGTAACCAGCAGATCAAAACTGGCACAGTTTTCTGCACCGGGGGGAGGGTATGCAATCAGCATTGTTCCTGTTGAAGATGGAACGAAAACCAAAGGTTTGAAGCAGCTTTAATGCTTGTTAAAAAGCCTGCAGATGTCTGCAGGCTTTTTTCTTTGCCGTTTTCTTAGGATCTTCCTGCCCGGATTCTGCTCAGGGTCTCTGGCGTCATCAGCAGATAGGTTGCTATATATGCAATGGGCGCTCTGCGCATAGCTTCAGGATATTCTTCGCAAAAGCGTTCGTAACGTTCTTTGGAGCTTAAAAATCTCCATGAATCTGCTTTTCTCTGGGAGACTACAAGATCAGATTCAAATATGCTGCGGTAGAGACGGTTTATGTCCGGAAATCTGTCGCACAGCTCCTTGAATCTTTCATAATCCAATAAATATATTTCGCAGTCTTCAAGCGCCTGGATCATAAGTGATGTCGGCTCTTTCAAAAATAAGCTTTCGATGCAGAAAACCATCTCCTGCTCGCATGCGAAATGCTCTGATATGTCCCTTCCGTCCTTATAGTAGAACTGTCTGACCATGCCGGTTCGGATAATGTATAGATCTGTGCATTTTTGCCCATATTCGAGTATCATGCTTTCTTTACTGTAGGTTTTTCTAATCAGAATTGACTGCAGTTTGCCCAAGGAGAGGTCAGTTAAAGCGACATTGTGCTTTTTTAAAAATTGATCTAAAGCTTTCATTTTTATATTGTGATGTGTTCCAGAATTATTTTCCCGTCTTTTTTTAGTATGATTAATTTGGCAGGCATCCTAAACTGGACATGATTTTAAATCCATGCGATTTTCTTTAGCGAACAATTGTTTTAATTGTTCTGCAAATCTTATTACTACTGAAAATTTTGCAATCATAAGCAAAATTGCATAAATTTGCAAAATATATATATTTTAATGGATTAATTATTTAAAGATCATTTATTTATGAAGATTGAGCATTTGGCCTTATGGGCTGACGATATAGAAGCGGTTAAGGAATTTTATGTCAAATATTTTGGAGCTGAAAGCGGAGAGAAATATACCAATGAAAAAAAAGGATTTACTGCCTATTTTTTAAGTTTTAATCAAGGCGGATGCAGATTGGAGGTAATGAACAGGCTCGATATCAGCGTAGAGCCGGAAAGAAGAGGTTTCAGTAAAGGCATAGCGCATTTTGCCATTTCTGTGGGAGGAAAAGACGCTGTGAATGAACTGACAGAAAGACTTCGAGCAGATAACTTTACAATTGAAAGCGAACCGCGCACGACGGGAGATGGGTATTACGAAAGTGTCGTGCTTGATCCAGAGGGGAATTACGTAGAGATATCGGCCTAAATTTAGAAAAATACAAAATGATGAAGGCTATAATATTTGATTTTGGAGGGGTTCTAATCGATTGGAATCCGTCCTATTTGTATAGAAAGGTTTTAAGCGAGGAAGAAATGAATTGGTTTCTTACCAACATCTGCAATGAAGAATGGAATAGGGAACAGGACAGGGGGAGAAAATTTTCTGATGGCATTGCTGAACTTAAAGAGAAGCATGCTAATTACGCTTCCTATATCGAAATGTACTACAACAGATGGGATGAGATGCTTAATGGGGAAGTTTCGGGAACAGCGAAGATTTTAGGTGAGCTCAAAAAAAGCTACAAAATCTATGGGCTGACAAACTGGTCGGCTGAAACCTTTCCCATTGCCTTCTCAAAGTTTGCATTCTTTCAACTGTTTGACGGAATCGTTGTTTCGGGGCAGGAAAAGCTTATCAAGCCTGAAGAGGATATTTTCAGGCTGCTTCTGAGCCGCTTTGATCTTAAAGCTGAGGAATGCATCTTTATAGATGACAGCAGGGAGAATGCTGCGGCTGCCGGCAGGCTTGGATTCGTAAGCATCCATTTTAAGGATTCGCAGCAGTTAAAAGAAGATCTTCTACAGTTTGGGATCATCTCATCTGATTGAAGTAAACCGTATAGAGTTATCAGCTGAAGTAAGCCGTCTTAATGCGCTGGAATACATTATCTTTTATTCTCTTTCCTGAAATAAGGATAAAATGAATATCGGCATAAGGTGAAAGAATCGATAGGTGTCCTGACTGGCGTGAAATTTCAATGGGGCTTTCTGCTGAATTGTCGATTGATGAAGCATCCCCATCTTTTACTATGTAGACCAGCACATTGTTCTTTTCGGGAGCATCAATGACGAATCTGGTGCCGAAATTGAGCTGGACGTCCAGGATAGTCAAGTCTTTTGAAGCTGAAATTTTAGATTTTATATTTCTGAATCTGCCTACAAGAACACGTACAATGCTGTCTTGGTCTCGGAAGACGGGCAGGCTGTTCGGTTCATAAAAGAAGCTGGTCTTGCCTGACAGTGTTTCTTTTGTAGTCAATTTTAAAAATATCTGGAGGCCATGAAGCAAAGACTCATTTTTTAAAGTTATGCCATTTTCTATCAAACCGTTCCCGCCAACATTGAGAAGGATGCCGCCAGGCTTTAATGTCTGCAGTGCTTGCTGGGATGAGCCATAGATAATTTCGCCTGCGCTGTCTTGGAAAATATAGGTAATTGAATTGCAGTCCATATGTTTTATGCTTGGGTAAAGCGGAGAATTAATATAGAAATGATCCAGCGATATAATCGGACCAATCTGTTGTTTTAAGACCGATGCAGTCACATTAGAAGATAAAAAACTGGAATATTTTTTTCTCATTTTTGACGCATTGATAACTGTAAGATGATTGTTTTTACGCATAGAAAGCTATTTGGCAAATCCTGTAATTAATAACAAGGGCAGGCCTTTTCAAAGACCTGCCTCAATTACTTAACTAACCAACCTCAATTATTTATTTAAATAGAAAAGATTAAAATTATGACCAAAACTTTAGACTGTCGACATCCAAGATTTGGCATTAAACTCAGGCTTTACAGGCCTATAATTTCACAGCTGCATTTCTCCAGTGTGATTTGAATAAATTAATAATATTCAAAGCCAGAATTTAATGTAAGCGGAACTGTTATTAATTGCTATAAAATACTAGATGTAAATTTAAATAGAGGCTAAAGAAGCTGCAATAGTTAAAAATAACCATGAGATTATGAATGATAAGTTCACACAAAAAAATATAAATAAGCTCCTGTTAGGACAGAAATTCTCCTCCTTTGCTTTGGAAGACGAGCTGGAGAATCTTAAGAGCTCATTAAGGGAATTCGTAAAAATCGACAACTGTGTTGCCGTGCTTTCAGATTTTAAAGATGACAGAAGTTTTGTTTTCGCGGGAAGCTTTGCTTCTTTTTTCGGCATAAGCAACTTGGAGCAGAATATAGATTCTGCCTTTGAAGATTTCATTTTCGAGAAAATCCATCCCGCTGATCTGGAATTGAGGCATAAACTGGAAGTTCAGTATATAGACCTTCAGCTTTCTTTGCCCTCTTCTAAAAGAATCGAATATAATACCGAATGCAGGATCCGTGTACAAAATCAAGAAAAGGAATATCAATATATTATGCATCAGATGCGATATCCCCGCAGTCTGCCTGACGGCACAATCTGGCTGGCAGTCTGCCTGTATTATCCGGCAATGAACCAGAGTCTGACTGCAGGGATCGACGGTGTTATCTATAATAATACTACAGGAAAGGTCGTTAATTTTGACAGTACTGCAGAACCGGAACAGTCTTCAATCTCAGAAAGAGAACTTGAAGTTTTGACATTAATTTCGCAGGGGCTTCTTAGTAAGAATATTGCCTTTCATCTTCAAATTTCTGTTAATACTGTCCACAGGCACAGACAGAATATCATCAGTAAAATGAAGGTCAGTAATGTAGCAGAAGCGGTAAGTAAGGCTAAATTAATCGGCATCTTAGCAAACCGATAATAGGAGCAATAGAATTAATGGCGGTATTTTAAGTCTAAAGCTAGTAATGTTTTGAACCTAAACTTTTAAGTTGTTCTTTTTCTGTTTTTTATTTTTTGTCTTAACTCTACATGCACCGATTCTGGACCGATTTTGTATTAAAGGTATTTAAATTTTTCTAGATCTACTTCTTTCTCTAATTTACTCGAACCTAAAGATACTAGGTGCTGATTTTACAGACCATTATCTGTTTAACAATCAACGTACCACGATTTTGCACAAAACTTAAATTGGCGAAAAATCATTAAAATTATGCCTTAACCTTATGCTGCAAAATTGTGGCAATTTCATGACTGAAGCTGCTGTATCTTTAGTATCTGCAGTTGGATTTTTTTTTACAGGACATTATACCTAGAAAGAAAACCATTATTAGGAAAACTGAATTTTTCATAATTTAAAATGGAGTTAGTTTTGCAAAAGTTTATGATTACATCATTTAAAATTAGTGAATAGTGATCTATTGTGCTCTTTCTTTTTACAAAACATTGTTTCAGATTATAATTTGAAATAAGGTTTTAGTCTTGGTAACTACATTAAATACTTAAAGGTATAATTCCAATGAAGGAAATCATCTGTACTTATCCATCAATTTTTTCATGTCTTCTTTTATGTTTAGGTCCAGCACTTTGGCATAATGCTGTGTCTGCAGTATATTCGCATGCCCCATCATTGATGAAACGTTTTCTATTCTGATGCCGTTTCCCAAGGTGACTGTCGTTGCAAAAGTATGCCGTGCTGTGTACCATGTCAGTTTCTTTTTGATGCCGCATAATGTTGCAATTTCCTTGAGGTATTCATTCATTTTCTGATTTGATATGGAAGGCAGAAGTGTTGGCTGCAAATGCTTATACTTATGAATTATTCTGCCTGCAGGAGGAAGAAGGGGGACATTTTCATGCATTGAGGTCTTTGTTCTGTTTGCTAGAATCCAGAGATCATCGTTATTGTCACAAACAAGATTTTCTTCCTTAAGAGCAGAGGCATCTGCCGGTGCGTACCCTGTGTAGCAGCAGAATATGAAGATGTCTCTGGTTTTGACTAACCGACCTGCAGTAATTTCCTTTGTTTCTATCGTTTTTAATTCTTCAGGAAATAGATAAACAGCGTCGGTTTCAAATACCTTGCCTTCGTACAGGTCAAATGGGTTTTTGGTGATTAAGTCCGATTTGAGGGCATAGTTGAATGCAGTCTTGTACATGCGCATGTATTTTACCGTTGAATTGTTCCTGATTCCTATATGGCCTTTAAAAGTGCTCTGGTACCTAAGAAATAATTCCAGTTTATTGATAAAATTGCCGCTTATTGATTTCCACCCTACATCACCTTTCTTATATTCTTCATTGATAAAATTCGACAGCAGGTCTTTAGACCGCTCATATTTGCTTAGGGACGCACGGGATCTTTCATCATGTTTGACTTTCCGGCTGAAATAATCGATATGGAGTTCCAAAATCTTTAAGGCAGTAATTTTGTCTGGTGTTTTGCCGTTAAGTTCATTTTTGAGTCCAACTAGGGAAAAGTCCTCGTCTCTGCGAGTGATTTCATTATATTTCTTTTCAATTACCAATTGGAAAGCATCAAGGCTTCTGCGGAGCGTTTTTTCTGTTTCCATTCTGAGAACCCTGCGCAGCTTGTTTGTAAAATCCCATCTTTCTTTAGTAATGTAATGGCCGGTTGCCATTGTTATGGAATCATGTCCATGCCAAAGCCGCACATAAACAGGAGATTCATTTTTCCAGTTTAGCTTTCCAGGTTTAAGAAAAAAATAAATCTTCAGCATGATTCACCGGTTTTCAGTTTGGAAAAATAAGAAAAATAAAGGTCTGAAAATTTTATGGATTTACCTATTCATGATTTTGAAAACAAGCTGGTTAAAGTTTGAGTTCAAGCTTGAAAAATCTATTTTTTTTGATAATAATAGGGACACTGATAGGGACACAAAAGTATGCCTTATGATTTCAGGTTTTGAGGATCTGTAATTGCAGAAGAAATAAATTCTCCTGTGTTTTCGGGGCTTAAAAGGGGAATAAACTATCTTTGGATTATGGGTTCGAAAATAAAAGGCATCGCCTAAAAACGCCGAGACCCTTAGTGTTTACTAAGGGTCTCGTGTTCAGCGGAGAAAGAGGGATTCGAACCCCCGGACCTGTTACAGTCAACAGTTTTCAAGACTGCCGCATTCGACCGCTCTGCCATTTCTCCAGTATGTCGCATATCATTTTCTGATTGCGGGTGCAAATATAGAATGTTTTTTTGATTGTAAAAAATTTTTTTAGACTATTTGTAAAGAAAATAATATCTGTATGCTAATTTTAGAAAAATAAGCAACAGAATTTAGATGTCTGAGCTTTTTTAAAGTGAACAATTCCAGATTTATAACTCAAAATTGACAGGTTTTATTGGGCTCTGTTTTTTATAGAAAAACAATTTGATGTAATCTTGACTAAAGAAAAATAAAAATCCTAGAAATTAAAATAATAAATCTTTTTTAGTTTATGGTTTGAAATTTATCAGATAAAAATTACGGAAACAAAATGTTTAGTATTATTCTTAAAATGAGATATACTTTTTTGTAATTATAAATTAGATTTCTATAGTATTTATATGTTAGATGTCTTAAATTTGCCCGCTGTGAAGTAAATCTTTGCACAGGTTGTTTTTATTAGAAGATTGGTCGGTTTTTATTACTTTTTAGTTATCATTCCATTTTCCAATGTTAGTTAATAAGAGCATCCAACACTATACAAGGCCCCCAAGTCTTTAAGCTGCTATTATAAAATGAAGATGAGAGTTAATTGGATAATTAGCTCAACCTACCTATTTGAATTTTTTAGAATGATTAATTGATTTCACGAGTAAACAGCAAGCTGCAAAGCTTAATTTTCTTTATATTTATATGCGCTTATCCTCCATTCTCCTCCTTTTTGCATTTTTGATTTCTATTGAATTTGGCTATTCCCAAGTTTCAAAATTTGATCAAGTTTTTGATCAAACTTCTAAGGTACTTTTAAGTTCAGATCCTGAAAAGGCACTGCGAAATACTGCTTATCTTTATAAGATTGCAGCCAATAATACGGAGCGTGTCAAGGCTTCTATGCTTAGAGCAACCCTTTTACGTCAACATGGTATGCGTAATGAGGCTGTTGAGGCTTTAAAAAGAGCTGATAGTTTGGCTGTAATAGATAAGAATTATACACTACAGGCAAGGATAAACGGGTTTCTTTCGACAATTTACCGTGAATATGAAATTTACAGTCTTGGGAAAGTTTATTTGCAAAAAGCAATTGCAATTAGTAGAAAAATCGTAGATAAAAACGAAAAATATAAGTTTCAGGGAAACTTATCACAGGAAAAAGCCTATTACGAAATGTCCACTTCAAATTATTCTAAAGCGATTTCGGATCTTAAAGCTGGTACACGATTATTTGAATTGACAGACTCTGGTATTGATAAAAAGTTTCAATTTGCAGTCAATGATGAACTGATTGCAAAAAATTATCTTTTGCTAAATGACGTTGAATCAGCCTTAGAGTATTATAAAAAAGCGGAGAAGGAACTTGCAGAGTCAGAATCTTCGAATAGTCCACTGAAAGGGTTTGTATTAAATGGTTTTGGAAATGTTTATGCAAATTTAGGCGATTATAAAAAGGCATTAACTTATTACAATCAAGCGGAAGAGATTGCAAATATCTCAAATTTCTTCACATTAAAACAGGAGGTATATGCCTCTTTAATGCAGTTTTATAAAAAAACCGATTATAAAAAGTATATTGAGTATAATGAACTGAATTTAAAGCTAAAAAAAGACGAGGAAGACAGCCGTAAATCAAATACAGACCAGTTAATTAAGACACTAGGAGAGGAGCAAGTAGCTAATCAGTCTAAGTATGAGAATATTAAGGTGATTGCTATAATCTGTTTTATTATTTTAGTTACAATATTGATTTATGTGTTTAGAACAAAAAAAGAGCCTATTAAACCTAAAGCCATTGTTGATGATAAGGAAATAATTAGTAATGAAGAAGAAATAAAGGCTAAGGAGGAAACTTCTAAGGAATACATGTCGGAGGCAACAGAAAGTGCTATTTTGGAGAAAATAGAAAAGCTGGAGGAAACTCATTTTTATCTTGATAAGGATATTTCGTTAAATTATGTTGCGGTAAAACTTTCTATAAATCAGCGTTATATATCCTATGTTATAAATAAAAATAAATCAAAAGATTTTGCAGGATACATAAATGAGTTACGAATACTTTATATTACAGATCGTTTGAAAAATGATAGTAATTTCCTGAAATATAAAATAAGTTTTCTTGCAGATTTATGTGGTTTTTCTTCTCATAGCAGATTCACTACTACCTTTAAAAAAGTGACAGGAGTTTCTCCTCAAAGTTATATTAATGATCTTCAGGAAGAACGCGATAAGGAAAAACAATAATCTGTATTTTTTGTTTAAAAAGCATGCTGGAAAAACATCAATTTGAAAAGTCAAATTGATGTTTTTTTTGTTTTTTAGATAGTACTGCTTTTTATAATTATCATCATTGAATCGAATAAACTAGGATTCAATTTGCACTAGAAACAAGCTTTTTTGCTGGGTTTTTGTTGCTTTAAAGAGAAAAAGCGGCGATTTTAATGAATGAAAAGGATTACGGATTTGAGTAAGCTTGGCTCTGTTTTTTAATTCTTAAGTTTAGTTTGTAGTATTCTTCTCTTGTTTTCTAAAAAAGGTGTTAATCGTCGATGTTTTTTAAGTTTTTGATATTTAGTGTTTTAGTAATTTGTTTTTCCTAAAACACTTTTTGTTTTACGTAATCGGGCAAGTCTTCTTTTAAATTTTCGCACATCAGTTCATTAATTTCGCCCGGCAATTCGGTATGATGATGTAGTTGAAATTGCGATTTGAGAAGAAAATTTCTTTATCAAGTTTTTCTCATCCAAAACAAAAAACAAAAGATTCTTTTGTTTTTCCTACTTATTTGAAAAAATGACTTTATCGCTAAAATGAGCGGTAATAAAATCGAGTAACAGACTTTAGAATATGTGAAAGAATAAAACAAGAGACAGAGAAGATTAATGATTGTCTCTTTTTAGATATTCATATGTTGAAGTTTGAATAATATCAAAATAGAAAATCTGAGCGACCCTATTTGGTATCGTATCCATTTTTGTTTTGAATTACACTGGAGAAAGATTGATTTATTTCTACAAAAAAAAATGCTGTGCTATTAATATTACAAAATATGATAGCTCTAGGGCGTTGCTATGATAATTACTTATTGGTTTAAGATTTTTATCTGTCTTTTAAAATGAAATTGTTAAGAATTTAAATAAAGAAAATTTAAAGGAAACTTTTTATAGAGAACATTATTTTAAGATTATTTATGGGAAAAAACTACTCGTCTAAACACAAAAAATCCGACTTAAATACCATACTCAGATACTTGTTGGTATTGTTTGCTGTTCTTTTTTTTAATGAAAGCACCTATGCGCAGGATTGTTCTGTGAATGCAGGAACAAATCGTGAAATTTGTGCAAATCAACCACTTGTTTTAAATGGTGTAGTGGGAGGTATTATAAGAAGCTATAAATGGACTCAAATAGCAGGTCCTTCTGTGGTGATTCAAAATCCTACTAATGCTATTACACCGGTTTTAGGAGCTGTTGGAGGTCATACTTATACCTTCCGTTTATCAGGTGTTTGTAATATTGGAACAGCTTTTCAAGATGTTAGTATTACGGTAAATCCGATAACTATTGCACGAGCAGGAACAAATATACAAGGTTGTCCTGGTACTTATGCACTATCAGCAAATGCACCTTTAAATCCTGGAGAAACAGGATTGTGGGTTAAAAGTGGTGCAGATAATGCTGGTGTAACAATCAATAATCCGAGTTCGCCAAATGCGACTATATCACTATCTTCAAGTGCTGCAGGTACTACGCAATTAACTTGGACAATCAGTTCTACTAATAATTGTTCATCATCTTCATCAATTACGGTAACAAACTACGGAGGTGAGGTTATTGCAAACGCAGGTCCTGATCAAACGTTATCAGAATGTTATACTGCTACGCAGACAGCAAGTTTAAATGCATCAATAGGAGGAAATGGAACAGGTACACAGCAAGGAACATGGTCATTTGTATCAGGTCCAGCGGTACCTACAATTGCAAATGCCAATACTCCAAATGCAACAGTTTCTAATTTAACGCAAGGAACATATGTATTTAGATGGTCTGTTCAAGGACCATGTGCTATTGGTACTGATACCGTAACGATAAATGTTCCAGCAGCGACGCAAGACGTTACAAGTGCAGGAGGAACAAATAATACACAATCTTTTTGTGATAACTCCATAACTTCGACAATCTTACAGGGAAATATACCTTTGTTTGCAGGTGAAACGGTTGAATGGACTACAAACTCTGGAGCAACTATTGTTTCTCCAAACAGTCCAACTACACAAATTACAGGATTAAATTTTAATACTACTTCAAATTATACTTTTGTATATAGAATTCTAGGAAATAGTGCAGTTAATCCAAATTGTCGAACACAATCTACTTTTACAGTACGTTATGTAAGCAGTCCAACAAGTCTTATATTAAATAATGGGGACAGTACTTTTGTTTTGCCAGTTAACAATACTTCAGGAAGTGTTCCAATGAGTTTTAGTGGTGGCAATGCAGACCAAGCTATTTTTGTAAATGGCCCAGCAGGTGTTACACCTAATACAAGTTTTAATGGAAGTAGTTTTAGTTTTTCAGGTTTATCAAAGCCAGGAACCTACACTTTTAGAGTAAGAAGATACACAGATGGTAGTTTTGCTACGGGGTGTTCTGAGGCTTTTGCTGATCTTAAAGTTGTGGTTTCATTAAGTCCTGAACCAGCAAATGCAGGTACGCGAGTTGCCTTGCTTTGTGGTGTTAAAACAACTCAATTATCAGGTAATAATCCTGATTTAATGACAACAGCTGGTTTGTCAGGTTATTGGTCTCAAGTAAGTGGTCCTAATACAGCTGTTTTTGATAATATAAATAATTACAATCCTAATGTGAGTGGTTTAAGTCCTGGAGTGTATGTTTTTAGATGGAATATCACAGGTGGAGTAAACGCGGTTGATGCTTTTAGCGAAACCTCGATTACAGTGTCTGAAGGGCCTGATGCAAATGCAGGCTCAACACCAGTTACAGTATGTGCAGGTAGTTACTTACTGAATGCAAATTCATTAGTAGAGGGACAGACTGGACAATGGACACAAGTGGCAGGTACGCCAGCTTCAATAGTCGATGCAACTAGTCCGCAAACTTATGTAAACGGAATGTTGGAAGGTAGTACTTATACTTTTAGATGGACGGTTACAAGTGCTGCTTTAGATTGCGCTCCGTCATTTAGTGATGTCGTAATAAACACTACGACTACATTTTCTCCATCTCCTGCAAATGCAGGTTCAGACGGATGTCTGCCTTCAGGAACAACTACAGCTCAATTAGCAGCAACTGCTCCTGCAACGGGTACAACGGGTACATGGACTCAGGATTCAGGACCATCGACAGCTGTTTTTGATAATCCTAATAGTCCTAATGCTAATCTGACAGGATTAACAGATGGAATTTATACATTCCGATGGACAACTTCAACCGCTGATCTTAGCTGTTCAACTTTTTCAGACACTACAACGCTTACTATAGCAGCAACACCAACTTCTGTTGCGGGAGTTAATCAGGATGTTTGTACTGATAGTTCTGGTAATAGTGTTAGGATGGATGCAAATACCCTTACCCCAGGTTTAGTAGGAACATGGGTTCAGGTTTCAGGAAAAAGTTCTTGGACAATTTCAGATGTACACGATCCAAAAGCAGTCTTTACTAATTTAGCATCTGGTAACTATGTTTTTAAATGGGTAGTTAACAGCGGAGCTTGTAATTCGGCTTCAAGTGAAGTAAGTTTTAAAGTAAGCTTGCCGCCAACAATTGCAGCAGTTGCAAGCTCACCACTTACAGTATGTACAACATCTACAATTTTAAATGGAAATACAATTACAGCTGGAATAGGAACCTGGCAGGTTGTTTCCGGTCCAAACAATCCAGTATTTGCTGACGTAAATAGCGGAAATACTGCAGTTTCAGGACTTACAACAGGAACTTATGTATTAAGATGGTCTAGTACAAATGGAGCGGCATGTGCAACATCGACTGCAGATTTAACAATAAATGTAAATGCTCCTGCAGATGCGGGGCCAGATCAGACTCTTTGTAATGCAACTGAAATTATTTTGCAAGGTACAAAAGGATCTACAGGAACATGGTCTGTAACTTCAGGAACTGGTGCAACAATTACAGCGCTTTCTGCTTCTACAGCGAAAGCTACAATTATACCTGGAAATTATACTTTTCAATATAGCATATCAAGTGCAGATGCTGGAACTTGTGGCGCGAGTAGCGATACAATGACAGTGGCAAATAGCGCTTTACCAACAACACCTAATGCAGGAATTGACCAAGACATTTGTTTATCGGGTGGAAATTCAATTAATTTAAGTGGTAATTTAATTACTTCTGGAACTGGTAGATGGACAAAGGTAAGTGGACCAGCAGGAGGAACAATAGTTTCACCAAATTCTAATACTACAGCAGTTAATGGTTTAACAGAAGGATTATACATTTTTCAATGGACAGCTAGTAATGGCAGCTGTACTAACTTAAGTGACGTTGTTAGAATAAATGCTTATTCACCTCCAAGTACAGCTAACGCTGGCGCAGATCAAAGTGCTTGTCAGTTAGCGACTCAACTTGACGCTGAAGCACCTACAAGAGGAATTGGAACATGGGCATTAACTTCGGGGCCATCTACAACTGGAATTATCATTGATAGTCCAAATAATCCAAAATCGACATTATCAATTGCTAACCCATATTTATTGCCGGTAGGAACTTATACTTTTACTTGGACAGTAAGAAATGGTCCTATTTGTGCGCCAAGTTCAGATACTGTGAATATTACTTTTACAGGAGCACCTCCAACGCCAGCAAACGCTGGTCCTGACCAGAATTTATGTAATGCTACTACCGCAGTAATGAATGCTAATCCTGTTAACCCAGGAACAGGAACATGGAGTCAAGTTTCAGGGCCAACAACAGCTCTTTTTTCTAATAGATTTAGTGCTCAATCTACCGTGTCAGGTCTTGCAAATGGAACTTACGAATTTAAATGGTCAAGTTCTAATGGTGGAGGATGTAATTTAGAAGATACAATGTTGGTTACAATTAATCCAGCTATTGCATCTGTAAATGCAGGCCCAGACCAAACATTAGGCGAATATAGTGCGGTTACAATGGCAGCAACAGATCCTGCACCAAATACAGGGACATGGTCATTTGTATCAGGACCAAATACTCCGGTTATTTTAGATGTTAACAGTCCGACTACGCAAATTGCAGGAACTATTCCAGGTAAATATGTATTTAAATATACTGTTTCTAATGGTTCTTGTGCTGTAGATTCTGATACTGTAGAAATTACATTAGTGGGACAGACTGATTTAAGTCTAACCAAAACAGCTGATATTGCGACACCAAGAGTAGGAGATATTGTAACTTTTACTGTTGCTGTTAGAAACAACGGAAACCGTGATGCAACTGGAATTGCAGTAAGAGATAATTTACCAGCTGGTTTTGCTTTAGTTACAGGAAGTGTTTCTAATCAAGGGAATTTTAATGCTGGAGGAAATGCAATAAACTGGACTGGATTATCAGTTGTAAATGGAGCTACATTAAACTTGACTTACAAAGCCAGAGTTAATGCTGCAACAGGAGCTGCTAATGAATACACCAATACGGCTCAGATAACAGCAAGCGATCAAATTGATCCAAATTCAACACCAAATAATAATGATCCTGCAGAGGATGATCAGGATTCTTTAACGCTGACTCCAACACCAAATGTTGATTTAGCGATAACGAAACAAATAAATAATGCTACGCCAGACGTAGGAACAAATGTTCAATTTACGATTCAAGTTGTAAATAACGGACCTAGTAATGCTACAGGAGTAATTGCAAATGATATTTTACCGAATGGTTACACGTTTGTAAGTGCTGCTGGAGGAAGTTATAGCAATGGGTCTGGTGCATGGACTATAGGAAACTTAGCAAATGGAGCAAGAGCTACTTTGACCATTACTGCTACAGTAAATGCAATTGGAAATTATGTTAATACTGCAACTGTAACGAGTATTGAGACAGATTCTAATCCTGCTAACAATACAAGTAGCGCTTCTAGTACTCCAAGAGCAATTGCAGATTTAAGTTTGACCAAAACGGTAAGTGCAGGTCCATATAATGTTGGTAGCAATGTTACCTTCACTGTAACAGTTACTAATGCTGGACCAAGTACTGCAACTTCAGTCAATGTAATGGATTATTTACCTACAGGCTATACTTATGTAAATCATACGAGTACAGGAACATATTCTAATACTACGGGTTCATGGAATATTGGAAATATAAATAGAGGCGCTTCGGCAGTATTAACTGTTGTTGCGAGAATAAATGCAACTGGTGATTATAGAAATGTTGCAGAAGTAGTACATGCTAACGAATTTGATCCAGATTCAACACCTGGAAATAATAATGCATCAGAAGATGATCAACAACAAGTAGTTATTACACCAAATCAATTAGCTGATTTATCAGTTATTAAAACTGTAGATGTTGTTGCTCCAAGAGTAGGAGATAATGTTAAGTTTACCATTGAATTAAGAAATGCTGGACCAAGTGACGCAATAGGAGTAATTGTAAATGATTTACTTCCATCAGGATATACTTTTGTAAGCTACACTTCTACTTCAGGATCTTATAACGCAAGTACAGGAAACTGGACACTTTCAGGAAGTGTTTTTAACGGAAAAACAGAATATTTAGATATTATAGCTAAAGTAAAACCTATAACAGGAACAGCTAATGAATATAGAAATACAGCTCAAGTAACAGCAACTACGACAGATCCAAACCCTGCGAATAATACTTCGACTGTAACTACTGTTCCGACAGCTTTAATTAATTTATCATTAACTAAATCAGTAGATAATATTAGTCCTTTAGCAGGATCAGATGTTGTGTTTACAGTAAGAGTTTCAAATGCAGGCCCAAGTAATGCAACTGGAGTAGAAGTTAGAGATTTACTTCCTAGCGGTTACACTTTTGTCAGTGCGGCACCTTCAATAGGAACTTACGCTAGCGGAACAGGATTATGGACTATTGGAGATATAGCAAATGGAGCAACAGCGGTTTTAACTGTTAGAGCAACAGTAAATGCGACAGGAAATTACACCAATGTTGCTGAGGTAATTAGGGCTAATGAAACCGATTCAAATTCAATTCCTAATAATAATGTTTTAGAAGAAGATGATCAGGATCAGGTAACCATTTCTCGTGGTCCATTAGTGGATTTGAGTTTAACCAAAGCAGTTAATAATGCTACGCCTAATGTTAATGATGTTGTAACTTTCACTATTACGGTAAGAAATGCTGGACCAAGTGATGCAACTGGAGTAGTGGTTACAGATAAACTGCCATCTGGATATTCATTTGTTAGTGCAATTCCATCTGTGGGAAGTTATAACAATGTTTCAGGTTCTTGGACAGTAGGAACTTTGACAAATACGACAGCTACTTTAACTATTCAGGCTAGAGTGTTGCCAACAGGTAATTACAATAACGTAGCAGAAGTTACAGGAACTAATGAAGTGGATAGCGATTCTACTCCAGGAAATAATGATGCGACAGAAGATGATCAAAGTGAAGTTATTGTAACTCCTATACAAATTGCTGATTTATCAGTTAGTAAAATTGTTGATGTAACTGCTCCAAAAGTAGGCGATAATGTTGTCTTTACTATTGCAGTTTCAAATGCAGGTCCAAGTAGTGCTACTGGAGTTGTAATTAGAGATTTATTGCCTTCTGGTTACGAGTTTGTTAATGCGGCTTCAACTGCAGGTCTGTATAACAGAACTACAGGAGATTGGACAGTTTCAAGACCAATTATTGCCAATACTACAGAAACAATTCAGATAACAGCTAAAGTTTTACAAAACGGTAGTTATGTTAATAATGCCGAAGTTATAGCAAGTGATCAATTAGATCCAGATTCTACACCAAATGATGGAACTGGAGATGATTTTTCAACAGTAACTACTACACCTTCACCATTAGTGAATCTTGCAGTAGTGAAGAGAATAAATAACGCAACTCCAGATGTAGGATCTACAGTGGTATTTACAATTGAAGTTGTAAATAATGGACCGAGCGATGCTACAACAGTAGTTGTAAATGATGGATTGCCTACTGGTTATACCTGGGTAAGTGATGATTCGGCAAATAGTTATGATCGTACTTCTGGTAACTGGACAATTGGTAATTTGCCAGTTGGAGCAAAAAGAACTTTAAATATTTCTGCTACTGTAAATCCAACAGGTATTTACCTTAATACAGCAACAGCAACGAGTACAGAAAATGATGGAAATCCTACTGATAATACAAGTTCAGTTTCTAGTACTCCAAGAGCCATTGCAGATTTAAGCTTAGTAAAAACAGTAGTAAATGCATCTCCAAATGTTGGTGAAAATGCCATATTTGATATAGTTGTAACAAACAACGGACCTAGCGATGCAACGGGTGTTGTTGTTACTGATAAATTACCATCTGGTTATGCATTCGTAAGCGCAATTCCTTCAGTAGGAACATACGATAGTAATTCTGGTGGTTGGTCAGTTGGAAGTTTAGCAAATCAAGCAAACGCTAGTTTAAGAATTACTGCCAGAGTATTAGCAACAGGAATTTATAACAATGTTGCGGAAGTAACAGGCTCAGACCAATTTGATCCGAATTCAATTCCTGGAAATAATAATCCATTAGAGAATGATCAAAGTACTGTAATCGTTACGCCGGTTAATGTAGCAGATTTAGTAACTGTAAAAACGGTTTCAGCTGTGACTGTTGCAGGAATATCTGCTTCACGACCAAATGAAGGAGACACTATTAAATACAATATAGTTGTTACTAATAATGGTGGACCGACTAATGCTACAAATGTAAGTTTAACAGATATTATCCCTGCAGGTTTGACATATGAAAGTCATACCGTTACTACAGGAAATTATAACCGTGCTTCTGGAGTATGGACTCTTGGGAACTTAGCAGTTAATAGTACAGCTACTTTAGAAATTACTGTAAAAGTAAACGCAGGTACTAAAGGTTTAACTATCGTTAATACCACAACTGCAGCTAAAGGTGATCAAACTGATCCAACAACAGTAGGAGATGATTTAGAGGAAACAATTGTAGTTAGTTTACCACCAACTGCTGCGAATGATATTAGCAATGGTAATACAACAAATCAGCCATCAACGCCATTAAATATTCTAACAAATGATAGATTAGGAGATGGAACTCTGGCAACTCCAACAAATACTATTGTGGATTTAAATCCTAGTACACCTGGTGTAGAAACAACATTGACAGTGCCAGGAGAAGGAACTTGGAATTACGATCCAGCAACTGGTTTAATTGTATTTACACCACAAGTAGGATTTACATCAAATCCAACACCAATAGTTTATAAATTAACAGAAACACAAACTGGATTGAGTGATACTGCTACCATAACAGTAACTTATATCGCTCAGGCGCCAGTAGCATATAATGATTTAAGTAGTGGAAATCCAGTAAACACAGCGGTTACTGTAAATCCACTAGCAAATAACGGTTCTGGAGTAGATGCAGATCCTGATGGAACAATCGATCCTTCAACAGTTCGATTATTGAATCCTGCTGGAGCTACTGCTATCGTTACAGATTCAAAAGGAACTACAAGTTTTGATGTTCCAAACGAAGGAAAATGGAGTGTTAATCCAGTAACTGGTGCAATTACATTTACACCATTACCAACATTCCACAAAGATCCTACACCTATTCAATATAATGTGAAGGATAATGATGGCAATATTTCTAATAATGCAACAGTAACAATTGATTATGTACCAGTTGCTACAAACGATAGAAATACAACACCTGGTACTCCAGGTCAGCCAGTGGCAATAAATGTTGCTGTAAATGATACTACAGGAGATACAGTTGATGTAGCAACAGTAGTACTAGATGCAACAAGTGTTTTTGGAGGTGTTCAAGTATCTCCGAGAGAAGTTTCTGTATCAGGAGTTGGTACTTGGATTGCAGATGCTCTTGGAAATGTAACATTTACTCCAGAAGCAGGATACACAATTGATCCGCCTGTAATTAATTATACAATAAAAGATAATCAAGGAAATAGTTCAAACGTAGCTACTATAACAATAGATTACGCTCCAACTACTTCACCTGATTTATCAATAGGAAACCCTATTAATACACCAGTAGTGGTTGATGTTATAGCTAACGATACTACGGGAGATTTAGTAGATCCAACGACAGTAAGTTTGGTTAATCCTGGAAATGGAACCAACATTGTTCAGGATCCAAGTGGAGACATTACAAGTATAACAATTCCTGGAGAAGGAAGATGGAATGTAGATTTAGTAAATGGAAGAGTAACATTTACACCAAATTCTGGTTTCATTACAGATCCTACTCCAATCAATTATAATGTTAAAGATCATGAAGGTAATCTGTCTAATAATAGTTTAATAACTATTAGAGTAATACCGCAGGCAGATTTAGTGGTTACTAAAACGGATAATAAAGATAAATATGTTCCTGGAACAAATAGTGTTTATACTATAACAGTTAAAAATAATGGTCCAGCAGTAGCTACAAACGTAGTGGTGTTAGATGATATCACAGATCCAATACTTGAAGCAGTAACAACATGGTCTGCTGTAGGAACAGGAGGAACAATAGTGCCAAATGCGAATGGTAGTGGAGATATTACGGCTGCTAATGCAACAATTAATAGTATAAATGTTGGTGAAACAGTTACCTATACAGTAACAATTGCAGTTCCAAGTAACTATACAGGTCAGATTGTAAATACTGCAAGTGCATCATCATCAGTTCAAGATCCTAATACTACTAATAATAGTCAAACGGATACTGACACTGTAAACGGGTTAGCTGAGATCGCTCTTACAAAAACAATTGTAACAGCAGCGCCTCATAGAATTGGTGATAATGTTGAATTTTTAGTTTCGGTAGTAAATAACGGGCCAAGTGATGCTACAGGTATTAACGTCGTAGATAAATTGCCAAGCGGATTTAGCTTCGTTAGCGCAACGCCTAACACTGGAACATATAATTCATCAAACGGATTATGGAATTTAGGAAGCTTAACAAATGCTTCAACAGCAACATTAACTATAATAGCAAGAATTAATGCGACAGGAAATTATACCAATATTGCTGAAGTTACTAAAGTAGATCAATTAGATCCAAATGGTATTATTCACGGAAACAACACACCGAATGAAATTGATCAGTCAGATGTTACAGTTGTTCCAGTGAAAATAGTTGATTTGGTTACAACAAAAACAGTTGATAAATCAAATCCAAATCAAGGAGATATTGTACAGTATACTATAACAGTTGTAAACAATGGTCCAAGCACAGCTACAGGAGTAAGTTTAACAGATAACTTACCAGCAGGATTAGCTTATGTATCGCATGTTGCAACTGGAGGAACAGTAAATACATATACTGGAGGACAGTGGAGTATTGGAAATATAAATATTGGATCTTCTGCAACTTTATTAATTAATGCAAGAGTTACTGCGGCAGGAACGCCAAGTCAGACACCGATCATTAATACAGTTACGCCTGCAGCAGGTAATGAATCAGATCCGACAACTGTTGGAGATGATTTAACAGAGCCAATTATTGTGACAAGTTCAGACTTAGTAACTGAAAAAACAGTAAGTAAATCGAACCCAAGTGAGGGAGAAACCATTACTTACAGCATAAAAGTGACTAATAACGGTCCAAGTAATGCGACTGGAGTTCGTTTAACAGACATTCTTCCAATTGGAGTTACGTATGTAAGCAACAATCAGGGAGCTGACTATAATTACGGTTCTGGTATATGGACGATAGGAGATCTTGCAAATGGAGCAACTAAAGTTTTAGATATTAATGTAATAATCAACTCTGGATCAGCAGGAAAAACAATTGTAAATACAACTACTGCTGCCAAAGGTGATCAATCAGATCCAACAACTGTTGGCGATGATTTAACAGAAACAATTGTAGTTCAAAATGGTGCTGATGTAGTATTGACTAAAGTAGTTAATAACAGCACACCAAACATTGGAGAAACAGTAACCTATACCGTTACAGTAACCAATAAAGGAACAACATTAGTAACGAACTTGGTAGTTAAAGATGATCTGCCAGCTGGTTTAACCTTTGTTTCAGCTACTCCAGGAAAAGGAGTATGGACAACTCCAAACTGGACAGTAGGAACATTACAGCCAGGTGAAGAAGGATCTATCGAAATTAAAGTATTGGTAGGATTAGATCAGGGAGGAAATGTATTAACAAACACTGTATCTAATACGCAAGATCAATTTGATACGAATAGAACCCCTGATGATCCTACTGAAACCATAACGGTTACAAATTTAGATTTAGCAGTTGTTAAAACAGTTAATAACGCTAGACCAAACGAAGGTGAAACTATTCGTTATACAATAACAGTAACAAACAATGGTGCTAGTGATGCAACCAATGTAAGTTTAGTGGACAAATTACCAGTAGGAGTTACTTACGCAAGTGACGTAGTTTCGGCTGGAAATTACAACAATGGTTCAGGATTATGGACAATTGGTAATCTTGTAAATGGTGCTGTTGCAACGCTTACAATTGATGCAAAAGTCAATACAGGAACTTACGGTACAACAATAACAAACACAACTAGTGCGGTAAAAGCGGATCAGGCAGATTCTAATCCAGCGAATAACATTGGTAGTGTTGCGATTGTGCCAACAGCATACATAGACTTGAGTTTAACGAAAGAAATTGTTGGAAATGTTACCAATCCAGCTGTAGGTGATGTCATTACTTTTGAAGTAAGAGTAATGAACGACGGACCTACAAAAGCAACGGGAGTAGAAGTAGTAGATTTAATTCCTTCTGGATATAAATTTATCAACTACAGCTCGACTATTGGTACATACAGTCCTGCAACAGGTCTTTGGAAAGTAGGTTTTGTAGAAACAGGAAATACTGCAGTTTTATTAGTTGATGTTAAAGTTCTAGATAATGGAGATTACATGAACTGTGCAGAAATTACTAAAGCAAATGAACCAGATATTGATTCTACTCCAGGTAACGGAAATGTTTCAGAAGATGATTATGCTTGTGCATCGGCAGCGCCTAATCAATCTGTAGACTTGGCAATTGTTAAGACTATCCTGAAAAATAATACGAGTCCAAAAGTAAATTCTGAGATCTCATTCGAAATTCTATTAACAAATAATGGAGATATAGATGCAACAAATGTTGTGGTATCAGATTTACTTCCGTCAGGTTACACATTTGTAAATTATAGTTCTACAAAAGGAATTTATGATTACGTAACAGGTGACTGGAAAGTGAGTAAGATCTTAAACGGAGAAACAGAGATTTTGATTGTTGATGTTATTGTTAACGAGTCAGGTAATTATCAAAACTGTGCAAGTATAAAAGCATTGCATCAAACAGATATTGATCCAGCAAATAATCAAAGCTGTATCACTGCAACTCCGATAGCGATAATAGATTTAGAATTGACTAAAGAAGCTGATATCTTAAAACCAATTGCTGAAACTAATGTTGAATTTACAATAACATTATCAAACAAAGGACCAAGTAGAGGAACAGGTGTTCAGGTTAAAGATTTGCTTCCATCAGGTTACAAATTCTTAAGTGCTGTAACAACAACAGGAAATTACAATGAAGTTACTGGAATATGGCAAGTAGGAACTATTGGAATCAATGGGGTAGAAACATTAAAAGTAACGGCTTATGTATTGCCGGTAGGTGATTTCACAAACGTTGCAGAAGTTATCGCAGCAAATGAAATGGATATCGATTCTACACCTGGAAATAATAAACTACAGGAAGATGATCAAGACGCTGTAACATTAGAACCTCAGGTTTCTTTATTGATCCCAGAAGGATTTACTCCAAACGGTGACGGTATAAATGATGTTTTTGAAATTGAGCATTTACAAGTATTATATCCAAACTTTAGTATGGAAATCGTAAACAGATACGGTAACCTTGTTTACAAGTACAAACACAATGGTGACAAATTTAAAACGCCATTATGGTGGGATGGTTATTCTACAGGAAGAATGAATGTTTCAGGAGAAACAGTTCCAGCTGGAACTTATTTCTACACTATTCATTTCAACAATGACGAAAGAAAGCCACAAACAGGCTGGATATACTTAAAAAAATAAACAATTCTTTAGGGAGAGAAGAGGTTAATAATCTTCTCTCCTTTTAAAAATTAAACTCGTTTTTATGAAAAAAATTAAAATACTAATTGGATTTTTTGTTTTGATATTTTCCACTAGTACAATTTTTGCTCAACAAGATCCTCAGTATACACAATACATGTATAACATGAATATTATAAATCCTGCCTACGCTGGTTCAAAAGGATTTACAAGTATTGGTATTTTAGGAAGAACGCAATGGGTAGGAGTAGATGGTGCGCCTCAAACGGCTACATTGTCGATAAATGGTCCTGTTGGAAAAAATGTAGGATTGGGTTTCTCTGTTATTCACGATGAAATCGGACCTGTAAAAGAAGATAACGCATACGTTGATTTCTCTTATACCTTAAATCTTTCTGAAGAAGATAAATTTGCTTTTGGTCTTAAAGCTGGAGCAACATTCTTAAATATCAGAGAATTTGTAACGGTAGATCCTGATCCATTAAACCAACCGATAAATCAGATTGCACCCAATTTTGGTATCGGTTTGATGTATTACAATGAGCGTTTTTATGTTGGATTATCTGCACCGAATTTTATTGAATCAAGATACTTGGACAAGAAAAACGGAATCACTTCTACAGCTTCAGAAAAAACACATTATTTCCTTACTTCCGGTTATGTGTTTGATTTAAATCCGGATTTAAAATTGAAGCCTTCTACCATGTTAAAGGCAGCACCGGGAGCACCACTTTCAGTTGATTTGAATTTAAACTTATTAGTTCAGGAAAAAGTAGAGTTTGGAGTTTCAGTTAGATTAGATGACTCAATCAGCGGTATGGTTGGTTACAATATTAGTCAAGACATGAGAATTGGATATGCTTATGATTACACTACTTCAAATTATGGAGTGTTTAATTCGGGATCTCACGAGATTATGATATTATTTGATTTGCATAAGAAAAAAATAAAAAGCCCTCGATTCTTCTAAATAAAAAATAAGATATGAAAAAAATTACTTTACTTATAATATTGTTATTTGGAGCGGTTGTTTATTCTCAAAATTATAATATTAGAAATCTTGACGTCAACACAAAATATTCTGATTTTGGCGTAACGTATTATGGTGAAAACAGTGCAATTTACGCTTCATCAAAAAAGACGAAACAATCGAGAAACGCAAAATGGTATCTTAATAGTCAGCCTTTTTTAGAACTTTATAAAGCAACCGTAACAGCTACTGGTGAACTAGTTGATTCTGAATTGTTTTCTAAAGACTTAAATACTAAAATGCATGAGTCTAATGTTACATTTACAAAAGACTTAAAAACAGTTTATTTTTCTAGAGATAACTACAATAGCAAAAAATATCATACAGATAAAAAAGGCTGGGTTTTAATACAATTGTATAAAGCGGATGTCGATACTGATGGTAATTGGAAAAACATAACCAAATTACCATTCAATAGTGATCAATTTGATACAGGTCATCCTTCATTAAATTCGGATGACACAAAGTTGTACTTTACATCAAACAGACCAGGCTCAATGGGACTTACAGATATTTGGGCTGTAGATGTAAAAACTGATGGGACTTATGGCGAACCATACAATCTAGGACCAGAAGTAAATACCACCAAAAGCGAAATGTTTCCTTACATTGATTCGAATAATGTACTTTATTATTCTTCAAATGGTATGAAAGACGGAAATGGCGGTTTAGATATTTATGCTATTGAAATTCAAAATAACAAAGGATTTGGAGAAGCGGTAAATTTAGGTTTTCCAATAAACAGTGCAAAAGACGATTTTTCTTTGGTTTTTCAAAACGGGAAAAAAACAGGTCACTTTTCATCTAACAGAGAGGGCGGAAAAGGGGATGACGATATCTACTTTTTTGAAGAATTAAACAGTCTAGTTGGTGCAAAATGTAACCAATTTGTTCAAGGAACCGTTCGTGAAAAAGAAACAGAAGCACTTTTACCAGGAGCTTTAGTAACTTTATATGATGCAAAAGGCAATAAAGTAGAAAGCACTATCGCAGATAAATTTGCTGTTTTTAATTTTAAAGTAAACTGTGATTCTTCATACAAAGTAACAGCTGTAAAAGATTACTATGATATGGACGAAAAAACATTTGCCTCGACAAATGAAGCAAACTTGGAACTTGCTCTAAATTTAGACTTAGGTTCTAGCGAATTTGTTTATGTAAGAGGTAAGTTGATGATCAAAATCAATCCGATATATTTTGATTTGGATAAATGGTTCATTCGACCAGACGCACAATTAGAGCTTGAAAGAGTAGTTCGAATTATGCAGAAATATCCAAAATTGGAAATCAATTTAGGTTCTCATACCGATAGTAGAGCACGCGATTCGTACAACTGGGGCTTATCAAACAGAAGAGCAAAATCTTCTAAAGACTGGATTGTAAAACATGGAATTAGTGCCACTAGAATCAAAGCACAAGGTTATGGAGAAACAGAATTGGTAAATAAATGTTCAAATGGTGTTATTTGTTCTGAAGCAGACCATCAGTTAAACAGAAGAACCGAATTTGTAATTACGAATCCAGAAGTAATAAAAGAAGTTGATGCTGCTGTAGATTTAGCATCTGCAAAAACAAACTAGAAAATAAAAGATTTAGATCTTAACAAAAAGAGACGACTATTTGGTCGTCTCTTTTGTTTTGTGTAAGTTGATTAAGAAATTGTCAATCTTTTTTTGTTAGTTTTTTGATAAATATAAAATGAAAAAAAGCTATACTATCTTTAAGAACGAAATCATATTTATGCATTTTTAATATTGTACTGGCTAAAAGATAGACTTAGTTGGTTTGTTTTAGAATTAGTTGTTGTCCGGTTGTAATTAAGCCAGGAACATAAAATGTTATTGTAGCATTAAAAAAGGAATTTGCAGGAATACTCCAATTTGATAAATTTTGGGCAGGTTGAGTTGGAGTCGTGTAAATATTTTTCAAAGCCCCATTTAAATAAAGCGGTCCATTAAAAGTAAATGAAGGTGAATTAGTTCCAGAAGTAAAATTTGAAGCAAATGTAAGTGACACATTTTTAGCCATACTATTAGGATTATTCAGCTTTAAAGTCAACGTATATTTATGACCATAATTTCCGTAAGTATTTTGTGAAGCTCCATTTAATTTATAAGAGTAAGGTGCATTTTGATTTTGAAGATAAGCTCCGCTCACTGCAAATTTTGAACTTGTGTTAAGACATAATCCCATGTAAGCAGGTCCGGAGGGTAAGTCAATATCTGTTGTTCCTGACCATCCCGAGTCGGTATATATACCCGCTTCTCGACCATATGCGTTAGTGCTTTCAGTATAAATATCTCCCGCAGCGGCAGTTTGAGTAGCGTTTACGGCGTCATTTATATTTCCAGTCGAAGTGACCACAGTGTAAACATATACGCCTTGTGAAGCTGTAATTTCATAAGAACCATCAACCATATTATTATTGGCTAATGTTGCTTTGTAAACCTCATAGACTTTAGAAGGGTTAACAGTGATGTTGCTGAATGTTGTTCGTGGCGTGTTTTGCAGCCAGTCTTTAGAAACAAAATAACTTTGCCCTGTTGCGCTTCCGTTTAAGGGTTTCTCGGCATTTGTATAAGTAGATCCTTTTCCTGAAATTGTTAGTGCGGTGGTTTGAGGATTTGAAACTAAAATATGTAGGTATTTTGTGGCGCCAGATTGATTGATATGAAATAAATAAACGCCAAAAGTGCCTGAAAGAGGATTTGAAGAGCCACCTCGGTTAGGATCAACTCGTGCATTTTGCATGAGCCATCCGTTTCCGTTTATGATTTCGGGATTATTGCTTTTCCAAATAGGCTTTTCAGACAAATTACCATTTAAATATTTTAAATTTTGAGGAGGTATAATCGAAGTTGAAAGGGTACCAGAAGTCCAGTCAGATGAAACTATTGAATTTAAAGTTAATTGTGTTTTAGCTGTCGGATTGGTTGTGTTTTCAACAGCGATTTTCGCATTCGTTTTTTCAATGGTTTCCTCGTGTGAGCAAGCATAAGTAAGAATAGTTGTGGTAATAATGCATAATAGTTTTTTTACTTTCATGGTTGGTTAGATTTAATTATTTTGATAATCAGTTAGTTGTTTGCTAAAGTAGTCAAAAATTAATATCAACAGCTTTATTATTAAGAATATTTAATAATAAATTGATTGTTATTTTAATTTTTTTTTAAATCTTTGAGTAAAAGTAAAAACGTTGCTTTTTTTAGATGTTTTTTTCGTATTCAGTTTGCTTTTTATAATGTTTAAAGTATTGAAAGTCAAAAATATTGTTACGAAGTTTGTAAGATTGTATTTGATTTTTATAATAAAAAAATAATCGTTGACTTGAAAATGAATTATGTTTGTAGTAAAATTTGTTAAAATCTAAGATAAATGAATTTAAAAGATTTACTTGATATTAGTAAAGACAATAGCCTTTCTGGGCAAAAATGGCATATGCTGAGGCAGTCAATTGTGAAACGATTGCTTTCTGCAGGAAATGCTACAATTGCAGAAATAAGCTCTGAATTACAATCTAGTGTTCCTACTGTTACCAAGGCTGTAAATGAACTTTTACAAGAAGGTAATGTTGTGGACATGGGGAAAATTACCAATAGCGGAGGAAGAAGGCCTTCATTGTATAGTATCAATCCTACTTGCGCTTTTTTTCTTGGTGTTGAAGTAGGGAGGACTCATATGTCTATAGGATTACAGGATATTAAAAATGAGTTTATAAGTCTTGATTTACGTGTTCCGTTTGCATTAAAAAATTCTCAGGAATCTCTCTTAGAATTTTGTGCTTTGATAAATAATTATATAGAAGAAAGTTCTGTAGAGAAAAAGTTGATCGTAGGAATTTGTATTAATTTTTCTGGTCGTATAAATTCTATGGAAGGTTTTAGTTATAACTATTTCTTTAGTGAAAATAGACCTCTTACTGAGATAATATCAGAACAGCTTGAGCTTCCGGTTCATCTTGAAAATGATACGAGAGCAATGGCTTTTGGTGAATATTGTGAAGGTGTAGTGGATGATGAGCAGAATATAATTTTCTTAAATTACAGCTGGGGTGTGGCTATTGGTATTATGACAGATGGAAAGCTTTATTATGGAAAATCTGGGTATTCTGGAGAATTTGGACATAGTACTCTTTTTGAAAATGAAATTATTTGTCAGTGTGGTAAATTAGGTTGTTTAGAAACTGAAATTTCCGGTTGGTCTTTAGTTAGACAATTTAAAGAAGCACTTAAAGAAGGTAAACATTCTAAAATTGAACTCAATGAAAATGAAGACCTACAGCATTTGGATATTATTTCTGGCGCAATAAATTTAGAAGATAGTTTGTGTATAGAATTGGTAACAAGACAAAGTGAAAAAATGGGGCGTTATTTATCTATTTTGTTGAATATATTTAATCCAGATTTGCTTGTTATTGGAGGAGATTTTTCACAGCTCGGAGATTTTGCACTACTGCCTATTCAGTCTGCACTTAAGAAACATTCTCTTGGCTTGGTAAATCGCGATATGAAATTAAAGAAATCAACACTCGGACATCGCGTAGGAGTAATCGGTGCTTGCTGTATTGTTAAAGAAAAGATGCTTTCCCCTTTTTTTAAATAATTAATCCTTCTTAAGATTTTTCCAAAACTCTATAAATTGATTTTATAGAGTTTTTTTTGTTTCTATATCTACTAGTTCCTGCTCTCAAAATAAAGCTTAGTTTTTAAATTTTTTTTCAAAACCTGTTGTTTTTTTACTGTTTTAAATTCAGATAAAAGTATGTTTAAGAATCTTTTAAATTGATAAATAATTAGTATTTGTTCTTTTTTTATATGAGTATAAGTTTGTTTTGTCCGAATAATTTTCTTTTCAAAAAAAATACTTATAAAAAAATGAAAATTTTTAAAAAATGGTTTTAGTGGCTTATGGGTTGTGTTTGCTAGGTTTTTCTGTTTTATACTTAGTCTTTTCTAAAAATAATCTTTTTTTTAATTAATAAATTTTTTTAATAACTAAGTTGTGGTTAATAAAATTTTATATATTTGTTCAGAATAAAAACCACAACTAATGCAGAATATATTTAAAATTACTTTATTACCTATTTTGTTGTTTTCGCTTTTTAGCTGTGGGAGCAATAAAGAATCAATTAATGGCAAATTTTCAATTGCTCCAGTAAAAGGAGTGTGGGTTACTAATGTTGCATCAAAAGCTTTAGATTCTAAAGAAAATATTATAGAGACTGTTACGCTTTGCAAAAAATCAGGTATTACAGATATATATGTTGTGGTTTGGAATAGAGGAACAACTTTGTATCCAAGTAAGATAATGAAAGATTTATTTGGTAAAGCAATTATGAAACGTTTTGAAGATCGTGATCCTTTACAAGAAATGATTGATGCAGGACATAAAGAAAATATAAAAGTACACGCTTGGTTTGAATTTGGTTTTGCCTCTTCATATGGTGAAAACGGAGGTGCGATCTTAAAAAAGTTCCCAAACTGGAAAGCAATCGATAATAAAGGAAACTTGGTTACAAAAAATGGTTTTGAATGGATGAACGCTATGGACCCAGAAGTTCAAAATTTTGTAAAATCATTGATTGTTGAGGTTGTAAAAAAATATAATGTTGACGGGATTCAAGGCGATGACCGTTTGCCTGCAATGCCATCGCTTGGCGGTTATGATCCTTACACGATTGCTTTATATAAAAAAGAACATAAAGGAAATCTTCCGCCAGATGATTATAAAAACGAAGATTGGCTTACTTGGCGTGCAGATAAATTGACTGTTTTTCTTGGTGAGCTTTATAAAGAATTAAAAGCAATTAAACCTAAACTGATTGTAAGCATGGCTCCAAGTATTCATCCTTGGGCAAAAGAGGAATATTTGCAAGACTGGCCCACATGGTTGAACAAAGGATATTGTGATTATGTTATTCCGCAGGTTTATAGAAAAACAATTGAAAGTTATACTAGTACATTAGAAGAGCAGTTGAAATTTCTTAAAGAAGATCAGAAAAGTAAATTCTTTTCGGGAGTCCTGCTTCAAGTGAATGGCATAAATCCAAAGCCTGATTTTTTAAAGGCAATGATTGATACTAACAGAAAGTTAGGAATAAAAGGAGAATCATTTTTTTTCTATGAAGGCTTAAAAGCTTTTCCAGAATATTTTTCAAAAGAATACCACTAAAAAGTAGATTGACACAACAGTCAAAAAAAATAATCGCTATTGCAGCGACAGGTATAATATTGTCTTAAAATAATTGATTTTTAAAATCAGGATATGAAAACAAGAGCTTTATCTATTGATGCCTTAAGAGGATTTGCGATTATTGCAATGATCCTTTCTGGACAAATAATACTTACTTATTTGCCCGCTTGGATGGCACATGCTCAAGTACCTCCCAATTCATCATTTAATCCTAATATTTACGGGATTACTTGGGTAGATCTTGTTTTTCCTTTCTTTTTATTTTCAATGGGAGCCGCTTTTCCTTTTTCATTAGGAAGCAAATTAGAAAATGGTGCCAATAAGTGGACACTCTGTCTAGACTCATTTTTTAGAGGATTACAATTGGTCTTTTTTGCCATATTCTTTATGCACATGAGGCCATTTGTAATTAGCAGCCCAGTAGATATTACGTCATGCATAATTTCTATAGGCAGTTTTGTTTTGATGTTTTTTATGTTTTCGACAGATACATTTTCGTTTATAAAAAAATCAAAAAATCCCAAATTGAATAGCTCAATCATAAAATTAGTTGCTTTTGCAATTGGATTAGGTTTGCTCTTAGCGACAAATTTTCAAGGAAAAGAAAATCATAATTTTGATTTTTATTACAGCGATATTATCTTAATAGTACTTGCAAACATGGCTTTTTGGACAAGTATGATTTATATTTTCACGTTCAAAAAGCCAGTTTATAGATTATTGGTTTTGCCCTTTATTATGGCTGTATTTTTATCAAGTAAAAATGATGGCTGGGTCAAACAATTGTATGACTTTACGCCTTTCGCATGGGCTTATAAATTTTATTACTTAAAATATTTCTTTATAGTAATTCTAGGAACTCTTGCCGGAGAATATATTAAAGAATGGACTGTTGCGCCACAAAATGAAGTGCGAGAAAATGACAACAAAGCAATCGTAGCAGGTCTAATTTCTTTAACAATCATTATAAGCAACGTTTATTTCTTATTTGTACGTGAATTAGAAATGAATCTTGTGGTTTCTTTAGGTTTGTTGATTTTAAACTATTTTATTTTAAAATCGAGTACTTCAGAATTTGGTGTTTTTTGGAAAAAACTTTTTTCGGCAGGAGCTTACTGTTTGCTATTAGGGTTGTTTTTGGAAGCTTATGAAGGTGGTATTCGAAAAGATACTTCAACATATAGTTATTATTTCGTAACATCTGGATTGGCATTTTTTGCGATACTTTTTTTCTCTGTGATTTGTGATTATTTCAAATGCAGTAGGGCTACTAAATTTTTGGTTTTAACAGGACAAAATCCAATGATCGCCTATGTCTCAACTTCAATGTTCGTGATGCCGATTTTGACTATTTTAACGATTACAAATTATTTTGAAGTATTTAACAAAAATGCTTTTATGGGGTTTCTTAGAGGGTTTATACTTACGGTATTTGCCGTTTTAATAACGACTTTTTTCTCTAAGAAAAAATGGTTTTGGAGAACCTAAATAATTCAAGCTTGCTATTAAAATATTATATATTATGAAAATTCAAATAATTGCATTTTTTTTATTTTGTTATGGATATTCTCAGAATATCACTAAAAAGACGGTTGACGTTTTAGTAATTGGAGGCTCTACCAGCGGAACATCTGCTGGTATAGCATCTTCAAGATTAGGAGCTAATACTTTGATTGTTGAAGAGTCTCCATGGATAGGAGGTATGTTTACTTCACAGGGAGTGGGAGCTTGCGATGGAAACCATAATCTAGATTCAGGAATTTGGAATGAGTTCAGAGGTGCACTTAGAGATTACTATGGGGGAGCGGCAGCTTTAGAAACTGGTTGGGTAAGCAATACTTTATTTGAACCATCTGTTGGAAACATGATTTTTAATAAAATAGCTTCTAAAGAAAAGAAGTTAGAAATTATTCATGGGTTTTATATTGAAGCTATTAAAAAATCTGGGAATAAAGTGGTTGGTGCTACTTTTAAAAATGATAAAAATGATGTTTTAGAAGTGACAGCAAAAGTTACAATTGATGCAACCGACATTGGAGAAAGCCTTAAGATGGCTGGGACTGCATATAGATTGGGTATGGATTCCAAAGCAGAAACTAAAGAAGAAAATGCACCGCTGAAAGCAAATAATATTGTTCAGGATTTAACTTGGGTTGCTATTTTAAAAGACTACGGAAAAGATGCTGACAAGACAATCGTAAAACCTGAAAATTACTCGGCTTCTCATTTCGAAGGTTCATGTGCAGAGACGGTTGATAATAAGCAAATTGATTGTGATCAAATGTTGACTTACGGAAAATTACCCAACAACAAATACATGATCAACTGGCCTAAAAAAGGGAATGATGTGTATTTGAACGTTATTGAAATGTCTAGAGAAGAAAGAAACAAAGAACTTCTTAAAGCAAGAAATTATACTTTACAATTCGTTTACTACATTCAGAAAGAATTAGGATATAAAAATTTAGGTTTAGCAGATGATGAATTTACGACATCAGATTTGCTTGCCTACGCACCATATCATAGAGAAGGCCGAAGATTAAAAGGAGTTTCATTTTTAACTTATAATCATGTTGCAGAACCTTATAATCAAAAAGAAGCTTTATATAAAACTGGAATTTCAGTTGGCGATTATCCTGTAGATCATCATCATAATCAAAATCCTGAAGCACCACATGTCGGTTTTCCGCCTGTACCATCTTATAACATTCCTTTAGGAGCTTTGATACCAGAAAAAGTAGATGGTTTTATTGTTTCGGATAAAGCTATCTCTGTTTCAAACTTAATAAATGGTGCAACACGTTTACAGCCAGTAGTACTATTAACGGGTCAGGCAGCAGGAACTTTGGCAGCCTTGGCAGTTAACAAAAATCAAGATGTTCGTAATGTTTCTGTTAGAAGTGTACAACAATCTTTATTAGATCAAAAAGCGTATATCATGCCACTTTTTGATGTAAAGTCGACCGATTCAGCTTTTGAAACTATTCAAAAAGTTACAGCAACAGGAATATTGAAAACAAAAGGAGAAAGTTATCAATGGGCGAACAGAACTTGGTTTTATCCAGAACAGAATATTTCGGTTCAGGAATTTACAGAGGGGTTGAATCAGTTTGACAAAAAAAATCAAATTGTAAAATCTGGAACACTTCTTACAGAACAAGAAGCGGTTAATCTTCTTGTAAAAGCAGGTGCTAAGATTCAAAAAAAGAATTATTCGGCAAAGCCAATAAATAAAAGAGATTTGGCTGTTTTGATTGAAGAAGGCTTAAAAGCATTTGAGAAAGAAATTGATTTTTCAGGAAATATTAAAACTAAAAAGAAATAAAATGTTCAAGAGTATTTGTGTTTTCTTTTCTACTCTTTTTATGGGGCTTTTAGCTCAAGAAAACAAACAGGTTTTTCATAATTATTTCTACGATCAAAGACGCTCTTTTTTTGAAGCTATGCCTGTGCAGAAAAACGAAATTATTCTACTAGGCGACAGCATAACGAATTGCGCGAATTGGGATGAAATTTTTACAGACGGAAAAGTCAGAAACAGAGGAATTTCAGGTGATATCACTTTAGGTGTTTTGGATCGTATGGATGAAATCGTTAATCGAAAGCCTAAAAAGATCTTCATTCTGATTGGGATAAATGATATTTCGCTGGGAATTGAACCTGCTGTGATTTGGAATAATTATCAAGCAATTCTTTCCAAAATCAAAAAAGATAGCCCTAAAACGCAAGTTTATGTTCAGAGTATTTTGCCTACAAATGATGCATTTGACACCTTCAAAAAACATCAAGGAAAAATGCAGATTATCAAAGAAGTAAACATCGGATTAGAAAAATTAGCTAAAGAAAATAAAGTGTTTTTTATAAATCTCTTTCCGGAATTCTTAGATGAAGACGGAAAACTGAGCAAAACATACACCAATGACGGATTGCATCTTCTTGGTCCAGGGTATTTAAAATGGGCGGGAATGATCAAAAAATACATTTAGAAAATAATAAACTTTAAAACATAGTGTAAATGTTAGAAACAAATAATGATATCAAATTTGACCAGCTTCAAAATACAGATTTGTATCAATACGCAGGCTTATACAAAGACGAATTATTGAAAGAAGTTATTCCGTTTTGGGAAAAATATTCTATTGATAAAGAGTACGGAGGCTATTTTACGTGTTTGGATAGACAAGGTAACGTTTACGATACAGATAAATTTATTTGGTTGCAAGGAAGACAAGTTTGGACTTTTTCGATGCTTTATAATAAAGTAGAAAAAAAACAGGAATGGCTTGATATTGCACTTCATGGAGCAAAATTTTTATTGGATAATGGAAGAGACGCAGAAGGGAACTGGTATTTTTCTTTAAACCAAAAAGGAGAACCTTTAGTAGTTCCTTACAATATATTCTCAGACTGTTTCGCAGCAATGGCTTTTGGCGAGTTATTTAAAGCGACAAATGATCCTTTGCATAAAGAGGTTGCTGTAAACACCTATAACAACATTCTGGCAAGACAAAATAACCCAAAAGGCAAGTGGAGCAAGGCATTTGTGGGTACGAGAGAATTAAAGAACTTTTCGCTTCCAATGATTTTGTGCAATCTGTCTTTATTGCTGGAAGAAGCAATTGGTAAAGAAGTAGTGGATCAAATGATTCCACCACTTATTGAAGATATTATGACTAATTTTCTGAACAAAGAGCATGGTATTATCATGGAGAATGTTGGAGCAAACGGCGCTTTTAGTGACAGTTTTGAGGGAAGAATAATCAATCCAGGCCACGGAAATGAATCAATGTGGTTTCTTATGGATATCGCAGCTCGATACAATAAACCAGAATTGATTAAACAGTGTGAAGAAATTTTAATAAAAACAACAGAATTTGGGTGGGATAAGGAGTTTGGAGGAATCTATTATTTCTTAGATATAAAAGGCCATCCAACACAGGAACTGCAATGGAATCAAAAGTTATGGTGGGTTCATATTGAAACCATGATTTCTTTCGCCAAAGCTTATAAACTGACAGGGAATGAAAAATCCAAAGAATGGTTTATAAAACTTCATGATTATACTTGGAATCACTTTAGAGATGAAAAATACAAAGGGGAATGGTTTGGCTATTTGACCAGAGAAGGTAAACCGCTCCTTGAAGCCAAAGGAGGAAAATGGAAAGGATGTTTTCATGTTCCTAGAGGATTGTACGAATTGTGGACAACCTTAAAATAAACTAATTAACTAACCAATTTAAATTATGTAACTATGAAAAAAATGATGTTTTTTTTATTGTTTTGTTTGTCTTCTGTTGCAATACAGGCACAATCAAGACAATTAAAAGGATCTGTTATTGACCCTGATGGTTTGCCACTGATTGGAGCAAATGTTGCTGTCGAGGGATCAAAGGAAGGAGTTTCAACAGATTTTGATGGAAATTTTCAAATTAATGTCCCGGCTGGCAAAAACTTGATAAAGGTCAGCTATATGGGACACAAAGACATGACTGTTGATATAACAGAGAAGACAACTGTAAAAGTACAAATGCAGACTCTTGAGAACCAAATGCAGGAAGTCGTGGTTGTAGGTTATGGAACTCAGAAAAAGGAAACCGTGACAGGAGCTCTTGGAGCTGTTAAAGGAGGAGATCTTAATAAAAGAGCTGTTGCTTCTTTGTCTACAGCTTTACAAGGAACTATTGCAGGTGTAACAGTACAGCAAACTTCTGGAGAACCAGGTTCAGACGGTGCCAACATTCGAATTAGAGGTATTGGTTCTGTAAATTCTAATACTTTCCCATTAGTTTTGGTAGACGGAATTGAAATGGATATGAATCAGATTGACATGAATACAGTTGAATCTGTTTCGGTATTGAAAGATGCAGCTTCTGCTTCAATTTACGGTTCAAGAGCTTCAAATGGGGTTATTCTTATTACCACCAAAAGAGGTAAAGAAGGTAAAATGCGATTGATTTTTGATTCTTATACTTCGATTCAGACACCTACTAATATGCCTAAAGTTGTAAAAGCAGCAGATTATCTTCAGGCGGAACTTAACTCTTTTGACAATGCAGGGATTGTAGTTCCTGCGGATCAAAGAGCAGCAAGAGAGCAAATGATAGCAGATCAAAGAGCTTATAAACCAGATAACTGGAACAGGTATGATACAGATTGGAAAGAGGCTACTGTTAAAAATAGTGCCTTAATGAACAACAATAATGTTACATTATCTGGTGGTAGTAAGGATTTGAAGTATTTTGGATCTTTATCATCTCTTAATCAAGGTGGTTTAATTGATAATAACAATTTTAGACGTATCAATGTTAGGTTAAATACAGATGCAAATATCAACAGTTGGTTAAAATTAAACAATGAATTTTCATATAGAACATCCACACAAATAACACCTGGAATTTCAACTCCAAAATCTATTATTAATAAAGCTCTATATATGCTTCCTACGCTTTCAGCTGTTAAGGAGTTGGATGGAAACTGGGGATACGGAAAAAATGGAGACAATCCAGTTGCAAATGCCGTAGCTTCAGGACAAAATACTATGATTAGACCAGAGATATTAATGAATGCAACCTTAACTGCTACACCAATAAAAGATTTAGAAATTTTAGGTCAATATAGTTATAGAAAAACAGATGCCAGAGGAACCTATATAACAACACCATACTTAACTTCATTAAAAGGTGTTGTACAAGGCTATTATCCAGCTAGAGATCTAGTAACAGAATCTTATACCGAAACTGTTAGAAACTATTTCAGAGCTCAGGCATCTTATACTAAAAAAATTAGTGAACATGAAGCTAAGTTGATGGTAGGTACACAAAGTGAAGAGAATCAGTATAGAGATTTTAGTGCCAGTAAAAATGGTTTTGATCTTGAAAGATATTATTTAGTAAATGGAGACGGGGCTACTGCATCCGCAACTGGAGGAGCTTCAGAATGGGCGATGTCATCTTTTTATGGAAGATTTAATTATAATTATGCAAGTAAATATTTACTTGAAGTTAGTGGACGTTATGATGGCTCTTCTCGTTTTGTAGATGGAAAAAAATGGGGCTTCTTTCCTTCTTTTTCAGCAGGATGGACTGTTAGTAAAGAAAAATTTATGGAACCTATTTTAGACTATGTTAGTGACTTCAAATTAAGAGCGTCTGTTGGAACTTTAGGGAATCAGGATATTGGAAACTATCCTTATGCCTCAACTATACAATCTGGGTATAGCTACTGGATTGATAAACAATTAGCGCAAGGTGTGGCACAAACGACCTTATCAAATTCTAATATTTCCTGGGAAAAATCAAGGCAGACCAATTTTGGTTTAGATGCTACTTTCTTCAAAAGAAAGCTTTCTGCAACTTTTGATTATTATATAAAAGATATTTATGATATGCTTATGGTTTATCCCGTGCCTTATTATGTTGGTCTTAATGCCACATACAGTAATGCAGGAGATATGCGAAATAAAGGTTGGGAAACTACTATTTCATATAAAAATAAAGTTGGAGAGTTCAATTATGGTATAACTCTAGCACTTAGTAATAATGAAAATGAGATAACAAAATTGTATGGACCAAACTCAGACAGATCAGTAACGGTAGGCTATCCTAATCAGGGAATTTGGGGCTACAAAACGAATGGATACTATGTTGACGCAGCTGATGTTGCTAATTCACCAAAATTGTCAAGTGCAGCTAAGCCAGGATATGTAAAATACCTTAAAATGGATCAAAGTGGTCTGAATCCAAATCAAATTACAGAAAGTGACAAAGTATATTTAGGAGATCCTTTTCCGCATTACGAATACAGTGTAAACTTGACAGCTAGTTACAAAAATTTTGATTTTACTTGCTTTTGGCAGGGAGTTGGGGAAAGAAAGGTTTTAATGAGTGGTATTGGAGTTAAACCATTTGCAAACGGATCAAATTTATTTACACATCAATTAGATTCCTGGACTCCAGATCATCAAGATGCAGAATATCCAATTTTGGTTCCGGAAGCTAACTCGGGAGATAACTTTGTTACTTCTGATAAATGGGTGAAAAATGGAGCTTATCTAAGATTAAAAAATGTTGTTTTAGGATATAGTCTTCCAAAATCATTTTTAGAAAAAGCGCATATTGATGGTCTTCGTCTTTATGTTAGTGGACAAAATTTATGGACTTTAAGTCATTTTTATGCAGGATATGACCCTGAGGTAAGTTATGGAGGAAGTTTGGGTGGTGAATTCTATCCAATTATGCAGACGATAACATTTGGTGCTAATTTAAAATTTTAACAAAATGAACTTAATCAGAAAAACAATATTAGGATTAACTCTTGTCGTAGGGTTAGGATCTTGTGATGATTATCTTGATAAAGAACCTTTAAGTGATTATTTATCATCTAATTTTTACAACAACGAAGCCGCTATAAAACAAGGAACAAATGGTGCTTATCAGAGTTTGTATATGGAGACAAGTCAGCTTCCTTTTTTTACTCTATATGATATGTACACTCCAATGGGAATAGAACGTGCTGATAATAATTCGATTGGTGTAAACAACGTCGCTTTGGAAAACAATTTTATGGTAGAAGCACAATGGGCCAACTTTTACAAAGGTGTAGCAAGAGCCAATACTGTATTAGAAGGTTCTGCACCTTATATTAATGGGTTAAGTGATAAGGCAAAACAATATATAGCAGAGGTAAAGGTTATTAGAGCCACTCATTATCATTATTTAACAGCTTTATATGGAGATGTGCCCTTTTTTACGAAATCGGTAACAGCGGAAGAACAAAAAGCAATTGCCCGAACACCTTGGACAGAAATTGTAGATTATTTATTAAACGATTTAGAAGAGGCTAGTACACAATTACCATGGCAAGCTGCAGAATTTGGAAGAATCGATAAATCGTATGCATTAGGTTTAAAAGCAAGAATGGCTTTGTATGCGGGATCTTGGTGTAAAGAAGGTTTTGGTGAGAAAGGTGTAAAAGATCTTGCTAAAGCAGCTGTTTATTTTGATATTGCTGCACAAACAGCAAAACGTATTATGGCAGAATCGGGAAGAGCATTGGATCCTAATTTTGATGATTTATTTACTAGAGCCGGACAACTTACCCCTGCTGCAAAAAAGGAAAATATATTTGCACTGGCTTATTCAGATCAAGGAGCAAGAAAAACACATTATCAATCTTTTGGTGAAATAGCCAGAACAGTTGGTGGTCAATCAGGTAGATTTCCAACGCAATTGCTTGTAGACACTTATGAAATGACTAACGGCAAAAGAATTGATGAAGCAGGTTCAGGATATGATCCGAAAAATCCATTTGCGAATAGAGACCCTCGTTTAAAACTTACAATCTACACTCATAAAGATCACATTATTGCAAATAATGGAGGAGTTAAACAAAATATTTTAATGGAGTTGTATAAACCAACAACTTTATCATTTGATGCAGCAGGAAATTCTCAATCAATTTCAAATCTTGACTATACTGGATCAGTGGCACAATATGGATACATTCAAAGTGGAGTAGGTTATTTATGGAGAAAATACAATTATTTTAATGACGAAATTGTTTCTGAGCCTTCTTACAACATATTAATGATGCGCTATGCTGAAATTTTATTAATATATGCCGAAGCAAAAATAGAGTTAAACCAAGCTGATGGAACAGTGCTTAGTGCGATCAATGAAGTTAGAGGAAGGGTCAATATGCCTGGAGTAACGTCATCAGATCCTGTAAGACTTAGACAATTGGTGCGCAGAGAACGTAAAGTAGAACTGGCAAGAGAAACTGGTTTACACTTTTTTGATATGAGAAGATGGAGAACCGGAGCTTTAGAAAATGCAGAAAAAACATATGGATTCCCTATAGCAACAGGAGTAATTCCTCCTTCAGGTAATAATCCGGGAACTTACCCTGATGGATACACTCAGGTAACTGCAGATATGGTTCCAAAGTATGGAGGAGCTGGATCTGACAGAGATTTAAATGATTTAGCTTTATATGCTGCATATGGTTCAAAATTACGCCAAAGAGATGCAGATAGACCAAATAACTGGAAAGACAGATACTACTTATGGCCAATACCGCAGGTGGAAAGAAATAAAGCGCCATGGCTTTCTCAAAATGATGGATATGGACAATAGTTATAAAACAAAGAAAAGAGTTAAGAGCAGTAGATATTTGATTTATTTATTCTTTTTATTTTGTCAGGTTGGACTTTTCGCTCAATCTGATAAAATTACTCTAGAGGCCGCCAGCTCTGATCCTACATTGGTAGTAAGAGGAAATGAATTGACGATTGAAACCATAAATCAGCTAAGTGATAAAGTTTTTATTAAAACGACAGATTCAAAACTGGATTTTCCTGTAACAGGTGTTTTAATTGACAAAAACAATTTAGTGATTGATGTTTTTTCCAATCAGCAAATAGACTGTTCTAAAATAACAGATGGGAATTATTTAGTGGCTGTGCAAGCATCAAAAAATGCAGTTGCAGAGTCATTCATCAAAAGTCATTTTAAAAAGAAGGATGTTGTCAAGCTAAGAAAAAATGGAAACATTTCAAATCTGAAAGAAATTTTAGGGATTCAGTCTGCACAGCTCAAAGTTGATCGTGATAAATTTACGACTGTTTATGACAAACAATTTCTTGTGAACTGCGAATTGATTAATAAGAATTCAAGTTCTAAATATCAGATTGTTGTTTCAGATCAGAAGATCCAAAAGAGTATTCAAAATAAGTTGGCTCTAAATTGCAAACTGCAAAAAGGAGTTAATTACATCAATATTGTTCTTTTAGAGAATTCGAAAAAAATAAGCGAAGAAAATCTAGTCGTTTTTTACAAAGAAAAAGAAGAAGTTGCATCAAAAATTAAAGTATTGTGGATTGAACAATTTCCTAATGCAAAAGTATTGACAAATCGCGCTGCAGTTGATTCGATGCTGAAAAATGCTAAAATTGCTGGATTTACACATTTAGTTTTAGATGTAAAAGGACCAGAAGGTTATGTTTCCTACAGAAAAAATAATTTGTCACATACACCTTATTTCACAAGTACTTCAAACCCGAATAAAAAGATAAATGATGATGGTTTTGATTTGCTTGGAGAATTGACTGATGGAGCTAAAAAGGGTGGATTTAAGATGTTCGTAAGTTTTAATTTCTTTACAGAAGGGAATGTAACTACCCAAGATTACGCTGTTTTAAGGTCACATCCTGAATGGGAAGAAATGGTACAACGTCCAGAAGACAAAGGCCAGATTTTAAAAATTTCTGAATCTAAAGTAGGACAGGAAGCTAAGCTAGGAAAACGTGTGGCATTAGCTTTTGTTAATCCTGCGAATCCCGAAGTGGTCGATTTTCAACTTTTGCGTGTAAAGGAAGTCTTGGATAATTACGCAATAGACGGTATTGTACTGGACAGAACCCGTTTTGATAATTTTTATGCTGATTTCAGCGAATTGTCAAAAAACAAATTTGCTGAGTATCTTAAACAAAAAGGCAAACAGCTTGATCATTTTCCAAATGATGCCTTTAGTATTGATAGTGAAGGTAAAATGGTTGAAGGCAAATATTTTATTGATTGGATTACTTTCAGAAGTACACTTATCAAAGAATTCGCTTCAAAAGTAAGAAAGGTTGTTAATGAGTATAAAGCTTCAACAAAACCGAATCTCCAATTGGCGGCTTACGTAGGTTCTTGGTATGAGACCTATTATCAAAATGGGGTAAACTGGGCCAGCAGTACATTTAATTATAATCCGATATTGGGATTTCCAGAATCAAAGTTCTATTCAGCTGAATATTCAAAAACAAGCTATTTGGACAATTTAGATTTTATCATGATTGGAACTTATTATAAAACAGATAAGGAAATAGCGAAATATGTAACGTTAGGAAACATTTTGGTCGATGGTAAGATACCAGTTTCTGCATCATTGAGTTTACCCGATTTGAATGATAGTGAAAGAAGAATTGCTATTAAATCGGCCTTTAAAAATTCTTCAGGACTTATGATTTTTGATTTATGTTACATTAACTGGGCTGAATTTTTAGATCAAATGAAAGGATTACAGACCATAAAAAAATAATTAGTATGATTTTAAAAATAAAAAACAGCATAAGCATGTTAGTATGCTTATTGACAGGATTACTGCTTTTTTCGTCTTGTGAAGCAGATAAAGTTGACGATCGTGCTTTTGAAGGAGCAAAAATTGTCGCTCTTAAATTGGATGGAACGCTGTATACATTTACAAATGACGGCTCAAATGAGTTAAAAGTGGTTTTACAGCCAGGGCTTCCTCTTAATGCTATTAAAACAGAGGTTTTAGTTGCGAATGGATCGTTAACTGATTTTGAAAATAATGTACCGCATGATTTTACAAAACCAGTGGATGTTACTGTTAAAGGAGAAGACGGAAATGTGTCAAAATGGAAATTAATCATACAATCCCCACCAAAGTTGAGTTATCTGGAAGTGGTTGGCATGACAATCCCTCAAGAAAAAGTACATTTTGGTAAAACGACAGTTATTGTGGAGATTCCAGTAGGTACAGATGTGTCAAATCTAACTGTGAACTATACATGGGTAAACGGAATCATGACTAATTACACAAATGGAAGCAAGAAAGATTATTCAATTTCTCTACCAAACAAACCGCCATTTAAGATGGAAGTTTTAGGGGCAGATGGTGTTACGAAGTACTATTATGATGTAATTTTTACCTCAGATCCTGTTGGTCCAGCCACAATTCAATCAATGATAATCAATGGTCTAAGCACTACTCAAATGATTATTGTTGATGCGACTAAGAATATTGTGCAGCCTGTTCTGTCTTCATTGACTAATTTAAATGCTGCAACGGTACAAATTAATGCTGGTTTTGGATGTATTATTGATCCAGCCTTTACAGGGGCTAATATTAATATGCTACAAGGATTTAAAGTAAAAATCACGGGAACAAACGGCGTTGAAACTGAGTTTACAGTGAAAAATGCACTTATCGATCCAACATTAGTTTTTGCAAAAACACAAGCACAATTGCAGCTAAATGCTGACGCTGGTTCTTCAGTTGCCTTTTCAAATGGATCTGTATTAGTAACATCACATGCTATGGCTGCGGGTCCTATACTTTATGGTATAAATGCTTATGATTTGAACGGTAATTATCAAAATGGTTTATATAGAACAGCTACAGATTTTGATAATGGTGCTGTGACAGGTATTCGTAAGGTAGCTACTGATGCTAATGGTAAAATTCTTGGTGTACAATTAGGAGCTGGCGCTACTACAGCGACAGCGTTGAAAATTGTAAAATGGAATTCTAAAGATGATACAGCTCCACAAGCTTATATTAACTATACAGGTGCTGCACTTGGGCTTACTTACGGACCAAGAGCTGCCGGAATTAATATCTCAGGATCGTTAGATGGAGATGCTGTAATTACTGTAGGTATGGCTCAAAAAACAGATGTACTTGTTTGGACTGTAAGTGGAGGGGTTTTAAATCCAACGCCTGCAATCAAAGCCTATAATTATACTGGAACAGGTTTCTATTATAGTATCGAACCAAATGATACTGGATTTGTTGGGATAGCCTCTGGAACTAATTTTAATGGAATTAACTTGTTGAGTAGTTCAATGGTAGAAGGTGCAAAATTAAGTGGTATCCCAACTTCAGATGGTAGAGTTTTCACTTATAAAGGGCGTAAATATTTGGCAACAGTTATAATTCCTGGAGACAATAAAGCAATTTTCAGAATATTTGACATCACTGATTCTTCACAAGCGGCATTAGATAATCCAATTGTCAATATTGTTTCAACTACTGTAGCAACTAATACAAACAGAACGGTCGATGCGGATTTTGCTGTAATCAACGGTAAGCTTCATGTTGCTTTCCTTGCTACCAACGATAAACTGGCAGTATATAATTTAGGTTTCTAAAAAATCAATTTCTTTTAGAGAGGCTATATCCCAAAACAGCCTCTTTATTAATGTGATTATTTGAAGAAATAAGCTTTAAATATTTTGATGTATTATGAGAAAATTTTTCATTTTTTTAAGTTTACTAATCGTTTCTTGTTCTTCAAGTGGAGATTATGAGCCAGTACAGCCTGTAGTAAAACCTGTTGCAGGAAAAGGAATAAAAGGCGTTTGGGTAACAAATGTTGCTTCTCCAGCGCTTAGTTCACTTGCCAATATTAAAGAAACGGTCAGAATTTGTAAAGAATCCGGGATTACAGATATTTTTACTGTAGTTTGGAATAAAGGAAGAACGCTGTATCCAAGTACAATTATGAATACGGAGTTTGGAAAACCTATTATGGAAGGTTATGAAGGCCGTGATCCTTTGTTAGAAATGATTACAGAAGCACATAAAGAAGGGCTTAAAGTACATGCATGGTTTGAATACGGATTTGCGGCTTCAAATGGTAAACAAGGAGGAGACATCATCGCAAAATATCCTTCATGGGCTGCCAAAGATAAAACAGGTGCACTTTTAACTTCAAGCAGTGGATTTGAATGGATGAATGGAATCAATCCTGATGTTCAGAATTTCATGAAATCTCTGATTTTGGAGGTTGTACAAAAATACGATGTAGATGGTATTCAGGGAGATGACAGATTGCCAGCAATGCCAATTGCAGGAGGTTATGATGATTATACAGTACAGCTTTATAAAAAAGAAAAAGGTGTAAATCCGCCGACGAGTGAAAATGATGCTATATGGAAAGATTGGAGAGCAAATAAACTGACTGAATTTTTAGGCGATTTGTACAAAGCTGTAAAAGTAGCTAAGCCAAAGGTTATTGTTTCTATGGCGCCAAGTGTACACCCGTGGGCCAAGGACAATTATCTACAAGACTGGCCGACATGGCTGGATAAAAAATATTGCGATTATGTAATTCCACAAGTTTACCGCTACGATTTATCGTCTTATTCTCAGACATTAAAAGCTCAGGTCGGATATGTTAAAAACAGTGCAGACCTTTCAAAATTGTATGCAGGAGTTTTAATTCAGTCTGGAACTTATAATGCCACAAATCAATTCGTAGAACAAATGGTAAATGAAAACAGAAGTAATGCTGTTACTGGCGAAATATTCTTCTTTTTTGAAGGATTAAAGTTCAATTCAGACTATTTCACTAAAACATATCCAAAAAAATAGAATGATATGAAAAGGAAATATATCTTAAAACAATTTTTCATTGTAGCTATTACGGTATCGAGTATTGTTTATATATCATGTTCCAGTGATAATAACTATGAACCTGTTCAGCCTGTGATAAAAAAAAGCTTAGAAGAGCAGATTCAAACAGGCTTTATTGATGAAGTGCTACCTGTCGCAACAAGTCCTTGTTTTCAAGGAGCTTTTTATCGAAAAGCAATGTCAAGTCAAGATTATTGGCTTGGAATTAAAGGTGAATTTGTTGTCCCTACTCTTATAGATGATCCTAATAGAGTCAATCCAGCAAAACCGACTCAATATTTAGATAATGCATCTGTTTATCTTGGAGGTACTTCAGACGGACAGGAAACTGATATTGGATTGACATGGGAAGTGATTAAAGACGATAACGGTGTTGTTAGTGCAGACAGAAAAGCTTTTAGACCGTTTTTAAGAAGAACTGCTTATAAGTCAGAAGAAGCCGCATTATATAAAAATGCACCTGCTGAAAAAAGATATTATTGGTATCCTGGCGAAACCGTAACAATGAGTGTTCAAGTTAAAAACCCTAAAAAAATTCTTTTTATAGTTGATGGTGCTGGTAAACACTATGAAGAAGAATTTGATGCTGCAGGATATCAGCCTGGTTTCAAAGCAGTTTTTAAACGAGTGAATGCCATTGATCAGGTTTCAAATGAAGGAAAACCGGTTCAAGCCACAAAAGCAAAAGTAACAGGCGGAAAATGGAATAAAGTAGTTTTGTTTAGAAAAGTGGACGGAGTAATTTATGAAGCTCCTATGACTACAAAACGTTATACAGACATGAGATGTCCAGCTTCTGCTAATTTTTCCATTACAAAAAATGGAGCAGATGATTCAGAGTCAATAGATATTATGGGAACTCCATAATAATTTTTATGCATAATAATTTCGTAAGGAATTAGAACTTTTTTGTACTAATTCTGATTTTGCCCCAAGAATAATTATTTTAATTACAGTTGATGAGAAGGATATTTTTATTGATTTTTTTTATTGCATTTTCATTTGGAATTACCTCGCAAAATGCCAATCAAAAATTGCTGCAGTATGTAAATCCGTTTATAGGTACGGGCGGACACGGCCATACTTTCCCTGGAGCAGTAGTTCCTTTTGGGATGGTACAATTAAGTCCAGATACGAGAACGCAAGGATGGGATGCCTGTAGCGGTTATTATACCGAAGATACCAGTATTTTAGGATTTTCGCACAGACACTTGAGCGGTACAGGAATGACTGATTTTGCCGATGTACTTTTTACGCCTTTTTCAGGTAAACTTCAATTGGAAAACGGAAGTTTAAAAGAATATTATCCATTGAATTTTTCGCATAAAAACGAAAAAGCATCAGCAGGTTTTTATGTAGTAAATTTTGATAACGGAATAAAAGCTTCGATGACCGCATCGACAAGAGCTGGATTTCACGAATATCAATTCCCTTCTGAAAAAGCTGGAATTATTATTGATTTGCATCATAACCTGCACAATCAAAAAGTACTGGAATCCTCTATAGAAATTATCAGCGATACCGAAATTAGAGGAATGCGATTAACAGAAGGTTGGTCAAAAAGAGATTACGTTTATTTTTACGCAAAATTCAATAAACCTTTTAAAGTTGAATTGTATAAGGATAATAAAGCGGTTTCTGGAAATCAGTTAAAAGGCGATCACATCAAAGCTGTCCTTTATTTTGAAAATCCGAAAGAAGTAAAAGTAAAAGTTGGAATTTCTCCAGTTGATGAAAAAGGCGCTTTGCAGAATTTAGATGCTGAAATTCCTGCTTGGGATTTTAATAAAACAAAAAAACAGGCAGAGGAATTATGGAAAAAACAGCTTGATAAATTTAAAATTGAAGGTGGTACAGAAGATCAGAAAACCATATTTTACACAGGATTGTATCACGCTTTTATTCATCCGTCAACGTATTCAGATACAGATAAAAGATACCGCGGACAAGATTTAAAAATTCATACGCTTGATTCTGGAACGTATTATACGGTATTCTCGCTTTGGGATACGTACAGAGCGCAAATGCCTTTGATCGATTTAATTACGCCTTCAAAAACAAATGAGTTTATTAATTCGCTTTTGATTAAATATAAACAAGGAGGTTTGTTGCCAATGTGGGATTTGGCAGCCAATTACACCGGAACCATGATTGGCGCACATTCAACATCTGTAATTGCCGATGCTTACAGCAAAAACATACGTGGTTACGATACAGAATTGGCGTATAAAGCGATGATGCGCTCAATTCCTTACGACACAACGGGAGTGAAGGTAAATCATCCTGCAATCTGGGAATGGTTGATGACAAAAGGGAAAAAATACAATCAGGAAATGGGTTTTATTCCTGCTGATAAAGACGTGATTTTTGCTACTTCAAGAGGTTTGGAATATGCTTACAATGATTGGGCATTGGCTCAGGTTGCCAAAGGCATGGGAAAAACCGAAGATTATAAATGGCTTTCCGAGCGTGGTATGCGTTACAAAAAATACTACGATAAAGAAACAGGTTTTATGCGCGCTTTAGACAGCAACGGAAAATTTATTGGACCATTTAATCCTTCATATTCTGATCACATGAACAGTCCATATTGTGAAGGAAACGCTTGGCAGTGGACTTGGTTTGTACCGCAAGATGTAATCGGATTAATTGATTTGATGGGAGGGAAAATTTCTTTCGAAGAAAAATTAGATGCGTTATTTAATACAACTGCAAAATTGGAAGGAGCAGACGCATCTGCTGATATTTCGGGATTAATCGGGCAATATGCACACGGAAACGAGCCAAGTCATCATATTATTTATTTTTATAATTATATCAACAAGCCTTTTAAAACACAGGAATTAGCCGATAAAATCATGAAAGAGCAGTATAGAAATGCTCCTGACGGATTGAGTGGCAATGAAGATTGCGGACAAATGTCGTCATGGTATATTTTGAACGCCATAGGTTTTTATCAGGTTGCGCCGGGAGATCCAACTTACACGATTTCTAGACCATTGTTTGATAAAGTTACAATTGCACTTGAAAAAGGAAAAAAACTGACTGTAAAAGCTGTAAATAATTCACCAGAAAACAAATATGTAGAATCCGTGACTTTGAATGGAAAGACTTTGAATTCACTGTTTTTTAAACACGATCAAATTGCATCTGGTGGAGAATTGGTTTTTAAAATGACAAATAAGATTGCGAAAGACTAGATAAAAATCCGCTCAATCTGTCGAATCTGCGGACGAAAAAATTTTCTCGCAGATTTAGCAGATCAGCAGATAAAATATAGTTACAGATTAACAGGATTAAAAAGATTAGAAAAAAATCTGCTCAATCTGCCGAATCTGTGAGCTAAAAATTTTTCTCGCAGATTTAGCAGATCAGCGGATAAAAAATATAGCCACAGATTGAAAGGATTAAAAATATTTTAAAAAAAATCTGCTCAATCTGCAAAATCTGCGAGAGAAAGAAAATCCTTTTCAATCTTTTTAATCTGTGGCAAAAAAATAAACAGTATGTTTTAATTCATAATAGTTAAACATGAAAAAGTATATCATTTGTATTGTTCTTCTTTTTGGAATTTTCTCGCTTTCCGCGCAGGAAAACAAGTATGATGTTTATAGGACAATTCCTTTGGCACAATCTATAAAAGAAGTCGAAGGAAAACCTTTCGTGCTTAATTCTGTTTCAAAAATATTTTATCCCAAAAAGAATGAAAATCTAAAACAGATTGCTGTTTTTTTATCCGAATACATTCAGATTTCAAACGGATTTAAAATTGAAATTTCGGCAGAAAATCCAAAGAATAACGGAATTGTTTTGCAAGATAATTTTAAAAATGAAAATAAAGAAGCATACACTTTTACGGTAAATCAAGACCAAATTTTGATCAATGGAGCAAGTAGTGCAGGAACTTTTTATGGTGTGCAATTTTTGCGAAAAGTATTGTTGGAAAACGAAATTAAAGCAATTGTAGAACTTCCAAATGTACAGATTACAGATTATCCAAGATTTGCTTATCGTGGCATGCACTTAGATGTCGCGCGTCATTTTGCATCTGCAGAATTTGTGAAAAAATATATTGATTTATTGGCTTTGCACAATATGAATACTTTTCATTGGCATTTAACTGATGATCAAGGTTGGCGTGTCGAAATCAAAAAATATCCAAAATTAACTCAAATAGGATCTGTAAGAACCGAAACGCAAGTAGGAAAACAAGTAGGAGTTTATGACGGAAAACCGCATGGAGGATTTTACACACAAGAACAGATTAAAGAAATTGTGGCGTATGCTCAAAAACGTTTTATAACAATCATTCCCGAAATTGATTTGCCGGGTCACATGGTTGCGGCTTTGGCATCATATCCAGAATTGGGTTGCGTTGGCGAAGGTTATGAAGTGTATAAAAAATGGGGCGTTTCAGATGACGTTCTTTGTCTTGGAAACGAAAAAACTTTTACTTTTTTAGAAGGTGTTTTTTCAGAATTAATCCCGCTTTTTCCTTCAAAATATTTCCATATTGGAGGAGATGAATGTCCGAAAAAGAGATGGGAAAAATGTCCAAAATGTCAAGCAAAAATTGCCGAATTAGGTTTGAAAAAAGACAGCAAACATTCGGCTGAAGAAAAATTACAAAGTTATTGCATGTCTCGAATTGAAAAATTCTTGAATGATAAAGGAAAACAAGTCATAGGATGGGATGAAATATTGGAAGGTGGCATTGCACCAAATGCTACAATAATGTCTTGGAGAAGTTCTCAAGCAGGCGTTGACGCTGTTAAGCAAGGCCATAAAGCGATTATGACACCAAGCTCGCATGTTTATTTTGATTATTATCAAAGCACAGATGCTGTTTCTGAACCTTTGGCAATTGGCGGTTTTATAAATTTAGAGCGCGTGTATTCCTTTGAACCAATTCCAGATGGATTGACCGAAAATGAAAAAAAATTGGTTATTGGCGCACAAGCAAATCTTTGGAGAGAATATATTGATTCTGATAAGCAGACAGAATATATGGTTTTGCCAAGACTTGCAGCTTTAAGCGAAGTAATTTGGACAAATGCTGATAAAAAGAATTACGGTGATTTTGTGAATCGTTTATCTAGTTTTTTGACTATTTATGATAAGCTTCATTATAATTATGCAAAGCATATTTTAGAAGTTTCTCCAGAATATTCAGTTGATACCGAAAATGGAAAATTAATCTTAAACTTAAGAACGTCAAGTAAATTCCCTATTTATTACACGTTAGATGGTTCTGAACCAACTTTGAAAAGCAAAAAATATTCAGAAAGTATAATTATCACTAATTCTTTAACTGTAAAAGCGGCCGTAATTTCAGAAAATTATAAAAGCAAAGTTTTTATCAAAAAGTTTGAATTTAATAAAGCGACTGCAAAACCAATTGTTCTAAAAAATGAACCTATTGACCGTTATCGTTTTAATGGCGGAAAAACTTTGGTTGATGGAAGAACAGGAACAACAGCTTTTAGTACAGGAGATTGGATAGCACTTTACAAAGACGATTTTGAAGCAACTATAGATTTGAAATCAATTCAACAAATAGGAGAGATTAGTATGAATAGTTTTACGTCTCCAAACGATTGGATTTTTGGACCAAAACAATTTCAGGTTTTAATCTCAACAGACGGAATAAATTTCAAGGAAGTTCATAATGAAGATTTAAAAATCGCTCAAAAAGACGACGGACCAAAGATTACAAACTTAAAAGCTGTATTTGCAAAACAAGAAGCAAGATTTGTCAAAATCAAAGCTCCAATTTTTGAGAAAATTCCAGAATGGCATTATTCTGCTGGACAACCTACATTTTTATTTGTTGACGAAATTTCAATTAACTAAATACCATAAATAACAATGAAAAAGAACAGTTTAATTCCATTATACACACTTTCAGCCTTGTTTTTTCTTACGGGTTGTCTTCAAAGCAATTCGCAGTCAAAACAAAAAACAAACATAGAAGAACAAATTAAAACCAAATTTGAAAAAGAAATTCTGCCTGCTCCTTCAAGTCCTTGTTTCGCAGGAGCATATTATAGAAAAGCTTATTCAAGCAAAGATTATTGGCTGGGAATTGGAGGAACGGTTGTGTTACCAGTTTTGACGTACGATCCTTCCAGAACAAATCCTAAGAAACCTGGAGCTTATTTGGACAATGCCTCAGTATATTTAGGCGGAAATTCAGATGAACAAGAAACAGATATTGGATTGACTTGGGAAGTAATTCGCGAAGCAGACGGTACAGTTAGTAAAGAACACAAAGCATTTCGTCCGTTTTTGCGTCGTACAGGTTATAAATCGGGGCAGAAAGCATTTTATATGAATGCACCAGCAGAACCTGCTTATTACTGGTATCCAGGAGAAACGGTTGCAATCAGCATTCAATTAATAGAAGCGAAAAAATTAAAATTCATTGTTGAAGGAGCTGGAAAAAAATACGAACAAATATTTGATGTTGATGGCTACGATCCAAAAGTTATGGCACAATACAAACGTGTAAATGCAATTGATCAAGTTGCAAACGAAGGAAAACCAGAGCAGTCGACTAAAGCAAAAGTTACAGGGGCAAAATGGACTGAAACTTTTTTGTTTCGTTCTGTAAACGGAAATGTAGTAAAAGCGCCAATGCATAAGAAACGATTTACAGATATGCAGTGTCCAGCAAAAAGCCACTTTAATTTAACACCATTTGGTAAAAGTGGAGAATCAATTGATATTTTTGGTTCTAGATAAAAGCTAAAAAAACAAACAAACTACTAAGCTATAAAAACATAAAAAATGAAAACCAGAAGAGATTTTTTAAACCAATTAGGATTAGGTGCAGCATCGGCAATGAGCATTCCTTTATTAAGTTCTTTTGAAAGTGCTTCGGCAATAAAAACTGAAGAAAGACCAGAATTAATTACACAAGATCGTCCAGAATTGCTTGTTCCAAAAGGAAATGCATTACGAATTACAGGAACTTTCTTAGACGAGATTTCACACGATATTCCGCATCAAAACTGGGGAGAAAAAGAATGGGACAAAGATTTTGCTCATATGAAAGCGATTGGAATTGACACTGTAATAATGATTCGTTCAGGATATAGAAAATTTATTACCTACGATTCAGATTATTTGGTTAATAAAAGAGGCTGTTACAAACCCGGGACGGATCTTTTGGAGATGTATCTGCGTTTGGCTGATAAACATAAAATGAAGTTTTATTTCGGATTATACGATTCTGGCGTTTATTGGGATACAGGAGATATGACTACTGAAATCGAAGCAAATAAATTTGTTATTGAAGAAGTTTGGAAAAAGTATGGACATTATAAAAGTTTCTCAGGTTGGTACTTAAGTGGAGAAATAAGCCGAAAAACCAAAGGGGCAATCGAATCATTTAGAACGCTTGGACAATTGTGTAAAGATGTTTCAGGAGGATTACCAACCTTTATGTCTCCTTGGATTGATGGTAAAAAAGCAGTAATGGCAGCTTCAGGTAAATTGTCTAAAGAAGATGCTGTTTCGGTACAAGAACACGAAAAAGAGTGGGGTGAAATTTTTGACGGAATCAAAGGTGCAGTTGATGCCTGCGCATTTCAAGACGGTCATATTGATTATGATGAATTGGACGCTTTCTTCTCTGTAAATAAAAAATTAGGAGATAAATATGGTTTAGAATGTTGGACAAATGCTGAAACTTTTGATCGAGATATGCCAATCAAATTTTTCCCAATCAAATTTGAAAAACTAAGATTAAAATTAGAAGCTGCACAAAGAGCAGGATACCAAAAAGGAATCACTTTTGAGTTTTCACACTTTATGAGTCCGCAGTCTGCTTACTTGCAAGCAGGTCATTTGTATGACAGATACAAAGAATATTTTGGTATCAAGTAATGAATTTAAAATTTTAATCATCAGTAAATAATGAATAAAAAAGAGAATATTAAGTATATAATTTTCCTGTCGGTTATTGGCGCTATAGGAGGATTTCTTTTCGGATATGATGTAGCTGTAATTTCTGGAACTATAGAACAAGTAAGTAAACAATTTCACCTCGATAATGTTTCAACTGGCTGGTATGTGGGCTGTGCTTTGATAGGTTCAATTATTGGAGTAGCTTTTGCTGGTAAAATCGCCGATATTTTAGGACGTAAATGGACGATGCTTTTGGCAGCAACACTTTTTACTGCTTCGGCAGTTGGATGCATGTTTGTTTCTAATTTTGAAATGCTGATTTGGGCTAGAATCCTTGGCGGAATGGGAATTGGAGTGGCTTCAGTGGTTTCTCCATTATATATTTCAGAAGTTTCGCCAGCGCGTTTTAGAGGAACTTTGGTAACGTTGTATCAATTGGCAATTACAATTGGAATTGTGGCATCCTATTTTGCAAATGCTAAAGTTTTGTCTTGGGCAACTTCAGGTCATTTTGAAGAGCAATGGACAACCGTTATTTTCCAGACAGAATATTGGAGAGGAATGTTGGGATTATGTGGTGTTCCGTCTCTTTTATTTTTTATAATCATTTTTTTCATTCCAGAAAGTCCAAGATGGCAGATTTCGAAGAATAATTTGGCTGCAGCCGAAAAAACATTAACGCAATTGTTCGGAGCAGAAGAAGCTAAAGAACAAATAGAAAACAACCAAAAATCACTTTTGAATAAAGAAAAAACAGATTGGAGAATACTTTTTCAGCCAGGTTATAGAACGGCTTTGTTCATTGGGATGAGTTTAGCGATTTTGGGACAGTTTATGGGAGTAAATGTAATTTTCTATTACGGACCAATTATTTTCAAAGAAGCAGGAATGGCCTCTCAAGGTTCATTGGATTTTCAAATTGTAATTGGAGTAGTGAATGTACTTTCAACAATTTTAGGAATGTATTTAGTAGATAAAATTGGAAGAAAAAAATTGGTATATGTTGGTGTTTCGGGTATGTTTTTAATGTTGCTTGCGATTGGCATGTACTTTTATATGAGTATTAATAACCCTTCAGTTCTATTGTATCTAATAATTGGATATATTTTCTTTTGTGCCATTTCAATCTGTGTGGTGATCTGGGTTTTGATTTCAGAGATGTATCCAGTAAAAGTTCGAGGATTAGCTATGTCGATGGCTGGTTTTTCTCTTTGGATTGGATCGTATTTAATTGGACAGCTTACGCCAGTGCTATTGGAATCATTAAGTCCTGCGATTTCTTTTTGGATTTTTGCCGTTATGTGTATTCCATATTTTTTTATCACATATTTCTTTGTTCCTGAAACCACAGGAAAATCCCTTGAAGAAATTGAAGATATCTGGATTGCCCATTAATTTAAAAACTTACTATTAAACCTATCAAACCAAAACCAATTATGAAATTCTTTTCAAAGCTTCAAACTAAAGAACCAAAGTCAATTTTGAATGCTGCTGTTATTGTAGCTGCTTTAGGTTATTTTGTTGATATATATGATCTTTTACTATTCGGAATTGTCCGAACAGACAGTTTAAAAGATCTTGGCATTACTGGAGATGCCATCCGAAATCAAGGTGAATATCTTATTAGCATGCAGATGTTCGGAATGCTGTTTGGGGGAATTCTATGGGGAATTCTAGGAGATAAAAAGGGAAGAATTTCAGTTTTGTTTGGTTCTATTTTAATTTATTCTGTAGCCAATATTGCAAATGGAATGGTAACCACAATTGACGGTTATGCCTTTTGGAGACTCATTGCCGGAATTGGACTTGCAGGTGAACTTGGTGCTGGAATTACGCTTGTGGCAGAATCTCTTCCAAAGGAAAAACGAGGTTACGGAACTATGATTGTAGCTTCGGTTGGAGTTTCGGGAGCTGTTGCGGCTTATATTATTTATGAAGTTTTTCAAGACTGGCGCTTGTGTTATTATGCTGGTGGAATTTTAGGAATCTTGCTGTTGTTTTTGAGAATTAGTATTACCGAATCAGGAATTTTTAAAAGAGTTCAGGAAGAAAATGAAAAGACTGGTGATTTTTTGTCATTGTTTACCAATAGAAAGCGATTTTTTAAATACATAAACTGTATTTTAATCGGAATGCCTCTATGGTTTTTGGTTGGTGTATTGATTACATTTTCACCAGAATTTGCTAAAGCATTGAATATTCAGCAAGCAGAAACTATTGAAGCAGGAAAAGCCATTGCATTTTGTTATGCTGGATTGGTTTTTGGAGATATCACAAGCGGATTATTGAGTCAATGGCTAAAAAGTAGAAAGAAAGTAATGTACTGGTTTTTAATTTTCAATTTGGTTATGGTCTTTATCTATCTTAATATTTCGGGAATTTCGGCAAATCTATTTTATTTACTTTGTCTTTTAATGGGAGTTTCTGTTGGCTATTGGGTTTTGTTTGTAACAATAGCAGCAGAACAGTTTGGAACTAATATTAGAGCAACTGTTACCACAACAGCACCAAACTTTGTACGAGGCTCTCTTCCGTTGATTATCTTGATTTACTCTTATTTTAGAGATTCAATTTTTGCTGGCGATATAATCAAAGCAGGAATGGTAGTAGGATCATTAGTGTCTATAATTTCATTACTATCATTATCCCAATTAAAAGAAACATTTCATAAAGATCTGGATTACTCAGAAAAAAAATAAAAAGAATTTGACATTAAATTATTTCATTATCCTAATTGAGTCGTTTAAGGGTTTGGTTATCTAATTACTCAGATTGAATTCAATAAACCGGTTAATTTTTTAGTAAAAGTATTTTGACTTGTAGATTATTGATGTAGATTGTTTTGAGATAATTTAATAAAAAAGGAAGATAGAAGTATCTTCCTTTTTGAATATTAGTAAAATGAACTACTAAAATAAAAATTTATGTATAAAACCTTTTTTTTATTTAGTCTCCTATATTTTTTTTCAGGTTGCAAATCAGTAAAAAATAATCCAATCACACAAGTTCTAAAAAGTGATAATATCGCTATTAGAAAAGTTGCTGAACAGCCAGAACATTATGAATTACAGATTATTTATACTTCAATTAAAAGAAAAAATAATGGAAAAGCTATTTTAAAAGACTACAAGTATAATGTCAATGCTTCGAATTACTTTTACCCCGCCAGCACTGTAAAACTACCCATAGCAGTTTTGGCTTTGGAAAAACTTAACAAGATGACAGATGTTGATGTAAATACTGCTTTTATGGTCAATGATTCGGATGAAAAATCCACATTTTCAGATGATTTGCGTAAAATTTTTGCAGTTAGCTCAAACGAGGCAAGTAATGATTTTTATGAATTTATGGGACGCGATTATATTAATAAAAAACTGAAAGATAAAGGATTAAAGTCGGTTAATATCGTACATCGGCTTTCAACTCCAAATTCAGGAGCATCCGAAACAAAAAAAGTGGTATTCTACAAAAATACCGACCAAGAAATTATTATCCCAAGTATCAAAGATAGTCCGATAGTTCCATTGAAATTAAATAAGGTATTGAAAGGAAAAGGATATAATACTAGTGGTAAATTAATTGAATCTCCAATGGATTTTAGCACAAAAAATTACCTATCATTAGAAACTTTACATGGAGTTTTGAAAAGAATTGTTTTTCCAGATCATTTTTCAAGTAAAGAGCGTTTTGATTTATTGGAGAAGAATAGGGAACTTCTTTTATATAATATGCAAAATCTACCTAAAAACGCTGGTTATGATCCAAAGATCTATTATGATGGATATTGTAAGTTTTTTATGTTTGGCGATACGAAGGATACGATCCCTAATAACATAAAAATATACAATAAAGTAGGAGATGCTTACGGTACATTAACAGATTGTGCGTACATAGTTGATGAAGTTAATGGTGTTGAATTTATGATCAGTGCTACACTATTAGTCAACGATGATCAAATTTTTAATGATGATCACTATGAATATGAAGAAATTGGCTTACCATTTCTAGCACAACTCGGACTTGCTTTCTACAATTTAAATTTGAAAAATAATTAGTACTGACTTTTGAGAATAAAAGAGATCAATTTCATCTATAAGCCAGAAGTAAAAATTGGATTAAATTCAAAGAACATCCCTTTATCAAAAACCATTAGCGGCTTCAAAAGCTTCATTAGCAGTATGGAGAAGAGCTTCCTTCTCATAAACCGCATTGTAAAGCATCTTTTTTTGTTTTGCTAGAGCTAATAGTTTATCTTGAGCAATCTTCAATTCATTGTTTTTCAGTGTCTGGAGAAGTGCTTGCTGTTCGATTTCTTTTCTGTCGAATCCATGAAGTTCTTTAAGAGCTTGATAATATTCAATTGAGGCAATTTTTAGAGCTTCTCCTTTTGAGATGCCGTCAATAGAAAGTTTTTCAATATCAGCAATAAGCCTGTCAAACTCTTTACTTTGTTTATCTACTGCCATAATAGCATTTTTATAATCCTCTTTTTCCAGATATTTCAGCTTTTTTTCTCCCCAACCTTCTTTTCCGAGAATAATGTTAAAAGCGCTACGTTCTGATCGATCGAGTGACTCCTTAAAATCAGTGGCCTTTGATGATTTGCAGGAACTCATTGTTATAAATAGAAATGCTGTTAGAAAAATACCGAACTTCATTATTATTAGGGTTTTTATTGATGTTAATCTTAATGGTAAAAATTATTATTTAAAAAACGAAAATCTACGTTTTGTTATATGACTAATTTGAATTTAAGAAAATTTTTAAACACTAAGTTCTATATTATGAATATCTTATGAAAAAATCTATCATTAGAATTGTAAATAATGAGGGAAAATTGCGTGGAAAGCAATTTAAAATTTGTAATTATTTTACTAATATAAATAGGCACAGCTTAACTTTTATGTCTATTAGACGAAGCTCTGATTTTTCGGGGTATAACACTCTAAAAGCATTGTAATTTCATTTTTAAATGGAGTACTATTTTCTTGTAAATACTTGTTTACTTGGATTTATTTTATGTTTTTTGTGGTTTTTAATAGTATAAGTAAATTAAAAGGATTAATAAATTGATGACTTTGTTTTTATACTCTTAAAAAAATAACTTTAATGAAATTTTAAAATCATGTTTTTTGTGATTTTTAGGTACTGCTAAAATGAAGATGAAAAAAATTATACAACTGTTCTTTTTAATTGTTTGTTGCAAAATATATCCACAATTTTCAAATTTAAAATTTGAAAACTTTGATACAAATAAAGGCTTGTCGAGTAGTACTTGTGTTGAAATATTTCAGGATAAAGAGGGATTTTTATGGTTTGGAACTATTGATGGTTTAAACAAGTATAATGGTTATGAATTTGAAATCTTCAGACCCATCGTTAATGATAAATATTCTATAAGCAACAATCGTATTAATGCAATCACCGAAGATCATTTGGGATATTTATGGATAGGAACAAGTAATGGCTTGAATGTTCTTGATAAAAAAGCCCAAAAGTTTTATAAAATTAGCCTTGATAAGAACATTGTTGACAAGACCAATCTGCGAGAGGAAATCAATTGTTTAAAATTTGATCCTGTTAAAAAAATATTATGGGTAGGTTCTAAAAACGGTTTGCTTAAAATTGATTTATCAACTTTTTCAAACAAGTTTCAAAATTTGAAATCAGTTCGCTATACAGCCAGTTTTAAAAATAAGAATGCATTAGATAACAATAATATTTCTAATTTACTTTTAGATAAAAAAGGACAACTCTGGATTGGTACGGCAGGAAACAATTTACATCAATACAATTCAAAGACAAATTCATTCGAACGACTCAATATAAATTTTGAGGCCAATCAATTTTTAGATCATTTGCCGAAGCAAATTTTACTGGATAAGAATGGGGAATTTTGGATAGGTAATGATTTAGGACATTTATATATTTATAATCCAAAAACTAAAGAACATAAAAAGGTTGGTTCAGGTAGTAATTCAGTACCAATTTTCCATTTATATCAGGACAATAAGGCCTTAGTTTGGGTTTCTACAGATGGAGAAGGTCTTTATTTATTAGACCAACAAAAAGGATTGGTAAAACATCTCGTTCAAAATCAAGACGATCCTTTTTCATTGCCCAATAATCAACCTTCAAAAGTATTGCAAGACAAAGAAGGAACTTATTGGATCGCAACTTATAATAAAGGAGTTAGTAAATTAGCTTTATTTAAATCATCATTTGGGCATCACTTCTATAAATTACAAAGTTCGAATAGTTTAAGTACTAAAATTGCACAATCAGTATTTCAGGATAGTCATCAACGTATTTGGATAGGAACTGATGGAGGAGGTCTTGATTTGTATGATGATACAAAAGAAACTTACAAGCATTATAAAAACATTCCTGGTAATTCAAGTTCATTGAGTTCAAACAAAATTCTATATGTAGCAGAAGGCGACAATGAAGAGTTATGGGTGTGTACTTGGGATAGAGGTCTTAATAAATTTAATCCGAATACAGGTCAGGTAAAGAGATTTTTAAATGATCCTAAAAACCCTTTTTCTATAGGACAAAATACAGTTTGGTGTGCAATAAAAGATAAGCAACAAAGACTTTGGTTGGGTACATCTATGGCGGGACTAAATTTGTTTGATACGCAGACAGAAAACTTCTATCAATTTAAAAATAGTCCAGATTCTCCAAAAAGTATCATTAGTAATTTTGTTTTTTCACTTTTTGTTGATTCTAAAAACCGATTATGGGTAGGAACATCGATGGGACTTTGTTATGTAAATCTAGATAAATTAGAAGCCAGAATACCAAAGAAAATTCAGTTTGAAGAAATTAAAATTAAGAACATTCAGGGCAATCGTGTCAATCAGGTAATTGAAGATTATAAAGGCAATATTTGGATAGGTGCCGATATGGGATTGTTTCAATTAGATAAAGATTTGAAATTAAGAAAATCTTATTCCTCATCAAGTGGTCTTCCAAATAATTTAGTGGTTGGATTACAGGAAGATAATAACAAAGACATATGGATTAGTACCAAGAGTGGTTTATCGTTGCTGAATCCGAAATCAGGTAAGATTATTAATTTTAATGTTCACGACGGTTTACAAGGTTTAGAGTTTCAAAGTAAATCAATTGCCAAAACTTTTGACGGACGTATCATAGCTGGAGGATTAAACGGATTTAATTTTTTTAATCCTAATGAGATTGTATTGAATTCAAACAGAGTAAAACCTATTCTTTCTGGTATAAAATTGTTCAATCAAAAGGTCAATGCAGGCGATACAATCAACAATAGAGTTTTGTTTAAAAATGACCTTAACAGTTTAGATAAATTAAAACTGGCTTATAATGAAGGTCATTTGTCAATAAGTTTTGTCGCATTAAACTATCAGAATCCGGAGCGCGTAAAGTATGCTTATAAAATGACTGGTCTGGATAATGATTTTATCAATGCAGATAATAATCGTATTGCAAATTATGCAAATTTACCACCAGGTTCCTATACTTTTGAAGTAAGGGCAGCGATTGATGGTCAGTGGGATAACGCTGGTACAACGAAAATGCAGATTGACGTTTCTCCTCCATTTTGGAGATCATGGTGGGCTTATGTGTTTTATGTAATTTTATTAGGTACACTAACATACTTTGGTTTACAATATTATACGAAACAGGTAAATGAGGAAAAAGAACGTGAATTAGATCAACTGAAACTAAAATTCTTTATTAATGTTTCTCATGAGTTTAGGACACCACTGACTTTAATTTTAAATCCGGTTGAAAAAATATTAACCCATTTTAATGATGCAGATGAAGTAAAAAGATCAGCGACTATAATTCAAAAAAGCAGTAAGCGTTTGCTATATTTGGTGGATCAACTTCTTGATCTGCGAAAAATGGATCTTGGAAAATCTCATTTAGAGATTGCCAATCTTGATATTGTAAAATTTAGTAAAGAAACATTCTTTTTATTTGAAGATTTAGCAAAGACAAAAAATATTCGTTTTATTTTTAAGTCTGCAGAAGAGCATTATTATGGGAATTTTGATGCCGACAAAATAGAAAAAATACTAGCGAACCTATTGTCTAATGCAATTAAATTTACCGATAATGATGGCGTAATTACCTTATCGATATCAGAAGCTTTTGTAGATCATAAAGGATATTTCAATCCTAAGATTCATAAGAAAATGGTTCAGATTAATGTTTCAGATACAGGAATTGGATTCAAAAAGAAACAGTTAAAAGAAGTATTTCAGAGATTTTTCCATGCAGATTCATCAAAAACAGGCACAGGTATTGGTTTAAATTATACTAAGAGTCTAGTAGAATTGCATAAAGGTACTATAAATGTTGAAAGCAAGTACAAAGAAGGAACTACTTTTAGCATACAGCTGCCTGTTGATCTTAAAGCTGATGGTAAAAATATTAAGGAAACCGATACTATTCAAGGACACGGCAAAAATATGAATGCGCTTTCATCTGCTAATTATGAAATTGCCATTACCGATCTTAGTGTAAATCCCGATCAACTAAATTCAGAATCTGATAAAAATAAACCTTTAGTACTCATCATCGAAGATAATAAAGTGTTACGTAATCATCTTAAAGAAGAACTTGGCGAGCAATTTAGAATTAAAGAGGCTGTCAATGGCGTAGTTGGTTTAGAAAAAATTAAAAAGTACTTTCCAGACATCATCATAAGTGATGTTATGATGCCCAAAATGGATGGTTTTGAATTGTGTCATCAACTTAAAAATGATTTTGAAATCAGTCATATACCCATATTGCTTCTTACCGCACGTAACTTAGATGAAGATGTAGCAAAAGGTTATGAAACAGGTGCTGATGCTTATTTGTCAAAACCATTTAATATTAATGTACTAAAAGCTCGTGTAAACAATCTACTTGAAGCACGTAAACGCTCTCGTGAAAGGTTTGCAGCAGTAGGTGGAATTATTCCTGCATCGGATATAACAATAAATTCTCTTGATGAGAAATTTTTGGATAAGGCTACTAAAACAGTAGTCGATAATGTAACAAATGTTGATTTTTCTTTGGATGATTTACTAAAGGCTTTAAATATGGGACGTTCGCAATTTTATCGAAAGATCAGTTCATTAACGGGGCAAAATCCAAGTAATTTTATTCGAACCATAAAATTAAAGTATGCAGCAGAACTTTTAATTAGTGACTCTTACTCGATTAAAGAAGTGGCTCACAATTGTGGTTTTAATTCGACAGCCTATTTTACTAAAACTTTTAAAGAGGTTTTTAATGTGACTCCTTCGCAATATATAGAAGAACATAAAGAAAAAGAAAAAGGAGGTACTCTTGAAGATTAGAGTACTTTTCAACTCAATTTATAAATCCGATTTTTTAGTCAAATCGGATTTTTTTTGTCTTCTTGAGAGATAGGAGAAGTATGGTTTATTGGTAAAACATTGGCCATGAAAGTCTGATTGTAATTTTTTAAACAGTATAAAAATAGTATAATCATTATAGAGAAAATGGAGATGTAATCCTTTTGTTTGTAAGGGATTGCACGATATTGAATCATAATTTATACTCTTTGAATCATGGTTTATACACTTGAGGTTAACCATTTTTTAATATTGCATTGTTCGATTTTGTCGATTTAATAATTATTTCGATTTAATAATTATTTCGATTTAGAATTACGAGTATTAAAATTATTAACCATTAAAAATGTATTTATGAAATTTAAACTTGCTTAAAAATTATAGCATTAAAAAACTTAAACTAATTATCAACGACCAAAACAAATCAAAATGAATAAACTTGTTTTAAATAAAACAAACTTAATCAATCGACTAAAGCCTGCTCTGCTTTGTTCGATGTTAGTTTGCATTTCTTCCCAATCATTCGCTTTAGAAAAGGGAAAGATTGGAATGATAGAAACAGCTGAGTTGGATATTGCAACGCAGCAGATAATAATTAAGGGGAAGGTAGTAACTGCTGAAGATAATTTAGGCTGCCCTGGAGCTAACGTTATGATTAAAGGCACCAGCCAAGGTACCACTACAGACTTCGATGGAAATTTTACTATTAGTGTCCCTTCTTCAGATTCCATTTTAGTTTTTAGCTTTATTGGATATCAAAATCAGGAAATTTCAGTTGCTGGTAAATCGGTAATTAATGTATCATTAGTTGCAGATCAAAAGAAATTAGATGAGGTAATTGTCGTAGCCTATGGTACTCAAAAGAAAGTAACTTCTACGGGTTCGATAGAAACTGTTACAGCAAAAACATTCCAGGATAGAGCGATAACCAACCCTGTTTTGTCTTTGCAGGGAGAAACTCCAGGATTAGTAGTAACTAGAAGTTCTTCAAGACCAGGAAGAGAAGCTATTAATATGCAAATTCGTGGAGCGACATCCATCAACGGTGGTTCTCCATTAATTGTAATCGACGGAACTCCAGCAATAAATAACGAGGCTTTTTATAATATGAACCCAGATGACATTCAGTCTGTAACAGTATTAAAAGATGCTTCTGCAGCTTTATACGGTTCCCGATCTTCTAATGGAGTAATTATGGTTACTACTAAAAAAGGGAAGTCTGGTAAAATGAAAATTGATTTGTCTACTACAACCAGAATAAACACTTTAGGGATTCGACCACAATCGCCAACAATGCAACAGTATGCCACAATTTGGTTGGATGCAGCAAAGGAAGATGGGGCGCAAGCCAATTACTGGGGCTGGCAATCTAAAGAAAATTTACAATTGATGCAGTCAGGTCACGCAGGAATATATTCGACATTGTATTGGGGAGATGTTTACATTGCAAATGCACCTCGTTACGATGAAATGTTCGGTAGTTCTGTTTCTACATTCAGTAACGGAAGTATTTCAGGAGGAACTGAAAACACCAATTACCGAGTTTCCTATGGATATTCAGAAGATATGGGAGCTTTGCAAACGGCTTACGACGGAAAAAAACAATATAATATTCGTTTAAACTACGATTATAAAGTTAATAATTGGTTGAACTTAGAAACCAATATGTCGTATTTAAAATATGATTTGTCTTCTCCTTCTACTGGTTTGGACAGTTCATTAGCACAAGATCCGCCTTTTTTTCCATCTAGAAATCCATACGGACAGTGGTATGCCAACTTTAATATTGCAGGAAACCGTAATAGTGTGGCTGCAACAGTTGACGGAGGAAGAGATCAAACGACAAGAGATCAGATTATGATGAATTTGTCGGCTACTTTTAAATTATATAAAGGTTTATCATTTCAGACCAAGGTTGCGTATAGTAAAGATTTTTATACTAACCTAAGATATGATATAACTGTACCGCAATATAGCTGGTATGGAGATTTAGCGCCAGAATCAGTAAATTCTGCTTCTTCAATCAGACAAGAAGATAAACAAATAACGTATCAAAATTATGGAGGTTTTTTAAATTATGAAAAACAATTTGGAGACCATAGTATTGGAGGATTATTAGGAATAACAGCTGAGAAGACTGAAGATACCAGATTGTATGGTTACAGAAAAGGCTTTATTGACAACGGAGTGTACGATCTGAATATGGGATCTATTGAAGAAAAAGTCGAAGCTACAGGCGGCCGTGGACATAATGGTTTATATTCTTATTTAGCCAGAGTTAATTATGGATATAAAAATAAATACTTAATTGAAGGAAGCTGGAGACGTGATGGTTCTTCTAAGTTTGGCGAAGGAAACAAATGGAGCAATTTCGGTGGTGTTCAGGCAGGATGGGTAGTGACAGAAGAAGGCTTTATGAAAAAACTAAAACCTTTAAGTTATCTGAAATTAAGATATTCTTATGGTGAAATGGGATCACAATCAGGAATTAGTAATTATAGTTATGTATCTAATATTAATAATGGAAGTGCACTTTTTGGTTCTACAGCAGCTTTACAAACCGCTAGTTCAATAGCAGGTATTACTTCTAATGATATTTCATGGGAACGAGTAGCGATGAATACATTTGGAGTTGACTTTAGTTTCTTTAACAAAAAACTCTTCGGTTCATTTGATGGATATAAGAAAAGAAACAACGGAATGTTGACCAATGTTATTTATCCAGATGTTTTGGGAGGAACAGCTCCAAAAACGAATGCAGGTGAATTGGAAACAAAAGGATGGGAAGCGACTCTAGGCTACAGAGGTCAAATAGGAAAATTCAAATATAGTATTGCCGCTAATATGGGAGATAGTCGAAACATTTTATTGAAGAAAGAAAATGCAACAGCTATTACGAATGGAGTGAATACCAATGGCGTTTTAGGCTATCCATTGAATCCAATTTTCTTATATGAAACCACAAATTTATTTAAAGATCAAGCAGAAGTAGATGCTTATTATGCAGCAAATAATAATAATGGAGCACTACCGGCTGGGGTTAATGCATTGCGTCCTGGAGATACTCAAAGAGTAGACTTAAATAAAGATGGACAAATTGATGTGAAAGATGTAAAGTTTATGGGAGATACACAAGCACATTATGTTTATGGACTTAATTTAAGTGGAACCTATGGCAAGTTTGATACGTCTATTTTCTTCCAAGGAATGTTGCAACAAAACGTTCTAAGAACAGGTTTCCTTTCCTACCCATTTAACACATTATATGGTAGCCAGACTACGGCTTTTATAGGAAAGACTTGGACAGAAACGAATACGGATGCTGAATATCCTAGAATGACGGCCAATACAACTAGAGCTGCTTGGAACTGGGCAAGTAATGACTTCGCTTTACAAAACAACCAATATGTGAGATTAAAATCTTTAATCGTTGGTTATACTCTAGACGACTTGAAAATTGGAAATTTCCCAATTGATAAATTCAGAATCTATTTTTCAGGAAATGATTTGTTTGAATTTTCTAAAGTGAAAGATGGCTACGATCCAGAATATGGAGATAGTTCAAATACGATTTATCCTTTTACCAGAACATTGGCAATTGGTCTTAATGTTTCCTTTTAATTATTAAAATGACGAATATGAAAAATAATATATTAACCTTAATGCTGTCTTCAGTATTATTGTTTTCGAGTTGTCAAGATGATTACCTAGAATTAGATCCTTTAGATGCACAAACTGAAGCTTCTTATTTTAGATCAACAGCAGATTTTAAAGCGGCTTCTAATGATTTTTATAATAAAATGATCAGTTGGAAACCGATTAATAGCAGCAGTGTATTTTCTTTTATGGACTTCGGGACCGATCTTACTTCATTAGCACAGGAAGAAGGTCGTGGTAATACAATAGCAGCCAATTCAGATATTTACTGGACAAATCCATATAAATATATTAGAGCCAACAATATTTTATTAAAAGCAGCTGATCAATATTCGGGCGATAAAACGGCGATTGCACAATATGTAGCAGCAGCAAAATTTTTTAGAGCCTGGCATCACTTTTTTTTACTAAAACGATTTGGAGGCGTACCTATCGTAACTACGGTAGTAGATATAAACAATGACGTATTGTATGGAAAACGTAACAGTCGTTACGAAGTGATGAAACAAATTCTTAAAGATTTAGATGAGGCAATTCCGAATTTGCCTACTGAACAAAACATTTCAGGTGCCGATAAAGGACATCTAAGTAATTGGGCAGCTAAAGCTTTTAAGGCACGTGTTTTATTATACGAAGCTACTTGGGAAAAATATGTAGGTAATACTACAGATGGTGATGGTAATTCATCTGGTGCAGGTTCGGCAGAAGCGTCTTCTAACACAAATACTTATTTGCAAGAAGCAATTGCATTAGCAAAAGAAGTAATGACTAGCGGAGGTTACCAGCTTTGGAATTACAATACACAGCTCAATAACTTCAGTATGTGTTATTTATTCAATTTAGAAGATGCTGGTTCTAACCCTGCAGGTTTAGATAAAACAACAAACAAAGAATTTATCTTGTATAGTAAATATGATTTTGGTTTGTTACAGGGAGGGATTAATTTGAGTCATACAGTTTCTTCAAGATTGGCGCCTTCACGTAAATTTATGGATATGTTTTTATGCAGTGATGGTCTTCCTGTAAACAAATCACCTTTGTTTCAAGGCTATCAGCATGTGCAAGATGAATATAAGAACAGAGATTACAGACTGACGTCCTATTTTGTAGATGCAAATACTGATGCAGCTCCAGCTCAGGGATCAATTAAATTATTTGGACCAGGTGGAGACAGTGGATCAGGTTACGCCAACAGAAAATTTCGTTCTTATAAATATGGTACCTACAGAGCCGCAAATACAGAATCACCTGATTTTGCGCAGATTCGATTGGCTGAGGTATATCTTATTTATGCAGAAGCTTTATTCGAATTAAACGGAGCTATTAGCGATTCAGAATTAAATGAGTCAATCAATTTACTTCGTCAAAGAGCTGGATTACCTGCATTGACCAATGCTTTTGTTGCAGCCAATGGTTTAAATATGCAGGATGAATTAAGAAGGGAAAGAGCCATCGAGTTGTTTGGTGAAAATTCACGTTATGACGACTTAAAACGTTGGGGTATTGCTGAGCAAGAATTAAACCAACCAATTGTGGGGTCTGTTATTCAGGGAACCGATTATGAGGGAAATACCAATTTATACAAACCAACTTCATATCCCTACGGCGAAATTAGTGTGGCTACTGGAAAAGGAAACCTTAGAGCGTTGCTGTTAGATCCGATATCCAATAGAAATTTTCAACGTAAACATTATTTGTTTCCTGTTCCTTTAACACAAATACAATTGAATGGGAAATTGGTACAGAATCCAGGTTATTAATTAGGAACTTCTAAATGTATTCAAAATGAAGCAAATTATAAAAAACAATATAAAAGCAGTCGCAGCATTCGTAAGTATACTATTTATTACTTCTTGTAGTGACCAGGAAAGAGAATTCGTAGGAGATCCATTGGTTACATATCCTGCGGTAACAGTAAGTTCGGTTTCTCCCACTTCAGGGACTTCTGGAAACATTGTTACTTTAACAGGTGCCAACTTTGGTCAATACGTTAAAGCAGCAAAAATTTATTTTAATGGTGTAGAAGCTACAGAAATTATCAGTTATACAGATACTTCTGTTCAGGTACGTGTTCCTCAAAATGCAGGAACTGGGCCAATTACAGTAAAAGTATGGACGAATTCTGCTATTACGGCTGATTTTCAATATCAAACGGGCGGAACCATAACTGGAATTGCTCCAAATTCTGTGAATGTGGGAGATTTAGTGGTAATTACTGGTAAAGGTTTTGGTACTGATCTTTCAAAAGTAACGGTTAAATTTTCAAATGATTTGACTATAGATGCTTTCTCTGTTAAGCCCGTTTCTGTTTCAGATACTCAAATTAATGTTATAGTTCCGAAAGGTGCTGCTACTGGTAAAGTAAGGGTTTGGTTAGGAGACCAAATTATTACAGGACCTTCATTAACTGTAATAGCACCTCCTAAAGGGAAGTATATTTTTGAGTTTGATGATCCAACAGATCCACAATGGTTGCCAGCTCAAAATGCATCTTATAAAATAGAAGATGGTAAATTAAAGGTAACTTTTGATCCAACTCAATTAGGTACAACTGCCAGTAAGCGCCGTGCCGATTTGTATACTATTATGAATGGAGTATTTCCTTCTCCAGGAGGAACCACTAAAGCTAAATATGTACAAGCTCCAGAATATCCAATACTTGCTATGAAAATTGCTTTTACGGGTACAGGAGCTGCTAAACCAGGAACAGGGAATATCATTATTGATCCTCTTCCAACAGGTAGCGCCAATCTTGGAAATAATAAATACAAAACTGACCTGATGGCTCAGAATGTGATTTATTACGATTTGTCTGCAGATTATACAACCTTAACAGAACTCACAACCAGACAGTTCAAAATAGCCGATATCGTAGGTGCAGAAACAGGCTATGAAGTAGATTGGATTCGTACATTTAAAAATCAAGCCGAACTAAAAGCTTTTCTTGGCTTATAAAATTGGAGTTAACTAACCAGATAGTAGCTTTTACTATTTGGTTGGTATACCATTTAAGTAAATTATTTTGTGTTGCTGTTGCCATTTCTAACAAGTGAACCTAGGTTACTAAAGAAATTAAATAGCAATACCTATTAAAAAATAAGTATATGAAAAAAATAAAATCAACAAAAAACAAATTTGTTTGGGCGTTACTTGGTTCTATTGCCTTTGTAGCCTGTTCTTACGATTATGGCTTGCCTAAAGATGATAAAGATGATCAGGCAAATGCTTCAGAAGATATTACTGTTCCTGCTAATATGAAGTTTGTGCACCCTGGATTATTGCATTCAAAAGAAGATTTTGATCGTATGAAAACCAATGTAGCTAACAATGTAGATCCTTGGCTGTCTGGTTATAATAAAATGATTGGTAATAGCCATGCCTCTTCTACTTATGTAATGAAAGGTCCGGTAGCTACTTTAATCAGAGGAGGAGGTTCTAAGGAAGAACCAGCATCAGACAATTATTCTACAGCCATGAATGATGCACATGCGGCTTATCTTACAGCGATACGTTGGAAAATAACTGGAGATGTGGCTTATGCAAATAAATCTATTCAAATATTAAATGCTTGGGCAGCTACTTGTACAAGAATCAGTGGTGATTCAAACAAAGCTCTAGGAGCTGGTATTTATGGATACCAATTTGCTAATGCTGCCGAAATTATGCGTGATTATTCGGGTTGGAATGCTGCCGATTTAACAAAATTTAAAAAATGGATGTTAGATGTTTTCTATCCAGTAAATTATGATTTCTTGCAAACACATTATAATACCTGTTCTTCACATTATTGGGCTAACTGGGATTTATGTAACCTGGCTTCTATTATGTCAATTGCTGTATTAAATGATGATGTTGAAAAATACACTTATGTAATTAATTATTTAATGAGAGGTGCCGGTAATGGTCAATTGATTAAAGCTATTAACTATGTACATCCAAAAAGTGCTAATGATGACATCGATTTAGGGCAAATTCAGGAAGCTGGTCGTGATCAGGGACATGCTCTTATGGTAGTTGGTTTATTGGGAACAATTGCTCAAATGGCAGAAACCCAAGGACTGGATGTTTACGGATACAAAGATAATCTGATTCTTAAAGGAGCAGAATATGAGGCTAAGTTTAATTATGCCAGGTTAGCAGTCCCATTTAATAAATACACAAACTGTGATAACATCACCCATACAGCAGCCGCAGATGATGCAGCTCGTGGTCAAATTAGACCTGCTTGGGAAAGAATCTACAACTATTATACAGTAAAAAAAGGGATTAAAGCCAGATACATAAAAATGGCGAAAGATTTAGCTTATCCGGAAGGAGGTAGCGGCGAGTATGATCCTAATAGTGGAGGTTACGATGATTTAGGTTTTGGTACATTATTGTATTCAAGATAATACTATAGGGAAATGAATAGATACCCGTAGACAGCATGGTTTGTTTTACGGGTATTTATAATTTAGAACGTGTTTTAGAATTTTTAGGAAGTATTAAAGTGAAATAAAATGGCAATAAGCACTGCTTTTAAAAATAGACATCTTGCAGTTAGTATGCTTGTAATAATGCTTGGTTGTCAGTCCATTTTTAATAAATCAAGAATCGAAAAATCACATAAAAAATATGATTTTTCGAATATTGAAAACAAGATTCAAACCTGGATTGATAGTAGTTATTATTCAGGCGCCGCCATTATGGTTGCCAAAAATGACAGTGTTGTATTTAAAAAATGTTATGGCAATTATACCAAAGAAACTCAGGTTTTTATTGCTTCGGCGGGTAAATGGCTTGCCGCGGCTACCATTGCAGCAGTTGTCGAAAAAACAAACCTTTCATGGGACGATAAAGTCAATAAATGGCTGCCAGAATTTAAGGATTCTAAAGGAGAAGCTACTTTAACACAACTTTTATCTCATACTTCTGGTTTTCCTGATTATCAACCTAAAGATTCCGTAACCGATAATTACCAAACTTTGAAAGAATCTGTCGAGCATATTGTCAATTTGCCAGCAACTAGCCAACCAGGAACACAATTTAGTTACGGTGGATTGGCCATGCAAGTAGCGGGTAGAATGGCGGAGTTAGCTACAGGTAAAGATTTCGAAAATCTGTTTTTAGAAAATATTGCCTTTCCGTTGGGAATGAAAAATACACACTTTGTGCCAGTAAACGATGAAGGAGGTCATAGTCCTATGTTGGGTGGTGGTGCTCGAAGTACGGTTGTAGATTATATGCACTTTTTAGATATGATTGCTCATGAAGGTAATTACCAAGGCAAGCAAATTTTAAGTAAAGCATCTATCGCAGAAATGCAGGCAGATCAAGTTAAAAATGCTTTTGTGGGTAATGACGAATATGTGCAACGAGTAAGAGCAGAAAAACATAAAGGTATTTATGGACTAGGGGAATGGAGAGAAGAGCTTGATGAAAAAGGGAATGCTATTCTAATCAGTAGTCCAAGTTGGGCAGGAGCTTATCCTTGGATTGATAAAACGACTAGTACGTATGGTTTTTTTATTACCCATGTTAACGTAACGAAAGCCAATAAGGCAGGTTTTTCATCTTTTTATAGTAGTCCTGTTTTAGCAATTATGATTCGTGATGTTTATAAAAAGGCAGCTTTATCTAAAAAATAGAGAGGTAAATATGGGGTATAAGTAGTTAAGAAGGTATTTTCTGAGCTAAAGAACAAAAAGCATCATAATTTATACTCTTTGCACAATAAGTAATGGGCAAAGTTTCTATTTCTCATTAACATTGAAACAAGTTACGAACTAGAATTAACTTTCAATAGAAAGAAATTTAAAAATGAATTACATGAATAAAATTTTGAAACATAACACCCAACTCACTATTTTCTTCTTTTTGATTACAATGCAGTTGTTTGCTGTAACTAAAGATAGTATAGTGGTATATCCGTCACCAGATAAAGTAGATAAAAATTCAGATTTCACTGTAAAAGTTAGAAAACCGGGAGGTAAGTGGCTGGATGTTTTTGTTTATAATTTGAAAGTAGATCAGGTAGTGGGTACGGGGCATTCGGTACAAACAGCTGCATTAGTTTCTTTTGACTTTTCTGGTACTGTTGAGGTGGAAGTAAAAGCTACAAAGGCCAAAATCAATCAATCACGCATTAGACCTTTGGCATGCAATATTTCTTCAAAAGTGAAAGGAAATACAATGAACTTTATCCTGAATCGTGCAGTCAATCTATCTATCGAATTCAATAATGATATTTTTCACAATTTGCATCTTTTCGCAAATCCATTAGAAGTTAATCCACCAAAACCAACCGATCAGAATGTAATTTATTTTGGTCCTGGTATACATGAAATTCCTAATCAACAGTTAAATGTTCAGTCCAATAAAATAGTGTATTTGGCTGGAGGAGCGATCTTAAAAGGAAGAATAGCTTTAGACAGCGTATCCAATGTCACGATTTGTGGTCGTGGTATGGTAGATCAGGAAATTAAACTGGGAATTCATATTGCAAACTCTAAGAATATTAAAGTAGAGGGTGTTTTTGCTTCGCAATGTTTAACTGGAGGATCTGATCAGGTGGATATTGAAAATGTAAAAACAATCAGTTTTTTTGGCTGGGGTGATGGAATGAATGTTATGGCTAGTAATAATGTCCGGTTTAACAAGGTTTTCATCCGTTCATCAGATGATTGTACTACCGTATATGGTACTCGAAAAGGTTTCAAAGGAGGTTGCCAAAATATTACTATGAAAAACAGCACCTTGTGGGCCGATGTAGGTCATCCGATCTTAATCGGTACACATGGAAATAGTGAAAATCCTGAACTACTTGAAAATTTAAGTTATAGCAATATTGACATTTTAGATCACAAAGAAAAACAACAAGATTATCAGGGTTGCCTAAGTATCAATGTAGGAGATAATAATACTGCTAAAAATGTTCTTTTTGAAAATATTAGAATAGAAGATTTTAGAGAAGGTCAATTGGTAAATCTTCGAGTTTTTTATAATGCAAAATATTGTACAGCTCCTGGTAATGGTATCGAAAATGTGATATTCAGAAATATTGAGTATTCAGGTAAAAATGCCAGTACTTCGATCATTGCAGGTTATAACGAACAAAGAAAAATAAAAAATGTAGTATTCGAAAACCTTAAAATTAATGGGGTTTTAATTCATGATACTATGCAAGGTAAGCCCAAATGGTATAAAACATCCGATATGGCCAACTTTTTCATAGGAGAACATGTAGAAGAAGTAGTCTTCAAAAATTAAAAAATTAAATCAATAAAACGAAATATGAAAATACGTTCTCAAGTTACTCTGGGCCTTATCAGTTGCGTTATTGTGGCTTCTTCTTTTATAAGTTGTAACACAAGTAAATCAAAAGAAATTGAAATAGCGGTTAAAAATAATTTAGACTTTAATAGAAAAGAAATTGTTACCATAAAACGCAATCAATTAGAAAAATTATTAAAAAATAATTCTGAAAAAAACATTCGTGTAAAAGTAAAAGCTACCGACCAATTACTTACAACACAATGGATTGATTATGATAAAGATGGTAAAGGTGATGAATTACTTTTTCAAGCTGAGGTACAAGCAAAAAGTGTAGCCGATTTTGTAGTACTGATTGATACAGTCAAAATACCACAATCAAAAGCAGTGGCTTATTCTCGCTTTGTGCCAGAACGTATCGACGATTATGCATGGGAAAATAACAAAGTAGCTTTTAGAGCGTATGGACCTGTAGCACAGCAATTAGTAGAAGAAGGCAATGAAGGAGGCACGCTTTCAAGTGGAATAGATCTTTGGCTTAAAAAAGTTGACTATTCTATTATTGATGATTGGTATGCTAAAAATGTGAAAGAAGCAGGTTATTATCATATCGATCATGGCGAAGGATATGACCCTTATCATGTAGGAGCTAGTCGCGGTACAGGCGGATCAGGAGTTTGGGTAAATGATAGTTTACAAGTAGGTAAAAATTATATCAATTATAAAATTATAGCTAACGGACCATTACGCACTATTTTTGAATTAAATTATGCACCATGGAGTCAATATCAAATTAAGGAAACGAAACGTATTTCATTAGATTTAGATTCTAATTTTTCAAAGTTCGATATCACTTTAAAAGCAAAAGAACATTTTCCAAATTATACAATTGGAATCACACTACATGACAAAAAAGGTGAAGTCAATATAAACAAAACCAAAGGTTGGTTCCGTCATTGGGAGCCTATTGATAAAACTTTTTTAGGAGAAGGAATTGTGATAAATCCGGAATTAGTTACCAAGGCATTTGCTAACAACTCAACAACACCCGATCAAAGTAATTTGTTGATTGTAGCCAATCCGTCGCAAAAAATCACTTTTTATGCTGGTTTTGTCTGGACAGGTAGTAAACAGGTAAATGAAGTAACACAATGGGATGAAATGCTTAACAAACAAGCCCAAATAATTCAAAGCCCTTTGCAAGTAAAGGTTAATTAATTACAAATACCATAGATTATTACAATGCAACATTTAAAATACAGTTCTCTTTTATTGCTATTTCTTTTCGTTGTAAAAATGAATGCTCAGAAGAAAGATGCAATACAGAATGAAAAACCGTATGTTTCTCAGGTTTGGCAATCAGACAAGGGGGATGGCACTTATAATAATCCTATTTTATATGCCGATTATTCCGATCCTGATGTGATTCGGGTAGGAAATCATTATTATATGACAGCCAGTAGTTTCAATTGTACTCCTGGTCTGCCTATTTTGCATTCTACCGATTTAGTTAATTGGGAAATCATCAATTATGCATTGCAAAAACAAGTACCTGAAGAAGTATTTAATATACCACAACACAGTAAAGGTGTTTGGGCTCCAGCAATTCGTTTTCATAAAAATGAATTTTATATTTATTGGGGAGATCCAGATTATGGCGTATATATGGTCAAAACCAAAGATATTTACGGAAAATGGGACAATCCTATTTTAGTTATGGAAGGCAAAGGAATTATTGACCCTTGTCCATTTTGGGAAAATGACAATGCGTATTTAATACATGCTTGGGCAGGCAGTCGTGCCGGTGTAAATAGTATATTGATCATCAACAAAATGAATTCGGAAGGAACCAAAGTTGTGGATGAAGGACAAAATGTGTTCGATGGTCACGATAAACATCATACTATGGAAGGTCCCAAATTGTACAAAAAAGAAGGATATTATTATATTCTAGCACCGGCAGGAGGTGTTGAAAATGGGTGGCAGGTAGCGATGCGTTCTAAAAATATTTATGGACCTTATGAAGATAAAGTAGTTTTGGAACAAGGGAGTACAAAAGTAAATGGGCCTCATCAGGGAGCTTGGGTTACTAGTCCAGATAATAATTCTTGGTTTTTGCATTTTCAGGATCAAGGGGTTTATGGCAGAGTTTTACATTTACAGCCAATGAATTGGAAAGACAATTGGCCTGTAATAGGTAAAGACTTTGATAATAATGGGATTGGTGAACCTGTTGCAAGTTATAGTAAACCTTTCTCTAAACTAAAATCAGTTATAGTTAATCCAGTTGAAAGTGATGAATTCAACAATGGAAAACCAGGTTTGCAATGGCAATGGTATGCAAATGGTTCTGTAAAATGGAGTGCACAAATTCCAGGAACAAATTACCTGCGTCTGTTTGCTATTAGCCTAAAGAACGAGCCTAATTTATGGAATGTGCCGAACTTGCTTTTACAAAAATTACCAGCTCCAAATTTTACGGCAACCACAAAAGTAAAGTTGACTACCGAATGGAATACGTCGGGTAAAAAAGCAGGATTATTGCTTATGGGACAATCATATGCCTATGTGGCTATTGCTTTTCATGATGATCAATATTGGGTGCAACAAGTTATTGCGGAAAATGCAATAAGTGGTGAAGCAGAAAAAGTAGTAGCCGAAAAACCTCTAGTATCAAATGAAATACAATTACGAATGACAGTAACAGCACCTGATGCAAATTGCCAGTTTAGTTATAGTGATAATGGTACAGATTTTATTGAAATAGGCAGACCTGTAAAAGCACAAAAAGACTTATGGATAGCTGCTAAAATTGGAATCTTTGCCACAAGTCTAAACGATGTACGCATGGGTGGTTACGCCGATTTTGATTGGTTCAGAATTACAAAATAAACAACAAACCATACAAGTAGTAACATACTTGCTAAACGATAATAAAATAGGGATAAAATGAGGAATTTAAAATCACTTTTTGCAGCATTATTAGTACTTACTGTGTTTACGGTACAAGCCCAAAATAAGGTAAAACAAGTTGAAACACTTGAAGCCTTAGAACAGCTTGCGAATAAGAATGGTCAAAATATTCAAATGAAACCAGGAGTATATTCGCTCGCTGATTATTTAACTAAAGATAGGATTACAAAGTTGCTATCTGAGCTTCCAGCAACAACAGAACAGCAAAAGCGCCCTCCACGTTGGTTCTTGCGTTTTAAAGGCAATAATAACATCTTTGATTTTACTGGAGTTACTTTTGAAATTAATACCGAATTGTACAAAATCTTGCCATACGGTTATACACGTTGTATTTTTATTGACGGAAATGGTAATACGATAAAAGGTTTGACCATTAAAAATACAGGACCTACAAACATAGGCAGCAACGGTAATATTCTTTCCATTTTTGGAGATAACACACTATTGGAAGATGTCAAATTATATGTAAGTGGTTCGACTTATGGTTATGGGGATTTGTTTGGAAAAGGCGGACCAAATCTAACCAATCTTCAAAAACAAAGTGGAATTATGATCGCAGGTAAAAATAATACCATTAAGCGATGTAAAGTATACAGTCATGCATTTGGACACTGTTTTTACATTCAAACACAAGGACATGTTACTGATAATGTGGTTTTGGAAGATTGCTATGCAGAAGGTGAAATGCGTACGACTAATGATATGTTGGCTGAGTCAGGTGGTTTAGCCGAGAAGTTAAAATATCAAAGCGTTTATCAAAACCGTGATGGTCGTTACATGATTAGTCCAGGATATACAAAAGCCCTATGTGAAGATGGTTTCCGCACGTATGGCGGAGTTGGTAAAGTAACACTTCGTAATTGTACCTCCAAAAATACCCGTTCTGGTTTTGAAATTGGTGGAACAGATGACGCTAAAAATCAAACTATTCTACAAGGTTGTCAGGCTTTTGGAACAGAAAGAGGTTTTTTAATAGGTTCTAATGTACTGGTGCGTGATTGCAGAGCAGATATACAGTTTGGACCATTACTATATCTTAGAGAAAATACAGTAGGCGCTGATGTAGAATTAGAATTAGTTCCTGGTATGCCGAAGTCATTGGTACATACTATCGCTACCATTGCCGGGAAAGGCCATCGTGTAAAACTTTATACTAACAATTCTCAAGCAGAAATGCCAACATTACCTATAATGCTGGGATTTGGAATGCCTGCTCATGCAGAAATGAGTTCGCCCATTTTACCAATGGCAACAGAGAATATTGTTTTAATTAATGATTTAGAACACAGTCTGATAATCAAAAATGATGAGGCCACAAATCTTGAAATTACATCGACCAGACTACAGTTGACTAATACTGAAACTCAAAAAATGAATGGAAAAGGAAAGTGGTAGAAATCTAAATGATGACGCAAGTAAAATTGAAAATTAAAAAAGAATGAGTACTAAATTTAAAATACTATTTTTTTTAAGTCTTGTAAGTTTAAGTGGCTACAGCCAGATATGGCAGTGGCGCGTAGATGTGAACGCCACTATTTCAGCAGAAACAAACGACCATCCACAAGCCTTTTTATGGGTTCCTGAAAATTGTGAAGAAGTGAAAGGAATTGTTTTTGGTCAACACAATATGGTGGAAGAAGGAATTTTGGAACATACCTATTTTAGAAAAGTCTTGGCAGAGTTGGGTTTTGCCGAAGTTTGGGTTACTCCAGTAGTAAGTTGGACTTATGATACTTCTAAAAATGAAGATAAAATAGTTGAAAGTATTTTTCAGTCATTAGCTGAGGTTTCGGGTTATAAGGAGTTGGCTCATGTGCCAATTGTACCCATTGGACATTCGGCTATGGCGAGTTTTCCATGGAATTATGCTGCATTTAATCCAGAACGTACTTTGGCTCTAGTTTCAATTCATGGTGATGCGCCTCAAAGTAATTTGACAGGAAGTGGCAAACCTAATCCAGATTGGGGCAACCGAAATATAGAGGGTATTCCTGCCTTATTTATTATGGGAGAATATGAATGGTGGGAAGCTAGAATTCAACCCGCATACAAGTACATCGCTCAACATCCCAAAAGTGTTATAACATTGTTTGCTGATGCAGGTCACGGTCATTTCGACTATTCAGACGAGTTGGTAAAATACATGGCTGATTATATAGAAGAGGCAGCAATTCATAGACTTCCTTCAAAACACGAAATGAAGCTAAAACAAGTAGAACCAAGTTCGGGCTGGCTAATGGATAAATGGCGAAAAGATTCGATTCCTCAAGCTGCAGCAGCTCCTTTTGAAAAATTCAAAGGGAATCGTGCAACAGCTTCTTGGGTTTTTGATGAAAATTTCGCAAGGCCTACTGAGTCATTTTATGCGAAAGTAAGAGCCAAAAAAGAACAATTTATAGGTTTTAAACAAAACGGAAAAATTGTAGAACCGCTAAAAAATCATGCTAATTTCCAACCCAAATTTTTACCCAATGCAGATGGAATCACTTTTAATTTAAGTGCTTTTTTTGCAGATTCATCCCGTGTTAAGTCTGTTTCGTCACATGCTATTACAAAACTACAATTGGATAGAATTTGCGGACCAGTGAAGAAGATAAACGATTCAACCTTTCAGATTAGTTTTGATAAGTTAGGCTTTAATAATGCAAAACGAAGTAATGATATTTGGTTAATAGCACATAATAAAGGCGACAAGCAGTACAAGAGTGCAGTGCAGCAGGTAAACATCAAAATTCCTTTATTTAACAAATTAGGTAAAGAACAAAATATTCAATTTGAAGCTTTAAAAGATGTTACTACAAAATCCAAATCAGTGCCATTAAAAGCCGTTTCTGATCAAAATGCAAAGGTGCAATTCTATGTCAAAGAAGGTCCCGCTTTCATCAAGGAGAATACTTTGTATTTTTCAAAAATACCTTCTAAAGCAAAATTCCCAATAAAAGTTACAGTGGTAGCCTGGCAATATGGAAATCAAACAGATTTACAATCAGCAACACCGATAGAACATCATTTTTTTATTATGAAATAACAAACAATACATGATAAACATGAAAATAATTAGTACAAAATATACTCTCATGCTCTTAGTTTTCTTTGTACAAATAGGAGCTTTTGCACAAACAATTATAGAAGAAACACTCCAAAAGTTAAAGTCACCAGATGGTAACTATGAATTTACCTTTTATCAAAAAGAAAAGGGAGCTACTAGTAAACAATTATATTATGCTCTGACTTTTAAAGGAAAACCAGTAGTCTTAGAGTCTGAATTAGGAGTGTTGATTGAAAATCAAACTTTTGAATCGGCTTTAGGAATACCTAACGACACTTGTAAAGTATGGGGAGAAAATCTCAATTTTACGGGAGTTCTTAAAAATACCGTAAATCAAAATTGGAAACCACTTTATGGGGAAAAAACTACGATTACAGACCATTATAATGAATTGACATTGACATTTCGTAAAGGACAGGAAACTCCAAAGAATTTGACAGACGGTTATGATAAGAATAAAAGTTATTTCATGAATGTTGTGGTTCGAGCGTACAATCAAGGTGTGGCTTTTCGTTATTATTTTCCTGAACCTACTAATGGTCTTTTTCTGCATATTGTTGGAGAACAAACGCAGTTCACAATGCCTGAAGGTACATTAGCCTATTACGAACCTTGGGCGCAAGGACCATATGATTTACTTCCTCTTAAAAACTGGAAAGGTCAAAGTGAACGACCATTAACGATGAAACTACCCAATAAACTTACCGTTGCGATTGCTGAGGCGCAGATGGTTGATTATTCGCGTATGAAGCTGAGTTTAAATCCAACAAAAGCGAATACAATTCAAGCAGCTTTATATGGAAGCGTTGATGTAATTCCAGCTTATGCTACTCCTTGGCGTGTTATTATGGTGGCCGACAAAGCAACAGATTTAATTGAAAATAATGATATTATACTGAATTTAAATCCGGAAAATCAAATAAAAAATACAGCTTTTATTAAGCCGGGTAAAGTAATTCGTGTTGCAAAACTTACTCAGGCTGATGCTAAAAAGTGTGTTGATTTTGCAGTAGACAGAGGTTTGCAATACATCCATTTAGATGCGAGTTGGTATGGTCCAGAAATGAAAATGAGTTCCGATGCCACTAAGGTTTCAGAAACGAAAGATTTCAATATGCCCGAGTTGACCTCTTACGCAGCATCCAAAGGAATAGGAGTTTGGGTATACGTAAATCAAAGAGCTTTAATTCAACAACTGGACAGTATTTTACCATTGTACAAAAAATGGGGAATTAAAGGAATTAAATTTGGATTTGTTCAGGTAGGAAATCAACGTTGGTCAACTTGGTTACATGAAGCAGTTAAAAAATGCGCCGAATATGAAATGATGGTAGATATACATGATGAATACCGTCCTACAGGATTCAGCCGTACTTATCCTAATTTAATGACACAAGAGGGTATTGGTGGTAATGAAGAAATGCCAGATGCGAATCATAACACTATTTTACCATTTACACGTTTCTTGGCAGGTCCAGCAGACTATACTATTGCTTATTACAACAGTCGTATTAAAAATACACATGCACATCAACTAGCTTTATCAGTGATCTATTATAGTCCAATTCAATTCTTGTATTGGTATGATCAGCCTTCATTTTATCAAGGAGAACCAGAAATCGAATTCTTTGATAAAGTTCATACTGTATGGGATGAAACAAAGGTGGTCAATGGTGAAGTTGGTGAGTTTATAACAGTAGCTCGTAAAAAAGGAAATGAATGGTTTATTGGTGCAATAACAAACAAAGAATCACGTCAAATTACAATTCCTACAGCTTTTCTAACAAAAGGGAAAAAATACAATATCAAAACTTTTCAGGATGATGATACAGTGCAAACACGTACCAAAGTAGCGGTTAAAGAGCAAATTATAAAAGGAGGAGAGACACTTTCTTTTAATGTAAAAGGCAGTGGAGGAGTTGCAATTATAATTAGTGAATTACCTAAAAAATAAAGTACCTGATTTAATTTTATTTTTATAGAAAGGAAAAAAAGTCGCTACCATTTTTGGAGCGACTTTTTGCTTTTTAAAAACTCTTAAAAGAGAATATTTCAAAGTAAATTCTTTAAAAAAACTCTGATGATTTTCCTTAAATTAAAAGTTAAGCTAGCATTCGATGTTGAATTTAAAAGCAACAAGAAGTGTTATCATTTAATTCTATAGTTTATAGTTTGTCTTCATATTAAAGAATAGTGTTTCAGTATCTTAAATAAAAAAACAACTTTTTTAGCAAAGCCTTTGTTTCTGGCTTAAATGGGCCATAAATAGGTCAATAAAACTATAATTTATACTCTTTGAACTATAATTTATCCTCCTAAAAAGTAAAACGACTTAATATTGGATTGTGTTTGTGTGTCAAATTTTATAGGTGATTACACAGGTGAATTTTTAAGGATTAATCAGGTTTATTTATTCACAAATTAATTTAAAAAACATCCAATTTTTTGAGAGAAACAGGAAAGTAATATTTAAAAGTAAAATGAAGTATTTAAAAAAATCAAAGTATATCGTATTTTCTTTTGTAACAGCGATTACGACATCTGCCCAATCGCATTATCCCGGACAGCATCAGTCAAAACTAAAAGTAGAAGAAACTAAAAATGTCCAATTAAAAGCTTTTGATCTTGAAGATGTAAAATTGCTGGACAGTCCTTTTAAGGATAATATGGTTCGTGAAAGCAAATGGATTATGGATATCAGTGCTAATAGTTTGTTGCATAGTTTCCGTAATAATGCTGGAGTCTATAGTGGTAATGAAGGAGGTTATTTTGACATGAAAAAATTAGGCGGTTGGGAATCTCTGGATTGTGAGCTGCGAGGTCATAGTACAGGACATATTCTTTCGGGATTAGCTTTATTGTATGCTTCTACTGCTGATAGCAAATACAAACAGAAGGCTGATAGTATTGTTTCTGGTTTGGCAGAAATACAAAAAGTACTTAATCAAGGAGGTTTTTTAAGTGCCTATCCTCAAAATTTAATTGATCGTGCCATAAAGGGACAAAAAGTTTGGGCACCTTGGTACACACAACATAAATTATTCTCAGGTCTTATCGATCAGTATTTGTATTGCGATAATAAGCAAGCTTTTGAAGTAGTTAAAGGCATGGCAGATTGGGCTTACCAAAAATTAAAACCTCTTTCTCAGGAAGAGCGCAAAACGATGTTGCGTAATGAATTTGGTGGGATGAATGATTCGTTTTATGCTTTATATGAGATTACAGCAAATCCCAATTATAAATTCCTTGCGGAGTTCTTTTATCACGATGATGCTTTAAATCCATTAATGGACAACCAAGATAACCTGAATAAAAAGCATGCCAATACTTATATTCCTAAATTGATTGGCCTTTCACGCGCTTACGAACTAGAAGGCAAAAGTAAATACCATGAAATATCAGACTTCTTTTGGAATACTGTAGTAGATCATCATTCATTTATTACAGGCAGTAATAGTGATAAAGAAAAGTTTTTTGAGCCCGATCATCAATCGCAACATTTAAGTGGTTATACAGGTGAATCGTGTAATGTATATAACATGCTTAAACTAACACGTCACTTATTTGCCTGTGAACCTAAAGTAAAATATGTCGATTTTTATGAAAAGGCATTATACAACCACATTTTAGGACAACAGGATCCAGAATCAGGAATGGTAGCCTATTTTTTACCCATGAAACCAGGTGCTCACAAAGTATATAGTACACCTGAAGATTCATTTTGGTGTTGCGTAGGCAGTGGTTTTGAAAATCAAGCCAAATACGGAGAGTTCATTTATTGCCATAATAAAAATAGTTTGTTTGTCAATTTATTTATTCCTTCTGTATTAAAATGGAAAGAAAAAAACATGACAGTAAAGCAAGAAACAGCTTTTCCAAGTAAAAACAACATCAAATTAACCATCAATACGACGAGTTCAGAAGTTATTCCTGTAAACATTAGATACCCACAGTGGGCAACCGAAGGTGCTATGCTTTTAATTAATGGAGTAAAACAAAGAATTACCGTAAAACCAGGTAATTACATAGTACTAAATCGTAAGTGGAAAGATGGAGATATTATAGAAGTTACATTTGATTTACCATTAAAAGTTACTTCTACTCCAGATAATCCAAAAGTTGTAGCTGTAACTTATGGTCCAATCGTTTTAGCAGCCGAATTAGGAGCTGCCGATATGGTAGCGCCAGCTCCTTTCAGTAATCCTAAATTATACAATGATTATTATACTTATGATTATCATATTCCAACTTCTATTTCAAACAAACTAAACTATTCATCGAAGGAATTACAAAAAAGTATTTTAAAAGTAAAAGATGATAATCTGTTGTTTAAAATTAAGGACGATAATAAAACATTAATACCAATTTCGAGTATTCACAGACAACGATATACTATTTATTGGGAACTAAATAAATAATGAATTACAGCAATAAGATTATGACTTTAAATAAACAAATAATAGCTGCACTAGGAGCTTTTATGCTGCTTACTAGTTGTGGTAAGCAACTAGCTCAAACTACAGTAGAAAACGAATTCAATGTCGATGCTCAGTTGAATTATTGTGTACAACAAACTTCAAAGACATTGAATGAAATACCAGACAATGGATTAATTCCAAGAAACATTGCACCAAATAATCCTGAATGGCGAATGGTGGATTATACGGATTGGACCAGCGGTTTCTGGCCAGGAGAACTGTGGTATCTTTTTGAGGCAACTGCCGATAGTAAATGGAAAAAAGCAGCCGATAAATATACGCAATACTTAAAACCACTTTCTGTTTCTTCTGCAACAGACCACGACTTAGGATTTCAGGTTTTTAATAGTTATGGCAATGGTTACCGTTTAACCAAAGACCCAGAATACAAAGCGGTTTTACTTAAAACGGCGGATACATTGGCAACCTTGTTTAATCGAAAAGTGGGTACTATTTTATCATGGCCTCGAGATGTGCCGAACATGGAATGGCCTCAACATAATACGATTATGGATAATATGATCAATTTGGAATTGTTGTTCTGGGCTTCTAAAAATGGTGGTTCAAAAAAGTTATATGATATGGCAGTAAGTCATGCAGTAGTAACTATGAATAATCATTTTAGACCTGATTATACCTCTTATCATGCAGTAGTATACAATAAGGATACAGGTAAAAAAATAAAAGCAGTTACGCATCAGGGCTATGATGATCATAGTATGTGGGCACGTGGTCAAGCCTGGGCGATATACGGTTATACAATGGTGTATCGTGAAACGAAGGATCCCAAATTTCTTGATTTTGCTCATAAGGTAACGCGCGTGTATCTAGATCGTTTGCCAAAAGATTTAATTCCGTATTGGGATTTTGATGATCCTACAATTCCAAATACAACCCGTGATGCCTCTGCAGCGGCAGTTGTAGCATCGGCACTTTTAGAATTGGCTACCTATACAACTGATTATAATTTAGCCAATGAGTATAATGAAAAAGCATTAGGAATGTTAAAAGAACTGTCGGATAACTACCAGAGTAAAGATCAGAATTCAGCACTTTTATTACATTCTACAGGTCACAGACCAGCGGGTTCTGAAATTGATTACTCTATTATCTATGCTGATTATTATTATGTAGAAGCTTTATTACGCTACAAAAAGATCGCAAAAGGGCAGAAACCTTTAATTACTTACAAACTGAACTAAATCGTAACGCTAATATTTTAATTGCTTTTTTAAAATGAAAAATAAAAAAATTCTGTACTGGTCGATTGTTGTAGCCTTGGCTGGTTTCCTTTTTGGTTTTGATACTGTTGTTATTTCGGGTGCCGATAAACAATTACAAACATTGTGGAATTCTTCCGATTTGTTTCATGGTTTGGTGGTAATGTCTTCCGCACTTTGGGGAACTGTGTTAGGAGCTATTTTTGGAGCATTTCCTACTAATCAATTAGGCCGTAAAAAGACCTTGATTTTAATTGGAGTACTGTTTTTTCTCTCAGCAGCGGGAACAGCTCTGGCCAATGATCCTGTTCTCTTCTCAGTGTTTCGCTTTTTAGGCGGATTGGGTATTGGCGCTTCTACTATTGCAGCTCCAACTTATGTGTCAGAAATTGCACCGGCTAAAGACCGTGGTAAGTTAGTAGCGCTTTACCAGTTTAATATCGTTTTTGGTATTCTAATTGCTTTTCTTTCCAATTACTTATTGCAGGATATAGGAGAAAATTCATGGCGCTGGATGTTAGGCGTACAAGCAGCTCCTGCATTAATTTATACACTTTTAGTATTGGGAATTCCCGAAAGTCCTCGTTACATTTTTGATTATAAAAAAGATGTAGTTAAAGCAAAAGAAATCCTTTTGCTGGTAAATACTCCCGAAGATGCAGAGTTAGAGTTGGAAGCTATGGCTGCTGAAAAAGTAAAAGAAAAAGTAGATGAATCTATCTTTATGAAAAAATACAGAAAACCATTGATGTTGGCTTTCTTTATTGCTTTGTTTAATCAATTTTCAGGTATTAATGCATTTTTATATTATGCCCCACGTATTTTTGAATTGGCGGGTCTTGAAAAATCAGCATCTTTCTTTAGTAGTATTGGAATTGGTATCGTAAACTTAGTTTTTACATTGATAGGAATTTCACTAATTGACAAATATGGCCGTAAAACCTTGATGTATTTAGGTTCTGTTGGATACATTGTTTCCTTGGCTTTAGTGACAACGGCATTCTATTTTGAATGGAAAGGTATGGCAGTTCCTTTGTTTTTCTTTTTATTCATAGCAGCTCACGCAGTAGGGCAAGGCTCAGTAATTTGGGTCTTTATTTCAGAATTGTTTCCAAATAAGTTGCGAGCAGCAGGTACCGCTTTTGGTACTTCAGTGCATTGGGTGTTGGCAGCATTAATCCCATCTTTTATCCCTTTCCTTTTCAAAGAAATTGGTGCTACGACAGTATTCTTTATTTTCTGTCTAATGATGGTTTGGCAATTAGTATGGGTATTCTTTAAAATGCCTGAAACCAAAGGTAGAACCCTTGAAGAGCTTTCGGAAAGTTTAACAACAAAATCATCTATTAAGTAAAAAATCTAATAAAAAAGTTGAGAATGAATTCATTTAGTTTAGAAGGCAAAACAGCCTTAATTACAGGTGCGACGCATGGTTTAGGAATGGCTATGGCTATCGGATTAGCTCAGGCAGGTGCCGAATTAATTATCACAAATAACGTAAAAGAACCCCTAGATGAGGCTATTGAACAGTATAAAGGTTTAGGATTTAAAGCGTCAGGTTATGTATTTGATGTAACCGATGAGGTAGAAGCAGAGAAACAAGTGGCGCTTATCGAAAAAAATCATGGTAAAATTGATATTCTGGTAAACAACGCAGGAATTATTTTAAGAATATTAGCTTTAGATATGCCTGTTGCTGATTTTCGTAAAGTAGTTGATGTAGACCTTATTGGTCCTTTTATTATGTCCAAGTTAGTGGCTAAAAATATGGTCGCACGTCGTTCGGGTAAAATTATTAATATCTGTTCTATGATGAGTGAACTTGGACGTGACAATGTGAGCGCCTATGCTTCAGCCAAAGGAGGACTTAAAATGTTAACCCGCAGTTTGGCTACCGAATGGGCTAAATATAATGTACAAGTTAATGCTATTGGTCCAGGATATTTTGCTACGTCACAAACGGCTCCAATTCGTGTAGATGGTCATCCATTTAATGATTTTATCATAAGCCGTACTCCTGCCGGACGTTGGGGTGAACCTGAAGATCTCGCTGGTACTGCTGTATTTCTAGCATCAGAAGCAAGTAACTTTATTAATGGTCAGGTAATCTATGTAGATGGAGGGATACTGGCAACGATTGGTAAACCATCAAACGAGTAGATTTTTGTTACTCTCTATTTATACTGCATTTAATAATTCCCCTTGTTCTTTGACAGGCAAGCAATTTTAAAAATTGGAATATGAAAAAAATACTTGTAACGACTTTTATAATAATCGCTAATGTATTATGGTCGCAAAAAATAGAACATCCGTCATTATTGTTAACCCAAGAGAGGGTTGGTTCTGCAAAAAAAATGATAGGAAGTAATCCAAAATTGAATGACGCATGGAAAATCATTAAAAAACAAGCAGATGAAGCTCTTTCTAAAAATGATTTGTTAAAGACCGATTATCTGGCTTTGGCTTATTTGATGTCTAACGAAAAGAAATATGCAGAAAAAGCTAAAGAGATATTATTGAATTCGGTGAGAGGAAAACAATGGAGTAGTACAGATGAGATGATGTTGCGTAAACCTGCATGGCGTGCTGATTTAGGGCTTTCGCATAAATGCCGTATTAGTGCTATTGCTTATGATGGAATTTACAATACGCTTTCAGAAACAGAAAAGAAAGAAATCGCTATAGGATTGTATAATTATGGTGTTGTTCCAGGTTTAGGTGATTGGTTTTTAGAGCCAACCCGAATTCATTCTCTCAATTCTATGGGGCATAATTGGTGGACATCTTGTGCAAGCATGTCTGCATTGTTGGCATTAAGTATCGCAAACGAGGTACCTCAAGCAGCTACTGCTGCGGATCTATTTTATGAAAAATTACCTGAGTGGTTTGCTTTTGCTGGCGATGAACTTCAAAATAAGCCTAAAAGTTTTGATAAAAATGGAGGAATGTACGAAAGTATTAATTATGCCAATTTTGGTATATCAGAAGCTTTGGTGTATATGTTGGCTTGGAAAAATGCAAATCCTAATGCTAAAAGTTTAGATATACCTGAATTGAAAAATACTCCCGATTTTTTTATGTATTGCGCCTATCAAGGAGATAAAAAAATACAAAGTTTGAATTTTGGTGATAGTAGAGCAGAGATTACGGCAGAAAATGTGATGTTGCTTCTCTATGCTTTAGGTCAAAAAGAAGATAATATGTTATGGTATTTAAAGCAAACGGAAACAGGTAACAATCGAGAAGGGCTTTATAGAAATACACCTTTAGGATTTTTGTATTATCCTGATACAAATGATGCTCCTAAAGAACCAAACTTAAAAGAATCGCAGTTATTTGCTGATTTTGGCTGGGCTACCCTACGAAATTCATGGAAACCAGATGCGACTATGTTGGCAGTAAAAAGTGGCCATACTTGGAACCATTCACATGCTGACGCCAATTCATTTTTAGTATATCATAAAGGTGAGAATCTAATTGCAGATGGTGGCCATTGTTGGTATCCAAATCCTGCTTACCGTGAATACTTTTTTCAAAGTCAGGCACATAATTTAGTCTTGTTTAATGGAGAAGGACAACCTACTAATCAGCAATATGAAGGTTCCATGTTAGATGGAAAACTTACTAATCTGTTAGATGCTGGCACAATAAAATATCTTTTAGCCAATGCAACTGGTCCTACATCTAATAACTTTATTCGTAATTTCAGACATTTTTTATGGATGGATAATATCATTTATCTTGTTGATGATTTAAAAACCTATAAAGAAGGAAATTTCGAATGGCTGTGGCATTTAGAAGGCGAAGTAAAAAAGAATGGAGTAGATATTAATGTTAAACACAACAAAGCTGCGTTGACCATTCGACCGCTATATCCTGAATATATTACTCCTTCTAATTTTGTACATGACTACCCGACTTTTTCACGTTTTGAAGAGCGTAAAGCACCATCTGAAGATTTAAAAGGGGAAACAGCCTATTATTCAGTGAAGTCTCCTGTAGCGTTTAAAAAGGTTAAGGGGTTAACTGCAATAGTTTTAAAAGAAAACGAAGTAGATAAAATGCCTAAGATCGAGAAAATTGAAGGCAAAGACTGGATAGGCGTTCGTGTACATAACAATGGTAAAATTACTGATTTGATTATTAATCAATTAGCTGATGGCACTTTAATGCATTCCAACTCTTGGATATGGGCTGAAGGTTGGGAAACCGATGCCTATATGTTTGCGGTATCTTATGATGAAAACAGCAAGCCTGAGAATGCTTCAGAAATTTGTATTATATACGGTAGCGCATTACGTCGTGACAACAAAGCTTATTTTGGTTCACTATCAAAATTAAATGTTATTCAAAAGTTAGATGGAACTACAATGTCTGTTACCATAGATGGTCAGCCCCTTATAAATGCGTCATTTTATGCACCAAAGCAGCTTTCAACTTTACTAGTAAATGGGAAAACCTCAAAGTTTGATTTAGATAATCAATATTTGACTTTCAAATTGGATAACCGTCTTAAAGAGTAAGTTTTTAATTGCGTTTAATACAAGTGAAATTTACTATAAAGATTAATGATTCAAGAGAATTTAAAGGATACCTAATTCAAAGAAAATTGAAAATTTAAGGACATCGGTAGAGATAAGCAATTTTTTGTAATAACATATGCTTGCTGAAAAAGTAGAAAAAATAAAAAAGCCTTTAAACATTTTTGTTTAAAGGCTTTTAATTTCATCTGGCGGGGAAAAGGGGGCTTTAATCGAACATTTGATTCCATTATTGACCTTTATAGAAAGTTTGAAAATCTGAAGACCTTATAATAATACAATGTTTTTAAGGCTTTTCTCTATGATAATTATTTCCTGATAATGTATTTTAAAAAAGAGTAGATTTTAAACTGTTATTCTAAAAAATATTCATTTCAATTCAAATGCAAAATTTAAATTTGAAAAAAACTGGAAGATGTTTGCATCGAACACTTTAGCTAATAAACTGAGTAAGAATGTTTCTTAAGGTTTCAATTCCAAATTGTTATTTTTAATTACTCATTTTATTTCTTTACTGAAACAAACAGGTTTAATTCGCGCATATATAAGCGCACTGTTGTAGAAGATATTTGGTGTCCTGATCTTTGAAGTTCCACTGTTATACGTTTGTATCCATAACGTTTTTGGGAAGATATAAAAATCGATGCTATTTCTTTCTTTATCATGATTTTCCATTTCTGTCTTTCAGAAACATATCCACTTTTCCATTTGTTGTAGTTTCCTAAATGTACGCCGAGAATTTTACAGAGCATATAACTTGAATAATTCTCCTCCTTTTCAGCTATGTATTTATATATGAAAGGAAATCCCTTCTGAAGAAAAGCGGCTCCATCTTTTATAATTTCAAACTCAGCATCTGATTTTTTGATTTTTATTTCAAGATCATATATCTTTTTTTCCTGGGCTGTTAATTTTGTTTTTCCTAAAGAGAAATTTTTCTCGCCGTTTATAATATAGTTTTTTCGCCAGTGCAGTAATGAGACGTTTGTTATGCCAAATTGCTGAACGAGATCTTCGAGTTTTCTTTTTTCAAAACTTAGCTTAACAACTTTGAGTTTAAAATCAGGATGGTACTCTTTTTTATTAACTTTCATGAATATCAGTGCGTTTTTTTTTATTGTATTCCTTCATTGAATTCTTCAATTGTTTTGTATTTAAGTGCTGAATGCCTCCTTTTTTTGTTATACCAGTTTTCAATATATTCAAATATCTTGGCTCTCATCTCATGCGGAGCTAATAGTTTTTCATGATTACGAATCAATTCTCTCTTTAAAGTATTAAAAAAGCTTTCAGCAACAGCATTATCGATGCTTCCGCCCTTATGGCTCATGCTTTGTACACATCTATATTGGCTCAGGATGCTGCTAAAGAGTTTGTTAGCGTACTGGGTTCCGCGATCGGAATGGAATATTAAGCCCTCCTGTAATTTTCTGTTGCTTAAAGCCATATTCCATGCAGGAAGAATAGTTGTGGCAGTTGAAAGCCCAGAACTAAGATTCCAGCCAACTATTTTTCGGTCGTATAAATCTATGATAACTGTAAGATATAAAAATCGTTTTTCGATCTGGATATAGGTGATGTCCGAAACCCAAACTTTTGAAGGTTTGTCAGATGTAAATTTCCTGTCAAGTATATTTCCTGAAATGTAGAGGTTGTGTTTGGAATCCGTAGTAACCTTGTATTTTCTTTTGACTTTGCGCTTTAGGCCAAGCTGCTTCATAAAAAAGGTAACTTGATCTTCAGAGATCTGTAATCCTCTTTTACAAAGTTCTCTGGCAATTAATACGCATCCATTACGTTGTTTAAATTCGTAAAATACAGAAGTAATTGCATCTTTGAACAGCAAGACCTGACTCTCTCTTTTTGATAGAGGCTCCTTTATTCTTAAATAGTACATTGATGTGGATACACCTAGTACTTGACACATTATTTCAATAGGGTATTTCTTTTTATTTTGATAGATGAAATTGTATAGTGCCTGTTTGCCAAGAGGTTTTAATCTTATACCTTCTTTTAATATTGCTAATCTTAACTGAGATTCTGTCAGTTTCTTTTCCAGTTCATAAATCTTATAGTTTTCAAAGTAGACTCTTTTTTTTCCTCCTCCGGGAAAACTTCCCTCTTTATATTTCTGATAGATTGTTCTCCATTTAGAAAGCAGTTTAGGAGAGATGTTAAGTTCTTCAGCGGTATTGAAAACATTTTTTCTTTCATAACTAAGCAGAACTGCATTCTTTTTAAATTCAGGTGTGTGAGACCTTTTTATTTCATGCATTTTTTAATATTATTTTGGGTTAGTACATGTCAGCTAAAATAGAAATAAATCAATTTTTCGAATCATTTAGCACAATAAATCAATTATTGTTCTGAGAAGGATAGCGATCTTACCTATTTTTTTTGAATAATTTAATTATTTCTAATTTTGAAGACTGAGGCTCGCCCAATAATTCGAAGCTCAGTAGAGAAGAGTTTGATTTTAATGATTTAGAAGCATTTGAAAAGTTATGTGTCAAGAGAATGCCACAAAGCTTATATAGATGAAGGATCAACAAAATCGCCTTAACTATTTGTGGTACTTTTGAAGGGAACTCCAAACAGATGTGTCCATAATTTTAAAACATAATGTTGTAGTATTTTCTTGATTTTTGTGTAAATCTGAAAGAAACCTCAGTTTAACTTTGTTAAATTTTTTGGTCTATTTCGAAGCCGATAGTTTTTGCATATGCATTTAAGTCGATTGCAGCAACCGTTCCAATTGATTGCTGTAAGTACCTTGTAAGCTGAAGGAAAAATGTAACTAATGAATTTTCTTTGTCACTAAATGTAATATTTTCAAACTTTCTGGTCAAATAGTAATCATTTATTCTTTTATCAAAATCTTTACTGCTTGTATCTTCTGAGCCAGTATAATTAACATAAAAACTGCCATAATCAACTGCGCAACCCATTTCAATTGTTTGCAATTTTTCTAAATTTTTCAGATGATTTTCAATCGTATTGTTATTCGCATGAGTAAACGAATTTGTGCTTGCCAATATTCCACCAACAATTTTTGTTAATGGACGAGCGGGTACTTCAACTCCGGCATTAATTATTTTGACAGAAGTCCTTTTTAAACTTCTTACACTCTCAATTTTTTTACCTGCATATTCAAAAAAATTATCATCCCCTACTTTTCCCTGTAAGTCGGGTTTTACTTCAAAAACGGCATATACTCCTTCTGCGGGAATATAATGAATCCCATTCTGAGTAAAAACAAAAGGCGTGTACTGCTGATCATAAATAACTAAATCTAATTGATGACTTAAACTTCCCGTACTGTCAATTACTATTGCTTTATCAACACAATATCTATTAGGGAGGTATTTTCTAAGCCATTCTATCCAAACATTTTCTAATGAATCTCCTTTTGATCCTGGATGTAAAATAAATTCTCTGTTTGTATTTAACTGGGCAACCATTTGTTTTTGCAACCCATTGAATAAATCTCCTATATTAATTTTATTATTCATATCTATAAATTTTATTTTTAAAGTAAACATAGAAACCAAGTTCTATTTTATTATTAGCGCAACCTATAATCAGCAATGCAGGGTTTTTGATTGATACTTCAGGATTATCTGCAATTGACTTAACAGCTTGTATATCTACAGTACTGGGAATTGCTAAATTATTTGGATGAGTATGCCACTCTCCAATATAATATTTTTTGGGATCTTCTGTGTAGAACTGCTTCAATTTACTCTCAACGCCTATTACCTCTCTCTCAAACATATAGGGAGTGCCTTTATATTTATTTGGCAAAATTGTATCTGTTATTCTAAGATGATTTTGACTTTCTGAATAATAACCAATTAAAAAACCTCCAAATTCATTTGGACAATGTTTTTTTCCAATATCTATTAAATTGCTTATTAAATCGTCATCAATATCCAGCGTTAAACCTAATTCTTTAATTCTATACATCAAAACTCTTCCAATTTTATTGAAAACGTGTCGTTTTCCTTAGTTTGCAAAACAAAATTCCTCAGCTCCTTTCCCTGTCCCTTCTTTATATTAATATTTTTTAAGGCATACTGCACTAAAACCGCAATATCGTTATAAGAAGCTTTAAATGTTGGACTCCAGCATCCCGTTGGATTATAAACATCCTCAATGTCATTATACAGAACATTTTCATATTGATTCATTACCCATGAATAGTGGCTGGGTTCAATACCGCATACTAATGCCTGTGCATTATTTGTAATTGACAACGTTATCAATTGGCGAAGGTTCAGCTGGCTTAATATATGCATTAGGTCATTATCAGTAGAACAATCGAAAATTAAATCATATTTATCCAGGGCTTTCTCCAGACCTTTTAAGTGATGTGGGCGGTTAAAAACCTTAGTATGCACATGAAAAAATTGATTATCCATAATCTGTACTTCTACAAATGGAGAAATTGAAGTGAGAATTTCGTTCAGTTCGTTCACTTTATTAGTTATCCCATTGGAGAAAGCATACTCCGAACGGCATACATTTTCAGGCTCTTTAACGTCATGATCAATTAGGTGAATGTTTTTGCATCCTCCCCTTACCAGCGTTGTTGCGACCATACTGCCGATTGCTCCGGTGCCAATTATCAATGTTTTGGCATTTGTTATTTCATCTGTGAATTTCCCTCTTCCAAAAAAATATTCATAGGAGCTGTTTCTGGTCATCATCCAGTCAATTTTCTGATCTATAAAAAAACCTCCCCACATCTGATTTACTTTTTCATGCCCTATTGGGAATCTGCCAAACTCCAGCATTGCTGCCTGCCAGTGTATTTCAGTTTCAGAAATTTTATATCCTATAATTAATGGAATTGGCTCACCAGCTGCCTTTTGGTTATTTCGCTCCAATCCGTAAAGAAATGTAAAAAAATCTGCAGGAACTTTACCTTCCAGATCCTTCCAGTTATTTATGAGGAAACGCGTTTGAACTACTGGAGGCTTTTCCATAAATACATATAACCCAAATTGAATATTAGCTCCAGGTAAATTAGTATAAGCCGAACTCCACTTTGTAGGCGCTATTATTTTGCTGTACTTGTCCTTAAAATTCAGGATTATACGGTTATTAATTTTTGTATTGTAAAATAATCCTGGATGAATTTGGGCAAAATCAAAAAAACCAAAATCACCATGTTGGAATGTATGTTCTGTATCAGTAAAGATAAATGAGTGATGTTCATCTTTATATTTTACGGGCTGCATAATTACATGCTCATAATGGTCATCATGCTCTTTATTCACAAAATACCGCTGAATCCATCTCTTCAGTGAGGAAAAGTCTATTTCGAGTTTCTTTTTTACATCAAAACTATGTGCGGTGTGGATGCAGATTGAACCATCCCCCATAACATGACCATATTCTACTAATTCTCTATTATAAAAAGTAATCGCTTCTGCGTCTAATCTTTTTAGAGGATATTCAGGAAGAACTTTTACAGCAAAGCTCAAAGCATCTCCAATTTCATTGTAAATAACTTTGACCTTTCCAACAGCATTTAAATCCTGGTCAACAACAAAAGGCTCTTCAATAAGAACCTTGTCGAGACCGCTAATAATGCTCTGAACTATCTTTAACTTATTTTCCATAATCATCCAAAACGTTCAGTTTTAGGAGGAGTAGAATAAAACCCGTTTCCTTTGTTTTCATATTTGTTATCACTTTCTTCTTCCTCAATAAATTTTGAATTTTCTGGAAAGTAAGTTTTGATATTTTCATCGTTATCTTCAATTCTTTCAAGCATATTCTTCATGTCATCAGAGAGAGTCTGTCTCTCAGAAACAGTCAGAGTATCAATTAAATCATTAGAGCTGTTTCCAGGATCCTTCAATGAAAAACTTTCGCCAGTAACTTCGTCACGGATATATTCTAATACCGTTTCTAATTTACTCCACAAATTCCCAGATATATCCTTATTATCAAAAGCTTTAATAGTAATCAATTCTAAAAAGAAAGATTTCGTAGGATAATTATATTTGGTATTTTTCCAAACTTTTAACAGACGAATAATTTTCCTAATGGAATCTTTTTCTTTAGTTGCTCTATCTTTAATATTTTTGATTTGAGCCTCCACATTTGTTTTAATCCTTTCACTTCCCTGATCAAAATTTCCATATTTGTAATAAACATACAGATTAAGATTTTCATCTTCTTTGTATTTATCCTGGCTTAATTCACGTCCAGGAACAACATCAATCTTTACAACATCACCGTCTTCATCTGCAAAAAACTCAATACCAATGGAAACTTTTTGTTTTCTGACACTTGCTTCATCCTTATATTTATCATATAAAAAATCAAAGACGTCTTCGTACATCTGCTTTAATGTGCCATTTGAACCAAATGCATTTCTCTTGAAAGGACAAACCATATCAAAATCAAACTTGATATTAACTGCCGTGTTTTTTGCGTAGGAACCCGAATTAAAAGGGGAATAAATATTCTCTTCATATTTCTTCTCCAAGGCTTCCTTAACTTCTTTATTTTTGTCCTTATGCTTTTTTAAAAGCTGCTCTTCTTTGGTAATTTGATGAGTTTTAATTACCGAATCTAAATGTAAACTCTTATCCATAATATTTTTATTTTATTGCTTTCATTGATATTAAATTATCTAAATTATCTTTTTGGGTGGCATTTGCTTCACTTCTTAAATATTCTTTTCCTATGCCTTTTACGCATATGACTTTTGATCCAATAGTCCAACCGGGATAATTCCAAACTACAGTTTTAATAATGTTTCCTTTTTTTAATAATTCTATTGTACGGGTTTCCGAAGTTTTTTCTCCCATATCCCATCTATCACCATCATTTACTGGATGTAACATTACATGTGTGATATTATCATTCGAATCTTTCCAAACACCGGATATAAAATAATCTGCTGATTTACTCATAATATATATTTTAATTAAAACGTTCTTATACATTGTAATGCTACATAAATTTCATAAATTGCCATTGATATGGAAATTTTTAAAAAATTTTAAGCATTACAATATAAATGAAGTCAGATAATAGAATTGTTGCATCATTTGATGAGAAATGCAAAGCAATTCAAGAGGTTTACACTCCTGAATTTTATGCTGCTCTTTTCAAGCACGCTATAGTAAGACTTAAAACTGTTTTTGGAATCAAGTACAACCATGACAAGGGATTTAGAGGCATTATGGTTGAAGATATGATCAATGATACTATTGAAGCTTTCTTTAAAGAAGGCGGCAGAAATTGGTATCCAGAGAAATTTCCTGATTTCCGAATGCAGATAATAAGTGCCTTAGATAGTGTTATTTCAAATACATTAAATGCAGAGCTTGATAAAGCAAACGAAACATTTGAAATTTTAGAGAATGATATTGAGATGTCTTTTGACGATTCCGATTATCAATCATTATTATCGATATGCCATGAAGAATTATCCGCTATGGGAGCAACAGATAATGAATTACTACTGTTCGAACCATACATAATCAATGGCATGAAAAGAAATGATTTGTCTGAACTGTTAGGGATAAGTAACGAAGAGCTGACAAATATTAAAAAGCGGCTTGATCGCAAATTACCGTATATAAAAGAAAAACTGAAAGTGTTGAATTATGAAAAATAACTTCATCAAAAAGATAGACAAGGCAATTATCTCCCAAATTACTGAAGGTGATTCTAGTACTTATGATGAAATCCTTAAAGAGGAAGGTTTTGACATAAAGGAGATCGAAACTTATGCTCTGAAGAATTTTCGCAAGCACTCATTTCTGTTAAAAGCACATATAAATAAACAGAGAGATACTGATTTATTGGAAAAAGCTTCTGCATTACTGCAAAATGCAATTGCAAAAAATATTGATAAGCCTATTAGCTATTTAAAATCTTTAATTGCAAATAATCAGTTTCAGGTTCAATATAGAAATTTAGACAGTTTGGGAATTGATGAGATTAAAGAAATGATTAAAGACCAGAATTTATTAGAACTTCTGGAGCAATTGGAAAATGATCAGAAATAGACGCGGTTCCAATAGAGCTAAAGCTCTTCTGGAAGAAATTGGCTTCGATGAGATTACTGATATTCCCATGGATATTTTTGCTGCCGGTCTTGGAGCAACTTTAATAGAAGAAAAATTACCAAACTCAGACGGTAAAATCATTAGAGGCAATTCTAAAACATTGATTAAAGTCAACTCAGATATCGAATTTGAAGAAAGAAAGCGTTTTACAGCTGCTCATGAAATTGGACATTATCTGCTTCATGACAAACTGGACTTGGAAGTTCATAATGAAACATCCAACACTCTGAATTGGTTTAATGATGCTGAGAACCAGGCGAAAAAAGGAATTCAAGAATGGGAAGCCAATGATTTTGCATCAGAACTCTTAATGCCTGAAGCTGTAATAAGAAAAGTCGTATTTAGAAAAAAATTTTCACCTGATTTAGTGAAGGAACTATCCGAAAGATTTAAAACCAGTTTAACCTCCATTATTTACAGATTATTATCATTAAATATCTATCCTCTCTTTGTTGTTTTTATTAATAATGGACAGGTTAGATATTGGAGTAAATCAGATGGCTATTGGCTAAAGATCAAAGAAATAACTAAGTTGCCTCCGCCTGAAGATTCCGTTGCTCAGGAATACATTGATGATAATTACGGGTTCCTGTACTCAGGAAAAGAAAAAGCCCAGTTAATATATAAATCAACATGGTTTGAACTGAAGGATGATGAAGAGGATAGCGATTTCTATGAATACTGCATTCCTTACAAACAGGCAAAAACTATAATAAGTGTCGTTTGGGAAGAATAATTTGTATTGATTATTTCAGATTTGTTACATTGTAAAAACTACTATTTTAAAACCTAAAAATGACTATCTACGAAAATGAGCCTAAGACATGGAAAGAGCTGCAAAGCAAAGCTTCTGAGCTTTTAACGGTATGTGGGTATCTTTCTGAAACAGAAAAAGAAATCAGTACAATAAGGGAAAAAGTTAATGTAGATGTATATGCAGAAATAAACCGAGAAATGTCTAGAAGCGTAATCATTTGTGAATGTAAATTCTGGAAAAAAAAAGTTCCAAAAAATGTCGTACATGCATTTCGTTCAGTCATAAATGATTATGGATCAAATTACGGTTTTATAATTTCAAAGATGGGCTTTCAGAGCGGAGCGTTTGATGCAATTAAAAATACCAATGTGCAATTAGTCAATTGGCCTGAATTTGAAAATACCTTTAGAGCGGAATGGATCAGAAAAAAATTAATTGCTATTTCTAAGACAACAAAACCGTTATACGATTATATAAGTGTTGGATTTATGGTGTTTTTTAAAGAACAGCTTTCTAAACTTTCTCAAAATGAATTGGAAAAATATCATTACTTAACGGAAAAATATTTTAACCCCGTTTTTGCCTCAGCAAATATTGATTACAAAAATGAAGAAACAAAAGAATTTGACATTGAAATGTTTGATAATTTTCTACCTCATTATATTAGAGAATTAAATATTAATTGTACTTCATATGAAAGCTATTTTCTTAATTTAGAAGAAATTTGTGCCGAAGGATTGATTGAATTTGACATCTTATTTAAAGAACAATTACGTCGATAATTATTAAGACCCCTTAAAATCAGCGTAGTTGTAAGTCTTAAAAAAAAACGCACATTTTTGGTAGCAATAGGGTATTATTGTCTCACTTTCTTTAGATTCATTACAATATTTAAGAGGACTAGTTTTAAAGTCAGAGACTTTATGAAGCCTCTGGTTTTCAATTATACTAGTTTAAAATAACACAAAGTCAGAGATAATTGTACAGCGTAAAGAATAACACTTTTTAGAGCGCAACAACTATTTTTTGATGTTTAAATTGTAGTTTTCTAAAAACCATTCAAAGGATTTACCATTCTTTCCAAGCTCCTGTTCTAACAAATTCAAGGTATTTTTGATATTGTCCGATGGTTGATATTTCATTTTCGTAATTGTCAAGTAATCCCCGTATTTCAAGTATGCTTTTAATTCTTTCGGACAATTCGTCGTTTGACTGTATATCTCTTTGGTTAACTCTGTCAACAATTTGTTCGTATTTCCTTTCAAATTCGCTTCCAAGTTCATTCTCAACTTCAGCTTTGAGTTTTGTATACTCTCCATCTTTAGCTTGAATTCCTTTTCTAAGTTTTTCAAAGTCTTCTCGTTCTCTTTTTTCAAGTTCCTCAAATTCTCGTTCAATCTTTCTGTTTTCTCTTTCAAAAGAGAGTGCAAATCTTGATTCTTCTCGAAAATTGACTTCAATGTATCTTTCTTCTCTTCTAATTTTACTTTGCTCGTTGTCAATTCTAGTTTCTTCGAGTCCAAATTCTCTTCTAATGTCCTCTTCAGATTCTCCAACTCGGTATCTGAACTTAATTTCCCGCTCAGTGTTTGCTTCTTCTTTTGTAATATCTTCTCTGCGTTTAATATATCTTCTTTCCAAATCTGAGTGGTTTTCCTCAAATGCAATTTGTTGTTGTTCAAGGTCTCTTGATCTTTGTTCAACTTCTTCTGCTTCGTGTCTAATACTTGAATATACTTCGTCCTCAAATTCTCTTTCCAGCTCCTCCAGTCTTTCTCTATTTCTTTTTGTGTTTGCCTTAACTCTTGATAATTCAGATTCAAATTGTTGTTCAATTCTTCTGTATAGTTGAGTTCCCAAACTGTTTTTAATTGATCGTATAAGATTGCTAATTTGGTTTGTTCGGCAGACGACAGATTCTCCAAAAAACTTTCTTTGGAGTTCATCAATTGATGATAATTCCTCTCTATCTCCTTTGGAAACTTGAATGTAGTCAGTGCGTTCTTGGACATAATTATAAACCCATTTAGTATTATTTGATGTTAGTAAGCTTTTAGCAATATTTTCTTCTGAATCTTTAGGAATAATAATTTGAATTGTATCTATTCCTAGTCTTTTCAGTTTAACCTTTTTTTCATCATCTAATTTATGAGAAACTACAATTTCAATTAGTAGGATAGGCTCATCTTTAGAATTAAAGAAAGTTAAGTCAGGTCGTATTAAAAGATTTTTATATTCTATATCTGGATTTTTCCCATGAATTACGTTGCCTTCATCATCTTCATAAAAGGCCAATTCAGCTCTTACGTGATGAGCTTCAATAAATTGTGCTTCTTCCAAAAGAACAGCTTTCTTTCCGTCAGGGGAATAAGAGTAAAGATTAGGAACTTTTATACGTTTTGTAAATTGAAGTATTTCTATTGCAAGTTTATGTCTGTATTCTTGGTTGCTAAAAGTACATTTTCTTTCATTGTCAACTCCTTTGGCTGAGTGTCTAAAATAAGATTTATGATAGATGTTTTTTTTCTTTACGGCATCCATTTCTTCGTTACATCCTAAGCACCAATAACCTTTTCTTCCGCTTATTGCATCGCCAATATAAACAACTTCATCTTTGATGTTTTTGGCATACTCATTCTCTTCTTTTGGATTAACTTTAGACATTTCAAAAACTTAATTACTGGTTATCTATTTGATTTACAATTTGTGTTTGTTGATTTATGATTGAAACCTAATAAAACTTATTTTTTTGTATTTCCCAAATAATACAAAAGTCGTCTTTATTTTAAACAACAAGACAAGTAATTACACCTGATTTTGATTAGAATAGAAACTAACATTTGTGAAATAATTTCAAATTATTCGATGTAAAAAAGATTTCTATAATTTTATAAATCAAAATTATTTTTTTTACGATCGACATTGTCATAAATAAAATAGATTGAACAAGGAATTATAACTGAAAAAATGAAATGTACATTTCGGAAAATTATGATTTTACTCAAGAAGCCAGCAAAACCAAGTTCTCACAAATTGTTTTCAGTATTGGCCTTTAAAAATGAAATGTGCATTTTAGAAAAATAACAGGTAGAAATTTCCTGATATACGCTCTGTAGAGTGATTTTTTAAACAAATCATCATCAATGGGTTGCCTTATGGGTTGCTTCATGCATTGCCTCAAAAAAATAACAACAAATTAGTATTTAGTAAATTACGAAAAATAAAAATGCACATTTCATTTTATATTTGTGTACATTTCAATTTTTGGCTCATACATTGATTTTTAGTTGATTAAATATGTTTTTGTTGTTTAGGACGTTTTACTTAATAGTACAAATGATTTCTTGTAATCAATCATTTAATGTGTTTAAAAATGTTCAATAGCAAATGAAATAAAAATATTAGTTATATGATGTCAGCCTATTTATACGTTCGTGTAAGTACGGACGAACAAAAAAGAAAAGGTTACTCCCTGCCGGAACAAGAGGATAGATTGTTGAAGTATTGTAAGTATTATGATATTGAAATCAAAGGGATTTATCGCGAAGATTACTCTGCAAAGAATTTCAATAGACCGGAATGGAACCGATTATTTTCAGAAATTAAAAAGAAATCATCAGGGGATGATAAAAATATTCTATTTATCAAATGGGATAGATTCAGCCGTAATATTGAATACGCTTACGAAATGATTGGAAAGCTTCGGAAATATAAAACGACAGCAAAAGCTATTGACCAGCCAATTGATTTCTCTGTGCCGGAAAGCACAGTTATGCTGGCTGTATATTTAGCTGTTCCGGAAGCAGAAAATGCGAGGAGAGCGCAAAATACTTCGAACGGTATTCGTCGAGCAAAGCTGATGGGAAGATATCCCAGTAAGGCACCTTTAGGATTTATCAATTTGACATCAATGGACGGCAAAAAAGGAATAGCTCCTAAAGAGCCTGAGGCTGAAATTATAAAATGGATTTTTTATCAGGTTGCGAAAAACGATCATAAAATATCTGAAATCATGAAAATAGCTAGAGATAAGGGATTCTTATGTTCAAAATCACACTTTTTCAGGATTTTGCATAATCCAGTTTATTGTGGACTTATACCGGTCAAACTTGACTCTGGTGAAGAGCAAGTGGTAAAAGGATTACATGAACCATTGATATCTGAGGCTTTATTTAATCAGGTCCAGTCTGTTATTAATACCAAAAGGAAAACCACTTCTAGAAATTATGATTTGCAATCAATGTTTTTTCTTAAGGGATTTATAATCTGTCCAGTTTGTGATCGAAAACTTCTTGGAAGTTTTTCAGCAGGGAGATTAAAAAAATATCCATACTACCATTGTCGTAATGGCTGCAGAACAAGGATAAATGCAATTTTTCTTAATGATTGCTATCAAAAGAAGCTTCAACAGCTGATACTCTCAAATAATACGATTGAATTATTTAAAAATATTTTGGAAGACCAGAATATAAAGACTCAGAAAGCAAGTTATTTATATGCATACAAAGTGTTAGAGAGAAAAATAAAAGACGAGGGATTAACACTTTCTCAAGGCAGAAGATTATTTATTGCTGGAATATTAAAACTTGACGACTATAACGAATTAAAAAAAGAGAATCAAGTCAACACCAAAAATCTTAAAAAGGAAGTACGTGATATTTTAATTAAATTAAAAGATCTTGATAAAAAAAGTCAATTAGAAGAGAAAGCGTTAGTCGAAATCTTTCAAAGATTTTCTGAATTTGAGGTCCCAGATAAACGACATATTGTAAATCTTATTCCCCCCACTAATGTTAATTATAAAACTGGAGATCTATCTTTAGATTTGAATCAGGCATTTTTAAAAATATTATCAAAAAAAGGTAACCGAAAAACTGAAAAAAGATGAACTTTATTGAGAAGAATGTTTCAGTAGAAAAAGCAATTGCCATTCTTTCTAAGAACGGTATTCAGGTAAACGAAAATGAAGCCAAAATTATATTGGAATTGTTATATTTAGTATCAAAAAATTACGACAAACCCAGAGAGAAGAAAATACTATATCCTTAAAGGGACTTCGAACCATTATTCAGTCCCGATTATATCTCTGATAAAACTGCTTTTAGGCTGTATACTTCAAACAGTCTTAAGGATTCCTTGTGAAAAATCGAACCACAAAAGAACAGGCTATAAAAGCTTGAAAAATGGGTGTTTATGGGTATAAAAAAAGAGACAACTATTAACTAGTTGTCTCCTTCAGCGGAGAAAGAGGGATTCGAACCCCCGGACCTGTTACAGTCAACAGTTTTCAAGACTGCCGCATTCGACCGCTCTGCCATTTCTCCAGTATGTTGCTCTCATTGCCTGATTGCGGGTGCAAATATAAGACGGTTTTTCGGTTAACAAAACTTTTTTTGGAATTATTTTTAAACTTTTTTAAATTATTTTCCAAGTATCTAAGTGTCAATGTTTCCGAAAATGAGATTTTTTCAAAAACTAATCCAAATCGTCTAAAATTGGTGTTGGTTTTTTGTTTTCGTCAACTGCAACAAATGAAAAAGTTCCTGATACTACCGTTTCGCGAAGCTCCGAATACATCTGTTCCATAAAAATATCGACATGAATTTTACAACTTGTTCGTCCAACGCTATCTACTTTTGCAACCAATTCAATTAAAGTTCCTGCCGGAATTGCTTTTTTAAAATCGATTTGACCCGTTGAGATCGTAACTACTTTTTTGCGACTGAAACGTGTCGCACAGATAAAAGCAACTTCATCCATTAGATGTAATGCTGTTCCTCCAAATAAAGTGTCGTAATGATTTGTTGTGCTTGGGAAAACCGCTTTAAAAATTCTTGTTTCCGATTTTTGAATTCTTTCTTCTACTGTTCCCATATTAATAATTAACGTATTCCGTAATTTCAAGTCCGTAACCAATCATACCAACACGTTTTGTTTGCTCCGTGTTCGAAACTAGTCTGATCTTAGAAATATCAATATCATGAAGAATTTGAGCTCCAATTCCGTAATCCTTACTGTCAATAATCACTTTTGGGGCTTTTAAAGTTCCTTGCGATTGAAGTGTTTTAAGCTCTGAAATTCGATTTAAAAGATTAACGGCCGTCATGTCCTGATTAATGAAAATAACAGCGCCTTTTCCGTTTTCATTTATTACTTTAAACATATCGTCCAACTGCTGTTCTGCATTGTTGGTTAAAGTTCCTAGTAAATCGTTATTAACCTGAGAAGAATGAATTCTGGTTAAGATTGGTTCACCTAAATTCCAAGTTCCTTTTGTTAAAGCAATATGAATTTGTTTATTGGTTGTCTGTTCGTAAGCTCTCAATCTAAAAGTCCCAAAGCGAGTTTCAATATCAAAATCTTCTTTTTTAACAATTAGACTGTCATGCTGCATTCTGTACGCAACCAAGTCTTCGATAGAAACTAATTTTAAATCGAATTTTTTGGCTACTTGCACTAATTCTGGCAAACGTGACATTGTTCCGTCTTCGTTTAAGATTTCACAGATTACCCCTGCAGGTTTGAATCCTGCCAAACGTGCAAAATCAATCGCTGCTTCAGTATGTCCAGTTCTTCTTAAAACGCCTCCTTGTTTAGCGATTAAAGGAAAAATATGACCAGGACGAGCTAAATCTTGAGGTTTTGTGTTTGGATCAATCAAAGATTCAACTGTTTTGGAGCGATCTGCTGCTGAAATTCCAGTTGTAACTCCGTTTCCTTTTAAATCAACAGAAACGGTAAAAGCAGTCTCCATATGATCTGTATTATTCGTTACCATAGAACGAAGATCAAGTTCTTTACAGCGGCTTTCAGTTAGCGGTGTACAGATTAAACCACGTCCGTGTGTGGCCATAAAGTTGATCATTTCTGGTGTTACTTTTTCGGCTGCTGCCAAAAAATCACCTTCATTTTCACGATCTTCATCATCGACTACAATGATTACTTTACCTTGACGAATAGCTTCAATAGCTTCTTCAATGGTATTTAGTTGTATTTTTGTTGTTGACATAATTATTGTTGCTTTTGAGCAGGTGAGAACCGCTCGGAAATTTTTTGAAATAGTTGTGAAATCGGAGTTGTAATCGCATCAAAGTTAATTAATCCGTTATCGTTTGTTGCACGATAGGTCAGAAGAATTGCTAATGGCAGTAAAATAATCGATGACATCCATGATCCCATAAATGGAGTCATTCCACCTTCTTGCGATAATCTTTTTCCGAAAGTATTGATAAAGTGAAAAGTAATAAAGATTAAAACAGCAAAAACAATTGGAAGTCCAAGTCCGCCTTTTCTAATAATAGCACCAAGTGGAGCTCCAATAAAGAACATTAAAAAACAGGCAAATGCAATAACAAACTTTTCATACAATGCACTTAAATGTTTGTTGATTTCACGTTGTTTGTCTTTTAAGTCTTTTTGTGTTGTTTCGATTGAGTAAATGTTGCTGGTAACATTGCTTCCTGCCATTTTTAAAATATCTACTTTGTCTTTGTTTGAATACATTGACATTAGATTGTTTGGCAGCTGCTTTTTCTTTGCTTTTGTTTGTACAGGAGCAGGGTACTTTCTAATTCCGACACGTTGATTGATGTTTTCGGAGAAAGAAACAATCTCATTATCCAGGTTTTTGTTTAGTGAATCTAAAGTATAGCGTAATTCGTTAACATTAAGCATTGCATTTGTTCCTGCAATACTCTCTTTGTTTTCATCCACTTTGTTTAATTCGGATAAATCGATATTGATGATCTGCTTTTTGAACTTTCCTTTTATAAAAGGTAGTTTAGCACGATCTTCATATTTTTTTGGTGTAACATCTTGATAGTAATAACCATCATTCAAAACAAGTTTTAAAATACTTGATTTTTCGCTGCTTACTAATTCTCCTGTTTTAGATTTAATAACCGTTTTGTTTTCGCCCATATTGTTAGGCTTTTCATGAATGGTAACTTCTGTAAGTTTGTTTCCATTCTCGCCAGATTTTTTTACAACTTTAATATTGTAAAAACCAACATCGTTAAATTGTCCTTCTACAATTGCCATTGCAGGTTTAGCCTGAGCAATGTTTTTTCTAAAATTGACGAACTTGTATTCTGCGTACGGAATCACATTATTCGCAAACCAAAAAGCAACAATACTTAAAACGAAAATAAACACAATTAAAACTCGCATGGCTCTCTGAAGTGAGATCCCAGAAGATTTCATAGCAGCAAACTCATAATTCTCGGCTAAATTACCAAAAGTCATGATAGAAGCCAGTAAAACCGATAGAGGAAGTACAAGCGGAATAATACGAGGCATAGAAAAAAGCAGGAACTTCACGACTAATATTAAGTCGAGATCTTTTCCTGCTAGTTCTGATATAAATAGCCATACTGTTTGCAGTATGAATATGAAAAATAAGATTACAAATACAGTAGTAAATGTAAGTAAGAATGTTTTTAATAAGTATTTGTCTAGAATTTTCAACCTTCTGATTAATCTAATTTATTAATGTAGTATTTCGGGTATTTACTCGCTACAAATGTAAATTGATTTTTTGATAAAGGTTGATTGGTTTTAAAAGAATTAACGGTTAAAGTTGTTTTTGTTCCGTTTTTTCCAGTTTCAATCAAATTGTAGATGTGTTTTGTTTGAACGTCAACCCCTAAAAGAATTTCTTTTCTTTGGTCTTTTCCACTTGTTGGAACTAATTTGATATATTGAATCTTTCTTCCTTTTACATTTTGCACAATATCCATATTGTATTTGTATCCAGAATTGAAGAAAGTAAGCATTTTAGAAGGAGTGATTGCGTTATCATCTTTCTCGTTTACTTTAGAAATAGTAACTTCTTCATCTTCAGGAACGATAGTGTATGTTTTTTGACCGTCAAAAATTTTGGTAACTCCCATGAAATTCAAAACATATTGATTGCCTTTCATTGTTACATTTCCTTTACTGTCCTGATTGATGTTTTCTTTAGCGTTATTTAAAGAATATTTAAAATCGATAACAATATTGTCGTAGCTTTTTATTTTAGAAGTTACTTCGTTCAATAAATCCTTCGCTTTTTTATCCTGAGCCTGAATAGAAGTGAAGCTCAAAAGCAATATAACTGCCATTTGAAAACACTTTTTAGTCATGTTTGTGATAGAATTGTTGTTGATTTCTTGAATTTTTGCTTTCATGATTGAGTTAATTTTGTTCATTATTAAAAAATTGATCAAGAGCACTTAAGTCTAAAATATTGACGCTTCTGGCTTTACTACCTTCGAAAGGTCCAACAATACCTGCTGCTTCCAGCTGATCAATCAAGCGACCGGCTCTGTTGTATCCTAATTTTAATTTTCGCTGTAATAAAGAAGCAGAACCCTGTTGAGCATTGACAATTATCTCCGCAGCTTCTCTAAATAAAGTATCTCTTTCGGAAATATCTATATCAAGATTAATGCCAGTTTCTTCTCCAACGAACTCTGGAAGCAAATAAGCTGTTGCATACGCTTTTTGTGCTCCAATAAAATCTGTAATTTTTTCAACTTCTGGAGTATCAATAAAGGCACATTGTACACGAATTACATCGTTTCCATTGGTGTACAGTAAATCTCCTCGTCCAATAAGTTGATCAGCACCTTGTGTGTCCAAAATAGTTCTGGAATCGATTTTAGAAGTTACTCTAAATGCAATTCTGGCAGGGAAATTGGCTTTAATTAAACCTGTAATAACGTTTACAGAAGGTCTTTGCGTTGCAATAATCAAGTGAATACCAATGGCACGCGCTAATTGAGCCAGACGGGCAATTGGAACTTCAACTTCTTTTCCAGCAGTCATAATCAAATCGGCGAACTCATCGACAACCAAAACGATGTATGGTAAAAATCGGTGACCAGCTTCCGGATTTAATTTTCTGGATTTGAATTTTTCGTTGTACTCTTTAATGTTACGAACCATCGCATCTTTTAGTAAAGAATAGCGATTATCCATTTCTACACAAAGTGAGTTTAAAGTATTGACAACTTTTGCGTTATCTGTAATAATAGCATCTTCCGTGTCAGGAAGTTTCGCTAAATAATGTCTTTCGATTTTATTGAAAAGTGTAAGCTCAACCTTTTTCGGATCAACCAAAACAAATTTTACTTCTGCTGGATGTTTTTTGTATAAAAGCGAAGTTAAAACCGCATTTAATCCAACAGATTTTCCTTGTCCTGTTGCACCAGCCATCAATAAGTGAGGCATTTTAGCAAGATCGACAACAAAAGTTTCGTTAGAAATAGTTTTTCCTAGTGCAATTGGTAATTCCATTTCAGCTTCTTGGAACTTCGCTGCTCCAATAACGCTTTTCATAGAAACCATAGTTGGGTTTTTGTTCGGAACCTCAATACCGATAGTACCTTTTCCTGGAATTGGCGCAATAATACGAATTCCTAGTGCTGATAATGATAAAGCGATATCGTCTTCTAAGCTCTTAATTTTAGAAATTCTGATTCCCGCTTCTGGCACAATTTCATATAATGTAACCGATGGACCAACGGTTGCTTTAATCTGTGCGATTTCAATTTTGTAGTTACGAAGCGTGTCTACAATTCTATTTTTATTTTCTTCTAATTCTTCCTGATTAATTGTAATTCCGCCAGTCGAATATTCTTTTAATAAATCGATGGTTGGGAATTTATAATTAGATAAATCCAAAGTTGGATCGAATAATCCGAAATCGGCAACTAGGCGAGAAGCTAAATTTTCTTCGATAATATCTTCTTCTTCAGCTTTTTCAATCACAAAAGCTTCGTCTGGAGAAACTAATGGTAGTTCTTGTTTTGGAGTAATTGGTTTTAAAACAGGATTTAATTCGATTTCAGAAGCGTGATTAATAGTTGGTTTTAATGCTTCTTTGTTGAGTTCGAACTGAGTGTTGACAGTTTTAATATGGATGTCGTCTAATTCAGGATCATTTTCTGGTTCTTCTATAGCAAATTCCTCTAGATTATAAGCGCTTTCAGGCTGATTCACCGCAGGCTTTAAGGTTTCTAGTTCTGATTTAAATTCTTTTTTGGTAGAATCAAAATACGACTGAATTTTTTCTGGTGATAATTTGATTTTGAAAATTAGATAGACAATTAGACCGAAAAGGAGTGTCAATAAAGTTCCTGTTTTTCCGATATAATCTTGCAGGAATAAATTTAATTCGTAACCAATTGTCCCACCCAATTCAGGTGCAGAAGTAGCGAAGAAACCAAATAAAACAGAAACTATAATAATAGCAAAAATATCCCAAAACCAGGTATTTTTTAGTTTTTGAGTAGAAAGTTCTAAAGCTAAAAACATTCCGGTAAGGAAAAATAAACGGACAAAAATAAAAGAGGCAAGTCCGAAACCTTTGTAGATAATCAAGTCAGCAAGATAGGCTCCGAATTTTCCTAGCCAATTTTCGGCTACTTCGGTACGATCGCCAAGTTGACTTAGAACGCTTTGATCGTTTTGCCATTGTCCATTAACATAAAAAGAAATAAATGCCACTAATAATGCAACAGAAAAAAGAACTAAAAGACAACCTAAAACAAATTTTTGTTGTTTAGATATCTTAAAAGATCTTTTATTTCCTTCCTGTTTTTCGTTTTTTTTATCTACAGTTTCTTTTTTATTTTTTGCCATTCTTGCGTTTTCCTTTGCCTAAATAAATTTTGGAATATAAATAATCAAGCCTATTGCTATTGCAGTCATTGCGGCAAAAAATACCGCTCCGGCAGCAATATCTTTGATAAAACCGATTCGTTTGCTGTAATCAGGATGGATAAAATCGGCAATTTTTTCAACTGCCGTATTCAATCCTTCAATGCTTAAAACCAAACCGATGGCAAATGTTTGACATAGCCATTCGGTTTGTGAAATATGAAAATAGAACCCCATAATGGTCATGATAATTCCTAGAGAGAATTGAACCATAACGCTGTGTTCTGTTTTGATCAATTTTACAGCTCCTTTAAAAGCATAAGTTACGCTTTTTAAACGACCTGAAACAAAAGTATTGTCTTTTTGAAACTCCATTAGAGTGAGTATATTATAGCGCTGCTAAAGCTGCTTCGTAATTTGGTTCGTTTGCAATTTCTGCAACTTGTTCTGTGTGTAGCACTTTTCCATCTGCATCAACAACAATGATTGCTCTTGAATGTAATCCAGCTAAAGGTCCGTCAACGATTTCTAATCCGTTTGCTTTTCCGAAAGCACCAGTTTGGAAATCTGATAAGTTTACTACATTTTCTAAACCTTCAGCACCACAAAAACGTTTTTGAGCGAAAGGTAAATCTCTAGAAATACATAAAACAGTTGTGTTTTCTAATCCGCTTGCACTTGCGTTGAAAGTTCTAACAGATGTTGCACAAGTTCCTGTATCAACACTTGGGAAGATGTTTAAAACTAATTTTTTACCAGCGAAAGTGCTTAATGAAGCAACTGATAAATCGTTTTGAACTAATTTGAAGTCAGCTAATTGTGATCCAACTGCTGGTAATTCGCCTGATGTATGAACTGGATTTCCTCCTAATGTGATAGATGCCATGATTTTTGTTTAAAATTAATGAGGTTCAAAAGTAAGGATTAATATTTGAATCTAAAAGTATTTGTTATCGGTTTAAGGATAGATTAAGGATGGTTTTGGAGTGGCCACAAATTCACGAATTTGCATTTCATTTTAGCAAATTATTCTTAGTGATAACTAAAATTTTGAGGGAATATTGTTCTATTGGTTTTACGTTTTTTACATTCAACTTTTAGAAATGCGCAACGTTTGTCATTCTTGACAAAACTTGAAGAAATTTATTTTAGCAATCAGTTTGTCATTCCGAGGAACGAGGAATCGCACTAGAAACTCTACAAAGATTGGCAATATAGATTGCGGAGCCACTTATGTGATCCTTCCTTCGTCAGGATGACAAGATTGCTTGGAAAACCGCGATTGTGACTAAAACCCGAAAATCTCTATTGAAACCGTTTTATCCGCGAGAGGGATAGGAGCAAGCTACCGAAGTAGCGCGGATAGCCCGACAGTATTAGGAAAAGGGGCTGATGTAGACAAAGTATGTTCAGCCCCTTTTTCTAATGCTGGCTCGCCCAGATGATTTTAGATTTTAGAATGTAGATTTTAGAATGTAGATTTTGATTGCGGACTTACTGACGTGGGCTTCGACTCCGCTCAACCTGACAAAGATTGCGCAAAGACTGAATACTGAAAACCGCGACTGGCACTAAAAAAAAAGCGTCTCCAAAATAGAAACGCTTTCTCCGTCATGTTTTTTTGTTTTTTCTTTGAAAAAGAGGCTCGATTATTTGTCGATAGAACCTAAAACACGTTTCATGAACGTATTTAAAGCTTCTTTTTTGTCTGTTCCTTGAGCAACAAGTTTCTGTACTTCAAGGGCACCGTACATATTGGAAATCAATTCGCCGATTACGTCTAATTCTTCATCTTTAAGAGAAGGAATTTCGGTCATCGCTTCTAGAACTTCGATCGTTTCGATGATATAATCCTGATCGTTTTCTTCGATGAATTGCGTTAAATGCTTAATTACTGGTAATTTCATGTTGTAGAGTTTATGAATTAAGCAATTGCGTTTACAAGATCGATTAAAACTTCTTGTTTGTTAGTCTGCGTTTCGCCAACTAATTGTCCGTTTACGAAAGTAGCGAAAGTAGGCAAGTTGCTTACGTTTGCTAATTTTCTTGATTCTGGAGAATTTTCTGCATCAACCAAAACAAAAGTGATAGCTTCATTTTCTGTTGCTAATTTTTTGAATTTTGGTTTCATAATACGGCAATTTCCACACCATGAAGCTGAATATTGTACTACTACTTTTTCGTTTTTAGCAACTAAATCTGCTAACGTATCTTCGTTTAGGTCGATTAACATAATTTTATTTTTAAGACACTAAGTTGCTAAGGTTCTAAGATGCTAAGTTTGCTCTCGAACCGAATAACTTTGTGTGGATTTTTTTGATAGATTTTTAAGTCGTTGAGATTCTAAGATCTAAGTCTAATCTTAGAATCTCTTGACTTTTATTGTAGAATTGTATTTAAGATTCAAAAGTTAAGTTAAAAAACTTAGCAACTTAGAACCTTAGTATCTTAGCAGCTTAGTTAGCGCTTAAGTATTCAGCAGTACTGATTCTGTCAGCAGACATTGCTTCTTTCCCAGCTTCCCAGTTTGCAGGACAAACTTCACCTTTAGTTTGGATGTGCGTGTAAGCGTCCACCATTCTTAAGTATTCGTTTACGTTACGTCCTAATGGCATATCGTTTACACTTTCGTGGAAAATTTTTCCAGTTTCGTCGATTAGGTAAGTAGCTCTGTAAGTTACGTTTGAACCTTCGATGATAACTGAATCTGTATCTTCGCTGTAGCTTGTAGATTCGATATCCAAAATACCTAAAATGTTAGCTAAGTTACGGTTTGTATCTGCTAAGATTGGGTAAGTAACACCTTCGATTCCACCATTGTTTTTTGGAGTATTTAACCAAGCAAAGTGAACTTCGTTAGTATCGCAAGAAGCACCAATTACGATAGTATTTCTTTTTTCGAATTCTGGTAATGCAGCTTGAAAGGCGTGTAATTCAGTTGGACATACAAAAGTAAAATCTTTTGGATACCAGAATAAAAGTACTTTTTTATTGTTGTTTACTGCTTCTTCAAAAATGTTGATTTTTAAATTGTCACCCATTTCTGAGATAGCATCTACTGCAATACTTGGGAATTTTTTTCCTACTAAAGACATAATTTTCGTTTTACGTTAAATATTTATTTCTGGTGCAAAAGTAGGGCATAAGTACAGTTAGTTACAATAAGATGTGATTATAAAAATTTATAAGTTGATAAATTTTGACTATTTTAAATTGTAATTTATTGAATATCAATATTTACGGGTAAAACGCTACTAAAACTATTTTTTTCTAAAAATTCATTTCCCGCTGTTTTTTGAAATTCTTCAAAATCCTGATAGGCCTGAATTAATCCGAAAGCCTTTTTTAGATTCGGAATAAGTGGCAAAACGTAAGGATTTCCGAAAACATAAACAATGCAATTTTTTGTTTGTAGTAAATCTGAAAGCAGTTCGAAAACTTCATCATTTACTTCAAAATTATTCAACGGTTTTGCTTTTGGAACAAATAATGAAATGATGATGGTTTCGAAATTTTCTAATTCATTTTTAATTGCGGCAATATCTGAAGTTTCTAAACTTTCAAAAGCAAATTCTGGCGAAGGTAATTTTGCTTTTAAAGTTTTGAAAAATGTATTTTCAGTATTTTTATATAAACTCAGTTTGGCTAATTTGTTGTTTTTCTGAGCCTCAAGCGCTAGATCTGAAATGCCGCTATTGATGATTTCTGTAATAGCATTTTGAGCAATTTCTAGATTTAGATGGGATGTTTTTTCGAAATTTAATTCGCCTGAAACAGCTGTGTTTCCAGAAAGAATTCCAGCTTTTTCTTTCGCTTTCATAATTCTGTTGTAGCTTTCGAAAATTCGGTCTGGCGAAGCATTTTTGTAAATTGCTTCAATTCCTTCTGGAACATTTTCGGCAAAACATAAAACATCATTTCCAGCGTTGAAAGCTTCCCATTCTAATTGGCCTTTTGTTTCATACAATTTAGAAACGCTGTGCATGTTCAAAGCATCTGAAATTACTAAACCGTCGTAACCTAATTTGTCACGCAAAAGATCCTGAATAACAGCTTTTGATAAAGTTGCTGAAGTATCTTTTCCGTCATTTAAACTTGGAACTGCCAAATGTCCAATCATAATAGAATCGACATTGTTTTCGATTCCTTTGATGAAAGGATATAATTCGTTTTCTAATAATTCTTCAAGAGTTTCTTTTAAAACAGGCAAACCTAAATGCGAATCTACATTGGTATTTCCGTGTCCAGGAAAGTGTTTCAAACAACCTAAAACACCAACTTCCGACATTCCTTTTAAATATTCAACAGCAAAATCGGCTACTTTTTCTTTGTTTTCACCAAAAGAACGATAGCCAATTACAGGATTATTCGGATTGTTATTAATGTCTGCCAAAGGCGATAAATTGTACTGAATTCCAGCAGCTTTTAAATCTAAACCAATTTGTTTTCCAACTTCGTAAACTAAATTGGATTTGTTTTCTGGCAAAGCACCAAGCGTAATCGCATATGGATATTGAGGTGTTTTTTCAATTCGCATTGCCAACCCCCATTCCGCATCAATACTGATTAAAAGTGGAGTAGAAGCAGCTTTTTGATAACGAGCAATCAGCGCTTTGATTTTTTCATAGCTGTCATCGTTGAAAATAACTTTTTTCTTGCTTTCATAATTCGTTGCAGCACTCGCGCGACTATGGAAAAAGGTCAATCCTCCAATGTTGTGTTCCTTAATTAAACGTTCCGTTTCCTGAATGTTTTCTTCAGTATCATTGATGAATACTGCAGGAAAGAAAAATTGTCCTATTTTTTGTCGTAATGCTTCGGCTGTGATTTTCATTGTTATAAAGTCTTTTTCATGCAAATAATAGTATCTGCTTTTTGTTTTTTTACCATTAAGGTATTAAGTAATTTAAGCCAAGCTTTATGAACTTAATGACTTAATGGTAAAAAGAAAATTAAGCTTAATTTAGTTATTTCAACTTTGCTTTCTTTTGTTTGGCTAATTGCTTTTTGGTTTCAATTGCTTTTTCCAATCGGTTTTTGAAGCGGAAAAGTTTCGGCAATCCTTCTAGTCGGTCTTCAATAGTGATTTCTTCGTAAACCACAATCGCTTTTTCTAAAACCCGAATTTCGTTATCCAGATCATTTTCGTTTTTGTAGATCGTTGCTAATCGATCGTAAGGGTGATTTCCTTTAAAGCCTTCTGCAACATTTTCTTCATACAATTCAATTGCTTTTTCAAGATTTCCATTTTTCTCGAACTCAGTTCCTTTTAGATTTCGTTCGGCCTGCAAATTTTCATTGATTTCCATATGTAAGAGTTTGATTTGGGGGTTAAACTTCTTATGATTTTTTCCCGAAATCTTTCGGGAAAACTAAAAAACGTGATAAAATAAGACCTGGAATTGTAGCTAATAAAACCCAAATGAAGAAGTTTTGATAGCCTAAAAAATTCTGAATATAACCGCTTAACATTCCCGGAAGCATCATTCCTAATGCCATAAATCCAGTTGCAAGTGCATAGTGTGCTGTTTTTGATTCCCCTTCGGCAACGTGAATTAGATACATCATAAATGCTGTAAAGCCAAAGCCGTAACCAAATTGTTCCAAAATCACAACGGCATAAATATAATAAATTGATGTTGGGTGAAAAAAGGCTAATAAAATAAATCCGATTATAGGTAAATGCATAGCCAAAAACATTGGAAACATCCATTTGGTAAGACCGTGTCTGGAAATCGCGATTCCGCCCAGAATTCCTCCTAAAGTTAAGGCGGCAACGCCAAATGTTCCGTATATAATTCCGACAGCTTCGGTGTCTAATCCCATTCCGCCTAATTCTTTTCCATCCAATAAAAACGGACTTAGCATTTTAAGCAATTGTGATTCTCCTAATCTGAAAAGTAGAACAAAAGCCAGAATTAATCCGATTCCTTTTTTCTTGAAGAAACTGATAAATATAGTTCCAAAGTTTTGGTGAGAAGATTCTTTGTTGTTTTCTACGACATTGATTTCATTTTTTGGTGTAAAAATGAAATTATAAACTGTAATAAACATCATTAATAAACCAACACAAATCATCGTATACGACCAAGCTTTGGTATTGTCACCATATTTATGTTCTAAATATCCCGCAAAAAGTACTACTAATCCGTTTCCTGCCAACATAGAAAGTCTATAGAAAGTACTTCTGATTCCGATAAAGAAAGATTGCTTGTCTTCTGGTAAAACCAATAAATAAAAGCCATCTGTTGCAATGTCATTGGAAGCCGAAGCAAAAGCGGCAACCCAAAATATAGCTAACGACATCATGAAAAATCCGTTTGTTGGAATTGTCAATCCGACCAGTAAAAAGGCAATCGAGATTATCAACTGCATCAATAAAAACCATTTTCTTTTGGTTCCTATTAATTCAATAAGCGGACTCCAAAGTGGTTTAACCACCCAAGGAAGATATAATAAACTGGTATAGACTCCAATGTCTTCATTTGTAATTCCTAAATTTTTGTACATAATTACCGAAACCGAAATAATAATGGCATACGGTAATCCAGATGCAAAGTTTAGAAGTGGAATCCAGAACCAAGGTTTATTATCTATTTTCATTTGGTTGTGCAGGTATATAGTTTTTAAATGATTTTTTTAGATCTATTGCGGTTGGTGTACTTTCGTTTGCGTAATAATCAATAAAAGTTACAGCACAGGCTTTGTATAGGTTTAATTTTCCTGCCGCTATTGCGAAGGTGATTTTTCCATCTACTTCTTTTACGGTTACTTTTTCAACAATTTTAGAAGCATCATTAATGTCAATTTTTGAAACATGATCACCTCCATAAACTACCATGTAACGAACTTTGGTATTCAGCGGACTTTTGAAAGTAAAATTATAACGAATGCTGTCTTTGTTGTATTCAATTACTTTTGGTATATCAATAATAACGTGTCTTAAATTCGGTACAGCAGCCGGAAGCGCAGGATATTTATATTGGTTTTCTTCTAAATGACGAACCACATCGAAGTTTTTACCCATGAACCATTTTGAACTGAAATAAGCACTTCCAGAAACATTTTTAAAAGTTCTTAAAAAATCAACTTGAGTTGGAATTTCCGTCATATAATTCCAGCTTTTATCGCTATCACCTCTAATTTTATAAGAGGCGTGACCAATATAGATTGCTGTATTATTTGCATTTTCAGACCACCATTTTACCAATTTAGAATATGAAGCTCTTGTATTATTCATACTCCAATACAATTGAGGCAAGATATAATCAATCCATTTTTGATCCATCCACAACATTGGATCAGCGTACAAATCGTCGTAATTTGAGGTTGATTGTGTTTCAGAACCTCTTGGATCCTGTGATTTATTTCGCCAAACCCCAAACGGACTAATTCCGAACTGTACCCAAGGTTTACTGTCTTTTATAGTGGTAGAAATGGTGTGTACAAAGTTGCTCACATTCGCACGACGCCAATCGGCACGGCTTAAACCTGCACCATATTTTTGATAGGATGCGTTGTCGTTAAACACTTTTCCAGGAACAGCATACGGATAAAAATAATCATCAAAATGAATCGCATCGATATCATATTTGTCAACTACTTCTTTTACCACTTTTGTTAAATGTGCTTGAACTTCTGGCAGTGCAGGATCATAATAATATTTTCCACCGTATTCAATCATCCATTCCGGGTGTTTAAAAAAATCATGTCCTGGACTTAAAAGATTTTTATTTAAATCGAAAGTCGCACGATATGGATTTAACCAAGCATGAAATTCAAAGCCTCGATTGTGTGCTTGTTCAATCATCCATTCCAATGTATCGTAATACGGATTTGGAGCTAAACCTTCTTTTCCAGTTAAAAAACGAGACCAAGGTGCAAATTCAGAAGGATAAATAGCATCACCAACACTTCTAACCTGAACGATTACGGCATTGTAATTTAGTTTTTTATAAGCTTCCAAGATTTCCAGATAATCAGCTTTCTCTTTCTCAACATTATCCAAACTTGTTTTCGGCCAGTCGATATTAACTACAGTAGCAATCCAAACACCTCTAAATTCATTTTTAGGATGCATTGTTTTTTCTTGCGCAGCGATAGTCGAAAAGAAAAATAAAGATAGAATAGAGAATATTAAATACTGATTTTTACGCATTTTAATGTTTTTTAACAAAAACCAAAAATAGTTTTTTTAGATGATTATAAGAAATTTATATTTCGCAATAATATTTATGGTTTTCGTTAGAAAATTAGACTTTAAAAATGATCTTCTTTTTATAAAAATACCACAATACACAACTCCATAATAAGATGTAAAGGATAGAATAAGTTAGGGAAGAAAGCATCTGATTTTCGTACAACGGACTAATCCAAAATTTGTATGCATAATCTCTAACGTTGATTGTATCTGAAATATTTTCGGGATCTTGAATTTTGATCATCGTTAAAACACGTGGTAAAATTCCAGAAACAAAAAATACAATCATCGGGTTTACTCCCCAAGACAATAAAAATGGCGTCCACTTTTTATAACCTCGAACATCTATTATATAATAAATTATGGCAAGCAATAATAAAGCCAAACCTGCAGTAAACAAAACATAGGAGCTTGTCCAGATTTGTTTGTTGATTGGGAAAACGAATGACCACAACAACGCAACGGCAATTAAAAGTACACTAATACCAGCCATCATTTTATTAATTTTTATTTTCGGCATCGGCTGAATTAAAAGCTGCCCGATTAATAAACCTATTAAACCGTTTCCAATAACAGGTAAAGTACTTAATAAACCTTCTGGATCCCATGTTTTGGTTTCAATATACATGTGGTTTTCTAGTAAGACACTGTCTAACCAAGAAGCTAAATTGGTTCCAACTTCTAAATTTGGATAACCAACACCTGGAACAGGAACAAGTGTCATTAAGGCCCAATAACCTAATAAAATAGAAATACTTAAAATGGCTTGTGTTTTAATGTTGGTTTTTAAATAAATTAAAGAAACAAAAAAGTATACAATTCCAATTCGCTGTAAAACACCAAGTATTCTGATTTTAGCAAAATTTTCATGTCCGCTGTAGGCGAGACCAATTAAAATGATGAAAATAGTAACCGCTAAAATGGTTTTGGTTTTTGGTTTGAAATCGCCAATTAAAGCATATCCAACTAAAAAACAGAAAAATAATCGAATAAGTAGCAATGGAATTCCAGGCTGCCATCCCATGAAATGAATGGAGTAGAAGTAACTTAAAAAGAGTCCCAAACAAAAGATTCGTAATGATCTTGTGATAATTTTAAGCAGATTTTCTGAATCGTCTTTTTTAATTGGCATAGCCAAAGGAACTGCGATTCCAACAATAAAAATGAAAAACGGAAATACTAAATCGGCAAGCGTACATCCGTTCCATTTAGCGTGTTCTAAAATAGGATAAATGTAACTCCAGCTTCCGGGATTGTTTACTAAAGTCATCAAAAGGACGGTTAATCCTCTTAAAACATCAACAGATATAATACGATCTTTCATAAGTGGTTTTATGGTTAGATTGGGTTAGTTATTTTTAATCAGGAAATGAAATTTTGCCCATTGTTACCGATGGTATTTTTACAGAATTGAATTTAAAATCTCCTCCAGCAACAGTTTCGTTGGCTAAAATGGCGAACAGAATAGCTTCTTTTGCGTCGCTGTTAATTCCTAATTCATTGCTTTTGAAAAAAGAACATGGAAGCAGTTCTTTTAACCATTGTACCAATAATTGATTATTAGCACCTCCACCAGACATATAAATTTTGAAATCTTCTATTTTATAATCCGTATTTTGAATTGTAAATTGAATTGCTTCTGCAATAGTTTCAGCAGTAAAACGAGTCAGAGTAGCCAACAAATCGGGTGCTGCAATAGTGGTAAGATTGCTTTTAGAAAGTGCTAATTCAACATATTCAGAATTAAATAATTCTTGTCCGATTGTTTTTGGAAATCCTTTTTTGAAAAAAGCATTGTCTTTAAGATTATTCAATAAAATTTGATTTACTGTTCCTTGTTTGGCTATTTCTGCATCTTTATCATAACTTTTTTCAGGGAAATATTTTTTTACAAAAAGATCAATCAAAGTGTTTCCTGTTCCAGTATCGGTTACAAAAGTTTCTTCGGTTTTTATAGCTGCAGGCAGATAAGTAAAATTAGCAATACCGCCAATGTTGAGCATAATTCTGTTTTCGCCTTCTTTTCCAAACAAAAAATAATCGCCGTAAACAGCCAATGGAGCACCTTCGCCACCAGCGGCAACATGTTTTTGTCTAAAATCAGATAAAGTGATGATTCCTGTTTTTACCGCAATATGATCACCGTCTCCAATTTGTAATGTTGCATTTGGAAATTTTTCTTGTTGATGTAAAAACTTTGGCGCATGTAAAATAGTTTGTCCGTGCGAAGCGATTAAATCAATTTCTGAGGAAGGGATATTCCATTTTTTTAAAGCATCATTTATCATTCCGGCATGAAGTAAGCCAATCCATTCGTTAAGCAAAACCAAATGTTGGAAATCAATATTTTTTTGCGCAAAAATTTTCCGAATTTCAGTTTTAATTTCTTCGGAGTAACTGATGGTTTCAAATTGGGCTAATTTTACATCAGTATTTGTCCCAGATCCCGAAATTTCGCATAAGGCAATATCAAGTCCGTCAAGTGAAGTTCCCGACATTAGTCCAATAATACGTTTGGTTTCTTTTTGAGCAATTCGATAAAGTGCTTCAATATTCTTGTTCATGAAATTTGGTTTAAAATGCAGCTAAAGTTATAGCAATTATATTTATATTCTGGACAAAAGAATTTTGATAATTTGGTTTTTAATGATGTTTATTTATTCAGCCCCCGCGGGGCAAAATATTTATAGAAATTCAATCGAATAGATGTAAAGAGCTCCAGCGGAGTGGCATGTTTTTTATTAGGTTTGTATATTTCGCTCCGCTGGAGCTCTTTTGATAGAGAATAAATATAATTCCTATAAATATTTAGCTTCTCCGAAGCTGCTTTTTTTTGTGTAATACTTTCGTATAGTTTCGTTAAATGAATAATTGGTTTTACTTTAGTATAGATTCATAAATTATTTTCTGAATATCTTCACGAATCTTTTCTTTTGCCAATTTATTTCCTTCTGCGCCTACTTCTGGATACGTTCTATTCGATAAAAAGACATAAACGGTTTCGTTTGCTGGATCAACCCAAGCCATATTTCCAGTAAAACCAGTATGACCAAAACTTAACGCTGAGGCACATTGGCAAGTCGGGCCATCTTTTCCTAATCTTTTGTCAAAACCTAAACCTCTTTCAACGCCTTGAGCGCAATAAAAGCAAGTGTTAAAAGTATCAAATGTAGCTTCAGAAAAATAACGTTCACCGCCATAACTTCCTTTTTGAAGAAAAAGCTGCATCATTTTAGCCACATCCATAGCGTTCGAAAAAATTCCTGCGTGTCCTGCAACGCCGCCTTCCATTGCGGCAGCCATGTCGTGAACATAACCTTGGATCAATTGGTGTCTGAAATAAGTATCAATTTCAGTTGGAGCAATTTTATTTTTGTCAAATTTCAATAATGGATTGTAGGTGGTATAATTCATTCCTAAAGAATTGAAGAAGTTTTTCTGACTTAAATCTTCCAATTTTTCATGAGTTACTCTTTCTAGATATTCTTTTAAAAGTATAAAAGTGAAATCACTGTATTTGTATTCTTTTTTTAGTGAAATAGGAGAGTCGGCAATAAATTTCATGATCGTGTCATGATAATCATTTCGAATAAAAAGACTGTCGGCTACTTTGGTTGTGAAATTTTTCTCTGGAATTTTTCGGTAATATTTATCCATCGGAAAACCTTTCGCATCTAATGTGGATTTGTAAAACGGACTCCAAGCAATTAATCCTGCATAATGATTTAAAAGATCTTTAAATGAAATATCTTTTTTGTTCGATTTAGCAAACATCGGAAGCATCGTTCCTAATTTGGTGTCTAGTTCCACTTTGTTTTTATCGTATAACTGCATTACGTTTGGAAGCGTAGAAATCATTTTTGAAATCGAAGCTACATCATATAAATCAGTATTTGAGACTTTTACTTTCTTGTCAGAAGTTTGATATCCGTATGATTTCTGAAAAACTACATTCCCTTTTCTTGCTACTAGAACCTGCATTCCTGGCGCCATTTTTTCGTCAATTGCTTTTTGGGCAATAGCATCGATTTTAGAAAGAATTGCTGAACTCATTCCGACATTTTCTGGTGTTTCAAAACCTAAACGATCGATTTTTTCGGTATCAATTCCATCATTAACTTTGAAATTGTCATTGATAGAAACAGGTAGTTTTCCTATTGCCTGTTTGGCTCCAAATAGAATTTCGGCAGAAACAATCTGAGAAATCGTCGAATTTTGGTAAGAAACAATTAATCCTTCCAAATCATCAAAATTTTTGATCGAAAGCAGTGAATAAGGTTTTGCAAAAACATCTAAAATTACTTTGTTGTTTGCTGCAATTTTATTCAAGAAAAACAATTCGTTTGAATTTAAATCGTGTTTCTCCCAAGCTTTATTTACTTTGTGATAGCCCACAATAACCAAATCGAATTTTTTTAATGTTTTGTTTAAAGAATCGATGTTGGTATTTGAAACTTCTGTTACGTCGGTATATTTTTTTAAAGTCGAAACAAAAGCACTGTTTATATCTTCTCCCAGTTTTACATAAGCGATTTTTTGATCTAGATTTTTGATCGGAAGAATGTCTTTTTTATTTTTTAAAGCTGTTGCAGCATTTTCAAATAAATTATATTGAAGTGCATCTTTATCAGGACTGGTTAAGTCTTTTTGTAAATTTTTTAAATCAATTGGTTTGTATTTGTTTAAACCCGCTTTGAATTTGTAATGAAGAATTTTTTTAACTGAATGAGCCAAACGTTCTTCCGTAATATCGCCGTTTGCATAAAATGTTTTTAGTTTTTCAATAGCAACAGGCACATCATCTGGACATAAAAAAATGTCATTTCCAGCTTGTAAAACAGCCAATTCAAGATCTCCCACAGGTTTAAAATTACTAGCGCCTTTCATACCTAAACCATCCGTAAAAATTAAACCTTCAAAGCCTAATTGTTTCTGCAATAACTCAGTTACCACATTATAAGAAGCAGAAGAAGGAACATTTCCGCTTGGTTCTAAACTCGGAATATTTAAATGCGCCACCATTACAGAAGCCAATCCTTCGTCAAAAAGCTGTTTGTACGGATAGATTTCAACTTCATCCAAATGTTCTTTCGTAAAAGAAACCGTTGGAAGTGCTTTATGAGAATCTACCGCAGTGTCGCCATGTCCTGGAAAATGTTTTCCAGTACACAAAACACCTTGGCTTTGAATACCTTTCATTATTGCAGAAGCGCGGTTGGCAACATTTGTTTTGCTTTCGCCAAAAGAACGATTTCCAATAATTGGATTTAACGGATTGGTATTAATATCTAAAACTGGAGCAAAGTTGAAATGAATTCCCATTCTTTTGCATTCGCTTCCCATTTGTCTGCCGACTTTTTCAATCCAATCTAAATCTTGAATGGCGCCCAAAGTCATGTTCCAAGGGTAAGCGTAAGTCGAATCTAAACGCATGCTTAATCCCCATTCTGCATCAAGACCAATGAACAATGGAACTTTGGCTTTAGCCTGATAAATGTTCGTTAATTTTGCTTGACGAACTGGTCCGCCTTGAAAGAAAATTAAACCGCCAATATGGTATTTTGAAACCAGTTCTTTTACTTTATTGACGTGCACAGAATCTTTGTTCGAATAAGCATTTGCAAAAAATAATTGCCCCAATTTTTCGTCTAGAGTCATTTTGCTATAAATGCTGTCTGTCCAACGATTTTCGGCATCACAATCTGGAACAAAAGGCTTTTTTTCTGATTTACTTTTAGGTACGTAAACTTCTTTGTTTTCTGTAGAAATAGGCTGATTTGTTTCGACAACAGTTTTACTCTTTTTTGAAACACCACAATTGACGCTTAAAAAAAGAACAGCTGTAAATAAACCTATTTTTATAATGGCATTTTTCATGAAATAGTGTTGGGCAATTAAAAAGAGATTTTTTCTTCTGTGCGTTTGCTGGTTAAATAAATTCCGATGTAAGTAAATAATCCGTTAATGATGATTAATTCATTATCAAAAGTATATCCGAATAATTGTGCTGAATGTTCACTTAAGAAATAGGTGAATATGGGTGAAATTAGACAGATTAATGGAATCAGTTTATCATTTACTAATCTTGATTTTTGTAACAATCCAAAAGCATATAATCCTAACAACGGTCCATAAGTGTAAGAGGCCGCTCTGAAAATTAAAGCTACTACAGAAGCATCATTAAATGAATTTAGAACGATAATTACCAAAAACAACAAGATTGAAAATGCAAAGTGTACCCAATGTCTTATTTTGACATTTTTGCTGTTGTCTAGATTCTCCGATTTATCCATTCCTAAGAAATCCACACAAAATGAAGTTGTTAGCGCTGTTAAAGCCGAATCGGTCGTAGCAAAAGTGGCAGCGATAATTCCTAAAAGGAAAACAAATGCGGGAACAATTGACAAATGATTTAAAGCAATTTCAGGAAAAAGTAAATCGGTTCTTGGTTTTCCTGTTGCTAAATCTAACGGAATTTGAACATTATTTTGTGAAGCGTAGATGTACAATAAAGCGCCTAAACTCAAGAAAATAATATTGATTAAAACAAAAATTCCAGTAAAGGTGAACATGTTTTTTTGTGCTTCGCCAATGTTTTTGCAGCTTAGATTTTTCTGCATTAAATCTTGATCGAGTCCAACCATTGCAATGGTAACAAACATTCCGCCTAAAATTTGCTTTACAAAGTGGTACTTGCTCGTAAAGAAATCATCAAAGAAGAATACTTTAGAATAATTACTTTTTTGAATGGTTGAAACCGACTCAAGAACAGTCAGATTTAGACTGTCACAAACAAAATAAATGGTTATAAACACGGAACTAACTAAAAAAAACGTCTGTAAAGTATCGGTAATAATAATGGTTTTTAGACCGCTTCTAAAAGTGTATAGAAAGATAAGCGCTAAAGCCAAAAGTACTGTTACTGGAAAAGGTATATGGAAATCATTGAAAACATAACGTTGTAAAACAATCACAACCAAATACAATCTAAAAGCCGAGCTAATAGTCCTGCTGACTAAAAATATAGAAGCTGCGGTTTTGTAACTTCTAATTCCCATTCTGTGTTCTATATAACTGTAAATCGAAGTTAGATTCATTCTGTAATAGAGTGGAAGCAGGACTTTTGCAATAATGATAAATCCGATGGCATTTCCTAAAACAAATTGAAAATATTTGAATTGTTCTCCATTTGGCGAACCAACTTCTCCTGGAACAGAAATAAATGTAACGCCAGAAAGTGCTGTTCCGATCATACCAAAAGCAACTAAATACCATTTGGAATTTTTATTGGCTTTGAAAAAAGAATCGTTGTCCTGACCTTTTTTACTAATTACGTTCGAAATAAAGAGTAAAAGTCCAAAATAGACAAAAATAAAAATGAGAATGGTGGTAGAAGACATTTTGGTTTAGTTTTAGGAATTAGGTTATTTTTTGCTGTTGTGATCTAACAATACAGCGCGTACACTTTTATGTTTCTGCAGTAATTCTTCGGCCAAATCATATTCAATTCCAAGTTCTTCCATAATCATTTTGATGCCTCGTTTTACCAATTTTTCATTAGACAACTGCATGTCAACCATTTTGTTGCCTTTTACTTTTCCAAGTTTAATCATTACTGAAGTTGAAATCATATTCAAAGTCAGTTTTTGAGCTGTTCCTGCTTTCATTCTTGTGCTTCCTGTTAAGAATTCAGGTCCAACAATTAATTCAATCGGATAATCTGCTTCCTGCGCGATAAGTCCGTTGCTGATGCACGAAATACTTCCTGTTTTGATATTGTGTTCTTTGGCCTTTTTTAAAGCTCCTAAAACATAAGGCGTATTTCCAGAAGCCGCAATTCCGATAATAAAATCTAAACTTGAAATTTCAAATTTAGCTAAATCTTTCCATGCTTGTTCGGTATCATCTTCTGCATTTTCAACTGCTTTTCTAATGGCAGTATCTCCGCCAGCAATAATTCCGATAATCATGTCATGTGGAACTCCAAAAGTTGGAGGACATTCAGATGCATCTAAAATTCCGATACGCCCAGAAGTACCAGCTCCAATGTAAAATAATCTACCTCCTAACTGCATTTTCTTTACAATTGCTTTTACTAATTTTTCAATTTTAGGAATCTGCTGTTCGATAATCTGGGGTACTTTTTGGTCTTCTTTATTGATGTTAGTCAATAATTCAGTCACGGTCATTTGGTCCAAATCTTTGTATAAAGATTCTTGCTCGGTTTCAGGATTTTTATTTTTCATCTTTTTTCTTTTTTTGGTTTATAAATGAAGATTTTCAGTTAATCTTTCATTTCGATATTGTGTATAGGAAATCTCTATTTTATAGAAAAATAGTCAGTTTTTGGGTTTTTGGTTGGGGTTTAAAAGTGTTTCTTAATAAAGTAGATAAGGCTTTCTCGTTTTATAAAAGGCTTCGATATCTTTTTTCCAGCTGTTTCTAATCGCTTTTTCAGAAACTCCAGATTCTATTTGCTGTTGTAATTTTTTGGTTCCTGCCAGTTTGGTAAAAAAGGCATTAAAAAATTTAGATTTATCTGCTGTATTTTGATAGGCTTTTATAAGCCATTTTAATTCTAATTGTTTTAGTTTCGGATAGGCTGTTAAATCTTCGCCGAAACATTCTTTTCCATTGTATAAAGGATCTTTGGCTCCAAAATTTGGTTTTGGCGTAAAACTGAAATTGGTTTTGGTTAAATAAGGAGAACCATAAATTTGAAATTGTTTTTCAGTACCTCGACCCATGCTCACATTTGTTCCTTCAAAAAGACATAAACTGGCGTACAGATTTATAGACTGATCGTTTGGTAAATTTGGAGAAGGTTTTACAAGTAAACTGTAAGTCATTTTTCGATCATAATTCAAACAAGGAATTACGGTTAGTTTGCATTGAACGCCATTTTTAAGCCATTTTTCGCCATTGATCATTTGTCCATATTCGCCAATTGTCATTCCGTGCATCAGCGGAATTGGGTGCATGCCCACAAAACTAGTAAATTCTTTTTCTAGAAGCGGACCATCAACAATGCTTCCGTTTGGGTTTGGTCTGTCTAAAATTATAAGTGGCACATTATTTTCTGCGCAAGCTTCCATTACATAATGTAGCGAAGAAATATAAGTGTAAAAACGTGCTCCAACATCTTGCAAATCGAAAATCATGATATCGATTCCTTTTAATTGTTCAGGTTTTGGTTTTTTATTATCTCCATAAAGAGAAATTATGGATAAACCTGTTTTAGGATCTTTTCCGTCAACGACATGTTCTCCGGCATCGGCTGTTCCTCTAAAACCGTGTTCTGGTGCGAAAATGGTTTGTACAGCAATTTTTTTCTCCAGTAAAAAATCAACTAGATGCGTTTTGTTAGACAAAATTCCAGTTTGATTGGTTACAATTCCTATTTTTTTGTCTTTTAAAAGTGGTAAATATTTCTCGTAATTATCGGCCCCAGTTTTTATTGCTGGAGGATTAATTTCTGATATGCCAGATTTTGCAACTGTTGAAAACGAATTGGAATACAAAGTCGTAAAAAACAGAGAAATTACAATATAAACACTTTTAGAGATGAATTTTATCATTTTAATTACAGTTAATAGTTAAGATAAAAATTGACTATTAAAATTAAGTTATTATTTGATTGCGGATTGAACTTTTTTTGATTGATGTGATGATGTGAAAATAATGAAACTTTCAGATTGATTTTATTTTGTCAATTTTCTGTCTGTGTTATACAGAGAGAAAAAAGATTTTTAAATAACTGCCTCTGTTTTTGATTAAGTTCCAGAGGCAGTTTATTATTTAGGGCAAATGTTTATTTGTGTTTTGAATTACCAGCCAGGGTTTTGTTTTAATTCTACACCTTCAGCAGCGTATAAACTAATATCATTGGTTGGAATGGCACTTAGGTAATTTTTTGGAGATACAAATGTTCTTGCTACACCTGCCGCATAAGGAATTACATAACCTTCAGAATTTACTTTTGTTTTAGAGTTAGTTCCTATTAAAGCAACTATTTTAGCTCCTAAAACCACATCCGGATTAGCATTTGAATCTAAATAATCTCCTTTTTTCCAACGCATAAGATCTTCTTTTCTCATAGTAGTCCAGCTCATGAACTCAATTCTACGTTCACGACGAATTTCCCATATAATTGGATTAACAATTCCAGAAAGTTGCTCTAATGCAGTTGTTCTTTGTGGGTCATTTATTTGCACGCCGCCAGCGCTAGCATTTGTACCGTCTGTAGCTAAAACAGCGATTCCTGCACGTGTACGAACTTTGTTTATTGATAAATCAAGATCAGTATTAGTAATTGTACCTAATTCTGCACAGGCTTCAGCATAATTCAAATAAACTTCACTTAGTGTAAAAACCGGAGCATCAATTTGATTTTGTCCAATTGTTGTAACCTCTGTACCTGATGTAGCAGGATTATTGTATAATTGAAATACATAACCTGTTATAGAAGTCAAACCATTATAAGGCTTATCAGAATACGCATAATCTGCCGTACTAAAAGCTTTAGCAAATCTTGGGTCTCTATTGGCAAAAGTATTCGCAATAGTATTATCACCTAAATATTGCGCGTTTCCAGCTTGTTTGATAGGTAATCCATTTGTTGTTACATAGCTTTCTGCAGCAAATTTTGTCAATCCGTTTTGAACAGTAGAAGTGTTAGTATAGGCTTGTACTGAATTTCCTAAAACACCTTTAATATATCTTTTGGTTAATATTACTTCGCTATTTCCTAATAATTCAACAGAATTATAAAGTGCTTTCCAATCTGCGTTTAGCTTAAAAGAATTATTGTTCATTACAGCTAAAGAAGCTTCTTTTGCTTTCTGCAGGTAAGCACTTCCATTTTGTCCACCGTTGTATTTTCTATAAGTTCCTTCACTTAAGCATACTCGGCTTAATAGGGCATAAGCAGTATATTTATTTACAGTAACATTATTATCATCAACGTTTAACAACATTGGAATTGCTTCTTCTAAATCTTTAATTACATTGTCTACAACTTCGGCTCTGCTTAAAGATGGTTTGTACACATTAGCGTCACTTTGAGCTAAGTACTTGTCTGTGTAAGGTACATCACCAAATTGCTGTGCTAAACGAAAATAAGTATGAGCTCTAAAAAACTTTGCAACACCTATGTAATGATTTTTTTTCGTCTGATCCATAGGTACATTTGGAACTCTTTCTAACATAAGATTACAACGACGAATCAGTGTGTAATATTCGTTCCAGTTTGCGTTAGTTGCATTTGGAGCAGTCAGAAAGTTTGTAAAAACGTTCATCGCCAGGTTATCATCCATTAATCCTGTACTTGAAGCATGAAAGTAAAAATCTGCTGTAGTACCAGCATTATTTCCATACCCATTAAACGTATTATAGTTTAGCCAAGAGAATGTTTTTACGTTGTTTTCTGAAGTCCAAAAATTATTGTCTGTAAATACATCTTCAGGAGGTGTATCCAAAAAATCTGAACAGCTAACAGTTAAGCTTGCAAAAGTAAGCAAGGCAACTGATAGTTTTATCTTAGAGTTTATGATTAATTTTCTCATTTTGATTAATTTAAATTTTTAAATACATTTTTTAAAATGCAACTTGTATACCAACTGACCACGTTTTAGAGTAAGGGAAAGTTCTTCCCCATACTGATTCACTTTCATTAATTTCAGGATCTACTGGTAATTTACTGCTTTTCCAAGTAGCTAAGTTGAAACCTGAAACATAAGGTCTAACTTTATCCAATCCAGCTTTTTGGGCAATGCTTTTAGGTAAAGTATATCCAATTGTCAAAGATTTTAAACGTAAATAAGACATGTCTAATAAATAACGTGTTTGTGCCACAAAGTTATTTGATCCTGGTGCATAAGTTCCAAAAGCATTACCTGCATGTCCAGGATATGGATTAGGGAAATAAGCATCTGTATTTTCTGGTGTCCAGTAGTCATTCATGTTTTCATACATAGCATCAGTTCTGTTGTAGAATGGTAATACCAAGTCAGAAGTTGTCCAGTATTCACGCTTCCCAACTCCTTGAAAGAAAGCATCAATATCAAATCCATACAAAGCACCTCCTAAACGAACTCCGTATTGGTAACGTGGTGTTGTATTACCAATAACTTTTAAATCTCCAGGATTAGTGGCTGTTCCATCTCCTCTTGAGATCACTCCGTCTCCGTCTCTATCCTTGTACATAACATCTCCAGCACCGAATTTAAAAGCACCAGTTCTAATGTTTTTATAATCAACACCATTTACAATTAATCCTGTAGCATCAATTTGATCTGTTGATTGAATTAATCGATCTGTTTCTAATCCCCAGATTTCACCTAATTTTTGACCAGCATAGAAAGAGCTAGTGCTTATTAATTTAGCAGAGTTGTTCCATTCTGTAACTTCTGTAGTATTATCAGAAAGAGTTAAATCTGCATAAAAACTAATGTTTTCGTTAACTTGTTTGTTGAAGTTAATGCCTAACTCCCAACCAGTTGTTCTTAAGTTTCCTGAGTTTGTATTGGCAGCTGCTTGTCCAAATGAACCTGGAAGCGTTTTTCCTGGAGCTAACATTCCTTTGGTGTCACGTTGGTAGTAATCGAAAGTTAAGCCTAGCATATTAAACATTCGAATATCGATACCAATATCTTGAGTTGTTACTTTTTCCCAAGTTAAACTCGGATCAACATTTGTTGGTTGATTGACAGTAGGAGGAATAGTTGAACCACTTCCTATCCAATAAGGGCTAGGGTTAGTCGTAACGTTAGTCATAGTTGGTAAAAAGGCATTGGCTGCAATGTTTTGATTTCCAATTGAACCGATAGATCCACGAATTTTCAAATCGTTTAACCAGCTTTTTGTACCTTCCATAAAGCTTTCTTCAGAAATTCTATATCCAACAGAAGCAGAAGGAAAGAATCCCCATTGCTCATTAGAAGGAAATTTTGAAGAACCGTCATAACGTCCGTTTAGTTCCAGTAAATATTTCCCTTTATAGTCATAATTCACACGTGCAAAAAATCCTGCGATTGCATATCTGGACAAACCTGGATTTAAAATATCATTGGCATTAAGAGGTGAAGTAAATTGATCACCAATAGCTAAATTAAACTCTGGTTTATTTTTGTCTAAAAGTGTATTTCTACGAGCATAAGTTCTTTCAAAATCATACCATTCTGTGTTCAAACCACCTAGTACTTTAAAGTTATGGTTTTCTGCTAATGTTTTGCTGTAATTGGCATAGATGTTAGCAACATTTCTTGTATAAGACGATTTAGCCTGAGCTACAAAATCATTTGCAGTTTCCATTGAAGTTGGTTTTCCAGCAACTAAGTCAGCTGCACTTGTCCACCAATCCCAAAGAGGTACTTGACCACCATTCATTTTTAGACTTGAGAAATTATTATTGATGCTATATTCTCCAATAATATTAAAGTCTTTTGTAATTTGAGCAGTAAGTTTTCCGCTTATCCTCATGTCATTTGACTTACTTTCGTTTTGAGATGCGTTTGCCATATAACCAGGTGCATGTCTAAAGTAAGTACCATTATAAGTACCATATGGGAAATAAGATCCCCAACGCATGTAATAACCAAAGTATCCGTTACCAGCAGTGTCAAGACCACTATTGTAGTAGTTAAAAGGAGAATCATATTCTTGGAAAGTTCCTAAAACTTTAAAATCTCCGGTAAGCCAGCTTGCTAATTGTGTAGTCAAACCAAGGTTAAGATTGAATCTTTGGTTGGTTTCAGTATTAATTTTCATTACACCTTCTTGAGTAGCAAGACCTAACGAAACAATAAATGAACTTTTTTCACCCAAAGAACCTTGAGCAGATAAATTATGAAGCGTTTGTAGAGAATTCTTTTTCAACATCTCTTTGTGCGGATCCCAAATTCTGTAAAAATATTCTTTTCCACCAATCACATCAAAATCTTGTCCTAAAATCATATTCTTATCATTAGGATCTCTTGTTCCAGCATATTTTTCTTTCCAGTTAATGATACCAGGCAACAATGTTTTGTAGTTCATACCAAAAGATTCTGGATTGGCATTACCAGCTCTGGCTTGTGCTTCGATCATTGCTGGAAGTTCTACAGTAGGGTCATTAAATCTAACCAAAGAAATTGGGTTGCTCCAGCCTGTATTGCTGCTGTAAGCAAATCTTACTTTTCCTTGTGCATTTTTTCCACTTTTAGTAGTAATTAATATAACTCCAAATGCAGCACGCGCGCCATAAATAGAAGCAGAAGCAGCGTCTTTAAGTACAGACATCGATTCTACATCTTCTGCATTTAGTAATGATAAATCTCCGGGAACACCATCAACTAAAATAAGTGGTGATCCTGAAACTTCTCCATTAACAATAGTTCCAGCACCACGAATATTAACTTTTGATTGTTTGCTTATATTACCGGAATTAAAACTAACATTAAGTCCAGGAGTAGTTCCTTGTAAACCTTTTGTAATATCAGTAATTGGAATACTTCCTAGAGCTTTTTTTACATCTACTTTTGCAACTGCTCCAGTAAGATTTACTTTTTTCTGAGAAGAGAATCCCACAACAACTACTTCGTCTAATTTTGAAGTACTTTCTGAAAGAGTAACATTAAGATTTTGTTGACCTTCAATTTTCACTACTTGGGTTTCAAATCCCATGTAGCTAAAGCTCAAACTTCGTCCTGGCGCGATGCTGATGCTGTAGTTTCCATCAAAATCGGTAGTTGTACCATTGGAAGTTCCTTGAATTAAGACACTAACTCCAGGAATTGGAATTCCATCTGCCTTGTTTTTTACGTTTCCTGTAATTGTTTTTGTTTGCCCAAAAGATGCTTGAATGAACAAAACCAACAATGAAATAAGAAATAGTTTTTTCATGATTACTTGGTTTTTTATAATGGTTGTTAAGCAAATATATTTATTTATTGCATACAAATGCATTTTTTTTGTTAAAAATTTTAAAAAATTGATTGAATAACGCAAAATAACGCAGAAATTAAAGGCACTCTTTTTTTTGTTTTTAATTTTAGAGTTAAAACATGCAGAGAATTGCAATTCTAAGTTAACGTTGCAAGTTTCAATAAAATTATTTGATATATTTGTCTTGAATTTTAACTTTTATAAAAGATGCTGAAAGCCGAAAGACATAAATATATCATGACTAAACTTGTTGAAGAACAAAAGGTTGTCACAACTGATTTGGCTTTGGCTCTGGATTTATCGGAGGATACTATTAGAAGAGATTTAAATGAATTGGATAGTAAAAGACTGCTAGAAAAAGTGTATGGTGGTGCAGTTCAGGTAAATGAAAAGGCTGCAGATGTTTTTAATATTAATATATCTGGCGAAGAAGTAAAGAAAAAGATTGTTACGAAAGCATTATCATTATTGCATGATGATCAGGTAATTATAATGAGTGGAGGAAGTACCAATCTTGTTTTTGCTAAATTAATTCCAGCCGATTTAAAAGCTACTATATATACGTACAGTCTTCCAATTGCAATGCAGTTGTCGCAACACCCTAATATTGATTTGATTTTTATTGGAGGTAAAATGCAGAAAAATGCAATGGTAACAATTGGTATGGATGTAATTCAGGTCGTTTCAAAAATTAAAGCAGATATTTGTTTTATTGGAGCCAGTAGCATAAATGTAAAACAAGGATTGACAGAGATTGGTTATGAGATCTCAATTGTTAAAAAAGCCATGATAGAGGCTTCAGATCGAGTTGTTTCTATGTTTTCTTCTGATAAATTAGATACCAAAATGCCTCACGTTGTTTGCGATCTAAAACAACTGGATACTATTGTGACCAATCTCGATCCATATGATGAAAGTCTTGAGGAATACAGAAAATCAGGTGTTTTTATACTCTAGTTTATATTATTTTTTGCATGTTTTTGCGTTATTTGTATTTTATTTTGTTAAATAACGCATAATAATGTAATCTGTTTGTTTTTTGTATATATTTGTTGAAACTATTTTCAAACTAAACCAAACTATATGAAAAGCACTATTTCTTCTCATTATAGCGTTCTACTGCAATTTTTCAAAATCTTCGAAAATAATAGTCCGCAAAACAGAAGAGTTGAAAAAAAGATACTCTACACATTTTATTTAGTTTTCTTATTTTTTACTGCCAAAGCTGCAACCGTTGATACCATTCAGGTTTTTAGTCCTTCAATGAATAAGAATATCAAAAGCTGTATTATATTTCCAGAGAGTTATAAAAAGAAAGATAAAAAATTTCCGGTAGTGTATCTGCTTCACGGATACAGTGGTAATTACGCTTCATGGGCAAAAGATTTTAAAGAACTTAAAAATCAGGTTGATCAATATAATTTTATTGTGGTTGGCGTAGACGGAAATTATTCAAGTTGGTATTTTGATAGTCCGATAGATCCAAACTTTAGATATGAAACTTATGTAATCAATGAATTAGTTCCGTACATAGACCAAAAATACAAGACCATTCCAAACCGAGAAAACAGAGCCATTTCAGGTTTAAGTATGGGCGGACATGGAGCTTTGTATTTATCTTTTAAACATCAAGATGTATTTGGTGCTGCTGGAAGTATGAGCGGTGGAGTAGATTTTAGACCTTTTCCTGAAAATTGGGATATAAAAAAACGTCTTGGAACATTTGCTGAATTTCCAGAAAACTGGAATAAAAATACCGTTACCAATATGCTTGATTTGGTAAAAGACAACAATTTAAAATTAATGATAGATTGCGGTGTGGATGATTTTTTTATGGAAGTAAACCGACAGCTTCATGCTAAAATGTTAGACTTAAAAATCAATCATGATTATATCGAACGCCCAGGAAAGCACGATCTCAAATATTGGGAAAACTCTTTAAAATTTCAATTACTATTCTTTCATAATTTTTTTACTGAAAAAATAAATAAATAATTGTGTGTTGCTATTTACATAAGTAGCACATAAAAATAGGTTGGTTACCTAGCCTAACAGGTTTTTAAAATCTGTTAGGTATTTTTTTACTACTCAAGATAATTGTCAAGATTGCTTTTAGTCACAGACGTTTAATACATAAAAAATTACCAATGAAATCTCTATTTTTAAGAATATTTTTGCTTTTTATAATAGTTTCTGGTTTTTCTCAAAATTCGGATAAATCAGGAAATATTAAGTTTATACAGCTCACTGATCTGCACGTTTCAGTTGGAAATGACAATGATTTTTTACTGCAGAATATTGTAAAAGAAATCAATAAATCTGATTTTGAATTTGTAGTTGTAACAGGAGATTTAACCAATCGCGGAGCCGATGACGAATTAAAACAAGTTCATTCGATCCTTTCAAAATTGCAAAAACCATATTATGTTATTTCTGGTAATCATGAAACGAATTGGAGTGAAAGCGCAGGTTTGACTTATAAAAAAATATTTGGCGAAGATCGATTTGTATTTTCAAAGGGAGATTATCTTTTCATAGGATATCCTTGCGGGCCTTATATGAAAATGGGAGATGGTTTTGTAAAGCATGAAGATGTATTATGGTTAGATAAAACCTTAAAAGACAGTCTTAAAGGGACAAATAAAAAAGTACTCAATTTTGCTCATTATCCAATGGACAATAGTGTAAGCAATTATAAAGAAGTGCTTTCTGTTTTACAAAAATATCCAACTGTTGCCAGTTTTTGCGGTCACGGACATACGTTGAAAAAATATGATTTTTCAGGTTTAAGCGGGATAATGGGAACTTCTATAACTTCTTTAGACGGTAAAACGCAAAGTTACAATGAAGTAATAATTAGTAAAGACAGCATCAGTATTTATCAAAAAGAATTAGATAAACCGGGAGTTTTTAAATTTTCTGTTCCAACAAAACCATCAAAAATTGAAATCCCAAAGAATGATTTTGAAGAAGTTTCACCTTTTATAAAAGATGCTGCTTCGATTTACAGTCTTCCTTCGTTTGATAAAAAGAATTTTTATTTTACCAATTCACTTGGCGAAATACAATCTGTAAGTTTGAAAGACAAGAAAATAAATTGGAAAAATGAAACTGGAAACGCCATTTATTTTTCGCCGATAGTTGTAAAAAATAATCTCGTAATTGGAACAATAGAGGGTAAGCTTTTAGGTTTTGATTCACAATCGGGAAAACAAAAATGGAATACTTCAATTGGCGGTGTTTTAGTTGGTTCTCCAATTGCTGAAAATAATAAGATATATACAGCAAGTTCTACAGCATTTGTTTGTGCAGATGCTGTGAGCGGTAAGATAATCTGGAAAAAAGAACTTCCTCAGTCGTATTCTCAAGGAACGCCTTTGATACAAGGAGATAAAATCATTTTTGGAGTTTGGGATTCTTATGTTTATTGTTTGAATAAAAATACTGGAGAGTTAATCTGGAAATGGAATAATGGTAATGACAAACAAATTTTATATTCGGCTGGAAATGTAAATATGGTTGCAACCAAAAGTCGACTTTATTTTGTTACGCCACAACGTTTTTTGACTATTTTAGATATTGAAACAGGAAAAACATTGCTAAGAACTTCGAAATGGAAAATTAGAGAATCAATGGGTAAAAGTCAGGACGGAAAATGGTTTTATGGCAAAACAATGGACGGATTGCTTTTAAGAGTACCACTTTCTGATGATTTGGAATTGACGGAAGAAAATGTAGAGAATCAAAGTAAAGTCTTGGATTTGAAATTAGGATACGAACACAATCCAGCAGGAATTTTAGAAAAAGACAACAAGATTTACATTGGAAGTAGAAAAGGTGAAGTGGTGATTGTAGATGCAGAAAAATTTGAAATTATAAAACAAATCACTTTAGGTAGTTCAAGTGTAAATGGTTTCACAGTTGATGCACAAGGTAGAGTTTGGACTTCTTTAATAGAAGGCGGAATTTTTTTGCTTAAGTAATCTATAATTATTTCTTAGCCACAGATTAAAGGATTAAAAAGATTTTTTTTGCCACAAATTTCACAAATTTCCACGAATTAAATCTGCTAGATCTGTCAAATCTGGGAGAGAAAAAATAGCCACAGATTAAAGGATTAAAAAGATTTTTTTTGCCACAAATTTCACAAATTTTCACAAATTAAATCTGGGTAATCTGGGTAATCTGCGAGAGATAATAATATAGCTAGAGATAAAAAAAAACTTTGCGTCTCCGCGACTTTGCGAGATTAAAAAATAAAAAGAAAAACTTTGCGAACATAGCGTAAATCCTTGCGCTCTTCGCGGTTAAGCATTCACGAAACAAACAACATTATTATGAAAAGCTTAAAAATTATAATTTTAGTTTTGCTGATTCATACCAAAATATTCAGTCAGCAATCTCCAAAAAGAGAAATGCGTGCCGCTTGGATTTCGACAGTAGAAAATATCGACTGGCCGTCTAAACCGGGTTTGTCGGACAAAGAAATGAAAGCGGAAATGATTACTCTATTGGATAATCTACGTTCTTATAATCTGAACACGGTAATTTTTCAAATTCGTCCAACTGCCGATGCTTTTTACAAATCGACAAAAGAACCCGCTTCACATTGGATAACTGGAAAGCAAGGTGTTGCCCCTGGTTTTGATCCGTTACAGATGATGATTGATGAAGCAGGAAAACGTGGTATGAACGTACACGTTTGGCTGAATCCATATCGCGTGCAAAAAGATACGGTAAGAGACGTGCTTTCAAAAAATCATTTATATTTTAAAAGACCAGACCTTTTTCTGACGTATGGAAAAACGAGATATTTTAATCCGGGATTGCAAGAAACAAGAAATTTCGTTTCTTCTGTAGTAGGTGAAATTGTTCGTAAGTATGATATTCAAGCGGTTCATATGGACGATTATTTTTATCCGTATAAAATTGCCGGACAAGAATTTCCAGATGAAAAAGCTTTCGCTAAAGAACCACGTCAGTTTAAAGACAAAGACGATTGGCGAAGAGACAATGTCGATTTAATCATCAAACAAATTAGAGATACCATTATAGCCAATAAACCAGAAGTTGAATTCGGAATTTCGCCTTTTGGTGTTTGGAGGAATATTGCCAAAGATTCTCAAGGTTCTAAAACTAACGCTGGAGCAACAAACTATGATGATTTGTATGCGAATATTTTAAAATGGCAAAAAGAAAACTGGATCGATTATGTAACGCCTCAAATTTATTGGCATATTGGTTTTGATAAAGCAAATTTTGAAGTCTTAGCAAAATGGTGGGCAGAACATAAATACGGAGCAAATGTTTACGTAGGACATGGCGAGTACAAGATTTCAACCACAGCAAAAGAACCAGAATGGAGAAGTCCAGATCAAATCGTAAAACAGATTGAAATGATTCGAAAATTGCCTCAAATTGATGGATCAATGCATTTTACAGCTTCTAATTTTCTTAAAAAAGGCGACACTTTGAGAAAACCTTTAACTCAAAAAGTATATAAATACATCGCTTTGACTCCAGAAGCTAACAGAATTACAAGATTAAAACCTGAACCACCTACAAACGCTGTGATTGCTAAAAAAGGTGATAACGCAGTTTTAACTTGGAAAGCAGCATTTAACGATAAAAAATATGTGATTTACAGATTTCCAAAAGGAAAAATAACCGATTTTTCCAATTCTGAAAACATTTATTATGTGACAACAGCGCTAAAACTAGAAGTACCAAATGCTGATTTGGAAAACTACGTTTATGCAGTCACCGCTTTGAGTCAGACCCAGACAGAAAGCAGTCCGATAGAATTTATAGCCAAATAAAATACAGTTCAAGATTAAAAATTAATCCATAACGATATGAAAAATATAGTAAACAAGTTTGTTGTTGTCTTCTTGATTTTTTTAGGAATAAATGGATATTCTCAGAAAAATTCTTCTAAGTCTTTTGATGTAAAACGAAATGAAGTTTACATCGATTCGATGATGACCAACGCGCTTGAAAAAGGATTTTTTCCAGGAGCTCAAATTTTAGTAGGAAGCAAAGATGCTGTTTTTATATCCAAAAATTATGGCTTTCAAGATTACTATAAAAAACAGGTTGTAAAAACAGAAGATGTTTTCGATTTGGCTTCAATGTCTAAGGTTTTGGGTGCAACATTGGTAACGATGCGTTTGGCTGGAGACGATAAAATAAAAGTAACAGACAAATTAGGAGACGTTGTATCTCTGTACAAAAATACCCCAATTGCAGATTTAACTCTTTTTGAATTGCTGACGCATACTTCTGGATTAAAGGCAAGTATCACTTTTTATCAAAGTATGCTTTCTACTCCAGATGGTTCGCCTTTGTTAAGTGATAAAAAATCAGATGTTTATACGGAATTGTTTGATACAATGTATATAAACAAAAATATTGTTTATGATGCCTATTATCTTTCTTTTATTCCAAAGGAAAATTGGATTCAGATCTATAAAAATATGTGGTTGAATCCAGAGTTTTATAAAATTGTTTACGAACAAATTGCTGCTGCCAATACAAATATTCGTGGTAAATATGTCTACAGCGATTTAAACTTGCTTTTGGTCAAGCAAATGATTGAAACCAAAACAGGAAAGAAATTAGATGAATTAGCAAACGAAATTTATACGGAATTAGGAATTTCAAAAATTGGCTATAATCCGCTAAAATGGACTTCAATAGACAATGTTATGCCGACAGAATTGGATAATTTTTTCAGAAAAGATACGATTAGAGGTTATGTTCACGACGAAGCAGCTGCCATTTTTGGAGGAGTTTCAGGAAATGCAGGATTATTTGCGAATGCCGAATCAATCGCTGAAATCTGCAAAATGCTAATAAATAATGGAAATTATAAAGGGAAACAAATTCTAAAAGCCAAAATCGTAAAACAGTTTACAGAATCGCCTCTTGCAAAACAAGGTATTTATCGCGGTTTAGGTTTCGATAAAAGAAAACCAGACGAGTTTTTTACAAAAGATGATTTTGGACACACTGGTTTTACAGGAACCTTCTTCTTTATAAATCCTAATACGAATAGATTTTTAATTATTCTAACCAATAGAGTAAATCCAACAAGAACAAATCGATTAATGTACAAAGATGATTTTAGTACAAAAATCTGGAGACAGATTAATAAATAGTTTTTAGCCACAGATTAAAAGATTTCCACAGATTTCTTTTTTGGTTTGTCACTAATTACACAAATTTACACAAATTTACACGAATTGATTAATAGAGTTAATGGCTAAAAAATATTTTCAGTAACATTTAAAAATTAGTGTAATTAATGAAATTCGTGGCGAAAAAATCATTTTAATCCTTTAATCTGTGGTCATTTTTTCTCTCTCAGATTTAGCAATTAATTCGTGCTAATTTGTGAAATTCGTGGCAAAGAAACTTTGAAAAGAGTTAAACATATTAGAATATAACTATTGAAATTACAGTAATTTTGTAATCTCATCAAAAAGAAATAAAAAACAGTTTTAGACAATAAATTAGAATATAATGTCAAACCAAGAGTTACAGCAATTATCAGAATCATTAGAAGGAACACTTCTATATGATGATCTTCATAAAACACTTTATTCGACCGATGCTTCGGTATACAGGATTCGACCGAATGCTGTGGCTCTGCCTAAAACTACAGCAGATATCAGTAAATTAATTCGCTTTGCAGCGAAGCATAATATTTCAGTTACGCCAAGAACTGCTGGAACTTCATTGGCAGGACAGGCAGTAGGAGATGGATTAGTAATTGATGTGTCCAAACATTTTACAAAAATATTGGGTTATGATGCTGAAAAAAGGACAGTAACCGTTCAACCAGGTGTAATTCGCGATGAGTTAAATTTATTCTTGAAACCTCATGGCGTTTTCTTTTCTCCTGTTACTTCGACTTCCAATCGAGCTATGATTGGCGGAATGGTGGGAAACAATTCATCAGGAACAACATCAATTCGTTATGGTGTAACACGTGACAAAATTGTTGAGCTAAAAACGATTTTAAGCGATGGAACTGAAGTTGCTTTTGGTGAATTGACTTCTGCAGAATTTATTGAAAAAACAAAAGGAGATTCTTTAGAAAATAAAATTTATAAAAGCGTTTACGACGAACTTTCGGTAAAAGAGCATCAAGATGAAATTATAAAAGAGTTTCCGAAACCAGAAATTCATAGAAGAAATACAGGTTACGCCGTTGATATTTTATTAAAATCAGAATTGTTTGGCGGAACAGAACCTACAATCAACATAGGAAAACTACTTTGTGGAAGTGAAGGAACTTTAGCTTTTACAACCGAAATTACATTAAAAGTTGACGATTTACCACCTGTACACAATATTATGGTGGTAGCACATTATCATACGATTCAAGAGTCATTAGAATCTGTTGTAATCGCAATGAAACATCATTTGTATACTTGCGAAATGATCGACGATACGATTTTAGATTGTACCAAAACCAATCGTGAACACATTAAAAACCGTTTCTTTTTAGTTGGAGAACCAAAAGCAATTATGTTGTTTGAAGTGGCTTCGAATTCATTAGAAGATGCCGAAAAACAAGCCGATGCTTTAATTGCTGATTTGGAAAAACACAATTTTGGTTATGCCAGTGTAAAAATCTACGGTCCAGATATTGACAAAGCCAATGAACTGAGAAAAGCAGGTCTGGGACTTTTGGGAAGTATTGTAGGCGACGATAAAGCAGCCGATTCTATTGAAGATACAGCAGTTGAATTAAGTGATTTACCAGCTTATATTGCTGAGTTTTCGGCAATGATGTTAAGTCACGGACAAGAGGCGATTTATTACGCACATGCTGGTGCAGGAGAACTACACCTTCGTCCAGTTTTAAATTTAAAGAAAACATCAGATTTAAAATTGTTTAGAACCATCGCGACCGATGTGGCGCATTTGGTTAAAAAATATCGAGGTTCGTTAAGTGGTGAACATGGTGACGGAATTGTCCGCGGAGAATTTATCCCGTTTATGATCGGAGACAAAAATTACGAATTGCTGAAAAGAATCAAACTGGCATTCGATCCCAATTCGGTTTTGAATATCGGGAAGATTGTAAATGCCTTGAAAATGGACGAAAACCATCGTGTAATTTCAGGAAGAGTAGAACCGGATATTAAAACATTTCAGGATTTCTCAGACAGTTTAGGGATTTTACGTGCAGCAGAAAAATGTAACGGTTCTGGCGATTGTAGAAAACTGCCATCAGCAGGAGGAGCAATGTGTCCGAGTTACCGTGCAACCAGAAACGAAAAAGAAACGACTCGTGCGAGAGCTAACGCATTGAGAGAATATTTAACGTATTCTGAAAAAGAAAACAAATTTGATCAGAAAGAATTGTACGAAGTTTTTGAGTTATGTGTAAGCTGTAAAGCTTGTGCGAGCGAATGTCCAAGTAATGTAGACGTTGCAACTCTAAAAGCGGAATTTTTATACCAATACCAAAAAGCAAACGGATTCTCGACTAGAAGTAAAATCTTCGCCAACAACGCAAAATTGAATAAAATGGGAAGTTTATTTCCTTCCATTACGAATTTTATTTCGAATCAGTCATTGGTGAAAAAATCAATGGGAATTGCTCCTGAAAGACAAGTTCCCCTTTTGGCAAAAAAGACGTTTAGAAAATGGTATCAAAACTTTAAACCAGCAACAACAGATTTTCCAAATGGAAGATTGTATTTGTTTGTAGATGAATTCACGAATTATTATGATGTTAATATCGGAATTGATGCTGTCGAATTGTTGACAAAATTAGGCTATCAGGTTTTGGTTGTGGATCATGAAGAAAGTGGTAGAACGTATCTCTCAAAGGGATTTTTGGAAGAAGCGAAGAAAATCGCCAATCACAACGTGAATGTTTTTAAAGATCTGGTTTTATCAAATGCTCCTTTGGTTGGAATTGAACCTTCGGCGATTTTGACTTTTAGAGATGAATATCTTCGTTTGGCTGATGATAAAGAAGCTGCTGAAAAATTAGCTCAAAATGCATTTACAATCGAAGAATTCTTCAAAAAAGAAATTATTGACGGGAAAATAAAACAAGATTCATTTTCTGAAGAAACCAAAGAGATTAAAATTCACGGACATTGCCATCAAAAATCATTAAGTTCTGTTGAAGCGACTTTTGCTATGCTAAATCTTCCTAAAAACAATACCGTTACTATTTACAGTTCAGGTTGTTGCGGAATGGCAGGTTCTTTTGGTTATGAAAAAGAACATTATCAGGTAAGTATGCAAATGGGAGAGGATACTTTATTTCCAAAAGTAAGAAACACTGCCGAAAACGTAAAAATTGCAGCAGCAGGAACAAGCTGTCGTCATCAAATTTATGATGGAACAAAACGTGAAGCGCAGCACCCGGTTAGTATTTTGAGAAGTTGTTTATTATAATTTTCTTTAGGGTATATTTCAAATCACTTAATCAAATTAAAAATGAAGTTTTATTTTTATGTAATCTTTTTTGCCGCTTTTTCTATTACTGCACAAAATAAATTAGATTGTTCCAAATGTTCTTCTGAACTTATTGATGAAGCTAAATTGAGAAATGAAGATGTATCTTCTTTAAAATTATTGAAAAATGAGATTTATGCCAGAAAAGGATATGTGTTTTCAAATGCAGAATACGCAAATATTTTTAAAAAATACAATTGGTATAAACCTGTAAAGGATAATAAAAGTATTGTTTTTTCTGATACAGAACTTAGAAATATTGCCATCATTGGTCAAAGAATTAGTGAGTTGTCAGAATACTTAATCAATGAAAAGAATAGCAAGTATAAAACTTTATCGGAGGAAAAAGTGAATCAGATTTTCACAAAAGAGAAAAGAAAAGAGCTTGGAATTGATTTTGTTATTTGGAAGGTTTATGATTACAAAGACAAAACAGGAAGCTATTATTTAGTTTTGACAGAAGATAAATATAAGGAAACAGTTAATGGCAACAATTTTAACAATGCATTGAAGGCATTTAATTTTAAAATTGAAAATAACCGCTGGATTAAAACTTTTGAAACCAATGATTTTAAAGAAAGCCATGAAGACAGTATATGGTTTTGGTCTAAATATATTTATGTTGAAGATTTTGATCAGGACGGGATTATAGATCCAATTATAATTTATGGCACCAGCGGACCTAATTTATATGATGATGGAAGAATTAAAATTCTACTATATTATAAAGGGAAAAAAATAGGAATCCGAATTCAGAACGGAATTTTGGACGATGAAAGGAATTTTACCGTAGATGCTAATTTTTATGCCTTACCAAAGAAAATACAAGATAAAATTGTAGAACAAATGACTTTGATGGTCGAAAACAATCATTCGATTTTGCCTTACGGATGGCAAAAAAAGATGGCAAAAAAAATGACTTTCATCGCTGAATAGTCACTTAGAAATAAAACCTTTTAAGGTGATAGAAATAAAAAAAGCCTAATTATTTTCAGAATAATTAGGCTTTATTATTTTATGTTTTATTTGGCTCCAGGAGGAGATTTTTCTTTTATGTATTTAATAAAGGTGTCCAAAAGATGTTTTCTTGTTCCTTCTCCTTCAGAAATACTGTGAGAACGATTTGGATAAATCATCAGATCAAACATTTTATCATATTTAACTAATTCATTAATTAAAACTTCGGCATTTTTATAATGTACATTGTCGTCTCCCGTTCCGTGAATGTATAATAAATTTCCTTTTAGGTTTTTAGCATGGGTTACAGGAGAAGCTTTAGCATAAGTTGCTTCATTTTCGCTTGGTAATCCCATATATCTTTCGGTGTAGATATTGTCGTAAAAATGCTGGTCTGTAACAGCAGCAACGGCTATACCTATTTTGTAAATTTCAGGAAACTGAAACATTAAATTTAAGGTTACTGCACCTCCGCCGCTCCAGCCATGAACGGCCACTCTCTCAGGATCTATAAAGTTCCATTTTAAAACTTCTTTAGCGGCCATAGCCTGATCGCGTGTATTGATAATTCCGATATTTTTATAAATTGATTTTCTCCATTTTGTGCCTTTCATTACAGGAGCTCCGCGATTATCCATTGCGATTCCGATATATCCCTCTGGAACCAAAGAAGTAATCAAAGGATGGAAATTCGGTACATCATTTGCAACAGATGAAACAGGTTCTCCATAAACATAAAAAAAGACAGGATATTTTTTTGAAGCGTCAAAATTTAGGGGTTTCGCCATGATTCCGTCAATTTCTATTCCATCAACCGTTTTAACTTTAAATTTCTCCAACGAATAGTTACGTTGAGGAGTTGTAAAAGAATCTGGGCCAGCAGGGAATATTTTTTTGTGACCAGAAAGAGCTACTAAACGATCATTATAATCACGATTGATGTTAGAATTGGTATGTCTGGCATATTTTCCGTCTGGAGAAAAACTGTATTCATTTGTTCCTTCAAACTCATTTGGAGTGACACGTTTCGTTTTCTTTGTGTTGAGATTGGTTTCATACAAATAACGTTGTGTAGCATCTTTTGGACTTGCTATGAAATAAATAGATTTTGTTTCCGGATTGTAAGACTTATAATAAGCATCAAAATTTTCAGTGGTAATTAATTCTTTCTTTTTTCCGTCACTGCTAATTTTGTAAATATGCATCCAGCCATCGGCATCAGAACTCCATAAGAATGCTTTTCCGTTATCTACAAACTGGCAAGGAAAAGCATCATAATCCCAAGCAGAGATATCGAATACATCAATCCAGGCATCTGATTTTTCCTGATACAATAAGTCAGCTTTTCCAGATTTAGCATCACATTTATAAAAAGAAACCTGATTTTGATTTCGGTTCAATTGAATAACTGCAACATTTTGATTGTCGATCCATTTCATTCTAACCAAATAATTATTGTCTGGTTCTCCTGGAATATTTAGCCAATTGGTTTGCAAAGAAGCGATATCAATTATTCCGATTTTTACAGATGAAGGTTTTTCTCCCGCTTTAGGATATTCAACAGGAATAGTAAAAGGATAAAGTGCATCGGTATTATTGATCATTAAATGAAATTTTGTATTAGATGCATCTACACGCCAGAATGAAATGCTTTTTCCATCAGGACTCCATCTAAATCCGTCACGTGCGGCAAGTTCTTCTTCGTAAACCCAGTCAAAAGTTCCGTTTATGATTTTGTCGGTTCCGTCTGTTGTTAGAGGTGTTATTTTTCCAGAATTTAGATTTTCCAAATAAATATTATGTTTAGAAACATAAGCCACATTTTGATTGTCATTCGAAAATTTAGCAAACATTAAAGAAGATACTTCCAGGCTTTTTCCAAGTTGTTTTCCTTTTCCTGTTTTTAAATCAAAAAACCAATAATCTCCTTTGGTATTAGCTCTCCAAACTCGTTTAGAATTAGTGTAAATCAAAACTTTTGTTTGATCTACATTCCAAACCAATTGTTCTATTTCTCCAGTAAAACCTGAATTTTTTAATTGATCTGCTGTTAGAATAGTGTTTTTCTGAGTGAGTTTGTCAGCATTATAAACTACGATATTATTTTGCTCGTTAACCCAGAATAAATGCGAATCGGGTAACCAATTTAATTGTGTAATGTCAATGCTTTCCTGTGCAAAAACACAAGACGAGATTAATAAAAAGAGTAAAAAGAGTTTCTTCATAATGTAAAGGTTATAACGGTAATAAAAACATTGTGGTTAGAATGTAAAATTAAGAATTATCTGTGTTTTTTGATTCTGTTTGAGAGCTAAAGATTTTAATTATAAAAATAGTGCTGAGTTTCAGATAGACAGTTGTATTATATTAGCACGAAGTAAAACTATATTATCTTTTTTTAGTGTCAATAGATTTTTTGTTCCTTAATTTTTGAAGAATTTAAAGGAGAATTACGCTGTAGATTCTGACTCACTTAATTTCTGTTTTATTATTCAAAATGTATGAAAGAAACAAAATCGTTTTATAAATTTGATTTAACGATAAAATTTGCATTATTTGCAAAATAAAACAAATACGACTGAATTAAATTAATTTATAACAGCAAAACATATATGGCATTTTCAAGTTTATTCCGAAAAAAAACAGTACAGGATATTCTGAAGCAAGTTGCTCAGAACGAAACCGACGGTCATAATGCTCTAGGAAAACATTTGACTACAAGAGATTTAACGGCTTTCGGAATAGCGGCTATTGTTGGAGCAGGAATTTTTAGTACAATTGGAAAAGCCAGTGCAGATGGAGGTCCAGCGGTAATATTTTTGTTCTTGTTTACTGCTTTAGCTTGTAGTTTTGCTGCTTTTGCTTACGCTGAATTTGCTTCAATGGTTCCGGTTTCAGGAAGTGCTTATACCTATTCGTATGTTGCTTTTGGAGAATTAATAGCTTGGATAATTGGTTGGGCATTGATCATGGAATATGCCGTCGGAAATATAACCGTTGCCATATCGTGGAGTGATTACTTTACAGGATTGCTCAAGAGTGGCGGAATTCATTTACCTCAATGGATTCAGATGGATTATTTAACTGCTTCAAACGGATTTAAAGATGCAGAGGCTTTGATGCGAGGCGGAAAATCATTCGGAAATTTAAGTACTGCTTTACAAGATGCACATACTGCATGGATGACAGCACCAACAATTGGTTCTTTTCATTTCGTAACCGATTTACCAGCATTATTCATCATTATTCTGATTACAGCTTTAGTTTATAGAGGAATGAAAGAATCTCGTAATGCGAGTAACTTAATGGTTGTGGTGAAACTCTGCGTAGTTCTTTTAGTAATTGCTGTTGGAGTATTTTATGTAGATACAGCAAACTGGGATCCGTTTGCTCCAAATGGAGTAGGAGGCGTTTTAAAAGGAGTGTCAGCCGTTTTCTTTGCTTACATTGGTTTTGATGCGATTTCGACAACGGCAGAAGAATGTAAAAATCCACAGCGTGATTTACCACGTGGAATGATGTGGGCAATCATTATCTGTACACTTTTATATATTGCGATTGCTTTGGTTTTAACTGGAATGGTGCAATATCACGAATTAAATGTTGGAGATCCTCTAGCATTTGTTTTCGATAAATTAGACTTAAAATGGATGTCAGGAATTATTGCTGTAAGTGCGGTTGTAGCTATGGCAAGTGTTTTATTGGTTTTTCAAATGGGACAACCTCGTATCTGGATGAGCATGAGCCGTGACGGATTGTTACCAAAGAAATTTTCTACAGTTCATCCAAAGTTCAAAACACCATCTTTTGCTACAATTGTAACAGGATTTGTAGTGGCAATTCCAGCTTTGTTTTTGAATTTGACAATGGTAACCGATTTGTGTAGTATCGGAACTTTATTCGCCTTTGTGTTAGTTTGTGCAGGAGTTTTAGTGTTGCAGAACAAACCTGAAATTCCAAGAGGGAAATTCAAAACACCTTATATCAATTCAAAATATATTTTACCAGTCTTAATTATTGTTGGATTGTACTATGCTTTCGCTTTTAATAATAAAGCAACAATGGCATTTATCAATAATGAACCACAGATTTATGATGCAACTTCGATCGTAACTTCTTTAGATAAATCAGAATCGGAAAAGGTTTTTAAATATTTGGAAAGTATCGAAGCAAACAACAAAACAGCTGAAACTTCAGATTTAGAGCATTTGTTAGGACAATATCAGGATAATGAAACAAAATATGCCGAAGTTGTAAAAGGATTGCCAATTGCCGATTCAGCAAAATACGAATCAGGTTTAAGTTTGTTTAAACACAAAATTCCGATGTGGATATTCTTATTCGTTTTAGTTGGGCTAGCAGTTTGGGCTTTCAGAAAAAATCTGTCTTTAATTCCACTTTTAGGATTAATTTGCTGCCTTTATATGATGGCCGAATTAAGCGTTTGGAACTGGATTTATTTTACAATCTGGTTAATAATCGGATTAGTGATTTATTTTACCTACAGTAGAAAAAATAGTAAACTTAACTTTGTAGAGAAGTTGTAAGCTTAGAATTATAAGATATATAAAAGCCGTTTTGAGATTTTACTCAGAACGGCTTTTTCAATTATGAATTATCTGCGGATATCTGCTTCAATCTTTTTAAATCTGTGTGAAATAAAACTTTTCGACTTAACTTCTTTACTATCAATATACTTTAAAATATTTCTGTTTTTATAGAAATATTCTTATGTTTTAAAAAATAGTTTTTCCTTAAGTTTGCTTGCGTCAAATTTCAAATTTAATTTTTAATACATGGGTTTTCTTGATAAATTATTGGGCAAAAAAGAGGCTCCAATACAATCTAACAATGATTTCTGGAACTGGTTTTTAAAACACGAAAAAGAGTTTTTCGAAATCGTTAAAAGCAAACAAAACATTCATCACGGTTTTTTTGATAAACTAGGGCCAAAACTTGACGAAATCCATAGCGGAATATATTTTGTAACTGGAATGTTTGATGATAATACAGTCGAATTGATTTTAACACCAGACGGAGCAATCAGAAATATTTATGCCATTGAAGAATTAGTAAATGCTACTCCTCAAATGAACGGATGGAAAATTACAGCTTTAAAACCTTCCTCAGATATTCAAAATATTGGAGTTGATTACGAGGGATTTAAATTCAATAAAGAGAACCTGAAATTTTATCCAAACATTCATAAAGAATATCCTGATGAAATTGATCTAACAGTTATTTACGATGATTTTGTAGAAGAAAAAAGAGCAATGATAACCAATGGAGTTTATATCTTTTTGGATAATTATTTAGGTGAATTACATTCAGTTACTTTGATTGATAATATGAGAATTGAAGGTCCGAATGCTGTTTCTGAAGAATTAATTCCGATTGAAAAATTAAAAGATTATTTAATTTGGAGAGAAAAGGAATTTGTGGAGAAATATGAAGGTACGCGACACAATACAGAGAATGATAATTATTCAAGTTTTGAAGCAACTACAAAAAATGGCGGATTCGTTATTGCATTAATAAATAGCGATATTTTAAAATGGGACAAAAAAGCATCTCATCCGTGGGTATTCATTGTTACAATTCCTTTTGATGGAAGTAACAATAATGGAATGCCCGATAAAGAAACTTATCAATTATTAAACGAGATCGAAGATGAAATAACACCACATCTTAAAGATCTGGAAGGTTATTTAAACATCGGAAGAGAAACATCAACGAATAAAAGAGAAATCTTTTTTACCTGTAAAGACTTCAGAAAGCCAACCAAAGTGGCAGATGAAATCATAAAAAGATACAACGGAACTTTTGATATAAGTTACGAAATCTACAAAGACAAATATTGGCGTACGTTTAGCGCTTACGAGCCAAGATAATTTTTTTGTTTCACGCAGATTTTTAAAGATTTAAGCAGATAAAGCAGATTTTGTTTAAATTAAAATCTAATCTATCTGCCAAATCTGCGTGAAACAAAAACTTAGTGCCTTTGCAGCAATAAAAAAACTACAACACACCAAGCTCAACCATACAAGCCTTCATCATTTCATAAGTACGCTGAATATCATTATCCAAACCAATAGAAAAACGAATCAAACCATCTGTCAATCCCATTTCTTTTTGTTCTTCTAGCGGAATCTCACTCGAAGTTGAAGTTCCAGGCGCACTAAATAATGTCTTATAAAAACCTAGACTTACCGCCAGATAACCTAAATTTCGATCCTGCATTAATTCCATTAATTCATTGGCTTTTGCCAAAGAACCAACATCAATCGTCAACATTCCTCCAAAACCATATTCTGGATTAATCATCGTTTTGTATAATTCATGACTCGGATGGCTTTTCAATCCTGGATAAACTGTTTTCAAACCGTCTTTTTCAAATTGAGCAGCCAGAAAAAGCGCATTATGACTGTGTTGTTTAATTCGGATATGAAGTGTTCTAAGGTTTTTCATTACGCTTGCCGAACGCAAACTATCCATTGTTGGTCCCAAAAGCATGCTTGCTCCCGTGTTTACATTCTTCAGCGAATTAATAAATTCCTTCGAAGCACAAGTCACACCGCCAACTGTATCACTACTTCCGTTGATATATTTCGTCAAACTATGAATGACAATATCAGCACCCAATTTTGCAGGAGAAACTGATAATGGTGAAAATGTATTGTCTACAACCAATTTCAAATTGTGTTTTTTAGCGATTTTTGCCAATCCAGCGATGTCAGCCACTTCCAATAACGGATTACTTACTGTTTCGCAGTATAAAACTTTCGTTTTAGAAGTTATTGCCGCTTCTACAACGTCTAGTTTAGTAATGTCTACAAAAGTGGTTTCGATTCCAAAACGAGGTGTAAAATTCTTTAAAAAAGCATAAGTGCCACCATAAATCGTTCGGCTTGAAACGATATGGTCGCCTGCGCCACACAATTGCAAAAGAGTAGGCGTAATAGCGCCCATTCCCGAAGCCGAAACATTAGCCGTTTCTGTTCCTTCCATTGCCGCCAAAGCTTGATCCAGATACAAATTACTCGGCGAAGAATGGCGCGAATACAAGTAACAACCTTCCATATTACCTTCAAAAGTATCGAACATCGTTTTTGCCGATAAAAAAGTATAAGTCGAAGAATCAGAAATAGACGGATTTACCCCGCCAAATTCCCCAAAGTATTGCAAATCCTGAATTTTGTCTGCTGGTTTAAAATCTTTCATATAGTTAGTTTTTTGTTTTGTTTCAAGTTTCAGGTTTCAAGTTCCAACAACCTGAAAATTGAAACCTGAAACAAAATTATTAGGAGCTGTTTCCTGCTGTCCACTATATCTTTTATGGTGAACCCCACCATAAAAGGATGCCGTTCCCATCAGGGCTAGGGCACTCGCTTTCAGAAGAAAATCCAATCAAAGAAAGGATGAATTAGATAATTAATCAATGATGTGTCGCTTGTTTAGATTTTAAAACTATAAATATGATTTAATTGTGATTTTTATTCTAAATTTGACTAAGAAATTATGATTTGGTAGATTTTCTTTCATTTCACCAAACCAATAAACTATCAACAACAAACCACAAGCAACATGATTCTTGACGAAATAGATAAAAAACTCCTTGTTCTACTCCAAACAGACAGCAAAAAGACCAATAAAGAATTGTCTTTAAAACTCAATCTATCCGTAACAGCAGTTTATGAACGAATCAAAAAACTTGAGCGAGAAGGTATCGTAAAAAACTACGTAGCTTTAGTCGATAAATCCAAAATCGAAAAAGGATTTGTGGTTTTCTGCCATTTAAAACTCATTCAACATACCAAAGAATTTTTAACCAAATTCGAAAGCGAAGTCATTAAATTAAACGAGGTTTTGGAATGCCATCACGTAAGCGGTGATTACGATTATATTCTTAAAGTTCTAGTAAAAGATATGGAAGCGTATAGGGAATTCTTAGTAACTAAACTGACTTCGCTCCAACATATTGGAAGTACACAAAGTATGTTTATGATTAGTGAAGTGAAGAATTCGACGGTGATTTCTTTTTAAAGTTGCTAAGGTTCTGAGATACTAAGATTCTAAGTTTTCTTTTCTTTGTCTGAATTACTAAACGCAGTTTTTGTCATTTCTCCTTCGTCGAAATGACATACTTTGAAAAAATACTTTGCGACTTAGCGTCTTTGCGAGATTAAAAAACAACCTTAGCGAGCATTGCATAAACCTTAGTGTTTTTGCGGTTAAAAATTAGAAACCCTTAACACATTTCAATTAGTAAAAAACTTAAATTTGAGTTTAAATAAAATCAAAATGGAAACGAAGGAATTAAGACGCAAGCTTATAAATGATTTTGGAAAATTCATAAATGACGATTCGAAATTAGAGATTTTGGAAAGTTTTTTTGATGCTATTAATCATGATGAAAAAGAGTCAATTGTTCCTAATTCGCATTACAATTTAGTTGCTGAAGAAAGAGAAAAATATTTGTCTGGAGAAATACAGGCAAGTTCTTGGGAAGAAGCAGAGCAACGATTGAATGCGAAATATGGTTTTTAAAATCAAAATTCTGCCATTAGCAGAAAAAGAAATTGATGAATCTATCGAATTCTATGAAAGTAGAAGTAAAGGTTTAGGAAAGCAATTTCTAAGTTATTTGAGATCTTATCTCAAAGTTCTAAAAACAAATCCCGAATTATTCGAAATAAAAAAGAAACCAGGTTATCGAGAAATACTTTGGTTAAATTTCCCTTTGTTATTATTTACGAGATCATCGGAACCGAAATAATTATTTATTCTGTATTTCACACTTCAAGAAATCCTGAAAATAAGCCTTGATTTTTTTAAGATGCTAAGATTTTGATATTCTAATTTTTAATCTCGCAAAGGCGTTAATTCGCAAAGAAAAAATTAAATTTAAGTTTAAAAAAACGAAGTAGAATTAACTATGGAAAATTGGCAACCAATAACGCTGAATGAGCTTTATGGAGAAATTAGAAAGAGTGAAAATGATTTAACAGAAAAGGAGAAGGATTTTTGGAACTTGATTAAAATAATCCCGATTAAATGGCAGGAAAAGGAATACGGTGAAATGGGTGGTGGTTTTTGGGTTGTTGCTATTTGTGGTAGTAAGATAATTTGGTACAATGATATAGAAGAAGGTTTTAATATTTGTGATTACACAGTTTTTGGTGAAATTGAAGAATACAGTTGTGATCAGGATGAACTTATATGGCCTATTAAAAGATTGTTTGAATTAATTAAAAAAGTTAAAGACTAAAATTGTTTGAGTGGTTTAAAGTTCTAAAATGAATTTCGTCAAGCTAAAGCTTAAGGCAATTCAAAAATACTTTGCGTCTTAGCGACTTTGCGAGCAAATCTCAGCTAAAAGATGAACCTTAGCGAACTTTGCGTAAAAACATACCACCCTTTGCGGTTAAACTCATAACGCAAAAAAAAACTTTGTGCCCTAGCGTCTTCGTGGCAACACCAAGCCCAAAATTTCACACAAAAAACATTGAAAATTAAACTCCAAACAAAACTTTATTCCTTAAATTTGTGACGCTTAAAATAAAAAAGACAAAACTATGAGTTCATTTGACGTAGTCATTATAGGTTCAGGTCCTGGCGGATATGTATCAGCAATTCGTTGCGCACAATTAGGTTTCAAAACTGCTATTGTAGAAAAATATAATTCATTAGGCGGAACTTGCCTTAACGTAGGTTGTATTCCTTCAAAAGCATTATTATCATCTTCTCATCATTATGCTGAAATTGCACATTTTGCTGATCACGGAATCGAAGTTTCGGGTGATGTAAAAATCAATTTAGAGAAAATGATTGCGCGCAAACAAGCCGTTGTAGATCAAACCGTAGGTGGAATCAACTACTTAATGGATAAAAATAAAATTACTGTTTTCAATGGTTTAGGTTCATTCGTAGACGCAACTCACATCGCTGTTGCAAAAGCTGACGGAACTTCAGAAACTATCGAAGCAAAATATACTGTAATTGCTACAGGATCAAAACCATCTTCTTTACCATTCATCAAAATTGATAAAGAAAGAATCATCACTTCTACTGAAGCTTTGGCTTTAAAAGAAGTTCCAAAACACTTGGTTATTATCGGTGGAGGTGTTATCGGAATCGAGCTTGGACAAGTTTACCTTCGTTTAGGAGCTCAGGTTTCTGTAGTTGAATTCATGGATAGAATTATTCCAGGAATGGACGGAGCACTTTCTAAAGAATTGACTAAAGTGTTGAAAAAACAAGGAATGAAATTCTACGTTTCTCACAAAGTAAAATCAGTTGAAAGAAACGGTGATGCTGTTACAGTTCAAGCTGAAAACGCAAAAGGAGAAACGATCACTCTTGAAGGAGATTATTCATTAGTTTCTGTTGGTCGTCGTCCTTACACAGACGGATTAAACGCTGACAAAGCTGGAGTTAAAATTTCAGACAGAGGTCAAGTTGAAGTAAACGATCATTTACAAACTAGTACTCCAAATATCTACGCAATTGGTGATGTTGTTCGTGGAGCAATGTTAGCGCACAAAGCGGAAGAAGAAGGAGTAATGGTTGCTGAAATCTTAGCAGGTCAAAAGCCGCATATCGATTACAACTTAATTCCTGGTGTAGTGTACACTTGGCCAGAAGTTGCTGCAGTTGGGCAAACGGAAGAGCAATTAAAAGCGGCTGGAGTAAAATACAAATCTGGAAGTTTCCCATTCAAAGCTTTAGGACGTGCAAGAGCAAGTGCTGACTTAGACGGATTTGTAAAAATCCTTGCTGATGAGAAAACAGATGAGGTTTTAGGAGTTCACATGATTGGTGCTCGAACTGCAGATTTAATTGCTGAAGCGGTTACTGCAATGGAATTCAAAGCGTCTGCTGAAGATATTTCAAGAATGAGCCACGCGCACCCAACATTCGCGGAAGCGGTAAAAGAAGCAGCATTGGCAGCTACAGAAAATAGAGCTTTACACGTATAATTTACGTTTTAAGATATTTCAAACCGTCAGATATTCTGACGGTTTTTTTATGCGTTATTTTTAAGCTTTATATAATATAATAATCAAAAATAATTTTGTAAATTAGATGTGTAGTTCTGGTGGTATCTTTATGATAATTAAAAAGATAGCATTATGAGAACTAAATATATTGTTCCGGTTTTAATTGGAGCAGGAATTGGAATCGCATTGTACTCTTGCGGTGGAGGAATTCCTAAAAACGCGCAAGCTGTTACCAACTTTGACAGCAAAAAATATCTCGGAAAATGGTACGAAATTGCCAGATTAGATTACAAATGGGAAAGAGATTTGAACAATGTAACGGCCGAATATTCTTTAAACGAAGATAATACTATAAAAGTCGATAATAAGGGCTATAATGTCAAAAAAGACAAATGGGAACAAAGTGTCGGGAAAGCTAGATTTGTCAAAAAAGACAATATTGGTATGCTGAAAGTCTCATTTTTTGGTCCTTTTTATTCTGGTTACAATGTCGTAGCAATCGATTCAGATTATAAATACGCACTAGTGGCTGGAGAAAGTTTAAAATACATGTGGATACTTTCCAGAGAACAAACAATTCCAGAAAGTGTAAAAGCAGATTTTCTCATCAAAGCTCAAGAAATTGGTTATAAAGTAACCGATTTGGTATGGGTAAAGCATGATAAAGTAAATTAATAAGAAACCCGACAGTTTTTTGCTGTCGGGTTTTATTTTTAAATTGAAAATGAATTATGCGGTAAAAACACTTTTGTAATTATCCCAATATCTGTAAATCAGAAATAAATTTCCTAGGAATAGAAGTGCCGCAAGGGGCAGACCTTCTGGAGTAAGAAAGTAATTGATAAACAAAATATTTACCGTAATAGGTAAGATCAAGATATTGGCTAAAGTGACATAACGCCCAGTTACAAATGCAATTCCGGAAAGCAACTCAATTGATTTAGCCAACGGTATTAAATACGTTGAAGCCATTAAACCTACATTAAAAGCTTTGAAATTTCCTGTGGTTTCAGGTTCAGGCATTAAATGGAAAAAGTAACTGATAGAGGCAAAAAGTAGCAAAAGACCAATTAAAACACGGACAATAATTGTGGCAATTTTCATAATACTTAGGATTTTTTAAGGGTTAAAAAATATAATTAAGTTATTGGAAAAGATGCAATCTAAAGCTCAAATTAGAATCACAAATTATTTATTTTGGGGTTCTTTTCTAAGGATTTTACAATTAAAATAAAGCTCTTTTGGGATTAATCTAATTGTATATCAAATATAACGATTTTTTTCTTATTAAATAGAGGTCTTTTTAACAGTTTTATAATATAATTCGAATCCTGTGGTTATTTTTTTTGGTTTTCAGTAATCACAGAATTTTGTCGTAATTTTGAACTTTAAAATTACCTTTTTTGAGAGTTTCCATTCATAAAAATATTGCCAATCCGAAACTGTTTAAAGAACAGCTTTTAAGTTGGGCGCAGCAATTTCGCGAAGTCATTTTTTTAGACAGCAATTCTTATCCACAGCAATATTCTAATTTCGATTGTATATTGGCAGTTGATGCTTTTACTTCTTTAAAAACAGATTACTACAATGCTTTTGAAGATTTAAAACAATATCAGCAAAATACAAAAGACTGGCTTTTTGGCTATCTTTCTTATGATTTAAAGAATGATACTGAAAATCTTCAATCCAATAATTTTGATGGTTTAAATTTTCCCGATTTGTTTTTCTTTCAACCCAAAAAGATTTTTATTTTAAAAGGGAAAGAACTTGAAATTCAGTATTTAATGCTTTGTGATGATGAGGTAGAAGAGGATTTTAATGAGATCAGTAAGGAAGAAAAGAGTATTTTTGAGAGCGAAAATAAACTTGAAATCAAGCAACGTATTTCGAAGGATTTGTATGTTGAAAAGGTGAATAAAATGCTGGAACATATTCATATTGGTGATATGTACGAGGCGAATTTTTGCATGGAATTTTATGCTGAAAATGCAATTATAAATCCATTAGAAAAGTTTGAGAAACTGAATGAGATCTCGCAGGCACCATTTGCTGTTTTCTTTAAAAATCACAAACAATATTTACTCTCAGCATCACCAGAACGTTATTTGACCAAAGTTGGAGATAAGATTATTTCGCAACCAATAAAGGGAACTTCCAAACGTTTTTCGGATCCAGTTGAAGATGAAAAATCAAAAGATACTTTAGTTTCAGATGCAAAAGAACGCGCAGAAAATATCATGATAACCGATTTGGTTCGGAATGATTTATCACATACTGCTCAAAAGGGTTCTGTTGTGGTCGAGGAACTTTGCGGAATTTATTCTTTTCTTCAAGTGCATCAGATGATTTCTACGGTAACTTCCAAGCTAGATTCGCAGTATTCAGCTGTAGATGTTTTGAAAACAACTTTTCCAATGGGAAGTATGACAGGTGCGCCAAAAATTTCTGTAATGGAAATTGTAGAGAATCTAGAAGAAACCAAAAGAGGATTGTACAGTGGAGCAATTGGTTATTTTACGCCTGAAGGAGATTTTGATTTTAATGTCGTAATCAGAAGTATTTTATACAATCAGGAAAATAAGTATGTTTCATTTTCAGTTGGAAGCGCTATTACGTCCTTGTCCATTCCAGAAAAAGAATACGAAGAATGCTTATTGAAAGCCAAAGCAATGCATGAAGTTTTGCAGTAGTTTTTTTTAGCCACAAATTACACAAATTTTCACAAATTATTTTCTCTAACTAAATAGCCGCAGATTAAAAGGATTAAAATCTGTGAGAATCTTTTTAATCTGTGGCAAAAAAATAATTCGTGAAAATTTGTGTAATTTGTGGCAAAATTATACACCTGCAGCATAAAAAATAATTCGTGACCCGAGCGATAGCGAATAGACGAAGTAATTCGTGGCAAAAAAAATAAATCCAACGCTTAACATTTCATTTAAAAATAGATCGAATTTAATTTTTTAATTTTATCAAATGTTTTCAAAATTCCAAAATCATATCGTTTCGAAATTTCCCTTTTTAGCAGAAAAAAAACTTTTTCTGGCTGTTAGTGGCGGATTAGATAGTATGGTTTTATTGCACTTGTTGCATAAACTTCCGTATGAGATTGCAGTTTTGCATTGCAATTTTCAACTTCGTGGGTTAGAAAGTTTTGGCGATCAGGAATTTATTCAAAACTATTGTGATCAAAATAACATCCCAATTTTTTCTACACATTTTGATACAGAAGCTTTCGCTAAAGATTATAAATTATCAACACAAGTTGCGGCGAGAGAACTTCGTTACAGTTGGTTTTATGAATTATTAGAAGAAAAAAACTTCGATTATATTTTGACTGCTCATCATGCCGATGATAATCTGGAAACTTTCATAATCAACTTAACACGCGGAACAGGTTTAGAAGGTTTGACAGGGATTCCAGAGCAAAATGATAGAATTATACGTCCGCTTTTGCCTTTTTCAAGAGAAGAAATTTTGAAATATGCTGAAGAAAATAAAATAGAGTGGCGTGAAGACAGCAGCAATGCTTCAACAAAATATCTTAGAAATAAAATTCGTCATAATTTGGTTCCGATTTTAAAGGAAATCAATCCAAATTTTTTAGATGCTTTTCAAAAAACACAATCTTTTCTTCAGGAATCAAAAGAAATGGTGGAAGATGCTTCGATTATGATTTATCAGCAGGTTGCTAAAGAAGTTGAAGAAGATATTCATTTTGATTTGAATCAATTGAAAAAGCTGCCAAATTATAAATCTTATTTGTACCAATGGCTCAATGAATTTGGTTTTTCTGCATGGAATGATATTTATGATTTAGTAGAAGGACAGTCAGGAAAACAAGTTTTTTCAGAAGAATTCAGATTACTTAAAAATAGAGAAACCCTGATTTTAAGCCCGTTTTCTGAAACATCAGAAGAAGAGGAATACGAAATTAATGAAAGCGATACAGAAGTTAATTTTCCCTTAAAAATGAGCCTTTGTAACGTAGGTCACACAACATTCGATTCAAATAGAGTTATATTTGTCGATGCCGATAAAATCCGTTTTCCTTTGGTATTACGTAAATGGAAAGAAGGAGATGTTTTTCAGCCTTTTGGAATGAATGGAAAGTCGAAAAAAGTTAGTAAGCTTTTTAAAGATGAAAAACTTTCTTTAATCGAAAAAGAGAAAACTTGGATTTTATGTTCGAACGACCAGATTGTCTGGATTGTTGGAATGAGGCAAGATGAACGCTTTAAAATTAAAAAGACCACAAATAAAATACTTAAAATAGAACTGCAATAATGAACTTTACTCAAAATTACCAGACCAATATGTCAAGAAATATTTGGACTAAAACTGTTTTACTTCTGTTGTTTTTCTTTGCTTTTGCAAAAGGTAACGCTCAAATACTTGAGCCAGTAAAATGGACTTCTAAAATTGAAAAAAAAGGAAATAACGCGCTTTTAATTTTCGATGCAGTAATCGAGAAAGACTGGCATATGTATTCGCAGTTTACTCCAGAAGGCGGACCTTTGGCTTTAGAAATATCTTTTAAAAACCAAAAAGGAAATTACGAGTTAATTGGAAAAGCCAAAGAAGGTAAAACCAAAACAGCTTACAATGATGTTTTTGAAGTGAATGAAACCTTTTTTGAAGGAAAAGCACATATAGAACAGGAAATAAAAATCATTAACCCAAACTTAAAAACGGTTGATGTAGATTTTGATTTCCAGGTTTGTAAAGAGGTGTGTATCAATTCAAGTAAAAAATTCTCGATTGCAGTTCCTTCAACTTTTAAAATGAATGAAGTTCCTGCTATAGCAGAAGCAAAATTAGACGAAACCAAAACTGTTGGAATTGCTGTTGATACTGTTGCAAAAGCACCTGCTGCTGAAGTGGAAAACGTGATAAAGAAAGATAAAGAATTGGCTAAAGTAAATGCGGAAACTCCTGCTCAAGCTCCTTCAAGAAGTTTGTGGTCCATCTTTTTTATTGCCTTTTTATCTGGATTTGCAGCTTTGTTAACTCCTTGTGTTTTTCCAATGATTCCGATGACAGTGAGTTTCTTTACGAAACAAAGTAAAAGCCGTGCAAAAGGAATTAGAAATGCTATTATTTATGGACTTTCAATTATTGCGATTTATGTAGTTTTGGGTCTTATTGTGACTAAAATATTCGGTGCAGACGCTTTAAATGCTTTGTCTACAGATGTTTGGTTTAACCTGATTTTCTTTGTAATCTTAGTTATTTTTGCTACATCATTTTTGGGGGCTTTCGAAATTATGCTTCCAAATTCATGGGCGAATAAAGCAGATCAACAAGCAGATAAAGGCGGATTAATCGGAATCTTGTTTATGGCTTTGGCTTTGGCAATTGTGTCATTCTCTTGTACAGGACCAATTGTTGGAACTTTATTAGTTGAAGCAGCTTCAAACGGTGGAATTGCTCCAGTTGTTGGAATGTTAGGATTCTCTTCTGCATTAGCACTTCCGTTTATGTTATTTGCAATGTTTCCAGGATGGTTGAATTCATTACCAAAATCTGGAGGATGGCTGAATACAGTAAAAGTAGTTTTAGGATTTTTAGAATTAGCTTTAGCATTCAAATTCTTGTCTAATGCCGATTTGGTATTGCAATTGCATTTCTTAGAAAGAGAAGTTTTCATCGCAATCTGGATTGCCATTTTTGGAGCTATGACCTTATATTTATTCGGCAAAATTACATTACCTCATGATAGTCCGACACAACATATTTCTGTTGGAAGATTGTATTTAGGATTATTAACTTTCGTATTTACGATGTATTTAATTCCAGGACTTTGGGGAGCTCCTTTGAAATTAATTAGTGCTTTCCCACCACCACCGCAATATAGCGAAAGTCCATTTGGAGTTGGAGGTTCAGGAAATGGAGCTGTTTCTGCAGAAGCAGGAAAAGGTCTTCCTGCTGGAGCTGAATTAGGTCCGCATGGTATTATGGTTTTCCATGATTATGAAGATGGATTAGCTTATGCGAAAGAAATTAAAAAGCCAATAATGCTTGACTTTACAGGTTATGCTTGCGTGAATTGTCGAAAAATGGAAAATAATGTCTGGTCAGATCCTACGGTTTTACCAATTCTTAAAAACGATGTGGTTTTAATTTCTCTTTATGTTGATGATAAACGTGAATTACCGAAAGAAGAGCAATTTACAACTGAAGCAGGAGATAAAATCATTACAGCTGGTGATAAATGGACTGATTTTATGATTTCTAAATACAAAACCAATACACAGCCATTGTACGTGATTACAGATTTAGAAGGAAATAATTTAAATAATAATAAACCAACAATCAGTTACGTTAGTACAGAAGAGTATCTGCAATGGTTGAAAGAAGGAATTTCGAATTTCAAATAATAAAAAGAATATAGTTGATTCATAATGGTATTGTGGGGGCAAAAACTTTAAGATGAAAACTATATTCTAAAATCTATATATTTTCTTTGGGGGTTGAAATTAATTCAAACAAAAAACGCTCTAGCAATTAGAGCGTTTTTTATTGGTTATAATGAAGTTTATATCTTAGGATATTTTTGTTTGAAAAGCCTAATGAAATAAACGGATAAAGATAAATTCAAACAAAAAGCACTCTAAAATGAATTAGAGTGCTTTTCTATTTATCAAGCGAAAGTGAAAATTAATTTCTTACAAGAACTCTCCGTGTTGAGAAATATCTAATCCTAATTCTTCTTTTTCTTCAGTAACTCTTAGAGGAGTAATTTTATTTACCACAAAGAATAAAACATAAGAAGCAACAAAAGCGAAGATTGATACAGCAACTAAAGCAGTTAATTGGTTGATGAACAAAGTTGGAGTTCCGAAGATTAAACCTTGGTTGTCACCAACAGCTGGGTTGATAGCTTTTGAAGCAAAAACACCAGTTAACAACATACCTACCATACCACCAACACCGTGACAAGCGAATACATCTAGTGCATCATCAATTTTTCCTTTAGGGAATTTGCTTACTACAAGGTTACTTACAATTGCAGAAAATAAACCAATGAAGATAGCGTGAGAGATGCTTACAAAACCAGCAGCAGGTGTAATAGCAACAAGACCTACAACAGCTCCGATACAAGCTCCAAGAGCAGATAATTTGTGTCCTAAGATTTTGTCAAGGAAAACCCAAGCCATAGCAGCAGCGGCAGCAGCAACAGTAGTTGTTCCTAAAGCCTGAGCAGCAAGGCCATTTGCTCCTAATGCAGATCCAGCGTTGAAACCAAACCATCCGAACCAAAGTAAACCTGTTCCTAATAATACATAAGTAATTCTAGCAGGATTCACTTTTTGAACTTTTCTTTTTCCTAAGAACATAGCTCCAGCCAATGCAGCCCATCCCGCACTCATGTGTACTACAGTTCCTCCAGCGAAGTCAAGAACTCCCATTTTGAAGAAAATTCCATCAGGGTGCCAAGTCATGTGAGCAAGTGGTGTGTATATTAATAAGATAAATAAAACCATGAATAACAAATAAGCCCAGAAACGAATACGTTCTGCAAAAGCACCTGTAATTAATGCAGGAGTAATGATGGCGAATTTTGCCTGAAACAATGCGAATAATATAAAAGGAATTGTTGGTGCAAGGCTCCATGCTGTATTGGTTCCAACTCCCTGAAAGAATAAATTATAAGATGGATTTCCGATAATTCCTCCAATAGTTGGTCCAAAAGCTAATCCAAAAGCAACAACAGTCCATAAAATAGTAACAATTACCATTGCCATAAAACTTTGTAGCATAGTACTAATTACGTTTTTCTTACCTACCATACCTCCGTAGAAAAATCCTAATCCAGGCGTCATTAACAATACAAATGCAGTTGCAACGATCATCCAGGCAGTATCTCCTGTATCAAACTTAACAGCTTCGGCAGGAATTGGGTTGTCTGCAATAATAAAGTTTGAAATAAAGGTTAGTACTAAAATCGTGATAAGAATCACACTTAAAATAATTTTTCGCATAGTTATTTAGTTTTAAAATTTTTGATAAAAGTATAAAATCATTTAATACCCCCTAAAAAAATAGGGTTCAATGTTTAATTTTTGTTAAATTTAAAATTTAACCCCTATGATTTTGCGTGAATTTCTTAAAACAAACTTAAAATTTACAATTTGACAACATTTTTTTTTCACTTTGGACTTGTTTTGATAATTTTTGGGGTAATTGATTGCTATTTTTTGTAGGATAATAGATATTTGTTGTTTAAAAATCGTCTCTTGAATGTTGTAAAGGATATTTTTTAATCTTTTTAACAGATTTGGTGAATAAAATTTAAAGAATGGAAAGCAAAAGAATTAAATGGGGAATTGTTGGCCTAGGGAAAATTGCAGCTAAGTTTGCATCAGATTTAATATTGATAGAAAATGCGGAACTAAATGCAGTGGCTTCTAGAGATATTGTAAAAGCGAATGAATTTGCAGAAAAATTCAAAGCCTTTAAAACGTATGATTCTTATGATTCACTTTTTGAAGATCCCGAAGTTGAAATTGTCTACATTGCCACTCCGCATAATTCGCATGTAGAATTGTCTATTAAAGCTTTAGAAAAAGGAAAACATGTTCTCTGCGAAAAACCAATGGCTCTTTCTTATAAAGATGCACAGAGAATGATTGAAGCTTCAAAAAAGTATAATAAATTTTTTATGGAAGCTTTTTGGACACGATTTATTCCGTCTGTTCAAGATGTTTTGGAGAAAATAAATAATGGCGTAATTGGTGACGTAAATTATATCAATGCCGATTTTGCCTTTCACGGAAGTGAAACAGAAAACAAAAGACTTTTTGAAAAAGAATTAGGAGGCGGAGCTTTATTTGACATTGGTGTCTATCCTTTATTTCTATCTTATATAGTATTAGGAAAGCCAAAAGAGATTTTAGCAAAAGCAATCAAAAATAAAAATGATATTGATTTGCAAACTTCTATGATTTTGCAATACGAATCTGGTCAATCGGTTTTACATGCTTCTATAGTTTCAGAATCTGAAATGAAAGCGGTTATTTCTGGAACAAAAGGACGGATAGAATTAAACGGGCCTTGGTATGTTGCCGATGGTTATACCCTTTTTAAAAATGAAGAAAAAGAGGCTGTTGTAACCCTACCAACTCTCGGAATAGGATATTCTCATGAGATTATAGAATGCCAAAATTGTATTTCGAATAATCAAATTGAAAGCAAACTTTGGTCGCATCAAAATTGTTTAGATTTGAGTAAGATTGTGGAGGAGATTAAAGCGGAAATTGGATTAAATTTTTAAGAGACTTTCTTTACTCACATCCAAATCCAAAACCAACATAATCTATTTGTTTCTCGTTAAAAAACTTTTTATAAATTTTGACCTCCTTATTGATGTTATTCAAATCTTCCTCAATTTTCTTTCGATCAAAATTCCATGTTCGGTTATGATCAGAATCAATCCATTTAATATTATTTTCTTCATGAATAACTTCGATTCCATTATTCCAACCGCTACATTGGGGAAGACCACAGCAACAAGAGAATATAAAGTATTTTCCGTTTGATTCTAAGCTTTCCAACATAGTATAAGAATCAACAATGTCGCTATGGCTGTATGGTTTTTCTCCATTGATAGTAATCTCAAGATCGCCCTGCATCCAAATATCTGATTCTCCTTGTACAGCTGTAACTTTTAATTCAATTGTTATTGTATCTAACATCGATGTATTTTTAAGTAGTAAAATATTTACAATATTAAAGATTTTTAATTTAGAATTAAATACTTTTACTTTTTTATAAGAATTTATTTATGTTAGTAAAAGTTTACGGAAGTGCTGTTTTTGGTGTTGAAGCCACAACGATTATAATTGAAGTGCACATGGACAAAGGAATTGGTTATCATTTGGTTGGACTTCCAGATAATGCCATAAAAGAAAGCAGTTATCGAATTGCAGCTGCACTTAAAAATAATGGTTATAACCTACCAGGGAAGAAAATAACAATTAATATGGCGCCGGCAGACCTTCGGAAAGAAGGTTCTTCGTATGATTTGACATTGGCAATGGGAATTTTAGTTGGTTCAGATCAGATAAAAGCTCCCGAAATTGAGCGCTATATCATAATGGGAGAACTTTCGCTTGACGGAAGTTTGCAACCAATTCGAGGTGCCTTACCGATTGCTATTAAAGCAAAAGAAGAAGGTTACAAAGGATTTTTTCTTCCAATTCAAAATGTCAAAGAAGCGGCAATTGTATCTGGTTTAGATGTTTATGGCGTAGAAAATTTAAAGGAAATAATCAATTTTTTTGCAGGAAAAGGAACATTAGAACCAACAGTCATTGATACAAGGGCAGAGTTTTACAAAACATTAGACTTTCCAGAATTTGATTTTTCAGACGTACGCGGACAGGAAAGTATTAAACGCTGTATGGAAATTGCAGCAGCGGGCGGTCATAATATTATTTTGATTGGTCCGCCAGGAGCAGGAAAAACGATGTTGGCAAAACGAGTTCCAAGTATTCTGCCTCCGATGACGCTTCGCGAAGCTTTGGAAACTACTAAAATTCATAGTGTTGCAGGAAAATTGAAAGAAGTAGGTTTAATGAATCAAAGACCTTTTAGGAGTCCGCATCATACTATTTCGAATGTAGCACTTGTCGGCGGAGGAAGTTACCCTCAACCTGGCGAGATTTCGATGGCGCATAATGGTGTTTTGTTTTTAGATGAATTGCCAGAGTTTAAAAGAGACGTTTTAGAAGTAATGCGCCAGCCTTTAGAAGACCGTGAAGTGACCATTTCGCGAGCTAAGTTCACTATCACTTATCCTTCCTCTTTTATGTTGGTGGCCAGTATGAATCCGAGTCCGAGTGGTTTTTTTAATGATCCGAGTTCGCCAAATACAACTTCTCCGCACGATATGCAGCGTTATATGAGTAAGATTTCTGGACCTTTATTAGACCGAATCGATATTCATATCGAAGTAACTCCGGTTCCTTTCGAAAAATTGGCCGATGACAGAAAAGCGGAAAGCAGCGTAGAAATTCGTAAACGTGTGACTGCAGCAAGAGAAATACAAACCAAACGATTTGAAACTATAGAAAATGTGCATTACAATGCGCAGATGAGCAGTAAATTGATTAGAGAATTTTGTGCTTTAGACGAAGCTTCAAAAGAATTACTAAAAACAGCAATGGAAAAATTAAACCTTTCCGCGAGAGCATATGATCGAATTTTGAAAGTTTCAAGAACAATAGCTGATTTAGATCATTCTGAAAATATTATTTCATCTCATATTGCAGAAGCAATTCAGTATAGAAGTCTGGACAGAGAAGGATGGTTGGGATGATTTGCTATTCTTGATTTACATCTGCTAATTGAAAATGATATCAATTAGCAGATATAGTCAATTATAGATAATTAAAAGAAAGAATATCCAACAATTAAGGAAGTGGTTTGGTAAGAAGAACCCCAGTTTGGATTTTCAGCTAAAAGGCCTCTTGGAGTTTGATATCTCACCTCGGCACTAAATTTATCCATAAATTTTACTCCTAAACCAAACCCGAAGTTGATTCCAGATTTGATCTCTAATTTATTTAACTCAGATCCGTCTTTTCTTGTAACACTTGCAGTGGAGTTATTGTTAAAGTCTACAACAAGAGATCCATTTGCAAATATTTTTACATTTTCATTTATAAAAAAGTAACGTCTTAAACCGATTGGTAATTCAATTGATTTGTAATCTACTTTACCAGTAAGAGTTCCTCCAACAACTTGTGAACTTTCTATAGTTTTTTCGCTTTTGTAGTATTGATAAGTTGGTTCTACGATAACAGCCCATCTATCTTTGTTAAAAGGTAAGATAAACTCAGCCTCAATTCCTAAACTAAAAGAAGACTTTCCTCCAAAATCAAAATCTAATCCCTCAAAAAGAGAGTTGTTCATAGATAGTGAACTGTTATTGTATCTTGGTCGTAAGTTAAGATTGAATAAGTCTTTTTTCTCTTTTACTTCATGATCAACAAATTCAGAATTAGTACACTTATTGTACTTGGTAAAAATGCGTAATAAAGCATTTTTTGTGTAATTAAGGGTTTCATATTCATTTTGTTGTATGTTTTCACACTTCAAATCAAGATAAAGTTGCTCTCTAAAATAGTTGTTTTTAGCAATTTGGTCAGAATCTTCATTTGCAAAGTATGTTTTGTAAACCAGTTGTTTAATTTCTTGTCCGTTAGTTTTGTAAAAGAATCTTCTAACTGTTCCGTCATCATATAAATAAAGAGAGGCATTTCCTTCCATAAGAACTTGTAGAAAAAGATTTTCTTCTCTAAAAACAGGATTTTTATCTCTAGTCATGTTCTGTAAATTCTTAGTAGATCGGTCTATATTTACCAGTGATCGAATGAATTTATTTTTGCCAGTCAAACCAAATTCTTTTATAGTTTTTATATCGGCTTCTATAATTGGCTGATTTTCGGATAGTCTATATCTAAAATTTATCGGAGTATTTTTCCAGTCCACGTTTTCAATTAAACAATTTGTTTTTTGATTGTTTTCTGTTACGATATATCCATTTTCAAAAGTGATTTGAGAGCGACCTTTAATAGCAAGGAGAAAGGTAAAAGCAATAAGTAGAATTTGTTTTTTCATTAAAATTGATTCAGTATTAAATTTATTTTGGTCTGGTTTTTAGAAAAAAGTGAATTTTTTCTTGAGCCAAATATAAGATGTAGTACTGTATTGTTTTTACGGGAAACCGTACTCTTGTTTATGTTTTGATAGATTAAAATATAAGTTACTAGTAGTCAATCTGTAGTGTTGTTTCTGCCTTTAATTTGTTGATTTTTTAGTATTTGTTTTTTTAATGAAAACTAGAAATAACGATTTTTTTTTAGTTTATATGCTTAAACAAAAAAGTTATTTTGAAATATTCCAAAAACTCATTTTTCTTCTAGTAGTAAAACCCAATTTTTCATATAATTTTATAGCGCCAATATTGTTTTCTACAACATGTAAAAAAGGGATTTTTTCTTCACTAAAGATTTTATTTACAACATGTGCAATCAGCTGTTTGGCGTAGCCTTTCCCCGTATGATCTGGATGTGTTATTATGGCGCTGACTTCTGTGAAATGATTCATTTTCATTCGTTCGCCTGCGATGGCAATTAATTTTCCATTTAGAAAAATTCCGAAATAATCACCTAATAGAAATGTTTTAGGTTTAAAATATCCAGGTTGTACTAAATTAACTAAATCGAACAGTTCATCGCTATGCTCCTCGGTCAATTTTACGATTTCATTTTCTGAAGTTATTTGAATTTTTTCACGAATGATCATTTGAAGACAAACTAACTCTTTTGTAATTTGAAGAGAATCGGTGATTTCAGGTTTTTCTCCAACAAGAAAGAAATTTTCGCAGGAAAGCGCATATTGATTCGCAGCGTTTAAAGTACTTTCAACTTCAATAAACCCGCCGAACGGGCAGTAATCCGGATTGTAAAATTTCGTTCCATCATAATTCAGAGCCAGTTCTTTATGATTTTCTAGCAAAGAATAGCAGACAGGATTGTCCAGTTTATTTTCGTCAGTAATTTTCATTTCTTATTCTTTAATTTGAGGATAAAAGAATTTAAAAGAATTAGAAACAGCTGTGTGAAGAATCGATCCGTGATTTTCTTCAGGGAAATAATCGAAATAAATCTTTACATTTTTGCTTTTGGATTCTTTTAGTTTATCAGCCAATAAATTAGCATCAACTTCCATAACTCTTGGAATTTCGGTCGGAGTTAATCCTTCTTTTCCAACAGCGATATAAATTTCAGTTTGCGGTTTGAAATTCTGTTTTAGTACTTCGGCATCTAAATCGAGTAAAGAACCGTTGTTCCACCATAAACTCGGACTTACAATAACATATTTATTAAACAGAGAAGGTTTTTTAAGCAAAATTTCTGTTCCTAACAATCCGCCTAAAGATTGTCCAATGAACATTTTTGATTCGGTTGTTTTGTATTTTTTCGCAATAAAAGGTTGTAATTCTTTTTCGATAAAAGCAATAAACTGATCAGAATGACCTGTTGTTGGAAAACGGGTTTTATCATTTTCAATAGTAGTTGGAAAAGTAAAATCTCTTTTTCTATCTACAGTTGCAATACCAACTACAATTGATTTTGGAACCTGATTGATCCATTCAAAACTATTAAACTGAACCAATCCAGAAATATGTATAAAATCCTCATCGGCAGAACCGTCAAGTAAGTAAATAACGGGATATTTTGTGGCTTCGGCAGGATTATAACCTTCAGGAAGATAAATGTTTAAAGTTCTTTTTTCGTTTAATTCTTTGGATTGAATTTCGTCAATAACACCTAAAACAAAAGGTTTTGATGTTTCTGTCGTTTTAGTTTTGCTTTTTTGGCTGAATACTAAGCTTGAAGATAAAAGTACAAATGCCAGGGTAAAAAATTTGTTCATTAATTTTGGGTATGCGTTGTAATTATTCTTGTTTTATTTCTTGTGAAGGTTTGTGGTAACTATTTCTATTTGTTGTAACGATCAAAACGCCGTCTTCGGCATAATTTCCATAAATATTAATACCAGTCTGTTTTTGAAGCGGAATTATTTTTGCAATTTCAATTTTAGAAAGCGCAAGTTTTTCTTTTTCTAAATCCTGATAACGATGTGGAATTCCGTCAACTACAACTATCGGATGATCTGTAATTTTTCCGGCTTTGGCAAGATTTGCAATTGAATCTGATAAATAAAGTTTGTCTTTTCCTTCGTCTGAAAGTTCATATCTATTTTGAGAAAAAACAGTTACCGTAGTGAATGCAAAAAGTAGAAGAAACAATTTTGTCATTTTGTTATGTTTTTGGTTTACAAGATATTGGAAGTCGAAAATCAAATTTGCAAATCAAAAATACAAAAAAATCCTGCAATTTGTAAAGGATTTCCCTTGTTGAACTAATTCTTTGCTACTCGATTTTCATTCCAAAATTCCTTTATTATAAAGTTTTTAGAAGAGTTTGTTTTTATCTTTTCAAACTAAAATGACTTTTAAATTCTTTGCCGGTTTTTCTTTTTACAACAAACCAATAATCATCAGCAGGCAGATTTTGTCCATTTAGTGTTCCGTCCCAAGAATTGGAGTAATTCAGTTTTTTTATAAGTTGTCCATAGCGGTCAAATATGCTTACATCAAGTTCTGGTTCTAAAGCAGAAAAATGGATATTCCAGGTATCGTTAAAACCATCTCCATTTGGAGTGAAAAATTTAGGATACATTAGTAAAAACACTTCGTCGGTTGTGATTCCGCAATTGTTTTTATCTCGAACATAAACGGTATAAATACCACTAGATAAGTTTCTAAAAACGGGATCGTTTTGGTAATAAATACCATCAACAGAATATTCATAAACACCTTTGCCGGATAAGTTTATTTCAATTATGTTGTCGTTTTCAGTAAAATCCTGAGTGGTAATTTTTTGGATTGCAGCACGGTTGGATAAAACTACCTGAAAATTTTTAGTCGAAGTACATACTTGTGCACCATATTTGGATGTTGCTGTGACAGAATAATTGCCTGGCTGATTAACAATAATGGAACTTGTGTTTGCTCCAGTAGACCAAAGATAGCTGTCAAAATTAGTACCTGCATTAACCAAAACAGTTTCGTTTTCGCATAATACAACAGAATCAGGAATTAGATCAAATGTTGGTGATTTTAATAATGAAAATCTAATTTCGGCTACGCTATGACAGTTTTCAGTAGAAACAACGGCTGTAAAAATTGTGGTATTATCAGAAACTTCGAAGTTGTTGTAATTTATAATTTCGTTGACCAGATTTAGATTTTCGGCATCTGAGAGTGATGTAAAATAATGAAACGTATAATTAGAACAATTAGTGATAATGGCACTTTCATAAGAAGATAAATTTGCCTTTTCAATTTTATCATTCCATTCATCACAAAGAGAAACGGTATGATTATTAACCGTAGGATTCGCTAAAATCGTAGAATTAAAATTGATTGTAGCAGGTTTAGAAAAACAGCTTGTGCCATTTTTTACTAATAAAGTAAAGTTTAAATTACCAGTTAAATTAGAAATAGAATTATCCTCAGACCATGTTACGCCATTATCAAAACTGTAATAATCAGCTGATGATGTTATGGTAATACTTCCAAAAGAATTACAACTGGCATTTGTAATCTTATAATCAGGAGTACTATTTGAAAGGTCTCGTACAGGGACATATTTTACAGCAGATTCACAATTAATCCTATTTCGAACTTTTAAGAAATAGTCTCCGGCAGGAAGATTTGAAAACAAAGGATCTGATGACCAGGTTCTTCCATTATCAATACTAAATTCTGAAGCGGTAGTTGTAAACTGAATACTTCCATTATTATAACAGTTTGCGTTTTCAACCTTGTATTTTATATCAATATCAAGAATATAATCTTGAATATAGACTGATTCTGGCAAAGAAGTACAACCTTGATCATCTTTGACCATTACTGTATACCATCCCCAAGTCAGGTCCTCAAGAGTGTTATTTGTTGACCAAGACATTCCTCCGTCAAAACTATATTGTGAAGCGATTGTTTTTACAGAAATACTACCGAGTTTTCCGCAACTAGCATTTGTAGAAGTAACTTGAGGTTTTTGCTTAAAATCAGTTCCTATATAAATCATTTTTTTTTGAGATTCACAGCCTAATTCATTTCTAGTCATAGCAACATAAGAGTCCGCTTTTACATTGGTAAAGTTCGGATTTGTTGACCAGTTTGCACCATTGTCAATGCTGTATTCGTATGATGGAGAAGGAGTGAATGATATGGTTCCTCCAATTCCGCAACTCGCATTGGTTTGGGTTACATTTGGCAAAGGCAATAAAAAAGGATACATTACGGCATAGTAAGCAGTCGAAATACAGCCTAGTAATGATTTTATCTTGATTTTATAATCATGATGAGGATTTGGAGGTAAATTATTTAATTCAGGATTTGTACTCCAAGTAACTCCATCATCAAAACTATATTCTAAGGCTGGTGTCGTTACAGTTAAAGATCCATTATTTTGACCACATGTAGGCTGTACAACAGTTACTTTCGGAGGATTCATAACGGTTTCTAAAGGGGGATATTGTAAAATCACATTTCTAAGACTTGAATAACAGCCATTTTTTTTAATGGAGATGTAAATTGGATTCACCAACGCTGTTAAATCACTTTTAGTTGGATTTGTGGAATACACGATACCTCCATCAAAACTGTATTCATCTGCAGGAGTCGTTATAGTTAGAGTTGTAATTCCTGGAAAACACGGACTTTGATCAATAGAATATTCTGGAACATCAATAATTTCGATCACATTAAAAAGCGGACTTATTTTGCAGTTGCTTGAATTTGTGATTTTTACCTGATAATCACCAATGTTGGTAGGTGCAAAAACAATGGGTAAAGTACTATTAGTTTCTCCCACAATGGCAATACCATTTCGATACCATTGATACGTATAATCAGATCCTATGCTCGAATCTATCTGGGCTTGTAAAACTAAATTATTCTCGCAGTAACTACCAGTAGAAGTTATGCTGAGACCTAAATCAGAAGATTTATTTAAAACAACATTATCTAAATAAAAGTAAGGAAAACAAAGATGATAATCATATTCTTTGACGTAGGTGTCAGACAGTTCTTTTGGTGAACCTAACATGATAGCATTCATATCAAAGGGAGGAGTAAATTCTATCGTTAGCTGACCCCAATTTTTGGAAGGCAAATAAGTTGCTTTACCTAACGGAATCCAATCAGGAGGCATGTTGTTACTGTTCGGCGGAATTGTTTTGATACAATTTGCTCTACCGTAAATGGTTATGTCTACAATTCCGCCATTTAAACGCCCAAGATTACAGACTTGTCCCAAAGGAAGACTCCCAAAAGGATCTCTTCCAGAAGTAGAGGCTGCGATATCAAAGTTTACCTGATACTTTGTACCGGCTTTTAAAGTCGTATTGGTACAGCTCGCAATAAATTCTTTATAATCCTGAGAGATTAAGATTCCGGCAACTCCATTTCCATTTCTGGCTGGGAACGGATAAACGCCTGCATCTACAGCAGAAACAGGAATGAAATTGCAAGTATTAATATAATCTGAAGTAGCCGTACTGGGTAGAAACCACCCTTGTACTTTTCCGAATTGAGCGAAATTATCTGGACAAGAATTTTTAATCTCAAAATCATGATTATTGACTAAACTAGTTGTTGGAGAAACAGAGCATTTGCAATCCTCATCGTTTAAATCAATTTTTCCATCGCCATCATCATCAATACCATTATTACAATTTTCTTGCGCGTAGCTGAAAAAAGAGAACAAAATAAAACAAATGAAAAATAGCTTTTTCATGATTATGGTATTGGTCTTTAGTTGGTTGTGGTTTTTGGGTTGTTTTAATTTTTTTTAAAAGTAGGTTAAAAATCAATAAAAACTCAAAAATATTCTGAGATTACATGATTGAAAAATAGAAGTGTAGGTTTCTTCTTAAAAACAAAAAAATCCTGCTCAGGTTGAGACAGGATTTCTACAATTTAATTAGAAGTTTTTATTTTGCTTTTGCATCAAAAATTTTATCCAAACCTTCCATTGCAATAGTAAAGCCTTCTTTAAAGCCCATTTGAATAATCATTTCCAGATCAGATAGTTTTTCGTGTTTAATGGCAACATCAACAAAAGTCGTATCACTATTTTCTGAGAAAGTAACATCCCAGTCAGAACGTGGAAATTCGTCATTTAAATTTCCTTCGCTGTCGCAAAAAGCATCCAGCCATTTTATATTTGTTTTCGGATTTATCGAAGTGTAATCTGCCAATGCCCAATGTTCTTCACCTTCAGGTCCTACCATAGCATATAATCGTCGTCCACCTATTTCAAATTCCATGCTTTTTGTTTTTGATTTCCATGGAGCTGGCGCCCACCACTGATCCAGAATTTCGGCTTCTGTCCAGGCAGACCAGACATTTGATAATGAAGCGTTGAATTCTCGTTTTACATTTACTGTATTGTTTTCCTTATTTACCGTAAAATTCATTAATAGATTCGATTTCATTTTCTTTAGATTTTAATTTGTAAATAGTTAGTTTATTTGAAACGGTTTTATTTTTCAGCTAAGACTTTATCCAAACCTTTCAGTGCAGAGGTAAATCCTTCCTTAAAGCCCATTTCAATTATTTTTTGTAGTTCTTCAAAACTGTCACGTTTTATATGAATATCAACAACTGTTAAATCATCTTTTTCAGAAAAAGTAATATCCCAATAGGAGCTTCCAAATTCTGAATTTGGATTTCCTTCTGCATCACAAAAAGTGGCAGAATGTTTGAAATTTGTTTTAGGAGAAATAGAGCTATACTCAAAATAGCTCCAACGTTCTACGCCATCAAGGCCTACCATCGCATATAATCTTTTTCCACCTTCTCTAAAGTCCATAAACTTTGTTTTTGATTTTAGAGGAGCTGGTGCCCACCATAAATCCAGAATTTCGGGTTCTGTCCAGGCAGACCACACATTAGATAATGACTCATTAAATTCGCGTTTTATATTTACTGTTTTATTTTCCTTGTCTACAGCAAAATTCATTAAAAGATCAGATTTCATTTTCTTTAGATTTTAAATTCATTAATACTTGATCCAATTGATTAAAACGTTGTTCCCAAATCTTTTTAAACTGTTCCAGCCAATGATCTATTTCTTTCATTTTGTCAATTTTGAGCTGATAATAAATTTCTCTGCCCAGTTTTTTTTCTTCTAGTAAATCACATTCATTTAATATTTTAATGTGCTTAGAGACAGCTTGTCTTGTCGTTTTAAACTGATCGGCAATTGCATTAGGAGTTAATGCAGTCGAAGAGATTAAAACTAAAATCGCTCTGCGGGTCGGATCGGCAATAGCCTGAAAAATATCTCGTTTCATTTATTTAATAAATTACGCAACTAATCAGTTGCAAATATATACAACTTTTTGGTTGCGTAATAAAGAAATAGCATTTTTTTTAATTTAATATGATCGTAAATAAAAAAGGCGCATCAAAGATGCACCTTTTTTTATGTTGTTGTGTTACATAATTATAGCCTAAACTTATTTCTAACTACGATCTCTTTGATTTTAGCTTTCAAATCTTCACCTGTATCAAAAACCATTTGTTCGTTATTTGGAAATGGAACAGGGCGTTTGGTGAAATAATTCAGGTAATTGTCATCACAAGCATTTCTGTCTCCTCTATATTTGGAATAAATATTTTCGAAAACAAATTCGCTGCTAATAGGGAAAGTTTGTACCAACTGATTCGTTTTTAAATCTATGTAATCTACTTTTGCTGTGACCTGACAAGATTTAAATTGTCTGAATTCATAAACTGTGGCACGAAGAATTTTATAATTATCCACTTTAATTTCTTTTCCTAAACTGTCTTTTACAGGTCTTCCACGGCTGTCCAAAAGCGTTTTTACACCATCTTTTACCTGACGTTCTTTTATGAATTCTTTCTCTTTAATTTGTTCTGGTGAAATAAATATATCTCTAAAATTAATAATCAGACTGTAATCGTAAGTTGTATTTTTCTGTCTTGTGCTATGATAAACCGTCCATTTATCATTTAATCCGTACGTTTTGAAATCCAATAAATCATCCTGAAGCATTTTCGGAATCACCAAATTGGTTTCGTTTTTGGCGTATACATCAACAAAATCAGTTCCTTTAAAAAGAGCGTCATCCATTAATTTTTTAGTGTTTTTATAACCAGGATTAATGCTTTCCAGATAAGCGAAATCATCATACGCTTTTCTGAAATCCATTTTGTTAGTTGATTTTAAAAGAGAAGAAGCATTCTCATACAAATATTTTGAAAGTGCATTTTTACTGTTTACAATTTCATTCGAATAATTATCAAATGGGAAATAAGCGTTTTTTCCCAACTTTATTAATTTCAATGGTAAGAGTGGAGCAATTTTTTCCTGACGATTATTCAGCTGTAAATAAGTATTGTAAATGCGTTCTGCATTCGCAGGATTGGCATCTTTAGACAGTAATTCAAGATTGCGAAGATCTCTATCTTTCGCTTTAGCAAAAGCTTCTTCTAGCAAATACACATAATCTTGTTTGCCTTTAGCATCTTTATTAGTTCTTAAAGCTTCTACTGCACGGTCAATTGCACCGTCATAATTTCCATCACTTATTAAGGCTTGCGTTGTTTTTACACCACAAGAGAAAAGTGTCAAAAAGAGTATAGAAAATAGTAAAGTAGTTTTTTGCATAGTATTTCTTTTGAAGGTGTAAATATATTTCATTTCACATTCAACAACTATGCCTTTTCTCAGATTTTTTTAGGAAGCAGAAATCTCTTTTTTATAAGAAATCAAAATACTAAAGTTACTTTATTCACTTACTTTTTTATATTCAAAAGTACCCACTTCTGTATTGGTGATCACACGTTTTTGGCTATCAAAAGAATTTACAGTAAATACGACTGGAAGAATAACTGAAATAATAGTCAGTTGAGAATTGTCATCAGATAATTTCCATTTTGCTTTGTGTGATTCTTCGCCAATAACACTTTCGAAATCACCATTTTCTTTAAAAACCTGAAAAACCTGATCTGTTTTAAAACGTTTTTTAATATCTTTTTCTTTTCCGTTTTTAGTCCATTTTACCATTTGCCATTTTCCAATCAATTCTTTAGAAGTCTGTGCAGATACTGATAAGCCTATTAAAAATAAAAGAGAGAAGATTAATTTTTTCATTTTTTTGAAAGTTTAAAATTCTAAAATAAATATACTGAATTCTTTTAATTCGTAAGAAAACGACAGGTTAAGCTTTGATGAAAATGTAAAGCTATTATTTTAGTAATTTGACGATTTCAGTCAATTTCATTTTTGTAGCAATCTGAATTGGTTTTTTACCGTACGAAATGTCATCACCAGCATCAAATGTTTCGGGTTTGTTTTTATCTACTCCTCTTTGAAGCAGATATTTTACCATGTCAATGTTTTTATTTTTTATAGCAATAATCAGTGCTGTTTCACCATCATAATTGTGATAGTTTATTTCATCTTTATCTAATTTCAAAGCTTTCAAAACTTCATAATCAGATTTTCTAACGGCTTGTTCGAATACCCAAAATTTACCGCGAATATCTCCTCCGTCCTGATTGGCTCCTTTTTGCAATAATAATTTGGCACAATTATAAGACTGATAAAATCCCGCAATGTTAAACGACTTGTTCGAAATCTTTGCTCCTTTTTGAATAAAATACGAAAGAATTTCAAATGCTCCTTTTTCGGCAGCAGTATCTACAACAGACAAGGTCGGATTATTGATATTAGCACCGCCTTCTGTTAAAGCTTTTACAACAGTCAGATTCTTTTGCCAGATAGCAGCTTGCAGTGGTAAAATTTTATTTTTAGGTTCGTAATTGGCTGGAAATTTAGTTCCAATCATTTTAAGTACTTTTTGCGTGTTATCAGCAAAAATAGCATCATAAAATTCTTCAATTGTTTCTCTTGACGGAACCGGTATTTTTGTTTTGGTTTGTGCAATGGACTGACCAAAAATTGAGATTGTAAGAAGTAGAAGGATAGTTTTTAAATTTTTCATCATTTCAGATCGTTTTTGATTGTCTGGATTTACTGAATATTGGTTAAATGAAATGTTGCCGATTCTGGATTAAATTCATAATTCAATGTGTTTCCTTTAAAACAGCCATCAGTATCTTCTAATGAAGAATTACTGATTTCGATTTTTTTAGTTCCGATAAAAGAATATTCAAATCCGATTTTATTTTCCTCAAAAAAATCCAGACATTTTTTATCATTTTGATCCACCAAAATCGTTTTTAGAAAACCGTTGAAAAGCTTTTCCATCGATAAACTCATTAATTTTCCATTTACATATTCAAAAGCATGAAAATCGTTTCCATCTCCAACTTTGTCATCGGTAAGTACAATGTAGTTTTTAGTGCTTTTTTTATAAATAGATAAAATCCAAGATCCGTCAACAACTCCAATTTGGATCGTGTTTGGAGCTATTAAGGAAATATTGGAAAAATGATCGCGGGATGCCGTTGCATAATTATTTTTTTGAATGTTTTTTACAAATTCAATTCGGTCATTTTTAGGCCAAGACCAGCTTGACATGGTACTGTCTGGTAATAGGGTCAGAATATCAAATAAGTTTTTATGATCCTGATACGTAATTTTTAAAGTATCCGTTTTTCTGTCATTTTCTTCTTCAATGACAGATTCCGTATCATTCTGAATTTCTTTATTTGATCCTTTTGATTCCGGAGTTTGATTTTCTTTTTTGCAAGAAACAAAAATAGAAAGCAGTAAAACTAAAATGAGTCGTTTCATTACTATGTGTTTAATGTGAGTGAAATAGAATGTTAATTTTCCCAGTTTTCTATCAAATTATCGGCCCATAATTTTTGAGCAAATTCTTGAAAGGCTTTTGGAGCTTTTTTAAAGTTATCATCTAGTTTGTATTCGCCTCCAATAAATTGTTTTTTGCCATGATCATCAATTCCAACAGCAACTTTGCTTTCGCCACGAATTGCGTATTTTTGATTTCCTTCGTACATAATAATTTTCATATTACACGGACTTACATCTCCATGACAAACGGTTTTGTACATAAGCCATGTTTCTGCAATTCCGTTTTGGTTTAAATCAGTAACCTGAAAAGTATTTTTTACAAACGAAGCCACAATATCGACAGGACAGTCTGAAATAAAATCGTAAACTTTCCAGGTTTGTTTTGCTTCATTTCCCGAAATAATATAATGATAGGCAAATAATTCAGCATCAGAACCATCAGAATCATGTTCGAATTTTTTATTAATATGATAACCTGTTTCTGTAGTAATAACAATATTGTCTCCCGATTTGTCTTTCCAGCGAACGGCATTTTTTATAAAACCTTCATATTTTATTGATTCTGGAAATTGTGTCGAATCAATTTTTTCAACCTTCAATACAAAAGGTTCTTCTTTTGAAGATTCTTCAGTAGAAATATTGGTTTTGATTGCTTCTTTTTTATCTGTTTTACAGTTTGAAAACAACACAATACATAATAATAAAGACAGAATATTTTTCATGAAATAGTTTAAAGATTAATCAAATTGCATTTCGCTTTCTTCATCTAGTTGTTTTCTTTCTTCTTCAGTCATTCGGTCACGCAAAACTCGGATCGTATAGCCACCATGTAATTTTCCATTTACGAGATACATCCAGTCGCTAATTTTAGAAGCGTCAACCTCTATTTTGTCCCCCGATTTATACTCTGTAATGTATTCGGGTTCGTTGTTTAGAATTCCAGTATATTGACCATCTTTATAAACAATATCGCCAATCCACATATGTTCGATGCCTTTTTCATTTGAAAACTTAACTTTTAATGCGTGGCTGTCAGCGGTAGGATCCAATAGTCCTTTTTTGAAATCGTCTAAGGTTTCATTCGCTTGTAAAATAGCGGCGTTCATTTCTTCATCTTCGCTTTTTACTCCATAAATTGTTGGTTCGCCTTCTCTTTCAATTTTATTAGAATCTTTACAGCTGGCTAAACAAAGAATAGCTATTAAGATTAAAAATTTTGTTTGCATTTGTTGGTTGTATTAAAGTTGGTTTAAATAATTCATTTCTCTATTTGTATTCCTTGCCATTGAAAACCAGCTTTGTTGTTTCTTTTTTAATGGATTCTTTAGAAATACAATCATCATTTTTAAAAACGCTTTTTGTTTTGGTAATCTTGGTTTTTACAATGAGATTATTAAAATTATTGGTTTGTAGTTTGTCAATATCAATAGTAGAATTACTGTCTTCAAATTCTCCATTACATTTGGTATCCCATTCTCCACCATATCTTGAAATACTATAATTGTGAAGTACTTCTTTTAAAGAATTTTTATCAATAATATACAAAGATAGATTACTTTCACTGTAGGGATTTGGCTGACTTTGAGTTCGATAACTTACTCTTATTCCAAAAGCTCTTGTGGTTTTGTTTAAATGATACAGTCCAGTATCGACAGAAATATCAGTTAAAATCACGGCATCAGATGTCCATGCCTCAGGTTCAACAAATTTATAGATTATTTTTCCCGTTGCATTATCGATTACCAGTATATAAGCGTCTAAGACAAAATAATCGTCAGCTACTTCAGAAGCGTATTTTGGAACAACCACTACACTTTTAGTTTTATCATACGGCAATACTTTTTGACTGACAAGCTCAAGATTAATCTGTTTTTCTTTTAATTTGAGTTGTTTTAAAATAGTACTAAGATGATCTATATTTTGCGAAAATGAAAAGTGCATGCAAAACAGTAAAGCAAAGAAGAAGTATTTTCTCATTATCATTTTTCTTGGTTTTAAAAAATTAATATTCTTCTCTATACTTGATATATTCTGTTGTAAAAACGCCATCTGTTTGTTCGCTGTATTTTTCTACCCATTTTTTGTAATAATACTGAACATGTAAAGTATTGTTTTTAAGTGTCATTTTAGAAAATGGTTTGCCAATTTGCGGAATCTCTTTTAATCCAAAAGTTTCATCTGTTCCGTTATCAAATTTACAGTCCATTTCTCTAGCCCAAATCATTTCAAATTCAGTATTGCTTATTTTTCGAATGGGATAAAAATAAACGCATTGTCCATGATATTCGAAAGCCAGCGAAGTATCACCAATACTAAGTGAAACCATATCGTTTTTCCATTTTCCGGTAAAATCATTTGTTTTCTGAAAGCTTCTAATAAAACCGTCGTAATCAAAACCTTCCAGATAGGATATTTTCCATTCGTTATTCTCTTTTACAGTTTTGATGTTATACACAATTCCATCACCCCAACTCCAATTGTAGAATGCTTTATTGTTTTCTATCGAAAGATGCATGATCCAAATTTTATTTAAGAAATTATCAGGAGTGTCCTGGCAATTACACCAGGGACTTGCACCAGTACCAAATGGAGGCAGTTCGCCAACATTCCACTTTAGAGATCCATTTTTAAGATCAGTATCAATTTTTAGGGCAATTTTATTGTAATTCGCAATAAAATCTTTTGAAAATAAATGAGTGTTTTCAAGTTCTTTAAGTCGGGCTTTATGAAGTTTCATATCGATTCCGCTGTAAATACTATCTGTATTTTGATCTTCAATAGGACTGAAGTCGCTTCCTGTGCTTTTTTCTTCTGCCCATTGGTAAAGCTTCTTAGTGATTGCTAATAAAGCGATGCTATCATTTTTAGCGTCAGCTATGTTTGTGGTATCAGTAGCATTAACAATTTCTTTTTTCTGGATTGGCTCGTTTTTCTTACAGTTAATAAATAATAAGAATAAAGGCAAAAGTAAAAGTAGTTTCTTCATTTTTAATTGTAGAATCAAAGTCTTTTTAAGTTTGTGATTTTTAGGAAAAGAAGTTCTAATTGGTCAGTAATTTTTTAATCAAAACGATTTGTCCTAAATGATAATAACTATGTTCAATCATCGCTTCGATATTTCTTTTGTATGAACCGTATTTGATATCGACAAAACTTTCATCGAGTTTTTTATCAGGAATTTGTTCTACTAACGAAGCAAATTCTTCGGCAGCATTCCAGAATTGAGTTAGAAAAATATTCCATTCTTCCTGAGATTGAACAGGAGGGAAGTCGAAACTGAATTTGTCTTTTATATCTAGATTTCCGCCTTTAAAAACAGTATTTATTCCGTCTATATAATAATGAATATGTTGCGCCAAAGCAGCAATAGTATTTAAATTCTGAACAGGACTAACCGCAATTTTCCAATCCAGATTTTCAAGTTGATCTTTAAAATTGGTATTTGCAATCCAGGTTCCGTTTAAAATGACTTCTCTAAAACGATTTGCAATTTCGGATGTACTTTTCATATTCAGAATACTTTAGGTTCAATCACAATCTGTTTATTCTTGCTGAATCCATTCGTATTTACCGTTTTTTAGATAAATAACGCCACCGCCACAGCTTTCGTCAGCGTGAATAAAAATTCCGTCGTTTGGCAATTTTATTTTGTCCTCTTCTGCAACTTGTTCTTCACCAATAATTTCGCCATCATCATTTACATTATTAAAGTAAATTTCATGTTTAGGAGCTTTTTCAAAAATGCCAACCCAGTCAATTTCATCAAAACCTTGTTGCAGAATATCATTTCCAAAACCTAGAAAATCTGTTTTTTTTCCATTTCCATAAGTAATTTTCAGTCCGCTTTTTTTGTTTTTGGTACTTCTGAAGATTTCTACGGTTTCGTCTAAATTGTCTCCATCAAGATCGCATGTAATTTTGTTGGTTTTGTGTTTGGTCGAAAGCAAAATTGTATCAGATTGTGGAGTTTCAGGTTCTTCTTTTGGAGAAATAGATACACTGTCTTTTGTTATAGTTTTTGGAGTTTCGGTTTCCGTTTTTGTTTCTTTTTTACAAGAAATAGTAAGTACTGATAAAAGGATTAAAGTTCTAATTTTCATATTAGGCATTTTTGGCTTGGATAAAATTTAAAATGCTAATATAGAAAATTATGTACGAAATTCCGTCTTTTAAATTGTAGGACTGAGTATGCTAGAGCGTGTTTTTTCAGATTCTCTCTATTTTTTTTTAATATATTTCAAACACCAATGTTGATTTTCGGCTTTATATTTTCCAAACCATTTAGAAGGTTTGTAAAGTAAAGTTACAACAGAAATCCAGATCAGATAAATTGCCTCCAGCTTTAGCTGGAGGTCAGCATATAATAATAAAAAAGGCTTTAGCCAAAATTTATTCATTTGACTAAAGCCCGCTCTAGACTTTCTATATAAACCTCCAACTAAAGCTGGAGGCAATTGATTTTTTTATTATTTTCTAATCTTCACTTGATACACAATCTCCCAAAAAATAATTGATAAAACAGCATTGGCAAAAATGGCCGTTTTAACCTGATACGGATCATAATCTATAAAAAGATGAAGATTGGTAAATTGCAAAGCCAGAAATAAAGATAAAGCGGCAATTCCAACCGCACAGATTATATTTAAAAGCGGCTTCCATTTTAAAGCGAAAAAAGCATATATCAGATTAAAAACAGCGAATCCGCAACCAAGAGTGATATAAGGATCTGTTTTTAATATTTGCCCAAGCGATAGGAAAAACTGAGTTGCAGTTAGATATAAAAAGAAGAGTATAGAATAAAGCAGGATTCGTATTTGCAGTTTCATTTTTTGTAATGTTTAAAATGTATTTTTTTTGAAATACGAAGATACTACTAAATGTTTTAAATGCAGTTATGATAAGGACTGAGACTTATTTCCAAAAATTCTTGACTTCTACAAAATATTCTTCATTATCTTCTGCATCACTGTATACATACAAATTATCCCAATGAATAGTACCTCCAATTTTAACGAAGATTTTATAATACCCTGTAGTAAGAGTTGTTATATCAAGTTTAGTAGTATTTGCAGGTAAATCATTGTAAGAAAGCGTAGCGTTTGAGGCAATAGATTGTTCACTATACAAATCGCTCTTTAAGATAGTACTAAACTGAACATCTTGATAAATTTTTTCAGGTTTTGCGGGTACAAACCAAACTCCTGTAATGTTTCCTTGCGTTGAAATATAAAGATAATTGTTGTTACGCGCAGGATTAGGGTAAATTAAAAAGTTGTTTTTTATCAAAACATTTGGGTTTCCGAGTTTTAATCCTAAGTCATCTGTAGTTGATCTAAAATTAATTCCTGTTACCAGATTTATAGAAGTTTTGTCGGTTTTAGGTGTATCGTCGTTGCTACAGCTTATGGCTAAAATCGAAATAAGTATAAGTAATGTTTTTTTCATTAATGGATTGTTCTATTTTTTGTAATGTATTCAGTAAATATTTTGTAGAATTTATTTTTTATGGAAGAATGTTCTCCACTTTAGTTTCCGATTTTTCCTTTAACGGACTATCAGATTTCAAACTCCAAATGACTAGAAATTTTCCTTTTGCAATATATTCTTCTGGATGTTCGTCTGTTGGTTCTCCGGCTTTTCCCCAGAGTAAACCTTGCAGGAATCGATCACCTTTAAAAACGTGTTCAAATTCAAAATACATGATCGAACCACTGTCTCCTTTGCTTTTAAAACTTTGAATGGCTTTACTTTTTACAGTTCCAACAATATTAATATAGGTTTGAATGTCGTTATAGAAAGTACAAGCTTGTGGTGTAATGCAAATATTTCCGTCGCTTACAGCATAATTTCTAGGAATTTCTTTTGGTTTTAGTTTTAAATCAGCAATGGTTTGGCTGAATAGATTTGTTGTAAATACTAGGAGTAGGGTTGATAGGGGGATTGTGAATTTCATTTGTTTTGGGGATTGATTTGGTAGGCTAAAATTAGTTTTTTTATTTTTTTATCACTTTAACTTCTTTCTCTTTTTCATCATAATATAAGAGATCCTTATTTTTTTCAAACCAAGATCTCCATTTTTTTATAGTTTTATCTGGTGGAAATACAGGCATATCAAATGGTTGTTCCATCTTATAAGTAATGCCAGTAATATCTATTAAAAACTTTCGAGCTTCATAAACTTTGTTTAAACTTATTGATTCATTTTTATTTTTTGCTAACCTTTCAAACGATTCGAGATTATCTAGAAAAATTGACTGAGCATTTTGTGCGTTTATTTTGATTGAAAAAGAAACCAGAATGATAAAAAAAAGCAGAATTAGTTTTTTCATAGTTTTGTTTTTAGTTTTAAAAAAAAAACACAAAATCATAAGATATTTGTGTTTTCATAAATTTATATTCTATAGGAAGTTATTTTCCTTTTAGTAACTTTTCTAAATACTCCACTTTGTCTTTTTCAGCCTGAACCAAACGTTCGTAAAGTTCTACAACTTTATCAAGTGGATTGAAATTGCAATTGACATTGTTGTTACCACTTCCTTGAGCACTAGAACTGTGATCGTAAAAATTATTGAAAAAATTGAAAACAGCTTCTTCAGAAAAATTCTCAATCGCTTCTACCGTAACACCAAGTGCTTCTGCAATATTGGCAAGTTTTTCTTGATCAACACTTTCGCTGTTTTCAATCATAGAAATTGCCTGCTGGTTCGAGCCAATTGCTTGTGCAAGCGCTTCCTGCTTCATACCTTTAAGCTCTCTAATTCGGCTGATATTTCTACCGATATGTCTTGGTTTTGTTGTTGTGCTCATATTTCAAAGGTATTTAAATTTTTCTGAAACAAAAATATGATTTTTCTTATTTAAATAAGTTAAACTTTCTTAGAATCGTTAGCGCGGATTTGCAATCCGTGCCCACAAAGAGAATCAATGAAGAGGAACGTGCTCATCTTTGCGGGCACGGATTGCAAATCCGCGCTAACGGGGTTTGAGATTAAATAAGTATGGTTATACTTGCGAGGGCTTCGACTTCACTCAGCCTGATAAAAAATGAATAATAAAATAAATCTGTCCAATCTGCGAAATCTGCGAGAAACAAAAACAAAAAAATCCCGCCTCAATTAAGAAACGGGACTTCGTAGATATTCTCTTTTTTTTATTTTTAAACTGTTGCAGCAATTTCTTCTGGCAACGGAATTTGATTTTTAAGTAAATCTTCGAAAGTTTCGTGAGCACGAATCAAGATTCCTTTTCCGTCTTTCCAAAGAACTTCGGCTGGTTTGTATCTTGAGTTGTAGTTCGAAGACATTGAGAAACAGTAAGCTCCAGCGTTTCTGAAAACTAAAATGTAGTTTTATTTTATTATACATTAATGGAACTTTTTTTAAAATTTATAAAGCCATTTATTACCTAATATTGTCGGCCTGTTTTATTCGGATCTTTAAGATCAATCCAGAAAATATGGATAGGTTCGTTTTCATCTGCTTGTCCATTATTATTAGTGTCTAGTTTTGCAAAAACATACATAAAGTCATTGCCTGAATCATATTCGGATTTAAAAACAGAATAATTTTCGGGAATAAGTGCTTTTTGTTTTTCTCCATTTATATTGAATAGATAAAGTCGTCTTAGATCTTTAAGATTGATAAAGCCATCTTTGTTTGTGTCTTGATTATAAACAGAAACCATAAAATATTCTCTAGTAGTAATAGGTTTGTTATTTAATGTATCTTTAGAAAATGCAGGATAGTAAAGTGTTTTAATCAAGACAGAATTTTTAAAAAAAGTTTTTTGTTTTCTTTCTTGAATGTCATAATGCGAAATATTTACCATATTATATCCATAAACGGCTCCAATCCCTGGCATTAAATTATTATTCCAATTATTTTCAGAACCCTTTTCATTTTCAGCATATCTATAAATATGAGTATTTGAACCTGTAAAAGTTGATTTGTCTTTTTTGTTTACGTTTACTTTGTATATTGTTGTAAGTCTTACATTTGGGACACCTGTTAATAACACATCAGTTGGTTGAGTGTTAAATTTTAGCGAATCACTTTTAATTCCGTTCGATTGTTCGTTAATAGAATCGTCATTTGAACTAACTTGGAAACCTTTTTCATCTATTTTTTTATTAGAGCAACTGGCTATTAAGGATACTAGAATTAAGGCTGATACTATAGTTTGTAGATTTTTCATCGCATTTAAATTTTTCTTTTTTTTGAATTTACTTATTAATTTAATTAGTTTTTATTACAATGATTACTTTTGTCATTCATCCATTTTTTTAATTTTAATTATTGGAGCAATATAATAATTTTGTAGTTTAATTCTTGTTTTTTTTGGAGATGTTTTTTTGAGTATATGGGTATTGAACTTTTGTGAAATGGAGGGTAGTAAAATATATAACTGAGCTTGATAGACAGAGGGAGACAAAAATGATAATGAATTTCAGGTTGATATACTGTCCGGAGCTTCGGGTTAGATTGCTTTTAAGAACAATCTACATTTAGGCTGATTTTTTCTATTTTGTTTAGTCAGAATATTATAAATCAGAAATCTATAATAAAAAAATCCCGCCTCAATTAAGAAACGGGATTAAAGTGATATTCTCTTTTTTTTTATTTTTAAACTGTTGCAGCGATTTCTTCTGGCAACGGAATTTGATTTTTAAGTAAATCTTCGAAAGTTTCGTGAGCACGAATCAAGATTCCTTTTCCGTCTTTCCAAAGAACTTCGGCTGGTTTGTATCTTGAATTGTAGTTTGACGACATTGAGAAACAGTATGCTCCAGCGTTTCTGAAAGCTAAAATATCTCCTTCAGTAATTTCTGGAATTCTACGGTTGTTTGCAAAAGTATCTGTTTCGCAAATGTATCCTACAACAGAGTAAAAACGCTCTTTTCCTTTTGGGTTAGAGATGTTTTCAATGTGGTGTGAAGATCCGTACAACATTGGACGAATCAAGTGGTTGAAACCACTGTCAACTCCAGCAAATACTGTTGATGTAGTTTGTTTTACTACGTTTACTTTTACTAAGAAATGACCTGCTTCACTCACCAAGAATTTTCCTGGTTCGAAAATCAGCGTTAAATCTCTTCCGTATTCTGTACAGAAAGCGTTGAATCTTTTAGATAATTTTTTACCTAATTCTTCGATGTCTGTTTCGATATCGTCTTTTTTGTAAGGCACTTTGAATCCGCTTCCGAAATCTAAGAATTGTAAATCTTTGAAATGTTTAGCTGTATCAAATAGAATTTCAGCAGCATACAAGAATACTTCGATATCTAAAATATCAGATCCTGTGTGCATGTGAATTCCGACAATGCTCATTTTTGTGTTCTCCACAATTCGCAAAATATGCGGAATTTGGTGAACAGAGATTCCGAATTTACTATCGATATGTCCAACAGAAATATTAGCATTTCCACCCGCCATTACGTGCGGATTGATACGAATACATACTGGAATATGAGGATGTTTTGTTCCGAATTGCTCTAAAATAGATAAATTGTCGATATTGATTTGTACACCCATTGCGGCAACTTCTTCGATTTCTTCTAAAGAAACTCCGTTTGGTGTAAAGAAAATTTTGTCAGGATCATAGCCAGCATGAAGTCCTAACTGAACTTCCTGAATTGATACAGTATCTAAGCCAGACCCCATGTTCTTTAATAACTGAAGAATCGCAACGTTAGACAATGCCTTCATGGCGTAATTAACTCTTAAGTTCTCAACCTTAGAGAAAGCTTTAGTTAATCTGTTGTACTGAGATTGGATTTTTTCAGCATCGTAAACATACAATGGACTTCCAAATTGGTCTGCTAACTGCAGTAAATCTTTTGCTTGCATTTTTAAACTTATTTTGAGCAAAGTTATTACTCTTTTGAGTAACTGCAAATTAATTGCAGAAAAATAACAAATTATAACAAATTGTTTGTTTTTAAACAAAAAGTTGCTGTTTTTGAGATTTTATAACTCTTTTTAAGATACTAAGGTTCTGAGATGCTAAGATACTAAGTTTTTTTGCCACGAATTCCACGAATTCCACTAATTTATATTGGAAGGTGTAAATAATTTTAAACAATTTTTTCGCAATTATTATTGAGCATAGCCCACGGTTTCAACCGTGGGAAACGTATTGTTGCGTATAGTTGAGGATTTGAATTGCGTTCCCACGGTTGAAACCGTGGGCTATTTTTTTTGATAGAAAGAGAAAAATAAAAATTAGTGCAATTCGTGGAATTCGTGGCAAACAAAAAAACAAAACCCCTGAATGTAAATTCAAGGGTTTGTCAAATAGTATGTGTTGTTGTTTTTTGTAGTTTTAATTTTTAGTTCTACACATGAAGTATGTAAGAAAAACTTAGAATCTTAGCAACTTAGCATCTCAGAACCTTAAAAATTACAAGCTAGGAAGATCTCCTTTTCCTTTAGTAGGCAAGTTTGTAGATCCCATTAGGAATAAATCTACTTCTCTTGCTGCTTCGCGACCTTCTGAAATAGCCCATACAATTAATGATTGTCCTCTTCTCATATCACCAGCAGTGAAAATGTGAGGAACGTTTGTCTGATAGTTGTGTGCTTTATAGTTGCTTCTCATATCAGTTTCGATGCCCAACTGCTCGCTTAATGTTTTCTCCGGACCTGTAAATCCAAGAGCTAACAACGCTAAGTCGCAAGGCCAGATTTTCTCAGAACCTTCTTTTTCGATCAATTCTGGTCTTTGACCTGGAGTCATTTTCCATTGTACTTCAACCGTTTTCAATCCTGTTAATTCCCCTTTTTCGTTAGAGATGAATTCTTTAGTATTGATTAACCAGTTTCTGTCACAACCTTCTTCGTGAGAAGAAGATGTCTTCAACTGTAACGGCCAGAAAGGCCATGGAGTTGTTTCGCTTCTTCCAACTGGAGGTTTTGGTAAAATCTCAAAGTTAGTTACTGATTTTGCACCGTGTCTGTTAGAAGTTCCGATACAGTCAGAACCGGTATCTCCACCACCAATAACGATTACATCTTTACCAGTAGCTTTAACTTGGTCTGGAATAGATTCTCCAAATAAAACTTTAGTTTGTTGAGTCAAGAAATCCATTGCTTGAACAACACCTTTACTTTCGATTCCTTTAGTTGGCAAGCTTCTTCTTTCAGTTGCTCCTCCGCATAAAACGATAGAATCGAATTGGTTTAATTCTTCAACGCTGAAGTTAACTCCAACATTTACATTAGTTTTGAAAGTGATTCCTTCTGCTTCAAGAACAACTACACGACGATCGATAATTCCTTTTTCTAATTTGAAGTTTGGAATTCCGTAACGTAATAAGCCTCCAATTGCATTATCTCTTTCAAAAACAGTTACAGTGTGACCTGCTCTGTTTAATTGCTGAGCCGCCGCAAGACCAGCAGGTCCTGAACCAATAACAGCAACAGTTTTTCCTGTTCTAGTTTTTGGTGGTTGTGGTTTAATCCATCCTTCGGCAAAACCTCTTTCGATAATGCTTTTCTCAATGTTTTCGATAGAAACTGGATCTTTGATGATTCCTAACACACATGATTTCTCACATGGAGCAGGGCATAAACGACCTGTAAATTCAGGGAAGTTGTTAGTAGACTGCAAAATCTCTAATGCACTCTGCCATTCTTCCTGATGTACCATGTCGTTGAAGTCAGGAATTAAATTTCCTAACGGACATCCACTGTGGCAAAAAGGAATACCACAGTCCATACATCTTGATCCTTGTTCTTTTAATTTATCTTTTGGTACCGGAATAGTAAATTCGTTGTAGTTGGAAACACGTTCTGCAACTGCTAAATTACTTTCGTCGGCTCTATTATATTCTTTAAATCCGCCTATTTTACCCATGACATTTTTAATAAATTTAGTTGTGAGTTGTGAAATGTGAGAGGTGAAGTTTGAAAACTTAGCACCTCTGCACCTTTGTACCTCAGAATCTCTTAATTAGCTATTAATTCTTCTATTTGTTTTTCTTCTGCAATTCGTTTTAATGCTTTTTTGTAATCTGTCGGCATTACTTTTACGAAGTGCTGTTGTTCATTTTTCCAGTCTGCTAAAATTCTCTTAGCTAATGGACTGCTGGTGTACAATGAATGGTTTTTGATCAGTTTTCTTAGTTTAGTAACGTCCTCTTCTTCCAACGGATCGAATGCAACCATTTCCATGTTACAAACTGTCGAATCGAATTTTTTGTTTGGATCGTAAATGTAAGCTACACCACCACTCATACCAGCAGCGAAGTTTCTTCCAGTTTTTCCTAAAACTACAACTGTACCACCTGTCATGTACTCGCATCCGTGATCTCCAATTCCTTCTACAACTGCTGTTGCTCCAGAGTTTCTCACACAGAAACGTTCTCCTGCGATACCATTAATATAAGCCTCTCCGGTAATAGCTCCGTAAAGGGCAACGTTCCCGATAATGATGTTGTCTTCAGGTTTGAAAGTCGCAGTAGGAGGTACTTTTACAATTAGTTTTCCTCCAGAAAGACCTTTTCCTAAGTAATCATTACAGTTTCCGTGAATTTTAAATGACAATCCGTTTGTTGCGAATGCACCAAAACTTTGTCCGGCAGAACCTTCAAAATCAACTAAAATAGTGTCATCTGGTAATCCTTGTGCGCCATAAATTTTTGAGATTTCGTTACTCAAAATCGCACCTACAGAACGGTCTGTATTTTTGATTTTGAAGGTAACTCTCGTTTTCTCTTTTCTATAGATAGATGGAATAGCTTCTTTGATGATGTCGAAATCCAATACATTTTCAAGAGCGTGATCTTGAGTAGTTGTATTATGATTTGGAACTGTTTTCGCTTTTTCCGGTTTGTATAGAATAGTCGATAAGTCTAAACCATTAGCTTTATAATGTTTGATAGCTTTGTCTACGTTTAATTTTTGAGACTGACCTACCATTTCTTTTAAAGTTCTAAAACCTAACTGAGCCATGATTTCTCTTAACTCTTCAGCAATAAAATACATGAAGTTGATTACGTGCTCTGGAGTTCCTTTGAAATTTTTTCTCAATTCAGGATCCTGAGTTGCAATACCAACAGGGCAAGTATTTAAGTGACAAGCTCTCATCATGATACAGCCAGAAGCTACAAGTGGAGCAGTAGCAAATCCGAATTCTTCAGCACCTAATAAAGCTGCGATCGCCACGTCACGTCCTGTTTTCAACTGTCCGTCACATTCTAAAACTACACGGCTTCTTAAGTCGTTCAAGATAAGCGTTTGTTGTGCTTCAGCTAAACCAAGTTCCCATGGAATACCTGTGTGCTGTAATGAAGTTAATGGTGCAGCACCAGTTCCTCCATCATAACCAGAGATTAAGATAACGTCAGCTTTTGCTTTTGCAACACCGGCAGCAATTGTTCCAACTCCAACTTCAGAAACCAGTTTTACGTTGATACGAGCTTCACGGTTTGCATTTTTCAAATCATAAATCAACTGAGATAAATCCTCAATAGAGTAGATATCGTGGTGAGGCGGAGGTGAAATCAAACCTACATAAGGCGTAGAGTTTCTAGTTTCAGCAATCCAAGGCACTACTTTTTCTCCAGGTAACTGTCCACCTTCTCCAGGTTTTGCTCCCTGAGCCATTTTGATTTGGATTTCTTTAGCGTTTGTCAAATAGTTGATCGAAACACCAAAACGTCCTGACGCAACTTGTTTGATTGCAGAGTTTCTAGAATCTCCGTTAATTTCTTTCTGGAAACGTTTAGGATCTTCTCCACCTTCTCCAGAGTTACTTTTTCCACCAATTCTGTTCATTGCAATCGCTAAGTTCTCATGCGCTTCTCTAGAGATAGACCCGTAAGACATTGCTCCAGTTTTGAATTTCTTAACGATTTCTGTCCAAGGCTCTACTTCATCAATAGAAATTGGATCTAAATTGTTGAATTCAAATAAACCTCTAATCGTCATTAAGTTTGAGCTTTGCTCGTTTACAGCATTAGCATATTCTTTATAGCTTTCTGGGCTGTTTAAACGAACTGCTTGTTGTAATTTAGAAATCGTAGTTGGGTTAAACATGTGTTTTTCGCCACCACGTCTCCATCTGTAAATACCTCCAATTTCAAGAGAAAGCAAGTTTGCGATTTTTGAATTTGGGAAAGCTTTTTGGAAACGTTTCTTCACTTCTTTTTCCACTTCCATTAAACCAATTCCTTCGATTCTTGAAGGTGTGTAAGGGAAATATTTAGATGTAAATGTTTTGTTTAATCCTAAAATCTCGAAAATTTGAGCAGCTCTGTACGAATGTAAAGTAGAGATACCAATTTTGTTCATGATTTTTACGATTCCTTTTGCGATTGCTTTGTTGTAGTTTACAACTGCGTAATCAGCTTTTACTTTTGTAATGAAACCTTTTTCAACTTGATCGTGAATGATTTCGTTTACCATGTAAGGGTTGATCGCACTTGCGCCATATCCGAACAATAAAGCAAAATGATGCGGTTCGCGTGGTTCAGCAGATTCGATGATGATTCCGAATTTAGAACGAACTTGTAAAATGTTCAAAGAGTGGTGAATGTAAGAACAAGCCAATAACATAGGGATTGGAGCTAATTGTTCGCTTACACCTCTATCTGACAAGATGATGATATTGCATCCTTCTTCAACAGCTTTAAAAGTCGCTTGAACACATTTTTCAAGAGCACGCTCTAAACCGTTAACTCCTTTTTCTATTTTATATAAAGTAGAAATAGTAGCCGATTTGAAATCTGCGTGATCGATATTTCTAATTTTATCCAAATCCTCATTAGAAACAACTGGATTTTGGATTTTTAATTTTTTACATTGTTTAGATTCGATTTCGAAAATATTGAAATCTCCACCAATTGCTAAACTGATGTCCGTAATGATCTCTTCACGAATACCATCCAAAGGCGGGTTAGTAACCTGAGCAAACAATTGTTTGAAGTAGTTGTACAACAATTGCGGCTGATCTGATAATACAGCTAACGGTGTATCGTTACCCATAGAACTGATGGCTTCAGCTCCGTCGCTACCCATTGGGTTGATGATTGTTTTTAAATCTTCAATTGTATAACCAAACAAACGTTGTCTTGTTAAGAAATCTAATTTTTCAACAGGAGTAGGGTTGTTGGTGTAAGGAACGCTAGCAAGAGGCAATAAGTTTTCGTCAACCCATTGTTTGTAAGGACGTTTTGTAACTATCGCTTTCTTAACTTCCTCGTCTTCGATGATACGACCTTCATTCATATCAACCAAGAACATTTTTCCTGGCTCTAAACGACCGTGTTGAATTACATCTTCTGGATCTATATCTAATACACCAATTTCAGATGACATAATTACGAATCCGCTATGTGTTAAAGTATAACGAGAAGGACGTAAACCATTTCTATCTAATAATGCACCAATTACGTTACCATCAGTAAACGGAATAGAAGCAGGACCATCCCAAGGCTCCATGATACAAGCATTGTACTCATAGAAAGCTCTTTTTTCTTCAGACATTGTTTGGTGTTTTTCCCAAGCTTCAGGAACTACCATCATCATTGCCTCTGGAAGTGAACGACCAGTCATTAATAAAAGTTCAACCACCATATCCATAGAAGCAGAATCTGATTTTCCTTCTAAGATAATTGGGAATAATTTTTTGATATCATCGCCAAAAACGTTGCTTTGCATAAGCTCTTCACGAGCACGCATACGGCTTACGTTTCCACGAAGTGTATTGATCTCACCATTATGACACATGTATCTAAACGGTTGAGCTAAGTCCCAAGATGGGAATGTATTTGTAGAGAAACGTTGGTGTACAAGTGCAAGACGTGTAACCAAATCTGGATCTTTCAAATCTATATAATAACGGCTGATGTCTTCCGGCATCAATAGACCTTTATATATTATAGTAGTGGTCGATAAACTAGTAAAATAAAACATATGGCTTTCAGAAGTTTTAGATCCTCTTACGGCATGTTCAGCAATTTTTCTAGCTGCAAAAAGTTTTGCATTAAATTCATTTTCAGTTAAATCCTGACCGTTTTTAGAAACGAAAACTTGTTTAACTGTTGGTTCTTTTTCTGCGGCGATTTCACCTAAATTTTCAACGTCAACTGGCACATCTCTCCAACCTAAAACTTTTAAGTTCTGATCTTTAATTGTTGCCTCAAATGCATTAATACAAAAAGAAACCTGGTTTTTGCTTTTTGGTAAAAAAACCATTCCTACTGCGTACTCACGTGCTTCAGGGATTTCAAAGTCACATACTTTCTTAAAAAAATCATGAGGAATGTCGAATAAAATTCCAGCTCCGTCTCCAGTTCTACCATCAGAACTAACGGCACCACGATGTTCTAATTTAATTAAGATGTCTAATGCTTTGTGAATAATATCATTTGACTTAATACCATTCAAATTACAAATAAATCCTGCACCACAATTGTCGTGTTCAAATTCAGGCAGATAAAGCCCTTGTTCTTTAACTCTCATTCTTGATATTTTTTTTACAAAAATACAGATTTCGTTAAACATAATGTATTGAAATTATATAATCGCTTTCATTTTTGTTGTTATATTAGAAAAAGGGTTCTTAAATGATAAAATTATCAGATAAAGCATTACGAATTATCAAAATCATAATTGCTAATAAAATATATTAAGAAAAATCGTCGCTTAGCTATTGAATCCAGTGAAATTTTTGTTAAATATCAAACGTTTTAGTGGTTTTGTGTTAACATTAACAAATTGTTTCGTTAACGATTTGTTTGCGTTGTTAAAATTTCAACGCTTAATACCTATAGGTAACATTTATTTAATTGAAAAAGATTTTCCTATTAAGTTGTTATTTGTTACTTTTGTCGCACTTTTATTCTGAAATAAATTCAGAACCAGACAAATTCTATATTATGAACATACACGAATATCAAGGAAAAGAAATTTTAGCGAGTTACGGAGTACGCGTACAACGCGGAATTGTGGCTAACAATGCGGTTGAAGCTGTGGCTGCTGCAAAACAATTAACTGCCGAAACTGGTACAGGATGGCATGTAATAAAAGCACAAATTCACGCAGGTGGTCGTGGAAAAGGTGGTGGAGTTAAGCTGGCAAAAAACTTACAACAAGTTGAGGAGTTAGCAGAACAAATCATCGGAATGCAATTGATTACACCTCAGACTCCGCCAGAAGGTAAAAAAGTAAACAAAATATTAGTAGCTGAAGATGTTTACTATCCTGGAGAAAGCGAAACTTCTGAGTTTTATGTTTCTGTTTTATTGAATAGAGGTACAGGACGCAACATGATTATGTATTCTACTGAAGGTGGAATGGATATCGAAGAAGTTGCTGAGCACACTCCACACTTAATCTTTACTGAAGAAGTTGATCCTTCTGTAGGTTTGCAAGGTTTCCAAGCTAGAAGAATTGCTTTTAACTTAGGACTTTCTGGAAATGCTTTCAAAGAAATGGTGAAATTCATCGACGCACTTTACAATGCTTACATTGGTTCTGATGCTTCTATGTTTGAAATCAACCCAGTTTTAAAAACTTCTGATAACAAAATCTTAGCTGTAGATGCTAAAGTAAATATCGACGATAACGCTTTATACAGACAACCTAAATATGCTGAAATGAGAGATATCCGTGAGGAGAATCCAATCGAAGTTGAAGCTAAAGAAGTTGGTCTTAACTATGTTGACCTTGACGGTACTGTAGGATGTATGGTAAACGGAGCTGGTCTTGCTATGGCAACTATGGACTTAATTAAATACGCTGGTTTTGAGCCTGCTAACTTCCTTGACGTAGGAGGAACTGCTGATGCTAAGCGTGTTGAAACAGCTTTCAGAATTATCTTGAAAGATCCAAACGTAAAAGCGATCTTAATTAACATTTTCGGTGGTATCGTTCGTTGTGACCGTGTTGCTCAAGGTGTTGTTGACGCTTACAAAAACATGGGTGATGCTATCAATGTGCCAATTATCGTTCGTTTGCAAGGAACAAATGCTGAAATTGCAAAAGAATTAATTGACAACTCTGGTATGCCAATCTTATCTGCAGTTCAATTCCAAGAAGCTGCTGACCAAGTTAAAGCTGCTCTTTCTTAATTAAATAAGAAATCAATTTATATAGAAAACCATTCCGAAAGGAATGGTTTTTTTGTTATTAAGATTAAAGGATTTAGAAAATGATTCAGATACACAAAATAATTAAAAATTGTTTTTTCAAAATACTAATTCTAGACTTGTTTTTATTACTACTCTATTGGTATTATCAACCATTTTGCGAACCTTGTCTGGATAATTATGATTGTCCTCCTTGTATCTCGTCAGAACAATACTTTATAATTTATCTGGGTTTAATATTGAATGTTTTATCATGCGTTTATTGCTTTTTTAATCGCAAAGCACGCAAGGATTTTTAACTGTGAGATTTAATGTAAACACAAGTTCGCAAAGCTATATCCAAATAACTTTGCGAACTTTGTGTAAATCTTTGCACTCTTTGCGGTTGTTAGAAAACCAAAAGTATTATTTCAAAACAGTTGATAAATCCACAATTTCGAATACAGGATCGTGCATTATATATTCTCTAATCACTGCAGCATGACCAGCTCCAACTAAAACCATTATTTTGTTATCTGTACTTTCAGTTAATTTCTGAATTAAAGAATACATATATAAGTTTCTTTTGTACCAATTTGAAACCAAAGATGGTCCTGTAAAATCATCTGGATTTCCAGCTCTGTTTGCTACTTCCAAATACCATCGAAGGTTTTCATTTTCGGCTTGTTTGGTATTGTAATACAGCATCATTTCTTGTAAAGTGCTTTTTCTGATTTTTTCGTTATGTTGTTTTTCAAAATTTTCTGTTGTCAACTTATTTTTCTCCATCAAATCTTTCTGGTTGGCTTTTTCCATTGACATCATTAAACTGTCATATTGGAAAGAAGTGTAAAGATTCATTCCGTATAATCTTTTATGATTCAGTTTTTTAGCCGTGCGAAGTGCCAGTTGTGTTATTTCGCTTTTATTATTTTTAAAAAGACTATCGGTGTTTTTATTGTAAAACTTGTCTAAGTCGGTTTGTTTCTTAAATTCCCATTCTACAAAAATTTTATCGGGACCAAATTTTTTGATTTTGTCACTCATAATCTCAAGTTCTTTTTGACTCTTTTCAGACATGATGTTGAAATTATTTAGTTGAGCAACATCAAGACCTGGATTAGCATAATGAAAAGTACCGACCAGTAGAATCTGCTTTTTCTTAGTTTGAGCAGATGTCATGTTAAATGTAATAAGAGCTAGTAATAGAATGATTTTTTTCATGATTTTTTGTTTTTATGGATAATGTATATCGTTCTCGTATATTAAATATGATTGCTTGTTTTTCGGTTAAAAAAGCTATTATTTCAAAACAGTTGATAATTCTATAATTTCGAATTCAGGATCATGCGCTAAAAAGTCTCTAATAATTGAAGCATGTCCGCCACCAACTAAAACCATTATTTTATTATCTGTGCTTTCAGTTAATTTCTGAATTAAAGAATACATATATAAATTTCTTTTGTACCAATTTGAAACCAAAGAAGCTCCTGTGAAATCATCTGGATTTCCAGCTCTGTTGGCTACTTCCAAATACCACTGAATATTTTTATCAAGAGTCTCTTTTTGATTGTTGTAAAGCATAAGATTGATTAGAGAATTTTTACTGATTTGTTCATTGTCAGCCTTCTCGTATCCTTTTTTAGTCTCATTGCTTCTTTTCATTAAATCCTTCTGATTCGCTTTTTCCATTGACATCATTAAACTGTCATAAGGAAAACGAGTACGATAATCAATTCCATACATTTTTTTATGATTCAGTTTCTTAGCAGTACGTAACGCTAACTGAGTAATTTCATTCGGATCTTTTTTAAGTAAACTGTCGGTATTTTTATTGTAAAATTTGTCTAATTCTACTTGTTTACTAAATTTCCATTCTACAAATATTTTATCTGGACCAAATTTTTTGATTTTATCACTCATTATTTCGAGTTCTTTTTGGCTTTTTTCAGACATTACATTGAAAGTTTTAATCTTAGCAATATCGTTTCCTGGATTTGCGTAATGAAAAGTTCCAATTAATAAAATTTGTTTTTTCTTGCCTTGTTGAGCAAAAGTGATGTTAAATGTAATAAAGGCTAATAGTAAAATGATTTTTTGCATGATGGTTTGTTTTTAATTCATGGCAAATATATTCCGACTTTTAGAGGCAATTTTTTGTTTTTGATGAACACAGGATTTCATTTTATAAACACATGAAATTTGTGATGGAATATTTTGGTGTAAAGTTTTTGGCAGTTCATCCCTAAAAAAGCATGTTTTAAATAAATCTGATTTTCTATTTAAGGCTTAATTGTATTTTTGAACTAATTATCAAAAACTATGAAATCAAGAATCCCTTTTTACTATCACATTGTCTTTTTCTTTTTATTATTTCTAACCTACATTTCTTGGGATATTGGGCTTAATGACAGAAAAATAGAAATCGTAATGACAGAAATGTATTATTGGACTACATCAACTTACATGTTGGCAGTATTTTGTATTTACCTTTTTAATTTTTATTTCTTTTGTAATTGGTTTTTGAATAAAAAGAAATTACTTTTTTATATTCTGACCATTCCAGTTTCGTTATTGTTTTTTGCGGCTGTTCGTTATTTTTTGCAAGAAGTTGTTATGTACAATATTATTGGACAACACAACTATTACGAAGAAGCAAGAGAAATTACCTATTACATAAAAGATAATTTTTTCTTCGGATTGCCGGCTATCATTTTAAGTGCGTTGACTTTTTTATTTTGGCAGTTCCAAACTGCACAACATCAAAATCAGGAATTACTTTTAGAAAATAAAAAAGCCGAATTTCAAATGCTCAAAGCGCAAGTGAGCCCGCATTTTTTGTTTAATACTTTGAATTCTTTTTACAGTCAATTGATTCTAAAAGACGATAAAATGGCCGATGATGTTTTAGTACTTTCTGATTTACTTCGATATGTAATTACGGAAACAGACAAAGATGAAGCGATCCTTTCAAAAGAAATTCAATTCATTCAAAACTACATTCATTTACAAAAGAAAAGATTTGAAGATCAGCTGTTTTTAGATTTTTCGGTTGAAGGAAATTATTCAAACGAAAAAATTATTTCTTCGGCTTTGGTTCATTTTGTTGAAAATGTTTTCAAACATGGAAAATTTAATAATGAAGAAGAAAAAGCCATTATTTCTATTCGGATAAAGAACGATTTTTTAGAAATTTCGACTTTTAATTATTTCATCGAAGGAGAAAATTATTCTTCAACCGGAATTGGTTTTGATAACTTGACTAAAAGATTAGAATACACATATAAAAACCAATTTATTCTTGAAAAAACAGAAGAAAATAATACCTTTAAAACTTACTTGAAAATACCACTAAAGAAATAATTTATGGCTTTTAAATGTATAATTGTCGATGACGAACCGCCTGCAACCAGAATATTAGAAAACTATATCGGGAAAGTGAATTTTCTGGAAAAAGTTGGCGTTTTTAATGATTCCTTAAAAGCTTTAGAATTTCTAAATACGCAAGCGGTGGATGTTATTTTTTTGGATATTCAAATGCCTCAATTGACAGGTTTGCAGATTTCTAAAATCATTTCTAAAGATATAAAAGTCATTTTTACGACTGCTTATCCTGATTTTGCTTTAGAAGGATTTGAGCTGAATGCTGTCGATTATCTTTTAAAACCAATTGCCTTTGAGCGTTTTTATCAAGCAGTTTCAAAACTCAATTCTGAACCAAAAATAGAAGTTTCAAATAACAGTAATAATAGTGCTCCAGATTTTCTTTTTATAAAAACGGATGGAAAAAATAAATTTCAGAAAGTGTTTCTGAATGATATTTTATATGTAGAAAGTCTCCAAAATTATGTTTGCATTCATACTGTAAAACAGCAAATTGTTACACATTCATCTTTAAAAAATGTAATTGAATCACTTCCGTCAACTGATTTTATTCAAATTCATAAATCGTATGTGGTTTCATTGCAGCACATCGAATCAACAGATAATTTTTCTGTTTTTGTAAATGGAAAAGAGTTGCCAATTGGGGCGACTTTTAAAGATGCCTTTTTTGATGAAATTGATCAGAAGAAAATTTAACCGCAAAGCGCGCAAGGTTTTTTTGCTAAATATTGTGAATATATAAACGCAAAGTTCGCAAAGCTGTATGTTTAAAAAAAATATAGCCACAGATTAAAAAGATTAGAGGGATTTAAAAATCTGCGTTAATCTTTTTAATCTGTGGCTATAAAATATCTTTGCGAACCTTGCGTAATTCTTAGCTTCCTTTGCGGTTAAACTTTAAGACTTTTTCTTATTACCGTTTTTGTAAACCACTTTTTCTACAACAACTGGTTTTCCATTTCCTTTTGGGAATGATTTCTTTTTAGGTTTTCCAGTTGATGAGCCTGACTTTGATGGATTTTGATCTCCTCTGTATTTCTCAGAATCTTTTGGAGCTGCTTTAAATTCAGGTCTTTCTTTAGAAGTTTCCTTTTTAGGAATTTCGGCTTTATGTTTTGCTAAAACTTCGTTTGGATTTTTTGGGTTTTCTTTAGTTCCTCTTAAATGAATTACCAATCCGTTTAGGAAATTACGTAAAACTTGGTCGCCACATTCCATATAATTTGGATGATCTTCAGCTCTAAAAAAAGCACCCAATTCTGACTTTGAAATTCTAAAATCTACTAATTCTAAAATCTCAACTATTTGGTCATCACGGAGCATCAAAGCCACGCGAAGTTTTTTAAGTATATCGTTATTTGTCATTGTTTATTTTTTACAAATGTACGGTTTATTTTTTTGCCACGAATTACACGAATTTTCACAAATTCCAGAATTTTAAAAGAAAAAGAATTTGCGCAAATTTGTGGTTAAGAGCTGTAATTATTTAAAACGCCAACCAATTTATCTAAATCTTCTTTTGTGTGATTTGCGGTTACAACAATTCTATTCAACGGTTCGGATTCTTTGGTGTATCTGAAACTGGCAATAATTATGTTTTCGTCTTTTAATTTATGAACTAATTCATTCGATAATAAATAAATTAAAGGATAACTTTTATCAAACTTAATATTCTGATTTTGAGTTAAAATTGAATCAATGTAACTCAAATTATCTAAAAGTTTTTGATGCTGTATTTTATAAATTTCGGAAGCATCAGAAAGTGTTTGTACAAAAGCTGGATTCATTCCTGCAGCGCTTGTAAAGGTTTCGATTTCTTTTATTTCTTGAATGAATTCGGAATCTGATGCAATAACACCGCCCGTTAATCCGAAAGCTTTTCCAAGAGACGAAACCAAGATTTTTCTTTTAATTGGAAAATCAATATTAGAGTAAATTCCAGAACCATTTTCGCCGATAATTCCTAACGAATGAGATTCATCAACAACTAAAGTAATTTCTTTGTGATTTGAAATTTCATTTAAAAAAGATAAATCAACAGGCTTCGTTTGAAAAGAAGGAACTCCATCAGTCAAAATTGTTATTTCTTCTGGTTTTGAATCTAGTAAACGATCATTCAATTTTTTGTTTACAAAAACAGGAAGAGTATTTTCAATTTTAATTGCTGAATGAATTTCATTTAAATGAAAAAAAGAATCCGTCTGCTTTTTTAATTTTTCTAAAACCAATCTTCCAGCCAACATTCCAGAAGAAACTGTTACCGTGCTTTCAGAGCCTATATGAGAAGCTAAAAAAGTTTCGCCTGCATCGTAAGCCGTTAATTGAATATTTGCTGTTCTGGAACTTCCATAAGTCGTTCCCCATTTTAAAATGTTCTGAACAACTAAATCCTGAAAATTTTTATTTGTTGGAAGTCCCAAATACGCAGTTCCACCAAAATACAAATAGTGTTTTTGATCTGCTTCAATTGTGCGGTCGGGAAATCTTTCGACTATCATTTTTATAAAAGTGTAACTCCTGTTCCGTTTAAATCTGAATAACTTACAACCCCATCTTTTATGGTTACTCCGGTTGCAATATCTTCAGCCAAAAGCAAAGCACCATCCATGTCTACATAATCCAATTGCGGCAATAGATGCGCAATTGCAGAAATTCCAACTGTCGATTCGGTCATACAGCCAACCATGGTTCTTAAACCTAATTTTTTAGCTTCTTCAATCATGCGTTTTCCTGGAGTTAAACCGCCGCATTTTACCAGTTTCACATTCACACCATGAAAATGATTGAAGCATTTTGCAACGTCTTCTTCAATAATACAGCTTTCGTCAGCAATTACAGGAAGAACAGAATGTTTGAAAACTTCTTTGTGACCTTCCCAATTGTCTGCTTTCATGGGTTGTTCTAGAAATTCGACGCCTAGTTTTTTTAATTCGATAGCATTGTTAATGGTTTCTTCGACTGTCCATCCGCAGTTGGCATCAATTCTAAAAATGGCATTGGTATGTTTTCTCAATTCTTTTACAATCGCAATATCTTCCTTTGTACCCAATTTAATTTTGTAAATCGGCCAAGGAAGTTCCTGCATTTTGAAAACCATTTTTTCAATCGTATCAATTCCGATAGTATAATCGGTCAACGGATTATGATCGGTTTTGTAGTTCCATAATTCGTATAATTTCTTGCTTTTTTTGCGGGCATACAAATCGTTGTAAGCCAAATCTAAAGCGCACAAAGCAAACATATCATCTTTTAAATATGGATGAATTTTTGCCCAAAAAACCTCGGGAGTTTCGTTCTCAGTATTTTCAATTATAGATCTGATTTTTTCCAAATCATTCATCATAATGGGAACTGTAATATGATAGTACGGATTTGAAGTGGCTTCTCCAAAACCTGAAAAACCATCACTTTGTAATTCTACAATTAAAGACGGCTGAAAATCAATGGATTCTCTTGAAATAGTAAAAGTATGTTTAAGTTTGAGATTGTATTCTCTTAAAATTAGTTTCATGGTTAATCTGGTAGTTTTTTGTTTTGTAAAATAGAATTCTAACTCTTTTTGATAGCCATTTTTAAGCCAATGCCGGTCTGAAAATCGGGTGCATTATCTAAATTTAAATCTTCGCGGAAATATACAAAATAAGAGAATCGCTTAGTCGAATAGGTGCAAATAAAGCTCCATCCTTCTAAATCTTCATACAGATGATAAATTGTTTTTTGCCAGTGCGTATTGATTCTTTCGCCAGTAAAAACAATATAATCTACATCTCTTTTTTTGTTGAATGCAGTTTGAAAATTATAATTAATGCCATAAGAAATACGATTATTATTGCGGAGTTTTACTTTGTAGTCAACCAAACCTTCAAAACTATACAGGAAATCTTGATTGCTGATGTTAACGCGATCTCCATATTCTATAAAATGCTGGCGTAAAGCTCCTGCACTTAAGCCAAAACTTAAAATATTTTTGTCTCTAATAATCATTTTTTTGAGGATAGAAGAGGAAATTCCAATGTCTGCAACGGGATTATATTTTGTAGTGTTGATGCCAAGTTGTGCTCCAAAATTCAAATAAATATGATGTTTTTTATTCATTTCTAACTTTGGATAATAATTGTAGTTGATTTCAAAACCTGGAATTATAAAATCATTATTTTCCATTGTAATCACTTTGTCATTCTCATCTTTATAAGATATTCCCGCTTGATTTACGCCATAATGATATCTGGAAAAAGGATCTTTTCCTCCAGCAATATTGCGATGAAACCATTCGATAGTTTCGTCAGAAGTAAAAACAGAAAAAGGATATTTTCCGCGATCTAATGAATTGGCACGAAGGTTAAAACTAAGTTCGTGATGAACAGTAATGGGTAATATAAAAGTGAAACGATAAGATCGAATCACGCCATCTGCTGTAAATTCTTTGATTTTAGAAGGAACTTTGTCAAAATCAAATGCAAATTCACGAGCATGCCAAGGAATGCTTTTAGAAAACGCTCGGTCATTCGGATCGGTTAACTCGTATGATTTTACATAAGGCAACACAACATTTCCACTAGAAACTTCGAATCCGAAAGAATATTTTTCGGGAGAGCGAACATTAAAATTGTGATTTAATCTCGAAATGTAAATTCCAAGCGGATGTGTAGAAAGCAAATAAGGCTTTATAATATCTGATGAATTTTCTATTTCTTCATTCCAATAATCGTTCTGATCTGATTGCGCTGTGGAAATTGCATTAAAAATTAAAAAAATAAAAAAGAGTAAACGATATTTCATTTCAGAATTTAAATTTTGATAAATCTAACGAATTTTAATATGTAATCTAAACTATTTTTGTCAGATTATTTTTAAAATAAATTCCACTCTGAATGTTGAGTTTAACTTTTTGTTTATTAAATGTTTAAGCTAATTGTTCCTGTAATTTTTTAATTTCATCTCGTAATTTAGCTGCTTGAAGGAAGTCTAATTCTTTAGCTGCTTTTTCCATTGTTTTACGCTTTTCGCGAATCATTTTTTCCAATTCAGTCTTAGATAAATAAGCCGTTTCTGGCTCAGCTGCAACAGGAATTGGATGTCCTAATTCATACTCAACTAATGGATTTTTGGTGAAAGCACTGTCGATTTTCTTGTTTAAAGCCTGTGGCGTTATATTGTTTTGAACGTTGAAATTAATCTGTTTCGTTCTTCTGTATTCCGTTTCATCAATAGTACGCTGCATACTTGCTGTAATTTTATCAGCATACATAATAGCTTTACCATTTAAGTTTCTTGCCGCACGACCAATAGTTTGCGTTAACGATCTGTGATTTCTTAAAAAACCTTCTTTGTCAGCATCTAAAATTGCAACAAGAGAAACTTCGGGTAAATCAAGACCTTCACGAAGTAAGTTTACACCAATCAAAACATCAAAAAGTCCTTTTCTTAAATCCTGCATAATTTCAATACGTTCCAAAGTATCTACTTCAGAATGTATGTAACGACAGCGAATATTTACTTTTGTTAGATATTTAGCCAATTCTTCGGCCATTCTTTTGGTCAAAGTGGTCACCAAAACTCTTTCGTCTAATTCGCAGCGCACCTGAATTTCTTCAATCAAATCATCAATCTGATTCAAACTTGGTCGCACTTCAATAACTGGGTCTAATAACCCAGTCGGACGAATAATCTGTTCTACATAAATTCCATCCGATTTTTGCAATTCATAGTCGGCAGGAGTTGCAGAAACATAGATAACCTGATTTTGTAAAGCTTCAAATTCTTCAAATTTCAAAGGACGGTTATCCATTGCAGCAGGTAATCTGAAACCGTATTCTACAAGATTTTCTTTACGGCTGCGGTCGCCTCCATACATGGCGTGAACTTGCGAAACCGTTACGTGACTTTCGTCAATGACCATCAAATAATCACTTGGGAAATAATCTAGCAAACAGAAAGGCCTTGTTCCTGCTTGGCGTCCGTCCAAATATCTAGAGTAATTTTCAATTCCTGAGCAATAACCCAATTCCCGAATCATTTCTAAGTCAAAATTGGTTCTTTCTTCCAAACGCTTTGCTTCGAGATGTTTTCCTATTTCTTTAAAATAATCGACTTGTTTCACTAAATCTTGCTGAATTTCCCAGATAGCGCCTTGAAGAACTTCAGGAGAAGTAACAAACATGTTAGCCGGATAAATAGTCAATCTCTTAAACTTTTCGATTACCAGAGAAGTTTGAGGGTCAAAAGATTCTATTTCTTCAATTTCATCGCCAAAGAAATGAATTCTGTAGGCATCATCAGCATAACTTGGGAAAACTTCGACGGTATCTCCTTTTATTCTAAAGTTCCCAGGATTAAAATCAGCTTCAGTTCGGGCATATAAACTTTGTACCAAACTATGAAGCAGTTTGGTTCTTGAAATAACTTGATCGCGAGTGATTTCGATTACGTTTTTCTGAAATTCTACAGGGTTTCCGATACCATATAAACAAGAAACAGAAGCTACAACCAAAACATCACGACGTCCAGAAAGGAGGGAAGAAGTGGTGCTTAAACGCATTTTCTCTAGTTCTTCATTGATAGATAAATCTTTCTCAATAAAAACTCCCGTAACTGGCATAAAAGCTTCTGGCTGATAATAATCGTAGTAAGAAACGAAATATTCTACTGCATTATTCGGGAAAAATTGTTTGAATTCAGAATACAATTGAGCAGCTAAGGTTTTGTTATGTGCTAAAACTAAAGTAGGTCTTTGAACTTCTTGTATTACATTGGCAACCGTAAATGTTTTTCCGGAACCTGTAACTCCTAATAAAGTTTGATATTTTTCTCCGTCGATTACACCTTGCGCCAATTTTTGTATGGCTTGTGGCTGATCTCCTTTTGGACTATATTCTGAGGCTACGTGGAAATTCATTTGTTGCTGATGAAAATTAGGTTTGTAAAGATACGAAGATTGTGTGCTAATCTAAAAAATTTATAATAGCATCATTCACTATTTTAGGCTGATCAATAGTTAAAAAATGTCCCGCATCTTTTACCATTTTAGTTTTACTGTTTTTTAAATATTTCTGAGCTCGTTCGAGACTTTCTTCAGAATTGATTACATCTTTGTCTCCAATTAAAACCAAAACAGGATTTTGTATCGATTCTAAATCTTTGTTAGAAAATGGATGCATTTTTAGCATACTAGAATTGGATTTTGCATATTTATTAGCCAAATAAAATTGCCTTTTATAAATCACGCTAATGTTTTCTGGATGCGTAGAAAAAGTAGTAAGAGTTTTGCCAAATTTCTTCTCACTTGGAAAAAGCTTTAACATTATTGCGGAAGTGGTTTTCCCAACCTGATCAATAAATTTAAAAGTTTGTGCTGGACTTAGTAAAACAATTTTATCAATTGAATTAGGTTTTTCAGTTGCTAACAATGTTGCGATCCAGCCGCCTCGTGAAGCTGCGACAATATCAAATTTCTTTAATTTATAATAATTGAAAACCTCATTATAAAAAACAGCAATTTCTTCTGACGAAAGTGCTTTTGACGTTAAATTCGATTTATTGGGTTCCATAATAAAATCAATAGCATAAATACGATGATTTTTTGCCATAGCTTTTATGTTTGGATACCACATTGTGGAGCTGGCGTCCATTCCGTGAAGTAAAACTAAAGCTTTTGAATTTTTTGGTCCAGCGATAATAACGTGTGCGGTTCCAAAACTTGTTTTTACATCTTCCTCGGTATAAGGAATATTCCAAAGTCTTAAAGCTTTGTCGTAAGCAGATTGGTATTTTATTTCTTCACTTTTGGTTTTAAAAACATAATCTTCAAATTTTGCTTTTTTTGAAGCACAACTGGAGAGTAAAAATAAGAGAATAATGATTCGGGAATAATGTTTAAACATAGTAATAAAATTCGATTTTGAACTTAAAGTTACGATTATCGTAAGCGGAAAGTGTATCACAATTTTATTTTAAAATATCATAATTTTAAGATTTATCCTTTTTGAAAGTCAGATAATAAATTTGTACCAAAGCTAAAATAGCATTCGGAATAATCACAGGCCAAAGCCATTGACTGAAATCGCGGTAATCATTTAAAAAAATGCCATAAATAACAAAACAGATACAACCAAACATATTGATTAGCCGAATGGTTTGAAGATTTTTTAATAAAAAACCACCAACTATAAAAACAGATGCGAGATAACCAATGTATTCTGCCATGATCTTGATTTTAAATATTTTATAATAAATGTAGCGAAAGCAAATTATAAAATCAAGATTTTGTTTTGGAAATCAGACATTTGAAAAACGTTTTGTGAAAAAATATTTCACCCCGCTGGGGCTTTGAAAAATAGGTCTAAAATTTCCCTATAAATATGTTGTCCCGCTGGGACTATTTAAAAATGATTTTTATATCAATTTATGTTAAGGCTCCAGAGGAGCTAAATATTATTTATAGAAAAAGTCATAATCACATCGTATAAAAGCTCCAGAGGAGTGACATATTAGGAGTCATTAAAAAATCAGGGATCTTAAAATTTCCAAGAAAGGTGTTGAGCATTATTTAAAAAACTCCAAGCCACAATGCGACTTGTTTTTTGTCCTTGCGCCATGTCGATCGTTTTGACAGAAACGGCATTTACTTTTTGTAAAGTTTTATAAATCGAAGAAAGATTTTCTTTTTTAGAAACCAAAGTAGTAAACCATAAAACTTGCGATGCGTATTTTGCACTTTCGTAAATCATTTGTGTGATGAATCCGATTTCGCCACCGTTGCACCACAATTCGGCATTTTGTCCTCCGAAGTTTAAAACAGGATTTGTATTTTTTCTTTCTTTCGGATTTAGATTTGTGACTTTTCTAGTTGCGCTTTTGTTCGCTTCTTCCGCAGATGCATGAAAAGGTGGGTTACACATTGTGAAGGTAAAACGGTCTTTGGGAGTAACAATATTTTTGAAAATAAACCTTGGTTCTGTCTGTTGTTGTAAGCTGATTGAATTGATTAGTTTTGGATTGGCTTCAATAATTTTACTACAATTTTCAATTGCTTTTTGATCGATATCGGTTCCAACAAAACTCCAATTGTAAATAGAATTTCCTAATATCGGATAAATCAAATTAGAACCAGTTCCGATATCTAATCCTAAAACAGTCGGTGTTTTCGGGATTTCATTATTGTTGCTTTCCGCTAATAAATCGGCTATGTAATGAATGTAATCTGCTCGTCCTGGAATTGGCGGACAGAGATAATTTTTAGGAATATCCCAATTCTGAATATCGTAATATGTTTGCAGTAAAGCGCTGTTTAACGTTTTTACAGCATTTGGGTTACTGAAATCAATGGTTTCGATTCCATGTTTGTTGATAGCAACGAAAACTTTTAATTCTGGACAATTCGAAATTAGTTTTTCGAAATCATATCGGTTTCGATGAAGATTTCGCGGGTGTAGAATGTTTTTTTCAGAATTGTCGTTTGCTTTCATTTTTATTGATTTCGGTTGCAAAGATAGGTAAGAAAGACTTGTTTTGAAAATGAATCCCTAGCCCTGATGGAAACGGCATCCTTTTGTGGTGGGGTTCACCACAAAAGATACAGTGGACAGCAGGAATTTGCTTCTAATCAAAACACTCCATCATAAGCAGATCACCATCTTTATGTGTAATACTCACAATTCCATCTTTTTCAACAGAATTACTGCTTCCGGTTCTGTAGCCCATTGTAAGCGTGTCATCATTCAATTCATATTTTAAATTAGTGGATGAAATTCCGTTTACGACTCCAATTGGAATAAGTGAAATTGGCGTTTTGGCAGTATACCATTTTTCAAATTTTCTAGGTAAAAGAAATATTTTTGAATGATCGTCCAGAATTACAATTTTAAGCGAATCGCGATGACGAACAATATTGGTAAGATTGGTAATCGTATGATCGGCACGCTTTCCTGTTGCCCAAACTACATTTACGGCTGGAATTTTTCTTTCTACAAGATAATCACAGGCCTTTTCGAGATCTGTTTTTTCTTGGTCTTCAGTATGTACAATTTCGATAGGATATTGCGCTGTTCTGTAAATTTCGGGATCGAAACCGCGGTCAAAATCACCTAAAAGAACATCTACTTTAATTCCTAATTCGATTACTCTTTCAATAGCCGAATCTAAAACCACTACCAACGGCGACCATTCTAATAATTGTCCTAGAAGTTCAGAACTGCAGGCAGCTCCGTTAGCAATAATTAAGGCAGGTTCCTGATCGTCGCGTACAATATGGTGTGAAGACATTTAGAGTTGATTTAAAATATGCCGCAAATGTACGAAAGTTATGGGCTTTGACAGAAAATCAATTTGTTTAATTGGCTTTAAAAGCAACGGCGTCTACTTCTATCTGCATATTGTCAAGGGCTAATCTTGGAACCGGAATTAATGTACTGGCAGGAAATGGTTTGTTTTTCCATGTTTTGCTGATTTCTTCTTCCCAAATTTTGAGTTTTTCTGAGGAATGATCTACTATCAGGATTGTGATTTTCATGACGTTTTCTGGTTTCAAACGATAACTGTCTAAAACTGTTGTCAAGTTTTTTAAGGCAACTTGGACTTGTTTTCTAAAGTCAGAACTTAAAATATGATCTTTTCCTAAACCACCGCTTTGGCCAGAAATGTAAACAAGTTCTCCAGATGTTTTAACCGAAGAAGCGTGACTGAAGCCGTAAGGTGTTGGATTAAATAAAGAATCGGGATTTTTGAAAGTCTGTGCTTTGGTTTGAAATGCACAAATACATACTAGAAATGAAATTAAATGTTTCATGTTTTAAAAATTAAAATTAAGAATACAAAGGTTTCGCAATTCTAATTTTTAAAACATTTACATATGTTGAGGACGAGGGATTTTAGATTTTAGATTTTTTGAAATTTGCAATCTAAAATCAGAAATCCAAAAGTCTTCTGTGATAATTAATTTGTCCTAAATGGTAAGCCAAATGTGTTGAAAGATGAATTAAAAAGAAACCGGTTGTCATTTCTTCTTCAAAAACAATTTCAGGATAAATGACTTGTAAATCGGCTTGGGTTAAAGAATCTAGAACCGTATTGACCATTGTAATTGTGTTTTCAATTTTATCGATTAATTCTGTTCTGGGAACATCTTTCAGTGAAAATTCTAACGGTCGATTACGAACATATCCTGTATTGCCAAGTCGTGCTCCAATATAGGTATTGATATTTCCCATTAAATGAAGACACAAATTTCCTGCAGAATTGGAAATATTTTTGTCAATCATCCAAATGGTATTTTCATTTTGGTACGATTCAATTTCGACTTTTAGTTTGTTTAAATCTCTGTTGAAAAGCGTTTTTAAAGATTCGGTAATCATAACTAATTTCTATTTTTTATCGGAATCCAGATTTCTTCTTCAGACTCAGGATCGTCTTTTTTGTATTTGTGATCCATTACTGCAAAATGAGGTCTTTCATCTACAGTGTATTCTGAATTTGGAAGCCATTCTGCAAAGATATGATGGTAAGTCTTATGTGCTTCTGTCGCTGGACCTAAATGAAGGAAAACAGCGTACAAGCCAGCAGGAACAATTAAAGTTTTCATTTCTTCTGGCACATTTTCAAAATCTGAAACTTCTACTGTAGCCCATTTTTGAAACTTCTCATTAGGATCAAAATTGTCAAAATGATTTTCATTGTAAACTTCTAAAGAATACAAATTCGGACTGATCGAATTTTTAATTTCTTTTCGTTTTGGCATAAAACCGCTCCATAGTTGAAAGGTTTTGTTTTCGATAAAAGACATTTCTATGGAATGACCCATTAGTTTTTTTTCGGTTAAGGTCTTGATAAGAGGCAGCATCATTGTTTTATCTTGTATTTTTGAGTATCTGTTTCACTGAGCGAAAAATAACCTAGTGGGTAATTTTCTTTATTGGTTACATTGACCATATTTCCTTTTACTGTTGCCGGAGGAGTCTGAAAAGGTCCGCCAACATTGCTTCCGGCAATGCTAACTAAAATGCTCATATAGTTGTAGTATTGTTTGGAGATTCCGTAATGCGTTATTTCGATTTCATATCCAGGTTTTAAATCTTCATCATCTGAAAGACTGAAAAATTCATTACCGTTAAAAAATTTATCCTCATCTACATAATAGGTTGATTTTATTTTGTTAGGATACAAATATTTGTACAGATAAAAATTATCTGCATCGGCAGGGTCATTATAAAAGGCTTTTATTTCGATGTCTTTTCCAGTAAAACCACCCTGATTATTTTGATCTATTCGGGTAATAGGCGCAACAGATTTTAAAATTTCAGTTCCTATGTATCTGTTTCCTCTGCTAATAACCGTTAAAGTGTATTCCTCATCGATCACAGGTTTAAAATCTGTACATATATATTGACCAGTCTTTTTTACCTCCATAAAATTGAATTGCTCACCATGACTATTTTTTATGAAGATAATTGCATTAGAAATAGTTGGAATTACATTGTCAAAATAACCAGTTGTTGTAGTGAGCTTTATTGTTTGTTCATTTCCAGAAGATCCTCTTTCCCAATTGATAGCAGCTTCAATTACTAATTTTGGAGGTGCTGTATCTAAGTCGACATCAACAACTTCTTCGCAACCTGAGAAGCAAATTGATATGAAAAACACGATTATTAAGATTACTTTTTTCATACTGTATTTTTTATTCCTTTTGATAAAAAGTGTTTTTTAGAATTTAAAATTATAACTAACCGCAGGAACAATTCCAAAAATGGATGTTTTAATTGCTTCGTTATTGCCAGTATCAACGTTTTGTTGAAAATTGATAGAAGCAGCGTTGTGTCGGTTGTATAAATTGTAAATACTAAAAACCCATTCTCCTTTCCAGTTTCGGTCTTTGTTTTTTCGTGGAGTCAAAGTTGCAGAAACATCCAAATGATGGTAAGCAGGAAGTCTGTTTTCGTTTCTTGAACCATAACTTGGAACGGTGATTCCTAAATATTCATATTGACCGTTTGGATAGGAAACAGGCTGTCCGGATTGCAAAGCAAAGTTAGCTCCGAATGACCATTTTTCATTTAAATTATAAGCTGAGGTAATGGCTAAATTATGTGTTTTGTCATAAGCAGAAGCGTACCATTGGCCATTATTGATTCCAGTTTCTTCTGGTGTTCTTCCTGGAGTTTGTTGTTCTGATTTTGATAAAGTATAGGCAATCCAGCCGTTAAATTTTCCCTTATTTTTCTTCAACATAATTTCCAGACCGTAAGATCTCATTTGTCCATTTAAAATCACTTGTTCAATTGCGTTGTTTGCAATTAAATCGGCTCCATCAATATAATCCAGTCTGTTTTGTATTTCTTTGTAATAGGTTTCTATTTCAAATGAATAATCACCATTAAGAATATTTTTGAAATACCCAAGAGCGACCTGATCTGCAAGTTGTGGCTTAATGTATTTGTCGCTCGGCATCCAGACATCCAGAGGAGTAGGAGAAGAGGTGTTTGAAATTAACTGAAGATACTGTGTCATTCGGTTATAACTAGCCTTGATTGCTTGATTTTCATTTAACTGATAAGAAACTGAAAAGCGGGGTTCAAAGTTGTTGTAACTTTTAATGGCTTTATTTTTGCCGAAATACTGTGTAGAAGTAGGTGTTCCTTTTTCATAAATCTCCGTATTAGTATTAAAAATAACAGCTTGGTCATTATCGTAATAATTAATAGTAGAAGAACCTAATCTGTAAAAAAGACTATATCGTAATCCATAAGAGATGTTGATTTTATCAGAAAGCTGACTTTCGGCATCTAAATAAACTGAAGGTTCGAAAGCATATTTTTTATCCAGTTGATCGGGATTAATTCCAGAATCTTCGCCAGTTGGTTTAATTGTTCCAGGATTAAATTGGTAATAAGTTCCGTTTATTCCGTAGCTTAGTTTTAATTTATCTGAAAGATAATGTTTGAAATCGTATTTGATATTGTAGTTTTTAATACCTGAATCCCAATTAAAACCAACAAAATTAAGATCTAATCCGTAATAATAATCACTGTAAATAAGAGACAGATTAGCAAATAGCTTGTCAGAATACAAATGATTCCATCGTAAATTTAGAATTGAATTTCCGTATGTATTAGTAAAACTTTTATTCAAACTAAAAACATCGCGCCCAAAATAACCCGATAAATACAAACTGTTGTTGTCATTAAATTTGTAGCTTAATTTGGTATTCAAATCATAAAAATAAGCAGCGTTGTTTTTGTTGTCTTCTGATAGTTTTAAAAACAAATGAGCATAAGAAGCTCTTCCGCCAATTAAAAAAGAACCTTTATCTTTTACAATAGGACCTTCGGCAAGAAGGCGGCTAGAAATTAATCCGATACCACCATTCATATGAAAATCTTTACTGCTTCCATCCTTTTGATAAATATCGAGAACAGAAGAAGCTCTTCCTCCATAACGTGCTGGAATTCCACCTTTGTACAGTTTTAAATCTTTAATAGCATCTGGATTAAAAACAGAAAAGAATCCGAAAACGTGAGATGAATTAAAAATAGTAGCTTCGTCTAAAAGTATCAGGTTTTGATCTGCACCACCTCCGCGAACATTAAATCCAGAGGCGCCTTCACCTGCATTAGTTACGCCTGGAAGTAATAAAATAGATTTAATGACATCAACTTCGCCTAAAACGACAGGCATCTTTTTTATCGTTGAAATCGAGAGTTTATTGACACTCATTTCAGGAGATTTGACATTGATTTTGCCTTTATTTTCTGTAATGACTACTTCTTGAAGTTCTTCGCCAGAGCTAATAGAAAAGTTGCTTTTTGTGTTTCTATTTAAAGTGATGTTCTTCTGAATAGTTTGATAGCCAACATAAGTAATTTCGATTTCATATTCGCCTTTTGGAGCAGAAAGTGAATAAAAACCATATTCGTTCGTAGTAGTTCCAATTTTTAGAGAGGGAATATAGATATTAACTCCAATTAGAGTCTCGTTGTTTTTGCTGTCGCTGATGGTTCCGCTTAGAGTGAATTTTTCCTGTGCAAATGAGGTGAAAATCGTTAAAATAAAAAGAAAAAATGTGCAGGTATTTTTTGTAATCATTACATTGATTTTGATTTACATAGTTAACAAATTCTTACTAAATATTCTTGCGAAACCTTTGTTAAACAAAAGTTAAGATAAAAAAAGGACAACCTTGTGAGTTGTCCTTTTTACTTATTTAGAAATACAGATGTATTCTGAATTATTTGATTTTAGCAACTATAGCGTTGAAAGTTTCGCTAGGACGCATTGCTTTACTTACTAACTCAGGAGTTGGTTGGTAGTAACCACCAATGTTCTGAGCTTTTCCTTGAGCGCCAATTAATTCAGCGTCGATTTTAGCTTCGTTAGCTTCAAATTCAGCAGCAATTGGAGTAAAGATCGCTTGCAATTCAGCATCTTTAGTTTGAGCAGCCAAAGCTTGAGCCCAGTAGAATGCTAAATAGAAGTGAGATCCACGGTTGTCAATTTGCCCAACTTTACGAGCTGGAGATTTATCGTTAGCTAAGAATTTATCGTTAGCTTGATCTAAAGTTTCAGATAAAACAATTGCTTTAGAGTTGTCTAAAGTTTGTCCTAAGTGCTCTAATGAAGCACCAAGAGCTAAAAATTCTCCTAATGAATCCCAACGTAAATATCCTTCTTCTGTAAATTGCTCTACGTGTTTAGGAGCAGATCCTCCAGCACCAGTTTCGAATAATCCACCACCGTTCATTAAAGGAACGATAGAAAGCATTTTAGCAGAAGTTCCTAATTCTAAGATTGGGAATAAATCTGTTAAGTAATCACGTAAAACGTTTCCAGTTACAGAGATAGTGTCTAAACCTTTGATGATTCTGTCTAAAGTAAATTCAGTAGCAGCAATTGGGTTTAAAATACGGATATCTAAGTTTGTAGTATCGTAGTCTTTAAGGTATTTTTGAACTTTTACGATCAATTCTCTATCGTGTGCTCTGTTTTCATCTAACCAGAAAACAGCAGGAGTACTAGATAAACGAGCTCTGTTTACAGCCAATTTAACCCAGTCTTGAATTGGAGCGTCTTTAGCTTGACACATTCTGAAAATGTCATTAGCTTCAACGTTTTGCTCCATTAAAACAGTTCCGTTTGCATCAACAACACGAACAACTCCGTCAGCTTTCATTTGGAAAGTTTTATCGTGAGATCCGTATTCTTCTGCTTTTTGAGCCATTAATCCAACGTTAGGAACACTTCCCATTGTTTTTGGATCAAAAGCACCATGTTTTTTACAGAAATCAATTGTTGCAGTATAAACTCCAGCGTATGATCTATCTGGAATAACAGCAAATGTATCTTGAGCTTTTCCTTCTTTGTTCCACATTTGTCCAGAAGTACGGATCATTGCTGGCATAGAAGCATCAACAATAACGTCAGATGGAACGTGTAAGTTTGTAATTCCTTTATCAGAATTAACCATTGCCAAAGCAGGTCCGTTAGCGATTGCTTGATCAATAGCAGCTTCAACTTCAGCTTGCTCAGGTCTTCCAGCGATTTTAGCGTAGATATCGCCCAAACCGTTTTTAGTATCCACATTTAATTCTGCGAATAAAGAAGCGTATTTTTTGAAAACATCTGCAAAATATACTTCAACGATAGCGCCGAAGATAATTGGATCAGAAACTTTCATCATTGTAGCTTTTAAGTGTACAGAAAGTAAAACTCCTGCCGCTTTAGCTTCAGCGATAACATCAGCAGCAAAAGCTTTTAATTTGCTTACGCTTAAAACAGAGCTGTCAATGATTTCGCCAGCTTTTAATGGAGTACTTGCTTTAAGAACAGTTGAAGTTCCGTCTTTAGCAACAAATTCGATTTTTACATCGTTAGCTTCGTTTACAGTAACAGATTTTTCACTTCCGTAAAAATCTCCATTTGACATAGAAGCCACTTTAGTTTTTGAGTCAGCAGACCAAGCACCCATTGAGTGTGGATTTGCTTTTGCAAAGTTTTTAACTGCTCTTGGAGCTCTACGGTCAGAGTTCCCTTCACGTAAAACTGGGTTTACAGCAGAACCTAATACTTTTGCATATTTTGCTTTAATTTCCTTTTCAGCATCGTTTTGTGGATCTTCTGGGAAATTTGGTACGTTGTATCCGTGCGATTGTAATTCAGCAATAGCCGCTTTTAATTGCGGTACAGATGCTGAAATGTTTGGTAATTTAATGATGTTAGCTTCTGGCTGAGTTGCTAATTGACCTAATTCTGCCAATGCATCTCCAGTTTTTTGAGCATCAGTCAAAGATTCTGGGAAGTTTGATAAAATTCTTCCTGCCAGCGAAATATCTCTGGTTTCGATTTCAATTCCAGCTGTTGCTGTAAAAGCTTGAACAATTGGTAACAAAGAGTAAGTTGCCAATAACGGCGCCTCATCAGTTAAGGTGTAAAAAATTTTTGATTTATTCATTTTCTTTTTTTTTTATAATCGTATCGTCAGGAGTTAACGATGTAAAAGATATATTCGGCTCAAAATGAGCGGAGCAAATATAGTAAAAACACAACGAAATCGGTTGAGTTTTGATGAGAAAAGAAGAAATTAACAGATTGTTATTTCGAGCTCTTTAAATTGCTAAATCGATGATTTTGGTATTAAAAAATTACAGTTTTGTTAGTGATGAAAATAGAACATAAAAAAAACTCGTTTCAAACGATATGAAACGAGTTTTTTATAACATTTTGATAAATGATTATCTTCTTTTATCTTTAATCTTAGCTTTTTTACCAGTAAGTTGTCTGAAGTAGAAAATTCTAGCTCTACGTACAGCACCTTTCTTGTTCACTTCGATTTTTTGTAAAGCTGGTAAATTTACTGGGAAGATACGCTCAACACCAACAGATCCAGACATTTTACGGATAGTAAAAGTTTCTGTGTTACCAGAACCTCTTCTTTGAATCACAACTCCTTTGAAGAACTGAGTTCTTGTTTTTTCACCCTCTTTAATTTCGTAGAAAACAGTAATAGTGTCTCCAGCTCCGAAATCTGGGAAATCTTTTTTAGCAACGAATTCGTCTTGAACGAATTTTAATAAATCTGCCATGATAATTTAAATTATGGTTTTTATATTAGAACAACATTCACGGATCTCGCCAGAGGTTGGTCAAATTCGGGTGCAAATGTAGAAAATAATTATAAATTATGAATTATAAATTGTAAATTATTTTAACTATCTGATAAAAAGGTTTTTAAATCTAGTCTCAGTCTCAGTTTCAGTCACAGAACTGAGACTGAAAACCGAGACTGAAAACTTTTTTAATGTCCTTCCAATAAATCCGGACGTCTGTTTTTAGTATGTTCAAACGCCATATCTTCTCGCCATTTATCTATTTTGGCAGCGTGTCCACTGGTTAAAACTTCTGGTACTTTCCAACCTTTATAATCTGCTGGTCTTGTATAAATCGGTCCTGAAAGTAAATTGTCCTGAAAACTATCTGTTAACGCTGAAGTTTCATCACTTAAAACACCTGGAATTAATCTTATTAAGGCATCAGATAAAACGATGGCTCCTAATTCTCCTCCTGATAAAACATAATCACCAATAGAGATTTCTTTTGTAATAAAATGATCTCTTACTCTTTGGTCAACACCTTTATAATGACCACATAAAATGATAATGTTTTCATACATAGACATTTTGTTGGCCATTTTTTGATTTAAAGTTTCACCGTCGGGAGACATGTAAATTATTTCGTCATATTCTCTTTGACTTTTTAAATGCGTAATGCAATCATCAATAGGCTGAATTGTCATCACCATTCCGGCGCCACCTCCAAAAGGATAATCATCCACACTTTTTTGTCGATTGGTGCTGTAATCACGAAGATTATGAAAATGGACTTCGACTAGGCCTTTATCAATAGCACGTTTCATAATAGAAGCCTCAAAAGGGCTTTTTAACAACTCAGGTAAAAGTGTAATAATGTCAATTCGCATTTTTATTCAATAGTTTTCTTGCTGGCAAAGATACAAAGTTAATATTTGCTAATTTTTAAAGATTTGTAAGAAGACTTTTTTAGTTAAATAACTCATTTTATGCTTAAATGATGCATTTCATCGATATATTGTGCATTTTGTCGAGTTTAATATAAAAATAAACTAGTGGTACGTTTATTTGGTGAAATAGTGTTAAATTTATAAGAACTTACTATTCAAACTTAAAAAAATATCAGACTTGCTTATGAAAAAAACTTTACTTTTACTTGTGTTAGCGGTTTTGCAGACATCGTGCTCCAATACCAATAAAACGAATGATAAGTGGCTTGGAGAGACCAAGCAGAAACTTATAAAGACTTGGGGGCCACCTGTGAGGGTGCTACATGATGATCAGAATAATGAAATACTTCTTTATGCAGATCAGGTGTTTACTAAAGATCATAATGAAGATGCAGGAATTGCTGGACCATCTTTTTGGAAATATGATTATGTGTATATAAATAAAGAAGGTAAAATTTATTTATTGCAAAATGAAAAGCAAAAATTTCCTCCGCAATCAGTAGACTCAAAAAACTTAGTGGGGCTAAGTTCGAAAACGGGCAGATAAAAAAATTAGAATGCCTTTAAGGCTTTCTCTACAAATAAATAGTATTTTTAAAGTCACTTCTTTAAAAATACTATTTATATTTTATAACAATGTCTTCAACTACAATAAAAATCTTTGCTATAACAGGCAGTACCAGAAATAATTCCAGTAATTTTAAAATTCTCCAATATGTTTCGAATCATTTGAAAGAAAGGTTTGAAGTTGAAATATTTGAGGGTTTGGCAACTCTTCCTCATTTCAATCCGGATTTGAATAATGAAAATCCTCCAAAAGAAATAATTTCATTCAGAAACAAAATTAATAATGCTGATGGTATTTTAATTTGTACTCCCGAATACGTTTTTAGTTTACCAGGAAGTGTGAAAAATGCATTAGAATGGTGCGTTTCCACTACTATTTTCTCAAATAAAAAAACGGGATTAATAACTGCTTCTGCTTCTGGAGAAATGGGGCACGAACAACTTTTGTTAATAATGAAAACTCTTGAAGCTAAATATGATGAAAATACACAGCTTTTAATTCAGGGAATTCGAGGTAAAATTAATCAAGATGGAGAAATTATAGTTGAAGAAACGGCTACAGCGCTTCAAAACTTTATAAAAAGCTTTGAGAATCATTTTTTATGATAAATTTACTATCTGAAACTATCTAACCAAATGATTACAAGAAGAAATTTTATAGTAACCACAGGACTTGCCACGACTGCTGTTTGGGCTCGGCCTTCATTAGCATTTTCTATGGAAAAAAAAGAAATTGGACTTCAGTTATATACACTAAGAAAAGAACTTCCGAAAGACGTGAAAACAACTTTAGAGAAAGTATCTAAAGCAGGATATACAACAGTTGAAACATATGGATTTTCAACTGCAGCTCAATTTTGGGGTATAAGTCCAAAAGAGCTTAAAAAGATTTTGGATGATAATGGGTTAAAGGCAGTAAGTGGACATTATAATTTAGGAAGCTTTTTGTATGACGGAAACACGACAGAATTAATTGCTTCCATTGAAGCTGCAAAAGTTCTAAAAAGTGAATTTTTAACTGTTCCGTGGGTTGATGAACCTTTTAGAAGAAAGATTGAAGATTACAAAAAGATTGCTGCTCGTTTAAATGAAGCTGCTAAAATGTGTAAAAAAGCAGGCTTGAAACTGGCGTATCACAATCACGATTTTGAATTTCAAAAACACGATGGCGTGACAGGTTTTGAAATTTTATTAAAAGAAACCGATAAAGATTTGGTCTTTTTTGAATTGGATTTATATTGGGTAATTCATTCGGGAAATGATCCTTTAAAATTGTTCAATGAAAATCCAGGACGTTTTAAAATGTGGCATGTCAAAGATAAAGCTAAAAATAATAATGAATTAAATACCGAAGTTGGTTCAGGAACGATCGATTTTAGACCTTTATTTGCTGCAGCAAAACAATCGGGAATGATTCATTTTTTTGTAGAACAAGAAAATAATTTTGCTTCAAATTCTTTCGAATCAATCCAATCGAGTTTTGATTTTATTTCTAAAAATCTAATTCATTAATTTTTTTATGAAGAAGCTCATTTTGTTGGTATTAGTGATTCTTTGTTCTTGTCAATCAAATAAAAAAGAAAAGGAGAATCCAGATCCGAAAATAAGGACTTTAGTAGAATCAAAACCTGATCCGTATTTTGTTGATATTAAGGTCAATGATGTTAAGTTGGCAAAACCTGTTTTTGGAGATTGGTTGTATACGCGCAAAGAAAAAGGACAAAGTTTTGAGCAATTCATAAATTCAAAACATATTGTTCCTACCAAAGATGAAAATGTTGTTTATTTACAGCCTATAGGAAAGTTTGATTCTTTTCAAGTGAAACAAATCGAATTGGTTAGAGAATATTTAGAAATATTTTTTCAATTGAAAACAAAGGTTTTGAAAACGGTTTCCAACGATGTCATTCCAAAACACGCCAGACGAATCGGAGATGTGGGACAAGAACAATTTTTGGCAGGTTATATTTTGGAAGATGTTTTAAAAAAAGAAAAACCTGAAAACGGAATTGGATTAATGGCTTTGACTGAAATGGATTTATATCCAAAACCAGAATGGAATTATGTTTTTGGACTAGCTTCTTTCAAAGATAAAATTGCAGTAAGTTCTATGTACAGAATGCAGAAAGAAGCCGATTTTAATTTATGTCTCGAACGTTTATTGAAAATTTGTTCTCATGAAATTGGACATATGTTCGGACTTCGTCATTGTATTGATGCGAATTGTGTTATGAATGGCACAAATAGTATGATTGAAACCGATAGACATACACTTAGACTATGTTCAAATTGTCAGAGAAAATTAAATTCAGGAATTAAATACGACAATAAAAAAAGATTAACAGAATTACAAAAGTATTTTGAGAGAAACAATTTAACTGAAGGGAAACAGTTAATGGAAAAAGATCTTAAAAGCATTCAATAAAAAAACATAAAAACATGAATATCGGAACAAGTAAAGAGTTTATAAAAGGCGATGAAATCGAATGGGAAGTTGTCGGAGAAGGAATCAAGCGTAAAATCCTGGCTTTTGATGAAAGAGTAATGCTAGTAAACGTTCATTTTGAAAAAGGTGGAATCGGAGTTTTACACGAACATTATCATACACAGGTTACTTATGTAGCTAGCGGAAAGTTTGATGTAACGATAAACGGTGTAACGGAAACATTAAAAGAAGGTGATAGTTTTTACATTCCTCCTCATGCAATTCATGGTGTGGTTTGTCTAGAAACTGGCATGTTGACTGATGTTTTTGGTCCTGCTCGTGAAGATTTTTTGAAATAAAAGCTCTTAAAATCAAAATAAATAAACCATATAATTGATTTAGGAAATTTAAGTTTTTGAAGGTATTTTAAGCTTCGGCAAGCTATTTAAATGAACTTATATAACTTATATGGTTTATAAAAATCTTAAAAATTATACTTTTTTTAAAGTTCTGCTAAAGATTAGATTGGTATTTTTGCAGCATGAATTTATCCAAAACAAATGTACTTTTTATGGCAGTTTGCACTGGTCTTATAGTTGCAAATCTTTATTACTGCCAGCCTTTGATTGTTTTAATTGCCAATGAATTTAAAATTCCAGAAGCCAGCGCAGGAACGATAACATATCTTACTCAAGCAGGTTATGCAATTGGTTTATTTTTTATGGTGCCACTTGGGGACAAGTTAGAACGAAAAAGGCAAATTTTAATGACCACTTTCGCTACTGTAATTGCGTTGTTGATTGCAGCAACAGCAAAAAGTTTTCTAGTGTTGCAAATTGCTTCTTTATTAATTGGAATTACCTCTATTGTACCGCAGCTTATTCTGCCCTTAGCGGCCTCTTTGAGTGCGCCAGAAGAGCGTGGAAAAGTTGTTGGAACCATTATGAGTGGACTTTTAGTCGGGATTTTGCTTTCGCGAACTTTGAGTGGATTTATTGGTCAAGTTTTAGGCTGGAGATCGATGTTTTATATTGCTGCCGGAATTTGTCTTTTGATCTTTTTTGTTATTCAAAGTAAGTTCCCAGTTAATAAACCGCAGTTTCAAGGAACTTATGGTCAATTAATAAGATCTTTATTTACATTGATAAAAACACAGCCAGTTTTGCGAGAAGCAACTGCTATCAATGTTTTCAGTTTTGCTCAGTTTGGAGCATTTTGGACGACAATGGTTTTATTGCTTTCTGGTGATCCGTTTGGTTTCAATAGTGCCACAATCGGTTTGTTTGGAATTGTTGGTGCTTCAGGAGCTTTAGCAGCACCTTTGGTCGGGAAACTTGGTGATAAAGGAAATTCTAGAATTGCAGTGGGTTATGGTTGTTTACTGGTTTTAATCAGTTTTATAACTTTCTATTTTGCGATAGAAAGTGTAATCGGAATTGCAATAGGAATTGTGTTTATTGACATCGGAATTCAAGGCGTTCACATTTCAAATCAAACAAGAGTTTATTCTTTATTGCCAGAAGCCCGAAACAGATTGAATACCGTATTTATGTCGTTTACCTTTTTAGGAACGGCTGCAGGATCGGCTTACGGTTTATTACTTTGGAAATTAGGCGGATGGCCAGCTGTGACGATCGGTTGTATGGTTTTGTCTTTAATATCATTAACTATTTACGGTCTTACTTATAAATCAAAATCTAAAAAACAGAAAGCGCAAATTGATTAAGAAATTAATTTGTAAATTTGCGTTCAAATTAAAAATAACAACATGGAAAACGGAATATACGCTAAATTCAATACTAGCAAAGGTTCGATTTTAGTAAAATTGACACACGATTTAACACCGGGAACTGTAGGTAACTTTGTAGCTCTTGCAGAAGGAAATATGGAAAATAAAGTGAAACCTCAAGGACAAAAATTCTATGACGGATTAACTTTCCACAGAGTAATTGCAGATTTCATGATTCAGGGAGGTTGTCCAAAAGGAACTGGAACTGGAGATCCAGGTTATAAATTTGATGATGAATTTCACCCAAGTTTAAAACATGACCGTCCAGGAGTTTTATCTATGGCAAACTCAGGACCTGGAAGTAATGGTTCTCAATTTTTCATTACTCACGTTCCAACTCCTTGGTTAGATAACAAACATACTGTTTTTGGACATGTGATTGAAGGACAAGATGTTGTTGATGCTGTTGCTCAGGGTGATAACTTAGAGTCTGTAGAAATTATCAGAGTTGGAGAAGAAGCTCAAAAATGGAACGCTATTGAAGCTTTTGTTGGTTTGAAAGGGGCTCGTCTAAAAAGAGAAGCAGCTTTAAAAGCAGAATCTGAAGCAAAAATGGAACAATTAGCTGCTGGTTTTGATAAAACAGAAAGCGGTTTACGTTATAAAATGATTCAAAAAGGAGAAGGAAAAAGAGCTGAAGCAGGAAAAACAGTTTCTGTTCACTACGAAGGTTCTTTAGAAAACGGAAAAGTTTTCGATTCTTCTTACCCACGTAAAAAACCAATCGAATTCAAATTAGGAATTGGACAAGTTATCGAAGGATGGGACGAAGGTATCGCTTTATTACAAGTTGGAGACAAAGCTCGTTTTGTAATTCCTTCTGATTTAGGTTACGGACCATCTGGTGCTGGAGGAGTTATTCCACCAAACGCAACTTTGATTTTTGACGTTGAATTAATGGACGTAAAATAAGAGTTTATTAGCAATTTAGGATTGTTATAAATAGAATCCCATTCGAATCTCGAATGGGATTTTTTTTATTTTTACTAAAAAACATTGTAATGAGAAAGACTTTAATTTTAGCAGGAACGGTTTTAGTTTTAGTAGCCTGTGGTGCTAAGCAATCAATGGCAGAAGCTCCGCCACCGCCACCGCCACCACCTTCAAAAGAAGTATCTGCTAAAGATCTTGTATTTGGAGATACAGCTTTGGCAGAAGGAAAGCAATTGTATGATAACAATTGTGCAAAATGTCATAAATGGTATGAACCAAAACAGTTTAGCAAAGAAGAGTGGAAGCCAATTTTGGTAAGAATGCAGAAAAAGGCAAAACTTGACGATATTCAAATGGCTTCAATAACCAATTTTATTGATTCTCAATTGTAATTCGTATTAAAAAAAACATAAAAAACCGATTCAATAAATAATTGAATCGGTTTTTTTATTTTCAAATAGATATAAAAAAACACCTTCACAGAATGAGGTGTTTAAAAAGTTAAGAATGATGTACAGCCGAATTATCTACAGCTACTACTTTTAAAGTTTTTATTCCAGCCGGCAGTTCCCAATCGACTTCATCATTTTCTTTAAAACCAATAATAGCAACGCTTAAAGGAGCTAAGATTGAAATTTTAGATTGTTTTACATCTGCAGCAGAAGGTAAAACGATTTGGATTTTCATTTGTTTTTTTGCTTTTACATCTTCAATTGTTACAAAAGAATTAATGCGTATAACAGAACTATCCAATTCGCTTTCTTTGCTTATCACAGCACGATCTAATTCTTGTGAAAGTTGATTCGCTTCTTTTGTATTCGTTGAATTTTTACTTTTTAAAATCAATTCTCTTAGAAATTGATAATCTGATTTACAGAAAGTGGGTGTTGGTTTCATATCTATAATTGAATTTATTGTTATTAAATTGAGCTAATTTTTCTTCTTTAGGATTTATTAAAAACGAATAATTTTTTAGTCTTTTGAACTAAAAATTTTAATTAGAAAAACAAAAAAATATCTGACCCAAAATGAATTTTGTCAAATAAATAAATGTTTAAGTTGATGTAAATCCTCCGTCAAAAAGAAGAAAACTGAAGTAGACGGAGGCCTAATTAATAAAGGCCTTATTATGTGAAATAATTACAGCATCTAGCGGTTTTGCAATGCAAAACGACTGTTTAGAGGCTGTATGTAGTATTTTATTTCCCATAAGGATGATTAAATTGATTTGCAAAGATAGGGAATCTTTTTGGATTTAGTGCGTATTTACTTCCATTTAATGCCGCAGCCCAAACTTGGTTTTTGAGTTTCTTTTAAACTTCTGTTATAAATTAAAGCATCAATTGCGCCTCTTAGATCGCTTCCGCTAAGGGTAATTCCGTTGCCTGGTCTTGAATCATCTAACTGTCCGCGATAAAATAAACGGTTTTGATTGTCAAATAAATAGAAATCAGGAGTACAGGCTGCCTGATAAGCTTTGGCTGTTTCCTGACTTTCGTCATATAAATAAGGAAAGTCAATTTTATTTTTCATAGCAAATTCAGTCATTAATTCTGGAGAATCCTCCGGATATTTTGTAATGTCATTGCTTGAAATGGCAATTACACCAATTCCCTGTACACGATAATCGTTTGAAATCATTACAACTTCCTGAATGACATGATGCACAAACGGACAATGATTACAAATAAATAGAACCAATGTTCCTTTTGATCCTTTTAAATCTTCGAAACTAAAAGTATCATTGGAATTAGTGTCTCTTAAATAAAAATCCGGAGCAATTGTCCCTAAAGGAAGCATTGTCGATTCTGTACGTGCCATTTTATTCGAAATTAGATTTTCAAAAATAGCTTTAAAAATCTGTAAATAAAAGAGCACAAGAATAAAAAATATCCAAAGAAGCAGTTAGCATTATCTGCTTGCTCTTTGGATACTTTTTAAAGTTTTTCTATGAATTTAAAAATTGAAGCAAATCTTCATTTAGTTTTTCTCTGTCGGTATAAAACAAACCATGTGGAGCTCCTTCATATTCAATAAAAGTGTTGTTTGCAATAGCTTTTGCAGCTTTTCTTGAAGTAAGATCAATAGGTACAATTTTATCATCGTCTCCATGAATGATCAAAGTAGGAACTTTTATAAAGTCCAGTTCGTCTCTAAAATCAGTGTATGAAAAAGATTCGGCACATTTTAAAGTTGCTCTTGGAGATGCGAGTGAGCACAATGTTCTATAATATTCTAATAGTGGAGTACTAATTGGTTTGTTGATGATATTAATTCCGAAAAAAGTCTTTCCAAAATTATCTACAAATCCAATACGATCTTCTTTAATGGCTGCTGCAGTATTTTCGCTTTTTTCCTTCGGATGGCCGTCTGGATTATCATCTGTTTTTAAAAGAAAAGGAATAATAGATGAAATTAAAGCAGCTTTGATAACTCCTTTTCCGCCATGACGACTAAAATAACGAACCACTTCACCACCGCCCATCGAAAAACCAACAAGTGTTACATTTTCTAATTCCAATTGCTCGATTATTTCTTTAAGGTCATCAGTTAAAGTGTCATAATCGTAACCGTTCCAAGGTTGAGAAGATTTTCCAAAACCGCGGCGATCATATGCAATAACGCGATAATTGTTTTGGACTAAATGGTCAATTTGATATTCCCACATTTCGTTAGAAAGAGGCCAACCGTGAATCAAGATTACAGGTTTTCCCTGACCATAATCTTTGACATATAGTCTTACATTTTGGGCAGTTTCTATATATTTATCTGTATGAATCTGTTTTAAATTAGATTCAAAGTCCTTAATTGTCATGCATGCATTTGGTTCTGTATGTTCCATGATATATCTTTTTTACGTGAGTTTCGTTTTCTAGTCTCGTAAAATTAGAATGGAAGCGAAAGAAAAGGGTTATAGAATTAGGCGCATTAATTACAAAATTTATAGGTTTGTAATAAAAGAGAATAAAATGGATTTAACCTGGAACGAATTTGAAAGAACCGATATGCGAATCGGAACAATTATAGAAGTAAACGATTTTCCTGAAGCGAGAAAACCAGCCTTTCAGCTGACAATAGATTTTGGTTCAGAAATTGGAATTAGAAAATCATCGGCACAAATTACAAAAAGATATCAGAAAGAAGATTTAGTAAATCGCCAGATTGTAGCGGTTGTCAATTTTCCGAAAAAACAAATTGGAAAATTTATGAGTGAATGTCTTGTTTTAGGCGCAGTAGGCGAGGAGGGAGACGTGATTTTGTTAGCTCCTGATTTTAAAATCCCAAATGGACTTAGAATTGGCTAATTTTTTTATAAACACATAGAGACATAGTTTTGGAAAATGTAAAAAAGGCATTTCATTTGTTTAAATGCACATAGCTATTTGTGAAGAAACTAGTTTCTTTTTTATGCACTTTTTTTAAGTTTTAAATCTATATTTCTATGTGTTAATTTTTTTTTTTTTTTTAGGTATTTATTTTTTTAATCAACTGCTGCAAAATCTCCTGTCCTTCTTCCCAATATTTTAAATCAGAATCGGAGTTGATGTGACCTTGTTTTCCGACATTTACAAAATCACTTCCCCATTTTTCAGCGAAGTGTTTTTTTCTTTCAAATAAAGAATACGGATCATTTTCACTTGCTACAACTACCGATGGAAAAGGTAATTTGTAAAGTGGCATTGGCGAAAAATTTCTAGTACATTCTGGTGTGTGTTCTGGTGAATCTACATCTGCAGGAGCGACCAAAAATGCGCCAATAATATAGGGGCTACTATATTTTTCTGCCCAATGCAAAACCAATGAAACGGCTAAACTGTGTGCTACTAAAATAGTTGGTTTGTCTAGTTTTAAGATGTTTTCGTTTAATCTTTCAAGCCATTCTTCACGAATTGGTTCATCCCAATTGTCTTGTATAACGCGAATCGAGTTTTCAAATTTTTTATGCCAAAAGGTTTGCCAATGTTTCTCTCCAGAATCTCCAAGTCCTGGTATGATTAATAGTTGTGTCTCCATTGCCGTGGAATTTTATTTAGTGATTATTTTTTGCGTTCTTTTAAAATTCGGTTTACTTCATTAACCAAAAGTGGAAAACCAGGTTCTGTCATTCCGTGACCGTAACCGTCCAATTCATATAATTTAGTTTGAGTATGTCCAACTAATTTCATCATTCTGGCCATGTATGCGTTTTCTTCGTAACGTCCTAACATTTCAAGTTCACGATCTCCAGTAATTAATAATAATGGTGGTGCATCGGCACGAACGTGATATAAAGGAGCAAATTGGTCAATTGTTGGCTGTTTTTCAGGGATTCCGTTTTCTCTTCTAATTTCGAAATGCGTAATACATTGACTGCTAAACGGAATAAGTCCTGCAATTTGATTCGCATCGATGTTTTCTTTTTGAAGCCATTTTTTATCTAAACCAATCATGGAAGTCAAATACGCTCCAGCGGAATGTCCAGAAACAAAGATTTGAGTTTTATCGCCTCCATAAGTAGTAATATTGTTGAAAGCCCAAGCAACTGCCGCCGCTGCGTCTTCAATGCATTTTACAGCTTTTACTTTTGGCGATAATCTGTAATTTACACCAATAATAGCAAAACCTTTATTTTTTAAAGCCTCAGGAATTTCTTTGCTTCCGCCAGTTAATCCTCCACCGTGAAACCAAACGATTGTAGCAAATCCGGTTTTGTTTTTTGGATAATAAATATCTAAAACACATCTTTCATTGATATATTTATCCGATTTATTTGCGGCAGCATTATAATATTGAATGTTGTTTTTCGTTTCATATTCTATATTTTGTGCCGAAAGAGAAATTCCGAAGAAAACGAAACTTAAAAGAAGAATTAATTTTTTCATTTTTTGTGAGTTAATAGTAAAGTGTAATTTGTGAAAATGATAGAAGTGAAAGAAGCATGAATTATAAGTCTCACATTTTTACAATTCACATCTCAAATATAAATATATAAAAAAAGTCCAAAATGCAGAACAAATTGGACTTGTAACTTTAAAAAGTTTATTTTGAATTAAATATCGTCAAAATCAATATCTGTAAAGCTTGATCTTTGGCTTTCAGATTTTTCAGAGCTATATTCTTTTTTAAAATCTTTTTGATGTCTTTCAGAAATTACTTCTTCGCCTTTGTGGTTCAAAACATAAGAAGTCATTTCCTCTAATATTTCTGCGAAAGCACTAAAATCTTCTTTATATAAGTAAATTTTGTGTTTTTTGAAGTGAAAAGAACCATCTTCTTCAGTAAACTTCTTGCTTTCGGTAATGGTAATGTAGTAATCATCAGCTTTGGTAGCTCTCACATCAAAGAAATAAGTTCTTCTTCCTGCTCGTAATACTTTAGAAAAAATCTCTTCTTTTTCTAACATGTCATTTTCTCTCATAATACGTTCTATCATTTTTGGAATTAATAGTACTCAAAAATCATAAAAAATTATCTATTACGCAACAATTAAAGTAATTCTTTTTCCGAAAGTTGTTTTAAATATAACGATGCATAATAGCCGCCTTGATTTATTAATTGATTATGAGAACCTTGTTGAATTATCTTACCATCTTCTAATATAATAATTTTGTCTGCATTCTTTGCAGAGGAAACTCGATGACTTACAATTATAGTGGTTTTGTCTTTAGAAATTTCAAATAAATTGTTCAAAATCATTTCTTCGGTTTCGGTATCAACTGCTGATAGACAATCATCAAAAAGTAGGATTGCAGGGTTTTTAATAATAGCTCTTGCAATCGAAACACGTTGTTTTTGTCCTCCAGAAAGTGTGATTCCTCTTTCTCCTAAAATAGTGTCGTATTGTTTGTTAAAGGCAATAATGTTGTCATGAACGACTGCATTTTTAGCGGCTTCAAATACTTCTTCGTCAGTGGCATTTTGATTGCCAAATTTGATATTGTTTTTAATGGTATCCGAAAATAAGAAAGCATCCTGAGGTACAATTCCGATATTATTACGAAGATCGTTGAGGTTTAGCGTGCTGATTTCGTTGTTGTCAATTTTAAGATCTCCTTCAGTAACATCATACAATCTCGAAATTAAAGAAAGGATTGTCGATTTTCCTGAACCGGTTTTTCCTAATATGGCTAAAGTTTCTCCTTTTTTTACTGTGAAAGAGACATTTTTCAAAGCTTCAATATTGGTGTCTTTGTAAGTAAAAGAAACGTTTTCAAAAGCGATTGTTCCTTGAATTTCTGATGAATTTTCGTTGTTGTTTTTAATTTCTGGTTCAATTTTCAAAAATTCATTTAAACGTTTTTGTGAAGCTTCTGCTTCTTGAACCATAGAAGAAACCCATCCTAAAGAAGCAACTGGCCATGTTAGCATGTTTACATATAAGATAAACTCGGCAATAGTTCCAATATTTGGAATACTTCCATTAATGTACATTACGCCTCCGAAATAAATTACAACCAGATTACTGATTCCTATAAGGGCAATCATCAACGGACCGAATAAAGACTGCACTCTTGCTAAACTTAAACTTTTACGTTTGCTTTCTTCAGCCAAATCAACCATGTTGTTTTGATGCTGATTCTCTAATGAATAGGCTTTTATAACGCGAATTCCTGAAAAGATTTCTTGTGTAAAACTTGAAACTTTTGAAAGATATTGTTGAAAAGTGGTACTTCTTTTATTGATTTCAGAACTTAACTTGAAAATACAATAAGAAAGAATTGGCAAAGGAAGAATAGTATATAAGGTAAGCAGTGGCGATACATTATACATATATAATATAACGATAGCAAAACGTATAAATGTATTAATAGTATACATTACCGCTGGACCAACATACATACGAACTTTTGAAACGTCTTCACTAATACGATTCATTAAGTCTCCAGTTCTGTTTTGTTTGTAAAAAGTTTGTGAAAGATTTTCATATTGTCTGAAAACTTCATTTTTTAGATCAAACTCAATATGACGTGACATTACAATCAAAGTCTGACGCATTAAAAACGTCAAAAAACCTGCGATAATCGTAGTTCCGATGATAAGTAACACATTATGAATAAGATCCTGACGATAAGCCGCAATCACAATTTCTGAATTTTGGTCTGCAACAGATAGTTTGTCAAAATTTTCAATAGCATTTAAAGACTTACTGATAAGCTTTGGTGTAAATAACGAAAATATTTGTGCGATTATGGTGATTAAAATACCTGCGGAAAAACTGTATTTATATTTAATGAAATATTTGTTTAAATAGCTTAATTCTTTCATTTTTTTAAGAAATCTGATATTGAATTGATTTGTATTTAAGAATTATTTTTAAATAAATTTATAATAATTTGCGATTTAATCAAAACAATTATATTGTAATATTGTTATTTTAAAGATAAAAAATTAGCACATATGTATTTTTTAATTATGTTTGAGTTGTCTTTTTGACGAATTCATAATTTTAACTAATTTATACTAGCGCTATGGATGCAACTTTTGCAACTGGAAAGGAACTTCAAAAAATGGATCCTGTTTTTGGTCAATTGTCTTTTGATGATCACGAACAAATTGTATTTTGCAATGACAAAGATACAGGTTTAAAAGCAATTATTGGTATTCATAATTCAGTTATGGGGCCAGCTTTGGGAGGAACCAGAATGTGGAATTACAACACAGAATGGGAAGCTTTAAATGATGTTTTACGTCTTTCGAGAGGTATGACTTTTAAATCGGCTATTACTGGACTTAATATTGGTGGAGGTAAAGCGGTTATTATTGGTGATGCTAAAACGCAAAAAACTCCTGAGTTAATGCGCAAATTTGGTGAATTCGTTCACTCCTTAAGCGGAAGATATATTACTGCAGAAGATGTCGGAATGGAAACTAAAGACATGGATACTGTAAGAGACGTAACACCTTACGTTACGGGTATTTCTGAAGAAAGAGGAGGTTCTGGAAATCCTTCTCCTGTGACGGCTTACGGAGTTTATTTAGGCATGAAAGCGGCTGCTAAAAGTCAGTTTGGTACTGATGTTTTAGATGGTAAAAAAGTTTTGGTACAAGGAATTGGACACGTTGGTGAAACTTTGGTTGAGTATTTAACTAAAGAAGGAGCACAGGTAACGATTTCTGATATTAACGAAGAAAAATTATACCAAGTTGCTTCAAAATACAATGCAACAATTTATACAGGTGAAGATTTGTATACTGCAGATGTTGATATCTATGCGCCGTGTGCGATGGGAGCAACAATCAACGATAATACAGTAGATAAAATCAAAGCTAAAGTTATTGCTGGTGCTGCAAATAATCAATTAGCAGATGAGAATATTCACGGTGCAAGATTGCAAGAAAGAGGAATTTTATATGCTCCAGATTTCTTAATCAATGCAGGTGGAATTATCAATGTTTACGCTGAATTAGCTAACTACGGTAAAGCTGAAATCATGACAAAAACAGAGAATATCTACAATACAACTTTAGAAATTATCGATTTCGCTGCTAAAAATAATATGACAACGCACAAAGCGGCTCTTACTATTGCTCAAAATCGTATTGATCAAAGAAGAATCGAGAACGCTGCTAAATAATTTTTTTTTAGTTTATAGTCTCAGTCTCAGTTTTCAGTTCTGCTGGAAACTGAGACTTTTTTTTAGTTTTCATTCTCAGTTGCAGTTCTCAGTTTTTGCGATTACTGCGACTGCGACTGAATACTGCGACTAAATGGAAAACTGCGACCGAAAACTGCGACTTTTTTACGAATTAATTTTAATATACGCTTCAAAAGTTATACTTTTGCAGACTAATTTTTAAATGTTCTTACACGGTGGTAAATAGAAGACACATACGCGTTAAAGTAATGCAATCCATTTATGCAATGCATCAAAGCGGTTCTGATAATATGGAAAAAGAAGAGAAATTTCTTTTTTACAGCATAGACAATATTCAGGACTTATACCTTATAATGCTTTCTTCATTGATAGAAATTTGTAAAAAAGAAGCTGTCTTTTTACATCTTTCAAGTAAAAAACACCTGGCAACTGCCGCAGAACGTAATCCAAATGAAAAATTTGTAAAGAATAAAATTTTTCAACTTCTTGCCGAAAGCAATTCTCTTAGTATCGCTTTAGAAAATCGTAAAATCAATAACTGGTCTTTAAATGACGATTATATTATTTTGCTTTTAAATGATGTCAAAGCAAGCGATATCTACAAAAAATACATGAACAATAACGTGAATACCTTTGAAGAAGACAGACAATTTGTAATTGATTTGTTTGAAAATGTTATTGTTCCAAATGAAAAATTATATGAGTACTTAGAGGATGATAAATTAACGTGGGTTGATGATATTCCTGTTGTAAATACTCATATTGTGAAACAATTGAAAGCAATCAAAACGGAAGAACCGGACGATTTTAGAGTGCCAAAATTGTATAAAGATGTTGAGGATAAAGATTTTGCAAAAGATTTATTTAGAAGAACAATTTTAAATGAAACGGCTTTTGCAAAAGAATACGAAGATAAAACACCAAATTGGGATAGCGATCGTATTGCTGAAATTGATACGATTATCTTGAAAATGGCCATTTGTGAGTTTATTAAATTTCCATCGATTCCAGTAAAAGTAACGCTTAACGAATATTTAGAAATTGCAAAAGAGTATTCTACTCCGAAAAGTAGTATTTTTATCAACGGAATTTTAGATAACCTTGTAAAAGAGCTTACCGCTAATAAAAAGATGGTAAAAGCTGGAAGAGGGTTGATGTAATTAAAAATCCAATTTTAGAAAAGACAAATTCCAAAAGAAATTAATTATAAATCAAAAACAAATTTAAATTATGGAACAATTAACTCAATTTGCGCCATTCCTTTTAATGTTTGTGGTTCTTTATTTTTTCATGATCAGACCACAGCAAAAAAGAGCAAAAAATGAAAAAGAATTCGAAAACGGCCTTAAAGTAGGTGATAAAATAGTTACAAAAAGTGGTTTCCACGGTAAAGTTGCTGAATTAGCAGAAACTACTGTTGTAATCGAAACTATGTCTGGAAAATTAAAATTAGAGCGTTCTGCTATCTCTTTAGAATTGAGCGCTGCTTTGAATAAAAAGGCATAAGTTTTTTTTAAAATTCCAATAAAATTTAAAATCCCAAATTCCAGCAAATGGAGTTTGGGATTTTTTTTGTACGCAGTTTTGTCATTTCGACCGAAGGGAGAAATCACACTAGAAACTCCGCAAAGAAATTTGCCAATCTTTGTAGAGATACGAGTGTGATTTCTCCCTTCGGTCGAAATGACAAACTGGTGGATTATGTTTGATTTGGTTAAGCTCGTAACAGAAAAAACCTTTGTCAAAGTTTTAAAGTTTGACAAAGGTCTTGTATAGTTTGGAATTTGGATTTTAAATTACCTGTATTTATCATTCATCCCAACATTCGCTAAAATCATCGGAAGTACTTTTTCTATTCTGGATAGTTTAGTTTTCTCCTGTTTAGCCGATTCGATATATTCTAAAAACTCATATTGTTTGTAAGGAGCAAATTTTGCAAAAGCTGCTGCCAAAGCTGGATTTTTAGTCATTTCTTTTTCTAAAAGCTCAGAAACAATGGCTTCTTTTTTAGAAGGTTTTATAACTTTTCCCTGTTTTTCATTTTCAATCGCTTCGTAAATATATTCCAAAACTTCTTTTTCGTTAACTTCATCTTTGGAAGTAAAACGCCATTGTCGCAAAGATTTGGTTAGTTCTTCTTGAGCGTTTATGAGTTTCTTTTTTTCGTCTTTTAAGAAGACTCCATTAAAGAACCAGATCGCAAAATAATCTTTAAATCCGCCAAGGCCAACTACATTTTTCTTTTCGTAAACATAAACTGGACCACCCCATTTTGTAGTTTCGGTCAGTTCTGTTTTTTCAAGTATGGATTTAAGGAAAAGTAATTCTTCTTCCCATTTATCGCCATACTTCCAAATGCCTTTATTTTCGGATTTTGTTTCCAACTATTTTCTTTTTTTAGATTTTTCTGGTGCATCAAAAATGCCTGGAATCGCAGTTAATTCAGCAATCTTCACAATAACATCAGTTGCTTTCTGAATGCTTTCTGCTGGAACATATTCGTATTTTCCGTGGAAATTATGTCCTCCCGCAAAAATATTCGGGCAAGGTAATCCCATAAATGATAATTGAGAACCATCTGTTCCGCCACGAATGGGTTTAATGATTGGTTTGATGTTTAATTCTCTCATTGCTTTTTCAGCAATATCTACAATATATTTTACAGGAAGCACTTTTTCCTTCATATTGTAATATTGATCTCTTACTTCAGCAACTACGATATCTTCACCAAATTTCTTCGCGAATTTCTTGTTGAATTTTTTAGCTATGCTATGAATTAATTTTTTTCTGTTTTCGAATTTCTTTTTGTTGTGATCGCGAATAATCAATTCTAAAACTGTCTCTTCGATATTTCCTTTTATATGATGAACATGGAAAAATCCTTCATAACCTTTAGTTTCCTGAGGTGTTTCTCCTTTTGGAAGTTCATTAATAAACTCATTTGCTAAAAGCATTGAATTGATCATTTTTCCTTTAGCATAACCAGGATGAACACTTTTTCCTTTGAAAGTAATTTTCGCTCCGGCAGCATTAAAATTTTCATATTCTAATTCACCAATCTGACTTCCATCCATGGTGTAAGCCCATTGAGCCCCGAATTTTTCAACATCAAAATGATGTGCCCCACGTCCAATTTCTTCATCGGGTGTAAAACCAATTCTGATTTTTCCGTGTTTGATTTCTGGATGCTGAATTAAGTATTCCATTGCCGAAACAATTTCTGTAATTCCAGCTTTGTCATCAGCTCCTAAAAGAGTCGTTCCGTCAGTTGTAATGATGGTTTGACCTTTGTATTGTAATAAATCTTTAAAGTAGTTTGGAGATAAAACAATGTTTTTCTCGGCATTCAAAACGATATCTTTTCCGTCGTAATTTTCAACGATTTGTGGTTTCACATTTGCTCCACTAAAATCGGGAGAAGTATCAAAGTGAGAAACAAAACCAATAGTCGGAACTTCATGATCAACATTGCTTGGAAGCGTTGCCATGATATAAGCTTTGTCATCTATAGTTACCTCTTCAAGGCCAATTGCTTTTAGTTCTTCGACTAATTTGTTGGCAAGATTCCATTGTTTTTGAGTACTTGGTGTTGTTTGAGAATTTGGATCTGATTCAGTGTCAATTGTTACATAACTGATAAAACGATCTATGATATGTTGCATTTTTTGATTTTTTAGCAAATATAGAAAATTTTTTCTGTGCAATAATTTAGCTTTCTATATCAGAATTGATAAAAAAAGGGATTCTCTAAAGAATCCCTTTTTGATATTTAAAGATTATTATTTGCTTTTTACACACCTAAAACCAACGTGGTTAGCCGCAGATCTAATTTCGCCTTTTCCTCTTGTGCCAACCATGTAACGTGTGCAATATTGATCGGTGCACAGAAATGAGCCGCCACGATGTACACGTTTTATTTCTGAAGGATCGTTAGGATCATAGTAAGCATCTGGCCCTTGTGGATTTTTTGTTACTTTTCCGCTTTCTGCTAATGATTTGTAGTAATCGGTACTGTACCAATCATTAACCCATTCCCATACATTTCCAGCAATATCGTATAAACCGTAAGCATTTGGAGCGTATTGTTTGGTTGGTGCAATTCCTTTAAATCCATCTTCGCCAGTATCTCCGTCTTTTATTGGGAAATGTCCTTGGTAAATATTAGCCTGAAATTTTCCTTTTGGTTTTAAATCATTTCCCCAAGCATAAAGATTTCCAGTTTTACCACCACGTGCAGCAAATTCCCATTCTGCTTCTGTTGGAAGTCTTTTTCCAGCCCATTTTGCGTAGGCTTGAGCATCTTCATAAACAACATGAACTACAGGATATTTTTCTTTTCCTATAATGGTGCTTTGCGGTCCTTCAGGATGTCTCCAGTCAGCGCCTGGTTCGTAACGCCACCATTGCAGGAAATTATTCAAATTAACTGCTGATGGAGTAGGAGTGAAAACAACTGAACCCGTAATTAAATCAGCCTCATTTGCTGTTGGAAATTCTTCTTTAGTTGGTTTTTGTTCAGCTACAGTTACATAACCAGTAGCTTTTACAAATTTTTCAAATTCTTCGTTGGTTACTTCTGTTTCGTCCATATAATAGCCATCGACATAAACACGATGAATAGGAGCGGCATCTTTTGTTACTCCTTTGATGCTACATAAACTTTCATCTTCAACGTTTGATCCCATCGAAAATTCTCCGCCAGGAATCCAAACCATGCCTTTAGGTGCTTTTATTGTGGGTTTGAATTTATTTTCGATAGTTGGTTTGAATTGAGATTCTGTATTTGTTGGAGTTTCATGACATTCAGCAACCGTTTTTTCTTCTTTATTTGAAAATCTCGTGTAGCTGTACGCTATGGAAATAATGGATAATGTGAGTAACGCAAAAATCCAAAAAGTTTTCTTTTTCATGGTTGTTTATTTTTAAACTGATTATGGTTGTCAATAGAGAGGATAAAATTATAAAAATAATTTTATAATTATACTAATTTGATAGGACTAATAAAATTAATTGTCTTTTTCAACTAGAACGACTTCATATTTATTTTGTCCATCTATTTGTACAGGCTGGTAATAAGTTTCTCCAAATTTGATGTATTTTACATCTCCTCTTGTTACTTCTTCTCCACCTTCAGGTAGACTTTCTACAATTGTTCCCGCAGTTGGAGCTACAACTTTATAGTTATTGCCGTCTTTTTCATAATAAGTACCTCCGTAATAATAATTGTTGACAGTTCCTGTATTTACCGTTTGCGCACCACTCGGAATATTGTTTACAGTTCCTCCTACAGGTGCAGAGACAACTGTATATCCTCCGCTTGACGGCGCATACCAAACACCTTGATCATAGTGATATTGAGTACTTTCTACGCTAACAACGATTGCTGTAACAGCTAAAGTCGCAACAAAAAATCCCCAAGGATGCCAAACTGGTCCCCAATAATAAGGTCTGTATGGGTGATAATAATAAGGATGATAGCCATAATAACGATAACCGCCATATCTGTATGGAGGACGTGTGTAAACGACTGTATTTCTTCTTACCACTGTATTGCGGTTGTTATTGATGGTGATATCTCGGCTTCGGTCTACATTTCGGGTATTTCCACTAATATTGGTGTTTCTGTTGCCGCTATTTCTATTAACAGTATTATTTCTGTTTGAATTATTGGTTCTGTTATTAATTCTTGAATTTGAATTGTTTGCAGGTCTGGTTACTTTAGTTCCAGAATTATTTGATCCAGGTCTTGTTGTTGCAGCTGGCCGCGTTGTGTTTGCTGGTCTCGTTGCATTTGGTCTGGTCTGATTTGCTGGTCTTGTAGGTCTAGTGTGAGTCGCTCCGCCAGATCTGTTTGTTCCGCCTCCGCCTCCGCGATGACGCTGTGCTAAACTATCAATTGAAATAAGGAAAAATGTTCCGATCAAGCAAACTACTGCCGATTTTCTTAAGGATTTGGATATGTTTTTCATTTTCAAGGATTTATATGACTTAAAGTTATGAAAAAAAAGATTCGATTTGCTGTTGTTCAGTTAAAACTTTGAATTACAATGAAATATCCCATTGTATTCTAAAACGCCAGCCTTGTTCCAATGGGAGAGTTTTGTCTTGAAAACTAAAATAACTTATTTCAGAAGTTAATTTGTTCTTATGCCCTTTGAAAAACCAGTTAAAAGCCAATGTAGATTCGTCCTGTCGATTTTGTCTAATAGAATAATCGGGTTTGTATGAGGCATGTCTTGCTGCCATTTCTAAATGTTTCGGCCACCAATGAAAAACAGTATGAAAAAAATATCCTGCCTGTACATAATAACCTCTCATTACCGTCATGTCATCGTTGTTGAGTTTATCTATTATTTCTTTGGTATGCCATTCACTTTGCCAAGAAAAACCACGATACATAAAAGCAGTTTCTAGATTCCATTGATTGACTCTGTATTGTCCAGGTAAACCATCTTCGAATCCGTCCAAAGAACCTCCACCAGCTTGCGAAAATCGCGTGTATGGACTTCGGTTTGTTATGGCAGAAAAGGCAATAATAGGAGTTGGCTTTTCGTGAAATTCTAAATCGCAACCTTCAAAATCAAGAAAGCGTCCCAAGAAATTCCATTGTGCTCTTCCAAAATACATTAGATTACCGTCGTCGTTTGAAGTGCTTCCTCGTCCGGTTCCTGTCAGGGCAGCAAACCAATAATTGAAATCTGCAATACCACTGCCTTTTAAATGACCGTAAACTTCAGCACCTAATTGCCTGTCAACTGTAAACGGTCGATTAATGAGAGATCGTTCAACCATTTGCTGTTCGCCACTGCTTATGTAGCGTTCGCGTGTAAATTCTGTTTTCCATTGTCCGACTTTAAAACTCAGCCAATCCCATTTTTCAATCATAATTCTAAAATCAAGTAAATTGGACTGACTTAATTCGTATTCCCAATAATATTTAAGCCAAGGTTCAAAAGCATGACCGCCAATTTTTAGTCTGGCACGATTTATTTTAAAAGTAGTTTTGGCATCTTGACTGTAATCGTCGTAAGTGAGAGGATCTGTGTCATAAGGAGTAGAAAAACGAAATTGCAGTCTGCTTTGGAGTTGAAATAGAAATTTATTATCTCTAGTCTGAAGTTCAATTCCTTTTTTTCCATATCGAACCCCCATTATTTTTGTAGTGTCTTTTTCTTCTTGAGAAATTCCGCTAGAACCTATAAAAAGTATTCCTATCAAAAGAAAATTTTTCCAGATGCGTATTGTTTTTTGTGAACTAAACATAGGCTGCGAGTTGTAAAGTTTCTAACTGCTTTTATCAATTTATTTTCCTCCAAAGTTTTTTGCGATTCCTAAACCAATTCCCCAGCTGTCATAAGCATTCCATTTGAAGTCATAACTTGCAGTTCCAAATATTTCCCATCCATTTGGGAGTTCATAACCATATTCTACTCCGGCACGAGTTAAGAAAAAATCTTCTTCTTTGGCAAATTCGCCTCCAAAACCTAAAAGAAAACTCCAGTGTTCGTTTGGTTTATAAATTCCCATTAAGGCTGGAGCAATAGGATAACTTCTTTCGATTGTTTCATTGTCTTCTCCGCTGGCTAGATTTTTTTCGACCTTAAATTTTTCAATAATAAAATCCGTATGAAGTCCGATTGCCCATTTTTCATGAAATTGAAAAGTATAATCTAAACCCCAAGCAGGCAGACTCAAAACTTCACGATTTCCTTCATCATCACGACCTTCAAAGACATGAACATGATTGATCGAAAGTCCAATTTGATGATGCGGACTAAAAGCTTTTTCTTCACTTTCCTGTGCTCTCATTTTATTGCAAAAAAGACAGATGAAGGAAGAGAGCAACATTAAAAACAAGATTTTTTTAGAATAAAAAGTCGAGGTGTACATTTTAATTCAAAGATTTATAAATTGAAAGAGGTATTGTTTTGAATTTAAGTCATCATAAAATACCTCTTTCAATTTGTTGTAATTAAAAAATTAGTCTCTTCCTAAAGCTCTTTTCGCTTCATTATTTAAATCAGAATATTCAATTTTTCCAACATTTATTCCGACACCGTAAATCTCTCCACCTTTAAATGTTCCCGGAGTTTTATACTCTTTACTTACAGCGTCTCCACTGTCAAAACCAACGCAAAGTCCGTCTCCAGAAAGAGTAAATTTACCAGACTGTGTACGCATTGGTCCAGAAGCTACTTCTTTTCCGTCAATGTACAATTTCATTGTTCCTAAAGATTCTCCGTTTGGACCTGCTTTTTCGCGGTTAAATTCCATTCCAAAAACATGTTTTCCGGGAGTGATGGCAACGTTCGAGGTAAATTTCTGTTCAGGAGAAATTCCTAAAAAGTTATATACATAATGCAGTTTTTTGTCTTTTAAAAATAAAGTATGGCCTCCAAAACGAGAGCCATGAGCAAAGAGAACTCCATTGGCATTCGCGTCTTTTACATCAACATCGGCAACAATTTTATAAGAACGTCCTCGAACATTTACGGCAACACCTTCTGGTACAGGGGAAGTTCCTGGGTAATATTTGTAAAGATCACGAGGCGCTTCAGATGAAGGTCTTTCGGTTCCTAAAACTTCAATCGCAGAACGATCATCTAGAGGTAAAACCAAATTTTTAGCGGCTTCATCATTCCAATCTTTTATTAATTCTTTCAGTTTATCTGGATATTTTTTAGCTAGATTATTAGATTCAGAGCGATCTACATCAGTATTAAATAATTCCCATTCGTCTTTATCAAAATTTCCTTTTCCGCCAAGAGGAGCGTGAAGTGCAACAGCTTTCCAACCGTCTTTCCACAATGCACGGCTTCCTAACATGGCAAAATATTGAATATGTTTTTGTGTTTTTGTGTTGGGAGCAGCATCAAAAGTATATCTCATGGAAACTCCTGATAACGGATATTGTGGAACACCGCGATATTCTTTAGGCATTTCAAGTCCGCAGATATCTAGTATAGTTGGCACAATATCAGTAGAATGGTGAAATTGATCGCGAACAACTCCTTTTGCTTTTATTCCTTTTGGCCATGAAATAACCAACGGATCGCAAGTTCCTCCTGCATATTGACTGTATCTTTTAAACATTTTAAAAGGAGTTGAAAATGCCGCCGCCCATCCCGTTGGATAATGCTCGTAAGTATCAGGACCTCCTAATTTGTCAATATATTTCAGGTTTTCTTTTAATTCATCAGGATATCCGTTAAAGAATTTATTCTCATTTACAGAACCTGATTCAGAACCTTCTCCAGAAGCACCATTATCAGCCGCATAAATAACAACCGTATTTTCTAGTTGCCCCGTTTTTTCTAAATAATCAATAATTCGCCCCACTTGTGCGTCAGTATATTCAGAGAAACCAGCATACACTTCTGCCAATCTTGAGAATAATTTTTTCTCTTCAGGTTTTAATTTGTTCCAGTCTAAAACGTTGTCCGCTGGATTTGCAACTCCCGGAGGCATCGGATTAAAATTGTCAAATTTTGTACCTGGAGGAAGAACTCCTTTTGCAATCATTCGAGGCAAAACCCATTTGCGATACGCATCGTAACCGTCATCAAATTTGCCTTTGTATTTTGCTATATATTCCTCAGGAGCATGATGCGGTGCGTGATTTGCGCCTGGACAATACCACATATACCAAGGTTTGGAAGGGTTTGTTGCCTGTTGATCTTTTATGAATTCGAGTGCATGATCGGCCAAATCTTTAGATAAATGATATCCTTCTTCTGGAGTTGCAGGCGGTTCAATAAAATGATTGTCTTCTACCAAATCAGGATACCATTGATTGGTTTCTCCTCCAAGGAAACCATAAAAACGGTCAAATCCCATTTGTAAAGGCCAAGTTGCACGTGGTCCGCCAGAGGCAATGTCTTGTTCAGGAACATTGTGGTTTTTTCCAATCCAAAAAGTACTCCATCCATTGTCTTGAAGAACTTGTCCGATGGTTGCAGCTTGTTTTGGAATTCTTCCGCTTGCTCCAGGATAACCATCTGCAGTTTCTGTAATTGCAGCCATTCCGTTAAGATGATGGTTGCGCCCCGTTAATAAAGTAGAACGAGTTGGCGAACAAAGTGCAGTTGTATGCCATTGTGCGTAAGTTATTCCATTGTCGGCTAATTTTTGCATCGTAGGCATATTTATTCCTCCACCATAAGGAGACCAAGCAGCTAATCCAGTGTCATCATATAAGATGAATAAAATATTAGGAGAACCTGCTGGAGCCTTTTTAGGAAGATAGGGAGCCCAGTCACTTTTTGAATCTCTAATATCCAATGCTATTTTTCCTTTAAAAGTTTCCTTCGTTACTTGTTGAGGATCAGCTTGTGCCGACGCTTTAAAAGTTATGCCTGATAAAAAGCATAAAAGAAACAGGTAAAAACTCTTTTTAATCATTGTTTTGTTGCTGTTTTCCATGATATTAATTGTTTGATTATTATTTGATTTTTTGAGGGTATTTTATAATAATGTGAACTAAAAATGAGGCGTTGTTTTACAAAAGAATTGCTTTTAAAGGCGCGTAGAATTTATTAAGTCTTAAAAATGATTTTTATACTTATTCTCTCAAAATTAGGTAATATGTGAACCAAAGAGATTGGTTTTCAGGTTCTAAATGGTTTCATTTTATAATTTGCAACATGAAAACCCCGATTTTGAACAAAATATTTTAGTGAGATAAAATGGTAGGTAAAAGAATCAAACAAAATTGAAATTATTTGTTTTTGTAAATAAGCGCCTTTTTAAACTATAATATTTTAAATTTGCATCCGAAAAATAACAACACAACTCTTATGTATAAATTGATAATTCGTCCGATACTTTTTTGGTTTGATCCTGAAGAAGTGCATTACTTTACTTTTTCATTTGTAAAATTCATTTCAAAAATCCCTGGAGTTTCGGCAATTATAAGATCAATTTATGAAGTAAAAGATTCTCGATTAGAAAGAGAAGTTTTCGGAATTAAATTTAAAAACCCAGTTGGACTTGCTGCTGGATTTGATAAAGATGCGAAGTTGTACAAAGAATTGGGTGATTTTGGTTTCGGATTTATCGAAATTGGAACAGTAACACCAGTTGGACAAGAAGGAAATCCGAAAAAACGTTTATTTCGTTTAAAAGAAGATCAGGCAATTATTAACCGAATGGGATTTAATAATGGCGGAGTTCTAGAAGCTGTAGAACGTTTGAAGAAAAATTCTGGAGTTTTAATTGGAGGAAATATCGGGAAAAATAAAGTCACAGATAACGAAGATGCCGTTAAAGATTATATCATTTGTTTTGATGCTTTGTACGATCATGTTGATTATTTTGTTGTGAATGTAAGTTCTCCCAATACACCAAATTTAAGAGCTTTACAAGATAAAGAACCTTTAACAGCATTATTGCAGACTTTGCAAAATAGAAATGTTGAAAAGCAAAAAACAAGTACACAAAAAGTTAAGCCAATTCTTTTAAAAATTGCTCCAGACTTAACAGATGAGCAATTATTAGATATTATTGATATTGTAAAAACAACACAGATTGCTGGTGTTATTGCTACAAACACCACTATTTCGAGAGAAGGTCTACAATCTTCTAATCAATCTGAAACAGGTGGTTTGTCTGGAAAACCATTGACAAAACGTTCTACAGAAGTGATTCGTTTTCTTTCGGAAAAAAGCAATAAGGCATTCCCAATTATTGGAGTAGGAGGAATTCATTCTGCAGATGATGCTATCGAAAAACTAAATGCCGGTGCAAGTTTAGTGCAACTGTATACTGGTTTTATTTACGAAGGACCAGCGCTAATAAAAGCAATCAATAAAAAGGTTTTAGGGCAATTGTAAAAGAACAGCTTGGATTGCAAGTCCGATAACAATAGCAATTCCAAAACTGATTAAAGTTCCAATCATTACATATTCTGTAAGTTTTCGGTCTTTGGCTTCTTTTAAATCTCCGAATCTGAAAATAGATTTTGCGGCCAATAGAAATCCGATAGCTTCAAAATGAGCAGTCAAAATAAAGCAAACCACTAAGAGACGTTCTAAAATGCCAATGTAGTTTCCTGCACTGGCAAGAGAATTGTCTTGGTGACTGTTTCTGCTTTCTGGGCTCCAAATCGAAATGATGGTTTTGATGAGTATTGAAGTGGGTTTGGTAACCAATAAGATACCAGTGACTAAAATCCAGAATTCATCGTGTTGCCAAAAAGAGATTAAACCTTTATTTTGGTAAAGTAGAACAACAGCGATTAGAATTAGAATATGTGCAATTTGGTCTGCAACAAACCAGGTGCGTTTTGTTTTCTTTTTCTGAAAACTCAATTTGATTATATCGATAATTCCATGCGCAATAGCAATTAAAACAGCATAAGGGATAAAACTGATTTCACCCACAAGGATTGCGGTTAAAGCACCGTGTAATAAAAGGTGAATGTATAAGTAAACACTTTTATGTTTTTTTATTTCTTTATCGGAAACCCAGGAATTTGGTTGCCAAATAAAATCACCTAATAAATGAGCTAAAAGCAGTTTTACGAATAAAATCATAAGGCTGTAATTTGTTTTATTTGTGTTCTAAAATATCGATCTAAATGCATAACCAAATCAAACTGAGCGCGTTTTTGTCTTCGACTGACAGCGGCTTGGTTAATGCCTAATTTTTGTCCTAATTCTTCCTGTGACAAAGTCGGATTTTCTATTGCAACCGCAACAAATTCTGCTGATTGTACCAGCCAACTGTCCATAAAAGTTAAAGCAAGTTGGAGCATTAAATTCAATTTTTCATCAAAACTGATGTCTCCGCTCCGAAGTGCCAAGGTCACTTTTTGTTTTTTCAAAGTCTCAAAAAGCTCTCCCGAATGTATAAAAGCAGAGCCGTTACTTTCAGATATTCTTTCTGCTTTATGTGTTTTATCACCAAAACCAATACTCATACGAGCATCAGATTTTATAGACCTTAAATGTGCTTTTATTAAAATTGCAGTTAGCAAGGCTTCTTCAGGTTTTGTGATTTCAATCTGAAATTCATCTCCACGATATACTTCCCATTGATTTGGAGTATTTCCCAATGGAGCTAAAATTTTCTTTAAATCTTCAACCCAATGTTCTGATTTCTGCTGTCTTGAACCAATTATGTCTCCTGTAATTACGCTAGTCATAACCAAATATAATTAAAAAATAATAAACTTTCTATTACAAATATAGGTAATAAAACTATTTATTACACTTTTTGGTAATATTTAATGTTATTACGTTTTTGTGTAATAATTAGATGTGTTACGGTATTTGGTAATAAATGGTATTCCGCTAAAATTCTCTTTTATATCTTTAAAAAAGGAACTAACTTAGCCTTTACAAACGAATAAGCTTTGAATAAAGAAATCAAAATCATTGAATGTCCCAGAGATGCCATGCAAGGCATAAGAGATTTTATTCCGACCAAAAATAAAGTTTCCTATATACAAGCTTTGCTTAGAGTAGGTTTTGATACTATTGATTTTGGAAGTTTTGTTTCTCCAAAAGCTATTCCGCAGATGCAGGATACCGCTGCCGTTTTAGAACAACTTGATTTATCTCAGACAACAAGTAAACTGCTTTCTATTATTGCCAATACACAAGGTGCAATAACAGCTTCTGAATATGAACAGATTCAATATCTCGGATTTCCATTTTCTATTTCAGAGAATTTCCAGATGCGTAATACACATAAAACGATTGCTGAATCTTTAGTTACATTAGAAGAAATTCTAGAAGTTGCCGATAAAAAAAATAAAGAAGTTGTAACCTATCTTTCAATGGGTTTTGGAAATCCTTACGGAGATCCATGGAATGTTGAAATTGTGGCAGAATGGACAGAAAAACTCGCAGGAATGGGAGTGAAGATCCTTTCACTTTCAGATACAGTCGGAAGTTCTACTCCAGAAGTGATTACGTATTTGTTTTCTAATTTGATTCCGAAATATCCTAAGATCGAATTTGGAGCACATCTTCATACGACACCAGAAAGCTGGTTTGAAAAAATACACGCCGCAGCAGAAGCGGGTTGTACTCGTTTTGACGGCGCTATTCAAGGCTTTGGAGGCTGTCCGATGGCAACCGATAAATTAACAGGAAACATGCCTACAGAAAAATTGATTTCTTATTTTACTGCAAATAAGAAAGTTACAGGTTTGAACTCTCTTAGTTTTGAAAGCGCTTATAATGAAGCTTCAAAATTGTTCGGAAAGTTCCATTAATAAATAGTTATATTTACTTACCTTCGATAAGGATTGTAAACATTTAGCGTTACATTTATTAGATATACTTTTATCATGAAATCAAAATGCCACAATATTTCTAGTATAATTTTACTCGCCTTTCTATTTTTTTCCTGTTCAAGCGAATTAGATTTCGATCAGATAAAAGATTTAAAATTAGAGCCTGTCGTGGTGGCAAATCTTGCTTACTTTGACATTTCTGCGAATCAGTTGATAGACGACGGGAGTACCAATATTGCGTATGATACAAGAAATTTTAATGTTTTTAAAGATAAGTTTTTTAATGAACGATTAAAGAAAGCAGAATTCGATTTTGAAATCGAAAATACGATTCAGCGTTCCTTTTCTCTGAATATGCTTTTGATGAATGATCAAGATGAAATACTACAGACTATATCTTTTCCTGTTCCTTCTTATCAAGGAAGTTCAAATGTTATAAAGTATCCAACAGAAGTTTTCGAAAATGAACGGTTAGCGCTTCTCAAACAAACGACTAAAATAACGTTCGTGATTGTGATTGCTACAGGCACTCCATTAAATAGTCAAAGTACAGGAAGTTTAAAATTGAGATCAGGTGCAACAGCTTATTTAACAATCGAATGAGAAAAATAGTTCTGATTATCTGCCTCGTTTTTCAGCTTTCTTCTTTTTCTCAAAACAAAGAATTGCTGTATAATTTCACTTCGATTCCGCAATCCTTAATGGTAAATCCCGGAGCCGATGTTTCGTATAAATATTATTTTGGATTTCCAGTTTTATCTGGAATTTCAGCCAATGTAGGTTCCAGCAGTTTTACAGCTTACGATTTGTTTGCCAACAATGGTGTCGATTTTAATCAAAAGGTTCGAAACGTAGTCAATCAATCTACAAACAGAGATAAAGCTGTTACCAATCAGCAATTGGAAGTCTTTTCTGGTGGATTTAGAGTTGGTGGTAGAGATAGTAAATCGTATGTTTCCTTCGGATTGTATCAGGAATTTGACTTTTTTATGTTTGTTCCGAAAGATTTAGCCGTCTTAGCTTTAGACGGAAATAGAAATTATATAGGAAAGTCATTCAATCTTGGAGATTTAAACATGAAGGCTGAGGTTCTTTCTGTTTGGCATGTTGGTTTTCATAAAAAAGTAAACGAAAAATTGGTTTATGGCGGACGTGCTAAAATTTATTCTAGCGGTGCCAATGCAACATCGACAAAAAATTCAGGTTACATTTATACTGGACAAAATTCAGGAAGTACTAATCTTTACAATCAAATCATTTCTTCAAATTTAGAATTAAAAACTTCCGGACTTTCTAAATTTACAAAAGATGAGTACGAAGGAAATGTAGTTAGAGATATTGCCAATAATACCTTTTTTAGCGGAAGCTTAGGACTTGGTGTCGATGCCGGATTTACCTATTATATCAAAGATAATTTACAGCTAACAGCGAGTATAATAGATTTAGGTTTTATCAGACAATCAAAAGATATTGAAACCTTGACTTACAAAGGAACCTATCAATACGATGGAATAAATCCTGATTTTATGGGGAATGATGATCCCGAAGATGTTTTTGACGAATTTGACAGAGCTATTCCAAGAGATACATTACATAATAAATACACTACTTGGCGTCCGACTAAATTTTATTCTTCTATCCAATATTCGTTTGGAGAAGCGCGCCCGGACGATGAATGTAATTGCCGCGGAAAAATCAATACCTATTATAAGAATGCAGTTGGAGCACAATTATTCGCTATGACGGCACCTCGCGAACCTTTATTTGCACTGACAGCATTTTATAAAAGAAGTATTTTTAGAAAACTCGAAGCAAAAGCAACTTACACTTTTGATACATTTTCAAACAAAAATATCGGTTTAGGACTCGCAGGAACACTAGGAGCGGTCAATATTTATGCCTTATTTGGAAATGTGTTAGAATACAAAGATTTGTCCAAAGCCAACAGTGCCACATTCCAACTCGGAGTTAATTTTGTTTTTCAGGGTAGTGATGATGATTGATTTCAGGAGCAATTTCCAGCTGTACATTTCAAGCACTCGAGCTAAAACACTTTTTTTCAAGATTTAAAAAGAGCTTCCGTTGGTCGCTTTTTTAAATCAGAAAAAAATGTTTTTTAGCTTTTCGTGGCTTTCCATTTCCATCTGGGCTAGAGTATATTGTTTTGTAAGATGATTCGTGTAAACATAAATTTATGAATAACTTAGTAATCAAGTTAGCAATTTATTCACTATATTTGCACGCAATTCAACTAGAAATTGCAACATGATAGCACACAACTCCAAGATTATCGGCGAAGGTTTAACTTACGACGATGTATTATTAGTACCTAACTACTCGAATGTGCTTCCACGCGAAGTGAGTATCAAATCAAAATTCTCAAGAAACATCACATTAAACGTTCCAATTGTATCTGCTGCTATGGATACAGTGACTGAAAGTGCAATGGCAATTGCTATGGCGCAAGAAGGCGGAATCGGTGTTTTACATAAAAATATGACGATCGAACAACAAGCAGGAAAAGTTCGAAAAGTAAAACGTGCTGAAGCAGGGATGATTATCGATCCGGTAACATTGCCAATGAACTCTACAATCGCTGACGCAAAAAATGCCATGAAAGAATTCGGAATCGGAGGTATTCCAATCGTTGACGAAAACAGAATCCTAAAAGGAATTGTAACGAATCGCGATTTACGTTTCGAAAAAAACGGTGCAAGACCAATTGTTGAGGTTATGACAAGTGAAAACTTGGTAACGGTTGCAGAAGGAACTTCTTTAGAACAAGCTGAAGTAGTTTTACAAGGTCATAAAATCGAAAAATTACCAGTAGTAAATGCTCAAAATGAATTAGTTGGTTTAATTACATTTAGAGACATTACAAAACTGACTCAAAAACCAATTGCAAACAAAGATTCTTTTGGTCGTTTAAGAGTTGCTGCTGCAATTGGCGTTACTGGAGATGCTGTTCAAAGAGCAGAAGCTTTGGTAAATGCAGGTGTAGATGCTATCATTATCGATACAGCTCACGGACATACAGAAGGTGTAGTAAACACTTTAAAAGAAGTAAAATCAAAATTCCCTCAAATTGACGTAATTGTTGGAAATATTGCAACTCCAGAAGCTGCTAAATATTTAGTAGAAAATGGTGCAGATGGTGTAAAAGTAGGAATCGGACCTGGTTCTATCTGTACAACTCGTATCGTTGCAGGTGTTGGTTTCCCTCAATTCTCAGCAGTTTTAGAAGTTGCTGCTGCAATTAAAGGAACTGGAGTTCCAGTTATTGCAGATGGTGGAATTCGTTACACAGGAGATATTCCTAAAGCAATCGCAGCAGGTGCTGACTGTGTAATGTTAGGTTCGTTATTAGCAGGAACAAAAGAATCTCCAGGAGAAACTATCATTTTCGAAGGAAGAAAATTCAAATCTTACCGCGGAATGGGTTCTGTTGAAGCAATGCAAACAGGTTCTAAAGATCGTTATTTCCAAGATGTTGAAGACGATGTTAAAAAATTAGTTCCTGAAGGAATCGTTGGACGTGTTCCTTACAAAGGAGAACTAAACGAGAGTATGCTTCAGTTTGTTGGTGGTCTTCGTGCAGGTATGGGATACTGTGGTTCAAAAGATATTCCGACTTTACAAGAAACGGGACGTTTTGTTAGAATCACTTCTAGCGGAATCAATGAAAGTCACCCACACAACGTAACTATTACAAAAGAAGCTCCAAACTATTCTAGATAATTTTTGAGTTTTAGATATAACAAAAAAAGGCGTAAGATTTATTTCTTACGCCTTTTTTTGTTATTCAATTAATGAAAATCCGTTGTTCAATTCATTAATAATATCGAGGTTTTGTTCAATTGATTCAGCTTGTCCGCCATATTGTATTTGAACAGTTCCGCCTTTACCATTGTAGAAAAAGCCTTGGTATTTATACAGAAAAGAATTATAGTCTAGTTCGCATTCGAAATAATTGACTTCAAGATTGTTTATCTTTTTCTTGTAGAATTTTACTTTTTTGATTTTATCAAAATCTTTAAATTGATTTTCAAGAGTACTTTTGAGTTTCGAATCGGAAATGAAATAATCATATTCTATGAAATAAGCAGTTAACAAATTGTATTTGTCATTAAATTCTGCATCCCAATTTTTTGATTCTGGACTCTTAATCCAATTATTAGGATTGTATTTTAACTGATAAAGTTCTTTACGACTAGTGTAAGTTTCTGTTTTTGGGTCATTTTTAGTTTGCCCTAGCATTACAAAACTAGATATTAAAAACAAGAAGATTAATTTCTTTGACATTTGTTTAAATTGAGTGATACATAATAAACGAAAATAAGAAATTTAGCTCAATTATTTATTCCTTTACTGTTTAATAAACTTTTAATTGATTAAAAACGACTATTCAAAATGTCTTGAGCAATAATATCAGAATGCAATAAATCTTCCATTTTTTTCGTCATTCTTTGTGCTTCCAAAGCATAACCAAACATCTTTTTCTCATAGTCTTTAATGGCTTCATCAATTGTGTTGAATTTTCCATTGGTTAGATTCTCAGTCAAATGAAAAGCATCAAATAATCCCATATTTACACCTTCGCCGGCAAATGGAGGCATTAAATGAGCTGCATCACCAACAAGAGTAATGTTTGAATGTTCTTTCCATGATTCTTCTAAAGAAAACAATCGCAACGGCAATCCTGAAAATTCAGTTGAAGCAGCAAAGAATTTTTTATAATCATCGCCCCAGTTTTTAAAAGTTTCATTCAAAAAAGAAATAACAGACTGGTTGTCTTCAAAATCAATTCCGTGATTAGAAATCCAGTTTTCATCCGCTTTAAAAGAAACTCCAAAATGAACAGAACCATCGCGCATGGTATGAGTATAAAACATTTTGTGTTCGCCCATTGCCATCACATTTCCGTTTCCGTACTTCGGTTTAAATTCGGGGTAATCTTTGTCGGGATTTACAATTTCTCCTTGAATAATGTAAGTTCCAGAAAGTTTCGGTTCCTGATCGCTCACAAATTTTCGTGCATTTGATCTTCCGCCGTTTGCTACAATGACAAAATCGGCTAAGGTTTTTGAACCATTTTTAAATTCTAAAAGATATTGATTTTCAATTTTTTCAATATTGATTAATTGACTATCCCAAACAACTGTGTTTTCTTTGAGGTTGTCCAGCATAATTTTTCTCAAATCATTTCGGTCAATTTCTGGGCGCGAAAATGCATTAGATTCATCTGGCATTTCATCAGAAGTAATGTTTCCGTCTAGATCTGCCATTTTTTCTCCAGTTGGTCTTGCGTATTCGAGAAATATATCCATTAATCCCGCTTTCTGAATTGCATATTGACCAGAATCGGAATGAATATCTAAAGTTCCGCCAGATGTTCTCGCCTGAGCATTTATGTCTCTTTCATAAACCGTAACATCTGCGCCATTAATTTGTAAAATTCGAGCTGTAGTTAACCCAACAGGTCCACCACCAATAATGGCTGTTTTTTTATTTTCTATAATTGAAGTTTTCATTGTAATGAAATTATATTGTATTGTATTGAATATTGATATTGCTATTGATTTTTGATTTTGCTATTGCTATTGATTTTTTTATTTAAGGAGTCAAAGCTTTTAAAACCAAATCGAAAGCTTCGTTTTTCAATTTATCACTAAGCGAAAAAGGTTTTCCAGACATTGATTTTCCTTCTCTATGAAATTCTAAAAGAGAATAAAGAGAGCCATAAGCGATACTCCAAAATATTTCATATGGAACAGCAATAAGTTCTTTTCTGTCAATTGCGGCGAGCATAAATTCGGTCATAATCTGTTTGTAATCTACTGTAATTTCTTTTACAATGGCATCGCCGTAAGTAGAATGTTTTAGAAGTTCAAAGCAAGAAGTTTGTAACGGAAAATTTAAGTTGAAATCAATACGGTTTTCCCATTGATTTCGTAATCCATCTTTGAAAGACATATCAGCAGAAAATCCATCAAACATCTTTTCAAAAAAGTTTTTTCCAATTTCGATTCCGATTTTTTTAATCAAATCTTCTTTGTCCGAATAATAGATGTAGAGTGTAGCAACAGAAATACCACATTCTTTAGCCAAACGGTTCATTCCAAATCCTTCTACACCTTGCGAAACGATCATTTCGATTGCTTTTTGCTTTACAATTTCTTCCTTATTTAAATCTCTCGTTCTCATTATTTTAACTTATTAGAATACAAAGATATAAATAATAAATGAACGATCGCTTATTTATTGGTTAAAAAGCAACAAAGCAACAAAGTGACAAAGTAACAAAGTAACAAAGGTTTGATGTGAATAGCCTCCAGCTTTCGCTGGAGGTTTTGAAGTAAATAGAAAGAGCTTTAGCCGAATGGTTTTTAAATCATGATAAAAAAAATGAGCTGAAACAATATTTAATTATTTCAGCTCATTTTATATTATATATATTTTATACTATATAGTCTTTGTTGGTTCGGCTTCTCTGAGATTTTGATTTTCTAGAATCTCTTTTAAGAAAGGTTTTGTTGCGGTTTCAATATCGCCTTCGGATATATTTAGTGCCTTTGGATCAGAAGCCAATTTGAGCCAAGGTTTTGGTCCGTCAAAATCATAGCTTCCAAAGACAACTACGGGAGTTCCTTTGACTTTTACATTTTCCTTGTCTTTCAAAATCCATTCATCAGCGAATTTATAAAGATATTTGGCATCTTTTTCTAATAATCTCAAGCAAGAATGTGAAGCAGGATATCCTGGTAAATCATATTCGTGAAAACCGACACCTAGTTTGTTTTCGATATTAAAGTTCCATTTTAAGTCCCACTCATCATTAAAAGTGCTGGTTGTTTTTTCTGCTTTCCAATTGGTAAAAAACAATCCGGTTGGAGTAGGATCTTTTTTTCTTCCCATATTTGTTGGGCCGGTACGAACTAATTCGCCATTTTCGTAAGCTGCAAAAGTTTGTGTTGGATAGGAGAAAAGAATAATTTTTGAAACTTCTTCTAAAGCTGAAACATGCAGTGGAAATGGAAGATAGTAAACCAAATCTCCACTAAAATCTGCTGGAATTACAACTGAGTCTAGTTTTTTGAAATTAGCTTTGTCTGTTCTGTTTAAGGCGTATACAATATTCATTTTACTACTGTCAGCCTCATTTAGTTTCAACCATTCTTTCGTATTAGAAATTTGGTAAGAAACTGTTTTTGGCTTCTTGTATTCAATTACTTCTTTTTTTTCGGTTTTATTTTCTGTCAATGTTATCGTATCGGTCTTTTTACAAGAACCTAATAAAACCAACATCAAAATCAGTAATGCATTTGCTGTGTAATATAACTTTTTCATAGGTCGTATTTTTATGAAAATAAAGTTATGATTATGATAGCTGAAAAGGGTTACATAATTTTTGGAATTGGTTTCGGGATTTTCATTTGCTATTTTCCAATAAGTTTCAAAGTATATTCAAACTGAGTATCGCTATTTTCCATAAAATCTTCAAAGGTCTGTGAGATTTCATGATCTGGAATTACACCTCTTCCAAAAATTTGATTCGCTTTTTTAGGAACATCCTGTTCTAGATTTACGATAGAAAATTGCGTTGTAATTTTTGTGTTTGGTAATTGATATTCGATAGGAGTATGGCCGTTGTGACCGTAATATCCGCCCATCGTTTCTTCGCCAATTACAATGGCATTGGTATTTCCTCTCACAAGTGAAGCAAATAATGATCCAGCAGAAGCAATTCTCGGACTGATAAGCATATAAATTTGTCCTTTAAAGCTATTTTTAGCAGGTTGTAATATTGTATTAAACTTTTTGTCCTGAGGATATTTTTTATTAATTAGTTTTGGAAATTCTTCTATTACTTCATCTTCAAAATCCTTTAGCTCTTCCAGCTGTTTTTTAGCATCGGTTTCTTCGTAAACTAAATAGTTGGAAAATGGTATTTTCTGAAAATTTACATAAGCAGAAGCGTTTTCGCGATAAGCTTTTTGTGTTAAATAGGAAAAAGTTACGATGTCGTTCGGGTCGGTTCCGCCGCCATTGTTTCTAACATCGACAATTAAGTTCTGAATTTCTGAATGTTTAGAAAGATATTGAAAACAGCTGTCCAAATATCTTTTATAGGCAATATGTTGTTTGTCTTTAGCATTTCGTCCAATCACAAAAGTATGAACAGAAAGAAGTGCTGTATTTTTAGAAATTATTTTAAATGAATATTTGTCTTTTGGATGCTTATATTGCAAACTGTCAATTGGCAAGGAAAATCGGTTTTTAAAGTTCTCTTTTCGAGTCTCATTGGAAACAGAAGCAATCGTTTTTGTCAGTTTCTCAGTTTGATTTGGAAGTGAATATTCGACTAAAAAGCTTTTTTGAGGTCCATATTCCATTTGGAAATATTTAGAGAAAGAGCTTCCAATTCCGATCGATTTTCCTGTAATGTTGTAACCGTCAGTTGTGTAGTATTTGTAGAGAGCAGAAAGCATTTTTTTGGTCTCAATACCATTAATGTTATGAATTTCTGAACCAAGCGGAATTTCAGGATTCTCAAAATTAAGAATCAATCGATTTTGGATAAGTTTTATGGGATAAGGAAAGAAAACATTTCCTGATGAATATTTCTTTTCAAAATCATCAGGAAGTGTGGTGTCATTGTGCAGACTTCCTTCAAAATCGGTAATCTGCAGAATTATTTTGTAGAACTCAATAAGCTGTTTAGGTTCATTTATTTGCGAAAATGCCCAAGAATAAATACTGTCAATTTGCTGTTTTGTCCTGTATTTGTAAAGTCCTGAATTGGCTTTTTCTCTTATTTTCTTAAAAATGGTTAAGTCTTGTTTGAGTTTTTCAGCTGGCCATTTTTCGTTTTGTGAAAAAACAAATAATGGAAAAAGAAAAAGTAGTACTGTTTTTAATCTGAGCATTTTAGATTATTTGGTCAATCTAAAATACTCAAAAAACTTTAAATCAATCCTTTTATTTTAGCGTGTTGCAAAAGCATAATAGTTTTAGCATCCGAAATCTGTCCAGATTCAATCATTGAATAAGCCTGATCAAATGTAAACTCTAAAACTTCAATGTTTTCTTGTTCAGCGTCCAATCCGCCACCTTCGCTTACTTTCATGCTTTCGTCGTATTCGCCCAAAAAAAGATATAAAATTTCCGTTACAGCACCAGGAGACATATAAGTTTCAAAAACTTTCTGAACTTTAGAAATACGATAACCAGTTTCTTCTTCTGTTTCGCGGATAATTGCAGTTTCGGGATTGTCTTTGTCTAAAAGACCTGCACAAACTTCAATCATCATTCCGTCTTTATTTCCGTTTAGAAAAGTGGGTAAACGAAACTGACGTGTTAGAATAACTGTTTTTTTAGTCGAATTGTATAATAAAATTCCGGCACCATTACCACGATCGTATACTTCGCGGGTATGAACTTCAATTTCGCCGTTTTCTTTCTTGTAATCAAAAGTTACTCGATTTAAAATATACCAATTGTCTGATAATAATTTAGTTTCTTTAATTTGAACTTCTGGATTTTTCATAAATGAAATGATTTGTATAAAAAAACGCTCTGATTATCAGAGCGTTTTAAATGTATTATTTTGTTATTGTTTGTTTTCTGTCTGGTCCAACCGATACAATTTTGATTGGTACTTCGATTTCTTTTTCAATAAACTCAATATATTCTTTTAGCTCAATTGGTAATTGATCATAAGTTGTTAAACCTGTTAAGTCAGCTTTCCATCCTTTAAATTCTTTATAAACTGGAGTAACGTTTTCTGGTTCAATGTTGTATGGGAAGTGAGAAATATTTTGTCCTTTGTAGTTGTATTCAGTACAAACTTTTAAAGTTTCAAAACCAGAAAGTACATCACCTTTCATCATCATTAACTGAGTAACTCCATTAACTTGAACAGCATATTTTAAAGCTACTAAATCTAACCATCCGCAACGTCTTTGTCTTCCTGTTACAGAACCAAATTCGTTACCCACTTTTGCCATTGTAGCACCAACTTCGTCAAAAAGTTCAGTTGGGAAAGGTCCGCTACCAACACGAGTAACATAAGCTTTGAAAATTCCGTAAACTTCTTTGATTTTGTTTGGAGCAATTCCTAAACCTGTACAAGCTCCAGCTGCAGTAGTGTTTGATGAAGTTACGAAAGGATAAGTTCCGAAATCAACATCTAATAAAGATCCTTGAGCACCTTCGCAAAGAATAGATTTTCCAGCTTTTTGAGCTTGGTGCATGTATTCTTCACTGTCAATGAAATCTAATTTTTTAAGTTCTTCGATAGCTTCAAAGAATTCTTTTTCTAATTCAGCTAAATTATATTGAATAGCAACATCATAAAAAGCAATCATTGCTTCATGTTTGTCTGCTAAAGCTCTGTAACGCTCTTTGAAATCTTCTAATTCGATATCTCCAACACGTAAACCATTTCTACCTGTTTTGTCCATGTAAGTTGGTCCAATTCCTTTTAGAGTAGAACCAATTTTTGCTTTTCCTTTAGAAGCTTCAGAAGCAGCATCAAGCAAACGGTGTGTTGGTAAAATTAAGTGTGCTTTTCTAGAGATAATTAATTTGCTTTTGATATCAAGGTTGAATTTCTCTAAACCTTCGATTTCTTTTTGGAAAACTACAGGATCAATTACAACACCGTTTCCGATAATATTTACTGAATTTTTGTGAAAAATTCCAGAAGGGATTGTTCTAAGTACGTGTTTAATTCCGTCAAATTCTAATGTATGTCCTGCGTTTGGTCCTCCTTGGAAACGTGCAATAATATCATAGTTTGAGGTAAGTACGTCAACAATTTTTCCTTTACCTTCATCTCCCCATTGTAATCCTAGTAATAAATCTACGGTCATTCTGTTTTAATTTGCGTTGGGACACTCTAAGTTGTCCTACTGATTATGTAGTTAATTTTTCTTTTTTTGTTTTTCCTAAAAGTCTGATTAAAGACTATGAGTTTGAATTTTGCTTTTTGTTTCCGTAGAAATAAAGCGAATGATTTGTAATTTCGATATCAAAAATTTCTTCGATAGTTTTTTTGATGGTTTGAATTCTTGGATCACAAAATTCGATTACCTCACCAGAATCTGTCATAATGATGTGGTCGTGCTGCTTATCAAAATATGATTTTTCATAATAAGCCTGATTTTGTCCAAATTGATGTTTTCTAACCAAAGCGCAGTCTAACAATAACTCGATCGTGTTGTATAAAGTAGCTCTACTCACACGATAGTTTTTGTTTTTCATTTTGATATAAAGATTTTCTATATCAAAATGCTCCTCGCTATCGTAAATTTCCTGAAGTATAGCATAACGCTCAGGAGTTTTGCGATGCCCTTTTTGCTCAAGATATAGTGTAAAAACATTTTTTACAATTTCTTGATTCTTAGTGTTGTCAGTTGAAATAAGTGTCATATCCGGCAAAGATAATTTTTTATTTTTAATGAATAAAAGTTTCGGGTTTAAAGTTTCGTTACAAAATTCTTATAGTTTCCCTAAAAAGTTAGGTTCTATACTCTCTTGTAACCTTATCAACGCCATCAATTTTCTTAATTGCATTGATCATTTTCTTCAAAATGGTGTTATTTTTTACAATTACAGCAATCTGACCATGGAAAATTCCGGCATCTGTGCTCAAAGAAATACTTTGAATGTTTACGCTCATATTGTTCGAAATTACTCTTGTCAATTGGTTGGTAAGTCCTAAAACATCCATTCCGGTGATATTGATGATGGCTTTGAATTCTTCTTGAGAAGAGTCAATCCATTTGGCACTCATAATTCGGTAAGCATAATTAGATTGCATTCCGATGGCATTCGGACAATCTTTTTTATGCACTTTAATTCCTTCGTTAATGGTCACAAATCCAAAAACATCGTCTCCAGGAATTGGGTTACAGCATTGCGAAAGTTTATAATCCAGCTTGTCGTGCTCCGTTCCAAAAACCAGCATGTCATAATTACTGCTGATAACTGGTTTATGAATATCCTCGTCTGCTGTATCTTTATTTCTTTTGATTTTATTTTTAAAGAAATTGATAAACGAATTTCCTTTTTGTGCCGCGTAATCTTTCAGCTGTTGATTTTCGATCGCGCCAATTCCAACTCTATAAAATAAATCTAAGCTTGTTTTTAATTTAAAGAAGTTTACTAACTCGTTTGTAACCTGTTCATTAAAAGTGATTTTTAAATGTTTTAGTTTTCGAACCAATAATTCTTTTCCTTCTTCTGCAATTTTTTTAGTGTTCTCGTTAAGAACGTTTTTAATTTTATTTTTGGCTCTAGAAGTAGTTACATATTCCAGCCAGTTTACCGTTGGTTTTTGATTGGCAGAAGTAATGACTTCAACTTGATCACCACTTTTAAGCTCATGATTTAATGGAACTAAACGTCCGTTTACACGAGTTCCTCTTGTTTTAATTCCGATTTCAGAGTGAATACTAAAGGCAAAGTCTAGAGAAGTCGCACCTTTAGGCAATGATTTGATTTCTCCTTTTGGAGTAAAGACAAAGATTTCTTTTGAATATAAATTCATTTTAAAATCTTCGACAAAATCAACCGCATTGGTTTCTTGATTTTCTAAAGCTTCGCGAAGCAAATTTAGCCATGTATCTAAACCGCTTTCTTCGGTTGCTCCGTTTTTGTATTTGTAATGTGCAGCATAACCTTTTTCGGCAATTTCGTCCATACGCTCGCTTCGAACCTGAACTTCTACCCAGCGTCCTTTAGGTCCCATTACTGTGATGTGTAATGCTTCATAACCTGTAGATTTTGGAGATGAAATCCAATCACGCAAACGGCTAGGGCTTGGTCTGTAATGATCAGTTACGATAGAATAGATTTTCCAAGCAATGAATTTTTCTTCGTGAGTATCTGCTTTATATACAATTCGAAGAGCGAATTTATCATAAACTTCATCAAAAGTTACGTTTTGTGCACGCATTTTTCGACGAATTGAATAAATAGATTTTGGGCGTCCTTTGATTATATAATCTACACCTTCGTTATCTAAAGATTTTTTCAGAACATCTGAAATGTCTTTGATGTAAGCATCTTGCTGTTCTTTAGTTTCTCGAATTTTGCTTACAATATCATCATAAACAGCAGGTTCTGTATATTTTAATCCTAAATCTTCTAGTTTAGTTTTAATGTTGTAAAGTCCTAAACGATGGGCTAGAGGCGCATAAATGTATAGTGTTTCAGACGCAATTTTGGTCTGTTTGTATTCTGCCATAGAATCCATCGTCTGCATGTTATGAAGACGATCGGCCAGTTTGATCAAAATTACACGCACATCATCATTCAATGTCAGAATCATTTTTCTGAAATTCTCAGCCTGCATAGAAGCATTTAAGTCTTTTTGAACTAATGAAATTTTAGTCAAACCTTCAACCAATTGCGCAACTTTCGGATTAAAGAGACGCTCAATATCTTCAACTGTCATGGGAGTGTCTTCTACAACATCGTGTAGTAAAGCCGCAGCGATAGAGGTCGCTCCCAGACCAATTTCTGAGGCAACAATTTTTGCAACTGCAATAGGGTGAAAGATATATGCTTCGCCTGACTTACGTCTCTGCTCTTTGTGCGCATCAACTGCAACATCAAAAGCTTTTCGAATTAATTTTTTATCAGTTGGGCTTAAAGTTTGGTAACTTATTCGAAGTAATTCCTTGTATTCCTGTGCAATAGCTTTGTTTTCTTTTTCAATATCTATTTCTGTCATAACGGCATAGTTCAAGTACTAAAAATAAGAATTAGTTTGAATATACGCAAGGAAGAAAAATGTAGATTTTTGATTGCAGATTTTAGGTTTTTTTGTGTAAGAATGGGACTTCGACTTCAATCAGTCCAAGATGAAAAAGCAAATTTTAAATTGCTTCGCCTGTTCGCTATCGCTCGAGTCCAAATTCCAAAAAGAGCGAAGCGATTTTTGGAAAATCTAAAATCTAAAATCTAAAATCTAAAATCTAAAATCTAAAATCTAAAATCTAAAATCTAAAATCAGAACCCTCTTTGTCTTTTAGCTTCAAAAATTAAAATTGCGGCAGCTACAGAAACGTTCATACTATCGATTTCTCCTTGCATGGGAATGATAATGTTTTGAGTAGCTTCATCTCGCCATTGCTGAGTTAATCCTGTTGCCTCAGTTCCAACAACCAAAGCGGTTGGTGTTGTAAAATTCTGAGTATGATAAGAAGTGGAATTTTGCAAAGTGGCACTATAAAAACTGATCTTTTTTTCTTTTAAAAAAGCAATGATTTCAGAAGTTGTCCCAGTTGCAATTTGATTCGTAAAAAGACAGCCAACACTTGAACGAACAATGTTCGGATTGTACAAATCACTCTTAGGATTGGCAATTAAAACGGCATCTAGATTAGCGGCATCTGCTGTACGTAAAACGGCGCCAATATTTCCTGGTTTTTCCAGTGATTCTACCACCAGAATTAATGGGTTTTCGGATAATTGGAGATCAGATAATTGAAGTGATTTACTTTTTGCAACAGCTAAAATTCCTTCCGTTGTATCGCGATAAGCCAGTTTCTGATAAACTTCTTTGTTGATTTCAATAATTTGAAAAGGGTTTTGAATCAGTTTATTGATTTCAGTTTCAGAAACTAATTCAGGTAAAAATAAAACGGTTTCGATTTCATAACCACCTTTTATTGCTAATGAAATTTCGCGTAAGCCTTCAATCAAAAATGTTCCAGTTTGTTTTCTTGCTTTGGATTTTTCCTGAAGTAAAACCAAAGATTTTATAAACGGATTTTGAACAGAAGTGATTTGTTTCATTTTTTTGAGATACTAAGTTTCTAAGGCGCTAAGGTACTGAGTTTTTTTTGAAAGACACAAAGTGACAAAGCGACAAAGAATCAAAGTCTTTTTTATTCTGCCCCGAATTACACAAATTTCACCAATTTTTTCTCCTATAAAAACAAAAAATAATTCGTGGAAATTTGTGTAATTCGTGGCAAAAAATATTACTCTTCTGTAGTGTTGTTATTTTCTTCTAATTGAGCAGTTTCTTCAACAGGTTTTGTAACAACCTGATTTTTATCTCCGAAAAGGAATTTTTTAATTCCTGCAAAAGCAGCTATAATTCCGATTACGATAAACTTTCCGAATTTGGCTAGGATTGCAAAGAAACCAACTTTAGCTAAAACTTTTCCAGCAACTAAACCTCCAATTGTCCAAGCAGCAACAGTATCTGTATCAGCGTCAAAATCCAAATATTTGTGTCCGTCATTAAATTCTACACTTTTAATGATTCCCGGAATACTGGCTTTAACTTCTTCTAACTGATTTACACCTGCTACAGCAGAAATGTTGTACATTCCTTTTCTTCCTAAAACTCTTAAGTCATAGTTTAAGGTATGTTCTTTATCTTGGCCAAATTGCAATTCTTTTGCCCAGTGTAACACTTTTAAGTTGTTGTCATAATAAGGTTTAGATGCCCATCCAATCAATTGAACTTCAGAATAACCACCTTTTTTTCTTTCTTCATTTTCAGCTTTAACATCTTCTTTCATAGTTTTAAGAAGATCATCATAATCAATATCGTCTGCGTCATCATCTTTTACATAGCCATCACCTTGATAACTTATAACAAACATCCAGCTGTCGGCATGAGTTACACCTTTTCCGTCTGGAACAAGAGAACCTAAAATAGATTTATCTTCGGGATTTCCCCATAAATTGGTCAGAACGTTTTGGGTTTGTTCTCCATTTAAAAATTTGAACCCTTTTGGGACATTTAAAGTTCCTTCACCTTCAGGCAGTTTGATTTTTCCTGTTTCGTAAGTGAAAGATTTGTCGATTTTGTCATAAAAAGCCTTTAAAGTATCAGGCTGTTGGGCTGTAATTTTAGCAATCGAAAGAATCGATAGCAATAGAAATAATAAGTTTTTTTTCATTTGGGTTTAATTGGTTAAAAAATTATTTATGGTTTTGGTTGTATTAGAATAATTCTGAAATCTCTTTTTCGACAGGATGCGACGTTTTAAAATCGTAACCCATTATTTTGGCCAAAGTTTGAGCGAATTGTTTTTGATAAAATTGAGATTCGGTTTTAATCTCGCCTTTAGGTGTAATTTCAGGTCCCATTGCAGCGAACCAGATTTCAGATGCGCCAGGAACATCAGCTCCGTGGTCCGTCCATTGTGCTTTTACTTTATCTCCTCGTCCGTGATCTACTGTGATAAATAAAGTTGTTTTGTTTTTGTACTGTGGATCGTTTTGAATGAAATTCCAGATTTCCTGAATCCATTTATCGACTTGATTTGCAGCGTCAAGATAAGATCTGTAATCTCCGTGATGCGCCCATTCATCGGTTTCGCCGTAAGCAACATAAAGTACTTTAGGTTTTTTAGTTTTCAATTCATCCATTGCCTGATAATGTGTAAAAACATCTAGGCATTCATCTTGATGAAAAGGTTTAAAGGAATTGTCACGCATTTCATTTAATAATTTTTGGGCTGGAGTTGGTTTGTTTCCACCCACTTTATCAAAGGCTGAAATTACTGGAAAACCACTTCTTTCTTCATTCAGAATTCTGTCAAAAGCATCCCAGGCACCAAAAGCGACAACTTTTCCTTTTAGTTTAGACTGCTGATTTAAGAATTCCAAAACATTTACATTCGGATTTGGTTTGTAACCATTTGAGTTTACTTTTAAATCAACATTTCCAGTCATGATTTCGCTATAGCCAGGATAACTGAACCAGTAAGGATTCGCAACATCTACCTTATTTCCTAAATCTCTATTGCCATAAATTTGTCCTTTCGAAACAATTTCAGACCAGAAAAAAGGCATCAGTTTTTTACGTGCTTCTTTGATATCAGCATCAGCATATTTTTTATAAATATAGGCACTATCTCCCTGATTGAATTTTTTGTCATTGGCAATTGCAGGATCGATTCCTTTAAAAACTTCCTGCCATCTAAACCCATCTGTAGTAATAATGATGATGTTTTCTGTTTTTTGCGCTTGAGATTGAATACCAGCTAAAATGAACAGAAATAAGACTGCTTTTTTCATCTTTTATTAATTTGAAATTACATTAATGATTCAAAACTAATTAATTTAATGAATCAATTTTTACGGGATAACGTAACGTAACTATAAATTAATAAAGAGAAGATTTACAAAATACCTCTTGATTTAATTTCAAGATATTTATTTATGGCATCTAAAGTCAGGTTTTCTGGTTGTGTTAAAACCGAATGAATTCCGTATTTCTTCAATTCGTTTACGATTAATCGTTTTTCGAACATGAATTTTTCGGCAATAACTTTATCGTAAACTTCCTGGATTGTAGTTGTTTTTTTGTTGATTATGCTGTTTAATTCTGTATTGCTAAAGAAAACAACGACCAATAAATGGCTTTTCGCAATTCCTTTTAAGTAAGGCAATTGACGATTTAATCCGTCCATTGTTTCAAAATTCGTATAGAGAATAATTAAACTTCTTTGGTTGATGTTTTTCTTGATGTCAACGTACAGTCGGCTGTAATCACTTTCAAAAAAATCGGTTTTTACATTGTATAAAGTTTCGAGAATTTTCTGCATTTGAGAACCTCTTCTTTCAGCAAAAACTCTGTTTTCTACTTTTTTAGAAAAAGAAAAAAGCCCTGCTTTATCCTGTTTTTTCAAGATAACATTAGATAAAACCAAAGCAGAATTAATTGCATAATCCAATAAACTCAATCCGTCAAAAGGCATTTGCATGACACGTCCTTTGTCAATTGCCATATAAACCGATTGTGATTTTTCATCCTGAAACTGATTGACCATTAAAGAATTTCTTTTGGCAGTCGCTTTCCAATTCAATGTTCTTAAGTCATCGCCTTGAACATATTCTTTAATTTGTTCAAACTCCATTGTATGACCAATTCGGCGTATTTTCTTGATTCCGTATTGAAATAGATTGTTCGAGAAAGCGATTAAATCGTACTTTCTTAATTGAATATAAGAAGGATAAGTCGGAACCATTTGATCTTTATCAAATGAAAATCTTCTTGAAATTAATTTTAAAGGCGATGAGACATAAACGTTTAAAGCTCCAAAATGATATTCACCGCGTTCTGTTGGACGAAGCTCATAGCTAATTTCTTTCTGTGTGGAAGCTTTTATTGATTTTACAATTTTAAAATCACGAACCTGAAACTGAAACGGAATCTCGTCAATTATTTTAACTGAAACTGGAAAATTATAATGGTTTTTTAAATTAATTCTAATCGGATTTAAATCTCCATTTGATAGTTTTTCTGGAGTAATTCTTTCTGCTTCAAGTCCAGTTCTGGCAATATAAAGCATTAAGATGTCAAGTCCTAAAAAAGTGACTAAGCCCAACACAATAAGCCAGACAGCATTATAAATGTTCGGAAAAATAAAAGCACAAATAAATAATCCTATTATGCCTATAAGCACATAGAAAAAGAAATTATTTAGATATAAACTTTTTATGAATTTCATTTTTTATTGTTTCTGATTTTCAGGTTTAAAGTTTCTAGTTTTGTTGCAATTTATAGTTATTGAGCTGAGACTGAAAACTAAAATTGCGACTAAAACTATCTAGGAATTTCGACTGTTTCAATAATCTGTTTAATGATTTCTGAACTTGTAATGCCTTCCATTTCACGTTCTGGAGTTACAATAACTCTATGTTGTAAAACTGGAATTGCAGCTTCTTTAATATCCTCAGGAGTAACAAAATCACGTCCACGGATAGCAGCAAAACCTTTAGCCGCATTCAAAATAGCAATAGAAGCACGAGGAGAAGCACCTAAATATAAAAAGGCATTTTCACGTGTATTTACGACGATTCTAGCGATATATTCCAATAAATTTTGTTCTACTCTAATTTGTTTTACCAAAGCCTGATATTCTTTGATTTCTTCAGAAGAAAGAATGGTTTTTATAGCATCCAATTTTCCGTGATCTTGTAAAGAATGCTCTCTTTGAATAATTAAAATCTCTTCATTCAATTTCGGATAATCAATAGTGATTTTGAAAAGAAAACGATCTAATTGTGCTTCAGGTAAACGATAAGTTCCTTCCTGCTCAATCGGATTTTGAGTAGCAATTACCAAAAATGGAGTTTCTAACTGATATCCAGATCCATCAATTGTGATTTGACGTTCTTCCATCACTTCAAAAAGTGCCGCTTGCGTTTTGGCAGGAGCACGGTTGATCTCATCAATTAAAATCAAATTAGAGAAAATTGGTCCTTTTTTGAATTCAAATTCTGAATTTTTCAAATTGAATATTGAAGTTCCTAAAATATCAGAAGGCATCAAATCTGGCGTAAACTGAATTCTGCTGAAACCAATATTTAAAGTTTTAGCCAGCAATTTAGCGGTAATAGTTTTGGCAACTCCTGGAACACCTTCCAAAAGAACATGTCCGTTTGATAAAATAGCTACCAAAAGCTGATCTACCATTTTGTGTTGTCCAACAATTACAGTTTCGATCTCTTTTTTGATTGTATTTACATGTTCTAAAAGAGGTCCTAAATTGATTCTGGTTTCAAAATTCACATTTTCATTTGTGATTTCGTTTGATGATGTATTGATATCGTCCATAATTTGGTATGTTTTTATTTTTTGCCACAGATTTAAAGGATTAAAAAGGATTTTTAGATCATCTGTGCTAATCTTTATCCTGATAACTCTAAAACTATATTAATGTAAAATCTTTTCTATTGCTGTGTTTATTTTAATCAAATCTTCTTCAATGCTTCCGTGATAACTGTTTCGATGCTCATTGATTAAACGAACAAGTTCTTCAATATCTCTTTGGTCTTTTCCGGTTTTATAATGTAATTTTTTAATGAATTCTTCATCCAATTTTGTTGTATCAATCAGATAATCCGTTCTGATTTTTTCTAGGAAATAGATAATTTTTTTGTCAATAATATTGGTGTGATCTCCTTCCTGATAATATAAATTTCCGATTGTTTTAGTAAAATCTACAGTAAGATTCTGCAATGGTTTTATAATTGGAACTATACGTTGTTTGCGTTTTGCATTAAAGATCATAAAAATTAAAAGTCCAAGAAGTCCTAAAAGCCAAGCCGATTTTAATGCGGGCTGACTGAAAATATAACGCATTGGAGAATTTGAAATTCTTTTATCATTCAGGCTTTTATTGTGCCAAAAGATATCTCCTTTTGTGAAATACGAAAGCACATTTTCGGCATATTGATAATGATCCTTTTTTAATAGATTATAATTCGTAAAAGCTACAGGTTGCGTGTGTAAATATACATATCCGTTTTTGTACGGAACTTCAATAAAATTAATCTGTCTTTTATTTTTATTGCTGTTTTGATACCCTAAAACTTTTGTGTTTAATGTATCGATTCTGGAAAAGTAATCACTTAAACCAGTATTAAAAGTATATTTTTTTGAACTTACATTTTTATTTGCCATCCAGATCGAAACATTTTCTGAAGGCATAAAATCTGTTGCTAATTGTATTTTTAAGGAATCGAGCAAGACTTTTGGAAAAGCTCTCATGCTTAAAAAAGCTTTGTTTCCGTGCGAAACAAAATATAAAATTTCTTTCATAGACTGTTCGTCTATATTGTTTGCTTCAGAAATATTGATAAAAGTACCTTTAATTCTGTAATTCTCAACATTTTCATTTTCGTCATATTGAGCATCTAGATATTCGTATGGTGTTTGCGTCGAAATTTTCTCCACTTTTTGATTCTTGAAAAAGCCTTTTATTTCGTGATCAAAAATGTATAATCCAAACGGAATTTTATCATTTACAGAATAAGTAGGAGTCCAGTCAATAGTTTTGGGCTGTCCATTGTCTGTAAACATAATCAAACCGATTATTAATACCAGAATAGCAATGTATATTTTGACGTTTTTATCCATTGCCGAAGGTTTTTAAAGCATTCTTAAATCTGTTTTCTGTTTTTCTAAAAGTAACATCATCAATTTCAAATTCGCCGTACCAGATATAATTGTACAAATAAGAAAGATAAATGAATTCTTCTTTATGAGCAGGCTGATGTAATTCGTAGACATAATCTGAATTGGTTTTTTCGATATCCCATTCAATATAATTGTGTTGCGCCATTACTTTTAAGAGCCAGAGATAATAATAACGTACTGCGATTCTTCGTTCGCCCGCTTCAGTACTTTCTTTTATTAGTTTTTCGAAATCTAAAAGATGAATGTTTTTCTCAGCATCAGAATAGAAAATAGATTTTTTGTTGGCATTTTTTCCAAAAATCCATCTTCCTTCTTGTTTTGTAATAGCTCTTACAATGAAGTAAATCAATACAATAACAATCACAACTGCGATAACTCTAATCAAAATTCCTAAGAAATTCAGAGAGGTTTTAACGCTTTTAAAATTAAATAAATTGGCTAATTTGCTTGCCAGCCAATACTTAAAATGATCCCACCAGTTTTTTTCAGGAGCTTTGTATTCATAAACAAACTCAGGATCGGTGTATTTTTTCTTGAAATTTTTATCGAAATGTTTAGGGGTTACTTTTCTGGAATCAACCTGAATATCCTTTTCAGTATATTTAATCGAACTGATTTTTGGCGGATCAACCGGTACAGGTACAGCAAGAGAGTCCTGTGCCTGAGAAACAGAAAAGCAAAAAAGAAAAGATAAAATAAATAATAATCTTGTCATTACTCGTTTTAAAGGTTTTCGGCGGTTAAAGAATGTAATTTTTTGTGCACTATAAAAGGATAAATCAAGTAATAAAACGAAATAATAGCAAGCGTAATTAAAATGATGAAACTGCTTAACCAATTAGGCATATCAATAGAATATCGGGTAATAAAACCTTCCAGAAATCCTGCGCTTATAGTAAAAGGAAATGTGCTTAGGAAAATTTTGAAACTGTTTTTAAAACCAATTTTAAATGAATTTAATCTTGAAAAAGTTTTTGGAAATAGAATTGAAGCTCCTAAAATAAATCCGGCTGTAGTTTCTATAACAATAGCGAAAATTTCCATCGAACCGTGAATCCAGATTCCACGAACACTTTTCCAGAAAACGCCTTGTTCGTAAAAGAAATATTGAAAAGATCCCAGCATAATGCAGTTTTGAAGAAAGATAGTAAACGTACCAATTCCTGCAAAAATGCCATAGAAATAACATTTTGCACCAACAAAAAGATTGTTTACGGTTATTCCGATAAAACTTCCCCAATTGCTTCCAGAACCATAAACCGCCATTGGATTCCCTTTTTTGATGTTTTCTAAAGTCATGTTGACATATTCGTCACCTAAAATCAAACGAACAAAATCCTGATCGTAGCGTGCAGAAATTACTCCAATAGAAACAGTCACAAAAAACAAGGCAAAAGCATAAAGTAAATATCTTTTATACTCATAAACCAGCAACGGAACATCAATTTTAAAAAAGTCTATAAATTGATTTCGGTCTGTTCGTTTGGTTTTATAAATCTTTTGATAAATCTGGGAAGCCAGATGATTTAAGTACACAACCGTTTTACTTTTAGGGTAATACGTTTGGGCATAAGCTAAGTCATTCATCATTTGAATGTATAAATTAGCTAATTCATCAGGATTTTTTTTAGCTTTACCGAAAATTGCTAGCTCAAACTCGAGCCATTTTTCTTTATTTTGTTTTATAAAAGCGATTTCTCTCATTGTAGGCTAAAATATAAAATATGTCAGAATTATCTATTAATACGACACAAAATGTCAAAATAAATTTTATTGCCGCTACAGTAGGCGAGAGACTGGGCGCTTTTTTCATCGATTTTGCCATTATAATCTCCTATTGGTTTACGATTTCTTTAGTAGTTTTTGATTGGCTTCAAGTAGAACGATTAATGTTTAATCTTGACGGATGGTCAAAAGGTGCCATCTATTTAATTATATATTCGCCAATTATAGTGTATTCTTTAGTTTTAGAAAGTGTTTTTGAAGGACAATCACTCGGAAAGAAATTAGTCAAAATTAAAGTGGTTAAAATTGATGGTTATCAGGCAGGTTTTGGCGATTATTTAATCCGTTGGTTTTTTAGGGTAATTGATTTTTTCAGTCTTTTTGGCCTTCCTGGAATAATAACCATGATTACGAGTCAGAAATCACAACGTTTAGGTGATATGGCGGCAGGAACAGCTGTTATTACTTTAAAAAATAAAATTAATATCAGTCACACTATTTTGGAAGAAATCGGAGATGCTTATGTGCCAACTTATCCTTTGGTGATTAAACTTTCTGATAATGATATGCGAATCATTAAAGAAACGTACCAAAAAGCCGAAGCCAAAAACGATCACGAAATCATCTACAAACTAGTAGCGAAAATCGAAAGTGTAACAGGAATTAAAAATCAATCTGGAAATAATAGCGATTTTATCAGAGTGATTTTAAAAGATTATAATTTCTACACACAGCATATGTAATTTTTTCTTTAAGAAGTAGGAAAGATTCTCCACTTTACGTTTTAATTTTTTATATTTAGCTGATTATTAATTAGTACAATCAAATAAATCCAGCATCATGAAAATTAAAAAGTCTTTCCTTACTGTATTAATGTTGTTTGCTTTCGTTTTTAGTTTCGCTCAAGGCGGAAAAAAACTAGATAAAATCATCAAGAGAGATTATCAGATTATTGAATGTACTATTGCAAAAATGTCTGATAAAACCGTAGAATATTCACTTCCAGGAGAAACATTGCAAATTTCGCTTGACGTCTCACAAATTGCCAGAATTGACTTTGCCAGCGGACGATCGCAAACTTTTGATGTTAGTCAGGGAAATAGTGCACCATCGGCTGCATCGTCTGGAATTACAGCTTCAGAAATGAAGACCAATACAATAGCAGTCCTTCCAGTTCCTTATTTAAATTCAGATACACAGGAAAGCTCAGAAGATATGGCAAAATTTGCCCAAAATGATCTTTATAATAAACTGCTGGACAAATCTTCAAATATTTTTCCGTTAACGGTTCAAGATTTAAGAACGACAAACAGTTTACTGCACAAAGCAGGAATCGACCACACTAACATAGATGAAACTCCAATAGATGATCTGGAAAAAATACTAGGAGTAGATAATATTGTGGCCACTAAAATTTCATATACAATCGGAACAGCTGCAACTTCGACCACTTACAACAGTGGAAATGCAAAAGTGAGCAATAACAACAAAAAAGTAACCACAAACGATGTTTCGACTACCACATCAAACAATCAGAGTTATTATTACTACACGGTTTATTTTGATATGTATAAAAACAGAGATAAAATCTACTCTCAGACTCGCAAGCCCTTTTTAGCAGTAAAAGACAGTTGGATGGATTCTGTAAGTTATTTATTAAAGAGAAGTCCGATTTACGTTAAAAAATAACGATTACATTTAGAGTAATTTATTTGTTCAGATAATTCCTTACAACTTTGTAACTTTGTCCCTTTGCATCTTTGTAACTTAAAAAAAAATGTTTCACTTACTAGATATTATTGGGACAATGGCATTTGCGATGTCCGGAGCTTTAACGGCAATGCATAAAAAACTGGATCCGTTTGGTGTTTTTATTATTGCCTTTGTTACGGCAGTTGGAGGCGGAACACTTCGTGATGTACTTATCGGAAGAACTCCTGTAGGTTGGATGCGTGATATGCAGTATGTTTATGTGATCATTTTAGGATTTTTTCTTGCCATTATTTTTAGAAAAAGGTTTGATAAACTCAGAACTTCATTATTTTTATTTGATACGATTGGTCTTGGCGTTTTTACTTTGATTGGTCTAGAAAGAGGTCTTCTAACTGGACTTCATCCTGCAATTTGTATTGCGTTGGGAACCATGACAGCTTGTTTTGGAGGTGTAATTCGTGATATTTTGTGTAACGAAATCCCGAACGTTTTTAGAGAAGAAATATATGCTACAATCTGTATTTTTGGCGGAATCGTATTTTTTGGTTTACGACAACTAAACTTAAATGTCGATGTCTTGTATTTGGTTACTTCCCTTGTTATTATTGTAATCAGGCTTATGGCGGTAAAATATAAATGGCACTTAAAAGCATTTGATCACAAGTAATTCGCAGATGAAAAAATACAGTATAAAGAAATACAATCAGGAGGATTTTTCAGTTTGGAACGATTTTATCGCTCAGGCAAAAAACGCTACTTTTTTGTTTCATCGCGATTTTATGGAATATCATAAAGATCGATTTGAAGATTTTTCGCTTTTAGTTTTTGAAGATGAAAAATTACGTGCTGTTCTTCCAGCCAATAAAAAAGGAAATGACCTTTATTCTCATCAAGGACTTACTTATGGCGGATTGGTTTATACTTCTAAATTAAATGCAGAAAAAGTAGAATCGATTCTGGATGAAATTTTACTTTTTTTGAAAGAAAACCAAATAGAAACTTTTTATTATAAGCCAATTCCGGATTTTTATTTTTCGCAGGGAAACAAAGAAATGGAGTTTTTTTTAATGAGAAGACATGCAGTTTTGGAAAGAAAAGAAATGAATTTAGCGATTAATCTATCTGTACCTTTGAAGATTTCAAAAAGTAAATTAAAACACTTTAGAAGAATAGAAAACTTAGATGTAGAGATTGTAGAAGAATTAGATTTTGATCCTTTCTGGGAGAAAATTTTGAAACCACGTTTACAAGAGAAATTCAATACAAAGCCAGTTCATTCTCAAGAAGAAATTACACTTTTAAAATCTAGATTTCCTCAAAATATAAAACAATATTCAGCATATAAGGATGGTCACATTATAGCTGGAATAACCATTTTTGAAACTAAAAATGTAGTTAAATCGCAATATGGAGCTACTTCAAAAATTGGAGAAAAATTTAGAGCTTTGGATTTTCTATTTATAAATCTAACACGTAAGTATCAAAATGAGGGTAAGTATTTTTTAGATATGGGAATTGTGGATGATGAAAATGAAGCAGGGTATAATCTGGGACTTTTGAAACAAAAAGAAGAATTAGGTTGTTCCGTCTATAATCAGGATTTTTTCATGATAAATTTAATGCACTAATTTGAATTTCTATAAAAAAATAATTCAAACGAGTTTGTTTAAGATTACATCTTTAAACAGTTTTAGTGTACTTTTAAAAATCGGAATTGGTTTAATTACGTCCAAAATACTAGCCATTTTTGTTGGTCCAAGCGGAATGGCTTTGGTTGGGAACCTTCGTAATTTCTTGACGTCTTTAGAAAATATTTCCACGTTAGGATTTCAAAACGGAATCGTAAAATATACCGCCGAAAATGAACGGAATAAATCGGAGCTTCAAAAAATAATTACAACCGTTTTTTTGAGTTTGTCCTTTATGGCTGTGCTCTTAGGCGTTATTTTATTTTTTACAGCGAATTATTGGAACACTAGAATTTTCGGAAATGACACCCAATATTTGCTGGTTTTCAAAGTTCTGGCTTTCGCTTTGCCTTGTTATGCAGTTTCTATTTTCTTCGTCGCTTTAATAAACGGTTTAGGAAAATTTAAAAAAGTAATCTGGATCAATATTATCGGAAATACAATCGGATTGTTGGTTTCTGTTTTGATGATTTTACAATATCAGACAATAGGAGCTTTATTGGCCATCGTCGTAGCTCCAGCTTTATTATTTTTTGTAACTTTTTATCTGGTTCAAAAAGAGATTGATTTCTTTCAAATCATAAAACTAAAATTATTTGATTTTCAGATCATAAAAAATCTCTCTTCTTACTCTGTAATGGCTTTAGTTTCTTCGGTTATCGGACCAATTGTATTTCTGGCAGTTCGAAATGAAATCATTCAGAATTTAGGAATAGAGGAGGCAGGATATTGGGAAACGATGACCAGAATTTCGTCTTATTATCTTTTGTTTGTCAGCACCATTTTGACGGTTTATTTTTTGCCAAAACTTTCTAAAGCGTCTACAAATCAAGAAACCAAAAGTATTTTTTGGCAGTATTATAAATTCATTCTTCCTGTTTTTGTTTTGGGTTTAATTGTGCTTTATCTAGCAAGATTTTTTGTTGTGGAACTTCTTTTTACAAAAGAATTTTTACCTGTCACCAATTTGTTTTTCTGGCAGTTTTTAGGCGATATTTTTAAAGTCTGCGCCCTGATTTTAGGCTATCAGTTTTTTGCAAAAAAGTTGACTTTGGCTTTTATAATTACAGAATTATATTCCTTGTTTGTCTTGTATTCGGCAAGTTTATATTACATGAAAATGTTCCAAATTGAAGGTGTCGTTTTGGCTTATGCCTTTCAGAATTTAAGTTATTTGTTGATTCTCGGCATCTATTTTAGAAAAAGTTTGTTTTAGTTTTCATTCCATTTTTGAATGTAATGCTTCGCAATTTTTACATAATGATGTTCTTTTTCTATAAAAGCTCTCGCACGATTTCCAATTGTTCTAATTTCTTTTGGATTTTCAATCAAAAAAGACAATTCATTTACCAAATAATCAACATCTGGAATGGCATTTATGCAGACTTTTTCAGAAAGATTATAATAGTTCGTAAACTCCGTTTGGGCGTTTGTAAAAACTACTTTTCCTTTTGCCATCGATTCCAAAGCATTATAACCTTGATCGTATCCGTAAATTTGATCTAACAAAATATGAGAACGATTATACAGATTAATATATTCAGAATAAGGAACGCTTCGCACCGTAATGATTTCGACTTTTGAACCATATTTTGTCTCAATTTTTTCCAAAGCTTTTTCAAAATAATCGTTGCCTTTTTTCAAATAATTATCATTGTTAATTCCGTGAAAAATAATGACTTTATCAAGAATCGAAATAGGTTCAAACGGAAGTTTATCGATATTAATTGGATTCGGAATCATTCCTAAATATTTAGGGTTTCCTTGTAATGGAAGGTGATAATCTAAATCTGAAGCAATAATACCACGACAGTTTTTATAGATAAATTGATGCAGTTCGTAAAAAGCTTTTTTGCGGAATTTCAGCACATTTCCAAAAGACTTTTTATCAATTTTATGATCTAGATATAACGGAATTACAGATTTAAAATTCGGATTTTCAAAACAAAACTTCACATTCAAATAGTCAAAACCACAACTTAAGAGATATAATTTTTGATTGTTTTTTAAAAGACTTGAAATGATTTTTTTTTCAAAATAAGGCTGGCAATGAAAACTGTTTTCGTTGATTAACTGTACAATATCAAAACCTGAACATTGTTTTTTGAATTTTAAAAACTGGCAGTAAGTAAAATAAGAACTGATATCAAAACCAGAGATTTTGTAAACCGCAATTTTTAGCTTTTTCAATATACCAGAATCCCATTTTTTTAAGATAGGAAAGTCAACAGGAAAGTTTTTAAAACCGTCCTTTCGACCGATGATAAAAACTTCATGTCCTAAAGCCTGCAAACCCGCTTTTAAAGAATTGTGCAAATGACTGTATTCTCCTACCAGTAAAACTTTCATTAATGTGTATATTTGACAAATATATTTACTTTTTCGGTCAAAAACATGAATAAAAAGAAAGTTGCTATTGTTTCAAATTCTTTAGGAAAAGGAGGAGCAGAACGTTTTGCAGCTTTATTGACTTTTGTGTTAGAAAAATCTGGTTTTGAGGTACATTCAATTATTGTAAATGATGCTGTAGATTATTCGTATACAGGAACTTTGTTTAATTTGGAAAAGGAAAGTTCGAATTCATTTTCTTTTTTTAGAAAATTAAAAAAAGGAAAAGTATTGAGAAATTATTTGAATGAATACAATATCGAAATCGTAATCGACAGCAGATCAAGAAATGTGTTGCTGCGAGAATTAATTACGAAATTCATTTATCGCGATTTAAAAACCTATTATATCGTTCACAGTTATAATTTTAAGAATTATTTTCCTTCTTCAAAATTTTGGTCAAGAATACTTTATAAAAATGCCGAGGCCTTAATCTGTGTTTCAAAAGCGATTGAAGAAAAAGTAAAGCAGCTTTATAAATTCGATAATGCCATTACGATTTACAATCCTTTTTTTATTGCTGATGAAGAATTAAAAAAAGAGTTTTCTGAAATCAAAAAGGTGATTTTGTTTTTTGGAAGGTTCGACGAAAAAGTAAAGAATTTTACTTTAATGTTAGAAGCTTTTTCGCAATCCAAAATATATGAAAAAGATTATCGCCTCCATTTGATGGGAACTGGAAACGATTTGGATTTTATTCAACAGAAAATTAGAGCTTTGAATTTGAATGATTTTGTTGAAATTCTTCCTTTTAAACAAAATCCGTTTGATGAGGTTCGAGCAGCAAAATTTACGATTTTGACAAGTAATTACGAAGGTTTTCCGTTGTCAATTGTAGAATCATTAGCTTTGGGAACTCCTGTAATTTCGGTCGATTGTAATTCTGGGCCAAGAGAAATTATTCAAAATGAGTTTAATGGATTATTGGTTGAAAATCATAATCCAAAAGCTTTGGCTGAAGCGATAAATCGATTTGCAGAAGAAGACAAATTATATGATTTTTGTAAAAAGAACGCGGCTGAAAGTGTGCAGCACTTATCTTTAAAAAATAGTACGAAACAATGGAAAAAGCTTCTAACGAATCAATAATGAACAGTATTTCAGATATTCAATTGATTGAAATTCCTAAAATTCAGGATCGAAGAGGAAATCTTTCGGTAATTGAAGGAGATACGATTCCGTTTGTTTCCAAAAGAGTGTATTATTTGTACGATGTTCCAAGCGGAAGCAAGAGAGGCGGTCATGCGCACATAGAACAACAGGAACTTTTGATTGCCTTAAGTGGCAGTTTTGATGTAGTTCTAAAAGACGGGAAAGATATCACAACCGTTACACTTAATAAACCAAATGTTGGTCTTTTGATCGTTTCAGGAATTTGGCGTGAACTTAAAAATTTCTCTTCCGGAAGTGTTTGTCTGGTTTTGTCTTCGGATGAATTTAAAGAAGAAGATTATATTCGGGAATATAAAAAATTCAGATTATTTAAAGACAGATGAACCAATTCCTAAATTGGCTAAAAAAGTTTTAAAAGAAATTAAAAAACGTAGTGTAAATGCAGGAAGAGTTAATAAAAATCCTTTCTTCCAGCCCAAATTCTCTAAATCAATTGGCTTAGAATATTTTGTAAAAAGAGCTTTTTCTCCAGCTAATTTACTTTTTATAGCCAATGAAAATCGATTTAAATCTAAGAACTTTTTTAAATCCGGATTTGTTTTTTCAGCTTCTTCATATTTCGAAAAATCCATTTTTTCTTTAATCCATTTACTGTTTTTCGAAAGACTTCTGGGGTCGTAAACATAACGAGCCAATATTTCCCAAGAAAAAACAACAGGATAAAGAATTCCGATTCTAATCCATAAATCGGTATCCTGGCCACTTTTGATCTTAGTATCAAAATTTCCAGCTTCTTCAAAAATGGTTTTATGGAAAACCGCACAAGAAGTACAAAGAACAGTTTCCTTCATACTGGCTTGAAAATAATTTACAATTTCAAATTCATTGCCTGATTTTGAAATGGAATATTGTGATGAAATTATTTTTTTTGAAGTATCAATTTCAATTGCAGCCGAAAAGACTTTTTGTTCTGGAACTTTAGAAATGTTATTAAACATCGTTTCTAAAAACGTCGGATACCAATAATCGTCGGCATCGAGAAAGGTTATGAAATCAGAATTTGCCTTCTCAATTCCGTAATTTCTTGCCGTAGAAGCGCCTTCATTTTTTTTGCTGAAATAATGAATTCTCGAATCTTTAAACGATTGTAATTTTTCTTCACTTTTATCTGTAGATCCATCATTTACCACAATAATTTCAAAATCCTGAAAAGTTTGATCCAAGACACTTTGTATCGTGTTTTCGATAAAATTTTCTTTGTTATAAAGTGGAATTATGACAGAAAAAAAAGCCATTTATTTTGATTTTAAAAAGGTAAAGTAACCTAATTTATAAATGTCAAACAAAAAAAGCGAAGGCTGTTTTGAAAGAAGATTTCGTTCAATTTTCGATTCAAATCTCCTAAAAATAAAAGAAAAAACAGAAAGTAATCGTACTGTTTTTAAAACTTCAAATGAAGCTATAATTCTACTTTTATTAACTGAAATCTTATTTTTGGCATTTAAAAAAGCGAGGTTTTCTAATGCTGTTTTTGTTTTATTTAAAAATAGGGTAGAAGTTTCCAGATTTAGATGAAAAACAGGATTTTCAATAGGCGTGATTTCGATTTTGTTTGATTTTAAAACAGCAAAAAAAAGTAAATCTTCGTAACCATATTTCGTCAATGTTTCATCAAAAGGAAAACGAAGCACAATTTCTTTTTTGATCAATAGATTAGAAACCAGTGCCGTTTCAGCAGGATTTTGGATTCTTTGGGATAAAGGTAAAGCTTCTCTTTCTTTGCCATAAATCCATCTTAAAATATGTTCGTGGTCAGGTTTTTTATCTTCATATAAAAGTCCGCCAAAAACAACTTTGTTTTTTATTTCAGAAATGTATTTAGAAATAAAATTTTCGTTTACAGGCATTACATCAGCATCCAAAAAAAGCAGGTTTTCATAAACCGCTTTTTTAGCTAATAAATTCCGAATTGCACTTCGTCCGATATTTTTTTCGAGAATAGAATATGAGGTATTTTCGAATTGCTTAATTCTTTCGTTTTCAATTAAAAATTCTTGAGAAGCATCATCTAAACAAATAATTTCAAAAGGAATTTTACATTTTAAAACTTGTTGGTGTAAATTTTCTACAAGTGTAAAAATGTTATAATTGTAAACGGGAATTAAAATCGAAAGCATTACACGCTTCTTTGCACGACTTCGAAGATTCTTTCATCTTCGCATTTCAATGTTTTAGAAGGGAATTTCATTAACAAAGCATAATCGTGAGTCGCCATGATAATCGTTTTACCAGCAGCGTTGATTGCTTTTAATACTTCTAAAACCTCAGAACTTGTCTGTGGATCAAGATTTCCTGTTGGTTCATCAGCCAAGATGAATTCCGGATCGTTAAGCAATGCTCTTGCTATAGCAACACGCTGTTGTTCTCCTCCAGAAAGTTGGTGAGGCATTTTGTTGACAAAATCTTTCATGCCAACTTTATCCAAAACTTCGTCAATTTTGTGTAGCATCGCTTCTTTTTCAGTCCATCCTGTAGCTCTTAAAACAAAAAGCATATTGTCTTTAATCGAACGGTCTGGAAGCAGTTTAAAGTCTTGAAATACAATACCAATTTTACGTCTTAAATACGGAATGTCATTTTCTTTTAAAGTAGCCAAATCAAATTCAACGATATGTCCTTCTCCTTCAACTAATGGTAAATCAGCGTATAAAGTTTTTAAGAAACTACTTTTTCCAGAACCTGTTTTACCGATGATGTAGATAAATTCACCATGGTTAACATCTAAATTAATGTGAGAGATAATTTTTCTTCCTTCTTGATATATAGTGACTTCTTTAAGAGACAGTACGGTTTGTGACATAATAAAATTGGTTTGAATGGTAAAAGTAATAAGATAACGTATGTATTCAAAATAAATTTGAATCATTTCTTATTAAAAAGCTTAAAAAAATTAAACGATCTATATGGGACAAGTTCATTTAATAAAAGTCGGGTAAAGTTTTCTGACTAATAATAACTTATAGACCTTATATCGTTTTTGATTTATTTGTTTTAGAAAGTTTGAGAACCAATAAATTGAAGCTGATTAGACTCTAAAATCACAGCAGTTTGTTAATTTGTTTATAATAAAACCTCAAAACGTTTCGTTATAAAGCGTATAAAATGATACATTTGAATATTAAAATATTATTAAAATGCGTAAACTTTCCTGGTTCTTTTTATTGCAAATCTCTCTTACTTCGACGATAGTTTCGGCACAAAAATCGGCTATTTATACTTACGAATTAAAAGATTTTGACAAAGCACTGGCTTTATATAACGACAAACAGTATGCGTCGGCTCAATTGATTTTTGAGAAGGTAAAATACAATGCAACAAACGAAGAAGTTCAATCTGATTGTGCTTATTACATTGCCAATTGTGCGATTAGAACCAATAAAGCAAATGCCGATGCTTTGGTAGAAAAATTCGTTAGCGATTACCCGACAAGTACCAAACAGAATCAGGCTTATATAGAAGCAGCGCAGTTTTTTTTCGAACAAGGAAATTATCCAAAAGCTTTGCAATGGTTTGACAAAGTAGATGAAAGTTATATGAGCAAATCAGAATCTGATAAGTTCAATTTCATGAAAGGTTATAGCTATTTTAATGCGAAAAAGAAAAAAGAAGCAACAAACTATTTCAATAAAGTGGTGAATTCTAAAGAATATGGTTCTCAAGCCAAATATTATTTAGGATTTATGGCTTATGAAGGTGACGATTACAAAGAAGCAACCAAATATTTTGACGAGGTTTCGGGCGAAGAAAAATACAAAGAAAAGCTTTCGTACTATCAGGCTGACATGAATTTCAAATTGGGGAATTTCCAAAAAGCGATTGATTTAGGTCAGGTTGCGATGAATAAATCGAACGAAATTGAAAAATCAGAATTGAATAAAATTATTGGAGAAAGTTATTTCAATTTAAAACAATACGATAAAGCCATTCCATATTTAGAAAAATATGCTGGTAAAAAAGGAAAGTGGAATAATACCGATTTTTATCAGTTGGGTTATGCTTATTATGAGCAGAAAAACTACGAAAAAGCAATTTCTCAATTCAATAAAATTATTGAAGGAAAAGATTTCGTAGCTCAAAATGCCTATTATCATTTAGGTTTAAGTTATTTGAATATTGGTAAAAAACAAGAAGCATTAAATGCTTTTAAAAATGCTTCAGAAATGGATTTCAATGCGCAAATTCAAGAAGATGCATCTTTAAATTACGCTAAACTGAGTTATGATATTGGAAATGCTTACCAAGCGGTTCCTGGAATTTTATTAGATTTCTTAAAAAAATATCCAAACAATTCAAGCCGTTCAGAAGTAGAAAAATTATTGGTTGATTCTTATATTTCTTCTAAAAACTACAAAGAAGCATTGGCTTTATTAGAAAAAAATAGAACAGCAGAAAACAAGGCAGCGTACCAAAAAGTATTGTTTTACCGTGGAGTAGAATTGTACAATGAATCAAATTACCAAGAAGCTGGTAAAATGTTCAAAAGCGCAATCAGCGAACAAAAAACACCTGAATTTACAGCTCGTGCGACGTTCTGGAAAGCTGAAACAGAATATTTGAACGATGACATGCAAAATGCCTTGTTAACTTACAAACAATTTGCTGGAATGGCTGCTACTAAATCGACAGACGAATACAAAAATATCAACTACAATATTGGTTACACGTATTTTAAATTGAAAGAATACGATCAAGCAGCCAATTCTTTTCAGGCTCAAATTGATAATTCTCCATCAGATAAAGTTCGTTTGAACGATTCTTACTTGCGTTTGGGTGATTGCCGTTTTGTGACTTCAAAATACAGCGCAGCAAATGAAGCTTATGGAAAAGCGATTGCTGCAAAAGGTGTAGATGCCGATTATGCACAGTTTCAAAGAGCACTTTCATACGGATTTATGTCTAATAATGCTAAGAAAGCAGATGAGTTGAACAACTTTATTCAGATGTACAAAAAATCATCTTATCGTGATGATGCTTTGTTTGAATTAGGAAATACTTACGTTGCAGAAAAGAAAAACGAGCAGGCGATAAAAGCGTATGATCAATTGATTTCTGAATTCAAAAATGGATCATTTACTTCAAAAGCTATTTTAAAACAAGGTCTTATTTATTATAATTCAGATCGTGATGAGCAAGCTTTAACGAAGTTTAAAAAAGTTGCGGCTGAATTCCCAAAAACTCCAGAAGCCCTAGAAGCCGTTGCAACAGCAAGATTAATCTATGTTGATTCTGGAAAAGTAGACGAATATGCAACCTGGGTTCGTACATTGGATTTCGTTGCCGTTACAGATGCAGAATTGGATAATGATACTTATGATGCTGCTTTTAAACAATACAGTCAAAACAATCCTAAACAAGCTATTCCTGGTTTTGCAGGTTATATTGCTAAATTCCCTAATGGAATGCATGCTCTAGAATCTAATTTCTATTTGGCACAATTGACTTACGCTGAAGGTTCTGAAACGAAATCTATTGCTAATTATCAGTTTGTAGTGGATCAGCCTAGAAATGAATTTACAGAGCAAGCTTTGAACAGATTGGCTCAGATTTATTTGAAAACTAAAGATTGTGATAAAGCAATTCCAGTTTTAACTCGTTTAGAGAGTGAAGCTGATTATCCGCAAAATAAAAATTTTGCTCAAGCCAATTTGATGAAATGTTATTACGATAAAAAGGATTATGATAATTCGGTTATTGCTGCAGATAAAGTTTTAGAAAATCCGAAAGCAGATGCAGGTGTAAAAGCAGATGCGCAAATTATTGTGGCAAGAGCGGCAATCCAGACAGGAAATGAAGACAAAGCTAAAGCGGCTTATGCGAAATTAGCAACAACTTCTAAAGGAGAATTAGCAGCTGAAGCTTTGTATTACGATGCTTATTTTAAAACCAAAGAAGGAAAATATGAAGCTTCAAATACTGCAGTTCAAAAATTAGCCAAAAGCTATTCTGCTTACAAATATTATGGTGCAAAAGGTTTAGTCTTAATGGCGAAAAACTTCTACGGATTAAAAGACAGCTATCAAGCGACTTATATTTTAGATAACGTAATCAACAACTTTACTGATTATTCAGATGTTGTAGAAGAAGCTAAAAAAGAATTAGGCGCAATAAAAGTAGAAGAGTCAAAAACGAATTCGTCAATTAATCGATAAAGACAAAGTAGATGAAAGAAGCGAGAAGTAAGATTTCTTAGAAAGTCTTTTCTTTTGCTTCTTGCCTCTAAAAAGAAAAAGAAAGAAATGAGTTTACCTTTTTATATAATTGACGTTTTTGCAGATAAGAAATATGCTGGAAATCAATTGGCAGTTTTTATGGATGCAGAAAATTTAAGTTCAGACGAAATGCAGCAGATTGCCAGAGAAATTAATTTTGCCGAAAGCACATTTGTTACCAAACTGGATAAAGAAAAGAATAAAGCGGAGATTAGAATTTTTACTCCATCTCAGGAAATGCAGTTTGCAGGACATCCAATCATTGGAACTTCATGGGTTTTGATGAATAAGATCTTTGATGATTCGCCGAGCGAAATAAAATTAGAGGTTCCAATTGGACCAATTGCAATTAATAAAACTGAAGATCAGATTTGGTTAAAAGCAGCACAACCCAAATTTTGGGATACTTTTTCTAAGATAGATTTTACATTTTTCAGTAATCTGCAAGTAAGTGATTTCGAAAATCAGTTTCCAATTCAGGAAGTAACAACAGGAAGTGCTTTTGTAATGGTTGGATTAAGTAGTAAAAGAGCTTTAGAGAATTTGGTTTTAAATAAAGATAAAACAGATGAATGGTTAAAACAGCATTGTAAAACGAGTCATCGTGGTTTGTATTTTTATTACTTAGAAGGTTCTAAGTTGTTTAGCCGAATGTTATGCATCGAACACAATCAACTGGTAGAAGATGCTGCGACCGGAAGTGCAAGTACTTGTTTGCAAGCCTTTTTGTTGAAATATCATAAACCTGAACTGGAATTGACAAATCATCAGGGAGATTATATCAATCGTCCATCTGAAATTTATTTCAAAGGAAAGTTGACAGATGATCAGTTTGATATCAATATAGGCGGAAAAGCTCAATTTGTTGCCAAAGGCGAGTGGGAAGCGTAATTGATTTTAGAATATAGATTTTAGATTTAAGAAGAAGAAAAAAAGAAAATAGAATATAGAGAATAGAACAAAGAGTTTGAGTAAAAGAATTGAGATATAGCAAAAGTCTATGTTCTATGATCTTTTCTCTATACTCTCAAATAGAAGAAATATGAAATTAAACTGCCGACATAAAATAATTATATTGTTAGTGTTATTTACAGCTCAGTTTTCGATTGCGCAAAAGAAAAATGAAAGTATCGGAACAGAAACTGTAAACGTGGTGAAACCTTATTCGCCTACTATTTCAGATGCTTTTAAAGTAAAAGAAAATCCTTCGCTTGATGATAGTGGCAATCAACCGAAAGAAGTTATTAAATACAGCATTTTGTCTGTTCCTGTAGCTTCGACTTTTACGCCTTCTAAGGGAAAAGCTGAAGGAGTTGAAAAAGCTAAAAAAGAAAAATTGTTCAATAATTATGCGACTTTGGGTGTTGGAAATTACAGTACCTTAAATGCAGAATTATTCGTAAATCAGGATTTAGGAAACAATGATTATGTAGCAGGAATGTTTCGCCATCATTCTTCACAAGGCGGTATTAAAGATGTAGAGCTAAATGATGAATTTTATGATACAGCAATCAATGTAGGTTACGGTCAGAACAACAGAGATAATTCTTGGAATGTAGATTTAGGTTATCAAAATCAAATTTACAATTGGTACGGACTTCCTTCAGATTTTGGTTCAACAATTCCATCTCAACGTTTAGATTTGCTAAACAGTATTAGTCCAGATCACTCTTATAATACGATTTGGTTAGGCGGAAATGCTGAATTTACAGAAAGTATTTTTAGTAATCTTTCGACAAAATTCACTCATTTTTCGGATAGTTATTCTTCATCAGAAAATAGATTTTTTGTAAAACCGACTTTTACTGTTGATGTAATGGATCAGGCTATAAAAACAAATGTGATTGTAGATCATGTAAGTGGTTCTTTTAAAAATAATTATTTGAAGGATAATACAGAACGTTTAAATTATAGTTTTACAAATGTTGGAATTGAGCCAAGTTTTGTAATCAATGAAAATGACTGGACTCTAGAATTAGGAGCTGGAGTTTTTTATAGTGCGGATTCTGAAAATAGCGGTAACAAATTCTATTTTTACCCAAAAGTAAATGCATCTTATAAATTGGTTGGTGATTTAATGATTTTTTATACGGGAGTAAATGGAGGTTTAAAACAAAATTCTTATGCAGATTTTGTAACTGAAAATCCGTTTTTGTCTCCGACCTTAAACATGCGTCCATCAAGTACTCAGTATAACGTTTTTGCTGGTTTAAAAGGGAAATTGGCAAACAATGTCAATTATAATTTAACAGGTTCTTATTTGAATGAAAAGAATAAAGCGCTGTTTAAAGCAAATGATTATACAGAAGTTATTACCAATGAAGATTATGCTTTTGGAAACTCTTTTGGAGTGGTTTATGAAGATATTAGAACATTGCGTTTTTATGCAGAATTAAAAGCTGATTTCTCTCAAAATGTAACTTTCGGAATCAATGGAACCTTCAATAGTTACAACACAGATAATGTAGTTGAAGCATGGAATTTGCCAACAATGAAATTAAGTTCAACTTTAGACGTTAATATTACTAAGCAGTGGTATGCAGGAGTTAATGTGTTTTATGTAGGAGAGAGAAAAGATATGCAGGTAAATTCGGCAATCACAACCAATGCAGCTCCAATTACATTAAAAAGTTATTTTGATGCCAATGCACATTTAGGATATAAATTTAGCGAACGTTTGACGTTTTTCTTAAAAGCAAATAATATCGGAAATCAAGCTTATCAAAAATGGCTGAATTATCCAGTTCAAGGATTTCAGATTTTAGGAGGCGCAAATTATAAATTTGATTTTTAGGCTTTTTGCAACAAAGAGACTAGGGCACAAAAGTTTTGTAAAAGAATAAAGTGCCTTTTTTTTTCAGCCATGAACTCATGAATTTTTTGGAGTAGATTCGTGAATTCGTGGCTGTTTTTTTTAATAAAGAAAAAACCTTTGCATCTTTGTACCTTAGAACCTCAGTACCTCAAAAGAAATGACTTTCAAAGAAAAAATATATTCCCATTATTCCCAAATGGTTCAAGATAGAATGGATGTTTTTAGAGACATGATTTCAAACTTGACCGAAGATTCCAAAAACGACGCAAAAGGTTCTGCCGGCGATAAACACGAAACGGCTTTATCAATGATGCATATTGAGCAGGAAAAACTGACGAATAAACTTAAAGAAGCAATAGAGCAAAAAGGGATTTTAGATAAAATTGATCCGATTAAAACTACTGAAAACATTGTTTTAGGAAGCTTGGTAAAAGCAAACGGAATTTATTTGTATGTAAGTGTTGCGCTTCCAAAAATTGCCATTGACGGAATTAATGTCATCGCACTTTCTCCACAATCTCCTTTAGGAAATCATTTAATGGGGAATAAAGCTGGGTTTAAATTTGAGATTAATAAAACGCATTATACTATTGAAAGTATAGAGTAGGTTTTTTGTTACTTCAAACTTTTTCAAATTATCAACTTTGTCAAAGTTTTAAACTTTGACAAAGTTCTCAATGTAAATAGCTTTACACAATCTTGTCATCCTGACGAAGGAAGGATCACACTAGTGGTTGGCAAAGATTGGTGATTTCTTTGCGGAGTTTATAGTGTGATTCTTCATTCCTCAGAATAACAAACTATACGTGTAATCCCTTAACTATTATATAAAACACAATTATAGAACAACTTTCCATCTTCTCTTTACGAATCTTTTACTTATTCTGAAATAACTCAAAATTTAATTCAAGAAATAGAACAAAACTTTAAAATTTAAACCAATTTTAGTTCCTAAATTAAAAATTTCAAGTTTAGAGCTTTTTTTAATATGAAAATTTTACATTTTGTATATAAAATGATTATTTTGATTGATATTTGTAATTGATATTGGTGAATGTGTTTTTCAATTGTAACTAATACTTCATCTTTGCCTTATCAAATTAAAATTTAAAAAATAAAATATAGGATATTATGTGTGGAATTGTATGTGCCTTTGATCTTAAACAAAAAGCCGAAGCGTTAAGACCTCAAGTATTAGAAATGTCAAAAATCATTCGTCACCGTGGACCAGACTGGAGCGGAATTTACAGCAATGATAAAGCAATTCTTTCTCACGAGCGTTTGGCAATTGTAGATCCAGCTTCAGGAAAACAACCTTTATTTACAGAGGATAAAAAATTGGTTTTGGCTGCAAATGGTGAAATTTACAATCACAGAGATTTGCGTAAACAATTCGAAGGAAAATATAACTTTCAAACAGAAAGTGACTGCGAAGTTATTTTAGCTTTATACAGAGAAAAAGGGGTAAACTTCGTTGATGAATTAAACGGAATCTTCGGTTTTGCAATTTATGATGTTGATAAAGATGAATACTTCGTTGCTCGTGATCATATGGGAATTATTCCATTATACATTGGATGGGATCAACACGGAACTTTCTACGTAGCTTCTGAATTAAAAGCTCTTGAAGGATATTGTACAAAAATCGAATTATTCCCTCCAGGACACTACTTGTCAAGTAAAGATGGAGAATTTGTACAATGGTACAAAAGAGACTGGACAGAGTACGATGCAGTAAAAGACAACGAAACAAGTATTCCAGAAATCAGAAAAGCGCTTGAGGCAGCAGTTCACAGACAATTAATGAGTGACGTTCCTTACGGAGTTTTACTTTCTGGAGGTTTAGATTCTTCTATTACTTCAGCAGTAGCTAAAAAATTCGCTCAAAAAAGAATCGAATCTGATGATACTACAGATGCTTGGTATCCACAATTGCACTCTTTCTCAGTTGGATTGGAAGGTTCTCCAGACTTAGCTGCAGCAAGAAAAGTAGCAGATCATATTGGGACTATTCACCACGAAATTAAATTTACCATTCAAGAAGGTTTAGATGCCGTTCGTGATGTAATTTATAACTTAGAAACTTATGATGTAACTACAGTTAGAGCTTCAACTCCAATGTGGTTAATGGCAAGAGTTATTAAGTCAATGGGAATCAAAATGGTTCTTTCAGGAGAAGGAGCAGATGAGTTGTTTGGAGGATATTTATATTTCCACAAAGCGCCAAACGCAAAAGAATTCCACGAAGAAAACGTTCGTAAATTAGGTAAACTTCATATGTACGACTGTTTACGTGCAAACAAAAGTTTAGCAGCGTGGGGAATTGAAGGACGAGTGCCATTCTTGGATAAAGAATTTATGGATGTTGCGATGCGTATCAACCCACAAGATAAAATGATCAATAAAGAACATCCGATGGAAAAATGGGTTGTTCGTAAAGCTTTTGAAGACATGCTTCCAGAAAGTGTAGCTTGGAGACAAAAAGAGCAATTTTCTGATGGAGTAGGATACAGCTGGATTGATACTTTGAAAGAAGTGGTAGCCAGAGAAGTTTCGGATGAGCAGTTAGCAAACGCTAGATTCAAATTCCCATTACAGACACCAACTTCAAAAGAAGAATATTACTATCGTTCTATTTTTACGGAACATTTTCCAAGTGACGCAGCAGCATTATGTGTGCCTCAGGAAGCAAGTGTGGCTTGTAGTACAAAAATTGCTTTGGAGTGGGATGAAGCTTTCAAAAACATGAACGATCCATCTGGAAGAGCTGTAGCAAGTGTTCACGATGATGCTTATGTAAAAGCCTAAATACGAGTTTAATTTTTAGAATTAGTATATATATTGCCGAAAGACGTTCTTTTTAAGGACGTCTTTCTTGTCTAAAATTGTTAAATTCTATTTTTCAGTACTTTATAATTTTCATTTGGTAATTAGTAAGTTTACTTTTTTTATATTTGGCATTCTCCAAATAGAATTGAATACCTAAGATTTTAATTTAAGAAAATATAGGAAAGCAAAAAATAATATTTAGTTTTGCTTTTAGTGAAAATTTTTAATGATTTTTTAATGTACGACTTAATTTTAAGTTTTGTACACTACAACAAAATAATAAATAGAATAGTATGTCTGGATTGTTAGCCGTAATTGGTAAAGGAAAAGACCCCAAGCTTGTAAAAGAACTTTCTGAAAGAATGTCACATCGTGGCCCTGATGAAAGTGATGTTCATATTATGGAAAATGGCAGTATACTTTGCCATGAAAGTCTATCAATCATTGATCTTAATTCGGGTAAACAGCCAATTCAAGGAACTTCTAAAGCTTGGATGGTTCATGATGGTGAAATTTATAATTATCAAGAATTAAAAGATACTGTTTTAAAACATCATACTTTTAGAACAGAATCAGATTCAGAGGTAATTGTACATTTGTATGAAGAGTTTGGTTATGACTTCTGTAATAAACTCGATGGCGATTTTGCTTTCGTGATTATCGATGGTGATAATTATATTGCAGGAAGAGATCCGATTGGGGTGAAACCTCTGTATTACGGATTGGATGAAAGAGGAAGAATTTATTTTTCTTCAGAAATGAAATCAATTGCAGATCAATGCAAGTCATTTTCAACTTTTCCTCCAGGACATTATTATACGGCAAAAAAAGGTTTTGTAAAATATTATCATCCAGAATACGAAGATCATAAAAATGCAAATCACTCATTAGATTTTGATGTAATTCGTCAGAGTTTAATTGATGCTACCAGTAAAAGATTATTGGCTAATGTTCCAGTTGGTGTAATACTTTCAGGAGGATTGGATTCGTCTTTGACCTCTTCTATTGCTTCCCGAATAGTAAAAGAAAACGGACAGAAATTACATTCTTTTTCAATTGGCTTAGATGCTGATTCACCAGATAATATAATTGCTAGAAAAGCAGCAGAGTTTTTAGGAACAGAACATCATGAAATTCATTTTTCTATAGAAGAAGGATTACAGATTTTAGAAAAAGTAATTTATCATATCGAGACTTATGATATTATTTCGGTAAGATCTGGCGTGCCAATGTATTTGTTGTCTAAAGCTATTGCGGATCAAGGAGTGAAGGTTATTTTGTCAGGAGAAGGTGCCGATGAAGTTTTTGGTGGTCATTTGTATTTTAGAAATGCACCATCAACAGAAGAATTTCAAGATGAAACAATAGAAAGAGTTCAGAAGTTGTTTACAGCAGATTTACTTCGTGCAGACAAAACAACAATGGCGCATGGATTAGAAGTTAGATTTCCGTTTTTAGATACTACATTTTTAGATACTAATATCCGAATTAAAACAGAAGAAAAACAGCCTAAAACTTATGATGGAATTGAAAAATACATCTTAAGAAAAGCCTTCGATACCCCAGAAAATCCTTATTTGCCGTCAGAAGTTTTATGGCGTCAGAAAGAACAATTTTCTGATGGAGTAGGATACAATTGGGTTGACGGATTAATTGAGTATTGTGTTTCGCAGGTTACAGATGAGCAACTAGCAGGAGCAAATGCAGAATTTCCATATAATTCTCCAACAACAAAAGAAGCTTACTTGTATCGTTCAATTTTTCATAAATACTACCCGCAGGTTAGCGCAGCGCAAACAGTGCGTAAATGGATACCAAAATGGCAGGAAAACCTTGATCCAAGTGGAAGAGCAAACGCAGCGCACTTGAAAGGAAATTTTGAAAGTGTAAAATCTGGAGTAGCGGTTTAAAAAGAGAAATTCCAATTTTTTAAAATTCCAAATTCCCAAAAAAAAGAAAGAATTTTTAAATAAAATAAATTCCAAATACCAAATTGAAACCGATTTAAAAACCGAAATGCATTAAGGTGTGATTTCGGTTTTTTGTTTTAATACAATTTTGGATTTTGAAGTTTTAAAATTGGAATTTGAAATGTTGTTTTTCGAATTGAAACTAAAAATTCTAGACTCAGAGTTTTGGAATTTGGAATTTCAAAAATTTGGAATTTAATTTTAAGAATTGGAGTTTCCAAAAACATTGTTTTTTGTGTAATTTTCAGTTTTAGAATTTGAAATTTTAAAAAATTGGAATTTTCTACTTTTATTTTTTAGTTTTTCAGACAATTGTGTTAATAACTTAACAGCTTTCACTACTATTTTACTGGTTATATAGCCCGCGTTTTTATATATTTGCGTGTTAGACAGTAAATACATTTTTTAGAATAAATTATATGAGCGAAGAAATCAAGAAGAACAATTATTCAGCAGATAGTATTCAGGCATTAGAAGGAATGGAGCACGTAAGAATGCGTCCATCGATGTATATTGGAGATGTGGGAGTTCGAGGACTGCATCATTTAGTTTATGAGGTTGTTGATAACTCTATTGATGAGGCCATGGGAGGACATTGTGATGCGATTAGTGTTGCAATAAACGAAGATGGTTCTGTTACAGTTGAAGATAATGGACGTGGTATTCCAGTCGATTTACATAAAAAAGAAGGGGTTTCTGCACTTGAGGTAGTAATGACTAAAATCGGAGCCGGAGGTAAATTCGACAAAGATTCATATAAAGTTTCTGGAGGTCTTCACGGAGTTGGGGTTTCTGTAGTAAATGCACTTTCTGTTCATATGAAATCTACAGTTTTCAGAGAAGGAAAAATTTACGAGCAGGAATATGAAAGAGGAAAATCTTTATATCCAGTAAAACAAATTGGAGAAACAGAAAAAAGAGGAACACGTCAGACTTTCTTTCCAGACGATACTATTTTTACTCAGACAACCGAATTTTCATACGATACGCTTTCAGCACGTATGCGTGAGCTTTCTTTCTTAAATAAAGGAATCACAATTACTTTTACAGATAAAAGAGAGGTTGATGATAAAGGCGAATTCAGAAGTGAAGTATTTCATTCAGATGAAGGGCTTAAAGAATATATTCGTTATTTAGATGGTAACCGTGAGCCAATTGTTTCTCATGTTATCAGTATGGATAATGATAAAGGAGAAATCCCAGTTGAGGTTGCTTTAATCTACAACACAAGTTATACAGAGAACATTTTCTCTTATGTAAATAATATCAATACTCACGAAGGAGGAACGCACTTACAAGGTTTTAGAAGTGGTTTGACAAGAACGCTTAAAAAATATGCAGATGCTTCTGGGTTATTAGATAAATTAAAATTCGAAATTGCTGGAGATGACTTCCGTGAAGGATTAACAGCCATTATTTCGGTAAAAGTATCAGAGCCTCAATTCGAAGGGCAGACAAAAACTAAACTTGGAAATAGAGAAGTAGTTTCTCCAGTTTCTCAAGCTGTTGGAGAAATGTTAGAGAATTATTTGGAAGAAAATCCAAATGATGCCAAATTAATTATCCAAAAAGTAATCTTAGCAGCGCAAGCACGTCACGCAGCGAAAAAAGCGCGTGAAATGGTACAACGTAAAACCGTTATGGGCGGTGGTGGATTACCAGGGAAATTATCTGATTGTTCTGAGCAAGATCCAGCAAGATGTGAGGTTTACCTTGTCGAGGGAGATTCGGCTGGTGGAACAGCAAAACAAGGACGTGATCGTAACTTCCAAGCAATTTTGCCTTTGCGTGGTAAAATCTTGAACGTTGAGAAAGCGATGCATCATAAAGTATTCGAAAACGAAGAGATCAGAAATATCTTTACCGCTCTTGGAGTAACAGTTGGAACTGCAGAAGATAGTAAAGCATTAAATCTTGAAAAACTAAGATATCATAAGGTGATCATCATGTGTGATGCCGATGTCGATGGTAGTCACATTTCTACCTTAATATTAACGTTCTTCTTCCGTTTTATGAAAGAGCTAATCGAGGAAGGTCACGTATATATCGCAGCGCCACCTTTGTACTTGGTTAAAAAAGGAAATAAAAAAGAATATGCTTGGAATGATGTTCAGCGTGATCAAGCCAACGAAAGAATGGGAGGAAGTGCCAATATTCAACGTTATAAAGGTCTTGGAGAGATGAACGCGGAACAATTATGGGAAACTACAATGGATCCGAACTTCAGAACTTTACGTCAAGTAAATATTGATAGTTTGGCAGAAGCTGATCAAGTTTTCTCTATGTTGATGGGTGATGAGGTACCGCCTCGTAGAGAGTTTATCGAGAAAAATGCAGTTTATGCAAATATTGATGCATAAAATGAAAAATTAATAATTTCAATTCGTTTAATTGTTTAAATTTACTAGACAATTAAACGAATTGTCTTTTTAAAGAATAGGCAATATTAATAACCGATAAAGTATAAAATATGAAAGTTACCATTGTAGGAGCAGGAAATGTTGGTGCTACATGTGCAGATGTTATTTCTTATAGAGGAATTGCAAGCGAAGTAGTATTGTTGGATATTAAAGAAGGTTTTGCAGAGGGTAAGGCATTGGATATTACACAGTGCGCTACAAATACTGGTTTTAATACAAAAGTATCTGGCGTAACCAATGATTATTCTAAAACTGCAGGAAGTGATGTAGTGGTGATTACATCAGGAATTCCGAGAAAGCCAGGAATGACAAGAGAAGAATTAATAGGTATAAACGCAGGAATTGTAAAAACAGTTGCTGAAAATGTATTAAAATATTCTCCAAACACAATTATTGTAGTAGTATCGAACCCAATGGATACTATGACGTATTTGGCTTTGAAAGCAACAGGTCTTCCGAAAAATAGAATTATAGGAATGGGTGGAGCTTTAGACAGTTCGCGTTTTAGAACATATCTTTCATTGGCTTTAGATAAACCTGCAAATGATATTTCGGCAATGGTAATTGGAGGTCACGGTGATACGACTATGATTCCGTTAACTCGTCTGGCATCTTATAACGGAATTCCAGTAACAGAATTTCTTTCAGAAGAAGTGTTACAAAAAGTTGCTGCAGACACCATGGTAGGAGGGGCAACACTTACAGGTTTGCTTGGGACTTCTGCTTGGTATGCTCCTGGCGCTTCGGTAGCTTACTTGGTAGATAGTATTTTGAACGATCAAAAGAAAATGATTGCATGTTCTGTTTTTGTAGAAGGAGAATATGGTCAAAATGATATTTGTATAGGAGTTCCTTGTATAATTGGTAAAAACGGAGTGGAAGAAATCCTTGATATTAACTTAAATGATCAAGAAAAAGCATTATTTGCGAAAAGTGCAGATGCAGTTCGTAGCATGAATGAGGCTTTAAAGACGATTTTAGTGTAATAAAAAACGAAATAAAAGAAAAAGGCTGCACTTTTGCAGTCTTTTTTTTGCGATTAATTAATAAATTAATTGGTTAATATTTTCGTTAATTATATATTTGCTCGGTTTAAAAAAAAAATGGTAATTCGTGATCTCGTATTTTTGTTTTAAAAAATCATGTCAGGGCTTATTTTATGGGACTTTAAAACAAAAACAAAAATAAAACATAATTAATTTTTAGTAATAATGCAGAATAAAGGACTTATTAAATTTTTCGCAATTCTATTTGCATTGGTAAGTATTTACCAACTATCATTCACTTTTGTGGCAAATGGTGTCAAAAGTGAAGCTAAAGCTTTTGCAGGTGACAACCCTGATAAAGAGCTGAAATATTTAGATTCTATTGGTAAAGAAAAAGTATTAAATCTTGGTTTTACTGATTTCACTTACAATGAAGTGAAAAACAAACAACTTAATAAAGGTCTTGACTTAGAAGGAGGAATCAACGTTATTCTTCAAATTTCTATTAAAGATGTATTAAAAGGTTTGGCTAATAATTCTAAAAATCCAGTTTTTAATAAATCATTAGCTGATGCTTCTGCAAATTTAGAAGGAAACAAAACATATTTAAATAAGTTCTTCGAGGCTTTTGAAGCAAATTCAAAAGGTTCTGTAAAATTAGCATCTCCAGATATTTTTGCTAATAGAAGTCTTCAAGGAGATGGTGGTGTAGATTTTCAAATGTCTGACGCGCAGGTTCAAAAAGTTATCAAAAGAAAAGTTGATGAGTCTGTAGAAAGTGCTTTTAAAGTATTAAGAGAGCGTATCGACAAATTTGGTGTTACACAGCCAAACATCCAAAAATTAGGAGAAACAGGAAGAATCCTAGTAGAGCTTCCAGGTGCTAAGGATGTTGATAGAATTAAAAAATTATTAGGTGGAAAAGCTCAATTAGAGTTCTGGGAAACTTACAAAATTGAAGAAATTGGAAACTTCTTAGTAGCAGCTAACGAAGCTTTAAAGAAAACTGAAGTTAAGAAAGTAGAAACTAAAACTGTTGCTAAAGATTCATTGAATGCTTTATTAACGGATGATACTAAAGATTCAACTGCAGCTAAAAAAGGAAACAATCCTTTATTTGATAAAATTATCGGTCAAGGTGGTGGACCAGTTTTGGGTTATTTTGCACCAAAAGATACAGCAACTATCAATGCTTATTTTAAAAGACCAGAAATTAGAGTTTTATTGGCAGCTGACCAACACTATGCAAAATTTGTTTGGAGTAAGCCAACTACAATAAAAGATCAAAAAGCAAAAGATTTAGCAAGTGCTAAAGATATTGAAGTTGTAGAATTATACGCTTTAAAAGGAAACAGAGACAATAACCCAGCAATGAGCGGTGGTGTTGTTACTGATGCAAAAGATACTTTTGACCAAATGGGTAAACCTGCAGTTTCTATGCAGATGAACAGCCAAGGTGCTAAAGTTTGGGAAGAATTGACAGGAAGAGCATTTGCTCAAAAAAGCTACATTGCTATTGTTTTAGATGATATCGTATATTCTGCTCCAGGTGTAACAAGCGGTCCTATTGCTGGAGGAAGATCTGAGATTACAGGTTCATTTGATGTTGCTGAAACTAAAGATTTAGCGAACGTATTAAATGCAGGTAAATTACCAGCTTCTGCAGATATTATTCAATCAACTGTTGTTGGTCCGTCTTTAGGGCAAGCAGCTATTGATGCAGGTACAATTTCTTCTGTATTAGGTTTCTTATTAGTTTGCGTTTGGATGGTATTCTATTATGGTAAAGCTGGTTGGTATGCAAACCTTGCTTTATTATTGAACTTACTGTTCTTATTCGGAATTATGGCAAGTTTTGGTTTCGTATTAACATTGCCAGGTATTGCAGGTATCGTGTTAACATTGGGTACTGCGGTAGATGCGAACATTATTATCTATGAAAGAGCAAAAGAGGAATTACGTGAAGGAAAATCTCTTTCTGAGGCAGTTCAAGCTTCTTACGGATGGCACGGTGCAATGCGTTCTATTATTGATGCTAACGTTACTCACGTTTTAACTGGAGCTATCTTGTTTATCTTTGGTACAGGTCCAATCAAAGGTTTCGCATTAACATTATTAATTGGTATTGTAACTTCATTGTTTACATCTATCTTTATCGCTAGAATTTTCATCGATAGAAATATTCTTGGAAAAGCAGATTTAACTTTTTCAACAAACATTACTAAAAATTGGTTTACTAATTTCCACTTTGACTTTATTAAAGTTAAAAAATTCACTTATATCTTCTCTTCTATTGTAACAGTAGTAAGTTTAGTTTCTATCTTCTTCGTTAACGGATTAGATGAAGGTGTGGATTTTGTTGGAGGTAGAACTTTCCAAGTTAAATTCGAAAAAGCTGTAGATGCTACTGCAGTTTCAGATGAATTATCTGCTGCTTTTGGTACTCCTGTTGAAGCTAAGATTTTAGGTGATGATGATCAATTGAAAATCACTACTAAATATAAAATTAAAGAAGACGGTGTTGCTATTGATGAAGAAGTAAACCAGAAATTATACAATTCTTTACAGAAATATTTCCCAAATACTTCTTACGATAAATTCATTAACTCTTACAATGGTAAAACAGTTGGTGTATTACAAGCTTCTAAAGTTGGAGCTTCTATCTCTGAAGATATTAAAACGAACTCATACTGGGCAGTTCTTGGAGCGATGGCAGTTATCTTCTTATACTTAATGGTATCTTTCCGTAAATGGCAGTATTCATTAGGTGCGATTGCAGCTGTGGCGCACGACGTAGTATTTGTATTAGGAGTTTATTCATTATGTTACAAATTCATGCCATTCCACATGGAAATGGATCAGCACTTTATCGCTGCAATCTTAACTGTAATTGGTTACTCTATGAACGATACGGTTATTGTATTTGACAGGGTAAGAGAGTTTATCATCGGAAACCGTAAAGGAAGTTTCGAAGATATCGTAAATGCTTCTATTAATACTACATTGTCAAGAACATTGAATACTTCATTAATGATGATCATTGTATTGTTAACGATGTTTATCTTCGGTGGAGAGTCTATCAGAGGATTTATCTTCGCAATGTTAATTGGTATTATCGTTGGTACTTATTCTTCATTGTTTATCGCGACTCCAGTACTGGTTGATACGATTTCAAATGATGAAAAACATACAATTGAAGACAAACATAATAAGGCATAATAAGAAACCTTATTTTGATATAGAAAGATCCAGTGAAAACTGGATCTTTTTTTTATGTTTGTATATAAGATTCAAATCCTACTTATGATTCAAAAACGATTATTTTTTGTTGCAGTATTGTTTGCTGTAATGTTTGTTAATGCACAGCAGAAAAAAAGCAACTATAGAGTAGGTGTAGGCTATGGTTTAGGAAGTGAATTTAATAACAAGAATTATACTTTTGCGAATCATTTTTATAAGCTTCAATTGTATTATATAATTAAAGAAACTAAGAACTTTCAATATGAAATTTTAGTACAGCCAGAAATCAATTTTGGAAAACATCAATTATTGAATTTGTATTTTGTAAAGCCGGAAACTCCAGATTTTGAGCAGAAAAGAATTGAGTATCTAAAATTGAAAAATGTTCGTGAATATGTTCTGAATATCGGTTTTTTGATTAGAAAACCTATTGGTAAAATGTATTCCTGTTATGTTTTAGGAAGTGTTGGTCCTATGGTCTCAGATACTGAAACAGAACGAATGTCTAAAGGTTTTGCTTTTGCAGATGTTTTGGCATTTGGTTGTACTGTGGATTATGATAGATTTCAGTTTGATATTCGTCCTAGTTTAAGACATGTTTCAAATGCTGGTTTAGGAAGCTCAAATGCGGGATACAATACGAAAAATATCGAATTTGGTATCTTGTGTCAATTATAAAAAGAAAACGCCCAATATGAATGATATTGGGCGTTTTTTCTATTTGAGTATTTTTTTAAGATTCTGCTAAAGGATTTCTTTGAGCTCTTATGATAAAGAATAATCCAATAATGATAAATGGAATACTTAGCCATTGTCCAGTTGAGAAATAGCCTAGATTTTCTTCGATTCCTCCTTGGCTTTGTTTTACGAATTCAACAATAAAACGTACTACAAATAAAAGAACTAAAAACAATCCGAATAAATAACCAGATTTAAGTCTTGTGTTTGTTTTCCAGTATAAAAAGTATAAAATCGCAAATACAAAAACATAAGAAAACGATTCGTATAATTGTGCGGGATGTCTCGCTGGAACTTCTGCTAAAAGAGTAGCGAATTTAGGATTTGTAGCAATGGCATTATATGCTTCTACGGGATCTGCAATTCCGGTTTTTTGTACGGCTTCGTTTTTGCTGAAGGTATCATGTAAAAAGCGAATTCCGAATGAAGAAGTAGTTTCGTTACCAATAATTTCTGAATTGAAAAAATTACCTAAACGAACAAAAATAGCACCACTTGCTACAGGAATTACGATACGATCTAAAATCCATAAAAGCGGACGTTTTAGAATTTTTTTACTGTAATAATACATCGCAACAATAATAGAAATCGCTGCACCATGACTTGCTAATCCTTGAAAGCCTGTAAATTCGAATTTCGGTTCGAATCTAAAAGGAAGGAAAATTTCAAGTAAATGATTTCTGAAATATTCCCAATCGTAAAAGAAAACATGACCCAAACGTGCTCCAATTAAAGTGGCAAGAACTGTCCAAACAAATAAAGAATCCAGTTTTTCAAGTGATTCGTTTTCTCTTTCAAAAATCTTTTTCATTAGGAACCACCCTAACAAAAAGGCAATTACAAACATTAAGCTGTAATAGCGAATCATAAAAAATCCTAAATTGATTCCCTCTGAAGGGTTCCAAACAAAATTTAAGGCGTGTGTCATGTAAAATGTTTTATATTATTGTAAAAATAAATATTTAATGTAAAGTACCGTTTTATAAAAGGTTAATGTTTGTGACTGCATTTCTTTTCTGGTACAGGATCATAACCGCTTCTTCCCCAGGGATGGCAGCTTAGAATGCGTTTTATGCCTAAAAATCCGCCATAAAATAATCCATGAGTTTGTAATGCCTGAATCATGTAAGTGGAACAGGTGGGTTCGAATCTGCAAGATGCCGGTGTAAACGGAGAAATTGCGGTTTGATAAAAACGCACCAATAGCACAAATGGATATATTAGAATTTTGGATAACATTAAATACGTATTGTCTAGTTTTTGAAACTCTTTATAGGTTGCATTTTAGGGTATTTTGTTACATCCAAAAAAAAGTTTTCCTTATTGAATGCTAAAAGATGTTCCCTCTTTTCCGTCCTTAAGTTGTATGCCTAGTGCAATTAACTGATCGCGAATTTGATCAGAAAGAGCAAAGTTTTTATCTGCTCTTGCTTGATTTCTCATTCCGATAAGCATGTTTACAACACCTTCTAATTTGTCGTTATCACCGTCAGCGTTTTTCTCGTCGCTAAGTCCTAAAACGTCAAAAACAAAAGCATTGACAGCTGTTGTGAAATCTGCTAAATCTGTTGCTGAAATAGTTTCTTTACCATCTTTTAATAAATTGATGTAACGAACCGCTTCAAATAATTGAGCAATCAAAATCGGTGTATTGAAATCGTCATTCATTGCATCATAGCAAAGTTGTTTCCATGCTGCAAAGTCGATAGAGCTCGTATTTCCTGCTGTAATATTTGGTAAAACATCAACTGCTTCCATTAATCTTTTATATCCTTTTTCGGCTGCAACAATAGCGTCATCAGAAAAATCTAAAATACTTCTGTAATGAGCCTGTAACATAAAGAAACGGGTTACAGAAGCTGAAAATGGTTTGCTTAAGATATTGTTATCACCGCTAAGAATTTCGCCTGGTAAAATATTATTTCCAGTTGATTTAGCCATTTTCTTTCCGTTTAAAGTCAGCATGTTGGCGTGCATCCAATAATTTACTGGAGATTGACCTGTGCAAGCTTCGTTTTGCGCAATTTCGCATTCGTGGTGTGGAAATTTTAAATCCATTCCACCTCCGTGAATATCAAAATGATTACCAAGATATTTAGTGCTCATTGCAGTACACTCAAGATGCCATCCTGGGAAACCATCGCTCCAAGGTGAAGGCCATCTCATAATATGTTCTGGTTCTGCTCTTTTCCAAAGTGCAAAATCCTGCGGGTTTCTCTTATCAGATTGTCCATCAAGATCACGCGTATTTGCCAGCATATCATCGATATTTCTACCACTTAGAATACCGTAATTATTGGTTTCGTTATACTTTACAACATCAAAATAAACCGATCCATTGGCAACGTAACCGATACCTTTGTCGATGATTTTTTTGATGATTTCAATCTGTTCGATAATATGTCCAGTAGCAGTGGGCTCAATGCTTGGTGGCAAAAAATTGAAAGCTTTTAGAATGTTATGAAAATCTACAGTATAGCGCTGTACGACTTCCATTGGTTCTAATTGCTCCAAACGTGCTTTTTTAGCAATTTTATCTTCACCTTCATCCACATCATCCACAATATGCCCGACGTCCGTAATGTTACGTACGTAGCGAACTTTGTAATCTAAATGCAGAAAATATCTGAAGATTACGTCAAAAGACATAAAAGTTCTCACATTTCCTAGGTGAACATTACTATATACGGTAGGTCCACAAACATACATTCCAACATTTCCATCATGGATAGGTTTGAAATCTTCTTTTTCGCCTGAAAGCGAATTGTATATTTTTAAGGGCTGACTTGTATATAAAGGCATAGTTTTACTTGTTGTAATTTGTTTAATTTTTGATTTTCAAAAATGATCAATCGATATAAACAATTAATCAATCAACCAAATATTTAAAACTGAGTTTCTAATTTGATGTAGTCAAGAAATTCTCTCTTAGTTTGTGGGTCTTTAAATTTTCCTCCGAATTCAGAAGTTACTGTACTGCTTTCGATATCCTTAATTCCGCGTGAGTTTACGCAAAGGTGTTTCGCATCGATAACGCAGGCAACGTCTTCGGTTCCTAAAGCTTTTTGAAGTTCTTGAACAATCTGCATAGTTAAACGCTCTTGCACTTGAGGTCTTTTAGCATAATATTCAACAATACGGTTCATTTTAGAAAGACCAATAACTCTTCCGCTTGAGATGTAAGCTACGTGAGCGCGTCCAATAATTGGCAATAAGTGGTGTTCGCAAGTAGAATAAACGGTAATGTTTTTTTCTACCAGCATTTCGCCGTATTTGTAATTGTTGTCAAAAGTAGAAGCTTTTGGCTGTTTTGCAGGATTTAATCCTCCAAAAATCTCTTTTACAAACATTTTAGCAACTCTATTTGGAGTTCCTTTGATGCTGTCATCTGTCAAATCCATTCCGAGAGTTTGAAGAATGCTTTCGACATCTTTTTTAATTTTTTCTATTTTTTCTTCGTCAGTTATGTCAAAAGCATCCGGTCTTAAAGGGTTTTGAGCATTACTGCTGAAATGACTGTCACCAATTTCGTCTATAAAATCTTCGTTATTTATCATTAAAAACTGCTATTATAATGGGTATATCTTTTTAAGGCGGTAAAGATAATTAATAAATGGGAAACCTTTTCTATGCTTTTTACGATTTAATTGTTCCTTTTTGGATATAATTTAAAATTGCCTCATAAAAACAAAAGACAATAACGAAAATCGCTATTGTCTTTTGAAAGTTTAAGTTTGATTGTTTTATCTATTATTATAAACCGATAAAGCTTCTTTTAAGATGTTTACAGCTGTAATTAAATCTTGTTTGTTTAAAACATAAGCAATACGAACCTGATTTAATCCCATTCCTGGTGTTGAATAAAAACCTTTAGCAGGAGCAATCATTACTGTTTCTCCGTTTAAATTGTAGCTTTCTAAAAGCCATTGTGCAAAATCATCAGAATCTTTTATTGGAAGTTCTGCAATACAATAAAATGCACCTTTTGGTTTGGTAACAATAACTCCTTCGATTTTGTTTAATTCTGCGATTAGAGTATTACGACGTTCTTTATATTCTCCAATTACTTCATCAAAATAACTTTGTGGCGTATCTATTGCAGCTTCGCAAGCAATTTGTTCAATTGTTGGCGGACTTAAACGCGCCTGAGCGAACTTCATTACTGTTGCTAGAACTTCTTTGTTTTTAGTTACTAGACAACCAATTCTTGCTCCGCACATACTGTAACGTTTAGAAACAGAATCGACCATGATTACGTTTTGCTGTACATCTTCTAAATTCATTACAGAAAAATGCACATCATCTCCATCATATAAAAATTCACGATACACTTCATCGGCGATTAAGTATAAATCGTGTTTTTTAATTAAGCTTGCTAATTGCTTAATTTCTGTTTCAGAATATAAATATCCAGTTGGATTTCCAGGGTTGCAAATCAGAATGGCTTTTGTTTTTTGTGTAATTAGTTTTTCAACTTCTTCAATACTTGGCAAAGCAAATCCTGTTTCGATAGTAGAAACAAGAGGGACTACAGTTGCACTTGTAGAAGAAGCAAACGCGTGATAATTAGCATAAAAAGGCTCTGGGATAATGATTTCGTCTCCAGGATCTGTAATTGTGGCCAGCGCAAATAGTAAGGCTTCAGAGCCACCAGTTGTTACAATGATGTCTTCTGGGTTAACGTTTACATTTTGGCGCTGGTAAAACTCTGCTAATTTTTTTCTATAGCTTTCATATCCGGCAGACGGACTGTATTCTATAAGAGTTAAATCAATATTTTTTACCGCCTCGATGGCCACTTCGGGTGTCTTGATATCCGGTTGACCAATGTTTAAGTGATACACCTTGTGTCCTTTTTTCTTTGCTAAATCTGCAAAAGGAGCCAGCTTGCGTATCGGAGATTCAGGCATGTTTTTGCCTTTGTGTGAAATTGTTGGCATGAGTATAAATTATTGAAGTGCAAATTTGCATATTTTTTTCGAATTTAACGTAAACAATACGGGTACTTCTAAAAATGTAACAATAATAAATATATTTAGTAATTTTATAATAAAATATTGTCAATGAAAAAATATATAGTATTGTTTTTTGGGTTATTCTTACCTTTTTTGCTTTTTGGACAAGGCGATTTTTTATTAGAGAACAATGCAACAAAGGCAACAGTGCCGTTTAAACTCATTAATAATCTTATTTTTATACCTATAAAAGTAAATGGAGTAGAGCTTAATTTTCTCTTAGATTCAGGTGTTGAAGAAACAATTTTATTCAGCATGGAAGAAAGACAGGAAGTAAGTTTTAACAATGTTGAAAAAATCAAACTTCGTGGATTGGGAAGTGAAGAAGAAATTGAAGGGTTAAAATCAACAAAAAATATTCTAGAAACTCATGGTCTAAAATCTAATGACCATATGGTTTTTATTATTCTCGATCAAAGTTTTAATTTATCGTCTCATATTGGGATTCCTGTTAATGGAATTATAGGTCATAAATTCTTTAGGAACAATCTAGTAGAGATCAATTATCAAAAAAAGAAAATTATAGTTCATACGAAGAGTGATAAGTTTCAGCAAAAGCTTGAAAGAAAATTTGAAAAAGTTCCAATCACTATAGAAAGATCAAAACCATATTTGGTTGCTATGGCAACGGTTAATAATATTCAGATTCCGGCGAAGTTGCTTATTGATATTGGTAATAGCGATGCATTTTGGATTTTCGAAAATGATAAAATTAAACTCCCAGATAAGAATTTTCCAGATTTTTTAGGAAAGGGATTTAGCGGAGATATCGAAGGACATCGCGCAAAAATAGACGAGTTTTCTATTGATAAATTTGATTTCAAAAAAACTATTGTCTCATTTCCAGATTCTATTTCTATTCGAAATGTAAAGATGGTCCCAGGACGTATTGGTTCGGTTGGAGGAGAAGTGCTTAAGCGTTTTACTTTGGTATTGAATTATAAAGAAAAGGAACTTTATTTAAAGAAAAACAGTCGATTTTCGGAGCCTTTTACCTATAATAAAAGTGGTATTACGATTCAGCATAATGGATTGCAGTGGGTTCAGGAAACGGTGCATTTAGAGACTGTTCGGGTGGCTTCAACTATTGACGAAATTCAGGAAAGAGAAAAAAACAACAATAATTTTAAGTATAAATTCGCCCTTAAGCCTGTTTACGAAATTGTGAATGTACGTAAAAACTCGGCAGCCGAAAAATGTGGTTTACGTAAAGGAGATATTATTGTAAGTATAAATAGGATTCAACCTTATAAATACAGTTTGCAACAGATTAATAATCTTTTAAAATCTGAAGAAGATATCTGGATAAATCTAGAAGTTGAACGCAATAGTGTAGTGCTTAAATTCAGATTTAAATTGGAAGATGAACTTTGATTTTGTTTAAAAGTATTTTTGTTTTTGTGAAAAAACGGTTGTTAAAATTAGTTTTGTACCTGTATATTTTACTATGTTTAACAAAAATTTAATCTATGGTGAAAAACTACATTAATTTCTTACAATTTGTAACGATTTTTATTTTTTTAACCCTTTTTCCTGCAAAACTTAGTGCACAATGTGCTGGAATCGATTCACAGAAAGTAATTTGTGATATTGAAAATCCGGCGAATCAATCACTATCTCTATTTTCGCTGTTGGGCGGATCACCAGTTCCTGGTGGAACTTGGTCCACCAATAATACTCCACGAGGGCTTGATCCTGTTACAGGAATTTTAAATGCCCAGATTATCAGTCAGGCTGGAACATACAAGTATACTTATACTGCTCCCGCTACTGCAGGATGTGTAAATAATACTGCTGTCGTGACACTTATAATAGGTCCTTATGCAGGAGTCGGATCACAAGCTACTATTTGTAGTGATGTAGGCAGATACAATCTTTTTAATGCTTTTGATAGCAAAATAATGGGGCCACATTCGAATGGAGTATGGACAACTGTTGGTGGTCAGATAGTAGAATCCCCGATATTTGTAGGTGATATTAACGAAAAAACAACATTCGAACTTATATATACTGTACCAGGAATGGCGGAGTGTCCTTCCGCAACACTCTCATCTACCGTATTTGTTACCGTTTTAAGAGCTCCAAGAACAGGAAAGGCAACGAATTTAACTTTATGTGGTACTACAGATTTGGCTGGATATACCAATTATGATTTAAATGAGCTACTAACTGATCAAGACAAGGGAGGTACTTGGACTGGTCTTGGTATAACTTCAGATACAGATCACAATGTAAATCTTCAGGAAATTTTTGATACCTATGGAGCTTTTGATTATACCTATCAGTACACTGTTCTCGCTGTTCCTGACAATAAGGTTTGTCCAAATAAGACTATTCCAGTAACTATTTCATTAGAGAAAAGACTAGATTTTACAGGTGCAAAAATTGTAGTAGAAAAAGATATCTGTGAATCTGAGATTGCAACGGCATCCTATGCAGCAAGAATTACTCAGGGACCTGATTCTATTCCGAATGGGGTTTATAATGTTTCATTTACTGTCACTGGGCCATCTTCTGCATCAGAAACTGTAGCGGCAACTTTTGCAAATGGAGTGGTAAGTTTCCCAATTCGTTCAGCTTATTTTAGACAGGTTGGGAAATTTACAATTACCGTTACGGGAATTGTGTCGACTACAAGTAAAAAATCTTGTGTCAATATATTTAGTCCATTTTCAACAGAGTTGAATATTTATCCTTTGCCACGTTTGGATGGAGCAGTACTGACGGCTAATCCAACATGTCAGAACGATGCAGCATCGGTTTTGGTTACGGCACCTCAATTATCTGATGGCGATTATCGCATTACTTATAATCTTTATGGCGATAATTTAGCAACAGCGCAAACGGCTGTTTTACATACAGAAGGAGGTAAGGGGAATTTTGAAATTCCAGGAAACTTAAATGTAAAAAGTGGATTGACAGTAATTAATATTATAAATATTGTCAATATAACATATCCTACTCCACAATGTGGTAATACTGCAAATCTAATAGGAAATCTGACGATTAATCCTCTTCCCAATGTAACAGCGGTAAAAATAGCAGTTAATGATAATTGTTTGAACCAACAGTTTACAGCAAACGTTTCAGGATTAACAAATCTTAATGATGTAACACTTTCTTATAGTCTTTCGGGCAGTAATTCGTCAGCGTTAGAAACTGTTAGTTTACGAGTAGTAAACGGAAATGCCAGTTTTCCTATTCCTTTGGCTTTACTGGCGAATTCTGGAGCAACAACAATTACAGGAATTAACGTCACAAATAATGTTACAGGCTGTCAAAATGTGCTGCAGAATGTTTTTGATGATTTTTTAGTCAATCCAATTCCGGTAGCTCCAACTGTAAATCCGCAGCAATTTTGCAAAGTAGAAGAAGCTACGGTTGCTAATTTAGTTCCAAATGGAAATCAATATAAATGGTATAGTTCAGAAACAGCAACGACACCACTAGCAAACACAGTACTTTTGCAATCGGGTAATTATTATGTAAGAGAAACGTCTTCATTTGGTTGTGTTTCTGAAGCGGCAATGGCTGTAGTTACTGTAAACGATTCGCCTGCTCCAGTATTAAATTTGGATGGACAAAATTTCTGTGGATTAAAGAATCCGACTATTACAGATTTATCAAACAATACGAATATACCTTCGACTGTAGTTTGGTATGATGCTCCAAACAACGGAAATTTATTATCTGCGACAACTCCTTTGATTGAAAGAGGTTCTTATTATGGATTCAATTTACCCAATACTGATTGTTTTTCCTCAGATTATGTAGAAGTTACAGTAACCTTGACAGCATGCGATAATGTACCAAATGATTTTTTTGTGCCCGATGGGTTTTCTCCAAACGGAGATGGGGTTAACGATTCGTTTGTAATAAAAGATATTGAATTTTTATACCCAAACTATACACTTGAAATTTATAACAGATACGGAAATGGTATGTATAAAGGAGATAAAAATAAACCAGCCTGGGATGGTAAGAACTACGAACAGAGTGGTGTTGCTGGCGGAATAGCGCCCAACGGAGTTTATTTTTATGTGCTTCAGTTTAATAAAGACAATAAACCGCCTAAACAAGGTCGTCTTTATTTAAATCGCTAATCTCTTTTATATTTTTAATATAATTTCAAATGAAAAAAATACTACTCTTTATAAATTTCCTTTTTTATTTATCAGTTGCTGCACAGCAAGATCCGGAGTATACGCACTATATGTATAATATGAGTGTTGTCAATCCAGCTTACGCGACTGGAGTGCCCGCCATGATGAATTTTGGAGGATTGTACAGAACACAATGGGTTGGAGCTTATGGAGCTCCAAAAACCTTTACATTTTTTGGTCACAGTGCTATTACAGATAAAATAGAAGCCGGAATCTCATTTGTCTCAGATGATATTGGAGATGGTGCAAAAAAAGAAAACAATGTCTACGCTGATTTTGCTTATGTTTTAAAATTAGCTGGGAAAAATAAATTATCACTTGGTTTAAAAGCGGGTTTTTCGTCTATGCAGACTAATTTCAACGGATTTCGTTTTACAGATCCTCAAACCGATGTTGCCTTTGCAGAAAATATAAATGCTACAAAACCGAATATAGGAGTTGGAGCTTATTATTTTAGAGATAATCTTTATGTTGGATTGTCGGTTCCTAATTTGTTGAAATCGAAATATATTCAGGAAAAAGCAGGAATAAATGCTTTTGGTTCAGAAGAAATACACACGTTTTTAACGGCTGGTTATGTTTTTCAGCTGAATGATATGCTGAAATTGAAACCTGCCTTTATGTCCAAATTTGTTAAAGGAGCTCCAATAACTTTAGACGTTACAGCCAATATTTTGTATAACGAAAAGTTTGAATTTGGTGCAGCTTATAGAATCGACGATTCGGTAAGTGCGTTATTTAATATCAATGTCACACCAACGCTAAGAGTCGGATATGCATACGATTACACGCTTACGAATTTCGGGCAGTTTAACTCTGGAACACATGAAATTATGTTGTTGTTCGATTTAGATCTATTAGGAAAAGGATTTGATAAATCACCAAGATTCTTTTAAAATGAAAAATATGAAAAAACTACTCGTTATTATATTCGTATTTTCAATACAGTTTATAAGTGCCCAAGATCAGGAATTGATAAGAGCAAAGAAATTTTTTGACAGAACTTATTATATTGAAGCTATCGTTTTATACCAAAAATTAGCTGACGAAAGACCTTCTCAAGAAGTCATAAAGAATTTAGCCGATTCGTATTATTATACCAATGATTTGGTAAAAGCACAACGCTATTACCGTCTTTTGGTGAAAAACTACAGCAATAATCTGGATAGAGAATACTATTTTAGATACGCTCAAACTTTAAAAGCGACTAATAGTTATGATGATGCGAATGCTGTTTTAAAGGAATATTATTCAAAATCATCAAATCCAGAAGATGTTGCTGCCTTTGAAAAGGACCTTAAAAACCTTGAGAATGTAAGCGCAATAGGGAAACGTTTTGAGATTAAAAATCTAGCTATAAATACTCCAAATTCCGAATTTGGAGCTGTGAAATACAATGATAAGTTGGTTTTTGCCGGAGTTAAATTGAAAACCAATTTATTTGATAAAAAATACAAATGGGATAATAAAACCTATCTGAATTTGGTAGCAATTCCGTTAAAAAATATAAATTCAGCTGATTCTATTGTTCATTATTTCGCTAAAGAATTAAAGACAGGAATGCATGAATCGAATGCTGTTTTTACAAAAGATGGAAAAACAATTTATTTTACCCGAAATAATTCTAAAAATAAAAGAAAAAAGAAAGACGACAAGAAAATCTCCAATCTTCAGATTTTTAAAGCCGAATTAGTAAATGGAAAATGGACGAATGTAACTTCGCTTCCTTTTAATAGTCCAAATTATTCAACAGAGCATCCGGCTTTAAGCGCTGACGAAAAAGTGCTATATTTTGCTTCTGATATGCCAGGTTCATTAGGTTCTTTTGATATTTATTCGGTTAATATCAATAAAGGAGCTTTTGATACTCCTAAAAATCTAGGATCAGAAATTAATACCAATAAAAGAGAACAATTTCCTTTTGTATCAGCAGATAATAAGCTCTATTTTTCTTCTGATGGACATTTAGGTTATGGTTCATTGGATGTTTTTGTTGCTGAAATAAATGGAAACGAATATTCAAAACCAGTAAATATAGGTTTACCTTTAAATTCAAATTCAGATGATTTTGCTTTTAATATCGATTCTAATACTAAGGAAGGATTTTTTGCATCCAATAGAGAAGGAGGAAAAGGCGGAGACGATATTTATCAATTTAAAGAAATTAAAGATTTAATTGTTGAAGATTGTAAACAGTTTATTGCGGGTACAATTACAGATGTAGATACGCAGTTGGCTTTAGAAAATGCTACAGTATTATTGCAGGATTCAGAAAATAAAATTTTGAATACGATTACAACTTCTGTTGATGGAAAATTCAGTTTTACAGTTCCTTGTGAGGTTTCTTATAAAATTGTAGCATTTAAAGAAAATTACACCAATGCTTCAAAAATACTGACGTTAGACAAAACAAGAGATAAAGTTAATGATGCTTCGTTGGCATTAAGATCTTTAGAAGCAATTAAAAAGGAAGAAAAACAAATTGCTGAAAATAAGAGGAAACAGGAAATTATTATCGAAGAAGAAAATAAGAAAAAAGCAGAACTTGCTGCAATAGAATTAAAGCAGAAAGAGAAAAAAGCAAAAGAAGCTGAAATTGCTGCTGCAGAGGTTAAAAAGCAAGAAAAGGTAAAAGAAATTCTGGCACAGGAAAAAGATGTTGTGAAAGACAAAGACCGCTTATTAATTAAAACCGATCCGATTTACTTTGATTATAATATGTGGTACATCCGTAAAGAATCGAAAGTAGTTTTAGGAAGAGTTGTTGAATTAATGAAGAAATATCCTGGAATGATAATCGAAATAGGTTCTCATACTGATTCACGAGGAAATGCTAAATTCAATGAAGATTTATCGCAAAAAAGAGCAAACTCGACAAGAGAATTTATTATTCAATCTGGAATCGAAGCCAAAAGAATTACTGCAAAAGGTTATGGAGAATCGGTTCCGATTATAAAATGCAAAACGGATGATGCTTGTTCTGAGGAAGATCACGAATTAAATAGAAGATCTGAATTTGTAATTAAAAATTTATAAAGTTTGTTGTAAGAAGAACAACCTTTTTTCGTTAATTTTATAGTATATCAACAAATAGAAATAATTATGAGAAATCTAGCCTTATCTTGTTTGCTTTTATCCGTAATCGGATTGCAAAGTTGTAAAAATGAAGAAAAACAAAAAGCTGTTGAAGCTGCTAAAGCAGATGGTGAGGTAGTAGTAAGCACCGCTTGTTATAAAGCAATTTATGAAAAAGATACAATAGATTTAAAATTGAACACTTTAAAAAACGGAAAACTATCGGGAGATATGACTATGAACGTAGCTCCTTCGACAGTTAGATCGGGTGAAGTTACAGGTGAGTTTCATGGAGATACTTTATTTGTAGACTATACTTTTAAAGTGAATAAAGAAAATCAAACATTCAAAAATCCGATGGCATTGTTAAAACGTGACAATCAACTTATTTTAGGAAACGGAACCATGCAGACAACAATGGGCGTAACCTATTTAGTAAAAGATAAACCAATCGATTTTGAAAAGGTTAAATATAAATTCGACACAGTTGAATGTGCTGAGAAGTAAGAAAAAAATCTAAGAAACTTGATAGGTTTTTAAAATCTGTCGGGTTTAATTTTGAAAATTATAACGAATAAAAAAGCCGTTTCTAATTTAAGAAACGGCTTTTATTGTTTTTATATTTTTAAAAACCTTACTGAACTTCTCCTTTTATTTTAAGAGCAACACGCCCATCAGGATAGTTTACTGCATTGGTTTCAACAGTAATAGTTTTACGAATAGGCCCTGCGACCATATTATATTTTACATCGATTTTTCCTTTTTTGCCCGGCTGAATTGCTGCCGCTGGTTTGGTTACAATGATAGAACTTACTGTAGATTCTGCACCTGTAATTAATAAAGGAGCGTCTCCAGTGTTAGTAAATTCAAAGGAACGAAGTCCGTTGTCACCTTTAGAAATTTTTCCATAATCAATTGTATTGTCTGGGGCTGCAAATTCAATTTTTGGGCCATTTTGTGCAAAACCTATTGCGCTAAACAATAAGACTGCAATAAAAGAGGCTGCATTTTTCATATGAAATTAGTTTTTAATTGTAAGTAAATATACATTCTTTTAATTAACACACAAATTATTAATTCGCTTTTTATAGTCTACTTAATTATTTACTTTTGCTGTGAGTTATAATTACAAAAATTGAACCAAATTTTTGTTTAACTGTTTAATCGTTTATTTGTTTAATCGCATAGATTAATTTGTAAATGATTTTTTTTAAAGCAGAAAAACAAATAGATAATTCAATTTAAAGCCAACGATAAAACCGATTAAACGGTTAAGCAAATAAACGATTAAACATATATAAATGACAATTCCAGCACAATTTGACGCTAAGACGATTGAGAGTAAATGGTATGACTACTGGATGAAAAACAACTATTTTCATTCAGAACCAGATCATAGAACACCGTACACCATTGTAATCCCGCCGCCAAACGTCACTGGAGTCCTTCACATGGGACATATGTTGAATAATACAATTCAAGATGTTTTAATTCGTCGTGCACGTCTTAAAGGATTCAACGCTTGTTGGGTTCCGGGAACAGACCACGCTTCGATTGCTACTGAAGCAAAAGTGGTAGCGAAATTAAAAGCAGAAGGAATCAATAAAAACGATTTGACCCGTGAAGAATTCCTAAAACACGCTTGGGAATGGACAGATAAATATGGCGGAACAATCTTAGAGCAACTTAAGAAATTAGGTGCTTCTTGCGATTGGGAACGCACTAAATTTACGATGGATCCAGATATGTCTGCTTCTGTAATTAAGTCGTTTGTTGATTTATACAACAAAGGTTTAATTTACAGAGGATACCGTATGGTAAACTGGGATCCAGAAGCAAAAACAACTTTATCTGACGAAGAAGTAATTTACGAAGAACAACAAGGAAAACTGTTTTTCTTAAAATATAAAATTGAAGGTTCAGAAGATTTCTTAACTATTGCTACAACACGTCCTGAAACTATCTTTGGAGATACTGCCATCTGTATCAACCCGAACGATGAGCGTTTTGCACATTTAAAAGGTAAAAAAGCGATTGTTCCAATTTGCGGAAGAGTAATTCCAATTATCGAAGACGAATATGTAGATGTAGAATTCGGAACAGGATGTTTGAAAGTAACGCCTGCACACGATATGAACGATAAAACGTTAGGTGAAAAACACAATCTAGAAATCGTTGATATTTTTAATGAAGACGCGACTTTAAACAGCTTCGGATTACAGTATCAAGGAAAAGACCGTTTTGTAGTTCGTAAAGAAATCGAGAAAGAACTTCAAGAAATTGGTGCTTTAGCAAAAACAGAAATTCACTTAAATAAAGTTGGAACTTCTGAAAGAACAAAAGCGGTAATCGAACCAAGATTATCAGACCAATGGTTCTTAAAAATGGAAGAATTAGTAAAACCAGCAATTAAGTCGGTTTTAGAAACAGGAGATATTAAATTACATCCAAAACGTTTCGAAAACACTTATGCGCACTGGTTAAACAATATTCGCGATTGGAATATTTCTCGTCAATTATGGTGGGGACAACAAATTCCAGCGTACTATTACGGAGACGGAAAAGAAGATTTCGTAGTTGCAGAAAACATCGAAGACGCCTTAAAATTAGCACAAGAAAAAACATCTAACAGCTCACTTACAACATCTGACTTGAAACAAGATGTTGATGCGTTAGACACATGGTTTTCTTCTTGGTTATGGCCAATGTCAGTTTTTGGTGGAATTATGGATCCAGAAAGTCCAGATTTCAAATATTACTATCCAACAAATGATTTAGTAACAGGTCCGGATATTTTATTTTTCTGGGTTGCGAGAATGATTATTGCAGGTTATGAATATGCAGGAGAAAAACCATTTACAAATGTATATTTGACAGGTTTAGTTCGTGATAAACAACGTCGTAAAATGTCTAAATCATTAGGGAATTCTCCTGATCCTTTAGACTTGATCGATAAATTTAGTGCAGACGGAGTTCGTGTAGGATTGCTTTTAAGTGCTTCTGCAGGAAACGATATCATGTTTGATGAAGAATTATGCAGCCAAGGAAAAGCATTCTCAAATAAAATTTGGAATGCCTTCAAATTGATTAAAGGATGGGAAGTTTCAGAAACTATTCCGCAACCAGAATCATCAAAAGTGGCTATTGAATGGTACGAAGCGAAATTACAGCAGACTTTGGTTGATATTGAAGATAATTTCGAGAAATACAGAATTTCAGATTCATTAATGGCAATTTATAAATTGGTTTGGGATGATTTCTGTTCTTGGTTCTTAGAAATGATTAAACCTGCATACCAACAGCCAATTGACAGCGTAACTTTCGCGAAAGCGATCGAAATGTTAGAAAACAACTTGAAGTTATTACACCCATTTATGCCTTTCTTGACAGAGGAAATTTGGCAGCTAATTGCTGAAAGAACTCCTGAAGAAGCTTTAATTGTTTCAACTTGGCCAGAAGTAAAACCATTTGACGCAAAATTAATTTCAGATTTTGAAAACTCAATTGAAGTAATTTCTGGAATTAGAACAATTCGTAAAGACAAAAACATTCCGTTTAAAGATGCAATCGAATTAAAAGGAATCAACAGCGAAAATGTTTCAACTTACTTTGATTCAATTATAACTAAATTAGGAAACGTTTCGGCTTTCGAATATGTTTCTGAAAAAGTAGACGGAGCATTGTCTTTCCGTGTAAAATCAAATGAATATTTCATTCCGATTACAGGAAACATCGACGTTGAAGCTGAAATCGCAAAACTGACAGAAGAATTGAATTACACTAAAGGATTCTTAAAATCTGTAGAAGCAAAACTTTCTAACGAGAAATTCGTAAACGGAGCTCCAGAGAAAGTTCTTAATTTAGAAAAACAAAAACAAGCTGATGCTTTAGCAAAAATCGCTACAATCGAGCAGAGTTTGGCAGGTTTGAAATAAGAAATCAAACTTAGTTATATTACAAAACCCGACAGATTTTTAAAATTTGTCGGGTTTGTTGTTTTCTAACCACAATCTTGTCATTCGTCGTTCCTCGGAATGACAAGAATGGTGTATAAATATTAAATGATTTATTTTTTCTTCTTCAAAAACAAAAACAAAGGATAAGAAACCAGTGTAATTCCAACAATTACAGCAAAAGCAGTAGGATCGCTATAGATAAAGCCTAATAATAATCCAATCGAAATAATAATGGCAATTATAGTAGTCCACGGATACCAAAACGAACGATACGGTCTTATCAAATCAGGTGCTGATTTTCTTAGTTTTATAAGTGAATAATAAGCTAGTCCCCAAACAATTATTGAGATAAAAGCAGCGAATGAAAATAATACTTCAAACGAGCCAATGCAAATTAAAAACAAGCTAAAAAAAGATGAAACTAATAGTGCAACAATAGGAGTACCACCTTTATTTACTTGAGTTCCTTTTTTGATAAAAAATCCGTCACGGCTTAATCCGTAAAGGATTCTCGGTGGAATCATCATAAAAGCATTCAAAATACTGATTAAGGAAAAAATGGAAATTACGGTAACTATTATGGCTCCTTTTTCTCCAAAAAGAATCTTGGCAACATCAGCAGCAGCCAAATTTGATTTGGATAAAGTTTCGATTGGCAAAACGTGAAAGAAAGCAGCGTTTACCAAAATATAAATGGCTACAACCAGTAGAACTCCACTATATAATGATTTTGGGATGTTCTTGCTAGGATCGTCATTTTCCTCGGCGAAAAAGCAAACAGCATTCCAGCCATTGTAAGTTCCAATAATCAACTGTAATGATTTGAAAAATCCAAAAATTAGTCCTATTTGAAAGATAGAATTGTCTGTTTTTATTGAAGGAACGTCAACTCCAGAATACATAAAACAAGCAACAACTAAAGCCACAAAACAAATTACTTTTAAGAAACTGGTAATCTGCTGAATTACGCTACCGTTTTTTACACCGCTCAAGTGCAGTAAAACAAAAGCAATTAATAAAGAAATGGATAGAACAGTTGAATAATTGGCTAATTCAGGAAATAAAATAATAGTGTATTCGCTAATTACAATGCAGTAAAAAGCAGGCGGAATAGCATTGACAATATAATCATACCAACCAGATAAAAAACCAGCATAATCACCTAGAGCTCTTTTAATGTAATTATAAGAACCTCCTGCTTTTGGAAGCATTGTTGCCAACTCTGAATAGGAATTGGCACCAAGTAAAACATACAAACCACCAAATAACCAACAGGCATGAATAAGCCAATAATTGTTAAGCATTTCGGCAATAGTCCCCGGAGTTCTTAAAATTCCAACTCCAATTGTTCCTCCAATGAGTACGGCAATATTGAAACTAAGTCCTAAAGTTTTTGTCAATTGGTTTTTGGTCGTGTTTGACATATATAAAATATAAAAGGCGATTTTAAGACAAAAGTACTTATAATAAAGACATTTTTTTACAAAATAAAAAACCTCACCTTTAGTAAGATGAGGTTTTAATATTCAAAAAAAAAATAGAAAGAATACTAATTCAAAAGTCTTTAGAATTTATAACGCAGACTTGTCATAACCTGACGAGGTGCGATTGGGTTTACACTATAATTTTCGTGAACAGTATAATTTAATTCGTTTGTAATGTTTGATAATCTGCATAAGATTGAGATTTTTTTCCATTCATAGCCAAGCGAAGCATCTACAGTAACATATCCTTCTAATGGAATATCACGATCTCTGATAGTGATGGTATAAGCCGGATCTGGATTTGGATTAGTTGGAGTAGGAGTAACTGCTGTCCAAAGATAATCATCATTCCATCCTCCAGTACGATCGCCAATATAGTTTCCGATAGCTCCAAAAGTTACTCCTTTAAAGAAACCGCTAGGTAGTTTATAGAAAAAACTTAAATTGGCAGTATTTCTTGGTGTTCTTGCTAAAACATCTCCAACAACAAGACTTCCGTTTGTTCCAGATGATTTTGATACTTTGGTTTCGTTAAAACTATAACCAGCCATGATGTTAAGGCCTTCAACAGGGTAAGCGGTAATATCAATCTCAACTCCTTTTCCTTTTGTAGCTCCAACTAATTCTTTAAGCGAAGTGTTGGCATTTTGTGTAACACCGTCTGCTAAAAAAGGAGCAGTTTGTGCTAAATTGTTGTTTGTAATTTGATAAACGGTAACGTTTGTACTCAAAAGACCTCCCCAGAAATCTTTCTTTACACCCGCTTCATATTGGTCTATAATAGATGGATCTAAAGGTTTTAAATCGACTGTTGTTCCAGTGTTTGGAGTAAAAGAGTTAGAATAACTTGCAAATAATGATAAGTCTTTAGTAGGTTGTACAACCAATCCCGCTTTAGGCGAAAAAGCTTTGTTTACTGTTTTTGCTCCGTCTACTGTTTCTGCATTTTCAAGTGAAGTTGTAATAACTCCTTGTTTTACTGTTTCTTTCGCGGTTGCAACATAACTTTCTTGCCATGACCAACGTAATCCTGCTAAAACTTTGATATGTTTTGTAACTGAAATCAAATCTTGAGCATAAGCACCAAAACGTTGTGTATTGGTAGTCGCTAATTGTGTTGCTCTGGTTGGGTATGGAATATTACGACTTTGTGTACTGTAATCATATGTATATAAATTTATTGCAGTAGCTTCTGTAGTAATAGCAGTTGTACCATTTGGTGTTGCGTAAAAACCATAAGTATAACTAGGCGCCATAGAATTCTCATAATCAGCTCCAGTAAATATCTGATGTTTGATTTCTCCAGTATTAAAAGTTCCCTGTAAACTTAACTGATCACCAAAAATGTTTTCAGCAGCATCAGATTTTGTTAAACCTCGTTTCCAGTTTCCGTTAGCGTCAATTGTACTTAATTGTGCAGTAGAAGTTTGTGTTCTTCTATAATATTGATAAGAAGAATTAAAGTTTAATTTCCAGTTTTTGTTAAAGTCATGATTAAATAACATCGAAGCGCTGGAAGATTTAGTATTTGCAGTTGACCAAAGTGCTCCGAAGAATTCGTTACGTGGCAAATCTAAAATGGTTTTTCCATAAATTCCAGTACCGAAATCAGGAGTCCAATCTGCGCTTAAATAATCTCCCTGTACTGTAATTTGCGTTTTATCTGATAGATGAAATAAAAACGAAGGATTAACGTAAATACGTTCGTTTTTCACAAAATCCCTAAAGCTTTCAGAGTTTTCATAAGATCCTGTAAAACGGTATGCAATAGATTTATTTAAAGGACCATAAAAATCAATAGTAGGTTTGTAATAAGAATAACTTCCAATTTGCATCGATACTTCGCCACCTTGCGTGAATTTAGGCGTTTTGGTAACTAAATTCATAATTCCACCTGGTGCAACATTTCCGTACAATAAAGCCGAACCTCCTTTTAAGAATTCTACTTTTTCTAAAGAAGAAACTTCAGGTATAGAACCTGCATTGTAGCGGAACCCGTTTTTAAACATATTATTGGCACTCATATCATAACCTCTCGAAAAGAAAGATTCTTGTGCGCCACCACGAGCAGAACCTACATAAACACCATTTAGGTTCTTTACTACTTCACTCAATCTGATGGCTTGTTGTTGTTCTATAATTTCGCTGCCAACGATTTGAACACTTTGCGGTAAGTCCATTACTTTGATTCCAGAACGAGCTGCTTCAATTGGTTTTTTGGGTTTATTTGCTGTGATTAAAACTTCATTAAGAATTTCTCCTTTTTTATTTTTTACAGTATCTCTAACTGAAGAGGTATTTTCATTACTTGAATAATCTTGACCGTAAGAGGCAAAGCTCAATAATCCTAATGCTAGTAGTAAATTATATTTCATTGGTATTTATTTAGATTCAATAAAAATTATTGACTGCAAATATAAATACACATGTTCTTTAACACGAAATTATGAAGTGGTTTTCTTACTTAAACCTTACTTAGTCTTTTCTTAAGATTTGCTTAGGAATTTTCTAATGATATTTTAATTTTGTATTAATGTCAGTCTTAATAAACAAAAAAAACCTTGCCATAAAGCAAGGTTTTTTCAATTGAAATTAAAATCTAAGAATGAGTTTCTTATAAAATTATTTTACAACAATCTGGTAGGTAGCCATTTTCCAGATTTCGTCGTATTTTTTTCCATTGTGTTCTCCAGCAGATTTGTCTGTGTGAGCATATTCTACCATATAATTTCCAGACCAGATTGGAGTAAAAGAAAATTCCCCTTTATCGTTAGTCCATAATTCTTTTTCCCATCCGTTTGGAGCAATTACTTTTATTTTTGCCTCTTTAGCGACAGCACCTTCATAAGAAGCAACTCCTGTAACTTTAGTATCTTTTTTTGCAACATCTGCATTTTCTGAGAATACAGCAATTTTATTCGTGTTTGATGTAATATTGTTTCCTGTTGCTTTGTTTCCAACCACTACTGTTGCGCTTGAATTGTAATCTAATTTCATAGTTCCGTAAACATCTTTTACAGTATGTTGCATTACAATAGTATAAACTCCATCTTCAGTTGGAGTAAAGAAAGCTTGGTATTTATTGTCTAATGCTTTAGAAGTAAGCTTAGTTTCTTTTTTTGAAGGAGAAATAACCACCAAAGAGAAATCTTTTAAATCAGAAAACCATTTGTCGGCTTTTGTAATATCATTATCAGAGAACTCTCCAAAGTAAACAGAGATTTCCTGAGCTTTTCCTTTTGTTCCTGTTGCTTTAGTTTCGATCCAAAGTGCGTGAGCAAAAATTTGTGGTGCGGCAAAAAGCATTAAAAATAAAAAAGTTAATGTTTTTAGAGTATTTGATTTCATAAGATCAAGTTTAAAAATTAGTTGAATGATATTTTTTACAAACATACATCTTATTTAGAATAGTTAAAAATAAAAAAGTCTAAAAAACTCCAAATTAATTCACTCTTCGTAAAGAATCTGTTTTAAAGTTTTTCAAAGTATATCATTTATATGTTTTGGCAACTATAATTTATTGTGGTTAATGGTACTACTATTTAGCTTTTTTATTATTTCGTCCCCACCAAATCAGAAATCCAGTGATTGGTAAGCTAGCACAAATCATACTGACAAAAAAAGCAAGTACTTTTCCCGGAAAACCCAGAATACTGCCCACATGAAGGTCGTAGTTTATAAAACGGAATTTGTCACCATTATTTCGATCTTCGTATCTTATTGTTCTAAGTGGTTTGCCGGTATATTGATCAAAATCTACAGCTGTATCGTCAAAACGATTTTTGTATCTGATGAAAGTATTAAAAGTTGCCAAAGAGTCGTTTTCTTTTGGAGCAAATAAATAATAACTTTTTGCTTTTGGATGCAATTGTTTTAGAGAAGCAAAGGCTTTATCGGTCGAATTGATTTTTGTGTATTGAGTAGTGTCAGATACGATTTTTTCTCTTTCATATGTTTTTCCTCCATTCAATAGCCATTGTATTCCTTTGTCATACGATTTAAATGCCCAGACTAAACCTGTTAAGGCAATTAGTAAAGCAAAAAATAGAGAATAAAACCCCATGATGTTGTGTAAATCGTAGTTTTTACGCTTCCATTTTGTAGAATCTTTCCACTTGAACCAAAAACGTTGTTTGGCTGCTTGTTTGTTTTTGGGCCACCAAAGGATAAGACCTGTAATTAAAGAAATTATAAATATAATAGTTGCTGTTCCTGTAATATAATCTCCAATTTTGCCGTTTAAACATAGCGTTTGATGCAACATTCGAACAAAAACAAAAAACTCAAAATTGACATTTTCTTGTTTTTTTACTTTTCCGCTGTAAGGATCTACGTAGAGATAAGTACTTTGATATTGATTCCAATACCAAAAAGCATCTGGGTTTAACTCTTCAAAAAACCAAACAATTACAGTGCGGTTATCTTCATTAACGATTCGGCATCCTGAAATAGATTCTTTCGGATTTGTGTTGGCTTTTTTTGCAATTTCTATAATTTGGCTTAGAGGAAGTTTTTTTTCTTTAACCTGATCGACCTGATAATAATCGTGAACAATTGGACGTAGTTCTTCTTCAAAAGAATATAGACATCCTGTAACACCCAATATAACTACAATGAGGCCAGAGGCTAACCCCAGCCACAAGTGAATTTTAAGAATGAGTTTTTTAAAAGTCATAAAAATAATTCTGATTGTTATAATTAAAAGCGCCTCAATTTATAAAATTGAGGCGTCAGTTTAACTGTTTTTTAGATCTTAAAATTTAATTGTTAGGTTAGCTAACAAATTGGCTGGCGCCATTGATGAACCCCAGAAATCCCAGTATTTTTCGTTTGTAATGTTGTTAAATTTTAAACCTAATCTCCATGTTGGTTTTTCATAATATACAGTTGCATTGTAAACGGTATAAGAAGGCATATAAACTAAGTTATTTGCTGTAAAGTAGTTCTTGTCAATATAGTTTGCACCTGCACCAATTCCTAATCCTTTCAATTTATTTTGGAAAGTATAAGTAGTCCAGAAGTTTACCACATTCTCAGGAGAACTTGTAGCTTTTTTTCCTTCAATAGTAGGATCAGAAGCTCTTACAATTCGGTTGTCATTATAGGCATATCCACTTACAATGCTAAGTCCGTTAATTGGAGTTGCCATTAATTCAAAATCAACACCTTTACTTACCTGTTTACCATCTTGAATAGTGTATCCTGCATCAACTCTTGTTGCATTATCAATTGTAATGTTGTAGTAGCTAATAGAACCGCTTAATTTTTTATTAGACGTTTCTGCTTTTAAACCTCCTTCATATTGTACGGCATAAATTGGGTCTAAAACTAATAACGTTTGATCTGGCTGCGTTACAGGCTGTACATTTTGAAAACCGTTCATATAGTTTGTAAATACCGCAACCTGATCTTTTACAAATTCATACACTAATCCAAACTTAGGAGAAAGTGCGGTCTGGCTGTAACCTTCCACAGTTCCAACTTTTGCTCTTTCAAAATTGTCCAGACGCAAACTTAACATTGCAGAAAATTTATCTGTAAAATTTACTACGTCGCAAGCATACGCACTAATTGTTTTTTGGTCGGCAACGGGAGAAGTTGTTAGGTTTAGACCGGCATCAACTGCTTTTCTTCTGATAGGGCTGAAAGGAGTTGTAACGTCAATATTGTCAAGTGTAAAAGTCGATCCGCCTGAAAAGTTTGAACTGTAAAGTCTATAGTTTACACCAGCTAAGAATTTATGTTTGATGCTTCCAGTTGAAAACTGCCCGTTAATGTTTTCCTGAATGTTGGTGTAGTTATTAAAAATAGGTCCCCAAAGTCCAACTCTTCTAGCTGTCTGTGTTGGTGAACTCCACACAGCATAACTTTGGTAACTGCGTTCTACATCTTCGCCTACAAAAGAGAATACAGTTGTCGATTTCCAGTTTTCGGATATTTGATATTCAGCTTGTCCAAAGAATTTCGTAGCCGTTGATTTAGCATCGTTATCATCATGAAACATCGATTTTTTGTAATCAATTTGTAACTGACTAGGATTTGTTATTCCAGAATCTGCGTTATAAGTGTTATAAGTACGTCTGGTGTTGTTCACATTATAAAGCTCTGCGTCAAAATTAAAAGTAAGTTTGTCAGATGCCTTATATGTTAAACTTGGAGCGAATAGGAGAGTGTTGTTAAAACCATAATCAAGAAAGCTTTTCTCTCTGTGAACCCCCATGTTGATTCTGAATAAAACTGTTTTTTCCTGATTTAAAGGGGTATTAACATCTACAGTCAATCGGTTTAAATTGTAGCTTCCAGTTGTATAAGATACTTCGGCAGCAGTTGTTTCAAAAGGTTTTTTTGTAACAAGATTCACAACACCTCCAAAAGAAGATACCGAAGAACCAAATAAAGTTCCAGAAGGTCCTTTTAAGATTTCAATGCGCTCTACGTTACCAAGATCAACAGAAGAACGTCCCGAAACTGTTTCCATTCCGTTACGGGAATTGACTCCAATAGAAAATCCTCTGAAAATCATTCCAACTCCACCCGAAGGATAACTAATTGATACAACTCCAGGGGCATTCATAACAGCACCTTTAATATCTACTGCTACTTGCTGTAGTAAAAGCTCTTTTTGAATTACACTGTAAACCTGTGGATTTTCAATATTAGTTAAAGGCATTCTGGCAACATAATCTGTTTTTTTAGACAAGATGCTCTTTTTACCATTTACTACAACTTCTTTTAATTCTTTATTAGAAACTTTTAATTGTAAATTGATAGTTGAAGTTTCGCTTTCTGCCACAATTACTTCGCTTTCTGAAGTCTCGTAACCAGTTAATGAAATTTGTAAAGTATAAGTGTTTGGTTTTACCCTGTTGAATTCGAAATTTCCGTTTTCATCGGAAACAGTCCAATATTTGGAATTTTTTAAAATGATGTTAACTCCTGCGGCCAATTCACCATCTGAGGTAGTAATGGTTCCTTTAATTTTTCCGTTATTCTGTGCAAAACCGGATAGGAAAGAAAATAAAAAACTGAGTGTAAATAGAAAACGTGAAGTTTTCAAACTGACATAATTCATTGCTAATTTTTATTGGTTTATAATTAGTTCTTATTTAGAATAAATAAAAACAGGGCAAATGTAAAAATTATATTTCCTATAACAAATTATATTTTAATGATTTATTTAGTAAATCTTAAGATTTTTTTAAGAAAGCAAGGGGATTCTGTTTTTTGAACTATTGGAAAGAAATTTAAGTTTTTGTGAAAAAAGGAGAAAGAAAGTAGCTTCCCCTGAAAAAAGCCTTAATTTTGCAGTCTGAAAAACAACTTCATGATTTTATCTTTCTTTAAAAAAATTCAAAACACTCCTAGAGGATATCGTATAGCTAATACAGTTTTTTTCTTTCTTTCAGGTTTTGGATATTCTTCTTGGGTATCGAGAATTCCACATATACAAGCACAATTACATTTAAGTGAAGCACAATTTGGAGCCGTTTTATTCGCTTTTCCGATTGGTTTAATGCTGACAATGCCTTTTACAGGAAAATTATTGAATAAATACAGCAGCCGCTATATTATGCTTTTGGGAGCCATTATGTTTAATATTGTGCTCTCATTGCCAGGTTTGGTAGCTTTTGTTTGGCAGTTGGTTATTGTACTTTTAATTTTTGGAGCCTCTCGTAATATTTTCAATTTATCGATTAATGCACAGTCGCTTGAAGTGCAAAAATTATATCCAAAATCAATTATTACTCGTTTTCATGCGGTTTGGAGTATAGCCGTTTTCTCAGGAGCTGGTTTGGGGTATGTAATGGTGACACAGAAAATTGCACCATCGCACCATTTATTGGGAGTGAGTGTTTTTATGTTGGCGCTAACGGCTTGTTTTTACCCAATGAGTATTCATAATGAACCTGTTCCAGTTAAAAAGAAATTCTTCTCAATGCCCGAAAAAAACTTGGTTAAGTTTGCCTTGATTTGTTTTGTTTCTATGGCTTGCGAAAATACAATGTACGACTGGAGCGGAATTTACTTCGAAAATATTCTAAAAGCTTCTCCAAAATTAACCAGTGCAGCATTTGTCTTTTTTGCTTCCGCAGTTACCTTGGGACGTATTTTTGGCGATTATGGTGTAATGAAGTTTGGAACTAAAAAAATCCTTTTGTACAGCGGAATTTTAATTACAATAGGTTTTGGAATCTGTTTTATTCTCCCATATGCTTACCCAACTATTTTCGGTTATGTTTTAATCGGATTTGGAGTTTCTTGCGTAGTTCCTTTGGTTTTTAGTATTGCTGGAAGATCTTCAAAACTAAGCAGTGGTTCTGCCTTAACTTCAATATCTACAATTGGTTATTTGGGATTTTTATTGGTACCGCCAATGGTTGGTTTTATTTCCGAATATTTAAGTATGAAATGGGCATTTTTAATTATGGCCCTTTTAGGGATTCTGATGATTTTTATGGTGAATAAGATTGGGGAGAATGAGTGATTTTTTAAGTTGCTAAGATTCTGAGCTTCTAAGCTTTCTTATTGGACTTTTTCTGTTAGAAATTATGGATAAATATATCGTACAATTTCTTCCTTCTTACTATCATAAAAATAACCGTCGTTTGCGAATTCATTTACTAAATCAATTTCATAGTTTTCAGTAATATGATTAAGAATTGATAAAAAAGAAAGCAAAGTCTTTCTGGTAGAACTGCAATTAACGTAGAATAACTCTTTTTCAACTTGATTTTCTATGCAATAAAATCTAAAATCGAAAGTAGTATTCATTGATTTTTCTATTCGATTGTATTTAAAAATAAAAGAAGTAGTTCCGCTTTGAATTAAATCAATTAAAAAAGCTCGAATTTCATTATGCTTTTCATAGCCATTCCATAGCTCATTCCCAATGGTATTTAACTTTATGTCTGACATCAGATTGCTTTTTTGGATTAATGTATAATGCTATTTTGCGATTGAAATTATAAGTTGCAAACCTTATCGGAATCTGTCCTTGATACGTATGTTTTTCACCATTAAAAGTATATTCTATAATTGGCGTATAGTAGGTTTCTGATACTTCTGGATTTCTTGGACTTCCTGCAGCATCACGCCATCTTATCCTTTCTTCAAAACGAATTATTTTACTTTCAAGAGGTATAAATGATTTTGGAATATACGAATACTTTAAATATAGAATACCATTTACTAGAATAATAAGCCCTAAAAAAGAAAAACCAAGTATAATAAACCACATTTTAAAACAATTACCTCTTTGCCATTAAAAACTTCTCAGAAGCCACTTTTCCTTTTTTTAAACCGAAAATCTCTGCAACTAAAGAATCATTTCCAACTTTATTATAAACAATTTTAGAAGGATAATCATGTTTTGGGTTTTCAAAAACAATCTGATTGTCTGTAGATGAAGTCATTTCAAAAGTAACCGGAAGTTCGTCATTTTGTCCTGGAACAGTAACGATAAAAGACAGTTTGCCATTTTTATCTTCAAGCTTTACATGTTCTCCAAAAACGGTATCTTTTTCGCCCACAACAAAGTAAGATTCGCCAAAATAAACCGAATCATTTTCTTTTTTCCAACGTTCGGTAAGTTCGCCTTCAGCCGATTTATTTCCCCATTCGCCTATAAACCATTTGGCTTTGGCAAGATTAGGATAGGTTTTAACGGGAGTTTCGGTTTTGATTTCTTTTTTGCAAGAAGTTAATAGTATTAAAACAAATGCTAAGAATAAAGTAATGTATAGTTTCATGATTTGTAATTTTTCTGTGTAACTATTTGATAGTTAGTTTTATTTCGATAAATATTACATTGGATATGTTCCGCCATTTTTAATCCATTCGCCTTTTTTTTTCTTTTTCGACATTATTTCTTCGTTGTCTGAGCCATATTTAATCTCAAAATATTTAAACCTTTTATTGAGATTTGTTTTTCTGATAATGAAAGAATTTGGGAATTTTAATTTATAAAAATTATATTTCCTAGCAACTTTGTTATAGGTATTTATATTAGAATTTAATGAATCATTTAAACTTAGAATTAAAGAATCTGGTTTGATGAATTTATTTATTTTATACTCGTTGTATTCAAATCTTTTCGAATTTTCTTTGAAATTTATTGACTTGCTTTTTTCAAAATAATATTTTAAGCTGTCATTTTTTAAATTCTGCTTTAGTAAATGAGAGTTTCTTTCTTTTAAAATAGAGATGTAACTATTCCATTTTTGATTTACCTCCTTATTTGATGCTTCTAAGTTGGTTAGAATGTTATTTTTAAGAAAATAAAATCCAACCAAGATAAGTAAAATGGATATAATTAAAGATATTAGGCAGCCTTTTAGTAACTTCATATTTACTTCTTTGTCATCACAAACTTCTCAGAACTTGGTTTTCCATTCAAATTTCCGGAAATCTCTGCTGTCAAAGTATTTGCACCTTTTATATAAGTAATTTTTTGAGGATAGTCGTGTTTAGGATTTTCAAAAACCAACTGTTTATCTGTCTCAGAAGTAGCAGGGAAGAAAACAGGTTTGTCGTCGTTTTGCCCTTTTACAGTTGCTTTGTAAGTTAACGTTTCTCCTAATTGAGCCAAAATAATAGTTTCAAAATGCAAAGTGTCTTTTCCTTTTATAAAATAAGAAGAAGCGCTAAAAGTACTGTCGTTTAGTTTTTGCCAGTTTTCGCTTAAAACGCCTTCTGTAGAAGTGTTTTCCCAGTTTCCGATTAACCAGTCGGCCAATTTGATTTTGTCTTTTTCAACAGTTTCTTTTTTCTGGCAGGAAACGAAAGCTATTAGAAGCGCAATAAGAGTAATTTTCTGAAACATATTTTGTGAGTTTTGGTTTTGTAAATGGTGGTACTAAAGTATGAAAATTTTTTTAGCCACGAATTACACTAATTTCCACGAATTATTTATTGAAATATTTGCTATACAAATTTTGCCACTCCCAATAGTTATCAGCAGCATAAAAAAATAAATTAGTGGAAATTAGTGTAATTCGTGGCAAACAAAAATCAATATAATCCTTTAAATCTGTGGCAAAAAAATTATACGCTCGCAGATAAAATCAAGTAAACCAATTCCTTTGTTGGTTTTTGATCTTGAAGCTTAGCTCTAACTTCATCAAAAGTTACTTTAAAATCGCAACCTGATTTATATTCAGCGCAGCCATAAGCGGTTTTGCCTTTTAGAATAGTTCCTTTTTTGCATTTCGGGCAAACCAAAGCATCTGAATTTTCTTTTGGCTCGGTTTTTTTATCTGTTTTTTTGGGCTCTAATTTGAGTTTATAATTTTCCTCAAAACGAATCAAACCTTCTAAAGTTCCCGAATCGATTTTGAAACCTTTTATATTTACCGTTGAGCCTTTTTGAAGCAATCTTAAATATTGTGGTTCTGTTATTTTTTTATCATGAAAAACATAAGGAAGTACAAAATCACAACCCGATTTGTATTCGCTGCAACCAAAAGCGGATTTTCCTTTTATAAAAGTTCCTTTTTGACATTTCGGACAAGTTTCAGCCAAAATTCCTGCTGCTTTTTTTTTCTCTGCTTTTACAACTGGTTTCTGAATTGTTGCCGCATAAGAAATATTGGCATGTTTGGTTTCGCTTCTAACCTCGTAAACCAAAGCTTCAACCATACGTTTCATGTTTTTAATAAAAGCCGCAGCTGTAAAAGTACCTTTTTCGATATCTTTCAACTGCTTTTCCCAAGAACCTGTAAGTTCAGCCGATTTGATTAATTCATTCTGAATCGTATCAATCAACTGAATTCCTGTTATAGTGGGTAAAACCTGTTTTTTGTTTCGAACAATATATTGACGTTTAAAAAGTGTTTCAATAATATTCGCACGAGTTGACGGTCGACCAATTCCATTTTCTTTCATCAATTCTCGCAGATCTTCGTCGTCGACTTGTTTTCCTGCGGTTTCCATTGCGCGCAGCAAAGTGGCTTCTGTAAAATGATTGGGCGGTTTGGTTTCTTTTTGAAGGAAAGAAGGTTCATGTGGTCCTTTTTCGCCCACAACAAAACTCGGCAATAAATCCGGTTCTTTTTCTTTAGCATTTGGATCTTCAAAAACCACTCTAAAACCTTTTTTCAGGATTTCTTTTCCTGTGGCTTTAAAAGTAACATCTGCCGCTTTTCCGATTACGGTAGTATTGGCTACGAGACAATCATCATAAAATACTGCAATAAAACGTTTGGTAATAATATCATAAACCTGCTGCTGATTATGAGGCAGATTAATTTCGATTCCGGTTGGAATAATAGCGTGGTGATCGGTTACTTTTTTATCATTAAAAACCTTTGGCGATTTTTTGATTTTCTTTCCTAAAAGAGGTTCTGTTAAATGACTGTAATTGGTCAGTTTTTGCAGAATTCCAGGTACTTTTGGATAAATGTCTCCCGGAAGAAAAGTAGTATCTACTCTGGGATAAGTAATCGCTTTTTGTTCGTATAATGTCTGGGCAATTTTCAACGTTTCTTCGGCTGAAAAACCAAATTTCTGATTGCAATAGACTTGTAAACCTGTTAAATCAAAGAGTTTTGGAGCATATTCGTTTCCGTTTTTCTTATCGACAGAAACAATTTCAAAATCACTTTCTTTTACTTTTTCGGCTAGAATTTCTCCGTCAGCTTTATTTAAGAAACGTCCTTCTTCATAGCTAAAAAGCGTTTCGCGATACAAAGTCTGTAATTCCCAATAAGGTTGAGGTTTAAAGTTTTCGATTTCTTTAAATCGGTCCACAACCATTGCCAATGTCGGCGTTTGAACGCGTCCAATAGATAAAACTTGTTTATAACCGCCATGTTTTACGGTATATAAACGTGTAGCATTCATTCCGAGAAGCCAGTCGCCAATTGCTCTCGAAAATCCGGCATAGAATAAATTGTCGTAGTTTTCAGAGGGTTTCAGATTATCAAAACCTTCTTTTATGGCTTCGGTAGTCAGGGAGGAAATCCATAAACGTTTTATTTCGCCTTTGTAATGCGCTTCGTTCATCACCCAACGCTGAATTAATTCTCCTTCCTGCCCAGCATCCCCGCAATTGATAACCAATTCGGCTTTTTCAAAAAGTGTTTTTATAATTTTAAACTGCTTCTGGATTCCAGAATTCTGAACTACTTTGGTTTCAAATTTATCAGGAAGCATGGGAAGATTATTTAAATCCCAGCTTTTCCAGTGCGGTTTGTAATCGTTAGGTTCTTTTAAGGTACATAAATGCCCGAAAGTATAAGTTACCGCATAACCGTTGCCTTCGTAATATCCGTCATGTTTGGTATTGGCGCCTAAAACGGATGCGATTTCACGTGCTACACTTGGTTTCTCAGCAATACAGACCTTCATTTTTTCCTTTTCTTATTGAAGAGCGAAAATAGGGATTTTATGGGAAAGGGGCAAAGGTTCAGAGAGACAAAGGGACAAAGGTTTTTGTTTGGTTCTTGAAAAACTATACAATTGTAAATACATTATACAATCTTCATTCATCACTCAAAATGCCATTCAGTTGGAAAAGTTAAATGAAATTTTGGTTGGATGGAAAGTTCCTGGCATTTTTTTTCAAAACCTAACTTATTAAACGGACCAAAGACAGGTTTGTCTTGAAAGCCGCTTTTTGTTCTTTCGATGATGTAGTAATTCGTTACTTTTAAATTTATTTTTTCTTTGGAATTTTCTAAAAGCGGATGTTGTTTCGAATAAATATATTTTGAATCATAACCTACCGCAGCAACATAGGCAGGTACTAATGTTTCTCCTTTTTTTAAAGATCTGGATTCGTACAAGTCAATCCAAAGTGCTTCATAATCATCTACAATAATGTCGCTTCCATAGTCGTACAAACCAAAACACGATGTGAAAAGAATTGAGGCTAAAACTATAAAAATGAATTTTTTCATAATTAACTGATGTAAAGTTTCAAAATCGTTTTATTAACTTATCAGATCAAGCTTGTAGATGGGGAAGGCGGCTTATTCTATTTCAGATCTCTTTTTTAGAATTAATAATTGTATCGTTAAAAGGATAAGAGAAACCTGAAAATATAAGCCGATAACCGCATTGAATTTTTCGTCCAGTATCATCTGTTCGTTTTCCAGAAAAATTTCATCGTTTAAGGTACTTCTCCATATTTTTATTGGTTCGTTCTTTTTAATGTAAATAGGCGTTTTGATATTGTTTACCAAATCGTATTTAACAGTGTAAAAAGTCTCCAAGTTATTATCCTGAGCAATAATTTCTCTTTGCGTATCGGAATCTTTTACGTGGCCTTTAACAATAGTGTATTTACTGCATTCGGTAGAAGCTCCCGAAGAGGATTCTTTTTGTTCGACAAAAGCGGTGTCTAATACGAAAAAATCGGTTTTTAAATATTTTTCTGGAATACTTAAAGCTTTTAAATTTTCAAAAGGTTTTGCAATGCTTTTAAAAGGATCGCCTTTTATAAAGCCATGAATCAATTGCGAAACACAAAAAATCAGACTAATTACCAGATGAACTAATAAAAAGTATTTGAATGATTTGTTTTTTTGAAAAAAAGGATGTTTTCTTAATTTCATGTGAGGTATGAAAGTTCTGTTTATATTTTGAAAATATCGATTCCTTTCATCCAGAAGATTTCTGATGCTAAAAACCTAAGTCTGGTTTGCACTATTTTATCGCTTTTATCTCTCGGATTTTTAGTCACAAAACGGGCAGCCGAATTAGTAAAATCAAGCGTATATTTTTCATCCAAATCTTCCTTTTTGTCTGCCGAAAAAGTAACCACATTGTCTTTTGTGGTCCATTTGCCTTTTCCGTATTTATTTACTTCAGGAGGAGTTCCATTGTCTATTTTAGAATAATAATGAAATAAAAATGTTCCGTCTTGATTTAAAGTAAGTTTGTATTCAAATTCATGTTTTCCTTTTTCTCCAAGCGAACGACTATAATCACCTGCCAATTGATTGGATTGCGCAGATAAAAGTAGGTTGAAAATAAAAAGTAAAGAGGTTAGTATCAATTTCATTGATTTTTATTTTTGGTTGTTTGAAAGTTAGTTTTTAAAGCTTTTCCAAAAGTAATGGGTTCCGAAACAAAATCCTTACGTGAAACCGTAATTAGAACGGACATATTGTAATTAAAGTGTATACTAAAAGTTATTTTTCTTGTTAATTTATAATTTGTATTTTAGCTCAATAAATAAAATTATGGAAAAACTAATTAATGATTTTCAAATAGGCTTGTTGTTATGGCAGTTGTTTCTTCTGCTGTTTTTCGCAGCTGTAATTTATTTTTTATATAAAGCATATAAAAAGATAATGAAATAAAAAATGCGTAAAAATCAATTTGACTTTTACGCATTTTACTTTTAAGAGAAGCTATATTCTTCCAAAGTTTCTTTTCTTTTTTATAAGAAAAATATGTATATTGCAGAAAGATTATTAGAGTTGAAACAATAATGGGAACTGCCAATTTTTATTTGATAAATAGCTGTTTAATGTGCCTGATGTACACATTATTGTATTTGCATGATGATACTTTCTTAAAAAGCTCAAAAGAGTTTATTCCTTTTGCCCTGTCGAAACTCTAGGCAGGGGATTCTTCCATTTTTATAGTCCATATATTTAATCTCAATTTTCATTCGGGATGAGAAGAGTTGTGCATCATACCCGATGCAAAATGAAGCAAACAAGAAAGTTATGTCACAAAATATTATTTTAACTACAGGAACCTACGATTTAATTAAAGATCACGTAAGAAGAAAAAAAGTTACACCACAAGAAGAAGAGTTGTTGCTGAATGAATTAAAACATGCCACTCAGGTATTGCGCAAGAATCTTCCAGAAGATATTGTCTCGATTAACCGAAAAGTAACGTATAAAAACCATATCAATAATGAAGAAAAAACCATTCTACTGGTTGGTCCTGATAAAGTGAAGGTAAGCAAGAATAAAATTTCGGTTCTTTCTGATGAAGGAATCGCGATGGTAGGTTACAAAGTAGGAGATTTGGTCGAATGGCCTGCTAAAAAAGGAAATTTGAAACTCGAAATTTTGAAGGTAGAAGAGGAGGCTTAGTTTTTTTTCTTTGCTTTACCTTACCTTTATAAAAAACATCCCAAAGAGGAAATTTCTTGGGATGTTTTTAATTTTTATTTAAATCGACAAGAGTCCAAAAACTGTTTTTGAAATTATCGATGTTTCCAAGTTTTTGCTCTAATACAAAGAATTGGTTTAGCTGTAACAAATCTTTCTTTTGCAATTTGCAGTGGATTAATTTTTTTTGTTTTAAAGAAAGAATAACTACTTGAATACTTTTACTTTCGTTAAGCCATAGTTGTTTAAACTTTTCGAAACAGTCTAGAAGTTTTATAAATACACTAACTAAGGTATTGTCATCTGTATTTTCGAGTAAATGAATGAATACTCCGTTTTGTTCTTCCCTTATTAGTTTTAAAATATCTTTTCCGCTTTTGGCAATTCCAGAATTACGATGTTTGAATTCAATATTTAGAATACGTTTATATTCCGAATTAGTTTTTTCATATACACACATGTCATGAGAAGCAGACTGACCTTCGTCTTCAAGTTTGATATCTTCGTAGGTTTTGCCAAATGAAAACTTGCCAGTTGTTGGTGTTTCAATAGAATAAAATAAATAAGGATATTTCATTTTAAACTCTTCAACAAATAGAAAACGCATTTCTTGTTCAGATATTCTAATTACTTTTTTGTTGCCGCTATCTTGAATTTTTATTGGGAAAATGAGCTGTTCACGAAAGTTTCCTCCTGTTTTTTCGTTATTCATTTTAACAAGACGACTTAGTACTTTTTTACTTAATTCAGGAATGTCAACCATATTTATTTTGAAGTTTTTCTATAATTTACAATTATATAATAGAATTGGTGTTTCTGTGGTTATTTCAAAAGTTCTGTAATATCTTCCAATTTTTCATCATTCAGCAAATTCCCTTTCACATGAAGTATATGTCCGTTTTGATGTTTACTAAATTTGGCATATTTTTTTATTAGTCCCTTTGAAATTTTATAAGCTTCTGTAACTTCAGCGTTTTCATCAAATAAAAGAGCAATTAAATAATCAAATGTGTCCTGATCCAGTTTTCTGATAACTCCAAGCTGTCTGGATCGTTTTGTGTTCATTAAAGTTCTGCATTTGATTTGTACCCTAAGATTTTCGGAATCAATCGCATCATAACCTGAATTTGAGTTGTTTTTTAAATTCCATCCGAATTTTTCTGCCACATACCATTCGCAATAATCGGCAATTGGATTGTTTCGTGTACGAATTATTTTTCTTGCTTTTAACTCATCCATGATGTCAGAGTTTAATTTCAGTAACTCCTTTTCTGTAAGGTTTTTTAATTCAGGCATTTGTGGGGTTTGTTTAGTTATTAATCATCGGATTCAAATTCTCATCCTTATTGCGCAAATCCAAACCTCCTTCGTAAACCGATTTTAGATTGATCAAATAAAAATGCCAGCCGTTAGAACAGCCTAACCTGATGTATTGTTTAGAAAAATCATCTGTTGGAATATTGTGATGACGAAGTTCAACAATAGTGTAACCATCACTTTCGCTCAGTTTTATATCGACCAGACAAGTTCCTTCAAAGGTAAACTGCAATTGGTCTTTTCCGTTGGCAGCAGTTATTTTTCCTTTCATCGCATCTTTGTATAAATACCAGAACCATTCATAAGTATCATTTTGAGAAACGTTTTGGTCTTTGCTGATTGGATTTTGTTTGCTATCAAAAAAAGATACTTTTTCCAGAAACCATTTTGCGATTTCATTTGCTATGGTCCAGGCGTTGTAAATGTCTTCAAGGGGTGCTTTAATTGCTATTTTTTTGGTGAATGAAGTCCAGTCGAAGTTTTCCATTTTAAGCTGAATTTTATTTGATTAAAGTCTTCCTGTTAAGTTGCATTACTTAGCGCCATATCTTTTTTCGCGATCTTCTAAATTGGCTTTTAAATCCTCTGTTCTTTTATTGGTGCATTCCATTAGGCAGGCATAATAAATGACAGGTTGAATGCTTCCTCCCTCATATTCTTTCTGTTCAAAATTACACTTTGAATCTCTAAACTTAATCCAGTCTTTTTGAGCTACGATTAGTAATTTTTTCTCTTTTTCAGATAGTTGTTTTACTAGTTTTTTATACACCAGATTAAGTTCATTGTCCGCTTTTTTATAATCGTTAATGGCGGTTTGATTCATTTCGGCTTGTGTTTGCGCCAGTAGTGTAGCGCTAAAACCAAATAAAAATAGTATCGGAAAATACAGTAACAATTTTTTCATTTTACTTGAATTTGACGGTTCTTAAACTTATCTAAAAGTCTTTTTATGGCTAAGCAATTGAGTAGTTGAAATTTTTATTTCTTCCTTCTTTAATGTTTAGTAGACATACTTATATCTGCCTTCAGAAAACACTTTTCCGGTTACGGCATCAATTTGTATCATAGGGCAATGGTTACATTTTTTGGATACATCCCAATAGAATAATTTTCTTTTGCCTTTTTCATAACCCAGGGTTCCTTTTCCATAGATATAAGTTTGAAAATATATTTCAACATTATCTCCAGAAATGCCATATCTTTTTGCGATTTGCAGAGCTTCTTTTTCTGTAATCTTGTTTTCGTTATTACTTTTTTCCTGACATGAAGCAACTGAAAAGTAAACTCCAAAAAGGAAAAAGATTAAAAGTAAGTACGGCAAGGAGAATATTGCTTTCATGCTTTTGGGTTACTCGTTGTTCGCTTAGGATTTTGCTCTTATTGCTTTTATTAGTTTCTCATTTCGTTTATCAGCTCTTGAATTTTGTAAAGAGATAACCGCCCAAATTGCAGCAGGAATCCAGCCAATTAAAGTGATTTGCAAAATCAAACAAATAATGCAAGTAAGTATTTTTCCTCTCAAAAGGAAAGAAACACATGGAAAGAAAATTGCAATTAGAGTCATCATTTTGATTGGTTTTTATGTTTTTGTAAATATAAAAAAAAAGCTACACGATTTTTTGTAGCTTTTTTGTTGATGATTTTTGTGTCTTATCGTTGTAAGTATGGATTGTAAATCTGCGCTATCGGGTTTTCTACTTTACACTTTATTTAAATTTTGCTATTATGTTATTGTAGTAAAAAGATAGTTGTCCCTAAAAAAATGAAGAAGCAAATGATATCAATTATTGAAGCTTTTCGCCCATCATAAAGATCGGTTGTATTGCCTTTTCCTGGTGAAATCAATTCTTTGTCCTGAATAGCTAAGCTTATAAATCTTAAAAATTGAAAAAGTAACAAAGAAAATATTGTATTTCTTAAACCGAAAGCCGCATTGCCGTGAGCAAGTTTAAATTCAGAGAAATCTTTAATAGCGAGAAAAATAAAATAATGTATAATTCCAATTGTTATCCAGATTAAAAAATAATTAAAGTTGCGTAATGCCTTATATTGAAAAAAATAAAGAAAAAGTTGAGTTCCTAGCCCGTATAGATACAATATATCTTTGTGATTAGTTTTGTTTTGAAAACAATATGGTAGTAAGAAAAAAGAAATTAATAAATAAGAACTAAGCGTGATAATATTAGATTTAGTTAATTTATCATAATTAATGAATTTGTTTTCCATAAAATAGAATTTTTTTCATGTTTTAGTTTTCATATTACAGCGTCAACAAAAATTTTCTTCCATGAAAGTTTTAGATTTTAGATATTTGATTATAAACAAATATAAGAGATTTCTTCTTGGCTTTTAAACTTGAAAAATCTGAAGAACTTTCTAAAAAATAGTATTTAATCCCAGCAGGTTTCCAATAGAAAAATACTACTTAAAATCAAAAAAACTTTACTAGCGAGAATGTCTAGCTTGTACAAATTTTCTAAATTTTCTTCTGTACCAAAACAGATTCCAGTGATGTCTGATGCCACCCAATTCCCAATTGACATCAAATTTGCTATTTTCTTTTAGATATGGAGGTAATGCAATTTTACAATGTAGCATAGGAGGATTATCAATTACTGTTTTCAAATACTCAGTATCGAGTTCACTTTTAAGAAAATACCGAATATCAAGTATTGTTCGATTTTTTTCGGCTTTATAAACGTGTAAGTTTATATCGTAAACCGAATCGTAAATTTTTGACAGATCAGAAACTGCTTCATTAAAGCTTTTTGGCGTTTTCTTTTTGTTGACTATGTTTCTGTTGTGGCGATCAACCAAAGCATTTTCTCCTGCGATGTCTGTTTCCGAAATATTGGATAAAATAAATACGAGATTGTTTGAAACATCGTTCCGACATTTTAGACTTACCAATTCGAGTAATTGATTAGTTAGATTTTTTATTTTTTCCTCAATGTTATTTTCCATTATTGAATTTTACAGGCACTGATTAATCTGCACTATTGGCTATAAATAAAAGAAAAATTCCTACTATTACTATTATCAGAAAGAGTGCAATGCTGAGTTTTTTTTCTTTTTCCTTTGTTTCAATATAAAGTTTAAATGAAAACGGAATGTTGTATTTCTCTGAAATATTTGTAAGGATTTCATTTGCAAACTCATATGATTTGGTTTGACTGCTCAATTTTGGTTTCTCTATGACACAAAATCTAAAAAACTCTATAGGCTTTTTTTCTTTTTTCTTCAAATAATAGATTACTGCTTCTTGAGTATAAAAAGTTCTATGGCTTACATCCTCAATTTCAAATTTAAATTCACTAATTTCTTCAGGATTCAAGATGGTTTTTTGAAACTGTATTTTTTCATTCAAAAATAATTCCCAGTTAATAGTTTTGCTGCGAACATATTCGTACTCACAGTCAATTTTTTCATCAGTGATTTCAATCGTACAGTTTTTATGAGATAATATCATTTTTTATTTTTTCCTGATTTTTCTTTTTCATTATTAAATTTTGTAAATCTGCACTATTGGAGTTTTACTTAGTATAGGGGAAAATCCAGAAATCATATCCGTCAGGGGCGTAAGTGGTACAACCTTCTATTTTGCAGATTTGAAAAGAACGGACCACATTTCCATAAGTTGTTTTCTTGTCAAATTTTAAATGAATAGCGATCTTCGGGTTTTGCGCTTTTTGTATCTCCTGAATTTTCAGCTGAAACTGTTTTAAAATACTATCATCATACTTTTCATTTCCGTTGAGTTGTAATAAAAATATAGATTTTGTTTTTAAATACTCATCCAAATTGTAGCCAAGTCTTTGTTCCAACTCTTTATCTCGATACTCAATATAAGTAGCTTTTTGCTTGAAAACATCGTTTTTTAACATCCACAAAATGGAAGCACTGATAAAAAGAGTTAAGAAAATGCCTAATATGTAAAAAGATTTTGTTTTCATTTTGATGAGGTTTTTTAAATCACTTTAATCAGCATAAATTTTTACCTTTTTCATTTTATTGAAATCAAGAGTTTTGTTTTTTGAATGTAATTCAATTGTCGTCTTGCTTAAATCTGAACTGATATTTATTACTAAATCTAGAGGATCATTAGCGTTGTTTGGTGCCAGCGTTTCAAAAAGACTGAATATCTCATCTTCATCAAATTCCAGATATGCTTTGTATCTTTTTTTATTTTTTATGAAGGTATAAATCAGATAATTAGGTAAAACTTGTTTTTGATATTTCATTTTAGTTATTTCACCATTAAACAATTCGTGTTCTTCAGCATTATAAAAGATAAAATACAATTTAGACTTTGTTTGTCCGAGGTTGTTTATTGCTGCTTTCCAATTGTATTTTTTACGATATTTAGTACTCCAAATACCAAAAGGAATAGGTTTACCATTATTAACGATTCTTCTAAATTGAACATCATCCTTACAGGTACAGGTATCACTGAGCACTTTTTTGATTTCGTCCTCTTTAACCGTATCATGGTCGTCAATTTCTTTTGCATCTATTAGCGAGGCTTTAAAAGTGGCTAATTCTTTTGTGTTGTGAGAACCAGAAATCCAAAGTACGACATCTCCTCCTGGAGCAATTCCTGCTATTAATTGGCGATATGTGCTAGGTAATATTTTGTCTAAATTTCCGCTATAATCCCATTTATATCCTTTTTTGAAATAGTTGGATATTTGGGTCTTGTCCAATTTTGTTTCTAAGCTGTAATATTTATTTTCTAAAAAAGAATACCAGTAAAGAGTTAAACTATCTGGTAATACGACATCACCATCATCTGATGATTTAAAAGTAGTATCTCCATTTCCCCAGTTTGTCGAATAAACTTTGCTGGTTTCTAAAAGCGTAACTGGATTGCGATGTCCTCGCACCGCGATACTAAAATTACTCCCCGCAAGTAATTTTATGGGATATCCTTCAGGTGTAGAAATTCCTTGTTGGTAATCGTATTTTTCGGTGCTTCTGTAAACTTGTTCCGTATTATAGGCTTCCCTTTCCCAAGTAGAGGTGGACCAAAAAATGCAAAAACAAACCACAATAAATGATACCGAAGTGATGCCAATTGCCAATTGATTTTTTTTAAAGAGATAAGCGACCAAAACCAGTAAACCAAATTGAACAGGAATGGCGCACAGAAGTAAAAAAACAACAAAAAGCTCTTGTGGAATATAACTACTATGGCTAACAATCTGAATTTGTAATAAAAGTAAATAAAGCAGAATATTGATTATGCCAATACCTACCGAGAGAAGAAAGATTTTAAAATAGTATTTCATTATTTGGTTTCGTTATTCAATTTCAAGCTTCTGTTTTATTAGTATTTATAACTCTAAAACAGCAACTCAAAAAAGCTATAATAGCGAAGCGAATATATAAAAAAAATAGTACAAATATAAGATAGGTATAAAGAAGACAAACCGTATACAGGAAGTAAAAGTAGATCTACTGAGCCTGACTTAACTTAACAAGGAAACCACCAATGCATATAATATAATTTCCCGTTTTTGATGAAAACCTTGATATGTCCGTCAGAGATATTATCGTCATCTTCTCTTAGCTGAATTACCTGCAGGTCTCCTTCTCCGTAAACATTCATGGTTCCGATATTTTTAATGGCATTGGGAAAGAGTTTTTGAAGATCGCTTGTAGTAGTGTTGGCGTTTAATTTGTTTCCCTTAAACAAAATGAAATTGTTTTTTGTGAATCTGAATTCATCAACAGCGACTTTGTCTTTTGTGTTTTCAAATCGCGAACCGTCTTTATAAAGATATTTGTCTTCCATATCTTTGCTGCCGTCTTCGTTTTCAAAAATATAGGAACAAGGCTCTTCTTCAGACATTAATTTAATACTGTCCGTTTTTCCCAGAACGTTTTCAAATTCTTTTAGAGAAAAATATCTTTTTAGTTTTCCGTTAAAAAGAAGATCCTCTTCTTTCATGACTTCGTTTTTCGAATCTTTAGTAACAATGCTGTCCGATTGGGTTTCGTTTTCAGATAGGACTTCTGTTTCTTTTGGAAGATCCGATTTTTCGACCGTTTTTGTGGTGTTGTTATGGCAGGAAACGGCGAATACTAAAATAGATAAAAGAGCTAATTTTTTCATGGCAGGTTTTTCAGTTTACAATATTTTTCAATAGTGTCGCGACATTGAATACCGTCTATAGTATTCAGTTCACTTGCTTTTTCTAGATCCAGACAGGCTCCGTTCTGGTCGTTAATTCTTAATTTATTGATTCCTCTAATGTAATAAGAATAGCCCATAAAGTTGTGAATTTCTATGGCTGAGTCGCAATCTTTAATGGCGCTTTGATACTCTTTTAAGTAATATTTTGCGAGTCCTCTTTCGGCATACGTAATCCATGAAGTTTTTTCGAATTGGATGTCTTTTGAAAAATCGCTAACCGCTCCCTTATAATCGCTCAACTCCATTTTGGCAAGTCCTCTGTCGTAATAGGCTTGGTAAGAGTAATTATTTTGTGGATTGATCTTGATCGCTTTCGAATAATCTAGGATAGCGTCGCTGTATTCGCCTAGAAACGATTTTACTTTTCCGCGAAGACGATAGGCATCAATAAACGAGTGGTCTAACGCTATAGCTTTAGAAAAATCTGCTTTGGCTCCTTCGTAATCCTCTATATGTGTTTTTTCGATTCCACGATGATAGTAATCGTCTTTATCCATGCAAGAACTGATACTGAAAAGAAGCAATAGTAAAAGAGGTTTAAACTTCATTTAGCCTTTATAATTTATTTGATTTTCTAAAAGACTAAAGATAAAAACAAAACGTATTCTTACAAATTTTTCCAAAGTCTCATTTGTTATTTTGCTCTTTTAATTTTTAAAAAGCAAAAACTACACAAAATCAAAAGACAATTGTGTAGTTTTTTAGAAGTAACATTGAAAGGAATGAAACTAAAATATCTGTTTTTATTATGGTGTAATCTTTACAAATGAAATATTGGTACGTCCATCAGAATTATCCCCTAGATTTAAACTACTAATTGATCCTGCAGAATTTGTCGCTCCTAAATAAATTATTTGACTTCCACTGGTTACTGTATAAATAAATGTTCCTGAATAGTTACCACCTACGCCTAATGCTCCAGAGGAACTAGGCATTGAATACGCTAGAAGAATTTCTGAATTGGCTAAGATAGTTGCTTTTGTACCCGCAGTTGAAAGAAAACCAACTCCATACTGTGTCCCAGCAGTAGGCATAGAACTAAACTGTGCTCTCATTGTATAAGTTATTAAATATGTTCCAGTAACTGGAAGTGTAATCGATGTTAAATTAGCATTTGTAGAATTTACAGGAATAGTAATGGTGGAAGATAGTTTAGCTAAGCCAGTTGATGGTGTAAAAGCATTTCCAGTTACTGTAACCACATTTCCTGCTGTATCAACTCCCAGAGTCGCACCTGCAGAAATAGGTGTTGAAGAAGTTAAGTTGGTAAACTTTAAACCTGAAGTATTAGTTGTAGCACTTTTAATTTCAAGTTTTGCTGTTGGAGCTGTTGTTCCGATTCCAACATTTCCTGCTGAAGTCACTCTCATTTTCTCTACACCATTCGTTTCAATAGGCAAATCGAAAGCATCGTTGGTACCAATTGCTTTTATGGCTCCGTTGTTATTTCCATCCTGAATCCAGGCGTCTGTAGCAGATGAGACACGGATCCATTTGGTGCCATCATTAAAATATTCTCCAGGTGTAACGGCATTTGTACCGGTTACGGTTGCCGTATTCCAGATGTGCATTCCTGCGATGTGTGCTGTCATTGGTGAAGCACTCGTTATACTGGTCAAAGCTACTTTAGGTAACAAAAGACCTTTTGTACTTGTTCCGTCTGTTCTGTTTAAGTCTAGAACAGCATCTTTATTTGGGTTGTTAGATGGCATTCCCACTTGTGCATTGGCATAAGTTAGGCTAAGCCCTAAGCAAAGCAGGGCCAATTTAAAAGACATTTTCATTTTCTTTTCTTTATTTAGTTTGTTTTTTATTTTTATGGTTGCGAAATTTTGGTTTGGCGTGTAAACTTTAAAAAGGCAGGATGCAGGGAATTGCAAATGAAAATTGTAATTTTAGATATCCATTGACACAGCTGTTGTGGTATTGCTGTGTTAATTTTTTAATGAATTCGTTTTGGAAAGTTTAATTTTACAAAACGATTGCAAAGCAAGTAAAAGATTACAAAGTGCAGAACTAAATGCGTTTGTATCGTACCAATGGCTTTTGTTTTTTACCATTAACCTATTTCAATTTAGAATTTTAAATACCTTTGATCAATGAATACACCAGCAAAGACAAGACATATCGGACGAAATATTAACCGTATCAGAGAATTAAAAGGCATGAAACAAGAAGCCTTAGCACTTGCTATAGGTGTAAGTCAGCAAACGGTTTCTAATCTTGAAGCCAGCGAAACGATTGATCAGGATAAACTAATTGAAATTGCAAAAGCACTCGAAGTAACAGTTGAAGCTATTGAAAATTTTTCGGAAGAAAACGTAATCAACTATTTTAATACTTTTAATGAAGCTGTTTCTCATAGTAATTTTGGACATAGCAGTACGTGCACTTTTAATCCTTTAGATAAAGTGGTAGAACTTTATGAACGTTTGATTCAGGCAGAAAAGGAGAAGAATGAGTATTTGGAGCGAATGTTGGGAGGGAAGTAGTTAATTCTTTTTTTGATCATATAAAAGGAAATGCGCAAAAGTCTTTAGAAAGAGTTTTGCGCATTTTTTTTATTTCTAATTTAGAATTAAATCTAATAGATTTTCTATAAGTGTTTTGAGCCAGTTTTTCTTTTTGGGTTTTGTTTCGGGCATTTTTTGAGAATTGTTGTAGATATATTTTTTGTAGCTTTTGTTTCTTGATTATATGTATTGCGTCTTACTGTTGCGTATAAGGATTGGAAATCTGCGCGATCGGATTTAGATGCTTAATTATATTTAGACCTTACTTATGGTGTCTTTTTCTAATTGTTTAATTATTTTATTTAACTGGGCGATATATTTTCCTTTTGAAGATTCGATAAAATTTAAATCTTTACTTTCTAGTGCTTTCTTAAAGTGAGCATTTAAGCCTTTTTTGATAATTTGAATTTGTGCATTCAAAGTTTTAGCTTGATCAGCATAACTTAATTCTTCGAATCTTTTTTCATCTCTTCCGTGGGTTCCTTTTTCCATTAGTTTTTTGATTTTTTTGTTTTTACTTTTTTGTTTTGTCGGCGCTATCGGGATTGCAATTCCGCGTTATGGTGGTTAAATTATTTATATAATTTTTTAAATCTTTTATATCATATATTTACATGCCTTTTGGGCTGGTGCAAGCGTCTAACTTGTGAACGAAACAATAGGCAAGAGCGAGATACTCACACTAGTGGGAGATGTTATTTACATAAATTACCAGTTAGCCAATCGTATATGAAATTGCCCCCCAAATCACTTAATAATAAACCAGATATGAATATAATAATTGTTGCCCAAACTGGATTTCGACTAAGCCAATTTGAATAATTATAGTACCAAGAAATTTTTAGTTTTTTGATATCTTTTTTTGTATCAGGTATTAATTGAGCATTTATCGCTTTTGTACTCAGAATGTTTTCTGCGGAAAGACTTATATGTGGGTTTTTAAAGAAAATAGCTATTTGCTTTTTATATATTGCTCTATCAAATAAACATCCTGAAATATTATTTTGCATAATTTCAGCAGCTTGTTGATTAAAACCGCCATATGCATTAAACATAATTGTAAAAGCATACACAAATCTTAATAAATAATTTTCAACAGTTATTCCCTCACGTAAATTAAGTTCTTCAAGGCCAAATGTTGATATGACAATGAAATTCTCACTTATTGGTCTTGAAAAAAAATTTCCTTGAAGAGGTCGATCAATAATGCCGATAGAAAAATCAGAACCATTATTGAAATTAATTGACATAAGTTGTTGATCTGTAATTGTTAAGTAGTCTTGGTTTAAAAAAGGAGGTGACGTAACAATGACATCATTTTGGGATTTAAATGTAGATGATGAATCAAATCTTTTTTTAAGTTTTGAAAAATCTACATGGTCATTGTGTCCTATCTTAATTATTTGAATATTCGTCATTCTTGTATTTTTTAGTGTTTTGCATGTATGTAATATGTTATTAAATCTTTAATTAATCAGGAGTTAAACGTTGACATATTTAACAGGATTCATATTTCCTTTTTTGAAATATTGCTTGACCGATTTATTTAAGTATTTTTTTCTAATGCTTTCCGCAGCTATCTCTCCTTGAAATTCGATTCTTCCAACCAAACTTTTTGTAGAATTCAAATCTGGCCGATCATTTGGTTTTCTGCTACTTTCGGTTTTGCCAGCATTATGCCAACTTTTAATTTCAAAAACTTCAACAACAATTCCATCAAATATTGATAATGCAATTTTTGCTTTTTTAGCACGATCGATTTTTAATTTCCACCTTCCACGACTGTAATCATAAAGTGATTGTTTCGACATTGTTGGGCTGTAAGTTTTATTAATTCGGATTAGAATAGTTGGTTCAGTAATTTCAATTAATTCCATAATTTCAGTTTTTAAGCTATGTTTTTTCTTTCTAGAAAAAGTGTTAAACTCGTTTATGTATTAATGCATGGTTTGTGAAAAAGTTATTTTTTTAGCATATTTATTTCATATTTTTCATCAAAAAAATTAAAAGAGCTGATGAAAAATTTATTGTTGTATTTTGTTGAAGAAGCATTGATAGTAAATTCGGAGATTAATTTTTGCTGACCTATTTTCGATATTTTATTCCAAAATAAAGGAGACAAGAAAGTGTTTTCACAGTTAGCTATAATTAAAGAAGTTATTGCCTTTTCAAGTTTAAGATCATTAAGTTTTTCAAGTTCTCGAATTAGTTTGACAGCTTTTCTTTCATGAGGAAATACCGCTATAATAACTATTGTTGAATTATTATCTGGTAAAAAAGTAATCATTGGATTTTCATAAGGAATACTAGGATTTTCATGATTATTGATTGGAAATCCCTTGTATGTAACTTTAGGACTCATTTGAGAGGAAACTGCAAAGGGGTACAGACCCTCTTTCTCATATACTAAGTATTCTAAACTCTCCCAATTTTTATTTTCGATAGCATTGTCCAAATAAACTTTACTTTTTTCCAATTCTTTGAGTGCTACATTATTTCCCCATTGCATATATGATTTGATTTCATTATACATTATGGAATCAAATTTTGTTTTCTCAAAATTCATCCAGAAATTTAATTCTTCTTTCTTTTTATGATAAGAGTGAGCAAATGAACGATAAGAGTGCAAAAAGAAGTGCATTTGTGAATCAATATCAAATGGGAAATTTTCTATAGGAGAAAATAAATTAGTATCATGTAAATCACAAAATCCATAAAATGTTGAAGCTTCTTTTTTCCCAAGAGGAACTAAATCACTTATTAAATTTTTTTCGTCAGACTTAAAATGAGAAAAACAATAAACAGATAAATTTTTATTTACTTCACTTTCAATTATAGATAATCTACCGTTGCGTTGTATACTATGAGCTTGTTTTATTTTTCCTTTACATTCATTCTTATTGTGATGAAAACAGTCTTTTATTATGCCAATTTTTTTTGCATCAGATGCATTTCTATTAAATTCTTCAATATTCATTTTTTTATATTTTTATCAACTAATCAATTTTTTTTTGGAAAATAGAGATTGGTAGTAGTCATGTCATATTTTAAATCTATTTTTTAACCAGTTTGTAATAGATTTTATATAAAAGCAAACATCGTACTTAATTCAAATTAACCAATAAGTAAAACTACCTGATTATTTACTTTGTTAAAAGTAATTGCTTTAGATTAAAATATAGTACGGAAAACCGTAACTTGTTTAGCGCGGATTTGCAATCCATGTCCGTGCCAGTAAAGATTGATTTCTGTAAATATCTAAACAAAAGCTACATTATTTTTTGTAGCTTTTGTTTCTTGATTATTTGTATTGCGTCTTACTGTTGCGGGCACGGATTACAAATCTGCGCTAACGGGATTTAAAAGAGATACTAACACTATAGATTCTATAAAGTTCTTTTGCACAGTTTTGTCATTTCGAGGAACGAGAAATCTTCGCAAGTAGCTCCGCAAAGATTAGACGCTAACGGGATTTATAAAACAAAATTACCCTCTAAAACAATCACAGCTTCACCCAGAATATAGACTTTATCTTGAACAAGTTCTGTACTCATAATTCCGGTTCTAGAAGAAGATTGAAAGGCATTAAATTTCGTTTTATTTAGTTTCGTTGCCCAATATTTTGTCAAAAAGGTCTGAACGCCGCCCGTTACTGGATCTTCGTCGGTTCCTGCCCACGGCCAGAAATAGCGGTAATGAAAATCGAAGTTTTCGTTGTCGGAAATGGCAGTTACCAAAACGCCGTTTATTCCGTTGTGCGAATTTTTTAAGGCTGTAAAATCGGGTTTTAAATGGGCGAGTTCTTGAGCACTTTCAATTTCTATCAAAATTATTTTATTGTTCGGACTGTATCTTTTTTCGACGATTTCAGAAATACCAAGTGCTTCTAAGAGTTTTTGAGGAACTTCTGTTTGCTCTGTGTCATAAACCGGAAATTGCATCTTGATTTTATTCGCTTCTTTTTCAATAAACAATTCGACATTATTGCAATTAATAAATCGGATAGTTTCCAAAGAAGTCGTGCTGAAAAGAATTTTAGACGCAGCCAAAGTCGCGTGCCCGCATAACGGAATTTCCATTTTCGGACTAAAAAATCTAATGCTATACGTGTTTTCCTTGATCTGTTTTATAAAAGCAGTTTCAGAAAATCCAATTTCTGCCGCAATATTTTGCATCAACGCATCATCGAGTTCGGCTTCGGGAAGACAAACCGCAGCTGGATTTCCTTTAAATTTTTCATTTGTAAATGAGTCAACAAAATAGGTTTTCATTTCTTGTTTTCTGTAAATATAAAAAAGCTACATGATTTATTGTAGCTTTTGTTTCTTGATTATTTGTATTGTGTTTTATTGTTACGGGCATGGATTGCAAATCCGCGCTATGGGTTTCATTTCATTTTAATTAGTAATACTTTCAGGAGTTACGAGTTCGGCTAATTTGTCTGCAATCTCCGACATTGTATCCTCTATCGTACTTAAACCACTTCTTGAGCCAAGTAAAGGACTTACATCACGTAAATCATCAAAAGTTGTGTTGTGAATAATAGGAACAAGTAAATCACGAGCTAGTAAAGCAGAAAGTTCTTTGTCAGCAATTCCCTCTCCTTTTATACGTTTAAGAAAAGAAGGAGTAACTAAAACAATTCCAACACGAGACTTTGCCAATCCTTTATCAATTTCTCGAAGTAAAGATGAGCCCAATAAAACATCTTTTTCACTAAACCAAACTGAAACACCTTTTAACTCTAGTAAATCATGTAACTCTTTAGCCGTTTCTTTTCGATCATCCCAAGCATGACAAAGAAAAACATCTCTTAAGTCTGGTAAATCAGCACGTTTTTCTACATTTTCGCGCACTGGTGTAAGTGTACGGATCTCTGCAGCTGTATAGAGGATAGTAGAACCTGCTGAAGACCAACGTGCCTTTGTTCTGCCTTGCCCGCTATTACGACTTCCATAATTGTTTGAAGACGTTGAATAAGATGAAGAATACGTAGGGTATGAATTGTAACTACGATAATTTCGACTACTACAAGCGGGACATGCTGCCGCTCCACTTGCTGTTCGATGACCATTTACTGGTGCTGTACATCTTGCCATATTTATAAAATTTAATTGGTTACGAGGTTAAATAGTTCAGTTCTTGTGAAAAATATAAATTTCATTGGTATTTAATTATCAAAAACAGCAGTTATGATTTTAAATTACTCTAATTTTAATATAGTTTGTACAATAGATTTGTTTTCATTAGATGCAGAGTCGAAGAGTCTTTTTTTTATGGAATATCCTAATTGATCTACAGTTAAATATTCTTCGATATTTTGCCCACCTGGATAAGAATGCTTATCATATAAATGATAAATAGTGCCGTCATCATATAACGTATAATCATCATCTAGTATTCCTTTCATGTCATGAGAATATGATATTACTTTTTTTTCCATTTTTCTATCGTTTTAATATTGCTCTATTTTGATTCTTACTTATGTATTAAGTATTTATAGTAATGGCATAAAAGTTATTTACATTTTATCTTCCCATGATTGAGAGAAGGTTTCCATTATTATACTATTTTTTTCCCATGTTACAGTAACTATATTTAGGTCGGGATTTATTTGAAATGTTCTACACTTATCTTTGGATTCGTAAGTAACAACTATATTTTCAAGTTGGTCACCAATTATATGCTTTTCCCCATATAGTGTAGCACCTCCAGAATTATAATTCGATTTTTCAACATTATATTCGTCTGTTGATGGTAATGAGAAAATTTCTCTTGCATTAGCGATAATTTTAATTTCTTCAATTATTTTTTTGTACAATGTTTCCATTTTTTTATTTATGTTTTTTTGATATTTGATTACTCTTGTATCAAGAAATTATTTTTTAAAAGCTCTTTTATTTGATTTTCAATTTTGATAAAATCTTCTGCAGTTTCAAAAGTTCTTCTAACGTAAATTCTTTTAATGAATACGTTTGTCATACTTAAAAAAAACATTTCATCACTTACTTTATCCCAGTCATTAGTAATTGTGTTAAGATCTTTATCAATTAGAACTGATTTTGATTTATCCAGCCCTTTTAAACCTAAGTTTGCTGAATAATTTTCTTGGATGAAAATCCCTAAATCCTCAAGTTGATTTTTAATTTCATTTAGTTTTGTTTCATCAAATTTATGAGCATTAAAATCACTGCTTCTTTTTGCATTTTTAACATTTATTCTTTCTTCATAGCAACGCTTCCATAAATTTCGATCAATCAATTCATCTAATACAACATTTTCTATACAACTATCACCACAAACATCACAGCCATTCTCACTTAATATATGTTTGAGAGTTGAATTGAAAAAATATTCATCTCCGTTTTTGCAATAAAAATCTTCATAATCTTTAAAGTTTTTTACATCATCTAATACACTTATTTTGGTTAAATGCCTAAAAACGAAATCCAACATTGAGTTAGTTGCTGAATTTGTTTTATGAAAGTAAACTTGATTATATAAATGATTTCTAGATTGTATGAATCTGATGACAGAATCTAAACCACTTTTTTTTATTCCTAATGTTATTTTTCCATTATGTTCTATTGGAAGCAATGAAGTTAATATTCTACTTTGGTCAAAAAAACCGTACTTTACTCCTGAATAAAAACTATCTCTATAAAGATAATCCATTCTGTCAGCATCAAAAGGAAAACTAGCAATAATAGAGTTGAAATAGTTGGTGTAATCTTTGTTATTTAAAATGATCTCATGATTTGGTAAAAATGAGGGATCAATCATTTTTAAGATGTTTTTTAAATTTATTTGATCTCTTATTTTTAATGATTCATTTGTTAAATATTTATTCTTTTTAAGTGTGTTAATGATTTTAATGATAAATACACATGACACAAGCTCATGTTCTATCCTTTTTGTTTCTAAACCTTTTATCGAAACATAATTAATGATGTCATCTATAAAAAAATCGAAAATATCAGGCTCTGTTTTAACTATTTCAATTAACCTATTTCCAGTAATTGTAAAATCATCAAATTTATGGGAAGTTGGACCATGTCCAATATCATGTAAGAGAGCAGCAAGTCTTAATTCTTGTAATATAATTTCAAATTCTTCATTTCCTAAAATATCTTTAAGTGATTCATACTGTTTATTTATACCATATTTTTGTTTTTTTAAATATGTCACTTCAACATTTTCATTCGATTTATTAAAAATAATTTCTGATAGGTGCATAACACCAATGGAATGTTCGAATCTTGTATGGTTAGCTCCCGGAAATATGTAATTAAGTAATGTATTTTGTTTAACTTTTCTTAATCTTCCGAATATTTTCTGATTTATAATAAATTCTTCTATTTCAGTAATTTCGATCAGTCCATGTATTGGATCTAAAATTTTTCCCGTTTTCATAATAGTCTTTAAAATTTTTATTCAAATTATTGATATATAATATTTGATTTTAGGCTTTAATAATCATAAATAAGCAAACCTCGCATTTTATTTGAATTATTCATTCAGTAAAAATACCTGATTTTGAGTCTAAACTTGTTTATGTGATAAAAATAACTTGTTTAAATTCAATTAGTTTACGGAAAACCGTAAATCATTTTATGAAAACCAAAACACTAGCCCTGATAGAAGCGGCATCCTTTTTAGGTAACCAAAAACTTCTTAATTAAAACCATAAACATTCTGCCTAAAAAGATATAGCGGATAGCAGGAATCAGCTCCTAAAAACAATTCTAATTCCAGTAAATTTTCTTCTCAAAATCCCAAAAAAATCAACACTAGAATTTTCCACAAAATTTTTGTAATTTTGCAGTCCAAATAAAGGAAAAAGAAAATGTTAGATAGACTTCAATATGTAAAGCAGCGTTTTGATGAGATTTCGGATTTGATTATTCAGCCGGATGTTATTGCAGATCAGAAACGTTATGTGCAGCTTAACCAGGAATACAAAAGTATTAAAGCGCTGGTTGATAAGAGAGAAGAATACATTCTTGTGTTAGCCAATATTGACGAAGCCAACGAAATTATTGCAGACGGAAGCGACGCCGATATGGTGGAAATGGCTAAAATGCAATTGGATGAAGCAAAAGAACGTTTGCCACAACTGGAGGAGGAAATCAAATTTATGTTGATTCCTAAAGATCCTGAAGATGCTAAAAACGTAATGGTGGAGATCCGCGCCGGAACGGGTGGGGACGAAGCAAGTATTTTTGCAGGAGATTTATTCAGAATGTATACCAAATACTGTGAGTCACAAGGATGGAGAACATCTGTTGTAGATATGAACGAAGGTACTTCTGGAGGTTTCAAAGAGGTTATTTTTGAGGTTTCTGGAGAAGATGTTTACGGAACTTTAAAATTTGAAGCAGGTGTTCACCGTGTACAACGTGTTCCGCAGACAGAAACACAAGGTCGTGTGCATACATCGGCAGCTACTGTTATGGTTTTACCAGAAGCAGAAGAGTTTGATGTTCAGATCGATATGAACGATGTTCGTGTAGATTTCTTCTGTTCATCTGGACCTGGAGGACAATCGGTAAATACAACGAAATCGGCTGTACGTTTAACGCACGTTCCAACAGGATTAGTGGCGCAATGTCAGGATCAGAAATCGCAGCATAAAAATAAAGACAAAGCCTTAATCGTATTACGTTCTCGTTTATACGAAATGGAATTGGCGAAAAAACAAGAAGAAGATGCTTCTAAACGTAGTTCACAAGTAAGTTCTGGTGACCGTTCGGCAAAAATCCGTACGTACAACTACGCGCAAGGTCGTGTAACCGATCACAGAGTTGGTTTAACACTTTACGATCTAGGAAACATCATGAATGGTGATATTCAGAAAATTGTTGCCGAGCTTCAGTTGGTGAATAATATGGAGAAATTGAAGGAAGCTTCTGAGGTGTACTAATCGTACACTTTTTAGGTGCTAAGATTCTAAGATACTAAGGTTCTAAGTTTTTACTTAGATGACGACGATAAAAAGCCGAAACTTTGTTTCGGCTTTTTTTATGGTTAAAAAAATGTCAAAAAAAAAGTAAATTAAAACCTTAGCGACTTAGTAGCTTAGAAGTTTTTATCTAAGATAAATAATACATGAGAATCTTACGCAGTAAGATTTATAGGACTGGTTGTAAGCCTTAGTAGCTTAGAATCTTAGCCACTTAGTACCTCTTAAAAAAAAGTTAACGAATTCATAAAATCTAAAGTTTTTTTTAAACTTTTTTTGCTTCATATTTGCCGAACCAACCAATCTATTTTTAAATTCTATGAAGAAAACTTTACTATTATTATGCTTCTTTGGAAGCTTTTTTTATGCGCGGTCGCAATCGTATTTCGGGTTTCGAGATGATAATTATGCAGGAATTCAGAGTGTATTGTTTAATCCGTCCAATGTTGTTGATTCTAAGTATAAATCGGATGTGACCATTGGTTCTGTAAGTGCAACGGGTCAGAATGATTTGTATTCTATCAATGTTTTGGATGCTTTAGACGGAAATTACGATTTTAATGTCGATGCGACTAAACACTTTAAATCAAACAACAGAGGAAATTTGAATCTGGATATCCTAGGGCCTTCGTTTACCTTGAATATTACGCCTGTGCACAGTATTGCACTTTTTACAAGAGTACGAAGTGTAACCAATATGGTAGGCTTAAACGGTGAACTTGTCGATGAGGTTAGTAAAGATATTGATGCCTCAAACAGCTTTTTGATTTCGGGCGGAAATCCAAATGGAGTTACGAATTCGTGGGCAGAAATTGGCGCTTCTTACGGAACGGTTTTATTAGATCGTGACGACCATTTTGTAAAAGGTGGAATTACACTGAAGTATTTAATGGCAGGAGCAAACGGTTATATCAACGGAAATGATGTGAGTGTTGCCTTTAACAGAAATGCGGCAAATTCGGCTTTGAGCGAATATTATTCGACTGGAACTTTAAGAATGGCTGCAAGTTACGACTACGAAAACGGAGAAAAAATGAAATTCGATCCGAATTCGGCTGGAGTAGGCGTAGATTTAGGTTTTACGTATGAATATCGTACCAATTGCCATACTTGTATCGGAAACCGCTATAAGTTTAAAGCTGCAGCTTCGGTAACTGATATTGGTAGTTTGAATTATAAAAACATAACAGAGAACACGTATAACTTAAACGGAAGAATAACTCAGGAAGATATTGATGATGCAGAAGATATTTTCGAATTCTTTGACGCTAATTATACCAAAACGTCTTCAAGAAAAGCGATTAAAGCAAATCTGCCTACAGCGCTTCACACCAACTTTGACTGGAATATCGACAATAAATTTTATCTAAATTTAAGCGGAGATTTCAGTTTAGTGAATGCCAATAAAGTAAACGGAACTACGATTGCAAATTCGGTTACTTTTACTCCAAGATACGAAACAAGACAATTCAGTTTTTACCTTCCAGTAACCTACATGGAATACAGCGGAACACAAGTAGGAACAGGTTTCAGAGCCGGCCCAATCTTTATCGGTTCTGGAACTTTGATTACCAATTTGTTCTCAAACAACTCCAAAGGTGCAAATGTGTATGTCGGTCTGAAATTACCGATTTATCAAAATTATAATTAATGGAGAGGTTCTAAGATGCTGAGATGCTAAGGTTCTGAGTTTTTTAGCTCTTCGAACTTTTTTTAAATAAAAAGAGACTGTTTCACTTGTGCGAAACAGTCTCTTTTGTTTGAGGTAAAGGTTGATGTTCTAATAGGATCAAGTTTATATTAAATTTCGATTGATCGAAATGGTAAAAAAACTTAGAACCTCAGAACTTTAGTCTCTTAGAACCTCAAAATATAGTGAAGGTCTTATCTTCATTAACCGCTTTCCCCAATAAGCGTATAATGAATGTTAGATACCTAGAAATACTCTTGTGTATTCAAAACATTTATATAGATTCGAGTAAACGTATACACCATTTTTAACTATTATATTGTTTAACTTTTCCATAATACATAAATTTAGTTTGACAAATTACTCTTGCGATGTTTAGTAGTTTGATGAATCTTCTTCTTCGGAAGTTTCATTTGAAGTTTCGTTTTGTGGCTTAGAGACCATATTGGTCACAATAAGCTGAACGATGGAGCCTAAGATACCTTTAAACATGCTATCACCTTTTCCGACTATAAATCGTTTTGCGATATAACCGATTCCGATACTGATAGCAGATTGTGCTATATGACTTTTAAAACCTACTGTTTCGTTGATTTCTTCGACCGTATTTCGAATCAAATTGATTGGTTTTAGGTTTTCTTTGATTTCATCAACATGGTCTTTTATAGCGCACCATTCGGTGTCTTGACGAACTTCTAATTCTTTAATTTTCTGATTTAACTGATCAATATTATATATAGCCTCCATAGGTTAGTTTTTTGTATTAATAAATTAAATCTCAATCTTTATTGTCTTTTAAGATACTTGAAATGATCGTATTGCCGATTGGCGTTTTTATGATTTTATGATGTGATTTGACTACAATAATTACAACAAGTAAGTAGAACAATGCCATGATGAAAAAACCATAATAATACTCTCCAAGTTCTTTACCAATCCATAAGCTAATCCCTATATTTAGAAATAAGGTAAAAAACGCAACAACAATCCCGATTGCTATCTTTGATGCCAACGATGACACACCGTCTGCCACTGAACATACTGTTTTTAGTTTTAATAATTCTAAACTTGTTTTAGCATAGTTTTCAGCTTTTTCGTAAAGATTAAGATTCTCGTTTGTTGTTGCGTTTGGTTCCATGATATAGGGTTTTATGGTTTGAAAATTTCACTAATTAATACCTCGATTAATAGTTAGATTTTACTGTTTTAGCTTCATCTTTGATTGCGTTGAAATCATCTTTCACTTGGTTCAGTTTAGATTTTCCTTCTTCGATAATTTCTTTACCATTTGAAGTGATTGTGTTTACAACATTATCAAATTTCGTTTTAAGGTTATCGCTGTAATCTTTCGATTTGTCTTTGATTTTTTTTCTAGTATTTGAACCTTTATCTGGTGCAAACAAAACTCCTATAAACGCTCCCGCCGCTGCGGCTCCTAAAATTCCTAAAATTGTGCTACTAGTTTTCATAATAATTGATTTAAAAATGGATTAATATTTATAATTTGTTGATTTAAAAATTGGCTTATATTTCTCGACCTTTAATAAGTCTAAGAAGAATTGCGATAATGGCGATTACTAAAAGTATATGGATAATACTTCCAAAACTGTAAACAAAGAACCCTAAAGCCCAAAGTATAACCAGAATCACTGCGATAGTATATAATAAGTTAGACATGGTTTTTTATTTTAGAGGTTAATAATTAATTTTTGTTTAGTTCAACTTATACGAAAGGTATAAAGTCAGATTACTGTTTTTAGCGTCTGGAACTGTGTAAGTTGTTCCAGCAACAGTTCTTTCTTTACCAACGGTTGTTAAACCATAGTTGTATCGTACTCCGATGCTTATTGGATCAAAATCAACTCCTACACCTGCAGCGATACCTGCGTCAAATTTTGCAAGATCATCTCTGTCAATTTCTTGATCAAACTGAAAATCTCCTTCTCCTTTAATTTTAGAACTTACCAGATAAGATGCATATCCACCGGCATGAATATTAAAGTTTTTAGTAACATTCACTCTCACTAATAAAGGAACTTCGATATAATTTAGTTTGAATTTTGCATCTCCGCTTGCTAAAGCACTGTTATATTCTAACTTAGCCCCTTTTGTAGTAAACAAAAGCTCTGGCTGAATTGCTACCATATCTGAAATAGGAAGTGTAGCATAAAAACCGGCATTAAAACCGTATAAAACATTGTTGTCATCTACATCGTCTCCGCTATTGTACAGGTTAGACATGTTGAATCCTCCTTTTACACCGAACTCGGTATTTACATTATTGTCTTGAGCGTGCAGCATTCCAAATGAAGCTGATAAAAAAAGTGTTAAGGCGCATAAAAAATTGGCTTGTAATTTCATAGTAAAAAATTTAGTTAATAGATAGATAATAGGCGTTTATACATTTTGTTTTCTTATTCTTTCGGTCTCTCGTAAGAGTTTGTATTGTTCAGGCAGATAACGAAGTACCATTTCCAGAATCTGTTTGTCATTCGTTTGTCTAGATATGGTTTCAAACAATTCAATTTGATCGTTTAAAGCATCTTTCATTGCGTCTAGATAAACATCATTAAAATCTTTGCCTTTTGCATCAATGAGGTTGTACAGGTCTCTTTTGTGTGTGGCGTTAATTTCATTAATGACAATGAGCTTCATCGTGGCCATTTTTGATATATCGTTCAGAATTTGATTTTCTTGAAATTCAATTCTTTTTCCCAATTCCTGAACAATGGCGTCTGAACTTTTTTCTTGTGCAATTTCACTTTTAGAAATAATAGATTTAGTTGCATTTGCCGTCGAAATAAAAAACAGTGCTTCTGTTTCTTCTCTTTCTGTTATTACAAAAGCCTGGTTTTTTAAAGAACTTTCTATCGGATTAATCTTTCTGCATGACGTGATGCAGAGTCCTAATACGAGCAAGAAAAAGACTCTAAAAAGTGAAGCTTTTAAAATGGGAATTGCGTTCATTATTATTTCCTCAAGTATTACATTACAAAGATGCTAACGAATCAAAGGTTTTTCTTTACAGCATAAAAATGAATCGTTATATAATTCCCATAATAGATTTAAATTAGGCTTCTATCCTTTTAAAATCAATGGTTTATGAGGTTTTGGTTTTGCGTAAAAAAAAAGAAATTATAGATTTTTCTATAATTTCTTTTTCAGTTTCGGTTATAATGATGGGATTTTTTTTCTTACAAATAATCTAAGAAGGAATCTCTTGGTGATTTTTCAGTTTTTCGAATTAAAATAAAATTTTAATCGGGAAGAAAAACAGTAAACTCTGAACCTTTTTCAAGAGTACTATTTGCTGTAATATGTCCTTTATGGTTTTCAACAATTTTTTTACAAATCGCTAATCCAATTCCGGTTCCAGGATAATCTGTTTTGGAATGCAGTCTTTGAAAAAGAATAAAAATCGTTTCTTTAAACTGCGGATCAAATCCCATTCCGTTGTCGGTAAAGGTAATTTTGTGGAATTTCTTAATCGATTGTTCTAATATTTCAGGATAATCTGCCGAATTTACTTTCTCGCTTGTAATCGAAATTTCAGGTTCAACTTCAGGACGGCTGTATTTTAATGAATTTCCAATTAAATTGATAAACAGCTGCTCGATTTGATACGGAATAACCGCAAGCTTCGGAAGTTTATTGGTTCGAATAACCGCTTTCTTTTCTTCAATAGTTTCTGCTAATTCTGATTCGGCATTGTCTAGAAGCTCGTTAAGATTCATTTTAATGAATTCCTTTTTCGTTGTATTTGTTCTTGAAAATAAGAGAAGGTCGTCAATTAAAACACGCATTCTTTTGGCTGAACTTTCAATTTTAGTGATATAGTTTTTAGCACTGTCAGACATTACCGCTTTATCGGCATCTGAAACTCTAGAGATGAAAGTTTGTATCTTTCTAAGCGGTTCCTGTAAATCATGGCTGGCGACATGGTTGAATGAAGCCAGTTCTTTATTACTTTTTTCAAGTTCTTTATTTCGTTCCTGAAGTTCGATATTGAGTAAATGTTCGTCTGTGATGTCAAAATTAATTCCAAGTAAAATTTTGCTTCCTTGTTGATCGGTAACAATTTTCCCTGTGGTTTTAAAATAACGGACTTCGTAATTTGGTCTAACAATTTTATAATACACAAACGGAAGATATTTTTTCTCCACAATCGCGTCCATATATTTGGCAAAAGTTTCTTTATCGTCAGGATGAACAAATTTTAAAAGCGTTGCTTTGTTTGGAATAAAAGAATTAGGTTCGTGTCCCAACAAACGATATTGATTGTCTGAGTAATCTATTTTGTCGGTGTCTAAATCCCATTGCCAAGTACTGAAATTACCAATGTTTTCAGATTCTGCAATTAAACCAGTTGAAATTAAAAGCTTTTTGTTGAAGATTTTCAAGCGTTCAAAATCACGACTAATTTGTCTGTAAGCCAGTAAAATAAAGCATAAAGCCACTAAAAATAATGAAATAGAAAAAAGCGGGCTTAAAGAAATTTCGGAATCATAGATTTTAAGTCTTTTTTTTAGAAAGGTCTTTTCGATGTCATTCATTTCATCCACCTTAAAGCGAATGTTTTCCATTAAAATACGACCACCAAACATGTGATTGTCTAGTTTTCGTTTGTCGTACGTTTTAGGATCGCTGTATTTTAGACAGTTTTCAAAAGAAACGAAACGCTGGGTAATGAGTTTGAATAAATTCTGAAGGTTTTTTTGCTGCTGCGGATTATCGGCAGTCAGTTTTTTTAAGGTAATAAAAGAAGTATTTACCTTATCACGAGAATAAATATAAGGCGTCAGAAAACGGGCATTGCGAGTAATGATATAACCTCGCTGGCCCGTTTCTGCATCTTTTATAGCCGACATTAATCGCTCGAGCTGGATGTTTATTTCGTAAGTATGCATAACCAGTTTACTCGATTCATTCAAGTCCTGATTATGTTTGTAAGCAATTGAAGAAAGAAATAACAGAATGAAAACTGCGATTACAAAAATAACTCTCAAAGAGTTTGAAGAATTAAAATTTGGTATCCACTTCATTTATTTATGGCTCTTATTTTAGTCGGAGCAAGAAATTATCACGGTTAAGTCCAGAAGTATGATAATGCCAGTTCACAGTCACAACTTCATTAATTATTTTTTTAAGCGTATTGAAATCGCTAGGCTTTTTGATGTAAATATTGGCACCTTGAATAAAGGTATCTTCAATGTCTTCTTCAGAAGAAGAAGTAGAGTAGATGGCAATGATTATATCTTTTAAATGCTCTGTTTTCTTGATTTCAATCAAACATTCTTTACCTGTTTTTTTAGGCATGTTCAAATCTAGAAACAAAATATCTGGAAGTTTATTGTCTGGGTTCATTAAATGATCCATAAGCTGCATTCCGTCGTGAACAAAATTTACATTTGTTTGTATTTTGATTTCTTCGAAAGCATCCTTAAAGAAAAGACGGTCATCTTCATCATCATCGGCAAGTAAAATGTGTAATGCGTTTTTTTGCATTTTGATCGTGGTGTTTGGGTTTTATTTTAAATTTTCTCTTCGTTTCTTAATAATTCGCTGAAAAGCAGATGGAGTAATTCCGGTTGTGTTTTTAAACTGCGTACTCAAGTGGGCAACACTGGAGTAATTTAGTAAAAAAGCAATTTCCGTCAAACTCATTTCATTGATAATAATCAATTGTTTTGCTCTTTCAATTTTCTGTAAAATGATAAAGTTTTCAATAGAAGAATAGGTTACTTCTGAGAAAACATTTGATAAATATCCATAACTGTGATTTAGCTTCTCAGCCAGAAACACAGAACTTTTATAATTATTACTGTCGTCCATAAAGACTAGTTCAATAATGGCATCTTTTATTTTTTGAACCAGTACACTCTTTTGATTTTCAACTACTTCAAAACCACAAGGACTTAATTTGTTTTTTAAATTCTCAAGTGCTTCGGCATCTATATTGTCTTCAATCTCGATTTCGCCAAAACCTAGAGTTGTAAAATTAATATTATTTTGTTCCAGATTTTGTTTCAAATAAAGCGAGCAAATGGTGTTAATGTCGAACTTTATAAATAGTTTCATTTTATAGAAATTTGGTTAAAGATACTTAAATTATTTGGTGTTTTTGCTTAAAAATAGCTTAGAATTACAAGTTAAATGTATTTTAAAATAAAATTTTCAAAAAAATACCGCCTAATATTTTTTACTAGACGGTATTTCCCTGTTGAGTTGTAAGGATTTACAAATCAGACCACATCTTTTTAAATTCTTCTTTTGTTTGACCTAATTTTTTCTGAAGTCTTCCGTACATTTCATCTTCTTTTCCTTCTTCGTATAATAGATCGTCATCCGTAAGATCGGCATACTTTTGTTTCAATTTTCCTTTTAACTCATTCCAGTTTCCTTTTATCTCTGTAGTATTCATGATGTTTTTTGTTTGAATTATTATAATGTAAAATTGCAAATTAGAAGTTAGCTTTTTGTTACATTTATTTTAACGACTGTTGCATAATTTTCATTTTGCCTCTATTTTTTAAACCTGATATCTTCTCAGAATCCAAGCCATTTTTTCGTGTTGTTGCAGTAATCCTGTAACAAAATCAGCAGATCCGGCATCTTTCGTTTCATCTTCAAAAATCGGAATATAACTTCTAAATTCACTTACCAGTTGTTCGTGATTTTCAAGAAGTTCCGATAACATATGTTTTTGTGAAGCATATTCTTTTGGAGATTCTTTCAAAGTAGAATTGTCGATAAACTCTTTCATTGTACCAATTGTTTTTTCTCCCAATTGATTAATGCGTTCCGCAACTTCATCAATTTGGGCTTCCAGAATTCGGTATTGCTCTTCGAATAATTTATGTAATTCCATGAAACTGTTTCCTGAGATATTCCAGTGAAATTTTCGGGTTTTTACATATAATGTCATTTCGTTAGATAAGATTGTGCCTAGGATAGAAGCACTCTTCTTTAGATTAGCGGGTGTGATTCCGATATTTGGGCTCATGATTGTCTTTTTTAAGTGTTTTCTCAAAGATACCAGTGCAGCTCTTGTTTTTCTTTACACAATTTTGAAGAGTTGTTACAGGAATTCAATGTTAATTAGGTAATTAGAAAATTAGAGAATGTGATAATTCTATTCTATGTAAAGCATTAACCATTTACAATTAACCATTCACAATTCACAATTATATTCGTAATTTTGCCGCACTATTAAAATACAATATGACAACACAACAACTACACGAACAAATTCTTCAAAAAAAATCATTTTTATGCGTTGGTTTAGATCCTGATTTGGATAAAATGCCGCAACATTTATTGGAAACCGAAGATCCAATTTTTGAGTTTAATAAAGCCATAATCGATGCAACTCATGATTTGACTGTTGGTTACAAACCTAACACAGCATTTTTTGAAGCGTACGGAATAAAAGGATGGATGTCTTTGCAGAAAACAATCAATTATATCAACGAAAATTATCCTGATATTTTTACCATTGCCGACGCAAAGCGTGGCGACATCGGAAATACGTCAAGTATGTATGCGAAAGCTTTTTTTGAAGATTTAAATTTTGATAGTGTAACTGTTGCTCCTTACATGGGAAAAGATTCAGTTGAACCGTTTTTGGCTTTCGAAAACAAACATACTATTATGTTGGCTTTAACGTCTAACGAAGGTGCTTTCGATTTTCAGACTTTAAATACAAACGGAAAGGAATTGTACAAACAAGTTCTAGAAACTTCTAAAACTTGGAAAAACAGCGAGAACTTAATGTACGTTGTGGGCGCTACAAAAGCAGAATATTTTACTGAAATTAGAAAAATTGTTCCAGATAGCTTTTTGCTAGTTCCAGGAATTGGAGCTCAAGGCGGAAGTTTATCTGAAGTTTGTAAATACGGAATGAACGATAATGTTGGGCTTTTAGTAAATTCTGCAAGAGCGATTATCTACGCCTCAAAAGGAACTGATTTTGCTGAAAAAGCAAGAGAAGAAGCTTTAAAAGTGCAACAGGAAATGGCTTTGATTATTGCTAATAGATAAAGTTTTCAGTCTCGGTCTCAGTTTTCAGTCTTGCGTTGACTACGACTGAGACGAAAAACTGCGACTAAATATTGCTGATAGATAAAGTTTTCAGTCTCAGTCTCAGTTTTCAGTCTTTGGCTAGACTGCGACTGAGACCGAAAACTGCGACTTAAAAAATATGAAACAAATTACCGATCAAATAGGAACTGTTCATTCTTTTGAAAACACTCCAAAACGTATCATTTCGCTTGTTCCTTCTCAAACCGAATTATTATATGATTTAGGTTTGGAAGACAAAATTATCGGAATAACGAAGTTTTGTGTGCATCCTTTTCATTTTAAATCTACCAAAAAGATTGTTGGAGGTACAAAGAAAATTCACTTTGAGAAAATAAAGCTTTTACAGCCCGATATTATCATTTGTAACAAAGAAGAAAATACTCAAGAAATTGTTGAGCAATTAAGTGCTATTTGTCCGGTTTGGGTTACTAATATTGTTTCTGTCGAAGATAATTTCCAAATGATTTCGGACTTCGGGCAATTATTCAATTGCAGAATCGAAGCGCAGAAATGGAACAACAAATTGACTTTCGCCTTGAGCGATTTCGAAAATTATATAAAAGATACAAAAGAGAAAAAAGCAGCCTATTTTATCTGGAAAGATCCTTATATGGTTGCAGGAAACGATACTTATATCAATGAGTTATTAAAACTCAATCATTTCAAAAATATTTACGAAGACAAAGGGCGTTATCTTGAAATCGAATTGAAGAAAATGCGTTTAGAAGGTGATCCGGACATTGTTTTTCTTTCATCAGAACCGTATCCTTTTAAAGAAGAAGATGCTTTTGAAATCGGAAGATTTACACACCACGCCAAAACCATTTTCGTAGACGGAGAAATGTTTTCGTGGCATGGCAGCCGATTGCTAAAAGCATTTTCTTACTTTAAAATACTTCACGAAAGATTGAAGAATTAGTTGTTTTATGATGTTAGAAAGCTATTGTTTTGCTTTCAGAATTAGCTTTTCTAGAGCGTTTAAAACTTCATGATTTTTAATTGGGATAAATTTCTTTGTGCAAGTAGTATTCCATCCATCTGGATAAGTATATTTCATTTTTAATACTTCACCTTGATATTTATCTTCAATACCTTTATAAAACACAAAGTCCTGATTTTTTGATGAATTTGGCTTTAGATATATCTCATACGTCTTATTGGTATTCGAAATATATTCGATTTTTTTGACTTTTATTCCTTCGTAAATGGTGTCTTTGGTTTTGTAAATCTCACTATTTTCCCATGTAGCACTAAAGTCCATGGAGACTTCTTTTTTACTAAGATCTGACCATGGAATATTTTTGATATCTGCTTCAAGATTCTTTCCTATATTTTTATGTAAGCCTTTTTTAAAATCGATAAGATTATATCGGTCTAAAGATTGTTTGGTTTCGATTATGCCCATAGAATCTTTTTGATCGATTCTAATTACTTTTTCAATAGCAAATTCATTATCAATAAAAATACTGTCATCAGGAAATTTTAAAGATTTACCATTTGGGATATTGGATCTGATTTCGGTGGTTAAGATGTATACACCTTTTTTTATTTCGGAGTTATTACTTTTTAGAAAAAAGAATTTTAAAAAAGCAGATAGGAAAAGGACAATGGGTAAGAATTTCATCATAAAAGTTTTTATTATTAAATTAAAATTACTCGATGCACTAAATGGTAAGAGTATCAAATACTCAAAAAGAGTGGAATATTTGTAAGAAAAAAAATACAACAAATAGAAAAGTATAAGATTTGCTCAAAATCTTAAGTTTCTGCTTTAACCACAAAGCAGAGGAACTTAAAATTAAATCTGAAACAGAATTACTTTATACTGTCAAGGCTAATTATTTGAAGAGTTGCGCCATAATCAGGAGCGCCTTGAGGAACTGTTTCGATTTGTAAATAGTCCTCTAGTATATATTTTCCGGTTTTCATTCTTTCTTTCAAGCCTGGAGTCATTACAGGAGGCTTAGGGAAGTTTGAAATATCTTCTGTTATTAAATACTTAGAATTTTCGGGATGTTTATCCAGATAATTTACAATTCTTTTTATCTGAGCCTCTGTCAAAGCGCTTTTATCGGGTGTTTTCATCAGCTTAATAATTTCAGCATCTGTAGAAGCTTGTGTGATTTCGGCCTCATTTGCACAAGAAAATAACAGCCCCAAAGTCAAAATAGAAAAAAATTTTTTCATCGTTTTTAAAGTTAATTGGTTATTAATAATTGCTCAATATTATATAGGAGTTTTAAATCTCTAAAAGGGTTGAAAAAATTTTGTTAAAAAATCAGCATTTTTATATGTTTTTGCCTTCAACATAATAATCACAAAACAACTTGAAACAACGAAAACCTGAAATTTGAAACTTCAAAAAATAGACAAAAAAAAATGCCAGCCTCTCGAAGAAGCTGGCATTATTTAACTAACCAAAACCAAAATAATAAATAACCAGTTTATTACATTACAAATGTCCGACATAAATCAATGTAAAGCTGTTAAGGTCTTGTTATTACTTTGTTGGATATAAGTTAATGTCGTTGAAATCATTTTGATGTCCAAAGTTTGCAATTTTTAGGACGAAGCTTTGCGAACTTTTAATAAACTCTTGGATAAAAAAAACTTAGCGTTCTTTGCGTTAAAAATTAAGCGTATAGGAGGTTAGCTAAAACCTAAATTAATATCAAAAAAGAATGCCGGCATCTCGAAGACGCCGGCATTGTTTTAACTAACCAAAACCAAAATAATAAATAACCAGTTTATTACATTACAAAGATCCGACATAAATCAATGCAAAGCTGTTAAGGTCTTGTTATTACTTTGTTGAATATAAGTTAATGTCGTTGAAATACATTTTGAAGCCCAAAGTTTGCAAATTCTAGGATAAAGCTTTGCGAACTAAAAAAAAACTTAGCTTTCTCTGCGTTAAAAATTAAGTGTAAGTAAGGCAGCCAAAACCTAAATTAATATCAAAAAAGAATGCCGGCATCTCGAAGATGTCGGCATCATTTAACTAACCAAAACCAAAATAATAAATAACCAGTTTATTACATTACAAAGGTCAGACATAAATTGATGTTATGCTGTTAAGGTTTTGTTATTACTTTGTTGGACATACGTTAAGATTTTTAAATGCCAGATTTTGAGTATTCTGCAATGAAAAATATTCTTTTAACTATTTAAATACACGGACATTTAATTTTGATTAAGAATATAACAAGAGATTGTTTTTTTAATTGCTAAAATGTTAATAGTAAAGATGCTTTTTTCTCTCTAAAAAATAATAATTACGATCAAAATGGAAGATGTCGAAGTCTAAAAAGAGCAAATTTTAGAACTTTTAAACTAAAAATATTTTAAAAAGAAAACCCGATAAATTCTAAAAATCTATCGGATTAATTATGTGTTCAAAGATTAAAAACTTAGCATTTTAGTTAAGAAAAGACAACCGTTTTGTTGCTGTATACCATTGTTTTACGTTCCGAATGTAATTTGATCGCTCTTGCCAAAACAATTCGTTCTAAATCACGCCCTTTCATAATAAAATCTTCTACAGAATGAATATGAGAAACTCTGGAAATATCCTGTTCAATAATCGGACCTTCGTCTAACTCCTCAGTTACGTAGTGACTGGTTGCTCCAATAATTTTTACACCTCGTTTAAAAGCAGAATGATAAGGCTTAGCTCCTGGAAAAGCAGGCAAAAACGAATGATGAATATTGATGATTTTATTTTCGTAAAGTGAAATCAATTTTGGCGTGATAATTTGCATGTAACGTGCTAAAACAATAAAATCGATATCATATTTTTTTAGTAACTCAATTTGTTTTGCTTCACCTTCTTCTTTGTTGTCTTTTGTAAAAGGAACCAAGTGATACGGAATATCAAAACGTTCTGCGATTGATCTTAAATCATTATGATTACTAATAATCAGCGGAATTTCGATATTAAGCTCACCAGCGCTGTAACGTCCTAAAATATCAAAAAGACAATGATCGTATTTAGAAACAAACAATGCCATCTTAGGCTTTTGTTCCTGACTGTACAAATCCCATGACATATCAAATTTAGAAGCAAGAGTCTGATCGAAATCTTCTTTAAAACCTTCTACTGTAATTTGAGAATTGGTAAACTCACATTCCAAACGCATAAAAAATACATTTTGTTCAACATCAACATGTTGGTCGATGTAAGTAATATTTCCGCCTACTTTAGCAATAAAAGTGGTAACAGAGGCAATAATATTTTTTTGATCTTTACAGTGAATTAAAATGGTAATTTTTTGCATTTGGTCTTTTGTTTTTTGGTTTAATCGGTTAATCGTTAATTATTTAACCGTAATGTTTTTCAAGATATAAAGTTCTCAAGTTTAAAACTTTGAGCCTTTGTAACTTTGTCTCTTTGAACCTTAGGAAAAATCTATTTTCCGTCTTGTAATGCAAAAACACTTTTTAATAAAGGCGTTGTTCTTGCAGAAATATCGTTCCTAATTTCTTTTTCTTCCACAGCAATCATTTTGAAAACTCCAGTTAAAGCTTGATTTGTCGTATAATCCGTTAAATCAGGGTTTACTTTTTTTACTAACGGAATAGTATTGTATTTTGTGATAATATTTTTCCAAACTACATCAGCACCTACTTTTTCAAACGAGCTTTTGATTACCGGATTAAATTTCCCGTATAAAGCCGTTGTGGTGCTGTTTTGCAAATAACTTGTTGCGGCGCTGTCGTTTCCTAAAAGGATGTTTTTAGCATCTGTAAAAGTCATGTTTTTCACAGCAGTAACAAATATCGGAGTAGCTTCTTTTACGGCATCTTCAGCGGCACGATTCAACATTTTGATTCCTTCATCAGCAAGAGAACTTAAACCGATTTTTCTTAAAGTAGCGTCTACTTTTTGTAATTCTTCTGGCATTAGGATTTTTACGGCTTCATTTTTATAAAACCCATCAACTGCGGTTAATTTACTTACCTGTTGTGTAATTCCTTTGTTCAAGGCTTCTTTTAATCCAGAAGCGATATCAACATTACCGGCAGGAAGTTGTGAAGCGATTTGAGGCAATTGATTTAAAGTCTGTTGTACTTGTGCACAAGAGGTCAGAGAAAATGTAACGGCTAATAGGAAAATCTTTTTCATTATGGGGTTTTATTTAAGTTTCAAAAATACTACTTATTCAAAAATAAAGCCACAATTTTATGTCATAGACAGCAACATTTTGTTTGAGAATTAACAATACATCCGAAGTCACAAATTTAAGCAGGTCAATCTGCAGAAATCAATTGAATTTTGGGACAATATTTCCTGAATAGTATTATTTAATTTAAGATTGCTGATGCTTTAATGAAGCTATTTTATTTATAAGACAATCTCGTTTGCGGATTGTAAACGGGATTGTTTCTACTTAAATCTTTCAAAATGGTTTCAGTATAATCTTTTCCCCCTTTAATCAAGAAAAAAAGTGATTTTAAAACATAAATTGGTCCGTACGGGAATATACGCCAGCTTACAGAGAGATTGAGATAAAAATGTTTTAAAGCGTATTTGAAAGTACTTTCGTTTGGACGGACAAAATAAATGTTAGATTCTTTAATTCTTTTTACCATTTTAGAAAAGATAAAAGGAAATACAATAAACTTTGCTCCTTGCTGAATTAAGACATTGATTTCAAACATAGTTAGTCCTTCGGTATTATTTGTTTTCATAATAATTAGCTTTTAAATATTACAAATTAGTGGTATAATCTGAGTGCAAAAATCGTAAGACTTTAAAAGTGTTTTTACTATTAAAAGGTTTATTTTTAATAAGTTATGTTGTTTTTTGAGATAAAAAAGTGAGAACTTACCAAAATTGATAAATTCTCACTTCAACTGAATAAAACTTATATTATTGAGTTACAACAGCATTTTCGCTGGTTAACTCTTTATCTTTTTCATAAACATCTGGAAAGAATCCGATTTCACCATTTTCATTTACTAATGAAGTAAAATAGGTAATGTAAATAGGCACTTTTTTAGACAATTTAAAACTGTTTTCTGTTTTACCAGCCATAGCTTTATCGATTTTTGCCTGATTCCATTCTGGATAATCTTGTAACATGGCAACAGCAAGTTCTTTAGCCAATTTCACATTGATACATCCGTGGCTGAAAGTTCTTTTTTCAAAATCGAACAACGTTTTAGAAGGTGTATCGTGCATGTATATATCCTCTTTATTTGGAAACATAAATTTTACCAATCCTAAAGAATTGTCTGGACCTGGTTTTTGTCTTACTTGTCCATTCACAATTTCCATGTTTTTTTCTGCTAGATAATTCGGATCTGAAGCAATTTTAGATTTTAATTCGTTTTGTACAATACTTTGTGGTACTGTCCAATAGGGACTAAAAACGATTCGATCAATTTCGCCATTAAAAATCGTTGTTTTAGTTAATGGAGCTCCAACAAATACTGGTGAGGTCAATTGTACTTTTCCGTTTTTAACATAAATCATTTCGTAAGATGGAACATTTACCAAAACGTATTCATCGCTTGCGGCAATTTGAGCTGCAATTTCACGACATCTTTCCATGTTTAGTTTTAATGTTTCCATTTTTTCAGTCAACGGAATATTCATTTCTTTAATATGTTCTTCAGAAAGAATATAATTTGGTTTAAATCCGTTACGAACTTTGTACTTCATTACAGCATCCATCAATTCACGATCGTAAACATCACTTTTAGAATCCTGTTTTAAATCTCCTAACAAATACAAACGTGTTCTAACTTGTGCAATCGTACTAGATTCAGCATCGGGACGCAAATCTTTGTATGGAGTTTCTGCCGGAACAATTGGTTTCCATTTATTGGTATGATCTAATTTTTTGTATTTTTTCAAAGCATCCTGCAATTTGTAATATTGGTCATATTGCACTTTTTCATCTGTTGCTGTGGTTGCGGCAGTTGCTTCTTCAATAGTACTATAATTTAGGAAGTCTTTCAATAACACATCATATTGCAATCTTTTCTTGTCTGAATTACTTTTTTTGGTGTACACTACATATAATGAACTCAAAAGCATATCAGCATCGGTTTTAGATAGTTTTGTTTCTGAAGACGAATCAAATAATTTATCGATTTCTTTTTGGTAAGGAATAATCAAATCGTTTGTTTTTTTTGCTTTTTCATACAATACAGATCCAAATTCGTTGACTTCTTCTTCGTCAAACCAAATTGTTCCGAGTGTTCTGTTTTTGTATAATGACATGACATCAGACTTATATTTTCTTAAGTCAGAATATCTTTTAAAGAAGTCATTTACAACTTCGCTGCTTGCAAGATCTGCGTCATTATTACTGTTTAATGAGGTTGGAGTTTTCTTATATGATGGAGTATTATTGTCAATTCTGTTAAAAGAAAATACAAAAAAACTCAAACCTAAAATTACGGTGAATGAATAAAATGTTCTCATTTTTTTTAATTTTTACGTTACTACTTTTTCATGGCTAGCTTTGGTAAAAATTTGGGGCCTTTCTACAATGCTAAATTACTTTAGGAGGCTTTAAAACATGTTTCCAGATTTTATTTAAATGTTGCGAAATTGCCATGTCTTTAAGCTTTCTTTAACTATATCAATTAGTTACGTAAATTGTTACCCTTTTGGTTCACGAAATCGATTTATTTTTGTTAACATAAAGCTATAGTGTAGATCGAATATTAAAATATTTTGTAAATTGCCTCCATAAAATTATCATATTCATAAAATGGAACAACAAATACCATATATTCCTAAAAATAAAGTAAGAATTGTTACTGCTGCTTCGCTTTTTGACGGACATGATGCTGCGATCAATATTATGCGCCGAATTATTCAGTCAACTGGAGTAGAAGTTATTCACTTAGGTCATGACAGAAGTGTTGAAGAGGTGGTAAATACTGCCATTCAGGAAGATGCCAACGCAATTGCAATGACTTCTTACCAAGGCGGCCACAATGAATACTTTAAATATATGTATGATTTGCTTCGCGAAAAAGGAGCAGGACATATTAAAATCTTCGGAGGCGGAGGCGGAGTTATTTTGCCAAGCGAAATCGAAGAATTACATGAATATGGTATTACCAGAATTTATTCTCCAGATGACGGTCGTTCTTTAGGATTGCAGGGAATGATTAATGATTTGGTACAAAGAGCCGATTTCCCAATTGGAGATCAATTAAACGGAGAAATCGATCATATCGAAAATAAAGTTCCAACGGCAATTGCACGTTTGATTTCTGCAGCAGAGAATTTCCCAGAAATTGCAAAATCGGCTTTTGATAAAATTCATGAAATAAATTCAACTTCTAAAATTCCTGTTTTAGGAATTACAGGAACGGGTGGAGCAGGAAAATCTTCTTTGGTGGACGAATTAGTTCGCCGATTTTTAATTGATTTTCCAGAAAAAACAATCGGATTGGTTTCTGTCGATCCTTCGAAAAGAAAAACCGGAGGAGCGCTTTTAGGAGACAGAATCCGTATGAATGCCATAAATAATCCGAGAGTTTATATGCGTTCGCTGGCAACACGTCAGTCTAATTTGGCTTTATCTAAATATGTAGCCGAAGCGATTCAGGTTTTGAAAGCGGCAAAATACGATTTGATTATTTTGGAAACTTCAGGAATCGGGCAGTCTGATACGGAGATTATGGATCATTCTGACGTTTCTTTATATGTAATGACACCAGAATTTGGAGCGGCTACACAATTGGAGAAAATCGACATGCTTGATTTTGCCGATTTAGTGGCTTTAAATAAATTTGATAAACGTGGCGCACTTGATGCTTTACGCGATGTAAAAAAACAATACCAGCGCAATCATAATCTTTGGGATAAAAATCCTGATGAAATGCCAGTTTTCGGAACTATCGCTTCGCAGTTCAACGATCCGGGAATGAACACGCTGTACAAAGCAATCATGGATAAAGTGGCAGAAAAGACGAATTCTGACTTGAAATCGACTTTTGAAATCACTAAAGAAATGAGTGAGAAAATATTCGTGATTCCGCCAGGAAGAACACGTTATTTGTCTGAAATTGCTGAGAATAATAGAAGTTATGATGAAACGGCAATTGCTCAGCAAAAAGTAGCTCAGAAATTATACGGAATCTTTAAAACGATTGAATCTGTTTCTGGAAAAGTGCCTCAAATTACAAAAGCAGGAATAGACGATTCGACTGTTTTACCAAGCGGCATTGCAGAACACGACGAAAACAGAATCTTCTTAAATCTTTTACTAAATCAATTTGATAAGGTAAAAATGGATTTAGATCCATACAATTGGGAAATTATCCTGAATTGGGCTGATAAAGTAGCGAAATACAAAAATCCGGTTTACAGCTTTAAGGTTCGTGATAAAGAAATTAAAATAGCGACACATTCTGAAAGTTTATCGCATTTGCAAATCCCAAAAATTGCCTTACCTAAATATGAAGGTTGGGGCGATATTCTGCGTTGGAATTTACAGGAAAATGTTCCTGGCGAATTTCCTTTCGCTTCTGGATTGTATCCGTTTAAACGTGAAGGCGAAGATCCGTCGAGAATGTTTGCAGGCGAGGGCGGACCAGAAAGAACTAACAAACGTTTTCATTATGTAAGTGCGGGAATGCCTGCAAAACGTCTTTCTACAGCTTTTGACAGTGTGACTTTGTACGGAAACGATCCAGATTTACGTCCAGATATTTATGGGAAAATTGGAAATGCGGGAGTTTCAATCTGCTGTTTAGACGATGCTAAAAAATTATATTCAGGTTTCGATTTGGTTCATGCTCTAACTTCGGTAAGTATGACCATCAACGGACCTGCGCCAATGCTTTTAGGTTTCTTTATGAACGCGGCAATCGATCAGCAATGTGAGATTTACATCAAAGAAAATGGTTTAGAAAAAGAAGTTGAGGCTAAAATCAACAAATTATATAAAGAAAAAGGAATCGAAAGACCAAAATACCAAGGCGAACTTCCAGCAGGAAACAACGGTTTGGGATTAATGCTTTTGGGTGTTACAGGAGATCAGGTTTTACCTTTGGAGGTTTATAACGAAATAAAAGTAAAAACCTTAGCTCAAGTTCGAGGAACGGTTCAGGCTGATATTTTAAAAGAAGATCAGGCGCAGAATACTTGTATTTTCTCGACTGAATTTGCGTTGCGATTAATGGGAGACGTTCAGGAATATTTTATCACTAAAAATGTTCGTAATTTCTATTCGGTTTCGATTTCAGGATATCATATTGCCGAGGCGGGAGCAAACCCAATTACGCAATTGGCATTTACGCTTTCAAATGGTTTCACTTACGTGGAATATTATTTGAGCCGTGGCATGAACATCAACGATTTTGGACCAAACTTATCGTTCTTCTTCTCGAACGGAGTTGATCCAGAATATTCGGTTATTGGTCGCGTGGCGCGTAAGATTTGGGCAAAAGCCATGAAATTGAAATATGGAGCCAACGAAAGAGCCCAAATGCTGAAATACCATATTCAGACTTCTGGACGTTCGTTACACGCACAAGAAATTGATTTCAACGATATCAGAACGACTTTGCAAGCGTTATATGCAATTTACGACAACTGTAATTCATTGCATACCAACGCTTACGATGAAGCGATCACAACACCAACAGAAGAATCTGTACGTCGCGCGATGGCGATTCAGCTGATTATCAATAAAGAATTAGGTTTAGCGAAAAACGAAAACCCAATTCAAGGTTCGTTCATCATTGAAGAATTAACTGATTTAGTTGAAGAAGCCGTTTTACAAGAATTCGACAGAATAACAGAAAGAGGCGGAGTTCTTGGTGCAATGGAAACGATGTACCAGCGTTCTAAAATTCAGGAAGAAAGTTTGTATTACGAAACCTTAAAACACAACGGAGATTTCCCAATTGTGGGTGTAAATACCTTCTTGAGTTCAAAAGGTTCGCCAACGGTAATTCCTGCTGAGGTAATTCGTGCCACAGAAGAAGAAAAACAATACCAGATCACGATGCTGGACAACCTGCATAATTTCCACGAAGCAAAAGTAAACGAGCATTTAAGCCAGTTACAAGAAGCAGCCATTAAAAACGAAAACTTATTCGATTATTTAATGGAAGCTACAAAAGTTTGTTCGTTAGGGCAGATTACTTCGGCGTTGTTTGAGGTTGGTGGACAGTATAGAAGGAATATGTAATTATTTACTCGTTTTATAGATTTAGAAAATGGATTTAATTATTTAATAATCAATTAAATCCATTTTTTTTGTTAAAAATGGTATTTGGTCGAGTAATTTATATGTTTGTCGAGATTTTTTTTCTAAGGCTATAAAAAGACTTAATTTTCTGTATAATTTTTTAAAATATGGAAAAGATTTCAATAGGAAAATTAATTGATTTTAGAAGAAAATCAGATAAGACAAGGTTGACTTTTGTAAATAATATTAATAAAGGAGAAGTTAATAGTCTGGATGATGGAGGAGGTGGTGATTATTGGGTAAGTTGTGTTAGTGCAATAAATCGTATTTTTAAAACGGATGATACTGGATTTATTGAAGAAAAAATAAATTATTTGTATAACAAAATCAATGAAACGGAAGATCTAAAAACTAAAAATAGGTTTCAAAAAAATATAGATATTTTGCATGTATTTGAAGATTTTGATTATAAACATTTAAAGCCGTCTAATGATTTGAATTTTCTTAAAAATTCAAATTCTAAATCTTTGATTACAATTAATGGGATTTCGATTGAATTAAAACCAACTCATATATTTACATATAATAATTTGGATTTTAAAGAAATTGGTGCTGTATGGTTTATTGTAAAAAAGGATGGTTTCAAAAATGGTGAATTAGGAATGTTTTGTGATATCATGTATAGATATCTGAATGCAACATATTCTGATAAATTTAAAGTCAATCCTGAAAATTGTATTGCAGTCGATTTATTTAATGGGTATGATGTTAACTATTCTCAAATAATTAAAAATGAAATTCCTCTTCTGTTAGATAATACAATTAATGATTTAAAAAAACTACTTTAAAAAAGCAATTAGACCAAACAAAAAAAACTGCTAGGCAACAAATCCTTTTTTTATAAATTTTTCTTTAAAGGTATAATTTTCAGCAACTTTAAAAGCTTCAATTATTAACCATATTCTATTGGCAATTACGCAAAAATATTTTCCAGTTCTAAATTCGGTCATTATGCCAACTAATCTATAATCAGCTTCAGTTTTGCCTGTTGCGGGATTATCATAAATCAATAAAAACCATAATCCGCATCCACTTATTCCGTGAAATTGTGAGATTATTTTAGTTTTTTTATTAGTGCTTACATCAGTACCTTTTCCTTTTACATTCAATATTATATGATCTCTTTTGTTGAATTTATAATATTGATATTGTTTATCATTAGCACTAGGAGTAGCCAAAAAAAATGTTGCACCTGTGTCGAAAGGTTTTCCTTCTTTAGTAACATTGATAGTGGGATAACCAAGTACGCAATAATTGGTTCCATTCAATAAATTATTGTGATGTCGGAACTTTTCTATAGTAATAGGAATGTAAACTTTTAACAAATTGATGATGGTTTGTTTGGCAAGTTTAATGTATGCCAAATCTATACCTTCACTTTTTTCAATAATCGAATATTTTACATCCCCAAATACAGGTATAAATAATTCTTTATTAATCTTAATTATTAACTCTTCATCAGGATGTTCTAAAAAAAAACTTGCAACATGTGAAGCAGTTATAATGAAATAATCATCATAAATTTTAGCAAAAACACCAGAGCCAAATGGTTTTGGCTTACCATTCTCTTTTCTTAAAAATTGAATAGTATGTTTCAATATTTTGCTGTTTATTTGCTCTATAACAGCTTCATCGGTTTCGTCATTTTTTTTTTAGTCATATCCTGTATATATAAATCATTACGGTTGACGTCTATGGATTTTTAATGAATCCACTAAATCCATTCCTAGTGGCGTCAAAGCCCAATTTCCTGTATTATTTTTTTTAAAATAATCTTTTGCTGTCAAAAGATTTTGTAATGTGAGTGGCAAGTCAGAAAATTGTGTTTCTGGATTATTAGCAAAATTAAAAATACTTATTTTGTTTTTTTCAGAAAGGTTGTTGTAAAACTCGGCTAAATTTGAACTATTGTCATTACCGTCATGAGTTAAATTAAAATTATTTAAAGTATTTTGTAAATCTTGCACTAGTTCATTTGAATCATTTAGTTTTAAATTTAGTGACTCGATAGTGTTTTTATCTGCATTTGCTCTTTGTATATTTGATTCTTCTAAAAATTTGATTCTATCTATTAGCTCCTGATGGTCTCTGTTACCACTTATAATATTTTTTAATTCAGTTTCTCTTTCAGCTTCAAAAAACTTTCTATTGTATTTTGAGGATATTCGACGCTTATTTATTGGTATAAGCAACTCATCCACTACCAGCATTATTGACGGAACCATAATTGTATAAAAAAATGCCAATCCTAGAGGCCATAATATTGTTCCAAGCGTACAATACTCATAATCAATCATTGCAATTTTATATTCAATATTTGTATCCGAAAATAATAATAGAAAAATTGGTCGCCAATTGTAAATAAAAAAAGAGCATATGAAAGCTCCCGTGATTGGAGTTTTTATACGCTCTTTTGATGATTCTATTAAACTATGTAATAAATCTGATATCGTTTGCATATTTTTTGTTTGGTTTAACAAACATAGGAAAAATAGCAAATAAAATTTGTACTATTAAATTATTCAGCTATAAAAAATATGCTACTAATAGCGCGAGTGTCCCGCTTGTGAACACAAAGAAATGCACGAGCGAGACGCTCGCGCCAGCAGACGACATTCTGTGTAGAGCTACTTGCGGAGATTTCTCCTCCGTCGAAATGACAAGATTGTGAAAAAAAACTTTGCGACTTAGCGCCTTTGCGAGATTTTTCAAATTAGACCTTTCATCTTCGCAAGTAGAAAGTCATTCTCCAACAACCTCCCCAACATACCCCAAAAACTCCATTTCATCCAAAGGGAAAATAGATAGAACCGTTTCTAGAATTAGCCCTACATTTATAGATTCAGATTTCTTTTTTTCTATGTTTTGCATATCGTTGTTGAGTGCCAGAATGCAGAGTTTTAGTAAATCGGAAATAAGGCAGCCGAGTTCGAAATAATTTAAAACTTTGATTTGAGCGATTTGCATTTTAGAATTGTCATTGGCTGGTTTTAGGGTGCGGAAATATAAAGTGGTTAATTCTTTAAGACGTTCCAGGTTTTTAGTTTCGTTGGTTTCCATAGTGTTAGTTTTAATTGGCTTAGAAGTTAATGGCTTTACAATTTGACTTTTATAAAATAATTATAAGAAAAATTGTACTTTTGTTTGATTTGATGCAAGAGTAGAAATAGATTTTACCGTATGAAATCATTTTTGGCTGTATCATACACCGAAAAATCTGTTTTTTACATTTTGCCAATTTTGATATTTTAATTATTTATCTTTGAATTATGAGCACACTAACAAAACCAAATCATATAGGGCGAAAAATAAGCCGTATTCGTGAACTTCGAGATATGAAGCAGGAAGCTTTGGCGCAGGCTTTAGGAACAAACCAGCAAGCGATTTCGGCTATAGAAAATAGCGAAACGATAGATGAAGATAAACTTATCGCAATTGCAAAAGTGCTTGGGGTAACAGCAGAAGCCATTAAAAACTTTTCAGAAGAAGGAATGATTAATTACTTTAATACTTTTAATGATACAAAAGATAGTCAAGTAAATTTCGGAAATCATTGCACTTTCAATCCATTAGATAAATTGATGGAAACTGTAGAAGAAAATAAAAAGCTTTACGAGCGTTTGCTTCAGGCGGAAAAAGAAAAGATTGAATATTTAGAGAAATTACTAAATCAGAAATAACGAAAGGCAGTTCAGACAGAACTGCTTTTTTGCTTTAAGGACAACTTAATGGCTGAGGTTATGGAAATTCAAAAGTATATAGAACAAATCAGGGGGTTAGAAAATTCGCAATTAGATCAAAATACTGAATTGGAAAACGTGATTTCTAAGATGATTTTCGACGGAAAAAGTATTTATTTTCAGGTAAATGATCTTTTCCAAAATCAAAACCAAAATCAAGCACTTCTTTCAAAAATAGAGCAAACTTTAAATCTAATTTTCATAAAAGAAGAAAATGCAAATGTTTGTTTTGCCAATAGCGATGAGGTTCGGTCAGAATACAAACAAAGTTTCAGATTAATAGATTTACTGGATTATGTATATGTTTTTGCGCATTCGGCTTTTTATAAGCAATCCCATAAAATAATTATTCCGGCAGATGCTGAAGTTTTTTGGAAGTTGGTTGAAATTAAAAAATATTAAAATAAATGTTCCGACACATTAAATGTGGTATTTTTCTTTCTTTTAGTATTCTTTAATATGAAAAAAAACTATATTTGATTTTTAATTTTAATTCTTTTGGAATGAACAAGGAGGGCGCGGGTATTCAGTTATTTGAAGAAAAAAAAGTGAGAACGATCTGGAACGAGGATGAAGAAAAATGGTATTTTTCTATTATTGATGTAATACATGCATTAACTGAAAGTCCTAATGCAAGAAAATATTGGAGTGTGCTAAAACTTCGTTTAAAAAAAGAGGGAAGTGAGTTGGCTACAAATTGTAGTCAACTGAAAATGCAAGCTTCCGATGGTAAATATTATAAGACAGATGTAGCAGATACTGAACAACTTTTCAGATTAATACAATCTATCCCTTCTCCAAAAGCAGAACCTTTTAAATTATGGTTGGCACAAATTGCATCTGAGCGTTTAGACGAAATGCAAGATCCAGAACTTACAATAGATAGAGCGCTAGAGCAATATTTACAAATGGGATATTCAGAAAGTTGGATTAATCAGAGATTAAAAAGTATAGAAATTCGTAACGAATTAACCAGAGAATGGAAGAACAGAGGGGTAAATGAAGGTATGGAATTTGCCATTTTAACAGATATTATTTCGAAAACTTGGTCAGGAAAAACGACCAAAGAGTATAAAATATTAAAAGGATTAAAAAAAGAAAATTTAAGGGACAATATGTCTAATACTGAATTAATTTTGAATATGTTAGCAGAAGCATCCACAAAAGACATTTCAAATGCTACAGAACCAGAAAACTTTGATGAAAGTAAGAAAGTTGCGAAACAAGGAGGGAATGTTGCTAAAGTTGCTTTGAATGAATTGGAATCTAAAACAGGAAAAAAAGTAGTAACTCCTTTAAATTCAAAAGATTTGATTCAGAAAAGAATTAAGGGATAAAATAAAAAAGCAGTTCTCCTGGTAAAAGAACTGCTTTTTAAACTTTTTCGTTGGGAGCAAAAAAGGCTTAGCGACGGAAAGATGGACTATGATTCACAGCTTCATCTAACTTCACTGCCTTTACTTTTTTAGCAGCAACTTTGATTTCGTGTTTCTTCACAGTATCGTTTGCTTTCACTTCAAGAACATAAGTTCCAGCAGGAAAACTTTCTAAACTAATAGTTTTAGAAACTTCTAAGTTGTTTGCTGCAGCGTCTCCAGCATAAAGTAAATTGTGATTCTCATCATAGATAGAGAAAGATGAATTTTCAACAGTGTCTAAAGTAAAGCTAACTACTTTTCCGTTTCCTGTTTTAATGTTTAGAACATAATCACCTTTTCCATCAATGGCATAGGTAAACACAGTCGCTAAAAAAAAGGCAGCAACTAAACCGGCTTTGGTAAATTTTGTCATGTTTTTTTTTAATTGTTAATTACTAAATGTGGAACGAGCAAAACTACAAATACAAATTTAATTTTTAGCAATAAAAAAGCGTTTTCAAACGCTTAAGTTGTTGAATTGAAACTATTTCTGCATTTTGTTTGAACTATGTACGTATTTACTGGGCTTACGGATTTTTATTTTTTCAAAAAAAATCAACTTTTTTTACAGCTTCAAAATCAAGAACTTGAATTTATAAGAATATTTTTTCAGGAACAAGTATTAGTGTAAATGTTACATTTAATTTGAAATAAAAAAAACAGCTCTATAACCAATCAAGAGCTGTCTTTTTCCTTCAAACAATAAAATACTTTTAATTTTTTTTAACCTTGTTTTTTATACCTTTTTTAGAGTGTATAAAATTTTAGCGTGTAGCAACACTTGTATTTTTAGCAAAACCTGATTTGTAAACAGAAGAAATTGCAGTTCTAGATAATGAAGCATTACCTTTAATTGTAATTTCATATTTTGCTTTTTTTACATTGTCTTCTACTTCTAAGAAATAAGTTCCTTCAGGAAATTCTTCTAAGCTGAAAGATCTTAAGATTCCGTCTTTACCGGTTGCGCTTTCAGAATAAATTAAAGTTCCGTCTTTGTCATAAATAGCTAAATTGGCTTTCTGTACTTTATTAAGTGCGAAAGTGATCAGTCTTCCATTAGCTTTTAATACATGAAGATTAAATTCATTTCCATCAATTGCGTAAGTGCTAATTCCAGTGAAAAGCAACGCTACTACTAAACTCAATTTTGCAATCTTTTTCATGGTACTTAGTTTTTAAATTATTAGTTCTAATTCTCTGATGCTAAATTACTTATGTAATGCATGAAAAAGCGCAACTGTATTTTCCGATTTCTATGCTATATTCTCATTTACGAAACCGTTATAGGTTAAATTGTGAATTATATTTAATGTTTATGTTAATTCATTTAATATTTTTTAAACTTTCGCTTGGTTTTAACTTTACAATGGGTTAAGAATTTATTTACGGAAAAGAGAAATTATTCCGCAAAGATTCTCAAAGAGAAAACGCAAAGATTCACAAAGTTTTTAGTGAACCTTTGTGAAAAATCTTTGTGAAACTTTGTGGTATAAAATTCTAAAGTAAAGAGCAAAAAAAAACAGCTCAGTAACCACAAAGAGCTGTTTTTAAAACTTTTGAAAGTTTTTAAACTTACTAACTATCTAACCTCACTTTTTATACTGTATGAGAGTATAAAAACTTTTTTAGCGTACTGCTACGCTAGTATTTTTAGCAAAATCTGATTTGTAAACAGAAGAAACTGCTTTTTGAGATAAAACAGTAACATTTTCACCTACTAAGATTTCGTATTTTGCTTTTTTTGTATTGTCTTCAATTTCTAAGAAATAAGTTCCTTCAGGAAATTCTTCCAGGCTGAAAGTTCTTAAAATTCCTTCTTTACCAGTTGCATTTTCAGAATAAATAAAAGATCCGTCTTTTGCATATAAAGTTAAAGTGGCTTTTTGAGTCTGGTTAAGTCCGAAACTGATTAATTTTCCATTTGCTTTTATAACATGAAGATTAAAATCTTCATTGCCATCAATTGCGTAAGTGTTTATTCCTGCGAAAAACAACGCTGCTACTAAACTCAATCTAATAATCTTTTTCATGGTATTTAGTTTTTAAATTAATAGTTCTAATTCTCTGATGCTAAATTACTTCAGTTGTAAGTGTAAATACACAACTATATTTTCCAATTTATATGCTGTATTCTCATTTACGAAACCGTTATAGGTTAAAATTTGAATTATTTTTATCGTTTTGGCTAAATCGATAATTATTTTTCAACGTTTTTGATGATTTTTAATTTACATTGAGGTAAAGATTTCTTTAAAAATGTAGGAATTTTTGAATGTTAAGATTTGTTTTTTACCGTAAAGACACAAAGAAGGTGCAGAGTTCGCAAAGCTTTGTGAAATATCTTTTGCGAATTCTATATAAAACATAGCCCAAGGTTTCAACCTTGGGAAAGATTGGAACATCATACGTGCCCAAGGTTGAAACCTTGGGCTATGTTCTGAATAAATTGCGAAATTGTTATATAAAAAGTTAGCCACAGATTAAAGGATTAACACAGATTTTTAAAACCCTTTTAATCCTTATAATCTGTGGCTAAAGAAAGCCTTTGCGAACTTTGCACTTTTTTTTCTTAGCGTCTTTGCGGTTAAATAAAAAAAAGTAAAGAGCAAAAAAAAACAGCTCAGTAACCACAAAGAGCTGTTTCTAAAACTTTTGAAAGTTTTTAACTTACTAACTATCTAACCTCACTTTTTATACTTTATTAGAGTATAAAGTTTTAAGTGCCGTGAAGTAACACTTAATTTTTAGAATATTTACTTCTTATAAAGAAGAAGTAGTTCCTTTTGAAGATAAAACTGAAGTTTTTGAATCTACAGTGATATCGTATTTTACTTTTTTGAAATTATCAGCAACTTCTAAAGTGTATTTTCCTTGTGGAAATTCTTCTAAACTGAAAGTTCTTAAAATTCCATCTTTACCAGATGCGTTTTCAGTATAAAGTAAGTTACCATTAGTATCATAAATACTGATAACAGCTTTTTGAAGTTGGTTAATACCAAAAGCAATAACCTTGCCATTTCCTTTTAATACGTGAAGATTTAACGCTTCATTTCCATCAATTGCATAAGTACTCATTCCTGTTAGAAGTACTGCGCATACTAAACTTAATTTCATAATCTTTTTCATATTCTATAGTATTAAATTTTTTTCGTTCATTTCTCTGAGGCAAAGTTATACCAACATGTGTGTTATTTTAACATCTATATTTTCCAATTTATATGCTGTATTCTCATTTACGAAACCGTTATAGGTTAAAATTTGATTTAAATCTTATGTTTTTGTTAATTTGATTGTTATTCTTCAAAGTTTTGCAATAATTCAATACTTTATAAAATTTCCATCTTTCTTACAAAATTTGCCATATTGGTATTAATTCGGGTTTTAAATAAGATTATTGAAAAAAATGTCGAGAAAAAAAATGAGACCTGAAAAAAAAGTCATTTTTGATGTATAATTCGCAGTGTTAAGAACGTTATTTTAATGTAAAATTCGCATTTACGAAACCGTTATAGGTTAAAATTTAAATTATTTTAGGTGTTTTTGTTAATTTTGCTATTATTTTTTAAAAGAATTATCATGAAGACAATTGCCCCAGCTCTTGAAGTGATAACTAACTCATACGGAAGTTCTTTTACCTACACTAAACACGCCGAAAAGACCAATAGTAAAGCTCATTTATGGCATTATCATCCAGAGATTGAGTTGGTGTATATAAATGGCGGGGCAGGAAAAAGACAAATAGGAAGCCATGTTTCTTATTATACCAATGGTAGTTTACTTTTGATAGGAGCCAATTTACCCCATTGCGGATTTACAAATGAAAATACGGGGAATACAAATGAAACCGTAATTCATATTAAACCTGAATTTTTAGGAAGCGATTTTCTTGCTGCTCCTGAAATGAAAAGGGTTCAGAATATTTTGAATCAGGCTAAAGGCGGAATCGCTTTTGGTGGTGAAGCAAAAAAAAGAATAGGAAAGAAAATTGAAATGATGGAAAATGAACCGCCATTTCAGAAACTAATGACGCTTTTAAGTGTTTTAGACGAATTAGAATCGGCTGAATATACCGTATTAAATGCAGACGGATTTTCGTTAGAGTTGCAGACTCAGGATAATGATCGTATCAATGTGGTTTTTAATTTTGTGAAAGATCATTTTCAGGAATCGATTTCAATAGACGAAGTTTCGAGTTTGGTAAGTATGACAACGCCTTCATTCTGTCGTTATTTCAAAAAGATTTCCAACAAAACATTTACTGAGTTTGTAAATGAATATCGTTTGGTACATGCTTCAAAACTTTTGGCAGAACAGCCAATGAGTATTAATGAAGTTTGTTACGAAAGTGGATTCAATAATTTCAGTCACTTTAGTAAATCGTTTAAACAATATACAGGTAAAAGCGCTTCGCAATACCGACACGAGCATAAGATTATAATTAGCTAGTTTTTAGCTAAGTTTTTTTTTAGCCACGAATTCACGAATTTTTTTAATATTAATTCGTGAATTCGTGGCTATTTAATTTTTATTTCACGAATTGGGGAGCTATCAAATTAATTGGTGAAATTTATAGGATCGTGTTATATGAGAATGCTGTAAAATAAAATTCGTGAATTCGTGGCTATCTTTTTTTACTACTAAGACTCAGTCGGATTTTTCATATATACTATTCTGAAAAAAGGTATATTTACAAACCCTAATCAGAAAAAATATATCAAAATGAAGAAAATTAAAATGCTGTTGTCTGCATTTTTGCTATGTCTGACCACCCTGACATACGCGGCAAAAGTAGACACTTTGCAAGTCGCCAGCACCGCAATGGGGAAAACCTATAAAGCGGCCGTAGTTTTGCCTAGTTCTTACGCTAAAAGTAAAACTGCTTTTCCGGTAATGTATTTATTGCACGGAGCTTACGGACATTTTAGCGACTGGCTTAAAAATACTCCCAACAAAAAACTGGTTCATAATCTGGCAGATCAATACAATATGATTATTGTAATGCCCGAAGGAGAAACATTCAGTTTTTATCTGGACAGTCCGATAAATAAAGAAAGTCAGTTTGAGACTTTTATTACGCAGGAAGTGATTCAGAAAGTAGATAAAACGTATAAAACAATTGCCAATAGAAACGGAAGAGTAATTACTGGTCTTTCAATGGGCGGACATGGCGCGCTATATTTATCGGCCAGACATCCTGATTTGTTTTGTGCAGCAGGAAGTATGAGTGGCGCAGTAGATATGAGTACAATGTTGAATAGAGATTCATCGGCTCAGATTGTAAAATTAATGCAACCTGTTTTCGGAGATAAAAGTGGCAATACAGAATTGTACGAACAAAATTCTGTTTTAAGAATGGCTGATAAAATCAAAGCAAACAAACTTCCTTTGGTGATTGACTGTGGTGTTGATGATTTTTTAATTGAACCCAACAGAGAATTGCATAGAAGATTGGTTTACAATAAAACAGATCACGATTATACAGAGCGTCCAGGAGCGCACACTTGGGATTATTGGGAAAATTCATTGCCTTATCATGTTTTGTTCTTCAGTAAAATATTGTTTAAGAATCAGGTAACTGCGAAAAAATAAAGGCTTTTTTGCTCTAAAATTAACCGAATTACTTTTTTTGGTTTAATTTTTGGAATACCTTTATAGTATAATCCTTAAAAAAATAAAAATTATGAAAAAGATACTTACACTATTCGCTGTTGTTGGAATGATGGCGTTTTCGAGTTGTTCGAACGATGATGATGTTGATAATGACACAATTCCTCAGGCATTTGAAGTGAGAAATCAAAATTTCACAGTAAAGCCACAAAGTCCTTTGGAAGGTTTAACTATATATGGTACATTTTATGACTATGTTGGAGGAGATTTATTTAATGATGAAACGGTTTTAATTTACAGATTAAAAGGAACTATTGATTCTCAGACTCCGATTTGGCAATTAATTCCAACAACTTTGTTTTTTGATAATGGAGATGAGATAACTTATGATTATGATTTTAGTAAAGAAGATTTTAAGATTTACGTAGGTGCTAATTTTAATTTATCTGCATCATCTACATTTGCAACAAATCAAACTTTTAGAATTGTAATAATTCCTTCAGTTTTAGCTTCGTCTGTAAATAAAGCTAATTATTTAGAAGTAATGAAAGCAGCTAAATTAAGTGAGAGTCAGATAAAAAATATTAAACTTTAATGTTTTAAAAATTAAGTAATAAAAAAAAGGAAATCGCAAGATTTCCTTTTTTTTATGAATATATTTGAAGAACAATTATTCTTCACTTGATGAATCGGTTAATATTTTTTCCTTTCCGAATTTTAATGAAACCAAAACTCCAACTAAAAGAGATAAAGCAATAAATCCTAAAGAAGCCCATTCTGGAACTTCAATATAATCGTGTAATAACATTTTTAATCCCACAAAAGCTAAAATGGCTACTAAGCTGTATTCTAAATAACTGAATTTTGCTAACATATTTGCTAAGAAGAAATACATGGAACGTAATCCTAAAATGGCAAAAATATTAGAGCTAAATACTAAGAATGGGTCTTTTGTAATGGCTAAAATTGCAGGAACACTATCTACTGCAAAAAGCACATCCATAACTTCAATTACAATCAGGGCAACAAATAATGGTGTTGCAGCTTTTTTAGCGGTGTTGGTTGAGATAAAGAATTTTTCGCCATCCATTTCTGAAGTGATCGGAATAATTTTTCCTAATGTCTTGTATACAAAAGAGTCTTTTGGATGAAAGTCTTCGTCTTCACCAGAAAACAACATTTTTATAGCAGTGAAAATCAAGAAAATTCCAAAGACATAAGTCGTCCAAGTAAATTTGCTAATTAACATTACGCCAAAGAAGATCATCAAACCACGGAAAACAATAGCTCCTAAAATTCCCCAGAATAAAACACGATGCTGGTATTTTTGCGGAATCTTAAAGGAAGCGAAAATAATTGCAATCACAAAAATATTATCTACGCTTAAAGAAAGTTCGATTAAATATCCTGTAATGAACTTCATTGCTGCGACAGTAGGTTTTAGATTGTCGGGATTTGCAATATAATCTGTGGTATAAAGCCAATAAATTACTCCTGAAAAAAGGAATGATAAAGTAACCCAAACCAAAGTCCATTTGCTGGCTTCTTTAGTACTAATAATATGTGGTGTTTTGTTGAAGACACCAAGGTCTAAAGCAAGAATGAAAATTACAGCAAGTAAAAAGAGGGACCAGACTATCATAATATTTTTTTTAAATGGTATACAAAGATAAGTTTTGATGTTTAACTTAAAAATTAAATTTACCTCTAAAATTAAGTAATATTTGTTATTTGTAAAATGCTAAGTGTTATAAAGTTATAAGGTTTGTTGGTTTTTGAAGTGTCGAGTTTAAGATTTAAAAATATGAATTGAGAGGTTGTTTGAGAACTTTGTCAATGTTTAACTTTGTCAAAGTGGGCAAATAATGTTAAATGCAAAAAAAAAGTACCAACAAATAAATGTTGGCACTTTTAGAATATAATGTAAGCTTTGAATTATAGCGCTGAGTTAACAGTTTTGATAATTCTAGCAGCAATTTTGTAAGGGTCTCCGTTTGAAGCTGGTCTTCTGTCTTCCAACCAACCTTTCCATCCTTTTTGAACAGTCATCAAAGGAATTCTGATAGAACATCCTCTGTCTGAAACTCCATAAGAGAAATCGTTGATAGAAGCAGTTTCGTGTTTACCAGTTAAACGTTGGTCGTTGTAAGCTCCGTAAACCGCAATGTGCTCAGCAGTAACAGGACGGAAAGCTTCGCAGATTCTCTCGTAAGTTTCTTGAGAACCACATGTTCTTAATACTTCGTTAGAGAAGTTAGCGTGCATTCCAGAACCATTCCAGTCTGTGTCTCCTAGAGGTTTTGGGTGATATTCGATATAGTAACCATATTTCTCAGTCAAACGATCTAATAAGTAACGAGCAACCCAGATTTCATCTCCAGCTTTTTTAGCTCCTTTAGCGAATAATTGGAACTCCCATTGTCCGCAAGCAACCTCTTGGTTGATACCTTCAAAGTTGATTCCAGCAGCGATACATAAATCAGCATGCTCTTCAACTAATTTTCTACCGTGAGTGTTTTTTCCACCTACTGAACAGTAGTACATCCCTTGTGGAGCAGGGTATCCTCCAACTGGGAAACCAAGTGGAAGTTGTGTTTTAGTATCCATGATGAAATACTCTTGTTCGAATCCAAACCAAAAATCATCATTATCATCATCAATTGTGGCTCTACCGTTAGAAGGGTGTGGTGTTCCGTCAGCATACATAACTTCGCACATTACTAACCATCCGTTGATACGAGTTGGATCTGGATAGATTGCAACAGGAACTAATAAACAGTCAGAAGATCCACCTTCAGCTTGTCTTGTTGACGAACCATCAAATGACCAGTTTCCAAGTTCTTCTAATGTTCCTTTGAAATTTTCGTGCTCTTCAACTTTAGTTTTACTTCTAAGATTTTGAGTTGGTTCATATCCGTCTAACCAAATGTACTCTAACTTAATTTTAGCCATAATAATATAAATTTATTTTTTTTGTTTTTTCGCTGGGTCAAATATAGATTTATTTTTTTAGTCCTAAAAATTAGGGGGCTATTTTGTTTAGTGAACTATAATTTTTTGGATAAGCGCAATTTTAAGAGGGGTATATTTTAAAAAAAGCAATTTTATTAACCTTAAAAAAATAAATTCGTAATAATTACGACGCTTTTTTGAGTTCCTGAGTTAAGAAATTATGAAAAAATGTTTATTTAATCAAGATTAACGTACAGTTTTGTTATATTTCTGTTGATTGGATTCATTATTCTTTGAAAAAAGCATTTTATGTTGAAAAATTCTAGTTCAAAAATCGAAAATTAATATTCGAATCAGGGATTTAATTTGTTTATATTTGTCGATCAATTTTTAGTGAAAATTAGTACGAATTTAAAATATACATAACCATGTCAACATTACGTTTCCAAGCTTTACAACAAGCTTCTAACAGAAAGCCGGTGCATTTTGAAGAAATTGGTCGAAAATCAAATCTTTTCGGATCAAATGTGTTTAACGAAAAAGCGATGAAGCAGTATTTGACTTCAGATGCTTTTAAAGGAGTAAGAGATGCCATTCAGCACGGAACTAAAATCGACAGAAAACTGGCAGACTATATTGCTATGGGAATGAAAGAATGGGCTCTTTCTAAAGGTGTAACCCATTATACACACTGGTTTCAGCCTCTTACAGGAACAACGGCAGAAAAACATGATGCTTTTTTTGAAACTTCCTATGACGGAAACGAATCTGTAGAGAAATTTGGCGGAGCACAGTTAGTACAACAAGAACCAGATGCATCTAGTTTCCCTAACGGAGGAATCAGAAATACTTTTGAAGCAAGAGGTTATACCGCTTGGGATCCAACTTCTCCAGCTTTTATATATGGTACAACTTTATGTATTCCGACGGTTTTTATCGCTTATACAGGTGAAGCTTTAGATAATAAGATACCTTTATTAAGAGCATTATCTGCAATTGACGAAGCAGCAACGGAAGTTTGTAAATATTTTGACAAAAACGTAAAAAAAGTAACAGCAACTTTAGGTTGGGAGCAAGAGTATTTCTTAATTGATAAAGCTTTGGCGAATTCTCGTCCTGACTTAATGATGACAGGAAGAACCTTATTAGGACATACTTCTGCAAAAGGACAACAATTAGACGATCATTATTTTGGATCGATCCCAACTCGTGCTCTTACTTATATGAGAGATTTGGAGCAAGAATGTATGTTATTGGGGATTCCAGTAAAAACGCGTCATAATGAAGTCGCACCAAATCAGTTTGAGTTAGCTCCGATTTTTGAGGAAACGAATTTAGCGGTAGATCACAACTCTTTATTAATGGATGTAATGCAAAGAGTGGCTGAACGTCATGACTTTAAAGTGTTATTTCACGAAAAACCATTTAAAGGAGTAAACGGTTCTGGAAAACACAATAACTGGTCATTGGCAACAGATACTGGAGTTAATTTATTGAGTCCGAGCAAAACGCCAATGAGCAATTTACAGTTCTTGACTTTCTTTATTAATACCATCAAAGCGGTAAACGATAACGAAACTTTATTAAGAGCTTCTATCGCAACAGCAAGTAACGACCATAGATTAGGGGCAAATGAGGCGCCACCAGCAATTATGTCGGTATTTATTGGAGCGCAATTGACAAAAGTTTTATCTGAATTAGAAAGCGTAACAACTGGAAAACTTTCTCCGGAAGAAAAAACAGATTTGAAATTGAACGTTGTTGGAAAAATTCCAGACGTATTATTAGATAATACAGATCGTAACAGAACTTCGCCTTTTGCTTTTACAGGAAATAAATGGGAATTTAGAGCGGTTGGATCAAATTCAAACTGTTCAAATGCCATGACCACTTTAAATGCTATTGTAGCAAAACAGTTAATTGACTTTAAAAAAGAAGTAGAGAATTTGATTGAAAATAAAGACATGAAAAAAGATGATGCCATCTTTAATGTTTTAAGAGAATACATCAAACAATCTAAAAAGATTCTTTTTGAAGGCGACGGTTACAGCGAAGCTTGGGAAAAAGAAGCAGCGAAAAGAGGTTTAAGTAATTTCAAAACTACTCCGGAAGCGATTAAAGCTAAAGTTTCTAAACAAGCTTTGGATTTATTTGAAGAATTAGGAATCTTTAATCATGTAGAAGCCGAAGCTCGTTATGAAATTGAATTGGAAGAATACACTAAAAAAATCCAGATTGAAGGAAGAGTTTTAGGAGATATTGCAAGAAATCATGTAATTCCAACTGCTATTCGTTACCAAAATACATTAATTGAAAATGTAAAAGGTTTAAAAGAGATTTTCGGAAAAGAATTTGAAACGATTGCAAAAGAGCAGATTGTTTTAATTAAAGAAATCTCAGGTCATATTGAAGGAATTAATTCTAAAGTATTGGCAATGACTAACGAAAGAAAGAAAGCCAATCAATTGACTGATGCTCAAAAAATGGCAGAAGCGTATTGCAATAAAGTGAAACCTTATTTTGATGAAATTCGTAATCACTGCGATAAATTAGAATTATTAGTTGATGACGAAAGTTGGACATTAACAAAATACAGAGAGTTGTTATTTACAAAATAATCTCAAAAAAAATACTTTATTTGAAGCCTGTCTCTAGAAAAGACAGGCTTTTTTAATGTTTTTATACAATGGAAAAATATAAAAAAGAAGTAATTTCTTCCTTTTATTTTTTTTGTGTTTTGAAGTTTATCGAGATAGTCCTACAGTTTGTCGAAAAGGTGATAAGTTGTTGAAAATTAAATCTTTCTGATTGGCTCCGGTTTCGATTAGTTTTCTAATTTTGAATATGATTTTGTGTATAAGATCAATTGTTTTAAAACGAGATTAGTCTTCTTTTGAAATGATAAAAATAGCAAGCCAAAAGCTTCATAACCAATTTTATTTAGGGAAATCGGCAGAAGAAACCATTCAGCCGATTTTTTTTTGAAACAGATATAAGAATCAATCAAAGAATTAAAAAAAGGGATTATCTTTGCACCACATCAACACAAACTAATTTTCATGAGTTCAGATTCTAGCAAAAGGTACGCGCAAAGAGGTGTTTCGGCATCAAAGGAAGACGTACACAACGCCATAAAAAATATTGATAAAGGTTTATTTCCACAGGCTTTCTGTAAAATTGTTCCAGATTATTTAACTCAAGACGGTGAGCATTGCCTTATTATGCACGCAGACGGAGCGGGGACAAAATCTTCTTTAGCTTATATGTATTGGAAAGAAACCGGAGATCTTTCAGTATGGAAAGGAATTGCTCAGGATGCCTTAATCATGAATATTGACGATTTATTATGTGTTGGCGCAACCGATAATATTTTGCTTTCTTCAACAATTGGAAGAAATAAAAACTTAATTCCAGCTGAAGTTATTTCGGCAATCATCAACGGAACAGAAGAATTAATTAACGAGTTGAAATCGTTTGGAGTTACCATTCATTCAACAGGAGGAGAAACTGCAGATGTTGGAGATGTTGTTCGTACTATTATAGTAGATTCTACCGTAACAGCACGTATGAAACGTTCTGATGTGGTAGACAATGCAAATATTAAAGCAGGTGACGTAATTGTTGGTTTGGCTTCTTTCGGACAAGCAACTTACGAGAAAAGTTATAACGGTGGAATGGGAAGTAACGGATTAACATCGGCTCGTCATGATGTTTTCGGAAAATACTTGGCTAAAAAATACCCAGAAAGTTACGATGCTGCAGTTCCAGAAGAATTAATTTATTCTGGACAAGTTAATTTAACTGATGAAGTAGAGAATAGTCCAATAAACGCTGGACAATTAGTGCTTTCTCCAACCAGAACTTACGCGCCGATTATCAAGAAAATTTTAGATAAATACACTCCAGAAAATATTCACGGAATGGTACACTGCAGTGGTGGTGCACAAACTAAAATTTTGCATTTCGTAAAAGATTTACACGTTATAAAAGACAATTTATTTCCAGTACCGCCATTGTTCAAATTAATTCAAGAACAATCCAAAACAGATTGGAAAGAAATGTATCAGGTTTTCAACTGTGGTCACAGAATGGAGCTTTATGTTCCTGAAAATATTGCTCAGGATATTATTGAAATTTCAAAATCATTCAATGTTGATGCTCAGATTGTAGGTAGAGTAGAAGCTTCAGAAGAAAAGAAACTTACTATTACCAGCGAATACGGCATATTCAATTACTAAAATAAATTAACCATATAAGTGATATAAGTTCAGTTTAGTATTTTTTTTAGTACTTTTAATATGAACTTATATCACTTATATAGTTTAAAAATAATTTACTATGTACGAATTACTTTTTTGGAAATATCTGGACGAAATCTACCTTAATAATCAAGAAGTTTATGAAGCGCTGCTTGAAAAAGAAGAAGTAGAAGGTCTGGCTGTTCTTCAGGTTGAAGTAATCGTAAACAGAATTAATTCAGTCTTTTCAGATTGGGAAAGAGTGGATGAAAACAGCTGGAAAAATCCAAAAGGGAAAGGCGCTTTCCAGGTTATTACTACACCTCAAAGTATAAAAATTGACTGCTACGGAACAGAAGGAAAAACCATGAACAAACTAGTTGATATCATGGAAGAATTCAAATGTCCGCTTTATGATCCGCAAGTTCCCGAACGTTATGATGAAATGAATGAGTAAGTTTCATTTATCATAAATATGAGATGAAAAAGGCACTTGTTTTTGTTTGTAGTATCTTCTTAAGTATTGTAATTGCTTCATTTTTTGGTATTTTACATAATCAATTCACATATACAATTTCAGATGAACTTTTTAAAGAAGTATTTTTTGAAAGATTCGGCTTTGTAGAATATGGCAGAGATACACCAAGATTGACAGCTTCAATAATAGGAGTATGGACAGTTTGGTGGATTGGTTTATATGCTGGACTACTTTTTGCTTTTGTTGGTTTATTTTCATCAGATGCAAAAGCGATGATCAAAAGTATTAGTCGTGCAATTCTAATAATGTTAGCTGTAACTATATTTACAGGTTTATTAGGGTTGTGCTATGGTTTTTTTGGTTTTTCAAACTTAGAAGAGCATTGTTGCTTTCCTCTTAAAATTAACAATGTAAAAAATTTAATTGCAGCTTCAGAAATGCATAGTTTTAGTTATGCCGGAGGAGCAATTGGAGTTGTTCTTGGAGTTGCATGGCAAATAAAGACACTGTTAAAAATGAAATTTAAAAAAGAAAATTAGAGAAATTCGTGCAATTCGTGGCGAAAAACCAAAAACTTCACGAAATTTGAACTTCAAATAAAAACAAAATATGAAAATAAATCTAAAATCAGGAATTGATAAACTGCTTTTCGGAATGAAGCAGAATGATGTAACAGCTGCTTTAGGAAAACCTGATAAAAATTATAAAGACGAAGACGACAATGTGATTTTTGTGTACAATGCTCATAAAATCAGACTGACTTTTTATCAAGAAGAAGATTTAAAATTGGGATATCTTGTAGCATCAAGCAATGATCTAGAAGTTTTCGGATTCAAATTAATCGGAAGAAAAATTGCTGATGTCAAGAAAGATCTGGCTACTAAAGGAATCACAAAATACAATCAGGAAACTTTTGATACATTTGAGAACTATTTCAACGAAGACAATTGGTTTATTTTGCAAACGGAGTTTGATGAGGTTGTAAAATTCGAAATAGGAGCAATCATCAATGATAAAGATGAATTTGATTGGAAGTTTCCAGTTAAGAAATAACTAAGCACAAAACATAAAAAAAACCGACAATCACTTGTCGGTTTTTTTATTGAATTAAAAGAAATTATCCTTTTAACCATGCATTTTTAAGTTTCTCTTTTGAAGGATCTGTTACGGTAAAAGTTTCAGCTTCTTCATATGGTAATTTTACAGTTCCTTTAATCGTTTCTTCTTTAGTACCACGTTTAATTTTTAAAGTAATCGGGTCATTTTCTTTCCAGTTTTCACTTTCTGTAATCAAATCATAAATATTATCTAAATTATATGATTTGTTGTTTACAGTTAAAATCTTATCACCAGCTTTTAGGTTTAAATTTTTGAAAAATTCTGTTTCAACTTCAGGACGAACGGCAATTTCTTTTGTTGCTTTATCAATAGTGATATATGGCATTTGTCCTTTAATAAACGGATTTCCTGGTTTTTTTGTAGTTGCTTTCGCTACACCAACTTTTGCCAGATAGAAATCGTAAGGAATTGGAGTTGTTCCTGCTACATATTTGTTTAGGAATTCACCCACTTCTGGATAAGTTAAAGAAGTAATTTTTGCAAAAAGTTCATCATCGTTAAATGGTTTTTCAACACCGTATTCATCAGATAATTTATGCATTAAATCTAAAATACCTCTTTCTCCATTGCTTTTTTCTCTAATGATGATGTCAATACACATTCCGATTAGCGCTCCTTTTTGATATACGTTTAAGTATTGGTCTTTATATGGCTGCTCTAATACATTTTTACTCATTACAGTAAATGACATCGTATCATTCAATTGTTTAGACTGCTCAATTTTATCAGCAATACGAGTGTAGAATTCTGCTTCATCAATCAAACCTTGGTTGATTTGGAAAAGATTGGCAAAATATTCGGTAACACCTTCGTACATCCATAAATGCTCAGACATTTTCGGTGCGTTATAATCAAAAAACTGAATTTCTTTTGAGTGAATAGTCAATGGTGTAACGATGTGGAAAAACTCGTGAGAAACAACATCTTTCATTGTTTCTACTAATTTTTCTTTAGGCATAGTTTCAGGTAAAACCACTGTTGTTGCTGTTGGATGTTCTAAGGCACCAAAACCATGAGCATCATCTTTTTCCATACTTGATAGGTACACTAAAACACTGTATTTTTTAGTTGAATTTACTTTTCCTAAAAAGTTTTTCTGTGCCGTCATCATCGTTTTCATTTCTGGAGTAATGCTTTCTGCGGTATATTTTCCAGTTGGAGAGTAAACAGCAATCAAAATATCCATTCCGTTTACATTAAATGTAGTGTAATCCGGTTTAGCATACATAATCGGATTTTCTACTAAAACAGCATAACGAGAAGTTTTAAAAACATCTGAAGTATTACTTGAATCTTCGTCAGTCATAGAAGTAGCTCCCCAAAGTGTTTCAGGATGCGTGATGGTAACTTTATAAGGAATATCTAATTTGTCTTGAAAATAACCTACAAAACCATGTGTGTTTACCATGAAGTTTTTGCCCGCATTGATGTTTGTTCCTGCAGGTGAGAATATATCGTCATTTCCGAATCCAGTTCCTTTTTCAGTGTCGAAAGTATCGTTTACTAAATAAGTGATTTTTTTTAATGTTTTGGCATTCGAAATAGACCAGGAATTATCATCGATTCTTTTTACCGTAAGAGGATTTCCTTTAGCGTCAAACGCTTTGAAATCATCTGAATATTTTCCGTAGTTATCTGTAGAATACGTACCAGGAACAGTTTTAGGAATACTGTAAACTATTTCGTCTGTTTTAATGGCTGGTGGAGTAACAGTCACCAAAACCTTATCGTCTTTAACGTCTGTTAGATTGATGTTCACTTCTACCGTATTGCTTTTTGCGGCTCCTGTGCTCCCTGTTTTACAGCTCCAAAAGGTTACCGCCAGAGCTAAGGTGTAAAGTATTTTCTTCATTTGTTTATGTTTAGTTAATTGTATTTGTAACAAAAAGTATCGAAAAGTTACTAAAAAATTACATTAAATTAAAAAATAAAAAAAAGCTCTTGAAAACAAGAGCTTTAAATCTTAGTCGAATTTATTTTTTATATAATACTTTCCATCCAAATCTTCATCAAAATCATCTATTTTTACTGGTTTTGGTTTCGGTTTGTTAGCAATTGCCTTCTTTTTCCACATCTCAAATTTCTCAAGAGGCATTTTCTTTTTCATGATTTCCAGAACTTCTTTTTCTGCTAATCCATATTCTTTTTTTATAATTTCAAATGGATTTTTTTCTTCTAAAGCTAACGAAACAAGTTTTTCGGTTTGCTCCCAAGTCAATTCTTTGCGGCTACTCTTTTTCATCTCGTGAAAATTAATTCAAAATAGGGTGTTAATTATTAATAGATTGATTTTCAATTTCTGTATCAATATTAAAAAAAAAAATAATACGTTGGTTCAGTAAAGTCTACTTTTTTTACTGATTTTAACTGTTTTTGAAAGATCGTGATTTTTGAAATGGTATTTTTAGCAGATTCTTCAATTCGTTGTTTTCTTTAGGCTCCATATGGCTATCTACACCATAAACAAGTTGTTCTTTAGGTAAATAAGTAAAAGTGCCAAAAAGTCTGTCCCAAACCGAAAAAATATTTCCATAGTTACTGTCTGTATAAGGCAATACATAGTGGTGATGGACTTTATGCATATTAGGAGAAACAATAAAATAACTCAAGAAAGTATCTAGTTTTTTGGGAAGCGAAATATTAGCATGATTAAACTGTGAAGCTACAACTGATAAGGATTGATATAGAAAAACCATCCACATTGGAGAACCGACAATTAAGACTCCTAAAGTGGTAAAAATAAATCGAATAATACTTTCACCTGGATGATGTCTGTTGGCTGTCGTAGTATCAATCCAAGTATCGGTATGATGCACTAAGTGAAATTGCCAGAGAAATTTAAATTTATGTTGTACAAAATGAGCGAGATAAGCACCAATTAAATCTAAAAGCAATAAACCGATTATCATATAAAGCCAAATGGGCATTGCAGGAAGCCATTGTAAGATACCAAAATGATTTTCTGTTGTCCAGCTTGCAGTTTTTATTAAAATGAAAGCCAGAATAAAATTGACTACAATCGTGGTGAATGTAAAAAAGAAATTTATTCCAGCATGCGGCCATTTTTTGTATTGCATTCGGAATAGAGGAAATGTGTTTTCAATCAACCAGAAAATGGTAATTCCGCCAACAAGAATTAAACTTCTGTGAGAAGATGGAATTGTACTGAAATAGGAAATAATCTCATTCATAATACGATAATCATTTTATTCAAAAATAAGTAATTTGATAAAACTATATCGTTTTAGTTGTTGGTTTTTTAGTTGAATATTGTTTTAGATGAAAATGATTTAATATAAAAAAGGTCTTAGAAAATTAGAATTCTAAGACCTTTTCTATATTTTTTGATGTGAATTTAATTATGCCTCTGCATGATTTTGCAATAAGGTTTTATAAAGGAAACCAGCAGCTAAAGCACCCAGAATAGGAGCTACCCAAAACAACCAGACTTGCGATAAAGGCCCTCCACCAACAAAAATGGCTTGTGATAGTGATCTGGCAGGATTTACAGACGTATTTGTAATCGGAATACTGATTAAGTGAATTAGTGTTAATCCTAAACCAATAGCTACTCCACAGAAAGGTGTACTTGCAAATTTATCTGTAGCGCCTAGAATTATTAAAAGGAAAAATAAAGTAAGAACAACTTCAGCAATAAAACATGCTTGTAAAGAATAACCATCAGGAGAAAATGACCCAAAACCATTTGAAGCAAAGGCTCCCGCTTTAGTACTATCAATTACAAAACCTGCTTTTCCAGAAGCGATAGTGTATAAAGTTCCTGCTGCAGCAATAGCACCAATACATTGTGCAATAATATACGGAATAAGATCTTTAGCAGAGAATCTTCCTCCGGCCCATAAACCAATTGATACAGCTGGATTAAAATGTCCGCCAGAAATATGACCAACAGCATAAGCCATTGTTAAAACGGTTAAACCAAAGGCCAATGCAACTCCTGCAAATCCGATACCTAATTCAGGATATCCGGCAGCAAATATAGCACTTCCGCAACCTCCAAAAACAAGCCAGTAAGTTCCAAAAAACTCTGCAAATAATTTTTTCATAATAAAATAATTTAATTGGTTAATGTTAGAATATATATTGGTAAGCCCAATAAATCAAAACAAATTGTAAGGGCAAACGTACAAATAAAATCCATCTTGGTAAACCAAAACCCGCTTTTTTATTTTGAAACATATACAAGTTTGCAGGAAATATGGCAATTAATAAAGCGATAATTCCCCAGGCAGCAAAACTTTTGGTAAAAGGCAGGGTTAGAAGGACGCCTAAAATAATTTCGGCAGCACCACTTAAAATATTTATTAATTTGGGGTTTTTAAATACAGGCGGAATGATTTTAATATACATTCCTGGTTTTCTAAAATGATTAATTCCAGCAAGAATATAAAGCAAAGCCATTAAATATAAATGCCAAGGTAAAATCATGATATATAATTGTTTATCACGAATTTATAAAAAAATTAACAATTATTGCATTACAGATCTTCTTTTTTTGAAAGTCGTTATTTTAGGCTATTTTTTTGTCTTTAAATTGACATTCATAATAACTACGGCAAGTATAATTAACACAATTCCAATCCATTGAGATAAGATTACTTTTTCGTTTAATAACACAAAAGCCATCATAACCGATACTGGTAATTCAAGTGCAGAAACGATACTTCCTAGTCCAATACCTGTTAGTGGAAATCCGGCTGTCATTAAAAGAGGTGGAATTATAGTTCCGAACAAGGATAATACAATTCCCCATTTCAAGAAAATCTCAAGATTAAAGGCTGTTTCCTGAGTCGCAAAAGCAAAAGAAAAAACAATAATTGAGCCACCTAAAAGCATATAAAGACTTCTTTGTGCCGACGAGATTTCGGTTGCAACACGATTTGCAGTAAACATCGTTGTTGTAAAAGAAGCAGCAGCTAAAATTCCCCAAAGTAGACCTCTCCAATCCAGTGTGATGTCATTATTGATAAGGTTTGTTGCTAAAACGGTTCCAAAAAGAACTATGAAGACAGCAATAACTTTTTGTTTTGAGGGTAGCTTTTTCTCTAAAATCATTTCAAGTAAAACGCCCATCCAAACCGTCTGCATTAGTAAAACGATACCAATAGAAACAGGAATATATTTTACAGCCAGATAGTAAAATAAGCTGGTCATTCCTAAAGAAGTTCCAGCAAGCATTAAGCTGAAAATATTTTTAGATGTTGCTTTTTGAGTTTGATTCTTGTTTTTTATCCTCTGAAAAAGGTTGATTAACAGAATACCAGTAATACCATAAATAAATTGTGATGTCGTAACTTCTGCAGTTGTATATCCTTCAGAGTAAGCCATTTTTACAAAAGTAGCCAGCATTCCGTATGTTGTTGCTCCTAAAGCAACCAGAAAAACACCTTTTAATACATTATTTTGTGACGTCATAATTTATTTGTTTTAAAAATTCAAGCCGGCAAAGGTAAGTTATTTTGTTTGTGATTTTATCGTACTATGTTGAGAATATTGATTTAATCATAATAAAATTGAATTTTTAAGTCCTGAATTAAGAATTATCTAAAAAAGATAGGATGTTTTAAAAAGAAAAAACCATCAAAAAATGAATTTTGATGGTTTGAAATTTTATAAAAAATAGAATTTTTGTCTTCTACTTATTTAGGCTGATTTTGATAAGTTTCGATTTCGAAAATTAAAGTTGAGTTTGGTGGAATTACACCGCCTGCACCTTTTTCTCCATAAGCTAAATTTGAAGGCAAGAAGAAAATAGCTTTTTCACCATCTGTCATCATATCCAGAGCTTCAATAAAACCAGGAATCATTCCGTCTTTTTTACCAACTGCAAACGGAAATGCTTTATAACCGCCTTGTGCATCTCTATTGGCATCGTATTTTCCGTAAGCTTTTGCTACTTCAGATATACTGCTATCAAATAAATTTCCATCTTCAAAATATCCTGCATAGTGAAAATAGATATTAGATCCTTCAGCACCTTTTACACCAGTTCCTTTTTTAGTAACAAAATATTTTAAACCAGATGGAGTTGCAGTTGCTTTGGCTTTTGTTGCAGCAAAATAAGCCGCTTTAGCAGTAACCACTTTTTTAGCTTCTTCTTTTTTTAATTCACCTTGTTTCATTTCATTAATAAAAACTTTTACAGCGTCAAATTTTTTCGCTGCAACGCCTTTACGTGTAATGGTAATTTTAGTCATAATATCATCCTGAACAATTTTGTTTACATTGTCCATTCCTGAAACTACATGCCCAAAAATAGTATGTTTTCCATTCAACCATGGAGTGTCTTTGTGGGTAATGAAGAATTGACTTCCGTTTGTTGCTGGACCAGAATTAGCCATTGCTAAAACACCACCTTTTTCAAACTTTAACTCTTGTACAAATTCATCTTTAAAAGAGTATCCAGGATCTCCTGCACCAGTTCCTTGTGGATCTCCACCCTGAATCATAAAATCGTTGATTACTCTATGGAATTTTAGACCATCATAAAATGGTTTTCCTTTTAGACGCTCTACTTTTACATAAGGATTTTTTCCTTCAACTAAAGTGATAAAGTTAGCCACTGTTACAGGAGCTTTTGTGTATTCTAAAGATACTACAATGTCACCTTTTGAAGTAGAAATTGTTGCAAAAATCCCTTCATTCGGATTTGTAGCATTTGGTTTAGCAACAGTTTTTGCCGCTGTACTCGTTTTTGCTTTTGTAGCTGGTTTTGCAGCAGGTTTTTTAGTTTGTGCCTGAATGTTTAATACTGCTAAGCAGAATAAAAATAATAATTTAAACTTCATTACTTTTAGATTTAAGTCTATGATTATTAAGTTTCTTTATTGTTTTTCCAATAATTGAACTTCAAAAATAATGTTTGCATTAGGCGGAATTACACCTCCTGCGCCTGTTTCTCCATAAGCTAAGTGACTTGGAATAAAAAGAATGGCCTTGTCTCCAAAAGATAGTTGCTCAAGTCCTTCAATAAAACCAGGAATCAAACCGCTTTTACTTCCTGCAGTAAATGGTATTGCTTGGTATGCTTTTGCTTCAGCTCTAGCTGGATCAAATTTTCCAAATTGTTTTGCTACATCTTCACTACTTGTGTCAAATAAAGTTCCGTCTTCAAGAAAACCAGCGTAGGCAACATAAACCTGAGTTCCAGCAACAGGTTTTTTACCATTAGCTTTTTCGGTAATTACATATTGTAAACCGCTTGTTGTTTTAGTTGCTTTTGCTTTTTCAGCAGCATAATAAGCTACTTTTTCTTTTTGTACTTCAGCTGCTTTGATTTGTTCTTTTGAAATAGTAGCAAAGTAATCATGGAATACTTTTACAGCATCGAATTTCTTAGCCGCTTCACCATTTCTAATGATTGTTACAGCAACAATGTTGTCTCCTTGAACTACTTTATTTACTACTTCTTGTCCTTTTTCGTCAACAACATGACCAAAAATAGTATGTTTATTGTCTAACCATGGAGTTTCAACATGTGTAATAAAAAATTGACTGCTGTTTGTTCCAGGACCATTGTTTGCCATAGCCAAAACACCAGCTTTGTCGAATTTTAAATCTGAAAATTCATCTTTAAATTTATAACCTGTATCTCCAGAACCAGTTCCTAATGGATCGCCGGTCTGAATCATAAAGTTTTCAATAACTCTGTGGAATTTTAAACCATCAAAGAAAGGTTTCTTTTTTAGGTTTTCGTGTGTTACAAATTCATTTTTTCCTTCAGCTAAAGTAACAAAGTTAGCAACAGTGATTGGGGCTTTTTTGTAATCTAATTCTACAATGATATGACCTTTGTTTGTTTCGATATCGGCATATAAACCATCAGGAAGATTGCTATGATCGTCTTTACAAGAATAAAATGAGCTAACGGCTATTAGTAATAATAAAATAATCTTTTTCATTTTAAGATATTGTTTTTATTGAGTTAATGTATCTTTTTTTGCTGTTGCTGCCGGTTTTGTTGCAGCAGGTTTTGGCGTTGCGTTTTTTGGAGTTTGTGTTGCTGGCAATGTTTTTTGTGCCGCTGGATCTGGAACAAAATTTCTAAGTGTAACCGTTACAATTAAAGACTCGTTGGGACCAATTTTTTTGTTGTCTCCGTGATAACCATACGCACTGTGCGAAGGAAATAAGAAAGTAATAGTCTCATTTTTATGCATTCTTTTGATTCCGTCACGTAATCCCATCATGATATCTTGTTTGTCTACATAATAGGTCTGTGGTCCAAGATCAGAATCAGAATAAATAATGGTCCCCTTTATATCTTTAATTTCCATATTAAAGTAAGCAATATCACCTTTTCTTGGAGTTGCAGTTTCGGTTTCGTTTCTTTCTTCGTAATAAAACCAATATCCTTTTGGAGTAGCATAATATTTTACTTTTGGATTGCTTTTGATGATTTTTTTGATAACATCTTCTTCATTGGCAACCAATTTTTTATTACGATCTGCAGATTTTTTCATGAATGTTCCCGATGCCCTTGAAATAGGTCTTCTGGCTTCCTCAGGATGCTTACAGCTCATAAGCAAAACAGCAAATAATAAGCTGTAAATAGTAAGTTTTTGGTAGTTCATGATAGGGCTATAATTTTAGTTTCGTTACTAAATCTTCAAATTTCTTTACCGTTTCTTCCATCGAAGTTTCAGATCTTCCGCCTGCCGCATTGCTGTGACCTCCGCCGTTAAAATGGTCTCTTGCAAACTGATTTACATCAAAACCACCTTGTGAGCGGAAAGAAATCTTGATAATACCTTCGTCTTTATTTTCGATAAAAATAGCAGTAAAAACAATATCTTTTATACTTAAGCCATAATTAACAATTCCTTCTGTGTCACCTTTAACATAATTAAAAGAATCAAGTTCTTCTTGTGTAAGCGTCATGTAAGAAGTTTTGTGCTCTGCAAAAATTTTCATGTTTTGTAAAGCACGACCTAATAGCTGCAATCTGCTAAAAGAACTATTGTCGAATAACAAAACTGGAATCTGAGTGTTTTCTACTCCCAAATCAATTAATTCGGCTATAATTCTATGCGTATTTCCTGTAGTTCCTGGGAAACGAAACGAACCTGAATCGGTTAAAATCCCCGTATAGATGCAAGTAGCAATGGTTTTATCAATATCTTCTTTTTTATTTAAGTAGTTGATAAAGTTGTAAACCATTTCGCAAGTCGATCCAAAAGAAGTATCAGAATACATATAAGTTGCATAATCATCTGGTTTTTGATGATGATCAATCATTATAAACGGAACTGTTAGCTTTTTTAGTGTTTGTTCCATCAAATCTCCTGTACGATGAAAAGCATTAAAATCAAGTGTGAAAATTAATTCTGCTTCTTCTAAAATAGCGGTACAGTTTTGAGTGTCTTTTTCAAAAATCTTAACGGTTTCTGAGCCTGGAAGCCAAGCTAAAAAATCTGGAAAATCATTTGGAGCAATAACAGTTGCCTGATGATTGTTTTTTATTAAAAAATGGTATAATCCTAAAGTAGAACCCATTGCATCACCATCTGGTCCTCTGTGCGGAATGATGACGATTTTCTTTGGGGTTGCGAGTAATAACTGAATCGCTTGAATGTCTTGTATTTTCATAGTGTGCGAATTTACATTTTTTTAATGTAATGCTGAAAATAATTTTAGTATTCAGTCACAGTATCAGTGTTCAGTCACAATCTCAGTATTCAGTGTTGAGTTTTATTATTTTATTTTTACTTCAGTTTTGGAATTTGAAATTTCACTTCAGTTTGGAATTTTACTTTACAAGTTTTGTAGTTCTTTTTTGTGAAACTTTTGATACAATTTATATTTTGCACCTTTAACGATTTGCGATTTATAGATGCCAACAGAACCTGAAGAAAAATAGGCAATTGTACATCCGATTGCGATAAATATTCCAGGAGCAATTCCAAATAATTCCATTCCCATAATGGTGCAGGCAATAGGAGTGTGAGTTGCGCCAGAGAAAACAGCAACAAACCCAATTCCAGCTAGAAGAGCAATTGGCATCGGAATTACAAGTGATAAAGCACTTCCTAACGTAGCTCCAACAAAGAATAGCGGAGTAACTTCTCCACCCTTAAAACCAGCTCCTAAAGTGAAACCTGTAAACAAGATTTTGAGAAGAAAATCATACCATTGATTGGGATTCGAAAAAGAATCAACAATTACGGGAACTCCCAATCCTGAGAATTTAGTAAACCCAAAACCAGCTATTGCAATGGCTAAAACAATTCCGCCAATTACCGGGCGAAGCGGTGGATATTTAATGTTTTTTGAAAAAAGTGAACTCCAGAAGTGTGTACTTCTTGCAAATAAAGAAGCAGCAAGTCCAGATAAAACTCCAACAATAATGGTGAAAATAATGTTGTTTAAACTTAATTCTGGAATTAAAGGGATACTATAATGTGTATGTTTTATTTCCCAAAATTCTACAGTGAAATAAGCGGCATAAGCAACTACAAAAGAAAGAACAATACTTTTAATGTTAATTTTGCTAAAATACAAAACCTCTAAAGCGAAAATTGCTCCTGCTAAAGGAGTTCCAAATACAGAAGCAAAACCAGCGCTGATTCCGAGAATTATTAAAATTTTACGTTCAGAATTATCGAGTTTGAAAATCTTTGTAAACTGGTCCGCAATTGCACCGCCCATTTGCACTGCAGTTCCCTCGCGACCAGCAGATCCACCAAATAAATGTGTAAGTAAAGTTCCTAAAAGTACCAAAGGAGCCATTTTAAATGGAATAACTTTTTTGGGACTTTCATATTCTTCAAGCAGCAAATTGTTTCCTTTAACGACAGATTCTCCCCAATAATAATAACTCAATCCAACCAAAAATCCCCCAAAAGGCAAAAGCCAAATAATCCATTCATTGGCAATTCTAAATTGCGTAACCCATTCTAAAGAAACTAAAAAAAATGCAGAAGCGGAGCCAGATAGTATTCCAATTAAAACACAAATAAGAATCCATTTAGGAATATCGAGAAGTAATTGTTTTGGATTTTGAGAATTCATTAAAAAAAAATATAGCCACGAATTTCGCCAATTTTCACCAATTAATGTCTTCTTTAAATAAAAAAATCATTTTTAATCCTGTAAAGGGTAGTAAAAGATTAGTGTAATTAGTGAAATTCGTGGCTAAAAATATTATTGAACTACAGCAGTAAATTCAATTTCAACCAAATATTCTGGAGCAACCAATTGATTGATGCCATAAAAACCTGTTGTTGGTTTTACATCTTTAAAAAATGCAGCGTGAGCTCTCGCCACTTCTTCAAAAGTAGAAACGTCTGTAGTGAAAATTCTGGTTCTAATTACATCTTTCATACTTACATTTAGGTCTTCTAAAACTTTTTCAACTCGCTCTAAAATGTTATAAGTCTGTGCATAAGCGTCATCAGCTTTTACTTTATCACCGTCGACAATAGCAACGGTTCCAGAAACTTCAACAATATTGCCAATTCTTACGGCACGGCAGTATCCCATTTTATCTTCCCATGGAGATCCGGTTAAGATGTTTTCTCTTTTCATTTTTTATATTTTGCGAATTTGATTGTTCGGTTTTAAAAGCAAATTCAGGTTAATTAATATGCCGCAATTTAAGAATTATGGATTTTACGAAAGCTAAAAAAAGCTTGAAATCAAATCGAAAATCAAGCTTTTTTGTGATATTAAAACGTTATTCGGTTTCTTTTTCTTCGTAAAGACGAAGCTTATTTTGTATTGTATTTATGTTTCTTTGTAAAGATTCAATTTTATTTAAAAGATTGGCGATTACATCAATTCCTTCCAAATTGATTTTAAGATCGTAATGCATTCGAATCATTTTTTCAATCGTTGGAAGTTGTTCCGGTTCTAGATATTGGTCGTTTTCTTGCATAATAATATGAATTAGTCCGTAATTATGAAGTTCTGTAATAAAAGTGTTTTCAATTTCGTGATACAAACAAAACTGGTTGATCTGGATTAAGTTGTTATTTTTCATGATTTCTAAGTTTTGCTAGTTCCTCAAATAATTCTTTTTCTTTATCTGATAATTTTGTTGGAACTTTTATAGTGTAAGTGATGTACAAATCGCCAAATTGATTCTCTTTTTTGTAAATAGGGAATCCTTTTCCTTTCAATTTTACTTTTGTTCCTGGCTGTGTTTCGGCAGGAACTTTAATTTTTACTTTTCCATCAAAAGTATTAATGTGAGTTTCTCCGCCTAAAATGGCTGTATACAAATCTAGAGGAGCGTCGGCGTATAAATTATTGCCTTCACGCTTAAAATCGGAATTGTTTGCAATCAAAAAAGTAATAAACAAATCGCCATTTGGTCCGCCGTTTACGCCAGGCCCGCCATGATTTGGAATTTTTATGATCTGCCCATTTTCGACACCAGCTGGAATTGTAATTCTAATATTTTTGCCATTAACAGTTAAACTTTGTTTGTGTGTGGTATAAGCCGCAGCAAGATCTAGTTCTAGTTCGGCATTAAAATCCTGTCCTCTATATTTAGATTGTGATCTGCTTCTTCCTCCGCCATACATTGAATTGAAGAAATCGGAGAAATCACTTCCAGAAAAATCACCTCCGCCAAAACCAGAAAAGTCACCTCCAGAATATTGAGAGCCACTTTGTTGTCTGCTCTGTTGCTGATTCGGATCGTAACCTGCTTTTTCAAATTCATCAGCATGTTTCCAGTCTTTACCATATTTATCATATTTTTTTCGGTTTTCCGGATTGCTTAAAACTTCGTTGGCTTCGTTTATTTCTTTGAACTTCTTTTCAGCTTCCTTATCATTCGGATTCAAATCAGGATGGTATTTTCGAGCCAGTTTTCGATATGCTTTTTTGATTTCCGCTTCGGTAGCAGATTTAGTAACATCTAATGCTTTGTAATAATCGATATAATCCATTTTATTGAGATTTTATAAATGGTAAAATAAAGTATTGAAGTTAATAATAAGTTGTTAATAATCAAAATTCTAAAACTGTTTTGAAGTTAAAAAATGGTAATTTTTAAGGTCGGTTTTGAAATTTACGGTTTTAGAATTTGAAATTTATTTTTTGAAAGACAACTCAATTTTGGCAAGTTTTTTGTTTCCAAAAAATAGCTTAATTTAATGTTATAAAAGTCCTAAAGTTGCCGAGCCTAACTAAATTGTATTATTTTTGTGATGCTGGACTATTGATTTTATACTAATTATAAAAGCCGATTCGATAATACCTATTCAATGAAGCACATATTATTTTTCATATTATTTTTTACTGCATTGTCAGTATCAGCCCAAGCCGAATTTAATTCTAAATTCAAGGCTATTCCGGCACCCAAGTTTAGCGCAAAACCAAAAAAAACTCCAATTCCTGAGGTAAAAGATCCACAGGCAGATGTGAGTGATATTCCTGCTATTAAAACTCCAAATGTTTTTGAAAATACTACAATAACTCCAAAATCGAAATTTCAGATTGGAGAAGAAAAAAGTAAATTTACCATGTCTACTGAAACTGATTTTGCCAATCCTGGGGATCGTTACGTAGACAAAATGGAAAAAGATTTAAATAAAGCACTAAAAGATGCTGGACTTAGGGAAGGTCGTGGTGTTTTGGTGAAGAAAAATATTTCGCTGGGTGATTTCAAAACCCAATCACAATATTTTATTGTTAAATTCCGTGATTTTGGTGCAATCGATGGTGATTTGGTAAAAGTATCTTCAAATGATCAGGTAATTCGAGACCGACTTTTATTGGATGCTAGTTTTCAACAGGTTAAAATTAATCTGGTACAAGGTTTCAATAAATTAGACTTCGAAGCTCTAAATATAGGTACACTTGGTGGAAATACTGCAGAAATACAAGTGTTTGATGATAAAGGAAAAATGGTAACAAGTGATTATTGGGATAATCTGGCTGCAGGATTTAAAGCATCTATTGTTGTTACGAAAGAGTAGGGCGCTTTCAGTGCTAGTTACAAAGCGACAAAGGTTCAAAGCGACAAAGTTTTAAACTTCGTTTCTTTGAACCTTTGTCGCTTTGAGCCTTTGCTCCTTTGACTAAAATGGATCAGCAGTAACTCTAAACTTCATATCTGCTTTTACGGTAACATCTTTTGTTAAAGTTTCTTTTAAGGTTACCTGTGTTCTAATTTTGTAACTATCTGCTTTTATATATTGATCTAATCTTTTATCTGTGCAAACCAAATCGATTGTGTTGCTTGATACGTTGATATTATCTGCATAAGCCAATTCTATTTCGTCGGAGTTAGTTGTTGAAATGTATAGGTGAACAGACTTTAGAAATGTAAAAGTTTTATCAGATGGATCAGAAATAGATAATTTAAGAGATCTGATTTTTACATCTTTCACCAAACTTGCTTTTGTTTTATTGTTTTCAAATTCAGCTGAAGAATTCGTTGTGACCTCTGGAGTGATTATTTCCGAAGGCAGATTAATTGGCGAAGAACTTTTAATTTTAATAGAAGCACTATTTGAAATATTAAATGATAGTAAATCGTCTACAGTGTTACAAGATGTTAGAAAGAGGGATAGACAAATGGTCAGGGCAATAAGTTTTGATTTCATAGTTAAATTTAAATAGGTTTTAGTCTAGATACGAGTTTTTTCGGGAAATGGTTTTTCTTTAGAGTAACAAAGTTACAAAGGTTCAAAGTTACAAAGATTGGCGTCCCTTAAATCAACCTCTGAACCTTTGTCACTTTGTTTCTTTGAACCTAAAATAGGAACAATGAAAAATTTTTTTTTTTTTCATTGTTCCTATTTTTCAATTTCAAATATAAAAAGTACTTTTGCGCATGCAACACAACGTACTTATTTTAGATTTCGGGTCGCAATATACTCAACTTATTGCGCGTAGAGTTCGCGAATTAAATATATTCTGCGAAATTTTTCCTTACAATCACATTCCAAGTGATTTATCAAGTTATAAAGCCGTAATTTTAGGAGGAAGCCCTTTCTCTGTTAGAGGAGAAGATGCACCACATCCTGATTTATCGCAAATTAGAGGTAAAATGCCTTTGCTTGCTGTTTGTTACGGAGCTCAATATTTAGCACACTTTAGCGGTGGAGAAGTAGCAGCTTCAAATACAAGAGAATACGGTAGAGCTAACTTGTCTTATATTAAAGAAAATGAAACTTTCTTTGACGGAGTTTCACCAAATAGCCAAGTTTGGATGAGCCATAGCGATAGTATCAAAGCGCTTCCAACAAATGCTGTAAAACTTGCAAGTACGCATGATGTAGAATACGCAGCTTACAAAATTGAAGGCGAAACTACTTATGCAATTCAATACCATCCAGAAGTTTACCACTCTACTGAAGGAGCAAAAATGTTAGAGAACTTTTTAGTGAAAATCGCTGAAGTTCCTCAAAACTTTACACCAAATGCTTTCGTAGAAGAAATGGTAGCAGAATTGAAAGAAAAACTAGGAAACGACAAAGTAGTTCTTGGTTTATCTGGAGGAGTAGATTCTACTGTAGCAGCAGTTTTATTAAACAAAGCAATCGGACAAAACTTATATTGTATCTTCGTTAACAACGGACTTTTACGTAAAAACGAATTCCAAAATGTATTAGATCAATACAAAGGAATGGGATTAAATGTAAAAGGTGTTGATGCTGGAGATCGTTTCCTTGGCGAATTAGCTGGAATCAGTGATCCTGAAACAAAACGTAAAACAATTGGTCGTGTATTTATCGAAGTTTTTGATGATGAATCGCACTTATTAGAAGACGTAAAATGGTTGGCGCAAGGAACGATTTATCCAGACGTAATCGAATCTGTTTCGGTAAAAGGACCATCTGCTACAATTAAATCGCACCATAATGTTGGTGGATTGCCAGATTACATGAAATTAAAAATTGTTGAACCACTTAGAATGCTTTTTAAAGACGAAGTAAGACGAGTTGGAGCTTCATTAGGAATAGATCCAGAATTATTAGGAAGACACCCTTTCCCAGGACCTGGATTATCAATTAGAATTTTAGGAGATATTACTCCAGAGAAAGTTAGAATTTTACAAGATGTAGATTCTGTTTTCATCGAAGGATTAAAATCTTGGGGATTATACGATAAAGTTTGGCAGGCTGGAGCAATTTTGCTTCCTGTAAACTCTGTTGGTGTTATGGGCGATGAGCGTACTTACGAAAAAGTAGTAGCGCTTAGAGCTGTAGAATCAACAGATGGTATGACTGCTGACTGGGTTCATTTACCTTACGATTTCTTGATGAAAGTGTCAAACGATATCATCAATAAAGTAAAAGGTGTGAATCGTGTTGTTTACGATATTAGTTCAAAACCACCAGCGACAATTGAGTGGGAATAGTAGCATATTTTAAAATTAAGGTCTTACATTTGTAAGGCCTTAATTTTTTATAACCTACTATTTATGAGAGAACTTTTAATGATTTCTCTTGTCTTTGTTTTGTCTTTTAACAAAATAACTGCACAAGATGCAATAATTGAACATCAAATTCAAAAAGGAGAAACTGCTTATTTTATAGCCCAAAAATACAAGGTTTCTTTAGACGAGATTTACAAACTCAACCCCGAATCTCAAAATGGAATCAAAGACAATCAAATTATAAAGATTCCAGTTCATTCTTTAGAAAATACAAATTCAAAGCAACAGACTCATATTGTTGCACCCAAAGAAACATTGTTTGGATTGTCTAAACAATATCATGTTTCGGTTGTAGACATTCAAAATGCCAATCAGGAAATTCTAGCTAACGGACTTCAAATAGGTCAGGAATTAATAATTCCTCAAAATTCAGATGTATCTAAATCAGAAGTTGCTGTTTCTTCAAAAACGACACATCAGGTTGTGGCTAAAGAGTCTTTGTTTAGTATTGCTAGAGAATACAATGTTTCGGTTCAGGATTTAGAAAATTTAAATAAAGAGATTTTAATTAATGGATTGCAGATTGGTCAGACAATTTCAATTCCAAACAAAAGAAAAACTTTAGATGGAAGAGTTCGAGTGATTAATCAAGAAACGTTTTTTCATGTTGTAGAATCAAAAGAAACGAAGTTTTCAATCGCTAAGAAATATGGAATTACGATTGACCAATTAGAATCTCAAAATCCCGAAATTGTAAACGGATTGATTGTTGGAAATAAATTAGCGATCAATACCAAAGCAATAAAACCAGCAAATGAAAGCGAAGAATTGATGCTGGCTTTGGCAGAAAAACAAGTTGTGGTTGAAAAAACAAAAGCCAAAACAGTTGAAATTGACGATTTAAAAGACCGTTTGATTGTTCAGAAAGAAATGAATCAGAAAATTATAAAAATCAATGATTTGAAAGTGAATTTGAATGATATGAATGGTTCTAAAGAAAACTCAGTTGAAAAACTGCGTTTGGTTTTAGAAGCCAATAAAAATGTTCAGGATATTTTAATGGCAAAATTAGATTCGCTTGTCAATTCGATGAACAACGATTTGAAGGAATTAAAACGAATGGATATTTTGAATGTAGAAGAATCTAAAAGATTAGAAAAAAAATCTTCTGAAGGAATCAGTAAAACAAACGAATTGTCTTCTCAATTAAAAAAGGAATTGGCAGAAAACAGAAAAGTATATGCTGGTTTAATGAACAAGGTCGAAAAAATCGCAGTTGAGGAGAATCAGGAGTATAAGAAAAAAATCCGCGAAAGCGAAAAAAACAATACTGTAACTTCAATTCAGCAAAGACTTTCTTTAGAAGAAATTAAACGTTATAAAATAGAGCAGGAGCAAGGAGATGCGCAGAATCAGTTGTTGATTGCAAAGATTGATTCCTTAGACAATCAGAAACAAATCGAAGTAAAAAGACACATCAGCAAAGCTTCTTATTACAGCATGGAAGCTCGAAAATTTGATGATAAACTGGCTTTGGTTAAACTAAAAAAATATCAGGACGAAGCGGTTAAAAAACAGAAAAAAAATAATACAGAAGAAAATTCAAAAATAATTTCCTTGGAAGAAATGAAACAAGAATTGAAAGACAATCCGTTAAGAGCTGACAAAACAGTAAAAGTGGAAGTTTATGATAATCTTAGAGAAGTTTCCAATGGGTATTACTTAGTTTTGGGTATATTTACAGACGCAGTTGAGCGAGATAAGTTTATTATGAAACTCATTGATTCTGGTGATTTTAACGCTAGTTTCTTTTTCAATATTAACAGCCTTTCGTACTATGTTTACAGCGATAAATTCGAAAACATGGAAGAAGTGCTTTATCAATGCAAGAAAAAAGAAGAAGATGAGTTATATAAAGAAATCATTATTGCCAAAGTTGAAATCGATTTGAGGTAATTTTGAGTGAATAAACAAACGGCGCGAATTTTGCTTTTAGGAAAATTTGTAAATTGCTTTTGAATAGAAATTAAAATGATTTTAAGCCATATTATGAAATATTATTTAACACTATTATCTTTTGTATTCTTTATCTCTTCAAGCGCTTTTTCTCAGGAAAAAGTGGTTAAGTATAAAGTGTCCAGTGGAGAAACTATTAATCAGATTGCACAGAAATTTAAGGTTACGCCTTACGATATTTACCAGCTGAATCCAGATGCGAGAAATGGATTGACAGCTAATTCTGTGTTGCTAATTCCTACGAAAACGGGAGAAGCTAAAAAAGAAGTTGCTGAAACTAAAACGACTACATCTTCTGGAAAAGAAGTGATTCATGAAGTACAGCCAAAAGAAACATTTTACAGCATCGAGAAAAAATACGGAATTTCGGATGAAGCTTTAAAAGCGGCAAATCCTTTTTTGGAAAAAACTGGTGTTCAAATCGGACAGAAATTGGTAATTCCTGCAAAAGGATCAGCTCCTAAAACTGCTGCAAAAACTGTAAAAGAAAAAGGTGCTGAGAAATACGTATATCACGATGTACAGCCAAAAGAGACCAAATTTGGTATTGCAAAACAGTACAATATGACGGTTGCAGAATTAGAAAAGCGTAATCCGGATATTGTTGCCAATCTGCCAGTTGGTTATAGATTGACTATTAAAGGAACAGCTCCAAAAACAGATCATGTGCCGGCGGAAACAGCAAAGGCAGTTGAAACTAAGAAACCAGCAGAAACAGCTAAAAAAGCCGTTTCTTACATGGATTATCAGGTAAAACCAAAAGAAACTTTTTATAGTTTAGGAAGAGTTTTTCATTTATCGCAAGAAGAATTATTAGCACTAAATCCATCACTTTCTGAAGGAGTTAAAGAAGGAATGGTTTTAAAAGTTCCTGCAGGATATATTGCCCCAGCTCCAATTATTGCAGCACAAGTACCTGATAAAACAACCGATTCTAGTAAGCCAGTTGAAAACACAGGTGGAGGAATTAAGATTATTGATAAAGTGAAATCAGAAGAAAATGACTCTGAGGTTGTGGCGCTGACTAAAAAGAAAACAAATGAGCGTAAAAAAGTGGTTTTATTACTTCCTTTTAATTTAGCTAAAGTACAAAGTGATACAGCTGGAACAGCAAACAGAATTAAAAATGACAAGTTCTTGAATATGACATTAGATTTTTATTCGGGTGCTATGATGGCGATTGATTCTGCTAAAACTTTAAAACTTCCAATTGATGTTGCTATTTACGATTCGCAGGAAACCAAAACGACTTCTAATGTTTCAAGTTTGATTTCTAAACTTCAGGATGCTGATGCTGTAATTGGACCATTTTACCAAAATAACGCTGAAGCAACGGCAAATACACTTCGTTTGTATAATGTGCCTGTTATTTCTCCATTATCAAAAGATAGTGCGAATCCAATTGAGAATTTATACCAGTCTATTCCAGCAAGTGATGTTATCAGAAATTCTGTTTTTGATTATATGCGTTCTAAAAACGGAAATATAGTAGCGGTTGTGGATAAGAAAAAAGAATCTATTATCAACTATATCAAACAAAATCAGAGAGGAGTTGCATTTGCATCTTTGACAGAAACAGGTGGTTTGGATGTGGCTAGTTTAAAAAGCTTATTAATTCCAAATAGAATGAATTATGTGGTAATGGAAACAGGAAACACAGCAATGGTTAAAGCGACAATAAAAGCAATGATTGATTCGCAGAAAACCTGCCAGGTACAATTGGTGATTTTAGAACCGAACAGCACATTAGATACAGACGAAATCAATTTTGATAATTTGGTAAAATTGAAATTGATGTATCCTTCTGTGACACGTGAAAGTGATGATCAATCGGTTTTAATTTATGAAAAACAGTACCGTTTGAAAAACAAGGCGAATCCGACAACTTATGCAACAAGAGGATTTGACGTAACTTTTGATACGATGATGCGTTTGGTACAGGGAAAAACATTCCAAGAAACTGCTGATATGATGACAACACAGCAAGTAGATAATAAATTTCAATATTACAGAAAAGAAGATGGTGGACACGCTAACAAAGGAGTGTACATCTTATATTACGATAGTGACTTAACTTTAAAAGTAGCAAATTAATGACATCAAAAGTAACCTATTTAGGCGATTTAAGAACAAAATCAATTCACGTGCAATCAGGAAGTGAAATCATTTCTGACGCACCATTAGATAATAACGGAAAAGGAGAGGCTTTCTCACCAACAGATACTGTGGCAAACGCTTTAGCAAGCTGTATGATGACCATTATGGGAATTAAAGCTCGTGATATGGAAGTTGATTTTGTAGGTTCTACTGCAGAAGTAACAAAAATCATGAATGCAGAACCAAGAAGAATTGGAGCAATCGAAATTGTTTTTCAAATGAAAAGCAACGCAGATGAAAAAAGCAGAACAATTTTAGAACGTGCTGCAATGACTTGTCCAGTATTCTTAAGTTTAAGCAGTGAAATCGAAAAGAAAATTACTTTTAACTGGAAGTAATTTTTAGAAATATAAATTTAAAATAGGCTGTCATTTATGACAGCTTATTTTTTTTAGCCCCATCGGGGCTAAATATTTATAGTTAAGAATATTCGATTATCCTATGGAGCTCCAGAGGAGTGATATGTTTTTTTAAATCTATAATATGTCGCTCCTCTGGAGCTTTTTTTATTATATTATTGAATTCTATAAATATTTAGCCCCTATGGGGCTTTATAATGCGCTTTTTTAATATGAATATATCTTTGAAGTAATTGTTTTTTTGTTTTACGAATGGTTTAAAACAGACAAGAGAGCAATGTTAACTTCGCCCTCTTGTCTTCTTTAACTAACCAATATTTATTCTGAGAATTCTAATTTTTTCAATTTATTCCAGCCACCTCGTGTGAAATCTGGTATTTCAACAGGAGCAGAATTATTGTCTAATGAAATTTCTGTTAATGGACCAAGGCAAGACCATTCTGCTAAATCGTAAACATCCATATCTAAAGGAAGTCCTTTTTGCAGGCAATAAATTAGTCTATAATCCATAATGAAATCCATTCCACCATGACCTCCAACTTTTTTAGCTTGTTCTTCGATGCCTTTTGCAATTGGATGTTTGTATTTTTCCATTAAAGCTTTTTTAACTTCTTCTGGAACAAAAGAGTGAGCGCTTAATTTTTCATGATTTGGTTTTACATCGTCGCTTAATTCTTTTCCGTCTAAAGCGTAACCTTCTAAAGGATATTTATTAGCAAAACCTTTTGTGCCGCTTAACTGATACATTCTGCTGTACGGACGAGGAGATGTTACATCATGCTGAATTTGAATTGTTTTTCCGTTTTCAGTACGAATCATTGTCATCGTATGATCTCCATTTCTAAAATCTTTAATTTCTTTTCCAGATTTTTCTTTGATATAAGCAGGATTTCCAACTGCTTTTGTATCCATAGAAACCAAGAAATTCATTTTGTCTCCACGGTGAATGTTTAATGCCTGACAAGCTGGCCCCATACCGTGTGTTGCGTAAACATCTCCACGGTGTTTAATGTTGTAATCCATTCTCCAGTTGTTCCAATATTCTCCCCAAAAAGGCTGTAAACCGTGAATGTAAGAACCCTCAGCATGAAGAATTTCTCCAAAAACACCTTGTTGTGCCATGTTTAAAGTAGTCAATTCGAAGAAATCATAAACACAATTTTCCAATTGCATACAGTGCTTACGAGTTTTCTCGGAAGTATCAATCAATTCCCAAATTTCTTTCATTGTTAAAGCGCCCGGAACTTCAATCGCTACATGTTTTCCGTCTTTCATCGCTTGAACACCAATAGAAGCATGATGTAACCAATCTGTTGCTACGTAAACTAAATCTACATTTGGTAACGCCGTAACTTTTCTCCAAGCATTTTCGTCACCATAAAATTCTTGCGCTTTTGGAAAACCAGCTTTAGTTAAAATTTCATTTGACTTAGAAGTATTTTCTTGTGTCATATCGCACAGCGCTACAATTTCAACACCTGGAATATGTGTCATACGTTCTACAGCACCAGGACCGCGCATCCCAAGTCCAATAAAGGCAACGCGAACAGTTGGAATTGCCGGAGTAGCCAAACGTAAAACATCGGTTTGACCTTTAGCACGAGCTGGAGTTTTTGTTTTTATCATTTGAGCCGATGCAAATGTCCCCCATAACATAATGCATACGACTAAAATGAATTTTAAATTACTGGTTTTCATAATTAATTTGTTTTAAAAGTTTTGATAATCAATATTCTGATCATCGGAAATAGTGAGATTTTTTATTTTTTAGAAATTGTCTACGGTAAATTAGTAAAATTTATTTCAGGTTTTTTGTTCGTAAATGCTCTTGTAAAATTAGTTTTTGGTGTGGTATAATTGTTAAAAAAGCCTCCGTTTTTTAGATAGAAAGAATCGTTTTCTGTTCCGCCCGAAAAATCCATTCTGTATTCTTTTGCACCTGTATTGTCATTGGTAAATCTTGCTGTGTTTATTTCTGTCCAATTTCCTTTTTCATCGCAAATCCATTGATTGTTGAAAAGAACTTTACGAGATAAATCGCCTTGTTCTGGAATAAAATTTTCTAAAAACGAATGAAATCTTTTTAGATAAGTATTCGTTTCTGGACGATTAAAACTCGCAATCAACAACCATTTATTTTGTTCTGGTGCATAAAAATAGGCTGTGTAGGTCGTGCTGTTATTTCCGTTTGGAAATCCTCTCAATAAGAATTTATACGTTGTACCCGCTTTCCAATTGTATTTTAAATAACTCTGTCCGCCAGATCCTTCATTTCCGAATTCTCCTGTATGAACATTTTCTCCTTTTTTGAGCATTTTAATTTTGTGCGATTCAGGAATACTATTCGGATCATCGGTTGTAAACGGACTCCAAACGGAGAATAAAACTCTTCGTTCTGTTGCCGAGTTTACTTGAATTCCGAAATAGCCTTCGCCAAAACCGTTTGCCATAAAATAAGAACCAATTTTGTCTTCGTTTTCAGAAACGGTAATTTCGTTATAAAACCATTCGGCATTGCTATTTTCAGGAACAGGATAATTTAAGTGAACAGATGGTCCGCGTCGTCCCCAATGATAAAAATTACCTTCGTTATTTGGAACAAAAGAAATTTTTCCGTCATAAGCAGCGCTGGAAATTTTTAATCTATTGATGGACGGAAAACGATCACCACTTTTACTTATTCCTTTAATTTTCAATGCCACATAACCTTCTTGATTGATTTTCCAATTTCCAATTAAAACAGCTTTTTTTGAAGAATTGAAAGTCACTTTTTTGGCTTCATTGTTAATTGAAAATTCGAGTTCTGATTTCCCATAAACTTCAACCGATTCCTCAACCGTAATTTGAAAAGTTCCAGGTTTAAAAATTCGGAAATAAATTGTAAAGGTTTCGTCGGCATTTTTCCAATTTTCAATTCCATTATCTGTGATGACGTCGCTTTCTAAATGTTTAGAACTGTATGCGTTTCCTGCTAATGGAAGTGAAATTTCTGTTTTCGGATTTTCTAATAGAAGATCCGTTTCTTCTGTTTCGTTGTGGCCTGCACAAGAAAAAGACAGAAGTGAAAAAGCTAAAATCAGGTTGAATAAATTTTTCATTAGTAAGTGTTGAATGATTAACTTTTTTTAACCTCTCTAATTTTGCAACTAGAGAGGCTGTTAAAAACAATAAACAAATCTAAAACGATTATGGGTTTTGGGTCAATGTTCCCGGATATGCATTAATTTCTGATTGTGGAATGTACTGAACTACACGCAGACTTGTTGCCGGAACATCATTCATTGGTAAATGTGGACCTGGGTAACGTCGTGTCATAGTTTGTCCGTTTCTGTAAACATCATAGCCACGATGTGCTTCAAAAGCAAGTTCCAATTGGCGCTCTTCATCAATTCTCTGTACCGCATTTGTGCTGTTTAAAGAAGTGTAGCTACCGCCAACAATTGCTCTTTCTCGAACCACATTCAAATTGGTCAATGCATTGGTATAATCTCCTTTTTTTGCATACGCTTCGGCCAGATTCAAATACATTTCAGCCAATCTTGAAATAATAGGAGAGTGCAAATGAGAATCGTTATCTTGAAGTGAGCATTTTGTGATGTAATACATTGGATACACACGATTTAAAAGCATCATATAATCTTTTTCGCCTGTATACGTTTTTCCTTCATAAACAATCGAATACTGATTTTCTGCTACGTTTACAGTTGTCAAATTGTAATTTGTAGTTCCAATTGTAATGTAAAATGAACCATCAGGATTACGTTTTAAAGGTTGCTGCATGTAATTATATCCAGTCTGAGTTCCTCCAGCATTAAATACATCGTAAATAAAACGGAAAGCCTCTGTTTTGTTTCCGGCAGCATCAGTAGCATATTGCGGATCAATAAAGGCCCAGCGTGCATCATTTTTTCCTCCCGCTTTTCTCAGCAAATCTAAATACTTTGCACTAGCATACATTTCTCCCCAGCCTTGACCTTGAATGTTGGCATACATACCGCCAATTCCATAATAATGATCGTATCCAGAAAATTCAGAGGCTACTTGTTTCACTGCAAAAATAGTTTCAGTTTGTTCTGGAGCATCTGGAGCATAAGTGTTATATTTCATAAAACTTGCACGGCTCAATAAACTGTATCGACGGCTCGTAATTACTTTGTTTGAATATTCAATTGACTGCGTTGCAAACTCTTGATTTGGTGTTTCATAAGTTCCACTCATGTACAAATAGATTCTAGAAAGCATCGCCTGAGCAGCTTCTTTTGTAGCATAAGCAGCCGTTTTATCTGCATTCATTAAAGATTCCGCTTTTTTCAAATCATTGATTGCTTGAGCGTAAGTATCTTTTACAGTCGAACGATCTGGTAAAGTCAAATTGTTTAAATCTGCTGGAAGTCCATTTACAATTGGAACTCCCAAATTGGTTTCAGGAGATTGTGCATAAGGTCTTCCGTAAGTTTTACATAAATAAAAGTAAATCATACCTCTTAAATAGTAAGCTTCTCCCAGTTGTTGATCAACAGCATCACTTTCTCCTTCTTTAATAATCTTAATTAAATCACTTGATTGAGAAATGATTTTATAACTGTTATTCCAAAAAACAGACAAACGATCGTTATTGGTAACATGCTGATAGGAAATAAAAGAATAAAAAGAATCAGTAGAAGTTCCTCTAATCATAATATTGTCACCAGGATATTCACCAACTCGGTGCATAACATCAGACCAGCCTTTAAGCTGTGCGTAACATCCGTTTAGTAAAACTTCAATTGAAGCTTCTTTATCTTCCTGAATTTTGTCTTGTGTGTAGGAATCAAATGGTTCTCTGTCTAACTCACATGAAGACAGGAAACTAATTGCTGTAAATAATATAAATAGCTTTTTCATGATTTTGTTTTTAAAGAGTTAAATTAAGTCCTAATACCACTTTTCTTGTTGAAGGATAAACCTGCGTTGCAACACCAGAAATAGCTCCATTGATTGGTGGAATTTCAGGATCAACACCAGAATAATGTGTAATTGTAAATAAATTTTCTCCAGCTATATACAATCTTAAATTCGAGATATAAAGACTTTCAATTGGCATGTTGTAGCCTAAAGTCACGCTTCTCATTTTAAGATAAGTTCCAGTTTCTAAGAAACGAGAAGAAGCTTTGTTGGAGTTACTCGGATTGTTGTAAATCGCCTGCGGATGTGTAGCAATATCTCCAGGTTTTTCCCAACGACTCCAGCCGCTATGCAAATTCATTTGATTACGATCTGTGTAAGCTCCATCTGAATCAAACTCGGCTCTCGCGTAGTTGTAGATTTCCCCACCAACAGAATAACTGAAAATGGCAGCAAAATCAAAGTTTTTATAATTTAAATTGGTAGAAAAACCTCCAAAGAAATCGGGAGTATAAGCTCCAATTACTTTTTGATTTTTAGAAGCATCTCCATAATTGTATGTTTTAACACGAGCTCCATTCGCATCGGTTGTCATCCATTGAGGTTTTCCGTTTTCAGGATCAACGCCAGCCCATTCCGTTAAGTACCAGCTGTCAACATCTTTTCCTGGAGATAGTAATTTATTGGCAGAACCTGCAATACCGCTTCCATCTCCAACGATAATTTGTGTTTTACCGCCATAAAGACTTGTCACTTTATTCTTGTTTGTACCAATATTAGCATCAACAGACCATTTAAAATTGTCATTTTTAATAATATCAACATTGATAGACGCTTCAAAGCCTCTGTTGTTTACTGCTCCAACGTTTCTCCAAATACTGGTTACACCAATTACCCCCGGAAGCGGCACTCTGTACAAAAGATCAGAAGTGTTTTTGTTGTAATAATCTAAAGTAATATTCACTCGGTTGAATAGTCCTATATCTAAACCAACATCACCTGTATATGTTTTTTCCCAGCTTAAATCTGGATTAGCCAATTGCGAAATTAAAGCACCTGGATTTTCATTATAACTCTGTGAAAAAGAATATAATGGAAGGTGAGGGTACAAGCTATTTGGTCTGTTTCCTACTGAACCATAACTCGCTTTCAATTTTAAGTTATGAATAAAATCAGCGTGGAAAAAGCTTTCTTTATGAATGTTCCATCCACCGCTTACAGAAAAGAAATTTCCGTATTGTGCATTTTTACCAAAGTTTGAAGCTCCATCGCGACGGAAAGAAACTTGTGCCAGATAACGGTCATCATAAGAATAATTTACATTGGATAACAAAGATTGTACAGCCCATTGCGATCTTCCTCCCGCTACTTTTTCTGGAACTGCTGCCGCATCTGCAACCACGATTCCCGGCGGAATTCCCGTTGCTATTCCGTTGCTGAATTTAGAATTGTATTCGTTCCATTCATAACCTGCAACGGCATTAAAGCTGTGCTTGTCAAAAGTTTTATTAAATCTTAAAAGCTGATTGGTGTATATTCTATCATAAGTACTGAAATAATCTTCAATTCTTCCTTTAACCGCTTCTCCAGATGAAGATCTTGGATCTGAATAGTACGTTGAATTATAGTTGCCAAAAATATAATTGTTTACAGAAGCAAAAGTCAGCCAGCTTGTAAGTTTGATGTCAAAATCTAAATTGGCACGAACCGTGTAATTTTCAGATTCTCCGTAATTCCATTGTAAATCATACAGATAATTTGATCCAGTGGTATTTACCCAAGTCGGATTTGGAGCATTTCCTACCAGAGTGCCATCTTCTAAATACGGACTATCCCAAGGCATATTTCCGTACAAAGCACCTACAGAATGCTGTTGGTCAAAAGTAGTTTGTTTTGTTAAGTTGATTTGAGGACGCAAGGTAAACCAAGTATTTGGTTTGTACTCAAATTTCATTAAACCGTTGTATCTCTTATAATCGTAACCTTTTACGGCGCCAGTTTCATCATAATATCCTAAAGAAACATAGCTTTTAAAATTGTCTCCGCCTCCGCTGATTGACAAATTGTAGTCGTTTGCTATTCCTGTTTTAGTACCATTATTCCACCAATCGTAGTTTTTGTTTCTTAATTCTGGATTCCACCACCAAACATTTTGAAAATCTTCTTTGTTAGCAAAAGAATCATATAAGTCATATAATTCTGAACCATTCATAATATCAAAATTTCCGTTATTGATTGTAGTCATCGCTGTTTTAGCAGAGAAACTGATAGAAGGTTTTCCTTTTTTACCGCTTTTTGTAGTCACTACGATAACCCCATTTGCACCCTGAGAACCGTAAACTGCTGTAGAAGCAGCATCTTTAAGAACAGTAAGCGTTTCAATATCGGCTGGATTCATGTTTCCAGAGCTGTTTCCAACAATTACACCATCAATAACCCATAGCGGATCTGTGCTTCCGTTTACAGTAGTTCTACCACGGATAATAATCTTTCCAACAGATCCCGGCTGGCCTCCGCCTGTGTTTACAAAAACTCCAGTCGCTTTTCCTGCAAGCATATTTTCTACTGATGGAGTTGTCACGTCAACGATTTTTTTGTTGTCTAATGTTTGAAGCGATCCAGTTAAGCTCTCTTTTTTTACTTTGCTGTATCCCACTACAACCACTTCATCCATTTGCTGGCCCAATTCTTTCATTGTGATTTTTAAAGAAGAATTTCCTGCAACAACTTCTTGTTCCTGCATTCCAAGAAATGAAAATACTAATATCGTTGAGGCGCTTGGTACTTCAATGGCAAAGCTACCATCCATATCGGTTTGAACGCCCGTTTTACTTCCTTTAATCACAACATTAACTCCGGGAATTGGAGTCCCTTTTTCATCTACTACTTTTCCTTTAACAATTTTTTGAAATGCTAATAAACTGGTTTTGTTTGAAACAATTTCACTAATCGGTGCCGCAGACGCTGCTTGAATACTTAAAGACAACAATGAAAACAAAGCAGTTTTTAAGCTTTTTTCAAGTACTGAATGCATTCTAAAAGTACTAGACTTTTTAGCGAATACTTTTTTCATACTCTGGTTAGGTTTTGGTTAATAATTGAGTTCTTGTTTAGTCGTTTTTTTTCTTTTTACAGATTAAAATTTTGGTTTTGTTGACATTTTTGAATTCTCTTTTTTTAGCTAAAAATGATCGAAAATGAATGCAAAAAGGATCGTCTAAATTCTAATTGTTCGACGAAACTATAGATTAAAAAATTATAAAACAAGAAAAAACACAAAAAATGTGCTCGAACACACAAAATTTATGTTCTCGAGCACATAAAATTGCATCAATCATTTTTTTTGGTTGAAAAAGTTGATGATTTTTTAAAATAAAATGTAAAATCAACAGTTGTCTGATTTGATCGGATTCTTAGTGGGGAGTTTTCTTTTTTACAGAATATAAAGTGCTTTGGTTTTTTACTGATAATTCCGCAATTTATGATTTTAAAATCTAATAATTAATCAAACATTTTTCAGTGTTTGAGATGTGAGTTTTTTCTTTCTCTTATTTTTTTGTTTGGAAAGTTTAAAAAAAGGAGATTGGTTTTTCTGAAAAAGTTTGCCTTATATTAGCATTTTTAAAAGAAAGTAAAAGAAGGTGTTTTTTGAAATCGAAAATGCAAGCTAAAAACACGATTTCATACTTTGAAAAACTAAATTAAAAAACAGAAAAATGAGTTCAGATTTAAAAGCCTACAAAGTCAGTTTCGTTAAACAAAATGAAAAAGTAAATATCGAAAATTTAGATGCTGCTTTTTGGCAGCAAGCAGATTGTCTGACCGATTTTTGTTCGCCTTGGAAAACGGAATTATTTTCTAAAATCGAATTCAGAGCAAGATGGGATTTTGATTATCTGTATTTTAATTTTCAAGTTTTCGATTCTGAAGTTTACATTGATAGAAAAGACGATTCTACAGACAGTATTTGCAATTCAGATAGAGTAGAGCTCTTTTTCAGAAAAGATGAAAAACTGAGTCCGTATTATTGTTTAGAAATGGATGTTGATACTCGAGTTTTAGATTTTGAAGCCTATCCTAATTGGAATTTTGATTACGATTGGAAATGGCCAAAAGGACAATTGGAAATCTACTCGTTTAAAAATCCAAATTCATTTACCGTTCAAGGAAGAATAAGCATGAATTCGCTGAAAGAATTAGATTTGATCCAAGATAATGTAATTGAAACAGGTGTTTATCGCGCAAAATTTTCACAAAACGAAAATATGGAATACGAACCAACATGGATTTCCTGGGTGAATCCTAACACGGAAACACCAAACTTTCATATTCCTTCTTCATTTGGAAAGTTTATTCTCGAAGAGTAATTTTTTTTAAAGAATTTAGTAAATATAGAAATCAGCATTTTCAACATTAATAATGTCAATTGGCAGTAAAATTGTTTCAGGAATTTCCTTGCTATACAAGAAATGTTCTGCTAATGTGCTCACGCCCAGATAAGCCTGTCTTTTTTGATTTTGATGAATTAAAAAATGAAGCAGTCCTTGATTCAAATAACTAACATTCTTTTCAATTAAATCATAACCAATCAGTGCTATCTTTTTGTCTTTTACTGTTGAAAGGGTATTAGCGATTTGGTATGCTTTAGAAGTGGTGATAAAAATACCAGTCAAATCAGGATTTTCTTCTAAGAAATTTAAAAACTTACTTTCAACATTCGGATGTTTCAGTTTTAGAGTTGTCAGCGTAAAAGAGTCTAGATTTTTTTCTTCAAAATAACTTCTAAAGCCTTTTTCTTTTTCTTGCATGTGCACAGCATTTTTTAGGCTTTCGTCAATATGAACAATAGCGATTTGTCCTTTAGATAAAACAAGATTCATTAAACTTGCTGCAACACGACCGCTTTTGTAAAGATCTTGACCCACAAAACATTTTACAGAATTCGATTCTACCTGATTGTTGAAAGTGTTGACAATAATATCCAATTCAGCATAAGTTTTAACGGCTTCAATAGTTTCTTTATGAAAAACAGGAGCTATTAAAACAGCATCAGGTTCAAGACCTAAAACCGCTTCATTCGTACTTATAAAAGACTTTTTACTTTCTGGGTTAAAATAATGAATACTAATATTGACACTGTAAGGTTTAAATTCCTTCACCGCATCCTGAATACCGTTGACACACGGAAGCCAGTAAGAGTCTATTTCTGGATCTGGAAGCAAAACACAGATTTTATAAATTTTAGTGTTTTTTAAATTTCTAGCAATTAGATTCGGCTCATAATCAATAACATTCAAGACCTCATTGATCTTTTCAAGTGCCGCAGGAGAAACTTTTCCTCTATTATGCAAAACTCTGTCGACAGTCCCTTTAGAAACGCCGGCCATTTGCGCAATGTCTTTAATAGTATATTTTTTATCCATATAAGCAAATATATAAATTACATTTAATTTTTCTGAATATAGTTTAGCGAATTTAAAAAATGTGCTCGAGAACATTTTCAAGTGTGTTCGAGCACATTTTTTCTGAATTTATTTGTTTTATCAAAATATAATCTATAGTTTCGTACAATCAAAACCCAAAATCAGAGTAAATTTACTAATCAAAATATACTTTAAAACACTGTTTTTTAGTATTTTAATATCTTGTTTTTAATGAGAAAAATTACAGCTTCAGCGCCAGGGAGAACCTGCCTTTTTGGAGATCATCAAGATTATTTAGGGCTGCCTGTTATAGCCTGCGCTATAGATCGAAATATTAAACTTATTGCAAAAGAAAATCAAACCGATACTTTCGTTCTCAATATGATTGATATTGATGAGATTAGAATTGTCGATATACATGCTTCATTTGAAAAATTAGAACCTCGAGATTACTTCGCTTCATCGTTGCGTGTATTACGCAGATACGGTTGTATACCAACAAAAGGCTACACGATTACCATTACAGGAGATATTCCGATAAATTCTGGAACATCAAGTTCTTCTGCTTTATTAATGGCATGGATTCGGTTTTTAATAGAAGCTTTCGGAATTGATCATGAAGTTACACCCGATTTTCTTTCCAAGTTAGGTTATGAATCAGAAGTTCTGGAGCACGGAGAGCCAGGCGGTATGATGGATCATTTTAGCATTGGCGTTGGAAATATTGTGTACATCAATACCAAAAAACCTTTTTCTTTTGATGTAATTGGAACAGAATTAAAAGGTTTGATTACAGGAGTTTCGGGAGTTCCAAAAGAAACAATTGGTTTATTGGGAGAATTAAAAGGAAATGCTTTAATGGCTATTGATATCGTAAAACAAAATTATCCGGATTTTGATTTGCATACTTCTCAGTTAGAAGATTTGGATCATTATAGAAATTGTCTTCCAGACCGTTTGATTCCGTTTTTTGAAGCGGCAATTACAAATTACCATTATACGAAAGAAGCTTTAAAAGAATTTGAGAAACCAGTTTTAGATCTAAAAAAGATTGGAGATTTAATGAATGGGCATCATGAAGTTTTACGAGATCTGCTCAAAATAACTGTTCCAAGAATTGATGCCATGATCAATGCAGCATTAAAAGCTGGTGCTTACGGAGCAAAAATTGTTGGTTCTGGTGGTGGCGGAAGTATTGTAGTTATAGCCGATCCTAAAAATGAAGATGCCGTAATTGAAGCAATTTTAAAAGCTGGAGCCGAAGAAGCGTATGCCGTAAAAGTAGATCCAGGAGTACGAATTATTGATACTATTTAAATTTAAAATACAATGCACGACAATTTAGTAATTCTAGCCGGTGGAGCTTCTTCTCGTATGAAAAAAGAAGCGGTTTTAGATAATTTATCTCCAGAAGAAATAGCACAGGCAAACGAAAGAAGTAAAGGTCTAATTGGTGTTGGCGCAAGCGGAAGACCTCTTTTAGATTATCTTTTGTGGAATGCCAAAAAAGCGGGGTATAAAAACGTCTACATTATAATAGGAGAACAAGGCGAGTTGTTTAAAGAATTTTACGGAAGGGAAATGAAAAATAATGATTTTCATGGATTGAATATTTCATTTGCTGTTCAATATATTCCAGAAGGAAGGGTAAAGCCATTTGGAACTGCTGATGCTTTGTTTCAGGCAGTAGAACAATATCCAGAATTGAATTCGCAATTTTATTCCGTTTGTAATAGCGATAATCTGTATTCGGCTGAAGCTTTGCGAGCGTTGCGAGAAACTGAAAGTCCCAACGCATTTATAAGTTATGATCGTGATGCGATGGATTTTCCTTTGGAACGTATTTCACGATTTGCAATTGCTAAATTGGATCAGAATAATCAGCTTTTGGATATTTTAGAAAAACCGTCAGAAGATGTTTTGGAACAGTATAAAGATGCAGAAGGTAAAATACGAGTAAGTATGAATGCTTTTAAGTTTAATGGAGAAACATTATATACTCATTTAAAGAATTGCCCTGTTCATTCAGAACGTGACGAAAAGGAACTGCCAACGGTACTTTTGAATTCCGTTAAGGAAAATCCGCAAACTACGCTTGGAATTCCATTTTCCGAACATGTTCCAGACTTAACTGCTAAAGAAGATATTGCCGATGTAAAAACATATTTGGCAAAATATTATCCTGATTTAAACTGGAATAGCAAAAATTAACAAAATTTTCATATCTAAATTAGAAATTAAAGAAATTTAATGTACTACTTTTGTTTTGCAAAAAAAATGCAGATATTTGCATAAATTACGCATTAGTAATTAAAGCGTTGGTTCTAATTTAGATTTTGATTGAAATAAATCTATAACTAATCAACCCAAAAATTATGGCAAACATTCAAAGTACATTACAGTTAGAAAAAAAGAACACCGTTGTTCCGATGGTGATTTTAACTTTATTGTTTTTTATTCTAGGATTTGTGACTTGGTTGAACGGACCGTTAATTCCGTTTTTTGAATTGGCTTGCGAGTTAACTTCTTCTCAAGCGTATTTTGTGACTTTTGCATTTTACATTGCCTATTTTGTAATGGCAGTTCCTTCTTCTTATATAATTGAAAAAGTGGGATATAAGAACGGGATTTCTTTAGGTTTGCTAATTATCGCCGCTGGAGCGTTTATGTTTTATCCTGCAGCTTCAAGCAGAACATTTCTTTTCTTTTTAGTGGCATTGTTTATAATGGGAACTGGTTTGGCGGTTTTGCAAACGGCTTCAAATCCGTATGTTGTAGTAATCGGGCCAAGGGAAAGTGCCGCAGCAAGAATTAGTGTTTTAGGAATTGCCAATAAACTGGCTGGATTCGTAGCTCCAATTGTATTGACGGTTTTGGTTTTGTCTAATATGCAAGACTTTACAGCAGATAAAATTGCTTTGATGGATGAAGCAGCTAAAACAAATGCGCTAAATTCTCTTGCATTGCAATTGCAAAGACCGTATCTTTATATGGGGTTGATAATTACAGTTTTAGCTTTGTTGGTTAAATTTTCTCCTTTGCCAGAAATTGATTTAGATGAAGAAGGAAATGTATCACATTTGAATATTTTCAAACAAATCAAAAATGCATTTAGACATCCGCAGTTGGTTTTGGGAGTGATTACTTTAATGTTGTATTTGTCTGCCGAAGTTTTGGCGGGAGATTCAATTGGAGGTTTTGGAAAGCAGCTGGGAGTTTATGGAGAAGAGGGAAATTTTTATTTAAAATTGACTTCGTTTACCATGTCTGCAATGGTTGTTGGGTATATCTTGGGAATCGTTTTAATTCCAAAATATGTTTCTCAGGTTACCGCTTTAAAAGTCTCAGGATTATTGGGTTTAATATTGGTTTTGGCTGTTGTTTTGATTTCGCCAAAAGTAACAATTGCATTCGCTGGAATTCAAAATATGCCCGTTGTAATTCTTTTAGTAGCGCTTTTAGGTTTGGCAAATGCACTATGCTGGCCGGCAATTTGGCCAATGGCTTTGCAGGATTTGGGCGGATATACGAAGATTGGAAGCGCGATTCTAATTATGGGAATTATTGGTGGGGCAGTTTTTCCACTTTTTTACGGAATGATTACAGAAAGTATCAATTCTGCAAATGTTGCAAAAAATCTGCAAGATGTTTCGAGAAGCGGTAATCAGTTGGCTTATTTAATACTAGTACCGTCTTATATAATGATTTTGTTTTATGCTGTAAAAGGGCATAAATATAGGAAATGGAAAAGTTGAACAAAAAATAAAAATAATATATCATGTTAAAAAGTAAAATCGACAAAGCAACAGGTTTCGAAAAACGATTCGAAAACATCAATACAGTTGTTTTTGAAAACTCAACAGAAGCTTCAAAAGAAGTAGCGCAAGAAATTGCAGCTTTAATCAAAGAAAAACAAAAAGAAGGTAAGCCTTGTATTTTAGGTTTGGCAACAGGTTCTTCTCCAAAAGGATTATATGCTGAATTAGTTCGCTTACACAAAGAAGAAGGTTTGAGTTTTAAAAACGTAATCAGTTTTAACTTGGATGAATACTATCCAATGGAACCGAATTCAATTAATAGTTATGTTCGTTTCATGAAAGAGCTTTTGTTTGATCATGTCGATATTTTACCTGAAAATGCTCACGTTCCAGACGGACTTTTGACAAAAGAGCAAATTGCAGATTATTGCCACGAATACGAAGCTAAAATCGAAGCTTTAGGTGGAATCGATTTGCAAATTCTTGGAATTGGAGGTAACGGACACATTGGATTTAACGAATCAGGTTCACTTCAAAACTCTAAAACCCGTTTAGTAGCTTTGGATCACATTACGAGAGTTGCTGCAAGCAAAGATTTTTATGGTTTGAACAATACGCCAAGAACGGCAATTACGCTTGGAGTTAAAAAAATCATGGAAGCAAAAAGAGTAATCTTATTGGCTTGGGGTGAAGGAAAAGCAAATATTGTAAAGAAATCTGTTGAAGATGAGGTTACAAATAGAGTTCCTGCTTCATTTTTGCAAGAGCACAACAATGCGGTTTTCATTTTAGATAAAGAAGCTTCTTCAAAACTTACTAGAGTTAATAAACCTTGGTTGGTTGAGAAAATTGTTTGGACAGATAAATTAACTCGTAAAGCGGTTTTAGGATTGGCATTAGATCTTAAAAAACCAATTTTGATGCTTACAGATGCTGATTATATTGAAAACGGTATGAGTGATTTGTTAGCAGATTCAGGTCCAGCTTACGATATCAATATTAAGATTTTCAATAAATTACAAAATACAATTACAGGTTGGCCAGGTGGAAAACCAAATTCAGACGATTCAAACCGTCCAGAAAGAGCAGAGCCAGCTAAAAAACGTGTATTGATTTTTTCTCCACACCCTGATGACGATATTATCAGTATGGGAGGGACTTTCATGCGTTTGCAAGAGCAAGGACATGAAGTGCACGTTGCTTACCAGACTTCTGGAAACATTGCGGTTGCAGATGATGAAGCATTGCGTTTTGCAAGATTCGTAATAGATTACAACGAGAAATTCGGAATCAAAAGCGAAGAAGCGGATAATATTTACAGGAAAGCTGAGGCATTCTTGCAGAATAAAAAGAACAGTGAAATTGATATTCCAGAAGTTCGTTACATTAAAGGTTTAATTAGAAAAGGAGAGGCGAGAGCGACGAGTTATTTTGTTGGTCTTCCAGATTCTCAAATTCACTTTATGGAATTGCCTTTCTATGAAACAGGAACAATCGAGAAAAAACCAATTGGACCCGAAGATATTCAGTTGACAGTTGATTTAATTGAGAAAATTAAACCACACCAAATTTACGCAGCAGGAGATTTAGCAGATCCACACGGAACACATAAAGTTTGTTTGGATGCTATTTTTGAAGCTGTAAAAGTTTTAAAACCAAAAGAATTCATGAACGATTGCTGGTTATGGTTGTACCGCGGCGCTTGGCAAGAATGGGGAATTGATGAAGTTGAAATGGCGGTTCCTATGAGCCCAGATCAGGTTTTGGCAAAACGTCACGGAATCTTTAAACACCAATCTCAAAAAGATGGAGTTGTTTTTCAAGGAACAGATGCAAGGGAGTTCTGGCAGAGAGCAGAAGACAGAAACCGTGAAACAGCTGAGTTGTACCACCAATTAGGTTTGGCAACTTATGCAGCAATGGAGGCTTTCGTGAGATGGCATTACTAAGAAGGTTCTAAGCTGCTGAGATTCTAAGGTTCTGAGTTTTTTTAATCTTTGGTTAATAATCTGTGTGAATCATTTTAATCTGTGGCAAAATAGTAATAGCTTTGCATATAATAGAAGCAAGAAGAGAGCTTAGTCTTTCTTCTTGCTTCTTTTTTATTCTAAAAAAAATGGACCAAGAAAAAAAACAACTCATAAAATTAGCGCATACCAAAATGCCTTTCGGAAAATATGAAGGAAAATATTTAATTGACCTTCCGGAGTACTATGTCGTTTGGTATCATAATAAAGGATTCCCTAAAGGAGAATTGGGACAGCAGTTACAGCTTATTTATGAATTGAAACTTAATGGCTTGGAAGAACTGATTCGAAATATTAAGAAGCAATATCCAAAACCTTAAAATAATTAGATAATTAGAAAATTAGAAAATGTTTAGAGGGATAGTATTAAAATGTTGTTTTAAAGTGAATTTAATTCATAGTTTTTTAATTATCACTTATCTATTTCTTAAATTTTCTAATTGATACATTTTCTAATTTTCTAATTAGCAAATTGTCTAATTAAATTTGTACTTTTGCCAAGTTTTTTACACAACTACTTACAAACAAACAACAGAATGAATCAAACAAAATATATTTTTGTTACAGGAGGTGTGACCTCTTCATTAGGAAAAGGGATTATCGCGGCATCTTTGGCAAAATTGTTACAAGGAAGAGGGTACCGTACGACTATTCAGAAATTTGATCCGTATATTAACGTTGATCCGGGGACACTAAACCCGTATGAGCACGGAGAATGTTACGTAACAGATGATGGAGCTGAAACTGACTTAGACTTAGGACACTACGAGCGTTTCTTGAACGTTCCAACTTCTCAGGCTAATAACGTTACTACAGGAAGAGTTTATCTTTCGGTTATTGAAAAAGAAAGAAGAGGAGAATTTTTAGGAAAAACAGTTCAAGTTGTTCCTCATATCACAAACGAAATCAAAGACAGAATGCAATTGCTAGGAAAATCTGGCGATTATGATATTGTAATTACTGAAATTGGTGGAACTGTTGGTGATATCGAATCTTTACCTTATATCGAATCTGTTCGTCAATTGGTTTGGGAGTTAGGCGAAAACAACGGAATCGTAATTCATTTGACATTAGTTCCATTTTTGGCTGCTGCAGGTGAATTAAAAACAAAACCAACACAGCACTCTGTTAAAACTTTAATGGAGAGTGGTATTAAAGCAGATATTTTGGTTTGTAGAACCGAGCACGAATTGTCTCAGGAATTACGTCAAAAGTTAGCTTTGTTCTGTAATGTGAAAAAAGAAGCAGTTATTCAATCTATTGATGCTTCTACTATATATGAAGTTCCAAATTTAATGCTTGAAGAAGGATTAGATGTTGTGGCTTTAAAGAAATTGGATTTGCCTAAAAAAGCATCTCCAGATCTTAAAACTTGGAATACTTTCTTAAAAAGATTAAAAAGTCCAAAACAAACGGTAAACATTGGTTTGGTTGGAAAATATGTAGAAATGCAGGATTGTTACAAATCTATTTTAGAGGCGTTCATTCATGCAGGTGCTGCAAACGAAACGAAAGTAAATGTAATTTCTATTCACTCAGAGCATATCAATGCTGAAAATGTAGAAGAGAAATTAGGTTCTTTAGACGGAGTTTTAGTTGCACCAGGTTTTGGTGAAAGAGGTATTGAAGGAAAAATCGAAGCAGTTCGTTTTGTTCGTGAAAACAATATTCCTTTCTTCGGAATTTGTTTAGGAATGCAAATGTCTGTTATCGAATATTCTAGAAATATTTTAGGTTACGCTGAAGCGAATTCTACTGAGATGAATGAGAAAACGCCTCATCCGGTTGTGAATTTAATGGAAGAGCAGAAAAATGTAACCGATAAAGGAGGAACAATGCGTTTAGGTGCTTGGAAATGTGATATTAAACCAAACACTTTAGCGTATAGAATTTACGGAGAAAAAACTATTTCGGAGCGTCACCGCCACCGTTATGAGTACAACAATAAATATGCTGATGAATTGCAAAAAGCTGGTTTAAAAGCTTCTGGAGTTAACCCTGATACAGGTTTAGTGGAGATTGTAGAGCTTGAAAATCACCCATTCTTCATTGGTGTACAATACCACCCAGAATACAAAAGTACAGTTGCAAATCCGCACCCGATTTTTGTAAACTTTGTGGCTGCTGCAGTAAATGCACATAAAAAATAATAATTCATTCTAAGAGGTGTAACATTTAAATTAAACGAATAACTAATATCCTCAAACGAATAACTTTTTTAAAATAATGGAAGAAAAAAAATTAGACCTCAATTCGATCATTGGTTTTGTATTGATATTCGGAATCTTGATTTGGATTTTTTATCAAAATCAACCTTCTGAGAAAGAAATTGCAGCTCAAAAAGCCAAGAAAGAATTAGTTGCTAAACAAGAAGCACAAGCAAAAGCCGATAAAGCTAAAACTGCATCATTACCAGCTGTTACTGCAACTCCTGGAGATACATTACAATTGGCTCAATTGCAAAAAACTTTAGGAGGATTTGCATATTCTGCAACGCTTCCTTCTGCAAAAGAAACTTTTACTACAATTGAAAACGAAAAGCTTAAGCTTAAAATCGCGAACAAAGGTGGTTACATTGTTGAAGCTACTTTAAAAGAATTCGAAAAATTTAAAAAAGGTTCTGGGCAATTAGTTGAGTTAATCAAAAACAACAACTCAAATTTAAATTTACAGCTTCTTACTACAGACAATAGAACGTTAAATTCTAAAGATTTGTATTTCGAACCAACATTAGAAAAAATTGGTGCAGACCAAGTTTTATCTATGCGTTTAAAAGCAGGTGCAAATGAATTTTTAGAGTATAAATACATCCTTAAACCAAATGATTATTTAGTTGGTTTTGATATTCGTTCTCAAGGGTTAAACAAAGTTTTAAATTCTGCTAAACCATTAAATTTAGAATGGGATTTAAAAACATACAGAAACGAGAAAAGTGTTTCTTATGAAAATCGTTTTGCTCAAGTTGATTTTAAATACGAAGAGTCAAAATATAATAATGTAAGTTCTCACGGACAAGGAAAAGAAGAAACACCTAAGAAAGTGAGCTATGTGGCTTTCAAACAACACTTCTTTGCTACAATTTTATCTACAGAAAAGCCTTTTGAAACTTCAAAACTACAGTCTGATGATTTAGTTAAAGATGAAAAAATTGATACTGTTTTTACAAAACAATTTAGAGCTAATTTGCCTTTAGCGTTTTCAAACGGAGAGATCGATTACAAAATGAGTTTGTATATGGGTCCTGTTGATTACAAAACATTAAAAGCTTACGATAAAAATTTCGATAAAATCATTCCTTTAGGATGGGGAATTTTCGGGTGGATTAACAAATTAATCTTCATTCCATTATTCGGATTCTTAAGTTCAACAATTGGATTGTCATTGGGAATTGCGATTATCATTTTTACGATTATCATCAAATTGGCTATGTCGCCAATTACGTATAAGTCATTCTTGTCTCAGGCTAAAATGAAAGTTTTAAGACCTGATATTGCAGAGTTGGGAGAGAAATTCAAAAAAGACCCAATGAAGAAACAGCAGGAAACAATGAAGTTGTACAACAAAGCAGGTGTAAACCCAATGGCGGGATGTATTCCAGCATTGATTCAGTTGCCTTTCATGTACGCATCGTTCCAGTTTTTCCCTGCAGCGTTTGAATTAAGACAAAAAAGTTTCCTTTGGGCAGACGATTTGTCATCTTTTGACTCGGTTGTAAAATTACCATTCAATATTCCGATGTATGGAGATCATATCAGTTTGTTCCCAATTTTGGCAGCAATCGCGATTTTCTTCTACATGAAAATGACTTCAGGAGATCAGCAAATGGCAGCGCCTCAACAAGAAGGTATGCCAGATATGGCAAAAATGATGAAAATCATGATTTATGTTTCGCCATTAATGATGTTGATTTTCTTCAATAGTTATGGTGCAGGATTGAGTTTGTATAACTTTATTTCAAACTTAATTACAATTGGAATTATGTTTGTAATTAAGAATTATATTGTAGATAGTGATAAAATTCACGCTCAGATTCAGGAAAACAAACAAAGAGAACCTAAAAAGCCAAGCAAATTCCAGCAACGTCTTCAGGAAGTTATGGAACAACAAGAAGCTGCAAAAGCTCAAAATAAAAAGAAATAATTCTCAATAAAGAATCCCGATTAAATCGGGATTTTTTTATACCAATATAATTTATAATTTAGATTTTCGTTAAGCTTAAAAACAAAACCATTTCTATGATCTCTAAAAAAATCATATTTGCAATATTGTTCTTGTCGTCATTAATTTCTAACGCGCAAACCGATAGTAATAAAGTCGATGCATCGGGAAAAAAAGACGGACTTTGGAAAGGTGTTTACACCGAATCTAAAAGACCTCGTTATGAAGGAACTTTTAATCATGGAAAAGAAACGGGTTTATTTAAGTTTTTTGATGATACTAAAAAAGGAGATATAATCGCAACTAGAGATTTTAGTGCGAATGATGGCAGTTCGTACACTATTTTTTATGATCAGAATAAAAACATTGTGAGCGAAGGAAAAGAAATTGGGAAATCTCGTGAAGGAGAATGGAAATATTACCATAAAGCTTCTAAGGTTTTAATGACGGTTGAAAATTACAAAGCAGGAAAATTAGAAGGATTGCGAACTATTTATTATCCAAATGCAAAAGTTGCAGAAGAGATGATGTATAAAAATGGTTTGAAAGAAGGAGCTTATAAAAAGATAGGACAAGACGGAACGCTTTTGGAAGAATCTACTTTTAAAAATAACGAATACAACGGAGATGCTGTTTTTTATGAGTCAGATAAATCTATTGCATCTAAAGGCAAATTTGTAAATGGTAAAAAAGCAGGAATCTGGCAGTTTTATCAAAAAGGAAAATTGGTAAAAGAAGTCAATATGAGTGATCCTAAAAACACGAATAAAGCTTCTGAAAAAGGAGGGACACAAAAGAAATAATGTTAGAAAGCAAAAGGAATAAATTGATAAATGGATTTAAATGAATTTTTAAATCCATTTTTTTTGCAATTGTTTTCTTGTAAAATTTATTTTTTTCTAAGTAAAATATAGTAAGTTTATAACTTAAATTTTAATGTTTATGAAATTGAAAACTTTACTATTCCTATTGTTGTTTACAGGTGTTTATGCACAAAATCAAGCCGATGCAGATAAGATGGTTGAAGCTGGTATTGTTCTTCATGATAAAGGAGATTTTGAAGGTGCAATCAAGAATTATGATAACGCATTAAGTCTGGATAAAGATAATTTGTTTGCATTAATTGAGAAATCGTTAACATTAAGTTCTTTAAATAAATTTGAAGAAGTTGTAGCTATCTCAAAACATGCCATTGCAACTCACCCAAATAAAGGACTTGAAAATATTTATGTTACTTATGGTAATGCATTGGATCATTTAAAGAAAACTGAAGAAGCATTAAAAATTTATGAACAAGGTATTCAGAGATTTCCAGATTATTATCAGTTATATTTTAATAAAGGGATTTGTTATGCTAATTTCAATAATAGCGCTGAAGCTGTTTTGTGTTTTCAAAGATCTTTAGCTATAAATCCAAAACATCCAGGTTCATTAAATGCTATAGGAATATTAGAATCAAATTCTAATAGAATTCCTGCTATTTTGGCTTTCTCAAGATTTTTAATTGTAGAGCCGCAAACAAGTAGATCGAAGAAAAACTTTGAGAATTTGCAAAATTTATTGATGAAAGGAGTTACACAAAAAGATGATAAAAACGTAACGATTAATATTGATGCAGGAATGCTTCCAGATTCGACGGGAGTAAAAAAAGAAAATGATTTTTCTGTGACCGATTTGATACTTTCTATGAGTTCAGGTTTGGATTACGATAAGAAGAATGTCAAAAAAACAGAGGCAGAGAATTTTATTAGAAAATTTGAGGTTATTTGTTCTTCATTAGAAGAAGTAAAATCAGATAATAGTGGTTTTTATTGGAGTTATTTAGCACCTTATTTCATTGAAATGAAGAATAAGAAATTAATAGAACCATTTGCCTATATCGCGTATGTTGATGCAGGTACAGATGATGTTGTGAAATGGCATAAAAAGAATCAAAATAAGCTAGATGATTTTTATGAATGGTCTAAAAATTATAAATGGAATTTTAAATAGTTAAATCAAGAACTATTTGCTAATATTTTTCATGAAATGGATTTAAACGAGCTTTTTGGAAGATTTCTACTTTTGTTTTTCTCGATTTTGGTGCTGTATTTTTTCTCTAATAGAAAAGATAACGCTACTATAAATCCATTAATGGTTATTGTTGGGCTTTGTACTTTTTCGCTCTGTTATCTTTTTACCAAAATAGAAATAGGAGTTGGAATTGGTTTTGGATTATTTGCTATTTTTTCCATACTTCGATTTAGAACACAATCTTTTACGGTAAATGCTATCATCTTTCTTTTTGCGACCATTACATTGTCTATTTTAGATATTATGTATCCGTTTGAAAAGATTGAATTATTACTATTTTTTCAAATCATTATTATCGGATTTTACATTGCAGCTTCAATCATCGTCAACAAAAAAGCTTCGAAATATCTGAATTCTGTAGAGGTTAAAATTCCGCTTGACGATAATTTTTCTTTGAATCAAGAAGTGATTAGAAGCTCAATTAAAGAGAAAATTAAAATTGAAGAATTTGATTTCAGGATTGTTTTAATCAATACTGCTGCAAACGAAATCGATTTGTTGGTTTTTTATTAATCGTTAAACGGTCGAACTTGTTTGATGTATAAATCTCTTTTTTTGCCAACGATTTTAAACTCAATATCAACAGGATGAAATTGGTTTTTACGCCAATAACGATACATTTTTTCTTCAATTTTTCTGCTGACATTAAATATGTTACTCATTTCTTTTCTGCTCAATAAAGGTTCGTTATTATTCAGATTAGAATTGGAAGTATAATCAATGTCAAAATCGGTTTCGTCTTTTCTGTCGTTAAAATGATAGGCGACAAATTGCTCGCAGATTTCTCCTTTTTCTGGTTTTACAACTGAGTTTTCTCCTTTTTGAACATTCACTGTTATACCAGGAAAATTAAATCTAAAAAGATTTTTGGTAATAATGACCCCATTTGCTAATTCATCAGGAAAAGAACGATGCACTAAAACGCCCATTGCAATATTTTGCTGATCGATTCCGAAGAGTTCTCTTTCGTTATACGAAGCTTCGTTCCAAACGCTTGCCCAAACTTGTTTGATCGCTTTTTCAAAAGTTTTGATAGAATCTCCTAAAATTCCTGTTTTGGAATCGTACAATCCAGCGCCGTTAAAATCATCTAAATCTTCAGCATTGGTAGAAGATCTAAATCTGAAATTCTTGAATTTAGTATCTTTAAAAGCCAGATTTAATTTTGAAATTAATTCCGGATCAATTGGTTCTTTTTTAATAGCGTCTCTGATTTTTTTCAACTGCTTATTAATCCAAACTGTTGAATCTTTCTTTGGAAAAGCTAAAAGTTCTGTAATTAACGGAGAAATAGATTCCTTTTGAATGTGAATGGTGTAAAAATAAAACGGAATCGCATGCGCATTTTCTGGGGTTTTAAAAGGGATTTCTTTTGAAATTGCAATTAAATACGCCATGTTTTGTGCTTTTGAACCAATATAGTTAACTCCTTTTTTAGGAATTTGAGATAGGTTGACTAATTCGGTTACACTGTTGTCGATCGTTAGTTTTTTCTTTTTGCCAATTGTTTTTGGTGGGATTTTTTTAGTGGTTTCTTTGATGAAAAAAGTATCAACTTGTATTTTAAGTTCCACTTTTTTAGAAAGGAGCTTTTTGACATTGTTATCTTTTTCGATTTCTGTGTAAGCCATAATCGGAATCTTTCTGTTTTTTCCTAAAAGAACCAAATGACTTAAAGGTGTTTGGAGTTCATTCACGATAATTCCTCTCACATTGGGCAGAATATCAGGCGTTCCGTCTAAAATAATAATTTCATCAGAACCAGGTTTTATTGTTTCTAAATCCTTGATTTTGTATTTTTTTAAAATTCCAATGTTGCTGCCACGAACGACTTCCTGATATTTAATTTCACCAAAAATATAATCTGATTTCACACAAGGAATTTTGAATTTCTGTTGTTGATACCAGTCCATCATTTCTGGATTGTTCAAATAAAATTTTAGTTTTTGTCCAATAAATGTTGAATTTCTGACTAGATTGAAAAAACGTTCAATTAATACAATCGGCATATGGTCTGACGCAGCAAGTTCAAAAATCCATTTGTCTGTTCCTTTAATGTGATTTAAATTTCCAAGTAGAAAATCTCTGTCTTTTTCGGTGTTGCTGTAGTTTCTTAGATTGAAAAATTCTAAATCGGGAGTATATCCTAAATAATTTGTAGCAAAATCATAATGTAATAAAATGAGACTGCTGTTGAAGTAATACATTTTTTGTTTTCGCAAATCGTAAATCACTTTAACCGATTCGATATTCGAAAATTTATCAGACAAAGGTTTTCCTTTAAAAGCTTTGTAAGCTTCATAATTTGCAAGTGAAGCCGAAAAACGCTGCGCGCTTAAACTCGTTAAGACGAAAAGGAAAAGTAAACTGTAAATGTATTTTTTCATATTTAAAAAATAGAGGATTAAATGTACTTAAAAAAGCAATAAGTTTTATCTACTGCAGGATTACTTAAACTAATGAAAACCATTGTGAAATTTTCTATTATTTGATGTACCTTTGCAACCTTAAAAATTTAATCTTTTTAAAATGAAACGAGTAGTTGTTGGACTTTCAGGTGGAGTAGATTCTAGTGTTGCAGCTTATTTATTGCAGCAGCAAGGATACGAAGTAATTGGCCTTTTTATGAAGAATTGGCACGATGATTCGGTTACTATTTCTAACGAATGTCCGTGGCTGGAAGACAGTAACGACGCTTTGCTTGTTGCTGAAAAACTTGGAATCCCGTTTCAAACCGTAGATTTAAGCGAAGAATACAAAGAAAAAATCGTGGACTATATGTTTAACGAATACGAAAAAGGAAGAACTCCAAATCCTGACGTACTTTGTAATCGCGAAATCAAATTTGATGTTTTTATGAAAATCGCTTTAAGTCTTGGTGCAGATTACGTAGCAACAGGGCATTATTGTCAAAAAAGCGAAATTGAAGTTGACGGAAAAACAGTTTATCAATTGATTGCTGGAAATGATGTTAACAAAGATCAATCTTACTTTTTATGTCAATTGTCTCAAGAGCAATTGTCAAAAGCTTTGTTTCCTATTGGAGCTTTGACCAAACCAGAAGTACGCGAAATCGCTGCTGAAATGGAACTGGTAACTGCAGAAAAGAAAGATTCTCAAGGTTTGTGTTTTATTGGAAAAGTTCGTCTTCCAGAATTTTTACAACAAAAATTACAGCCAAAAGAAGGGAAAATTGTTCAGGTTGACAAAAACGATCCGATTTATGTTGCCGAAAAATCTGCTGGAATTTCTGTAGAAGCAGCATTAAAATTAGAATCTCAAAAATTAGAATATATTCCAACAATGGGGAAAGTGGTTGGAAAACATCAAGGTGCTCATTATTTTACAGTTGGACAAAGAAAAGGATTGAATGTAGGAGGAACAACAGATCCTTTGTTTGTAATTGCTACAGATGTTGAAACGAATACCATTTATACTGGATTATCAAGCCAGCACCCAGGATTATTCAAAAAAGCACTTTTTGTTGGAGAATCTGAAGTACATTGGATTAGAGAAGATCTAACGTTACAAGCTGGAGAAACAATGGAAGTGATGGCGAGAATTCGTTACCGCCAGCCCTTACAAAAAGCTACGTTGCATCAATTTGAAGGCGGAATGTATGTAGAGTTTGAAGAACCACAGTCTGCTATTACAGAAGGACAATTTGTTGCTTGGTATTTAGGAAATGAATTAGTTGGTTCGGGAGTAATTTCTTAGCTTTATACTTTATTTGGAAGAAATTCCATAAAAGTATACTATGAGATATAACTTTACTTTTCTTTTATTACTTCTTTCGTTTACGGTTTTTGGGCAACAAGAGGCTTGGGTTTATTTTAATGCTAAACCTAATGCACAAACTTTTTTTGATAATCCACTAGTAGAGCTTTCTCAAAGAGCTTTGGATCGAAGAACCAATCAAAAGATCGCTTTGGATATTACAGATGCTCCTTTGGAAACTTCATTTGTGAATCAAATCAAATCGAGTACGGGAATTTCAGTTATGGCGCAGTCTAAATGGCTTAATGCGCTTCATATTCGTGGAACTCAAGCCAATATTAATGCCTTAAAAACCTTAGCTTTTGTTCAAAAAGTAGAATTTGCAGATAGAACTTTAAATGCTACTGGAAAAAAGGTTTCTGAAACTGCAGTCAGTCCGACGAAAAAGCAATCACAAACTGCTATTGATTATGCTTACGGTAGCTCTGCCAATCAAATTCAAATGTTGAATGGGCAGGTTTTGCATCAGCAGAATTATACTGGAGAAGGTAAAATTATTGCTGTTTTAGATGCCGGATTTCCTGGTGTAAATACAGCTCAGCCTTTTGAAAATCTAAGAAATAATAATAAAATTTTAGGTGGTTACGATTACACTACTCGAAATGCTAATTTCTATACTGGAGACAACCATGGAACGGAAGTGCTTTCTACAATGGGCGGTTACAAAGAAAATGCTTTGATAGGAACGGCTCCAAATGCTTCCTATTATCTTTTTATTACTGAAATTGATGCAGAAGAAAATCCGCTTGAAGAATCGCTTTGGGTAGAAGCCGCGGAGAAAGCTGATGCTTTGGGAGTGGATATTATCACGACTTCGCTTGGATATTTCCTTTATCGCGATGAAGTGAGGTATAATCATACTTACAGCGATATGAACGGAATTACTACTTTTATTTCGCGTGGAGCTGAAACTGCTTTTAATAAAGGGATTTTGGTTTTAGCTTCAGCAGGAAATGAAGGGACTCAAGTAGAAAAACATATTGGTTCTCCTGCCGATGCTGTTTCAGTTTTGTCAGTTGGATCGGTTACCGCATCTAAAGTCAAAGCGAGCTCCAGTTCAATTGGGCCGACTTATGATGGCAGAATAAAACCAGAAGTTATGGCGCAAGGAGCTGCGGCGATAGTTTCTGATCCGAATGGAAATATTGTAACTGCAAGCGGCACTTCTTTTTCGTGTCCGATTATGGCAGGAATGGCAGCTTCTTTATGGCAGGCTTTTCCAACGAAAACAAATAAAGAAATCAGACAAATGATTATCGCTTCTGCAGATCGATATTCAAATCCAGATAATAATTATGGCTACGGAATTCCGAATTTCGGAAAGACATTGAGCGTTGATGATTTTATAGCAGAAACCGCTTTTTCAGTTTATCCAAATCCGGTAAAAAATACCATTACTTTTTCTTTTCTAAATCAAAGTAATACTGCTTCAGTAACGATTTTTTCAGTATTAGGGCAAAAGGTAATCGAAGAAAAAATTAATAATTCAAATCCCGTTCTTTCTTTACAATCACTTCAAAGCGGATTGTATTTTTATAGTTTTGATGCTGATAATTTGCACAAAACGGGAAAGATAATCAAGCAATAATCTTCTTTAATGAATAAAATCACTCAACTTTTTAATATAAAATATCCGATTGTTCAAGGTGGAATGATTTGGAATAGCGGTTATAAATTGGCTTCGGCAGTTAGTAATGCTGGAGGGTTAGGACTTATTGGAGCTGGATCTATGTATCCTGAAGTTTTAAGAGAGCACATTCAAAAATGTAAAAAAGCGACGGATAAACCATTTGGGGTTAATATTCCGATGTTGTATCCGAATATTGAGGAGATTATGAATATTGTTGTCGAAGAAGGAGTAAAAATCGTTTTTACTTCTGCAGGAAATCCTAAAACATGGACTTCATTTTTAAAAGAAAAAGGAATTACGGTTGTACATGTTGTAAGCAGTTCTGTTTTTGCTTTAAAAGCACAGGAAGCAGGCGTTGACGCTGTTGTAGCCGAAGGTTTTGAGGCTGGTGGACATAACGGACGCGAAGAAACCACTACGCTGACTTTAATTCCAATGGTCAAAGAAAAAATTCAGATTCCGTTAATCGCCGCTGGTGGAATTGCAACCGGAAGAGGAATGCTGGCTGCAATGATTCTTGGAGCTGATGGAGTTCAGGTTGGAAGTCGTTTTGCAGCTTCTCTAGAATCTTCTGCACACAATAATTTTAAAGAAACGATAGTTAATACTAAAGAAGGAGGAACTCAGTTGACTCTAAAAGAGTTAGCTCCAGTTCGATTAGTGAAAAACAAATTTTTTAATGACGTTCAGGCTTTATATGAAAAATGTCCTTCTAAAGAAGATTTAATACAGCTTTTAGGACGAGCAAGAGCCAAAAAAGGAATGTTTGAAGGAGATTTAGAAGAAGGTGAATTGGAAATCGGGCAAATTGCTGGATTGATTCATGAAATTTTACCAGTCGAAAAAATTGTCGAACAAATGATCTCCGAATTTGAAGCCGCAATCAAAGAAAAGGCTACATTTGAGTTTTAATTATCTGCAAGAAAAATTTATGAATTCCCTACGCACCTACATACTACTATTGTTTTTAACTTTTGGATTGCAACAAGTTCAGAGTCAGACTTATCACTTTAAAACATCTGGATTTAGTGTTTTAGAAAAAAATCAGAGAGGGAAATGGGGCGAATGGTCCAATTTAGATTTGGTAAATCTTTCCGTTGTTTTAGATACCAATAAACATAGGATTGTGGTGTATTCTCAGGAAATTCAGCTTTTTAATATTTTAAACTATATCGAACGCGAAGAAAATGATACTGATATTGTTTATTCTTTCATGTGTAAAGATAATGACGGTCGAGAATGTAAACTTTCTATTATAACACGTAAAAAACAGGATTTCCGTAAACAACTTTATATCAATTACGACGATCATATTATAGTTTACAATATTTTTACAGTGTAAATTAAGGGGCTAAGGTTCTCAGGTGCTAAGATGCTGAGAGCTATAGGCTAGATTTAAATAAAATAATAAACCCGACAGGTTTTTAAAATCTGTCGGGTTTGCTATATAAAAAGCTTAGGAACTTACTGCCTCAGAACCTTAGAATGCTCAGTATCTTCTACAAAACATCTATATCCTTAATGAACTCATCATATTCTAAATAGAACATTTCCAGTGCATGCATTTTTTCATTGAAGAAATCGAAAATTGTATCCCAGTTGTTTCGGTTGCTAAAACCAACTCCAAGCTTTTCAACCCAGATTCTGCTTATGGTTTTGCCGCTTTCAAGAGTATAGTTTTTTTCAAAAACCAAATCTTTGATAAATTCTTCTTCCAGAATATTTTTTAAGGCTTCTAGTTTTTCAAAATAAGCAATGCGTTTTTCGTCGCTTCTCTGCTCAATATCAATTAAAACTTGTGCTTTTTTATTATCAACAAAAAATTTAAAAGAGAAGTCTTTGATTTTAGTATCATAAAGAACCCATTTTCTTGGATACTTTTCGGCAAAAGCTACCCAAAATTCTCTTTTAATTCTTTGTGATTCTTCTCTACTGTACATTTTTTAAGGCTTTAATTCCGGAAAACTTGTGGTACTGCGTTTTCTGGAGTATATTTATGTTTTATTTGAAAGTACAAAAATAAGGTTTGATTATGAATTTTCAAGATTTTTTGAAATATGTTCCCAATATAATTCCAGTTAAACTGCCAGCGGTAGAATCACATTTGAAAATGGCTCCAAAAGAACGTATTGAAGGTTTAAAAAATCTTGATATAGATGCATTAAATCCTAGAATGGCGGGAGTTATGATGTTGTTTTATCCTAAACAAGAAAAAACACATTTGGTTTTGATTGTTCGAAATACCTACGAAGGAGTTCACTCAGCCCAAATTGCTTTTCCGGGAGGTAAGTTTGAGAAGGATGATTTTAATTTTGAAAATACGGCTCTTAGAGAAACTCACGAAGAAGTAGGAATTGAACAAGAGGAAATAGAAATCGTTAAAAAATTTTCTCCCATGTACATTCCGCCAAGTAATTTTCTAGTGCATCCTTTTTTAGGGATTGCAAGAGAAGAACTTTCGTTTTATCCTGACATTAGAGAAGTTGCAGGAATTATAGAGCTTCCGTTATCGGTTTTTTTAAATGATGAAATTATTATCGAAGCCAGATTATCAACTTCTTATGGAGCTAATATTTTAGTTCCTGCATTTAATATACAAAATCATGTAGTTTGGGGAGCAACAGCTATGATTTTGAGCGAATTGAGAGATGTATTGAAAAGTACATTTGAAAAAGATATATAAAGATTTTTATTTAACAATTTGATATTCATTTGGATAAGTTTAATTTCTGGAAAATGTTTAAAACTATTGCTGAAAGAATAATTTTTGTATGTTTGCGACCTAACAAAAAAGTAAGATAAATTAGTTATGGGATTGTTTAAGCGAAATCCTTTTGGGCATATATTATTCATCAAGAAATGGTTAATCCGAATCTTGGGTGCTATGACGCACAGAAGATATAGAGGTTTTAACGAATTGCAGATTGAAGGATCTGAAATTATAAAAACACTTCCTGATACTAATGTTTTGTTTATTTCGAATCACCAAACTTATTTTGCAGATGTTGTGGCAATGTTTCATGTGTTTAACGCAAGTTTAAGCGGACGTCAGGATACTATTAAGAACATCGGATATTTGTGGCAACCTAAAATGAATATTTATTATGTTGCTGCAAAAGAAACCATGCAGGCCGGATTACTGCCAAGAATTTTAGCTTATGTGGGAGCAATTACTGTTGAAAGAACGTGGCGTGCTAAAGGAGTAGACGTTACCGAAAAACGCGAAGTAAACCCAAACGATACTGAAAATATCAAAATTGCTCTTGCAGACGGCTGGGTAATTACTTTTCCGCAAGGAACTACAAAATCTTTTAAACCTGTTCGTAAAGGAACCGCTCATATCATTAAGCAGCATAAACCAATTGTAATTCCGATTGTAATTGACGGTTTTAGAAGATCATTCGATAAGAAAGGACTTCGAATGAAAAAGAAAGGAATTCTTCAGTCCTTTATTATCAAAGAACCACTTGATATCGATTATGAAAATGATACAATTGACGAAATTGTAGAAAAAGTAGAATACGCTATTGAACAGCACCCATCATTTCTAAAAGTCATTCCAGCCGAAGAAATTAAAGCGCAAGAAGAATTGAACAGATTGAGACAGTGGGAGTATTAAGCTTTTTGTTTCAAGTTGAAAACCTTTGCCTCTTTGATTAAAAATCAATCTTTTTCAACTCTTTATAATTTGCATACAATCTTCTTAAAAGAGTTCCGTAAATTATTCTATAGAAACACCAGAATAAGCCGAAGAAACCTAAAATTACAAGAAATAAAATACCTATTGTAACAAACATAGTTCTTCCGTTCATGGCTAATTTTTCTCTAAGAAATTCCATATCTGGATTGTAGACGAAAGCGACAAAGAAGCTTAAAATGGATGTAATTACAATCATTCCTAGATTATACCAAACATAGTACTGAACAGTTTTGCGAGTCTTTAAAATAGAACTCATCAATGATTTCGTGGCAATTGTAGTCGAAATTGTTTTGTAATTTTTATAAAAAATGAAGACAAATATTAAAACTACAATATAATTAAAGTAAGTCAAAAACTCTAAAGCCATTACGATTTCAGGATGATTCATTTTTCGTAATACTTCATCTGTATTGATAAATAAGTTCGAAAAAGTCCAAAAAGAAATCTCCAAAATACTGATAATTAAAATCCATTTTACAATAGAAGATGATTTTCTGTGAATCATCTTATAGATTTCAGTTTCAGAAATTTGTTGAAAAGAACCTGAGTTCTTTTGCCAGTCTTTTTTTAGTAAATCCAGTTCTTTCATAATAATTTTTAAGGATTTAGTATTTTTTTAAGTTTCCCCTTAATTCTGTTCATTTTCACGCGCGCATTCACTTCGCTGATTCCTAGGGTTTCAGCTATTTCTTGATAATCTTTGTCTTCTAAATACATAAAAACTAATGCTTTTTCGATGTCGTTAAGCTGGTAAACCGCTTTATACATCAATTTTATCTGTTCTTCTTCTTCGTAGTTGTAATCAACATCTCTAACAAAATGTTGGTGGCTTTCATAATCTACGGTAGATATTGTTCTTTTGGTTTTACGGTACAACGTAATCGCAGTGTTTAAAGCGACACGATACGTCCAGGTAGAAAATTTGCTGTCACCTCTAAATTTTGGATAAGCTTTCCAAAGCTGAATAGTGATTTCTTGGAATAAATCTTTATGAGCGTCTTCGTTATCAGTATATAATCTACAAATTTTGTGGATTATATTCTGATTTGCTTGCAATTGCGCAACAAATGACTGTTCTAGATTTTCGCTCATATAAGTGTTAGTAGTTATGAAATCATTTTTGTTACAGTTGGATCAAAATTTTCTCGTTTTATAATAATTAATCGTCAAATCGATGAACTTACTGTAACTTTCCATTCCGTCTTTTTGATTGTTTGTTTTTAAAAAATTGTCCCAAAGAAAATGAAACCCTTCATCTATAAAAGTGTCATATTTTTTCCGGAAATCCTCACTTTCCTGATAGTTTTTCAGAATACCAACATGAACAGTTTTATTTAACTGGTCAAATATCTTTTCGTTTTTAAATTTCCAGATTCCTAAACAATAGCGTAAAGTAAAACTATATCCGGAATATTGATAATAAAGGTTTTCGTTTTTAACAGAAGCCAATACGCCAATAAAATTGCATTCACTTTCACTTGCAAAGCCAATCTGATGTGCCATTTCATGCGATGTAGTCAGAGGGAAATTATACATTGGTAATAAATCGTTAAGTTGAGCTTCATTTGTAAATGGATTCAAATAACCTCCAAAGCCCATATAAGTAAGAGGGAGGCTGAATAGTGAATTTTTTACGCTTAACGTTTTGTATTTGAAATAAGGATGTTCTTTGGCTAAATTATCATAACCATTTAAAATCATTTGAAACGATTCTTTTTGTGAATAAGGAAAAACAACTTTAGCACTATCATTTTTTGTAATTTGAAACTGAACTTGATTTGTTTTTGTGATTAACCTTTTAGTGAAAGCCAGAAGATCGGCATCTGTATATTCTCTTTTGATTTCCATTTTCTCAAAAAGAGGTTTTCGGTAATAATTGAAAGCCCAAAGCAGATGGAAGAAAAAGTAGAAAACAGAGATTTTTCCTAAGATGGTCAAGACATGATCTTTCCATTCTGTTTTCCATGTTTTTCTGATTTTCCAAAACCAGCTGATTATAGAAATCAGTAAAAGTGCATAAATAATGTCCCCAATAGAAAACGGAATTTTACCCAAAACCGTTCTTGAAAAATTAGAAATCCGAACGAACAAATTTTTGCTGTAAAAACCTTCTACAAAATCTGGAAAGTAGGGTAGGGTTTTGTAAAAGATAATCTGAACTATAAGAAATAAAGGTAAAATATATTTTTTTTTCACTGATGATCTGTTTTTTATAAAAATAATAATTAAATACTATTTTGTGTTATTTTTTGTAAATTTGTTGTTCATGAATAGGGAGAAAATGACACAAATTACTTTAAATATTCCAGATGAAGAATTAACATTCTTTATGAAGCTTATAGAGAAATTTAATTACGAAACGGTAATTAATGATTTTTCTGTGTCTGATGAAATGAAAAATTTATTAGACGAAAGAAGATTGACTTCAAAAGTAGAAAATTTTGTTCCTTGGAATGAGGCAAAAAAACAGTTTTCTTTTAAAGCTGAAAAATGATTTTTGATCTTGTTATTGAGCCGAGAGCAATTCATGATATTCAGGATGCTATTGATTATTATGAATCTAAGCAAACAGGATTAGGTGAATATTTTTATCAGACAATCGATGAAAATATAGAAAGATTAACTAAAAATCCTTTCTTCCAAATTAGATATAAGGATTATCACGGCTTACCTATAAAAAAATTTCCTTTTATCATTTTTTATTTTATTGATGAAAACTTGAAAACAATTTACATATTATCTGTTTTCAATACATCATTAAATCCTTCAAAATATCCGAAATAATTCAAACAAAATATAATGAGTCAAGAAATAAGAAATCTCGAGCCAAAAGCACTTTGGAATAAATTCGCAGATTTAAACGAAGTGCCACGTCCATCTAAGAAAGAAGAGCGTGTAATTGAGTTTATGAAAAACTTTGGAAATAGCTTAGGTTTAGAAACTTTTGAAGATGAAATCAGAAATGTAATCATCAGAAAACCTGCCGCTCCAGGAATGGAAAATCGCAAACCAATTGTAATGCAAGGTCACTTGGATATGGTGCACCAAAAAAATGCAGATACTGTTTTTGATTTTGATACGCAGGGAATCGATATGTATGTGGACGGTGACTGGGTTCGCGCGCGTGGTACAACACTTGGAGCTGATAACGGGTTAGGAGTAGCAACTATTATGGCTATTTTAGAAAGCAAAGATATTCCGCATCCAGCAATTGAGGCTTTGTTTACAGTTGATGAAGAAACTGGAATGACTGGAGCATTAAATCTTAAAGGTGGAATTTTACAAGGTCAGATTTTATTGAATTTAGATACTGAAGAAGATGATGAAATTGATATTGGATGTGCTGGAGGAATTGATGTAACGGCTACAAGAACCTATCATGAAGAAGAAGTTCCAGAAGCTTCTGTTGGTTATACCATTACAGTAAAAGGCTTAAACGGAGGACATTCAGGAATGGATATCCACAAAGGTTTAGGAAATGCGAACAAAATCATGAATCGTTTATTGTTTGATGCATTTGAAAACTTTGGTTTGCAAATCGTTGAAGTAAATGGAGGAAGTCTAAGAAATGCAATTCCGAGAGAAAGTGTTGCGAAAGTGATTATTTCTCAAATGTTTGATGAGGCTTACGTGTATGATATGCAGGAAATTATTTCTGATATCAAAGCAGAATATAAAACAACTGAACCAAACTTATCTATTGAAATCGTAAAAGGCGATTTACCTGAAAAGGTGATGGATTTAGGTGTTCAGGAAGGAATTATCAGAGCAATTTACGCAGCACAAAATGGAGTTTACAAAATGAGTGCTGATATGGCAGATTTGGTTGAAACTTCAAATAATATTGCTCGTGTAGTGATTAAAGACGGAGAAATTTTAGTTGGATGTCTAACACGTTCTTCAGTTGAATCTTCAAAATTTGATTTGGCGAATTCATTGCGTTCGGCTTTTGAATTAGTTGGATGCGAAGTGGAGCTTTCAGGTTCTTATCCAGGATGGACACCAAACGTTAACTCTGAAATTTTAGAGGTTTTAAAAGAAATCTACGAAAAGCAAAATGGGGAGCAGCCAAAAGTTGTAGCTTGCCACGCAGGTCTAGAATGCGGAATTTTAGGTACAAATTATCCTGATATGGATATGATTTCTTTTGGTCCGACAATTCACGGAGCACATTCTCCAGACGAAAGAGCAAGTATTTCATCTGCACAGAAATATTGGAAATTTGTATTGGAAATTCTTTCTAATATACCGGTTAAATAGTTTTCAGTCGCAGTCTCAGTTTTCAATTTTAACAGACTGAAAACTGTGACCGTAAACTATGACTAAAAAAAATCCCCAATTTGTAAAAATTGGGGATTTTTTATATCTAAAATTAATTTCGTTTCAAAACTTTATATTGTTCATAACATGCACTGATGGCATCCATAATCTGTAAATCATTTGCGGTTTGAATGAAAGAGTCGGAATAGTTGCAACGATGCATGATTTCTGGGATTTCGTCTTTGCTAATGCCTAATAATACGGCAACTGTTTCGCGATCGTATTTCGATTCTAAAAGCGTTCGAACAGTGTCGTCTTTCTTCATTTCTTTCAATTTCTTGAGCTCTTTACCATTTTTTCCGAAGAAATTATAAAGCATATCGGCGGGGTTAAAGATTGATCCTAAAACCTTACCAAAAGCGTTTGGAGCATATTCTCCCGCTTCGTAACCTTGTGTAAGTCCGGAAATGCTATAACGGTAGTTTTCTTTTGTTGGAATTAATTTGGAGTCAATTTCTAGGTATCCTGTTAAAGTAAACGGAGCAATAACGACTTCTTCCAAAGCGATTGCTTTTTCAGTAAGTTGGATTCGTGTTACTTTGTTTTTAATCCAGTCATTTGTAACTCTGATTCGTAAAGATTGAAAACCAAGAATAGAAAAGTGCAAAGTATCATTAACTTGAACGTCAATTTCAAAATACCCTTTTTCATCAGATTTTGCACCACGAACTTTATTGGTGTTGATAACATTTACACCTGTAAGAGGTTGTTTGGTGTTGTCGTTAATAATATAACCTGAAACTCTTTGAGGAACTGTTGGCTGCGTATCTTGCGCAAAACCAAAGTTGGCTAGGAGTGTAAAAAAGAAAACTGCGAAATATTTCATATCCTGATTTAAAGCACTAAAAGTAGTAAATCGGGATTAAATATCTCGTAGTCTTGGAATTTAATTATAAGAAAATTAACAAAGGCACTGAGAAGATTATGAGATATAAGAAAAAATCCCAAATTCCATATAAAATTGGAATTTGGGATTTGTATTTTAAGATCTTAAATGATTAATCTCTTCTTGATCTTCTTGGTCTTGAGCTGTCGCCGAAGTTTTCTGAACGTCTTGGAGCTCTGTCTGAGCCACCATTTTCGCTTCTTGGAGCAGAACTTCTAAAACCACCTTCTCTTCTTGAAGATGAGTTTCTGTCGCTTCTAAAACCTCCGTCACGAGATCCACCATCTCTAGAAGAATTTCTGTCTCCTCTAAATCCACCTTCACGTCTTGGTGTAAAATTTCCGTCTCTTCTGTTAGAATCACGTCTTCCTCCACGGTTGTTGTGGTCACGTCTTCCTCCACCATCATTTTTAGAAATCTCAACGTTGATGCGACGACCTTCTAATTGTACGTTGTTTAAAACGTCCATTACTTTGTCGGTATGTTGTGGGTCGGTGTTAAAGAAAGAGAATCCTTCTTTTACATCCACTTTAAAGATATCGTCACGACCTAAGTCTAATGTTTCTTTCAAGTAATCTTTTAATGACATCCAGTCGAAGTTGTCTCTTGAACCGATATTCACAAAGTAACGAACTGCTCCGTTATTGTTGAATTCTCTTGGCTCAGAATCACCTCTTTCACGTCTTTCTCCACCAGAAACAGAAATATCTCTGTTCTTTTTGTAGTAAGCAATGAAACGGTTAAATTCTACTGAAACCATTTTCTTAATCAATTCTTCTTTAGATAAATCTTCAAGAACATTGTTGATTGCTGGTAAATAGTTGTCAATTTCGTGATCAACTTCAGTATCTTTAATTTTATTTGCTAAGTGTAGTAACTGAATTTCGCAGATTTCGATTCCAGATGGAATAGATTTTTCTTCGAATTTTTGTTTGATGATTCTCTCGATAGAAGAAATTTTACGTAACTCACTTTTTGTAACGATTACAATAGAAGTGCCTAATTTTCCAGCTCTACCTGTACGACCAGAACGGTGGTTGTAAGTTTCAATTTCATCAGGTAATTGGTAGTTCACAACGTGAGTTACGTTATCAACGTCAATACCACGTGCAGCAACGTCAGTAGCAACAAGCATCTGAATTTGTCTTCCACGGAAAGATTTCATTACACCATCACGTTGTGCTTGAGATAAATCTCCGTGTAACGCAGCAGCACTATATCCATCTTCAATTAACTTCTCAGCAATAGCTTGAGTGTCTCTTTTTGTACGACAGAAAACTACAGAGAAAATATCTGGATTAGCATCAGCTAAACGTTTTAAAGCTTCGTAACGGTCACGAGCGTTAACTAAATAAAATTCGTGAGAAACTGTAGATGAACCAGAGTTTTTAGTTCCTACAGTAATTTCTAAAGGTTCGCTCATAAATTGTTTTGCAATTCTAGCAACCTCTTGTGGCATAGTTGCAGAAAACAACCATGTACTTTTTTCGTCTGGAGTATCTGATAAAATAGATACGATGTCGTCATAGAATCCCATGTTTAACATTTCGTCAGCCTCATCCAAAACACAGTAATCTATGTTTTTAATGTTTACTAAACCTCTGTTAATCATGTCTTGCATTCTACCTGGAGTAGCTACAATAATTTGAGCTCCTCTTTTTACTTCTCTTGCTTGTTCTGTTATACTAGCTCCTCCGTAAACTGCTACCACATTAATACCTTTTTCGTATTTAGAGTAGTTTTTAAGTTCGTTAGTAATCTGTAAACATAACTCGCGTGTTGGCGATAAAACTAATGCCTGTGTATTTCTGTTGTCAGCATCAATTTTTTGAATTAGCGGAAAACCGAAAGCTGCCGTTTTCCCTGTCCCTGTTTGAGCCAACGCAACCATATCCGTGTCTTTTTCCAATAATAGGGGAATCGCCTTTTCCTGTACCTCTGACGGATTTTCAAATCCTAGATCTAAAATCGCCTTCAGTAACGATTCATTCAATCCTAATTGTTCAAATTTATTCATATGTGTTTTAAAATAGGGTGCAAAATTACTGTTAATTATTCAGATAAACTAATGCAATTTTAAGAATTATGTATTTGTTAAGAATTGATTATCAAAAAGTTACACTTTTATTAAAATAAATTTTTAAACGAAAATGAGAAATTGCCTAAAAAACACGTCGTGAAATGTAAAATTTAGGCGTTAAAATGTTGTATTTTAAACAATTATTTTGTGTTGTTCAGAAAATCAATTAGTTGCTTAACTGCTTTTCCGCGGTGACCTATAGTGTTTTTGGTCTCTAATGATAATTGAGCAAAGGTTTCACTGTAATTTTCAGGTTGAAAAATTGGATCATATCCAAAACCATTTGTTCCCACTTTTTCCAGAGTTATATTTCCTTTAACGATTCCTGTAAATAAATATTGTTTTCCTTCAAGATTTAAAGTGATAACGGTCTTGAACTGAGCACTTCGGTTTTCATTATTTTCTAATGCATTCAAAAGCTTATCCATATTGTCATCGGCATTTTTCTGTTCGCCAGCATAACGTGCAGAATAAACTCCAGGTTCGCCATTTAGCGCCTGTACTTCTAAACCTGTATCATCTGCAAAACAGTCATAACCATATTTTTGAGTTACATAATCTGCTTTTAAAATGGCATTTCCTTCAATGGTATCGGCTGTTTCTGGAATATCTTCAAAACAATTAATGTCTTCTAAACTTAATATTTGAATACTTTCTGGAAGCATGCTTTGTATTTCGGCAATTTTATTTTTGTTGTTTGAAGCGAAAACGAGTTTCATAGAAGTAAAGTTTTTTAAATGATTTTCAACACAAATTTAGAATTCTTATATTTGATAGAGTATCAAAATTTAAAATAAATGCAATTATCAGTCCTTTATAAAAAAATCCTACCATTTGTAAAGCCGTACAGAAAAATGGTAATTGCAACGCTACTGCTCACATTTTTAGGTTCTTTTGCGGCACAAGTAAATGCCATAATCTTAAAATATACTGTAGATACTATAAACAATTTGATGGTAGCTCACGAACCCTTGTCTAAAGGATTTCATTTGCTGGGAATAATTAGTATTGTATTGCTGACTAAAGAATTGGTGAATTCAATTGTACAATTTGGACAAAAGTTTTATGGAGAAAAACTCCGTATTTTCATTACTCGAGATATTTCTCAAACCATTGTCGAAAAAATTCTGAGTTATAGAATGGAATTTTATACTTCTGATGAAAACGAAAGCGGAAAACTCCAAACTAGAATTGATGCCGGAATTAGCAGTTTGACCAGACTCGTGCAAAACTTTTTTATTGATATTCTGCCTTTGTTTGCTAATGCTTTTGTCGCTTTAGTCATCATGTTTTATGCTAATGTTTATGTGGGATTGGTCAGTTTATGCATTATTCCGATTTACTTTTATATCAGTCAGTTGCAGGCAACTAAGCTTAGCGGTTTCAGAAGAAGAATGCGCAATTACCGCGAAACTAAAAATAACGGAATTATTAGTTTAATTGAATCTATAACGGTGATTAAATCTTTTGTACGAGAATCAACAGAAGCAGATCGTCATGAAAAAATTCAGTTTGAAATGACCGAAAATCAGCTGGAAACCAGAAAAACCAGTTTTATTTTTGAAAGTATTAAAAGTTTTGTAGAGCAAATAGGAGTCGTAATTATTATCATTTTGACGGCTTATTTTGTTTTGAATAATCAAATGACGATTGGGGCGATTATGTTTCATATTATGCTTTTTAATAATGTTTCGTCTCCAATTAGACAGTTGCACCGCATTTATGATGAAGTAAATGATGCTTTGATTTATTCCGAAGGTTTCTTTGATATTTTAGAAGCAGAAAAAGAAGTGGAAACCAGCGGGAATTATATTCCGGAAAAAATTATAGGATTAATTGAAGTGAAAAATGTTGACTTTGTTTATCCCAACGGAACACAAGCGCTGTTTGATATTAATTTTACCGTAAAACCCAACGAAACCTCTGCTTTGGTTGGATTAAGTGGCGCAGGAAAAAGTACAATTATCAATTTATTAGATAAATTTTATCTACCATCATCAGGGCAAATCTTTTTAGATGGTGTAGATTTAGTAGATTACAATACCGATTTTCTGCGTAAAAACATTGGTTTGGTGCTTCAGAAAAACCATATTTTTAAAGGAACAATTGCTGAAAATATCTTATACGGAAATCCCGAAGCTTCTCAAGAAGAAGTAATTGAAGCGGCGAAACAAGCCTACATTCACGAACAAGTAGTGCAATTGCCAAAGTGTTACGATTCTGATGCACATTTGCTTTCGGGTGGTCAGCAGCAACGAATTGCGATTGCAAGACTTTTTCTCAAAAATCCGCCCATTATATTTTTAGATGAACCAACAGCAAGTCTAGATGCAATTGCAACCGAACAGATTAAAAAATCTTTAGATGCCATTAAAAAAGACAGAACGGTAATTATAATATCGCACAGTATTTCTCAAATTATTGATGCTTCTAATATTATTGTTTTAGAAAAAGGGAAATGCGTCGAAAAAGGAACGCACGATGAATTATACGATAATAAAGGGACTTATTACCAGATATTTATGGCAATGGCAAATAGCTTAAATATTGAAAAGATCACTCAAACTTTCGATTGAAGACTTTTTGAATGCTTATTTCTAAAACAAAAGCAAAACAAGCTCCAAAAGTGTAAGCCAGAATATCCGACCATAAAAATCCTTGACCTAAAACGTATCTTCCGAAAAGAGTTTTTCTTAGTTCGATAATCCATTCTGCTTGGTACAATTGTAGAAATTCAATGCCATAACAAATAAGTAAGGAAAGAAGAAAAATTGCAAATGCTTTTTTAAATGGAAAAAATATTCGAACCAAAAAATAAATCATTACCGCGTACAGAAAATCACCAATCCATAAGGGAATAAATGCAATTTTTCTAGAAAGAATTCCTAGGACAATAATGCTGATGAAAGTAAAGGAATAATAGATTCTTGCTTTGTTCAAAACGGAATTTACGGTATTAATTGTACAGATTTAGTAGACAAAAATACAAAGATCTAAATGCATTTGGTTTATTTCCTAAATTTATCAATTAAACAAACTATCAACCACATGAATGCAAAATTTTTTACGCTGATTGCCGCTTTGTTTCTTTTAGGAAATCAAGGTTATTCTCAAAAAGACAAATCGTTTAATATCAAAAAACAATTAGAGTATTGCGCTGAACAGGCTTCTAAAACATTAAAAGTGATTCCAAATGATGGAACTTCGCCAAGAACAGTTCCAAACGGAAGTAAAGATTGGAAGTTTGTCGGCTACAAAGACTGGACAAGCGGATTTTGGCCAGGGGAATTATGGTTTTTGTACGAAGTGACAAAAGATAAAAAATGGGAAAAAGAAGCCGATAAATTTAGTCGTTTTTTAACGCCATTATCTGTCAGTAAAGCAGGAGATCACGATTTGGGATTTCAAATTTTTAATAGTTTCGGAAACGGATATCGATTGACTAAGAATCAGGAATATAAAGAAATCATTCTAAAAACTGCCGATACTTTAGCAACACTTTTTAATCCGAAAGTGGGAACGATTCAATCCTGGCCTCATAACAAAATGGGTGGTCACAATACGATTATTGACAATATGATGAATTTAGAACTTTTGTTTTGGGCTTCTAAAAATGGAGGAAATAAAAAACTATACGATATTGCCGTAAAGCACGCTGAAACTACAATGGCCAATCATTTTAGACCAGATAATACGTCTTATCACGTTATTATTTACGATTATGAAACCGGAAAAAAGATAAAAGGAAGAACGGCTCAAGGATATAGTGATGACAGTATGTGGGCACGTGGTCAGGCTTGGGCGATTTATGGTTTTACAATGACTTACAGAGAAACTAAAGATAGTAAGTTCTTAGATTTTGCGCATAAATTAGCTCGTGTTTATCTCGATAAATTAACGACAGAAGATTTAGTTCCGTATTGGGATTTTAATGCGCCAAATATTCCGAATGAACCAAGAGATGCTTCTGCAGCAGCCATTGTTTCTTCTGTGCTTTTGGAATTAAGTTCTTATACCGAGGACAAGAATTTGAAAGCTGAATATTTAACGAAAGCTAAAAAAATGATTGTATCACTTTCAGATCATTACCAAAGTCATGATGTGAATTCAGCATTTTTATTACACTCGACAGGACATAAACCAGCAAATAGTGAGATAGATTGTTCTATAAATTACGCAGATTATTACTATCTTGAGGCATTATTAAGACTTCAAAAATTAAAATAGAAAAATTATGATCAAGAAAATAAGCCAAATTGCATTTGCAATAATGATGGTGTTTCTACTAGCAAGCTGTAAAAATACTAAACAGAAACTTCAGGAGTATGTTGTGACATATAATAAAACTATTGCACCAAGTTTTAGAGCCGATGATGTAACGCTTACAACGGCAAGAGGTTATATCAATGATGATAAAATTGAGCTGCGATTTGAAACCAATTTAGAGCAAAACGAAACGAATAAAGCAGCTTCGGTTGTTTCTTTTCCTAGATTAATCAAATTGATGATTGAAAAAGACGAAATTCCAAGACAGCTAATTGAGGAAGGTGTACAATTTGATGTTTATTTTCTGGCAGATGACAATACTGTTTTTGATAAGGAAGTGCTAACAGGAGAATCTCTTAAAGATTTTTTGAAATAAAGTATCAGATTTAGTTTAAAAAGATACGAGTTTAATTCTTACATATTGAAGGTCTCTTTAAGTTTTAATTTAAAGAGACTTTTTTGTATTTATAGTTAAAAGTTAAGTGTAAAATCTACTCTTTTATTCTTACAAAATTTTGCAATTTTTGGATATAAATGATTTGTATTCAAAGCATTATGTGATTGTTTTTTTTAGTTTAATGTTGTTTTTATATTATAAATTAGTTATGTTTGAGTTAAAAAAATAACTATAAAACCAATAATTTATGAAAAAAATTACCCAAATCGCATTTGCATTGGCTTTTGCACTTTTTTTAGTTAGCTGTAAAAACACCAAACAGAAAATCCAAGAACATGTAAGTAGTTACAACAATTCTTCTTCTATAAAAGGAAACGGAATTACGAGTACAACAGCAAAAGCTTTTCTAAATGATAATAAAATTGAAATTAGAATTGAAACGAATTTAGAGGAAACAGATGCAAACAGAATAGCCTACGAAGAATCTTTTCCTGATTTGTTGAAAGAAATGATTAAAAATGATCAAATTTCATCTTCTCTTATTGCTGAAGGAGTAAAGTTTGACGTTTATTTCTTAGCTTATAACAATGCTATTTTGGCGCAAAAATTAGTGGGTCAGGAAGAACTAGCAGCTTTAGAAGGAGAAGCAACACAAAATAAAGAAACAGCAAAATTGTAATTAAAATAGATTTAAAAGAAAAAAGCCTCTTTGTAAGAGGCTTTTTTTATTTAAGAGAACTGAGTTACGTTTTTCAGGTTATCCGGAAAATACTGATCAGATAAATTAGCAAATTCATCACCACGCATAAAGATATTAATATCAACATCTGCAAAACTGCTTTTTCCTGCAGCGGCTAAAAGTTCGTTTGCAGAATGAAGAGTGTTTTTATGAAAATGATACACGCGATCTGATTTGTCTGTAACAACCAAACCTTTCATCAGCATTTTATTTTGAGTTGCAACTCCAGTAGGACATTCGTTATTGTGACAACGTAAAGCCTGAATACAGCCTAAAGAGAACATAAATCCTCTGGCACTATTACACATATCTGCACCAAGAGCAATCGCGTGTAAAATAGAATATCCAGAAATGATTTTTCCGCTTCCAATGATACGCATTTTATCGCGAATACCTAGACGTACCAAGGTTTTGTTTACAAAGATTAATGCAGGTTCAAAAGGCATTCCCACGCCATCTGCAAATTCAAGCGGAGCAGCTCCAGTTCCTCCTTCAGCACCATCAATAGTTATAAAATCTGGATAAATATCTTCAGCAATCATTTCTTGGCAGATATTTTCAAATTCGGCAGTATTTCCAATACACAATTTAAATCCGATCGGTTTTCCGTTAGATAAATCACGTAATTGTTTGATGAAATGGATTAGTCCTTTCGCATCAGAAAAAGCATGATGTCCAGGAGGAGAAAGAATCATGGTATGAGGAACAACACCTCTAATTTTTGCAATTTGTTCTGTATTTTTGGCAGCTGGTAAAACACCGCCATGACCTGGTTTTGCACCTTGTGAAAGTTTAATTTCAATCATTTTCACATTCGGAAGATTGGCTTTTTCTTTGAAGTTTTCCGGACTGAAATTTCCTTCTGCATCACGGCATCCAAAATAGCCTGTTCCAATTTGCCAAGTGATGTCACCACCGCCAGCCAAGTGAAATTCCGTCAAACCACCTTCGCCCGTATTTTGGTAGAAGTTTCCTTTTTTTGCTCCAATATTAATGGCGCGAACAGCGTGTTCACTCAATGATCCAAAACTCATAGCCGAGACATTAAATAAAGAAGCAGAATAAGGTTGTTTACAATCTTTTCCTCCAACTAAAACACGAGGTAGTTCTTCGTTTACTTTTGCTGGAAAAATAGAATGTTTGATTCCTTCGTAGTTTTCTGTATTTAAGTTCAATTGTGTTCCAAAAGGTGTACTTGAATCAATATTTTTAGCTCTTTGATAAACCAATGAACGTTGATTTCTGGAAAAAGGTTTTCCATCTGTAGATCTTTCAATAAAATATTGCTGAATTTCAGGCGCAATCATTTCAAATAAATATCTGAAATAACCCAAAACAGGGAAGTTTCTTAAAATAGCATGTTTCTTTTGCGAAGCATTATAAGCTCCAACAATCAATAAAATTGGAATAACAAAAACGAGTAAATAACCTCGTCCGGTATAATAGTAAATTGCGGCAACAATTAGAAACAATAAGAATCCGTAAATAAAGAATTTCTTTCTCATGTTTTTAAAAAATTAAATAGGTAATAAATGCGATAATTAGTTGAATCTTAAACGAACGTAAACGTGTTTGATTCCTTTTTTGTCTGATTCTCTTTCATCAATTTCAAGAAAATCAGTCAGCGATTTCAGCATAGGCGTCAGTTTCGAAAAACCATAGTTTCGAGGGTCAAACTCAGGTTTTTTCTTCACAATCAAATTGCCGACATCCCCAAGAAACGCCCAGCCATCATCATCTTCGATATCTTCAATTGTATCTTCAATTAGTTCAATAGTTTGTTTGTCAATTTTATGAAGCGCTTTTTCAGCTGGTTTTTCAACTGGTTTTTTGGTATCGGCGGCAACAGTTTTTGGTTTTTTCTTTTGAGTTGCTCCGTCCAAAACCTCAATATAAATAAATCGGTCGCAGGCAACAATAAACGAATTTGGCGTTTTCTTTTCTCCAATTCCAATTACTTTCATACCAGATTCACGAAGTCTTACAGCCAGACGTGTAAAATCGCTGTCACTGGACACAATACAGAATCCGTCTAATTTTCCCGAATACAGCAAATCCATAGCATCAATGATCAGAGCAGAATCTGAGGAATTTTTTCCAACCGTATAACTATATTGTTGAATAGGAGTGATAGCATGTTCTAATAAAACACCTTTCCAGCCATTTGCATTTGGTTTTGTCCAGTCGGCATAAATCCTTTTCGTAGTTGGCGTTCCGAGTTTTGCAATTTCTTCCATCATGCCTTTTACATTACTGTAGGGCACATTATCTGCATCAATAAGAACTGCCAGTTTTAAATCTTTTGAATTGCTTAAAGGCATTATTTTAATATTAAAAATTAAATACTCTCAAAGTTAAAATTAAAATTGGTTTTTATAAGAATTCAATGATGAATAAGTGATTAAATCAGCATTAATTATTTTCATTATAAATAAGTTTTCAAGAGTTTAAAATTAATTAAAGATAAATTTGTCTTTTATATAAAAGCTCTATATCTTTGTAAAGAATTAATAAAGGATGTATGTTTTCAAAAGCGTGTGAATACGGAATAAGAGCTTCAATATTTATTGCAACCAAATCCTCAAAAGGAATTAGGGTTGGAATAAAAGATGTAGCGAAAGAGATTGATTCTCCAGAACCGTTCACAGCCAAGATTATGCAGATTTTAACCAAAAGTGGCATCATTCATTCGGCAAAAGGAGTAGGAGGCGGTTTTGAAGTTTCCCCAGAAGCATCGAAGTCCATAAAGTTAATTCAAATTGTAGATGCCATTGATGGAAATAAAATTTACAGTGGTTGCGGAATCGGCCTTAAAGAATGTTCTGAAATACATCCTTGTCCCGTTCACCATGAATTTAAAAAAATAAGAAGTTTGCTTTTGGAAATGCTCACCAAAACGACTTTAGAACAATTGGCTTCGGACGTAAAATCGGGAGATTTCTTTTTAAAAACACTAAATATAAACGATTAACATATAATAAATTATCTTAAAAATGAATACAAAAACCAAAATTTCAGTATTAATCCTAATGGGATTTTTAGCAGTTACTTCTTGTGGTAAAAAAGAAACAGCTCCGGCTGATCAGACAGAAACAACTGAGCCATCGACAGAAGGAGAAGCTGCACCAGTAACACCAGCTGCTGAAGAAAATGTTTTAGTTATTGAAGGAAATGACCAAATGCAGTTTAATGTAAATGAATTAAAAGCGGTTGCAGGAAAACCAATTAAATTGACGTTGAAACACGTTGGTAAAATTCCAAAAGAAGCAATGGGACACAATTTAGTGATTTTACAAGAAGTAACAGATCAAGCTGCTTTTGCTCTAAAAGCGAATGATGCTAAAGCAACTGATTATATTCCAGAATCTGAAAAAGCTTCAGTTATCGCTCACACTAAATTATTAGGTGGTGGAGAAGAAGATACAATCGAGTTTACAATTGATAAAAAAGGATCTTATCCATTTATTTGCTCTTTCCCAGGTCACGTAGCCATGATGAAAGGTGTTTTAATTGTTGAGTAAATAATAAAGACTCCAAATACTGAAAATGGATTTGGAGTTTTTTTAAAAACCAATAAAGGATAAAAATGTCTTTTATTGAATCAAAAAAAAGATGAAAAGAGAAAAAAAATTATGGATAGTTTTTGCATTGGTAATGAGTATATCATTTGCAGTGCTTGGATATTACGGTTATGAAATCTATCAGCAGGCACCACCAATTCCAAAAGAAATTGTAACCGATTCTGGTAAAGCTGTTTTTAGCGAAAGCGAAATTAAAGACGGACAAAATATCTGGCAGAGTATAGGAGGCCAGGAAGTGGGATCTATCTGGGGACACGGCGCCTATGTGGCCCCAGACTGGACCGCAGATTGGCTGCACAGAGAGGCGGTTTTTATACTGGATCTTTATGCTCAAAAAGATTTCAATAAGAAGTATGAAGAATTAGACGCTGAAAAACAATCGGCTTTAAAAATTCGTCTTCAAAAAGATGTAAGAACTAATCGCTATAATCCGGATACAGGAATTCTAACCATTTCTGAAAACCGTTTGGCAGCAATTGAACACTTAAGTGAATATTATAAAGGTCTTTTTACGAATGATCCAAAATTTGATAAACTGAGAGGCGACTATGCGATTCCGAAAAACTCTATTACAGATGTTGATAGAATGCATAAAATGAATGCCTTTTTCTTCTGGGCAACGTGGGCAACAGTTACCAATCGTCCTGATGGAGATATTTCATATACGCACAACTGGCCTTCTGATGAATTGGTTGGAAATACAGCCACAACAGAACTTTTAGCGTGGTCTGGAGTTAGTATTATTTTATTGATTTTAAGTGTTGGGATTTTAGTTTTCTATCACGCAAAATCGGGTGAAGAAGAAGAATTTCCGTTACCAAAAGAAGATCCGCTTATCAAGCAGGGAAAAACCAAATCTATGGGATTGGTGACTAAATATTTCTGGATTGTGAGTTTGCTGATGGTTTTACAAATGGTTTTCGGAATCATCACAGCACATTATGGAGTGGAAGGAAATGGTTTGTACGGAATACCGATTGATAAAATCTTGCCTTACGCTGTAACACGTACATGGCACACGCAATTAGCGATTTTCTGGATTGCAACAGCTTGGCTGGCGACAGGATTGTATATTGCTCCGGCGGTTTCTGGTAAAGACCCGAAATTCCAATGTTTTGGTATCAACTTCTTGTTTATTGCGCTTTTGATTATTGTTTTAGGTTCAATGGCTGGACAATGGTTTGGTGTAATGCAAAAATTAAACTTGGTTCAAAACTTCTGGTTTGGTCATCAAGGTTACGAATATGTTGATTTAGGCCGTTTCTGGCAGATTTTCCTTTTAGTGGGATTGTTTTTATGGTTGGCTTTAATGGTTCGTCCGTTACTTCCAGTTTTAAAGAAAAAAACAGAAGAGAAAAACCTAATCATTTTGTTCTTAGTTTCTTGTAGCGCGATTGCAATGTTTTACGGGGCAGGATTAATGTGGGGAAGACAAACCAATTTAGCAATTGCCGAATATTGGAGATGGTGGGTAGTGCATCTTTGGGTTGAAGGTTTCTTCGAAGTATTTGCAACGGTTGTAATTGCATTCTTGTTTGTTCGTTTGGGATTATTAAAAACGAAAACAGCGACTTTAAATGTACTTTTTGCGACGATTATTTTCATGTCTGGAGGTATTTTAGGAACATTCCACCACTTATATTTCTCTGGTACACCAACAGCAATTATGGCTTTAGGAGCAACATTCAGTGCATTGGAAGTTGTACCTCTAACTTTAATCGGATTTGAAGCGTATCAAAACTATAAAATCTCAAAATCAACGCAATGGATTGCCGATTACAAATGGCCAATTTACTTTATGATTTCTGTAGCATTTTGGAATTTCCTAGGAGCCGGAATCTTCGGATTTATCATTAATCCGCCAATTGCGCTTTATTATGTACAAGGTTTAAATACAACGCCTTTACACGGACACACGGCTTTATTTGGAGTTTACGGAATGTTAGGAATTGGTCTGGTATTATTTGTACTAAGAAGTTTATACCGAAATGTAAGCTGGAATAACAAACTACTTAAAATTACTTTTTGGTCTTTAAATATTGGTTTATTCCTAATGGCAATTCTAAGTTTATTACCAATTGGAGTTTGGCAAGCAGTTGAAAGTATCAATCACGGAATGTGGTACGCTCGTTCATCAGAATTAATGCAACAGCCAACAATGATTACCTTAAAATGGCTTCGTGCGATTGGAGATTCAATTTTCGGAATCGGATTTATTACAATGGCTTGGTTTGTATTTGAACTGACCTTAAAAAAGAAAAAATAAAAACAAATTTAATATTGATTACCATGGAAAATTTAAAAAACAAAACAATAGGATCGTTTGTAGCCGAAGATTTTAGAACGGCTGCTGTGTTCTCAAAATATAGAATTGATTTTTGCTGCAAAGGAAATCGAACAGTAACTGAAGTTTGCGAAAAACAAAATATTGATGCAGATACTTTACTGGAAAATGTGCTTCAAGTTGTGCAATCAGAAAACAACGGAAGCATCGATTTTAATTCATGGCCTTTAGATTTATTGGCAGATTATATTGAGAAAACGCATCACCGTTATGTGGAAGAAAAAACAAATGTTTTACTTCCGTTTTTAGATAAATTGTGCAAAGTACACGGAGCAAATCATCCAGAATTATTTAAAATTAACGAATTGTTCCAAGGTTGCGCGGGTGAATTATCACAACATATGAAAAAAGAAGAATTGGTTTTATTTCCATTTGTGAAAAGAATGGTAAAAACGAAAGAATCTGATGGAATTTTATCTCAACCATCTTTCGGAACTGTTTCAAATCCGATTGCAATGATGATGCATGAGCATGATAATGAAGGTGAACGTTTTAGAGAAATTGCAGCTTTAACCGATAATTATACTCCGCCAGCAGATGCTTGTACGACTTACAGAGTAACTTTTGCGATGCTGAAAGAGTTTGAAGCGGATTTACACAAACACATTCATTTGGAAAACAATATTTTATTTCCGAAAGCTGTGATTTTAGAAAAAGATTTTGTTGAAGTAGAATAAAGGTTAATTTTAATAGTTGGGAAAGCACCGATATAATATCTAAATATGATAATTATCGGTGTTTTTTATTTCAATAAAACTTAATTTTAACGGATAATTTTTGAACCATATAAGTCATATAAGTTCATTTAAAACAAACTTATAATTTCTTATATGAACTTATATGGTTTTAAAACTTTACATTATGAATTCTCAAAAAAGCTGGATACTTTGCTGTTTTTTTAATTTTCTGATTGCCTGTGTTTTCGGATTATTGATGCGGTTTATGTATCTTTTTCCATTAGATTTTCTAAACTATAGTTTTTTGCTTCATGCGCATTCTCACGTTGCCATGTTGGGCTGGGTTTATATGATCGTTTATGTTTTGGTTGTTCATTTTTTTATTCCAAAAGAGAAAAGCCAGAAACCTATTTATAATCGTTTGTTTTGGTTGACAGAATTTTCAGTAATCGGAATGATGATTGCTTTTCCAATTCAAGGGTATGCTTTGTTTTCGATTGTTTTTTCAACGATGCATATTGTACTCAGTTATGTTTTTTGCCGTTTGGTTTGGAAAGACAGTTTAAGAGATAAATCACCATCGCAAAGACTTTTGTTGGTTTCGATTCTGTTTATGATTTTATCGACTTTCGGAGTTTGGTGTCTCGGACCAGCTGTAAGTACATTAGGAAAACAAAGTGCATTTTATCAAATTGCGATTCAGTTTTTTCTTCATTTTCAATTTAATGGATGGTTTATATTGGCGATTTTGGCTTTGTTTTTAAAACAATTTCAAAATAAAATGGATGAGGTAAAGTTTAAGAAGTTTTATGTTTTAATGATTGTTTCTACACTTTTAACGGTTTGTTTTCCAGTTCGCTGGTTTATCGAAAATGATATTCTGAGTTATGTCAACGCTTTAGGAGTTTTGCTTCAATTGGGAGCTTTTATTTATTTCTATCAAATGCTTAAACCGCAAATTCGTCATTTCAAAAGTGCTTTAGATAAAACCACTAAAATAGTTTATGGTTTGGCTTTGTGTTCTTTATTGCTAAAAGTCGGAATTCAATTGCTGACTATTTTTTCAAATCTTGCCGAAGTTTCACATCAAATCAGAAATTTTGTAATCGGATTTATTCATTTAACGACTTTAGGAATTATCACCGGATTTTTGTTTGGAATTTTGCTTCAGAATAAAATGCTTTCTGCGAATTCTTCTTCATTAAAAATAGGAGTGAAGTGCTTTATTTCGGGATATATTTTGACCGAAGTTTTGCTGTTTCTTCAAGGTTGGCTTTTCTTTTTTGGAGAAGGAAGTCTTCCTGGATATTTTCAAAGTATTTTGATTTTTAGTATTCTTTTGGTTTTGGGATTAATTTTAATTATGTTATCAATGATAAAATTAAAGTTTGATGATTTAGAAAATAAATTAATGATTAAGTAAAAAGTCCCAGAGGGATGACATATTTATAGAAGAATAAGATACTAGAGAAAAGAAGCTCCAGCGGAGCGAAATATTTAGAAAATGTTTTAATAAAGATTAGAGAGCCCCAGCTGGGTGAAATATTTTCTAAAAGTTATTTTTTTCTAACCTGATAAATATTTCACTCCGCTGGAGCTTTATAACATAACGTGTAATAATGTTTTCTATAAATATTTAGCTTCTCCGAAGCTCTTTTTTTTGACTGTTTTGTTTTTTATATAAATATCTCACTCCGCTGGAGTTCTATAACATAACGTGCAATAATGTTTTCTATAGATATTTCGCTTCTCCGAAGCTTTTATTATAAATAAAAAACAAGAGCAGATTTTATCATAAACCTACTCTTGTTCTTACTAATTAACCTATTTAAATATCTATATTTTTCCTGCTTCCATATTTATTGCTTCAATTGTTTTCTCATTATTTACACCTAAACCTTCTTGTTGAAAAACCAATTCTCCTTCTGGATTAAAAACACTTATGATATTCGAATGTGAAAAATCTATTGGCGATATTTTTTTATAATTTACTGCTAAAACTGCCGCAAATTCACGAGTGTTTTCTTCTGTTGAACGAAGGAAAATCCAAGGATCTTGATTCATTTTATTTTCAATGGCAAACGATTTTAATCTTTCTGGAGTATCTGTATTTGGATCGATACTAACCAAAATCAATTTTACATGTTGTTTGGTTTGTTTTTCCAATTTGGATTCAATATCGCGCATATCGGCAACCAATCTCGGACAAGCCGATTTACAACTCGTATAAATCATAACCATTACCAGAACGTTTCCTCTCAGGCTTTTCAATTCGATATCTTTTCCATCTTGTGTGGTCCATTTAGAAGGAAGATTATAAATCGATAAATCGCTGATTTCCTTTTTTGTTTCTGCTTTAGCTTCTTTTTTATCTGCTTCTTTACAACTGTAAAATGCGAAGAGAAGAAGAAAAGCAATTGCTATTTTTTTCATTTTAAACTAATTTAAATTAGATTTTCGGTTTTGTCGTACTAGCACATCTAAATCCAAGATTTCTTGTAGAATATTGTGCTTTCAAGCTTCCGCGAAAAGCGTAACGCATAAAAGCGGCATAATCCATTAAATCAGATGCATTTACTGATCCGCTTCCGCAGAAAAGATTTTTATCAGTACTTTTATCTTTTCTAGATTCTCCAGATAAAAAAATGCTGTTAAAGTCAGAAGTCCATTCCCAAACTAAACCGTGCATGTCGTAAACTCCCCAATAATTTTTGAAAGTTTTTCCAATTTCATTTTCATACGTTCTCGACTTCTCATACCAAGACAAAATATATTCGTTGAATTCTTTCTTGGTTCTGGCATCGATCTTTTTGGTGTCGGCCATTGCTACATATTCCCATTCGTCCATTGTGGCTAAACGCTTTCCTTCGCATTCGCAATATTTTTTTGCAGCAAACCAAGAAACACCTGTAACTGGTGAATTTGGTTTTGCATTTCCAAAATTAAAATCGCTTTTCCAGTAAGACAAATAGCTTTTATCAGCAAATATTCCTTTAATTTTTGATTTTTGATAAGAAGGATTCTTTTTGACAAATTCTAAAAATTGGGCGTTTGTTACAGGATAAACATCCATGTAGAATGATTTTACCACAACAGGATTTTTAGAAACGGCTCCATAAAGAGGGACAAAAGATCCCCCTTTTATGAAAACCATTCCTTTTTCCTGGGCTTTCATGACACTAAACACAGAGAAAAAGAGAGTTATTAGTATGAAAATGTATTTTTTCATGCTGTTAGTTTTGCTGTTATCGTAACGCTTTCACCATTTCAGGAGTGATTTCTGTTTTGTTATTGCCCCAGCTGTTATAGATGTAAGTCAATACATTTGCAATTTCATCATCAGACAAATTCTGAGCAGGCATTATATTGTTGTATTTTTTACCATTAACGGTTACTTCTCCAGTTAAACCGTGAAGAATGGTATTAATAGCACGTTTAGAATCGGCATTTAAATAATCTGATTTTGCCAAAGGAGGGAAAGTATTCGGAATTCCTTGTCCTTCAGATTGGTGGCAGGCAAAACAAGTTGTGCCGAAAATTTCTTTACCAATTTTAACTTTCTCTGCAACAGTTCGTTTTGGAATCTCCGTTTTTGCAGCCGTAGTCCCTGGCATTTTCTGAATTGTTCCGCCTTCAGGCAAATAAATACCTTCCTGAATAGTTCCAGAGTAAACGTTTTTATTTTCTTTTCCTTCCACTTTTAACATTCCCAATGCCCCTTTATTAAATGCTCTGAAAATTGAGTGATCCACTAAGATGAAAGTTCCGGGAGTTTCTACTTTAAAATCTACAATTGCAGCGCCACCAGCAGGAATTAAAGTCGTTTGTACATTTTTGTTTATTGTACTTCCGCCTTCAACGTGTACACTGTCGAATATTTCTCCAATAACGTGGAAAGAAGAAACTAGGTTTGGACCACCATTTCCAACATATAAACGAACCGTTTCTCCCACTTTTGCTGTCAATTCACCTCCATTTGTTAAAGCGCCAACTTTTCCGTTAAATACAACATAATCGGGAGTTTCTTTTACGGCTTTATTCATATCAAATGGCTGTAGACCTTTTGCTCCGTATTCACCTTGAGTGTAGAAATCACCCTGCATTACGTAGTATTCTTTATCTACAGGAGGAAGTCCGCCTTCTGGTTCAACCAAAATTAATCCGTACATACCATTTGCAATGTGCATTCCCACGGGAGCTGTAGCACAGTGATACACATACAATCCAGGATTGATTACTTTAAAACTAAATACTTTTTCATGCCCTGGTGCTACAAGAGATGAGGTTGCTCCACCACCTGGACCCGTTACGGCATGTAAATCGATATTGTGTGGTAATTTGTTGTCTGGATGATTTTTTAAATGAAATTCGACTTCGTCACCCACACGTGTTCTGATGAAACTTCCTGGAACAGAACCTCCAAAAGTCCAGTAGGTGTATTTTACACCGTCGGTCATGGTACCTTCCTGTTCTTTGATTTCCATGTTTAATTTTAATTTCATGGCTGTTCTGTTTCCAACCGGTTTAGGAACATGAGGAGGCGAAGTAAGCTCGGCTTCCATTTCTCCTTCAGTCATAATATCTGCATAATTTTTGGCTTCCTCTTTTTTGCAACTGCCTAAAAGAAGAATCATAAAAAACGAACAAAGTATCATGTTCATTTGTGTCCAAATTTTGTAATTTCTTTTCATATCACTTGGTTTTTGTTTTCGTTTAAATATGAGTCAAAAATAAAAGACTAATTTGTCTTTTATTATGATAAAAATCATACTTAGATTATTTTAATTCGATTTCAATGATGATTTTTAGAGATATTTTAAGGTAAATCCTGCAAAAAAAAATCTACGTATTATTTTTAAATAAAAATAATTGAGGCTCTTCATTTTAAATTAATATTGATTATTTTTGCTCGCTGATAAAGTAAAAAAAATTACTACAATATATTATGGTAAAAGATTTATTCGAAAGAATTCAGGACAATAAAGGACCATTAGGAAAATGGGCTTCTCAAGCAGAAGGTTACTATGTTTTTCCTAAATTGGAAGGAGAGTTGGGTCCTAGAATGCAATTTCACGGAAAAAATATTTTAAACTGGAGTTTAAATGATTATTTAGGTCTAGCAAATCATCCTGAAGTTCGTCAGGCAGATACAGATGCGGCAATTCAGTTTGGTGCAGCTTATCCGATGGGAGCTCGTATGATGTCTGGCCACACTACGTACCATGAACAATTGGAAAATGAATTGGCTGAATTCGTAATGAAAGAATCTGCTTATTTATTGAATTTTGGTTACCAAGGAATGGTTTCTATCATTGATGCTTTGGTTACTAAAAATGATATTATTGTTTATGATGTAGATTCACATGCTTGTATCATTGATGGTGTTCGTTTGCATATGGGTAAACGTTTCACATACAAACACAATGATTTGGAAAGTATGGAGAAAAACTTGCAGCGTGCTACTAAAATGGCAGAAGAAACAGGCGGAGGTATTTTATTTATTACTGAAGGTGTTTTTGGAATGCGCGGACAGCAAGGTAAATTGAAAGAGATTGTTGCTTTAAAGCAAAAATACAATTTCCGTTTATTAGTTGATGATGCACACGGTTTTGGAACACTTGGAAAAACAGGTGCCGGAGCAGGTGAGGAGCAGGGAGTTCAAGCAGATATTGATGTTTACTTCTCTACTTTTGCAAAATCTATGGCAAATATTGGTGCTTTTGTTGCAGCTGATAAAACGGTTATCGATTATTTAAAATATAACTTACGTTCTCAAATGTTTGCAAAAGCATTGCCAATGATTCAAACAATTGGTTCTTTGAAACGTTTAGAATTATTGCGTAAATCTTCTGAAATTAAAGATAAACTTTGGGAAAACGTAAATGCTTTGCAAAGCGGTCTTAAAGAAAAAGGATTTAATATTGGAGATACCAATACTTGTATTACCCCAGTTTACTTAGAAGGAAGTATTCCAGAAGCGATGGTAATGGTGAATGATTTAAGAGAAAATTACGGTATTTTCCTTTCTATCGTGGTATATCCAGTTATTCCAAAAGGAATCATTTTATTAAGAATGATCCCGACAGCTTCTCATACTTTAGCTGATATCGATGAAACGTTAACTGCTTTTGAAGCAATTCGTGAGAAATTGACAAACGGAACTTACAAAGAAATTGCAGAACGTACAACTGTAGACGTTTCGTAATGATTTAAAAATAGATTTCCATGTGGGAATTATGTAAAAAAATCCATTCGTTATGCGAATGGATTTTTTTTATTTAAAGTAACTTTATTTCATAATCACAAAATAAAAATGAGGAAATATGAAAAAAGTACTAACACTAACAGCAGTACTTGCCTTGTCAATTTTTGCTTCTTGTAAAAAAGAAACAACGACGACAGAGCCAGTACAAATTACACCAAATCCACCGAAAGAAGCTGAGCTGGTTGAGCCTGCGGGAGATCAATGTTACGCTTGGAGATCAAACGGAAGCATTATAGAAATGAGTTTTAATGTAAATTCACATCAAGAAGTAAACGGAAAACTAAGTTATAATTTAGTTGGAAAAGATAAAAATGAAGGAAGTCTGATCGGAAACATGAAAGGAGATACCTTAATTGCCGATTATACTTTTAGTTCTGAGGGAGTTTCGTCTGTAAGAGAAGTTGCTTTTCTTCAAAAAGATGGTGCGTTCATCGAAGGTTACGGCGATGTTGTGGAGGCAAATGACAAAGTTTCTTTTAAAGATAAAACCAAACTGAAATTTGATGCAAAAAATACGTTGACAAAAGTCGATTGTAAAGTAGAATAAATGAAAGTGACTATGAAGTTAAAATCCATTCGTTTGGGGGCGAATGGATTTTTTTTATGTTTATTATTTTTTGATTTTATTCAAGTATTCGCTAGAATCTCCATTCCAATAACATTTTAAGCAACGGCCGCTTTCAAACTTGTGGATACAATTTTCATAGCCATATAATAAATGAGCGCATTCAGGACATAAATTCTTCATCTTAGATGTTTCTTTATAAAACTCACTTTGACATTCATCACAAATAATTAATGAAGATTTATCTGGTGTCATAATCTTAAAAACTGAAAACTGTGACTGCGACTGAAAACTAAACTAAAGATTCTTCAAATAAGTCTTTCTCTGACAGTGAATGGTCGGATCAAAATTTTTCCAAAGTAAATGAATAGCGTTGTTTTCTAATAATTCTGGAGTTCTAATACATTTCTGGATTCCTTTAGCAGAAAAAGTCTTGTAATATTCGTCAAAAATAATAGCCGTTACACCTTTGTTTTGATATTCAGGACGAACTCCTATCAAATAGAAAACCACATCTTTACTGTGTTTTTTTGCTTTTAATAATTGAAGAAAACCAAAAGGAAATAATTTTCCCTTTATTTTCTGTAAAGCCTCAACAAAACTAGGCATTACAATACTAAAAGCGACTAGATTATCATCTTTGTCAACCACAAATTTAATATACTCAGGATTTATAAAACTGATGTATTTCTTTTTAAAATATTCCTTTTGAACATCAGAAATAGCTACAAATGAAGCCAGTTTCTCATAAGATTCATTAAACAAATCAAACATTTTGTCCACATGAGGCATAATGTCTTTTGTTTTGGTAAAATTAAGCGCTTTTAAGCCGTAACGTTTTTTTATTAATTCTTGAGCTTTTTGGAAGAATTCCGGTTTTACGTTTGAGAAAGGAAATATACTTTCGATATATTGTTTTTCAACTTGAAATCCTAATTGCTCTAAGTGCGTTACATAATATGGATGATTATACCAAGTAATCATAGTTCCAACTTGATCGTAACCTTCTGTAAGAACTCCAACTTTATCTAAATTCGAAAATCCCATTGGACCTTCGGCATGTTCTAGATTGTGTTTTCTTCCCAATTCAAAAACTTTTTCCAATAAAGCTTTTGTCACTTCAATATCATCAATTACATCAAACCAGCCAAAACGTACTTTTCGTTTATGCTGATTGTTTACTTCAGACCAGTTTATAATTGCGGTGATACGACCTACAATTTTATTGTCTCTGTAAGCCAAATAGAAATAAGCTTCAGCATTATCAAAAGCAGGGTTTTTGGTTTTATCAAATGACTCTAATTCATCAGCAATAATTGGCGGTACCCAATATGGACTGTCTTTATAAAGTGAAAAAGGAAATTTGATATATTCCGTTAATTCTTTTTTGCTTTTAGCTTCTTTAATTGTGATCATTAATATGGTATTGAGTGTCTCTTTTGTAGAGTTTTTGGGTTATTAATTTTATTCGTATTTAGATTTACGTCTTCTTTCTTTTTCCTGATAATCGACACTTTTTTCATTGTCCATATTCTTTTTGGCTCTGGCATCGTTTTTAGCTTCGATTACTTTTTCTTTGTACCATCCGTCGTAACGCCATGATATACCAACTCCTCCGTATAATATTGATGGAGTATTCTTAAAATTTGTACTTATCGAAGCATCGACCTGCATGTTGGAAGAAAGAAGATAAGCAGCACCACCACGAAGAATTGAATCGCTATAGAAATCGCTTTTATATCCTTGATTTTCAACAAAACCAGACCATTTGTCGTTGAATCCGTGGGTCAAAGTTAATACATATCCGTAACTTGGGTAGTCAGTACCAATATAATCTGCAATAATATTGGTTACAAAAACCCATGATCCACCACCAAATAAGTTTTGAGTAATCAAAGAAACTTTAGGAGAAATGGCGCCATCTGGTGAAAAATAATATGGATTTTGGGCTCCAACAAAATTGGCTCCCGCAAAAACAGAAACAGCCGGAATCAACTCACGCCATTGGAAATTTCGATTGGCTTTGTAGCTGTAAATATTAACTTCTTTTTTATAGTTTTTATAAGGATCATAAATAAGATATTTAGCTCCTAAAACAGTTTGTCTGAAATTGTTTTTCTTGTAGCTGGTATAAGGTGTGTCAAAATTTTCCATTTGATACTGCAAATCAAGAACAAATTCTAATTTTTCAAGAAAAGCACCATATCTCAGTGTTAAATCAGTACCAAAACCGCTGGCATCATAATCTAATAAATCGTGTTTTTCTTTAATGCCGTAAACACCAAGTTCGGCCTGAATTACTGATTTTCCGACTCCATATGCCGACATGGTTTCGCCTGGACGATTTGAATTAATGACATCAGTATATTGTGCAAAAAACAGTTGTGGAATAAAAAAAAGTACCGGGGCGAGTAAGTTTTTAATTTTAAACATATAATTTTTTTTGGGTTAAAATATAATAACGCATATCAAATGTACATATTTTATTATTTATTTAAGATTCATATTTTATTTTTAAGCAACGGATTTATTAATTTTGAAAAAAAATTATAGTTATGCAAGAAGCGTCATTTTCAGGTTTGTTTAAAACCATCATGTGGGTTATAGCTTTTTATTACATTTTTAAATTCTTAGCTAGAATCTTTTTGCCAGTATTGGTTAAAAAGGCTGTAGAAAATGCTAGTGAGAATTTTCAAAGACAACAACAGCAATATAATCAGGGGAATACATATCACAATAATCAGAATACAAATAATAATGATGAAATAATCATTAATACTGCTAATGCTAAAAACCCACGCGAAACCAAAAAAGTGGGAGAGTATGTTGATTACGAAGAAATAGATTAGATTTGTGTCCTGAAAATTTAGGATTCATTTTAACCCAAACCAGCCAAAATTGAAAATAGTAAATAAGTTCTATCCGCATGCCCTTGTTATACTGGGCTTTATTCTTGTTTCATTAATTTATTTTTATCCAGTTCTACAAGGAAAGCAGATTTTCCAGTCAGATATTGCTCAATACACCGGAATGGCAAAAGAGCAAAATGACTTTAGAGCGATGGAAAATGCAGAACCTTATTGGACCAATTCTGCTTTTGGTGGTATGCCGACTTATCAGCTTGGGGCAAATTATCCGTATGATTTTGTGGGTAAAATAGATGACGTTCTTCGTTTTCTGCCACGTCCTGCAGATTATTTATTTTTATATTTCTTTGGATTTTATGGTTTGTTACTGGTTTTAAAAACCGATCCATTAAAGGCTTTTATCGGAGCCATTGCATTTGGTTTTTCAACTTATATGATCATCATTTTAGGAGTTGGCCATAATGCAAAAGCGCATGCTATTGCCTATATGCCTTTGGTAATTGCTGGATTTATACTCGTCTTTCAGAAAAAATACATTTGGGGAGGTTTGCTCACTATGTTTGCAGTGGCATTAGAAGTGAATGCCAACCACTTTCAAATGACCTATTATTTATTGATTTTCTTATTGATACTTTCAGGTTATTATGCTTTTGAATTTATTAAAAACAAAGAATACAAACCTTTATTAATTTCAATCGGAACTTTAATCGTTGCCGGAATTTTTGCAATTGGAGCCAATGCTGGAAATTTATTAGCGACTAGCGAGTACGCTAAATACAGTATAAGAGACAAAAGTGAGCTGACTTTTAATCCGGATGGATCAAAAAATGAAACTACTGCCTCTATGACAACCGATTATATTACGGAATATAGTTACGGTATAGCGGAAAGTTTAAATTTAATTGCTCCAAGAATATTTGGAGGATCAAGTCATGAAAATGTAGGTACAGATAGTCGTATGTATGCTTTCATGTTAGAAAAAGGAGTTCCGGAAGGACAAGCTAAAGACTTTGTTTCTGGAATACCAACCTATTGGGGAGATCAGCCAATAGTATCTGCACCAGCTTATATTGGAGCAGTTGTTTTCTTTTTAGCTGTTTTAGCTTTATTTATTGATGAAAGAAAAATCAAATACGTATTCTTATCAGGTGCTTTATTTACATTGGTACTTTCTTGGGGAAAAAATTTCTCTTTACTGACAAACTTTTTTATAGAGCACGTTCCAATGTATGACAAGTTTAGAGCTGTTTCTTCTATTCAGGTTATTTTAGAGCTATGTTTTCCTGTCTTGGCTGTTATGGGATTACAGTCCTTTTTTAAAGCTAAAGATGAACTTAAATTGCAACAGAAAGCACTGGTTCAAACAGGGGTTTTTGGTTTAGGAATACTTTTTATTTTGTTGATTGCTAAAAGCTTCTTTCACTTTACAGGAGTAAGTGATCAATATTTCATGGAAAGTTACGGACCAGATTTCGTTGATGCATTAAAAGAAGATCGAGTAACGATGTATTATGCAGATTTATTGAGATCTGGATTTTTAATCGTAGTTACTTTTGTCGTTCTTTGGATGTTTATCAAAAATAGATTTTCTCAGACAACTACATTGATTGTAGTGGGAATTGTAATGATTTTTGATTTGTTTTTTGTAGACAAAAAATACGTTTCGGCAAAAGATTTTGTGAGTCCAGTTCAGATTGCGGCTCCTTTTCAGGAAACGCCCGCTGATTCTCAGATTTTAAAAGATACTTCAATTTATCGTGTTTTTGATCTTCAAGGACAATTGCAGGGAAGATCTTCTTATTTTCATAAAACAATTGGAGGTTACAGTGCTGTAAGACCTAGAAGAATGCAGCAATTGTATGATTATCAAATTGCTAAAAACAATCTTGAAATACTTAATATGTTAAATGTTAAGTATGTAATTCAGGTAGACAAGGAAGGAAATCAAATTCCGACTGTTAATCCAGATGCTAATGGAAATGCTTGGTTTGTAAGTTCTGTAAAACTGGTAAACAAAGCAGATGATGTTATGAAAGCACTGAATACTTTGGATACTAAAAAAGTAGCAGTTTTTAATGTTCATGAACACGAAGGTAAATTCCCTAATGCTCGATTAAAGAAACCTTGGGATACAAGTGGAACAATTAAAGTGGTAGAATACAAGCCAAATTATATCAAATATAAATCGGATAATGCAAAAGACGGTTTGGCTGTTTTTTCTGAAATGTATTATAAAAACGGCTGGAATGCTTATGTAGATGGTCAGTTGACAGATCATTTTCCTGTTGATTATGTATTAAGAGCAATGGAAATTCCAGGTGGAAAACATACTATCGAATTTAAATTTGAACCACAAGTAATAAAAACAGGAGGAACAATTACTTTAATTAGTTCAATCGGAATGTTATTGCTTTTACTTGGAGGTGTTTATTTTGAAAAATTCTTTCGCAAAGATTCACAAAGCAATAACGGAAATACTCAAAAATAAATTTTAAAACTTTGCGAGCACTCCGTGAATATTTCTTTGCGAATCTCTGTGGAACTGAATAAATCCTAAATGGAACAAAAAAAACTTTTAATAATTACCTATTATTTTCCGCCTGCTGGAGGACCAGGTGTACAACGTTGGTTAAAATTTGTAAAATATCTGCCAGAATTCGATGTACAACCTATTGTTTATGTTCCAGAAAATCCGACTTATCCCATTGTTGATGAAGGATTGGTAAGTGAAATATCAGATAAAGTAATTGTTTTAAAGAATAAAATTTGGGAGCCTTATCAATTGGCTTCTATATTTTCAAAAAATAAAACCAAAAAAATCAGTTCTGGGATTTTTCCTCAAAAGAAAAAACAGACTTTTTTAGATAAAACGTTTCTTTGGGTTCGTGGTAATCTTTTTATTCCAGATGCCCGTGTTTTTTGGGTAAAACCATCTGTTTCTTATTTAGAAAAATACATTCGGGAAAATAATATTGATACGATTGTAACTTCTGGACCGCCGCATAGTTTGCATTTAATTGGTTTAGAATTACAACAAAAATTAAAAGTAAAGTGGTTTGCAGATTTCCGCGATCCGTGGACCACAATTGGATATCATAAAGCACTTCGATTATCTTCTTATGCTGAAAAAAAACACAAAAAGTTAGAGCATAAGGTTTTGAATATGGCTGATGAAATTATTGTAACTAGTAAAACTACAAAAACAGAATTTCAAGCCATTACGGATAAGCCAATTACAGTAATTACAAATGGTTATGATGTAGAAACGGTCGAAAAGCAAACCTTAGATACCAAATTTACTCTGGCACATATTGGTTCTTTCTTATCAGATCGAAATCCGCCTTTTCTTTGGGAAGTTTTGGTTGAATTACTGCAAGAAATTCCAGAATTCAAATCTCATTTAGAAATCAAACTAATTGGTGCTGTAAGTCAGGAAGTTTTAGATGCAATAAAGGAACATCAATTAAATGATTATTTGAATTTAGTTGGATATGTTTCCCATAAAGAAGCAGTTGCGCATCAAAGAAAATCTCAGGTTTTACTTTTAATAGAGATTAATTCTGAAGATACTAAAAGTATTATTCCAGGAAAGTTATTTGAATATATGGTTTCAAACCGTCCAATAATTGCCATTGGACCACAAGGTTCTGACTTTGCCGATATTGTAACACAAACCAATACAGGAGTATTTTTTGATTATTCTGAAAAAGCGAAATTAAAAAGTGTAATTTTGGACTTTTTTAATCAGTTTTTAGAAGGGAAATTGCAATCACATGGAATTGGTTTACAGCAGTATTCCCGAAAAAATCTAACCAAACAGTTAGCACAACTGATTAAGAAATAATCAATTGAAAATTTAAATTACACAATCTAAACTCAAGAAATGGGTATTGTCTTAAATCAGTCTTTTAAAAATACTGTAATTACATATATAGGTTTTGGTATCGGAGCCATTAATACACTTTATTTATATCCGATTTTTCTTGGAGCGACTTTCTATGGTTTAACGAACTACATTACTTCCAGTGCAAATGTTATAATGCCGTTGTTTGCCATTGGAATGCAAAATACATTAGTAAAATTCTATTCTCAATATAAAACAGAAGAAGAAAAAAATCGGTTTTTATCCTTCACGGTTTTATTTCCGATCCTGTTAATAATTCCACTGATCTTAATCGGACTTTGTTTCTATGATGAAATTTTGTTCTTTTTGTCAAAAAAGAATGCGATTGTTAAAAGTTATATCTGGTTAATTCCTTTTATAGGCTTAACGATGGCTTATTTTGAAATCTTTTATGCTTGGGCACGCGTTCATATGCATTCTGTTTTTGGTAATTTTATTAAAGAAATCGGTTTACGATTGTTTTCTTTGTTTTTATTGATTGCAGTTTATTATGACGTACTTAGTGTCGAGGGGTTTGTATATGCAACTGCTGTATTGTATTTATTAGCGTTTTTAGTTACGATGTTTTATGCATTTAATATTAAGAAGCCAGTGTTTCAGTTTACAAAACCTGAAAATGCTAAAGATGTATTGGTGTATTCCTTTTATATAATTTTGTCGGGAAGTGTTGCTAATTTACTTTTAGACGGAGATAAAATGATATTGAATCAGTATATGATTATTGACAATATTGCTTTTTATTCTGTTGCGACATATATTGCCTTAGTAATATCGGTTCCGAGTCGTGCGATGCATCAAATCGTATATCCTATTACAGCTAAACTGATGCATGAAAACAAACATGATGAACTAAATCAATTATACAAAAAAACGTCTATCAATCTGCAAATTGTGGGCGGATTTGTAATGCTTTGTATTTTTGTAAATATCGATCAGTTGTACGAATTGGTTCCAAAAGAATATAGTGGAGGAATCCCAGTAGTATTTATGATTGGTCTTTCTAAATACTTTGATTTGATTTTAGGAAATAACAATGCCATTATTTTTAATACAAAATATTACCGTATGGTATTGTATTTAGGTCTAATGCTGGTTGTTTTGACTGTAGTTTTGAATATGATATTTATTCCGATTTTTGGAATTTTTGGTTCTGCATTTGCGACACTTTTATCAATTACTTTATACAGTTTGGCTAAATTGCTTTTTGTAGTTAAAAAGCTTCATTTATATCCTTTTACCAATCAGACTGTTTATTCAATACTTTTGACATTTGCTTTATTTCTGGTATTTTACTTCTGGGAATTTCCATTTTTCCAATTGATCAGTATTGCATTAAAATCTATTTTAGTAACTATTCTGTATGTGTATTTGAATTATAAATTCAAAATTTCTCCAGACATCAATAATGTTATCGATTCTGTTTTTAAGAAGATAGGAATTAAAATCTAATTTTAATTGCAGGAAAAATACTAGTGTTTTAAAAAACTTCTTGTAAGCTCTGGAAAACTGTAAATTTAGTTTTCTTTCTAAATAATCTGGAATTTGTTATCTGTTTGATAATGAATTCTAAAGATTAAAATGCCATTAGATTCCTCGAGATTTCTTCAAACATTATTATAAAAATCTGTCTTTTGCTTTTTACAGATAAAAGTTAAGTAATTGAAAATTAGTTATTAAATAATAAATTTTAACATGTATTTATTTTGTAATTAATTAGATAAAAATTAACTTTAGTCTGAAAATTTAATACTACTTAGAGGAAATTGCAGAATTATTTCTAACAAAATCACTAAATGTAGGTATTTTATTATTATTTAATATTGAGTAGTTTTGCAATAAAATGCGCAAGAAAAAGTTTATGGATTAATGTAGAATTGAATAATTATGAAAGACAACCATCTCAGCCAAGAACAAAGCATGCAAGTATTTTCAAATATGATATCAAACAAAGTTCATAATGGATTTACTTTAGAAGAAAGAAATGATGAATTCCTTTTCGCTGTCTTATCAAAAGGAGGAAAAGTAGTTAATCACAGTTTAAATTTTATGATTTTTTGTTTAACTCTTGGTTTATGGTCATTTGCTTGGCTGTATTTAACCTTTGAGGCTTCAAAACAAAAAAAGATTTTAGTAGCTATCGACGAAGATGGTCTTCCTTTTGAAGAAAGATGCTTGGTAGCATAAAACATTAAAAGAGAAATAAAATAAAAAAGCCCTAAATACAAACTAATCAATTGTATTTAGGGCTTTATTATAAAATACTTTTTATAATTTGTCTTTTAAATAAACGCCAGTTACAGATTCTTTTACTTTTACAATATCTTCAGGAGTTCCCGAAGCTAATAAATGTCCTCCGTTTTCTCCTCCTTCGGGACCTAAATCCAAAATCCAGTCGGCACATTTTATTAAATCCAGATTGTGTTCAATTACGATAATAGAATGTCCTTTTTCTATTAAAGCATCAAAAGAAGCAAGAAGCTTTTTTATATCATGAAAATGAAGTCCCGTTGTTGGTTCATCAAACACAAATAATGCTTTGTCTTTTGTGGCTCCTTTTACTAAAAATGAAGCCAGTTTAATACGTTGTGCTTCACCACCAGAAAGAGTGGAAGAAGATTGTCCTAACTGAACATATCCTAGTCCAACATCCTGAAGCGGTTGTAGTTTTTGAGTAATTTTAGCTTGTTTGTTTTTTTCAAAAAAAGCAATTGCATCATCAATGGTCATAGTCAAAACATCATTGATATTTTGATTGTCAAAAGTAACTTCTAAAATCTCTTTTTTGAATCTTTTTCCACCACAAGTTTCGCAAGGAAGCGAAACATCGGCCATAAAGACCATTTCGACATTTATAGACCCTTCTCCTTTACAAGTTTCGCATCGGCCACCATCAACGTTAAAAGAAAAATGTTTGGCTTGATAACCTCTTATTTTGGATAATTTCTCTTTTGCATATAAATCACGAATATCGTCATACGCTTTGATATACGTTACAGGATTTGATCTCGAACTTCTACCAATCGGATTCTGATCAACATATTCGATATGTTTGATTTGAGAGAACGAACCTTTTAATTCACTGAATTGTCCAGCTTTTTCAGAGGCACTTTCCAGTTTTTTCTGCATGGCAGGAAACAGAATTTTTTTGATCAAAGTACTTTTTCCACTTCCAGAAACACCCGTAACGACAGTTAGGACATCGAGAGGAAAAGTAACATTAATATTCTTTAAATTGTTTTCGCGTGCACCTACAATATCAATATGGTTTTTAAACTTTCTTCTTCTTTTAGGAACAGCAATTTCCAGATTTCCATTAAGATATTGAGCTGTTAGAGAATCTGATTTCAAGATTTCATCATAAGTTCCCTGAGCAACAAGTTTTCCTCCAAAAGTTCCGGCTTCAGGACCTATATCAATAATCATATCGGCAGCTTTCATAATATCTTCGTCATGCTCCACTACAATTACGGTATTTCCTAAATCACGAAGAGAAAGTAATACTTTAATCAGTCTTTCCGAATCTTTAGGATGTAGACCAATACTAGGTTCATCCAAAATATACATGGATCCAACTAAACTACTTCCAAGAGAAGTAGCAAGATTGATACGCTGTGATTCACCTCCCGAAAGTGTTGCGGAATTTCTATTTAGAGTCAGATAATCTAATCCTACTTCGGTTAAAAAAGATAAACGGTTGTTGATTTCAACCATCAAACGTTTGGCAATCTGTTGCTCATAAACATTCAATTCGATGTTTTTAAAGAAAGTAACCAAATGTTTTATTGGAAGATCAACTAGGTCGGAAACTGTTTTTCCATTTATTTTTACATAAGATGCTTCTTCGCGTAGACGTTTGCCTTTACAGACATGACATTTTGTTTTTCCTCTATAACGAGAAAGCATAACACGATTTTGAATCTTATAATTTTTTTCTTCTAATTCTCTAAAGAAATCATTCAATCCCTGAAAATATTGATTTCCAGTCCAGATTAAATCTTTTTGTTCTTCTGTTAATTGAAAATATGGTTTGTGAATTGGAAAGTCAAATTTATAAGCGTGTTTAACCAATTCGTCTTTATACCAGCTCATACTATCGCCGCGCCACGGATAAATAGCACTTTCAAAAACAGATAAAGAAGTATTTGGAACGACTAAATCAGCATCAATCCCGATAATATTTCCATATCCTTCACAAACAGGACAAGCGCCGTAAGGATTGTTAAAGCTAAATAAGTGAACGTTTGGTTCTAAGAAAGTAATTCCATCTAATTCAAAGTTGTTTGAATACGAAAATCTTTTCTCAGCATTTAATTCCTGTAGATAACAAATTCCTTTTCCTTCAAAAAATGCTGTCTGAACAGAATCTGCAAGTCGATTAAAGAATTCTTCTTCCTCTTTTACAACAATACGATCGATAATCAATAAGATATCTTTATTGTCAAATTGATGTAAGTCTGAAGCTGAAAATTCATCTAAACGAATCATTTCATTGTCAACCAGAATACGTGCAAATCCTTGTTGAAGAAGTACTTTTAATTTATCTTCTAATTGTCTTCCTTCTTCAAGATGAATAGGAGCGAGTAGAAGCCATTTGCTGTCAATTGGCAGGCTTTTAACGTCTGCAACAACATCTGTAACAGTGTTCTTTTTGACTTCCTGTCCGGAAACAGGAGAGTAGGTACGACCAATTCTGGCATACAAAAGCTTCATATAATCGTAAATCTCCGTTGATGTTCCAACAGTAGAACGAGCATTGGTTGTATTTACTTTTTGTTCAATTGCAATAGCGGGAGCAATTCCTTTAATGTATTCAACTTTAGGTTTGTCTAAACGGCCTAAAAACTGACGGGCATAAGAAGATAAACTTTCTACATAACGTCTTTGTCCTTCGGCATATAAAGTATCAAATGCTAAACTTGATTTTCCAGATCCTGAAAGTCCGGTTATAACAACAAGTTTATTTCTGGGGATCACAACATCTACATTTTTTAAGTTATGTACTTGTGCTCCTTTTATTATAATATTTGATTTTGGGTCTATCGTAGAAAGATCAATTTGCATAAAAATGTCGGTTTTTACAAAAGTAATCAATTTTGAATTGGATTCTGTTAAGGATATAGTTCCAAATTTTAACTATTTTATCATAAAAACAACAAGTTGGAAAGTGGTTTTCGAACAGAAATTTTGTAAAACTTTATCCTGATTTTAAAAGAATAAAAGTAAAATAGAAGCAATCAAGAAAAATAATTACGTCAGAAAAATAAAATTAGTGAAGAAAAAATTGTAATTTAAATCCAGATTTAAGGATGACTTGAATCATTTAAAGATCAAATTTAAGGTTTGAAAGCTTATTTTTAAAGGGATTTTGCTAATTTCATTGTAGATATTGTTAGCATTTTCTATGTAAAATCTAAGTTTACTTTACTTTAATAAATGTTTTTTTCTTAATTATTAGCAAATTTATTTGCTTTCTAAAACATTTATTTGTTAAATTTGGTCGCAATATTAACACAACTCAAAAAAAAAGATTCGCCTATATAAAAAAACTACTTTTTAGAAAAATTACTCCAAATTTTAAAATTAGAACTAAAAAAGTAGAATTATGGCTGATCTGCATACTCCAGATGCTCTATTAGTGAAAAATTATGTTGACGGCAATGAAGCTGCTTTGGCAACATTAATAAAAAGGCACGAATCTAAAATATATGGTTTCATATATTCTAAGATTGCTGATAGAGATATTTCAAATGATATTTTCCAGGATACATTTATTAAAGTTATTAAAACTTTAAAAAGCAATTCGTACAACGAAGAAGGTAAATTTTTGCCTTGGGTAATGCGTATTTCGCACAATTTGATCGTAGATCATTTTCGCAAAACTAAAAAAATGCCAATGTATAGAGAAACCGAAGAATTTTCGATTTTTTCTATCATGTCAGATGACGCACTAACTATAGAAGGTAAAATGATAGTAGATCAAGTCGAAGTCGATTTGAAAAAGCTTATCGAAGAATTACCTGAGGACCAAAAAGAAGTTTTGGTTATGCGTATGTATCAGGATATGAGCTTCAAAGAAATCTCAGAAATTACAGGCGTTAGTATCAATACCGCGTTAGGAAGAATGCGTTATGCATTAATGAATTTGAGAAAAATAATTGACAAACATCAAATTATTTTAACCAACTAATACTATTTTGGTAATAAGCTCGTTATACTAATATAAAACATTTGATAGTATGGCGAAAATTTACTCAAAAAAAGCATTAGCTTCTAAAAATCTTAAACCTAATAAAGAAGTTGTTTCTTTTCTTTTAAACTACTCTCAAGCTTTGACTGTAGTTAAAGTTGAGGACAAAAGCTTTGAGATTATAGCTAATTAAACAGCCCACTGCTCCTGTCGGATGTTTATTAAAACATGAACCAAATGGTCGTTTTGGTTTGAAAGGCTCACTGTTTGTATATAAAACAAATAGTGAGTTTTTTTTATGTAAAAATATTCCTTAATTTATTTCTTTAGAGAATAATCAGTTAAATTTTTGTTGCGTAAGTTTTTTATATCATTTTTTTATAAGTTTTGTTAAAATTTAATATTTTGACTGGTTTTTGTGTGTTTGTTTAATTTTTAATTTTATTTTAGTTAAAAACTAATTTTTTATTCAGTAAAAAAGCTTTTATTGAATATTTTTCATATTGGTTTGTTTCTGTCGAATTCTAACAATAAATAATAATAAACTAAAAATTAAATATTTAACCCAAATCAGATCATTTATGAAGAAAAACTACCCTACCTTATTTTGTTAAGTTTGTCTATTTGATTTTAAGTAAAAGTATTTGAACCAGAAAATATCTTTTGCTGATATTATAGTTTAAGAAAGTAATTTTTAACCAGTTTAATTGTCTTTCGTAACTATTCTTCAAGAATAAAAGAAAATCATTTAACCACCTCAAAACTTAACCGCAAAATGAAAGAGAACATTAGAATGCTATCCTGCTTATTATTAATAAGCATGACCACGTTTGCCCAAAAAGACCGAATTAAAGAAGCGCAATCTTTGTATGATAAAGGAAAAAGCGAAGAATCTTTAGCTATTTTAACCAAAACCGAATATCTTATCCTTAATGCCCCAGACGAAGATAAATCTGATTACTATTTCTTGAAAGGGAATGTTTTAAAAGATTTAGCTTTAAAGAATGTTGATGCTGCGAATAATTTTACATTGGCATCACAAGCTTACCAAGATGTATTTTTGTATGAAAATGAGTCTGGTAAATTTAAATCTACTGTTAAAGCTAATATGGCCTTAAAAGATATGAAAGCTGGTCTTGTTAAGGGAGCAATGGCTGATTTTAATACCGGAAAATTCAAAGAAAGTGCTGACAAGAGTTATAAAGTATACTTATTCGACAAAAAGGATACTTTGAACTTATTAAACGCTGCAGCCTCATCTATAAATGCAAAAGATTATGGTGCTGCAGTTACCTACTATGAGTTATTGAAAAAGATTAATTTCTCTGGAAAAGGTGTTTTGTATTATGCAACCAATAAGAAAACGAAAGAAGAAGACGTTTTTATTTCACCAAAAGCTAGAGAATCTGCCATTCAGCAAGGATTTTATGAAAAACCAAGAACAGAATCTGTTCCTTCTAAAAAGATTGAAGTTAATAGTAATTTAGCTTTTGCTTATCTGGAGAGAAAAGATTATCAAAAAGCAGAAGCGACTTATAATTATGTTTTAGAGTTAAATCCAGATTACATTGATGCCTATATCAATCTTGCTTATTTGAAATTACAAATTAAAAAAGATTTAGCAGATGAAATATCAGCATTAGGAACTACCAAAGCAGAAATGCAGAAATATGATAAGCTGAATGCCCAAAAAGATGATATTACAAGAAGTGCCATTCCATATCTGAAAAAAGTGCTTGCTATAGAACCTAAAAATGAAGATGCGACGAAAACTTTGTTAGGTGTTTATAGGTCGCTGGATATGACAAACGAATATAATACCTTAAAAGCTGGAAGGTAAATAGTATTAGAAAATTAGAAAATGTGATAATTAGATATTTTGCGACCAATCAATTGATTATCTAATTTTCTAATTGATAAATTGACACATAAAAAAAAGGCACAAAGATTATTTGCTTTGTGTCTTAGTTTTTTTTACAACAGTTGAAACTTTTTCCATTTCTTCAATAAGAGATTTTTTTCCAACCGTTTTGGTGATAATATCTTTTTCCAGATTCCAGCCTCTTGCGGGAGAATATTCGCGTCCGTACCAAATGATTTGTAGATGTAAATCGTTCCATAACTCTCTTGGGAACAATCTTTTTGCATCTTTTTCAGTTTGAGCAACATTTTTTCCGTTAGATAAATTCCATCTGTACATCAATCGGTGAATATGCGTATCAACAGGAAAAGCAGGAACGCCAAAAGCTTGAGACATCACAACACTTGCTGTTTTATGACCAACGGCAGGTAGAGCTTCTAAAGCTTCAAAACTTTCAGGAACTTCTCCGTTATGTTTTTCAATCAAAATCTCAGACAAACCATGAATTCCTTTAGATTTCATTGGTGACAATCCGCAAGGACGAATAATTTCCTTAATTTCTTCCACCGACATTTTAACCATATCGTATGGATTATCCGCTTTTGCAAACAATAACGGGGTAATCTGGTTCACACGCACATCAGTACATTGTGCAGATAATAAAACCGCAATTAAAAGTGTATAAGGATCTTTATGATCAAGCGGGACAGGTATGGTAGGATAGAGTTCTTTTAATTTATCGATAACAAATTGTACACGAGCTTCTTTATTCATTTCGGTGATTTTAGCGTCTGTAAAAATAGTATAATTTTTATCATGTGCCTAATCCAGCTTTCCGTTACAACTCCTCATTGTGGTAGTAACATTTTTAAGTATTTAAAAGAGCTTCCGTTGGTCGCTTTTTAAATACAAAAAATGTAAACTACCACAATTCCGGGGTTTTCACTTCAATCTGGGGCAAAAGAAGTTGGGAATAATAAGTCATGAATTATGAGTTATAAGTTATCTTTGTTAGAAGAAACAATCTAAAATCTAATATCAGAAATCTAAAATAAAAAAGATGACAACATTAAAAGAAGGCGATAAAGCGCCAAATTTTTCAGGAGTAGATCAAGACGGAAAAACACATAAATTAGCCGATTATGCTGGAAAAAAATTAGTAGTTTTCTTTTATCCGAAAGCAAGTACGCCAGGTTGTACGGCAGAAGCTTGCGATTTAAGAGATAATTACCACCGTTTTCAAGCCAATAATTATGAACTTCTAGGTGTAAGTGCCGATAGCCAGAAAGCACAGGAAAAATTCAAAGAAAAATACGAACTGCCATTCCCTTTAATTGCCGACGAAGACAAATCGGTAATCAATGCTTTTGGAGTTTGGGGACCAAAGAAATTCATGGGAAAAGAATACGACGGTATTCATAGAACCACTTTCGTAATCAATGAAAAAGGAATCATCGAAGAAGTAATCGAAAAAGTAAAAACAAAAGAACACGCAGCGCAGATATTGAAATAGTTTTCAGTCGCAGTCGCAGTTTTCAGTCGCAGTTCTTAGAATTGGGCATATTTTAACGCAAAGGGCGCTAAGTTTTTCTAAGCTAAGTTTTACAAAAACGTAAAGATCGCAAAGCTTTGTGTAAATCCAGCTTTGCGATCTTTGTGTTTTTCAGCGTAAACCCAGGCAAAAAAAACTTAGCGTCCTTTGCGTTAAAAAAATCAACACAAAGCTTGGGTAAGTACAAAGTATTGCACTGAGACCGAAAACTGATACTGAATACTAAAAAAAAAGTCCCAACAATGGGACTTTTTTTATTATGCGTTTTGTTCTAATTCTTTCTGTGGATGATATCCAAAAAGATGGTGTTCTTTTATAATTTCTGGAATTCCAGGAGGAAGCATTGGTTCCCATCCAGGTTTGCCTTGACTGATCATTTTTAGAACTTCTCTAGAGAAAACATCCAGAATATTTGGATCATAATCTTCAATATCGACTACTTTTCCGTTGAATTTAAAGAATTTGTACAATTCTTTCATTCTAGGATGAACTTTCAAGTTGTTAGAATTCATTAATGAGCCATCTTCGTCTAACATCGGATATAAGAATACTTTCATATCACGATAGAATAATTTTCCGAAAGCTTCTAGGATTCCACCACTTAAATGACGGTAGTATTTCTCGTCAAAAATATCAACAAGGTTATTTACTCCCATTGCCAATCCCATACGGGCTTTCGTATAATTAGCGAAATATTCAACAACTTTATAGTATTCTTGGAAATTTGAAATCATTACCGTTTGACCAAGAGAACAAAGCAATTCGGCTCTGTCCATAAAGTCACGCTCGTCAATTTCACCATCTGAACGTAAATTCGAAAGTGTGATTTCAAAAACTACAAGCGTATTGTTTTTTTCAACCTTATTTTCTTTGAGAAACATTTCTAATGACTTCTCATACATGTCCATGTTTACCTTAGTAACTGGACGGAAACTTCCTCTTAAAGCCAAGAGGTTTTTCTTGTATAAAATAGCGGCAGGAAGAATGTTTTTTCCTTCAGGATTAAACATTACGGCATCTGTCATTCCGTTTTTAACCAATTGCAAACTCATTAAACGATTGTCAACATCGGCAAAACGAGGTCCAGAAAAGTTAATGGTGTCAATTTCTAATTGATCTTTATCTAAGTGATCGTATAAATAACGAAGTAATCGTTTTGGATCGTTGTATTTGTAAAAAGCACCGTAAATTAAGTTAACTCCTAAAATACCAAGTGTTTCTTGTTGTAATCTCGCGTCAGTTTCTTTAAAACGAATGTGAAGAATAATTTCGTTGTAAGCTTCGTCTGGTTCAATTTGGTATCGAATTCCAACCCATCCGTGACCTTTAAATTGTTTGGCAAAATCTATTGTGGCAACCGTATTGGCGTAACTGAAAAAAAGTTTGGTTGGATGTTTTTCTCTGCTCAAACGCTCTTCAATGATCTGACCTTCATGAGTCAGCATTTTTTTCAAACGTTCTTCCGTAACATATCTTCCGTCGCTTTCAACTCCGTAAACGGCGTCACTAAAATCTTTATCATAGGCAGACATTGCTTTTGCGATTGTTCCCGAAGAACCTCCAGATCTGAAAAAATGTCTAACTGTCTCTTGTCCAGCGCCAATTTCAGCAAATGTTCCGTAAATATTCTCGTTTAAATTAATGCGTAAAGCTTTGTCTTTTATAGAAGGAATCTGTTCGATGACCTTGTCACCTTTGAGTTTTATTTCTGTACCCATTTTGTTTTAAATAGATTTGTTACAAAGTTAGTAAATTAGGCTTCTAATGAAAGAGAAATAATCTATTTTTGTAAAAAAATTAAGTTCAATTGAAGGTTTATTTTTTAGGTACAGGTACTTCTCAAGGTATTCCGATTATCGGGATCGATCATCCAGTTTGTAAAAGCACTGATGCTAAGGATAAAAGGCTTCGTGTATCCATTTGGATTACATGGGACGAGCATTCTTATGTAATTGACTGCGGTCCAGATTTTAGACAGCAAATGCTTTCTTGCGGCTGCCGAAAACTGGATGCTATTCTTTTTACTCACGAACATGCAGATCATACTGCCGGTTTAGATGATATTCGTCCGTTTAATTTTAGACAAGGTGAAATTCCTATTTACGGACATCAACGTGTTTTAGATAATTTGAGGCGTCGTTTCGATTATGTTTTCGAAACCGTAAATAAATATCCAGGTGCTCCAAGTGTCAAAACAATCGAAGTAGAAAACAACTCTCCTTTTGCAGTTGGTGATAAAATCGCTATTCCAATAAATGCGATGCATGGAGATCTTCAGGTTTTTGGTTATCGAATTGATGATTTTGCCTATTTAACAGATGTAAAAACAATCGAACAAGCTGAAGTTGATAAACTAAAAGGCTTGAAAGTTTTAGTTGTAAATGCTTTACGGGTTGAACCTCACGATACACATTTTAATCTTAAAGAAGCACTTGATTTTATAAATCTTGTACAACCTGAAAAGGCTTATTTAACGCACATTAGCCATGTTTTAGGTTTTCATGAAGAAGTACAAAAAACACTTCCAGAAAATGTTTTTCTGGCTTACGACAATTTAGAAATTACAATTTAATTATACCACACAATGAAAAAATCCTTAATGCTTTATCTTTTTATTTTGGCTATTTTGATGAATGTTTTCACGTATGCATTCTACAGTGGCGAAGTAAAATTTGCTCAGAATAGATATGATAAAACTACTAAGAAACTTAGAGATAGCATCAATATTGTAAAAACTCAATTAGCAGAAGCTGATTATTTTTCTCTAGAACATAATGAAAACGCTCAAAATTACTTTGACAATAGTGCTTCTGGCGGAAAAGTGATTTTGTATGAAAAACTAATTCCAGTTGTAACGGAAAAGTTATTAGATTTTAATGCAAATCCAAAAGGAAATCCTTATACAGGTCAGGATATGATGGACGGAAAGAAATTCATTATCAATAAAGTTAAAATTTTAAACCACAGATGGATTATTGCAGATTACAGTAATGGAGAATTATGGGGAGAAGTCTTGTTAAAATATTTTGTAGATAACGACGATAATATTACATTTGAAGTAAATCAAACTTGGTTATATCAAAAATAGGATTTTAATCCTATTTTTTTTTGCTCAATTTTTAAATTATAAGATTATGAAAAAAGTAATTTTGATTGCAATGATTGTAAGTACTGTAGTGTCTTGTGCAAAGAAACCTTCAGGAGAAAAAACTAATTTGCAAGAACCAAAAAAAGATGGGGTCGAAGTAAATTTAAAAGATACTGTAAAAGAAGTCAAAGTAGGAGCAGATGCTGATGAACATGGCTGTAAAGCCTCAGCTGGCTACACTTGGTCAACGCTTAAAAAAGAATGTATTCGAATTTTTGAAGGCACGAAATTATCACATTACGATGACGGAAAAACGTATACAACTGCATCTTACGTAATCTTTGACGGAAACAAAGCAGAACTTTTCTTAGATACTCAAAAAGAATCCATCATTTTAGAAAGAAAATCGGAAGGTGATTCTTGGATTAACGGCGATTGGCAGTTAATTCCTTGGAAAGGCTATGTTTTGAAAAAAGGAGAGAAGATTCTTTATACAGGACAATAAATTTAAGTTTTAAGTCACAGTCGCAGTTTTCAGTTTTTACTTGCAACTTTGAAAAAGTTCTAAAGTAGTGTAAGACTGAAAACTGCGACTGAATACTAATTAATTAGCCAATTCTTAAAATCAAAGAAATTTTGTGGTGCAACTCCATGTCCAACAGGATATTCTCTGTATATTACAGGAATATTCAATTTTTCTAAAATAGCAGGAGTTTTTCTCGCCCATTCTATAGGGATAACTTGATCTACAGTTCCGTGTGAAGCGAATATTTTTAGGTTTTTGAAATCGTTGTTTTCAAAACCTTCTTTGATGATTTCTTCATTGAAATAACCGCTCATGGCTACAACTCTCTGAATTTTTTCAGGATAAGAAAGCGCTGTAGCATAACTTAAGATAGATCCTTGACTGAATCCGATTAAGGTAACATTGTTAGCGTCGATGGGATAATTTGCTACTAATTCATCAATAAAAGAAGCGATTTTATCTCTAGAAATTTTTGCTTGTTCATTATCCGAAAATTTGTTTTGATCTGCATCGAAATTGATGGCGTACCAAGCGTAAGCACCATATTGTAAATCGTAAGGCGCTCTTGCAGAAATGATGTAATAATTGTCTGGAAGCTCAGAAGCAAACGAGAATAAATCTTCTTCATTACTCCCGTATCCATGTAATAAAAGCAATAACGGATTTTTATCTAAAATTACTTTTGGTTCTCTTATTTTATATTCTAAAGATAGATTCATTTTAATTGTGAATTGTGAGTTGTGAATTTTTAGTCTCAGTCGCAGTCTCGGTTTTCAGTTCTTAACTTTGTCAAAGTTTAAAACTTTGACAAAGTTTTTTAGCGTTTCAGGTTTGGAATTTGAAATTTTTGTATTGGAATTTAAAAAATTACCCAATCTTTTTAAACCATTTTTGAAACAATTCTCCAACTAAAGGAATTGGTCTCATTTGACCTTGAATAGCATTAAAAATACCGAAAGTCCATAGAATTGAAATACAAATCCACATTGGAAAAGTGATAAAAAAACTATCGAAATTGCTGATAATTGCTCCTAAAGAAATAAAAGTTAGTGACAAACCTAAAGCTTGACGGATATGAAAAGAAGCAAAACTGTTTTTGTTTTCAGAGTTCATGCTCATGGCGATTAATACACCAATGATTAGAATGTAACTCGTTATTGCGATTGGTTTTCCTTCTTCGACTGAATTATTCATTTGTATTATTTTGTAACTAATTGATTTTGATTGAAAATTCCGTAAACAGAACCTTTAAGCTCTGTTCCTAAAAAAGCAGAATTTTTAGATTTTGAAAGAATATTTTCTTTTGCAAAAGTTGATTTTCCTTCTGTTGAAAATAAAGTGATATTCGCTTTTGCACCTTCTTCAATAATAGTGTTTTCCAAGCCAAAAACAGTTCTAGCAGTTAATTTTGCCACAATTGTTTCTACTGGTAAAACCGTTAACAAAGCTCCAAAAGCACTTTCTAAACCAATTGTTCCGTTTTTAGCCGTATCAAATTCCATTTTTTTGAATTCAATATCAATTGGGTTGTGGTCTGAAGTAATCATGTCGATTGTTCCATCAGCAATTCCGTTTAGCAAAGCTTGTCTGTCAACTTCTGTTCTTAGTGGAGGTATTACTTTGAAACGGGTATCAAATCCGTCCAGTTTTTCATCCGTTAAAACCAAATGATGAACAGATGCACTGCAGGTTACGTGTAAACCTTTTGCTTTAGCTTCTCTTATTAATTCAACCGATTTTGCTGTAGAAACGGTCGGAATGTGAAGTTTTCCGCCTGTATATTCCAATAAAAATAAGTTTCTGGAAATTTGAAGTTCTTCCGCTAAGTTTGGAATTCCTTTTAATCCTAATCTTGTCGATACAATTCCTTCGTTTGCAACACCATTTCCTTTAATGTTTGGGTCTTGCGAATAAGCGATTACCAATCCGTCGAAATCTTGCACATATTGTAAAGCAATTTTCAGGATGTTAGCGTTGTCGATACTTTTGTTGTAATCTCCAAAAGCAATCGCTCCCGAATTTTTCATATCAAAAAGTTCTGCCATATCTTTTCCTTCGCTGGCTTTAGTCAAAGCACCAATTGGAAAAATTTCTGTCGCAAAACCATTTGCTTTATTTTTTACAAAATTTACCTGAGACTGATTGTCAATAATTGGTAATGAATTAGGTTGCAAAGCAATTGCTGTAAAACCGCTTTTTGCTGCAACATTCAATCCGTTTGCAATGGTTTCTCTATCTTCATAACCAGGTTCTCCAAGAGAAACACTGCTATCAAACCAACCTTGAGAAACATGAAGATTATCAAATCTTACAACCGTTTCATCATTATCGTGCGGAAGAGAAACTCCTATTTTTTCTATTACACCATCTGCAATTAAAAGATCAACGGTCTGATTGTGAAACGGACTTTTTGAGTCGATAATTTTGGCGCTTTTGATGATTAGTTTCATATTTTAAATATTTATTTTATTCAAACATTAAATGTTTTTTATTTCTACCATTAAGAAATTAAGTTCATAAAGCGAGGAACTTAATTCTCTGGACATTTAAAATAAGATCATAAAGAAAAAACTTAATAATCTTAATGTCTTAATGGTGAAATAAAATCATTTTACAAATTTTATAATTGCCATTTCTAATGCTAAAAATAACAGTGCAAAGATAACAAACCATTTCCAAATTTGGCTGTCAGTTCGCTCTGTTTGTAACGTATTAAAAATGGTTGAAATTGTATCAGCAGTTTTAAAATCAGAAACTACATTTGTGTTTACTTGACTCAAATCGCTTTCGGTTCTTTTATAATTGAAACTGATATTTTCAACCCATTCTTTTTTGTCAAAAACACTATAATTTCCAGCAGTTTCTGGGAAATCATTGAATGTTAATTTGACTTTATTGTTTAAAATCTGCTGAATCGGAATAAATGAATCTTCTGTTCCTTTGACTTCCAAAATCGCATCTTTAGTCAATAAAACATCAACAAAATAAGGCTGATTATTTCCAATTGTCAAAGCATTTACTCCTGTTTTCTGATTGTTCTGAGCGATTTTATAAAATAATGGAACAATTAAAGGTGATTGCTGGAAGTTTGAGTTGGCGCTATTTATTGGCGCTGTAAAAACGGTTACTCCAGAAATCGGATTTTGAACTGCCGTTACAAATGCAGTTTGATCTTCAAAAGAAAGGACAGTCGGATACGAACTCGAAACAGCAAATGAACTATTGACTTTCGGATATTGGAAATTGGTTATTTTGTTTTCGAAAACTCCTGAAAATAAAGGATGATCGAAATTAATTTTAGTGATTAATTTGCTGTTGGTTTCGAGATTTCCGAATTGAATTTTTCCAAAACTGCTTAAAAATGTATTCAAATTAGAAATAGACGTTTTCTCGGATGGAATCACAACCAAGTTTCCTCCCTTAGAAACAAAAGCTTTTAAAGTCGTCTGCAAAGCTTGCGGAATATCAATCAATTCATTTAGAATAATAGTATTTTGTTTTTCTAAACTATTGTAATCTAAAGAACTAATTGGATAATTATTATAATTGAATTCACTAGAAGTATATATTCTCGATAGGAAATTACTTTTTTCGGGTTCTCCAATACTGATTACGTTTGTTTTTTTGTTTTTAGAAATACTGAAAAATAGTTTGTTATCATAAGTCAGACCATTATCCTCAATTGCGACATAACCATGAAAAGCTTCTTTTGGAATCGTGAAATTGATTTTCTTTTTCTTCGCATCAAAATTGACAATTGTTTTAGCAATTAGTTTGTTTTGATTGTAAAGTGCCGTTGAAACAGGTTTGAAATCTTCGCCATAAGCCGATAAGTTAATGCCAATTTCATAAAAGTTTTCTAAAGTCTGATTGATATAAACACTATCAATAGAAACATTATTTTTTTGTTCTGCTTCTGGAACAATGAAGTATGGTTTTTCTTCAAAATTGACAGTTGCAATGTCTTTTTCTTTTAAGCCAACCGCATCTGTAATAATCACAATATCTTTTTTATGAGCCGATTTGTGTGCTTTAATCTTGGCTGTAATTGCTGAAAGATCAAAAGAAGTGGCGCTGTATTTTAAATTCTGTAAAGCACTTTTAGATGATTTAATGTCGGTATTCCAGAAGTTTTCGGTATTAGTTAAAAGAGAAAATTGCGTGTTTTCTGGAGTATTTTCTAATAATTCCTGAACGGCTCTTTTTAATAATTCTCCCTTTTTGCCTTTTGCCTGCATACTGAAGGAATTATCCAAAACAATATACATTTCGTTCGAAACATTTTTACTGTCAACAGCTTCAAAAAATGGCTGTGCAAATGCAATAATAGCACAAGTAAGCAATAATAAACGTGTGGCTAATAAAAGTCTTTTTTTGATTTTAGAACTCTTACGAGTCTGAATAGCAAGTTCTTTTAAAAATCGGACATTGGTGAAAAAGGAAGTTTTAAATCGTCTTAATTGAAATAAGTGAACCAAAATAGGAACGATCAATAAAAACAGAAAATATAAAATTTCGGGATGTTTAAAATGCATTCTGGCTTCGATTTACTTCACTACGTTTTGTTTTTCGCGAAGATGCTGGTCAAAAATACGAATTAAAAATTATTTAAACCATATAAGTTCATATTAGAGATTATAAGTAAAAGAATAAAGGATAGCTTATATAACTTATATGTACTTATATGGTTTAAGAAAAAAATGTAATTTTTGTAATTTCTTGGAATTAAGATGGTACTTCTAAACGATATTATTGCTTATTTTAGCTGATTCAAAAAAACAAACTATGAAAAAAATATATCTAGTATTATTTTCAGCTTTATCATTGACCACGGTTAAAGCTCAAAATAAATTCAACTTGTTAGTTGGAACTTACACTAACACTTGCCAAAGCAACGGAATTTACGTTTACGAATTCGATGCCACAAACGGCGAATATAAATTGAAAAACTCTTCTGAGAATGTTGTCAGTCCAAGTTATTTATCTGTCTCTGCCGATAATAAGTTTATTTATGCGGTGAATGAAAATGGAACACAAAGTACAGTAAGTGCTTTTTCATACGATTCAGCTTCTGGAAAAGTAAATTTTATAAATAAAAATGATGCTTTGGGAGCAGATCCTTGTCATTTGATTAATGATGATAAAAATGTAATCGTTGCGAATTATTCTGGTGGAAGTATTGTTGTTTTCAAGAAAAACCCTGACGGAAGCATTACAGAAGTGCAGCAATTGATTCAGCACGAAGGAAAAGGACCAAACGCAGCGCGTCAGGAAAAAGCGCATGTGCATATGGTTGTTTTTTCGCCAGACAAAAAGTTTGTGCTTTCGAACGATTTAGGTTTAGATAAAGTATTTATTTACAGATATAATCCAGCTTCTAAAAATGAAATGCTGACTTTAAAAGGAAGCGTTGATGTAAAACCGGGAAGCGGACCACGACATTTAACTTTTAGCAAAGACGGAAAATTTGTTTATTTAGTTCAAGAATTAGATGGAACTTTGACTACTTTAAGCTGGGATAAAACAGGAAGTTTAAAAGTTATTGCCGAAACAAGTATTTTACCAAAAGATTTTAAAGGTGGAACAGGAGCAGCGGCAATAAAACTTTCGCCTGATGGAAATTTCTTGTACGTCTCTGACCGTGTTGATGCGAATGCGATTTCAGTTTATAAAGTTCTTAAAACAGGCGCTTTAGAATTAGTAGAACAACAAAGTAGTGCAGGAAAAGGACCAAGAGATTTTGCCATTGATCCAACAGGAAATTACCTTTTAGTAGGGCATCAATATACTAATGATATCGTTATTTTTAAAAGAGATATCGCAACAGGAAAAATCACAGACACAGGAAGAAGAATCCAGTTGTGTTCACCAGTGGGACTGGTTTTTACGAAAAATTAATTTTTAAAAAGTGACAAAGTTACAAAGGCTCAAAGTTACAGAGGTTTAAACCTGTACTTTTGAGCCTTTAACTTTGTCACTTTGTTTCTTTGAACCTTTGTCCCTAAGAAAAATTATTTATTTTTCTTTTTCTTCTCGTTTCTTGTCTTCAACATATTTCTATTGACAGAACCATGCGTTTTCTTTTTGGTTTTTGAAGGACCTCCAAGATTAACTTTTTGGTTCTTTTTAGATTTTTCGTGAAAAGCACCGTCACCTTCTAGTTTTGGTTTTTTCAATAAAAACTTTCTTGGTAATTTGTCTTTTTCAGCTTCGATCAGTTTATCTGAAATTTCAACTTCTTCAGGAAAATCAGCGATTTTAAGCTCTTGATCCATTAAAAGTTCTGTTTCGATTTTGAATTCTTCTTCTCTTGGAGTAACAAAACTAATGGCAGTTCCCGTTGCGTCTGCACGACCTGTACGACCAATTCTGTGCATGTATAATTCTGGCTCTTCTGGAAGTTCGAAGTTAATGACGTGTGTAATATTTGAAATATCCAAACCTCTCGCCATAACGTCGGTTGTGATTAAGCCTCGAAGATTTCCTTCTTGGAATTCAGCCATGGTACTCAAACGGTAATTTTGAGATTTATTAGAGTGAATAACACCAAATTGTCCTTCAAAAAGCTCGTCAATACGATTGAAAAGCATATCTGAAATCTTTTTATTGTTTACGAAAACTAAAATACGACTCATGCTTTCGTCGTTTTCCAGCAAATGTTTTAAAAGATTTACTTTAGTATTGAAGTTAGGAACGTTATAAGTAAGCTGTGTAATTTTTTCTAATGGAGTTCCCGATGGAGCCAATGTAACTTCTTCTGGAAAATCAAAATAATCATTCAACAAATCATCCACTTCATCTGTCATTGTTGCAGAGAACAAAATGTTTTGACGTTTGGTTTTCATCATCGCGAAAAGAGAAGTCAATTGTGGTCTGAAACCTAAATTCAACATTTCGTCAAACTCGTCGATTACTAATTTTTGTGTTTCATCAAAACGAACAACTGCGTCAAGCGCTAAATCCATTGTACGTCCTGGTGTTCCGACTAAAATGTCAACACCTTCGTAAACAGCTTTCTTTTGTGTATTGATGTTTACACCTCCGTAAATTCCTAAAGTTTTAACCGACATATAAGTCGTTAGTTTTTCTACTTCTTCTACAACCTGAACTACTAATTCACGTGTTGGAACAAGGATTACGATTTTTGGAGTATTAGTATGCGTAAATTTATAAAGCTTTAAAAGAGGCAATAAATAAGCAAATGTTTTACCAGTTCCGGTCTGTGCAATTCCCATCATATCACGTCCAGACATGATTACAGAAAAAGATTTTTCCTGAATAGGAGTAGGCGTAACAAATCCTAAATCGTCAACTGCTTTTTGTAATGATTTTGGAAGATTAAATTTTTCGAAAGTGCTCATTTGCTTTAAATTTTGTGCAAATGTACATTAAATTCATGGTTAGAACACTAATTTTTTCGAATCATCTAATAATTTTGAGGTATAATTAATTGATTTTCAGTTTTTATAGAGCTTCAGATTCTTATTGTTTGTGTTTTAAAAAACGAAAAGTTCTTTTGGAAATTTTTGAATATTTTTGAAAAGTAAAGAACAGATCATAAATAAGATGGGAACATTTTCACAGACGAGTATTAAGTCTAATGATATTGAAACGATAGTAGCGGAGTTAAAGAAATACTTGCCAATTGGTAGAGAAATATGGCTTGATACTAATAAGTGGTGGTTTTATAATTTACCGCATGAAGAAAATTCTTTTGAGGGTAAAAATCTAACCTTAATAGTTTCGCAAAACCTAGCCAAAGATTGGGTTGAAGTTGAGTTTGACTTTCAAGGGGGATTATATTGTTTCGATGAAATTTTAAAACAGATTTCAAAAAATCTGAATACTTTGATTTTGTTAGTATATTATCAAAATACTGTTGAAGAAGCTCGTCTAGCGAAATTTAAAAATGGACAGTTGGAACTGTCTTACTACGAAAAATATTTTTACGAAGCAGTTGTTGAAAATAATGAACTAATTGTAAAGTCTAATTATGTGGCTGACAATTTTGGAGTTGCCACTTCTACTATTGAAGAACTTAGAAATTCGAAATTAGGAGACGAAACGCTATGGATTGAATATGACTTTATATATAAATTTTTAAATTCTGAAGGCTGGAGTATTGATTCAGGACAAGAAATTTTTGCGGATGAAAAATATTTGCATTTAGAGCAGTTGAAATAAAGTTTGATCCAGATTCAAATAATCTTTAAATAAACTCTTCTCGAATTCGTTCAGGAATGCAACTGGTAAAAGCAAATAATATCTATTATGGAAGGTCAAAAACCAATTCTGAAAAATATAACCAATTCTTATCAAAATATCCAAAAGTTATTATTGGTCTTAAAAAAGGATATAGTGTAAGAGAATGTGTAAAATTATATGATGTTTCTCTTTGAACCGCCACAAAGATTAAGGAAATGACGAATTTATGAAATACTATTTTTTAGATTGAAGAATCTTAATTAATTCTTCAATTCTTTTCTCTGTTTTTTCTTTTTCACAGTTGTTTAAAAAAGCATTATATAAACTGCCTTTCATATTTTTTGTTTCTTCTTCACAAGAAATATCCTTATATTTTATCCATTTTCTCTGCTCTTGTCTTAATTCTGTTTTTTCAGTTTCGTTTAAAACTAACATTACTTGTTTGTATATGATATTCAATTTTTTATCCGCAATTTCCAGTTCTTCGGCTGATTTTATATTACTATTCATATCATTTGTATCTTCTTCACTATCAGTTAAACTATCTGTACTATTAGTAGTTATACTATCATTTGAATTATAATTGTTGGATGCTGAATAACTACTTTCCGATATCGTTTGGGGGGTATTTGTGTTAAATTGATTATGTGTAATTCTATTTCCTGTAACTTGAAATTCTTCTTTGGACCAAGTTGGAATACCACTGGCGCATCTCAATACTGGTGTATCCCAATGTTCATCAGAAACAATCCAAAATGGAGATAAAGAATTGTAAACTCCTCCAAAATTATTCGTCTTATCAAATACAGCAAATTCAAGATACCTTGCATGATACCCATCAACATCTCTTGTAGGACTACCTAAAGTAAAGTTGAATTCTTCATAACCACCACTCATATCAAATGGGTCATCCATATTATTCCAACATCTCCAAATTCTTAGTTTGTTCCCTTTAATTTCAAAGCGATACCTCCAAGTGTGATTTATGTCTCCAGTATGTTTTTCCAAAGACCATTTTCCTTGCATATAATTCTCAAGTGCTGACGTATCATTTATATCAATTTTAATTTTTTCATCAGAACTCCCAGATGCAAAAGCTAAAAATAAAAATATACCAACAATTAAAACTGAAATAATTTCTTTAAAATAGTTTTTTATGTTTCTCATTTTGATTAAATATAGAATTAAGCATTATACTGAATAATAATGCAGTAGTGGTGAAAATTAAGTCTATCATATCAAATGTACCGGGGAATAATTTTACCGCCTGTGCAATCTCAACAATTGACCCTGAAAGCAGAGGAATCAGTAACCAATATTTCCCTTTTTTAAATTGGTCTTTCCATATAATTAATAATGCCGATGAAAAAGAATAAACCCAAAGCGCATCTGGTAAAGAAAAGTAAAACCAAGTTGGAATCTGCCTTTTGAAAGGATACATTATATCACGTATTAATGAAGTAATAAAATCTATATGGATCCATTTAAACCAATCAAACATTCTTAAAGATAGACTACGAAAAGAAATATAAATTAGCCCTCCAATTACTAATGGAACTATGACATGAATGAAAATTATTTTTCTCATTATTACAAGCCTAATAATTGCTTTTTCTTGAAATCAAATTCTTCCTGAGTAAGAAGATTCTCTTTAAGCAACTTTTCTAATTTTTTTATGTTGGAAAAAAAATCATCTTGTTGGGTATCTCCTTTATTTGATTTTTTTCTATTTGAAATTTCCTTTTCAACTTCTTTTATTTTTGTAATTTCATTATCAAGTGTATAAAATTGAATATTATTCCCACTTTTATTTCCAATAATTACTAACACTCTATGATCAGAAAAGTAATTGTTTATAAAGCGACTTAAAAATGATGTTTGTATTGCTGCAGAAAATACGAATCCCCAAAATATTAAGGCAGAAATTAAAAAAGAGCCTGCAAATACAATCATTGCTAACCATGCTAAGAAGATATCAAACGCATTTGCTGTAAAAAATAATGCCCCCCATTCATCTTTTACCGGTATTAAAATTATAAAAGCAAAAATCCATCCAAAAACAAGAGTTCTAATTGCTAAGCTAAAAGGTGTGGCTCTTGGTATAGAAACATTTTTATAAGTATAATTATCTAAGTTAATATAGTTTATATTACTATTGTAATTGGAGGCTTTTACATTCAGAGAATCATGTAGAAATGTAACAACAACTCCTGTGTCGAAACTAAATTTGTTATTCACGTTTTTCATATTTTTTTAGTACTTATCAGTAAACCCCTCAAACATGTGTAAATCTTCATTTCTATAAGTTTTGTATTCGTAACAATCTATTGGTAGTACAAAAATGTGAAGAGAAAGACCAAATGAAGATGAAGTAGGCCAGTCTTTCAGCGTTGCCAGATCATTATAATTATAGATTAAAGCATATCTAGTTTTTCCTTTTTTACTTTGATACTTTATGATTGAATATTCTATGCCTTTAAAATCACTTAAATCATTTTTTATTTCTAAAGGCAAATTTGTTTCTGATTCTACGATTTCCCATTTTCCAGAAAAGTCTGCATTATTACCAGATGAACGTCCGATAGCATTATTGTAAGCTTCTTGATTTGATTTTGAAGTTCCCCAATCTTGTTTTGAAGTATAAGTACCATCACAATTTAGAATTGTAATAGCGTCGATATCCATATCAATCTCTTTTAAGTTTGAAGAACTTTTAAATTTTTTGCCACAGAATGCTTCTTTTGAGTTTTTTTTAAATACTTCTGTTGGTTCATTATCGGTACTTCCAAAGGCAATTAATACAAATATTCCTGAAATAAATATAGAACTAATAAGTTTAAGATAATTTTTATTCATTTTAAGATATGTATTAAGTTTTAATCTATAATTTGTAATACATAATTGTTTTCTTCATTTACGCTTATGTTAGCTATTCTATTACCATTATGAACAAGGATTGCTCCCTCTTCTAAAATAATGTTTCTTAATTCGTTAATCGCAATAGCGTTTCCAACATTATTTTCGATAATATCGGCTAATTGTTGTGGATTGATTTCTCTCATGGTTTATTAATTTTTTATCAAAATTATAATTACTAATTCGAGAAAATTTTAACAATTAGTTATCGTAGTGATTCGATGATTAATCGTGAAAAATTATAGTATTTGTACTTTCAAAACTACCATAGTTCCTTCATTTGGTTGAGAAGAAATAGTTATAGGATCTGAATTATCCATCTGAAACAAAGCAATACGTTCTTTAGCTAAATCAATACCTTTTGAAGCGTGAAGTTTATTTAGGTTTCCTGATTGCATTCCTTTTCCGTTATCTACAATTTTGCAAATTAGGTAATCATCTTCCTGTTCAAATGACAGAAGTAATTTTGGATTTATAGAACGAGAATCAAATGCATGAACAAATACATTTTCTATAAAAGGCTGTAATAGCATTGGCGGAATTTCTGTTTCAAACAAGTCTAAATGCTCATCAATTAGCAGTTCAAATTCGACTTGATTTTTAAAACGCATATTTTCCAAGGTAATATACGACTGTAAATATTCAATTTCATCTGATAAGGCAATTCGCTGAATGGATGAATTATTGAGTGTCTGGCGAATTATTTTCGAAAATTCTCCCATATACATCAAGGCGTCATCGGTATTGTTATCAATGATGAAATTCTGAATAGAATTCATCGCATTAAAAATAAAATGAGGATTCATTTGACTTTGCAGTGCTTCCATTTTGGTTTCGGCCAAACGTTTTTGAACCTCCGCTTTTGCACGTTCTTTGCTTTTGACAGCACGAATTCGACTGATATAAAGTAAATAACAACACACACAAATAAGAACAAAACTCGAAAGAAGAAACCACCAGGTTTTCCAGAAAGGAGGCGTTATATCAATTTTTAAAATGTCATTCGAAAATATATTTCCTGAAAATAAATCTTTAGTTTCTAATCTTATTTTATATGTTCCGTTTGGTAAATAAGTAAGATTGATATTTTTATCTTTTGTCCATTTTGTCCAATTAGAGTTTGTCAATCCGATCACATTGTATCGATATTCTAGTTTGTTGGGATACGCTGCATTTTGAGGTTCAAAAGCAATTGAAATTGTATTTTCATTGTAAGGAAGTACAATTTTATCTGAATTGTAATGTAGCCACTTAAAACGATTTTGATCAATGGTCTTAAAATTGACTTCGATGTTAGTAATTTTTATTTTCTGAAGTATATTTTTTGTTGCGATGTAGTTTTTAAAATCAAATTCAAAATAACCGTTTTGAGTTCCAATTGTTAGAACTGTTCCTTTAATATCAGAAGAAGTAAAGGCTTTTGCCGTTAATCCTTGTTCCTCATCAATTAAACGAACTGTACCATTTTTATAAATATTCAGTCCTTTTTCTGTTCCAATGAAGAGATAATCTTTGTAACATTCTAAAAATGAAATTGAATTTCCCTTTAATGATTTTCGATCAATTTTGCTGACTATTTGAAATCCTTTTGAAACATTAATGATAAAAACATCACCAAATGCAGTCGCAATTACCAGCTCTTTTTTATCATTGATTTTGGCCTGAACCAATTCATTTTCTTTCCATACATTATTGAAATAGTAGGAGAAAAATTTTCCATTTTTATAACTGTATAATCCATTAGAAGTTGAGGCTACAAAATATTTATCATTTAAGGGCAAAATACTAAAAGCATCTTTGGGATTATTTAAATTACCAGGCTCGAATTCTTTATAGGCAATGTTGTTTCTGAAATTATCTGCGACACAGAATTTTCCATAAGCAACCTGAAAAATGATTTTATTGTAATGTTCTAAATAAAAAGCACTTGTAGAGTAGGGATAATATCCTTTAAATTTTCCATCATAACTTACTTCAAAAAGACCAATTGTTGAAGTGACCCAAATGCTTGAATCAATAATTTTAAGCTCTCGTAATTCAAATGATTCCAAGCTAGTTTTTGAAAACGGAGCAAAATATTCATGGTCTTTAAGAAACGGTTTTGTCCTGTAACTTTGATGAGCAAATAGGAAGAAGTTTTTTTTAGCTATTTCTGTTTGAATTCTTTCCTCTTTTAAAAATAATAATCCTGCTTTATGTAAAATTATTTTTTGATTTTGAACAGTTGTATTTGCTACAACATCTAGATTTGATTTTTTGAAAAAAGAAGACGGATAATACTTTATTTCTTCTTTCAAATTAATCTTAAACAATCCTTTATTAATTGTTCCTACAAATAGATTATCTGTTTCAGAATCGTAGAATAAGCTCCAGACTTCTGAGCTTTCTATTCCAAAAGCAGTATTAAAATTGATAACTTTATTGTTGACTATTTTATAAACTCCACCAGTTGCAAAATTAATTCCGTTTCCGGCAGTATAAATTACGCCTCGTTTATCTGTAGCAAAGTTCCAAAAAACAGTGCTTCCAAAGTATATATTAGAATCTTTGTTTGATAAATAATCCTTTATACTAATTTTACTTATTGCCTTGTTGCTATGATCTCCATGACAAATAAAAAGACTGTCCTTTTTTTTGTGGATAGAAAAAATACCAGGTTGTTTGTGATTTATTAGTATTATTTTTTTTGTTTCTAAATCTATGCGCCAAAAGCCATCAGTGAAAGTCCCAAAATAGATTTTAGAATTTATTTCTACAAAATCCATTACTTGAAATAAATGCCGGATGCCGACAATTTTCTTGCTGAAAAGAATTTTATGAGTTGTAAGATCTAAAATTGAAATCCCAAATTCAGTTCCTATATAAAGAAGATTTTTGTGGATAAATAGTCGTCTTATTTTATCATGAATAAGTCCGTTATTTTTGTTTATCACTTCAAATTTTTTACCATTGTAAAAGGTCAAACCACCACCGTGACTTCCAAACCACAGATTGTGATTATGATCTTCTACAATGGCCCAACAACTATTATGGGCTAAACCATCTGAAGTGAAATAATTTTTTACCGCACCGTTTTGGATCGCCGACAGTCCATTTGCTGTTCCAACCCAAAGAATATTCCGGCTGTCCTTGAATATCGAATAGATACTATTGTTTGGCAGTCCATCAATTGTAGAAAAATTTTTTGATGGAAATTGCTGTGTAAAAGCTGTTTCAACAAGAAAGAGCAGAATAAATAAGAGCTTATTTTTTTTGAATGATAGCATTTATAAATTCCTCTTTTTTTCTAACAGATACAGGTAATGTTTCTCCGTTGCTAAGTTCTACAAGGAGTTCGTTGGTTTTGTTGAATCGGGTAACGTAATTTAGATTTACTAAATAGGATTTATGAATTCTCTGAAAAATAGATTTAGGAAGTAATTCTTCTACATATTTTAAGGTTTTGGAGAGCACGATATTTCGCCCGTCCAAACAAATAATTTTGCAATAATTACTATCAGCCTCACAATACAAAATGGAGTTGGTTTTGAGTAATTCAAATCCATTTTCTGTTGGTAAGGCAATTCTGTTGTATTCAGAACCTCCAGTATCAATATTTTCTAAAAGCAATCTTAGTTTTTCTTCTTGAGATGCTTTGTTTTGTTTTTCATCGTACTTTTTGATGGTCTCCAACAAATCGATATAATTGATTGGTTTTAATAAATAATCCAAAGCACTGCATTTTATGGCATCAATTGCAAATTCTGAATGTGCAGTTGTAAAAATAACCTCAAAGTTTACTTTATTTAATTCTTTAAAAAGTTGAAAACCATTTTTATTAGGCATTTGCACATCGAGAAAAACAAGTTCAGGACAAAACTTTTCAATAGATTCGATTGCTTCGTCAACACTTTCGCATTTGTCAAGAATTAGAAATTTATTGGGAAAGTAGCGAGTCAGAAGTTTTTCTAAAAACTCCCTGGCATTAAATTCATCATCAACGATTATAGTTTTTATCATCTGTTAAAAATAGTGGTATTTGGAGGGAATTTAAAGGATGAATTAGTAAACGTGCAATTATTTCAATTTAACGATAATCAGGATTATTAAAACCCTTCAAAAACGCCTAATCCAAACAAAGCAAAATCATATTTTACAGGATCTAAAGCATCCATTTCACGAAGTTTTTTATCTAATTCGGCTAGGGCTTTTGCATCGTTTTGTTTTCGTTCTAAAATGCCAAGTTTACGTGCAACATTTCCAGAATGCACATCTAGCGGGCAAGATAAAACGGATGGAGAAATACTTTTCCAAATTCCCAAATCGACTCCTTTTGCATCTTGGCGCACCATCCATCGCAAATACATGTTGATTCTTTTTGCTGCCGAATTATTTAAAGGATCTGAAATATGTTTTTGCGTTCTTGCTAAATGATCTGTTTCAAAGAATATTTTTTTGAATTCGCTGATACTTTTCTGCAAACTGTCTTTTTCCTGATTTTTAGCGAAAACATTTTCAAGTCCGTTGTGGTTTTGGTAGATGTTTTTTAGTCCTTTTATAAAACCAGCAAAATCATGTCCGTTGAAAGTTCTGTGCACAAAAGTTTCCAATCTTGCTAAATCTTCATCAGAATGGGACATAACGAAATCGTAAGGAGTGTTGCCCATCAATTCCATCATTTTATGAGAATTTTTGATGATCATTTTACGGTTTCCCCAAGCAATCGAAGCGCTTAGGAAACCTGCAATTTCAATGTCTTCCTTTTGAGTAAAAAGATGCGGAATTTGAACTGGATCACTTTCGATAAAATCCTGATTGTTATATTGAATGACTTTTTCGTCTAGAAATTCTTTTAATTCTGATTTATTCATTTGTTTTAATTTCTTTAGAGTAAAATCCGTCTTTTAAATTGTTGGTACGCATTTGGGGAATAACATGGTAATATTTTTCAAAATAATCCAACTGTCGTTTATCCACGCAAGGAAGATTACCGTCGCCATTTGCCCAGAAAAATTCATTTTCTACGGGAGAATTATATTTTAAATTTCCTAATTGAATGGATTCAAAGGAAGTATTACTTTTTGAATTTTGATATGGAGAGATACTGTTTTTTATAGAAAAATTACTTATTTTAAGCATGAATTTATGGTTTGAAAATCCATTAAGATTAATTGGGAATAATAAAACAAAACCAGTAATAAATATCGAAAAAATAAGGAAGATTTCAATTGTTTTCTTTTTGTAAAAAAGGCAAACAAAACAAAAAAGAGAAAAGAAGAATATGAAATTCATGAAAAATCGATATTGAGGCGATGTTAACCCTAATAAAATCAGTTGTAAAAGCATTATGAAATATAGAAGCCATAGCGCTTTTTTGTTGTGATATTTATAAATAAAAATAGGTACAATTACTATTAGAAGAATACTGATTTTATTGAATAAACCATTCAGTTTTGACATTGAAAGCCAATGAAGGAATAAATCAAAAACACTCATTTTGTGATATTGTTCTGCCGTTAAAAAGAAGCCATAATACTTAACCTGATCGTAGTAAAAGCTTTCTATTATATTTGGGATGGCGTAATTTATTGTTAAGACATTAATTTTTGAAGGAAATATTGGTGAACCACAAATAATCATATTTTTAATGACAAAAATAGTGGCAATCAAAAGGGCAAGTGTTATTGGTTTTAAAAGGTTTTTTGAAAGAGTTTTAAAATGAAAACCTAATAAAATGATTGGAAATAGGGCAAAAGTTAAAGTTGTGTTTTTTATGTATAATAAAAAAAGTACTAATGCCGTAACTAGTTTGAATATTTCGGGAGTTGTGTTTTTGAAATTTTCTAAAAAATAAAAAAACAGAATAAAAGAGATAACATACACAGGAATATCGGGCGAAGGTGCACTGATAAACTGAAAGAAAAAAATATTAAATAAAGGAACTAAACCAACAATCAGATAGTTTTTATTGCTGTTTTTATAATATTCATTAAGTTTTTGAATAGCGAAAATATTTCCTAAAAACAGACAAAAACCACTCAAATCATTGAATTTATTATATAGAAAAGAGAAATTAAAAACACTTTGAGTAATATGCCAGCCACTGGTTTGACCAAAAAACAAATGAAGATTGGCAAGTCCTTTTACAAAACCATATTCATTAAGCCATTTTATAGTTTGAATATAGTAGGATTCGTTGTCAATTACAAATGGGACAGAAGCGCATTGTGCAATTATTAAAACAGAAATAATAATTAGAATAACTTTTAAACTGTTCTCTAGTTGTTTAAATTCAGATAAAAATGATTGGTAAAGATTGGTGATTTCATTGCGAAATTTTAGAATGCAAAAAATATTCAATACAGCTAAAACGATATGAAACTCAAAATGTATTCTTCCGAATATTGCCCAGATGCTGGCTAAAATAGTTACGGAGAATAATCCAAGAATTGATGTTGTAACGAAATCTTTGTTTTTTAGATTCATTATTTTGTCAAAACCAAAACCTAAATTGATGGTTGTGAATAAAATATAAATCCAGCTGATTGCAATTAAAAGCATTACGAAATTATTTGTCCATCAGACATTACTAATTTCCTATCAGCCATATTGGCTAATTCTTCGTTATGAGTTACGATTACAAAAGTCTGCCCAAACTCATCTCGAAGCTGAAAAAATAATTGATGAAGGTTTTCTGCTGAATGGGTATCCAGATTTCCAGAAGGCTCATCAGCAAAAATGACATCAGGTTTGTTGATTAAAGCTCTTGCAACTGCGACACGTTGTTGTTCTCCGCCCGAAAGTTCGCTAGGTTTATGATTGATACGATGTGAAAGGCCTAGAAAAGAAAGCAATTTTTTAGCTTCAGCTTCCGTTTCTGAAGTTTTTTTACCTGCAATATAAGCCGGAATACAGACATTCTCTAATGCAGTGAATTCAGGTAAAAGCTGATGAAACTGAAAAATAAATCCTAAGTTTAAATTTCGGAAATCAGATAATATTCGGTCTTGTTTGCTTTTCTTTTTGAAGTAACGGTTGTAGTAAAAAAGCATTGTAATTATAGGTAAGCATAAAGTTATGCTTGCAACTAATCTCAGTGTATCGTCGAAAATTTTAGTTCTAAAAAATAATAAATAAACTGCAAGAAGGATAATGTAAATAGATCCTATCCATGTAATTATTTTGAATGTTTTTTCTTCTTTTGAATTATCATTTTTAATGTCTTGTAATTCAAGAACATTTTTTCCATTGATAGTTAAAGAAGAATCTGGAGCATAATCGGGTTTGTCCAAAGTACCCAGAATTTGCAGTAATGTAGTTTTTCCAGCACCAGATGCACCGACTATAGATACAATTTCGCCTTTTTTAATATGTAAATCAACTCCTTTTAAAACTTCAAGTTTATCGTAGAATTTATGTATGTTTTTTGCGTGTATCATGTAGTGAAACTGTTTTTACAAAGAAACGAAGATTATGGACAATATCAAATTCCAACTTCAAATTAGAGAGGGATATTAAATTCTAATTTTTTTAAATCCCAAATTCCAAAAAAGAGCGAAGCGATTTTTTGTAAAATCTAAAATCTAAAATCTAAAAATAGGTATGTTTCTTGATATGGGAATTTTGGAAATTAAATTTTAAAAAGAAATAATATAGTTTCATTAATAATTTTTAATTTCGATTGTATTAAAAATGAAGGTGTTATGCAAGATTTAGAAGTGGTTGAAGATAACAGGATGTCAAAATTGATTATAGGTTTAATTTTGGATGCTATTGGTATGCTGACTTATTCTGTTCTAGGATTTGGAGAAATTGGAGATATTGTCTGGGCACCAATTGCTGGTGTAATTATGACCAGAATGTACAAAGGAAGAGTAGGGAAGGTGGCTGGATTTTTAACTTTTCTGGAAGAAATACTACCATTTACAGATATTATTCCGTCGTTTACTTTGACTTGGATTTATACTTATTTCTTTCAAAGAAAATAAAAAAGACGGCTTTAAAAACCGTCTTTTAATGACTCATTTTGAGTTTGTTTATTGAATAATTATTTTCTTAACGTATTGTGTTTTCTTCGTCTGTGGGTTGGTTACTTTGATTATAAAGACACCTTTAGAATGTAATTGAATGTTTTCTTGAGTATTGCCTCTGATTTTTTGTTTCAATAATTCTTTTCCAGAAATATCATAGATTTTAAGATCTGAAATTTCTGCTTCTTCATTATCAATATAAACTGAGAATGCTCCGTTGCTTGGAATTGGCCAAACATTAAACGAATTGTTGGTTTTAATAATGTCTTCGGTATCTAGATGTACGGTTTGTCCGCTAACAATATTTACTTTTCGCTTCATAGTACCTCCTTCGGAATCACTTACTGTAAATTCAAAAGAACACAATCCGTTTGATGCTGGTGTAAAAGCTACTATGTTGTTATTGAGTACTGCGTTTCCGTTTACAATATTTGAAAGAGCATAAGAAACACCGCTGGTAAAACCTCTAGATAATTTTTGAATATCGATATCAACTTTAGTTCCTTGCTGAGATTCATATCGTGGTAATGACATCCATTGTAGATATTGATCTAAATTAGTGTAGCCATCTTGATTAGGGTCTGCATTAGCATCCGAAAAATCACCAATTGCAGAGTTTGGATTTGTTCCAATAATACTTTCCCACCAATTAGGAAGTCCGTCCTGATCTGTATCCCAATTAGCATCTCTAACTACTATTGGATAAGTTTCAAATCCGCCAACATCAGATTCATTATCTGGAAATCCAGGTTTCCCTGTTACGCTTCCAACAGCCGAATAACTACCGTTTAAAGTTTCAGTGATAATTCTCTGATCGTGATCATCAAATTCGGGTTGTGTACATCCAACATCAGAAAGTACTATTTTGTAGGCATTTTTGGCAGATTGAGTGGTTACGTAAGAAGGGAAAAAGGGTGTGTTTACGAAGTTTTCATAAGAAACGGTATTACCAGAAGCTTTTCTTCCTGCAGTTTGGTTGTTTTCATCAAAATATCCGGGCATAACATTTCCATTAAAATAACACTGCTGCATTCCAGTTCCAACTCCTTCGTTTTGTTGATTAAATGCTACGAATATTTTAGAACCTGCGCCTGGCTTATAGTAATTGTTTACAAAATTGACTTCTTTGGTTCCTCCGTCCGTTGTTCTTCCTCCCCAGTTATAAACAACATTGTTGGTAATATCCATTTTTCCTGTGTAGGCACCGCTTCCATCTAATCCTCCACCAAGACTCCAGTTACGGCCGTAGCAATGTGCTAACAAGTTATGATGAAAACTTCCAATATCACCGCCAATTGTTGCTGCGTAACCGTGTTCTGTTCCTGCAGGATAATTTTGATGATTAGCTGCGTTTAAAGCTTCAGAAATAAGTGTTCTTTGTAAGGTGATATTTTTTCCCGATCTTGAACTGAAAGATTCATCAATCGTCCAGCTGATAGAGCAATGATCTATAATACTGTTGTCAGCACCGGTAAGTCCCATTCCGTCATAAGTTGGTCCTGCACCAACTCGAACTCTTAAATTTTGAACGATTGCATCATTTCCTGTAACTCCAAAAGGAGCAGAGCGAATACAAATTCCTTTTCCTGGAGCAGTTTGACCAGCAACAGTAACGTAAGGCTGACTTAAAACAAGACGTGATTGTAGCTGAATTACTCCAGATGTATTAAAAATGATTGTTCTTGGGCCAATATCATTTGTAACGGCTTCACGAAAACTTCCTGGGCCACTGTCGTTTAAATTAGTTACAGCAACTACTTTTCCGCCACGTCCGCCTCTGGCAAAACGTCCATAACCTTCAGCTTCTGGAAACGCAAGTTGTGCTGGACGAAAACGCCATACATTTCCTTTTTCAATTCCATTTGCTAAAACTTCATCTATGCGCCAATAATATGTTGCGCCAGTATATAATCCGTTTGCTTGAAAGGAATTGGTGGCCAAAGTTTGATTGCCCTTGTATTCTGGGGAAGATGTAGTGGCATTATTTACAGCAGCCTGATCTGTGCCAAAGTAGATGTTGTGCGAAACAGCATTAGCTGCTGCTGTCCATTGGAGTAATTTTCCGCCCGAAGTTAATTCAACATGTTCGTCATTTTGTTTCGGATTTGGATTGGTTGCCTGATAGAAAATATTTGGAGTATTTAGCTCAAAACCATTAAAAATGAAGTTTTTTACATTTTCTGTTCCTGAAGTTTCAGCTGCCATTAATATAACAACATCTGTTCCTGCAGTTGCTTGAAATTTTAAATAGATAGACTTAGCATCGGCTGTTTTAAGAGCTCGAACAGTTGGAATTAAATTATCAACTACTAAATTGCCATTGAGAAAAATATCAATAGGGCTAAAATTATTTCCTGTAGGACTGTCTACATTATTAAAAAAAGCTAAGAATGAATGTTCTCCAGTTGCTAATCCGCTTATTTTAAGTTCTATTTGCGCGCCTAGATTTGCAGTCGTTCCCTTTACAGTTACACCGTCACTAACTAATCTGGCATAATATGGAGCCTGAATTCCGGCTTTGTACCAGTTAGTTCCTAATGCATCTCCATTATTTCCAACTCTGGTCACAGTAAATGTAACACCATTTTCGGTATACGTGCTGGTATTTCCAGAAGCAATTACCCAAGCTGTATAATCGGGATCATTTACTTCTGCTTTAGGTCTTCCTGACTGGTCAAAGTCAATTTTTACGATTGGATTTTGGGCAAAAATCTTTGTCATTGGCATAATGAGACAGAGTGTAGTCACCATTATGGAGAATTTTAAGTAGTTTTTCAGCATTTCAATTTGGTTTTGGTTAGTAAGTAATAGTTGTGTGTTTTTAAATACCTGGTATTCAGTATTTGAAAATTATGCAACTATTGTAAAGTTTATTATTAACCTAAATTAAACCATCCTGCACCATCCTGTTCTGTATGCGTTTTTATCATGAAAAGAGGGTTTAAAAAATAGGATGTGTTTTTTAAATCCTAAATTTTTAAAATATTTTTATTTGATAAAGGAATAAATTGTATAGAAAAAACAATTTGAAAAGTGAAATTTTGATAATTTCAAAAAACGGTATAAATAAAAAAAATCTGACTAAGAGAAGTTCTCAACCAGAATGGATTGTTTGAATAAGAAGAAATGTTTAGTCTTTAAATAGGAATCCAAGTCCCATTCTTTTGAGCATTTTCTTTTCGAAATTCCAAAAGAAACGGAATTGTCCAAAAATAGTTCCAATAGCAACCAATAAAACCTGATAAACAGGAAGAATAATCAATAATCGGATTAAGGTAAACCAGACAGTACCCAAATCTTCTTTATGTATTCCTACCCAGTCGCAAAATGGCCTGGAAATCCATGCAGAAGCTGATCCTGTGATAGCAAAAACGATAAGTATAATTATGGCTTGTAAGTTGGAAGTGATTCCCCAGCGTTTTTTTAGTCTGTCCATTATTTATTTATAATCATTACAAATATACTAACATTATCTTATTGGAACATATCCCGCCAGCTTTTGTTTGTAAGTATTTTGAAAATAGATCATATAATTATAAATAAGATAATTTACTTCGTATCCGTAATGAATCTGAGGCTGATAATCTATTGTCATTTCGTATAAATTCGGGTTGTAACGATTGGGTTGTGAAGCTCGAATGTTCCATTCTGTTACATATTGTTGATTTTTGTTTTCTAGAAAAGCTAAGCTATGGTAGTTTCTCGGAAAAGCCATTGATGAAAGCCAGAAATTAAAACCATTGTCAATTATAATAACTTCATATTCTAAAGAATCATTGGCTATTCTAATGGTGTCATTCTGCTTAGTTTTTGGTGCATTATCATTGCTTGCAACTTTTTGCGATGCTGTAGAACAAGCAATTATTGTAGCTAAAACAATTAATATGGAAATGCACTTTTTCATGATTTAAATTTACGAATAAATGATGAGAAGAGACTGAAGTTTAACAAGATTTTGAGGTTCAAAGCAACAAAGCAAAGCAACAAAGTAACAAAGTAACAAAGTAACAGAGTGACAGAGTGACAAGGTGAAAGAGTAAAAAAGTAAAAAAGTAAAGTAGCAATTAAGGTTGTTTTGAAGGTGAAAAAAAGCTGTTTGCAATTTATTGCAAACAGCTTCAACTATTTTTTTTGCCTTTGTTACTCTGTCACTTTGTAACTTTGCACCTTATTTACTTCCAAACAACTTTCCAATAAATCCGGCGATTCCTCCTTTGCTTTTGGTTACCACCAAAACATCGGCAACATCAACTTTTCCGTCTCCATTTTGGTCTAAGCCAAATTGCATTCCATATTTAGAAATGGTATCCATTATTCCAGATGCTTGTCCGCTGTTTCCTGAAATGGAATTGATAATGTCTGAAATCTGAAAACTGTTGTCATTTGGATCTTTTGCTTTATTAACCAAAGAGCCTAAAATCTGTGGAATCAAATTAGATGCTACTCCGCTTGAATCTGCACTGCTCAATCCGAACTTTTCGCCAAGATTTCCACTTAGTTGTTGTTGAATTTGTTGTACAACAGGGTTAGAACTGTCAATAGAAGAATTTCCGCTGAATAATCCAGCGATTTGATCTGTATTTCCTTCAGATACAATCTTTTTTAATCCTTCAAAAATAGAATTACTAGTTTCGCTAATTACAGCTTCATTATGTTCATTTGGAACAGCGTTATTGTTTACCACTGCATCGCCTCCATATTGTTGTACTAATTGGGTTAATTGTTCAAACATGATTTTTAGGATTTAGATTAGAACTCAAATTTAAACAAAAAAAGAAAGGGATTTATTAAACAATGTTAATAAATCCCTCGCAAGTAATTTAATTATAGTTAATTAGCTTAATAAAGTAATGATTTGTGATGCTAATTCAGTACCAATTCTGTCTTGTGCTTCTCCTGTTGCAGCTCCAATGTGTGGAGTCAATGAAATTTTAGAGTGCATTAAGATGGCCATTTCTGGTTTTGGTTCGTTTTCGAAAACGTCTAAACCAGCGAAACCAACTTTTCCTGAGTCTAAAGCTTTTACTAAAGCTACTTCGTCGATAACTCCACCACGAGCACAGTTTACGATTCCAACTCCGTCTTTCATAGTTTCAAGTTCTTTTTCTCCAATGATGTAACCATTTTGAGCAGGAACGTGTAATGTAATGAAATCAGCTTCTTTAAATAAAGATTCTAAAGATTGAGAAACAATTTTAGTTGTGATAGATTGTCCGTCAAAGAATTCAACTTTTACGTCAACCTCAGGAATGAAGCTGTCAGCTGCGATAACTTTCATTCCTAAACCAAGAGCCATTTTTGCTGTAGCTTGTCCGATACGACCAATACCAACAATACCTAAAGTTTTTCCTCTTAATTCAGTTCCATTAGCATAAGCTTTTTTCAAACCGTCAAAATTTGTGTCTCCTTCAAGAGGCATGTTTCTGTTGGAATCATGTAAGAAACGTACACCGTTAAATAAGTGTCCGAATACTAATTCAGCAACAGATTCTGAAGATGAAGCAGGAGTATTGATTACATGGATTCCTTTGCTTTTAGCATAATCCACATCAATATTATCCATACCAACACCACCACGACCGATGATTTTGATGCCTGGACAAGCATCAATAATATCTTTACGAACTTTAGTTGCACTACGAACTAAAATTACGTCAACGTTGTTTTCATTGATATAGTTAGCTACTTGTTCCTGAGCTACTTTTGTAGTGATAACTTCAAAACCACCTTTTTCTAAGGCTAGAATTCCACTTTTAGAAATTCCGTCATTTGCTAATACTTTCATTGTATTTATTTTGTTTAATTGGCAATCGTTTAATTGATAACCAGCTATTTGATTTTTCTTTTTTGTAAACTGTGACTTCGACTGAAAACTAGACTTTGCTTTCCAATGCTTTCATTACATCAACTAAAACCTGTACGCTTTCAATTGGCATAGCGTTGTAGATAGAAGCTCTGTAACCACCAACAGAACGGTGTCCAGGTAATCCTGAAATGTTAGCTTCTTTCCATAAAGCATCAAAAGTTGCAGCATGATCTGGGTTTGTCAATAAGAAAGTAACGTTCATGTTAGAACGATCTTCTACATTAGCAGCACCTTTAAATAATGGATTTCTGTCGATTTCAGCGTAAAGTAATTCTGCTTTTGCATTGTTTAATTTTTCAACAGCAGCGATTCCGCCTTTTTCTTTAATCCATTGTAAAGTTAATAGAGAAACGTAAACAGAGAAAACAGGTGGAGTATTGTACATACTTTCTGCTTTAATATGTTTAGCGTAGTCTAACATACTTGGAATAGTTCTTCCGTTTTTACCTAAGATTTCTTCTTTAACTACAACAAGAGTTGTTCCTGCAGGTCCCATGTTTTTTTGAGCTCCAGCATAGATTAAGTCGAATTTAGAGAAATCTAATTCACGAGAGAAAATATCAGAACTCATATCGCAAACAACTGGAATGTTAGTTGCTGGGAATTCTTTCATTTGTGTTCCAAAAATGGTATTGTTACTTGTGCAGTGGAAATAATCAGCATCAGCTGGAATTTCGTAACCTCTTGGAATATGTGTATAATTGTCTTCTTTTGAAGAAGCTACGACAATAGTCTCACCGAAAAGTTTCGCTTCTTTGATTGCTGCAGTTGCCCACGTTCCTGAATCTAAATAAGCTGCTTTTCCGTTTTCTTTTAATAAATTGTATGGTGCCATTAAGAATGCTGTACTTGCACCACCTTGTAAAAATAAAGCCTGATAACCTTTTCCTTGAAGTCCTAATAATTCTAAAGCAAGGGAACGAGCTTCCTCCATAACTGCAACGAAATCTTTGCTTCGGTGCGAGATTTCAAGGATAGATAACCCTGAATCATTAAAATTTAAAATTGCTTTTGATGCCTTCTCAAAAACTTCCTGAGGTAAAATACTTGGTCCTGCGCTGTAGTTGTGTTTTTTCATGGTTGTTGTTAATAGTCGAAAATTTTAAAGACGCAAATTTCGGCAATAAGAGCCGAAAAAGCGTTAAAATATTCGAAATAATTAAACATTTTATTACTTTGTTGTTAACAAAAACGTTATAGTATCGACATTATCTGCATAATCCCACAATTGCGGTTTTTGAGTTTCTCCAAATGCAATACTGTTTTGGGTTAAATTATTACTAACAACACACTGAATTTGATCTGAATCATTCTCAAGACGTTTTTGCAGTTCATCAAGGTTTTCGTAATATTCATAAAAAACACTCGAGATAGGCGAGGCGTAGCTTGTATCTTCTTTTATCGTTAAAAAACCATTGTCTAATAATTTGAAATTACTCATTAAAAAAACAGCTTTGTTGTAATCGTAATTATTAGCATATTTTTCATAATGAATAACATCTTGATATTTAAACATAGCCTGGAAAAAAGCATCAAACGAATAGTTTTTAGGAACAAAAAGTTTAGAAACATTTCGGCACCCAAGACCAAAATATCTGAAAATATCTTCCCCTAAATTTTCTAATTCTTCATTCGTTTCTTTTCCAGTTAAAATCGCAGCCGAATTTCTGTTTTTACGAATAATAGAAGGCTTATCTTTAAAATAATATTCAAAATAGCGAGCTGTATTGTTGCTTCCGGTGGCTATTACAGCATCAAAATTTTCTAGTTTACCATCTACAAAAGTAATTTTGTCTTTTAAATTTTCATCAACAGCAATTAAATATTTAGCAAGAAAAGGCAATAAATGCTGGTCATTTGAAGAAGTTTTGATTAATGCTTTGTTACCTGTTATTAAAACAGATAAAAAATCATGAAAACCCACTAACGGAATATTTCCAGCCAATATTAAAGCAACTGTTTTTTCTTTTTGATCAGCTTTTTCAAATTCTGTTTTATAGGAAGAAAGCCATTTTTCTATGTTTTTGTCTGTCAAAGCTTCTGCCCACGATTGTATCGAAAAGTAAACTTGTTCAGGCGTGTACCATCCATTATGAGATTGTGATAAATGTATTAGTTTCTCAAAATCGTCAAAAAAGATATCGTTAAATAAAACGCTAGATTTTTGTATGGATCCTGCTTCGGAAAACTGACTTAAAAAATTTCCTAATTCAACAAAAACACTTTTTTTTGTTTCTAATGTCATAATGTTTGTTTATGAATTGTTTTGATTGTAATTTTGCACAAAAATAAGCTATATTACGTTATAAGGCAAAGCAGATTAAAATCTTTGATATTTTAATATTTAAATCCTTATAACTTTTAACAAAAAGAAGAAAAAGATGGCAATTATTATAACTGACGAATGTATCAATTGTGGGGCTTGCGAACCAGAGTGCCCAAATACGGCAATATATGAAGGAGCAGATGATTGGAGATATAAAGACGGAACTAGTCTTTCAGGAAAAATAGTTTTACCTGACGGAACTGAGGTTGATGCAGATGATGCTCAAACTCCAATTTCTGATGAGGTTTATTATATTGTACCTGGAAAATGTACAGAATGTAAAGGTTTTCACGATGAGCCACAATGTGCTGCAGTTTGTCCTGTTGACTGTTGTGTACCAGATGATGATCATGTTGAAGACGAAGAAACTTTGTTAGAAAGACAAGCTTTCCTACACGGAGAATAATTTTTCTAGTAAATTTGATATAGAATCCTGAGCTAAAAACTCAGGATTTTTTTTACCCTGATGTCAGGTATTTTTAAAAGTTAGTTTGTTGATAACGAATGTTTTATTTTTTTAGCTATTGATTTTTTGCTAAAAAAATAATACTTTAGTTGAAAAATTAACAATGCCTATGAAGAAATTACTACTTTTAATTCTCGTTTTATTTAGTACTGTAAGCCTTTTTGCACAAAGCGAAGAATATTCTATACTTGTAAAGGATATCGAAACTTTGGAGCCAATTGAAAATGCAACTGTCGTTGTTTTAAAAACCAAACAGGTTTTAATGACAAATCAAGACGGGAAAGTTACTTTTGTTTTAAGCGGTGGTTCTAATGTGCAGGTTTCAGAAATGAATTATGAAAATCTGACCATTCGCTGGGCTTCCTTAAAAGAGAGTGAATTTGTCATTTACCTTAAAAATAAAAAAGAGAATTTAGATGAAGTAGTCGTTTCTCAGGAAAATCTTCAAAAAACACTTCAGCGAATTGTTTCCAATTCTAAACAAAAAATAAGTAGTGCACATCGTCTTAAAGTCTATGTTAGGGAGTTTTTTATGCTCGACAACCAATATTCTTATTATAATGATGGATTGGTTAATTTTCAATTCAATAAAAATAATACCACAACTTTATTAGTAGAACAAAATCGTTCTTACGGATTATTAGAAACAGACGTAAGTGCCGATTTGATGGGGTATAATTTGAATAATATAATGGAGAATTACTCCAATTTTAAATATTTTGAACCCTTGTTGGATTCTAAATCAAAGAAAGAATATGATTTCACGGTTAAAGGACATGCAAAAAACAAAGATTATTATGTAATGTCTGTTAATCCGTTAGACAAGGTGAAAGATGCGGTCGATAATTTTGAAATTATATACGATCCCGTAAAAAAACTTATTTTAGAATTTACAATTTCAGTGCCTCCAGCAAGTTTTGATAAAATTGAAGAAAAAACAGGAGTGGGGGATAAAAATATTACCAAGTCGTTTGTAAATGTAAGCTACCGTTTAGACGGAAATGATTATTATCTGTTGAGTTCTAATGAAGAAATTGGTTATACACTCGTTCAAAAAGAGAAATCAAAAAACATTCAGGTTAGAAATAGCTTTGTTACAACGGGGTTTAATAAGCAAAATTTCACCTATAATGAAAGTGATGTTTTTAAAGAAAAATCACTTTTCAATAAAGAGAATAAAATCCTGACCAATTATTGGGATATTTCCGGTTTTACGGCGACTGATCAGGAAAAAGCCATTATCGCTTCCTTAGAATTTAAATTGTAATTATATAAACAGATGAAAATCCTGAAACTTTAAAAATTCAGGATTTTTTGTTTTACTAAAAAAGATTTCTGCTTTACTTTATCAAGAGCTATTAAATCTTATATTTGCAAAATTTTAAAGCAGAAAAATATCATTTCAGCAGAAAATCAAGAAAGAGCATTTAAATTACAAAACATTAAAAGACAATATTTAATGTTTTAGACCTAAATAAAAAGGTCGAATAAATAATATAGAAACAAACAGATGAAAGCAGGAATTGTAGGATTACCAAATGTTGGAAAATCAACATTATTTAATTGTTTATCTAATGCAAAAGCGCAAAGTGCGAACTTTCCTTTTTGTACAATCGAACCTAATATTGGTGTTGTAAACGTTCCGGATCCAAGAATCAATAAATTGGAAGAATTAGTAAAACCAGAGCGCGTTCAAATGGCAACTGTAGATATCGTAGATATTGCAGGTTTGGTAAAAGGAGCAAGTAAAGGTGAAGGTCTTGGAAACCAGTTTTTAGGAAACATTAGAGAGTGTAATGCTATCATCCATGTTTTACGTTGTTTTGATAACGATAATATTGTACACGTTGACGGAAATGTAAACCCAATTCGTGACAAAGAAACAATTGATATCGAATTGCAGTTAAAAGATTTGGAAACAATCGAAAAACGTTTGGAAAAAGTAAAACGTGCTGCAAAAACTGGAAATAAAGAAGCTCAAACAGAAGAAGCTTTATTGAACAGAATTAGAGAAGCTCTTTTGCAAGCGAAATCTGCTAGAACAATTATTCCTCAAAGTAATGATGAAGAAGTTTTGATGGAAGGCTTCCAATTAATTACAGCAAAACCAGTTTTATATGTTTGTAATGTTGACGAAAGTTCTGCTGTAGACGGAAACAAATATGTAGATCAGGTTCGTGAATTAGTAAAAGACGAAGAAGCTGAAGTTATCATTCTTTCAGTAGGAGCAGAGGCTGATATTACAGAATTAGAAAGCTATGAAGAGCGTCAGGTTTTCCTTGAAGATATGGGATTAACTGAGCCAGGAGCTTCAGTTCTAATTCGTGCAGCTTATAAATTATTAAAACAACAAACGTATTTTACAGCGGGAGTAAAAGAGGTTCGTGCTTGGACTATTCCAATCGGAGCGACTGCACCTCAAGCAGCCGGAGTTATTCATACTGACTTTGAAAAAGGTTTCATCCGTGCGGAGGTAATTTCATATGATGATTACGTTCAATACGGTTCTGAATCAAAAGCAAAAGAAGCTGGAAAATTCAAAGTTGAAGGAAAAGAATATGTTGTAAAAGATGGAGATGTAATGCACTTCCGTTTTAACGTTTAATCTTTTTTAAGAGAATAGAATAAAGAAAATAGAAAATAGAGAAAACTGCTGGAGAGATTCAGCAGTTTTTTTATGTTTAAAATATTAAAACAAAAAGACGTTTAAATCTGCGCTTTCGCGAAAGCGAATCAGTAAAATCTGCGATCCATTTCGCAAAACAAAATTTTTGGCTTAAAAATTGGTTAGAGAAAAAATAACCAATTACTAATCTAAAATCAACCCGTTAAAATGCTAAAAAAATCATTCAAATTTCTAGGCTGGACGCTTTTCGGAATTTTCAGTTTTCTTGTTCTGTATGTACTTTCCGTTTATCTGATTTCTAAAATTACAGTCAATTCAGAGATTGCTCAAATCGAAGAACAAAATGCTATTCCGATTTATATTCTTTCCAACGGTGTTCATACCGACATTGTAGTTCCAATTAAAAACGAAATAAAAGATTGGCGAAATGAAATTCAATTCAACCAAACAAAATCAAAAGATTCTTTGATGAATTACATTGCTTTTGGATGGGGCGATAAAGGATTTTATCTGGATACACCAGAATGGTCAGACTTAAAAGCAAGTACAGCTTTGAAAGCGGCTTTCGGAGTGAGTTCGTCAGCTATGCACACGACATTTTTCAAACAATTACGAGAAGGGGATGACTGTAAACGCATTTTGATTTCAAAAGAAAATTATCAAAAACTCGTTGCTTATATTTCAGGAAGTTTTAGCGATTCTGTTCATCCGCAATGGATTGAAGGACACAGCTACGGTATGAAAGATGCTTTTTATGAAGCAAAAGGAAGTTACAGTCTTTTTTATACTTGCAATACTTGGGCAAACAACGCTCTAAAAGCAGCCAATCAAAAAGCAAGCTTGTGGACGGTTTATGATAAAGGGATTTTTTGTCATTATAAATAATTCTGCTATGAAAAAGGCAGTTTTAATTTTAGTTATTGCGCTTGGTATGGTTTCATGTAAAAAAATCAGAATGCGTCCTTGTCCGGATTGTTTTTTCTTTTATTTTGAAAATCCACAACCTGAAAATGATTCAGAATTAGATCGCTTTCCAAATCGGTTTAGAGGATTGTATAAAAATGAAGATTCAACATTTTTGAAAATTGACGAAGATAGAATAGTGTTGAATTATTTTATGAAATCTGTAATTCATAAAAATGAATTAGATTCGATGAAGTCTGAATATTTAATATTTAAGGACAAATTACTTAAAAAAAAAATACTAATGAAAAGATTTATTTTCACCCTGTAGGAGATTCCTTAGAGTTAACAGAGAGTTATTTAGATACTGTTTTTAGATTTTCATATAATCAAAAATTAAAACAGATAAATGGTCAATTAGTGATAAGTAAACGTGATTCTATTTTTTGGACTGTTGAATTCTTATCATTAGACAATAACATTTTAAAATTTAAAGAAATTTATTTGCCTAGTGATTTAAAAAAGCTCGATTCCATAACTTCTGTTAAAGCTGAAAAATTAGATTCAATGTCTTATTTAATCAAAGCAAAAAGAAACGAATTCAAAAAGATTTTAAAAATTAAATCATTAGGAGTTAGTCAGGAATATAAAAAAATCTCTAGGTAATTTACATGGAAAAAATGTAAAATCTTACTAAAATACAAGAAGAAGTCGGTTTTTATTATTGCTTAAATTTGAGTATAACTCAAAAAATCGGCATAATGAGAATCAAAAATATCTTTTCAAAAACATGGTTTCTGTTAAAGAATACTTTTTTAGAATTTAATGATGACAATGCTATTAAGCTTAGTGCAGCATTGTCGTATTACACCATATTTGCATTGCCTCCGTTGTTGATTATCATCATTACAATCTGTGGTTTTTTCTTTGGAGAAGAAGCAGTTACAGGTCAGTTGTATGGGCAGATAAATGGTTTGGTGGGTAACGGTGCTGCGACACAAATTCAAGAAGCGATAAAAAATGTACAATTGTCTGGAAATAATGTCTTTGCAACTGTATTTGGAGTTGTAATGTTGCTAATTGGTGCCTCTGGAGTTTTTGCAGAAATTCAGAGTTCTATAAATTATATTTGGGGACTTCGCGCCAAACCTGATAAAGGAGTTAGAAAATTTATCCAAAACAGATTAATGTCATTTTCTATGATTGCATCTGTTGGTTTTTTAATGATTGTCAGTTTATTTATCAATACGGTATTGGATTTGATGAGTGCGCGTTTAAAAATATATTTTCCTGAAAGTACCGTTTACCTATTTTATGTAGTCAATATAGTGATTGTGTTGGCAAGTATTACGCTTTTGTTTACCATAATTTTCAGAACTTTACCTGATGGAAAAATAAGATGGAAAGATGCTATTATTGGATCCAGTGTTACTGCTGTACTTTTTATGATTGGTAAATTTGCCATTGGATTCTATTTAGGTAGTTCTACAGTAGCTTCAGTTTACGGTGCAGCTGGATCTGTAATCATTATTTTAGTTTGGGTTTATTATTCGGCAATTATTCTGTACTTTGGAGCAGAATTTACGAAAGTATATGCAAAATCGTATGGAGGAAAAATCTATCCAAATGAATACTCCGTAGAGATTGCAAAAGAAGTTTACGAGATCGAAGATGTAACCCAAAAATCAACAGAACAAAAATTAACAAACGAGAAACCATGAAAATAATAGCCTTTGGAGGAAGTAACAGTACACAGTCAATCAACAAACGTTTAGCGACTTATGCGTCAAGTTTATTTGAAAATGCTGATGTAGAAGTTTTAGATTTAAATGATTATGCAATGCCTGTTTTTAGTGTTGATTTGGAAAAAGAAGTTGGTCAACATCAAGTAGCACAGTCGTTCTTAAATAAATTGAAAGAAGCTGATATTTTAGTAGTTTCAATGGCGGAGAACAATGGGAACTATTCTGTTGCTTTCAAAAATGTTTTCGATTGGAGTTCCCGTATTGAAAAAGATGTTTTTCAGCATAAACCAATGTTGTTAATGGCAACTTCGCCAGGAGGAAGAGGCGGTTCATCAGTTTTAGGAATTGCTCAAAATCTTTTTCCTCGTTATGGTGCTGAAATTAAAGCAACTTTCTCATTACCAGCTTTTGGCTCGAATTTTGATTTACAAGAAAATAAAATTTCTAATCCTGAGTTAGATAAAGAACTTAGAGATAGTATTAAATCAAATTTTTAAATGCCACACAAAAAGATTTTATTTTTATACCTTTTATTAAATAGTATTACTTTCAATTTTGCTTTTTCTCAAAAGATTAATGAAGTAGACAAAATTGTAGCAAAATACCCGAAAAGCTTTAATACCACTGAAAAATTAGCCGAAAGAATTGGAAAAGATTTTGATTCTGATGCCGAACGTGCGCGAGCTATTTACAGCTGGATGGCTTTCAATATCAAATACGATTACAATGCATTTTTAAATCCGCCGAAAGTGCAGGGGTTTAGTTATTCTTCTGAAGCTGAAAAACAAAGAAAAATAAAACAACTGAATGATAATTTGATTCAGAAAGCTTTCAAATCTCAAAAAGCAGTTTGTGAAGGTTTTACGGCTTTATACCAAAATCTTGCAGAACAGTTAGGGTTAAAGTGCGAAATAATTCGTGGGGATTCTAAAACGAATTTAAGAGATATTGGGCGTAAATCAACTTCATCCAATCATGCTTGGAATATGGTTTTGATTGATAAAAAATGGAGATTGATCGATGTGACTTGGGGACAAGGTTACTATGATAGTAATAAAGGAAGAATGGTTGCCGATTTTGATCCAGTTTATTTTGATACCGATCCTGATTATTTCTTTGCGAAACATTTTCCGGATTCAGGAACTTTTTTAGGTAATAGATTAAGTAAAGATGATTTTTTAAACGGTCCTTTGATTTACAATAAAACCATCGAAAACGATTACAAGATTAAAAGTCCAGATTCAGGTATTATTGAGGCAAAAAATGGGGATAAAATTACGGTTGAAATTAAAAATGTTTCAAAAGCAAATCAGGTTTTTTATTTGAATAAAAGAAATCAGCCTGTTAAGATTTTAAACCCAAAAGAGAAACGAGGTGGTTTGGAGTTTCAAATTCTTATAGACAATAATATTGGTGACTATATCACTATTTTTATCGATACAAACAGTATTGTTTCGTTTAAAATTGTTTCAAAATAATAAAGAACTTTCGATTTTCTTCTTTTCTTAAATTGCCGTATCTTAGCAGGTAAATGAAAAGAATTTGATGCTATGGAGACCACTTTTTTGAAATCAATTTTAGATAACGATTTCTACAAATTTACAATGCAGCATGCTGTAATAAAGCTTTTTCCAAAGGCAAAAGTTCGTTATGGATTTATCAACCGCGGAAAACATGTTTTTCCTGCTGGTTTTGCAGATTTACTTCGACGTTCAGTCGATGCTATGGCTGATCTTCGTTTGACGAAAGAAGAAAAAAGTTACCTTTCTCATTATTGTCCGTATCTTGATCCTACTTATTTAGATTTTCTGCAAGGATACAGCTTTGATCCTTCAGAAGTGCAAATTAGCCAGGAAGGTTCGGAAATAAAAGTAACTGTCGAAGGATTTTGGTATAGAACAATTTTATGGGAAGTCCCTTTAATGGCTTTAATTTCGGAGCTTTTTTATAAAGCCAGTCATTTAATTCGTTTGAATGATGAGGCTATAAAAAATCTGACTAAAGAAAAAATTGATAATTACAATAAGTTAGGAGTTTCAGTTTTAGAGTTTGGTACAAGACGACGTCATTCTTACGACGTTCACGAGTTGGTAAATGAAACTTTAAGAACATATGGCGGACAAAGTTTTATTGGAACCAGCAATGTACATTTTGCTATGGTTAATAACCGAAGACCTTTAGGGACACATGCTCACGAATGGTTTATGTTTCATGCGGCGCAATATGGTTTTAAAATGGCTAATTTGATAAGTTTGGAACATTGGACACAAGTTTACGGAGGAGATCTCGGAATTGCTTTAACAGATACTTATACAACAGAAATATTTTTCAATCAGTTTGATAAAAAATATTCTAAACTTTTTGATGGTGTTCGTCACGATAGCGGAGATCCAATAGAATTTGCTCAAAAGGTAATTTCTCATTATACCAAAATGGGAATCGATCCAAAATCTAAAGCTATTGTTTTTTCAGATTCTTTGAATTTTGATAAGGTAAAGAAAATTGCTGATTTCTGTAATGACAAGATAAAAATGTCTTTCGGAATTGGAACCAATTTTACCAATGACGTTGGACTTCCTGCAATGAATATGGTGATTAAACTAACCGATACAAAGCCTGATAATACACATTGGCAAGGAGTAGTAAAATTGTCTGACGAAAAAAACAAAAATACGGGAACTCCTGAAATGATTGCGCTGGCAAAGGAAGTGCTTGGAATTAAATAGTGTTTTTTGTCGAAAAAGCAGTTTTTTTATAATTTTAGTGTTCGTTTTATTTTAAAATCAATTTAAATAGGTTTTAAACTGTTATTATTCATAACAAAAAAGAAATACGCTTTCATTTTTTGTTGATAAATGGTACATTAGCAAAAAATCCTAAATTCATTTATGCTAGAGCAAAATCAATACAACGAAGATAATATTCGTTCACTCGATTGGAAGGAACATATTCGTATGCGTCCGGGTATGTACATCGGGAAATTAGGGGACGGATCATCACCGGATGATGGTATTTACATTTTATTAAAAGAGGTTTTAGACAACTGTATCGATGAATTCGTTATGGGTGCCGGAAAAACGATTGAAGTTTCTATTAAAGACAGGACAGTTTCTGTTCGTGATTACGGACGTGGAATTCCGTTAGGAAAAGTTGTCGATGTAGTTTCGAAGATGAATACCGGAGGAAAGTACGATTCTAAAGCTTTCCAGAAATCAGTTGGTTTGAACGGTGTCGGAACAAAAGCCGTTAATGCTTTATCTAATTATTTTCGTGTAGAATCGGTTCGTGATGATAAACAAAAAGCAGCAGAATTCTCCGCTGGAAATTTGGTTCAGGAAGAAGATGTTATCGATACTACAAAACGTAAAGGGACAAAAGTAATTTTTACGCCAGACGAAACAATCTTCAAAAACTATAAATTCCGTTTAGAATACGTAATTAAAATGGTCAAAAACTATTGTTATTTGAACAATGGTTTGACGATTATTTTTAATGGAGAAAAATATTATTCAGAAAATGGACTTCGCGATTTATTAGAAGAAACCATTAATGAAGAAGATTTAGAATACCCGATTATTCACTTAAAAGAGCATGATATTGAAGTTGCGCTTACGCATAGTAAAACGCAATACAGTGAAGAATATCACTCTTTTGTAAACGGTCAGAATACAACACAAGGAGGAACGCACTTAGCGGCTTACCGTGAAGCTGTTGTAAAAACAATTCGTGAGTTTTACAATAAGAATTTTGAAGCCTCAGACGTTCGTAAATCGATTGTAAGTGCGATTAGTATTAAAGTAATGGAACCGGTTTTTGAGTCTCAGACCAAAACAAAATTAGGTTCTACCGATATGGGTTCTGATGATGGAACTCCAGCTGTTTCTGTTCGTACTTTCGTTAACGATTTCATCAAAACGAAACTAGATAATTATTTACATAAAAATCCAACAACTGCGGAGGCCTTATTACGTAAAATTCTTCAGGCAGAACGTGAGCGTAAAGAATTATCAGGAATTAGAAAACTGGCTACAGATCGCGCTAAAAAAGCCAATCTTCACAATAAAAAATTAAGAGACTGCCGTGCGCACCTTCCAGATACTAAAAACCCAAGAAACTTAGAAAGTACGCTTTTTATTACCGAGGGGGATTCGGCTTCTGGATCGATTACAAAATCACGTGACGTAAATACGCAAGCGGTTTTCAGTTTACGTGGTAAGCCTTTGAATTCATACGGAATGACTAAAAAAATTGTGTATGAAAACGAAGAATTCAACTTACTTCAAGCAGCATTGGATATCGAAGACGGATTAGAAAAACTGCGTTACAACAACATCGTAATCGCAACCGATGCCGATGTCGACGGAATGCACATTCGTTTGCTTTTGATTACGTTCTTTTTACAGTTTTTCCCAGAATTAATCAAAGAAGGACATTTGTATATTTTGCAAACGCCACTTTTCAGGGTTCGTAACAAGAAAGAAACGATTTATTGTTATTCTGAAGAAGAAAGAAAAGATGCGATTGAAAAACTAAAACCAAAACCAGAAATCACTCGATTTAAAGGTTTGGGAGAGATTTCGCCAGATGAGTTTAAAAACTTTATTGGAGACACCATTCGTCTTGACCCAATTATGATGGATAAAAATACATCGATTGAGCAGTTGTTGTCTTTCTATATGGGGAAAAATACTCCTGATAGACAAGAGTTTATTATCAAGAATTTAAAGGTTGAAATTGATGAGCTTGAGGAGGCTTAATAAAGTTTAAATAAAATAGAGTGCCAGACGGTCTTCAAAATAAAGTCATTTTCCAACAAGTTGCCGAGTTATTGCAAAATGCCCGACAACAGGTTTTGCGTACTGTAAATTCAACAATGACAATTACCTATTTTGAAATTGGAAGAATTATTGTTGAGGAAGAGCAAAATGGAAAAGATCGTGCAGAATATGGGAAAAAGCTTTTGAAAAGTCTTTCTCAACAATTGATACAAGAGTTTGGAAAAGGTTTTTCTGTAGTTAATTTAGAAAATATGAGGAAGTTTTATTTAACTTTCTCAAATTCCGAGTCACTGACTCGTATTTTAGAAATTCAAAAAACCCAGTCACTGACTGGGGAATTGAATTTAGAAAAAACGCAGACAGTGTCTGCGGAATTTAATAAGTTTGATAATCAAACTTTGGCTTCTTTTTTTAAGTTAACTTATACTCATTATATTTTTTTAATGCGAATTGAAGATGAAAAAGAAAGACGTTTTTATAAAATAGAATCTGAGAAAAATAATTGGAGTGTAAGAGAATTAAAACGTCAATATGATTCTGCACTTTATACAAGATTGGCTTTAAGCAGAGATAAGGAAGAAATATTAAAGCTTTCAGAAAAAGGTCAGATTATTGAAAAACCAAAAGATATAATTAAAGATCCTTATATACTTGAATTTTTAGGATTGCCTGAATTGAGTCAATATTCAGAATCTCAATTAGAAGAAGAAATCATTAATAAACTGGAGCATTTCTTATTAGAATTAGGTCATGGTTTTACTTTTGTTGGCAGACAGCAAAGAATTACTTTTGATGAAAAGCATTTTAGAATTGATTTAGTTTTTTACAACAGAATATTAAAATCTTTTGTTCTTATTGATTTAAAAATAGGAGAATTAAAGCATCAGGATTTAGGTCAAATGCAGATGTATGTTAATTATTACGACAGAGAAATGCGCTTGGAAGATGAGAATAAAACGATTGGAATTATTCTTTGCCAAAATAAAAGTGAAGCTGTAGTTAGATATACATTACCTGAAAACAATGAACAGATTTTTGCTAGTAAATATAAAACCGTTTTGCCAAGTGTTGAGGTTCTAAAAGAATTGCTTGAAAGTAAATAATAATAAATGAAGAAAATCTTATTTTTGATTGTCATTTTTGTATTCTTTTCTTGTAAGAAAGAAAAAGAAAATTCTCAATTTGAAGAAAGTCCAGTGTCTTCTAGAACTGAAACAGAAATAATCAAAGAAAGAAATTTTCCTTTTAAGAATTTATCCAAAGTTGAAGTTTTATCTTATGAAGACAGAATGCGATGGGATAAAAAAATTACTAAAAAAGAGAATAAATATTACAAAGACCTTGTTGTCGATTATAAATTGAACTTTGACAGTACAAAAGTTAAAGAGAGAGTATTACTAAGTTCAGCATTGAAAACGGAATTAATTGGCTTATTGTCTCAAGATAGTTGTAAAGTAGAAAATTTGCCTAGAGATTGTTATATGCCAAGACACATGATAGTTTTTAGAGATCAAAAAAATAGAATAATTGGTTACAAAGAGCTTTGTTTGTCATGCAAAGGTTATAGAGAATCAAAAAACCTTGAAAATTACAATGGTTTTTGCTTTACTCAAATGGAGGACCTTTTTAAAAAAGCAGGTATAAAATATTTTGACGAAGATTACGAATAAGAAAGTTTACTGAAAATAAATTCAGCATAAAAATGAAAGACGAAGAAGACGATAACATAATTCCAAACGACAACGAGAATAATCAGGATGAAAACCAGATTGATGACAATCAAAATGGAGATGACGATGAGATTATCGATGTAGATGCTAAACATTTTGAAGGACAGCATTTTTACGAAAATCAGGAAGAAGAAGGCGAAGACATTATTACGAAAGTAACCGGAATGTACAAAGACTGGTTCTTGGATTACGCTTCGTATGTAATTCTAGAGCGTGCTGTTCCTGCAATCGAAGACGGATTTAAACCTGTTCAGCGTCGTATTATGCACTCTTTAAAAGAGCTGGATGATGGTCGTTATAATAAAGTTGCCAATGTAGTAGGGCACACTATGCAGTATCACCCTCACGGAGATGCGAGTATTGGTGATGCAATGGTACAAATTGGTCAGAAAGATTTGTTGATTGACTGCCAAGGAAACTGGGGAAATATCCTTACTGGTGACGGTGCGGCAGCTCCCCGTTATATCGAGGCACGTTTATCTAAATTTGCTTTGGAGGTTTTGTATTCTCCAAAAATTACCGATTGGGGAGTTTCATATGATGGACGTCGTGCTGAACCAAATAATCTTCCAGTAAAATTCCCATTGCTTTTGGCTCAAGGAGCAGAAGGTATTGCGGTAGGTTTGTCAACGAAAGTTTTACCTCATAACTTCAACGAATTAATAGACGCTTCGATTAAAATCTTAAAAGGAAAACCGTTTACGCTTTATCCTGATTTTATGACGCAAGGTATCGCGGACGTTTCGAATTACAATGACGGAATGCGTGGCGGACGTGTGCGTGTACGTGCTAAAATTTCACAATTAGACAAAAATACATTGGTGATTACGCAAATTCCGTTTTCGACCAATACTTCGAGTTTGATTGACAGTATTTTGAAAGCTAATGAAAAAGGTAAAATCAAAATCAAGAAAATTGAAGACAATACTGCTGCCGATGTTGAGATTTTAATTCATCTTTTTCCAGGAGTTTCGCCAGATAAAACAATTGATGCCTTATTTGCGTTTACAGCCTGTGAAACTTCTGTAGCACCTCTAGGATGTGTTATTGAAGATAACAAACCGTTGTTTATTGGTGTTTCTCAAATGTTGAGAATTTCAACAGAAAGAACGGTTGATTTACTTCGTCAGGAATTAGAAATTCAATTAGAAGAATTAAAAAATAAATGGCATTTCTCTACTTTGGAGAAAATCTTCATTAGAGAAGAAATGTACATTGATTTCAAATTATACGGAGACAGAGAATCATTATATAAATATTTGTATGATAGATTTGAGCCTTTCAAAAAATCATTCGTAAGAGAAATCAATGACGATGATTTACAAAGACTCACTCAGATCCCAATGATTCGTATCACTCGTTTTGATTCTGATAAAGCCGACGAATTGATTTCGAAGTTAGAAGAAGAAATGAAAGAGGTAGAATACAATTTAGAACATCTTACCGATTTTGCTATTGCGTATTTTGCCAAATTAAAAGAGAAATACGGAAAAGGACGTGAGCGTCAGACTGAACTTCGTGTTTTTGATAACGTTGAGGCTACAAAAGTAGTTTTACGTAACACAAAACTATACGTAAACCGTGAAGAAGGTTTCGTGGGAACAAGTTTAAAGAAAGACGAATACGTAGGTGATTGTTCTGATATTGATGATGTTATCGTGTTTTTACGCGATGGAACTTTGATGATTACAAAAGTCGATGCTAAAACTTTTATCGGAAAAGATATTATACACGCGGCCGTTTTTGATAAAAATGATAAACGAACTATTTACAACATGATGTATCGTGATGGTAAATCGGGGCCATCATACATAAAGCGTTTTAATGTTACCGGAGTAACACGTGATAAAGCTTACGATTTAACAAATGGAACAAATGGTTCACAGGTAGTTTATTTTTCGCATAATCCAAACGGAGAAGCTGAGGTTGTGACTATTTTACTGCGTCAGGTTGGAACGATTAAGAAACTGAAATTCGATATTGATTTTGCTAAATTGGCCATCAAAGGTCGTGGTTCAAAAGGAAATTTAGTAACTAAATATCCGATCAAGAAAATTGAATTAAAAGAAAAAGGAATTTCGACTCTACTGCCAAGAAAAGTTTGGTTCGATGATACCGTAAAACGTCTGAATGTTGACGCGAGAGGAGAATTGTTAGGCGAATTTAAACCAAGTGATAAAATATTAGTAATCAGTCAAAGTGGAAAATTAAAGGTTATCATCCCTGAATTATCAACTCACTTTGAGGAAGACATGATTGTTTTGGAGAAATGGAAACCTAAAAAACCAATTTCTGCCATTTATTACGATGGTGAAAAAGAACGCTATTTCTTAAAACGTTTCCTTGTCGAAAATGAAACTAAGGAAGAGAGTTTTATTACAGATCACCCGAATTCTCAGTTAGAAATTGTATCAACAGATTATCGTCCAGTGGCACAATTGGTTTTTGCGAAGGTAAAAGGAGTTCAAAAAGACGATCTTCACATAGACGTGGAAGACTTTATAGCTGTAAAAGGTTTTAAAGCTTTAGGAAACCAATTGACAACAGATAAATTAAGACAAGTTAATTTATTAGAGCCACTTCCTTACGAAGAGCCAGTTGAAGAAGTTCCTGAAAGACCAGAAATTTCAGAAGACGATCCTGTTGAAACAGAATTAGACGACGATGGCCAAATAGGCTTAGTTTTAGAATAAAAAAATGAACAACGCTAAGATTGATTTCTTAGCGTTTTTTATGTGCATTGTTTCGATTAATTTTAAACTGGAATAATCTCTTCTGTAATCCATTTGACTTCGTTGTTCTCAATAACAACAGAAACAGTATCACCATCTTTGACTTCTCCCGAAATTATTTTCTTTGCTAATGGTCTTCTTAAATGACTTCTTATAATACTTTTAATAGGTCTTGCTCCATATTTTGCATTAAAGCCATTTTCGGCTAGATAGGTTTTGACCTCAATTGGTATTTCAACCTTTATTTTAATATTTTTCAATAAATCGGTAAATTCTTTTTTAAGATGTACCTCAAATATTTTAAGAGCATTCTCCTTAGTGATAGGCGCAAAAGGTACAATCTCAGTCAATCGGCCTAAAAATTCAGGTCGGAAATAATTTGCCATTATTTCCATTAAAGAAATTGAATTTGGGATTTGACCTTTATTGAATGTTTCTACAATATGGTCCGATCCAATATTTGAAGTAAAAAGAATGATCGCATTCGAAAAATCACCTTCTTTTCCCAAACGATCGTGTAGTTTTCCTTCGTCCATAATTTGCAGAAAAATATCGAAAACAGAAGGATGTGCTTTTTCAATTTCATCAAATAAAACAATGGAGTAGGGCTTTTGTCTAATCTTATTTACTAGCAGCCCACCAACGTCGCTTCCGACATATCCTGGGGGCGACCCAACGAGTGGAATTATCTATGTGAAAGCTTTTTGAAAAACCTTAAAAGTAAATCGTCAAATGTGTTTCCGTATCGCATGTTTGTCGATTAGGATAAAAAACGCCGAAAATACATTTTCGGCGTTTCTGTTCAATTAAGGTTTTATTCTGGTTTTTACTGGTATTTTTTATCCGTAAGTGTTTTCATAAAAGCGACAAGTGCTTTTTCTTCATTTTTAGTCAGTTTCAATTCATCAAAAGGAAGTGTTTGGTTTTCTACTTCATAACCTAAACCTTGCCCGCCACCTTTGTTGTAAAAGTCGACTACTTCTTCTAAAGTTTTAAAAACTCCATTATGCATATATGGTGCTGTTACAGCTACATTTCGAACTGTGGGAGTTTTGAAAGCACCGATTAATTGAGGCATTTCATTGTATAAATATTGACCTTTATCTGGACTCAATTTCTTGCCTGATGCATCTTCAGGTGTTCCAATAACTTCATGTTCACTTTTAGAATAACTTGGCGGAACAGTTCCGTTAAACAAAGGAGTGAAGTGGCAGGTTGCACATTTTGCTTTTCCCATAAAAAGATTCATTCCTTCAATTTCTTCTTTGTTTAAAGCGTTTTTATTTCCTCTCATATATTCGTCAAATCTAGAATCGAAAGCATTTAAAGAACGTACATAACTGGCAATAGCATTTTGAATCTGCCAAGCTTCTGGTTTTGCTGTTTTGGGATATGCTTTTTTGAAAAGACTGATATATTCATTATTCAAAAGAATTTTAGTATGAATATCGTCCATTGAGCCGTGCATTTCATCTTTATTCTGAATCACATCTACACTTTGTTTTTCTAAATCTAATTGACGCATGTCCCAAAATTGAGCATTTTGCAAAGAAGCATAGGTTAGAGTAGGAGTGTTTCGGGCTAAATTTGAACCTGTTAATGAAACGTTTGTTTTTAAACCATCAGTAAAAGCTTTTTCTGGATGATGACAACTGGCACAGCTTCTGTCATTATTTTTTGAAAGACTGGTATCATAAAATAATTTTTCGCCTAGTTTTGCTTTGTCCGCTGTAAAATTGTACTCTTTTGAAAGTACAAATGCATTTACGTCAAAAGCGTCTTTATCAAATAAAGTTTCAATTTCAGGCTTCAGCACATTTGTTTTTTTTACGTTTTTAATATTTTCTTCTTTCTGAAAAGCCTTTATCTTTTTAGAAATCGGATTTAAATATTCTGTGATAAAAAAAGCTCTGTCAAAAGCATTAAAGTTATTATTGTCTTTGCAATATTGCTTTGCTTTTGTGGTTAGTTTTTTTATTTCTGCTAATGATTTATTAGAAGAATTAATAATTTCAAGAGGTTGAGCAATAGAAATTAGACTTTCTCCAGTTTCAGGAATTGAGGATTGTAAAATGGGACTATCAAAACCTGTAATTCCTAAAGTAATAACTCGGAATACGTTTTGTTCGAGTCCATCTAAGACATAATCATTTGAAATTGTGATGACTTCAAATGTACTTTCCAATTGTTTGATATTGGCTTTGAAAATATTCAATTCTCTTGTTACGCTTTCTTTATCTTCAATTTTATATTCGGGATAAATCATTTCTTCGATAACCTGAAAACCATGAGGTTCAAAAGACCTGTTTTCTTCCAATTCCATTTCGTCCAACGCTGGACCATTCATAAAACGAGCCGTTTCGGGAACAAAATATTCAATTGCCCATTCGACTTTTTTATATAATAGGCGTGACTTTTTAAATTGTTCTACAATTTCTTTCTGAGAAGAATTAGCATCAACTAATTTCTGAAAATGAACAATTTCATTATTTAATTTGGTTAAATTAATAAGTAAATCTTGTTTGATTGTTGCTTTTGAAGTCTCATTTTCTTTACAGGAAAAGAACAAACACAAGCTTAGAAATAAAAAAGTAAAGTGCTTTAATTTCATAATAGTATTGTAATAGAAACAACCCTTATTCGAAAATAAGGGTTGTCTTTTATTGATTTGAACAAGAATTATTATCGTTGTACGTTTCTAATAATTACCGTTTGACCACCTTCAATATTGCTGCTAGTTCCTGAACCGTCAGCATTTTTGAAATCAGAACTTTGCCAAGTGTGAGGGTGAATGTTTACTGTAAAAGTATCTGGAACACCAATAATGTCTGAGATATCTTCCATAGCTCCAAATTCCCAGCTTCCCAATTTCATTTCTCCAACTGGGTTATACAATGCATTCCAAGCCGTATCAGTTCTTTTATGGTTCATATTTAACCATGGTTTATTTTGTTTTGTAGCGATGCTATATTGCCAGATATATGAATCGTGTTTTGCGTCTGCATAATAGCTGTCTCCGTCTTCCTGAATGTAAACAAAGTTTTCAGTTACGCATAAGTTATCAGGATTAATAATTCCAGTTCCTGGAGTACTGTCTCCTTCAACGGCTAATTCTAATGTTCCTTTTAATGGGTTTGAAGCATCTAATTTTAATTTATAAACTCTTCCCCACATAGTATAACCATCAACAGGAGCATTATTAGTTGCCTGACCTGTAGCAGTAAAATATACTTCTCTGTTATTTGTAGCGCTTCCTTTTCTGTAATCTAAGTCTTCAACTCTAGAAAAACGGATTGCTTTTAAATCGTTTACTGTTGTGTTGATTACAGCTCCAGTTAAGTTTTTAGCATTTGGAATTTCAACGAATTCAACTGGATAACTGCTGTTCAATTTGATATCCGTTTCTACCTGATTTCCATCCGTTCTTTTTAAAGCGTAGAGTTTTCCGTTAGATAAATCACCAACTGTACTTACATACATAATTACTTGTCCAGCACTTACGTGAGAAGTTGCGTAAGATTGATCTTCACCAATTAAAATAACTGTTTTTCCAGGATAAGCCTCTTTTGGAAGTGGAACAGCGTTTTCCATACTCGCTTTTCCTAAAGCTGGTAAAACTCTGTCTTTTCTCGCTTTATCTGTCGCTAATCCAAGAGGATCAATTCCGTGAACCATACTTTCTTGTCCGCTTTCTCCAGCAGTTAAAAAGATTGGTCCAAAACCGTGAATTTCTGGAGTAGCCAAAGTTGCAGAACACAAACGTGTTAAACCTCCAACAGCATCAACAATATATTCACCTTTTACAGGTTTGAAAGTTTTATCTAAATAAACTCTAGAAACAGATTGTAAAATTTCATGGTTGGTAATCATGATATAACCCTCTCCATTTGGATTCTTCATAAGTCCAGCACCATCAGGCTGAGCACCGTAAATAAATTTTGGAGATTCAGGAAGTACATCTGTACTTGCAATTAAAGTACTGATTTTTAGGTTTTCAAAACCAGTCATAGCGTATACAAACGCAGGAACTTTTGAATGTGAAGTAAAATCGATATTCGCATTTACTTCATTCGAGGATTTTTTGTCATCATCTTGACAAGAGATTACAGAGAATCCTGCAATTCCCAACAAGGCAATTGATTTTAAAAAGTTAGCTTTCATAATTGTTTTTGTTTTTTTGATTAGCACAAAGCTATCTCTCTAAAACAAAATACAGGTTATGTTAATTTTTTCTTAATGCTAATAATTGTAAGTCTATTATTATGAAATAGTAAATTAAAGGTTTTGAATGTAAATTTAAGACTCTTAAAAAAATCTTAAAGCGGTTTAAAAAGCTGATTTAGGTTAGTTGCTTTCTTCTCTTTCAGTTTTTTAACAATCTTTAGAAATGCAATAGCTGTAATATACGCATCGCCCAAAGCAGTATGACGATCTTTTTTAGAAATATCAAATTTATCGGCCAAATCATCTAAAGTATAATGATCTTTTCGTTCAAACAAATGCGATTGAATCAGCGTTTTTTTATACAAATAAGCCGTATCCAAAGTTTTGTTGGTTAATTGCGGAAGTCCGTTTCGTTCTAAAGCTTTATTGATCATCGTAACATCAAAAATAGTATGATGTGCAATGATTATGGAATCTCCTAGAAAATCCAAAAACTGTTGTAAAGCTTCCAATTCGCTTGGACGTTTGACTAATAAATCTTTTAGAATGCCATGAATCTGTGCTGTCGATTTATCGTAATGCTCTTGTTCCAGATATACTTCAAAACTATTCTGGATATTGATAATTCCGTTTTGAAGTACAAGCGCTCCAATGCATAACATACGATCATTATCGTAATCAAGACCTGTGGTTTCCGTATCTAAAACCACAAATCGAGTTTCTTCAATCGTGATGTTTTCATCAAACAGATTGTTTTCTTCTTTTTTCCAAAAATTGAATAAACTCATGATTATACCAGATTTGAGATATTAAAACGTACTGAAATAAGTTCCTGAAGTTCTTTTATAGTTTTAAAAGTACGTTTCAGTTTAATTTTTTCCATTTTGGTTAAAGATTCCAATTCTATAAACTGCCCAGAATCATGGTGCAATAATCCTTGTTTGGTTCTAAATTTCAGTAAGGCTTTAAACGAATACGAACAAGATAAATACAATTCTCTATTATTAGGCTCTAATTCCGCCAGTTTTTCAAAACGTTCTGCGGTGTTGCTGATTCCTTTAATAGAATGTGATAAAATTAAAACACGAGCCGCATCAGTCAAAGGCATTAAAGCTCTTCGTTTAATGTCAAAGTTATCTTTGTTGGCACCATCTTGTTCTACTAAGAATTGTCTAAAGAAACCAGTAGGAGAAGGACTTTGCAAAGCTCCACTCACCAAATGCATATAAAATATAGGGTTGGCTTTAACATCTTCAAAAATAGAATCAGACAATTGATTTACAAGATCTGAATCGCCGTAAGTCATGCTGTAATCGAAGAAAATAAACGAAAGCAATACCTCGTTTTTACCAGGATTAGTAATCCAATGATGTACTTGCGATTTCCATTCGTCCAAACTCATACACCATTTCGGACTCGAAGCCATCATATCGGCAGGACAATAATCATAACCAATTTCAAAAAGACCTTTATTAACGTGTCCAGCCAGTTTTAAAAAGTAAATTTTAGTTTCATCTCTAAAAACTTCATTTACATTTTCATAAACAATGGCGTTATCTTGATCCGTATGCAACATTTGTTCGCCTCTTCCTTGACTTCCAAGTGCGAGCCAGCCAAATTTAACAGGTGGCGGACTGCTCATTTTTTCAATACAAATTTCGATAACACGCGTGGTACAAGCTTCATTAAGTTCGGTAATGATTTTGGTAATCAGCGTCATCGGAATATTTTGATCCAAATAACCTTGCAGTAATTGCATGATTTGGTTGCGAATTGGCTTTATTTCTTTAATCTTTTTAGTTCGCTTTAACGCTTTGATCAAAACAGCAGGGTTGTTTCCTAAAGCGACCATAACGTCATGTTTCGATAGAATTCCGACTGCTTTTGTATTTACGGTTCCATCTTTCGTCAAACACAAATGGCTGATATTACTTTTCATCATCGCCATTTGTGCCTCTGTAACCGTCATTTTTTTAGGATAGGTAATTACAGGTTTTGTCATAATTGTTTCGGCAGTTGTTTCGATAGGAAATTCTCCCGTCACAATTTTGTTTCGGAGATCTTTATCGGTCAAAATACCAATAGGAAGCATTTCGTCTACAATTAAAATCGCACCGACTTTTTTCTTGCCCATGATTTTTGCAATATCTCTTACTGTTGTTGATGGACTACAGGTTACAATTTTTTTAGAATATTTGATTGGTGCTAAATCAAACGAATGATTGCTAGTTTGAAGATTTTCATTAAGCAAATCATCCCCATACAATTTATCTTTATGAATATCCGAGTACGGATTTCGGGTATTAGAAGCATAACTTTCAATCAGGAAATTACCAACATTTCTATTTTCAAGAGCATAAGGTTTAAAAACCGCAATCGGAATCGCGTATAAAATACTTTCTTCGTGAGCCACGGCTTCCATAATATAGTTTTCCTGAGCCAAAAGCGGACGAAGACCAAAGATATCGCCTTCATCACACATGTCTAAAACAGTGTTTTTAGTGCTTTTTTTCAAGGCAACGGCGCCTTTATGCACCACATAAAAAGAATCATGGGTTTTATCATTTTCAGCAAAAATCACCGAATCTTTTTCTTTGTATATAATTGAAATCTGTTCAGACAGTTTTTCTAAATCTTTCTGATGCAAAAAATTAAAGGGCGGATATCCTTTTAAAAAGTCAGCAACTCTCTGCGAAATGGTATTTTTCATGTGGCTAGATTAAAGTCCTAATGTACTATTTAAAATAGAAATGTAAAAGAAACACGTTAATAAAAGTTGCAAAGATGCAAAGAGACAAAGTTTTAATGGTTGCCACGAATTTCACCAATTTCCACGAATTAATTTGATACAATAAAAATTGTGGAAATTGGTGAAATTCGTGGCAGAAAAAAAGCCCCAAAATTTGGAGCTTTGTGTGTTTTAAAATCAGTACTTTAATCTACTTTATGAACTGTACCGCGTTGTTTTTCTTCAGAACCAACCAGACCAAATTCAAAAGTATACGAATCTTTAGAAGTAGTTAGAATCTTCATGCTGATGGCTTTTTCTTCAGCCATATTCTTTGGATGTTTTTTCTGAAGAACATATTCGCAGTCACTTACCCATCGAATCGTTGCAGTATCTGTTTTTCCTTCATAAGTTTCGATTTCGATGTCTTCTTTGCGTTCAAAATAAGTTGTTTTTTTAACGCCGTTGACTTCTGTTTCAAATTTGAATTTTCCAGTTTTAAAATCTTTGCAATTGTGTTCGGTATTATAACAAGATACTAAAGCCAGTACCGGAAATAAGAATATAAATTTTTTCATTTTAAATAAGTTTTTTTAGGAGCTAATCCTGCTTTCCATTCCAATCTTTTTATTTTTTAAAGAAAAAAACAAAAAGGATTTCCATTTCAATCAGGGCTAGGGCATTAGGATAATAAGAAGCAGTTGTATTTAATTTAAACTTTTGGGATATAAAACTCTTTTAGCTTTTTGGATTCTTTGACTTCTTCTTTCATTTCTTCTTTAGATTCGCCACCTACTGCTTTAGGCCAGATATGAAATCCTCCGAATGTCATTGCCTTTACTTGTTGTTTAAATGCGGGCGAGTATTCATCAAAAACGCTTAAATCTTCTGGATTATCCCACATTCCCCAAATACCATTTTCGTCAATATCTCCCTTGTAATTAATAGGATGAGTAGGATAAGTTTTAACCATCTTGATTTTAAACTGTTCCAGATTATAATTGCCATTCCATTTGAAAGATCCCACATCATCAGTTCCAGAACCATTAACCTTCAAATTGGAAAAATTTAAACTAATAGACATTTTGTGCTGTTGTGGGGAGTTAGAATAACAATAAAAACCTTCCCATTCGCCACTAGGCAAAAAATGATGTGTTTCGTTGTTTTTTGATTTCATATTTTGAAAAGATATGTTATTTCAATCTTTTTAGTTCATCGTCGGTAAAGTTCTTGATTTCTTTTTCTTTGGCAAACTTTTCAGCATTGTAATTTCCCGATTTATTCTTCGGAATCGATAAACTATTCCATTCGCTGTTTTTCAATTGTTTGGCGTAAAAAACAATCTGCCCAACATGATAGGGATAATGCGCTAATTGACGATTTATGGCTTCAATTACCGTATGACCTTCATTTCTAATATAAATGATATCAGAAAGTTGTTCTGGTTTCAAGTTTTCTAAAGCATTTTCGAGACAATTCCAGCCTTTGTTCCAAACTTCCAAGACTTCTTCTTTAGATTGCAGATCATTTTCAAATTCTGCATCACGGTTTCGCCATTCTTTTTCACCATCAGAAGTTAAAAAATCGGTCCAGCGCGAAAGCATATTGCCCGAAATGTGTTTTATAATAGTCGCAATGCTGTTGGTGTCTTCATTAAAAGAAACAAAAAGTTGTGTTGGTTCGAGTTGATCGATTGCTTTTTCACCTAGAGCTTTATAATACAAAAACTGTTTTTTAGCACTTTCTAAATAAGATTCGTCAGCTTTCATGATTTGCTATTTTAAGATTGAAGTTCAACTTTATTTTCAGTAATTAATATTTTTCCCCAATCGTTTAGTTTCCACAGAATCTCTACCAATTGTTTTCCAGTTTCAGTCAGAGAATATTCAACTCTTGGTGGTAATTCATTAAAAGATTCTTTGGTTAAAATACCATCTTCCACCATTTCACTCAACTGCTGATTTAAAACGCGTCGGTCTACTTTTGCAATGCCTCTTAAAAATTCGCTCGGTCTTTTTTTTCCTTCATTAATCTGCCAGACAATTGGAATTTTCCATTTTCCGCTTATTGTATTCACAGCAATTTCCAATGGACAGATTTTATTTTCTTCGCTTCGTTCCTTTGTTTGCATAAAATTGACTTTTATATCCCTATGGGACAAAAATATGCGGTATTGCCAGTGTTCTCAGGCTTTCCGATATTTACAAAAATAATCAAAATTTTAAGGATACTAAACGATTGCGTGAATCAAAGTAAAAATTATGGAAGAGATAAAGCGTAAAGGAGCCAGATCGACAAAAGATATTCCAGCTTGGGTTTTAGAACAGCTCAATAAAGGAGAAATCGAAACGGCAAATTTGGTAGAATGGCTTGCGGTAAATCAAACGAAGCTTTTAGAAAATGTGTTGAAAGAGTCTAACCGAATGGAATATTTGGAACCTATTTTAACAGATATTAGAAATTTAAAAAAGCAAACGGTCAATACTATAAATGAAACAATTGGGACAGGAATATTAGCAGAGTCAATTCTTAATAACGATTCGGATATACTTTCCATCATTTCGAAACATAAATCGGATGTGGTGCGATGCTGGTCTGCTTATACAATTGGGAAAAATCAAGAATTTAAGATAGAAGAAATTTTAGCGCAAATTCAGTTTCTTGCAGCCGATAAGCATTTTGGTGTTAGAGAAATTTCATGGTTAGCAATTCGTTCGAGTATTATAAGAAATTTAGAAGAAAGCCTTGAAATACTTTTGAAATGGACTTTAAGCGAAGACGAAAATATTAGACGTTTTGCAACCGAAGCGACTCGCCCGAGAGGCGTTTGGTGTGAACATATCGAAAAATTGAAACAAGAACCAGAATTAAGTTTGAAGATTTTAAATGCTTTAAAATCTGATTCTTCCAAGTATGTTCAGGATAGTGTTGGCAATTGGCTCAATGATGCCAGTAAAACAAGACCGGATTTTGTAAAAGATTTATGTGAGAAATGGAAAAAAGAGAGTGCCACAAAAGAAACACTATACATTATAAAAAAGGCATTACGAACAATCGAAAAGTAATCGCTTAAACAATTTTAATATCATATTTATCTAAAAGTCCGACAATTCCCTCTGTAGAAAACTGCGCTTTTTTCATCGGATTAAATTCAGGATCAATTTTATAATTGTAAGCTGTTTTAAAATTGACAGATGCCAATTGCGTTTCGTTGAAAATAGCGCCGTCCAAATCGCAATTATCAAAAACAGAACTGGTTAAATTGGTTCCAATGAAAGTTACTTCTCGAACTGAAGAATTGATAAACTTGGTTTTGGGCATTTTTTTGTTCGAAAATAACGCATAATCCAAAGTACATTCTTCAAAATAAACTTGAAACAAGAAATCGTCACATTCATTAAAAGCGATTCCTAAAAGTTTGCAGTTTTTAAAAGTGACATTCTTCAAACTCGTTCCAGCCAAACTCGTCATAGAAAGATTGCAGTCAATAAACTCGCAGTCCAGAAAAGTATTCGAATTAAAATTACTGTTTGAAAAATCACAGTTTTTAAACACACAATCTTCAAACTCTCGATTGTTTATTTTTTTATCGATGTAAACAACTTTCTCGAATGTTTTCTGAATGTGAATTAGACTTTCCATGAATGTTTTTTAGGTTTTTGTGCGTTGTGACGCACTCGAAGAATAAAGATATTTTCCTCTGTTATTTGATAAGAAACAGCATAATCATAAACGGAATAAACTCTAAAACTACCATCATTATTAGTTTTTTGTTTATCAAGTTTATAAATTTCAGGCTGTGTTTTAAGTATTTCAGTACTATCAAAAATAGTATTAACTACTTTATCAGCAATTTTTAATGATTTACTTTCAAAGAAAATGTAAAAATGAATGTCCTCTAACTGGTTTAAAGCATCGCTTGACCAAATTATTTTCTTCCCCATTTTTTCGCAATTTCTTTTGCTTGATCTTCAGTATAAAAATTACCTTTTTTAATGTTTTCTAAGGCATTTTCAATATCTAAATTATAAGCTGTATCTGAGTCAATTGCGGTATTATTGATAGATTGTAGGAGGTGTTTTAGTTTTTCAACAAAAGAAGGATCTTTCACTTTATCAATTTCTTGATGAATCCAGTTTATTTCTGCTTGTATATCCATAACAAAGAATTTTAGTAAAGATACAAATTAGTCGTTAAATATACCTTTCATAATGATTTTCAACCCTAAAAAGATCAAAACCATAGAAGATAAACAAGCTACAATTCCAATTCCTAAAACAAGATAATGCCAGTTGGTATGCTGATTTTGAAAAGCATTATAAATCATTGACGGACCTAAAAACATCAAAGGCAGAGCGCCTGTTAGATATGTAACTCCTTTTCTTAGTAATTCTTTATTTGCTGCCATTTAGTTTGTTTCAAGTTTCAGGTTTCTTTTGTTTCAAGTTGTTGACTTGTATTTAAACGCAAAGGTCGCAAAGTTTTTTTACATTATAACCCTAAAATAAAACGCAAAATTCGCAAAGCTTTGTAAATAAAACTTGCGAACTTTGCGTGCTTTGCGGTTAAACCACCAGACAAAGCTTTTTATTTTCTATAATTATCAACAGCATTTCTCACGCTGCCGTATTTTTTTAATAATTCTGAAGCTTCTTCATAAGAAACTGGAATTTCTTCCATAATCATTTTAACGCCGCGATCAACTAGTTTGATATTACTTAGCTGCATATCAACCATTTTGTTTCCTCTCACTTTTCCAAGCTGGATCATAGCTGCAGTCGAAATCATATTAAGAACTAATTTTTGGGCAGTTCCGGCTTTCATTCTAGAACTTCCTGTTATAAATTCAGGACCAACAACCACTTCAATCGGGAATTGAGCCGTTAATGCCAACGGACTTCCTTCATTACACGTAATACAACCCGTAATAATATTATTTTGGTTACAAGCTTCTAAACCACTGATAACATAAGGAGTTGTACCCGAAGCTGCAATTCCGATTACAACATCATTTGAGTCGATTTTATGATTTTGAAGATCAATCCAAGCATTTGTTGTACTGTCTTCGGCGTTTTCTACCGCACGTCTAATGGCAGTGTCACCACCCGCAATAATACCATTTACTAAATCAAAAGGAACACCAAATGTTGGCGGACATTCTGAAGCATCAACAACACCAAGGCGACCAGAAGTTCCTGCTCCAATATAAAATAATCGGCCTCCTAATTTTAATTTAGAGACGATTTGCGGAATTAAAGCTTCTATTTGAGGTAAAGCTTTTTCGACCGCATAAGGAACAGTTTTGTCTTCTTGATTAATATTGGTCAACAATTCATGAATAGACATTTTCTCTAAATGCTCATATTTCGATGATTGTTCCGTGGTTTTCGTAAATGTCATTTTATCGTTATTTAGACTCGCCAAAATTAATATATTTTATTCCAATCTTGCAAAATTCAAAGATTTATAATCTTTACTTTATTCGTTTTTTTGTTATTAAAGACGATTTTTGAGGTTCTTTGTTACACCAACTAAAATATTATATTTGTTTCATATATACGATAAATGGATAAATTAGGATTTTTAGATAGCGTGGCCCGTATTGCTGTCTTTGTTTCGTTATTGTTGGCACTTTTTTTACTTACAGTAAAAACGGAAAATAAACTGGCTAATAGATTGTTTGCTTGTTTTATCATTTTTTCAGCTATTGATTTTAGCGGGCTGATGGATTATTCATTTCCTTTAGAATACATAAATATAGATTTATTCAGAAGCACAGTGTGTTTATTGGAGATGCCATTGATCTATTTATATGTTTTGGCAGTTTGTTATTCTGATTTTAGATTAAAATGGAAGCATTTAATCTATACACTTCCATTTGTTGTAATGAATTTTGTTTTAATGCCAAGGGTTTATCTGAAATCGGGCGCTGAAAAGCAGTTTATTTTAGAACATTACAGTACCATGTTTGAAATTTACTTTTTTCAGATTCTAATCGAATTTCAATATTGGTTTTATATTGTGAGTATATTTTTAGTTTTAAGAAAATACAAAAGAATTTATCTTGAAAATTATACGAATCCAAGTACGTCTACCTATAAATGGCTTTTCCAGATGAATTGTGTTTTTGTGGTAATGCATTCTATTACGGCTTCAAAAAATTTGTTGCGTTATACTGCTTCGAGAGATGTTTTTCTATGGGGAAATGTTTTGATGATCGTTATGGCTTTAAGTGTCATTTGCTGGTTTATAATGAAAGCATTAAATCATCCGGAACTTTTTAGAGGAATCAATTCTAATTTGCAATTAACAAAAGAGTTTCTTTCTACAGAAAAGGAAGAAGTTAAAGTCTCAAAAACAATAGAGGTTGAGGATAAAGTTATTTCTTCTCAAATTTCGACATTAAAGCAGTATATGGAAGAAAAAGAACCTTTTCTTGATCCTTCACTCACGATTCAGGAGCTTTCTAATCAAATTGAAATTCCAGTTCGTGATTTATCTGTTTTGATTAACCATCATATCGATCAGCATTTTTTTGATTTTGTGAATGAATATCGCATTCAAAAAGCCATGCATATTTTAAAAGATCAAACTAAAAGCCAGCTTACGGTTCTGGAAATATTATATGAAGTAGGTTTTAATTCGAAATCCTCTTTTAATACTTCATTTAAAAAATATACCAATTTAACACCTACAGCGTACAGAAATAGTTGAAAATAAAGGTTTTGTAAAAAGTCGAACGCCTTAGCTAATAAAGTCGAACCAATTTCTATTTGAGAAAATGGTTCGACTTTTTTTTGTCGGTCGCATAGGGAAGTTTTCTAAGGCAACTTTGCTTCAAATTAATCGAACAAGTTAAAATTAGAAATCATGAAAAAATTAAATCTCCTAATCTTATTACTATTGCCTTTGTTTTGTTTAGCACAATCAACATTAAAAGGAAAAGTCGCTAGCGAAACCCAATCTGTACAATGGGCTGAAATTTCGATATTAAATAAAGAAGGAAAAATTATTAATGGAGCTACAACTAAAGAAGATGGTTTTTTTGAAATAAATCTTACTAATGGTTTTTATAAAATTAAAATTGGTCTTTTGGGTTTTGCGGATTATGAAAAGGAAATTTCCCTAGAAAAAAACACTGATTTGGGAACTATTATCCTCAAAGAAAACGAAACCAAATTGGTTGAAGTTGTGATTCAATCTAAAAAGAAAACAATTGAGCAAAAAACAGATCGCATAATATATAATCTTGAAAATAATGTTGCAAATATAGGAGGAGATGCTTTGAACGCTATTAATACTGCTCCTGGTGTTGTAGTGCAAAACAATACAATTAATATATTAGGAAAAGGAACTTCGAGAGTTATGATTGATGGAAGAATTATTGAATTAACGGGTGAAGAATTGAATAATTTTTTGAAATCAATTTCAGCAAATGATATCAAGAATATTGAAATAATTAGCAATCCGCCTGCAAAATACGAAGCAGAGGGAACTGGCGGATTGATCAATATTATTATGAAAAAAGGAGTTCGTGACTCCTGGAAAAATACGACTACAACATCTTACGATCAAAATAAATATGGAAGTTTTACTTTGAGAGATAATTTCTTTTACAACAAGAACAAATTTCGTTTTTCTGCAAGTGTTAACGGAAAAACAGGATATAAGAGTATAGATGAAATTTCGGATGTCTATTTTGAGGATGGACTTTCCAGAATGGATGCAACCACAAAATTAAAAAATGAAAACTTGTCTGCAAAAATAGCTTTAGATTATGATTTTTCAGAAAAAACGACAATCGGTTTTCAAATTTTAAATGATAGAAACAATCCAGATTTTCAATCAGATATTGTCGTCAATAAGTACAATACACAAAATCAATTGCAACATTACATTGTAAACAACAGTTTTGCAGACAGAGGTTCAAACAATCAAACGTACAATGCCCATTTGATTACAAAACTAGATTCGTTAAACCGAAAATTATCATTTGATGCAGATTACTTTAATTATAATTCAAAATTTGATCGTGAGTTTGTTGCAAATAATTATTTAGCAGACGGAACTTTTGTTGATGTGAATCAATCTGGAAGAAATATCTCGAATCAGGATATTGATAATTTGAGTTTTAAGGCAGATATGGAACATCCGCTTCAAGTGATGAATTTATCTTATGGAGCCAAAGTGAGTTTTACAAATAGTGTAAGCGATATGCTTTTTTATGATACAATTACGGGAACTCCTGTTTTAGATACAAATCAATCAAACCGATTTAAATACACAGAAAGTAATCAGGCAGTTTATATAAACGGTGATAAAAAAATAAACGAAGAATGGAATTTTCAATTAGGATTGCGACTTGAAAATACACAAACTACAGGATTTTCAGAAACACTGAATCAGGAAACGGTAAACAATTATTTAAAACTTTTTCCAACAGTATTTGCTTCATACAAAAAGAATGAGAATAATAATTTCAGTTTGAATTATGGAAAAAGAATTAATAGGCCTCGTTTTGATTTATTGAATCCGTTCAGAATTTATATTAGCAGTAATAGTTATTCTGAAGGAAATCCGTTTTTGAAGCCTTCATTTAGTGATAATTTTGAGTTTGCTCATTCGTATAAAGAAATTCTAAGAACAAGTGTTACTGTAAATTTAATTACAAATGGTTATGGCGTTTTGTTTACTTCAAATCCAGAAACGAATACGCAAATTGTAACGCGTGATAATTATTTTAAAAGCTTAAATTATGGCTTAGGAGAAACGTATTCTGCAACTTTTGCAGATTGGTGGCAAAGTGAAAATTCGTTATATTTTTTAGGTGCAAAAACGGAATTTATTAAAGATATTGATGCAATGCCATCAAACAGTTTGCAGATTGATTTTACAACAAATAATACATTCGTTTTAGGAAAAAACACAAAACTTCAAATTGATTTTAACTACAGTACACCTTTTAAAAGAGGATTATATGAAATAGGATATACTTCTAGTTTTGATATTGGATTCAAACAAGATTTGTTTAATAAAACGATGCAAATTGCATTTCTAGCCAATGACATTTTTAATACTTCTTATTTAAAAGATTTTACTTCGGTAGTAAATGGCGTAAAACAAGTTTATAGTAACAATGAAAGCAATCGTTTTGTCCGTTTGTCCGTAGTTTACAATTTTGGAAATAAAAAGATTAACATGAAGGAACGTAATTTTGGAAATCAAGAGGAGAGAAAGAGAGCTAATTAAATGAGATAATTAGTCAATTAGATAATTAGATAATTGTCCTAACAGGTTTTTAAAACCTGTTAGGTATTTTTTTTCTTCGTCTTAAATTAAAAAATTCTCTCATTAGCTAATTGACACATTTTCTAATTAACTCATTATAAAAAGAAAGCCAATAGAATTCCGAGAACAATCATAGAAACTTTGGCGATATTGAATTTATGTCCTTCGCTGCTTTCAAAAATAATTGTTGAAGAGATGTGGAATAAAATACCAATGACCATTGCTGTTATTTCGGTGTAATAATCATTTAATATGGGAAGAAATTCTGATGCTACTGTTCCTAATGGTGTCATTACAGCGAATGTAAGCATGAAAGCGAAAATGGCTTTTTTGTTTAAATCCGCATTGATAAAAAATGTTGTTAAGATCACGGCAATAGGTAAGTGGTGAATAGCAATTCCGATTGCTAAACCATGATGATGACTAACAGGAAATCCTTCTAAAAAAGCATGAATGCACAAACTAAAGAATAAAAGCCACGGAATTTGAGACATTTTTGCATGTCCATGAACGTGCCCGTGTTCAGCTCCTTTTGAGAAAAATTCGAGTATGATCTGGAATAAAATTCCGATCATGATAAAAATTCCGATATTATGATTGTGAGATTCGTAAACTTCAGGAAGAAGGTGCATTACGGTTAATGACAATAAAAAAGAACCGCTGAAAGCCAGCAGTAATTTTAAATTGGTTTTGTTTTTTGGTTTAATAAACAAAGCCACACTATATCCTAAAAGTACAGAAAATAAAGGTAGTAGATAATTCATCTTTTGTTTAATCGTTTAATTGTTTAATCGTTTAATCGGTTTTTTTGTTAGTTTGTTTAAGCGATTAAACAAATTAACGGTTTGACGATTAAACCTATTTAAAAATCATGATTAATCTTTCGCTTTCAGTTTTATGGAATTTTTTGAGTTTGTAGTCTCCAAAAATGTCCAGAAGGAAAATTCCGGCTTCGTCCATTAAATCTTGAAAATCTTTTAAAGTTAAGGCTTTTACCTTTTCTGTAAAATGATATTTTCTGCCTTGGTCTTCAAAATCTATTTCTTTGAAAATATGTCCATCTTCAACGTATCTTTTGATGTGAAAATCAATTTCGTCAACGGTTTTTGTTTCTTCTGGAACAAGATTTTCAATCACGTTTGCTACGTTCATAAAATCGATAACGGCAAAACCATATTCAGATAAACTTTCTTTAATTGCTTTTAAAGTTGTTAGATTGTCGTCGTCGCTTTCGAAGTAACCAAAACTCGTAAAAAGATTGAAAATAGCATCGAACTTTTCTTCAAATGGTTCACGCATATCATGAACTTTGAAATGAAGTGTATCGTTGCTGTTTTTACTTGCCTCGGCAATGCTGTTTTCAGATAGATCGGCTCCTAAAACATCATAACCCAATTGATTTAAATAGATAGAATGACGTCCTTTACCACAGGCCAAATCCAATACTTTTGCCTTTTCAGGCAGATTAAGATAGTGCGTCAAATTATCCATGAAAACTTGCGCTTCACGATAATTGCGATCCTTATAAAGAATATGATAATAAGGAGTATCAAACCAGGAAGAATACCAGTTTTGATTGTTGCCTTCTTGATTTTGGACAGATCCGTTATGCTTTTCAGACATTTATTCTATTTCAATTAATTCAAAGTCCGGCAAATTTAGTGTATTTTTGCCGAAAAATAACTATTTAGGTGCGATACATTGTTGCATTATGAAGAGATGCAAATGAGTGTCTTTTGAATTTTTAGTTTTTTTAATTTAAAAGAAAGATGGAAGAAAATTTTAAGATGATTGCCAAATGTTTTTTTGGCTTTGAAGAAATATTAGAAAAAGAATTGCGTGACCTTGGAGCTCAGGACGTTGAAAAAGGAGTGAGAATGGTGAGTTTTAAGGGGGATAAAGGTTTTATGTACAAAGCCAACTTATCTTTGCGTACGGCGCTTAAAGTGTTAAAACCAATTTATTCTTTTAGAGCAAACAACGAACAAGCCTTGTATAAAGGTGTTTCGGGGTTAAACTGGTCTAAATATTTAAATGCCAACCAGACTTTTGTAATTGATGCAACGGTTCATTCTACTTATTTCAATCATTCTGAATTTGTTTCTCAAAAATGTAAAGATGCCATTGTAGATCAGTTTAGAGAAAGAACGGGACAACGCCCAAGTATTGATAAACAATATCCAGATTTAAAAATCAATATTCATATCGATAGAGATCAGGTTTCTGTAGCTTTAGATACTTCTGGAGCTTCTCTTCATCAGCGTGGTTATAGAACGGCAACGAATATTGCGCCAATTAATGAGGTTTTAGCTGCTGGAATTTTATTATTATCAGGCTGGGACGGACAAAGTCATTTTCTTGATCCAATGTGTGGATCTGGAACTTTCCTTGCAGAAGCGGCGATGATTGCTTGCAATATTCCAGCAAACATCAACAGAAAAGAATTTGCTTTTGAAAAATGGAAAGATTGGGACAATGATCTATTTGATAAAATTATTGATAGTTTAATGAAGAAAACGAGAGAATTTCATTATACAATTAAAGGTTATGATAAAGCGCCAAGTGCGGTTAGCAAAGCCAAAGACAATATAAGAAATGCCAATTTAGAGGATTATATAAAGGTTTACGAAGAGAATTTCTTTGATACAGAAAAAGAAACAGAAGGTAAACTTCATATTGTTTTCAATCCGCCTTACGATGAGCGTTTGGACATTCATATGGAAAGATTCTACGCTAGTATTGGAGATACGCTAAAGAAAAATTATCCAGGGACAAATGCCTGGTTTATTACAGCAAACTTAGAAGCTTTAAAATTCGTAGGTCTAAAACCTTCAAGAAAAATCAAGCTTTTTAACGGAAGTCTTGAAGCACGTTTAGTAAAATACGAAATGTACGAAGGAAGTAAGAGAACGAAATTTCAGGTTTAAGTTTCTAAGATACTTAGTTGCTAAGGTTTTAAGTTTTAAAATTATTAAGAAAAAAACTTAGCAACTAAGTGTCTTATTAACTTAGCAACTAAAAAAAAATTAAGCTTTTAATAATTTAAGTTGTTAAGAAAAAACTTAGCAACTTAGCCCCTTAGCAGCTTAGCAACTCAAAAAATAAAAACATGTCAAAACTACAATTAAGAGCTTTTTTATATCAATTAGCTGCTTTTGCAATCCTGTTTCTTGCGTTTCGATTTTTAATCGCCGCTTATACTGGTTTAACTGGAATATGGATTCCTTTGACTGCTTTTGTAATCGGAACAATTATCGGACCTAAATTTCAGGCTGTTCGAACAAAAGACGGAGAAAAACTTTTTATGAAATGGCTTTTTATGAAAGGAATTAAAGAAATAGGATAATTAAAATTTCTCCAAAAAAGAAAGGCTTAAATTCAAATATTTTTTTGAATTTAAGCCTTTTTAAGCTTAGTGCCTTAGCGTCTTAGTATCTTAGAACCTTTAAAAAAGACTATTTTTTCTTAGAAACTTCTTGTATCTGAGGAATCTTTATTTTTTTCTTGTAAATCGGAATGAAATAAGAGACAGTATAATTAAATCCTACTCCAAAACTTCCGTCATAAGTTCGGTTGAAACCAGGAATATAAAGATTGTCAAATCCGCTTGGTTTTTTATTGGTTACAAGAAGTTTAAGTTGTACTCCAAAACCAACAAAAACATTATCAAAAACTTCTGCTTTTATCCCCATCGCAACTTCCAGCCAACTAGCAGAAAGTCCGCTATATTTTTGGTTTGTTGTTAAAGCAGGTAATTCTCCCCAATACGGGTTCGGATTGTAGATTTTATAGCTGTTTAAATCTTGACTGAAAGAACTAAAACCACCACGAAGTCCGATTGTGATTAGGTTTTCCATGTCAAGCCAGTTTTCGTAGAAATTATAATCAAATCCAGCTTTTAGATAAGTTCCCGAAGCAGATGAATTTAATCGGTCATCATCTGTTGTTTTATTTTCATAACCTAATTCAGCAGCCAGATAATATTTCTTTGTCAATCTCCAGTCTCCAACGAATTCTACTCCTTTATAATCTTTATCATAAAGACCTCGGGTAAGTTTGTATAAGTCAACACCAACACGAAGACCGTAACGATCCGTTTTGATGATGCTGTCTTTTTTTACTTCCTGAATTTCTGGTTTTGCAGTTTCAGTTTTAGGTTTTTTGGGAGTAACTTCTTTTTTTACTGTAGTTTCCTGTGTTTCCTGCGCGTACCCTAAAGACATTGAAAACACTAAGAAAATGCTAGAAAAATACTTTAATGTGTGTTTCATTTTCGGATTCAATGTTTGGGTTAAACAATTGCACGTCTGTCATCCAGACAGTATCCCCATCTGGGTCTGTCTGAACAAAAGGATCTTGAGTTTTTAGAGTAAAAATAGTTTTAAAACCACAGGCTCTTGATACATATACATTTTGAGTAGTGTAATTGAATTTTATAACATCTGTATTCTTTGATGTGGTACTATTTGCGTTATAGATAAATTTATAAGTAACAGTACTATCGCTCACTTTTAACGGAATCATGACACTGCTGCCGCTAGTTAAGTATTTTGTACTATCGATAGCATTTTCATTAAAAACAATTCCTTCTTCCATGCCTTCACCAATTACTTCCAAATTGTTGACGTTTCTGGTTTTTGTCGGGTTGGCGTTATCGTAAAAAGTAATAACCAATCTTGGAGTTGTTGGAGTATTTCCGTCACAAATATCATCTTTCTCGCAGCTTGATAAGCCAAAAGTAAAGAGCAGTAAAAACGAGATTATTTTTTTCATTTATTTTTTATCGAAGTTCTAAAAGTACAACATTTTCAACATGATGTGTCTGCGGAAACATGTCTACAGGTCTCACGCGGGTAACTTTGTATTTCTCGTCCATTAAAGCCAAATCACGTGCCTGAGTTGCAGAATTACAACTTACATAAACCACTCGTTTTGGAGCAATTTTTAAGATTTGTTCCACTACATCTTTATGCATTCCGTCACGTGGTGGATCAGTAATAATAACGTCTGGTTTTCCGTGTTGTGCAATAAAAGCTTCGTTGAAAACTACTTTCATGTCTCCAACAAAAAACTCACAATTGGTAATATTATTGCGTTCTGTATTGGCTTTAGCATCAATAATGGCTTCAGGAACACTTTCTACACCAATTACTTTTTTAGCTTTTTTAGAAACAAACTGCGCAATTGTTCCTGTTCCTGTATATAAATCGTAAACAACTTCATTTCCAGTAAGATCAGCAAAGTCTCTTGTTATTTTATACAATTCATAAGCCTGATCCGAATTGGTTTGGTAGAAAGATTTTGCGTTAATGCTGAATTTTAAACCTTCCATTTCTTCCAAAATGTAGTTTCTTCCTTTATAAAGAATAACATCCTGATCGTAAATCGTATCGTTTGGTTTTCCGTTTACCACATATTGTAAAGAGGTAATTTGAGGGAATTTCTCGTATAAATGATCTAAAATTAATTCTCTGTTTTCTTTGTCTTCTTCAAAAAACTGAATTAAAACCATGATTTCGCCAGTAGAAACGGTACGAATCATCACTGTTCTCAATAATCCAGAATGTTCTCTCGGATTGAAAAACGCTAAATTGTGCTCGTTTGCAAACGCTCTGATTTCGTTGCGAATGGCATTTGAAGGATCTTCTTGTAAATGACATTTATTAATATCAAGAATTTTGTCCCACATTTTCGGAATATGAAATCCTAATGCATTTCTGTTACCTAAATCTTCTGTGCTTCCAATTTCTTTCTCCGTTAACCATCGGCTGTTTGAAAAAGAAAACTCCATTTTATTTCTATAGAAAAACTGTTTCTCAGAACCTAAAATGTCTTCAAATTCCGGAAGTTCAATTTTTCCTATTCTTTGTAAATGATTTTTAACTTCATTTTGTTTAAATGCAAGCTGCTGGCTGTATTTCATATTCTGCCATTTGCATCCTCCACATACTCCAAAATGCTCACAGATTGGATCAACTCTGTAATCTGATAATTCGTGAAATTTTACGGCTTTACCTTCGTAATAAGCCTTTCTTTTTTTGAATGTTTGTACGTCAACCACATCTCCAGGCACTACATTCGGAATAAAGATAACTTTTCCGTCAGGTGCTTTGGCTACTGAAACTCCTTTTGCACCAGCATCAAGAACTTGAATTTGATGAAAGACAACTTTGTCTGTATTTTTTCTTCCCATAGCGCAAAAATAAACCTTTGAAAACTTTTACAAATTTAATTTTACAAAATTTTTAGAAATTCATCAAAAAATTAGTTTTTAAAGGATAAAAGTTAATTTTGTTTTGTAAGAAACTCCATCGTATTACAATATTAACCTACAGAGATTGTCCCATTTTTATGAAGTTGTACCACAAACTGTCCCAGATCAGCTTTCTTAAAAAAAGTTATGCTTTTAAGTTCCTTTTTGTTGCTTTTATCGGTATTCATATTCCTCTAATAGGAATTTTATTTTTTGTATTGTATTTTAAGCACAGTATTTCACCCACTTCAATTTTAGTTTTTTCGCTAATTATGACCTTGCTGGCAACCGCTATCACACTTTTGGTTTTAAACAGATTAATAAATCCAATTAAAAAAGCTTCAAAAGCATTAGATGATTACCGTAGTTTCAGAAAACTTTCTGTTCTGCCAACAGAATATACAGATGAAGCAGGATTGCTTTTATGTAATATTCAAGAATCAATTTTAGAAGCAGAAAGTTTTATCAACGAAAAACAAGATTTGGTTTATATGCTTTCGCATGATTTAAAAAACTTTGCCGGAAATCCGCAGGGATTAGCAAAATTGATTATAAGCGAAGATCCTTCAGAATCAATTAAAAATCTAGCAGAATTAATTTGTGAATCAACAGATTTACAATTTAGATATATAGAAAACTTTATAAAACTGCTAAAAGAACAAGATGAAGTTGTTAAGATAAATCCAGAAATAAAAACGGTTCTGTTTCCTAATATTCTTCCATTTATCAATGAACAAGTGGAACAGCGCTTATTTGATAAAAATATAAAACTAAATTTGGTTTTAGAATGTGTTGAAGCCAAACTTAAAATAGACGAAGGTCTTTTGATTCAGGTTTTAGTTAATTTGATAAGCAATGCCGTAAAGTTCTCTTATTTTGATAGTGAAATTAAAGTGAAAATTTATTCTGAAGATGCTAAATTGATTCTAACGGTTAAAGATTCAGGAATTGGTTTTGATAAACATCAGATTGAAGAATTGTTTAAGAAATTCACCAAAATGAGTCGACTCGGAACTGCAAATGAAGGTTCTACTGGAATTGGATTGTACTTGTGCAAGAAAATTATAGAACGTAATAAAGGCCGATTAAGCGCTTCGAGCGATGGAAAAAATCGTGGTGCCGAATTTAAAATAGAATTTGATATATAAAACATGAGGTTACTAATTTTTAGTAACCTCAATTGTTTTATTGCCCTTTGGTATTATCATAAACTAAAGTTGCTTTTCCTTCTACGCACGATATTCTTGTATTCATAACTACTGTTTCACACGGGTAAGCGTCGTAATAAACACCCCATTTAGCGTCAAACTTACTTCTGGCTTCGCGATAGCTATCGACTTTCTTTTTAAAAACAGCGGCATCTACACTTTTGTTATAAATGTAGAAGCCTGAACAAGCACTTTCACCATATTTTAGGATGTCCCAATCTGCTGGATTAGTACAGGTTTTGGAATTGACTTGAGAATATTCAATAAGTTCATCAGACATTTTGTCAAGCCTTGCTTGTTCTTCTTCTCGCGAGCTTTCGTCTTTACTGCAGGAAGTAATAGTCATGCAGATTGTTAGCAGAAAAAAGGATAACTTTTTCATAATTACGGTTTATTGGTTAGTATTTTATAACTAGATGCAATAAACCATAAATGGTTGCGTGATTATGAGAGAAAAAACTTAAAAATATTATTTGCATGCCTAAATGGTATTATTACCAAAGTTGATGAACAGAAGGTTTGATGTAATCGTTGTAGATTTTATTCATTGCCGAAATTTGTTCAGCAGTTAATTGTGGAGTATCATAAACGGATAAATTCGATAATACATGGCTTACTTTTGAAGCACCTGGAATAATACAGCTTATTTCGTTAAAACTTAAAATCCATTGTAATGCAATTGGAGCCAGATTTTCTGATCCTGGAAATAATGCTTTTAAAGCTTCAACTGCTTTTAGTCCAAGGTCATAATCGATTCCTGAAAAAGTTTCTCCTTTATCAAAAGCTTCTCCGTTACGATTGAAGTTACGGTGATCTTGAGGGGCAAAAGTTGTTTTTTCGCTGAATGTACCCGTTAAAAGTCCGCTTGCTAAAGGAACTCTTGCAATAATTCCGATGTCTTTTTTCTTCGCTTCAGCGAAAAACAATTCAGACGGGCGCTGACGAAATAAATTGAATATAATCTGAACCGTTGTTACATTATCGTACTCAATCGCTTTTAAAGCTTCTTCAACTTTTTCGACACTTACACCAAGGTTAAGGATTTTTCCTTGCTCTTTTAAACGATCAAAAAGTTCAAAAATTTCTGGACGATAATATACTTCGGTTGGCGGACAGTGTAACTGAATTAAATCTAAAGTTTCTAAACCAGTTCTTTTTAAACTGTCTTCCACAAATTTTTGAAGTACTTTCGGTGTATATCCTTCATTTACATGCGGATTAATTTGACGTCCGCATTTTGTAGCTACAAAAATACGTTCAGATCTCGAACGAACGACACGTCCAACTGCAGTTTCGCTTAATCCATTTTCATAAACGTCTGCTGTATCAATGAAGTTTACCCCATTGTCTATCGCTGTGTTCAAAAGTTCATCAGCAGTTTTATCATCAAAACCCGATCCCCATTTTCCTCCAACCTGCCAAGTACCAAGTGAGATTTCAGAGATATTAAAGTTTGTTTTTCCTAGTTTTCTGTAGTTCATTTTTTTTTAGCTTCTAAGGTTGTGAGGTGCTAAGTAGCTAAGTTTTTTAAGTTTCCAAAACCTTAGAACCTTAGTATCTTAGTAGCTTAGTACCTTTTTTAATTAGTCAAATAAATCCGAAGACAAATACCTGTCTCCTCTGTCGCAGATTACGGCAACTACGACTCCTGATTCTAATTTTTCGGCGATTTTTAAGGCTACGGCAACAGAACCGCCGCTGCTCATTCCTGCAAAAACGCCTTCTTCTAGAGCTAGTCTTTTAGTCATTGCACGTGCTTCTTCTTCGCTTACGTCAATAACAGTGTCCACTTTAGAAGCATCAAAAATTTTAGGAAGATATTCTTGTGGCCATTTACGGATTCCAGGAATCTGAGAACCGTCACTTGGCTGTGCTCCAACGATCTGAATATTTGGATTTTTTTCTTTTAAATAAGTCGAAGTTCCGATAATCGTTCCGGTTGTTCCCATTGCCGAAACAAAATGGGTAACAGTTCCTTCCGTATCATTCCATATTTCAGGTCCGGTTGTTTTGTAATGTGCTTTCCAGTTATCATCATTAGCAAACTGATTTAACATCAAATAACCGCCTTGAGCCACTTTTTTGTCAGCATAATCACGAGAACCGATAATTCCTTCGCTAGCTGGCGTTAAAATAACCGTAGCGCCATAAGCACGCATGGTTTGAGTTCTTTCCTTTGTAGAATCTTCAGGTAAAACCAATTCGATTTCAATGCCAAATAATTGTGCAATCATGGCCAATGCAATTCCGGTATTTCCGCTGGTTGCTTCAATTAGTTTGTCCCCTTTTTTAATATCGCCTCTTTCCAGAGCAGCAGCGATCATGTTGTATGCAGCTCTGTCTTTTACGCTTCCGCCAGGATTGTTTCCTTCAAGCTTAAGCAGTAGTTTTACATTTTTATTTTGAACCAAATTGACGGTTTCCATCAAAGGAGTGTTTCCAATCAGGTTTAATAATTTCTGTGGACCCATTTTATTTTTTTTCTTTTATTTTAACTTCAGTTGTAGTGGTATTTAAAACGATCGAATCTTCAGGAATAGATTTCGTAACCCAGGCATTTCCCCCAACAATACTGTTTTTACCTATTATAGTTTCACCTCCTAAAATGGTTGCATTAGCATAAATACAGACATTTGCTTCGACTGTTGGGTGTCTTTTTGCATTTTTCATCTCTTTGCTTACACTCAATGCACCAAGCGTAACACCTTGATAAATTTTTACATGTTTTTTGATCACAGTAGTTTCTCCAATTACGATTCCAGTTGCGTGATCAATAAAAAACGGAGAGGCAATATCGGCTCCGGCATGAATATCAGTTCCAGTAATTCTATGCGCATATTCGCTCATTAGTCGAGAGAAAAGAAGTAAATCTAAATTGTACAATTCGTGACTTAATCTGTAAATAGCGATGGCGTAAAAACCGGGATAAGCTAAATATACTTCGTCAATGCTGTTTGAAGCTGGATCATTTTCTAAGATATATTCTGCATCCTGATTTAGTTTTTCTAAAACACCTGGAAGTTTTTCAAGAAATCTGTCCCAAATGGATTCGCATAAATTTTGAGGTTTTTTGCAAGCTAAAACCGCAATTTCTTTAAAGCGTATTTCTAATTCATCAATACTTTCATCAAGAGAAGCATTTGAATCAAAAAGAGTATAAAAAAGCTTTTCCGTAAAGTCTTCTGTTTTGGTTTTAATACCGTAATTTATATGTGAATGACTCTTTAAAGCCTTTATGTTTTGTATGATAGTGTCTTTTGTCACAATGGTAAAAATGAATGAATAATTTTGGAACGTTAAAAGTAAGGCGTTTTTTGGAAATACAGTCACGATTTAACTAAAGAAATTTTCTGTAGAAAACCTCATTTGTGATAAAAAACGAATCAGAAACAGTTCTTTTTTATGCTATTCTTAAGAAGTTAATTACGTAAATTAGCTTTCAAAACAAATAAAAATGAAAAACAACCAGACATTTAAAAGTGCAATTTCAGGGCTATCTTTTGCTGAAAACGAAAAAATCTGTGGCAAATCGATTCATGATCCAATTTTGGGTTTAATTAAAAAGGAATTTCCTGATTTTAATGATGACGATTGTATTGCAGTTAACGAATTAAATGTTTACCGTCAAAAATATATTTCAAACTATCTTTCGACAGAAATCGGGGCACTTACGGCAATGGAGAAAAATGTGATTTCTTCATTAAAAGAAGATAAATCGATTGTTAGCATTGTGGAAGATGAAGAAGAAACACGCAATTTAGGGCAAAGAGTAGCCGATAAAGTCGCCGATTTTGGTGGAAGTTGGACGTTTATTATTTCGTTTGTCGTATTTATTACAATCTGGATTGGTTCGAATGTTTACATTTTTTTAAACAAAGGTTTTGATCCCTATCCTTTTATTCTTCTAAATTTGATTCTTTCCTGTGTTGCGGCTTTGCAAGCGCCAGTGATTATGATGAGTCAAAATCGTCAAGAAGAAAAAGACCGAAACCGTGCTAAAAAAGATTATATGATTAATCTAAAATCAGAATTAGAAATTAGAATGATTCACGATAAAATTGATCATTTGATTATGCACCAGCAACAAGAATTAATCGAAATTCAGAAAGTTCAAATTGAAATGATGAACGATATTTTGAATCAGATAAAGAGATAAGTTGTTTGAAATTGCTTCGCCTGTTCGCTATCGCTCGAGTCCAATTTTTTAAATCCCAAATTCCAAAAAAGAGCGAAACGATTTTTTAGAAAATCTAAAATCTAAAAATAAAAGTGTTTGAAGTAATAACCTCCAAGCATAAAAAAGAGATTTATAATTGCCATTCTCCAAATTAATTTCTTGTAATTTTTGGATTTGTCTAAATAATGAAATGCTATAAAAGTGAAGAGTAAAAGACAAGAATATATGGCTGGATACATTTTGAAAGCGGCTAAAAACTGCCCCTGAAAAAGTAAGAATAAAGACCTCTGAAAACCACAGCCCAGACACTCGAAACCAAAGATGGTTTTGAATAAACATGGGATCATGTATTTCTCTAAAGTCATGATAATTCTTTTTGCAATTTTACTAAAAAAATATGACAAACGTTTGAAGTAGAATAGAAGTGATATTTGAAAGTTTTATACTTTTGACTTTTTAAACTTTAAAATTAATGAAGGCTTTTAAAATTATAATAATGATTCTTGCGATTTCGGTTGCGTTTTATGAGCAGGTTTCAGAAGAAAAAAATATATACATCATGATTATTGCAATTGTAGTTTTCATGTTTGGGATGATGCAGTTGAGCGCTAAAACACCAAGTAAAAATAACGATAAAGAAGAGTAGGATGCTGGCAAAAGGAGATAAGGTTTCGGTTCTTGACGAAGCCATAAACGGAACAGTTGTTTCGGTCAAAAACAATGAAGTTTTAATAGAAACTACAGATGGATTTATGATGACATTTTTTGTCAATGAATTGCTTAAGGTTCAAGATGCCAGTAATTTAATGAATTCTATTAAAAGATTTGATTTAGATGAAATTTCAAAAGAAAAAACGGGACCAAAACCGAGAAGTTTTGTCAAAGAAAAGAAAGATAAACGCGATGTTGGAGTTCCAGAATTCGATTTACACATCGAAAAATTGGTTCCAAATAAAAGAGGGATGTCTAATTTTGATATTTTGACTTTGCAAACCGAAACGGCGAAAAGACACATTGAATTTGCGATCAGAAACCGTATTCCGAAAATCGTTTTTATTCACGGTGTTGGCGAAGGAATTTTAAAAGCGGAATTAGATTTTTTGCTAGGCCGATATGACGGAATAGATTTTCAGGATGCCAATTATCAAAAATATGGTCTTGGTGCAACAGAAGTTTATTTTAGACAAAACAATAAATAAACAAAATAAACTTGCTTTAAAATGTTCTTTTTTGAGCATAAAAAAACGTCTGTTTTTCGATCTGATTTAGTGTTAAAATCAGCTTAGAAAAACAGACGTTTTTTGTAAGAATTAATTGTTGTTCTATTATTTGTCTTTTTTAATTTACAGTTCTTTCAATAGCACCTAAAGTAAAACGGCTTCCTAGTTTAAAAGTACTATTGTCTCTTTGTAAAATTACATTTTTAAGTACGATGGTGTGGGTATAAGTTTTTGCAGTAAGAGTAGTAGAAACTTCGATAATACCAGACACACTAGCCACCCCAAGTTGCCCTGTCCAAGTTTGATCAACTACAGGAGTTGCGGTTGGAGTACAGATGTAAGATTCGGAAAAAGAACCAGTACCCGTTTTTACTGTTTTATAAAAAACCTTATTCTTAGTTTCTTCAATCAATCTAGTTCTTGGTTGATTTGCTGGAGTTACTACATTTTCAAATAATTCAGGATCGACATCTTCAATTGATAGATAGAATGAATTATTGTAATTGTATATTTTCTTAAAATTTCCACATTCATAAATCGTTCCGTTTGGATTAGTTCTAAATGTAAAATCGGCAGGAGTTACTGTGGTTTGGAAAGATCCAAATACATACTTCGCCTGAGTCTGATCTCCAGATGGTTTTGCAAATGTTATATTTTGAAATACAATACTGTGACTGTAGCCGGTTATTCTGGTACCATCATCTGTTGTATTTGTTTTATCTATCTGTGTAGATTCGATATGTATAACACCGTCTTTTCCAAGCCATTCTTGTGTTACTTTAGGAGTGCTTGGAGGAATAATACCACAGATATTAGTTGTAGCAACTGTTCCGTCATAAGCTCTGTATACCACTCGATACTGTCCGTTTCCTTTCGAGTCAATTACGTAGTCATATTTTTTATTGTCGTTAATAATTGAACCAGAAGGCATTTGCAGTAAAAGAGCTTCCTGATCTTTTAATTTGTAGATTAAAGTGTTTGTCGTATCACAGGCCTGAGAGGTTGTAACACTTTCAAAGTCTATTGTGTCTACGGTTAAATCTCCGTCATCACATCCATTCAGAAACAGGATAAATAATATAATAAAAGCGTATTTTTTCATTGTAAAAATTTATTTGGGTCAAAAATAGTGAAAAAAATGGCAAATGATATTGAACATTTGACAATTGATATTTGTTAACTTTGCAGTAATGAAAAAAGTATATCTAGATAATGCCTCAACAACAGCAATGCGTCCTGAAGTAATTCAGGAAATGACTAAAGTAATGCTGGAGGATTTTGGTAATCCGTCGTCAACACATAGTTTTGGACGGAATAGTAAAACGATAATAGAACTTTCAAGAAAGAGTATTGCCAAACACTTAAATTGTACTGCTCAGGAGATTATTTTTACATCGGGAGGTACAGAAGCCGATAACTGGATTCTGCGATCTGCAGTGGAAGATTTGAAAGTAGAACGAATTATTACTTCTAAAATTGAACATCATGCAGTTTTGCATACAGTTTGGGCACTTCAAGAAGAATATAAAATCCAAGTTGATTATGTAAATGTGAATTCGGACGGAAGTCTTGATTTGACACATTTATCAAATTTATTGGCTGAAGAAAAAAAGACATTAGTAAGTTTGATGCATGTAAATAACGAAACCGGAACAATTTTAGATCTGGATCGTGTTGGACTTATTTGCAAGCAATATAACGCCTTGTTTCATTCAGATACGGTTCAGTCTATCGGAAAAACAGAAATTGATCTACAAAAGACTCCTGTTGACTTTATTCTGGCGAGTGCGCATAAATTTCACGGACCAAAAGGAATTGGTTTTGCTTTTGTTAGAAAAAATTCAGGAATACAACCATTGCTTTTTGGTGGAGAACAAGAAAAAGGACTTCGTGCAGGAACCGAAGCAGTTCATCAAATTGCGGGAATGGCTAAAGCTTTGACTATTTCTTATGAAAATCTGAATGAGGAAAGAGCTTATATTTCTAACGTAAAAAATTATCTTATTGAACAGTTAGAAATTCATTTTCCTGATTTTAGAATTAACGGAAAGAAAGAAGATTTCTATAATATAATTAATATTATTTTACCTTTTTCATCAGATAAAACATCCATGTTGTTGTTTAGTTTAGATATGAAAGGAATTGCAGTTTCAAGAGGAAGTGCTTGTCAATCGGGAAGTATTAAGCCTTCACATGTTTTGAACGAAATGCTTTCTGAAGCCGATTTAAAACTTCCTAATCTTAGAATTTCGTTTAGCCATTATAATACCAAAGAAGATATCGATTGGCTTATTGAGAGTTTGAAAACAATTTAAGTTGCTAAGATTCTGAGAAGTTAAGATGCTAAGTTTTCAGAGTTTAAATTTAATCTAAAATCTAAACTCTGAAATCTAAAATTATTTACGAATCACTTTTACTTGTGAATCATTAGTCAATTTAATAATCGTAGAAGATTTTCCGTTAATCTTGTCTTGATTCAATTTAACAACATAATCAACACCATTTACGATTTCTGGACTAATGTCTTTAAAGGCAATCGGAGTAGGCTGTCCAGAAATATTAGCCGAAGTTGAAACTAAAGGTTTTTTCATTCTTTCCATTAATTTGTAACAAAAAGGCTCTTTTACTAATCGAACTCCCAGAGATTTGTCTGCTGCAATAATATTTGGTGCAACGTTTCTAGGATCATCTAAAATTAAAGTTGTTGGCTTGTCTGATAAATCCCAAATTTGCCAAGCAACTTCAGGAATGTTTTTAAAAACATTATACATCATTTTTTCACCATTCATCAAAACAATCATACTTTGAGTTTCTGCACGTTGTTTTAATTTATAGATTTTAGCAACAGCTTCTGCATTTGTAGCATCACAACCAATTCCCCAAACCGTGTCGGTAGGATAAAGAATGATACCTCCTTCTTTAATGACTTCGTAAGCGTTGATAACCTCCTGATTGATATTTTCCATGAAAAAAACTTTAATTTCGACAAAGATAATAATCAAACTCCGAAAGATTTAATGTTTTTTAATTATTCATTTCTTTGCTTAGAATTATTTGAGTCTGTTTTAATGAGTTTTCAAGGAAAAAAGTTTAATTACTAAAAAATGTAAATTTAATTTACAATAAACAAGGTTTTGTAATTTATAAGATTATTTTTGCGGTTAAAGTTAGAATATCAGGAAAAATGAACTGTAATTGACAATCATTTTTTTATGTCAATTGTATTTCGGAAAACAGAATTAATTTTTAAAATGCCACATGAATAAAAAAATAGCGAAAGTAATCATTCCTGTTTACAAGGAATATTTTGGAGAACTTGAAGAAAAATCATTTTTGCAATGTTGCAAAATCTTAAAAGATTATGAAATTGTAATTGTACATCCGGAAGGTTTAAACTGTTCTTATCTTTCAGACCAATTTGAAAATCTAACTTTCAAAAGTTTCGCTAAACATTATTTTGCCACCATAAATGGTTATAATGAATTGTTATTGTCACCCGTTTTTTATGAAAGCTTTTTAGATTCTGAGTATATTTTAATTTATCAGTTGGATGCCTTTGTTTTTAGAGATGATCTATTAAAATGGTGTCAAAAAGGATACGATTACATCGGAGCGCCTTGGATCGCTACCTCTACCGATTCTTTTGGAATGAATATTTTTAATAAAGTAGCGAGATTGTTTCGATCTAAAAAGAAAAATGAACGTGAGCAAACATTCTTTAAAGTTGGAAACGGTGGTTTTTCATTGCGTAAAGTTGCTTCGCATTATGCTATTACAAAAAATCAGCAAGACTTTATTACAGAAACTTTAAATGCAAAAGAAAAGAAAATATACGCTATAGAAGATGTTTTCTGGTCTCTGAAAGCAATTGATTTTGATCCTAATTTTAAAATTCCCGATTATAAAGAAGCAGTTTATTTTGCAATGGACAGAAAACCTAATCTGGCGATGAAATTAACAAACAACGAGCTTCCGTTTGGTTGTCATGCAATTAATAAACCGAAAGTAATCCATTTTTGGAAACCTATAATTGATCAGTATTAAGATATGCTTTTGTAAAAAGTATAATAATTTCTTTTCATGATATCGAGGTCGTGATTTTCTTTAACTAATTTAAAGGAGTTTGCTTTTAGATTTTCTTGTAGGGCAGAATCTTCTAAGATTGTTATTACCCTTTCAGATAAGGTTTCGGAATCTTTAAAAGATGCCAGAAATCCTGTTTCCCAATCTGTAATAACTTCAGGTATTCCGCCTGCTTTGGTTGATACAACAGGGATTTTTGAAGCAAAAGCTTCATAGATAGTCAAAGGGAGCCCTTCTGTGATTGAAGTGGATAAAAACACATCAAATTCAGGTAGTAAATCGATTGTGTTTCTAAAACCAGTAAAAAAAAGATCATTTTCTAACCCATTTGTGATGGTATAATTAATCAAATCTTTCTTTAATGGCCCATCACCAATTACAATGAATTTTATTGGGTAGGATTTCTTGTTTTTAGCTTTGATTTTTTTAGCACTGTCAATAAAAGTATAGATGTCTTTTTGATTGGTAAGACCAGAAATATTACCAATTATTTTTGTATCGTCGGAAAAATTAAATTCCTTGTGTAAAAGATTTTGACTCTTTTTTTGCGCAAATTTTTCAACATCTATGGCATCGTAAATGGTTTCTAATCTGGTTTGATCTGCAATTATTTTATCAAAAATAGCTTCTACAGCTTTTGATACACAAATAATTTTTTGAATTCGTGGATGCGAATATTTGTATCTATTTAGAAATTTATCCTTGATTTTATTATTTCTTTTTCTACTTAATATTAAAGAGATTGATTTATCTAAAAACTTTAAGGCAATCAAAGCAGCATTTAAGGCAGATGAGTCGTGAATATGAAGGATTTTTATGGATTCGGTTTTGCAAATTTTGATAATTGATTGCGCTAAATTGAATAGTTTTAATCGATTTTTTTTATAAGTAAAAAAATTTGCATTATCATTTTTACAAATTGAAGCAAGAATCGAATCTTCTGGACATAAGATGTATTGTTTAATATCAGCTTCCTTACTAAGGAGTTTGTAAACGGTGTACATTTGAGCATCGCCACCTCTTAATTCAGTTATTGATGTAACGTTTAATATTTTCATTTCTAAAATTTAACTTTTACAAAAATATAAGAAAAATACTATATATATAATTAAATCAATGTTTTTATTATTGTATCGAAGCATTTAGTTATTTTTGAACTTTAAAAAACCACAGATATTTATTATGCCATTAAAAATCAGCGAAAAATTTAAACAGGACCAGAATTATATAGCGCAAATTATAAGTGATTTTAATTCTTCAGGTGAACTTTTTGGAAATGGAGATCGTAATAAAATTAAATTGTTTGATTTGAATGGAAAAACCATTAACATCAAATCATTCAAGATTCCGAATATCGTAAACAAGGTTGCTTACAAATATTTTAGAAAGTCAAAAGCAAGACGTTCTTTTGAGTACGCTACAATTTTACTTGAAAAAGGCATTGGAACACCAGAACCAATTGCATTCCTTGAAAATTTCAATTTTATTGGTTTAAGAGATAGTTACTATGTAAGCGAGCATTTAGTAACGGAATTAACATATAGAGAATTAGTCGAAATTCCAGGCTATCCAGATCATGATAACATTCTGAGACAGTTTAGTAAGTTTTGCTTTGATCTTCATGAAAAAGGTATTGAATTTTTAGATCATTCACCGGGAAATACGCTGATAAAGAAAATGGATAATGATCAATATGCATTCTTTTTGGTTGATTTAAATCGAATGAATTTTCATGATGACATGAATTTTGAGCAAAGAATGAACAATTTCAGTCGTTTAACGCCTAAAAAAGAAATGGTTGCTGTAATGAGTAACGAATATTCGAAATACTACAAGGGTAAAAGTGAAGCTGAAATTTTTGAAAAAATGTGGCAGGCAACAGTAGATTTTCAGGAAAGTTTTGCAAAAAAGAAAAGGCTGAAGAAAAAACTAAAATTCTGGAAAAAATCTTAAAAATCAGGTTTAACAGGTTTGTTGTTGCAGTGTTTTGATTTTTTTTAGTTCCTGAAAACGAACTGCAACACTCAAAGCATTTAGATAACAAATTATCAAACCGGCTCTACCATCAAGAAATCCAAAACGAATTAAATATTGATTTATAAATTGATAAACCGGACGAATATAAAAATGAAAGAAATTCGGATTTGTGTTTTTGGCCAATTCTTCCTGCGCTTTTAATTTTCCGTAAAAAATCATTTTTTGTTTATAGTCAGCAAAAGAAGAATAAGAAAAATGAATCAACTTGTTTCGTAGTTTTCCGGTTTCTCCGTCTATAATCAGTTTTTCATGAACGATTTTTTCATGATTGTAAAAAGCATTTTCTTTTTTGAATAATCGAATAATCTTATCAGTTTGCCAGCCGCTAAAACGCAATCTTTTAGTGTTAAACATAAAAGTGCGGTACATGAAATAAGCAGCAATATTATTGTTTTGATTGATTACGAGCTCGATTTCTTTTTCAAGTTCAGAAGTCAATCGTTCGTCGGCGTCTATAAAAAGAATCCAAGGATTTGAAGCCAAGCTTAAGGCAAAATTGCGCTGTGTGGCAAAGTTTTCAAAAACGTGCTGTACAGCTCTAACATTTTCAAAAGAAGAGGCAATCTCAAATGTCTGGTCAGAACTAAAAGAATCTACAACGATAATTTCGTCTGCAAATGAAAGATTTTCCAAAACAGAACGAATGTTTTGCTCTTCATTGTGCGTAATGATCAAGGCCGTTAAAAGCTGTTTTTCTGAAGAAACCATTGAGACTTAATTAAAAACCGTTTTGATCTAAGAATGATTTGATTTTATCTTCAAAAAACTCAGGTAGGAATTTTTCATACAAATCCAGAGATTCTTTTTTTAGCATTTTTTCTGTTTTGTTTTCAAACAAAGCCGGACGATAATCTTTTAGGTGTACAGAAAGATGATGAATTCCGTCTTCAAATGTAGCCCAGATTTTCTTTTCAATCCATGGAGAAAAAATGATAAAAGAAGGTTTTTCTAATGCTTTTGCCATATTTATTGCACCACCATCATTCCCGATAATAGCATCGCATTGATTTACTAAACCAATAAACGACCTTAAATCACCTCCTAATAAATCAAAGTAAATTTTATTTTGAGTAGATGGTTTACAAGCATTAAAAACCGTTTTGGCTTCTTCTAATTGTTTTGGGAAATAATTAAAAAGGATATTTACATCAGCATTGTCTGCAACATAATCAACCACTTTTGACATAAATTCTAAAGGGTAGGTTTTAAGTTTTTCGCTTCCCAAAAGGCTGATCATGATTGTTTTTCGGTCTTTTCTAACTTGATGTTTTTCAAATAAAGCTATAGCATCTTGATTTTCTTTTTCAGAAACAAACAATTTAGGAATAGGATCAATTGCTGTTTTAAGATGCAGTGGTTCTAGTAACGAAAGTCTTCTTTCAATTGCTAATCCTAAATTAGTTTTAGGAAAAGGTTCAAACGGAACATTATCAGTATATAAAAAGGTTCTTCCTGGTTTTTTGTATGAAATTTTTCTTTTGGCATTACTTAATAAAACCAAAATCCAGCTTTCTAATTTTGAATAAGCATCAATTAGTAAGTCGTAATTTTCTTTTCGAAGTTGCAGTCCTAATTTTAGAAGTTCTTTTTTGCTTTTTCTATGTTTTTCTTCAAACAAAATGATATTATCTATACTTGAATTTACTTCCAAAACTGGTGTTGTTGAAGCATAAACCAGATAATCAATTTGTGCGTCTGGATAAGCAGTTCTAAGATTATTGCAAATAATACTGCTGACTAGAACATCTCCGATCATTTTTTGTTGAATGACAAGTATCTTCATCTAAAATAGTGTTGTGTTAACGGACTACAAATTGAAGCAAAAAAAATCCAAATTCCAATATCATAATCAATTGGAATTTGGATTTTTAATATTTAGCTTTTAAACCTTATACAGCAACGTCGTATTCGCGAAGCGCATTGTTTAATGAAGTTTTTAAGTCTGTAGATGGTTTACGAGTACCAATGATTAATGCACAAGGAACCTGATATTCTCCGGCAGCGAATTTTTTAGTATAGCTTCCAGGAATAACTACTGAACGAGCAGGAACGAAACCTTTCATTTCAACTGGTTCATCACCTGTAACGTCAATAATTTTAGTAGATGCTGTTAAACATACGTTTGCTCCAAGAACGGCTTCTTTACCAACGTGAACACCTTCAACAACGATACAACGAGATCCGATGAAAGCACCATCTTCAATAATAACAGGAGCAGCTTGTAATGGCTCAAGAACACCACCAATACCAACACCACCACTTAAGTGAACATTTTTACCAATTTGTGCACAGCTTCCAACAGTTGCCCATGTGTCAACCATAGTTCCTTCGTCAACATAAGCACCAATATTTACATAACTTGGCATTAAGATAACACCGCTTGAGATATAAGCACCGTAACGAGCAACAGCATTTGGTACCACACGAATTCCTTTTGCAGCATAATCTCTTTTAAGTAACATTTTATCGTGATATTCGAAAATACCAGATTCCCATGTTTCCATTTTTTGAATTGGGAAATACATTACAACCGCTTTCTTAACCCATTCGTTTACTTGCCATTTGTCACCAACTGGTTCAGCAACACGTAGTTTTCCTGCGTCTACCAATTCGATTACTTCTCTAATGGCATCTGTTGTTGTAGTTTCTTGTAGTAAAGCTCTGTTTTCCCAAGCTTGTTCAATTATAGTCTGTAAAGAATTCATATGTTTAAATTTTTGGCAAAGATAAGGTATTTGAAGAAATGCAAAAAAGCAAAACGACTTGAAAATGTTACAGGTTTAACTTTTTGTTTCTTATTTGTAAAATAGCAAAAATCATGAATAAGCTAATTTTTGCTTTAATTATCTCTATAAGTTTTTTTTATGTCAAAATATGACAAAAGTCAGATTTTCTATTTTTTCTTCTCTCTAATTTCGCATCATTGAAAAACATTCCATTCAATACATTAATCATATAAGCAGTAAAATATGAATCAAGAAAATCAACTTCAGAACAGAGTCATCATTGACAAAGAGGTAACTTGGGATAAAACGCAGGTTATTATGAGTAAAACAAATGCATTTGGCATTATCGAATATGCCAACGAGGTTTTTGTTGATGTTTGTGGTTATGAAGATTACGAATTAATGGGGCAGCCGCATAATATTATACGTCACCCTGATATGCCAAAAGTTATTTTTAAAGTGCTTTGGGAAAATTTAAAACAGGGAAAAAACTTTCATGCTGTTGTCAAAAATCTGGCAAAATCTGGAAGATACTATTGGGTAATTACCGATTTTGAAATTGCACGTGACGAAAATGATGTCATTGTGAATTATTTCGCAAGAAGACAATCTGTTCCTCAAGAAGTAATTGCAATGCATATTGAACCTTTGTACAAAAAGCTTTTGCAAATCGAAGCGGCAAGCGGAGTTGAATTTAGTGAAAAGTACTTAATCGGATTTTTGGAAGAAAAGAAGAGAAGTTACGTTGAATATATTAAGGAGTTGATTTTCGAACATGAAAAAGCACAATCTAAATTTGCTAATTATGTTGAAGAAGAGGATGGAGAAGAGGAAGAGCACAGAGGCTTTTTTGGTCGATTGTTCGGAAGATAAATTTGAGTTATTTTTTAGGTTTGAATATTTGGATAGAATCCGTCTTGAATTTTTTCGGGGCGGATTTTTTTAATTTACGACTAATTGATTGTCTATTACTCTATTGTTAAAGGACTGAATGTAGGCTTTCAGGAAACGTTCTAGTTCTTTTGTTTTCGGCTTATCAATATCCATTAAGTTAGTTTTTAAATGGAGATCTTTTTTCCAATTATAAAGTCCAATGGTTTGGTTGTTACTATAAGCAAGATAGTAATCGTCTATAATGCAATGATATGTTCCTTGAAGGTAATAAACTACGAAGTTTTCTTTTGAAGTGTAGCTTTTTCCAAAACTAACAATGTTGGCTTTTACATTTAAGTAATCCAAAATGCTTGGCATGATATCAATTTGCTGGAAGTTTTTTTCGTCAGTAACATTGAATTCTTGATTTGAAGGATCTAAAAAAAGTATTGGAATTCTAAATTTTCCAATATTTGTTTTGTCTATATCTCTGGTTCCGCTTGAAGAAGTGTGGTCTGCCGTTATGACAAAAAGAGTGTTTTTATACCAATTTTCTTTTTGTATTGTTTTGAAAAACTTGCGTAGAGAATAATCAGTGTAAGCTATACTTTCCTGAATTTCCGTGTTTCCTTTTGGGAATTTTCCTTTATACTTTTCAGGGATTATATAAGGGTTATGAGAAGATATAGTAAATAAAGTACTAAAGAATGGTTGTTTGAATGCGGTTAACTTAGAAGCAAAAAAATGTAAAAACTCTTCATCAAAAACGCCCCATTTCTCATCAAATGCTGGAGTTCCGAAATATTCATCTTTTCCGTAATATTCATCAAAACCGGCAACTCTACAGTATTGGTCAAAATTTTGGCTTCCGTTAAAAGCACCATGAAAAAAGGAAGTATTGTAACCTTCTTCTTTTAGTATCTGCGGAAGACTTTTTGTTTTATTTAGTGCATATCCTGAAGTGATAAATGAGTTATTCATTAAGCTGGGAATACTAGATATTGTTGATGGAACTGCATCAATAGAGACTTTTCCATTGGCAAAGGCATTTTTAAAATAATGCGATTTGGTAATTAATGAATCCAAAAAAGGAGTTTGACCACATTGAATGTTTTCGTTGCCAAAACTCTCTAAAATAATGATGACCACATTTTTTTTGTTGCAATGTGCTTTAGGATTTAGTGATAAGACAGGATTAAAGATTGAGTTTAATTCTGTTTCATTATAATAATTGACTTTTTCTAGTTCTTTTTTCTTAAAGGCAGTTTTTAGAATGGTAAAAGGTGTATTGAGTACCAAAGCCGAGGTGTTTAAGTTCCCATATTTCATTCCGTCGACAATTTTAATGGGCTTCTTTTGTATTCCTCCACGAATCATTAAAAGAATTACAAAAATTGAAATAACAATAAGAACAATCTTTTGTAGGTAATCTTTTTGGGATAATCTTTTGATTTTTATTGTGCGGTTTACTTTTGGAAGTAGCTTCCATAAAATAAAACCTGTTACTAAAAAGAGAAATGCGATATACCAGAATTCTGTTAAAAAAGAAGGAATGAGTCTTATAGCGTCATGCTCCATTCCGTTTGCTGTAATCATTGAAAAAGTGCTTCTTCGACCAGTAAAACGATAATAAATAATGTCAATGAAGTTGGTTGCGATAAAAGTAAGATTCACAATATAAAATAGCAAAAGTACAATCTTCTGATGCCTAATATTGTATTTGAAATTACCAGGAATAAGATGTGCAATTAAAAAAGGGATATTAATATAGGAAACCGCAGCAATGTCAAAAAGCAAACCACCTGCAAATACTGTTGTGCTTAAATTGCTAAATGATTCACTATTGACAAAATAAAACAGGATTCTGCAGATTTGATAGACTGCAATAATTAAAATGAATCTTTTTAGAAATAAAATTAAGTTCTTTTTGTAATTACTCACTTATGCGACTGATAGATTGAATTCGGGTGAATTTTCTGCGCAAAAATATTTTTTGGATATATCTTTAAATGGAGATAAAAGTTTTTTTTATACCAGTAAAAGACATTTGTTTTGTATTAAAATCCAATAGAAGCATTAAAATTTTTACTTTTGTTAAAAATTAAATTATGCCAAGAATTCTCTCTATAGATTACGGACAAAAACGTACAGGAATAGCAGTTACAGACGAAATGCAGATTATTGCTTCAGGTTTAACTACAATTCCAACACATACTTTAATTGATTTTTTAAAAGATTATTTTGTCAAAGAAAAGGTAGAAGCAGTTTTAATTGGTGAACCAAAACAGATGAACGGGCAGCCTTCAGAAAGTGCTTCTGTAATTAATGGTTTTGCAACCCATTTTTCGAATGTTTTTCCGGAAATGAAAGTGATCAGAGTTGATGAGCGTTTTACTTCAAAAATGGCATTCCAAACCATGATCGACAGTGGGTTAAATAAAAAGCAGCGTCAGAATAAAGGTTTGATAGACGAAATTTCGGCTACAATTATGCTTCAAGATTATCTTTCTTCAAAAAAATAACACTGTTCGACGTATTTTTTGTTTATAATTTAATGGTTTTTAGAAAATCCTAACTTTTATCCTGTAAAAATTAGTTTTTTTTTGCAATTAAAAAAGTACCTTTGCACTTTAAATAAAAATACTGTTATGCCTGACGAAACCATACGTTCAAATAGTGATGTAGTACTCATTGGCGCTGGAATAATGAGTGCCACTCTTGGAGTAATTTTGAAAGAATTACAACCAGATATAAAAATTGAAATTTACGAAAGATTAGATGTTGCCGCAGCAGAAAGCTCCGATGCTTGGAACAATGCCGGAACTGGACACTCTGCTTTTTGTGAATTAAATTATACTCCAGAAAAGGCAGACGGCAGTATAGATCCTAAAAAAGCAATAAGTATTGCAGAATCATTTGAGATTTCTCGACAGTTTTGGTCTTACTTAGTGCAGGAAAATAAAGTTCCTTCTCCAGATAATTTTATTAAAAGCGTTCCTCATATGAGTTTTGTGTGGGGTGATAAAAACGTTGATTATTTAAAAAAGAGATTTGAAATTCTTCAAAGCAATCCAATCTTTGCAGAAATGACTTTCAGTACTGATTTTGATCAGTTGCAAAAATGGATGCCATTAGTGATGGAAGGTCGTAATGCTGACGAAAAACTGGCAGCAACACATATGGAAATTGGTACCGATGTAAATTTTGGTGCTTTAACCAGAAGTATGTTCAATTACTTAGAGAAATTAGATGGCGTTAATTTGTATTTTAACCATGAAGTTAAAAAACTAAGACAACGTGAAGATAAATCTTGGAGAATAAAAATTACAGATTTGTCTACTGGACAAAAACGTAAAGCCTATACTAAATTTGTATTTATTGGTGCTGGTGGAGGTTCTTTACCTTTATTAGAAAAAGCAAACGTACCAGAAGGAAATGGTTACGGAGGTTTTCCAGTAAGTGGACAATGGTTAAAATGTACAAACCCTGAAATTATTGCAAAACACGCAGCAAAAGTTTACGGAAAAGCAAGTGTTGGAGCTCCTCCAATGTCTGTTCCTCATATAGATACTCGTGTAATTGATGGAGAAAAAGCACTTCTTTTTGGTCCATTTGCAGGGTTTTCAACTCGTTTCTTAAAAAACGGTTCTTACCTTGATTTGCCAATGTCAATTAAGGCTAATAACTTAATTCCGATGTTAGCTGCTGGATACCACAATATTCCTTTGACAAAATATTTAATTGAGCAGGTTCGTCAGTCTCCAAAAGACAGAATGAAAGCTTTACGTGAATATTTGCCAAGTGCACGTTCTAAAGACTGGAAATTAGAAAAAGCGGGGCAACGTGTTCAGGTTATTAAAAAAGATGAAAAAGAGGGTGGAGTTTTAGAATTTGGAACAGAAGTGATCAATACTCATGATGGAACTTTGGCTGTTTTATTAGGTGCTTCTCCAGGAGCTTCTACAGCTGTTGGAATTATGGTTGATTTGATTGGTAGATGTTTTGCAAATCAAATTAAAACGCCAGAATGGGAAGCAAAATTAAAAACAATGATTCCTTCTTATGGTCAAACTTTAAATGATAAACCAGAGCTTTTAGCAGAGCTTAGAAAACATACAGCGGAAGTTTTAAAGATTAAATAAACTTCTTGTCAATATAAAAAAACAAATCCAGATGAATTAATCTGGATTTGTTGCTTTTAGGTCGGTTGTGTTTTTAAGTATTTTTTCGGCAAGGTTACTCATCCAAATTAATTGCTCGATAACCATTGACGCTTCCTGCATTTTTGCCTGACGTGTCTCTTTGTCTAAATCATCGTCTGCAGCAAGTCTGGAAAAGTTTTTTCGTTTTAATTCTTCAAATTGCAGGGTTACATCTTCTTTTTCAAAAAAAGTATCTGTGAGAATGGTTTCATTTCTTAAAACGGCAATAGAATGGTCTAAATTGGCTAAAATCGTTTTAATGATATAATTAAAAGATTCTGATGCAGACGTAGTCTGATGCGACTGTATATAAGTTGAAAGTGACGCTAAAGCCGATAATAAAGAATGATTTAATACGACTAATTTATTAACCAATGGCATTGTTTTTTGCTTCGATTTTGGTTCCTGCATCATGCGCTGGAAAGAAGTCATCAAATTACCAATTTCTACAAAAGCATTTTTTCTGGCTAATCTATAAGAAGTCGGAACTTCTCCTTTTTGATTATAAAAATCAGCAATTTCTTTTAAATATGTTCTGTTGGCACGAATTGAATTTTCAATATGAATGGGTGTATTGATAAATTCCCAAGCCGGCCACAAGAATTGATTGGCAATAAACGCTAAAACTGCTCCAGCAAGTGAATCTAATATTCTGTACTGAATCACTTCATTGATATCGGGAGTTAGAATTCCGTAAATAAAAACAACATACATCGTAACAAAAGTTGCGCTGATTTTGTAATTGATTTGTGTAAACGAAATTCCTACTAGCATACAGATTATAGAAAAAATACTGAGAGCTACGTGGTTTTGAATAATAGATACGATTCCGAAAGCAAGAATTCCTCCTAAGACAGTTCCGAACATTCTGTTGTAAGAGCGCTCTTTTGTTAAACCATAACCAGGTCGCATGATTACAACGATGGTTAACAGAATCCAATAGACGTTTTGAAAAGGTAGAATCTGACCAAGGAAAAATCCAATCAAAATCGTAATGGTTAATCGTATCGAATGCCTGAAAATGGATGAAGAATAACTTAGATTCTCGATTAAAGTTCGCAACGGATAATATTGCGGCGTTAAGAACTTCTCCAGTTCTTTGTCTTTGTCCTTTAATTTATAGGATTGCATTGCCAAAGAAAGTGCACGCTGAATGGTTTTTATTTTTCCAACCTGATTTTTAGCATATTTCAGCATATTGGTCAACATCAGGACGCCTTCGGCAGCTTCTTCTTTTCCTAATGTTTTTTCATAATCAAAAATAGCAAATTCCAGAGCGTCCAATTCGTTTTTTAAATCCTGTTTGTCTACATAAACGCTGATATGACGTACATTTTTTGAAAGTTTCTTAAGAGTTGAAGCTAGTTTGTAAGCCACATTTTGATAGGTTCGTAAAACATTTGGATGTTTGGCAAATTTTTCGTGAAGTTTACTATGGTCAAAAGAAGTATAAAGTGCTAATTCCTGAATTTCAACCAAAGTGATAAAAACCAAAAGCATTTTTCGGTTCTGGCTTGTAATTCCTGAGGAGTTCTGATTTCCGATTAATGATTTTCTTAAATCTTCGTGTATCAGATTCAGATCAACCTGAATGGCAAGTTGTTTTTCAATAATGGCTTTTCTATTGGCTTCGGGACTCCATAAATCTCCTCTTAGTTTTAAATACTTGGCAGTAAGTTTAATGCCTTCAGTAATTTGTAATTCTACATATTTATAAGGTTGTACAAAATGAAAGATCAGAGATACGATTAAGTAGAGAATTCCTCCAACAAAAATAAAACCTGAATATTGAAAAGCTTCCCATCCTTCGTGTAAATGTCCAAAAGAAAGAGAAATAGATAATAAAGCCGAAAAAGAAATTAAAGTTGCTCTTTGTCCGTAAACCGAAATCATGGAACATAAAAACAACAGAAAACCTAAAAAGATATAAAAAAGAAAAGGATAGGGATAAACAAGATTTACTAAAAGATTTACTCCCGAAACGATAAAAGAAGCCGCGATTAATCCTTTAATCTTATGACTAAGAGAACTCGGAATATCACTCGGATAAGTATAAAAAGCACCTAAAGCAATAGTGAATCCAATTTCAAAATGACCTAAAAAATTTAAAACCAAAACAGGAACAACAGCGGCAATAGTTACTTTTGAGGCGTTGAAAAAAGAGGTGCTGTTGGTAAATTTTGAAATTTTGTCAATCATAAAGTAAAGTTTACAATCAAAGATAAGAATTGTAGCAGTGATTTTGGCATAATTATAGCTGAGATTTTTGGCATCGGGGAAATAAAATAGTATTCGAATTATTCATTGACTATTTTTTACTATTTTTGCCAGCTGAAATATCAGAACTTTAATTCTGTTTTTGCAGCACATAAAAACAAAAATAAAAACAAATGATTTTACCAATTGTAGGATACGGTGATCCTGTTTTAAGAAAAGTAGGGCAGGACGTTACGCCAGAATATCCAAACCTAAAAGAAACGATCGCAAATATGTACGAGACTATGTATAATGCGTACGGAGTTGGACTTGCCGCACCGCAGGTTGGACTACCAATTCGTTTGTTTGTTATTGATACAACACCTTTTAGTGATGATGAAGACTTGCCTTCAGATGAACAAAAAGATTTGAAAGGTTTTAAAAAGACTTTCATTAATGCTAAGATTGTAAAAGAAGAAGGAGAAGAGTGGGGTTTTAATGAAGGATGTTTGAGTATTCCAGATGTGCGTGAAGATGTTTACAGAAAACCAACGGTTACAATCGAGTATTGTGAAGAGGATTTTGTAATGAAAACAGAAGTATTCGACGGATTGATAGCGAGAGTTATTCAGCACGAGTACGATCATATTGAGGGAATTTTATTTACAGATAAAATTTCGTCTCTTAAAAAACGATTGATCCAAAAGAAACTGAAAAATATTACTGAAGGAAAAACGTTTCAGGAGTATAGAATGAAGTTTTTTGCAGCAAAAAAGGGAAGATAAAATTTCTAATGATTTAGAAACAAAAAATAAAGCAAATTCTTAATACTAATTTTAATAAAAATGAATTTAACGAAAATTTTAGCCATTTCAGGAAAACCAGGTTTATACGAATTAAAAGTACAAACTCGTACAGGTTTTGTGGCAGAATCATTAATTGATGGGAAGAAGATTACTGTAAATCTAAAAAGCAATGTAAGTTTATTGTCTGAAATTTCGATTTACACTTATGAAGGTGAAAAACCATTAACTGAAGTAATGCAGCAAATTGCCGTTAAAGAAAACAAAGGTCAGGCTATTTCTCATAAAGAAGACAATGCTACTTTAGCAGCTTATTTCAAACAAATTCTTCCAGATTATGATGAAGAAAGAGTTTATCCATCTGATATTAAAAAAGTATTAAACTGGTACAACACACTTCAAGCAAAAGGTTTAGTTACTGATTTAGCTCCTGCTGTTGAAGAACCAAAAGAAGAAGCTCCAGTTGTTGCTGAAAAACCTAAAAAAGCTCCAGCTGCAAAAAAAGCAAAAGCTAAAAAAGAAGAAGAATAAAAACATTTCTTTTTAAATATATAATATCCTGTTAAGATGTTTTCTTGACAGGATTTTTTAATTTTACAGGATCGAGTTTAAATTTAAAGAACTTTAAAATGAATAGAGAAAACCAGTTAAAAGCATTTGAAAGATTATTAAATATCATGGATGAACTTCGTGAACAATGTCCGTGGGATAAAAAACAAACCCTACAGACCTTGAGACATTTAACAATCGAAGAAACGTATGAATTGGGTGATGCTATTCTGGATAACGATTTAAATGAAGTTAAAAAAGAAGTGGGAGATTTGCTTTTGCATATCGTTTTTTATGCTAAAATAGGAAGCGAGACTAACGATTTTGATATTGCCGATGTTTGTAATGAAATCTGTGAAAAACTAATTCACCGTCATCCTCATATTTATGGAGATGTAAAAGTGGAAAACGAAGAGGAAGTCAAACAAAACTGGGAAAAACTAAAACTGAAAGAAGGTAAAAAGTCTGTTTTAGAAGGCGTTCCGAGAAGTCTTCCTGCATTAGTTAAAGCAAGCAGAATTCAGGATAAAGTAAAAGGCGTAGGTTTTGACTGGGAAGAACCTCATCAAGTTTGGGATAAAGTACAAGAAGAATTACAAGAATTACAAGACGAAGTACAATCTGGAAATCAGGACAAAATCGAAGATGAATTCGGAGATGTTTTGTTTTCTATGATTAACTACGCGAGATTTTTAAATGTAAATCCAGAAGATGCTTTAGAAAGAACCAATAAAAAATTCATTAAACGCTTTCAATACCTTGAAAGTAAAGCAAACGAATTGGGTAAACCGTTAATGGATATGACACTTACAGAAATGGATGTTTTCTGGAACGAGGCTAAAAAACTCTAGTTATCGGCTAATTTCTTTAAAGCTCGAACGTCTTTAAGCATAATTTTTTTACCAACTAATTCGATTAATCCTAATTTATTAAAATCAGATAATAAACGGATACAGCTTTCTGTTGCAGTACCAATAATTCCGGCAAGTTCTTCTCTGGTTAGTTGAACTTTAAGCGTTTTGTCGGTATCTTCTCCAAAAGCTTCATGCAATTGAAGTAGAGTTTCTGCTAGTCTTTGTTTAACCGTTTTCTGAACCAAAGCAATCTTTTCATTTTCAGACTCTTTCAAATCTTCGCAAACAGACTGCATCATGTTTAATGAAAACTGATTGTTGGTGTTAAAGAAATTAATGATTTCTGTTTTAGGAATAAAACAAACTTCCATGTCTGCAATAGCCTTTGCTGTTAAGTTTGCAGGCTCGTTGCTAATCATAGAACGTTGTCCGAGAAGTTCTCCAGATTTTACCAGTTTTACGATCTGGTCTTTTCCGTTTGCACTCAATTTTGAAAGTTTACCAACACCATCTTTTACACAAAAAACACCATTGGTTACTTCGCCTTCTTCAAAAATGGCTTCACCTTTTTTAATTTTGTAAGTGGTTTTGCTGCTGGCTAATTTTATAACTTCTTCTTTGTTAAGGGCTTTTAATGAGCTTAGCTGGCGTACAATGCATTGATCACATTTATTCATGACAATAGTTGTTTGGTGCAAAATTAAGCATATTTAAGACTTTTCGGCATTATTAGATGGTAAAATTATTATAAATAAGAATTTACATTAATTTGACAGTTTAAATTTTATTAAATTTAGAACTCAATTTCAATAGAACATGACAATTATCATCTTAATAATTGTGCTTTAATTGGAAATTTGCGACAAATAAAAACAAGTTTATGAGGGAGCAAAGTTGTTTTCATTGTGGTTTATCTATTGAACAAAATGAAGAAATTGAGTTTGATGATAAGAAGTTTTGTTGTACAGGCTGTAAAACGGTTTACGAAATTTTCAGCGTTAACGACTTAACCTCTTATTATGATTTTGAAAAGTCGCCCGGTGCCACTCCGCAAGACATCAAAGGAAAATATGATTTTTTAGAGAACGAAGCGATACTTTCTAAAGTTTTAGAATTTCAGGAAGGAAATACAGCAATCGTTTCTTTAAGTATTCCGCACATTCACTGCAGTTCATGTATTTGGATTTTGGAGAATTTAAATCGTCTTCAACCAGGAATCAGCATTTCACAAGTTAATTTTCATGAAAAGAAAGTTCGAATAACTTTTAATTCGGATACTGTTTCTTTAAAAGAAATTGTTTATTTGCTAAGTTCTATTGGTTATGAACCGTACATCAGCTTAGAAAATTATGAAACAGGAAAAACAAAAGTAGACAGAAGTCTTACATACAAACTTGGTGTTGCCTTTTTTTGTTTTGGAAATATAATGTTGCTTTCATTTCCGGAATATTTTGAAATGAAAGAATTCTGGCTGGACAGTTACAAACCCTTTTTCAGATTGTTGATTTTCCTTTTGGCATTGCCAAGTTTCTTATATTCAGCAAGCGGATATTATGTTTCTGCTTATCATAGCATTAGAACGAGAATGTTAAATATCGATATTCCAATTGCTTTAGGAATTATTGTAATGTTTATTCGTAGTTCGTATGATATGCTAATGGATCACGGACCTGGTTTTTTTGATAGTTTGGCAAGTTTAGTATTCTTTATGCTCCTTGGTAAGATGTTTCAAATTAAAACCTATAGTTTTTTAAGTTTCGAAAGAGATTTTAAATCGTATTTTCCAATTGCAGTTACCAAAATCAATAAAGATACTTCAGAAGATAATGTTGCTATTTACGATGTTGTAAAAGGCGATCGTTTATTGATTAGAAACCAAGAACTTATTCCAGTTGATGGAATTTTAATCAGCGAGAGTGCCGAAATCGATTATAGTTTTGTAACGGGTGAAGCAGTTCCTATCACTAAAAAATCTGGTGATAAAGTGTTTGCTGGAGGAAAACAAATAGGAAAAGTTATTGAAATGGAAGTTTTACATTCTGTTTCTCAAAGTTATCTAACGCAATTGTGGAGCAACGAAATTTTTCAGAAAAAAGTAGATCAAAAACACAAAACCATAACAGATGCAATAAGCCGTTATTTTACCCCCATATTAATGCTAATTGCATTTGCTGGTTTTGGTTATTGGATTTCTATAGATGCCAATATTGCTTTTAATGTTTTTACAGCAGTTTTAATTGTAGCTTGTCCTTGTGCTTTGGCACTTACAGCTCCATTTACTTTTGGTAATATTTTGAGAATTCTAGGGAAAAAGAAATTTTACTTAAAAAACGCTATTGTAATAGAACAGCTCGCAAAAGTAGATACGATTGTTTTTGATAAAACAGGAACAATTACAACGAATAAAAAATCGAATATACAGTATGAAGGAAATGCTCTTTCTGATTTTGATATCATATTGGTTAAAAATGTTTTGAGAGGATCAAACCATCCTTTAAGTAGAATGCTCTATGATTTTCTTCCAGAAACCAAACGCCTTAATGTTGAAGATTTTCAGGAAATTACGGGAAAAGGGATTTTAGCAGTTATTGAAGGTGAAGAAATTAGAATTGGTTCTGGACAATTTGTAGATAATATAGTCGCAGATGGTTCTGAAATTGAAAAAACTGCTTTACATATTAAAATAGATGGGGTTTACTTTGGAAAATATACTTTTCAGAATCAATATAGGGAAGGCTTAGAGAATCTTTTTTTGACACTGAGTAAAGAGTACGAAATCAAAGTGCTCTCTGGGGATAATGATGGAGAAAGGACAAATTTAGAAGCTATTTTACCTGAAAATACAGAATTAATATTCAATCAAAAACCTGAACAAAAGCTTGAGTATATTAAGAAACTTCAGGAAAGAGGTAAAAATGTGATGATGGTTGGAGATGGTTTAAACGATGCTGGAGCATTAGCACAAAGCAATGTCGGGATTTCGATTTCTGAGAATGTTAATGTCTTTTCTCCAGCTTGTGATGCTATTTTAGATGCTTCTGAATTTTCACGCTTGAATTACTTTTTAAAGCTTTCTCATAAGGCAATTTCTATTATCAAGATGAGTTTTACTTTATCGTTGCTCTACAACGTTGTTGGACTAGCATTTGCTGTTACAGGAAACCTCCTTCCGTTGGTTGCTGCGATCATTATGCCATTGAGTACAATTACGATAGTAAGTTTTGTAACGATTATGTCTAACTATTTCAGTAAGAGTAATTTAGATTAATTTTAAATAATTCAAAAGATATTTTTTTTATTTTTATTATTCTTCTCTGAGCATGATAATTATCATATTTTAAACGCCAATCACCTAGTAATTTTGTTAACATAAATTTACGGTATGAGTGTTATTTATCTTTTAATTTCAGTAAGTATTTTCGTAGCAATTTGTTTCTTTATTGCTTTCATTATTGCTGTCAAATCTGGCCAGTACGACGACGATTATACACCTTCAGTCAGAATTCTTTTTGACGATGAGACCAAAATTATTTCCCAAAATAATAATTCACCAATCGAAGAAAAACAAGTATAATTATGGAAATGGAACAGTTTTATTACGACAACAAAATTGTAAAAAAATTCATTTACGCCACAATACTCTTTGGAGTTGTGGGTATGTTAGTGGGGCTTACCCTTGCGGTAATGTACCTTTTTCCCAACATGACAGATGGGATCTCGTGGCTTAGTTACGGCCGTTTAAGACCATTACACACCAATGCAGTTATTTTTGCCTTTGTAGGTAATGCCTTTTTTGCCGGTATGTACTACTCGCTGCAAAGATTGCTAAAAGCCAGAATGTTTAGTGATTTTTTAAGTAATCTTCATTTCTGGGGATGGCAGTTAATTATTGTTGCAGCAGCGATTACACTTCCGTTAGGTTATACTTCTTCTAAAGAATATGCAGAACTAGAGTGGCCAATTGACATTGCAATCGCCTTGATTTGGGTAGTTATGGGAATCAATATGATTGGAACCATGCTGCGTCGTAGAGAGCGTCACTTGTATGTTGCAATCTGGTTTTATCTTGCAACATTTGTTACAGTAGCGGTACTACATATCTTTAACAATATTGAAATTCCGGTTTCAGCTTTAAAAAGTTATTCTGTTTACGCAGGTGTTCAGGATGCGTTGGTACAATGGTGGTACGGACACAATGCAGTGGCATTTTTCTTGACAACTCCGTTCTTAGGATTAATGTACTATTTCGTTCCTAAAATTGCAAACAGACCTGTTTACTCTTATAGATTATCTATTATTCACTTCTGGTCATTAATTTTTATCTATATCTGGGCAGGACCACACCACTTATTGTATTCTGCTTTACCAAACTGGGCTCAGAATTTAGGAGTTGCGTTTTCGGTAATGTTAATTGCTCCATCTTGGGGAGGTATGATCAACGGTCTTCTAACATTAAGAGGAGCTTGGGATAAAGTTCGTGAAGAACCAGTTTTAAAATTCTTCGTAGTGGCAATTACAGGTTATGGTATGGCAACTTTTGAAGGGCCAATGCTATCTCTTAAAAATGTAAATGCTATCGCGCACTATACGGACTGGATCGTAGCACACGTGCACGTTGGAGCTTTAGCTTGGAATGGTTTCATGTCATTTGGTATTATTTATTGGTTAATTCCAAGAATGACAAAATCAGAATTATTCTCTAAGAAATTGGCAAACTTCCATTTCTGGATTGGAACTTTAGGTATTATCGTATATACAATTCCTTTATATGTAGCTGGTTTTCAACAAGCTTCTATGTGGAAACAATTTAACCCAGACGGAACGTTAACTTATGGTAACTTCCTAGAAACAGTAACAGCTATTATGCCAATGTACTGGATGAGAGCCATCGGTGGATCTCTGTATTTAATTGGGATGCTGACATTAGTGTATAATATTATAATGACAGTTAGAGCTGGTGCACCAGTAGAAGATGAATTGGCTCAAGCACCTGCTTTACAAAGAATAAGCAGTGGAAGAGTAAGAGGAGAAAAATTCCACTCTTGGTTAGAAAGAAAACCAATTCAGTTAACCATTTTGGCTACAATCGCAATCTTAATTGGAGGTATTATTCAGATTGTACCAACAATTATGGTAAAATCAAATATTCCAACAATTTCAAGCGTAAAACCATATACGCCATTAGAATTAGAAGGACGTGATTTATACATTAGAGAAGGATGTGTTGGTTGTCACTCTCAATCAGTTCGTCCATTTAGAAGTGAGGTTGAACGTTACGGAGTTCAGGCGAAAGCAGGGGAGTTTGTTTACGATCATCCATTCTTGTGGGGATCAAAACGTACAGGACCTGATTTGTTAAGAGTTGGAGGTAAGTATAATGATAACTGGCATTTTAACCACATGTGGAATCCACAAAGTACATCTGCGGGATCAATTATGCCAGGTTACAAATGGTTGTTCGATAACAAACCGATGGATATTTCATTGACACAGAAAAAAATGCAGGCAATGATTTCATTAGGTGTGCCATATTCTCCAGAAGATGTTGCTAATGCACAAAGAACTTTAAGAGAACAAGCGGTTAAGATCGAAAAAAGTTTAGAAAGTGATCCTGACTTTGTGAAAAGTTATGAAGACAGTCGTAAAAAAGCTGCAGCAAAAGGAGAGAAATTCATTCCGATGAATGAAAGAGAAATCGTGGCGCTGATTGCTTATATTCAAAGACTTGGTACTGATATTAAAGTAAAAGAAACTAAATAACAGCATTATGTTTGAACAAATAAAACACAATATGGAAACCATATCGGGTATAGAAATTTACCCGATTCTTTCCCTCTTGATTTTCTTTTTATTCTTTGTAGGATTAGGCTTTTGGGTGTTCTCTTACAGAAAAGAAAAAATTCAGGAAATGAGTAGTATACCTTTAGATGAAGGACTTATTATAACTTCAAAAGACAAATAAAAATGAAAAAGTTTTTCCCAGTATATGTTAGGGTACCAGTGATATTTTTTACTGTATTCGCTTTGATGGAATATTTTGTAGACTCAGGCGATAAGCCGGCTTTCATAAAATATCCAATGATATCGCTTTTCTTGTTTGTCTTTCTTTTTATACTTATTGCAATTGAAATTACGCTTAGTGCTGTTAATCGTGTAATGCATGAATTATTATCACCAGAAGAAAAAGCGCAAAAAGCACTTGAAGAAAGTTTAAGCTTCAAAGAAAGTACCTGGTTTAAAAACCTAATGCATAAATTGACTCAAACTGCGCCAATTGAAAAAGAAGGTGAGTTGTTGATGGATCATGATTATGACGGAATCAAAGAGTTGGATAATAATTTACCACCATGGTGGGTGTATTTATTCTACATCTGTATCATTTTCGGAGTTATCTATGTAGTTCGTTACGATGTTTTAGGCGCAGATGATCAAGAAATGGAGTTGAAAAAAGAATTGGCTCAGGCAAAAATTGATGTTGCAGAATACATGAAAACAGCACCAGATTTAATGGATGAAAAAACAGTTGTTTTACTAACAGATGCACCAAGTTTAGATGAAGGTAAAACAATCTTTACAACCAATTGTGCAGCTTGTCACCGTGCCGATGCGGGAGGACAGATTGGACCAAACCTTACTGATAATAAATGGATTTTAGGAGGAGGAATTAAAGAGATATTCCATACCATTACAAATGGAGGTAGAGATGGTAAAGGGATGATTGCTTGGAAAGGAACCCTAAAACCAAAAGAAATACAAAAAGTTGCTAGTTATATTCTGTCTTTACAAGGAAGTAATCCAAAAGATCCAAAAGAAGCAGAAGGTGAAGTTTGGGTAGATGAAAGTGCTCCTGCAACTGATGCTGCCCCAGCAAAATAATACCACAAAAGTTAAAAAAATAAAATAGAATACCATGTCAAATTTACCAGACGAAGCTTTTAGAGATACCATTGGAACGATAGATGAAGGTGGTAAACGGAAATTTATTTTTCCCAAAAAACCGTCTGGTAAATTTTACGATTACCGCAAAATTGTCAGTTATGTTTTATTGGCAATCTTATTTATAAATCCGTTTATCAAAATAAATGGAAACCAATTTATGATGTTCAATATTTTAGAACGTCGATTTAATATTTTTGGATTCCCTTTTTGGCCACAGGATTTTTATCTCTTTGTAATTTCAATGCTTATTGGAGTTGTATTTATACTCTTGTTTACAGTTGTTTTTGGACGAATATTTTGCGGCTGGATTTGTCCGCAGACTATTTTTCTTGAAATGGTTTTCCGTCGAATTGAATATTGGATTGATGGAGACCGCGGAGCGCAATCTCGTTTAGCAAGACAAGAATGGAATGCTGAAAAAATTAGAAAAAGACTAACCAAATGGACTATTTTCTTTTTAATTTCTTTTCTTATTGCCAATGTTTTTCTGGCTTATTTGGTTGGAAGTGATTCTTTGTTCTTAATGATTGAACAAGGTCCAATTGCACAAGCTAGTAATTTTATTGCACTACTTATTTTTACAGGTGTTTTCTACTTTGTTTTTGTATGGTTTCGTGAACAAGTTTGTATTATTGCCTGCCCTTACGGAAGATTACAAGGTGTTCTTTTAGATAACAAATCAATCAATGTTGCGTACGATTTTGTTCGTGGTGAAAAAGAAGAAGGACGTGCTAAATTCAATAAAAAAGAAGATCGTGCTTTAACTGGAAAAGGAGATTGTATAGATTGTCTTCAATGTGTACACGTCTGTCCAATGGGAATTGATATTAGAAACGGAACGCAATTAGAATGTACAAATTGTACAGCTTGTATCGACGAATGTGATCATATCATGGAATCGGTAGGTTTGCCAAAAGGTTTGATTCGTTATGCTTCTGAAGATGAAATTGCGAAAAAAGAACCTTTTAAGTTCACGGCAAGAATGAAAGGATATTCGGCTGTTCTCTTTATTTTATTGAGTATTTTTGTTGGAATGCTGTTTTTGAGAACTGATCTTCAGGCTGTTATTTTGCGTTTACCTGGTCAGTTGTTTCAGCATAACGGAGAAAAAATCAGTAATGTTTACACCTATAAAATTGTAAACAAAACGATGAAAGATTACAACGATATTCATTTCGAATTGATCGATCAAAAAGGAGAAATTAAAAATGTTGGAAAAAGACATTTTAAAGTTGTAAAAGAAGGAATTTCTCAAGGAACACTATTTATCGAAATAGATGAAGTTTTATTGGAAAGTGATAAAACAAAAGTAAAAATCGGAGTTTATAACGGTTCTGAACTCCTGGAAACAACAACTACAAATTTCTTAGGACCACGAAGTTTTAATTAAAATATAATTATCATGAAAATTAATTGGGGAACAGGAATAGTCATTGCATTTGGATTGTTTATGACATTTATTTTATACTTTGTTTTTGAAGTGCAATCAAACTCTAAATACGATAATGATTTGGTTGTAGAAGAATATTACAAACACGATACGCACTTTCAGGAAGAAATGGCTCGAATTCAGAATGCTCACGATTTACAGCATAAACCTTCAATCAAGTATACGGAAAATGGTGTAGCAGTAATTTTTCCTGCAGGATTTGAAAGTGATAAAGTAAAAGGAAATATTCAATTGTACAGACCTTCAAACAAGAAATTTGATTTCAATACTCAGATTGCTTTAACCAATTCAGAAATTATTATTCCGCAGAAAAAATTAGTAAAAGGACGTTGGGATGTGAATATGGAATGGCAATATGAAGGCAAAAAATACCTCACTAAAGAAGTTATTTACGTAAACTAAACACCATGTTATTCTCAGCTTTCTTTTTAGGTTTAATTAGTAGTCTGCATTGCGTTGGAATGTGCGGACCCATTGCCATGATGCTTCCAGTAAACAGGCAAAATGAAGCCAAAAGGGTAACGCAGATTATGACCTATCATTTCGGTCGATTGACTGCTTATGGTACGATCGGATTGATTTTTGGTTTATTAGGAAGAGGTTTTTTTCTGGCTGGATTACAGCAAAAAATGTCAATAATTATTGGTATAATCATGATTATTGTGGTTTTGATTCCGGAAAAGAAATTTGCTCAGTACAATTTTTCTAAACCTGTTTACAAAATCATTTCAAAAATAAAATCAAACCTTGGAAGCCAGTTTAAAAACAAGAGTTACAAATCTCTTTTTACAATTGGTCTTTTAAATGGTTTTCTTCCTTGCGGAATGGTTTATGTTGCTTTATTTGGAGCAATTGCGATGCAAAGTGCTGGTTATGGCGTTTTGTATATGCTTTTATTCGGAATTGGAACTATTCCGTTAATGACAGTTGTAGTGTATGTCAATACGCTATTGAAATTGCCATTTCGAAATAAAATTCAAAAGGCAATCCCTTATGTAGCGGTAATAATTGGAGTTTTATTTATCCTTCGCGGATTAGGATTAGGAATTCCTTATATTTCTCCTTCCAATATGAGTTTATTTGTGCAACAAACTCCAAACTGCCATTAAAAAATAAAATATATTTTAAAAGATTTTATACAGTCATCGAAAACAGATTTGTTTCCGGTGACTTTCTTTTTAGATGTAAATCGAAAGCCATACAAATGTTGCGTACAAAAGGTCTTCCTTCTTCTGTAATCTTGATTTTGTTATTTTCAATCACAATCAAATGATCATTTTCGATTTCATTTAAAGCAATTAAAACTTCAGGAAGTTCAGCAAAATTTAAAGATTCTGCAGTCCATGAAGTTTCCAACTCGCAGGTTAAATTTAAAATGTGTTTTCTGATGATTAAGTCTTCATCATTCAAAATATGACCTTTAACAACAGGAAGCTCATTAGATTCTAAAATCTCATAATATTCTTCCAGATTTTTAGTATTTTGAGCAAAACTATACCAGCTGTCACTAATGGAAGAAACTCCCAAACCAATCATAACCTGTGTTTTAGAAGCACTGTAACCCATAAAGTTTCTGTGCAGTTTACCGTTATGAGCAGCTTTGTACAAACTGTCGTCTGCTAAGGCAAAATGATCCATACCAATTTCATGGTAACCATTCTGAATCAGCATTTTTTTACCTGTTTCGTATAATTTTCTTTTTTCAGCATCTTTTGGAAGATTTTCATCATTAAAACCTCTTTGTCCGTTTCCTTTTATCCAGGGAACATGTGCATAACTATAAAAAGCTAAACGATCTGGTTTTAATGAGTTTGTTTTTTCGACTGTATCAATGACGTCTTCGATGGTTTGAAAAGGAAGGCCAAAAATAATATCATGACCAATAGAAGTATAACCAATTTCTTTTGCCCAAAAAGTCACTTTGGCAACATTATGAAAAGGCTGAATTCTGTTTATTGCTTTTTGAACTGTAGCCGAATAATCCTGAACACCAAAACTTACACGACGAAAACCTAGTTCATATAATTTTTTAAGTTGCTCGTAAGTAGTATTATTAGGGTGTCCTTCAAAACTAAATTCATGGTTTTCTGCTTTTACAGCATTTTTGAAAATCCCATTGATAAGATGCTCCAGATTTTCTTTTGAAAAGAAAGTTGGAGTTCCCCCGCCTAAATGAATTTCTTTGATTACCAGTTTTTCAGGAAGTAAATCACAATACATTTTCCACTCTTTAAGAACAGCGTCAATGTATTTTTCTTCTACAGAATGATTTTTGGTAATACGTTTATTGCATCCGCAGAAAGTACACATGCTTTCGCAGAATGGAAGATGAATATATAAACTGATTCCGTTCTTTGAATTACTTTCTGTGAATGATTTTTGTAAAGTTGTGATCCATTTTTCTGATGTGAAATCAGCTTCATTCCAATACGGAACTGTCGGATAGCTAGTATATCTAGGACCTGGGACATTGTACTTCTGAGTCAAAGAAATTTTCATAACGACGAATTTAGTTTTCATCAAAATTAAAACTTCAATGACCGAGATAAAATGACAAATATCATGTAAAAGACAAAAAAAGGAGGCTCAAATTTGAGCATTTTTTCTTGTTTGTTTCTGTTCTAAAATACCTTATTATGGTGTAAAAATGATTTTTATGGACCATTCTGAGGCTTTTACAATGATATATTTACAACTATGTAATAGTAAAAAAACTTTATAAATATGGCATTACAGACAGTTACCACCATTAAAGTTGGCGGAATCCGAATTTCAAATTTCAGCGGATTGGAGATAATCCAGACCATTCACGATCATCATAGCTTTTCATTTCAGGTAAGGCAAGATTTATTGGTAGAAGAATTAAGAAGCGTTATGCCTTTTTCGCAGCAGCTCTATGGCGAAAAGATAAGCATTGAAATAAAACCTATAGACGGACTTGAAGACCTTATGGCCGGAGCCGACCTCAACGATTACACCATGCAGTTTTATGGTGTTGTAACCGAAGTCGAGCTGCAGAAATCCCGCATTAAAGACATGGAAGAAACCATTGTCATAAAAGGCCATAGTTCGACCATAGTTTTAGAAAATGGTCCCGAGTGCAATTCCTTTATCGATATGCCTCTTGCAGATATTGTAAACAAAGTAAAAGAAGGTTTTGACATTGATATGGATGTGAGGCCATTCTACAGAGATAGCCTACCTTATACGGTGCAGTATAACGAAAGCTGTTTCAGCTTTTTGAACCGTCTGGCCAAAAGAAACGGACAGTGGTTTTATTATAACGGACGCACTACAGTTTTTGGCACTCCGGGCGGAGTTGGCAGACAGCCTAAATTGGTGTATGGGGTAAACATGCAGGATTTTAACTACACCATGAAATTGATTCCCGCCATGTTCAAGACCATAGAAAATGACAATCGGGAAGGGGAATACCGAAAAGACGAGACCTTAAGCTACCGAAAAGAAACCGATGGATTCCAGCAGAATTTCTTAAATAAAGGCAATAAGGTCTTTAATAAAGAAACCGTAATGCAGCTCAACCAGAACCCTGTGGGCGGCCACTTGAGGACAGTTTCAGAAGAATACACAAAAAATAAAATGCGGGCAGTGCTAAGCCGTCTGATGGAAGTTACCGCTTCCAGCGATGTTCCGGGCATTACTATAGGAAACAAGGTAACGGTAAGCGGTGTCGATCTGCAGCTGGAAAGCTCTTATAGGGTAACCCGAATCAGGCATATTTGCGATGATGGCGGAGGCTACGAAAATGAGTTTACAGCCATAAATTTTAACAATTCTGTATTTTCATCAGAAACAGATCCCGATTTAGTGCCCTACTGCCAGAGCCAGACTGCTGTTGTAAAGGCAAACGCAGATCCTGGCGGACTCAGTGCCGTGCAGGTGCAGATGCCCTGGCAGGAAGCCAAAGGCGAAACCACTCCTTATATTCCCTTAATGCAGCAGTATGGAGGCGATGCCAGAGGCTCCCATATTATCCCAGAAATAGGCGATACTGTTTTTGTAGATTTTCAGGGCAATAATGCCGAACTGCCTATTGTAATAGGAACCATGACGAGTAGAAAGGAAAAATCGGATTTTTTTACAAAGGACAACAGTATAAAAGGATGGAAACTTCGATTTGGAATGTTATTTAAGTTTATTGAAAAAGTAGGTATCTGGCTTTCTGATCCTAGCGGGAATGAAATTCAGCTTGATGAAGAAGGAAAAAACATTAATGTTACTTCTCCTGAAACGGTAACTATACGCGCTAAAAATATTGTTTTTGAGGCGAGCGAAAGTATTACGATAAAAGCAGGGATAGATATTGATATGATTGCGGATAATAATATGACTCAAGAAGTAGGAAATGACATTTTTATAAATGCAGAGGGAAATATTATGGAGCGCTCAGATAATAGAACCGAATTGGCTGATAAAGATTTTAGTCGTATTTCAGATACTTCAAATGAAGTGGCTTCAGAAGCAAGTCTCTATAGTAATAAAGAAAATATGACTCTGCAAAGCGGTAAACAGGTTCGTATTAATACTAGCGAAAATTCTAATCTTTTTTAATTTTTAAAATTATGGGAATTACAAAACGAGCAAAAAACATTGAAATAAAAGTGATAGAAAATTATCAATTGATTGTTAGAGGTAGACTTGAAAAGAATGCCAGTAAATTGAATTTTGAAGCTACAAAAGGAGATTTGAACTTAATTTCTGGGAAAAAAATAATAGCTCACGGCAAAGAAAAACAATAATAAACAACAATTAGGGGTGAGAAAAAATAGTATCAAAAAATATAACATTTTATTAGGTTTCATCATAATAACAGTGATGACTGTAGTAATAATAATAGCGAATTCATATATGAAAAAAGAATACGAATGGTCTGCACATATTTCAGCCCCAAAAGAATATCCAGTTGAAGTTTATACGGGAGCAGTAGGAGGTTATTTTTTTAGTCAGATGGGAGGTTTTAGTAATGCTGGATGGGGACGCAGTATAAGTGACTCGGATATCAAAGCTCCAGTGCCTGAAAGGTTGGATATGACATGGCTTTCCTATGTAGACGATAAATTTTATACGGGAGAATGGAAACTCCCTGTCGAAAAAATACAGCAGCTTTTTGATGAAGGCTATTATTCTAAAAGAGGATCGGATGCTGAAACAGAACCTTATAACTGTATAAACATTGGACTCGGTCCCAAAGGAATGGTAGTGGTTTGGGGTGCAGGAACAGACAAACAGGTTGAAGTCGCAAGATTTCAGGCTCATGAGACTACTTTAGATCCTAAACTGATTACGGAAGATGAAAAGTATATGTTCAGGAAGGGTTATAGTACGCATAGGCTGGAAAATAATCATGTTATATCCCAAGAATTAAGAGAATACATAAGCCAAAATGGTTATCCGCCGGCAGAAGCTTATGAAGGCTATAGGGAAAAATACTTATGGAAGCCAAAAGTCATATTGCCGAAAGGAAGTAAAATCAGCAGATTATACATTAAGATGTCCAACGGAGAATTTGAAGACCCTTTCGACAGACCAATTGACCAAAAGCATAGGGCAATCCCTTGCGCATTTCAAATTTTCTGGTCGGTTATAAACGGCAAAAAAGAACAAGAGTTTGTATCCAGGATTGCTTTTACCCAAGATCAAAACTATTGGGCAAAGTATCTTGAAATAAACGGATATGATGAATTTTCTATGGATTTTGATAAAAACGAAATCAGGAAATTGTTTAAAGAGCATATTGATAAAAACAAACCTACAGAAATGATTATAAAAATAGATCCGACTAAGAAAACAGATAATAGTTGGGTAACTGATTTTTATGTAGAGCAAGGAGGACAAAAGTACAATTTGAATCAAGTCTGTCAAGATTCAGGTAAATTAAATTGATTATGAGTATAGTATTTGGAGATTATACGCCGCCTAAGAAAGTAACAAAAACAGATGATTTAATCATAGGAGTTTTTTTTATGAAGTCATTAATAATAGAAACAACAATTAGGGGTGAGAAAAAATAGTATCAAAAAATATAACATTTTATTAGGTTTCATCATAATAACAGTGATGACTGTAGTAATAATAATAGCGAATTCATATATGAAAAAAGAATACGAATGGTCTGCACATATTTCAGCCCCAAAAGAATATCCAGTTGAAGTTTACACGGGAGCAGCAGGTGGTTATTTTTTTAGTCAGATGGGAGGTTTTAGTAATGCTGGATGGGGACGCAGTATAAGTGACTCGAATATCAAAGCTCCAGTGCCCGAAAGGCTGGATATGACATGGTTGTCTTATGTAGACGATAAATTTTATACGGGAGAATGGAAACTCCCTGTCGAAAAAATACAGCAGCTTTTTGATGAAGGCTATTATTCTAAAAGAGGATCGGATGCTGAAATAGAACCATATGACTGTATAAACATTGGACTTGGTCCAAAAGGAATGGTGGTGGTTTGGGTTGCAGGAACAGACAAACAGATTGAAGTTGCAAGGTTTCAAGCTCATGAGACGACTTTAGATCCCAAACTGATTACCGAAGAGGAAAAGTATATGTTTGAAAAAAATTATGCCAAGGATATGCTAACGTATGATGGTACAATTTCTAAAGATTTAAGAGAATATATAAAACAAAATGGTTATCCGCCAGCAGAAGCTTATGAAACCTACAGGGAAAAATACTTATGGAAGCCAAAAGTCATATTGCCGGAAGGAAGTAAAATCAGCAGATTATACATTAAGATGTCCAACGGAGAATTTGAGGACCCTTTCGACAGACCAATTGACCAAAAGCATAGGGCAATCCCTTGTGCATTTCAAATTTTCTGGTCGGTTATAAACGGCAAAAAAGAACAAGAGTTTGTATCCAGGATTGCTTTTACCCAAGATAAAAACTATTGGGCAAAGTATCTTGAAATAAGCGGATATGATGAATTCCCTATGGATTTTGATAAAAACGAAATCAGGAAATTGTTTAAGGAGCATATTGATAAAAACAAGCCTACTGAAATGATCGTAAAAATTGATCCTGATATTGAAAATAAGTCAGAACGAGTTACTGATTTGTATATTGAACAAGCAGGTAAACAATATCCGATAAAAGAAAAAGTAACGAGAACAGGTAAATTAAATTGATTATGAGTATTGCATTTGGAGATTATACATCACCTGAAAAAGAAGATGAAACACAAGATTTAACCATCGGAGTTTTTTTTGATGGAACTAACAATAATAAAAACAACACCAAGGCCAAGGAATATTATGACAAGAGGGCAAGGGGTGAAAAGTTGACGCCTGAAGAAGAAATTTCAGCGGAGGCTTATAGAAAATATGGTAGAGATCATGAAAGTAGTAGTTATTATAATGCTTGGTCTAATGTAGCAAGACTTCATGATGCGTATCCAGATAATTTAGCGGTATACGTTGATGGAATCGGTACAGTAAAAGAGAAAAGTGATGAACTATTAGGTGCTGGTTTTGGTACTGGAGATACAGGTATTTTAGGGAAAGTAAAAGAAGGTTGTGAAAAGCTGGCTATAACAGTCAAAAAAGAAAGCAAGAATAAAGAAGTACCTGTACTCTATTTGGATACTTTTGGTTTTAGTCGTGGCGCAGCAGCTGCAAGAGTTTTTCTAGATGAAATCAGTAAAAAAGCATACCCGCTGTCTGTCAATCAAAAAAACAAAGCAGGATATTTGGGATATTATCTAGCAAAAAATAACATAAAAGTTAGTCTGATAAAAGTTCGTTTTTTAGGGCTTTTTGATACAGTTTCATCTTACTCAGCATTGGCAAGTGCAAAACCTAATTTTGATAATGACAAAACTGAGTTGCCATTGAATAATTTGTCTAAAGCAAATACTGTAATGCATTTTATTGCAAAAGATGAACACCGTAATAATTTTTCGCTTACCAAAACTATGGTAGGAAAAGAGAAAGTGTTTCCAGGCGTACACTCAGACATAGGAGGTAGTTACAACAATGGCATTGAAACGGTTGGGATTATTGAGAAAGATTTTAAAGAAGTGCTTCATAAACTTTCAGAAAAGCTAATTGCGGAATCTTGGTATCTTGATGATCAGTTAAAAATTTCTTTCTTCGGTCCTAAGCACGAACTTAAAGGCATAAGGGAATTAAAAAATACTTACAGCTATATTCCATTGCATTTTATGGCAGAATCGGCCATAGCAACACAAAAAGTACCTTTTAACATAGAAAAGTTAGAAATAAAAAAATATAATATTTCTAAGGATGCATTGCTTATGCGGGTAAAAAAGCGTTTGCGCAAATATGTTTTTGGCGATGGAAAACCTTACGATTTTAAATGGTATGGTGACATTCATGCAAAGTATAAAGGAGTTAAGGCTGGAGATAACGGATATAATGCCTACCAACAAGAGCTACAAGAGCAAAAAGATTTAAGAGAACTTCGTAACAAATACCTGCATTGGTCGGCTGATAATGGTTCTATTGGAATGGAACCAACGAAAGACAGGAAGCGAAGAATATTATAAATTCCTGATCAAGTCCAGCATGTGAGAATTAATCAAAGCTATTGAAAGCCGATTTTATTTCAACTTATTAGGGAAATAGGTTTTAAAATACAAAATACTTAAAATAAAATAAGTTGATAAAAAATTAGCTATGCAATATGAAAGAATAGAATATGGAATCCGTTTTGTTTTATTTCTTGTCTAGCTTGTTGTACTCAAAAGAAAATATCATATAACTCGTAAAAAAAAGAGACCCAAAAAATGAGTCTCTTTAAATGAATTAAATAATTAACGTGAAATAGAATCTTGGATGATTTTAAGCCATTTTTTTGCAAACTGATGATCTTGATAAACGCTTATTTGTTTAATGCGGTCATCATCAAAATCATAGAATGGAATTGTTATATTTTTTGATGTTCCTTTTTCCTGAAATTCAAAATCAATTTTGATAATAGTATCAGAAGCAGCATCTGTTGTTGGGATTAATTTGCAGGAAGCAATTGTATTTAAATCCACATATATTGATTCTTGTTGATTTGGATTGAAATTCATCAAAATGAACTTATTGTTTTTCTGATCAATTGTTAAAGTCTTATTGTTGATAGATTCTGTCAAATCAAACTCTTCCGGATGATTTGGATTGAATCTTTTCTTAATATTTAAAATTCTTGTCTTACTCGCTTTTGAAGAACGTGCAGAAAAATATACTGGAATTGCGACAATAATTAAAATCACAATTCCCATAATTGTGGTAGTAGTTTCCATGATGTTTTTAATGAAATAAATAAAATGATGTAAACCAGTTTTCGGTTAGAAAACGGCTTTAATTGAGTAGAAGAATAAATCTTCGATCGGAAATCAAATTTTATTTACCAGAAAAAATGGAATGCGTAGAGTATGACTAAAACCTTTTTACTTTGAGTTGTAAATAGTTTAGTATATCCTGTAGAAGTTGTAACGGTCTGATGCTGTGGAATAAGTGGTAAAAGCGTATCAAAACATCTTATTATTCCAATAGGATTCGTTTTGATGTTTGCTGCAAATTGATAGTTTCCCTGTGGCTGAATAAAAGCTAGAGAATCTCCTGTTTCTTTACAGAAATTAGTATCCGTTTTTTGCGTTTCAGTTATATGCACAGAAGCTTGGTCCGCCTGATAAGCAAACAAACCTGCAATCAAAAGTGCAATAAAAATAACGGTTTTACGAATCCAATTCATGTCGGCGAATTTAAGTCATAAAACACAATTAATGAAATTTTATAGAATTAATTAACAAACAAAAACAATCCTCAGTTTTTTATAAAAAAAAGCTGAGGATTTATAAGGTTTATTGTTGCATTTTGAAGTAATAATCGGCAGAATGTTTGCCGCTTCCATAAAATAAGAAGAAGATACAGACTAGTAGAACAATTACGGCTAAAAGTAAACTCTCTGAGTGCATTTTTCCCATAAAATTCACGAGAACTGCACCAAAAAGAATAGGTAACTGAGCTGCAACTGCCCATCGGGTCAATAATCCGAAAATAATCATTATACCACCAATCATATGAGCAGGAGCAATGTAATGCAGCATAAACATACCTCCTCCAAACTTATCAATTGGGGAAATCAAATCATGCAGGTATTGAATATTGGTGACAAACGAGACGCCTTTCATAAATAAAAATCCACCCAAAACAATACGTACTAAATCCACTGGTAAATAAGTGTGCGAATTCGCCCATTTATTCAAACTTTTTACATTTTCCATGATGTTGTGTGATTAAAAATTATATACTAAGTTACTAATTTTTGATCAGATATTTATTTTTAACACCTTGAAAATAAGTTTTTTGCTTTTTATTTAACGTATTGTTGAGAATTCCTAAATCGTTATACCTGAATGACACCCAAATTAAATGGTTTTTGAATAGGAGCGTGGTTGGCAGCTTCGATTCCCATTGAGATCCATGTTCTAGTGTCTAAAGGATCAATGATGGCATCTGTCCAAATTCTGGCTGCAGCATAATAAGGAGAAGTCTGCTCATCATAACGTGCTTTTATTTTATTGAATAATTCTGTTTCTTTGGCTTCATCTACTTTTTCTCCTTTCGCTTTAAGTGAAGAAGCTTCAATTTGTGCCAATACTTTTGCAGCTTGAGTTCCGCCCATTACGGCAAGTTCTGCGCTTGGCCAAGCAAATATTAATCTAGGGTCATACGCTTTTCCACACATGGCATAATTTCCTGCGCCATAAGAATTTCCGACAATAACCGTAAATTTAGGAACAACCGAATTACTCAAAGCATTTACCATTTTAGCTCCGTCTTTAATAATGCCACCATGTTCCGATTTTGAACCGACCATAAATCCTGTAACATCTTGCAAAAATACTAACGGAATTTTTTTCTGATTACAATTAGCAATAAAACGAGTGGCTTTATCGGCGCTGTCAGAATAAATAACACCACCAAACTGCATTTCGCCTTTTTTGGTTTTTACTACTTTTCTTTGATTGGCAACAATTCCGACAGCCCAGCCATCCATTCTGGCATAACCAGTAATTAAAGATTGTCCGTAACCATCTTTATAAGCTTCAAATTCTGAATTATCGACCAAACGTTTGATGATTTCCATCATATCATATTGTTCGCTTCTGGCTTTTGGAAGAATTCCGTAAATGTCATTAGGTTCTAAAGCTGGTTTTTCAGATTTGATTCGGCTGTAGCCTGCTTTATCAAAATCACCAATTTTATCTACAATATTTTTGATTTTGTCTAAAGCATCTTTATCATCTTTTGCTTTATAATCGGTAACGCCTGAAATTTCGCAATGTGTTGTCGCGCCACCTAACGTTTCATTGTCGATAGTTTCTCCAATTGCGGCTTTAACTAAATAACTTCCAGCAAGGAAAATACTTCCTGTTTTATCAACGATTAAAGCTTCGTCGCTCATAATTGGAAGATAAGCGCCGCCAGCAACACAGCTTCCCATAACGGCAGCAATTTGAGTAATTCCCATACTGCTCATTTGAGCGTTGTTTCTAAAAATACGTCCGAAATGTTCTTTATCTGGGAAAATTTCATCCTGCATTGGTAGATAAACTCCCGCGCTGTCTACAAGATAAATAATCGGAAGTCTATTTTCCATCGCAATTTCTTGCGCACGAAGGTTTTTCTTTCCTGTAATCGGGAACCAAGCTCCGGCTTTTACGGTAGCATCATTAGCGACAACAATACATTGTTTTCCTTTGATGTAGCCAATTTTCACCACAACACCTCCCGAAGGACATCCACCGTGTTCTGGATACATTCCCTCACCAGCAAAACCACCAATTTCAATACTTTTTGAATTTTCATCCAATAAATAAGCAATTCTTTCACGAGCTGTCATTTTACCTTCGGCATGTAGTTTTTCGATTCTTTTTTCGCCTCCGCCTAATTTAACTTTGGCAAATTTTTGTTTTAGTTCTGAAAGAAGTAATTTATTGTGATCTTCGTTTTTATTGAAGTTTAAATCCATGATATAGTATTGATTTTATAAAATAGTGTTGGCTAATTTACAAAATCAATTGAAATAAAAGAAAGTAGTTTTATATTATGATTAGTCTCTTGAGATTAGTTTCTAAAAGTTTTAATTGAAATTATTTTCTTTAATTTGTTCTTCATACTAATTAGTATTTTTTATGTCAAAAGCAGCCAATACACGACTTACAATTCTTCAAAAAGCATTTGAGTTGATTTATACAAAAGGATATCAAACCACAAGTATTGATGAAATTATTGCTACAACCAAAGTAACAAAAGGGGCATTTTATTACCATTTTAAAACTAAAGATGATATGGGAATTGCCATTATTGAAGAGATTTTGAAGCCTACGATGTTGAATGATTTTATAAAACCAACAGAGAATTCTCAAAATCCGATTGATGATTTTTATAATATGATTTCGTATCTATTGCTTGAAGATCCTTTTTTAGATGTAAAATATGGCTGTCCAGTTGGAAATCTAACACAAGAAATGGCCCCATGGAATACTAAATTTAGTGAAGCTTTGGCAGAATTGGTAAAGCAATGGAAAGAAACGATTGTAAATGCTATTGAAAAAGGACAGGAAAAAGGTTTAATTCGAAAAGATGTTGTGGCAGAGCAAGTCGCACTTTTTATTTTATCAGGCTATTGGGGAATAAGAAATTTTGGAAAACTTCAAAATGATAAAACGGCTTATGGTGTTTATCTACAGGAGTTTAAGAGGTATTTGAATGATTTGAAATAAAATTATCATCAAAAACATACTAATTAGTATGTTTTTTAAATACATTTGCATTGTCTAAATCAAAAAACAATGCATCAATCTATTTTAATTGGCCATTCTTTTATGCGATGGCTCGTATTGGTAAGCTTAATCTATTCGATTTACATTGCTTACAAAGGGTATTCTTCTCAACTTTCTTTTACGAAGAAAGATAATCTCGTCCGACATTGGACAGCAACTATTGCACATATTCAGCTCCTTTTTGGAATATTGGTTTATGTGCAAAGTCCAATCGTGAAATATTTCTGGAGAAATTTTAAAGATGGAATTCAGAATATGGATACCCTTTTCTTCGGACTTATTCATGTTGTTTTAATGCTTATTGCGGTTGTTTTTATTACAATTGGTTCTGCTTTAGCCAAAAGAAGACTTTCTGATAAACAAAAATTTAAAACCATGTTAGTTTGGTTTTCAATTGCTTTAATTATCATTTTTATTGCTATTCCATGGCCATTCTCACCATTTGCTAACCGACCTTATTTAAGATAATGATGAAAAATTTACTTCAAACTAACACTGGGCGTTTACGAATTATTGGATTTTTAGAAGGAACATCACTTTTGATTTTGTTTTTTATTGCGATGCCTCTAAAATACATTTTTGAAATGCCATTTTTAACAAGACCCGTTGGAACTATTCATGGTGCTTTATTTCTACTTTTTATTTTTAATACTTTGAGTGTAGGAGTAGAGCAGAATTGGAAATTTAAAGAGACTACTTGGAAAGTACTTCTGGCATGTATAGTTCCTTTTGGAACTTTTTATATCGATTCTAAAATCTTAAGTAAAATCAATACCTGATAATTATGGTTTTTGTATTTAAAACGAATGTTGACAGTATTTCTAAAATAAAGAAAATTGCTCCTAAGCTTAATAAGTTATTTCCGAATTCGAAATGGAATTTTGATCTCGAAGATTGTGATAATATTTTGCGATTTGAATGTAAAGATGATATTATCGAAAAAGTAACTTTTCTAATGAAGGTAATTGGTTTCGAATGTGAAGCTTTATAAAAACAAAAAACCAGAAGAACTAACTTCTGGTTTTTTTATAGTACAATTTGAAAACTATTCTTTTACTTTAGTCAAAGAAAGTGCGTTAATGCAGTAACGTAAACCACTTGGTGGAGGACCGTCAGGGAAAATATGTCCCAAATGAGAGTCGCAAACATTACATGTTACCTCAACACGAATCATTCCGTGAGATCTGTCAGCATGATATCCAACCGCATTTTCTTTTACAGGTTGTGTAAAAGATGGCCATCCTGTTCCAGATTCAAATTTTTCGCTTGCATCAAATAATAAAGTGCCGCAGCATTTACATTCGTAAATTCCTGGCTCAAATAAACTGCACATTTCTGAGCTAAAAGATCTTTCGGTTCCTTTTAAACGTGTTACCTGAAATTCTTCTGGAGTTAGAATTTGTTTCCATTCTTCATCCGTTTTTTCCACTCTTTTATCTGGAGTTGGATTTCCCTTATTTGTAAAATGAATTACATCTGCCCATTTTATCATAATTGTTTGTTTTTTGTTTCAGGTTTCAAGTTTCAGGTTACTGTGACTGCGACTGTAAACTGCGACTGAATACTATTCTTCCTCTTTCTGTCCCATCATCATCAGATAGGCTTTAAGGAAAGGATCGATATTTCCGTTCATTACGCCATCTACATCGCTGGTTTCGTAACCTGTGCGAACATCTTTTACTAATTTATAAGGTTGCATTACGTAATTACGAATTTGCGAACCCCATTCGATTTTCATTTTTCCAGCTTCGATGTCGGCACGTTGCGCTTGCTGTTTCTTCAATTCGATTTCATACAATTGAGAACGAAGCATTTGCATAGCACGCTGTCTGTTGTCTTGCTGAGAACGAGTTTCAGAACATTGAATCTGAATTCCAGTTGGTTTGTGCACTAACTGAACTTTCGTCTCCACTTTATTTACGTTCTGTCCACCCGCACCACTCGAGCGAGAAGTTGTGATTTCGATGTCGGCAGGATTAATGTCGATTTCGATACTATCATCAACTAACGGATAAACGTAAACGGATACGAATGAAGTATGACGTTTAGCGTTACTGTCAAAAGGCGAAATACGAACTAAACGGTGAACTCCGTTTTCTCCTTTTAAATATCCAAAAGAATAATCTCCTTCGAATTCTAAAGTTACGGTTTTAATTCCAGCAACGTCACCTTCTTGAAAGTTAAGTTCTTTGATTTTATAACCATAACTTTCTCCCCACATCATGTACATACGCATTAGCATTCCTGCCCAGTCGCAACTTTCAGTTCCGCCGGCACCAGCAGTGATTTGTACTACGGCACTCAAACTGTCGCCTTCATCAGAAAGCATGTTTTTGAATTCGATGTTTTCGATGTGCGATTGTGCAGCATCGTATTGTTCATCTAATTCATCAACTGAAAGTTCTCCTTCTTTGTAAAAATCATACGCCAGCTGTAATTCATCTGTTAGAGAAACGGCTTTGTCATAATCTTCAATCCATTTTTTCTTGTTTCGAAGATTTTTTACAATGTTTTCTGCTTCTTTTGGGTTGTTCCAAAAGTCAGGAGCAAATGTTTTTTCTTCTTCGTTGGCAATTTCGATTAGCTTGGCATCAACGTCAAAGATACCTCCTCAACGCACCAAGGCGCTCCACAATACCTTTTACTTGTTCGGCTGTTGTCATAAATTAATTAATAGGTTTTTATATGTTTTTTAGAATTATTACGTTAATTTGGTCTATAGAAACTAGCGAGTTAAATTTTACTAAAACTTGCTCAGAATAACTATTTGTAATACGTAATTTTGCATACAAAAATAAGATATAGTTTTTAGAATATGGAAATAAATTTAATCAGCGATACCATAACAAAGCCTACTTATGAAATGCTGCAGTATATGTTTAACGCCCATGTCGGCGACGATGTATACAAACAGGACCCAACGGTGATTGAATTAGAAAACAGAACAGCAGAGTTTTTTGGTATGGAAGCTGGGCTTTTTTTTCCGTCTGGAACTATGGCAAACCAGACTGCAATTAAACTGCATACGCAGCCTGGTGAACAATTAATTGCTGATAAATATGCACACGTTTATCATTATGAAGGAGGAGGAGTTTCTTTTAACAGTGGTGTTTCTTGCTGTTTAGTAGATGGAAACCGCGGAATGATAACGGCTGCGCAAGTAAAAGCGGCTATAAATGATCCAGAATTTTACCATAGTCCGCTAACAAGTTTGGTTTGTGTGGAAAATACAACCAATAAAGGTGGTGGCGCTTGTTATGAATTAGAAGATTTAAGAGAAATAAAAAAAGTTTGTGATGCTCATAATTTGAAGTTTCACTTGGACGGCGCTAGAATATGGAATGCATTAGTAGCTAAAAGACAGAATCCTAGAGAATTTGGAGCTATTTTCGATACTATTTCAGTTTGTTTGTCTAAAGGATTAGGCGCTCCTATTGGTTCTGTATTGCTTGGAAGTAAAGCTGATATTCACAGGGCGTTGAGAATCAGGAAGATATTGGGCGGAGGAATGCGTCAAGTTGGATATTTAGCGGCAGCTGGATTGTATGCTTTAGCACATAATATAGAAAGATTGGCAGAAGATCATCGCAGAGCAAAAGAAATTGCAAAAATCCTAAGTACAAAACCTTGGATTGCATCTATAGAACCTGTAGAAACTAATATTTTGATTTTTTCGCTGGCAGAAGGTTACAGCGACCAATTATTAATCGAAAAATTAAAACAAAAAAATATCCTAATAAGTTCTTTAGGACATAATAAACTTCGTATTGTAACACATTTAGATTACAAAGAAGTGATGCATACTTATGTGCTAGAGACACTTTCGAAGTTTTAGACAGAGGTTCAAAGGGGCAGAGGAACAAAGGGACAAAGGATTAAAAAAAGGACAAAGGGTTACCATTATGTAGTAAGCCTTTGTCCCTTTGTCCCTTTGTCCCTTTGTCCCTTTGTCCCTTTGTTCCTCTGAACCTTTGTTCCTTATTTAAAAAGATTATCCATTCCAGGAATAGAAGGCATATCCATTCTGGCTACAGCATCTAATTCTCTTTCATTAACATTTGTAGCTTTTTCAATTGCTTTATTTAAAGTCACAATTAAGTAATCTTCTAATTGTTCTTTGTCTTCTAATAAAGAATCGTCTATAGAAATTGTTTTTATTTTTCTGCTTGCAGTAATGGTGATTTTTAATAATCCGTCAGCGCTTTGTTCATCAATCAAAACAGTATCTAAACGCTTTTTTGTATCTTCAATTTTTTGTTGGGTTTCTTTAAGTTTACCCATCATTCCCATTAAATCCATTTTTCTTGATTTTTTAAATTATTTCAGACAAAATTACTATATTGCTATGTGAATTCAATAGAATATTTTAAGAAAAAATTAATTCTGTTCTGTTGGGTTTGTGCTATTTTTGCGTCTTCATATTTAAAAATTAATGCTTAATAAATGCAAAATGATATATCGGCCCCAAAGGCTAACATAATTCCAAAAACATTAAAAAAACATAAAGAAACGAGGATTGACAACTACTTTTGGCTGAATGACCGCGAAAATTCAGAAGTGATCGATTACCTAAATCAGGAAAACGCTTACTATGAAAGTATGACTTCTCATACTCAAAATTTAAAAGATAATTTGTTTGAAGAAATGAAAGGAAGAATTAAAGAAGATGATTCTTCGGTTCCTTATTTCTATAACGGATATTTTTACATTACACGTTTCGAAACAGGGCAGGATTATCCAATTTTTGCTCGAAAAAAAGGAAGTCTTTCTGCAGAAGAAGAAATTCTTTTTAATTGTAATGAAATGGCAAAAGGACATGCTTACTTCAAATTAGGAGGTTTAAGCATTAGTCCAGATAATAAATTTGCCAGTTTTGGAGTAGATATTGTAGGTAGAAGGATTTATACCATTCAAGTAAAAAACTTAGAAACAGGTGAAATCTTAGCAGATAAAATAGAAAATGTTACAGGAGCTTCAGTTTGGGCAAATGATAATAATACTATTTTTTATGTGAGACAGGATCAAGTTACCTTAAGGGCAGATAAAGTTTTTAAGCATAAATTAAATACCGCATCTGAAAAAGATGTTTTGGTTTTTGATGAAACAGATGATACTTTTAATGTTTCCATCAGTAAAGAAAAATCGAGAAAGTACATCGTAATTGGTTCAGGAAGTACTTTGACAACAGAATACAGAATTTTGAATTCAAATAATCCTGATGGAGAATTTGCAGTTTTTCAACCACGTGTACGCGGATTAGAATATAGTATTTCTCATTATGAAGATTCGTTTTATATTTTGACCAATAAAGATAAAGCAACGAATTTTAAATTAATGAAAACGCCTGAAGACAAAACAGGAAAGAAAAACTGGGTTGATCTTATTCCACACAGAGAAGATGTTTTGTTGGAAGATATTGAAATATTTAAGAATTATTTAGTTGTAGAAGAGCGTTCAAACGGACTGAATCATATCAGAATCATGCCTTGGGGTGATGAGCCTGATTATTATCTTCCTTTTGGCAGCGAAACGTACAATGCTTATACAACTACTAATGTCGATTTTGATACTGATATTTTACGTTACAGCTATCAATCATTGGCAACACCGTCTTCTGTGATTGATTTTAATATGAAGACTAAAACCAAAGAAATCTTAAAAGAACAACAGGTTTTAGGTGGGAAATTTGATAAAAATAATTACGTAGAAGAACGTATTTGGGCAGAAGCAAGAGATGGTGTGAAAGTGCCAATTTCGATGGTTTATAGAAAAGGATTGGAGAAAAATGGTAAAAATCCATTATTGTTATATGCTTACGGTTCTTACGGAATCACGATGGATACGTACTTTTCTTCAACAAGATTATCGCTTCTTGATCGCGGATTTGTTTATGCAATCGCGCATATTAGAGGAGGAGAGGATTTAGGAAGACAATGGTATGAGGACGGGAAACTGTTAAAAAAGAAAAATACCTTTACAGATTTCATTGATTGCTCTAAATTTGTAATAGACCAAAAGTATACTTCTCCTGAACATTTATATGCAGAAGGAGGATCTGCTGGTGGATTATTAATGGGAGTTATTGTAAATGAAGCTCCTGAATTGTATAACGGAGTCATTGCTCAGGTGCCTTTTGTAGACGTAATTACCACGATGCTGGATGACAGTATTCCGCTTACAACAGGAGAGTATGATGAGTGGGGAAACCCAAACAATAAAAAATATTACGATTATATGTTGTCGTACTCACCTTATGATAACGTAAAAGCGCAGGAATATCCTAATATGTATGTTTCTACTGGATTGCATGATTCGCAGGTACAGTATTGGGAGCCAGCTAAATGGGTTGCGAAATTGAGAGATTTAAAAACAAATAATAAACTTTTGTTTTTAGATACCAACATGGATGCAGGGCATGGCGGGGCTTCGGGACGTTTTGAGGCTTTAAAAGACTTAGCAAAAGAATTTAGTTTTTTATTAGATTTAGAAAAAATTAAAAGCTAATTAGATTTTTTTTGTTAAATTTGCAACCTATCAAGGTTAATTTAAAAAGGCCTTTGATTAACTATTTTTTTATGAAAGAAGAAATAACCGCTTATAATAATGTTTTAGAGTTAATAGGTAACACCCCGCTTATTAAACTAAATAAAATCACCGAAGAGTTAGAAGGGAATTTCTACGCAAAGGTAGAAGCTTTCAACCCAGGTCATTCCTCAAAAGATAGAATAGCACTATATATTATTGAAGAAGCCGAAAAAAGGGGAATTCTATCACCAGGAGATACCATTATCGAGACAACATCTGGTAATACAGGTTTTAGTTTAGCAATGGTAAGCATTATTAAAGGTTACAATTGTATTTTAGCAGTAAGTTCAAAATCATCTAAAGATAAAATTGACATGCTGCGAAGTTTAGGAGCCAAAGTATATGTCTGTCCGGCACACGTTTCTGCAGATGATGAAAGATCATACTATAATGTAGCAAAACGTTTACACGAAGAAACAAAAGGATCAGTTTACATCAATCAATATTTTAACCAATTGAATATTGATGCTCACTACAACACTACAGGTCCAGAAATTTGGGAACAAACAAAAGGACAAATTACGCACTTAGTTGCTTGCAGCGGAACAGGAGGAACTATCTCAGGAACTGCAAAATTCTTAAAAGAAAAAAATCCAAATATTAGAATCTTAGGAGTGGATGCTTTTGGATCTGTATTGAAAAAATACCACGAAACAAAAGAATTCGACAGTAAAGAAATTTACCCTTATCGTATAGAAGGTTTAGGTAAAAACTTGATTCCATCGGCTACAGATTTTGATATTATTGATAAATTCATGAAAGTAACCGACGAAGAAAGTGCTCATTCTGCAAGAGAAATCACTCGTAAAGAAGGTTTATTTGTTGGATATACTTCGGGAGCAGTAATGCAGGCTATTAAACAATATGCTGAAGAAGGAGAATTTACAAAAGACAGCAATATTATTGCAATTTTCCCAGATCACGGATCTCGTTACATGAGTAAAGTATTTAGCGATGACTGGATGAATGAACAAGGTTTCTTTGATAGTGTTAACGAAGAAGAAGCTCAGAAAATTGAATTCGTAAAGTAATTAAGTTACTTTTTTAAATATCAAACTCCATTCGTATTTACGAATGGAGTTTTTTTATGCGCTTTATTCAAAATAAAGTTATTGAGTATTTTGTTAAAAACACGTATTTATACGTGAGAAATTATTAAGTTGATTAAAATTTGTGTAGTATTTTAGTAATAGTGTTGAAAGTGTTGAAATGTGCTTTTAACGATTAAAATGAGAGAAAAAGTTTATTTTAACGAGTATTTCTGTAAGTTGTCGGAAATATTTCCCTTCGCATTCATAATAATCTAGTTTAGCAGTGTTAAAATAACCTTAGTTGTTTAATCCCTAAAATCTATTATTATGAAAAAATTACTACTCACAGTTTTGTTTGTAAGTTATTTGAATGTTACTGCACAAACACCGATTCAGGAATTTAACTTTAATGGTACTTTAAATAATACCGCCAATACGACTTCATTTATGGGAGTTGATAATTTCGTTGCCGACAGGGCAGGAGATGTTAGAGGAGCCCAGCGATTAAATAATAAAGCTTTAGAAGCTGTTATCGAAAATCTGCCACAAGGTAAGAGTGCCAGAACGGTTAGTATTTGGGTGAAATTCAATGATATATCTAAAGCCAATTATATTTGGGGTTATGGTAATGCGTATAATGCTCAATATTGCGGTTTATTGCAGCAAGGAACATCTTCTTCTAATTCAGATTTGAGTTTAGCGGCTTGGGGGGCTTCTAACGATGTAATTGTATCTACTCCTCTTGAAAAATATGTTTGGTACAATTATACAATTACTTATGAGGGAACAACTTCAAGAATATACCGCGACGGAAAGTTGTTGAAATATCTTGAAGGAATGACAAGAGCCACAAATGGAACTATTTTTAGATTAGGAGAAATTAATACTACAATTGGTATTAATGCAGATATAGATGACTTAAAAATCTATAATGTTGCTTTAACTCCAGAACAGGTTAATGAATTGTACGAAAGCGGAAAACCAGTTGTTTCTGTGGCGGCAGCACCAGTTATGGAATTAAAAACGTCTAAAACAAGTATCACTCCAAAAGGAAAAACAGCGGCTAAAGCTAGCAGCGGAACAATCATCACTTCTAGCGATGTTAGTGGTTCTGTTAAAAATATTGAAGTGTATTCTCAGGGACAAAAAATAGTAGGAAGTAATGCAATGAATATTAATGATTTGCCAGAGGGAACTTATTTATTAAAAGTAACAAGTTCACCAGCTCAAAAGATTACTTCAAAATAATGGCTTTTACTTAGTTTTTTTAATATTAGTTTTTAAGTTGCGTAAGCAATAGAATTTTTTGAAATAGTAAAAAAAGCCTTTTGAGAGTATCAGAAGGCTTTTTGTACTATAAGTATATTTTGTTTTAGGAATTTAGCCAGAAAGAAAGTAATATCCTTGTTTTTGATTTTGTGAGAATCTTTTATTTGTATGTAGGAATTGCTTGTTAGTGCTGAATTAAAATTATATTTTTAACAAAATTTATAAAAAAAGTAAATCAAAATTAAAGTTGGAAGAATTGTTTGATGAAGTTTGATTCCAGTAAAATTTGTTTTTAAATCCAAGAGAACATTCTGATAAATATACAATTATGAAAAAAATATTACTCGCTTTAATGTTTGTAAGTTTTTTAAATACCAATGCACAAAATCCTGTTCAGGAATTTACTTTTAATGGAAACTTAAACAGTGCAGATAATACCCTTTCTTTTTTAGGAACTCCGGTTTTTGTGAATGACAGGATGGGAGCACCAAAAAGCGCTTTGAGGTTGACTAATAAAGCATATCAGGCTGTAGTAGGAGATCTTCCACAAGATAATAAACCAAAAACTTTTTCTGTTTGGGTAAAGTTTAATGCTGTAACGGCAGCCAATTATATTTTAGGTTATGGAACGGCTGTAAACGGTCAGTATTTCGGATTAATACAGCAACCAGCTGTTTCTGGTAGTTCTGACTTGAGTTTAGTAGGTTGGGGAGATGCAAATAATATCGTCGTTTCTGTACCTCTTGTGAAAGAAACTTGGTATTTTTATAGTGTTACCTATGATGGAAATGTTTCTAAAATTTATCGTAATGGAGAGCTCTTAAAAACTGTCGAAGGAATTCAACGCTCGGCAAAAGGTTACATTTTGAATATCGGAAAATTAAACACCTCAACAAGTATCAATGCTGATATTGATGATCTAAGATTGTACAGTGTTGCAATGACAGATGAACAGGTAAAAGAGGCTTATAATAGTTCGAAACCGACTGTAGTTGCTTCAGCGCAATCTGCTCCAGTTACAAATACGGTAAAGAAAACTGTGGCTCCACCTGTAAAAACTGTGGCTCCAATAGTTGCTGCTTCAAATGATATTAATAAAACAGGAAAAAGCATTGAGGTTTTCTCTCAAGGTAAAAAACTGATAGGAACAGATGCTTCTAACTTAACCGATTTACCAGAAGGAACTTATTTGATTAAGGTAATCAATACTGCTGAGAAAAAGTAACAACTTTAAAATTGTAAAAAACCTTCTGAATTTCAGAAGGTTTTTTGTTTTTAGCTTAATGCATTGATTACTATAAATAGAAGTAATAGTAGTGTTATGGGGGATCTTGTATAGATTGGTTTATTCTTTTAATTTTTTTTGAAAATATGTAAGGTCCCGCCAGTATCTAAAACATATAGTTTGTTTTTAGATATTTGAATATCATTTAAAATTCCTGTGCAAGATTCGGAGGGGAAAGTATATATCCAATCAAAATTTTTAGTTATTCTATTAAAAATTATTATTTTACCGTTGATGTTATCAATAAAGTATACATATGTTTCGGTATACAGTTTCTTTCCAATATGAGGTGCATAGGCTGCAATTTTGTTACACTCTGAAGTTAATATCCAATATTTTAAACTTAAATCAGTTAAATCTAACTCATAAAAAGTCTCATGCTCAAAACCTATTATCTTTTTGTTTTCTTCATCAATATAACCGTCATAACCCCTAAAAAAATCTAATGTTCCACCACTGTTATATACTATTTCAGTAGGTTTAGTATATGCGTACAATTTTATACCTGTATTTATATCTATTCCCCATAAAGCTTTTGTACAACTTACCCAAAGTACATTATTATAAATTCCAACTATTTTTTGTATACCATTTGCCTGAAGAATTGAAATTTCTTCATCTAAATTTAATTCCCAATCCAATTCACCAGATAAAAGAGATATAGAGAGAAGATTATTATTGGATGTAAATATTGATTTTGTATTCTCAGAATAATTTAGAATAAAACTTCCGTTATATTTTTTAAGAAGTAAAATTTCTTCATTTGTTTTGAAGTTTAAGTAATAATAATCTTGAACTATATTCTCGTTAATTTCTTTATTTTTAAAAAGAATCACTCCTTCATTATTTAAAGAATTTGCAATGTAATCTTCAAGAAATAATTGATCTTTATTTTTAAATAAAAATTTTTTTACTTTATCTCCATAATTAAAATATTCTTCATTTAAATTGTTTGCAAACAAATATTTTCCTCCTACATATAAAAGTTTTGTTCCATCATATATTTCATTGTTTTTATAAACAAATAACTCTCTTATATCATTTATAGATATAGATTTGATATCTTTTATATTATTGATTAAACTGTACATGATTATTTTATTTTAATAAAATTATAAAAATTACTACTATTTGTTTTTCCTGAAAACATATTAAATTCAGCACTAGGATTTACATATCCAAATTTACTATCTATCATTTGTGACTGATCATTAATACTTCCCTTATACCGTACGAATAATTTTCCGTAATACGTTCCAAGGAACTCTTATGGATAGATTTTATACCAAGAAATCTTGTCAGATCTTAATAGAATTTATCCATTAATTAAAAAAGTGTAAGGGATTTTATATTTTTCTAAAGGTTTGATAGGCAATAACTCTTTAGGTAATAGTTTACTTTCGACATTTACTTCTATGCCTTTTCTCCATGCTAATTTTGCATATCCTAAAGCAGGTAGAGATACATATTGACTTAAAACAGGACTGTCATTTCTTTTTTTATGAATTTTTGGAGTTGTCAGTTTTTCTAGAATATCTTCCATTTTTGATTTATTTCCATCATATAAAGCTTTGTAAAACTCATAATCATCTGTGAAACCAGAATCTTTTTTAGAGAGTTTCTTTAAACCCTTTGTTTCGATAATATTTAAATTTCTTTCAATTCCGTTATGATCATTTGCCATAAATAATTGTAAAGTATTACACCAAATTGCCGATTCACCTAGCTCAATCATTTCATTCATGCTTAATTCCGCATTTTTTTCTTTCGTATAGGTCAATTTTGAGTAACGTTCTATTAACGGTTCATTATCACTTAATAGTGTGTAACAAACATGGCTTAATCCATAATCTAATAATCTATTATTGTTTCCATTTATAATATATTCGTCTAACCATCCACAATTAAAGAAGCGAAGTTTAGTATTATTAATATTGTTTTTAGATAATTCGTAAATTGCAATTTGTTCATTGTCATGCCATAACCTTGCTGCAACACTATATAGGTCAACTGTAGTTTTGTATTTTTCGATTTTTGCTGGATAATCAATTTCTTTTAGAAATGATTTTTGTGCCAATTCATCTATTGTTAAAAGTCCCATATTGATATTTTGATAATCTTCAAAAGTTTAATTCCCTACCACGGCACGATTCTTTCGTATGCTAATTTCAATTAAGCAATCTGTTGTTGTATTTGGGGTCAATTATTTTCAGTCTTTCTTTTAGTCTTTCGTAGTAAGGTATCCATTCATCCAATCCGTATTGTTTATCATAATAGATACTATCCACGTATTTCATTTTTTCTGAAAAATTAATATCATTAGATAATTTGGAAATAATCAATCCTTGCCAAAAATATTCTGGTCCATTGCTTGCTAAAATATCTGACCACAATCTTCCAGCTTCTTGTAGATTATCCATTCTTTTAAGAATATTGGGAATATAGGCGCATTCTTTATAATAGTTAAATCCAATATTTTCCAAAAATGAAATAATACTATTGCAAAACAAATGACATGCTTCGTCAGTTTGAATTGGATTCTTTTCCGTGTTGTAATCAATTTTGCCTGGTGATTTAACAGTGGAAAATAAAAAATCTCCCGTTCGATATGAAGACAAGTCCATGTTAGGTAATCCGATGTCTAAAATATTGTTTGATACGTCTGGTAGCCACATATAGGAGCCGAACTCATGATATCCTTCGGATTTCCAATTAAAACCGCAAATAATGGCTGTGTTATCTATGTGTTTTACAAATAAAGATGAATCTGGCTGGCTTCTATGTTCAAATTGATTGTCGTTAAAGAAAGGCTCTATTATAGACAATATGAGTTTGACATGTTCATTTAGATTGTTTTCTGGCATAGAATTATTTTATTGATATAATATCATAATTGCAGTATTTGTGACGCTCGTTATATTATGATTATAGAATTTTATTCTTCAATACTGGAATCTACTTAATGTAGGTTGGAAAAATTATTTTGAGTTTCCAATATTTCAGTCAATTCCTCAAATAAATCAGCAAAAGGCTTGTATTTATTTTTATCTTCTTTAAGGGCATTTTCAACAACGGTCTTAAGATAATCTTTATAATTATTATATTCAGGATTTGAGCATAGTTTCATTATAATTAATTTTTTGAAATTCCCCATATCTGATATATAATTATTTAAATCTTCTTCGGGAACTTTGTTGATTATTTCATCGTTAATATATTGTATATTACTATATTTTTCCCAAAAAGGAATAAAATAACGCTCAATTACTTCTTTATAATGTTCGCATAATTTATCCAGCATTTCTTTGTTTGTAGATAAATCATAACCATCGAATTGTCTAAATGAATCCCATATTGTCTCAAAATTAGATACTGTATATTTATTAAAATCAATTGTCGCACTAAACTTTATTGAAAAATCTGCCAATGAATTTATATGTTTAACAATTAAACTATTAAGTAAATTTTCTACTATTCTAATACTAGTATAGCAATTAAATCCGCCCCTGTAAACTTCTCCTGTATATTTTACAACATATCCAATGCTTAGAAAATTATTACTATTGGAGTCGTTTTGATAGAAAAACAAACTTTCAGAGCTGTTTTCGTATAAATAATCCTTTAAAAACGGGTTGTATTCTAGTACGAATTTACGAATGTATTCAATCGTAGCCTCTTCATTATACCTTGTGTATTTATATCTATTTTCCATTTTTTATTCTACTGCTTGATAAACTCCAACAACATTACTATAAATCTTAATAAACTTATCTTTTTTATACTTCTGAATACTTACTTTATCAGGCAAATTAGTTAATTATAAATGCTTTATCCATATTTTTAATTTAGCTGTTAAATCTAGTTTTTTATATCGAAGTAAAGAATCACTTTTTACTATCAGATTCCCATCTGCCAAGATTTTTTCTTTTTTCGATTTGATGTAGCGCCAAAGCTTTTATTTCTTCATCTTCTGATTGTGAAATAGTTTCTAATGCTTCAAAATTATAAGGCTCAGGCTGTGCTCCAATTGCATAAATGATTTTTCTAATAAAAGGATATTTAAGATCTTCATCATACTTATAAAAATCGGGTAATTCATTCATTATTTTGGTTAAATAATTTATACTATTTTTATCGTTATTGTAGTATTTCTGTAATGATGAAATAATTTCTTCATGCTCATGATGCCAATATTCTAATAAAAAAAAGTGTAATAATTCTATAAACTCACTTTCTGACATAGAAATTGGAAATCTCCACAATATTGCGTTAAATCTTCTATTAAAGACAGGACTACTTTTTGACTCTAATAGCAATTGTTTAAGCTCTTTAAAATTTGCTTGATAAGGAAATATAGGTAATAATTCCTCTCTGTTCATTCGAAAATTTTTATGAAAAATCTCCCAATCTTTTTCAGCTACTTTTATCATCTGTATATTTTTTTAATTTCCTAATTCTTTAAGAGGAGTATTGAAGTGTGGATTGTTATCGGGATTAGGATTTAAGCACATTTCTATTGCAATGCTCAAATAGTAAATCATTTCGTCGTAGGTATAATGTTGTATTTCGTCACCTCTATACAATTCTAAATCACAATATAAACCAGGTACTATCATTATCAAATAATATAAAATATCTTTTGGAACTTCTTTTTTGTTTTTCCAGTCTTCTTTTAATTCTTCCAAAATCTCGTACAATTCGTCTAACAGAACAAGATCGATACCTTCTTTATTATGATACTTTATTAAAAAGCCATTGTCTTTATCGAAAATAAAATTCTTGATTTTTTCAGCTGTTATTTCGCTCATTTTTAGTGTTTTGTTGAATTTTGAAGTCTGGTTTTTGTTTTGCCCTAGATCTTATGTTGAACTGAGGTGTTTACCACTATCTAAAAATTCCATTACCTTTATGAATCTCTCGTAAGAGTTTATTAACTCTGTATTTCCTTCTTGAATCGAATTGTAAATTCTTGCTTTATACATAGTTGTAAAACTTTTATATTGTTTATCATTATCACTTAGCTTCATAATAATAATGGCTTTGAGGTAAGAATCTTTAAAAAGGAAATTGCTCCAATCTAACCAGTCATATTTCTCTATAATTTTATCATTTAAATCTTTTATACAGACAAATTCATTAAAAAAAGGTAGATGATGTTCTTTAATTGAAATATTAATATTATTTATAGCTTCTTCAACTTTTTCAGGATATAGCTTGCCATTTTTGTACAATAATTCTTTTGTAATTTTATCTGAACTTATAACTGGCCCCATTTTATTTGTTAAAGTTTCTTTTCTGTACAAGATAAACTCGTACGCATTATTAAAATGATTATCACTATCGGAACTAGCAAAAATTGCAGATAAAATATTTTCTATTGTTTTAAAACTAGTCCATGATCTTAAGCTTTCTTTAGAAATTGTTATAGGATCGAAATCTCTATGATCATATCCAAACCCATAACTTATAATATCAAATTTATTTTTTGTTTCTCTATAAAAGATACCAATATTGTAATCTTTCATGTATGATAGATGGGAAAATTTTAATTCTTTAAGAACAATGTTTTCTGAAATTATAGCATCAATTTTTTTGAGTATTTCCATTTTTTAGTGAAAGAGAATCTTATTTTGTGTTTGAATTAGGGATATACAACCAAAGTATTTCCTTTAACTGGATCATGGTTCTGAATTCATTTAAATAATAATCATTGAAGTAATTTATCCATTAACCCCAAGGATTATCTTTGTACAATGGAGTAATAGGCAAGGGATGAGGTAGCTCTTTTCCAAGAGGAGGCATCCATTTCATCGTGTGTTCGTTTAAAATGTACATACCCCCAGAGCCCATTACTATTTTGACAAGAGCTTCAAAAGCGTTATCTGAAACCCAAGTAAATTGCGGTATGAAATCTATGATGTAAAAATTACCATTTCATCCATATGGACTGTATTATTTTCGATTAATGTTGCAACGTAATACAATTGTGTTCCAATCAATGTTGAATAATAATACTCAAGATCATCATTTTTGAAATCAATTTCATCATTTATTTTATAAGTTTCTAAATTATAATACTCTATAGTTCTTGAGTTATTAAAATGATCTATATAAATAATCATTGTTTCCAGCATATTTTCAGCATGAAGTGTCAGACCTCCAAACTCGCAATAAAAATCTTGAATTTTTGGCGGAAGTATTTTGTAAAAAGGAGTATTTTCAATTTCGCTTTTTATACTTCTCCCTTCGTACCATCCTGCATTGATGAGTGTAGTTCTAAATAACTCTTTTTTGTCCATAAACTTCAATACTTACTTTTCTATTTGTAAAACTGCATATATAAAACCGCTGTAATAATCTCGATATTCAGTAATGTCAAAAATTATGAGATAATCGTTATTGCATTCTTTAGCGTTATAAATTTGATATCTGTATGTAAATGCTCTATTTGGATCTTCTAAATTTTGTAATGTATCGACAGTATTTTGTATCAAATCAGTATTTGAGATTGCACCGCTTTCAATTAATGAAACTAATAAATTAGATTTTTCTAGTGAAATACTTGCTTCATGTTTTATCGCTCCATTTCCGCAATAAAAATTAAAACACAATTCAGCATCTGGATGTTCAATAGGAAATGCCTGAACTCCTAATTGTATTTTTTTTATTATTGAGATTTTGCTCATTATGGAACGAATTCGATTTAACTTTTTCTCTTAATTTTAGCCACAATTTCATCAGTCAATAATGGAGATTCCCAAATGCCAAGAATATAAGTAACATCTTCTCCTAACATATCTTCTCCAGCTCCTCTGGGCTGACAATCAAATTGCCAACGAAGAAAATCAATCCTTAAATATTCTTTTCCATCCAATTCCATTAAGGTGATATAACCAGGACAATCATACAGTTTATGGATTTTTAAAACGCTTAGATAATATCCTTTATGGATAGCATGCTCTTCAATTTCGAATCCGTATGTTTTGGATAAAAACAATAATTCTTCTGGTGTAAAATCTCCATTAGAAACTGTAGATGAGTTAGCTACTAATTGTTTTGTAAAGGTCTTTTTTTCAGAATATTCTACATCTAATATTCTGATTGAAGGTCTTATCAATTCTGTTTTGATCGAATTTATTCCCTCTGTATCATCCTCGAAATTTACAGATTGTATGCAGTAGAAGTTTTCTATTAATTTCATTTGGGGATTTTGTTTCGATTTTAGAAGTATGAATATATTTAGAAGTTATAATTGTTTAATATGTTTTATGGAATAAATCAACCTCTTCATTTAGAAATACACAATAAAACAAAGCCTTCCAAAATTTAGAAGGCTTTGTTTTAGCTAATAACACTAATAACGATAAATAAAATTACAAGTGCTATTACGGCAAATTTCATGAATTTGGAAGATTGCATAAATAAAAAGATTTTAAATTAGTTTATTTCTTATATCAGCAAATATAATTTTTTATTTGAAACTGAAACTAAAATAAATTGAAACAAGAAAAGTTTTGGAGCTATATAAGTTTTATATTTTCCAATACCTGCAATTTTCAGGAATCAATTCTAAAAACTGATTTTGATTTTCTATAAAAATTCCTTTCCAACCCTCAATAGTTCTTTTTTCTAGAGCCTGATCAAAAAAGTTGCTATAAAGTTCCTTATTATCAAAATCAATATACAAACTCGGAAGATAATTACTTTTCTTTAAATCGGAATATTCCGTTTTATATGCATTATGTATACTTTCAAATTCAATTTTTAAATGCTCTATTTCTTGTAAATAATTGTTTTTAAGAATATTATTTTCCCAATCGTCTAAAAGCCACCATGAGTTTTCTCCAAAATAAAGAGATGGCTTGCCGTCTAATTTGAGGACAGTAAATATTCCATTCTGAAATTTACTAAAATAAGAATTTATCATTTTTAAGAATTTGTGTTTAGGGTAAAAAAAAAGCTCCAGAAAAATCCAGAGCTTTTAAAATATATTTTGAAGAAAACTATGATTCCTGCATAGTATGATAAACGTTCATTACATCATCATCTTCTTCGATTTTTTCGATCAATTTCTCAACATCAGCGATTTGAGCTTCCGTTAATTCTTTTGTGATTTGCGGAATACGCTCAAAACCAGAAGATAAAATTTCAAGGCCTCTGTTTTCTAATTCTTTTTGTAAAGCACCAAAGCTTCCAAAAGGAGCATAGATTAAGATTCCGTCTTCATCTTCAAAAACTTCTTCAGCACCAAAATCAATTAATTCTAATTCTAATTCTTCAGCATCAAGTCCGTTGTTTGCAATTCTAAAGTTGCAAGTATGATCAAACATAAATTCTACAGAACCCTGAGTTCCCATTGTTCCGTTACATTTGTTGAAATAACTACGAATGTTTGCTACCGTTCTGTTGTTGTTGTCAGAAGCCGTTTCGATTAAGATTGCAATTCCGTGAGGAGCGTATCCTTCAAACAAAATTTCTTTATAGTTGGCAGTATCTTTATTACTTGCATTTTTAATTGCGCGCTCCACATTGTCTTTTGGCATGTTGGCCGCTTTCGCATTTTGTATAACAGCTCTTAATCTAGAATTAGCGTCTGGGTTTGGTCCACCTTCTTTAACAGCCATTACGATATCTTTACCAATTCTGGTAAATGTTTTGGCCATTGCTGACCAACGTTTCATTTTTCTTCCTTTTCTAAATTCGAATGCTCTTCCCATTTCTAATTTTAAGTTTTGAGATGCAAAAATACGGTTATTCCTTATTTTACAAAAACAAAATTATTCTTTTTTTGAGGATAAATTTAACCGCTAAGATCGTAAAGCTAACTTAGATAAATTCCAATTTTTTTTAAATCCCAAATTCCAAAAAGAGCGAAGCGATTTTTGGAAAATCTAAAATCTAAAATCTAAAATCTAAAATCTAAAATCTAAAATCTAAAATCTAAAATCTAAAATCTAAAATCT
>NZ_JANKMS010000029.1 GCF_024649945.1 Flavobacterium panacis | reverse complement strand
GGGAGGATGTCAAACTATTCAACAGAAAACCTAAGTGTTGCAGTAAGACCAAGTGATCTGGCCTATGTGATTTATACTTCTGGAAGTACAGGCAGGCCCAAGGGAGTGATGATAGAACATAATACTGTTGTAAACTTAATTACTTCTCAGTCCCATACATTTAATATTGATTCAGGTGATGTTGTTTTGCAGTTTTCAAATTATGCATTTGATGCTTCTGTAGAACAAATTTTTATAACATTATTGAATGGTAGTAAATTGGTTTTGATCCCAAAAGAGATAATTCTGGATACAGAAAATTTACTTGGTTTTATTGATTCTCAAAAAATCACGCATTTCCATACTACTCCAAGTATGTTGAGTAGTCTACCAGTAAGGACAGATTTAAAATCCTTGAGAAGAGTAGTTGTTGGAGGGGAGATTTGTGGTAAAGATCTAATGAAAGTTTGGAATGAAGCCTATTCATTTTATAATAAATATGGCCCGACAGAAACAACAGTAACTTCTACGATATCCTTTTATGAGAAAGGTAATTGTGGAGATAAAGAAATAAGCATAGGAACTCCTATAGCCAATACTCAGGTATATATATTAGATTCGGAAATGAATTTATTACCGGTTGGAGTAGTTGGAGAACTCTGTATTGGAGGAGCGGGAGTTGCGCGAGGTTATCTGAACCGAGAAGAATTGACTGCTGAGAGGTTTATAGCAAATCCTTTTGCAGCAGGAGAGAGAATTTACAAGACGGGTGATCTTGCGCGTTGGCTTCCTGATGGAAATATAGAATACATCGGCAGGAAGGACAACCAGGTTAAGATCCGCGGTTACCGAATCGAATTGGGCGAGATCGAGAATGCATTGTCTTTGGTAGCTGGAATCAGCCAGTGCTGCGTACTGGCCAAGGAGGATGCATCAGGGAACAAGCGTCTTGTGGGTTATGTGGTATCGGAGGAGAAACTGGACAGGACGTATTTGCAGGATCAACTGAAATCAAGTTTGCCTGAATATATGGTTCCTATGATCTGGGTTGAACTGGATCAGATGCCGTTGACCTCCAACGGTAAGCTTGACAGGAAATCGTTGCCTGAACCTGAGAGTTCGGATTTATCGACCAAGGAGTATGTTGCGCCTCGTACAGAGACGGAAGAGCAATTGGCTGCCATTTGGCAGAACTTGCTTGGCATAGAAAAAGTAGGTATTCATGACAACTTCTTCGAGTTGGGCGGCCACAGTTTATTGGCCACGAGATTGGTATCGATGGTCCGTAAGGAGCTTTCGGTTGAGTTATCAATAAGGGATGTATTTGAATATACAAGCATAGAAGCTTTAAGTGGCCATGTATCGTTGCAGTCTACAGGAGTATTATTACCGGCTGTTGTTGCGGAGGAGCGTCCGGTGCGAATTCCATTGTCATTCAGTCAGGAGCGTTTATGGTTTTTAGATCAATTGCAAGGCAGTACAGAATATCATATTCCTACTGTCCTTCGTCTGGAAGGGGCATTGGATGTATCGGTGTTGGAACAAACATTGCAAAGTATAGTTTCTCGTCATGAGGTACTTCGTACGGTTTTGTTGTCAGAGGATGGTGTTGGATATCAGGAAGTCATCGGTGTGGAGGACTGGATACTGGATCAGGTAACTGTAACCGATGCCGCATTATTTGAAAATGATCTTCAGGAGTATCTAATAATGCCTTTTGATTTATCAAAAGAGTATAAGTTAAGAAGCTGCCTGTACGATTTAGGGAATCAGCAGTACGTGCTGGCCTGTGTGCTTCATCATATTGCCAGTGATGGTTGGTCAGGTGGTATTTTGGTGAATGAATTCATGGAGCTTTACAGCGCTCTTCAATCCGGAAGAACGGCAGTCTTACCCGAGTTATCTCTGCAGTATGCGGACTATGCGATCTGGCAGAGAAAGTATCTGGAAGGAGCAGTATTGGAATCCCAGTTGTCGTATTGGCAGGAGCAGCTGCAAGGAGTGACTATGTTATCTTTACCAACAGATTACATTCGTCCTTCTGTACAGAGTATGGCAGGTTCAAGTATTTTCTTAGTTTTGGATAAAGAACTTAGTGAGTCCTTAAATGCATTGAGTCAAAGAGAAGGTGTTACTCTGTTTATGCTGCTGCTGTCGGCCTTTAAGGTATTGTTGTTGCGATACAGTGGACAGGATGATATCTGTGTAGGAACACCGATAGCAAACCGTACCCAATCGGAGTTGGAAGGTATGATTGGATTTTTTATAAATGTACTGGCACTGCGCAGTGATTTAGGAGGTAATCCACGTTTCAGTGAGCTTTTACAAAGAGTAAAGGAAACAACATTGGGTGGTTATGACCATCAGCTCGTTCCATTTGAGAAAGTAGTGGATCAAATGATTACTAATCGTGACATGAGTACGAGTCCATTATTCCAGGTAATGTTTATATTGCAAAATACACCTGATTCATATAAAGAGGAAAGTTTAGAATTGCAAGATATTTTACTTTCAGATTATGGTTTTGAAACACCTAATTCGAAATTTGATCTAACATTGCATATCACTGAAAGTACTAATGGTATTACTTTAGATATGGGGTATTGCACAGCTTTGTTTGACAGGTCTACCATTGATCGCATGCTATTGCATTACAAGGAGTTGTTGATTTCAGTTGTCAATGATGTTCATCAGCCTCTGGAT
>NZ_JANKMS010000028.1 GCF_024649945.1 Flavobacterium panacis | reverse complement strand
TTAACATACTGAGATAAAGAAAGGTAATTTGTTTTGTTAGAAAGTTTCCTCCCGAGCCTTTCGGCTCGGGAAAAGGGTGTACATAAGCTTACGGATTATTAGTACTACTCGACTATGACATTACTGCCTTTACATCTATAGCCTATCAACGTGGTCATCTTCCACGATCCTTAAAAGAAATCTCATCTTGTGGTGGGTTTCGCGCTTATATGCTTTCAGCGCTTATCCCTTCCAAACGTAGCTACTCTGCGGTGCCCCTGGCGGGACAACAGATACACTAGAGGTTTGTCCAATTCGGTCCTCTCGTACTAGAATCAGATCCACTCAAATTTCTAACGCCCGCAGTAGATAGAGACCGAACTGTCTCACGACGTTCTGAACCCAGCTCGCGTGCCACTTTAATGGGCGAACAGCCCAACCCTTGGGACCTTCTCCAGCCCCAGGATGTGACGAGCCGACATCGAGGTGCCAAACCCCCCCGTCGATATGAGCTCTTGGGGGAGATCAGCCTGTTATCCCCGGCGTACCTTTTATCCTTTGAGCGATGGCCCTTCCATGCGGAACCACCGGATCACTATGCTCTACTTTCGTACCTGATCGACCTGTATGTCTCTCAGTCAAGCTCCCTTATGCCATTGCACTCTACGCACGGTTACCAAGCGTACTGAGGGAACCTTTAGAAGCCTCCGTTACTCTTTTGGAGGCGACCACCCCAGTCAAACTACCCACCAAGCACTGTCCCCCACATCGCGGGGTTAGGCCTCAGATAAACAAAGGGTTGTATTTCAACAATGACTCCACAACGCCTGGCGACGCCGCTTCACAGTCTCCAACCTATCCTACACATCATTTATCCAAGGTCAATACTAAGCTATAGTAAAGGTGCACAGGGTCTTTTCGTCCCACTGCGGGTAAACGGCATCTTCACCGTTACTACAATTTCACCGAGCTCATGGCTGAGACAGTGTCCAGATCGTTACACCATTCGTGCAGGTCGGAACTTACCCGACAAGGAATTTCGCTACCTTAGGACCGTTATAGTTACGGCCGCCGTTTACTGGGGCTTCAATTCAATGCTTCTCCGAAGATAACATCTCCTCTTAACCTTCCAGCACCGGGCAGGTGTCAGGCCCTATACTTCATCTTACGATTTTGCAGAGCCCTGTGTTTTTGATAAACAGTCGCCTGGACCTCTTCACTGCGGCCCCGATTGCTCGGGGCGACCTTTCTCCCGAAGTTACAGGTCTATTTTGCCTAATTCCTTAGCCATGAATCTCTCGAGCACCTTAGGATTCTCTCCTCAACTACCTGTGTCGGTTTACGGTACTGGTACTGATTACCTGAAGTTTAGAGGTTTTTCTTGGAAGCCCTTAGGCGCACTATCTCTTTGTCCGAAGACTCCGAGTACTATCGTATTTCACCAAAACCTGCGGATTTGCCTACAGGTCTTATAGCTAGGTACTTCAACGAACTATTCCGTCAGTTCGCGGCGCTTTCATCACTCCGTCACCCCATCACAGTAATCAGTAGTACGGGAATATTAACCCGTTGGCCATCGACTGTCCCTTTCGGGTTCGCCTTAGGACCAGACTAACCCACAGCTGATTAGCATAGCTGTGGAAACCTTAGTTTTTCGGTGTGCGGGTTTCTCGCCCGCATTATCGTTACTTATGCCTACATTTTCTTTTCCAGCCGGTCCAGCATACCTTACGATACACCTTCAACCCTGCTGGAATGCTCCCCTACCACTTACAGTAAACTGTAAATCCATAGCTTCGGTAATATGCTTATGCCCGATTATTATCCATGCTCGTCCGCTCGACTAGTGAGCTGTTACGCACTCTTTAAATGAATGGCTGCTTCCAAGCCAACATCCTAGCTGTCTGGGCAGACAAACCTCGTTCTTTCAACTTAGCATATATTTGGGGACCTTAGCTGATGGTCTGGGTTCTTTCCCTCTCGGACTTGGACCTTAGCACCCAAGCCCTCACTGCTGTGAAACATTATATAGCATTCGGAGTTTGTCAGGAATTGGTAGGCGGTGAAGCCCCCGCATCCAATCAGTAGCTCTACCTCTATATAACTATCATCAGCGCTGCACCTAAATGCATTTCGGGGAGTACGAGCTATTTCCGAGTTTGATTGGCCTTTCACCCCTACCCACAGGTCATCCGAAGACTTTTCAACGTCAACCGGTTCGGTCCTCCACTGTGTGTTACCACAGCTTCAACCTGCCCATGGGTAGATCACACGGTTTCGCGTCTAACACTACTGACTAAAGCGCCCTATTCAGACTCGCTTTCGCTACGGATCCATGTCTTAAACACTTATCCTTGCCAGCAACGTTAACTCGTAGGCTCATTATGCAAAAGGCACGCCGTCACCCCACTTAAGGGCTCCGACCGCTTGTAGGCGTATGGTTTCAGGATCTATTTCACTCCGTTATTCACGGTTCTTTTCACCTTTCCCTCACGGTACTGGTTCACTATCGGTCTCTCAGGAGTATTTAGCCTTAGCGGATGGTCCCGCCGAATTCAGACAGGGTTTCACGTGCCCCGCCCTACTCAGGATACCACTATCCATTATACTTGTTGCCCATACGGGGCTATCACCCTCTATGGCGCCGCTTTCCAGCAGCTTCCGGTTCCTTGTACATGAAATATCGTGGTCCTACAACCCCAAATATGCCGTAACATATCTGGTTTGGGCTAATCCGCGTTCGCTCGCCACTACTTACGGAATCACTTTTGTTTTCTTCTCCTCCGCCTACTTAGATGTTTCAGTTCAGCGGGTTTGCCCACCTATCGGTGTACTATGTCTTCAACATAGTGGGTTGCCCCATTCGGATATCTGCGGATCGATCGATGTGTGCTCGTCCCCGCAGCTTTTCGCAGCTTATCACGTCCTTCTTCGCCTCTGAGAGCCTAGGCATTCCCCATACGCCCTTATTTTGCTTATTGTACCAAATCATAATTTAATATGATCCGTTTTTTTTTGTTTTTTATTATT
>NZ_JANKMS010000027.1 GCF_024649945.1 Flavobacterium panacis | reverse complement strand
CAATCGTTTTGCGATTCGTCAAAAGTCAACGGTTTATTATTGAATGGATTTAAAGAAATACTCCAAGTTCCTGTAGATAACAATACAAAAGGTTCTGTAAAGTTAATCGTGTATGGAATAATCGCCGATGAACTATCATGAAGACCAACTCCAATTGCGATATTTTCGCGGGTCATAATTACATCTTTTCCAAAATGTATTGGTGGTATCTTTTCTGAAATATTTTCTTCTTTTAGCCATCTATGATATTTCATTTTTTTGAAATTCCACATATTGGTGTGACAGCCAATACTCGTAATATCAGCGTAAGCTTCATTGGTTAAAAGAAAACTTAAAAACTGTGGTAAATGCAGACAGTATTTAACTTTTTCGAAGATTTCAGGTTTTTCTTCTTTCAGGCGGTAAATCTGCATTCCAGAATTCAGACTGCCCAAAACCGGAGAAGCAGTTTTTACAGCAAACTTCTTTTCTCCTTTGTATTTTTCATAAAATTCGGTTTTTAAATCTTCTGGATAATCTTTTAGATAATTATACAGAGGAGTTAAAACTTTTCCGTTTTCATCAATATAAACAAAACTTGCCCCGTAAGTGCTGAAATTGATGGCTTTCAAAACATAATCCTTCAGTTCTTTTATTTCAGATAATCGATCTAAAACCCAATTTTTCAGTACTTCGATATCTTCACACGGAAATCCATCTTCGTCTATGGTTTCTTCCAGATTTACTGATTTCTCCCAGACAATCTTATAATTTTCATTAAATAAAAAAACCTTTTTGTTTGTCTTACCAATATCAAAAATCGCAACTACATTCATTTCTCTAATTGTAAATTGTGAATTGTGAATTATAAATTTTAAAAAATGAGTTATAAGCCTTTTATCAACTTATAACTCATTATTCATAACTTATAACTACAATCCTGTGGCCATTGTTTTCAAACCTCTTTCCTCGATAAGGTTTTGTCTTACCTGAAGCGAACGATATAATGCTACAGGATTTAAAGCCGCTCCCGAACGAAGACGAGCCTCAGCAACTAATGCACGAACATCTGTACGGAAGGCATTCTGAAGAATTTCCTGTGCTTTTACCACATCGTTTTCCTCCTGTGCTTTTTCCAATGCTTTTCTGTCAACAGAAAGTGCCTGGGCATAGGCAATCATGATTGCTTCAACAGATTGTAGTAGATCCTCCAACGGATCCTTGATGTTGTGCGAAGCATCGATCATCCAGCCTAAGTCTTTGGCGTGGTTCATTCCTCTTGCATCCATGCCTTCAACCAGTTCATTGAAGATCAGGAACAATTGGTATGGTTTCAAGGCTCCTGCAGTCAAATCGTCATCTCCATATTTGGAATCATTGAAGTGGAAACCTCCTAATTTATTATCCATCAACAAAATAGAAACAATCTGTTCGATGTTGGCATTTGGTAGATGATGTCCTAGATCGACAAGTGTTTTTGCCTTGTCTCCTAATTTTTGAACATAAGAATACGATTGTCCCCAATCTGCTACTGTTGTAGAATAAAAATTAGGTTCAGCACATTTGTATTCTAAAAATAATTTCCAGTTCGAAGGCAATGCGTCGTAGATTTCCTCTAAACTTTCTAATGTATTTTGGTAGGCTTTTCTGAAGTTTAATTGTCCAGGGAAATTAGAACCATCAGCCAACCAAATTGTCAACGACTCAGATCCCAATTCGATTCCGTGTTTGATCACTTCAATATTGTGAGCGATTGCTTGTTTGCGAACTGCCTTGTCTACGTTTTGTAAAGAACCGTATTTATAAGTATGCTCCGCGCTTGCTTGATCTTGAAAAGTATTTGAGTTCATTGCATCAAACTTCAAACCGTGCTGTCCAGCCAATGTTTTGATTGCCTCATAGTTCGTCGGAATATCCCAAGGAATATGAAGTGAAATAGCACCAGAAGCATTGTTTAATTTATGAAGCAGACCAACGTCTTCAATTTTTTCTTCTAAAGAACGAGGTTCTCCTCCTCCAGCAAAACGTCCGAATCTTGTTCCTCCCGTTCCCAAGGCCCAAGATGGAATCGCAATTTGAAAGTCAATTAATTTTTGAATAATCGCTTCTGTATCATTGATTTCTGATGCTGTAAAAACTAATTTATTTTCATGTTTTTTAATTAAATCCTCGTTATGGGATTCAATGTGGTTTGATGAGATCAACATAGTTATTATATTTTAATAGAGTTTACAAGATATAAATTTTATCCACCGCAAACTCCCGTTTTACTTCACTTTTTTGTTAGGTTTTCGTTGTTCAAGCAAATCGTTGTAGCCTAAAAAAATCTAACGTCCGAATGAATTCGAACGCTAGACCACAAAAAACCACTTTTGCTTAAACAAACTTGTAAAAAAACCTAAACAATCTTTATCTATAAAAGCCCATTGCGACACCGCCGTCTACGTTAAGCGCGTTTCCTGTAGATTTACCCAGTAAACCTCCAACAAAAGCAAAACAGGCGTTGGCAATATCATCCGGCAATATGATTACATTCAACAACGTACGTTTGGCATAATAAGCAGGAAGTTCCTCAACGGTGATTCCGTATGCTTTTGCACGACCTTCCGCCCATCCACCAGACCAAATATTTGAATCTGAAATTACGGCATCAGGATTTACTGTATTTACACGAATTTTATCAGCTCCAAGTTCTGCAGCCATCAAACGTGTCAGATGCGCCTGCGCAGCTTTAGCCGAACCATAACCAGGGTTGTTCGGACCTGCCACAACAGCATTCTTGGAAACGATATTTACAATATCTCCTCCAAAACCTTGTTTACGCATTACTTCGATTCCGGCTTTGGAAACAATAAATTGTCCTTTTACCAGGATATCATATAATCTGTCCCACTCTTCCAAAGTGTGGTCTGCGATGGATTTTGAAATACTGATTCCGGCATTGTTCACCACAATATCAACACCTCCGAAAGCCAATGAAGCTTCGTCCAATGCTTTTTCTGTACTTGCTTCATCAGTTACATTCAATAAAGTGCTTGAAACCGCATCCTTGCCAAAAGCTTTGGTAAATTCAGCTGTTGCGCCTTCCAGACGCTCTTCGTTGATATCGTTGATGACCACACAAGCACCTTCCTGAGCGAATTTCTTGGCGATAGCCTTACCGATTCCGCCAGCAGAACCTGTAATCAAAGCTACTCTTCCAGATAACGCTTTTGGTTTTGGCATACGCTGTAGTTTGGCTTCTTCCAATAACCAATATTCAATATCAAATGCTTCCTGGTGTGGCAAAGAAGTATATTCTGAAACGGCTTCTGCACCTTTCATCACGTTTACTGCATTGATGTAATATTCAGATGCTAAACGTGCCATTGTCTTGTCTTTGGCAAAAGTGAACATACCAACTCCAGGATATAAAATAACAACTGGATTCGGGTCACGCATTGCCGGCGAATTTGATTTTTTACATGCATTGTAATAATCTTTATACAT
>NZ_JANKMS010000026.1 GCF_024649945.1 Flavobacterium panacis | reverse complement strand
AATCCTGTTGGAAGTGCTCCTACTATATTCAGCTTAACTTCTCCCGGATTTGTTCCAACAACAAATGATTTTCCGTTTAAGGTATCATTTGCTGTCAACGAGATTGTTGTTCCGCCGATGTTTCCATTGATAGGAGTTATGATATCAACAACTGCATCGATAACCGGTAATCCAACTGTTACGGTAACTGTGTTCGATTTGCAGTTTCCTGCATTCAGGTTCTCGCAGATCGTATACGTCAGTTCGTAATCTCCTGCTGGAGGGTTGGCTCCGATAGTTACTGTTCCGTCAGGATTCAATGTCAGATATCCTTTTGGATCCGGTGTTGAAACCGATACCGTTACATCCGATGGATCTAGTTTTACTCCGTTTTTGGTATCGTTGTCCAAAACATTTACCAATGTCTGAGGTTTATCCGATCCGATAATTGATCCTACTGGATCTGGATTGGCTACCAAATCCCCGGCTGTTACAGGAACTATAATAGTTACTGAATCGCAGTTTGATGGATTCGTGTTTTCACAGATACGGTATTCAATACTATAATCTCCTTTTGGAGTATTTGGAGCAACCGTAATTGTTCCGTTCGCATTCAGCGTCAATCCTGTTGGAAGTGCTCCTACTATATTCAGCTTAACTTCTCCCGGATTTGTTCCAACAACAAATGATTTTCCGTTTAAGGTATCATTGGCTGTCAACGAGATTGTTGTTCCGCCGATGTTTCCATTGATCGGAGTTATGATGTCAACAACTGCATCGATCACAGGTAATCCAACTGTTACGGTAACTGTGTTTGATTTGCAGTTTCCTGCATTCAGATTCTCACAGATCGTATACGTCAGTTCGTAATCTCCTGCTGGAGGGTTGGCTCCGATAGTTACTGTTCCGTCAGGATTCAATGTCAGATATCCTTTTGGATCCGGTGTTGAAACCGATACCGTTACATCCGATGGATCTAGTTTTACTCCGTTTTTGGTATCGTTGTCCAAAACATTTACCAATGTCTGAGGTTTATCCGATCCGATAATTGATCCTACTGGATCTGGATTGGCTACCAAATCCCCAGCTGTTACAGGAACTACAATAGTTACTGAATCGCAGTTTGATGGATTCGTGTTTTCACAGATACGGTATTCAATAGTATAATCTCCTTTTGGAGTATTTGGAGCAACCGTAATTGTTCCGTTCGCATTCAGCGTCAATCCTGTTGGAAGTGCTCCTACTATATTCAGCTTAACTTCTCCCGGATTTGTTCCAACAACAAATGATTTTCCGTTTAAGGTATCATTGGCTGTCAACGAGATTGTTGTTCCGCCGATGTTTCCATTGATCGGAGTTATGATGTCAACAACTGCATCGATAACCGGTAATCCAACTGTTACGGTAACTGTGTTCGATTTGCAGTTTCCTGCATTCAGGTTCTCGCAGATCGTATACGTCAGTTCGTAATCTCCTGCTGGAGGGTTGGCTCCGATAGTTACTGTTCCGTCAGGATTCAATGTCAGATATCCTTTTGGATCCGGTGTTGAAACCGATACGGTTACATCTGATGGATCTAATTTCGCTCCGTTTTTGGTATCGTTGTCCAAAACATTCACCAATGTCTGAGGTTTATCTGATCCGATAATTGATCCTACTGGATCTGCATTGGCTACCAAATCTCCAGCTGTTACAGGAACTATAATAGTTACTGAATCGCAGTTTGATGGATTTGTGTTTTCACAGATACGGTATTCAATAGTATAATCTCCTTTTGGAGTATTTGGAGCAACCGTAATTGTTCCGTTCGCATTCAGCGTCAATCCTGTTGGAAGTGCTCCTACTATATTCAGCTTAACTTCTCCCGGATTTGTTCCAACAACAAATGATTTGCCGTTTAAGGTATCATTGGCTGTCAACGAGATTGTTGTTCCTCCGATGTTTCCATTGATCGGACTGATGCTGTCAACAACCGCATCAATAACTGGTAATCCAACTGTTACGGTAACCGTATTTGATTTGCAGTTTCCTGCATTCAGGTTCTCGCAGATCGTATAGGTCAGTTCGTAATCTCCTGCTGGAGGGTTGGCTCCGATAGTTACTGTTCCGTCAGGATTCAATGTCAGATATCCTTTTGGATCCGGTGTTGAAACCGATACGGTTACATCTGATGGATCTAATTTCGCTCCGTTTTTGGTATCGTTGTCCAAAACATTCACCAATGTCTGAGGTTTATCTGATCCGATAATTGATCCTACTGGATCTGCATTGGCTACCAAATCCCCGGCTGTTACAGGAATTATAATAGTTACTGAATCGCAGTTTGATGGATTTGTGTTTTCACAGATACGGTATTCAATAGTATAATCTCCTTTTGGAGTATTTGGAGCAACCGTAATTGTTCCGTTCGCATTCAGCGTCAATCCTGTTGGAAGTGCTCCTACTATATTCAGCTTAACTTCTCCCGGATTTGTTCCAACAACAAATGATTTTCCGTTCAAGGTATCATTTGCTGTCAACGAGATTGTTGTTCCGCCGATGTTTCCATTGATCGGAGTTATGATGTCAACAACTGCATCGATCACAGGTAATCCAACTGTTACGGTAACTGTGTTTGATTTGCAGTTTCCTGCATTCAGGTTCTCACAGATCGTATAGGTCAGTTCGTAATCTCCTGCTGGAGGGTTGGCTCCGATAGTTACTGTTCCGTCAGGATTCAATGTCAGATATCCTTTTGGATCCGGTGTTGAAACCGATACGGTTACATCTGATGGATCTAATTTCGCTCCGTTTTTGGTATCGTTGTCCAAAACATTCACCAATGTCTGAGGTTTATCTGATCCGATAATTGATCCTACTGGATCTGGATTGGCTACCAAATCTCCAGCTGTTACAGGAACTATAATAGTTACTGAATCGCAGTTTGATGGATTAGAACCAACTTCGCAAATTGTATATTCAATATTGTAGTCTCCTTTTGGAGTATTTGGATTTACTGTTATAGTTCCATCAGTATTCAATTTTAATCCTGCCGGTAACGTACCAACAATGCTAATACTTACTTCTCCATGAGTGGTTCCAATAGCAACCGGATTTCCATTTAATTTATCGTTAGCTATTAATGAAACTGTTGTTCCGCCGATGTTTCCATTAACAGGAGTAATTGTATCAACAACTGCATCGATGATGCGCTTCACTACAACGGTAGCTTCCGCCGTGTCGCAGTTTGCCGTAAGGGCGTCTTTCTCGCAAAGCGTGTAGCTGATCTTGTATGTACCTGAAAGCGTGTTCGCAGCAAGGGTAAGGACCCCGTCCGCATCAATGCTCAATGGACCTGAACTTACCGCAGCGATGGTCGTGTTGGATGAAGTTGCCTGAGCGCCGTTAAGCGTGTCGTTGCCTCTTACGTTGCCAACTGTCGATGCCGATGAGCCTGAAGTCTGAACTGCATAGGTATTGTCGTCAACTGCATCGATGATGCGCTTCACTACAACGGTAGCTTCCGCCGTGTCGCAGTTTGCCGTAAGGGCGTCTTTCTCGCAAAGCGTGTAGCTGATCTTGTATGTACCTGAAAGCGTGTTCGCAGCAAGGGTAAGGA
>NZ_JANKMS010000025.1 GCF_024649945.1 Flavobacterium panacis | reverse complement strand
ATCTTGACCTGGTTGTCCTTCCTGCCGATGTATTCTATATTTCCATCAGGAAGCCAACGTGCAAGATCACCCGTCTTGTAAATTCTATCTCCTGCAACAAAAGGATTTGCTATGAACTTCTCAGCAGTCAATTCTTCTCGGTTCAGATAACCTCGCGCGACTCCTGCTCCTCCAACACATAATTCCCCGACAACCCCTATCGGTACTAAATCCAACGAAGCATTTAGAATATAGGCTACACGATTATTAATCGGCTTTCCTATTGGAAGATTCTTATCCGTTACTTTATCAATGCTGTAAGTCGTTGAAAAAGTAGTATTTTCTGTCGGGCCATAACCATTAATTATTTTAAGCTTTGGATAAAGTTCTCTTAACTTGTTTGTATAATTAAACAAGACTACATCCCCTCCTACTATTAAATAATTAAGAGGTCCAAAAATAGAAAAATCATCCTCCACTACCTGATGAAACCATGAAGCTGTCATCCACATAGTCGTAACCTTATATTTTATAATAAGTTTCTTAAGACTAGCGACATTTAGCAATTTATTTGTATCAGTTAATACTAATTGCCCTCCATTTAGCAAGGTGCCAAAAAATTCTATTGTAGTAGCATCAAAAGAAATAGATCCAGTTGATAACCACACCGTATCTGAATCAAGGGAAATATAATCACAACTTGTACACAAACTAACAATGTTTCCATCAGTAACCATCACCCCTTTTGGATTGCCTGTCGTTCCAGAAGTATACATAATATAAGCAACTGAATCTGATACTGCTTTATATAAAATTTCAGAAGAATTATAATTAAAAGATTTTGTTATATCCAAAGAAATAATAAATTCTGAAAAAGATAAGTCTGACACTAAAGATTCCTCTCTGTAAAGAAGAAAATTCACACTCGAATCCTCTAATATATAAGACAATCGTTGAGAAGGTAATGCGGGATCTAAAGGAATATAAGTACATCCTGATTTGAGGGTAGCTAATATACCAATAATCATATCAAAACCTCTGTTAAACAAAATTCCGATTCGTAAACCACTAGTCATCCCAATTGATTCAAAATAATGAACCAATTGATTCGACCTCTCATCCAGCTCTTTATAAGTCATTACATCATCTTCAAAAACCAATGCTGTAGCTTCCGGGGTTTTGATAACCTGAGCTTTGAACAAATCAACTATCGTTTTATCCTTAGGATACGATAATTCAGAAGTATTAAAAATAGTTAACAATTGATGCTCTTCTTCTCTTGTAAGCATAGAAAGACTGTCAATTGGCTGACCGATATTATTCACAACACCAATCAATAACTCTTTATAGTGCAATAATATACGTTCAATTGTGGACTTATCAAACAAAGCCGTACAATAGTCCATATCCAAAACAATATTATTTTGAGATTCAGATATATTTAGTGTCAAATCAAATTTCGAATTAAATGTATTAAGTTCATAACCTAAAAACATAATATTCTCTAAAGATGAATCACATGGACCTTCAGGTGTATTTTGCAATACAAACATCACCTGAAACAAAGGACTCATATTCATATTTCGGGTTGTAACAACTCTCTCTACCACTTTTTCAAAGGGAGCCAGCTGATGGTCATAACCATCCAGTGTAGTTTGCTTTACTCTTTCTAAAAGTTCCCTAAAACTTGGATTGCCGCTCATATCATTACGAATAGCAAGTGTATTGACGAAAAACCCTATCATACCTTCAAGCTCCGACTGGGTACGATTCGCTATTGGAGTTCCAACACAAATATCATCTTGACCGCTATAGCGGGACAACAATACTTTGAATGCAGACAATAAAACCATAAATAAGGTTACGCCTTCTTGTTGACATAAAGTATTTAAAGATCTACTAAGCTCCTTATCCAATACGAGAGAAACATTCGATCCCGCTGTATTCTGCACAGAAAGGCGAGGATAATCTGTTGGCAAAATCAATGTAGCCACATCTTTAAGTTTGTCTTCCCAATATCTTAACTGTGATTCAAGAACAATTCCTTCCAGATATTTTCTTTGCCAGATTGCATAATCAGAATATTGTAAAGTAAGTTCTGGTAAAACCGCAGGTCTCCCGGATTGAAAAGCACTGTAAAGCTCCATGAACTCATTTACCAAAATACCTTCTGACCAGCCATCACTGGCAATATGATGAAAGACGCAAGCCAATACATACTTCTCGTTGCCCAGATCATACAAACAACTTCTTAATTTATAATCTTTCGATAAATCAAAAGGAACCAACAAATAATCTTGCAGGCTGTTTTCAAACAGACTCTCATCAGTTACCTTTACAATATCCAGTTTCCAATCTTCTATACTTATTACTTCCTGATATGCTATACCATCCTCCGATAAAAGAATCGTGCGAAGTACCTCATGGCGCAAAACTATACTGCGTAATGTTTGCTCCAAGATCGCTTTGTCCACAGTTCCTTCTAGACGAAGGACGACAGGCATATGGTACGCAGCACTACCCTCTAACTGATCCAAAAACCACAATCGTTCCTGACTAAAAGATAATGGAATTCGCTGCGGACGAATCTCAGCAACAACAGCAGGTAATAAAGCTCCTATTGACTGGACTGATACGTGAGCAGCTAAAGCTGCTATAGAAGTATACACAAATATTTCTCGAATGTATACTTCAAGGAGCATCTCTTTACGAATCATCGACACCAATCGTGTTGCCAATAAACTATGGCCCCCAAGCTCAAAGAAGTTATCATGAATACCTACTTTCTCCACACCAAGCAGCTTCTCCCAGATCTCGGTCAGCTGTCTTTCGGTCTCTGTTCGTGGCGCTACATACTCCTTGCTCGACAAATCTGAACTCTCAGGATCCGGCAATATCCTTCTGTCCAGTTTACCATTAGAAGTTAATGGCATTTTTTCCAGTTCAACCCAAATCATAGGCACCATATACTCTGGCAAACTTGATTTTAATTGTGCTTGCAAATTCACTTTATCAAGCTTATCTTCTGCAACCACATAACCAACCAGACGTTTGTTTCCACTAGCATCCTCTTTCGCCAATACACAGCACTGACTGATTCCTGATATAGATGACAATACATTCTCAATCTCTCCCAATTCAATTCGATAACCCCGAATCTTAACCTGATTATCTTGCCTTCCGATTAACTCAAGATTACCATCAGGCAACCAGCGTGCCAAATCACCGGTCTTATAAATCCTTTCCCCTTTTACAAATGGATTTAATACAAATTTTTCCTGCGTTAGTTCTTCTCTGTTTAAATAACCTTGAGCAACCCCCGCTCCCCCAATACATAACTCTCCAATTATACCAACAGGTAAAAGCGTATTAAATTTGTTTAACACATAAAAACTATTGTTCCACAGAGGTTTACCAATTGGTACATTAACCAAACCATCAAGTGTACTAACATTATCTACTTCAAAATAAGAACTGTCAATTGTCGTTTCTGTAGTACCATAACTATTGATGATCCTCATTGAATGTCCAAATCTGATATACATTCTTTTAAAATCATTAACACTGCATAGATCAGAACCTAAAATCAAAAGATTCATCCAGTCATAGTCTAATCCCTGGTCATAGATATAATCCATCAATGGAATCAATAATCCGGGAGTACCTTCTAATATATTAACTCGGCTTTCCCAGATCAGTTTATACAATTGGGCGGGATCAAGTCGAAGATCAGAAGGACAAAGTATCATCTTGCCCCCAAACAACAAGCTTCTGCATAAATCACCTGAAAATACATCAAAAGAAAAGCTGGCCATTTGCAATAAACAAGTTGTACTATCCAGATTATAAGATCTTTCCCAGTTTAAAGCTATATTTAATAAACTTGTATGACTAATTCCAACTCCTTTTGGTCTACCTGTAGAACCTGATGTGTAAATACAATAGACTGTTTGTTGTGAATCCAAAGCTATATTTAAAGCTGTGACCGGTTGTTGTTTTATGATTTCTCTGCACAAATCTATCACAACTCCAGTAATCCTTGTTTTATCTTCGATTAAGAACTCATAGCTTTGCTGGGTAACAAAAAAGGATATACCACTGTCTTCTATAATGTAGTCAATACGATCTTGTGGATAATCAGAATCTATTGGTACATAAGCACCTCCGGATTTTAAAACTCCCAAAATAGCAACAATCATATCCAAACCACGCTCCAGACAAATACCTACAAGGGTATCGGCCTGTACGCCCTGTTCCCTCAAATAATGTCCCAATTGGTTGGACCT
>NZ_JANKMS010000024.1 GCF_024649945.1 Flavobacterium panacis | reverse complement strand
TCCTTTCGAGAAGGTTGTGGAGAAGGTGGTCAGTAGCCGTGATATGAGTATGACTCCCTTGTTCCAGGTGATGTTCGAATTACAAAACAAACAGATAAGTTCAGGTAATGAGGAAAAAGAACTAAAGGGGCTTACAATATCCGGACATGAATATTCTAGTACTACGGCACAGTTTGATTTAACGCTGAATGTATCGGAAGGCAATAACGGTATTGCACTCAACATGAATTATTGTACTTCTTTGTTTGATAAAGCTACTATTGAGCGTATGCTGTTGCATTACCAAGAATTGTTGGAAAGTATTGTGTTTGATGTAGCTCAGCCAGTAGCGACACTTTCGATGTTGACCGTAGCGGAAGAACAGCAGTTGTTAAATGTTTTTAACAACACGTCTGTTGCCTATCCTAAGGATAAAACAATAGTTGATTTATTTGAAGAGCAGGCAGGAAAGACCCCTGATGCAGTAGCAGTAGTTTATGAGGGGGAAGAATTAAGCTACAGACAATTGAATGAGAGGTCCAACCAATTGGGACATTATTTGAGGGAACAGGGCGTACAGGCCGATACCCTTGTAGGTATTTGTCTGGAGCGAAGTCAGGAAATGCTGATTGGTATTCTTGGAATCTTGAAATCAGGGGGGGCATATGTTCCAATCGATCCGGATTACCCAATAGAACGTATCGATTATATGATTAAAGATGCGGGTATCGGTCTGGTTTTGAGCAGTGAAACAAGCCACAATGTTATGAGTAAAAATCCAGATTTTTCAGTTCTGTGCATGGATAAAGATTGGGATCTTGTTTCAGGATATCCTGCAACAAAAATAAGTAATGTATTGACAGCATCTAATCTAGCTTACGTTATTTATACCTCAGGAAGTACTGGAACTCCTAAAGGGGTAATGAATGAGCATGGAGGTGTTGTTAATCGATTGCTATGGACACAATCAGAGTATCGATTAACGGCAGATGACAGCATTGTTCAAAAAACTTCCTTTAGTTTTGATGTTTCCGTGTGGGAATTATTATGGTCTATTACCTGTGGTGCCAAGCTGGTTTTTGCCAAACCGGAAGGGCACAAAGACGCTCTTTACTTGAAAGAGCTTATTGAAGATCAGAATATCACCACGATCCATTTTGTCCCATCAATGTTGGGTGTCTTCCTTGGTTTGATAGAATTGGGAGACTGTCCTTCATTGCAGCGGGTTTTATGCAGCGGTGAGGCTCTGCACATGGATCATGTCAATTTGTTTAAGGAGAAATTCCGCAATGTTCGATTAGATAATTTATATGGACCTACAGAGGCAGCAATTGATGTCAGTTCATGGGAAGTACCATTGGAAGGTTCTTTATCTCAGGTTTTAATAGGAAAGCCTATAACTAATACTCAAATTTATATTCTTAATAATAGTTTAAATTTATTACCTATTGGAGTTGCCGGAGAATTGTGTATAGGAGGAGTTCAGGTAGCAAGAGGGTATTTGAATAAAGAAGACTTAACGAATGAGAAGTTTATAATGAATCCATTCAAAGAGGAAGAAAGAATATACAAGACAGGTGATTTAGCACGTTGGTTACCTGATGGTAATGTAGAATATATAGGCAGGAAAGATGATCAGGTTAAAATCCGCGGCTATCGAATAGAGTTGGGCGAGATTGAGAATGCATTGTCATGCTTACCTGGAGTAACACAGTGTTGTGTACTGGCCAAAGAAGATGCATCCGGCAGCAAACGTCTGGTCGGTTATGTTGTACCTGAAGGTGATTTCGATAAAGAAGTATTGCAAAAGGAATTAAAACTAAGCCTTCCGGAGTATATGGTTCCCCAATTATGGGTTGCATTGGATGCAATACCATTGACTGGTAATGGAAAGCTGGATAAGAAGTCATTACCAGATCCGGCTTGTTCAGATTTGTCGGGTAAAGAGTATGTGCCACCACGTAATGAGACAGAAGAGAAGTTAGCTGAAATTTGGCAGAATCTGTTAGGATTAGAACAAGTCGGAATCTATGATAATTTCTTTGAACTGGGTGGTCATAGTTTACTGGCTACACGTTTAGTTTCGATGATCCGTAAGGAATTTGAGATTGAAATTATAATTAAAGATGTATTTGAATTCACGAGTATAGAAGAACTAAGTACCTATTTAAGACATAAAGAACTAAAGGAAAAAGAAAGCCAAGACATTACTTATAAAAAAATAATAACAATATAATGGACAAAATATTAAATCTTTTAAAGAGAGCTCAAGATGAGAGAGTGAGGTTAGAGTTAGAAGGCAATAATTTAGTTTTAAAATCAGAAAATGAAAATATTAATGATGGATTGTTATCAGATATAAAAAATAATAAGGATCTTATCATTAAACATCTTCAAAAATTTGAAGTAAATAGAAATCACAATAAAGGATTAGGAAAGGATACTGTAAAACCATTTGACAGAAACCTTGTTAAACAGATTCCTCTTTCCTATAGTCAGGAACGTTTATGGTTCTTAGATCAGTTAGACGGTAGTGCAGAATATAATATGCCTATTGTGTTACGTTTAGAAGGAGCCTTAAATATATCAGCTTTAGAAGAATCATTAAAGACCATTGTTTTGCGCCATGAGGTTTTACGTAGTTTACTTTTGTCAGAAGATGGTGTTGGTTATCAAGAAGTTATTAGTGCTGAGGATTGGTTTTTGCAACAAGATACTTTATTGAATGAATCATTGTTGGAGAGTGATTTGAATAAATATCTAAATGCTCCCTTTAATCTGTCAATTGATTATAAATTAAGGGCATGTTTATATACAATAGGAGAGAAGAAGTATGTTCTGGCATGTGTTTTCCATCATATAGCCAGCGATGGTTGGTCGCAAGGGATTTTGGTAAATGAGTTTGTTGAATTGTATAGTGCTCTTGAGTCTGGGCGTGAGGCAGTTTTACCAGAGCTTAGTTTACAATACGCAGATTATGCTATTTGGCAGCGACAATATTTAAAAGACGAGGTTTTAGAGAATGAGCTATCGTATTGGGAAGGAAAATTAAAGGGTGTAAGTACTTTGTCTTTACCGATGGATCATGCACGACCTTCTTCACATAGCAATGCAGGAGCTATTATCTCCTTAGAGTTGGATAAAAAAATAAGTACTTCACTAAGTTCTATATGTCAAGAACAAGGTGTCACATTATTTATGTTATTGTTGTCAGCTTTTAAGGTTTTGTTATCTCGTTACAGTGGCCAGGATGATATTTGTGTAGGAACACCAATAGCCAATAGAACACAATCCGAGTTAGAAGGAATGATTGGTTTTTTTGTAAATACTTTAGCACTTCGCAGTGATTTAAGTGGAGATCCTAGTTTTAAAGATTTATTGTTACAAATAAAACAAACTACTCTAGAAGGGTATGACCATCAGCTGGCACCTTTTGAAAAGGTTGTGGAGCGTGTAGTTAATACCCGTGATATGAGTATGACGCCATTGTTTCAGGTATTATTTGTTCTACAGAATACTCCTAAAGAGTCTAAAGATTTATCTTTAGAAGGATTTAGATTGTCTGAATATGAGTTTGATACGGTTAGTTCTAAGTTTGATTTAAATATGGTGATTTCTGAATTTGAAGAAGTTATTACATTGAATTTAGAATATAGTACAGTTTTGTTCGATAAGACTACGATTGATCGTATGTTATCACATTACGAAATGTTGCTTCAAAGTATAATAAGCGATATCACCCAACCAATAGGTAATTTATCACTACTGAGTAAAGAAGAAGAGATACAATTATTAGACATTTTTAATGATACCTTGACAGAATACCCTAAAGACAAAACAGTATTAGATTTATTTTCAGAACAAGTGAAAAGTATTCCTGATGCAATTGCTGTAGTTTTTGAAGATCAGGTATTAACTTACAAAGAATTAGATCAACGCTCGAATCAATTAAGTCATTATTTGTTTGAGCAAGGAATAATTACAGATAGTTTAGTCGGAATTTGTTTAGATCGTAATCTGGAAATGGTTATTGGTATTTTGGGGATCTTAAAATCGGGGGGAGCTTATGTTCCTATTGATCCTGAATATCCAAGTGATCGTGTGGGGTATATGCTTAATGATGGTAGTATTAAGACAGTGTTGAGCTGTAATGTGAGTAGTCACTTATTGGAAAGTTATGAAAATTTATCGATTTTATTATTGGATACTGATTGGAACCTTATTTCTGACTATTCAACAAAGAATTTGAATAAAGTAATAGCTCCGGATGATTTGGCATATGTTTTATATACCTCGGGAAGTACAGGAAAGCCAAAAGGTGTAATGATGTCTCATTATGCATTATTCAACCTGATATGTAATAATAATGAACTAGGTATTTCTAATCAAAGGGTCACACAATTGTCAAGTATAAGTTTTGATATGTCATTTCAGGAAATATTTTTTGCAATTACACAAGGAGGAGAATTATATATAGTTCCATCAGAAACTAAGAAAGATTTATCTGGTTTAGTAAATTTTATTAAAAGCAACAATATCGAAACAATGTTTCTTCCGACAGCTTTTTTTATATTTCTTGGTGCCGAGGGTGTTTTTGAAAAAATAGATTCAGTAAAAGATCTTATTGTAGCAGGAGAACAATTAAAATTGTCTGAAAATGTAAAAAAATATCTAAAACAACAAGGTGTTATGTTGCATAACCATTATGGTCCAACAGAAACGCATGTTGTAACAACAGATATTATAGACTACAAAATTAGAAGTGACGAAGATGAAACTATATCGATAGGAAAGCCGATAGCCAATACCCAAATTTATATTCTTAACAATAGTTTAAATTTATTGCCTATAGGAGTTGCTGGAGAATTATGTATTGGAGGTGTTCAGGTAGCCCGAGGCTATTTAAATAAAGAAGAACTAACTCAAGAGAAGTTTATAGCTAATCCGTTTAGACAAGGAGAACGAATTTATAAGACAGGCGATTTGGCACGTTGGTTGCCTGACGGAAATATTGAATATATTGGTAGAAAAGATGATCAGGTTAAAATTCGTGGGTTTCGAATAGAACTGGGAGAAATAGAGAATGTATTATCGTCTCTACCTGGAATAACACAATGTTGTGTTCTGGCTAAGGAAGATGCAAGTAAAAACAAGCGTCTGGTTGGTTATGTTGTTGTAGATAAGGAGTTAAATAAAAATCAAATACAAGAATATTTAAAATTGAGCTTACCAGAATTCATGGTTCCTATGATCTGGATTCAATTGGAGAGCTTCCCTTTAACAACTAATGGAAAGTTAAACAAAAGATTACTACCAGAACCTGATAATTCAGACTTATCGAGTAGAGAATATGCAGCTCCGCGTAATAAGATCGAAACGCAGTTAGCTGTAATCTGGCAGAATCTCTTAGGAGTAGAACGAGTAGGGGTTTATGATAATTTCTTCGAATTGGGGGGGCATAGTTTACTGGCTACGCGTTTGGTTTCTATGATTCGTAAGGATTTGAGGATAGAAGTTTCCCTTCGGGAAGTATTTGAATATGCCACAATCTCAGAGTTAGGAGCTCATATATTAGTTCAGTCAGAGGGCGGGGGATTGCCAAGTATTGTTGCAGAGAATAATCCAGAGCGTATTCCTTTATCTTTTAGTCAGGAGCGATTATGGTTTTTGGACCAACTTCAGGGCAGTACCGAATACCATATTCCAATTGTTCTTCGTTTAGAAGGAGCTTTGGACGTATCGATACTGGAACAAACCTTAAAGGAGATTGTTTTTCGTCATGAGGTCCTGCGTAGTATGCTTTTATCAGAAGAAGGTATCGGTTATCAGGAGATTATCAGCGCTGAGGGCTGGTCCTTGGATAAGACAATTGTATCGGAAAAGTTGTTATTGGAAAATAATATAGTAGATTATGTAAACAGACCTTTTGATTTATCAAAAGACTATAAGCTTCGAGCATGTTTGTATACATTAGGGAATGGGAAGGATGTTCTGGCTTGTGTTTTCCATCATATTGCCAGTGACGGCTGGTCGGGTGGAATCCTGACCAATGAGTTTATGGAATTGTACAGTGCCCTGCAATCAAATAAAACCCCTGATTTGCCGGAGCTTAGTCTGCAATACGCAGATTATGCGATCTGGCAGCGCAAGTATTTGGAAGGTGAGGTTTTGGAGAATCAATTATCCTATTGGGAAGAAAAGTTAAAAGGAGTAGGCACCTTGTCATTACCAACGGACTATGTCCGTCCTTCGGTGCAAAGCAATGAAGGGGCGAATGTTTCTTTAGAGTTGGGAAAAGAGCTGGTGGATTCGTTAAACGCTATATGTCAAAAAGAAGGAGTTACTCTTTTTATGCTGATGTTATCCGTCTTTAAGGTATTGCTGTCGCGCTACAGCGGTCAGGATGATATTTGTGTAGGTACACCTATTGCGAATCGAACACAATCGGAGTTGGAGGGAATGATTGGTTTTTTTGTCAATACTTTGGCACTTCGCAGTGATTTGAGCGGTGACCCGAGTTTCAAAGATTTGTTGTCAAGAGTAAAACAGACTACCCTGGAAGGTTATGACCATCAGCTGACACCATTTGAAAAGGTTGTTGATCGGGTTATTACGAGCCGCGATATGAGTATGACGCCATTGTTTCAGGTGATGTTTGTCATGCAGAATAAAGGAGATAATCTTGTAGAAAAAGATAAAGGCATAACCGATATAGTCATTTCGGAATATGAGTTTGATACGGTTACTTCCAAATTTGATTTAACATTTGGCATATTGGGGAACAATAATGATATTTCATTAGAAGTAAATTATTGTACCGATTTATTTGACAAGGCCACGATTGATCGTATGCTGTTGCATTATCAGGGGTTGTTGTCGGATATCGT
>NZ_JANKMS010000023.1 GCF_024649945.1 Flavobacterium panacis | reverse complement strand
CTGCCCTGCAGCTGGTCCAAAAACCAAAGTCGCTCCTGACTGAAAGACAAAGGAATGCGATCCGGTTTTTCCTGAACCACTATAGCAGGCAACAATACCCCCTCTGACTGAACAGAAACATGAGCCCCTAAAGCTGCTATACTAGTGTGTTCAAATATTTCCTTGATAGATACTTCAATAGACATCTCTTTACGAATCATCGAAACTAATCGGGTAGCCAGTAAACTGTGACCTCCCAATTCAAAGAAGTTATCATAAATACCTATTCTTTCGATACCCAGTAATTGCTGCCATATTTCGGCCAGTTGCTTTTCGGTATCTGTACCGGGAGCCACATATTCTTTAGTCGATAAATCAGAACTGTCGGCATCGGGAAGCGATTTCTTATCGATTTTACCATTAGAAGTCAAAGGCAGCTGATCCAGTTCTACCCAAAGTAAAGGAATCATATACTCGGGTAGACTTGATTTCAAACGATCCTGCAGATCCGCTTTATCGAGTTTACCTTCTGTAACCACATAACCTATCAGACGTTTGTTTCCGCCTTCATCCTCTCGGGCTAAGACACAACATTGGCTAATTTCCGGCAATGAAGACAAGACATTCTCAATCTCACCCAACTCGATACGGTAACCTCGGATCTTTACCTGATCATCTTTCCTTCCAATAAATTCAATATTACCATCAGGAAGCCAGCGTGCTAAATCTCCTGTCTTATAAATTCTTTCTCCTTCTTTAAAAGGATTTTTTATAAACTTTTCATTGGTTAATTCTTCTCTATTCAGATAACCTCTGGCAACTCCCGAACCTCCAACACATAATTCTCCAACGACACCCATTGGTAAAAGTCGGTCACTCTCATCCATAATGTAAGCCGTTGTATTATTGATAGGCTTACCAATAGGAACAAGGTTCTTTATATCTCCCGAGAAAGTTGCAGAACAAATACTAGCCTCTGTAGGGCCATAAGCATTAACATAATTAAAGTACTTAGAAAACATCTTCGCCAATTCAAGAGGTATTGACTCACCTGCCGTAACTAAAGTTCTAATCCCCTTTAGGTCTTCTACAGATAGTAACTGTAAAAATGCCGGTGGCAAGGTGGCAAATGTAATTTTATTGTTTTCTACAAAACTTTCAAATAATGTAATGTTTGACTTTACTTCTTCTTTTATAATACATAAACGAGAACCACTTAAAAGCGAAAGACAGATCTCCCAAATGGAAGCATCAAATGAAGGGCTTGCAAATTGTAAACAATTATCTGTATTCGTGATAGAAAAAGCCGAAATCTGAGATAAGATTGTATTAGCAATACTCTTATGTTCAATCATTACTCCCTTAGGCTGTCCTGTACTTCCTGAGGTGTAAATAACATAAGCCAGATCATTTGAATTTATAGCAACCTCAGGCTTTACATCTGAATAATCTGAAATCGTTTCTTTAAATAAACTCAAAAACGAATGGTCTATAATTATGCTACAGCCACTATCCTTCTTTATATATTGCTTTCTACCCTCAGGATAATTTACATCTATAGGAACATATACTGCTCCAGTTTTTACTACCGCTAAAAATGATACAATTAACCAATCGCTTCGTTCTAAAACAACTCCGACTAAACTTTGAGAATTTATATGATGTGATAGTAAATAATTCGCTAATTTATTTGATCGTGTATCCAATTCTTTATAACTTAATTCCTCTCCTTGATAAATTACTGCAATGGCATCAGGAGTTCTTTGAACCTGTTCTTCAAACAAATCAACAAGTGTCTTATCCTTTGGATACACAACAGTCGTGTCATTAAAAACATCCAACAACTGACAGGATTCTTCTTCTGGAAGAATTAAGTGTTTATTTACATTACTATCCAGCTGATTCTTAAAACAATTCAGTATACTATCCAGATATTGATGAAAACGCTCTAAAGACACTTCTGCCTTTAAGTTTTTATGCAAAACATACTGAAACTCAATTTCAGTACCTCCTGTTAAATTAACCGTTAAATTTAAACTCGAACTTGTTCGCTCAAAAGAAGACGTTTTTAAATCCTGCTGATTCTCTGCTTCATCATTAGAAAGCAAAACATCTGTTGAAGTATTCTCTGAAATGATATCATTGTAGACATGAAAATCAATATAGTTAAACAATACATCAAAAAATGAATCTTCTCTGTTCAATCCTGTAAGACGTTTGATCTCAAAAAAGGTTAGATGACCATAGAGATTGATTTCATTCATCTTTTTTTCGACATCCTTAAAATACGATAACCAGCTTCCTTCTGATTCAAAAATATAGCGTACCGGTATGGTATTTAAAAAACATCCTAAAACTTTATCTCCATCTTTAATCGATGGACGATTATTAGCTACTAAACCAACAGTCAACTCACTTTCATGGGTAAACAACTGCAATGCATAGATGTAAGCCCCAAATAATACACTCTTAAGTGTCAGATTATGATCTTTACATTGTCTCTTTAGATCATTTAAAAAAGAAAGATCATATTGTTTGGTATAATACTCTGTGATTTCTGTTTCTTCTGAAAAAATATCCAGATACTTATATCCAGACAATTCTTCTTTCCAAAAAGAAACAGCAGTATCGTCTTGTTTGGCTATTAATTCTTTGATGATAAAGTCACGCTGACTACAAGCCAGTGGCTCACCAGAAAAAGAATTATTCCCTTTTTTAAACTCAAAATATGTTTTATAAAGTTCCGTAATAAATGAAGCCACACTCCACCCATCCATAATAGCATGGTGAAACTGAAACACAAACAACTTATTATGGGTATCAATATTAATAACAGTAAAACGATATAATGACCCTTCCTGAGTATCAAAAGGAACGCTTCTCTCTGATACAAGAAAGTCTTCAATTTTCTTTTCTTTTTCTTGTTTATCAAATAATGTTAAATCTATTTGCTCTATATCAAAGGAAACATTTTTATATACAATTTGGACTGGTTCACTATGATCTGAAAAATTAAAACGTGTTCGAAATATAGAATGCTTGTCAATTAATAATGCAACGGATTTATAAAACTTACTAATATCAAAAGAACCATCCTGAAAAGGGAATACCATCTGATCATGAAATACACCTAAGGCCGGATCTATCAGAGATTCCATAATCATCCCTTGCTGAACATCGGTCATAGGATAAATATCTTCAATCAAATCTGAATCCTTTATAGAATTCATAACCGATAATCGCAATGCTGATATTTCAGATTCAACTTTTTCATAATGCACTTCAATTGTATCATCATCAATATCACTATTCAATACTGAAATTGAAAAACTCCGGATAGTACTGTATTTAAAAAGATCTCTTAATTCAATACGTTGTTTAAAAACTTCATTTATTTTTGAAATCAATCTAATCGAAATAATAGAATCTCCTCCTACTTCAAAGAAATTGTCATCAATTCCTACTTTTTCTATACCTAATAAGTTCTGCCAAATCTCTGCCAGTTGTTTTTCGGTCTCTGTTCCTGGTGCAACATATTCCTTACTTGATAAAGCTGAACTGTCAGGATCAGGTAAGGATTTCCTGTCCAGTTTGCCATTAGAGGTTAAGGGCATCTCTTCCAGCTCAACCCAAATCATCGGAACCATATACTCCGGTAAACTTGATTTTAATTGCTCTTGCAAAGCAGTTTTATCGAGTTTATTCTCCGCAACTACATAACCAACCAAACGTTTATTCCTACTGGTATCTTCTTTGGCCAAAACACAACACTGACTGATTCCCGATACTAAAGACAATGCATTCTCAATCTCACCCAACTCAATTCGATAGCCTCGAATCTTTACCTGATTATCTTTCCTCCCAATATATTCTATACTACCATCAGGGAGCCAACGTCCTAAGTCTCCTGATCGATACAGTCGGTCCCCTTCTACAAAAGGATTTTTTATAAACTTCTCCTTGGTTAATTCTTCTCTATTCAAATAGCCTCGTGCTACTCCGGCTCCTCCAACACATAACTCTCCAACTACTCCAACGGGTACCAAGTTTAGATTATCATCCAAAATATAACAAGCTAAAGTAGGAATGGCAGATCCTATCGCACTAACAGAACTTAACAGATCTGAACTGACAAGCTCTTTATAGGTAACGTGAACCGTAGTCTCGGTAATACCATACATGTTAATCAGCTTACAGGATGGATATAATTTTTTCCAATTTTGTAAATAAAAAGGGTTTAACGCTTCTCCTCCAAAAATCACATATCTGATCGAATGATCAAAATTCTCTGACAGGAATGCTTCCTGCAGCGCATAAAAAGATCCAGGGGTCTGGTTTAAAACCGTGACTCCTTCAGTGATCAATAATTCCTTAAATAAAACGGCGTCTCTTGTTACTACTTTTGGAACCACCACCAAACGTCCTCCATGAAGCAAAGCACCATACATCTCCCATACCGAGAAATCAAAACAAAACGAATGAAACAGCGTCCAGACATCATCGGTACCAAAATCAAATAAACAGGATTCGTTTTTAAATAAACGAACAACATTGCTATGGGTGATCAAAACCCCTTTGGGATTACCTGTACTTCCAGAAGTATAAATCACATAAGCCAAATCACTTGGTGCTACTGTAACACTTAAGTTTTTTGTTGAATAGGTTGACATCCTGACAAAATCTGTATCCAGCAATACAACATCAAGATTTGTATATTCCTTCAATACTTTATGACTCGCTGCACTGCTTAATACTAAATCAATTCCCGCATCACTTACCATATAGGCAATACGGTCCTGTGGATAATCCGGATCTATAGGAACATAAGCACCTCCTGATTTCAAGATACCTAATATTCCAACAAGCATATTCAGGCTGCGCTCCAGACAAATACCAACAAGAGTATCCGGCTGAACCCCTTGCCCTCTTAAATAACAGCCTAATTGATTGGACCTCTCGTTTAATTCTTTATAACTTAATTCTTCTCCCTCATAAACCACAGCAATGGCATCAGGAGTATTTTTGACCTGCTCTTCAAATAAATCAACAAGCGTTTTATCCTTTGGATAGTCAACACTCGTGTCATTGAAAATATTTAGCAACTCGTGTTCCTCTCCTGTGGTCAACATCGACAGACTGCTTATTGGCTGAGTACTGTCATTGATGACAGCAACCAAAAGTTCTTGATAATGCCGCAACATGCGATCAATCGTCCCTTTATCAAACAGAGCTGTACAATAGTTTAGGTCCAGCTCAATATCATTATTGTTTTCAGAGACACTCAATGTTAAGTCAACTTTTGAGTTAACAGTTTCAAGATCGTAACCTGAAAATATGATACCATCTAAACCTTTACCACCTTCTCCTGATTCTTTTGTTACATTTTGTAATATAAACATCACCTGAAACAAAGGAGTCATGCTCATATCACGGGTAGTAACCACTTTCTCTACAATTTTCTCAAAAGGGATCAACTGATGATCATAACTATCCAATGTGGTTTCCTTAACTCTTTTTAAAAGCTCCCTAAAATCTGGGTTGCCTCCCAAATCACTACGAAGTACCAATGTATTGACAAAAAAACCAATCATGCCTTCAAGCTCAGATTGGGTACGGTTTGCAATTGGAGTTCCTATACAAATATCTTCCTGTCCACTGTAACGTGATAACAATATTTTAAAAACAGACAACATCAACATGAACAATGTAACATCTTCTTTTTGACAGATCAATTTTAGAGATGCGCTAAGTTCTTTGTCCAAAACTAAGGAAATACTTGCCCCCTCTGTACTCTGCACAGAAGGTCGTGAATAATCTATTGGTAAAGATAAGGTAGCTGCTCCCTTAAGCTTTTCTTCCCAATGCGACAACTGCGATTCCAAAACAGCTCCCTCCAGATAATCTCTTTGCCAAACTGCATAATCTGAATATTGCAAAACAAGCTCCGGCAAAACAGCTTCTCTTCCTGACTGAAAAGCGCTGTAAAGCTCCATAAATTCATTTATCAAAATTCCTTCCGACCACCCATCACTGGCAATATGGTGAAACACGCAGGCCAAAACATATTGTTGATTACCTAAATCATACAAACAGGCTCGTAACTTATAATCTTTTGATAAATCAAAAGGAAGCTTTATAAAAGAAGAAATAAGTTCGTCCAGCTTATAATCTTCCCTTAAAACCTTTTGTTCCAAAATCCAATTTCCAGGTGACATTACTTCCTGATATCCAACTCCATTTACAGAACTAATATTGGTTCGCAACACTTCATGACGATCAATAATACTATATAGAGAATTATTCAAGGAAGAAAAATCTAAATCTCCACTTAATTTTAAAATTACAGGCATATGATACTCCTCACTTCCTTGTAATTTATCCAAAAACCATAAACGTTCTTGTCCAAATGACAAGGGAATTTGTGTTATGGAATTTCGATCATAAGCAACAATTTTTGTTAAAACATTTCTTTGTTTTTTAGCTTGACGCTTTTCAAAGTATTTAATTATTAATTCCTTGTTTTCTTTTATTTTTTGCAATAAATCAGGTTCTATAGCATTAACCGATTTTATTGTCAAAGAGCCTTTATCAATCCCTATTTTAATTTTCTTATTATGAGCTTCTTTTAGAATACTTAAAATTTCTGCCTGCATGGTTAAAAATTATATTTTAATAGTTTTATTATAGTGTAATACTTTCATTATAGCTTTCCTCGTCTTCTTCATCTTCATCAAAATCCAATTCAAAAAATTCAATGAGTGATGCCTGTCCTTCTATGGTAGTATATTCAAACACTTCTCGAATCGACACCTCGATAGACAATTCTTTACGAATCATCGATACCAATCTGGTGGCCAGCAAACTATGACCTCCCAATTCAAAAAAATCATCATAAACCCCAACTTGCTCCACTCC
>NZ_JANKMS010000022.1 GCF_024649945.1 Flavobacterium panacis | reverse complement strand
CTGCTGGTCTATGGTGTAATGGTAACACTACGGTTTTTGGTGCCGTCTTTCTAGGTTCGAGTCCTAGTAGACCAACAGAAAAGCCTCTCAGGAATGAGAGGCTTTTTTTATGCTATAAATTCAGGCTTTTTCTTTGTTTATTTTTGATATAATGAGGAAGGGACAATCCCGAACTTCTTTTTGAATGTAAAAGAGAAGTGTGATAGATCCTCAAAACCTACGCCTATGTAGACTTCTGATGGTGATTTTCCTTGTTTGATTAGATGGTAGGCTTCTTGAAGTCTTTTGTTTAATAGCCATTTTCCAGGTGCTTGCTGGAAAACTTTTTGAAAATCTCGTTTAAAAGTGGCTAAACTTCTTCCTGTTAGATAGGCGAATCGATGCATTTGTACATTAAAGTGGAAGTTTTTATTCATGAATGCTTCCAAGTCAATTTTTCCAGGTTCGTTAAAATCAAATAAAATGTCTTTTAATTCGGGGTTGATCTTTAGTAAAAGATGAATGGCTTCTTTGATTTTTAAATTGAATAGAGCTTCGTTGTTTTCTTGTTCAACTTCTAAATAGGAAAGTAGTGATTCCATGAAAGATTGGTAAAGTGGGTGCGGGGTTAGCGAAAACATGGCTTCGGAATCTGCTTTCTTTTCTGATTTGTAGTTGTGTTCTTTACTGATTTCGCGTAAGATTTCCTGATCTAGAAAAAGAGAAATCGTTTTGAATTCTCCTCCTTCGGGTGGGATTTTGGTGAATTTCGCCAAGTGATTTCTTCTGCTAAAACGAAAATCTCCTGGTTTTGTGTGAAAAGTGTTTTTATTGTCCGAAGCAATCATTTCTCCAGAAATTTGATAGCTGAAAACATGTTCGGGAATGAAATGTTCTCCTTCTCGACTTCGGGAATAATAGCAAGAGTAGAGTATTTTGGGTTTTGCTGTTTTTGTGCTCATTTTGTAAAGTTACTAAAAGATCCGAATAATCTTTTTGAGGAAGATTTTCGGATCTTTAAAATCATTTTTGTTGAATTAAAGCTCTTGGTTCTAGGTAGGCTTCCATGCCTAATATTCCAAACTCGCGTCCAATTCCAGATTGTTTGAATCCGCCAAAAGGAGCCATTGGATCATGGCTGATTCCGTTTATCTGAACACGTCCTACATTGATTTGAGAAGCGACTCTTTGCGCTCTTTTTTCGTCTGATGAGCTAACATAAGCTTGAAGTCCGTAAGTGGTATCGTTTGCAATTTCAATTGCTTCTTCTTCAGTTTTGTATGTAATAACGGTTAAGACTGGCCCGAATATTTCTTCTCTTGCAATGCGCATTTGGTTGCTTGCATTCACGAAAACGGTTGGTTTAACAAAATTTCCTTTTTCAAGGCCTTCAGGTTTTCCTAGTCCTCCGATAAGAATTTCTGCGCCTTCGTTTATTCCGATTTGGATATAATCTTGAATACGATTGTATTGTTTTGTGCTAACCATTGGACCGATATTAGTGTTTGGGTTTTTAGGATCGCCAATAATTGTGTTTGAAATGATTTCTTTGATGATAGGTTTGATTTCTTCTAACCTGTTTTCTGGAATTAATAGTCGTGTTCCTGCAATGCAGGCTTGTCCGTTATTCATGAATGCTGCGCCTATGGCAAGAGGAATTGCTTTAGTGAAATCGGCATCGTCTAAAATAATGTTAGGGGATTTTCCTCCAAGTTCAAGAGTGACTCTTTTCATTGTGTTTACTGCTTCTTTTGCGATGATTTTTCCAACATTGGTTGAGCCTGTAAAAGAAATTTTGGCAATATCCGGATTTCGGCTGATTTCGCTTCCTACTATTTCGCCTAAACCGTTTACTATGTTGAAAACGCCTTTAGGGAGTTTGGCTTCATGTAAACATTCGGTTATTAATTGTGTTTGTTGTGCACTCATTTCGCTTGGTTTTATAACAACGGTGCATCCTGCGGCTATTGCTGTGGATAGTTTGCTGCAAATAAAACCGTTGCTCGAGTTCCATGGGATTATGATTCCAACTACTCCAATAGGTGTCATTTGAACTTCAGATTCTCCCATTGTTTTGCTAAAACTATAATTGTTTAAAAGTTCGATTGCAGAATCGAAGCTTTTTTGCATGTAAGTAAAGCTTGTGGAGGCAAATTGAAATGTTCCTCCGTATTCTTCGGTGACTACATTTATAAATTCGGTTTTTCTTTTTTCGATTTCACTTTTAATGTTTTTCAGGTATTGGATTCTTTCTTCAATAGTGGTTTTTGAAAACGTTTTAAAAGCAATTTTTGCTGCGTTAATGGCGTTTTGTGTGTCTTCTGTGTTTCCTAGTCGAACTTTTCCTAATGTTTCATTTGTTGTTGGGCTTGTCAAATCAAAATATTCTGTTCCTTTAGGGGTAATGAATTCTCCGTTAATGTAAATTTTGTCTATTGTTTTCATGTTGTTTGATTTAATGAATTTTTATTTGACAAATTTCTGGATTAATGCTGTGTTTGACTTTGTTGGAAAGCTCAAATAAGCTTTGTTGAAAAGCTCACTTTTTAATAAGTAGAAAATGGGTGTAAAAAAAAGCTTCTCGATCTGAGAAGCTTTTGTTTATGTTAGAATTTTGTTTAAATCTTTAAAGTGATAACGGGTCTAACGGCATGGTTGACTAGTCCTTCGCTAATGCTTCCGTTGAAAAAGTGTGCAAAACCAGTTCTGCCATGTGTGCACATTCCGATTATATCAGCGTTTATTCTGTTAGCAAAATTAATTATTCCTTTTTCTATGTTGGTGTCGTTATAGATTTGAGTAGTGAAGTTGCTAATGTTGAATTGGTCTACAAATTCGTTAATCGCTTTTTCGGCAACATGTGTTGGTTTGAAGCTGTTTGGTGTGCAAATATTGACAAGATGTATTTTTGAATCAAATATTTTGGTGAAACTTAAAAGTTTTTCGAAAGGTTTTTTGGCTTCTTCCGAGAAATCGGATGCGAAAACAACATTGGATGCATTGAAGTTTGAAATGTCTTTTTTGATAACTAAAACGGGTATGTCGGAATTTCGGACTACTTTTTCGGTATTAGAGCCAATGAATAATTCTTCAACACCAGAAGATCCATGTGATCCCATTACAATTAAGTCAATATTGTGTTCTTTGCTTATTTGGGTGATTCCATGTATGGGTTTGTCCATTTTTACGATTTCAGTTACCTCGATTCCGTCCAAATAAGGTTTTTCAGAAACTTGATCCAGCATTTCGTTTGCTTTTTTCATAAAAAGCATGCTTTCGGGAATGCTAATTCCGCCTAATATTGCGTCATTTGTTTGATGTGGCAATTCTAGCATGTGCAGAATAATGATTTCGGAGTTGTTCTTTTTTGCAATTTGAGCGGCAACTTTTAAGGCATCTTCTGCATGTTCTGAAAAATCGGTAGGTACTAAAATTCGTTTCATGATTTTGAGGGTTAATAATGTGAATAATTCCGTTTTTTAATGCACTTATAAAGATAAGAAATATTTTTAGAGCAATCAATTTATTTGATTTATAAAAAAAACACTATATTTGCACAGTTATTTAATAAAATCTAAATAATGAGGGGACTAAGTGTCCCCTCTTTTTATAAAATTATGACATTTAAAGAAAAAGTAAACGGATTAATTGAAGAGGCTCTTCTGGAAAAACCATCGATCTTTTTGATTGATTTGGCTGTTTCAGATTCTTTTAAAATTAGTGTTGGTTTAGACGGGGATAATGGAGTGGCGCTTCAGGATTGTATCGATATAAGTCGTGCAATTGAGAATAATCTGGATCGTGAAGAACAAGATTTCTCATTAGAAGTAGCGTCTGTTGGAGTAGGGTCACCTTTAAAATTGATAAGACAATACAAGAAAAATATTGGTAGAACGCTGATTGTTACTACAAATACCGAAAAAATCGAAGCAGAATTGATAGAAGCTAACGATGTTTTTATAATTTTGTCTTGGAAAGCAAGAGAACCGAAAAAAGTAGGAAAAGGAAAAGAAACAGTTCAAAAAGAGCAACAAATACCTTATACAGAAATCAAAGAGGCAGTTGTTACGGTAACATTTTAATTTTAATTAAAGAATTCGCATGGAAAATTTAGCATTAATCGATTCATTCTCAGAGTTTAAAGATAATAAACTTATTGATCGTGTAACGCTTATGGCAATTTTAGAGGATGTGTTTAGAAATGCATTGAAGAAAAAATACGGATCTGATGATAACTTCGATATTATTATAAATCCTGATAAAGGAGATATGGAGATATGGAGAAGAAGAGTAATCGTAGCTGATGAGGATCTTGATTTTGAAAACGAAGAAATTACCTTGACGGAAGCAAGAATGATCGAAGCGGATTTTGAAATTGGTGAAGAGGTTTCTGAAGAAGTAAAATTAATTGATTTAGGAAGAAGAGCTATTTTAGCACTTCGTCAAAACTTAATATCTAAAATTCACGAACACGATAATACAAATCTTTACAAGCAATTTAAAGATATTATCGGTGATATTTATACAGCAGAAGTGCATCACGTGCGTCCTAGAGTAGTTATCTTGGTTGATGACGAAGGAAACGAAATTGTGCTTCCAAAAGAAAAACAAATACCATCTGACTTTTTTCGTAAAGGAGATAATGTTCGTGGAATCATTGAAAGCGTTGAGCTAAAAGGGAATAAACCTCAAATTATTATGTCTAGAACTTCAGAAAAGTTCTTAGAAAAATTATTTGAACAAGAAATTCCAGAAGTTTTCGACGGATTAATTACAGTTAAAAATGTAGTTCGTATTCCTGGTGAAAAAGCAAAAGTAGCGGTAGATTCTTATGATGATAGAATTGATCCAGTTGGAGCTTGTGTGGGAATGAAAGGTTCTCGTATTCACGGAATTGTTCGTGAACTTGGAAATGAAAATATTGATGTAATCAACTATACAAATAATATTCAATTATTTATCACAAGAGCTTTAAGCCCTGCGAAAGTTTCTTCAATCAAAATCGATGAGGATAACAAAAGAGCTGAAGTGTTCTTGAAATTAGAAGAAGTTTCTAAAGCGATTGGTAGAGGTGGTCACAATATCAAATTGGCTGGTCAATTGACAGGTTACGAATTAGATGTAATTCGTGAAGGAGATGTTGCTGGAACTGTTGCAGATGAAGATGATGTTGAATTAACAGAGTTTTCAGATGAAATCGAAGAATGGGTAATTGAAGAATTTGCTAAAATAGGTTTGGATACTGCAAAAAGTATCTTAAAACACGACGTAGAAGATTTAGTAAGAAGAACAGATTTAGAAGAGGAAACAATTCTAGATGTTATGAAGATACTAAAAGAAGAGTTTGATAGTTAGGCGATGGCCTAATATCCGGCTCTAACAACACAACGAAAAAGGTAATAATAAAAAGGTTATATGTCTGAAGAGAGAGTAATAAGAATAAACAAGGTTTTAAGGGAATTAAATATTTCGTTAGAAAGAGCTGTAGATTATCTAAAAGATAAAGGAATTGCTATTGATGCAAATCCAAATGCAAAAATTTCTGATAGCGAGTTTAATATCCTTCAAAGCCAATTTGCGGGCGACAAGGGGAACAAGGAGGCTTCTAAAGAGGTTGGAGAAGAGAAAAGAAAAGAAAAAGAGGCATTACGTGTAGAGCGTGAGAAAGAGATTGAAGACAAACGCAGACAAGAAGAAGAGCGTCAAAAACAGCAGGAAATAATTAAAGCGAGAGCTGTTGTTTCTGGACCTGTACAAGTTGGTAAGATCGACTTGAATCCAAAAAAACCTGCAGTTACTCCTTCTGAAGAAACAGCTAAAGTTGAAGAGCCAAAAGTTGTTACTGCACCAGTGCAGGCAGAAAAACCTGTTCAGAATGAAACAGTGAAAGCTGAGCCAGTGGTGGCGCAGCCAGTTGCAGAAACGAAAAAGGACGAACCTATTATTACTGAGAAAAAAGAGGTTAAAGCGGAATCTTCTAAAGTTGCGCAGGATCCTATTGTGTCAACTGATCCAACAACTTCGGAGGAAACAATTACGACTCAATATCAAAAACTTTCAGGAACTACTCTTACGGGTCAAACAATTGATTTGTCTCAATTTAATAAGCCTAAGAAAAAGAAAGAAGATCCTAAAGCTGCTCAGAATAAACTTGGTACTCCTGGTGTTGGTAATAATAATAACGCTAATAAGAATAAGCGTAAAAGAATTGCTCCTAAGCCGGGTACTCCTGGTGCGCAAAAACCTGCTACAGGGAATAATGCGCCTGGAACGCCAAATCCTAATAAGATTACTCCAAATAATAACAATGGTGGAGGGTTTAATGCAAATAGAAGTCAGAGACCTGGTTTTGTAAAAGGAAATCGTCCTGCAATTGTGGCTAAAGTTGAGCCAACAGAAGAAGAAGTAAAAAACCAAATTAGAGAAACTCTTGAAAAACTTCAAGGTAAAGGAGGTAAATCTAAAGCGGCAAAATATAGAAGAGATAAAAGAGAAACACACCGTCAGAAATCTGATGATGAGCAAAGAGCACTTGACGAAGGAAGTAAAACTATTAAAGTTACAGAGTTCGTTACGGTTGGTGAAATTGCAATCATGATGGATGTGCCGATTACTAAAGTAATTGGAACTTGTATGTCTCTTGGAATCATGGTAACCATGAATCAGCGTTTAGATGCTGAAACATTAACTATCGTTGCAGATGAGTTTGGTTACGATGTTGAGTTTATTACAGTAGATATCGAAGAAGCAATTGAAGTTGTAGAAGATAGAGAAGAAGATTTAGTAACTAGAGCACCAATTGTGACGGTAATGGGTCACGTTGACCACGGTAAAACATCTTTACTGGATTATATTCGTAAAGAAAATGTTATTGCGGGTGAGTCTGGAGGTATTACGCAGCACATTGGAGCATATGGGGTTACTTTAGATAACGGGCAAAAAATTGCATTCTTAGATACTCCGGGTCACGAGGCGTTTACCGCGATGCGTGCACGTGGAGCTCAGGTTACGGATATTGCTATTATTGTAGTGGCAGCGGATGATGATATCATGCCGCAAACTAAAGAAGCAATTTCTCACGCACAAGCTGCGGGAGTGCCAATTATATTTGCAATCAATAAAATTGATAAACCAAATGCTAATGTTGATAAAATTAAAGAGCGTTTGGCTGGTATGAATTTACTTGTTGAAGATTGGGGTGGAAAAATTCAGTCACATGATATTTCTGCAAAAGTTGGAACAGGTGTGAAGGAGTTGTTAGAAAAGGTTTTATTGGAAGCTGAGATTTTAGATTTAAAAGCAAATCCAAATAAAGTAGCTCAAGGAACCGTTGTTGAGGCTTTCCTAGACAAAGGAAAAGGTTATGTTTCTACAATCTTAGTACAGCAAGGTACATTGAAAATTGGAGATTACATGCTTGCAGGAAAACACCACGGTAAAGTTAAAGCAATGCATGATGAGAGAGGGCATACTGTTTTGGAGGCAGGTCCTTCAACTCCGGTATCAGTTTTAGGTTTAGATGGTGCGGCTACTGCGGGTGATAAGTTCAATGTTTTTGAAGATGAAAAAGAGGCGAAACAAATTGCATCTAAACGTTCTCAATTAATGCGTGAACAATCTGTACGTACACAAAGACATATTACACTCGATGAAATTGGACGTCGTATTGCTCTTGGTCAGTTTAAAGAATTAAACGTAATCCTTAAAGGAGACGTGGATGGATCTGTGGAAGCACTTTCTGATTCATTCTCTAAACTTTCTACAGAAGAGGTTCAAATCAATATTATTCATAAAGGAGTTGGTGCAATTACAGAAACCGACGTTAACTTGGCTTCTGCATCTGATGCAATTATTATCGGATTTAACGTTCGTCCTGCTGGAAATGCAAGACAGCTTGCTGATAAAGAAGAAATCGATATCCGTTACTATTCTATCATTTACGCTGCTATCGATGACTTGAAAGATGCGATGGAAGGAATGTTAGCGCCAGAAATGAAAGAAGAAGTTTTAGGAAATGCTGAAATTCGTGAGATCTTCAAAATTTCTAAAGTGGGTTCAATCGCAGGTTGTATGGTAACTGATGGTAAAATCTTGAGAACTTCTAAGATTCGAGTTATTAGAGATGGAGTTGTAGTTCATACAGGTGAATTAGTCGCTTTAAAACGTTTCAAAGACGATGTTAAAGAGGTGACTAAAGGTTATGATTGTGGTATTCAAATTAAAGGGTTTAATGATATCGAAATTAATGATGTTATTGAGGCTTACCACGAAGTAGCAATCAAAAAGAAATTGAAATAATATTCAATCATTATATCTGAAAAGTCCCGGCATGAAGTCGGGACTTTTTTTTGTTCTGGCAATTGCTTTTATCTTTTTGTGATGATTAATGTCGGATATTAATGGTATTTTTGATTTAAATAAAAATAATAGATATGAAATTAAGAGTATATACTGCCATTTTGTTTTTGAGTTTTTCTTCTTTTTGTTTTTCACAGGAAGATGTTGAGAAGCCTGCCCCTCCAGCAGGAGATGCGTTAGTTGGAGATTATTATGGGGCGGATGTTTCGAATACTTCTGTAAATAATGCAATTTCAGTTAGTAAATTAGAAGAGAGTTTGAAAACTAACAGAAAGATGGAAAATGTTGCTGTAAAAGGAGAAGTGACGGGAGTTTGTCCTAAAAGAGGGTGTTGGGTTAGTATTAAAACAGAAGATGGTGCTTCTTTTTTTGTAAAAATGAAGGATTACGCTTTTTTTGTGCCTACTGCAGCTAGAGGAAAAAATGTTGTTTTGGAAGGTTTTGCTGAAAGAAAAGTTACATCAGTTGAAGAATTGAAACATTACGCAAAAGACGCTAAAAAGACAAAAGCCGAGATAGATGCTATAAAGCTACCAAAGGAGGAAATAAGGTTTTTGGCTAGCGGAATTAAGGTTGTAAACTAATAAAGGATTGTGAGTAAGATGTTGGCCTTTTAATGTACTTTAGAATGTTTAAAATAAAAAAAGCGAGATCAACATCTCGCTTTTTTGTTTTTCAAAGTTTATTTTCCCGGTTTTAGTAAGAAAACACTTTTGTATCTGTTTTTTATTTCTGCTAGATTTCTCTCGGCTTCTATTCTGGTTTTAAAATTACCTACAATTACTTTGTAATTAGGTGTGCTAAAAATGATTGTTCCGTCTATGCTTGGGTTTTCTCGTTTGAAATCTGAAAGCGTTTTTTTTGCCTCATCGCTTTTGCCGCTAAAGATTTGGAATCTATAAGTATCGTTTGTATTTATTGACGTGTTAATTTTACGCTTCTCGTTTAATAATTGCTCAAATTTAGCGTCTTGGTTCAATGTTAAATTTTGGTCTTGTGCGTTAATATTGTGTGCGAAAGCGATTGTTGTAATTGTTAATAACAATTTTTTTGAAGGACTTAAAATTCTCATAATGTGATGGTTTTTATGCAAAAATACTATTTAAAGTTTGAGTGTAAAATTTTAATATTATTTAGAATTGATATAAATTGATATTTAAGAGTATTTTAAGGTTTTGAGAATAGTTCATAAGTCGTATTTTTGTGCAAGTTTTAAAAGAGGGTGTGTGTTTTTCCTGAATTTAGTACAGAAAAAATCATACCAAAAATTAGTAGACAATTATTTATACTATATGAAAAAGGTGGGTAACCATAATTCGATCTCAAGAAAATTGCTGTTTGGCTTATCGCTGACGTTAATTTTCTCCCTAACTTCATTTGCTCAAGATGCTGCTGCTCCGGCGGCGCCTGAAGCTGCCGCTGCTGCTCCAGCTGCAGGAGGCGGTGATCCAGTAAAAGGGAAGGAACTTTTTAATGCAAATTGCGCTGCATGTCACAAATTAGATGCTAAGTCAACAGGTCCTGCTTTAAGAGGGGTTGCTGATAAACATGATAAAGCTTGGCTTTATAAGTGGGTGCATAACAGTTCTGACATGATTAAGTCAGGTGATCCTGTTGCTGTTAAACTTTTTGAGGAAAATAATAAAGCAGTGATGACTTCTTTTCCTCAGTTATCTGAAGGTGATATTGATAATATCATAGCTTATACTTCTCAACCTAAAGCTGAGCCTGCGGCGGCGGCTGGTGGTGCTGCAACTCCTCCAGGAACAAATGTTGAGGGTGGCGGAATTTCAAATAATATTATTTTAGGAGCTCTTGCTCTTGTAATGGCTATTTTGGTTGTAATGTTGTTCATGGTGAACAAAGTATTAACTAAAGTGGCAAATAAAAACGGTATTGAAGTTGCTCCAAAAGAAGCTAGAACTCCAATTTGGAAAGCTTTTGTTCAGAATCAATTCTTGGTTTTGGTAACTGCTATCTTTTTGCTTTTGGCAAGTGGTTATTTTGTATACGGTTACTTGATGCAGGTAGGTGTAGACCAGAATTATGAGCCAATTCAGCCAATTCACTATTCTCACAAAATTCACGCCGGTGACAACGAAATCAATTGTAAATATTGTCACTCTGCTGCTCGTGTAAGTAAGACAGCTGGTATTCCTTCTTTAAATGTTTGTATGAACTGTCATAAAAATATTTCTGAGGTTGCTGAAACAACTGCTACTCCTGAGTACAGCAAAGCTTTCTATGATGCGCAAATTCAAAAATTATATGATGCTGTTGGATGGGATAAGACTAAACAAGCTTATACTGGAAAAACACAGCCTGTAAAATGGGTTCGTATTCATAATCTTCCTGATTTTGTTTACTTCAATCACTCTCAACACGTATCTGTTGCAGGAATTGAATGTCAAACTTGTCACGGGCCAGTACAAGAATTCGAAATCATGAAGCAATACTCTAAATTAACAATGGGATGGTGTGTTGATTGCCATAGAAAAACTGATGTTAAGATGGAAGGTAATGCTTACTATGATAAGATTCATGCTGAACTTTCTAAAAAATACGGTGTAGAGAAATTAACTGCAGCGCAAATGGGAGGTTTAGAATGCGGTAAATGCCACTATTAATCGATTTATTAAGATTTTAATATATATATACAATGTCATCAAACAAAAAATACTGGAAAAGTGTTGAAGAGCTAGAAAATAGCTCTATTGTTGAGGCGCTTAGAAATAACGAGTTTGTTGAAGAAATTCCTACTGATGAGTTTTTAGGTAATGCTGATGCTTTATCTACATCTGGGACTTCACGTCGTGACTTTTTAAAGTACGTTGGGTTTAGTACTGCGGCTGTTACATTAGCTGCTTGCGAAGGTCCTGTTCACAAGTCTATCCCTTATGTATTACAACCAGAGCAAATCATTCCTGGTGTTGCAGATTATTATGCAACTACCGTATTTGATGGTTTTGATTTTGCAAATCTTTTGGTTAAAACTCGTGAGGGTCGTCCAATTAAAATTGAAAACAATACAATTGCAGGAGCTAAATTTGCTGCGAACGCTAGAATTCATGCTTCAATCTTGGGGTTATATGATAGTGGTCGTTTAAAAGAGCCAAAAGTAGATGGTAAAGATTCTAATTGGTCTGCAGTTGATTTAAAAATCAAATCAAGTTTAGCTGATGCAAAAGCTAAAGGAGGTCAAGTTGTATTGTTAACTAATACTTTAGCAAGTCCAACTACAGAGAAATTAATCGCTGAGTTTATTGCTAAAAATCCAAACGCTAAGCACGTTGTATACGATGCAGTTTCTTCATCTGAAGCTTTAGATGCTTTTGAATCTGTATATGGTCAAAGAGCTTTAGTTGATTACGATTTCTCAAAAGCTTCTTTAATTGTATCTGTTGGTGCTGATTTCTTAGGAGACTGGCAAGGTGGTGGATATGATTCTGGATATGCAAAAGGACGTATTCCTCAAAATGGAAAAATGTCTCGTCACTTCCAGTTTGAATCTAACATGACATTATCTGGAGCTGCTGCTGATAAGCGTGTTCCGATGACTACAGCGGTTCAAAAACAAGCTTTAGTTCAAATTTATAATACTATTGCAGGTGCTTCTGTTCCTGTGGCTTTAGATGCAAATGTTAAAGCTGAAGTAGTAAAAGCTGCACAACAGCTTAAAGCTGCTGGATCAAAAGGAGTTTTAGTGTCTGGAATTGAAGATAAAAATGCTCAATTATTAGTTTTAGCTATCAATCAAGTATTGGCTAGTGAAGCTTTTAGTACTGCTGGGGCAAGACAAATTAGAAAAGGTTCTAATGCTGTTGTTGCGCAGTTGATTAAAGATTTGAATGCAGGAAGTGTTCATACTTTAATTATGAGTGGAGTTAATCCAGCATATACATTAGCTGATTCTGAAGCTTTTGTTTCTGGATTGAAAAAAGTAAAAACATCTGTTGCTTTTTCATTAAAAGAAGATGAAACTGCATCGATTGTAAATATTGCTGCTGCGGCTCCTCATTACTTAGAATCTTGGGGGGATGTTGAGATTACAAGCGGTACTTACAGTTTAACACAGCCAACAATTCGCCCAATCTTTAATACAAAACAATTTCAAGATGTTTTATTATCATTAAATGGTACTGCTGGTACTTTTTATGATTACTTAAAAGCAAATTCTGGAGTATTTACTACAGGAACTTCTTGGAACAAAGTTTTACATGATGGTGTAGCTGTTATAGGGTCTACAGCATTATCTGGAGGGGCTATTGATGCTGCTTCTGCTGCAGGTGCTGTTTCAAAATCTAAAGCTGCTGGTGAGTACGAATTAGTATTGTATACTAAAACAGGATTGGGAGATGGACAAAATGCAAACAACCCTTGGTTGCAAGAGTTTCCAGATCCAATTACAAGAGTTTCTTGGGATAACTATGTTACAGTTTCGAATGCTGATGCTAAGAAACTAGGTTTATCAAATGAAATCGTAGCAAATGGTGGTTTAAACGGTAGTTATGCTACTATTACAACTGCAGATGGATTGAAATTGGAAAATGTTCCAGTAATCGTTCAACCAGGTCAGGCAGTTGGAACTTTAGGTTTGGCTTTAGGTTATGGACGTAAAGCTTCTCTAAAAGAAGAAATGCAAGTAGGTTTAAATGCTTACGCTTTATATAAAGGATTTAATGGTGTTCAATCTGTTTCTATTGTTAAAGCTGGGGGAGAACACGAGTTTGCTTGTGTTCAAGGACAGAAAACTTTAATGGGTAGAGGTGATATCATTAAAGAAACTACTTTAAAAATATTCAATACTGAAGATGCAGAGCATTGGAATGAAAAACCAATGGTATCTTTAGATCACCAAGAAGTTGAAGCTACTACAGTAGATTTATGGGAATCATTTGATCGTACAACTGGTCACCACTTCAACCTTTCAATTGACTTAAATGCTTGTACTGGATGTGGAGCTTGTGTTATCGCTTGTCACGCTGAAAACAACGTTCCTGTTGTAGGTAAAGCTGAAGTTAGAAGAAGCCGTGATATGCACTGGTTGCGTATCGATAGATACTATTCTTCTGAAGACACTTTTGAAGGTGATAACGAGAGAAAAGAAGGAATTGCTGGTTTATCTAGTTCATTGTCTACATTCAATGAAATGGAAAAACCTGGAGATAATCCACAAGTAGCATTCCAGCCAGTAATGTGTCAGCACTGTAACCACGCACCTTGTGAAACAGTATGTCCTGTTGCTGCAACTTCTCACGGTCGTCAGGGTCAAAACCACATGGCTTATAACAGATGTGTTGGTACTCGTTACTGTGCAAACAACTGTCCTTATAAAGTTCGTCGTTTTAACTGGTTCTTGTACAACAAAAACAGTGAATTCGATTATCATATGAATGACGATTTAGGTCGTATGGTATTAAACCCAGACGTAAACGTTCGTTCTCGTGGAGTTATGGAAAAATGTTCTTTCTGTATCCAAAGTACTCAAGCTGTAATTCTTCAAGCAAAACGTGAAGGTAGAGTAGTAGCAAAAGATGAGTTCAACAATGCTTGTGCTTGTTCTGCAGCTTGTTCTTCTGGAGCTATGGTCTTTGGAGATGTAAATGATAAAGAAAGTGAAGTTGCTAAACTTGCTGAAAGCGAAAGAGCATACCACTTATTAGAGCATGTTGGTACAAAACCAAATGTTTTCTATCATGTAAAAGTTAGAAATACTTAGTAAAATTATTAATTAAGAAACAATATAAAGGATTATGTCGTCTCATTACGAAGCACCCATTAGAAAACCTTTAGTTATAGGTGATAAATCATATCACGATGTAACTGTAGATGTGGCAGCGCCTGTAGAAGGACCTGCAAATAAGCAATGGTGGATTGTATTTACAATCGCATTAGTAGCCTTCCTTTGGGGGTTAGGTTGTATAATTTACACCGTATCTACCGGTATCGGAACATGGGGATTAAATAAAACAGTTGGTTGGGCTTGGGATATCACTAACTTCGTTTGGTGGGTAGGTATTGGTCACGCCGGAACATTAATTTCTGCGGTATTATTACTTTTCCGTCAACGTTGGAGAATGGCTATTAACCGTTCTGCAGAAGCCATGACTATTTTCTCAGTAGTACAAGCAGGTTTATTCCCAATTATTCACATGGGTCGTCCATGGTTAGCATACTGGGTATTACCTATTCCAAACCAGTTTGGATCTCTTTGGGTAAACTTTAACTCACCATTACTTTGGGACGTATTCGCGATTTCAACGTATCTTTCAGTATCATTGGTTTTCTGGTGGACTGGTTTGTTGCCTGACTTTGCAATGCTTCGTGATAGAGCTATTACTCCATTTAATAAAAGAGTTTATTCTATCTTAAGTTTTGGATGGAGCGGTAGAGCTAAAGATTGGCAGCGTTTTGAAGAGGTATCTTTAGTATTAGCTGGTTTAGCTACTCCTCTTGTACTTTCTGTACACACGATTGTATCTATGGACTTTGCTACTTCTGTAATTCCAGGATGGCATACAACAATTTTCCCTCCTTACTTCGTTGCTGGAGCGGTATTCTCAGGATTTGCAATGGTAAATACATTGTTGATCGTTATGAGAAAAGTTTCTAACCTTGAAGCATACATCACATTACAACATATCGAGTTAATGAATATTATTATCATGATTACTGGATCTATTGTTGGTGTTGCTTACATCACTGAGTTATTCGTAGCTTGGTATTCAGGTGTAGAATATGAGCAATATGCATTCTTAAACAGAGCTACTGGACCTTACTGGTGGGCATATTGGTCAATGATGACATGTAACGTGTTCTCTCCTCAGTTCATGTGGTTCAAAAAATTAAGAACAAGTATCATGTTCTCATTCATCATCTCGATTGTAGTAAACATCGGTATGTGGTTTGAAAGATTTGTAATTATTGTTACTTCTTTACATAGAGATTACCTTCCATCTTCTTGGACAATGTTCTCACCAACATTTGTTGATATTGGAATTTTCATTGGAACAATTGGTTTCTTCTTTGTATTGTTTTTATTATACTCTAGAACATTCCCTGTAATTGCTCAGGCAGAGGTTAAAACAATTTTGAAAGGAACAGGAGATAATTACATTAGAGAAAGAGCAAACAGTAAAGATTCACATCATGAGTAATAAAGTAATATACGCCATTTATAATGACGATGATATTTTGATGAATGCAGTAAAGAAAACTAGAGCTGCACATTATCATATTGAAGAAGTTTTTACTCCATTCCCAGTTCACGGATTGGATAAAGCTATGGGCTTAGCGCCAACAAGATTAGCCATTTGTGCGTTCCTTTATGGATGTGTTGGAATTTCTGTTGCAACATTTATGATGAGTTATATCATGATTCACGATTGGCCACAGGATATTGGTGGTAAACCAAGTTTTAGTTTCATTCAGAATATGCCTTCTTTTGTGCCAATTATGTTTGAGATGACTGTATTTTTTGCAGCTCACTTAATGGTTATCACTTTTTATATGAGAAGTAGATTGTGGCCATTCAAAGAAGCTGAGAATCCAGATGTAAGAACTACTGATGATCACTTCTTAATGGAAGTAGCAGTAAATGATAACGAAGCAGAATTAGTTTCTTTCTTTGAAGGAACAGGAGCTGTTGAAGTTAAAGTAATAGAAAAGAATTAATTGTAGCTATGAAAAGGATATATAAAATAACACTTTTAGTTGGTATAACTATTTTAGTTTCATCTTGCCACAATAATTCGGCACCGAACTATCAGTATTTCCCAAATATGTATGAATCTGTTGCTTACGAGCCTTATACAGAAGCAAAAATATTTAAGGGAGGAAAAGAAGGACAGCTTCCTGTTGCAGGAACTATTAATAGAGGTTTTGAACCTTATGAGTATGAAAATTCAACTGCTGGTTATGAATTGGCTAAAGCTAATTTGAAATCTCCTTTGGATTCTATCGAAAGAAATTCTGGAAAAGGAAAAGAACTTTTCGAAATTTACTGTATTAGCTGCCATGGTGCAACTGGAAACGGTAAAGGTAAATTGGTTGAAAGAGAAAAATTTCTTGGAGTACCTAGCTATAAAGACAGAGAAATCACTGAAGGAAGTATCTTTCATGTTGAGACTTATGGTTTAAATGCAATGGGTTCACATGCAAATCAATTAAGTGCTCACGAACGTTGGTTAGTTGCTGACTATGTTCTGAAACTAAAAAGCCAATTATAATTGTTGAACAAACTGATCGTAATAGATATGTATACATTTTCAAGTAAATTAAAAACTTTTTCTATCATCTTAATGGCCGTTGGTATATTAGGAATTGGGTATGGTTTTTTAAGTGCGCCAAAAGATATTCAAGAAGTTGAAAAAATACTAGCTGCAGATGAACATGGTTCTCATGGTGCTGCACATGAAGAGAAAGCGGAGGCATCTCACAAAGAAGCAGGTCATCATGAAGCTGCTGCTGAAGCATCACATGATTCTCATAAAGGAGCTGAACATGCTGAAGTTTCTGGTGCAAATGAGCACGAAAAACATTTGAAGCATGTATTGCACCAATTGCAAAACAAACCTTGGTCTGCAGTATATGTAGCTTGTATTTTCTTTTTACTGCTTTCTATGGGAGTTTTAGCTTTTTATGCTATTCAACAGGTTGCTCAAGCAGGTTGGTCTCCAGTTTTGTTTAGAGTAATGCAAGGTATTACAGCTTATTTACCAGCTGGTTCAATTATATTTTTCATAATCCTAGTTTTATGTGGATTACACTTTAATCACATTTTCGTATGGTTGGGTGAAGGTGTAACTGATCCTAAACACGCAGATTATGATGCTATTATCGCTGGAAAATCAGGATATTTAAATTTCCCATTCTGGATTGTTAGAGCTTTTATCTTTTTATTAGGATGGAATATTTACCGTCATTTTTCTAGAAAAAACTGTTTAGCGCAAGATGAAGCAAATGATGATCTTTACTACAAAAAGAACTTTAAAGCTTCTGCAGGATTCTTAGTATTCTTTATCGTTTCTGAGTCTATCATGGCTTGGGATTGGATTATGTCTTTTGATCCTCACTGGTTTAGTACTTTGTTTGCTTGGTATGTATTCGCTTCTTTCTTTGTAAGTGGTATTACAGCTATTGCATTAGTAACTATTTACTTGAAATCAAAAGGGTATTTAGAGTATGTAAATACTAGCCACATTCATGATTTAGCTAAATTCATGTTTGGTATTAGTGTTTTCTGGACTTACTTATGGTTCTCTCAATTTATGTTGATCTGGTATGCTAACATTCCAGAGGAGGTAACTTACTTTGTAACAAGAATTCAATTATATAACCTTCCTTTCTTTGGAGCGGTTGTTATGAACTTTGTTTTCCCATTATTAATATTAATCAATACTGATTTCAAACGTCTTAGCTGGGTTATTGTTATGGCTGGTGTTGTAATATTATTAGGTCACTACATTGATTTCTTTAATATGATCATGCCTGGTACAGTAGGAGACAAATGGTTTATCGGAGTTCCTGAAATTGCGTCGGTTCTTTTCTTCTTAGGTTTATTTATATTTGTTGTATTTACTGCATTAACTAAATCTCCTTTGCTTGCAAAAAGAAATCCTTTCATTGAAGAAAGTAAACATTTTCATTATTAATATTTAAAGAAGTAAACAGATGACAAGTTTGTTGGTAATTATAGTTTTAGTTTTATTAGCGGTTGCATTATGGCAATTGACCAAGATATTTGATCTTACTCAGGTTGGAGCATCTTCGGACGATTCTCAAGTTGCATCAGATAATGACAATAACATTCAGGGATATATTTTGTTTGGCTTTTTAGCTTTCATTTATATATTTACTATTTATGGTTTACTAAAATGGGGTAATTTGGTGCTTCATACTCCTGCTTCTGAGCACGGTGGTTTAGTAGATAATTTAATGAATATTACTTGGGTTTTGATCTTTACAGTTCAAGTAATTACTCAAGGTTTATTATACTGGTTTTCTTTTAAAAACAGAGGACATAAAGATAGAAAAGCATTATTCTTTGCTGATAGTAATAAATTAGAGGCAATTTGGAGTATTATTCCATCTGTAGTTTTAGCATGTTTAATTCTTTATGGATTGTATGCTTGGAACAACATTATGTTTGTTGACAAAGATGAAGATGTAATCGAAATCGAATTATACGCTCAACAATTTAAATGGACAGCAAGATATGCTGGTCAAGATAATGTTTTAGGAAAAGCTAACGTACGTTTAATCGAAGGTGTTAATACATTAGGTGTTGATATGTCTGATAAAAACTCTCAAGATGATATCGTAGTTTCTGAATTACATATTCCTAAAGGTAAAAAAGTTCACTTTAAAATGCGTTCTCAAGACGTATTACACTCAGCTTATTTTCCTCACTTTAGAGCACAAATGAACTGTGTTCCTGGGATGGTTACTGAATTTGCTTTTGTTCCAACTTACACTACTTCAGAGTACAGAGAGTTGCCATTTATGGTTGAGAAAGTTGCTCACATCAATAAACTAAGAGCTGAGAAAAGTGTTGAACTAGTTGCAAAAGGAGGAACAGCTTTAGATCCTTATACATTTGACTATTTATTATTATGTAATAAAATTTGTGGAGCTTCACACTACAACATGCAAATGAAAGTTGTTGTTGATACTCCAGAAGATTATAAAAAATGGTTAAGTGAAAAAACTACTTTAGCTCAGGATATTGCAGCAGCAAAAGCAGCTGAGAAACCAGCTGAAGGAGCTGCACCAGCAGGAGATAGTGCTTCTAAAGTTGTTGACACAGTGAAAGCTGTTGTTGATACTGTAAAAGCAGCTGTAGCTAAAGTTGCAATGAAATAATATTATTTAGAAAATTTAAAGTACACATATATGTCAGCAGAAGCGCACGATCACGATCACGGACACGATCACGAGCACGAACATCATCATAAAGAAACGTTCATTACTAAATATATTTTTAGTATTGATCATAAAATGATTGCTAAGCAATACTTGATTACTGGTATTATTATGGGGATCATTGGTATTGCAATGTCCTTGCTTTTCAGAATGCAATTAGCGTGGCCAGAAGAGTCTTTTAAGATATTTAATGTATTATTAGGAGATAAATTTGCACCTGATGGTGTAATGGCAAATGATATTTATCTAGCTTTAGTTACAATTCATGGTACCATCATGGTATTCTTTGTACTGACAGCTGGTTTGAGTGGAACTTTTAGTAATTTACTTATTCCACTTCAAATTGGAGCAAGAGATATGGCTTCTGGATTCATGAATATGATTTCATACTGGTTATTTTTCTTATCAGCAGTTATAATGTTATGTTCATTATTTGTTGAAGCTGGTCCAGCTTCTGCAGGATGGACAATTTATCCACCATTAAGTGCATTGCCTCAAGCAATTCCTGGTTCAGGAACAGGTATGACTTTATGGTTAGTATCTATGGCTATTTTCATCGCATCTTCTTTGATGGGATCTTTAAATTACATTGTTACTGTTCTTAACTTAAGAACTAAAGGAATGTCTATGACTAGACTTCCACTTACAATCTGGACATTTTTTGTAACAGCTATTATTGGTGTTATTTCATTCCCAGTATTATTATCTGCTGCATTATTATTGATTTTTGATAGAAGTTTTGGTACTTCATTCTTCTTATCTGATATTTATATTGCTGGAGAGGTTTTACACTACCAAGGAGGTTCTCCAGTATTGTTTGAGCACTTATTCTGGTTCTTAGGTCACCCTGAGGTTTATATCGTAATTTTACCAGCGATGGGTCTTGTTTCTGAAATTATGGCTACGAATGCTCGTAAACCAATCTTCGGATATAGAGCGATGATTATGTCAGTTCTTGCAATTGCATTTTTATCTACTATCGTTTGGGGTCACCACATGTTTATTTCAGGTATGAATCCTTTCTTAGGATCTGTATTTACTTTTACCACTTTATTGATTGCAATTCCATCTGCTGTAAAAGCATTTAACTGGATTACAACTTTATGGAAAGGTAACTTACAGTTTAACCCTGCAATGTTATTTTCTATTGGAATGGTTTCTACTTTCATCACTGGAGGTTTAACAGGAATCATTTTAGGAGATAGTACTTTAGATATTAACGTTCACGATACGTACTTCGTAATTGCTCACTTTCACTTAGTAATGGGTATCTCTGCACTTTACGGAATGTTTGCTGGTATTTACCACTGGTTCCCTAAAATGTACGGAAGAATGTTAAACAAAAACTTAGGTTATATTCACTTCTGGATTACAGCAGTTTGTGCTTACGGAGTTTTCTTCCCAATGCACTTTATCGGATTAGCTGGTTTACCAAGACGTTACTATACAAATACTAACTTCCCTTTATTTGACGATTTGCAAAATGTAAACGTTTTAATTACGACATTTGCTCTTGTAGGAGGTGCATTCCAGTTAGTATTCTTATACAACTTCTTTAGCAGTATTTTCTACGGTAAAAAAGCAACTCAGAATCCATGGAAATCTACAACATTAGAGTGGACTACTCCAGTTGAGCATATTCACGGAAACTGGCCAGGAGAAATTCCTCATGTATACCGTTGGCCGTATGACTACAGTAATCCAAATCATGATGTAGATTTTGTTCCTCAAAATGTACCAATGAAAGAAGGTGAAGAAGTTTTACACCACTAAAAATAATATAAAAAGGTTGTCAGAAATGACAACCTTTTTTGTTTAGTTAAAGTTTTAAAGCTTTAGTTTCCTATTTTTCAAAACTAATTACTTTCTATATCTTTGTAGGATGAATGAAAATCTTGATCCTACAACTAAGGGATATAACTCAGAAGAATTAGATCTTGAAAAAAGATTGCGTCCGCTGTCATTTGATGATTTTGCTGGTCAGGACCAGGTTTTGGAAAATTTAAAAGTTTTTGTGGCTGCTGCGAATCAACGTGGCGAGGCACTTGATCATGCTTTGTTTCATGGACCTCCTGGATTGGGAAAAACCACTTTAGCTAATATTTTAGCAAATGAGTTACAAGTTGGAATTAAAATAACCTCCGGACCTGTTTTAGATAAGCCAGGAGATTTAGCAGGATTGTTAACTAATCTTGACGAAAGAGATGTTTTGTTTATAGATGAGATTCATCGTCTGAGTCCTGTTGTGGAAGAGTATTTGTATTCAGCAATGGAAGATTTTAAAATTGATATTATGATTGAGTCTGGTCCAAATGCCAGAACGGTTCAAATTAATTTGAATCCTTTTACGTTGATTGGCGCAACTACTCGCTCTGGATTATTAACTGCTCCAATGCGAGCTCGTTTCGGAATTTCTTCTCGTTTACAATATTATTCAACAGAGCTTTTAACTAGTATTGTAGAAAGAAGTGCTGGAATATTAAAAATGCCAATTGATCTTGAAGCCGCAATTGAAATAGCAGGTAGAAGTCGTGGAACTCCACGTATTGCAAATGCATTATTGCGTAGAGTTAGAGATTTTGCTCAAATAAAAGGCAATGGAACTATTGATATAGAAATTTCCAAATATGCTTTAAAAGCACTTAATGTAGATGCCCATGGATTGGATGAGATGGACAATAAGATTTTGTTGACTATTATCAATAAGTTTAAAGGAGGTCCGGTTGGGCTTTCTACATTAGCAACTGCTGTGTCTGAAAGTAGTGAAACTATTGAGGAAGTTTATGAACCTTTCCTGATTCAGGAAGGATTCATTATGCGTACACCGCGTGGTCGCGAAGTGACCGAGAAAGCATATAAACATCTAGGAAAAATAAACACAAATATACAAGGAGGTTTATTTTAATTTTTATGTCTGTGAGTTCAAAATATAACTATCCAAACCAATTATCAATAATTAGATTTTTTAGAGATGCTGAAGGTGTCCGTAGAAATCCGATTCCCTTTCATAGAAGATATTTTGAAAAATTCGGAGATTCTTTTTCTATTAGAATTGGTTTCTCAAAATATATAATATTATCAAGGGATAATGAGGTTGCTCAATATATTTTAGTCAAGAATCAGAAGAATTATCACAAATCTAAATTTCAATCAGTATATCTTTCTAAATATTTAGGAAGCGGACTTTTAACAAGCGATGGAGATTTTTGGTTGAAACAAAGACGTCTTATTCAGCCGGCATTTCATAAACAAAAGATGAATCAGCTTGTTGGTAATATGAATTCAACGATTGCTTTAGAATTAGATAATTTGACTGAAGGAAAGCCAATAGATCTTTTTCCTATTATGAGTAATTTGGCATTTAATGTTGTGGCCAAATCTTTATTTCAGCTCTCAACCGCTGAAGACAAATTTCAACGTATAAAATTTATTATAGAGGAAGTTCAGAATTTCTTAATTAAAGAAATTAGACTTCCACATAAAGCTTGGTGGTTTTCATTGAGTGGTCAAGTGAGGAAACATCTCAAATTAGCGGAAGAGAATAATGCTATAATTCGGGAAATTATTGAAGAAAGAAAAACGTCAGGTGAAGAAATAAATGATTTACTTAATATGCTTTTGGAAACCAGATATGAAGATACTGGTGAAGGTATGTCTGTTGAACAATTGATTGATGAGATTAAAGTCTTGTTTATTGCTGGACATGAAACAACAGCAAATGCTTTAACTTTCACACTTCATCTTTTAGGACAAAATCCTGAAGTACAACAAAAAGTCTTTCAAGAAATCATAGAGGTTGAATCACAAACGGAGAACGTTATCGAGCAGCTTCAAAAAATGACCTATACCAATGCTGTTTTGAATGAATCTATGCGTTTATATCCACCAGCTTGGATTACGGACAGACAAAATCTGGAAGATGATTCGTTAGCTCAATTTAAAATAAAAAAAGATACATTAATTGGAGTTTCTTTTTACGAATTACATCGAAATCCTAAATATTGGAGTAACCCTGATGAGTTTATTCCAGAAAGATTTCTTGGTGAACAGAAGAAAGAATCCATGCAGTATTTTTATCCGTTTGGCGCTGGTCCAAGGATGTGTATTGGAACAGGTTTTGCCATTTATGAAATGTGCTTAACAATAGCACAGATTGTAAAAAAGTATAGAATTCAATCGAATAATGATGCCGTTCAATTCAACCCATTAATTACTCTAAAACCAGTTAACGTAGAAGTTTCATTCTTTAAACGATGAGTATCAATTCTAAAGAAACATATTCAAAATTTATAAAAGCGGAAGCGAAAAGACTGGGTTTTATTTCCTGCGGTATTTCTAAAGCAGGTTTTCTAGAGCAAGAGGCACCCCGCCTTGAAAAATGGCTAAATAACAACCATAACGGGCAGATGGCCTATATGGAAAACCATTTTGATAAACGTTTAGATCCAACATTGTTGGTTGATGACGCAAAGAGTGTAGTTTCTCTTTTACTAAATTATTTTCCATCTGAATCTCAAAATGACGAAAGTTTTAAGATATCCAAATATGCTTATGGGCAGGATTATCATTTCGTTATAAAAGAAAAATTAAAGGAATTTTTACATTCAATTCAGGAAAATATTGGTGAGGTTTCTGGTCGTGCTTTTGTTGATTCTGCACCAGTTTTAGATAAGGCCTGGGCGGCAAAAAGTGGTTTAGGTTGGATTGGAAAAAATAGTAACCTGCTTACTCAAAAAGTAGGCTCTTTTTATTTTATAGCAGAACTTATATTAGATTTAGACTTAGAATATGATCATGCTGTAACAAATCATTGCGGATCTTGTACCGCATGTATAGACGCTTGTCCGACGCAAGCCATTGTAGCGCCTTACATCGTTGATGGAAGCAAATGTATCTCTTACTACACAATTGAATTAAAAGAAAATCTTCCTTATGAAATGAAAGGAAAATTTGATGAATGGATGTTTGGATGTGATACTTGCCAAGATGTTTGTCCGTGGAATAGATTTTCCAAACCACATTCTGAACCTTTGTTTAATCCAAATCCAGATTTACTTTCTTTTACCAAAAAAGACTGGATGGAAATAACAGAAGAAACGTTCAAAGTTGTTTTCAAAAATTCTCCCATAAAAAGAACAAAGTTTGATGGTTTAAAACGAAATATTAAATTTTTAGAGTGACGTTTAATTGTTTGTTTTTTAATGTTTTACGTCATTTGTTATAAGTAAAAGCTTATTTTTAGTTCTTGCGTAATTTTGATTTTTCGTCAATATTTTCTGTAAGAATATATTTTATTCGTAATTCTTTAAGAAATTACGAGTGCTTCATTGTCAAATATTTACACTTTTTGATGTCACAAAGACGTGAACATTTGTTAAATACTGTCGTTTAACGATTTTCTTTGCAGTTTATCGAGTAATATCTTCGGAATCTCAGTCTTTCCTATACTTTCGTAGCTCCAAAACTACTAATTTAATCTTTATAGGACTACTCTATGGGTCTGTCGTCGATAATGCTTATGGTAAAACTTTACTATTACAGTGTTGAAAAAGTTATTTTCAATCACTTCAAAACCAATTCCTACAATTCTTCGTATTTCACCTATATGCTAAAAACGATCATCTGTTTTTTAGCGTCACAATTTTCTGTTCCACAAACTCGAGTTGTCTATGCGTAACTTTACTTTTAAGCAGTCTGGATTTTTCAGACTGGTCCTTTTTGTTTTATTTGTACTATCACCTTTATCTTTATTTGCCCAAGTCTGTGGAACTCCCGGAGTTGACGGACCTGTTGCGGTGTCTAATTCTGTAAATACCTATTATCCAATTAATGGGAATGTTACATTGAGTGCTGGAGCACAATCTATATTTTTAGGCAGTGTACCAGCAACAGATTCGCACAAAAACAGTTTTGGTACAATTCCGATCTCAGTTGGGGATTTGATTTTGATTGTTCAAATGCAAGATGCGACGATAAATTATTCAGATTCTGCTAATTATGGATCTGGAACTACTAATAGTGGCCCAGATAGTGCAGGAGGTACAGGATTTACTGCCTTAGGTAATACTGGTATTTTTGAATATGTAATTGCAACTAATAATGTTCCTCTAGGCGGAGGAAATTTAACATTTAGAGGAACTGGTTCAAATGGAGGGACTCTAAATAGTTTTTATAATGCTCAGGTAACTTCGGAAAGAGGAAAACGAACGTTTCAGGTTATTAGAGTTCCTCAATACTCTAATTTAAAGCTTACGGCTAATATTACCACCCCTCCTTTTAATGGAGTTGCAGGTGGTGTTATTGCATTTAATGTTTCGGGTTCATTTGATTTTGCAGGTTTTAGCATAGATGGAAGTGCGAGAGGATTTAGAGGAGGATATAGCCCAAGAGCAGATTCAGGAATAAACGATGCTACTACTTATGTTGGAAAATATACGGAACAAAATATTTCAGGAAAAGGAGAAGGTATAGCGGGAACGCCAAAATATATGTGGGATGGTTTTAATCAGGTAGTTAATTCTGAGGAAGGCTTGCCTGGAGGATCTTCAGGAAGAGGTGCCGCAGCTAATGCAGGAGGTGGAGGAAACGACCATAACACCGGTGGAGGTGGAGGTGGAAATGGAGGCTATGGAGGTCTTGGAGGTGCAGGATGGCAAGGTGCTGGTGGAGCAGCTTATTCAAATAATAATCTTACAGGAGGAGGAAGACCAGGTTCTTTATCATACACTACAATCACCAAGTTTCCAAGACTTATCATGGGAGGTGGTGGTGGAGCCGGAGATGCAAATGATGCATCATCTGGTGTAAAAGGTGGTGTTGGAGGAGCCATAATTTTGGTGAATGCAGGTAATGTTTTAGGTAACGGATTTATTTATGCTAATGGAGGAAATGGTGCTCCAGGAACTTATTCTGGATCACCTGACGGAGCCGGAGGAGGAGGAGCTGGAGGAACAGTTTTATTAAATATTTCTAATAATAGTACCTCAAATATTACTATTCAAGCGAATGGAGGAGCGGGAGGAAATACAGAAAATGATGCAAATAATGAACACGGACCAGGTGGTGGTGGTGGTGGTGGAATCGTCTACCATAATCTGTCAGGAACTGTAACCATTTCATCTAGTGTTTCTGGAGGTGCTGCTGGTAAATCTGATGCTGGCAAAGGAATTAATCATGGAGCCAAGGACGGAACAAATGGGTATACATCAACTTTTACAGTTGCAGATGTACCGCCAAATTTGCAGGTTAATGCTAATTGTTTTCCTAATTTAAATACTACAGTAAAAACTTTAACAACAACTTCAGTTTGTAATTCCATAGATGAAAAAATTTCTTATGAGATTCAAATAAAAAATACTGGAGCAGGAAATGCTGCTGGTGTAGTTTTAGATTTTGGTTTTCCACCTGGAATTGAATTTGATTCGGCTACTGCAACTTATTCAGCAGATGCTTCTGGACCATCTGGTGCTTTAGCTAATACTGTTACTACAGGAAATACTCCAATATTTGGAGGGTTTAATATTGCTCAGAATGGAGTTGTTACTATAACTTTGATTGGAAAAGTAGTAGCATCTATTAATGCAGGTACTTATAGCTCAAATGCACAAGCTTTGTATTTAGACCCAACACGTACAGCAACGAATTCAACGAGAAAAATTACGGCGTCTATAAATGGTTATGGAAATGCAAATAAAACTTATGAAGTTGCTAGTCCGTCTAATGTTGTTCCTGGAGAAAATTTTAATGGGGAAAGTACTGCTCTTGATAATGTAACAGTTTTAGCTCTACCTGCTGCTCCCGAAGTAACAACTACGCAGCCAATTTGTGAAACGCCAAAAGGAACCATAAGAGTAACTACTCCTGCAAATGGTTCTGGGATAAGCTATACATTAACAGGTACAAGTCCTGTAACTGCTCCAATAAGAAATGCGACAGGTATTTTTAATGATTTAGTTCCTGGAACTTATAAAGTAACTACAACAAATGCACAAGGGTGTACTTCTGCAGCTAGAACGGATATAGCTATTAACCCGGTTACTGGTGCACCAACAACAACAAGCGTAACTATTTGTCAAGATGGTACAGGTACATTAACGGCAACTTCATTATGTACAGTGTCGGTTACTTCAGAATCTAGAAAAGGAAAAGGAAGTATAAGTGGCAGCACAGGAACTACTTGGTTAGACCCATCAAATATTGAATCAAATGGGGTAAATTTTGCTACCTCTAGCAGTAGTAGTGGTAGGAATAGTAATACTAGAAACCTAGTGGCGAGTAATTTTGGTTTTTCAATTCCTACAAATGCTACAATTAAAGGAATTTCAGTGACAATTGGTCGTTTTGCAAGTTCAAATATTGTAAACTATGTTACGGATAATGTAGTAAGTTTAATTAAGACGGGTACTAATATTACTGGGGATAACAAAAGTCTAAATAGTACACCTTGGTCAACTGACAATACAGCTTCATCTACTTATGGAGGACAAACAGATTTATGGGGTACTACTTTGACTCCTCTTAATGTTAATTCATCAAGTTTTGGTGTAGCCTTATCTGCAACCTTAACTAGAAGTATTAGTAGTGGTAGTGTTACAGCATCGGTCGCTTATATACAGGTTTCTGTAAGTTACACAGTAGAAGGGGTAGAATGGTATACAACTTCAACAGGCGGCTCTCCAATTTATACGGGTTATAATTTTAATCCGGTAGGGGTTGCTAATTCAGGTTTGGTAAATACAAGTATAGCGGGAACAACAACTTATTATGCAAGTTGTATCGCCAATTCAAGTTGTAGAACTGCAACAAATTTTGTAATTAATCCAAAACCAACAGTAACTGGGATACCTGCTTCGAGATGTGGTGCAGGAACGGTTACTTTAGGGGCTACTGCATCAGCAGGAACAATCAATTGGTATGCGTCTTCAACTAGTACTACCTCATTGGGGACAGGTACAACTTTTGTGACACCAACTTTATCACAGACGACAACTTATTATATTGATGCAACTGATAACGGTTGTAAAACATCAACTAGAACTGCAGTTACAGCAACAATAAATACTATACCAACGATAACTTCAACAACTGAAGCTTCAAGATGTGGTACGGGATCAGTTACTTTGCAGGCTACTGAGTCAGCAGGAACTATTAATTGGTATGCTTCTCCAACTAGTACTGAGTCATTGGGGACAGGTAGAACTTTTGTAACACGAACTTTATCAGCTACGACAACTTATTACGTTGATGCTATTACAGCTGAAGGTTGTTCTGCATCATCAAGAATTGCAGTTACAGCAGTTATAAATACAGCTTCAACAATTACGCTTACAGCTGGTACACAAAGTCCGGCAGTGTGTTCGGGAACAGCTATATCAAATACAGTCTATACTTTTGGAGGAAGTGCAACAAACGCAATCGTTTCCAATTTACCAGCTGGATTAAGCTCTGTTGTTGATACGAATGCAAAAACAGTTACAATTTCAGGAACTCCAACAGCAGGAGGAACTTACACAATAACAACTGCGGGACATACTTCTCCTTGTACAGAAACTACAATTTCAGGTACCGTAACAGTAAATAGTCGTCCTGGCCAACCAACAATTACTGTAGGTGGTGCAACAACATTTTGTCAGGGAGGTAATGTCGTTTTAACCTCAAGTGATGGAACAAGTTACTTGTGGTCGAACGGAGTAACTACAAAAGCCATAACAGTGACGAATTCTGGGAGTTATAGTGTACAAGTAACAAACACGTCTGGATGCCAAAGTGTATCTTCTAGTACAGTGACTGTTACCGTTACAGCAGCGCCTAATGCAGGAACCTTGTCTGGAAGCCAGTCAATCTGTACAGGAAACCCGACGTCATTTTCAACAAACGGAAATTCGGGTGGTGCGTGGTCAAGCAGCAACACTTCAGTTGCGACTGTTTCCT
>NZ_JANKMS010000021.1 GCF_024649945.1 Flavobacterium panacis | reverse complement strand
TGTTTTTGTATTCGACATATACTTATATTATTTTCTTGTATTATTTATAATGAGTTACCAATTCCTACCAAAACGATCGCAAGCATAATAAGCCCGATCCCCCAGAAAAAAGTTCTTATTGTCTTTTTAGAAACCCCTTTCCATTCTTTTAAATAAAATCCCCAAAAATTTGCTGTCAGAATAATGGTTGCCATATGCAGAATCCATGAACTGGCACCATTGCCTAGTTTACTCTCTCCCATTCCGTAAAAGAAGAACTGCAGAAACCACATTGTACCTGCAAGTGCAGAAAACATAACATTTTTGGTTATCGGAGTAGATTTATCTGTATAATTTTTAATTGTTTTATTTTTAAAGTTTAAATAGAGACACCATATAAAGTTGGTTGTAAGTCCTCCCCATAACAAAACAACATAAGTCACATTGTTTTGGAACAGAGGATTCGCTCCATTAACTATAGCATGCTCCGCCATTGATTTCCCAGCTTCTATTCCATAATTAAAGAATGAACTTAAAATTCCTGAAATCACAGCTACAGTTAGACCTTTTACTAAATTGAAATCCTTGTCTTTGTCTTCATGACCTGTAGCGAAATCTTTCTCTTTCAGCATTCCAGCTTTCCCAGAAATTGCAATTCCTACTAGATATACTACAACTCCAAATAAAACCAACTGTCCGCCAGAAGTAGAAAGCATGTGAGAGAATGATATTTTGCCTTCTGTTGGAACGATATCATAATAAATTGAAGGAACTAAAGCTCCAAACGCAGAGCAGAATCCTAATGTAATTGAGTTTCCTAAAGACATTCCCAAATAGCGAACGCCCAAACCATAAGTTAAACCGCCAATTCCCCAGATTAATCCCATTAAAAAAGTAAAATATTTAATTGATGGAGAAGCCGTTGCGATGATCTCGGTAAAATTTGGAATCGTCAAGTAAGCTGCAAGCGGCGGAACAATCAGCCAAGAGAAAAATCCTCCTACTAGCCAATAGCTTTCCCAAGCCCAGTCTTTTACTTTCTTAAAAGGCATATAAAAACTACCTGAAGAAAATCCTCCGATAGAATGAAAAATGATTCCTAATAATGATTCCATTTAATGTTTTTTAGTTTGTGGTTAGTCCGTTAGTAATTTGGTTTTGTAAAATAAAAAAATGTAGAAAACAAAACTGTCCTGTACTATCCTTTATGCTTTTTGTGCTTTTTTGTTAAAAAGAGGATAATATTAGAAATAACAATCTCTAATTATTGGATAAATAAATTTAAAATGGCTATTTTAGCAATCGATTTCGTAATTATTAAATCCTTATCGAGGACAAAATTGGCAAATTATAAAAAAAATAGTACAAACTTAATTTAGTTTTCTTCTATTCAAAGCAAAACAATTAAACTGTTAGTTATTTTTCTTTATATAAGATTTTTAAAGAAAGTTAGAATTAAAAATGGGTTTCATTGAAATATGAAACAAATTTCCATATATCATCATGATTAAACTTATTAAAATAGACGAAGATTCACGAGTACCAAAATACAAGCAGATTGTTGACTCTATTCTTCAAAACATTGCCAACGGAAATTTAAAAATCAACCAAAAAATTCCTTCTATTAATAGCTTCAGCGAAGAATTCTATATGTCTCGCGATACTGTCGAAAAGGCCTATAATATTTTAAAAGAAAGAAAAATTATTTCTTCCATCAGAGGAAAGGGCTATTATATTACAAGAACAAAACTGGAATCTAAAGTAAATATTTTGTTTCTGACCAATAAATTGAGTTCTTATAAAATGAAAACATATAGTTCCTTCATTAATACTCTTGGAGCAAATGCACACGTAGATTTACAAATTTACCACTGTGATGAAACACTATTTTTAAACATCTTAGATAAATTTGAAGGGGCTTATGATTATTATGTAATCACAACGCATTTTAAAACAGATGAATTAAAACATTTAAGTTTTACGGATGAAGTTGTAAATGCCATTAAAAGTATACCACAGGAAAAACTGGTCATTCTTGATAACATCAAATTAGGAACTGGAGATGATGTCATTAAAATTTATCAGGATTTTGAAAACGATATTTACAACGCCTTAAAAGAAGGTCTTTCTAAAATAAACAAATACAAACGCCTAATTTTGGTTTATCCGGATAAAGCCGTTTATCCTTACCCAAGAAGAATTTTACACGGATTCAGAAAATTTTGCGTCGAACACGAAATCAATTTTGAGATTCTAAGTGAAGTTTACGATGATATGATCCTTAAAAAAGGAGATTTATTCATTACCATTGAAGAATCTGACTTGGTCAATTTAGTGAAACAAATACGTGACGAAGAATACATTTTAGGGAAAGAGATTGGAGTGATTTCTTATAACGATACGCCTCTTAAAGAATTATTAGGTATTACAGTAATGTCTACTGACTTTAATATTATGGGAGAAACAGCTGCCCGAATGATTCTCAATAAAGAAAAAGGGAATGTTAAAGTGCCTTTTAATTTTATTGATAGAAATTCTATTTAAAAGGTGTTTAGGTTCTGAGATTCTAAGCTTCTAAGTTTTCTATTCTTTGTGGCAAAAGAAATAGCGCAGAATTAAAAAGCTTTTTTTATTGACATCTAATTGAGTTAAGAGAGACTCAAATAGCTTTGCGAACTTTTACACTTACAAAATATAATAAAAATCCTTGCGTGCTTTGCGTTGCGGTAAAATCTCCACTTTTACACCCATAATTTCCATTATATAAAGACATAAAAAAACCTCGCTTTTCAGCGAGGTTTTTACTTTCTCTAAAGAAAATTATTTTTTTGATTCTTCGATAGAAACTTTTCTGAACTCTTTTAAAAGTTTTTCGATTTCTAAAGTAGCTTTACGTGCTCTTGGACCTGCAGCTTTAATACCTTTTTCAGTTAAAGATTCAGCTTCTGCTTTAAATGTTTCAATTTCGGCGTTGATTTTTACTAATAAATCTTTCATGCTTATATATTGTTAAATTAAGCCACAAAAATAAAAGTTTGTGTGATAGTTACAACAAATTTGCTGTTAAATTTAATGCAGTTTTTCATTCATTTTCTTTACAATAAATTGACTTCTTAATTTCTCGGCAAACCAACAAACACAACAAATTCAATTTCAAACACTTATTCTCATCCCATCTCTAAACTAGTCATTTTAACGCACTGTACAAAGTATTCCACAGGAAACAAAGTTTTCTACAATCTTGTCTGAAAGTACTTCTATTTGCGATGTTTTTACATCGAAAAATTGCCTTAAAAGGAAAAAATAGTCTTAGTAAGACCTAGTTTAAGGCGAGAATCTTCAAAACAAAGCCATTTACAGCACCTCTATTCAGTATAGTTTTGACAGATTCAGCAGCCCACTCTTCTAATTTAATAGTCTTACTTTGGAAAACATTTTGTTCTTTCTCCCAATAACATCCGCATAACTTCTTATTACAATTATTTAAATTTGAAAATTATCTAAATTGAAAATTGCTTCGTCAAATTCATTACATCATTAGTAAAAAAGGAAAAATCAATAAAATCTTTGTCTGAGCTTAATTCCTAAAGTAATCAAAACTTAAAAGAACTTAATTTGAAGCAACTTACAAAGTTCTAAATAAGAATGCAGGATAAGAATTGCTTCTTATCCTGCATTTAAGAGGTGCATATTACTCAAAATAAGTACACCGAAAAGTTATAGTAGGTAATACATAGCTTTGTAGTATTCTGGAAACTGCATTATGTTAGCATTTTGTAATGAAATTTTCTCATTTCTGGAATCTAATTTCTTTCTAAAAAAAGCTTTGATTTCTTTAAAAATTTCCCTGCTTGTTTTACATTCATCAAATAATATCAAATTGTTCATTATTTGTAAAAAAGACAGACTTGTATAGAACTGCTTGTCAAATAAACAAACTAAAACATTTGCATTTTTATTTTCCTGTAGAAATCCCAACAGCTCGTTCTTATCATAGACTACATAAACAATTCTATCATATTCTTTTATCTTGTCTTCACTATTATCAAAAAACGATTTTTCGAAAAAATCAAAATCAGCTTTTAATTTTCTTTTAAACATTTTTAAAAAGATCCCTTTATTATCTAGCTCCAGGCGCTCCATCACCAGCTGCAATTCCAGAATTGCCTCCTCCTTCTCCAGAAACAGCTATTCTGTTCCATCTATTGTTGTACCAATAGTAGTAACCTGGTGTAATATCTGTTGCAATAGCAGTATTAAAAACCAGCAAACTTTCAACATTACCTGGTTTAATAGTTGTAGCATCGGTACTACTTGTTAAAGAAACTCGGGGAATCAAAAGTCCCTTAGTACTTGAAGTAATATCCAATTGCGCAGAAGAATTTGGCTCTACTATCCCTACACCTACTTGCGAGTAAGCAGAGTAAGATCCTAAAGCGACAAATAATGGGAGTAATCTATTTTTCATGACCTTTCAATTATTATACGTTTTAATTTTTTCGTTTACTATAAGAGAATGATTATTCGTAAGATTTTTTACAGTGTAGAAAAAAATCTCACAAGATTCCCTACAACAGACTCATAATCAAAAACTTATTTTCAGAGTGCAAATTTCCCCTCAAATACCCTTTATTTTTACCTGTAAAAGTTTTTAAACTTATAGATTAAGACAAATCTTATAAAAACAAGATTCAAATTGAAGAAGAAAATATACTTATAAGTCATGAAAAAAGGATTTATTTCAAGTATATATAGTACTTACTAGACAAAGAAAAAAAAGCGTAACAACCTTATTTTTCAATAACTAACAGAGGTTTACATGAAAAGAAAACTTATAACAACAGTATAATATATTCCAAAAAAAATGGAGAGAATATACATTCTCTCCATTTTTCTTATTATTAAAATAATAGTCTATATTTTTTACTTAATACCCTTTTTTAGACCATTCAATAAAGGATCATTAGTTTCTTTAATCTCATCAATCACTATTTGTGCAATTTTGGTAGCTCCTAATAAAGATAGGTGCGTATCATCAGCTTTATCTTTATCATAATAAGCATTTTCACCCGCCTTAAAATGTAAATGAAGTAATTTTGATTGTTCTGGTCCGTAAGATTGTTCTAATAATTCTGTATAATACTCTAAGTCAATAAAAGGCACTTTGTATTCTTGTGCTACCAAACGAGTTTCTAAAGGATAATCTCCGTGAGTCGGAACCAGTACTCCTTTTTCATTAAAGTTACGTCTAGAAATAGAGGTCAATAAAATTGGTATTGCGCCTTTTTCTCTGGTTTCTTTTACAAATCGAATGAGATTATAACGGTAAGCTGTATGTGGATTGGTATAGCGGCTTGGGTCTTCTATTTTTTCATCATTATGTCCGAACTCTATAAAAACGTAATCTCCCTTTTTTAGTTTGTTATAAATCGAGTCCCAACGTTTTTCATTGATAAAGCTTCTGGTACTTCTTCCATTCTGTGCTTTGTTTACTACTGCTATATTATCTTTAAAAAAAGATTGTAATACTTGCGCCCATCCATGTTCAGGATTTTTATCGGGATCTTTCTTGTTGGCCATTGTTGAATCGCCAATACAGTATAACGTTGTTTTCTGTGCAAAACCTAATGAGGTAATTAGGAGTGTTAGTAGAATGTATTTTTTCATTTTTTTGTGGTTTAATTTTTTGTATCACACTGATTTTGCTGATTTGCGCAGCTTTATTCTAAAAATCTGCTATATCTGCTTTGATCTTTTTATCCCGATAGCTATCGGGAGTGTGCGAAATTTACTCTCGCAGATTTAGCAGATTATTCAGATTTTAATTTGCATACTTTATATTTTTACCGCATAGGGTTACGCAGAGGACGCTAAGTTTTTCTTTTTTATTTTATTTGACTAGAAGGCGATTAGCTATGTATATTCTTTGTGCTAAATGCACTGCAATGCGCCTCTAAAAAAGATCTTTACATCTTTACATCTTTGCCTCTTTGTCTCTTTGTCTCTTTGCCTACGGTTTCGAAACTGCTGTAGGTACACTTGCTTTTTGTCCTATAAAAACGTCTGTCATTAAAACATTTTCGGCGTTTTCATTTGATAATGCATTTTTAGCCGACTTGATCTCAATATTCTTTAAAGAAATATTCTTAATTTTTTTGTCTGGAAATCCCTGAATAACAATTCCTGATTCTAAAGCTTTATTACAGAAAATATCTGAAAAATGTACATTGGATATATCCGATTGATACCCTTTTCCTTCTCCATGATAATTAGCAGTGATATACAAACAATCTTCTACTTCATCTAATTTTAGATTTCTAACGAATACATTTTTTATATAACCTCCACGATCTGCATTGGTTTTTAAATAAATACCTCGTTTTAAAAATCCCCATGTTTTACAGTTTTCTACAAAGACATTTTGCACTCCAGCTGACATTTCGCTACCTATTACTACACCATGAAGTCCTTTGAAATTACAATTTCGAATCACTATGTTTTGACTTGGTGTTGCTGTATTGTTTCTTCCCTCATGATCACGTCCTGCTTTAATAGCAACATTATCATCTCCATTATCAAAAGTTACATTTTCAATTAAAACATCTTTTGCATATTCCGGATCAATTCCGTCGTTATTATGATTTAAAGATTTGTAGCTGATGCCTCTAACGGTTATACTTTCTGATTTTAAAAGATGTAGACACCAAAATGGAGAATTTTCTATTCGAATGTTTTCTACCAAAATGTTTTTACAATTTAAGAACTGAATCATTTGAGGTCTTAAGAAATAGCCTTCACCAAATTTTCTTTCGCTTACTGGCGTATTATTATGGTTCATTTCACGACTACGTTCTTTACCGGCTCCTTCTTTTGCTTTAAAGGTTTTCCAGGTCTTTCCTCCTTCTCCATCGATTGTTCCTTCACCCGAAATTGCAATATTGCTGCAATTATTAGCATAAATCAATGGACTGTAGTTATATAACATTGTTCCTTCCCAACTGGTTAAAACCATTGGCAGATAATCTTTCGGATTGTCGCTAAATTTAATTTTTGCTCCTTTTTCTATTTTAAGGTTTACATTGCTCACAAAATGAATTGGCCCGTTGATTTTATAAATTCCTTTTGGAACTATAATTGTTCCACCATTATTCTTTTTGCACAATTCCATTGCTTTATCAAAAGCTTTTTTATTGTCTGTAATGGAATCTCCTTTTGCTCCTAATTTCAATACATTGATTTGATAAGAAGGTATAACAGGAATCTGAATTCGCTTTACAATTGAATCGACTTTAGCTGAAGGGAAATCATTATTCTGTGCAAACGAAGTCCATGAAAGAAGTATTATGAAGAGGTATTTGAAATTCATTTTTTTTAATTTTTATTCTGAGTGTTTCGTCGCAGTCGCGGTGTTCAGTCGCAGTCGCAGTCTCAGTTTACAGTTAGGCTGAGACTGATCACTGCGACTGAAAACTGTTACTAAAAAGAGTACCATTTTACAATCTTGTCTTTAAGAATGTTTTCTATTGAATATTGTGTGGCTTCTTTTTTTGAAAGCTGATGTGACCATTTTACTCTTTTTGAAGGCTGAAATCCTTCTCCTGTACAATTGTATTCGGCATAAAAAGAATTCTTTTCCGCTTCAGGTTTTGACCAATTTTCCCAACCTTGCGGTTTTATTTGTTTTCCCATTTCACAGTCAATAAAAACCGTTTTGGCATAAATACGCCACGGTCTACCTAAATAAACGTCTTTTGCTTCTGGATTTGCAGTCAATTTACAGTTTTTAAATACAAAACCAAAAGCTGTTCCTGCAGGTGTTGAAGCCGCAGTGATATAGGAACTTTTGATACTGTGAATGATACAGTTTTCAAAAAAAGCCGTAGCACCTCCAAAAATAAAATCTGTTGTTCCTTCTATATAGCAATCTTTAAAATATTGTTTAGTATCTCTACCAGACAAATACAAAGTATCCTGATTTCCTAAAAGATTACAATTTGATATTTTAGCACGATTTGCAACAACTGATAATGCTATTGCTTGTCCACGTTCTCCCGAAGTATTTTTAATTGTTAAATTAGACGCTGTAAAATCATCGCCTTCAACCAAAAGTGTAGGTGTATAAAAAGTACTGTTTCTTCCTAATGCTATTTTAGAGAAGTTATCATCAAATGCAATAATGGTGTTTTCTTTGCTTTCTCCTTTAAGGATTACATTGTTGTTCCATTCTGGAATTCGAACTTTTTCATTGTAAATTCCGTTTTTCACGTAAATTGTAACCTTTTCATAAGGAAATGCTGGACAAGCATACACGGCATCCTGAATTTTGGTAAAATCTCCAGAACCATCCTGCGCAACAGTAATTAACGTAACATTCTTCTTTTCTGAAGAAGAAACTTTTGTACCATTTTTAACCGCCCAATCAGGAAATCTTTTTAAGACTTCTTTTGGTGCTTCTGTGTACCATGAATAACCATTGCGTCTTTCTGCCCCAATTTGATCAATAGATTTCTTTTTTATTCCGTCACGATCACAAAAGAAAGGTTCATTGGTTTCTAGATCCATAAATCTCGCCCAGATCGGACCAGCATTTATAGCCGGAACCATTTTTTTATCTATAATTTTTCCAGCATCATTTAAAACTCTTTTCTCTTCTAAATTGGTAATTTTCGTTTTTTCAAACCATTCAACAGCGCTTTTAACTGCAGTCACTATTTCCCTTGAAGGTTTGTCAATAGACATTAAAAGTAAAACAATTTTTGTCGATTCATAACCACTTAATGATGCTAATTCAAAAGCTCTTGCATTAGCCGGAGCTAGAGTAACTTCATCGTGTTGAGCACACCAAGCTGTTAAAACTCCGTTTTGTTTATATTGTGTTTTTAAGATACAGTCGATTCCTTTCTCAAAAGCTTTTTTACACTTTTCTACAATTTCATTTGAAGGTTTAATACTGTAATAATCGTTTTGATCTGCAACAGCTTTTATCACATTCATAATGTTAATCATTGAATCATCATTATAAGTAATATGAGTGTAATATCCTTTTTTTAAGGGGTAAAACTGAGGCCAGCCACCATTTGAATATTGTGCTTCTAATAAGTAATTTAAGCCTTTTAAAAAAGATTCCTTGTAACGTTCCTCTTTTACCTGAGCATACATTTTGGACATAAAAAGCATTTCCTGACAAGTTGCTCCATTATCTGTGGTAGTTTCAACAGCTGTTTTTTTAATAGCAATTAAATCTTTCTGTTGTTTCTCTGACAGTTCCTGTTGCATCTGGATATTTTTTGGCCAGCCTCCAATATCTCTTTGATAAAGCAAAACATTCTCTGCTATTCTCTTAGCTTCAGCCGAAGCAAACCAAGCCGCATCGCTTTTACGAATAATTTCAGACCAGTTTTTATAGGTACTTTGAGATTTTACTACAAAACTGCAAAGGCAAAATAATAGTATTACTTGTTTTTTAAACTGCTTCATTTTTTTCTTATTTTGTTACTCTAAACCAATCTACGGCAACATTACCAGAATCATTTTTAATTTCTTCTCCTAAAGCAAAAAGGCCTACTTTAGCACCAATCCATTTTCCTTCTTTGGAAGTAAAGTCATTTCCTATTGCCTGATAATTTTTATCATCTAAACTATAAAAGAAACTACAGATTCCTCCTTTACTAATTTTAACCCTTAGATAAATTGTACTGTTTTCTATTAAAATCGGTTTTGTTTCTGTTTCCGAAACTTTCTTGTCAAAAGTGCCCGTTTTCTGATTTAGATAAAGTTTACCATTCTCATTTTTAAAACACAGGTAACTATAATCTAATCCCATTATAATTAGCCCCGTAGATTCTCCACTAATTCTTGAATTGAAAGTTAATTTTGTTGTTGCAGTGAATTCCTCAGCAGGAAATTTCTGCAACAATAAATTGGGAGCATTAAAGATATTTTTGGTAGTTGTATTACAATATAAACTTAGATAACCTAAACTGGTTGGAAATCCAAAGTTAATTTGTTTGTTGGCCTGCCATTGCCATTGTAGTCCTAATTTGGGTTCATTAAACTCATCTGAAGTTTCAGGAACTTCTATTGGGTATTTTTTCCCAACGTTTGGCTTTTTAAAAGTAGTAACCGGTTCGCCAACTCCGTTATTATCAAAATCATGTCCCATAACCGGCCAGTCGTTCACCCATTTCATTGGTTGCAAATGAACGATTCGTCCATAAGCTCCTTTATCTTGAAAATGAAAAAACCAATCCTCACCTGTCTGTGTTGTAACCCAAGCTCCCTGATGTGGGCCATTTATCTTTGTAGAACCTTGTTCTAAAACTTTTTTCTTTTCGTAAGGTCCAAAAACATTTTTTGATCTTAAAATAGTCTGCCAACCTGTTGGTACACCTCCCGAAGGAGCAAAAATATAATAGTACCCATTTCGTTTGTAAAATTTAGGTCCTTCAATTGTTTCTTCGCCTTCATGTCCGTCAATCACCATTACTTCATCATTATTTACAATTGTTCCTTCCGGATTCATTGTACAAACCACTAATAAACTTTTGATTTGAGCTCTACTCCCAGCAAAAGCATGAGTTAAGTACGCCTTACCATCCGTATCCCAAAGCGGACTAGGGTCGATCAATCCTTTCCCTTCTTTGACCAAAAGCGGTTCAGACCAAGGCCCTTCTGCTCTTTTGGCTTTAATCATATAAATTCCGAAATCAGGATCAGGATAATAAATATAAAATTCATTTTTATGATACGTAATACTTGGCGCCCAAACTCCATTTCCATGCTGTACTTTATTGAAAGTTTCAAAAGGAGGCTGCTTTAGCAAAGCATGACCAATAATTTTCCAGTTTACCAAATCTTTAGAATGTAAAATAGGTAAACCTGGAATGCAATTAAAAGAAGAAGCTGTCATAAAATAATCATCGCCTACGCGAACAACATCCGGATCTGAATAATCGGCATGAATGATCGGATTGGTATAGGTTCCGTCACCATTATCGGGTATCCAGACTTGTGCGTTACTTTTCTGTAAACAAAAAATGGGCAGTAGAAAAAAGATGATTTTTATATTTTTCATTTTTGAAACTAATTACATTTAGTAAACCCGACAGGCTTTAAAAATCTGTCGGGTTTATATGGGTACTGACTAAAATTCTAAATAGAACAATCAACAATTATCTATTTAATTCTAAAGCTGCCAAAATAAAAGGACCTGTTGCTTTAGGATCGTTGTCTTTTTTTCTTTCGTTTACGTAATATTCGTATGATCCGTCACGGTATGGCGTTCCTCCTAAACCTGCAACCTGACAGCAATTTGTTAATGTAATTCCACCATCTTCGTCAACTTTTTTGATTAAAACAGTAGTCAATCCGTCAAAAGCTTTGTTGGCTGCTTTTTTAAACTTAGCTGGTAAATATCCTTTGTTAGCTCCTTTTGCAAAAGCATAAGAAAACATAGCCGAACCAGAAGCTTCTAAATAATTATCTTTTTCGCCTCCTTTATCCGTAACCTGATACCATAATCCAGATTTGTCCTGAAATTTAAGTAATGCTTCAGAAGCATTATTTAAATACTTAATCAATTCTTTTCTCTTTGGATGATCTTTTGGCATGTAATCCAAAACATCAACCAAAGCCATTACATACCAGCCTAAAGATCTAGACCAAAAGTTTGGCGAGTTACCCGTTTCTTTATTAGCCCAAGGCATTTGTTTGCTTTCATCCCATCCGTGATACAATAATCCTGTCTTTGGGTCTGTAGCTTTCAACTGAATCACCTCAAATTGTTTTGCGATATCGTCAAAACTTTTTCCGTTTTCAAATTTAGCTGTGTATTCCGCATAAAATGGTTCTCCCATATACAAACCATCCAACCACATTTGATTTGGATAGATTTGCTTGTGCCAGAATCCGCCACTTTCAGTTCTTGGTTGCACCGTAAGTTGTTTGCGAATTAATTCTAATGCTTTTAGATACTTCTCTTCTTTTGAATAGGCATAAACATCAAAAAGCAAACGCCCAGGTAATACCAAATCGATATTATATTTCTCAAGCTCATAGGTTTTAATACTTCCATCAGCTTGTACCAATTCATCAACATAACCTTTTACATAAGCTTTATATCTTGGATCTGGATTCTTTTTGTATAATTCTTCAATTGAATGTAAAACTAGAGCGTGAACATAATCCCATTTTGGCTTTTTAGCATCATCCAACATATAAGATTCAGGATGACGTTTCATCAAGGTCAAAGCCATTTTATCTGACCATTTCGCATTTTTACCAATTACAATATCTTTTTTTGCTGGTTCTTGAGAGGTTACTTTACAACTTGTAATAGTCATAACGCAGATCATCAAAACTGACATCAAATAACTTTTCTTTGTACTATTTTTCATTTCAAAATATATTTAAATTCTATTATTTTTCTAATTCTATTGCTGCTAATAAAAATGCACCAATTCCTATTGCACCATTATCATTTGGCTTTACAGTAAGATAATATTCGTTTGTTCCATCGCGAAAAGGTTTTCCTCCTAAACCAACATTCGAAGAAACATTCAAAACATTAACTACTCCTTTTTTATCTACTTTCACAAATTCTTTTATAAAACTCTCAAAAGATTTTTTGGCAGTTGATTTATAACTTCCAGACAAATATCCTTTGTTGGCTCCTTTTGCAAAAGCATAAATAATCATTCCTGACGCAGATGGCTCTACGTAATTCCCAAACTTTTCTGGTTTATCTGCCACCTGATACCATAAACCAGACTCACTTTTAAACTGATTCACACTTTTTGAAATCTGATTCAAATACTCTACCAAAACTTTGTGCTTAGGATGTGATTTCGGAAAATAATCCAATGTTTCTACCAAAGCCAACATGTACCATCCTATGCCTCGTCCCCAAATCGTTGGAGAAGTTCCAGTTTGTTTATTGGCCCAAGCAATTTCTTTGCTTTCATCCCAAGCTTGATACACTAAACCTGTTTTTTTATCTACAATATGATTATGAACCAATTCAAACTGTTTTGCAATATCATCTAAACTCTTTCCTTTTTCATATTTAACTGTAAACTGTGTATAAAAAGGTTCTGCCATATACAAGCCATCAATCCACATTTGATTCGGATAAATCTGCTTGTGCCAAAATCCGCCACTTGGCGTTCTGGGCTGTGTTTCCAGCTGATTTCTTAATTTTCCGATAATTTGTAAATAGCGTGAATCTTTTGTTATATCATATAAATTAAAAAGCAGTTTTCCTGGATTCAAATAATCAATATTATATTCTTTCAGGTCATACTTTTTAATATTTCCAGTACTGTCAATCATTTCATCAACATAATCTTTGATGTACTCTAAATACTTTTTATTGTTTGTTTTTTGATATAATTTTTCAAAAGCAGACAATACAAATCCCATTTTATAATCCCACTTAGGTTTGTCATTTCCATCAAGCCTCCAAGCTTCTGGATATTTTTCTAAGATCGAAAGTGCTGTACGTTCTGACCATTTTAAATCATACGGAATTACAGTATTTTCAGAATCAACCTGATTTTGTGCATTTACTTTACTTCCAAGAATTATTAGTAAAACCAAAATAGTTTTTAGAGAATTTAATTTTGCAGAAAGAGATTTATTCATAAGATTTATCTTTTGTTTTGCACTTTTAATTTTACTCTAATTTATTTAAAAATTTTATCTAAAAATCTTGTTGTATATAAAATTGTTTCGCTAAACCACGGTTCATAAAACCAAAATGAATGAGGAGAATCTGCAATAGTATGCACTTCATTGTAGATTTTATACTCATTCAAAATTTTAATCATATCATCTCTACCAGCATGAAATCTTGGAATACTACTGCAGATATACAGCACTGGCGGTGTATTTTTATCGGTATGACTTAAAGCTGAAGCGACTTTCCAGTTTTCTGGAATTTCATTCGATTTTCCGCCCAACCAAAAAGCAGCCATATCTCCTTCCGATGATTCAGGATGTTTGAATGCCAAAACGCCATCAACATCAATTATTGCATTTACTTTTGATGAAGATTTACTTTTAAAAGATGGATCTTCAAAAATTGGATTATTATTGGTAGTTCCAATTAATGCTGCCATTTGTCCACCTGAAGAACAACCTAAAACAGCAATTTTGTCTGGATCTACATTAAATTTTGATGCATTGTCTTTAATAAACTTAATCGCATTTTTTATATCAATAACACCTGTAGGATATTTTGCTTCTAATGACAATCTGTATTCAATCGCAAAAGTCGAAAAGCCTTTTGCAGCTATTTCTTTTCCTATAGACTGCATCTGGTTTTTATTGCCCGATCTCCAACCTCCTCCATGAATCATAATGACAGCTGGATTCTTTTTCTTTTTTGTATAAACAAAAGCATCAAAGTGTAAAACCCGATTTTGATCTTTGTTGTAAATCAAATCGAAACTTTCTTTCACCTCAGGATTTGGCTTTAATTTCGGAATTGTAATGAAAGGATGTTTCTTAACTAATTTTGTAAAAGTGCTCTTAATCGTATACGATGTATCAACCTGATATTGCTGGCTCTGTACGGCAATAACACAAAAAAACATTAATAAGAATAAGCCTGTTTTACGCATCTTAGATTTTTAATTTTCAGTTAAGAAAGGAGTTCGACGTCGTCAAACTCCTTTTTAACTCCTTCAAAAAACAATAGTCTCAAAAATTTTCAAATTACTAATTACCAATATCTGAAGACAATTATTATCATTTAATAGATTCTACTTTTTTGTTGTTTACGTAGGTTTCTATAAAGTTTATATTTTTAACATTTTTCAGTAAATAAAGCGAATCTACTTTCTCAATTTTGACATTTTTCAGTGTAATATTTTCAACTGGAGATTCTTTGTATCCTTCTGCCCAAACACTATATTTTCCGCCGTTTTTCACATTTACATTTTCCAGACTCACATTTCTGATTGTCGGAATAAAGTTTCCTGTCTGCGAACCGTAAACATTGTAAAACATATTTAATTTCAAAACACATTCCTTAACAGTTCCCACTTCAAGATTTCGCACAAAAATATCTTCAATTACACCTCCCCTTTTTGAATTGGTTTTGATTCGGATTGCTCTATCTAAATTTGGACTGTCCATTACACAATTTTCTACAAAAACATTGTTGACACCCGCAGAAATTTCGCTTCCTATTACCACTCCACCATGACCGTCAATCATTTTGCAGTTTTGTACAATGATATTTTTACTTGGAATTGCTACTCTTCTTCCGTCACCATCTCTTCCTGCTTTAATTGCAATACAGTCATCTCCTGTATTAAAAGTGCAATTTCTAATTACAATATTCTGAGAATATTCAGGATCGCAACCATCGTTATTTGGCCCATGACTGTTAACTGTTACTCCATCAATAATCATATTATTGGTTTTGATTGGATGCAGAATCCAAAAAGGAGAATTTATAATGGTAACGTCTTTTATTAATGCTGTGTTACATTCGAAAAACTCAATAAAATTTGGTCTTAAATAGCGTCCTTCACCAAAAATTCTTTCTGAAACTGGAGTTCCTTTTTCGGCCATTTCTACTAAAACCTCACGATTCGTAGGATCATTTTGAGACGGAATACCTTTTTTCCAACCATAATTTTTACCTCCAGACCAAATCCACCAATTGGTACTATCCGCCTGACCATTTAAAGTACCTTTTCCAGTAACGGCTATATTCGTTTTATTCTTTGCATAAATAAGTGGTGAATAATTCATCACTTCAGTTCCTTCCCAAGAAGTATGTACCATTGGATAATCTTTAGGATTTAAGCTAAAAAGAATTTCCGCATGATCTTCTAAATGCAGATTAACATTACTCTCTAAATGTATTGCTCCTGTCAAATATTTTCCATTTGGAACCAAAACCTGACCACCTCCATTTGCTGCACATTCTTTTATTGCTTTTTCAAATGCAACTGTATTTAGTGTTTTACCATCTGCAACTGCTCCAAAATCGTTTATATTATAAATTTTATTTGAAAAATGTGTTTGAGGAATACTCTTCAAAACCAAATCCATTTTTTTCCAAGGATTATTTGAATCTGACGAAGATGATGAAATCTTTTTTGCACATGATACAGCCAATATACTAGATAAGGCTAAAAATAAAACTCTCCAGAATTTGATGTTCTTATTTGTAATCATTTGTGCAATAATTTCTTGTTTATTACCGAAAACGTTTGAAAATTATGTAATCGATTACACGAAAGTAAAAAAATTGTTCTAAGAGACCAAATTAATTTAGAAAAAAATTATATATTTAATTTTTATTATAAAATTTAATTACATTTAACGCAAAAATTTAGATAAATTATTATCATTATAAAGCCTAAAACGTTTGATTTTTTGAATAGGGTAATCGATAACAATTTATATTATATAATGAAAAAAAATGTACTTTTGTCTAATAAATAATTCGATAAACTTTTTTTGAATGAGTGAAAAAGTAACTATTTACGATATTGCTGAAAAACTAAACATCACTGCTGCAACGGTTTCCAGAGCTTTAAACAACAATCCTAAAATTAAGGAAGCTACACGCGAACTGGTTATTAAAACTGCCGCAGAAATGAACTATAAGCAAAATAAATTAGCGCTAGCTTTAAAAAGTGGTCGAAGTAATAATATCGGAGTTATTGTGCCGCGTATTGACAGTAATTTCTTTGCTTCTGTAATTCGAGGCATCGAAGAAGAACTCTATCCTCACGGTTACCAAGTAATCATATGTCAGACGCACGAAAGCATTAAGAGAGAAAATGAAAACCTACACACACTTGTTGATGCACAGGTTGACGGAATCATGATGTCTGTTACGGGAATCTCCAATGAAAATGATAGTGCTTTTAGAAATGTATTAGAAAAAAATGTACCTCTAATATTCTTTGATAGAAGTAAACACATAGACGGAGTAAGTTCTGTTACTATTAATGACTTTAAAGGCGGCTATTTAGCAACAAAACATCTAATTGACGAAGGATGCAGGAATATTGCTCATTTTTCAGGAGATCAATCGTTAGATATCTTTAAAAACAGGTTTTTAGGCTACAAACAAGCTTTATTAGATAACGGAATAGAATTTAAAGAAGAATATGTTATTTATACCAAAAGTGCCGTTGAAGCAGGAAAAGAATCAATAGACAAACTTTTACAATTGGCAACACCTCCAGATGCTCTTTTCTCATCAAGTGATTTTGCTGCATTAGGTGCAATTCAGGAGCTGAAAGAACGAAATATTGATATTCCAAATGAATTTTGTGTCGCAGGTTTCAGTAACGAGCCTTTTACTAAATTCATGGAATTATCGATAACATCTGTTGATCAGTCACCATTGGAAATGGGAAGAATGTCTGCCCGTGTGTTCTTAGAGCAGGTTGATAAAACAGATACTATTAAAATCGAAAAAAAGGTTGTTCTTGCGCCAGAATTACATATTCGTAAGTCTTCTAAAAAAACTAACTTCTAGAAATAATTTTAAACCATATAAGTAATATAAGCTCATTTAACCGTGAGCTTTTTTTTTGCTGCAAACACAAAATGTGCCGCTCCAATGGAGCTTTAATCTTGAAATCTAATATTTTATTTTGCTTATATGGTTTTCTTTTTCTTAAGTAAAGATTAGACAAAAAAAAGCCCATTTAAAACAATGTTTAAATGGACTTCTATAACTAACTTATGATTTAAAAAACTATAGAGATACTCCTCTTTTCCAAGGAATAAAGTCATTTTGATTCAGTATCGCTGCCTTAGTTTTCACAGTACCACTAGCAATATCGATAATAGTTTCAAGCATTTCATCTGCCATTTCTTCGATAGATTTTTCACCTTTGATAATTCCACCAGTGTCAATATCGATAATATCAGACATTTTTGCAGCCAATTCTGAGTTAGAAGATATTTTTACTACTGGTGCAATTGGATTTCCTGTAGGAGTTCCTAAACCTGTTGTAAACAATACCATATTAGCTCCAGATCCTACCATTGCAGTTGTACATTCCACATCATTTCCTGGCGTACACAACAACGTTAATCCTGGCTCATTGATATATTCTCCGTAGTCAAAAACACCTGCAATTGGAGATGTTCCTCCTTTTTTAGCAGCTCCTGCAGATTTCATAGCATCCGTAATCAAACCGTCTTTGATGTTACCTGGAGAAGGATTCATATCAAATCCTGAACCTGCATCAACAACTGTTTTTTCGTACCATTTCATCAAATCTAAGAAACGTTTTCCGTCTTCGTCATCAACGCAACGGTTTACTAATTCCTGCTCTACACCACACAATTCTGGGAATTCAGAAAGGATCGTTGTTCCTCCTAATGCTGCCAATTTATCTGACAATACTCCTAAAGTTGGATTTGCAGAAATTCCAGAGAATCCGTCAGATCCACCACACTCCAAACCAATTCTTAGTTTAGACAATGGAGCTGGTTCTCTCTTAATTTCGTTTGCTTTCTTAATCGCTTCGAAAGTATCTTTTACAACACTGCTCAACATCGTTTCAATAGTTCCGATAGATTGCTGATCGTAAATTAAAACTGGCTTTTTGCTATTTGGATTGATTGCATCTAAAGCATCTTTAAAAATTGAAATCTGAAGATTTTGACATCCTAAACTCAATACAGTTGCTCCAGCTACGTTTGGATTGTTTACATAACCAGCCAACAATTTAGCCAAACTGTGAGAATCCTGACGAATTCCACCACAACCACCTTGGTGCGTAATGAATTTAACTTCAATATTATTGAATAAATTAGCATCGTTTGAAGCTTCTTGATTTCCTGCTCCACCAGTTTCTGATTTCACCAAAGAACGTAACAATAACTGATAATCGTTTTCTTTAGGTTTCATCAATTCTTTTTCGAAAATATCTTTTAAGATTTCGATGTTTCTGTTTTCACAAAAAACCAATGGAAAAAACAACCAAACATTCTCTGTTCCAACCTGCCCATCTTCTCTATGATAGCCCTGCCACGTTCTATCTTTCCATTTGTCTACATTTGGAGCATCCCAGCCAATAGTTTCAGTTTTACCTGTAACTTTATCACTCTCGTGTTTTACATTTTCAGTAGAAAGCAATCCTCCTTTTTCGATTCTTGCACTTGCTTTTCCAACTAAAACACCATACATAATGATTCTGTCTCCTACATTAAAAGGAACCATTGCAATCTTATGTTTCATTTTCACATCAGACTCAACAGTAATTGATTGTCCTTCAAAATCAATCACTTCGCCAGCTGACAGATTCACTAAAGCCACCGCTACATTATCAGTAGGATGAACTTTTATTAATTTTTTCTGCGTTGCCATAATTAACCTTTGTTCTTTGTTCTTTTTGTTTTTCTTTTATTTTAAAGAGTTGAATAAAATTTTACTTTCTCAATTTTACGCAACATCTTAGATTTAAATCTGTACAAATCTGCTTTAATCTGTGTAAATCTGCGTAAAAAAAGCATTTCACGCAGATTATAAAAGATTTTAGCCGATCAAATTAGATTCTAATTAAAATCTAATTGTTTAACCTTTTTTATTTTAATCTTTCTTGAAACTTAGCAAAACCAGCTTCAATTCCGTTTGAATCAATTTCTTCTAAAGCAATTGTAATCGCTCTAGTTAATCCTGGAATTTCAGTTAAATCTTGATCCCAGAATGATTTATTTTGTAATGTTAAACGAGCGATTTTCTCGTAGTCATCAGACTTCCAAAGTCCGTTGAAGAATGTTGTAATATCTTCACCATCTTTAACTGGTAAACTTTGACCATTCCAAGTTCCTTTGTAGAAACGAATTAAACTAGCAAATGAAAAAGTCAAATTAACAGGTAGTTTTTTATTAGCATTAAAATATCCTAATAAACTAGGCAAAACTCTTACTTTGAATTTCGATACAGAATTTAATGCAATATCAGCAAGTGCATGTTTGATAAATGGATTTTTAAATCGGTCCATTACTTCCTCAGAATAGGCTGTAATTTCATTTTTGTCCATATCAAGAGTTTCACTAATTTCACTAATAACACTGTTTACAAATTTTCCAGTAAAATCTCCGTTAACAGTTTCCATTACTAATTTATTACCATGCAAAAGTGAAAAAGGAACCATTGCCGTATGCGCACCGTTTAAAATACGAACTTTAATCATTTTAAAAGGACGTATATCATCAACGATTTTTACATTCAAATCTGTTTTGTGAAAAGGCAATTTTGCTTTTAAATCATCTCCACCTTCAATAGCCCAAAGGAAAAAAGGTTCAGCCGCAACAATTAAATTGTCCTGATAATCTAATTTACTATTGTATTCTTCAATTTCAGCTCTTGGATATCCAGGAACAATTCTGTCAACCAAAGTACTATGATAGGTACAAGCATGTGATACCCAAGTTTTAAATGCCTCTTCTAATTTCCACAAATCAACATATTGTAAAATATATTTTTTAAGTGTCTCAGAGTTATAATCAATTAATTCACAAGGAATTATTGTAACTCCTTTAGAAGCATCTCCGTTAAAATGTTTAAATCTTTCATATAATAAAACCGTCAATTTTGCAGGAAATGACACTGGTGGCTGCATGTCTGGAGTATCACTTTCAATAAATTCAATTCCAGCTTCTGTAGTATTAGAAACAATAAACTGAAGTTCTTCTTCTTTAGCTAAAGCCAAATAATTCGTAAATTCAGTATATGGGTTTACCGTTTTTACAATATTATCAATTAACTCAATGTCCTGTATCTTTTCCCCTTTTTTGATTCCGTTCATAAACAAGGTATAAAGACCATCCTGATCATTAATCATATTTACCATACCGTCTTTCAAAGGTTGAACTATTGCAATACCGGCATTAAAATCAACTTCTTTATTTAGTCTGTAAAAAGCATAATCAACAAAGGCTCTTAAAAAGTTACCTTCTCCAAACTGAACCACCTTAATTGGCTGTAACTTTTCTAATCCTGTATTTATTCTATTTAATTTTTTCATTTTGAATTCTAAGTTAGTTGTGTTATAAATAACCATTTATAAACCTTATTTCTTCATTCCTACCTTTTAAATTGTAAATGAAACATTACACCCGATTGAGTAAAACAAAGCCCGCTGTGAGGAATGGCAGACCAAATTTTTCAAGCGTAATGTTCAATTACAATCTCTAAAAATCTAAAAAAAACTTATAAAATAAGGAGTTGGCATGATTACCCCTTAATTTATTTTCTTATATCTTTTATAATATCAAGAACTTGTTTCACTTTTGAAGTAAGTCCGTCGAAGTCTTTATTGTCTAATATATCTTTTGAGATTAATTGCGAACCTAAACCAACACAAGTCGCTCCAGCATTCAACCATGAACTCAAACTTTCTACCGTTGGATAAACACCTCCAGTCGGCATAATGTTCGTCCAAGGGCAAGGTCCTTTTATCGCTTTAATAAATTCTGGACCGTAAGTATCGGCAGGGAATAATTTTACTATTTCACAACCCAATTCTTCTGCTCTTGCAATTTCGCTTAAAGTACCACAACCTGGTGACCATAATACTTTTCTACGGTTACAAGCTATAGCTATATCTTCTCTAAAAACTGGTGTTACAATAAAATTTGCTCCCAAACTCATGTACAAAGAAGCCGAAGCCGCATCTGTTATAGACCCCACTCCTAGAATCATTCCTGGAAGCTCTGCTAAAGCATACTTGTTTAAAGCTCCAAAAACTTCATGTGCAAAATCACCTCTGCTTGTAAATTCCATCAATCTGGAACCACCATCATAACACGCTTTTAAAACTTTTTTACTTAACTCGATATCCGAATGAAAAAATAAAGGAACCATTCCGTTATCTTTCATTGTTTGAGCTACTTCAATTCTTGAATATTTTGCCATTTCTATTTTTATTATCTTGATACTAATGCAGAACCATCACCATCAATCATATTCTCCACTTCTTTTAAAGTAACCAAGTTATAATCTCCAGCAATAGTATGTTTTAAACAACAAGCCGCAACTGCAAAATCTAATGCTCTTTGGTTGTTGTTTTGATATTCTAATAAACCATAAATTAATCCTCCCATAAAAGCATCGCCACTTCCTACGCGGTCTACAACCGGAGTAACTTCTTTAACGGCTGCACTGTGAACCGCTTTTCCGTCATATAAAATTCCACCAATTCTTTGGTGTGATGCACTTACAGAATAACGAAGTGTTGTTGCAGCAATCTGAAGATTTGGAATCAATTCAAATAATTTATTATAAACTGTTGGAAGTGATTTTTCGTCCTGATAGTTCGGATTTACTTTTGGAATTCCCAACATAAAATAAGCCGTATCAATATCTCCTAAAATCACATTGCTGTATTTTAGCATTTCCGGCATTACTTCGCTTGGTGTTTTTCCGTACTGCCAAAGTTTTGATCTATAATTCAAATCGCATGAGATTTTAACTCCTAATTTATGAGCTACTTTAATAGCTTCTAAACAGGCTTCTGCCGCACTTTCCGAAATTGCTGGTGTAATTCCACTCCAGTGAAACCATTCAGCCCCTTCCAAAACTTTTTCCCAATCCACCATTCCTTTTTGGATGGTTGACATAGCACTGTGCGCGCGATCATAAACTACATTACTTCCACGAGTTCCTGCACCAGTTTCTAAGAAATAGATTCCTAAACGTTCTCCTCCATAAACCATGTTTTTAGATTCGACATTCATTTTTCGCATTTCTTTTAATGCGGAAAAACCAATTTCGTTTTCAGGTAATCTGGATACAAATTCAGCGTTGATTCCATAATTTGCTAAAGAAACACAGACATTAAATTCCCCACCTCCATACGTAGCACCAAATGCTGTAGATTGTGAAAAACGTAAATGTCTCTCCGTCGAAAGACGAAGCATGATTTCTCCAAATGCAACTACTCTACTCATTTCTTTTATTTTTATTTTTACCATTAAGGCATGAAGAAAATTAAGTTTAACTTTATGTTTTCTTTGCGATTAAAGGTTAAGTTTATTAAGCAAACTCGCTTAATTATCTTTCTATTATTAAGTAACTATTTAAACCAAAAATTTAATTTTCTTAATGCCTTAATGGTTAAAAAAATTAGAATTTGAAATACTCTTTTGCGTTGTTGTATGAAATATCAGAAACTAATTTTCCAATCCATTCCATATCATTTGGTAATTCTCCTCTTTTGATTTCGTCTCCAAGAAGATTACATAAAATACGTCTGAAATATTCGTGTCTTGGGAATGATAAGAAACTTCTTGAATCTGTTAACATTCCAACGAAACAGCTAATTAAGCCCATGTTAGAAAGTGCATTCAATTGTTTAGTCATTCCATCTTTTTGATCTAAGAACCACCATCCTGAACCGAATTGTACTTTTCCGCGAACGCTTCCGTCGTTGAAGTTTCCAATCATTGTTGCCATAACTTCGTTATCAGCAGGATTCAAGTTGTAGATAATCGTTTTAGTCAATTTATCTTTACTATCCAAGGCATTTAAAAAGCCTGATAATTTTTGTGCTTGTGGATAATCTCCAATAGAATCCCATCCTGTATCTGGCCCTAAGATTCTATGCATACGTGCATTATTGTTACGCAATGCACCTAAGTGAAACTGCTGTACCCATCCAAATTCATGATAAGTCTCAGTTAAGAACAATAAAACAGCACTTTGGAATTTTAAAGCTTCTTCTGGAGAAATGATTCTGTTTTCTCTTTTCTTTTTGAAAATTGAAGCCACTTCTGATTCTGTAAATTCTTCAAAATAGATTTGATCTAAACCGTGATCACTTAATTTACATCCGTTTGCATTAAAGAATTCAATTCTGTTTCTTAATGCTGTTTGTAAATCAGCATAAGTATTAATTGCAACTCCGGACACATCCCCTAATGTGTCCAGATATGCATTATATCCATCATTAGCAATTAAGATGGCTTTATCAGGTCTGAAAGCCGTACTCATCTTGATTCCAGTCGAGTTGCTTGCGAATTTTTGGTGAAATTCTAAAGAATCAATCGGATCTTCTGTAGTACAAACTAATTCAGCGTTTACTTTTTTAAGAAGGTTTTGCGTGCTGTACGCTTGAGAATTGATTTTCTCAGTGGTTTCGATATAGATTTTCTCTGCCGATTTCTCATTCAATAGATCATAAATATCAAAATAACGAGCTAATTCTAAATGTGTCCAGTGGTACAATGGATTACGCATCGTGTACGGAACCGTTTTTGCCCAGTTTATAAATTTATCTTTATCTGAACCATTTCCTGTAACAAACTGCTCGTTGATCCCTAATGTACGCATTGCACGCCATTTGTAGTGGTCACCATTAATCCAAACTTGAGTAATATTATCAAAGATTTTATCTTCGGCAATAAATTGTGGATTTAAGTGATTGTGGTAATCTATGATTGGCTGATTTTTAGAGTAATTATGATACAACTCTTCAGCATATTTATTTTCTAATAAAAAATTATCGTTTATGAATGTCTGGCTCATGTCTTTTTAAATATTATTTGAAAATTATTCTTCGTTTGAAGGTTTTCCGATTGTTGCAAGAATCCCTCCATCAACATACAAAATGTGACCGTTTACAAAATCACTCGCTTTTGATGATAAAAATATCGCTGCTCCAGCTAAATCACCAGGATCTCCCCATTTAGCCGCTGGCGTTCTGCTAATGATAAAATCATTAAACGGATGCCCGTCAACTCTAATTGGTTTTGTTTGTTCTGTTGCAAAATATCCAGGACCAATTCCGTTGATTTGAACATTGTATTTTGCCCATTCTGTTGCCATATTTTTAGTAAGCATTTTCAAACCGCCTTTTGCAGCAGCATAAGCAGAAACAGTACTTCTACCCAACTCACTCATCATAGAACAAATATTAATGATTTTTCCTTGTCTTCTTTCGATCATTCCTTTTGCAACGTGCTTAGAAACGATAAACGGACTTACTAAATCAATATCAACTACTTCTCTGAAATCTGAAACTTCCATATCTAACAATGGAATTCTTTTGATAATTCCAGCATTGTTGATTAAGATATCAATTGGACCTACTTCGCTTTCGATTTTTTGAACCGCTGTTTTTACTTCTTGCTCTTCTGTTACATTAAATTTGTAACCAACAGCATTGATTCCTTCAGCTTTTAATTCTGCTACAGCAATATCAATTTTTTCTTGAGAAGAATTTCCGTTTACAACAATCGTTGCACCCGCCTGACCTAAACCTTTTGCCATTGCCATTCCCAGTCCATGTGTACTTCCTGTGATAAGGGCAACTTTTCCTTTTATATCAAATAAATTCGTCATCTTATCTTAAATCAGTGATTTTACAAACATCCATATCTCCGTAATCTAAGTTTTCACCAGCCATTCCCCAGATAAAAGTATAATTACTAGTTCCTGAACCAGAGTGAATAGACCAAGGTGGAGAAATAACTGCCTGATGATTATTCATCCAGATATGTCTTGTTTCTTGTGGTTGTCCCATAAAATGACAAACCGCCTGATCTTGCGGAATATCCAAATAGAAATAAACCTCCATTCTACGATCGTGAACGTGAGCTGGCATTGTATTCCAAACACTTCCTGGTTTCAATTCAGTCATTCCCATCTGTAATTGGCAAGTTGTAACCACGCTTCCAATAATCATTTGGTTAACGGTACGGTGATTTGCCGTTTCCATTGTTCCTAACTGTAATTTATTAGCTTCAGCTAAACTTACTTTTTTAGTTGGATAAGTTGTATGAGCTGGAGCTGAGTTTAAATAGAATTTAGCTGGATTGTTTTTATCATCACTTTTAAAAACCACTTCTTTATTTCCAGCTCCGATATACAAAGCATCTTTAAAACCTAACTCATAAGAAGTTCCTTCAACTACAACAGAACCACTTCCTCCAACATTGATAATCCCCAACTCTCTACGCTCTAAAAAATAAGGCGCTTTAAGCGGATCGATTGTTTCTAAAACCAAATCACCCTTTACTGGAACTGCAGAACCTGCAATATATCTGTCGTAATGAGAATAAACCAACACTACTTCATCTTCCTGCATTAAGTCATCAATTAAGAATTCTTCTCTCAATTGCTGTGTATCATATTTTTTAACAGCTTCTGGGCTTGACGCGTATCTTGAACTATATTTTGTCATAATTTTAAATTAATGTAATCGATTGCACAAAATTATATTTTTATATTTAAATAGCATAATTGAAACGAAAAAAATATTTCAATTCTGTCCATTTTTCTTTATAAATCAACCTTTTTCATTCGCGGAACCAACAAATGCATTATCAGCCAAGCCAATAAATACGAAGCTCCACAAATACAGAACATAATAAAATAACCTGTTTCTACTTTACCCAATTTAGTATAGTAAACAAACATGTTTTTTTGAACTAATAAGGTTAATAAAATTCCTCCTAATGCTCCAAACATCCCTCCCAATCCTGTAACCGATGCCGTTGCCTTTTTAGGAAACATATCTGATACTGTTGTAAAGATATTAGCGCTCCATGCCTGATGAGCCGAAACAGCCAAACCAATTACTAAAATTGCAAACCAAATATTAATGGTTCCGAGCTGTTGTGCAAATAAAACCGGTAGAACAGCAAAAGCATAAAGCAGCATACTTGTTTTACGAGCTTTGTAAGCAGGCCAATTATTATTTATCAATTTTAACGGAAGCCAGCCTCCGCCAATACTTCCAATACTTCCAATCATATAAACCAGTGCACAAGGCCAGATAATTCCTGTTGCCGTAAGTTTATATTGTTTCATTAAAAAATCAGGTAACCAGAATAAATAAAACCACCAAACCGGATCTGTTAACAATTTTCCGATTGCAAAAGCCCAAGTTTGACGGAATGACAATAATTTAATCCAAGAAACTTTTTCTTTTGATTCTTCTATTATTTCATCAACTTTATCAGAAGTAATATACTCTAATTCTGCTTGCGACAGACGTTTCTGTTTTTGAGGCACTTCATAAAATAAAAACCACAAAGCAAGCCATATGAAACCAACAATTCCAGTTAAAATGAAAGCCCATTGCCATCCATAATTTTCTGCAATAAAAGGAACTGTTAATGGAACTATAATTGCTCCGATATTACTTCCTGAATTAAAAATCCCTGTTGCCAAAGCTCTTTCTTTCTGTGGAAACCATTCTGCTGTAGCTTTAATAGCTGCTGGAAAGTTTCCTGCCTCCGTAACTCCTAAAAACACACGAGCAATTAAAAAGCCTCCTGTTCCTGTCGCTAACGCATGTCCAATTGCTGCCAAACTCCATAATCCTGTAGCAATTGCGTAACCTAACTTCGTTCCTAATTTATCAATAATCCCACCAGCAACCAGCATTCCGAGTGCATATGCAATTTTAAAAGCCAACTCGATATTAGAGTAATCTATAACCTCCTGTTCTGGAGTCCAATGAAACGCTTGTGCCAAAAAAGGCCTAAGGTAACTTATTACATTCCTATCCAGATAATTGACAGTTGTAGCAAAAAAGACTAAACTGCAAATAGTCCAACGGTATTTTCCTATTGCTGCATTAGCTTGGTTCATGATGCGGTTTTGGTTTAGGTTGGTTAGTTAGTTTTGAGAGATCTTTTTAAAGATCTGTAATCGGACTGTATTTTGGAACCAATGTTTTCATTACAATCCAGCCTGTTAAATAACAAACTGCACAAATAGAAAATATGATAAAATATCCTGCTTCAATTCCTTTGAATCCCATAAAGACCATATTTGTATCTTTTGCATAATCAAACAAAACTCCAGACCCTTTGTTAATCAAAGTCGATCCGATGCCTCCTGCCAAACCTCCAATTCCTGTAATTGTTGCAATTGCTTTCTTTGGAAACATATCTCCCACAGTTGTAAAAATATTTGCTGACCAAGATTGGTGCGCTGCTCCTGCAATACCGATAATAATTACTGGAACCCAGTAACTAATATATCCTAATGGTTGCGCTACTAACGCCAACAATGGAAAAAATGCAAAAATCAACATCGATCTCATTCTTCCTTCATACGGATTCATTCCTTTTTTCTCTACAAAATAAGTTGGAAGCCAACCTCCAATAATCGACAATAATGTAATCATGTACAGCACAAATAACGGAAGAGCCGCTTCTGTAGAATCCATTCCATAAACAGAACTTAAATAAGCTGGAGTCCAGAATAAGAAAAACCACCAAACACCATCTGTCATAAATTTACCAAAAGCAAATGCCCAAGTTTGTTTGTATTTAAAACAATCCATTAAAGACACTTTACCTTTAGCTTCTGGTTTGAAACCAATTTTACTATCTGCAATATCATCTTGTTGAATATAAGCTAATTCTTCTGGAGTAACTTTTGAATGCTTTTCCGGCTTATCATACATAAACATCCAGAATCCCATCCAGACAAATCCCAAAGCACCAATGATAATAAACGACATTTCCCATCCAAAAGATTTGGCGATAAACGGAATTGTAATTGGCGCTGCCAAAGCTCCTACTGTTGCTCCTGCATTGAAAATACTAGTTGCAAAAGCTCTGTCTTTTTTAGGAAAATATTCTGCTGTAGTCTTAATCGCCGCTGGAAAGTTTCCTGCTTCCCCAACAGCTAAAACGAAACGTGCAAAAATAAATAAAGCAACACTTACATTGATTACTAATGCAGTATCGCTTATTGTACTAATTATTTCTTTTGAACCATGAAAACCTACAAACCAGTCTCCTGTAATAATTCCTGAAGTTGCAATACCACAGAAAGCGTGAAGACAAGCTCCGACAGACCAAATTCCGATTGCCCAAAGAAACCCTTTTTTAGTATCTAGCCAATCCACAAATCTTCCCGCAAATAATAACGAAACTGCATAAAATATGGAGAATAAAGCTGTAATATTTCCATAATCGTTATTTGTCCAGTGAAATTCCGGTGCGATAAAATCACTCCATGTTAAAGAAAGCACTTGTCTGTCAAGGTAATTGATTGTAGTTGCAAAAAATAACAATGCACAAATACTCCAACGGTATTTTCCAGTGGTTTTAATGCTTTGATTTACTGCAACATTTTCGGTTTGATTCATAGTAAGTTGGTATTATAGTTTTTGTAATTTTTGGTCATCTGAAATGCCTATATTTACTTCTTTCTAAAAATATTAAAATCAACAAATTAGCAATTTCGGAAACGAATAATGTAATCGATTGCACAAATATAGTTTTAAATCTCTAGAATCCAAATTAATTATATAAAAAATTATTTTAGCTATTTAAATAAACAAAATGCATAAAAAAATTAAAACAAAATTACACATTAAACAATATATTTGTTAAAAGCTAGCAGGTGAAATTCATCCTTTTTACGGGGTAAAATTGTACTAAAATCTACTTCTTTGTAAGCTGTTTTTAGCATTTTTCATATTTCAAGCCATCGGTTGCAATTTTTACAACACAACAACATAAATAGCTGCTAATCAAATAATTAATAAACAAATTGAAAAATACAAAAAAACAATCTTTTGGAAAAATATCATGGAGTATTCTTCTTTTTTCTACCATGTTTTCTCTACGTGCACAAAATCAGGTAATTCCGTTGTGGAATAAAATTCCTGATGAAATTAAATCGGTTGATTATAAAGAAAAAGAAACTATAAAAGATGGAATAGTACAGAGTACAAGTCAGGTTTCAATACCTACTTTAAGTATTTTTATTCCAAAAGAGACAAAGCCCAATCAAACCGCTGTTATTATATGTCCAGGCGGAGGCTACAGCCATTTAGCATTTGATAAAGAAGGTACAAAAGTTGCCGAATGGTTTAATAGTATCGGAATAGCAGCTTTTGTTTTAAAATATCGCATGCCAACTGATTTAACGATGAAAAATAAAAACGTTGGTCCATTACAAGATGCGCAGGAAGCGATTCGTTATGTAAGACAAAATGCAACAAAATGGAACATTGACCCAAGTAAAATAGGCATTCTTGGATTTTCTGCTGGAGGACATTTAGCCTCAACCGCATCTACACATTTTGATGATAAAGTTTATGAATCTATCTATAAAGTAAGTGCAAGACCCGATTTTTCACTTTTGATTTATCCTGTTATTTCAATGGAAAATGATATAACTCATAAAGGTTCACAAACTAATTTATTGGGTAACAATCCTTCACAAGAACTAATCAATTCATTTTCGAACGAAAAAAAAGTCACCTCACAAACACCTCCAACCTTTTTAGTTCATGCTACAGATGATACAGCTGTAATACCAGAAAACAGCATCAACTATTATCTTGCTTTGAAAAAAAACGGAGTTACATCAGAGTTACATTTATATGAAAAAGGGGGGCACGGATTTGGTTTAGGCGTAAAAGACACCAGCAAATTCTGGACTAAAGATTGCATTGAATGGCTCAAGGCTAATGGATACAACTAAAAAAAGAAAGGCAAAACTTTTTCAAGCTTTGCCTTTTGATCAAAAAAAAACAAAAAGGAATTTAAAAAACCATTTTAATATTTTAAGCAGTAACTTCTTGTTCTGCGTTATTTTTCAATTTAGGAACAGGAATTGCTTTACTAGCCACTTTGGGCTTTGCAGCAGGCGCTTTCTTTTTACCAAATTTCTGTTTTCCCCACCAAATAATAAATCCTGTAATAGGTAAACTGGCAGAAATTAAACTCGCTAAAAAAGCAATAATTTTCCCTGTTAGTCCCAGAACACTTCCTACGTGAATATCATAATTCATACGACGGATTTTGTCTGGAATATTGGCTTCTATATATTTTCCCGAAAATGGTGTTTTAATTGAGATTTCTTTCAAAGTCTGCTGATCAAAACTGTATCGATCCATATTATAGAAAGTATGTTTTTGTTTGTAAACAAAAGCACCTATTGGATCTGCAGGTTTTCCTGGAATACTAATTAAAATTCCTGCTGCCTGCGGATTTTCTTTTCTTAAATTCAATAAAACTTTATCAGCTGTTGTGATATTGAATGCTTTTACATTGGTTGTATCTGATTTTGGAGATTCGCGGTTTTCAGTCAGCGGTTTTCCTCCAGATGTCACCCAATACAATGATTTACTCCACCAGCCAAAACTCCAAACTAAGCCTGTTACAGCAATAAAAAACAAAAATATGCAGCTGTAAAAACCTAATACATTATGTAAATCGTAATTGACACGTTTAAAGCTCGCGTCCCACTTAATTTTAAAACTTTTATCAATGATGGATTTAATCCATTTTGTTGGCCACCATAAAACGATTCCTGAAATTAATAGTACAACAAAAATCAAAACAGCCACACCAACAATAGGTCTTCCGATGTCATAAGGAAGCCATAAAGCACGGTGTCCATTTAAAATCCATCTAAAAAAATCAGGTGACTCTCCTCTAGAAAAAGTTTTTACATTTAATATTTCACCAGAATACGGATTCATATAAACGCTTATAAAAGTTCCAGATCTTCTTCCGCCTTTGCGTTTTTCGCCCTTTCCTTTTCCTTTTTCGCCGGGTTTTCCTTGAGGTTTTAATTCAGATTTTCCTTTTTCCTGATTTTGAGCTAAATCTTTTTTACGCTCTCCTCTTTTATTTTCTCTTTTTTCACCTGTGCCTTTTTCGCCTTCTTCTTTTTTCTCTACAAAATAACCTACAATAGCCGCTTCATCTTTTGCTCCAAAAGTGACACTTGTAGCTTTTTTATCTTTCATTTTCTTATCTGCAATTGAAACCAATTGAGACGGTAATAAAAATGCTTCTTTCTGAGGTTTTACAAAACGCCAGTCTTCAATAAAATCTTTGATTTCATTTTCAAAAACATAAATACAGCCCGTAAGGCTGACAATTACTACGATAATTCCAGAGGCTAAACCGAGCCACAAATGCAGCCAAGCCATAATGCGCTTAAAAAGCGACTTTTTACTTTTTTTCTTAGGGGTATTAGGTTTTGGTTTTGAAAAAGAAAACATAATTGGATAGATAAATAGGATAAATAAAAAAAACCGCAAGTCCTCATAAAACAAGGACTTACGGCAAAAAAAATATTAGTATTTTAATTTCTGAATAGCAGTAATTTGACCACCTTCAACTTTTAAACCTCTTGTTGCAACAGCTGTAGTTCCGTTAACTGTGTAAATCCAGCTTCCTTCTGGAGTATTTACACCTACAACAGCAGAATTTCCATCTTCTGTAGTAATGTTGTAACGGCTTGTAACAGAAGTTAACGTTTCAGGAGCATTTGTTACCCAAGTAAATGTTTGGTTGTAAACATCTGCAATAGCCATTTTAACTGCACCATTGTTTTTTCCAACATTTCCGTACATTAACAATAAGAATTTACCTTTTGAAATATAAGTTGTAGAAGAAATTTTGTATCCTCCTGATTTTTCTTGAACATTAAAGAAGTAGGATTTATCAAACTCTGTTGTTCCTTTTTTGATTTTTACAACCGCAGATGGTTTTGTAGAAGTCATCACAGCATTACTGGTAGCAATTGCTCCAGAGAATCCGTAAGCATCTCCATTTTCATCTTGGAATAATCCGTTTGTAAAGTAAGCTCCTAAATAACTTGTACGGTTATCTTTGATTACTTTCTCTAATTTAAGCTCCGGATAGTTGTAAACTGCTACCCAAGTACTATCTGGATTTGCTGTTCCGAAGTTATCCAATCCGTCTCCTTTGATACTCATGTATGGCATAAATACTTTATCTCCTACTTGAGTTGCCCACGTAAAGAAAGCTCTCTCGCCATTACCAGCTAGTTTTTTAGTGTCTTGTTGCGCTTCACCAGTAATTAGCGATTTTGCCGCATCGATTTTATACATCATTGCAACAGAAGTTGCACCACTTCTTGGAACTTTTACGGTTAAAATATCTTTATTTACAGCAGCAAAAACGTGTACAGTTTCTGCTTGGAAATCAGATTTTTTCTGTAGTTTACCTTCTGCAGTTAAGTTATAAGTAGTAACAGCTCCTGGATTTCCTTGTCCGTACAATAAACTAAAAAAGTTATTTTCAGCAGTAATGTAATAACGGTACGTTCCGTCTTGTTCGATACCATTACCAATTGTACTTACTGTACCTGTTGTCACATCGTCTGCAGTTAATAAATAATCTGCAATTCCAACTGCTCCAGTAGTTGCTGTAATGATATATTTAGTTTTACCAGTATCGACTCCGCCTCCAGTTCCGTTACCTGAATTTTCGTCACTGCTACATGAGAATGTTGTAAAAGCTATAAAAGCTGCGAATAAAGCTAATTTGCTACCTCTTTTCATATTATTATGGATTTTAAAATTTTATTAATTTGATTTGGTGAAAAAATATCTGAATTTTATATAGAAAGCTCTACTTGGTTTTTGTAATGAAAAATTATCGTACAGCTTATTATCTAGGACGTTTTTACATTCTAAAGCAATATTATACTTACCATCTGCCATTGTATAAACTAAATTAAGATCATGATTGTACTGCACTGGAATTTCTAATTTACCGTCCTTTACTCCCATACTTGGCCATGATAAATAATAAGTATGTACATAAAGAAGATTATAGCCAACAGATAAATTATTCCCTTGTTTGAATACATCATTAAAAAATACGGTTGCATCAAGATTACCAAACATGTAGGGTATATTTGGAATTCTGTCTTTGTAGAACCAAGAAACTATTGTCTGTCCTGGCTCGTATTTAGTCATATTGCGGAGATTTTGATAGGTCATATTCAAACCGCTAGTAAATCTTTTTCGGTATGAATATCTAATTTCTCCATCTACACCATAATTGGTCATTTTTCCTAGATTTACCCAATAACTATCGACCTGATTATTAAACAATGTGTTACGAATAAAATCTCTGGCATCTCGATACATAAAGTTTGCATCAAATGTCAATGCATTTACTTTATTAAAGCTAGTTTGGTAACTTGCACCCAAATTATAGTTGTAACTTGACTCTGGCTTTAAATCGATGTTAGGTGCAACATTATCGTTTGGATTTCCAAAAAGTTCACGCGAACCTGGAAGACGGTAACTTTTTTCAAAAGAAGCTTTTATCTGCAAATTTTGTTTTACATAATAACTGCTTGCAAGTCCATATCCCAGCGTAGAAGTTCTATCTTCATATTTTTGATAAGCAATATCTCCTGCATTTCCACTTGGATTATAACTTCTTGAGTATTTAGTGTATAAATCGTAGTTTTTTAAGAATACAGAAGTACTCCATTTTTTATTATAATCGAATTTATAACCAAGACCTAAAATGTTTTTCTGTGTTTTTCTAGGCTGTTGATAAGCAATAGATTCAGGAACCAACTCATCTTCCTGCTTACGATCAAAAGTCGTAAAAGTATTATTAAGCATAAAAGAGTGACGTTCTCCTAAACTGTAAGTTGCATTGGCATTTACAATACCATTGTTATCACGCATTTTCATTAAGGTTCTTTGCTTTTCGCCTCCTTCTCCTGGATATTTGCGATAATCTCCAAACCAATTGTATTTAATAAATACCGTATCGACAGTTTGTTCTTCACCAAAATTGTAATTACCATTTACATTCACATTTAGACCTTTTGTAAACAAATCCTTTACTTGGTATTTAATGCTCGGCATTAGAATATTACCTTGTGTATAACGGCTTCCAAAAACAGCTTTCATTCTAGCACCAGTCTGAATTTCTGCTTTATTTTGTCCTCCTGTAAAACCAATCAATAATTTATCTGCGTATTTTTTTCCAGTAACACCAATATTTACAATTGCTGTTTCATTGTGGTAAGTATCATGAAATCTTCGAACTCTTGCATTTGGAAAATACTCACCAGTATATAAATCTGCTGCTTCAACATTTACCCAGTAATTATTATCTGAATAATTTTGAAACGCATTAATTTCGGTTGTAAAACCGCTTTTTGCAGTATATCCAGCATTGATAGCAGTTTTATGAGTATTAAATGATCCAAATGAATAAGAAGCATCTAAGTAAGTTCTAGGTTTAGAATTCGTTACAATATTTACAGCTCCTCCCAAAGCATCACCTCCAAGCCAGATTGGCACTACACCTTTGTACACTTCTACACGATCGGCAAGGTTAATGGGAATATTATTTAATTGAAAAGAAGAACCAAAATTATCCATTGGAATACCATCAATAAAAACTTTAATCTGGTTACCCGAAAAACCATTAATAGAAAGTTCCGACTGAGAACCTACTCCACCTTGTTCACGAACACGAACTCCTGAAACTCTATCTAAGGCATGTGAAAGATCTAAGGTTGTATTGTGCAATTTTTTAGCATCGATAGCAGTAACGCTATAGGCTTGTTTGTTTACCTTGTCTGTCGCAGTACGTCCGATAACCGTCACGCTTTCCAACTCGTTTAATTCGCTGTCTAAACGAATGGATACATTGACATTATTACCAGAAGCTTCTATTGTTTTTTTGAAAGTTGAAAATCCTATCGCGGAAATTTTTAAAGTGTGTTTTCCTGATGGTACATTTTTGAAAGTGAAGTTTCCATTTTCATCAGAAATGGTACTTAAATTCGTTTTTTCGATAAAAACTGTCGCAAACGGAATGGTTTGTCCAGATTTTTCAGCAACTTGTCCAGTTACTGTAACGCCTTGATTTTGCTGAGAAAATGATAAGAACGAAAAGAAAAAAAATAAAATAAAATTTAAAAAATTTTGAATTGACATATCTTTAATTAGACTAATTATAAATAAATTTGCTGCAAAAGTACCATCATCAACTAAAAAAAAGATAGGGAAAAACGGATTATTATTTTGTAAAAACGGATTAAATTTTGAAAATCAAAGCCACTCTTTTAACACCAGAAACTCCAATAATTAAAATTCAAATTGGAGATAAATATTACCCAAAAAGCATTTTAACGGAAGAAATTATTTCAATTGAAAATAAAGATTCTGAAAAAATTACAAGTCGCCATTTAATTACCGAAGGACTGGTTTTATTAGACACTCAAATGTATTATGACACTTCTAAAACTATAACCTTTGAAATTGAAGAAGAATCTGTTGTAATGAATTTTATTTACACTAGCAACATAGAAACACAAATTGAGCAATTGGAAGGTGAAAAGTATTCTAAAGAAAATACTCACAATATATTTTACACCAATAACTTTAAAGCTACATTTACAATTCCAGCACACACTCAGATTAATTATTTGTCGATTATTTTATCTAAAGCGTTTTATTACAGTATAATAAATGAAGATTGGCAGCTTCATGAAAAATTTTCAAAAAATATTCTTCATAAAAAATCCAGTTATCTTGCTTCTAAATATCTTTCGTTTACGCCAGCAATACAATGGGTTACTCACGAAATAAAAAACTGTACGCGGCAGGGCGCGTTGAAACGAATTTACATTGAAAGTAAAATCAAAGAATTGCTAATCCATCAGTTGGAAGCTATTCATACCCAACCTTCATCAAAAGAAAATATTGACAAGAAAGACTATAATAAGTTATTAGAAGCAAAAAAAATATTAGACACCGACTATCGAAACACACCTACTCTACCCGAACTTTCAAGAAAAATTTCATTAAACGAATTCAAGCTAAAAAAAGGATTTAAGGCTTGTTTTGGAACAACTGTCAAAAGCTATATCATTAAACTTAGAATGGAACATGCCAAGGAAATGTTTCAAAGCAAATCAGCAACGGTAAGTGAAGTGGCTTATAAATGTGGTTACAGAGATGTTTCACATTTTTCGGCTGCCTTTAAAAATTATTACGGATTCTCTCCTCAAAAATTCAAAATCAATACCGACATCCTTCAATTATGGCTCGTTGGACTTTCATTAATCTGCTAAAAAAAGGGTTTTAAAATTAGGTCCGTCGACTTAATCTTAAAACCCTAAAAAAATTAGACATTAATTGTACATAGCAAACTTATATACAAATACCCACGATCAAATGAATATGTCAATTTCAATGTAAAACGTTTCTCCAAAAACAGTTTTCTGTAAAAATTTAAATGACATCTAAAAAGGTAAAGAATGCCATCGTTTTCAAATTTTCACAGTTCAAAATTAGAATTCAAAAAACAGATTCCCTTACGGTTTTCCTCATTCAAGTGAAGTTTTTTACAACCCAACAAAAACAAGTCATTAATTAACAATGTATTACAAAATCAACTTTAACATTATTTTAAACAAATAACAATCAATTTTAACATTTAAAGTGTAAAAAACACACTTAAAAACAATGTTTCTTGTTCTAGATTAAGTTCTGTTTTTTCCTTGTCAACCTATATTTGCCTTATAAATTATTACGTTCTGTCAAAAACTGAAATTAAATAGAAGAGAAAAACTTAGAAACTAAGCATCTTAGAAACTCAGAATCTTTCTTATTCTAGATTAAGTTGAAGAAAAAACGAAACTAATAAATTTGCAAAGTAGATTACAAGTTCTGTCAAAAACTGAAATTAAAATAGAAGAGAAAAACT
>NZ_JANKMS010000020.1 GCF_024649945.1 Flavobacterium panacis | reverse complement strand
ATATTACAAGTGGAACTGTTTTTGGTAAATAATCAGTAAATGTCATAAATCAAACAAGGAATATCACAACCAATATTACCTGTTATCTTATGAACTTTGTACTCAAGAAATACAATTAAAAAGTTCAAAACAATGGAAAGCAAAAACCTTCAATTCAAGACAAACCTTAACTGTGGTAACTGTGTTGCTAAAGTACAGGGTGATTTAGATAGCGCTAATGGTATCAGCGAATGGAATGTAGATACTACAAATAGTGATAAAGTCCTTACGGTTAAATCGGAAGGAATCAGCGAAGACGAAATCGTTACAATTATTAAGAAAAAAGGGTTTAAAGCCGAACCTATTTCACAATAATATAATAAGCAATTCATTAATCATAAAAAAGAGATAAAAAATGAAAAAGTTAATAATAGCAATAACCGTAATGTTGTTTGGATTTTCTGCCTTTGCACAAAACACAAACAATCTGTTAAACAGTTACATCAGTGTAAAAAACGCTTTAGTAAGTAGTGATAGCAAAGCAGCGAGCACCGCAATTTCGGTTTTCAACGATGCAGTAAAAGGTGAAGATAATTTTTCACAGAAAACTGATCTGTTAAAAGCGACAGAAAAATTAAACAAGGCTGGAAACAATATTGAAAAGCAAAGAGCAGCTTTTAACGATGTTTCTACTATAATGTGGAAACTGGTAAAGTCGTCTGATAAAGTAATTCAACCTGTTTATTATCAGTATTGTCCTATGAAAAAAGCATATTGGTTGAGCAAAGAGAAAGATATTAAAAATCCTTATTATGGCTCATCAATGCTTACCTGTGGCAAAGTTGCAGAAACTAAATAATAAAAACCTTTAAGGCATTGCTTATTGAGCAATGCCTTTTAATCTTTGTATAACCAATGCGATTTTTAAAATGAATAATAAAAAATTTCTTCACAAAAAGTTGTTGCTGCTAACTCTGTTAGCGCTCTTCATATCACAGGTCGGTATAGCCCAAAAAGTAGTACGTTACGATTTGTATGTAAAAGATACCATCGTAAACTATGCAGGCAAAGAAAAAAGAGCAATCGCTGTAAATGGGCAAATACCAATGCCAACACTTGAATTTACTGAAGGCGATACGGCAGAAATAGTGTTACATAATCAACTTAAAGAAAGTACCTCATTGCATTGGCACGGATTATTTCTGCCCAATAAAGAAGATGGCGTTCCTTTTTTAACGCAAATGCCCATTGAACCTGGTGAAACCTTTACGTATCGTTTCCCTATTATTCAAACGGGAACGCATTGGTATCATTCTCATTCAGGATTGCAAGAGCAGATTGGTATGTATGGGAGCTTTATCATGCATAAGAAAGCTGATGATAAAACATTTAGAAAAGGGATTGACGATTTACCGGAAATTCCCATAATGCTAAGCGAATGGACGAACCTGAAGCCCGAAAATGTACACCGTATGCTGCACGCAGCAAGCGACTGGTTTGCGATAAGGAAAGGCGCAACACAAAGCTACGCCGAAGCCATTAGAAGCGGAAAATTCAAAACCAAGCTGAACAACGAATGGAAGCGTATGTTGGCAATGGACGTGAGCGATGTGTATTACGACCGTGTAATGATGAACGGTAATCATCATACCGATTTAAAAAGCATTGACGGCAAGCCCTTAAAAGCAGGCGATAAAGTACGTTTACGCATTTCCAATGGGGGTGCATCGTCTTACTTTTGGCTGCGCTATGCAGGCGGTAAAATTACCGTAGTGGCGAGTGATGGCAACGATGTGGAGCCTGTGGAAGTGGACAGGCTGATTATTGCTGTATCGGAAACTTACGATGTGGTTGTTACCATTCCCGAGGACGGCAAAGCCTTTGAATTTATGGCAACCACCGAAGACCGTACCCAATCCACAAGCTATTTTATTGGCAACGGTACAAAACAATTGGTCGGGGAAATGCCACGCCTGAAATATTTTGAGGGTATGCAAATGATGAACGATATGATGAAGATGAACGGCGACCTGGAAGATATGGGAATGAATATGAGCCTGAACCAAATGGATATGAACGTAGTGATGTACCCGGAGATTACAGGCGAGGAAAAGAGCAAAAAAAACAAGGGTACAGCACCGTCTATGGAGCATCACGGCGACCATAAGATGAATAGCGACGAAGACCCCAACCGTTATAATGCTAATGCGTTGAGCGACATTAAAACGCTCAATTACGCAATGTTGAAATCGCCGCATAATACCACGCTTCCGGCTGATGCCCCGGTTAAGGAACTGAAATTTACCTTAACGGGAAATATGAACCGTTACGTTTGGAGTATGGATAACAAGGTTTTGGCAGAAACAGATAAGATACCTGTTAAAAAAGGCGAAGTATTGAGGATTACGATTTATAATAACTCAATGATGCGCCACCCGATACACCTGCACGGTTTTGATTTCAGGGTGCTGAATGAGCACGGCGAAAATGCACCGATGAAAAACATCATCGACATTATGCCGATGGAAACCGATACGATAGAGTTCCTTGCGAATACCGAGGGTGATTGGTTTTTCCATTGTCATATCCTGTATCATATGATGGCAGGTATGAATAGGGTTTTCGCTGTGGATGATTACAAAAATCCGTATTTACCCAATAAGGAAAAAGCATATAAAATGTTGCAGCGTGAAAGCAATATGCCACATTTGATGGCTCAAAGTGATTTTGCGACCAATGGTATTGACGGAGAAGCAATGTTGATGAACGCCCGTTACAGTTTGGGTACGGAATGGCGTTTAGGCTATAATGATATGCACGGCTATGAAGTGGAAACGCATTTGGGACGTTACATTGGTAAAATGCAATGGCTGATGCCTTTTGTCGGTTTCGATTGGCGATACCGCAGAATGGGAATGGACGAGCACGAGAAAAACCTCTTCGGACAGGTTAATAAAAAAGACAACCGAGCTGCTGTGAGCTTAGGGGTAATGTACACCTTGCCGATGTTGGTCAACGTACAGGCAGAAGTTTACCACGACGGTATTTTCAGGGTATCATTGATGCGGGAGGATATACCTATCTCCAGACGGTTAAGAGCCGGGTTTATGGTCAATACCGATTTGGAATATATGGCAGACCTGCGGTACATTTTGACGAGGCATATCGGTATCAGGGCGCACTATGATAGTGATATGGGCTTTGGTGCAGGACTTTCGCTCAATTACTAAAGGATTTCATTCATAAAATAGACAAAGGTTGTAGCGGTTATGCTATAACCTTTTTGCATTTACAATACCAGACTAAATCAGTAAACCTCACAAATCAAACAAGAAATATCACAATAGGCAGCCCGAAACAAATTGCCAATTTTGCATCATAAATTTTAAGATTATGACAGCAAAAATAAAATGGAACAACGTGTATCTACTGTTTACCTCGCAGGCGTTGTTCCAGACTGCATCCATATTGGTCATTACACTTTCGGGTGTGGTAGGCTTACAAATGGCTCCCGATAAAAATCTGGCGACCTTACCATTGGCAATGATTACCGTAGGTACGGCAGGTATGATGATACCCGCATCCCTCATTATTAGAAAATTAGGTCAGCGCAATGCCTTTATGATAGGTACACTGATAGGTGTTTTGTCGGGTTTGGTTTCGTGGTACGGTATTATCCAAAATTCCTTTTGGCTGTTTTCAGTGGGTAATATGCTCATTGGTACTTATCAAGGCTTTTCGCAATACTATCGTTTTGCGGCGGCTGATGCCATTCCCGACTATGCGAAAAGCAAGGCAATTTCTTTTGTTATTGCAGGTGGCATTGTTGCAGCATTCGCAGGACCCAACTTAGCGAGGTTTACGCAGCATTTAGGGGCGGTTCCTTACGCTTATCCCTACTTTTCTATTATCCTGTTAAGCGTGGTCGCTTTGGGTGTTGTTTCCTTTTTAAAGCTGCAAAGAACATCTGCGGTACAAACCAATGAAGCGGTAAAGAAAGGTCGCCCGTTAAAAGAAATCATTAAGAATAAAGATACCATACTTGCAATACTGGCATCATCTACCGCATTTGCCGTAATGGGAATGTCTATGACTGTTACCCCGATAGCAATGCACAGCGTAGGGCATTCGTCCGACAGCTCCGCAACGGTTATCCAGTGGCACGTATTAGGTATGTTCCTGCCGTCATTCTTTACAGGTATGCTTATTCAGAAATTCGGCGTTTACCGTATCATTATTTCCGGTTTGGCGATTTTGTTCCTGTACATCATCATTGCCCTGATGGGAACAGGCTTTGCGCATTTCGTTTCCGCATTGTTCATCGTGGGCTTAGGTTGGAACTTCCTGTTTATCGGCGGTTCGTCATTGCTTACCAAAGTGTACCGTCCCGAAGAGAAAGAAAAAACGCAGGCTTTCCACGATTTCACGGTTTTTGCAGTAATCAGTATTGCTAGCTTCTTTGCAGGCAGCCTGTTTAATTACTGGGGTTGGAATGGCGTAAACATTGTACTGATACCGATGCTTATCATCACATTGATAGCGGTTATCAGGATTGTAATGAGCCAAAAGAACAGCGTTAGCAATCAGTAAAAATCGTAAATCAAACAAAGAATATCACAATAGATACAACCCATTTAATGCGGAAATTTGTATTGTAATAAGAGAGATAAATAAATGAATAATTTAAAACCATATTACTAAGCACGGTTGTTTCACTGGCAGCGTTATCTGCCTGCAACAATTCAGAAAGTAATAATAAAAAATCAGAGGATATGAATGCACATCAGCACGCAAATCACGACAGCGCATACGCTTGTCCGATGCACCCGGAAGTAAAAGGAAACAAAGGCGATAAATGCCCTAAATGTGGTATGGCTTTGAGCCCTGTTAATAAAGAGAAAAGCCAGTATGAAGTAAAAGTGGCTGCCGACCCGCAAAATGTGGAAGCAGGTAAACCAACTAATCTATCCATCGCCATTAGTGAACACGGTAAAAATGTACCGTTGGAAGTAGTGCACGAAATGAAAATGCACCTTTTGGTAGTGAATGAAGAACTGACCTGGTTTGACCATATCCACCCCGAAGAACAGGCAGACGGTTCTTATAAGGTTTCAGAAACATTCCCTACAGCAGGTAAATACCTGTTATTTACCGACTACAAACCGAACGGAGCCGAGGGAGAGGTCAATAAGCAAACCATTGAGGTAAAAGGTACGGCAGCAACACAAACAGCCGATTTAAAGACAAAATTGGTTTCAACCGTAGATGGTTTTACGGTAACGCTGCTTAACGGCGAAGACTTTAAAACAAACAGAAATCAGGGCTTGCAATTTTCGGTAGAAAAGGACGGCAAGAAATTAGAGGAAAAGGATATGCAGAATTATCTCGGAGCGACTGCCCATATCGTAATGATAAGTAAAACTAATAAGGATTTTCTACATATACACCCGGTATCAAAAGAGAATTTCCCAATCTATGCCGAAACGCTTATCAAAAAAGCAGGGCTTTATAGATTGTGGGCACAGTTCAAAATAAACAATGTGGTACATACGGCAGATTTTACTATTACCGTATCAGAAGGCGAAAAATCGGTAGAAGACCACAGCCACCACACGCACAACCATTAATAGTCTGTAACAGGAAAACAGTAAAAGTCACAAATTAAACCCGGAATATCACAATAGCAGACTTCGGGATTATGTTGAATTTTGCGACAGTTCAAAACAATAGTAAATAAGTTTAAAAAAATATGGAAAATACAGAATTTCAGTTCAAGACCAATCTTAATTGTGGCGGTTGTGTATCAAAGGTAAAAGCGGATTTGGACAGTACCGACGGTATCTGCGAATGGAATGTAGATACAGCCAACAATGACAAAATTTTAACCGTAAAATCAGAGGGTATAACACAAGATGAAATAGTTGCCATCGTTAAGAAAAAAGGCTTTAAAGCAGAACCATTAGTGGTTTAATCTCTTAGCCCTATCCAGTTTTAATTAAGGATAGGGCTCTCTTATACTCAATCAATACATACTAAAATGAGGCAATTTATTGTGGGCTATCTGCAATTGCTGCCTCATTTTGTGCTTTTTAATTGGTTTCATACTTTAAATTTCGCTTTCGATGACAAATTATTACCAAACTATAATAAACGAATTAGACGATAGAATTAACGAATTGACCTATGAGCCAAGTAATTCATTGATATCGTATGAAAATGCAATTATATCAGTCTTGCAGAAACTTGAGGAGATAAAAAAATACATTAAGAAGAATGGATTTAAAGATGATGAAGCCGAAATACTTTTTTTCAAACAGCTAAAGCCTCAATTAGTATCGAAGCTCATCTACTTCAATGCCATTTACAAGATTGAAACAAAAAGACCACGAGGCGGCGATAAAATCATCAAGAAATATCTGAATGTTGAGCTTTCCAAAATCAAGAGGTATTTCGATGCTAATTTGGAATTTTACAAGTATTACAGAACCAACAGCACTCATCTGGACTATAAATTCTTTTTACGTGGCAAGCACGATATAAAGTTGAGTTTAGACACCTATTATTTTGAAGCAGACCATAATTTTGCAACCTCGCACGATTACAAGGTAGCTAAGATTATTGCCAACGACTTGATACAGGTTTACCTCGAAGACCAGTTGAGCAATAACAATCAGAGAAAGCTACTTGAAACGCCTCCCCTAAACTGGACAGGTAGTAAAACTTCACTCATTGAGTTGATTTATTCGCTGCATTCGCAGGGTTCAATTGACAATGGTAATGCAGATATAAAAATCATCGCCAAGACTTTTGAAAATATATTTAATATTGACTTAGGGGATTTCTACCATTCCTATTTGGAACTGAAAGGCAGGAAGATAAACCGAACAAAGTTCCTCGATAGTCTTCGGGATGCACTTATCAAAAGGATGGACGAGCAAGACGAAAAATAAAGGTAAAGTTTCACTGCTTTACCTTTATTTTTTATACATTTGCAGTAATGATTTACAAGGTAATTGAATGAAAGCAAGTGTAGTAAGCACCATTACTAAATCGTTACCGATAACTCTTTCGGTTCTTGTAAACTACTCTTTATTAGTCAGTTTTGACTAAATTAATCTTTTTAAAGAAAAAAACAAAAGGATGTCGCTTCGATCTGGGCTAGAAGATTCGTTTTTTCAGGAAAAAATGATGTTTTTTGTGATAAAATGTAAAGTATTGAAATTCAAATACGAAGCTTTTTCTGATGTTAATTAAGGTTTAAATTTAGCCTCTAGATAAAAATTAGTTGTTAAAAAGTGTGTGTTTTTTACTTTAAAAAGTTAAATTCGCAATGCACGTAATAAAAATGATTTTTTTGAGTTTAAAAAATAACGTTTTGAGCTCATGGAATAATAATAAAGATGTAATTCAAAAAATATGGTCTATAGGTTAATAATAGTTTTGTTTTTTTTCGGTTTTGGAGCTTTTGCACAAGATAATTTCATTAAGCACAAAATTTCGCAAGGAGAAAACCTTTCTGTTATAGCTAAAAAATATGGAGTAAAAGTAAAGGAAATTGCTGATGCGAATCCAAACGCTCCTAAAATTCTTAAACTGAACTCTGTTCTTTTAATTCCTAATAAAAATAAAAGCACAACAAAAGCTAAAACTAAAACAGTTGAAGCGGTTGTGAATAATACTCTAGGCTCACATGAGGTATTGTCTAAAGAAACACTGTGGGGGATTTCTAAAAAATATAATGTCAGTGTCGATCAGTTAAAACAAGCCAATCCGCTTTTGGAAACTGAAGGGCTGAAAGTTGGGCAACAAATCGTTATTCCTTCAAATAACGTTGCTTCAAACGATAAACCTGTAATACAAGAAATAGCTCCTGCAGAAGTTGAACTCATAAGAGAGGTTAAAACTAAAGAAACTAAATATGGAATTTCTAAAGAATACGGAATTTCAGTTGCAGAATTAGAGCGTCAGAATCCTTCTGTCAAAAGAAAGATGCCAGTTGGATATCTTTTGAAAATACGCTTGCCAAAAGAAAAAGCCGATGCGATTCAAGCATCAAAAATACTTCCAGAATCTAATGAAAACGTAGTTTCTTCTTCAACTCAAATTGCTGAAAGTACCGCTATTCCAGAAATAAAAAGAGATTCTACCTATATCAAAGCATCAACAGGAAGTTATTCAGGATTAATTGATCAGCTTATCGCAAGTGCAACCGAAAATATAGGAACACGTTATCGTTCTGGTGGCACCACAAAAGCAGGTTTTGACTGTTCAGGATTAATGTTTTGCACTTTTGGCAATTTTGATATTAAGCTGCCAAGAAGTTCAATAGAACAATCTCGAATAGGAACCAAAGTAGCTTCAGACGAAGCTCAAAAAGGAGATTTAATTTTCTTTAAAACCAACGGACGACGCCACATAAACCATGTTGGGATGGTTGTAGAGAATATCGATGGCGAAATTAAATTTGTACATTCATCAACACACGGAGGAGTAATTATTTCCTCTACAAAAGAGCCTTATTATACTAGATCATTTTCTCAGGTAAATCGTGTTTTAGAATAATCTTTTTTAAACAAAAGTCTTTTGTAATAATTCCAATCTGAAGGGTTTGTTCCAAAAATCAGAAACGTATTTGTTTTCTTTCACTTTGTTGATTTCGTCGGTATCCAAAGTAGACGAAAGTACGAAGATTTCAATTTTATCTTTTATATTTTCAGCAAGTCTTTCGAATTCATCTAAAAATTGAAATCCGTTCATAATAGGCATCTGAATGTCTAAAATTATAACCAGTGGTTGGTTATTTTGATGTTTAAGAAGCCACTCCAATCCTTCTTTTCCATTATTGGCAATATATAATGGGTTAACATCTAATCCTTTTTTAAGTAATTTTTTTGTGACAAACTGATCAATTAAGTTGTCTTCTATGATAATAAATTGAGATCTAAATGGCATGTTGGTTAGGTATAGTTACTATAAATTTACTTCCAATACTACTTTCTGAAAAAACAGAAATATCACCTTTGATATTTTCAACGGCTTCTTTTACGATATATAATCCTAATCCGGAACCTTTGTTTTTGTTGGTTCCGAAATACATATCAAAAATATTTTCTTTGTGTTCGTCTTGAATTCCAATTCCGTTATCCTCGACTTCAATTTTGTTCAAACCTTCGCTGAAATATGTTTTGACTGTAATGAACATTTCTTGTTTACTGCAATCGGCATATTTTATAGCGTTTGAAATTAGATTGTTGATGATGATTTTTAGACGAAGACTATCGCTCTCAATTTGATCTATCTCAATTTCCTGTGTGAATTTTATTCTACTGGCATTTTCAATATGCATTAATTGTAAAATAGCTTCATTAAACAATTCTTTTAAACTGACAGGTTCCATGATTACCTCTTTTCTTTTGTTTTTAGAATAATCAATAATGTCGCTAATAAATTGATCCTGACGAGCCAGACTTTGATGCATCATTTGCAGATAACTACGAACCTGATTAACATCGTCTTCTAATGCTGTGATTTCGATTAGCCCTTTTAATGAAGTTATTGGAGATCTAAGATCGTGGGAAGCACTGTAAACAAATCGGTCTAATTCACGGTTTACAATCACCAGATTTTCGTTTTTAACTTCGATTTCTTTTTTCGAAATCAAAAGTCTTTTAACCATAATCGAATAGTAAAGACACACACTGCAGATTATAATCAGGATGAAAAAGATATTTGTAAAAATGAGCAAATCTTTTATTTTGCGTGTTCCTTCTCCTAAGATGTTAGAAAAATTACGTTGATTAATTGTTAGTTGATCACTTATTGTGCTTATTTCTTTTAGGTAACGTTTTTGATCTTCGAGAGTTAGAAGTTTGTGGTTAATTTTGGCATTAATTTCTTGGCCAATAACAAATAATTGAAAAATGAGTTTGTCGCCTTTTCCCCATTCTTCTATGGCTTTTGATAAATAAGAAACTTGCTTGAAATTGTCAAATAACCAAATAATATCATCTAAATCTTCTTCGTGATTTCGACCAATTAATAATCCTTTTCGAGCGATTTTATTGTCTCCTGCTTTTAAAAGTGTAATTCTTGCAGTGCCATCTCCTTGTGGTATTTTTAATTCTTCCAAATACAATTTCCATTGATTTGGATTTTTGGTATAGAGATAAGTTATAAGATGACGGGAAGCATCTTTTTGTCCCTTAGAATAATGCGATTCTCCATTTACATAAGCTCTGCTTGCAGATAGCATTTTAATGGTGAAAAAGTTAATACAGATAAGTAATGCGCAAGAGATGAAAACAATTAAAATAAGGATAAAGACATTGGGAAAACGAAAGTTTTTTAAAGCTTGTAACTTAGACATAAACTTATAATTAGTAGGTTAATAATAAAGGTGTCTTTCTTTGTTTTTTCTAATCTTAAAACAATCTTATGGGGTAAGATTATTTTAATGTTAAATTAAACATTTGTTAAAATTATAGGCGTTTAAAAAATAGATTTGGAATGATTTACTCAAATATAATGAAATTTATCTTATAAGTTTTACAAAAAAATGACTTTCAAGCAAATTTTTTTATAATTCGTTGATTTTTGTTTAAGTCGTTAAAAGGTAGTTGTTTAGGTGTTTTCTTCGTGTAGAAAACTAAAATTTAGCATAAAGAATTAACCTTCTGAATGCATAAATAGATGGAACGTTTGGGAAATAAGTATTTATTCTTTTTTTAAATTCTGTACTTAATTCGTGAAATTGATTTTCATTCAATCGTTCCTGATAAACGGTTAGTGCTGAACCAGAAATAAAATCGAAAAAATCATTTTGTTTGGCTGAAATTATAGGATATACTTTTTCATATATGATAAGATCTTTTCCTCCATTGTCGAACAGAATTGTAGCATATTCATCTAAAGTCAGAACAGGAGAAGGTCTTGTCCAATTATTCAGATAAGAAGCAAAAGGTTCTTCTTGAACTAGATTTAAAAGTATTTTATTGAGAATGTTTTCGTTTTGCTGTGGCATTTGTACAGCCAATTGCCCACCAGCATTTAGGTGCGAAATGATTCTCGGAAAAAGTTCTTTATGATCGTCAACCCATTGTAGTGCTGCATTTGAAAAAATCAAGTCCCATTTGGTTTCTTCTTCTAGTTGTTCTAAAATAGTTTTTTCTTTAAACTGAAGATTTTCTCTTGCAGGAGCTTTTGTCAGCATTTCGGCAGAATTATCTACACCAAGAACATTGGGTTCAGTTAATCTTTCGGCTAGTTTTTGGGTTAGTTCGCCAGTTCCACAACCTAAATCAATCACTTTTAGATTGGGTTTGTCAACAATATGGCTAAAGAGATCTTCAAATGGTTTAAAACGTACTTCTTTAAATTCGTTGTATTTTTTTGGATCCCAAGTCATAATGAATGTTTTTATTTAAAGATAAAAAAAATCTTTAAGCTTTAAAAATCACAAGAACTTATCTAATTGATTTCATGCCAAAAATGCCCACATCCATTTTTGCATTCTGTATTTCTTCTTTCGGTATCGGTTATTTTAAAAATCCAAAGTAGAGCTGTTATTGTTTTCTTATTTTCATTCTCGGGAAGTGCCTCCAGTTTGTTAAAAGCAATTTTTGTTGGAAATTGTTTCAGAATTACAATTGAAGTGTAAGTCGGTTTTAATGGAATTGTATTAATTGCCATTTGATAACTTTCTGAATTGTAATCTGTTTTGTTTGGAATTGAATTAAAAATATAGAATTGAAGGGTTTTGAAAAGTTCTTTAAAATTATAACTCTCCAATAAAATTTGCAAGCCAGAATCAAAGCCTATTTTGCTCTGAGCAATTTTATTAATTAATAATTCGTGTTGTTCCATACGATAAAAGTAAGACTTATTCTTAAATGAGTTACTCAAAAAGTTCTTATGAAAAAGATTTGCGTAAGGGATAGAGGCGGTATCCTTTTATGGAGAGAAGCGGAATAAAAGATATAGCCGATAGCCCGACCCGAAGGGATACGCCCAAATTATTAAACTTAGATTTTGTTTTAAATTGGTTTTGATTATGACTCAAATTGACAGATAAGGGTAAGATTGGAATTCGGAATTTTTGGATTTGGGATTTAAAAAAAGTATATCTTTAACCAACACTAAACCAATAAAAATGCAAGAAAACGACCAAGAACATTTTAAAAGAGAACTCGGATTATTAGACGGAACCATGCTTGTGGTTGGCTCTATGATAGGATCTGGGATATTTATTGTAAGCGCTGATATTGCTCGGCAAGTGGGCTCGGCAGGATGGCTGACTCTCATTTGGCTAATCTCGGGATTAATTACAATTATCGCCGCAGTAAGTTATGGCGAATTAAGCGCGATGTTTCCAAAAGCTGGCGGACAGTATGTGTATTTAAAAGAAGCGTACAACAAATTGATTGCTTTTTTGTATGGTTGGAGTTTTTTTGCTGTAATCCAAACCGGTACAATTGCTGCTGTGGGAGTAGCTTTTTCAAAATTTGCAGCTTATTTGTATGAACCTTTAAGTGACGAGAATATATTGTATGAATTGGGTTCGTTTAAGCTCAATGCAGCACAATTGGTTTCTATTTTTACAATCGTTTTGTTGAGTTATATTAATAGCCGAGGAGTAAAAAATGGTAAAATTCTCCAAACGGTTTTAACCATTATCAAAATTTTGTCATTGGTTGGATTAATTGTTTTTGGATTAACGCTTGCCGCTAAAGCTTCTGTTTGGGATGCAAATTGGGCTGATGGATGGAACACACGAACATTTGATAAAGAAAGTGGCTCATGGCTACCAATTGGCGGAACGGCTTTGATTTCTGGAATTTCTGCTGCAATGGTAGGATCTTTATTTTCTAGTGATGCCTGGAACGGAGTAACTTTTATTGCTGGAGAAATTAAAAACCCACAACGTAATGTTGGCCTCAGTTTGTTTCTTGGAACTTTTATTGTTACGATTATTTATGTTTTAACGAATATTATGTATCTAGCTGTAGTTCCTCTTGATGAGATTGCAACAGCAAAATTTGATCGTGTTGCAGTTGTCGCTTCAGACTATATTTTTGGAAATGTTGGAGCGCTGATTATCGCAATTATGATTATGATTTCAACTTTTGCCTGTAACAACGGTTTAATTATGGCTGGTGCAAGAGTGTATTATACGATGGCAAAAGACGGTTTGTTTTTTAAAAAAGCGGCCGTTCTCAACCGATCAAGTGTACCAGCATGGGCATTATGGGCACAGTGTATTTGGGCTTCGGCTTTATGTCTTACCGGAAAATATGGTGATTTATTGGACTTTGTAATTATCATTGTATTGATTTTTTACATCCTGACAATCTATGGAATTTTCATTTTAAGAAAAAAGATGCCAGATGCAGAAAGACCGTATAAAGCATTTGGATATCCATTTTTGCCAATGTTGTATATCATTATAGCGGCTGCAATTTGTGTTTCGTTATTAATTACAAAATTTTCAACCTGTGGATGGGGAGTTTTGATTATGTTGACAGGAATTCCTGTTTACTATTTAACCAAACCAAAAGAGGAGTAGTTTGCCTGAAGTTTAAAATTCTAAATTTTTATTATAAAATTAAAGCGTCTTGTAATTTACAAGACGCTTTTTTTATAGAGTAAGATTAAAAATTGTTGTTGGATAAATCGTTTGTAATTCTTTCTTCTGTTGGTCTTAGGAAAATAAGATAGATGATAAGCAATATTCCAAATAAGATGAATTCAGGTTTTAAGAATAATATCAAAAAAGCAGCACCTTCAAGAACTGCCCATCGCATAATAGAAGCTGTTTGATAAATTGGAAGTTTATCCTCCAGTTTTAATTTCGGATTAATCTGTTTTAATTGTGTTTTAAATAGTATACTGCTTAAAACAATAGCCAGAACCGGAATGATAAGATATACAATCGATGACGAATCGATAGGTGGAATATTGAGGCTCTCTAGCGTAAGATCGCCTATAATGTAATACGCAATAATTGTCCCGGCACAAATGCCAAGGTGAATAATTTGTAAAGCTTTGATTTTCTCGGTCATGATTTGGGTTTGTTTGAGGTTGAATTTATGCAAGTTAAGGTTAATTGTTCTTAAAATGGATAATTTCCTGCCGAGATTTTAGTGAATATATAATCACAAAAAAAAGACACTAGAATTATAGTGTCTTTTAAATGTAAATAATCGTTGTAAACCTGAGTTAAAGTACAATTGGTTCATCAACAGATTTTATAGTTGAATTAATAATAGACAAAGTCAGAGGATCTGTTTCTCCTGAGAAGAAAGCTTCTAAAACTTCCTGAAAGATTGGATTTGTATTTTCTGTTAAAGAAAACAAAGTCATACAAGAACGTAATTTTCGAGCATCTAAATCTCCAAAAATTCCATCAGCCGATTTCATTTTAAAAGTTAATAACAATTCTGAAATCTCGATTAAATGTTTTCCTAAAATTGGATGTTCCAAATAATCTGTAGCTTCTTTTAAATCATTAATGGCATAAAGATTTGCAGTATCGCTTTTTCCTAAGCCTTTTATTTGCGGGAAAATAAACCACATCCAGTGTGTTTCTTTTTTCCCTTTACTGATTTCAGAAAGGGCGGTAAGATAAAGTTTGTTCTGTGCGTCTAAGAAACGCGCTAAATCATTGTTCGAATAGGCCATTACGGTATTGTATTTTAAAAAAGGTTGCAAAAATAGTAAAAAAGATAGGTTTTGCCTAGTAAAAGGTTCATATAGTGCATGTTTTAACTTTTTAAAGAAGGAATATCCTACGTTGTTTTAATTAAAAAATGCTTCTTTTTGAAGATTCAATGCTATAAAAATCAAAGATTTCGATTGGTTCTTCTAAAGGTAAGATTGATCCTCGGCAAAACATCGCGAGCTGTTTTCGGAACTTGATGTTGCCAAAAACTATTAGTCGTTCCCGCCATTAATAAGAAAGATCCATGATGTAGCGGAATCTCAATAGGCGCAATATCTTTCCTGAATTTATGACGTAGCTTGAACATTCTCGTTTCTCCAAAAGTGACAGAAGCAATAATAGGATTTGGGCCAGAATTATCTTCTCTGTCACTATGCCAGCCTACACCATCGTTTCCGTTTCTATACAAATTGAGGAGTACGGCATTAAAATCGAGCTGTGTTTCTTTTTCGACACGGCCTCTAATTTTTAACAATTCATAAGTCCAATCAGGACCTTTTGGATCTGCTCCAGTATTGTCTTTGTCCTCGTACCAAGCAATCATTCTCGGCACCGTATAGGTTTTATCATAAATTTCCATTTCATATTCTCTCCATTTGGTCTTACGAAGTATTCTTTCATAAAAAGCATCAGATTCTTCTTTGGTGAAGAAGTTGTCGATTAAAATCAATTCAGAATCTGGAATATCAAATATTTTTTTTCCTCCCAAACCTGTGGTAAATAATTCGGTGTCGCTAAATAGTGTCATAATTCAGATTTTAGTTTTACAGCTCTATTTTATTTGTATTCGGTTTAGGAAATGAAAAATTGTTTATTGAAGAATACTTTACGTGGATATTTTTCAGCGTAAGCAAAAATTAACTGATCGATATATTGATTGCTTTTATAAGGTGTCACGTAACTTTTTACTTCATCAGAATCGTTAATTGCTATATCTCTTGAAATATATCCCATTCCATAAAAATGGCCATTTTCAATCCAGATACAGCTTCTTTCGTCTGAAGATCGTCCCTTGTCTATAATGGCAAAACTCGGTCTGTTATTCAATAAAAAGGAAATGGCATTGTCGACTTGTTCATTGTGAAGTAAAACATCTGGCAATTCTTTTATTTCATTGTTATAGAAAAATTCGCCTTCCTCGGGTCTTGAATATTTACAGAAACGATGGTCGATTTCAAATTGTTCTGCAAGACTTCGCAAGAAATGAATACCAGTATGTTGGTTGTTGAATTCATGAATACAAGTCTGAAATTTGGTCATTTTTCCGAGTGCCAAATACTTATAACCATTTCTAGCTTCGTATTGATAAATACCAAATTTGGCTTCAAAACGTTTTAAAGCTCTGTTGTAAGTGGGCCAAAGTTTTTTGATTTCGGTACATTCTAAAAGAAGCGCCATCAATTCAGTTGCGCAGATTTCAAATGAAATTCCGTAAATATCTCTCAGAAAATGCTGTCTTTGCGGATTGATATTATTTCCCGTAAAATGCGAAGTCACTCGTTTTTTCAGATTGATCGCTTTTCCAACATAAATGACTTTCTTCTGTTGATTATAGAAATAATAGATTCCGGGTTTAGCCGGTAAATTATTAAAATCGTCTGCAGGAAGATTTGGAGGCAAACGTTGATCTTCTGCTGTTTTCTTGATCATTTTATCAATTTCTCCAGCATCATCCCATTCTAATAAAAGTGAAAATAATAGAGCAGTGGCATCGGCATCTCCGCCTGCGCGGTGTCTGTTTTCTAAAGATATATTTAGAGAATTGCAAAGATTGCCTAAACTATAAGAACCTAATCCGGGCTTGATTTTTCTCGCAGCACGAACCGTACACAATTTTCTCGCAGACCATTTAAAACCCGCTTGTTCCAATTGATGATGCACAAACGAATAATCGAAGTTGACATTATGTGCCACAAAAACACGATCGGTTAACATTTCTAGAACTTTCTCTGAAATATCATCGAAAATTGGTGCATTAGCAACCATTTCGTTATTAATTCCGGTTAATCCAAAAATAGAAGGAGGAATGTCCTGCTCAGGATTTACAAGTGTTTCGTAACGATCCAACACATTTGTACCGTCATGAATAATAATGGCAATTTCTGTAATACGGCTTCCACTAGCATTCCCGCCTGTGGTTTCAATATCGACTATGGCATATTCTTGCTTCTTCATTTGTATATAACGTAAAATGTTCTATTTCTGTTGTTTACTTAATTGTCGCGAATAGATTCATAAGTTTTTTCTTTTTTTAATCTCGCAAAGTCGCAAAGTTTTTTCTTTTTAAGTTTTTAAATAAAAACTTTGCGCCTTCGCGACTTTGCGAGCAATTTTCATCGCTTAAGAATTAAACTTCATTCGATGTCTAGGCATATTAATTTCATGAGCTGACGGATACGGTTTTCTATTCGTCATACTGATATCTTCTTTAATCTGATTTTGTGTTCGATATTGATCTTTAGCATCCATATATCGCGGATCTGGAATGAAAGGCATTTTTGCCATTTTAAGAATCGTAATCGTTGGAAAATGATAATCGACTTCTACATTTCCTAACAAAAGATAACAGCCTCCGCCCTGAAAAGGATGTTGAGCCAAACTATCTGGAAAATGCGCTGTATCAAAATAAGTGCCTTCATGATCAATCCAAGTTCCAAAATACATCGTGCCTTTTTTGGTCGGAACGTGTTTTCTTGAAATCAAATAAGCCAGCATTCGAACTTGTCTTTTATGATATTTTACTAAATCTTTCGCCATAATATCGCCTCGATGTTTGGTTTGTAAAAGATCGAAAACCGTACATGAAATAGGAAAACTCAATAATTCGATTTCATCAAAAGCATCTTCAAAAATAGAACGTTCTAAAACTGGCAATTTGAATTCTTTAGCAGGTTCTTGAAGTAATTTCAAATTCCTGTTTTCGGGCTTAAAATTGTTCAGTAATAAACTCGCAGTAATCAAAAGCTGATTTTTTGTTTTTCCTGTAAAACGAAAAGCACCAATGAAAATGAGTACTTTAACACCTTCAATTCCAATCGGAATGCGATTGATGAAATCTTCTAAAGAAAGAAATTCGCCGTTTTGTTCTCTTTCAGATTCAATTAAATGAGCAACTTTAGATTCCAGACTCTGTATGTGCATAAAACCTAAATAAATATCAGTTCCATACAAAGTGGTTTGATATTCGCTTTTATTCACACACGGATTATGAACGGTTCCGCCCGACATTCGCGCTTCGTGTACGTAAACCTCTGTTCTATAAAATCCGCCTTGATTGTTGATTACCGCTGTCATAAATTCAACGGGATAATTCACTTTCAAATACAAACTCTGATAACTTTCAACTGCATAAGACGCCGAGTGCGCTTTACAAAAAGAATAGCCTGCAAAAGATTCAATTTGACGGTAAATTTCCTGACTCAAAGCTTCTGGATGTCCTTTTTGAGCACAACTGGCAAAAAAGTTGTCTTTCACTTTTTGCAAAGCTTCCAAGGATCTTCCTTTTCCTGACATCGCACGACGCAGAATATCTCCGTCGGGTGCGGGAAGTCCCCCGTAATGTTGGGCGATTTTAATAACGTCTTCTTGATAGACCATAATTCCGTAGGTTTCGCCAAGATGTTCTCTAAAAACCTCATGAAAATATTCAAACTGATTCGGATTGTTATGACGAAAAATATACTCTTTCATCATTCCAGATTGTGCTACTCCAGGACGAATGATAGACGAAGCGGCAACTAAAATTTTATAATTGTCACAATTCAATCGGCGTAATAATCCACGCATGGCTGGACTTTCAATATAAAAACAGCCAATTGTATCTCCTTTTGCCAAATGAGAATTACAAACTGCTTCATCTTTAGAAATCGAAGTATTACGAATATCTACTTTGATACCTCGATTTTTTTCAATCAGTTTTACGCTGTCATCAATATGACCAATACCACGCTGACTTAAAATGTCGAATTTGTCAAAACCAATTTCTTCGGCAATATGCATATCAAAAAGTACGATTGGAAATCCTTTTGGAGGGATTTCTAATGGAGTATAATTGGTAATGGGTTCTTCAGAAATGATAATTCCGCAGGCATGCATACTACGTTGGTTTGGATATTTGTTCATCATTTTACCATATTCCTGAACCAACCTTACAATTTTATTGGTAGGATGTAGTTCTTCTGGATTTTTTGCCAAAACATCCAATTCTTCTTTTGGAAGACCAAAAACTTTTCCAACTTCTCTAAAAATAGAACGGTATTTAAATTCGACATTCGTACCACAAAAAGCTACGTGATCTCTACCGTATTTTCCGAAGATATATTCTAAAATTACATTGCGTTCCTGCCAGCTCCAATCAATATCAAAATCGGGTGGAGTTTTACGATTCAGATTTAAAAAACGTTCAAAATACAAATCAAGTTCTATTGGACAGATATCGGTAATTCCAAGACAATACGCGATGATGCTGTTGGCACCGCTTCCGCGTCCGATGTGCATAAAACCTTGACTATTGCTGTATTGAATAATGTCCCAAGTAATTAAGAAATAGGCGCTAAATTTTAATTCGTCAATAACTTTTAGTTCTTTTTCAACACGTGCTTTTGCTACTGTATTTTCTTTTCCATAACGAAGTTCAAAACCTTCCATCGCTAGGACAGTAAGCATTTCTATATCTTCTTCACGGCTTTTTTTAAAGTATTTTTTGTTTTGCGGAACACCAAATTCATATTGAAAATTACATTCGTCAATAATGCGTTGTGTATTCGAAATGATTTCAGAATATTTTTCATAGAAAGGCAAAAGACCGTCTAATGGTTTTATAAAATCAGAAGTTTTGCAAAAATCTGCTTCGGTAAGTTTTGACAGAATAATATTGGTATCAATTGCCCGAAGCACTTTATGCAGATTGTATTCTTTTTTACAGCTAAAAGTTACAGGTTGTAAAACCACCATTTTAGCCATTTTGTTTTTATGTTTTGAAGTCAGAAGACTTGAAACTTCTTCAGGACGAACACCAATAAATTCATTTTCAAAAAGTGTTTCTGGAGCATTTTCTAAAGTATAAATTACAAAAGCAGATTCAAATTTAGGTGCTCGTAAAGGCAAAGTTTCTCCGCTGAAATTATGATCCGTTAAAAAGCGATTCATTTCAGCTAAACCTTCAGCATTTTTAGCTAAACCGATATATCTGAATTCATGATTACAGCGAAATTCCATTCCAACCAAAGGCTTAATTCCGTTTTTCTCACAATCTCTTATAAAATCATAAATTCCAGTTACTGTATTAATATCAGTTAATGCCATTGCTTTTACATCATGCAAAACAGCCTGCTTGACAAGTTTATCAAGAGGAATCGTGCCATAACGCAGAGAATGATATGAATGACAGTTTAAATACATATTAAGGTTTAGGATTCTCGTTTTTTCGTTTTAAAATTTCGTCTTTAGTATTCGGTTTAAAATGAGCACCAGCACAACGCATCACAGCATCAAAACCATAACGGCTTTTCATTTTGTCCATAGCGGCATAAAGTGCGAGCATTTCCTGAGTATCTTCAAAAAGATCAATTTGATAGGTTCCGCGAACTAATCCGCTAAAGCGAACGCCAATCAAGCGCAGACGCATACGACGCTGATAGACTTTTTCGAAAAGTTCCATTACGGTTTTAGTCAAAATATGATCGGCAGAAGTGTATGCAACTCGAGATTGTTTGGTTTCTGTATCAAAATTGGCGTAACGAATTTTAACCGTAACGGTAGAAGTCAGCCATTGTTCAGAACGCAATTGAAAAGCCAGTTTTTCGACCATTCCTAAAAGCACTCTTTTGAGTTTTGCAATATCAATTGTATCCTGAGAAAAAGTATGTTCGGTCGAAATAGATTTTCTTTCGCTATAAGGTTCAACAGGCGTATGATCGATTCCGTTGGCTTTTTTCCAAATATCGAGACCATTTTTTCCAATCATTTGCTGTAAAACTTCGGCAGGCATTTCGGCTAAAGTCTGAATTTTACGAACGCCAATTCGGGATAAAAGCTGAAATGTTACGGTTCCGACCATTGGTATTTTCTGAATCGAAAGCGGATTCAAAAAAGTCTGTACTTTATGTTCTGGAATTTCAAGATTTCCTACTGGTTTTCCTTCGCCAGTAGCAATTTTAGAAACCGTTTTATTGATTGATAATGAAAAACTAATCGGTAATCCAGTTTCTTTAATTACTTTTTGAGCCAATTCATCGGTCCATTTATAACTTCCGTGAAAACGATCCATTCCGGTAATGTCCAGATAAAATTCATCGACACTGGCTTTTTCTAAAACAGGCGCTTTTTCTTGAAGAATTTCGGTAACATCGTGAGACATTTTTGAATATAATTCCATGTCACCTTTCATGACTTTTGCATCTGGACAAAGTTTTAATGCCATTTGAATTGGCATGGCAGAACGAACTCCAAATTTACGTGCTTCATAGGAACAAGAAGCCACGACACCACGGTCGCCTCCGCCAATAATAAGCGGAATTCCATTAAGTTCCGAATTGGTGAGTCGTTCGCAGGATACAAAAAAGGTATCCAGATCCATATGTACAATTGCCCGTGCCATTTTCCTTTTGTTTTTGTATGAAACAAAATTAGTACAGATTAGAACATTTTGTGTATATTTGCTGTTCCAAATTATAACAAATTTATTATGTCCTTATTTTCAGACAACATCAGAGCATTAAGGGTTAAGCATAAAATATCTCAAGAGAAATTAGCTGAAAACCTTAGCATTACCAGAGGTAGATACGTAAAATATGAAGACGGAACTTCAGAAGCGCCGTACGATATTTTAAAGAAAATTGCATTGTATTTTCATATGAGTATCGATTTGATATTATCGGTCGATATTCGTAAAATTGATGTGCAAAATTTGATAAAACTAGAAGGCAACCGACTTATTTTGCCTATTCAAGTAGATAGTTTTGGAGAAAACTTTATTGAAATTGTATCTCAAAAAGCAAAAGCAGGTTATCTAAATGGATATGCTGATCCAGAATATATTGAAAGTTTACAACAGATTACGCTTCCGTTTTTAGGCCCTGGAAAACACCGCGGATTTCCCGTTGAAGGCGATTCGATGCCTCCGCACGAAGATGGTTCTATTATTATTGGTCGTTATGTAGAAAAGTTAGGAGAGGTTATGGATGGTAAAACCTATATTTTGATTACTAAAAATGAAGGAATGGTTTACAAACGCCTCAATAAAAATAAAAAGAACAGTTTGGTTTTAGAATCTGACAATAGTTTTTATCCAAATTATGAAGTGAAAGCTTCTGATATTTTGGAAATTTGGGAGTACGAATGCAACATTGGCCGTTCAGATAAAAAACAAGAAACGACGGAAACTGGAGCTATGAAAGATTTACTTTTAGAATTAAAAAGAGAAGTTCGAGAAATTAAGAATAATACTTCTAACGCTTAATTTTTTTTCCGCCACGAATTCACGAATTATTTTAAATAAAAATTCGTGAATTCGTGGCGGAAAATTTAGACATATACCAAAATGAACATCCAAAAAGCCAAAATCGAAGATCATATCCGTTTAACGGAAATCACCAAAAAGTCAAAAGCGTATTGGAGATATTCTGAAGAACAAATTGAAAAATGGAGTAATAATCTAACAGTTACAGCAGATTATATTGAAACAAATCCCGTTTTTAATTTGGTTATTGAAAATCAGATTGTTGGTTATTATTCTTATTTAAAACAAGAAGATAATAAGGTAAAATTGGATAACTTATTTATTTTACCTGAATATATTGGAAAAGGATTTGGTTCTTTTTTAATGAATGATTTTTTGAAAAGAATGAGAAATGAAAAATGTCAAAAAATCATTTTAGATTCAGAACCCAATGCCGAACAATTTTATCAGAAAATCGGATTTACAAAAATCGGAGAATTTGAAACTTCAATAAAAAATAGATTCATGCCGATTATGGAAATGAAACTATAAAGGTTCTAAGGTGCTGAGATGCTAAGATTCTGAGGCTTTTAAAATCGCCACGAATTACACAAATTAGCACAAATTTTATTTAAAAACACGTATAATTTAGACCAAAATAATTCGTGTAAATTTGTGTAATTCGTGGCGAAAAATCTCAAAAATCCTTTCAATCTGTGGCAAAAAAATTAAACCTTCAACGTAAACCAAAAAGTACTTCCCAATCCTAAATTACTTTCTACGCCAACGCTTCCGTTTTGTGCTTCAATAAATTCTTTGCTGATTGCTAAACCTAATCCAGTTCCCGATTTCTGACTTCCTGGAATCTGAAAATATTTATCGAAGACTTTGTCTTTATATCTTGGCTCAATTCCTTTTCCAGTATCAATAACTTGAAAAACCATTTGATTATTTTCTTCTTTTAATTTAATGAGAATCGTACTTTTTTCAGACGAATATCGGATTGCATTAGATAAATAATTAATCAAAACCCAGCCTGTTTTTTCAGCATCGGCTTTTACGTGTTTTAGATTTTCATCGGCATCAACAATTAGCTGAATCTGTTTTTGATCGGCTTGAACTTTTACAGCTTCTACAGCATATTGTACAATTTCATGCGGATTGCTTTTGCCAATATTCAACTGAATATTCCCCGTTTCCAATTGGGATAAATTCAATAATTCACCCGTGATTTTCAATAAACGCTGACTGTCGTCTTTAATGCTTTCTACCAATTGTTTTTGGTCGTCGTTCATATCGCCAGTTTTAGCATTTTCAAGTAATTGAAGACTCAATTTTATAGACGCAATTGGTGTTTTTAATTCGTGTGAAACAGTGGCAATAAAATTGGTTTTAGCAAAATCCAATTCTTTAAAAAGTGTAATATTTCGAAGAATAATCACATCGCCAATATTAATTTCCTTTTCTTCGCCCGTTGGTGTTATCGTAATATTGTGGATTTCCTTTTCGAAATAACTTTCTTTTCCGTGAGCAAAAATTTTGAGAGGCTGTTTTTTCGTAGTTTCATTTTCTTTCAGAATTAAAGAACGAATTAAATCATTAGAAACCGCTAATTCAGAGGCAGGTTTTCCAATAATATCTTCCGATTTTAAACCAACAATTTTCAGCGCTTCATCATTCACAAACAAAACAATTCCTTCGTTATCCAAACCAATAATCGGATCGTTCATATTATTGATCAATGTTTCCAATCGTTTTTTCTCAAACAGCAATTTATAAACATTGCTGTCATGATATTCTTCCAGCTTTTGCGCCATCGTATTAAACGATTTGGCAAGATCTCCAAATTCGCTATGACTCGTAAAATGAACACGTTCTGAATAATTTTTATTGGCAATCTCCTTAATACTCAATGTTAATTCCTTAATCGGATTCGCAATGTTATTCGGAAGATTAACCAATAAATTAAAAGCAATTAAAAAACACAAAGTCCCCACAATGGCAATCGACAAATTAGCCGTTTCAGCCGATTGTTTGGCGATGTCGCTTTTCTGTTTTATAGCGTCGAGATTCAGCTTCATAATAGCAAAAATATCTTGACGAATTTGTGCTTTTATAGTTTCATCAGAATTGTTTTTAGTCAGAAGAGCAAAACTTTCTTTCAGCTTTTCGGTCGCTTGTTTTTCGCCTGGTTCCGTAATATTTCGGGTTTGCTTTTTAAGATTTTCCTCAAAATTCAAAATCGTTTTTTTTGAATCTGATTTTATTTCGTCCAAAGCAAAAATCATGTTTCGCGAATATTCCAGCGTATTGTAATTGGATTTCAAAATATTCTCTGTGTCCTGCTTAATCAAGAAAACAGAATAAGCACTCACTAACGAGAGAATGATGATCATTAAAAATAACAATCCAACACCCAGATTCAATTTGGTTTTAATTCTCATAAGTTTAAAAACAAGTTTTTTATATACGAACCATTAAGATATTAAGAAAATTAAGGTTTAGCACCTAGTTTTAATCTAGAATTAGAACATTAAGCTTAATGTACTTTAGACAAAGAAAAACTTAATTTACTTAATCTCTTAATGGTAAAAAAAATCAAGATAGAATAACAAGATCGACGTTTGATAACGACAATTTATTCAGCAAACGCCTGAAAATTGTTGTTGACAAAATTACTTTAAATAAATTCAAATGCGGTTTCCCGATGCAGACAGTTGTAATTTGTTTTTCTTCAACAGTTGTCAAAATTGCATTGGTAATATTCGAATTTTCTAACTTAATAACTTCGGCTCCCAATTGCACAGCGAGTTTAAAGTTATTAATTAAATGCCTTTGTTTATCAAGTGCAATTCTTGTACTGCTTTCTTGTGGCGTTTCGACATACAAAACATACCAAATCCCATTGTAATAACTTGCCAAACGTGCTGCTTTTCTAATCACAATTTTAGCCGTTTTATCATTACTGCTAATGCAAGCCAACAATTTTTCATGACGCAAAGCATGCAGATTCGGAACTTCATTTTCTACTTTTCGAACGACTTGACTTGCAACTTCTTTCAAAGCCAATTCACGCAACTGCAGAATTTGTTCGGACTTAAAAAAGTTCTGCAAAGCCATCTGAATTTTATCAGCCGTGTAAATTTTGCCTTCTTTTAAACGAGCAATCAAATCTTCTGAAGTCAAATCGATATTCACTACTTCATCAGCCAGACGCAAAACATTATCAGGAATTCTTTCCTGAACATCAATTCCAGTAATACGTTTTACATCTTCATTTAAACTCTCAATATGCTGAATATTGACAGCCGAAATCACATTAATTCCAGCCTCTAGAATCTCCAGAACATCCTGCCAGCGTTTTTCGTTTTTGCTTCCTTCCACATTTGTATGCGCCAATTCATCAACGATAACCACTTCTGGTCTAAGGTTGATGATGGCTTGAACATCGAGTTCATCAAGTTCTTTTCCTTTATAAAAAATCGTCCGTCGTGGAATAATCGGCAAACCAGACAATAACTCATGCGTTTCCTTCCGCATATGCGTTTCGATGTAGCCAATTTTGACATCGATTCCGTTTTTCAATAACGAATGCGCTTCCTGAAGCATGCGGAAAGTTTTACCCACACCGGCGCTCATTCCAATGTAGATTTTAAATTTCCCTTTTCGAGATTTCTGAATCAAATCCAGAAAATGCTGTGCGTTATTTTCGTTTTCCATTTTTAGGTTTTTTTGCCACGAAGACGCTAAGCCACTAAGTTTTTTGTTTCACGCAGATTTATAAAGATTTAAGCTGATATTCGCAGATTATTTAAATTAAAAATCCAATTTAATCTGCTTTAATCTGTAAAATCTGCGTGAAATATTTTTTTCTAGAAGCTAATAGCTAATGCAGATGTTACAAAAGTATTAGTGTCTGTTGGCAGATTGTTTTTGGTAAAAATTTCATCTTTGCTTGACAGATTTCTCGCTTCAATTCTAAACATAACATTATCCGTAATTAAGTAATCAAAGTTAGCTGAAAATCCGTAGGTTTTGAATCCGTTTGGCGTTGACGTTGCGATAATTACACCTTTTTCGTCACTGTAATATTCCCCTCGCGCTGCCAATTGAATTTTATCTGTCGGTTTGTATTGCAAAATCAAAACAGGCGAAAACCACGTATCGTATTTATTACTGTTTTTAGCTGATTGCTGCGAACCAATATCAAAACCAGTTGTCAGATTCGTTTTGTCTGTTACTTTAAATTGTCCGTAGAAATTATTAAAGTAACGCCATTTTTTGTCAATATCAGGCAGTTCATTTCCTGCGTATGTGCTCCAATTCAAAACCACTCTGTCAGTAGGTTTAAAAGTTACTTGTGTTCCAAAAGCCGGAGTTTGATTTCCGTCGATTTTCTGAATTCTCTGCCAGCCGTTCAAATACATCGCCGCCAAATACCATTTTCCAGAATCAGAAGTGTAGCCAATTTTTACGCCTGCTTCATAATAAGGTGAATTCTCAGCAAGAATACTTCTCGTTAAATTCGAGCAGTCTTTTCCAATTGCACTTTCAAAACCAATATGCGAAGGCATAATTCCCGCATCAATCCACAAATCATGTTTCTGCGAAATCTTCACACCAACATTTGCTTCATAAACATTTTGCAATAAATCCTGTTCAGCCGACATATTATATTGTGCATAAGTTCCTGCCATCAGCGCAAAATTCCCTCGAATATTTTCTTTCGAATAATTCACTTTCGCCAAACCCAAATTCAGGTTCACTTCATTGCTTCGGTTATAATTATAAAAAAAGTTTGGCCGTGTATGATTTTCCGGTTTCCCGAAATCATAACTATAATAAACATCTACATATCCCGAAAACGTAAACGGATTTTTAGATTCTTCTTGTGCGTGTAAATTGCTAAAACCAAAAGCGATTAAAGCGGTAAGTATTATTTTTTTCATAAGTCATTGCGAGGAACGGAGCAATCTCGTCCTCTTAATTAAATTAATATTTAGTAGATTTTTTAGGAGCTGTTTCCCGCTATCCGTTTCAATCTTTTGTGCCGAACCCCGGCACAAAAGGATTTCCACTACTATCGGGGCTAGGGCATTTGGGGTAAAAAGGCGTATTATTTCCTGTAAGATTTTCAAAACCTTGCAGGTATTTAATTTTTAAGTTTAGTTTTCGATTAAAATTTGCGTCTAGTTTGTCATTTCGACGAAGGAGAAATCTCCGCAAGAAACTCCACACAGAGAATCGACAATACTTTGACGAGCTACTTGCGGAGATCCCTCGTTCCTCGGGATGACAAACCGTGTGGTTACTGTGCTTCTAAAGGGAAATCATACCTACAAGGTTTTCAAAACCTGTTAGGATAAAACTTAGAATCTTAGCAACTCAGAACCTTAGCATCTTTTAACGCAACGCATCTAAAGCCACATTCAACTCCAAAACATTCACAGTTTCAGGACCAACAACAGCCGTATTAATTTTAGATTCCACCAAAGCTTTTACTTTAGCTTCAGCTAAATTTCGTTCTTTAGCCACACGTTTTACTTGGACCAAAGCACCTTGAGGAGAAATATTCGGATCTAGACCACTTCCTGAAGCCGTAACCATATCAGCTGGAATTTCAGCTTTTTTCAAGTAAGGGTGAACAACAAGGAAAGTATCAATTCTCTTCTGCACCAAAGTTAAATATTCAGCATTGCTCGGACCTTTATTGCTTCCGGCACTTCCCGCAGCATTGTAATCAACTGCCGAAGGTCTTCCCCAGAAATAATTCGATTTATCAAACTTTTGTCCGATTTTCTGATAACCAACCACTTTTCCGTTAACCGAAAGTGTTTCTCCTTTTCCTTGATTAGGAGCAATTTGTGCGATTCCGTAAATCGCAAGAGGATAAATAACTGCGAATAAGATTAAAGTAACTGCAGTAAGTTTTATGATTGAAAATATTGTTTTCATTTTTTTGAGGTTCTGAGGTTCTAAGTTGCTAAGATTCTAAGTTTTTCTTCTCGGAACTTAGCAATTTAGTACCAATGTTTTTATTGAGTTTTTTCCAAACCCGACAGGCTTTTAAAACCTGTCGGGTTTAATTTTACATGAATAGTGCAACAATCACGTCAATTATTTTTATTCCGACGAAAGGAATAATCAATCCTCCAAGCCCATAAATCAAAAGATTACGTTTTAAAATAGCACTCGCACCAATCGGACGATATTCAACACCTCTCAACGCCAGCGGAATCAAGATCGGAATAATAATCGCATTGAAAATTACAGCCGATAAAATCGCACTTTCTGGACTGTGTAAATGCATAATGTTCAAACCTTGCAGTGCTGGAATCGCAGTAATAAAAAGAGCAGGAACAATCGCAAAATATTTAGCAACGTCATTCGCAATTGAGAAAGTGGTTAAAGTTCCGCGAGTCATTAAAAGCTGTTTTCCAATTTCGACAATCTCGATAAGTTTCGTTGGATCATTGTCAAGATCGACCATGTTTCCGGCTTCTTTAGCTGCTTGAGTTCCGCTGTTCATGGCAACGCCCACATTAGCTTGGGCAAGAGCAGGAGCGTCATTTGTTCCATCACCCATCATGGCAACTAGACGACCTTCAGCTTGTTCTTTTCTTATGTAATTCATTTTATCTTCAGGCTTCGCTTCAGCAATAAAGTCATCAACTCCGGCTTTTTCAGCAATAAACTTAGCCGTAAGCGGATTATCGCCTGTAACCATAACCGTTTTGATTCCCATTCTGCGCAAGCGCTCAAAACGTTCTTTCATTCCGGTTTTAATGATATCCTGCAATTCGATAACACCTTGGATTTCGTTGTTTTTGATCACCACTAAAGGCGTTCCCCCATTAGAAGAAATTGAGATAACCTGTTGTAAAGTATCTTCAGGAAAAGCATTTCCAGCTTGTTCTGCGATTTTTTTAGCTGCGTCTTGAGCCCCTTTTCGAATATTGGTCCCATCTTTTAAAACCACACCCGAAGTTCTGGTTTCAGCAGTAAATTTTATGGTGTGTGAAATGTCTGAAGTCGTTTGTAAAAAACTCGCTTTTGCTTCACTTTTTACATCGATCATTTCACTTAATTCTAAAATACTTTTTCCTTCGGGAGTATCATCCGCAAGCGAACTCAATACCGCAGATTTAACGAAATCTTCAAAAGAAATACCTTTAGTTGGATAGAAATTGGTTGCTTTTCTGTTTCCAATGGTGATTGTTCCCGTTTTATCCAAAAGCAAAACGTCAATATCTCCAGCAGTTTCAACCGCTTTTCCCGATTTTGTAATTACATTGGCACGTAGAGCTCTGTCCATTCCCGCAATTCCAATCGCAGAAAGCAAACCTCCAATTGTCGTTGGAATCAAACAAACGAATAGCGCAATAAAAGCTGCAATAGTAATAGGAGCGTTGGCGTAATCGGCAAAAGGTTTTAGGGTAACACAGACAATCACGAAGATTAAGGTAAAAGCAGCTAATAAAATAGTCAACGCAATTTCGTTTGGCGTTTTCTGACGGCTTGCACCTTCAACCAAAGCAATCATTTTATCCAAAAAGCTTTCCCCAGGTTCTGAAGTTACTTTTACTTTGATTTTATCAGACAACACTTTTGTTCCTCCCGTAACAGAGGATTTGTCTCCGCCAGCTTCGCGAATTACAGGAGCACTTTCTCCCGTAATCGCACTTTCGTCGATTGTCGCCAGACCTTCTATAATTTCACCGTCGGCAGCTATTAAATCGCCGGCTTCACAAATGAAAATATCGTCTTTTTTTAATTGAGAAGAACTGATATTTTTGATTTCTCCATTTGGCAAAATCTGTCTTGCAGGAGTTTCTTCACGGGTTTTTCTTAAACTGTCGGCTTGTGCTTTTCCTCTGGCTTCGGCAATAGCTTCGGCGAAATTGGCAAACAAAAGCGTTACAAATAAAATTAGGAAAACAATTAAGTTGTAAATAAAACTGCCTTGATCTGTTGCGCCCATTAAGATCGAAACGCAAACGGCAAACATAATGGCAGTTCCAATTTCTACGGTAAACATTACCGGATTTTTAATCATCATTTTTGGATTCAGCTTCACAAAAGATTGCAATAAAGCTTCTTTTACCTGTTTGCTTTCAAACAATGATGTGGATTTATTAGTTGTCATTTTATATTATATTTTGTTTCACTGAATAGATTTTTAAACACATAGAAACATAGATTTTACTTTGCGGAAAAGGTATTTCACTTGCATACACTCACATAGCTATGTGTGAAAACTAGTTTTTCTTTTATACTCTTTTATGGATTTAATTCCTATGTTTCTATGTGTTTAAAATATTTCAGCATTAAAAAAATGAATTATTATTTCAGTGTAAAATATTCAGCAAGTGGACCTAACGCCAGCGCAGGAAAGAAAGATAAAGCGGCAACAATAGCGATTACAGCAAAAATCATGATTCCGAAAATTGTGGTATCGGTTTTTAAAGTTCCTGCACTTTCTGGAATGTATTTTTTATTGGCTAATAAACCAGCAATTGCCAAAGGTCCAATTATCGGAATGAAACGGCTTAACAGTAAAACAATTCCCGTAGTGATATTCCAAAACGGATTATTATCGCCTAAACCTTCAAAACCAGAACCGTTGTTAGCAGCGCTTGAAGTGTATTCGTATAACATTTCAGAGAATCCGTGATTTCCTGGATTGTTGAGCCAGCCCTTTGCATTTCCGTTGAACCAATAGCCCATCGCAGTATCATTCGCAGCAAAATAAGAAGCTAAAGCTGTTCCTGCTAGAATCAATAAAGGATGAAGAATAGCGATAAAAGCAGCAATTTTAACTTCCCGAGCTTCGATTTTCTTTCCGAAAAACTCGGGAGTTCGACCCACCATTAATCCAGAAATGAAAACAGCCAGAATAATGAAAATGTAAAAGTTGAGGTAACCAACACCGCATCCGCCATAGAATACGTTAACCATCATAGCTAATAACTGCATAGCTCCAGAAACTGGCATAGAACTATCGTGCATACTGTTTACAGAACCTGTAGAAATTACCGTTGTCGCAATACTCCAGAAACCAGAAATAGCTGGGCCAAAACGGACTTCTTTTCCTTCCATCGCTCCATTTAACTGAGAAATTCCCATTTTTTCGATAGCAGGATTTCCGCTGATTTCGCTTGATATTGTCGGAATTACCAAGAGCAGGAATCCCACGGTCATTACACCAAAAATGATGTAAGCGAATTTTTGTTTTTTAAGGAAGAAACCAAGTGCGAAAATCATCGCAAAAGGAACAATCATTTGTGCCCAAAGTTCAACTGCATTTGTAAAATAAGTTGGGTTTTCTAAAGGATGTGCAGAGTTCGCTCCGAAGAATCCACCACCGTTTGTACCAATATGCTTAATGGCGATAAAAGCAGCAGCAGGTCCGCGAGAAACTTCAACGTGATCACCTTGCAAAGTAGTAATAGTATCTTTTCCTTCAAAAGTCATAGGAGTGCCACTAAAAACCAAAGCAGTTGCTACGATTGCTGAAAGTGGCAATAAAATACGAGTACAACTTTTTACGAAATAGTTGTAGAAATTCCCCAATTTGTCTGTGGTTCTTTCGCGCATAGCGGTAAAAACCATTACAGCAGCAGCAATTCCGACACCTGCCGAAACAAATTGTAAAAACATCAAGACCATTTGCGATAGGTATGAAACCCCGCTTTCGCCTGAATAATGTTGTAAGTTGCAGTTTACAACAAATGAAATAGCGGTATTAAATGCCAAATCTGGCGACATTGACGGATTATTATCTGGATTTAATGGTAAAGAACCCTGAAAAAGCAGGACAAAAAAGCAGAGAAAGAACCAAACCATATTGATGCTTAAAAGTGCTTTTAGATGCTGTTTCCAGTTCATTTCTTCAGCTGGATTGATACCGCTGATTTTAAAAATAAATTTTTCAAGCGGATTGAAAATCGGGTCAAGAAGTGTTTTGTTTCCTAAAAAGACTTTAGCAATATATTTTCCGAAGGGAATCGCTAAAACAATAGTTAGGAGAAAAATACCTATGACACCTAGTAATTCTGTATTCATAATATTGTGAGTTGTTGATTGTAAAAAGTGAAATGTGAAGTTGTGAAAAGTGAGATGTGATTTGTAAAATGAAAGACATCTAACATTTCACTTTTGACATTTCACATTTATTAAAATTTTTCAGGTTTAATTAATACATAAACCAAATACACGAAAACGGCAATTGAAACAATAAAGAGTGCAGTCATGATTTAGATTTTTTCAAAGAATTCAACAGAGAGAAAACAAATGGCAAACAGCAAAACGGCTAGCCCGAGTAAAAGAAAAGTGATCATAATTATTTTAGATTTCAGATTTTAGATTGTTGCAGAAAACGATTAAACAGTTAACCGATTAAACATTTTAGACTCCAGAAGCATTAACCTGTTTGATATATTCTGCTTTAAGTGTTTGTGGAAAAAGATGCGAAATATTGCAGTGGCGCATTTCCATAAAAGAAGAAACCGAAAAAACGTACACGTTTGAAATAGCATTTTTAGTTTCGATGCTTCCGGTAATAAATAACCGTTCAGCAAGTGCTAAACACTTTTTAGCCCGAACGATATTACCGCTGATAATATTTTTTTTAGTTATCTCGGCAAAACGTTCCGCTTGTTTGTAAATAGAATTAGCTTGATTTTTCATGAGAAGGAATTTTTATGTTCTTCCTCTTTATGCCAAAATATATTCCGAAAATGTAGAGTAGAGTGTAAGGTATTGTAAAATAAGAAGTTGTTGTTTTATGCCAAAAAGCAGGTATAAAAAAAGCCTATCATTTTGATAAGCTTTTCTCGTTTTGATATGTTTCTGTTTCCATATTGCAAGCTCCAGAGGAGCGAAATATTTATAGAAGCAAACATGTGTAATTATCGAAGCCCCAGCGGGGCGACATATTAGAATGTAGGTGTCGCTCCGATGGAGCTTTTTTCTATGGGAATATATTATTTTCTATAAATATTGCGCTCCGCTGGAGCTTTTTTAACGGTAATAATTTATTCTATAAATATTTCGATCCTCCAGAGCTTTTCAAATCGAATTAAATATTGATTTTTGAAATTTGCCGTTACCATTGTCATTGTTATTGCCATTGCCATTGGAATTTGGAATTTTAAAAAATTGGAATTTATTCTATTGAATTCCGTATTCTTCAATCTTTCTATACAAAGTCGCAATTCCAATTTCTAGCAATCTAGCCGTTTCAGCTTTATTTCCTTTAGTATAATTCAAAACTTTTTGAATATGCAGTTTTTCAATACTCTGCATCGAAAAAGCCGACATTGATTTTGTGTTTTTTTCCGTTTGATGCTGCATTTCATAAGGCAGAACATCAGAAGTCAAAGTATCGCCATTACTCAAAATAACCGATCTTTCAATAACATTTTTAAGTTCGCGAATATTTCCCGGCCAAGAATAATTTTCTAATTTCTCTAGAAAATCAGCTGAGGTTTGTAATGTTTTTTTATTCGTCTTTTCCGAAAACTGTTTCACATAAAAATTCGCCAGCAACGGAATATCTTTTGCTCTTTCGCGAAGCGAAGGCAATTTGATTTCGAAAATATTCAAACGGAAATACAAATCAGAACGGAAACGATATGCTTCACTTTCTTCCTTTAAATCTCGGTTTGTTGCTGCAATCAATCTGAAATTTGATTTTTTAGAAGTCGTGTCTCCAACAGGAATATATTCGCTGGTTTCTAAAACACGTAATAATTTCGCCTGAAGATCTATTGGCATTTCTCCAATTTCATCCAAGAATAAAGTTCCTCCGTTTGCTTCTTCAATAAAACCTTTTTTATCTTTTAAAGCTCCTGTAAAAGCACCTTGTTTATGACCGAAAAGTTCGCTTTCTAAAATTTCTTTGCTAAACGTACTGCAATTTAAAGCCACAAAAGATTTCCCTGCGCGATTGCTGTTTTCATGAATTGCCTGCGCAAAAACCTCTTTTCCCGTTCCTGTTTCTCCAGTCAATAAAACAGTCGAATCGGTTTTGGCTACCTTTTGAGCCAAATCGATAACCTGTTCGATTCCTTTTGATTTTCCGATAATCGTATTAAAAGAATATTTATCGCCAATACGTTTTTCAAGCTGTTTTACTTTTTTCTGCAAATGCACTTTTTCGACGGCTTTATAAAGAAGCGGAATAATTTTGTCGTTATCATCGCCTTTTACAATATAATCGAAAGCACCGTTTTTCATTGCCTGAACGCCGTCGGGAATATTTCCGAAAGCCGTTAGCAAAATAACTTCTGTCAAAGGAAAACTGCTTTTTATGTTTTGGACAAAATCAACACCGTTTCCGTCAGGCAATTTTACATCACACAAAACAACATCAATATCGGTTTGTTCCAGTTTTTTAAAACCAGATTTTAAATCTTTCGCTTCAAAAACTTCAAATCCTTCCGATTTAATAATGCGAACCAGCAGACTTCTCAGTTTTTCTTCGTCGTCTATAATTAAAATTTTGTGTGTCATTTGCAGAGATGCTAAATCAAATTTTGGTATTTGATGTACAAATTTAGCTTTAAAATAGGTTCACTTTTTTGATTGAGGAGAAATTATTTCTTCATTTTGGTTCCAATATTTTTAACACATAGAAACATAGTTTTTTTCTTTTTCTAAAAGAAGATTAAAAGAAACTCGTTTCTAACACATATAAACTATGTGCATTAATGTAAGTGAAACGCCTTTGATCGCAAAGAAAATCTATGATTCTATGTGTTTAAACAATTATGTGCAAACGAAAAAACTTAATCAATCTCTTTCTCGTTGTCCTTTATAAAAGTGTCAATATTGATTAAATAAGGATCAATCACGATTCGTTGAGGTTTGCTTTTGATTTTAATTTTACCTTCAATTGTATTGTTTTTAATTGGAAAAGTATAACGAAATAACTTTCCATTTTCATCATAAATTCCAATATCAATTGTTGCGTCGTTGACAATTTGCTTCCGAACTCCTGTCGCATTTTCAAGGTATTTTTTAGAATCGGCTTTAAAAGAAACTTCATAAAAACTATTCTTTTTTACACTTTCAACTTCAGAAATTTTAGAAGAATAAGTAATAATCTTTTTAAACATTTCGTCCAGTTTTGGATGAAGTTTAGAATCGGTCACCAAATAAATCTCTTTCAATAAATCCTCAGAATCTGGAATTGGATTTGGATATTTATAATGACTCAGGAAATTTTTCAAAGCCAGATTTACTTTTTCTTCTCCAATTAAAATTCGCAGTTGATGCATTACCAGCATTCCTTTGTCATAAGGTAAATGTGGCGTTTCGTAATTGGTTTTATATATAGGTGTTTCGGGTTCGTAACTTCTGCTGCTCAAATACAAATCCAGATGAATTTTTAAAGTTTCCAACGCTTTTTCCAAACCATGTTCTTTTTCATACAACATCAATTCGGTGTATTGTGCGAGAGTTTCAGTCAAAATCCAGCTTCCTTCTTTTTGTTCAGGACTAATCTGCGCATTTCCCCACCATTCATGCGACAATTCATGAGCCGTCAATTGATTGATTATATCTTCTTTATCTCGATTATTCAAGTTGCTGTAAAAACCGAAATTCTCTTTCATAAAAACCGTCGACGGATAAGAAGTTGCAGCAAATCCATCCGCGAAAGCAGAAACTTCGGCATAACGAATTGTTTTATATGGATATTTTCCAAAGTTATTTTGGCAATAATCCAAAGTGTTTTTTACATCTTGAATTAGTTTTTCAACATTTCTAGAATGCCTTTTATCATAATACACTTCAATTGAAATGCCTTTATAATTTGTTTTCTGAATTTGATATTCGGCAGAAGCAAAAGCAAAACGAAACGGAATTTTTCCATTAGATTTATAATGAAAATAATTGCGATTGTCTTTTTTCCAGTTTCCAATTAAATCTCCAATTCCAATTGCGGTTTGATTTTTTGAAGTAGAAACTACAACATCATAATCAATGAAATCATTTGTAGTTTTCGATTTTTCTTCCAGCTTTTTAAGTGGCGTTTGCGGTTTTAAATGTCTTTTTATACGATCTTTTTCACTGCTGATTTCATTAGAATCCTGATAACCAAAAGTTGGAAAGTAACGGCTTATTCGCATAAATGAACCATTTTCAATAATCGAATTAAAGGCGGTATGACCTTTAAATGGTGACCAAGTTGAGGTAAAAGCAAAACTCATTTTTATTTTCTGTTGAGGTAACAAAGGTTTTTCCAATCGATACCAATAATGCTGAAATTTAGAAACATCATCCAAATTTTTAGCATTTTCAATTTCAACAGAAATCAGTTTCGAATTTCGATCTATATATAGGAGTAAACTATCGATTGTTTTTTCCGAATTATTGATCAATTCATAAGTGCCTTTTACTTCGTAACGATTTTCTTCAGGAAATAAATCGACTATACTTTTTACTGCAATAATCGTTGGCTGAACAAGATTCGTATATTTTTTAAATTGCTTTTCGTATTGCTCGCTCCAATTGTTAAGATCATCTTTGGTCAAATACGGATATTCAATATTCGTTTTATAAAAAAGATAACTTCCAAAACCGATAAAAAGAATACTTCCAAAGGCAAAAGTTGTTTTCTGAATGGCATTAAATGAATTTCGGCGAATGGTTTTTAGAATCGTAGCATTTCGTTTCCATAAAATTCCAGTCAAAGTCAGCAGTATTAAAGCCAAACCAAAATTGTACAACATAGAAATATGAAACGGAAAAGTATAACTTCCAAAACCATTCAAATCAAAATATTCTCTTTTAAAAGAATCACCAAATCGGAATAACGGATGCGAAATTCCCAATTGTTCTCCAATTCCGGTACAAAACAAAAGCACAATAAATGCCGAAAATGCCAATCCTAAATATTTGTTTTTAATAAAAGTCTGAATCGCGATTACCAAAATTGAAATCAGAAACAATGGAAATCCAATAAAATAGAACATCGAAAAATAAAGTCCGATTTCTATTGGCGCATTTGAGTTTGTGATTTGAAATCCAATTCCAATCAAAATACTAATTCCAATTAAAATTAGCGGAATCATAAAAAGGGCTGTCAATTTTGAAAGCAAAACTACAAATGAAGAATAAGGCGCTGTATTTTCGAGCATTTCAAATTTCGAGTTTTCGCTTCGATTCAATAATTCACTGCTGTAAAAAAGAAGGATCAGAATCAAAATAAAAGGCAGGCGATCCATAATAGTAGAAATCATCAAAGCCGTGTTCGTAATACTTTCCGGCAATCTGATGCCACCGTCAATTTCATCTGAAATCTCAATTATCAATAATCCTGAAAATAAAATAATAATCAGTAAAAACGGAATTCCTTTTAGAACCAAATAAATATCCATTTTCAAATTGCTTTTAAAAATAGCCCAATTGTGTTTTGAGGTTTTAAATTGCAGCTTCGGAATTATAGCAGAAAAGACTTTTGCCTCTTTTGTATCGATTTGAACCGATTTGACCTTTTTAGTTTTTGTTTTTCGAAATGAAAACATTTTATAGGAAACAAAAATTAGAAGGAAAGAAATGCAAATCCACATGATTCGGTTGAGTAAAAAATTCCCTGAAAGCGAAAGCAGTTGCGTATTTTTTTCAATGGCTGTCCAATATCTTGTTTGTTCCAAAAACGCTGCCAAACCAAACGGATCTATTTTTGCTGCCATAGACATCGCTTTCGCGGAAGACGGAGAAGCATTTGCAAATAACGGCGAGTTAGAAAAAATCGAACCTGCTATATATAATATGTAGATGAATAATCCGCCAACATAAATAAAAAGTTTACTTCGCGTAAGCCAAGCCAGCGTTGCAAGAATCGACAGACACAATAAAATGTTAGGAATTACAATTACAAGATACGGCCAGAGATAATTTAGAATTTCAAAAGGAGCAATTTCGCTTTTGGGAATCCACGACATTTGATGTCCGACAATCATCCCGATAATGAACATTCCAAAAGAGGAAACCGCAATTACAAAAGCTGTGATAAACTTACTTCCCAAATAATGAAACTTAGAAATAGGAGTAGAGAAGACAATAGCATCAAATTTGGTTTCGTATTCTTTTAAAAATTGCTGTGCGACTTGAAGCGTTATAGAGAAAATCGTCATCAGCGATAGCAAACCAATCGCATAAGTCAATACAAACGGACTATTTTTATAAGCGCCCGAAAACGAAAAGTTCGCAAAAGCGCTCACAAAAAAGCCGAGAATTAGATATATAATATAGGAGGCATAAAATGTCCAGTTTCTGGTATTGTTATGCCATTCAAATTGAATTAATTTCGAAAGCATAACGTTATTTTTTTAGTTGATTTTGAGATAAAATATTGAAGTAAACGTCGCTTAAATCTGGAGAAACCAATTCAAAACCAGAATCAGGCTGTTGATCAGAGAAAACATGAATGTTGATTTTTCCTGAATTCAAATGAGACGAAATAATATTAAAGTGTTCCTTGTGTTCTTTTAATTCATTTTTATGAATCGCTTTCGTCCAGATTTTTTCTTTCAAAGAATCGACAGCTTCATTTGGATTTCCTTCTAAAAGCAATTTTCCATTAGAAATAATTGCCATTTTGGTGCACAAGTCGCGAACATCTTCTACAATATGTGTGGATAAAACCACAATAATGCTTTCGCCAATTTCGCTTAAAAGATTATTGAAACGGTTTCTTTCCTCAGGATCCAATCCCGCAGTTGGTTCATCAACTATAATAATCTTCGGATTTCCGAGCAAAGCCTGTGCAATTCCAAAGCGCTGACGCATGCCGCCCGAAAAAGAATGAACCGCTTTGTCTTTGTGTTGTAATAAATTCGTTTGCTGTAATAAATACAAAATCTGGTCGTGTCGTTCTTTTTTATTGACAATTCCTTTCAAAATGGCCAAATGATCCAATAAACGATAAGCAGAAATCTTTGGATAAACGCCAAATTCCTGCGGAAGATATCCCAAATTCTCCCTAATAAACATTGGATTTTCGAGAATATTAATTCCGTTAAATTCAATAATTCCGGAAGTCGGTTCCTGCAAAGCGGCAATGGTTCGCATTAAAGTCGATTTTCCAGCGCCATTCGGACCTAATAAACCAAACATTCCGTTTGTAATTTCAAGCGATAAATGGTCAATCGCCTGCGTGCCGTTCTCATACGTTTTGCTGAGATTTTTGATTGATAAACTGTTCATTTTTTGATTGATTTTTGATGATTATATAAATGATGATTTTGAAATTTTTAGGCAATAGAATTCCTGTCGGCATCAAAAAGCCGATTTTTTTGATTCAGAAAATTTGATTTAAAAGAAAGCTACTCGCTTACATATTCTAAAATATCGCCGGGTTGGCAATCCAAGATTTTGCAAATAGCTTCGAGCGTATCAAATCGAATACCTTTTGCTTTTCCGGTTTTTAGAATCGATAAATTAGCAGGTGTTATATCTAATTTCTCTGCCAATTCTTTACTCTGCATCTTGCGTTTGGCAAGCATTACATCAATATTTACAATTATTGGCATAGCTATATAAATAAGTCTTGTTCGTTCTGAAGGTTTAAACCTTGTTTGAAAATGGCAGCTAAAAAATAAGCAAAAGCGCCAAGCATTCCGTGCAATATGATAAAAAGCGCGACTTCATTATCTAAAGGAACAAAGAAAAAAGCAAACAATATCACGATACTCGGAATGAATAAATTCGATAAATAAAAACGTTTTAATTGCACTACACTATTTTGAGTAAACAACTTCGGCTGGAAGAAAACCTTAAAAACATTACTGCTCAATAAAAAGAAAAGTCCATAAAGACTCAACGGAGCTAGAAAATCAAAAAGAATATACGGCAAATTGTAATCTCCTAACATCAATGGATGTGAAGTAAACGGATAACAAACCTGAAAATACTTTCCGTTTTCTTTAAAAGTTAGAAATAATCCCGTCACTAAAGTAAAAACAGAATAAGCAGCCAAGAAAAAATAAACTACAGCCAACAATCTAGTGAAATAAAATAATATTCTAGAAACAATATGGGTCGTCTTCATACACTGAAAATTAAATTTGATATTGCAAATGTATAATTAATTATTGTAAAACGATAATTAATTATCAAAAAATAATCATTTGAAACAACTAAAGAATATTATAATTCTATTAACATTAGAAAGTAAAAGGCATTCGTATAAATGACTTAATTTTACACCTTAGCATTATTTTATATGAAAAACCCAATTTCAGTCTCATTATTAGACCTCGCTATCATTACTCAAGATAGCAATGCCACAGAAACATTTCAAAAAACAAAAGACATAGCGCAATTAGCAGATACACTTGGATACAAACGATTTTGGCTGGCAGAACATCACAATATGGCGCACGTTGCCAGCACAGCAACGGTAGTTTTAATAGGATATGTGGCAAGTCAGACAAAAAATATCCGTGTAGGTTCTGGCGGAATCATGTTACCGAATCATTCACCTTTAGTAGTAGCAGAACAATTCGGAACTCTAGAAACCCTTTATCCTAATAGAATTGATTTAGGGTTAGGAAGAGCGCCAGGAACAGATCAGCCAACTGCCGAAGCAATCCGAAAAGACTTTTTCGAGCAGGCACAACGCTTTCCACAAAATGTAAGCAAACTTCAAGAGTATTTTTCATCTGAAAATGCGACGGGAAAAGTTCGTGCATTCCCAGCTGAAGGTCTAAATGTGCCAATTTGGATTCTAGGTTCAAGTATGGACAGTGCAGCTTTAGCGGCGGCTTATGGATTGCCTTACGCTTTCGCTGGTCACTTCGCACCAAAGCTAATGATTCAGGCATTTGAATTTTACAGAGAAAATTTCCAGCCATCAGAGTATTTGGATAAACCCAAAACAATGTCTTGTGTCAATGTAATTGCTGCCGATACAAATGAAGAAGCAGAATTATTATCTACAAGTTTATATCAAATGTTCCTAAACTTAATTAGAAACGACCGCAAAGGATTACAGCCGCCAGTTCCATCATTAGACGATATCATGAACGAAGCAGAACGTTTCCATGTTAACCAAATGACAGCAGGAACCTTCACAGGAAACAAAGAACAACTGGTAACCGATTTGAAAAAGTTCATAGACTACGCAAGAATCGACGAGCTAATGGTAACAAGTCCGATCTTCGATCACCAGGCAAAACTAAAAAGCATCGAAATCACCAAAGAAGTAATAGACGCTTTAAATCAATAATACATATTATATATAGTGTAGCTTTTCTACTCTCTATATATAAGAGTAATTCTCATTTCCAACCCGACATGTTTTCAAAACCTGTCGGGTTTGTTTTTTTTATACATAATAATATATAATAAGTGAAGCAAATGATGTTGAGCGCAGCGAAGCCTTTCATTTTTGGAATTTGGAATTTCTAAAATTGGAATTTAAATAATAATTAGGAGCAATTT
>NZ_JANKMS010000001.1 GCF_024649945.1 Flavobacterium panacis | reverse complement strand
AAATCTAAAATCTAAAATCTAAAATCTAAAATCTAAAATCTAAAATCTAAAATCTAAAATCTAAAATCTAAAATCTACATTCCATTAAATTCATTGATAATATTGACAGCTTCATTCAGATACGGATTAGTTTTAAGATGATCCATTTGATATTGATTGATCGTTTTATCTGTCGGATAAGCACCAAGCAAAAGCTGATTTACACTAGAATTATAAACATCGAGCGGATTGTTTTCATCATTGAAAGTATTGATCTCTGTCCAAAGTGCATTTAAAATCTTTTTTTGTTTAAAAACGGCATCCAGAGTCATCGGCATTTCAGCCTTTGGAGTGTTTACAAGTTGATCAATTTTAAGGTTGATTTTTTTAATGTTGTCAAAGAAATAATTATCAGAAAGTCGGGCAGAACTGTTTTTAGCAATTTTGTCAATTAAATTTCTTTTGACATAAGTTTTATATTTCAAAAACGGCGTTATACTGTCATTTTTCATTGCAGTCGGAAAATCACTTTCTTTCTGAAAAATATCTTCATAAAATTCAGGAAGTACAACGTCAGGTTTTACACCCACATATTGATGACTTTTTCCGGTAATTCTGTAGAATTTGTTGATGGTAATCTTTAAGAAATCGGTGTTTTTTTGTTCATCAAGAGGTAAAATAGTTTGCATAGTTGCTTTTCCAAGAGTACTGCTTCCTAGCAATAAAGCGCGATTGTAATCTTGCATAATAGAAGAGAAAAATTCGCTTGCAGAAGCCGTATTACTGTTTATAAGTACAACAATAGGACCGCGGTAAATAACACCTTTAAAAGGATCTGAAATAACCGATTTTTCATTATGGTTGTCTACTACAATCGAAAGCGGACCATAATCAACAAACATACCCGCAAGTTTAATCGCTTCTTCCATAGAGCCACCACCGTTGTCAATTAAATCAATAACCAATCCTTTAATATTATCTCTTTCCAGTTTTATCACTTCGCGCGCGACATCATCAGCACATCCTTTTCGGCTATTGCCGTCCAAATCAGCATAAAAGCTTGGGATTTTTATATAACCAATTTTACTGTCTTTGCCGATAATAAAACTGAAAACAGAATTATCTTCGTCTTTCATAACTTGTTTCTCGATATAAACATCAAAACTTTTACCCGAATTGCGTTTTAGAGTCAGCGTGATATGCTTATTCGCCTCCGATAAAATCATGGTTGATATAGATTCTAATGAAGCACAAGAAACCTGAAGTGTTTCTTTCTGATTGGAAATTGATATAATTTGATCGCCTTTCTTTACCTGTCCAGTTTGATAAGCAGGACCATTTGGATCTAGTTCATCAATAATGATTTCGTTTTTTTCATTCAGATTAACGGTCATTCCAAGCGACAAATGTTCTTTAGATAACGAAGCCATAAAACTTGTTTTAGAATCATCGCTAAAATAGGCTGTATGAGGGTCAAAATAAGTACAAAAGAAATTATAGAACTTTTCTTCCTGTTTGGTGTCCGTTTCCAGTAAAGTAGAGAAACGACAGATTTCGTTGGTTAGAATCTTATTTTTTGATGCCATTTCAATGGACTTGAAATTGGCTTTAAGAGAATCTAAATTATCACTCGTTTCGGCAATATCATCTAATATCTGATAACGTAGTTTTTTGTTCCAGACTTTTTCTATGTCTTCTTTCTTTAAGTAAAACGCAAAAGATTTTTTATAAAAACGAATGGTATCTTTTTTTGTATAATCAATAGGCAGAGTCTGAATTTTTTCGAGAACCTTTTTAGTACGGACTAAACCATTGACATATACGGATTTAATATCTGATAGAAAATTACAGTCATTTTTTAGAATCAAATCGTCTATATTATATCGGTATTTTTTGGCCAATTCATCATATTCACTCTTAAAAAAGATATTTCGTGAGGGATCCAATTCGTTAATGAGATTATCAAAAACAAACACAGATAAACTGTCATCAACAGGTTTAGGTCTAAAATGCTCAGCTTGAATAAGCGCATTTATTTTGTTTAACATTTCACAAGTTTCTGCGCTGTTCTGACCAAAAAATAGATTTGATGTTAGCAAAAAAAGGAGTAGTGAAATTTTTTTCATAAACAGAAATTCAGTGTTCATGATTAAAGTTACACTAATTTTTTTACAAATTATAGTAATTTATTGAAATATCGACGACCTAAAGTTTTTCTCTATAAAATGCATATACTCACTGTTGTCATCAATATATTTTGAGTACAGCACAAAAAAAAATGCATTACAAACGTAATGCATTCTTATTGTATAATTTAAAAAATTATTTCTTGTAAAATGGCAATTTAACCACTTTAGCCGGAACATCATTTTTTCTGATTCTAATAAAAATATCGTTGTCAACAGCACTGTTTGCAACAGTTACATATCCTAGACCAATTCCTTTATTCATAGAAGGAGACATAGTTCCAGAAGTTACAATTCCAATCACGTTTCCTTCGCCATCAACAATTTCATAATCGTGTCTCGGCACCGCACGCTCTTGCATTTCAAAAGCAACTAATTTTCTAGTAACTCCAGCTTCTTTTTGTTTTTTAAGCGCTTCAGAATTAGTGAAATCTTTAGTGAATTTCGTAATCCATCCTAAACCAGCTTCAAGAGGAGAAGTCGTGTCGTTAATATCATTTCCGTAAAGACAGAATCCCATCTCTAGACGTAAAGTATCACGAGCAGCAAGACCAATTGGTTTAATATCGTAAGAAGCTCCAGCTTCAAAAACTTTGTTCCAAATTTGTTCTACCTCATCATTTTTACAGTAAATTTCAAATCCGCCAGAACCAGTGTATCCTGTAGCAGAAATAATTACATGCTCGATTCCAGCAAAATCACCTACTTCAAAATGATAATAGGTAATCGCAGACAAATCAACAGAAGTCAAAGACTGCATCGCTTCAACCGCTTTTGGACCTTGAATTGCCAAAAGAGAATAATCATCAGAAAGATTTCTCATTTCAACTCCCAAATCATTGTGAGACGAAATCCAATTCCAGTCTTTTTCAATATTCGAAGCATTTACAACCAGTAAATACTGCTCTTCTTTCATTTTATAAATAATCAAATCGTCCACAATTCCGCCTTCATTATTAGGAAGACAAGAATATTGTGCTCTTCCAATCGTCAAAGTCGAAGCATCATTTGAAGTCACTTTCTGAATCAAAGCCAGTGCATTTGGCCCAGTTAACAAAAATTCACCCATATGCGAAACGTCAAAAACGCCCACACCATTACGAACTGTTTCATGTTCAGCATTAACTCCTTCATATGTAATAGGCATGTTATAGCCAGCAAAAGGCAGCATTTTCGCTCCTAAACCTTCATGTATGTGCGTAAGCGCAGTATTTTTCATTGTGTTGTTTTATAAAATTGATATGCAAATCTATTCAAAAAATATCGAATTTGAATGCCTTAAATTATAAATTTCGCAATAATTAGGAGCTATTTCCTGCTATCCGCTATATCTTTTTGTTTTTAAAGAAAAAACAAAAAGGATGCCGCTACTATCAGGGCTAGGGCTGACCGTTTCAAAAGAAGATTCAGGATTTCGATTTTTTATGTAATTTTAGTCTAAAAATTGAGTTTTTTATTTCTAGCTATGTTTATTTAAATAAGTGAAACGCCTTTTATATATAAAGTAAAGCTATGAATCTATGTGTTTAAAATTAACATCAGCTAAAGAATGAAATCACCATATTTAATCACCAAAGAAGAAATTCTAAAATTATACAAACCCGTAGATTCTAAAGCTCATAAAGGAACACAAGGTCATGCCGTGATTATTGCTGGAAGCTACGGAAAAATAGGAGCAGCAGTTTTAGCTTCAAAATCCTGCCTAAAATCAGGTTGCGGACTCGTAACGACTTTTATTCCCAAATGCGGTTATCAAATTCTTCAAATCTCCATTCCAGAAGTAATGACTGTTACTGATGAAAACACCAATTTCATAACCCATATTCACTTGCCATTGATTCCACAAGCCATCGGATTTGGTCCAGGAATAGGGAAGGAGCTTGGCACACAAAAAGCATTATTTGAATTTTTAAGAATAAACAAAGCACCTTTAGTTCTAGATGCAGATGCATTAAACATCATTTCTGAAAATTTGTCTTGGTTAGAATTAGTTCCCGAAGACACCATACTAACACCACATCCAAAGGAGTTAGAACGTTTAATAGGGAAATGGAATTCCGAATCGGAAAAGTTTAAGAAAACAATCGCTTTCTCAGAAAAATACAAAGTCATCGTTGTCATGAAAGGTGCACCAACGTTCATCATAAACAGAACTTCAGTCTACGAAAACACAACCGGAAACGCCGCACTTGCAACCGCAGGAAGTGGTGACGTTTTAACTGGAATCCTCACCAGTCTTTTAGCGCAAGGTTACGAACCCAAATATGCTTCAAAAATGGGCGTTTATCTGCATGGCTTAACAGCAGATTTAGCTTTACCAAAAACGGGTTACGAATCTTTTACAGCCTCCACAATTATTAAATATTTAGGAAAAGCGTTTTTGAGTTTAGAGGTTTAACCGCAAGGGACGCTAAGAATTACGCAAGGTTCGCAAAGTTTTTTTAATCTCGCAAAGATTTTTACCAAAGTAACCATACCGTTTGTCATCCCGAGGAACGAGGGATCTCCGCAAGTAGCTCTACAAAGATTGGCGATACACTTTGTGGAGCTACTTGCGGAGATTTCTCCTTACGTCGAAATGACAAAAATGAGAATAGAATCATCGTGAAATTAAACTTTGCGACTTTGCGGCTTTGCGAGATTTATCTAGTTAGGCTTAAATTTTCTTATATAACTTATAGGATTTAAAAATTGCGCCCTTAGCGTAAATCTTAGCGTCCCTTGCGGTTAAGAAAAAATCGTAAGTTTGTACTATGAAAAAATTTGATCTCAGAACGGTAAACGTTACCCGTTATATAACCCCACTACGCGAAGGCGGTTCCTTACCAGCCTTAGCAGAAGCCGACGACGATTTTAAATACGTTTTAAAATTCAGAGGTGCCGGACATGGCGTAAAAGCCCTAATCGCCGAATTAGTAGGCGGACAAATCGCAAAAGCCCTAAAACTACAATTACCAGAACTAGTATTCGCCAATCTAGACGAAGCTTTCGGAAGAACCGAAGGCGACGAAGAAATTCAGGATTTACTACAAGGAAGTCAAGGATTGAACTTGGCGCTTCATTTTTTATCAGGCGCTATTACATTTGATCCAGTTGTAACGACTGTTGATGCTAAATTAGCATCACAAATTGTCTGGCTAGATGCTTATATCACCAACGTAGACCGAACTTTCAGAAATACCAATATGCTAATTTGGCATAAAGAATTATGGCTGATTGATCACGGAGCTTGTTTGTATTTTCATCATTCTTGGAACAATTGGGAGCAACATGCTAAAAGTCCGTTTGCTTTGATAAAAGATCACGTTTTATTGCCACAAGCTTCAATGCTAAAAGAAGTTGATGCTGAATTTAAAGCGATTTTAACTCCAGAAATTTTAGAGGAAATTGTAAATACGATTCCGCTAGACTGGTTGCAATGGGAAGATGCCGACGAAACGCCAGAAGGATTGCGAAATGTGTATTTGCAGTTTTTAAAGACCAGATTAGCCAATTCAGAAATTTTTGTAAATCAGGCTCAAAATGCAAGATAATCACTTATACGAATATGCTGTGATTCGCGTTGTGCCAAGGGTAGAGCGCGAAGAATTCCTGAATATCGGAATCATTTTGTTTTGCAAAAAAGCCAAATTTATCAAGGTTCTTTTTCATCTTAATAAAGAAAGGATACAAGCCCTTTCTGCCGATTTTGACATCGAACAGTTAGAATGCAATTTAACTTCATTAGAAAAAATAGCCAAAGGAGCTAAAGACGGCGGTCCAATTGCCGAATTTGAAATTCCAGAACGTTTTAGATGGTTAACAGCCATTAGAAGCTCGGCCATTCAAACTTCAAGACCTCATCCGGGTTTGTGTCAAGATTTAGAAAAAACAATTCAGCGTTTATTTGAAGAACTCGTTTTGTAATTGTTTTTAAACCATATAAGTTATATAAGATAATTTAAGTTTTGACTTAAGAAATAATCTCGCAAAGTCGCGAAGACGCAAAGAAATATAACAAAAAAACTTTGCGACTCTGCGACTTTGCGAGATTCAAAAAAAACTTAGTGTCTTAGCGTCTTGGTGGCAAAAAAATAAAAAAACTTAGTGCCTTATCGCCTTCGTGGCAAAACAAAAAACCACGAATTACAAATTGCAATCCGTGGTTTTAAAACTAAAAACTAACTTACTTTTTTATTGTCATTCTATTAAAAAGAACCACAAACATTTCCGCCTAAAGTAGCTCCTGCATTAGCAGAGATATCAGCCTTAACAGCAGTTTTGTTCAATTTTACAATAGAATAAGGTGGTGTAAAAGCAGTTCCGCTTCCTGCTTGCGTTCCTGTTACACTTGTAAATGTATTATCTGTAACAGTAACAGCAGTATAACCACTCATTAAATCGATTGGATTTTTTACGCCTTCAAAAACGTTGCTTTCTACACGAATATTTGCTTCAAAACCTGCGGCAATACATTTATTGCTTACAGTACTATTGAAGAAACTATTTACAATATGCACTTGTCCAAAACGAACTCTAGGCATTCTTTCTTTACAACCTGGAGCCCACCAGCATCTTGCAAAAGTGATTCTCAATTTACCACGATCTGCTGTAGCGCCGTCACTTGAACCAATTAAGTTAGAAAAACGGTGATCGTCAGTTCCGCCAGAACCTCCAGCTTTTGGAGCTTTTAAATAATGGAATTTAGAATACGTAACAGAAATATAATCTGATTTGTTTTTGATATCGAAGTTACCGTCAACACCATCTCTAAATTCGCAGTGATCTACCCAAACATTTTGGCAGTCGTCTAAGATTGCATTATCCCATCCGTCAGTATCATAAGCGCCTGGACCTTCAAAGATCAGGTTTCTGATAATGATGTTTTTACATCTTTTAATGTTGATGATTCCAGAACCATCTTTAGTTTGATTTGTTGAAACCAATTTCGCTCCGTTTGCACCATAAATTGTTTTTCCGGTTTGATCCTGAAAAGATAATCTTGTAGTCACGGTAATTGTTCCAGAGACTTTAACCACTTTTACTGATGCATTTTCAATAGCCGATTTAAGCTGCGCATAAGTAGTAACTGTGGTTTCAGCAGAAGAACCACCTCCGGTTGTGCCTCCGTTTTGTGAAGCCCAACCTGGAACCTCAGCGCAATTTCCGATTTTAGCAGTCGTGTTGGTTGCAGATGCTTCAATCGCAGTTTCGTTTGTTGTTTCGATTTTTGCTTCTGGAGTTGAAGCAATTTCTTCAGAGTTACATGCTGTAAATCCGAATACCAATGTTGCAGCGAACATGGCAAGTTTTGATTTTAAGTTCATAATTAAAGTTTGGTTATTTATAAAAGTTTAACACTACAAAACTGAAAATTATTTGAACGAAAAAAGTTGAACAAGTTCAAACTTTTGTAAAAAAATCTGCGAAATATGTTTTTTTAACACTTGTTAATTTACAAAAATGCATAAATACTGTATTTTTACGTAATCGATTACATTATTTAAGCCCCTAATTAATAGTGGATTGACAAACGAATTTATTCCTTAAACAAAAAACCACAAGAATGTACAACCTACTACGAAAAAACATTGAGCGAAAGATCCTGCTCACAGATGAAGAATGGGACATTATTGTCTCCAAAGCAGAGCTTATTAAACTCAAAAAAAATCAATTTTTACAAATCCAGAATTCAAACAATAGCTATGAAGGATTTATTTTGAAAGGATCATTCAAAACTTACATTTTAAATGAGAATGGAACTGAAAGTGTCATTTTCTTTTCTTTCGAAGATGAATGGATCTGTGATTTGGAAAGTTTTTATCATCAAAAACCAACCACTTACAACATTAAAGCCATTGAAGACAGCGAAATAGTCGTCATCAATAAAATGCAAAAAGCGTATTTATTTGCTGTAATTCCGAAACTCATTAAGTTTCATGTTCTCATGATTGAACGCGCTAATGTTGCCATTCAACAGCGACTTTTGGATGTTCTCAATAAGACCTCAAAACAACGTTATCTAGACTTTAAAGAACGCTATCCGCAAAAAGTAAGTGCTATAAACAACAAGAATCTCTCATCGTATTTAGGGGTTTCGCACGAGTTTCTTTCGAAAATTAAAAGAACAGTTTCTTAGTTTTTAAAAGGTTCAAAGTGACAGAGTGACAAAGGGGCAAAGGTTAAATAAAATCTCGCGAAGTCGCAGAGTCGCAAAATTTTGAACCATATAAGTAATATAAGTTCAATTAAGCAGAAAACTTAAAATTCTTGTATTACTTATATGGTTGTTTTTTAAATTAGACTTTGCGACTCTGCGATTTCGCGAGATTGAAAAAAACTTAGTGCCTTAGCGCCTTCGTGGCAAAAAAAAACTTACAGTCTTTTCTCTAAATAGATAAACTCCAAAGGACTTTCAGAAACCGTAGTATGAATTTCACTTTCAGGAAAAGCTTCACGTTTGCCTGTATCTACATAACCATGACGTTTGTACCAAGCCACCAATTCTTCGCGAACCGAAATAACCGTCATAATAATACTCGATAAACCAAGAGATTTAGCATGATTTTCGGCTTCAGCCAAAAGCTTTTTCCCGATTCCGCTGTTTTGAAGTTCTGGCGAAACAGTCAGCATTCCGAGATACAATTGATTTTCTTTTTCAACCAATAAAACCGAACCGATAATTTTATTCTCTTCTGTAAACTTTAGGATCGTATTTTTTGGATCCAGAAAGATTTCTGTCATTTCCTGTTCGTCGGTTCTTTTTCCTTCTAGTAAATGCGCTTCGGTTGTCCAGCCTTTTTTAGACGATTCGCCTCTGTAAGCCGAGTTGATTAAAATGGTTAATGCAGGAATATCTTCAAGTAATGCTTTTGTAATCATGTTTAAAATAAAAATTGAATTGCCTACAGCTTTAGCTGTAGAACACAAAGTTAAATCAGAAAATGGCTTTAGCCTAATCTTTTAAGTTTTTTGGCTAAAGCCGAATATATCTGAAAAAGAAAACCTCCAGCTAAAGCCGGAGGCAATTGAGATTTTTATTCAAGTTAATCTTTAGTTTCAATAAATTATGATGCAGTTTTCGGTTTTCGATTAATCAAATAACAATAAATGAAGTGCGAGGATAAAACCAATACCATTCCAATGTTCCAATTAGCTTTAAAGTAGGCAAAAGAATTATAGAAACTAATTAGAGCGTTTTTTTCGTCTTCGGTTCCAATTCGAAAATGAAGCGGAAAAACAATTAAAAGAAGAATAAGAAATAGAGACAAAACAGTAAAGCGTCCATATTTTATTTTGTAATAATCCACTATTCCATAAGATAACATTTGCATCATTAATAGTATTAAAAAAAATCCTTCCATGCCACTTAGTTTATTTTTATAAATGTAAGGAAATATTTAAATAAAATTATTGAAATTTGTAAGGAATTGAAAACTAAAATGCTATGGCAAGAATTCATTTATTCGAATTTGAAGATCAACAATGGCTTCCAGAATTTATTAGAAATTACATGACTGACTTTTTACAGTTTCTTTCGAATAAAACGGCCATGTACAAAGGCATAGTTCCCGTAATCGAAAAAGGTTTAAGAGAAAGCCAAACCAACCAAATTATTGATTTAGCATCGGGCGGTGGTGGCGGATTAATTTGGCTAAATGCCGAATTGCGAAAAAACAATCCCGATTTAAAAATTCTGCTGACGGATTATTTTCCCAATATTCCTGCATTCGAAAACACACAAAAACAAGCCAACAATTTCGATTTTGTAAAAACACCAGTCGATGCCAGAAATGTTCCCGAAAACCTAAACGGACTTCGAACGCAATTTTTATCTTTTCATCATTTTAAACCGAAAGATGCACAACAGATTCTGCAAAATGCCATTGATACCAATAGTTCGATTGCCATTTTTGAAGGACAGGAAAGAAGTGTTCCAAGTATTGTGGCGATGATCTTTTCGCCAATTTCGGTTTTATTAACAACGCCTTTTATCAGACCGTTTAAAATTGGCAGAATCATTTTTACGTACCTAATTCCAATTGTACCGATTTTAGTTTTGTGGGATGGTGTAGTTTCGTCTTTAAGAACGTATTCTGTTGAAGAAATGAACGGATTGATTTCTAGGTTAGACAACAAGGAAAGTTTTAATTGGGAAGTTGGAAAAGTAAAATCTGGGCCTACGAAGATTTTGTATTTGTTGGGAACAAAGAAATAGATATTTGTGTTCAATGCTTTTCGCTAGCGCTAGCGTCTCGTTTGTGCCCGTTTCAATTGGCTTTTGAATTTCTTTGTGTTCATTTACAGGACGCTCGCACTAGGAGAGGAAATCTTATAGCGGAATTAATTTTAATTCGTGATCAGTATAGATAACTAAATTATCCTTGCTTTCATCAATATATAATTGTCTAATCTCGCTTTGTAAGTCTAGTTTAATTTCTTGAAGTATTTTTTTCTCTTGTCTATCCACAAGCAATATAGACTTTCCTTTACCTAAAAGAATTAGATTTTCATTTTTAAAAGTTAAAAAACTCAAATCATGTTGCGATTTGAATTGCGAAATATCCATTTCCCATATTTTATTTAATTCACCATCTTTATATTCATAATACTCCAGTTCGTTTGGAAATGAAACAGCAAATTCATTACCATTAAATTCAAATCCGCTAGAAGTATTATCCCATGCTTTAAAGAAACGATAGATAAAATGAATACTTAAATCTTCTCTGAGATGATATAAATTAAAATAGGTTTCTTGATCATAACTATCAAAAGCAATTAAATCCTGATTCTCATTTATCTTTGGATGAAAAGTACCATCCTTAGCTGTAGTCGTGTTTATTAATTCGAAATCTTCTGAAAGTAAAATGATTTCCCAATTTTGTGAACTTCCAACATATAAATTTCTTAAAGGCAGATAAGTAATTTGATCTAAAATTAAATCTTCTGGTAATGTTATTGTTCTTATTAGATTAAAGGTTCCCTCTTCAATAATCAATAATTTATGATCCCCCGTTGGAACTATAATGTTTCCGATTTTATCAAATGTAAAATTTCTAATGGTTGGAATATCAATATTAATGATTTTATCAACCGTAATTTCATTCTCTTTTTTTGCATATTTTACTAAGTTGGAATTTTTAGTGTACGCTACGAAAAAGTCTGGTTTAAAAGGATTTTGTTTAAAGAAAAAGATTCTCTTGTATTGGTAATTTTCAGGCGAAAGAGAGGTTACTTTATTACTAATTATTTCAGCATAATATTTTTGAAAATGATTTAAAATATCTTGACGATTGCCTTGTTTTGCCAAATAGTACGGTGTTCTGCTGCTGCTGTCTTTTTTCCAATCACATCCGTTGTTATAAACGAAATCAAATACTAGCGGCAGATCAAGCCAGGCGAGCTTATGCAGTAAATTGCTATTGTGTTCATCAGAGCCGTTTAAATCAATTTTATGCTTTAAATAAACTTTAGCACATTCAATTGATTTGCATTGTAAATATTGAGGTTCCTCATGGTCTATTTTTGCGCCTCGTGTTAATAATAAATCAACAACATCAACTTTATCTTGGCTTGTTGCCAGATAAAGCTCCCTATCATTCATGGTTGCTCCTCTGTCGAGAAGATATTCTGCAATATCATAATTATCTGCCCAACATAGGGGAGTGGCGTAAATTCCACTTCTTTCTGCATTTACATTAGCATGATTTTTAAGGAGATATTTTACCATTTCCATATTTCCGCTAGATGAAGCAACATGTAAAGGCGTGTCGTCCATCCATCCTTTCAAATGTATTTCTTGTGGATTACGATTTAAATGATTTTTAGCTTCATTATTCTTATGCTCTTTAATAAGCGTAAAAATTTCAGGTGTTTGAGTATGATCAGTCTGATATATATTCATTTCCGCATTAGGGATTTCTTTAATTCTGTTAAATATTCGAGATAAAAATCGCATTTTTTATTTTGAATTAGAGCTTCTATACAATTTGTCAAACATAGGTTTTATGCTTATAAAAAGCTAATTTTATAAAAAAATAAAACTACAAAATACAATGCCTTTTTTAAGGTATTTTTTCAGTTTTGAAACTTTGTAAAAAAAGTTACCCCAAGAAAGATTATGAAAACCGTATCTTACAAAAATAGCTTTGTTTTTTACAGCAATCGATTTTCGTTTAAGAATTTTAAATATCTTTGAATTATGAGTACAGCAATAAAACCAAGACATATCGGCAGAAATATAAGCCGTATAAGAGAGCTTAAAGATATGAAACAGGAAGCACTGGCGCAGGCTTTGGGAACAAACCAGCAGGCCATTTCGGCTATTGAAAACAGCGAAACGGTAGACGAGCAAAAACTAATTCAGATCGCAAAAGCTCTTGAAGTTTCTGTTGAAGCAATTGAAAACTTTTCAGATGAAGGTGTTATTAATTACTTTAATAGCTTTAATAATAATGTTGTTACGACAGGCAGTATTTTTGCGACAAATTGTACTTTTAATCCTTTAGATAAAGTAGTAGAACTTTACGAACGTTTGGTGCAAGCTGAAAAAGATAAAGTGGAGTATTTGGAGAAGTTGTTGAATGGGAAGTAATCGTTTTTGAAAGATATATATTGAATTGAAAAGAGACCTTTGATGAGGTCTCTTTTTTGTATTCTTAAGCTAGTTGATTTGAATATTTTTTTAAGAAAGTAGAGGCATATATTTTAATGTTCTGAATACCTTTTTCCTCTAATAAATTATTATTATTTTTTTTGTATTTTTTTGAGTTGATATCATTTAAAATAGTGTTTGCAATAATTGCAGCTCCAAATAAGTTTCCAACAGCTATTTGCACTTGCAAATGCATATAATTTAAAAGTAAATAATTTGCTAAGAGATCATCATTTACATCCTTTTTTATAGTATTAAAAAACACTAATATTCTATTTGCTTCTTGGAATTGTTTTTTTGAAATTAATTGGAAAACAGAATTGGCAGCGATGTCAAAATCATAAAAGTCAATAGGTTCCAGTCTTCTTTCTTCGCAAAAATTAAGATATTCCATTGAAATGCTAATATCTTGATTAGCTTTTATAAAATAGGACAATAACTTTAAATTATTGTATGCATATACATTGTTGCGTCGTAGTATTAAATCTTTATTGCTTTTAAAATTATATTTTAAAAAATTAATTGAAAGTTCTATATCATTATTATTTAAACAATCTAGACCCAATTCATAAATTATTTGAATTTTTTCCTGATTTATAAAAATTTTTTTTGATGAGTATTCTAATAATTCTTCAAAGCTTTTAATGTTTATTTTAAAAGCAAGTATCATAATTTCAGTGAATTTATCTTTATCTAGATCTAAAGGTCTTTCAAGATCTTTTTCTCTCAATAATATTTCATTTTGTATTATGTAATGAATTAAATCACTGAGTAATACTAATTTTTCATCTTCGGGACTTAAATTAATTAAATTTAAGAATAAAGACGGTCTAATTTCTATTTTTTTGGTTTCAATAGCTTTTCTAAAATATTCTTTAGCTTTGTTAATGTCTTCAGTTTGTGTTAACAATCCAAGATTATAATTACTTATGGCTTTTAATTCATCAATTTCATCTTCTGAAATTAAATTGTAATCGAAAATATCTTCATCAACTATTTTTTTGAATATGTCTATTGCTTCAACTTTTAATTCTTGATTTTCTGAATTTATTAACGAGGAGCCATAATTAAGCAGAGCTTTCCCATACAATTCATCTTTCGGACTTTTTTCTAATATAAATTTGAAAGAAGAAATACTTTCAATATAATTTGCTTCAAAATAATTACAGAGACCGATCATATATTTTATTCTAAAAATAAACTTAGGGAATTCTGTAATAGAAAAATTAGCTTTAGAAAGGAATTCGATTGCTTTTTCAAATTGAAGATTTCTATAAAAAGCTACTCCTAGGTAATAATATGTGAAATTTTCTGTTTCCTTGTCAGGAAAATCATTATTCAAAATAAATTTCTCATATGCTTCAATTGCTTCAGTATAATTTTCTTCATCAAAGAGTTCTGAAGCAATTTTTAGTAATCCCTTTTCTTGTTCTTTAATAGAATTTAACCATTCAGTATTTAGTGCATTTTTAATTATTCTGTTTTTTATTTTAATGTTGTTCTCTTCATAGTTTATGATTCCAGCTAAATAAAGTTTACTTTTAATATTATCTGCTACATTATTACCTTTATTATAATCAATTTGAATAATGGCATCTCTAATTTTTTTGTCAGAAACTACTAATTCTCTAATATTGTCTACAGGTGGTTTGTCGAATGAGGTTAAGTATAGTTTATGAACAATTTCATCAACTTGTTCTTTTGTAGATATTTCAAATTTTATAGTTTCTATTTCTGCGCATAAATCCCATGTCATTCTTGGATTTCCACTTGTCCAGTAAAAAATGTGATCTATTATTTCTTTATTTAAGTCTTTTAAGCCAGCTTTTTCAATAAATATTAAAAATTCTTCATTTGAAAAATCGTTTAAAAAAATTTTCTCGCCAATATTGAAAGGTGAGATTTTAGGATCTTTAATAATTTCTGTTGGCTCAACAACACCAGAGAGGATATAAGTTAATCTCTCTAGTTCAGGAAAGTTAACTCTTGAAAAATATACGCTTCGGATTTGTGCAAAAATTTTATCAGAATAACTAGTTTTTGTTAATGCATCTATTTCATCAAGAATAATTATTAATTTGCCTTGAGTATATTTTAAAAGTGTTCTTAATTCATTAGAATGCTGTTTGTGTGGAGGAATGTCTTTTATTAGTTTTCTGTTTTCTAATATTATTTTTGTTGCTTCAAAGTAAATATCTTCGTTAGTTTCTAAAGCTAAATCAATTATGTTTTGAAAACATGATTGTTCATCCTCAAAAATATTTGATAAATCAATATATATAAACTTATCATCTCCATTTCCCAATTCTCTTTTTGCATTCAATAATAAGTTGGTCTTACCCATTTGCCTTGATACAAGCACATATCCAGGTCTCCCCATGTCAGAAATTATATTTCTTAACTGTCGATCAGCATTTCTATTTACATAAAGATGCGGTGGAATTATGGTGTAAGGTTTTAATATCTTTTCCATGAACATTTTAATTAAGTTCTCTATTTGTTTCACTAATTATGTGCTTGTAAGTTTCAAGTTTTAATCCATCTAAAGCAATTGAATTTTTAAATATTTTTTTTATAAATCTAGGTGAACCATTAGAAGACTTAACAATTTCAATTTTAATTTCATTCTCAATAGATAGGTTTAGTTTTGCTTCAATAAGATTCACTAAATCCAATGAATTTTCTTGATCCCAATCATTTAATTCAATGAATTTAACAATTTCATAAATTTTTTGGTTAAATTCTTTGATATGGGTTACTGGTGAATATATTGATGATAAAACAAATTTAATTTGAGTACAATCGCTACGAAGTGAGTTTGAAATAAAAAGAGAACATATTTTATCGGTAAATGATTTGCAATTAGCATCGTTCCCTAAAGGAATTTCATCTATAATTATGTAGACTATTTTATTTTTAAAATGTTTTTCTAGCAATGCAACAATTTTTTTGATTGATTGCTGAAAATTTACATTTTCAAATGTATTACTTTCTGGTTCAAGTTTTTCAGATAATTCGATCAACATCTCTTTGAAAAAATCATCAATAGTCAACCCGTTACAATTCGCTAAAGATATTAAGATATGATCCAGTTTTTCTTTAATAACATTTCTTAAAATAATATTGGATTTACCTCTGCCAGATTTACCATAAATCCATAATGAATAAATATTTAGATGGGTTTTAATTGTTTTGTCAATTTCTCTATTGATGTAATATTCTTCTTTAGATTGATCATATCTGTCAAATAGTACTTGATTTAAATTATGGATGCTCGTTAATTCTGTTTTTTCAGTATCTTTAAGAATAGGGAAAAGATTAATTGAATCAAATGCTGTTCTACTCGAAAAAACTTCTATGCATAATGAAACGGCAGATTGCATTGCTAATATTTGATTTTCATCTTTGTTTTTGTCCTTATTGCCATCTGCAAAATCACATATTCCTTTAACTAAAATCCAGTCACATTTTCCATCTGATGCAGAATATAATCCAATACCCTCCATTTCACCTCCTTTTGCAGTTGGTTTTTCTTTAACAAGCTCATCTCTTCTTTTTATGTCATTTATTAACTCTTCACCAGATAATATAGGTGCAATTATATGTTTTGCTTTTAGATCTTCTTTTAGTAAAAATTCCCAACCTAAAGCACTTTTGAATTTATTTATCAATAATTTACTAGCAGGAGCATCGTTTGTTCGAATGGTGTCACTGCCATTTTGAACTTTTTTAAAATTGTAAGGAGTGATGCATTCTGAAACTAAAACATCACCAATATTTTGTTCGACATCATCTACACCAAATGCAATTCCTATCATTAGAGCAATTTTGGGTTTAAATAATGTAATTGCTTCTGATATAGTTGTGATGGAGCTATCTCTTGAAATTGACCCCATTGTACCACATTGTACATGTACAGCTAGATAATTTCCAAATTCACCAAGAAAATAAGTATAATTTCCATTATTAATTTTTAGAATAAAATCATTTTCGCCAAATGGTTTTATTGAGTCATGTAAGATTTTAGTTTCGAGACTTGTTGCTGTAATTAAAAGTAATAAGTTGTTACCATTTAATTTTACATCTTTGAAGTCAATCTCTTTATACATTATTTGGAAATTATAATTAAGAAAATTTGTTTTTAGTGGTAAGACCTCAAACATAATAATTTTCCTTATAATAACAAATAGAAAACCACAAATTACATTGATTTTAAGTTTCTGTAATTTGTGGTTTTAAAATTTTATAGAGAGAATATTACCCCAAGAAAGTCTTCAACTCCTCATAACTCCCAATCTTCACACTAACTTTCTCCTCATTAATAACACTTTCAATTTGTGTTGGAATTGGAAGCGTAATTCCTAGCGCCGGTTCAACTACATCTAAGAATTTAATTGGGTGAGCGGTTTCTAAGAAAATACCAATCGCGTTCGGGTATTTTTCAAGTTCTTTTTTCAAACCTAAATAACCAACAGCGCCGTGAGGTTCTGCGATGTAACCGTCGGTGTTGTAAATTTGTTTCATGGCTTGTAACGTTTCTTCGTCGGTGTAGCTGTACGAAGAGAAATCTTTTTCAAAAGCCTTTAAATCATTGTTGTATAATTCCTGAATTCTAATAAAGTTGCTTGGGTTTCCAACGTCCATTGCGTTAGAAATTGTCGCTTTAGAAGGTTTCGGGTCGTATTTTCCGTTTTCTAAGAATCTTGGCACCGTGTCGTTTACGTTTGTCGAAGCCACAAAATGCTCAATTGGCAAACCTAATTTTTTTGCCATAATTCCGGCACAGATATTTCCGAAGTTACCGCTTGGGCAAGAGAAAACCAAAGGTTTGTTTTGGCTCTTCAACGCTTTGTAAGCAAAGAAGAAATAAAACATCTGTGGCAACCAGCGCGCAATATTGATAGAATTCGCCGAAGTCAGATTTTTGTGTGCCAAAGTTTCATCTAAAAATGCTTTTTTCACCATATCCTGACAATCGTCAAAAACACCATCAACTTCAAGCGCTTTAATATTTTGTCCTAAAGTCGTCAATTGTTTTTCCTGAATGTCGCTCACTTTTCCTGACGGATATAAAATGACAACATCAACACCGTCAACACCTAAAAATCCGCTTGCAACTGCGCCTCCTGTATCTCCAGAAGTCGCTACTAAAACCGTGTTTTTAGCGTCTTTTTTGTCTTTGTTGAAATAACCCAAACAACGCGACATGAATCGCGCTCCAACGTCTTTAAACGCCATTGTTGGTCCGTGGAATAATTCTAACGAATAGATTCCGTTTTCGACTTTCACAACTGGGAAATCAAAAACTAAAGTTTCAGCAATGATTTCTTTTAGTTTTTCTGCAGGTATTTCGTCGCCAACGAATTGTTTAATCGCTTCATAAGCAATGTGTTCGTGGCTTAAACTTTCGATTGTATCAAAAAATGAAGGATCAAGAGGCGTAATGCTTTCTGGGAAATATAACCCTTTATCACTCGCTAATCCTTGTATTACAGCTTCCTGAAAAGAAACTTTTGGGGCATTATGGTTTAAACTGTAGTATTTCATTGGTTGTTTTTATTTAACCGCAAAGAGCGCAAGGAATTGGTTTCTTTTGAAAACGCAGAGAACGCAAAGCTTTGTGGTGATATTTTTTATTTCATAATTTTTGTAAGCGTATTTTTTGTCATTTCGACTGAAAGGAGAAATCACACGCGAGAGTCCGTGTAGAAATTCGCCAATCTTTGTCGACAAACTAGTGTGATTTCTCCTTTCAGTCGAAATGACAAACTAGGCTTGTTACTGTACGTGGTCTTCGACTTCGCTCAGCCTGACAAACGTTGCGTATAAATCTTAATACTTAATTTTTCGTACTTAATACATTTTTCAAATCACATTTCACATTTTACAAAATCCTAACACCATCAGGATTAATCTTCGAAACGTGAATTTCATACGGTAAATTCATTTTTTCGTAAACCTCGCTCATGGCTTTGGCGATTTGGTCTGCGGTGTTTTTTCCTCGGCTTAGAGCAAAAATCGACGGACCAGAACCTGAAATTCCAGAACCTAGAGCGCCGTTTTCGTAAGCCGTTTGTTTGATTTGGTCGAAACCTGGAATTAAAACACTTCGTAAAGGTTCTACGATTTCATCATGAAGCGATCTTCCAATCAACTCGTAATCTTTAGTGTAAAGACCCGCTACAAGTCCGCCTACATTTCCCCATTGCATGATCGCGCTTTTTAGCGAAACGTTTTGTTTTAAAACCGAACGAGCGTCAGAAGTTTTTAATTCAATCTGCGGATGAACCACCGTTGCGTACAATTCTTCTGGACTATCAATTCTGATAATATCCAAAGGATCGTAACTTCTTACCAAAGTAAATCCGCCAAGAAGGGCAGGAGCAACGTTGTCAGCATGTGCGTTTCCGCTCGCTAATTTTTCGCCCTGCATCGCAAACTGAACCAAATCTTTACGAGAATATGGTCTTCCTAATAATTCATTGATTCCGAAAACCGCTCCGGCAGAACTTGCTGCACTGCTTCCGATACCGCTTCCGGCTTTGATATGTTTGTAAATTTCAATTTCGAATCCAAATTCCAATTCGTCCAAAGTCTCTAACATCGCCAAAGCCGCCACACCCGAAACGTTTTTCTCTGTTTCAAGAGGCAAATCGGCACCGACGATTTTAGTAATTCGAACTCCTTTTTGATCTGATTTTCGAACAATCATTTCATCACCCGCATTGTCTAAGCAAAGTCCCAAAACGTCAAATCCACACGAGAGATTTGCAATTGTAGCGGGACAGAATAATTTTATTTCCATTCTTTTTAAAGTTTCTAAGTTGCTAAGATTCTGAGTTTCTAAGTTTTCTTTTGCAACTTTTTATTTTGAGTTTCTAAGAGGTTAAGTTTTTGAAATTCTAAGTTTAGTTAGGAAAAACTTAGAATCTTAGCAACTTAGTATCTTAGCATCTTTTAAACGTTTCCGATGCGAATTACATCAGCAAAAATTCCTGAAGCGGTAACAGCTGCGCCGGCACCAGCTCCTTTGATCAATAAAGGCTGATCTACATAACGATCTGTGTAGAAAAGCACGATATTATCTTTTCCTTCTAAGTTATAGAAAGGATGATCTTTTGGAATGAATTGTAGCCCTACGCTTGCTTTTCCGTTTTCGAATTGCGCTACGTATTTCAATCTTGAATCTTTTGCTAAAGCTTCTTTGTAAATGTTCTCGAAATGAGAAGCATGTTTAATTAACGAAGCAAAGAAATCATCGTTGTTTGTTGTTGCCAAACATTCTGCAGGCAAGAACGACTCGTTTGCAATGGCGTCGATGTCCATTTCGTAACCGCTTTCGCGAATTAGAATCAGGATTTTACGCGCTACGTCTATACCGCTTAAGTCGATTTTTGGATCTGGTTCTGTGAAACCTTGAACTCCAGCTTCTTTAACCACATCGTGGAAAGAATTATTCTCATCAAAATTGTTGAAAATAAAGTTCAAACTTCCAGATAAAACGGCTTGAATTTTATGCACTTTATCGCCTGAAGCAATTAAGTTTTTTACTGTATCAATAATTGGCAATCCCGCACCAACATTCGTTTCAAACAAGAAAGGAGCGTTGTATTGACGAGATAGATTTTTTAATTTTTTATAGTTGTCGTAAGCAGATGAACACGCAATTTTATTACAAGTTACAACCGCAATACTTTCTTTTAAGAATCTTTCGTAAGCTTCAGAAACCGTTGCATTTGCTGTAATATCTACGAAAATGCTGTTACGTAAATTTAGATCTTCTGCTTTTTTAATGAATCCATCGATACTTGCTGGTTCTCCTTTTGCTAGAGCCGAGTCCCAATTTTTTAGTGAAATTCCGTCTTCATCAAAAATCATTTTTCTTGAATTTGATAAAGCGATAACACGAACATTGATTTTTAAAACCTCTTTTAAGAATTTCTTTTGGCTGTGAATTTGTTCGATAAATTTCTCACCTACATTTCCAACACCCATTACAAATAAATTCAGCTGTTTGGTATTTTCTTCAAAGAAGTTTTCGTGTAAAGTGTTCAACGCTTTTTTAACGTCTCTTTCGTTAATTACAGTCGAAATATTTCTTTCAGAAGCACCTTGCGCAATCGCACGAATGTTTACGTTGTTTTTTCCTAAAGTGCTGAACATTCTTCCGCTCAAACCTTGGTGATTTTTCATGTTTTCACCCACCAAAGCAATAATGCAAAGGTCTTTTTCTACATAACAAGGATCGATTTTGTTTTGCGAAATTTCGATTTCAAAAGCTTTATTAATAGCAGCTTCTGCATTATCAGCATCAGAATTTAGAATTCCGATACAGATTGAATGCTCAGAAGAAGCCTGAGTAATAAAAATTACATTGATTTTTTCCTGAGACAATACTTCAAACAAACGTCGAGAAGAACCTGCAACTCCAATCATTCCTGGACCTTCAAGTGTTAAAAGCGAAATATTATCAATATGGCTGATTCCTTTAACAACTGTATCTTTTGAAAGAACCGTATTAGAAATTAAAGTTCCAACAGCTTCTGGCTCAAAAGTATTTTTGATTAAAATTGGAATGTTCTTTCTTAAAACCGGCTGAATTGTTGGCGGATACAAAACTTTCGCTCCAAAGTGCGACAATTCCATTGCTTCCTGATACGAGATATTCGCAATTGGCTGCGCTTGTTTTACAATTTTCGGATTTGCAGTAAACATTCCGTTTACGTCAGTCCAGATTTCCAATTGTTCTGCGTCAAGAGCACCTGCGATGATTGCTGCAGTATAATCAGATCCACCGCGTCCTAAAGTTGAGGTAATTCCGTCTAAAGTCTGCGCGATAAATCCAGGTAAAATATTGATTTTTGCTTCGTTTTGAGCAAAGTATTCTTTGATTAATTGATTTGAAACTTCGAAGTTAACCGCAGCTTTTCCAAAGTTGTTATCTGTTTTAATTAATTCGCGGCTGTCTTTATAAACAGCATCGTTGTTGATTTGCTGATAAGCTTTTGCAATAATAAACGAAGAAAGTAATTCTCCGAAACTTAAAATAGTATCGGCAGTTCTTGGAGATAATTCGCCCAAAAGGAAACATCCGTCTAATAAAGTTTCTAAGTGATTGATGATTCTTTTTACATGGCTCAACAAACTGCTTTGCTCGCTTACCGGAATTAACTCTTTTAAAGTGTCAAGATGTTTTTTCTCGATTTCGGCAACAACTTCTCTAAAGCTTTCGTCATTTGCCGCAGCTTTTGCTGCAGCCGATTGCAATAAGTCAGTTACTTTGCTAAGTGCTGAAACTACTACAACTAATTGATCTTTTTCAGCTTTTTGTTTTACAATTTCGAGAACGAGTTTTATATTTTGAGCATTGGCTACCGAAGTTCCGCCAAATTTTAATACTTTCATTTTTGTGATATTTTTCTTTTGATGCAAATATTTTTTATGTATCCATTACCTTTCTTCTTTTGCGAAAAAAGTATAGACAATCAGGATTATATGTGAAAATGTATACCCCTAAGGGGTAGTAGTTGTTGTAGTAGAAATAATGGTAGCAGCAATTGCAACTCCAGTTAGAGTTGTCATTGTAGATTGATATTTTGTGCTGTTACTTTTCATTTTGATTTTTCAAAAGTACAGTTTTTTATAGAAGCTGAAAACCCAAAAAGCCTTTTTGCGAATATTTTAATAATTCAAATCTCAATAATTCAATATTGAGTATTTGTTAAAATTCGACAGGGTAAATTGAGGTTTTGGTATATTTCAACTTGTATTTTTCTTTGATTTGTTTTTGTAAAAGGTTGGATTTTAATGAAAAGCTATTGAAATGATTGGGAAAAGAGACTGGTTTTATGTTAAGAATAAATAAAACGTGAAAAAGGGCTTTTTTTGAAATTTTAATTATTGTGATAAAATGTTGCTTTTTAATATTGATTTGTTGAATTTTGACGTCTTAAATTGAAAAACATCATGAGAGAAGTCCATTATATAAGTACTGAAACTATAAATTTAGAAACATTACATGAGATTTTATCTCAGAATAAAATGCTTGAACTGTCTGAAGAAGCGAAAGTAAATGTTCAAAAATGCCGTGATTATTTAGATAAAAAAATGGCATCACATACAGCACCAATTTACGGAATCAATACAGGTTTCGGGTCTTTGTACAGTGTGAAAATCTCAAATGGAAACTTATCTAAACTTCAGGAGAATTTAGTAAAATCTCACGCTTGTGGAACTGGTGAAGAAGTTCCTGTTGAGATTGTGAAAATGATGTTGTTGCTTAAAATTCAATCCTTAAGTTATGGTCATTCTGGAGTTCAATTAAAAACTTTAGAACGTTTAGTAGATTTTTATAATAATGATGTTTTACCAATAATTTATACACAAGGTTCTCTTGGCGCTTCTGGAGATTTGGCGCCTTTGGCTCATATGTCTTTACCGTTAATAGGTGAGGGGAAAGTGCTTTTTGAAGGAAAGAAAACAGATGCTGCAGAGGTTCTAAAACATTTTGATTGGGAACCAATTGTTTTGCAATCAAAAGAAGGTTTAGCTTTATTGAACGGAACACAATTTATGGGTGCTTATGGTGCACATATTTTAATTAAAGCTTATAAATATTCGTATCTGGCAGATTTAATCGGAACAATTTCTTTGGAAGGTTTTGATGGAAGAATCGAACCTTTTAATGAATTGATACATTATATACGTCCACACAAAGGGCAAATCGTAACGGCGCAGCGAATTACAGAATTTTTGGAAGGAAGCGAAATTATAGCTCAGGAAAAGAAACATGTACAAGATCCTTATTCTTTCCGTTGTATGCCACAAGTTCACGGCGCTTCGAAGGATGCCATTGATTATGTTCGAAAAGTATTTAAAACAGAAATCAATTCAGTAACCGATAATCCGAATATTTTTATAGAAGCAGATCAGATTATTTCTGGTGGAAATTTCCACGGGCAGCCTTTAGCTTTAGCTTTGGATTTTATGGCAATTGCTTTGGCAGAATTAGGAAGTATTTCTGAAAGAAGAACGTATCAGTTGATTTCAGGATTACGAAATCTTCCGGCGTTTTTGGTTGATAATCCAGGATTGAATTCAGGATTTATGATTCCGCAATATACTGCAGCGAGTATTGCAAGTCAAAATAAGCAATTGGCAACACCTGCAAGTATTGATAGTATTGTGTCTAGTAACGGTCAAGAAGATCACGTAAGCATGGGAGCAAACGGAGCTACAAAAGCCTTACGAATTTTAGATAATTTAGAGCGAATTTTAGCGATTGAACTGTTAAATGCGTCTCAAGCGATTGCTTACAGAGAGCCTCTAAAATCAAGTGATTTTATCGAAATGTTTATCAATAGCTATAGAGAAGTTGTGCCTTTGGTCAAAGAAGATAGAATCCTACATAATGACATAGAAAACACGGTGTTATTCCTTGCGAGTTTTCAAATTGAAAACGATTTGTTAACAATGGCTTAACACTGAAACGTGTTAATGAGGGTAATTTTGCGCTATCAAAAATAAACAAATGTCAATAAACAGTATTTTCCAATTTTTAGTGCCGAAAGACAAAAAATTCTTTCCACTTTTTGAAGAGGCTTCAAGCAATTTAATTGAATTAGCTTCTAACTTACACGAAGCTGTAAATTTACCATTAAAAGAAAGAGAAATTCTTTTTCAAAAAATTGACGAATTAGAACAAAAAGGAGAGGACATTACTCGTCAGACAAACTTGGAGTTGAGTAGAAACTTCATTACTCCATTCGATAGAGAAGACATTCACGCTTTAATCACTTCAATTGACAACGTTGCCGATTACCTTCATGGTGCATCAAGCCGTATGAGATTGTATCAGGTTGATAAAATTACAAAATCTATCAGAAAAATGACAGAAATCAATCTTGAGGCTTGTCAAAACATCGATAGTGCTGTAAAAGAATTAAGAAACTTACAGAATTTCAAATTGATTAAGGATGCTGCTTCTAGAATTAATAAACTAGAAAACAAGTCTGATAACGTATATAACAAAGCAGTTTTTGAAATTTTTGAAAACGAAACAGATGCTAAAAATATTATTAAATATAAAGAAGTATTATCTGTTTTAGAATCAGCAACAGACAAATGTAAGAGTGTTGCGAACATACTAGAATCTATTTCTGTAAAACATTCTTAATTCAATTTTTCATTCTGAAGTTATAATTTTATGACGCTACTTATATTAATTATAGTATTAGCCTTAATTTTTGATTACATCAATGGTTTTCATGATGCGGCAAATGCTATAGCGACTGTTGTTGCTACAAAGGTTCTAACACCTTTTCAGGCGGTTGTCTGGGCAGCATTTTTTAACTTTCTGGCTTATTGGGTTTTCGGATTTGGTGTTGCGGATACTGTTGCCAAAACAGCGCACACAATGGAAATTAACCTTGTTGTTATCTTAGCTGGAGTAATTGCGGCAATTTGCTGGAATTTATTGACTTGGTGGTTAGGAATTCCGTCAAGTTCTTCTCATACATTAATTGGAGGTTTTGCAGGAGCGGCCGTTGCACATGCCATTGCTGTACATGGTTTCTCTGGTTATGTTGGGGCAGATGGAGCAACTCACTATTGGTATGAAATTGTAAGTTGGTATAAAGCAGGTAAAGATGGCGGAATGCCTTCGGGGGTTATCATTATTATTGCTTTTATTGTTTTAGCGCCATTAATAGGGGCAATCGCATCATATTTAATTTCTATTTGGTTATTAAATGCTTCGCGTAAAAGTATTGGTCCAAAAATCTTTACGGTAGCTTTAATGATTGCAACTATTGTGTTTGTATGGTGTTTAATGAAACCTTATTCTGAAATTGAAAAACCTAGGTTTGACTCTCATTTCTGGAGTGTAGCTTTTGATTCTCATAATATTAAATGGTTTTTAGTAGCCTTTATTGTTTTAACCGTAAGTGCTTTCTGTTTGATCTTTAGTAGCTTAAACTTACATCAAGCTGATGCTGCTCTTAAGAAAATGCAATTATTATCTTCTGCAGCTTTTAGTTTAGGTCACGGAGGTAACGATTCACAAAAAGTAATGGGTATTATTGCTGCAGCTGTTGCGGTTTATATCAATACGAATCCTGGTGTTCATATGGACGCTTGGTTAGATGTAGTATTGCCAAACGATGATTTAGGTATTAAAGGTGTAATGCCAAGCTGGATTCCGTTAGCGTGTTACTCTGCAATTGCTGCTGGAACTTTAAGTGGTGGATGGAAAATTGTAAAAACAATGGGTTCTAAAATCACAAAAGTAAGCTCATTTGAAGGTGTAGCAGCTGAAACTGCGGGTGCTTTGACACTTTACTTTACAGAGCACTTAAAAATTCCAGTAAGTACAACGCATACCATTACAGGATCTATTATTGGTGTTGGATTAACAAAACGTGTTTCTGCAGTTCGTTGGGGAGTTACGGTAAGTTTAATCTGGGCTTGGATTCTAACTATTCCAATTTCAGCTTTATTGGCAGGTTTGGTTTATTTTATTCTAAGCGTGTTTATTTAAGAATTTGACTATTGTGAAATAGGATAGTAAAAAAAAATCATATTTCTTTCAAAAATATTAAAAGCCGATTTCAAATCTGAAATTGGCTTTTTTGTTTTGGGGGTATTGAGAGAATTTAATATATCCTTTATATTTACAGGAGAAAAAAGAAGGATTAAAAAGGAGATGAAAGAAGCTGATCAAATAGAAAGGATAAAAAAGAAGCTGATTATAGCAAAAGATACTGATGGAGAGTTTAAAGTATTTGGTGCAGATAGTCATAAATATATTTTAGGGGAGACGGTAAATGAAGAAGATATTTTTCAGTTTGAAAATAATTATAAATTATCCTTGCCTGACTCTTATAAAGCTTTTTTATTGCACATTGGAAACGGTGGGATTTCGTATCAAAATGCTGCTGCTGGACCTAATTATGGGATATTTCCTTTTGGAGAGAATCTCGAAGAGTTTGTTTATACGAATCCTGAAAATTGTTTAAGGCAAGATTGTGTAATTTATCCAAATATGACTGATGAGTTTTGGGCAGAGTTAACGAGGAAGATTGATGAAAATGAGGATATTTCTGATGCAGATTTTGATAAAGAATTAGGGAAGATTTTCTCAGGAATTTTACCGATCAGTTCTCAAGGCTGTTCTTATTATAGTGGACTTGTTTTAAATGGTCATTTTAAAGGAAGAGTTGTTAATATTGATATAGACAGACAAAAGCCATATTTCGCCTTCGAATCGAATTTTTTAAATTGGTATGAAAGATGGCTTGACGGAAGTATACCAGAAAAAACAATGAAAAATGATCCTTCACTGTATGCATTTACATTAAGTGGTTCTGTAAAATATATTTTGGAAGTTTATTTTTCTGCAGATAAAATGGAAACTAAATATGAATGTTTGCGAAGTTTGCTTAAGAAAGATAATATTGATTCGGAGGCTTTGGATGTTTTGTTGAAACAGTTTTATTTAACCACTGGAAAAGAAAAAGAAACGTTGCTTCAGATTCTGACAAAGTTCGATTATAATCTTGCGTATGATTCTTTAGTAGCTTATTCTAAAGAAAATTTACTTGCGGTTTTTCAATTTGTGTTTTGGTATGCAAAAGATAAAAGCACTGATTGGTTAGAGGTAATTAAAGAAAATGTTTCAAAAATAAATGATGATGAAACTTTTCGTTTTTGCACTTATTTATTGAAGGAAATGAAATTTGATTATAGTTCAATCATTATTCCATTTACGTCTCATTTGAATCAAGAGATAAGGGTGACCGCTTATTATTCTCTTGGACAATTAGAAAATAAAAAAGAATATCTGGAAGCTTTTATCCTCGGATTGAACGACAAAGCAAATAGAGTTGTTCATACCACTTTACAGGCTTTAAATGGAGTAAGAGATGAAAAGCTTTTGAAATATTATAAAAATATTGCAGAAAGATTTCCAGTGGAGCAGGATTATATTTTGGTCAATTTAAATCATAGATTAAATGACTATAATCTATCAAATGAAACGATACTGAATTTGGATATTGAAGTTTGGCAAAATAAAAACAAGAAGAAATGGTATTTGTTTTGGAAATGATCCTTCTAAAACTTCTGCAAATTCTTGCGATTGTGTCTGCGTTTGTAATGTGTTTGTTTTAGTTTCTTCTGATCTTCAGAAATGATGCTGATGGTTCCGTCAATTTCAAGCATAGCTAATTTTACGTTTTTGAAAAACTCAATTCCATGTTCTCTCATGGCTTCTTTTAATTCTTCATCAGAAATATCAAGTTTGCTTAAGGCTTTAAAATCCAATTTTCCGTCGTGAATTAGGATTTGTGGTTTGTCTAATAGTAAATCGCCAACAATTTTGTATTTGTGTGTTAGTTTTTTGATGACATAATTGATTACGAATAAAACCAAAGCCGCAATTAGTCCTCCGGTTAAGCTGGTGTCTGGTCCGACCATTGCGTTTTGAACAGAGTTGCTAATCAGTAAAATCAGAATTACATCGGCAGTATTTAATTGCGAAAGTTCTTTTTTTCCAAAGATTCGCAAGGCAATTGTCATGAAGAAATAGACAGAAACGCTTCGTAAAATAATATCTAGATATGGGAAAGTCATATTTTTTATTTTAAAGTTAAATAAAAAAGCTTTGCCAAAGTTTTAAACTTCGGCAAAGCTGCTAAAATATTTATGTGGAATTAAGTTTAAATGAACTTAATTATAGTTTGAAATTCTTTTCAATCGCTTTGATCATTTCTCCGGCAACGTCTTTATTAGTGGCTCCTTCGATTCCTTCAAGGCCTGGAGAAGAATTTACTTCAAGTAATAAAGGTCCTTTAGAAGAACGAATAATGTCAACTCCAGCCACTTTTAAGTCCATTGCTTTTGCGGCTTTTATGGCAATCTTTTTTTCTTCAGGAGTTACTTTGATAACAGAAGCTGTTCCGCCAAGGTGAATGTTGGCTCTAAATTCGCCTGGCATCGCCTCACGTTGAATTGCGGCAACCACTTTTCCGTCGATTACAAAACAACGAATATCTTTTCCGTTGGCTTCTTTAATGAATTCCTGAACCAAAATATTGGCATTTAAGCTTTTGAAAGCATTGATTACACTTTCTGCTGCTTTTTTGGTTTCGGCTAAAACAACTCCTTTTCCTTGTGTTCCTTCCAATAATTTTACAATTAGAGGTGAACCACCGACCATTTTGATTAAGTTGTCTGTGTCGAGCGGAGAATTGGCAAATCCAGTTGTTGGAATGTCTATTCCGCTGTTTAATAATAATTGTAAAGAATATAATTTATCTCTTGATTGCGTTATGGCTGTAGCTGAATTTAAACAGAAAACCTTTAAAGCTTCAAACTGACGCGTCAAAGCACAACCGTAAAAAGTAATACTTGGACGGATTCTCGGAATAATAGCGTCAAATTGATTTAAAATTTTTCCGCCTCTGTAATGAATCTCAGGAGTTTTAGCATCCAGTTTCATGTAGCATTCCTTGATGTTTAGAAAATGCATTTCGTGACCGCGCATTTCGCCGGCTTCCATAATTCTTTTGTTGCTGTATAATTCAGGATTGCTGGCTAAAAGTCCAATTCTTAAACCTGAACTTGCTTTTTCTGAGTTTTGATATAATTCTTTTAAGGATTCTGGTGTAGGCTGTCCTAAAAGATATTTTTGTTCTGGGTCAACCAAAACCCTTCCGCTCATGGCTTCGCGTCCTAAAAGCATTCTAAATCCCATAGAATCACGATTCGTCAAAGTCATTTCGATTGGCCATTTAGCGTCACCAATTTTTAAACTGGTTTGAATAACATAACGATGTTCTCTAAAACCGCTAGAACTTTTTACAATTCGTTTGTCAACCAAAGGTGCTTCACAATGAATAATGGTTTTAATGTTATTCTGAATCGGATTAATGTCGAATTTAACCCAATTGGCATCATTTTTTATAAAAGGAGCTATGTTTAAAGCGTGCATTGCCGAAGTTTTGGCGCCAGAATCAACACGAGCCTTGATTGTCGGGATTCCTAGTTCTGGAAATGAGCACCATTCTTCGCTGCCTAAAATGACTTTGTTTTGAAGCATAAGTTGTTTTTTTGTTATAGAATTGAAATTCAAAAATAGCTATTTGCTTTTACTAAAGATAGTGATTTCTTTAAAAAAAATACCCGTTATGTTATGAAAACGTAACGGGTAAGTTATTAGTGTTATAAATTTTGACTAATTTACTGATTTGTCGGCTCTTCAGCTTTGTGGATTTCTACGGATAATTCTTGTGAATCATCTTTTAAATCCATCATGATTTCATCACCAGAATGTATTTTCGAAGTAATGATTTCTTCTGCTAACAAATCTTCAACATATTTCTGAATTGCTCTTTTTAAAGGACGCGCTCCAAATTGTTTGTCGAAACCTTTTTCAGCAATAAATGCTTTTGCTTTATCAGTCAAGCTTAATTTGTATCCTAATTCAGCAATACGAGAATATAGCTTTTTCAATTCGATTTCGATAATCAAATCGATATCAGCTTTTTCTAATGCGTTGAATACAATTACGTCATCAATTCTGTTTAAGAATTCAGGAGCAAAAGTTTTCTTTAATGCATTTTCGATAATGCTTTTTGAGTTTTCATCAGCCTGAGCAGTTCTTGCTGCAGTTCCGAATCCAACACCTTGACCAAAATCTTTCAACTGACGTGCACCAACGTTAGAAGTCATGATAATGATAGTGTTTTTAAAGTCAATTTTGCGACCTAAACTATCTGTCAAATATCCGTCATCTAAAACTTGAAGCATCATATTGAATACATCTGGATGCGCTTTTTCGATCTCATCTAAAAGAACAACACAATATGGTTTTCTACGAACTTTCTCAGTCAATTGACCACCTTCTTCGTACCCGACGTATCCTGGAGGCGCTCCAACTAAACGAGAAATCGCAAATTTCTCCATGTATTCACTCATATCGATACGAACTAAGGCATCTTCTGAATCGAATAATTCTTTAGCCAATACTTTAGCCAATTGCGTTTTACCAACTCCAGTTTGACCTAAGAAAATGAACGAACCAATTGGTTTGTTAGGATCTTTAAGTCCAGCTCTGTTACGTTGAATAGAACGAGCGATTTTCAAAACAGCTTCATTTTGACCAATTACTTTGTTCTGAATTAATTCAGGTAACTGAGCCAATTTGTTGCTTTCTGTCTGTGCAATTCTGTTAACAGGAATTCCAGTCATCATAGAAACAACATCGGCTACATTATCTTCTGTAACTTCAATTCTGTTGTTTTTAGAATCTTCTTCCCATTGTTCTTGTGCAAGAGCTAAATCTTTTTCGATACGTTTTTCATCATCGCGAAGTTTGGCTGCTTCTTCATATTTTTGTTTTTTAACAACCATATTTTTAAGCTCACGCACTTCTTCTAGTTGACGCTCTAAATCTAAAATTTGTTTCGGAACATCAATATTAGTAATGTGTACACGAGACCCAGCTTCGTCAAGAGCATCAATAGCTTTGTCTGGTAAGAAACGCTCAGACATGTAACGATCTGTCAATTTAACACAAGCTTCAATAGCTTCTGGCGTATAGGTTACATTGTGGTGATCTTCGTATTTATCTTTTACGTTGTTCAAAATAGCAATTGTTTCTTCAACAGAAGTTGGTTCTACAATTACTTTTTGGAAACGTCTTTCTAAAGCACCGTCTTTTTCAATATATTGTCTGTACTCATCAAGAGTAGTAGCACCAATACATTGAATTTCTCCTCTTGCTAATGCAGGTTTGAACATGTTTGAAGCATCAAGAGATCCTGTTGCTCCACCAGCACCTACAATAGTATGGATTTCATCAATAAAAAGAATGATATCGTCGTTTTTCTCAAGCTCGTTCATTACGGCTTTCATTCTTTCTTCAAATTGTCCTCTGTATTTTGTTCCAGCAACTAAACTTGCTAAATCAAGAGTTACAACACGTTTGTTGAAAAGAATACGAGATACTTTCTTTTGAATGATACGTAAAGCCAGTCCTTCTGCAATAGCAGATTTACCAACCCCAGGTTCTCCAATAAGAAGTGGATTGTTCTTTTTTCTACGGCTTAGAATTTGTGAAACACGTTCGATTTCTTTTTCGCGTCCCACAACTGGATCTAATTTTCCCTCTTCGGCCATTTCTGTTAAATCTCTCCCAAAATTATCTAAAACTGGAGTCTTAGATTTTTTGTTTGACTTATTGGCGGGATTATTGAAACTACTTTCTTTTAGACTGTCATCTTGTCCTGAATCGTCATTATACGATTCGTTTCTTGGCAAGTTTTCTAAGAATTCTTCTTCGTTCGGAGTCATATTTAAATACTGTTCTTTAGCTACGTCATAATCTATTTTTAGTTTATTCAATAGCTTGGTTGTTGGATCGTTTTCGTTGCGCAAGATACATAACAGCAGGTGTGCCGTGCTTATAGATGAACTTTGAAATACTTTTGCTTCAAGAAAAGTGGTCTTCAGGGCTCTTTCGGCCTGTCGGGTAAGGTGAAGGTTTTTCTTTTCTGCATTTACTTCAACGCTCAGGTTAGCAGGGCTAAGTACTTCTACTTTTCTGCGTAAATGATCTAAATCGACTGCTAGGTTATTAAGTATATGAATAGCTTTTCCGTTACCATCTCTTAAAATGCCCAGCATTAGATGTTCTGTACCAATAAAGTCGTGGCCCAAACGTAGTGCCTCTTCTTTGCTGTATGTAATAACATCTTTTACTCTTGGTGAAAAATTATCATCCATAATATATAATTGGTATTGTAAATTTAGTGAATTACTGTTTTAAAAACAAAAACCGTACCCTTCGGGAATGCCTGTCAGCTAATAGACGAAAAAAAAGACAATTAAAGCGTTAAAAAACGCTTAATTTATTAACTAAAAGCCAAAATAAAGTTGTTAATAAATCATTTAAATAAGTGTAAGGAAATAGCTGAAAAAAATTTAAAAAAACGTATCTTGGCACGCTTTGAAACTATTATAATTATTTAATATAACAACTTATGTCTGAAGGAGAAAAGTTAATTCCTATTAACATAGAGGATGAAATGAAGTCAGCTTACATCGATTATTCGATGTCAGTAATTGTATCGAGAGCACTTCCTGATGTTAGAGATGGTTTGAAACCAGTGCACCGAAGAGTTCTTTACGGAATGTATGATTTAGGTGTAACTTCAAGATCTGCCCATAAAAAATCTGCAAGAATCGTGGGAGAGGTTCTGGGTAAGTACCACCCGCACGGAGATACTTCTGTTTATGATGCAATGGTACGTATGGCTCAAGAGTGGAGTATGCGATATTTATTAGTTGATGGTCAGGGTAACTTTGGTTCTGTCGATGGGGATAGTCCTGCAGCAATGCGTTATACTGAGGCCAGAATGCGTAAAATTTCTGAGGAAATTATGGCAGATATCGAAAAAGAAACAGTTGACTTTCAATTGAACTTTGACGATACAATCTATGAGCCAAAAGTAATGCCTACAAGAGTTCCTACTTTATTAGTAAACGGAGCAACAGGTATTGCAGTTGGTATGGCGACCAATATGCCGCCACATAATTTAACTGAAGTTATCAATGGTACTTTGGCGTATCTTGATAATAACGATATTGAAGTAGATGAGTTAATGACTCATATTAAAGCTCCTGATTTTCCAACAGGAGGTATCATTTATGGATACGAAGGTGTTCGTGAAGCTTTCAAAACGGGTAGAGGGCGTATTGTAATGCGTGCGAAAGTTGGTTTTGAAGAAGTTGACGGAAGAGAATGCATCATCGTTACTGAAATTCCATATCAGGTTAACAAAGCCGAAATGATCAAACGTACGGCTGATTTGGTTAACGAGAAAAAAATCGAAGGTATTGCGAATATTCGTGACGAGTCGGATAGAAGCGGTATGCGTATCGTTTATATCCTGAAACGTGATGCTACGCCAAACGTAGTTTTAAATACTTTATACAAATACACTCAATTACAATCTTCTTTTAGTGTAAATAATATTGCATTGGTAAAAGGACGTCCTCAATTGCTGAATCTTAAAGATATGATTCATTACTTTATTGAGCACCGTCACGATGTGGTAGTAAGAAGAACTCAATTTGAATTACGTAAAGCAGAAGAAAGAGCACATATTTTAGAAGGATTAATTATTGCTTCTGATAATATTGACGAAGTAATTGCGTTAATTAGAGGGTCTAAAAATACAGATGAAGCAAGAGAAAAATTAATCGAAAGATTTAAATTATCAGATATTCAGGCTCGTGCGATTGTTGAGATGCGTCTACGTCAGTTGACAGGTCTGGAACAAGATAAGTTAAGAGCAGAATATGATGAATTAATGAAGTTAATTGAGCACTTAAAAGCTTTACTTGCTGATATTAATTTAAGAATCGATTTGATTAAAGAAGAACTTACAGAGATTCGTGATAAATACGGTGACGAAAGACGTTCTCAAATCGAATATTCTGGAGGTGATGTAAGTATTGAAGATTTAATTGCTGATGAAAATGTAGTAATTACAATTTCTCACGCAGGTTACATCAAACGTACAAACTTGACAGAATACAAAACTCAGAATAGAGGAGGGGTTGGTCAAAAAAGTGCCGGAACAAGAGATCAGGATTTCCTTGAGCATATGTTCGTTGCAACCAACCACCAATACATGATGTTCTTTACGCAAAAAGGAAAATGTTTCTGGATGCGTGTTTATGAAATTCCAGAAGGAAGTAAAACAGCAAAAGGTAGAGCAATCCAAAACCTTGTAAACATTGAAAGTGATGATAAAGTAAAAGCTTTCATTTGTACACAAGATTTAAAAGACAAAGATTATATCAATACACATAATCTTGTAATGGTAACGAAACAAGGACAGGTGAAGAAAACTTCTTTAGAGAAATATTCTAAACCAAGAGCTAATGGTGTTGCTGCTATTACAATTAAAGAAGGTGATGAGTTGATTGGTGCTCAGTTAACAAACGGAGAAAGCCAAATTATCTTAGCGGTTAAATCTGGTAAATTAGTTCGTTTTGAGGAAACTAAAACACGTCCGATGGGAAGAACCGCTTCTGGAGTTCGTGGAATTACCTTAAAAGATGAAACTGACGAAGTAATCGGAATGGTTACAGTGGATAAAAACGACATTGCAGAGTCTCAAATTTTAGTTGTAACTGAAAACGGATACGGAAAACGTACGAAGTTAGTAGACGATGATGGAGAAGATGTTTACAGAATTACAAACCGTGGTGGTAAAGGGGTTAAAACGCTTAATATCACTGAGAAAACTGGTAAGTTGATCTCTATCAATGCAGTAACTGATTCTGATGATTTGATGATTATCAATAAATCAGGATTGACAATCAGAATGGCTATCGAGGATTTACGTGTTATGGGACGTGCAACTCAAGGTGTTAGATTGATTAATTTGAAAGGAAAAGATTCTATCGCTGCTGTTGCTAAAGTAATGAAAGACGATGCTGAAGAAGTGGTTGTTGATGAAGACGGAAATGTAATCGAATCTGCAATTGAAAGAGTTAAGCCAGATATGGAAGTTCTTGAAGACGATGGAACTGCAGAAGATGACGATGACGACTCTGATGATGAAGTAGTTGATGATGAAGATGACGCTGAAGAGGAAGAATCTGAAGAATAATTAAACAGAATAAAAAGAAATTTAAATACAAATAAATATCATTATGAAAAGTAAATATGTAATACTTGCTTCAGCGTTATTGATCTCTATGGCTTCTTTTGCACAAAAAGATCAAATTAAAAATGCTGAAAAAGCTTTAAAAGGAGGAGATGCTCAAGGAGCAGTTTCAATCTTAAATGATGCTGAAAATATGGTTGCAAATGCTAAAGATACAGAGCAGGCTCAATTCTATTTTGTAAAAGGAAATGCTTATTTGGAACTTGCTGATAAAAATATTGAAACAAGCAAAAATTTATCCCTTTCTGCTGAGAGCTACAAAAAATTAATTGAGATTGAAAAAACTTCTGGGAAACAGAAATTTTCAACTCAGGCGGCTACTTCAATTAGTAGTATTAAAGCTAAATTAATCAATTCTGCAATTGCTGATACTCAGTCAAATAAAAATGTTGAAGGAGCGAAAAAATTGTATGATGCTTATGCGTTAGACAGAAATGATACAATTAACTTGTACTATGCAGCTTCAACTGCGGTAAATGCACAAGATTTTGATCTTGCTTTGCCAATGTATGAAGAGTTGAAAAAATTAAACTATTCTGGAAAAGGAACTTTGTATTTAGCATTAAACAAAGCGAATAATAACGAAGATAACTTTGCAAATGCTAAAGAAAGAGATATGGCTGTGAAATTAGGTACACACGAAAAGCCTAAAACAGAAGCTATTCCTTCAAAAAGAGGAGAAATCTACAAAAATTTAGCGTTGATCTTAGTTCAAAAAGGACGTACTGAAGAAGCTAAGAAAGCAATTGCGGATGCAAGAAAAGCAAATCCAGAAGATACTTCTTTGATCTTAACTGAAGCTAATTTATATCTTGAAACTAAAGATTTTGACATGTACAAAAAATTAGTTGGAGAAGCTTTAGAGAAAGATCCAAATAATGCTGATTTAGTATTTAATTTAGGGGTAATTAGTTCAGGTGCAAAAAACAATGCTGACGCTGAGAAATATTACTTAAAAGCAATTGAAATCAATCCTAACTATACAAATGCTTACTTAAACCTTGCGGCATTGAAATTAGAAGCTGAAAAACCAATCATTGATGAAATGAATAAATTAGGTACTTCTGCTAAAGATATGAAACGTTACGATGTTTTGAAAGGGCAAAGAGAAACTGTTTTCAAAAGTGTAATTCCTTACCTTAAAAAAGCAAATGAATTAGATCCTAAAAACGAAGATGTTTCTAAAACTTTGTTAGGAGTTTATAGCGCTCTTGAAATGACTGCTGAAGCTAAAGCATTAAAAGCGAAAATGTAATAAGTCGTTTTGTAAATAAAAAAAAACCATTCGATTTCGAATGGTTTTTTTTTAATGCTTAATTTTTTAGCTAATTAATTCAGATGATAGCGTTATTGTTGTGTTTAACAATTTAGAAATCGGACAAATTTCTTTTGCTTTATTAGCTGTAGTAGTAAATTCTTCTGCAGAAATTGAAGGCACTTTTCCTTTTAAATCCAAATGAATTAAAGTTATAGAACCGTCTTCAAAAGTTACTGTCGCTTCTGTAGTTAAATCGTCTGCAGTAAATCCAGCTTCGTTTAATAAAAAGCTTAATTGCATCGTAAAACAGCCTGAATGTGCTGCGGCAACTAATTCTTCAGGGTTTGTTCCAACACCGTCAGCAAATCTTGTTTTAAAAGACAATTGTGCGTTATCTAAAGTAGTACTCTGTGTACTGATTTTTCCAGTTCCTTCCATTCCGGTTCCTTTCCAGTTGGCGTGCGCTTTTCTTGTAAATTTCATTTTTGTAGTTATTAAGATTAATAGAATATTTGTTATTTGTTTGATTTTCAATATTCAGTGGTCTATCAAATATAGCTAAAATTTTACATTTAATCTTTATGAATTTGTTAGGAGAAAGTAAAAGCATAAAAAAAGATGTAATGAATAGACATTGCATCTTTAAATTATAAAAAAAATAAAATTCCAAATTCCAATTGTAGTTAATTGGAATTTGGAATTTAAAAATTGGATTTTTTTGTGTCTTACTCTTGACCTAAGTTTCTCAATTGTTTCAGTTTGTCTTTCCAAACCTCAAGACTTTCCTTGTGAATGGCGATGTTTTTACGAACTTCTGTAACTATTGAATTTTCTTTTTTAGCGTTTTTAGTATTGGTAAAGAACTGGATGTTGTTTTCTAACTGGAAAATTTCATTTTGCACTTCGTCAATTTTACGCATAATAAAGATTTTTTCATTGTCTAATTTACGCGTATCGTTACTGTCAGATAAAGAATCTATACGGTTTGCAAAACGCATCATTTCAGACTCTTTTTTACTTAAACTTAATTTTTCAAAAAGTGCATCTAAGATTTTATTGAATTTCCCTTCGATGTGTCTTCTTGAAAATGGAACTTTTCCAAATCCTTTCCAGGTTTCAATATGTGCTTTTATAGCGTCTAAATCGGTTTTGTGATCTCCCGTTAGTTGGAAAGCTCTTAAAGTGTCTAGATAAGCCTTTTTATGGTCAAAAGCCGCTACTTCTTCACTGTTTTCTTCAGATTTATGTTCTTTAAGTTTGTCAAAATAATGATTGCAAGCATCCTTAAACTCTTTCCAGATTTTATCTGAATATTTTTTAGGAACATGACCGATTTGTTTCCATTCTTCCTGAATTTGTTTCATTACAGGAGTTGTAGTTTGAAAATCGGTACTTTCTTGCAATTCTTTTGCTTTAGCAACAAGCGCTAATTTTTTATTTAAATTATCGTTTTGGTCTTTTTTAATGTCTTTATAAAAAGAATTTTTAAAAGCATTGAAATTTCTAACAGCAGTTTTAAAAGCGGCCCAAGTTTCTTCATTTACCTCTGAAGGTACTTTTCCAGCAGCAAAAAACTCATTTCTTAAGTCTTCTACTTTTTGAATTTGTACCAGCCATTGTGAATGAGAATTTACTTTTTCAGTTCCTAAAACTTCGATTTTAGCAATTATTTCTTTCTTAACTTCAAGATGTTGCTGTTCATTAGCTCTTTGGTTTTCGAACAAAACTTCTCTCTTGTCGTGGATTTTTTTAGTCAATTCGCTAAATTGATTCCAAATCGTATCACGGTGTTCTTTAGAAACAGGTCCAATATCCTCTTTCCAAATACGGTGTAAATCTTGTAATTCGCGGAACGATTTGTTTACATCAGTATCGTTAACCAATTCCTCTACACGAGCAATTATTTTTTGTTTTAATTCTAAGTTGTGTTTAAAATCTAAATCTCTAGCTTCACGATCTAAGTGAAGATAATCGTAGAAATTTTCAACGTGGAAATGGTAGTTATTCCAAACATGATTGTATTTGTCTTTTGGAATAGCGCCGGCATTTTTCCATCTTTCTCTTAATTCATTAAAATGTTTAAGAGTATCTTTTATATTTTCTTGCGGATTGATAAGTTCTTTTAATTCTTCAACGATTGCTAAACGAGTTTCTAAATTCGTTTTTAGATTCGTTTGTAAATGTTTAAAATGATCGTTTCTCTTATCTCTAAAAACATTATAATATTCGTCAAATTTTAGTTTTAAAGGAAGATGATATTCGAATTCTTCATTTGGATCTGGATTAGAAGCAAGGAATTCTTCTTTCTTTTCTTCCAAAAGATGATGATATTGCAGTAGGAATGCTTTTTTGATTTCTTCAATATGATCTTTTACAGACATTACTTTGTCTGTATTGACCAATTTTTTTAGTTCATCAACCAATGCATCTAAAGAAAAGGTGTTATAATCCTGCATAGGAATGTCATGACGTTCTTTTAAAGTTTCGTCTTCACTTTCTTCAGCATTTGAATTTGTTATAACATCTAGGGCTTCCTGATGAACATTTTCATTAGTATCTACTGTTTCATGAACTTCTGAAGTTGGATTTTCAACTACAGTTTCAGAATTAGATATTTCAGTTGCGTCATTTTGTATAGAATCGTTTATTTCGATTCCAGATTTTCCGTCTGCTTCATGCAGGTTATCATTCTTTTCTTCTAACATCTTTAAATGTATAAGGTTTTTATTTTAAACAGTGCGAAAGATAGTAAAGGTGTTTCTAAATACAAAATAAATCGCTGGATTATGCTGTATTTTACCACGAAATTCTTATTCTTTAGCCTTATTCTATAGTATGTCTGGTCTGTTTTTTAAGATTGTATGAAGGATATGTAAATTTAAAATGTGCATTGTTTTGTGTATTATTTCTATATAAATATAAATTAATAAGGTTCTATTTATTTTTTTTGATTGTTTAGAAAAGAATCAAAACACCCATTTCAATTCCGAAATTATAAGTTCTGTTTGCTCCAAATCCAGCACTTGGATGTATGTAAACTAAATTTGTAGGCGTAATTTTTCTCCCAAATTCTACAAAAGCATTGTTTTGAAAGCCGTTTATGATGCCATTGTATCGAAATGCAACATCGCCAGCGACCCAATTTTTTCCGAAAAAATGAAAAAATACATTTTCAAAAAGAGTTGTACTTATATCATTGCGATCATCTTCGCCTGCAAAACTCGTTTGATATTCTAAGGTCGAAAGCCAAAGAAACTTTTTATTATAAAGGTATTTTCCATAAATAACTGCTGGCATAATAACCCATTTTCCAGTCCCAAAATTCGGATCAGCAGCTGTATTGGCATAAACTCTTGTTCGTAAAGCAATACCGTTACTGTTTTTCATGTACGGAATATAACTTATTCCCATACCAACATCTCCGATTGCCGTTTTATTTATGGAATTGGTATTTGCGGAAACTAGGGGAAGATCAAATCTCAAATTCCAAGCTTTATTGCCAATAGGGAGTAAAACACGAACTTGCGTGGTATTAATAGATCCGTTGTCAGTATCTAGATATTCGTCGAAGAGAAGAATTGTTTTGAGAAAATAATGATAACGTGGCTCAGAAAAAGGACTTTGTAAAGTATCATTTTCTTGAGCGGAAAGTAGATTGTGAAATAAAAAAAATAAAATGCTAAGTAATTGTATTTTTCTCATAACCACTTGTTTATAAGTGATTTAAAAATACAAAAAATACGTTAACATTTTATTTTTTATCTCTTGTTTTATTTGTTCCAGATTTTCCAGGCCTTTTCAGCTTGAAAAATCAGCATGTCGTGACCATTTTTTATAACAGCGCCCTTTTCTTTTGCTTTTCTTAAAAAAGTGGTTTCTGCTGGGTTATAAATTAAATCGTAAGCGATATGTTTTTCTGTAAAAAACTCATAAGGCAAGTTTGGGCAAGCATCAATATTTGGACTTGTTCCAACTGGCGTGCAATTGATTATGATTTGAAAATTGTCAAACGTAGTAGCATTAATCAAATCGTAGTCAATAATATTTTCTTTCGCTTCTCTAGAAACAAAAGTGTACGGAATATTTAGTTCATCCAGAGCAAAAGCAACACCTTTAGAAGCGCCTCCGGTTCCTAAGATAAGTGCTTTTTTATGATGTGGTTCCAATAACGGTTCTAATGATTTTTTGAAACCATAATAATCCGTGTTGTATCCTTTTAATTTTCCGTTTTTGGTAAATTTAATGGTATTTACAGCACCAATTAAAGTTGCTTTACGCGATAATTTATCTAAGAATGGAATAACTTGTTCTTTGTATGGAATAGTGACATTTAAACCTTTTAAATCTGGATTGTTTTTAACCAATTCAGTGAAATAATTAATTTCAGAAATGTCAAAATTCTCATAGCTGTTTCCAGCAAAAACTTCATTATTAAATTTTTCTGTAAAATAACCTTTTGAAAATGAGTAACTAATGTTGCGTCCTAATAATCCAAAACGTCTTCTTAATAAAATATCAACCATTCTTATTTACGATGTTTTTCTATATAATTTTTTACCATTTTTTTTGCCCAAACAACTGGAAACAGATCTTCTATTAAGATGTAATTCTCAAAATTAAGACGTAAGCCATTGCTTAAGTGAAATTTAGCTTTTGTATTATCCTGGATCATAAAATACAATCCAGCTAAGCGGTATTCAATTTCATTTTCTTCTGGAAAATATTCAGAAGCTTGTAATAAAGTTTGAATAGCAGTTTCAAATTCTCCTAAAAATTGAAGAATATCAACCCAGTACAACCAAGTATCTAATGCATAATCTCCAAATTCAACTGCTTTTCTAAAACCGAATTCGGCTTCTTCAAAAAAGTTCATGTGTTTGTTGATTGTAGCATATCTTTTCCAATACAAACGATTTTGATTGTCGATTGCCAAAGCTTTATTCACAAAAAACAATGCTTTTTGATAGTTTTTTTGGCGAAGATGAAAATCTGTTATTGCAATCCATCCTTTGTCTAAAAGCGGATCTTCATGTACCGTTTGGTTATAATATTGAATAGCTTTCGCTAAATTTCCAAGTTTTTCATAACATTTACCAATTCGAAGAAGTGCATACGATGTTGCATCGTCTAATTCGATGGTTCTGTTATAACTTTCAATTGCTTCATTGTATTTTTTCAGACGTTCGTAAGCTTTTGCTTTTTCCATAAAAGCACCTAAAAATTCATCATCAATCAGCGTTGCGTAATCAAATGCGCGAATGGCATTCTCATATTCTTTTACACCGTAATGAAGACGGCCAAGCTGATGCCACGCGATTTCGCTGTATGGATTTCTGTTGATGTAATCGTTAAGATATACAATAGCTTCCTGATTTTGATCTAAAAACTCAAAACAATACACCACGTTATAAAGAGCAGATTGATCTTCTAAGTCTTCTTCAAGACATTTGATAAAGCTCTCTTTTGCCATCTCGAGATTATCCATAAAAAGATATTCCATTCCAATCAAGTTGTATACATCCGCGTAATCATCGGTGTATTGCAATGCGATTTTTAAGAGTTCAACTGCTTTTTCGTGTTGATCTCTCTTCGAACATATATTGGCTTTCTGGATATAGATTTCCTCGTTGTTAGGTTCAATTGCGTACAACTCGTTCAAAAGCTTCTCAGCGATATCGAGTTTGTCATCATAAACCAGCATTTCTACTTGTACTAATTTTAAGCCTGTAGATTTTGGATGTTGGTCTAATGCAAGTTTTAAGGCTTTTTTTGCTAAATTAGCCTTGCCTATGTCTAAATAATGAAGAATGATTTCCTCGAATTCTTCAGAATCAAAAAAGAGTACTTTGTTAGTTTTTAACATCGACTCAAATTTAGATAGGGATAGGTTATAATCTTCTTCTTCGTTGCTTAATTGCATACTTCGTAATTTTGAAATTAGCCTATTATAAATTTAGGCAACCATATAATTGTTGTAAGGATAGGAAATTATTTGTTTTGAACAATTTAATTAACAATATATAGCGTTTTTTATTCTGTTTTGGGAAGAAAACTCTCTTGTTATTAGGGAGTTATCTTCTTGTTTGCTGTTTTTTTTTATTACCGACGAAAAATTTCGCTTTGGATTCTATTGGTTATTCTTTTTCATTATTTCATCCATAACTTCCAAAATAATCGAACAGCCTTCTCTGATTTCGTCTTCTGAAATAGTTAAAGGAGGTGTAATTCTTATGGCACATCCTTCAAATAAAAGCCAGAATAAAATAAGACCTTTGTCTTGACAATTTAAAATGACTTCGTTGGTAATTTCAGCCGATTCTGTCATGGCGGCCAGCATAAGTCCTTTTCCTCTAACTTCTGTTATCAAAGGATGTACCAAAAGCGATCTGAAGAGTTTTTCCTTTTCTAATGTTTCGGCCATTAAGTTTGTTTCAGTTAATTCCTGCAAAGTGGCTAAACAGGCTGACGCAATGACAGGATGACCTCCAAAAGTCGTTATATGACCCAATTTAGGGTTTTCGGTTAAAAGATCCATTCTTTCTGCTGAAGCTGTAAAAGCGCCAACTGGCATTCCGCCACCCATTCCTTTACCCATTACTACAATATCGGGAACAACGTCGTAGTTTTGAAAACCGAATAATTTACCTGTTCTTCCAAAACCTGGCTGAATTTCATCGACAATCATTAATGCTCCAACCTCATCACAACGTTTGCGGACTTTTTCAAGAAAATTATTTTCTGGCTGAATAAAACCTGCGCCTCCCTGAATGGTTTCTAAAAGAATCGCTGCAGTTCGGGTAGTTATTTTCTGTAAATCTTCTTCGTTGTTGAAAGTGATAAAATCAACATCTGGGAGTAAAGGTCTAAAAGCTTGTTTGCGTTCTTCAAATCCCATAACGCTCATAGAACCCATTGTGTTTCCGTGATAAGCATTATGACAAGATATTAACTGACTTCTACCTGTCGTTCTTTTTGCTAATTTTAAAGCGCCTTCAATAGCCTCTGTACCTGAATTGACCAAATAGGTTTTATTTAGAGATTCTGGAAGAAGTGAAGCCATTAATTTACAATATTGTACAGCTGGACTTTGTGAATATTCTCCGTAAACCATCACATGAGAATATTTGTCCAATTGATCTTTTATGGCCTGATTTACTCTTGGATGCTGATGTCCTAAAGTACAAGCTGAAACTCCGGCAACAAAATCCAAATATTTTTTATCGTTTGTGTCGTATATGTAAGAACCAATAGCGTGTGAAACCTCCATTCCAAGTGGGTAAGGGGAAGTCTGTGCCTGGTATTTTATAAAATCTGGATTCATTTTTTTTAAAGGTGCTTAGTTGCAAAGATACTGAGGTTGTAAGGTTTTTTTACTTTACGCTTAGGTTAACTTTTTTAGAGGATCAAAGTTGCAAAGGAACTAAGGTTCTAAGGTTTTTAACTTAAAGTAAACTGCGACTGCGACTGAAAACTGTGACTGCGACTAAAAACTATTTAGTTTTAGGCTTAGTTTCTTTCTTGACTGCTGGTTTTTTCTTGTCGTAATCTAACGTTTCCTTTCGGACTTTCATTGGAACATTTTTTCCTTTTTCCTCTTCTTCTTTACCTTCTTTAATCAGTTTTTCATTCATTTCATTTTCTTCGGCGGTAAAAATATCGTCTTTCGATTTTATTCTTTCGCTACCTCGCCAAACCATTCCTCTGAGTTTTCGGGCATTTTCAGGAAGTTCATCTTCGGGATAAATATCTCCGTCTACTTTGTTGAAAAACGTAATGGTTTCGACAGCATTATTTTCTAATATCATATTGATCTTACTGCTGACATTTTTATTAATTCCGATTAATTCATTGGCGTCATTCCGCATAAAATAGACGACTTCCGTATTTTTGATGACATCGACATCATGTAATTTTCCATCTCGGAATTTTCCAAATAAATTGAGTCCCTTGACCTGATTATAGCCGGTTCCGAGTGTGTCTTTGGAGATCAGGAAAGTGTTATTTAAAACTTTAAGCGAATCTATTTTTCGCGTAGTATTATCACCAATCAAGTGCATTATATCTCCGGTAATCTGGCTTTCACCATTCCACAAAATCGGATTTCCAATTAATTTGGTCAAAGCACTTTTTGAGTCAGAATGTATCGAGTCACATTTTCCGCTCATATCAATTTTATAAAAACGAACATTTTTATACGCTCTTAAAATTCTTTCCCCTTCTTTTCCGGTTACTAATAACTTTTGACCGTGAATATAAACCGAGTCATTTTCAACTAAATTAATAGCAACGGCTCTTTTGGTTACAAACATAGAATCTTTGAGTTTGTAAAGCTCGGCATAATGACCTTTTACGATTCCTTTATTGATGGAATCTGTAATTTTTACATTTCGTGTTGCCGATGCAAATTCAGTATTTCGATTATAAAATAAACTGTCGCCTTCTATGAGTCGATCATCGTATTTAATGTACGATTTCCTAAGAAAATGCGCCAGGTTTTTCTTCGTATCATAAAATCCTTTTTCGGTATAAATGTAATTTTCCTTGCTTGTAATGGTTGATGGTCCCAAAAGATAAGTGTGGCCAGAATTACTATAATAATCCAAATGATTCGATTTGATTATATATTTAGGATTTGTAATAGTAACTTCCGTTAGAAACTGGAATTTCTTTTGTTCAACATAATATCTTCCCGATTTACTGACCAAAGTATTGTCTTTGTTTACAATTGTTCCTTTTGTATTATAAAAAACTTCTTGTACGTTTCGGTCAAAATTAATGGTATCCGTTTGTAGAGTAGCATCTGGAGAAGTTAAAACGGCATTTCCTGTCGCAAAAGCTTTTCTTGCATTACCACTATATTCTGCATACTTACTATTCAAAAACAAAGTATCTCCCTGTACTAATTGTACATTTCCAAAAGCTTTTAAATAGTTTTCTTTTTGAAAGTAATACGCTTTGTTGCAGGTTAATACGACACCATCATGATTTACTTTTACATTTCCGGTAAGTAAAAGTGCATCAGGAACGTTCACCTGATCAACATCAGAATAATCAGCATTCTCGATGACGATGGTTTTAGGAGCTTGTGCAGGTTTTTTTTTTGCTTGCGCGAAAGTGAATTGAACGCTTAAAAAAGACAGACAAATAAATATGAAAAAGAGTGATTTCTTCAACTGATTAAATTTTTGTCAAATTTATAAAAAAGCTTACAACCTGTCACCGATATTAGGATTAATTTATAAATAGTCATTAACACTCCAATTGAAAAAATGAGTCTGATTTATTTTTTCAACAAAACAACGAACTCTCACGTTGTAGTTGTGCTGTTTTGGTTCTAAATGGCTCTCAGAGGAAAAGATCATGCGCTGAATTTTAAAAAATGAGGTACATTTAGAAAATTGTTTTTAAAACCTGTATCAGGTATTTAGAATTTTAAAGATTATATTAGAGTAACCCAAAATATGATAAGTAAAAGATTAATTACAGCTGGAATTACGTTAACTGTACTGTTTTCAGCATGTAAAACACAGGAATTGAAAATGAGTACAGCAAAAGAAGAAACTACAACAGAAAAAAAAGTTGTGGTCTATCAAGTTTTTACACGCCTATTCGGAAATAAAAATAAAACCAATAAACCCTGGGGTACAATTGAAGAGAACGGAGTTGGAAAGTTTAATGATTTTACAGATAAAGCGCTTCATGAAATCAAAGATTTAGGAGTAACTTATATTTGGTATACAGGTGTTCCGCATCATGCTTTGGTACGAGATTATACAGCTTACGGAATCTCAAATGATGATCCCGAAGTGGTAAAAGGACGAGCAGGATCTCCTTATGCGGTTAAAGATTATTATAATGTAAATCCTGATTTGGCCGTTAATCCTGCAAAACGATTAGAAGAATTTGAAACGTTAATTAAACGTACTCATAATACAGGTTTAAAATTGCTTATTGATATTGTTCCGAATCACATTGCTCGCAAATACGAAGGGAAGTCAAATCCTGAAGGTGTAAAAGATTTTGGAGCAGATGATGATGTGACGGTTGAATACAAACGTGATAATAATTTCTATTATATTCCAAGAGAACATTTTGAAATTCCAGATGGAGATATACCGTTAAATGGAGAAAAAAATCCGCTTATTGATGGACGATTTGATGAGAATCCGGCGAAATGGACAGGAAATGGTTCTAGAAAAGTAAAACCGGATCAAAACGACTGGTACGAAACGGTAAAAGTTAATTATGGAGTTCGTCCAGATGGGGCAAAAGATTTTCCTGAACTTCCTATTGGCTTTGATCAAAAATCATATCAAGAACATTTTGCTTTTTGGCAGGATAAAGAAGTACCTGATTCTTGGAAAAAATTTAGAGATATTGCTTTGTATTGGACTGCAAAAGGCGTTGACGGATTCCGTTATGATATGGCTGAAATGGTTCCGTATGAATTTTGGAGCTACATGAATTCTTCCATTAAAATGAAAAATCCAAAAGCTTTTTTATTGGCAGAAGTTTATAATCCGAATGAATATCGCAATTACATTCGTTTAGGAAAAATGGATTATCTGTATGATAAAGTAGAAACCTATGATAAATTAAAAGATATTATTCACGGAAAATCGTCTCCAGATGAATTGACAAGTATTCAAAATAGAATGACGGATATTGAACATCACATGCTTCATTTTTTGGATAATCATGATGAACAGCGATTGGCAAGTTCAGAATTTGCTGGAACTCCAGAAAGAGGAAAACCTTTAATGGTGGTTTCGGCAACTTTAAGCACGTCGCCAACGATGATTTATTTCGGACAAGAAGTAGGGGAGGCGGGACTTGAAGATGCTGGTTTTGGAAAACCTACAAGAACTTCAATTTTTGATTATATCGGAGTTCCAAATCATCAGCGTTGGATGAATGATGGTAAATTTGATGGAGGACAACTTTCAACTTCTGAAAAAGAACTTCGTGATTTTTACAAACGATTATTAAATTTTACCATTAACAGTAGTGCTTTGATGGGAAGTTTTGAAGAAATTCAAGCTGCTAACCGTCAAAATAATTCAAATTATGATGCTTTATTGTATTCGTATGTACGTTGGTCAGAAAATCAAAAGCTGATTGTAATTGCTAATTTCTCTTCTGAGCAAGCAAGCGAATTTGATTTAAAAATTCCTTCTTCAATTATTTCTAAATGGAATCTAAAAGACGGAGAATATGAATTAAATGAACAATTATATAAAACCAAAAAGTTTATTCTTAAAGTAGAAAATGGAGAAGGAGTGGCTAAAGTTGCGATTCAGCCTTTAGAATCTTTGATTTTGGAATTGAAATAAAGATTTAATTTAAACACATAGAAACATAGCTTTCAAAACTAATAAAAGGCGCTTCACTAGGTTTGAATGCACATAGTCGAGCTATGTGTGGAAACTAGTTTCTTTTGTATTCTTTTTTTTTTGCAAAAATCTATGTTTCTATGTGTTTAAATGCTTTTTAATAACGAAAGAATTTCTTTAATTGAAAATTGAGCTCCACAAACAAATTCGTCTGAAGCACCGTAATAAACAGTAAGTGTATCGCCATCAGATTCTAGAATATGGCCGTTTGTAAAAACAACATTTCCGAAAAAACCACTTAATTCATAATCGGTTTTAGGAAACATAATAGGAGTTTCGGTCCTTGAAATTACTTTTGAAGGATTTTTTAGATCCATTAAAAAAGCGCCTAAGCAATATTGATGAAATTCATTTGCTCCATGATAAATCTCCAGCCAGCCAAATTCTGTTTTTATTGGAGCAGCACCTGCGCCGACTCTTTTACTATCCCAATTTCCTTTTCTGGTTTTGATAATACATTTGTGATTTCCCCAATGAATGCCATCAGGAGACGAGGCAATCCAAATATAATTTCCGCCAATATCTACACTGCTCGGACGATGTAAAGCGTAGAACAAACCGTTTATTTTTTCCTCAAAAATAGCACAGTCTTTATTATGCGGTGGGAAAATCATTCCGTGTTTTTCAAAGTTTATCCAATCGGTTGTGGTGCGTAAACCTACCCCAACGCCATTCCCAGAAACCGAAGTAAAAGTCAAGTAATATTTTCCTTCAATGAAGGAAACGCGGCAATCTTCAATTCCAAAAGTTTCTAATATTCCTTCACCAACCAAATAAGGATAATCTTCTGGTTCGTAAAAGTGTTTTCCATCATCACTGCAAAGTAAACGGATGTGAGAAAGGGTGGTTAAATAATCAATTCCTTGGTAGTTAATTACACGTGCATCTGTAGCAACAAGTTCAGGATGATCTTTTAAAATTTCTATAATTTCAATTAAACCATTTTCTGTCAGTATTGGAAAAGAGATAATATCTTCAGCTTGTTTTGGTCTTTCGGCAACTCTTACTGCTAGCCAAGTTTTATTTTGAAACTGAAACACACCAGGATTTAGAAGGCAAGTAATTTCTAATCCTTCTCTGCTTGGAGGTAAATCTGATGGAGAAATTAATGGGTTTTCTGCAAAACGATTGGCAATATCTTTCATGTTCTTTGGATATAATAACATAAAAGGTATAAAAAAAAGCTGATACTTAATTCGTACCAGCTTCTTTTCTATACTTTTTTGACCTTTTTGAGAGCTTCAATATAATATTCGTTTACTTTTTCCCAATTGATATGTTCGTAAAAAGCGTCAATATAACTTCCTTTTCTGTTTTGATAATCCAGATAATAAGCATGTTCCCAAAGGTCAATTCCTAAAATTGGTGTTCCGGGAACTATAGCATTTTTCATCAACGGATTATCTTGATCCTGAGTTGTTGTAATTTGAAGTTTACCATATCGGTCAACCACTAACCAAACCCATCCTGAACCAAATTGCTTTTCAGATTGTGCTTTGAACTGATTTGTTAAGTTGTTAAAAGAACCAAATTCTTTATTAATAGAGCCTGAAAGAGTATCTTTTGGAGTTTGTTCTTTTGGACTTAAAATATTGAAATAAAGCGTATGATTGTAATATCCACCAGCATTTTGACGAAGTTTGGCGTTATTCAAATCCATCTTTTTTAAAATATCCTCAATCGGCATATTTTCAAATTCTGTCGATACGATTTCTTTGTTGAAATTGTTAGTGTAAGACAGATAATGTTTAGAATAATGCGTTTCCATAGTCAATGACCTTATTGCGGGAGAAAGACCATCATAAGCAAAAGACAGTTTGGTCATTTCAAAAGATCCGGGATCAGCTTTAACATCATTAGGCGAACCTATAGTGATTTTCTCTTCTTTTGTTGGAAGAGGAACCTCAACTACTTCAGTCAGCTTATCTTCTTTACAGGAAAATAATAGTAAAAATGAAGCTAAAGCAGTAAAAAGAACAACATTTTTCTTCATAATATATTTATTTTGATGTTAATGAATTAATGATCTCGATATAATTTTCTTTCGCTTCATCTACAGACATGTGACTGATTTGCATCCAAGCATTTGTTTTAAAAGCATCTCTTAAATCAAAATTCTCAGATTGATTGTAGACAGCTGTACCAAAAGTTGCTTGTTTATAAAATGCATAAAGTCTTAACTGCACATCTTGCGGCAGTGAAGCCTGAGTCATTGTCATTGCAATTTCTACAGCTTCCGCAAAGCGAATATCTAAATCTTTTTCTGTCATTTATGCTTTTGTAGCAATAATTGTTTTTCCACCAATCGCTTTTTGATTCAATTCAACGTTAATTGGTGTACCTAAAGGTAAAAATAAATCTACTCTTGATCCAAATTTAATGAAACCAGCGTCAGTTCCCTGAACAACCTGCATTCCTTCTTTAGCATAATTTACAATTCTACGAGCCAAAGCTCCTGCAATTTGTCTGTATAAAATAGCTCCGAAAGTTTCGTTTTCGATAACTACTGTAGTTCTTTCGTTTTCTTCGCTCGCTTTTGGATGCCAAGCAACAAGAAATTTACCAGGATGATATTTGCTGAATTTAATGATACCATCCATTGCGTAACGTGTTACGTGCACATTGATTGGCGACATAAAAATAGATACCTGTAAACGTTTATCCTTAAAATATTCTCCTTCATAAACTTCTTCAATAACCACAACTTTTCCATCAACAGGAGCCAGGATATGATCGCTGTTTCTAACGGCAATTCTTTTAGGATTTCTAAAGAATTGTAAAATAATGATTAGAATTACTAATGCTGCAATTTGAACAGCAGTTCTTAGCCAATTGATGTCAATGAATTTCTCAGCTAATAAAACCACAACAACAGTGAAAACTACACCTAATAAAATGGACGGGCCTCCTTCTTTATGAAACATAATATAAAATTTGATAAAATAAAAATATAATGGGTGCTACAAATATAACACTATCTAATCGATCTAGAATACCTCCGTGACCCGGCATGATGGAACCACTGTCTTTTACGCCGGCAATTCTTTTGAATTTGGATTCAATCAAATCTCCGATAGTGCCAAAAATACTGACAATTAAAGCAATACTGGTCCAGATTATAATAGACATACTACTAAACTCAGGATTGGGTTTAATATAGAGCTTAGAGATTAAAAATCCTGCAAATGCTGCAAAAACGACACCGCCAATAAAACCTTCGATGGTTTTTTTAGGAGAAACTCTCTCAAACAATTTATGTTTTCCCATTGATTTTCCAACTAAATAAGCAAAAGTATCATTGGTCCAGATTAAAACGAATAAGCCAAGAATAATCTTCGGGTTATAAGAATGTGTTCCAAAAGAAATTTTTACTATGAATAGAAAGGGCAGGGTGATGTAACCAAGAAGATACAAGTATTTTGAAGAAGTACTTATATTTTGTACAGAATCATAAAATAGAAAAATGATGCATTTGATTGAAACCACAAGTGTAATGGCAAGCAGAATTAAATCCATTTGCTGAATGTTTGTTTCTAAGCTTATATTCAAATTAAATGTATCGTTTAAAAACTTACTGGTCTGTTTGTTGTAATGAGTTACAAAGACAACTATGGTATAAACAAGTGTTCCAAAAAGTATAGAAAAGACTTTGTTTAGATTTACGATATTAGAAAATTCATAAATCGTAATGATTAAGAAAATACCAAAAAGGAGAATGAAGCTTTCAGTAGAAAACAATATCGAAGTTAATAGTAGAGCGATATAAACAGCACCAGAAATGGTTCTCTTAAGTGTTTCGTTCATCTTAAAGGTCTTCTAAAAGCAGTAAATAAAGGTTCTTAGCAACACTTCCGTATTGGGTAAAGTCTTCTTCTTTTGCTTTTTCGAAATATTTTATTGTGGTAATATTGGTAGGATAGTCTCTTTCGTATTTACGTTTTATAGCGCTTAGTCCGTCACTTTTCATTGGTAGGATTTGGCTTGTAGTTGCTATAATAACAATATTGGCTGGTAATTCGTTTGGTTTATTTTGTCGAATTTGTTTGGATGAAAATAAAATAGAACCTTCGTCGGCAATAAGGTTCTCACAGCTTGCCAATAAGAATCTTGGATTTGAAGGAGCAATGTAGAATAATTTATTTTCTTCTAATAAGCCAAAAAGGGATGGTTCATAGCATAAAGCTTCTTTTTCGAACCAATCATTTTCTTCTAATATGTTTTCAAACTGTTCAGTAACTTCACTCTTGTTTTCACAATACAAAAATTTACCTCCATTTTTCTTAAAATTGAAAATAAATTGTTCGTCCAAAGATAAATGGCTGTTCTGAGCAGATGTACCTGCATATTCGCTTTCGTTCTCTTCGTCAGAAGGGGCTTCACTCGAGCCAAATATTTTTTTGAAAAAATTCATTTTTTATATGAAATACTTTACATGTTAATTGAAAACGTTCAAAGATAAAAAAATCTTAATTCAAAAGGGACTTTTGAATTAAGATTTTGAAAATTTATTACGTTTTTCGTAATTATTTATGAAACTACTTCTTCTAAGTTTTTATCAAAAGTACGTTTCCCGAATATGTTTTCTAAGTCATCTTTAAAGATTACTTCTTTTTCAATCAGAATATCAGCAAGTTGGTTCAACTTGTCCTTGTTTTCTTCTAATATCTGGATAGCTCTTTGGTATTGTCCTTCAATTAATTCTGAAATTTCTGCGTCAATGATTTTTGCTGTTTCATCAGAATATGGTTTAGAGAAATTGTATTCGCTTTGTCCTGTTGAATCGTAATACGTAACGTTTCCAATTTTATCGTTCAATCCATAGATCGTTACCATTGCACGAGCCTGACGTGTTACTTTTTCTAAATCACTTAAAGCACCTGTAGAAATTCTGTCAAAAGTTACTTTTTCAGCAGCTCTACCTCCCATAGTAGCACACATTTCGTCTAACATTTGATCTGTTCTCACGATTTGTCTTTCTTCTGGTAAATACCATGCAGCTCCTAAGCTTTGTCCACGTGGTACAATAGTTACTTTAATAAGTGGAGCAGCGTGCTCTAACATCCAACTTACAGTTGCGTGACCTGCTTCGTGAATCGCGATTGCTCTTTTTTCTTCAGGAGTGATGATTTTGTTTTTCTTTTCTAGACCACCGATAATTCTATCCACTGCGTCAAGGAAATCTTGTCTGTCAACTGCTGGTTTGTTGTTACGGGCAGCAATTAATGCAGCTTCGTTGCAAACGTTAGCGATATCAGCACCAGAGAATCCTGGAGTTTGTTTTGCTAAGAAATCTAAATCAAGACCTTCAACTTTTTTGATAGGGGCCAAGTGTACTTTGAAGATTTCAGCTCTCTCGCGAATGTCTGGTAAGTCAACAAAAATTTGTCTGTCAAAACGTCCGGCACGCATTAAAGCTTTGTCTAAAACGTCAGCTCTGTTGGTTGCTGCCAAAACAATTACGTTAGAGTTTGTACCAAAACCATCCATTTCAGTTAATAATTGGTTCAAAGTGTTCTCTCTCTCGTCGTTTCCGCCAGACATGTTGCTTTTTCCTCTTGCTCTACCAACAGCATCGATCTCATCAATGAAAATGATAGCAGGAGATTTTTCTTTTGCTTGTTTGAATAGGTCACGTACACGAGATGCACCAACTCCTACAAACATTTCTACGAAATCTGAACCTGATAAAGAGAAGAACGGTACTTGCGCCTCACCAGCAACGGCTTTTGCTAATAACGTTTTACCAGTTCCCGGAGGTCCTACAAGTAAAGCTCCTTTAGGAATTTTACCCCCTAAGTTTGTATATTTTTCAGGGTTTTTAAGGAATTCAACAATTTCCTGAATTTCTTCTTTAGCACCTTCTAAACCAGCAACATCTTTAAACGTGGTTTTGATATCTGTTTTTTCGTCAAAAAGTTTAGCTTTCGATTTTCCGATATTGAAAATCTGTCCGCCACCTCCAGCGCCACCACCAGACATTTTACGCATAATGAAAATCCATACACCCACAATGATGATGATAGGAAGTAAGCTGATTAAAATATCGCTCCAGTTGTTTTTCTGTTGGAAATTGTAATCTTTTAATTTGCCTTCTGTAACCGCTTTTTCTAATTTAGTCTGAAAGATTTGATCGTTACCAATTTCCAAAGTGTAATGTGGACCTTTGTTTGGTTGTTTGAAAATATCTTGAGCTACATTTTTATTTGCGGGATCTTTAAGAGCGGCAGCATTTAAATATACCTCAGCTTCTGCTTTGTTGTAAACAATTACTTTTTCAATCTGTCCTTTTTCTAGTAAGGTGTTGAATTTAGAAGAAGTTAATTGAGCAGGTTCGCTTAAGCTTGATCCTCCTGTGGCAAAACTTATGAATAAAAAAACTAAAAGTATTGCGGTATATATTAACCAAGGACTTATTTTAAATTTATTCGGATTTGGATTATTATCTTTAGCCATTTAATGAAAGTTTCTTTAGTATTTGTTCTCGATTGTAGTTATTTTGGCATCGCCCCAAAGGCTCTCGATGTTGTAATATTCGCGAATATGCTTCTGGAAAACGTGTACCACAATGTGTACATAATCCATTAAAACCCATTCTGCGTTATCGGTTCCTTCTACGTGCCAAGGTTTATCTTTTAAATCTTTTGATACTGTTTTTTGAATTGAGTTTACGATGGCGTTAACTTGGGTATTTGAGCTACCATTGCAGATTACAAAATAGTCGCAAACAGCAGTATCTATTTCTCTTAAGTCAAGAATATCGATATCATTTCCTTTTACTTCCTCAATCCCTTTGATTATGTTCGCCAGTAGAACATCATTATTAATCGTCTTTTTCGCCATGAATTATTTTATATGTGAATTTGTAAAGTTACCAAATTTTGTGATTATTTTTGATCCTTAACAAAATATTAAATTAAGTTATTCAAATTATTTTAATGAAACTAATCAAACTCGATGCCATAGATTCGACAAATGATTTCCTGAAAGCCTTATCAAGTCAGGATGAACTAGAGAATTTTACAACGGTAACAGCTGAAAATCAGACAAAAGGCAAAGGACAAATGGGAGGGAAGTGGGAGTCTGAAGTCGGTAAAAACCTAATTATGAGTGTATTGGTGAAAGAATTTCTTTATAATCTTGAAGAAGTTTTTAATTTAAGTCTTGTGGTTTCTTTATCAGTTGCAGAGGTTTTAAAATCGTTAAATATTCCTGAAATCTGTATTAAGTGGCCAAACGACATTCTGTCATATAATAAGAAATTAGTTGGCATACTAATCGAAAATACTATAAAAAGCGATGGCAGAATCGTGTCAGTTGCTGGAATTGGAATGAATGTAAATCAAACCAATTATGACGAATTGCCGAGCGCTTCTTCATTGGCAGTAATTGCAGGTAAGCCTTTTGATAAAGAAAAGATCACAGTTTTAATAGTGGAAAAAATCAAAGAGAACATTCAATTGTGGCAGACTTCTTCTCAGGATTTATGGAATAATTATTACAATACATTATTTAAAAAAGGAGTTCCAACAGCATTTAGAGGCAAAAATGACCAAGATTTCATGGGAATTATTCAAGGTGTTTCTCCAATCGGAAAACTGCAGGTTTTATTGGAAGATGATACTGTGGCAGAATTTGAGATTAAGGAAGTGAAGATGCTTTATTGAGAGGGACAAAGGGGCATAGTAACAAAGGGACAAAGGTTTCTTTCGTTGTGAATAAAATCGTTTAGTTTGTCATTTCGAGGAACGAGACCCAAGCGATAGCGAAAAGGCGAAGCAAATCGCACTAGTAGCCCAATAAAGAATATTTCCAATCTTTGCGGAATCCCGCGTGTGATTTCTCCTTACGTCGAAATGACAAAAAATGCGATAAAAACTTTGCGACTCCGCGACTTTGCGAGTGCATAATAAAAAAAGCCCAATCGTTAGATTGGACTTTTAATTTATAATTCACAATTAATAATTAACCATTATTAAAGTTTGTGCATATTATTTGCTAAAGTTTCAATAAACTTACTGATTGGACCTTTAACCATCATCGCCATCATAGCGTTGAATTCGCCTTCAAAGAATAATTGAACAGCACTTTCTGAATCAGAAATAGTGTCAATGTTTGAAGTCAGCGTAAACGGAAGTTTATCACTTGCAGCACCCAAAACGATTTTGTTTGGAGCTGTTTTTTCTTTCATTTTCAATTTGATTTCAGGCATTCCTTTCAATCCAAAAATAAAAGCGTCTTCGCCAGTCACTTCAAATTTAGCAATGTTATCTGGCATTAATTTTTCGAAGTTCTTAACGTCAGTCAATTGATCAAATAAATCTTGAGCTGATTTTTGAACTGTAACTTTTGGACTTTCTAAGTTCATATACTATTTTGTTTATTATTTATTTGAAAATAAATTCCAATTTTCTAAATTGTTTCACCTGTTCGCTATCGCTCGAGTCCAAATTCCAAAAAAGAGTGAAGCAATTTTTAAGAAATCTAAAATCTGCAATCAGAAATCTAAAATTATCCTTCTTGTCCCCAAGTAGATGGACTTTCGTTCCATTCTAAAAGAGTAGATTGTTGCTCTTCTGTGATATATTGTTTTTGAACAGCTAAATCCAAAAGATTTTCGTAGTTGCTTAAAGTAAATAAATCAATATTAGCTTCTTTGAAATTTTCTTCGGCAACACCAAAACCGTAAGTAAAAATAGCAGCCATACCTTTAATATTAGCACCTTCGCTTCTTAAAGCTTCCACAGCCATTAAACTGCTTTTTCCGGTACTAATTAAATCTTCGACAACTACAACATTTTGACCTTTTTGTAAAAAACCTTCCACTTGGTTTTGTCTTCCGTGTTTTTTAGGTTCCGGACGCACGTATACAAATGGAAGACCTAAACTTTCGGCAACCAAAATTCCAACTCCAATGGCTCCAGTAGCAACACCAGCGATCACATCAGGTTTTCCAAATTGTTTTTCGATGTTTTTAGCAAATTCATCACGAACATAGTTTCTGATGCTCGGAAATGAAAGAATTAACCTATTATCACAGTAAATAGGAGATTTCCAACCAGAAGCCCATGTAAAAGGATTTTCGGGATTCAATTTAATTGCATTTATTTGCAAAAGCAATTCGGCTGTTTTTTCGGCAGTATCTTTATTAAAAATCATAGTACAAATGTATAAAGTTTTTGTAAACGACAAACCACTTTTTTTGACAAATGAAATCTCTAAGGAAACAGATTTCCAATTGTTCTTGTTGGAGAGTATTGATATAGAACAGCTTATTATAAAAATTTTTCAAAATAAAATTCAAAAAGCGATTCTTTATCATCCCGACGAAAGTGAAATGATGAAAACACTAAAAGCTAAAATTCCCGTAAATAAAGCGGGCGGAGGCTTTGTGTACAATAAGAAAGGCGAGGTTTTATTTATCTTCAGAAACGGTAAATGGGATCTTCCAAAAGGCGGAATCGAGAAAGGAGAGGAGATCGAAGCAACGGCAATGCGTGAAGTTGAAGAAGAAACAGGCGTAAACCAACTTCGTATTACAAACAAACTACAGAAAACCTACCATATCTTTAAACGTAACGGAAAATACAAACTCAAAATCACACATTGGTTCGAAATGTTTTCCGATTTTGAAGGAACTCCACACGGACAATTAGAAGAAGGAATCGAAAAAGTGGCCTGGTTAAACCCAGAACAAATCAAAGAAGCACTAAAAAACTCTTACGAAAACATAAAATTGTTATTCGAAGAAGATAAATACGCTTCGGTAGATTTTAAACCCAAAAAAGAAAATTTAGAGTCTTAAGAACCTCAAAACTTAGCATCTTAGAACCTCAGCACCTCAGGATCTTGAAAATTAGGGCGTGCCACCATTTAAAAAAAGGCCCAATCAACTTTGCGTTCATTGGGCCTTTTCTTAAATGCTGTCGGGCTATCCGCGCTACTTCGGTAGCTAGCTTCTATCCCTCACGCAGAGACATGCTTTGTCGTTATGTTTTGTTTGAGGTTTAAAGTTTCAAGTTTCAAGTTTCAAGTTTTTGCTGGCGCGAGCGTCCCGCTCTTGTTAGCGGCTATTAATTAATTCTATTAAAAAAATCATATATTCTTATATAATTAACCAGTTTCTCATTTTCAATTTCTGTGAGATTAAAAAAGGGCTCTGAATTTGAATAATATTTAAATATGATATTATTTTTTTTTACTAAAAATGTATAATATGTGCAATCATAACATAATCCGCAAAACTGAGAAAAAGCTTTTTCTTCAATTGTGTTCAAATGGTCTAGGACAAAATCATCTGGAATTTCTAATTTAGATTCTGTTTTTTTGTCGTTTTCAATCTTTACTTGTTTCCATTCTCCGGAACTTGTTTTAAAAAATCTTAGTAGTTTATAATCTCCAATTCCTTCTACATAACTATAAATAAGTATTTCAAAGTCATTATTTTCATTATAAAATTTATCAAGTTCAATAGAGGTTATATGGTATTCATTATCTGAAAAAGAAACTTTGGATAAATTATCAGGATAGATTTTACATGTGTTTTTTTGAGGTACATTTTTTTGTTGAGAGCAGCTCAAAAAAAGAATTGTAACAAAAAAAAGAACAATTTTAAGATTGGTTTTTAAAATAATCATAATCTGTTTATTTGATTATAAATTTAATTCTAAGATGAAACACAAAAAGTCTCTTTGGACTTCTGAATTTCATGTTTTTTTTCGCTTAGGTAAAAGTCTTTCACGAAAAGAAATCTAACCTCTCAAATGTTTAAGAATTACCATTTAAATTGATCAAAAGATCGTTTTCATTAAAAACCACATTAATTACTTTGCCATTCTTTTGAGCTTTTACTTCATTTTCATTTGAAATCAATTCAAAACCTTTTTGAGAAAGATAATTCGTAAAGGCATTTTTATGATTTTGAATTTCAAACGTAGAAATCAATTCTGGGAAAACGGTTAAAATTCTAGAGAATTCCTCGCTTTCAATATTGTCTATTTTATCAGATTTTATTGTAACCACCATGGTTCCTTGACCATAATTTCCAAGATAATAACCGCTTGCATTAAACATTGTTGTAGCAACCATTCCAATAAGATGTAAGTCATTAGGAACAGCGTCAAATTTTCCAACAGATAATAACTCAATATTGTTTTCTTCTCCGTATTTCTTTAATGAAAGTGCTTGTTGCATGACAGATTCTGCATAACCGCCCGCTTTATTTTCCCAAAGCCAAAGCCAAGTTTCTGACGAATGCGAAAAGGAACCCAAAACCTGAATTGGAAAAGTAAGTTGATCTCCAAAAATGATTTCTTCTTTGTCCATATCGACATTCCAAGAAAGTCCGCCTGTTACTTCGTATAGATTTCTTTGTTTTTCTAAAGCAAGTGCTCCAAATTTTTCTAAGAAATCATTTTCAGATGTAAAATGGATATCGTTTTGTGATTCTGTTTTTTCTTCTTTCTTTTTGAAGAGATTATTGAATATTCCCATGTTTTGAGGCTTTTGTTATTTTGAAGTTACTGTTTTCAAATATATAACTTTTAAAAATAAGTAGGAAAATGATTAATTGGAATAATTGATTAATATTTGTTTGTACTTTTGTTCGGGATGCAGTAGTAAAATACATTTTTCAACATCAAGATGTTTTTTATAAATTGCCAGTTATTATCCTTAAATACTCTTTTGAATTATGAGCACACTAACAAAACCAAACCACATAGGAAGAAAAATAAGCCGAATTCGTGAACTTAGAGACATGAAACAAGAAGCTTTGGCTCAGGCTTTAGGAACCAACCAACAGGCAATTTCTGCTTTGGAAAATAGTGAAACAATAGATGATGAAAAACTGAAAGCTATTGCAAAAGCTTTAGGTGTAAATGTGGATGCTCTCAAGAATTTTTCAGAAGAAGTAGCAATTAATTATTTTAATAATTTCTATGATGAAAGTGCAAAAGGACAAATATTAAATAATTCTTGTAGTAATCTTACTTTTAATCCATTAGATAAATTAATTGAGATTTACGAAGAAAATAAAAAGCTTTACGAACGTTTGGTTCAAGCTGAAAAAGAGAAGGTTGAGTTTTTAGAAAAAATATTGAAGGATAAATAAGTTTTTTTTGTTCTCTTTGAAATAGAAATAGCCTAATAAATTTAGTTTTACTAGGCTTTTTTATTTTTATTTATGTCGCGTTAGCAAGGTAATATTGTGTGTAATTTTCAGATTTTATGACTACTACGTTACTTAAAGTGTTTCAAGTATAATGATTGAGGAAAACAAGTAAAAATTAAGTAAGAATGGAAAGAGCGGAAGCAAGACAAATAGCGCTATCTACTTTAAAAGTTTATTTTGATAAATTAGGCTATACTTTGAATTCAACCCCTAATTTGACAGATGATTTTGAGAAAAAAACTGATTTTGGGTTAATAAAGGTCGGTTTTTATTTTAAAGATAATGGTTATCATGTTTTTAATAAAGTGAGTATTTCATTTTTGGAAGTGGAATGCATTATTATTGATATAAAAAATCCACATAATGATTTTTCTAGTCAAATTGAAAATGGAGATTATCATCTATCTACGGTTTATGATTATCAAACTATTTTGCCTTATGATGAACCATTGACCAAAAAGTCGGCCAACGTTAAAAATGCAATAGATCTCGAATTAATGGTAGCTAGAATAATTGATTATATGGATGGAAAAGGTTTACAATTTATTGAAAAATATAACTCCTTGTCAACTGTATTGGCTGAAATGAATAGATTAGAAAAAGAGGGAAGATACTGGAATGAGGAGATTTTATTGGGTGGTTCAGATTCTTTTTTTCGAGGTCTAATAATATCTAAACTATGTAATGATATTGAGTTTGATAAAAAAGTACAAATGGTAGATAAGTTATTTTATGAAGATTTAAATGATCCTTGGATACCTTACTACGAAAGATTAAAAGAAAGACTAAAAACAATAAAGCCAAAGTATAATTTGTGAAAATAAAAGCATTTGAAACCTAAGATTTGTAATCACTTGATGGACATTGTTATAAAATAAAGAAGCCGTATATTTTATACAGCTTCTTTTGTTTTTAACTTTTTGCCCATTCGTGACTTTCTCAGACTGGATTCATTATTGATACGCTTGTTTTAACAGGTTTTAATTTTTGCCTTTACTTTTTAAAAATCTGATCATAATGAAGCATTAAATACTTATTATTAGGAGGATTTTGTAAAGGTTGTCTAAAAACTAGATCCTTAACGTGATAATGCACACTTTGCTTTAGTTTTTTTGAAACAACAACATTATTTTCATTGATGGTAATAAAGCCTTTGTCAAACAACTTGTCGTGTAGTACACATAAAAGAATACAGTTTTCTAATTCTAGTCGGGCTGTTTCATTTAAACTCCAGGGTACGATATGACTGGCAATCAATAACTCTGATTGGTCAATGTCGCAAAGAGCACATTTATGATTGTAATTTTCTAACAAATATTCTTTTAAAACATCCTGATACACTCGAACTTTTACATTTGCATTTCTTTCTGTTTTGTTTTTATTTGGGTTTATAGGCTTTCTTTCGATCAAATTTTTGGCTTCAATTCGAGCTTCGATGAAACTTTCAATCAATTCTTTTGCTTTTTCATCTAAATCAGAAATGTTATCGTAGTTTTTACTCAGTAAACCTTTGTGTTCCTCTTTGATATTAAAATGATGTAAGATGTCCATTGCAACATATCCGCCTCCATTTGCTTTTGCGGGTAAACCCAGAACTTCTTTTTGAATCGATCTGTGACTTTTTTTGTCAACTAAATAGGCATATAAAACTTTGAAAGCGGTATAATCGTCAAGATTTTTAATTCTCATTATTATTAATTTATTATTGGGTTATGTGTTTTAAACTCACCGAAAATCTCAAGTTTTTACGATAAAATCTTCAAAAGATCGATCATAGAAAATGAAATAAAAATGGTAAAAAGTTTTATAGTTTCAGTTTTTAAAGGAAGTCAAATATAGCTTTTTTCTTTCAGGTTTTGAGTTTTGGATTGATATGCATTGTGGTTATTTTTTTCTCGCAGATTGAGCAGATTAAATTGTGAATATTTGAATAAAAAAATCTGCAAAATCTGCAAAATCTGCAAAATCTGCGAGAGAGGAAATCTTACTGTTAAACAACTTAAAACGGAGAAAGCCTGAAACGTAAAACCTTTTAACTACTTTTGCAAAATGAAAAAACACCATTCCAACGATATACTTTCGAATTTAGGAATTCAGAGCCTGAATGAAATGCAGGAAATGGCACATGATGCTATTTTGAATGAAAACAATACTTTATTACTTTCTCCAACTGGATCTGGAAAAACTCTAGCATTTTTACTTCCGGTTTTAGAATTATTGCAACCTGAAATTTTATCGGTTCAGTGTTTAATTTTGGTTCCGTCTCGCGAACTTGGATTACAGATTGAACAAGTTTGGAAAAAAATGGGTACGCAATACAAAGTAAACATTTGTTACGGTGGACATTCAATTGATACTGAAATCAAAAATTTAAGCAATCCGCCGGCGGTCTTAATTGGAACGCCAGGAAGAATTGCTGATCATATCGATAGAGATAGTTTTAGAACAGATAAAATTCAGACTTTAATTTTAGACGAGTTTGACAAATCGCTTCAACTTGGTTTTCACGAACAAATGTCTTTTATAATCGGGAGATTATCGAAAGTAAACAAACGAGTTTTGGTTTCGGCGACTTCAGATATTGAAATTCCAAAATATACAAGAGTTGTAAATCCGACTGTTTTGGATTTTCTTCCTGAAGAAGAAGAAAAGACCAATCTTTCTATGAAAATGGTGGTTTCACCAGCGAAAGATAAATTGCAGAGTTTATTCAATTTGATTTGTTCTTTAAAATCAGAGTCGGCTATTATTTTCTGTAATCATCGTGATGCTGCAGAACGTATTAGTGATACATTAAACGAAAAAGGAATTTATTCGGTGTATTATCATGGCGGAATGGATCAGGAAGAACGCGAACGCGCTTTGATTCAGTTTCGAAATGGAAGTGTTACTTATTTAGTCACAACCGATTTGGCTGCAAGAGGTTTGGATATTCCGGAAATGAAACATGTTATTCATTATCATTTGCCTTTAAAGGAAGATGAATTTACACATAGAAACGGCCGTACAGCGCGTATGCAGGCAACTGGAACCGCCTATATTATCATTCACGAAAGTGAAAAAGAATTAGACTACATTGATTATGAAATGGAAGTTTTGAATGTTGACGGAAATGTTTCTTTACCAAAACCTCCACAGTTTCAAACCATTTATATTAGTGGTGGAAAGAAAACCAAACTGAACAAATTTGATATCGTAGGTTTCTTTTCTCAAAAAGGAAAATTAGAAAAAGACGATTTAGGATTAATCGAAGTAAAAGATTTCGTTTCGTTTGCTGCGGTAAAGTATAATAAAGTAAAGGATCTTCTGAAAAATATCAAAGATGAAAAAATGAAAGGCAAGAAGTTCAAAATTGAAGTTGCCCGAAATGTCATCAAAAAAGTAGAAGAGGAGAAAAGAGGGAAATACTAAAATTTAGATTAGAAAATTTCTCTTATCTGTTTGTATTTCAGGTTTTTATGAAATAGTAGGTAAGTTTTACAATTTTATGTTAAAAAAATAATGGTTTGATAGGTGTTTTTTCAATATTTCTATGTTTTTTTGTGTTCGTAAAATTGTAAACCCCAAATACTATTATGAAAAAGATTATTACTCTTGCCGCATTGTTTTTTACTTTTGTTTCGTTTGCACAGGTTAAGGTTTTAGAAACTGTTCCTGTAGAAAAATTAGGAAAAGTAAATAACAACTACATTCAGAAAATTGGTGACGAATACACTGTGTATTACACTATCGTTCAAAGTGATGATGACTCGACTTTGAGAAAATTTTCATTTAAAAACATCGATAATGCTTACAACTCTTTATACAGTATTATCATGGGCGGATTTACAGCTTCTCCATTGTACGATATCAAATTAGAGTTGCCTAACAACTACATTTGGTTGCACTACACAGGAAATGTGGTTCCAGACAAAGCAACAGTTCAGTTTATGGTTTCTGGTAAAGAAAGAGACGCAGCAACAAACAACGTTTCTGAGCCATTCGTAAAAGATCAAATCAATAAATTATTTCAAAAATAGTTTTTTTGAGGTTCAAAGGGACAAAGTAACAAAGGGACAAAGTTTTAATCTTTGTCTATTATATATAAAGAAAAAGCTGTTCTTAATTGAACGGCTTTTTTGTTTTTAGGTTCAAAGGTTCAGAGTAACAAAGAGGCAAAGGTTTGGTTTTAGTGGAAAAAAGCTTCAAGTTTGACATACTTTGTATATAGTTTTACTGCAACCCCGATAGTTATCGGAAGCTAAGTTTTTTGTTTACAACCTTTTAAAAAGCGAAAAGTTCGCAAAGCTTTAAATAAAACTTTGCGAACTTTTATTTTCCCAATAGCTATCGGGATTATGTTCTTTGCGGTTATAATAAGAAGTATTCCAAGAAACCTTTGTCCCTTTGAGCCTTTGTTACTTTGTCCCTCAAAAATTATATTTTCTTCACGTACTGTGTAATAATCACGATTTGCTGACCATCAACTTTTCCTTCAATGTATTCGGCGTTTTCGTGGTCTAAACGGATGTTTCTAACAGCAGTACCTTGTTTGGCTACCATACTTGATCCTTTTACTTTAAGATCTTTGATTAAAACTACAGAATCTCCGTGTTGTAGTACTACACCGTTACTGTCGCGGTGAACTAATTTGTTTTCGTCATCTTCGCCTTCTCCAGTTGCTTTTGCCCATTCTAAGGTATCTTCTTCTAAATACATCATGTCAAGCAATTCTTGTGGCCATCCTGCAGAACGCAAACGGCTTAACATTCTCCATGCGACAACTTGTACCGGAATATTTTCATTCCACATGCTGTCGTTAAGGCATCTCCAGTGATTTAAATCGACATTGTCTGGATTTTCAATTTGGTCAATACAGGTATTACAGGCTAATATAGCTTCATCAAGACCACCTTTTCTAGTTGGCAGAACCTGATAAACTTTTAAATTTTCTTCAGCACCACAAAGCTCACATTTAGATCCGCTTCGTTTGCTTAATTCTCTCTCGATGCTCATTATTATTGTTTGTTTTAAAATGCGAAATTACTTATAATTGATAAGCATTGCAAATTATGTTTAAAGTGTTTCCTTTAAAGAATACAGTTTATTTTTGTAATTCTTGTAAAAGAGAATAATGTGCAGTTTTTAAAGATCTAATTAAGTTTCTTTTCTCAGAACCGCCCGACATATTCTTGTAAAGACCAATTTTTTTATAAACTTTATCTCCAATTTTATAGTTAATAGTCGATACCATTGTTGCAGATGACAAATCAAACATCCAAGTAATGTCCGTTATTTCAGCATCCACATTAATGTTAGCATCATTAACTGCTTGATTTTTGAAATATTTTACTTTTAAATTTATTTTGGTTTCTTTAGCCAATTCTGAAACAGATTCGTTGAAAGTTTCGATGATATCTGGTCGCCTTTCCATTCCTGCCCTTGGGCCAGTTTTCTTTATGCTTTTGACACTATTTTCATTAACTGAAAATACGACTGTCTTATCTTTAAAAAACTCTTGATTAAGGTTGTTTTTTGAAAAATTACTTTTAGTAGTGCAGCCAAATAAGCTGAAAATTAGTAAACAGATTACTATTTTGTTGAATTTCATATATAACAGAATAATTTATTTCTTAACTCTTACTGCATCAGGAACCAACATTTCATATTCACCTCCATGACGCAATACATCGCGTACAATGCTGGAACTGATAAATGAAGTACTTGCAGCCGTTAATAAGAATACTGTTTCTATTTTAGAAAGTTTTCTGTTAGTGTGAGCGATTGCTTTTTCGAATTCAAAATCGGCTGGGTTGCGTAAACCTCTTAAAATGAAATTGGCTTTTTCTTTTTTAGCAAGATCAATTGTTAGACCTTCATAAGTAATAACTGAAACTTTTGGTTCGTCTTTGAAAGTTTCTTCAATAAAGCGTTTTCTCTCTTCTAATGAAAACATGTATTTTTTTTCGGCATTGACACCAATGGCAATTACAATTTCATCAAACAAAGGAATTCCTCTTTTGATAATGTCTTCGTGTCCTAAAGTAATGGGGTCAAATGATCCTGGGAATATGGCTTTTCTCATTTTTTTGAGGTTCTAAGGTTTTGAGATTCTAAGTTGCTAAGTTTTTAAACTGCTACTAAAATTGAATTTTGATATTGATATTGATATTGATATTTTGAATTTATTTTTTAGAATTTCCCCTTACGTTATTCTCTTCGTGTTAATAGACTCAACCCATTCGTCTTTTTTACAGACTTTACAATTTGCTGTTCCTGCTTTTTGTTCTTCTGTATTTCCGCAGAAACTGCAAGAATAAAAACCGTCAGTAGGAATGAATTTGCTTTTTGCATAAAATAAAGAAGGCAGAATAGGTAATCCGTATCCAACCTCTTTGTCTTCGTAGTAAAAAACACTTATTTCACCGCTGGTTTCTATAAAAGCATGTTTGACTTGTCCTAAATGTTCAATCGATTTGATACGCAATTCTGCGAAAAACTCATCCTGAGCCAAACTTTCTTTTCTGAAAGTAGAAACAGAAAACTTTCCATCATTGATTAAACATTCGGTTTTGCCTTCTATAAATTCTTCAAACTTTTTACTTTTTCCTGTCAGCCAGGTTACAGATCGATATAAAATAATTATCGTAGTAAAAACAATCGCTGCAGGAATAATTCCAACATCTTCATAAAACATCGGGTCGCCGGCGGCAGAACCTAATGCAATTATAATTACGGTTTCAAAAATAGATAACTGTTTTACGCCTCTTTTTCCTGCCAGTTTAAGAGTCAGTAAAAGAATAATAAACATTATGGTTGAACGAAATATTACTTCAAAAATAAAGCTCTCTGGTAGATTATTAAAAAGAAGTCTTTCCCACTCGAAAATTTGTTTCATTTTTTTATTACTAAAGTTAGTTATCTAAGGTACTAAGTTTTAATATCAAAGATGTATTTAAATTTCCATGTCGTAAGTTGTACTTTTCTGTGAATTTTGATAAACCAGCAACTCAAAAAAAATAAGGTTCTGAAATCTTAGTGTCTTAGAAACTCAGAACCTTAGTATCTTTTTTAAGCAAGAGCTAACTCAATTGCATTTGTAAATAAATCTTCCAGAGAAATTCCGGCTGCTTTTGCTTGTTGCGGAATCAAACTTTCTGTTGTTAAACCTGGAATCGTGTTCATTTCAAGCATGTGTGGTTCATCGTTTACAATAATGAATTCACTTCTTGAGAAACCTTTCATTTTTAGAACTTCGTAAGCACGTTTTGCTGTTTCGCTTACTTTTTTAGTCATTTCGTCAGAGATTCTCGCTGGTGTTATTTCTTGCGATTTCCCTTCGTATTTTGCTTCATAATCAAAGAAATCATTTTCTGATACAATTTCTGTAATTGGCAAAACTTTGATTTCGCCTTGATAATTAATTACTCCAACAGAAACTTCAGTTCCGTCAAGGAAACTTTCAATGATAATTTCGTTGTCTTCTTTGTAAGCTACTTCAATTGCAATAGGAAGTTCAGCTTCTGTTTTTACTTTTGAGATTCCGAAACTAGAACCTGCTTTGTTTGGTTTTACGAAACAAGGAAGTCCAACTTTTTCTATGATTTCTTGAGTGTTAATTTTATCTCCTTTATTCAAATAATAAGAAATAGCTGTTTTGATTCCGTATGGTTTTAAAACAGACAATAAATCTCTTTTGTTGAATGTTAAAGCCGATTGGTAATAATCGCAAGAAGATTGTGGTAGACCGATTAATTCGAAATAAGCCTGCATTAATCCGTCTTCACCCGGAGTTCCGTGAATGGCATTGAAAACACAGTCAAATGTTATTTTTTCTCCGTTTACAGTTACAGAGAAGTCATTTCTATCAATTGGAAATTCGGCATCGTTTTGGTCTACGTAAACCCATTTTTCTTTAAAAATGTGAATACGGAATCCGTTGTATTTTGTTTTGTCAAGATATTGATAAACGACATTTCCACTGATTAAGGAAATTTTATATTCGCTAGAATAGCCGCCCATGATGATGGCAATGTTTTTCATTGTATGTTTTTATTTTTTAATTTTTAATTGTTTTAAGTTTAATGTTTCAAGTTTCTGTACGAATTGTTTAAATTATTCGTTCTTATGAAACCGAGTGCCCTAGCCCTGATAGAAGCGACATCCTTTTATGGTGGGGTTCACCATAAAAGATATAGCGGATAGCAGGAATCAGCTCCTGAAAAATAAAAAATCAAATTTTGAAATTGCTTCGCCTGTTCGCTATCGCTTGAGTCCAAATTCCAAGAGATCTCTGTTTTAAACAAAATTATCATTTTTTTTGAAACGAAATACTTTATCTTTGTCGCTACTAAAAATAAATTTATGAGTTTACGTCAGTATTTAACAAGCCGAGTTTTTTTTCTACAATTGCTTGCTGCCGCTGCGATTATTGCAGTTATTGGTTATTTATTTATGCATTGGTTGACTTTTACAACTGATCATGGACATGAAATTGCTGTTCCGAATTTATCAAAACTAACTGAGGAGCAAGTAGAACAAAAATTAGACGAACTGGATTTAGATTATGTTCTATTAGACAGTGTTGATTACAGAAGTGAATTCCCTAAATATAGTGTTGTTGAGCAAGATCCACTTCCTGGAACAAAGGTAAAAGTGGGAAGAAAAATATACATTAAAATTAATGCATCAGGTTTTTCATCAGTTAAAATTCCTGATTTAATTGAAAAAACATACCGTGAGGCTGTGCCAACTTTAAAGGCGTTAGGTCTTGAGCTCGGAACGATTACGTATATTCCGAATCTTGGAAAAGATATGGTTTTGGAAATGCGTTTGAAAGGTAGAAACTTAAAAGTAGGAGACCGCGTTTTGAAAGCGTCTAAAATCGACTTGGTTTTAGGAGACGGAAAAGCGAGTTATGTAGATGAAAGCCAGGCGACAGATAGTACTGCGGCGCCTGTAGAAAACCCACAAGATGAACAATAATATTGAAGAAAATTTAGATCTGGAAGACGAATTATTCGAACATTACAGATTTGAAGTCCCAAAAGGTCAAGCGTTTTTGCGTATTGACAAATATTTAATGTATTTGATTCCGAATGCCACAAGAAATAAAATTCAGAATGCGGCGACTAATGGAAACATTTTTGTAAATGATATTCCGGTAAAATCAAATTATAAAGTAAAACCTTTTGATGTGATAACGGTTATGTTGTCGCATCCACCATTTGAAAATCATATTCTTCCTGAAGATATTCCGTTGAATATTGTTTATGAAGACGATGCCCTTTTGTTGATTAATAAAGAGCCTGGAATGGTTGTGCATCCGGGTCACGGAAATTATACCGGAACTTTGGTAAACGCTTTGGCACATCATTTTGATAATCTGCCAATGAACTCAAGTGAACGCCCAGGTTTGGTGCATCGAATTGATAAAGATACTTCTGGTCTTTTGGTTGTAGCCAAAACAGAAGCCGCTATGACGCATTTAGCAAAGCAATTTGAGGCTAAAACAACCGAACGTGAGTATATTGCTCTTGTTTGGGGAAATGTAGTGGCAGACAGCGGTACAATTGAAGGAAACCTTGCAAGACATTTGAAAGACCGTATGCAAATGGCGGTTTTTGATGATCCTGAAATAGGTAAACCTGCCATTACACATTATAAAGTTTTGGAACGTTTTGGTTATGTGACGCTTATTTCTTGTAAACTAGAAACAGGAAGAACACACCAGATTCGTGCACACATGAAACATATTGGACATCCGTTGTTTAACGATGAACGTTACGGAGGCCACTTGATTTTGAAAGGAACGACTTTTACAAAGTACAAACAATTTATAGAAAACTGTTTTAAAGCTTTACCTCGTCAGGCGCTGCATGCTAAAACGCTTGGATTTATTCATCCGAATACTGGTGAATTGATGCGTTTTGATACAGAACTACCTCAGGATTTTAAAGATTGTATCGAGAAATGGCAGAATTATGTGAAGTCGCATAATACCGATGAAGAGAATTAATTAGATAATGTGTCAATTTGAAAATTAGATAATTTCTTGAATGAAATAAAATAAAAAATGCTCCTATAAGGAGCATTTTTTATTTTGAATTTTACACATTATCAAATTTTCTAATTGCCACATTTTCTATTTTTTTTTTAATTTGATTCTGAATGATATTTTATTTTTCCGATTGATCCAGTTTCCGATGGTAAAAGTTCGAAAACAGAAGTAGGAGCAAGACCTTGTTCTATTCGGTGGGAAACATAGAGAATAGATACATTTGTTTCTTGTTTGATGGTATTGATTAGTTGAATTACCAAATCTACGTTTTCGTCGTCTAATCCTTCTACAGGTTCGTCTAGAATTAATAATGGTGGATGTTTTAAAACGGCACGAACAATTAGTCCGACTCTCTGTTGTCCGACGGAAAGATCAATGAAACGTTTTTTACGCAAATGTGCCATTTCGATTACTTCCAGCCATTGCGTTACAATATTTTTTTGATGTGTTGTAGGTTCTGTGTAAAGTCCGATTTGGTCAAAGAATCCTGATAATATCATTTGTTCTAAAGTATGGCCTTTTTGAAACAAATCCATCATTGCGGTTGTGTAGATTCCGATTTGTTTTTTGATGTCCCAGACGCTTTCTCCAGTTCCTTTTTTTCTTCCGAATAGGAATAAATCTTGCCCAAAACCTTTCGGATTATCTCCTGTAACTAAAGATAAAATAGTACTTTTCCCAGAACCGTTTGGACCAATTAACTGCCAGAATTCGCCTTGTTTTATTGTCCATGAAATGTTGTCAAGAATCTTTCTTTCATCATAACTTACAGAAACATTTTCCAGTCTAATTAGTGTGTTTTCTGGAAACATATACACTTCGGTTGCTTTTGGAATAGCAGTTGTATTTAATGTTTTGAAATGACTTTCGCTTTTGACAAATGGATGCAGTTCGAATGTGTTGTCTTTGATTTGAGCTTTATTAGGGACAAATTCAAGTACATCAACGGTACGATTTAAAAGCTGAATAATCGCAATATCATTCGTCAGATCTTTTAAGGAATCAGCTAAAACTACTCTCGAAGCCTGATCTAAATGATCAAAAGGATTATCAAAAATGATGAAATCTGGTTTTTGGTTGATACAGTATTTTAAGAACTCTTTTTTACGTTCGCCCGAAGAAAAAGTTCGTAATTGTCTGTTTGAAGTTGAAGCTTCAACGCTGTCATATTGAAATTCTTTTTCGATGAATTTCTCAATTGAAATATCTGAGAAAAGAATTCCTTTTTGATTGTTAAAAACGGCTAATTCTCCAGTTGCTTCGCCATTTAATATGTTGTCTATTAGTTTTTTTTTGTTTACCTGATTTGATAAAAGTATATCCCAGTGTTGCATTGTATTGTTGAATTTTGAATATTTTTTTAGCCAAAGATTAATAAGGTTCCAAAGATTAATCTTTTTAATCTGTTGCTAAATAAGGTTTTATTCTGATTTTTTTGTTGCCATTTCGCGGTCATTACGAGACCATTCGCTCCAAGAACCCACATAGAGTTTCGGGATTGGAAGTCCAGCGTAATCCATTGCTAATAACGTATGGCAGGCCGTAACTCCAGATCCGCAATGTATGATTATGTTTTCGTCTTTTTTATCTCCAATTATAGATTTATATTTTTGGGCTAATTCTTCAGAAGATTTAAAGAGCCCGTTTTCATCTAAATTTTCAGTTAACGGAACATTGATTGCTCCAGGAATATGACCAGCAATTAAATCCAAGAGTTCTGTCAGTCCGTCAAATCTGTTTTTGTCTCGAACATCAATTACAATGTTTTGATCGTTTTTACGGGCTTTTTCGACTTCATTTATATCGGCTAAAGCCAATTCCCATTTTTGCGAAGGATATGCTGTTTTTTCAAAAGTCTCGTTTCCAGAATTTGTTGGAAAACCAGCTTGAATTGCCGTTTGATAACCGCCATTTAAAACCTGAATTTTCTCATGTCCAATGGCACGCATCATCCACCAGAATCTGGCTGCGAAGTTTGAGCCATTTTTATCATCATAAACTACAATATGATCTGTAGGCGAAATTCCTAAAGTTGAAAGTGTTTTTGCAAATTCTTCGGGAGAAGGCAAAGGATGTCTTCCGCCATTTGTGGGATTTTCTGGAATAGATGCCAAATCACGATTTAAATCAACAAAACGAGCGCCTTTTAAATGTTCTTTTTGATAATTTTCAAAAGTGTTTGCACCAGCTCGAGCATCAAGTAAAATGATTGCAGAATCTGAATTGACTTCAATTAATTCTTGTGCGGTAATCAAGGGAGAAATTGCAGTAGCCATTTTTAACTTTTAGCTTGGAATTTTTTCAATCAAAATCTCATTTTCAGATTTATCAAAATAGGTACAAGTCATTTCTACGATATCAACGCGCCATTTTGCAATTCCTGCTTGCGCACAATGATTACAGAAAGTCATATAATCGGTTTCGCCATGCTGATGTTTTACCAGATTTTCTATAAAAAGTTCTTTGTTTGGAAAATCGGCTACTTTTATTTCAGGATATTTTTCTTCTGCTTCTGCCGTGTAATTATTTAATCCATAATACACAACACTTCCGTCTTTCACGTAAGTGTCATAACCTTTTACACCTAAAATGATTAGATCCTGAATATAATTTGGAAAATCTGCTCCAGATTTTACTTTCGAATGTGCTTCTTTTATTTGTTCTATTGTAAACATAATTTTATATAGTTTTAAGTTCGTTTTTTTTGCCACGAATTACACGAATTAGCACTAATTTTTGTTTAATTCAAGAAAAATTAATTCGTATAAATTGGTGTAATTCGTAGCAAATCAAAAAAGTTTTTATTTCAAAAATACGATTAATGCTTTTATAAACGAATCAAAAGATTCAATATGTGGCAAATGTCCTGTATTTGGAATTTCGACCAATTTAGAGTTTGGAATTGCCTTTTGAGTTGTTTTGCCTAATTCGGCATAATTTCCCATTGTTTTTTGTACTTCTGCAGCAACAAGAGGTTTTCCTAAAGCCGTTTTATCTCTCGTTCCAATTATTAAAAGTGTCGGACTTTTGATGTTTTTGAATTCATACAAAACGGGCTGTGTGAAAATCATATCGTACAGAAGAGCCGAATTCCAGGCGACTTTATTATAATCTGGAGCGGTTGTCCAGCCAGCTCCTAATTCTGCCCATTTTTGATAATCGGCGTTCCATTTTCCGTCGTAATAATTCGCCATTTGGTATTTTTTTATGCCTTCGTAATTTTGTTTTAATTCCGATTCGTACCACCAGTCAACTGGTTTGTAAGGAACGATTAATTTCCAGTCTTCCAACCCAATCGGATTTTCTAAAACTAATTTTTCAGTAGTTTGAGGATACATCAGAGCAAAACGACTTGCCAGCATTCCGCCCATAGAATGACCTAAAACAGTTGTTTTTTCGATTCCGAAATGATCTAAAAGTTTTTTGGTGTTTTCTGCTAATTGCTGAAAAGTATATTGAAAATTATCTGGTTTTGTCGATTTTCCAAAGCCAATTTGATCGGGAACAATTACTCTAAAACCTTCTTTTGTTAATGCTTTTATAGTCGTTTCCCAATAAGCACCGTTGAAATTTTTTCCGTGAAACAGTAGAATGTTTTTATTGTTGTAATTATCAGGCTTAATATCCATATAAGCCATTTTCAAAGTTTGCCTCTGATTACTCAATTCTAAAAACTGAACCGGAAACGGATATTCGTAATTCGTTAAATTAATATCTAATTGCTTGATTTTCTGTTCTTGTGCCAAACCAAAAACAGGTAATAAAAGTATAAGGAGTTTTAAGGTTTTCATCTAGAAACGGTTTTTTTATTAAGAATTATAAAATTACCGCTATGCATTTTTAAAACCAAAAAATACAGACTGAAAGTTATCTCAAAATAGCGATTGAGTTAAAAATTAAGCCATTACAGCAATAATGTTCAAGGCTATTCTGCCAAGATCTTCATTTCCTGTAATTTCTACTTTTTCTAATGCATCATTTGGCGTCATTCCTTTGGAAAATAAAAGCCAAGCATCTTGTGGATTAATTTTTATAATTGAAGTTGCCTTTTCTTCAAAAGAATCTACAAATTGCCAATCGTTTTCTTTTTTGATAATACTCCATTGTCCGCCAATTTCTGTATTGACAATCAAGGTTACAATGGTATTTACTGGAGCTTTTGTTTCTCTGTAAGTATGAGGTAAAGCTTGAGCGAAGGTATTTATAAATGGATAAAATAATTCTTTAGTAAAAAGTGCCTGTTTTCCAACAGCGTCTCTAATTTGTTGTTGATGCAGGAATTTTTCGGTGTATTCACGGGCAATATGAAACCAGTTTAACGAAGTTTCTTCGCCAGCCCAAGCAACAGAAAAAACAGCATTTTCTAACGGATTTAAAGATTGTATATGTTCGCAAAACTCTTTTCCGGTGGATTCTAATAAATTGATTAAGACAGCTGGACTCAATCTTTTTGTAGCATTTGTCCAAGTCATATTCAGCTGATTTAAAAAATTGATTAAATCGCTGTATGAATTTATATTTTCAGGAATTTCTCCAAAGTATTTATCTCTCGAAATAGATAATGTTCTCAGATTTCCATCTAATAAATGAGACGCAATATCTTTGACTAGCCATTTTTTTGCAACGGTTTGTTTCTGCCATTCTTCTTCTGTTAATGATTTTAAAAGATCAAGTAATAACTGATCCAGAACAGGAAAGAGGTGTGAAGTCTGAATTGGATTTCTTTCTGAAATTTTCATGATATTATTTTTGATCTGAACTTTTAAAATCGCTGTTTTTTAAAGTAATAACACGCTGTGGATATGGAATGTCAATATTATTTTCGTCAAATTTCTTTTTTATACTTTGCAATAAATCACAGTACATCACAAATCCGTCGGTAGAATTTTTGGCCCAAGCCCATGCTTTTAAAGTAACGCTGGAGTCAGCCAGAGCCACGACGCGTGCAATTACCAAAGGTGTTTTTTCTTTTTTAGCTTCAGCAGTTCGAGTATCAATAAATAATGGATGTTTGGCGATTTCTTCTTTCATTATTTCTAATGCTTTTTCTAGATCAGATTCGTAACCAATTCCAATTTCGATTATTTTGCAGCATTTGGTATCGTGCATATTGGTGTTGACAATAATTTGCGCACTTATGACAGAATTAGGAATTATAATTCGGTTATTTTCGGCATCTTTTAAAACAACTTGTCTTAGGTTGATATCTTCAACCGTTCCAACAAAGTTGTTGATTGTGATTTTATCATTGATTTTAAAAGGTTTGAAAATCACTAAAAAAATACCACTCACAATATTACTCAGTGCTTGTTGTGAAGCCAAACCAGCAACAAGCGAAATAACTCCTGCACCAGCTAAAAAAGAATGTCCAATGATTTTAAATTCGGGGATTTGAATTAAAGCAAAGGCAAAACCCAAAATGTAAATTACAGTTATGACTAAATGTTTTAAAAACCTAAATCCCGTCGCATCATATTCTTTGTTGCTTAGTTTGCGATATAAAAAATAACGAAGAATACGGTCTGTTAATGCACCTAGAAGAATAGTTACAATAGCAATTATGGTAATAAAAATACCGATTCTAAAATCTTTTATATAATCAATCATAAGGTTGTTTTTTTTAGCTTCTGAGTTTCTAAGATGCTAAGCTTCTATGTTTTATTAAAATTCATTATGTGGCGTAAAATGTACAATTTTAATGAGAGATAACAGATTCGATTAGCCATTTGTTATTTACTTTCTTCAGATTAAATTCCATAGTAAAAACTACCTCTTGATTTGGAGTAACTATAATTTGGGCAGTCGAATCTGTTATTGTTTTTTCAAAATATTCGGCATTTTTTTCTTTATTCAAAAATCTAGCTTTCTGATCATCAGGAAGACTTTTTTCCATCTTTTTAAGCGTTTCCAGATTGAGTTTGTTTGCTGGAGTTGGAATTAGTAGTTTTTCTGCATTTTTTATGTCAAAGCGATTTGTAGCAGCTATATAAGCAACAACAGTTTCTTTTGGAGTTTTAAAAGATGATTCACAACTCAGAAAAAGAAACAGAAAGAATAAATATGTGATCGAATATTTCATTTGTTTCTTGTTTTACAAACCAACAAAATCATCACTTTTCGGGAAAATGCTCAAAGCCTGAATTGCAATTTCAGGAGTAGGAGAAGCTAGTTTACGAAGTTTTGTATCCATCCACGCACCATCAACTGTAATAGTGGCGCAAAGAGTGTCGTCTTCTCTTCTAAATTCGTGAATGATGGACCAGCGAGAAGCATCAGCTTTCATTTTTGATGTTTTGGTATGAATAAATATTTTGTCTGAAAGCTTTAATTCTTTTCTAAAGACACATTCTTCTCTAAATAATACTGGACCAAAACCTTGTGTTTGCATTACTTTTAATGTCAAGCCCAATTCTTCTAGGATTTCGATACGATGTTGTGCACCAAAATCATAATAAGCACTGTGACGAACGTGAAAATTTGGGTCAAGATCTGACCAACGAAAAGATATTTCTTTTGTAAATGAAGCCATTTTGTTATTGTATTTTTATGATAAACCGAAATTACGAATAAAATGCAAATTGGATTTAAGAAGCAAAAAATAAATGAGATTTACTTTTTAAATAATGCTTCAATTTCAGAATATTTTCCTTCTAAAAAGAACTTTAGGTATTTTAGAGATTCATCAAGATTAAGAGACCAGAAATCGTCTACAACCATTTTTTCAGATTCTCCAAGTAAACCAAACAATACTTTGACTTTTTTTGGACGATTATACCATAATGAAAACATTGGATTTTTATGCTCGTCATAATGTGCTGTTAGGCAGAAACTTTTTCCGTTTGCGGTATTTTTAAAATCTAAGGAAGGGTTAAAGTAAATTTGATCAGGAGAAATGGAGTCAAGAAGGTTTAATTTTTGTATCCAAGAATAATTTGTGGCTATTTCTAAAACTTCATTAGAAGAAATAACCTTAGTTATACATTCTATTTCCTTTTTATCAGGATGGCAAATAGAGTAGGTGAATGTCATGAAGAATTTAATTTTTAAAGTTTTTTTGATAATTATAATTTCATTTTAGACAACTCAACTTCCAGTTTATCAAAGTTTTCTTCGTTCTTATCTACAACGTAAGGTTTTAGTTTCTGGCATTCTTCTTCTGTTTCGAAAAGCATTTTGAAAACGACTTTCGTTTGATTTTCTGCAACCGTTTCGAAAGTTGTCAGAATCTGAAAAAGAGGTTTGGAATGGCGTTTCCAGGCGATAAGGTTGGGTTTGTCTATTTTGATGAATTCGCATTCGTTAGCATAATTACCCACTTCTGGACCATGCATAATGAAACTCCATTTACCACCTTCACAGAAATTAAATTCATGAAAAGTATTACTGAAACCTTTTGGTCCCCACCAATTTTTTAAATGTTCAGGATCACTCCAGGCTTTAAAAACCAATTCTTGCGGGAAATTTAAAACTCGTGTTGTAACGATTTCTGAATCTGGTGTTGTGGAAAGAATTTTTGAAGTCATTGCTGTAAAGTTTTAAATTGTACAAAAACTTGATAGTGATAAAGTTAAGATTATTTTGTTAACTGGTTATCTATCAGTTTTTCTAAATTAAATAGTTTCGCGATTGTCCCATTCGTACTCAATTTTGTTTACTTTGATATAATACGGAATAAGTAGTAAAATTTCTAGACGTAAAGGGAAATGCCCATCTTCTCTTGTAAATGGTAATATAAACATGGAAGCTAAGCAGATTACAACTCCGACGATTGCATCAATTTTAGCAATTGATATGGCATTATCTTTTTCAAACCAAAGCGAATAAGCTGCAAAACCTTTTAACGCCATAACTGCAATAATAAAGATTCCAATTCCTGAATAAGCAGTATTGCTTGAAAAACCATAAAGAGATAATTCAACGTTGTCTGTAAAGGCATTTCCAATTAATGATGCCAAACCGCAGACCGCTAAAATCATAAAAATCCAACAGAAAGTTTTAATCCACCACGGTAATAATTTACGTCTAATTACTGTAGATTTTTCAAATTCATCAAAATTGCTTTTTAGTTCTTGTTCCATGTTTTATTTTTTTGGTTTTAATTTTTATTTGGTTTTAAGATTCTATTTGTTCTTTTTTTGAGTTCAGTTTTTTAACGATCCAAGGTAAAGTAAGACCTTGTCCAATGAGTGTAAAAAGTACTACAGCAACAGAAATGAAGATAATCGCATTTCTTTCCGGAAACGGATCTCCATTTTCAAGCACTCTGGGAAGTCCAATTGCAATGGCGAGCGATACAATACCACGCATTCCTGACCATCCTAAAATAATACTATTATTAAAATCGAGAAGAGCATCTTCGCTGATTTTTCTTCTTCCGCCACGGTTTTTCTGAAACGCTTTTTGAAGATTAATCTTTTGAAGAAATATCCTGACAAATCGTATTAATAATGCGACGATAGTAATAATGAATGCATAGCCAATGTAGGGAAGTATCATGTCGTCATCGATATCTTTTAGTACATATCTAAAATTAAGTCCGATCAGGATAAAAATTAATCCGTTCAATAAAAAGATGATAATGTCCCAAAGGCTTCGTGAGCTGTTTTTAAGGTTTTCGGGAAATACTTTTTTGCTAAAACGAGCAATTGCCAGTCCGGAAATGACCACAGCGATAACTCCGGAAACATGCAGATGTTCTGCAATTAAATAAGTTACGAAAGGCATTAACAACATAAAACTAATAGTGACATTGGTATTTTTGTGTACCTTTTTTAAGATAACAGAGAGGATTTTGGACATTACAAAACCTACTAGAAAACCTCCTCCTAAAAGTACAACAAATTGCAATGTTGCTTTCCATATTATAAAAGCAGAGCCCATAACGGCAGCAACAGCAAATCGATAAGCTACTAATGCAGAGGCATCGTTTATTAAGCTTTCGCCTTCCAAAATGGTAATTGTTTTATGAGATATTCCTAATCCTTTTGTGATGCTTATGGCAGCAACAGCATCAGTTGCAGAAAGAATGGCTCCAAGTACAAATGCCAGGGACCAGGTTATATTTGGAATCATATAATGTGCCACTACAGCAATCCAAAAAGTGGTCAGGAAAACCAAAGTAATCGCGAGCGTGCTTATCGTATTTAAGTTTGTTTTAAAATCTTTCGGCGAAATATTAAAGGAAGCATCATAAAGTAACGGCGGAAGGAATAACAGGAAAATAATTTCAGGATTAATTTCGATTTCATTCATCGTTGGAATAAATCCAATCGCAATTCCAACAATTACAAGAAGAATAGGATAGGGTAATTTTGCTTTGTCAGCAAAGGCTGATAATCCAATTACAATGGCGAGTATAAATATAATGATGCTGTAGTTTTCCATTATTGTGAAAGCTATTTTTTAAGTTGAGTATTATCTCCATTATAAAAATCAATAATTGAAGTGTCTTCAAATAAATAAGATTTTAATTTTGCTTTGGTAGTTTGAGATGTTGTGGGTTCATCTTCTTTCATTGTATTGGTTTCGGTTTCGGTTATTTCTCCTTTTTCAAAATCATAAAAAAGACCTGAACGACCTCCGGCGCCACTAAAGTAAGTTTCCATATTGTAAAGCACAAAATCATTTTTTATGTATTTAAATGCACTTATAAATGTACCGCTGGGACCCATTCCATAAAGACTGATGTGTAATTCACCATTTTCAATTATAACATCTTCTGTATCATAAAGTTTAAAATCGTACTCATTGTATTCAACTGGCATTACTATCTCAGAAACTTTGTCCAAACGATACGATTTATCTTCATTTCGCAAGAGAACCAGCGTTGGTCTTTTTAACGTATTACTTTCTTTGTGTTTTAATACAATAACAGCATCGGCTAAACCGTCGTTGTTTAAATCTCCCTCAGCTTCGTACTGAATAGCATAGATATCAAGTTTAGGAAGAAAATCGGTCAATTTATTTCCTGTTTTTGGATAAGTAACTTCGGGTTCTTCCGGATCATTTTCTTCGTATGCTTCATCAGCAGTTTCAAAGTTGTGATTAGGCAGACTGTCTACAACTTCTACGTTTTTAGTATTGCTGTTTTTTTCTATTTTGTTACAAGATTGAAAGGCAAAAATAAATAAAAGAGCTATAATAATTGAGGCGATTTTTTGCATTAAAATAGTAGTTTATATAATTAGTTTTGGATAAGCTGTTTTTCTAAATTTTCAAGTTGAGAAGGGCCGCTTAGTTTTTTATTAATGATCATCCCGTTTTCATCTGCAAGAAAATGCCAAGGAATAGCAAGTGATTGACTACCATTTAAAGTTCTTAAATCAGCATCTAATTTTTCATTAACTCTAATGTGATAACCTTCCAGATTGTAAAAATGAGCCATTTCTCGCCATTGTTTTTCTCTGAAATCTTTGTCAAGAGAGATGTAAACCATTGTAATGTTTTTAGATTTTAGCAATTCGTACAATTTGGCATTGTGCTTAAATTCCTCTTTACAGGGACCGCACCAAGTTGCCCAGATATCTACATAATATTGTTTTCCTTTTAGCTCTTTTAAAGCGTCTTTTACAGAATTGAAGCTTGCTGTGTTTTCTACAAACTTAATTTTTTCGTTTAAAGATTCCTTTTGCTTGTTATGAAAATTAATGACAGGAATAATAACAGGCTCTAAAAATGAAGTAAAACGACTTGAAGTGTATTCTTTTTTAAATTGGTCAAATAGTGTAATCAGTTCTTTTTCGTAATTCTGATTAATTGCATTGTAATAGATATATGAAGCAGTGTAGTATTCTAATTGAAAGCCAGATAAATGTTTTTTTGCGTTTTCTATATTATGGGTATGAATAAGTCCTTGTTTGCTAATTTCTGATAATTGAGAAATAGCTACTTTTTCTAAAAGAAGTTCATTATAACGCAGATAATTTTCGACATAAAAGTAAAACCAGGGCGAACTTAAAAGTTTTGGGTCTGTGATGGGATTGGATTGAAATATGGCTGACCAAAGTTCAGAATATTGTTCTTTGTTTAATGTGTTTTTGTTTCTTTCTGAATTTAGCAAGTTGATAAAAGCCAAACTTCCCTGAGCTCCTTTGTAAAAATAATCCCGATCTGATTCAACAAGATCATAAAAGTTTTTTGAAATCTTTTTCTCGTTTAATAATTTTTTAAATCCTGTAATTTCGGTTTGGTAGCTTAGATTAAGTTTTTGTTTGATATCAGAAACAATGCTGTCCTTTTGATAACTTCTTGTTTCGAGTTCAAAATGTCCTCCAACGATCATATTGCGGTTAGGAATCAAATTGTATAATTGTTGTCCTTCCTGATTTTTAGATTCTATTCGGAATTTATTTTCTTTATTTTCAGTATCGATATAAACTTTGTAATTCATTCCGGGTTCGACGATCAAACTTCCGTATGATTTAAATCCGTTTACTAAATCTAAAAAACAGGTTTTATCCGAGTGAAGATTGATTTCAAAATTGCCGTCAGGATCTGGTTGTACAGAATTAGTGAATCCAAAAAAGTCAATTCCGTTTATGGGGATTGTGTATGCAATGACATCAGGGATTTTTCCGTTGATCTTTCCGCTGATTTTTATATTTTCTTTTTTTTGCTGACAAATGGCAAACCAAGGCAACAGAAGTATTAACGTTAATTGAAATATTTTCATTGTCTTTAAAGTTATGTCGGATAGTTGGTTTTTCAAATATAAAGAAAGTATTTATAAGATAAATTTTATTTTCCTGTAGAAAAAAGCGAATACTCTTTCCTAAAATGACATAAAAAACAGGGTTGTGCCACGACTGTCAGGTTTGAAAAATGTCATGTTGTCAGATGATTATTGTCGTGCCAATAGCAAAACTGACAATTTACTTTGGTTTTTTATATTGGCACAAAGATTGACTTATGCCACCTGAGTTATTAAAATAAAATCAAAAATTAAATATATAAAAAATGGGTAAAATAATCGGAATTGACTTAGGTACGACGAACTCTTGTGTTTCTGTAATGGAAGGTAACGAAGCAGTTGTTATCCCTAACGCAGAAGGAAAAAGAACTACACCATCTATCATCGCTTTTGTTGAAGGTGGAGAAATTAAAGTAGGTGATCCTGCAAAAAGACAAGCAGTAACTAACCCTACAAAAACGATTGCTTCTATTAAACGTTTTATGGGACACACTTTTGCTGAAACTCAAGAAGAGGCAAAAAGAGTTCCTTACAGTGTTGTAAAAGGTGACAACAATACGCCACGTGTGGATATTGACGGTCGTTTATACACTGCTCAAGAATTGTCTGCTATGACACTTCAAAAAATGAAAAAAACTGCTGAAGACTATTTAGGTCAAACAGTAACTGAGGCAGTTATTACAGTTCCTGCTTACTTTAACGATGCGCAACGTCAAGCTACAAAAGAAGCTGGTGAAATTGCTGGTCTTAAAGTTATGCGTATCATCAACGAGCCAACTGCTGCTGCACTTGCTTACGGATTAGATAAAAAAGGAACTGACCAAAAAATTGCTGTTTACGATTTAGGTGGAGGTACTTTTGATATCTCTGTTCTTGAATTAGGAGACGGTGTATTCGAAGTATTGTCTACAAATGGTGATACTCACTTAGGTGGTGATGATTTTGACCAAGTTGTTATTGACTGGTTAGCTGACGAATTCAAATCTGAAGAAGGAATTGATTTACGTTTAGATCCAATGTCATTACAGCGTTTGAAAGAAGCTGCTGAGAAAGCTAAGATTGAATTATCATCTTCTGCTGAAACAGAAATCAACTTACCATACGTAACTGCTACTGCTTCTGGACCAAAACACTTAGTGAAAAAATTATCTAGAGCTAAATTTGAGCAATTATCAGATGCATTAGTAAAACGTTCTATGGAGCCAGTTGCTAAAGCATTAAAAGATGCAGGTTTATCTACATCTGATATCGACGAAGTAATCCTTGTAGGAGGTTCTACTCGTATGCCAAGAATCGCTGACGAAGTTGAAAAATTCTTCGGTAAAAAAGCTTCTAAAGGAGTTAACCCTGATGAGGTTGTTGCTATTGGAGCTGCTATTCAAGGTGGAGTTTTATCTGGAGATGTAAAAGATGTATTGTTACTTGACGTAACACCTCTTTCTTTAGGTATCGAAACTATGGGTGGTGTATTGACTAAATTAATCGAGTCTAACACAACTATCCCAACTAAAAAATCTCAAGTATTCTCTACTGCTGCTGATTCTCAACCATCTGTTGAAATCCACGTATTACAAGGAGAAAGAGCAATGGCTGCTGATAACAAAACTATCGGTCGTTTCCACTTAGATGGTATTCCACCAGCACCAAGAGGAGTTCCTCAAATCGAAGTAACTTTCGATATCGATGCTAATGGTATCATCAAAGTTTCTGCAACTGACAAAGGAACAGGAAAATCTCACGATATCCGTATCGAAGCTTCTTCTGGATTGACAGCTGAAGAAATCGAAAAAATGAAAAAAGACGCTGAAGCTAATGCTGATGCTGACAGAATCGCAAAAGAAAGAGCTGAGAAATTAAACGAAGCTGACAGTACTATCTTCCAAACTGAATCTCAATTGAAAGAGTTAGGAGATAAATTGACAGACGATCAAAAAACAGCTATCGAATACGCTTTAACTGAATTGAGAATGGCTCACCAATCTCAAGATCTTGACGCAATCCAAAAAGGATTAGACAATGTAAATGCAGCTTGGAAAACAGCTACAGAAGCAATGTACGCTCAAGGAGGTGAAGGACAACAAGCTGCTCCACAACAAGAGCAGTCTTCTGGAGATAACGTGGAAGACGTTGAATTCGAAGAAGTAAAATAATTTACTCTTTAATTGAATATAAAAACCGAGTCAGAAATGGCTCGGTTTTTTTGTGTCTAAAAAATAATGTAGAAACATATCTTACCGCAGTTTTTCTACAAACTGATAAATGTCATTTCTTCTTCGAATTCTTTTTCGTAATATTACTATTGTAAATTTTCACGAATGAGAAAGATCAAATACAAAAAAGGACGCAAGGTTCAGCACATCACATTAGAGTATACAGGTACACACAAAGAGCACGAAACCGAAATGCAACTTTTTGTGTATGATGATGCAGATGTTGTAGAATATGATAAGTTTTCTGTCTTGGCTTTAAATTCTTGTTTTGATTACACCAAAAATAACTGGCTTAATATTCATGGTTTAAATGATATTAATCTCATCAAAACTATCGGATCTCATTTTAAATTAGATGATTTCCTGCTTGCCGATATTTTAAACACAACAAAAAGAACCAAATTAGAAGAACAACAAAACGTTTTGTTCTTTAACATAAAATCGCTGCTTCCTTCTGAATATTCCGATAATATTAGCGTAGAACAAATTAGTTTTATTTTGAAAGATGGAATTCTGATTTCTTTTCAAGAAAAACGAAGCGATTTCTTTACGCACATTCGTGAGCGTTTACGTACGCATGCAGGAATTGTTCGAACTAAAAAGGTAGATTATCTCTTGTATCTGCTTTTAGACGCTGTAATGGAGAATTTCTACATTACGCTCGAAGACGAGGAAGATAAAGTAGAAGAGTTGATTAATTTAACTAAAAAAGATGCTAAACCCATTATTTTAGAAAAAATTGAAAATCACCGTGATAATTTAAACTTTTTAAAGCGTTCTATTGTGCCACTTCGAGATTCACTTTATTATTTAAAAACGAAGAAAGATGATGACGATGAAAACGGCTTAATTCAGAAAGAAACGTTTAATTTCTTTATCAGATTGCATCAAAAAAGTCTAGAACTTTTGGAACAGATTGAATCTGATATGAGTGCCTTAGAGAGCGCATCTAATTTTTATTTTTCGGAACAAAGCCGAAAAATGAATGAAATCATGAAAACGCTGACCATCATTTCGGCGATATTTATTCCGTTGACTTTTATTGTTGGGGTGTACGGAATGAACTTTGAAAACATGCCCGAACTCAAAATGCAAAATGGCTATTTTGTTGTAATGGGAATAATGTTTTTGCTAGTAATAGCCCTAATCATTTATTTTAAAAAAAGACGCTGGTTTTAACGTTTGTTTGTCTTCGAAAAACTTGATTTTGTATAAATTTGTTATTTAGAATAAATATAAATAATTATGAGTAAAGCAATATATATAGCCACTAGCGATTACAATAGTGGTAAATCGATTATTACGCTCGGGTTGATGAGTATCTTAATTGGTAAAACGGCCAAAGTAGGATATTTTAGACCTATAATTGAAGATTTTGTTGATGGTGAAGTAGACAATCATATCGAGACGGTTTTGTCGTATTTTAACCTCGATATTGATTTTAAAGATGCTTATGCCATTACCAAAAGCCAGTTAATTAAGAAAAAGAATAAAGGTAAGATTGGAGAGGTCTTAGATACAATAATAGAGAAATACAAAAAACTAGAAGAACGTTTCGATTTTGTTTTGGTTGAAGGTACAAGTTTTACTGGCGAAGGAACTTCTATCGAATTAGATTTAAACGTTTTAATTGCTAAAAACCTTGGAATTCCCACCATAATTGTAAGTTCTGGAGTGGGGAAAACCTTAGAAGAATTTCTAGATAGTTTATATCTGGTTTATGATTCTTTCAAACTAAAAGAGGTTGAAGTTTTATCTGTTTTTGCCAATAAAGTACAACCTGAGAATATTGAGCTGGTGACGAGCAGTTTACAGAAAACTTTGCCTTCGCATGTTTTGGTAAATACGATTCCACTTATTTCAAGCCTGAATAATCCAACCATGCAGGAAATTGTAAATGTTTTGGATGCTAAAGTCTTATTCGGAGAAAATTATTTAAATAATGAAATTGGACATTACAGCGTTGGAGCGATGCAGCTTCATAATTATTTGGTTCATTTGAATGATAACGCTTTAGTAATTACTCCAGGAGATCGTTCAGATATTATTTTAGGAGCTTTACAAGCAAATGAATCTGCAAATTATCCAACAATCTCAGGAATTATCCTTACGGGAAATATTGTTCCAGAAGAAAGCATTCTAAAGCTTATTGAAGGACTTTCTGCGATTGTGCCAATTATTGCGGTTGACGGCGGAACTTATCATATTACCAACAAAATTGGTTCAATCAAATCGGAGATTTATGCCAATAATACACATAAAATAGAAACGTCAATAACAACATTCGAGAAATACGTTGATAACGAAGCGCTGTCTGAAAGATTGATCACTTTTGTGGCTGAAGGTATGACACCAAAAATGTTTCAGTACAATATGGTCAAAAGAGCCAAACAACATAGAAAACACATTGTATTGCCAGAAGGAAATGATGACAGAATCATTACTGCAGCATCAAGATTGTTAGATATGGATGTGGTTGATATTTCAATTATTGGAGATAAAAAACAAATTGAAAATAAAGTAGTTGAACTTGGAATTACATTTGATTTTTCTAAAGTAAATATTATCAATCCTAAAGAATCTGAACTTTACGAAGATTATGCTAATACGTATTATGAGCTAAGAAAAGCGAAAAACGTAAGTATAACGATGGCAAGAGATTTAATGGAAGACGTTTCGTATTTTGGAACGATGATGGTCTACAAAGGACACGCAGACGGAATGGTATCTGGTGCCGCACACACTACGCAACATACGATTTTACCAGCATTACAATTCATTAAAACAAAACCCAATTCATCCGTAGTTTCTTCTGTATTTTTTATGTGTTTAGAAGACAGAGTTTCTGTTTTTGGAGATTGCGCCATCAATCCAAACCCAACGGCAGAACAATTGGCAGAAATCGCAATTTCGTCTGCAGAATCAAGTTTGACTTTCGGAATTGAACCTAAAATAGCGATGCTTTCTTATTCTTCAGGATCATCAGGAAAAGGAGATGAGGTTGACAAAGTAAGAACAGCAACAGCAATTGTAAAAGAGAAAAGACCAGATTTAAAAATTGAAGGTCCAATTCAATACGACGCTGCTGTGGATTTAAGTGTCGGAAAAAGCAAAATGCCAGATTCAGAAGTGGCAGGGCAGGCGAGCGTACTTATTTTCCCTGATTTAAATACAGGAAATAATACTTATAAAGCCGTTCAAAGAGAAACCGGAGCTTTGGCCATCGGACCAATGTTGCAAGGTTTAAATAAGCCCGTAAACGATTTAAGCCGTGGTTGTACCGTTGATGACATTATCAATACAGTTGTCATTACAGCGATTCAGGCGCAAGGAATGTAGATTCAATTAAAAATTAAGAATTAAAAAATCTTAATTTTCAGTAAATAAAAAATAAACTTAGTGACTTAGCGCCTTTGTGGCAAATAAAAAAAAATGAAAATACTTATTATAAACTCAGGAAGTTCTTCAATTAAATATCAATTAATGGTCATGCCAGAAAACGAAGTAATTTGTTCGGGGATGATTGATCGAATTGGTTTAGAAACTTCAAATATTACTTTTAAAACAGCCATATCTTCACAGGAAGAAATGTTGCCAATTCCGAATCACAAAGTAGGTTTACAAAAAGTAGCCAATATGCTTTTAGATGCAGAAAAAGGAGTGATTAAATCAACTTCAGAAATTGCTGCTGTGGGGCATCGTGTCGTGCATGGCGGAAGCGATTTTAGCGATACGGTAAAAATTGATGATAAGGTAAAAGAAAAAATCAAACAACTTTTTGAATTGGCACCATTGCACAATCCAGCTAATTTAGAAGGAATTAATGTTGCTGAAGAAATTTTCAGTTCAGCTGAGCAAATTGCAGTTTTTGATACGGCTTTTCATCAGACAATGCCAGAAGTGGCTTATAAATATGCTATTCCAAATTACCTTTTAACTGAAAACAAAGTACGTGTGTATGGTTTTCATGGAACCAGTCACAAATATGTTTCTGAAAAAGCGATTCATTATTTAAAAGATAATTCTAAAATAATTACCATTCACTTAGGAAACGGTTGTAGTATGGCCGCAGTTAAAGATGGAAAATGTATTGATACTTCAATGGGATTCTCGCCTTCAAATGGTCTTATTATGGGAACTCGTGCAGGAGATATTGACCAGTCTGTGGTGTTTTATATGATTAAAAATTTAGGATATACTCCAGACGAGGTAAATGCTGTTTTACTGAAACAAAGTGGTATGCTTGGACTGACAGGTTACAGTGATTTACGTGATATTGAAGCAGAAGCAGAAAAAGGAAATAAAGATTGCAAGCTGGCATTACAAATGAATGCATACAGAATCAGAAAGACAATTGGGGCTTATGCTGCAGCTTTAAACGGATTAAATGCGATTGTTTTTACAGCCGGAATTGGAGAAAATTCTTCTTTCATGCGTAAGTTAATCTGTACTGATATGGATTATTTCGGAATCGAAATTGATGCAGAAAAGAATCAAATTCGTTCTAAGGAATTAAGAGAAATCAATTCTGAAAATTCAATCGTAAAAGTTTTGGTGGTTCCAACAGACGAAGAATATGAAATCGCCAATCAGGTTTATCAGTTATTAGAAAATTAAGCCTTTAAGTTAAACTTCAACAATGGCAAAAATCATTGCGGTATTATTATTTTCGATATTTCTTTTTCTTTCATTAATTCATTTTTATTGGGCTTTTGGAGGAAAATGGGGAACAAAAGGTGTTTATCCGACTCCTGATGTACAAACTCCTCCAAGAAATCCAGGAATAATGGCTACATTGATTGTTGCCATTGTTTTGTTTGGGTTTGGTGTTTTTTATTTAATAAAAGTCAGAATGCTTTTAGTTGAGCTGCCTTTCTGGCTAGATAGGTATGGACTTTGGATTCTAATTGCAATATTCGCTGTAAGAACAATCGGAGATTTCAAATATCTTGGCTTTTTCAAAAAAGTAAAAAACACCAAATTCGGACAAAATGATACTAAATATTTTGCTCCATTATGTTTGGTAATCAGTATGCTAACAGCAATTTTGTTAGTGATAAACTGATTCTGTTCTTCTTTTTTAAATCCAAAAATTAAATATTTTGTGAGTATATTTGGGTTTAAAAACGAATATCTTGAAATCGATCCTATTTAAATCAGTTTTCTTCTTTTTCATCGCTTTACAACTTCAAGCACAAGAATTACTTCCTTTTGTAGAAAATTACAGTAAATCTGATTATCAGGGAGATAATCAAATCTGGAACGTCGCGCAAGGAAATGATGATGCGATGTATTTTGCCAACAATCACTATTTGCTTCGTTATGACGGAGTAAAATGGGAAAAATATACACTTCCAAACAAAACCATCATTAGATCTATTTTGATTGAAGGTGATAAAATCTATTCTGGCTCTTATAAAGAATTTGGTTATTGGCACAGAAAAAACGGAACAATGCACTATGTTTCGATAACTAAAAATCTAAGATTGTTTGACGAGAGAGATAATGAAGAAATCTGGAAAATTTTCAGGTTTAATGGTTCGCTTTATTTTCAGTCTTTCAATGATGTCTTTATTTATAACGGAAAAACGATTAAAAAAATAAAATTTCCTTTTCTTATTTCGTACTGTTTCGGTGTAGATAAAAACCTTTATGTTGCTTCTGTGCAGGATGGGATTTTTAAAATGAATGATAAGTACATTTCTAATCCAAAAGGATGGAATGTTCTTAAAAAGACAGTTGTTCATGCCATCGAAAAGTATGAAAATAAGACCTATATATTTACACAGAAGAAAGGGGTTTTTATTGTAGAGAAAGATGGACTAAAAAGTTGGGACAATCCGATAAATGAAACTTTAAAATCGGCTACTATAAATGTGGCGAAATTTATAAAAGGAGAAAAATTAGTTATCGGAACAGGAAATAGAGGAATTATTATTCTGGATCTAAAAAACAATTCCTATCAAAATATTGAGCGTGACAATGTTTTAATGAATAATTCGGTATTAAGTATCGGATTTGATAAAGAAAATGATTTGTGGGTTGGACTTGATAATGGTATTGCACATGTTGAGGTCAATTCTCCGATCTCTTTCTTTTATGATAATTCAGGACTTTTAGGTTCAGTTTATTCTGTTGCGCCTATAAACAACGGTTATTTAATTGCTTCAAATCACGGAATATTTGAATATAGTGCTGGGAAATTCAATATGATGCCCAACACGCAGGGACAAGGCTGGAATATTTCTTTAATAAATGGTAAATATATTATAGGGCATAATGATGGAACTTTTTCATACGAAAATGGCGTCTTGACCAAAATAAACGGAGTCAGCGGAGGTTGGAACATGTCAAAAAGCAGTATCAATGACACTTATTTCCAGTCCACTTACAGCGGTATTTTGGTTTATAACGATGCTTCTGATCTTTCTCATTATAAAATTATCAAGGATCTGGCAAAACCTATAAAATATGTAGCCCAGAACAAAAAGAATGAAATTTGGGCTGCAGATAATTATCGTGGTTTGTACCGTGTTTTGTTAGATGATAATTTCAACACTTTAAAAGTTGATAATGTTACGCAGCAAAGTAAAATAAAAAATGATTTTGGTATAAAAATCTTCGAATTCAGAAAAGAGATTCTCTTTCTTATAAATAACTCCTGGTATACATATAATTCGATTTCCAATAAATTACAGGAAAATGAATTGTTTAATGAAAACTTTAAAAATGTAACAGATATTATTTCGATAGATGAAGATCATTTCATGGTGCTGCAAAATGGAATTCTGTATCATATTTATGTGAAAGGAAATAAATTCATCTGGAACATTATTCAGGAGAAATATTATAAAGGGAAATTGATCAATGAAAATTTGAGAATCTTTAAAAAAGACAATTATTACCTTTTTAATCTCGATGACGGATTTATTTCGCTTAAGCTGAAATACGAAAACAGACAAAATTCAAAAATTAAGATCGAAGCTTACAGTAATGATGTTTTAGTTCCGAATGAATCGAAAATTAAATTCAATACCGAATTAAAAATTGATGCTATTTCTGGAATTTATGGAGCGAGCAAACCCAATTTGTTTTATAAACTCGATAAAGCAAAAGATTTTGTACCCATTTCTGACGGATTGATTATCTTGAATAATTTAAGTAGTGGTTATCATAGTGTAGAAATATTTAAACATGACGGAGCAACTTATGATAAAGTATCTTTTTATAAGTTTAAAGTTGCCGAACCGTGGTACTTTTCATTTTGGATGATTCTTCTTTATTTATTAATAATTGGAGCTGTTTTATTTTTCTATTATAAATGGAATAAGTTCCGATACATGCAAAAACTAAAACTTCAAGCCGAAGAATTAAAACACCAGAGGGAAATTCTGGAAATGGAGTTGAAAAAAGAAAATGAGCTTAATCTTCAAGAATACGAAAAACATATTCTTGAACTTGAATTACAGTCAAAATCTTCAGAAGTAGCTGGAAAATCTTTATCAATTGCTAAGCAGACTGAGATGATTGATAAAATTCAGGGAATTCTGGAAACAGAGAAGGACTTTTCTAAACTTAAAAGTGAAATCAAAAAAGCAATTAAGATTAATGAAGTAAATAAACACGAATGGGAAATATTTGAAACCAATTTGAATCAGATCCATAATGAGTTTATTATAAATCTTTCTAAAAAATACCCACATTTAACTCCAAAGGATATTAAGTTGTGTGTTTATCTTAAAATGAACCTTTCTTCGAAGGAAATTGCTCCTATGATGAACATCTCTTTTAGAGGTGTAGAATTGCATAGATATCGTCTCAGAAAGAAGTTAAACCTCACACAAGAGGAAAACCTGTCGAAATTTTTATTAAGTCTGTAAGATTTGATTTTATTTTTTACAGATATTCTATTTTTAGATCTCTATTTTTACATAATTCTAATACATCATTACTACATCATAACGTTGTGTTAAAGGAAATTCATTGAAATGTATGGTTTTGATAATCAGTATTTTATTTGTTAATTTTAACACAATGATGTAGCTGTGTTGTAGTGGTGTATGATGTACTACAACGTTGTAATTGTTTAATTTGGCTCTACTAACTTAAACGATTACGTACTGTATGAAAAATTTTATTTTTAGCTTTTTAGCTCTCTTGTTGCTGCCTACATATATGATGGGGCAAGCTCAAGCAATTAAAGGGAAAGTAGTTGACGGCAGCGGAATGGGAATTCCAGGAGCAATTATTGCTTCCTCTGATGCTAGGGCAACTGCAGATGCAGATTTCGACGGAAACTTTACAATTAATGCAAAACCTGGAGACATTCTAAAAGTTTCTATGCTAGGCTTTGATTCGGTTTCTTTACCGGCTACAGCCGCACCAATGACTATTACTTTAACAGAATCAAGTGATACTGCCTTAAAAGAAGTAGTGGTAATTGGGTACGGTACAAGAAAGAAAATTGATAATACTTCTGCTGTAAGTTCTTTAAAATCAGAAGAAATTACAAAAATGAAGGTAGCTAACGCGACTCAAGCTATTCAAGGTAAAGCGGCTGGGGTTCAGGTAACTGCATCTAATACTCCTGGAGGAACACCTTCAGTAATTATTAGAGGGGTTGGTACTGCATTAGGAGGTAGAAATCCTTTGTATGTTGTTGATGGTATGCCAACGGATAACATTAATAACATCAACACAAATGATATTACTTCATATGAGGTTCTAAAAGATGCGTCTGCTCTTGCAATCTATGGTACTAGAGGTGCAAATGGTGTTATCATGATCACAACTAAGACAGGTAAAGGTAAAATGACTGTAGATATTGACAGCTACAGCGGATTTAAAACTGCCTTGAAGAAAGTAAAAATGGCTAACAGCGAAGAATACGCTCGTTATAGTAATGCCGCTTTCAACGATCCAACAAAATTTTCTTTGAATCAGCCAATCAATACAAATTGGTATGATGAAATTACAAGAACAGGTACTTTTTCAGAAAATAACATCGCAATTTCTGGTTCATCAGAAAACGTTAAGTACTTTTTAAGTGCGGCAAATTACCAAGAAAAAGGTATTTTGAACGGAACTGATTATTCTCGTACTACTGTTAGAAGTAATAATGAATATAAAATTTCTGAAAAACTTAAACTAAGCCAAAATTTCAGTGTAAGTTCTATTAAGAATACACCGCAACCACTATCTGCATTTACATCTGCATATAGACAATCTCCAATAATTCCTGTGCGTTATTCTAATGGAAAATATGGTGTGCCGTTTGTAAATAATGGAGTTGCAGCTCAAACTGGTTCTCAATTTAATTCAGTTGGAAACCCTGTAGTAGCTTTAGACTACAATAATGAAAAACAACAAACTGTTATTTTACAAGGAGGTTTAAAATTGGATTATGATATTTCAAAATCTTTAAAATTTACATCTCAATTTAATGGAGAATTCTATACCTATAAGCAATACAATTATGTTGATAATTTAGCTTTATGGTTAGCAGCAGATCCAAACCGTATTGCGTCAGCTTACGATACAAATAGTTTGAATACTAATACTTTGACAAGAAATAGAGACCAATATTTCAATTGGAACTTATCTAACTATTTCACTTATAATAAGATATTTGCAGAAATTCACGATGTAGAAGTTACTGCTGGTATCGAAGCAAACGTTATTGGTACTAGAGAAAAGCTTACGATTACTAGAAAAAATGTTGAGTCTAATTCGAATTATTGGGCTTTAGATAATGTGCCTTATGCAAATAATGTTGTAGGATATAATGATGTAGCGTTAAATCAATCTAAGTTATCATCTTACTTTGCACGTTTCCAATACAAGTTAATGGATAGATATTTGTTCACAGGTACTGTAAGACGTGACGGATCATCACAATTTTCTGAAGGTAACCGTTGGGGAACTTTTCCATCATTCGGTGCTGGATGGATTGTTACAAAAGAAAGTTTTTTAAGCGATGTTAAAAACCTTAATTTATTAAAAATTAGAGGTTCTTGGGGTAGATTAGGTAACCAAAAAGTGCCATTAAACAATCAAACTTTTACATCTGGTTTAAATTATGGACCAAATTCAGGTTCAGGTATTACTGTAGATTCATCTGTGGATCCAAATTTATCATGGGAGATTGTTGAAGAACTTTCTGGAGGTTTTGATATTGAAATGTTTGACAGCAGATTAAAAGGATCTTTTGATGTGTATGACAAGAATACAAAAAATGCAATTTTATATGTTTTACCATATTCAACTTCTGGACTTACTCAAAGAACAGCTACACACGTAGGAGAAGTATCTAATAAAGGTTATGAAATTGCTTTACGTTGGGATGATAAAATAAACGATAACTTAAGCTACTGGGTTGGAGGTAACTTCTCTCACAATCAAAATAAGTTAGCAAGTTTAAATAATCCATCTATTGCTCCAATTGTTTCAGGAAGCTTAGGAAACGGACAAAATACAAAATTGCTTGACTTTACGTCTGTTGGACGTCCTATTGGTAGTTTCTACATGTACGAATATGCGGGAGTAGATCCAGCAAATGGACAAATGTTATACTACAATGCTAATGGAGACAAAGTTGCTCAAGGAGCTTTAAACGAGGTTAACGATAAAAAATATGTGGGTTCAGTTTTACCAACTACTAACTACGGTGTTACTTTAGGTTTAACTTACAAAGACATTGACTTTTCTGTTGATGGTTATGGTACTGGAGGAGCAAAAGTTTACAATGGTAAAAAAGCACAACGTTTTTCTGGAGAAAATGTAGAAGCTTCTCTAACAAGAGATTTTTGGACTCCAACAAATACGACAGCTTCAAATCCAGCTCCGTTTAATCAAGTTCCAGTTGCTTCAACATATTATTTAGAATCAGCAGATTTCTTTAGAATCAATAACATAACTGTAGGATATAAACTTCCAATTAGAGAAAATAGCTTTATTAATTATTGCAGAATTTACGTAAATGCTATTAATCCATTTATTACACAAAAATTCTCAGGATTATCACCAGAAGCATTAGGAGATAATGAATTAGTGACAGGTACTCAGGGTGTTGAGCTTGACGCTTACCCATCATTGAGATCATTTGTTATTGGAGCTAATTTAAAATTTTAATATTATGAAAAAAATATATATATCAATGTTTTTACTTTCTGGACTTTTCTTTGCAGGATGTTCAGATGACTTTTTAGATGTGGATCAAACGGATAAAATTCCAGTTGATATAAATTATCTAAATACAGATAGTAAAGCGACAGAATTGGTTACTTCAATTTACAACCAATTTCTTTCTTGGGACATGTCATCTTTTGGATGGAACGCCGTAACAAGTATAATTTCTGATGATGCTGATAAAGGTTCTGATCCTGGAGATACTGGAACTGATAAAGATGTTATGGATGCCTTGACTTACAATGCTTCAACACCATCTTTTGAGAGTGTTTGGAAAGCTAATTATGCAGGAATCAACAGATGTAATCAAGCATTAACTTATTTACCGCAATTAGATAAAGTTACTCCAGCATTGAGAGACAGATTAATTGGAGAAGCAAAATTCATGAGAGCTTTTATGTACTTTACATTAGTAAAAGGATATGGGGCTGTTCCTATTGTTGACCGTTTAACAAACACACCATTAACAGCAGAAGATAAAGAAATGCAGTTGACTCGTAAACCAGTTGCAGATGTTTATGCTTTAATTGTGAAGGATTTGACAGAAGCATCAGCATTACTTCCTGAAAAATCTGCTTATTCAGGTAATGATAAACAAAGAGTATCTAAAGGTTCTGCTTATGCATTATTAGCAAAAGTAAATTTATACGAAAAGAACTGGCAGAATGTAGTTGATAATTGTGATAAAGTTACGGGTTACTCTTTAGTTTCAGATTATTCATTACAATTTAAAAAAGATGGAGAATTTGGTTCTGAATCAATTTTCGAAATCAACGGTGTTGGATCACCAACATCTGACCAAAAACTTGGAATTGGTAATTACACAGTTTCTCAAGCACCACGTGGTAATGGTGGATGGGGTTGGGGCTTCAATACTCCAACACAAGGTCTAGCAAATGCTTACGAACCAGGTGATGTAAGAAGAGCGGCTACAATTATTTTTAGAGGTTCAGTTTTATATGATGGTAGAGTTGTGGCTTCTACTGTAACTAATCCAATGTATAATTATAAAGCTTATTCATCAGATTTTTACAATGTTGAATTTACAGATACAAATCTTAGATACTTAAGATATGCAGAAGTTTTATTGATGAAAGCTGAGGCTTTAAACGAATTAGGACAAACTGCAGGAGCAATTCCATTGTTGAATCAAGTTAGACATAGAGCTAATTTAGGAGACACACCAGCTGTATCACAAGGAGATGTAAGAACAGCGATCTGGAAAGAAAGAAGAGTAGAACTTGCCTTTGAACACGACAGATGGTTTGATTTAATTAGAACAGGTCAAGCACAAGCAGCGATGACTGCAGATGGTAAAAACTTTGTTGTTGGAAAACATGAATTATGGCCTATTCCAACATTCTTTATCAGAGAATCAGTTGGATATTCAAGTCAAAATCCTGGAGGATATTAATTTATAATCTTTAAAATCACTTCCTTCAATTTTCTGAAGGAAGTGATTATTTATTACAATCTCAAAATCTTCATAATGATTAGAATTTCAGTTTTATTTTTAGCTTTTGCATTTTTTGGTTGCGGATCGAAAGAGAAGTCAAAAGAAATTACACAGGAAAATACTTCTGGCGTTGCTGCATTAACAGATGAACAGCTTTTAGATACTGTTCAAAAACAAACATTTAAATACTTCTGGGATTATGCAGAACCAAATTCTGGATTAGCCAGAGAACGTTATCATCCGGATGGAAATTATCCTGAAAACGATTCCAATATCGTAACAACAGGAGGTTCAGGTTTTGGATTAATGGCTATAGTTTCTGGTATGTCTCAAGGATATATCACTAAAGAAAAGGGGGTAGAAAGACTGAACAAAATTGCAGATTTTTTAGGCAAAGCAGATCGTTTTCACGGAGCATGGTCACATTGGATTGACGGAAATACAGGAAAAGTAAAACCTTTTGGAACCAAGGATAATGGTGGCGATTTAGTCGAAACTTCATTTTTGGTTGCGGGAATGATTACTGTTCGTGAATATCTTAAAGATGGTTCTGAAACAGAAAAAGCAGTTGCCCAAAAATACGATGCACTTTGGAAAGGTGTAGATTGGAAATGGTACACCAACAATAAAAATGTTTTGTACTGGCATTGGTCGCCAAATTATGCTTGGCAAATGGATTTTCCTTTAAAGGGATATAATGAATGTTTAATTACTTATGTAATGGCAGCATCTTCGCCAACACATTCAATTGATGCAAAAGCGTATCATGAAGGCTGGGCGAGAGGCGGCGAAATTGTTTCTCCAAAAACAAAATACAATTTGCCTTTAATTTTAAAACATAATGGGGCAGAAGAATTTGGCGGACCATTATTTTGGGCGCATTATTCTTATGTAGGTTTAGATCCAAATCAATTAAGCGATAAATATGCTAATTACTGGGATTTAAATGTAAATCAGACCAAAATCAATTATCAGTATTGTGTAGAAAATCCAAATAAAATTCCGGGATATGGTCCTGAATATTGGGGTTTAACAGCATCGTATTCCAGAAATCCAGATGGTTCTGTAGGGTACAATGCACATATGCCGAGCAACGATCAGGGTGTGATTTCACCAACTGCTGCTATCAGTTCAATTGTGTATACGCCAAAAGAATCCATGACCCTTATTCGTAATTTATATGAAAATCATAAAAAAGAAACTTGGGGAGATGCAGGGTTTTATGATGCTTTAAGTTTAGGAAATAAATGGGTTGCAAAACGTTATCTAGCAATTGATCAGGGACCTGAAGTAGTAATGATTGAAAACTACCGAACAGGTTTATTATGGAAATTATTTATGAATGCACCTGAGGTAAAACAAGGTTTAACAAAACTTGGATTTAAATCTGGGAAATACGGAATTTAAAGGTGAGCACGAAATATAAATTAGCTTTTTTATTCGCTTTGTTGTCTCTTTTTGGCTTTAGCCAAAGCGAAACAACTGGAAAGATTAATACCGTTATTATGGCGAAGTACGAGCTTGGTTATGTGTTGCATAAGCCAGCAAATACAAAAGAGAAAAAGCCTTTAATAGTTTTTATTTCTGGTGATGGAGAAAAAGGAACTGATCTTGAAAAAGTAAAAATCAACGGGCCTTTAAAATATCTAAAAACACATCAATTAGATGCCTATGTTTTAGCTCCTCAATGTAAAGAAAATGAGGATTGGGACATAGAATCCATTTATCAGTTGATTGTGAAAATTCAGAAAGAGAATAAAATTGATTCAGAAAGAATATATGTTACTGGTTTGAGCTCAGGAGGTTGGGCTTCTTGGAATTTGGCTTTTGCACATCCGGATCTATTTGCAGCAAACGTACCTGTCGCTGGTTTTGTAGATTTAATTCAGTTAGAACACGCTTGTGAAATAGCCAATATTCCAACCAGAATTTTCCACGGATTATTGGATGATGTTGTCAATGTAAATTATGCGATTACGATTTACAAAGAATTGAAAAAATGCAATGCAAAAGATGTAAAGCTGACCATTTTTGATGATGCAAATCATGACAGCTGGACAAGAGTTTATGATAACAAGGAAATCTACGACTGGATGTTTCAGCAAAGAAAAACGAATACAAACAAATAAATAGAATAGAATGAAAAACAAATTAGTCTTACTTTTTTTAGGATGTGCTGTTTTGGGCTATGCTCAAAAGAAGACGCCTAAAAATACAGTGAAAATTAAACCAAAGTCTGAATTTGTGGCGGAGTTAATGTCAAAAATGACTTTAGACGAGAAATTGGGTCAGTTAAACTTGCCAACATCTGGTGATATCACCACAGGACAGGGAAACAGCTCAAATGTGGCAAAAAATATTGCTGAAGGAAAAGTGGGCGGTTTGTTCAACATTAAATCAGTTCAAAAAATCAAAGAAGTACAGAAAATTGCGGTTGAAAAAAGCCGTTTAAAAATTCCGTTGCTTTTTGGTATGGACGTTATTCACGGTTACGAAACAACATTCCCAATTCCGTTAGGATTATCTTGTACTTGGGATATGGGCTTAATCGAAAGAAGTGCGCAAATCGCTGCTAAAGAAGCGAGTGCAGACGGAATCAACTGGACATTCTCTCCAATGGTTGACGTTTCTCGTGATCCAAGATGGGGAAGAGTTTCTGAAGGTTCTGGAGAAGATCCATATTTAGGAAGCCAGATTGCAATAGCAATGGTAAATGGATATCAACAACACGATCTTTCTAAAAATAACTCAATATTAGCCTGTGTTAAACACTTCGCATTATACGGAGCTCCTGAAGCTGGACGTGATTACAACACAGTAGATATGAGCCACATCAGAATGTTTAACGATTATTTTCCTCCTTACAAAGCAGCAGTTGATGCTGGTGTAGGTTCTGTAATGGCTTCTTTCAACGAAGTTGACGGAATTCCTGCAACTGGAAACAAATGGTTAATGACAGATGTTTTAAGAAAACAATGGGGTTTCAAAGGATTTGTAGTGACAGATTATACTGGAATTCCTGAAATGATTCCTCACGGAATGGGAGATCTTCAAGATGTTTCGGCTTTGGCTTTAAACGCTGGTGTTGAAATGGATATGGTTGGTGAAGGTTTCTTAGGAACTTTGAAAAAATCTTTAGATGAAGGAAAAGTAAAAATCGAAACAATTGACAATGCGGTTAAATTGATTTTAGAAGCAAAATACGATTTAGGATTATTCCAAGATCCATACAAATACTGTGATGAAAAAAGAGCTAAAACAGAGATTTTCACAACAGATAGCAGAAAAGAAGCGCGTTCAATCGCTGCACAATCTTTAGTTTTACTTAAAAACCAAAACCAGCTTTTACCACTTAAGAAATCTGGAACTATTGGTTTAATCGGACCATTGGCAGATGCTAAAGAAAACATGCCAGGAACTTGGAGTGTGGCTACAAAAATGGAAAATGCCGTTTCTTTATTGAGAGGTATTAAAGAAGTTGCGGGAGCTGGAACTAAAGTTTTGTATGCTAAGGGAAGTAACTTAGATTACGATGAAACTTTCGAAACTAACGCAACAATGTTTGGAAAAACATTACACCGTGATGCCCGTACAAAAGAAGATTTATTAGCGGAAGCTTTAAAAGTAGCAGAACAGTCAGATGTAATTGTTGCCGCTTTAGGAGAATCTGCAGAAATGAGTGGGGAATCTAGTAGCCGTACAAACTTAGAAATTCCACAAGCGCAAAAAGATTTATTAAACGCATTATTAAAAACAGGAAAACCAGTAGTTGTAGTTTTATTCGACGGACGTCCGTTAGTAATTACAGAAGAAGAAAAAACAGTTCCTGCAATCTTAAACGCTTGGTTCGCTGGTACAGAAGCAGGTTATGCTATTGCTGATGTTTTATTTGGAGATGTAAATCCTTCAGGAAAATTAACTTCAACTTTCCCAAGAAGTGTTGGACAATTACCAATTTATTACGCACACAAAAATACAGGAAGACCGCTTTCTAATACAGAAGGGAAATTCGAAAAATTCAGATCAAATTATATTGACGAAAGAAACGAGCCTTTATTCCCATTCGGATTCGGATTAAGCTACACGACTTTTGATTATTCAAACATCAAAATTTCTTCTGATAAAATGAACCCATCAGGAAAATTGAAAGTAACAGTTGATGTAACAAACACTGGAAATTTTGACGGAAAAGAAACCGTTCAATTATACATTAGAGATTTAGTGGGTTCAGTAACAAGACCAGTTAGAGAATTAAAAGGTTTTCAAAAAATTACACTTAAAAAAGGTGAAAAACAAACAGTAAGTTTCGATATTACTGTTGAAGATTTAAAATTTTATAACTCTGATTTACAATTCGTAGCAGAGCCTGGGCAGTTTGATATTTTCATTGGAGGAAACTCAAATGCCGATAAGAAAGTTAGTTTTGAGTTAACTAAATAGTTGGTTTATTGATTAGTAATTAGCCCTTCGCGTTGGTAAGTGAAGGGCTTTTTTTCTATTATAAAAATCAATTTTTAAATTTAATGAAATGAAAGATTTTAGAATAGTAAGTTCATTAGTGTTGTTGTTTGTTTTTTCTATTTCTAATGCACAAAAAAATGCAATTGTAGCACATCGCGGTGCATGGAAAAAGAATAATCTGCCAGAAAATTCAATTGCTGCTTTAAGACACGCAATCGATTTGAAATTGCCAGGTTCAGAATTCGATGTTTGGAGAACAGCAGACGATTCTCTTGTAATTAATCACGATGCACATTACAACAAACTGCTTATTGAAGAAACGAATTACGCAGATTTGATAAAGTTTAAACTTTCAAATGGAGAGAAACTTCCAACCTTACAAGAGTATATTTCAGAAGGAATTAAAAACAACAAACAAACGCTTTTAGTGTGCGAAATAAAACCTTCAGAAATTAGTAAAGAAAGAGGACAAAAAACTGCTGTAGCAGCAGTCGAAACCATCAAAAAATTAAAAGCCAATAAAAATACCTGCTACATCAGTTTTGATTATGATATTCTAAAACAAATTAGAGCTATTGATCCCAAAACTTCTTTACAATATTTAGAGGGAAATAAATCTCCAAAAGAAATAAAAGCAGATAAAATCAATGGTGTCGATTTTCATTATTCTGTTTTCCAAAAACACCCAGAATGGATACAGGAAGCAAAGGATAACAAAATTATTCTCAATGCTTGGACAGTTAATGACGCTGCAGTTATGGATTGGCTTATAGAGCATAAATTCAATTACATCACAACAAACGAACCCGAACTTCTAACGGAAAGATTACAGGCAAAGAAATAATCTTTTACGCTTATAAACTTAACATCTAACCATGACAAAAAGATATAAACAACTTACAATGTCGATTGTGTTATTTACGATAGCTTTCGTTAATACTCTTTCGGCACAGAAATTAGGAAAAACAGAATGGTTTGATCCTAATAAACCAGCAACCACTTACTGTAATCCAATCAATATTGGATACAATTATACCACACACAATCATAATGGAATTCCAGAATCTCGCCGTTCTAGTGCCGATCCTGTAATTATTACTTACAAAGGCGAATATTATTTATTTGCAACGAATCAGGCAGGTTTCTTTTGGAGTAAAGACATGTCTGATTGGAATTTTGTTTACGGAAGTTTCCAAAGACAGCCAGGTGACGACGATCAATGTGCTCCAGCGGCTTGGGTTGTAAATGATACTTTATTTTACGTAGGTTCAACTTGGAAAAGAGATCATCCAATTTGGAAAACAGCAGATCCAAAATCAGGAAGATGGACACGTCACGTAGATAAAGCAATGTTGCCAACTTGGGATCCAGCTATCTTTCAAGATGACGATAAAAAAGTGTATATGTATTACGGTTCAAGCGGAAAATTACCTTTAGTTGGTGTTGAGGTAGATTATAATACTTGGCTTCCAAAAGGAAATCAAGCAGATTATGCGACTTTATACAAAGCAACAGAAGTAGAAGATATTCAAAAACCATATGGACAAATCAAAGAAGTTGCAATTCTGGAACCATCAGCTCACGGTTGGGAGCGTTTTGGACCAAACAACGATATGGAACCTGCGCCATGGGGGAATTTCATTGAAGGTGCTTGGATGACCAAACACAACGGAAAATATTACATGCAATACGGAGCGCCTGCAACCGAATTTAAAGGTTATGCAAATGGAGTTCATGTTGGAGATAATCCGTTAGGACCATTTACCTATCAAAAACACAATCCGATGTCTTATAAACCAGGCGGATTTGTAATTGGAGCTGGACACGGAAATACTTTTGCAGACAATTACGGAAACTATTGGAATACAGGAACATGTAAAATTTCTATTAAAGACCGTTTTGAGCGTCGTATCGATATGTTTCCTGCAGGATTTGATAAAGATGATGTAATGTATTCTATTACAGCTTACGGAGATTTTCCAATTGTGTTGCCAACAAGCGAGCGTGACCAAACAAAAGGAGCTTCATCTGGATGGATGTTGCTTTCTTATAAAAAGCCAGTTACGGTTTCTTCTTCTGAAGAATGTATGGAAGTGGAAACACACAGAATGGATAATGGCGGAAAAAAAGTATACGAGAAATTCTGTTACGGGCCAGAAAATCTAACAGATGAAAATATTCAAACCTATTGGTCGGCTAAAACTAGCAATCCAGGCGAATGGCTTCAAATGGATTTAGGAAGACCAATGGAAATCAATGCACTTCAAATCAACTACGCAGATCATAAAGCAACACAGTTCAATAAAGCAATGGATATTTATTATCAATATAAAATCTATATGTCTGATGATGCTCAAAATTGGACTTTGGTGGTTGATAAATCTAAAAACGATAAAGATGCACCTCACGATTATGTAGAGCTTTCAAAATCGATAAAAGCGCGTTACATTAAAATGGAAAATATTCACAATGCATCTGGTTTATTTGCCATTTCAGATTTCAGAGTTTTCGGAAACGGATTGGCAGCAAAACCAAAAGCAGTTTCTTCTTTCAAAGTAGACAGAAATAAAGCCGATTCTCGAAATGCAATGATTTCATGGAAAAAACAAGCAGATGCAATTGGTTACAATATATATTACGGAATCACTCCAGATAAAATGTATAACAGCATTATGGTATATGGTGACAATAGATACGATTTTAGAGGTTTAGATAAAGGAACAAAATATTATTTCACAATCGAACCTTTTAATGAAAATGGTATTGGTACAAAAAATAAGATTATCGAAGTAAAATAGTTTTTATTTCATAAATATCTAAAAGCTCCGATTTCAAATTGAAGAATTTGTAATTGGAGCTTTTTTTTCAGAAAAGGTTGCGGAAAATGCCTTTTAGCTGTAAAGAATTTTGTTCCTTTGTGAATATGCCTAAGGCAGAATAAACTCCAAAATTACTACACAACTATGAAAAAAACGATTCTTTTAACTGCTTTAGTTTTAAACGGATTGACATCTTTTGCTCAGTCAAATGATGAGAAAAACATTAAATTATTTTATAAAAAAGCATTAACTGAAGCAAAATGCTATACTTGGTTAGAGTACTTGTCTAACGATATTGGTCCTCGTTTATCAGGATCTAAAGGAGCAGAATTAGCTGTTGATTACACTAAGAGACAATTAGAAGGTTTAGGACTTGATAAAGTATATTTACAAGAGGTTATGGTGCCTCATTGGGTTCGTGGCGAAAAAGAAACAGCCTATATTTTAGATGGAAAAGCAAAAACAGTTGTGCCAATTTGCGCTCTTGGAGGTTCTGTTGCAACGCCTAAAACAGGAATTACCGCTGAAATAATCGAAGTTCAAGGAATTAAAGAATTAGCTGAATTAGGAGCTGATAAAGTAAAAGGAAAAATTGTGTTTTACAACCGACCAATGAATCCTGAAAACATTGAAACTTTTACCTCATACGGAGCTTGTGTTGACCAGAGATATGCCGGTGCACAAGAAGCTGCAAAATTTGGAGCAGTAGGAACAATTGTTCGTTCTGTGAATTTACGTTTAGATGATTTTCCTCATACTGGAACTCAAAGCTATGGGAATCTTCCAAAAGAGCAATACATTCCAACAGCAGCAATTAGTACAAACGGAGCTGAATTATTAAGTAAATCTTTAAAAAGAAATCCTGCTTTAAAATTTTATTTCAAACAATCTTGTGAGACTTTGCCAGATGCGTTGTCATACAATGTAATTGGAGAGTTGACTGGAACCGAAAAACCAGATAATATTATGGTTGTTGGTGGTCACTTGGATTCTTGGGATTTGGCCGATGGTTCTCATGATGATGGGGCAGGAGTAGTGCAAAGTATGGAAGTTTTGAGGATTCTTAAAAATTTAAATTACAAACCAAAAAATACTATTCGTGTCGTTTTATTTATGAATGAAGAAAATGGCGGAAAAGGTGGTGCTAAATACGAAGAAGTTTCAAAGCAAAAGAACGAAAACCACATTTTTGCATTAGAAAGTGATTCAGGCGGATTTTCTCCACGTGGATTTTCAATTGAAGCTGATGATGCTAATGTGAAAAAAATACAAGGATATAAAGATCTTTTTGAGCCCTATTTAGTACATAGTTTTACAATCGGACATGCAGGTTCAGATATTAGTCATTTAACGTCTAAAGCAATAGTTAAAGCAGGTCTAAAACCAGATTCTCAGCGTTATTTTGATTATCACCACGCAGCAAATGATAAATTTGATGCAATCAATAAAAGAGAATTAGAATTAGGAGCTGCAACCATGACCACTTTAATGTATCTAATGGATCAAAATGGAATTGAAATTCCAAAAGCGAACTAAGATTTTCAAATATGAAATTAAGAAAGCTACGAGTTTTTACTTGTAGCTTTTTTTATTGCCTCGATTTTAAAGTTTCATCACAATCAAATAATAGAAAAATGTGATGGGAACGTTTGAAAGTAGAATTAAGATTTTAATTCCGATTTCTTTTCTTTGTTGTGGAAGATGAATAAATCGATCTGCTAAATGAATAAGCATAATCGTATTCACAACAATTGCTCCTAAAGCAAAAGGCCAAGCAATTACAAAAATGGTTGGACTTTCGTTTGAGATAAGATAAAGCAGCAACAAAAAAGTGCTAATTATAAAGGAACCAATAGCTAGTTCAGTAGATTCTTTTTCTTGAAAAGGTTTATCGTTTATAGTTTTCATGATTTAAATATTAAAAGTTTGTTGAATAGTTTGAACGGGTAGTAAAAGCATTTTCGAAAAATCTAAATAATGGTACGGAAGCGCATTTTTTCCTTTTCTGTACTGTTGGATGAAATACTTAATTCGTTTAGGATAAAATATAGTTCCTGTTAAAATCACCATAAACAGGTACAAACTTCTTTTTCCGTTTCCGTATAAATAATATTGCATTCCGATTTCTTCGTAAACAGAAACTCCGGTATTTGTTAAAACATGAATAATATCATGATCTTCCAGTTTTTCCTGAATTTCAAAATGATTGCGGTAAAGAAAATTGCCTAAACCATAACCTAGACTTTCTTTTGGGTAATGCATCAAATTCGATTTATTGATATTCCAAGGTTCGTTTTTCTTGAAATATTTTTGATATGGTTTTTTAGAAGTTTCATACAGTTTTTCAATTAAAAAATCTCTCATAACAATAATTTTAAAGTTCTTTGAATTTCAAAGTAAAATAAGAAATAAAAAAGCTAGAAATAGTGAGCAGTCTAGCTTTTTAAATATCAGTAAGTATCAACAACAGTTTTCAATACATTAGAATCGGAAAGATCAGAAGGAGCAACGACTTTTTCATCTAAAGGAATATCATTTCCATATCGTTCTTTTAGTATTTTCTGAACTCGTGGATCTTTCAAATTAAAATCTTTCAATTCTCGAAGTTTAGACAATTCAATTCCAGCTGCGTTTTTGTAGATTTTCCAAATAAGTTCAGAGCAATAAATTCTGTTGTCTGTCCATTCAAAGTAAGCATCATATTCTTTACCATCAAACTGCTGACTGTAATCCTTCATTTTTTGCAGCACTTCAGGTTTTAAAACACTGTCATCTTTCAATCGTTTCACTACATATTTATGGTCTTTTCCATGTTTGATCCAATCTTCAAGCGGAGTCAATTTTACAGGCTGAACGGCTTCAAAAACAAACCATTTTCCGTTAATGTCATAAATAATTCCGCAATGCGAAAATTTAGAATTTGTTGCAATACGAACCGCTTCACACTGTTTAGATTCTGATGTCTGAAAAATGATATCTCCATCTTTATATTTGCTTGTCGTAGCTTTTTCCTGCTTGGTTCCTGTAAAAGGATTATTCGGAAACATTTTTGTAGCTACAAATAGAGCACAAGCAAAACTTAGAATAAAAGTAATGACCGGAAATAAATATTTTCTCTTTTTCATAAAGTATGTTTTTAAAGTACTTTGAAATACAAAGTAAATAATAAAAAAAATAGCTGCCAAATAAAATGACAGCTATTTTTCAAATATATTTTATGCGATATTAGATTCTGAATATTCCTCCAACAGCAATAATACGTTGGAAATAAGTAAAGTGCTGAGAAGCTTTATCATCAGGACTTGTTGTAGTTTTAATATCCTGCATGTTGATATAACCACCTTTTAATTCTCCTTGAATGTAGAAATGTTTAAAAAAGGTAACATTTAAACCAGCTTTTGCAGAAACACCATAACCAGAAACGTGAAAATCATCATGACGTTCTTTACCTAAAAGTGTTGTATTAGTTTTAGGATATAAAACTCCAACTCCTAAACCTTCAGTTAAGTTAATCTGAACTTTATCAATATTTGGCAATCCAAACCATTTTGAAACGTCATCGAATCTCGCCACCTCGGTATTAATGTAGTTCAAACCATCAGTATGCTCATACATTAAAAAAGCAGGACCGTTTGTATTTATTTCACCATTGCCATAACCACCTTCTTTAGCGCCACCTTGAGACATGTCTACTGGTCTGTTGTTGTACTCTCCATTGTAAATTGAAGCTGGATCATCTGAAGGTAAATTGATGTATCCGTTAACTCTTGCAGTTTGGTCTTGTGACATTACATATTTCATGTGGTCGACACCAATGGTAACACTGTAATGATCGCTAAAGAAATAACCCAATCTCAAATTCGTTTGAGGAATAGTCATATTAGCAGGATTAATGTAATCAACATGCCAGCCTTTTGGTTTATCATGAGCTGCCATATTCTCCACTGTAAAGTTGTAATCCTTACCTCTAAAGTTTACATCAGATTTTGAGTAACTTTCTCTATTACCACCCCACATTACAAAGAATTTTCCTTTGTTGTGAGCTGCATATTTTTGTACAGGTATTTCTTCCTGAGCAAATGTGTTTAAAGAAACACAAGCCAGTAAGAAAAATAAAATTTTTGTTTTCAAAGAACTTAAGTATTATAATTATTAGAATGAGTTAACTGTTTTTCTAATAGCAACTAATTTGTTCATTAAGCCTTCGAAATAATCTAAATGAAGCATGTTAGCGCCATCACTTTTTGCGTTAGCAGGATCGAAATGAGTTTCGATAAAAATACCATCAACACCTACAGCAATACCAGCTTTGGCAACTGTTTCGATCATATCTGGTCTTCCGCCTGTAACACCTGCCGTTTGGTTAGGTTGTTGTAACGAATGTGTAACGTCCAAAACGGTACTTGCATATTGTTGCATAGTAGGAATTCCTCTAAAATCAACAATCATGTCTTGGTATCCAAACATAGTACCGCGATCAGTAACCATAACATTTTCATTGTTACAGTCTAAAACCTTTTGAACAGCATGTTTCATACTCTCCGGACTCATAAATTGTCCTTTTTTCAGGTTTACTGTTTTTCCTGTATTTGCCGCAGCAACAACAAGATCAGTCTGGCGAACCAAGAAAGCTGGAATCTGCAATACATCTACGTATTGAGCAGCCATATCAGCATCTTCGTTTGTATGAATATCAGTAACAGTTGGAACATGAAAAGTTTCAGAAACTTTTCTTAAGATTTTTAATGCTTTTTCGTCACCAATTCCAGAGAAACTGTCAATTCTGGAACGATTTGCTTTTTTGAAAGATCCTTTAAACACATAAGGAATCTGAAGATTGTCGGTAATACCAACTAATTTTTCAGCAATTCTAAGCGCCATTTCTTCTCCTTCGATAGCACAAGGCCCCGCCAATAAAAAGAAATTCCCGCTGTCAGTATGCTTAATTTGAGGAATATGTTGTATGTTCATAATATGATTTTTTGACAGTGCAAAGGTAGTTATGATTTATGAGTTTCAGATGAAGATTTAAGATTATTTTATGAAGCTAATCCTGCTATTCGCTTCAATTTTTTTCTCCAAATCCTTTTTTTCTAGATCCTTGCAGGAGCTTCCGTTGGTCGCTCTGCAACGACCAGAAAAAATAGGCTTTCTCAAAAAAAGATTTCCGCTACTATCAGGGCTAGGAGTTTAGTGGAATTACGAAAAATTAACTTAAATTATCGAGTGATTTTAGTGTAATAACGCCAAAAGAGAATCTGGCCAATAAAAAACAAAGCAGTAAGAAAATAAATAACAAAGTAAATTCTCCAAATAAAATTTTCAGGATTAAGCGAATCAAATTCGATTAGCTCAAATGAATCACTTTTGGAAAAAATAATAGCAGGAATGGTAAGTAAAAAATGAATTAAAAAATGCTTTAAACTTATTTCAGTTTTGTTTTTAGAAAGCTTCCAATAGAGATATACAGAAATACTTAAAACGATGAAAATAAACAAATCATTAATAAACGCACCTCCAAAAAAACTTGTATTCCATCCAGGTACTAATGATGATAAGAAATCAGACCCTACAAAAAGTATAAGATAGGGAAACATTAATACTAATAAAACCACGAAGATTATAAACGTATATTTTGTTTTAATCATGATGTTGCGCTTTTTTATCTCTCCATCTTTTGACAAAGAATTGAATTAGAAATATTAAAATGAGAACAAAGAGCAAATAGAAACAAGCTAAAGCAACTCCTAAAAGAGGCATTCCACATCTTACGGGATTTGGATATTGTTCGTATTTTCTAGAAAAATTGTATTCTGTTATATAAACGCAATAAAAGAAAATAGAATATAGGCAATAAAACTGATCCACGAGATTCTGCTAAACTTTAAAGAATCTGTTTTGTAGATTGTTTTGGTACCAAATAATAATTGAAATAATATCGGCAGAACAAGTAGTAATAACGGAATTACATCAAGCATAATCTTTTAAATATAAGCTGTTTATTGTTTCAGTCTCAATCCCATCGGAACCATTAAAATTCCTTTTTCATAAATGTTTAAATACAATTTTACAGGTTTTTTCTGTCCATCCCATTTCAATTCGTAAACATTTAAAAATCCAGCACCCATATTACTTCTTTTTGTTGGAAACGGACAGCAGGTTTCTAGTTTGGTAAAAGTTATTTTTTCGCCACTTGGACCAGCCAAAGCATTTAGAAAACGAGCTTCGTTCAAAGTTTCGCTATTCGTATTTTGAAAAAACAGATTGACAGGATAATCAGGATCGTAACCGTATTTTTTGTCTTTCGCAAACTGAGTAATTACAAAAGTATTATCTCTTTTTAAAACCAGATCAGGAGCATTGTCGTCTACATTTTTTAAAGTCGATTTTGTACTTACACAAGAAGAAGCAGTAATTAATAAAATTATAAAAAGAGTGATTTTTTTCATGAGTATTTTGATAGACTATATTAGGGTTGCTGTACTTTTCTTAGGGTTTAATTTTAAAACACCAAGAACAATCAGATATTGTGCCAGAAGGTAGGTTAACATTATAAAAAAGGAACTTTTTGGAATCGGATGATAGAACTTGTTTAAAGCCAGAATACTATCTGAAACCACAAAGAAAAAAGCGCCCAAGAAAATGAGCAAATTTCCAGGTTTTTCCCAAACCAAAAGTCCGTTAAAAGCAAACAAAAGCATGATCGAAATAACAGTCGCATAGATAGAAACTGGAATTTCAAGATCTCCTAAATGTGGCATTAAAAAAGAAACCATACTGATTAAGTAGACCGCAATCAAGATGCTTCCAATTACAAAAAATGTTTTATTCTGTTTTTTTCTAATTCTGTTAAGCTTATTAAATAAAATACAATAGAGAATATGAGCGATTAAAAAGAATACTAAGCCTAAGATAAAATATATTTCCCCCAGATCGGTAAAAAGCAAAATAACATCTCCAATCCAGGAAAGTAATAATGCCGCCAATACGGTATTCTGAGTTGGAAATTTTCTATAAAAATAAGCTCCAAACCCTAGAATTGGTATTAAAATGGGTTTTAAAAACAGATCGAAACGTTCATAACCCAACATCAGAAGGGCTAGGTAAACAATGCTGAAGGCAATGTAAATTTTAAAAAAAGAAGAATTTCTCATAATAGGGGATTATGAATTATATACAGGTTTTGGTTGGTTTTTAAATTCAATACGAACAAAATATACTGTAGTTATAAATGAGAGTATCAAATATGTAAAAATAATATAATTACCAATTGGAATTACATTATTTAAACCAAACCAATCTCCATAATAACCAATAATAGAAATTACAATTCCCAGTCTTAAACCTTCCCATAAAACAGCGAACCGACTTTTATCCATCAACTCTGTATAACTATAAATTGTGATAAAAATAAAAAAGCCGTAAATAAATATATTTGGAAGTCCAATTCTGGCAATATTATCAAATAAGAAGCTGACAAAAAGTAAAGTAACTAAAACCTGAATGACAGACCAATTGATAAGTTTTTGAGAGTTTTGTGTTCCATATTTTTCAAAATCAAAAACATTTTCGATTTTGTTGACAGGATATTTTTGCTCAAAATTTTCTGGTCGCCATCCAGTTGGTTTAAACCAAATGGTCAATTTATCTTTCCATTTTGGAGCTCGCCAGGCATCTTTTATCAATAAACTTAAATGCTGAAAATTAATCTTAATCGGATTCCATGTATTTGCTGGTCTTGTAATTCCGAATACAGGCGGAACATCGTCTAATTCTTCCTGAAAAGTTCCAAAAATCTTATCCCAAAAAATAAAAATCTGAGAATGGTTTTTATCTAAATATTCAGGATTGATTGCATGATGTACCCTATGATGAGAAGGCGTTACCAAAATATGCTCTACAAATCCCATTTTTTTAATATGCTTGGTGTGATACCAAAATTGTAAAAACAAATGAATTGGAAGTGTTATCGCAATTACAGAAGCAGGAACACCCAACAAAGCTGCCGGAATCAATAAAAAAGTAAATAAATTAACTAAACTCGCAATGGGTTGGCGTAAGGCACAGGCGAGATTAAACTCTTCACTGCTGTGGTGTATGGCATGTTTGTTCCAAAGAAAGTTAATTTGATGTGCCAAACGATGGCTCCAGTAGCCGTAAAAATCAATTACAAAGAAGGCGATAAAGTAGGAGAGAACATTTACTTCTAAATGTTGTAGAGCTATTTTAGAAACCAGCCATTCGTAGGAAAGAAAAGTGATACTTAAGCCCAAAACATCTTTTACAGAATTGGTTATTCCCGAACTAATGCTCGATACACTGTCTATAAGAGGTGCCGTATCATTTTTTTTATAAATGCCATATATTTTTTCAATGATAATTAAGGTCAAAAAAACAGGCATTGCAATAATCAATATCTTTCCATATTCCTCCATAAAAAAAGCATTCTATTGAATTCAAATATAGAATAAAATAGAATGCCTTTTAAATTATTTTCAACTAAACAATTTCAGCGCTAAGACCTGCTTCTAAAAGTTGTGTACATTGAGGTTTTAATTTGTCCATAGGACCTGTTTTTACAGTGCATTTCCCGTTGTAATGTACAATCAAAGAACATTGTTCAGCTTGTTCGGCCGTGTGGCTGCATACACGCATAAGAGTGTCAATTACGTGATCAAAAGTGTTTACATCGTCGTTGTAAACGATAATTTCGTTATTGAAACCCGTTGCTTCTTTCTCGCGAATTCTTTCTCTAACTTTTTCTTTAGTACTCATTTTTTTTAGTTTTTTGTACTGATGTAATTACTATTATCTAATTTACGTATTTTAATGATACCCAGTTGTTTCTTTGAAACTTTTTAACATAAGTTAATCCTTTTTCAACACAAGAAGCATCAATAAAAGGAATGTCTTCTTCATAAAAACCACTAAAAAGTATAATTCCTTTTGGGTTTAAAGCGTCAACATAAGCCTGCATATCATTCAACAAAATATTTCTATTGATATTGGCAATAATCAAATCATATTTTTTACCAGCTAATAAAGCGGCATCGCCCTCATAAACGCTGATGTGTTTACAATTATTGCGTTCAGCATTTTCGATAGAATTTAAATAACACCAATTGTCAATATCAATGGCATCGATTGGTTCTGCGCCTTTCATTTCGGCTAAAATAGCCAAAATCGCTGTTCCGCAACCCATATCAAGAGTTTTTAAACCTTTCACGTCCATTTCCAGTAAATGCTGAATCATCATGTGTGTTGTTTCGTGATGTCCAGTTCCAAAACTCATTTTTGGTTCAATCACAATATCAAATTCGGCATTAGTTTTCTCATGAAAAGGAGCACGAACATGGCATTTTCCATCTACATCAATTGGTTCGAAGTTTTTTTCCCATTCTTCATTCCAGTTTACCTGATCGATTTCTTCAATTGTATATTCAATTTTAAACTCTTCCGATTGTAAAATGTAAATATCATCTAGAATGTTTTCATCCCACAAATCCTTCTTCACAAAAGCCGAAATTCCGTTTTCAGTTTCTGTAAAACTTTCAAACGCTTTTTCGCCCAATTCAGCCACTAAAATTTCAGAACCTAATTCTTTCGGCTCAATCGTAAAATGATATCCTAAATATATATTTGACATAAAAAAAATTTTTGCAAAGGTACTTCTTATAATATAAATTCCAATTTAAAAATTCCAAATTCCAAAACGAAAAAACCATTCGCTTTGCGAATGGTTTTTTGTAAAATCTAAAATCTAAAATCTAAAATCTAAAATCTAAAATCTAAAATCTAAAATCTAAAATCTAAAATCTAAAATCTAAATTTTTTATTAGATAGCTGTAACAATAGCTAAGAAATCGTCAGCTTTTAAAGCTGCACCTCCAATTAAACCACCATCTACGTCTGGTTTAGAGAAGATTTCTTTAGCATTTTCCGGTTTTACAGAACCACCGTATAAGATAGAAACTTCATCAGCGATTTCAGCTCCAAAAGCTTTACGGATAGTTTCTCTAATGAATTCGTGCATTTCCTGAGCTTGTTCTGGAGAAGCTGTTTCACCTGTTCCAATAGCCCAAACTGGCTCATAAGCTAAAACGATTTTAGACCATGATTCTTTTGCAATGTGGAAAACACCATCACGCAATTGGTTTTCTACAATATTGAAGTGATTATCAGACTGACGGTCTTTTAATTCTTCTCCAAAACAGAAAATAACTGTCATGTCATGTTTCAAAGCAGTGTCCACTTTATTAGCAATTAAAGCATCAGTTTCGTGAAAAATAGCTCTTCTTTCAGAATGTCCTAAGATTACTGTGTTTACACCAATGCTAGTTAACATATCTGCTGAAATTTCTCCTGTAAAAGCGCCACCTTCTGCCTGGTGAACGTTTTGAGCAGAAACTCCGATAGTGGTATTTTTTAATTTTGCAGCAGCAGCTTGTAAGTTTACAAAAGTTGGCGCTACAATTACTTGTGCATTCGTTTTTGCTGGAATTTTAGCAATTAACTCGTTTAATAATTCTTCAGTTTGAGCAGCATTTTTATGCATTTTCCAGTTTCCTGCAACAATCGATTTTCTCATTTTGGTAGTTTTATATTATTTTTTTGTTTTTTGTTTGAATTTAAAGTCAAGTTCAATTTTTAATTCATATTGATTTTTGACATTGACATTGAAAAATTATTTCAACGATTGTAATGTAGCATTGATTTTTTCAAAATCAGTTTCTATAGCGCGGTATAAAACGATTTTTCCTGTTTTGTCAATAACGATATAACGTGGAATCCAGTCTAAGTCAATCGCTTTTCCAAAAAGACCTTTCATTCCGTCATTCATCATGTAGTGATCACCTTTGTTTAATTCGTGTTTTTCGATTCCTGCTTTCCATTTGTCAGCCGTTTTATCAGCTGAGATAAACAAATAAGAAACATCAGGATTGTTAGCCTGAAGCTCTTTTAATTTTGGCATTGCTTTTACGCAGTCACCACACCAAGAAGCCCAAACTTCAATTAATAAAGTTTTTCCTTTGTATTTTTTTAAGATGTTTTTAAAAGCTGTCTGACTATTGTCAGTTCCTAATAATTTTTCTGATAAAGCTTCTTTAGAAAAAGTGGTTTTCTGAGCTTGTGAACATGAAAAAGTAATAAATGCAATTAAGACTAAAGCAATTTGTTTCATATAAATAATCATTTTCAACAAAGTTAAACAAACAAATTGAAAGCCAAATGCAGATTAACAAAATTTGAAGAGTCGTTTATTTTGTAACAAAACGGGGATTTTAGGTTAGAAAAAGCGGAATGAAAACGTAATAGTAGGGGGAGAAAATCGTACTTTTTTTAAATCGGTATTTTTGAAAATTAAAAAAAGAATTAAATTTTTTATTTGAAGATAAAAAAATGATCAAAAAAACGTCAGATTTCAATTAAAAAAGCCTTCAATAAATTTAAATTATTGAAGGCTTTATATGTTTTTTGATGAGGTTAGTTTAACTCGTAATTTCCGTTTGCCCATTTTTTACTTGGAGCAATCCAATTCTCTCCGGCTTTATATAAAAAACCATGTTTTAGACCAGTGTTTAATTCAATTTCCTTAAAATGATCTATTTTGCACTTAGAAGTTTCTTTTCGTCTAATGGCTGAAACACCATAAATATCCGATTTTTCATAAATGGTTAATATATTACCACAGAAATTAATCTCAGGAATTTGTTCAATATCAGAATCCTGAAAACAACCAATAAAAACAAAATTCACATTTGGGTTTTCTAAATAAGTCGAAACGTATTGTGCAATGTAACCACCTTTTGAAGTTCCTATTACAGTGATATGACTTGGTTCAACACCTTTTCTTATTAATCCTTTTATTTGTTTTTCTACTTTTTTGGCATATTTAGCAGCGTTTGTGTTTTTGCTTCTGATTTCGCTAAAAACGATAAAATTGTCTTTTCTAAAAGAAGCTACAATCTCATTGTATTCTGCTTTTCCATATTCTAAATGTGCAACATTTAAAGGATTTTCTTCAACGAATTTATTATGCAAAAAGAAAATATAACGCTGGTCTTTATTCGCCTGACTAAAACATAAAGAACTAAATAAAACTACAAGCAAGAAACTAAATGCTTTAAGATGTTTTTTCATTGCTTATTTGGGGTTAAGTTTAAAGTAAAATCAGCTTTTGGTATTAATGAAAATTTTATAAATGCCTGTTTCGTTATCTTGTTTATATTCGACATTTTTTATTTCAACTGATTTTAGTACTGTATTACTACATTCTTTTCCTTTTACTCTTTGCGTAACAGCAGTTATTTCGAAAAGACTTTTGTCTTCAATTTTTACATTGTATTTATATACTCCAGAAATAACTCCAACAACTAGGGAAAGACGATTTGAGTTGTCGGCGGTCATGTAAGTAGTCTGGATTGTTTTGTTTTCATTTAAATCTGTTATGGTTATGGACTTTTTTGCATCAAGGGTACCATTAGCAAATAGATTCTCTCCCGAATCTTTATCTACAAATTCAAAAGTAAATGCAACTGGACCTGTTGAACATAAAGAACCAGATTCACATCCTGTTATAACAATTAAAACTAGAAGTAATAAAAGTTTTAGTATTCTTTTCATGATTATAAATAAGTTTTTGGTTGGAATCAAATGTAGGATTATTATTCGTAATCTGAAATTAAGTTTTAAGAAATTATATTAAAAACAAAAAGCGCCAACAAACCTATTGTTTATTGGCGCTTTGCTATCTTAAGTAAGATGTTATAGTTTCAAATCTTCAACATCATTGTAATGTACTTTTTGAACAATAGTTCCGTTTTGTATAACCACAATACTTGGATTTGCTCTTTCAACTGTTTTTAAAGCTGTTCCGTCACAGAAATAAAAATCAAGATCTAAATTGTATTGTTTTTTAGCTTTAGCAATTTCATTAGCTCCAGAAGCAGTCATTCCGATTACTTTATATCCTTTTGCTTTTGCATCTGTTGTAACTTTTGCTAATTTTTTCATTCCTTCAGGATTTGATAAATTCAAATCATAAGTCACATAAATCAGCAATTTAGGTTCTTTCAATAATTCTTCTTTATAATCAGAATCATCTTTTGTCATGGTGAAATCGTGAATTGGTGGTATATAACCTTCAGAAATTACTTTGTCTTTACGATCAATAAAAGTCGCTCCTTCAGGAATATTCATTAAATCTTTCTCTGTAAATTCTTTTTCAACGCCATTTACTTTGTAAATAAAGATCATTTCAACCACCGATTTCGGAGCACCTTCCGGAATTTCCATTCCCTTTTCAATGTTTGTTCCTACTTTGTACGGACGGAAATCTTTTATAGGATTATGATTTAAAACCCAAACTGCCATAAATACACAAAGAATAATACTAATTAAAGTAACGAGATTGGTAACCGTTTTTGAAAATAATGGTTTTACTAATTTTTTATTGATGAATAAAATCAGAATAAAGAACAACAAAACAACATCTTTTGTGAAGGATTGCCAAGGTGTTAAGTGTAAAGCGTCTCCAAAACAACCACAATCTTTTACTACATCAAAATAAGCAGAGTAAAAGGTAAGGAACGTAAAGAAAACTATCAGTAATAACAATGCCCAAATGGTTAATTTTGATTTATAACCAACTAAAAGCATCACACCTAAAACGACTTCTAAAATCACCAAAAATATTGCCAAACCTAAAGCCAATGGCTCTAAAAATGGCATATTGAAAACTGGTTCACTAAAATATTCTGCTAATTTATAAGAGAAACCGACTGGGTCATTCAATTTGATTAATCCAGAAATGATAAATAACACACCGACAAATAATCGGGAAAATTGGGTAATGATGTTTTTCATGGGGTAAGGTTTTTTCTGCCACCAATTACACGAATCTTCACGAATTAATTTTGTGGAAATTTGTGTAATTTGTGGCTAAATATTATTTTATTGGATTAAGTATTAAAGCAAAAACAGAGTAATTAATCATATCCTGATAATTGGCATCGATACCTTCAGAAACCAAAGTTTTTCCTTTGTTGTCTTCAATTTGTTTAACACGCAATAATTTCTGCAAAATTAAATCGGTTAGGGAACTCACGCGCATATCACGCCATGCTTCACCGTAATCGTGATTTTTAGCTTCCATTAAATCTTTAGTCAATTTGACTTTAGCATCATATAATTCAGTTGCTTTTTCAACATCAAGATCCGGCTGGTCTACAACGCCAAGCTCCAACTGAATCAAAGCCATAATAGAATAATTGATGATTCCGATAAATTCTCCTTTTTCGTCTTCATCCACTTTACGGATTTCATTTTCCTGTAAACTTCTAATTCTTTGCGCTTTTATGAAAATCTGATCTGTTAGTGATGGAAGTCTCAAAATTCTCCACGCACTGCCGTAATCTTTCATTTTGTTGATGTACAATGTTCGGCAAATCGCGATAACATTATCAAATTCTTGGGAAGTATTCTTCATTTATATGCTGTATATTTGCTAAAATTTCTTCAAAAATAAGGAAAAATTAAAGAGTTTCAAGTTTCAGGTTTCAAGTTTTTCTAAACAAATTGTTAATGGGATAACTTGAAAACCATATTGAATGTTTCAAGTTTCAGATTAGAAGTTTCAAGTTCTAGAATTTACACAATCAATATCAACTTCAAACAGGAAACAAAAAAATAAAAGCTAATGACGATTAACTGCAAAGGAGAACTTATAGATTTGTCAGTCCCGAAGGTAATGGGAATTCTGAATGTTACCCCAAATTCATTTTTTGATGGTGGAAAATATAAAAACGAAGACGAAATAATTTCACAAGTTGGTAAAATGATTTCTGAAGGAGCTTCTTTTATCGACATTGGCGCCTATTCCAGTAAACCAAGTGCCGAGTCTGTAACTGAACAAGAAGAAATAGACCGAATTGTTCCAGCCATAGAATTGATTTTAAAACACTTCCCAGAAACTTTATTGTCAATCGATACTTTTAGAGCTGAGGTTGCAAAAGCGAGCATAGAAAGTGGTGCCGCAATTATAAATGATATTGCTGCAGGCGAATTGGACGATAAAATGTTTGAAGTTATCGCTAAATATAACGTTCCGTACATTATGATGCACATGCGTGGAAATCCGCAAACAATGCAAAGTTTGACACAGTATGAGGATATTGTAAAAGAAATGCTTTTTTATTTTTCAGAAAAAGTAAAAAAAGCAAGAAGTCTCGGAATCAACGATTTGATTTTAGATCCAGGTTTTGGTTTTGCCAAAACAACCGATCAAAATTTTGAAGTAATGCAGAAAATGGAACTTTTTAATCTTCTAGAATTACCTGTTTTAGCAGGAATTTCAAGAAAATCAATGATTTATAAAACGCTTGGTACAACACCACAAGAAGCTTTAAACGGAACCACTTTCTTGAATACAATTGCTTTGACAAAAGGCGCAAAAATTCTTCGTGTTCATGATGTGAAAGAAGCGATGGAATGTGTTACTTTGTTTAATAAAATGAGTTTTAAAAATATTTAAACGATACATTTGTCATTCCGAGGAACGAGGAATCACACTAGAAATTCGACAAAGATTGGAGATTTTCTTTGTGGAATCCCGCGTGCGATTCCTCGTTCCTCGGAATGACAAACTGTACATAAAATAGTTATCTGAAAAAAATATGAAATACTTTTCTCTAGTTATAATTTGCCTTTTATTTTCCTGCGGAAAAAAAGAAGACGTTTTACTGCCAAAATCAAATATTACAATTGTAAAAGAGGTACAAGATCTTTCGCCAATTTATATCTTTTTTAAAAAGGAAGGAAAAGATACAATTGCCGATGTAAACAGAAAAAGCAGTATTATTTCTACCAATTGGATTTTTAATGTTGATAAGCGTTTGCCTTTAAAACTTGTAATTCCAGAAGTAATGAAATTACAGGAAAAGAAAAGAGCGGATAGCGCACATAAAAATGAAAATGCTGAAAACTATTATTCTTATGCTGATTCAATCGGGAAAAATTTAGCTTTTGTTCCTTTCACGAAAGTCTATTATAAAATGGAGAGACCTGATAAAGATAATTTTGTGGTTTATTTCAAGAAAGGAAGAAAACAAGTTTTTATGGGAAATAAGGAAATAAAAACGACTCAAATACTACAAAACTTTTATAGCATAAAATTTCAAAAAGTACCCAATTTAGTATTTGTTTTTGACAAGAATATGAGTTATGAAGAATATATTCGATACAAAATTTTGCTGCATAAATATGTAACGTCTAATCTCGATAGACTTCCAGTAGAATTTATTTTGTAATACTAAAAAGTAAACTAACACTAATTATTGGTGATGATAAGGTTCATTTCGTAAAATGGTAAATCCGCGGTACAATTGTTCGATAAAAAATAGACGAACCATTTGATGCGAAAATGTCATTAGCGAAAGCGAAACTTTTCCCTGTGCTTTTTTATAAACGGTTTCAGAAAAGCCATAAGGCCCGCCAATAACAAAAACTAATGTTTTTACCCCAGAATTCATTTTCTTTTGAAGTTCTTCAGAAAATCCAACGCTGGAGAAAGTTTTTCCGTTTTCATCTAACAAAATCAATTGATCTGTTGCAGAAAGTTTGGAAAGAATCAATTCGCCTTCTTTTTCTTTTTGCTGACTTTCAGATAAGTTTTTTACGTTTTTGATGTCTGGGATAATCTCCAAATCAAATTTGATATAAAATGACAAACGTTTGGTGTAATCGTCAATCAAAGTTTGAAGCGATTTATTATCTGTTTTACCTATTGCGATAAGTTTTATGTTCATAATTTCTTTTGCCACGAATTACACGAATTGGCACGAATTTAATTTGAATTATTTTTGCCACAGATTTCACGGATTAACACAGATTAAAAAAAATCCTTTGGAATCCTTTAAATCTGTGGCAAAAAAAATATTATTTTTTGTTTTCAAAAACAGTTTCAAAATGTTCTACAATTGGAAACGGTTCGTAATAATGATGTAAAATCTTTTTCCATTCCAAATACGCTTCAGAAGTTCTAAATCCTATTGTGTGATCTTCTAAAGTATTCCAATCCACTAACAAAAGATATTTGTTGTCAACTTCTAGACATTTTTCCAAACGATGTCCTAAATAGCCTTCAATTGATGAAATGTATTGACTTGCTTTTGCAAAATCAGATTCAAATTGAGAGGATAATTCAGGTTTTACATAAAGAAATGCTGCTTCTAGTATCATATTTTGAGAATTTTATCTGCTTGATCTGTTAAATCTGCGGGAGAATAATTTTACTCTCGCAGATTTAGCAGATTTAAGCAGATTTTCTTTTTGATATTTTGATTAAAAAAATCTGCGTTCATCAGCTTAAATCTGTAAAATCTGCGTGAAATCTTCGCACGGATTAAGCTAGATTAATTTTTAGAAAATTTCGCCTCAAAAGCTTTAAAACGATTATCCAAATCTTTAATCAATTGTTTCTTAACCGAAGCATCTTGAATAAAACTGTAATTAATGCTGTTGTAAACGTATTTTTTTATTGTTTCGTAATTCACATCGGGATATCTTTTTGCCAGTAAAACATATTGTTCTGTCATACTGCTTCTCAAAATTCCTGCATCGTCTGTACTGATTACAATTGGCACATTAAATTCTTTGTAAAGTGTAAACGGATGTCTGTTTTCTTTTACTTTCAGAATGAATTCGTTACTCGCTAAATTGATCTCAATCGGAATATTGTTTTTAGACATGTATTTCAACAAATCGTATGAATTGGCTTCGTAAGCAATATCAACCCCGTGTCCGATTCTGTTTGCTCCAGCTACATAAATCGCATCATTAATATGCCAAGTTAATTCTTCTGGCTGAACCAAACCTAAAGTTAGTTCGCCTGCGTGAAGTGTGTATTTTACTTCAGGAAATTTTGAGTGACAATATTTAAACATGACCATGTGAAGCCAATAATCTTTCATAGAATTTTCACCATGTTCTGGAGAAACGATATTAACACCAGCAACCAATTTACTGTCGTTTGCCGAAATAAAAGCGATTGTCAGGTTTTTGAATAAATCGACGGGATCCATAAAACGAAGCACAAAGTTTTGATAACGCATCGTGAACTTATCGTCATCCATTTTTAAATCTTTATGCAGTTTTGCGATGAAATTGGTGTTGAAATCTAAAGCATATTTTTTAGCATCTTTCTGCTGTAATGATTTGTACAATTCGTCTAAAAGTTTCAAAACCGCTTTTTCATCTTTTTGAACTGAAGCCTGACGAAGTTTTGAATTGAAATCAGTCAAATCTGAAACATTCATATCGCACGGAATTGTTGATAATTGTGTTTCAATATAAAGTACATTTTCTGCAATGGCACGCTTTTTCAATTCTAACATTCCTTCTGCAAAATGACCTTTTATGGTTGGTTCGAATTTCATGAAAGAATCAAAGAATTGATCATCAGAAGGTGCAGAACCATTATAATCTTTAATTGACCAAGTCTGCATAACTTGCTGTTGATAGTAATCTAATTTACCTTCGTGTTTTATAGAAGAAAAGGTTTGCCAATTTCCATTTGCAGGTTTTGTTTTAGAAACAGCCATGGTTTCTGTATTCAAATAAAAGTCTTCAGCAATAGCTCTTTCTAAAAGCGGCTCTGCATAAACGGATCCTGAAAAATGATGGTGTAAATCGCCTCCTTTAGGCATTTGTTGAAAGAAAGCTGTTAAGAGAGCTTCGTTATTTCTGATTTTTTCTAAATAACTCTCAGCCGATTGAGAAAAGCCGATTTGTGCTATAAAAATACAGAAAAGCGTAATTATCCTTGTCATACTCTAAGATTAAATTACGCGCAAATATACGATTTTTTTTCGAGGTTCAAAGTTACAAAGTTACAAAGGAACAAAGTTTAGAATAAATGAGTAATAGAAAATTAAATAAAAAAGACGCACAGAAGTGCGTCTCTACAATAAACCTTTGTCGCTTTGTAACTTTGAACCTTTGTCCCTTAAGAAAAAAGTACATCACGAATTTCTTCAACTTTATCAAAAACACTTTTCGCGAAAGGACAAAGCGGAATAATTTTTACATTATTAGTTCTGGCATAATCTACTGCAGCTAAAACCAGTTTTTTACCAACGCCTTTTCCATTAAAATCTGGACTAACTTCTGTATGGTCAATAATGAATTTTGAATCTCCTGCCCAAGTATAAGTCATTTTTCCAGCTTCTTTTCCATCTTCGATGGCATCAAAAGAGCCTCTTCTTGTATCGTTTGTTTGTTGAATTTCCATAATTATTTATACTAATGAAGTTTCGATTTTAATTGTGTTTTTAAGTGTTTTATGAACTGGACAACTGTGGGCAATTTTCAAAATACGTTCTTTTTGTGTTGCGTCAACATTTCCTGTAATTAGAATTTTTGTTGAAAATAAAGAAACGGTGTGTTCTTCATTTTTTTCAAAATCTACCCAAATACTAAGTTCTGAGACGTCCCAAGCTTTGCGGTCAATATACATTCGTAATGTAATTAAAGTACATGAAGCTAAAGATGAAGCGAGAAGTTCAAACGGACTAAATCCTAAATTTTTGCCGCCTATTTCCTGTGGTTCATCCGAAATAAGGATGTTACCACTTTTAGAGGTTATTTCTGTACGATATTTTCTGGTATCGATTGTTGCTTTAACTGTATCCATAATTATCTGATTCTTGGTTCTGGTAATGGTACAAACTCGGTTTCTCCTGGTACTTTTGGGAAAGTTTGTGCTGTCCAATCTTGTTTTGCTTTTTCGATTAATTCTTTATCAGATGAAACAAAGTTCCAAAAGATGAAATGTTCTTCAGGAAAAGGTTGTCCTCCAAAAATATAAACTGTTGAATTTGCAGCAATTTCAAATTCACAAAGTGAACTTTCGGTAGTAATCAAAATTTGTCTCGGATCGTAAGAATGTTCGCCGTTTTTGATACTTCCTTCTAAAATATATAGACCGCTTTCGCCGAATAAATGGTGCCCAATATTAATTTTTTTCGCTTCTTTACTTTTAATCTCAACAAAGTAAAGCGGACTATAAACAGGAACCGGAGATTTTTTACCAAAAGCTTCACCGGCAATCAGTTTGTATGAAACGCCATCTTCTTCCCAAGCCGGTATATCATCTGCTTCTACGTGTGTGAAATTCGGGTCCATTTGTTCTAATTCTTTAGGAAGTGCCACCCAAATCTGCAATCCATGAAGCATTTTGTCTGAATGTCTTAAATATTCAGGGGTTCTTTCAGAGTGAACAATTCCTTTTCCGGCCGTCATCCAGTTTACGGCGCCTGGTTTTATTTCCAATTCTGTTCCTAAACTATCGCGGTGCATGATGCTTCCTTCAAACAAAAAAGTAAGTGTTGAAAGTCCGATATGCGGGTGCGGAGGAACATCCATATTTTCATGGTCACTTAAATGCGCAGGTCCCATATGATCGATAAAAACAAATGGTCCAACGGCTCTTTTTTCACGGAAAGGCAATAATCGCCCTACCATAAAATTGCCAATATTGGCAGCACGTTCTTCGATAATTAAACTGATATTTGACATGTGGTGTTATTTGATTTGAAAACAAAATTACAGTGTTGGTGCTTGTCTGTAACTTAATTTAGATTAAGAAATGTTTTTTGGATTTTTTTGTGTTATAAAAATAAGTAAAATCGTTTAGTAAAGTTTTAAACGTTGATTAAATTTAAGTTTGAAAGTCCCAGCGGGACGAAATATTTATAGAAAAATTTGATGTCATCCAATACAAAGCCCCAGCGAGGTGAAATAAATATGTCGCTCCGCTGGAGCTTTAATCGTATGTGTTATTGTTTTTTCTATAAATATTATACTCCGCTGGAGTATTTTGAAAACTGTAATGATTGATATTAATCAACCAATTCAAACTCTAAAACCTCACTCTCAGTTCCATTAATTATAATCGACAATTGATGAATTCCAGTATGAAAAACACGCGTTGTAATCAATTTAAAAGACTGATTTCGTTCAATCTTCGTTAATTGATTTGGATGATATATTTTCTCACTGATTTTGAAGACTTTTTTCGCCAAATGTCCTTTTGCTTTTTTATAATGAACAGCATATTCTAAACGAATCGTTTTTGGCTCTTCGTTTTTATTATTCAAATGAAAATGAAACTGCAGATAGTCTCCAATTTTAACTGTCGGCGTTTTGATTTCGAAAGAAGAAAGTTCAATATTAGTACTTTCTAAACCATAATGAGATAAAATTTCAGGATGTCCTTGTTTTAGTAGAGTTCGACAACCGTGTTTGATAATTCCGTCTGTTTCTTTGGTTTGTCCTTTCCATTTTGAAGCAATTTCAAGTACGATTTCCGGATTATCTTTTACAATATCATTCAAATTATTGGCAACACTTCTTCGAACATATTCTGAAGGATCGTTTTTTAAATTGTCTAAAATCGGAAGAATAGAAGTAGGGTCTTTTTTAAGAAACGGAATCGCCATTGCCCAAGGTAATCTTGGTCTAGAACCTTCACTTGCCAATCTTCGAACATGATGATTTTCGTGTAAAGACCATTTGATCATTTCGTCGATCATTTTCTCTTTATATTTTAAAATGAAAGGGCGAACAGCAAACTCACAACTAATAAATTGCGTTATAGAAACAAAAGCTTTTACAGAAGTTTCAAAATCATCTAAACCATAGATTTCGATATAATCGGCAAAGAAAATAAAGGCTAGATTGCCATCTGTAAAACTGTTTTTCTTTAAGTTTTCGATGATTTTATCAATTAAAGAAGTGGCTTCAACGAAATTTTGAGGCATAAATTGATGCAGAACAACTGTGGTGTGTTTCATTCTATCTTTCCATTCTTTCTGCGCAAAATCACCTTCGTAAATCGCTTCAATGAATTTTTGTTTGTTGAATGAAGGATGAACTTCGGCGACAGCCTGACCAAATTTTTCGTAAAAAGAAACCGAGTAAATATCTTTAATTAATCCCATAAATTTTGCTTGATTGAACCTCAAAGATATTTAATGTTCTTTGAATTTTCTATCATTAAGACATTAAGTTTATTTAGATTTTGCGCTTAATTTTTCTTAATCAAGCGCTTGCTTAAAATGAAATATTTAAAATTCATTGTTTGATTAAAGCTGAAAAGTAACATTAAGAAACCGAACTTAATTTTCTTAATCTCTTAATGGTTAAAAAAGAAAATTTTAATGTTTTGAAAAACTTTTCATGTTCGGGAAACTTTTAATTCCATAAAATATATCCTAATTTAGCATTATTATAAAAACATAAAAATGATAAGCGAAGCTCAATTTCAAGCAGAATTAAAACTTTTAATTACGAATGCCATCAGAGAAGATGTTGGTTCAGGCGATTACAGTTCTTTGGCTTGTATTCCTGATACAGCACATGGTCAGGCTAAATTATTGGTAAAAGATCAAGGAATAATTGCTGGTGTTGAATTGGCCAAAATGATATTTGAGCATGTAGATTCTAAATTAAAAGTAAAAACTTTTATTGAAGACGGAACGCATGTAGAATACGGCGAAGTTGTTTTTGAAGTTTCAGGAAGCTCGCAATCTATCTTAAAAGCAGAGAGAGTTGTTTTAAATACGATGCAGAGAATGTCTGCAATTGCTACAAAAACAAATCATTTAATGGAACTTTTGCAAGGTACACAGGCAAAGATTTTAGATACACGAAAAACAACTCCAAATTTTAGAGCTGCTGAAAAATGGGCTGTAAAAATAGGAGGAGGAGAAAATCACCGTTATGCTTTGTATGATATGATTATGCTGAAAGATAATCATATTGATTTTGCCGGAGGTATTACACTTGCGATTAAGAAAACCAAAGAATATTTAAAAGAAAATAATCTGGATTTGAAAATCATTGTTGAAGCTCGTAATCTGGATGAAATTAGAGAAATTTTGTTGAGTGATGGTGTTCATAGAATTCTGATTGACAACTTTAATTATGAAGATACCAAAACGGCCGTTGCTCTAATTGGTTCAAAATGCCAGACCGAATCTTCTGGAAATATCAGTGAAAAAACAGTTCGTGAGTATGCTCTTTGTGGTGTAAATTATATTTCTTCAGGCGCTTTAACACATTCTGTATATAATATGGATTTGAGTCTGAAAGCTTTTTAAGGAGTTGAGAGTTTTGAGTTATAAGTTATGAGTTGGGTTGAATCAATCTAAAATCTACACTCAATAAATCTAAAATCAAAAGATATGTCGCAAGAGATAGAAGCTCGGATTGAGAAATTGCCCGTTATACGCAATTTAGCCCGACTTTTAAAAAAAATAAAGCTTCCTTGGTTAGAGGGATTTTCGCTGTATGATCTGCTTGAAATGTACACTTTAGGAATTCTTGAAGGTGCTTTTTCGTATCATGCTAGTGCGGTTTCTTTTAGCTTTTTTATGGCATTATTTCCTTTTGCGTTATTTATTCTAAACTTAATTCCGTTTATTCCGATAGAGAATTTTCAGGAAGATTTTTTGCAGTTTGTGCAGCAGAGCGTTCCACCCAATACTTTTGATGCGATCAGTAAAATTATAAGTGATATTTTAAATAATAGTCACTCAGGGCTTTTATCATCTGGATTTTTGCTTTCCATTTTTTTGATGGCAAACGGTATTAACGGAATTTTAAGTGGTTTTGAATCGTCAAAACATGTTTTTGATAAGCGAGGTTTTTTTAGGCAATATTTGGTTGCTTTAGCCATTTCGCTTGTTATGACGGTGATATTGTTTGTCACAGTAGCAACGATTGTTGTTTTTGAGGTTTTTATTCAGAAAACAATTATTCAAGATGTGTTGAGTGATCGAATTCCGCTGATTATTTTAGGAAGATATTTGTTTGTGATTCTAATGATTTTGATAACATCTTCAATATTATTGCGTTATGGTACAAAACAGTACAATAAAGTGTCTTTTATAAGCATTGGTTCTGTTTTTACGACCATTTTAATTGTTATATCTTCGTTCTTTTTTGGAATTTGGGTTATAAAATTCTCAAAATATAACGAACTTTATGGTTCTATTGGGACATTATTAATTCTAATGTTTTATATTTGGATAAACTGTATGATTCTGCTTTTAGGGTTCGAATTGAATGCTTCTATCAGAAAATTAAAACAAAAAAAAGAGAAATAATATGAAAAATTTGATGCTAACTATCGGAGTGTTCTTCTTTGCCCTGACCATGCAAAGCCAAAGTGTAATTGGAAAATGGAAAACAATTGATGATGAAACAGGTGAAGCAAAATCAATCGTAGAGATTTATGAGAAATCAGGAAAAGTTTACGGTAAGGTAGTAGATATTCTTCGTGATAGTCATAAAAAAGACGTTTGTGTAAAATGTGACGGAGCTGATAAAAATAAGCCAATTTTAGGAATGGTGATTATGAATGGTCTTAAAAAAGATGGTTCAGAATATAATGGAGGAACAATTTTAGATCCTACAACTGGCAAAAAATACAAATGTTATATCACTCTGGAATCTGCAGATAAATTAAAGCTTCGCGGATATATTGGACTATCTTTAATGGGAAGAACGCAATACTGGACTAGAGTAAAAAATTAATTAAAAATATAAATGCGAAAATTAGCTTCGATAGTTTTATTCTTAGTTGCAATTTTAAACAGCTTTGGACAATCTAAGAATTCGCCATTACAAATAAGTCATCTTACGGGTGACTTTTATGTTTATAGGACTTTTAGTGATTACAAAGGAAATAAAGTTTCAGCAAACGCTTTGTATCTTGTTACAGACAAAGGTGTTGTGTTGTTTGACGCGCCTTGGGATAAAACACAGTTTCAGCCTTTGTTGGATTCGATAAAAGCAAAACATCATAAAGAAGTTGTGATGCTTTTTGCGACACATTCGCATGAAGATCGTGCAGGTGGATTTGAGTTTTATAGGAAAAAAGGAATCAAAACGTATTCTATTAAATTAACAGATGATATTCTGAAAAAAAATCAGGAACCAAGAGCAGAGTTCATAATTCCAAATGATAAGACTTTTACCGTTGGACAGCATACTTTTGAAGCGTATTATCCAGGAAAAGGACATGCTCCTGATAATATTGTAGTTTGGTTTAATAAAGAAAAAGTGCTTTACGGAGGTTGTTTTGTAAAAAGTGCAGATGCACAGGATTTAGGTTATTTGGGCGATTCTGATGTAAAACAATGGAAGCAATCTATTGGTAGAGTCAAAACGAAATTTAAAAATCCAAAATATATTATTCCTGGACATGACGACTGGACTAATATTGAATCTTTAAACCATACTGCAAAATTGGTTGATGAGTATTTGGCTCAAAAATCTGCTGGAAAAAAGTAACTTTGCATTCATATATATAGTACATGTTTTTTATCGAAGTTATTTTACCGCTTTCTTTAGCAAAAACCTTTACCTATCGTGTTTCTGAGGCAGAATTCCATTTTATAAAAAAAGGAATGCGTGTCGCTGTACCTTTCGGTAAAAGTAAAATATATACAGCGCTTGTGTTAGATGTGCATGAAAATGCGCCAACATTATACGAAGCTAAAGAAATACATCAAATTTTAGATGAAAAACCAATCGCAACCGAAATACAGATTAAGCACTGGCTTTGGGTAGCTAATTATTATATGTGTGGTATTGGTGATGTGTATCGTGGTGCTTTTCCGAGCGGATTATTGTTGGAAAGTGAAACGGTCGTTTCTCACAAACCAGATGTTTTGGTAAATGATTCTGAGCTTTCAGATGATGAATTTCTGATTTACGAGGCTTTACAACATCAGAGTTCATTGAAGGTTCAAGAAATCGCTTCGATTTTAAATAAAAAAAACATACTTCCTGTTCTTCAGAAATTAATAGCAAAAGATATTATATTTCTGGAAGAAGAAATTAAAGAAACTTACAAACCAAAGTTGGTTCGGTATGTGAAATTGCATTCGAAATACGAATCGGATAATGGTCTGGCAGAATTGCTCGAAACTTTAAAAAATGCCAATAAGCAGAAAGAAATTGTTATGGCATATTTTCAGGTTAATGCATCAGAAAAAAAGCCTGTTACTGTAAAAAAATTAGTTGAGGTGTCTGGTTCAACTTCCGCAGTTGTAAAAGCTTTAATTGAAAAAGAAATTTTTGAAGAATATTACATACAACACGATCGTGTTTCGTTTAACGGTGAAAAGTCTGAAAAAGAATTACAGTTAAGTGAAGCACAAGACAGAGCGTTTACAGAAATAAAGGAAAGTTTGAAAGAGAAAGAAGTTTGCCTGCTTCATGGTGTTACTTCAAGCGGAAAAACTGAGATTTATATAAAGTTAATTGAAGAATATTTGCAAACTGGAAAACAGGTTTTGTATTTGCTTCCCGAAATTGCACTTACAACACAATTGGTTTCTCGTTTGCGACTTCACTTTGGAGATAAAGTAGCTGTTTTTCATTCTAAATATAGTAATAATGAAAGAGTAGAAGTTTGGAAACAAACGCTCGAAAACTCTCCAAAAGCACAAATTGTAATAGGAGCAAGGTCGGCTTTGTTTTTGCCTTTTAATGATTTGGGTTTGTTGGTTGTTGATGAAGAACACGAGCAAACCTTTAAGCAAACAGATCCTGCGCCAAGATATCATGCCAGAGATGCGGCAATAGTTTTGGCTAATTTTCATAATGCAAAAGTGTTATTGGGGTCTGCAACTCCAAGTATTGAAACTTATTTTAATACTAAAAATGATAAATATGGATTAGTTACACTTTCGGAACGTTATAAAAATGTTCGACTTCCTGAAATCATTTTGGTGGATCTAAAAGATAAGTATTTCAGAAAAAGAATGACGGGGCATTTCAGCGATCTTTTGATTGAAGAAATTGCAGAGGCTTTGTCAGTTGGAGAACAAGTGATTTTGTTTCAAAACAGAAGAGGATATTCTCCCGTTATAGAATGTTTGACTTGCGGACATGTTCCGCATTGCCAACAATGTGATGTGAGTTTGACGTATCATAAACACAAAAATCAGTTACGTTGTCATTATTGCGGATATTCTATTGCAAAGCCTACCAATTGTCATAGCTGTTCTAGTATTGATTTAACAACAAAAGGATTCGGTACAGAGCAGATCGAACAGGAACTGTCGTCTATTTTTCCGAAAGCGAAAATTGGAAGAATGGATCAGGATACTACACGAGGTAAATTTGGCTTTGAAAAAATTATTGACACTTTTAAGAATCGTGAAATTGATATTTTAGTCGGAACACAGATGCTTGCCAAAGGTTTGGATTTTGATAATGTAAGTTTGGTCGGAATTATGAATGCAGATAATATGCTGCATCATCCCGATTTTAGAGCTTTTGAACGTAGTTTTCAAATGATGACACAAGTTGCAGGGAGAGCTGGAAGATCTGAAAAGCAAGGAAAAGTTGTTATTCAAACGTATAATCCAAATCATAATACAATTCAGCAGGTTACAGACCATAATTATATAGGTATGTATAAGGAGCAATTATACGACAGACAAATATATAGGTATCCTCCTTATTTTAGAATTATAAAACTGACTTTGAAGCATAAAGAATATGATAAGCTAAAAGAAGGTTCAATGTGGTTGTATCAGGTTTTGAGTCAAAATCTGGGTATTCCTGTTTTAGGTCCTGAAGAGCCTGCAATAAGTAGAATTCGAAATGAATATATTAGAACTATCTTGATTAAGATTCCGCATAATCTGCATTTAGGAAACACAAAAAAAACTATTCAGAAAATGCTGAATAGTTTTGAAGCTGTTGCTCAATACAGAGCTATAAAAGTTGTAGTAAACGTAGATTTTTATTAATCGTAAATTAAGAAGGAGTAGAAAGTGCTTTTACCAAATCTTCTTTTTTGTTACGGCTTAGAGGTATTTTTGTAATACCAATTTCAGCAAATTTACTATTAAAACGTTCTACCTTATCTATATTAATAATGTACGATTTGTGCACGCGGATGAATTTGTCTTTTGATAAATCATTTTCAAAAGATTTCATAGTCGAAAGAACCAGATTACTGTCATCTTCGGTAACGACTCTAACATAATCTCCGAAAGCTTCAATCCATTTTATTTTAGAAGTGAAGATTTTAAGTTTTTTCAAATTACTTTTTATGAAGATGTGTTCACCTTCTTCTTCTTTAACATCTTTTTTCAGTAAATGCATATCAATTGCTCTTTTTACAGAAGCATTAAAACGATCTACTGCGATGGGTTTTTGCAGATAATCAGTGGCATCATAATCAAAAGCTTTTAAAGCGTATTCGGCTTTAGAAGTGATAAAAATAATTTGCGGTTTCGATTTTAATCCGTCAAGGAAGTCAAAACCATTAATTACAGGCATTTCTATATCAAGAAATATTAAATCAATATTATTTAAAGAGATACAACTTTTTGCTTCAATTGCATTAGAAAAGTCACCAATTAAATGCAAGCCTGGGTGATTATTAACCAATTTGGCAATAATTGTCCTTTGTATAGAACTATCATCTACAACAACACAATTTAGTTTCATAACATTTCAATTTAGAATAAATTCAGGATAGCAGTAGTAAATGTATTGTTTTTTTGGAAAAGAAACTAAGATCAGCGCATATTTTTTGCATTATGACGAATAAAACAAAAAAAGTGTTGTAAGTTTAAATATTATGATTACTTTTGCACCCAATTTTAACAAATAAATTTTTTATTTATGAATCATTATGAAACTGTTTTCATTTTAAATCCCGTTTTATCTGAGGTTCAGGTGAAGGAAACAGTAACGAAATTTGAAGAATTTCTTACTAGTAGAGGAGCTGAAATGGTATCGAAAGAGGATTGGGGTCTTAAAAAAATGGCTTACGAAATCCAAAACAAAAAAAGTGGTTTTTACCATTTATTCGAATTCAAAGTAGCTGGAGAAGTTCTTTTAGCTTTTGAAACTGAATTCAGACGTGATGAAAGAGTTATGCGTTTCTTAACTGTAAGTTTAGATAAACATGCTATTTCATGGGCTGAGAGAAGAAGAGCAAAATTAAAATCTACTAAAGCGTAATTATTATGTCTACAATCGAACAATCTGCAAAAGGAAAAAAAGACGGAGATATCAGATATTTAACGCCTTTAAACATTGAAACTAACAAAACTAAAAAGTATTGCCGTTTCAAAAAATCAGGAATCAAATACATCGATTATAAAGATGCTGATTTCTTATTGAAATTCGTTAACGAGCAAGGAAAAATTCTTCCTCGTCGTTTAACTGGAACTTCATTAAAATACCAAAGAAAAGTTTCTGTAGCTGTAAAAAGAGCTCGTCACTTAGCTTTAATGCCATACGTGGCCGATTTATTAAAATAATTAAAAAAACTCTAGTCGCTGGTTTCTGTTATACAGAACCTAACTTCTAAAATTTAAGGACAACAACATGGAACTTATTTTAAAACAAGACGTACAAAACCTAGGATTTAAAGATGATGTAGTATCTGTAAAACCTGGTTACGGTCGTAACTTTTTAATTCCTCAAGGATTTGCTACTTTAGCTACTCCTTCTGCTAAAAAAGTTTTAGCTGAAAACCTAAAACAAAGAGCACACAAAGAAGCTAAAGTTGTTGCTGATGCTAAAGCATTAGCTGAAACTTTAAAATCTCTTGAAATTAAACTTACTGCAAAAGCTGGTGGAGAGAAACTTTTTGGTTCTATCACTAACATCGATATCGCTGAAGCTTTAGAGAAATCTGGTAACGCTATCGATAGAAAATTCATCACTAGCGGTGTTGTAAAACGTTTAGGAAAATACAATGCTACAGTTCGTTTACACAGAGATGTAATCGTTGAATTACCATACGAAATTGTTGCTGAAAAGTAATAATTTGAAGTAGAGAATATTAAAAATCCCGATGTAAATCGGGATTTTTTTTGTTTAATGAATTTTAATGATATAAATTATTTGAGCTGTTTTTACTTACGTTTAATGGCTTAGATTTAAAGCTTAAAATAAAATGAAATACGCAAGACTAACAAAAGAGCAGTTTGATGAATTACATGCCGAATTTGCAAGCTTTTTGGCGACGCAAACCATTGATAGAAAAGAATGGGAAGAACTTAAGGCAAATAAACCAGAAGTTGCAGAACAAGAGCTGGATGTTTTCTCAGATTTAATTTGGGAAGGGGTATTGTCGAGAGCAGAGTATTTAGAACATTTTTCTAAAAATCATATCTTTTTGTTCCAATGTTTTGATACCTACATAAAATCTATTGTTTTAAAATCTCTTTCTCCTGAAACTGATTTTTTAAGTAAAGAAGGACTTCAATGGTTAAGTGATAATATGTTTACAGATAATATTGAAATGAAAGTAGGCAAGAAGGTGTTTACAGATGAACGTAATTCTTCGATCTTCGAATTGATAAAACAGGGAGCTTTTTTGAGCGATGGGCAGCTGTTTAATCAAATTAATACGATTATCGAGTCGTAATTAGACAAAAATACATTTTACAAAGGCAAACAGTTGATATATAATTGTTTGCCTTTTTTTTATGTTTTTAACTTTTGTTTAATCTTATTGTGATTTCTTTCTAGGTGTTTATACGTGTTTTTTCTGAATTTTCTAATCTTTTCACAAATTCTGACGCAGTATTTAATTTTTGATGTATTTGGTCTGAATTACGGATAGTTTTGTCGATAAAATTTGCTTTATTGTAAGTTATTACTTTCTTTTTTAATATTTAACATTTTTTGTTTAATTTTTATTTAAGAAAATTTTTATAATACAATTTTGTTAAAACTGCCGTTTTTTCTGATGTTTTCAAGGGTTGTTAAAAATCTATTTTATGTTTTTGAACTAAATTATAAGAATTTTATGCTTGTTTTGTTTTTTTGTTTTTTCTAATTTTAGAATACAAAAGTTAAACAAAGTTTTGCTTTGTACTTTTTCCCAAAACAAAATTATAATCTAATAAATCTGGCGTATGGAATTGACAATTACTTTCTTCACCAATTTTACTTTAGTTGTTTATTTTATTTTAGCTTTATTTCTTATTCTATTAAGTTTACTTCATCTTAATGGAGGGCATAATCGTTATTCAATTTCTAAAGTTGTTTTTTTATCCAAATATTTATTTTTAAATTTTCTGTTTTTTATAAATCCCGGTCGGAGAATTTATGAAGATCAGCAAAATTATTTGTGCTGATATAAATGAGTCCAGATTTTAAGAATTATTCTTGAGAATTTTTAAGAAAGAGTAATCAACTTTCTTTTAGATGATGGATCAAATTATATAAAGAGAATTCCCCAATTCTACTTAACTAAAAATTTTCATTATGAAAATTAGACCTGCTACAAATCACTCCTCGAAGAAAAATGACTACAATCATTTTTCCTTACAAAAGACGGAACGTTTTTTATCTCACGTAGATAAGATCTGTTCTAAGGTATATTTCGGTATACCGAATTCAACATAATTTTTTTCTGAAACTTAGTTTTTAGGCTTATTCATAAGTCTTTGAATTGTGTTTTAACTATTTGATTTTTAATTGATTGTTTAATTGCGTAGGTGCTTGCACCTATTGCGAGAGGTGTTTTATTGTCCATTTTCTAATCTTCCAAATTATGAAAAAAAACTTTACTTTTTTTGATCTCATACGTTATAAGAGATCATTAGGGCTTTTGTTTTTATTACTTCTTTGTAATAAAAATTTTGCCCAAACCTTTTGTCGACCAGTGTCTAATACTAATAGTGTTGCTGGTTTGGCATGTGTAGGTGCTACCCTGACTAATCCAACGGCAGCTTATGACAATGATCCTAGTTTAACTACTTATACCTCTTTGAATACCCTTGTAGGGGTATTGTGTACGGTAGAAGAAACTATGACCTTTGGGCAGACAGCACAAGCTGGTGATCAGGTGGTAATGTACATTGGTAGTGGCTCAGGTTTGCTAAGTTTGTCATTATTGTCAACGGCAAATCTGCAGGCAAAACTCAATGGAGTCAATGTAGGCTCGAGTGTAGCGGTCAATAGTCCGTTACTTAATTTGTCATTACTTCCAGGTAATGCTATTGGTGTTATAAGATTAACATTGACTGCTCCAGCCAATCAAATTCAGTTTAATCTCGGCGGTGCTGTTACGGCACTTACTGAATTTAGAATTTACGATGTCAGACTTGACTTTGCAAAACCTACAATAAATAACGGTTTAACTCAAACAGTTTGTTCAGGAAGTACAGCAACTTTAACTGCGGTTCCTTCTGCAGGTACTTCATTGGCTTGGTATAGTTCTCCAACGTCTACTAGCGCTTTGGTTACTGGTAATACATTTACTACGCCTACATTAACAGCTAATACAACTTATTATATTGGCGTTACACGTGCAGGAGGATGTGAAAGTAACGATAGGGTTCCAGTGGTATTGAATGTGTCCAATCCGGTGGCACCAGCTGTTAGTAATACAGGAACTGCAATATGTTCCAGTACGCCAACACAGCAGACTACTTTGTCTCTTGTAAATCCGATACCAGGTACAACATATAATTGGTTTTCGACTGCAAATGGCGGAAGCTCACTGGCAACAGGAACTACATATTCTCCAACAGTTCCACTAGGAACAACGAGTTATTATGTAGAAGCGTCAATTGGGACTTGTATCAGTCCGACGAGAACTCAGGTAAATGTTGTCTCTAGTCCAGTTCCGGCAGCACCTACGGTTTTAACACAGAGTGTTACCATTCAATCTGGACAAAATGCTACGCTAAGTGCTTCTACTTCTGAGGCAGGAGCAACAATAAATTGGTATGAAGCGGCAACAGGAGGTACTGCTATTGCAACTAATACACCAACGTTTACAACACCTATATTAACAGCATCAAAAACCTATTACGTGGAAACTCAAAGTGCTACGGGTGCTTGTGTGAGCACGGCTAGAGTTCCTGTTTTGGTAAATGTTATCACGACTCCTTTAGGCGGATGTTTACAGGCTAATAGCCAGCAAACACTGCTTAACGGACTTTGTCTTTTATGTAGTTCTACCAATCCAGACTTATCTGTTGATGGAAATATCGCTACAGCTGCGAGACTGACAGTTCCAGTTGGTCTAATTAACGGCTGGGTACAGCAGACTTTACAGTTTAATAATCCTGGAAAAGCAGGAGATATTGTAGATGTTGAGTTGGAATTACCAGCAGGTGTTTTAAATGTTTCAGCTCTAAGTTATATTAGTCTTGCTACATATAATGGAGCGACTTTTAATAATGATAGAACTTCTATTAATAACTTATTGAATGTTCAATTATTAGGAGGAAACCGTTTTAGAGCTAGTGTTACTGCAGGTGCCAATTTTGATCGTGTTGAAGTGAGATTAGGAGGTCTTGCAACAGTGTTGACAAGTTTAGATATTTATCAAGCTTCTTATAGATATAAAGCTGCCGTAATTTCTGGTAATGATTCTATTTGTACTGGTACATCTACTACTTTGACAGCGGGACTTGCTGTGGGGGAAACTGCTGCATGGTACAATGCACCAACAGGAGGAACTCTTTTGGCGAGTACAGCAGCTTACACAACTCCAGTGTTAAATTCTGCAGCAACATATTATCTTGAAGTAACAAGAAATGGATGTGTAAATGGTGAAAGACAACCTGTTTCAGTTTCAATAGTTACGCCAGTTGCACCTAGTTTGGTAGCAACTCCAACCAATTTATGTAGCGGACAAACTTCTATTATTACAGTACAAACACCAGTAGCAGGAACAGATTACAATTGGTATGATGCTGCTTCAGGTGGAAATCTTGTGTTTACAGGCACTTCATTTACAACTCCAGTTTTATCTGCAAATACAAGTTATTATGTAGAAGCTGTTATTGGAAGTTGTATTAGTGCACGTACTCCAGTAGATTTAAATGTGAGTCCACTGCCAGCTGCTCCAACTGTTACCTCACCAACAGTTACAATTCAATCTGGTCAAACGGTTGTTTTGCAGGTTTCTAATCCTGTGGCAGGTATTACTTATGATTGGTATACTGCGGCAACAGGTGGTACTTTGCTTACGTCAAGTACAAATTATACCACACCAGCTTTAACAGCTAATACAACTTATTATATTGAAGCTAGAAATGCTTCAGGCTGTGTAAGTGCTGCAAGAACATCTATAACAGTAATTGTAAATAAGCCTATTACGACTTGTTTACAGGCCAATAATCAAACCATATCAAATGATGGATTATTGTGTGTTTTGTGTGGAGCCGTGACTGGAACAGAAACATTATCTGTAGACGGAGATAATAATACAGCAACAACTCTTGCAGTACCAGTTGGTTTAGGAGGCTACGTACAGCAAAAACTTGATTTTGCGACTGCAGGTTTAGCGGGAGATATTATCGAGGTTGAATTAGGACTTCCTACTGGTTTATTAGATATTAGTGCACTTTCTTATATTAGTTTACAAAGTTACAATGGAGCTACTGACAATACAGATGGTGTTTCGATTAACTCGCTTGCTAATGTACAGCTTTTAGGAGGAAATCGTTTCAGAGCTAGTTTTGCAGCAGGAGCTAATTTTACAGGAGTTCAAGTAAGATTAGGTGGTATTGTAACTGCTTTGAGACAATTAAATATTTATGGTGCATCATTCAGATTTAAAGATGCTACTATTACTGGAAATGGTACTGCACTTTGTGCTGGACAGTCTACTACTTTAGCAGCTAGTTCCACAGCGGTAGGTGAAACATTTGCATGGTATGACTCGCCTAGTGGAGGTACTCAACTTTCAGCTACAGCAAATTATACTACGCCAGCTTTAATTGCTACTACAATTTACTATTTAGATGCTTCTAGAGGTGCCTGTGAAAATAGCGCACGTCAGCCAGTTACGGTTACAGTAAATCCTTTGGCTACAAGTACTGATATAGTAATTACTAGTCCAATAGAAGCGGCTTGTGATGGTACAACGATTTTAGCGCCAACTTCAACGATAGCAGGGGCACAGTATAGATATTATACAGATGTAAATAAAGTGGTAGAGATTACAGGAAGCTCAGTTGCAGGTCAGCCTAATGCGGTTTTTTCTAAAAATCCAACAACTGGAGCACTATCAATATCAGGTTTAAGTGCTGCAAATACACCATTTACGTATTATATATCTGTTTCTGGAACAGCGACGTGTGAAAATGCAAATGGTACATTAAAAGAAGTTATTGTTACTTTCCCAACAACTACAGTTCTAACAGTTAATTCAACATTAGCAGGTTGTGGAAGTGCTAATTTAACTAATGCAATTACGAATTTTGATAATACAGGAAACACAACCTATAGATTTTTTAATTCTTCAAATACTGAAATTACAGCAGCTGAAGCAGCTAATATAACAGTTGGGGGTGTTTATTCGATTGAAGCACAAGGAAATGGAGTTACATGTCCTTCTGTTAGACAATCAGTTACTGTTACAATTAATCCTTTACCAGCTTTGGTTGTAACTAATCCGCAAGAATCTGTAAATGTAGGTACAAATGTTACATTAACAGCTACTTCTAATGGAACAATTACTTGGTTTGATCCTCAAGGTAATGCTTTGAACGGACCAACTTTTACAACAGGTATATTGAATACTCCTGGAGTTTATACTTATACTGCAGTTGCTACTCTAGGTGCTTGTACTACTACAGTAACAAAAGTTATCAATGTTATTGATTTGACTAACTGTCAGTCTTTGACAGAAAGAGAATATGCGACAGCACAAACTACAGGATCAATTATTACTGGAAGTGTTTCTGATGCTGCAAATGCAGTTGATGGAAATACACAAACCTATTCTACTATAAATACAGGAATTGGACTTTTAGGAATTGGCACTACATGGCAGAATTTAACTTGGCCGGCTAATATTGTAAAAGGGACTCCAGTAACTGTAAAATTAGGTTCAGAATACAGCTTATTGGCTGTTGGACAAAATTTATCAGTAATCGGGACTAAAGGAGGAGTTGATATCGGAACGATGCAATCTGTATCTGGTTCGTTATTAAATTTAATTTCAGGAGACAATACTTATGAATTTACTTTTGTTCCTTCTAATGCTGCAGGACCGCAAGATTATGATGGAATTAGAATTCAATCTGCTTCTCTTGTAAGCGTAGCGCAAAATGTAAAAGTATTTGATGCTTATTATAAAAAGCCAGTTACGGCTATTACTTGTAATGGAAGTGATATACAAGATGTATTTTATGGAGCAACAGATATCGGTATAGGAGCTGCAACTGCTTTAGTAGGAGTAAGTGATGCATTCAATGTTGCAGATAATGATATTACAACTTTTGCTACAATGTATAGTGGTGCAGGAGTTTTAGCTGCAGCAGATTTAACAGTTCAATTTAAAACTGTTTCTGTAGTAAGTGATACTTTAAGAATTGTGATTTCTAAACCAGCAACTCTTCTGGATGTCAATCTCCTTACAGGATTTTCAATTCAGCGTTATTTAGGAAATGTAGCTGTAGGTGCACCTATTCAAAATACAAGCACATTATTAAGTTTAAGATTATTGCCAGGAAATACTATGGCAGTGGCATTAGTTTCTTCTCCAACAGAAGTTTATGATAGAGTAAGAATTCGTTTTGGAGGAGTTGCAGGTGTCTTGGAATTCCTAAGAGTTCACACTGTTGAAAGAAGCGCTAATACAACCATTATTGGAGCTGATCCTACAAACAAAATTGTAGTTTGTCCAGGGACCACCATTTCGCTTCAAATACCCGAAACGGCCTGTTCAACCTATATTTGGTATGATGCACCAACGGGAGGAACTGCTCTAGCAACAGGTACAGACTTTACAGTGCCAGCAAATTTAGCCTCAGGTATCTATAAATATTATGTACAGCCAGTACGTTATGGATGTGAAACTTTTGCAAGAGGTGAAGTTACAGTTGAAGTTAAAGCTTCTGCGCCAACAAATGCTTTAACAAACATTACTTTAAATGGAGGAACTACAACTTCAATTTGTTCAACTTCTGGAACTGTAACTTTAGCTACTTCTTTGAGTGGAACACCAGTTCTAACAAATCCAACTTACTACTGGTATAGTTTTAACGGAACTACAAGTCAATTAATTGCAGGCGAAATAGCTTCACAGTTAACTGTAAGCGGATTGGCACCAGGAACTTATACTTACTATGTAGGAGTTAGCTCAGATCAATTTTGTGAAACTGCTCCAGCAGATAGAAAACAAATTACATTTACGATCTTACCTCCTTCAACAGGAAATGATATTTTAGTTGATGATTTGGTTGCTTGTCACAGTGTACCAGCATCATTAACTCCAACTGCACCAACATTGACTGCACCAGTATTTACATGGTATTTAGATGCCAATAAAACGCAGCCAATAACAAATGGTGCTGTAATAAACAATGTAACGTATGCAATAAGTACAGCAGGTGTTTTGACAGCAACAGGTTTAACAAAAGCAATGAGCCCAATTACTTATTATGTAGCTGTTTCCAGTACTAATACTTGTGAAAACCTTGCAGGAACCTTGCAGGATGCAGTGATTATAATTAGTGATCCAGATACACCTATTTTAGTGACACCTGGAACTCAAAATTTCTGTTCTGAAGATGGACCAACATTTGCAAGTATCCAAGTTACTGGTGCTAATATTGTTTGGTACACTGCAGAGACAGGTGGTACTGTAATTCCAGCAACAACAGCGTTGACAAGTGGAACTTATTATGCAGCATCAGGAGATTTAGCTACTGGTTGTGAAAGTTCGGTAAGATTGGAAGTAACAGTAAATGTTAACGATCCAGGAACTCCGACTTTAGTAACAGCAGGAACTCAAAACTTCTGTCAAGAAGATGCACCAACATTTGCTAGTGTTCAATTTAATCAAGGTAATATCGTTTGGTATACAGCTTTGACAGGTGGGACAGCAATCGCATCAACAACAGCGTTGACAAACGGAACTTATTACGCAGCAATCAGTGATCCTACATCAGGTTGTGAAAGTGCAACAAGATTAACGGTTGATGTTATTGTAAGTGATCCAGGTACACCAACATTAGTAACAGCAGGAACTCAAAACTTCTGTCAAGAAAATGCGCCAACATTTGCAAGTATTCAAACGAATGAAACTAATATTGTTTGGTATACCGCTGTAAGCGGAGGAACTTTGATTCCATCAACAACAGCATTAACAAGTGGAACTTATTATGCAGCAATTTCAGATCCGACTACAGGTTGTGAAAGCGCAACAAGATTAACAGTTGAAGTGATTGTAAATGATCCTGGTACACCAACATTGGTAACAGCAGGAACACAAAACTTCTGTCAGGTAAATGCACCGACATTTGCAAGTGTTCAATTCAATCAAGCTAATATTGTTTGGTATACAGCTTTAACTGGCGGAACTTTGATTCCATCAACATCAGCTTTGACAAGTGGAACTTATTATGCAGCAATTTCAGATGCGACTACAGGTTGTGAAAGCGCTTCAAGATTAACAGTTGAAGTGATTGTAAATGATCCGGGAACACCGACATTGGTAACAGCAGGAACACAAAATTTCTGTCAGGAAGATGCACCTACATTTGCAAGTGTTCAATTTAATCAAGGTAATATCGTTTGGTATACAGCTTTGACAGGTGGAACAGCAATCGCATCAACAACAGCATTGACAAGTGGAACTTATTACGCAGCAATCAGTGATCCTACAACAGGTTGTGAAAGTGCTTCAAGATTAACAGTTGAAGTGGTTGTAAGTGATCCAGGTACACCAACATTGGTAACAGCAGGAACACAAAGTTTCTGTCAGGAAGATGCACCGACATTTGCGAGCATTCAAACTACTCAGGCTAATATTGTTTGGTATACCGCTGTAAGTGGAGGAACTTTGATTCCATCAACAACAGCTTTGACAAGTGGAACTTATTATGCAGCAATTTCAGATCCGACTACAGGTTGTGAAAGCGCTTCAAGATTAACAGTTGAAGTGATTGTAAATGATCCTGGTACACCAACATTGGTAACAGCAGGAACTCAAAACTTCTGTCTGGTAAATGCACCGACATTTGCAAATGTTCAATTCAATCAAGGTAATATTGTTTGGTATACAGCTTTAACAGGCGGAACAGCGATTCCATCAACAACAACTTTGACAAGTGGAACTTATTATGCAGCAATTTCAGATGCGACTACAGGTTGTGAAAGCGCTTCAAGATTAACAGTTGAAGTGATTGTAAATGATCCGGGAACACCGACATTGGTAACAGCAGGAACACAAAATTTCTGTCAGGAAGATGCACCGACATTTGCAAATGTTCAATTTAATCAAGGTAATATCGTTTGGTATACCGCTGTAAGTGGAGGAACTTTGATTCCATCAACAACAGTATTGACAAGTGGAACTTATTACGCAGCAATCAGTGATCCTACAACAGGTTGTGAAAGTGCTTCAAGATTAACAGTCGAAGTGATTGTAAGTGATCCAGGTACACCAACATTGGTAACAGCAGGAACACAAAGTTTCTGTCAGGAAGATGCACCGACATTTGCGAGCATCCAAACTACTCAGGCTAATATTGTTTGGTATACCGCTGTAAGTGGAGGGACTTTGATCCCATCAACAACAGCTTTGACAAGTGGAACTTATTATGCAGCAATTTCAGATTCGACTACAGGTTGTGAAAGCGCAACAAGATTAACAGTTGAAGTGATTGTAAATGATCCAGGTACACCAACATTGGTAACAGCAGGAACACAAAACTTCTGTCAGGTAAATGCACCTACATTTGCAAGTGTTCAGTTCAATCAAAGCAATATTATTTGGTACACTGCCTTAACAGGTGGAACCGTAATCGCGCCAACTACAGCTTTAACAACAGGACAATACTTTGCAGCAATTTCTGACCTAACTACAGGTTGCGAAAGTGCTTCAAGATTGACAGTTGATGTTAATGTAAACGATCCAGGAACACCGACATTGGTAACAGCAGGAACACAAAATTTCTGTCAGGTAAATGCACCTACATTTGCTAGTGTTCAATTCAACCAAAGCAATATTGTTTGGTACACTGCTTTAACAGGTGGAACAGCGATCGCATCAACGACTGCTTTAACAACAGGACAATACTTTGCAGCAATTTCAGATCCTGCAACAGGTTGTGAAAGTACTTCAAGATTGACTGTAAATGTTGTAGTAACAGATCCGTTAACACCAACAACTAATAGTGCAACGCAGACTTTCTGTTCAGGAACTAATCCAACAGTTGCTAATATTCAGGTTAATGAAAGTAACGTAGTTTGGTATACAACACAAACAGGAGGAACAGTTCTAGCTTCTACAGCAGTTTTAACAACGGGAACTTACTTTGGAGCGATAAAAGATCCGGTAACAAATTGTGAAAGCAGTGTGAGATTGCAGGTAGCAGTTGTAGTTGGAAATACAATTAATCCAACAACAAATAATGCTTCTCAAACTTTCTGTTCAACAAGTGCATCGACAGTTGCTAATATTCAGGTAAACGAAAGTAACGTAATCTGGTATACAGCTGCAACAGGAGGTACAGTAATTCCAGCAGGAACTATACTTACTTCAGGTGTTTATTTTGGAAACATTGTAGATGCTGCAACAGGTTGTGAAAGTACAACTCGTTTGCAAGTAACAGTTACAGTTGTTAATCCAAGTGCAACACCAACAACAAATAATGCAACGCAAAACTTCTGTACTTTAAATACACCAACAATTGCTAGCATTCAGGTTAATGAAGCAAATGTAGTTTGGTACAGTACAGCTACAGGTGGAACAGCAATTCCAGCAACAACAGCACTTACAACAGGTATTTATTATGGTGCAGTTTCAAGCGCAATTGGCTGTGAAAATCCAAATAGACTTGCAGTGACAGTAAATGTAAATACACCTGGTGTAATTACTACGCCAAGAACAGCTCAGACATTCTGTCTATCTGCAGCGCCAACATTGGCTAGTATTTTAGTGAATGAACCAAATGTGGTTTGGTACGCTGCTGCAACTGGAGGAACACCATTAGCAGCTAATACTCCTCTGACAGCTACTACTTATTATGCAGGAGCATTGGCAAATACATTGAATGGCTGTGATAACGGACCGAGATTAGCCATAACAGTTGCATTTGAAAATGATGCAGCTTATCAAATTGCAACAACAGATGATACTCCATGTGTATTCAAAGGAGTGACTTATTCAATTGCAAATGGTAAATCTGATTATGTATGGACAATTAATGGAGGAACAATTGTTACTGGCGGAGGTGCAGCAGATGGTTCTGTTACAGTTTCCTGGTCTGATGTTGGTCCTGGAACAGTGTCTGTAACTTATACAAACACTTGCGACGAGAGAACAACTAAAACATTAAATGTTAGTGTAACAAGCTGTTCAGACTTAACGATTACGCATACTGTAGATAATCCAACTCCAAATTTTGGCGATAAAGTAACATTTACGATAACAGTTAATAATGTTGGAGAAGGTGATTTTATAAATACAATTGTTAGTGATTTACTTCCTAGCGGTTTAGAATTAGTAAGTTCATCTGCAACTTCTGGAACATATGATCCTACTACACAACTTTGGACAATACCTAGATTAAATGCTGGTCAAAGTGTAGTATTAACAATTGTTGCCGAAGTACTGCCAAGTGGAAATTACACAGTTGTTGCAACGGTAGAAACTTCAACTCCTTTAGATGTTGATGCATCAAATAATTCAGCTTCAGTGACTTTAGAACCAATTTGTTTGACTGTTTACAATGAGTTTACACCAAATAATGACGGTAAAAATGATCTGTTCAGAATCGATTGTATCGAAACTCATCCAAACAACGAGTTGAAAGTATTTAACAGATACGGGGCATTAGTGTACAGTAAAGTACATTATGAAAATGATTGGGACGGAACAGCAAATGTGTCTGGAGTTGTTAATAGAGGAGATATGTTGCCAACAGGTACTTATTTTTATGTGATAACCATTGGAGATGGAACGGTTAAAAAAGGCTGGTTGTCTATTATGAGATAAGCCACTTCTATTAATCATCTAATTAATTAAACTAAATAAGTATCGTTATGAAACTATATATAAAATCATTAGAAACATATTTCATTTTAATATGTTCTTTTATCTCGGTTTGTGCCACAGCGCAGCAAGAGCCTCAATATACACAGTATATGTATAATACTATGGCGGTAAATCCAGCTTATGCTGGATCTACCGGAACCATAGACGCAGCACTTTTGTATCGTTCGCAATGGATTGGAATTTCTGGTGCACCAGAAACACAATCGTTCTCTATTCATTCTCCTCTTCGAAATGAAAAAATAGGTTTGGGATTGAGTATTGTAAATGATAAAATTGGTCCTTCTGATGAACTATATTTTGATGGAAACTTCTCTTATTCAATTCCTTTAGGGTATGAAAAAAGACTTGCTTTTGGTTTAAAAGCAGGAGCAAGGATGTTAAACATCGACTGGTCAAAAGGAAGGTATTATGATAATGATGATGTTCTGTTAAATCAGAACATCAATAATCAAATGAAACTAGCAGTTGGAGCCGGTATTTACTACTACACAGATAAATGGTATGTAGGACTTTCTGTTCCAAGTTTTATGAGAAGCAATTATTATGATGATGTTCAGGAATCAATAGATTATGATCGTCTGCACTATTACTTAATAGGAGGTTATGTTTTTGATTTAAATCCAAATTTGAAATTCAAACCAGCATTTTTAGTAAAAGCAGTAAGTGGAGCACCAATTACAGCAGATGTATCGGCTAATTTCATGATTCAAGAAAAGTTTGTCATAGGAGGAGCTTATCGAACAGATGATTCTGTGAGTATTCTAGCAGGTTTTCAAATAGCACCAAGTTTTTATCTCGGATATGCTTTTGATTATACTGTAAGCCAATTGAACAAATACAACGATGGTTCGCATGAGATCATCTTGCGTTATCAATTTGTGAAAAACCAAAGCAAAATCAAATCTCCTCGATTCTTCTAAAAATAAAACCTATGAGAAAACTATATATCCTAAGTTTAATTTTGAGCGTTACGTTTAGTTTCGCTCAAAAAACTAATTTGAAACAAGCCGATGCTTTGTTTCGAAACTTTTCTTACCTGGATGCTTCAAAAGCTTATGAAGAATGTTTGGCAAACATAAAAAATCCTTCAGCACAAACGTTGAAGAATGCTGCCGATTCCTATTACTTTATTTCAGATTCCAGAAATGCACTTAAATGGTATCGCAAACTTTATGAAGCTCAGGGAAATAATTTAACTGATATTTACTATCTGCGTTATATCCAATCCATGAAAGCTGTCATGGATTATGATGAAGCAGATAAAATCACGAAAGAATATCTAGATAAAAAAGGAGATAAAAAGGAAGTCAATAGATATGTTGTTCAAAAGCAATATATGGACAGTCTATCAAAAGCAAAACCTCTTTTCACTATTAAAAATCTAGATATCAATACCAGTAAGTCAGATTTTGGGGCAACTTTTTTCAAAGATCAGGTTGTGTTTTCTTCGGCTCGTGATACTACCAAGTTTAGTGAAAAATTGTATAGTTGGAACAATCAGCCTTTTTTGAGCTTGTATTTAGCTGAAAGAAATCCTGCTGATGGAAGCCTGTTCAACGAAACCGTTTTTATGCCAAACGTAATGACTAAATATCATGAAGCAACAGCGAGTTTCGACAGTCAGGGAAAAACCATTTATTATTCAACAAATATTGTAAAGAAAAATAAATTGGTTGTGGATGAAGCTAAAGTCAATAATTTTCAGATTATCAAAGGATCAATTGTTGATAATAAGCTAGAAAATCCACAGAAAGTTTTTTTTGACAATGATGATTATTCAGTCGGACATCCTTCATTAAGTGAAGACGGACAATGGCTTTTCTTCGCCTCAGATATGCCAGGCGGATTTGGAGAAACGGATTTGTATGTAGTGAAAATTGCTGGAGACGGTACAATGAGTTCTCCTTTAAATTTAGGTCCAACTATTAATACCATTGGTAACGAAGTTTTTCCTTTCTATCAAAACGGAACTTTATACTTTTCTTCTGATGGACATTACGGTTGGGGAGATTTAGATGTTTACGAAAGCAAATTTTTGCCAGATGGAAATTTCACAACACCAAAAAACCTTGGAGCGCCTGTAAATAGTAACAAAGACGATTTTGCTTTTATAATTAACAAAGCAGATACTTACGGATATTTTTCTTCTAACAGAGCGGGAGGAAAAGGTGATGACGATATTTATTCTTTTGTAAAAGGAAAACCAGTTTGTAACCAAAGTATTTCCGGAATGGCGATTGATAGAAAAACTAAAAAGCCGTTGACAGATGTTACTATTTTGGCTTATAATTCTTTCAGTGAAGTTTTAGGAGAAACCAAAACTAATTACGACGGAAAATATGCCATAGAAGTTCCTTGTAATAAAGTGGTAAAAATGATTGCTGCAAAACCAAATTACAGCAGCGATGACAAAACTGTTGAAACTACAGGTCAAAACGGTGGCGAAATTACCAATGTGAATTTTGAATTAAGTAACTACGATGATTTAGTTGTAAAGAAACAAGGTGTTGAAAAAGTAGATGTAAATCCAATTTATTTTGATTATGATAAATATGATATCACGCCAAAAGCTGTAGAAGAGCTTACTAAAGTCGTTTTTATAATGCAGAAATTTCCAAACATCAGAATCAAAATTGAATCTCATACAGATTCTCGCGGTAAAGATTCTTATAATTTGAAATTATCAGACAATAGAGCAAAATCGACTAGAGATTATATCTTGTCACAAGGCATTGATCCTGCTCGAATTGAGAGCGCAATTGGTTATGGTGAAACTCGATTAATCAATAAATGTAAAAATGGGGTGAAATGTACTGAGGAAGAACACGTATTAAATAGACGTTCGGATTTTATCATTATTCAAAAATAGTTTTATATTTGCAACTGTAATTTATTGATTATCAGTTTAAAAAACATAAAACGGCAAAACCATTTGGAAGTTGGTTTTTTTAATTCTTTTTTAAGAATAATGGACAAGGAGGAAATCAGATTGCATGAATTTGCAGTCTGATTTTTGATTTTTTAAAACTTTCATTTTTTCTGCTTTCGAACAAAAATAAATTCTAATTTTGATATACAGTTTTATCACAATTATAATTTCAATATTTTATGAGCATTCAAGAGACCATTCAAACATTACGAAATGAACTTAATCAACACAACTACAACTATTATGTGTTAGACAATGCCACGATTTCTGATTATGATTTTGATATTAAACTGAAAGAACTTCAGGATTTAGAAAACAAACATCCTGAGTTTTTTGATGAGAATTCTCCAACACAAAGAGTCGGTGGTGCAGTTACCAAAAATTTTAAAACAATAGCGCATCAATACAGAATGTATTCTTTGGATAACTCTTATTCTAAAGAAGATTTACTAGATTGGGAAAACCGCATTCAAAGAGTTCTCGGAAATGTTAATTTACAATATACCTGTGAATTAAAATATGATGGAGCTTCTATCAGTATTACTTACGAAAACGGAAAATTGGTTCAGGCGCTAACACGTGGTGACGGTTTTCAGGGAGATGAGGTTACTAATAATATTAAAACCATAAAATCAATTCCGCTTCATTTAAAAGGAAATTATCCAGATAAATTTGATATTCGTGGTGAAATCATTTTACCATTTGCTGGATTTGAAAAAATGAATCAGGAATTAATTGAAATTGGAGAAACTCCATATTCAAATCCAAGAAATACCGCTTCGGGAAGTTTAAAGTTACAAGACAGTGCTGAGGTTGCAAAACGTCCGTTAGAATGTTTGCTGTATTTTGTAACAGGAAATAATCTGCCTTTTTCTTCTCAATATGAAGGATTAGAATCTGCTAGAAATTGGGGATTCAAAGTACCAAAAGAAGCTAAATTAGTCAATAACATGCAGGAAGTTTTTGACTTTATTGATTATTGGGATGTTCATCGTCATAATCTGCCATACGAAACAGACGGAGTTGTTATCAAAGTAAACAGCATTCAACATCAAGAAGAATTAGGATATACGGCAAAATCTCCTCGTTGGGCAATTGCTTATAAATTTAAATCAGAGCAAGTTTCAACCAAATTAAAATCAATTTCATACCAAGTCGGAAGAACGGGAGCAATCACACCGGTTGCCAATTTAGAGCCAGTACAACTTGCAGGAACAATCGTAAAAAGAGCTTCTCTTCATAATGCCGATCAAATCGAAAAATTAGATATTAGAATAAATGACACTGTTTTTGTAGAAAAAGGAGGAGAAATTATTCCAAAAATCATTGCAGTAGATTTAGAAAAACGTCCAGAGAATTCAGAAAAAACAAATTATATCGCTTATTGTCCAGAATGTCATACCGAATTGGTTAGAAATGTGGGCGAGGCAAATCACTATTGTCCAAATTTTTATGGATGTCCTCCGCAGATTATTGGAAGAATTCAACATTACATTTCCAGAAAGGCAATGGATATTGAAGGACTTGGAGGAGAAACAGTAGCTTTACTTTTTAAAAACGATTTAGTACATAATTATGCCGATCTGTATGAATTGAAAGTAGAAGATATTCTTCATTTAGAAAGAATGGCTCAAAAATCTGCTGAAAATTTGGTAAACGGAGTTCAGAAATCAAAAGAAATTCCTTTCGAAAGCGTATTGTTTGCGCTAGGAATTCGTTTTGTTGGAGAAACTGTGGCTAAAAAATTAGCCAAACATTATAAAAATATAGACGCTTTAAGCCAGGCCTCTTTAATGGATTTGATTTTGGTTGATGAAATTGGGGAGCGAATTGCAAAAAGTGTTATTGAGTTTTTTGAAAATGAAGAAAACAAAATCATTATAGAACGCCTAAAAAGCTACGGAATACAGTTTGAAATTGAAGAAAAGATAAATCCAGATGCAACAGATAAATTTGTTGGAAAAACATTTGTCGTTTCTGGTGTTTTCAGTCAATTTTCAAGAGATGAACTTAAGAAAACCATTGAAGATAATGGAGGGAAAGTTGGAAGTTCAATCTCTGCAAAAACAGATTTTGTTGTAGCAGGAGATAATATGGGACCAGCAAAATTAGAAAAAGCAACCAAATTAAACATTCCGATATTATCCGAAGAAGATTTTATAAACAAATTAAATGAAAGCGAATAAACCGTCGTTAATTTTGTTTTTTTTCGCCTTGTTGTGTACAATTATTTTTGATTGGACACAACAGGATTTTTTTGCGACTTATGCTAAAGCCATTGTACTTCCTGCAATTTTTATTTATTTTTTAATAAGTAGCGAATTCCAAATAGGCAAGACAGAAGGCGTAATTTTTTTCTTTTGTTTTGTTGGGCAGGTTTCTGATCTAATGGATATTGAACTTGGAGGAGTTTTTAGTTTCCTTATTGTTTACTCCTTACTAATATTCATATTCATTAGGGAACATGAAAAAATACACTTAACAAAAAGAGACATTCTGCCAATTTCTATTGTAGTAGTTTTTATAGTCTATTTATTGATTTCAGTTCTAAGTCTAAAATTAGACAATATGATGAAGTTTAATTTTGTTTATATTTTGTACGGAATTGTACTAAGTATAATGAGTTATTTCTGCTTTGTCAATTACATCACAAAAGGGACACACATTGCTTTATTGATGTCCCTAATGGCTGTAAGCTATATCTTTTCGGATATATTTTATATTTTCAATGAATATTTCACTTATTCAATTGCTTTGGTTTTAATACGAGATGTAACTCAAATTTTGGCTTATTACTTTATGGTAGAATATTTTTTAGAAAAAGCCAGAATTCATAGAAACGCTACACTACAATAGTTGCACTTTGATTTGTATGTGCTTTATCGTTATCAAAATAAAAGTCAATACGGCCTAAGTTGATTCCGTAACAACCAACCTGATTTACCAAAACCTCTTTACCAGCTTTATTTTTTACAATTGTTGGTTTGTCTAAGAAAGTGTGTGTGTGCCCTCCAATAATCAAGTCAATATCTTGAGTTTGTGCAGCAAAGGTTAAATCACTGATTTTTGTTGGTTCGTCTTTGTATTTATAGCCTAAATGCGAAAGACAGATTACTAAATCGCATTTTTCTTGCTTTTTCAAAAGCTGTGTCATATCCTGAGCAACTTCAACAGGATTATTATAGACAGTTTCCAGATATAATTTTTTGTCTACTAAACCTTGCAATTCAATTCCAACTCCAAAAACACCTACTTTAATTCCGTTTTTATTAAAGATTTTGTACGGTTTAACATGTCCGTCCATAACCGTATTTTTGAAATCGTAATTGGAGTTGATAAAGTCAAAAGTCGCATGAGGAAGTTGAGCATATAATCCATCAAGACCGTTGTCAAAATCATGATTTCCAATAGTTGAAGCATCATACTTCATCATACTCATTAATTTAAACTCCAATTCACCTCCGTAGTAATTAAAATATGGAGTTCCCTGAAAAATATCACCAGCATCTAGCAAAAGAACATTCGGATTTTCTTTACGAATACTTTCAATTAATGTTGCACGACGAGAAACACCACCTTTATTAGGATTACGTGGATCGTCAGCAGGAAAAGGATCGATATGACTGTGCACATCGTTAGTATGTAGAATAGTTAAATGCTTAATATCGTTAGTTCCAAAACTGCTCAAAGACAATCCTAAGCTTAATAGGGCAGTACTTGCTGCTGTTTTTTCGATAAACTCTCTTCTTTTCATTTTATATTTTTTTTGCAGGAATGCTTACTTTATTTTCTTTGATTTTTATTCTTCTGTAATTCGAATATTTTTCGGAGCAAGAACCGTGTCTACATCTTTAAAATAATCAATCAGTACATTTCTAAGCTTATAGTTCAAGTCGAATTTTTGAGTGCCTTTAGCAAAGAAAGTCATACTGTCACCACCATTTGCTAAATAATCATTGGTAGCAACATAATAAGTTTTATTTAAGTCAAGTGGCTTGCCTTGTACCATAATATTTTTTGCAGTATTGTCTTTTGTAATTGTAAATGTCATTCCAGACAATGGCTGAGGTTTTTTCTCTTTAATAATATAAGCCGCAATATCCTGGATTTGTTCTCCTTTTAGGGCTATCACAACCAAATTGTTTTCAAAAGGCATAATTTCAAAAGCTGTTCTTGTTGTAACATTTCCTTTAGGAAGAATAGCGCGAATACCACCATGATTTAAAAGACATAAGTCAATATCTTTATTCTCACGAGATTTAAAAACAGTGTTTCCTTTTTGTAGACAAACATCAGCGAGTAAGCTTCCAATACTAGTCTGCCATTTTCCAGTGCTTTTGTCAAGCGTTTCAGGACAATATGCTAATACATTATCCAAATCCTGATTGATATGATCACGATACGGTTTTATAAAAGCTTCAATTGCTGGAGTTTCACCAATTTTTTCAGTAATAGGAAGCTGTTTTCCTTCGATTTTGTTTAAATTGTAGTTTTTAGGGCTACAGGAGAATATGAAAAATGTTAAGAATATAACAAAAAGTTTTAAAAATACGTTATACTTTTTTAGTTTTACCATTTTAAATGCAACTTAAATAATTAATTTTGTAATCTGGTAAAAGTACTATGTTTTTGAATTATATAAAGGAATTTTTTGTAAAAAAATCATTAAAAAATAACTTAAGTGATGTAAAAAATGAAGTCTTTTCAAACAACGTTCAAACAATTGGTTTATTGATAGATGAAAGTAATTTTAGTCATTCAGAAGCTTTAAAAAAGGAGTTAACTATTCACGGAATTGCTTCAGAAAACATAAAAGTTGTTGCTTTCAATGCAAAATTCAAGAAAAATGAAACGTATTTACGACCTACTTTTGGTAAAAAACACATCAATTGGAAGGGGGAGATTTCAGAAGACTTTTTAAAAGAATTCATAAATGAGGATTTTGATCTTTTGATAAGTTATTATGATATAGAAAATACAATTTTGATGATGCTCACAAGTAAATCAAAAGCTAGATTTAAAGTTGGATTTTCCGCAGTAAACAACGATTTGAATCGTTTAATGATAAATACGGAACTAGAAAACTATAAACTATTCGTTTCAGAATTGTTTAGGTATTTAAAAAATATAAAATAAATTATAATTAAAAATATGCAATCATTAATAGGAACAGGAGTTGCACTTGTAACGCCATTTAAAAAAGATTTTTCAGTTGACATTGAGGCTTTACATAGAATTGTAAATTTCTCTATTGATGGAGGAGTAGAATATCTTGTTGTTATGGGTACGACGGCTGAAAATGCTACTCTTACAGCAGAAGAGAAAGAATTGGTTATAAAAACTGTAATCGATGTAAATAAAGGAAGATTACCGCTGGTTTTAGGAGTTGGAGGAAACAATACTATGCAGATTGTTGAAGAATTAAAAACAAGAGATTTTTCTGCTTTTGAAGCAATTTTATCTGTTTCTCCATATTATAACAAACCTACACAAGAAGGAATTTATCAGCATTTTAAAGCAATTGCTGAAGCTTCTCCAGTTCCAGTAATCTTATATAATGTTCCAGGAAGAACTTCAAGTAACATGCTTCCTGCAACGGTAGTTCGTTTGGCTAATGATTTTGAAAATGTTGTAGCAATTAAAGAAGCTGCGGGTGATATGGCTCAGGCAATGCAGATTATTAAAAATGCTCCAAAAGATTTCTTAGTAATTTCTGGAGATGATATGTTGGCATTACCAATCGTTTTAGCAGGTGGAGCAGGAGTAATTTCTGTTATTGGACAAGGTTTTCCAAAAGAATTTTCAGAGATGATTCGTTTAGGATTGAATAAAAAAGCGGCAGACGCTTTCAAAACACATTACTTTTTATCAGACAGTATCGATATGATTTTTGAGCAGGGAAATCCAGCTGGAATCAAGCAAATCTTCCAAGCCCTTGGAATTGCAGATAATACTGTTCGTCTTCCGTTAGTTTCGGTTGATGATTCTCTAGCTGCAAGATTAAATGAGTTTGTAAAAAACAGCATTAAATAATTGTTAAAGTGTTAGTATTTTAAGATACTAAAAAATTATTTTGCAGTCGCTAAATTAATAACTAAATTTGCCACCGAAACTTCGGTGTGATTTTGTTTTGGCAAATTGTCTAAGAGATCATAATAAAAGTAAATAAATGAAGAAAATAGTATCATTATTAATAGTTGTTGCCCTTTTTGCTTCTTGTGGAGAATACCAAAAAGCTTTAAAAAATGAAGATGTTGCAGCTAAGTTTGAAGTGGCAACAAAAATGTATGATGCTGGTAAATACAATAAAGCGATTCGTCTTTTTGAGCAGTTAGCACCTTCTTATAGAGGAAAACCTCAAGCAGAAAAGCTATTTTATATGTTTTCTCAATCGTATTACAAAACCAAACAATATTATTTAGCTGGTTACCAGTTTGAAAGTTTTGTTTCAGGTTATCCACGAAGCGAAAAAGTACAAGAAGCAGCTTTTTTAGGTGCATATAGTTATTCAAAATTAGCTCCAGTTTACAGCTTAGACCAAGCTGATACTGTAAAAGCATTAGAGAAATTACAAGCTTTTATTGATAATTACCCAAATTCAGAATATTTGGCACAAGCTAATGAAACTGTTCAAGTATTAAATGGTAAATTAGAGAAAAAAGCATACGAAAATGCTAAAGGATACAATACCATTTCAGATTTTAAATCAGCTTTAGTAGCATTTGATAATTTTATCGCTGATTTTCCTGGGACACCTTTTAAAGAAGATGCGTTGTTTTACAAATATGATTCAGCATATCAGTTAGCAATTAATAGTGTGCCTGCTAAAATGGAAGAACGTTTACATGTGGCGCAAACAGCTTATGCTAATTTGATAAAATTTAAAAGCGACACAAAATACAAAGTTAAGGCAGAAGAAATGAATGCCAGAGTTGAAACAGATTTACAAAAATTTACTAAATAAATAAAAGTCATGGATTTAAAAAAGACGAATGCTCCTGTTAACACAATAACTTACAATAAAACAGTTATTGAAGAGCCAACAGGAAATGTGTATGAGGCAATTACCATTATGGCTAAAAGAGCAAATCAAATTAATTCAGAGATTAAAAAAGAATTGACTGAAAAATTAGAAGAGTTTGCTACTTACAATGATAGTCTAGAGGAAGTTTTTGAAAATAAAGAGCAAATCGAAGTTTCTAAATTTTACGAAAAATTACCAAAACCACACGCTTTAGCTGTTCAAGAATGGTTAGACGGTAAAACTTACCACAGAAGTTCAAACAAATAATAGTACAATGTCAGTTTTAAACGGTAAAAAGATTTTACTGGGAGTTTCCGGTGGAATTGCAGCCTATAAAACAGCCACTTTAGTACGACTTTTTATAAAAGCAGGTGCACATGTCCAAGTGATCATGACACCTGCTTCTAAGGATTTTGTAACCCCACTTACATTATCTACTTTATCAAAAAATCCGGTACATTCAAGTTTCTTTAATCAAGACGATGAAGAAGCAGTTTGGAACAATCACGTAGAATTGGCTCTTTGGGCTGATATTATGCTGATTGCACCTGCGACTGCCAATACTTTATCTAAAATGACAACAGGAAACTGCGATAATCTTTTAATCGCGGCCTATTTATCTGCAAAATGTCCAGTGTACTTTGCTCCTGCAATGGATTTGGATATGTATAAACATCCTTCAACTTTATCTAGTTTTAGTGCTTTAAAACAGTTCGGAAATATTATGATTCCAGCTGAAACAGGTGAACTTGCAAGTGGTTTGTCTGGAGAAGGACGAATGGCAGAACCAGAAAATATAGTTGCTTTCTTAGAAGCTGATTTAGAAAGTAAACTGCCTTTAAAAGGAAAAAAAATACTAGTTACTGCCGGGCCAACATACGAAGCTATAGATCCTGTACGTTTTATTGGAAATCATTCTTCAGGAAAAATGGGGTTTGATATTGCTAATGAGGCTGCAAATTTAGGTGCTGAAGTTTTTTTGATTGCTGGGCCAACACATTTTAAAGCTAAAAATGCTTTGGTAAAGGTCGTAGATGTTGTTTCTGCTCAGGAGATGTATGATGCCTGTCATTTGTATTTTAATGATGTTGATGTGGCTATCGCGGCTGCGGCTGTAGCAGATTATAAACCTAAATTTGTTGCAGATCAAAAGATTAAGAAAAATGCTGCTGAATTTTCGATAGAACTTGAAAAGACAAAAGATATATTGTCTTCATTAGGAGCGATCAAGAAAAATCAGTTTTTGATTGGATTTGCATTGGAAACTGAAAATGAAATTGAAAATGCTAAGTTGAAAATTCAGAAAAAAAACTTAGATTTGATTGTTTTAAATTCCTTACAGGATAAAGGTGCCGGTTTTAAAAAAGAAACCAATAAAGTCACTTTTATTGATGAAAATTTTGAAATTGAACCAATGGAATTAAAATCAAAAGAATCGGTAGCAGCTGATATTTTGAATAAGGTGATGCTTCATTTTTCAAAATAAAAGTTTGAGATATACGCCGAAAACAGAAATGGAAATCATTTGTGTTTATAAAATTAAATTTTAGAAGAGTATGAATAAGATAGTTGCACTGTTGGTATTTTTGAGCTTTGGTTTTGTGCAGGCGCAACAGCTAAATTGTACAGTAACTATTAATACAGAACGACTTACGAATCCGAATAATCAGGTTTTTAAAACACTGCAGACTTCTTTGTCTGAATTTGTCAATAAAACAGACTGGACTGGTTCGACCTTAAAGCAGAATGAAAGGATTAATTGTTCGATGTATATTACTTTGTCGTCCAATAGTTCAGATCAATTTACAGGAACCATTCAGGTTCAGTCTTCAAGATTGATTTTTAATTCTACTTATTCATCTCCTGTTTTAAATTATAACGATAAAGATTTTAATTTCAGATATACAGAATACGAACCATTATTGTTTAATCCAACTACTTACGATTCGAATTTGGTTTCTGTAATCTCTTTTTATTGTTATCTAATTTTAGGTATGGATGCCGATACTTTTCAGATGGGAGCAGGTAATCAATACCTTCAAACGGCACAAAATATTGCCAGCGTTGCACAACAAGGCGGATTCAAAGGTTGGAGTCAGGCAGACGGAATTCAGAATCGTTATTATTTGATTAATGATATGATAGCGCCAACTTATAGTGATTTGCGTCAGACAATGTATGCTTATCATACTGGTCTTGATGGAATGAGTCTTGATTTGAAAGCGTCTAAAGAAAAAATAAAAACTTCGTTAATGCTTATTGGTAAATTAAATTCGGTGAAGCCTAATGCTTTTATTACCCGAGTTTTCTTTGATGCCAAATCAGATGAGATTGTTTCTATTTTTTCTGGTGGACCAAGTATTACAATTACAGATTTAACAGATGTCTTAAATAAAGTTTCACCGTTAAATTCTACTAAATGGTCACAGATTAAGTATTAATTCTGTGTCATTTTAAAAATCTTCTCTAACTTTTTATTTTATAAAATTGCCCTATGATTACGTCACTGTCAATTAAAAATTATGCGCTTATTGAAAAACTGGCTATAGATTTTTCTAAAGGTTTTTCTATAATTACGGGTGAGACGGGAGCGGGAAAATCCATTATTTTAGGCGCTATAGGATTGGTTTTAGGAAAAAGAGCGGATCTTACTTCTTTAAAAAATAAAGAAGAAAAGTGTGTTATTGAAGCGCAATTTGAAATTGGAAAATACAATCTAAAAGAGTTTTTTGAAGCTAATGATCTGGATTATGAAGAGGAGACAATCATTAGAAGAGAGATTTTGCCTTCTGGAAAGTCTCGTGCTTTTATCAATGATAGTCCTGTAAATCTTCAGGAACTTCAAGATTTGAGTTTGTATTTAATTGATATTCATTCGCAGCAGCAAACTCAGGAATTATCAGATGAAAATGTACAATTCAAAATTATTGATGCTATTGCAAATAATGCAGAAATAATTACTGAATATCAAAAATTGCTGAAATCTTACAAATCAGATAAATCAAAACTAAATACTTTGTTGAAAAAACAAAGTGATGCAGGAAAAGAGCAGGAGTATCATACTTTTTTATTGAATGAATTGGTTGCTGCTCAGTTGAAGTCTGGCGAACAGGAGGAATTAGAAGCAGACTACGAAAAATTGAATAATGTTGAGATCATTAAAGAATCTCTGGATAAATCTTTAGCAATTGCGAATGAGGAACAGTTTGGTGTTTTTCATAATTTAAATGAAATTAAAAATGCATTGCAAAAAGTAGCTCTTTTTTCTCCAGAATATCAAAATTTATTTGAAAGAGTTAGCAGTTTGACTATTGAGTTTGATGATGTTTCTAAAGAGTTGGAAAGTTGTTCAGAAAAATTATTAAATGATCCTGTACAATTAGAATTGGTAAGTCAAAAATTGCAACTGATTTATAATTTACAGAAAAAACATCAAGTGAGTTCTGTAGATGATTTGCTTCAAATTCAGTCAGATTTAGGGAATTCTTTGTTGGAGCTAGATAATATGGATGAGGAAATAGCTTCGTTATCTAAAATTATCGAAGAAAAAGCAATTGAGCTTAATGATTATGCTTCTAAAATACATGGTAATAGAGTAAATGCAATTCCTAAATTATCGGAACAATTAGTTGCAATTTTAGAAACGTTAGGAATGCCGAATGCTCGTTTTAATATGGAGTTACAGCCTTCTGAGACGTATTTCCAAAATGGAAAAGATGAATTGCAATTCTTGTTTTCTGCCAATAAGGGAACTGATTTTGGATTGTTGAAAAAAGTAGCTTCTGGTGGAGAGATGTCTCGTATTATGCTTGCTGTAAAGGCTATTTTGGCAAAATATTCAAAACTTCCGACTTTGATTTTTGATGAAATTGATACAGGGGTTTCAGGAGAAATAGCAATCAGAATGGGGGAAATTATGAAAGAGATGAGTAATACCATGCAGATTTTTGCTATTACACATTTACCGCAAATTGCCGCAAAAGGAGACTCGCATTTCAAGGTTTCCAAATCGACAATTGGTGATGATACACAGTCTGAATTGAAACTTTTATCACAAGAAGACCGAATTATCGAAATTGCTCAAATGTTGTCTGGAGCTAATGTTTCTGATTCGGCTCTAAATCATGCAAAAGAATTATTGAATTAAAACACAATGGAAAGTTTAAGTTTTTACGAGAATCAGTTTATAAAAGCGGATGCCTTAATATCTGAAGGGAATTCTGCAGATGCAAAAGAATTGCTAGAGGAAATCCTGTCTCAATATCCTGATTTTGGAAAAGCCCACAATCATTTAGGTTGGATTTATTACAACAAATTAAGTGATTACGAAAAAGGAATTTATCATTATAAATTGGCAATGAAATTTGATCCTAAATACGCTGCGCCATATTTAAATTATACCTATTTGTTGATTGATATTGGAAGATATGCTGAAGCAAAAGTACATATTAATAATACTTTGTCTGATTTGGAAAATGCTGATAACTCTTCTTATAACAGTGAATTAGGGAGAATGGCGGAATATGAAGGCGATTATTCGTTGGCTTATAATTATTATAAAGAAGCTAATAAATATGCTTTAAACCCAAATTTTATTGACAATATGAAGGCTAATATGAAAAGGGTTAAGGATAAAATGTCTACTTTTGAAAAATTAAAACTGAAATTCAAATAATACAAAAAAATAATTGCAAGATGATTATAGAACCTAGAATGAGAGGATTTATTTGTTTGACTGCCCATCCAACGGGAGCTGAGCAAAATGTAAAAAATCAAATCGAATACGTAAAATCAAAAGGAGAAATTGCTGGACCTAAAAAAGTTTTGGTGATTGGAGCTTCTACAGGTTTTGGGTTAGCTTCAAGAATTACTAGTGCTTTTGGTTCTGATGCTGCTACAATTGGAGTGTTTTTTGAAAAACCACCAGTTGAAGGTAAAACAGCTTCTCCAGGATGGTACAATTCTGCAGCATTTGAGAAAGAAGCTCACAAAGCAGGTTTGTATGCGAAAAGTATCAATGGTGATGCTTTTTCAAACGAAATAAAAAGAGAAACATTAGACTTAATCAAAGCTGATTTAGGACAAGTTGATCTTGTAATTTATAGTTTAGCTTCACCTGTTCGAACAAATCCAAATACAGGTGTTACACATCGTTCAGTTTTAAAACCAATTGGACAAACTTTTACAAACAAAACAGTTGATTTTCATACTGGAAAAGTATCAGAGGTTTCAATTTCTCCTGCAAACGAAGAAGATATTGAAAACACTGTAGCTGTTATGGGAGGTGATGATTGGGCTATGTGGATTGAAGCTTTGAAAAGTGAAAATTTATTGGCAGAAGGAGCTACAACTGTTGCTTATTCTTATATCGGACCATCTTTAACAGAGGCGGTTTATAGAAAAGGAACTATTGGTCGTGCAAAAGATCACTTAGAAGCTACTGCATTTACAATTGGGGATTCTTTAAAATCTATTGGAGGAAAAGCTTATGTTTCTGTAAACAAAGCTTTGGTAACTCAGGCAAGTTCTGCAATTCCGGTTATTCCATTGTATATTTCTCTTTTATATAAAATCATGAAAGAAGAAGGAATTCACGAAGGTTGTATCGAACAGATTCAGCGTTTGTTCCAGGATAGACTATACAACGGTTCTGAGGTTCCTGTTGATGAAAAAGGAAGAATCAGAATTGACGATTGGGAAATGCGTGAAGATGTTCAGGATAAAGTGGCTAAACTTTGGTTAGAAGCTACAACAGAAACGTTGCCTGAAATCGGTGATTTGGCAGGATATAGAAATGATTTCTTGAACTTATTCGGATTCGAAGTTCCTGGTGTTGATTACAATGCAGATACAAACGAAGTTGTTGAAGTAGAAAGCATCAAATAACAATATTTTACTTTAGTAAAACAGAAAACCATCAATCAAAAGTTGATGGTTTTTTTGTTAATATACCGTATCTTTGTTAAAATTTTAAACAATAAAAAATTACCCTTTAAAAACTGCACATTCTGCTATGATTTTTTCTTTAATTATACCCGTGTATAATCGTCCAGATGAAGTTGATGAGCTTTTAGAAAGCCTCTCAAAATCTGATTATAATGAAGCTTTTGAAATTGTTCTTGTCGAAGATGGATCTTCAGTCCCGTGTCGGGATGTGGTGATGAATTATCAGGGAAAATTAAATATATCATATTATTTTAAAGAGAATTCCGGACCAGGAGATTCCAGGAATTTCGGAATGCAGAGAGCTAGAGGAGATTATTTTATCATTTTTGACTCCGATTGTATTATTCCTTCAAATTATTTAACAGAGGTTCGTAAAGAATTGGATAGGGAATATGTAGATTGTTTTGGAGGTCCAGATAAAGCTTTAGATAGTTTTTCTAATATTCAAAAGGCAATCAATTTTGCTATGACCTCTTTCCTAACTACAGGTGGAATCAGAGGTGGATCTGAGAAAATAACTAAATTTCAGCCGCGTAGTTTTAATATGGGGATTTCCAGAAAAGCTTTCGATGCTTCAAAAGGTTTTGGAAACATTCATCCAGGAGAAGATCCCGACTTGTCTATTCGTTTATGGAATTTAGGATTTGAAACCAGATTGTTTTCTGAGGCTTATGTGTATCATAAAAGAAGGATTGATTGGGAAAAATTCTCTATTCAGGTAAAGAAATTCGGTATCGCAAGACCTATTTTAAATAGCTGGTATCCAGAACATAATAAGCTAACGTTTTTCTTTCCAACTGCATTTATATTGGGTTTATTATTAGCTTTTTTATTGTTAATTTTCAATATTGATATTTTATTACAATTATATTTCGTATATTTCGTTATAGTTTTTCTTACAGCAAGCGTTCAAAATAAAAGTATAAAAATTGGATATCTTTCTGTGATAGCAGTGTGGAAACAATTCTATGGTTATGGAACTGGATTTTTACAATCTTTCATAAAAATAATTGTATTGAAAAAGAAACCTCAGGAAGCTTTTCCACGTATGTTTTTTAAAGTATAAGAATGACAAAAGTTATTGGGCTTACAGGAGGAATTGGCAGTGGTAAAACAACTGTTGCAAACTATTTTGAAGAAATGGGAGTTCCTGTTTATATAGCAGATAACGGAGCCAAAACAGTAATGCAGTCACAAGAGATTGCTGAAGAAGTAAAAACTGCATTTGGTCATGACATTTTTGATGGAGAAGTTTTAAATAGAGCAAAATTAGCTCAGATAGTTTTTAATAATAAAGAAGAATTAGCAAAGTTAAATGCAATTGTACATCCGGCTGTAAAAAGAGATTTTGAAAAATGGATGTTGGGATATAAAAGCTGTGAATACGTTGTTTATGAAGCAGCTATTTTGTTTGAAAGTGGTCGTTACAAAGATTGTGATATAATTATAACGGTTACTGCTCCGGAAGAAGTGAGAATCGAAAGAGTTATAAAACGAGATAACACTACAAGGGAACAAGTGTTGAGCAGAATGAAAATGCAATGGAATGACGAAAAACGAATTTCTAAGAGCAATTTCGTGATTAATAACAATAATCTTAAAATTGCTAAGGAAGAAGTTGTTAAAATTCTTAAAATTTTAAATATAAAACAAAATCAGTCTTAAATGTTAATATTTGGTTAATGTATTATTTAGTATATTGTTAAAATATTAATTTTGTTTCGATGAATAAATTATTTTTTAGAATACTTGTTTTATTGATGAGTTTGTCCTTAATCGGGATAATTCTGGTTCAAGTATTTTGGTTCAATTCTTCGTTCAAGAATAATGAAGAGCAATTTAAATACCACGTTACTCAAGTAATTGGAAATGTTGCAGATAAACTGGAACAACAAGAAGAGTACAGTTTCTACGACAAATACAACCGTATCAAAGACAGTACGGGTAAAATTCCAAAAAAAGAAGATTTACTGGAAGTACTTTATGTACAAAGAAATCCAAAGACAAATAAAACAATTGTTTATACTAGTACTTTGACATCTGAAGACTATGATATCAATGGATCTCTTTTTAATAAAAAGTTCAGTAGCGAACGTTTTAAAAATTTCAGTTCAAAAAGAATAACAGAGGTTTATAATAACAATAAGGGAATTGATAATAATAATTTAGAACAAAGTATTATTCCGGATCTTAAATTTGAAAAATCTGGAAGTTTAGATATTTTAAATAAAGTTCAACAGCAAATTCAATACAAAGATATTGCTGCTTTAACTCCAATTGAGGGAAGAGTAACAAAAGACAAGCTTTATAAATTATTGAAGAAAGAGCTTGAAGAATATGAGGTTAAAACTAAGTTTGAATTCGGAATATACAGTAGTGGAGTTCCAACAAAGATTAAATCTGATGGATTTCATTCTTTAGACAAAGAAGCAACCTATAGTATTCCGATTTATACTGACAATGAAGGAAATAGTAGATACGAGTTGTCTGTTACATTTCCAAATAAAAAGAAATTTTTATTATCTGAATTATTAAGTATCACTATTTTATCTATAGTTTTTACATTAATTATTATCGTGGCATACACGAGTGCATTAAATCAATTACTGCGTCAAAAACATATTTCTGAGATCAAAACAGATTTTATCAACAATATGACGCATGAGTTTAAAACTCCGATTGCAACGATAAATTTAGCATTAGATGCTATTAGAAATCCAAGGATTATTGAAGATAAAGAAAAAGTTTATCGTTATCTACAAATGATTAGGGATGAAAATAAAAGAATGCATGCTCAGGTAGAAAATGTTCTTCGTATTTCTAAACTAGAAAAGAGAGAACTTGATATTACAAAAGAGCCAACTGTAGTTACTGATATTATTGACGATGCAATTGAACATGTGAATCTGATTTTAGAAGACAGACAAGGTACAGTAGTAAAACATTATAATGCTGCAAGAACAACCTGTTTGATAAATGAAGTTCATTTTACAAATGTTTTAGTTAATATTTTAGAAAACGCTATTAAATACTCTCCAGATGTTCCAGAGATCGAAATCTTTACTGAAAATGTAAAAGATATGATTCTGATAAAAGTACGAGATCACGGACTGGGAATGAGTAAGATAGCTCAAAAGCGAGTTTTTGAAAAGTTCTATAGAGAACATACGGGAGATTTGCACAACGTAAAAGGTCACGGTTTAGGTTTGGCCTATGTAAAAAGAATTGTAGAAGACCATAATGGTCAAGTATATGTAGAAAGCGAAAAAGGAAAAGGTAGCACCTTTATAATAAAAATACCATTAATAAATTAAAATATGGAAAATACTAACAAAAGAATACTTTTAGTAGAAGATGACCTAAATTTTGGGGCAGTTCTTAAAGATTATCTAATGTTAAATGACTTTGAAGTTACTTTAGCTAAAAACGGTATGGAAGGTTTCGAAAAATTCAAGAAAGATGTATACGATTTATGTATTCTTGATGTAATGATGCCATATAAAGATGGGTATACTTTAGCAAAAGAAATTAGAGAAAAGAACAGTGAAGTGCCAATTATCTTCTTAACAGCTAAATCTATGAAAGAAGATGTTTTAAAAGGATATAAAGCTGGTGCAGACGATTATTTAAATAAACCTTTTGATTCAGAAGTTCTTTTAATGAAAATTAAAGCAATCATTCAAAGAAAATCGGCTGATACAAAAGCAGAACAAGTACAGTTCGAATTTAATATTGGTAAATTCCATTTAAATTCAAAATTGAGATTCTTGACTTTCCAAGATGAAGAACCAATTAAATTGTCTCCAAAAGAAAATGAATTGCTTAAAATGCTTATTCTTCATGAAAATGATTTAATGCCGAGAGAATTAGCTTTAACAAAAATCTGGAGAGACGACAACTACTTTACTTCAAGAAGTATGGACGTTTACATCGCAAAATTGAGAAAATACCTAAAATCTGATGAAGATGTTGAAATCTTAAATATTCACGGAGAAGGTTTCAGATTAGTGGTAAAAAGCAAAGTTTCTGAATAATTAATTCATCGAAAAACATATAAGCTCTGAGAAATCAGGGCTTTTTTTATGCAATAGATTGAAATTTTTTTAATTTAATTTATTGAAATTAATTTTGGTTTAATTGTTTGAATTTTAAGTGTTTATTCTTGGTTTTAAAAGGCTTGAAAATGTTACTGAATTTTATTTTGATGAATTTTCTTTAAAATTATTTGGAAAATCAAAAAAGTATTATGAATATTTGCACACGAAAAAATTAATAACCCTTTAAAAACGAAGAAAAAATGTTTGTACTTACATTGACATCTCAGAGCTTTACACCAAACGGATTTGGTGAAGCAATTCTTCGTGGCTTATTTCAATCTTAGAAATATAATTTTAGATATATAAAAAAGCCCGAAGACAATAAGTTTCGGGCTTTTTTTATTCTAGACTCTTCAAAATTTTCCCGAAAATCGATTTTTAGAATTTATCCGTGAGGATAAAAGGTTAAGCCTATTTGGCTGTTAATTTAATGCACGATAATTTTTTTATGGAAAATTATACGGTAGAGGAGTATGCTTTGTGTACTCGTTTTAAAAGTAAAAGAAGAAAAAAAAGAGTAGTAAAAGAAGATTTTGAAAAACAATTAATTCAGTTAAGAAAACTTGAAAAAGAACTTTGGAACAAACGACAAGATTTACCGTTAGTTCCTCTGGAAGTACCCTATCAAAAAGGCTGGCAACGTAATTTCAAATTAAGAGAAGATGTAGCCAGATCAAGTGAAGCTACATTTTACAGCGAATTATTGGAAAAAATAAACACATGGCAGTTTTCTCCCGAAAAATCTTTTAAGAGAAAGAAAAAACGAAAAAGGAGAGGTGTTTATGTTGAAAAAATCCAAACTGTAAAAGAGTTTTCAGAGTGGGAATGGAAAAGTTCAAAACTCGAATTGACCGAAAAAGAAAAAGCGCATTTTTATAAAAGAGAACGTTGGTGCAGCAATTGCAAACGATACAAAATTCATTATGTATTCAACGAACCTTGGCGTTATGTTCTGCGTGTGAGTCCTTACATGATTACGCATACAAAAATGGTCGATTCAGATTTAGAAAGTCAAATTAAGCTTATTGATAATTATATTGATAATCATAATCTGAGAGATAAAATAAACAGATTAATGCACGGCGGTTCTCATACATGGAGTTACTATGAAAAAGAAAACCCAAAAGAGATAAGTCCAATTAAAAATAAAAGTTTGCATGCATTGTATCAGCAATATGCAGATGAAATGATAGAACATCATGGGAAATAAATTATCTGGAAAAGACTTAATTAAATTAGGTTTTCCAAAGAACAATTCAATAAACATCGCCTTAGGGCAGATAAATAGATATAGAAAAAGAGAAAAAAAGGAATCTATTCTAACAGAAGCAAAAGATGTACTGCTAAATCCTGAAAAATACGAAGGAAACGGAACTTGGGGCAAAGTTGCCGAAGGTTTAATCAAACCAGTACAAGTAAGAATGCATCAGCTTAAAACAACGAGAGCGCCTTTTACCATTTTTGGTGAAAATGAAATTGATCAGCAGGCAAAATTTCAATTATATGATTCATTGAAATTACCAGTTTCAGTTGCTGGAGCTTTAATGCCAGATGCGCATTCTGGTTACGGATTGCCAATTGGTGGGGTTTTAGCGACTGATAATGCGATTATTCCGTATGGAGTTGGTGTGGATATTGGTTGCAGAATGAGTCTTTCAATTTTTGATTTACCAGCTTCTCATTTTAAAGGGAGAGAGCATCAATTAGAAGCAATTCTAAAAGACAATACGAAATTTGGAATGTATGAAGCGCATGCTTCAAGAGTCGATCACGAAGTATTTTATAAAAGCGAATTTCAGGATATTCCATTACTGAAAAATCTTTTACCAAAAGCTTACAAGCAATTGGGAAGTTCAGGTGGAGGAAATCATTTCGTAGAATTCGGAATCGCAAAAATCGATAATCCTGAGAACGAATGGAAATTAGAAAAAGGTGAATATTTTGCCGTTCTATCACACAGCGGTTCACGCGGATTAGGCGCTAACATTGCAAAACATTACACGTATTTGGCAACAAAACAATGTCCGTTACCAAAAAATGTACAGCATTTAGCTTGGCTAGATTTGAATACGCACGATGGTCAGGAATATTGGTTGGCAATGAATTTAGCTGGTGAATATGCAAAAGCTTGTCACGATGATATTCACAGAAGAATTGCCAAAGCGATTGGAAAAAGAGTAGTGGTAACAATAGAAAACCATCACAATTTTGCTTGGAAAGAAATGGTAAACGGTCAGGAATGCATTGTGCACAGAAAAGGAGCAACGCCAGCTGGTGAAGGTCAACTTGGAATTATTCCTGGTTCGATGACAGCGCCGGGATTTATTGTGAAAGGAAAAGGAAATGCAGAAAGCCTAAATTCAGCTTCGCATGGCGCTGGACGTTTGTTTTCTAGAGCGAAATGTAAAAGTAGTTTTACGCAAAGTCAGATTAAAAAAGAATTGAAGAAACATGATGTGACTTTGATTGGTGGTAATATCGACGAAGCTCCAATGGCTTACAAAGACATTGAAAAAGTGATGACAAACCAAACCGAGTTAGTAGAAGTTTTAGGAACATTTACGCCTAAGATTGTTAGAATGGATCGCTAAAAATTAAAGATCATGGAAAGATTTCAAGACGAAAATAAATGGCTGGGAAGCTTTTATAATGAGATTTTGGTTAAATGCCCAAAATGCGAATCGAAAGCGGTTGTGAAAGAGGAATTAAAAGAAAAATGCGAATGTGGAAGATGTCACAATATGGTTTTTGAATGCAAAAATTGTTTTTACAAAATAAAAGAACCTGTGTATCAATACATAGCTTATGGCAAGGAATATTGCAATAATTGCTTCGAAAAATTCGATTACCAATCTCAGCCTTTAAAGGAAAAACCTTTAACATACAAAACGAAATGTCCTCATTGTGATTTTCAGGAGGAATGGAAAACAAAAACGTATAGAGTTAAAGAAGAATCGAAAGCAGATAATGGTTTAGCAAAAGATATGTGGTATGATTTGCCTCTTTGGTTTCAGAAAGAAATTAACGGAAACTTATTTTGGGCATATAATATGAATCATATCGATTATCTCGAAAGATACATTACGGCAGATTTGCGAGAAAGAAACAATGACGGGAGTGCTAATGGAACGATGGTTTCGAGACTTCCGCAATTTGTAAAAGCAGCGAAAAACAGAGAAAAGCTGCTCAAAATTTTAAAGAAATGGAAAGAATAATTCAGATAACAGCGGGTCGCGGACCTGCAGAATGCACTTGGGTTGTGGCCCAAGTGCTTAAAAAAGTGCTAGAAGAAGCGCAAGAACATAAACTAGAAATAGTTTTACTGCAAAGAGAAGCAGGAACTGAAAACGGAACTGTAGAAACGGCATCAATTGCTGTAAAAGGAAAAAATGTTGACCAGTTTGTGGATTCATGGATTGGAACAATTCAATGAATTGGCCAAAGTCAGTTTAGGAAAATGCACAAACGCAAAAACTGGTTTATCGGTATTTTTGAAGTTGAACAACAGAAAAACAATTCGTTTTCAGAAAATGATATTCAGTATCAGGCGATGAGAAGCTCTGGAGCGGGAGGACAGCATGTAAACAAAGTGAGTTCTGCGATTCGAGCGACTCATATTCCGACAGGAATTGCAGTTGTGGCGATGGACAGCAGGTCGCAACATCAAAACAAAAAACAGGCAACAGAAAGATTAATTAAAAAACTAGAAGACGAGAAATTACTACAGCTTAAAAATCACGTAGGAAAGCAATGGGAAAATCAGCTAAATGTACAGCGTGGAAATCCAGTTAGAGTTTTTATCGGAAGTGATTTTAAAAAGAATAAAGTAGAGAAAAGCTACAAAGGAACTCGTCAGAAATTAAAAAACGATTTACGAAATGAAGACAACTGATAAATATCTTTTTCAGGCTTTGGATAATTATCCGTTTTGGCTGGAAGGAACAATTGAATCTTTGGATTATGCTTCTTCTTATGATGATAAAAACACGATGGTTTTGTGTTTGTACGGAAGAATTCAAGCAGAACAATTAATGAATTATGAGGAAGCGAAATCTTATTTTCAACAGGCTTTAGCAATTAATATCCATGCGCTTGAAGTATATCCGTATTACTTGAAAACTTTGATTTTGAATGAAGATTTCGAAGAGGCGCAAAAACTTATTGATTTTGCTTTGACAGTTAAAGGGATCAATAAATCGGAGATTTATGTCAAAAAAGCGGTTCTTTTGGAAGTGCAGCATCAATTTAAAGATGCTTTAAAAGAAATTAAACAGGCGAAATTATATTCGATTCAACACGATTATGACTCCGGAATTAGTGAAGTTGAAAAACGAATTAAAGACAAAGTTGATTTGTTGAAAAAGAAGAAACCTAAAAAGGATAAGAAAAAATCTAAAAAGAAATCGAAATGATTTTAACAAAAAACGATGCAGTTCTGCGGGAATTACATCGTTTTTTTTATTTTTTTGTTTGCCACGAATTACACGAATTTTCGCTAATTGTTTTTTTGCCACAGATTAAAACAATTTTTGAAGATTTTTATGAACAGAATTTTTAAAATAAATAATTCAAAGTTTTAAAAATTAGTGGGAATTCGTGTAATTCGTGGCTAAAAAAAAAATCATTTAGAATCTTTTTAATCAGTGGCTTAAAATTTATTTCCAATGCAATTCTAAAGCAAAACAATTTTTATCCCCTTTCGTAATGCTGAAAGTTGTCGCTGAATGATCTTCATTGTCATTTTCATGAATAACGACTTGATCGTTTAGAGAAAGCTCTTTTAGGAAATTCATTTCGAAGCTTTTTACTTCTTGTTTTAGAATTCTTTTTACGTCAACATGATCCAAACACCATTCTAAATATTTTACATTATTAGCATGATTTACAATGTCTAAATCTGATAAATAAACTGTTTTTTCGAAAACTGATTCTTTTTCGGGATTAATGTTGATTCTAGAAAATCCTTCCACTGTCGCTCTGTTGTCTGGGAATAACTCAAAATGTTCAAAAGGCAAAGCCAAAGCTTCTGGACGACGTGCTTTGGTGTTGAAAACAGCCCAATAAGTTTCACTTCCCACAATCTTTTTGCCGTTTACATACATTTCAAGCGCACGAACTGAACGTGAATTTTCAAGGCTATTGATCCATGTTTTTACCGTGACAACATCTTGCCATTTTGGTAAAGCGGTTATCTCGACACGCATACGGCTTAAAACCCACGCTTGATCAAATTCCTGCATGTCCGTAAAGCTGATACCGCCCACTTCTGAATGTGCTGCGGCTGTCAGTTGTAAAAGATTGCATAAATCGGTATATTTTAAATAGCCATTTGGCGTACATTGTGTAAAATTAATTTCCCAGTCTTTGCTTAAAACGGATGTGAAATTTGGTGATATTGGCATTTTCTAAATTTAGATTTTAGATTGTTGATTTTAGATTTTTGAAGGAGAGAACAAAGAATATAGAACAAAGAGAAAAGATTATTTTGTTTTATCTTCAATGTAATTTATAATTTGTTTTCTATCTAGCGCATAATCAAACCATTTGGTGTTTTCATTTCGTTTGAACCACGTTAATTGTCTTTTTGAAAATCTGCGTGTGTTCTTTTTTATTTCTTCAATTGCGAAAGGCAAAGTGAATTCTCCTCCAAAATAACTAAATAATTCCCTATAACCGACCGTTTGTAAAGCATTTAACTCTTTGTTAGGATAAAGTACTTCTGCTTCTTTAAGTAAACCTTCATTCATCATGATGTCTACACGCTGGTTGATTCTGCTGTAAATGATTTCTCTATCGGCGTCTAAACCAATTAAAATAGGAGTGAAGTTTCGATTGTTTTTCTTAAGATTTAAAAAGGAAGAATATGGTTTTTGCGAACCAATACAAACTTCGACAAAACGCATCATTCGTTGTGGGTTTTGCAAAGTCTGAGGATTTTCGATTTTTATTTTTTGATAATAATCTGGATCTAAGTTTTGTAATTGTTCTTGAAGATATTCGATCCCGAGCTTTTCGTAATTTGAATTAACTTCGGTTCTGACTTCTGGAGCGATTTCTGGGAATTCATCAAAGCCTTTTAAAACGGCATCGACATATAAACCTGATCCGCCAATTAGAATGGCAAAATCATTGTTTTGGTACAATTCTTCTAATTTTAAAAGCGCTTCTTTTTCGTAATCGCCAACTGTATAATTTTCAAAAATTGATTTGTTTTGAATGAAATGATGTTTGGCAACGCTTAATTCTTCCTGACTTGGAACGGCGGTTCCAATCGTCATTTCTTTGAAAAACTGACGGCTGTCGCAAGAGATAATCTCGCATTTAAAATGTTGTGCCAAAGCGATACTTAGGGCAGTTTTCCCGATAGCTGTTGGTCCGACAATGGTAATTAGGTACTTCATATTTTTTAGCCCAGATGGAAATGGAAACCCCGGACTTATATTTGTTTGTTTTTTTTGGAATAAAAGAGCGACCAACGGAAGCTCCTTTTATGACTTTAAAAAACAACAAAGATAAGGAGGAGTTGTAATGTACAGCTGGATTAGCTTCATAAATTAATTATTGGGTAATGTTTTTCCGCATTGGTAGCAGTATTTTGCATTGTCAAAATGAAGTTGAGCATTGCATTTCGAACAGGTTCTTTTTCCGCTTACGGAGCTATTTTTAAGGCTTGCTTTGGCAAATTCTGCTGTTACTATACCCGTTGGAACTGCTATGATTCCGTAACCCATAATCATGACAAGTGATGCGAGAAATTGCCCAAGCGGTGTAATTGGCGAAATATCTCCATAACCAACCGTGGTAAGTGTTACGACAGACCAATAAATGCTGACTGGAATGCTGGTAAAACCGCTTTCTTTGCCTTCGACAACGTACATTAATGCACCAATGATAACGGCACTTATTACGACAAAATAAATGAAAACAAGGATTTTTTCTTTACTAGCCTGCAATGCTTCTTTGAGCTGGTACGATTGATGGGAAATTTGCGGAATATGCAGAATCTTGAATAATCTGAAAAAACGCAGTACACGCACAATGGTCAAAACATTTGTAGCAGGAAAAAAGATTGACAAATACATTGGTAAAATTGCCAGTAAATCTATGATTCCATAAAAACTGAAAACGTATTTTACTGGTTTTTGAATTGCAATTATTCTTAAAACATATTCTAAAGTAAAGAATGCAGTGATAATCCATTCACAAATTAGAAGTTGATGGTGGTATTTATGATTAATACCTTCTACGGTATCGAGCATTACCAATAATACGCTTAATAATATGAGTCCGAGGAGAACCAAATCGAACATTCGGCCCAAAATGGTGTTTGTTCCGTAGAGAATGATTTTGATTTTTTCTCTAAAAATCTCGTATTTTGATTTGTTTTTTGTCATATCGCGAAGATACGTAAAGTTAATCGTATTAAAAATGCATTATTTTTAATGACCTGCTTTTACGAATGTAGCTTTGAATGATGTTTTTTACGTCTCGATTGTGCTGCATAGGAATTAGAATGTTTTTAAGGATATCGATATTTGTGATTTGATAATTCAAATCGTAGTAGGCGTAGCCTTTGTAAGTTCCGTCTTCTATCAAGATAGCACTTCTTTCGTTTACATTTCTACCTCTGTCGATTAAGATCATACTTTTATTTTCGAAACTGTTTTCTGAAATAAATTGCTGTACTCTTAAATTGTAAACTTCAGGTGTGATTTCTCCAATACAAGCACCATCACATTCTTTGATGGTATACTGAAAACATTCTTTTTTGGTTTGGTATAAGCCTGTTAATTTTTGACACAAATGATATTTGGCTGTGAATCTAAAAAGAGCATTTTTGCCATCTTGTAAAGAAGCAAAAGAGGTAATTTCTTTTTTTCGTCCGTCGGCTTTCTCTAATTTTAGGTTAATATATCCATTTGCATCTTTTTCAGCGTATAGAGCAAAAGGGAAAACGGTTTTCTTTTGTGAACGATTATATTTTGGACGGTTTATTTTTACTTCCTGACTTTCTTTTAAAAGCGCAATTAATTCGCTACCAGTTTCGTCGTAAGTAACTGTAAAAACTTCTGCCTGAATTCTTTTGCTTTTGGTTGTAATTCCGGTAAAATGCTGGTTGACTCTCTTTTTGATATTTTGGCTTTTGCCAATATAAATCAACGTGCCAGCTTCATTATAAATATAATAAACGCCAGTTTTGGTCGGCATTTGGTTTAAAATATCTAAGAATTTTGGAGAAATTCCTTTTTCGACCTCTAGTTTTATAAAATCTTTTACGATTGTTTTCTCGGTGTCTTTTTCTAAAAGCATTTTGAACAGCTTTGTTGTAGCCATAGCATCTCCGCTCGCACGATGTCTGTCTGCCATTGGAATTCCAAGAGCACGTACCAATTTTCCTAAACTGTAAGAAGGCTGTTCTGGAATTAGTTTTTTTGCTAATTCGACTGTACAAAGTGTTTTAGCTTCGAAATCGTAGCCCAAACGGCGAAATTCTGTACGAAGAATTCTGTAGTCAAAAGAGGCGTTGTGAGCCACAATTACGCAATCTGAAGTGATTTCGATAATGCGTTTGGCTACTTCATAGAACTTTGGCGCCGACTGTAACATCGCGTTATTGATTCCAGTCAGTTTTACTACAAACGGCTGAATCGGAATTTCGGGATTTACAAGACTGATGAATTGGTCAACTACTTCATGCCCATCAAATTTATAGATGGCGATTTCGGTAATTCCTTCTTCATTAAATTGTCCTCCAGTGGTTTCTATGTCTAGTATTGCGTACAAATTAAGTGTCCAGTCTCAGTTTTTAGTAATCAGTTAAAATCTATTGTAGTTTAGCGCCCGCCAAAAATGCTGCTTCCAATTCTCACCATTGTGCTGCCACATTCTATGGCTAATTGATAATCGCCGGACATTCCCATTGATATAGTATTCAGTAGGCAGTTTTCAGTTTTCACTGTTTTAGCAGAATCAAAAATAGATTTTAAATGTGTGAATTCTTTCTTTATTTGGTTTTGGTCTTCGGTGAAAGTGGCCATTCCCATTAAACCTAAGATACGAATATTTTTCAATTCTTTGAACTCTGTAGAAGTTAAAAGTTCATTTAATTCTTTTTCGTCCAAACCGAATTTAGATTCTTCTTCAGCAATATAAATTTGAAGAAGACAATCTATAATTCTGTTGTTTTTTAAAGCTTGTTTATTGATTTCTTGTAATAATTTCAAACTGTCAACACCATGGATCAAAGTGACATAAGGTGCCATAAATTTGACTTTATTCGACTGAACATGACCAATCATATGCCATTGGATATCCTTTGGCATTTCTTCCCATTTCTCCGTCATTTCCTGAATTTTGTTTTCTCCAAAAATTCGCTGACCAGCTTCATAAGCTTGCATCAAATCTGAAACAGGTTTTGTTTTGGAAACGGCAACTAGAGTTACGTGTTCAGGTAAAGTTGCTTTAATTGTATTTAAATTCGATTGAATCGACATGATATTTCTTTTTTATGAAAGAATAAACTGCTTCGAAATTTTCTCTGCTTTTTTACTTTCGCTATAATCGTAAAAACCTTCTCCAGATTTAACTCCTAATTTTCCAGCTCTAACCATATTTACTAAAAGCGGGCAAGGAGCATATTTTGGGTTTTTGAATCCGTCGTACATTACATTAAGAATTGCAAGACAAACGTCAAGTCCTATAAAATCGGCTAATTGAAGTGGTCCCATCGGATGTCCCATTCCTAATTTCATTACGGTGTCGATTTCGTAAACCCCAGCAACTTTATTGTATAACGTTTCAATTGCCTCGTTTAGCATTGGCATTAAAATTCTGTTTGCCACAAATCCCGGATAATCATTTACTTCAACTGGAACTTTACCTAATTTTTCAGATAAAGTCATGATGATTTTAGTTACTTCATCACTTGTGTTATATCCGCGAATGATTTCAACCAATTTCATAATCGGCACCGGATTCATAAAGTGCATTCCGATAACACGCTCAGGATGTGCTACAACTGCTCCAATTTGTGTAATTGAGATAGAAGAAGTATTGGTTGCTAAAATCGTATTATGTGAGCAATATTCATTTAATTGTTTAAAGATGTTCAGTTTCAATTCTACATTTTCAGTTGCAGCTTCAACTACTAAATCAACGCCTACAACGCCGTCTTTTATATCGGTATACGTAATAATATTGGTGATTGTTCTGGCAACATCTTCTTGTGTAATGGTGCCTTTAGATAACATTCTATCTAAATTGGCTGCAATAGTTGCCATTCCTTTATCTAATGATTTTTCAGAAACGTCAATTAATTTTACAGTAAAACCGCTTTGCGCAAAGGTATGCGCAATTCCGTTACCCATTGTTCCTGCTCCAATTACAGCTATTGTTTTCATATTTTGATAGATATTTTTTTATGATTTAGCCACGAATTCACCAATTTATTCGTGAATTCGTGGCTAATTTATTTTTTTTGAAATTTACTTATTTATTGAAACAGTCAATAATTTGGTAAGCCACTCTTAATGCATCTGTAGCTTGCTCCAATGTTACAACTGGCGTAGTATCAGTATTGATTGCATTTGCAAAAGATTCTAATTCGTCCAAAATAGCATTATTTTGCTCAACATCTGGATTAGTGAAATAGATTTGTTTTTTTACACCTTCGGCATTTTGAAGAATCATATCAAAATCTCCAGGAACTTCTGGCGCATCCTTCATACGAACCACTTCGCATTTCTTTTCTAAAAAGTCAACCGAGATGTAAGCATCTTTTTGAAAGAAACGGGATTTACGCATGTTTTTCAATGAAATTCTGCTCGCAGTTAAATTTGCAACGCATCCGTTTTCGAATTCAATTCTAGCATTCGCAATATCTGGAGTGTCACTAATTACGGAAACACCACTTGCATGAATGTCTTTTACTTTTGAATTCACAACACTTAAAATCGCATCAATATCATGAATCATTAAATCTAAAACCACAGGAACGTCAGTACCACGCGGATTAAATTCGGCCAAACGATGCGTTTCAATAAACATTGGATTTTCGATCATGTTTTTTGTAGCAATAAAAGCGGGATTAAAGCGCTCTACGTGACCAACTTGTCCTTTTACATTGTATTCTTTGGCTAAAGCAATAATTTCTTCAGCTTCTTCTACAGTATTGGCGATTGGTTTTTCAATAAAAATATGTTTTCCAGATTTGATTGCGACTTTTGCACATTTGTAATGTGAAAGTGTTGGAGTAACAATATCAATCACGTCGACAGCGTGAATGAGTTTTGCAATTGTGCTGAAGTTTTTATAGCCAAACTCTTTTGAGATTCTTTCGGCATTTTCTTGATTTTCGTCGTAAAATCCAACTAATTCGTATTGGTCAGATTGTTGTAATAAGCGTAAATGTATTTTACCAAGATGACCAGCACCTAAAACTCCTACTTTTAACATGAGAATGTATTTTAAACAAAAATATAATTTATTTGTTTAACGTGAAAATGAATTTAGCGAATTGTGAAATGTGAGTTGTGAAATGTTTAATTGTTAGTCGTTGGTTGTTGGTCGTTATTTGACTGTCGTTGGTCGCAAATTGCATTTTCAACTTAAAGCTATTTCTCTTGAACGAAATCAAAAAACATAAAATTAAAATACGAATGAATTCGACTTCGCTCAACGTGCCAAATGGTGATTTACGACTTTTAACTATCGACTTTCGACTGTATTAATTTATTATTTAAAAATCAATATTTGAAATCCTGTTTTGTTTCTTATTTTTGCGAAAATAAAACCCACCCATTTTGAAAGACACTGCCAAACATCAAGGACTTCGTAATCAATTAGTAACTACTTTAGAGCAAAAAGGAATTACTGATAGAACTGTTCTAGAAGCGATAAGAAAAATCCCGAGACACCTTTTTTTGAACTCAAGTTTTGAAGATTATGCTTATCAGGACAAAGCGTTTCCTATTGGAGCGGGGCAAACTATTTCTCAGCCTTACACAGTAGCTTTTCAGTCGCAATTGCTTGAAGTTAAGAAAGATCATAAAATTTTAGAAATTGGTACAGGTTCTGGTTATCAGACTGCTGTATTATTTATGCTTGGTGCGAAAGTTTATACAGTTGAGAGACAAAGTGAATTATTTAAAACAACTTCAAATCTTTTTCCAAAATTAAACATTCGTCCAAAGCATGTTACTTTTGGAGATGGATATAAAGGATTACCAAATTTTGCTCCGTTTGATAGTATTATAGTTACAGCGGGTGCACCTTTTATTCCGCAGCCTTTAATGGCGCAATTGAAAATAGGAGGAAGGCTTGTTATTCCGTTGGGAGAAGATGTTCAGATTATGACTTTATTAATCAGAAAGAATGAAACTCAATTTGAAAAACATGAATTTGGAGAGTTTCGATTTGTTCCTTTATTAGAAGATAAAAATTAATAGAAAAGCCCGTTTTATACGGGCTTTTTTATTGCGTTAGAATTGAAATGTATCTTTCTAAACTTTCTTTTTCTCTTTGTGCAATGAAAAGGAAAAAATCTTCTTTGTCTTTTTTAGTTTGGGCTATTTCTAAAGATTGATAATATTGCATTCGATTTTCATAATCGCCTTTAATATTAGCTATTGGATAGCCTTTTTGCATCAAAATTAAATTCATAATCAATCTTGAAACTCTGCCGTTTCCATCAATAAAAGGATGAATTGCTACTAAGCGTTCGTGCATTTCAGCAGCTAGAATGACAGGATGTAATTTGTTTTTGTTGATTTCGTACCAAATAAAATATTCTTCCATTTCCTGAGGAATCATTAAAGGCTGAGGAGGCATGTGTGAACTTCCTTGTATCATAACTTGAACTTTTCTGTAACGTCCTGCATCTTCTGGAATTATTCCTCGAAGTATCAAATTATGAATAGATAAAAGATCGCGTTCGTTTAACGAATTACTTTTACCCATTAATTCTTTTATAAAACCAATAGCTTCTTGATGATTAATAGCTTCAAGATGTTCACGCATACTTTTTCCCGAAATGGTCAAACCTTCATTAATAACCATATCCGTTTCGCGAAGCGTCATAGTATTTCCTTCAATTCTATTGCTTTCAAAAGTGTATTCTAATTCGAGCGCTTGTTTGATTTTAAAACTGTCATATTGACGATGAGAATCAAGTTTTGTTTTTAAAGAATCTATTTCTTTTAGAATCTTCTCTAATGAAGTTGATAACTTAAGATTGGAAACTGTTTTATTGTATTTTATTTCGTCTTCGGCAACTTTTAAAGCTTTCAAAGCAAATTCATCATCACCAATTTCATATAGAATCTTTTCTTTAAGCCAAGCTATCATCAAAGTTTCATAATCAATCTCCAAAAGTTGAGACAGTTTTATAACTTGATCTTTAGTTGGTTTTCTAGTTCCAGATTCAAATTTGCTAATCAAAGCTTGATCAATTCCTACAAGTTGAGCCAATTCACGAGTTTTTAAACCTTTTTGTTCTCTAGCGTTTTTTAAAAGCGATTTCATTATATGAATTTTTTAGTCTTGACAAATTTAGTCAATTTTCTAAACAAAAGAAAAGCAGTATTTTGAAATACTGCTTTTTGATATTTTTATTTTGGAGGAAGAGAACCGTCTTTTCTCATTTCTTTTACAACAGCCTGCATGATGGCATCTACAGTTTGTCCCAAATCAGTAACATAATCAGATTTTGTAGTTCCTGTCCAGATTAGTTTATTTTCTTTTAATGAAAAAATATTGGTTTCTACCATATAAGATGTTGATTCTTGGTAGTAACCAGGATCATAGAAGTTTGGTGAATACATTCCATACCAGTTTCCAAAGCCGTATCCGTACATTCCGGTATACATTCCGTCAAAACCTCCATAGTACATTCCAGTGTAAGTTCCAGGAACATAGGTTGTTTCTTTTTCTTTGCTTACAAGTCGCATGGTTACAACTCCATCGAAATTTTCATCTTGAAGAATTTTTAACTTCTGTTCCTTTGTGAGTTCTTTTGTTGTTTCGTTTAAGTATTGATAAGAAGTTTTAAAAATAGGATGGTTGGCGGCGATTCGGTTTTCTGCAACTCTTCTTGATGCTTCATCTTTTACCAGAACAACGACTAAAACCTTTTTGAAATTTTCTTGGGCAACCGTAATTTTTGGATCTCTCCAGCTGTTTACAATAGAAGTATTGCTGCCACAACCAGAAAACATAACTACAGCGAAAAATAAAAGTAAAGACTTTTTCATATTTTACAGTTAATTGGTTATAAGTAAAAATAACGATAAAATATTAATAAATAGGACTTTATGGAAATTAAAAAAGCTTTTAGTTAAAAGCTTTTTTAATACGATCCAAATCTCTCTTAGTATCTTGTTCTTTTAAAGACTCTCGTTTATCATAGTTTTTCTTTCCTCGACAAAGTCCAATTTGTAATTTGGCTAAACCTTTTTCATTTGTGAATAATTTTAAAGGAACAATAGTAAGTCCTTTTGCTTGCACATTTTTATGAAGGGTTTTTAATTCTTTTTTATTCAAAAGCAGTTTTCGTTCGCTTCTTGATTTATGATTGAATTGATTTCCAAACGAATATTCTTCGATATACGTATTGATTGCAAAGAGCTCCATGCCACTGAACTCGCAAAAGCTTTCAGTGATATTGGCTTTTCCTAAACGAATTGATTTGATTTCTGTACCAGCTAAAACAATTCCAGCAGTGTAGGTATCGATTATTTCGTAATCAAATCGGGCTCTTTTATTTAATATATTGACTGATTTTAACATGGATGCAAATGTAAGACAAAATTGAAAAACTTTATGCTCGCTAAGATAATTAAAGTTTTTTTTTAATCTATGATTTTAATCATTCCCGAGAGAAAAGCTTACGGCTAAGTTTGTTTCATAATTTCAAAAACAAATTTATAATGAAAAAAATTGTAACGCTAGTAAGTGTTGTATTATTGAGTTTCGCCGCTAAAGCTCAGGATTCAACTCAAGGTTTAAAAGGAACGTGGTTTGTAACTTCTCAGTTTGGTTATCAGCAGACTAAAACGGCAGATGCTAAAAGTACCAATATTTCTGTATTGCCAATTGTTGGAACATTTGTAACTCCATCTGTTGCTGTTGGAGCGGCTGTTGGTTATATAAATATAAAAGCAGATTCTGACGCAGGTACAGCAGCAAAAACAGATTTAATCGTGGCACAGCCTTTAGTTAGAAAATATTGGAATGTTGCAGGTTCTCTTTATTTCTTTGGACAATTAGCAGTGCCGATTATTTCAGGAAAAGAAAAAGAAAGCGAGTTAAAAGTGAATCAAATTGGGGTATCTATGTCAGGCGGATTTGATTATTTCGTAACTAAAAATTTCTCTGTGGAGTTTTCTTATGATTTGGCGAACTTTACATCAACAACACTTGATCCTAAAACGGGAGAAAAAACTACAGTAACTAATTTCGGATTAGCGCATGCAGCAAATGTGGATCCATTTTACAATACTGCTTTAGGCGGGAGTAATCCTAATTTAACTTCTCCAATTTCTGTAGGATTTAAATTCTTATTCTAATTTATTCTTTATTTGATTACTGTAAAATTCAATTTAGTAATTTTGCAAAAAGAAAAGACCGTACTTTTCATAGTACGGTCTTTTTGATATTATTTAATGAAATATTACAAAATGCAAAACCAATCTAAAGATCCTTTACACGGAATAACACTTCAAAAAATTGTCGAAACATTAGTCGACTATTATGGTTTTGATACTTTAGGAGAATTAATTCCTGTCAAGTGTTTTAATTCTAATCCAAGTGTAAAATCGAGTCTTACCTTTTTAAGAAAAACAGATTGGGCAAGAAAGAAAGTGGAAGAGTTGTATATAAAAACGCTTCCTAAAATTTCCTAACTTATAGTTTGTACGAAATCATTACACCTCCACGGTAAGGAAGCCATTCGCCGCTTTTGTTCCAGTTGACTGTTTTTTCGTATCTTCCTGGAGTTCCGTCATTATATTTACCATGATAGAATCCTTGGTGCCAGCCACCTCCGACAAAAATATCAAGTACAAACTTATCGTTTAATTTTAAGTTGTATCCTGCCGTAGCTCCAATTCTGTATCCAAAACCATCTTCGTACATGTTGGTGTCCCAGTAATTCCATTTTTGTAGTTTATATTGATCAGCTCCAATGTGGGCTCCAGCATAAAAACCATTATATTTTTCTTTAAAATGATAACGAATTTCGGGAGTAAAAGTGACAAGTTTCATCGGGTGATTTCCGTTAAACGATTCCCAAAAAGAAGCCATTACATCGGCACTAAATGTGGTTTTTTCGCCAATACTAGTTTCAATTCCAATATTAGGAACTAATAATAAAGCTGTTGCACCATTAAATTTTACAAAAGTCTGACTTTGAGCTTGAATTGTTAAGAAAAGAACAGTTAAGGCGAGTATTTTTTTCATGATTATTTTGTCGCGTGGAGAATAATTAATTTTCGGCACAAATATAACGTAAGTAAATCGTTACTATTGCTGAAAACTCTGCTTTTAACAAGATTATTTTTTGTCAGAATCAAATTAAGTGGTCTAACTGTTTAATAACGAGTAAACTACTTTGTCTAGAAAATTTCCTTCCCAAAATTCTGCTTCTCTTAAATGAGCTTCTTTAACAAATCCGCATTTTTGTAATACTTTTTCAGAAGCATAATTTTCTGGATCAATAACAGCTTCAATCGAATGTAGATTCAAATTTTTGAATCCAAAATTGATTAATACATTTACTGCTTCAGGTACAATTCCTTTTCCGTGAAAATCCGGAGATAGCATATAACCAATTTCGGCACGGTAATTTTCAGGTTGCATTTTGTAAAAACCTATGATTCCTAATAATTTTGTATCATCTTTAAGTCTGATTCCCCAATTTATACCAGTATTGTTTTCTATTTTTTCATCAATCATTTTGATATGTTCCAATGCATCTTCGTTATTTTTAACTAAAGGCCTTGGAATATACTTCATGGTTTCTGGATTAGAGCGAAGTTCAAAGACTTCTTTGAGATCTGCTTCAGTAACTCTGTCTAGAATCAAACGTTCTGTTTCTATTACAGGGAAAGGAGAAAAATGAAATTCTAGCATTTTTGATTATAATATTGAAATGGTAAATTTTGCAGTGAAATTTTTGTTTTCGTCCAAAATCAAAATTCCTTCTTTTTGATATAAATCTCCTGAATTTTCGTCGGTATCAGAATAACCCAACCAAGGTTCAATGCAAACAAAAGCAGCATTTTCTTTTGTCCATAGACCTAAGCTAGGGAAATCTTCGAAATCAACTTTTATGTAAGGTTTTGAATTTTCCAGAATAGTTAAAGATTTTGACTCTAATGTTTTAAAAATTAAGGCGTCATTTTTGAAAAGCTCATAATTAAAAGGAACGATTTTATCTTTTGCTTCCAGAATTTTAGTTTTTGATGAAATCAGATCATTTTCAAGAAGATAATATTTTAAATTTTCTTCTTTCTCAAATTCGAAGGCATAATCTTCAAAGTTTTTTGGTAGTGCAATTGCAGGATGCGCACCAATTGAAAACGGCATTTTTTCTTTACTTTTATTAATGACGTTATATTCTAAAGACAAAGAATCTTCATTAAGCGTGTAAATAAGCTGTAGCTCGAATTCAAAAGGATATTTTTTTAAAGTCTCTTCAGATGATTTAAGAGAAAAGATGGCTTTGTTTTCAGTTTTATCGATTAATTCAAATTCCATATCACGGGCAAAGCCATGTCTCGGTAATTGATATTCTTTACCATTAATGGTGTAAATGTTATTTTTTAAGGTTCCAACAATTGGAAAAAGAACAGGAGAATGTTTTCCCCAGAAATCAGGATTACCTTCCCAGATATATTCTTTGTTTTGATTGTCTTTTATTGAAATTAACTCCGCTCCAGCATGTTTAATGGAAGCGCTTAGCTTTGAATTTGAAATAGTTGTAGTCAAAATATCTAGTGTAAAATGATTGTTTTTTTAAGTGAGGTAAAGATATTTTATAAAATTTAGTTTTTTAATAAAATGAGCTAAATTATTTAATTGATAAAATTTTGCTAAAATTAAATTTATGTTTTGAAATTTCTCTGTAAATAGCTTTTTTTTTCATTAATTTGCTACATAAACAGCTAAAAAATATGAAAAAGCAATGTGCAAAAGCCTTTTTAACCGCGGCTTTATTTTTTGGGATTTCATCGTTATGGGCGCAGCAAACTCCAGCAGCGACAGCGGCAAATCCTGTAAACAATTACAATTATCATGATGCCTTTGGTCCACATTTTTACACCAAAAATGGAACATCAACCCGTACAGCGAGCGGTCAGCCGGGAGCTGAGTACTGGCAGAACAGAGCCGATTACCAAATCACAGCAAAATTAAACGGGACAACAAACGAGATTGTTGGTACAGACGAAATTACATATACAAATAATAGTCCGGATAAATTAGGATTTCTTTGGCTGAATTTAGATCAAAACTTATTTAAAGAAGATTCAAGAGGAAATGCGGTTGTACCTTTAACAGGAAGCCGTAACGGAGCGCAAGGACAAGTTTTTGATGGCGGAAACAAAATTAAATCTGTAAAAGTAATTTCAGGAGGAAAGGGCAAAGCAGAAGTTGAAGCAAAATATGTTGTTACAGATACCAGAATGCAGATTTTTCTTCCACAGGAGTTGGCAGCAAAAGGTGGTTCTGTAAAAATTAAAATCGAATTCTCTTTTATCGCACCATTTGAAGGGTCTGACAGAATGGGAGTTTTAGAAACTAAAAACGGAAAAATCTTCACTATTGCACAATGGTATCCACGTATGTGTGTTTATGATGATGTAAGAGGATGGAACACAGCTCCATATTTAGGTGCTTCTGAGTTTTACTTGGAATATGGTGATTTTGATGTGAAGTTAACTGTTCCTGGAAATCATTACGTAGTAGCTTCTGGAGAATTGGTAAACGGTCAGGAAGTATTTTCAGCAGAACAATTAAAAAGATATAAAGAAGCTTCTAACAGTGATAAAACAGTTATGATTCGTACAGCTTCTGAGGTTGAATCAACTGCAAATAACAATGCTGGAACTGAAAAAACATGGCACTACAAAATCAAAAATGCACGTGATTTCTCTTGGGCTTCATCTTCGGCTTTTATCTTAGATGGTGCTAAAATTAACCTTCCAAGTGGTAAAAAATCATTGGCATTATCAGCATATCCAGTTGAAAGTGACGGTCGTGATGGTTATGGACGTTCTACAGAATATGTGAAAGCTTCAATCGAACATTATTCAAAACAATGGTTTGAATACCCTTATCCGGCAGCTACAAATGTAGCAGGAAATGAAGGAGGAATGGAATATCCAGGAATTGTTTTCTGTGGATGGAAATCTAAGGGGCAAGATCTTTGGGGAGTTACAGATCATGAATTTGGTCATATTTGGTTTCCTATGATTGTGGGATCTAACGAAAGACTATTTGGATGGATGGATGAAGGTTTTAATACTTTTATTAATTCATTAAGTACAGCGGCATTCAATAATGGTGAATATAAAGAACCTGCATCTGATTTGCATCAAGAAGCTGAATCATTTACTCGTCCTGATTTGGAAACCATTATGAGTTCGCCAGACAATATGAAAGAAGGTAATATTGGGATGTTATGTTACTTTAAACCAAGTGCTGGACTGATCATTTTAAGAGAGCAGATTTTAGGGAAAGAACGTTTTGATACTGCTTTCAGAACTTATATTGAACGTTGGGCTTACAAACATCCTCAGCCAGATGATTTCTTTAGATCAATGGAAAATATTGCAGGTGAAGATTTAAGTTGGTTCTGGAGAAGCTGGTACGTAAACAACTGGAGATTTGATCAAGGTATTAATTCAGTAATGTACGTTAAAAATGATCCGTCAAAAGGAGCGGTAATTACGGTTGAAAATTTCGATAAAATGCCAATGCCGATTGTTTTAGATGTTAAAACGAAAAGCGGAAAAGTTACAAGAGTTAATCTTCCTGTAGAAATCTGGCAACGTAATAACAGTTGGTCTTTCAAGCATAATTCAACAGAAGAAATTGCAAGTATAACTTTGGATCCTGATCATGTTTTTCCAGATAATAACGAATCAAATAATGTTTGGACAGCTGGAAAAGGTAAGTTAGAAAAAGACATTATTTTAGATGCATATGTAGGTAATTATGCTACTAAAACTTCGCCTTTGACAATTGAATTGACAGAGAAAAATAGTGTTTTAAGTGCGGAACTTCCAAACTATCCAAAATTCTCTTTATCTCCTGTTGCAGGTGAAAAAGATACATTTGAATCGTCTAGAGCTGGATTGAAATTTAAATTCAATGAAGCTAAAACAGGTTTTGATATGATTCTTATGGGAAATAATCAGGTAATACCTTTTACTAAGAAGTAAAAAAGCTGAATTATAAAACATTTAAAACCCGATAATTAGAAATAATTATCGGGTTTTGTATTTTGCGGTATTAACAAAACGCAAAAAAAATGTTAGAATTTTTAATTTTTGTTTTGTAAATAAAAAAAAGATGTACTTTTGCACCGATGAATAAAATAAGTTTACATATAACTTCTTTGTCACGGACAAACTCACCGATTACTTCTCCCGAAGTACGGACACTAGCTCTATAGTGTTCACTGAGTTTTATAGCCGTATATTTATTCATATCCATTTTTCATTTTGAAATCACATAATTTGTCCATTGGACAAACATATCCTAAAAGTATTTATTATTTTGTAAATTTTCTTGATCAAGGTTTTGATTTTGAGAAAGTTACTTCTTTTATGCTTAAATTTATTGGATTCAATTCTGGATTTCAAACGAGTCAATATGCTTTAATTTTTAACTCTAACTTCAATTATTGAAATGAAGATCTCTATTGTTGTTACCCAGGAAGAACACTTCAAATTCGCACAGGAAATCTGCGATACGATAGAATCATCTGCCTTGTTGAGAGGTACGGGGATTGCTAAAAGAACTCCTGAGTACATTCAGAAAAAAATGTCGAATGGTGATGCGATGATTGCTCTGGCCGATGGAAAATTTGCAGGTTTTTGTTATATCGAAAGCTGGGAACACGGAAAATTCGTGGCACATTCTGGTTTAATTGTACACCCAGACTACAGAAGTTTAGGTTTGGCAAAAAAGATCAAATCAAAAGTTTTTGATTATTCTTTGAAGAGATATCCTGATGCTAAAATATTCGGAATTACAACTGGTTTGGCGGTTATGAAAATTAACTCTGAACTTGGCTATAAACCTGTTCCTTTCTCAGAATTAACAACCGATCCGAGTTTTTGGGCAGGCTGTAAAACATGTACTAATTTCCCGATTTTACAAAGCAAAGAAAACAAAATGTGTCTTTGTACAGGAATGTTGTACGATCCGAAAGAAAAACAAAAAAATCCGCCGAGACATCCTTTTAACGAGGCTGTTCTAAGCAGATTGAAAAAAATCAAACAGGCTTTATTCTTAAACAAAATAGTGTCATTTATTTTTTTATTCAAAATTTAATTAAAAAGAAATCTCAAACTGCTACATACGAAAGTATTAGCCTAAATTATAAAAAATGAAAAAAGTAGTATTAGCTTATAGCGGAGGATTAGATACCTCGTATTGTTTGAAATATTTAAAAAATGAAAAAGGATACGAAGTTCACACTGTTCTTGTTGACACAGGAGGATTCGACGCAGAAGAATTATCAGCAATAGAAAAAAGAGCTTACGAGTTAGGAAGTGCACAACACGCAAACTTGACAATCGTAGACAAATATTATGATAAAGCTATAAAATATTTGATTTTTGGAAACGTATTAAAAAATAATACATATCCATTATCAGTAAGTGCAGAGCGTGTTTTCCAAGCTATTGAAGCAATTAAATATGCTAAAAAAGTGGGAGCAAGCGCAATCGCACACGGAAGTACAGGTGCAGGAAATGACCAAATTCGTTTCGATTTGATTTTCCAAACTATTGCTCCGGAAATCGAAATCATTACACCAATTAGAGACTTAAAATTGTCGAGACAAGAAGAAGTAGAATACCTTCAAAAAAATGGTGTAAGCTATTCTTGGGAAAAAGCACAATATTCTATCAATAAAGGACTTTGGGGAACAAGTGTTGGAGGAAAAGAAACTTTGACATCTGCAAAACCATTGCCAAGTGAAGCTTATCCTTCACAATTGCAAAAAGATGGTGAAGAAAAGGTAACACTTCATTTTGAGCAGGGAGAATTAGTTGGTTTAAACGGAAAAACAGATAAACCTTCAAACAATATCGTAGCGCTTGAAAAATTGGCAAATGCTTATGCAATTGGTAGAGATATTCACGTTGGAGATACGATTATCGGAATAAAAGGTAGAGTTGGTTTTGAAGCTGCTGCTCCGTTAATTATCATCAAAGCGCATCATTTATTAGAGAAACATACTCTAGGAAAATGGCAACAATATTGGAAAGAACAGCTAGGAAACTGGTACGGAATGTTGTTTCACGAAGGTCAGTTTTTAGATCCTGTAATGAGAAACATCGAAACGTTCTTGCAAGACACTCAAAAAACAGTAAATGGAACTGTGACTGTTTCGTTAAAACCATATCATTTCTCACTTGACGGAATCGAATCTGAAAATGATTTGATGAACACTGGTTTCGGTCAGTATGGTGAAATGAACAATGCTTGGACATCTGAAGATGCAAAAGGATTTATTAAGATTTTAGGAAATGCTCAAAATATTTTCTCATCTGTAAACAAATTAGACCATGATTAATGTCGGAATTATTGGTGGTTCTGGCTACACAGCCGGAGAACTCATCAGAATTTTAATGTATCATCCAAAAGTAAACATCGATTTTGTTTACAGTACAACAAACGCCGGAAAACCACTTTCTGTAGCGCACCACGATTTGATGGGCGATATCGAAATGAATTTCACAGCCGAAATCAATCCAAATGTGAATGTTGTTTTCTTGTGCTTAGGCCACGGAAAATCGATTTCATTTTTGAAAGAAAATCAGTTTGCAAGTCATACTAAAATCATTGATTTAGGAAATGATTTCAGATTGAATAAAGATGCTCATTTCGAAGGAAAAGATTTCGTTTACGGATTGCCTGAAATTAATAAAGCAGAAATCAAAAAAGCAAATTATATCGCCAATCCAGGTTGTTTTGCAACTGCTATTCAGTTGGCCTTGTTGCCTTTAGCAGAACATAATTTGTTGAATAACGATGTTCATATTAATGCAACAACAGGAAGCACAGGAGCGGGAGTAAGTCTTTCAGAAACTTCTCATTTCAGTTGGAGAAACAATAATTTTTCGCATTACAAAGCTTTCGAGCACCAGCATTTAGGTGAAATTTCAGAAAGTTTGGTTCAGTTGCAAGATGATTTTGACAGCGAATTGCTTTTTATTCCGAACAGAGGAGATTTTCCAAGGGGAATTTTTGCAACGCTTTATACATTATGTGATGACAGTTTGGAGCAATTAGTTGAAAAATACCAAGAGTTCTATAAAAATGAACCTTTTGTAACGGTTACAACAACCAACATCAACATGAAACAAGTGGTTCAAACGAACAAATGTATCATTAGTTTATTGAAAAAAGGAAACCGGGTTCTCATAACATCAATTATAGATAACTTAACCAAAGGTGCTTCAGGACAAGCAATTCAAAACATGAATTTAATGTTCGGATTAGAAGAAACCACAGGTTTGCATTTGAAGCCAAGCGGATTTTAATTTTTTAGTTTCAAGTTTAAAGTTTCAGGTTACACGTTAATCTGAAATATGAAAAAGAAACATAACTAGTTTCAAGTTTAAAGTTTCACGTTGCAAGTTAACTTGAAACCTGAAACCTGAAACAAAATAAACAAAACAAAATGAACTTATTCAACGTTTACCCATTATACGACATTACTCCAGTAAAAGCAATTGATTGTACCATTATCGATGACAAAGGAGTAGAATATTTAGATTTATACAGCGGACATGGTGTGATTTCTATTGGACACACACAGCCGGATTATGTAGCAAAACTTAAAAATCAAATCGATCATTTAGGTTTTTATTCAAATGCAATTCAAAATCCTTTGCAGGTTGAATTGGCACAGAAATTAGGAAAACTTTCAGGATTAGAAGATTATGAATTGTTTTTATGCAGTTCTGGTGCTGAAGCAAATGAAAATGCTTTAAAATTAGCTTCTTTCCACAACGGAAAATCAAGAGTTGTGGCATTTCATAATTCTTTCCACGGAAGAACTTCTGCAGCAGTTGCGGTTACAGATAACAAAAAGATTGTTGCGCCATTAAATGCGCAGCAAGAAGTAACATTTTTACCTTTAAACCAAATCGAATTGGTTGAAGCGGAATTAGCAAAAGGAGATGTTACAGCTGTAATTATTGAAGGAATTCAAGGAGTTGGAGGTTTAGACCAAGGAACAACGGAGTTTTTTCAAGCTTTAGAAAAAGCATGTAAAAAACACGATGTGGTTTTAATCTTAGACGAAGTACAGTCAGGATACGGAAGAAGTGGGAAATTTTTCGCTTTCCAACACCACGGAATCAATGCTGATATTATTTCAGTTGCAAAAGGAATGGGGAACGGTTTTCCAGTTGGAGCAATTTTGATTTCTCCAAAATTCGAAGCAAGTTTCGGGTTATTAGGAACTACTTTCGGTGGAAGCCACTTGTCTTGCGCAGCAGGAATTGCAGTTTTAGACGTAATTGAAAAACTTGATTTACAAAAGAATGTAAATGAGGTTTATGAATATTTCTTAGAGAAAATCAAAGAAGTTGAAGGAATCAAACAAGTAAAAGGAAAAGGCTTAATGCTTGGAGTAGAGTTTGATTTTGATGTAGCAGCTTTAAGAAAGAAATTGATTATCGAAAAACACATTTTTACAGGAAGCGCAAACAATAAAAATCTATTAAGAATTTTACCGCCTTTAACTGTGAAAAAAGCTGATATTGATACGTTTGTAAAAGCTTTAAAAGAAAGTTTAGAAGAGCTTAAGAGTTAGTTTTCTAAAGTATATATGTTCATTTAATTTCAGAATATAAATATATGGATAACGCAAAGTTTCAAATCATTCTTCAAGAATATTTCGATTCTATTAATGATAGAGATTATGAAAAGTATTTAAATTTTCTATTAGATAAATTTAGAGATGCAATCACGAAGGATGATTTGAGCTTTGTTTTTGGATTAAATCACGAATTTAAGACTGAATTTACTCAATTCGATTTAGACTCTTTGTCAGATCCAACGTCAGAAGGAGATTTTATTATATTCAAAATGGATTATAGTTTTTCTCTGAAAGATGAAAATGAGAAAGTTTTCAATACAGATACAGTTGTCTGGTTATTTTATGATCAGGAAGATGAAACCTTAGCTTTTTTGCCTTATCTGCCAGAAAAAAAAGAATTAATTTTTAGTTTTCTTCCTGTAAAGATAGTTAATGAAGTTTTGAGAAGTGAAGAAAAATCATATTCGGTTGATTTAATTCCATATCCAGAGTTTGAAGATGTGTTTACAGAAGAAACAGATCTTAAAGCAAAATTTGTTTTTTTACCATTAGTTACAATAAAAATTAGTAATCATGAACAATTCAAAGACAAAACATTTCATTTGATTTCGCTTTGGGATACAGGAGATTACGAAAGAGAATATTTTGGTGACTATAGAATTGATGTAAATGAAATTGTATTTGATTTAGTTGGTGATAAATTAGGTTATAAAGACAAAATTGATTTTCCAAAAATTGAATTTTTAGAAGAAGCCTATACTATTATTAGCGAAGATTTTGAGATACAAAAAGAATATTATCTAAGTAATTTAAATTACAAAGAGAATAAGTCTAAAATTGAGAGGGGAGGAAATTTAATTTTAGATAGAATTCCAGAATTTGGAAAGTTCGAAGCTGAATATTATTTTGAAAGAATTACCTCTGTTCTTCTTTCTAAATACAGGTTTAAAAATTATGGAGTGATAAATTCCTGTTTTGATGATAATTCTTTCTTTAGATATAAATTTAAAGGAGACTATTCTGACGAGGAACTTGAAAAAATTGATTTTAATAAAACGGGTAAAGTTAATTTTATTGATAATCTGTTACTAATGCCGGATTTTATTCAAAACAATGAATTTCCGTCAGATACTATTTTCATTGGACAAGTGGATGAGGGAGATTTTATTTCTTCTAGTTCTACAAATACTTTTCTCTTTTATGATGCTATAAACGAGAAACAAATACAAATTTTTCAATGGGATTAAAAATTTAAATTTTTTTAACCAACCAATTATAAACTATGAAACCATTATCAATTGAAATACGCAATGCGGTTTTGCGAACCATGGCAAAGCTGGTCGAACAAGAGCGGAATCAGATCATTTTGACCAATCAGGAAGATCTTAGTGATTACGACGGTTCAGATTTAGCGATGGAAGAACGCCTGAAAGTAGATGATAAAAAAGTAGATGAAATGATTTTATCGCTTAATCAGTTAGCTTCGCAGGAAGACCCCATCGGCATTGAGCTTTTTCATTTTACTCATGATAATGGAATTAAAGTGGTGAACAAAACCGCAGCTTTCGGAACCATTTTAATTATTTACGAATCTCGCCCAGATGTGACAATCGAAGCGGGCGGAATTGCTTTTAAATCTGGAAATAAGATTTTATTAAAAGGTGGAAAAGAATCTCTAAAATCAAACTTAAAGATTGTAAGTCTTTGGCATAAAGCTTTAGAAGAAAATGGCGTTTCAAAAGACTGGGTTGAATATCTGAATTATAACAGAACTGAAACTCAGGCATTTTTAGAAAAACCAACTCAAAAAGTAGATTTAATTGTTCCGAGAGGAGGAGAAAAATTAATTGAGTTTGTAAAAGCGCATGCGACTTGCCCAGTAATTGTAAGCGGACGCGGAAATAATTTTGTTTACGTTCATCAAGATGCTGACACAGATTTGGCTTTAAAAGTAATTTTAAATGCTAAAACTGCTAAAATTTCGGCTTGCAATGCATTAGATAAAGTTTTGATCAGTTCGAAACTTCCCAATTTTGAAGGTTTTACAGCGATGTTAATTGAAGCTTTAATCGAATCAAAAGTGGAAGTTATTGTCGATAAATCTTTAGAGAATTTCGAGAATACCAAAACCATTCAAAACGAAGATATTTGGTACGAAGAGTTTTTAGATTATAAAATTGTAATCGGAACCATCGACTCTGAAAATCACGCGATTGATATGATTAATAAATACTGCGGAGGGCATTCTGCAGCAATTATTACAAGAGATAATGAAGTTGCACAACAATTTATGGAATCGATAGATGCAGCGGCGGTTTATCAAAATGCATCAACAAGATTCACAGACGGCGGGCAATTCGGCCTTGGAGGAGAATTAGCCATAAGTACTGATAAGTTGCATCAAAGAGGACCAATTGGTTTACAGCACTTGGTAACCAATAAATGGTATGTGTACGGAGAAGGGCAAATTAGATAATGTGTCAATTAGATAATTAGATAATTGAAATCTTCGATTAAATTTAAAAAGAAACTTTGTGCCTTAGCGCCTTCGCGGCAGATACGAAAATGAAAAAACGGATTTTATTAAAAATAGGAAGTAATACTTTAACCAAAGAAACGAATCATATTTCGCGGGGAAAGATTGAAGATCTTGGAGTGCAGATTGCAGCTTTAAACGACGAATACGAATTTATCATCGTAAGTTCTGGCGCAATTGCAGCAGCAAAACAATTTGTAAAGCTGGATAATCAAGATAAAGATGTTTTTGTAAAACAGGCTTTGGCTTCAATCGGACAGCCTCATTTAATGCGGATTTACAATGAAAATTTCAAAGATTTAGGATTAAATACTTCGCAGTGTTTACTTTCTTATTCTGATTTTGAAAAAGAGCAAACGAAAAAGAACATTGTAAATACGATTAATGTATTAGTTAAAAACAATTACATTCCGATTATCAATGAAAATGATACCGTGGCGACAGATGAGATTCGGTTTGGAGATAACGACAAATTAGCGGCTTTAACTGCAGTTTTATTAAATGTGGACATTCTGATTATTGCAACCAATACAAACGGAATTTATACAAAAGAGACCTTTCAAAATGAAGTTCCGGAAACAATAAAACTGGTAAATGATTTAAAATCGCTTGAAAAAGAAATCGGAGATTCAAAATCATCACACGGAACAGGAGGAATGCAGTCCAAAATTGAAGCAGCAGGAATTGCAAAAGCAGCCAAAATAGAAACCTGGATCGTCAACGGATTAAATGATAATTTTATTCTGCGGGCATTGAAAGACGAAATTTCGTTTACTAAAATAATTTAATGAGTCAATTAGATAATTAGAAAATGTCACAATTATCTAATTATCAAATCATCAAATTTTCTAATTAATAAAAAAGACATGAACTATATCTCAATAAAAGAAATCAACTCATTATCAAAATGGGTAAACCAAGCGATCAAAATCAAAAAGAATCCGCTTAAAAATCAAAGTTTAGGAAAAAACAAAACTTTAGGAATGTTATTCTTCAACCCAAGTTTAAGAACGCGTTTGAGTACTCAAAAAGCGGCTATGAATTTAGGAATGAACGTTATGGTGATGAATTTTACTAGCGAAGGATGGACTCTTGAATTTGAAGACGGAGCAGTAATGAATTCTGGTGCTTCAGAACACATTAAAGAAGCCGCAGAAGTAGTTTCTCAATATTGCGATATTATTGCAATTCGTGCTTTTGCAGGTCTGGTAGATAAAGAAAAAGATTATGCTGAGACGGTAATTTCTGGATTCCAGAAATATGCTACAGTGCCAATCGTAAACATGGAAAGTGCTATACGTCACCCATTGCAGTCATTAGCAGATGCAATTACGATGGAAGAATTCAAACCTAGACACAAAAATAGACAAAAAGTGGTGCTTTCATGGGCTCCGCACCCAAAAGCTTTGCCACAAGCAGTTGCAAATTCATTTGTAGAAATGATGCAAATGCAAAAAGATATGGATTTTGTAATCACGCATCCAGAAGGGTATGAACTAAGCCCAGAAATTACAAAAGACTGCGTAATTGAATACGATCAAGATAAAGCTTTCGAAAACGCTGATTTCGTTTACGTTAAAAATTGGAGTAATTTCAAAGATTACGGAAAAGTAACCAACAGCGATCCAAATTGGACCGTTACTGCCGAAAAAATGGCTTTAACCAACAATGGAAAATTTATGCACTGTCTACCGGTTCGTCGTAATGTAATCGTAACTGATGAAGTTTTAGACGGAGAAAATTCAATCGTAATCGAACAAGCTAATAATAGAACGTATTCAGCGCAATTAGTTTTACAAAAGATTCTTAAAAAAATATAATCTTTGAGGTTCAAAGGTTCAAAGTTACAAAGGTTCAGAGGTTTCTTCCGAACTTAAACTTTGTCCCTTTGTTCCTCTGAACCTTTGAACCTCATGAATAAAGTTACTGTAATAAAAATAGGTGGAAACATCATTGATAATCCAATAGAATTAGAACAATTTTTAACTGATTTTTCTAAAATTGAAGGACATAAAGTTTTAGTTCACGGCGGCGGAAAATCGGCTACTAAAATGGCGCAAAGTATTGGTTTGGTTCCACAAATGATTGACGGACGCCGAATCACAGATGCTCCAATGCTAGATGTTGTAGTAATGATTTATGCAGGTCAAATCAATAAACATATTGTGGCACAATTGCAGGCAAAAGACAATAATGCAGTAGGTTTTTCTGGAGCTGATGGAAATTTAATTCAGTCAACCAAAAGAAATCACCCAACGATTGATTACGGATTTGTAGGCGATGTAAAACAAGTCAATACCAAATTATTAGCCACTTTATTAGAAGCTGGAATTGTACCTGTTTTCTGTGCCATCACGCACGACAAAAACGGACAATTGTTAAACACAAACGCTGATACTATTGCAAGTGAATTGTCAATTGCATTATCTGAAGTTTTTGATGTTACATTAACTTATTGTTTTGAAAAACAAGGTGTTTTAATGGATTCAGAAGACGATTCTTCTGTAATTACAAAAATCAACGAAGCGTTATATAATAAACTAAAAGAAGAAAAAGTAATTCACTCTGGAATGATTCCGAAACTGGATAACTGCTTCAATAGTTTATCAAGAGGTGTGCAGAAAATCAAAATTGGGCATCACAAAATGCTTCAAAATGGAAATGTTCCGCATACAACCATTACATTATAAAAAATGTTGCCACAAATTGACGCTAATTCCCTCAGTTAAAAGAGAAAATAATTTTAGCCACACGTTAAAAAAATCATTTTGATTTTAAATTAGTAACAAAAAAATAATTTGCGAAAATTCGTGTAATTCGTGGCAAAAAAACACAACCGCGCAGTACTTTTAAGATTAAATTTAAGAAATTTGCGCAAACTTTAAATGTCACAGATTGATCAAAAAAAACTTTGTGACTTCCTGCCTTCGTGGCAAAGAAAATATACTATGAAAAATATAGATACGCTTACCCAGGAAGCAATTAGTTTATTAAAAAGCCTTATTGAAACCCCTTCATTTTCAAGCGAAGAAGATCAAACAGCTCTTTTAATAGAAAATTGGTTCAATCAGAATGAAATTCCATTCAAGAGAGAAAATAACAATGTGTGGGCTTTCAATAAATATTTCGACGAAAAGAAACCAACACTTTTATTAAACTCACATCACGATACCGTTAGACCGAATCAGGCTTACACCAACGATCCGTTCAAAGCGATTGAAAAAGACGGTAAATTATTTGGTTTAGGAAGTAATGATGCCGGAGGATGTTTAGTTTCGTTATTAGCAACATTCGTTCATTTTTACGAGAACCAAAATTTATCTCATAATATTGTTATTGTTGCTTCGGCAGAAGAAGAAAGCAGCGGTAAAAATGGTTTAAATAGCGTTTTGAAACACTTACCAGAATTAGATTGCGCAATTGTAGGTGAACCAACTTTAATGCAATTAGCAGTTGCAGAAAAAGGACTTTTAGTTTTAGATGTAAAGGTAAAAGGAACTGCAAGTCATGCGGCACATCAAAACGATGATAACGCTTTATACAAATCAATTCCGGTAATGGAATGGTTTAAAAACTATAAATTCGACAAAATCTCTGATGTTTTAGGTCCTGTAAAAATGACTGTAACGCAGATTAATGCTGGAAAACAACACAATGTAGTTCCGTCAGAATGTGATTTGGTTGTCGATATTCGTGTAACAGATTGCTACACAAATGCCGAAATTTTGGAAGTAGTAAAAGCGAATGTAAATGCCGAAGTTACGCCAAGATCAATGCATTTAAATGCTTCGTCTATTCCAGTTGCACACGGTTTGGTACAAGCAGGAATTGCTTTAGGAAGAACAACGTATGGTTCGCCAACACTTTCAGATCAATCGGTTTTAAGCTGTCAATCTTTAAAATTAGGACCAGGAGAAACGTTACGCTCACATTCAGCAGACGAATTTATTTTTGTAAACGAAATTGTAGAAGGAGTCGATTTGTATATCAAAATACTAACCGGTTTCTTTAAATTATAAGAAAAAAAACCGCCACGAATTCACGAATTATTTTTTACTATCTAAACGAAATATTAATTCGAATTCATTCGAAAAAAATAATCGCAAAGATTTGAAAAAATAATTCGTGAATTCGTGGCGAAAAAAAACACAACCTATGAAACTTTGGGAAAAAGGAATACCAACAGATAAACAAATCGAACAATTCACAGTTGGAAACGATCGTGAACTGGATTTGGTTTTAGCAAAATATGATGCTTTAGGTTCAATTGCACATGCCAAAATGTTAGGTCAGATTGGTTTGTTGACAGAGGAAGAAACAACTTCTTTGGTAGATGCATTAAACGAAATCATTGCGGATATCGTAGTAGGAAATTTCGAAATCGAAGACAGTTTTGAAGATGTTCATTCTAAAATTGAATATTTACTAACAGTAAAATTGGGTGATGCAGGAAAGAAAATCCATACGGCGCGTTCTCGTAATGATCAGGTTTTAGTAGATGTTCATTTGTATTTAAAAGACGAATTAAAAGCAATAAAAGAGCAGGTAAAAACACTTTTTGATTTGTTGATGGAATCAGCAGAAAAACATCAAAATGTATTATTGCCAGGATATACGCATTTGCAAATCGCGATGCCATCTTCATTCGGAATGTGGTTTTCGGCTTATGCAGAAAGTCTAATTGACGATATTACAATGCTGAACGCTGCTTCAAAAATTGTAGACCAAAATCCGTTAGGATCTGCTGCAGGTTACGGAAGCTCATTTCCAATCAACAGAACTTTTACCACTCAAGAATTGGGTTTTGAAACTTTAAAATACAATGCCGTTGCAGCACAAATGAGCCGCGGAAAAGCAGAAAAAACTGTTGCTTTTGCTATGACAAGCGTTGCAGGAACATTATCAAAATTCGCGATGGACGTTTGTTTGTATATGAGTCAGAATTTCGATTTTATTGGACTTCCAGCTCATCTTACAACAGGTTCAAGCATTATGCCTCACAAGAAAAATCCAGATGTTTTCGAATTAATCAGAGGAAAATGCAACAAGATTCAGGCACTTCCTTACGAAATCACTTTAATTACCAATAATCTTCCAAGCGGTTATCATAGAGATTTACAGCTTTTAAAAGAAGGGTTATTTCCAGCAATTCAAAACTTGAAAGCTTGTTTGGATATTGCGATTTTCTCAATTAAAGACATCACAGTAAAAGATCATATTTTAGAAGATAAAAAATACGATTATTTATTTACAGTAGATACTTTAAACGAAATGGTGGTTGCAGGAATGCCATTTAGAGATGCTTACAAAGCTGTTGCGGAACAATTGGAAGCAGGAACATACAAATCTCCAAAAGAAACCAAACACACGCACGAAGGTAGTATCAATAATTTATGCTTAGATGCGATTAAAGATAAAATGAAAGCTGCTTTTTAAAATTTAAAAAATAAGCTATAAAAAGTAAAAGGTCATTGATTTGTTTCAATGACCTTTTTTTATGGAGCAAAATTTAGTTTTTGACCAATTTAAATGTTTTGCTTTTGTTGTCGATTTTAACTTTACAGATATAAATGCCTTTTGAAAGATTTCCGACATTGAGTTCTAATTTTTCATCTGGAACAACATTTTTAGAATGCGAATATACTTTTGATCCATTTGAAGAAAATAAATCTACTTCAGCTAAACCATTGTCAGAACTTGAAAAATCAATATTCAAAAGACGATTGATAACTGAAGGATAATATTTTAATTCCAAACTATTTTTTACATTATCATTTAAGCCTAAATTATTACAGCTCGTAGACAAAACACCTTGATTGGTAACCTGAAGAGTTGCTCCGGCACCGCAAGTTGCATTCGAAATAAAACCTGCAACATTTGCAGTTGGTAAAACACTATACGAATAAGCAGGTTTTGTTACTGCTGTTCCAGAATTTGCAGGAGCATTCAAACAATCATTAAAAGAAATTCCAATTGTACCGCCGTCTGTACTCACGTAATTTTTAAAAGCAGTTCCAATTTTAGCAAAATCGGTGCCTTCAACGTAGCAATTAGTATTATTGTTACCACCACCTAAACCAATTGCTAGTGATCCAGAAACCGAAGTATTGTAATAGCAATTCAAGATATGAAGCTGTGCATTTCTAGCTCTTGGCATTCTTTCTTTGCAACCTTCTGCCCAATAACAATTTTTGAAAGTTATACTGTAATGACCATCTGCTGGAGCATCAGATTTTGAAGATCCAACTAAATCAGAAAATCGGTGATCGTCTGCACCACCAGAACCTCCTGGTTTCGGAGCTTTAAGATAAGTGAATTTACACCAAGAAACCGTTACATTATCTGCAGCGCCTTTGTTGTCAAAGTTACCATCCATTCCGTCTTGAAATTCACAATGGTCTACCCAGATATTGGTTGCTTCAGATGTAAGGTTGTCTCGTCCGTCAACATCGTATGCGCCAGGGCCTTCAAAAATTAAATTTCTAATGATAATATTGTTTGATCCCGGTTTTAAATTTAAGATTCCAGAACCTGTTGCAGTTTGATCCAGATTCACTAATCGGGCACCAGGAAGTCCGATAATTGTTTTGTCATTTATTTGCAAGCTGGTGTACGGAAAGGTTATAGTTCCAGAAACTAAAATAACCTGTGGTGTTGTGAGTTTAAGCTTTGCTGTAAAATCAGCCAAAGTAGTGACAGTAACAGGAGTAGCACTTCCTCCGCCAGTTGCAGAAGCTCCAAATCCTTCTGGTGCACTCATAAAATAATTTTGAGCAAAGAGAAAGGAGCAAGGCATAAGCAATGCCAATAGCATAAGTTTTGTTTTCATTTGTGGTTTTTTTTGTGGTTTGATAGTTTAATGTAATCGATTGCACAAATGTAAAAGAATAAAAATAAATTCAAATTAATTTATCACTTTTTTATGTTTTAAAGATTTGATTATAAGAATTATAAGTGTTGTTTTTACACTAAATAAATTGGCCTTTTTATTGTGTAAATTAGAGTAAAAGAAACAATTGCTTTCTACAATTTATTAAAGAAGAGAAAATTCATACTAATTCCATATATTTGAGTTTAGGTTTAAATGAGGCAAATGAAAAAATTTAACGAACAATCCACTGAAGTTCTTTTTGAAAAAGGCTTAATAACAGAAAATCAGTTTGAAGAAATAAAAGCATATCGAAATTTGAATATCTTTTCGGTAAATGCAGAATTGAAGTTCTTCCTTTATTTATCAGTATTGTTGTTTACGTCTGGAATTGGAATTTTAATTTATGAAAACATAGATTCAATTGGGCATATTGCTATTCTTTCTCTTCTTTTAATTGTAATTGTAGTTTGTTTTTTTTACTGTTTTAAGCATTCTAAGGGCTTTCAGAAAGAAGAAACAACTTTTGAGCATCCTGTTTTAGAATATCTCGTTTTGGCGGGTAATATTTTGACTTGTATTTTTATCGGATATCTGCAGTTTCAATATAAACCTTTTGGAGAGCATTACGGATTAGCAACTTTGGTTCCGACCATTGTGAGTTTCTTTTGTGCCTATTATTTTGACAATAGAAGCGTTTTAACGATTGCGATTACAGGTTTAGCAGCCTACATCGGACTTTCGGTTACGCCTCAGGATATTTTTAACGATAGCAACAATTTATATGCAAGTCAGAATTTAAGTTATTCGGCTGTAATGCTCGGAGTTTTGTTAATCTTATGGACGATTTACAGTCGCCGAATTGCTTTAAAAACTCATTTTGGATTGGTTTTCCTCACTTTTGCATTGCATATCATAAGTATCGCAGCAATTAGTAATTTGACTGGTTATGATACTTTAACATGGATCATATTTGCTGTGATTTTGGCGGCTTCTACTTATTATTTTTATAAGATAAGTTACGATTACAAAGCAATGTCTCTGTACGTTTTTATGATCGTTTACGGTTATATTGGTGGAAACATAGTTTTGTTTAGAATTTTTGAGAATGTTGATTTCTCTAACATTTGGGAATTATTATTTTTTGTACTTCCAGTATATTTTGTAGGTTCAATTATAATGTTCATTAAACTGATTAAGAACTTTCATAAAGAAATCGCGGCATGATAGTATACGATACAAAAATATTAGATAACGAAATCTTGGTTGATGAAGCAGATACTTTATACAAAGGAGGTTTTATCAGTAAAGAACAAAATAAATTTATAAAAAAAGAATTGCCTGTTTTTAGAAGTCAGGATAACATTCTGGTTCGTATTGGATTCTTTTTATTAGGCAGTTTATTGTACAGTTCGATCTGTGGTGCAATAACCATTGTCGGTTTGAGTTCGGAGCATGTGTATTTTCAAATATGTTGTTATCTTTTTACAGTTGTTGGTTTTGTAGGTTCAGAAATATTAGCAAAGCAGAATATTCATAATCATGGACTGGATGATGCATTTATTTTAGGAACCATCCTGAATCTTGGAGTTGCTATTGCTGTAACAACAGAAGGTTACGAAGCTGTGATTGCTTTTTTTACAGCAGCAGTGTCTATTTTTATGTTTTTAAGGTATTTGCATTTGCTTTCAATGCTTGTGTTTTGTTTATCGGTGACTGCATTTTTGTTTTTTCAAATGTTTGAATTTGGTGATGTCGGAAGGGCTCTTTTACCCTTTATAGCAATGATTTTTGCCGCTATTTTTTATTTTCTCACAAAGAAATTAATCAATCAGCTATCTAAGCATTATTACGGAAATGGATTATTGCTTGCTAATAGCTTTTGTCTTGTCTTGTTTTATTTTTCCTGTAATTATTTAGTGGTAAGAGAACTTTCAGAGGAACTTTTAGGAACTGAAGTGAAACCAGGAACAGATATTCCGTTTGCATTTTTCTTTTATGGCTTTACGTTTATAGTTCCAATTATTTATTTGTTACAGGCTATAAGAACGAAAGACAGAATTATGCTTTGGCTTAGCTTTTTAGCTATAGCATTTTCATTTTATACTATTCGATTTTATTATGCTGTTTTGCCAATCGAAGTTGCGCTTACACTTGGCGGAGCCGTTTTGTTTGCAATAGCTTATTTTTCAATTAAAAAATTAAAAGAAAAAGAAAGTGGATTGACATTCAAAGCAGACCGAATCAATCATTCGGACAATTTCTTGAATGCAGAAGCTTTAGTGGTTGCATCAACCTTTGGAATTAAACCTGGTGTAAAAGCTCCAGATTCTCCAATGGAATTTGGAGGAGGAGGTTTTAGCGGTGGCGGATCTGAAGGAAGTTTTTAAATAAAAGTTGCCACGAATTTCACGAATTTCCACAAATTAATTAGTGTGAATTAATGAAATTCGTTGCAAAAAAAATCTATACTTTGCTTTTCAATGCTTCAGCATCAATATCGCTGTGTGAAACATCATAAACTGCTTTTCCATCTTTAATTAAGATAAGCTGTGGAGATTCATGGTAAACTCCAAATCGGCTTGCAATTTCGTTTGAAATATCTCTGTGTGCAATCAAATCTAAAAAGTACGCATCAACAACATCTTCAAGATCATATTCTCTTTCAAACTGTTTTAATGCCATTCGGCTGATGCTGCATCTTGTGCTGTGTTTAAAAATAACTACTGGCTTTTCTTTAGAAATAGCTTCGATCTCCATCAATTGAAGGATATCTGTTAATTCTGTCCAGTTTACTTTACTTTTTGGAGCTTCTGAGTTCTCTGAACTTCCGAAGATTGAATTAAAAAAACTCATATTTGGCTTGTTTTATGACTTTTTGACGTGTAAAAATGATTGAATTTTGATTTTTAACGCCATTTTGTCTGTTTTTTTGTTGTGGAATATAATTTGTCTATTCGAATACAAAGTTAAATGATTTGAGTCAAAAATGTAACTCAATAAATCGTAACTTTAATCTTATAAATTTCAAACAAAAAATTAATCAAATCGAAAAAATATGAATATAAATAAGTTTACTATTAAATCGCAGGAAGCCATTCAGTTGTCGCAGCAATTAGCGCAACGAAATGGCCAGCAACAAATTGAAAATGAACACATTTTCAAAGCTATTTTTGAAGTTGATGAAAACGTAGCGCCATTTATCTTAAAAAAATTAAATGTAAATGTGCCGTTATTTTTACAACTTTTGGATGCTACAATTCAGAGTTTTCCAAAAGTTTCTGGAGGTGATATTTTGCTTTCTAGAGATGCCAATAAAGCTTTGAATGAAGCAGAAATTATTGCACAAAAAATGAACGACGAATACGTTTCGATCGAACATTTAATTTTAGCCATTTTTGACTCAAAAAGTAAAGTTTCTCAGATTTTAAAAGATCAGGGCGTTACAGGAAAAGGTCTTAAAGCAGCTATTGAAGAATTAAGAAAAGGCGAGAGAGTAACGTCAGCTTCTGCAGAAGAAACGTATAATTCGTTGAATAAATACGCTAAAAATCTAAACGAGCTAGCGCGTACAGGAAAACTGGATCCAGTTATTGGTCGTGACGAAGAAATCCGTCGTGTGCTGCAAATTTTAACGCGTAGAACCAAAAACAACCCAATGCTAATTGGTGAGCCTGGAGTTGGTAAAACTGCAATTGCAGAAGGTTTAGCACATAGAATTGTGGACGGAGACGTTCCGGAAAACTTAAAAGAAAAAATCGTTTTCTCATTAGATATGGGAGCTTTGATTGCCGGAGCGAAATACAAAGGAGAATTCGAGGAGCGTTTAAAATCGGTTGTAAAAGAAGTTACATCAGCAGAGGGAGATATCGTTTTGTTTATTGACGAGATTCATACGCTTGTAGGAGCGGGTGGAGGTGAAGGCGCAATGGATGCAGCTAACATCTTAAAACCAGCTTTGGCTCGTGGAGAATTGAGAGCAATTGGTGCAACGACTTTAGATGAATATCAAAAATATTTCGAAAAAGATAAAGCGCTTGAAAGACGTTTCCAAAAAGTGCTGATCGACGAACCAGATACAGAAAGTGCGATTTCTATTCTTCGTGGAATCAAAGAGAAATATGAAACACACCATAAAGTTCAAATTAAAGACGAGGCGATTATTGCAGCAGTTGAACTTTCTCAAAGATATATTACGAATCGTTTCTTACCAGATAAAGCGATTGACTTAATGGACGAAGCAGCTTCTAAACTGCGTATGGAAATCAATTCAAAACCAGAAGAATTAGATGTTTTGGATCGTAAAATCATGCAATTGGAAATCGAAATCGAAGCCATTAAACGTGAAAAAGAAGAAAGCAAGCTGAAAATCTTAGGTATGGAATTGGCCAACCTGAAAGAAGAGCGAAACGAAATCTACGCGAAATGGAAACAAGAAAAAGATATCGTTGACGGAATTCAGGCTGTAAAACACGAAATAGAAGACTTTAAATATGAGGCAGAACGCGCAGAACGTGATGGTGATTACGGAAAAGTAGCTGAGATTCGTTACGGAAAAATAAAAGAAGCTCAAGAACGTCAGGAAGATCTGCAAAAACAATTGCAGGAATTTCAATCTGGAAATTCTTTAATTAAAGAAGAAGTCACCAGAGAAGATATCGCAGAAGTTGTAGCAAAATGGACTGGAATTCCAGTGACCAAAATGCTTCAAACAGAAAGAGAAAAACTATTGCATTTAGAAGACGAATTGCACAAACGTGTAGTAGGTCAGGAAGAAGCGATAGAAGCCGTAAGTGATGCAGTTCGTAGAAGCCGTGCCGGTTTGCAGGATATGAAAAAACCTGTTGGAACATTCTTGTTCTTAGGAACAACCGGAGTGGGTAAAACCGAATTAGCAAAAGCTTTAGCCGAATATCTTTTTGATGATGAAAATGCCATGACGCGTATTGATATGAGTGAATACCAAGAGCGCCACAGTGTGAGTCGTTTAGTGGGTGCGCCTCCAGGATATGTAGGTTATGATGAAGGGGGACAATTGACAGAAGCGGTTCGTAGAAAACCATATTCTGTGATTTTGTTAGACGAGATCGAAAAAGCGCATCCAGATACTTTTAATATTTTATTACAAGTTTTGGATGAAGGCCGATTGACAGACAACAAAGGACGTCTAGCCGATTTCAAAAACACAATTATCATCATGACTTCTAATATGGGAAGTCAGATCATTCAGGAGAAATTCGAAAACCTAAAAGGTGGAGTAGAAGCAGCGACAGAAGCTGCTAAAAACGAAGTTTTAGGATTGTTGAAACAGACGGTTCGTCCGGAATTTATCAACCGTATCGATGAGATTGTAATGTTTACGCCACTTACTGTAGAAAATATTTCAAGAATTGTAAGCTTACAATTAAAAAGTGTTACAAAAATGCTGGCACTACAAGGCATTACAATGGATGCAACTCCAGAAGCAATTGCTTATTTGTCAGACAAAGGATATGATCCTCAATTTGGGGCAAGACCAGTAAAACGTGTTGTTCAGAGAGAGGTTCTAAATCAACTGTCAAAAGAAATTCTGGCAGGAAACATCACAACAGAAAGTATTATTTTATTAGATGCTTTCGATGGCAAATTGGTTTTTAGAAACCAGACCACTAAATAATTTTTTCATGTTATTCTTAGAAAAGCATCAGTCGAAAGGCTGGTGCTTTTTTTATTAATATTTAATTTATTGTAAGAAATAGTTTATATTTTTCCGTAATTATTAAATCAAAAATATGAAAAGAAATCAAAGGGCATTTTTATTTTTATTTCTTGTAAGTATTTCATTTGTGACCAATTCGCACGCACAAGAAAGTATTGTTGCGGCTGGAGGAAAAGGCACAGGAGATGGTGGAGCTGCAAGTTATTCAATTGGACAAATTGCTGATGTTAAATTGAAAGGGAATGGTGGCTCTGCACAGCAAGGCATCCAGCAAGCTTACGAAATATCGACTTTAAGCAATGATAAATTTGAAGGAATTAGTTTAGTTATGACAGCGTTTCCAAACCCTGTTGTTGATGAACTGAACCTTATTGTCAATAATAAATTTGAAGACTTGTCTTATAATTTATTTGATATCAATGGAAGAATACTTTCAAAGGCTTTCAATATTACTTCGTCAGAAACAAAAATATCGATGCAAGGATTGGCGCAAGGGATTTATTTTCTTACAGTAAACAACAATTCAAAAGCTATAAAAACCTTTAAAATCATTAAAAAGTAAAAATTTTAAACAACAGAAAAATATATGAGAAAAATTACTCTAACATTTCTATTATTAAGTTCTTTTACCATTTTACTTGCTCAAGCACCGCAAAAAATGAGCTATCAGGCTGTTGTTCGTAAAGCGGATAGTACATTACTTGTAAATTCTGTAATTGGTATTAGAATAAGTATTTTAATAGGGTCGGAAACAGGAAAACCGTCTTATGAAGAAACTCAGACGACAACAACAAACACTAACGGATTAGCAACAATAGAAATCGGTGGTGGTACAGCAATTAATGGAAGGTTTTCAGATATTGATTGGGGAGCAGGATCTCATTTTGTTAAAACAGAAATTGATCCAACTGGAGGAACCAATTATACAATTAGTGGTACAAGTCAGCTTCTAAGTGTTCCATACGCTTTATATTCAGGAAGTAGTTCAAATAAAGGAAAAACTAGTATTGTATTAACTGGTGATATTAGTGATGCAGAAGCTAGAGCACAAATAAAATCTGAATTAGGTTCTTATACAGAAAATATTTATGTTACTAATACAACAAACCTGACAACTTTAGATTTGAATTCAGCAACAAATTTGATAAATTTAATTATACAGGACAATGTAAAATTAAGTACTATAAAAGTAGATAATCTGCTTAATATTTATGGTGACTTAGAGATAGAAAATAACGAAAAATTAAGTACAATTGTGTTTTCTGCTTTAAAAGGAATGCATGGATATGATCTCAGCATTATGAATAATCCATCTTTGCTATCGATTTCTTTTCCTGCATTGATTAAGACTAAGGGAGTTTATTTTGCTGAAAATAAATCTCTTAGTTATATTAGTTTTCCGCTACTAGCAAAGGTTTATGGCTCTCATACAAGTCTCAGTTTTAGCAATAATGCCCTTCCAAGTCCTCAGGTTAATGCAATTTTACAAAAACTGTTAGGTATTACGCCAACTTCAGGATGGTATATTCAGTTGCAAAGTCAAAATCCTATATCTCCTCCAACAGGTCAAGGAATTATTGATAAAGCAACTTTAATTAGTAGAGGTCAAAATGTAGATACCGATTAATTCAAGAAATATTACATTAAAAGCATCAGTTTAAAACTGATGCTTTTTTTGTATCCTCAAATTTTGAAACTTTTCTCCCAATTTTTATAACAATTCATTTTGAAAAAATAATCAATTTTAAATTAATAAAAATCAGCAAATTATTAATTAAAATCAAAAATCATGAATAACATATTTAGAGGATTATTGGCAGGTTACGGAGCTAAAAAATTAGGTGGAGGATGTTTCGGAACAATTATCGTTTTTATTATTCTTTGGGTTCTTTTAGGACAATGTAGTTAATAGTCACATTACAGAAAATTAGGAATAAAAAACTTAAATTTAATATGATATTGTTGGGCAGATTACGGCAAATTGTCTAGATTCGCATCACTAAAAATAAATTTAAAAAATGGGTTCAGGTTTTTTCGCTCTATTAGATGATATCGCAGCAATTATGGATGATGTTGCTATAATGAGTAAAGTTGCTGCAAAAAAAACAGCAGGAATTCTTGGTGATGATTTGGCAGTAAATGCCGAAAAAGCTTCAGGATTTGCTTCATCAAGAGAGCTTCCGGTTTTATGGGCAATCACAAAAGGTTCGTTATTAAACAAAATCATTATTCTTCCAATCGCATTTTTATTGAGTGCTTTTTTTCCAATTGCTATCATGGTGATTTTGGTTTTAGGAGGATTGTTTTTAGCTTATGAAGGAGCAGAAAAAATCTATGAATTTATTGTACCTCACAAACACGAAGAATCTGAAGGGATTACAGACGAAGTTCTTACTGAAGAAGAAATTCTAATAATCGAAAAAGATAAAGTAAAGTCGGCAATTGTAACCGATTTTATACTTTCTGTAGAAATTGTAATTATCGCTTTAGGAACCGTAATCGGAAAACCATTGGTTTCTCAAATTATCACAGTTTCAATCATCGCATTAATTGCAACAATTGGCGTTTACGGAATCGTAGCGCTTATTGTTCGTATGGATGAAGTAGGTTTCAAAATGATTAAAAGCAGTAAAAAAGAAAACAGTCTTTTAAAAAGTGTTGGAAATGTATTAGTTCAAGCGCTTCCAAAAGTAATCAAAGGATTAACTGTAATCGGAACAATAGCCTTGATTTTAGTTTCCGGAGGATTATTCGTTCACAACATCGAATTCTTTCACCATCTTTTACCAAATTTCCCTTCAATTGTAAAAGAGTTTGCAATCGGACTTATAATAGGCTTTATTGTTTTAGCAATCGTAAATCTATTGAAAAAGATCTTTAAAAAGAAAACAGTTTAATTAGAATTTCAAAATATAATTTCAAGAAACATCAGTTAACGCTGGTGTTTTTTTTGTTTAGGAGCAGATCGAAAGTTTTTTCAAAAGAGCGTTCGGTCCCGCTATCCGCTATATCTTTTTTTGGTAGAAAAAACCAAAAAAAGGATGCCGCTTCTATCGGGGCTAAGTAAGAAAATTTTTCTCTTCATAAGAAAAAATAATAATTCATTAAAAATTTTTCAATAAATAAGGGTTTGATTTACAAATGTTTAATTGTTGATTCAAAACTTTTAACATTTTGCCAAAGCAACCTTTGCAATTATGTGCTGTCTTCATAGTAATTAACAATTAATTATTATTTTATATGAAAAGTTTTAGATTAAAATCAGTTTTAGTAGTATTATTTTTATCATTATCAATTGTTTCATGCAGCAATGACGATGATGAAAAAACTCCAGCTCCAACTACAAAAGCTGCTTTGGTAACAGAAATTAAAGGACCAGCAACAGGAAAAGTAAATGAAGAATTAAGCTATGAGGTAACGTATGTTGTAGACAATGCCTGTGCAGAATTTGATAAAATTACAGAAGTAAAAATTGGAGATGTAAAAGGATTGCAAGTAATTGCAAAATATCCATCGGAAGTTTGTACGCAACAAGTACCAGAACCAAAGAAAACAGTTTACAAAATTAAACCAACTGTAAAAGGAACTGTAGAGATTAAATTCAAAAAATCAGAAACAGAATTCTTAACTCAGAAAGTTGTAATCGAATAGCAACTAGTTTAGTTGATATTTTTTTAGGTTGAAAGCCATTTTGCAGAAGCTTAGTTTTAAGCTGATGTGGGATGGTTTTTTTTATTTAAAGTTTAAGAATTATAAGGTCTAAAGTACATCTTAAAAATGCTATCTTTGAATTGTAAAAAATAGAATTATGGGAGCTTTGGAATTGAGAGAGAGTATTTTGGAGTATATAAATACAGCAGATGAACGTCTGTTAAAGGTAGTAAAAGCAGTAATTGAAAGTTATCAGGAAGATGAAATAGTTGCCTTTTCAGTTGATGGAAAACCAATCACTAGATCAGAATATAAACTGGAATTATCAAATGCTGAAAACGAAATAAAAAATGGAAGCCTAATTTCTCACGAAGATTTGGAAAAAGAATCTGAAAATTGGTAATGGAAAGAGTTAAAAAAGTCATTTGGACAAATTCTGCCAAAGATGAATTAAAAGCTATTTATACATTTTACAAACAAAAATCTACTCAAGGAGCTTTAAGTTTAAAAGCGGATATTTTAGAAACTGTTAAAAGCATTGTTTTTGCAGAACAATATCAGAAAGATGAAATTGACCCAGAATACAGAAAAATTATTGTTAGAGATTACAAAATTCTCTACAAAGAAATAAATGGTGAAGTTTTTATTGTAAAAATATTTTCAATAAGACGTTTCCCAGAGAGGGAATTAGAATAGAGCTTTTTTGAGGCTCTTTTTTTATGCATAAGAGGTAAAACCTAACTTTGCCATTCCTCTAAAATTTACTATTTTTGCACTCTAAATTTTATGTCATGGCGAAAAGAAAATATAAAATATCGGTTATTCAGTTAAATCTGAATGATGTTGCCGAAAATAATCTTAAGAAATGTATCAGCTGGGTAAGAGATGCTGCGAGTCAAGGTGCAGAAGTGATCTTACTTCCTGAATTATATAGCAGTCATTATTTCTGCCAAAGCGAGGATGTAGATAATTTTGCATTAGCAGAACCACTTTACAGTACTTCATTTATTGCATTCAGCGAATTGGCAAAAGAATTAGGAGTAGTTATCATTGTTCCTTTCTTCGAAAAAAGAATGGCTGGAATCTATCACAATAGTGCGTACATTATTGATACTGATGGAACAGAAGCTGGTTTATACCGTAAAATGCACATCCCAGACGATCCTCATTTCTATGAAAAATTCTACTTCACACCTGGTGATTTAGGTTTTCAGGCCATAGAAACTAAAAAAGGAACTGTTGGAACTTTAATCTGTTGGGATCAATGGTATCCAGAAGCAGCTCGTATTACAGCGCTTAAAGGAGCAGAAGTTTTATTTTATCCAACAGCAATTGGATGGCATCCTAAAGAAAAAGAGCAATACGGAGAAAACCAATATGGTGCTTGGATGAATGTAATGAAAGGCCATGCCGTTGCAAATGGTGTTTTCGTTGCAGCAGCAAACAGAATCGGTCTTGAGAAATATTTGGAAGGAACAGAAGGAATTCAATTCTGGGGAGCTTCTTTCATTGCTGGGCCACAAGGTGAAATCTTAGCGCAGGCTTCTCACGATAAAGAAGAAATTCTAATTGCTGAGGTTGATTTAGATTTACAAGAAAATGTTCGTCAAAACTGGCCATTCTTCAGAGATAGAAGAATTGATGCTTTTGGAGATATTGTAAAAAGAGCAATTGATAAATAATTAGAATTATCTATACTATTTAAAAGAGCTGTCTAAAAAAGACAGCTCTTTTTTTGTACGCTTCAGAGAAGCGAAATAGCTATAGAAAATAATTCACACATATAATAAAAAAGCTCCAGCGGAGCGACATATAAATTGTGAATATGTCACTCCGCTGGAGCTTTTTTTGTTTTAATTATTGAAACTCTATAAATATTTTGCTTCTCTGAAGCTCTTTTATAATTTATATTAAAACAAAAAAGAACTGCTTCATTACTGAAACAGTTCCTTTTCTTGTTTTTAGCTTTATATTTAGATTACTTCACTTGGAAAGTAACTCTTCTCACGATTTGACGTGCTTCTTTAGAGTTTTTGTTAACAGAAGTATCTTCTCCGTTAGCAATTACATTCAATCTTGAAGCATCGATTCCAGCGTTTACTGCTACTTTTTTCACAGCTTCAGCTCTTTTTCTAGACAATTCAGTATTGTAGTTTGAACTTCCAATTTCATCAGCATAACCAATAATATCTGCTGATTTTCCTGGATTGTTTTTCAAGTATTTCACTAAGAAATCTACACCAGATAACGAAGCATTGGTAGGTTTAGACGAATTGAAATCGAAATAAACATTTACATAACCTCCGTTGATTAATTCTTCAACAGTATTGTTTGTGTTTGTACCAGCGCCTTTCTTTTCATAAGTTTTATCTAAATAGCTTTCTAACTCATCAGGTACACCATTTTGATTGGTATCAATAGATTGACCTTTTGTGTTAACAGCAACACCAGCAATAGAATTTGGTTCTAAATCGTATAAATCAGCAACACCATCTTTGTCTGAGTCGATAAGACCAGTTTCGATTAAGTCCACTCTTTTTTCCAATTCCCCAATTCTGTCTTCTTCACCAACCCAGTCAGCATGTCTTTCATGTTTTCCTAAGTAGAAAGTTAAACCAACAGAAGCATTTAATAATACACCATCAAAAGATCCTGTTGTTGTATTTCCCATTCCGTCAAAGTTCCAGTTTTGTCTTCCGTTAACAATACCTGTTAAGTCTCCAGTCAAAGCTACACGGTTGCTTAATCTGATTTGTCCAGTTAAACCAGCAATTCCGTGTGCCATATAATCTTGACCACCAAAACCAGTTTCTGTACTAATTTGCGAAACTCCAAAACCACCATGTGCTAAAAGTCCGATTGTATTCGTCCATGTTTCAAAATTCAAAGCACGTCCAACATTTACAACTCCTTGTAAACTTGCTCTAACATAACGGCTTTCAAAATCAGGAGTATTTTTTTTCTCTTTAAATTGATCGTATCCAACATCTAATTTCAAACCAAATTTTGGATTAAACATATATCTTACACCTAAATCTCCGTGAAAAAAGTTTGCAGATTCTGTTGTATAACCTGGTGTCATTGTTCTCGTTGGTTTATTAACACCTCCATTAAGTTCAATCGACCATTTATTGAATTCCTGGTCTACGGCAGGTTTGGTAGAAGTGGTAGCCATATTTTGCGCGCCAGCGGCGAAGGATAGTAATAATAACGAGGCTGATACTAATTTCTTTTTCATGATATCAAAAATTAAATTGTTTTTATTTTAAACTCATGAACAAAATTAGGGCGTGTATATTTAGAATGTGTTGTATAGTTACTTACATAATTCCCATCTTTTGGCTTTTAATTATGTAAATACGTTAAAATTAGCCTAATACAAGTCAAAAAAAAAGAGCAAAATTTACATTTTGCTCTTTTTGATGTACTGAAAATATATTATTTTAAGTCTGGTTGGTAGATTTTAACACTTCCGTCTCCTTCGCTACTTACCACTAATAAACTTCTTTTAGTAGGGCTTTTTGAAGCTGGAATAAAAAGTAATCCTTCTGGAGCGTCACCTGTTTTTACAGTTTGTAAATATTGTGGCGATGTTGGGTTTGTAGCATCATAAACCATAAAGGCATCAGATCTTTCTAAACCAACAAAAATAATGTTTTGGTTCCCCATTTTTGCAGTAACAACCGCTTCTGGCTCAGAACCTTTGTCATCACTTCTTTTGTCATCGTAAGTTCCTAATTCGTGCGTTTTTTTGTCAACGTCATTTTTGCTGTCATAAACGATTTTTCCTGTGTTGCCATTCCAAATTGAGAAAGATCTTCCTCCAAAACTTACCATTTCGTCTAAATCTCCATCACCGTCTGTATCTCCCATATCAGCAACTAGATTTAATCTTCCCATGCTAGGATCTAATTTTAAAGCAGCAGCATCTGGAAAAACTGTTGCATCCAATTTCAAGCTTTTCATACGCTTCACATCAGAATAAGCGTTGTATTCTCTTGCATCACCTTCGTTAGCAGTCACAAAGTAAGGAACATTATTTACGGTATAATGTGCAATAGCATCCGGCATATAAAGTCCTTTCACTTTCCAAGGATTGAAAGCAATTTTATCATCACTGTCACTTACATCAATTGCATTTTCAGCAGTATTGTAATCTTTTAAACCTAAAGGATAAATAGCAGTAATAGTTTTAGAAGTCAAATCAACTTTTGCAACACCATTGTTTTCTTGTAAAGTTACCCAAGCCGTTTTAGAATCGTCAGAAATAGTAATGTATTCTGGTTCGATATCTTGAGCAAAACTAGTTTTAGAAAATTTAGAAATTCTAAACCCATCTTTTGCTAAAGCAGCTGCCTGACTTGCAAACGAAGCGAAATCTAAAGTTGTAACAGTATAAGTGCTGGTTTCGATAATAGAAATTGTTCCGTTTGGATCTTGTGTGTAATCTGTATTTGGCTCACCTTCATTAGCAGTCATAATATATTTTCCATCAGGAGAAAAAGTTACCATATCTGGCAAAGCTCCAACAGTAACTTGTTTGATTAAACTATAATCAGAAGTATTAAAAATAACTACTTTTCCGTTTGCTTGTTTGTTTGCAGTTGATTCTAAAGCAACAGCTAGTTTTCCGTCAAAAACAGAAACACTGTTTGCAGCACCTTCATAAGATGCTAAATCAATTTTTCCAATTTTCATCGGTTTGGTAGGATCTGTAATATCAATAACATCAATTTGATTTACTCCGCTATTGTTTACTGTAAATAATCTTTTTGTTTTTTCGCAGTAAGCAGAAATTTCAGCAGCAGCTTCTCCACCAATAGTGATAGAACCAATTTCTTTAAAAGTTCCTGGATTCTCGTTAACAGAAAATTCTGGTTCGTTGTTTTTTTCATCATTATTACAGCTTGCCAAGATCAAAAGGGCAGCCATTAATGAGATTGATAATTTTTTCATGAATGTGTTAGTTTTTAGTTTCGGCAAAAGTAATTCTGTGGGTTCTGTTAAATATTAAGAACGCATTATGAAATCTTTAACTTAAATTTTGCAGGATATCCTTTGTGAAATCATGTGCGAATTTCACTCAGATGTTTTATAATCCTAACGAATGCTTATCTTTGCACTTTCTAAATTAGAACGAATTTATGTCAACAAATAATAGAAGATTTCCAGCAGAATGGGAAAAACAACAAGGAATTGTATTGTGTTTTCCGCATAATGGTAATGACTGGCCGGGAAAATATGAGGCAGTTCAATGGGCTTTTGTAGAGTTTATTAAAAAAGTAGCCACTTTTGAAACTGTTTTTTTGGTCGTAGCCGATGAAAAGCTAAAAGAAAAAGTTGCTGATATGCTTGAGAGAGCTCGTGTAAACCTTGAAAATGTTTCTTATATTATTCATAAAACAAACAGAAGCTGGATGCGTGATTCAGGACCGATTATTGTAAAAAACGGCTCTAAAAGAGAAGCTTTAAACTTTAATTTTAATGGTTGGGCAAAATATAAAAACTATCAATTAGATAAATTTGTACCAGGCAAAATTGCAGATTTTATTGATGTGCCACTAACACAAGTGATGTACAAAGGAAAACCTGTAATTGTGGAAGGCGGTGCAATTGATGTAAACGGAAAAGGAACTTTATTGACTTCTGAAGAATGTTTGATGCATCCAACAATTCAAGTAAGAAATGCTGGTTTTACGAAAGAAGATTACGAAGCTGTTTTTAAAGAATATCTTGGCGTTACCAATGTAATTTGGTTAGGTGACGGAATCGAAGGTGATGATACACACGGACACATCGATGATTTATGCCGATTTGTAAATGAAGATACCATTGTAACGATTGTTGAAACCGATAAAAACGATTCAAATTACAAGCCATTACAGGATAATTTGAAACGTCTTCAGAATGCAAAATTAGAAAACGGAAAATCGCCTGTAATTGTAGCATTGCCAATGCCAAAACGTGTTGATTTTGAAGATTTACGTTTACCAGCAAGTTACGCTAATTTCTTGATTTTGAATAATTGTGTTTTAGTGCCAACATTCAATGACAGCAATGATCGTGTTGCTTTGAATATTTTAGCAGAATGTTTCCCAGATCGTGAAGTAATAGGTATTAGCTGTATTGATTTCATTTGGGGATTCGGAACTTTGCATTGCTTAAGTCAGCAGATTCCTGCATAAAAATAGTAGTCACAAATTAGAGTGAAATTACTTTGAACGTCTTAATCTGTGATAAAATTATCTGATATACAGAGATTTTCTTGTATTATTAAAGCTGTCACTTTTGGTGACAGCTTTTTTTTGATGTATATTTAACAAAGAGATTTGTCGTGTGTACTAACAACCTTCTTATATTCGTGTAGTCAACAATGCAGAAATGCAGATTTAATTTTATATGAAGAAGATATTTTTTATTCTTTCCGTGCTTTCTTCCGGAGTTCTATTTTCACAGACTGATTCACAAGAAAAAGTTGAACTTACATTTGCCACTTATAATGTAAGTATGGAATCTGATAATTATTCTCCAAAAGGGGCAATGGGAAAATCGGAGCAACTATTAATTCAACAGCTTAGTTCGGGGCATAATGCTCAAATCAAAAATATTGCACAGATTATTCAAACCGTTAGGCCAGATGTTATTCTGTTAAACGAATTTGATTACATTAAAGATCCTGAACTTGGTGTAAAGGCATTTATTAAAAATTATTTGAATATAGGCCAAGGTGGAGCATCAGCCATTGATTATCCTTATTACTATTATTCAACAGTGAATACAGGTCAGCCAAGTCCTTACGATTTGAACAATGACGGAAAGTTGACTAATTTTGGAAATGATGCATGGGCATTTGGTAATTATCCTGGGCAATATGGGATGATGCTTTTGTCTAAATATCCTATTGATGTTAATGCGATTCGTACTTTTCAGCATTTTAAATGGAAAGATATGCCAGGAGCATTGCTTACTAAAAAAGCGGATGGATCTGATTGGTATAACAAGAAAGCATGGAAGGAATTTCCATTATCTTCAAAATCTCACTGGGATGTTCCTGTACAGATTGGTGATAAAACAGTTCATATTTTAGCTAGTCATCCAACTCCTCCGACTTTTGATGGTGTTGAAGATCGTAATGGGAAAAGAAATCATGATGAAATCCGATTTTGGAAAGATTATATTTCAGATAATTTGGCTTCATATATTTACGATGATAAAGGCGTAAAAGGTGATTTGCCTCCGAATTCTCGATTTGTGATATTGGGTGATCAAAATGCTTCGCCTGTTGAAGGAGATGCTATTAGAGAAGGTATAAAGTCTTTAATAGAAAGTCCGAAAGTCAATAGCGACTTTACACCTGCTAGTAAAGGTGGTGCAGAATTTAGTCCTAATAATCCTTTTGGGGTTAATCATACGGCCTTTTGGAGAATGCATGCTGATTATGTATTGCCATCCAGATTAGGTTTTAAGGTTGTCGATAGCGGTGTTTTCTGGCCTGCAAAAGGTGAACCAATGGCCGAATTGGTTGAAAAACGCGAATCAAGTTCGGATCACCGTTTAGTTTGGGTAAAGGTGATTTTAGAATAAATAACTTTAAATAAAAGCATAAAAAACCTTGGTCATCGCCAAGGTTTTTTACTTTTTATATCTCTTCAGACTTATCTGCTCTTCATTGTTTGATGAAAGGAGGTAATAATTGACTAGAAACTTCTCCAAAACCAATTCTTACCTCAGTATTTTCGCAGAAACCACGAATAATTACAGTATCGTTATCTTCAATAAATTTACGCTCGCTTCCGTCTTTTAACTTCAATGGATTTTTTCCTCCCCAAGTCAATTCTAACATAGAGCCAAAACTATCAGGAGTTGGACCAGAAATCGTTCCAGAACCCATCATATCGCCAGAATTTACACGACACCCGTTAGAAGTATGATGTGCTAACTGTTGGCTCATTGACCAATATAAATATTTGAAGTTTGATTTTGAAATAACAGTTTCTTCTTGATCTTCAGGTTGTAATGAGACTTCTAAATGAATATCAAAAGCTTTTTTTCCTTTAGTTTGTAAATAAGGAAGTGGAGCAGGATCTTGTTTTGGTCCTTTTGTTCTAAAAGGTTCCAAAGCATCCATAGTCACAATCCAAGGAGAGATTGAAGTGGCAAAGTTTTTAGCTAAGAATGGTCCAAGAGGCACATATTCCCATTTTTGAATGTCACGCGCGCTCCAGTCATTCAATAAAACCATTCCGAAAATATAGTCTTCTGCTTCGTAAGTTGGAATATTTTCTCCCATTACATTTACATCTGTTGTAATAAAAGCAGTTTCTAATTCGAAGTCTACTAAACGTGAAGCACCAAAAACCGGCGTATCGTGACCATTTGGCAAGGTTTGTCCCATTGGTCTATGAACCGGAATTCCAGATGGCACAATTGTAGAACTTCTACCGTGATATCCAACTGGAATATGAAGCCAGTTTGGTAACAATGCATTTTCTGGATCACGGAACATTTTACCTACGTTTGTAGCATGTTCTTTACTAGAATAAAAGTCTGTATAATCACCAATTAAAACTGGTAATTGCATTTCTACATCTTCTATTTTAAATATAACAATATCTCGGTGTTTTGTTGAATCTCTTAATTGCGGATTGGTTTCGTCAAAGATCTCAGCGATACGATTTCGAACCAGACGCCATGTTTTTTTTCCGTCAGAAATAAAATCATTTAGCGTATCCTGCATAAACATATCATCGGTTAATTCTATTCCTTCAAAATAGTTTAATTGTTGTAAAGCCCCTAAATCTATAGCATAATCACCAATTCTTGTTCCTACAGTAACGACATTTTCTTTGGTAAGAAACACGCCAAAAGGAATATTCTGAATAGGGAAGTCGCTATTTTCTGGCACTTCTAACCATGATTTTCTACTGGTATCGTTGGCGGTTATAGGCATGTTTAATGTTAATTATTTGTTGAAAAATTACATGTCAAATATATCATAATCTAGCAGTTTGACAAACGTTTTTTTGTATTTTTGCGTGAAATTAACGAAAAACATAAAAATGCAACGCGACGAACAAATTTTTGATCTTATCCAAGAGGAGAAAGAAAGACAAATTCACGGATTAGAGCTTATTGCTTCAGAGAATTTTGTAAGTGATGAAGTAATGGCAGCAGCAGGGTCTGTTTTAACTAATAAATATGCAGAGGGTTATCCTGGTAAAAGATACTACGGCGGTTGCGAAGTAGTTGACGTTATTGAGCAAATTGCTATTGATAGAGCTAAAGAATTATTTGGTGCTGAATATGCAAACGTACAACCTCACTCAGGTTCTCAAGCAAATACAGCTGTTTACCACGCTTGTTTGAATCCTGGTGATACTATTTTAGGTTTCGATTTATCTCACGGTGGTCACTTGACTCACGGTTCTCCGGTAAACTTCTCAGGTCGTTTATATCGTCCAGTATTCTACGGTGTAGATGCTGAAACGGGTCGTTTAGACTATGATAAAATTCAAGAAATTGCAACAAAAGAACAGCCAAAATTAATCATCGCTGGAGCTTCTGCTTATTCTCGTGATATGGATTTTGCTCGTTTTAGACAAATTGCTGACAGCGTAGGAGCAATCTTATTTGCTGATATTTCTCACCCAGCTGGTCTTATCGCAAAAGGATTATTGAGCGATCCAATTCCACATTGTCATATTGTTTCTACAACAACTCATAAAACATTAAGAGGGCCACGTGGAGGTCTTATTTTAATGGGGAAAGATTTCCCAAATCCACAAGGATTAACAACTCCAAAAGGAGAAATCAGAATGATGTCTTCATTGTTGGATTTAGCTGTTTTCCCAGGAAATCAAGGTGGACCTTTAATGCACATTATCGCTGCTAAAGCGGTTGCTTTTGGTGAAGCGCTTAAAGATGAGTTCTTTACTTACGCAATGCAATTACAAAAAAATGCAAATGCAATGGCTGATGCTTTCGTAAAAAGAGGTTACAACATCATCTCTGGCGGAACAGATAACCACATGATGCTTATCGACTTAAGAAATAAAAATATTTCTGGTAAAGAAGCTGAAAATGCATTAGTAAAAGCTGAAATTACAGTAAACAAAAACATGGTTCCTTTTGACGATAAATCTCCATTTATCACTTCTGGAATTCGTGTTGGAACAGCTGCAATCACAACCCGTGGTTTAGTTGAAAAAGATATGGAAACTATAGTGGCTTTAATCGATAAAGTTCTTACAGATCATACAAACGAAGATCTTATCGAAGAAGTTGCTGAAGAAGTAAACGAATTAATGAGCGAAAGACCAATTTTTGCATATTAATTAGATAAGTCTTAAAGTTTTTAAAATCGAAAGTCAAAAGCCTTATTTTTGACTTTCGATTTTTGCTTTTATAACACATAACTTTTAATTCATAACTCATAACTTTAGAAATGGGCGTATTAAGATTACAACTACCAACTGACCCAAGATGGGTAAATATTGTTGAGAAAAACATCGAAGAAATCTTGACAGATCACGCTTGGTGCGAGCAAAAAGCAGCAACAAATGCGATTACAATTATCACGAATAACTCTGAGCATCAAGATTTAGTGAAAGACTTATTGGCTTTAGCCAAAGAAGAAATCGATCATTTTGAGCAAGTTCATAACATTATCATCAAAAGAGGATTGAAACTAGGACGTGAGCGTAAAGATGATTACGTAAACGAACTGTACCAATACATGAAAAAAAGCGGAGACGGAAGTCGTGTTTCTGGACTTGTTGAGAGATTATTATTCTCAGCAATGATTGAAGCTAGAAGCTGCGAACGTTTTAAAGTGCTTTCTGAAAACATCAAAGACGAAGAATTAGCACTTTTCTATAGAGAATTAATGGAAAGCGAAGCAGGACATTATACGACTTTCATTACTTACGCTCGTAAGTACGGAACAGGAATCGACGTTGAAAAACGCTGGAGAGAATGGTTGGCTTTTGAAGAATCTATCATTACGAATTACGGAAAAGGAGAGACGATTCATGGTTAGGTTTTAGTTTTCAGTCTCAGTGGCAGTTTTCAGTTTGCTTTGTGAATCTTTGCGTTATCTTTTGTGAATCTCTGTGGAATTTTAAAGCAAATCAAAGGCCTGAATTGTTTACAAGTTCAGCTTTTTGTTAATCTAAAATCAACAATCTAAAGTCCAAAATTCCGTACATTTGAGAGTAACCAAAATCTCGAACTATGAGAATAGAAATGGACCTGAAATTAGGATTTAAAGACGTAATGTTTAGACCTAAAAGATCAACGCTGAAAAGCAGATCTGAAGTTTCCTTAGAACAAAATTTCAAGTTTTTGCACAGTACTTCAAGCTGGACAGGAATTCCGATTATGGCTGCTAATATGGACACCGTTGGAACTTTTGAAATTGCGAAGGTTTTGGCAGGAGAAAAGCTTTTTACGGCGATTCATAAGCATTACACTTTAGAAGAATGGAATAATTTCTTGAAAAATGTCAGTCCAGATTTCTACGATTATATCGCTGTAAGCACAGGTACAGGAAGAGAAGATTTTGAGAAAGTAAAACAGATTATCGCATCAAATCCTCAGTTAAAATTTATTTGTATTGATGTGGCAAATGGCTATTCCGAACATTTTGTTCAGTTTTTGAAACAAACTCGCAAACAATATCCCGATAAAATAATTATCGCTGGAAATGTGGTCACAGGAGAAATGACCGAAGAATTACTCTTAGCAGGCGCTGATATCGTAAAAGTCGGAATTGGACCAGGTTCTGTTTGTACAACACGTGTTAAAACTGGCGTCGGTTATCCGCAACTTTCTGCTATTATTGAATGTGCTGATGCCGCACACGGTTTAGGTGGACATATTATCAGCGATGGCGGTTGTACAACTCCCGGAGATGTTGCAAAAGCTTTTGGTGCAGGAGCCGATTTTGTAATGTTAGGTGGAATGTTAGCTGGACATACCGAAAGTGGTGGTGAGTTGATAGAAGTAAAAGGAGAAAAATTCAAACAATTTTACGGAATGAGTTCGAAAACAGCCATGGATAAACATTCTGGAGGAGTTGCAGAATACAGAGCAAGTGAAGGAAAAACAGTTCAGGTTCCGTTTAAAGGAGATGTGATTCACACTGTTTTAGATATTTTAGGAGGAATTAGAAGCACTTGTACTTATGTTGGAGCTTCAAGATTAAAAGAATTAACTAAACGTACGACTTTCATCCGCGTAAGCGAACAAGAAAATCAAGTTTTTACAAAATAATATGATTCAAATTACTGAAGCAACTATTGAAGATATTACTAAAATTCAAGAGATTGCACGTATAACTTGGCCAATTACGTATGGCGAAATCTTAACGGCGGAACAATTAGGATATATGTTGGATATGATATATTCTGATGAAGCACTTTCAAAACAAATTCAGAATAAAGAGCAATTATTTTATTTAATTTCAGATGCTGATTCTGAAATTGGTTTTATCGGAATTGAGCACAATTATAAAAACGAAGCGATAACCAAAATTCATAAAATTTATCTTCTACCAGAAACGCAAGGAAAAGGCTATGGCAAAATCGTTTTTGAAGAAATTGGAAAATTGGCTTTAGAAAATAATTCAAAAAATCTTTTATTGAATGTAAACCGTTTTAATACAGCGTTGAATTTCTATAAAAAATTAGGTTTTGAAATTAAAGAAACGGTTGATATTGAAATTGGAAACGGTTATTTAATGGAGGATTTTGTGATGGGGAAGCAGATTTCAAATTAAGTTTTCAGCATTTTTGTCATTCCGACGAAGGAGGAATCTCCACGAGAAACTCTACAAAGATTGGTGATATTCTATGCGGAGCTACTTGTGGAGATTCCTCCTTCGTCGGAATGACAAACTTCGCGTGAATCATTAAATGAATAAAAAAAAGCCAATAGTTAGTGGCTTTTTTTATTTCTGATCACTCACAATAATATCATGTTTAAACAACAACCCTTTCACTTCACTCAAAGAAAAAATAGCTTTCTTCAATTTAGTTTTAGACGGATCAATAGTATAATTGAAACTCGTTTTAAAATCGGTTTTGTTGGCGATGGCTTTATTAAATTCAGAACGATATAAATCGCAATTATAGAAAACGACACTCGTTAGATCTGCAGCCATAAAATCGACAGCGATTAAACTGCAGTTGGTAAAAAACGTTCCTTTTAATTTTAGAGTGTAAAACTTCGAAAAGTCAAGAATACAGTCATTAAATTCGATTTCAAAAATCAATTTATCACACATCGCAAAATTGACGTCTTTAATCTCACATCGATTAAAAGTTGCCGTTCTAAAAGCAACATAATTGATTTTGGCTTCGGTAAATATACAATCATTAAAAACACAGTCAATAAAAGTAACAGCCAAGAAAGTACATGCTGAAAAGTTACAATTATTAAAAACGCAGCATTCGAAGTCTTTAAAATTAAGATCATCTTTGTCGTAAACAATCGTATTGTATTCTTTATCAAGAAAATATTCGCTTTCTTTTTTCAACTCTTTTTTGATAATTATTTGAGACTGAAAAGGTAATAATTTGCTGTAGAATTTTCGATGAAAATCGGAATCATTTTGAAATTATTAACGACTTTAGAATAAAATTAATGTAGCTTTACAGGTATTTTTTAAGCTAAAATTTATCAATTTCACAATATGGAATCAACAAGAAAAGAGCATGATTTTCTAGGGGAATTAGAAATTCCAAATCATTTATACTACGGAATCCAAACTTTTAGAGCGGTAGAAAATTTCAATATTACAGGTATTCCAATTTCAAAAGAACCTTTATTTATCAAGGCTTTAGGATATGTGAAAAAAGCTGCTGCCTTGGCTAACAAAGATTGCGGTGCAATTGACCCAAAAATTGCAGAAGCGATTTGTTACGGAAGCGATCAGGTAATTGCAGGTAAATTTGATCAGGAATTTGTGAGCGATTTAATTCAAGGTGGAGCAGGAACTTCTGTTAACATGAACGCGAATGAAGTAATTGCCAATATCGGACTAGAATATTTAGGTCATAAAAAAGGAGAATACCAGTTTCTTCATCCAAATAATCATGTAAACTGCTCGCAATCTACAAACGATGCTTATCCATCAGCATTTAGAATTGCTTTGTATTTGAAAATGGAAAGTTTCATCAAAACTTTTGCAGGTTTAGAAGTTGCTTTCGCTAAAAAAGGAGAAGAATTCAAAGAGGTCTTAAAAATGGGAAGAACGCAATTGCAAGACGCTGTTCCAATGACTTTAGGACAAGAATTTAAAGCTTACGCAACCACAATTGGCGAAGATATTCAGCGTTTAAAAAATGCTCAAGAATTATTATTGGAAATCAATATGGGCGCAACGGCAATTGGAACAAAAGTAAATGCTCCAGAAGGTTATCCAGAAATCTGCGTAAAATATTTAGCCGATGAGGTTGGAATTCCGTTAACGCTTTCGCCGGATTTGATTGAAGCGACGGTAGACACAGGGGCTTACGTTCAGATTATGGGAACCTTAAAACGTTCTGCGGTAAAGATTTCAAAAATCTGCAACGATTTACGTTTATTGAGTTCTGGACCAAGGACAGGTTTAAATGAAATTAATCTTCCTGCACGTCAGCCTGGTTCGTCTATTATGCCAGGAAAAGTGAATCCAGTAATTCCGGAAGTCGTAAATCAAACTTGTTTTTATGTAATCGGGCAGGATTTAACAGTTACAATGGCAGCAGAAGCGGGACAATTGCAATTGAATGTAATGGAACCTGTAATTGCTTTTGCTATGTTTACGTCGTTAGATTATCTTTCAAATGCGATTCAAACTTTAATCGATAAATGTATTAACGGAATCACTGCAAACGTTGATCATTGTTATAATATGGTCATGAACAGTATAGGAATTGTGACGCAATTAAACCCGATTATTGGTTATGAAGAAAGTGCGAGTATTGCAGGTGAAGCTTTAAAAACAAACAAAAGTGTGCATCAAATTGCTGTTTTAGAACGAAAGTTAATTACACAGGAAAAATGGGATGAAATCTATTCTTTAGAAAACTTAATTCATCCAAAGTTCATCACAAAATAGTTTTTTAGAGAATTAATTAAAAGCCGTTAATTGTTTAACGGCTTTTTTTGTTTTGGAATAAATCTGGTTTTAATTCGTAAGATGTTGAAAATTAGGATTATATTTACATTATGTTGCTGGTTTCTAATGAAATAAATTTTTTAAATGGTGAATTTTTTAAAAAATAATGGCTTTCAGTACAAGTGTAAAATCTTAGGATTGTTATTTTTTATTTCATTTAATATGTTTTCTCAAGAGGAAATAGAAACTTCAGAAATTTGTCCACCAAAAACCATTTTCGATATCTTTAAAAAAGAGGATAATTCATTAGTTGTTAAACCCACAAAAAACAATTTCTTCCTATTAATTCCAGCAATCGGCTCTCAACCGGCAACTGGATTTTTTTTTGGTGCTATTGCGCAATATACCTTTAAAGGAAAAGAAGAAAAAGATAAATATTCCATTGCCAACGTTGGAATTACTTATACTCTGAAAGATCAATGGCTTGTAAACATTAAAAACAATATTCTGCTTAAGAACAATAAAATCTTTTTGAGCGGTGATTATCGAATTTATCTTTTTTCACAGCCTAATTATGGTCTAGGAACTGATATTATTCCACATCATAGCAAAAGAGAAAATTTCAGTATCGATTCTATCGCTCAGGATATGGATTACAATTATTTCAAGTTTCATCAAACAGTTTCTTTTGAAGTGAGAAAGAATTTTTATGTAGGTGGAGGAATCAACATTGATTGGTATTCTAGTATTAAGGATAAAGAATTGGATGTAGAAAACGGAAATCTAACGTATCATTATAATTACAGTCAAAAATATGGATTCGACAATTCAGAATATTTTCTCAACGGACTAAGTCTGAATTTAGTTTACGATTCCAGAGACAATCAGGTTAATGCTTCCAAAGGTTGGTTCGCCAATATCAATTATAGATTTAATCCCGTTTTGTTTAATAATCAGGATTACAGCAATGTTTTATTTGCTGAATACAGACATTTTATTCCACTTTCGCATAAAAATCCACATTATATTTTAGCTTTTTGGACTTACGGACAATTTGTAACTCGGGGAAAAGTTCCTTATTTAAATTTGCCCGCAATTGGTTGGGATCAACGAAGCAGAAGTGGGGAAGGTTATACACAAGGACTTTTTAGAGGAAACGGTTTAGTTTATTTATCTACCGAATTTAGATTTCCAATTACTTGTAATCAATTGTTGAGTGGTACGGTTTTTACCAATTTTGTAACCGCCAGTAATTCAGTTACCAATCTTTCTCTTTTTAAATCGATTCAACCTGCTGCTGGAATTGGTCTTCGAATTTTAATTGATAAAGCGACTAAAACAAACTTGGTTTTAGATTATGCTTGGGGAAATAACTCAAAGGCTTTTTATTTGAATGCGGGCGAGACTTTTTAGTTAATGTTTTGTTTTTCAAATGTTTGTGTTGTTGTTTTTAAGTTTTTTCTTTCTAAAATAAATCAATTTTTGAAAGAAAAAGATTAATTTTGATTATTCCATTAACAAACAAAATCCAAAATTTATGAAAAAGTACAGTTTATTATTAGTTGTATTTCTGTCGGCGATGGGGATACAGGCTCAGGATGCAAGATCATTTTCTCTTAATTTGTATGGAGGTTATAATTTTTCAGATAAGTTAGATTATAACAATTATTCTGCAACAATTGAAGATGGTTTTCAATATGGTGCGGGATTTGAGTATTTCTTTTCAACCAATAACTCAGTTGAGTTAAAGTATCAAAGAGCAGATGTAAAAATACCTTTGTACGGTCCTGCAGGAATCCAGATTAATACCAACGACAAAGGTGCCTTCAATTTCATTTTAGCAGATTTCACTCATTATTTTGATACAGGATCAAATTTGCTTCCGTTTTTGGGTGCAGGTGCGGGAGTTGGTATTGTAGAATCACCTCAAGGAGGAAGTGGTACTTATTTTGCTTGGGATATAAAAGGTGGTGTAAAAATTAAAACAGATTCAGCTGTATCTGTAAATATTAACGCTTATTTGCAATCAATGTCTGCGGCAGTTGGAGAGAGTTATTATTGGAGCTATTGGGTAGGACCAGTGGCTATTGAAGATTACATTTCAACTTTTCAATTTGGACTTGGTGCAACTTTAAGTTTTAACTTCAAAAATTAATAATTAAAGGCTTTAAACCTAAATAAATAAGAAAAAGCAGACTATTAAGTCTGCTTTTTTGTGTATTGACTAAATTGTTTATAATTAAATCAAAATTTCTATCCGTAATAAGTACTATTTTTGAAACTCAATTCTTATTTTTGTTGTATATACAAACTTCTCAAGATGAAATTACTGATAGTCGAAGACGAACCAAATCTATTATCTATACTAAGAAAAGGATTTGCCGAAAATAATAATGAAGTAAGTGTGGCTCTTGATGGCAAAACTGCTCTTGAGATGATTCATAATTATACTTTCGACGTCGTAGTTCTAGACGTAATGCTTCCGGATATTAACGGAATCGAAATTTGCAGAAGACTTCGCGCAGCTAAAAACTTTGTTCCTATTTTATTGTTGACGGCTTTAGGAACTTCAGAAAATATCGTTACTGGTCTTAATGCTGGTGCAGATGATTATTTGGTGAAGCCTTTTAAATTTGGAGAATTAGATGCTCGCGTAAATGCACTTTATAGAAGATCGCATCAGGAAACGGAGAAAATTGATACTATAACAATTGGCGATTTAGAAATAAACGGACGTGCAAAATCAGTTAAGAGAGGCGGAGAAAATATTGTTTTAACGGCCAAAGAATTTAAACTTTTGTACTATCTCGCAAAAAATACAGGCAGAATTGTATCTCGTGATCAAATTTTGGATAATGTTTGGGATATTAATTTTGATATGAATACCAACGTTGTCGATGTGTATATAACCTATTTAAGAAGAAAGATTGACAAGCCTTTTGATACCAAACTTATTCATACCATGAAAGGTTTAGGTTATGTTATAAAGCCATAAAATGGATATTAGAAAAAAAATTACCTTCAACTACGTTGCTCTTTCTACCTTTAGTACATCGCTATTGTGTATCATCGTGTTTTTTTTATTCAGAGAAAATAATAGATATCACTTTTTAAAGCGTTTAGATGACAGGTCAAAAATTGTCGCGTCTATTCATTTTCAAAAAGATCCTGAGAAAATAAAGTACTATAAAAATCTTCAAAAAAATGGTCTTGAAGAATTAATTGAAGAAGAAGAATATGTATTAAAAATCAACAGTCATAACAGTTTTGATTATAATACCAATCTTAATCTTCCGAATACTTTTTATACCAATATTTTAAGCACTGGAAGAGATTCTTACGAAATAGATAACAAATATTATTTAGGACAGATTTTTGAAGAAAACGGACAAAGATATATTGTAATTGTTGGCGCGAGAGATCGTAAAGGAAAAGATACAACGGTTTATATTGTCAAAATTATGCTTTTTGGCGGTATTGGTTTCGTTATTCTGGCTTTTCTTTTAGGTAGATTTTTGGCAAAGCGAGTAATAAATCCTGTTGCACGAATTACAAAAGAAGTAAAAAGAATTAGTGCTTCAAACCTTCATAATCGTCTTCCAGAAGTTAAAAATTCAGATGAGATTTCAGATTTGACCAACACCTTTAATAATATGCTGGATCGCTTGGAAACTTCTTTCGAAATTCAAGCCAATTTTATTAATAATGCCTCTCACGAATTAAAAACACCAATAACTACCATTATTGCCGAAGCTGAGATTATGCTTCTTAAAGAAAGAGAAAAGGAAGAATACGTAGAATCGTTGCAAAATATTTACAGTCAGGCTTCAAGATTAGGAAATTTAACCGAAAGTCTTTTAAAGCTAACACAAACTGGTTATGACGGTCAGAAACAAGTATCAGATATTGCCAGAGTTGACGAATTGTTATTAGATGTAAAATCTGATTTGGATAAAATTTATCCAGACAACCGAGTGAGCATCAAAATTGATATTGCGCCAGAAGATTCTAACTTGCTTTTGCTTCCGTGTAACAGACCTTTGCTCGAATTGGCAATCAATAATATTATTACGAATGGAGTAAAGTATTCTGATAATAATGAAGTATTTGTAAATCTTTCAGCAAATTCAGATAAGATTAAAATTTCGATTAATGATATAGGAATCGGAATTCCGCCAGAAGATATTCCGCATTTGTATGAACCTTTCTTTAGAGGGAAAATCGCGACTAAGTATATAGGTTATGGTTTAGGACTTCCTTTGGCTTCTAAAATTATCAGAATGCACGAAGGAGAACTACAAGTACAATCTGAGCAAAATAAAGGAACAATCGTAACGATTATCTTCAAGAAAAGAAACATTAAAAAATCTAATGTTTAAATTTAGGAAATTCTAATTTTAGGTTAAGAACGGTATAATTCGTTGATAGTTAATTTGTAAGTATAAACTAAAAGAGTATACTTATGAAAAATTTTCTTATACCTACGACTTTAAAAGACGATACAATCTTAGCTGTTAAATCTGCGGTGAATCAGTCAAAAGATACTGAATCAGAAATTATTTTAGTATTAGTTTCAGAAGCACCGGATACTTTTTCTACTTCTAGTTTTTTAAGAGAAATGAGATCCGGACTTACCAAAAGTCAGGAAGAAGTTCTGGAAACTTGCAGATATATTATTGAACACACTCCAAATACCAAACTAAAAGTCCATAACCAATACGGACTTTCAGCACCAATTTTCAAACGTCTTATTGAAGCTTTTTCTGTAAAATTGGTCATTTTAACGCATTCTTATAAACAAGAAACCAAAAAAATCCATCAGTATTTGGTTCAATTGGCTGGAAATCAAAAATGTCCAATTCTACATTTGAGTACAGAAATTAATAAAGAAGTTTTCAGCAAAGCACTTTATGTTGAAAATTCTACTAAAAGTATTCATGTAAAAGATGTACAGCAATATTTAAGCGAAAACTTCTCATTTGAAATCGTAAGTCAGACAGCAAATTTTGATGATAATTACGAAAATGTTGCACCATTTTTATCAGAAGCCATTTCAAAGCATAATATAGACATGTTGGTCGAAACCAGAAAAGGCGAAAAAATCAAATTTAAAAAAGTAAAAAAAGAAAATGTCAATGAAAAACTAGGACTTCCAGTTCTTTCATTGTATGAAGAGATAGTTTAAGATGCTAAGTTTCTAAGATACTAAGTCTCTAAGTTTTTTTAATTCTTAGCATCTTAGAAACTTAGCCTCTTAAAAAAGAAAATTTAATTTAAATCCGAAAATATGTTGTTAAAGAAAAGAATACCAATGAAGTACGTTCTCGGGAAAATTAAAGTAGAAATTGTTCTGGTATTAGCTTATACCGTACTTTTTGAAATTTTTCATCATTATTTTATCAATCTTCCCGTAGATATTCCAATCGCAATTCCAACCATGATTGGAACCATTATTTCCTTATTATTGGCTTTTAAGTCGAATCAGGCTTACGACAGATGGTGGGAAGCCCGAATTGTTTGGGGAGCCGTTGTAAACGATTCCAGAACCTTAATTCGTCAAGTTTTGACTTTTTATAAAGATCCAGATTTTTCTGTTGAAGCCAGCGAATTCAAAGAGAATTTTGCAAAAAGACAAATTGCTTGGTGTTACAGCTTAGGAGAATCTCTAAGAAAAAGAGATGCCATAAAACCACTTGAAGGTTTGATGAGTGATGAAGAAATTAAATACATCAAAAACCATCAAAACGTTCCAAATGCTATTTTAATGTTGCATGCAAGAGATTTAAGAAATGCAAAAAACGAGAAGAAAATCAACATGTATCAACAAGTTGAAATTGATAATACATTGTCAAGACTTTGTGATGAAATGGGGAAATGTGAACGAATTAAAAACACGATTTTCCCAACAACTTACAGTATGTATATTCGATTGACATTGTGTTTGTTCATCTTATTATTACCATTCGGATTAACAAGTGTGTTAAGTTGGTTTGCAATTCCGTTGATTACCGCTATTGGAGCCGCTTTCTTTTTGATTGAAAGAATGGCAATTCATTTGCAAGATCCGTTCGAAAATCGACCAACAGATACTCCGGTTACAACTATTGCAAGTACAATCGAAAAAAATATAAAACAAATGCTGAATGAATATCAAAGCGAATTTGATATTCTGAATGAATTTGAATTAAACGACGAACCTAAGAAAGTCGAGAAAGACGCTTACTTTGTCTTATAAGAATTTAATTTTGGTCTTCTTTTAATTAGTTGGCTGGACAGTGTGTAGTTGCGCTGTCCAGTTTTTTTATTTAAACACATAGAAACATAGTTTTGCAACCATAAAAAAGGCGTTTCACTTATTTGAATGCACATAGCTATGTGTGAGAAACTGGTTTCTTTCTTTATTCTTTATTTAGCAAAATAAAATCTATGTTTCTATGTGTTTAAAATACTTTACAGTTGATGAGCCAATCTCCCCAATGTTTGAATAGCAGTTCTCAATTCATTTGTCCAAGGCAGACCAAAACTCAATCGCATACAATTAGAAAATTGATCCTGAAACGAAAAAATCCTTCCCGGAGCAATACTGATATTGTGTTTTAAAGCCAAATGGTAAAAAGCTGCCGTATCAATCTTTTTGTCCATTTCGACCCAAAGAAAAAAACCGCCTTGAGGTTGACTCACTTTAGTACCAGCAGGAAAAGATTCTAAAACGGTATTGATATAATTGGTACAATTTCGATTTAAAATCTGGCGTATTTTTCGAAGATGATTTTCATAACGCCCGTTTTTCAAGAAATCTCCAACTACTTCATGTGTTATGGTAGAATTTGAAATCGTATGATATAGTTTTGTTCTTAGAACTTCCTTTTTAAATTTTCCAGGAATAATCCAGCCTACACGATAACCTGGCGCTAAAGTTTTAGAAACAGAACTACAGAAAAGAACAATTCCGCTTTCGTCGTAAGTTTTACAGGTCGTTGGACGACTTGCTCCAAAGTACAAATCGCCGTGAATATCATCCTCAATCAATGGAACATTATAAAAATCCATCAATCGGACAATTTCTTTTTTATGTTCATTTGGCATCATACTTCCTGACGGATTACTGAAATTACTCATCAAAACGCAAGCTTTTATTTTATTAGAAGAAAGTGTTTTCTTTAAAGCTTCTAACTCTATTCCAGTGGTCATGTTTGTTGGAAGTTCCATTACATACAAGCCCAACGATCTGGCCAATTGCAGAATACCAAAATAAACAGGGCTTTCGGTAACAATAGTATCTCCTGGTTTTGTCAAAGTCAGTAAACAATCTGAAATGGCAGAGATACAGCCTGGTGTTGTAATAATGTCTTCTTCAGTAAAAGAGCCGCCCCAAGTAAATGACCAACGTGCAATTTCTTTACGTAAATTACTGTTTCCTTGTATTTCCTCATAACTTGTTCCGCTGTTCGGTAATTGACGCATGGCCTGCACCATTCCTTTATTCAATTTTGCAATTGGAAGTAGCTCATTAGAAGGAAAACCAAGCGAAAGCATAGTAAGGTCTTTTTTGCGCATATCGCCATAAACCAAATCAATCAGATCCTCACGTTCGATATTTTCAACTGTTAAAATTGGATTACTTGCCGATGGTTCAGGAATTGTTCGAGCCGAAATATTACTTACATAATAGCCAGATTGTGGTCTTGATTCGATCAAAGAACGACTTTCAACTTCGTAATATGCCTTGCTTACTGTACTCATGCTGTAACCCGTTTCGGCACAGACTTCACGTATAGATGGCAGTTTATCACCCACATTTAAAAGTCCAGATTTGATCTGTTTCTCGATACGGTCAGCAAATTGAAGATATAAGTGATTAGAATTTTTCATAAAAAAATAAAAACTGTTATGCTGCAATTTACAAAAACTGTATCTGTATTGCTATTTTATTTTTTGGAAATTTGCTTCATCAAAAGAAAACAAATTCAAAACACATTTTGTGAAAACAACAAAGTATTATATTGCGGCGATTTCAGCCTTTATTACATGGGGACTTTTCAGTTTGGTTTTAAAGCCAATTCATGATTATCCTTCATTGGATATTTTATTTTTCCGTGTTTTTAGCTGTGCTATTTTAATGCTTTTGATTGCTTTTCTTTTCAAAAGAAAACAAATCAAAGAAACAATTGCTATTTTCAGTGCTTTATCAAAAGCAGAAAAAAGAAAATCGATTTTGTTGAATATTGGCGGAAGTGCATTTTTGATGGCAAATTGGTTTACTTTTATTTATGTAGTAAATCATGTTAGCGTTAAAGCAGCTTCTTTGGCTTATTTGGTTTGTCCAATTCTAACAACTTTATTAGCTTATTTTATATTGAAAGAAAAACTGTTGAAAACGCAATGGCTTTCAGTAGGATTAAGTATCTCAGGATGTATATTGCTTTCATACAGCGATATAATGGATATGTTTTTCAGTATCATTATTGGACTAACTTATGCCGCTTATTTAGTAAGTCAGCGTGCCAACAAAGGTTTTGACAAATTTATCGTTTTGACTTTTCATATCACATTGGCTGCATTGTTTTTAGTACCATTTTACCCAACTTATGGAGGACCGGTTCCAACAGAATTTAAATTCTATTTCTGTATCGAAACAATCGCAATCTTATTTACTATTGTACCGCTTTTCCTGAATTTGTACGCGCTTTCTGGAATCAATTCTTCAACAGTTGGAATGTTATTAAACATCAATCCGATGATTGCATTTGGATTGGCAGCCTTTGTTTTCAAAGAGAATATTACACCTTTACAAATTACAGCATACGGAATTATTTTTGCTGCAGTGTTAGTTTTTAATTCACATCATATTTTTGCCATAAAGCAGAAATTAAACACAATATCCAAAGGTTCATAATCCTTAGTTTTCATATTTTTTATTGGTTTAAAATCGAAAATTACCAGAATCTTAACAGGATGTTTAAACAGGAATGATTATTTTTCATTCCTGTTTTTTTATGCGATAAAGCGAAAAAAGTGATAGCCACGAATTCACGAATTATTTTAAAATAAATATTAAAAATTCGTGAATTCGTGGCTAAAAAAACTATTAAAAACTGAATCTATTGATATGAAAAATACCAAACTTCAAGCCTTTACTCCCTTATTTTATTTAGTGTGGTCAGATGATTTATTGACGCAGAAAGAATTTGCTACTTTAAAAGAGTTTATCAATTCCTTAAATGTTTTATCTGAAGAAGAAAAGCAATATTTACTTTCGAAAGTAGATATTTCTAATCCGCCTTCGCGAAATGAACTCACACAATGGAAATCGGATATTGAAAAAAGTATTCAGGATAAATCTTCTATTAAGTCTATTTTTGATATTGCAAAAGCGCTTTCAGCAAACGATTTGGACTTAACGCCAATTGAATCAGATTTTAAAAAACTGGAAAATGATTTAGGGATTTTAGGCGAAGAAGCGCTTCAAAACTTCAAAACCAAAGCAGGATCTTTTACAGCAGATTCTCATACCGATGCGAGTTTTGACATTCAGAAAATTACTCAAATTTTAGACGGAAAGGAAGCTGCCATAATAGCAAAAGTAAAATCGGTGATTTCAAGACCTGAATTTGCTTACGAAACTTCTACCGATATTAACGTTTTTAGGCAAACCGTTTACAAATGGTGTAAAATTCTGGCAGATGAAAATCTCGGAAATATGGCGTATCCAAAGCAATATGGTGGCGGAGAAAACATAGCAGATTATTTTGCGATTATGGAAACGCTGAGTTACCACGATTTAAGTTTGGTAATCAAATTTGGTGTTCAGTTCGGACTTTGGGGAATGAGTGTTCAATCTTTAGGAACAGAAAAGCATTATGCTAAATACTTAAAAGATATTGGTTCACTAAAACTTCCAGGTTGTTTTGCTATGACCGAAACACATCACGGATCAAACGTAAAGGGTTTAGAAACAACGGCAACTTACAATCATAACGATCAAACTTTTACCATTCATACGCCAAATAAAAATGCTCAAAAAGAATATATCGGAAATGCTGCTGTTCATGGTCAAGCTGCAACTGTTTTTGCAAAATTAATTATTGATGATCATGATTATGGAGTAAATGCTTTTGTGGTTCCGCTTCGTGATCCAAATGGAAATGTACTAAACGGAGTAACAATTGGAGATTGTGGCCATAAAATGGGATTAAATGGTGTGGATAACGGAACGATTAGTTTTGATAATGTGGTAATTCCGAAAGAAAATATGTTGGATCGTTTTGCATCTGTAAATGAAAAAGGTGAATTCGAAAGTCCGATTCCGAGTGATAACAGACGATTTTTTACTATGTTAGGAACTTTGGTAGGAGGAAGAATCGGGATTCCGCGTTCGGCTTTAGCGGCAGCTAAATCTGGATTGACAATTGCCATTCGCTACAGCGACCAAAGAAGACAATTTGGACCAGAAGGAGGTTCTGAAGTTCCAATTTTAAATTATAGAATGCATCAGCGTAGATTGTTACCTCATTTGGCTAAAACTTATGCGGTTCATTTTGCACTTCAATATCTAACTAATAGATTTTTGAAAAGAACTGAAGCTGAAATGCAGGAAATCGAAGCTTTGGCTGCTGGAATGAAATCATATTCGACTTGGAGTACCAGAGATATTCTGCAGGAATGTCGTGAAGCATGTGGTGGAAAAGGATATTTGTCTGAAAATAGAATTGATGCATTGAAAAACGATACAGAAATCTACACAACTTTTGAGGGTGATAATACTGTTTTAATGCAATTAGTAGCCAAAAACCGTTTGTCTGAGTTTAGAAAATCATTTGGAGAAATGGGGTCGTTGGGAATCATTAATTATGTTTATGAGAATGCCAAAACTGCAATTACAGAGAAAAATCCGATTGCAACCCGCAGAACAGAAGACGAGCATTTGTTAGATGGGGAATTCCATCTTCAGGCTTTCGTTCATAGAGAAAAAACTATTTTAGCTTCTGCAGCAAGACGTATTAAAAAATTGGTTGATGGAGGATTAGAAGCCTATGATGCTTTTAATGTGGTTCAGCATCAAATGATTGATGTGGCGCAGGCTTATTTGGAAAGAGTAGTTTTAGAACAATTTCAAATTGCAATTAAAGAAGTAGAAGATGAACAGTCAAAAGCAATTTTGACAAAATTGAGTCAATTGTATGCGCTTTCACAAATCGAAAAAAATAAAGCATGGTATCTTGAAGATGGTTATATGGAAGCCGTAAAAACTAAAGCAGTTCGTAAAATGGTAAATCAGCTTTGTTGGGACATTCGTCCGGATGCTGTGGCTTTGGTAAATGCATTTGATATTCCGGAAAGTTGCCTAGCCGCGCCAATTGCAGCACATATCTAGTTTCGAAAAATACATTTTTAGTAAATGATTTCGGTTTGGTTCAATTCAGATCGAAATCATTTTATTTATAAAAAAGTGATATGTGCGATTATTTTATTTATAGCATTAGTCTAAATCGCACCCATTTTTAGTACATTTTGACCACAATGAAATAATTCTCTTTTTATACTTTCGCTTTGTTATATTTGTAAATCCATTAACTAAAACGACTTGAAAAATTATTACTTATTTCTGTTCCTTATTATTATAAACTTTCCAGTTTTTGCATTGGGAAGCACAGATGATATTTTAAAACAATTAAATGAGGCAATAAAAAATAAGCAGCAATATGTCAAGATTAAAGAAGAACGAATTCTTAATTTTAAGAAATTAAAATCGGATAATCTTACCAAAGAACAGGAATACAATTATAACAAAACATTGTATTTTGAGTATCAGAAATTGAATTCAGATTCGGCAATTCAATATGTAAAAAAGAATCTTAAAATTGCAGAAGAATTAAAAGATAAAGAGCTTTTTAATTTAGCTCAATTACAATTAGTTACCTTATATTCTTCGTCTGGAAAATATCGCGAATCTGAAGCGCTTTTGAAAAGCATTAATAAAAATAATCTCGCAACTTCTTTACTTCCCAACTATTACATTTCGTATCGTGAGTTTTTTGAGCATTATGCGGCGAATAGTTACAGTCCAGAATATCGAAAACAAATTGGTAAATACAGAGATTCGTTATTAAATATTTTAGATAAAAATACACTTGAATATCAGATTAATAGAATTCAACAGGATATTTTTATTAATAAAAAATACAAGAATCCAGAGAAAGAATTATTGGTTTTATTGAATAAAACTAAAGAAGAAAGTCCTCAATATGCGATGATAACTTATTTATTGGGAAAAATTGCAGAAGCTACACATGATTTAGAAGCAAGAAAAAAGTACTATGCGCTTTCTGCCACTTCAGATATTAAAAATGCCAATAAAGACAATGCTTCGTTACAGGAACTAGCATTGGTTTTTTATGAAATTGGTGATGTAGATATGGCTTACAAGTTGACGCAGTCGGCAATTGAAGATGCATTATACTGCAATGTTCAATTTCGAACTTTACTGATGTCAGAAGTATACTCCATAATCAATACGGTTTATCAGGAACGTGAAGCACAACGAAAAAGTGAATTACAAATTTATCTTCTTTGTATCAGTTTGTTATCGTTATTCTTATTAGTGGCTATTATTTACGTATACATGCAAATGAAGAAAGTTTCGCGAATTCGATCAGAACTTTATGAAACCAGTCAGAAATTAGCAGAATTAAACAAAGATATTACAGAAACAAACAACCAATTACAGCAAAGTAATCTACAATTGTCTGAATCTAATTTGGTTAAAGAAGAATATATTGCGCATTTCTTCAGTCTTTGTTCGACCTACATTAATAAACTGGAGAATTACCGAATTATTCTAAACAAAAAAGCGACTGCAAAACAGTTTGATGAAATTTATAAAATCTTAAAATCAACTACTTTGGTTGATAATGAGTTAGAAGAATTGTACAAAAACTTCGATATTATCTTTTTAAACTTGTATCCAACATTTGTAAAGGATTTCAATGCGTTGTTAATTCCCGAAGAACAAATCGTTCTAAAACAAAATGAATTGCTGAATACTGAACTTCGAATTTTTGCTTTAATCCGACTTGGAATTACTGACAGTGTTAAAATAGCGGCATTTTTACGTTATTCTTTAAGTACAATTTACAACTATCGTACAAGAGCCAGAAATAAGGCAGCAGTTTCACGAAACGATTTCGAAGAAATGGTCATGAAAATCGGTTCAATGGCTTTGAAAGCGTAAATATTTATTTTAAATCTACTACTTTTTTTACTGGTTTAAAAAAGTTAAATATTTGTAAATCAGTTTTTTAATTTTTTAATTCACTACTTTTTTCTATCTAAAAATGTAACGTGAACGATAACGTTTTAGTTTTACAATATGATAAAAAAAGTTTTCCAAAAAGACTTTCCCTATTATAAACTAATGCTTTAATAATTACTGTTATGTTAAAAAACGTTAAAACAATTGTTGTTTTACTTTTACTAAGTTCTTTGGGAGTGAATGCCCAAAACAAAGTTCCAGTTTATCTGGACGATAAAAAACCGATTGAAGAGCGTGTAGAAGATGCGCTGAAACGAATGACTACTGATGAGAAAATTGCCATGATTCATGCGCAATCTAAATTTAGTTCTCCAGGTGTAAAACGTCTTGGGATTCCAGAAAACTGGATGACAGACGGACCACACGGAATTCGTACAGAAGTAAAGTGGGACGAATGGGATCAAGCAGGATGGACAAACGATTCTTGTATTGCTTTCCCAGCGCTTACAGCACTTTCATCTACATGGAACAAAGAATTATCTTCTTTATACGGTAAATCTATCGGAGAAGAAGCGCGTTTTCGTAACAAAAACGTATTATTAGGGCCAGGGGTAAACATTTACAGAAGTCCATTAAACGGTCGTAATTTCGAATATATGGGAGAAGATCCGTTTTTGGCAGCAAAAATGGTGGTTCCTTATATTAAAGGAGTTCAAGCCAATGGAGTGGCTGCTTGCGTAAAACACTTTGCATTAAACAATCAAGAAACAAACCGTAATTCAGTTAACGTAATTGTTGACGATCGTGCTTTATACGAAATTTATCTTCCTGCTTTTAAAGCAGCCGTTCAAGAAGGTGATGTTTGGTCGATTATGGGATCTTACAACAAATATAAAGGACAGCAATGTTGTCACAATGAATATTTATTAAATGATATTCTTCGTGGAGAATGGGGCTTCAAAGGAGTTGTAGTTTCAGATTGGGGTGGAGTTAGCGATACGAAACAAGCTATTCACAATGGTTTGGATATGGAATTTGGTTCTTGGACAAACGGTCTTTCTTGGGGAACAAGTAATGCTTATGATAACTATTACTTAGCAAAACCATATTCTGAAATGATCAGAAAAGGTGAAGTTGGAACTAAAGAATTAGACGAAAAAGTACGTCGTATTCTACGTTTATCTTTCTTGACTACAATGGACAGAAATCGTCCTTTTGGATCTTTCGGAACGGAAGAACACGCTTTAGCAGGTCGTAAAATTGCTGAAGAAGGAATTGTTTTATTACAAAACAACAATAATATTCTGCCAATCAACCTTTCTAAAACTAAAAAGATTGCGGTTATTGGAGAAAATGCTATCAAAATGATGACAGTTGGTGGAGGAAGTTCTTCGCTTAAAGCAAGATACGAAATCACACCGCTTGAAGGTTTAAAGAAAAGAGTCGGAAACCAAGCTGAAATTGTTTATGCAAGAGGTTATGTAGGAGATCCAACAAGTAACTATAATGGTGTTATTGCTAAAGTAAGTTTAGAAGAAAAACGCCCTCAAGCAGAATTAACTGCAGAAGCTTTGAAAATTGCTAAAGATGCTGATATTGTTCTTTTTATTGGTGGTTTGAACAAAAGTGAAAATCAAGATGACGAAGGACACGATCGTAAACATTTAGAATTGCCTTATGGTCAGGATAAATTAATCAGTGAATTAGCGAAAGTAAATAAAAACATTGTTTTCGTAAATATTTCAGGAAATGCTGTTGCAATGCCTTGGATTAAACAAGTTCCAGGAGTTGTTCAAGGATGGTTTTTAGGAACTGAGGCTGGAAATGCTTTGGCAAATGTTTTGGTTGGAGATGTGAATCCTTCAGGAAAATTATCTTTCACTTTCCCAGTAAAATTAGCAGATAACGGAGCTCATGCTTTAGGAGAATTCCCAGGTGGAGATGATGTAAAATACAACGAAGGAATTTTTGTTGGATACCGTTGGGTGGACAAAAACAAAATTAAACCATTGTTTTCTTTTGGACACGGCTTAAGCTACACGACTTTTGCTTACGGAAAAGTAACAGCTGATAAAAAACAAATTAACGAAGGAGATAAAATTACATTCTCAGTTAACGTGAAAAATACAGGAAGCAGAGAAGGATCTGAAGTGGTGCAGTTGTACATTACAGACGTAAAATCTTCATTACCTCGTCCGATAAAAGAATTAAAAGGTTTTGAGAAAGTGGCTCTAAAAGCTGGAGAAGAAAAAACAGTAACGTTTACAGTTGATAAAACGGCTTTAAGTTTCTTCGATGATAAAAAACATGACTGGGTTGCAGAACCTGGTGATTTTGAAGCAATCATTGGTGCTTCATCAACAGATATAAAATCTAAAGTGAATTTCTCACTTAAATAAGTTTTTATTTCTAAAAATTGGTTGGTTTGTAAAGCTGCAAGTGTAAAAATTTGCAGCTTTGCTTTTGGTTATAAACTTACCATTAAAACATAATATTAGTTTTATCATTAAGATATTAAGTTTCATTAAGAAAGTCTTATTTTTGAATATTTCCAGGATAAGATTCATTAGGTCAAACTTAATATTTGTAAAGTAAAGCTTTCTTTCTTAAAATATTTAGGCAATACTATTTACGAAGTCCAGCTTAATTCTCTTAATAACTTAATGGTTTAAAAAAAAATAAAACAACATGAAGAAAATTACGCTTGCAATAGCAACTTTATTTTTTGCACAGTATATTTCAGCACAAAGTCTGAATAAAATGCAATGGTTTAATGAACCTGAAAAATGGGAAATTAAAAACAATGCATTAATTATGAATGTTACTGCAAATAGTGACTACTGGAGAATTTCGCACTACGGATTTACGGTTGATGATGCTCCTTTTTATTACGCCAATTACGGAGGTGAATTTGAAGCAAAAGTAAAACTGACCGGAAACTACATCGCACGTTTTGATCAAATGGGTTTAATGATTCGCATTGACGAAAAAAACTACATCAAAACAGGAGTAGAGTTTGTTGACGGGAAATTCAATGTCAGTACAGTTGTAACACACGATAAAAGCGATTGGAGCGTAACAACTCTAGATAAAGCGCCACCTTTTATTTGGATTAAAGCCGTGCGACGATTAGATGCTGTTGAGGTATTTTATTCTTTTGATGATAAAAACTACATCATGACCAGAAATGCACCATTACAAGACAATACGCCAGTTATGGTAGGTTTAATGGCCGCTTCGCCAGACGGAAAAGGTTTTGAAGCGAAATTTGAAAACTTCTCTGTCAAACATTTGCCAGACCAAAGAAGAGCAGAATGGCTTAAAAATCACCAATAAGTTTAAATTCCAATTTAAAAAAATCCAAATTCCAAACTCAATTGTTGAATTTAAATCTAATCTACAATTAAAACCTAACTTAACCTTAATAAACCAAATACAAATGAGTTCAATTTCATCTGATATTAAACCAAAAAAACATTACGAAATTCTAGACGGATTGCGTGGAGTAGCAGCTATCTTGGTTGTTGCTTTTCATATTTTTGAAGCTTTTGCAGGCGGAAACCGTTTTAAACAAATTATCAATCACGGCTATCTTGCTGTTGATTTCTTTTTTCTTTTATCTGGATTTGTTGTCGCTTATGCGTATGACGATCGTTGGGGAAAAATGACGCAATGGGAATTTTACAAACGCCGTTTAATTCGTTTACAGCCAATGGTAATCATGGGAATGATCATTGGAGCCATATTTTATTATTTTCAAGCTTCAGATATATTGTTTCCAATGATTGGAGGAATGGAAGTTTGGAAAGTCATTGTAACCATGGTAATTGGATTTACTTTATTACCAATTCCGCCGTCATTAGAAATTAGAGGTTGGGGCGAAATGCATCCTTTAAATGGTCCGGCATGGTCGCTTTTCTTCGAATATATTGCAAATATCTTGTACGCCACAATCTTTCGTAAATTTTCGAATAAAGTACTATCAGTTTTCGTACTGATATTTGCCGGACTGTTAATTAATTATACTGTTTTCGGAACAAAAGGAGATGTAATCGGCGGATGGTCATTGAATTTAGAGCAATTGAATGTTGGTTTTACAAGACTATTATTTCCATTTTTCGCTGGAGTTTTATTATGTCGTTTAGGGAAATTAATTCATCTAAAAAATGCGTTTTGGATTTGCAGCATTTTAATCACGATTGTGTTAGCCTTGCCAAGATTTGGAGATGAAAACAGCCTTTGGATGAACGGAATTTACGAATCAATTTGTATTATTTTCATTTTCCCACTTATTGTTGCTATTGGAGCAGGAGGAGAAATCAAAAACGAAACTTCTTTAAAAATCTGTAAGGCTTTAGGTGATATTTCATATCCAATTTACATTACACATTATCCGTTAATTTATTGGTTCACCGCTTGGGTTGTAGATAATAAAGTTTCGATGAAAGACGGATACATGGAAGGAATTGGAGTTTTAATCGCGAGTATAATTATGGCATTTGTATGTTTGAAATTATATGATGAGCCAGTTAGAAATTGGTTGGTAAAGAAGTTTCAAAATAAAAAGCAAGTAACAGCATAAAGAGTTTTTTAGAGTTTGTAATTTTTGTTAGTTACAAATACGAAAAGGGATAAAACGTTTTGTTTTATCCCTTTTTTAATTAGATCAAATTTATTGTAGTTCATAGAAATTTCGCTTTCCAATCTTAATTTTGGTTTCTTTTTTTAATGAAATCAGTTCAAACGGATTAATGATTTTTTCATTATTAATTTGAACCGCACCACTTTCAATTAATCTTCTGTTGGCTGATTTTGTGATATCATTTTTTATGAAAGCACAAAGATCAATTAATAAAATTTCTTCTGATTCATTTTCTAAAGAAGAAATCAAAACCGGAACAAATGATTTTGTGGCTGCATTTTTACTTTGAAATTGATTAATAAAAAATTGTTCTGCCTGTTCTGCTTCCGTTTGATTATGGTATTGGCTGATGATATTTTTAGCAATTAGTTTTTTAATGTTCATCGGATTTTCTAATTCCAATCTTTTCTTGATTTCTTCTTTTTCTTCGAATGAAAAATCGGTTGTCAATTCTAAAAATTCCAAAATAAGATCGTCAGGAATCGACATGGTTTTGCCAAACATTTCATTCGGTTCGTCAATCAATCCGATGGTGTTATGAAGTGATTTGCTCATTTTTTCTTTTCCGTCAAGTCCTTTCAATAAAGGCATGCACATCACAATTTGTCCAGAAAGTTTGAAACTTTCTTGTAATTGTCTTCCCATAGTACAATTAAATAATTGATCTGTTCCGCCCATTTCGATATCAGCCTTAATTTTAACCGAATCAAAACCTTGCAAAATTGGGTAAACGAGTTCATGCATTGCAATTGGCGTATTCTCTGTAAAACGCTTATTGAAATCATTTCGATGCATTAATTGCGCAACGGTCACATTCGACATAATGTGAATCACTTCAGAAAAAGGGAGTTGGTCCAACCATTCTGAATTAAAAACAATTTTTGCTTTTTCAACATCAATAATTTTAGACAATTGCGAAATGTACGTTTCTGCATTATGTTGTACTTCTTCGATGCTTAGCGGTTTTCGGCTTTTATTTTTTCCGGTTGGATCGCCAATTCTGGCTGTAAAACTTCCCACAACAATCACAATTTGATGTCCTAGATCTTGAAATTGTTTTAGTTTTTTAAGTACAACAGCATGTCCCAAATGTAAATCTGGAGCTGTTGGATCAAAACCCAGTTTGATAATTAGTTTTCTGTTTTCTTTTTCAGCTTGATTGATTTTTTCTTCTAAGCCATTTTCGGGAAGAAAGATGACAGTATTTTCTTTTAATTTTTGAATTGTTTCCATTTTTTTGAAAATAAAAAAGCCCGGACAAAATGCCCGGGCTTTAAGGTTTATATAATTTTTTATCTGTTTAAATTACAGTTTTGAATTCGTTGAATTATATGCATAGCCTATCCGAGCAGATATTATTGCATAATAATAAGTGCTGAAAAATGGAAGACGTAATATGCTGTTCAAGAATTTCATATCGACTGCAAAGATAAATGTTTTAAACTAATTTTTAATCTATTAGGTGAAATTGAATAAAATAAAAAGTTTCATTCAAAAAGTAAAATCTAATTTGATCTGCTTTAATCTGTATAAATCTGCGTGAAAAAAATCGATGCGCAAAAAGTATTTCACGCAGATTTTAAAAGATTTCAGCAGATTTCCACAGATTTGAATTTAAACCTGTATTGTAGAAAACAACAAAGGTTCAAAGGAAAAGCTTTTTCCCTTTGAACCTCTGTTGCTTTGTATCTTAAAAAATTATTCTAAAACCAACTGTCCTAAAGCTTCTTTAGTAAAACCTTTTAATTCATCCGTTTTTCCAGCTTTGATTTTAGCCACCCAATTCGGATCTGATAAAAGAGGTCTTCCAACAGCAACCAAATCAAAATCACCTCTGTCGAAACGTCTGTTTAATTCCTCTAAAGAAGTTGGCTCAGAACTTTCTCCAGCAAATGCACCAAAGAAATCACCAGAAAGTCCAACAGAACCAACAGTAATAGTTGGTGCTCCAGTTACTTTTTTAGCCCATCCTGCAAAGTTCAAATCAGAATCTTCGAATTCTGGTTCCCAGAAACGACGTTGCGAAGCATGAATAATATCAACACCAGCGTCAACAAGAGGAGTAAGCCAAGCTTCTAATTCTTGCGGATTTTTAGCTAATTTATAATTATAGTCAGAAGGTTTGAATTGAGAAAAACGCATAATCACAGCGAAGTCATTTCCAACTTGTTTTCTTACTTCTTTTGTCACTTCAATAGCAAAACGATTGCGTTCAGGAAGTGTTTTTCCTCCGTAAATATCTTCACGTAAGTTTGTCTCCTCTCTAAAGAATTGGTCAATTAAATAACCGTGTGCACCGTGAATTTCAACAGTGTCAAAACCTAATCTTTTAGCATCAGCAGCAGCTTTACCAAAAGAAAGAATGGTATCTTCAATATCTTTTTCAGTCATGGCAACACCATTTCTAAAATCAGGACGGTTTAATCCAGACGGACCTTCAAATGGAACAGGAGGTACCCATCCAGAATGGTGGTTGTCCATAATTCCCATATGCCAGATCTGCGGTCCCATTTTTCCGCCCGCAGCGTGAACTTCATCAATTACTTTTTTCCATCCATTTAAAGCTAAATCTCCGTGAAAGTGAGGAACATTAGCATCATTAGATGATGAAGGTCTGTCAATAACAGTTCCTTCAGATAAGATTAAACCAACTTCGCCTTCAGCTCTTTTTTGGTAGTAAGCAGCGACTTCATCAGTTGGAACTCCATTAGGAGAAAAAGAGCGCGTCATTGGCGCCATTACGATTCGGTTTTTCAGATTTAACGTTTTTAAGTTAAATGGAGAAAACAGGTTGTTTGTACTCATAGTAATTTTACAAATTAGATTGAATTAATTTACTGAGTGCTTCAAAGGCACCTTCGTTACGTTTATAATAAGTCCATTGTCCAACACGTTTGGCTTCGATAAAACCAGCGCGCTGTAAAATAGACAGGTATTCGGATACTGTGGATTGTGTCAAACCAGCTTTGGCCTGAATCTGCCCAACGCAGACACCATGCTCAAATCCGGCATGTTCAAGCTGTCCCGGAAAGTTAATTTCGGGTTCTTTTAGCCATTCCAGCATTTGTAATCTGGATTTGTTGGATAAAGCTTTAAAAATTTCTATCGTTTCCATGGTACAAATATATCGACTTTTCTCGATATACCAATTAAGAGAAAAATATTTAGGATAATTTTGTGATTGAGAGAGAATGAAGAATAAAAAATAAAGTTTTCTTAGGTCAAGAAATTCTGTGAAAGAAAAATTTATATTTGTTTTAGAATAATCTCGCAAAGTCGCGAAGTTGCAAAGTTTTTTATGAATTGTCTCTAGCTTTAGCTGGAGGTTTAAAAAAGAGTGAAATAGGAGGGCTTTGGCCGAATATTCAAACTTAGAAATAAAACTTAGCGCCTCTGCGCCTTTGCGAGATTAAACTAAAAAGGCCCCACAATCTAAATTATAAACTTAATTATGAAAAAAACTTTACTTATTGCAGCATTTTTATGCTGTGTTGTAACAAGCACAAACGCACAAGTTGTAGGTGTAAATATTGGAGATATTGCTCCAGAAATTGAGCTTCCAGATACAAAAGGAGAAAACATATCGCTTTCCTCTTTAAGAGGTTCCTTAGTTTTGGTTGACTTTTGGGCTTCCTGGTGTGGACCTTGCATTAAAGAGCAGCCTGTTTTAGTAAAATTGCACAATGCTTATCCAGACAAATTATCAATTTATGGCGTCTCTATGGACACCAAAAAGCCATTATGGACAGCAGCAATTGCAAAAGGGAAATTACCTTGGACAAACGTTAGTGATTTAAAATACTGGCAATCTCCAGTTGTTGGTGATTATAAATTGCAATCTGTTCCGTTGAACTTTTTGATCGATAAAAACGGAATCATTTTAGCCAAAAACATTCACGGACATGCTTTAGAAGCTAAAATTAAAGAGCTTTTAGAAGTGCAATAGTTTTTTGTTAACAGCAAAGTATCATTTAAAAGATTTTTCTCTCGTAGATTTAGTAGATTAAACAGATTTGATTTTTTTAAATAGAAAAAAATCTCCATAATCTGCTAAATCTGCGAGAGAAATAAAGTTTTTTGAGTGTAAAAACAAAAAAGCCCAATCGACTGTGATTGGGCTTTTAATTTTTTTTAAGACTCTTTAATGACTTTCTTGACACCTCCGAAACTAGTTTTCAGCATTTCTCTAATCTGAAACTGCGTTTTGTTTCCCGATGCGCTTTTCCAATCTTTGAGATCAAAAATATGAAGTTGATCTGCGTAAGGATTCGTTAAAAATGAAATTCGTGAAATGGCATATTTATAGTATTTCAGTTCGTGAGAAACATGTCGATTTGGAACCACAATTAGTATGTTTTCCCATTTCAGAAAGTCCTTCGGAACATCATTTCTTTCTGTCAATCCTAAAGATTCAAAAAAAGCAACAATCTTTTGATCATTAAGTTCATTAATCTTATGATCTAAGGTTTTGAATTTACTTTGGAGTCTATTTTCATTTATAATAGTACTCATAATTTTCTTGCTTTTTTATGATTTTAAAATAAAGTTACATCAAAAGAAAATCATTTTTGAATTTGAAGCTATTAGATTCATTCTAAATTTTAAAACCCATTTTAGAACTGTATATATGAATGAGTTATCATATTTTGATAAAATACTATTAATGTTTTTTCTGTAAAAGCCTTATTTTTATCACTATTTGAATTTACTAACAAACCAACCTATGAAAACCACTTTTCCTCAAAGAATAATTATGTCTTTTTTTCTCCTGTTTTTATTTCAGGCTTTTGCGCAAAATAAATCGGTTAGAGAATTAATTTTAATTGATAAAGATTGGCGGTTTTCATTCGGACATTTGTATGATACCAAAAAAGATTTCGGTCATGCAGAAGGCTACTTTTCGTATTTAACCAAAACAGGTTTTGGTGACGGACCTGCTGCAAAAGATTTTGACGATCGAGCTTGGAGAAAATTAGATTTACCGCACGATTGGGCAGTTGAACAACCCTTTAGCGAAAGTGCAAGTTTCAGTCACGGATTTAAAGCAGCTGGGAAAAATTATCCAGAAAAAAGTATTGGTTGGTACAGAAAAAAAATCACGATTTCGAATGAGGATTTAGGGAAAAATATTTCTCTAAAATTTGACGGTGTTTTTAGAAATTCAAAAGTCTTTTTTAATGGCTTTTATTTAGGAACTCACGAAAGTGGTTATAATGGTTTTGAGTATGATATATCGGCTTATGTCAATTATGGAGGAGAAAATACCATCGTGGTTCGAGTTGATGCTTCGATGGAAGAAGGTTGGTTTTATGAAGGAGCAGGAATTTACAGACATGTGTATTTGCAGAAGACAAATCCGATTCATGTAGTTCAAAATGGAACTTATGTGACTTCAGAAATTAAAAATAACAATGCTGAGGTTACTGTAAATGTTGCAATTGAAAATAAAGGAAAGTTTGACGGTTTTCTGGAAATTGTTCAGATGATTTTTAATGCTGAAAACAAACAAGTTGGCTTCTTTTTAGAAGATGTAAACGCACCAGAATTTTATAAAACTGCAAATTTTATTTCAAAGATAACTGTGAATAATCCGCTTTTGTGGGATATTGAAAGTCCTAATTTATATCGTTTGGTTACTCAAATTAGGAAAGACGGAAAGTTAATAGATAATTATGAAACTTCATTTGGAATCAGAACTATAAAATTTGATCCAGAAAATGGTTTTTTCCTTAACGGAAAACATGTAAAATTAAAAGGAACAAACAATCACCAAGATCACGCAGGAATTGGAACGGCGCTTCCAGATGAAATGCAGTATTACAGAATTGCAAAACTGAAAGAAATGGGGTCAAATGCTTATCGTTGTTCGCATCATCCGCCAACTCCTGAATTATTAGATGCTTGTGATAAATTGGGGATGTTGGTTATTGATGAAACGCGTTTGATGGGAATTAACGATTATCATTTAAATGATTTACAGCGAATGATAGGGCGTGACCGCAATCATCCGAGTATTTTTTGCTGGTCGGTTGGAAATGAAGAATGGCAGATTGAAGGCGGAATTACCGGCGAAAGAATTACCAATATCATGCAGGATTTCAGCAAAAGTATCGATCCGACAAGACCTGTAACAGTAGGAATCAGCAGCGGATTTAAAAGCGGAATTTCTAATGTAGTTGAAATTATGGGATACAATTATCTTGGAAACGGAGATATTGATGCGCATAGAAATCAGTTCAAGCAACAACCAGGAATGGGAACAGAGGAAGGTTCGACGTTTGCAACACGAGGAATTTATTTTACAGATGACGCCAAACATTACCAAAGCGCTTACGATAAAAAGCCAAGACCCACTTTTTACAGTATAGAAGAAGGCTGGAAATTCTATGCAGAAAGACCTTATTTAGCAGGAATGTTCATTTGGACTGGTTTTGATTACCGTGGCGAACCAACGCCTTATGGCTGGCCGTCTGTAACTTCTTATTTCGGAATGATGGATGTTTGTGGTTTCCCAAAAGACAATGTTTTTTATTTAAAATCTTGGTGGGGGAAAGACCCAGTTTTGCATTTGCTTCCACATTGGAATTGGAGCGGAATGGAAGGCAAAGAAATTGATGTCTGGGCGTATTCAAACTGTGATGAAGTAGAGCTTTTTCTCAACAAAAAAAGTTTAGGAAAAAAGAAAATGGAGCCAAACGGACATTTAGAATGGAAAGTAAATTATGCTCCAGGAATTTTGGAAGCTGTTGGTTATAAAAACGGAAAAAAAGTACTTTCTGATATTCAAAAAACAACGGGAAAAGCAGAAAACATCAAATTGTCTTTCGATAAAGAAAATGTTTTAAAAGGGAATGTTTCTGTTGTAACAGTTGAAACTACAGATAAAAATAGTTTGCGTGTTCCAACGGCAAACGACGAAATTACGTTTTCTATTAAAGGCGGAAAAATTTTAGGAGTTGGAAATGGAGACCCAACTTCGTTAGAAAGCGATCAGTTTATTGATGACATTGCGTTAGTTGCTATAAATAATTTTAAGGAACAAAAAGGAACAAATGAGACTCTGCCTCAACAATTACCAAATTATTCAGAAACCGAATGGACAGAAGCTTTTAAAGATCGTGATTACAAAAAACAGGCACCATCCTATATTTATAAAGGAGAATTTGAGTTGAAGAATAATTCTATCTCAAATGTGGTAAGTTTCTTTTACAAGAAAATAGGAGTAGAGACTGTAGTTTTCATTAATGGAAATAAAGTAAATCCAAGTGCTGAAGATCCTCAAAAATATATTTTAAATACATCAATTTTAAAAGAAGGCAAAAATACAATTCATATTGCCGCAACTCCATTACAAAAAGTAAAAGACTGGGATGTAATGAACACAGAACCAGGAATTATTCAAGTTATAACACCAGCAGAACCTTGGAAAAGAAAACTGTTTAATGGCTATGCGCAAATCATTATTCAGAAAGAAGAAAATGTTAAAGAAGTTGTTTTGTCTGCTTCTGCGAAAGGGTTAAAGAATGGTGTGATTGTGGTGAAGTAGTCTCAAGTTTTTTTAGCTACAAGAGATAATGCCCGCAAAGTCGCTGAGACGCAAAGTTTTGATGTTTCAATAAGTAAATGAATTGCGTCCAGCTTTAGCTGGATTGTCTAGGACTTTAGCCAACAGTTCTTAGTTTGGCTAAAGCCTTTTTTGTACATAAATAGTAAACCTCCAGTTAAAACTGGAGGCAATTCAAATAAACTTTGCGTCTTAGCGACTTTTCGAGCATTTTTTCTTTCAAAATAAAAACTTTCCTCCCGATGTCTATCGGGATTGCGAAAAATCTTAGCGCTCTTTGCGGTAAAAACCAAAACAAAAAATTAACAAAAGAATAATGTTTGATTTTCATAACTTTGCAAAATGAATAATCAAACAGAAACTCAGAATTGCGATTTTACTTCAGATTTGAAGATGAAAGGATTTAAAGTCTATCCTATAAATGGAGATTTCAGTAAAGTTCCCGTTTACAGCCGAAGAGACTTTTATAAAATCTGTATCAATACCAGCAAAAGCATTATACAATACGCAGACCGAGGTATAGAAACCGACGGAACGATTCTATTTTTTGGTAATCCGATTATTCCCTATTCTTGGGAAACCGTTTCAGAGAAATACGAAGGTTATGCTTGTGTTTTTACAGAAGAGTTTTTTAAGACCAAAGATCGGTCAGAGACACTTCATGAATCGCCTTTGTTTAAAATAGGAGGAACGCCGATCTTTACTTTAAACGCTGAACAAAAGGTATTTATCGATTCATTGTTCCAAAAAATGATCGAAGAATATGAAACTGATTACGCATTCAAAGATGATTTAATGCGTAGTTATGTCAATTTGATTATTCATGAATCAATGAAAATGCAACCTTCGGAGAATTTCTTTAAACATAAAAATGCTTCTTCCAGAATTACTTCTTTATTTTTAGAATTGTTAGAAAGACAATTTCCTATTGAAACCAAAAATCAGCCTTTAACTTTAAAAACGCCACAAGATTACGCACAAAGTCTTTCTGTTCACGTAAATCATTTAAACCGTTCGGTAAAAGAAATTACGGGAAGACCAACTACAGCGCATATTACGGATAGAGTTATCAACGAGGCAAAAGCTTTGCTGCAACATACTGATTGGAGTATTTCAGATATTGGTTATTCTCTTGGATTTGAATATCCGAGTTACTTTAATAATTATTTTAAAAGACTTACAGGAACGGTTCCAAAATCGCTTCGAATGTAAATTGTTTCAATTTCTTAATTTTTTGTTTGAATATTGTTATTTCGCGACATTAGTATTGCACTACATTTGTCCCGAAATAAACAACGAATCATTGTATCAGTTTTTAAAAGACTAAATAACACTTCACAAAAGCGATTTCTTGCTTTTCTGTTTGGTTTTAAATTTTGATAAAAAAAATATATAAATTTTTAAAGTATTAATTAAAATGCAATCTCCTTTTAAAAAGAGATTCGATGTTCTGATTGTTTCAACAACTTTTAAAATAAATTATTAACCTATAAAACAACGAAATTATGACAACAAATTTCACTGCCGTAACCGAAGAAGGTAAAATTTCAAATACTTATATGACAGGTGAAGTGTCATATAAAAAGCAAACAAGTGAAATTCACCCTGAAAATACTGTGATCAAAGATGTTTCTTTTGAGCCGGGCGCAAGAAGCAATTGGCACAGTAACACTAGTCTGCAATTAATCATTGTAACAAACGGAATTGGGTATTACCAAGAAAGAGGCGGGCAAATCAACCTTATCGAAAAAGGAAAAGTAATCACTGTTTTACCAGGTGTAGAACATTGGTATGGAGCAACACCAAAATCAAAATATTCTCATATTTCTATTAGTACAGAAGTAGATAAAGGTTTTGGCGTGTGGCTAGAAAGCGTAACCGATGAAGAGTATTATTCTTTCGAAAGATACTAAGATTCTAAGTTGCTGAGATTCTAAGATTTTTCTCGTAGATTTTACTGATTCGTAACAGATTTTATTTTTTGATTAGAAGAAAATAATCGAAATTTATATAAGTATTTGTATATCAATATGAATCAATAGGATTTCTATGCCAATTTCTTAACGGTTTTAAACTTTAAACCTGAAACAAAACAAAAAACAAACAAACTATAAAAATTATGGAAACAAAAAGTATTAAAGCCTTTGGTACAGAAGCTGCAGAAGCACCTTTACAAACATTAGATATTACAAGAAGAGAAGTACAAGCACACGACGTAGAAATTGAAATTTTGTATTGTGGAATCTGCCACTCCGATTTGCATTCGGCTAGAAACGAATGGCACGGTACAATTTATCCAATTGTTCCTGGACACGAAATCGTTGGACGTGTAACAAAAGTTGGAGATCACGTTAAAGGTTTTAAAGTTGGTCAATTAGCAGGGGTTGGCTGTATGGTTGATTCTTGTAGAGAATGTGAACATTGCAAAAATGATTTAGAACAATTTTGCGATGAAGGAAACATTCAGACATTCAATTCGCCTGACAAACATTTAGGAGGACAAACTTTTGGAGGTTATTCTCAAAGTATTGTAGTGGATGAAAGCTTTGTATTACACATTTCAGATAAATTAGAGCTTGCAGCTGTTGCGCCTTTATTGTGCGCTGGAATTACAACTTATTCGCCATTAAAACACTGGAAAGTTGGTCCTGGTCAAAAAGTTGGAATTGTAGGTATCGGTGGTCTTGGTCACATGGGAATCAAAATCGCAAAAGCTATGGGAGCTCATGTAGTAGTTTTTACAACATCTTTATCTAAAACTGAAGATGCAAAACGTCTTGGAGCAGATGAGGTTGTATTGTCTACAGACGAAGCACAAATGGCAGCGCAAGCTAGAAGTTTAAATTTCATTTTAGACTGCGTTTCTGCTGAACATAATATTGATGCTTACTTAAACTTATTAAAAGTAGACGGAACATTAACTTTGGTTGGAGCGCCAATGGATCCGCTTCCTGTAACTTCTTTCAGCTTGATTTTAGGAAGAAGAAGCTTCTCAGGATCTCTTATCGGAGGAATTGCAGAAACTCAGGAAATGCTTGATTTTTGTGCCGAACATAATATCACATCAGATGTAGAAGTAATCGGTGTTAATGATGTAAATGATGCTTACGAAAGATTATTAAAAGGAGATGTTAAATATCGTTTTGTAATTGATATGGCTTCTTTGAAATAAGATACTAAGTTGCTAAGGTTCTAAGAAGCTAAGTTTTTTTCTTTGCGCTTAGAATCTTTGTCTTAAATTATAAAAAAATAAGTATGCTAAGATTTAGAATACTAAGATAAAACTTAGAACCTCAGAATCTTAGTATCTTAGAAACTTTAAAAAAATGCAAACACGTAAACTAGGAAATAGCAGTTTAGAAGTCTCAGCTTTGGGACTTGGCTGTATGGGAATGAGTTTTGGTTACGGACCTGCTCATGATAAAAAAGAAATGATCAGTCTTTTGCGTTCGGCTTATGAAAAAGGAATTACTTTTTTTGATACAGCAGAATGTTACGGACCATTTTTGAACGAAGAACTTTTAGGAGAAGCTTTAGCGCCTTTCCGTGATAAAGTTGTCATTGCAACGAAATTCGGTTTTTTAGAAGGCGATTCTAAAAAAGGATTAGACAGCCGTCCAGAATGGATTAGAAAAAGCGTTGAAGGTTCATTAAAAAGATTAAACACAGAGGTAATCGATTTGTATTACCAGCATCGTGTAGATCCGAATGTGCCTATGGAAGACGTTGCAGGAACTATTAAAGATTTGATTCAAGAAGGAAAAGTAAAACATTTTGGACTTTCAGAAGCGGGTGTAGAAAGTATTCGTCGCGCACACGCGGTTCAGCCTGTGACTGCGCTTCAGAGCGAGTATTCACTTTGGTGGAGAACTCCAGAAGAAGAGATTTTTCCAGTATTAGAAGAACTAGGAATTGGTTTCGTGCCTTTTAGTCCGCTTGGAAGAGGTTTCCTAACCGCTAAAATTGATGAAAATACACAATTTGATAGTACCGATTTTAGAAATACTTTACCTCGTTTTACACCAGAAGCTAGAAAAGTAAATCAGGCGTTAGTTGATTTGTTATCGAAAATTGCAGCAGAAAAAGGAGCAACAAACGCACAAGTAGCGCTTGCATGGATTTTGGCTCAAAAACCTTGGATTGCACCAATTCCAGGAACAACAAAACTACATCGTTTAGAAGAAAATCTTGGTGCAGTAGATTTTAAACTTTCAGCACAAGATCTAGTAGAAATTGAAAATGCCGCTTCAAAAATAACAATTGAAGGCTCAAGATATCCAGAACATTTGCAGAAGCAAGCGGGAAAATAAGTTTTTAAGCTTCTAAGATACTAAGGTTCTAAGTTGCAAAGATTTCGAGCTACTTTGCATTTTTGTGCAAAGAGAAAAACTTAGAATCTTAGCAACTTAGAACCTTAGTATCTAAAAAGCAAAACCCCTCAAGCAATTCAACTCTTGAGGGGTTTTTTAGCAAAGATTTGAGGTTCTTAGATTCTAAATAACTTAGGATCTTAGAATCTCAGAATCTTAGCATTTAAAAAATAAATAATAACCAATTAAATTTATTTTACTTTTTGTCTAGGTTTTGTTTTAGCATTTTAGCATGTTCTAAATGTGCTGTTAAACCTGCAATATTGTTAGAAGCCCAAGTTCTTACTTCTTGATCGTTAGCATCTTTTGCGGCTTTCTCTAATTTTTTAATCGCTTTTTCGTGACCATCAATCATCATGTCAGCGAATTTTTTATCGAAATCAACTCCTGTTTTTTCATTCAGTTTATTGTATTCCTCTTGTCCTTCTTCAGTTAAAGAAGTTGGCAATGTAAAGTTCTTAGCTTTTGCTAAAGTACTTACTTCAGAAGCTGATTTGGTATGCTCATCAACAAGCATTTTACCAAATTTTTTCACTTCAGTATTAGTACTTTTTGTTTGTGCTAATTTACCTATTTCGATTTCAGCTAAATTAATTTCCGCTTGATCTACCAAGAATTCAGAATCATCTTCTTTACTGTCGATAGAATCAAATTTAGCCTCGTTTGCATCTTCTGCTACTTCTTTTGGATCTTCTTGTTTGGTTTCGTTTTTACAAGATTGAAGACATAATACAAGAAGTCCTGCTCCTAAAATAGTTTTTCCGGCTAATAATAACTTTTTCATGATTTTAATAGTTTAATGTTATAATGTAAAATTATTGAGAAGATGTAAGAAAATTTTACAGGATTTTTATGGATTGTTATAGGATTTGGATGCTGTATAAAATTTAGAAAATGTATGTTTGTAATACTATTGAAAATAAAAAGCTTCATGAAACAAAAAATTACACTCCTATTTCTTTTAGCAACAGCTTTCCTATCAGCCCAAATAAGTTATAAAGGTTTCATTGATAAATATCCAATAGAGTTTGTCTCTGATGTTTATTCTGATGGAGTAGGATCAGCAATTTATGCTTACTCTAATTACGACACTCCAATTGTTTTAAATGCAAAACTTACGGGAAAAACGCTCGTTTTAATTGAAAAAGATAAAAATGACAAGGAAACAGCAAAACTGACTTTCGAAAATTACGATGAGAAAAGCGATCAGTTAAACGGAGTTTGGAAAGATTTAAATTCAGGAAAAGAACTCAAAATAAGTTTAGCAAAAGACTTTGATATCAATTATGGAAATGATGTAGAATGGACAGAAAGAGAAATTCTGCAACCTGTTTCATTTAAAGACAAATACTTTAAATTAGTTATTAATAAAGAAAAAGGCAGTTTTTACTCGAGAGTTTCGGCTATAAAAATTATCGAAAAAAAGACCGATAAATTAATTCAGAAAATTGATGTGCAATGTCAACTTTGGGGATTGTATAATATCGGTATAGGAGATTATAATTTTGATGGATTTGAAGAATTCTCTGTTTTCGAATCGAGTTATGCTGGACCCAATACTTCCAGAATCTATTTTCTTTTTAATCCGAAAACGGGCAAATATTTTGAAAGCAGTTTTAGCGGTACTTCTTTAGAATTTGATAGTAAAAAAAAGAGAATATTTGAACACAATCAATGTTGTGCAGGAAGAAGTCATGAAAACGCCGAATATAAAGTCGTTAATAATAAAATGGTTTTAATTAAAAAGACTTGTATGGAATATGATGAAAAAACGCAGGATTATAAGATGATTAAATGTGATTAGTTTTATAATATATAAGTATAGGAAATCCCAACTCCCAAGAGTTGGGATTTTTTTTGACCAACCACGAGCAATCAACCATCAACCACCAACCATCAACCATCAACAATTAAAAATTAAGATTTTACATTCCTCCTTTCAAAATTCCCATCCCACAAATTTGAAAATTCTGAACAAAATTCTATAACAGAATAGCCTTACTTTTTGAGGAACTTTGACTTATCAGATTTTTAGAATTTAATCCTATAAAAATAGAAATCATGCCAAATCCAAGAATTAAAAATGAAGAGCAGTATGAAGCGTTGGTAAAGAAAGGATACAGCAAAGAAAAATCGGCACGTATTGCCAATACGCCAAATGCAGGAAAAAAAGGAGGAAAGGCAACGCCTTATGAAGAATGGACCAAAGAAGAACTTCAAAAACAAGCCAGTAAAGTGGGTATAAAAGGAAGATCTTATATGAATAAAAAAGACTTAATTGATTCTTTAAGAAATAATTAAAATTTAAAATGAATTATTAGTGTGATAAAAATTTAAATATCATGAATGCTGCGAGAAAAGAAGTTTTAATGGATCAATTGATAAAAGCACCACATTTAGTTATCGAAAAACTAGACTTGGAGTATATAAATGATAATCAATTGACGATTGTAAGATGTCGCGAAGGAGAGCATTTCGTTTATAAAAAAAACGGAAGAGATGTAAAAAGCAAAAATGAAATTAAACGCATTAATAGTTTGGTATTGCCTCCAGCTTGGGAAAATGTTCGAATAACAGATGTTACAAACGGTCATTTGCAAGCAGTTGGAATCGATGTAAAAAACAGAAAACAATACCGTTATCATCCGAAATGGAATCTGATTCGTAATCAGACTAAATTTTACAAGATAGCGGCATTTGGTGCGAAACTTCCATCAATTAGAAAACAAGTTGATATTGATTTGGAAAAGAAAGAATGGTCGAAAGAGAAAGTAACGGCTTTAGTCATTCGGTTGATGGAGGAAACGCATATCAGAATTGGAAACGAAAAATACGCAAAAGACAATAAGTCTTATGGACTTTCGACTTTGCGAAAACGTCATATTAATATCAATAAAAATTCACTTCGATTTGAATTTATTGGTAAAAAAGGAAAACAACACACCATTACAACTCGAAATAAAAAGTTGATAAAATTGGTTAGTCGTTGTGAAGAAATTCCAGGTTATGAAGTGTTTAAATATTATGACAAAAACGGTGAAAAGAAGATTTTAGACAGTCACGCCGTTAATGAATATCTGCACAATATTTCTGGCGAAGATTTTAGTGCGAAAGATTTTAGAACGTGGGCTGCGTCGATTATTTTCTTTGAAAGTTTAATGGAAATGGGAGTCACTTCTGATGAAAAAGTAATCAAACAGAATGTCATAACTGCGTTTGATTTAACGGCAGAGGCGCTCGGAAATACTAGAAAAGTATGCAAAGATTATTACGTTCATCCGCTTTTGATTTCGACTTATGAAGATGGTTCTATCCAGAAATATTTTGATAGAGCAAAGAAAAGCCGCAGTACGAAAAAGTATTTTACAAAATCAGAAATCGCATTTTCAGAATTGATTCAGCATTATGAAGTCAATTTTGAATCAGAATGCGCTTAAAATAAAAGAGTTAAGGCATCTCTCAAAAAGCTTAAATTATACATACAAACAGAATCAAAAATCAGTATTAACTAAAAAACTATTATTATGTTACGTTGGACAGTCACATTTATTATTCTAGCCATAGTGGCGGGAATATTTGGTTTTGGTGGAATTGCCGCTGGAGCCGCTAGTATAGCAAAAATTTTATTCTTCATATTTTTAGTCTTATTCATTATTTCACTTATCAGTGGAAGAACGAGAGTATAATAAAAATAGCAGTAAATAAAGAACCATAAAACGACACATTTATTTCGATAATGTGTCGTTTTGTGGTTACAATTAAAAAATAGAAGTCATGGGAACAAAAAGCGGTGCTTATCAGGATGTTTACATCAAAAGAGAAGACGAAATGGTAAGTTTGAAAAATGATGTCATAGATTTTTGCGAAAAATACATAAAGCCTGTTCATCCCAAAAATTGGGATTGGTCGGTTCGTGATTTTGAAAATCCAGAAAACGATCCGACAATTGCAGAAGCCAGAGCTATAGCAAACATTGTTTTTAGAGATTTAAGCAGTAAACAAACAGATGTTGATCTTTCGACGATGAATAATGTGCATGCAATAAAAGCCTATTTAGATCCGAAGAGTAAACATGAAGCTTTTAATATGGAAGAATTTGCTTTTGCCTTAAAAGTAGAATTGGAGCACGGAAGAGTAAAAGATGTAAATGTGACCAATAATCATCCGTTTTTAACCGCCATGATTGCACTTGCCCATATGACCGAAAGTTTGACTTATTACAAAAGATTGAAAGTAATGGAAGCGGAAGGAGAAATCTATGAAATTGTTCGAAAATTGGAAACTTCTCCAAAAGGAAAAGAACAATGGTATATAGAATTGGGCAAAGCAGAACAAGAACTGAACGAAGCGCGGGCGGGATTAGCAGAACGTCTAGCGCGAATGGACGATATCCCAGTATTGAAAATTATTGGAGATTAAGTAGTTGAATTTTTTTAAACTCAAAAAAACCGTCTCGTTTTTTAACGGACGGTTTTTTCTTTTTGTGATATTAAAATCGATTTAAAAACGACGAGGATCATTTTCAGGATATTCTTCGTCATCATTATCTTCCTGGACATCATCTTCTATGTAATCATTTTCATGATCATCAATATCTTCTTCGACATAATCATCTTCGTCTTCCTCATCATCCTCGTCTTCGTCCAAATCTTCCAAAACATCCTCTGTTTCGTTAAAGTCGTAATCGTCTTCTCCAGCATCTGAAGGATTATCTAATTCGTCAACTTCATCTTCGTAATCATCGTCTTCAAGTTCTACTTCGTAAACATCATCATTATTATCTTCCAAATCTCTGTCCGTATGGAAATCATCGTTTAGATCATCCAGATCATCATCAGACATATAATCTTCTTGATCCGGATTTGGTCTGTTCGGATTATATCCGTTTCTCACCGTGTAACCACGTTCTGCAATTTCAGCATTATCATTGTCTGATTGACGAATATCATCTTTTAAATCGTCGCCTAAATTTCTGTCATTAGAGAAATGATTCTGAATATCTCTATTTAAACTGTTTTTTTTATCTGTAGTGTTCATGACGTTTTGTTTTTATGATTTCTATCTTACAAAGCTACCGATGAAGTTTCACGTATTATTATAGAATTATATACTCTAATTGCATAATTAACAGATGTTTAGAATGCAATTTATATGGTGAATCATATAACCAGTCCGATTTTAGAGAGTCTAATTTTATAATCTTATTAATCGTAAAAATTATTACCATGAAAACTACAGAAAAACAAACCACACCAAGAGGAGTTACGAAGCCAAAATCAAATGCAGCTTCTGGTTTAACAGAATTATTTGAAGATGGATTAAAAGATATTTATTGGGCAGAAAAAGCTTTGACAAAAGCACTTCCAACAATGGTGAAGAATGCGTCTTCAGTAGAATTGAAAGATGCAATCGACAATCATTTAACCGAAACCGAAGAGCAAATCGCGCGTTTAGAACAAGTATTTAAGATTTTGGGACAAAAAGCCACAGCCAAAAAATGCGATGCTATGGAAGGTTTGATTGAAGAAGCAAAAGGAATGCTGGAAGAAACTGAAATTGGAGTTGTACGTGACGCAGCAATTATTGCAGCCAGTCAGAAAATTGAGCATTACGAAATTGCTACTTATGGAACTTTAAGACAATTTGCCGAAACTCTCGGATTGCCAGAAGCAGCAACTTTACTGGAGCAAACACTAGACGAAGAAAAAGGTGCCGATAAAATATTGACTGAAGTTGCCGTAAATGCAGTTAATCTTGAAGCTGCTGAAATTGAATAAAGAATAAAAATGTATTTAAAAGTGCAGTTTTTGAGACTGCACTTTTTTCATAAATAAAAGAATTTATGCCCGAAGGTCCTTCCATAGTAATTTTAAAAGAAGAAGTACAGCAATTTACTGGAAAGAAAATCATTTCTGTTTCTGGAACTGCTGCTATTGATATTTCCCGATTAAAGGATAAAACGATAAATGCTTTTAAGACCTGGGGAAAACATTTTTTGATTTGTTTTGATTCTTTCACCGTAAAAATTCACATGCTGATGTTTGGAACATACAGAATTAATGAACGTAAAGAATCGAAACCACGATTAAGTTTGGTTTTTGAAGATGGAGAACTTAATTTTTATACCTGTTCCGTTAAATTATTAGAAGGAGATCTCAATTCTTATTATGACTGGAGTGTTGATGTGATGAATGAAGACTGGAATCCCAAAAAGGCACAGATTAGTTTAGAAAAAATGTCAGACAAAATGATTTGCGATGCCATTTTGGATCAGGATATTTTTGCGGGAGTAGGGAATATCATTAAAAATGAAGTTTTATACCGTTGTTACATTCATCCTGAATCTATTATTGGAAAAATCCCTCCAGATTATATCAGTCAAATTATTGCCGAATGCTCGACGTATAGTTTCGAATTTTTATACTGGAAAAAGAAATTTGAACTCAAGCAACATTGGGAAGCCTATACAAAAGATGTTTGTCTGAGATGTAATCTCCCATTTCATAAAAAACAAACAGGAGAACGAAAACGCAGAAGTTTTTTCTGCACCAATTGTCAAGAATTATATATATGAAAAGTAAAGTATTAATAGGATGTTCAAGCTTTTACAACAGTTTCTGGAAAAGCATATTTTACCCCAACAATCTGCCCTCAAAAAAATGGTTTGAATTTTATTGTCAGCATTTTAATACTTACGAATTTAATGGTAGTTTTTATAAATTTCCTACGCTTAAGATTTTTCAGAATTGGTACGATAAGTCGCCCGAAGCCTTTTTATTTTCGATTAAAGTACCAAAAGAAATTACGCATATTAAAAAGCTTCACGAATGTGAAAGTCTTTTACATGACTTTTATGAAGTGTGTATAAACGGAATGAAAGAAAAGCTTGGGCCGATTTTATTTCAGTTTCCGCCAAGTTATGCTTTTAGCAAAGAAAAATTAGATAATATAATTGGCATTTTAAATTATGATTTTCAAAATGTAATTGAATTTCGTCATGAAAGCTGGTGGAATCCGGATGTATGGAATTCATTTAAAGAAAATAATATCACATTCTGTAGCGTGAGTCATCCTGATTTGCCGCAGACTATATTTAAGGATTTCCCTTTGTTGTATATTAGACTTCATGGTATTCCGAGAATGTTTCATTCTAGTTATTCGACAGATGAATTAATAGTTGTGAAAGGTGAAATACACTCTAAAAAAGAAGGATTTGTCTATTTTAATAATACAGCAAGTGAAGCAGGAATTCTAAATGCTTTAGAATTAAAAAGAATGAATAATTAGGTTTGTTTTAAACCGCAAAGAGCATAAGGAATTTATTTAAAAAGTTTAGCCACAGATTAAAATGATTATGTAGAAAAAAATCTATTAAATCCTTTTAATCTGTGGCTAATAATTTTGTTGTAACTAAATTACAATTTTAAGCTTCCTTCGATTCCGTCATCCATGGTTTTTCCAGTTACTAAAGCAGCGGTCATTTTGGCAATGGCAACCATTTTTCCGTTTTTATTATTCCAGTAGTAACCATCTTCAGGAACAACTTTAATTACGCTCAGATTTGGATCGTCTTCACCGCCAGGCATCCATATTTTAACTTCTGGACTCCACAGTTTTTTGATCGTTTCTTTATCATGCTCAATACTTGCCGTTCCGTGTAGCGTAAGGAATTTATCGTGTGGTTCAGAAAAAAAGATTTCGACCATCGGATTTAAAGTAATTTCAGCATTTTGACTACTGTTTCTGTCCGATAAGAACCAAAGCTGTCCTTTATCGTCGATTTTTTGAACAGACATAGGTCTTGACTGTAATCTGTATTCGTTGTAAGTACAAAACATACATGTTTTGATATTTTCTGCCAGATCTTTTATTTTGTCTACAGCAAATTCATCCTTAAGGTCTTTATGATCTCCCATGATATTGTGTTTTTTAGTTTGTATATGTTTGAAAAACAAATAGATATTTGTCTGAAAATTGATAAAGTAAAGTTGCCATTTTTATCTTTTTTCCTATTATATAATTAACCTGAGAAATTATGAGATTTCAATTTGAGATTGAGTATGAATTGGATTAATCAATCATTATCGGATAAAAAACACTATATTTGGAAGAATTAAAATTTACTCCCAAAGTAACATGGCCGATTATACTATATTTTACACGGATGATGATGACGATGATTTGAGCATTTTTACCGATGCAGTAGAATCTATGCCACAGAAAATTATACTTCAAACCTATACAGGAGGAGATAAATTGCTGCATGCTATTTCTAATAATCCAATTCCGGCACCTCATGTTGTTTTTTTAGATTTGAATATGCCAGGGAAAAATGGTTTTGATGTATTAGAAGAACTTCGAAAATCAGATTTCCAAAAAGATGTACCGGTACTTATTTATTCTACTTCGAGCGAACCTGGAATTATTGAAAAATGCCGTAGTCTTGGTGCTAATGGTTTTATTACAAAACCAGTTTTAATGAGTGACATTATCAAATCTATTGAACACGCTTTGCAGATTGACTGGAGTAAATTCATTCCTACCAAGTCCAATTTTGTATTCAAATATTGATTACGATAAATCGGGAATGTAAATATTAAATACAGATCCTTTATCTTTTTCGCTGAAAACGGTGATGAATCCTTTATGGTTTTCAACGATTTTTTTTACGATAGCCAGACCAATTCCAGTTCCTTTAAACTCGCTTTCGGTATTTAAACGCTGAAATACTTCGAAGATTTTTTCTTTATAAACAAGTTCAAATCCAATTCCGTTATCCGAAACCTGAAGATGATGGTACATTTTGTCTTTAAATTCTGCTTTTGGAAGTAGCTTTCCATTCACTTTTTCTACTGAAATTTTTACTTTCGGAGGAATTCCAGGTCTCGAGAATTTCAATGCATTTTCAACTAAGTTATGAAGTAATTGTCTGAATTGAAACTGAATGAGTGTGGCTTCTCCTAAATCGCCGTATTCTACAACGGCATTTTTTTCTTCAATCCGATCTGAGAAATCGCTTATGACTTCTTCGGCAACTTCGTTTATTTTCACAATTGTAAAAACGCGGTCTGCAGAATTGGTTCGTGAATAGGTGAGTAAATCTTGTATTAATGTTTGCATTTTTTTTGCCGAAACTTCAATTCTACCCAAATACGTTTTGGCAATAGCCGAAATATTTTCATCATCTAAATCAGCAAGGCGACTGGCAAAAGTTTGTATTTTACGTAATGGTTCCTGCAAATCATGGCTTGAAATATAAGCAAACGACTGCAGTTCAATATTCATATTGACTAAATCTCGATTTTTAAGTTCCAGTTGAGTCGTACGTTCAATAATTTGCTCTTCGAGTTGATTGGTAAAGTTTTTCTGTTCTTCGATATCGGTGCTGGTTCCCACCCACATTTGTATTTTTCCGAATTCATCTATTTGTGCAATAGCGCGACTGAGTTGCCATCTGTATTCGCCGTCGTAACGTTTGAATCGATGTACAAACAAAAAATCATGTCCTGTTTTTACAGACTCCATCCAGAGTTTTACATTCTCTTCACGGTCATCTGGGTGCACGACTTGCAGCCAGCCGTTTTTCTCAATTTCTTTTTTCGAAAATCCGCAATAGGTATAAAAAGTTTCATTGAAATAATTGAGATTTCCGATGGAGTCACTTGTCCAAATTAACTGCGGAATAGAATCGGAAAGGAGCCTGAATTTTTTCTCGCTTTTGAGTAATATTTCCTGATTTTCTTTTTCGTCGGTAATGTCCATTACCGTTCCAATCATTTTTGCAGGTTCTTTGTTATCATCATAGAATATTTTACCGTGTACTTTTATCCAGCTTATGGTTTCATCTAATTTCTGAATTCGGGCTTCATATTTATAAATACTTGTTTTTAAAGCTTTTTCAAAGGCTTCTAAAACAATAGACTCATCTTCTGGAAGAATTCGGTTTCTAATGTCTTGATGTACAATCTTTGTAGATTTTTCAAAACCAAAAATATCCAATAAATTTTCGCTGTAGATTAGTTTTTTAGTTTGAAGATTTAAATCCCACATGGCGATTTCTCCAATTTCTGCTGCTAATCTGGCTCTTTCTTCAGCTGTTTCGACTTTTTTTCTGGCTTTAACTTTAGAAGTTACATCGTTTACCGTTACCATGATGCCAGACGACTTTCCGCTTTTTTCGTAAAGCGGTGTGTATTCGTAATCGAGATAGAATTTTTTTAGTTTTCCTTTAATATCTACATACGCAATTGATTCGTTTTCACGGATTGTTTTACCATAATCACGCACTTCATTTAATAACTCCGGATATTTCTGATTGACTAATTCAGGAAAAACCTCCAATAAAGGTTTTCCAATAGTATCTTTTTCTTCTCTTTGCCAAATCGTATATAGCATGGTATGATTGGCTAATTCGATAATATGGTCTTTTCCTCTAAAAATTGCCATTGCCATCGGAGAATCCATAAAAATATTTCGAAAAGCTTTTTCACTTTCAGCTAAAAGATGTCTTCCTTTTACTTCTTCAGTTATTTCATAAGCGACAACAATAACTCCAGTAATGTCATTTTCTTCCTTTAAAGGATAAAAAACAAGATTAAAATAAGCCAATTCTTGCTGGTTGTAACGATTTAAGATTACATTAAACTCATCAGCAAAATAAGGTTCGCCAGTTTCAAAAACATTTTTTATAATAGGATACGCAGTTTCTTTAGTTTCAGGAACAGAATCAAAAATGGGTCTGTTTAAAACATCATTTTCTGTTCGATCAATAATATGAAGGTAAGTGCTGTTTGCCATTTCAACAACCAGATCAGCACCTTTTAAAATACAGATTCCGAGTGGTAATTGTTTGACCGTATTTCTAAAACGTTTTTCGCTCTCTTCTAATTTTTTTCTAGTAAGTACTTGATTGGTAGTTTCATTACAGATTACCAAAACACCATTTGTTTTTCCGTTTTCATCATTTACAGGACTGTAGCTAAAAGTCCAGTAAACATCTTCCATTTTTCCGTTTCTATAAATCGGTAATAATTGGTCTTCATGCCAGGTTGCTTCTCCTTTAGTAAGAACCTGATCGATAAGTGGTTTGATAAAATCCCAAATTTCAGCCCAGAAATCGGCTCCTTTTTCACCAAGAATTGAAGGATGTTTGCCATCATTACCAAGACTAGGACGATAAGCATCATTATAAAAACAAATATGATCTTCTCCCCAAAACAAAAACATGGGAAATTTAGAATTTAGTAAAATGCCAAGAGTTGTACGCAGACTCTGAGGCCAATTTTCTACTGGTCCAACGGATGTTTTGCTCCAATCTTTGGCACGGGTAAGTTTACCCATTTCTCCTCCGTTTGCCAAAAAATCATAATTAGTGTTCATTAAAAATGGAATGTTATGGTCTTGTACTGATAATAAAGGTCGTATAAAAATGTCTAACTACTATTAAACACACATAAAATTAATAAAAAATAAATTTCGATTTTAGAGGATTTTTGAATGAGCTACGATTAAAATCGTTAGAGTTAATTTTATCTGTTTTCAATGCAGAAATTTGATAAACAGTAAAACAGCAGTTATGAAACGAGAAGATTCAAAACACGAAATCGACTATATAAAAAAATATACAGAACAAGGTTATACAGGAACATATTTGTTTGAAGATAATCATTTAATTGATGCAGAAACAAAAGAAGTTTATCAGCCACAAGATGTTTTTATTGTGGCACATCATCGTTATGAAGGGATGAGCGATCCAGACGATATGTCCATTTTATATGTAATCGAAACAAAAGATAACAGAAAAGGGACTCATTTATTAGGATATGGTCCTACAGCAGATTTGGAAGAAGCAGAGTTTTTTAAAGACATTCCGAAAGCCAATTATTCGAAAAATTCAGATATAAACGAAGTAATATAAAGCATAGAAATAGATTGGTATTTTTATTTTGCTGATGAGCAGTTGTTTCAAATTTATTTGAGGCAGCTGCTTTTTTTTTTGAGGTTCAAAGTAACAAAGAGACAAAGAGACAAAGGAAGAAAAGACTATGCTTAAAAAACTCTGTCACTTTGTTGCTTTGAACCTTTGTCACTTAAATAAAGAAATTATGAAATATCTCTCCGAAATTGTATAAAGAATTGATTGACAAGATAAACGAAATTTGGGTTATAGAAATTTAAATAAAACCACTGTTAGTCTTTGTACGTAAATAGCTACTAACGGTTTTATTAAACCAAAACCCATATAATGAAGAAACTTTACATAAATACTGGAGGATTTGATGCTGTTTTTAATAATTTTAAAGATAGTTTTGGTGGTGACTTAGTAATTACTGCCAACGAATATAAATTGACATTTAAATCAAAATGGGCAAACGGAAGTATCTCTGGAGCTCGTTTTGAAAAAGAAATGACTTACCTAAATTTTGATCTTACTTTTAACGAAGAAGTAAATTTGAGTATCGAATCTAATCCTTTTACACCAGTATTTTTTGTGTATTGTGAAAAAGGAAGTCTTTTACACAGTTTTGGTGCAAATGGCGACCTGAAATCTTTAGAGAAAAATCAATCTGGGATTATGAGTAATTCCTCATCAATAAACAGTGTATTGTATTTTGAAAGTCACAAACACATTCAATTTTCTTTAATCGGAATTCCAACAATTGTAGAAAATGTGGAGAATGAATTTGTTTCGGATGTTAAAAGAATATTTACAAACGAATCTGGAAACTACATTTATATCGGAGCTGAAAATCATAAAATAGAGCAGAAGTTTGAGGAATTAAAAACGATTCCAAAACAAGGAACAGTTCGCTATTTGTTGATGAGAAGCATTTTAAGAGAAATTTTAGAATTGGAAATTGCACAGCACAGTTACAACTATTTAACTGCTTTTAACCCGATTTTGAACTTCGCTTCTAAGCAAATCAATGAAATCAAAAAGTTGCATGCAGTTGCTGTAATTGCTCCATTGCAATTCATCAAAAGAAGTTTGCAGACACGAACTTTAAAACACCAATTAGAATTAAAACCATACAACCAAAAATTAGCTAGCTAGAAAGCCTCACATATTCTTCATCAAAAAAACAGCTTCACCGAGCTGTTTTTTTCTTTTATGAGAATTATTCTTTTTCGTAATGCAAAATAAAATAAACCATAATGAGATTTAGAAAAAGCGAAATGCTGTTAGTGATAATAATTGGCCAATCATTTTTCAAAATGCCATAAACGATCCAAACCGCGATTCCGAAAGTTAGAATGGCGAACATTTTAAGCGAAATTTCTTTTACTTTTTTAGTTTTCCAAACTTTCAAAATCTGCGGAATCGTAGAGATTGTAATACAAGCTCCTGCAAAAAGACCGATTATGTCTATGTAGTTCATTTCTTAAGGTTCTAAGATTCTGGGAGGCTGAGGTTCTAAGTTTTTTAAAACTTTGCGTGCTTAGCGTAAAACTTTGCGCTCTTTGCGGTTAAAAAACTATCCACCAACCAATTCACCTCCGTTAATATGAATAAATTGTCCTGTAATATAACTGCTGTCTTCGCAGGCGAGAAACACATACGCAGGAGCTACTTCAGACGGTTGTCCGGCTCTTTCCATTGGATTGTCTTTTCCGAAATCAGCTAATTTGTCGAAGCTTGCGACAATTAACGGTGTCCAGATTGGACCGGGCGCAATGCCGTTGACACGTATTTTTTTCTTCGCGAGCATACTCGAAAGTGATCTTGTAAAACTTACAATAGCGCCTTTTGTACTGGCATAATCCGCGAGATGTTCGCTTCCGCGAAAAGCAGTTACAGATGTTGTATTAATAATTGTATCGCCTTCTTTTAAAAACGGAAGAGCCGCTTTTGTAATATAAAAATAGGGATAGATATTGGTTTCAAAAGTTTTATGGAGCTGCGTTGAGGTTATTTTTTCGAATTCGCTTTGCGGAAATTGAACAGCAGCATTGTTCACTACAATATTGATATTCTTAAAATTAGTATGACATTTTTTTACGGCTGCTTTGCAGAACTTTTCATCTTTCAGGTCACCACTTATTAAAAGGCATTGCTGTCCTTCTTTTTCAATCATTTTTTTGGTTTCAAGAGCGTCTTTGTCTTCTTTTAAATAAACAATTGCAATATTGGCGCCTTCTCTGGCAAAATGTACGGCAACACTTCGGCCGATACCGCTGTCGCCGCCTGTTATAAAAGCTGTTTTTCCTAATAATTTACCACTTCCAACATAGTTTTCTCTTATAATTTCTGGCTCGGGTTTCATCATATGTTCATTGCCAGGGAGATTTTGTTTTTGTTCAGGGAATGTTTTTATCTTCTTCATGATTGGTCTCTTTTTAAACACTTTTAGTACTTAAAATTAGATCATAATGTGATTTTTGCTTGTCTTTAAAGCGATTTTGTTTGCCTCAATAAAAATTAAACAGACATTGTTGTGTGAAAAAACTTTCATTAAGAAGAAATGTTAAAATAACAGGAAATTTTCTAATAACTTAAGTATCATCCCAAAGCGTTAAATTTCCAAGTAAAAGTGGGAATTGTGTAAAATATTTCATTTTAGATAAAAAACCTGCTCGTTTATTTTTTTATACATTTGAGAATTTACACGCCATTTTAAATAGCTACCTTTTCAAATTATTAAAAAAATAAGAAAATTTTCATATTATTTAAATTCAACCATTTTGACTTACAACAGATTTAAACTCCAGACATGGTATTAATTGTAGACGATATAAGGGCCAATATTATTGCCTTAAAGAAAACATTAGAGCTGCATAATATCGATGTTGATAGTGCCGAATCTGGAGAAGAAGCTTTAAAGAAAATTCTAAAAACAGATTATTGTCTGATTATAATGGATGTTCAAATGCCAGGACTTGATGGCTTTGAAGTTGTAAAAATCCTTTCTGGAAATCAACGTACCAAAGATATTCCCGTTATTTTTCTTTCGGCTCTTAATACCGAAAAGAAATACATTTTTAAAGGATATGAAACAGGTGCTGTAGAATACATCACAAAACCTGTCGATACAGATCTGCTAATTTTAAAAGTGAAGACTTTCATTAAAATCTACGAACAGCAGAACGAGCTTAAAGTAATGAAAGACTTGCTTTCTAAAGAAATTAAAATCAGAAAAGAAGCACAGGACAATCTGGAAATCAAAATTGCGGAAAGAACTAAAGAATTGGTTCAGAAAAATGAAGAATTGGAGCTTCGAAATCACGAATTGCAACAATTTTCATGGGTGGTTTCACACGATTTAAATGAACCAATCCGAAAGATTCAGATCTTCATAAAAATTATAAAAGACCTTTATCTCAAAACCGACGATAAGGCAATCGATTATGTCAACAGAACGATAAAATCGGCAGAACGAATGCAGACTTTAATTACCGATCTTTTGGCGTATTCCAGACTTTCGGCTCAGGTAAAACCAGAAAAAACAGATTTAAATGTGGTTTTACAAGAAGTTCTTTCAGACTTTGATTATCTGATAGAGAATAAAAGTGCTGAAATAAAAACAAATGAACTTCCAACGGTAGATAGTATTCCGAGTCAGATGCGTCAGGTTTTTCAGAATTTGATTGGAAATGCATTGAAATTTTCAGGAAGTGAAGAAAAACCAGTAATCGAAATTACTTCTGAAATTATTGTAGAAAAATCTTTTGACAGCCCAACATCACCAGAAGGGCATTTCTGTAGAATCACCGTAAAAGATAACGGAATTGGTTTTGACGAAATTTATCTCGATAGAATTTTTATTATTTTCCAAAGCTTAAATGACCGTCAAACCTACGAAGGAACTGGAATTGGACTGGCAATTGCCAAGAAAATCATAGAAAAACATAACGGATTAATTACCGCTAAAAGTAAACAAGGAGAGGGTGCAAGTTTTATAATTGTACTTCCATTAACCAATAAATAATAAGTATAGAATCTTTATGCAGAGCAATTTTAAAAGAAATTTATTAATAAGTTCACTTGTTTCGCTTCTTGTACTGACCATTAGTTCAGTTGCTTCGTTTGTTAGTATTAAAAGTTTACTAAGCAGTAACTTTTGGGTAAACCATACTCAGGATGTCATTTATAATTTGAACGAAGGTTCAGCAATTATCACAGAAGCACAAACCAGTATGCGAGGCTATTTGCTTACAGGCGACGAACAGTTCGTTGCTCGGTTTAATGATTCTGAAAACCGATCAAATGCCTATTTTGATAAATTAGATGAATTGACTTCTGATAATCCTTCGCAGAAAAAATTACTGGAAGACTTACGAGATAAGCGTTCAGGTTTCTTTAAATATTTAAACAATCAAATCGTCAAAAAGCGTTTAAGCAAAGAAACACTGATTTTTGATTTGAATGAAGGTCGAAATATGATGAACGAAATGAAAGCGCTCATCAAAAAAATTGAAAGTACAGAACAAAAACTTTTAGATGAACGTAATTCAAATTCAGAACGTTACGGTAATTATAGCTTGTCTTTGATTGTTGTTGCTTTTTTAATTGCCTTTCTTATTTCTACTGTTTTTCTAGCTAGAATTCTGAAAGATTTCAACGAGAGAGCTTTATTACAACAGGAATTACAGAAAAAAGATAAAGAAACAGCAGAAAGATTAGAAGTAATTAGCGGTATTGCAACACAAATTTCGAAAGGAAATTACGATGTTCAAATCGACGATCGCAAAGCCGACACTTTGGGCACGCTCGGAACTTCTATTCATGATATGAAAGATTCTTTGAAAAGTTCTTTCGAATTATTGTCTCAAAAAGAATGGTTGCAATCTGGTGTGGCTACGTTAAATGATAAAATGCTGGGCGAAAAAACAATCCAGAAGTTAGCAAAAGATGTAATTGAATTTTTATGTCAATATACCAACAGCAGCGCAGGTGTTTTGTATGTTGTAGATGGCGAAGAAATTACAATTTCTGGAGGATACAGTTATATACCAAGTAAAAACCGTGAAAGAATTAAAAAAGGAGAAGGCTTAATTGGGCAAGCTATTGTTTCTGGTAAAATGTTGGAATTAAAAACATTATCTCCAGATGATATTCATATTAATTATGCTTTAGGAGAAATTAAACCAACTCATATTGTAGCTCTTCCGTTGATAGATTTTAAAGTAGAAGGTGCAGTTGAATTGGCTAGTATTTATGGTTTTTCTGTATTGCAATTAGAATTCTTGAATTTGGTTGCCAATAATATCGGAATTGCTTTAAAAGCAACACAAAACCGTAAAAGAGTAATGGAACTCTTGGAAGAAACGAAATCGCAATCTGAAGAACTTCAAATTCAACACAGCGAACTGGAAGCAATCAACGCAGAATTAGAAGCGCAAACCGAAAAATTACAAGCTTCTGAAGAAGAACTTCGAGTACAACAGGAGGAATTAGAACAAACAAATGAAGAACTTTCGGAAAGAAGCGTTTTATTAGAAGAAAAAAATACCGAGATACAAAAGAAATCAGAAGCTTTAGAGTTAACTACACGTTATAAATCGGAGTTTTTGGCAAATATGTCGCATGAATTAAGAACTCCGCTGAATTCCATTTTATTATTAAGCCGTTTGTTATCTGAGAACAATAACAAAAACATGAATAATGAAGAAATTGAATTTGCAAAAGTAATTCAGAGTTCAGGAAATAGTTTACTTGGATTAATTGATGAAATTCTCGATTTGTCTAAAATTGAAGCCGGTAAAATGGATTTGGAATTTCTGGATGTTTCTACCAAGGAAATTGTTGATACCCTTCATAACTTGTTTTTCTTAGTGGCAAAAGAGAAAGGAATTAATTTTGAAATTATTTCTAAAGATGCGCCAATTGTTATCAAAACAGATAAAATGCGTTTGGAACAAATTCTGAAAAACCTGATTTCTAATGCAATTAAGTTTACAGAAAAAGGAACCGTTTCTCTTGAAATAAAAGTAGATTCTGATAATGATAAAGTGATTTGCTTTATTGTAAAAGATACGGGAATTGGAATTCCGTTAGAAAAACAACCCTTAATTTTTGAAGCCTTCCAACAAGCCGACGGATCAACAAAACGTAAATACGGAGGAACAGGTTTAGGATTGTCTATCAGTCGTGAACTTGCAAAATTATTAAGAGGAGAAATTGTACTTCACAGTAAAGTAAATGAAGGAAGTACATTTACTTTGTGTCTTCCGGTTTTAGGATTTGCTGTTAATAAAGTTTCTGTTAGTAAAATTCCGGACGTAGAAGTAATCGAGGAAGAGTACGAAAATGAAGAAGCAAGACCAAGATACATTAGCGAAGTTGTTCCGGCAGAAATTGAAGACGATCGCGATTCTATTTTAGAAGGCGATAAGGTTATTTTGATCGTGGAAGACGATATTAATTTTGCAAAATCACTTTTGGCTTTTACGCAGAAAAAAGGATATAAAGGAGTTGTAGCGGTAAGAGGAGATTATGCCTTAAACTTTGCTTTAATTTATAAACCAATTGGAATTCTGTTGGATATCGAACTTCCTATTAAAAGCGGTTGGGAAGTGTTAGAAGAATTGAAAAATCACTCTCAGACCAAACATATTTCGGTTCACATTATGTCTTCGCATAAATTGAAACAGGAAAGTTTGTTAAAAGGTGCTGTTGATTTCTTAGACAAACCAGTTGCTTTTGATAAAATTCCAGAAGTCTTTATGCGTATTGAGCACATCATCAATAAAGAATCTCAAAAGGTTTTAATTATTGAAGACAACCCAAAACATGCAAAAGCGCTGGCTTATTTCTTAGAAACATACAATATAAATTCAGAGATAAAAAGTGAAGTTTCTGCAGGTCTATCAGCTTTAGGAAAACAGGAAGTAGATTGTGTGATTCTGGATATGGGAATTCCAGACAAACAAGCTTATGAAATTTTGGATGGCGTTAAGAAAAGCCCAGGATTAGAAAACCTGCCTGTAATTGTATTTACAGGAAAAAGTTTATCGATAAAAGAAGAATTAAAGATTAGAAAGTACGCTGATTCTATCATTGTGAAGACAGCTCATTCATACCAAAGAATGCTGGATGAGGTTTCACTTTTCCTTCATTTGGTTGAAGAAAAGAAGGAGGGGAAAGCAAAAGAGGTTCACAAGAAACTGAATTCATTAAACAATATTTTGTTTGAGAAAAAAGTACTAATTGTTGATGATGATGTTCGTAATATTTATTCGCTTTCTAAAGCTTTGGAAGCCTTTAAAATGAATGTTATTACAGCATTTGATGGAAAAGAAGCGATTAAAATTTTAGATGAAAATCCAGATACAGATGTTGTATTATTAGATATGATGATGCCAAATATGGATGGTTACGAAACAGCTGAAAAGATTAGAAGTAATCCTAAATTTCTTAACTTAGCCGTAATTGCTGTAACCGCCAAAGCAATGACAGGCGACCGTGAAAAGTGTATTAAAGCGGGAGCTTCAGATTACATTACAAAACCTGTAGATGTAGATCAGTTGTTGTCATTGTTGCGAGTTTGGCTGTACGATAAAATCTAATTTTTAAAGCGCTGTAATGGGAAAAAAACGTGTGTTGATTGTAGACGATGATTCTAGAAATATTTTTGCTTTGGTAAATACTTTAAAAGCAAGATCTTTTGAGTGTTTGTCGTGCTTAAGTGCCGAAGAAGCTTTAAAAATATTAGCAGTAGATGGTGAAATCGATGCTGTCTTAATGGATATGATGATGCCCGAAATGGATGGTTATGAAGCCATTCCGCTTATAAAAGCGATTCCGTTACAGGAAAATACTTTTGTAGTCGCTGTAACAGCACAAGCAATGGCAGGAGACAGAGAGAAATGTTTGGAGGCTGGTGCAGATGCATACATCTCAAAACCCGTAGACGTTGATAAATTACTTCAAATCTTGGGTGAAATTTAAATGAATTATGATTGAAGATATTGAATTAGAAACTCTTATAAACGAAGTTTACGAGTATTATGGTTTTGATTTTGGAAGTTATTCCAGAGCTTCACTGAAAAGGCGTGTAAATCGAGTTTTCTACTTAGATGGATTTAAACATTTTCATGAGTTTTTATCAAAAGTCCGCACAGATGAGGATTATTGCAAAAGAATGATCGACGAAATCACGGTGAATGTTACAGAAATGTTTCGGGATCCGTCTTTTTATATGACACTTCGAAAAGAAATACTTCCGTTGTTAGGAACAAAACCCTTTATTAGAGTTTGGCATGCAGGATGTTCTACTGGTGAGGAAGTGTATTCGATGGCCATTATGCTGAAAGAACTAGGGTTACTACACAAATCCATATTGTACGCAACTGATATCAATTCATCAGTTTTGGAAACAGCAAAAAGCGGTATTTTTCCGCTTAGAATGATAAAAGATTATGCCGATAATTATCGTGATGCAGGCGGACAAGAAGATTTCTCCGATTATTATATTGCCAATTACGGTTTTGCAAAATTCAATGACAACCTTTCTGAAAAGATGGTTTTTTCACAACATAATTTGGTTTCAGACACCTCTTTTAATGAGTTTGATCTGATTTTATGCCGAAATGTTTTGATTTATTTTGATAATAATCTGCAGAAAAGAGTCGTTAAATTATTTGATGACAGTCTTGCTGTTTTAGGCTTTTTAGCACTTGGAACAAAAGAAACCATAAAATATTCTATATCTCCAACCAAATACAAACAGTTTGATAAAGAGAAAATATGGAGGAAAATAAAAGAATAAAAGATTGTAAAGTAGTAATAATAGGAGGTTCAGCTGGAAGTTTGCAGGCATTACTGCAAATTTTGCCGTTTATAGAAAATGCTGTTTCTTTTGCTATTGTTATTGTGGTTCATAGAAAAAACTCAGACGAACAAACGTTAGAAGATTTAATCGCTTTAAAATCAAAAATCAAAGTAAAGGAAGTAGAAGATAAAGTGCCTTTAAAGGCAGGCTTTATTTATATCGCGCCTTCCAATTACCATTTGTTATTTGAAAAAGACGAAACACTTTCTTTAGATACTTCAGAGAAAATAAATTACAGTAGACCAAGTATAGATGTTGCCTTTGAATCTGCGGCAGAAATATATGGTTCTCATTTAATTGGAATATTATTGTCTGGCTCTAATTCTGATGGAACAGTTGGAATGCAAGCTGTTAAACAAGCAGGTGGAATAACTGTTGTACAGAATCCTATTTCAGCGGAAATGTCTTTTATGCCTAATAATGCTATTTTGCACGTTGCACCCAATTTTGTTTTAAAGACAGAAGAAATCCTTGAGTTTATTAAAGAAATCAATCAGGTTTAATCCATTGGATGTGACTATTTTTATTCAATTTTACTCATTAGTGAGATTTAAATCTGCTTTAATCTGTTCTAAATCTGCGTGAAAGATCGATGAATAAAAGTATTTCACGCAGATTTCTAAAGATTTCAGCAGATCAAATTTGATTTTATTTATTGAATAAGCTTTACCCGGCAGTTAAGGTTTAGTTTCATCTTGAGGAAGTATAACTTTATTCATTTCGGCATCTTTTTCAGCTCTTTTTTGTGCCGCTTTTCCTTTTCCAATAGGGATTCCAGCGGTTAAATACAAAGATCTGTTGTAAACATTTGGACCATCTCCTTTCATTACAGGAACCAAACCATAATAATACTGAATTGTAATATTTAATCCGTTGCCAACATTCATGTGATAGCCTGTTCCAAGAGCAATTCCAGCATCGATAACACGAATCTGGTCTCTGATTTTTTTTTTGTAGGTAACATCATTTTTATTGATTTCATTCGAAAATTCATCAAAAGCAGAAGCTAAGAGTCCCAATTGTGGCCCAGTTTTAACGTAAATTCTATTTTTGAATTGGTATTTAATTAAAATAGGAACATTAAAATAACGGATTTCTCTGTTTACAGAACCGCCTTCAAAAGTATTATCCAAATTTACATCGTCTAGAGAATAAACAGGAATATGTCGCGCGCCCATTGGGGATTTTACAATAACGCCCGTATTGATCATCCAAGCAGGATTTTTTTTGGAACGAACATCAAAATAAAAACCAAGATTAAACCCTGGATTCATTCCAGAACTTTCCAAATTTGAAATATCAGAAAGATTCAATCCGCCTTCAAGACCAAATTCTAAAAAAGGAGAATTTAGTTTGTCTCCAAAAATCAAGGATATTAATACTTGAGATTTAGCTTGACTCACACAGAAAAAAACGAGAAGTATGCATAAACCTTTTTTCATAAAATCGGTTTTTATAATCCAAATCGATATTGAACACCACCCAAAGCTTGCGTACGAGTTCCAAGAAAACCAACTTCGACCCTAAACATAAGGTGTGGATTCAGTTGATATTGTGATCCCATAATAAAGTTCCACATATCTTTTGGTCTTTTTTGAAGCGAATATTGAACAGACGAAGAACCTGCTGTACTAAGAGCCCCGTCTAAAGTAGCCAAGAATGTACCAGCACTTTCTAGAGCTCGATTGGCTGTATTATGTTTTACAACATTGGAAGGATTTTTTTGCTCAGCAGGAGTAAGACCGTTCCACCAATTATCCACTTGTGTTTGATTATCAGCTATTTTTGCCAAACCATTGTCCACTTTTTCTTGTGCATTGCTTAAATCAATAAAATCAGATAAAGGTAAATTTCCGTTTGTATCTCCAGAAATATGAACACGGAAACCACCAACCCAAAGCGCAATATTTTGATCTTTATCTCTAAAAGGTTTGAACGTTTTTCCTAATCTCGGACCAAAAACATAAGAAAAGGCAGGTTTATCAAGGGAACTAATATCGGTCCAAGCCATGTTCATATCTAAGGCTAGCCATCCACCTCCAATACCAATTGTAGGCGTCATACCTAAACCAAATGTAGTGGCATTAAAACTAGCTTTTGTACTAAAATTAGCGATTTCAGACCAATTGTTATTGGCATCTGGAATGTAAATTCCAGCGTTAATCTTAGTTGTAGGATTTGATTTTCCAAAGACACCATAAATGTTTAAAAAAGGAAGTAACCAAATATCTGGACGAATCGTAAGTGCGCCAACTTCAACATGTGATTTATCAAATCGTACAATTTCGTCCAAATTATACATAGGACCATTATTGAATCCTACTTGAAGATTGTTAATGACTATTTCTGAATCCTGCCAAAAATAATTAACGGAAAGTCCAGCAGAATAAGGAAGCTTATAGCCTTTTTGAGCCACTTTTTCTCCCCAAATGGGTAATGCGTACGGATAATCTACGACTTTTAGACTGTCTTTTAATTGCTGGTTTTTTTCTCCTACGATTTTGTCAGTGTAGACCTGACCGAAAAATTGAACACTAAATAATAAGAAAAAGGCTGATATTAGTTTCGTACATTTCATTGATTAAATTGTTTATAATTAATAAAACTGCGTAAAATAAATAGGGCTTATGTATTCTTAAAATATATTTCGGCTGTTAATTTTTGTTTCCTAGGCGTAGAGTTTTAGAATGAAAAAGAAGTTAATTAGTGTTAAAGTTAACTAAAAATTCTTTTCATAAGTATAAAATTTTAAGAAATGTATTTAGTTATCAGTTGATTAACTTTTTTTTTGAAAAGAAAAACAATAAATTGCTATTTTTACAAGCATGAAATGGATAGCAATTCTAATGTCAATTTATTTGATGGTACTTTCAAATATGCCTTGTGCGGATATGGAAGTGAATAGTGCTATGCATAAAACTGTTCAGTTTGCAAGTGAGGATAATCATTCACACGATAAAGACAATGATTTATGTTCTCCGTTTTGTGCCTGCAATTGCTGTGGCGCACAGGTTTTAAGCTATGAAGCTCCTTTAAGTTTCGAATTTCCTAAACCTTACACTCAAATTTCAATTCCTTTACCAAGTTATAATTCTGTTTTTATTTCCGATTTCTTTGGAAGTATTTGGCAGCCCCCTCAAATAGTATAATGATTAAGCCTGTTCGATAAAGTCGAAAACGGGCGAGAGAGTTGTGGACTTTCCACATGTTTACAGACAATTCAATTGTCTCATTTCTCACGTCATTATAAATTCAAATGTTAGATAAAATCATACAGTTTAGTATACGAAACAAATTCGTTATACTACTATTTACCCTTGTGCTTATTGCTTGGGGAAGTTATTCGCTTAAAAAATTACCACTTGATGCGTTGCCTGATATTACCAACAATCAGGTTCAAATTATTACCACAGCGCCAACGCTCGCAAGTCAGGAAGTCGAACAATTAATTACGTATCCACTCGAAAGAGCTGTAAAAACAGTTCCTAATATTATAGAACTTCGCAGTATTTCCCGTTTCGGATTATCAGTTGTAACCGTTGTTTTTGAAGATGATGTCGATATTTACTGGGCTCGCGAACAGATATTTCAACGTTTAAAAGAAGCTGAAGAAAACATTCCAGCCTATGTAAATTCTCCCGAATTAGCGCCAATTTCTACAGGATTGGGAGAAATTTATCAATACGATGTATATGCCAAAAAAGGCTACGAAAACAAATACAGTGCTGTAGAACTGCGAACGATCCAAGATTGGATTATTATTCCGCAATTGCAGGGAATTAAAGGTGTTGCCGAAGTAAGTACCTGGGGCGGAAAATTAAAACAATTCGAAATTGCTGTAAACCCAAATATGCTCAACAGTTTGGGCGTTACGATTACCGAAATTTTTGACGCTTTAGAAAAAAACAATCAAAATACAGGAGGAGCGTATATTGAAAAAGATCAATACACGTATTTCATTCGCGGTGTCGGAATGGCAAAAGGCGTAAAAGACCTTGAAAACGTGGTTGTAAAAAACCGAAACGGTTCGCCAGTTTTGGTTCGAAATGTAGCACAAGTTCGTGAAGGCGTTGCGTTGCGTTACGGAGCATCTACAAAAGACGGAAAAGGAGAAATCGTTTCGGGAATGGTTTTAATGCTGAAAGGCGAAAATTCCAGCGCTGTTGTAAATCGAGTTCACGAAAAAATGGCTCAGATTAATAAAAGTCTTCCAGAAGGAGTTGTTGCTGAAGCTTTTATTGATAGAGGAAAACTCGTAGAGAATTCTATTAAAACTGTTGCTAAGAACTTATTAGAAGGAGCATTGATTGTGATTTTCGTGTTGATTTTATTCTTAGGAAATCTTCGTGCGGGATTGATCGTAGCTTCGGTTATTCCGTTAGCGATGTTGTTTGCTGTGATTCTGATGAATGCCTTTGGCGTAAGCGGAAATCTAATGAGTCTTGGTGCGATAGATTTCGGAATTATAGTCGACGGAGCTGTCATTATTGTCGAAGCCACGATGCATCATTTACAAAAATTCAAAAATAAAAAAGAATTAACGCAGGAAGAAATGGATGAAGAAGTCTACAACTCGGCTTCAAAAATTAGAAATAGTGCTGCTTTTGGTGAGATTATTATATTAATAGTATATCTGCCAATTTTAGCTTTAATTGGAACTGAAGGAAAAATGTTTAAACCAATGGCGATGACAGTTGGTTTTGCCAATATCGGTGCCTTTATTCTTTCGCTGACCTATATTCCGATGATGAGCGCTTTGTTTCTTTCAAAGAAAACAGAACATAAAGAAAACTTCAGCGACCGAATGATTGCTTGGTTAGAAAGCCGTTATACACCATTATTAAAAAAAGCTTTAGAATTTAAAAAAGTCGTGCTTTCAATTGCCGTTGGATTATTCGCTTTGGCGTTTATCATTTTCCAAAATATGGGAGGTGAATTTATTCCGACAATAGAAGAAGGCGATTTGGCAATCAACGCAACCATTATGACGGGAAGTTCGCTTACGCAGATGGTTGAAACAACGACCAAATACGAACAGATTCTGAAAGCGAAATTCCCAGAAATCAAAACCATCGTAACCAAAATAGGAAGTGGTGAAATTCCGACCGACCCAATGCCAATTGAAAGTGGCGATTTGATTATTGTTCTAAAAGACAAAAAAGAATGGAAAGGCAAATACCATAATTGGGAAGAAATTGCCAATGCCATGAAGAAGGAAATGGAAATTATTCCGGGAGCTAATATCGAAATTTCTCAGCCTATCCAGATGCGTTTTAATGAATTAATGACAGGAAGCCGATCTGATATTGCCATCAAAATCTTTGGCGATGATTTGGAAATCCTAGACGCAAAAGCAGCAGAATTGATTTCGAAAATAAAAGGAATCGAAGGAATCGGAGATTTAAAAGCCGATAAAGTAACAGGTTTGCCACAAATCACAATCAAATACGATTACGACAAAATTGCGCTTTATGGTTTGAATATTTCGGATATTAATCAAATCATTCGTTCGTCTTTTGCGGGAGAAGTTGCGGGAAAGATTTACGACGAAAGCAAAAGATTTGATGTTGTCGTGAGAATGGACGAAAACAATAGAGGTGATATTACGGATGTCAGCAATTTGTTTATTCCGCTTCCGAATGGTCAACAAGTACCGCTTTCTCAGGTTGCTTCTGTTGAATACGAACAAGGTCCTGTGCAAGTCATCCGCGAAGACGGAAAACGAAGAATTACGGTTGGTTTAAATGTTCGTGGAAGAGATATTAAAAGTGTTGTCGAAGAAATTCAGGCGAAACTAGATAAAAGTTTCAAACTTCCTGCGGGATATTATGTAACGTACGGCGGACAATTCGAAAACTTGATCGAAGCTTCACAAAGACTTATGGTTGCTTTGCCAATTGCTTTGGGACTGATTTTAGTCTTGCTGTATTTCACTTTTAAAAGCGTTAAACAAGCGTTATTAATTTTTACAGCAATTCCGTTATCGGCTATCGGAGGTGTTTTTTCGCTTTCGCTAAGAGGAATGCCGTTTAGTATTTCGGCAGGAATTGGTTTTATCGCCTTATTCGGAATCGCGGTTTTAAACGGAATTGTACTGATTTCGTATTTCAACCAATTAAAATCAGAAGGTATTTCAGATGCATTCCAGAGAATTATTATCGGAACCAAAACTCGTTTGCGACCTGTTTTAATGACTGCGGCCGTAGCTTCACTTGGATTTATGCCAATGGCATTATCAACAAGCGGCGGGGCAGAAGTGCAAAAACCATTAGCAACCGTAGTAATAGGTGGCTTACTCTCAGCCACTTTATTGACCTTAATCGTTTTACCGATTCTGTATTTATTGCTGGAGAAGTTTAAACGTGGTAGAATTAGTCAATGAGAAAATTTGATAATTAGATAATTTATTACTGCGTGTAGAAAATAATTTCTCTCGCTCCCGATAGCTATCGGGATAGCATATCTGGCAGATTAATTTAAAAAGAAAAAATCTGTTCAATCTGCATAATCTGCGGGAGACAAAAAAGATTTTTCACGCAGATCTAAACAGATTAAAGCAGATTTAATTTGATTTGAATGAATAAAAAAATCTGCATTTATCAGCTTAAATCTTTTTAAAATCTGCGTGAAACAAAAAATATAAAAATGAAAAAATCAATATATAAAAATCAATCGAAAAAGCTTTGCTCCCGATGGCTATCGGGATTGCGGTTAAGCATGTTTTTATTGTTCACAATCTTATCGCAGTCGCAAACTAAGATTTCTTTAGAAAAAGCAATAGAATTGGCCAAATCAAACAACATCGACTTAAAAATTGCCGATAAAGAAATCGAAAAACAAACTGTTCTGAAAAAAGCGGCTTTTCAACCCGATCCGCTTCAAGTACAATATCAAGGCGGTCAGTTCAATAGTGTCGATTACGATCATAACGTTTCTGTGCAGCAGTTTTTCCCGTTAGGAAACATCACAAAAGCCAATCGACAATTGCAGGAAGAATTGACAAAACTGGCCGAAAAAAGAAAAGCATTGTCTTCGTATGAAATCGAAAAAGCGGTAACATTGGCGTATTATCAATATTTGTATGGCGTTTCAATTCAGAAACTCAATTCAGAATTGAATGATATTTATACGAAATTCCTAAAGAATGCCGAATTACGTTTTAAAACTGGAGAAAGCGGCAACATTGAAGTTATCAGTGCCAAAGCCAAAGTAAAAGAAATTGAAACGCAGAAAGCGCAATTAGAATATGATTTGGCTATTTATCAGAAGCAATTGCAATTTTTCATTCAGACAGATGAAAATATTATTCCTGATGCGAATACTTCTTTGCAATACACTTTTATCGAAAATCAGCAAAACACAAAAGCCGAGGCTTTAATAACTGATTTGTATCAACAACAAATTTCGGTTTATCAAAAAGAAGCCGGAACTTTTAAAGCTTTACGCACGCCAAAAGTTGGTTTAGGCTATTTTGCTCAAACCATTAATACTGAATTTTTGTTTCAAGGTTTTACAGCAGGATTGCAGATTCCATTGTTTGGGGGCGTGAATACAACCAAAGCAAAAGCATCGGAAATCAGTATTTCGCAGTCACAATTGGCTTTAGATAAAAACAAAATGATGCTGAATTTGCAAAGAGAAGAGTTGAAAAATAACTTCGAAAAACAACAGAAGAATTTAGCCTATTTCCAAAATGAAGGATCACAATATGCCAATCAGATCATAGAAACGGCTCAGAAAAGTTATGCTAATGACGATATGAGTTATTGGTCGTATATCAGCTTTTTAAATCAAGCCATTGATATTAAAAAACAATTTGCAGAGGCAACACACAGCTACAATCAAAGTGCAATCGAACTTCAATTTCCAACCATCAAAAACAATTAAAAATGAAAAATAGATCTAAATATTTAACCGCAGACTTAACCGCAAAGTTCGCAAAGAAAAAACGCGAAGTTCGCAAGGAAATTAAACTTGGCGTGCTTTGCATAATCTTAGCGCTCTTTGCGGTTACCTTCCAAAGTTGCAATGAAAAGAAAACCGAAGAACCACAAGAAGAAGAAAAAGAAACCACAGAAGTTGCTTTAACCGCTTCTCAATACAAAACAGTCGGAATTGAAACTGGAATTGTAGAAGATCGAAACTTGAATAAAATCATCAAGGCAAATGGTTATACGACAGTTCCTCCACAAAATTCTGCTGAGGTTTCGACTTTGATTGGCGGTACGGTAAAAGACATTTTTGTTTTGGAAGGCACATTCGTAAACAAAGGAAAAGTTTTGGCAACGATTCAAAATTTGGAAGTGATCGGAATGCAGGAAGATTATCAGTCAGCTGTTGCTAATGTGGAATATCTGCAATTGGAATACAATCGCCAGAAAACGTTGAGTGATGAAAATGTGAATCCGAGAAAGACTTTTCAGGAAGTAAAAGCCAAATTGGCAGCAGAAAGAGCTCGCGCGCAAGCCGCAAAAAATAGACTTGATGCTTTGCACGTCAATATAAAAGGAACAACTTCGGTTGTGCCAATTATTTCTCCAATAAGTGGTTATGTGGGAAAAATTAATATTGCTAAAGGCGCTTTTGCAAACACAGGAGTTTCACTTTTTGAAGTGGTTGACAACAGTCAGATGCATTTGGATTTAAATGTCTATGAGAAAGATCTAGGTTCTATTTCGATTGGTCAGGTAATTGATTTTGTTTTAACGAATCAGTCCAATAAATCGATTAAAGGAAAGATTTTCGGAATCAACAAATCTTTTTCTAACGAAAGTAAAACCGTTGCCGTTCACGCCAAAATTGATCCTGCTGATGCAAAAGACTTGATTCCGGGAATGTACGTTTCTGCCAATATCAATATCGTGAATGCAACAGTTCCAGCATTGCCAAAAGACGCGGTAGTGAGAAATGCCGATAAATATTTCGTTTTTATTCAGCAAGAAAATCATGCTGAAGAAAAGCACGAACACGAAGCAGGCGAGAAAGAAGGAGCTCACGAAGAGGAAATTCATTTTAAAGCGATAGAAGTAATTCCAGGAACAACAGATTTAGGTTTTACCGAAGTTAAGTTTGTAAATGATATTTCTGCCAATGCAAAAATCGTAACGAAAGGCGCTTTTTATCTGCTTTCAGCAATGAAGGGCGGAGGAGAGCATACACACTAGCAGGTTTTGCCACTAAGGCGCTAAGTCTCAAAGTTTTTTTAATCAAATATGCTCGCAAAGGCGCAGAGACGCAAAGTTTTTTGAGGGGAGATTATCCTCAATCTTGTCATTTCGACGAAGGAGAAATCTCCGCAAGTAACTCCACACAGAATTTTACCAACCTTTGTCGAGCTTCTTGCGGAGATTTCTCCTTCGTCGAAATGACAAATAGTTCCGTTAATGATAATCAAGCAAAAAAAAACTTAGCGTCTTTGCGCCTTTGTGGCAAAAAAACGATACAAATTGCTTAAATTTAGAACATAATTTTTAATAAAGTTTTAGCGCTAATAAAACTTGTCCCGATAGCTATCGGGATTAAACTTGAAACTCAAAAATGATACATCAAGATAAAGAAGTAAAGAATACAAAAACTAAATCCAAACCTTCCTGTTGCTGTTCTCACGACGAGCCTGTTCATTCAGATAATGACGGACACGATCACGGAGGACACGACCACGAACACAATGTCGAAGGAAGCCTTTTCAAACTGTTTCTTCCATCCATAATTTCATTTGTTTTACTGATAATCGGAATTGGTTTAGATAACTATTTTCCGCAAGAATGGTTTACGGGATATGTTAGAATTGTTTGGTATGCAATTGCCTATCTTCCAGTTGGACTTCCGGTTCTGCGAGAAGCTTACGAAAGTATTTTAAAAGGCGACGTTTTCTCTGAGTTTTTCCTAATGTGTATTGCCACAATTGGGGCATTTGCTATAGGCGAATACCCAGAAGGTGTTGCGGTTATGCTGTTTTATACAATTGGAGAAACTTTTCAAGGAATGGCGGTTAAAAGAGCAAAATCGAGTATTAAAAGTCTATTGGATCAACGTCCAGATGAGGTTCATGTTCTGGAAAATAATGTGGCCGTAAAAGTCAAAGCTAAAGATGTGCAGATTGGAGCGATTATTCAGTTAAAAGCGGGAGAAAAATTAGGTTTAGATGGCGAATTATTATCAGATTCAGCTTCGTTTAATACCGCTGCTTTAACAGGAGAAAGTAAACCTGATACCAAAAAGAAAGGAGAAACTGTTCTGGCTGGAATGATAAATGGAAATACAATTGTTCAAGTAAAAGTTACTACCGCTTATAACGATAGTAAATTATCTAAAATTTTGGAGCTGGTTCAAAATGCTACAACCAAAAAAGCGCCAGCAGAATTGTTCATCAGAAAGTTTGCTAAAATCTATACACCAATTGTGGTGTATTTAGCAATTGCAATTTGTTTGATTCCGATGCTTTTTGTGGACAATTATGTTTTTAGCGATTGGTTGTATCGAGCATTAGTTTTCTTGGTTATTTCTTGTCCTTGTGCGTTGGTGATCAGTATTCCGTTGGGATATTTTGGCGGAATTGGCGCTGCAAGTAAAAACGGAATCTTATTTAAAGGAAGCAATTTCTTGGACAGTATTTCAACCATTCAAAATGTAGTGGTAGATAAAACGGGAACTATGACCGAAGGTGTTTTTAAAGTTCAGGAAGTCATTATAAAACCAGAATTTGATAAAGATGAGATCTTAAAACTGGTTAATGTCTTAGAAAATAAAAGTTCTCATCCTGTGGCAACAGCAATTCATAATCACGTTGGACCAATTGATGCTGCGGTAGAATTGAAAGATATCGAAGAAATTTCGGGACACGGATTAAAAGCTTCGTATAACGGAAAAGAATTGTATGTTGGGAATTTTAAATTATTAGATAAATTCAATATTTCGTATGATATTGATCCTTCAACAATCGTTTATACTACAATTGCGATTGCTTTTGATGGAAAATTTGCTGGTTATTTAACTATTGCAGATGAAATTAAAGAGGATGCTAAAGAAACCGTTTCGAAACTAAAATCGTTAGGCGTAAAACTGACGATGTTAAGCGGAGATAAATCGAATGTGGTTCAGTTTGTAGCAGATAAACTCGGAATTACAAAAGCTTTTGGTGATTTACTGCCAGAAGATAAGGTGAATAAAGTCAACGAAATTAAAGCCAAAAATGAAACGATTGCCTTTGTCGGTGATGGTGTTAATGACGCACCAGTAATTGCATTAAGTACCGTAGGAATTGCAATGGGAGGTTTAGGAAGCGATGCAGCCATCGAAACTGCCGATGTGGTAATTCAGGATGATAAACCAAGTAAAATTGCAATGGCAATCAATATCGGAAAACAAACCAAAAAGATTGTTTGGCAGAATATTATTTTAGCTTTTGTCGTAAAAGCTTTTGTTTTAATTCTTGGCGCAGGCGGACTTGCAACCATGTGGGAAGCTGTTTTTGCTGATGTTGGTGTAGCGTTATTAGCGATTTTAAATGCGGTTCGAATTCAGAGAATGAAGTTTTAAAAGATTATTTGAAATATACAGAAAAGCCCGATTCATTTTGTTTGAATTGGGCTTTTCTTATTTTAAATTATTTCTTTAAGTGATTTGGTTCTTGAATTTCTCCATCACCAAAAGACCAATTTTCTAAACCATTATTTTCGAGCAAAACGATAATTACATTATTGATTGTAATTTCTGTTGAGGTACTTATTTTCTTTGCTATTTGCTGATACAATTTTCTTTTTTGTTCTAAGGTTCTTCCTTGTCCTGCAGTTATTTGTACATAAACGATTTCTTCGGAATGTGAAATTCCTAAATAACTTTTGGGATATTTTATCTGATAGGTTTCTAATTCTTCAATAACATGAAAATAATCATCTACAGGAATATTAAATTCTTCAATTAAAGATTGATGAACTGCTTCTGAAATATTGTTTTTGGTTTCAAGCGAAAGTTTTTTGGGCAGACTGATTCTAACGAAAGGCATTTTAATTCATTTAAATTTCAAATAAAATTACGGAACTTTAAATTATTAAAACTCCAATTCAACTATGTTTTCATTATTTTCCAAAGTAATTTTCACAGGATTACTTTCAGATGGAATTTGAGTTGGATACCAATTTCTTGTAGGTTGTACCAAAATCAACAAACCTTCATGATCTCCAATGGCGGAGAATTTATCTGTATTATCATTTTGAGAAAAGAAATGAAGTCCGTGTTCTTCAACTAATTGATTTCCTAATTCTAATGGATTTTCGGTAACAATTCCGATTTCGCATATGTTTAAAATAGAAGCAGAGTTGAATTCACCCACTTGTTCATTATTGAGATCGTGTCGTGCTATGAATTCGAGTAAGTTTCCGTTGTGATCAAAGAAATAAATAGAATGTGCATTCCAGTTTTCGAAATTCGTTACTACGCTTTTATCTTCTAAAACAATCAAATCAACTTTGTTTTTGCACCACTGAATGGCTTCTTCAAGCTGATTTTCGGGAATATTAAAAGCAAAATGATAGATTGAATTAAAGTTAGCATCTTCAACAAATTTTAAAATAGAAGTTCCGGCTTGAAAGGTTATTGATTTTGAATCATTTTCCAGAATAAAAAGGCCAAAAAGGTTTTGGTAAAATGCTTTTGTTTTTTGAATATCGTTTGTTTTGATTTGAATCTGATCTATTCTCATGATGGTATTTTTTATAAAAAAGAAAGAGCTTCTTTTGAGTTACAAACAAATTTAAAAAAGATGATTTGTATTAGGAATGCTGTGCTATTTTATGCCTCGATGAAAGAATAGTAAATTACTATTTTAAATTGTATTTAGCAATAAAAAAGCCCATTTCAAAAAAGAAATGAGCTTGATAAATTTGCAAATACCTCATACATAAAAATCGTTTATCTGTTTGATTAACGATGATTCTGATTTTTCCATACTTCGATTAACTCAGGATTGTTTTTAAGAGCATAATTAAGTAGATCATTGGGAGACATTTTTTTGATGTTTTCGTTGCCTAATTTTAAAAACAGTTTATCTCTTAAGTTTTGAATTTCAGATTTAACTTTAGGATCATTATTTACAAACATTTCTTTTAATCTGTAAGGCACTTTAACTTGAAGTTTTTTTGCCAATTCTTGAGTTTCATTTTCATTCATCCACAAATGATAGCCCATTCTTTGCCAAGTATAGCCAATTTTTATTGAAGCAATTCTAACGGCATCCCAATCTTTAAATTCGGCCATTAAAACTACTCCTAATGAATCTTTATAATTTTTTATTCTTCCTGGAATAAATTTGTAATCGATAAAGGTTTTTTCATAAACATCTTTAGGTATCTTTATTTTAAAATCTTTATCCAGATACTTGTAGTTATAGCTTAAGAAATCAATCTTTAAAAGAGAATCAATTTTAATATCTTGGCGATCAGTTTCATTTATATTTTTTTGAGAAAACATTGAGTTATAAAATAAAAACGAAATAATTAGAATACTTAATGACTTCATAATAATTGATTTTAGAGTTTATTATTTTGGCATTTCTGGAATTATAATTCTTCGAGTTGGTGTGCTTAAAGTCTCAATGAACGCTAATAAATCACCAATTTCTTCTTTGCTTAAATCTAGTTTTCTTAACATTGGATCTACTTTTGGAATAAGAGAATCTCTTGCTGTTCCAAGATATTTTTTCTGAACAGGTGAAGGATTACCTAAATTGTACAATTCTACAACATCCAATAAAGTAGGGAAGTGGCCGTGATGCATCCATGGTTTTGTGTTGGCAACTTCACGAAGAGTTGGCGTTCTGAATTTGCCAATATCTTTTACATCTTTAGTGACATTATAACGCCCAAAATCTTCATTTTTTGTACCGAATAAAGTCTGTCCGTCATTATGAAACTGATTATCGCTGAAATACGGTGTATTATGACAATTGATACATTGTGCTTTTGTTCTAAACAAATGCATTCCTTTTACTTGTTGATCGTTATAAATGTCTGATTTTCCACTTACAAACTGGTCAAATTTGCTTTTCGGACTATTGATTGATCTTTCGAAAGTAGCAATGGCATATTGAATTCGTTCTAAAGTCACTTTTTTGTCTCCAAAAGCGGCAGTAAACAAGGAATTGTAGCCTTTTATTTTCGCGATTTTATCCACAGCAATTGTCAATTTTTCATTCATTTCTAAAGGATCTTGAACAGGAAACTGAGCCTGATCTTCTAAACTAGAAGCACGTCCATCCCAAAATAAGGAAGTGGCATAAGCTGAATTCAGAATCGTCATCGAATTGCGTTTTCCAGTCTGGCGATCGTGACCAAATGAACGAGTTAAATTATCTGTCCATCCTAATTCAGGATTGTGACAAGAAGCACAGGCAATTTGTCCGCTTCGCGATAATCTTGGATCAAAGAATAGAATCTTTCCCAAACTTTCTTTTTCCTTAGAATACGTATTGTATGCTGGATAAGGAACGGCAGGAAGTACTCCAATATCCTGAAATTTAGATTTATCAATATTTTCATGTAATGCTGCAGCAGGCCATTTAGAAGAATCGCCGCTGGAATACAATTTTCGTAATTCCTGAATATCAGTATAATCAGGACCTTCTGCACTTTTGTAAGCCGTTAAGCCCAGCAGGAATAAGAGTGGGAAGATTAGTTTTTTCAATGCTTTGTTTTTTTGTTTTTTTTTTTGATTTGTTTCAATTTTCAGGTTTCAAGTTGTGGGAACGTGTAATCTAAAACTTGAAACCTGAAACCTGAAACCTGAAACTTTTTTTTACGCCAAAAGCTTTGTCAAAGTTTTAAACTTTGACAAAGCTAATGCGCAAGAATATCGCTGCGACTGTCAACTGCGACTGAATACTAAATTAAAGCGTAACTTCTTTTGGACACGCAATGCTTAAAGCGGCCGGTTTTGGATACGTTCTATTGTTGTACATTCTGTATTGCGTCGAAACTGTTCCTCCAAACAGTTTGTCGTTTGTTAATTTTAATTCAAATGAAATTTCAAATAAACCGTTGCTGATTTCTTTGTATGTTCCTTCTCCAGAAATAGCAATTTGATAGGTATTTGTAGCACTAGATCCAATTGTAATTTCTTGTGGAATTACAAGTACAGTTCCTTCTGTTTTACTATTTCCATTTGCTGGGAAAAATTCCAAAGCTGAGGTAATATTAAAGCCTGGAGAGATTGCAGCAGAGTTGCTTTCATTAGAAAACCATCTTTTTAGACCAAAAGAATTGACCGTATTTGTTCCAGTTGCAACATTAAATCCGATTTTAAATGCATCGTGATATACATCATCATTTGGGTTTGAGGTTCCTTTGTCACTGTAAAGTATCGCATTCGGATCATCTTTTGTTACAATAACGGGAAAAGTTAAAGCGTTAAAAGTCTGCCATGTACAATTACCATTGTTGTTAAACCAATGTTCTCCATAAGTTAAGTAAAAGGCGTTTGTAGGATCCGTAAATTTAGATGCTGGATAAGCCTGAACATCTCTAGGCGTTTTTATTGGTTTTACAACAGTTAAACTGATATTTCCTGAAGCTACATAATTTGGAGTATTTACTAAAGTAATTTTACTTTCGTAACGAGCATCATCATTTTGTAAATCTTCTAGAAGTGTTAAATGATATAGTATTGAACTTCTGTTATTTCCATAATCATCATGCGTTAAAGAGTATTCAAAACCATTTTGAAATTTAAAAATGGGATTACTTTCTATCTCAGATGGAATAAATCCGTTAGGGAAATTTACTTTAAAATCAATTTTTTCTCCTACTTCACCTTTAACAAGATATTGAGTAACTGGAAATGTGTAATTTGTAATAACGTCACCCAGATTAATAGTAAAAATGTTGTTTGGTGAAGCATTATTCAGATTTCCAATATGAATATCCGGATCGGAAGTGTTTTCCAATTTTAATGTTATAGATTGTTTATCTTTCCATCTTTGATCGAAAGAAACAAAAATAGTGTCTGTTAGTTTATTGCCTTGAAAAAGTAATTCTGTTTCAGGCTGTACAGTAAAAGTATCAAGACTTCCAGATGTAGTTGTACTAAAAGTTGCTTTAACTGGACTTTTTAAAGTTGCAGAAGTTAAGGTAACAGGAACCTTTAAAACTTTGACAGATTTATTTTCGAATTCTGCCAGCGCTAAGGCAGTTGTATTAACAGCAGGATATTCTAATGGAACACCATTATTTGTGATGAAATTAAATCGGACAAATGGATCAATATTTTTGGATTCAAATCTGTAATCATCTTTAGAACAAGACGAAAATACGATTACAACTAGACTTATTGTGGATATAATTTTAGTAAGATTCATTTTGTTTTAAATTTGAATTTAAGTTGGTATTACTACGAGGTATTGGCAAGATGTATTTTGGTGATGGGTAAGTCAAGCTACAAGAAGATGAAATACAGCCATCATTTCTAGAAACATCTTTTTGGTTTCTTGCCATATCAAAAAACAAATGTCCTTCAAAACAAAGCTCTTTTCTGCGCTCTAAAAGCAATGCTTCCAAAATATTATTGTTATCTGTTAATAAAGTAGCTTTTGCACGAGCTCTGATAGTGTTGATGTCTGTTCTTGCCTGATCTGAATTGTTTAAACCAATAGCTGCTTCGGCACGAATTAAATATTGTTCACTTAATCTAAAAGCGACATAACCCGGATTATCCTGAAATTTCTTAGTAAAGTTATAATTTAGCGTAACAAATCCCAGATTGACCACTGTTTCAATTGGTTTGGTTAAAAACAACTGTTTTCTAATATCATTACTTTCATATAAATCTATCAAATCATTTGATGCAGAATAATAACCGTAGTTTGAATTAGTAGTATATCCGTATGCAGAAGCCATAGTAACGCTTGCGTCTCCTGCATCATTTCTTTTAACCGAGAATTCTAATAAAATTTCTGAAATAGGTAGATCAGGCTGTTCCCATTGCGCAATATAATTATCTGATGCAGTCAAGGTTACGCCCGAATTTGTAATAACATCATTTGCAGTATCGTAGGCGTTTTTCCAATCTTTTTTGTACAGATAAACTCTTGCTAATAAGGCTTTTGTATTTGTTTTGTTAAAATAAGAATAAGTAGGTCCACTTATTAAAGTTGTATTAGAATATAAATCTAAAGCAGTTTTAATGTCATCAATAATAAAATTATAGGTATTAGCAACTGTTTCTCTAGAAGGATATGTAAGTTTATCATTTGTAGATTTCTTATTGTAAACAATTCCAAGGTGAGAAGCATCCGCTGTAAAGCCATAGTTTTGTGAATAAACTTGACTCAATAAAAAGTGTGTGTAAGCTCTAATGGTTAAGGCTTCTGCTTTGATTTGTTTTTTCTCTTCATCTGTAGCATCTGGCAATGCATCGGTAAATTCTAATACCAAATTAGTTTGGTTAATTACATCATAACTATTTCCGTAAAATGAAGCCAAATTTGATGCTTCGGCCTTGTCATCAAAAGAATAAATTCCAATGGTATTGTCTCTAATAGAAATGACACCTCTATTTGTACTGGAAGTACTCGTTCCAATTGTTGGCGTAAATTTGATATTTCCTCCCTGTAAATCGGCGTATGTTGCATAAGGAGCAAATCGTGAAAGTTCTTCAAGTTCCATGTAAACTCCCGACATTGCTTGAAGTACCCCTTCTTTATTTTCTAATTGTTCTGTGATAGAAACCTTTGTGCCCGGTTCTTGTTCCAAAAAATCACTGCAGCTCTGCATTAAAAAGACAGAGGCGAGTAGGAATGTGAATTTTGCGGTAATAGTATGTTTAAAATTTTTCATTTTTTAAAATGTTGTATTAATTCCGCATGAAATTGTTCGTGATTGCGGGTAATTGAAACTGAATTCTCTAATGCCATTCATACCAGACGGACTCTTTTCTTTATACCAGTAAAATGCATTAGAAACATCAGCGAATATTATTAAGGTATCTAGAAAAGTGTTTTTGATTGGTACGTTATAGCTTAGATTAATGTTACTTAATTTAATATAAGTTGCATCGTAAACATATTTACTCAAGTTAGGCAGTAAAGTATTTCTGCTTGGAGCAGGTTGCGAAACAATGTCTCCTTGGTTCCTCCAGTAATCATAAGCATTAACAGACATGTTTCTATTTGATAATATACTGTATTTTGATACGATCTCATCAGAAATTAACTTATCGCCTCCCCATTGGAATGCTCCTGTAAAAGACAAAGTAAAACGGTTGTTGAAAGAAAAACTATTACTGAAACCTCCAAATGCTTTTGGTTGTGTATCTCCAATTGGCTCCCAATCTGTTTCATTAAATAAACTTTTCCAGGTTTGGGCATCATAAATCTGACCATCTTTTCGAATTAAATCACGCCCTGTAGCAGGATCGACTCCAGCCCATTTTACTCCCCAAATTGTAGTTGTACTATAGCCAATTTTTTGAGCAAGAGCTAAATTTGCTAAAGAATAATCACTTCCTAAACCAACTAAATCTGTTACTTTATTGTCAACGGTTGAAATATTTACTGTAGAAGTCCATTTGAATTTTCCTTTTTGAAACCATTTAATTCTTGTTGTCAATTCAAAACCTTTATTGTACATACTAGCGGCGTTCAATTGCATATTTGGATAACCTGTTTCAGTTGGGATATCACGACTTGTAATTAAATCACTAAGATTATCATAGTAATATTCTAATGTCAATGCAATTGAATTGAAGATATTGAAATCTACTCCTGCATTAAATTTTTTGTTTTTTTCCCAGCTTAAGTTTCCATTTGGAGACGTGTTCGGTGTTGCATAAGGAGCTCCGTTATAACCGTTTTGTGAAACATTGTATAGTCCTTTGGCACGGTAAGAACCAATTCTTGAATTTCCTGTAGAACCGTAACTTACCTTAAGTTTTAAGAAGTCAATCCAAGAAGAATTGTTTAAGAAGTCTTCATTAGAAATAATCCATGCTAAACCAGCACCGCTGTTTAAAGCTACATTGGTATCGTCTCCAAAAACAGAACTTTCGTCACGTCTTAAGTTAGCTAAGACAAAGTATTTTTTCTTATAATTGTAATTTACTTGTCCAAATAATGAAACTCTTGAATTATTATTGATTTCACTTCTGTAAGATTGTTTTGTTTTAGATTCATCTACATTAGGAGTTGAAAGGTCATCATCCTGTGTCGCATTTGCAATATCATTTACGATATTCGGATTTGTAAATCCAGTTCCGGACATAAAATCAAAGTTGTTTTTTTCTTCTCCAAGTTCAAAACCTAAAACACCATCAATAGCATGGTTTTTATTGATTTCTTTGTTAAAGAGCATTTGTCCCTGCCAGTTCCATTTAGTTCCATTTCTTTTGTTGAATAAGCGTCGTCCCCAGTTTGGATAAGTGATTCCGTTGAGAATAAAACTTCCATTGTTTTGTCCGCTTTCATTTTCACCAGAGAAATAACGATCCTGTACTTTATCCAAATAATCTAATCCGAATAAAGTGGCGAATTTGATGTTTTTATTCAATTCATAACCAACATTTAAACTTGTAAGAAGCGCTTTAGATTCGGTTATGTTTTTATTTTGTTCAATAGCTGCTAATGGATTTCCTCCTGTTGAACCTATTAAACCAATTTTAGAATAAGTTCCATCTGCATTATATGGAGAAATAGTTGGCAGATAAGCAAAATCATAATAAATATTTGGAGCATCTTTTTTTATGTAACTTGGATTAAAAGACAGATTCACATTCCATTTCGCTTGTTTATAACCAATATTAACTCCTCCGTTTAATTGTTTCGTTGTGTTTCCTAATTGAGGTTCATCAATATTTAGATACGTAATGTTGGTACGATAGGTAATTTTCGAAGTTCCTCCAGAAACAGCAAAATTATATTTATTGTAAATTCCAGAATTGTTTAAAAGATCGAACCAATCCGTATTGATTCCGTTATAAGCTACTGGATTATAGCTTGAGCTTACATTTGTGTTATAGGCATTGTTTAATTCAGTGTATTGTTGTCCGTTCAAATATTTAATTTGATTAATTGCCGTAGATACTCCTAACTGATTTGAGAATTGAAATTTTGCTTTTCCCTGAGTACCTTTTTTAGTAGTAATTAAGATTACTCCATTTGCTCCATCAGCTCCATAAATACCAACAGCAGCGGCATCTTTTAGAACTGTAAAAGAATCTATATTATCAGGAGAAAGAAAAGCTAACGGATTGGATAAACTTTCTCCAAGACCTCCAGTCGCTTCAAAGTTTGCGGTGTCAATACCTTTTTGTTCATTCATAATCACACCATCAACAATAATTAACGGCTGTGTTGAAGTTCCTAAAAGACTTCCATTTAAGGATTTTAACGTTCCCTGACCACGTATATTTATTTTAACAGGAGTTCCAACACCAGAAGTGTTTTCAACTAAAACACCAGCAATTTGTCCTTCAACCATTTTATCAATACTTTCAGAAGCCTGTTGTACTGGAATATCTTTTGCTCTTAAAGTAGAAATACTTCCTACGACTTCTTCTTTTAGTTTTGTAGTTCCATAAGAAGAAGTGATCACAACCTGATCCAATTCGTCGGTAACTTCTTTTAGGTAAAAAACAAAATCTTTTTTGTAGCCCGCTGTTTGCGATTGGGTTTCCATTCCTAGATAACCAACTTCAAGAATCTGATCTTTAATATTATTACCTTTTAATTCGTAAGCAAATTTTCCGTTTGCATCAGTTATAGCGCCCATTCCAGTTCCACTAATACGTATAGTTGCACCAGGAAGAGGCTGTCTGTCTTTTGCACTGTAAACAGTTCCTTTAATAATTCGATCTGTTTCAGGAACACCAGAATCAGATCTGTCAACAGGAGTAGCATTTGTCAATAAAACTTGCTTTTTCTGAATATAATATGAAATATTAGTATCCTTTAAAAGCTTCTTTAAAGCAGTTTCTAAAGTTGCATTCGTTACATCTAAATCGGCTAATTGATCAGCATCTATTTTTTTTGCATTATAAATGATTCTAAAATCTGTTTGATCTTCAATAGATTTGATAATTAGGTTAATAGGTTTGTTTTTGGCATGTATCGTTATTAATTTATTCTGCGAAAATCCTTTAAAACCAGATATAAGTATGGCTAAGAAAAACAGAATTTTTCTTAAAACGGGTGGTATCGTGAATGTCATGTTTATTTAGTTATGGAAAATTGGTGTAATTGTAATTGTATTTTGTTTAATAGAATAATTAAATGGCGTATCACGTTTTAGAAGCTCTAAAATGTTTTCGACACTTGACTCACTAATTTTTATTGAACCTGTAAAATTCTGTTTGGCCAAAACATTATTTTCGTTGATGATCTCAACGTCGTAGGTACGTTCAATAATTTTTGCAATTGTAGAAAATGGGGTATTGTTAAATGCGATTTCGCCATGAACCCAGCTTTCGTAAAAAGCAGTATCAACTGTTTTTGTTACGATTTTCTTAGATTCACTCTGCCAAACAGCCATTTGGGTTGGCTTAAGCAGAACAGCATTTAAAGGATTCTCTTTTTCAGAGATTTGAATGCTTCCTTCAACCAAAACACTGCTCACGGTTTTGTCTTCAGGATAGGCGCTTACGTTAAATTTTGTTCCTAGAACTTCAATATCTACTTGATCAGAATGCACAATAAACGGATGCTGTTTATCTTTAGCAACTTCAAAAAATGCTTCACCGGTTAAATAAACATTTCTTTTTCCGTTAATTCCAAACTGTTCCGGATATCGTAAAGTGGTTCCCGAATTTAAACTCACAAGGGTACCGTCTGAAAGTTTAAGTTTGAATGTTTTACCATACGGAACTGTAAGCGTGTGATAAGAAACTTCTTTGTCGAGAACTTTTCCAAAATAGATAATTCGGTCAGAAAATTTTCTGGCAACAAGCTCACCTTTGTCATTAATTAAAGAATTCTCATTTTTATGTGAAAAATATTCTAAACTTCCATCGCCTAATTCTAGAACAATTTCTTTAGAAGCTGTCGTTCTTTCATTAAAATAAAAAACAAGTCTTGTTAAACCAATTAAAACCACAAGAATGGCCGCGTATCTAAAATACTTTCTTGAATTGTTTTTTGGTTTAAGTGCAATTACAGGAGTATCACGTGAAATTGTTTCTGTAAATGCGGTTAAAGTCCAAGTCTTTTTTAAAGTTATAAATTGCTTTTTATTTTCTTCTGATGCCTCAATCCAATCAAAAAGTTGTTGAACTTCTTGTTCTAAAGCTTCATTAGATAAGTATTTATAAATTAGTTCCGATGTCATAAATGCGTTTTTAAACTTCTCGCTATTGTAAGTACACTTCAGAATTAAAATACCCTACCTTTTATTCTTAATTATTATAAATAAGGATAAAAATTAAGAACAAATAATCCGATAATTTGGTCTTTAAAATCTTCAAAGCCTTTGTCATATGGGCTTCTACGGCTTTTAATGTCACTTCCATTTCTTCGGCTATTTCTGCATTTTTTTTATTCTCAAAGCGTTTTTTTATAAAAACTTCGCGAGTTTTGGGCGGTAATTCGTTAATTGATTCCTGAATAATACGCTCCAATTCTGTTAATTCTAATGTGTCGAACTGAATCGAATTTAAAACTTCGATATCCAATTCTCTTTCTTTGTGGTTAAGCAGGTCATTCTTGAATTTATCCTTCACTTTATTGTGGCGAATTAAATTCAGACATTTTGATTTGGCGTAGGTAAATAAGAAAGCTTGAATTCCGTTAATAGATTCAACACTCTCTTTATTTTGCCATAAGTGTAGTAAGGCTTCTTGAGCAAGATTTTCAGCTTCGTCCTGATCATAAATAAACTGAACGCTGAAAGATTGGATTCTCCTAAAGTATTTATCGTAAAAAAAAGTATAGGCAGTTTCGTTTCCTTCCTTAAAGGACTGGAAAGTGTTTAATTCGAAACTATCATTATTATTCATTAATCAAAATTTACTTGGGAAAGCAATATTAAGTAAATTTTAAATTATACTCGTGTTTGCTAAGAAAGCGGCAAATATAAAAGTTTATTTATATTAATTCTAAATAAAATAAAATTATTGATTGTTTGAAGAAATTTTATTCAGAAAAGGTTGGGTTTGGTGTTTTTTTTTAACCGCAAAGACACAAAGGTTACGTAAAGTTCGCAAAGATTTTTAACGCAAAGGACGCAAAGTTTTTTTAACGCAAAGAACGCAAATATTCAATTTAATAATCTAAGAAATGAGAATAAAAAAAGTCCGCAAAGCTTAACGAATAAACTTTGCGAACTCTTTGTAAAATATAGCCCAAGGTTTCAACCTTGGGTACGCAATGAATTTAACACAATATAGATCCCAAGGTTGAAACCTTGGGCTATGTTTAAAATAATTATACAAAACAACTCTGCGATCTTCGCTTTAAAAAAGCATTCTCAAAAAGCTAAAAAAACTTCGCGAACTCTGCGAAAAAATCTCTGCGTTCCTTGCGGTTAAATAACGTTACGATTAAAATTACGCCATCCAAAACCAATCAACAATAAAATGAAAAGCAATAAAGGTAAAAAGGCTTTTCCAAAACTAATTGTAGTTGCATCTTTAAAAGTTTCTACTTTAAAATCTTCCCATTTTTGCTGATCAACTGGTGCATTTTCAAATATTTTTGGATAAAAATGCAGACGAAGTTTTTCATGAAATTGTGTGGTTTCTTTTAAGAAAAGAAGCTGGTTTCGCAAATCAGATTTTGCAATTTCGTTGAGTTGAATCTGCGTATGAAGCGTTGGAATAAATTGTGCAATAAGTTCGCCAGCGCGATTTCGCTGTTCCAGTTTTGCTTCTAATTCTTTCGATTGCAAAGCCGATTCGTCGTCACCCATTTGTTGCATCGCAAAATACCATAACCAGCTAAAATCTTTGCCCTCAGCCGTTTTGTATTTGCTAAACTGCGGATAATGTTTAAAAAACTTTTCTAAAGTCTCATTTTTATCCATATCCCACTTTTCATGATACGCATTTCGTTGCTGTAAAGTCAGTTCTAAAGCTTCAGGAACTTTGTATTTATTCACAATAAAAGCATTGATTCCAGCAGGAACAATAATAATTAAAAACAGCCAAATGGTTAATAATATTACGGCATTAAAATTAGAATGCTTTTGCAGCGAAACAATAAAGAAACAAACCGCAAACCAAAATAAAATATAAAGAATTCCAATTCCGTAGAAAACAAAAAACGATTGATCTAACGGAATATTTAAAAATAAAACTGCTGTAAAAAGTAGAATCGTAAGCAAAGCAATTAAACTCAGAATCCTTACATAAAATAGTTGAAGAATGTATTTGAAAGTGTTTTGACTTTGCGTTGCCACAATTTTCCAAGTGCCGCTTTCTTTTTCTTCAGAAATGATATTGTATGAAAAAGTAATAATTAGAAGCGGGAAAAGATAAATAAGCACAAAACTAAAATCAATATTTCCTGCCAATAAATTATTCGGATTATTGAGTTCCGAATCGTATTTCTGACCTTCTAAACCACGAATCGTAACATTTTGAATCGACGGATTAACATCACGCTGTCCAATCGCTAAACTGTTTAGAGGTAATGTATTATTGACTAAAGAAAATTTGATGTAATACAATAAAAGTCCAATTTCGTCTTTATGATACTTAGCATTTCTGGCAATATGTTCCTTTTGATAAATAGAAGCTTCCTGAATACTATTTTGTTGTTTGTCTTGAAATTGTTTTCCAATTAAAAGACTTATAAAACCAATGCAAAGCAAGAAAAGCAAGCCTATTTTGGTCCCTTTTGACCGAATAAAATTTTTGAATAATAATGCTAACATAATTAAATAGCTTTAAGTTTTTGAGAGGCGATTCTAATTAAAATCAAAAGCACTGCAATCCACAATACAATCGAAATAATGGAGATGATTTCGTTTTTAAGAACCGTTCCAATTTCTTTGGGCTCATAATGAAATTCTTCAACATCAGCCCAATGTTCTTTACCAATTGTCAAAGGTTTGTCATTTGGCCCAGGTTTTTTATTGCTGATGTATTTAATCTGCAACGCATTCATTTTCTGTGCCATTGCATAACGATAATCTTCGGCTTGTTTCTGGAAATCGATATACGATTCATAATCTGTATTAGATAATCCCATAGATAAATTTTTGATGGCGATGTACGGATTCAGAAAAGAAACTGTTTTAGAAAAGCTATTTTGTTTTTTATAAATCTTCAAAAGCGAAGCCAAATGTTCGTTGTAAATTCTCGAACTTATTTTTTCACCTTCCGTCATGATATAACCGGAATAGTTAAAAGGAAGTTTCTGTACCGAATCGACTTTGTAAACACGCAGTAAAGAGTCTTTAATTGCTTTATAATGCGGATCATTCGGATTGTGGCTGTCACCTTGTTTTAGAATATCTTTCTCAATATCGCTGTTAAACTGGATTTTTGAAGGTGCTTCAAAAATATAAGCTCCAATTGCCTGCGTCGTTCTTGGTAAAATTATCGTAAACAGCAGCCAAATTCCAATAAGTGTTACTAAAGCTTTTTTGGAAGTTTTGCTTATCGCAGAAACCAAAACGGCAATAACACAAAAGAATAGGAGATAAGCCAAATGAAAAAGGATAAACAAAAGCATTTTGACCGTTTCATCAGTTGTAATACTGAAATCTTGTAGAAACAGCCATACAAAAACCAAAACGAGAATTGTTGGAATAAATAATAACATAATAACGCTGGCAATTCCTAACGCTTTTCCAATTAAAAGCTGTTTCCAATTGATTCCCTGCGTTAGAAGAATTTTCAAAGTACCGTTTTCACGTTCGTACGCAATTGCATTAAAACCTAAGAAAAAGATTAAAAGTGGCAATAAAATCTGTAAAACCATCGCAATACTAATTTCGCCAAAACGAAGCATACTGTTTGAAAAACCGGCTTCAGAGAAATTGGCTGTATTTTGTTTGTGTGCTTCAAGAAAAATAGCATTTCCAAAGAAAGGTTCCATTCCGAATTCAAAAACGCTTAAAGGTGTACTTTTTCTAAAAGCAAAATTCCCATAATGCGCCATTCTATGCGGATTCTTATCAGGATTTTTCAACCAATCTTCTCTCGATTCGTGCTGGTATTTTTCGCTGGTTTCGTTCTGACTTTTGTAATTGTCCCAACCTGTAAAAGCCGAATACAAGAGTAAAAGTCCAATAAAAAGGGTAATAATATAAACTGCCGAATTTTTAAAAACAGAGTGTTTAAAATGTCTGGCTATAAGGAGTTCTGTTTGAAATAATTTCATATAAATTAAAATTTATAAGTTACAGTAAGGCTGGCATTTCTTGGACTTCCAGGAAACAAACGCAGATAATTCTGCGCGCCCAACCAATACGTTTTATTAAGAAGATTACCAGCATTTACGGCAATCTGCATTTGGCTTCCATTAGGTTTGTAATAAAGAGCGGCATCAAAAATGGTAAAATCAGGAAGTGTAAAATCTCTTGTAAACCAAGGCACTTTACTGCTTTGATACTGCATTCCTAAACCAATTCCGAAATCATCCAGAAACGAATCGGAAGCAAAATTGTAGCGTGTCCAAAGATTAGCGCTGTTTTTAGGCGTATTCTGTTTTCGCTGACCAATTAATGAAGCGTTCGCGTCATTTGTAATTTCGGCATCAATATAACTGTAAGAAGCATTTATCTGCCAATCTGGAGTAATGTATCCTGCCAGATCACATTCAAATCCACGGCTTCTTTCAGAACCTCTGGTCACTAATAAATCTGGATTTACGGGATCATTGGCATTCATTAAAATATTACGTTGATTGATTTCATAAACTGCGGCATTAAAACTTACCGTATTATTGAAGAAAACAGCTTTTAATCCAAACTCTTTTAAATCACTTTCAAGAGGTTTAAAAAGACTCCCTCCAGGTAAACTTCCTGTTTGAGGCATCAACGTTGTGGTATTGGATTGTGGTTGATAACCTTCTAGGTAAGTAGTATAAACATTAATAGCATTATTGATCGCGTACGTAATTCCAACTCTTGGCAATAAAGCAGATTTTTTAACCGTTAGTTCATTATTTGTTTCATAATTCGTAATATCTTCAAACCATTCGTTTCTCAACCCCAATAAAAAAGTAAATTTTTCCCACTGAATTTGATCTTGAACATAAACAGCGTTTGTAGTTGTAAGCGCCGATGGAAGTGCGGTACGAACATTTAAAACATAATCTTGCGTATTTCTTAGCGCATAGGAAGGATTATTTAAATCAAAGAAATTCACATTTGGTTTTGGCAAAATAATACCATTTACTGTGATTGTTTGATAATTGGAAGCATTTGCAGGAACAAAAGTGCTTGCTACAGTTCCATCATTTAATAAATAACCTCTAGCAGCATTTTGTCCGCCTCCAATATTTTTATTCCAACTGCTTAAATCGTAACCCGTTAAAAGTTTATGATTAAGAGGTCCTGTTTTAAAATCAAAATTAAAATAAGCACTCAAATTGTCAATATCCCAATATTGCTTACGCTGTACAAACTGCATCATGGCAAGACTTGTCACAGGCTGATTGTTCATATCAACCGCAAAACCATTGGTAGTGCGATGTTCTTGAAGATTTTCTGTCCAAGTCTGCTTCATGTAAGAAGCGTTGAAACCAATTTTTGATGAAAATTTATGCGCTAAATTGGTCATAAAAATCATTTCTTTTGATTTAAAATAATCGCCAGAAGCGCCTAAATTTAAACTGATTGGCGTTTTATTCAAATCGGTTTTGCCAGCAACAGCGCCAAAAATTGGCTGTCCGCGGTCTAGAACCCCTGTCATGTCGCTTAAAATCAATTCGGTATTGATTGCCGTTTTTTCATTCGGAATATAGCTGAAAGAAGGAGAAATCAGAAACGACTTATTGTTTACCAAATCTCGAAATGATTTCGCTTCTTGGTACGCTCCGTTTAAACGATACAAAAGTGTCTTCGATTCGTTCAAAGGTCCTGTGAAATCCAATGTTCCGCGCAAAGTACTGAAACTTCCAACCGTCAAGCTGACTTCTTTTCGGTCTATTGCCAACGGTTTTTTGGTCACCATATTAATACTTCCGCCTGGATCAACAGAAGAAAACGTAGCGCTAGATGGTCCTTTTATCACTTCAACGCGTTCAATATTATTTGTTAACGGTTGTAAAAAATAATATTGTCTTGTTCGCATTCCGTTTATAATCTGACCCTCTTCATTTTGACTAATACCACGAATCGTATATTGATTGTAATAACTTGCTGGAATAACGCCACTTGCCATTTTTACAACATCGGCTACATAAATCGCGCCTTTATCGGCAATCAATTCTTTGGTGATAGACGAAATTGACTGCGGAATATCTTTATTTAAAGTGGCCGTTTTAGTAGCAGAAAAAGAATAATCGCTATTGTATTTTCGCGTTGAGCGTCCAATAATCTCAACAGTTTGCAATTCATTTAATTTAGATTCTAAAGAATCTTTTCTAATACTGTCTTTGACTTTTGTATTTTGCTGCGCATTGACAATAGAGTAGGTACTTACTACAAGTAATAAAGAAAATATATTTTTCATTTTAAACCGTTTGTAAATACAAATCTTCTAGCTCATTAGCCGAAATTTTAGAAGCTTCAATTACCGTAACTAAGTTTCCTTGTTTCATAATTCCGATATGCGAAGCCACTTCACGAGCTCTGAAAATATCGTGAGTTGCCATTAAAATTGCCGTTCCGTCTGCAGAAAGTTCTTTTAGGATTTGGGAAAATTCATTAGAAGCTTTCGGATCTAAACCACTTGTAGGTTCATCCAACAAAAGGACTTTTGCTTTTTTGGCAATCGCAATTGCAATTCCCACTTTTTGGCGCATTCCTTTAGAATAACCGCCAAGATTTTGATCGTGGGCTTTAGTTTGTAAACCTGCTTTCTCTAAAAAATAAACCAGTTCGCCTTTAGAATATTTAAAACCAGCCAGTGAAGAGAAAAATTTAAGGTTTTCCAAACCTGTTAAGTTCGGGTACAACATTACAGTTTCTGGAATATAAGCGACAAATTCTTTAGTTGTTTTTGCGTTTAAAGTAACAGGGATATTGTTGATGGTTAAAGAGCCTTCGGATGGTTCTATAAAACCTAAAAATAGATTTATGGTAGTCGTTTTTCCAGCGCCATTCTGACCTAAAAGGGCAAATATTTCGCCTTCTTTGATTGTTAAGTTTAAAGCGTTCAAAGCAGTATAATCACCATATTTTTTGGTGAGATTTTCAGCTGTAAGCATAATTATTTGTTTGGATTTGAATATTGAATGAATAAGAATTTCTGAACTCTATTTGGATAAGTTGAAATTCTTTATGAAATGAAAATTGAAAAATTTACAGACACTTATGCTGTTAAAATCGAAACATAAAATGATTACGAGAAAGCTCTTCGCAGCAAAGCAAAAAGATTCTTTTCATCTAAAATATAAATGTTGTAAAACTTAAAATAGAGCAGGAGGTGCCCTTAAAGCGAATAAACTGCCTTTAAAAAAGGTTGAAACCGATTGTGTGTAAATGTAAATCGGTTTACTTTCAATTTGAGCTTTTTGAAAAATTACAGTCTGAAACGAATTCGGAATAAAAGTACTAAATGCAAAATGACAAACATGACATTTTGTATCTACTTCATGACTGTGTGTTATTTCCTTTTGATTGGCACTGTTATGATGCTCACAAGGTTTTTCTGAAAGTTGTTTGAAAAAGTGTTCGTAAGAGTGCACCGTTTGAAACAGCATGGCAAACAATACTGCAAAAGCGGCTAAGAAATTTACAATTACGATTCTATTTTTCATTTAGTGGCATTTCTGTTTATTAAATGTCTCATAGTAAAACAGATAATCGCAACAGGGTTGCAAATATAGACATCTTATTTTGAAATACTATAAATGCAACATTTTTTATATTTTAATTTAGGAAAAATCCCTTTGTTTACTACGACTTCACAGGTTACTGTATAAAAGTTGAAGCGTATAAAAATCAGAAGATCCTTCAAAATATTTATGTAAAACTTCCTGAAAAATAGGTTCGGAATTTTGAACACTCGCAAAAAGTGTCATACACGATTGCAGTTTTGCAACATCGTTTATTCCGAAAATATTGCTAACTGTTTCTTCTTCCTTTTTGACTAATTCTGAAGTAATTTCGACAAGATGTTTTCCTAGAATTGGATGTTCTAGAAAAGCAATGGCTTCGTCAGCATTTTTGATTTCGTAAAATTTGGAAGTATCACTCGAACCCATTCCTTTGATTTGCGGAAAAATAAACCACATCCAAGGAGATTCTTTTTTACCATTTTTAATTTCGTCCAATGCGGTCAAATACAATTTGTTCTGAGCATCTAAAAAACGAAGCAGTTCATTGTTGTTGTAGGTCATTTATGTATTGATATTTTGGGGCTATCAGGTGATAAAACTACTAAAAATAGAATTACTTGTATATTATCAAATCCTTTTTTTAATGGTAATTTTAATGAAATAAGTTAAAAAAGAAACATTTAAAAAATAACATAGTCAGCCTCTAAAACTATAAGATATTATTTCTGATTTTTTGAAGTTAGATCTTTATTTAATAGAAAAAATCGTATTAAGAACGTTTTTTATTGTTATAAAAGTCAGTTTTAATTGGGGATTCTGTTATGATTTTCCTATTTTTACGAAACAGGCGGTTTCAAAACTGTCGTTTTAATTAAAATTTCAATTGATATTAACCACTTAAATATCAATAATTCTAACGAGTCATTTTGCTCAATTAAAAAAACAAATGCTTATGAAAATAGGATTAATCGGATTCGGAAAAACTGGAAAATCAGTAGCTTCAATATTATTAGAAAATAAAAAATTCTGTTTAGAATGGGTTTTAAGACAAAGTACAGTTTTAGAACACAGATCTGTTCCTGAATTTTTTGGAGTGCAATCAGACGAACCCGGCTTAATCTATTCAAGTTCTCATACTTCTGTAGAAGAATTATTAGAAAAACATCCTGTAGATGTGATTATCGATTTTTCTTCAAGTGAAGGAATCTACACTTACGGAGAAACAGCTGCAAAAAACAAAGTAAAGATTATTTCAGCAATCTCACATTATAAAGAGAAAGAACTAAAATTACTAAAGAAACTTGCTGATAAAACCACTGTTTTTTGGTCGCCCAATATTACATTGGGAGTTAATTTTTTATTGTTTGCTGCTAAGTTTTTGAAGAAAATAGCGCCTTCGGTTGATATTGAAGTAAACGAAGAACATTTTAAAGCCAAAGAAGGAACATCTGGAACAGCTTTAAAAATCGCAGAAGCTCTTGATGTCGATAGCGAAAATATTAATGTAGTGAGAGCAGGAGGAATTGTTGGCAAACATGAAGTTATCTTTGGATTTCCATTTCAAACCGTACGTTTAATTCATGAATCGATTTCGAGAGAAGCTTTTGGAAACGGAGTAATTTTTGTTGCCGAAAATATAAAAGAGAAAGAAAATGGATTATATAATTTTGAGGATATTTTGACGCCGTATTTTGCGGTTTAAGAGTGGTCTTTAAACAAAAAAAGTCGCTAAGTTTTATAAAATACTTAGCGACTTTTTTTTGCTATTTCCCTATAATTTCTTTTCGATGTAAAGTTCCCCAGTCTTTTAGAGCCATAATAACATTAGTAAGCGATTTACTATGTTCGGTTCTTGAATATTCTACCGTTGGTGGAAAAGTATCATACACTTTTCTAATAACCAGTTTATTGATTTCAAGATCTTTTAATTCTTTAGACAGCATTTTATCTGTAATTCCGTTAATGTCTTTAGAAATTTCCTTGAACCGCTTAGGACGATCAGAAAGTGCGATTAAAATGGGAAGTTTCCATCTTCCGCTTAAAATTTCCAATGCATCTCTAACAGGCAGAAGTGCTGCCATGCATTCTGTTGGTTTACAATCTTTTTCTGCTATTTCGCTTAAAATATCTGTGCTTGTTTCCATGTTTTTTGCTTTACTATCTTCGAGGATAGCACTATCCTCAAGGATAGTACTATAAAAGAGATAGTAAATGTAGATAAGTTTGTATCGTAAAACAAATAATGATACAATTATGAGCCAAAAAATTCTAAAAATAATAACAAGCACTAATGGAGAAAATTCATTTAGTAATCAATTATCTAACGCAGTTGTAGCAAAATTGACAGCAGGACAACCTGATACAGAAGTACAGACACTTGACCTAACTAAAACACCTTTGCCATATTTAACAAATACTCATATTAGTGCTGTTTATACTCCTGCAGAAGCACATTCAGAGGAACAAAAGACAGCGCTTCAATATTCAGACGAAGCAATTCAGACTTTATTGGATTCTGATGCTATTGTAATTGGAGTTCCTTTGTACAATTTCGGAATTCCAGCTGTTTTAAAAGGTTGGATCGATCAAGTGGCCAGAGCAGGAAAGACTTTTAGTTACGCTGACGGATCGCCAAAAGGATTGGTAGCGAACAAAAAAGTATATTTAGCGATTGCATCTGGAGCAATATTTTCCGAAGGTCCATACAAAAGTTATGATTTTTCAGAATCCTATTTACGAACCGTTCTAGGTTTCTTAGGAATGACAGATGTAACGACATTTAGAGTAGAAGGAACTGCAATTCCAGATTTCGCAGCAAATGCATTACCAAAAGCATTATCTTCAGTCGAAGAATTTGCTTTTTAATAAAAATTGAAACAAAAAATTCCAGTTGTAATGACTGGAATTTTTGAATGTTTTAGTTTTTATATCTTTCTTCAAGATGCTTTTTTTCATCAAAACGATTTGCAGAAAGATCATCTAGAATTTGAAGAAATGAAATATCCATTTTAAAAAACATATTATCTGTATCGTAAGCAATTGAATACACATTCAATTCTTCATCAACAGCAAGAGAATTTCCGTCTTCAAGACCGTAGAAGGTATAGAAAATCTTTCCGTCAATTTCTTCATCAAATAGCTCATTATAATCTAATCTTTCTTGGATGGCTTCATCTAGACTATCATAAAAAAGATCTATTTTTCGAGGCGGAAAATCAAAATTAGAGATATCAATGCTATTGTTTCTAACCTTAGAAAAGTCAAATTCTTTGAAATCATAATTGGAATGATTGATTTTTAATGCCCAAATCAAATTATCCCAAATCAGGATTTCTACTTCTTCAAATCGTTGGTTAACTTTTGAAAATATTCGAAGTCCAGAAATTTTACTGTTTTTGCCTCTAATTTTATATTTGAAATAGTTTTCTCCTGGATAATAGATTTCAGTGTATTTGAAATCAGGATGTAAATCGAATTTTTTAAAACCTTCAAAGTTATTGAGTTTTGCCTGAGTTTTTAAATCAGATAACTGGTCAGGCAAAGCATTCATTATACCATGAAAAAGCTTTTTCTGTCCTTCAATAATTAAACGAGATTTGTACTTTGGAAATAGAGATGACAATGTTTTTTGAATGACGTTCATTATTTTTCGATTATCATAGTTACACCTTGTCCACCAGCAGCACAGATCGAGATAAATCCTTTGCCAGAACCCTTTTCGTTCAACAGTTTTGCCATAACACCGATTAATCGACCTCCAGTTGCGGCAAATGGGTGTGCAGCAGCTAAACTGCTTCCTTTTACATTTAATTTATTTCGGTCAATTGCGCCAAGTGCTTTTTTTAAACCTATTTCGGCGCTTAATTCGGGACTTTCCCAGATTTTTAAAGAGGCTAAAGTCTGTGCAGCAAAAGCTTCGTGAATTTCATAATAATCAAAATCCTGAAAATTTAATCCTGCTTTTTCTAGCATTCTAGAAGCGGCAAACAAGGGAGCCAATAAAAGATTTTGTTGTTTTTTGACATATTCAATTGCTGCAATTTCTGCAAACGTAATATAAGCCAGAATCGGAAGTCCTTGTTCTTTTGCCCATTCTTCGCTGGCTAAAAGAATACAAGATGCCCCATCTGTTAAAGGAGTAGAATTTCCTGCTGTCAAAGTTCCGTTTACTTTATCAAAAGCAGGTTTTAGTTTAGCTAATTTTTCTATTGTGCTGTCTCTCCTTAGATTATTATCTTTTTCTAATCCGTTAAAAGGAGTTATCATATCATCAAAAAATCCTTCATCATAAGCTTTTGCCATATTCAAATGACTCTTTAAAGCAAATTGATCTTGTTCTTCTCTGGAAATTTTATAATATTTTGCAGTGATTTCGGTATGTCCTCCCATTGAAAGTCCCGTTTGTGATTCTTCGTTTTTAGGAACCAGCGGGCTCAAATCTTTTGGGCGAAGTTTAAGAAATGTTTTAATTTTTCCACCTAGAGATTTTGCATTTCTGGCTTCCAATAAAATTTTTCTAAGTTTTTCACTAACAGCAATTGGCATATCGCTGATCGAATCTACGCCGCCAGCAATTCCGCAATCAATTTGACCAAGGGCAATTTTGTTGGCAATATAGATAGCGCTTTCAATTCCTGTATCGCATGCTTGTTGTAAATCACATGCTGGAGTTGCAGGATCTAGACTGGTTTGCATGACACATTCACGAATTAAGTTATTGTCGTAAGTGTGTTTTATTACCGCACCACCAGCGACTTCACCTAATAATTTTCCTTTTAAATCATATTTATCAATAAGACCATTTAAGGTAGCAATCATCATTTCTTTGTTTCCAACATTTGAATAAGCCGTATTGGCTCTCGCGAAGGGAATTCTGTTATAACCTACAATGGCTACTTTTCTTATGGTATCAGATTTCATATTAGTGTTTATTAGGTGAATTTGTTTTTGGATTTCGGAATATAAAGATAAAAATAGATTTTGTTATGAAGCTTAATGTAGATTAATATTTAAGAGGAAATAACTTAAAAAGAGTATAGTTCCGCTTTGTTTTATTACGGATGTGCTATAAAATGTTACATTTATTTAGAATGGATAAAAATAATTTGGATAAGTTAAGATTTGAATATACTTTTGGGCAACAATTTTAAATCAAAACCAAAATGAAAATAATTTTTAATAAAGGAATCTGCTTTTTTGCTTTTCTTTTGTGTTCTATGACCATGATGGGACAGGAATTTGGAAAAGTGGCGGGAAAAATTTCTTTAAGTGGTAATACTGCAGCTGAAAATATTTCTGTTACACTAAAAGGAACAAAATATTCTGATGTTACAACTGTTTCTGGATATTATGAAATTACAAGAGTAAAACCAGGTAACTATACTATTGTTGTTCGAGCAGTAGGTATTGCTCCAGTTGAAGCAAATATTGTGGTCACGGCAAAACAAACTGCCACAAAAAACTTCTCACTAAACGAAAGTCAGGAAGATCTTCAAGAAGTTGTCATTAAAAAAAATAAATACAAGCAGGACAAACCTTCTATGTCACTGCGTCTTCAGACTCCTGTTTTAGAGATTCCTCAAAACGTACAGATTGTGAGTGGTCAAACTTTAAAAGACCAGCAGATTACAAGTATGAGTGATGGGGTAATTCGTAATGTGAGTGGTGCTGTTCGTTTGGAGCACTGGGGAGATTTGTATACGAATATTACAATGAGAGGTTCACAAATTCAGGCTTTTAGAAATGGCTTCAACGTTGTTTCTTCTTTCTGGGGACCATTGACAGAGGATATGAGTTTTGTAGATCATATTGAATTTGTAAAAGGACCAGCTGGTTTCATGCTTTCAAGCGGTGATCCAAGCGGATTGTACAATGTAGTGACTAAAAAACCAACGGGAGTTACAAAAGGTGAGGTAAGTGCTATAGTAGGAAGTAATGATTTCTATAGAGTAAGTGTTGACTTTGATGGTAAATTAGATAAAAAAGGAAAATTATTATATAGATTTAATGGTGCGGCGCAAAAGAAAAGATCACACCGCCCATTTGAGCACAACGATCGTTATGTACTTGCACCTGTGGTTTCATACCAAGTTGATGATAAAACGAAATTGACATTTGAATACAATTTTCAATATGCAAATATGACAGAAGTTGGTTCGTATTATATTTTTGGACCAAAGGCTGGCGGTTATGCTACTATGCCACGTGATTTTACTATGACGGCGCCTGGTTTACCAGATACAAATATTCAGGATCATAGTGGTTATTTACAATTCGAACATAAGTTTGATGATAACTGGAAATTGACTGCTCAGACTTCTTATTTCAAATATATTCAGCAAGGATATAGTTCTTGGCCAAGTTTAGTTGGGCCGTCTGAAATAGATACCGATGGAGACAAGGTTCCAGATAAATTCCTTGCAGATGGTGATATCATTAGAAATGTAGGTATTTGGGATGCAGATAGTAATATGTTTTTAGGACAAATATTTGTGAACGGAAAATTCAATACAGGAAATGTTTCGCATAAAATATTAGGAGGAATAGATTTAGGAAGCAAAGATTATATGGCAGATTGGGGACAATCTCATGATTTAGATACGCTTGATGATCCATTTAATATTTTTAACCCAAATTACGGAACGCCTTCAAATGGTTTCCCGCAATTTGATCACGATACACCTCTAAGCCAAAGAGCGGGTGGTCTTTATGGTTCAAAATATGCAGCTGGATATATTCAGGATGAACTTGGTTTTTTTGAAAACAAGTTGAGAGTAACACTTGCAGCAAGATATACATGGATCAAACAGACTAACAGCTATGAAGAACCGCAGGAAGACAGTCACATAACACCACGTTTTGGAGCAAGTTATTCTGTTACTAAAGACTTTGCCGTTTATGGATTATATGATCAAGCTTTTACACCGCAATCTGGAGTTGTTAGCAATGGTGGTGAGTTAAAGCCTTTAACAGGTAATAACGTTGAATTTGGTCTTAAAAAAGATTGGTTTGATGGTTCTTGGAATACTACTTTATCTGTCTATAGTATTCTTAAGAAAAATGAATTAACTGCAGATCCTTCAAGTACTCCTGCTAATCCAACAAAAATTGTATTAGGTGAGAAAAGAGCTCGAGGGTTTGAATTTGATTTAAGAGGAAAAATATTTGATGGTCTAAATCTTATTGCAAATTATGCATTTACAGAGTCAGTGGTAACTAAAGTTGATCCTCGTGTTTCCGATATTAATGATATTCATGTTGGTGATGTTGTTCCTGGGTATTCAAAACATACTGCAAATGCTTGGTTAAACTATACTATTCAATCTGGTAAAATGAAAGGATTTGGTGCTTCTGTAGGAGGGACTTTTCTTGACGGACGTCAAACGGATACATGGGGTGATGGTCTTGAAAAATTGCCTACTTACTTTAAGTTAGACGGAGGTTTATCTTATGAAATCGGAAAAGTAAAAGTTACAGCAAACGTATTTAATATTCTGGATAAATACTTATACAGTGGTTCTTACTACGAGTGGTTACAAGCTTACTACTGGCAGTCTGAACCTGGAAGAAACTTTAGAGTTGGTGTTACCTACAAATTCTAAACTGATTTGTTTTCGTTGAAAAATTACAAATCTTTAAAAAAAGCATCTGACTTGGCAGATGCTTTTTTGTTTTTTGAGGTTCAAAGTTGCAAAGATGCAAAGTTACAAAGTAACAAAGGTTCAAAGTAACAAAGGGGTAAAAAGGCTTTTAAGTTGCCTCCAGTTTTAACTGGAGGTATAAGTAGGGTCGAAAAAAAAGGCTTTAGCCAAACTTACAAAGTTTGGCTAAAGCCTTTTGACTTATTTTCTTATCCAGCTAGAGTTGGAGTTTATTTAAATTGTTAAATAAAAAATCCTTTCTAATCTTTTAATCTGTGGCAAAAGAAAACTATCCTTTTTTAATCAAAGGAATTAATTTTGTTCCGATTAATTCTATAGCGTTCATTAGTTGTTTGTGCGTCAATCCAGCATTATCCATTTGGAATGTAAATCGGTCAACGCCTCCAAGTGCTTCACTGTGACGAAGGATTTTTTCTGCAGCTCGTTCCGGACTACCAACAATTAAAACACCTAAGTCATCAATTAATCCGTCAAATTTTCCTTTGGTTACGGGAGGCCAACCTCTTTCATATCCTAATTTGGTCCATAATTCGGCATAACCGGGATAATAATCAGCGATTGCGTTTTCTGTTGTAGTACCAACGTATCCAGGAGAATGCAATCCGACTTTTAGCTCTTCTGGTTTGTAGCCTGCTGCTTTTCCTGCCTCACGATACAAATCAACTAATGGTTGAAAACGATGTGTTTGTCCGCCAATAACGGCTACCATTAGCGGAAGACCAAGTGAACCTGCTCTTATAAAAGATTCAGGTGTTCCGCCGACTCCTAGCCAAATAGGTAATTTTTCTTGAATTGCTCTCGGATAAATAGGAAGATTATTTAGTGCTGGACGAAATTTTCCTTGCCACGTTACAAACTCATTATCACGAATTTGCAATAATAAATCGAGTTTTTCGCTGAAAAGCGCATCATAATCATTTAAATTGTATCCAAAAAGGGGGTAAGCTTCAATAGAAGAACCACGACCAACCACAATTTCGGCTCTTCCTTTAGAAATTAAATCTAAGGTTGCAAAACTTTGATATACTCTTACAGGATCTGCAGCACTTAAAACTGAAACAGCACTTGCTAAACGTATATTTTTTGTTCTAGAAGCTGCCGCACTTAAAATAACTGCAGTGGCAGAATCTAAAAATTCTTTTTTATGATGTTCCCCAATTCCGAAAACATCAAGACCAACCTGATCTGCAAGTTCAATTCGTTCCAAAAGCTGATCCATTGCATCAACACTGCTCAACGTATTGTTATCGCCATACATTGCCGAAGCAAAACTGTCTATTCCTATTTCCATTTTTTTTTAGCTTTAAGCTTTAGGCAATAAGCTGTAAGCATTTAGAAAGCCTAAAGCTTACTGCTTATAGCCTACAGCAATATTAATGTGAAAAACCAAACGAAATACTGATAATGATAATCAGAATTACAATCAAAGTAATTCCAACATACAGGTAATCTTTTTCCAGTAAAAAAGAAAACAACGATAGTAAGACGCGCAATACTGGCGTTAAGAAAAGCAAAATAATTCCTGTAAATATTAACGAGGCACCATCTCCCTGAATTGCTCCATTATAAATTATAGCAATTACTTCAAATATATTGCGGTCATTTTCTTTAAAAACAGAATAATCTTCAATCTGGCTTCCATTGTGAAGTAAGTAAACAATTCCGCCAATAAAAGCAACTGATAACGAAATCCAGACACCATAACGAAGTAAGTTTCCTATGATGGTTTGAAAATCTTTTTCTCCAAATTTTTCTTCTTGTGTCATATTAGATTTTTCCATTTAGTCCGTTATAAATCATATTTACTGCCAAAACAAAAATCAGGCAGGCAAAAAAGATTCTCAATTTCTTCGGATTTGTTTTTACTAAAATTTTGGCTCCAGCCATTGCTCCAAACAAAACACCGATTACAACCGGCATACAAATTCCAGGTTCAATATATCCTTTTTGAATATAGATTACAGAACTCGCCATTGCCGTAACTCCCATCATAAAGTTACTGGTTGTTGTAGAAACCTTGAAAGGAACTCTCATAATATTGTCCATTGCAATTACTTTAAAAGCTCCAGAACCAATTCCGAGTAAACCAGACATCATTCCCGCAACTCCCATCATACTGAAACCGCCAATAACATTTTTAGTTCCGTATTTTATAATTTCGCCGTTGTGTGCAGGATAAGTTCCGTCTAATTTTAGTTTTTTAGCCAAAGGACTAGATTCTAAAACAATGTGTTCTTCTTTTTTTCTAAGCGAATTAATAGCAGAGAAAATCAGGGTTAAACCGAATAAAACGGCAATAAAAGAAGTAGGAGCAACAGTAGAAAGAAGTGCACCGCATACAGCACCAATTGTGGTTGCGATTTCGAGAAAAATTCCCATTCGCATATTGGTAATTCCTTCTTTTACATAAGCAGCAGCAGAACCCGAAGAAGTAGCAATTACAGAAACCAAAGCAGCTCCAATTGCATAATGAATGTCGACACCAAGTAGAATCGTAAGAAGCGGAATGATGATAATCCCCCCGCCCAAGCCTGATAATGAACCGATAAAGCCTGCTAAAAAGGCTCCCAGAATCATTATTAGCGTAAAGGTAAGTATTGTCATTTAAGATATGTTTTTGTATCTGCTAATTTACGAATACAAATTTGGACAGGAACTTAAATATACCTTAAAAATTTTTTTAGTCTCGGTCTTCAGTCGCAGTCTCAGTTTTTGGTGACAGTTGCGATCTTGTACTTTCGTTTAAAAGTTTTTTAAAATTTAAAATTTTGAGAAAACCTATCCTCCAACATTGGAAACTGAGACTGCGACTGAGACTGAAAACTGGGACTGAGACTGAAAACTAAAAAACTAAACCTTAAGTCTCAACTTAGTAGGAGGGTAGCCAAAGATTCTTTTAAAAGCGATGCTGAAATTAGAAACATTTTGATAACCTGAAAGAAGGCTTATTTCCTGAATAGAAAGAGAAGTATCCGTTAAATAATGTCTGGCATTGTTCATTCTGATTTCCTGCAGATAACCAAAAACCGTGTCACCAAAAACCGTTTTAAAACCTTCTTTTAGTTTGGTTTGATTAACGCCAATTTTACGCGCCAGTTCTACAATAGTAAAAGGATTATCGATATTTTCGCGGATGAGCTGTGCAGCAAATTTTATTTTATCGACATCGCTTCCGTTGAGGTTGATCGCTTCTTTTTGTTGATCTAAATCATGATGACTTAAAGCTATAAGTTCATAAATTTTAGATTCTATATAGATTTTTCGGGTAAGACCTTTGTAAAAACAGTTTTTTATATCCTGAATAACACTAAAAATCTTGGCGCCAATTTTAATTTCTCCTTTAGCTAAAGCAGTACTGTTGTTGGTCTGAATATTATTTAGAAACTGATCCATCACTTTCGATTCTCCTTCGTATTTAGTGAGAACATTAACAGGAAGATGAATGTCGAAAGTATTGTAAATAATATCTTTTTTAAAGTCAATTTTGGCGTGATTATCTTCTGCAGAAAGAAAGGTAATATTGCCTGACATCGGTGCAGCAAAATCTTTTACAGAGCCTGGATTAATGTAGCCTATTTTCTGATTAGAAAGATTAAAATGCATTTCTAAAAGCGAGGAATCTCCTCTTCCTGTCATAGATACATCATCGTGCAATTGGTAGTTTCCCTGCACAATAGATAATTCTTCAGTAATAGAATGTTCATGAAATAAAATGTCACCCTTAGGTGTTACAAACTTAATATCCTTTTCATCTTCAATTTCTATTTCTGAAAGACCAGTGTTGATGGCTGGATCAGTTTCGAGAAAATCAGCAAAATCATTTGTATCAATTTTAAATGCCATCCCTTATACTTCTAATTTCATAATTAATACTTCCACTTTCATAAATGCATCCGTCAGTTATCAAATACTTTTGCACGTGCAAATATAATTTATAATAAGTTTAAATAAAAACAGCTTGACACTCAAATTAAATTTCATGTTTTTATTCCTGATTGGTCTTTTCTCTGCAAACGCCTGTCCGGTTTTTATTCATGTTGAAGATAACCTCGGAAATCCTTTATCCAAAATCACTGTTTTAGTTGATAATAAAACAATGGGAACCACCAATAATTCTGGTGCTTTAGAACTTTCGCTTTCAGCGGGAACCTATCAGATCGAAATGGTCAAAAGTAATGGTATCAAACTAAAAAAGACTATTTCTGTAGATTGTGATAAAGATAACCATTTCAAATTTACATTAAATGCTGAAGATGACGATTTGGCAAAATTAAGTGAAGTCGTTGTACAAAGTAAAAGTATAAAAAAACAGATTGAAGAATCACCATTTTCTGTTCAGGTAGTTGACTTTAAAAAACAATATGATAAAGCTGGAGATGTTGGTGATTATTTAAACAGGGCTTCGGGTGTAAAATTAAGAACCGACGGAAACATAGGTTCGCAAGTGCAGATTAATCTGGGAGGACTTCAAGGAAAAGCAGTGCGTATTTTTAAAGACGGAATTCCGATTGAACTCTTCGGTCATGGTTTTAGTCTGGGAACGATTCCGGTAAACATGTTGGACAGAGTTGAAATTTATAAAGGTGTAATGCCTGTTTATTTGGCTTCTGATGCTTTGGGAGGCGGAGTGAATCTGGTAACGCGAACTTCAAATAAAAACTTTGCAGAAGTATCTTATGAAGTTGCCTCTTTCAATACACACAGGGCTACAGCTAATCTTTATCTTCAGAATAAAAATAATTTCTACGGAGGTTTTAACGGTTCTTTCAATTATTCTGATAATAATTATAAAGTAAATGTTCCGATTCAAAATGAAACAAATGAGGAATTTAGAAATGTAAAGCGTTTTCATGATATGACAAGATCCAATTATGGAGAAGCTTTTGTTGGATTAAAAGAAAAATCTTGGGCAGATGATCTTCGTTTGACTTTAATTTATTCTGATTTCTACAAACAAATTCAAAACGATGCCGGAATGCGCTATGTGTACGGACAGGCATTTTCTAAAGAACAGAACTATACAGGAATGATCAATTACCGTAAAAAGTTTTTTGATGATAAATTGAAAGTTGCATTTCTAACCAATTATAGTCATTTCAATACCAAATTTATTGATACCACAACAGTTCGTTACAATTGGTTAGGCGATATTATAGCTGAAAATCGACAAGCTGGTGAAATTAGATCGGGTAACAATCAAAGAATGAAATACAATTTTGTTTCCTCAAGATTGAATATGGAATATGAATTGTCTGATCGTAACTTTTTAGAATTTAGTGAATTGTATTATTCGCAAAGAAGAAAAGGAAGTGATCCGCTTGGAGCGATTTCGATTATTGATGGCGTTGATGTACTTACAGTTCCTGCTACATATAGAAAAGATAACATGGCTTTTGCTTGGCGTTCTTTATGGGTGGATAAGAAGTTAGAAAGTATCGTTGCGGCAAAATATTACCATTATAATACAGAGGGTTATACGACAGATAATTACGGTTTTGCATGGAAAGCTTCAAAAGATGACAGTCAGTTTGGTTATTTAGGAGGTTTAAAATGGGTAAAAGACAGTTATTTAGTAAAACTTTCTTATGAATATGCAACACGTCTTCCAGATGAATTTGAAATTTTTGGAGATGCCAGACTGGTAAAAGAAAACCTAGATCTTGATCCAGAGAAAAGTCACAATTTAAACTTAAACGGACAATATACAATTGGTAAGGAAAACAACAGTTTGACGTTTTCTGCAAATTTATTCTATAGAAAAGTAAAAGACATTATTTTCCTGCAGCTTGATATTCCGTTTAACAGATACATCAATTATGAGAATTCTAATATAAAGGGATTTGAATTTGAAACCAATTATGTTCCTTCAAAATGGTTAAATACTGGATTCAATATAACGTATCAAGACATTCGAAGAGAAGAAAAAGAAGCACAATTTAAATATTTGGACGATTCTAGAGTGCCTAATATTCCGTTTCTATTTGGAAACTTTTGGTTGAATACCTACTTCGGAAATATTTTCAAGAAAGGCGACAATCTAAACTTTACATGGAATGCCAATTACACGCACCGATTTTTCTTGGTGTCTATTCCAAAAAATCAAGAACCGCCATTGTTTGGTGAAGTAAAAGATTTTCAAACTTCATTGATCATTCCGCAAGATGGCAGATTAGGTCAGTTTTCTAATGATGTAGGTGTTTACTATCATTTTACTGGTAATAAAATAACTGTTTCTGCAGAATGTAGAAATATTGGAGACGTACGCTTGTATGACAATTTTAATGTACAGCGACCAGGAAGATCTTTCCACCTCAAACTAGTTTATAATTTTTTTTAAATAAAACCAATAAATCAGATTAACTATGAAAAGAAGCAACTCACTTCGTTCAGTACTGGCAGGAATAGCTGCTTGTATGCTTTTATTTTCTTGCAGCAGCAATGATGATAACAACAACACCGATAACGGGAATAACGACGATACTTTACCAAAAAACGAAACTTGGATTATTTACAATGGTTCTGCTAACTGGAGCGGTGGTATTTATGCCTTAAAAGACAATAAATCTAGAGAAATCAATCTTTCAGGATTGCCGTTTCTTCAAGTAACATCTTCTTTAGGAGGAAGTGTATTAGATAAAACACTTTTTAAAGTAAATGATGTATCAAATGCAAAACAAGGAATCAATAAAATGGGACTTGACGCTACAGGAAAAGTGGTAGATCAAGGGTTTTTACCATCTCAATCGAATGCTTACGAAACCAATTATTTAGTAGCTGGTCCAACAGAAGGATACTACTGGGATAAGGTAAGAGGCGGATTAAAACTTCAAAAATTCAACCCGACTACAATGGAGAGAACTGGAGAAATTGATTTTTCTTCACTTTCAGAGGGACAGCCTTTGGAGTCAATCGGGCAGTTGATCATTGCAAAAAGAGAGAACAAATTATACTTAGATTTACTTTTAGGAAATAAAGCGGCAGGAAACTGGCAGGTAACTCCAGTGGTTAAAGAAGTAGCTATTGCAGTTTATGATTTAACAACAAACAAAATAGAAAATGTAACTAAAATGGGTGGTACAACTAATTTAGGTGTATTTATTGACCACGTTTTATGGAGTTTAGACGCTGTAACAGGAGATTTATACTTTGCTTCAGTAGGTGATATGAAAACACAGCCATCTGAGTATTCTTCAAAAATTCTTAGAATCAAAAAAGGAGAAGTTAACTTTGACACGACTTTTGTATTGGATATGAAAACATATCAATTCCCTGCAGAATTCAACAGACTTTTTGCTCACAACGGAAAAATCTATACTACGATTCCATCAAGAGCAGTTTCTTACTACAATGGAGGACAACACGGAGTTAAATACAGAGATGACGTTTGGTACTGGAACGAAATTGACGCGGTTACTAAAAAAGCAACTCGTTTAAACATGCCACCAGATAATTTCTACACAACACAAAATCCGTTTTTCCACAATGGAGAAATCTATTTCTTATCAAACAGTACAACAGATGGTTTCTCCGGAGTTAATCAGTACAATCCAGCAACTGGAGTTGTAAAAGAAACTTTCCGTCTAAAAGAAAGTGGAAGAATTCAAGGATTCAACATTATCAAAGACTAATTTAAATCTGTCTTTAGATATTAGCTCATACTATTTTTTTAACAGAAGTGATTTTTTTAAAATCGCTTCTGTTTTTTTATATTCTGTTGTCAACGGCAAAAGAAGATTTGCCAATGTTCGCCAAAAGCAATGCTGCTGCTGCACTTGTCCAAACCGAATAATCAAAAGGCGCTTTTACCGAAACGGAAACAGCCATTGCAAAACCGAAGAAAAACAATAAAAAAGCAGTTCCTAAAGCAGCAATTCTGGTTTTAAAACCGAAAAGCAATAGCAGACTTAGTAAGACTTCCAGAACAGTAGCAATTGCGCCCAATACTTCCGCAGTAGCTTTATTGGCATAAGGATTTAAAGTCTGAGTGTAAACTACAAAGTTCTCCCAGTTTCCCCACGCGACAGCGTTAGATCCGGGAGCTCCCCAAATTCCAAATCGGTCTGCTACGGCCGAAAGCATCGTAAGGGCTAAAACTATTCTTAAAATTAAACCTGCTTCCAGTATGGTTATGTTTTTCATTCTAATGGGTAATTTTATTTCAATAATTAAACGAAATTCTAAAAAGCAAAATCGTCTGGTTTATGGGTAATAACGACAGAATCATCGCCAAATTGTTCAAAATAGTCGATAAAATACATAAAAAGCAATTCAAACCTCCAAAAATAAAGGAAAACGATTTTAAAATACTTTTTACAATTGAGGACCGATTTGAAGATGTTCCAGTTTTTTTCCGACCAAAGTTTTGTCACCAGCTACTTTAAACCCCAGTTTTAAATACAGATTTTTTGCCAACGGATTATCTTCTTCAACCAATAAACCTAAAGTTTGTTTGTTTTGATGAACATATTCCTCAATTAAAAACAAAAGTATTTTGGAACCGATTCCTTTTCCTTGATAATTTGGATTTACACCTAAAGAATCAATGTAGAATTCTCCCGCACGAGTTTCCAGTTCTGGATCAAATTCAGGATTATGGTTTTGTCTCACATATTCCACAATCGGAGTACGCAATGCAATTAAATCGGCGCCATTGTAAATGTTTACAGCTCCAATAATTTCGTTGTTTTCTTCAGCTACAAAACAATTTTCATATGAATATTGATTGTTTTCTCTTTCAATAAAATACTGCAGAAAGTCTTTTGCAGCAGCGTAATCTTTTTTCGCAATGAATTTATAAATGATCTCTTCCATCGCTAACAACAAAATAGGAGCAATATATTTTGAATCTGATATTTTGGCTTTTCTGATATTCATTTCGAAGTGTTTTTTAGCAAATTTAGTTTTTCTAACACATAGAAACATAGTTTCTCTTTGCGTTTAAAGGCGTTTCCTCTAAAGTGTTTTTTTAACGAATTTAATTTTTCTAACACATAGAAACATAGTTTTCTTTTACGTTTAAAGGCGTTTCACTTATTTTGAACAAACATAGCTTTGAACTAATTTTTATTAGAACTCTTTTATAAGTTCAAAAATTCTATGTTTCTATGTGTTTAAAAATTTCACGCAGATTCAAAAGATTGAAGTAAATCTTAAAAAAATCTTTTTCAATCCGCTATAATCTGCAAAATCTGCGTGAAACAAAAAAATGATAAAGTTTGGCTTAAGTTCAAAGCTATGTGTAAAAACGAGTTTTTATTTTAGCCTTTTATAAGTTTAAAAAAATCTATGTTTCTATGTGTTAAAAAATTTCACGCAGATTCAAAAGCACATCTTTAATGAAAATCTGCAAAATATAAGAGAAACAAAAAAAGCCGAAGATGTACAAATATACACTCAATATATACCAATCAGAAGATTTTAACTCGGCTTATATTTGTAATATATTTTAATTAAAACATTAAAAAAGAAATGAAAGCAATAGGATTTAAAACATCATTACCCATAGAAAACCCAGAAAGTTTTATCGAATTCGAAGCAATAAAACCAATTCCAGGTCCGAAAGATTTATTAGTTAAAATAGATGCGATTTCAGTAAATCCAGTCGATTTTAAAATTCGTCAGAGCGCTGCAAAAGACACGATATTAGAAACTCCAAAAATTATTGGCTGGGATGCCGTTGGAATTGTGCAGGCAGTTGGGCAAGAAGTGACGCTGTTTGAAGTAGGAGATCCTGTTTATTATGCAGGAGATATTACCAAACAAGGAAGCAATGCCGAATATCAAATCATAGACGAACGAATTGTAGGCAGAAAACCTAAAACATTAAGTGTTGAAGAAGCTGCTGTAATTCCGTTAACAGCATTAACAGCTTGGGAAATTCTTTTTGACCGAATTCGAATAAGTCCAGAAAAAGACAAAGGAAAATCAATTTTGATTATTGGAGGTGCCGGCGGAGTAGGTTCGATTGCAATTCAGTTAGCCAAGAAAATAGCAGGATTAACCGTTATTGCAACAGCGTCGCGTTCTGAAACTATTGAATGGTGTAAACAGCAAGGAGCCGATTTTGTGGTAGATCATAAAGATTTGATTGCTTCAGTAAAAGCAGCAGGTTTTGAAAACGTAGATTTTATTCTCGATTTTGTAGATACCAATGCGTATTGGGACACAATGGTTGAATTAATAAAACCGCAAGGACATATTGCTTCTATTACAGGTAGCAGTGAACCGGTTCTTTTAAATAAATTGAAAAGCAAAAGCGTTTCTTTTTCATGGGAACTAATGTACACCCGTTCTATGTATGAGACAGAAGATATGGTAGAACAGCATAATATTCTCAATATTGTTGCCGATTTATTAGATGATGGAATTCTAAAAACAACTTTAAACACCACCTTAAACGGACTTACAGCCGAAAATCTTAAAAAAGCACACGAGCTTTTAGAATCTGGAAGGACAATCGGAAAAATTGCTGTTAAGTTTTAAATATGAATCGATTCTGTGATAAGCTGTAAATGCTATTTAGAACAATTTTAAATAATATGGTTTTAGAATGATAAAATTTATGTATTTTAGTCGCCTTACAAGCCAAATTTGTATTTAAATTTTAACCTAAACAAAATTATTTATGATTTCAAAAAACACAGACCTTGGATTATTGCTATTGCGTATCAGCACTGGAGGACTAATGCTTTTTCATGGAGTTTCTAAACTGATTCACGGAATTTCATTTCTTGTTGAAAACATGGGAGCATTTGGATATGCCGTTTACCTTGGCGAAGTTCTAGCGCCAATTTTAATTCTAATTGGATTCAGAACCAGACTTGCTGCAGTTCTTTTGGCTGTTACTTGTATAGTGGCAGTTGCAACAGCTCACGCTCAGGAAATCTTTACCATCAGTGACCACGGAGGTTATGCTTTAGAATTATTAGGGCTTTACTTTTTTGGTGCCCTTGCTTTGTTCTTCACAGGAGCAGGAAAATATGCAGTTTCTAAAAACAATAAATGGGACTAATTCATTTTCCATTAAATTAAATACAAAAGCTCTAAATTTCGATTTAGAGCTTTTTTTTGTGTTTCAAGTTTGAGGTTTTAAGTTTTATTCAAAGTGAAAAAACTTTGCGAACTCAAAAAATAAAATGTCTAAACTCAAACTTTCCGTTTCTCTGCGTAAATCCTCTGCGAACTTTGCGTTAAAAAAAAACATTCATCCGACAAAAACATATTTTCACAGAGTAAATTCTGTGTTCTACCGAATCCACTTGAAAAACTAAAGCGACGCCAATACTTTTGATCAAAATTAAAACCTTAAAAATCAAAATTATGTCACTATTTACGCCTCTTTTTTGGATCGTATTAATCTCGCCGCTTATTTTTATGGCGCATTTCAAGTCAGAAAAATCGAATTTGAAATATTTAGGTTTTTTTATTTTGTATTTTCTTGCCGATGTGTATTTGCAGGTTTCAGGAAAACAATTGATAAATCTGGATTTTCTGGATTTGAAATTCAATTGGGCGGGAAAGATGCTGAGTTTAATATTGGGCTTAGGAATCATTTTTTCGGTTTCTAAAGAAGAAAGAATCAAAATCGGATTTACAACTCAGACCAATTCAAAAACACAATTCAAATTTGGATTACTCGTTTTCTTCGGGTTTACTTTGTTTGATATTATTTTCAAACTGATTTTGTTTCCAAAAGGCAGTGCATTCCATTTAGAAACTTTTCTTTTTCAGGCCACAATGCCTGGATTAACAGAAGAAATCGCTTTTAGAGGAATCGCATTATGGCTTTTAAATAAAGCTTTTGCGCCAACATGGAAATACCGCGAAATAGAATTTGGATGGTCATTTGTAATTGTGACTGTTTTGTTTGGAGTTTCCCACGGCGCCGTTTTGGATCAGGATTTACATTTAAAGTTTGATATCATGACAATGGTTTACCTAACCTTGATTTCTTCATTTAGTGTTGGAGTTTTAAGAATCTTTTCCGGAAATCTGATTTATGCTGTTTTGGGACACAACACGATTAATTTGATTAATGCAACGATTAGAATTTTATAAAACCAAATTAAAGTTATATTTGAAACTGCTTTACAATTTAGATTACATGCCAAATACCACATCAACCTCCAGATATTTTTCAGATAAAATTGCTTCGCTAAATTTTGATCTTTTTTTTACCAAAAGAAATCGAATTTTATTGCACATTTTGATGTGGTCTGGATTTTCAGTTTTACTTTTTTTGAGTTATGTAATCGGGTACAAATTGATTTATTTTGAAGCTGTTTTGCTCACGCTAAGAATGACTTTTGTAAATATGGTCGTATTTTACATGTTGTTTTATTTCTTGCTTCCAAAGTTATTTTTAGGCAATAAGGCTCGAATTGTAATTCTTTTGTTGCTAGTTTTTCCGATTTCGATTTTTGTCTGGATGGCGACAACTTATTTTGTTTCATTGTTTTACTATGCCTTAGGACTTGAAGTAACTTTCGGAGAATTGAAAGGAGTAATCAAAATGAGCGCAGATCAGACATTTTTAGAAGCTGTGTCTCCAAAAAGAATGCTTTCGCAGACGATCATAATTATTTCGTTGCTTTCGCCATTTTGTTTTGCGAAGATTTTGGTCGAAATCACGAAGTTGTACCATAAGAAATTTCAAATCGAAAAAGAGAAAACAGCATTGGAGATTCAGAATATTCAAATCGAAAAAGACTTTTTGAAAGCACAGTTAAATCCGCATTTGCTTTTTAATACTCTGAACAACTTATACGGATTGACGGTTAGAAAAGACAATCTTGCACCAGAAGTAATCCTAAGTCTTTCGGATATTATGAGTTACACTTTGTACGAATCTAATACTGAAATTGTTCGTTTGGAGAAGGAATTAGATTTTATCAAAAATTACATCGCTTTAGAAAAAATGCGATATGCAGATGATGTGAATATTCAAATTGAAATAGAAGGGGAAAACCAAACTGCAGGACTTTTCATCGCGCCCTTGCTTACGTTTACTTTTATCGAAAATGCTTTCAAGTACGGCTTGAAAAGTAAAAACGCGTTTATCCAACTGAATATTAAAATTGAAAACAGCACGTTTTCGTTTGATTTAAGAAATGATTCTGATGGAAACGTGTCAAATAATGGTTTTGGAGGAATTGGACTGGAAAACGCACAAAAACGACTAGAATTGCTGTATCCGAATCATTATGAATTAAATGTTCATACATCTGATGCTTCATTTGCAGTTGAATTAAAAATAGTTTTAAGAAAATAATGGAAAAATTAAAATGCATTGTTATCGATGATGAGCCGATTGCAAGAGATATTATAGAATCTTTCATTGCCGAAATCCCATTTCTGGAACTGAAAGCTTCATTCGGAGAACCCGCAAAAGCTTTAGTGTATTTGCAGGAGAATACGACTGATATTGTTTTTAGTGATATTGAAATGCCAAAATTTACCGGTTTAGAACTGGCACAATCCCTAAAAAATCCACCAGTGATTATATTCATCACCGCTCATCGCAATTTTGCTTTAGACGGATTTGAAACCGGCGCGGCAGATTATCTTTTAAAGCCTGTTCGTTTTGATCGTTTTTTAAAAGCAGTAAATCGGGCACAGGAATTTCTTTCATTGAAGAAAACAACTTCTGTTCATCAAATCAATTCGGATCGCATTTTTATAAAAGCAGAAGGGAAGCTGGTAAAAATTCTGTTGCAAGAAATTCTTTATGTCGAAGCACAAGGTGATTATCTGAAGTTTGTGATCAACGGAAATTCATATACCACTTTGGGAACTTTAAAATCGATGGAAGAGGTTTTAAAACTTCCGATGTTTTTTCGAGTTCAACGATCTTTTATTTTGAATTTGGAAGCGGTTAGAAGTCTTAACGGAAACATTGTAGAATTAATTGACGGAAAAACCATTTCGGCAGCTTTAAACAAGAAAGATGAGTTGTATCATTTGCTTGGAATTAAATAGAAAAACATCTTGATTTTTTAGAAATTTATATTTTAAGGTTTTACTTTATGTTATTTATTTTAATTTGTTTAAATTCAGTGAATTATTATAAAGTTTTTTATTAATAATCAACTCGTAAATGCTCAAATTTCATTTCCTTTTTTCATATTAAATTATAGCCTTTGATTGAGCATAAAAGAGCTAAAATTTGCTCTAATTTCTCTAAAAATAGGCAAGAAGAGGAGAATAGCTTCTTTTCGAAGTTTTTTGCGGCCAAAATAGCCTTTAGAAATCATTTTTTTTAAGTCAATAATTGGAACAAAATTTACAGTTGAAAATCTTTCTTTAAAATGATTTTTTTTGTTTGAAATACACATTTTTTTACAGAATTTGTACTATAGTTTTTTTCTATTGTTGTTTTTTAACTATTTGTTTATTAGTGTTTAATGTGTTTTTTATTAAATTAAAAATTTAATATTTAAAACTGAGAAAGATTTTTTCTTTTGTGATTTGTTTTTAAGACCTTTTGTTCTGTTTTTGAGATGTAAATTTCAAAAAAAAAAAGGTTTTTTCTACGAAAAATTATTGATGATTTTTAGCGTAAAAAAGCGGAAAAAAAATGAGTTAGAGTCTTTTTTCTTTTTTAGTGATTTCATTGTAATTTAATAGCATTTAACAGAGATATAATTTAAAAGATTGTCTATCTCATTCGAGATTCGTAAATTGTTGAAAATTATAAATCATGACTCAGAAAATTGAAGATTTAATTCCACACAGAGCTCCGTTTTTATTTGTTGATGAAATTATCTCTTATACCAAAGAAACTATTATCGGATTGAAAACTTTTACGCAAGAAGATGCTTGGTTACAAGGAAGTTTTCCGGATTTTAATTACGTCCCAGGAACTATTTTGATCGAAGCAATGGCGCAATGTGGTGGCGCTGGTGTAAAATTATTGGGTCTTGCTGATGGTGTTTTTGGTTTGGTGAGTCTGGATAATATTGAATTTTTTGCTGGTGTTGAGTTTGAAAAACTAGTAAAATTCGTAGTAAAAAATATCCGTGTAAGCGAAAAAATTATCAAACAATCAGGCGAAGCTTTTGCAGGAGATAAACTTATTGTAAAGGGAGAATGGTTGTGTGTTAAGCTTCAATAATTGCAAAATAACTTAAAAAGCTTCTCCGATTCTGAAATAAATACCCCAGTCGCCTTTGCCTACAGCACCATCTAATCCGACGTTAAATTTCGATTTTTTAAACGGATTATAGCGATATCCGATTCCAGCTCCAGGATATAGTTTCCAGTCGAAATTTGGGGTATCAGAGCCGTAAATGGTAGCGAGGCCGGCAAAACCGACTAATCCCATTTTTCCAAAATTATAACGATATTCTCCCTGGATGTCCATTAAACCCGAACCTCGGTATTTTCCTTCGGAATATCCCCGAATATCAATGCCTCCAATGGTGCTTTGCTGTTCAAATGCTACATTCCCAAGCCCGAATTTTCCATAGACACGGGCTGCAATAACATCTTTGCCGTTTCTGTTCGGGAAATAAGTATTGGCTTGAAAAGAAATCCGGTTAGAAGCCAAATCATTGTCCAGAAAATCAGGATAACTGGACCAATCTAGTTTGATTTTGTATCCTTTTGTGGGATAATATACTTCATCTCTTGTGTCGTAAAGCAGGTTTACAACGAGCGCATTGCTGTGAGAAACCGATGCTGGATTGATGTCGTTTTGGTATGTAGTGTTATAATGAGCAAAGGTATAAGACAGGCCGCCATAAAATTTGCCAAAAATTTTGCGCTGTCCACCAAGGCTCAGAACAGTAGTTTTAGTTCCGTAATCATAAAAATCAGGCTGATCAATATCGTCTACATAAAATTGTGAATTCTGATTTCCTGTAAAAAAGAAAAATTTTAGTCGCCATTTATCTTGATCTAAATACCATTTATTGAAGAAAGCCAAAGCGTACGACTTATTTGTGGTGTAAATAGCCGATAATCCTGACAGTGATTTAGGCGAAATACTGTCATTTTGATTGACTTTATACATCATCATAGGAATGGCGCCAAACATAAATTCGAGGTTTCTGTTGTAGCTCAAATACGGCATTATTCGTAATTCTATCTTTTTGTCTTTGGTCTTTTTGGAAATGGAATCACTGCTCTTTTGTCCAAAAGTTGGAGAGAGGAAAGCGGTAAAAAAGAGTAGGAATAGAAAATGCTTCATTTTTTATATTTATTTGAAGTGAAACTGTTATTTCGGCCTGTAAATATTGAAAATAGCTGCTTTTCGATACTTGTAAATTTAAGAAAAATTAAATTAAGTTATTGATTTTAAAATTATTATGATTGTGTTTTGTTTTTGAAAATAGAAACTAATTTTTGCAAAGCATCTTTTGAATGGAGTTGTTCGCTGTTTTCTAAAGTGTCTTTTGTTGCTTTGGAAGCTCTTTCTAACATGCGTTTTTCAAAAATAGAAATAGCTGTTTTTATATCATAATTGCTTTCGGTTGTTAGATATTGAGAAAGTTCCAAAGCGTCCAACATGGCTAGATTGGCGCCTTTACCTGCAAAAGGCGGCATTCTGTGTGCTGCATCGCCAATCATAGCAATGTTTTTCTGTGTTTCCCAGGTTTGATTTAGAGAAAAATAATATTGTGGACGAGGTATAAAATACAATTCTTCGGCTTTAAAAAGTTCGTCCCATTCTGTGCTCCAGTCTTTATAATTGCTTTTAAACCATTCATAAACAGTTGTATTGTCTTTAAGATCTAAATGATCTTTTGAGATTACATCTTCAGGGATTTTGCTGCTTAAAAGAAACATAAGAGATTTGTCGCCTTTTGTGCCATACATTAGAGTTTGTTCGTTGCCAAAGCTCAGTACTTTTCCGCCTTTTGAAAATTTGAAGAGTTTTGGAGCATTTTCTTCTGCATTGTAAATAGTTCCTTCAATTAGGGTAATTCCGGAATAAATCGGTTTTTCTGTGTTTATGTAAGGACGAACTTTAGAATTTGCTCCATCTGCAGCAATTACGAGATCGGCATAAGCTTGAGTACCGTTCGCAAAATGTATTTTCCAGCCTTGGTTTTCTTTTTCCATAAAAAGAAATTGACTGTTCCAGACCGTTGTTTCAGGTAAAAGTGAATTCAGTAAAATATTTCTCAATACAGAACGATCGATTTCTGGACGTGGTTTCGAAATGTCTTGAAGTGAATCTTTATTCGAATTTGAGGTGTTTTTTAATTCATTCTCAGGATAAATATGTTCGTCAAAATGCAGTTGAAAATCTTTGTCTACAATACGCGCTTTACTCGCGTTTGGACGGATATTAGCATAAAATTCTTCTAATAAACCAGCTTGTTTGATGGCTTTTAAGCCAGAATCTTCATGTAAATCAAGAGGTGAACCCTGAACGCGGACCTCGGAATTAAGGTCTCTTTCGTAAATTTTCACATTGACATTTTGTAATTGTAAAAGTCTGGCTAAAGTCAGACCGCCTATTCCGCCGCCGATAATGGCGACTTGTTTGTTGTGTAAAAGCATAGTTTTTGTTTTTAAATCTATGCAGCAAAATTATTTTGAAGAAAGAGCGGATAATAGTATAAATCGGTCATTTTTGTTTTGAAACAGCTCTTTTGGTAGTGAACCTGAAATTTTCTTGACTTCTTTGATGAAATGGGTTTGGTCTGAAAAATTTTCTTCTGGAAACAGTTTTCCTTTTGCAATATGTTCTAATGAAGCGCGAAAACGAAGAATGGAGCTGTATTCTTTTAGTGAAATTCCGAAATAATGCTGAAAATAACGGTTTATTTGTCGGCTGCTCCAACCTGACTGTTCAGAAAACGATTTTACGGTTAATGCTCCGTTTGTTTTGTAAATAAGACTGAAGAGCTTTTGTTTTCTTGAATCTGTTTCTTTAATTAATAAAGACTTTATTTTTAAAGACGCTTTTTTACAAAACAATTCAAAATCTTCTAGATCCGATTTGTTGAAATTCCAGAAATCATTTTCAAGAGTTTTGCCTGAATTTATAAGGGATGTAATACTTTCATGAAAAACATATTCAACAGCCAGAAGTTTAAAACTGATTACAAATATCAGGCTATTGGCGGGAATTATTCCTTTTTCATATTGTTTGGTTCCTAATCCCAAAAGTCTGATTTGAAAAGGTTTTTCGGTGGTTTGAATTAAAGATAAATCTATTCTTCCATCAGGTAAACCAACAGTTTCTAGGGTTTTGTCCGATTTATTTTTCATGCACCAAAAACTATCCACAAAATCAGAAAGACTTGGATTTGGCTGAATTGAATGATATTCTAAATTTTCTTGCATTTAAATGAAAAGGCTTTTGAGATGTTTTCAACGAATTTATGACGAAATTTTAAAAATAAAGGATTGTTTCATTAAAACCAGAATGCTCTCTGATAGTCTGAAAAAGCATCTTTGTTTTTTGAAATTTAAGAAGTAAAAACTTAACATTGGGTAATTTGTTGTATTTTAGCGTGTTATGATTGGTTTTTGGCTTCGATGAAAAACTTAACATTGGCGAATAGGTTTTTCAATCTATCTTTGTTTATTATTTTTTGATGTTAATTTAATGATTTAATAACATTGAAAATTAGTAAAGTCCAGAATTAATTTAATCAATTTCTTAAAATTAACACAATAATGGCAGAAGAAGTGCTTACTAATGAAATCGATCAGGAGGTAAATACAGATACAGTTATCTCTACTGATGAAAACGAGCAAAATACAGCTCAAAACCAAGAAGCGGAATCAGTTACTGAGACTCCGGAATCTAAACCAAAACCTAAAAGAGCTCCTAGAAAAACAGTTGAAAAAGAAGCTGTTGTTGTAGAAGAAGAGGTAAAGGAAGAAGAAGAGTGGGAGGAAATTGAAGAAGCAGAAGAAGTAGTTTCATCAGAAGAAGACGCTGCTGAAGAAAATGGAGATAAATCTAAAAACGATAAGAAGAAGAAAAAGATGAAAGAAAAAGAGAAAAAACAGCTAGCTGAGAAAAAAGAAAAATTGAAAAAGAAAAAAGCAGTAGCTAAAAGAAAAGAAAAAGCTAAAGACGCTAAAAAAGAGAAAGCTAAAAAAGCAAAATTAAAAGCGAAAGCAAAAAAGAAAGCTAAAGCTAAAAAAGCAAAAGATAAAGCAAAAGCGAAAAAAATTGCTAAAAAGAAAGCTAAAAGAACTAAAGCAAAAAAGAACAAAAAGAAATAATTGTTTGATGGTTAATGGTTGATTATTATTTAAAATTGCCATTGCCTATTGAAATTTCATAATTGTTATTGCAAACAAAAAGTGCCTCTAATCAGAGGCACTTTTTGTTTTCTTTTGTATGGCTAGTCTATCAATTTTCTGAAGAAATTCGGGATCAAACTGAGAATAGGCTCTTAATCTGTATTTTTCGTCTCGCATCTTCATGACCAGACGTATTTTCTGTACCATTAGCCAGATGGGCTCGTATCTCTTATGACCTAATAAATACTGGATTTTAAGAATAGACATTCTTCTGTGCGTTAGAGTCATTAATTCAATGCAAATCATCCAATAACGTATGGGTAAATTGGAGTTCTCCATCACCGTTCCGGATCGCAAGCTAATGCGGTTTCGGCATTTTCTGCACTGAAATTTTAAATCATTTTGTCTAAAAGAGTGTGTGTCATGACCACATTTAATGCAAATGATGCCATTCTGCAAGCGCTGGTTTTTCAGCTCTTCAATGCAGGTAGCTTCATCTGGATATTTTTCAAAATAGGCGCGTAACTCCATTTATACAATTAATCATTTACAGCCCGAAATATAAAATTTTTTAAAGAAAAAGTAAACACTGTATCGCATAAAAAATAAAAAAGGAACATTCAATTTGAATATTCCTTCTCGTTGGGGTAATAAAAATACGGGTACTACAGTTTTGTTGCGATTTCTTTTTTGTATTTATTCAAAATCGATTTTGTCATACCTAAGTTAGCTTTTGTAGAATCTACAGCTAAATAAATAAAGTATTGTTGATTGTCAGAAACGTCAATAATATGTATCTGAGAACTAAGCGTAATCATAACATTGTCAACAACCTGACCTTGTAAATTTAGAGCCTTGATAGCATTCATTTTAGCCTTAACCACTTCAAGATTATAAGCCGATGCTAATTCAGGATCAAAATCTGCAACAACAGACTGAGAGTAGTATGACATACCGCTAGCGATTTCAGCTACAGAAACAGCGATAAACCCTGGGACGTTTTTTTTTAGGTCTTCACCAAATTGAGTTAAAAAATCAGACATAGTGCTAGAATTTTAATTTTGTATAAGAATTGAATTGTTTTGGATTCGACAAAATTAATTATAGATTATTATTTAATTATCCGCTTTGTGTACCTTTTTTTAGCTGAAATGTTAAAAAGAATAGAGTGGAATATTATGTTGTTTTATGATTTTTTGAATTTGATTTCATTAGGGCTTTAAAATGAAATATTTAAAAGAAAAATGCTTCTGAAAAAGCAGAATCAGCAATTTCAGAAGCATTTTTAACAAAGTGAAAAAATATAATTTTTTACTTAATTTCTGTGATAAATTCGTCTTGTGGCGTTCTTACTTTTTTAAGATTTACTAACCAGTCGCTTGCTTCGTCTCTGTAACCAAGTGGAAGAATCAAAACACTTTTCAGTCCAAGTTCGCTTAAGCCTAAAAGTTTATCTACTTCAGCAGGAATAAAACCTTCCATTGGTGTAGCATCTACTTTTTGTTCAGCAGCAGCGGCAACAGCGGTTCCAAGAGAAATATAAGCTTGTCTTGCAGCGTGGTTTGCATGCCATTCCTGTCCAAGAGGTTCGTACATTCCCCAAAGTGTTTTTTTGTAATCGTCCATTGCATTTGCAGGAATTCCTCTTTCAGCAATTGTTCTGTCAAAAACTGCAGAGATTCTGTCTAAGCTATATCCGTCCCAGGCAGCCCAGATTAAAACGTGAGAAGCATCTGTAATCTGACTTTGGTCAAAACTTACCGCTCTGATTTTTTGTTTTAAATCTTGGTTTGTGATGACAAAAATCTTGTATGGTTGTAGTCCTGAAGAAGAAGGAGCTAATTTTGCAGCTTCCAAAATGTAGTCTACTTTTTCTTGCGGTACCACTTGTCCGTTCATTTTTTTTGTAGCATAACGCCACTTTAGTGCATCTATTAAGGCCATTTCTTTGTAGTGATTAAAATTATGTTTCAAATGTAAAGACTTTAAGTGTATTTTTGTCATCTAATTACCAAAAGTAACTGTAACATCGAGGTAACTAACTAACACAGTATGATAAAAGAGGTTTTACATGATAAAAAAACATGCAGCAAACATATTTTAGCGGTGCATGACGCTATGGATATTTTAAACGGAAGATGGAAAATTGCCATTATCGCTTCTTTGTGTTTTAATACGTTGCGATTTACCGATTTATTGAGAGAAGTGGAAGGGATTTCGGGTAAAATGCTAAGCCGTGAACTAAAGAATCTGGAAGAAAATCAGTTGGTTACACGAACCGTTTTAAACACACAGCCTATAACGGTTGAATATCAGCTTACAGAATATGGGCATACTTTAAAAGAAGTCATTAATTCTTTGGCTAAATGGGGCGCTAATCATCGAAGAAAGATTACGGGGAAGGAATAAAGTATTCAGTCTCGGTCGCAGTTTACAGTCGCAGTATTAGTTTTCGTTTTTTCGTTCTATCGCTCTTTGGAAAAATCCTTGACGGGTTAGATTTTGTTCTGCTTCTTCAATAGCTTTTAAAAGATTGTTTTGGGTATTTGTGATTTCGTTCAGCGTTTTGCTCATAATATCCCAAACAGGTTTCATTTTGTCAATTAATTCTTTTCCTTTTGACGTTAAGATAATGAGCCTTTTTCGTTCATCCAGTTTGTCTTTTTTAGAACTGATTATTTTTTGCTTTTCCAGTTCTTTTAATAAACTAATCGTTGAGGGATGGCTATAACCTATTTCATTGGCGATTTCTACTACACTCAACATTTCTTTTATGTGTAACGTGTAAATTACAGGAAACCATTTGGGTTCAAAATCAATATTAAAATAGGTATAAATCTGAGCGCCGTCTTTTCGTAACTGTTCGCTCAGACGCTGTAATCTTGTAGATATGGCCAAAATGCCGATTTCGTCAATTATATTCATTATGCTGGATTTAAAGTGAGTTGGCAGAAAACATTATCAGGTTTCATTAACGGAAAATCACTTGGAAGTGCTTCTTGTGGAATCGTAATAAAATCATTTTTTTCATAAAAACGTAAAGCAGCCTGCAATAAAGTTACAGTGCCTAAATATAAATTTTTAAGACCGTTTTCTTTGCTGTAAGTGATTAATTTTTCCAATAATTGCTGGGCAATTTGAAATTCTTTACCTCTGAATTCCTTCTTTACAAACATTTTTCTAATAGCACCAGCTTCTGGATTAAATTTTACCAAGGCAATTGTTCCGACTAATTGATCATCGATAAAGGCTCCAAGAAAAATACCACCTGGTTTAAAGTAAAAGTTTTCAATATCTTGTAAATCTGGCTGATCTTCTAGAGTTATAGGAACATTGAACTCTTTTTGTTGAATGTTTAAAATCAAATCTACGATTTCTTTTTCGTACTCATTTTGTATGGACTTAATCTGCATTTTATTCTGGAATTTAATATGAGTACAAAACTACGTAGTTAGCTACATATATACAAACAAAAAACTGCTGAAGACAGCAGTTTTAAGTGTTTTTTTATGATTTTTACAATTTGTTTTTAAAAGAATTATTCTTTAACTAAAACAATTACAGCCTTATAACCTGTACCAACATTCCATTCGCTTGACGAAATAACCTGGCCTTTGTCATCATAAACCTTAAATTCGGCTGTATTTGGAGAAGCAAAACCTTCGTTCAAAGCTTCAATATCAATTTTATTGATTCCTTTTTCCAGATTTATTTTAACGCTTTTAAAATCACCATTTAACAAAACTTCTGGCTCAATAACTTTGTCATTCAAATATACTTTTACTTTATCTCCGTCCACAAAAGCCGCATCACGATACATAATGGTAGAAGTCACTGCAGTAGTATTGAAGTTTCCTAAAAATTGATTTCTTCTATAAAAAATTCCTTCAACATTTGCTTCTTGTTTGTATAAGTTGGTATCCTTGAAAAGTTCATCTGGATTAACTTGTAACGGTGCAGGTTTTTCTATCGGTGCAGGCGGATTTTCCTTTGGAGCTGCTTCTTTTGGCGGAATAACTTCTTTTTTATTAGCTTCTTTTGCAGGAATGGCTTTGAATTTACTATTCAATTCCTGTGAAAATCCATGTATGGAAAAAGTGGTAAGGGCAATTATCAAAAATATTTTTTTCATTTTTCTGTGGTATTTAAAAGGGGTATTTTTTTTTAGATTAGATGCATCATAATCTTTCTATATAAACATTTTATAAACCGAAATATTGCCTTGTGAAGGATTATTTGTAGAAAAATTAACTTTCGAGTTTGCCACGAATTACACCAATTTCCGCGAATTCAGTTAAAAGAACAAAAAAGAAATTAGTGAAAGTTCGTGTAATCCGTGGCTAAAAAAATCTCTTTGATCTGCTAAATCTGCGAGAAAAATTAATCTCTCGCAGATTTAGCAGATTTAGCAGATTTTTTTTTTCTTCTCTTTAGAGCAAAGTATAAACGCAAATTTCACAAATTTTCACAAATCTCATTTCAAAGAATAAAAAAGAAATTAGTGAAAATTAGTGTAATTCGTGACTAAAAAAATCTCTTTGATCTGCTAAATCTGCGGGAAAAATTAATCTCTCGCAGATTTAGCAAATCAAGCAGATTAAATCTAGATTTATTAGGCTTTCATAGCGAATTGTAGCTTTAAATTTGCTAAAAAAGCAATTTTTGGTTTGTGAAGCCAATAAAGCGTCCTATATTTGCGACTGATTTTGGTCTGTTTTTTCATATGAAAAAATAGTTAAAAGGGAATCAGGTGCAAATCCTGAACAGACCCGCTACTGTAAGTTCTACACAAAATCTTTAAACATTACTAATGCCATTGTTCCATTTTCGGGATGAGAAGGCCGTTTAAAGATAGAATAAGTCAGGAGACCTGCCACGATCACATAGTTTAAAACTTTCGTGGTATGAAGTTGATGACAAAGATAATGACCAGCTGTTTTACAGCGGGGTCAATTCTACGTTTATATAATTACGACATCACTTAAGTTATTTTTTAATTAGTGGTGTGTGATTTTGAAAAAGACTCTTTTAACCGTTTTTATTTTAATTTTTCCTTTTTGGCTTTATTCCCAAGCTGTAACTGATAGTTCGCGGGTTTTAAAAGAAGTTGTTTTAAAAGGAAAACCCTATCAGGAGGTTATTCCTGTACAAAGTCTTTCGGGCGTTCTGCTCGAAAAACTGGCAAGTCACAATGTGGCAGATGCACTTCGTTATTTTGCTGGAACTCAAATTAAAGATTATGGCGGTTTTGGCGGACTTAAAACAGTTGATGTTCGAAACATGGGAACGCATCATGTTGGGGTTTTCTATGACGGAATCCAACTTGGTAATGCGCAAAACGGAGTTACGGATCTTGGAAAATATTCGCTTGACGATATGGAATCGCTTACGATGTACAATGGTCAGAAAAGCGAAATATTTCAATCGGCTAAAGATTTTGCTTCGGCTTCAGCCATTTACTTAAAAACAAAACGTCCTGTTTTTCTGGGTAGTAAAAAGACGAATTTACTTCTTCGTTACAAAACCATGTCGATCAATTATCATGATCCTTCTTTTAGATGGGAACAAAAACTGAGCGACAAAGTAAGCATGAGTGTAAGTTCAGAATATATCAACTCAAATGGTCAGTATAAATTCAGATACAAAAGAAAAAATCTAGACGGAACAACTGCTTATGATACGACAGCCACAAGATGGAATAGTGATATTGAAGCTTTCCGATTTGAATCCGGTGTCTACGGTAAAATAAATAAAGGAACTTGGGATGCAAAAATCTATTATTACGATTCTGAAAGAGGTGCGCCAGGTGCAATTGTAGAAAATAAGTTCCGCGACGGCTTCAGGCAGTTTGACAAGAATTTCTTCGGACAGGCTTTTTTGACGAAAGATGTTTCTGAAAAGTACAAATTTCAACTAAGAGGCAAATTCGCTTACGATTATACCCATTATATCGCTAGAGATACCACCAGTGTTTTAGGCGAAACCGTAACCGAAGGCGCGCAATCGGACGATAGTTATTTTCAGCAGGAAACTTATTTTTCGGCAGTGAATATGTACAGCATTTTACCTACTTGGGATATTTCGCTTTCAACCGATTTTCAATACAATAAATTAAATGCTACAAGAAGAGGAATTCAGACGCAGTTTTCTTTTCCACAGCGTTATACGGCTTTGGTTTCTTTGGCAACCTCTTATCATTATGAAGGTTTTAAAGTTTTAGGAAATGTGCTGGCAACTCGTGTGATTGAAGAAGTAAAGTACAATGCTAAAGCACCTAATAAAACCGAAATTACCCCCGCTTTATTTCTTGGTTATACTCCCTTTAAAAAATACGATTTCAATTTAAGAGCTTTTGCTAAACGAATTTTTAGAATGCCAACTTTTAACGATTTGTATTATACCATGGTTGGTTCAAGCACTTTACGACCAGAATATATGAACCAATACGATGTTGGTTTTACGTATAATTTCCCCGTAAGGGAAAGTTTTTTCGACAAATTTTCTATTCAGGCAGATGCCTATTATACCAATACGAAAGACAAAATTGTAGCAGCGCCAACAGGAAATTTGTTCCGCTGGATGATGACCAATATCGGACAGGTAAAAGGAAAAGGAATTGAAACGGTTCTTACTGCAGGAACGCATTACGATAAATTAATTCTAAATGCAAATTTGACTTATACGTATTCTCAAAGTCAGGATTTTACAAAGGTTGCAGGTTTGCAAATGTCTTCTTACGGCGATCAGATTCCGTACACACCTTGGCATAGTGGCTCTGGAATTTTAAACGCGGGTTATGAATCTTGGAATTTCAATTACAGCTTTATATACGTTGGAAAACGCTACAACGGAAATGTCAATAATATTAAAGTAAACGAAGTACAACCTTGGTATACGCATGATTTGGCGGTTCAAAAAGCGTTTGCATTCAAAACCTACAAATTGAATGCAACGGTTGAAGTCAATAATGCTTTTAATCAGCAATATGAAGTGATTTACAATTATCCGATGCCAGGGAGAACATTCAAATTTATAATCAGTTTTGAGTTATGAAAAAGAGTTTTATAAAAATAATAGTCGGCGTTTTCATTGCCATTTCTCTGGTTTCCTGCCGAGAAGAGGAAACGATATTTCTTTCTTCGGATGTTCAAGTTGCTGCTCCTAGAAGTGATGGAAAAATTGAAGGTTTCTATCTGCTCAACGAAGGAAATATGGGAATGAACCGAGCGAGTATAGACGTTTTTAATTACCGGACAGGAAATTATACAACCGATGTGTACTCCGAACGAAATCCGTCAGTTGTAAAAGAATTGGGCGATGTTGGAAACGATATTCAAATTTATGGCGATAAGGTTTATGCGGTAATTAATGTTTCCAATAAAGTGGAAGTTTTAGAAAAATGGACGGCAAAACGCATCAAGAAAATCGATATTCCAAATTGCCGTTATGTAACTTTTTACAAAGACAAAGCCTATGTAAGCTCTTATGCAGGACCAGTGGCGATTGATCCAAATGCTGAAATTGGTTTTGTTGCAGAAATCGATACGACTTCTTTAGAAATAAAAAGAAAAGTAACTGTTGGATATCAGCCGGAACAAATGGTGGTACATAACGGAAAATTGTATGTAGCAAACTCTGGCGGTTATCGAGTTCCAAATTACGATCGAACTGTTTCAGTCATTGATTTAGAAACCTTCACGGAAATCAAAAAAATAGACGTCGGAATCAATTTGTACAGTATGAAAATTGACAGTCGAGGCGATATTTATGTGAGTTCAAGAGGCGATTATTATAACACGCCATCGAATCTTTTTGTGATTGATACCAAAACCGACGAAAAGAAAATGCAACTCGATATTCCAGCTTTAGGAATGTGTCTGGTTGATGATTTGCTTTATTACTACAGTGTTTCTTGGAGTTATGTCACGAACAGCAACAAGATCACGTATGGAATTTTGGATACTAAAACCAAAAAGATAATCAGCGACCAAATTATTACTGATGGAACGGATAAGAAAATAATGATTCCGTATGGACTTCAAGTAAATCCTGAAACGAAAGAAATCTACATCACCGATGCTCAAAATTATGTTGTAACAGGTTACATCTATTGTTTTACGCCTGATGGAAAATTAAAATGGAAAACTACAGCGGGAAATATTCCGGCACACATTGCTTTTATAACCAAAAAATAGAAATATGAAACAACAATTTTTAAAGTATTGTCGAATAATACTATTGGCTTTTGCAGTTATAACACTTGCAAATTGTTCAGGTGGAGATAATGATAATTCGGAATCAGGCAGAGGAGAAACAGCGGTAAACGAATTTAAATCGACTCGTTTTGCCATTGTTACTTTAAGTCCGAAAACAACTGCAAGTGCTGATGCAGTTTACAACTGGGAAATTGAAAATGTTTCTTCAGAAAATTATTCCTTAGTGAATATCACTTCCAAAGAAGCCTTATTTGCAGCAACGGCAGAAGGAACGTATCAATTTAAAGTTACTATTTCGGACAAAGGAAACACAACAACTCAAAAAGTGACAATTGTAGTAAGTACTGAAGCCAAAGAATTAAAAAGTTACATCTCTAAAGTGTTTGAATTTCAGCCTGCACCGGGACAATTTGTAAATGATCTTCCTGTGGCCAATGATGGTGATTCGGCCGATAGAATATTGACGAGAGCTAATTCTTATTTGGCAAAGAAAAACGGAGATCTTATTTCACTTGGCGCATTTGGTGGTTATGTCGTTTTTGGTTTTGACCACAGTATTGTTAATATCAAAGGCAGACGTGATTTTAGGGTTTTAGGAAATGCTTTTTGGGCCGATGCTAATCCGAATCCGAGTGCTGAATTGAGAGGCGGAAGTAGTGAAGCAGGTGTAATTATGGTGTCTTACGACAAAAATAAAAACGGACTTCCAGATGACGAATGGTATGAAATTGAAGGCGGTGGCCACAAAATGGAAAAGACGATTCACAATTATGAGATTACGTATTACAGACCAGATCCTAATAAAACACCAGTTTCAGGAGGTGGAACAGGAACGGTTGTTTTTACAGATATGGAATACATTTATTGGAAAGATAATCAAGGAAAAGATGGTTATCTGGTACAGAATAATGCCTACAATCATTCTTTGGAATATTGGCCTAAATGGCAAAAAGATCAAGCAAGTATCACTTTTAAGGGAACGAGATTACCAGACAATGCTGTAGATGAAAGTGGTAACGGAAGTTATTTTGTTCAATACGCTTTTTTGTACGGTTATGCTGATAATGCTCCAAACAATGACAACGATTCTGCAATTGATATTGATTGGGCAATTGACAGTAAAGGAAACAAGGTAAATCTTCCGGCAATAGATTTTGTAAAAGTTTACAATGGACTAAATCAGCAAGCAGGATGGCTCGGAGAAACTTCAACAGAAATCATGGGCGCAACGGACTTGCATCTTTTGGGAGAAAATATTCCAACGAGATAAAATTTAACTAGTATCAAATCAATTTATTATATCCAATTTATGAAAAAAAACGTTACCCGAATTTTAGCACTAGCTTTTGCATTCGCCTTTATCGGATGCAGCAGTGACGACAAAGACGAAAATGCGAATGTAATCGACATTACGCTTCAAGAAAAGTATGAAACACCGACTTTTACGGTTTTAGATATTACAGCTTCAGATGCTGGTGCGACTGCAAAATACGAATGGATTATGACTAAAAATCCAGTAAATCAAGTAACCGATTCGATTGTTGGTACTACAAAAGATTTAAGATTTACAGCTATTTACGCGGGTTCATATGAATTTACATTGAATGTAACGGCAGACAATAAAAAAGGAAGTAAAAATACGATTGTGAATGTAACGAATGAAGCAACAAATTTCAATCCGTATATCACACGCATTTTTGATTTTGATCCAGCTCCAGGAATGTTTGCCAATGATCTTTATAAAGATGGAAATTCTAAAGAAGATGTAATGAAAACAGCTTTAGGAAGAATCAACGAAACCAATATTGGTTATTTAGTAGACTTAGGTGGTTTTGGAGGATCAATTGTGGTTGGTTTTGATCACACTGTCGTGAATGTTGCAGGAACAAGTGATTTTAGAATTTACGGAGGAGATGTAACCAATCCGACAGGTGCAAAAGGAAATCCGCCAGCACCAGGATTAATTTTTGTGGCTTATGACAAAAACAAAAACGGAAAACCAGATGCAGACGAATGGTACGAAATAGCGGGAAGTCAGCATTCTAAATCAACAACGATCAAGAATTTTAAAGTTACTTATAAGAAAAAGGCGGTGGGTGAACCTTTGGTAACTTCAAGTGCGCTTTGGACAGATTATGAACATGTTTATTGTGAAAACAGTAAAGAAGATAAATATTATCTGCCAAGACCAAGAGGTAAAAAAGAATTTTATCCATTATGGGCAGCGCAGACTACAGTAAGTTATGAAGGCTTAAAATTAGATGTAGATTTTAAAACGGCTCGTGCGGGACAAACAACGCTTTGGTATTCGACTCCTCCAGAATGGGGATATGCCAATGCTATAAATCCAGATATCGATATTGATTGGGCGGTAGATAAAAACGGAAACAAAGCCAATCTTCCAGGAATCGATTTTATAAAAGTAGTCAACTGCGTGAGCGAACCAATGGGACTTTGCCAGCAACAATCTTCAATGGCAACTGTTTTCGCAGGAGCAGGAGATCTTCATATATTAAAAAAGTACAACTTAAAAAAAGCAAACAAATAAAACCATGAAAAAGTATTTAAAATATAGTTTAGTTCTAATTGGTTTAGTTGCTTTTTATGCGTGTAGTAATGACGATTCTAAACAAGAAGAAGTTATAGAACCAGTTAAAGATCCTGTAATTACTGTAAAATTAGCTTCAGAGTTCGCTGTACAGCAATATAATGCTGTAGAAATTACTCCAGAAGTAGCTATCGAAAATGCCAACGGAAAAACAGAAACGTATCAATGGTCGGTTAAAGTAACGGGCAAAGATGGTGTTGCAAAAGATTCTATTATTGGTGATACAAAAACGTTACTATTTATTACGCCAAAAGCAGCAGATTATGTAGTAGATCTTAAGGTAAAAGTAGATAAAATTGAGAAACAAGCTTCGACAAAAGTAACTGTTTCTGAAACCGGAAAAACCTACACAGCAAAAGCTTTAACACTAATTGATTTTTTACCTGCGCCTGGGTTTAATATAGATAATTACAGTACGAGAGCAGAAGCTTTTGAGGCCGCTCAGCAAAGCATAAAAGAGGAAGGTTCTGTTGCTTTGGGAACTTTTGGAGGATATATTGTAACTGCTTTTGATCATACGGTTGTTAATGTTTACGGAAAACGTGATTTTACCGTACAAATGGCAGCTGGAAGTACAACAATAAAGTTTTCTCCTGTAAGTATTGCAGTTGCATATGATGCGAATAAAAACGGAAAAGCAGATGAAAATGAATGGTATGAAATTGCCGGAAGCGAATACAACAAATCGACTACAATAAAAAATTACGAAGTAACTTATAGTAAGCCTAATCCAAGTGCAATCCCTGTAACGGGAGCATTACCTTGGCAGTATGATACCGCATATCTTTCATGGACAGATAATAAAAACGGATCTGGTAAAATTACAAAAACACTTACCCGTAGAAGAGTTAACTATTATCCAGAATGGCAAGGCGACACGTATACTTTAAAAGGAACAAAAATATTTATACCAACAAAAGATATAAGTGACGGTGCTGGTACAACTTTTAATATTGGAACCTTTGATTGGGGATACGGCGGTATAAAAGATCCGTCAATTGATATTAGTTGGGCAGTAGATAAAGATGGAAAAAAAGTGCATTTGCCAGGAATTGATTTTGTAAAAGTATATGTGCCAACATTTACTGCAGTAGGATCAGGTGATTTGGTGACCGCTGTTTTTGAACAAGTTTCAGATATCAATTTTCCAAATAAATAAGAACTGAATTTAATCCCTAAATTTTATAATATGAAAAAAGCAGTTTATTTTTTGACCTTAGGTCTAATGTTAGGATTTTCATCCTGTAATAGTGAAGATGATGTTTTAAGCAATGAAAGTGCTGTCTCAGTACTAAATACTTCAGCAAAAACAGCTAGAACTGCCGTTGCAGATCCTGCAATCGGAACAACGACAACACTTAACTTAACGAGTGCTTTGTTAAGCAGTGGTATTACCACAACAGGAGGGAAGTATTGGGAAAACACCTATGTTTCGAACACCAATTTAAATGTAGATATTTTTACATTTTCGCACACAGGAACTTCTGCAGGTTACAACTATTGGGACGGATTTATTGTTTCAAATGTAAATGATATTACCAATTACGGTTCTGGCAACGGAGCAGGAGGATCAGACGGATGGGTGGCTCATCAGTGGGGAACAATGGCAGGAAGCGGTTTTGGAACTTCAACTACTACTGTGCCGGGAACACCTGGAACAGCGGGAGATCCTTATATTGTGGCGTATTGGTCTAGTTATTTAGATCCTGTAGCGCCAGAAGGAACTACTTTCTCAGAATCAGGTTTTTCAAACTGGATTAAAATTGGAAATATTGGATCGTATAAAGTGGAAGGTTTAAAAATCAACATGCATCCATGGCCTTATTACGGTTGCCTTTACGGAGACGGATTTGCACAACCATTTGCTTCGGGAGATCATTTTGAATTGTTGATTTACGGTGTTGATGCTAGTGGAACAATTACAGCTCCAGTAACACAAACTTTGGCAGATTACACAGGATCGTCTTTAGTGATGCCAACAGGATGGGTAAGTGTTGCAGCAACTAAACTTCAGTCTTTAGGAAACGTTCAATATTTAGTTTTTCAAATGGCTTCAACAGATTCAGATCCTATTTACGGAATGAATACAGCAGCTTATTTCTGTTTGGATAAACTTTCAGTAAAAAGAATCAATTAAAATACTAAAACCCCTTTGCAAATTTTGTAAAGGGGTTTTTGCTTAAAGATGAGTATATTTACTTTTAAAACAATTTAATTATGAAAGCACTGATAATTGGCGCAACTGGAGCTACAGGAAAAGAGTTGGTTGATCAACTTTTAGAAGATAAAGACTATACTTCAGTTTCTGTTTTTGTGAGGCGCCCTTTTGGAAAATCTCATCCTAAATTGACCGAACATGTTATTGATTTTTCAGATGTAAATGCTTTTCAGGAATTAATTACGGGAGATGTTCTTTTTTCTTGTATCGGAACAACCTTAAAAGATGCGGGTTCAAAAGAAAAGCAATGGGAAATTGATTTTGATATTCCTGCCCAATTTTCAGCCATTGCTAAAACGAACAAAGTCAATTCTCTCGTTTTGGTTTCTTCTTACGGAGCTTCATCCAAAAGCAGTGTTTTTTATTCTAAAATGAAAGGCGAACTGGAGGAAAACATAGAAAAGCTAGATTTTCCTCAATATATTATTTTCAGACCTGGACCTTTAATTCGTCAAAATACAGATCGTGTTGGTGAAAAAATCTCTGTTGGAGTGATTAAAATTTTAAATGCAATTGGACTTTTTAAAAACTTGAAACCTATAACTACAGCGTTTTTAGCAGAAAAATTAGCAAAATCTCCAAAAGTAATTCCGCCAGGAACAACAACATTAGAATTGAAAAGTATTATTACATTGTGATTTTCTAAGGTTCAATTATAAATCAAAAAAGCGCCTCTTTAAACAAGAAGGCGCTTTTTCTTTATAAATCTAAAACAAACTATTTTTTATCTTCAGATATAATTAAAGTTGATGGAATATTGGCTAACCATGAACTTTTTGTATCCATAAGATGTTTCCAACCATCGATTGAAATAAGCATAAGATCCTGCTGATCCAGAAAATCTTTTTCAATGGATTGTTCTTTTCTTAATATAAGCTGATTTGGTGCTGCTTGTTCCATCAGTCTGATTTTTTCTTTGGTATCAAGATCTGCGGTAATTTTTCCTTCAACATCCAAAATAAAAATTCGTGCATCAATATTCTGAACAAATTTCTGAACATAACTTTGAATTAAATCCCAATCTTTTAAATTGTAAAGAGGAATAAAAATAGAAGCAATATCCGTTAGGTCTTTATCGATTAAAATACCAACAGGAATTTGTGATTTTGCAATAATTTGGCGTGTTCCATCATCAAAAGGAGCCGATTCTAAAATGTTTTCTCTACCAGTCACAGTGTTAAGTATTTTTTCAGGATTAATGATACGTGTTGTGAAACCTAAAACACGTCCTAACAAACTTCCTTCGTAAATAGATTGTCCAACACCAACTAGTAATAAGTCGTGTTTACTTTTGTTGGCAACATTTACAATTTCGTTATCAATATCGGCAGAAGCCTTAAACATTGTAGTGATGTTTCGGTTTAAAACTAAAGACTCCTCAATTACATCTTTAAATTTTTCTGTTTCATAAACATCTGTATTATAATGATGTAATTCTTCAGTAGGAAGAAAATGCATCGCTGTAATTTCAGAACTTTCGGCTCTTTTATTCGTAAGTCCGTCTGCAACTTTCAATAAAGCTTTCCCAGATTCCGGACGATCAAAAGACAATAAGATTCTGTATTTATTTTTTAAAGCAGTATCTTCTTCAGTTTCTTCTTTACTCGATTTAAATATCCAGTTTATAAAATCTAAAGTTGGCCCTGTCATAAAAGTAGTCGCAAGTGCCATAATTACAAACATAGAGAACAATTCTGGACTTAAAACTCCTAAATCGTATCCAATATTTAAGGCAACTAGTTCAGTTAAACCTCTAGTATTCATTAATGCTCCGATAGATAAACTGTCTTTCCAGTTTTGGCCCACAAATTTAGCAGCAAGTGTACTGCTGACAAATTTACCCACTACGGCTACAATAAAGATCAATCCGGCAATTTTCCATAAGTATGGTTCGTTTAATAAACCGATTTGTGTTCTTAAACCAGTAAATACGAAGAACAAGGGTAATAAAAGTACAAGTGCAACGTCTTCTACTTTTTCGATAAACAGATTTCTAAATCTGATATTTTCTGGCATAATCGCTCCAGCAATAAAAGCTCCAAATAAAGCGTGGATTCCGATAATTTCTGTTAAGTAAGAAGAAACGACAAGTGTTAAGAAAAAGATAGCAACAATAGGTTTGCTTAATTTTTCGCTTGTTGCGTACAAATCTCCAATTCTTTTCAAGAACGGACGAACTACTTTAATCATTAAGAAAACATATCCTAATGCTAAAAGAACAGTGTATAAAGCACTTCCAAAAGAACCTGCTTTTACAATCGCAATTACAACGGCCAAAATACACCAAGCCGTGATATCGTCGGCTGCAGCACATGTAATTACAATCGTTCCTAATCTTGTTTTATGAATACCGCGTTCCTGCACAATTCGGGCAAGTACCGGAAAAGCAGTGATACTCATAGCGATTCCGGCAAACAAGCCAAATGATGTAAACTGTACATCTGCAGGGGCAAACTCATCATATATAAAATACGCTAATCCCATTCCTAAAACAAACGGAATGATGATACTGGCATGACTAATTACAACGGCATCGTGGGCTTTGTTTCTTAAAATCTTCATATCGATTTCCATTCCCACGATATACATAAAAAGAATCAAACCAATTTGGCTTAAGAACTGAAGATTTCCAAGTGATTCTGTAGGAAATAATACAGCTGAAAACTCAGGAAGATACATTCCGATTAACGATGGTCCCATCACGATTCCGGCAATCATTTCTCCAATAACAGCAGGTTGTTTTATTTTAATACAGATCCATCCAAAAATACGGGCAACAAAAATGATGGTAACGATTTGTGCTAGTAAAAGTGCTAAAGGATGGTGCAGATTTTTGATAAGAGAGTCAAGAAATTCACTCCATTGTGTTTTATCTGAGGTAGGGATTTTTAGATTTCGGCCTGTTTCAAGTTTTACTCCCATTTGAATAATCCAATACATCAAAATGGAAAATCCTCCGATAACCCCAATGTAAAAAATACTGTTTCTTAAATTTTTCATTATATTTTTTTATTTTCTCCCTTTTGAAAAGAGTTTTTGAAGTAAGAAAAACTTCCTTTTCAAAGAGATTAGTTTATAAAATCGGGGCAATTTTAGGACAAAATTAAGAGGTACCCAATAGGCATAGTCCAATTTTGTAATGTCATGGAAAAAAATTGTAATGAAATAAAAATTAACAGTCCAAACTGTAATACTTCATTCGTTAAAGGCATAATTTTGCAATAAACTCATTGCAAAACAAGGCTTTTAGTCTAAATTGATTTACCTTTGTACGCTTTTCCTACTATAAAAAAAATGAGTAAAGATTACCCAATTCCAGACAACGAACTACAACGTTTAGCAGCTTTAAAACGTTATAATATACTTGATACACTTCCAGATGATGCTTTTGACGATGCTACAAAATTAGTATCTTATATCTGCGGTGTTCCCATTGCACATATTTCTTTTATAGATGAAACCAGACAATGGTTTAAATCTGAAATTGGAGTGGGAGTTCCAGAAGTACCACGTGAAATTTCATTTTGTAATTATACCATTTTAGACACTACAATTGTTGAGATAAACGATACACATTTAAACGAAAGACTTAAAGACGATCCGAATGTTACGGGCGGATTTAATGTTAGATTTTATGCTGGTGTACCGCTTACAACTCCCGACGGCTATAATATTGGAACATTGTGCGCTGTTGATCATGTTGTTAAAGAATTAAATGAGAATCAGAGAAATGCACTTTCAATTGTGGCGAAACACGTAATGGCGCAATTAGAAATTGGAACAAAAAATATTCAATTAGATGCTCAGAAAAAAATTGCAGAAAAAGCAGTTTTGGCAAGAGATACTTTCTTGGCCAATATGAGTCACGAAATTAGAACACCTTTAAATTCGATAATTGGTTTTACCGATCTTTTGGCACAAACAGAATTAGATGAGGTACAACGCGATTTTATAGAAAGTGTTCAGATTGCAGGAGAAAATCTGCTTTTGATTGTAAATGATATTTTGGATCTTTCTAAAATAGAATCAGGAAATTTAGCTATTGATTCTGAACCATTCAATTTAAAAAAGACCTTAAAGCACGTTTATAATTTATTAAAAGTAAAAGTCCAAAAAGATGTTGAGTTTAACCTCTTTTTAGATGCCGAAATGCCAGATAATGTGATTGGAGACCAAGGAAGGTTAAATCAGATTTTGGTTAATTTGGTTGGAAATTCCTTGAAATTTACAAATGAAGGCGAAGTGACTTTCTCAGTAAAAAAAATAGAAGAAACAGAAGATGACTATACCCTTAAATTTTCTGTAAAAGATACCGGTATAGGAATCAACAAAGACAAACTGACTACTATTTTTGAACGTTTTACCCAAGGCGAAGAAAGCACCACCCGAACTTACGGAGGTACTGGATTGGGACTTAATATTGTAAAACAGTTAGTAGAACTTCAAAATGGTGAAATTCACGTAAAAAGCACACCAAATCGTGGTTCTGAATTTTTCTTTATTCTAAAATATAGAAAGACGGATCAAACAGAAGCAGCTCCTAAACTTATGACTAAAAATAGTTTAGGTCAGCTTAAGATATTACTTTGTGAAGACAATGCATTAAATCAGAAATTAGCCAAAAGTGTGATTACTAATTTTGGTTTTGATCTGGATATTGCTCATAACGGTGAAGAAGGTATCGAACTTTTATCGCAAAACCATTATGACCTGATTCTAATGGATCTTCAAATGCCTGTAAAAGATGGTTATCAGACCACAGAATACATTCGTAACGAAATGGATTCAAAGATTCCAATTATTGCTATGACAGCACATTCGTTGGTGGGAGAGCAGGAGCGTTGTTATAAATCAGGGATGAATGCTTATGTGCCCAAACCATTTAAGCAAGCCATTCTTTTAAAAGCGATCAAAACAGTTATGGATCCTGATTTTGACGTTACACCAAAAAGGATTATAGATATGTCTTTTATTGATGAAATGTCTTGTGGGGATGATGATTTTAAAAAGGAAATGATCCATCTTTTTATTGATAAAATTCCAAGTCAGACTGCTGAGTTAGAAGAGGCATTTAAAATAGAAGATCACGATACAGTAAAAAAACTGGCGCATAATATGAAATCCAGTTTGGACATTTTTATGCTGGAAGACTTGAGTAATTGTGCCACAATTATTGAAGAAGAAGCTTCAACTGGAAAACTTACTGCTGAAACCTTAAATAAAGTAAATGAACTGCATTGCGGCGTTATCGAGGTAGTAAAAATTCTAAAAGAGCTATGATTAAAGAGAAATAAGTCCTAGCTTTACCAATATAATGTTATAATTAAAGTTTGCCCCAAGTTAAAATTTTAAAAAAATGAGAATTATTTTAGCCGAAGATAATGACATCCTACGCAAATCATTATCTTTTTTCTTAGAATCAAAAGGATTTAATGTTGACCAGTTTTCTGATGGAAAAGATGCCCTAGACGCAATCGAAACCAATAATTATGATTTAATCCTTACGGATATTAATATGCCAGGAAAAAGCGGAATGGAAATTACGCAGTATGTAAGACAAACCATAAATTCTGAAACTCCTATTATTATACTTACTTCTTCAGGTGTTGAACAAACAGAATTAGATTCTTTTGACATAGGCGCAAACGAATTTATTGCAAAACCAGTAAGCCCTGCGGTGCTTTTAGTGCGGATTAATAAATTACTAAAAACACATTTCTAATGAAGTATATCTATTATTCCATAATACTACTGTTTATTTCTTCTTTCGCTATTGGGCAGGAAATTAATCCAGAAGAAACTTTAGCAAATGTCAAACGTGAAGTTGAAAAAGGAAACTACGATAAAGCCTTATCACTCATAGAACCTTTGCGTGCGAAATATCCTCAGGATGAAGATATACAAACCTACACTGCTCGTATTTACAGCTGGAAAAAGGATTATAAAACTGCTATAAAGATTTTAACTCCAATGACCGACAGAGTTAATCCGAATCAAGAAGCTTTACAAGCTATTGTTAATGTTTATTTCTGGACAGAGCAATACGAAAAATGCGTTACCTATTGTGATAAATACCTTGTTTTAGATCCTAAATCTATTGATGTTTTAAAGATCAAAGCGACTTGTCTGGAAAAATTAAACCGAGATCAAGAAGCATTAGAATTGATAGAAAAATCAGCCTATATTGACAATAGTACTCAGGCTTTTAAAGGAATTCGAACGCTTATTGGTCACAAATCAAAAAATGCCGTTTCGGTTTCTTATTTAAATGTTTCGACATCAGAACCGGGACAAGCTCCATTTCATTATGGTTATGTCGAATATTCGCATAAATTCAATAAATCTGCCCTTGTAGGTCGTGCGAATGTAGGAAATGTTAGTAATGATACGCAAGCATTATTTGAAGCCGATTTTTATCAGACCTTTTCCAACAAAAGTTATTTGTATGCAAATGGAGGTGTTTCTACTGGCGAAACGATATTTCCTGTAGCTAAAGCAGGTTTAGAATACTATTTTAAGCCATATAAAAAGTTTGATTATTCACTTGGTGCACGTTTTATGCATTTTGAATCAGACGATATTACATTGCTTACAGGACAATTGGCTTACACAGCAGGAACTTATACAGTTGCTTACAGACCGTATTACGATACTTCAAACGAATTGTTTTCTCATGTTTTAAGCTTGCAGAAAGTAAATGAAGAGAAAGAAAGTCTTTTAAGATTTGAACTTCAATATGGAAACGTTCCGTATTTGTATCTGTACAATAATTTTACAACGCCATTAAAAGCATATCGAGCAGGAATTCAGTACCAGCATCGTTTGGGCGAATCATTTTTTGTACGTCCAATATTCCTTTACGAAAGAGAAGAATATATACCAGGAGAATATAGAAATAGATTCAACGTTCAACTGATTGTAACGAAACGTTTTTAGTATGGAAGAAATCTGGGAACTATATAAAAACGGTAATTGGGTAGTGCCATTTCTCACTTTTTCAATCTACTTTTTTGTCGCTGCGTCTTTCATTTTGTACTTATACATCGTAGCAAGCAGAAACAGAACGATAAAGAGAGAAAGACTTAGTATTGAATATAATACAGAGATTGAAAAGATTATGGCTTCGGTAATTTTCGAAGATCTTTCATTTGATGATGTTAAAAATAATAAAAACTTTTTGGTTCGTTTTGATACTTCCTTTTTTAGGGAAGTAATGATAGAATCGATTATCAATCTGCATAAAAATTATGAAGGTATTTATGCAAAGAAAATAGAGCAGTTTTACAAAGAATCTGGTTTAATAAAAGATTCCTTTAAAAAACTAAAAAGCATTAAATGGGAAGTTAAATGTAAAGGAATTACAGAACTTGCCGAGTTTAATATTGCCGATGCTTTTGATACGATAATAACCTATTCTAAAGGACGAAATAAGACTTTAAAGATTACAGCCATAAATGCTTGTATCAAACTTGCGGGAACCCAAAGTATAGTTTACCTGACGGAACATTCCGATCCTATTGATGACTGGACGCAGGTAAATATTATAAGCGCTTTTAAAAAACATGATGTTGGAGACACAGAAGGAATTGAACTTTTATTAGAATCACAAAATACAACTGTTATTGCACTCGGCTTAAAGCTTATAAAAGAACTCAAACTGACACAGAAAATTCCTTTTGTAGCTCAATTAGAAGCTAAAGCTCCAAACAATATAATAAAATACGAAGCGCAAAGCATTTTGCAGGCACTAACAGTTTAATTTTATAAGAAAATGACTTTTTTTACGACTGAATTAACATGGTTTTTGCATATCTACATACTCCTGATATTGGGGTATGCCATACTAATCATGTCTTCCTATTTATTATTGGCTTATCTTTCTACAAAAGAACTCAGAAGTTATCTTAAGAAAAATAGCTTTGTCGATTATGAAGTTTTGTTAACGAGCGAATTTGCTCCAAAACTTTCATTGATCGCACCTGCTTACAACGAAGGAATGACGATCGAAGAAAATGTAAAGTCACTATTGTCTCTTAATTACAATAATTATCAGGCCATTGTGGTGAACGATGGAAGTAAAGACAATTCGATGGAAATCCTAATCAAGACTTATGATTTAGTCTTGTCGGAACGCGAATTTAATCCACAGATTGAAACCAAAAAGATAAGAGGAGTTTACACTTCAAGAAATGCTGCGTACAAGAAATTAATTGTAGTTGACAAAGAAAATGGAGGTAAAGCAGATGCGCTAAACGTAGGACTTAATATTGCCGAAAATCCTTATGTAGTCTGCATTGATGTTGATTGTATTTTGGATAAAGATTCTCTTTTAAAATTGGCAAAACCGTTTTTAGAATCTCACGGAAAACGTATTATTGCCACTGGAGGAGTCGTTAGAATTGCCAATCAGTGTGTGATAAAAAACGGACGTTTGGTCGAAGTTAATATTCCGGATCGCATGTTGCCTAGAATTCAGGTTTTAGAATATTTGAGAGCTTTTCTTTTAGGAAGAATGGCATGGGGAAGACTAGATGGTTTATTGCTTATTAGTGGTGCTTTTGGTGCATTTGATAAAGAAATCGCCATCTTATCTGGTGGATACAATACTAAAACGGTGGGTGAAGATATGGAGCTTATCGTGAGAATGCGTCGCTATATGTTGGAAAATAAACTTCCTTATGCCGTAAGTTATATTCCAGACCCGCTTTGTTGGACAGAAGCTCCTGAAGATTTTTCTATTTTTAAAAAACAACGTAGCCGATGGATGAGAGGAACTATAGAAACATTAAGTTTTCATAAAAAAATGTTCCTGAACCCCAAATACAAGTTGTTAGGAATGTTGAGTGTGCCGTATTGGACTTTGTTCGAATTTTTGGCACCGGCAATTGAGTTTATTGGTCTTCTTATCACAGTAGTTTTCATCATATTTGGATTGCTTAATTGGCATTTCTTTATTTTGCTGTTACTGTTTGTGTATTCATTTGCGGTTTTCTTTTCTGTTATTGCTTTGTTCAGTGAAGAAAAAACCTATCATAAATATCCAAAACAAGCCGATTTCTTTAAACTTCTAATGGCAGCTTTTATAGAACCGTTGTATTTTCATCCACTAACGGTTTATTCGGCTCTAATTGGTTATAAAGAAAAAATTATGGGAACCAAAGGCTGGGGCGAAATGACTAGAAAAGGATTTACTAAGAAATAGTTTTTTTTAGTTATGAGTTATGAGTTGATTGACATAAAAGAATAAAAAAAGCTGTGTTTTGCACAGCTTTTTTCATTTATGGAAATTTCTTATTCGTATTTTAAATAGCGTAAAACATCTACTTTGGTTACCTGATAGGCTTTTGCCAAAACGATTGTAAGCGTCATAATTAGCAAGGACAGAAAAGCCATAATAAAAGGTAGTAACGGAATCTCGATTCGGAAGGCAAAATTCTCAAGCCATTTCTGTAATAAAATGTACGATGGAATAATACCAATAAAGAATCCGATGATGCAAAAGAGAATGTATTGTTTCGATAATTCTTTTAGTAAGGTATTGGTTTCTGCGCCAAGTGTTTTTCTAATCGCGATTTCACGAAGTCTTCTTTCCATCGAAAATGAAGCCAAAGCAAACAAACCAAAAACGGCAATTAAGATTACCACAACATTCAATAAAGCAAATAGGTTTCTTTGATCTTCATATTTCTTAAAAGTTCTTGCAAAGTTTTTATTCACGAAATCAAATTCAAAAGGATATTCCTGATCTACGTTTGCTTTCCAGAATTTATCAATGGCAGCAATAGTTTTCGACATATTCTCCGGAGCTATTTTTACAGAAATATTTCGCATATCATTAGACATCCAGTCAAAAGATTTAATATGAAAGAAAATCATAGGAGCAACATTATATTCCACTCCGATATAATGGAAATTTTGAACAATACCTATAACTTTAAATTTCTGACCCCCAAAAACAACCTCTTTATTTAAAGGATCTTTTTCCTGAAGTGTTTTCGCAGCAGTTTCATTCAACAATGCGCTCGATATACTATCAGTAGTAAATTTATCGCTTAAATATCTTCCTTTCAGTACTTTGATGCCTAACATTTCCAATTCGCCAAAATCAACACCCATTTGTTGGGTGACAAGTTCCTTGTTGGTTTTATAATGAAGTCCTTGCCAAGAATTTTCGTTACTTCCAATAGAAAATAATCCTGCCGAAACGGCTTCAACACCTTCTATTTTTGAAATTTCCTGCTTAATTGTTTTGTATCTTTCATATTGATTTTTTCCTTTTTGAGGTTTAAAAGAAATATCCATGACTTGCGCTCCATTAAAGCCTAAATCTTTGTCCATCATATAATTTACTTGTTTGTAAACAATAAAGGATCCGATGATAAAAAGAGTAGCAATCGAAAATTGTAAAACCAGCATTCCGTTACGAATCCAGACTCCATTTTTACTTCTTGAAAAATTTCCTTTTAAGACTTTTAAAACTTCAAAGTTTGCAATGTAAATTGCTGGGAAAACGCCAGAAACCAATATAACAAAGAAGAAAATCACAATCAGCTGTAGATAAAATTGCGCTCCGATAAGTTGAAGATTTTTGCCCAGAAATGAGTTGTAAAATGGAAGTGAAAGTTCTACAATTACCATTGCCAATAAAACAGAAAACAATGTGATAAGCGTGGTTTCAAAAACAAATTGCGCTACAATTTGAAATTTAGATGCGCCAATAATTTTACGAACTCCAACTTCTTTCGCCCGCTTAACAGCATTTGCAGTAGCCATATTGATGTAGTTGACAATCGATAATATTAAAATAAGAACCGATAAACCCATTATTATTTTTAAAAACTGCAGGTTGGCATTTCCTTCTGGGAAAGCATAATTTCCTTGATATAATCTTGCTTTTGTGAACGGAAGAAGTCTTGCTTTTATAGGTTCACCATATTGTTTGATGAATTGTTGAAGAGATAAACCTTCGCTTTTTGCTTGCTTTTTGTAGTTGTCTTCTAGAAAAATTTTATCTAAATTTTGAATAACTGCGGTCGTATCACTTTGTTTTTTTAGTTTAAGCATTAAGCCATAACTAAATCCCCAATTGTCCTTATTTCTATCCAAATCTTGTTGTACAATTTGGGTAATTACATTAGGCATTATCGATGATTTTTTAGGCATTTTGTAAACACCTCGTACAACAAAGATTTGATCAGCATATTTCACCTGTTTACCCATCGGATTTTCATTTTTGAAAATTTGAGCAGCAGTTTCTTCTGAAAGAGCCATGCTGTTTCGGTCGTGAAAAACGGTTTTAGAATTACCTTGCACAAATTCAAAAGGAAAAAAAGAAAAGAAACTGCTTTGGGCTGAAAAGATTTTATCAATCAATTCGGTTTTTCCATTATACTGAATAGTTTCTTTTGTATAATTTGACCTGAAATAACAATATTGATCTACATAGGAAGTAGTTGCTTTTAACATTCGGCCCGGAATAGGAGAGTTTGTTGTCCAGATATTGCCGCCTCCAAAATCGTTCATTACACTATAAATCTTATCTCTTTCAGGGTTCAATTGATCGTAAGAATGCTCTTCGTTCCAATATAGAATTGCAAAAATCAAACCTGCAATTCCAATACTTAAGCCTAGAATATTTAGTATCGTAAAGAATTTGTTATTCCTGATATGATATATGAATATGTTTGTCCAATTTTTAAGCATAGTCTTAGTTATTAGCATTTACCAAAACATCCACATTTCTATGATTTATTTTTTCGGACAGAATCATCCCGTCTTTCATCAAAATGGTTCTTTGCGAAAAAGAAGCGTCATAATCAGAGTGCGTAACCATCAAGATTGTCGAACCACTGGCATGCAGATCGGTTAGCAATTCCATAACTTCATTACCGTTTTTACTGTCTAGATTTCCTGTTGGTTCATCGGCCAAAATAATTTTCGGATTATTGATTAAAGCTCTCGCTACGGCTACACGCTGTTGTTGTCCACCTGAAAGTTGCTGCGGGAAATGTTTTAAACGATGCGCGATTCCTAATATTTTTGCCATTTCATTTACGCGGGATTTTCTTTCGGCAGAAGGAACATTGCTATAAATCAAAGGCAGTTCTATATTATCGAAAACCGATAATTCATCGATTAAATTGAAATTTTGGAAAATGAATCCGATATTTTCTTTTCTGGCTTGTGATTTTTGTTTTTCCTTTAAACCCACCATTTCCTGATTCAAAAGCTGATAGCTTCCGTCTGAAGCGCTGTCTAAAAGTCCGATGATGTTTAATAAAGTAGATTTTCCGCTTCCTGATGGTCCCATAATCGATACAAAATCACCTTGATTGATGGTTAATGAGATTTCGCTTAATGCTTTTGTTTCTAATTCCTCAGTTCTAAATACTTTTGAAAGTTTTTTAATAGTAATCATAATTGACGTTTTTGATTTTTGATTGATTTTCTTTTAAAATTTTTATGTCTTCGGAAGTGACAGAAACAAGGTTGAAAATTAAGATAAATTATTTCAAATTATCGTTATTTATTTTGTTATTTGTGCTTCCGAAAGGCGTTAATAATTAATGATTTACAAGTTCTAATGTGATTTTCATGCCAAGAAATTAAACCTTGTAACTACTTTGTTTTTAGCGATTTATTTTTGAATAAAAAACTAAACTGTCCATAAGTGGACACCTTTCGTCCAAAACCGAACAACAATGAAAAAAACGAACGCTTCTATTTTAATCATCGACGATCAGGAAGACATACTTTTTGCCTCCAAAGTGTATCTGAAAAAGTATTTTGAGCACATTTATACACTTAATAATCCAAAAAATATTGTCGAATTATTGGCCAAAAATGCCATCGATGTTGTTTTGCTGGATATGAATTACAGAATTGGTTTTGAAGATGGGAGAGAAGGTTTGTATTTGTTGAAGGAAATAAAAACACTTTCGCCCAAAACAGTGGTGATATTGATGACCGCTTTTGGAAAAGTAGAAGCGGCTGTCGAAGGTTTAAAATCTGGTGCTTTTGATTATATCTTAAAGCCTTGGGAAAATAAAAAACTTTTAGAATCGGTAAAACAAGCGGTCGATAAAGCACGTAAAGAGCAGAAGAAAATCAAAGAAGTCGAGATTAAGAACGACTTTTTTGTGGGTAATTCGGATATTATTAAAAAAGCATACGCTCTTGCCGATAAAGTAGCCAAAACCGATGCCAATGTTTTGATTTTGGGTGAAAACGGTACAGGGAAATTCGTTTTAGCGCATCATATTCATACACAATCCGAAAGAAAAAATCAACCTTTTGTGGCCGTTGATTTAGGTTCTTTAAATGCTAATATTTTTGAAAGTGAATTATTCGGATACGCGAAAGGCGCTTTTACAGATGCCAAAACAGATACACCCGGACGTTTTGAAATGGCTCAGAACGGAACTATTTTTTTGGATGAAATTGGAAATGTTCCGCTTCATTTACAATCTAAATTACTACAAGTTATTCAAACCAAAACCGTAACCAGATTAGGAGAAACCAAAGCTAGACCTTTGAATGTTCGAATTATTACGGCAACCAATTTAAATCTAAAACTCGAGGTTGCCGATAAAAACTTCCGTGAAGACTTGTATTATCGCATTAATACGATGGAAATTATTTTGCCATCTTTACGAGAAAGATACGAAGATAAGATTCCGTTAGCAGAATATCTTTTGGATAAAATGATTGAAAAGTATGGCAGGGATGAAATTGTTTTTGATAAAAAAGTACTCGAACAAATTGAAAAACATGCTTGGAATGGAAATATCCGCGAAATGGAAAATAAAATCGAACGCGCTGTTATTCTTTGTGAGAATAACAAAATCACAGTTTCCGATTTGGATTTAGAGGTTGTAACGCCTTATGAAGAGCATTCAGAAGATATTCAGCTTTCATCTGTGGAGAAAGCAACGGTAGAAAAAGCACTTTTGAAAAACAATAATAATATTAGTAAAACGGCTGAAGAATTGGGACTTTCGAGAGGTGCTTTGTACAGACGTTTAGAAAAATATAATATCAATATCAGCTAATATGTTGAAGACATTACAAACTTATAAACTCATTTTCCTTCGGTTAATTTTAATCGTAATCGGAATTGAATTGTCGATTTATTTCTTTAAAATTGGTTTACTTTTTACAGGAATATTTGGTTTCTGCATGGTTTTTCTACTGGCTCGCGAAATGTATTTTTATGTGCGAAATATGGTAATGATTTACAATAAAACCATTTCTTCGATTCTACAGAATGATTTTACTTCGGATTTTTCCAAACAGAAATTCAATAAAAGTTATGCTGAATTGTTTCAATTGTATGAAACATTAAAAAATAAACATAACGAGCAGATTTCAAGAGATATTATTTACCGTTCGATTCTGAATAATATTGAAACAGGAGTTGTCATTCTGCAAAAACAAGAAACAGATTGGAATGTGTTTTTGATGAATGACTATTTTTCGAGTCACTTTAATGTTCCGAAAGTTTCAAAATGGAAATACCTTAAAAACCAACTTCCCTCTTTATGTGAAATTATAGAAAAAGATGATTTCCATGAAATTAAAACTTCGATAGATTTAAGCATAAACGAACAGCACAAACAAACCTTTGTTTTGCAGGCTTCGCGTACAGAGATTTTTAATCAGGATTATTTTATTGTTTTATTGGATTCGATTCAGAATGTAGTCGAGAAAAAAGAGAAAGATGCGTGGATCAATTTGATGAAAGTAATTTCGCATGAACTTTTAAACTCGATAACGCCAATCCGTTCCATCTGCCAGAATCTGGAAGATTTAGTAGAGCAGGATTCACTTTCTTCTGAAGATTTGGAAGACATCAAACATAGCGTACAAACGATGTTGCGAAGAAGTGATCATCTGCAGAAGTTTGTAGAAGGGTATCGAAAACTGGCGATGCTTCCTTCTCCACAAAAAGAAAAAATGGAGTTACAGCATTTGATTGATAACTGTTTGCAAATTATGAGTCCCATATTTAAGAAGGAAAATGTAGTGCTTGAGAATACAATGACGCTCAATTGCAAAGTAAATATCGATCAGCAGCAGATGGAACAGGTATTAATAAATTTACTAACAAATGCGGTTATGGCATTAGAAAATTTAGAACAAAAACAAATTTTTATTTCGGCTGAAGCCAATGAAAACCGTGTTTTTATTAAAATATCAGACAACGGAAAAGGAATCGAAAAAGAAATTGAAGACAAAATTTTTCTTCCATTTTTCACAACGCGAAATGAAGGAGCAGGAATAGGTTTAACCTTATCGAAAAATATTGTAGAAGCACACGGCGGTTACATTCTCAATAAAAATGAAAAAGGAAAAACAACTTTTGAAATCTGTTTGATTGAAGATTTGGCATAAAAAAAATGCTAAACTTTAAGTTTAGCATTTTTAGTTTTTAGTCTAGGTCGGTTTTCAAAACAGCGCCTGTACTGGCATTGGTTACAAGCGCTCTGTATTGACTTAACCATTTTGAGTTTAAAGGTTTTTTCAAAGGCTGAAAAGCTTCTTTTCGTGCTTTTATTTCTTCGTCAGTTAGATTTACAGACAAAATATATTGATCTACATCGATATGAATTTCGTCTCCATCTTTAACCAAACCAATCATACCACCTTCAGCTGCTTCAGGAGAAACGTGTCCGATTGAAGCGCCTCTGGTTGCACCGCTAAATCTTCCGTCGGTGATTAAAGCAACAGAACTTCCTAATCCCATTCCCATAATTAAGCTGGTAGGAGAGAGCATTTCCTGCATTCCTGGTCCGCCTTTTGGGCCTTCATAACGAATAACTACTACATTTCCAGCTTTTACTTTTCCCATCATAATTCCGGCAATAGCATCGGCTTGACCGTCAAAACAAACAGCTTTACCTGTAAATACGCGCCCTCCAGTAAGTCCAGCAGTTTTAATTACGGCACCTTGTTCGGCAAGATTTCCGTATAAAATTGCCAGTCCGCCCACATTACTGTACGGATTATCTATGGTGTGAATGATTGTGGTGTCCTTGATTTCGGCATTAGCAATTTTCTCCAATAAAGTTTCTCCGCTAATGGTCAAATTGTCAAACAAAACACCTGAACCTCTTTTGTTTATTTCTTTCATGACAGCATTTACGCCACCCGCTCTATTAATGTCTTCCATATGAACGGTGCTCAAACTTGGAGAAATTTTAGCAATATGAGAGACTTTCCCAGAAATGGTATTAATGTCCTGCAATTTAAAATCGACATTGGCTTCGTTGGCAATGGCAAGCATGTGCAAAACAGTATTGGTACTGCCTCCCATTGCCATATCAACTGCAAAAGCGTTTCTTACTGCATTTTCGTTTAAGATATTCTTTAGTTTGAATTTTTCAATTGCTTGCTGGTCTTTTGCGATATCACAAATTCGTCTGGCAGCTTCACGATACAATTGCTCACGTTCTGGCGTTTGTGCTAAAATGGTTCCGTTTCCTGGAAGCGCAATTCCCATAGCTTCCATCAAAGTATTCATGGAATTTGCAGTAAACATTCCGGAGCAACTTCCACCACTTGGACAAGCATTACATTCAATATCATACAATTCTTCGTCTGATATTTTTCCTGCTTCATGTTTTCCAACGGCTTCAAAAGCAGATGCCAAATCGATTGCCGTTCCGTTTTTGGTGTACCCTTTAGACATTGGTCCGCCGCTCACAAAAATGGTTGGAACATCTACACGAAGCGCACCCATAATCATTCCAGGAACAATTTTGTCGCAATTTGGAATAGCAATCATCGCATCTAATTTGTGCGCATTCATAACACTTTCGATAGAATTCGCGATAATTTCACGACTTGGTAATGAATATAACATTCCGTCGTGACCCATTGCGATTCCGTCATCAATTCCGATTGTGTTGAATTCGAAAGGTACACAACCATTCGCACGAATTTCATCTTTAATAATTTCAGATACTTTATTCAGGAAAAAATGTCCCGGAATAATTTCAATGAAAGAATTGGCAACACCAATAAAAGGTTTGCTAAAATCTTCATTTTTCAAGCCTGTAGCTCGCAATAAGGATCTGTGAGGCGTTCGCTGAACGCCCTTTTTTACTTCATCACTTCTCATGATAAAAAATGTTTTTTGAGTTGTTTTTGTTTTTTTTGATAGTGTACAGACGATTAGATCTGTGATTTTATTCTGCTTAAGGTTTCGGGAGAAATATTAAGATAAGCCGCAAGATTTGCGTTGGATAATCTTTGTATAAGTTCTGGATTGTTTTTCAGAAGATTACGATAACGTTCAGCAGCGTTTTGAGTCAGCAAACTACTAAGTTTAGAAGTAATGACTGTTAAACCGTATTCGAGTATATAAATGTACATTTTATCCCATTGCGGAATAGTATTTCTAAGTCTGAAAAAATCGTGATAAGAAATAGCCAAAAGATCTGATGCTTCTACAGCTTCAATATATTCTTTGCTGGGTTCTCTGGAAATAAAACTGACAATGGAAGTTAAAAAAGTACCTTCAAAAGCCATAAAACGAGTGGCAATAGTATGATCTTCGGTACTATAATACAATCGCAGACATCCTTTTTTGATAAAAAATATTTTGTCTGCAACTGAACCACTTTTAAGCAGTTGTTCGTTTCTTTTTACTTGTATTAATTTAAAGCAGGAAAGAATGGTTTCGAGTTCGTCATTTTTTAATTCTAATTTGCTTTGAATTAAGGCTTCAAGTTCACTTATCATTGTTCAATTATTAATCCATTTCAAAATTAAAGTATATTAAAGAGAAAAACATTGACAAATGTCAAAATCGTTTTTTGTATAAAAAATTTAACGTTTATTATTTTAAAGTATGCTATTATTTTTTCGTTACATTTGTGTGAGAGGAGTTGTAAATTGACTCTCGTAAACATACAAAAAGGACACAATGAGTAGTAATACAACATCTTCAATAGCTTCTAATTTTCTTAATGATTTAAAAACGCAAACTTCTGATTCTCATAAGAAATTGGAAGAACTTCCAGTTTCAATGTCGATTATGTCGCCAGAAATGAAGATCGAAGATTATACCTATTATCTGAGTTTGATGCACGATGTTCATAATGATACGGAAGGACTTATTTTTCCTTTTTTCGCGGATTCCTTATAGAGAATGATCTTTTATTTTTAAATTCCAATAAAACAAACACAGAAAAAGTTTTTCAAACAGAAGGAATTTCGCCTGCATTTGCATTAGGAATTTTATATGTGGTGGAAGGTTCTACGCTTGGTGGAAGGTTCTACGCTTGGTGGAAGATTTATTTTGAAAAATGTTTCAAAAGTATTACAACTTTCTGAAGAACAAGGCGTTTCTTATTTTAATGGTTATGGAGAAAAAACAGGAAGTTTTTGGAAAAATTTTCTGGCTTTTCTATCAGAATACGAACAAGAACACAATTGCGGAAACGAAATTATAGAAGGAGCTGTATATGCTTTTGACAGTATTTACAAGCATTTTGACCGAGGGTAAAAAATGAAGATTAAAGATATAGTTAATCGTGATATAGTTAACTTAACCAATTGCGAACACGAACCGATACATATTCCTGGTAAAATACAGCCTCATGGTTTTTTATTAGGTATTACAACTGACTGGAAAATTGATTTTTGTACAGAAAATATTGCTGTATATTTTGACTTGAGCCATACTCAAGTATTAGGAAAAGATTTTGCAGCTGTTTTTGGTTCAATTGCCCAAGAAGAAATATTGGCCTACATAAAAGGGGATGAAATTCAGGATGCTTTTCCTCTTGAAATAGAAATACTTGGAAGATTATTTCAAATTAATATTCATAAAAGCGGTGCTGTTTATGTTTTAGAAGCCGAGCTTTTATTTCCTGATAGAGAAAAATTGGCTGATGCTTACAAGCAAACGATTCAGTTTGTAAGTCAAATGAACAGAACCAAATCACTAAAAGATTTATGTGCTCTCGTTGCACAAGGAACTCGTGAAATAACGGGTTACGATCGTGTAATGATTTATCGTTTCGATGAGCAGTACAATGGAGAAGTATTTGCAGAAGATTGTAGAGAAGATCTAGAACCGTTTCTGGGATTGCATTATCCGCATACGGACATTCCTGCTCAGGCTCGCGAATTATACATCAGAAATCAGCTTAGGTTGATTGTTGATATTAATTATGAACCAGTTCCAATTTATACAGTTGATGATAAAGAAGGAAAAAATCTGGATTTAAGTCTTTCTATCTTAAGAAGTACATCACCAATTCACGTAGAATACTTAAAAAATATTGGAGTAGGAGCAACATTGACAATTTCCCTAATTCATCATGATAAATTATGGGGATTAATTGCTTGTCATCATTATTCGGAAAAAAATATTTCTCCTGAGATTAGATTAGCGGCAAAACTTCAAGGACAATTTATTACTTCTCAAATAGATATTAGACAGTCTAATGACGAGTATAATAATGCACAGAAAACTATTCTAGCATTAGAACAATTAACAGCACTTGAGCTTTCTATTGTAAAAGAATCTTTAGAAAAAATTATTGAAGCGCCACAATTGTTGGAAATTGCTAATGCTTCTGGCGTTTCTATAGTGTCTAGAAATAAAATCTATAAAAAAGGATTAACACCTTCTGAGGAACAGATTTTAAGTCTCGTTGAAAAAATTACTACTGAAAATGCAACTGAAATTTTCTCAACTAATAAAATCACAGACCATTTTCCTGAATTTGCTGAAAATTCTAATTTCGCCGGAATCATCTATCATTCATTAGGTATTGATGGTCACATCATTTGGTACAGACCTGAAACCATTTCAGAAATTAAATGGGGCGGTGATCCAGAGAAAAGTATTATTAAAGATGCTAATGGATTACATCCAAGAAATTCTTTCAATATCTGGAAACAGATTGTCAAAAATCAGAGCGTTCCTTGGAAACAGTATGAAATTAATGCTGCCGCTCAGTATGCGCACACTTTACACAATCAACTTATCTTGATTATGTTGAGTGAAGAAGAAGAGAAATATCGTAGTCAAAGTGAACTATTGAAAGAAACCAATTCAGAGTTAGAAAACATCAACTGGATTAGTACACACGATTTACAGGAACCATTACGCAAAATTCAGCTGATTACTTCAAAAATGCTGACTGAATTGGATGTTATTTCTACAGAATCTATTTCGAATTCTTTACAGCGTGTTTCTAAATCTGCCAACAGAATGAGTGGTTTGCTGGAAGATATTTTGAAATATACTCGAATAAAAAATACAAGAGACAAACTGCAGGAAGTAGATTTGAATAAAATTTTGAAGTCTACTATCAAAGAAATGCACGAAAGCATTAAAGAAAATAATGCGATAATTGAGCATGAAAATCTTCCAGAAGTTCATGCTATTGGATTTTTAATGCGTCAGTTGTTTATTAATATTCTTCAGAATTCCTTAAAGTATGCTTCGACAGAAAGACAGCCTAAGATTGTCATAACAGCCTCTCAGGAACCTGTTTTAATACATGACAAATACAAAGTTTACTGCCACTGGGTTCGTTTTTCGGATAACGGAATTGGTTTTGAGCAGCAGTATGCCGAATCTATTTTTAAAGTTTTTACCAGACTTCATACACAAGAACATTATACTGGTTCTGGTGTAGGGTTGGCACTTTGTAAAAAAATTATGCAGGCTGTTGGAGGAGATATTCGCGCCGAAGGAAAACCAGATAAAGGAACAGATATCATTATTTATTTCCCTTGCGATCCTGAAGACACACTTTTACCGATTTAAAGTAAAAAATGAATATATAAATAAAGCTTTGTCAAAGTGTTAAACTTTGACAAAGCTTTTTTCTTTTTTAACACATAGAAACATAGCTTTTTATTTCTAAAAAAAGGAAGTTGAAAGAAACTAGTTTCTAACACATAGCTATGTGTATTTAAGTAATTGAAACGCCTTTACACGTCCTGCAAACTATGTTTCTATGTGTTTAAAATTAAATCTGCTTTAATCTGTTTAAATCTGCGTGAAAAAAAATAATCAGTTTTTCTTAACTAAAACTTTGATTTTTTGACTTTTGAAATTTACTTCTGAAATTAAAGTTCCTGCAAAAATTAGAGTTCCACCTAAAAGTAGGCGCCAAGAAAGATCTTCTCCCAAAATAAAGAAAGCGCCGATTGCACCAAAAACGGGTTCAAACAAATAAATTACAGCCACACGTTCTGCCGATAAATAACGCTGTGAAATATTAGAAACCGTGTACATAAAAGCAGTTGAAAATAAAGCACAATAAACAGCACCAATCCAAAAAGTTTCATTTTTAGGAAACCATACTGCATGCGAATCGGTCAAAGCCAAACAAAAAGTAAACAAGGCACAAAACGAAAACATTGGAACAATTGAATACAAAAGATTCTTGGTTGCCGAATGTTTTTCAACTGCAATCAAATAAACTGCAAAACCAAAAGCGCCCGCAATAGTAAACAAATCTCCTAAGTTTATTACGAATTTGTCTTTTATAGCTATAATGGCTAAACCAGCTAAAGCCGTAAAAGCGGCAATCCAAATTTTTAAAGGCGTATTGGTTTTATAAAGTGTCAATTTTAATAATGGAATTAGGATAACTGTTAACCCAGCTATAAAAGCACATTGCGAAGCACTTGTATATTTTAGCGCAGTAGTCTGCAATTGAATACCTGCAAACATAGGAACAGCAAGTATAAATCCAGTTTTAATAGCTTCGAAATTAATGTCCTTAACATATTTCCAAAAAATAATGCTAAGTACAATTACCGCTAGAAAAAAACGATAAAACAAAAAAACATTACCTGAATTTCCGCCAATCGCCATCTTGGTAACCGAATACGAAATACCCCAAAATGCGGTACCAAGAATTAACAAAAGCAATATGAATTTTCTTTTTTCCATGTTTGAAATTGTATTACAGAAGAACTTTTTTCATCATTAAATCGGTTTGCTCGTCGTCTCCTAATCGGAAGATATGGGTGTCAAATTGTATAAAACCATTTTTGGTGTAGAAACTTACGGCTCTAAAATTCTCTTCCCATACACCAAGCCACATATAAGTTGCTTTTAATTCTTCCGCAGTTTTTTCTGCTTGGGCATATAATGCTTGCGCTACTTTTTTACCATGAAATTCTTTTGCCACATAAATTCGCTCAATTTCCAATGCATTTAAGTCTTCTTTTTCAGTTTGTGCATCAGCTGTATTTAATTTCAAGTAACCTACTGTTTTTTCGTCCAAAACAGCCAGAAAGAAAGACGAATTCGGATTGCTGAGTTCTTTAGTTAGCTTTTCAGTAGCAAAACTTTCTTCGAGATATTTAATCATATTTTCTTCGCTGTTTACTGCCGCAAATGTTTCTGAAAAGGTTTGTCTTCCAATTAATTGAAGAGCAGTCAAATCTTCTAAAGTTGCTTTTTTTATTTCTAATGAATTCATTTTATGTTTTTTAATGCGTTGAAGCTTATTTTTGTTTTTAATAAATGCGTAAATTGCATTAATGGATTTACAACAAATAAAATATTTTCTAGCCTTATCTCGTGAGCTTCATTTCTGGAATACCGCCGGAAAAATGAATATTACCCAATCAGCATTGAGCCGCCAGATTCAATCTTTAGAGAATCAGCTTGGTGTTCAATTATTTGAACGTAATAAGCGTAATGTCAAACTTACTGCTGCGGGCCAATTTTTAAAAGAAAAATGGGAAGTCGAATTAAACAAACTCGAATTCATTCATCAATCTGCTCGTCAGATTCAGTTAGGAGAAAGTGGTACAATTACCATTTCTCATCCCGATTCTATTTCGGCTTCTCTTATGCCTGATATTTTATCTCGTATTTCTGAGGCTTTTCCAAAACTTAAAATCAAACTGGTTCAGGTGTTGTATGAAAATCAACAAGATTTCCTTCGCAATTATAAGATCGATTTGGCGATTACCAGAGATATCAATACTTCTAAAGATATTCAATCACAAAAAATCCACACCGACCATTTAGCACTTGTAGTTCCTGAAGATCATCCGTATCAGACACCTGAAGATCTGACTAAAGAAACACTTGCTTCTCAAAAATTCATATTGCCAACAAACGATGAAGGCAGCAGTTACAGTGATCTTATTCGAAGATTGTTTAATTCTTTGGAAAACGCTCCAGAAGTATATCTTCATTCTGAATTCGGTTCGGCAATCATTGCTTTGGTTCGAAAAGGGCTTGGAATTGCAATTTTACCCGATTCGTATCTTTTTCATGAAATTCCAGGGTTAAGATTTATCCAATTACCATTAGAAACCGATTTGTACATCAATTGGAGAATCGAAGATCATAATCCTGTTTTGGCCAATGTTTTAAAATTGATTGTCCCGTAACTTATGCTCTAAGCATTCCAATATGCGGAATTCCGTCTTCATCATAAACTTCGCCTTGTTCCGCAAAACCAAGAGATTGATAGAATTTTGATAAATGATATTGCGCACTGATCCGAATTGGACCTTTTCCAAATTTCTCTTCGCAGCCTGCAATGGAAGCTTCCATTAATTTTACTCCTAAACCTAATCCACGGTGAGATCTTGCGATTACAACTCTTCCAATTGAAATTTCGTTATACGATAAACCAGTTGGAAGTAAACGTGTTACGCCAGCCAATTCATTGTCCACATAGTACAATAAATGAAAACTTTTTTGATCTTTATTGTCTAAATCCAAATAAGGACAGTTTTGTTCGACTACAAAAACGTCGCTTCTTAAACGAAGCATATCATAAAGTTCGTGATTGGTTAATTCATCAAAAGATTTAATAGAATGGCTGAATGTCATGTTTAATTTTAGGCTTTAATTTTTGACAAAGATAAAACAGAGAATAATGTTTTGAAATGCTATTTTTTTATCATGTGATGCTAAAAATGCATTAATGTATTTTAGAATTCTCTATTTTGAAATTTCAAAACTTTAAATCCTAAAGTTGAAAAGTTCTGGCAACCGTTTGTCATTCCGAGGAACGAGGAATCTCCACAAGTAGCTCCGCAAAGAAAAGTTGCCAATCTTTGTAAAGTTTCTTACGAAGATTCCTTGTTCCTCGGAATGACAAGATTGTGTTGTATCGAGTGTGTAAATCTATGTTTTAGAAACTAGTTTCTTTCAATTTCCTTTTTTGTGAGAGAAAAATCTATGTTTCTATGTGTTTAAAAACAAAAAAACTTTGTCAAAGTTCTAAACTTTGACAAAGTTGAGTATAAATGTAAAATATATTTTTAGTGCGAAACCGCTTTTAAACCAACAATAGAGCCCACTAAAGTGGCTAAGAAAAATAATCTCCAAAAGGCTGCAGGTTCTTTAAAAACAAAGATTCCGACCAAAACAGTTCCAACTGCACCAATTCCTGTCCAAACTGCATAAGCTGTTCCCAGTGGGAGTGTTTCTGTGGCTTTCATTAGTAAAAGCATACTTACAGTTAAGGAAATAAAGAATCCAATATACCAATAATACATTTCTGTTCCAGTTGTTGCTTTTGCCTTTCCTAGACAAGATGCAAAGGCTACTTCAAATAAGCCCGCAATGATTAAAATAATCCAGTTCATATAGTAAAAAATTTGTGGCGCAAAGTTCTTTTATCGAATGCAGAAATAATTTAACAAATGATAAAAAATGCAATTATTTTATTGATTGAATTATGCAGCAAATAAATCTAATTTGATCTGCTAAAATCTTTTATAATCTGCGTGAAATATTTTTGCGTATAGATTTTTCACGCAGATCTACACAGATCAAAGCAGATTTGTTAAGATTTTAATATAATCTGATGGGTAAGTTTAAAAAATCACCTTATAATTATTTTAATTCTGCACGAATTCTACTTAAACTGACTTGTGTAATTCCTAAATAAGAAGCAATATGTCCTAATTGTACTCTTTTAATGATTTCAGGATGATCTTTCATTAATTCTAAATAACGTTCAGAAGCATTTTTGAATTGTTTAGAAATCAAACGTTCTTCGGTTTTAATTAATTCATTTTCGGCAAATTTTCTTCCCCAGTTGGCAATGTGAACATCTTCACTGAATAGTTTTCTTAGATTTTCAGTTTTGAGTTCGTACAATTCGCAATCTTCTAAAAGTTCAATATTTTCATATCCAGGCTGATCTTCCACATAACTCTTCATTGAAATTACCGTTTCGCCTTCTTTTCCAAACCAAAAGGTTACCTCATTATCTCTTTCTACAAAAGCTCTGACTAACCCCTTTTTTATAAAATAAATATTGGATTCTATTTTATTGGCTTTTAATAGAATATGTCCTTTCTGGAAAGCAATTTCAGTGACATTATTTTGCAAAGCCAATTTTGACTTTTGAGGAAGTTGGTATATGAAATCAAGAATTTTGGAAATATCCATCAATGGAATTTTAGTATTTGAGGATAAAGGTAAAGAGTAAACGGGAAATGAAAGTTGTTTTAATAAAAAAATCCCATTTCATAGAAATGGGATTTAAAATTACCTCTGCGATGAGCTAAAAAACAGAGGCATTTTTGACCAATATATAAGCACTAATTAATTCCTCCACCTAAAGCTTTGTACAGCAATACTTGCGAGTTGGCATTTCGTAATTGAATGTCAACAAAATCAAGTTCTGCCTGCAATTTGTTTTTCTGGGCATTGATGATTTCTAAATAATTCGCATAACCGCTCAAATACAAATCATTTGAGACGTTTACAGCAATTTCGAGATGATCGATTTCATTTAATTTGTATTTCAAAACATCTTCATAAGCTTCATTTCGGTGCAATAAAGCACTCAATTCGTTAAAAGCTGTTGTAACTGTATTTTGATATTGAAGAAAGGAGATTTCCTGTCTTCTGTTGGAAACATAAAATTCCTGTTTGATCTGACCTTTATTGAAAACAGGTGCTGTTAAACCGCCTAAAATCTGCCATGCAAAAGATCCTGCATCAAAAACGGTATTGAATGAAAATGAATTGAATCCTGCATATCCGCCTAAATTTACAGTTGGGAAAAAGGCCGCACGAGCCGATTTAGCGTCTGCATTACTGGCTAACAATTCGAAATAAGCTTCAGAAACATCAGGTCTTTTATGAATAATAGAATCCACACTAATTTTCTGGTTTAAAACTTCTAAATGACCAGATAAGAAATCGCTACTTCTTTCGATTTTTCCACCGTATTCACCTAAAAGCGTCAATAAAGCTTTTTCTGTCTGATCGATGCTTAATTTCAATTCTGAAGCTTCGGCATGAATGTTATTGTTTTGTGCATTAAATTGTTGTACAGCCAATTCTGTAGCTTTACCAACCGATCTTTGCGCAGAAACAATATCCAATGCTCTTTCTTGTGTTTTTAAATTGCTATCGTAAATCGCAGCTTGTTTATCAAGAGCAATAAGCTTGAAATACAAGTCTGCAATATCGCCCAAAAGACGAGTTTGTAACAATCGCATTCCTTGCTGAGAAGCAAAATAACGTTGCTGAGCTGCTTTTTTACGATTACTCAGTTTTCCCCAAATATCAGCTTCCCAAGAAACTTTTCCGCCTAAAAATAGGTTAGGAGTAAGGTCTTCATTGATTCTTTGTTTTTCGGTAATATTTTGAGAGAAATTGGTATCAAAGTTACCAACTCCATCCATTGTATATTTTCCGTAATGTGTACCAGAAGCATCTACAGCAAGATCTAAAGAAGGAAGAAGTGCCAGTTTTGCTACTTTTAAATGCGAATTGGCAATTAAAATTCTTTCCTGCATGATTAAATAATCAGGATTTTTGGCAATGGCTTTTTTTAGTAATTCCTCTAATTTAGGATCTTTAAAAAAGGTCTCCGTTTTTAATGGAATAAAATCATCTTTAGCCACTTCTTTTCGCTGTGCATCAAAATTTTCTGGAAGTTTTGCCGCATCTAATTTACTGCTGACTTTTGGTGCAGCACAAGCGGTCAAAAGTAAAACACCTGTTATTACAACGGCACTTTTGGTTGTCCTTATCACATCAGTATTTTTATATTGATTTAATATCTCTTTCATTGTTTTAATTTAGTTGTTCAATCTATCGTTTAGTTTTTCTAACACATAGAAACATAGAATTTTCTTTCTCTAAAAAAGGTAATTGAAAGAAACTAGTTTCTAACACATAGGTAGCTTTTCTATGTTTATTTAAAGGAAGTGAAACGCCTTAGCAAGCCTTCTAAATCCTATGATTCTATGTGTTTAAAAAATTATGTACTAAGATTTACTCATTCGTTTTTCCAATTTTGCAAACAGTATATAAAGTCCAGGAATGATTAAAAGACCAAATACAGTTCCGATTAGCATTCCACCTGCAGCTGCCGTACCGATTGAACGGTTACCAATTGCACCCGCACCAGAAGCGATACATAACGGAATCAATCCTGAAATAAAGGCAAAAGAAGTCATCAAAATTGGACGGAAACGAAGTCTAGCACCTTCAATCGCCGCTTCGACAATATCGCGCCCGAGTTTGTTTTGCGCCATGGCGAATTCGACAATCAAAATGGCGTTTTTGGCGAGTAGACCAATCAGCATGACGAGTGCAACTTGAGCATAAATATTATTGTCTAATCCGACCATTACAAGTGCGATGTACGAACCGAAAACTCCAACAGGCAAACTCAATAATACAGGGAATGGAAGCAATAAACTTTCATATTGTGCAGCCAATAATAAGTATACGAAAAGTATACAAAGTGCAAAAATGTAGATCGTTTGGTTACCCGAAAGAATCTCTTCACGCGTCATACCAGACCATTCCAATTCGAAACGGCTTGGGAGTTTTTCAGCAGCAATTCTTTCAACGGCAGCAATGGCATCTCCAGAACTGTAACCTTCAGCAGGTTCACCGTTAATCATAGCCGACATATACATATTGTAACGCGTTAAAACTTCTGGACCGTACACTCTTTCTAATTTGATGAAAGTAGAAAACGGAACCATTTCGCCTGCGTCATTTTTCAAATACATATCCAAAATACTTTCTGGATTTTGACGGAATTGCGGACTTGCCTGAACCATAACTTTATACATTTGAGAGAAACGGATAAAATTGGTTGCATAAAAAGAACCTAACATCGTTTGCAAAGTTGACATCGCATTATCAACAGAAATTCCTTTTTTGGCTGCCAAATCATAATCAATATGAATCATATACTGAGGGAAAGTGGCATCAAAGCTGGTAAATGAATTCTGAATTTCTGGCGAAGCGTTTAATTCTTTGATAAACTCTTTGGTTACTTTATCGGTATTGGTGATACTTCCACCAGATTTGTCTAATAAACGAAGCTCGAAACCACTCGTATTACCAAAACCAGGAACGGTTGGCGGTGCGAAAATTTCGATTTGTGCGTCGGTAATGTTTTTTGTTTTTTCTGTAAGTTCCGCCATAAATTCGGTAACCGAAATATCACGTTCGCTCCAGTCTTTCAAGTTGATCATTCCCATTCCGTAAGAAGCTCCAGCGATTTCAGTTACAATACTGTATCCTGCAAGAGTCGTTACGTTGTCTACACCTTTAATTCCTTGTGCAATTTTGGTTACTTCATCCAACGCTTTTTCAGTACGTTCTACCGTTGCTCCTTGTGGCGTTGTAACACTTACGTAAACCATACCTTGATCTTCCGTCGGGATAAATCCTGATGCTAAAAATCGAGTTGTTCCCCAAGTTAAAATACAAAACAGCACTAATAAACCAACTGTAACCGTATTACGATCAGCAAACTTCACCAATACTTTGATGTATTTTGAAGTAATATTATCAAACCAATGATTGAATCTTTGGAAGAAACGATCTAAAAGTGATTTTTTCTCTTTGTTAGGATCATGCGCTTTCAACATAATGGCACAAAGGGCAGGAGTAAGCGTAAGGGCGTTAATACCTGAAATCACGATACTAATTGCCATTGTCAACGAGAACTGTCGATAGAAAACTCCAACTGGACCACTCAAGAAAGCAACTGGAATAAATACTGCAGCCATTACAATCGTAATCGCGATAACGGCTCCTGTAATTTCTTTCATGGCGCTAATGGTAGCGTCCATTGGTGACATATGTTCTTCGGTAATTTTTACGTGAACGGCTTCGACGACGACAATCGCGTTATCGACCACAATTCCGATAGAAAGTACTAAGGCGAAAAGCGTCAATAAGTTGATCGAGAATCCCATCATCGACATAAAAGTAAACGCACCAATAAGTGCTACGGGAACGGCTAACACCGGAATTAAAGTCGATCTCCAATCTTGAAGGAAAAGGAAAACTACAAATGCCACCAAAATAAAGGCTTCGACCAATGTTCTTAATACTTCATGAATCGAAGCGTCAAGGAAACGAGATACGTCATACGCAATGTTGTATTCCATTCCAGGAGGGAAAGAAGACACTTTTAATTCTGCCATTTTCTCTTTTACACTCGCAATAACTTCAGAGGCATTCGAACCTGGACGCTGTTTTAGCATGATTGATGCAGAAGGTTTTCCATCTGTTTTAGAAACCATTCCGTAACTCATCGCACCAAATTCGATTTTCGAAATGTCTTCTAATCTTAAAATAGTTCCATCTGGATTGGCTCTCAAGGGAATTTCTTCGTACTGGCTTGGTTCAAAAAACTTTCCGCCATATTTAATTACATATTGCAACTGATTGTTCATTTGTCCTGAACCTTCACCTACTTTACCAGGTGCTGCAGAAATGTTTTGTTTTTGAAGCGAAGCAATGACTTCATTCGCAGAAATATTATACGAAAGCATCTTTTCTGGATCCAGCCAGACACGCATCGAATATTCTTTTTGCCCCATGATTTCGGCACGTCCGACACCATCAATACGTTTTAATTCCTGAAGAATATTAATATCCGTAAAGTTGAAGATAAACTGCTCATCCTGAGTTTTGTCGGTACTTGTAATGTTCAAGTACATCAACATACTGTTTACCTCTTTTTCAGTCGTAACTCCGGCACGAATTACCTCTTCTGGAAGTTCATCCAGAATTGTGGTAACCCTGTTCTGCACGTTTACGGCAGCCAAATCGGGATCGGTTCCTACTTCAAAGAAAACCTGAATTAAAGTCAAACCATCATTAGAAGTTACGGTTGACATATACGTCATTCCGGGAACTCCATTTATGGCTCTCTCTAACGGAAGGGCGACGGCATTGGCGGAAACCTCTGCATTTGCTCCTGTATATTTTGCTGTAACGGTTACAGACGGTGGTACAATATCTGGGAATTGGGTAATGGGAAGCTGAAACAACGCCAGCAATCCCAGAAGGACTATCATAACCGAGATGATTAATGACAATATTTTCCTTCTGATAAATAACTCTATCATTTTAAATTTTTTAGATAAATAATTAAATAACTGTTTTACAGGTCGATAACCTACATTTGTTTCATGTTGATTTTATCGCCGTCTCTCAATGATTGCGTACCTTCTTGTACAATTAGGTCATCGCTTTTTAGTCCATCATTTAAGATGTACACATCATCAAGAGTCGTTTCAATGGTAACATTTGTCATTTTAACTACTCCATCTTTGTTCACGCGGAAAACGTATTGTTTGTCCTGAATAGAAAAAACTGCTTTCTGCGGAATTAAAATTGCATTGGTTTTAGGCTCTGAAATAATTAGTTTTCCAGAAGTTCCGTGTTTGATAAATCCTTGTGGATTGTGAAATTTTGCTTTGTATTGAATAGAACCTGTTTGTCTGTCGATTTCTCCGTCAGCGGTTCTTAACTCTCCTTTTTGGTCATAAACCATTCCGTTTGGCAATATCAATTTGATATCCCCTTGGGTGTTTAAGGTTTTGTCTTCCATCATTTGGAAATAGGTGTTCTCAGGAATTGAGAAATAGGCATATACGTCGTCTAGTTGCGAAACAGTGGTCAATAAAGAACCATTTTCAACTAAACTTCCTTCTTTAAACGGAATTCTGTCAATTGTTCCGTCAAATGGCGCACGAATTGTGGTAAAACTAATCTGCTGATCGATTGCTTTCTTTTCTGCAGAGGCATGAGCCAATTTTGCAGAAGCAGCTTCATGTTTTGCTTTAGATAATTCTAACTCTTTGTCTGCAATTACTTTTTTATTGAAAAGTGTTTGTGCTTGTTCCAGTTCTACGGTTGCAATTCTTAAATCGGCTTTTGAACTTTTGTAAACGGCTTCGGCTTTTAAAAGTTGAATCTGAAGTTCAACATCGCTTATTTTGAAAAGGATTTGTCCTTTTTTTACTTTTTGTCCTTCACTTACATAAACTTTATCTAGTAAACCAGGAATACGAACGTGAATTTCTACATTGTTTTTAGCATGTACATCGGCAACAAATTTGCTCGAAACGATAGTGTCTTTTAAGGTAACTTTATAAACAGGAACTGTTTTGATGTTGTCTGAATTCTTTTTTGCTTTATCACCGCACGAGACTAAAACGAATAAAGCCAAGGTGCATAAAAGAAATTTATTTTTATATGTGCTCATCATTAGGTTTAAATTTTTGAATAAATAGATTTCCTCCCTTGTTTTTGGATACAGGGAGTATGAATTTGGATTTTATTTCTGAAAAAAATCAGAATAAAAAAAAGATATACGAGAAATTTTCTTTTGAAAATAACCGTTTCAAGATTGTTTTTTATATTAAAAAAATTTTCAAAATACGAGGTGAACGTATATGAGAAATTCATTCAGAAAATTTCTAAATTTTAGATATAAAAAAACGTCGAGATTTCAGTCTAGAATAACTGGTACAAATGGAGATGAGGATGCCTTTCAATGTGGTATGTTGAAGCTATACCATATATTAAACTTTCTTTGTGAAGTTTAAATTTAACTAAATTACTGAAATAAGGAGCTTTGATTGTACTTTGTTCTAAAGTAGTCGCTCTGCACTTCATTTTCTTTTTTGCAATGCAGTGAAGATCGATCGTTTTAGACGAAAAGTCAGAAGAAAAACTTAGTACGTCATCTGCTGCAACGCTATCCAGTGTAATACAAGGATTAAGTTCAACAGGGAGCGTATACGTCTCGGTGCCTCTAAAAAAAGAAAGCAGCGATAGTAAAACGATATATATGAACTTACTAGGTTTCATTTACAACAAATCAGATTAAATTTAGTATCAAAAACAAGGCTTATAGTTTTTGAAGGTGCGCCAAATATAATAATTTGAAAAGTAAGGTTTCTTAAAATTTTCTAAAAACGGCTTAAAATTAAAGGTTTGATAATAATTGAAGTTGATTTTTGAGAGATTAATTTTTGAATGGAGATATTATTAGACTTTGTAAATGAAGTTTTTTCTTTTTGAACTAAACTCAAAAAGAAAAATATTCTTATGGGCAAATTTATATTTTAGGATAAGACAATTGCTGTTATTTCATTTAGAATAAGAAAAAACAAAACCTCACTTCAAAGTGAGGTTTTTCAAATCAATAAGATACTTTTTTAGCTTTTATGTCCCCAAAGTTATTCAGTTGCACATCCAGCATTGTATGGCCAATCGCAAACTTTGCTTTCTGCATTAAAATTGCAGGCCGCCAGGACAGGTATTTTTTATAAAAACACCTAGTTGTCCAACTTTAACACAAATGTAATACACAGTGCAGTCCGAATCATCAGGAACTAATAAGGAAAGAGATAAGAGGTCGCAATTTCCAATAGGATCTGCCATCATTTTTGTTTTAAAAGGAGACATTAGTAATAATAGTACTAAACATGTTTTAATGATAAATTTTTTCTTTTTCATAGTTTTTTGTTTTTAAGTTAATAGATTTTATTCGACGTAACCGTTAATCGTAATGGTAACCGCACTGTTGAATGCATTGGAGATAACATAGGCAGTTTGCTGAAATACTCCTTCTTTGCTTGGTTTGTAGGTAAGGTTAATTTGTGATTGTTCACCTGGCATAATTGGCTTTTGAGGCCATTTTGCCGATGTGCAACTGCACGATACTTTTACCTCTTGTATAACAAGAGGTTTTTTACCGCCGTTTTTAATTTGAAACGAAACAACAGGTCGTTTTGTTCGCTCAATTTTGCCGATATCAAGAGAGGTTTCCTTAATGGCAAGATAAGAGTCGTCATACTTATCGTAATTCTTATTGGATTGATATTTTAATTCAGCACGAAGAGACGGATATAAAACAGCATCTAATGTACTACTGAAATTTAATGCAGTTTGTGAATAGTTTAAAGCTGCTACAGTATCATTTAGTTTGTAGTACAACTTGGAAAGAACATAATTATTAAAAAAATAAGAGCCGTTTGGCATTGTTGCTTTAATGGCGGCAATTACTTTATTAGCATCTGCTTTTGAGATTTTAGTTTGAGATAACATTCTGTAACCTTTAAAACTTGCATTTAATGTTTCTACAAGTTCTTTACTTTTACTATCAAGTTTCGTTTTACTGTAATCGTATATCGAGTCGTCTATTTTATCAGCTTCTATCTTATCCAGAATTCTTTTTATTACTCTGGTATCTCCATTTTTAATAAGTGTAATTAATTCTCCTCGTGGAGAAAAAATGCAGGTAATAGGGTAAGCTTTTTCGAACATCCATTGTTCTAACCAGCCGTTGGACGGATTTATAGTATTAAAATCATAAACTATAAAATGTGACAGTGTTTTATTAAAATCGTTTTCTTTTGTTGCATCAGAAAGTAATATATCACAAGCAGAACAGCCAGGATAAGTAATCATCACGACAAGATTTTTTTTAGCTTGAGAAGCTTCAGATAAAGCTTCTTCGATACTTCCTGTTTTAATCTTTACTTCATCCGATGAATTACAGGATAAAAAAAGGGATAAAAAACAAATAATAATTTGGGATAAGAATATTTTACGTCTCATAAAAAAAGATTAGTTATAAGAAAAAATAGAATGTTTCAATTATTATTGTCAAGAGAGAACTATCCAATTTAAGTGAAGAGGCGTAAAATATAATCAGTCTATAAGGAGTCGCAGGATTTAAAAGTAGTTTTTATTTAGGACAATTATAATTGTATTTCTTTGTAAATTTAGTTTTAAATATTTGATAATCAGAGTTTTGAAATGTTAAAGTTTTGGTGCTTTTCACAGATGATAAAATCTGAAAAAACAATGTAATCTGTTTTAGGATAAGATTCTAGTTAAAATACTAAAATAGATAAACGGAAGTTTTAAATTAAAAAGGAAAGTTTTTGATAATAGATTGTGCCACTTAGAAAAATAGTTTTTAAAAGTTACTATTTCTACTTTAACTTTATGAGATCAATTAAAAAATAGAAAAAATGCTACATCATTTCAAAGAAGTAATTGCAAAAGCCTACAATGCTTTTAACGAAAGAAATATCGATAATTGTTTATCTACTATGCAGGAAGATGTGCAATGGTCAAAAGCCTGGGAAGGAGGATACATAAGTGGTCACGACGAAATCAGACAGTATTGGACAAGGCAATGGGCAGAAATTAATCCGAAAGTAGAGCCGATTGGTTTTGTCGAAAGAGATAATGGAAGTCTAGAAGTTTTGGTGCAACAAAATGTAAAAGATCTGCAAGGAAATCTGATTTTTGACGGATTGGTAAAACACGTTTACACTTTTGAAGATGGCTTGATAAAAACGATGGATATTGAGTTGGTAGAGAACTAATGAAAATATCGTAACTTTTAATTTTGGTCTAAACTATTTAAGTTTTTTATCTTTGCGTTTTAAGAATATATAAAAGGAAATAAATTGTTTTTCCTCGATAAAAAGAATACCACGTGAATTATTTAAAGCTTTTTGGATTAAAATTAATGCTAATTATACCCGTATTTGGTTTCAGTCAGAATTTGGAGAAAATTGTAAAAGAAAATAGTAATAAACGAATCCATACCATAATCCATTTCAAAACCGATCCTCCTTATAACTATATGCCTGTAACGATTATTTCGGGAAAAGAAAAAGGACCTGTTTTTACGATTATTGCAGGAATACACGGTTTTGAATATCCACCGATTACAGCTGTTCAGGAGTTAATCAAAGAAATTGATCCTAAGAAATTAAAAGGAACTTTGATTGTAGTTCCAATGGCCAATGTGGGATCGTTTTATAAAAGAACACCATTTGTGAATCCGTCCGATCATAAAAACTTGAATAATGCTTTTCCAGGTTCACAAACGGGAACTATTACAGAACAGATTGCTCATTATATTACCAAACAAATTATTCCGCAATCAGATGTTTTTCTGGACATTCACGCAGGTGATGCTAATGAAGATTTATTGCCTTTTGTGTGTTATTACAACAATACATCAGAAGAAAAGAAAACACTTTTAAGCAGTAAACTTTCAGAGATTTCAGGTATCAATCATATTGTTTCCTATCCGTACACGATTACAAAAACGGAACCGGCAAAATATGCTTTCAAACAAGCCTCACAAAATGGCAAAACTGCTTTAAGTATCGAAGCTGGAAAATTAGGAAATGTGCAGACAGAATCGGTTCATTTGATTAAAAAAGCAGTTTATAACATGTTGGATTATATGGAAATGTACAGTAAAGGAACAACTCCTGAAAAAAATCCGTCAGCAGTTTATTTGAGCAATCAAGAATATGTAAAAGCAGAATTTACAGGTATTTTCAACAGTAATTTAAAAAGTGGTGATTACATTAAAAAAGGCGACAAAATCGGATTTGTTTCTAATGAATTCGGCAAAGTTTTAACCGAAATCAAATCTCCTGCGACTGGAGTCATTTTGTATAAAATTGGAACGCCACCAGTGAATAAAGGGGAAACGGTTTTTTGTATTGGGTATTAATTCCGACAAACATTTCTGAATCATTTTTTTCTTTAAAACATAATCGTAATATTCCTTAGGAATATGATTGGTATAATCATCAAAAGAGGTTTTAATTTTTAAAATCTCTTTTTTCTTTTTTGTGTTTCGGTATATTTTCAAATGTTAGCCATAGAAGCTCGGGAGTTTGTTAAATATTGTTTTTTGTAGGAAAAAATAAATATATTTGAAGTATATTATAGGTATTTATTTTAACCGGGAACTAACCACTAAACCAAAAACAAATGAAGAAAATTTTACTATTACTACTTTCAATTACAATTTTTAGTTGTGCAACAGATGATCCAAAACCGGAAGAGGTAGTAAAAAAAACTTTTAAGGGAAATGTATTTCTTAATACTCAAATTGAGGTTGATGCCTTTGCAGGCCAAAAAATTACTGAAATTGATGGAGAATTAAATATTGGAAATATGAGAACGGTTTCTGATATAAAAGATCTGTCGGGATTAAAAAGAATTAAAACTGCTAAAGCCATATTAGTGATAAATAATCCATTGCTAAATAGTTTGGAAGGGTTATCTGGGGTGACAGCAATAAAAGGTACTGGTTTAGCAATTTTAAATAATCCAAAAATCCAAAGTTTAAAAGGTTTTGACAACTTGTATGAAATCAATGGAACGTTTGAAATTGCCGGAAATGATGCATTACAAAACTTATCAGGTGTAGACAAGCTTAGTATAGTAACCAATTCTATGTTTGCAAGTAATAACAAGTCTCTTCAATCTTTAAAAGGGCTAGGTGGTTTAAAAGAAGCTAGTGAAGGTATAGAGATTTCTGGAAATGAAAAACTGGTATCATTGGAAGGATTAGAAAGCTTGAGAAAAGTTGGAAATACTCTACGTATTGCAGGTAATAATAGTCTTGAAACTATAAAAGGATTAACTAATTTGCAATCTATTGGTAATATTTTGCAAATAACCGAAAATCAAAATCTTAAAGATATTACCGGACTTGATAAACTTGCTACTGTTGATGGAGATGTATGGATTGGAAAAAATGATCAGTTGAAGAATATTAATGGATTAAAAAGTTTAAAAACCATTGGCGGTTCTCTTTATCTAAGATTAAACCCTTCTTTGACTAATCTTGATGGTCTGTTAAATTTAACTTCAATTGAAAATGAATTAACTATAACCAATAATTCAGATGGAGCACTTACAAATATTAGTGGTTTGAAAAACGTAAAATCAAATAATTTGACTATCAGTATTATTGGTACCGAACTTGCAAATATGGCCGGTTTAAATGGTATAACAAGCGCAAAATCGATTACTCTTGGAAATAATCAAAAATTAAAAGATTTAAGTGGTTTAGAAAATCTTACATCCTTAACACTTTCATTCTCTATTTATAATTCTCCTCTAGAAAACTTGCAGGCATTAAGCAAGCTTACAAGTATCGATGGGAATTTGAGTATTTCGCGTACTACTAAACTTACAAACCTCGATACGCTTCAAAATTTAAACTCTGTTAAAGGAAGTATTAGTCTGTCTAATAACACTGCGCTTACCAGTTTTTGTGGTATAAAAGCTTTGTTGTTAAAAGGATTACATTATGATTTCAAAACAGAAGGCAATGCTTTTAATCCAACTCTTCAGGATGTTTTAGATAATAAGTGCAGTCAATAATATTTCAACTAGATGTATAATAAAAAAGGTTGTTCTCCATCTGAAGAGAATAACCTTTTTTATTTAAGACTCTGTATTTTTTAATTTGTTCCAGCAGCAACTTTATCCACCAAAAACAATAATTCTCCAGAAACTGGTTTAATCAATTGCATCGGATATAAAGTTGGATTATATGCTCCAGTTGTAACTTCTTTCAAAGCATGAACTTTTTTCTCTCCAAAAGCTACAACCACAATTTTTTCTGCTTTATTGATTAGTGGTGCAGTAAGTGTAATGCGATACATTTTTTGCGGAGCTAAATAATAAGCGTCAACCCATTTGGTTTGTTCATTTAAAACAGCCTCACCTGGGAAAAGAGAAGCCGTGTGTCCGTCGTCTCCCATACCTAACAAAATAAGGTCAAATTTTCCTTCTTCACCTAAAACTGTTCTAATTGATTGCTCGTAAGTAGCTGCATATTCTTCAGGAGTAACGCCATCTTTGTACATTTCAAAGATATTCTCTTGCGGAATAGGAACGTGGCTCAATAAGGTTGAATAAGACATTTTAGCATTACTCAAATCATCATTTAGCGGAACCCATCTTTCATCGCCCCAGAAAATAAAAATTTTACTCCAGTCGATTTTGTTTTTGTAAGCATCAGAAGCCAGTAATTTATAAATTCCTGTCGGAGAAGAACCTCCTGTAAGAACTGCTGTAAATTTGCCTTTTGCAGCAATTGCTTTTTCTGCAGAAGCTACAAAAAGGTCTGCCGCTGTAGTATTAATTTCTTCTGTGTTATTATATATCTGTATCATCTAAAACTTCTTCTTTTATAATATTTTGAGTGTTCGGAATCCAAGCATGTCCTTGGCGAGCCAATAATTCGTCGGCTTCTTCTGGTCCCCAGCTGCCTGCTTTGTAATTTGGGAAATTCTTTGGAGCAGTTATTTTCCAAACTTGCTGAATGGTTTCAATCGCGTCCCAAGCTTCTTCTACCTGATCCCAACGCATAAATAGAGTAGGATCTCCCAATAGTGCATCTGCAATCAATGTCTCATAAGCTTCTGGCGACATAGTTGAACAAGCAAAATAATCAAAAACCATTTCAGCAGGTCTTAAAGACATCGATAAACCTGGTTTTTTGGTCATAAATTGCAGTTTAATGTCCATTGAAGGCTGAATGTTGATAATCAGTCTATTTGGTGTCATGCCTTCTTTTCCGTAAGAAAATGAAGAATGCGGCACTGGTTTAAACTGAATGATGATCGAAGATTGTTTTTCTTCCATTCTTTTTCCAGAACGCAAATAGAACGGAATTCCCTGCCATCTCCAGTTGTCCAAGTAAATCTTCATTGCCACATAAGTTTCTGTATTTGAATCTGGTGCAATGCCTTTGTCTTGGCGATATCCAGGAACTGGAACTCCTTTTATTTCTCCAGCATCGTATTGCCCTCTCACAATATAATGGTCTACTTCATCTGGTTTGATGCGACGAATCGATTTTAAAACATCTGCTTTACGATTACGAATATCATCAGCATTTAAAGAAGCAGGTGCTTCCATAGCCGTCATACACAAAATCTGGAACAAATGGTTCTGAATCATATCTTTTAAAGCGCCAACACCTTCGTAGAATCCGCCTCGTTCTTCAACGCCAACTTCTTCTGCAACAGTAATCTGCACGAAATCAATAAAATTACGACTCCATAAAGGTTCAAACATTGAATTTCCAAAACGGAAAGCCAAAATATTCTGAACCGTTTCTTTTCCTAAATAATGATCAATTCTGTAAATCTGCTCTTCTTTGAAAGTCTGCGAAAGCATTTCATTCAATTCGATAGCAGAAGCTTTATCGTAACCAAAAGGTTTTTCGATAATAATACGATCTTGTTTCGGATTTGCAGCCAATCCAATTTTCTTGATATTGCTCGAAATTGTCGAAATAAAAGAAGGCGTAATCGAAAGATAGAAAAGACGATTAGCGCGTTCGCCAAAAGCCAGATCAAAATTGTTGATTTTTTCGTTTAATCCGATGTATGATTCTTCTTTGTCAATATCAAGGCTGTGGTACGTGATATGAGAAAGAAACTTTTCTGTTTCTGGATCATTGCTTGCTTTTTTTCTTGAAAAAAGATCTAAATTCTCAGCTACGTAACTGCGAAAATCTTCATTGGTTTTTTCAGCTCTTCCAAGAGCGATAATCTGAAACTTTTCAGACATACGTCCGTCAAGATACAGATTTTGAAAAGCGGGAAAGAGCTTTCTCTTTGCCAAATCTCCGGTTCCTCCAAAAATTACTATAATTGTTGGATTCTTTAGTTTATTTTTAGTCATTGTGTGGTTTAGTTGTGTTGCTTTAATTGTTTATTCAGCCCATTGTGTATGGAAAACGCCTTCTTTATCGATACGCTCGTAAGTATGCGCTCCAAAATAATCACGTTGTGCCTGAATTAAATTGGTTGGAAGATTTGCAGAACGGTAAGCATCAAAATAAGCCAACGAGTTCATTAATCCTGAAACCGGTAATCCTTTTTGAACTGCAAACTGAATAACCGCTCTCATTCCTGATTGGTTTTCTACTAATTTTGAAGCGATTCCGCTATCTAAAAGTAAGTTTGGTAAATCTGCTTTTGTAAGGTAGGCTTTTCTGAAATCTTCTAAAATTGTTGCACGAATAATACATCCGCCACGCCAGATTTTAGCAACCGTTTCTAGGTTTAATCCGTAGTTGTATTCTTTAGAAGCGGTGTGAAGTTGCGCTAAACCTTGAGCGTAAGTCACCACGATAGAAAAATACATAGCCGATTTTAAAGCTGCAATGGCTTCACTTTGAGAAACATTGGTTTCACCAGCGTTCCAAACTAATTTTTTAGCGGCTTCAATTCTTTCCGGTTTGGTTTTAGACATATCGCGCATGTTTACTGCTGCGTCGATTGTTGGAACTGGAACTTGTAAATCCATTGCGTTTTGCGAAGTCCATTTTCCTGTACCTTTAGATCTTGCCCAATCGGAGATTTTGTTGATTAATTGCGTTCCGTCTTCATCTTTTTGTTTTAAGATGTTTCCAGTAATTTCAATCAAATAAGATCTTAAATCATCCGTTTGATTCCATTCAGTAAAAGTTTTCTGAATCGTTTCATCATCCAAGTTATAACCTCTTTTCATTAAGTCATAAATCTCAGAAATCAACTGCATGATTCCGTACTCGATTCCGTTATGAACCATTTTTACATAGTTACCAGCAGAACCGTTTCCTAAATATTCTACACAAGGTTCGCCATCTACTTTTGCTGCAATTGCTTCAAAAATAGGACGAAGTCTTTCGTACGCTTTTTGATCTCCACCTGGCATCATAGCAGGACCGAAACGAGCACCTTTTTCACCACCAGAAATTCCCATTCCAAAGAAATGGATTCCTTTTTCAGATAATTCTAAAAATCTTCTGTCAGTATCTGTAAAATAAGTGTTTCCACCGTCGATGATGATGTCTCCTTTATCTAAATGAGGAAGTAAACTAGCAATGGCGCTGTCAACTGGTTTTCCCGCAGGAACCAATAACATAATCGCTCTTGGTTGTTGAATAAGCTCTACAAAATGTTTTACATCTGTTGTTGCTTCGATAGTGTGATTGGCATCAGCTTCCTGCTGGAGAGAATTGACTTTTTCTGTATCTAAATCTAAACCTGCAGCCGCGAAGTTATGGCTGGCGATATTTAAAAGTAAGTTACGGCCCATTACGCCGAGTCCTACAATTCCAAAATCAAATTTGTTCATAGTTTTCAATTAACTAAATTATTAGAAGAATGTCTGACTGCAAAAAAGTAAGAGAAAAAACAGTAAAGCTTTTTTATTCAGTGTTTTGCAGTAAAACACAGTTTATTTTAATCTTACATTTCAAAATGTAGACCGCTAAGTTAGAGAAAAATGCTGAAAAAGGAGGAGTAAAATCGTTCACTTTTGGTCTTTATTGTGATACTTTTTAGGTGTTAAAAACACACTTATTTTAAAATTTGAAATAAAACTTTATTTCGGTCTGATTGGTTTACTACGTTGAAAATGAGTTTTAGACATCGGCTTTAAAAAAAATAAAAAAAGAGGATAGGGGTAAAATAGGATTCGGTTGTATTACTTCTGTAACAAAAGCAGAATTAATTAAAAACGTATTCTCAATCATGGTTAAAATCATCAATTATCTCTTTGTCAAATTGACATTTTTTGGAGCAGAACCCATTGCGTTAGAAAAAATTCATGAAGTAGAAAAAAGTGCCCCAAACTTAATCGTTTATGCGCTTCCGGTTGTATTGTTTTTTACGATTCTTGAATTTGTTGTTTTTTATTTTTTAGAAAGAAAAGAATACGACAAAAAAGAAACGATAGGATCTGTACTGATAGGTTTAGGAAATCTAACCGTCAATTTATTTATGAAGACCGTACTACTTTATGCTGTAGTTTGGATTTATAATCTACTGCCTTATCGAATGGAATTCAGCTGCTGGAGCTTGATTCCGTGTTTTATTTTCTATGATTTTTGTTCGTACTGGACACACCGAATTTCTCATTTTTGTCGTTTTTTCTGGGCGGCGCATGTGGTGCATCATTCGGCAGAACATTATAATTTGACAGTCAGTTTTAGACAAAGTTGGTTTCAGTATGGTAAAATCATCTTTTTTATTCCGCTGATTTTGGCTGGTTTTCATCCTGCAGTATTTTTTATTGCCAATCAGTTGAGTGTTTTGTATCAGTTTTGGGTACATACAGAAGCCATTGGAAAACTGCATCCGTTTATTGAAAAATATTTTGGAACTCCCTCCAATCATCGTGTACATCACGGAAGTCAAGAAAAATATCTCGATAAAAACTTTGGTGCTGTCTTTATGATTTGGGATCATTTGTTTGGATCCTTTCAGTACGAAGACGAAAAACCACGTTACGGCATTACCAGTTTATTAAAAAGTAAGCTTAATCCGCTGTATTTAAATTTTCATGAATTTCAGGATATTATTTCAGATGTAAGAAAAGCAAAAGGATTTCGGAAAAAGATGCATTACATTTTTGCAAGTCCCGATGTTATTGCCAAACAGAAATTAAAAAAAGAAACCGTTCAACCTATAAAATCAACTGTATCATGCGAGCAAACGAAAAACGAAAGCAATTTCAACAACAGTTATTCGAATACTTTAACCGAAAAGATAACCGTATAGCCGTTCTCGAGAATGAAATGATCATTACAAAAGGAACCGATAAAGGATTATCATTTACCTATCTTTCGGATAACAGCTGTATTGTACATTGTTATGAATTTAGTTTAAATACCGATTTGGACCTTGATGCTACGATTGATCCTTTTATAAAACTTCTGGCAAATCATAATTTTATATACCAACAGTCTAATTTGTCTTTCAATTAACTAAAAAATATATTAAATATAAAAAGTATCTATCTTTGATTGAATGTCAAACCGTTTTTGTGAAGTGTAGTAATACAGATCATATCGATTTTATTAATCAAAATGAAGCCGCTTTTGAAAAGGTTTTTAAAACTTATTTCAAAGGCCTTCATGCATTTGCCTATACTTTTGTAAAAGATGATGTTATGGCTGAAGAGATTGTGCAGAATGTATTTTTTCGGATTTGGGAGAAAAAAGAACAATTACAAATTGATGATTCACTAAAGTCTTATTTGTACCGATCTGTTCATAATGAAAGTCTGAATCACATTAAACATTTAAAAGTAAAAACTTCTTTTCAACTGCAGTATTCAGGAAATATGGAATCCTCAAATCAAGATGCATCAAATCAAATGATTGCCACTGAACTCGAAACCAAAATTGAAAAAGCAATAAATGAATTGCCACAGCAATGCCGAATTATTTTTCAAATGAGTCGTTTTGAACAGTTAAAATATCAGCAAATCGCCGATCAATTGAATATTTCTATCAAAACAGTAGAAAATCAAATGGGAAAAGCGCTTAAAGTAATGCGCTCCAAACTAATAGAATATCTTCCATTTTTATTATTTATGATAAATTTATTTCGAAGATCATGAGCCAAAACAATATGAATATGAACGATGATTTACTAGTGAAATATCTAGTTGGCGAAACTGATGCAGACGAAACTGCAATCGTAAAAGACTGGTTAAATGCCAGTGAAAACAATTTAAAATATTACAACGATTTTAAGAAAATCTGGGAAGAGAGTCTTTTAATCGCAGCCGAAAAAACGACTGTAAATGAAGATGATGCTTGGAAACGATTTCAAAATAGAATTCATGAAAAAGATAATGTTATAAAGATTCCAAACCAATCCTATAGTCGTTGGTTGCAAATAGCAGCTTCGATTATTTTGTTTTGTACTTTAGGATGGTTGGGATATTCTTATTTTGAAAACAAATCTGCAGATGAATTGATTCAGGTTTATGCATCAAATAGTACTATAAATGATACTTTACCAGATGGTACAATAGTTACGTTAAACCAAAATTCTTCATTATCGTATAAAAAGTTTGCTGGCAATACAAGACCTGTAACTTTAAAAGGAGAAGCTTTTTTCAAGGTTGCTCCAGATAAAACCAAACCTTTTATTATTCAGATCAATGATGTTTTGGTAAAAGTAGTAGGAACGTCTTTTAATGTGAAAAACAAAAACGGACAAACGACAGTAAATGTTGAAACAGGAATAGTAAAAGTGAGCCGAAATAAAGATGAAGTAGAATTAAGACAAGGAGAAAAAGTAGTCATTGCCAACAAACAGACCGCTTTATTAAAAAGTGTTAGTAAAGGCCGTTTATACAATTATTACCGAAATAAAGAATTAGTCTGCGATCAGACACCTTTGCAGGAATTGGTCGATGCGCTCAACGAAATATACAATGCTAATATTATTATCAAAACAGCGTCTTTGCAGGAAAAACCATTAACGACAATATTTAAAGATCAATCTCTGGATCAGATTTTAGAAGTAATTCAGGAAACCTTTACCCTTAAAATCGAACGAAAAGACAATCAAATCATATTAGAGTAATTCTATTTTATATGCTCAGCAACAACAAGTTTATTTTTGCACCCATTTTATTGATTCTTATTTCGGGTGTTTTTTTTAAAGCAAATGCGCAATCTATATTAGAAAACGAAATCTCTGTTCACGCAGACAGAAAACCATTAGGCAATATTTTGGACTTAATGGAAGAAAAGGGAAATTTTAGATTTGCTTATTACAGCAAATTAGTAGTAAAAGACAGTGTGGTTAGCATTCATGCTGAAAAATCGACTATAAAAGGCGTTTTAGATCAATTGTTAGGTACAAAATACGAATACAAAGAATCTCCGGGATTTGTTATTGTTCGTTATGCTCCTTTAGAATTGGCTCTTGTATTAGAGAGAAACACCGTTATGAGTGACGGACAGCAAATTGTAAACGGCTATATTGTAGATACACAAACGAATAATCGCCTTGAAAATGTGAGTGTATTGGAGAAGAATGCGCTGCTGTCTACCTTAACCAATAGAGATGGTTTTTTTGAACTTCGATTAAAAAATGCACCTCAAGCCATAGAACTGACAGCGGTTAAGGAAAATTACAAAACGGTGACGATGGTATTTCTTTCTGAAATTAAAATTCAGATGGGAGATAAAAAAAATAAAACAGATTATGTTGATGGAGATTTTACTGCCATTGAAAGATCAGGAATTGGCCGTTTCTTTATTTCTTCTAAACAAAGAATACAAGCGCTCAATTTGGGAGGATTTATTTCTAAAGTTCCCTTACAGGCTTCACTTATTCCGAGTATCAGCACGCGAGGAATGATGAATACGCAGATTGTCAATAATTTTTCTTTAAATATTTTAGGAGGCTATAATGCCGGTGTCCGCGGATTAGAAATGGCGGGACTTTACAATATTAACCGTATGAATGTCGAAGCCCTTCAAATGGCGGGAATATTTAATACCGTTGGAGGATCTGTAAATGGAGTTCAGTTAGCCGGAATCTATAATAATGTTTTTGGCAATTTAAGAGGTTTGCAGCTAAGTGGTATTCACAATAGCGTAAAGGGTTCGCAAATTGGGTTACAAATGGGCGGTGTGTATAACAATGTATATAAAGATTCTAAAGGACTTCAAATTGCAGGAATTGGTAATACGGTAAAGGGGGCTCAGAACGGATTACAGTTTTCTGGTATTTATAATATCGGAAAAGACACCGTGCGAGGCGCACAAATTACGGGACTTTTTAATTATGCCAAAGAATTAGACGGAGTCCAGTTTGGATTAGTCAACATTACCGATTCGCCATCGGGTTATAGTTTTGGTTTGTTAAACTTTAAAAAAGGCGGTTACAAGAAAATAAGTATTACGAGCAACGAAATCTCAGATATCAATCTTTCTGTAAAAACAGGAGATCATAAAATGTATACGATTTTAATGGCGGGAAGAAGCGATCGAAGCGATGAAGAAAAGCTATTCTCTTTCGGAATTGGAGTAGGGAAGAACATTCCGTTAGGGAAACGTTTTACTTTTAATCCCGAATTCAGTACGCAATATCTCTATTTAGGAAATTGGGATGTATACAATTCCCTTTCTAAATTCGATTCTTCCTTTTCTTTTCGATTATGCAAAGGCGTAGCATTATCTGCCGGTCCTTCTTTTAATCTGTATTGGACTGAGAAAAAAGACAAAAATGGCAATGCAAACACTTCGACTTTTGTTCAAGATCGTACCAAACGTTATACTATAATTGACAATAACAGCAAAGACATTCTGGGATGGATTGGATGGAGTTTTGGATTGACGCTATTTTAAATGAATAATAAAAAAAGCCTGTAAAACAAAGTTTACAGGCTTTTTTGAAACTATGTGTTAAGAAACTAGTTTCTTTTTTAAAATTCTCTTTAAAGGAAAAAAAAAATCTATGTTTCTATGTGTTTAAAAAGAATTTAAGGATAAATCATCAAAAACATAAAAGCAAACAAATTCATCAAAAGCACCACACCATAGACAATATTCGATTTGCCTTTGCTTAACGAAAGCATTACAGTAAAAACAGACAGCGCCAATAAAACAATAGATTTAATATCAAGTCCCAAAACAATTGGCATATTCATAATAATACAAACCGCCGCCACACTCGGAATCGTTAATCCGATACTGGCTAGGGCAGAACCTAAAGCCAGATTTAAACTCGTCTGCAGTCGGTTTTTTCTTGCTGCGATAATGGCTGCAATGGCTTCGGGTAATAAAATGATAATCGCGATAATGACCCCGACAAGAGATTTAGGAAGATGGTAACCAATAATAATCGTTTCAATAGTCGGAGATAGCGTTTTAGCCAATAAAACAACAATTCCTAAACTAACCAACAGAAAAATAAGACTCGTATAAAACGTTTTATTATTGATTTCTATGGGATGAATTTTAGCATCTTCATCCGTTCCGTTAGTGAGAAAATATTGGCGATAGCCTTTGGTTTGCGCAAAGAGAAACGAACCGTAGATAACCAAACAAGCAATCGAAGCAAAAATAAGCTGCGGCGTTGAATAATACGAACCGTGAACACTTTCTGTAAAAGTGGGGAAAACCAAAGTAAATACAATTATAGAGACCAGTGAAACCAAACCAATAGTTACCGAAGAAGTAGAGAAATTCTGTTCGTAATGTTTGATGCTTCCAATAAGAAGACACAAGCCTATAATTCCGTTTAAGATCAACATTGTTGCCGCGTAGACCGTATCTCTGGCTAAAGAAGCCGCTTCTGAACCTTCAGAAAGCATTAAAGAAACAATAATCGAAACTTCAATTACAGTGATCGAAATAGCCAAAATAATCGTTCCGTAAGGTTCTCCAACGCGTTCTGCAATAATCTCAGAATGATGCACAGCCGACATCACGCTTAGAATAAGCAGTATACTCGCCACGATTTGAAAAATGGTGCTGTCTGCAATCAGTCCGCTAAAAAGAAGCGCCCACGATAGAATAGGAATAATGATGGTCCACTGTAATAATTGTTTCATTTTTTGTCGTTTTTAAAAATTAGAGCAATAGCCGATAGGGCCAACAGAACCGGCTTTAGCTTGTAATATACGGTTTTTATGGGGAAGATTTTTTTGGGAAGGGGATTTTTAAGGAGTTTTTAAGGTTTGGATTGTGGGTTTTCTAATTTAAGATAATAAACTAGAATCATTTTTAAGATAATTTTCTAAAAACTATTTTTTTACTTAGATTTACTCCATAATTTCCAAAAAATGGCAGATAAAAAAGACCTAAGCGAATGCGATATCTGTGATCTCTATATAACGCCTGCATTAAAAAATGCTGGATGGGATCCGTTTACACAAATAAGGAGGGAAGTAACGTTAACTCCAGGACCTGTAATTGTGCGTGGAGAGATGTCTGCTAGAAATAAGAAAAAGAAAAAATTTGCAGATTATGTTCTTTCATGGACTGAAGGTACTAGAGTTGCTGTAATTGAAGCAAAGGATAATAGTTTTTCTGTAAGTCATGGAATGCAACAAGCATTAGGATATGCTGAGATACTTGGGGTACCTAGTGCTTTTAGTTCTAATGGTAACGGTTTTAGTTCTCATAATAAAGTAACAGAAAATGGAGAAGAAATTGAAACAGAGTTTCCTCTTGAAAATTTTCCAACCCCAGAGGTGCTTTGGAAACGTTATAAAAAATATCATAAATTAGAAAATGTTCAAGAAGAGCTAATTCTGGAGCCTTATTACAGTGACGGTTCGGGTAAAGAACCAAGATATTATCAAGTTGAGGCTATTAATCGGACTATTGAAGCAGTTGCAAAAGGACAAACTAAAATTCTCTTGGTGATGGCAACTGGAACAGGTAAAACATATACTACGTTTCAAATTATATATAGATTGTGGAAAGCAAGAAGAGCAAAAAGAATTTTATTTCTTGTAGATAGAAATATTTTAGCAGATCAAACTCTTGTAAATGATTTTAAGCCTTTTGGGTCAGTAATGACCAAAATTAAGAATCGTAAAATTGATCCTTCTTATGAAATTCATTTGGGTTTATATCAGGCACTAACTGGTCCAGATGAATCTGATAAAATATTTAAAACTGTTTCACCAGACTTTTTTGATCTTATAGTGATTGATGAGTGTCACAGAGGCAGTTCATCTGATGATTCTTCATGGCGTGAGATTTTAGATTACTTTAATAATGCTATTCAAGTTGGATTAACAGCAACACCGAAAGAGACAGAATATGCTTCTAATCTAACTTATTTTGGCGATCCTGTTTATTCTTATAGTTTAAAACAAGGTATTCAAGATGGTTTTTTAGCGCCATATAAAGTTGTTAAAATTGATATTGATAAAGATATAGATGGATGGGTTCCTCCTGAAGGTATGACAGATGATTTAGGTGCTGTAATTGAAAAACGGACCTATAATCAATCTGATATGGATAGGATTCTTGTATTGAATCAGCGAACGAAATTGGTCGCAAGTAGAGTAATGAAATTGCTAAATGCTACTGACCCAATGTCAAAAACTATCATTTTTTGTGAAGATATTGATCATGCTGAACGAATGAGAAAAGCTATTGTTAATGCCGCTGGTAAATTAGCTATCGATAATCCTAAATATGTTATGCGTATAACTGGTGATAGTATTGAGGGAAAGGCAGAACTTGATAATTTTATTGATCCTGAAAGTAAGTTTCCTGTAATTGCTACAACCTCTGATTTAATGACTACAGGTGTTGATGCTAAAACATGCAAATTAATTGTATTAGATAAGACAATTAATTCCATGATAATTTTTAAACAAATTATAGGTAGAGGAACTAGAATTGATGAAGAATTTAATAAATTCTTTTTTACTATAATGGATTTTAAAAAAGCCACAGAACATTTTAATGATCCGGCATTTGATGGAGATCCGGTTGTTATTTATAGTCCAGGACCAGATGATGATCCTGTACCTCCTAATCCTGAAGATGATGAAGAAAACAATGGAAGTGATAAAGGAGATGACGAGGGAGGAGGTGGAGATGGCCCTAGAATAAAAATAGTAGTAAGCGGAATTTCTGCCAGTATAATAAACGAAAGAATAGAATATCTGGGAGATGATGGTCAGTTAGTGACAGAATCATATAAAGATTTTTCACAAAAACAAGTAAAATCAGAATATGCATCACTTGATGATTTTTTACAAAATTGGAATGATGCAAAGAAGAAACAAGTGATTATTGAATTATTAGAACAACATGGGGTTTTGTTTGAAAACTTAGCCAAACTAGTAGGAAAAGAATATAGTGATTTTGATCTTATTTGTCACGTTGCATTTGGCCAAGCTCCATTGACTAGAAAAGAAAGAGCAAATAATGTTAAGAAAAGGGATTATTTTACAAAATATGGCACACAAGCCAAAGCAGTTTTGCAAGGATTACTTGATATGTATACTGATAAAGGTGTCATTAGTATCGAAAACGCAAAGGTTTTAAAACTAAAACCTTTTAGTGATATTGGTACTCCAATAGAGATTATTAATGAAATTTTTGGAGGTAAAGATAAATATGAAAAGGCGATAGAAGAATTAGAAAACGAATTATTTAAAGAAGAAAAAATAGCATGAGTAATGTATCAGGTATCATAAAGTCCATTCAGGATATTATGAGGAAAGATGTGGGTGTTGATGGAGATGCACAAAGAATAAGTCAGTTAGTTTGGCTTTTCTTTTTAAAAATTGTTGATGATAGAGAAGATGAACTAGAATTGACGGAAGACGATTATAAATCTCCATTACCTGAGAAATTGCGATGGCGCAATTGGGCAAAGAACCCTGAAGGAGAAACTGGAGATATTTTGCTTGACTTTGTAAATATCCAATTGTTTCCAACTTTGAAAACTAAATTGAAGATTGATGGTGAAGATGGGCGTAGGGCTTTTGTAATAAAAAACGTATTTGAGGATGCTTACAATTACATGAAGTCTGGGACATTACTTCGTCAAGTAATTAATAAAATATGTGAGATTAATTTCAATGCTTCTAGTGACAGACACACTTTTGGTGGCATCTACGAGCAAATACTTAAAGATTTACAAAGTGCAGGAAATTCAGGCGAGTTTTATACCCCTCGTGCTGTAACTACTTTTATAGTTGATAGAATTGCTCCAAAACTTGAAGAATCAGTATTGGATCCAGCTTGTGGCACAGGTGGATTTCTTACTAATGTAATTGAATACAAAAGAGAGAATTTTGTAAAAGCACCAGAAGATGAGGAAGTATTAATTAAATCAATTCATGGAGTAGAAAAGAAATCTTTACCGCATATGCTTTGTACTACCAATATGATTTTACATGGAATTGATATTCCAATAAATATCAAACACGATAATACACTTGCCAGACCATTGCGTGATTATAAAAGTAGTGACAAGGTAGATGTTATTGTTACTAACCCACCTTTTGGAGGAATGGAAGAAGACGGTATAGAAAACAACTTTCCAGCTAATTTTAAAACTAGAGAGACGGCTAATCTTTTTATGACTCTTATTATTCATTTGCTTAAAAATGAAGGGAGGGCAGCTGTCGTATTGCCTGATGGATTTTTGTTTGGTGAAGGTATACAGACCAAAATTAAAGAAAAACTTATGACTGAGTGTAATCTTCATACCATTGTAAGATTACCAAACGGTGTTTTTAATCCTTACACAGGCATCAAAACCAATATTTTATTTTTCACAAAAGGAAGATCGACAGAACATATTTGGTTCTATGAGCATCCCTATCCTGAAGGTGTAGTAAATTATAATAAAACTAAACCTATGCGTTTTGAAGAATTTCAAACCGAGATAGATTGGTGGGGAAATGAAGAAGATGGTTTTAAAACTAGAGTTCAAAATCAACAAGCTTGGAAAATTTCTGCCAACGAGATTATAGAACGTAACTACAATCTAGATATTAAAAATCCTCATATTGATGAACAAATAACTCATGATCCAAATGAATTAATTTCTCTTTACAACAAGGAACAAGTGGAAATATCTAGCTTAAGGAACCAGCTTAAAGTTATTTTAGCTGAAGCTTTAAATAATAGTGATATCTAATATGACAGAGTTGATTGTAAAAAGTTTTGATATTTGGACAGATGCTCAAGGTGTAAAATCAAAGAATAGAGGCAAAAGCGTTGATAATATTAGTTTAGAAGGTATAACTAGTTTACGTGGATTGATTTTGGATTTAGCAATTAAAGGAAAACTTGTTGCTCAAAACTCCAGTGATGAATCTGCAAGTATTTTGCTTGATAAAATTGCTGTAGAAAAAACGCAGTTAATTAAAGCGGGTAAGATAAAAAAAATAAATTCTTTACCAAAAATTGATAAAAGCAAGGTTCCTTATAAAATTCCAGATAACTGGGCTTGGAGTAGATTAGGAAATGTCTGTACGAAATTAACAGATGGTTCGCATAATCCGCCTAGAGATATTGGTCAAGGCCTACCGATGTTAAGTAGTCAGAATATAATGAATGGGAAAATTGATTTTGAAAATCCGTCTAGGTATGTTTCAGCAATGGAATTTGAAATTGAAGATAAAAGAACCCAAATATCTCCTAAAGATGTTCTACTAACAATTGTTGGTACTATTGGAAGATCTGCTGTTGTCCCTGAAAATGCTCCGAAGTTTGTGTTGCAAAGAAGTGTTGCGGTACTTCAATCGAAATTAAACCCTCATTTTTTAGCAATGCAGTTAGTTTCTCCTCACTGCATTTTATACTTTAACACTCACGGAAAAGGTACAGCACAGAAGGGAATATATCTTGGTAAATTAGGATTAATGGAAATTGTTATTCCTCCTCTGGAAGAACAAAATCGTATTGTAGCAAAAGTAAATGAATTAATGGCCTTATGCGATAAGTTTGAAGAAGAACAATTTAAAAACTTAAAAACCCATCAGGTATTAGTTAAAACTTTACTAGATACACTAACCCAAGCATCGGATGTTAATGAATTTCAAGCTGTACTGGATCGTATGTTAAGATATTTTGACATTCTTTTTTGCACTGAAGACAGTATTGATCAACTAAAGCAAACTATTCTTCAATTAGCAGTCATGGGTAAATTGGTAAAGCAAAATACAGATGATGAATCAGCGACTGAATTGCTTAAAAAGATTCAAAAAGAAAAAGAAGAATTAGAAAATGAGGGCAAGCTTAAAAAGCAAAAACTATTACCAAAAATAGGAGAAGATAAGAAACCATTTAATATTCCTAGTAGCTGGATTTGGGTTCCATGGGGAAGTATTTTAGCATATGATAATTACCCTTTTAAAAGAGGCCCATTTGGAAGTTCTTTAAAAAAAGATATGTTTATTGATTCAGGTTATAAAGTTTATGAGCAATATTGTCCGATTAATGATGACTGCTCTTTTGAAAGATATTATATATCTGATGAACTATATGAAAAGCTTGAAGGTTTTGCAGTAAAGGAAAATGATTATTTAATAAGTTGTTCAGGAGCAACTTTAGGTAGAATTACTCAAGTTCCAAGTAATTTTAAAGAAGGTATAATAAATCAGGCACTATTACGTGTTAGAATAAATCATAAATATGTAGATAAAAATTTCTTTAAATTATTATTTCGATCACCTTACTTTCAAAAAATGATTTTTGATAATTCTACAGGATCAGCGATTCCAAATGTAAAAGGAGTTAATGAATTGAAAATAATGCCAGTTCCTTTTTTATCTTTAGATGAGCAACAAAAAATTGTAAGAGAAGTAGAAAAAATTTACAGTATTTGTGATGCTCTTAAAGAAAATATTATAAAAAGTCAAAACATAAAAAGATTACTTTCTAATGTTATTGTTTAAAAAGCTGTTTTATGAGTGTATTAGATGTTGTATATAAAGAAAACATTGATAAATCTAATAAAAAGATATGGTGTGATAATGACAATCATCACTTATTTGAAAACTTTACCGATTTTAATGATTGGTTAGATGGTGATGACGGACAAGATATTCGAGAACAGTTTGGTATTGGTAATTTATCTCAACCAAGTAAAGCGATTTATGCTAGTGATCCAAAGGCTTATCATCAAATTTTTAAAGAATTTCATGAGCAAAGAATAAATCAGGTTTTAAGTAAAGATTATATTGAAGAGAAATTCGGAGATACTCATTGGTTTGAAAGAAATCAAAAAAGGTTTGAAGAATTTGAAAAATGTTTAGCTGAACGTACTGTTGTTCCTTTTGTCGGGGCTGGACTTTCTGTTGAAGGAGGTTTCCCATCATGGAGGGCTCATCTACAACAACAAGGAAGAACAGCAGGTATCGATGCCGAAGATATAACTAATTTATTAGACAATGGGCAATATGAAGAAGTCATAATAGAAATTGAAAGACTAAGAAATAGAGAAACCTTTATTCAGGAAATCAAGGATGCTTTTTCTAAAAATGGAAATATTACAGATACAACTTTAAGATTAAGTGAATTGTTTACGGACACTATAATTACGACTAATTATGATCATTTAATTGAGCAGGCTTTTGATACAGGTACTAAGGATAATATTCAATTAATAGATATTCCAAATATGTTAGATGTACCAGATCAAAATAAAACAACTATAATAAAATTACATGGAGATATTAATACACCGTCAAGATGTATTTTAGGAAAAAATCAATATGATGATGCTTATGGAAATGGTGATTTAGATTTGACGAAACCTATACCTAAATTACTATCATTTCATTATACAACAAGTAGCTTATTATTTCTTGGTTGTAGTTTGAATCAAGATAGAACTATGCAGGTTTTTCAGGCAGTTAAAGATAAAATTGGTGATGTTGACAGATTGCCTCATTTTTCTTTAGAATCAATGCCTGAAAATGAAGATGAATTAGCGCAACGAAATTCTTATTTACTTAGTTTCGGTATAATACCAATTTGGTTCCCGAGGGGAAGATATGATTATATTGAACAAATTCTTAGACTTGCGAAAAATGAATTACGTTATAAAGGATACGAACCAGGATTAAAAAAAGAAATTGGAAAGTTAGACGAAAATGAAAAAAAACCTACTGAAAATAATCTACCTAAAAATAAATGGATTAATCAAATAAAAAGTGCTTTTCAAAGAATGTTATAATTGAATTTTTATGTTTAAGGCCTCAACAATTATGTCTTTATTTGAACCAACGTATTATTTGATTCCCAATTTCATCATTTAATTCTAATCCATTATCTTTAAATATAGAAAGTTTACCTAACCCACATTCATGTTGTTCAATTTTATTATTGTCTACAGTATGTCTGTGGCAATTTTCAAATTTTATAAAACCGTTAAAATCTGTCTTAATTGATGGGTATAGCAACATTGCTTTCGTGGAATTCCAGTAATCATTATATACATACATTTGACGTAAGTCATGAGTTGATGGTTTGTTGTAAGATATATTTTTCCATTTAGTATCAATTATATATTTTTGAGTTCCATTCTCAATTACAATATCAGGCTTTATTGAAATTCCATTCCAAAAGCCTATTGATTGTTGGCTATAAACAGGCAATTGACTGTCTGATTGTTTTAATCTCACTAAAATATATTCTTCCCACAATAAATTCATGTCAAAGAGTAATGCTAACATGTTTTCTGATCCACTAGAAATATTGGGCGCAAAATTTAAGATTATGAACTTACAAATTGCTAGAGCAGTTTTATAAGGAATATTTTTTCTGTTTTCAGAAATTTTAGAAAATGTAGCCTCTGTAACAGATATGTTTTTTACTTCAGGAAAATCTAATAGTAATGTTTTAGTTCTATGATGTAGATAAGTGCCTTTAGAACAATTTTTTACAATCTCTAACGCCTTAGCTATAATTTGATGAATAAGATGGTCTTTGTCATAAATTTGATGGGTAGTGTAAAAACGCTCTTTATGAACTAAGTTTTTACTAATGTGTCCCGCGAACTCAAGTTTACCTTTTAGTGCTTTGATATTGTTAGTTTCTTTGTAATATTGTTTTATAAGCCCTTTATTAAGTAATTCTTGGATCTCATTTAAAAACCATTCAAAATATAAGTCTAATAAATATCTATTCTGTCTGGTAACATTTGCTTCACCAACCTTTTGTATTTTAATTTTTTTTGTAACACGAAGCATTTCTATCAAAACTTTTTGCCAGATTGCTTCATTGCCATTATGATTATCAATTTTTGGTAAAATTTCAATTGTTAAGCCTGCAACTTGAATTACTCCAACATATTGTTTAAATTTTATGCCATCATGTTGGGTTTCAAAATATTTATTATTATGCAATATGTTTAGTTTGGAAAGAGCTTCATAATGTTTTCTTTTGAAAAGATTTCCATTGTAAACATCGTCAATTTTTAATTGACGATGTTCAAATACTTGTATTGTTTTATTATTAGTCAAGGTTTAGTAAACTTTCGATTGCAGGTAATAACTCAATTTCTTCTTTTAGTTCAAATTTTTGTGCTATGATTGGTGCATCTAATGATTTTGAGAATTTTGCAAAAAACTTGTGTTTTTTTTCTAATTGAGGACATTCAACAAATCCATCTCCCAATACCAGAGCTATTTTTTCATAATCATTATAAAAGTATTCTTGTAAGAGAGGAATAATTTTATTTTTAAACGTGTAAATTAATTGTTCTTCATTTTTGACATTTATAAAGTACGCATGCCCAATTAAGTGGTCTCTGCCAAGTAAAATTTCAATTCTCGAATTGATTGTTTCTAAAATTGTTTGCATATTTATTCCTGAGAAGTCAAAAATATCAAAATAGGAATAATCTTCAGTTTCGTAATCAGATTTCATTGCTTCCCATATTTTTACCTTTTCTGCTTTTAACTCATCTGAAACTTTTGTAAAATCAAATAACTCATTCTCTTCCTTTAAAAACATTGGATCGTCCCAACCTACGTTTCTGTATTTCCATAAAAGTTGACAATACAGTGCTGACGGACTTATTAATTCTGGTAAAGGCATCATTTCTGTAAATGAAAAGCGTCGTCTTAATGCTGAATCCAAAGATTCTACACTTCGGTCCGCGGTATTCATTGTTCCAATAATATGTAAATTAGGTGGTACACCGAATTTTTCCTTACTATACGGCAAAGTAACTTCTAATGCTTCTTCATTACCTAATCTTTTATCTTCTTCTATTAGTGTAATTAGCTCACCAAATATTTGTGAAACATTGCCACGATTTATTTCATCAATGATGAGAACAAATTGTTTTTCTTTTTTAGGTTCAATTTTAGTGCCTTCTATAGATTTATATTGTTTTAATTTTTCAAGTATAGGAGGATAATATATGCCTACGCCGGTAGGTCTTATTTCTCGAATCTCATAATAGTAATCTCTTAATGTTGATTTGCTTAATGTGTGACCAGTTCCACCGCTAGCTTTTTTAAATTCGATTGAGGTATTTGTAAAGCCAAGTATAGTAAATCCTTTTCCCTCTGTTTTCATAGGGAAAATCATATCAGTATTACTGTCCCAATCTTCAATTAATTGATTATATGCGTCTTCAAACGTTAACAAATCAGAACTTTTTTGAGCATCTAACCAATTGTCATTTGCTGTTGAACTAACATTTTTAAAAACGCCATCTACAATATCATAAATTACATCTTGTTTATCGTTCAAGCTTGGTTTAATTCCTTCTATAAAATCTTCATAACTTGTGCTTTGATGAAAAGTAACAAAAGTGATTTGTTTTTCTGATACTAATCGCTCATACTCTTTTTTAATAAGTTTTCGCTCTTGATTAAAATCAAAATATGGATTTATTATAGAAATAGCTTTATGAATGGTATTGTATGTTTTTCCCGTTCCTGGTGGACCATAAAGAATTTGATTTAAAATTCTTGATTTTCTTTGAGATTCGTTTTCTGTATTATCTTTTGCATCGGGAGAGTTTAAACGTATTTTTATAGCATTAATACGATTTAAGTCTTTTTGAAACTCATTTTCGGTAATTATATATTTATCTTTTATATCTAGCTCGTCTAATAAATTTAGTGCATGATTTCTAAAATCATTGATATAATTTTCAAGATTACCCCAAATGTCATTTTTGTTCGAATATCCTTTTGTTCCATGATTTTTATCATTTAAACTAAGATTAGCATAATTAGCTAGTTTTCTGTGAAAATCTTTTTCTTTAGAATCATCTACTCCAGATTTAAAAGAAATTTCTAAATAATTATTGTAAGTGCCATTTCCTTCAATTCCAATAACAAAACCTATAGTTTTAATTTTACGAGCATTATCACCTCTTTTAAAAAGAGGGACATAGATATAATGAGAGCCTTGAAACCATTGTCCATTTTGCAATCTCTTGTCTTTTGATTGTACGCTGTCTCTTTTCCTAAGAGAAAATGTGAAATCAGGATTTTTTTCTTTGAACTTTAAAAGATAGGTTAAAATTTCTTCGCTTAGCTCTATTATTCTTTTTTTACTCACGATTGATTATTTTTAAGTAGGTTTTCAGATTTTATTATTGACAAAGATTGTCTTTTAAAAATAAAGTGTGTTACGGAAAGCCGTAATACTTATATTTTTTTTTAACAAGTGTAAGAATAATTAATGCCGAAACAATAAGTATTTACACGGAATTTTTCAAAGTTTAAAAAAACAAAACCCTCAATCTTTTTCAAGACCAAGGGTTTTAATTTTTTCAAAAAAGAAACCTTATTCTACATCCAAATACGGATCTAAAATTTCGGCTAGTTCATTGAGCCAATAGAAGCTGTCTCCAAGTTTGGCAGCGTTGGTCTGAATGTTTTCCTGATCGTTTAGAACGCCCAATGCTAGGGTTAGATTTACCTGTCTTATGGCTCTCGCCATATCGAGTGGGTCAATTCTGTCGTTGAAGAAATTCATTAGACCGATTTCGGCTTCTTTTGAAAGGGTTTTGGTACTCATAACTTTACTTTAAGGAAATATAAAACCCATGCAGGTTAGGTGTCCTACGCTGTAAAGTTGAGCGTTGCGGTTGTTTCCAATACCGCCACCATACCACATGGGCAAACTTTTTTTCTGAGATCATAACTTTACTTTAAGGACTGCAAATATATTAAAAAACAGCTTGGTTTTATAATCTAAAAAGTAATATAATTCTTAAATATTGATTTCCCGAAAACTTCCTTTTGAAACTGAGTGTCTAGCCCCGATAGTAGCGACATCCTTTTGTGGCGGGGTTCGCCACAAAAGATATAGCGGATAGCGGGAAATAGCTCCTAATAAAAATCCTCACTTCAAACTATAATTTATAAAGACAGATTTTAAATTTTAGCTCAACTAAAAAAACAAAGATTTCCACACTATTTGGTTTCAAATTACAATCTGAAACCAAGTAACGTGCTGATTTTTAGTTTTTTTTATTCGGTGAATCTAATTTTATGGAAACAATTTTATAAGACGACCAGAAGAATAAATTTTTAATGAATAACCTAACTTTTAAATTTATGAAAAATGCTTTTCTACTACTTGCAGTTTGTCTGAGTTCCATTTTGTTCTCCTGCAAAAAAGATAAAAATACAGATCAATTAAATACGGAAACTGAAAAGTCGGACACTGCCAAATCGGAATTAATTGCCGATAATGGCTGGCCACGCGAAGCAGAGAAAAACGGTACAAAACTGGTTTATTATCAGCCTCAGGTAGACGACTGGAAAGATTTTAAAGATCTTACGGCACGTGTGGCTTTTTCGCTGACGCCAAAAGACGGGAAACAGGTTTTGGGTGTGGCTTCTTTAAAAGCAGAAACATTGGTAGACAAAGACAACCGAAGCGCTTTTATAAAAAATCTTCAGGTTACGGATATAAGATTTCCTGCTCTGGACGAAAAGAAGGTTCCCGAAATGAAAAAGCTGTTTAAAGAAACGTTGCCTCAAAGCGGAGACCCGATTTCGGTAGATCGCATTCTGGCCGATTTAAGTCATACCAAAAGTCCGCCAAAAGGAATTGCGGCTAAAAACGATCCGCCTGCGATTTTTTACAGCACCAATCCAGCAATTTTGCTGATTGTGCAGGGAGAACCCGTTTTGGTCCCTATAGAAAAATCGGATATACAATTTGTGGTCAATACGAATTGGGATGTGTTTTTTGATAAAACAGCAAAAGACTATTATCTCTTGGTTGATAACATTTGGCTGACTTCTAAAGACATTGCAGGCAAATGGACGAAAACGACCAAATTGCCTGCTGGTTTAAATAATCTGTCTTCGGGAGAGAATTATGATGAGGTCAAAAAAATGATTCCCCCGCCATCTTCTGGAAATGCGCCGGAGGTTTTCTACAGCAATAAACCTGCGGAATTGATTGCAGTAAATGGAAGTCCGAAATTCATTAAAATCGACGGAACCAAATTAATGTATATCGACAATACCGAAAATGATGTTTTTGCGAATGAAGCCGATGGACAGTATTATGTGTTATTATCTGGAAGGTGGTTTAAATCGAAAGCATTAACAGGGCCTTGGTTGTATGCAGGAAATAATTTGCCTGCTGATTTTGCAAAGATTCCGAAAGATTCTCCGCGTGCCAATGTTTTGTCATCTGTACCTGGAACACAGGAAGCCAATGATGCCGTAATGTTATCGCAAGTTCCAACAACGGCAATTTTGAAAAAATCAGATGCTGAGGCAAAAGTAAAAGTAACGTATGATGGCGGAACGGCTCAATTTAAACCAATCGAAGGCACAAAAATGCAATATGCAAGCAATACGCAGGAGAAGATCATAAAAGTAGGCGATTTGTATTATTTATGCTTTCAGGCGGTTTGGTTCATGTCGACAAGTCCAAACGGACCTTGGAAAACAGCCGATTCTGTTCCGAAAGAAATTTATACGATTCCGCCAAGTTCGCCTGTCTATAATTTGACATATGTAACGCAAACCACAACCGATACAACCGTGGAAAGCAGTTCGACTGCGGGTTATTTGGGAGCCTTTATTATTGGTGCTACGTTTGGCGCTATCTTGACGTATGGCACAGGATGGTATTATCCGCCTTATGTGTATTATGGAGGTTTGTATCCAATATATCGTCCATGGCCTTATGCGTATGGAGGAGGAGCAGTATACAATCCGTGGACGGGTGGTTATGCCGCAGGAAGACGCGTTTACGGACCTTATGGTGCTGCGGGAACTTCGGCTTGGTACAATCCAGCAACAGGAAGATACGGACGTTCTGCAAGTGTTCAAGGTTGGTATGGTGGTCGTACGGCTGCAAGTACATATAATCCGTGGACAGGAAATTATGCTAGAACCAATCAAGGACATAATGCGTATGCGCAATGGGGACATTCGGCTGCGACAAATGGAAATCAGTGGGCACAAACGGGACATATTACAACTAGACGCGGAACAGCGATTGGTTATGAAACTTCTGGTGGAAATAAAGGTGTAATAACACATCGCAGAGGCGGAGGAACTACAATTCATACCAACAATAATGTATATGCAGGCCACGACGGACATGTCTATAAAAAAGATGCAAACGGAAATTGGAGTCATTATAATAATGGAAATGGTGGCTGGACGCAAGCAGGAACTTTAGGCTCGTCCAAAAAAACAGGTGAAGGAATTCAAAACAGAAATAATAAGGGACTAGGAGCAAATGGAGCAGGAGAGCGAATCCAACGAAATAATCCGAACAAAGGACTTGGCGCAAACGGAGCTGGAGAAAGAATGCAACCAAAAACCAACCAAAATTTAGGAGGCGAAACTCGAATTGGAGAAGGAATTCAACGTGATAATCTTCCTAAAGCAGATCAAACGCTTGGACAACCCAACAAACCTTTAGGAGAAGCGGGTCGTCCAGATATTACAAACGATTTGGATCGTTCTGCTTTTTCAAGAGATCGCGGAGAAACACAAACCCGTAATTTCCAAAACTTCCAAAGAGAGAACGGCGGTGGTCGTTTAGGCGGTGGTGGCGGATTTAGAGGCGGCGGAGGTTTTAGAGGTAGGAGATAAAAGGATGTAGAGAAAAGAAGTTAGTTATAATTCAATAAATCAGGAATGGTAGAAATACTGTTTCTGATTTTTTTTTATGCCGTTTGTTTTTTTGCCACAAAGGCACTAAGGCACAAAGTTTTATTTTTTAACTGCAAATCACGAAAGGTGTTTTTAATCTCCCAATCTGGTAGCAAAGCTTTGTAGATAAAGCTGATGCAAATTGCTCGCAAAGTCGCGAAGTCGCAAAGTTTTTAAATTCTTTGCGACTTCGCGACTTTGCGAGATTAAAAAAGTATTGTATAGTTCATTGCGTGCATTGCGGTAAAACTCACCAGTATTCTACAACTCAAAGCCTGTCCATTTCACCCTGAAGTTTGTCCGTTTCAACTATTTCCTCATTTCGTACGAGCGATTACCGATATACTTTTGACTCAGAAATTAACTGAAAAAACAAATAATTTAAATCAAAAGTTATGGAAACGAAAAAACAAAAAACATGGGTTGTAATCGCAATCATTATTTTAGGTATCATTGCCTTTTTAGTTCCGAATCAGATTGCGGCACAAACAGGAGTAAAACGCACCGATTTACAAAAACACGATCTAAGTACGCCAGGAAAAGAAATGGTTCAAGCGAGAATCGATTTTGCAGCACATTCAGCCTTTGGAAATCATTATCATCCAGGAGAAGAAGTGATTTATGTTATTGAAGGTACTTTAGAATATCAAGTTGAAGGCGAAAAACCTGTAACGCTAAAAGCAGGAGAAGTACTTTTTATTCCAGCAGGCGTCGTGCATTCAGCAAAAAATAATACAAATGCTAATGCAGCAGAACTCGCAACTTATATCGTAGAAAAAGGAAAACCAATCTTAACGTTGAAGAAGGAGTAGTTTCAAGTTTAATGTTTTGCCACGAAGGCGCAAAGGCGCGAAGATTTGTTTTATTGCAAAGTCCACAAAGATTTTATACTAAAAAATATTCTTAAAAAAAACTTAGTGTCTTAGCGCCTTCGTGGCAGAAAAAAAAACTTGTCCACTTCAACCCCAACTTTATCCACTTCACCTTTTTTTACCTTTTAAAACAAGCGTTGTCAAAATACCTTTGACGAAGAAATTAACTGATAATCAAATAATAAAAAGCAAATAATTATGAAAACGATCTTAAAAATTACAAGTAAAATAGTTTTAATCGCAATTCTTTTTATGAATGCAAACTTAACTCAAGCGCAAACTTCAACACAAAAAGCAATAGAAGTAAGCAGTTCATTAGGAACTTTAAAACAAGTCAACGCAGGTTTATTAAACGTAGGTTATACAGAAGCAGGACCTGCAAACGGAACACCAGTAATTTTACTTCACGGATGGCCTTATGACATTCACAGTTATAACGAAGTGGTTCCGCTTTTAGCAGCAAAAGGATATCATGTTTTTACACCATATTTAAGAGGATTTGGAACAACAACTTTTCTTTCAAAAGATACCTTTAGAAACGGTCAGCAAGCCGCATTAGCAAGTGATATTATCGCTTTTATGGATGCACTTAAAATAGACAAAGCCGTAATTGGCGGTTTCGACTGGGGAGCAAGAACAGCAGTTGTAGTATCAGCACTTTGGCCAGAACGCGTAAAAGGATTGGTTTCAGTAAGCGGTTATTTAGTAGTGAATTTAGAAGCAAATTTAAAACCGCTTCCTCCAACAGCTGAATTAGGATGGTGGTACCAATATTATTTTGCAACGGAAAGAGGAAAACAAGGTTACACACAAAATACTTACGATTTCAACAAACTAATTTGGGAAATAGCTTCTCCGTTATGGAATTTCGACAAAGCAACTTACGATCAAACGGCTCAATCTTTTGACAATCCAGATCACGTTGCCATTGTGATTCACAACTACAGATGGAGACAATCTCTAGAAGCTGGAGAATCTAAATACGATGCTTTAGAAAAACGTCTTTCAGTAAAACCAGAAATTAAAGTTCCAACGATTACAATAGGAAGTGATTTTGATGGCGCTTTCGCGGATGGAAAAGCATACGCAAACAAATTCACAGGAAAATATGAACACAGAATTTTAAAAGGAATCGGACACAACGTGCCTCAAGAGGATCCAAAAGCATTTGCACAAGCGATAATTGATGCTTCTAAATAATGGTGAATTGTAAATGATTAATTATTAATTCCTTTCACAACTTACATTTTACATCTCTCAAAAAAAAACATAAAGCATATAAAATTTACAATTAATAACTCACAATTAACAATTAGAAAAGATGGTTTTATACACAGGAAAAACACACACAACAGGCGGTAGAGAAGGAGCTTCTCAAAGTTCAGACGAACAATTGAATATCAAATTAAGTGCACCGGGATCTTTACGTCCGGGAACTAATCCAGAGCAGTTGTTTGCTGCGGGATGGTCGGCTTGTTTTATTGGAGCTTTAGGACTTGCAGCGGCTAAACTGGGAGTCAAACTTCCCGCCGATACTGCTGTAGATGCTGAGGTTGATTTATGTGTAACGGAAGGAGAATATTCGCTTCAAGCAAGATTAAACATTAGTCTTCCAGGATTAGATACTGAAACTGCAGAAGCCTTAGCAGCACAAGCGCATCAGACTTGTCCATATTCTAAAGCGACAAGAGGAAATATCTATGTTGAACTTAATATCCTTTAACAATTAGAAGTTATGAATTATGAGTTATAAGTTTTGATAAATTCAATATGCACTCATAATTCATAACTCATAATTTACAATTAAAAAATCATGAAAATAGTAGTAGCTTTTACAATGCTGTTTTTTCTTAGCGCAAGCAGCATTTTCAGTCAAAATTCAGATAAAAAAGGATTTGCACTTTTAGAATTGTATACTTCAGAAGGCTGTTCGAGCTGTCCGCCAGCAGATGAATTGTTGGGGAAGATTCAAAATGAATATCAAGATAAGAATGTTTATGTACTGGCTTATCATGTGGATTATTGGGACAAACAAGGCTGGAAAGATATTTTCAGCAATGCCAGTTTTACACAAAGACAATACGATTATGCGCAATTTTTAGGGAAAGAACCAATTTACACGCCGCAAGTAATCATTAACGGAAAAGCAGATTATATTGGTTCTCAAGAAACCAGCTTACGAAACGGAATTAAATCGGCACTTTCTAAACCTGCTGCAGTCGATTTGTCTTTAGATGCCAAACAGCAAAATGATAAATTGACACTGAATTACAGTATTAACGGTGCTTTTAAAAATAGTCATTTGTTAGTGGCAGTAGTTCAGAAATCGGCTAAAAGCAATGTGAAAAGAGGAGAGAATGCACATCGCATTTTATCGCATTATCAAATTGTTCAGCGTTTGCAGACAATTGATCTGAAAACGGCGAAAGGAATCTCGACAATTACTTTGCCTAAGAATTTTAATTCACAAGACTTTGAAGTTGTTGGTTTTGTACAAGATATGAAATCAGGTGCAATTCTTGGGGTGAAACGTGCTTAAGTTTTTGTTTCACGCAGATTTAAAAAGATTTGAGCTGATTAAAAAGATTTTTATTTAAATCCTCAAAGAGTTATACTCCATTCTGTTTGTCATTTCGAGGAACGAGAAATCAAACTCGTAACTCTACAAAGATTGGAAATTCGTTTTGTGAGCTTATAGTGTGATTTCTCGTTCCCCGAAATGACAAAATAAACCTAGAACGTTTCTGCATTTAAATAAAAAAATCTGCACGATCTGCCTAAATCTTTTTAAATCTGCGTGAAAAATCCTTTCAAAATAAACCTATCTTTGGCAGAGTAAGATCAAAAACAAACCTTAAATTATGGAAAAAGTTAAACGTTTTCAGGTTTCTGAGAAAGTCATTTGGGGAAGTTCGATCGCATTGGCGGTTATGGCTTCGATACCTAAATTATTTGATGCCGATTCTACACCTGGTGATCTTATCATAAATTCTTCGATAACACTTTTGTTTTCCCTTTTTATATGGTATTATAATATCTACAGCTTACCAAAATTTTCATCGCACCGAGCTAATAAAAGCCTTTTTAACTGGAAACTTTTATTGAGTGTTGTAATGGGGATTTTGCTGATGGTTATTCTGGTAATCGCACATCAAGAACTTTTTCAAGTATCAAAAATGGACGCGCCAATTATGTTCGAGCTTCGTGGAGTTTTAATCAACCTAATTGTCTATATGTTTTTACATTTGCTTTTTCAAAATTATCAAACCCAGCAAATAGGAGTAGAGTTAGAACGTACAAAAGCAGTAAATCTAGGTGCTCAATACGAATTGTTGAAACAGCAGGTCAATCCGCATTTTCTTTTTAATAGCTTGAATACGCTGAAATCAATGGTCGATATTCAAGATCCGCAGAGTTCTGATTTTATATTGAAATTATCTGATTTCTATCGCTTTACATTAGAAAGCCGAAAAATGGATTTGATTCCGCTAAGCGAAGAATTACAGATTTTGGATTCGTATGTGTATTTACTGAAAGCACGTTTTGAAGACGGATTTGTTTTAGAAAATAAAGTAGATCCAAAACAATACGATTGTGCAATTCCGCCTTTTAGTTTGCAATTATTAATCGAAAACTGCATCAAACATAATGTCGTTTCTTTAGATAAACCTTTGAAAATTAAGCTCTATACTGAAAATGAGTTTTTAGTAGTTGAAAATAAAATTCAGCTCAAAAGAGGAGCGGTATCTACAGGCGTTGGTTTGGATAATATCAACCAGCGTTTTATGCACCTGATTCACAAAGAAATCGAAATTGATAAAGACGAAAACACTTTTAAAGTAAAAATACCACTGAATTATGACTATCATAATAATTGAAGATGAAGTAAAAACGGCCAAAGCACTTGGCCAGCTTATTCTGAGCATCAGACCCGATGTCCAGATTTTGTCTTATATACAAAGCATTGACGGAGCGGTTGATTATCTTATGGAAAACGATCAGCCTGATCTTATTTTTATGGATATTCAGCTCGCAGACGGTCAATGTTTTGAGATTTTTAAGAATGTTGAGGTTTTGTCGCCTGTGATTTTCTGTACTGCTTTTGATGATTATGCTATTGAAGCTTTCAAGTCAAACGGAATTGATTATGTTCTAAAACCATTTTCAAGAGACAGCATTTCTCAAGCTTTAAAGAAAGCAGGAGAGTTGAAAAACTTCTTTCAAAGAAATAAAAAAGCAATGCCCGATTTCGAACTTTTATTAACGAGAAATGGTGAAAACAAAGGGAAAAGCAGTTTTTTGGTTTTCAAAAACAATAAATACCAAACGGTTTTAACGGAGAATATTGCATTTTTTTTCATCAAAAACGAAACGCCAACGATTATGACTTTGGATAAAAATGAATATCCGTTAACGCAATCTTTAGACGAAATTCATAAGCTTTTATCGCCAATTCAGTTCTTTAGAGTCAACCGACAATATTTGGTCAATTTTTCGGCAATAAGAGAAGCAGAGCATTATTTTTCACGTAAAATAATCGTGAAATTAAGTGTTCCAACAGAAGAGAAATTATTAGTTGGAAAAGAAAAAGCAACAGCATTTTTAAGTTGGTTAGAAAACCGATAAAACCAATTAATTTATCGTTTTTTGAGATAAATTAATTGGCTCAGTTTTACAATCCAGGAAACATAAAACAGCTTATAAAAAACAAAGCTGAAAGTATAAAACAGAGAATTAGAATAATCTTTTTCATTGGAAAGAATTAATTTGAAGTTGAAAATTTGAGGGAGTTTTTTTTCGTCTCTTTAGTAAGCTTCGGAGAAGCGAAATATCTATAGCAAAAGAATAAATGTTTACAATATAAAGCTCCAGCGGAGCGACATATTTTCTACAAGCTAACATATTTCGCTTCGCTGGAGCTTTTATTCACTCGTATTTAACCGAATTCTATAAATATTTCGCTCCGTTGGAGCTTTTTTGTAAAGTAATTTCGACTTCTTTAAAAGTTTGCAGAAGATGGAGCGTAAGTTGCTGTATACAATTTTCTATACATTGCATAAGTAACACTTACCATTACAAAAGCGATTATAGCATCTGTTGCAGCGCCAAAACCTAAGACAGCGATTTTTGAAAAGAAAGCAAAGATGATGTCGAAAAATATTCCTGCGAAAACCCATTCTTTCAATCTTAATAATTTGTTTGGAATTAAAAGTGTAATAACGCCGGCTACTTTAAAAACGCCAAGGATATAGATGAAATGCGCTGGATAACCCAATTGTTGTGTGATTCCCCAAACCAATGGATTATTTGTTAATTCGAAGAAACCGCTTGCGCCAAACCATAAAGAAGTTAATACTGCGCCTGTCCAATAGATAATTTTTGTTGTTTTTGAGTTCATGATTTTGATATTTAAAGTTATTTAACGGTACAAATGTGCGTTGAAAGCCTTAAAATCGAAATCGAAAATAGGTTGAAGCGGACAAACTTCGGTGTGAACTGGACAGTCTGTAAGTTGTTAATTTTGAATTGTGAAATGCGTGCGGATTTAACCGCAAAGGGCGCTAAGATTTTTCGCAAAGCACGCTAATTTTTTTAATCTCGCCAAGTCGCCAAGACGCAAAGAATTTAAAAACTTTGCGTCTTGGCGACTTGGCGAGCAATTTGGATCAGCTTTATCTACAAAACTTTGCTCGCAATAACTATCTGGATTGCGTTTTTATGAAGTCTTACAGATAAAATTCTTAGCGTGCTTTGCGGTTAAAAAACTAAAGAATAGAAGATGTTTCAGCAATTAAAGCCTGCATCAACTCGCTAGCTTTACGGTGTTTTAAATTGCTTGTGTTTTGACCCGACCAGAAATTTACCAAATCAGCTCTTTCTTGAGCCAAAGCTGCGGTTTTCAAAGAAGCCATCAATCTGGTTTGAAGTGGAAACGGAAGCACTTCTTCCTCAAAAGGAACATTGTTGGATATTGTATTGCAAACCATTCGGCCCATTCTTCCCGTAAGCGATTTTGAAACTGTAGTCGGAATGTTCGGATTTGCAAACAATGTTTCTTTATGTAAAGGTACAGCAGCAGATTCGTCAGTAACCATAAAAGCAGTTCCTAATTGTACAGCATCGGCGCCTAAAGTCATGGCGGCGGCGATTCCTTTTGCATCTATAATTCCGCCAGCTGCAATAATTGGCGTTTTGGTTTTTGCTTTTAATTGCTGAATGAGGCTGAATAACCCCGTAAAAGAATCTTGTGCTGGTTTTAAAAAAGAAGGCCTGTGACCGCCAGCTTCAAAACCTGCGGCGACAATTGCGTCTACTTCGGCATCTTCTAGCGCAAGTGCTTCTTCCAAAGTTGTGGCAGCTCCAATAGTTTTTATGCCGAGTTTTTTACATTCGTTTAGAATTTCTTTTGATGGAATTCCGAAAATGAAACTAAAAACAGCAGGCTTTAATTCGAATACAACTTCAACTTGCTTTTCAAATTTAGAAGGAATATCAGAAGATAAATCAGGAAGCGGAATCCCTAATTCATCGAAATAAGGTTTAAAATTCTGTTTTATCTTTTCCAGTTTTTCTGGAGGATAGTTTAGAAGACTTTCATCCACATCATTAACCCATAAATTGATATTGTAAGGCTTAGAAGTGACCAATTTAATTTCTTTTCCAGATTGTCGAATTTCTTCTGGTGTCAGTGTATAAGCGCCGTAACTGCCCAATCCACCTCCGTTGCTTACAGCAGCCAAAAGTGAAGAAGTAGAAAAACCGCCTCCCATCGGACCTTGTAAAATTGGATACTCAATGCCTAGTAATTGTGTTATTTTGGTTGAATTCCACATTATATTTTAATTTATTTTTGATGCTAATTTGTTGCTAATAACCCATTTTTCATCAACAACGATAAGGCTTAAAAAGTCATAATAATCATATTCGAATATCGGAACTTGTACTTTTGCGACAGCGGTATTATTGATGATTTCTAAAGATAAGATTTTCATTTTGAATTCTTCGCCCAATTCGTTTGGACTTTTACGATTTTTCACGCCTTCCAGATATTGATTTAGGGTTTTAAAATGCGTTTCTCCGCTGAGATCAAAGCCAATAATAGCCTGTGGATGAAAAACACTTTGTAATAAGGGAACGTCACCGTTATAAATTCCGTTAAAATAATCTGTAATTACAGCCGTAATTGAACTTTCTTTGGTATCAGAACTTTTCATAGTTTAAATTTTAAATGAACTGATTGGTTTTATTGAACTGTAAAAATACTGCTATTTAAAGAGGTTCCCATCAATTATTTTCATCGTTTTTAAAGTAAGAAACAAAAAAAGAAAGTTTGTGTTTTCAGCAATGAAATTTTACGGTTGAGTCGTTAAAAATGATTCTTCAGTTATATAAAAAAGGTTTGAAACATTTATTTGAGCAATTTTGCTACAAAGCTTAATTACTATTTTTATGATTTCACCTCTAACTATAATTGCTGCGACAAATTTTTCTGCTATTGCAAATAACGCAGTTTCTTATGCAGCCGGACTTGCAAAAGCTACCGGAGCAAAATTGATTTTATTTAATTCATTTTCTTTGAGTGTGCACAGTGCAAACTCACATATCACCGCAGATGCGATGCAAAAACAAATTGAAAAAGCAATTTCGAGACTAGAAAATTTAGCCAAAGAAACAGCCGATTCATTTGAAATAGAAACATCAGCCATTTGTACGTATTCTTTTTTGGAAGATGAACTTCCAAGAATTATTACACAGACCAATGCAGATGTTGTGGTAATGGGAATGGCAGAACGTTCTTTTGAGCAGGAATTATTGGGAAATTCGACCACAACAGCAATCAAAAACCTTCATATACCAGTTTTAGCAGTTCCTCAAAATGCACGTTTCATTAATATTAAAAAGGTATTGTATGCCTGTGACAGCTTAAGCTTTTCAGCAATTAAAAAATTCAGTTGGATTAAAAATGCTTTGGGAGATTTTGGTGCAGAAATCGAGTTTTTTAGTGTGGATGAAAAATTGGATGATTTGAAAGAAGAACAACATAGAATTTTAATGAATTCGAATATCGAAAAAGAATTTGAGGATGTTAAATATTTATATAAAAGTGTAAGATCGAATGCCGTAATTAACGAAATCAAGAAAGAAATCAATAATTATGAGGCCGATCTTTTGATTATGGTGCCTCAAAAATACGGTTTTTGGGATTCTTTGGTGCACAGAAGTAAAACGAGGATTTTAGCAGCAGGGCTAGATATTCCATTATTGTCGTTTCCAAATTATTAGAAATTAATTTGTTTTAGAAACAATGATATAAAAATTACAAGGTTTTTTTGAAGAAATTTTATCAAAATAAATTTTAACAGATTTTTTTTTGATTTTAGGGATTCTATAATTTTTGGCGTTTGTTGTCGGATATCAAAATTATATTTTAACATTTCAGGTAGTTTTGTTAATTATTCTTAATTACCTGCTTGTTTAAGATTTTTTTAAATTAATTTTGTAGCACTCTAAAAACTTAATGCAGATAGATTTTTTTATCAGTATGGCAATAGCTGTAATTGGGAATTATCTACAAACTGAAAAGACATTTTATGATTTTAAAAATAAGATAAATTAAAGATTCTATACCAAGTAACACCGAGAAAGACTTAGTGTAGGTTTTTAATTTATTTTAGTTGGATTTTGTATAATGTTTTTAGTTTGTTCAGGTTTTTTAAACATATTTCTCAGAGAAAAGTTTTGTCAGAAGATATAATTCGCTTTTTACGGTTCAAATTTTAGGTATTTATAATGAACGGTTCAAAAGAAGAAAAGAAGTAGTAAGCATTGGGTACGAAGGGTACAAAAGCTTAAAAAAAAAACAAAAACAAATGAGCGCAGTAATTACAGCTATAGGTGGTTTCGTACCATCATCAATCCTGACCAATAAAAAGATTTCAGAGACAGTTGATACATCGGAGGAATGGATCATCAAAAGAACTGGAATTAGAGAACGTAGAATCGCAGACGACGATACAGCAACATCTGATCTTGCCGCTGCTGCGATTGAAAATTTATTCGAAAATTACAATGTTGATCGTAACGAAATAGAAGCTTTGCTTGTAGCAACAGCAACTCCCGATCATATTTTAGCACCAACAGCAAGTATTGTTTGCGATAAAAGTGGTTTAACAAATGCTTTCGGAATTGACATGAACGCCGCTTGCAGTGGATTTTTGTATGCACTGGAAATGGGGGCAAACATGATCGAAAGTGGCCGTTACAGCAAACTTATTATTGTTGGAGCAGACAAAATGAGTTCAATCGTAGATTATGAAGACCGTAATACTTGTATTCTTTTCGGAGATGGAGCAGGAGCGGTTTTATTAGAGAAATCAGAATCTAAAGTTGGTTTAATGAAAACGATTCTGAAAACAGACGGGAGTGGTGTTTCTTCTTTGGCTGTACCGGCTGGAGGTTCTAGAAATCCAACTTCTATGCAGAGTCTTTTGCACAGAACACATTATTTAAAACAAGACGGAGCTTTTGTATTTAAAAGAGCCGTGGCAGCAATGAGCCAAGTTTCGCAAGATGCTTTGGTGAAAAACGAATTAGAAGCAGGCCAAATTGATTGGGTTGTGCCTCATCAAGCTAATTTGAGAATTATCAACGCTGTAAGCGAAAGCTTGAATATTGATTTTGAAAAAGTTAAAGTAAATATTGACCGTTACGGGAATACAACATCTGCAACAGTTCCGTTGTGTTTGTGGGATTTCAAAGACGATTTTAAAGAAGGACAGAATGTATTGATCACTACTTTTGGAGCAGGATTTTCTTGGGGTGCTACGTGCTTGAAATGGGGCGTAATGCGTGAAAGAAAATCTGTAGAAAAAACAATTACAAATAATGAAGAAAAAAATGTTTTAGTGGCGCATTAAGATGTTGCAGCATTTTTTCAAACTACAAGAAATAAATGAGGTTACGCAGCCAAAATAAAAAGTCGGGCAAGAATTTTTTCTATAAATATTACAGAGTTATTGTAATTCCGGCAGTTTTCTTGGTCTATCTGTCATCTTATTATTTTTTAAATCCCTATAGAAATTTTGAAGAGGAAGGTCTGCTCGATGTGGATCAGACCTTCGATATTTTCATTATTCTTCTATATTGTGCCATACTTACAGAACTAACTTTGTTTGTTGGTAGAAAATTAAATTATTACATACGCTGGGAACAAAATCCAGCCTTTAGGGCAATAGCACAATTTATCTGCTTAATTGCCGGAAACATTCTTCTTAATTACTTTTTTTCTTGTCTTTGGGATTATTTATATCCTTGTACAGCTTTAGAAGAAAATGATTTGGTTACCATTTGGCAGTCTAAAATTATGGCTGCAATTATTTCGCTTTTTATTAGTGCCATTCATACCGGAATTTTTTTGTTAAACAGATGGCGTTTGAATGCCATCGAAACTGCCGAATTAAAAGTAAAAGCTTCTGAACTTCAGGAAGCTGTTACACGTTCGAAATTAGAATCTTTAAAAATGCAGTTAGATCCGCATTTTGTCTTTAATAATTTCAGCACTTTAACGGAGTTGATTTATGATGATCAGAAAGAAGCAGCTTCGTTTTTGGAAAATATAACGAGAGTATATCGTTATATGATCTCCAATTCGAATAAAGATACCATTACAGTAAAAGAAGAAATAGAATTCTTGAATGCGTATTTTTATTTATTAAAAAAAAGACTGGGTGATAAAATCGATTTGAAAATTGAAATTGATTCGGATTCTTTGGCGCTTCATTTACCACCATTGACTTTGCAATTGTTGGTAGAAAATGCGGTAAAACACAATATGGCAACTTTGACCAATCCGCTTACTATTACTGTCTTTTCCGATTCAGGGGATATTATTGTTCGAAATAATCTGCAAAGAACTGCAGGTAAAAGTTTGGTTTCAACCGGAATAGGAAATAAAAATATTGAATTCCGTTATAAGATTTTATGCGAAAGAATGCCGATTTTTAGTGAATCCAACGGCTATTATGAAGTGCGTCTGCCATTAATTTAAGAGTTATGAAAATTTTAATTGTAGAAGATGAAAGTATTAACGCCAGCAGATTAAAAAGACTGTTGGAAGAGTTAGAACCCGATTGCGAAATTTTAGACATTATTGATACTGTTGTAGATACGGTTGCGTGGTTGAAATCGAATCCATGTCCGGATTTAATAACAATGGACATTCGTTTAGCTGACGGATTGAGTTTTGCTATTTTTGATGAAATCGAAATCACGTGTCCGGTTATTTTTACTACAGCTTATGACGAATATGCGATTCGTGCCTTTAAGGTAAACAGCATCGATTACTTGATGAAACCCATCGAAAAGAACGAATTGGAATTTGCCTTAACAAAATTCAAATCTTTAAATAAAAACGAAACCAGCGTTACCAATATCGCCGGGATTCTAAAAGAACTGATTGAAAAACCTGTATTTAGAATGCGCTTTTTAGTTACCTATCGCGACGGTTATAAAAGTGTAGATGTTTCAGATATCGACTTTATATATTCTGAATTTAAAACAAGTAATTTGTTTCTTAAATCAGGGGCAATTATTTCTATTCCCCAAACTATGGAAGAACTGGAACAGGAATTAGATCCTAATATCTTTTTTCGTGCCAACCGCCAGTTTTTCATTCGTGCAGAAAGCATCAAATCTATTGCGAACTACTTCAACGCAAAGTTAAAAATCCAATTAAAATTAGACCCCGAACGCGAGGTGATCATCAGTAGAGAAAAAACACCTTTCTTTAAACAATGGATGGATCGCTAAGAAAGTTGCTAAGGTTCTGAGATGCTGAGGTTCTAAGGTTTTTGTTTTGCCGCAAAGGCACTAGGGCACAAAGTTTTTTTGCCACGAATTGCTTCGCCAGTTCGCTATCGCTCGAGTCACAAATTTTATTTTGCCGCGAAGACGTAAAGACTCTAAGTTTTTTGTTACGAATTGCACTAATTTTGACTAACTTCCAATAATTCTTTTCTGTATTTGCGACGTTTTACTCTCATTTTTGTCATTTCGACGAAGGAGAAATCTCCACAAGTAGCTCCACAATCTATAGCCAATCTTTGTAGAATTTCTCGTGGAGATTTCTCCTTCGTCGAAATGACAAACGTTGTGTTTTAGCATCTAGGCGATAAAAATTCGAGAAATTATTTCTCTAGTATTTTTGCACAAGAATTTTAATTAGCGAAAATTCGTGACTCGAGCGATAGCGAATAGGCGAAGCAATTAGTGGCAAAAAACTTAGCGTCTCAGCGTCTTTGCGAGATTCCTTCTAAACACTTGCACAAAAAAATCTTCGCGTCTTAGTGCCTTAGTGGCAAAATCAAAACCCATCCGTTTCAGTGTCGAAAAATTACGTTTGGGTAACTTTCTTCCAAAAAAAAGAGCTGTTCTGCTGTTATTTTGCGCTCAAATTTGAGGTAATTCATTCTAAAATGAAAAATAAAATGACAAAACAGTTTTTTCAAAATAACAAAGCAATTGGCAGGATTGCAGTTTTATTGATAATCATTTCCCTTTCTTCGTGTGGAAAAAGTGCAGATGCGCAAATGGCTCCTCCAAAGCCAGAAGTAGACTTTTTACAAACCAGTTCAGAAACGGGAGCAGTAGAAAAAAAATATCCAGCAACAGTCGAAGGTGCTGTAAATGTTGACATAAAAGCCCAAGTATCAGGTTATTTGGAAGCGATTTATGTTAAAGAGGGAGATTATGTAAACAAAGGACAATCTCTTTTTAAAATTAAAGGCGATGTTTATGCCGAACAAGTAAACAACAGTCGTGCAGCGTATAAAAGCGCTTTGGCAAATCAGGCAAATGCTAAATTGGAAGTAGAGAAAATCAAACCTTTGGTAGAAGGAAAAGTATTTTCAGACATGCAGTTAAAAACAGCACAAGCCAATTACGAAGCAGCAACGGCACAAGTAGCACAGGCTAAAGCCGCTTTAGGATCATCTCAGATTAATGCCGATTTCTCTTTGATTAAAGCTCCTGTAAGCGGCTATATTAGCCGAATTCCGAATCGTATCGGAAACTTAGTAACACCAACCGATGCAGTTCCGTTAACTACACTTTCAGAAATCAACAATGTATTTGTGTATTTCTCTCTTACGGAGGCAGATTATCTTTCTTTTTCAAAAGATGCAGGAGCCAATCAATCCGTAAGTTTAATTATGGCCGATGACAGTGAATACGATCAAAAAGGAAAACTGGAAGTTGCCAGTGGAAACATTGATCGTGCAACAGGTACAATTGCTTTAAAAGCCATTTTCCCAAATCCGAAAAAACAATTGCGTGCAGGAGGTTCTGCTAGAATTGTCTTAAACAAAAGTTTATCATCTGTAATTACAGTTCCGATGGCGAGTGTAAAAGATATTCAGGACAAATTTTTCGTCTTTGTTTTAAAAGAAGGAAATAAAGTAGCAATGGTTCCAATTGAAATTGCAGGAAGCGCAGGAGTAGATTACTTCGTAAAATCGGGTTTAAAATCGGGTGATAAAGTAGCTTTAAATTCTATCGATGTTCTTTATGATAGCATGGAAGTGGTTCCGAAAACCGCTTCAAAGGCTGTAAGCAGCAAATAATTTTTGATTTAAAAATATAAAATAACATTTTCCATGTTAAAGAAAATAATAGACAGGCCGGTATTGGCCACAGTTATCTCTATTGTATTGGTAATATTGGGGATTATAGGTCTTACCAGATTATCTGTAACGAGATTCCCTGATATTTCGCCGCCAACCGTAATGGTAAGCGGTTCATATCCAGGAGGAAATAGTGAAACCGTTATTCGTTCTGTGGTAACGCCGCTGGAAGAACAAATTAACGGAGTTGAAAATATGCAGTACATCAAGTCTACTGCGAGTAACGACGGATCTTTTTCGATTAGCGTTATTTTTAAACAAGGTATTGATCCAGATCAAGCTGCGGTAAACGTACAGAACAGAGTACAGCAGGCAACTCCAAAATTACCGCAAGAAGTTGTCCGTATGGGACTTACAACTTCGAAGCAGCAAAATAGTATGATTGTTATTTTCAACTTGTATACAGATGATAATAGCAAATACGACGAATTGTTTCTGCAGAATTATGCCAATATCAATTTAGTACCACAAATGAAACGTGTTCCAGGTGTTGGACAAGTTCAGATTTTCGGTCAGAAAGATTACTCGATGAGAATCTGGCTGGATCCTCGTAAAATGGCAAATGCAGGTTTAGTTCCTTCAGATGTAACGCAGGCTATTGCAGAACAAAGTTTAGAATCGGCTCCAGGTAAATTGGGAGAAGAATCTAAAGCAGCTTTAGAATATGTAATTCGTTACAAAGGAAAAAAGAACAAACCAGAACAATATGAAAACATTGTCGTTAAAAATAATGGAAGTAATGTTTTAAGATTAAAAGATGTGGCGCGAGTAGAATTTGGTTCTATTTCGTACAGCGGAGACAACAAATCGAACAGTAAAAATGCTGTGACAATGGCAATTTTACAAACTTCTGGGTCAAATGCCAACGACATTGAAATTGGAATCAATAAAGAAGTAGAACGACTTTCAAAATCTTTCCCTCCAGGTATTAAATACGTAAACGTAATGAGTACCAAAGACAGATTAGACGAAGCAACAGGACAGGTAAAATCAACATTATTTGAAGCTTTTATTCTGGTATTTATCGTAGTATTTATTTTCCTTCAAGACATTCGCTCGACGATTATTCCAGCTATTGCGGTTCCAGTTGCGATTGTGGGAACATTTTTCTTCTTGTTGGTTTTTGGATTTACGATTAACATCTTAACGCTTTTTGCCTTAGTACTTGCGATTGGAATTGTGGTCGATGATGCGATTGTGGTTGTCGAAGCCGTTCACAGTAAAATGGAAGAAGATGCAGGAATTTCAGCAAAAGAAGCTACTCACGGAGCAATGGCAGAGATTACGGGAGCTGTAATTTCGATTACTTTGGTAATGTCAGCCGTATTTATTCCGATTGGATTCATGACAGGATCTTCGGGGATTTTCTACAAGCAATTTGCTTATACATTGGCGATTGCGATTATCATTTCAGCTGTAAATGCCTTGACATTAACTCCTGCTTTATGTGCGCTTTTGCTAAAAAATCACGGAGATAAACATGGTGATCACGAACACAAAACAAGTTTTAAAGACCGTTTTTTCATCGGATTCAATACGAGTTTCAACAATTTTACGGGAAGATATATTAAAGGCGTTCGTTTCCTTATCGGGAAAAAATGGATTGCTGCAGGATTAGTTACTGGAGTTACAGCACTTGCAGTTTACATGATGATGTCTACACCAAAAAGTTTCGTTCCGTTAGAAGATGACGGATTCATGGTGTACAGTTTATCTATGCCTCCAGGAACAGCTCTTGATCGTACGACTGCGGTAGTGGAGAGAATGGAGAAAATACTAGAATCAGAAAAAGCTATTGATGTTAATACGAGTATTACGGGATTCAACATTTTGAGCAACAGTGCCAGCACCGCTTATGGTTTAGGATTTATCAAACTAAAACCTAAAAAAGAAAGAGGTGAAGTTAAAGATATTGATGAAATTTTGAATAGCGTTACTGGAAAGTTATCGACAATCAAAGAAGGTTCGATTATGGTGTTTAGAATGCCTCCAGTAGAAGGATTTGGGGTAACAAGTGGTGCCGAAATAGTGTTGCAGGACAGAATGGCAAGAAGTCCAGAAGTTTTAAAAGCAATGTCTGATAAAGTGATTGCCCAAATTATGCAGCAGCCTGGTGTTCAATATGCTTACACGACTTTTAGAGCTGATTATCCGCAGTTGGAATTGGAAGTTGATGAAGACAAAGCTCGTCAGATGGGAGTGAATGTAAAAGACCTTTTAGGAAACATTCAAACTTATTTTGCAGGAGATCAATCTTCAGATTTTACCCGATTTGGTAAATTTTATAGAGTGAATGTAAAAGCAGACGGAATTTTCAGAATGGATCAAGATGCATTTAATGAAATTTTCGTAAGAAATGCTGACATGCAGATGGTTCCTGTAAAATCAATTGTGAAATTCCATAAAGTATACGGACCAGAATCGGTAAACCGTTACAACCTTTATAATTCGGTAAACATTACCGCAATGGCTTTACCAGGTTATAGTAATGGTCAGATTATGGGGAATTTGGAGAAAGTACTAGATAAACTTCCAGCTGATTACAGTTACGAATGGACAGGTTTAAGTTTGGAAGAGAAAGCAGGAGGAAACCAAACCGTTGCTATTTTCGGATTATGTCTATTGTTTGTGTTCTTTTTATTGGCAGCACAATACGAAAGTTACTTATTACCGCTTGCTGTTTTACTTTCAATTCCAACAGGTATTTTAGGCGCATTTGCTGGAGTTAAAGCAGTTGGTTTAGACAATAATATTTACGTTCAGGTCGGATTAATCATGCTGGTTGGACTTCTGGCGAAAAACGCCATTTTGATTGTGGAATTTGCATTACAAAGACGTCTCGCAGGATTAAGTATTGTCGAAGCGGCAATCGAAGGAGCAAGATCAAGGTTAAGACCTATTATCATGACTTCGCTGGCCTTTATTGTAGGTATGATTCCGTTAATGTTTGCTTCTGGAGGAACTGCTGTTGGTAATAGATCTATTAGTGTCAGCGCTTCAATCGGGATGTTAAGTGGTGTGATTTTGGGAATTTTTGTAATTCCGTTGCTTTTCATTGTATTCCAATATTTACAAGAAAAAGTATCCAGTAAAAAGATTCCAGCACAAGTTCAAACGATAAAAGAATAAGAATGAAAACACTATATAAAATCGGAGTTGTTTTACTTACCGGAACGATTATGACTTCGTGTGTGGTAGGAAAAAAATATTCCCGTACAGATTTAAATGCTCCAGAAAAATTCCGAGAGGAAATGGCTGTTACTGGAGACACGGTTTTACTGCCGTGGAAAAGTTATTACAAAGATCCTTTGTTGGTTAATTTAATTGAAAAAGCCCTCGTTAAAAACAATGAGGTGCTTATTGCAATGAAAAGTATGGAACAGCTTGACCTTAGTTACAAACAAGCCAAGCTGTCCTTACTTCCAACACTTGATTTTGATGCAGGTGCAAGCCGTGCCTATCCTTCAAAAAATTCCTTAAACGGATCGCTAAGCCAGCAGTTTATTGGTAAAGATTATATGGATGATTACAGTGCCAATTTGCGTCTTTCTTGGGAAGTTGATATTTGGGGAAAAGCAGCCATGCAGAAAAGAGATGCTAAAGCAGCCTATTTTGCTCAAAAAGAAAATCTTTCGGCATTAAAAACTCGAATTATAGTTCAGGTGGCTCAAGCGTATTATAATCTTTTAGGTTTGGATGAACAACTTAAAATTGCAGAGAAAAACATCGAATTGAGTACAAGTACTTTGGATATGATGAAATTGCAATACAATTCGGGTTCGATTAGTTCTTTGGCAGTAAATCAGACAGAAGCTCAGAAAAAAACGGCTGAATTATTAATGCCTTTAGCGAAAGCAAATATTGCAGTTCAGGAAAATGCCTTGCAGATTTTATGCGGAGAATATCCAGATAAAATAGAACGTGCTGGAAATATTGATGCAGCAGAGATAAACGTTATTTTTCCAACAGGAATTCCAATGTCACTTTTAAGCCGAAGACCAGATGTAAAAGCAAGCGAATATGCTGTTATGTCGGCGAATGCTAAAACAGGATTGGCAAAAGCTACCATGTATCCCGCTTTAAGTTTAAGCCCATCGATTGGAGTGAATTCATTTGAATTTGAGAAATGGTTTGATTTTCCAGGATCAATTACTAAAACTATTGCAGCCAATTTAGCGCAGCCTATTTTTAGAAAAAAAGCATTGCGAACGGCTTATGAAGTCGCAGTTTTAGAACAGGAAAAAGCAGTCGTTCAGTTTAGACAATCTTTTATTACGGCAGTTGGCGAGGTAAACGATGCCATGTCAAGATTAAAATATGCTGATGAAAGAATTGTTTTAGCCGAAGAAAAAGCAGCTTCTTTAGACAAGGCTACTGCTGATGCTTCACTGCTTTACAAAAGTGGTATGGCGAATTATTTAGAGGTAATTACAGCTCAAAATAGTTCGCTGCAAAATGATCTGGATGTTGTGACTATAAAATTAGAAAAATTAAACGCGGCTATTAATCTTTACCGTGCCTTAGGAGGCGGAGTAGAGTAGGCCAAATACATTTTAAAATTCACCATCTCTGCCAATAGCATTGATGGTGAATTTCTATTTTAATTGATTTTTGAATTACTGAGATGGACAAAATTACTTTTACCCGTTCAGAACTTTATACTTTGGTTTGGAAATTTCCACTCGTACAAATTGCAAAACATTATGAGATTTCTACGATGGGAATCAAAAATGCCTGTTCCAAACTGGAAATTCCGCTTCCAAAAAACAAACATTGGACAGGACCGGAATACAAGCGTATTAACATTCCAAAATTGGCTTTCAATTACAAAGGAAATAATGAAATCAGTATTTTTAAAAAGAGGTATGAGATGCATTTTAGAATTGCTTCCAAACCGACACCTTTACAAGAATTGGCTGTAAAAATTAAAAATGATGAAAATGCCCCTTTGCAAGTTCCTAAAAAGCTGAAAAATCCTTTTCCCATTGTAACAGCAACAGAAAAACTTTGGATCAGCAAAGTTTTAAACGATGGAATTTACGAAGCTAAATCTAATGTTTTAGACTTAAATGTTTCTATTGACAGCATCAATCGTGCTCTGTTATTTATGAATGCTTTTATAAAATTAATAGAATACCGAGGTCATAAATTTGGAAAAAGCGAACACGGTTTAGATACCGTTTTTTTTAGCAACGGAATCGAAATTAAAGTAGATTTAAGAGAAGCTTTAAAACGAATTACAGCCAACGGTTTAAGAGAAACTACAGAATATGTTTTTACAGGCGATTTTATCTTTAGAATAGCAAAGGAATCCGATAAAAAAGAATGGCGAGATGGACGTATCATGTTGGAAGATAATTTGGCACTAATTGTAGCCAAATTAGAACTAATGGCACTGGAAGAATAAAATAGAAACTGCTGGCTGTATTTTGCCAGCAGTTTTTTTATTTAATTGATTTCCTTTTTTAAAAGCAACTGTTTTACAGGAAGATTTTCTGTCATCGCTTCTGAAAAGTTAAATGCAGTGTATCCCATTCCGATAAGAGTTTCTTTCAAAATCAAATCAGATTCAAAAAGTTTAACCCAGACCAAATCGTGTTTTCTTTGTTGGGCAATGACTTCTGCTCGATCAAAAAGTATTTGAATTTCTTCAACATCAGAATAAACGATGTGATCAATGCAAATTGGTTTTTCGGCTTCGATTTTTTCATTTAAAATTCGGGAAGAATTCAATTGCAGAAAAGACGATGGAGTTTCATTTTCATGAACCATTAAAACTTCAATATTAAAATCGTTTTGAACTTTAAAAAGTGCTGGAATAGAAAGGGTTTCAGCAACATATTTTTCGCCAATTGCTTCAGATGAAAAGAGATTCGAATAGAATTTTTTTGCCTGATTTTCCATCCAAGTGGCGGTATCTTGTATAATAACTACAAATTGTGCTTTTTTTGACATGTTTTTTAGGTATTCAATTATCAATACAAAACTGCAGTTATTTGTTTTAGAAGTAAAGGGACAAAAGTCTGAAATGTTGGTCAGAAAGTCGGTTTTATTTTAAATGATTTCGATATTCTAAAGGAGAAGACTGTGTGTAGTTTTTAAAGAATTTACCAAAAACAGACGGATTCGAAAAATGCAACACGTCGCTAATCTGACTGATCGTTAATGATTTATTTTGAAGTAAAACTTTGGCTTCTAAAATCACCATTTCATCAATCCATTCGCGGGTTGTTTTACCACTGTTGTTTTTTATAACTTCCGAAAGGTATTTTCTGGTCACATTTAAACTTTCAGCATAATAAGATGGCGAACGATGTTTGATAAAATCTTTCACCAAAAGTTCTTTAAATTTTTCAAACAAAGGATTTTGAATTTCTTTATTTGGAAGATTTTTTTTCATCGAATCCAATTCGAATATCAAAATGTACAAATAACTTCTAAGAATAGAATCCTGATGAAAATGATTTGTTTGAAGATTTTCTTGAATTAAATTAAAAAGCTGTTCGAATTTTAGTTTTGTTTTTTTCTCTAAAGGAAATACATGCAACTCACTTTTTTCAAAAAAATCATATTGTGAAAGGAAGAAGACATTGGTTTGCGTTTCGAGAAAAAACTTGGGTTTAAAAAAGATAATATCCATTAAAATTTCTTCGCTGTTTTTGCTGAAACTTCGAATGACATTTGGACCCAGCGCCAAAATTGCAGGAGCTTCTACGACAATTTTATCCAATCGGGTCTGCATGATAATGCTTCCTTTTTTCAGAAATTCAATCGCATAACTTTCAGCCCGATACGGAATATCTATATACGGATGATCTTCAATCTGTACATAAAAATAATCTTTCTTGTCGTTTTGATTGGTAAACAAGCTTTTATGATGTTCGAGCGTGTAGGTATTAATTTTGCTCATTTCTTGCGAAGCTTTTAGGAAATTTAGTTCCTTCAAATATAAGCAAAGACGCCGATTAATTTTTAAAATAATAAAGGCTGTCTTTTGGACAGCCTTTAAAAACTAATTAAAATAAAAAATAAAAAAATCGATAAGAACATTATAAACCCTATTCAGGATAAGGTTTACAAGAGATTCTTACTTTGCTTTCATCAGCACTTGCACGCTGTTAGATTTCTTTAAAGCATTCACAGTGAATTCTTTTAAATCTTTTGCAGTTATGGCACTTAGAGTTGTTTTAAGAAGTTCAGTGTTTAGTGGCTCTTCGTTATCACGAACATAAGAGCTTAAAACGCCTAACCAATAACTATTTTGTTTAATCTGTTCTTGGTTGTTTTTAAGAATAGATTGTTTGATGTCTTCCAGCATATTTACAGGAATGTTTTCAGTTTGTACTCTCGCAAGTTCAGCGTGTACAATTTTCACTAAAGCATCTGCTTTATCAGGATTACAATCGAAGTTAATTTCTAAAGAAAATAATGGACTCGGAATTTGTGAAATATCGGTTCCAACTTGAACACCGTAACTGCCGCCTTCTTCTTCACGAATGGTTTCCAAATAACGTTTTGTCAGCCACTCTGATAGCATATAACTTAAGATTTTGTTCTTTTTGTTATAAGCAACCTCTTTGTTTTCTAAATGAAGATAAACCGTTGTTTTTGGCGTATCCATTGTTCTGAAAATCGTTTTTTCTACTTTTCCGTCTTTCATAGAAATTTTATGATCGACATATTTTTCTGTTTTTTGATTAGAAGGAAGATTTCCTAAATAGGTATTAATTAAAGCAATATCTTTTTCTGAAATGTTTCCGACGAATAAAAACGTAAAATCACCTGCATTTGAGAAACGTTCTGTGTAGAAATTTTTAGCTTTATTTAAATCAAATGAATTGATAAAATCCTGCGTTAAAAGCCAGTTGCGTTTGCTGTAATTGGTGTTTAGATTTGAAATAGTATCATTTAAAGCCTTTTCGTTGCTGTTTGGAGCATTATTTAATTTGTTTTGATATTGCTCTTTTATTTTGTCGAAAGTGCTATTGTCAAATCTCGGATGTTGGAAATACAAATACGTAAGCTGTAATAAAGTCGTCAAAGATTCTTTGTTACTGCTTCCGTTAAAACCTTCGTATAAACCACCAATATACGGACTCACATTCGCCGTTTTTCCTGTCAGTTTCTTTTTTAAATCGGTAAATTTATAATCACCCAAACCAGAATACGCCGCCACTGCCGATGCAATCTGAGCCGATGGAAGGTCTTTCCAATCTGCCAAAGAATTTCCTCCAGCGCTGTAAGCTGAAAATAAAATTTGATCCTTACTCAAAGTAGTTGGGTAAACAATCACTTTTGCGCCGTTTGCCAAAGTATATTTTTTCGCATTCGCGAATAGTTTGATGTCTTCTGTTTTTGCAATTGGTTTTTCTTTCAAATCTTCTTTTACTAGAGAAGCGGTTAATTCTTCTTCTTTGTAAGGTTCTAATTTGGAGTTTGAAATGGTTTTAATAGCATTCCAATACTCATTTGCTTCAGGAAATTTTGTTGCAGCATCTTCTGGAGCAGAAACTGATAAAACTAAATTATCTTTTGGATTTAAAGCTTTAAAAGCTGTATTTACCTGTGCTAAATTAACATTGTTTAAGAAAGCGTTAATCCATTCGTGTTCGCCTTCAACCGTAAAAACAGGATTAGATTCTAAGAAATAAAGTTGTAATTGCTCTGCCCAATAAGCATTTCCAATTTTATCTTTATTCGCCAAACGATTGTCGTAATTGGTACGCATTTTAGTTTTCAAACGGTCTAATTCCTGTTGCGTGAATCCGTTTTGCATCGCTCTTTCAAATTCTCTGTAAGCTTCTGTAAAAGCTTCAATGAATTTTCCTTTTTTCGGAGTAATGTGTAATGAAAATTTGCTGTCTAATCTTGAAAGATTATCATTTGAAATTCCGAAAGCCAAACCTGCCGTTTCGTTATTGATGATGTATTCGTTAAAACGTGTATTCATCATTTGTATCGCCAGATTTTCCTGCATGCTTTTGGTCATTTCAGCCTGATCCTGAACTAAAGGTTTCGATTTAGTATACGAAAGTGAAATTCCAGAACGCTGTAATTCTTTGTCAGTTGCCAGAACATAACGGTTTTCTTTATGAAACGGAATTTTTTCGTATTCTCTTTTGTTGATTTTTTTAGGTTTTGGTATCGAACCGAAAATCTCTTTAACCCTTTTTTCGATTAAAGTGACGTCGATGTCCCCTACGATTACGACAGCCTGATTTTGCGGTTGATACCATTTTTTATAATAATCTCTAAGGACTTGATATTTGAAATTATTGATGACATTCAAATCTCCAATTACATTTCGTTTGGCATATTTTGAACCATCAAATACGACTTTATCAATTTTTTCACCCGCTCTATAATCGGCATTTCTTCTTGTGCGCCATTCTTCACGAATTACACCTCTTTCAGCATCAATTTCGTTATCCGCCAAAAGTAAAGAACCCGACCAATCGTGCAATACATACATGCAAGAATCCAATAAAGTTTTGTTTTGTGAAGGAACATTGCTGATGTTGTAAACCGTTTCGTCGTAAGCGGTATAAGCATTGATATCTTTTCCGAAAGAAACACCTTGTTTTTCCAACATATTGATGATTCCTTTTCCTTTAAAATGCTCTGTTCCGTTAAAGGCCATGTGCTCTAAGAAATGCGCTAATCCGTCTTGATCGTCATTTTCTAAAATAGCTCCCACGTTTTGCACAAAATAGAAATCGGCTCTGTCGTTTGGCCATTCGTTGTGCATGATAAAATACTGCATTCCGTTTGGAAGCGTTCCGTGTGCCACTTCTTTTGGCAACGGAAATGTAGTTTTAAACTGCGCTGAAACTTGAGATAAACCCAGAATCAAGAAATGCGCTAGAATTAATTTTGTTTTCATTTTGATAATTATTGTTCTTTTTTTTGATTGAAATTGAGATAAGAAGTCCCTGCTGTTGCTTTGAAGGTCTCAAAAGAAACCTTCAAATAACAGTTTGTTTATCTATGTTGTGTGTTTGTTTTTTGCCACTAATTGCACCAATTTTCTCGAATTTTAATTTGTGTGAATTAGTGAAATTGGTGGCTTATTTTTTCTCTCGCAGATTATGCAGATTTATTTAAATCTTTTTAATCTTTTAATCTTTGGCTATATTTTCAACACATAGAATCATTGCTTTTCTTTGTCTAAAAAAGGCATTTCATTTATCTGAATTCACATAGTTCTATATGCTCAAGTCTAAATTTGTTTTTTGCCACTAATTGCACCAATTTTCTCGAATTATAAATTAGTGGAATTCGTGTAATTCGTGGCTGTACTTTTTTAGGTTTAAAATTCTATGTTTCTATGTGTTGGAGAAATCTACATCCAGTCAGGGCGTGAAGCACCTTTTAAATAGAAATCAAAATACTGCAGCATTTTTTGTGTCCAGTCTTTTTGATTAACTGCCCTGTCTAGTGTGTGATTCTCCGTTTTGTAATTTACCAGCCAAGCTTCTTTTCCTAATCTTCTCAAAGCAAAGAATAATCCCATGCCTTGGTCGAAAGGAACAGCTCCGTCTTTGTCATTATGGAAAATTAGAGCAGGAGTAGTCACTTTGTTAGCGCTGAAAATAGGAGAGTTGTCTACGTATTCTTTTGGAAATTCATACATAGAACCTTTCATACGGTATTGATCTGCTTCGTATTTGAACATATTCGAAATACCGTTCACGCGATAATTTAAATAGTTTGAAGTAAAATTACTCACTCCAGAACCTACAATTGCACAAGTATAAATTGGCGTTTTAGTGATAATGTATGAAGTTTCATAACCACCAAAACTATGTCCTTGAATTCCGATTTTGCCTTTTTCTGAGATTTTTTGGTCAATTAAATACTGCGTTCCGCTTACAACGGCATTGTATGCGCTGTTTCCAGGACTGTTGTAAGTATAATTTACATCTGGCATAAATACCAAATAACCTCTGCTTAAGAAAGTCGGAATATTGATGTTTGAAGTACTCAATTCTGGCATTGGATAATGATTCATTTCATGCGTATGTTTTTCGTAGAAATGAACAATTACAGGATACGTTTTAGAAGCATCGTAGTTTTGAGGAACATATAAACTTCCTTCGCCATCTGTACCATCAAAGTTTTTCCAGCGAAGCAATTTTGTTTTCATCCAATTGTACTCAGCCTGCTGTGGATTAACATCTGTCAATCTTTTTTGCGTTTTAAAGTTTTCATTTGCCCACCATAAATCTGGGAAAGTAGAAGCGCTTTCTTTCGTAAAAAGATAGTTGGATTGATTTCCTGCAAAAGCTTGAATTTTAATATCATAATTTGGATTGCTAGCTAAAACAGTGATTTTGTTATTCTTTAAAACATAAACACCTTCTGCTTTTGTATTGAGATCAAAACCTCTTAAAGTAAGTGTTTTACCCGTAAGATTTCCTCCAAATTCTGAACCGTATAAACGCAGCACAACATTGTTTTTTCTACCAAATTCCTGAGTTAGGGAATATGGTTTTGTGTTTCCGTTTAAATCAATAACCCAAATATCAAATTTGTCGTAGAGAGCAACGCTGTTTCCGTTGTTTAACCATCCAGCAATTCCGTATGGCACAGGAGTGCGTCCCATGTCTTTTTCTTGATCCTTAAGAGAATATGGAATTCCAGTTGGAATATTTTTAAATTCAGTTGAAGATCCGTCTGTTTTGTACGATTGCCACGCTTCTTGTTTTTCATCAAAATACAAAGCAAAAGTTCCAGCTGGATTCCAGAATGGAGTAGACCAAATTCCTTGTTTTACCAATTGATCTTTTCCTGTTGCAGCATCAATAATGTATAAATCGTTTCTTTCTGTAAAAGTCCAATCTACTTCAATAGTATATTTATCGTTTACATATTTAAATAATTTAGAATAATCGACAGCATCAGGATGACTGATATTTGAGTAATGATTATCGCTGATTTTGATGCATTTTTTTTCCTTTAAATCATAAACATACAAAGGATCTTTGGCAGAAGCTTTTTCTCCGCGAACCTTTGCCAGTCTGCGTTCCATCGCACCTTCGTTCCATTTCCAGATATCGATATCTGATTTTTTGATGCGATTATCAGGATATTGGTTCGAAGCCGATCTAATATCTAAATAAACAAAACGTGTATTTTCTGTAAACGGATAAGCATTTCTTGAAAATTTATAATTTTGGTCTTCCCATTTAATGGAATTAAAATCTAAAACCTCTTTTTGTGAATTGGTTTTTAAATTGAAATAATGAAGTACATCAACCTCTTTTGACGGATCAGTTTTTGTGGTAAACGTACCTTCTAATTCATTAGTATTAATTGAAAAATCACCAAAAGCAGCAACTGAACCGCTGTAAATTTCTTTATACGGCCCTTTTAAATCTCCATATTTCAATACAATTGAATTGTCGTTTACTTGTGTGAAGATGATTTTCTGCCCGCGAAGCATTTTAGACGATTTGATATTGTTGATGACAATACTATCGTTTTTAGCCAAATCAAAAAAGACTAATTTGTTGGAGTTATTTCCATCTTTTCCCATTTGAAAATGGCTGAAATACAAATAATTCGTTCCTTCCAAAGTTTGTGTATAATCTGTAGTTTTCCAGACTTTTTTGTTTCCGGTTGCTAAATTATGCAAGTATGTAACATTGTTTTCCTGATACATTAAAATATCGCCAGTTCCCACAAAATTTGCATCTCCAATTTTTTCCAAAGTCAGTTTTTTACCTGATTTGGTATTGATGATAAACGTTTCCGGTTTTGATTCTTTTTCGGCATCTTGAAAAGCGGTTTTGTACAAAGCCCAGTTTCCGTTATAAGAAATTTTGTTGGTACCAATGCGCTGCCATGATTGGTAAGCAATGCTGTCAACCGCTTTTTTCTGTGCAGATAAACTATGTACACTCAAAGCGAGTGCACATAGTAAAACTATTTTTTTCATATTTTTTTGATTTTCGAAAAGCAATTATTCGTTTTTTAAAGCATTGATAACGTTTGTCAATTCATCCACCAATTGTCCTGGATTTCCAGAATATCCTTCAGATGTAAAACGAATTTTTCCGTCTTTGATCACCACTTTTCTTGGGATTCCACTAGATTTGAAAATCTGAGCATAGTTGGTAAAAGAAGCGTTGTTTGTACCGCCTCCTTTTTTTACTAAATCAAAATAAGTAGTGATTTTCAACCCTTTTTCTTTTAAATAAGCCAAGGCCTCTTTTTTGTATCCTTCTTTAGTTTCCTGAGTACTGATAAAATAAATTTCTACTTGTTTATCTTCTTTGAAGTTATTTACCAATTGTTGCATTGCTGGAAACGCTTTTTTACAAGGTCCGCACCAAGTTGCCCAAAAATCGATTACGATGATTTTACCGCTGTTTAAGGCTAAATCTTTTGTTTTTCCGTCTGCAGATTGAACCTTAATCGCTGGCGCAGAGATATCAATCAAAGCGATTTTTTCTTCAGACTTGTTTTCTTTTTTCAATTGCTCTAAATAAGCTGGAAAATCGGCTTCTTTTTTACCTTCTTTTAAATATGCTTCTTTCAATTTAGCTGTCAATCCTTCAGACAAAGTATTTGCTTTTGCTGCATTCTTTAGAACCTCAATAATGGGTTTGTTTAATGCTTCTAAAGCTCTTACATGAATGTCGTTGATACTTGCTTTTTCGTAACGTTTTTCAAACGGAAGTAATTCAAAAGTCTCTAAAACTTCTTTGTACTTTTTCAAAATATCGTACATACGAATCTGAATTACCAATTCATTATTCAACTGATTGATTGCATTTTCAGTTGCTTGATTTGGAGACCAATAAATGCCCTGCATATAAGACATATCGTTTACTTTTGCCTGCATTTGTTTGATGATCGGCACAGCCATAGTTTCGATAACTGCTGGATCTACCACTTTTAAGTATAATGCTTTAGAAATATTCTGATGATAAGCATCGTTTAGATTAGCAAAATTCATATTTGGAATCATAGCCAAAATAGTTTTGTAATCTTTGTTTTCGAAATAGTAAGTAAACTGCGATTTTGCAATGTTATCATAGAAATACTGTTGCGATGGCGGTACTTCAGAACTGTATGGAAAATCAGCTAAAAACTGCGTCATTGCTTTATTTCTTTCTGTCGCATCTGCAATCGGCATGATTTTTTGATACGCTTTTAATCTTACAAACGCTCCTTTTGGGAACTGTTTTACAATTACATTTTCAACAGAATCTGCTTTTGTTTTGTTCTTTAAATCATACAAATAAATGTGATGCACTTTTAGATAAACCTCTTCAGGCATTCCTTTGGTGTTTTTTGTAAAATCTCCCAAAAAACGAGTACCTAATTCCTGAAATTTTTCAGGCTTTTGAACTTTAAGAACTTGGAAATAAGTATCAAAAAACTCTGGAAATCTGTTTCCATTATCAGCAACTTCCTTTTTTAACCAATATTCTGTAGCATCGCCATCAATAGAAAAATCTTTAAAGTAGCCTCCAAACTGACCGTTAAAGTCTTTGTTTCTAAAAGTAGCCCAAGCTAAATCGGCTCCTGGCATTTTTACTTTTGGTTCTTTAAAAGCCACCAGCATATAACCTTTATCTTGGTTGGTATCTGTAACCAATCCGTTTTCAGTATTGCCGTAGAATTTGAAAGCCATGAAAGCACAGTTTTTTGGAACTGTAAAATCGGCGCTGTAAACAGCGCCATTTTTTTTCACTTTAAGGTCTTCGATTTCCCATCTGTAATCATTGAAAACATAAGCATAACCGCTGATATTTTTAACGTTTTCTAATGGTCCACCTTTTGGATCGTATGTCATGCTAAAAGTCGCTCCCGGAATCGGAATGTCTACCATTCCTTGTAATCTGGATTTCACTTCTTGACTCGTAACCTGTAAGGTAAAAGCGCAGAACGCCAGTACCAATAATTTGATATTCTTAATTTTTGTAAACATTGTAAGTTTTTTTATTTCCCTAATTCAGGGTTTAAGTCGATATAATTTTGATTGATTGGGAATACATATCCGTCGCTGTTTGGGGCTAGAGTATAAGTCGTTCCTTTGAAAGTTCGTGTGTATGTTTTCTGAAAAGCAGGGTCAAGATTTAATCTTCGTTGATCAAACCAACGGAAACCTCTTCCGATGAATTCTTTTTGTCTTTCGGTCAAAACAAGATTTAAAGCTTCAGTATTGGTTGACGCACTAACTTGATACGCTGTATTGGCTTTGTAACGTTTTGCTCTTAAAATATTTAAGTAATCAACTGCTTTTTGAGTTTGTCCTGCTCTGGCATAACATTCTGCAGCGATTAAGTACATTTCTGGAACAGAAACTCCAATGTTAATTCCGTTTGTGTAGCTATATGTGTAGATTCCAAAACCTCTTCCAGTGTAACTTGGAAAGAAATTATTTCCAGCAATTGTATAATAGTTGTAACGTAAATCGTCTGCACTAAAGCTGTTTAGTAGTTCTGTAGACAATGGTGCTCCATTATAACTAAGTAATAAAGTTTTAGAGAATATTACTTCAGGATTCTGAATCAAAACAGGATAACTGTAAGCTGTAGCAAATGATTTAAAATCGATTAATCCGTTTTGCATTTCCAATGCTTTCTCTGCATTTTCAAGACTCAATTGATATTGTCCCATATAAAGATACGTTCTAGCCAGTAATGCATAAGCTGCTCTTTTTGATGGAATTACATTAAATGGAGGCGTATCCTGAATATCATTTGCCAAAGCACTTTTTAAATCAGAAATAATTTGATCGTAAACTTGTCCAACCGTATTTCTGTCTAATGACGAAAATAATTCAGGTTTCAATAATAGCGGAACCGCTTTTTCTGAATTTGCAGAAGCAGGATCAAATTGTGGCCCGTAAGTATTTACCAATTGTAAATAAGCAAAAGCTCTGTGTACAAAGGCTTCAGCATAGATTTCTTTTTTCTCTGCATCCGTTCCTTTTTCGCTTTTCATAACGCCGTCTAGAATTACGTTACTATAGTAAACGGCTTTGTACAATCCTGTCCAATCGGCATCTCCTTGAGATGGATCGTAAATTCTATCCTGCCAAGTGTAACTGTTTGCCCAAATGGTATTTACACCGTTTTGGTACGTCGTAGGAAATTCTACATCGGCATTGGCTAATAAATAAATACCTCCAGAGCCGCTAATGTCATTATAGGCATTAGCAAGACCTCTGTAATCTGAAGTATATTTTAAAATTCTGTTGTTTCCAACTTGCTCCACTTCAACATAATCTCTACAAGAGTTTAGTAGTAGAAGTGCAGGTAACATATATAGTGTGAATTTAAGAAATTTCATAAAATCTGTTTTTTAAAATTAAAAACTGCAATTAAACTGTAAAGTGTAAGCACGCTGTGGAGGAAGTGTGTTGTAGTTGTTACTTGACAAATACTGAGGGTCAATTCCTAAATCGTTTTTAACCCATAACAACCCTAAATTCCTTGCAGCGAAATTGAAGCTCAATGATTTGATAAAAGTTTTTTCTAACCATTGGTTCGGTACGTTGTAGCCTAATGAAATTTGCTGTAATCTAATGTTATCCGCAGGAAGCACATTGATATCTGCCATTTGGAAACGGTTCAAACTATTAAAGCTAATATTGGCTAAACCAGGAACATTTGTAGTCGCTTCGTCTCCGGCTTGTCTCCAACGATCTGCAATAAGTTCGTCTTTGGCAACTGCACCGTATTGTACTCCTGTGTATGAAGGATAATTTTGTAAAACAGGATTTCTAAAAACATGTCCTAAATAATACGTTACTTGAACTCCTAATCTGAAATTTTTATACGAGAAGTCATTCATCAAACCTCCAAAGTAAGGAGCAAATGTCGTTCCCATGTATTTAAGATCTTCTTTGTCAATTGTTGCAATTCCTTGAGTTGAATTCACAATTGTACCGTCTTTTTTGCGTACAGTAGATTGTCCGTTAGCATCTAATCCTGCCCAGTCGTAACCATAGATATATCCAATTTTTTTACCTTCAGTTGTTACACCAGACAAATATTGGCTAGTTGTAGTCGCTTTAAAACGAGAGTCTGTAACTTCATTTGTATTGTATGAAAAGTTAAAACTGCTGTTCCATTTAAAGGCTGAGTTTATAATCACTCCAGAAAGGTTCAAATCTACACCATGTCCTTCAAGTGTTCCAGTGTTATAATTTAAAAAACTCCATCCAGTTGTTGGGTTAAATGGTAAATTGGTTAAAATATCTTTCGATTTTTTATAGTACACATCAACACTTCCGCGTAAGCGATTATTAAAAAATCCGTAGTCTAAACCAAAGTTAAGCGTTGCTGTAGTTTCCCATTTGATATCTGGATTTTCAGGTAATGAAATACTCGCAGTTGGCAATTGTGTGTTAAAATCAACAGAACCAACACTGATTACAGCGCTCTGACTTCCGAAACCTCCGCCTGGCGCACTTCCTGCTTTACCATACGTAACTCTTAAAGCTAAATCGCTTAACCAGTTTGCATCTCTTAAGAAAGATTCTTTATTGATATCCCATTTAGATCCTAAAGACCATAATGGTAATGCTCTGTTTTTTCTAGAAGCGCCTAACAAATTATAATCGTCAAAACGAATACTTCCAGAAAGATGATACCTGTTCATGAAATCGTAAGAACCTAAACCGTAGTATGATAAATAACGGTCACGATATTTACTGATACTGTTATCAGAAGTTCCAATAATATTTGTCCATCCGTAAATGGTAGTATAATAAACCGTTGGGTTCACAGATTGTGATGAATTGGTATCGGTATTATATCCAAAAAATCTCTGACTTGAACCTTCTCTTCGTTCTTCTCTAATTTCTGAACCCGCTAAAAAGTGAAGACTATTATTGTCATTGAAATTTTTGTTAATATTCATTTGAATACGCATACTTTGCGAATCATTGTCAGATAAAGTGTTGTATAAATAAGAACCAACAGGAATTCCGTACACTAATTTTCCAGCTGTACTTACAGAAGTAGCTTCATTAATTAGATTTCTAGAATAATAACTGTCTAATTCGCTTAACGATTTGGTTTTGTTTGTAATTGAAGTATACATTCCTGACGCTTCAAAATTCAACCAATTGGTTACGGTAGCTGTTAAACTTGCATTTAATCTGATGTTTTCTCCTTTTGTGATAACATTAGAATAATTTAATTCGTCTAAGTAATTGTAAGTCCACGGAAGGTATCCTTTTGATTCAAATCCTTTTGCAACTTCTGGTCTGAAAATAATGTAACGATCAATGCCGTTTCCATTTTCATCAGCAATCATATCGTAAGGTCGCAATGCAAAATTAGATACATTAGATAATGCTTCGTTTGCCGTAGTGTTTACTTGAAAAGAAGAAGAAACGTAGTTAACTCCAGTATTTAATTTTAAAAACTTTTTCAGCTGAAAAGAGTTGTTAAGCGTAATATTATAAGAGCTTGATTCATTTCCTCTCATTGCAGCTTCGTCTTTATTATAACCTAAAGACAAATAATAAGTGCTTTTATCGCTTCCGCCGCTTACAGATAAATCGTATTGCGTTGTTGCTGAGTTTCTTAATAAATATTTATTGATTTGACTAAGATTGTCATTTTGAGATAATTGGTTTAATAATTGATCTCTTTGCGTAAGCGAAATTTCACCTCTTTGTTGTCTGAACATGATTTCCTGAGCAGCACTAGGATTTTTAGCGTAGCCAGAATTAATAGTGTTATTAATATTATCTACAACAAATCCGCCTGAAACTAAATCTTTCTCGTAGTCAATATACTGAGCGGTATTCATTACACGCAGTTTGCTAAGATCCATTCTTTCACCAATGGTAGTTGTAGTGCTAAAGCTGATAGTTGGGTCTGCTTTTTTACCTTTTTTTGTTGTAACTACAATTACTCCATTAGCGGCACGAGAACCCCAGATAGAACTTGCAGCAGCATCTTTTAAAACGGTAATACTTTCAACATCATCAGGATTAATATAACTTAAAATTGAAGCGCCTGGAACACCTCTTTTACTAAAAGCAAAGTCATTTATAGGTTGTGGAAAACCATCAATAACCACAAGTGGACTTCCAACACCGCTGTAATTATTTGTTCCGCGAACTGTAATAGAACCAGTACGTGGATCAACGTTTACACCGGCAATTTTTCCTTCCAATCTTGACTGGATATCTACTGTTGGAACTTCTGCTAATTCTTTAGCTCCAATAACGCCTATAGAACCAGTAACTCTTTCTTTTGGAATTTCGGTATAACCATTAGAAGCTACAATTTCAACACTGTGAAGCTCCATAACATCTGGAACCAATGTCGCATCAATAACTTTTTTATTGTTTACGGCAACAGTTACCGTTTTATATCCTAAAGAGCTGAAAACGATTGTATCATTTGGAGCAACTCTCATTCGGTAATCACCTTCTTTACGGGTAATATCCCAAGTTTGTTTTCCTTTTAAAACAACATTTACACCAGCAAGCGGAGCACCTTTTTTATCGGTTACTTTTCCTGTTAGTTCGTATTCTATTTGTTCTGCTTTCTTTTTATTTCTTTTTACAACAACTTGTTTATCAATGATATCATAAGTTAGATTGTTACTTTTTAAAGCATTATTTAAAATTTCTTCTAGGGTTGCGTCTTTGTCCAACGTAATAGTATTGGCAGATTTAAGAACATCATCATTATAGAAGAAGACATAATTAGTCTGCTTTTCTAAAGTAGAAAAAACGTCGGTTAGTGGAGTGTTCTTGAAGCGAACATGTATTTTATTTTGTCCTAAAGAAGGGCTTGCATATAAACTACACATACTTATCCAGATAAATGCAGTAACAGATCTCATAAGCAGCAGATATAGGTAATAGTGGTTTCGTCCAGAAAAATACTTTTCTGAATTATGTTTTTTATTCATAATTTTGTTTTGATTTAAAGATGTAGTCGATTAGCGTCGACTGCTGTTCTACAATGCCGAAAGATGTTAGCGCATCTTTTGGCTTTTTTTTTGGTTAGTCTTTACAAATAAGGTTGATATGTTTATTTTTGGTCTTATATCATAGGCATTTGGTGGTTTTAGAATTGATTTTTTTATTTATTTAATTGTAATAGTTCTTTGGTTTGCGTTAACAGTACAGTTGCTATTGGTGATACTCGATAAAGTAGTCGCCAGCGAATTAAGATTTTCATTTAAAGAAAGAGATCCAGAATAATTAGCCTCTAGATTTAAATTGTCACCTTTGATAAATTCAATTTTATAATATTTTGAAAGCTTGTTTAAAATATCATTCAAAGACTGACTTTTGAAGGTAAAATACCCTTCTCTCCAAGATAATATCGAAGCCACATCTTTTCGTTCTACTTTAATCTGTTTTTTATCTTTATTGATGGTCGCAATCATTCCAGGAGTTAAATCTTCCTGAATTTCCTGATTGTTTAAGAATCCTTTTTTGTTGTATGTAATTCTAACTTTTCCTTGTAATAAAGCGGTTTGAACCGTTTCGTCTTCTGAATAAGAGCTCACATTAAATACAGTTCCAAGAACACGTACATTACATTCTTTCGTTTTTACAAAGAAAGGTTTGGTTTTATCATGTGCGACATCAAAAGCCGCTTCACCAGTCAAATACACTTCGCGAATCGATCCGTCAAATTGAGTTGGATAAATTAATGACGAACCAGAATTCAACCAAACGGTTGTTCCGTCAGTTAAAACAATTTGTGTTCTTTTTCCGTAAGGAACACGAACGGTATTAAAAGCTGAGTTGTTATTAGAATTCGTGTTGATTGCTTTTTGTCCAACCGTAACTTTTTCTCCATCTTTTCCGTAACTGATAACCGTACTATCCTGCACCGAAATAGTCTGTTGATCTTGTAAAACAAGAGAAATGTTTTCTAAATCAACATTTGATTCAGTCGATTTTGTGTTCGCAGCAAATTGTTCTAACGCGGTTTGAGGTTTGCTACTTTCATTAGCTGTACGATTTACAAATACAGATAATGAAACTAATAATGCGGCACTAGCAGCGGCAGAGTAGGCCAGAAATCTTTTCTTCTTTCTGCGCCTAGATTCTTCCTGCTCTAGTTCGATTAGTCCAAGACGAATTTGATTCTTTAAAGAATCTTTTTCATCGTTCGATATTTTATTAAAATTAATTTGCAAGGCGATGTTTTTATGGGGTATATATTTACTAAGAGAATCACTCTTGTAAAACATAGACAAAAAAAATAACCTTTTTTTAAAGTTTTTTTCGAAGTTCTTTCAAACATCTGTAAATCAGTGTTCTGCAAGATTCGATAGAGATGTTTAAAATAGAAGCAATTTCCTCGTAAGGTTTGTCTTCGTTAAATCTGTAGAACAATGCTTTGCGCTGTTTTTCGGTAAGTTCCTGCATCGCAAATGCTAATCTGGAGTTAAGAGCGGCATTGTTTTCTTCTTCAATCAAAGTATCTTCAAAAGAGAGTTCTTTTAAGATAACTGAATCATAATCAGAGGAAATGGAAAATATTTTTCGAGCAGCTTTGTGCTTTTTCAAAACATTTCGCTGTGTGATTTTAAACAGATATGATTTTACATTTACAGTTTCGGCAAGACCGCTTCTGTATTTGTAAATGTCTAAAAAAACATCATGAATAGCATCTTTAGCAATAGAAGTTTCGTTAGTATATTGTAAAGCAAAAGTAAGTAGAACATCAGCGTAGTTGTCATACAGCTGCTCAAAGGCGGAAATATCACCTTTTTTGATCTGCTGCCATAAAAAAATATCTGATGTTGTATTCTCCATTTAGGGAACAAAATTGCTATTGTTTTTTGAACAAATCTATAACTTTTATCAGTTGATTAAATAATATTTCGAATTTTTCGCATCATTTTGGTGATTTTGGTCAAAATAATGGCGATAATTTTGTTAAAATGAGTTTTGGTGAATTATAGAAATATCGTTATCGAAGAAAAAGAGTTCATAATAACAATTACTCTTTTTCTTAACATTCCTGCAAACTAAAATCAGTTCAAACGATGTAGCAATATCTTAAATCCTTGTATTATTAGTCTTCACTATTATTTTGAAGATAGGTAATAAAAGTCAAAGGAGAAACACCCGTAATTTTTTTGAATGTAATAGTAAAGCGGGTATGAGAAGCAAAACCTGCCTGATCGGCCAGATAACTAATTTTATATTTCAAATAAGTCGGATCATTTTTTAAACGGTCCACGATGTAATTGATCTTTAATTCATTAATATATCCCGCAAAATCTTTTGATTTGTGTTTATTAATAACATACGATAAATATCGGTGATTGACATTTAATTCTGTAGCAACCGAATTCAAAGAAAGTGTTTTATCCAGATAAGAAAGGGAGTTTTCAAATTCTGCCAGATTTTGTAGAATGCTATTTTCAGCTGCTTCAGACATGTATTCTTTAGAAACGTCTTTTTTGCTTTCTGTTTTTAGTTCATCAACTGAAACGGATTGATTATTTTCTATAAAGGATTTTATTTTTTTATAATCCTGTTTTCTTTTAAAGAGATAAATAGCCACTGTAGTTAAAATTACAAATAGACTAATGAAAATAAAAATCAGTTTGTTTTTTTGGTTTTGAGATTCCGTATCCAAATGACTTTTATGAAGTGATTTTATTAAATCATCTGCAATGACTTTATTATTATTGTTTTCGGCTTTGCTTAATTTTAAATTCTTTTCGTTGTAAACAATGTATTTTTTGGTATCGGTCAATTTGTAAAATTCCATCAACGAACTATAGACCTCTTGTTTTAAGGCCGCGTAATCTGATTTTTCTGCAATATCTTCCGCTTTTTTATAATGAAAAAGCGCTTTTTTAAAATCTTTCTTTGCCACATAAACGTCTGCCATTCCATTATAAATAAACCCTCTCATCGGACTGTCATAAGAGAAAGAATCCTTAAGTTCTTTTTCTGCTTTGTCATAATGAAACAAAGCCGAATCTGTTTTCTTTAGTTCGAGATAATTTTTAGCAATAAGCTCGTCGTTAATAGCAATCTGGTAATTTTTATCGCTCACAGAAGCCGCTTTTTCAAATAAATGAATTCCTTTTTTAAGATGCGAAATTGCTGTAGAATAGTTAGCATCATGCAATTCATAACAAGCCAATTCCTGGGATAAATTTCCCTGAAAACGATACATTTCGCTTTCATCTTTTATTTTTTTGCTAATGGCAACCGCTTTATTCAGATAGGTTTTTCCGATATGATAGATTTCATTTTCACGATAAAGCGATGCCATAAATCCGTAGATCTTGGCTTGAGTTGCATAATTTGCCTCCAGTAAAGCGATTTTTTCAGCTTCTTTTAAAGCATTGATCGCTTCATTATGAATTCCGTACTGATATAGAATTTGCGCTTTGAGTATGCGGGTGTTTATTTTATCAGAATTTTTTTTTGCAATTTTATAAAGATAGTCAGTATTGCTTAAAGCCTTTTTAGGATCTGAACTTAATAAAACCTGATAGGTTTCTGTATAAATTTTTTCAAAATTAGATTGTGAATACGAGAGATAATTCGAAAGAAAAAAAGTGAATAGGAGTAGCGTATTTTTTAATTGCATGTGGTATTTGGTTGTAATTTAAACGGAGCAGTACTTTTTTATAATTGTAGGCTCTATTTAATTGAATTTAGCTTATAATAGGAAGGGGTAATTTAACTAATATTTTTCAAAATTTGGCAGGCTCTTCATTTTCTTAACAACATTAAATCTTTATGTGTAATAACTTTTTTTAAAATTGTTAGAAAAAGAATCTTCTTAAAAATCAAATTGCGGTACAGCTACTTATAATAAGAGATTTTTATAAAGAAAATACTGTTTTTGTTAAGTTGTTGTATAATAGCTGTTTGATGTTTTTTCTATCAGAAAAGTATTTTATTTATTGCGTAATAGGTAAAGAAACGTTCTCTTTTTCCCCCTTTCAAATTAGTAGTTTCGCAGTCCAATTTTAGAAGAAATTTTTTCTTTTTTAAAAGGCTATTTTTTGTTGGACTGCCGGTTTCTCATCACAAGCTGCAAAATTTTTCCAAATAATTTTATTCTCGTTAACAATCAATCCTGTCTGGGGCAGGCTCTAGAGGGGTCCGGAGTATATTTGATTTTGAGCATGATATAATTTAAGAGGAACTGAGCACTTGAAACCGGCAGTTTTTTTACCAAATCAAATAAAAGTACTATACCATAATGAAAAGAAAATATACAAAATCGGCATTATTGTTAATAGACATACAAAATGATTACTTCTATAAAGGAAAAATGGAGTTTAAAGGAAGTTATGAAGTTGCTGCCAAAGCAAAGAAAACTTTAGATTCTTTTAGAAAGAAAAGAAAAACCGTTATTCATATACAGCATATTGCATTAAATAAAAATGCTTCTCATTTTGTTTCGGGTACATACGGCGCAGAAATATACGAAGATGTTGCTCCAATTGAAGGCGAAATGATAATCGTAAAAAATACGTCTAATGGTTTTACAGAAACTGGTTTGTTTGAATATTTGAAAAACAATCAGATCGAAAATTTGACTATTGTTGGAATGCTGAATGATATGTCCAATGATCCAACCGTCCGAACGGCTAAAGACTTAGGCTTTAACGTTCAGTTGAAAGATAAAATAGTAGTCGTTTAACTCATCTGAAATAGAGCAAAATTTAATTTTAACACATAACTATGTGCATTGAAATTAGTGAAACGCCTTTTTTAAAAGTTTACAGAGCTATGTTTCTATGTGTTAAATAGTAATTTTTCCTAACGGTTTAATTTAAAATATCTTCTTTTGGATCGCATACATTCGGTTCTTCAGAAGTAAATTCAGTTACCGGATTTTCGATTTTATCATCCCAATCTCCCCAGTCGCCCTGATACGATCTTCGGAATATCAATTCGTTATTATCTCCGTTACAAACGCTTGTTGTGCATATAAAATGCCTTTTGCTTTTATTAAATTGAGAGGTTTCCATGATTGTCGAGTGTTAAGTTAAGTTTCCTCAAAAGTAGACATGTGTACAACAAGTTGCTTATATAATAAATTGTATTTGTTGTCAAATTATCATGTAAAGTGTTTTAAATCAGTAATATGTTTTAAAATGTGTTGAAGTTTTCTGAATTTGAAACCGATTGAGAAATGATCCGAATAAAATGGCTTTCTCTTTTTGCCAAATAAAAAATCAGGATTTAGTTAAAATAAATACAAAATAGTATGTACTTTTGTTGCCAAAATAGACAACAAGCAGTTGAAAAGATTAATTATCATAGCACTTTCGATTTTAATTTTATCGCCATCATTTGGTAGCTTGTTCGTTTATGCTTCATTCAAAATCAATCAGAAAGAAATCGCGAAAACTATTTGTGTGCAACGTAAGCAGGCATTTAATAGCTGTAACGGACGATGCGAACTTCAAAAAAGCATCAAAAAATATTCTGATAACGAAAAGAAAATGCAGGACAGTTTAAAAGATAAATTAGAGTTGGTGTATGTTCAGAACACTGCTGAAATTGTTTTAAACGTAATCCCTGCTGTCGAGTTAAGAGAAAATACTGCTACTTTATTCGAAAAGAAACCTATCGGGGCTTCTAATCTTACTTTTCACCCTCCGCTGGTGTAACTTTTCTTTAAGATCAATTTTATTGTAAAAGATTTTAGATCATTGATTTTAATTTCAATGATGCAAAACTTGGTATAAGTTCATTTGATAGTCAATGAATTTATTTTAGAATTTCAGTTTATTCGATTGAATTCTATTCTCTACAACAGTAATTTTTGATCTTATTTCAAGTAATGGAAAAGACACTTGAAACGTATTTTTCAATTACAACCTCCATTTAAATTTCACGGCATTTAGTCTTTCAAAATCTGATGGCTTTGTGCTGCATTTTAAACAGTTTTCAAACATTCATTACAAATGAAATCTTTTAAATTTTTGGTGATTGCATTAGTGTGTGCAATTACGTCCTGTACAATCGATAAAACAGATTACGAAGCGGAGATTGGTTCTCAAGTGCCAGAATATTATGAATTTAAAGAAGCGGCTTCTTTAACAAGTGGTAACTACAAAATTAGTATTGAAGCCTTAAACGGAACATTTTATAAAGGTTACAACGAACTTCGTTTTAAGATTGTCAATACACAAAACAATCAAAGTCTTACAGCATCAGAAGTTACTTTTTTACCTATTATGAGTTCAACTGAAGGAAGCACAACTTCTTGTCCGCATGAGTATACTGTTAAGTACGATACCGCTAATAAATATTTTGCAGGATATTCGGTATTTACAAGTGAAAGTGCTACAACAAACAGCTGGAAATTCTATGTAAGTTTTACAGCTGACAATCAAAAGTATGAAGTGACTAAAGATATTTTGGTTGAAAAACAAAGCAATAAAAACCTCAATATGACCACTTTTACAGGAAAAGATAACGAACAATATGTTATTGCTTTAATTGCACCACAAAAGCCAAAAGTAGCTGAAAATCCAATAGTTGCGGGAATTTACAAATACAATAAACCAACAACTGCTGCGGGTACTTTCCCAGATCCGACACAGTTTTCCTATTCAGAAGTTACAGGTTATACTTTAAAAATAGATCCACGAATGCCGGAACCTTCAATGGGAAATCATTCGTCTCCAAATAACCAAGATTTAACACAGCAAAACGACGGTTTATATCACGGAGTGGTTAATTATACGATGACAGGAAACTGGACGCTGAACTTAATTATGATGAATCAAAACGGATTAATTTTAAAAGGAACGGTAGTTCCAACAGATTTTACACCTGGAGTAGAAGGTGTTAAGAGCGAATTATATATTGATACTTTATTCTAAAAACATGAAATATATTTTAATGTTACTTTTTTTGGGAGTGTCAGTAACCGCTCAAAACACACACGCACATCACGATAGTATTAAAAATTTAGAAGAAGTAAAGGTAAAAAACGCAGCCAAAAAGAAAATTGAAACCGAAATGAAAATGGCGGTTTCTGTTGATGAATTTTTATCTTCTTCAGATAATATTAGTTTCATTAAACGTGGTGCTTACGCATGGGAACCTTTATTGAACAATATGAGTACAGAACGTTCTACGGTTACCATTGATGGAATGCACGTTTTTGGGGCTTGTACCGATAAAATGGACCCAATTACTTCTTATGTCGAAAGTAATAATCTTTCGACTATTGATATAAAATCAGGACAGGAGGGAAGTCTTCACGGTTCAACCATTGCAGGAAGTATCGATTTAAAAAGAAAAAGCACGCCTTTTGGATTAGCAAAAAAATGGAACGGAGCTTACCAAAGCGGATTTGAGTTTAACAACAAACAGTTTTTCAATCTTGGAAATGTTGCGTATTCGGGTGAAAAATTTGTTGCTGAAGGAAGTATTTCCTATCGAAAAGCCGACAATTATTATGATGGAAACGATAACGAAGTAAAACATTCACAATATAAAAAGTTCAATACTTCATTAGGATTTGCTTATAAAACTACCGATTTATCATCAGTAAGATTGGATGCGATTTTTGATATGGCAAAAGATGTTGGTTATCCAGCGCTTCCAATGGATTTATCACTTTCACGCGCTTTAATTACATCTGCTTCTTATAAACAATTGTTTGAAGAAGGATTGGTTAAAGTTGTGGATTCCAAAATCTATTTCAATGCCATAGAACATTATATGGATGATACCACGCGTCCCGAAAATTTGGTTCATATGGATATGCCAGGCTGGAGTACGACCTATGGTTTGGTTTCTAAAGCCAATTTGAAAAAGAACAGTTATTCGTCTGAAATACAGTTAAATGCTTACGATAATTTATCAATTGCAGAAATGCGAATGTATCCGCAAGATCGAAGCGAAAGAACCATGTTTGCTTACAGCTGGCCTTGGGTAACAACACGTTATGCGGGACTTTCGATAAATAATTCTTGGGATATTTCAGAGAAAAGTCAGGTGAATTTGGGTGGTTCTTTGGGTGTCAATTACAATTATTCTAAATATGTAGAATTCAACTGGATTTTTCATCCAGGCGCATCTCAGGAAAAAACGAGATTTTTGCCAAGTCTTCACGCAGGTTATAATTTAGATATTGATCATTTTAATTTTTCTGTTGGAACAGGTTACGGACACAGAGCACCATCTGTTTCTGAAGGATACGGATATTACATCTACAATAGTTTTGACCGTTATGATTATATCGGAAATCCTGATTTAAAAAATGAAATTTCGTATGAAGGAAATGCCAGCGCAGGTTTTAAAAACGAAAAATTAAGCATTCAAGGGAAAATCAATTATTTCTATATTCAAAACTACATCATTGGTAGAATTTTGAGTATGGGAAGTCCGATGAATTACCAATCGGTTGGTGTAAAAGGATATACTTCATTAGATTATGCAACGCTTTTGAATATGTCAATGAACGCGAGTTATGATATTCTAGAACATTTGCATTGGAAAGGAACCTTGACTTACGCCCGCGGAATGGATAATAATGGAGGAAATCTGCCATTTATTCGTCCGTTGAGTTATCAAACTTCGCTTCATTTTATGGATAAAAACTTCGGAATTCAGACTTCTGTAAATGGCGATTTTGAGCAGATCAATTTTAGTCCAGAATACGGAGAAGATTTAACAGGAGCTTATACAATCTGGAATATTTCAGCCGATTATTCTTTTAAAATCAATAAAGTAAAAACCGTAGTTCAGGTTGGAGCAGAGAATTTATTAAATGAATATTACAGTACTTATGCCGACTGGGGAAATATTCCAAGAATGGGACGTAATATTTTCACCTCTTTAAAATTCAATTTCTAATACAAGATGAATAAAGTTTTTAGTTTCACAATGATAATCTTATTGCTGTTGGTTTCTTTCCAGCAAGCATTGATTATTGTGCACTTTAAACTGAACCAGCAAAGTATTGAAAACGAATTTTGCGTCAATAAAGCAAAGCCAGAATTACAGTGTCACGGAAAATGTCATTTAAAGAAAGAACTCGAAAAATCGGATCAGAAAAGTGATTTAGAACTTACAAGCATTAGTAAAAGTATTGATATTGTTTTGACTTCCGAAATTGAATTTAAATGTGACATTATAAGAATATTAAATTCAAGAAAAGTATTGATTTATAAAGAAATGGGACAAACAGAACCTTGTCTCGAAATTTTTGTACCGCCGCCTATTTTATTTTTTACTAAATGTTGAAAAACATTTTTAACGCATAGAAACATAGATATATTTCGATGCTTAATAAATAGAATATGAAAAGAAACAAGTTTCTAACACATAGCTATGTTTATTAATGCAAGTGAAACGCCTTTAATAAGTCAGTAAAAGCTATGTTTCTATGTGTTAAAAAAATCAAACACAAATAATAAAATAGAAATACAAAAATTTAAAAAAATGCAAAATTTAAAAAAATACCTTTTACTATCATTGGCCTCTTTGGCATTCGTATCTTGTTCAAGCGATGACGACAATCCTGCAGCAAACAATTTGACTTTAGAATTTAATAATACTTTCAAAAGTACCACGATTGTTTTAGGAAACGCAGCTTCAACAAGTGCGACAACAAATACTTCAGCTTCTGGACAAGTACATCATTTTTCTGAATTGAAATATGTAATCAGCAACATTCGTCTTATCAAAGACAATGGCGATGAAGTTCCATACAATGTAAATGATTTGGATAAAGGTGCGACAGTAATCGACCAGTCAAAAACGGCTTCGTTAAGTTATGTTTTAAGTAATGTGCCATCTGCGACTTACAAACAGATCAAATTTGGTTTAGGAATCAAACCAGAGCAAAATACTTTAGATCAGGTTAGATTTCCTAATTTTTATGCTGCTGCGGGAGCAAACGACACGGCGATGATGTGGGAATGGGGAAGTGGTTACCGTTTTACAAAAGTGGAAGGTTTTTATGATACAGATAATAAAACCATGTCAATTCATACTGGAAGTACAGTTGAAGGAACAGCAGGAGCTTACACACAAGGTGTAAATGCGTATCGCGATGTAACTTTAAATCTGACTACAAATGCAGTGGTAGGAAGTAAAGCGCCAAAAATCAAAATCAATGCTGATTTTGATAAATTATTGAGTGGTAAAACCAATACAATTACACTTTCTACCGGAACTGGAATGAACGATAATGCAACTCCAAATGTTCATACAGCGGCTCAAATGGTAAGATTTGTAGACAATTTAGGTGGAAACGGAACAAGCGATATCTCAGGAATGTTTTCTGTTTCTAGCGTAGAAAACTAAAATCATAATACAGAACCGTTTGTGATTTTAGAAGGCAGACGGTTCTGTTTTAAATTCATTTAAAATGAAAAAAATAATTGTTTTCATATCGATTGTACTGTCATTAACGTCTTGCAGCAATGAAGATTCTGATATGATTGCTATTGATAATCCAGAAATAGCCTTAAATATTCCGTCTGATTTTCCAGAATTAAATGCTTTTGTTGGTCAAAACAAACCAACTAAATACGGAATAGAATTAGGGGAAAAACTTTTTTCTGATAAAAGATTTAGCGCAGACAATACGATTTCGTGCTCAAGCTGTCACATTCAGGCAAATGCTTTTACAGATCAGCACGCACAAGCCGTTGGAATTGAAGGCAGAATCGGACTTCGAAATACGCCCTCAATTCAAAATCTGGCTTTCATGAAGTTTTACAATTGGGATGGAAGTAAATTGCAATTAGAAAATCAGCCTTTAGTTCCTATAATCACGCATGAAGAAATGGATTCTTCTATTTTAGAAGTTATAGGCAAAATTAAAGACGATGCGGTTTATAAAGATTTGTTCAAAAAAGCTTTTGGAGATGAAAGTGTTACACCTGATAAAATTTATAAAAGTATTGCACAATTTGAATACACTTTAATTTCTGCCAACAGCAAATACGATAAAGTAAAACGAAAAGAAACCTCTTTTACGGAAAGCGAATTGCAGGGTTTTCAATCCTTTCAGCAGAAATGTGCCAGTTGTCATGCAACAGAATTATTTACGGATCAGAGTTTTAGAAATATTGGTTTTCCATTAAATATAGATACAAATGAAGCGGGTAGAGGAAGAGTAACAGGAATTCCTGCCGATTTTATGAGTTTTAGAGTTCCATCTCTGCGAAATGTTGAATATACGGCACCTTATGGAAGTTTTGGACAGTTCTCGAATTTAAGAGCTGTTTTAGATTATTTTGATAATGGCGTATTAGATGCTGATAATCTTGATCCGATTTTTAAAGGAAATGGAAAGAGAATTCCGTTGACAGAACAAGAAAAAGATAATCTTATCGCTTTTATGAAAACGCTGAGTGATACACAATTTGTTGGAAAATAGTTTGGAAACACCTTATTTATATGGTATTTTTTGTTTCTTTTTTGTGAAATAAAATGTTTATAAGGTGTTGATAAATAATAGGTTGTGACCTGTGTTAAAATATTAGTTTGATTCATTAATTGTTTTACATTTATAATTAGATGACAATTAATTAATTTAAAAAATTTGCATATGGGAAGAGCTATAAAACTACAGGTTCGCAAAGAATTAGATGGCAGACAGCAATTTAACTTAATTAAATTGAAAGGTACGTTAATTACTAAAGGTTATACCGAAATTATACACATCAGCGACAAGGATGAAGAATTTCATATCAACTCTTTCGAAACCGAAGCAAAAAATGAAGTAAAAGAATTTATCTTAGATTTTATCGTCAAAGAAAATCTAAGTAATACGATTAGTGTTCTCGTGTAATAACCTTTTTAAGAAAAGAATATTACACAAAAACATTTGTAAGATATAGCTACAGAAATAGTTATATTCTTATCCAGATATTTGTTCTGATTCTTGAATAGTATCTAATTTCTTGTCCCAAATCTCCCCCAATCTTCTACTTATATTTTACGAAATCTTAATTCGTGATTATTGCTATACAAATGCTTAAATGATTTGTAGTAGGTAAAATAATTTAATAAAGTAAATGGAATCAGATATAGAAGCATTTCTAAATTCAGTGAAACAAATTTGTCCGAATGTGACAGATGATGAACTGACGCAGTATGCTTCAAAACTTACTATTGAAGAGTTGGATAAAAAAGATTTTTTTCTGCAATTCGGAAAAGTGCAAAAATGCATTGGTTTTGTGATAAATGGTTTGGTTCGTTCCTCTTTTGTAGATAAAGATGGAAATGAAATTACCGTCGGTTTTTATTCTGAAGGAGATTACGCGACGCATTATCCCGCTTTTATCACGCAACAACCCAGCAAATATTCCATTCAATGTTTAGAACCTACAACTATGGTTTGTCTTTCTTATGAAAACATGCAATGGATTTACGAACATTTACCCAATCTTGAACGATACGGCCGATTAGTCGCAGAAGAAATTTTAAAACGACAACAAACACGCATTGAAAGCTTCATATTTCAAACCGCCGAAGAACGTTATCTCGATTTTATAAAACACCATTCTGGACTGTTTAACAGAGTTTCTATTTCGCATCTCTGTAGTTTTCTAGGTATTGAAAGACAGTCGCTTACCCGAATTCGACAAAAATTAGCCCATCAATAATATTTTGACACATTTGTGTCAGGAACGCCCTCGCTTTATTTAAAATCTTTGCAGTGTCAAATTAAATGATACTGCTATGAAAACGAATATCTTACTTATACTTGGGCATCCTTCTCAAAATTCTTTTTGTAATGCATTGCTTAATGCTTATAAAAAAGGCGTTGAACGTACAGGAGCAAACTGCAAAACGATTTATATCTCTGAACTTGATTTTGATGTAAATCTTGCTGACGGTTACAAAACAGGAGAAAAATTAGAGCTAGAAGATGATTTAGCTGAAGCTCAAAAACTTATTTTGTGGGCAGACCACATTGTATTGTCTTATCCAAATTGGTGGGGATTTATGCCTGCTATTACTAAAGGATTTATAGACCGAATTCTACTTCCTGATTTTGCTTTCAAACATCATTCAGGAAAAATTTTCCCAGAAAAACTTTTAAAAGGAAAAAGCTTAAGGCTTTTAGTTACAATGGATACGCCAAAATGGTGGTTTTATCTCATCTATCGTGCTTCTCAATATCAAATTCTAAAAGACATCGTTTTTGGCTACGTCGGCTTTGATCCCATCCGATTTTCGACTTTCGGATTTATGAGAAAATCTACTGACAAGCAAAGAACAAAATGGCTTCAAAAAGTCGAACAGCTAGGAACACAATTAAAATAATCTCAATTTATAAAATCACACATCATGAAAAATTTAGCAAAAGAGCAAAATGCTCACATCAATCCAAAAAAAGGATTTAAAATTCACTTATTGGTATTTGTATTAACCACACCAGTACTTTGGTTAGTATGGTTTCTTACAGATCAAACGTATTTATGGCCGCTTTGGCAGAATGCTGCTTGGGCATTAGGAGTAGTGTTTCATTATTTAGGAGTTTTTGTTTTTAAAAACAGAAGAGTAATTCCGAAAGTTTTGGCGATAGTATTGGCTTTTACCTCATTTTCTTCATTTGCTTCTTGTACTAATAATGACGAAAACATAAATCTTAAACCGCAAACTTATGTTTTAGTACACGGTGCTTGGCAGGCTCCTTATGTTTGGGATGAAGTAAAAGCAAGCCTAATTAAAAACGGTCATCAAGTAATTGTGGTTGAACTTCCAGGACACGGAAAAGAGGCTACGCCAGCTCAAAATTTATCATTAAATTTATATCGTGATAAGGTTATTGAAGCCATTTCAAAAGCAGATAAAAAAGTTGTTTTAGTAGGGCATAGCATGGGCGGAATGGTGGTTACAGCCGTTGCCGAAAGCATTCCTTCTAAAATAAGCAGACTAATTTATATTGGTGCTTTTTTACCTTCATCAGGCCAGTCTATTGGTGATCTTGCCAAAACCGACCCAGATTCGCAGTTAGGACCTACCCTTATTGAAGCTGCAGATCATTTGACACTTGACGTCAAATCTGAAGAATTAATCCGTTTGTTTATTAATGATAGCACTGCTGTCGCTAAGCAAAAAGTAAAAGATAATTATCGTGCTGAACCTGCAATTCCTTTTTCTAATGCCGTTACACTAACTTCTCAAAATTTTGGAAGTGTAGAAAAAATATACATCAAAACACTTCAAGACATTGTGATCTCGCCAAGACTGCAAGATCAAATGATTTCAAAAGCTGGAATCAAAACGATTTATGAAATCAACAGCAGTCATTCTCCCTTTTTATCTCAGCCAAAAGCAGTTTCAGACCTATTGATTCAAATTGGAAAACAACTTTAAAATCAAAAGTCATGAGAATAAAAAACAATCCCTCGATTTCTAAAAAGGTTTTAGGAATTTTTTCCCTCTTGTTTATGAACAGTGCTTTGGCAACAGCCCAAAATGAAATTGGTGCTAGAATTACTCGCTATGAGGTCAAAAAAGAATTTCAGGAAAAATTTAAAAATACTGTTGCAGCTTATGTTCAAAAGTCAATTTTAAGTGATAAAAATATCATGTCAGAAGCTTACTTAGAACAAGAAAATCAAGCTGTTATTTGGCTGTTTGAGCGCTGGATCAATCAAAATGAACTAGAAAAGTTTGGTAAGAATTTTAAAGAAATAAATGATTTAGCCAAAACAGCTTTGCTAGTTCCACAGAAGGTAATTGAGGTAAAAGATTTAGAACCACTGACAAAAGAACAATGGCGCAAAACGAGTCGAAAAGGAGAGGAGCAGTTAACGATTATGCTTTTTGTAGATGCGAAAAAAGGTACTGAAGATAATTTTATGAAAGTGTACCACAAAGCCATGCCAGAATTTAGAAGCGAATCGGGTGTAGTGACCTATCAGTTATCACAATTAAAAGAAGATCCTACCCAGTTTGTGACTTTTGAAAAATTCAGAAATAAAGAAGCTTTTCAATATCACTTGAATTTTCCGCCCATTCAGCCGGTAATTGATTTTTTGAATTCAAGTATTAAGAAACAACCTTTTCAAGACGGAATTCATAATCTAATTGAATTTGCTCCGCTTATTCGAGAATAAAAATCTAAAAACAAATATCAATATTTAAATCTAAAAACAATGAAAACTATTAGTAAAATGATCGTTGCAAGTATCGTAAGCGTATTTGCAGGATTAAACGCAGAAGCACAAGTAACCGTAAAAACAAAAGAAATGAAAACAAGTAACGAATTTGAAATTGTAAACAAATTGTCAACTCAATCAGCTGTTGTCAATATGCCTGTAACTAAAATGTTAGATGCGCCAGGAAACGAAGATTTAAGAGCTTTCTTTTTTACACCAGTAAAAAATAAAACTGCTTTGAAAGGAAAAAAGATTGCCGTTATTGTAGCCGACGGATTTCAAGAAATTGAATTGACTGGACCCGTTTGGTATTTTAAAGAATTAGGAGCAGAGGTAGAAATTGTAGCTCCAAAATACAATCCAGCACCAGAAAGATATGGTTTGGTTTATCCTGAAATGTCGAAGACACACGTCATGGCAATTCAATATTTACAACCCGTTGGATGGATTAAATTTGACCGTACAGCAGATCAAATTAAAGTAAGTGATTATGATGCAGTATTTATTCCTGGCGGTGCATGGAATCCAGATAATCTTCGTTATGATAAAGATGTAATTAAATTTGTTCAAGATTTTAATAAAGCAGGAAAATTGATCGCCGCTATTTGTCATGCTCCTGTTGTATTGGCTTCTGCTGATATTTTGAAAGGAAGAAAACTAACAGGTTATTGGAACATTCAAGTCGATTTAAAAAACGCTGGAGGAACTGTGCTTGAACAAAGTGTAGTAACCGATGCTAATATTATTACAAGCCGTCACCCGATTGATGTAGCTGATTTTTCTAGAGCAGTTGAGAATTGGTTAGTTAAAAAGTAATTCCTTGTATTAGAAATAATAGGGTTGTAAAAGTAATTCCTGAATGTCTAAGATATTCGGGGATTACTTGTTTTTAGAATGAGCTGGAAATTTGGAATTCAGTTTTTCTTTTAGGATGAGATTTTCTTTCTTTAAAATTTTAATTTGTTCCAGAAGAGAATTGGTTATAGCAGCATTTATTCTTTTTTGATTTCCTGAAGTAATACTTTCTTTGGTATTATTTTCAAAAACTTCAAATTTGTCTACATTCAATATTAAAGCAATAGCGTCCCATTCTCGAGAAGTAATACTAGTAAGTCCACGCTCTTTTCTACTGTAAGTTGCTTGACTCATTCCGAGCATATTGGCCATAACATCTTGTGTAATTTGAAATTCTAAACGTAATGTATGAAGCTTTGTTTTTTTCAATATAAAAGTTGTTGTAAGTATAGATATAAAAACAGACATTGGAAAACCAATGTCTGTTAAAGCTTATTATACTTTATTTAATCGAACATATTTAATGTAATTTTTTCCTTCTGTTTTCGTAGAAAGCTGTTCAGTGTTTAAATTGATTTCAAGATCATTTGCGTAGTATTTTTGATCTTCAACAGCCGATTCAAATCTTAGTTTGTATCCAGAGTTTATTTTAGAATCTTCGATTTCTAAAGTTGTAGAACTTCTATCGCCTCCTGTAACCGAAGCTCCTGTTTTTGCACTGATGTCTGTTGGTTTTTTAGAATAAAAAGCATACCATTCTTTTAAGCTATTGTACCATTTTTTGTCTTCACCCAATATATAAAGAGTCTTTTCGTATTTTCCTTGCGGATTTATTAAAGAAACGACAATGTAAGCACCTTCACCCATATAATTGGACATTTGAAGCATGCATCTGTATTTGCTGGTTTGGGCCGAAAGGTTAAAAGAAGCAAGGCAGAAAGCTAAGATTAATGTTGTTCTAACAATTAGTTTCATAAGTATTATTTTAAGAAATTAATATCAACATTATTTTTGGTCAAAAAGTCATTTTCTTTTGCCAGAGAATAAGCAGTTTCATTGAACTCAGAAGCAATTTCTTTTTGCGCTCCGATAGAAACTAAATATTTTAAAACTTCATCATTTTTAGAAATCATCGCAGCCCTATGAAGTGCTGTTAAGCCATCTTTGTTTTTTTGATTTACATCTACGTTCAGATCTTTTATTTTTTTCAATAAATTCAGATCATTTTTTGCTACAGCAAGGTGATAAATTGTGTTTCCATCTTTTTGTGAAGCATTAAAGCTGACACCTTTATCCTGCAGTAATTTGATTTTATCTTCAAAATCATCTTTCTGCTGGCCTCCGCCAAAACCTTCTCTTGGAGCTTTGTAAGAATCAATAAGATAATAAGCGAGACTGTTTCCGTCTATATCTTTTATTCCAGCATCTGCTTTGTTTTTTAGTAAAAGAGCAATTACTTCAGCTGAGCTTTTTTCAACAGCCATTGTCAGAGCCGATTTACCTTTATTATTAATGGCATTGATGTTTTTTACTTTTGGAAGAAGAACATTAATCAAGGCAATGTCTTTACCCGAAGCTGCATTCATAAAAGAATTATTGCCTTCTTTGTCCGTTTTGTTTACGTCCAGTCCTTTGGCAATAAAATATTGAGCGACCTCTGCCTGATTTTGTTTTTTGGTGATAATCTGAAGAACTGTTTCTCCTTCTTTTGTGGTAACAGTCGGTTTAATTTTTAGTTCATCTACAAGATATTTGTAGATTTCGATTGTATTAGCACCACGACGTGTGCCTTGAGCCGCAAAAATCAAAGTTTCATCGTTGTATTTAACACCTTGTTTCATCAGTTTTTTAATCGCTTCAACATTTCCACCTCTGGCAGCATAGGTGATCGAAGAATTCCCTTTATCATCAGTATCTTTTACCGAAAGTCCTTTAGAAATCAAGTATTCTGTAACTGAAAAATCTTTGTCATTTGAAATTGCCAGTAGTAAAAGATTTGCTCCGTCTTTGTATTTCTTTTTTAGATCTAATCCGTTTTTGGTTAATACTTCAAACATAGCAACAGAGCAACCACCGTTTGCTGCTGCAAGATAAGCAGGTGAAAGTCCGTGTTCTTCTTCCAGATTAATATCAGAACCTTTTTTCAAGAGCACTTCTACGACTTCAGGATTTCCTTTCATTGCGGCCCAGTGAAGATAAGTTCGACCTTCATGAGTAATTTTACTTACACTATTTCCTGGTTGATCCAAAAGGAGGGTTACAACATCTGCTGAAGCTCCACTTAAAATGGCACTTGTTACCACATCCATATTTCTCTGATTAGATTCAGACGGATTATTTCCTTTTGCAATTTCTGTCTTAACAGCTGCAACATCTGGATTAGATTTCCAGAAAGAAGATTCAAGTAAGGTATTTTTTTGCTGCGCACTTAACATCATAGAAGAGAAAGCAGCGAATAATAAATATGTCTTTTTCATAGCGTATATAATTTTGAAAAGCAGACAATACTTAGGGGAGAGTACGTCCGCTTTTGCTGGGTCTAAATAATTAATAAGCTAAACGAGCTAATGCTGAAACTCCGTCTGCTTCAATAACTAATCCTGCTTTTGCTGTAGCCGCAACCGGATCGATTACATATACAGTTGGTTTTGCACTATCTGTTGTAATAGGGAAATACATTTTTCCGTTGTAAGCAAATGGCCATCCTGTACCTACAATATTTTCTTTTGCAGGGAAACCAGAGGTAATCCATTTAAAGCTTTTTGTTCCCATTTGTACCACTGCATATTGAGTTGCTGCAGAACTAACGCTAATTGTTTCATATTTCTCATTATAGAATTCTAATAAGAAATAATCTCCTGTAATATGCCATACTTTACGGAAACGGTAACCTCCAGAAGCAGCCTCTAGATCCCAATAGTAAGAATCAAAATCTGAAGCTCCGGCAGGAATACGAACTACACCAGCATTTTTAGTTGTAGTGTTTTCGTAAGCTCCTGAAAATACATATACATTATTACTATCGTCTTTATCAATTTGTGAATAATAAGCAGAACGGTAACGACCTGCAGAGTAACTAATCCTGTCATCTTGGAAAGAACGAACCACATTTAAATTCTGATCTAGTTCGAAAACCCAGCATTCATCAGGATTACCAATTACAGCTGTTGTGCTTCCGCCAGTTCCAGATGTAACTCCGTGAGAAAAAATTCCAGCAGTTAAGAAAGTGCCATTTCCTCGATCTACAATACCACTTATTGTAGCACTTTCTTTTACGCCATCATAAGAAGCACCATTCCAACCAGTTGTAGAAAGATATTTTGTAGCAACAGCATTTCCATTTGTCTGATCAATCAAGTAAGCAATAACACCTGTAGTTCCGTCAGTTAGAGTCTGACCGCTTCGCGCTGCTACAATATTGGTTCCGAAAGATCCCCAAGTTCCGTATCCTTTTTCTAATTGAAATTCGTTCCCAGTTTTTTGTAAAACTCCGTCAGAACTTAAACTATAAGACATTCCAATAGAAGGATCTCCCTGACGGTATTGCATAGCTGTTACAGAGCGTTCACCATTGCTTACAAATGCGGTAAAAGCATACGGTTCTTCAATAATTCCTGCTTTTCCAATAATTGATGTTGTTCCCGATTCTAAATCATCTACAGCAAGCAAATAAGTAAAATCTCCCTGTGTAGCTGCAACAAAGTAATTTCCTTTTGTTTCTTCTTTGCTGCCGTTATTGTTATCATTACTACAGCCAATTGCTGTAAATAGAGCTAAAGCTAAAGCCAAGACACCTGTGTACGTCCTTTTTTTCATTTTAAATTATATTAATGGTTATTTATTGATTCTTATTTTCTTCTCTCCATAAAGAAATAGCGAAGTTTTACAGAGAAGTTTCTTCCTGCTTTTTGTAATGCATAATTGTCGTAAAGCAGTTCGTTGGTAATATTTCGGGCTTCAAAAGCAATGTTGTATTTACCTTTTGCAGCAGAAAATGTTACATTTAAATCATGCGAAAGCTGTTGCGGTAAAACCAGTTTATTATTGGATGAACCTAGATTTTCCCAGTTCAGGAAAAACTCTCCAACAAAATTTAAAGAATAGCCCGCAGTAAGGACATTTCCTTTTTTCCACAAATCATGGATGTAATAAGCAGCATCGGCATTTCCGAAAAAATAGGGAACATTTGGTATTCTTATATCATAAGTAAGGCTTTCGCGGAGCCCTGAAGTAGAAGCAACATAGCGTTCTTTATCTCTTAAATCCTGATAGGTTACATTTCCGCCTATTGTGAATTTATTTTTATAGTAGTAACGAAGTTCTGCGTCAATTCCCATATTATGAACAGTACCATGATTGATTGAACCACCAGAACCATTTCGTTGCTCTATAATACGACGAATATAATCCTGAGTGTCGCGGTAGTAAAGATTAATGTCTGCGTAAATGGAATTACTTGAATTAAGTTCTTTGTTAAGGGTAGCGCCTACATTATAATTCATCGAATTTTCGGCTTTTATAGCAGCATTTCCAGTTTCGAGAACTTCGTCTCCAAAAAGTTCATTTTCGGTTGGTAGACGATACGCTTTTTCAACAGATGCTTTCAACTGAATATCTTTTAGGAAATAAGTTGTTGCGAAACCATAACCAGAAGTTGCATAGTTTTTCTCTAACTCTAAATAGGAAGGATGAGCGATATCTCCGTCATTTATCGGACCAATTACTTTTTGCTGATAATTTTTTCCAAATAAATCGAAATTCCATTTTTCATTAAAACGGTATCTGTAGGATAGTCCCAATACGTTTTTCTGGCTAATGCGTCTCATATTATCATACGTTACGCCAAGTTCTGCAGAAGATACCGTAATATCATTTTTTCTTTCGTAGCCTGTAATTACATCATTAATAGAGATAGAATGTTTATTGTTAATTCGGTAGTTTAAATTAGCTGTAGCTGAATAATTATCATTGTAATAATCGGCTAGAGTAGAAGTGGCCGATTCGCCTGCTGAACCTGTAACCCTATAATCGCCAAACCAATTGTATTGTCTGTTTATAGTGTCATTGTTGTGGTTTTTATTTTTGTTGTAATTTGCAGTCAGGCGGAAATTTAAACCTTTGGTAAAAAGATTATTCTTTTCATAAGTAATAGAAGGCATTATAGTATTTGAAGTCCTAAACTTTTTACCATATACGATTTTCATCATATTGGCAGTTTGGATATCGGCATATTCCTGACCAAATGTAACTCCAATTAAAAAGCGGTCTGCCCACCATTTTTTTACAAAACCCGTTTTTAAAATCGCCGTTTCATTATGATATGTGTCATGAAAACGTTTTGCCCATTTATTATGAATACTGTAAGTGCCATTGTTGACATCTAAAATATCTTCAACAAAAACTTTATAACTGTTATCAGAATAATTTTGAAAAGCATTTACCTGAACTGTAAAACCAGATTTATCAGTAAATCCAAAGTTGATATTCGTTTTGTGTGTATTAAAAGAACCATAAGAATAAGATAAATCCATATATGTATTGGCACTTTGGTTGGTAACAATATTGATTGCTCCACCCAGTGCGTCAGCGCCGAATTCTACGGGAACCACTCCTTTGTATACTTCAATTCGGTCTGCAATACCAACAGGAATATTATTAAGCTGAAAAGCCGAACCAAAACCTTGCATCGGAATTCCGTCCATAAATAATTTAATATGTCTTCCTGTAAATCCATTTAAAGAAATAGACATGTCAGAACCAACGCCACCCGTTTCGCGAATTTTTACTCCTGAAGCTTTATCGAGAAGATGTGCTAAATCAAGCGTAGTATTGTACTGTGATTTTGCATCTAAAGCAACAATGTTAAAAGGAGATTCTTTTACTTGTTTAATGGCTGATTTTCCTTTGATGGAAACTTCATTAAGACCAATTGGATGATCTGGGTTTAATGAGATATTTAATTCCTTTGAACTATTTGGCAGAAGTGTGATTTCGATTTTTTTGGTTTGAAATCCAAATGCACTACAGATGACAGTATATTTTCCAGGAAGAGCTTTTAAAACAAACGATCCTTTATGGTTGGTTTCTGAAGTTACAGAAGTTTTATCTAAATAAATTGTGGCTTCAGTGAGTGGTTTTCCATGTGAATGTACTTTGCCATAAAGAGTTGCATTTTTTTCCTGAGAAATAACAGTAACAGAAAATAAAAAGAAGAAAACAGATAAGAGATAATTTTGATTCATGCGCGAGTAGGAAAAATTTAATTAAAACACATTGTTTTTAATTAGAATAATTATAAATAACTTGCGCAAAAATATCTCAGGAACCCTAAAAAGGAATAATGAAATTTGGATTAAAAATAATGGAATTGGTATTATGTTTATAAGCGCAAAACTTAAAGAGGCAAATAAAACGGTTGTAAATATTGATCTTTTGGATCATTTTACAAAAACTCCAGTTGTAACAGATAAAAAACATGAAGTAGTTGATTATAAGTTGCTTGATGGAAAATATTTTGTTTATTATACAGATGGATTCTGCATATTGAGATGTAATTATGATGTAGCACATAAATGCACAGATCAGATTATTATCAAAGAAGATTATATTCATATTTCATTATTGGCTAGTGGAAGTTTTAAAGTTTCACAAAAAGGAGAGGAGGTCTTTAGAAGTATTATGCCAGGTTCTCTTCAGTTTGCTTATTTGCCCGATCATGATATCGAAATGGAGATGTCTGCAATAAATGAAAAACTGAATTATACGAGAATATTTTTGTCGAAAAAGTTCTTTCTAGGACTTTTGGAAAATGAATTTTGGGTCGAAAAAGATTTGTTCTATAATGAAGTAAAAAATAACCGATATGTTAATTTCGGAAAGGTCAAAATTCCAATGAATTTGGGAATTATTGAAATACTAAATGAGATTGCAGAAAATGCTCACGAAGGTTCTTTAGGACACTATTATTTGCTTTCAAAACTCAAAGAATTGTTTCTAATGTCACATATTTTTCAGTCGGAAAAAGTACTTCCTGATCACAAAAAAGCAGATGAATTAAAGAAACTGGAACAAGCTAAGATTTATTTAGAAAAATACTATTCTGAAAACCCAACCATAAAACAGGTTTCAAGAGTGGTGCTTTTAAATGAATTTAAACTCAAAAACGGTTTTAAAGAGATTTACAACTGCACAATTCATGCTTATATGACGCAACTGAGAATGGAGCAGGCACGCAAAATGCTTTTGGAAGAGAATACGGTAAATGATGTTTCATTGACTTTAGGATATAAAAGTGTTTCGCATTTTATAGTATCATTTAGAAAATATTTTGGCGTTACACCAAAGCAGATTTCTTTAAGCAATATGTTTAATGATGGAAAATCGAAAGTGATTTGTTTTTTAGTAAGTTTTTTAGTCAATGATTTAAGTTTAGTTTTATTACCTTAATGTGGATTTTACAGCACTTAGAAAGATAAATATTCAAGTTTAACTGTTTCATTTTTAGTAGCTAGAAGCTTAATCAGATCTTGGATGTCTATTAAAAACGGAAATAAGAAAGAACCTTTAAAAGTAAAAAGTAAATAAGTAAAAAAATTTTGACTTGATTTTTATAGATTTGTAAAGTTGAATTCTCAAAAAAATACTTGAGAAAGAATTAAAACCCAAATCAATGAAATCTGTTACTTCGCTATTTTTGCTTTTAATATTTGTTTGTTCTAGCTCTTATTCTCAATTAAGCTCAGATAAAATATTTGAAAGTTTCAAGCAGGGAGAACGTACCAATTGTTCATCAATTGCTTTTATAAAAGCTTCTTTAAATGTTTACGGATTAGATAATCTTTTTGTTACTGATACGGTAAACGAAAAGGGATTCAAAATAACATTAAAAAATAACGCTTCATTTGATCTTAATAATGAAGAATTGGACAGAGCCCGAATTTCTGCAGGTTTTGTCTATATCAAAGACAATTGCGACACCGAAAAAATTACGAATTATGCTGTTCTTGCTTATGCGGTAATGGCAAAATACAAACAGATTATTGATAGAGAATCTACTTTTGATAAAGCATTAGAAGATTTGGAAGATGGTACTGTTTATACTCCTACAATTTACAAATACTTAGGTTTTTCTATTGGGAAACAGGTTCAGAAATTAAAACGTGAATCGGGAAGCGAATTTTGTGGCGTTGTGGCTTGGTCAAAGGCCCATGCCGTTTTTGTTTGCGAAGAGTTTATGGATTATTATGGCAACAAAAAAAGTATTTGGATCAAATATCCGGGGCGTTTTAGAATAATCAAATAGTAGAATTTTTGGTTTTTAAGGGGTAAGAAAATCCTGTTGAGGTTTTTGTTTTGTAATAGAAAACTCTTAATAAAAAAGAATAATAGCTGTAAATTCTGCTATTATTTTGAATTGTTAAAAAAATCAAAAAAAAAGAAATCAATAAACTTGTAAATTAAGTTAAAATACATATTTTTGTCGTCAAACAACACCCAAATCCAAATTCATAACATGAAAAAGATAATTTTACTATGTTTCCTTTTCTTATTGGCAAGTGAGGCTGTTTCAGCTCAAGCGAAAAATGCGCCAAGAAGTATTATCAGTACAACAGCGTTAATCCGTAAATACCACGATCAAAAAGAATTAGCTGGTATGCAAAAAGGAGAACTTTTAGAATTGTACATTGAACGTATTAAAGTATTAGTAAAAACTCTTCCTTATATCGCTTTGGTTACTAAACCAGGTGTTACTATGGCTGACTTAGGTATTCCAGACGATGGAGACCACAAAAAGATTTTAGATAACCAAGCAGTTGGTACTACAACTTTCTTAGATACTACAGTAGAATTTCAAAGAAAAATGATGCCTTACTCTGATAAAGGAAATCTTATCGCAGCAATCTTATTTTACGAAAACACATTAAAATCTTTACACGAGTTCAACGACTTAAACGAAATGTAAGATTGAATCAAAATAAAAAAAAAACTCCAAAATCATTATTTGATTTTGGAGTTTTTTTATTCTACATAAAAGGTGTTGATAATTGACAATTCATAATTAAAAATCCTCTTTTCTTAGTAAACATCTTCCTCTAGGTTCATTGCCTTCATAAAGTGCAATATCAGAATGTAGAAATTCAGCTGCTGCTGCTGAATCTTTTACTTTAGAAGTACTTCTTTCTATCATTTCTGATTCAAATTTAGAAAGGGCGCTTTCTCTTACGCCATTTTCTTTCCAATGAGTTGGAGATTTACATCCTTTTGCAATTTCGCGAGCCAATGAAAGTGCATCTAATAACGCCTGATTTGCGCCCTGTCCTTTAAACGGACTCATAGGGTGTGCCGCATCTCCTATAATGGTAACAGCTCCAGCATTTTCAAGTAAATCTGCTGTAAGCAGTTCACGATCATAAACAGGATATCCTGAAATTTGAGCTTCCTGAGTCGCCAATAAGATCTGAGGTATTGGGTCGTGCCATTGTGTTCTTCGGCAGGCTTCTTCTTTGAGCGCTTTTGTTCCTAGAGCACTTAATGCTTTTGCTTCTTCTTCGGGCATAGGAAAACTAAGTTGCCACATAATAGAATCTGAAGTGTAAGGCATCATATAAATTCTTTCATTCCCGTTTGCGGTCTGAAAAACTGTCGCGGAATCTAATAATGAACTGTTGCAATTTTCTAATGCAGATAAAGGGCAGATTCCCAATATTACAATACATCCTAAATAACGTAATGGTGTTTTCTCTTCGCTAATTAATAGTTTGCGAACCGAACTGCGAATACCATCTGCTCCAACTAAAATATCTGCTTTTGTTTTCCTTGTTTCGCCATTAACTTCAAAAGTTAATTCAAGAGTTTTATCCTTTTTTTGTTTGAAATTCAATAATTGATGTCCCCAATTGATCGAATCATTTCCGTTAAGTTGCTTTAGTAATGCTAAACGTAGTAGTTGTCTTGCGATATGTACATTGGTGCGCTTTGGTGATGTTGGTACCTCTTTTTCGAGCCATTTTCTAACGCCCCATTCGCCAACTATTTTTCCTTCTGGAGTATGAACAATATGTTTGGTAGAGACAACCCCTTCTTCTAAAGAGGTGATTCCGAATCCTTCAATCGCTTTACTGGCTTGTTGTAAAGTGAGTCCGTAGCCCTGGGAGCGTGCGTCAAAATTGATGTCCCGTTCGTAAAGAGAAAAAGGAATGCCGCGGTGTAAACAAGCTACAGCAAGAGCAACTCCGCCTATACCAGCGCCAATAATAGCTACATGAGGATAGTTTTCGGAATCTGCTTTTGGGAAATTCTCAGAAATTACTAAACCAGATCCGTTGCAATTGGTACAAGTATACAAAGGTGCTTTGGGACGAACCGGTGCTGTTCCTTCTTTGTTTGATTTTTCAAACTGATTCATTGCAGTCTCAAAATCAAGGCGTACTTTTTTGCTCAGTCTTCGGCTTTTTTTACCGCGTCCCTGACATTCGTTACAAATAGTCCACATATTCTATTGTTGTATTTTATAAGAACAGGAAACTATTCTTTGATGCTGCAAAATTAATTAATTATTTTAGAAATTATTGTAGTAGAATTTTTGAGTTATAAGAACTTCTTCGCAAACGATTGATTCCTTACAATCTGTTCAATTTGTCATTTAGATTTGTTTTAAACTGAATTTTGAACTGCATCATCTTTTAGCTTTTAACATAAAAAATGTTTAATATTGCCTTTTTGATTAGCAACCCTTCAATTTAATGTCTGTTTACAACGAATATACTGATGATTTCTTATTAAATCTTCTCAAAGAAGATAATCAGTTGGCGTATACGGAAATTTTTGAACGATATTCTAAACTTTTAATTAATCACGCTTATAAAATTCTTGAAAATCAAGATGAAGCAAATGATGTGGTTCAAGAAGTGTTTTTGTCGATCTGGAACAAACGTTATGAATTGAATATCACAGGATCACTTTCTTCTTATTTATACAAAGCTGTAAAAAACAGAGTGCTTAATCATATCGCCCACGAAAAAGTGGTTTCCAATTATGCTGATTCTATTTCAGGTTTTATTGAAAATGATTATGTTTTTGCCGATTCTAATTTAAGAGAAAAAGAATTAGAAGCGATAATTGCTCAGGAAATTGCTTTGCTTCCAGAAAAAATGCGAGAAGTTTTTCTTTTAAGAAAGGTCGAAGAGCTTTCGTATGATGAAATAGCAATTCAATTAAATATTACAGATAAAACAGCGAAGCAACAAGTGTATAATTCGCTTAAAATTCTTCGAGAAAAGCTAAAATCTTTAATGAATGTTTTTGTTTGGTGAATTATTTCTCTGTTTTTTGTTAATTCTTTTTAAAAATATTTTTTACTATAACTTATTCATTACTAAATAGTAAGCTAACATATTGTTAGGTTTATTAAAGATATAGTAATAATTTTTTAATTTTTTTTTGTCATTGCCTATGACAAAACCTCATTATAACTGTCTTAATTATAAACAAGACCAAATTTCGTGTCGTAATTATGAATAAAACTGAAATCTCAGTATTACTGCAAAAGTATCAGGAAGGAACTTTATCTGCCGAAGATAAAGATAAACTAGATGCTTGGTATTTACATAAAGCTTCTAACAGCAATTTGCAACTCAATGAATACGAGTTGGAGGATAGTTACGAATTTGTAAAATCGAAATTGCCATTACAACAAGAAACAAAAGTGATTAGTCTTTGGCCTCGTATTGCAGTTGCTGCCTCTATTGCAGTAGTGCTAGGTACAGGATTATTCTATTTCACACAATCAAAGCAACAGTCGGTTCAGGTTGTGACAAAACCACAAGAAATTGCACCTGGAGGAAATAGAGGAGTATTGACCCTTTCTAACGGAAAACAAATTGTTCTTTCTGATATTTCTTCAAAAGATACTATTGCAAAAGAAGGAGAAGAAAACGAAGTAACCATCAAGATGAATGCTAATGGAGAGATTACCTATGTAATAAATCCAAATGCGGAAGGTTCTAAAGGTGATAATTCGTTCAACACACTTTCGACACCAACGGGAGGACAATACAATATTATTCTGGCAGACGGAACCAAAGTGTACTTAAATGCAGTTTCGTCTATTAAATATCCAACACAATTTAACGGAGATAAAAGAGTAGTAGAACTTGAAGGGGAAGCTTATTTTGAAGTGGCTAAAAATAAAAACAAACCTTTTATCGTAAAATCCGACAATCAGTCTATAGAAGTTTTAGGAACTCATTTTAACGTGCATGCTTATAACAATGAAGCTGTTGTAAAAACAACTTTATTGGAAGGAAGTGTTGCGGTTGCCTTCAAAAATCAGAAAACAATTTTAAAACCGGGACAGCAATCTGACATATCTGATAATGCTTCCAGAATTAAAGTGAGAGAAGTAGATACAGAAGAAGCAGTTGCCTGGAAAAACGGACGTTTCAAATTTGATAATGCTGATTTGAAAACGGTAATGAAACAATTGGAACGTTGGTACGGAATTACAGTTGAATATCGTGGTGATGTTTCAGATGTGAGATTTAACGGAGGAACGTTTAGAAATAAAAATTTATCTGAAGTATTAAAAGTACTTGAGCTTAGTAATATAAAATTTAAGGTTGAAGGAAAAACAGTTATCGTATATCCCTAGAATTTTAAGTTTAACCGAATATACTGGCCTATAAACTAAAAAACCAGAAGCAGTTGCGATGCTCCTGGTTGTTATCAAAGTTTATAGCTAGTATAAGTTGTCCACCTATTGTTTAACTATAACCAATGTAAATGTATGAAATTAAATTTACAACCAAAAAAACCTTACAAAAATCTTGGAAAAAAGATTCCCAAATCTAATTTTTCTACTTGTTTAAGTCTTTTAAGCGTACTGTTTATGCTGTTTTGCAGTTTTTCGACTCAGGCACAAACGATTACGATCAACTTTAAAGATGCGTCACTTGAAACTGTTTTAAAAGAAGTGGCAAAGCAGGCTAATCATGAAGTTTTTTATAATCAAAAACTGCTTAAAGATTCTAAACCTGTTACTGTTAACGTTAAGAATGCTTCTTTAAAAGAAACGCTAAATCGAATTTTCAGTAATCAAAATTTAAAGTATACGCTTACCAACCAAACTATTGTAGTAGCGGCTTCGGCTTCAGCTTCAAAAGATAAAAAGGAAAGCTTGGGAAACGAACTAATCGATATACAAGGAAAAGTACTAAATAACAAAAATGAGTCTTTTCCAGGTGTTACTGTGACCATTTCAGGAACGAACAGAACGAGTATAACCGATTTTGACGGAAGTTTTTCGTTTACTAAAATTTCTCCAACCGCTGTTCTTGAATGTTCGGGATTAACTATTGAAACAAAATCCTTTGGTATTGCAGGACGTACAGATCTTACACTTGTGGTAGAAGATAAAGTAGCTGCGATGAAAGAAGTTGTGGTAACGGGGTTTCAAACAATCGCAAGAAGTAATTTTACTGGAGCCATTGCTAAAATTGACGAAAAAACGTTAAATGAAAATATCAATCCTAATTTGACAGCTGCCATTGAAGGACGTGTTGCAGGTTTGATGTTTCAAAAAAATCCTAGTGGACTTGGTTCAGATCAACCGATCTTAAGAGGTATTGGTACTTTTTCTTCTGATCAAGTTGGATATAGCCCACTTGTAGTAATTGATGGTTTGCCAACGGAGTTGACTTTGGATGAAATAAATCCGTATGATATTGAAAGTGTAGACGTTTTGAAAGATGCAGCAGCAGCCTCTATCTATGGTTCTAGAGCGGCAAATGGTATTATCGTCCTAACTACCAAAAAAGGAAATGGTAAATTAAAAGTGACGATCAACTCAGATTTCTTTATCTCAGAAAAACCAAATTTGAGAGACATGAACTATGCTTCAACAAGCGAGTTAATCGATTTTGAACAAGCGGTTTACAATAGAGAAAGAGCCAGATTTGCAGATACTGCGACTATGTTTAGCAGTTATGGAGATATTGGAAATAGCAATCCAAAATATTACAGTCCACTTTATCAGTTAAATAGAAATCTGGAAGAGGGAAAAATTGATAATGCTACTTACAACACGACTCTTGCTCAGTGGAGAAAGAACGATTATAATAAAGATTACCGCGATAATGTTTGGCAGAATGAATTTAGACAACGTTATAATGTTGCTTTTTCAGGTAGTACAACAAAGCAAAATACTTATGTTTCTATTAATTACGATCAAGCTAAAAATCGTATAAAATACAATCAGGGAAGTAACTTTAATCTCTATGCAAAAAGCAGTTTTCAAGTAAACAATTGGTTAAATGCTACATTTGGAGTAAACGGAACGTATAGTAATGATGATGTTACAGAATTTGAATTGGGTAATTACGATATTCAAAAACGATACGAGCGCATTACAGACGATAATGGTAATTTAGTACAATCGTCATTTGCGTCTATCAGAGATGGTTTTACTTCGGGTGGTGCTCTTAATCCAGCTATGGTTGAAAAATTGGCAGGTTTAAGTGGTTTTAAATCAACGAATTTTAATGTTTTGGATGCGCTTAGAGAAGGAATTGAAGAACAAAATTCATTGAGTTTAAGAACTTTTGCTAACATTAAAGCAAAATTATATAAAGGTTTAAGTTTTAATTCACAGTTTCAGTACGAGGTTAGAAAAAATGACAGAGAGCAATACTTTGACGTTAATTCATACAAAATGCGTTCTGCTATCAATGCATTAACGGGATACAATCCGACTACAAATGTTTACACTTATGTGGATGCTTTTTCAACTGGAGGACGATACAAACAATCAAGTTCTCAGGCGAGTAATTACTCTTTTAGAAATCAGTTAGATTTTAATCAGGAATTTGCAGAAGGAAAACACTCTGTAAATGCTTTGGTTGGTACCGAAATGCGTGAAACTTTTATTCCTAGAAGTATAGAACAATTACGTTATGGTTACGATCCTGTTACGCTTTCTTCTGCGGTATTAAACAATCTTGCTCTTAGTCAAACGGGAGTTGCCAGTTATATTTTTGGAAGCAACAGAACTTTAGCTGCTTTAGGAAGAACACAGCAGGAAATCTTACACCGTTATTTTTCTATTTTTAGTACAGCGAGTTATACTTATTTATCCAAATATAATGTCACAGGAAGTTACCGTGTAGATAAAGCCGATTTGTTTGGAGTTGATCCGAAATACAAAAACCGTCCATTATGGTCTGTAGGTTTAGGATGGAACGTGAGCAATGAAGATTTCATGAAAGAGATTAAATGGGTAAGCATGTTGAAATTAAGATCGACTTACGGGATTAACGGAAACGTAGATCAAAGTACAACGCCTTTTATCATTGCGACTAGAAGAAATGATAACTTATATCAGTCGTTGCAATATACTAATATTACAGCGCAACCAAATCCAATGTTGAGATGGGAAAAAACGTCAAGTACTAATATTGGTTTAGATTATAGTTTGTTTAGAGCTAAATTAAACGGTAGTATTGATGTGTACCGTAAATACAGCAGTGATTTATTGGCTACTACAGATCTTGATCCTACTGTTGGTGCATTGTCAAGAAGAATTAATGCTGGAGCTTTATTGAATAGAGGTGTTGAATTTACTGTTGGATCTGAATGGTATAATAACGGAAGTTTCCGCATCAATTCTAATGTGGTTTTAGCCTTCAACAAAACAACAGTTGGGAAAGTGACAAGAGCTCAAGCCAGAGCATCTGAATATGTTTCTTCTCCAAGTACTTATTTTGAAGAAGACCAAGTATTTAATAGTTTATATGCTTACAAATACGGCGGAATGGTGAATGGATATCCATATGTTTTGGATGAAAACGGAAATCCGTCTATTACTTTTGATGACAATGGAAATCCAATTTCAACAAGTATCAAGACGATTACAAATCCAGATGCTTTAGTAAATATGGGAAGTTTAATGCCTACTTACACAGGTTCATTATCACAACGTTTTTCATATAAACAATTCGATTTGAATTTCTTATTTGTTTTCTCTGGAGGAAATGTAATGCGTAAAGAAACCATTGACATGAGTTCTGATGCTGTAAATCTTTCTGGTATTACAGATCGATACACAGATACAAACAGAAATGAAAATACTCGTTTGTATGTAGATTTAGACGAAAGCGTTCGAAACTATGCTGGAACGATCAGCAGTCAATGGAGAAATTCAAGTGCAAATGTGGTAGATGGAGATTATATTAAATTAAGAAATGTTTCTTTAGGTTATAATCTGCCAAAAGCTTTTGCAAATAAAATGAAATTAACTTCTGCAAAATTTACTTTCCAAATGAGTAATATTTGGTATTGGAGTGCTGCTGGAAATCGTATTGATCCTGAAGTTTATACACTAAATTCAGGTACTCGTAATTTACCATCGCCAAAAACATATTTATTTGGCTTTAATCTTACACTTTAAAAAAATGAAACAGATATATATAACAGTTCTGTCTTTGATGATGTTAACTATTTCATCATGTGACGATTATACAGAAATCACGCCTAAAGGAGCTTTGGTTATTGAAACTCCTGAACAATTTCTTGAATTAGTATCATTGCCAAATAGAGGTTATCCAATCAATAACTTTCAATATTTGTCAGACGATCAATGGATGAGAGAAGCAAATGTAATTGGAAGAACTCCAAATATTGATATTCTTAATTTTACTTTTGATGAAAGTGTAGACAGAGTTTCATTATTGACAGGTTCAAGTTTTTACAACCAAGCTTATAGTTATATCAACAGATGGAATACTATTATTTCATTAGTGGATAATAGTAAAGGAGATGAAAGTATCAAACAATTGGCAAAAGCCGAAGCTAAAATTTTCAGAGCTTATGATCACTTTTTATTAGTAAATACGTATGCAAAAGGATATGATCCGCAGACTGCATCTACAGATGGCGGAATCTGTATCATGGATAAATTTGATTTAGAAGCACAACCTTCAAAATCTACTGTTGCTCAGGTTTACGATTTTATTCAGAAAGATATCGAAGACGCGTTACCGCATTTAAAAGAAAAACCACTAGATGTTTATCATCCGTCATTAGCATTTGCGTATGCGTTTAAAGCTAAAGTGCATTTATTTAGACGTGAAATTGCTAAAGCGCAAGCAGCAGCAGAAAAATCACTTAGTTATAACAATCAAATATTTGATTTAGTAGCATATAACAAGCAAGGCGGACCAACTTCGGTTGCTGTTCCAGCGGCAAGTAACGTAGAAGTATTGAGCTACATGTACATGACAGGTTACAATGAAATGAACTTTGCGCAGAGTTACATCATCAGTCCAGAATTAAGAACTTTATTTGGTACAAATGATGGACGTTTTAATTTGTTTTTCAATTCTACAAGTACAACCAATTTAGATCAAGGTTCAGGTACAGCTTATTGGGCAACTCAGTACACCAGATTTTTCTATCCAACTGTTGGTATGAAAACCACTGAAGTATATTTAATTCTAGCCGAATGTTATGCGAGAGATAACAAGTTTACTGAAGCAGTTTCGGTTTTAAATACTTTAAGAGCAAAACGCATTCTTTCTGGTACGGTTGATTTAACTGTTCCAGCGACAAGAAAAGAAACAATGGATTTGGTTATTAACGAAAGAAGAAAAGAATTGCTTTTAGGATTTAACCGTTTCTTCGATTTGAAGAGATTAAACACGGAAACAGAATATGCTAAAACAATTACGAGAGTATTTCCATTAGTAAACAAAACTGTTCCTCAAAAAACATATACGTTACAGCCTAATTCTAGATTGTACATTATACCATTTCCTTTATCGGTTTTACAAAAGAACCCGAAATTGACATTAAACACAGACGAAAAAGTCCCATTTTAATTTAGATGAAAAAGTTAATTATTTTACTAATCATGCTGTCTGCCGGACAGCATGGTTTTGCTCAAACTCCAGAAAAAAAAGCTGACAGTACTGCCGCAACACCAAAAGGAGGCATGCTGGCTTACAACAAAGTCATTACAGATAAGGCCAAAAACAAATCAGGTCTTTTTACGATTAGTCAGGTGGATACGAAATATTATTTTCAAATTCCAGATAGCTTGTTTAATCGCTATATGTTGGTGGTAACAAGATATCTTTCAACACCAGAAGGTTTTAAAAGTTTTGGTGGAGAAAAAGCCAACGAACAGACTATTTATTTTGAAAAAGGAGCCAATAACATGGTCTTTTTAAGATCATTACAATACAGACAAGATGTTCGTTCTGCCGATTCAATGTTAGCGAAAGCATTAGCAGGAAGTAACGAAAATCCGATTGTAGCGGCACTTCTCATAAAAACTACTAATCCTGATACTAAAGATGTCGTAGTGGACGTAACGGATCTTTTCAAAAAAGAAAATGCAATGTTTTCTATTCAAGGAAAAGAAAAGACAGAGAAAAAGTTAACTTCTATTGCAGATGATAAATCTTTTATTGAAAGTGTAGATACCTATCCAATCAATATTGAAGTAAAAACGACAAAAACGTACACGAGTTCTACAGAAAGCAGCGGAAGTATTACGTTAAGATTAAACACTTCAATTGTATTGCTTCCAAAAACGCCAATGCGTAAACGTTTCTTTGATGAAAGAGTAGGTTATTTTGCTAATAAATATGTTTTGTTTGATGATGATGAACAGCGTGCTCAAACCAAATATATTGTACAGCGTTATCGCTTAGAACCTAAAGATAAAGACGTTAAAAAGTATTTGCGAGGCGAATTGGTTGAGCCGAAAAAACAAATTGTGTATTATATCGATCCTGCAACGCCAAAAAAATGGAGACCTTATTTAATTGCAGGTATCAACGACTGGCAGAAAGCTTTTGAAGCCGCTGGATTTAAAAATGCAATTGTAGGTAAAGAATGGCCAGAAGATGATAAAACGATGAGTCTTGAAGATGCAAGATATTCTGTAGTTAGATATTATGCTTCAGAAACTCCAAACGCTTACGGACCAAGAGTGAGTGATCCAAGAAGTGGAGAAATTATCGAAAGTCACGTAGGCTGGTACCACAATGTGATGAAATTAGTACAAAGATGGTACATGATTCAAGCAGGACCACTAGACGCAAGAGCTCGAAAAATGCATTTGGATGATGAATTAATGGGACAATTGATTCGTTTTGTTTCTTCTCACGAAATTGGACATACGATTGGTTTACGTCATAATATGGGGGCGAGTAGTGCTACTCCGGTAGAAAAACTTCGTGACAAGAAATGGGTAGAAGCAAATGGTCACACCGTTTCGATTATGGATTATGCTCGTTTTAATTATGTAGCGCAACCAGAAGACAATATTAGTCCGAAAGGAATTTATCCAAGAATCGGAATGTACGATAAATGGGCAATTCAATGGGGGTATGGATATTATCCAAATGCTAAAGATGAATTTGATGAAGAAAAATTATTAGCAAAATTAACGACTGATAGTTTAGCTGCGAATCCAAAATTATGGTTTGGAGGAGAAGGAAAAGAAGAAGATCCGAGAAGTCAGACGGAAGATCTTGGAGACGATTCAGTTTTAGCAAGTGATTACGGAATCAAAAACCTGAAACGTGTTGTTCCTAATCTAATTCAATGGACATACCAGCCAAATGATAAATACGATAATTTGGAAGATATGCACAAAGCAGTGGTAAGACAATACAGTACGTATTTGTATCATGTGCTTAAAAATATTGGAAACAATTATGTGACAAAAAGAACGGTTGATGAAAAAGGTATTGTTTACAAACCAGTTCCAAAAGCAAAAGTAAAAGCAGCAATTGATTATTTAGGAAGACAATTATTTGTTGCGCCACTTTGGATGTATCCAGCTGAAATCGATCAGCTGATTCCGATGAAAAGAGAAGAACAAATTTCAGATCAGCAGAATCAGGTTTTAAACATGCTTTTAAGCCCTGGAATGCTTTACAACATCAGTTTGAAATCGATGCAATTTGAAGGAGCTTATACAGTTCCTGAATTCTTAAACGATTTACAACAGACGGTTTGGGTGAAATTCAGCGGAGACGAACAACAAGATTATTACAGAAGAAGTTTGCAACGTGGTTACATCGAAAAAATGGGAATGCTTTTATTGCCAAAAGAAGTAGAACCAGGAAAAGCGTTAAACACAGCACAAAGAAGTGATATCAGATTGTATGGAAGACAACATCTTTTAAAATTAAAATCAGACATCACAAAGCTGATGGGTACAGCAACCGGAATCAACAAAGATCATTTCGAAAGTATTTTACTTGACATTGATAAAATTATAAACAAATTAGATAAACCTACATCATGAAAAAAGTATTAGTTATAGCATTCGTTTTCTTAAGCGGTTTAGCACAAGCACAGTTAACATCAAAAGAAGAAGTTGTTCCAGAATTAGTAGCAAAACGCGAAGCTGAAAAGAAAGAAATTACAAAAAATTACCTGGCTTTGAAAAACAGCTTTTTAACTTCAGACAGTCTTGCGGTGGTTAAAAATGCAGAGGCTTTGAAAAATTCATTAAAAAACTTCAAGTTTAAAAAATTAAGTCTTGAAAATATGAATGCAGCCACAACATCAAGAAGAGAACTTATTGAATTGGCAACACAGCTTACAGCGGTTAAAAACATCAATAAACAACGTAAAATTTTTGAAACACTTTCTGTAAAATATTGGGATCAGGCTGCAAAATTTAAAGCAGCAGATGAGACATTATACCTTCAGGTTTGCCCAATGACAGGCGCTGTGTGGACAAGTGATAGTAAAGAAATTAAAAATCCTTATTATCCAAAAAATATGCTGACTTGCGGTGAAGTAAAAGCAAGTTTGTAGTTTTTTTTAATTTGAATTAGTTTGATAAATACGGTATTCTGAAAGGGGCCGTATTTGTCGTTTCTACTATATTTTTTTCTGTAACAATTAAAAACAGTCAAAAAGAGGAAAAATGCCAAGCCGAAAGGTTTGGCATTTTTTTTTGTCAATATTCGAAATTCTTCTAAAAATTTAAAGTGTACTATTTCTTTTAAAATCGTCCTTTAAATTGCTTTTTCTACCTGCAAATTACTTTGGATTAGTAAAATTCTTATTAAGGATAAAATTTATTTGAATTTATAAATATTTGATTTTTAATTATTTAAAAATAAGTTATCGTTTTCGTTAACATTTTTTTTGCAAAAAAATGGCTGTAATACTTTCATATTTAAAATTTTAATATACTTTTGTTCTATCAAATTAGTAGAGTTTAAAATTTCCAATAATGAAGACAAGTAAAAACATCCCAGTTTCAAACAAACAGAAATCATTTAGCTGTTTGCATCTCATGTGCAGCTTCTGTTAAAAGTCTTCAATTCCCAATTTACACCAAATATTTATTAGAGAGAAACCTTAGTAATAGGGCAGATCTTTTATAGGCCAATCGAAATAATACTAATCAAATAAAAAAGAAGAAAAATGAAAAAACGAATGCGTTGCAGATAGAAACTATACCATTTCTAATTTGCTTCAGAAATGGTCAAGCTTAAAGAATTTATACATCTCAAAAAGGAAAACAGCTGGAGATTATCTCCTTTTGATTTAATCCTTATTTATTAAACTAAAATGAAATAATGAAAAAAATATTAAACAGATATATTGGTTTATGCATTTTATTGGTTTCTATAGGTGCTACAGCGCAGGAAACTAAACCATTGATCCAGTCTAAACTTGAAGGAACAATTATCGATGCGGTTACAAAAGATCCTGTTATTGGTGCTTCGGTAGTAATTAAAGGGACTACGCACGGTGTTCAGACCGATTTTGATGGTAAGTTTTTCTTCCAGACTGGACAAAAATTTCCTTATACCGTAATCGTAAGTTATTTAGGTTATAAAAAAGCAGAAGTTGTAGTCGATAAAAATGCAGTGGTTATTGAACTTACAGAAGAGCAAAATCAATTGTCAGAAGTTGTAGTTACAGCGCTTGGTATTTCAAAAGAAAAGAAGTCTTTAGGATATACAACTCAAGCACTTAAAAACAAAGATATTGCCGAGACAAAAGAAACCAACTTTTTAAACAGTCTTAGCGGAAAATTAGCAGGTGTTCGTATTACAAACTCCCAAGGAGATATGGGATCTTCTCGTATCATCATTCGTGGAGAAACTTCGATTGCAGGAAACAACCAGCCATTATTTGTGGTTGATGGAGTTCCTGTAGATAACTCACAGTTAGGAAGCTTTGGTGGCGCAACTCGTGATTTTAAAAATGCAATTGCCGATTTGAATCCAAATGATATCGAGACTTTGACAGTATTGAAAGGGCCAAACGCGGCCGCTCTTTACGGTTCACGTGCAGCACATGGTGTTGTTTTGATTACGACTAAATCTGGGAAAAGCCAAAAAGGATTAGGAATTACAGTAAATTCAGGTATTACAATTTCTCAGGTGGCTACATTACCAAGTTTTCAAAACTCTTATGGACAAGGTTCAAACGGAAGATTTAGCTTTGTTGATGGAAAAGGAGGCGGTATTAATGATGGTGTAGATGAAAGCTGGGGACCAAGATTGGATGGACGTCTTATTCCGCAATTTTTCTCAAATGGCCAGGCAGTACCTTTTGTTGCGCATCCAAACAATGTGAAAGATTTCTTTAATACTGGTGTGACTTATGATAACAGTATTTCTGTTGCTAGATCAGATGAAAAATCAGATTTCCGTTTAGGAATAAACAATCAAAAGCAATTAGGAACAGTACCCAATAGTGAAGTAAATAAAACCAACTTTACAATTAATACCAACTATCAAATTTCAAAAAGCATAAGAGTAGGAGTTACAGGTAACTATATTACGACGAATGCTCCAGCTTTACCAGGTGGACCGTCTGGTAACCGTGCTGCAGGTGTAATGCTTCAGTTTCTTTGGTTCGGACGTCAGGTTGATATCAATGAATTGGAAAGAAACAGGGACGTAAACTGGAACAACAGCTACTACAGTAATCCATATTGGAATGCCTATTACAATACCACAAGTCAGCAACGTAACCGTTTTATTGGTGATGTTCATTTGGATGCTAAATTGGCTGAAGGGCTTAACTTTAAATTCCGTACAGGAGTTGATTATTACAATGATAGAAGAAAGTACACCATCAAATATGGTACAAACGGAACACCTTTCGGATCATATGCTGAAGATGCTTACACGGTAAATGAACAAAATACAGAAGGTATTTTCACTTATACTAAAAAATTAAACGATGATTTTAGTTTAGATGCTCTTGCTGGATTCAATATTCGTAATCATAGCGACGCCAACAATTACCAAAAAGCGCCTCGTTTGGCTGTACCAGATTTATATACTTTAACTAATTCAAGAGATCCATTAACATCATCGAATTATTTATCGAGATTAAGAGTATATAGTGCATATGCTTCAGCTCAATTAGGCTATAAAAATTATGCTTATTTGAACCTGACTGCACGTAATGACTGGTCATCAACATTACCAAGCAATAACCGTTCTTATTTCTATCCTTCGGTTAACGGAAGTTTGATTTTAACGGAAGCATTGAATATCAAAAGCAACACACTTGATTTCTTAAAATTACGTGGTGGTTGGTCTGAAGTAGGTAATGATGCAGATCCATATCAATTATCAACAATTTATAATTTCCAGACTGCATTTGATGGAAATCCAATTCAGACTTCTTCACAAAAGAAATTAAATGAGAATCTGAAACCAGAAACAACTCGTTCAACAGAGGTTGGTTTAGAAGCTACTTTCTGGAAAAACAGATTGCATTTTGATGTTGCGTATTACAACACAAACAGTTTCGATCAAATTTTGGAGATCAAAACAACAGCTGCAAGTGGTTATAATTCACAGTTGATAAATGCTGGTAAAATTAACAACAGTGGTATTGAGATTCAATTAGACGGAAGTCCAATTCAAACTGAAAACTTCAAATGGAACATTGGAGCAAATTATTCTAGAAACAGAAGTAAAGTAGAAATTTTGGATTATGCGAAACAAATTCAAAACTATACCATTGGTTCTTCAGGAGGTGTTGAAGTATTAGCATCTGTAGGACAAGCTTACGGAGCACTTTACGGAACAGCTTATTTACGTGATGCAAGCGGAAATATTGTAGTAGGAGCAAACGGATTACCAAAAGCAGATCCGACAAAAAGAGTTTTAGGGCATTACACTCCAGATTATCTAGCTGGTGTAACCAATACATTGACTTACAAAAATCTTGAATTATCATTTCTTGTTGATGCAAGTGTAGGTGGAGAAATTTTCTCAGGAACTAACAGAACTGGGACATACACTGGAGTTTTAGCTTCTACACTTCCGGGACGTGGTGCTGAGAATGGAGGTTTAGGTTACTATATTGATGGTACAACCAAAACGTTGGTAAACGGAACTACACCAACAGGAGCGACAGTCTATGATGATGGTATGGTGTTTAAAGGAGTATACGATGATGGAACTCCAAACAAGACCGTAATCAGTGCTCAGGAATATTACAAAGCATCATACAACATTAGCGAAGCTTATATCTATAGTTCAACTTTTGTAAAAATGAGAGAAATAAAACTGGCTTACAATTTCAATAAGTCATTTGTTAAAAAGCTGGGATTAGAAGGAGCAAGCATTACTGCAGTTGGTCGTAACCTGTTCTTTATCTACAAAGATGCACCAAATATTGATCCTGAAACGGCTTTCAATACTGGAAACGCACAAGGTTTAGAGAGTTTGTCTTTGCCAACAACCAGAAATTTCAGTCTTAATGTTAATCTTAAATTCTAAAAACACGAAATCATGCTAAAAAAGCTATCATATATACTCTTATTTGGATTGACACTGACTTCATGCAGTGATACGTTGGATGATATCAACAAGAATCCAAATGCAACCGAAACACCTTTGGCGCCTTACTTGTTGACAGGAACACTAAAACAAGGAGCTGACTTATATTGGGGAGATGCAAATAATTTTAACTCGTCTTTATTGTTTGTACAGCATTGGGCTAAAATCCAGTATACAGAGCCAGACAGATACGATGTTTCAAATACTTCATTCACTTCTTTATGGAATACAGGTTATGCAACCTTAATTACAGATTTGAATACGATTATTAATTTTCCTGAGGCTCAGGCCAATTCTAATTATAAAGGAATTGCTTTAACATTGCGTTCATGGACATTCTTATTATTGACAGATGCTTACGGAAGTATTCCGTATAAAGAAGCAGGTCAGAAAGTTACACCAGCTTACGACAGTCAGAAAGACGTGTATACAGGTTTGCTTGAAGATTTAAAACAAGCTCAGTCTTTATTAGCAACAACAAACGGTACTGTAACGGGTGATTTAGTTTACAAAGGAGATATTGTGAAATGGAAAAGATTTGTGAATTCGCTTCGTTTGCGTATTGCCTTAAGAATTTCTGATAAAGAACCAGCTTTGGCTAAACAAGCTGCAATTGACGCGACAAGTGATGCAGCAGGAGTACTTGCAAGCAATAACGATACGTTTAAATTTACGTATATCAGTTCACCACAACAAAATCCGGCTTCGGCTTGGTTTGAAACTCGTGATGATTTCCGTATTTCGAAAACTATGGTAGATAAATTAAAAGAATTCTCAGATCCTCGTTTACCAGTTTACGCACAACTGCCATCAGATGCAAGTGTTGGTACATACGTTGGTGGAGGTAACGGTTTATCAAACAGTGATGCCAATAGCCAAGGTTTTGCTAAAACATCAAAACCAGGAACTTATTTCTTGACATCGACATCACCAGCGGTAATTTATTCATATTCAGAAGTCTTATTCAATTTGGCAGAAGCTGCTGCAAGAGGTTTTATTTCTGGAGATGCAGAACAGCTTTACAAAAATGCGATTACAGCATCATTCAATCAGTTTGGAATTACCGATGCCACAACAATTACCAATTACCTTAATCAGGCAAGTGTAAAATATGATGCATCGAATTACGCTAAATCAATCGGAACTCAAAAATGGATTGCCTTCTTCGGACAAGGTTTAGATGCTTTTACAGAATGGCGAAGATTAGATTATCCAGTATTAACTGCTGGACCAAATACAGTTTTGGATGGTAAGATTCCTTCACGTTTTTTCTACCCAGGAACAGAGCAATCATTAAATGGAGTTAATTACCAAAATGCCATATCTGTACAAGGAAAAGATGTGTTGACAACCAAACTATGGTTTGATGTAAAATAAAATATTTTTTTACTTCTATCTTCAAGAAAATAACCTGATTTTAGAAAGTAATAAAAATCTTAAGGAAAAACCCCGTATCGCCCTGATGATGCGGGGTTTTTTATTTCTAATTTGTATATTTGTAAAACAGTTATTATATTGAAAATACATAAATGTTCAAATTATTACCCCTCGATCCTAAAACGATTTTTCTTCTTTATTTTTGGGGAAACTTATTTGTCTGCATTCTGATCTTTAGTTATTCCTTATCGTATGCTTCTACTGAAAACAGAAAAAAATTAAATACGTTTGGATTTGGAAAAGTATTATTAACTATAGGTTGGGTACTGATTTTTTTAAGAGGTATAGCATCGGATTTTATTTCCATTAATCTTGCCAATACAGTAATTCTTTCCGGTTGTTGTTATGAGACAATAGCAATCATTTCGATGACTAAACCTAAATTTAACAGACGTTATCGTCTGCAAATTGGTTTGACCATTGCTGCCATCCTGGCTTTTAATATTTCAGCTTTTTTAGGTGGCTCTATAAATGACCGTATTGTCATTATTTCTCTGGGAATATTTGCTATTTACCTTCCTCCAACAATAGGATATTTTAAAGAAAAAACGACTAATTTATTTCGTATTTTTTATCTACTTTGTTATGTTGCTTTTGAAGTTTTGATCTTGATGAGAGCAGTTTATACCTATACAATGCCACAGCAGGATTTCTTTAGACAAAGTTCTTTTGAAACCTTGTATAGTATCGGATTGTTTTTACTAACTCTTATCGGAACCATTGGTTTTTTATTATTGGCGAAGGAAAAACAAGATCTTAAAATACAGAAACTGCTAAAGGATAAAAATATATTCTTTTCTATAATTGCCCACGATTTAAAAGGACCATTGGGCTCATCGCTCGCTTTATCTGAAATTTTAGCTCAGGAAATTGATAATTATAGTCGGGAGGAAATCAAGGAGATTACCGAAATGCAATACGAATCCAATAAAAATATTTATAAATTGCTCGAAAACCTTTTGAACTGGTCTAGAATGCAGAGCGGAATGATAGAATACAATCCTAAAAAGGTATCTTTAAATGCTTTGATTGAAGAGAACATTCAACTGAATAACAATACAGCCTTAAATAAAAATATTGAAATTACATTTGAAGCAGATGAAATCGTCAATGTCTGGATGGACAAAGACATGATTGATACTGTTTTACGAAATCTGCTGACTAACGCAATTAAATTTACAGAACAACAAGGCGAAATTGTAGTTCAATTAAAAAAATGCAATAAAAAAGCCGAAGTTTCAATTCGGGACAATGGTATTGGAATTCCGCTTAACATACAAGAAAAACTCTTTAAAATCAGTGAAAAAGTAATCCAGAAAGGAACAGAAAATGAAATGGGAAATGGTTTAGGATTATTGCTTTGTCATGAATTTATAAAGAAACACCAAGGCGAAATTTGGGCAGAAAGCAAGCTCGGAAAAGGAAGTACTTTTAAATTTATATTGCCTTTAGAAAAATAATAGAAAAAGACTTTTTCAACTAAAATCACACAGATGTAATCTATTTTAATCTGTGTGATTTTTTTTGTTTTATCTTATTTGAGATGACTAGGAAGAGTTTACAATAATTTAATTAAATTTAAATTGTATTTTATTGATTTTTAGTATATTAGATATTTGTTTTGGTTCTTTGGTTTTTATTGGATTGACTGAAAAAAGCATGACTTTTCATTGTGAAAAATGAGACATGATTTCCATATTTGACTTTCTGTACAGTTTTGAAAAAACCGGCTTGTAGTGATTATAAAAAGCTATTTACTAATTAAATATCAATTTTATGAAAAAATCAAAAAACATTATTCTTATACACGGAAACTTTGTTAATAATATTAGTTGGGAAAAGTGGAAAGAAAGATATGAGGAGAAAGGTTATACCGTTTACACACCTGCTAATCCTGGTCATGATGGAAATCCGTCAGATCTACGAAAAACAGTTCATCCTGATCTCATTAAAACAGGTTTTATAGATGTTGTAAATAATATTGCAAAACTGGCGGATAGTCTGCTTGAAAAACCTTTAGTAATTGGACATTCAATGGCCGGAATGGCAGCGATGAAATTACTGGAATTAGAAAAAGTAGCAGCAGCAGTAAGTATTGATGGTGCACCACCAAAAAATGTATTTCCACCTTTCACCACATTAAAGTCGGCACTTCCTGCTTTTGGTTTTTTTTCTTCTGCTAAATATTTTATGGGAAGCCGTGAATGGTACGACAGATGTTTTTTTAATACACTGCCACAGAGCGACCGAGCAAAAGCTTTTGATGCAGTTGCAGTTCCTGAAAGCTATAAAGTAAGTCGGGAATTGGTATTGAACTCTTTTTCGAATATTGATTTCAGAAGACCACATAAACCTATTTTGTTTATTGGAGGCGCAAGTGATGCCATTTTTCCTGCCTCTCTCACTACAACCCTTGCTGGAAAATACAAAGACAAAAGCAGTCAGGTTAACTTGAAAATTTTTGAAGGTAAAAGTCATTTTATCTGTGGAGAACCGGGTTGGGAAGAAGTAGCAGATTATATTTTAGAATGGTATGAAAATCTATAAATAATAACTAATAAAGAAAATTAATATGGCTAAAATTACAGTAAAAGACGGAACAGAGATTTATTACAAAGATTGGGGAACAGGAACACCTATATTTTTTCATCACGGCTGGCCGCTTTCAGGAGACGACTGGGATGCACAAATGTTATTTTTCCTTGACAAAGGATTTCGTGTTATTGCCCATGATCGCAGAGGACACGGAAGATCTACACAGACTTATACAGGTAACGAAATGGATACTTATGCAGCAGACGTTGCAGAATTGACAGCATTTTTAGATTTAAAAGATGCGATACATATTGGCCATTCAACAGGTGGTGGAGAAGCGATTCATTATGCGGCTAAATACGGTAAAGGCCGTGTATCAAAAGTTATTTTGATTAGTGCGGTGACTCCGTATATGATTAAAGATGCCAACAATCCAGATGGAGTACCAATCGAAGTTTTTGATGATATTCGTTTTAATACTGCAAACAACAGACAACAGTTTTATCAAGATATTACTTTTCCGTTTTATGGTTATAACAGGGAAGGGGCAAACATCAAAAAAGGAATTCAGGACAATTGGTGGCGTCAAGGGATGAATGGTGGTATAAAAGCACATTACGATTGTATAAAAGCATTTTCTGAAACCGATTTTACAGAAGATTTAAAAAGTGTGGATTTTCCCGTTTTGATACTTCATGGAGAAGATGATCAGATAGTTCCTTATCAAGTAACGGCTTTAAGAGCAGCGAAATTAGTTAAAAACGGTAAGTTGATTACTTATCCAGGACTTTGCCACGGAATACCAACAACCGATGCGGATAGAGTTAATGCCGATATTTTGAGTTTTATTCAATAAAAAGCGATAGAAACGCAACACAAAAAAGCCTTCAACTCTGAAGGCTTTACTTTTTTGAAAATAAAGTGTTTTTAGAAATTTTTGTCTTTCAAAATTTGAGGATATTTTTGACTCGTATGTACGATCATTTCGCCAAATAAAGTATTGGCCCACGCAAACCATTTTCTGGTAAATTGAGTCACATCGTTTTTATGAAAAGATTCATGCATAAATCCGGTACCAGCATTGGTTTTAATCAAAGTGCTAATGCAGTTTTTAATTTCCTTTTCGTCAATACTCGTAATGGCTCTCAAAACAATACTCATCGGCCAAATCGTATCTACACCGGTATGGGGACCTCCAATACCTTCGCCTGCAGTTCCTTTGTAGAAAAACGGATTATTTTCAGACAATACAAGTTTTCTGGTATTAAGATACAAAGGATCGTCTGGTGCAATAGCTCCCAAATACGGAAGCGACAAAAGAGAAGGCACATTAGCGTCATCCATCATATGAAAACTGCCATATCCATTAACCTCAAAAGCAATGATTTTTCCAAATTGAGGATGATTGATAATGCCGTGTTCATTCAAACCCTTTTGAACCTGTTCTCTCAGTTCTTTGGCTTCATTTACGATATCATTATCTTTTAAAGCAGGAAGAGAGAAAATTTCCATCAGATAACCCAATATTTCGATAGCAAACATATTGCTCGGAATCAAATAACCAAATAGGGTAGAGTCGTCACTTGGTCTAAAAGTAGAAACAATCAGTCCGCATGGTTTTACAGGATAGCCATAACCCGACAATGGAACTCCGTCTGTTGCCCAAGCTGTTTGGCGCTGAAAGCTGTAAGGACCTCCTTTGCCATCCATTCGCTGTTGTTCTTTGAAAGTTTTTAGAATTAATTTCATAGCTTCTTTCCAATGACTGTCAAACATAGAAATGTCACCAGTTTCTTTCCAATAGCCATGTGCTAATCTTACAGGATAACACAAACTGTCAATTTCCCATTTTCTTTCATGAATTCCCGGTTTCATGTCGGTAATATCATTTTTCCATTCGCTTTCTTTATTAAAATCTTTATAAAATGCATTCGCATAAGGATCCAGAAGAATGCATTTCGCTTGACGATTAATAACACCTTTTACCAATTCTGCCAATTTACGATCTTCTTTTACAAACGGAATATAAGGCCAGATTTGTGCCGTGCTATCGCGTAACCACATAGCATCGATATCGCCTGTTATCACATAAGTATCGGGTTTTCCGTCTATAATTTCGAATTCAACGGTAGTATCAAGAGTATTTGGAAAACAGTTTTCAAAAATCCAAGCCAGTTCAGGATTTGCAATCTGCTTTTTAACTTTTACAATCGCGGCCTCAATCGCTTTGCTGGTAAAATTTCGTTTTTCAAGTGGTGGTCTCTGGGATATAAAATCTTTTAAAGGAAACTCAAAAAGATTCGAATTAAATCCCAGTGCATCAGTTTGAATGGCAAATAAACCAGCTGAAAAAATTCCAGCATTTTTTATGAATTTTCGGCGAGACTGCATATGTTTTTTGTTTTTAAGAATTGAATAACAATAGTTTAAAGATAATCTAAACTTGATTACACTAAGTAAACAATCTTTTTCTTTACTGCATTTAAAATTAGACAAATGACCAATGTAGTACTTTAAATGACTGAATTCTGTAAATTGTAAACATCTAGAAACCTTCAAATTCATCTTTAAAACCTTTTTCCGATTTGATTAAAGCAATTCGCGGACTTTTAACAAACTCTATAAGTCCGTATGTTGTTAAAGATTGAGTCAATTTGTCGATTTCTGTTTCGTGAGAAGTAACTTCAATAACAGTATATTCTCTTTCGATAACAGTAAAGAGGGCACTGTACTTTTTTATTATTTCCTGAGCCTTTTCATTGGTTATAGCGGCAGTAGGAAGTTTAAATAAAGCAGTCTGCGTGTATGCAATTTCCTGATTGGTATTGTAATAGCATTTATAAACATCGATAACTTTCTCCATTTGAAGTGCCAGGTTTCTTACTGTTTCTAAAGTCTCCGTAACCACGACTGTAAATCTGTACATACCATTAATTTCACAAGTAGAAATATTAAGACTTTCAAAACTGATTTTTCTTCTCGAAAAAATGACGGCAGTTTTATTGATTAATCCCATTTGATCTTCGGTGTAAAACGTTAAGGTGTATTGTGTTTTCATTGGAAATTGATTATTGAGTTGTTTAAGTTTTTATAATTATGAATCTTTTGTTTTTTTCAGATAGGATCAAAAAAAAACCTTTCTCAGTAAGACGAGAAAGGTTTCTATTATGCAATACAATCCTGACTCATCACGGGAGATGAATAATAATATTGATAATAATAATTGATGCGAAATTCTTCATGTTGGCTCTAAATAAAAAACCTCCCGTGTTGGGAGGTTTTAAAATATGGTATGTTAAATACTTTTATATAAAATCCCCGTACTACTATCGATCGATAATAATATTGATAATAATTAGGGAAATAATTTGGTTTCTCATTTGTTGTGTGTTGACCGCAAATATATTATTTTTTGACAGACTATAAATCATTTCTTGAATTTTTGACATAAAATAGTCGGGTAGAGAATAGTATTTTGAGAATTTTCTGAAAGAAGCTCTTCTTTCTAGTTTAATTATTTAATTATATTTAAAATGCAATATTCAGAATATTAGTTTGTTACGGTTGGTTAATTTATGATAGTTATAAATTTAACAAATTAAGAATATATTATATCTACCAATTCTATAGAATTTATATAAATTTGTAACCGTTATCATGATTTTGATTTAAGAATAACAAAGAATTTGAAAAGAGAGGAGATTGAAATTTTACTATTTAAAATTAATCTAAAATTATTTTCCCCGTAATTTTTCCTTTATTATTTTTTGAATATATCTTGGAATGTACGATTATTAAATGTTAAAAATGTTGTATAATCTTACTTTAGGTATTAAATGTGTAATTTTTATTTAAATTAGCCTTTTTTAAAATCAGCTAATTTTTGTTGAAATTAAATATCAAAATCGTAAAAAACACAGTATTTGATGAGATTGGATAGCTATTTATAGTAAATTTTTAATGAAAGGAAAGGAGCAGGAGCATTTTTCGGATTGCATGCACTTTGCGGGTCAATTAACAATTTATTTATATTAGCATTAAAAAAAGATGAATTAAATTATTCTTAGAAATGCAATTTCTTAATAATTAGAAATTAAAAAGAAGAATTAGAACTTAATTTTAAGTCTTCAAAAAGGAAAGTATGGGCGTTCAGATTTTAACATTAAAGGAATATAAAAGCGTTTTCAATACGCTCTATCCTTCGTTGTGCTTATTTTCCAACAAGTATATTGAGAATATAGAAGTATCAAAAGATATTGTTCAAGAAGTCTTTATTAAGGTGTGGGAAGATAGAATCGAATTTCAAAATGATACTGCAATCAAATCATATTTGTATACTGCTGTAAAAAACAGATCTCTTGATTATTTAAAAAGTAAGCATTACAAAGCCACCTTGTCTATTGGCGAAACAGATTTTGCTCAAATCGAAACTGATCCGTTTTTTTTAAGAGAGGTAATGATTTCTGAAACTTCTATGCTGATAGAAAAAGCGGTGAATACCTTACCTGCTAAATGTGCTCAAATTATAAAATTGAGTATTAAAGGATTAAGTAATACTGAAATTTCAGAAGAATTAGGTGTTTCTTTAAATACCATTAAAACGCAGAAGAAGATTGCCTACAAGCGCTTAAAACCGCTATTGAAAGATTGTTTCTTCATTATTGCATTTGTATTCGAGATCAGAAATTAATGCTTTTTAAGCATTTAATTTTAATTAGCACTGTTAAAAATTCATAGTATTTTACAATAGCTTAAAAAAAATATAATTTTTTTTTAATCTTTTTTCACCCTCCTTTTTCTTTTTGTCGTCTTAGTAATATATAACACATTATAAGATGTCTATTTTCAGTAAAATACTTGACCTTTCCAGCCGTACCGCTTCCTCTATTTTAAAACGAGAGAAACCAGAGGCTCTTACCGATTCTGATCTTTTTACCGATTCGGATAAGGAATATATACTAGAGCATCTTACCGACGAAAAATTGCTAAAAAAACGTGCTGCATTATTGCAACAGATTAATAAAAAAGAAGCTTGGGCTGCTATTCAGGATAGAATTGAAGTTCCAGTAAGAAAATTACACATCTGGAGATATGGTGCTGCAGCTGCTGTGCTGGTATTAGGATTTACTATTTATTTTTCTAAAAATCATTTAAGAGAAAAACAGTCCGAGAAAGTTGTTGCGACAAAATCGGTAATTGCTCCGGGAACAGACAAAGCAATTTTAGTTTTAGCAAATGGTGAACAAGTTGCTTTAGGTAAAGGATCGGTGTACAATTCTACAGGAGTACACAGTAACGGAACCGAGATTGTTTATAAAAATAATGAATCTGCAAAAAACACTATTGCTTACAATTATTTGACGATTCCAAGAGGCGGACAGTTTTTTATAAATCTGGCAGATGGAACAAAAGTTTGGCTAAACTCAGAATCAAAACTGAAATTTCCTGTGAATTTTACAGATGGACAACCGCGCCAAGTTGAACTGGTTTATGGAGAAGCTTATTTCGATGTTTCGCCAAGTACAGCTCACAAAGGATCACATTTTAATGTTATAACGCAAAATCAGAATGTAGAAGTTTTAGGAACTGAATTTAATATCAAGGCTTATCAGGACTCAGAAACTATTTATACGACACTTGTTGAAGGTAAAGTCAACTTATCAGGTTCTTTTAATACTACTGTTCTAAAACCAGGAAATCAGTCTGTGTTAGAAAATCACAATATTCGTGTGACTGCAGTAGATGTATTTAATGAAGTATCGTGGAAAGAAGGAATTTTTAGTTTTCAGGAAATGCCTTTAAAAGATATTATGAAAGTTTTGGAAAGATGGTATGACATCAAAACTGAATTTAAAAACAAGGCTATAGAAAATAGCACATTTAACGGAATATTGGATAAAAACCAGAAGATAGAGGAAATTTTAAATATCATTAGTAACACTAACAAAATAGCGTATGAAATAAACCAAAAGACTGTAATTTTTAAGTAAGAAAGAAAATTGTAAGTTGATAAAAAAAGGGAAAAGTGGTTCGTGGGTCGAAGAACAAACCAGCTTTTCCCGTGATAGGACTTATAATTAATTCAAGATTAACTGATAAACCAAAACCAAAATTATGAAAATTAAAATTATTAAAGCTGTTTTCTGCACAAGAAAAAGCATTTCAACTTTAATTATGCGAACCATTATTCTTTTTCTTTCTCTGGCGCTTTTCAGCTTTACTCCATTAGAACTTTTATCACAAAATGTTAAAATTGTAATTAAGAATGACCAAAAAGCAACTGTAGATCAGATTTTTGAACTTATTAAAAAACAAACGAAATACAGGTTTGTTTACCGTTCGAATATGTTTGATGATCTTCCAAAAATAGATCTTGAAAAAGGAACAATAACTGTTAATAGCCTTTTGGAAAAAAGCCTTTCGAGAGGAAATTTTAAATATGAAGTAGCATCCAATAATACCATAATTATAAAGGAAGTTGCTCCAAAAAAGATAGCTCAACCGGGCGAAGTTGTAGAAATAAAAGGAAAAGTTACTGATCCGAGCGGTCAGCCAGTTCCAGGAATTACAGTCTATGTGACCAGCTATAAACCAACTGGTGAAGACATGGGGAAAAATTTCGTATTGCGAGGAACTACAACTGATTTTGACGGAACTTTTAGTATTACAGCCGAAGTGGGTTATTATGTAGTAGCAAGCGGTATGGGATTCCAATTGTATACCGAACAAATTACTAAAAATAAAACCAATTATTCGATTGTATTAAAAGAAGAAGTAAGTGCTCTTGAAGAAGTAATGGTGGTTGGTTATGGAACAACCAAAAAGAAAGACCTTACAGGTTCGGTAGGTTCTATTACTTCAGAAGATATTCAGCAAATTAAAACACAAACTATTGATAATGCTTTAATTGGAAAAATTCCGGGTGTTAATGTATCCAGCAGAGGTGGAGCGCCAGGAGCAGGTTCTTCTGTAAACATTCGAGGTTTAACACAGATTAGAGGGGATAACCAGCCTTTATATGTGATAGACGGAACTCCAATTTCAGTTACGCCAAATTCTGAAAGTTTAGGTTTGATTAATTATGGTTCAAGAGAAAATCCTCTTTTGGCAATTAATCCAGATGATGTTGAACGTATCGACGTTTTGAAAGATGCTTCTGCGGCAGCCATTTACGGTTCGAGAGCGGCAAGCGGAGTTATCATTGTAACGACTAAAAGAGGAAAAAGAGGACAGGCGCCAAAATTTTCTTTTAATGCTGCGAGTACCTTTCAGAATCCAGTAAAAACATACAATTATTTATCTGCAGATGAGTATATCGCTTTCTCTAAAAAAACGGCACAACAAACTTTAAATGGGTATCCAGAAGCTTTTTGGTCCTATTTTCCAACGGAATATGCTATAGTAAACAGTCCAAATACTTATTTTGGAAAAGCCAATACGAATTGGCAGGATTTAATTACCAACAAAAATGCTTTATGGACACAATATAGCTTTAACGTAAATGGCGGAAGCGAAAGAGTAAATTACATGATGTCTGCCGGAATTTCGGATCAGGAAGGGGTAATGATCGAAAATGACTTTAAGCGTTATACCTTCAGTACCAATTTAGATGCAAACATTACAAACTCTTTTAAAGTTGGGGGATCGGTTAATTACAACTATTCGGTAAATAAAAACAAAGGATTTAGTTCTCTTGCTCTTGGAAGTTTCAGACCAGATCTTCCAGCGTTTAATGAAGACGGTTCTTATTCTACTTTTGTTGGAAATTATGGAGAACAATATACTGCTTTAGGAGACGGAATGCAGATGAGAAAAAAAGCAATCTCTAAAAATTTGCTTGGTTCTATTTATGCTGAAGTAGAGATTATTAAAGGTTTAAAATTTAAATCTCAATTAAATGCTTCGGTAAATTCGGATGAATCAAACGAATTCAGTACTTCAAAAAGTACAAATGCCTTATTTTACGGAATGTACTATGACAGACCAGGGGCAAGATTAGATGTGCAGAGAAATGAAGGATGGACAACTGCTTTTGAAAATACATTAAGTTACAATAAAACAATAGCCGAAAATCATAGAATTGATGCCGTTGCAGGAGTTTCTTGGAATCATACAAGATACGACGCACAAGCACAACATTATAGAGGATTTCCAGATGATGATACTTTAATTAATATTGGTTCTTCTAATTTTACGGATAGTGTTGAAAGTGAAGCTGTAGAACAAGGGCTTAACTCTATATTTGGAAGAGTTAATTACAGTTACAAATCTAAGTATCTGGCAACCTTTACAGCCAGAAGAGACGGATCAACGAAGTTTGGACCAGATAATCGTTATGGATTTTTCCCTTCAGGAGCCTTAGCCTGGAATATGCATAATGAAGATTTCTTAAAAGAAAGTTCGGTTATCAATCAATTAAAATTGAGAGCTTCTATTGGTAGAACGGGGTCTGATAACTTGCCTTCGTTTACTTATTTAGCTTATTATCAGTCATTAGAAAATGGAGATTCATTTTACGATGGAAAAAATGGTATCGCTGTAACAGGTGTTCCAAATTCTAAAATTAAATGGGAAGAAACACAACAATTAGATTTAGGGATCGATTATAGTTTGTTTAATAATAGAGTAACAGGAGAGTTGGTTTACTTTGAAAAAAACACTTCTGGAATTATCTTATTTACGCAGCTTCCTTACGAAACAGGATCTATCAGCTGGAATACCAATGTGGCAGATGTTTCAAACAAAGGTTGGGAATTTTTAATTGGAGTTGATATTATTAGAAACAAAAACTTCAGATGGAACTCTTCATTCAATATTTCAACAGTAAAAAATAATGTAGATAATTTATACTCTGGAAGTGCAGGATCTCAAACTGTTATTCAAGGGCAGCCACTTGGTGTAATTACAGGTTATGATGTAATTAAAATTGCACAAACACAAGCAGAAATCGATGCACTTAATACTGCTGCAGGAGGTGTTTACCAAAGTACCTTGACAAAACCTGGAGATTATATTTTTAAAGATATCAACGGCGACGGAAAAATTACAACAGATGATAGAGGTCCGATTGGAGACATTAATCCAGATTATTTTGGAGGATGGAACAATAGTGTAACCTATAAAAACTGGGATTTTAGTATGAACTGGAACTTCTCCCAAGGAGCGCAAAGACAGTACGAAAAAATTTCAAATCTGTATTATACTGATGCTCTTACTAATCCAACAAGAGAAGTTTTTGATACTTGGACTCCAGAGAATCCAAACGCACCTTATGCAGCTTACGGTTCAGCAACACATGGTTACATTGCTACATCAAGAGCAGTTGTAGATGCTTCTTATATTAAATTACGTTCTGCTTCTATAGGTTATAATTTACCTTCAAGTTTGTTTAAGAATACAGGACTTAGCAAAGTAAGATTAGCATTAAGCGGTAATAACTTAATCACGATTACAGATTATCCTGGGCTTGATCCAGAAGATGTTATTTCGAGCTCATTTGCTAACCGATCAACTGGTTTTGTGAGAGATGATGGAAGATCTTATCCAAACGTCAGAACTTTTACATTTTCTCTAAATGTTACTTTCTAGTTAATAGTAAATAATTGTAAAAAAGACAGAAATGAAAAAATTAAAATATATATACATAGGTTTAGTAAGTGCTGCATTGTTTACTACAGCTTCCTGCCAGTTAACAGAAGATTTAGAGGATTACAAACCGCCATACGCATTAGAAGCTGATACTGCAATTAATAGCGAATCATCTGCAGAGTTGGCTCTTACAGGTGCATATGCCGCCTTTAGACAAAAAAGTTCCGGAGGTGCATTTCCGATATTTTACTTAATGGCAGATATTATGAGTGGCTTTAGTAATAATGGTCAATATTCTACAGGACCTGAACCAGTTGGATGGGCAACTAATAATCCGCTTGCAACTGGGGCTACTGATACAAAATATATCTACGGAGGACTATACGATTTAATCAATCGCACCAATTGGCTTATTGAAAAAGTAAGTGCATTAGACGATAAAGTTTTTACTACTCCAGGCAGAAAAGCAGAGATTTTGGCTGAGGCTAAAATTCTAAGAGCGTTAGGACATTTTTACTTGCTCCGTACTTTTGGACAATTTTATGACGTGAACTCAGAATATGGTATTTTGGTAAGAACAAAACCGGTTAGAAACTCAGAAATCAGTCCAAGAAATACAGTTGCTGAAACGTATACTGCAATTATTGCTGATTTGGATGAAGGAATTGCAAATGCTCCTGATTTAAGAAGTAAAAAATACACCAATAAAACTTTTGCAAAAGGCCTAAAAGCTAGAGTATTATTATACAAAGGAGATTATGCTAATGCGGTTACTTTGTGTCAGGATGTTATTGCTAACGGAGGTTCAAACTTTAAATTGGAACCTACTTACGGAGCTATTTTTGACGATCATGATTCTGCTGCTATTTTTACAAGCTCAGAAATTTTGTTTGGTACTGCAGGAGTATCTAACGAGGGAATTGGAATCGGTAATTACTACGGTGGATTTTCTGCTAATATTTCGCAAGTTTATAAAGATGCCATTGCAGGAAGCATGACAGTTGGAGCGCAAAACATTACTTATGATGCAGGTAGAACATCAATCTTTATCACAAATGTATCTTACGGTGGATATTATACCACAAAATACACCTCTAATTTTATTACAGGAACCAACGAATTATTTTACCATATGCGTATAGCAGAAGTATATTTGATTTTGGCAGAAGCAAGTGCAAGAGCTAATAACGCAGTAACTCCAGAAGCACTTCAGGCAATAAACACGATTAGAACCAGAGCAGGAGCGGTAACAACAGGAGGAAATGGTTTTGAAACTTATCCAAATACAATTTCGCTTTCTCAATTTTTAACAGCAGTTCGTTACGAAAAATTAGCCGAATTGTATGCTGAAGGTGGAGAAACGTGGTATGACTTAATCAGATATGATTATGCTGACGGATTTGGTTCTGGATTTAAAGTATCAGATGTAAAAGCATCGGCTACAAACTCAGATAAATTTATTCTGCCAATTCCGACAGAATCTATAGATGCGGGGAATCGTGTTATTAAACAAAATCCATCGTATTAATCTTTAAAATATAGGTTAGAGGAGTTTGTTTTTCCTCTATAAAACTTCTCTAACCTTATATTTCATTTTGAATTATTGAATATAAGAATTCACTTATTTAACAGAAGTGTACGGCCACACTTATGTCTCATTTTAAAGAAAAAAAATAATAACTATAAATCTTAATCAAACAAAAAATGAAAAAAATCGCAGCTGTTTTAGTGCTATTATTGGTGATTCCAAAACTAAGTGCACAAGGAATTTCTTTTGAGCACAGCACATTCAAAGAAGTATTGGCAAAAGCCAAAGCAGAAAAAAAACTGGTTTTTATGGATTGTTTTACCACTTGGTGTGGACCTTGTAAAATGATGGCAAAAGAGATATTTCCGCAGCAAAATGTTGGAGATTATATGAATGCCAATTTTGTAAGCATCAAGATGGATATGGAAAAAGGAGAAGGTATCGAATTAACCAAAATCTATGAGGTAAGTGCTTATCCAACACTGCTTTTTATGGATGCTGATGGCAAAGTGGTACACAGAGCTACAGGTGCAGAAAAAGCAGAAGATTTTATTGAGCAGGCAAAAATCGCTTTCGATCCTACGAAACAATTAGATTATCTAAACAAACAATACGAATCAGGAAATAGAGATCTTGCTTTTTTAGCACAGTATGTAAAATCTTTATATACAGCTTATAAGCCAGATCTTATTGAAAAAGTAGGTAAAGAGGTAATCCCAACAATGAAACCGGATCAGTATTTAACTGAAAATGGTTTTACTGTAATTGCACACGCTGGAGTAGAATACAAAAGCAAAGTCTACAATTATTTAATTAAAAATAAAAAAGCTTTTATCGATAAATCGTACATCGGGAAAGAAAGCTATGATTACGTTATTGGTGCAGCAGTTTCTAACTATTTGGTTGGAATTGCGACTAAAAAAACACTTCCAGAATTAGACAAAGCAATTGCAGAAACCGAAAAAGATTTTGTTTCTCCACAGCAAAGCGAGTACAAAACGTACTATTACAGTCAGTATTATTTAGCACAAAAACAATATGATAAATGGTTTGATTTTAATAAAAAACAAGCAGATGCAGCTTTTGCAAAAAATAAGAAAGAAGCTTTAGGTGGTTACATCAATACCGCTTACAGTATTGCAGTAAATCCAGATTTTGAAAAAGCGGGATTAGATGATAAAGCGATTGCAATGATTGAAAATATTAAAGACGTAGATCCAGAATCACTTGCGGTAAATTATTGTTTGGCAAGTCTTTATCTTAAAACACGCAACAAAGCTAAAGGTTTGGAAAACATTGACACGTACCTCAAAAAAGCATCTGCTAAAGGAGATGAACCAAATGAGCGCGTATTGGCTTTAAAAACAAAAATAGAAAACTTATAAACTAGGAAAACTTAATAAATAAAGCCATGAAATATTTAGGTATAATAAAAATAACGGTTTTGAGCCTGCTCTTGTCAGCTTTTAATTTTAAAGCATCGGCACAGCAAAAATTTCATATTGATGGTACAGTGACAGGTTTGGTTAATGGAAAAATCTACACCTACAAGAACAGCGCTGTTGTCCCAGTAGAAGTTAAAAATGGTAAGTTTCAAATTGAAAGTGAGATGGACGAACCGGTCTTTAATCTTAGTCTGACGAAGGATGCTGAAGTTAATTACAGAGCAGAAAAAACGTTTACTTCATTTTATGTTGAGCCGGGAGTTCAGACTTTAAAACTAGATTATGCTGATTTTAGAAAAGCTGTTTTAAAAGGTTCAAAAACACAGGATGATAGTTACAGATACACCGCAATTACGGATCAAATTAACAAAAAATACAAGAAAGAATTTGATAAAGTAGAAGCACTTAGCAAAAAGTACGAAGCTGCTGTTACTGCCAAAAAAGACGAAAAAACGACAGAAGCTATTAAATACGAAATCAATGATGCTAAAGAATTCTTAGAACCTGCCTACAAAGAAATCGGTGAGGCGACATTGAAATTCTTCAAGGATAATCCGAAGTCTTATTTCAGTATGACCATGTTGTTATATTATTTGAACGGAATGACTTACGACGAAGCTAAAGGCTATTACGATAGTTTTAATCCGCTTTATAAAAATACCAAAAGTGCTCAATATCTAGCGGCTGAAATCGAAAAGATGAAAAAAGGTATTGCAGGTGCACCAGCTGGGCCTTTCAATACAAAAGATATTAATGGAAATCCGTTAAAACTGGAAGATTTCAAAGGGAAATATGTTTTGATTGACTTTTGGGCTTCATGGTGTGTGCCTTGTAGAAAAGGAAATCCACATTTATTGAAGTTGTATGCTGAATACAAACCAAAAGGTTTAGAAATTTTGGGTGTTTCTGATGATGATAAAGCAGAAGACAAATGGAAAAAAGCAGTTGAAAAAGATGGAATTGGTGTTTGGAAACATGTTCTTAGAGGTTTGCAATACAAAGAAGGTACTTACGAAAAAATAAACGAAGATCAGGATATCAGCGAAGGTTACAACATTCATTCATTACCAACTAAAATTTTAGTAGATCCAAACGGAATTATCGTTGCTAGATATGACGGTGGAGAAGCAGATGATAAAAAAATGGATGAAGATTTAGCAGCCATTTTTAAAGCCAAATAAGTAGAAAAAAACAATTGGATTATAATTTAAAAAGTAAATCAATGAAAAAGTTAAACGTAATTAAAATAGCAGTTTTAGGTCTTTTGTTTCAAGGTTTTTCAATGGATTGTGAAGCGCAGGGAAAATATAAAATTGACGGAACTGTAACAGGATTAAGTGATGGAAAACTGTACGTTTTTAGTGGTAATAAAGTAGATTCAGTTAAAGTTACGAAAGGGAAATTTCAGATTAGTGGAGAATTTAAAGATCCTGTTGAAAATTTAGGCATTGCAAAAATCTCTGATTTCAGCAAGATGAATGACAAAATGTATGTGTCACTTTTTGCAGAAGCAGTTCCAATGACTTTGCAGCTCAATTATGCAGATTTTCCAGCGTCGAAACTAACAGGTTCTAAAACACAGGATGATGTTGCGAAATTTAATGCTATAACAGCCAAAATCAAATCGAAATACAAAAAGGAATTAGATCAGTTTGATGCCATCAGAAAAAAATATGATGATGCAAGAGCAGCGAAAAAAAGTGAAGAAGTTTTAGAGGCCATTAAATATGAAGATAATGATGCAAGAGGAAAATTAGAGCCAATGTATGCAGAAATGGAAAAGGCATCTTACAACTTCATGAAAGACAATCCGAACTCGTATTACAGTCTTTTTTTACTAAGAATGAATTCAAGAAATCTGAAATATGATGAAGCCAAAGCATATTACGACAGTTTTAATCCAATATATAAAAAAGGAGATTTGGCTAAAGATTTAGTTACAGAAATTGAAAACATGAAAAAAGGTGTTCCAGGCGCTCCAGCTGGACCTTTTAATAAAAAAGACATTAACGGAAATCCAATCAAATTAGATGATTTTAAAGGCAAATATGTTTTAATCGATTTTTGGGCTTCGTGGTGTGTGCCTTGTAGAAAAGGAAATCCTCATTTATTGAAACTGTATGCGCAATACAAACCAAAAGGACTTGAAATCTTAGGTGTTTCTGATGATGACAGAGCAGAAGACAAATGGAAAAAAGCGGTTGAAAAAGATGGAATTGGAGTTTGGAGACATATTCTGAGAGGTCTGCAATACAAAGAAGGAACTTACGAAAGAATTAATATTGATCAAGACGTGAGCGAAGGCTACAATATTCATGTATTGCCAACCAAAATCTTAGTAGATCCAAACGGAATTATCGTTGCCAGATACGATCAAGGTGAAGCAGATGATGAAAGAATGGATAAAGATCTTGCCGCAATTTTCGCTTCGAAGTAACAGCATCTGATTCTTAATAATCATTAAAATGGCAATCATTAAAAAACTAGCATTAGTCGTTTTTTTAGTTTTTGCAGTGAATTCCTATGGGCAAAAACCAGATCAGGCATTCATTAAAAAAGTAGAAAAAACGGCTGGTGTTTTTAAAATAAAAGATCCGGTTGTTTCAGACCCAGTTTCAGTAGATGCGCAGCTAATTTGGAACAAAAGCAAAACGCAATTGGCTGTAATAGTAAAATCTAAGGTTTTTGACGGATGGCGTATTTACGCGTATGTTCCGCCCACACAACCTTATATTCAGTATCAAATGGTATTGGAACTTCCAAAAGGAGTAACAGCTTTAGAAGATTGGATTAAACCTAATCCATATCCTTATGAGGACAATATTTTTATTTACAAAGGTGAACTTACTTTCATAAGGTATTTTTCAGTTAAGGATTTAGAAGCAAATGCTAAAATTAAGGCAGGACTTTTTTATCAAACCTGTGATATCAAGCAATGTTTATCTCCCAATACTAAGAGTAAAGAATTGAAATTATAAATTTTAAATAGCATCAAATGAAACAAATAAGGGTTAGAATAGTATTAGCAATAATGCTGTTTTGTGCAAATGCTTCAGTTTTCGCACAACAGCATCAAAAAGAAAACATATCGGTTTTATATGTGGGATATGATCCCGCAATTCCGTTGAGTGATGACTTTATTAATTCAGCAATCAATAATGGAGGTTATTCTCCAGAGCGTTTTAAAGAAGATTTCAAAACACGTTACAATGCTTTTGAAAGTTATTTAAAAGAATATTTTTCAAGCGTGAAAGCAGTTGATGCCAGAAGCTACACAATGGACATGTCGGCTTCATATGATGTAACGATATTTGATCAGACTGTTAAACCGTGGGAAAAAGGCGAACGTCAGCCTAATTACAAACCTTCAAAATATTTAAAAGAAGATTTTGATTTTCCTACCATTTTTATAGGTCAAACTGCTCCTCAAATGGGAGAGACTATTGGTTTAAAACTAGATTGGCTGTGTTTGTGCCTAGATGCCGATGCGCATCATTTAAAAGCAGAACATCCAATCTTTAAAGGGCCTTTTCCCGTAAAATTAACAATGGTAACGAAACCGACCCCAGATGGGATTTTTCATTACGCTTCAGGAAAAAATGTGCCAAAAGAAATTCCAATGTGGCGAGTGCAAAAAGAAGGATATCTAGAAGGAAAAGGCTATCGCGTTGGATTAGTATCAAGAGGTGACGGATTTTTAGATTCTCCTGATACGGAATACATTTCAAGCGGTGTAAACAGTAAAGATGTTGGAGCTGTTGCTATTGGGCGTCATGGTAATTTTTTATTATGGGGATTTTCAGCTTCACCAGATTATATGACAGATGAAGCCAGACAAGTTTTTGCTAATACTGTGGTGTACATCAAGAAATTTAAAGGTCAAAAACCGATCGCTAGAAAATACAGACAGCAGATAGCGATTAGATCAACTTATGTCGATGGAATGATTTATGGTTTGAGCACGGAATCTTATGAGAATTATAAAAAATATATCGCTGAAGTTAATGTTCAAAGTGCAAAAACAGTAAAAGAATTAAAAGAAAAGAAAGATAAAGGTGAGAAATTGAGCGAGATGGAAGCTGCAATTTTACAAGTGCAATCTGAACCAATGCCTATACCAAATTGGGGAGAATATGTCAAACAACAATCAGGAGATTTCTTTAAACCTGAATATGTGAAAAATGTTGAGAAATTAAAAAAATATTTAAGTGACAACAAAAAGTATATGTATGCAACACCAGACGATTTTTATTCTTTAAAAATTGATGAGGATATCAAAAAGTTAGGAATTGGGAATAATGACAAACAGCTTTTACAGCAGTGTATTACACTCTTAAAAAGTAGTAAAGAGAAAGATTTAGCCAATAGAGTTCTACAGCGTTACACAGGTTTAGAGAAAAATCCTCAGGAATGGGAGCAATGGTTTAGTAACAATTCTTCTAAATTATTCTTCACCGAAGCAGGAGGTTATAAGTGGTTAATTGATATAACAAAGTAGTTGTGTCATAAAAAATAAAATATCAAAAAATGAAAAAAAAAGTTCTAATGCTACTGATTTTAATCGCAGGATCAGTAAATGCTCAAGTATACAATCCAGTAAAATGGACGACAAGTGTAGTAAAAATATCAGAATCAGAATATGAGCTTATTGCCAAAGCGGCAATCGAAAAAGGCTGGCATTTGTATTCGCAGAGTGTTCCAGAAGATGGTCCGTTACCAACCAAATTTTCTTTTGATGGAAAAGGGGAATATCTGAAAAAAGGAAATACAAAAGAAGAAGAAGGTCATGTGGTTAATGATCCGATTTACGGAATGAAGATTAAATATTTTGAGAACAAAACCATTTTTAAACAACGCATTAAAATAAAGGACAAAACACCGAAACAAATTAATGCAAATGTAGAATTTATGGCTTGTGACGATACAAAATGTCTTCCGCCTAAGCAAGTTGAATTACTTTTTAAAATGAAATAAAAGAACCCCATTTTATGAAAAAAGTATTTTATCTAATAGCTTTTTTACTGGTAACAATCAGTTACGGGCAAAAAGCAGATGCTGTAGTATGGAAAACTATTGTAGAAAAAGTCTCAGATAAAGAATATATATTATCGGCTGAAGCAACAATTTCTTCAGGCGCACATTTGTATTCGCAAAATGTTTCCGGAAAAGGTACAACAGCAACAACTTTTATGTTTGACGACAGCGAAGGTGGTTTTACACTTTTAGGAAACACAACAGAAGAGGAAGGACAAACAATTGAAGATCCAGTTTTAAAGTCCAAAGTAAAAGTTTTTGAAAACAAAACAGTTTTTACACAGAAAATTGCGGTTTCAAAAAAAGTAAATACTATAAATGCTTTTGTTGAATTTGTATATGGAAATTCAGCTGCTGTCTCAGAACTTCAAAGTATTGAACTTAGTTTTGATTTGAATAAAGCAGTAAAGTTTCAGAAAAAAGCGGCTGAGGTTTCAAGTGTAGAGGGAAATAAGGATAAAGATCAAAAGGGAATTTTGGGAATATTTATTATTTCTTTTTTATCTGGTTTTGCCGCATTGTTGACACCTTGCGTTTTTCCAATGATTCCGATGACGGTTAGTTTTTTTACCAAACAAAGTAAAAATAAGGCCAGCGGAATCAGAAATGCATTGTTTTACGGAATTTCAATTATTGTGATTTATGTGGCTTTGGGAACTTTGGTTACGACCATTTTTGGAGCAGATTCCTTGAATGCCTTGGCGACGAACGTAACTTTCAATCTGATCTTTTTCTTACTGTTAATCTTTTTTGCGATGTCCTTTTTGGGCGCTTTTGAAATTGTACTTCCAAGTTCATGGCTTACCAAAGTTGATGAAAAATCGCAGACAAGCGGGATTATCGGAATTCTATTTATGGCGCTTGCTCTTGCTGTAGTTTCTTTTTCGTGTACAGGACCAATTGTTGGAACCTTATTAGTGCAGGCAGCAAGTCAGGGCGGATTGGCACCTATTGTGGGAATGTTTGGTTTTTCATTGGCCATTGCATTGCCATTTGCCATTTTTGCAGCTTTCCCAGGTTGGTTGAATTCACTTCCTAAATCGGGTGGCTGGCTGAATTCTGTTAAAGTAGTTTTAGGATTTTTGGAGTTAGCATTAGCATTTAAATTTCTAAGCAATGCCGATCTTGTTTTGCAGCTTCATCTTTTGGAAAGAGAAACTTTTCTAGCCATTTGGATTGCCATTTTCGTAGCTCTGGCTTTGTATCTTTTTGGAAAAATAACATTAGCACATGATTCTCCGCTACCTCATATTTCAGTTGGAAGATTAGGTCTCGGAATTTTTGTATTGGCTTTCATTGTTTATTTGATTCCAGGTTTATGGGGAGCTCCATTACAATGGATTAGTGGTTTTCCTCCACCAAAACAATATAGCGAATCTCCGTATGGACTTGGAGCAGCAACCTCAGAAGTAAAAACTATTGCAGTTCTTCCAAAAGATGCAGAAGAAGGTCCGAATGGTATTGTAACTTTTCGGGATTATGATGCGGGAATGGCTTATGCAAAAAAAGAAAATAAACCTGTAATGCTTGATTTTACTGGTTTTGCCTGCGTAAACTGTAGAAAAATGGAAGAAAGAGTCTGGCCCGATCCTAGAGTTTTGAATCATTTGAATAAAGATGTTGTGTTGATTTCTCTTTATGTAGATGACAAACGACCTCTTGCCGAAGAAGAACAAATTATCTCCAAAATAACAGGGGAAAAGTTGAAATATATAGGGCAGAAATGGAGTGAATTTCAAATTTTGAAATATAAAACCAATGCACAGCCTTATTATGTTTTGATTGATCATGAAGGTAAAGAACTCAATGAACCAACAGCTTACAATCCGGATATTGAATTTTATAATGACTGGTTGGAGAAAGGAATCAATAATTTTAAATCGTTATAAAGGTTTTTCGATGTTTCATTTTTTATTTTGAATTAGTAAGCAAAAGCAATTTAACCGAAAAACCTAATAAAAAGGGCTGTGAAAAGCAGCTCTTTTAACTCTGATTTTGAATAACCTGAAAAGCTTACTGATAAAAGACCTATTAAATTTCTGAAACAATATGAAAGCATTAAAACTATTTAAGAAGTACTGGTGTGAACAGCTTTATTTTAAAAAATTCGACAATAGAGAATTGGCGTTAATGATATCAAAAGAATCTTCATTGATTGTAAAATCATATTTTAAGAAAACAAACTAGACAATTATAAAAAATAATAAGATGAAAAAATACATCTTTCTGGGCTATTGCTCATTAGCATTCTGTACCCTTATGTCAGCGCAGGGAAAATCAATTAACTTTAAGAAAATAAAAGAGTTAGGAGGAATCGAAGAATATTTGTACCAACCCAATGGTATGAGCGTACTACTTTTACAGGACAATGCTTCTCCGGTTGCAACTGTACAAATTGTATATCGTGTTGGTTCTAAACATGAAGTTTTAGGAAACACCGGATCAACACACCTTTTGGAACATTTGATGTTTAAAGGAACACCAACTTTCAATAAGAAAAACGGAAATACCATTACGGATGTTTTGCAAAATACAGGAGCACAGTTAAATGCTACAACATGGTACGATCGTACAAACTATTATCAAACACTTCCAAGTGATAAAATCGAACTGGCACTTCAAATCGAAGCCGACAGAATGCGAAATTCGTTATTGACAAAAGAAGACAAAGAAGCCGAAATGACCGTTGTACGTAACGAATTTGAGCGTGGAGAAAACAACCCAAACAGTTTACTGGACAAGGAAATCTGGGCGGCAGCTTATATTGCACATCCGTATCATCACTCAACAATCGGATGGAAATCGGATATTGAAAAAGCGCCGATTGAAGTTTTAAAGAATTTCTATAATACCTATTACTGGCCCGATAATGCGACTCTGACCATCATCGGAGATTTCAGAAAAGAAAATGTTTTTGAACTGATTGAGAAATATTTCGGAAAAATCACAAAAGCGCCGCATGTAATGCCACAGCCCTACACAGAAGAGCCTCAACAATATGGAGCACGTAAAATTGTGGTGAGAAAACCAGGAGAATTGGGTGTTGTAAACAAAGCGTATAAAATTCCAGGCGCTTTGCACGAAGATTTACCAGCTTTAAATATTCTGGCTCAAATTATTGGTAATGGCCCATCGGCAATTTTGAACAAAACTTTCGTTGATACCCGTTTGGGAATTTATTCTTATGCCAGTGCAACAAACTTCAAAGAAGTGGGACTTTTCACGATTGGCGTAGGTTTTCCAACGACTTCAAAACATGAAGATATTGATACTAAAATCAGTGAGGTTATCGCTAAAATCCAGAAAGAAGGCGTAACTCAGGATGAGGTAAATCGTGTTGTAGCCAATATCAACGCACAAACTATTCTGGGAAGAGACGGATCAGGGGATGTGGCTTCAGAATTAAATGAGGCAATCGCTTCTGGAGATTGGACAGACTACATTACAGGAGTTGATCGATTGAAAAAAGTAACTCCAGCAGATGTTTTGCGTGTAGCCAACCAATATTTGGTGGAAGACCAAAGTACAACAGGCTATTTTATTCCAAAACAGTCTGGAGCACAAAATAGTAATACTGGCGAAGCTAATAATTATATGCCAGTAAATGAGCCATTTTATTACAGACATCCAGAAGAAGGACATTCTCATGAGGAAGCTTTATCCGCTCCATTTTTAGTGAAAAATACAAGTGAAGAAACTACAGTGGCTGAAACCTTAATTGAGAAATCAGCTTCTGCATTCAAAAGAGAAAAAGTTTCAGGAATTGATGTGGTTTCTGTAAAAACTTCAGCAAAAGATTTTGTGACTGTTGCAGCGAGTATTTCACTTGGAAATTATGCCAGCGAAAGCAAAAATGATATGATTCCAGCTTTAACAGCTTCGATGTTATCAAAAGGAACAACGCTTAACGACAAATTTAAATTCTCAGAAAAACTTCAGAAATTAGGAGTTTCATTAAACGTAAACGCCTCATCTTTCAAAGTGAATATTGGTTTCAAATGTCTGAAAAAAGATTTGGATCAGGTCATTACACTATTGGCTGAAGAATTGCGAAATCCATTGTTTGACGCCAAAGAATTTGAAAACCTTAAACAGCAGTTTATTGGAAACACTCAGCAAAGTTTAAACGATCCAGGAGAAAGAGGAAGCATTGCTTTATCTCAGTCAATTTACACCAAAAACAATCCAAACTACAGTTTAAGTGTCGAGGACAACATCGAAAACATCAAAAAAGCGACATTGGAAGAAGTAAAAGCTTTCCATAAAAAGTATTTCGGAACAGCTTCAATGCGTTTGGTAATTGTTGGAGATACCGATGGAGCAAACTTGAATAATTCCCTAAAAAAATCATTCAAAAACTGGAACGGCGGAGTTACAGAAAAACTAAAATTTGAAGAAGCTTCAAAAGCCGCAGCAAAAACAGAAGTAGTCACAATTCCAGAAAAACCAAGTGCAGAATTATTCATCGGACAGTTTACAGGATTAAAAAGAGCTGATGCTGATTATGTTCCGTTTTTCATCGGAAATTATACTTTAGGAGCAGGATTTGCAGGGCGTTTAATGCAGACCGTTCGCGACAATGACGGTTTGACGTATAACATTTCATCTGGTTTGGGAGGAAATATTGAAACAGGAGGTTACTGGTTTGTGAATGCTTCCTTCAATCCGAATTTATTCCAAAAAGGTCTGGATGCGACAATGGTTCAGGTCGATAAATGGGTAAAAGACGGAATCACAGCAGAAGAATTGGAAAACAAGAAAACGAACCTAATCGGAAGTTTTAAAGTTGGAATGTCTACCACAAACGGAATGGCAAGAACTATTTTGAGTTTCATCGAAAGAGGTTTAGAACCAAACTACATCGACCAATATCCAAAAGACATTGATAAAGCAACCTTGCAACAGGTAAACGACGCGATTAAGAAATACGTCAAATTAGATAAGATGATTATCATCAAATCTGGCTCTCTTGATAAAGACGGTTTACCTTTAAAATAGTCTCGGTTTTCAGTCTCAGTCACGGTTTTCAGCTTTGAATTCAACTTTGTCAAAGTTAGGCTACTTCGACTAAATTTTATAAAAAACCTTATCATTTTGGAAAGCTAAATTTATCATTTTGATAAGTATTTGCAATCTAAATGATAGGGTTTTGTTTTTATTGTGTTGATAATTAGAGGTTTGTTTCGTTTTGAGAGTTTTGGTACAACGTTTGTTTTGAGTCTTTCACAAATTAATGTAGACGCGAAATAGTAAGAAAATGAAAACCAATAAAACAAGAAGTAAAGAGATTACAAAACAATATTTATCAAATAATGCTAGACAAAATAAGAGTAGGATCATTAATTTAATGGTATTTACTATAATGTTTTTTATTGCGCTTTTGCTTATATCACAAATAGTTTAATTCCTGAGCTATTATGAAAACTATAACGCTTAAAAAAGATTAAACAGCATTTTTATCTAGTGCAGAAATTCCGGAATCAGTTGATTTTATTATTGAAAAAACAAGATCAGCCCATACATTTTGGGTCAAACAAATCTGTGAAGTAACTTTATCATCTGCTATTTCCCGTGGAACTGGTATCTCTGGACGTTCACCAGAACTCCTTGAAGCGAAAATAAAAAAGGGAGATGCTATTATAGCATTTGCTGCAGATGGAAGGTGGGCAGGTTTTTCTTTTATTTCTTCTTGGGAAAATGGCAGTTTTGTATCTAATTCTGGATTAATTGTCGCGCCAGAATTCAGACATACTGGACTTGCTAAAAAAATTAAAAGAAGGATTTTTGAACTTAGTAAAGAAAAATATCCAAAGGCCCGAATTTTTAGTCTGACAACTGGATTAGCAGTCATGAAGATGAATCATGAATTAGGTTTCGAACCTGTCACATATTCAGAACTAACTAATGATGACCATTTTTGGGAGAATTGTAAAACCTGTGTCAACTGTCCAATATTAATAAGTAAGGAAAGAAAAAACTGCTTGTGTACTGCAATGCTTTATGATCCAAAAGAAAAAACAACTTGTTTTACAAAAGAGTAAACAAGTTGTTTTTTTTATATAATAATAGAATTTAAGCTTCCTTTTCAATAGAAGCCTCCAACATCAAATAATGAAGGTCGATATTCTGTACAAAAGGTTTTAATAATTCGCTTCCTGGGCCATACATCGCCAATTCTACATAATCTCCGGAATGATCCATACTGATCCATCCTACATTATTATGTTTTTTCTGAATTTCTGAATACGCTTTAAAAGGCAACTTTTTATAATTGTATAAACCGTCTTCATGTTTTTCAAGTCCTGAATAGAAATCCAATAAATGTTTTGCCTCGTCATCTGTTAAGCTGATTTTATTGGTTTCTTTAATCCAGTCTTTAATTTGCTGTAGATTAAAATCGGCATGAATAGCATTTAAAATATATTCATTGGTATATTTATAATCAGCAATACTGTTGAAATTTTTTACGGCATCGGCTCCATAGATAAGTCCAGGATTTGCATTTCCGTGATCTGTGGTAATGATTACTAGGGTTTCTTTGTCTTTTTCGGCAAAATCGATTGCTGTTTTCACCGCTTCATCAAAAGCCAACTGATCGTGAATCAAGGCTGCAATATCATTTGCATGCGCTGCCCAGTCTACTTTTCCGCCTTCAATCATCAATACAAAACCATTTTTATGATCTTTCATCTGGTCAATAGCTGCAGCACTCATTTCTGCCAAAGTAGGAGTGTGTTGTAATTCTGCAATATTGTTTCTATCAATTGTATACGGTAGTGCTCCAGTAGCAAAAACGCCTAAAGTTTTGGTACCTTTTTTTATGTTTTCTAAATCTGATTTTCCTTTTAAAACCTGATATCCTTTTTCTTCATAAATCTTGTAGACATCTTTTTTATCTGCTCTTTTGGAAGCATTAAAAAATTCATCACCGCCACCCATCATAACATCAAGTCCCAAGTCAGCATACATTTCTGCAATTTCATTTTCAGCATTTCGGCTATCTGAATTTACACAAAAACCTGCCGGAGTAGCATGTGTTATCGTAACCGTTGTAACACAACCAGCTTTTTTCCCAGCGTTTTTAAATTTCTGCCAGATTGGAAGATATTTTTCACCATTTGCACCAATATTCAATACGCCGTTTTTAACTCTATGACCACCTCCAAAAGAAGAACTTGCAGCAGCAGAATCGGTAACAGCAGAACTTGCAGATGCCGTATCCATTAAAGCTCTTGAAACTTTATTCTCTTTGTAAAGATTCATCCAGTTTCCATTTTTACCCAGAATATTTTGCGAGTACAAATTAGCCATTTGCAATGTTCCAGAACTCATTCCGTCACTAATTAGGAAAATTATATTTTTTGCTTTTTTACCTTTCTTAGTTATCGCTTCTAAATCATTTGAAAGAATAACGGATGGACTAAGTGTAAATAGTCCTGCCAATACTGATGAGCCTTTTAAAAATCTGCGTCTGTTCATTTTAATTTATTTTGTAAAGCGTAAATTAAATACATTTTAAAATCTAACGCAACTTTATTGCATTAAATAATTGTTTTGTTTAGATGAAGTTTTAACTGACTCGGGACTATTCCGTATTTCTTTTTAAACGCTGCCGAAAAATTTCTTTGGTTTTTGTAGCCCATTATGTGAGCGATTTCAGTAATATTTATATTTTGTTCGAGCAAAAGATTTCTGGCTTGTTCCATTTTGATGTCGTTCCAAAAGGCAAAAACTGTAGTACCAAATAACTCTTTAAATCCTTTTTTTAAAGTAAATTCATTAGTTCCAACTTGATGCGCCAGATCGATAAGAGAGTTTGCCGAATCCAAATTATGAAGCATGAACTCCCTTACGGAATAAATCTTCTCAATATCTGATTTTTTAAGGGAAGGAGAAGAGATTGGAGCGCTGGAAAATTGCTCTAACTGTAGCAAAAGCAGCTCAATAACTTTTGCTTCAAGAAACATTCTTTTAAAAATTCCTTTTCTTTGGCAATGCATGATCTCATAAATAATTTGATACATCTGATGCGTTGCATGGTTGTTTTTTACACTTAAAAGGGAAGATTTTCCTTTTTCAATATTATTTCGAAATGTATCAAATAAAGCAGTTTCTTGGGGGATAAATTTTTTGAAAAAAGACGGTGATAAATTAATTTCACAAAGTTGAAATTGATCACTTTCCCAGTTCATTTTTCCACACATAGAGTTGGTATAGACAAGATTATGTTGATGAGTTTCAAATGATACTTTTTGGTCAAAATTTTCAGCCATTGCTGTGCTTTTTCCTTTTAAAGAAAAGTGCATTTCTATGGTTTCGAAATCACTTTCGAAACATACTTGCATTTTTTCTCTTAAAATCGCGCTTCCGAAACCTATATGAACGCCTTCAAAGTAAATTTCTTTGTAATAACCTTTACCTAAAGGAGATTCCAAGCAAGTGGTGTTTTCTTTTATCCCTTCTTTATCAGAATAGAAGGATTCGGGGTATTCTTTTTCAAAAAGTATGTTGTTTGGTGTGGCATCATATAATTTTAAATTCATGGCTGATAGTTTAAATATTCCCTATTTCAGACTTTTTATTCCTTTTAGCATACCTCTGAAAATCTTATGTAGTATTACTTTTGCACAAATCTAAAAATTATTTAGAATAATTCTTAATAGTAAAAGTTTTTTGTTGTAGAAATTTCTCATAAACATTACATCACCAATAATAAAAAATAAATGAATAACGAAAATACCATACAGCTAAGCCATGTGTTGTACAGGGTTACAGATCTTTATGAAGCAGTCAGCAAACTCAATGATGCCGGATTTATTGTAGAATATGGAGCACTTCCAGAAGAAGCATATAATGCTTTTATATGGTTTGAAAAAGGAGTATTTATCGAAATATATGAAAATCCCCGATTATCCCGATTTACAAAATGGTTTATGAAAATTGCAGGATACAAGCCAATATTAGAGAGAATGGAAAAATGGGAAAGTATTGATAACAGTTGGTGCGAATGGTCTCTTGAATCTTCTTTGGCAACACTTCAAAAGGAAAAAGATTTATTTAAAACGAATAAAATTCCATATCGTTTTCATAAAACCAAAAGAATTGATAAAGACAGAAGAAAATTAAAATGGGAATTATTGATTCCTAATGATATTGTTTTCCCATTTATAATGTCGGCTTATACTCCAAATCCAAGACCAAATAGTGTGAAGCATCCCAATGGAGCAGAAGGAGTTGAGCTTCTGCTAATAGGAAGTGAGCTTTTAGATAGAGCACTGCTGGATAAAGTACTCATCGATCAAACGAGTATTGAGTTTGTTAAAGGCGCTCAAGGATTACAAACTGTAAAACTGCTAAACACTGATTTAAAAATTGAAGATATATTAAAATAAGAATGGATAAAGAGAAACAATTTATATTAAACGGAAGTCTGCCTAAAGTAATGTGGCAGATGTCTTGGCCTGCGGTAATTGCAATGGTATTGTACGGAATGAATAATTTTCTGGATGGCATTTTTGTTGGACATCTTATAAATAATACGGCTTTGGCAGCTGTCGGAGTAGCTTATCCGTTGGCACAATTTGTACAAGGATTTGGCTCTTTGATCGGAATGGGAGCTGGATCGGCTGTTAGTATTTGGATCGGTGCAGATGATAAAGAAAAACTGAACGGTGTTTTAGGATCAGTAAATTATCTCAGCATTTTGTTCACGATACTAATTACAATTCCCTGTTTTTTTTATGCTGAAGAACTGATTTATATGATGGGAGGACGTGATGAGATATTGGTACTTGGAGCAGAATATTTTAAAGCGACTATCTTAGGAAGTTTTTTTTGGATTCATGGCCTTGCTCTTAATATGATTATACGTGCAGAAGGACGAATGAAAACAGCTGCATGGATGATTGCGGGCGGACTTATTGTTGATGTTTTATTAAAACCTTTATTTATAGAAACATTTGGATGGGGAGTTTCCGGAGCGGCTTGGGCTACTAACATTTCAATGATTATCTATACCGTTTTGGGGATTTGGTATTATAATGGAGAAAAATCTTCTTTTAAAAGTAAATTCTGGTCGGTTAAAAAAGATAAAGCTATTATCAAAGAAATATTTTTATTAGGAATGCCGGGTTTTATAATGATGATGATGATTGTTGTCCAGAATATTGTAGTCTTTAATGTATTGGCAAAATATGGAACTCCAGCTGACATTACTTTTTTTACATCAGTAAATCGATTTTATATTCTTCTCAATACACCCTTATGGGGACTTATGCGCGCATTACAGCCAGTAACAGGAATGAATTATGGAGCACGTCAATATACAAGATGCATAAAAGCTTACTATTTATTTTCTGTTGCAGGTTTAATAATTCTGTTGCCTTTTTGGTTGTTTGTGATGTTCGATCCTTCTGGCGCGATGTCTGTAATGATTCCGAATACAGATTTTACGATGAGTCAATTAAGGGATTTTCGCTTTTATATGAGTATTCTTCCAGGACTTTCTTTCGTTTTCATGTCGATGGTTTGGTTTCCTTCTATAGAAGATGTAAAACCTGCTTTTCTAATTACTATTTTGAGACAGGTAGTATTGTACATTCCGATTATGCTTACTGTTCCTTATTTTTATGGTGTTAGCAGTATTTATACAGCAAGCGCAGTGATCGACTGGATTATTTTTGGAATCGTAATTTTGACGGTTTTGAAAAGTTCACAACGACTTAATTACAAATTGACAACATAATTATAAAATGAATTTCATATCGACTTTATGATAAATTATTGAATACTTTCCAGACAGAAATTATAGACACACTCAATAATGATGCGTATCTTTGAGATTGTAATTACTAATAATGCTATCTATGAAGAAAATAGGATTTCTATCGTTTGGACATTGGGCCAATCATCCTTCGTATAAAGCTCGTACAGCAGCAGATACACTTCTTCAATCTATCGATTTGGCCGTTGCTGCAGAAGAAATTGGTTTGGATGGAGCTTATTTCAGAGTGCATCATTTTGCGCGACAGTTGGCATCACCTTTTCCTTTACTTTCTGCCATTGGTGCAAAAACAAGTAAAATAGAGATTGGAACTGGAGTGATCGATATGAGGTATGAAAATCCTTTGTACATGGTCGAAGATGCCGGTGCAGCAGATTTAATTTCTGAAGGACGTTTACAATTAGGCATCAGTAGAGGATCGCCTGAACAAGTGATTGATGGCTGGCGTTCTTTTGGTCATGAACCTTTAGAAGGAGAAACAGATGCCGATATGGGACGCAGAAAAGCGCTGGAATTTTTGCAAAGACTAGACGGTGAGGGATTTGCAGAGCCAAATCCGTATCCCATGTTTCCAAATCCGCCGGGATTATTGCGCCTGGAGCCACATTCTGAGGGACTGAGAGAACGAATCTGGTGGGGAGCTGCATCTAACGCTACTGCTATCTGGGCAGCTGAGAACGGAATGCACCTACAAAGTTCTACTCTAAAGTATGACGAAAATGGTAAACCTTTCCATGTTCAACAGGCAGAACAAATCAGATTATATAAAGAAGCCTGGAAAAAAGCTGGACATCATTATGAGCCAAGAGTTTCAGTAAGTCGTTCCATCTTTGCACTGGTAACAGATGAGGACAGATATTACTTTGGAAATCAAGGTAAAGAAGCAGATAGTTTTGGTTATATTGAAAGTGATAAACGCGCCATTTTTGGTAAAGGTTATTCAGCCGAACCAGACAAACTTATCGCTGATCTGGCTCAGGATGAAGCTATTCAGGAAGCGGATACTTTATTGCTTACAATACCCAATACTTTAGGTGTCGAATACAATGTGCATATATTGGAATCTATCTTAAAATACGTTGCTCCTGAATTAGGCTGGCGTTAATTTTTAAACCAATTAAGCTCCTTTTTTAAGGGAGCTTAATTGGTTTTAATCTTTTCTTTTAAATTAAAAAATGCAATCCAAAAATGAATAAAGTACTATTAAAGAACATTTCAATTTTCTTGTTTTTACTATCGGCTTTTTTTTGCAGTGCGCAGGAGAATTCAACTGTAGTTGTCAATGAAATTTATTCTCCATCTAAAAAAGAGAAACTTTCAACAGATGCTTACGACGTCTTTAAAACAAATAAATTTTTGAATTTTAAAAATAAACAAACTCTTATCGAGAAAATTGAAGGTTCTGTTTATAAAAGTATTGATTTGAAGAAATATTTCTCAGTTCAAAAAGATTGGGAAGAAATTGAAAAAGAAGATATTAATGCATTTGAAAAAGATAAAAAATCGGAATATTCTTTTCAGAACAATGTAATGACAGAAACAAAGACAGAATACGGAAGTTATGAGGTTCGTAGAGAAATTAAAACAGTTTACAATCCAAAATGTTTCGTACTACTTTACGAGAAAAAGTATTATGTTGGAAGTAATTACAATCGTACAGAAAGCATTGTAAATGATTACGACAATCAAAATAGAGTGGTGAAAATTACTAAACGTACGGAATATCCCAAGAAAGAGAACAATACGGAGTCAGTGATTACGGTAAAATATGAAAATGATATTGTGAATATTTCAAGTGAGAACGGAAATATACTTTGTCAATTTACTGCTAAATAAAATAGCTAAGTCGTTTTATTTGGTTTACTAACGTATTTATTTCCTTTAATAAAAAAGCGCCAAGGTAAAAGTGCATGCTCTTGAGCATAGGCAACTCCTACACGAGGCGAAGCAAAAATCTGATCTTCAGTATATCTAATGCCATGATCTTCCAACCAGATTTCATCTCCGTTTAAATCTTTTTTATTAAAAGAAGCATCAATTCCCATCGCTTTTGCAGCCGAACCAGGACCAGATGAAATGGCTGATTTAGTAGAAATCATATTTCTTCTTTCTTCCATAAATTGCTTTCCTTCCAAAGGCTCAATTGCTCTTATTAAAACAGCATGCGGTTCTCCTTCAACAGAACTTACAATATTGAAAAGATGATGAATTCCGTAGCATAAATAAACATAGGAAACACCACCTGCACCAAACATAATTTCAGTTCGGTTGGTTCTTCTTCCTCCATAAGCATGTGATGCTTTGTCCTGAACACCAAAATAAGCCTCAGTTTCTACGATAATTCCGGCACTTATTTTTCCATCAATTTGGGTGTAAAGAACTTTTCCTAAAAGATCTTTCGCCAGAAAAATAACATCAGAATTTAAATAATACGAAAATGGTAATTTAAAAGGATATTTTGAAGTCTTTTCAGTCATTGAATTATATGTTGGAATATTTCTCTAAAAGTAAATTTAAAACTTTCTGAATATAATCAGAAATGAATCATTTGTATTGTGCTAGTTTTATAACTTTTAAAAGTGATTGTATAAGCAAGAATTTGAGATTTCAGGTAATTTTATTGAAATTTAAATTTTGCAGATTATGAAAACAAACAATCAGAATTCAGATACTGCTAAAAAAAGCGGCTCTGATCATAGAAGTGATACAAGAAAACATCAATACAGAGATCATGATGAAGTTTTAACTAACGATGAAAATTATGATACCGATACTCATAAATTTAAAGGAGAGGAACCTGATTTTGATTATAAATTAGAGAATGAAGAAAAGAAGTAAAAATAAAATGTCTCAGATTTAATCTGAGACATTTTTATTAGGTTAAAACAATTCAAGTTGATTGTTCGGATTTGAAGGTTTATTTTTTGGAGGTTTAGCGTCTCCAAAAACCGTTTTTCCTCCATATTTGTACGATTCGTCTCGTTCTTTTTTAATTAAGGCATCAAAATTAGAATTGGGAGTAAAACCTTCTTCGGCTTTTCTTGAGATTTCAGATAATTTTCTGATGGCATCAATTTTATCACTATTTCCGATTTTTGCTCGGTTAATAGCCCTTTGCAAAGTATCAATGGTTTCGTCGTATATTTTTACCGGAACAGGAAACGGATGTCCGTCTTTTCCTCCGTGCGCAAAAGAGAAACGCGCAGGATCTTCAAATCGGGTAGGAGTACCATAAATTATTTCGCTAACCAATGCTAAAGACTGTAAAGCTCTTGGTCCCATTCCTTTTAAAAGTAATAGCTCTTCAAAATCTTCAGGTTTGTTCTCATGAGTTGTCCAGAGCATTGCACCAAGTCTTTTCATGTTAACATCCTCAATTCTGACATCATGATGTGCAGGCATAGAAAGATGCTGCATTTCTTTTATAATTTTTGTTGGAGATTCTTTGACTAACTCCAAAATACCTTCTCTTGATTTTGTGGCTTTCTCAGCGGTTAGATTTAAGATTGTTCCTTGATTTTCTCCATAAATAAAAGTATGAGGTTCATTTATAAAAGACTTTAAATCCGGTGAATGCCAGTGATATCTTCTTGCTGTTTTAGAATTAGGATTCATTCCTTGTTGTATAACAGCCCATTGTCCTTTATTGTCAACAATAAAATTATGTTGGTACAACTGAAATCCGTCCTGAATTGCTGTATTGTCTACTTTAGCAGTAAGTCGACTGCAATTGGCCAGATTGTTTCCGTCAAGACCTGTTTTTTCGCCCACAAATAAAAGTTCTTGTGGCGTTAAAAGTGAATTTTTGCCCTTTCCTCCACAGATATAAATACCAAGTTCTTTGGAATGCGGATTGACAGATTTTTTTAATGCTCCCAATACAGAAGTAGTAATTCCAGATGAATGCCAGTCCATGCCCATTACAGCACCAAAACTCTGAAACCAAAAAGGATTACTCAACTTACTCACAACTTCTGAAGTAGAAAATTCTAAAGCTATCGTTTCGACAATTGCAAAACCAAGTTTAGACATTCGTTCTGAAAGCCATAATGGAACTTGTCCATAATGTAAGGGAAGATCTGCTGTACCGGAACGTTTCATGTTGAGTAATTGTGTTTTACAAAGGTAACAAAAATGCATCTAAACCAAATAGTTAAGATCAGCCAACTGAAGTAAATGGAAATAAAAAAATCTCTAAATTTTTGATTTAGAGATTTTTAATTTTTTAAAGTATACTATAATGCATCCCAGGAAGCGCTAGGGTAATAAATAGAACTTGTAACAGGCGCTTTCCAATAATCCTGACTACCGCCACGGAAAGTATGAAGACTTACGGCATTAATATTTCGTTTGGCATCATTGGTTACCCAACGGATTTTTTGATTTAATATCTCAGTACCATTCACATAATATTTTACATATCCATCTGTATTAGAACCAGTATTTAACTTAACCGATATTTGACAATTATAAGTAACTCCTTCCTGTATGTAATATTTTTTTCCAAAATCATTACCAAATTGTCCAGGCTGATCTTTGTAATAGACATAGGGCTGAAGATAAGCTCCACTTCCTTTCGTACTGTTTGATCCATTTGGGCAATACCACATAAAGCGTGCACTTCCTCCATTGCCGTCCCATCCCGGATCACCGCCCGTATTCTGGTCGCCAATTAGAATACCATAACCGCATTTACCACCTCTGCTCCAGTAAAATCCCGAATTAAATTTCATCGTAAACCAAACGGTATAAACGCCTGTTGACCAAACGCCATAAGATGTACACAAACCACCAGGACATGAAAGTGTGTTGGTTTTCAATGTAATGGTTCTGGCTCCAGCATCCGCTACTTTGGCTGTGGTATTACTTTCTAATGTTTTATCAGAAAGGTCGTCTTTGTCATCGATTTTTGATGACTCTTTGTTAATAGCTTGTTTTACTTCTACATCTTGTTCCTTTTCGCAGGAATAAAACATTACAGTTGCAATAAAAAGCAAACTTGTCAATTTTAGATTTTTTTTCATTTTTGAAAAATTAAGGTTAGTAAATGATTAATAGTTAATAAATTAAATAGATTGTGGTTGTATCTATGTCTTTTACGAGTTTGTAATTGACAATGTAAAGTTGTTCAATAATAATTTTTGTCAGGAGTAATAAAGTCCGTTTTTACGTACATAAAAATCCAGTAGATATATTTTTAATATATTTTTCAGATTTTGAAAAAAGAATCACTCAGAGAAAATAGCGTAAAAACACAATCTTCAGATCATTAGTTATAAAAGTTGCTTGAAGATTAAAAGAAATAGAAAATAGAAGCACTTCTGAGTTTACACTATATAAAGAATCTATTTTTAAGAGAAAGAATATCTAGCATTCAGCCTTTCTTATTTATAATAAATATAAACATCTGTACGATACGGATTTATGGGGTGTAGAAAGATTCTTTTTACTAAATTTATATAGTTAAAAGTCTAATATTTATAAAATTGTTTATAGGTTCCTGAGAATAAAAAAGACATTTTTAATTACTATTTGTGTTATAAGTAATTACGTTTAAAAATTTTCATTGAATAGATTTTGTCTATTTAGAAAGTAGTATTTATGATTCACAAACTTATTTTTCTCTTTTATTAGTTCTTAATTTAGTAAAAAATAAAAAATTTAAAACTATGGATAATCAATCAAATGACATCAGCAAATGCCCTTTTCATAATGGGAGTATGGACAAACAAGCTGCTTCAGGCACAAAAAATCGTGACTGGTGGCCAAAACAGTTAAAAGTAAGTATACTGAGACAGAATTCATTATTGTCGAATCCACTGGATAAGGATTTTAATTATGAAGAAGCTTTTAAAAGTCTTGATCTTGAGGCGGTAAAAAAAGATTTACATGCTCTTATGACTGATTCACAAGATTGGTGGCCTGCAGATTTTGGTCATTACGGAGGTCTTTTTATACGTATGGCATGGCATAGCGCAGGAACTTACCGAGTACATGATGGACGAGGTGGAGCCGGAGCAGGACAACAACGATTTGCACCTCTTAACAGTTGGCCAGATAATGTGAGTCTTGATAAAGCACGAAGACTTCTTTGGCCAATTAAACAAAAATATGGACAGAAAATTTCTTGGGCCGATTTATTGATCTTAACTGGAAACGTTGCTCTGGAATCAATGGGCTTTAAAACATTTGGTTTTGCAGGAGGACGTGCAGATGTTTGGGAAGCGGATGAAGCTGTATACTGGGGATCTGAAACTACTTGGTTGGGTGGAGATGAACGTTATAAAGACGGTTCTGAAGGAGTGCCAAAAGATCATGGTGTTGTGTCATCAGATGATGATGCAGACGGAGATTTTCATAGCAGAAATCTGGAAAAACCACTTGCAGCAGTTCAAATGGGACTTATATATGTAAATCCAGAAGGACCAGACGGAAATCCAGATCCTATTGCAGCAGCTAAAGATATTAGAGATACATTCGGAAGAATGGCTATGAATGATGAAGAAACGGTAGCCTTAATAGCTGGTGGACATACTTTTGGTAAAACGCATGGAGCAGCTCCTTCTGAAAATGTTGGTGCAGAACCTGAAGCGGCAGGTTTAGAACTACAAGGATTGGGATGGAAGAATAGTTTTGGATCAGGTAAAGGTGCTGATGCCATTACAAGCGGATTAGAAGTAACCTGGACCACAACGCCAACACAGTGGAGTAATAACTTCTTTGAAAATTTGTTTGGTTTTGAATGGGAGCTTTCTAAAAGTCCAGCAGGTGCACATCAATGGGTAGCAAAAAATGCTGAGGCAATTATTCCAGATGCTTTCGATGCTAACAAAAAACATCTTCCAACAATGCTGACTACGGATTTGTCATTAAGACTAGATCCTGAATATGAAAAAATATCACGTCGCTTTTTAGAAAATCCTGATCAATTTGCAGATGCTTTTTCAAGAGCTTGGTTTAAACTGACACACCGTGATATGGGGCCACGCGCTCTTTATCTTGGATCTGAGGTTCCGCAGGAGGAATTGTTGTGGCAAGACCCGATTCCAGAAGTAAATCATGCCGTAATTAACGATCAAGATGTTGCACAGCTAAAAGAAAAAATAGTAAATACAGGATTAAGTATATCTCAGTTGGTTGCAACAGCATGGGCTTCTGCTTCTACTTTTAGAGGATCAGATAAACGTGGTGGAGCAAATGGTGCCCGCATCAGACTTGCACCACAAAAAGACTGGGAAGTAAATAATCCAGCTGCACTTAAAGTAGTTTTAGACAAATTAGAAACTATTCAAAACGAATTTAATGCGGCACAGCATGACGGGAAAAAAGTTTCATTGGCTGACTTAATAGTTTTAGCTGGTTCTGCAGGAGTTGAAAAAGCAGCTAAAGATGCTGGTATTTCTGCCGTTGTGCCTTTTTCTCCTGGTCGTATGGATGCATCTGCAGAACAAACAGATGTTGAATCGTTTGGATATTTGGAGCCAAAATCTGATGGTTTTAGAAATTACAGAAAAACAAAATCATCTGTATTAACAGAAGAACTTCTTATCGATAAAGCGCATTTATTAACTCTTACTGCACCAGAATTAACTGTACTTTTAGGAGGTTTAAGAGTTTTGGATATTAATGCAGACGGTAGTAAAAATGGAGTGTTTACAACAAGACCGGGTCGTTTGACCAATGACTTCTTTGTAAACCTACTCGATATGAACACACAATGGCAGTCGGTTTCTAATGATAAAGAACTTTATTCAGGAAACGATAGAAGTACAGGACAGCCAAAATGGATAGGAACTCGTGCCGATCTTGTTTTTGGTTCAAACTCAGAACTGAGAGCTATCGCTGAGGTTTATGCCGCTTCTGATGCCCACGAAAAGTTTGTAAATGATTTTATTGCAGTATGGGCTAAAGTAATGAATCTGGACAGATTTGACTTAAAAGCATAATTTATTTCAGAGATAACAACTTTAAAAGACGCCGATTTAGGCGTCTTTTTTTATTAAAGTTTATCCATTCGAAGTAAAATGGTTTGAGCCTTTAATTTATTTATGTAAACTTGCACCACAATTCTGAACCGCAGTTTCCTCTTTCAATAAACGTTATTTTTTTAGAATTCCTTTCGATAAAATCATTCCAATATTCTTTATTGAAAACTGCGTAAATAATAAATTCCCTTAGTTTTGAAAAGACTTGAATTAAACAAACATATTACAAAACGAGAAGACCAAAGTTTATCTTTTCGTGTTTTTGATCTCACAAAAGAGCATTTACAAAATTATTTCGAACCTCATAAAAAAGATCATTTTAGTATTTTGATGGTCGAATCAGGAGAAATTGAAATTCATTTGGAAGAAGAAATAATACATCTAAAAGCAGGTAAAATTTCGATGATATTTCCAGAACAGATTTCGTATGTTTCCTTAATTTCAGACGATTTATCGGGTAAAATTATTCTGTTTGAAGAAATTCTGTTTTGTTCGGATATTTTAAAAAATGAATTACTGTCTTATAATGTTAATCTTTCGTCGCATTTAAAATGTATCTTTTTATCCCCGGCAGAATTTACCCATGCGAAATCAATGGCTTCTTATATCGAGAATATTTATTCAGATCCAAGTCTTATTCGTAAAGAGCAGGGAAGGTTTTACATTAAAATTTTATTATTAGGATTAATAGAATCTGTACATGGTCAGCATCCTGTTTTTCAGCATGAAAGTGATAAAACGCTTTATATTCGATTTAAAAAAATGCTGAATGAACGTTATAAGGAAGAAAAAACGGTTCAATTTTATGCATCAAATCTGGCTGTTACTACTAAAAAACTGAACAGTATTACAAAGAAACATTGCGGTGAAACGGTTATCAATGCTATTCACAATAGAATTCTTCAGGAAATCAAGAGAATGTTGCTTTTCTCTGATCTTTCTCATAAACAGATTTCATTAGAACTAGGTTTCAGTTCACCTTCTGCACTTAATAAATTTGTAAAAAGCAAACTAGACGAAACCCCAACCGAACTGCAGAAAGAACTGGCTCAAATTTATATCAAATAGACCTGATTGTATAACACCGCCCGTCATACCTGAAATACTTTTGTACTTGTATTAAAACATAAAATATAAGTATAAAATGAGCAAGTTATTTATTGCAGGAGAAGTTTTCCATGGTGCAGGAAGTCTTGAAGAATTAAAAAACATTAAAGGAAGCAAAGCTGTAATTGTTACAGGTGGAAGCTCAATGAAAAATAGTGGTTCTCTAGATAAAGCAGCGGCTTACCTTAAAGAAGCAGGAATTGAAGTGAAAATTTTTGAAGGTGTAGAAGAAGATCCATCATCTGAAACTTGTTTTAAAGGAGCAGAAGTAATGAAAAGCTTTCAACCTGACTGGGTTATTGGTTTAGGAGGATGTTCAGCAATCGATGCAGCAAAAATGATGTGGGTTTTTTACGAATATCCAGATGCTGATTTCGACGCTATGATTAAGCCTTTTAACGTTCCTGTTTTACGTAAAAAAGCAAAATTTATTGCGATTCCATCTACTAGCGGAACGGGTACAGAAACAACTGGTTTAGCGGTAATTACAGATCGTGAAAAAGGGGTGAAATATCCTATCGTTTCTTACGAACTAACTCCGGATATTGCGATTGTTGATGGTGAAATCTGTGCGTCTATGCCAGCACACGTGACTTCAAATACTGGTTTGGATGCATTAACGCACTGCGTTGAGGCGTATGTTTCTAATATTGAGAATAATTATGCAGATGTACTTTCTAAAGGAGGTTTAGAAATTGTTTTCAATAACTTAAAAGAAGCAGTTCAAAATCCATCAAACATTCAGGCGCGTCAGAATATGCACGATGCTTCTTTTATGGCAGGATTAGCTTTTAATAATGCATGGCTTGGAATCGTACACTCGTTATCTCACCAAGTAGGAGCGTTGTACGGAATTCCTCATGGTGCTTCTAACGCAATCTTTTTACCAAATGTTATTCGTTACAACGCAAAAGAAAGCAGTCGTTTTCCTGATTTAGCAAAAGTAATTGGAAAAGAAACTGCAGAAGATTTAGCACAGGCTATAGAAACATTAAGAGCTGATGTAAACAATCAAGCAGCTATTAAAGAATTCGGAATTTCTCGTGAAGACTGGGACAAAAATCTTGATTTTATTGCCAACAATGCATTTTTAGATCCATGTACAGGTTTCAACCCAAGAAAACCTACTGTTGAAGAATTAAAAGAAATATACAATGCTTGTTATGATGGTGTTGTGTATAATGAACAATAATACGCTTATTGAAATATAATTTAATTTGTTAAAGATAAAGCTGTCAAGTATTTGACAGCTTTATTGATTTATATTGATTGTGAATTTAAGTAGAAACCAGAAAATCTGGATTTATCAAAAAACTGGACTATCTATAACTTGGTATTCCTTACTAATTTTGTATAGTAATTAGTAGAAGTTTATCAATTATAATAATTTAGGTATGTCAAAATTTCATCTTAATATTCAAGAATTAATTCAGGGAGAATTTATATTAAACAAAGTAAATATTGCATTTGTGTTTCAGGTAAATTGCCCAGGTTGTTTTATATATGGAATTCCGATTATGAATGATCTTTACAAATCCTTTAAGGATAAAGCAGGATTTATTGGAGTAGCTACTGCTTTTGAAGATTTTGAATATAACAACGAAGAAAGTTTAAAGCTGTTATTAAATGATGGTACTTTAGTGGGAGAAACCAAAAAGCACTATCAATCTAATTATGAACTTTCTAATTACCCTGAAAAACTGAATTTTCCAGTTGCTTTTGATCGTATTACAGCTTCTGATGAATTCGTCACTACAGAAATGATTAAACTAATCTGCGACGCTGTGCCGAATTTTGAAGCTTATTCTGAAACGGAGCAAGAGATTTTAATCCAAAAGGTAAAAGCATACTATGATCAGATTCCTGTAATAGCCGAAACATTTACTATCAATCAGTTACAAGGAACACCATCCTTTATTATTTTTGATGAAAGTTATACTATTTTAGGAAAGTATTTCGGTTACCAAAATCTAGATGTATTAAAAAACAAATTAGAAGATTTGCTGACTCAGAAAAAAAGTAATGCTTAATAGGGGCTTAAAATCTTTACTTTTCCCATATTTTTCTGATCAGCTTTAAAACTGGAAATTTTTTATTATCAGTATCTTCATTTAATGGAGTTTCATTTATTGTAGTTGTTTCAGCAACACTTGCATTAGAGTTTAGCTCATTTTCATATTTTTTTAATTCTATTTCAAAAAGTTCATCTTCATCAAGAGGTTGTTTTAGATCTGCACCTCCTTTGTGCGGAAAAGAAACATAGTTTTCATGTGGTTGTGGAAGTTTAGATTCACATTCTTTTGAACATAAATTCACAAGTAAAGGCAAAACATCAGTAGCAACCATTAAGGAAATCCAAAGTTGATTGGTCTGTTCATATGTCATCTGTTGATCACAGACACTACAAGTCAATGTTTGTCCAGAGTAACGCACCGGATTATGGTTTAAACGAGGAAATCCCATTCTATTTTTATAATTGCCATAAAGTGCTCTTGTGCTTACTCTGCTACTTTTGAGATTTTTGCATTTTGTGATTTCATATGGAAGCCAATGCAAATCATACGAAGTGTAAGGATCAAAATATTCAAGCGCTTCCATTTCTCCAATTTCTGGAGGGATACGTTTAAGCTTACTACCGTAAAGCCATACTTTTTTAACCTTTTTTAGATTGGAAATAGTTTCTGGTAGTGTATAAATTTGAGCAAATAATTCGGGTCCAAGTTCTTTTGACGGAGAAAACTCTTCAAGATTTTCTGCAGCAACCTTGTCAACATATTGACAAAGCTTTTTCCAAGCAATAGAATTTCTGTCTTGTATATCATTTTCAATCTTAGAGATTCTTTTTTTCATTTTTTTGCTTGAGGTCGTTTGATGTAAAAATATAAAAGTTATTTAATTTGTAGAAGAACTTTAGAAAGTATCAAATACTGATTCTTCAATTAAATTTATAATTAATTTTAAAAAAAAGAGACCAGCTTTTCAACTGATCTCTCTTCCCAAAAATAAAAATGAAAACTACTAATTCCAGCCGCCGCCCAATGCTTTGTATACATTTACGAAGGCACTCATTTGCTGTTTTTTGGTTTCAATAAGTTCAAACTTAGACTCTAAAGCATCTTTCTGCGTTAGTAAAACTTCCATATAATCAGCTCTAGCTGAACTAAAAAGATTATTTGAGATTTGAATAGATTCGTTTAATGCCTGAACCTGTTTGGACTTCAAATCATAACTTTTTGCTGTATTCTGAATTTTAGACAACTGATTTGCTACTTCAACATAAGCATTTACCAAAGTTCTTTCATAATTGTAAACAGCCTGAATTTGTTTCGCGCTTGCTGTAAGGTAACTTGCTTTAATAGCATTTCTGTTGATTAAAGGAGCAACCAAATCGCCTGCAATAGAATACAATAAAGATTCTGGAGAAGTCAGTAAATATTTGGTATTGAAAGCTTCATATCCAATTCCGGCTGAAATACCAAGTGAAGGATAAAAATTGGCTTTAGCGGCTTTAATATCCAGTTTTGCAGCAACTAGTTCCATTTCTGCTTTTTTGATATCAGGACGGTTTTCCAGCAACTGAGATGGTATTCCGGCATGAACATCTGCAGGAGTTATAGTATTGAAACTATCACTGTTTCGAGTAATTTTTTGAGGAAAACGCCCCAACAAGAAATTGATTTTATTCTCCGTTTCCGTAATCTGCTGTTGAATATCAAATTGCAGACTTTGTGTACTTAAAATCTGTGCTTCAAAACGGCGTACAGCCAGTTCGTTTACTCTGGCAGCCTCTTTTTGTATTTTTACTACTTTTAAAGCATTACTTTGAATATCAATATTTTGTTTAATGATTTCCAACTGATTATCTAATGCTAAAAGTTCATAATACGAGTCGGCTATTTCTGCAATTAAATTTGTAATTACAAAATTCTTTCCTTCAATAGAACCTAAATAACGATTTAAAGCTGCTTTTTTAGCATTATGCAATTTATTCCATATATCTATTTCCCAACTTGAAGTCAGCGCAAAACGATAATTAGGAAGCGGATCTGGAGTTTCTTTTCCTGGCATAATTTCAGTTGTAGCTTCACCAGAACCAGTACTTGTGTATCTTCCAGATTTGGTTACATCTGCTCCAGCATTAAAACCAACAAATGGGAGGTATTCTCCTTTTCTTGCTTTTACTTCGCTTTTAGCAATTTCGATTTCTTGAAGTGTGATATTTAATTCTTGATTGTTTTTTAAGGCAATGTCAATCAGATTTTCAAGATTTTCGTCTGTAAAGTAACTTCTCCATTTAACTTTTCCAGTATTGATAGTGTCTAATGTATTATCAGTATATTTTTCTGGTACGGTTCTGTTTTCTGTTTTTTCTACAATTGCTGGTGTTTTACAACCAGCTATAGAGAGTAATACGCAGGCAAGACCTGCGTATTTGATATTTTTATTATTCTTCATTTTCCTCCGTTTGATTGTTTTTTGAAAAATCATCTACATGATGCATGAATTCATCAGATAAAGAACTTTCTTCTTCTCCTTTAATTAGTTTTCGGCCTTGTGCCATCGAACCAAAAATGTAGTATAATCCAGGAACTATAATTACTCCGAAAATGGTTCCGAAAAGCATTCCTCCAAGCGCAGAACCTCCAATGGTTCTGTTTCCAATTGCACCCGCTCCAGAAGCAAAAATCAACGGAATTAAACCAGCAATAAAGGCAAATGATGTCATCAAAATTGGTCTAAAACGAACTTTGGCACCTTCGATAGCGGCTTCGAGAATAGTAGCGCCCTGCTGATGCTTGAGGACGGCAAATTCGACTATCAGAACGGCATTTTTACCGAGCAAACCGACGAGCATGATCAATCCGATTTGTGCGTAAATATCGTTCTGTAATCCCATCATTTGAAGAATGACGAAAGAACCCAAAATTCCAACAGGAATAGATAGAATTACCGACAACGGAATAATGAAACTTTCATACTGTGCAGCCAATACAAAATAAACAAAAGCCAATACGACTAAAAAGATATAGATTGATTCATTTCCTTTACCAGCTTCATCGTAAGAAAGTCCTTCCCATGCAATGTCATAACCTTTCGGTAATGTTTTTACAGCCGTTTCTTGCACCGCTTTAATAGCATCTGCCGTAGTATATCCTTTAGCGGGCTGCCCTTGAATGGCTGCTGAATTGTACATGTTGTAACGCGTAACCTCGTTTGGCCCTTGTGTTTTCTTAAGAGTCATAAACGCAGAATAAGGCACCATTTCTCCATGATCATTTTTCACAAAAAGATTTAATACATCCGACGGAAGTCTTCTGAATTTTGGATCCGATTGTACATACAATTTAAAGAAACGTCCAAATTTGATAAATCCTTGTTCGTATGTACTTCCGATCAAAATGTTAAGGTTTTCCATTGCTTTACCAATAGAAACTCCTTTTTGCATCGCTAAATCATTGTTTATTTCTAATTCGTATTGTGGATAATTGGCAGCGAAGAAAGTAAACAGACCAGAAAGCTCTTTACGTTTGCCTAATTCGGCCATAAACTGTTTGTTGATTTTATCAAATTCCTGATAATTGGTACTGGTTGTTTTATCCAATAAACGCATAGAAAAACCTCCAGAAGAACCAAATCCCGGAATTGCAGGCGGTTCGAAAAACTCTACAACAGCTCCTAAATCTTTAGATTTTTTTTCTAATTCTTCCATGATTTCTGTTACAGAATGTTTTCTGTCAGACCATGATTTTAAGTTAATCAAACAAGTTCCGGCATTAGAACCACGACCTTCCGTCATAATTTCGTAACCAGCTAAAGAAGAAACAGATTCAACACCTTCAACTTTTTCACAGATTTTCTGCAATTTCTGAGCAACCTGATTGGTTCTTTCTAAAGTAGCACCAGGCGGCGTTTGAATAATTCCGTAAATCGTTCCTTGATCCTCACTCGGAATAAATCCAGAAGGTAGAACTTGATTTTCTATGAAAATAAAAGCACAAAACGCGAATAAAATTCCGAACGTTAAAACTCTTCTGCTTACGATTGCTTTTAAAACCGTAACATAACGTCCCGTTAATCTTTCAAACCATCTGTTAAAAGCATCAAGAGATTTTGTCAATATATTTCCTTTTTTCTCTTTTCCATGATTGTTTTTCAAAAGAATCGCGCAAAGAACAGGAGTAAGGGTTAAAGCTACAATCGCCGAAATGATAATCGAACTTGACATTGTTACAGAAAATTGTCTGTAGAAAGTTCCAACTGGCCCAGACATAAACGATACCGGAATAAATACAGATACCATAACGGCTGTAATGGCGATAATTGCACCTCCAATTTCACCTAAAACTAATTTTACAGCATGATAAGGTGTAATATGTGGAAATTCTTCAAACTTGGCATGGACAGCCTCGACGACGACAATCGCGTTATCTACCACAATTCCGATCGCTAATACCAAAGAAAATAATGTTACCAAGTTGATTGACATTCCAAACAACTGAATCACAAAGAAAGCTCCAATCAAAGAAACCGGAACAGCAATAATCGGGATCAAAGTCGAACGCCAATCTCCTAAAAAGATAAATACCACCAAGGCAACCAAAATAAAGGCATCTCTCAAAGTATGAACCACCTGATCGATAGAAGCATCTAAGAATTGAGAAACGTCATAACTGATTTTATAATCCATTCCTGGAGGAAAACTGCCTTTCATTTCTTCCAGTTTCGCTTTAACGGCATTAATTACGTCGCTGGCGTTACTTCCGTAGTTTTGTTTTAATACAATAGCGGCAGAAGGATGACCGTCAAGATTCGAGTAAATATCAAAAAATTCACTTCCTAATTCTACTTTTGCAATGTCTTTTAAGCGAATGCTTTCACCTTCAGAATTCGCGCGAACGATTACATTTTCATATTGTTTAGGCTCGTCGTATCTTCCTTTGTAAGTCAGTACATATTCTAGAGATTGTGCTGCGATACCAGAACTTTGTCCCAAACGTCCAGGACGACCAATAATACTTTGTTCCTGAAGTGCTTCCATAACTTCTTCAACAGAAATTTTGTAGGCTCTCATTCGGTCAGGATTCAGCCATACACGCATTGCATATTTACGACTTCCTAATATTTGAGTTCTGGCAACCCCTTTTACACGGCTGATTTCTGGGATCATTTTTACATCGGCATAGTTGTAAAGGAATTTTTCATCCATGCTTTTGCTTTTGGAGTAAAGATTGACATACATCAACATACTCGGCTGAATAGGAGTAATTACAACTCCTTCACGTTGAACTAGTTCAGGTAATAATGGCATTACCTGATCGACCCTTGTTTTCACTCTAATTACAGCTTCATTAGGATCGGTTCCCGGTTCAAAAATTATTCTCAATGTTGCTTCTCCCGCACTTGTGGCGTCTGTCGCCATGTATCGCACACCTTCTGTACCGTTAAGAGAGTTTTCTAAGGTAATTAAGGTCGATTTTACCAATACATCGGCACTGGCTCCGGGATAAGCAATAAAGATATTTACAGTTGTGGGCGCAATTTGAGGGAATTGCGATATAGGAAGCTGTTTGATCGACAGCGTACCTAGAAAGACAATTATAATCGAGATTATAATTGCAAATACGGGTCTATGTATAAACTTATTAAACATTTCTTCTTTTTTAAGATTCGGTTATTCTGCGTACAGTTCTAAATTGGACATAACCGATTCAGGTTTTAATACTTCGTAGTCTATTTTTTGATTTTCTTTTACAAGACGAAGTCCTTCTAAAAGTATTTTATCATTAATAGATAAACCTTCTTTTATAACAAATAAATGTGGCATTTCGGCAGCAATAACAACCTCTCTAGATTTTACAGCGTTGTTCTTATCAATTACATAAACATATTTTTTATCTAATACTTCGAAAGTAGCTTTCTGTGGTATTAGCATAGCATTTTTAAGTTCGATTGGCATTTGGATACTTCCAGTTTCTCCGTGTCTCAATAATCTTTTCGGATTAGGAAAAGTAGCTCTAAAAGGAATGTTTCCTGTTTCGTTATCAAAATCTGCTTCAATGGTTTCTACCACTCCAGGATATTCGAATTTTTTGTTGTTAGCCATCAAAAGGTTGACTTTCATTTTGCCATTTTTCCCTGCTTTTTCCTGATAATCCAGGTATTCAGATTCCGGAACATTATAATACACCCACATTGAGCTGTTGTCTGCCAGTTCTGTCAATAATTCCCCTTCATCAACCAAACTTCCTTGACGCACGTGAAATTTGTCTATGATTCCGTCAAAAGGAGCTCTGATTTCTGTAAACTGAAGATGAACTTTGCTTAAAGCCATTTCTGCATTTGCTTTTTCTAGTTTCGCTTTTGCCATTGCCAGTTCATTTGGAGAAACGACTTTTTCGTCAGCTAATTTTTTGGCATTTTGATATTCAATTGAGCTGAAACTTACTTCTGCTTTAGACTTTTTTAATTCAGCTTCGTAAAGTGCAGGCATGATTTTAAATAAAAGTTGTCCTTTTTTAACCATTTGTCCTTCATCAACATAAATTTTTTCCAGATAACCGCGCTCTTGAGCTCTTATCTCAATATGTTGTATAGAGTGTATCTGTGATACGTAATCTTTTGTAATTGTGGTGTCTCTTTCAATTGGAGTAGTAACCATAAACTTGGTTTTTTCCTCTTTTTCTTCTTCTTTTTTGGAGTTACAGCTTGTAAAAACTAAGGCGCACAAACTCATGATCATGAAAATTCTTTTCATAATTATTTCAGCATTAAAATGTAATTTATTTTTGATTTTTAAGTAAAAGGCCTTTGGAAATAGACCATAGAAGTTCGTATCCGTCTTTTTTAGAGGATAAAAACAATAAAGAAACTAGCTATTAAGTAATAGCTATTCGTAAAAAATCAAATTCTGAAAACCTGAAGCAACAGATATACTTTATTATCAAGTAAACTGAAAATTTTGCAGTCATTTACTTTTTGGGTAAAAGCAGTCGAAGAAACGACAAAATGATTGCTGCTGTGAAAAATTAAAAAGTAATTATTTTTTACCAGTTGTTTTTGAACTGTAGAAAAATTCTCTTCGTTTTCTTCATTATCAAAAAGACAGATTTTTCTTTTAAAGGAATCAAAAGAACGTCCTCTGTTTAAAGTATGTTCATTTGTTGAATTGTCCTTTGATATGGTAATGAAAGAAAAATTTTTATAAGAAAAAGTATTAAAGTGTGCATAAGCATTGCCAGATCCGTTTATAAGCAGGACAATTGAAAGTAAGAGTTTAATGCACCAATTTTTCATAAGAGTCACAAATTTAAACAAACGATGTCATAAAAACAAAGGAGTCATTTTATAAATTGAATAAAATATCGTTTTATTAACAAACCGTTTCTATAATTTAGAATTTTATTTTTTTGATGAATAAAAATAGTTAATCACTTAAAATCTGATTCATATATAAATACCTTGGTATTACTGAAGGATTTTTATGAAAATTCTTGTATCAAATCAAATTTGTTCTAGAGGTTTTATATAATTTTACAATCTATGTATGAAATATTCCAAAAGTATCTTGAAGACAAAGCTGAACTGACTCAGGCAGAATCAGAGCGTATACAATCATTTGCTATTATTAAAAAACTTCGTAAAAGACAATATCTACTCCAAGAAGGCGATGTGTGGAAATACGATGCATTTATTACACAGGGTTGTGTAAGGACTTATACGGTTGATGAAAAAGGAAGTGAACATGTCAATAGTTTTAGTATTGAAAACTGGTGGACTGGAGATCGTGAAAGTTTAATGATGCAACAACCATCACGTTTTAATATTGATGCGATTGAAGATACGGAACTGGTACTTTTTACCCACGAAAATTTTGAATTGCTTTGCAGGGAAATCCCAGCTTTTAATACTATGGTAAATACCATTTTGCAGAGAAGTTTTATAGCAGCTCAAAACCGAATTCAGGCTTCACTGACTTTAACTGCCGAAGAAAAGTATTTAAACTTTATCAATAAATATCCAGGGTTTGCATCACGTATTCCACAGACGATGATTGCTTCCTATTTAGGAATGACACCAGAAACACTAAGTCGTATTCGAAAACAGACGGCAAAAAAATAATACCATCAGGAGCTTTTAAAGCTCCTTTTTTTATGCCCTTTCCAAACTCTTGATCTAAATCAAGTTTTTACTTATTTCTAATCAATGTACAGGTTTTGCATTAGACGCAACTTTGTAATGTTCAAAAGAAACAAACATTATAAACATTTAAATAATAGAAATCATGTCAAAAACAATTTTCATTACAGGAACAAGTACAGGCTTTGGAAAACTTACAGCAATCACTTTAGCAAATGCAGGTCATTCTGTTATTGCAGGAATGCGTAACACAAAAGATAAAAATGCCGATGCAGCAAAAGAATTAGGCGCTGTAGAAAACATTGAAGTAGTAGATATTGATGTTACCGAAGATGTATCAGTAAATAAAGCTATTGAAAAAGTACTAACTAAATACGGAAAAATTGATGTCTTGATCAATAATGCAGCAGTGAGCGGATTTGGTTTGCTTGAAGGTTATTCTATTGACCAAGTTCGTAAAATGTTCGATGTCAACGTTTACAGTGTACTTCGTATGTATCAGGCAGTTCTTCCTTCTATGAGAAAAGAAAAAAACGGACTTGTAATTAACATTACAACTGGAGCAAGCGGACACACACTTCCTTTTATGGTTCCTTATATCGCTTCAAAATTGGTGGTAGAAAGCTTTACAGAAGGATTACAAGATGAACTAGCAGACTACGGAATTGAAAACGTAAGTATTCAGCCAGGAGTTTATCCAACAGAAATGAACAACGGATCGAAAGTGGGTATTCATGCCGATAAAACAGCAATTGTTGAAGAATACGGTGATGCAGCAACAGAAAAATTCAACGCTTTAGGAACAGCATTATTTGGTAAAATGGCGCAGTTTGATATGAATCCGCAGACTATTGCTGATGGTATTTTAGAATTAGTAAGCATGAAAAAAGGGGAGAGACCGCTTCGTTTTCCGCTTGATGCCATTGCACAGGGAACTGATAAAGAATTCATAGAAGCTCGTGCAAATATTAAAGCAAAATGGGTAGCGGCTTACACTAATTAATTTAAGCTTTAAAGCAATAACAATATCAATAACAATATCAATAAACAATATCAATAACAATAACAATATCAATATCAATATCAATAGCAATAGTAATATCAATAAACAATATTTAATATCATGAAAACAACTTATAAAAAATCAAATAAAAAAGTACAAACTTCAGCTGCAGCAATGCTTAATTTATTAATACTATTTTCAGCATCCGAAAAAACAGTTGCACAAAACAATGCAGGAATCGTAGGAATTGATCATGTCGGAATTAATGTTCCAGATCTCAACAAAGCAGTTACATTTTTTAATGATGTACTTGGTTTTACACCTGTAACGCAGTTAGGACCAATTCCGCTTGACGCTGAATGGAAAAAATTAAATCATATTAATCCGAATACTGGAGCCGTTACTATAAAAATGATCAATGCAGGAAATGGCGCCAGCATCGAAGTATTTGAATATGCAGATAACAAAGGAAGTTTGAATCACCCAAATACAGATGATATTGGAGCATCGCATATTGCTTTTTATGTGAATGATATTGCTGCTGCAGTACAATATTTAAAAAGTAAAGGAGTAAAAATCTTAGGAGAACCTTTTACAATGCCATCGGGAGATACAGCAGGAGAATCTTGGGTTTATTTTGAAACACCATGGGGTTCTAAAATGGAATTGGTTTCATATCCAAACGGAAAAGGCTATGAAAAAGAAAGTCCTAAAACGATCTTATGGTCTCCAAAAAATAAATCAGTTAAAAAAGCTTCCTCAGATGATTTTGATTCTAAAAAAAATACAGCAATAGTAGAAAATCACCTTAAAATCTGGAATGAAAAAGACGAAACAAAACGTAAAGCATTATTAAATCAAGTCTATGCTTCGGATGTGGAAATGGTTGACCGTCATTTTATTGCTGAAGGAATTGACGAAATCAGTAAGTTTATTGTAGAACTTCAGACTAAAAATCCTGATTTTAAATTTACAGCCAAATCGGTTGAAACGAATCACAATATTGTTCGATTGTATTGGCAGTTTGGTTCAAAAGCAAAACCAGCTGTTGTAAGCGGAATGGATTTGTTTGTGATTGAAAATGGTAAAGTTCAGAAATTGTATGTGTTTGTAGAAAAGGAAGCATAATTTTTGAATTGAATATCATCATAATTAAAAAGCCGGAAAAAAATAATTTCCGGCTTTTTAATTTCTTATTTTCAGTGTATCAATTACTTAAAAATATTCAATTTTTCATCATAAATAGGACTTTGAATATTTAGAAAATGCAAGACACTATGAAAGACGTATTGTTGAGAAAGTTCTTTATTGGGTTTAATTTGTTTTGCAGAATCAGACATCCAGACAATAAAAGGGATTTCGTATTGTTCTTTCGGGGCAATACTTAATGGAAGACCATGCATATACAGATTTTTTTCTCCAAGAGATTCCCCGTGATCCGAAACAAAAATCATGGTACTGTTATAATCTTTTAACTGCTTTAAATCTTCAATCACATTATGCAGGATATAATCGGTATAAACAATAGTATTGTCGTAGGCATTTATTAATTCAGTTTGAGAACAATTTCCTAATTCAACACTATTACATACCGGTTTAAAAGTTTCAAATTGAGGAGGATATTTTTTACTATACGTTGGGCCGTGGCTGGTGCTGGTATGCAGTATAATCAATATTTTATTTTTGGTACTGGACAAAATTTGCTCTTTTAATCCTGTTAAAAGAACTTCATCATAATTACATTCTTCGCCTTTACAATCTGGCATTAGAAAATCTCTTTTTTGATAATTTTTGATATGAACAGGCGGTTCTCCCCAATTTGTAGTTCTCCAGACCACTTCTACATTATTTCGGTACAAGTAATTGGGAAGGATTTCGTAGAGATCATCTGTTTTTTTAAAATCTAAAATAGCTTTTACACCACCAGTAGTATAAGTAGCAGAGGACACAGCATTAAAATGATAGAGATTTTCTGTTTTAGAAAGATAAGGATTTGTATTTTTTTTATAACCGTATAATGAAAAGTTCTCCCTTCTTGCAGATTCTCCAATTACCAGAACCACAACAGATTTTTTGTTGTCTTTTATCGTGGCATTAGGCAGTAGAATCTCTTTTTCATTTTTTTTGTGTTTGTGAATATAAAAAAGTGAAGTATTTACGGTATATGACCACGGCATTGCTAATCCTCCTAAGGTTTTCGAATTTTTATCAATCCATAACCAGTTTCCGGCATTCACAAAAACTAAAATTAGAAGAAACAAAAGAGTTACAGAAAATGTCGTCAAAAACTTTTTAAAAGATACTTTTATTATTTCAGTTTTAATGATGTAAATACTCGGTAAAATGCCTAGAAATAGGAGGTAGATTATCAATTTAAAAGAGAAAAAGCTACTAGATTCATCATAATTCGTATTCAGGATATTTCCCACCATACTTTCGTCTATAATCACACTGTAGGTATTGATAAAGTAAACGGCCAGTGCATTTATATTGAAAAATAATAGTAACAGAAATTTTCCGAAATAACGGGATAAAAACAAGAATAAATAAAAAGCAAAAAAGTTTGCCACTACCATAGCAATTACTAAACTGATAATGATAATTATTCCGTTAAAACTTTTATAATCAACATGATTGAAAACAAAAGTAAAGAAAGGATAATGGAAAAATAAAAAATTTAGGAAACTCATTAATAGCGCAAACTGAGCTATTTGTAAACTACTTTTTGATATATACTGTAGTAATTTCATAAAGAGAAATAATTAAGACGATTAAAGATATATAATATATGGTTAGGTTTTCATCGATTATTTTAGTTACAAGACAACTGGCGCAAGCTAAAAAGCCCAGAATAAAAACGGGATAATATTTTTTATTGTTGATCCACTGCCAGATATTGTATTTTCTACTTATAAAAATGCCCAGCAATCCTGAAAAATAGCCAATAATTCCTCCGACAATTACATCAATAGGATAATGAGCTCCAACGGCAACTCTTGTAAAGATGAGAATCAATCCTGTGATGATAAATAAAGCAGACCAGAGTATTTTGCGTTTCATTTCTAAAGGCATAAATCCGAACAATAAAACAGTCAAGGTTGTAAAAATAGTTATCGAATGCCCTGAAGGCAGACTGTTGTTCCCACAAACTGTTTTTCCGATAATGAAAAAGCTATTGTTTTCAAAAACAGCAGCAGGTCTTGGTACACCAAAAAAGCTTTTAAGGACATTACAAAATACAAGAGAAATAATAGATGCCGATAGTAGAGATTCCCATATTTTTGGAGCATAAATAATCAGTATACTGAGTAACGAAAAAGGAATCAGTGCATTTCCTGTTTGTGTGAGATTGTATTGAATTTTAGGATATTGCGCTAATTTAGAATTTAGAAAAAAGAAAGCTTCCTTTTGGATTTTTATATAAGAATCTGCATGAAGTGCATTTTCTTTATAAAGAAAGCATACAATTAAAAAGAGGAAAATAAACGGCGGATAAAATGACGATAATTTCAGTTTTGAATAATTGTTTATAACACTCGAATTCATTTGTTTTTGTTTACAGTTTTGTTTAACATCTGGTATTTTCAAAAAATAATGAAGGAAGGTTATAATCCAATTTTGAATAAATTCTGATTTTTTTTCAGATTAAGTTTTATTTAATGCAGCTTTAATGTAAATTTCATATAGACTGTTTTTTAGGGCAAAATTGATCTGTTTTTTGAAGATTTTTTTGCGTAAACAGTACAGAATTTCTTCAGATTTACGTTCCAAATTTGCTCTTGAATAAGATCCTTTTAATCTTTAATACAATACAATTATGTGGTGGATTTTTGCATTGCTTTCAGCTTTTTTTGCAGCTTTGACTGCTATTTTCGCTAAGATGGGAATTAAGAATGTAGATACTGATTTGGCTACAGCAATCCGAACAGTAATTATTTTGATTTTGGCCTGGGGAATTGCCTTTTTTAAAGGAGGAACAAAGAGTATTTTTTTCCTAACAAAAGAGAACCTTATTTTTCTTTGTTTATCAGGAATCGCAACTGGTCTTTCTTGGATTTTTTATTTTAAGGCGTTACAAGCTGGAAAAGTTTCTCAGGTTGCACCAGTAGATAAAATCAGCGTTGCGATTACAGTAGTATTATCGGTTTTGTTTCTGCATGAAAGAATAAGTCCGCTTGGAATTTTAGGAATGCTACTTATTATCTCTGGTACCGTTGTAATGATCTATAGTTAATTAAAAAAGCCAAATCTTTTTATATAAAGATTTGGCTTTTTAGTTATTAGTTTTCCAATAAGAAATAATTACAGCGATGTCTTATGGCGCTATAATTTACGCCTTTGTAAACACCCGATTTAGGTTCATTATAATCTTGTCGGATGATATACAAACCTTTCATGGTGGTATAAAAGACAGCTTCTCCATTTTTGTCCAGAATTACTTCTTTTTCCCAGTTTTCCGGATTAAAAATGCGAATTTTTGTGCCTTCTTTTGAGGTTTTATTTTGAAAAAATGCCTTAAGAGTTACTTTTTTGTCTTCTTTATTAAGAATTAAATCCAGTATTTGAACAGGCTTTTCTACAATCTGAGTTATTTGACCAACATTATATACTGCTGATATATAATCAATTGGTAGTACGTTTTTCCCACCTGTAGCAGAACGATCTACAACAGGATGTTTGTCATTAATTCCAATGATTCTGTATCTGCCTTCGTTAGAAGGAATGAAAATTCCCAACCAGCAGTCTTTTTGTTTGTTAAGAGTCAGTAATTGTTCTGAGCCTTTAGAATCAATAATTCGTATTTGAAAGTCACCGGCTAGATCTAATTCTTTTCCAGTATCGCGATGTCTTACACCAAATTCATCCATGCTGCCGTAACATAATTCTATTTTTACCTTTTCGTTTACTTTGCCAGAACCTTTTACATCAATCCAATAAGCTGCTGCAAAAGAAGGTGTAATAGTTAAGAAAAATAAACAGAAAGTATAGAATAAGTATTTGCATTTATTTAATTGATTCACTTGTATTGAATTTTAGAATTTTAAAGCAAAACTACCAATAAACTGAGCAGGCATTTGCGGAGTCAATCTTACATTCCATGCTTTTTCGCTTGTTAGGTTATTAACCTTCACACTAATTCTGTATTTTGGCTGATCATAGTATAGAGAAGCATCTAAAAGTGTATATTCTGGAATAGTTACTTTAGTAGTCTGCGTATTGATTACATAAGACATGCTTCCATAATTAACACCAAAACCAGCACCAAATCCTTGAAGTTTTCCTTCTGGAATACGATAGCTCAACCATAAATTTACAGTATTGGCAGGACCAGAAAGCGCAGGACGAAGTCCGTTTACCGTTGCATCTGCTTTTGTATATTCACTGTCGTTATAAGCATATCCTGCGATTACATTAAAACCAGAGAATGGATTTGCAGTAAATTCAGCTTCAAAACCTTTGCTTCGCTGTGTTCCATCTTGAATAGAATAGTTGGTATCTGCTGGATCTGGTCTTAGAGAATTTGCCACACGAATATCGTAAACACTTATTGTACCCACTAAACGATGATCAAAAACATCACCTTTTACACCAAATTCTAACTGGTTAGCATGTTCTGGCTTGAATGCTGTTCCGTCCAAAGCTTGTCCGCTTTTGTTTAAGAAACCATTCATGTAATTCGTAAATACCGATAAATGATCTTTACTTATTTCATAAACTGCTCCTAATTTTTGAGAAAGAGAAGTCTGATTGTATGGACCTGCAGAAGTTCCGTTAGCGCCAAGTCCTCCGGCGGTTACACCAGTTGCAATATTGTAAACACCAAGATATTCGTAACGATCCACACGAAGACTCAACATAGTCGAAAGTCGGTCTGTAATATTAAAAACATCTGAAACATAAACAGCATAAGTATTGTCTCTGTTTTTTTCTTTACGTAAAGTACCGCTTCCAGACTCAGCCAAATTATCAATCATTTGTTTGTTTGCACCAGAATTTGCAGGTGGATTAATAAAATCAAATGTTGGAGAATTGATGGTAAGTCTGTCAAAATCATTATAATTATTATAGTAATCTAAACCAGCGACCATTCTGTTTCTGAACTTTCCAATTTTAAAGTCACCAATAAAATTCTGCTGAATATCAGTTGCAATAAAGTTCGTATTTCCTGTAATAACTTGTACTCGTGCTGTGGTATCACTTAAACCGTTTATTGCAGTAATATAACCATCAATAGTAGAACGAGCTCTAGAAATAATGGTTTGCGAAGTCCATTCTTCCGATATTTTATAATTAATTTGTCCGAAGATGTTTAGCATTTGAGTATTATAAACCAAATCATTACTCATGAAAGTTCTTTCGTAAGGAAAAGCAATATCAACAATAGACTGCGTTTTATTGCTTCTGTTGAACGGATTAAAACGAACTACAGAAGTACCTTTTTCCTGTCCAAATTCAACATCTAAAAGAATAGAAAGTCTGTCTGTAATTTGGTATGAAAAACTAGGAGCAATACTAATGTTCTTAGTAAAACCTAAATCCTGAAAACTTTTCTGATTGGTTGTAGCTGCATTTAAACGAAATAAAGCTGTTTTGTCTTCATTTACAGGCGTATTCACATCGGCAGTTAGACGATTAAAGTTATAACTTCCACCAAAGTAAGCTATTTCTCCACCAAAATCATTGTATGGTTTTTTAGTTACACGATTGTAAACTCCACCATAACTGCTGGCAACACTTGCTCCGAACAAAGTAGCCGAAGGTCCTTTTATAGCTTCAACACGTTCCAGATTTACAGGATCAATAGAAGAGAAGGCAGCTCCTGCAACTCCATTACGCGCATTAGGTTCTGTTTCAAAACCACGCGAACGAAATGTTACTCTTCCCTGATTGGCAATCATTGGAATTCCAGCTCCAGGAACATTTTTAGAAACACTTCCAAGATCGATAGCCGATTGTTCAATAATAACTTCTTTTGGAACAGTATTGTAAACTTGTGGATTTTCTAAGTTTTTCAAAGGTAAACGCGCTACGTATTTACTTTCTTTTTTCGAAAATCTATTCACATTTCCAGAAACCGTAACTTCTTGAAGTGCCATTACATTTTCTTCTGGCATTTGAAAATCTGTAGTGGTGGTTTGACCTGCAATTACTGTAGTTTCAATAATTTGTTCTGGAGCTCCTAAAACTTGTATTAAAATGTGGTAGGTTGATGCAGGCAGATTTTTAAAGTTGTATTTACCTTCTTCATCAGTAAGAGTTGATTTTTTTAGTTCTATTATAGAAACAGAAGCAGAGGCAAAAGGCCTTCCATCAACAAGTTTGATCTGACCAGTAATGGAGCCCGTAGATTGAGCATGAACGGCAGTTATGTTTAGCAACAGAAAAGCTACTAGACATATGTAAAATTTTGGCATAAAATATTGTATTATGGAGTTTTAAAATGAGCCACAAATATAAAACGCATTATTTAGATTTAGTCTTAATAATGGCTTAAGATTATGATTTCTTAATGTTATATTATTAAATTACTTGATAGTCAGTACATAAAAAAAGCCTACTTATTTTAAATAAGCAGGCTTTTCTTAAAAAATTAGATTTTACTATTTGTTTAGACTTTTCAATCTTCTAATTTCTTCTTTTAATTCTTTGTTTTCTTTTTGAAGAGCATTTATTTTCTCCAGCATTTCCAAAGGTGTAAACGTATTGGGCTGACCAGATTTTCCAGATGGAAGACTTGCTCGTCTATCATTTTCATAAATTTCTTCTTTGCTGACTCCTAAAACCAATGCTATTCTGTCCCATTCAGAATCAGTGATGCTTGTAAGACCACGTTCTTTACGGCTGTAAGTTCCTTGTTTCATATCTACAAGTACAGCCATGACATCTTGTTTGATCTCACGCTTTAAGCGCATTTCCTGAAGTTTTGTTTTTTTTATCATTTAAAATTGCATTACAAGACCGCATCCGGCCTGTTTTCCATTATAAAAAGGAGTTATCATCGAAGAAACTTTGTTTTCTTTTGATGGAAATATTTTGTTTTTCACATAAGGATATAACCAATATGCTGCTTTTGTACTCAAAATTCCAATTCCAGCTCCAGCCACAACATCTGTCAGCCAATGTCTGTTGTTGTACATTCTAAATAATCCTGTTCCCGTAGCAACCACATAGCCGCTGATACCATACCAGATAGATTGATCTTTATATTCCTGATATAAAAATTCTGCTCCTGCAAAAGCATTAGCAGTATGTCCAGAAGGAAAAGAATTGTTACTCGTTCCATCTGGTCTTTCGACTTTTGTGATGCTTTTTAAAGCAAAAACAGTAGCACTCATCATTAAATAAGAACTTGCCAGAATGATCGATCTGTCTTTTAAATTATTTTTTCCTTTAATACCCATGGCATTCAAAGCATATACAGAAGCAGCCGGAGCATATTGCGAAAAATCATCAATCGTAATTTTATGATCAATGTCTTCCTGAACTTCTTCTCTGATATTAGAATTATAGCTTTTCAGCTGGTCGCTTTCTAAACCAATAACTCCATAACCAATTAGTACAGTGGGAATAATCAACTGCTTATAATTGAATTTTAAATTCGAAATAGTATCCGTTTTAACAATAGTATCGTTAACTGTGTTCTGCGCATTTAAAAGCGCATTACTGAAAAATAATACGAAAATTACTCTAAAGATTTTCATGTGAATTAGCGTTAAAAAATAAAGTAATTTTCTTCGATAAGTAAAATGCTTAACTATTACGCAACGAAATTCACAACCAATTTTGAATTAAATCTGAATTTTTGAAAAAAGTTAGAATTTATAACTGTATCCAAAGTGAACAACCTGTGTTTCATAGTAATCCCGACTATTGTATGAAAATCCCATTCCCTGAATTTCTCTCTTAATTACCAGCGTATTGAAAATATCAGAAGCATTTAAAAAGACTTCTCCTTTTCCTTTTTGAACTGTTTTCTTAAGACCTAGATCGACTGAAAATCTAGAATTAATTTTTCCTTGTGGAATAATATCTGGTGCTAAATAAATCATGGAAATTTGACCTTTTAGCGTTTTATCGAATTGAACGGTATTATTCCATTTTAAATTTCCTGAAACCATCTGTTGACGTTCTCCAAAATAAGTACTTGGCTGCGGATATAAATTGGTAACCGAAAATGCATCAATGGTATTTTGATAGATATTCCCATTCAAATTAAAAGAATACCAAGAGTTTAGTTCTTGCGCATAAATAGCCTCAATACCAGCTGAAGAACTTTTGTCAGCATTTTGAAAAACATTGTAAATCAAAGTACTACCTGGAACTGTTGTAGCAATTCGGGTTATGGTTCCGTTTACAATTCTATAGTACAGAGAGGCTGTCAAACTTCCTTTTTCGATGGTTTTTTTATAGCCTAATTCAAATGCGCTTGTAAACTGTGGTCGTAAAGCAGGGTTGCCGACTTTGATAATCTCTGCATCATCATATTTAGGAAAAATACGAATATCAACTTCATTCGGTCTATCAACCCTGCGATTGTAAAATGCTGTAATTTTATTTTGCTCGTTTATTTTATAACCAAAACGCACGCTCGGAAAAGGTTCTGTATAATTATATCCATCACTTTTATACGTTGGATGATTAGGATTAACATCATAATTTAATTTTACGTATTCCAAGCGAAGTCCAATTTCTGCTTCGATTTTATCTGTTTCATAAATATAGTTGGAGTAGAGGGCTGGAATAATTTCTTTGTACGTTGCCCATCCGCCTGCATTGGCATCAATAGGAGAATTTTCACCAGGAAAAAACTGCATATTGGTTGGGATTTCTCTGTTTCTAAGTTTGAAACCGGTCTCAAAACGCCCGTATTTTAATGGACGAACATAATCCAAATTCAAATCCAAAACCTTTTCATCTGAAAGAAGTTTAAAAGCATCTTTTCCAGTAAAATCGGGCATTATATTGGTGAAGAAATATTGTTCATCTTCTCTGTGATAGGTATAATTAATTCCGGCAGTTAATTTACGACCAGCTTCTTTAAATTTATGTTCGTAGGAAGCACTCGCCATCACAGTTGTTTTGAGCTCATCTTCTAAAAATTGCCACAAACGAAGACGCTGTGAATAATCTTGATTAAAGAAAGGTTCATCTCCATTATCAATAATTTTTTCACTTCCAAAAAGTCCAGAAAAGGCAAAAGTATTGTTCTCGTTATAATTCCAGTCGATACCGGTTTTAAGAGTGGTAAAATGAGTGTTTCGATTTCTAACCGTCTGCTGATTAACCACACTACCATCGTCATAAGTACGTGTTACAAATTCATTTTTATTGAGTGTTTCTGTATACAGATAATCAGCCTGTAGGTAGGCATTTATTTTTTCTTTTCGATAGTTTAAGGACAACGAAGGATTGATTTTTGGAGTCATTTGATACTGAGGACGTACTGAAGGAAGATTTGTTTTTCTTTCCCATAAAGCGCCATAACCAGAACTGATTCCGATTTTACCATTAAAACCTTCCTGTTTGTTTTTTTTATAAATGATATTGATTATTCCTGCATTTCCGTTAGCATCAAATTTAGAAGATGGATTATTGATAATTTCAATTCTTTCAATAGCAGAAGCAGGAATGTTATCCAGACCCGACTGATTTCCAAAACCAGTGAGCGCAGTTTGTTTTCCATCAATTAAGATCATTACTTTATCATTTCCTCTCAACTGAATTTTTCCTTCATTAGTTGTAATTCCGGGAAGACTCTGCATGGACTGAAGAACAGATCCGCCGCTCTGTGCAATATTATCGGCGACTGAAAAGACTTTTTTATCGATTTGAGTTCCTGAATTAGAAGATTTTGCAGTAACTACAACTTCAGTCAGGTTATTGATATCTTGCTCGATTTCAATAGTATTAAGATCAAGATAATCAGAAAGACTTCCAACAAATAATTTTTGTGTTTTGGTTTTAAAACCTATAGAAGTAATTTCAAGCAGATAATTTCCCGAAGTTATATTTGGAAGGATAAAACGTCCGTCTTCGCTGGTTACAGTACCTGCTATAAATTTTTGATCAGTGGCATTTTTAATTACGATATTGGCAAAAGGAACAGGTTCTTTAGATACATGATCTTTTATAAGACCTGAAACTGATGCAGTATGGTTTTGGGCGGAAACGCTGCAAACTTTCATTAATAGAAATGAAAACAGCAAAATCATTTTTAATTTCATTATACTGGATTATAAATTATTGCAGTACAAAGATTAAAAGTGATTTTGCAGAAATTCTGAATTGGCTAAAACCTTACGCTGAAACTATGAAGATTATTTTCAAAAGAGTAATTAATAGCCCAATTATTGACCTCCGCAATTTTTTTGACTATCGCAAGTCCCAGACCACTCCCTTGAGAAGAAGGATTATTTTTAGAAAATCTATTGAAAAGTTTTTTGGTGTCAAGGGAAGTTTCAACACCAGTATTTTGAAAAATAATTTCATTTTCGAGTGTAATTACTACAATCTGACCGCCTTTTTTGTTATGACGAATAGCATTAAGGAACAGGTTGTTAATTAGAACTTCGGTCAGAGCAGGATTAGCAATAATGTCTAAACTGTTTCTAAAATCAATTGTAATAGCAATTTCTTTATAATCGGCCTGTTCTGTAAAAAAGTCAAGATGTTTTTCAATATAACTGTTGATGGTAATCGGGCTTTTTTCTAGATAAATTTCATTGTCAATTTTGGAAAGAAGCAATAAATTTTTATTGAGTCTGTTGAGTCTGGAAACATCATTAGAAATTGAACCAACAAGATTTGATTGGTCTTTATTGAGATCAAGCTGCGACAAAGTTTCTATTTTAGTCTGAAAAAGGGCAAGAGGAGTCTGAAGTTCATGTGCCGCATTTTCGATGAACTCTCTCTGACTTTTGTAAATAGCCGTATTTTTTTCAATTAAAAGCTCTAGACTTTTGTTTAAGCGGTCAAATTCGTCAATATGAGTTGGAGGAAAATCGGGCGCTTTATTTTTATCAATTTCAAAGTCATGAATCTGATTTAAAGTATTATAAAAAGGCTTCCATAATTTGACAGAAGTTATTTTTGAAAGCCATATAATACCAACAAGAAGTATGATGATAATTAATAAAAACATGGCTGCTACACTAAAAACCATTCCTTCCATTTCCAGAAGATTGATTCTTTCTGTATAGGTATATTTTTTGCCATTAATAGTAACAGGAGCATAAAGAATTCGGAAAGGTTCATCTGCTTCCGCAATGTCATCATACATGATAACGCCTACAATACTGTCTTTTTTCACCCCCATATCAGGAACAATCATAACATCGCGATTGTACTTATTCCAGAGTGTAATATCATTTTCTGTAAAATTAGAATGACTTTCTTTTACAAAAGCGCCTTTATGCATTAAAAGGACTTCTTCTGTCTCGTAAATATAAAGCCATTGACTGATGAAATAAAATACGGGAGCCGCTATCAGTAGAATGATAACAGAAAAAATCAGAAAGCTTTCTGTGCTTTTTTGAAGTAATTTTTTTTTATTCATCTTCCCATCTGTATCCGAGTCCGTAAACTGTTTTGATATAATCGCCAGCTCCAGCCTGATTGAGTTTCTTTTTTAAATTTTTGATATGAGCATAAATAAAATCGTGATTGTCCAGCATATCGGCCATATCGCCAGAAAGATGTTCTGCAATAGCTGATTTGGATAATACTCTTTCTTTGTTACCAATAAGGAACAGCAGCAAATCTATTTCTTTTTTGGTCAAATCCAGTTTTTGATCTTTTACGGTAACACTTTTAGAGAAAATATCAATTGTTATTTCATTAAAAACAACACTGTTACTTCCGTTAAAATTTTTACGGCGTATAAGAGCCTGCATACGCACAAGAAGTTCAGAAAGATGAAAAGGTTTGGTAAGATAATCATCTGCACCAAGATTAAAGCCTTCTATTCTGGTTTCAAGGGTTTCTTTTGCCGAAATAATAATGACACCCTCAGTCTTATTTTTCTTTTTTAATTCCTTTAATATTTCAAAACCATCACCATCCGGCAACATTAAATCTAAAAGAATACAATCGTAATCATAGTTTTCAATTTTATTGAGTGCCAGATTGTAGGTATGAGCCGTTTCACATTGTATACTATTGCTATTAAAGTAATCTTTAATGTTTTGCGCAATTTCTTTTTCGTCTTCTATAATTAAAATCTTCATGCTACAAATGTTATTTTCAATTTTGAAGAAAATCTGAATAGGCTGTTTTTTGATTGACTAAATTTAGAAAAAAATATTTACTTAGGATAATTTGCAATTAGTTCGTAAAGTATTTATTCTCTACAGATTTGAATAAAAAAAGGCTGCCCTGAAAGACAACCTTTTTATTAGAAAAGCTTATTTTTATGTATGCTTAAAAGGAATGAGAAAGACTTACTGTCATACGTGCGCCGTTCTCTTTTACATAACTCATGTTATTTACTTGCCATTGCGAAATCACCGAATAGTAATCTTTGTTGAGTAAATTTTCTACTCCTAAACGTAGTGTTGTTTTTTCATTAAACACATAACTTGAGGAAAGATTAAAAGTCGTAAATGCTTTTATAGGCCCTGTCCCGTAAGTGTAGGCTCCGTTTACAGGTTCAAATCGGTCTCTTCCTGAAGTATTTACCATCTGCATAAAAATCGACCAGTTTTCTAATGGTCTGTACGAAGCAAAAGCGGTTAGTTTAGGAGGGTTAATACGATCTCCACCAAGATAAACTTCGGCTGTTGTAGTTTCTCTTTTTCCTTCTGTATAAGAATAGTTTGCGCCAAGATCAAATTTAGGGTGAAACCTATATTTAGCACCAAATTCGAAACCATAAATTTTTTCAGGAGAACGTGAAATCTGCGGATTACCATCTACATAAACATAAGAAGCTCCTAATTTAGAAGTACTGTAATAAACAGCTCCTTCATAAGAAAGATCTGAAATTACACCAGAAAAACCAACTTCGTAGTTATTAGCTACTACAGCTTTGATAGAAGTATTGCTGACCGTATTTTCCTTTGCTTGACGCAGGACAAGCCCTAAATCGGCTACACTGAAACTTTGAGAAAAGCTGGCAAAAGGTTTAAAAGCTGTCCATTTAGTATAACGAAGTCCAGCATTAAACATAAGAGTATTAAAATCTAAACTTCCACCATTAACGTTAACGCCACCGCCAACATAAGTGCCTGCTACGTAGTTTCGAATAGCAATGGTAGTGTAATCAGGAACTTTTATGTGCACATTTTCAAGTCTTAGACCTGTTTTTAATACCAAATTTGGACCAAACATATTTTTAATTTGGAAATAGGGTGCAAGGTTTGACATTTTCATTTCAGGAATAACAAGTCTTCCGTCTGTTAAATGAGTATCTGTGATATCAGAAAGGATATCGAGACCATAAGTTACATTTCCATTAATTAGATCGTTTACTTCATACGGGCTATTCATATTAAGACGAAATCCAAGTTTTTTACTCTGAGTGGCAGGTTGTCCGTTGTTTTCAAAAAAGTCACTGTAATTAATTACAGTCAAGTAATCCTGAAAATATAAAACAGCGCTCAGATCGGTATGTCCGATAATATTCTTTCCTGTGTAGGTTAAACTTGCATTGTGATTATACGGAGTCCCTTCAGATTCGCCTGGCCTAGTACCTTTTACACCAATAGTTGGTCTATCAAAGTTTCCGTAAACTCCTGCTTGAGCAATGTAATCGGTAACTTGAGTACTTTTATAATAGTTGTACATAGCTTCTAGACGATTATTTTCATTAAAATCATAACCTAATTTAGCGAAAGCATTCCAGTTTCTAAGATCGTTCATTCCGTAATCAGGTGAAAGGACACGACCTTTTGCGTCACGATAAAGACCTGTTTCTTCATATCGTCCGCTGACTACATAGTTGAATTTATCTGCTTTACCGCTAAAAAGCTGAGAAACAAAGAATCCTGCAGTTTCTTTCGGTTTGATAAGCGAAAATGCGCTTCCAACTTCAGTTGTACCGCTAAAAAGTTTGTTTTGATTGGCCTTTTTGGTGATGTAATTGATAAGTCCGCCATCGGCACCATTACCATAAATTGCTGTAGCTCCTTTTATAACTTCTACACGTTCCAAAGCAGCTGGATCAAGTGAACGTATATCTTTTGCGCCATCTCTCAGTGGAGTAGATTGAGGAATACCATCAATCATAATCAATACTCGACGACCGCGAAGTGTTTGTCCAAGGTTTGAAGTTCTGTTCGTACTGAATCCTAATCCGGGAACTGAAGCACCTAAAATATCACTCATATTAGTGCTTATGCTTAGCTGTTGTTGAAGTTGTTTTTTAGAAATAAGAGTAACTGATGATGGTACTTGATCAAGACTTTCTGCCTGTCTGGTAGCAGAAATCACTACTTCATGAAGTTCATTGTCCGATTTAGATTTATCTCTAATAGTATCTTGTGTAATATTGTTTTGGTTTGTTTGATTTTGTTGTGCGTGTATAGAGCTTGCTGCGAGTAGCAACAGCATTACGGGAATATAAATTTTCATTTTACTTATTTAGACTTAATTAATATAAGGCAAAAATATGCATTTCAGTTTGTTGCTACAATCAATAAAGAATGATGTTTACTTAATTGGTAAGATTTCTTAGTTATTCTGTAAATGCAACTTATTGTTAATTAGGACTATGTGTATTTTGTGATTGCACTTTTTTTATTTCCTTTAAGTAATATCTTAAGTAAATCTTAAGAGAAAAGTTACTCTGTTACAGTGAAAATTAGAAAACTAAAAAGTAACAGCTGAATTTTAAAATTTGGTTACTTTTTTTTAGATAATTATTGGACATTATAGTAGACATAATTTGATTTTTATAAATAAATTATTTCTTCTGTGTATGAAAGTACTGCCAGTTTTTAATACGTTTTTAAATCATTTTAAAGGAAGAAAAGGGATTTCATTTCTACGTGAAAATGATAAAATTAAAACCTATAATCCTGTTTGTTTCTTTGGAAGTGAAGAAGATCCCGAAATTAGAAAACGTTTTACAGAATCGGATATAAAAACTGTTGAAATTCCAGGTTCACACCATTATAACAATGATTACACTAAAATTGCAGAAATCATTTTAAAAGAAATGAAATTGTAAAAGACGATTTTTAAGTTTGTTGTTTTTACTTACTTTTTCAAAAGATATAAAAACGCTAAATCTTTCGGTTTAGCGTTTTTTAGTTACCCAAAAACAGCACTATACTTTCAATACAATTTGTTAATTCAAATAAGAATGAATTAATTTGTGATGCCATTCCGAAATTTTGCAAGTTTTTCTCAAAATAGAAAATAAAGTATATCTATAAAAGTCAAAACTTTTATTCTGAGATAGCTTTAACTGCAGAGACATTTATACTCAATCAACAAAAATGTAATCCTAATTAATTATTTTGTTAAAAGAAAAAGAAAAATGAAAATCAATTTAAATAGTCAGTTAAGTAAAATTTTAATGCTGATCGTTTTCTCAGTTAGTGTAAATGCTCAGTTAAAAACTACTGAGAGTGAAGTCGGATTAGGTTGGAGTAACAATTCTGTCAATACAGTTATTTTTAGAAATAGTGCACTTACTTCTTTCAAAGGAGATCAATACACAGCTTATTATGATCCGGAAGGCAGAATGGTTTTAGCCAAAAGAAAATTAAACTCAAAAAAATGGGACAAACTCATTACTCCATATAGTGGAAATGTAAAAGATGCCCACAATGATATCAGTATTGTAATAGATGGAGAAGGTTATCTTCACGTGAGCTGGGATCATCATGATACGCGCTTGCGTTATGCTAGAAGTAAAAAGCCATTTTCTCTAGAATTAGGAGAAGAAAAACCAATGACAGGAATCGATGAAGATAAAGTAACGTATCCTGAATTTCATAATTTATCAAACGGAAATCTATTGTTTTGCTACCGTTCTGGAGCTTCTGGAAGAGGAAATTTAGTTATAAAATCGTATGATCTAAAAAAACAAGAATGGACCTCTTTACAAAATAATTTACTGGATGGAGAAAACCAACGTAGTGCGTATTGGCAAATGTGTATAGGTAAAAAAGGGATTTATATTTCGTGGGTTTGGAGAGAAAGCTGGGATGTGTCGACGAACCATGATGTTTGTTATGCTTTTTCTGCTGATGGAGGAAAAACATGGCAAAAGTCTACAGGAGAAAAATACATTTTGCCTATTACAAAAGCAACAGCTGAACATGCCTGGGAAGTGCCACAAAACAGCAGTTTAATAAACCAAACAGCTATGACTGTAGATGAAAAAGACAATCCGTATATCGCTACTTACTGGAATAATAACAGTAAGCCACAATACAAAGTAGTCTATTTATCTGATGGAAAATGGAATTTAATGGATACCGATTTTCGTAAAACATCTTTTAACCTTGGTGGGGGCGGAACTAAAAGAATTCCTATTTCACGACCTGAAATTCTGGTAAACAAATCGATGCTGTATTTGCTTTTTAGAGATGAAGAAAGAAATAATAAAATAACCTTAGCTTCTGCCAATTTAAAGACTAAAAAATGGCAATTAGATGATGTAAGTCGCCTTACAGTAGGGCAATGGGAACCTAATTTTGATAAAGAACTCTGGAAAGAGAAACAAGAACTACACATTTTTTCTCAAAATGTAAATCAGGCAGATGGTGAAGGATTGGTAAACGCAAATCCGGAGCCTGTTCAAATTTTGGAAGTAAAACAACTACCTGTTTTGAAAGATTAATTATCTGCGAAAAAGAAATAAATCTTAAATTATTTCAAACACATATATACATAGATTTATGAAGTTTTAGAAAGGCATTTCATTTGTTTAAATAAACATAGCGAAAATCTATGTTAAAGAAATAAATTGCTTTATTGTAGGTTTTTTTTAACTACAAATCCTATGTTTCTATGTGTTGAAACTAAATTTAGGACTAGTTAATTTTTGAGGTAATTTTTATTATAAATATAATTTTTCCCTTTCACATTTTTTTATTTCATAATTATGAATAATGTGAAATAATGCCTTGTAAATACATTTTTAATGTGCTTTTGCGGAAATACCCCTTCTAATTTACTGTAACGCCCCTCTTATCTTATAGGTGGTTATCTAAATTTGTGAAGTTGATTTTATTTCGGAACTAGGCACGTTATTTTTTAGTGAGGAAAATGCATTTTTTTAAATGTATTTCTAATAAGTACTTATTGCCCATTCTGAAATAAATGGAAGAGTATTAAATTTTAAAAACCATTGTGTAGTTAAATGAAAAAAATTGTATTAGCACTTACTTTGTTTTTGGGTCTGCAAAATAATTATGCCCAGAATAATGAATGGGAAAATCCTCAAATTTTGGATCGAGGAAAAGAAGCAGGACGAAGTTCATTTCTTCTATTTAGTAATGAAGCTGAATTAAAGGAAAACAATCCAAAAAAATCGGCATTATATCAAAGTTTAAACGGACTTTGGAAATTCGATATTGTAAAGACTCCAGCACAAAGACCTGCGAATTTTTTCGAGCCAGGACTTAATGTTAGCAAATGGTCAGAAATTCAGGTGCCTTCAAACTGGGAGTTGCAAGGATTTGATATTCCTATTTATACCAATATTGTGTATCCGTTTCCTAAAAATCCTCCTTTTATTGCGGGAGATTATAATCCTGTTGCAAGTTACAGACGCAATTTTACGATTTCAGATTCTTGGAATGACAAAGAAATCATACTTCATTTTGGTTCTATTTCAGGTTATGCGCGAGTGTTTTTGAATGGAAAAGAGGTCGGAATGACAAAAGCATCCAAAACTCCTGCTGAATTTAATATTACTTCTTTTCTAAAGAAGGGAGAAAATTTACTTGCGGTTCAAGTTTTTAGATGGCACGATGGAAGTTATCTAGAAGATCAGGATTTCTGGAGATTAAGCGGAATTGAACGCGATGTTTATTTACAGGCAATGCCAAAAACTACGGTTTGGGATTATTTTATAAAAAGCGATTTAGACAATCAATACAAAAACGGACTTTTTAGTTTGGATGTTACCTTGAAAACTTTCCAAAACAATAAAATCAAAAATCCATCTGTAAAAGTAGAATTGTTTGATAAAGAAGGGAAAACGGTTTATTCTGAAAGTAAAAAAGCAAACGCAAAAGAAACCAATATCAGTTTTTCAAAAACCATTGAAAATGTAAAACAATGGAATGCTGAAACACCAAATTTATATAGCTACACCATTACATTGTTAGACAGTAAAGGAAATATTCTGGAAGCAGTTTCTAAAAAAACAGGTTTTAGAAAAGTTGAAATCAAAAACGCACAGCTTTTGGTTAACGGAAAAGCAGTGATGGTAAAAGGTGTGAATATTCACGAACATGATGATGTTAATGGACACGTTCCAAACGAAGAATTAATGTTGAAAGATCTTCAGTTAATGAAAGAATTCAACATCAATGCTATTCGTATGAGCCATTATCCGCACGATACTAAATTTTATGATTTGTGTGATGAATATGGTTTTTATGTCGTTGACGAAGCCAATATCGAATCGCATGCAATGGGTGCAGAATGGCAAAACTGGTTTGATCAGAAAAAACATCCTGCATATTTGCCAGAGTGGGCGCCGTCACATTTAGATCGTATCAAAAGAATGTTTGCATTTGATAAAAATCATCCGTCGATTATTATTTGGTCTTTAGGAAATGAGTGCGGAAACGGACCTGTTTTTTACGATGCTTACGATTGGTTAAAACAAGTCGATACAACACGCCCTGTTCAGTTTGAGCAGGCTGGAGAAAATAGAAATACGGATATTGTTTGTCCGATGTATCCTGGAATTAAAAGTATGAAATCTTATGCTGAAGCTAATAAAAACCGTCCGTACATTATGTGTGAATATGCACACGCAATGGGAAATAGCGGTGGAAATTTTCAGGAATATTGGGATATCATCAACAGCAGTAAACACATGCAAGGTGGTTTTATCTGGGATTGGGTTGACCAAGGAATAAAAACCAAAGATGCAAACGGAAAAACATTTTGGGCGTATGGTGGAGATTTAGGTGGTTCAAAATTACAGCATGATGAAAATGGTTGTGCTGATGGAGTTATTTTCTCAAACAGAACGCCAAAACCAGCTTTAAGCGAAATCAAAAAAGTATACCAAAATATTCATTTTCAGCTTTCTGGTTCAGATTTAACAGTAACGAATTTGTATAATTTCACCACTCTTTCTGATTATAATTTCAAATGGGAATTGACTAAAAATGGTGTAAAAGTAAAATCAGGAGAATTTAATTTGAATAATGCGCCTGCAGAAAGTAAAAAAGTCGCTTTAGATTTAGGTTCAATTGATGAAAATTCAGAATATTTTTTAAATGTTTATGCGGTTTCAAAACACGATGCGCCATTAGTAAAAAAAGGACATGAGTTTGCAAGAGAACAGTTTGCAATAGGAAAAGGTTCTTATTTTAAAAACAATAACAGCGAAAAAAGTACTTCAAAATTAAAGTATGCTGTAAAAGGTAATTTGGTGTCATTTGAAACAGAAAAGATTGCGGGAGAATTTGATCTTCAAAAAGGAGAAATTTTAAAATACAATTTGAAAAACGAAACGACTCCAATTTTTACCAATTTCCCAACTCCATATTTCTGGCGTGCTCCAACTGATAATGATTTTGGAAGTAACATGGAAAATAAACTGGTAGTTTGGAAAGAAGCATCGCAAAATGCAAAAGTGGTAAGTGCAACAGTAGACAAAAAATCTTCTGAAGGTTTAGTGATAAAAGTAGTTTACAAATTAGCAGGAGTCGATCTTCCTTATACAGTAGATTATTTAATTCAAAATAATGGAGCGATAAAGGTTACTGCCGCTATAGATTTGTCAGGAAAAGAATTACCAGAAATGCCTCGTTTTGGAATGCGTGCGAAGTTGAATGGAGCATTCGAGAATTTAAGTTATTACGGAAGAGGTCCTTGGGAAAATTATTCGGATAGAAATTCAGCAGCATTTATTGGAGAATACTCCGATAAAGTAATCAATCAGTACACTAAAAGTTATATTCGTCCACAAGAAGGTGGTTATAAAACAGATGTTCGTTGGTTAGAGCTACAAAATGCAAATGGCAAAGGAGTAAAAATCGAAGGATTACAGCCACTTGGATTTAGTGCACTCAATATCTCAACTGAAGCTCTGGATCCAGGAAAAACAAAAGCACAAAGACATCCATCAGATTTGGATTTAGATTCTAAAGAAGCAGTGTATCTTCATCTCGATTATAAACAAAGAGGTCTAGGCGGTGATGACAGCTGGGGACGTTTGCCACACGATCAATATCGATTATTAGACAAACAATACCATTATTCTTATATAATTTCACTTGTAAATTAGTGTTTTTAGTTATGTTTGTAAAAAGAAGCCTATGAGTTCTGCTCATAGGTTTTTTGACTATCTAAGTTTCCAAAAAACCAACCAAACCAACCCGTGAAAAAGCAAATCCTAGTTTTTTTAGCATTTGTAATTTGTTTTACAGCTAAACCACAGACTGTAGGGAATTCTATTCCCAAATTCGGACAGAAAAAATATAATATTGGATATCTCGGAATCAAAAACGGTTTGGCGAATAATGCTGTAACCTCAGTTTACAAAGATAAAAGAGGTTTAATGTGGTTTGGAACTTATGACGGCGTAAGTCGATATGATGGTTACAATTTTTTGAATTTCAGAAATGAACCAAACGATCCCAATTCTTTAGCCAACAATAGAATTGTAAGTATTTGCGGTACTCAGAATGAAATTTGGATTGGAACAAAAGGAGGAATTTCGGTTTATGATTATCTGAGCAATCAGTTTAAGACAAAAAATTATATCGATGCAAAAACTTCTAAAAGTACACGAATCGATATTGTTGTCAATCAAATTCGCGATTATAAATCGAAAATGTACATTGCAACAGCAGGAAAAGGCTTGCTTTATGCTGCAAAAGAAAAAGGAATAATTGTTCAGATTCCGCTTTTAATAAACGGAAAAATGCAATGGGATTTTCATGTACAGGAAATGGATTTCGATCCATCCGGAAAGTTGTGGTGTTCTGTTGCAGGAGTTGGTTTAGTAGCGATGGAATCGGGAGCAAAAAATCTTTCTCTTGTTTTTGAAAGTTCTATTGCGAGTGGCTGTATTTTAATCGATAAATATTCGAATATTTGGTTGGCTACAGAGGAAGGACTTTTAAAATATAATACCCAAACAAAAACGCGTCATCTTTATAACAATCAGGAAATTCAATATCCAATTTCTGATTTGATGTTTAAGGCGGCTACCAATGAACTTTGGATTGCTACAAACGGAAATGGTGTTGTAAAATACAATTACAATAAAGATTCTTTTTCGTTGCTAAATGCTTGTCTTGACGAAGAAAAACTCAATAGTAACGCCATATCATCGCTTTATTTCGATAATGAAAATCGAGTTTGGATTGGTACTTTAAGAGGTGGTGTAAATACAATCGAAGAGACGAAAAGTCCTTTTGTTACGATTTCTAAAAATGAGCAGTCTAAAAATACTTTGCCAAGTGATTTTATTCTTTCGTTATGCGAGCAAGATTCAGAAAATCTTTGGATTGGAACAGATGGAGCTGGAGCAAGTCTTTGGAACCGAAAAACAAATACTTTTACCAATTATGCTTATAGTGCCAATAATCCAAATTCGCTTAGCAACAATTTCGTTTCAGATATTCTTAAAGACAATAAAGGAACTTGGTTTGGAACTTATGGTGGAGGCGTTTGTCTTTTTAATTCCCAAACCCATAATTTCAAGAAATACAATCTGTATAGTCCAAAAATAAAAGCAGTTCAAAAAAATATTTGGGTATTATATAAATGTAAAAAGAATATATTGTGGGCAGCTTCGCCAGATGAAGAAGGTTTGTATCGATACAATGAAAAAACTGATCAGTTTGATTTTGTCGATGCTAGAATTCGCGGTATTATTTCGATAGCAGAAGATCAAGAACATCTTTGGATTGGGAATTTTTCGAAATTATTTCAGTTAAATCCTAAAACGCTTCAAAGCAAATCAATCGACGTAAAATATCCTGTTCGTTCCATTGTTCCACATTCAGATACAAAAATGCTGATGGGTACAGAAGGCGGAGGTTTGATGATCTTGAATCCGAAAACCTTTCAACGAAAATTTCTAACACAACGAAATGGACTTCCAAATAATTCCATTTTAAATATTGTGAGAGATAACCAAGGAGTTTATTGGTGTAGTACATATAACGGAATATTTGCCTATAATATGGATACAGGCAAAATTACAAGTTACCATGATGCTGATGGACTTCAGAGCAATCAGTTTAATTACAATGCAGCATTGAGACTTTCTACGGGTGAAATTGTCTTTGGAGGAATCAAAGGTTTTAACATTATTGATACGAAAATAAACAGTCAGGTTCATGCTTTTCCGAAACTAATCGTCACTTCGATTAAAGTAAATAATAAAACGTATGATCAAGACGGTTTAGGCGCTTTTGGAATTAATCAATTAAAATTGCCTTATGACGAATCGATGTTAAATATTGATTTTGCTGCATTAGAATACAGTTTACCAGAGAAAATTTCATACGCATATTTTTTAGAAGGCTGGGATTCGCAATGGCATTATGTGGATAATATTCGAAGTGCCAATTATTCCAGAATTACAGAAGGAGATTATGTGTTGAAAATTAAATCTACGAATGCAGAAGGAATTTGGAATTCAAAATCTATTTCACTTCCAATCACAATATTGCCGCCTTGGTACAGAAGTGGTTTGGCTTATTTTATCTATTTTATACTGATTTGTGGCGTTATTTATCTAGTCGATAGATACCAACGTCAGCAGGCAAAATTGAAATATGAAGTGAAATTATCACAGGATTTGGCTAAACAAGAGAAAGAGTTGAATGAGAAAAAAATAACCTTTTTCACTAATATTTCTCATGAGTTTAGGTCTCCTTTAACGATGATTATTAATCCGCTAAAAGATATCATTTATGGGACTGATCAGCAGATTGATCCTGGTGCAATTGAAATGGTTTACAGCAATTCCAGAAGATTATTGAGTCTTGTGGATCAGCTGCTTCTTTTTAGAAAAACAGAAACAGAGACAGGAAAACTTAAAATTGGTCAAATCGATATTGTAGAGCTTGCCAAAGAAGTTTTTAGTTGTTTTGTTCATCATGCCAAAACAAAAAAAATAGACTACAGTTTTAGTATTTCTGAAGAGAGAGTTCTGGTATATGTAGATCGTGAAAAAATAGAAATGGCTTTGTTTAATTTGATTTCGAATGCCTTAAAATTTACCGAAAAAGAAAACGGAAGTGTCGCTGTCAATTTGAGATGTAAAGAAAATGAAGTGATTATAAAAGTCGTGGATAATGGTGAAGGTGTTCCAAATGCAGATAAAGAGAAAATTTTTAATCTGTTTTATCAGTCCAATACTAACATAAAAAACAATCGTAAAGGATTTGGTATCGGACTTTATCTAGTAAAACAATTTGTGAATCAGCATTCTGGACAGGTAAGTTGTCGGGACAATAAACACGGCGGATCAACTTTTGAAATCAGATTACCACTTGGAAAAGAACATTTTGGAGATATTGAAATCAGAGAAGATTTGAGTGACAGAACTTTATTTTTGGAAGAAGCTTTAGAAGATACTGTGATTCGCGAAAATGTATTGCAAACTCTTGAAGAACCTGAAACGGTTAGTGATTTAATTAAAGATGCCAAAAGTATTCTTGTAGTAGATGATAATCCACAGATACGAAATTATTTAAAGCGAATATTAGCTTCAAAATACCATATTACATTGGCTGAAAATGCAGAAGCAGCTTTAGCAATAATTAAAAAAGTACAACCAGATTTAGTCATTTCGGATGTGGTAATGGGAGAAATGAATGGCGTAGCTTTTTGCAAACAGATAAAATCGGATGAGGAATTAAAACACATTCCTGTGATATTGCTTACCGGAGGAACTTCAGAAGATGTAAAACTAAAAGGAGCAGAAGTTGGCGCAGACGATTATATTACAAAACCATTTGATAATGACTATTTATTGGCGAGAATCTCTGGAATCTTAGCAAGAAGAGACAGTGAGCAAAACTATCTACTTAATTCTGTAACCAAAAAAGAAGCAAATCTAAAATTATCTGATGAAGATAAAAAGCTGATTGAAAAGATTGCAGAAGTAATTGATGCCAATCTGGATATAGAGAATTTCAATGTGCATGATTTGGCTTTTCATTTAGGAATGAGTTATTCTTTAGTCTACAAAAAAATTAAAAAGATTACTGGTAAATCGGTGTCAGAATTTACGAGAAATGTACGTTTACGAAAAGTGGCCACTTTATTAATTACTACAGATTTGCAGATCAGTCAAGCGGCTTCGATTGCAGGTTTTGGTGATATTAAGTATTTTAGAAAACACTTTCAACAATTTTATAATATTAATCCTTCTGAGTTTAAGAAGAAGTATCAAAACGTAAAAGATAATAAATACATACTGAATGAAAGTTTCTGGAAATCAACCTGATTCTTTGATTTGTAACAAAATAATTAAACCTTAATCTAAAAATATAATGATGAATTTTAGACAATCATTTTTTATCGCAATAGCTTCGGTTTCGCTTGTAGCTGTTGGATGTAAAAGCGGTAATGTAAATCAGGAAAGCGGAATTAAAGAATCTAAAAAAGAAGTTATTGCTATTATTGACAAAGTAAATGACCGCTGGCAGACGACACATCAGGAACCTGGGAATGCTTTTTGGCATGTTTCGGCTTATCATACTGGAAATATGGAAGCTTACAAAGTCACTCAAAACAAAAAGTATTTTGATTATTCTATGGCTTGGGCCGAGAAAAACCAATGGATGGGCGCAAAATCAACTGATAAATCAGAATGGAAATACAATTACGGAGAAACAGATAAACATGTACTATTTGGAGACTGGCAGATTTGTTTTCAAACTTACATTGATTTATACAATTTTACAGGGAAAAATGACCCAAAAAAAATTGCCCGTGCCCGTGAAGTTATGGAATATGAAATGAGTACTTCTGCAAATGATTATTGGTGGTGGGTTGATGGATTGTATATGGTAATGCCTGTGATGACAAAGTTGTACAACGTTACTGGAAATGAATTGTATTTAGAAAAACTACATTCTTACCTGCAATATGCTGATAGTATTATGTATGATTCTGAATCGAAATTATATTTTAGAGATGCTAAATATGTTTATCCGAAACATAAAAGTGCTAACGGAAAGAAAGATTTTTGGGCAAGAGGCGATGGTTGGATATTTGCTGGTTATGCGAAAATTATTCAAGATTTACCAAAATCCGCTAGACATAGAGAGGAGTATATCAATCGTTTTAAAGATATGGCTAAAGCGTTGGCAGCAACACAACAAAAAGAAGGATATTGGACAAGAAGTATTTTAGATCCAGAACATGCTCCAGGACCAGAAACCAGTGGAACAGCTTTTTTTACCTATGGTTTTATGTGGGGAATAAACAATGGATATCTGGATAAAAAAACATATTTACCAGTGGTACAAAAATCATGGAGTTACTTAACCACTTTTGCTCTTCAACCGGATGGTACTTTAGGATATGTGCAGCCTATTGGCGAAAAAGCAATTCCAGGACAAGTAGTAGATAAAAATTCAACTGCCGATTTTGGAGTGGGTGCTTTCTTATTAGCAGCGTCAGAGGTTTACCGTTATGTGAAGTAATTAAATAATTTTTTATAATATTGAAAAGGCAGTCCAATGGGACTGCTTTTTTTGTTTTCTAGCTGTAGATTTTTAGAACATAGCCAATGGTTTCAAGCATTGTGATGCAATGAAAATTCATATTCATTCGTTTTTTGTTATGTCTACCAACACCTCCCAAGGTTTAAACCTTGGGTTATGTTTTATTAGATGTGTGTTTAATTCCTATATTTCGCTCCTCTGGAGCTTTTTTTCGTATTACATTTCGTTTCTATAAATATTTCGTCCCTCTGGGACTCTTTCTTGAAATTCAATTAAAATTAAAACGGTTTAAAGATTCTTCCTTTTCGAAATGTTGCTACTAATTTCTAAGGTTCCAGCGGAGCCAAATATTTATAGAAAAATTTACATATTTAGGAAAGAGCTCCAGCGGAGCGAAATATTTCAATTCAATGTAATTATCGATATTATATTATAAATATTCTTTTTTTGCCATTCATACAAAAAAAAGACGTTTTGTGCCTATAAATGCGGATTTACCCCTTTTATAATGTTGTAATTACCCCCTTTTACTTTTGCTTCTTACGTTAGATTTGCAATGCAGACTAGACGTAATCACTTAATAATGTGTGCTTAAAAAAATTTGAAAAATAAAATTGTAAAAAATACACTTATTTAATACTGTTACGATATTTTGCAGACTTATTAACTAATCGATTAACCAAAAATTACAACCAAAAATGACAAACTTTATTAGGAAAATTAAAGATCCTGATTATGGATCTGGATTTGATTTGAAAAAGAAACTTACACTACTTTGTGTCTTGGTTTCATTGTCGCAGGTACATGCATTTTCTACTGATTCCAGTAGTATAAAAGAAACAGAAAAAGTACAGTCACAAAATACTATTAGTGGCCAAGTTAAGGACGAGAAAGGAATTCCACTTCCTGGAGCTTCAGTTACAATAAAAGGTACAAAGAAAGGTACCATAACAGATTTTGATGGAAAATTTACTCTGGAAGGAGATGGCAGTTCCGTATTAGTAATATCGTTTGTTGGTTTTGTAACGCAAGAAGTAGCTACAAATGGTAAAACGAATATCTCGATTCAATTGAAAGAAAACGCAGCTTCATTAGACGAAGTAGTGGTAGTGGGATATGGTAAAATGAAGAAAAAAGATTTAACCGGATCAATTGTTCAGGTTAAAGCTGATGCTTTGGCAAATCAAAACCCTCAAACAGTTCAGGATTTATTGAGAGGTGTTCCAGGGCTAAAAGTAGGCTATGATCCTTCTGCAAAAGGAGGAGGATCGTTACAGATTCGTGGACAAACTTCCGTTTACAATCCTGATGGTGCTAATCACAATTCGCCACTTATTATTTTAGACGGAATGCAGTTCTACGGAGAACTTTCTGAAATTAACCCTGATGATGTTGGTCAAATTGATATTTTAAAAGATGCATCTGCAACAGCAGTATATGGATCTAAAGCGGCAGCGGGAGTTATTGTTATTTCAACCAAAAGAGGAAAAACAGGAAAACCGATCATTAATGTCACTTCAAATATGACTATTGTCAATAAAAGTGCTTATCGCGGTGTTTATTCTCCTGAAGGATATATAAAATACAGACAAGATTGGGAAACTGCTAAAACGTATGGTCTTAATACAACATCTGGAAATTATGAAGCATGGGTAACAGGAACAGCTGCAGGTAAACCAGGTTATTATACAAATCCAAGTCAATTAAGTGAGTTTGGTATAACTCAAGATCAATGGTTGGCGTATCAACCAGCTTCGCAAATTCAAGGAAAAAGCTTAAATGAAGTTTGGGGACTTCGTCTAGGAATTACGGATGCTTCACTTTTGAAAAACTTTACAGAAGGAAAAACACACGATTGGTATGGTAGCACTTTTAGAACAGGTATCAATCGCGATAATAACTTAAGCGTTTCTGGAGCAAGTGATAAAGTAAATTATTATATGTCTTTAGGATATTTAACGTCAGAAGGAGCCATTCAAGGAAATGATTATTCTGCTGTTCGTGCCAATATGAAAGTAGATGCTAAAATTACAGATTGGCTTGAATTTGGAGCAAACGTTAACTTCCAAGATCGTTCAGATGGAGATATTTCTGTTGGGACAGGAACAAATTATTGGGATGCAAATATGTTAAGAAACAGTCCATTTTCTAACTTTAAGGAAGCAAATGGTGATTATGCAAGACAACCAATGGGACCAACAATTGGAGGATATAATTATTACTATGATCGCCAATACATGGATCTTGATAAAGGATATACAGTTTTAAATACTATTTTTAATGCAAAAGTAACTTTACCTTTTGGAATTACATATTCGTTTAATGCTGCACCGCGTTATCAATTTTTCTACAATCGTTATTTTCAGTCAGCAGGTAACAAAAACTGGAATGCTGTTAATATAGGAGTAGATAGAGAAAATGGTAAAAACTTTACTTGGAACCTAAATAATACTTTAACGTGGGATCATACATTTAATGGAAAACATCATATTATAGCCACTTTTGTTCAGGAAGCAGAAGACCTAAAAACATGGTGGGACCGAATTGATGCGAATAATATTCAGCCTTCAGATGCTTTAGGATATCATAATATTGCTAATGCAACACTTGCAAATAGTTCTTTTAGTTCAAACGACACACATCAAACAGCTGATGGATTAATGGCCAGACTTTTCTATTCGTTTGATGATCGTTATATGGTAACGGGAACTGTACGTCGTGATGGATATTCGGCATTTGGAGCTTCTTATCCTTATGCAACTTTCCCATCTGTTGCCTTAGGATGGAATTTCAACAAAGAAAGCTGGTTAAACTGGAAACCATTAAGTACAGGTAAATTACGTTTATCATGGGGTAAAAACGGGAACAGATCACTTGCAGATCCGTACTTGGCTTTAGCGAACTTAAGTTCTGGTACAGGAGCCACAATGGGATATATAGATGCTTCAGGAAATATTGTAGATATGAAATATCTTGGAATAGACCGTATGGCAAATCCTAATTTACAATGGGAGAAAACAACAGCAACCAATATTGGTCTTGACCTTGGTTTCTTGGAAGACAGAATTACAACTACAATTGATGTTTATAGATCGGTTACAAATGATATGATTATGAGTCAGCGTTTGCCTGAGTTCACTGGATTTTCATCAATTGCAACCAATTTAGGGCAGGTTGAAAATAAAGGTATTGAGATAAGTCTGAATACGGTAAATATGAAAAGACCAAACTTTGAATGGACTACAATGGTTGCTTTCTCTTATAACAAGAACACTATTAATGCATTGTATGGTAATATGGAAGATATTAAAGATGCAAATGGAAATGTTATTGGAAGAAGAGAGGCAGATGATAAAACAAATGGTTGGTTTATTGGCAGACCGATTTCTCAAATCTGGGATTATAAAGTAATCGGTATTTGGCAAAAGAATGAAGTGGAAGAAGCTGCAAAATACGGACAACGCCCTGGAGATCCAAAAGTTGAAAATAGCTATACAGCTGATGATGTGAATGGAAAACCAACTTATAATGAAAAAGACAAACAGTTTTTAGGTCAGACAACACCACCGATTAATTGGTCGTTACGTAATGAATTTAAAATTTACAAAAATTGGAATTTGGCTATTAACATGTATGCGTATATGGGGCACAAATCAATGGATGGACGTTATATGAATACGTATAACGATGGTAGTTTGTATACGAATAATTACAATCCGTTCGTAAATCCGTATTGGACAATTGACAATCCAACCAATGATTGGGCACGTCTTGATGCGAGAGGACCAGCAGGAGCTGGAGTAGCAAAACTATACGATCGTAGTTTTATTCGTTTAGACAATATTTCTTTGGCTTATTCACTTCCAAAAGATCTTATTGATCGTATCCATGTTAGAAATTTCAAAATTTACGCTTCGGTTCAGAATGCTGCAACATGGTCAGCTTCTAAAGAATGGAAATACTATGGTGATCCGGAAACAGGAGGTCTTGCAACACGAATGTTTAATTTAGGATTTAACGTTTCACTTTAACAATTATTCAACAATGAAAAAATATATAAAAAATAAAATTCTAATCCTTGTGCCTTTAGTAGCTTCCGCTCTTTTGGTTTCTTGTTCAGAGGATTTTTTGGAGCCGGATCCGCTTTCATTTTACGAGCCTGAGACTACATTTAGTACAGAATCTGGATTGCAGGCAGTTTTAGCTAGTGCCGATAAACAACTTCGAAATAATTACATTCACTATAATAATGCTGGTAACAGTGTGCCAATTGGTACTGAATATGTTTTCTCTGATATGTCAAAATATGGAAAAACAGATAATAGCAGTACTATTGCAGATTTCGCCAACACTATGGTGCCTACAATGAGTTATAAAACTGCAACAAATGATGATTTTTACTTCGGATTTTATTGGACAGAAGCTTACACAGGTATTAAACATGCTAATACTGTATTGACGTATATTGATAAAGTGACAAGTTTAACAGAAGAAGTAAAACGTAAATATATTGGTCAGGCTTACTTTCACAGAGCGTATCGTTATCTAAATCTAGTATATCAATTTGGTGATATTCCATTGATTACAAAAATTTTGGAAGTTCCAAAACAAAGTTATTATTCGACTAAAAAAGAAGCTATTATTGAAATGATTACAGCAGATATGGAAAAAGCTGTAGAATGGGTGCCAGAGCAATCTAAACTCCCATATTTAGGAGTAGTAAATAAAGGAGCGTGTCGTCAATTACTGATTAAGTGTTACTTAGCTTCTGGAAGATTTAAAGATGCTGAAAATCAGGCAGATTTATTAATTAATCAATCAGGTTATTCTTTAATGCAAGGTTCTTTTGGAACTTTTGATGCAGGAGGAAACCCAACAACATGGCCTATTACCAGAAATGTAATCTGGGATTTACACAGACCAGATAATAAGGTTATTGCTGCCAACAGAGAAGCTATCCTTGTGATGCCAAATAGCGGAGTACAATCCTTTTTGCCATTTGCTTCAATGAGAATTTTTGGTCCAAACTGGAATTCAGCTACAGTTACAACACCTGATGGTAAACAAGCGGCAAATCGTTTTGCTTCAAACAATGCCAATTATCAAGCGAATTATGATTACGCAAGAGCATTAGGACGTGGTATTGCTACTATTAGTGCTTCGTATTATTCACAACATCCTATGTGGGTTGTAAACGGTGTAGAAGACAAACAAGATCTTAGACATAACAGTACTGTAGGGAACTGGGTGAATATGGAAAACCTTAAATATAGTGATAAGACTTCTGCCTACTATGGACAAAATTTTAGGTTGAAAAATGGTACGACTTTATTGTCAAAAGATACATTACGTGAATGGTTTGATTTTCCACTTTATAAAATCTATCTGCATGATGTTGTAAATGAAACGAATCCAAATGCAAATGACTTTCAGGGAGCAAGTACAGGAAGTAAAGCACATTGGTACTTATATCGTTTGGCCGAGACTTATTTGTTAAGAGCAGAAGCACGTTTTTATCAAGGGAATACTGGTGGTGCAGCGCAAGACGTAAATATTATCAGAGCTAGAGCAGGTGCATCACAAATGTATGGACAAGTTACGATTGGTGATATTTGTGCAGAAAGAGGAAGAGAACTTTATCTGGAAGAATGGAGAAATGTGGAGTTAAAACGTATTTCACATTGTCTTGCACTCAGCGGACAAGCAGATGAATGGGGCCAAACCTACAGCAAAACCAATTGGGATAAACAGTCAGGGACCGATCCGGCCGGAGGTAGTTATTGGTATCAGCGTATTTCACATTATACCCTTTACAATAAATATCCAAGTGGAATCGTAGTGCCAAACGGAACCAAGTTTTATACCATGGACAAGCGTAATAATTACTGGCCAATTCCAAACAGTGCCATAACGGCCAATATTAAAGGGAAATTAAGTCAGAACTACGGTTATGATGGTTATGATCCAAATGTTAAGGTTTGGGACAAATGGCAGGATGCTGTCGCAGATGAAGATCAACTTTAATTATTTTTAATAAAAATGAACTCAAAACTGCCGTATCGAATTGTTCATGTTTACTGCAGTTGAAATTTTATAAAGATTTCTAATTTTTATAAATACTGACTATTAAAGTATCATCTCTATTGTTTTTTTGGAGGTGATACTGGTAGTCATTATAACTCGAATGAAAATATATTTTGGCTTTGATTTACAAAAAAGCTTAGGTTTAACAACAACCTAAAATTCCAATACAATTTTGCCTGTTAATAAATGCGAAAGAAACTTTCGTACTCTTTTTTGTGTTTAACACAAAGAGTTTGAAATTTTCTTACGCCAATAATTTTGCCGGTTAACAATGAAAGCATTCAACAAAAATTTTAAAATAATTTTTAAAACAAATACTTCATATGAAAAATCTTTACGCATTTTTATTATTATGGTTATCGGTTTTTGTATTCAAGATACATGCTCAAGTTCCTAATTTACCTGTAAAGGCAAATTTAGCCACAACATTAAATGGTTCTAAGACATTTACAAATGCTGTGAGTTCAGATGTTATTTCATTTCCATTATCCAATCAGACAGAGTTTACCTTAGAGGTAAAAGCCAAAGTCAATTCGGCTGTAGGCAGAGGACTAGATGTTGAGGTTAAAAATGCAATTGGCGTTGGATTTAGAACTTCCTTAGACAAAACTACTTTTAATAGCACCACCATCTTATCAACTCCAGAAAAATTAAGTACTTCTGTAGATAACGCACAGGAACAAACTTATCGTTATGCTGTAAAAGACGGTGTTGCCAATATTTATCAGGATGGTCATTATTTAACTTCTAAAACTCTTGATTTTTTAAATGATACCTCAGGAGCTGCCATAGCATACGGCGCTGATAATTTACTTGGGAGATGGGCTGGAACTACTGGAAGTAACTCAGGAAAACCTAACGATTATGGATGGGCAAGTACCTCTACTAGTCTTCCGTGGAATACTGCGAATTCAACTTCAGGAGTCAGATATTTGGATGTAACTTCCGGACATTCATTTGAGTCAGATAATACAGTTTACAACGGAAGAATAATGTACATTAGATGGGATAATGCCGCTTATTCTGCAGCAACATATAGTTATCCAGTCAAACTGGAGCAAGGTTTAAGGTATGAATTTTCATGGATTTACGAATTCATTTCTAATGCCTCGCCAGGGGTAAAACTTAACGTAGCAATATCTTCAGGAGCTGACGGATCGGGTGTTATCGCTTCTAAAACATTCACAACAGGAAATGCTAACAAATTGCGAAAAGGAGATTTATCTTTTGTTTCAAATTTGGATGGAAATTACTACCTGACCATCACAGGCGATTACGCACTTTTTGCTATTGCCGACTTAAAACTTAAATCTTCCAATTTAATCAATACTTGGGACGGTTATTTTAATGATAATGCAGGATCTCCAGCTACTTATGGATGGACTAATGTTGCCTCTCCATCTATTTTTAATACCGCAAACAGTACAAGCGGAACACGATTTATGGATGTAACTTCAGGTCACACTTTTGAATCAGATAATTCAGTTTATAGCGGAAGATTAATGTACATTAGATGGGACACTACTGTTCTAGAGAATTCAGTTTATTCTTTTCCAGTTCAATTAGAAGCTTCAAAAGGATATCAGTTTTCATGGTTGTATGAATATATTTCCAATCTTAGTCCAGGATCGCAAATGACTGTATCTGTTTCTACTGCTGCAAATGGCGGAGGAACAGTTTTAGAAACTAAAAATTTTACGTCAGGAGCTGTCAATAAACTAAGAAAGGGAGATTTGTTATTTCAATCACAAACAGCAGGAACGTATTATATCAATATAAGCGGAGCCAAAGCACTTTTTGGAATAGCAGATTTAAAAGTTCAGGAACAACAGACAGCAAATATCGTAATTGGTAAAAACTATGCAGCTGGAGCTGTAGATATGGCGATTACTTCAGTTACATTCGAAAACGTAGCTTATTCACCAGAAAAAGTCATTAGTCCGTCACTTCAAACTGTAAACATTTCAAGCAATACAAGTACAGGAGCTTTTTCAAAATCAAAAGTAGTTTTAAGCGGAACAGCTTCCTTATACCTTAAAAACGGATACAATCCTTTAATCAATTCGACGGTAAACCTAACTTCAACAGATAACAGTTTGTATTTTGAAAACATCAAACCTAGCGAAGTAATCAGTACTCAGTTGCAGTATGTTTCGGTAAACGGCGTTTTAGCAAGCAATGGTACAACTGTAAATGTTACCAATTATGGTTCAGGTTCAGTTGTTACGCCCTACGTTGCAGATTATAAGCCATTGCAGGTTTTTACAGAAGAAAATTTTGGAGGAAGTTCTCAGCAATATGTTACAGTAACTCCATTTGATAATTTAGGATCATTTGATAATGCCATCAAATCATTCAAATTGAAAAAAGGGTATATGGCAACTTTTGCAACAAGTGCAGACGGATCAGGATACAGCAGAGTTTATATTGCAGAAAATGAAGATCTTGAAATATCAGCTTTACCAGTTAATTTGAATGGAACAATTTCGTTTGTCCGAACAATGAAATGGCATCAGGTCAATAAAAAAGGACTTGCTGGCGGAAGTACAGAAGCTATTAATTCAACCAATATTACTTGGTATTATAATTGGAATACTGGAATGGATACTACACCAAACGTAGAATATGTTCCGATTCGTCAAACCCAATGGTGGCCGGCATTTGCACCAGCTTATACCAAAGAAGGATATACCCATTTATTAGGATTTAATGAACCAGATCGTCCAGATCAGGCCAACATGTCTGTTGAAGCTGCAATAGATTCATGGCCAGCGCTTTTAAAATCAGGATTAAGAGTAGGTTCTCCTGCAACTTCAGATCCTTACAATGCGTGGATGGGGAATTTTATGACACAGGCAGAAGCTAAAAATTATAGAGTTGATTATGTAGCATTGCATTGTTATTGGTATAAAAGTGCCGCACAATGGAAAAGTGATTTACAGTACATCTACGACAAATACAAAAGACCAATCTGGATTACAGAATGGAATATTGGAGCAAACTGGACAGCGAATAATTTCCCAGATGATGTGACTACGCTGACAGATGCCAATGCAACAAAACACAAGAATGATTTGGCCGCTATTTTAGCCGTTTTAGAAGGTGCCGATTATGTAGAACGCTATTCGATATACAATTGGGTACAAGATGCCAGAGCAATGTATGTTACCATTAATGATGCTTTTAAAACAAGAAATCCAAACTGGCAAAATTATGTTTGGCTGCAAACCGCTCCAGTAATTTCAACAACAGCAACAGATTATACGGTTTTAACTCCTGCTGGACAATATTATGCCAATAATGCATCGGCAAAAGCTTATAGTTCAAGCAGAGAATATATTCCGTTATGGAAAACAAAAGTAGAAACCTTGAGTTATACGCTTTCTTCAGATTACAAAAATATTACTCTTAAATGGACAGGAACCAATCAGGAGTTAGTAAATAAATATGTTTTGGAAAGAAAGTTAGCTGGTGAGAGCGCATTTTCAGTTTTTTATGAATCAACCAATTACAATGTTATAGAGAAAATTGATTTGGTTCATTCACATGCCGAATATAGAATTAAAGTTATCGGTAAAGACAATGTAGAGTCGGCATATTCGGCGATATTGGTTTACGATCAGCCAGTTATTCCTTCCATTCCAACAAATTTGACTGGAGAAGCTGTTTCATCATCAGCAATCAATTTAAAATGGTTGTCCGTAACAGGTGCTGAATCTTATAAAATAAAAAGATCGACAACAATTAATGGTACTTACGAAATCATAAATGCTTATGTAAAAGACACCATTTTCGCCGATACTAATTTAGAAGCAAATAAAGATTATTTCTATAAAGTAGCATCAGAAAACGCAGGAGGAGAAAGCGATTATTCTACTGCTTTACAAGTTAAAACGTTGTCATCTGGTAATTTATCAACAAAAAATGCAAATATAACAGATTTAAATAGGGATGGAAGTGTTTATACAATCAGTGCATTTCCAAATCCAACAAATGGTCAGTTTGATATTGTTTTGCCTCCGAATGAAAATAGTGCTAGAATCGGAATTTACACCTTAGATGGTAAAGTAATTTCAAATGGTGATTACGGAAATGTTGATGGTAAAATTCATTTGAATATCGAAAATCAGCCTTCGGGAATGTATTTGATAAAAATTCAATCACATCCCGATGCAACACTTCGAATCATTAAAAAATAACGAATTGCAGAAAAATAAGTAAAGTTTGGTTAAGTGTAGAAGTGATGAGGGATCTTTCGAGATCCCTTGTCATAATACAAAATCTTTAGCATTTTCAAAGATTGTTTAGGATTAAAAAATAGATATAAAATGAGATTTATGAGTAAGTTTTTGGTGTTAGGAATTGTCTTGATGCTACTTTTTGGTTTCGTCAGATACAAACAAAAGGAATTAGTTTCTGAAGATTTTAAGTTGGTCTGGGCAGATGAGTTTAATACAAATGGTCCTCCTGATGAAAAAAACTGGAACTATGAAACAGGTTTTGTAAGGAATGAAGAAAACCAATGGTATCAAAAAGAAAACGCTGTTTGTAAAGATGGTTTTTTGATTATTGAAGCCAAAAACGAAAACAAAATCAACCCGAATTTTGTATCAAAGAATCATAAAGATTTTGCCAAAAATAGAGATTCCATAAAAGTTACTTCTTCTTGTTTAATTACCCGCGGAAAACATTCCTGGCAATATGGAAGATTCGAAATGAGAGCTAAAATTCCCGTTGGAAAAGGAATGTGGCCAGCCTTTTGGAGTTTGGGAATAAAAGGCAATTGGCCTGCAAATGGCGAAATTGATATTATGGAATATTACACAGGAAAAATTCTGGCTAATGCAGCATGGAAATCGAAAGAGTCTAAAACAGCTTGGGATAGTGAAACATTTAAACTAAGTGATTTTAAAGACAAGGTATGGGCAAACCAATTTCATATTTGGAAAATGGATTGGGATGCACATTCTATTAAGTTATATGTAGACAATCAATTATTGAATGAAATTACGGTTGATAAAACAATAAACTCCGCCGATCAGGAAATTATTCCGTTTCAACAACCTCATTATTTATTGGTGAATCTCGCTGTTGGAGGAATAAATGGAGGAGCATTTACCAAGGCCGATCTTCCATCAAAATACATTATAGATTATATCAGGGTTTATCAAAAAAATAAGTAAAAAAATGAAATTAAAATTTTCAATCATTATCGGTTTTGTATGTTCTTTTGTTTTTTCGCAAAACAATTATTTTGTTCCGGGAAAACAGTGGAAAGATACAAATGGAGTTCATATTAATGCCCATGGCGGCGGTATTGTTTTCGTTGAAGGAACTTATTTTTGGTACGGAGAATATAAAACTTCTGGACGTTCAGGGAATACCTCATTAGAAGGAATCAGTTGTTATTCCTCAAAAGATTTATACAATTGGCATAACGAAGGAATTGTTTTAAAAGTAGAACAAGATCCTATGTCAGAAATCACAAAAGGATGTGTAATGGAACGTCCAAAAGTTATTTTTAATAAAAAAACGGGTAAGTATGTTATGTGGTTTCATTTGGAGCTAAAAGGACAGGGGTATGATGCTGCAAAAGCTGCCGTTGCAATAAGTGATTCTCCTAAAGGTCCTTTTAAATTTGCAAAATCATATCGTCCTAACAAAGGAGTTTGGCCTTTAGATTTTAAAGACGAACACAAGAAGTCTTTAAATAATGAAACTTCTCTAAAATGGTGGACTCCAGAATGGTTGACCGCAATAAAAAACGGAATGCTGGTTCGTAAAGATTTTGAAAAAGGGCAAATGTCACGAGATATGACGGTATATGTGGATGATAATGATAAGGCTTATTTGATTCATTCATCTGAAGAAAACTTAACGCTTCATATTTCAGAACTTACAGATGATTATTTAGATTTTACTGATAAATGGACGAGAATGGCTCCAGCAGGTCATAATGAAGCTCCGGCTATTTTTAAGCAAGACGGAATGTATTATATGATAACATCTGGTTGTACGGGCTGGGATCCGAATGAGGCGAGATCCTTTAAATCCAAATCAATTTTTGGACCTTGGGAATCTTTGGGAAATCCTTGCGTAGGTAAAGATTCAGAACTTACTTTTCATTCGCAAAGCACTTATATTCTTCCAGTACAAGGAAAAAAGGATCAGTTTATTTTTATGGCCGATCGATGGAATCCGAAAAATCCAATCGATGGCTCTTATGTTTGGCTTCCAATAAAATTAGAAAACGAGAAACCCATTATAAAATGGTTTGACAAATGGAATTTAAACACTTTTACAGAAAATCAATAAAAATAAAACAGTGGTAAGTACCAGTAAATTTATAAATTAGGAGTTACTAAATATGCCCATTGTTTTAAAAATTATACAAATGAAAACTCAGCAGAATTATTTTAAACAGAAATCACATTTTGTTTTTTCGATGTTTCTATGTCTCTTTTATTTTTCTTTTGCAATTGCTCAGAAAAGTAAAACAGTAAAAGAAGCGGTTCCTTTGGATTCAATAAGATTAAGCGATCCCGCTATTTTGGCAGATAAGAAAACCAATATGTATTATATGACAGGTACAGGTGGTAGACTTTGGAAAAGCAAAGATTTAAAATTATGGAGCGGTCCGTATGATATTGCGAAAACAGATCCAAATTCTTGGATGGGACCAAAACCTATGATTTGGGCTGCAGAATTACATCTTTATAAAAATAAATATTACTACTTCGCCACTTTCACCAACCAAAAAAAGATCATAGATACCGTTGATGGCATTAGCATAGAACGTCGTGCGAGTCATGTTTTGGTTAGTGATAAAGCTGAAGGACCTTACACACCAATGAAAGATGCAATCTATTTACCAGCCAACAAACCAACATTAGACGGCACATTTTGGATAGATAAAAACGGAAAACCTTATATGATCTATTGTTATGAATGGTTGCAAAACGGTAACGGGACAATGGAAGAAATCGAACTTAAACCAGATTTAAGTGGTTCAATAGGAGAGGGCAAATTGCTTTTTAAAGCCAGCGATTCGCCTTGGAGTAGGGAAAAAGATAAGAACGGAAATGATAAACCGAATAAAGTTACAGACGGTCCTTATTTGTTTACTACAGGTTCTGGCCGTTTGGGAATGATTTGGACCAGCTGGATTTATGATGTTTACACTCAAGGAGTAGCCTATTCTGAAAGTGGTACTTTAGACGGTCCTTGGATTCAGGAAAAAGAACCTATAACACCACCAAATTTTGGTCATGGAATGTTGTTTAAAACTTTTGAAGGGAAATGGCTAATGTCGGTTCATAGTCATAAAAAAGTTGGTGATAAAACCGTGAGAATACCAAAACTTTTTGAGGTTGATTTATCGGGAGATAAATTAGTGGTAGGAAAACCTTATTTGCCCTAAAACAGAAAACCAAGAAATGTATTGAATTGAAAAATTTGAAAAAAACTTTAAGAATGAATAATTTGAAAATGTGGCTTTTAACCACGATGTTTAGTCTGTCTTTATTTTCACAACAAAAAGAAAATACCAATACCGTTTTTAAAATTGTTAAACCGGATTATAAATTAAGTCCTTATACCGGAATGACAAAGCAACATTGGAAAGATGCTGGACTTTATTTATTGGAAGGTGCTTTTAGTTATATTCATAATTTGGATGATCCGATGAAGTTTCCAAAGCAACCAGGAAAAAGTTATCCGCAGGATGAAGGCAGAGTTCCGACAGAAAAATTGGAAGGTTTGAGCAGAACGTTATTTATTGCTTCTCCGCTTCTTAAAGAAAATCCGAATTTGGTCATCAATAATATCAAGGTTGCTGATTATTACAGATATCAGTTTAGCAAATTGGTCGATCCAAATAGTCCGTCTTATATTGTTCCAAGACCTAAAAATGGTGGACCAAGCCAGAATTTGGTTGAATACGGAGCAATTGCCATGTCTTTGCTTACCAATCCTGAAGTGCTTTGGAAACCATTACCGCAAGATCAAAAAGATGCATTAGCAAAATCGATGTTGAGTTATGGCGATGGACCAACAGTATCGTCTAATTGGAAGTTTTTCAACATCTTCGTTTTAAGTTTTTTCAAAGAACAAGGTTACGCGGTTAACGAAAAATTGCTGGAAGAATATCTTCAAAAATGTTTAAACGATTACAGAGGCGAAGGCTGGTATAATGACAGTCCGGCTTACGATTATTACAGTATGTGGGGATTTCAATTGTACGGTTCGCTTTGGGCTGAATACTTCGGAAACAAATATTACCCTGAATATGCTGCAAAATTCAGAAGTAATTTTAGAGATCTGAATTCTAATTATCCTTTAATGTTCAGCAAAAATGGCGAGATGATTATGTTTGGCAGAAGTATTAGCTATAGAATTGCATCAATTGCTGCTTTTCCTTTTATGGGATTAGAAAATGATCCGTCAGTCAATAATGGCTGGTTACGTAGAATTTCATCAGGAGTTTTAAAACAATTTTTAGAGAATCCTGATTTTATGAAAGACAATGTGCCAACACTTGGTTTTTATGGCGCATTTGAGCCAGCGGTTCAGGTTTACAGCTGTAGAGGAAGTGTGTATTGGATGGGAAAAGCTTTCATGGGACTTTTATTACCAGATGATAATCCGTTTTGGACAGCAAAAGAAAATGACGGAGATTGGGAAAATAAATTCAAAAAAGACAATGTCTATAATAATTTCTTAAATGGTTCAAAGATTTTAATTACAGATTATCCAGCTATTGGAGCTTCAGAAATCAGAGCTTGGTGTCACGAAAAAAAGAAAGATGATTGGCAGGGATTTAGATCAACAGAAAACTATAATCGTTTGTCTTACAATAGTGCTTTTCTTTGGCAAGCTGATGGTTCTAACGGAGAAGTAGCAATGAATTATGTTTTTAAAAATGCAAAACAAGAATGGGAACCATTGCGACTATTTACTTTTAAAAAGTTTGAAGATGGTGTTTATTATCGTAATGCCGTTTTAGAAACCAATGAAAAAATTCAGATGAATCTGGCCGATATTCCTTTACCAAACGGTATTTTGAGAATTGATAAAAATAATAGTGCTGAAGCTGTTTCTGTTAGATTGGGTCATTATGCTCTTCCTCAATTAAACAAAGAAATTAAAACGACAACACAGAAAGTTGATGGAAAAACAGTTACTATAATTGACAATGGAAAATATCAGGTAGCGATGATTCCGTTTTTAGGTTGGGATAAAACTGAGGTTGTTTCTTGCAAAGATTTACATCCTGAAAGTGAAATTAGTAAGGTAATTGATGTCGCAAATAACTTTAATCCAAATGATAAAAAATCTACTGTTTATGCGACTTTGATGTTATGGAAAAAGTCTGGAGAAAAATGGAAAAAAGAAGAACTTGTTCCAGTAAAAAATATTGAAGAGACTACTAATTCAGTAGTAGTTCAATTTAGTAATGGTGTAAAGAAAACAGTTGATTTTAATTGATTGTAATAGCTTTTTTTCAATATGATACAGTTAAGTAGGTTATAAAATGTAAAAAAGATACAAAGATGAAACTATTATTTTTTGCTCAAGCAATTTGCCTTTTCTTGTGTTTAAATAGTTACGGCCAAAATTTCCGTTCAGAGAAAGAATTGGATAAACTTTTGGCTTCACATTTTTCTGGTGAAACGCCTGGTGGCTCTGTATTGATATCAAAAAATGGAAAAATAGTTTATAAAAAAGCATTTGGAAGCGCAAACCTCGAATTAAATGTACCTGTTAAGCCAGATATGGTTTTTAAGTTGGGTTCTATAACAAAACAATTTACAGCTGTAGCGATTTTACAATTAGTAGAGCAAGGTAAAATCTCTTTGCAAGACAGCTTGCAAAAATTTGTTCCAGATTTCCCATCAAATTTCAAAAAGATAACTATTGAAAATCTATTGACTCATACTTCAGGAATAAAAGATTATATGCAGATTGACTTTAAAGAACCTTATTTAGAAAGAAGAGATTTTGAACCAAAAGAACTTATTGATCTTTTTAAAAATGTTCCATTAGAATTTGAACCTACCACTAAGTATAAATACAGCAATTCAGGTTATTATTTATTAGGTTATATTATCGAAAAAGTAACGGGTAAAAGTTATAAAGCTTACTTGCAAGAAAATATTCTGACACCCTTGGCTTTAAATCACACTTATTTTGACAACTCCAATAACATTATTCCCAACAGAGTAAGTGGTTATCGAAAGGATAATTCGAAATTTAAAAATGGTGATTATTGGAGCATGACTATTGCTTATGCTGCAGGGGAATTGATTTCAAATGTTGAAGATTTATGGAAATGGAATGAAGGATTGTATTCTTATAAAATTCTAAAAAAAGAAACCTTAGAAAAAGCCTTTGTACCCTTTAAACTAAAAGATGGAAGTCTGATAGAATATGGTTATGGCTGGATACTAAAAAATGTAAATGGAATAAAATCAATTGAACATGGTGGTGCAATTACAGGATTTTTAAGCAATGAAATCTATTATCCCGAAGAGAATGTGTTTATAGCAGCATTATTTAATTGTGAATGTGCTCCAAAGGACGAATTGTCGGTTGATATTGCCAGTCTAGCATTGGGAAAAACATTTCAGACGGAAGTAAAAGTAGATGCTGCCTTACTAAATGAATATGTTGGTATTTATACCTTATCAATAGATACTAATAGAACAATCACAATCACAAATGAAAATGGACATTTGTTTGCAAAGATTTCTGGACAGGGAACAATTCCATTAATTTTTCAATCGGATACAAAATTTCAGTTTAAGAATGTTTTAGGTGCAGAATGTGAATTCGTAAAAGAGAATGGAAAGGTTACAAAATTTAATATAAGTCAGAATGGGAATTTTGAATGGATTAAAACAAAATAATGCAGTTTGAACTGACATTTAGAATTGTTTCTTTTCATTTAAAATAAATATGAAACTAATTGCAATATGCCTTACTGTCTATTTTAATAAGTCCTTTTAAAGTGATGCAACTTTGGTCAGTAACTGGATTTAAAAAAATGTAACCCGCATCATTAAGTTGTATTAAAGCCTCCAGAATTTCTACCTGTTCTTTTCTTTCATTAGAAATTCTGTCGGAAGTTGCAGTAGAAATGGTCGAAATTGAATTTATAAATGAAGTTAATTCTTCTAAAGTGAAACTACCATTGTATCGTGTAGAAAGTAGCTGCAAAATTTTTGTAAAAAGGGTAGGTAAAGTTTCCATACTAAAATCGCTTTACTTCTATATACGAAGATTAGCTTATTCTAGTTTTATGGAAAAATGGATTGAGATTTAACTTTCAATTATTTCTAATCTTATCCCGAAATTCCAAGGGAGCCATTTGTGTTCTTTTTTTAAACAATGTACTAAAGGACTGTGGATGTTCAAAACCAAGATTGTAGGCAATTTCACTAACAGACAATTCTGTTGCCGATAGTTTTTCTTTGGCTTTATTGATTAGTTTTTCATAAATATGTTCTTTTGTGTTTCTTCCTGTATGTATTTTAAGAAAATCGCTGAGATAATTAGGAGAAAGATTCATCGCTTCGGCTATTGAACCAACACTTAAAAGACCTTTTTCTGCCAAGTCATCATTGTAATAATCATTTATAAACTTTTCAAATTTTGTTAGGAGAGCATGACTGTTATTTTTTCGTGTAATGAACTGTCTTTCGTAAAATCGGCTGGAATAGTTTAGAAGCAGATCGATCTGTGATAAAATAATTTCCTGAGTATGACGATCAATATGTTGGCATTCTTTGTCGATTCTGTCCAATATTTCAATCAGATATTTTTCTTCTTGTTCTGACAGATGAAGGGCTTCATTTACTGCATAAGAGAAAAATCCGAAATCAAATATTCGCTGTGCTAAAGGATGTTTCAACAGAAAATCTTCGTGAAATATGAGTAAATAGCCCGCTCCGCATTCCATATTATGATAATCCAAATACTGCACCTGGTTAGGTGCAGTAAAACTTAGTACGCCTTTATCATAATCATAATGTCCTTGACCGTATCTTATTTTTCCTTTTGCCTCTCTTTTTAAAGCAACACAATAGAATTTATTGACAAAGCCTTTCCATACTTCATCATCCAGAAAAATACTTTCAGATAAGTTGATAACACTAACCATCGGGTGTTTAGGTTCGGGAAGAGAAAGTAAGCGATGAAAAGCAGATACAGATGCAATAGTATTCATAAAAACGTCTTTTTAAAGTTAGTCTAGAAGTCCCATACTGAATTCATCATAAGGAGCTCCGGTATCTGTTCCCAAAGGTACGATACTTTCAAGTTTTAGAAGATCGTTATGACTCAATTCTATATCCACCGAGGCTATATTCTGTTCGAGATACTTTCTGCGCTTGGTTCCAGGAATAGGTATAATTCCTTTGTTGATGATCCATGAGAGTGCAAGCTGAGAAGAAGTTACCTTTTTTTCTTCGGCCATTTTTTCCATTGCTTCTACAAGTTCAATATTTTTATGAAAATACTTTTCCTGAAAACGCGGAATAGCCCTGCGAAAATCATTTTCTGGAAGATCATCAATAGAACGAATTTGCCCTGATAAAAAACCACGTCCTAAAGGAGAATACGCCACAAAACCGATTCCAAGTTCTTCCAGTGTTTTCAAAACACCTCTTTCTTCCACGGTTCTTTCAAACAAAGAATATTCACTTTGAACAGCCGTAATGGGATGAATGTCATGAGCTTTTTTAATAGTTTCAGAAGACACTTCCGAAAGCCCGATATATTTCACTTTTCCTTCTTTAACAAGTTCACTCATCGCATCTACTGTTTCTTCTATTGGAGTATTTTTGTCCAGACGATGCATGTAATACAGATCGATATAATCGGTATTCAAATTTTTGAGTGAACGTTCGACTGCTTTTTTGATGTATTTTTTACTTCCGTTTATGGCCCAAGTCACTTTTCCGCTGTCATCAATTTCCCATCCGAATTTTGTTGCTAAGATATAATTGTCACGATCTTTTCCAATAGCTTTAGCAATTAGTTGTTCGTTTTTTAAAGGACCGTACAAATCAGCCGTATCCAGAAAATTACCTCCAAGTTCCAGCGAACGATGAACGGTATGAATTGCTTCTTTTTCATCTGCAGGCCCATACATATTACCTTCTTCAAAACCCGTCATTCCCATACATCCCAAACCAATTGGAGGAATGATTAATCCCTGATTTCCTAATTTAATCTGTTTCATCTTTTCTAATTTTTGTTCCATACAAATTTCGATAGAAGACTATAATTAAATGTTTGCAGATTACAGAAGATTGTATTCAGATTACAGGTAGTAAAATAGATTTCTAAAGTTCATAAATAACCGTACCACCGTTTGGAGCCAATTTTAAATCAAGCTCCGTATTTCCATTGAATTTTTTATTCATTAACTCTGAATCAGAATTTTGACTATCCTTGATGATTTTTGTGTTTTTACCTTTCAGCATCGGCAGATTAACGTGAATTGTCTTCTCTTTATTTTCTCCATTAATAGCTGCGATATACCATTTATTTCCTTTTCGGCGTGCCATGACACAAAATTTACCTGGATAACCGTCAATAAGTACAGTTTCGTCCCAAACCGTTGGTACAATTTTTAAGTAATCGAATAAGTAATCTGGTTTTTCTTTAAGGTTTTCAGGAACCAGACCCCAATGTTGTACTGGAGAAAAAAAGATAACAGCTGTAGCCATTTCAAAAGCATCAGTAGTTCTACGGATACTACCTTTTTCGGGATTTCTGTTGAACCTTTTATTGAGGAAAACAGGACCAAAATCCATTGCAGCTACTGCATTTCTCGTAAATGGATAAATACAGGCAGTTTCAGGGTAATTATCACTAAATTTCTGTTGAAAAACAAGATTTTCAGAAGCTAGAACCGCTTCGCTGGTCATATAATTAGGATACATTCGTTCCCATCCACGAGGCAGAGTTGCACCGTGAAAATTAATATTAAGACCATATTGTGCTGCATCAACTAATATATCATGATAAAGCTTCATTGTGGCCTGTTTATCTCCTCCAAAAAAATCTATTTTTAAACCTTTCACACCAATTTCCTGTAGCCAGCTCATTTCTGCTTTTCTTGCTTCGGCAGTATTCATTTTGTCTTTGGGTGTTTGCGGCGCCGAATTCCACTGTCCGTTAGAATTGTACCACAATAAAACTTCAACATTTTTTGATTTGGCATATTGCACCAATTCAGCCATTTTCTGTTTTCCAATGTTCACGTCCCAAAGAGCATCAATTAAAATATATTCACATTTTAAATCTGAGGCCAAATTGATAAAAGTGATCTGGTCATTATAATTACAACTTTCATCCTGCCACACAATCCAGCTCCAAGAAGCGCGACCAGGATTAAAAACTTTTGAAGAACTCACTACAGGTTTGACAACATCAGTTGCTACTGTAGATTCTACTATCGGTTTCAAATCCGTTCCCATAGTGATCGTTTTCCATGATGTTTGCATAGGTAATGTAGAAACGGCGTAAGAAGATTCAAGTCCGTTATTTTCTCCATTTTGAGGAAAAGCAACAGTGTATGTTCCATCAGAAGAAGCATCACTCAATCGAGTGCCAGGATAAGTTCCGCTATTTCCTGTTTCAGAAATAAGTACCCAACCCTTATTTAGATGAAAGAGGGCAGGGAAAGTATAACCTAAACCATATTGTGATGCTTTATTTATCACTTCTTCGCGGGTATATTCTTCTTCATAAGAAGGTTTAGTTTTTTCCCATCCACTTAAAGGAGGTGCCTGAGGCGTAATAAAGGTTTTAGAATTCTGAGGGATTTTAAAACCAGTTATTTCATTTGTAATAGTACATTCCGCAGACTTTTTACCGTTTTCAGGAATGATATAGCTAAATGCAGCATCACGCTCGCTCAGTCTGAATACAATTTGAATAGTGTCATTCAACTTGTCGGCAAGAGTAAACTGGACTTCTGTTGCTTTATAATTAACCTTACTTATTTTGGAACGATTTAAAGTATAGTTGTCCTTTATTTCTTTTGAAGTATGTTTAAGTAACCTTAGTCCTGAGGTAAAATCTCCAACAGAACTTGCCAAACCAAGCGGCGATTTGGAGATGAATTCATTATTCAAGAAAAACAAGCTGTAATAGGCTTTTCCATTTTCGATAGTGAAATCCAGTCGTATCTTTTTTTGAGGACCGGTTTGTGTCACTGTCTGTGAGGTTAGAAGATTCGAAACAACAAGGCATAAGGCAAGGATATAAGTTTTCATGTAATCTGTTAGTTAGAAAGTTGTGGTTTTTAAAAGATAAATGTAAAAATAACATTTTAATTTTCAAGCTCTTTTTAAAAACAAGTTTTAGATTATTATCGAATGTAGGACTACAATCGTTTTAATGATGCAAAATAAATTTGGGAGTCTTTAATCAAAGACAAAATGTTTTCAAGTCTCTTTATAATTGAATGACAAAAAAGTTAAAGAGCAACTTCCTTCTTAATTATTCTTTGAAAATAGAAATGCAATTACGATTCGAAATCGTTGTAAATAAGGGATAATGATCAAAAATTGGAAGGATTTGACCAAAATTTAAAAGTCTCAGCTGCTTTAATAAAATACTTTTGACGAGGTATAATTACTGATTGTTTAGTTTTTTAATATATAAATTATACAATCAGTAAAAATACCTTCTTTTTATTATGATAATAGTCTGAGTTTTACATGAAAAAAATACTATTTACGGCAGCCTGTTTTACCATATTCTGGAATATGTGTGGCCAGAAAAAAATGACCTTATGGTACAATAAACCAGCTGCTTCCTGGACTGATGCAATGCCTCTTGGTAACGGAAGATTAGGTGCTATGGTTTATGGCGTACCTCAATCTGATACGATTCAGATAAATGAAGATACTTTCTGGTCGGGAAGTCCATACCAGAATGTTAATCCAAACGCTAAAAAGAATTTAAAGACAATCCAGAATTATATTAGTGAAGGCAATTACATAGAAGGACAAAAACTTTCACTTGAAAATATTATTGCTGATAGAAAAACAACTTCTCACGGTCAGGTGTACCAGTCAATAGGAAACTTAGTTTTGACAGTACCTGAACACAACAGCTATACTGATTTTTATAGAGAACTGGATTTGAATACAGCTGTTGCACTGACTCGATATAAATCAGATGGCGTGACGTATACAAGAGAAGTTTTTACTTCATTTCCAGATCAGTTAATTATCATTCGCCTGAGTGCCGATAAAAAAGGAAAAGTCAATTTTAAAACCTCTTTTGCTGGACCATTAAAAACAAATATGGTCACTGCAGTTTCTGAAGTACCTGCTGGACAGAATAGTGTACTTGTAGTAAAAGGGAGATGTACAAGAGAGAAAGAGGAAAATATTCCCAATCTTTTACATTATAATGCACAGATAAAAGTAACGGCCAAAGGCGGAACCCAAAAAGCAGACAACGGAAGTATTATGGTCAAAAATGCTGATGAAGCCATCATTTACGTTTCTGTTGCGACTAATTTTATTAATTATAAAGATATTTCGGGAGATGCTGAAAAGCGCGCGAAGGCTTTTTTATCTAAATTTTCAAAGAATTACAATAAGGCTAAAGAAGATCATATTGCATTCTATCAGAAACAATTCAACAGAGTGAAGTTGGATTTAGGAACATCTGAGCAATTGAAAAAGCCAACCGATCAACGTATTGCTGAGTTTGGAACATTTGAGGATCCTGTTTTGGCGGCAACCTATTTTCAGTTTGGACGTTATTTGCTGATTTCTTCATCACAACCGGGTAGTCAACCGGCTAATTTGCAGGGAATCTGGAATCCTAATTCAGGTCAGTATCCAGCTTGGGATAGCAAATATACCACCAATATTAATGTGGAAATGAATTATTGGCCTGCCGAAGTAACTAATTTAAGTGAATGCCATGATCCTTTTATACAACTAATTAAGGATGTTAGTGTTACAGGAAAACAAACGGCATCTGAAATGTATGGAAGCAGAGGCTGGACACTTCATCATAATACCGATTTATGGAGAATGACGGGAGCTGTCGACAATACAGCAGGAATTTGGCCAACTTGTAATGCGTGGTTTAGCGCTCATCTTTGGGAAAAGTATTTGTTTTCAGCCGATGAAAAATACCTTAAAGAAGTATATCCAATCCTGAAAAGTGCCTGCGAATTCTATCAGGACTTTTTGATCAAAGATCCAAAAACAGGTTATTTGGTGGCATCACCATCTATTTCTCCCGAGCATAGTCCTGGTCTTCATTATTATGATATTACAAAAGCGGATGGTACTGCTGGTAAAGAGCGATGCAATGTTTTTGCTGGAGTTACGATGGACAATCAGATGATTTTTGATTTATTGTCTAATACCATTGATGCTGCCGAAATTTTAAATAAAGACAGAGATTTTGCCAATCAACTGAAAGGTATAAGAGCTCAATTATCACCGATGCAGATTGGAAAATACACTCAACTACAGGAATGGATGGAAGATTGGGATCGTAAAAATGATGCACATCGTCATATTTCTCATTTGTGGGGAGTTTTTCCGGGAAGAGAGGTTTCACCTTTTAAAACTCCTGAACTTTTTGAGGCTTCCCGAAATTCACTGGAAGGTAAAGGAGATGCTAGTCGCGGATGGTCTATGGGCTGGAAAGTTTGTCTATGGGCGCGTTATCTGGATGGCAATCATGCCTATCTGCTCATTAAAAATCAGCTGAATCTAAAACCCGCAAATGCGACAATTAAAGATCCTGATGGGGGAACTTATACGAATATGTTTGATGCTCATCCGCCTTTTCAAATTGATGGCAATTTTGGGTGTACTGCTGGAATTGCAGAGATGTTGGTGCAAAGTCATGACGGAGCTGTTGCTTTATTACCTGCCTTGCCAGATGTTTGGTCTGAGGGTTCAGTTTCTGGCTTAAAAGCTCGTGGTGGTTTTGTGATAGAAAATTTGGAATGGAAAAATGGGAAAATACAGTCTGTCTCGATTAGATCAACTGCGGGAGGAAATCTGAGACTGAGAAGTTATTCCAAACTTAAAGGAAGTAGTCTTGTAAAAGCAACAGGAGAAAATTCCAATCCGATTTTTAAATATCAGCCTGTGGCAGCACCTCTAATTTCTGATCAGGCAGCGCTTAAAGGAATTCAAATTAAGGAAGTTTCAGAATATGATAGTCCTACAGAGAAAGGAAAGTTGTATACATTCCGTTCTGCAGAATTTTAGAATCAATGTTTAACAATTAAAATAATAAAAGAGAATAATTATGAAAAATGATAAACCATAGTTTTTAGGCAGATTCCTGACCAGAACTGCGGTATTATCAGAAACACTATCTAACCAACCAACCAAAATTTATGAAAAGAAGAGTAACCAAAAAACAATTTGATTTCTTCAGCGATTGCAGGAGAAAAACCAAAACAAAAAGCGCTCTGCTACTCTATATGCTGCTATCTTCTGCAGTATATGCGAAAGAGGATAAAAAAACAAAACACCATGAAACCAATTTAATTTCAAATACCAGATTAAATCTGAATGCAGTTTATGAAAAGCTGTTTTTTCAGGAAAAAGAAGTGACCGTAAAGGGACGCGTTTCTGATGAAGCTGGATTGGGAATACCTGGAGTTTCTATTGTAGTGAAAGGAAAAAAGATCGGTGTAGTAACCGATATGGATGGAAATTTTACAATAGACAGAGTTCCAGAAAAATCCATTCTAGTATTCTCTTTCGTGGGAATGATTACGCAGGAAATTCCGGTTACGGGTAAATTAAACATGAATGTTGTATTGAAGGAAGCTTCAACAGATCTGAATGAAGTTGTAGTAATCGGTTACGGTACAACAAAACGAAAAGATTTGACTGGATCTGTTGCGTCGGTGAGTATGGAACAGTTGAAAGATATTCCGGCTACTTCTGTACTACAAGCAATTGCAGGACGTATGGCGGGGGTTAATGTAACTGTTGCAGATGGTTCACCTGATACTCCAATCAAAGTTCGTGTCAGAGGAGGAGGTTCTATTACTCAGGATAACTCTCCATTGTTTATAGTCGATGGCTTTCAGGTTAGCAATATCAATGATATAGCGCCAGGTGACGTAGAATCTATAGATGTTCTTAAAGATGCTTCTTCTACTGCTATTTACGGTGCACAAGGAGCAAACGGAGTAGTTTTAATTACGACAAAATCAGGAAAAGCAGGTAAGACGGAAATTACTATGAATGCTTATACAGGTATTAAAAATACGTATAATCTGACCGAGGTTTTATCGCCTTATGATTATGTTTATTTTCAAAAAGAATTAGATCCGGGTGTCAATACTTCCAGTACTTCATTTTACAGTATGTACGGAGCATGGGATGATATTGATATTTACAAATCAAAACGCGGAACAGACTGGCAGGAAAAACTCTACGGCAATACAGGGATTCAAAAACATTTTGATATTGGTATGATGGGAGGAGAATCAAGTCTTAAATACAAGATCAATTACACCCATGATGATGAAGATTATATAATGTTGAACTCTGCCTATAAAAGAGATTATCTGAGTTTCAACCTCAATAAAAAGATAAATTCTAAACTAAACTTTGATTTTAATTCAAGGATTTCGAACACAGTGATTACAGGTCCAAGTGTTTCTAGCGGAAGTAAATTGAGAGACGGGATTAAATATGCTCCGATTTACAGCTTAAACAGTACAGGTGGTGGATTAGGAGGTTCAGACGATGTAACTTCTGCGGAAGCTTTAAGTTCGCTTAATGATCCTGTTTATAATATTACAAATGAATACAAAGATCAAAACAGGTTTAATGCCACAATTAATGCCGGTATTACTTGGAAGGCAGCAAAAGGCCTGACGGTTTCGTCTAAAGGAAGTTACGCAGCCAATCGAGATTATACAGATAATATCTGGCTTAATAAAACAGGTGAAGCCAGTGCAAACGGAGGACAGCCAGTGGCAAGACGCATTGATTTTAAAGGCTATTTATGGACCATTCAAAATACAATTTCGTACAATCTGGAGCTGGACAATAAAATGCATAAAATCGATGTAATGGCTGGACAGGAAATGTACAATTCAGAAGGAAGAGAGATGAGAAGTGATTCTAAGTTTTTTCCAGTAGATTTTACTGCGCAAGATGTATTGGCAATGTGGAATTATGGTACTCCTCAGCCAACTTACACTACTATAATGGAACCTTCAAGAACATCTTCTTTGTTCGGACGTATCAACTATACTTTCCGCGATCGCTACATTTTGACCTTAACAGCGAGATCAGATTCTAAGAATGTTTTTTCTAAAGAAAATAGAGAAGGTTTTTTCCCAGGAGCAGCATTTGCATGGAGATTATCAGATGAGTCATTTATGAAACTGACCAAAAACTGGCTTTCAAATGCTAAAGTACGTTTGAGTTATGGAGAAGTAGGAAATGCCAGAGTAGGTTCGTACTGGAGACAAGAATACGGATTCCAATCTACCAGCAGAAATCTTTATTATATAAATGAACAGCCACAAAGCGCATTAGTTACGTCAAATGTTCTGAAGAATGAAAACTTAACTTGGGAAACTACGGTATCTGCGAATGCAGGACTTGATCTAGGTTTCTTCAATCAGCGTTTGACAGTAAGTGTAGATGCTTATAAAAATGATACTAAAAACTTAATACTTGGAGTAGCATTGCCTTCGAATTCTGGGTATCAGACTCAGTACCAAAATATTGGTAGAACATCGAATAAAGGATTGGAAATAACCGCTTCTGGTGATATCGTCAGAAATGAAAAGTTCTTATTGTCAGCGAGTTTTAATATTGCATTCAACGATAACAGAGTAAAGGAATTAGATGGATCGAGTGAAATGATTGTTGCTTCTAACTGGGCTCCTGCCGTTGGAAGAGATGATTTTAGAGCTATTGTTGGCCAGCCAGTTGGATTGATGTACGGTTATGTTTCGGATGGAATGTACACTTTTGATGACTTTACGTATGATAATGTACAGAAAAAATGGATTTTAAATCCAGGTGTTGCTGATGCTTCTAAAGTTATTACTACATCTGGAAATTATTTTGGTCCTGGACATATTAAACTTAAAAAACTAAGTGGTGACGGAACTGTAATTTCTCCAGATCAAGATAGAAAAGTAATCGGAAGAGCACAGCCTAAACATGTTGGAGGGTTTTCTATCAGTACCGCATACAAAGGGTTTGATCTTTCGGCCATGTTTAACTGGTCTTATGGAAATGATATCTATAATGCGAACAAAATAGATAATACGACTTTCAGCGGTTCTAAAAGATACCAGAATATGAGTACCGAAATGAGCATTGACAGACGTTTCACGACTATTGACCCTACAACAGGATATAACATTATGTTTGGAGAAAATGCCAATCCGCAGTTGTTGCAAGAAATCAATCAAGGTAAGAGTATGTGGCATCCGCTTTCTAATTCTACCATCTTAACGGATTGGGCTATCGAAGACGGATCATTTTTAAGATTAGGAACACTAACATTAGGTTATACACTGCCAGAAAGTATTATAAAAGATGGTGCAGTAAAAAATGTACGTTGCTATTTTACTGGATATAATTTGCATATCTGGACCAAATACAGCGGACAAGATCCTGAGGTAGACGGAATACGAAACACACCTTTGACACCAGGTGTGGACTGGTCTGCTTATCCAAAAGCAAAAACATTCCTTTTTGGAGTTAATGTAACATTTTAATTAAAAGACATGAAAAAACTATTATACTATTCCAGCTTAATTTTAATGATTGTTTGTGTGGCCTGTAATGATGATTTTTTAGATACTACATCGCCTTCAAAATTAAGCTCCGAAACCGTTTTTCAAACACCGTCTATGGCCAAAGCAGCCATAATGGGGATATACGGAAGAATGACAGACACTTACATCTACGGACAGAAATTATCGGTTAACTGGCAAGGATTTTCAGATATAGAGAGCAATCAAGGATTTACTGCTACGGCTTATAATTCGACAACGAGCGATCAGGGTGCAGGAAATTTTTATGATGATTCGTACAATCAAACCACAAAATGGGAAGGTCTATTTCAATTGGCTGAATTAGCTTCTGCAGCAGTAGACGGAATTCGAAATTCTCCTATTCTTGAAACTCAGGAAGATAAGATGAAGCCACTTTTAGGTGAAGCGCTTGTAATGAGATCACTGGCTTATTTTGAATTGGTAAGAAATTGGGGAGATGTGCCGTATAAAGAAGGAACTTCTAAGTCCGATTTGTCTAATGTTTACATTGGTAAAGTAGACCGAGATCTTATTTATGCCAGTTTAGTTAAAGATTTGGATGAAGCTCAGGGATATTTACCTTGGCTGAAATCTACGTCTGAGTATAACACAGCAGAACGTATTACTAAAGGTTTTGCAAAAGGACTTTTAGCGCGAGTTGCTCTTTTTGCAGGTGGTTGGTCTTTACGTGACGGAAATCTGTTTTCAGGAACAGAATTAGAACATCATCCGACAATTCCTGAAGCTGGTGGTTATTTTGTGGGAAGAGTTAAAAACTGGAAAGAGTACTATCAGATTGCTGCACAACAGACCGCTGAAATAATCGGAAGTCCTTCCAATCCGCATCATTTAGATCCAGACTATGAAAATATCTGGAAAACAGTTTGTGGACTGCAACAAAACAGTAGCAATGAAAATTTATTTGAAGTAGCTTTTGGTCTTGGAAATAATGGAGATATTGGATCATTGATGGGGTATGAAGTTGCAGGAAGCAGCCGATACGGAAGTAGAGGTTTTGGAGGAACTTATGTCGCTTCTCAAGCCTATTATTTCTATTCTTTTACTCCAGAAGATAAACGTAGGGATGTTACGCTAAGCTGGCTGAACTATACAAAAGATAATATTGAGGGCGTAAAGAATGATCCGTTAAGTGTAAATTTTGCAAAATGGAGAATGTACTGGATGCCGGGATCTTATTTGGCTATGCATAAAACGGCAACTTCGAGAATTGCTACTGGTGTAAACTGGATTGTAATGCGTTATTCGGATATCTATTTGATGTATGCAGAAGCAGAAAGTGCTATTAACAGTGCTGATGGCGTTAACTCAGTAGCAGGAATATCTCCGAGACAGGCATTAGAAAAAGTTCGCGAAAGAGCTTTTGGAGCAGGTTCTTCTCAAATTCAGGTTTACGATTCTAATTTTCTTGAAGCAATCATTAATGAGAGAGCATGGGAATTCGGATGTGAATCGATTCGTAAACATGATTTGGTGCGTTGGGGTTTATTGTTTGATAAAATTGAAACAATGAAAAAAACGCTTTGTCTGATGTTTGACAATAAACAATCGGTAAAAATCTTTGACAAAAATTATCAGCCTACAGATTTCCCAAGAACGGTTTATTACAAATATAAAGATGCCGAATACATTGATAAAAGTTCACTTAACTATTATAAAAATCTTCCAGCAAGTCCTGGGCCAGAATATAAAAGTGTGAGTTGGTTTCCTGTGAATGCAGAAAAACCACTTACCGGTACCAATAAAAACTATATAGACTGGCCTGTTAAAACGCTTTTGGCAGCGAGTGGTCTGGCAAGAGAATATGATTACTCAGGATTTTTAGGTTCATTGACCAATGGAACTGAAATTCAAAGTAGTCTTGCGCAATACACAAAAGGTAACGGAACCTGTTATTACAGACACTTCTTTGCTATTTATTACGAGGATATTTTCGAATCTAAAGGTAAAATAACCAACTCTTACGGATTTTAATCAATGACATTAATCAAATTTTAAATAGGATGAAAAATATAATAGGAATTTTAGGTGTCATGATCCTTATTTTGTTTGTGACTGCCTGCGAAAAAGATTATAATGACTGGAAAGTAGATTCCAGTTATGACCGTCTTTTTAAGTCAATTATTTTCGATGCTTCGGCAGTACAGCCAACCTCTGTAGAAATAAAATTTACAAAATCGATTGGCGCAACAAAGTATGTATTCGAATTTAGTAAAGACAGTTTGCAGTTTAATACTATTGTAGAAAGAGTTGAGCTTCTAGCAGATACATTAACTCCTTTTGCTAATTCTTCCGATCAGTCTAAAATAGAATACAGACAGACTTTCGACGAATTGGACGGTACAACAGGTTATTCGGTGAGAATGAAAAGCATTGATGAGGCTTCTGGAAAAGAATCTAAATACAGTCAAATTTATTTTGTTACTTCTGCAGAACAGTTGTTTAAAGGATATAATTCAGCATCATCTACGATTGGGTTAAACTGGACTATTAATCCAAGAGTAACCAATATTAGTTTGTATGATGAAGCTTCAACCTTGGTTCAGAATATTGTTTTGACAGAACAACAAAAGGCTGAAGGGACTGCTCAGATTGCAAATTTGAAAGGAGGAACTACGTACACTGCTAAAATTTTTAACGGAACTGCTCTTCGTGGTAGCTTACCCGTAAAAACAACTGGTATATTCGGCAGTACTACTTATAAAGTGTTGCTTACAGATACAGCTTCGAGTATAGGAACGGCACTTCAAGGGCTAGTGGCTGGCGGAGCAAAAGATATAACAGTTGAATTTGGAGCAGGTGAAAGTTATTCGATAGGAGGAGATGTAACGATTCCAAGTGGTGTCAATAATATCGCTTTTTCTGGAGCAAAAAACAACAACGGAGTTTTGACGAATATCACCAACATTAGATTTAGAGTTCAGGATAAAATCAATAACCTGATGATCCAGAATTTAACCACTACTTCGGCTGATAGTTTCTTTATAGACTTAGGAACAAAGGTTGTAAATGATATTTTGGTAGAAGGATGTACGATTTCAAAATTAAATTCCATTGTCAGAGTAAGCGGAACCAGCGTTATTGGAAATATTATTGTAAATAACTGTTTGGTTTCACAGACTGGAGGTTATGGTGTAATGAATGTTGGAGCAGGCGGTACAGTTAAATCAATAAATGTTACCAATTGCACTCTTACCGAAATCAATACGCGCTTTGCAGATGTAAGAGTAAAAACCAGTATCAATTTTAGAAATATTACCTGTGTAAATGTAAAAGAAGCTATGGGACATCTTTGGAATTTTGATAATAATTTTCCAGTATTAGTTTCAATTCAGAATTGCATTATAGCTGGTCCTAACGGCGCAACGGCTCTTAGCAGCACTAGCGGAACTTACAACAGCATCACTATTAATTATGGCGGAAATTACAAAACCAAAGATGTTATAAACGGTACAAGACCGATGACTGGTATTACAGAAGTTCCATTAAACATAGCCGATTTCTTTGTTAATCCGACTATAGGAGATTACCATATAAAACCAGGTATCGGATTTGCCGGAACAGGTGTTGCCGGAGATCCAAGATGGTTTTAATATAAAAAATTGTTTTTGTTTAAGTTAAATCGTGGTTGATTTAATGGGGGAATTCTATCGAATTCCCCTTATTTCAAAAAAAATAGAATGAATAAAGGTGTCTGAATAATGGTTTCTATGATTTAATAATGGTATTTTTAATTGTAGTTTTTGGAAAAAATTGTTTTTACCACCTTATTGAATTGTAAATATTTACAGCATTTTTTGGATACCTTAAATAATAGTATTGATTATGGGAAATAAAAAAATAAGGAGCTGTTTGTTTTTGAGTGCTTTCTTCTTTATCAGTTCAGTTTCCATTGGAAGCGAAAGAACAAATCAGAAAGAAACATCAGATAAATCCGCTGAAGAAATAGACGCTTTTCCTGGAGCAGAAGGATTTGGACGATTCACTACAGGCGGAAGAGGCGGAAAAGTTCTATTTGTAACCAATTTAAACGATTCTGGACCAGGAAGTTTTAGAGAAGCGGTAACGGCAAAAGGAAAGCGTTATGTGCTGTTTAAAGTTTCAGGAAACATAGCGTTAAAATCCAGATTAAGTATTAACGAAAATGATCTCACTATCGCTGGACAAACCGCACCAGGTGACGGAATCTGTATAAAAGATTATCCAGTGGTTCTTAACGCAGATAACATAATCGTGAGATACATGAGATTTAGAATGGGAGATGCGGCAAAACAACAGGCAGATGCTTTAGAATCCAGATTTCATAAAAATATTATTGTGGATCATTGCTCGTTAAGCTGGTCTTCTGATGAAACGGCTTCTTTGTATGCAAATGAAAACACAACTTTTCAATGGTGTTTTGTCACAGAAAGTCTAAAAGTTTCGGTTCATGAAAAAGGATCACATGGTTATGGAGCTATTTGGGGAGGAAAAAAAGCTTCTTTTCATCATAACTTATTAGCACATCATGACAGCAGAAATCCAAGATTGGGAGAATCTGCAGGAACTTCATTTGCACTTACAGATTTGGTTGATGTGCGTAATAATGTGATTTATAACTGGGCTGGAAATAGTTGTTATGGCGGAGAAGCCATGAATGTAAATATTGTCAACTGTTATTATAAACCAGGACCAGCTACGGGAAAGTCATCTAAGATTATTGCGATTGATAAGAACAAAATTCCAGGAAAAGAGGTTTTTAATATTTGGGGTAAATTTTATATAGATGGAAATGTTGTAGAAGGCAGTAAAGAAGCCACAAAAGACAATTGGACTTACGGTGTATACAATCAATTTCATCCAGGTTATGGAATAATTCCAGAAAAAGAAAAAGAAGCTATGAGAATGAAAGTTCCTCACAACATAAACAATAATCTTCATACAGATACAGCGCAGCAAGCCTATGAAAAAGTCCTGCAATCTGGCGGAGCATCATTAGTAAGAGATGCGATTGATATACGAATTGCTACTGAGGTTAAAAACGGAACTTATAGCTATGAAGGTTCCAAAGGAAGCACTAAAGGTATTATCGATTCACAACAAGATGTTGGTGGATGGCCTAATTTAATAAGTAAAGAAGCTCCCATTGACAGTTCGGGCGACGGTATTCCAGATTACTGGAAAAAGAAAAAGAATTTAGATCTAACAAAAAACAATCCGAACGGTCATGATTTAAGTAAGACTTATGAAAATATTGAAGTCTATATTAATAGTTTGGTTTTGAATAATTAAAAAAATAAAGAAATGAAATCCATTGCAATTTTCACATTAAGTATAATCACGTTTTTTTCTCCAAATCTGCATGCCGAAAACAGCATTCATTTAAAAAAAGAAACAAAAAAGATAAAATATGATATTGTAGTAGCACAAGACGGAAGCGGCAACTACAGAACAGTACAGGAAGCATTTGATGCTGTTCCCAAACTAAAATCTGAACGTACTGTTATTTTTGTTAAAAACGGAACTTACAAACAAGTCCTAACTTTAGAAGCAGATCGAAATAATGTTTCGCTGATTGGAGAAGACAGTAAAAAAGTTATTCTTACTTATGATAATTATGCAAGCAAAATTAATCCATCAACAAATGCCAATTATGGTACGAGTGGTTCTTCAAGCTGTTTTATAAAAGGTTCTGGTTTTTATGCAGAAAACATAACATTCGAAAATGCTTCAGGACCAGTAGGACAGGCTTTGGCAATTCATATTCAGGGAGATAAAGCAGTATTTTACAATTGCAGGTTCTTAGGTTTTCAGGACACACTTTATGGCGGAGATGCACGTCAGTATTTTAAAAATTGTTACATAGAAGGCAGTACCGATTTCATTTTTGGAGGTTCAACAGCTTTCTTTGATAATTGTGAACTTCATACCAAAGGAGGAAGTGCCATTACAGCAGCTTCAACCAAAGATTATGTGAAATATGGATATGTATTTAATAACTGTAAAATTACAGGAACAGGAACCAACATAACAGATTTGGGCAGACCATGGAGACCAAATGCAGCAGTTGTATTCCTAAATACGGTAATGTCAGATGCTATAAAACCAGCAGGTTGGAACAATTGGGGGAAAACAGAAAACGAATCAACTGCAAGATATGCAGAATATAACTCAACAGGAATTGGCGCTTACAAAAATGAAAGGGTAAAATGGATGACGCAACTAACAAAAGACCAAGCAAAAGTATACAGCGTAGAAAATGTGCTGAAAACCACTTATGCTAATCCTGCAGTTGTCGATAACTGGAATCCTCAGAAAGTGATTGATTTATATCAAAAATAGCATTCGATTTTAAAATCAGATGGCACGATGTTACTACCAAAAATACCAATTTTTCTTTTCACCAAAAATTAATTGCTATGAGTAAAAAATACAAAAACTTAAAAAAAATAATTGTTTTAGTTTTATTAGGTATAACAACCCAAATTACGGCACAACGTACTGTAGAAAAACTCAATCGCGGATTGGTTGCGATGCGTTTAAATGCTAATCAGGTTTATGTTGGGTGGCGAATGCTTGGTACAGAACCAACTAACGTAAGTTATAATTTGTATTGCAATGAGGTAAAAATTACAGAAACTCCCCTTACTACAAGTACCAATTTTACTCATGATGTTACTTCTAATGGTACATATACAGTTCGAGCAGTTATTAATGGTACTGAAGAACCAGCATCAGAAGCAGCGACAGTTTGGGCCAATCAATATTTAGATATTCCGATGCAGATTCCGCCTGGAGGAACCAATGTAAGTGGATCTTATACTTACGAAGCAAATGATTGTAGTGTGGGTGACGTTGATGGTGACGGGCAATATGAAATTTTTGTAAAATGGGATCCAACCAATTCAAAAGATAATTCTCAGCCAGGTTATACAGGTAATGTTTATATTGATTGTTATCGTTTAGACGGAACTCTTTTATGGAGAATTGATTTAGGGCAAAATATTCGTGCTGGTGCACATTATACCCAATTTATGGTCTATGATTTGGATTCTGATGGTAAAGCCGAATTGGCCTGTAGAACATCAGACGGTACAATAGACGGTACAGGAGTTGTTATTGGTGATGCCACAGCAGATTATAGAAATCCTAATGGAAGTAAGACTTCAACGAGTACGTATGGCGCTGTCATTTCTGGCCCTGAATTTTTAACTATTTTCAATGGTGAAACAGGAAAAGCAATGGCTACTACAGAATATCTTCCAGCTCGTGGAACTGTATCTTCGTGGGGTGATAGCTATGGAGGACGTTCAGAACGTTTCGTTGCAGCAATCGCTTATCTTGACGGATCTAAACCAAGCCTAGTAATGGGAAGAGGTTATTATACAAGACTCGTTCGTGTTGCCTGGGATTGGAGAGATAATAAGCTTTCACAACGATGGATTTTTGACAGCGGTACTTCTGGAAATTCAGCTTATGCAGGCATGGGAAATCATCAAATGACTATTGGAGATGTTGACGGAGACGGTAAAGATGAAATTATTAATGGTTCTAGTGGAATTAATGATGATGGAACAAAATTATATTCCAATTCGTTAGGCCATGGCGACGCTTTACACATGACCGACATGGATCCAGATCGTCCCGGAATGGAAATATGGCAATGTCTTGAAGAACCTGCTAAGTATAAAACAAATGGTTTGGTTTTCTTAGATGCCCAAACCGGAGCTACAATTTGGGGATTACCAGCAAATACAGATGTTGGTCGTTGTAACGCTGCAGATATTGATCCACGTTACAAAGGATATGAATGTTTTGGAAGCGCTGGTGTAAAAGATGCTTCAGGGGTTACTACAACTACCAACTTTTTAATGGATTGCAAAGGAAACCTTATCAGCAATAAAAAACCAACGCAAAATTTCTCTATTTGGTGGGATGGTGATTTGAACCGTGAATTATTAGATTCCAATAAAATTGATAAATGGGATTATATCAATGGCAAAACGGTTAACATATTAACAGCCACAGGATATTCATCTAATAATACTACAAAAGCCACGCCTTGTTTGAGTGCGGATCTTTTTGGAGATTGGAGAGAAGAAGTAATTTTTCGTAAAACAGATAATACTTCGCTAAGAATATATTCCACCAATATTCCGACCGAACACAAATTATATACTTTGATGCACGATACGCAGTATAGAACTGCTATAGCTTGGCAAAACTCTGCTTATAATCAGCCTCCGCATCCAGGGTTTTATCTTGGTGTAGATATGGCAGCGCAAACCAAACCTAATATTGTGGTACCAAGCGGTAACTTATCGACAGACGATTTTTCAGGAGTAATCTCTTCGCCAAATGCTGTTGTTTATCCAAATCCGGCAAACCATTCTTTTACAATTGCTGCTAAAGGAAATTTCACTTTTGTGATTCACAATACACTTGGACAGGAAATATGGAAAGGAAAAGGTGAAAATGAATTACAAATAAAAGACAAAATAGTAACTCCTGGAATGTACATCATCACTATAAAAACAGAAAAAGGATCTTCTGTTATAAAGCTAATAAAAGGGTAAACCAATAAAATTCTGCTCTATTTAGGAATTAAAAAAAATGATTTAAATAAAAATAATAAATGAAGTTCTCTCTCTATCTAATAGCCATTTTTTCTTTTAACGCGATATCAGCACAACAAATTCAAAACAAAACGCCTTATGTCTCTAAAGTCTGGTCTGCAGATTTAGGAAACGGAAGCTATCAAAATCCTATAATTCATGCTGACTATTCAGATCCAGATGTTGTTCGTGTTGGAGATGATTATTTTATGACTTCGTCCAGTTTCAATTGTACGCCAGGACTTCCAATTCTGCATTCTAAAGACATGGTCAACTGGAAAATTGTTAATTACGCTCTTCCAAGAGTAGCACCAATTGATCATTATAACACTGTGCAGCACGGAAATGGCGTTTGGGCACCAAGTATCAGATATCATAATAATGAACTCTATATTTATTGGGGAGATCCAGATTTTGGAGTTTACATGGTTAAAACAAAAAATCCATTTGGAAAATGGGATGCACCGATTTTGGTTATGGAAGCAAAAGGCGCTATCGATGCCTGTCCACTTTGGGACGAAGACGGACGTGTTTATCTTGCTCATGGATGGGCAGGAAGCCGTGCAGGAGTAAAAAGTATTCTTACAGTTAGAGAACTCAACAAAGAAGGCACGGCGGTAATTGATGAAGGAAATCATGTTTATGACGGACACGAAAAAGATCCAACAGTAGAAGGAGCTAAATTTTATAAAAGAAACGGTTATTATTACATTTTTGCTCCTGCGGGAGGTGTCGCAACAGGCTGGCAGCTGGCTCTACGTTCTAAAAACGTGTATGGACCTTATGAAAGAAAAGTGGTTTTAGAACAAGGAAAGTCAATCATAAACGGACCACATCAAGGGGCTTGGGTAGACACGCCAAATGGAGAATCGTGGTTTTATCATTTTCAGGATATAGAAGCCTATGGAAGAGTTGTTCATCTTCAACCCATGACATGGAAAAACGATTGGCCACTTATAGGCGAGGATCTGGATAAAAATGGTATTGGTGAACCGGTTTTAAAATACAAAAAGCCCCATATTGGTAAAACATATCCAATTGAAACACCACAGGAATCAGATGATTTTAAAGGAGATAAAATTGGTTTACAATGGCAATGGCAGGCAAACCCAGATATTGTATGGCATGCCAAAATGAGAGATTCAGATAACTTAAGATTGTTTTCTATGAATATGCCAGAAGGAGCAACCAATTTATGGATGGTTCCAAATCTGTTGCTGCAAAAGTTTCCGGCAAAAAACTTTACGGCCTCTGCTAAAATTAAATTAACGGTAGAAGAAGCAAAATCAGGTAAAAAAGCCGGATTAATTATTATGGGAATGGATTATGCTGCATTGCAAATAACTCATGATGAAAAAGGATTTTATATACAGCAAACAGAGGTGAAAAATGCAGCAAAAGGCGGAGAAGAAGTGGTAAATGAAGCACAGAAATTAGCTAAAAACGAAGCTTATTTTAAAGTCGAAGTTACAGGAAAAGGAATAGACGCAAGCTGTCAGTTTAGTTATTCGGAAGATGGTAAAAATTATAAAAAAATAGGAAAACCTTTTACGGCGGTTCCAGGAAAATGGATCGGAGCTAAAGTAGGTTTGTACAGTGTAAGTACTAAAGAATCAAAAAGAGGAGGTTATGCTGATATTGACTGGTTTGAAATTAGTAAATAAATCGATTTTTAAAATTTGAGAGCCTTTTAAGAAAAATATAAATTCCTTGTAAGGAAATAAGACATACAAATGAATAGATTCAAAATTACTCTGATTTTTATAATAGTATTCAATATTGTAAAAGTTGATGCCCAACAGAAATTAAAGCTACAATACGATAAACCGGCAGCAAACTGGAATGAAGCTCTACCGCTAGGGAACGGACGTTTAGGTGCAATGGTTTTTGGAAGTCCACAGAAAGAAGAACTACAGCTAAATGAAGAAACAGTATGGGCTGGAGAACCTGGAAATAATGTTCCTAAAAATGTATTTCCAGATATTGAAGCCATTAGAAAATTATTATTTGAAGGGAAAAATAAAGAAGCGCAAGATTTGGCTAATAGTACATTTCCCAGGCAGGCTCCAAAAGATTTAAATTATGGAATGCCTTATCAAACCGTTGGAAGTCTTTTTATAGAATTTCCAAACCATAATAATTATACAGCATATCAGAGAGATTTAGATATTGAAAAGGCTGTTTCATCTGTACAGTATAAAATAAATGGAGTAACTTATAAGAGAGAATTCCTAACTTCTTTTTCAGATGATATTATTCTGATTAGATTAACAGCGAGCAAGAAAAAAAGTATTAGTTTTTCTTTATCTGCCAATACTCCTCAGCTTTCTCATAACTTTAAAACAGAAAAAAATAAATTGTTTTTTGAAGGAACAACTGGAAGTGTAGACAATAAAACAGGTAAAGTAAAATTTGTTGGGGAAGCGGCTTGTACTTTGACTGGAGGAAGCCTTAAAGCTGAAGGTGAAAAACTTGTAATTAAAGATGCTGATGAGGTTATTATTCGTGTTGCAATAGCTACAAATTTTAAAAATTATAAAGATCTTACTGCTAATCCTACTGAGAAAGTAACTTCGGTTTTGGCTAAAGCTTCAGAAAAAAGTTACGAAGTATCTTTTAAAAATCATGTGGAGGCCTACCAAAAATATTTTAAACGTGTATCCTTGTATTTAGGAGATTCTCCGCAATCTAATAAAACAACAGACGTAAGAATCAAGGAATTCTCAAATTCTTATGATCCTCAGTTAGTCGCATTGTATTTTCAGTTCGGAAGATATTTACTGATTTCAAGTTCGCAACCGGGCAATCAACCAGCGAATCTTCAAGGAATCTGGAATCATAAATTGAGTCCGCCTTGGGACAGTAAGTATACTGTAAATATTAACACCGAAATGAATTACTGGCCAGCAGAAATAACAAACTTAGGAGAAATGCACCAGCCTTTATTCAGCATGTTAAAGGATTTAGCAGAAACAGGAAAAGAAAGTGCTTCAGAAATGTACCATGCACGAGGATGGAATATGCATCATAATACCGATTTATGGCGAATGACTGGAGTTGTTGACGGTGGCTTTTACGGACTTTGGCCAATGGGCGGTGCTTGGCTTACACAACACCTTTGGCAACATTATTTGTACACAGGAGATCGTGAATTTTTAAAGGAATATTATCCTGTTCTCAAAGGTGCTGCGCAGTTTTATTTGGATGTTTTGCAACAGGAACCTGAACATAACTGGCTTGTTGTGGCTCCATCAATGTCTCCCGAAAATACGTATGAGAAAAGTGTAGCGGTATCTGCAGAAACCACAATGGACAATCAATTGGTTTTTGATACTTTTAATAATATTCTGAATGCTTCTAAAATTTTAGAAGTAGATAAACCTTTTGCCGATTCTGTAAGTGTTGCTCTAAAAAGGCTTCCACCAATGCAGATTGGACAATATACGCAACTTCAGGAATGGCTTCATGACTGGGATAAACCAGGTGATCATCACAGACATATTTCTCATTTGTACGGACTTTTTCCGTCTGGACAAATTTCACCTTTTAGAAATCCGCAACTTACTGAAGCTGCAAGAAATACGCTAATATCAAGAGGTGATGTATCTACAGGTTGGTCAATGGGATGGAAGGTAAACTGGTGGGCGAGATTATTAGACGGAAATAGAGCCTTTAAATTAATAAAAGATCAGTTGAGTCCAGCGCCTACAGAAAGTAAAGGAGAATCTGGCGGAACTTATCCTAATCTTTTTGATGCTCATCCGCCATTTCAGATTGATGGTAATTTTGGCTGTACTGCCGGAATTACAGAAATGCTTTTACAAAGTTATGATGGCGCTCTTTATCTTTTGCCAGCTCTGCCAGATGATTTTAAAAATGGAAAAGTTAGCGGTTTAAAAGCCAGAGGAGGTTTTGAAGTGAGCATTGAATGGGAAAATGGAAAAGTAAAACAAGTAACTGTAAAATCTGAATTAGGAGGAAACTGCAGACTTCGCATCGCTTCGGAAGTAAAATTAAATGGAAAAACTAAATTGGAAGAAGCGAAGGGAGACAATACAAATGCTTTTTATAAAGTGGAATCGATTAAAGAACCATTGATTTCTAATAAAGCAGTCTTAAAAGGTTTTAAATCTCCAGAGACAAAATTGTATGATTTCCAAACTGAAAAAGGACAGACTTATATTTTTAGTAGCATTTAGAAAATGTAAAACCAACTTGCATCAGAATTTTTAATTAATAATTACCAAACAAATAAATAGTATCACATGAAAATAAAAACAGCACTATTTTTTCTGACCACTGTATTTTTTTTAATGGCTTTCAATCCACCTAAAAAAGTGACAACAATTTACCTGATAGGTGATTCTACAATGGCTGATTATAGCAATAATTATGAACCAGGCAAAGATTATATGAAAGTAAGATATCCAGTTACAGGTTGGGGACAGGTTTTTCAACAATTTATGAGTTCGGACAGTCTGGTTAAAGTAAAAAATATTATCAAAACTGATAGCGCTTTCGTAGATGATCGTGCAATGGGAGGAAGAAGCACAAGAACCTTTTTTCAGGAAGGACGATGGAGAGCAGTATTCGAAAAACTTAAAAAGGGAGATATTGTCATCATGCAGTTTGGTCATAATGATGGAGCAAAAGACAAAACCGAAAGATATGTTGATGTACCAGGTTATAAAGAGTTTTTAAGGTTATTTGTATCTCAGTGCAGAGAGAAAAAGGCGTATCCGATTATATTAACTCCTGTAGCGAGAAATTTTCCGTGGAAAGATGGTATTTTAAATGATGTTCATGGCGATTATGACCAAGCACCAAAAGATGTTGCAGCAGAGATGAATGTACCTTTAATAGATCTGAACAAAGCTTCAAGAGAGTTTTTTACGAAAAAAGGAAAAGAATTTGTTTCTGAAAAATACTTTATGAATTTACCAGCCGGAGTTTATGAAGCTTATCCTGAAGGTCAAAAAGACAACACTCATTTTCAGCCGGCAGGAGCAACAGAAGTAGCAAGGTTAGTATTTGAAGGATTACAAAAAATTAAATAACAATATTAAAAACTATATAGATGCAGTATCCTATAAAAATCCTATTCGTCATTTTAATTTTTTCAATAAATATTAATGCCCAAATACCAGGTAAACTAACAACAAAGGAAATATATAATGATATAGAATTTTCAATGCCAAAAGTAAAAGAAGCAGTATTTCCAGATTATAAAGTAAGTGTTACTGAATTTGGTGCAATAGGTGATGGTATATATAAGAATACGACAGCTATTAATTCGGCAATTAAACATGTTTCGGATAAAGGTGGTGGAAAAGTAATTGTGCCAGCCGGCATTTGGCTTACTGGTCCCATTATGCTAAAAAGCAATATCAATCTACATTTAGAAAGTGGAGCAGTACTTCTTTTTAGCAGAGATTTCAATGATTATCCTTTACAAAAAGTAAGTTTTGAAGGTTTGAATTCTTATCGATGTACTTCACCAATTAACGCACTTGGAGAAACCAATATTGCTATTACTGGCTTTGGAATTATCGACGGTAGTGGCGATGCTTGGCGACCAGTAAAGAAAATGAAAATAACTGATGCACAGTGGCTCGGACTAATAAAGTCAGGTGGAGTTTTGTCTAATGATGGGCAGATGTGGTTTCCTTCTTTGGGAGCTAAGAAAGGGAATGAGATTGTCTCCAAGTTTAATTTTCAAGTAGAAATAGATAATCCGGATTTACTAGCTATTAAAGATTTTCTACGTCCAGTTATGGTTAGTTTAGTGGAGTGTAAGCAAGTTTTGTTAGATGGACCCACTTTTCAAAATTCACCAGCATGGAATCTTCATCCTTTAATGTGTGAAGATGTTATTATAAGAAATTTATCAATCAGAAATCCGTGGTATTCTCAGAATGGTGACGGTCTTGATTTGGAATCCTGTAAAAATGTGCTGATTTACGAGAATACTTTTGATGTAGGAGATGATGCTATCTGTCTAAAATCAGGTAAAGATAAAGACGGAAGAGACCGAAATTTTGCTACAGAAAACGTGATTATCAAGAAAAATACAGTTTACCACGGACATGGAGGATTTGTTGTAGGAAGTGAAATGTCGGGCAGTGTACGTAATATCCATGTTTCAGATTGTTCTTTTATCGGAACTGATATGGGAATTCGTTTTAAAAGTACAAGAGGAAGAGGAGGAATAGTGGAGAATATTTTTATTTCTAATATTAATATGACCAATATTGTGACCGAAGCAATTGGTTTTAATCTTTTTTACGGAGAAAATGTGCCCAATTTTGAAGATGATGACAAAGGTGTATCAGTAGAAGAAAAACAATATCAAATAACAGAAGAAACACCTTCTTTCCAAAATATTTTTATGGAAAACATTCAGGTCGTAGGTGCAGCAAAAGCAGCTTTCTTTATGGGACTTCCAGAAATGAATTTAAAGAATATTCATTTAAAAAATTCCATGTTAAAAGCAGATCAGGGCATTGATATCATTGATTCAGACGGAATGCAGTTTACCAATGTAAAAATTATTTCATCAAATAGTGCAGAACTTCAGATTTACAATGGTAAAAATTTAGATTTCAATGCTGTTTCTTTTAATAAAAAAGCAGATGCCAAGGTTAAAATTCTAGGGAATAAAACTAAAAATATCAGCTTCAAAAAAACAGATTTTAAGACATCCGAAAAACAGGTTGTTTTCAGTAAAAAGGTAAAATCTTCTGAAATCACCTTTCATTAAATTGATTTAAGATTCATTCTTCTGGTTATCGTTTCTTTGTTTGAGATAATCAGAAGGTGACATTTGAAATATTTCTTTAAAACAAGTACTAAAATAACCAGAGCTGTTAAATCCAACTCTGTATGCGACATCAGCAATATCAGTTTCTCCTGCATCCAGAAATTGTTTGGCTCTTTTTACCCTCATATCTTTAACAAATTCGACTGGAGTTATATTGGTAAGACTTTTGAATTTTCTATTAAAAGTAACTCTTGTCATATTCATCGAAGCGGCTATAACATCAATATTAAATGCTGGATCGGTTAAACCTTTTTCTACTACCGCGATTATGTCTTTCAGAAATTGTTCATCTTTTGTGGTGATTACAATTTCGCTTGGTTCTAGCGTAATGGTTTTTACATTAGACTGCAATTGATCAAAAAAGCGCTTTCTGTGTTTGATTAAATTATCAATCGATGCGATTAAAAAGTCGGTATTAAACGGTTTTGTAATGTAGTAATCAGCTCCATAATTCAATCCCTGAATCTGGTTTTCTATAGAAGATTTAGCACTTAAGAGAATTACTGGAATATGGCTGGTTTCTACATTGTTTTTCAGCGAATCCAGAAGTTCAATTCCATCCATTTCTGGCATCATAATGTCGCTTAGAATCAGGTCGGGACGTTTTTTGATAGCAGCTTGTAAACCTTTTTTTCCATTTGAAGCTTCCAGTACACTGTAGTATTTCTGTAACTGACTTTTCAGGAAAAAACGTAGCTCGTCATTATCTTCAACAATTAATACAGTAGGAAGTTCAGCGTCTGTTATAATTTCTAAGTCTTCATTTTTTCGGCTAGCTGTATTGTCAATAAAATGATTGGTATTTTTTTTAGTTTCTACTTTTTCCAAGTTAGAAATCTGCAATACATCAGTATCCAGATCTATTTTTATGTTGACGGTTAATCCTCCATTATTGTTGTTTAAAGCATAAATTTTCCCACAATGCAGATTAATATATTCTCTACAAAGAGCCAGTCCAATTCCTGTTCCGACATTTTTACTTTTACCTGTATTGGTTTCATAATAAAGCTTAAAGATGTCTTCAAGTTTATTCTCTTCAACACCAGTTCCTTCGTCGGCAATGCTTATTTTTAGAATAGTATTTTCTTTTTTTACTTCTATCGCTATTATACTATGATCAGGAGAAAACTTTAAAGCATTAGATAAAAGATTGTAAAGCACTATATCTATTTTTTCTTTATCCAGATTGACAGTAAGATTTTCGAGATCTGAAATCGTTTTTATTTTAATATTTTTCTCGTGTGCAATCTGAGAAAACAATGAGATGATTTCATTTATAAGAAAAATCAAATCAAAAGACTGGACATGCAGATCTTCGCTACCACTTTGTACTTTTCTAAAATCCAGTAACTGGTTCACAAATCTTACCAATCGGTTAGTATTTTTTCTAACAGTTGTGATATACTCATTTCCCTGAGAACTTAAATTTTCATTTCTGGCAATTTCTTCCAGCGGATTTACGATAAGGGTTAAGGGTGTTCTTAGTTCGTGCGAAATATTAGTGAAAAAACTCAGTTTCAGTTCTGTCATTTCCTGCTCGACAGTAACTTTATTGCGCAATTGAATCATGGAAGATGCTATTCTTCTTCCTGTTTCCAACAGTATTATTAAAAGAATAAAATACAATAAATAAGCCCAGTTGCTTCTCCAGAAAGGAGGAGTAATGGTGAAAGATATTTTTTTCTGTGGTATTCCATTGTACAATTCAGGATTTAAGCATTTTACTTCAAACTCATAATCACCAGGAGGAAGGTTGGTGAAAGTTGCCTTTTTCTGATTTCTCACCTCATGCCACGTATTATCGAGCCCTTTTAACTTGTAGGCGTATAATTGTTTATTGTCTGACCTGTAATCTAAAACCGTGTAATAAATACTTACCGTATTGTGCTGATAGTCCAGCTGAATATCATCACTGTAGTTCACGTCTTTTTTTAGAGGATATTCTTCAGATTTTACATTTGAACTTTTATTGTTGATTTCAAAACCTGTAAAAACCATTTTAGTTTTGATTTTTTGATTTTCGATTTTCGCCGGACTAAAATCAATGTATCCGTTTCTGCATCCAAAAATTAAATTTCCATTTGGGAGTTTTAAACTGGAAGATTCAGAAAAACCATTTTTGACTAAACCATCATAAGAATCATAATTTCTAAAGGTTTTCTTTTTCAGATCAAATTTTGAAATTCCGTTTTCTGTAGCGAGCCACAAGTTTTTTCGATCATCTTCGATCATACTTAGAATAAAATCACTTGGCAAGCCGTTTTCTTTTGAAAAATTGGTGAATTTCAAATGACTTCCTGTTTTTTGTGCTAAATTAATTCCTCCTCCAGCAGTAGAAATCCAGATTTTATGGTCTGAATCTTTATACATGTGTAAAATGTCGTTGCTACCCAGACTGAATTTATCTCCCGAAATTTTCACGTATCTTGAAAATTTAATTTCGTCGGCATTATAATTACCAGGATCAAAAGTTACTAAACCATTGGTTGTGGCAACCCAGATTTGTCCATCATAACCATTGATAAGGTACCTGACTTTATTAGATTCAATTGTAGGATAGTTTTTGAAGTTTTTTACAAAACGGACTTTTCCGTTATCTTCTTTAAGAAGGTTAATTCCGTTGCCATAAGTACCTATCCAGATATTGGCTTTTGGGTCAATTAGTACGGAATATATAGAATTACTTCCAATACTTTCAGGGTCGTTTTTATTGACTTTAAACGGGGTTAAATAATACTGGTTAAGATTCTTGTCGGTTGGAGAAGCTTTAAACAGTCCACTTCCTTTTGTACCTAACCAAATGTTGCCTTTTCCATCTTCTGTAATCGAATAAACCAATCCAATTTCCCCATTTTTATAATTTGCAAAAAGGTTTTTTAATTCTTGATTATCTTGATAAACCTTTAGTTTTCCAGCTTTTGATGCAATCCATAATCTATTTTTTTTATCGGTATAAACTGCTCTGATTTCATTTTCTGATTTGTCTTTAGCACTGTCAACCAAAAGCTGTTGCTGGAAGATGTTTTTTTGAAAGATAATTTTATTTATACCTCTGTCGTTAGTACTCATCCACAGAATACCAGAAGGATCAAAATACATGCTGGCCACAATATTGGACAGTTTCTGATTTTCATCACCAGGTTTATTGAAGAAAAAATCTACTGTTCCTGTTTTTGCATTGTACCATCCAAATCCTCCGCCTTTAAGTTTGATCCAAACGCGGTTAAAATTATCTTCAAATACGCCAAAAGTATGATCGAGCTGTAGAAATGTAGCATCGGTTTGTTGTGAAAAAAAACGAACAGTTTTTACTTTAGGGTTAAATAAAATTACCCCATGTTTATCAGGCTCGACCCATAACATACCTTGCTTGTCCTGAAAAATAGTATAAACAGGAGAAGAAGATATTTTTTGAATAGACTGAATATTTAAAGTTTTTAAACTAAAAGTAATGAGTTCTCCAGTGGCAGTCGAAACAAAGAGTACATCTTCTTTTTTAGATTTTAAAACCGCATTGATGTCTTTTGAAGTAAGATGGAATTTTGTAATTTTTTTTGCTGTTTTGTCATAACAAATTAAATCCCCCTGATTGGTGCCAATCCAAACCTGTTTATCTAGTACAGACAAACATTTTACATTAATGTTTTTTAAAATAGTTTTACTACTATAATCTTGTGTTCCGTTTTTTGAAATTATATCTAATCCATTTTCCGTTCCTACCCACAGAGAATTGTCTTTATCTGCCGTTAAAAAATGGATAGCATTAGAAGCGATTTTAAAACCAGAAGAAAGTTCTTTTGAAAAATGAACAAGTCCAATCTGATTGTTTTTGCCTTTTCTAGCCAGATAGATTCCTTTATCTAAAGTGGTGAGCCAAACATCCCCATTAGTAGAGGTAATGATTTCCTCAAATACAATTTTGTTGGTTCCTAAAATACTGGCTATAGAAAGGAATTTTTCGGTGCTTTTTTCAAATCTATAGATTTGACGGTCATAAGCCTTTAACCAGATATAACCGAAAGCATCTTCTTTCATCAAATCTATACGATTGTTTCCTAAAGTACTTTTATCGCCCGCTACCGCTTTGTAGGTAATAAAGTTTTTACCATCAAAACGATTAATGCCATCCCAGGTTGCAAACCAGATAAAGCCTTCTTTGTCTTTTATTATATCTCTGATATTGTCATGAGAAAGCCCATCTTCTGCAGAATAATTTTCAATCTTACACTTTATCTGTGCAGATAACTTGGTTGCAGAAGCAATAATTAAAAATAAGATGAGATATCTAAATAATAAAAGTTTCTTCATTTAAAAATTGATCTAAGATATATCAGTAGAAATTAATATTCGCGGTTTTACAGGAACTGGCTTTTGAGCAAGGACTAGATTAGAGCATAAAGAAACAAAACACATAAAAACAGCGCTTCATATAAAAAGTATTTTTAGGATGTAATCGATTGCATTTTGCTAATATATAAATTTAAATGATTGGATACGAAAAGCCAGCTGAAGAGAATAATAAAATTTAAAAAAAATTGTACCTTTTACTGAGCTTTTAATTAAAATAAAAATTAGTGTTATGATAAAGTCTGTAAATCCTTACACTCAGGATATAATATATGAGGTTGCTGAATTTGAAAAAAAAGATATTGAAAATGCAATAAACAGGGCAGAGGAACAATACAAGAAATGGAAAGAAGTTTCTTTTTCAGAACGTTCAGTATTGATGAAAGCTGCTGGTCAGGAGCTTAGGAGAAATTCCCATGAATATGCCCAAATTATTACTCAGGAGATGGGAAAGCCTATTACTCAGTCAGTAGCAGAAATTGAAAAATGTGCCAATTTATGTGATTATTATGCGGAACATGCTGCTGAAATGCTTGGTAATAAAGTAATTGAAACAGAGGCACATAAAAGTTATGTAAGTTATGAACCAATAGGAATTGTTTTAGCAATTATGCCATGGAATTATCCCTTCTGGCAAGTTATGCGTTTTGCAGTACCAGCACTCATGGCAGGAAATGTTGGAATATTAAAACATGCCAGTAATGTGATGAAAAGTGCCATGAGCATTGAAAAAGTATTCGAAAGAGCAGGTTTTCCTAAAGGTTCTTTTACGAATCTGCCTATTAATAGTAAGGCAGTAGAGGAAATCATTAGAAATCCTAAAGTCAAAGCAGTCACTTTAACAGGAAGTGAAGCAGCAGGAAGGTCTGTAGCTGCAATTGCCGGAAGTGAAATTAAAAAATCGGTACTCGAATTGGGAGGTAGTAATGCCTTGGTTGTTTTTGCAGATTGTAATCTCCAGGAAACGGTAAAAACTTGTGTACAGGCACGTTTTCAGAATGCGGGACAAAGTTGTATCGCTGGAAAACGTTTGCTTGTAGAAGCCTCTATTGCGGCAGAATTTACAAAAGCATTTTTAGAAGGTGTTAGTAAACTTCGTCCTGGAGATCCATTGAGTGAGGAAACAACAATAGGAACAATGGCACGAGTTGACCTTGCCGAAGAACTGGAAAAACAGCTTCAGGATGCTGTAAATAAAGGCGCAGAAGTCTTGATTGGTGGTAAAAGGAATAATGCTTATTTTGAACCTACTGTTTTGCGTAATGTTACAATAGATATGTCAATTTTTAAAGAAGAAGTTTTTGGCCCATTGATTGGAATTACAACTTTTAAAGATGAGGAAGAAGCTGTGGCACTTTCAAATAGTAGCCCGTTTGGACTCGGAGTTACCATTTTTACCGAGAACTTTGAAAAAGCATCCAAATTGATACCGAAGTTTGATGAAGGAGCAGTATTTGTAAATGAATTGGTAAAAAGTGATCAAAGATTGCCTTTTGGAGGAACTAAGACTTCAGGATATGGACGTGAACTTTCAGTAGACGGTATTCAGGAGTTTGTAAACAAGAAGACGGTTTATATCAATAAATATTGAGTATTGTAATAAAATAAATCTTTTGGCTAAATTACAGCCAAAAGATTTATTTTACTTATTGTCTCTTTAAATTTCCTGATTTTAAATGTTGATTGTTTAATTCAATAAATTATTATTTCCTCGATTAAAACCAATTGTATCTCTATATAATTGTGGAGATATATCCGTTTTTCCTTTAAATACCCTGCTGAAATAATATTCGTCGTCATAACCAAGCTCGTAGGCAATTTCTTTGACGGTTTTGTTTGTGAGATAGAGCTCTCTTTTTGCTTCCACAATTATTCTTTCGGTTATCAAGTCAGAAAGAGTCATGTTGAAATGATTTTTTGCGGCTCTTGCAAGCACAACAGGACTTACATGAAGCATATCAGCATATTCGCTGGCAGAATGTTTGATTCTAAAATTATCTTCAATAGCATTTCTTAAATTTTGTATCATAAGAATTTGTTTGTCATTGCTTTTGGTGTCTTTTACAGAATGTTGTTCTAGTTTTATTCTGGTCGCGAGAACTAAAAATATTTTTAGGTAAGAAACAAGAACTTCATCTTTTCTTAAAGCTTCCGTTTTCAGTTCATTAATAATTTCTCCAACAATATTTAGCAGTGCTTTTTTATTATTTTCATCAAGTGAAATAAAGGGTTTTTCGTAGATATTGTTAAAAAGAATACCGTTCGAAGCAATTTCTTTATGATGTCTATAAATACAGAAAAAATCGTGATGAAATTGAATAGAAATACCTACTAATGGTCCTTCGGAAGCCAACATAAAAGGCTGATACGGATAAAAAGCAAACAGCGTATTCTCTTTAAACGAGTATTCGCAAAGATCGACTTTGGCAACTCCTTCTCCTGAAGTAATAATGATTATAGTAAAATAATTATTACGCTGAATATGATCAAAATAACTGCTGTTATCAAACTTAAATACTTTGAATGATAAATTGCCATTTTGTTGATTAACAAGTGTATATACAGATTGTGATAACATAATTATTTAGGTTTGCATAATTCTGAAAATTGAGCATTAAGCACATTACATTCTTCTGTACAGATATCACCAATTATTTTAGGTTTGTTCCCCCATTTTGGAACATCTTCAGTTGAAAGAACACTAAATTGAGAAGTGAATCCACCAATGTAGGGAACAGCTGTACCGTAAATAATTTCAGCTATTTTGTGATGTCGAATCATATAAGAACACATAATACAAGGTTCATGCGTTGTATACATTCGAGCAAGATGTAATTTATCGGAATGACCATTTTTTAAAGCATCTCTTATGGCCATGATTTCAGCATGATTGGTAATGTCTCCTGTTGATTTTCCCGATTCAATACCTGAGCCAATTATTTTATCGTCTAGTACAATCAATGCACCCACTGGCGGATTACCAGCTTCTAAAGCACTTTTGGCTAAATCTAAACATTGATTCATGTAATATTGAAAATCTTCTTGCATAATAGATTAGGACTTAAATTTGGTTTTATGAATGTCTTCCAAAATAGGCTAATTTACTTAAAAAAATAACCATTCACAGATTACTTATTAGCTGAAAACATTTAAAACTGTCCTCTTATAAATAAGAGAACAGTTTTAAAAAACTGGATTAGAAAATCAAAATATCGTAACCTTCTTTTTTAAGATTTACAAAACTTGGAAGTCCAGGAGTTCCAGGAACTTCGTTGTCGTTTAATAATTCATAACCAGAAACTTCGGTGCCAAATACAGCAACGCATCCTTTAGAAAGACCGTGAACATGATCTTTTACTTCTTTGTATAAGGCATTAACTGGATGTTCCGTTTTTTCAAGCTCTTCAGGCCATCTTATACCTGTACCTTGAAAAATGATTTTTACATCTTCACCCTCGTGTTTGAATTCATAAGCTGATGCCAAAGCATTGAATACACGTCCTAAAGCTTCTTCTGAACCTGCTTTTGGATCAGAAAGAATAATAATAGCTGTTTTTTTTATTTTGAATAGTTTTTATTAACAAGGCAAAGATCTTGCGGTTCTGTCTGCAATAGAATGGAGAAAATTTACTTTATGATGGAGAATTTTCATTGTGCTATTTCATGCGTGAAGCCTTAAAAAGTTTAGGTTTAATATGTCCATTATAAAGTAAAAATCATCCATTTCTAACAATGGATTATCTCGACAACTTTGCATTCAATTAATAATTCACATCAGTAGAACTTTAAAAAAATAAACAATATGTCTGTTTCTGATTTATTTAAACCACTTAGTTTGCTACATGGCCCAGCAATGAGAAACCGTTTTATGCTGGCACCGTTAACCAGTCAGCAAAGTGATTTCGACGGTACCGCATCTGAATATGATCAATTTTGGATGGAGCAACTTGCAGAAAGCGGTTACGGATTAATTCAAACCAGCGCTGCAACAGTTGAAGCTGGAGGTATCGCGTTTGAACGCCAGTTAGGTATTCACAGTGATGATCACTTGTCAGGATTGACAAAAATGGCATCGGCTATTCGAGACGGTGGTGCATTGTCTGCGGTGCAATTACATCATGCGGGACATCGAGCTAAACCTTCAATTGGAGGAATTCCAGCTCCAGCGTCTGGTAAAACATTAGAAGGAATTAAAGCCATTACAACCGAAGACGTAGAGCGAATTCGTGATAGTTTTATTGCTGCCGCAAAAAGGGCTCAACTCGCAGGATTTGACGGAATCTCAGTTCACGGAGCTTTTGGATGGATTCTTTCTGAATTTATGTCACCAAATTTAAACGATCGTACAGATAAATACGGAGGAAGCCTTGAAAACCGTGCTAGATTTACTCTTGAAGTTATCGAAGGTATTCGTAAAGCTTGTGGTCCCAATTTTCAAATTGGCTGGCGATTGTCGATTGAGCGTTATGGACTCCTTTTGGAAGAACTTAGAGAAGTTACTGCCGATATTTTCGATCGTGAATTAATAGATTATCTGGATTTAGCACTTTGGGATTCCGCTCAGATCGTTCGTGATGGAACTTTTAAAGGAAAAACGATGTTGAGCGTTTTTACCGAACTTCCGCGTAAAGGCGTGCGTTTAGGAGCAGCAGGAAAAATTATGAGTGCGCAGCGTGCAGGAGAACTTTTAGATGAGGGGTGTGATTTTATACTTATTGCTCGTGCGGCAATTTTGCAAAGAGATTTTCCTCTTCAGGTAAAGGCAAATCCAATGTACGATAGTCCACAGTTGCCTGTAATGGCAGATTATCTGCGCCAAGGCGGACTAAGTGAACGTTTTATTGAGACAATGAGAGGATGGCAGACTTTTGTAAAAGCAGGTTCTTTATAAAAAAATGAATATTTTTGTAACTCATCTTTAATAACACACCATGAGTAATTCATTTCCTGCCAGTAACCAAATAGGTATGGTAGCTTCTTTTTCTGAACTTGTAAATACAGATTTTAAAGGAGAAATGAATGCATTATGCTGGTACAGAAATATGGAGGGCGATTTTAACGAAATTGTAAATCAGTTATCTCTAAAAGAAAATATAACCGAAATTTTCACTGAAGATTTAATCGCTCTCTCATTATCCGAAAAGGGGAGCAAAGCCAGAGAAATAATCTTAAATGATTTGAAATTATTAGCAGATTTTGGAGCTTCTCCTTCACTTAATTTACTGAAATGTTACGAACGTGATGAGGAGTTTGATTTTATATCGACTGACGTTTATTCCTTTCATGTTGATCGTTCACCCATTGCAACAGATACTTTTTTATGTACTTATCACGGAGCGGCAAGCGACATTGTATCTAATTCGCTGGCAAAGCAAAAAATTCTAATTCCTGAAATCCGTGCAAAGTTAAAAGAGCTGTACGATGGAGAAGAGGAAGAATTTCAAAACTTTTTGATAGAAAACTATTTTGATTTGCATTATCAGATAAATGAAGGTATAGAACCTATTAATTTAGGTTTAATGCATCTTTGGCGTTTGGCTGTAGATCATCCAAAACAAAAAGTGCTTCCTTGTATTCATAGGGCACCAATAGAAAATGAAGGGGAATATCGTTTGCTATTGATTTGTTAAAGGGAACGTTTAATTTATTAGTAAAGAAAAGAGATCTACTCCAGATTTGTAAGGATTTTGAGACTAGGAAAAATAGTGTTTTTTTGTAAAAGAAAATATATTGGATGTTTCAGAAAAGAGTGCGTTCTGAAGAAATTAATTGCGTATATTTGAGTTATGAACAAACAAACATCTTTTTCTGTCTGTGGAGAATCCTTGTCAGCTCCAATGCATATTTGTGGATTTTTCGATTCTAGAGAACAACAATATGAGATTATCATTCCTTATATAATGGAGGGCTTGCAAGCGAATGAAAAAGTCATTAATATTCTTGAAGGAAATCGTCATAGTGAACATTGCAGATGTCTAGCAAATAATGGAATATCTATTGCTGAAAAACTTTCAAGTGGTCAATTGGAAGTACTGGCTTCTGAAAATACTTATATTAAAGGAGGCGAGTTTGCTGCTGAAAAGATGTATAAAATGCTCGAACAAACCTTATTATCGGCTTCAAGGGCTGGTTACGAAAGTGTAAGGGCTTGTGGAGATATGGTTTGGGCTCTAAAAAACCTGCCTGGAACCGATGAACTTTTAGAATATGAAGCAAGTCTTAATCTGCTTACTCCAAAACATTCCGTTTCACTAATCTGTATGTATGATGTAAACAGTTTCAGTCCTAGTACTCTTACAGATATATTACTTACGCATCCCTATGTGATCAAGGATGGAAAAATTACTAAAAATCCGCATTATGTTGAACCTTCAGCATTGATTTCAAGTCTTTCGGATTTTCATTCTGGCACACTTAAATCCTAAAAGATATTTACTGACCGTTAAAATTTATTCTTTACTAAAATGTTTGCATCGTTAGTGGAGAATAGTTTTACTTTTCAAGTTAGTTTTAAAGCTGTTTTAATTGTTTTAAACAATTGATTAGATTTTCTGCATCTTTCGCAAGTTTTTTTTCTACATCAATTTTTATAAAATTATTCTTTTTGATAATGATGATTTTATACTGTTTAAACATTAATGCCAGACTTATCATCAGAAGTATTAAGGTAGTTAAAACTGCGATTAGAGCCAGTTCGGATGGTTTTATAATATTATAAATAAAAAAGAATGTAAATAAGAAAGTGTAACTTAAAAAGTTTGTTTTTCTTTTTATAAATCTAATTTTAATGATGTCTTGTGTTTGGATAGTTCTTTTTTGATTTAAAATAAGAAGACTCATTCGATCGGAATATAGTGTTCCAAATTTATTTTGATAGATATGTGGCATTTGGTACTCTAATTACAAACTTTTATATAATTCAATTACCAGCATTTAGACTGGTAATTGAACTTGTATATCTATTGAGTTGTTTTTCTTAAGAAAAAACAAGCTCTTAGATTATTGATAAAGATTCAATTTTAAGTTGGTTAGGTTTAAAATGAAAGAAGAACTTCCCCCAAAAAGTTCTTATCAATATCTTGAATAGAATTGTTTTAAAACAAGTACAAATTTGATGATGTTTTGTGTTTTTTACAGGCCTTTAAAGAAGTAAGATATTCTTAATTATCAAGTTTTATCCTTTTAAAGGTTTTGTTGTTTGATTTTTGTATAAGGACCTTTAAGCTTTATTTTATAAGGGCGGATAATAAAAAAGGAAATGGAAAGTGAAAAAAACTTTTTATAATTCAGAATTTAAAAGTTCTTTTAATTTTTAAATAAAATTAGCTTTTTATAGAGAATCTTTTCTATTAAGTAGATTTTCTATGAGTAGTTTTAATTCATTAAAAGCAAAAGGTTTTTTTAAAAATTGATTTACTCCTAAATCAGCACCTTTTTTTAGGTCTTCAGCCTCTATTTTGGCAGAAAGGAATATAACTGGAATATAGCTGTATTTCGATGTGCTATGTTGTAGCATGAAACCATAACCATCAAGTTTAGGCATCATAATATCACAAAGAATAACATCAGGTTGAAATTCGCAAACTTTTTCCAGTCCTTCTTTTCCATTTTTAGCTTCACAAACTTTGTGGCCAATAAAAGAAAGGAGTTCACAAATGGTCATTCTTAATGTTTCCTCGTCATCAATAAGTAATATTTTAGCCATATAACTTTTGTTTTAGCGCTGGTAATTTCAGTGTTATGCATTTTTTAATAAATACGAGAAATGTTTTTTTTTGGATGTCTATCAATATAAAATTGATATTCAAGCTCTCTCTATGATAAATTCTAAACACATACTTCTCTTTATTTAGGTATTTAGTATCGAAACGTAAAAGCGATACTGATTTACCATAATTTAAACAGCAGACAAATCTTTCAAATAAGTGTCAGATTAAGTCTATACTGCTACGTAAACTTAGATTAATAATTTAAAACACAAAAGAAAAAAGGCAAAATATTATTTTTTATTGTAATAATTATATCACAAAAAATGTTTCATTATTTAGCGCACAAAAAAGAATTTTAGGATTTGTTTAAGGTGTAGAATGCAGAATTTTTTTAAGGTAAATCTGCTAATAGTGTTTTGATTAAAAGTATGTTTGTTTTTAGAGAAATCAGTGGGGGATGGGGCATAACGGCAAATCAGCAGCAATTTAATCACAAACACGCAGTTAAATTGAGTCAAAATTTAAGCATTCAAGAAATTATTTCAAATTATGTTTTTAATTCTGACTCAAATAACATGCTAGAAGTTTTGTCTAGGGGATTATTTTTAAGATCTAATTAGAACTATGCAAAATACAGAGACAAAAAGATAAGTTATTCTTCATTTTCAATAGATTTGATGAAATCACGTGGAGTAATATCAAGATACAATTTGAAACTGGTTGAAAAGTAAGAGAATGAACTGAAACCAGTCTCATCAACGATATATTTGAGATTTCTTTCTCCAGAACGAATCAATTTCACAGCGTAATCTAATCTAAATTCTCTTATGTACTGACTGGCGTTTTTGTTGGTTAGTTTCCGAACTCTTTTATCGAGAGTGGATTTGCTAATTGAAAGATCTCCTGCAAGTTCATTCATGTCAATGTTAGATTTTATTTTTTTGATTAAAATTTCATTTAATGAGGTAATAAAATCTTTTTCGGATAGTTTTATTGTAATTTTTGAAAAAGGGTCGGGGCTGAACTTTTTTTCAATGTTGGTTTTGAGAGAAATTAAGTTGTTTATTTTAAAAATAAGTTCCTGTACTTTAAATGGTTTTATAATAAAATCATTGACACCGTTCTCGAGTTGCTTAAATTTTACATCATCATCTATGTTGGCCGTAATCATGATAAAGGGGATAGTATGGAATTTATGGTTTCTTCGGATTCTAAAGAACAACTCTTCTCCGTTCATATTTGGCATTACCATATCGCAAATGATTATATCGGGAGTGTTTTTGTTTAGATAACCCAGCGATTCTGTGCTGTCCTTAAAATATAATACCTCAAAATTATTTAGTTTTAATATCTCCGATATTGTGTTTCCGAGTACAATATCGTCTTCAATTATGGTGATTTTTGTTTTTTGTTTTAGCATTGGTGAATTTATTTTAAATCATTACGGTTATTTTTTAGATTATGAGTATTATTTTGAATAAAAAACATAAAATGTAATACTTTTAGCTTCTTATTTGAAAAAATGATAAGAAGAAATGGAAAAGCTACTCTCGTATGTTTCTAAAATCAATAATCATCTATTAGAGTGTTCCTCAATAGATGACGCTTTAAATTTTTGTATTAGAGATATTGGTTTAGAGCATGACCTTGATAGATGTTATATTCTAAAAAATATAAATAATAGCAATCTTGTAGGTTTTGATTATGCTTATGCCTATGCTTATGAATGGTGTAATAACGGTATAGAACCTTTTATAAGCCATTTTGGGGCATGCAGAAGCCTTAATACTATTTTTTCAGATCTTGATAGTTTTTTATCAAGAGAAAGATCAAGGTTTGGGACAGGTAAAGATATTGATAATAAGTTATTAAAAAAGGTTTTGGAGGTGCGGGATGTCAAATCATTTTTTTTTGTGCCCATTTTTTCTGACAATCTATTCTGGGGATGGTTAGGACTTGAAGATTGCAAAAATGAACGGATTTGGAGTGAGAAGGAAATTTATGTCATGCACACCATTACCAAGAGCCTAGGGCTTCGAGTCAGCCAGACTGCCACTATATCTAAACTGGAAAGGACCATTGAGAAATTCAATTATTTTATGTCAAGTTCTAATCAGGCCATGTGGGAATTTGATATAGAGACAGGAAAAACAAATTTTAGTTTGAACTGGTTTGGGATTTTAGGATATACTAGTGAAGAAATTAAAGAAAATCCTGATTTCTGGAGAACGATTTTTTCCGTCAGAGACTGGGAAGCTATTTTAGATGAATTTACAGCTTTTGTAGCTGGAAGAATTGATCGTTTTGAAGGAAATATAAAAATCATTCACAAAGACGGGCATTCAATTCCTGCAAAATATTCTGGTCTGCTGAAATACAACAGTTATGGAATTCCAAAAAAAGTTATTGGAACTTATATGGACATTAGTGAACTAGTTGAAAAAGAAAAGCAATTGGTTCTCTCCGAAGCCAAATTTAGGTTCATTGCCGAAAATACCACAGATTTAATCTGTCAATACTCCAAAGAAGGTAGTTTGGTCTATCTTTCAAGTTTAGCACAAGATATTATTGGCTACAATCCCGAAGAATTAATCGGGAAATGTCCTTGGGACTTTATTCATAAAAGGGACTTAAATAGTATTAAACAGTATCATCAGTCATTGGTTAATACACATCAAAGCGAAACCATAACATTCCGATTCCAGAAAAAAGACGGTACTTATGTCTGGCTGGAAGCATCGACAAAAGTAATGCTGGATTCAGAAAAAAATATTGTTGGATTTCAGACTTCCAGCAGAGACATCACCAAACGGATTAAGGCTGACAAAGAGATGAAAGCCGCATTTTTGAAAGAAAGAAAGTTCAATGAATTAAAATCGCGATTTGTTTCGATTGCCTCGCATCAGTTTAGAACACCTTTAACTGTAATTTATTCCAACGCAGAACTTTTAGAACTCAAAACAGATCATTCTGAAAAAAAACTATCTGATGACTGTAAAATTATTGTCTCCAGAATAAAAAATGAGGTCGAAAGAATGACTGAATTAATGAATAATATTCTGGTGTTCGGAAAGCAAGAAGCCAAAAAGATTGAAAAGGTAATTCAGCCTATAGATTTTAATGAATTTATTCAAACGCTAACCAAAACCTATTTTAATGATGACAAGGGGACTGAGATTAAAGTGATAAAAAAAGGTGCGAAAAGAACTTTTTTTACAGACGAATCGCTTATTGTCCATATACTAACAAATGTTATCAGTAATGCCTTTAAATACTCTGCAGGCAGACCAGACCCTGAATTGATTATTAGCTATTTAGATCATAATATCGAGATACAGGTTGTTGACTACGGGTTAGGTATACCCAAAAAAGATATTCCCAATTTATTTACTTCATTTTTCCGTGCTTCCAATACTAATTCTATTATTGGCTCTGGCTTGGGACTTGTTATAGTAAAACAATTTACGGAATTTTTAAACGGAACTGTAGAGTTAAAAACCAAAGAAAATTTTGGAACAACTGTTAAATTGACATTTCCTTATGAGCAAAATTGAAATTCTACTTATAGATGATGAACCAAATGTACGCGAGACTATTAAGGAACTTTTGGTCTTTAAAAATTATGACGTAAGAACCGCAGCAGACGGACAAGAAGCTTTGGCTGTTTTGGAAAACTGGATGCCTGATTTGATTCTATGTGATATGGTTATGCCTGTTATGAACGGTACTGAATTGTTTGACATCGTTAAAAATAATGCATTTTTAAATCACATTCCTTTCATTTTTTTGTCAGCAAAAAACGAAATAGATTTAATAAAAAAATGTCTCATGGATGGTGCAGATGGTTTTTTGGTTAAGCCCTTTAAAATTAATGAATTGACATTGGTTCTTACTACAAGATTAGAAGGGATTGAAAAAAATAAAAGCAAGGAGAACAGATCTTTGTCGACTAAAAAAAAAAGACCACCTACGTTAGATAACTATTCATCTGAAATGCTGTCAGGAAGAATAAAAGATTGCAATTGGTTTGATCGATCTTAAAAATAATCAGGTTCAATAATAGGGAAATACAATTGTTTTTCTTCTTTTTAAGATCCGTTTCTCCAGAAATTTAGCCTTAAGTAAAAAGCTGTTTTCTAATTTTTTGTACTGCATTATAGATCTTTAACAATAGTATTTTAATTCAATGCTATTTTTTTTTAAACAGTACGTACAATTTTAGTTTTTAGCATGGTGATTTTATTTATTTGTTCCTGTAAATAAGCTTTTTAAAATTATCCTATTATCAAACATATTGAATTAAATTATGAACAAAATTGTTTCTAAGAATATCAGAACTATCAGAGAAATGAAAAATCTTACCAGAGATTTTGTCGCTGGTGAATTGGAAATGACTTATAGTGGATATGGTAAAATTGAAAGAGGAGAAATTGATATTTCGATTACTAAAATAGCAAGGTTGGCAGATATTTTTGGAATCTCAATTTCTGATTTGTTATTTTTTGATGTATCGTATTTTTTTAATAATGATGCGGAAAATAAAGAGTTAGAGGAATCCGGAAGCATTAATTCTGGTGTTAAGACATTGAAAATAGATAACAGCAGATTTGCTAGAATGGATTTTCATGAGAAAAAAATAAGAAATAACATGTAGTAAAAAAAAACGCCCCATTTTATTGAGGCGTTTTTTTATTAAGAACCAATTCCTTGATAAACAAAACCAATTTTTTGCAGTTTTGTTTTATCCAGTATATTTCTTCCGTCAAAGACAAAAGCAGGTTTTTGCATAGAGTTGTAAATTCTCTGCCAGTCATATTCGGTAAATTCATCCCATTCAGTAAGAATAGCTATAGCATGTGCGTCTTTGCACGCTTCGTATGGGTTTTCAAATGAGTTGATGCTTTGGGCATTTTTATCAGATGTTCTGGTTTGTAATTCATCCAGATCTGCTAAAATCTTCTTGTTTTTTACTTTTGGATCATAGACACAAACGGTAGCCTGTTCGCTAATTAAGTCATCGGCAGCATAAATAGCAGCAGATTCTCGGGTGTCATTAGTGTCTTTTTTGAAAGCCCAACCTAAGAAAGTGATTTTTTTGCCAGCAACGGTGTTATAGAGCGTTTTTACTATTCCGTCGGCAAATCGTTTTTTCTGATGATCATTCATAATAATAACCTGTTCCCAATAATCAGCTGTTTGTTGCAGACCGTAACTTTTGGCTATATAAACCAGGTTTAGAATATCCTTTTTAAAACAAGAACCTCCAAAACCTACAGATGCTTTTAGAAATTTAGGACCAATTCTACTGTCCATTCCAATAGCTTTTGCAACTTCATTAATATCTGCACCTGTTTTTTCGCAAAGTTCTGATAAAGCATTAATAGAAGAGATGCGTTGCGCCAGAAAAGCATTGGCCGTCAGTTTAGACAATTCAGATGACCATACATTGGTAGTTAAGATTTTGTCTCTCGGTACCCAATTCGCGTAAATGTCAACAAGTGTATTGATTGCTTCTAAGCCTTCAGGAGTTTGGTCACCACCAATCAAGATTCTGTCTGGATTTAGTAAGTCTGAAACAGCTGTACCTTCAGCCAGAAATTCCGGATTAGACAAAATCTGAAATTGTACTCCATTACCAGTATTGTCAAGAATGCTTTTAATGGCTTCGGCAGTTCGCACAGGAAGTGTTGATTTTTCGACCACAATTTTGTTGTCTTTTGCCACTTTAGCGATTTGTCTCGCGCACAATTCAATGTATTTTAAATCTGCAGCCATTCCTTTTCCTTTTCCATAGGTTTTGGTAGGTGTGTTTACAGAGATAAAAATGACTTGTGCTTCTTCAATCGCTTTTTCTACATCACTTGAAAAAAACAAATTTTTCCCTCTTGTTTCTGCGACAACTTCACTCAGACCAGGTTCGAAAATAGGAATGTTGTCTGTATTTTCATCGTTCCAGGCATTAATTCGTTCCTGATTTAAATCTACTACAGTAACTGTAACGTTCGGACATTTTTGTGCAATAACTGCCATAGTGGGGCCGCCAACATATCCGGCGCCGATGCAGCATATTTTATTGATTTTCATTTATTATTGTTTTTAGTGTTTTGCATTCTAATTAAAGGATATTAGTGTGTATTAATCTGTGATAGCTTTAAATCGGTAACAGTGTATTTTCCTTTGTTTCTTTTGAGAAAAGACTCTTACTGACTTGTTTTTTCGAAGAATCTATTGTTTGGATTGCCAAATACCGACAGGAATTATGATTCGGTATTTTAAAGGGAATAAAAGTAATTTTTATGCTGTTTTTTCTATATCCTTTTAAGAGTTATATGTTCCAAAATCTGGTTTTATTGTCTTTTACAGTTTCGATTTTGCTCCTAGGTTTGGAGTAATTTTGCTGGTATAGAGTTTTGATTTTTGATTCTCTAACGGCACAAAAAAAAGGTGTTTTTTCATTATTTTTTTAATGCCTGTTGAAATTGTTAATTGCTACGATTTCTAACACATAAACCATTTTTTTTGAATAGTTATTATGTAACTATTCACGGGGAACCCTTATTCATTTTTTAAAATTATGGTCTCTCCAAGCCTTTTAGCAAATGTTTCCAAAAACAACTTTTTAGATATTTTAAACCAATCGACTATGAAAACAGGAATAACATTTAGTGCTTTTGACCTGCTGCATGCAGGGCACGTTAAGATGCTTGAAGAAGCAAAACAGCATTGTGATTATTTAATTGTTGGTCTACAGACAGACCCGACTTTAGACCGCCCCACAAAAAATAAACCTACACAAACTGTTGTTGAAAGATACATACAGTTAAAGGCCTGTAAATTTGTTGATGAAATCGTTCCTTATGCTACAGAACAAGATTTGGAAGATATTTTAAAAGCTTTTGCTTTAGATATCCGAATCCTGGGAGACGAATATAAAGATAGAGATTTTACTGGTAGAAAATATTGTGAAGAAAAAGGAATCGAATTGTATTTTAATACCAGAGATCATCGTTTTTCTAGTACTAATCTGCGTCATGAAGTTTATCAAAGAGAAGTTTTAGTACAATCGAATGGAAATTAGAAAAGTTACACACGTTGTTTTAACTGGAGGTATCGGAAGCAGATTATGGCCTCTTTCCAGAAAAACTTTACCGAAGCAATATCTTGATATTTTTGAAGGACAGTCGCTTTTTGAAAAGACAGTTGCTCGTAATTTGACTATATCTGATCAAACGATAGTAGTCGGAAATATCGAAAATTACAAAATGAGTAATGTGATTATGTCTAAATTCGATAAGCCTTTTACTCATATCGTTGAAGCTCTTCCGCGTAATACGGCTGCTGCAATTGCATTTGCTGCCTTTTCATCAGATCCAAATGATGTTTTACTGATTACTCCATCCGATCATATAATTGATGGAGATGATTTGTATAATGATGCTTTGCAAAAAGCAGTTCAACTTGCTAGTCAGGATTATTTGGTCACTTTTGGTATAAAGCCGACTAAACCGGAAACGGGTTATGGCTATATTGAATTTGAAGGTGAAAATGTAATTGCATTTCATGAAAAACCAAATTTAGAAACAGCAACAAATTATCTGGAAAATGGAAACTATTTCTGGAATAGCGGACTTTTTTGTTTCAAAGCAGCTAAGTTTCTGGCAGAGCTTGAAAGTCAGGAACCCGAAGTGTACAGAACATCAAAGATAGCCTGGGAAGAAAGCAAAGATGGCTTTCTAGATGCTGAATTGTCTCTAAACATTCCTTCTATAAGCATTGATTATGCTGTTATGGAAAGAAGTGCAGACATTAAAGTTGTTCCCGCTCATTTTGAATGGTCTGACCTTGGTTCTTTCGAATCAGTTTATGATTATTTGGTAAAAAAAGGACACAAAGCTGATGCAAATGGAAATATTCTCATAGGATCTGCTGTACATACTTCTTTTATTGGAGTGGAAAATTGTGTCCTGGTTCATACTCCTGATGCTTTTCTTGTAGTAAAAAAAGAAAATTCTCAGGAAGTAAAACAAGTTTATCAGGAACTAGAAGCGGTTAATTCTCCATTATTATAATAGAACTGTTTTTAAGACAGATCAGAAAATCCAAAAACAAAAAATACAATACCCACCAAACTCTATAATATCATATTATGACTAACACACCAAAAATAGCTTTAATTACCGGGATTACGGGACAAGACGGCGCATACTTAAGCGAGTTTTTACTTAAAAAAAGGTATATCGTTCACGGACTTAAAAGACGTTCTTCTTTATTTAATACCGATCGTATCGATCATTTGTATCAAGATCCTCACGTAGACAACCAACGTTTTATACTTCATTATGGTGAGATGACAGATAGTACGAATTTAATTCGTCTAATTCAGGAAATACAACCAGATGAAATTTACAATCTTGCGGCAATGAGCCATGTTCAGGTTTCTTTTGAAGTACCTGAATATACAGGTAATGCAGATGGCTTGGGAACATTACGAATTTTAGATGCAGTGCGTCTTTTGGGTCTTGAAAAAAAGACTCGTATTTATCAGGCTTCTACATCTGAATTATACGGAAAAGTGCAAGAAGTACCACAGTCAGAGAAAACGCCTTTTTATCCGAGATCACCTTATGCAGTGGCTAAAATGTATGCTTACTGGATTACGGTAAACTATAGAGAGGCTTATGGAATGTATGCTTGCAATGGAATTTTATTCAACCATGAATCTCCTATTCGTGGTGAAACATTTGTAACCAGAAAAATTACACGTGCTGTTTCAAGAATTGCTTTAGGACTACAGGATAAATTTTATTTAGGAAATCTGGATGCCCAAAGAGATTGGGGACATGCCAAGGATTATGTACGTATGATGTGGATGATTCTTCAGGCAGATGAACCAGAAGACTGGGTAATTGCTACAGGAACAACGACTACCGTTCGTGATTTTGTGCGAATGAGCTTTGCTTATGTTGGTGTTGATATTGAGTTTAAAGGAACTGGTGTAGAAGAAAAAGCTTTTGTGGTAGCCTGCCATAATCCTGATTTTCAAATTGAAACAGGTAAAGAAGTTTTGGCAGTGAATCCTCGTTATTTCCGTCCGACAGAAGTAGAATTGTTAATTGGAGATGCTACAAAAGCAAATACCAAATTAGGCTGGGTACCAGAATACGATCTTCAGGATTTGATAAACGATATGATGCAGTCGGATATAAAAGTAATGCAGAAAGACCATCATTTGGAAGAAGCAGGATATCAGACAATGAATTATTACGAGTAAAATGAGAATAGAGAAATCAGCTAAAATATACATTGCGGGACATAAAGGTATGGTTGGTTCTGCAGTCTGGAGAGCATTGGAAAACCAAGGCTTTCATAATCTAATCGGTCAATCCAGTAAAGAATTGGATTTGAGAGATCAGAAAGCAGTTCAGGCATTTTTTGAAAAAGAAAAACCACAGGCTGTAATTGATGCGGCAGCAAAAGTAGGAGGGATTTTGGCAAACAATAATTATCCGTATCAGTTTATTATGGAAAACATGCAAATCCAGAATAATCTGATTGATACAGCTTTAAAGACCGGAATAGAGAAATTTATTTTTTTAGGAAGTTCTTGTATTTATCCTAAAATGGCGCCTCAACCGCTTCGAGAAGATTATTTATTGACGGCTCCGTTAGAATCAACCAATGAATGGTATGCTTTAGCAAAAATTTCAGGAATTAAAGCTTGTGAAGCAGTTCGCAAACAATTTGCTAAAGATTATGTGAGTTTAATGCCTACCAATTTATACGGCATTCATGATAATTTTGATTTAAAAAGCTCACATGTTCTGCCTGCTATGATCAGAAAATTTCATGAAGCCAAAGAGAATAATCATAGCGATGTAATTCTTTGGGGAACAGGAACACCCATGAGAGAATTTCTTCATGTAGATGATATGGCTCAGGCTGTTGTGTTTGCTTTAGAAAACAAGCTGCCAGATTATTTATACAACGTTGGATCAGGAAAAGATTTAAGTATTAAAGAACTGGCAGTCCTAATTCAAAGCGCCGTAGGACACGAGGGAGAAATTATTTGGGATACCACAATGCCTGACGGAACACCACGAAAACTGATGGACAGTTCTAAAATGCAAGAATTAGGATGGAAACAACAAGTTGATCTTAAAGAAGGTATTGAAGCTACATACAAATGGTTTCTGGCCAATACTGAAAACCTCAAAGAAGTTTCTATCGGCTCGTAATCTGTAGTGTTTTCATAGAAGTAAAGTCTTGCCTTAAACCAAAGTCAGATAAAGAATTAGAAATATAGTTTAGCAGCCCCATTTTATATTTTCAGCTCCCAATTATTTTATACAAACGAATATTCAATATAGTTTTAATTTAAAAATAAAAAGTTATGGATGAGAACAAAGTAATGGTATATGATAAATTTCATTATTTCTCGAGATTTTTGAAATATGAGTTTAAGGATATCAATTTTGAAGCAGGTCATAAAACAGATATTCTTTATGGACATGAAATGACCAGTGATCTATCTTTAATCGTTTTTGTTTTTTATGAAGAAAATGATTTGATAGATCTGCTGAGAGTCAATTCATTCGGAATTCCTTTATTGGTGTGTAATCATTGTCCGCAGTTCCTTAACAAGTTTATAAACATTCAAAATATTGAGGTTTTAGAGTGCTTAGACACAAAAAGAGGCTTCAGAAATGATCTCCGTGTTTATTTTGAGGAAAAATTTAATGTTGACGCTTCACATCCAGTTTGTAGATAAAGAATGTTACAACTTCAGATTTTAGTATAAAATTAAGTAAAATGAGAATTCTAAATGAGGGAAAAAGGAGCAGAGTAAGTGATTTAAAAACTTTGAATAAAAATCTGGAAAGTTTTGCTTTCAGAGTATCACATGATTTGCTTTCGCCAGTAAATGCCCTAAAAACACTGGTTTCTTTAATAGAAGAAGAAACAAAAGAAGAGAGTACGCTCGAATATATCAGAATGGTCAAAAACCGAGTATTTCATCTTGACCAGACCATTCGCAATAATCTTAAAAATTCTAAAAATAGCGCTTCAGAACTACAGATCAGCTCTATTTCGATTGAAGAAACGGTTAGAGAAGCGGCTGAAATTTTCTCGCATGAGATGAAAACATTGGGAATTCGTTTTGAGATTAACATTCAGCAAAAAGAAGCTTTCTTTTCGGATAAATTCAGACTGAATACCTTATTAGAAAATTTAATAGCCAATGCGGTCAAATATCATAATAATGTTAGTCTTGAAAAGGAGATAGTTGTAGAAGGTTATTTAGAGAATGATAGACTTCAACTTAAAGTTTCAGATAACGGAATTGGTATTGCAACAGCGTATCAGGAGAAAATATTTGATCAGTTTTTCAGAGCTTCAAATACTATCGAAGGTTACGGAATTGGACTTTATATTGTAAAGCAAACGGTTGAAATTTTAGGAGGAACAGTTCAGGTAAAATCTGTTCAAGGTAAAGGAACCTGCTTCATTTTAGAATTAAAAAACTTTAAAGACGAGAATTAAATAAAGTAGTTTATTGGTTTTAAAATAAGGTTTTTAAGAAATTTAAACATACACTCAACATTTATTAAAAATAATACTTTTAGAAAGAAATGAAGCAATTATTGTATATCGCACCGGTGATAATTGATTTTGAAAAATTGAATGGAGTGTCAAAAAAAATACTAAATCAATACAAGGTTTTTACTAAATCTTATAATGTGACGCTGTTGTCTTATGGTCCTGATTGTCTTTATTATATTAATAACGATTTTTTTGAAACCATACCACTGGATAAAGCAAACAGAAGACTTAAAATGTATTCATTCATTAATGAAAAACTATCCGTTAATAATTATAGTTTTATTTATACCAGATATCATCTTTGCGATTTTTTGTTTCTGAACTCTCTTAGAATATTAAAAAGAAAAGCAAGAAAGATTGCCATCGAAATTCCGACTTTTCCTTACAGACATGAGCTTTTGAAGTGGAAAGGAGGAAAGCTACGCTATGCAATGGATGCTTCGTCTAATTTTCTATTGAGACTTTATGCAGGTCGAATTGTCACTTATTCAAATGATAAGAAGATTTTTGGTATCAATACGATAAATACAATGAATGGTATTATCTACGAAAATGTAATTCCTGTACAGCAGAAAGTCTACAATGAAAACGAAATACATTTGATTTCGGTATCGCTTACGATGAGCTGTCACGGTTATGACCGATTGATAGAAGGAATTAAAACATATTACCAAAATGGAGGTAATGTGAATATTGTCTACCATTTGGTTGGAGAAGGTGACGAAATCATTAAATACAAAGCACTTGTGGAGCAATATGGTCTGGAAAAGCATGTGATATTTTACGGCTTCAAAAGTGGTAATGATCTGGATGCTCTGTATGAGAAAGCAGATATTGCCGTTAACTCGATTGCCATTCACCGAATTGGATTAAAAACAGAAAGTACGATAAAATCAAAAGAATATGCTGCTAAAGGTTTGCCTATGATTTCTTCGTATGCTGTAGATGCCTTTTCGAATCAGGATAATGCAAAATATGTTCATCAGATTAGTGCAGATGAAACTCCTGTTGTCATAGAAGAAGTTATTGCATTTTACAAAAAAATGTACCAGAATACAGCTGTGATTATTGGAGAAAAAATCCGCTCTGCTTCACAAAAAAGATGTGATATGTTTGTTACGCTTCAGGGAGTTATAGAATATTTTAACGCAGAGGTTTAGTTTGAAGAATCTTAATTATATTACAATTGCATTGGCTCTGTTAGGTATAGTAGACAGCTATTATATCTATCACCAGCCGGTTCCGCGAAATGGTCTTGAGTTACTGTTTTTGATTCCTTTGATTTTTACCGTTTGTGTATCTATTTACGGCAATACCATACTGCGTTATCATAAAGAGGGAATAGGTTTGAAAATTTATTACAGTATTGTTTTTGTTCGATATATTATTCAACCTTTTTTAATTACGCTTTCAGAAGGAAAATTAAATTTCAGGATGCCAGAAGCCAAAGCAGCTTCATACGAAACGGCTATTTTTATTTATGCAGTTGAACTTTTTATTGCCTGTATGGTCATAAAAAGATGGTTTCCTTTTTATATAAAAAAGTATCAGAAGAGAGATATTTCACGTCAACAGTTACCGCTTAATTCTTATGGAAAAAGAATACTGATGGTATATTTTTTATTTCTTTTAGTTCGTTTAAATTCTTGGATACCTGGACTTAATATATTGGCATTGAAAGAATCAGTTTCAAAGGTTGCTGTGGTATTTGATGCGACTATTTTTAACAGTTTAAAGATTTTTGTTTTCATATTACTGCTTGCAGAAGCCAAGAAATACAGCAGAAATACAGCAGGTTTTCAGTTCTATTTCAGTTTGGGAGTTGCCGCTGCTATTTTCAATTTTATATCCTATTTCGGAAGTAACCGTTCGTTGATTTATGAAACAGCAATTGCTACAATAACCATTTTGATTGTAAGTTATCCGAAGTTAAAGACCAGAATATTGGCTGTTTTGTTGCCTTTTGCCATCATCATTATGGTGTTGTCTTATATGAATAAACAGTTTGCTGAGGATAATGCAGGAACTTTTGAAACGCAGGATTCTAATGCAGTAACGTCTAATTTTATAGAAGAATATACCAACGGTCTTTGGACAGTTGCACGTTCTTATCAGGCGTCAATCGGTTTGAGTTCGGTGAAGTCTAATGAAGCTCTGATTAAAGATTTTTCAGACGGTCTTTCAGGTTTATCGGATCTTCCTGGATTTAAAACGCTTTCTAATAGTCTAAAAGAGCTACGTTCTTCCTCTGATATTTTTAAAGATTCATTAAAACAAAGAGATGACAGAGGACAAATGTTGTCGTTGTCTGGTGGTTTTTTAATTATTGGTGGCAATATGCTAGGTTGGCCAGTTCTAATTTTGGGAAATTATGTAATGATTATGCTGTTAGTCAGAATGGAAGCAGCTTCTAAAGTTGCGAAAGATCTGTATTACAAGTATATGTATATCTGGATGTCCATTCTTATGGGACTGGTACATTGCTATTGTCTTCAGACTATTATTTTCTGCTGGAGTAAATACATTCTTTTTTACTGGTTTGTCTTATGGGTAAATCGTATGGGAATTTCAAAAATTAATCAATATAGAAAAGTCAATAGTTTCACAAGAGTAAGCCTGAATTATACATCAGCAGGAGGAGCTGCAGTTTAAAAAAATGAAAAATACAAGCCATACAGATAATATAAAAAGAAAAGTGCTCCTTGTAGTAAATACGCAGTTTCCTTATGGAAAATCGGAGGATTTTTTGTCTAATGAATTGGAATATGCAGTAGGTTTTGATGAAATCATCTGTTTTCCAATTTTGGTAAACGGACCCAAAACAGCTCAGGATATTATTTATAAAAAGCCAAAAGAGCACGTTACATTTTATAACAGTGCCTTTTCTTATAAAAGCTGGCAGGCAATTCCAAAGCTTCTTTTGCAGACTCTTACCGATTTAAAATTGTATAAAGAATTACGGCTTTTGGCACGTACTGGCAGATTTACACTTAGAAATATCAAACAACTGTTTCTTTTTCTGTTTATTGCACATAACACTTTAAATACTCTGGATCGTATTTTAAAAGAAAAGTATAAAGATTGCGATATCACCTTGTATTCCTATTGGATGCATATCAGTGCTTTTGTCATTATTGAATTAAAAAAGAGGTTTCAAAATAGCATTCATATTGAAAAAGAAATAACACGATGCCATCGATTTGATCTTTATGAATATGCCGATGCAGGTCTTTATTTGCCTATGAGAAGGTATATTTTATCGAATATGAATGAGGTGCATTCGATTTCAAAAGACGGGATAACATATCTGAAAAATTGGTATCCGAGATACAGTGAAAAATTAAAATTATCACGATTAGGCTGTTTGGATAAAGGAGTAAAGATCTTTCCTAAAAGCGAAACACTTCGTATAGTATCGTGTTCCTGGATGAGACCCGTTAAAAGAGTATCTGCTATTCTTGAAGCTGTTTCAAAGCTTTCAGTTCAAACAGAATGGGTGCATTACGGAGATGGAGAAGAATTTGAAATGATCAAAAACAAAGTAGCACAACTCAATAATCCTTTGGTTTCTGTCACCTTAATGGGAGCTTACAGCAATGAAAAAGTGCTTGAGCATTATGCTGTTAAACCTTATGATGTTTTTATCAACGTAAGCGAAAATGAAGGAGTACCAGTTTCTATTATGGAAGCTATGTCTTTTGGTAAAATAATAATAGCCACCAATGTAGGAGGAACTGCTGAGATTGTTGAAAATGATGTAAATGGCTTTTTATTGGATAAAGATTTTGCTATTCAAGAACTGGTTGATATTCTTTCTAAAATAGCTTCAATGGAAGCAAGACAATTCGATGAAATGTGCGTGAATTCAAGAAAAATCTGGGAAGAACGATGCAATGCAGCAGCAAACTATGAAAAATTTTATCAGCAGCTTAAACCAGCAATCTAATCATGAAAATAAATGTAAACCTTCAGCCAGTAAACAATCAAGGTTCAGGAATTGCACTTTTTGCCAATAAGTTAATAGAGCAATTAAATCGGCATAAATCATATAGCATTTCGGGTTGTTTTAATTTTGTTAGAGGTGTAAAAGAAAAGGATTTGGCACGATTTCCATTTCCTGTAAAATATTCAAGAATTCCTGCTAAAGCGGTTTATTCAAGATTATTAAAAAATCCTTTGCCTTTTTATTACCACGCCATGGCGGCAAGTTCGGCGCCTATAAATTTGTTCCTGACTTATAAAATACCAAGAGTTCGTTACGAGGGGCTTGTAATTACAACTATTCATGATTTAATTCCTTTACGAACAACAACAGAAAACAACAGCATTCAATCAGATTATCATAATGATATTGCTTATGCAATCAAACATTCTGATTATTTGATTACCATTTCAGAAGCATCTAAAAAAGACATTCTTTCGGAGTTTTTATATGATAAAAACAAAATTTTTGTAGTACCCAACGGAGTTGATTTTAAGGTTTACAACAAACAAATAAAAGACGAAAAGCTTAAGGAAATAAGCAAAAAATATCAGCTTCCAGATAAGTTTGTGGTTTATTTAGGCGGCATCAGAAAACACAAAAATGTTGACAATCTGATTCGCGCTTATGCTTTGCTTTCTGATGATATTAGAGAAGAAGTCAGACTTGTTATCACTCAGGGAAATGAAGAATTAAAGAAACTCGCAGTAGATCTTCACATAGAAAAGCAGGTTTTTTTTACTCCCTACATTGACGAAGAAGACAAACCAGCTCTCTATAAATTGGCTTTAGCAATGGCTTTTATTTCATCTTATGAAGGTTTTGGACTTCCCATTATAGAAGCTATGGCAGCAGGAACTCCAGTAATTACTTCGAATATTTCTTCTATGCCTGAAGTTGCCGGAAATGCTGCTGTTTTGGTAGATCCATTTAAGATTGAAGAAACTACAGCGGCAATGGAACGTATTATTCTTGATGAGCAATTTAGAAATGAGTTGATAGAAGCAGGATATAAAAATGCTAAACAATACAGCTGGACTAACGCAGGAGAAGCCATAATTAAATTATGTAATACGGTAAACAAGCAATTATGATCCATTTAATAAAAAAGATAATTCGCTTAAGTTTAAGCTTACCAAAAACCATTTATTTCAATTTCTGTTTGTTTGAACCCAAAACAGCCTTTAAGCTTCCGATACTGGTCGATTATAGAACTAAATTATGCTCGTTGCATAGAAATACAGTCGTATTAAATTCAAAAGCAAAATTTGGAATGATTAAGCTGGGCTGGGGTGAAGGAGCTGAAGGAAACGAATGCAACCGCTTTAGCTACTGGATCATCAAAAAACAATGTAAAGTTATTTTTGAAGGAAAAGCACATTTTGCCCGAGGAGTTTCTCTAAGAGCCGATAATGAAGGAAAAATAATTTTTGGTGAAAATTTTACGGCAAATCAGAATTTCTTTTGCGCAAGTAATACTTCCATAACTTTTGGTAAAAATATACTCGCTGGCTGGGATATTCACATCCGAGATGGAGATGGTCATGTTGTTTATAATCAAGAGAATAAAGTGATTAATCAAAACAAACCCATTAAGATAGGCAACCATGTCTGGATTGCCAGTTATTCATTCATTCTTAAAGGAGTTACGATAGGAGATGATAGTATTATTGCTTTGGGATCAATCGTAACAAGATCTTTCTTCGAGCCCAATATAATCATTGGCGGCGTTCCGGCAGTAATGGTGAAGAGAGATATCCATTGGGAGAAGTAATATGATTTTAAAATTTTAGTTTTTAATGACAACAAACAGAACCCGCAGTTCCATAAAGAATTCTGCGGCAGCTTTAATAGGACAACTAGCAACGATTGTTTTAAATTTTGCGGTACGAACCATTTTTATAAAAACTTTAGGAGCAGCCTATTTAGGTATTAATGGATTATTTACCAATATACTTTCTGTACTGTCCTTTGCAGAAATAGGTTTTGGAACAGCAGTTATATATGCCATGTATTCGCCACTGGCAGTAAATGACGAAATCAAGGTTGCCAAACTGATGAATTATTACGCCAAAGTGTACGAAGGGATTGGTACTTTTATTTTTCTGGCTGGTCTGATTCTGATTCCATTTTTAGATTTTTTTATAAGTGATGTATCAGAACTGCCCAAAGAATTGCCTGCTTTATGGATAATTTATCTGTTGTATCTTTTAAATACTTCAGTAAGTTACTTCTTTAATTACAAGAGATCGTTGATTATAGCGAGTCAGAACGGGCATATTGATTCTTTAAACCAGCTTTATTTCAATTTACTAAAAGGAAGTTTACAGATCATTGCATTACTGGTATTTCGTGACTTTTTAAGTTTTTTGATTATTCAGATTGTCTGTACTTTTTTAGGAAACTATTTTATTTCAAAAAAAGCAGATCGATTATTTCCATTTCTGGCTTCACACAAGGACAAGAAAATTGACAAAATTGATAAAGATGCATTAAAAAAAAATGTATTTGCCATGTCATTCAGTAAGTTAGGTTCTGTTGTAATAACTGGAGTAGATGATTTACTGATTTCCAAATTTGCCGGAATTATAGTAATGGGAATTTATTCTAATTATTTATTGCTGACCAATACCATAAGAATTGTTTTTATGCAGATTATGTTGCCTGTAACGGCAAGTGTTGGGAATTTCGCTGCACAAAAGTCAAATGAAGAGGCACATCAATTTTTTAAAAAGCTCTTCTTTATCAATGCTTATTTTGCTATTTGTTGTTTTACAGCTTTAAGCACATTGGTCAATCCTTTTATCAGTCTGATTTGGGGTAAAGAATATGTTTTTTCGGCAGTAATTACACTTTTAATCACCTTTAATTTCTATCTGGATCGTATGAGAATGACTTCTCAAATCTTTATAGATGCCAAAGGTTTGTTTTGGCCCATTAAATGGAAATCTTTATTTGAGGCAGTCATCAATTTATCATTTTCATTTTATTTCCTGTTGGTTTTAAAATGGGGAATAGAATCTGTTATTACAGCTACCATAATCAGCAATCTCACAACCAATATTTGGTGGGAACCTTATGTGGTTTTTAAATACGGTTTTCAAAAAAAAGTAACACAATACTATATAACCCTTATTAAATATACAGCAGTTCTGATTATTTGTTATGGAATAGTAACTGGTTTGCAGTCCTTCTTTTCGGATAACTTTTTAGGTTTTATCGGAAAGGGAATAACAGCTCTTATAATTCCGAACATCATTATTATGCTGTTCTATTTCAGGACAAGCGAACTTCGATATACTGCTGGTTTAATACAAAATATTATAAATAAAAAATTATGATCAAAAGGCTATTTGTAAAATTGGCATTTCATATTGGTAAAATATTTTTAAAACCTTTTGATGGTAGAATGCCTAGATTGTATATGAAGGGATACAATTTCATTCTAAAACTGGCTGGAGTTCATATGAATGGTATGCCACGTTATATTTCGACTCAGGTAAGGTTTGATGATTTTAATAAAATTTACTTATCAGAACGTGTTGTGATTTCAGAAAAAGTAATACTGCTGACACATGATTATTCTCTAACGACTGGTCTTATTGCATTGGGAAAAATGCCAGAAACAGATTTTGCTTTCAAGAAAGAAATTCATATCGGAAAAAATGTCTTTATCGGGATGGGAGCTTTGATTATGCCGGGAACAATTATTCAAGATAATGTCGTGATTGGAGCAGGAAGCGTGGTAAGAGGCAGCATTCCTTCAGATTCTATTGTGATTGGAAACCCAGCTCAGATTATTGGAAAACTAACCGAAAAAGCCCTTAAATGGGAACAACAAACTACGAATTCATTTGTACAAAAAGATAGAAAATAAAAAAGATGAAACTACTTATTATTGGCCCTTTTCCAAAACCTATTAACGGTTGTTCTTTAGCTAATGAGATTCTTTTGAAACAGTTAAACCTGAAAAATGAGATTTCAGTTCAGACCATAAATACGAGTTCAAAAAATATATCTTCTGAAAATGTTGGAAATTTTTCATTCAGTAAAGTGTTTTCATTTTTAAAGGTTTACAAAGAATTATCCACTATTTCGAAATCTGATATTGTGTATACTACTCCAGGACAAACCTTTTTCGGGATCGTAAAATACATGCCTTTTTATGTGTACTGTCTATTAAAAAACAGACCTTATATAATTCATGTTCATGGAAATCATCTGGGGAATGAATACAAATCGTTGAAAGGACTTAAGAAGAGACTTTTTTCTTATTACATCAAAAAAGCAGCAGCAGGAATAGTGCTTTCAGATTCTTTGCGAAACAATTTTGAAGGACTTCTACCAGCTAAAAAAGTTTTCAAAGCCGAAAATTTTGCACAGGATGATTTGGTTCAAAAAAATGAAGATGCTAAACCGAAAGACATGCTCAGACTACTTTATTTGAGCAATCTGATGGAAGAAAAAGGGATCATTGATTTTTTGGATTGCCTTATTTTATTAAAAGATAAAGGAGTTGTTTTTGAAGCAGATATAGCAGGTAAAATTGAAGACGAATCTGAGCAGATTATAAATGATAAATTTAAAGAACTGCAAGGTTTTATCCAATATCACGGTGTTGTATCAGGGCAACCTAAAATTGATCTGCTCCAAAAATCTAATGTCTTTGTTCTACCCACTTACTACCGTATGGAAGGGCAACCAATTTCTCTTATCGAAGCTATGGCCACTGGGAATATTATTGTGACAACCAAGTTTTCAGGAATTCCGGACATCGTCAGTACAGAGAATGGTTTTTTCGTTCCTGCAAAAAGTCCCGAATGCATCTGCAGTACACTGCTTCAAATTAATGAAAAATTAGAACAATGTGTGGATCAGTACAGCAATATAAACAGAGAATATGTTCAATCTTACTTCACAGAATCTCAGTTTGCAGAAAAAGTTTTTAAAGTTATTAAACATATTTAATTTCAATTATTATGAAAAAAGTCCGTTTAGATTTATTTGATTCAGAGATCGGTCTCGACAGAGGAGCATCTAAAGCAAAAGAGATGCTATGGTACGTAACAAAAGTGGTATTCTTTCTTTCGGCTATTCCTTATCCATCAAAATTCAAAGTGTTTTTATTGAAAGCTTTTGGAGCAAAAGTAGGGAAGGGACTCGTAATAAAACCCAGAGTTAATATTCATTTTCCATGGAAATTAATTGTAGGAGACAATTGCTGGATTGGCGAAGAAGTATTCCTTTTAAATTTTGAATTACTTACCATAGGAAATAACGTCTGTATCAGCCAAAAAGTTTTTGTTTGTGGCGGAAATCATGATTATAAAGATCCTACAATGCCTTACAGAAACGGAGTAATAGTACTCGAAGACGGAAGTTGGGTAGGCGCATCTTCTTTTGTTGGTCCTAACGTAAAAATAGGTATCAATACCATTGTTTCCGTAGGATCGGTAGTGACCAAATCATTACCTGAAAACGGAGTTTTTAGTGGTAATCCGCTTCAATTGGTAAAAGAACGCTGGTAAACTTTGTTGCTACTATTTCGAAAGATAATAATCACTTTATAAAATTAAAAAATAATCTACTCAGGTACATGACACTAGTTTTTTAGACTCAGTGAATAGATAAAACAATACGCTCCATTTCTACTATTCAAAAAGATTTTTTTCGGCACAAATAAGTTGTGGCGCAGCCTTTCTTATTTCAAATTTTCTAATTAACTAAAAACACAATCATGAAAGTTTCTATCATTACTATTTGCTATAATAGAAAAGAAACCATTGCAAACGCCGTGGAGAGCGTCTTATCACAGGATTATCCTGACATTGAATATATTGTTATTGATGGAAATTCAACAGACGGTACCAAGCAAATTCTTCAATCCTATGAAGGAAAAATAAACAAATTCTTGTCTGAACCAGATAAAGGAATGTATGATGCCATTAATAAAGGCCTGAAAATGGCAACTGGAGAAATTATCGGACTCATGCATTCAGATGATGAATTTTATGATCATAAAGTGGTTTCAAAAATTGTAGAAGTTTTTCAAAAATCGCCTTCTTATGATGGAATTTATGGCGACGGAGTTTATGTAACCAACGATGCAGAGGAAAAAATTGTACGTGACAGAATAGGAGGAGAATACAATTACAAAAAATTAAAATCGGGCTGGCTGCCTTTGCATCCAACGGTTTATCTTAAAAAAGAAGTAATAGAAAAACTAGGCTATTATAATCTTGACTTTAAAATAGCTTCTGATACTGAATTTTTATTGCGCTATTTATTTAAAAGCAAAATCAATCTGGCTTATCTGAACACTTACATGGTAAAAATGAGAATGGGCGGATTGAGCACATCGAGAAGCCGTGCGCTTGAAGTTCTTTATGAAGATTACCGTATTTACAGTTATCACGGTCTTCCTGCTTTTAGAGCTGTATTCCGAAAAAAGCTCAGAGCATTGAAACAGTACTTAGACTAATTTTTTTATACAAAATCCCCCTTTAATGAGTAGTAGTAATTGTAAAAACAATAGTAGAGTGTTTACTATAGTAATGTTTTTAATATGTACAGCTGGTGTTTTTTATTATTCCTGGCTTCCGTCTTCCAATCTTGGTACAGAAACTTATTTGCCACAGATTATCGTAGACTGGACTAATGAATATTTGAATTTTCGTACGGCAGTTCCATTTGTAATCTTAGGATTTTTATGTGAAGTCCTGCTGGAATCTTTTACAGATGAGCCATACAATAAAATCATTTTTGTACATCTGCAGACTGTTCTTATCTGTGCAGTTATTGTATGCGCTGCAGAAGCAGGACAGTTTTTTATATCAGACAGACATCCTGATACAATGGATATCTTTTTTGGAATAGCCGGAGGAATTTTCGGTGGCGCCTGTGCTTTAGTATTCAAGAAGTTAAATCATTATTTATTTAATAAAAATGCGTAACAGACATAAATTTACTTTTATTTTTTGCAGTATGGCAGCTGATTTCTGTGCAGTAGTTGCCAGTGTATTTTTCTTTTTACATTTTGCAGCCAATGCTAATGTAGAATGGACTTCGACTTTTGCCACAAGCAGTTATCTTATTGCTGCAGCTGGATGGATATTGGCAGTTTTATATTTTAATTTATACAGACTAGATACAGTGTTTAGTTTGCCCGCTTTTTATCGCAGTAGTTGGCGTGTGTTTTTATGTCAGTTTCTGTTCTGGCAGAGTTGCATTGTACTTTTTCAGGGATTAAAGAGATATCAGATGAGTGTAGATGCCAGTACGTTACAATTTAGTTTTCTGCTTTTTTATCTTCTACTATCAAGAATTGGATTTACTTATGTCTTAAATAATATCAAAAGCTGGGTCAAAAAGCCTTTTACGGTAGCAATCTGGGGATTTAATCCGACGAGTATTCAGTTGGCATCCAAATTAGAAAGCAACTCTTATTTCTTTAATTTTCTGGGTATTATCAACGACGCTGATGAAGACAAGGCAGTTGACAAAGCTTCTTTTAATCATGCGCTTATAAACATCATACATAGCGCTTCAGAAAAAGGAATTCAGGAATTATACATTGTCGTAAAAACAGAATTTATTGATGATCTGAATACGTATTTTGAACTAGCAGACCGATATTGTATCCGATTAAAATTTGTACCAGATCTTTCATCTATTTCTAAGTTCTCTTTCAGTAGTACCAGTTATGAAAATTTTCACATCATTCGACCAAGACATGAACCGTTGCAAAATGCTTATAACAGACTTGTAAAACGAGTTTTCGATATCGTTTTTAGTCTTCTGGTTATCACTTTTGTTTTGTCATGGCTTTATCCAATTCTGGCAATCATTATAAAAAGACAGAGCAAAGGACCAGTTTTATTCAAACAACTTCGAACAGGTAAAAAAAATCAGTCTTTTTATTGCTACAAGTTTAGAAGTATGGCTGTTAATACAGATAGTGACAGCGTTCAGGCTAAGAAAGGTGATATGCGTGTAACTCCGATAGGAAAGTTCATCAGAAGAACAAGTCTAGACGAACTTCCACAGTTTTTTAATGTTTTGCAAGGAGACATGAGTGTAGTAGGACCACGTCCACACATGATTAAACACACAGAAGATTACAACAGCCAGATTAATGATTTTATGGTGCGTCATTTTGTAAAACCGGGAATTACTGGTTTAGCACAAATTTCAGGACATAGAGGAGAAACTAAAAAAGTCTCTGACATGAAGAAAAGAGTTAAAGCAGACATTGAATATCTGCAAAACTGGAGTCTGATAAAAGACTTAAAAATATGCCTTCTTACAGTTGTGCTAACACTGAAAGGAGATGAAAATGCTTTTTAACTAAAAACTAAATAATTATGAACGTGACTTATTATGCAGCCGGATTTCTTTCAGGAATCTCAATTGCCGGTTTTTTTATCGGAAAAGAATTGTACCGATATTATGTTAAAGATAAAGTGCAGAAAAAACAGCTGCACCGATTGTCTAAACTGAATGATAAAATGAAAGTACAGAAAAGTACTCAGTACGAATCCAGACAATTGACGGATTCTCTTTAGTTTCATTTTTAGGTACTTGAAAGATAGTACATTCCAAAATGCCTTGAATTTTTAAATTTACACCAAGATCTAATGAATAGATTATTTTATGTAATACTCTTTAGTATTTTATTTTTCTCCTGTGCCTCTAAAAAGGATATTATTTATTTTCAGGATTCAGCTGATTACGCTTCAGTTACAACAAATTTAAAAGCGGTTTCCATCGAACCAAATGATATCCTTAGCATCAGGATTGGTGCTCTGGTGCCCGAGACAGCTCTTCCGTACAACATCCAGACTCCAAGCACTGTGGGAGTCAGCAGTACAATCGATATTTTAAAAGTACAGGGCTATCTTGTTTCTCCCGAGAAAACGATTGTGCTTCCTGTTCTAGGAGAAATCAGTACTGCCGGATTATCGGTAAAAGATTTAGAAACAAAAATTAAATCGGAGCTAGAAAAGGGTGGACATTTAATAAATCCTTCAGTGGCAGTAAGAATTCTTAATGCTAAAGTAACCATTCTAGGCGAGGTAAAATCACCAGGAACTTACACCTTTTTAGAGCAATCAGTCTCAGTTCCTCAGGCACTTGGATATGCTGGAGATCTTACCATTAACGGAAAACGTGATGATATACTGCTGATTAGAGAATCAGACGGAAAAAGAACCATTACGCATGTTGATCTTACAACAGCAAATTGGTTGAATAAAGACGAGTATCAGGTTCGCCAAAATGATGTATTGGTTGTCAATCCGAATAATGCAAAAGTTAAAACTGCGGGTTATATCGGAAATGCGAGTACGATACTTACTATTGCTTCCTTAATACTAAGTTCTATAATATTAATTACAAGATAAGCCATTTTATGAATACTGATAAAAATGAATTTTTCGATCTCACGGAAGAAACAACCCCCGTAGATTTAAAACAAATTATAAGTAAATATATAAGATACTGGCCTGTTTTTATATTATCTATAATCATCTCTTTATGCTGCGCCTTTGTTTATTTAAGATACGCCAATGTTATCTATAAATCGGAGGCCAAAGTTAAATTGCTTAATGATAAGGAAAATTCAAATTTTAGTTTGGATGTTTCCAAGTTGTTTAATAAATCTACGATCAATCTGGAGAATGAGATTGCTTTGTTTAAATCGGTGCATTTATCGGAACAGGTTGTTAGAAATTTAAATTTGAATGTAGAATATTTCTATATCTCTACTGTCAAATCGAAACAGGTTTATAATCCACCTTTTATAGTTGCTTATAAAAGTGACATGTCTGATTTAGGCAGCATCTTGCAATATACTATTACGGTAACAACAAAAGGATATAAAGTTCAGGATATGTTGTCTGGAGAAATTTTTACGGTCAATGGATTTACATTGGATGGAAAAAAAACAAATCTGCCCATAAAGATCACGCCTGTTTCTCATGCTATGATTCTTAAAAGTAGAGATAAGAGTTTTAATGTAATTTTAAAACCTCTCAATAAAACCGCTTTGGAACTTAGTGGTGCTTTTGAGATTGATGCTGAAGGAAAAGACAGTGACATCTTAACGATTTCATTAAAAGGAATTAATGGTCCTCATTCCGAAGCTGTTATCAATGATCTTATTCATGTTTTTGAAGCAGATGGGATAACCGATAAAAAAGAAGTTTCTCGCAGAACGATTAGTTTTGTGGATGATCGTTTTGTTTACCTTAGAAGAGAATTAGATTCTATAGAAAGCTCCAAAAAAGAATACAAAAAGAATAATAGTCTTAGCTTTATTCAAGAAGATGCAGGTTCAAGTATTTTGCAGAAAACGGCTAAGGAACAGGCATCATTTGATATAGAATCACAGCTTCTTCTGGTTGATTTGCTTATGAAAAGTATTCAGTCACAGCAGGCATTTGAATTGTTGCCTTCAGATATAGGAATCGAAAATGCAGGAGTCAATCAGTTGGTTTCTGATTTTAATACTGCCGTTCTTTCGTATCAAAAAATGAAAACCAGCGCTGGAAATAACAATCCATCTCTACAGCTTTCATCTGAAACCCTTTTGAATTTGAAAGCCAATATCATTAAATCAGTAAAAGGATACAACCAGCAGTTAAAAACATCGCTCGCTCAAAGCGGATCTGCTCAAAAGGCTGCGGAAGGAAGTTTTGCATCTCTACCAGAGAAAGAGAAAGTGCTAAGAAGCATCGAACGTCAACAGAACTTAAAAGAGAGTTTATATTTACTGCTGCTTCAGAAAAGGGAAGAAGCATCCATAAATCTTGCTGTTACTGTACCTAATACTAAAATTATAGATTATGCGATAACGGATATTTATCCTGTTTCTCCGCAAAGAAGCAAGATTATATTGATTGCGTTTTTTGCTGGGATTTTCATTCCATTCGGAATTTTGTTTCTTATTTTTAAACTAGACAACAAAATTTATAATTCATCCGATGTTGAAAATGTAAGCAACGGATTGCCTATTTTGGGAGAGCTTCCGTCATTAAAAGAGACTAAAGATTCTGAAAATGAAAACCTGGAGGCATTCAGGACATTGGCCAATAATACCAATTTTATTACGCCATCTTCTTTAAAAGGCAGGGTTATTTTTGTTACTTCTTCAATAAAAGGAGAAGGTAAAACTTTTGTTTCTTTTAATCTGGCATCAGCATATGCGAACCTCAATAAAAAGGTTATCATAATCGGATCTGATTTTAGAAATCCGCAGTTGCACAGACACTTAGAGCATATTCAGAAAGAAAGTGCAGGATTTAGCAATTATCTACATGATAATTCTTTGAACTGGCGTAATTTGGTTTTAAGTAATGAAAATGCAGGATTTCCGTTTGATATTTTATTGTCAGGAACAATACCGCCGAATCCAACTTTGCTATTATCGAGTCCTGTTTTTCAAAATTTTATTGATGAAGTAAAAGAAGTATATGATTTTATCATTTTTGATACTCCACCAACTTTATTGGTAACAGACACTCTTATGATTTCAAAATATGCTGATACGACCTTGTTTGTATTGCGTTCGGGGATTACGGCAAAAAATCTGTTGTCTTATTCTCTTAAGTTACATAAGGATAAAAAACTGATCAACATGGGATATGTGATTAATGACATTAATTTCAGTTCTAGTTACGGTTATAAATATGCTTACAACTATGGTTACGCTTACGGTTACGGGAGAGAAAATGCCAAGAAATCATGGTTCGAAAAGTGGAAAAATAAAGGATAAAAGATATTCTCTGTTATATGGAATAAAAAAAGCTGTTTGTTAAAACAGCTTTTTTTATTTTAGAAAGATACTATTGTTTAGTAATAACTGATCAAGTTTACTTTTAGTTCGTACTTGCAAAGGTTTAGTTTCAAATTGGTTAATTTCAGCACTACTATGGATGTCTGAACCGGTAAAATCATACATGTTTTTCTCCAGCAACTCAAGTGATTTTCTGTAAATGTTTTTACCGTAATAACCAGTTAATGAAAGAAGGTTAAGCTGAAAATAAACACCAAAATCCTTTAGCTTTTCATATTTTTCAATAGAATCATGTAAATAAAGGTAACGTTCAGGATGTGCAATAATAATTTTGTAGTCTCTAAGCTTAAGTTCAAAAAGCATTTCATATAAATTAAAAGGAATTGAAAATAAGGGAAATTCGATTAGCAGAAAATGATCATCAATACACAGCAATCTTTCGCTTTTGATTTTTTCCATCAAAGAAGCATCCAGCATATATTCGCTGGCGTATTTTGTTATAAAGATGCGATTGGCTTTATCTTCTACAGCAGTTTCATAAGCTGTTTTTATAATTTCGGAAGTATTATTCCATTTAGAAGAGTAGGTGTGGGGAGTGGCAATACTTTTATGAATATTTAAAGTCTTCATATCAGCAATAAGTGCACTAGTTTCCTCAATTGTTCTGGCTCCGTCATCTATGCCTGGAAGCAAGTGATTATGAATGTCAATGTAATTTTTGGGCAGTATATCTTTTAAATAATATTTGGTCTTTAAGAAGGAGAACATAGTAAAATTTTTAGGCTTAAATTTAATTGTTCCGCCACAAGCTTTGCAATCCGAAAAGTTTTAAATCGAAGCAAAAAAGGAATATTTATCCTTTATAGTTTCGGTTTTTTAAAAAGTTTTAATAACAAAAAAGGCTGTCTGGAAAGACAACCTTTAATGACTAATAAAATAAAAATGTATCCTAAAGTTTTACTTTCCTGATTGGATTTCAGGGTTCATAATAACTTCAACGCTACTTGAACTATCCAAAACGTGCTTACTAAACTGCTGAATAGTTTTCTGATTAATTTTAGAAATTAAACTTTTATATTCTTCATCCGTAGAAAACGGAATCTGATTTAAACTGTAATTGTATAAAGTTGTCGCCCAGAAAGAATTTGTTTTAAGGGATTCTTCTCTGTTTTTCAACAACGCTTTTTTAATATCTTCTAAATCATTTGCATTGACTGGATTTGATTTTAAATCGTTTATTTCTTTCCAGACAATCTGCATTAATTTTTCTTGTTTATCAGGATTGCAATCAAAAGTCAAAGCAAGACTGAAAGTTGGTTTTGGAATAATTTCAAGATTACCGCCAACATTTACGCCATAACTTCCGCCTTCTTCTTCTCTAATGGTTTGAAGGAATCTTTTAGATAATAACTCGCCAATGATATACATCGTCATGGCATTTTCTTTTGTGTATTCTGTTTTTCCAGTCAGATTTAGGTAAACAGTGCTTTTTGCAACTTCCATTGGACGATTGAAATGCACCACTGTTTTTCCTTTTTTAGGACCGATATTATGATCTACAAAAGTCTCTTTTACACCTTGATTTGATTTTAAATTACCAATGTATTTCTGAATCAATTCTAAAGCATTATCGGGAATATTTCCAACAAAAACAAAAGTAAAATCTGATGCATTTTTAATTCGATCTCTATAAATCGCTTCTGCTTTTTGTAAATCTATATTCTCCAGAAATTTGTCATTAAAAATAAAAGTCCTTGGATTATTGTTTGAATTGGCTAAATCAACAGCATCTTTAAAAGCATTTTCATTATCTTTTTTAATGGTTTCCAAACGGTTTTTATACTGTTCTTTTAAGATATTGAAAATATTTGGGTCAAAACGAGGTGCTTCTACAGAAAGATAAAGCAATTGCAACATGGTTTCGAAATCGGCTTTATTAGAACTTCCTTGAAATCCTTGCGTATTTTGACTGATAAACGGAGCAGATTGCGCTATTTTTCCCGTTAGTTTTTCTTTTAAACCCATATTATCAAAATTGCCCAAACCTGATGATCTTGCAAGAACTGTAGCGATTTCGGCAGAAGCCAGATCTTCAGTTTTAATCAAAGATTTACCTCCTTTAGAAAAAGCGGTAAGAACAACTTGATCTTGAGAATAAGTCGTTGGCAATACAATTATATTGGCACCATTTTCTAAAGTATAGCCTTTTGCAGCAGTAATTCCTGGAACTTCAAATGTCTTTTTGATCGCAGCAGGTTTTAATTCTTTAGCAATTAAAGGTTCATTGTTTTCCTTTTTGCTGTAAGGTTCCAAAGTTTTATTTTCGACTTTTTTCATTAGCTGAACAAGCGCATCTTTGGTTGGGAAATTAGCTTTGTCTTCCTCAGAACCAGTAACCAAAAGTACTTGATTCGTTGGTTTCTGAATGGTTTTTACATAAGCATTTAATTCTTCTAAAGACATACTTTTTATAATACCAACAATTAGTTTATAATCATCTTCTGGCGAAAGAAATGGTTTGGCTTTCAAGAAATAATTCGTCAACTTTTCAGACCAGCTATCATTGTCGACTTTATCTTTATTGCTAAGAAAATCGTCATAAGAACTGATAAAAAGTTTTTTAGTTCTTTCTAATTCTGCTTGTGTTGCTCCAAAACGTTTTAAACGCTCTGTTTCTGTGTACGCTTCTTCGAATGCTTCAAGGTTTTTTCCTTTTTTTGGTCCAGCCGAAATATTAAAAGAGTTACTTAATCTTGAAATCGGTTGAAAATAAGAACTAAAACCTAAAGCACTACTTTGATTTTTTAAAATCAATTCTTTAAAACGATTGTTTAGAATACTAGTGTAAAAAGAATTCATTACATTTCTGCGAGTCACAATACTGTCTTTTACCAAAGGTTCGTCCAACACATATTGTAATGTAATTGTAGTAGAAGAAGCTTCTTTGTCAGATGCAGTTCCAAAATACAATTCGTCATGTTTCGGAATGGCTTCATAGTTTCTTGCAGCTACTTTTTTGGCTAACGGAATTCCAGAAAAAATAGTTTTTACTTTTTCTTCCATTGCTTCTACGTCAATATCACCGACAATAATTACAGCTTGTAAATCGGGTCTGTACCATTTTTTATAATAGTTTCTTAATTCAGGATATTTGAAGTTATTGATAATGTTTAAATCACCAATAACATCTCTTTTGCTGTATTTTGAACCTTTATACAAAACCTGATCGGTCTGCATTTTTAAACGGAAATCACTTGTACGACGCGTTCTCCATTCTTCTCTAATAACGCCTCTTTCGGCATCAATTTCTTCATTGGTTAAAGAAAGAGAACCAGACCAATCGTGTAAAACCCAAAGTGTTGAATCGATTAGTTTTTCGTTAGTTACAGGAACGGTGCTGATGTTGTATACTGTTTCATCTTGAGCCGTGTAAGCGTTGATATCTTTACCAAAGCTTACACCATTTTTTTCTAACATTTTAATGATACCTTTTCCTTTAAAATGCTCGGTTCCATTAAAAGCCATATGTTCTAAGAAATGCGCCAATCCGTTTTGATTGTCGTCTTCTAGAATGGCACCAACGTTCTGAACAAAATAAAAACTGGCTCTGTCTTTTGGTTCTTCATTGTGAAGAATATAGTACGTTAAACCGTTTTTCAATTTCCCAGTTGTAACGTTCTTATCCAGCGGAATTGTGGTCTTGAACTGCGAAAATGCACCTTGAAAAGACAAGGCCATTACTGCAATGATGATATTTTTTTTAGTATTCATTTGTTTTGAGTTTTATCTTCTATTTCTTCTAATAAGTATAAAAGCACCACTTAGTATAATCAACAATGGGAAGATTCCAATAAATAAGATTTTGTCAATGAAAACTTGATTGGAAGTAATCGTGATTTTATTGTCGATTTTTTGAGGGCGAGTAGTATCAATTGGAAATTGGTAATTACTGAACCAGCTGAAAATATCGGTTACAAACTGAAATGTTCCAGAACCACCGCGGCTTAATTCGGCATTGCCCATAAAATCAGCATCTCCGGCAACAATTATTTTTTGTGTTTTGCCATTGATGTTTCTCGTTAATGCTGTTACCAACGGAATTTCTTTTGAAGACGGCTGTTTTTTTAGATCTTCTGAAATAGAAGTAATTCCTGTCTGAGATTCCCAAACTGGCTGATTATTAGTTTTTAAAAGAGGCGTAACTTTAAATCCTGCATCTTTTACAGCTGTAATACCGCTACTTCCTAAAAACGGAATGGGGTTATTGATTTTACTTAATTTGATTACAGTAGAATCAACATTTTTTTGAAGCTCAGTTACTAGGAAATCAGGCGAATTTGTTTCACTTTCCTGAACTAAAGTCTGTTTTGTAAATCCGATGCCCAATTTATCTGTAATAGAAGCCAAAGCCGAATTCGTTTTTGGTTCTGCCAAAAGCATTAAATTTTTGCCTTGATCAATGTACTTGTTAATACGGTCAACAGCGCCTTGACTTAATTGTGTTTTAGGGTCAGCAATAATTAAAATAGCAGTTTCAGAAGGGATATTCTGCGCATTGATATCAACAGAAGAAACATCAAATCCTTGATTGATTAAAGAGTTTCTAAATGTTATTTCGTTAAATCCAGTCTTATAATTTTTATCTCCGTTTTTATCAATACTACGTTCCATGTTTCCAGTTGCAAATACAATTTTTACGGGATTGGAAACTAAGCGCTTTAATGAAGCTGAAATTTCTTTTTCAAAAGGTACTTTAAACAAGTCATCAAACATTCTTAGATAAGTCTTTTTCCCGTTGTATTCTACAGTTCTGACTACTCTGTTTTGTTCAGGCCCTAGATCGATGATTTTTTTGATTTCTGCAGGAGAATATAATTTTTTAAGTTTCATATCCTGAGACTCGACCATTTTTTCAGCAAGCTGTTTGTCGTTTAATCCTGGGTTTTGGGCATACAAAGCCTCATTTGTTGAAGTATCATAATAATAAACATATTCCATTTCTATTTGAGGCAAAAAACGGGTATATTTTGCAAAACTCGCAATATCTGAATTTTGAGAGTACGGCATTGCCATGTAATAATTAATATCCAATAAGTTAACGTAGGTTGTTATCTTAACTGGTCCTTCTATCTTATCCACAACATCTAAACTGCTTTTGGTTAGGGTGTTGTCTTTATTTCTCGTCATATCATGATAGAAAGTAAGCGGTGCTCTTGAAGTGATATAGCCCAGAGATAAGACAGCTGCTATTAATAAAGTATATTTTAGAACTCTTTTTGATGCAGTTTGAGCATCTCTTCCTGTTTGTAGTTTGTAGATGCTTAATACGATAAAAAGACCGCTTACTAAAACAAAATAGAAGACATCTTTACTAATGATTAATCCTTCAAGCATTTCATTTGCACGTCCAGCTATTGAAAGGAAATAGGTAATGTCTTTTACGATTTCGACATCTTGCCAAAGTTTCCCAATAAAGTTTAATCCAGCTAAAACAACCAAAGTACTAATGGCAGCAACTACTTGATAAGAAGTAAGACAAGACATAAAAAGTCCGATTGCTGCATAGGTGCAAACCAATAAATACAAACCAATTAATCCAGATATAGCAAACTTAAGGTCTAAGTTTTCTATCGAAAAGTAAGCAATTGCAACTTGTAAGCCTAAAATGGCAATAAATAAGAGACAATAAGCCGCAATGGCTAAATATTTTCCTAATACAATTTCTTTAATTCGAATTGGAGAAGAAAGAAGCAATTTGATCGAACCGCTATTGATTTCACGGCTTACTAATCCCATTGTTAAAAGTGGGACATATAAATACAGGTAATTTTGCATTTCGGTATATAAACCACTGAATCCAGAAAAGACAATCTGTGATAAATTGTCCATGCTTTGTCCAATTTTTTGGGCTTTTTCGAAACGTTCGATGGTATTGAAAAATTTCCAGCTTGACTGGATCGAAAATATCACTAAAACAACCCATGCAACAGGTGAGTAGAACATCGTGTTGAGTTCTGTTTTAGCAATTCTGTATATTGTTTTCATTTGTTTATTTTTTAAGAAAGAATAGCGTTTTTAGATGGGGCTTTTTTAGATAATTGAGCGAAGATTTCGTCTAATGAAACTTTTTCAAATTGAATTTCACGAAGTTTCCAGTTGTTGTGAACACTAGTTGCTACAATTTTTTCAGCAATTTCTTGTGTACCACTGAAAGTAATCTGAACTTTTTTAGGAGTTAGGTAAACCGCTTCTGTGATTTCCGAAATTTCTTTGAATGCCTCAACAGCCGGTGGATTTTCAAAGTTCGCCGTTAATTTATCGGCTTCGATATAATTATTAAAAGCATCCAAAGTATCTGCAAAAACCATGTGTCCGTTTTCAATCATTCTGATATCCTGGCAAGTTGCCTGAACTTCAGAAAGAATGTGTGAAGAAAAGATCACAGCTTTGTCTTGGGCAATTTTCTTAATTAAATTTCTAACCTCTAAAATCTGATTTGGATCTAATCCGTTTGTTGGTTCATCAAGAACTACCAATTTTGGTTCGTGAATAATAGCCTGCGCAATTCCGACACGCTGTCTGTAACCTCCTGATAAGTTTTTGATTAAACGATGGCTGAAATGTGAAATGCCACATTTTTCCTTTGCTTTTTCTACTGCATTTCTAAGGTTTTCTTTTGGTACCAATCTTAATTGCGCACAGTGAATCAGATATTCATCGACTGTTAAATCAAGATGAAGTGGTGGAGTTTGCGGTAAAAAACCAATTAATTTTTTGGCTTCAACCGGGTTTTCTTTCAGGTTGATTCCGTCAATATAAATATTACCATGCGTTTGATTTAAAACGCCACAAAGAATGTTCATGGTAGTTGATTTTCCAGCTCCATTTGATCCTAGAAGACCTAGAATCCTGTTTTCTTTGATTTCAAAACTAATATTTTGTATTGCCCAATCCTTACTGTATTGATGCGACAAGTCCTCAACTCTTACAATTGTTGTTTCCATAGTGTTTTTTAAAAGCGCAGGAATGTTTTTCATTTCATCCCTGCGTTATTTTTAGTATTTAGTATCCTGAATTTTGTTTTAAGAAAGGATTCGAACGAATAGCCGTTTCCGGAATTGGATATAAAGCATCTGTAGAAGTCCAGATTTTATCCGTTAAAACAGAAAGAGTTGCGTCTATTTTACCAGTTCTTTTAAGGTCTAACCAACGGTGTCCGTTTTCTGCAAAGAATTCACGTTGTCTTTCCAAAGCAATTAAATCCAATAATTGGTTTGAATTCGTTAAAGTAGTATTGCCAAGTAGCGCTCTGTTTCGGATTACATTAATATCCTGCTGAGCTCCTGTAATATCATTAGATTGTACTCTGGCTTCGGCTCTTATTAGATATAATTCGGCTAATCTAAGTACTGTTGAGCGTTCGATAGGAGAGGCTCCAAATCTGTTTTTGTATTTCGTTGGTGCAACACCAGAAAGACTACCCTGCGTGCCCGTAACATTTCTGGTCCAGTTTGTTTTGCGGTCGTCATCTGTTTCAAATAACGTACTGCCGTTTCTTAATAAGAATGAGGCTGTGTTTGCATTTACAAAAACAGAAGATCCTTCATAACTATAGTTTACGTTGAAATAAGGAATTTGTAAAATAGCTTCATTATTATTTGAAATAAATGGACTATTAGTTGCTGATAATCCTGTTATCATGTTATAAGTTCCTGTTTCATTGATTACAGCAGTTGCATGACTAGCTGCATCGCTCCATTTTCCTAAATAAAGATTTACTCTAGCCAATAAAGTTTCAGAAGCCCATTTAGTAGCTCTAATTCTCTCATTTTTATAATTAGCATAACTTGTTGGAAGGTCTTGCGAAGCTTCTGTCAAATCCTTGATAATCTGTGTGTAAACAACCTCTTGAGTCGATTGTGGCAATAATGCTGATACATTTATATTAGTTGTCAGTACTAAAGGAACACTGCCCCAAATATTCGTTAGATAAAAATAAGAATAGGCTCTAAGGAATTTGGCTTCAGCTACCCATTGTCTGCTTTTGGCTGGAGTCAGTGAAGTACTTTTACTAATTCCTTCGATAACATTGTTTGCATTGTAGACGGTTTTGTACAATTCTGTCCACATACTGCTCATTGTTCCGTCAGTTTCAATAAGTTCATTAGTATTAGCGGTATTGGTTAAACCACTCGCTAGTATCAGTTCATCTGAAGTCTGTCCAAGAATACTATGAACTTGATTGTAGAAAAAGCCCGCCACCATACTTTGGTAAATTCCATTTACAGCCGCTTCTGTTGTAGCATCTGAAGCATAAACCGTTTCTGATGATAACTGGTTGCTCGGAAGATCGACTTCCAAAGCGCTGTCACAGCTTGTTAATCCCAGTAAAATTGAAAACGAAAATACAGCGATATATTTAGTTGAAATATTTTTCATGATTTTTTAGATTTAAAATGTAAACTGAGTTCCAAGTGTGATTGTACGTAATGGAGGCAGAGCCAAACCTTGTGTTTCCGGATCTAGTCCTTTGTAGCTAGTTATGGTAAATATATTTTGTCCTTGAAGAGAAAGACGTACAGCTTGTAAATATCTTTTGGTAGCTTCACTTAACGGAATTTGATAAGAAGCACTTACATTTTTTAGTTTGATATACGAAGCATCTGTAATAACAGCATTTGAGCCGATATAGTTAAAATAGCTGTTTTGGTAACCTGAGCTTAAAACATTTCCTTTTGCTAAATAATCATTGAATTCATCCACCTGAAAATTAACAGTTCCGTAAGGATATCCAGGCTGCGTTCCTGTAGATGCCATCAATGTTGTTCCCTCTTGTTTTACGAATTGAAATAAAAAGTCAAGAGTAAAAGCTTTGTAACTTATAGTATTAGAGATTCCTCCATAATATTTAGGATTATTTGGACCATAATATTTTCTATCTCCTCTGCCGGTTTCTGCAAATCCACTAGAGATTCTTCCGTCTCCATTTGCATCTTCAAATTGAGCGATTCCGTTTGCATCAACACCTGTGAAATTATATAAAAAGCGAGATCCCAAAGGTTTTCCTACTACGTATTGAGAGTAATAACTGGTATTTTCTATTCCAGGAAAAGCAACCAGTTTATTAGAGTTAGTTGAAATATTAAAAGAAGTTGACCAAGTAAAATTTTGATTACGAATGTTAACAGTTCCTAAAGTAAATTCCCATCCTTTATTTTCAACTTCTGCAGGTAAATTTGCTGTATAAGTGGTAAATCCAGCTTGTGGACTTAATGTATAACCAACCAATTGGTTGCTTGAAGTATTTCTATAATAAGCAGCAGTGAAAGAAACACGGTCGTTATTAAAACTTAAATCCAAAGCAGCTTCAAACTTTTTTGTTAATCCCCATTTAATATTAGGATTCGCAATTCTGGAAGCCATCATAGAAGGATTTCCATTTCCGTAAGTACGAGTGTCAAAGGTGTCAGCATATTGGTATTCTCCAATATCGTCGCTTCCAATTTCTCCATAACTGGAACGAATTTTTCCAAAACTTAGTACTGGAACATGCTTCATGAAGTTTTCCTGAGTAAAAACCCAAGCACCACCAATAGAACCGAAGTTTCCAAAACGATTGTTAGCTCCAAAACGTGAAGAACCGTCTCTTCTAAAGTTAAGGTTTAAAATATATTTGTTCTCAATATTATAATTAAGTCTGCTGAAAATTGAAATGTATTTATATTCTGTCGTGCCGTTGTTTGCTGTAACATTTTCTGCAGTCGAAATATTACCAATTAAATTGTCAGAACTGTAACCGCTAGTATAAACATATGCAGGCATTTCTGATTTTCTGTTTTGCCATGAACCTCCAACAAGTGCTGTAAGATTCCCTTTCCATAATGCAGTAGTATAATTAAGTTGCGGCTCTACAGTAAAATTGTTTGTATTATTGGTTGAAGTAGTATAAGATCTTGAAAAATTTGAGTCATATCCGTTGGCTTCATCATATACATGATTGCTTGCAGATGAAGGCATGATTTGTTTCGTCTGCATCTGTGCTCTTCCATATCCTAAATCTGTTTTAAAAGAAAAACCTTTTGCAATTTCGTATTGAAGACTTAAACTTGTAATCAAGTTAAGTCCTTTATCATCAACTCTTTTTCCTAAAGCAGCAAGTGGGTTAATGTCACTAAAATAATCAGGAGACCAATAATAGCTGCCGTCTGCATTATATAAAGGACGATTAGGAGCTGTATTTATTGCATAAGTAGTGATATCAAAGAAAGGAAGTCTGTTATTATCAGTAGCAAAAATTACAGAAGCACCTATTTTTAATTTATTATCTAGCGTACTATGATTAACATTAAAATTGGTAGAGAATTTATCATAACTAAAATCTCCAGGAACAACTGTCGTTTCTTTATGATAAGCTCCACTTAATAGAAAATTGGTTGACTCATTTCCTCCTTTTAAGGAAGCTGAATAATTATTGAAATTAGCAGTGCCTCCAATTAATTTTTTCTGCCAGTTGGTATAGGCATTAGGATCCCAGTCAGTAAGAGCAAGTCCATTGCTAAAATTAGATGCTGTATCTCCATTGTTGTTTAATGCTGTCTGTAGCATATTAAGATAAGCTGGAGTATCTAATGTTTTGATCATATGAGCCACTTCAGAAACTCCAGAATTGGTAGTGATTGTAAATTCTGTTTTTCCAGATTTACCTTTTTTTGTGGTAATCAATACAACACCATTTGCTCCTCTTGAACCATAAATTGCAGTAGCATCGGCATCTTTCAGTATTTCAATACTTTGAATATCGTTCGGATTAATAATATTTAAAGGACTAGTTGATTTTTGAGCTCCTCTAATAACATTATCATCCTGAGCCTGTTGTTTAATATCGTCCCCGATATAAGGAACGCCATCTACAATATAAAGAGGTAAATTTTTCCCATCAATAAAATTTCTTCCTCGAATACTGATATTCATATCACTTCCTGCATATCCAGAAGTCTGCGTTACAAACACACCCGGAGTTCTTCCCTGAAGTGTTTGCAAAATATTGGTTACAGGCTGTTTTTCGATATCTTCTGCAGTAATTTTAACTACAGATCCAGTCGAAGTTCTTCTCGTTGTGGTTCCATACCCAATCACTACAATTTCATCCAGTTTAGCTAAGTCTGGCTGCATTTTTACAGTAACAGAAGTTTGATTTTCTACCACAACATCTTGTGTTTTATAGCCTAGATAGGAAAATCGCAAAGTATGTTTACCTGTAGCTAATTCAATATAAAAGTGTCCGTCAAAATCAGAAATACCTTGTCTGTTGCCTCCTACAAGCAATACAGTTACCCCCGGCAGAGGAAGACCATTTTCGTCAAGAATCTTACCATTTAGCATATAACTGGCTTCTTCTTTTTCGTTTTTTAAGGTGTTTTCTACAGTTTTTGGAGTTTCTTTTTTATAGATGACAACATTTTTGTCTACTTGTTTATAAACAAGATTACTTCCCTGAAATACACTATTTAAAATATCACTTACAGTTCGGCGTCCGCGAGGTGTGGTTACTTTTGGAAAATCTTTTATGATTTGCGGTTGATAAGCAAATAATAATCCCGTTCTATTTTCTATGGTTTTAAACAGCGTCTTGATATCTTGGTTATGAAGTTCAATATCAACAGATATAGACTCCAGATTCTGGCCGCTCATTTCGGTAGCAAAGATCATATGAGTACCGCAGGTCAGTAAGAAAATGTGGAATAAACTGATTCGCATAATCATAATAGTTTTTTTTGACAAATGAAAAAAAGATGAATTCTTTTCACTGTCAAACATGGTTGTTTTACAGCGTAATTTCATAAATTTGCTTGTTTTTTAATGGTTACTGGATTAATTGTTAAAAATCTTGGCCATCTGGTGTAGGAGCTGGATGGCTTTTTTAATTTGGTTTTTGGTTAATTGTTTTTCTTTTGTTTTAAAGGTTAATATTTCATTTTAAAAAGCATTCTAAGTAGGAGGTTAGTCTGCTTTTGTCTTTTCATTTTTACTCACAGCCTTTTCCATCAATTACGATAGAACCAGCTTTATTATATCGGTATTCTGTTTCAATAACACTACAGATTACTTTTAGAACATGATCTAAATCTTCTTCATTTAAGAAACTGGCTGTGATTCGACAGTTCTTAATCTTTTCATTGGCAACAAGAATAGAAACTTTATATTTTTGAGAAATTAAAGAAACCGCTTCGGCCATATTAACATCGTCTAAAATCAGGTAATTACTTTTCCATTCTGTTACTACAGCGGCGCTAACTGTATTTTGTTGAAAGTTCAAAGTAGTTTTATCCACTTTAATCTGCTGGTTTGGAGTAATCACACCATATACTTTTTCGGTATCTCCAACCTGAACTTTACCACGTGCCACTGTAACTTCGATATTGTTGGATGAATTTTGAGCATTGATATTAAAAGCCGTTCCTAAAACTTTAGTTTGTACTTTGCCTGTATGCACAATAAAAGGTTTTTCTTTATTATGCTTAATGTCAAAATAAGCTTCACCAACAAGAGTTACTTCACGAGTATTTTTGTCAAAAGAATCCTGATCGTATTTTAAACTACTATCATCGTTTAATAAAACAGTACTTCCATCAGGAAGATGTACTAATTGTTTTCCGCTAAAATCTACTAAAGTGCTTGCTACAACAACATCTTGTTTAACTTCTGGAGTTGTAAAAGACGGTTTTTGTTGAAAGAACATTGAATTTCCAACTGCAATAAGAACTGCAACACTTGCAGCAACTAAAACAGTTTGCAGAATTCTTTTTCTGTTTCTTTTCTTCGGATTTAAAGGCAGAACTTTAGTTTCAGTTGATGGTTTAGATAAAATGTATTGAAGAATATCATCTCCTTGTTTTTTATCCATTATTTCAGTAACATCATCTTTTTCCAACAGATTCTGAATTTTTTCTTTTAGAAAATCATCATATGCACCCTGCTGAATTATTTCCATCATTTGCAGCTGTTCTGCTTCAGATAATTTATTCTGCAGGTAGCTTTCAAATAATTCTTCGAACTTTTTTTGCGACATTTTTTCGTAGATTAGATTAGTACTTTTTTGGTTAATGATAGATTTTGGTTTTTTTTCTTTTTTTCAGTCCTTCTAATTTTTTTAGGGTAAAGCCAAGTTTATATTGGCCTTTTTATATAAAGACCATTTAAAAAAGTGGAGGGAGTAGTCGAAAGTGAAAAAAATGTAAAAAAAATGTAAAAAAAAGTGAATTGAGGTTTTTTTGAAAGAAAAACCTTTAGACTATAATTTGAAAAATAGAAGAAGCGACATAAATATATTCATGTAGGGAGAAATCTTTGTACGTATAAATTTTAAAGCCTGAGCCATGTGTTTTTTTACAGTCTCTGTAGAAATTCCTAAATCTTCGCCAATTTTCTGATGGCTTAAACCATCTCTTTTAGCCATTTGATACACTTTTTGCTGCTGTGGCGGAAGTTGTTCTACGATCTGATTTAAGATCGTATTGTATTGCTCGTCTTTAATGGTAATATCTGTATCGTTTAAACCCGTTTCTTTTAAATTGATTTCAGATATAATAGAAGTTTCGCGAGCAATTTTTTTGATTGAGTTGAATAAGTGATTTCGAGAAATAATGAAGATATAGTTCTCAAAGTTAGCTATTTCGGATAAGTTTTCACGATTCTGCCAGATTTTTAAAAAGATATCTTGAACAGCTTCTTCAGCTAAAATTTTTGATTTAGTGATCTTTAATGCAGTAGAATAAACAATGTTTTTGTACTTGTTGTAGATAGTTGTAAATGCAAGCTCGCTTCCCTGAGATAATTCAAGAAGAAGTTTTTGTTCTGTGGTATTAGAATTTTGAGACATGCTTGCTGGTAACAATCTATTCAGCAATATTATTTATTTTTTTTTAATTGAAGATTATTTATCGTAAACATGCCCATAAAAATATTGTTTTAATAGTATATGATTAAAATAATAAATTATTGTAAAAATAAATGACAGTGTTTTGAATAAGATTCAATATTGTGTAATCTTGATGATTGATATATTGTAAGTTAAGTCTTGTTTTAATTCATAATTAAACAGATTGTAAATTAAAATTCGATTCTTTTTTGAAGTATATTTATAAAAGATATAGATTTGTCCTTTTTTCAAGCCCTTCTTTTTTATAGGAAAATATTCAATCTATAAATTCAATATTTTTAAATTATGAAAAGGAAGTTATTTTTATTATTCAGCCTAAGCTGTAATTTGATTTTCTCACAATCCGCAAAGAAGCCTTTGGTAACAGCAATTACTTTAAAGGATCTTAAAACGGATATGTACCAAATGGCGGGTGATCATTTTAATGGTCGTGAAGCCGGAACTCTAGATGAATTAAAAGTCTCTGTATGGCTGGCAGAAAAAGCCAAACAAGCCGGAATGTCGCCTGCAGGTGATGATGGTACTTTTTTTCAGTTTTTTGACTTATACAGACATCAGGTTAGCAATAATTCCAAATTTAAAATCGGACAAAAAGAGTTTAAATTATGGAATGATGTTTTAATAGCTGAAACAACCAACAATAAAGTTGATGCGCCTTTACTTTTTATAGGAAATGCTTCTGCAGAAGAAATCAGAAAAATGGATGTAAAAGGAAAAGCGGTTATTGTCATTGCTTCTAAAGAAGGAATTACAGATAATATCTCCCTTTTTGAAAGACGTTATCCAGGATTTGTGAAGCAAAAATATTATGAAGATTTAGCCTATCGCGGTGCGTCAGCGCTTATCATTGTTGCTGATGAATGGGGAGAAAAAAGCTGGTCTGAAGTAGAACCGCAAATGAAACGCGGAGTTTACGGTATTGAAGGCTATCGTGATAAAATGCCTGTTCCGCCTAGAATGCCTGCTTTTTGGGTTCATAATGATCAGTTAGAATTTCTAAAAAATACCAAAGAACATTTAGTTGCCGAAGTAGTTTCTGAAACTTATAAATATCCTTCAGTTAATGTTGTTGGAAAAGTAGAAGGTACAGATCCAAAATTGAAGAAGGAATATGTTCTTTTTAGCGGACATCAGGATCATGATGGTGTGAGACAAAAATACGGACAAGATTCGATTTACAATGGAGCAGATGATAATGCGAGTACCTGTGTAGCAATGTTGGCTATTGCCAGAGCTTTTAAAAAACAACCTGGGAAAAGATCTGTATTATTTGTATTTCACGGTTCAGAAGAGCGTGGATTATTGGGGTCAAGCTGGTATGCATCAAATCCGACAGTTCCTGAAAAAGATATAATCGCCGTTTTGAATGGTGATATGATAGGAAGAAATGATGTAAATCAAGCGGCATTGTTGGGTTCAACAGATCCACATCAAAATTCTCCTGATTTGGTAAGTGCTGCCAAAAAAGCCAATGACGAAGGGCCAAAATTTGAATTGGATAAACTTTGGGACAGACCAGAACATCCTGAGTTTTTCTATTTTAGATCAGATCATTTGCCTTATGCTCAAAAAAATATTCCAGCTGTATTTTTTACAAGCGTACTGCACAGTCAATATCATACTCCGATGGATGAGTCAGAAAACATTGATTTTGCAAAATTGTATAAAATGACAGAATGGATGTATCGAACAGGCTGGATTTTAACGAATGACATAAAACGTCCAGTAGTAGTGCCTCAAAAGAGAGGTTTTTGATTTATATTAATTTTACATTCTGCTGTAGATTTTTCAGAATTTCTTAAATTTTTCAGGAAGATTTTGTCTGTTTACAGCAGAAAGTAAATCAGTATAATTAGATTTGCAATAGATTGAATTACTGTTTCAATTCATATTTGGTATTTTACCATTCTAACAAAATTAATCAACGCTACCATTTTGATAATCTGCTAAAAATTCGGAAGTAGTCATACCAGTTTGTGTTTTGAAAAAACGCATCAAATGACTTGGCTCTGAAAAGTGTAACTCATTTGCGATTTCAGATACATTTTTTTCAGAATGAATGAGGTAGTTTTTTATCTCAAATAAAAGTCTTTGTTTTAGAAAATCAACCAAAAACAAGAATAGTACATTATAGTTTTTTTATTGAAAATTAAAACGCAAGATAGATTTTAATCTGTCATTTTTCAGTAAAAAAATAACGCCCAAAACACTGGTTGACATTATGAGTATATTAAACATGAAATTTGCTGGAGAAAGTTCATGCAACACCATTGGAAGTAGGGCTATAGCATACGCCGGAGGAAGTCTAAATTTTATCATTCGAAGTAATCCAGAAATCATTAATATAGCAATAAAGGCGGCTAATACTTTATTTTCAATAAATAGCAAAATAATAGATCCGATAAGTCCTGCTGTAGTTAAAGTGAAAATCTGTTTGGACAATATTTTGAAACTGTATTTCTTTTTAAGCACTGATTCCAGAGCAACTACAATAACTGGTGGTATTGCAGCCATTCCAAGCTGATTGGTGCTGATACAAAAGTAAAACCAGAGGCTTACGATCATTAAAAAGAGAATGATTTCTATCTTTTTTTCTTTGAAATTGTGATGTTCTGTGGTTTCGCTAATTTGTTTTTTTGATACTGATATGCTCAAAGCGAGTAGTAAGGTAAACAAAATGATAGAGGCTAGAAAAAGCCATGTATGACAGTTGGTTATAATAGGGAGCAGGCCTGTTGCAAGCGCAGGAGGCAGGATATTTTTAAAAAGAAACATGATTGTTAATACTGCTCCAACGCAAAATACCAGTTTTAGAGAAATAGGAATGGGGAGGATGTTTATAAAAAATCCAATAAATGCTGTTGCAGCGGGCAAAACAAATAAATCCCAAGGTTTAGATCTCCATTCTTGAAGATTATAGAAGAAGCAACCAATCGAGAGAGCAGCCAATTCAGGTAGGATGATTTCTTTATCTTTAAAAAATTCTGCTGTGAGAACCATTAAAAGTATTAAGATTAGTCCTTTTATGTAACTCAATGCTGAGGAACGATTTTCGAGAGTTATTTTCTTTAGAAAAAATGAATTCATTATAAAAGTTTTTAACGACTGTCAATTAATGGTTTAAAGAGTTTTTTTCTTTGATTCTAGTATCTTTTTTGCAGCATTTGATGCCATAATAAATCCACCTGCAAGCATGATAAGGTCTTTTAAAACAAGACGTCCAGCTCCTGAAAGATATGGAAAACCAGTTTGTGGTGCAGGATAATCTCCTCCCAGATTCATAACAAAAACTTCTGGTGTAGTGATAAGGAATGAAAGAGTCACAAATGACATTAATAGCGTTAATAATCCTCCGGCGAGAGCAGCTTTAGGAAACCAGATGCCAATAAATACTAGGAGTCCGATGATTATGATAACAGTTCCTAGTGCGTATGAAAAGGTATAAGTTCCGTTTTCACGATGCCATTCGATATTAGACTTGACCACCATTCCTTCAGGGTTTTTATGTTTTTGGTATTCAGGACTTTCTTTAGAGTAGAAAAAACTCATTGCAGGACTGTTGGCAACGAAAGGTACAATTCCGTCTGCTTCATATGGAAAGGCTTTTAAACCTCCGATCCAAAACATAACCACTGCAATTGCAATATGCATTGTATATATTGAAAATTTTTTACTTTCGGCCAGATAATATACTATTTTGCTCATAATTATTTTTTTTATAAAGCAAAACTACAATGATCATAAAGCAAAAGAAATGGACATTATAGGGAATTACGTGTACTATTTTGCCGCAATCGAAATTCCAGTGTTGCTTCTAAAATCTGAAGGAGAAATCCCCACATATTTTTTAAAAAACCTGCTGAAGTAATGTTCGTCTTCAAAATGAAGATTTGCCGCTATTTCTTTAATAGACATATGAGTTAAATGCAGTAATTTTTTAGATTCTAATATAACTCTGTCATATATAAAGCCAGAAGGTGATTTACCTAACTGTGATTTTATTTTTTTACTGAAACTCTCAGGAGTCAAATTAAACTGATTCGCATAAAACTGAACAGATCTTTGGGTCAAAAAGTTTTCTTCTAGAAGTTGCTGAAATTTCAGCCCTTCGTTCATTTTGACACTATTTTCATTTTGAGATGAAATAAGATGCTTTTTAGCTTTACTGGATAAAGCCAAAATTACCTGTAGATAAGCCTTAATGACAGATTCTGAGAAATCGGAATTCTTTACTGTAAGTTCGGAGCCAATCTTATTTAAAATTTCTTCAATTTCAAGAAAAGTTTCTTTGCCCAATTCAACAAATGGTTGCAAGTAAATGTTATTAAAAAGAAGTCCGTTGCAGGCAACTTCTTTTTTATGATATTCAATGCAATAAAAGTCGCCATGGAATTGAAGACGTATCATTTTTTCTGAGCTTTTGTCATTCCATTTAACATGTTGGTATGGACTTAAAAACAAAATAGAATACTCAGGAGATTTGAACTTTCTAAAATCAATTTCATATGAAGAATTCCGGTGTAAGAGCAAAATCTGATAATTAGTACAGACATTTAGCTTGTTGATCTGTTTGGATTCTATTGAGTCAAGTTTGATTTGCATGAGATGATATGGTAACGAATCCTTAAGGTGTGAATTAAAATGATAAATATGTGATTTGTATTAAAGATTATTTTGATGAATTTTCTACAGATTAAAAAATCACTTGGCATAAAATTAAATCATTATTTTTAAAACACTGGTACAACAATAATTATTTCGGTAGAATTTCAGTTGGATTATCAGAATTATATTCTAAGATAGAAAATTAAGAAATAGAATAAAGGAAGAGTATTTAGAGTTAGAAAAATGTCCAACCATAAGAAAGGCTAGTTTTGGTAATCAAAAAAAATGTTAAAATTCCATTATTTGCAAATTTGGAAAAGAAAAGTCAAGATTTGTGCTACTCAATTGTATTTCAACCCCGCTAAATTTGCAAGTATAAAAGGAACAATCCTTAATAATTGAAGTCTTCCAGATGAAGTTAGCTTATATTCTTTTTTTACAAATTTGTCTTTTAACTATCCCAAATAGTTATAGCAATACTATTGTAAATAAGGTAAATAACAATGTCGCGACAGAATCCTTTTTTGAGACTTCAACTCCTGATCACGCAATATTTGGAAAAGGACTATCAGAGTCCAATCCATTAAAATTTGTCTTATTAGAAAATACTTCTGAAACAGAAAAATGCAGCAGTTCTATGCCTGCATCTCCACTTCGTTTAAATGGCAAAAGCTTAAGAGACAACTGTTTTGTTTACACAGAAAGCGTAAAACTAACTACTCTGGGATTGGTGGAGCGTAATATTCCTCCTTTTCGCAACATGTCAAGAAATATCCTATTTCATAGTTTACAAATCCACTTTTAATTTCTTTAAACTGCTTAATTGAAGCTTAGCGCGTTTTATTCATGGTAAAAAATGTTTTTTATCTTGAGTGTAACACCGTGTAAATAGTTTTATAAGATACAGATGCATCTATTGACTATTCATTACATTTTGCAGTAAATAAGGCCTGAGTGCAAGCCTTTTCTATAAAATGCACTACAAACTTATCTAAATAGAATTCTATTTGGAAAGGGCAACTTTTGTCCATTCCTCAACCCATTTTTATTACATCTGAAACCTCATGATTGATCTTAGATTAGTTATGAAGCTTTCAATGCTATCTGTTATTTTTTAACTAAAATATTTTATTATGCATTTAACACCAAGAGAAATTGAAAAGCTAATGCTGCATACAGCTGGCGAACTAGCTCAAAAGAGAAAAGCCCGTGGCTTAAAACTAAATTATCCTGAAACCATTGCACTAATCAGCAGTGAATTGATGGAGCGTGCACGAGACGGTAAGTCAGTTGCCGAATTAATGCAATATGGAGCAACCTTGCTTCGAAAAGAAGATGTGATGGACGGTGTTGCGGAAATGATTCATGATATTCAGATTGAAGCTACATTTCCAGACGGTACTAAACTAGTAACTGTGCACAACCCTGTGCGATAAACCTAAAAAGACAAACAATGATTCCAGGAGAAATTATATTAAAAGATAGTACTATTATCTGTAATGATAGCCGTGAAACGTTAACCATTAAAGTTACCAATACCGGAGACAGACCAATTCAAGTTGGTTCCCATTTTCACTTTTTTGAAGTGAACAGAATGATGTCTTTTGACAGAGAAAAAGCATTCGGAATGCGATTAAATATTATTGCCAGTACAGCAGTGAGATTTGAACCAGGAGAAGAGAAAGAAGTTGAGTTGACTCAATTTGGAGGAAATCAAAAAATCTACGGACACAACAATTTAGTAGATGGAGATTTGTCTCCGCATAATAAAGCTCTTGCCTTAGAACGCTTAGAAGAAGGGAAATTTAAAAATGTGAAATCATGAGTTTAGAAGTAACTAGAAAAAATTATACAAGTATTTTTGGTCCAACAGTTGGAGATCAAATACGTTTAGGAGATACAGAGATTATTATCGAAATTGAAAAAGATTTCTGTTCTTATGGAGATGAAGCAAAGTTTGGTGGTGGAAAAACAGTTAGAGATGGTATGTGCCAATCTTCGACAGCTTTACGTGAGGGTGGTGTTCTTGATTTTGTAATTACTGGTGCTACAATTATTGACCACTGGGGAATTGTAAAAGGTGATATCGGTATCAAAGATGGTAAAATCGTGGGTGTTGGTAGAGCAGGAAATCCAGATACGATGGACAATATTACCCCAAATATGATCATTGGAGCTTCGACAGAAGTTCATGGGGGACATGGGTATATTGTTACAGCTGGAGGAATCGATACGCATATTCACTTTATCAGCCCGACTCAAATAGAAACGGCTTTGTATAGCGGCGTTACGACTATGATCGGTGGTGGAACTGGTCCTGCTGACGGAACAAATGCGACAACTGTTACTCCAGGACAACACAACATTAAAAGAATGTTACAGGCAGCAGAAGCATTTCCTGTAAATGTTGGTTTCTTCGGAAAAGGAAATGTAGCTACAGAAACTCCAATTGAAGAACAAATTGAAGCAGGAGCATTAGGAGTAAAAATCCATGAAGATTGGGGAGCAACTCCAGCCGTGATTGATGCTTCTTTAAAAGTGGCAGACAAATATGATGTGCAAGTAGCGATTCATACGGATACGCTTAACGAAGGAGGATTTCTTGAAGATACTATGAATGCTATTGCGGGACGTGTTATTCATACCTTCCATACAGAAGGTGCTGGTGGAGGTCACGCGCCAGATATTATCAAGGCTGCCATGTATCCTAATGTCTTGCCAGCGTCTACAAATCCAACAAGACCTTACACAACAAATACAATCGATGAGCATTTGGATATGTTGATGGTTTGTCATCACTTAAGCCCAAAAATTCCAGAAGATGTAGCTTTTGCTGATTCACGTATTCGTCCAGAGACAATTGCCGCAGAAGATGTGCTTCAAGATATGGGCGTTTTCAGTATCATGAGTTCTGATTCACAGGCTATGGGTCGTGTAGGAGAGGTAATTACTCGTACATGGCAGACAGCTGATAAGATGAAGAAACAAAAAGGATATCTGGCTGAAGATGCTGAAAACAAAAATGATAACTATCGTGCAAAAAGATATGTTTCTAAATATACGATCAATCCCGCAATCGCGCACGGAATTTCTAATTATGTTGGATCAATAGAAGCAGGCAAAATTGCTGACTTGGTAATTTGGAAACCTTCATTATTTGGAGTAAAACCAGAAATTATCGTAAAAGGAGGTTTTATTGCTGCAAGCAAAATGGGGGACGCTAATGCTTCTATTCCAACACCTCAGCCTATTATTATGCGTAACATGTTTGGTACTTATGGTAAAGCATTAACTAAAACGGTGTTCACCTTTGTATCTCAGGCAGGTATTGATAATAATATTGCTGAAAAATACGGTTTAGAAAAGAAACTATTAGCGGTTTCAAATTGCAGAAATATTGGAAAAGCAGATATGGTTCACAACAATGCAACTCCAGAAATAATGGTAAATGCTGAAAACTATACTGTGACAATTGATGGAGAGAAAATCACCTGCGAACCGGTGGATAAACTTCCATTAGCACAGTTATACTATCTATTTTAATTAATAAAAATTCTTTTTCTCGCTGCGACAACTTGTTTTGTTGCAGTGAGATAGGAATGAAAACATCAATAAGAAGTTTATGAAGACTTGGAAAATTAATTTGGGATTAGTTCTGCTTTTGGTATGTATCTCTTTAACAACGGTTCAGGCACAGAAAGGATCTTTAATGCTTTACGGTTCTTTAACTTATAAAGACAATAATAATACGGGAAGTACTTTTGCTGCAAACCCAATCGGAGTGGGATATTTTTTTAATGATCACGTCGTAGCAGGGATGAATTTTGCTTTTGACCAAGAGAAAAACGCTGCAGGAAATCTTACCGATTCTAAACACGAAATTGGTCCGTTTTACAGTGATTCTTGGAATATTGGAGACCACTTTGCCATCATCGCACAGGCAGACGCACATTATGTATGGGGAAATACGCTTATGAATACTCCTGGATCTTATAGTTACAATGGCTATCTAGGAAGAATTTATCCAATTGTTGCTGTATTGCTTGGACACGGATGGGCATTAAAAGCGAAGTTCTGTGAATTATCTTATGAAAACACAACAGGGAATGATGTAAATAAAACGAGTAATCGAACATTTGTTGCCGGAATAAACGGATCAACATTCGGTTTAGGAGTTTCAAAAAACATCTCCCTTAAAAGAACGAAATAATGATTATACAACAAATAATAGGCAATACCAAAATACATTCAATTGAAGGTTTAGAGATTGATCTACTAGAAATTGAGTGGTTTGAAACTACTAAGAGAATTCAGCGCAAGCGAACAAATTCTGGGATAGAAATTGCAATTAAATTTATTCAAGAAGGACAGCGATTGAATCAGGATGATATTTTGTATCAAGATGAAAAAAAAGCTATTGTTGTGAATATTAAACCTTGTGAAGCAATCGTAATGATACCATCTTCTTTATTGGAGATGGGTACGATTTGCTATGAAATTGGAAACAAACATCTTCCATTGTTTATTCAGAATGATCAGATTATGATGCCTTTTGAAATGCCAATGTTTAGATGGTTGGAAGCTAGTGGTTATAAACCACAAAAACAGGAGATAAAACTTTTGCATTTGCTAAAATCGAATGTAGCGCCTCACGGTCACGGAAATTCATCGCTTTTCACAAAAATCCTAAATATGGCAGCATCAAATGACTAATATCGAAAACACTTATTTAGGAAGTTTGCTGCATTTGGCAGATCCCACTTTGCCGATTGGAGGATACACACACTCGAATGGATTGGAGACTTATGTGCAGGATGAAGCGGTAAATTCAGTTACTTCAGCAAAAGAATTTGTAACTAATATGTTAATGTATAACATCAAGTATAATGATGCATCTTTCTTAAAACTAGCTTATATAGCAGCAGAAAACAATGATTTAGAAACTATAATAAAACTAGATCAGGAATGTAGCGCTTTAAAGAGTCCACGAGAAATACGAGAAGCAAGTCAGAAACTGGGAATTCGATTAATCAAGATTTTTAGAAGACAAAAAGCTTTTGATCTCATAAGTGGTTATGAAAAAGCAATTGCCAATAAAGAAGCAACTGCACACTATTGTATCGCTTTTGGATTGTATGCACAGTTATTAGAAATTCCGTTAGATGAAGCCTTGTTTGCATTCTATTACAATGCCGCGATCGGAATGATTACCAATTCAGTAAAATTGGTGCCTCTCGGACAATTAGAGGGACAAGATGTTTTATTCGAATTACAACCGCTGATTAAAAAATTAGCAAAAGAAACCTTAACAATAGACAGAGAATTGGTTGGTCTTTGCAGCATCGCTTTTGATATTCGATGCATGCAGCACGAGAGACTTTATTCAAGATTATACATGTCGTAAAAAAAAACACAGAAAAAATACAAAGAGAAATGGAAACTAGAAAATATGTAAAAGTGGGAGTTGCAGGGCCTGTAGGTTCAGGAAAAACTGCATTATTAGAACGTTTAAGCAGAAAAATGCTGAACGACTATAATTTAGGCGTAATCACCAATGACATCTATACAAAAGAAGATGCCGAATTTATGGTGAAAAATAGTCTTTTGCCAAAAGAAAAAATCATTGGAGTAGAAACAGGAGGCTGTCCTCACACTGCAATTCGTGAAGATGCAAGTATGAATTTGGAAGCCGTTGACGAATTGGTTTCTCGTTTTCCGGATATCGAATTAATTCTAATTGAAAGCGGCGGCGATAACCTTTCAGCAACCTTTTCACCAGATTTAGCCGATGTAACGATTTTCGTAATTGACGTTGCCGAAGGAGAGAAAATCCCACGTAAAGGCGGACCTGGTATTACAAGATCTGATTTGCTTTTAATTAATAAAATTGACTTAGCGCCTTATGTTGGAGCAAGTTTAGAAGTGATGGAAAACGATGCAAGAAGAATGAGAAAAGGCGCACCGTTTGTATTCTCAAACCTCAGATCTACAGAAGGAATTGATGAAGTTATAGGCTGGATCAAGAAATACGCTTTACTTGAAGATATCGAAGAACCAAATTTAGTTCGTTAATCAAATGGTAAGTACCCTAAAAATAGAAATAGAAGAAAGGGATGGCGAATCATTTTTAAGAGATGCATACGTAACACAGCCCTTTAGGATTATGCCTGTGGGGCAGTATAAATCTGATGGAGCTTCGTATTTGATGATCATGAGTTCGTCGCCTGGAATTTTAAGCGGAGACGTTTATGATATTCAGGTGAATGTAAAAGAAAATGCTCGTTTGCAATTGCAGTCGCAATCCTATCAGCGATTGTTTAATATGGATGGGAGCGCTTCGCAGATCATGAATGTCAAAATGGAAAAAGGAACTTCATTTTCTTACGTACCTCATCCTGTGGTTCCTCATGAAGATTCTACTTTCAAAAGTCATAATAAGATCAACATCGAGGATGATTGTGATTTGACGATAAGCGAAATTATTACCTGTGGTCGTAAACATCACGGAGAAACTTTCAAATATGCTCATTTTCAGAATCTTTTGGAGGTTTATCATCATGACCGAATCATCTTAAAGGACAATGTCCTGTTAAGACCTGATATTATGCCTTTATTGGCTATGGGTTTGTTGGAAGGCTTTACGCATCAAGGAACTTTTGTGTATCTAAATACACGAAATGAGGATGTGAAGGAGCAAATCGAATTCTTTTTTACAGAATTGGAAGGATTAGAAAACGTAGCATTTGGAATCAGTGAATTAGAATCTAATGGTTTTGTCATTAGAATTCTAGGAAATGGAGGAGAGCAAATGTTTGATTTCTTCAGAAAAGTACAAGACGCGCTTTGGGAACAAAAAGTAGCAATACAAATTTAAACAAGCTTATGGATTCAAATTTAATAGCATTATCAATAACAGCAATTAGCATTAGCTTTTTTCATACGGCTTCAGGTCCTGATCATTATTTGCCTTTTATTGTTTTATCTCGATCTAGAAAATGGAGTTTGTCTAAAACCATTATGCTTACAATAGTTTGCGGTTTAGGGCATATTCTGAGTTCTGTAGTTTTAGGAATTATTGGAGTCTTTTTAGGATGGCAAATCAATAAAATAACTTTTTTTCAAGATTTTCGAGGCAATATTGCAAGTTGGGCATTGCTGTTATTTGGTGCAATTTACCTTATTTACGGCCTTTGGGCTGCTTACAAAAACAAAGCGCACAAACATTTTGACGTCATGGGAGAAGACGTATTTGTATATTCGCACAGACATGGTGAAGTGGTTATGCCCACGAATCGAGTAAAAGTAACGCCTTTGGTTTTGTTTGCCATTTTTGTGATGGGGCCAAGTGAACCATTAATTCCTTTGCTATTTTATTCAGGACTGAATCGTTCTGTTGCAGAAATTTCCACAATTATTGGTGTTTTTACATTAAGTACAGTTTTGACTATGCTTGGTATGGTGCTTTTGGGAGTGTATGGATATTCTTTTTTCAAAACAGAAAAACTTGAACGTTATACACCTGCAATCAGTGGAGCTGTAGTTTTAGCCTGTGGCTTCGGAATGGTCTTTCTGGGCTGGTAAATCAAATAATTTTCACTTTTAGAAATATATAAATGAAAAAAATAAAAACAATGGTTGAAACGGTGCTTAAAGGCATTGGTCAAATCATGCTTCAAGAAAGTGCTTGGACGGGTTTGTTCTTTTTAATAGCAATATGTTATGATTCCCTGCTTATGGGAGCTGGCGCTTTGATAAGTTGTATAGTGGCAACTACAACAGCTAGAATCTGCAAGTTCAGTGACGAAAATATAAAAGCTGGTTTGTACGGATTTAATGCTACATTAATCGGGGTGGGATTGGTTTTCTTCTTTGAAACCAGTCCGTTAGTATGGTTGTTAATTGTTTTAGGATCAATTTTAAGCACATTACTAATGGAGTTTTCTATTCGTAAAAAGATTCCGTTTTTCACCTTTACTTTTATTGTAATTACGGTAATTGCTGTTTTGAGTATTCAGCATTTTGAATTAGCAGTTGCAAGAATACCTGGAGCAAATGTAGAGATGCCCGAACTTGAAGATTTTGCAGTAGCAGCGCATGCCTATAGTGAAGTGATTTTTCAGGGAACTATTGCGGCAGGTCTGTTGTTTTTCATTGGGGTATTTCTCAATAACCCAACAGCAGCTTTATACGGATTCCTAGGGGCAATAATTGCGGCAGCAATTGCACATTTTGATCAGGATTCTGTAAAATTAATAGAGGATGGAATGTTTAGTTTCAACGCTGTTTTATGCGGAATTGCATGTAGTGGAACAAAACCAAGAGATGGATTATATGTATTGCTTTCAGTAGTGATAGCAACATATTTTGATATTTTTATGATGCATAATGGATGGATTACACTTACGTTTCCATTTGTTGTATCGATGTGGGTAATTGTTTTCCTAAAAAAAATAGTAGGTCGTTTTGAAAATAAAGCGCAAAAACAAGAGACATCTATTATAAAATAAAGCCCATCGGGTGAAAAATAAAATAAATTTCATTTAGCAAAAAAAATCAAAATTGATCTGCTGAAATCTTTTTAATCCCGATAGCTATCGGGAGCGTGAAATACTTTTAGTGTATCTATTTTTCACGCAGATCTATACAGATTAAAGCAGATTTAAAAAGATTTAATTAAGCTGATGAATAGAATTGAAAAATAATTATGCCTAATGGCAAAAAATAAATCGTAATGAGAAACAAACTTTTTACAGGGATTGTAATAGTATTGTTAGTAGTGCAAAATGGATTTGCTCAACAAGCAAAGAAGCCAGAAACAAACAAATCAGAAGCAGATACAATGCATCTGAGCAAAATAGTTATTAATCACGTCGACTTTAGAAAAAAAATAATGAAAGTCGATTTAAAAATGTCACCCGTAAATTCTGCGCAAGATTTATTGCGAAAAGTTCCTGGACTTTTTATTGCGCAGCATGCAGGAGGTGGTAAGGCAGAACAAATATTTTTGCGAGGTTTTGACAATGATCACGGAACTGATATCAGTGTTATGGCTGACGGAATGCCGGTAAATATAGTCTCACACGCACATGGACAAGGATATGCCGATCTGCATTTTCTGATTCCGGAAACGATCAAAGATATTGATTTTGGAAAAGGAGCTTATTATGCCGATAAAGGAGATTTTAATACCTCAGGTTATGTCAATTTTAGCACGTTTGACAGATTGGATAACAACCTTTTCAAAATTGAAGGAGGTTCTTTTAATACGATGCGAGCTGTTACAATGCTTAATCTTTTAGATAAAAACGATAAGGATAAAAGTTTCTATGTAGCAGGTGAATTCAATTATACAGATGGGCCGTTTGATGTCAAACAGGATTTTACACGAGTTAATTTTTTAGCGAAGTACAGCCAATGGATTGATGAAAAACAATATATCTCTATTTTAGGATCTACTTTTTCTTCAAATTGGAATGCTTCGGGACAAATTCCGGAAAGAGCAGTTGAAGAAGGAATTATAAGCAGATGGGGTTCAATCGATCCAACTGAAGGCGGAAGAACTTCGAGGACAAATCTTGCCATAAAATATAAATATTTAGCCAATGAGAATGAAGAGTTTTCAAGCAATTTATTTTATTCTAAATATAATTTTAATCTGTTTTCGAATTTTACTTTTTATTTAAATGATCCTGTTTATGGAGATGAAATTCAACAGACTGATAATCGTTCTATTTATGGATTAGAAAACAAATATGTTCGAAGATTTGAGTTTGAGAATAGCAGTATGACTTGGACATCAGGAGCGGGTTTTCGTTTTGATGATATCAAGGATTTACAATTAAATCATGTCTTTCAGCGCGATTTACTATTAGATAGAATGTCTGATGGATCTGCGAATGAAGTCAATGTTCACGGTTATACTTCACTTGATTATAGAGTGGGGAAATGGCTCATTAATCCATCAGCGAGATTAGACTATTTTACATTTAGTCTTCATGATCGTCTGGCTAGTTTGCCTGCGGCGAAAGAAGCATCAGCGGCTAGAATAAGTCCGAAACTGAATATTTCTTATACGCAGAACAGCAATGTGCAATGGTATATCAAATCTGGTTTTGGTTTTCACTCCAACGACGTAAGAGTTGTCGTGGCGCAGGATGGAAAAGATATTCTTCCGTATTCTTTTGGAAGTGATTTTGGAGTTATCCTTCGCCCAATAGAAAATATGATTATCCAGCCTGCGATTTGGCACATGTATCTACAGCAAGAATTTGTTTATGTTGGAGATGAAGCTGTAGTAGAACCATCAGGAAAATCACGTCGTTTAGGTTTTGATCTGAGTTTAAGATACCAGCCAATTTCATGGTTGTATTTAGACGGAGATCTTAATTATGCTCATGCTCGTTTTATTGACGAGCCAAAAGGAGAAGATTATATTCCGTTAGTTCCAACTCTTACGAGTACTGGAGGTATTGCAGTAAAACTTCCTTCTGGTTTCTCGGCAAACTTGAGATACCGTTATATGGATTCTCGTCCTGCTATCGAAGATAACTCGGTAAGAACACGCGGTTATTTTGTAAATGATTTGGTACTGGCTTATGGAAAAAGAAAATGGGAAGTAAATCTACAATTTCAAAACATCTTTAACACCAAATGGAACGAAGCGCAATTTGAAACCGAGAGTAGACTTAGAAATGAGACTGCATCAGTATCAGAATTGAATTTTACACCAGGAACTCCTTTCGCTGTAAAAACAGGAATAAGTTACAAATTTTAAATTTTAGAAAATATGAATAAAGTGTCTGCAAGAAGCAAATTGCTCTTGGCAGCGCTTATTTTCGTGGTCACAATCAGTAATTCATACGCACAGTTAAGTCCTCCAGGCTTGGGAGAAGCAAAAAATGCTTCTTGGTTTGCCTTTGGAGTCAGGCAATCTTTAGATTCACTTAAGCAAAAAGAATCGACCACTTATGTAGGCGTTGGGCTAAAAAGCAGTCCAGACGAGAGTAATCCATTTTCAAAAATGGCTATTCTGGTCATCAATGAGGAAATTTCAAATCGTTACAAAAAGAACTGGGAATACTCCTATGCACTAAGTTACAGACGATCTAATAATTACGATTCAGCATCTCCATACGAGACTTTAGATCCGGCAATCGAACAGGAATTTAGAGTATATGGCCGTTATTCGTACATCATGCAAGGCAACGGATTCAAATGGAAAAACACGGTAAGACAAGAATTCAGGAAATTTTTCAATCCTGATTTTAGTAATGTCGAAGAGAATTTTCAGTTGCGAACGAGATTAAAAACACAGCTGACTCTGGATTTAGGAACTACGAAAACACATCATATCATAGGTGGCGCCGAAATGCTTTTTGCTATCAGTAAAGAAAATGAGCCAGAAAAGCAATGGTCAAAATTTGATTACAAAGAAAGCAGGTTAACGCTTTATTATTCGCTGAGTCCACATGAGATTCCATTTGTTTTCGATGTCGGTTACATGTATAATCTTATTGGTAAAGGCTCTGATATTTCAGATGTGAATTACCTAGCCGTAGATATAATTTGGAAGAATCCTTTTGGGAAATAATAAAAAAGTCCAGCACTTAACTCGTTGTGCGAAATTATTTAAACACATAGAAACATAGTTTTTTAAACTTAAAAAGGCGTTTCACTTACAATATTGCACATAGAGCTATGTGTTAAAGCTAACTTTTTCTATAATCTTAAACAGAAGCAATAAAACCTATGTTTCTATGTGTTAAAATTAAATTTTGTTCAATTCATCAAAAGTGGCAGTCATAAAAAAGTAATAATTAAAACAGAAAAACAAACAAATTATGAGCGAAATTAAAAAGAATTCGAGGAACACAGAAAACGCTCCAAAGAGCCCATTTTCTACGCAGACAGTAGCATTTTCTCATTACAACAATTTTTCGGCACAATTGCCTGTAGATCCTAAAACGGGAGAAATTGTAAGCAGCGATATTAAAGAACAAGCCAAACAATGTTTGACAAATATTCAGGCGATTGTAGAAAGTATTGGTCACGTTATGGATGATGCAGTAAAATTGACTGTTTTCCTAAAAAATATTTCAGACATTGAAGCAGTTGACGAAGTGTACAAAACATTTTTCAAAAAAGAACTTCCAACACGTACAACTGTTCAAGTAGCAGCTTTACCACTAGAAGGCGCTTTAATTCAGATTGATGCCCTTATCTCAAATGGAGAAGGAACAACGCCGCAAAAAGCTTTAGATCTTGTAAAAGTGACCAGAAATACAGAAAACGCACCAAAAAGCATTCACGCGCATTCAGTAGCATTTTCTCATTACAATAATCTTTCTGCTCAATTGCCAATTGATCCAAAGTCTGGTGAAATTGTAGCTGGCGGTGTAAAAGAGCAGGCAGAACAATGTTTAAAAAACATCCAAGCAATCTTAGAAAGCATCGATCATGTTATGAATGATGTCGTTAAAACGACTGTTTTCCTAAAAGATATTTCAGATGCTGAGGCAGTAAGCGAAGTTTTAGCAAAATTCTTTCCAAGTTATGTTCCAGCAAGAACCATTGTGAGCGCTTCAGCTTTACCATTAAATGCTTTAGTGCAGATTGATGTTGCGGTTTCTCATGGTGACGGAACACCTCCACAACTTCCAGAAGATGCACGCTTTTTAGTAATTGAAGCAAACAACACAGAAAATGCACCAAAAACGGTATATTCACATACTGTTGCCTATTCACATTATAATCATATTGCAGGTCAATTGCCTTTGGTTCCAGAAAACAATCAATTAGTTGGAAGCGGAATTAAAGAACAAGCTTCACAATGTTTGAATAACATCAAAGCAATTGTAGAAAGCATAGATCATAAAATGGATGATATTGTGAAAGTCAACATTCAGCTTAAAAATGTAGCTGATATTTCGGGTGTAAACGAAATCTACACTTCATTTTTCAGCGGTGATTTGCCAGCAAGAACGGTAATTGTAGTTTCAGCAATTCCGATGGATGCTTTAATTCAAATTGATGCTGTTGTTTCGAACAGTGAAGGCACTCCAGCTTAATTGACAGCTGAAAATAATATTTTTTAAGTAGAGTCTTTTTAGACAAAAAGCGCTTATTACAGGATTGTTAAAGATTCTATATAAGCGTTTTTGTTTTTTAGAAATAAAAAAAAGATCAGTGATAATTTGCGTTTTCGCAAAGCGAATCTGTTTCATCCGTGTTCTGATCGCAGAATTTTTTTAACACATAGAAACATAGATTTTATTGTCTGTGTTTAAGATTACAAAAAAAGCAAGCTTTAACACATAGCGCTATGTGCATTAAAATTAGTGAAAACGCCTTTTTTAAAGCATGCAAAAGCTATGTTTCTATGTGTTAAAAAAAATACTAGTGTTTCAAAAACTGCAATCGATAATCAGAAGGAGATTGTCCCGTCACTTTTTTAAACATACGCGAAAAATAAGAAGGCGACTGAAAATGCAATTCAAAAGCTATTTCGGCAATTTCTTTTGAATTATCCTGCAAAAGAATCTGACTGTGCTGAATCGTAATTTCATTTATCCATTGTTTTGGCGCTTTTCCAGTAGTTTCTTTCACGCATTTGTTCAAATAATTATCTGATATTTTTAGGAGATTCGAATAGAAATCGATGTTTTTATGTTGAATGTGGTTCTTCTGCACCAATTCCCTAAAATGAAAAGAAATAAAACTGGTTCGATTAAGCGATTTATTATCGGTATTTTCTGTTCGTATAATCTTTAACAACGCCGATTGAAGAAGTGCAATCGTAATGGCATTAATATGTTCGGCTTCGTTTAATTCTTCTTCCAGCAATTCAAACAAACGAATCAACCAATTAATTTTATTAGGATCTAAAATCGAAAAAGGAGAGGTGTAAAAAAAGTTGAGATCACTTGTATTTAAAGCAATCTCAGTCACAACCTCATTTTCATAAATCACAAAAAAACCTTCAACATCATCTGATAATTCTAATGTTGCTGTAAAATTTCCTTGTTTAATACTCAGCGCCTGATTGGCATGAATTTGAAAAACATCTGTTTCCAGTTGCTGTTTTAAATATCCTTTTGTTACAAAAATCAGAAAGTTAAAAGTAGTCTGGTACGGATTAACGGGGATTACAATTTTCTTTAAGTATTTTTCAATTCGGTATAATTGTACATTGGAGTTATTAAAAAGATTATGAGTCGTTATATCGGGAAGAAAGAACTTCTTATACTCATAATTGCTAATTAATTTAGGGTTATTCTTCATGCGGATTCAATTTTCTGCTTTAGTTGTAAATGCAAAATATGTAGTTCGTGATAAGGCATAAAAGACAGCGTCTTAAAATGAGATATACAACTAAAAACAGATCACTAAGTTACGTTATTTTTATCGATTTAGGTTAAAACAATTACCGAAGAATCAATTAAAAACCTTTTTTAACTTATCTTCGCTTTTTATACATTCCAAAAACATTCAACATTTTTAAAATCTAATTTGTGAAAAATAATCATGATGCTGTAGAAGAAACTCAGCTTAAACGTGGACTCACTAACCGACACATTCAGTTAATTGCCTTAGGAGGATCTATAGGAACAGGTCTTTTTCTTGGTATTGGCCCAGCAGCCGTATTAGCAGGACCATCTGTTATTTTAGGATATGCTATTGCCGGAATTATCGCCTTTTTTATAATGAGACAGCTAGGTGAAATGGTGGTTGAAGAACCGGTTTCAGGAAGTTTCAGCTATTTTGCCTATAAATACTGCGGTTCATTTGCTGGTTTTGCATCAGGTTGGAATTATTGGATTTTGTATATTCTGGTAAGTATGGCCGAACTTACTGCCATTGGAGTTTATGTACAATTTTGGTGGCCCGAAATTCCGCTTTGGGCATCCAGTTTGTTTTTCTTTCTGGTGATTAATGCTTTGAATTTTGCTTCGGTAAAAGTTTATGGAGAAACAGAGTTTTGGTTTTCTATCATAAAAGTGGTTGCTATTATAGCCATGATTCTTTTTGGTACTTATTTGCTAGTAAGTGGAACAGGAGGAGAGCACGCTACGATTCATAATTTATATAACGACGGAGGTTTCTTCCCAAAAGGGTTGTTTGAAAAAACAGCAACTGGAGATTTTCAAGGTTTATTGTCTGCAATGGCGTTGATTATGTTTTCTTTTGGTGGTTTAGAACTAATTGGAATTACCGCTGCTGAAGCAGAAAATCCAGAAAAAAACATTCCAAAAGCGACCAATCAGGTTATTTATAGAATTCTTATCTTTTATGTGGGTGCGTTGGTTATTCTGTTTGCTTTGTCACCTTGGAGACAAATTACAACAGACAGCAGTCCGTTTGTAATGGTTTTTCAAAATTTAAATGGAATGGAATTTACGTTGTTTGGACAGAAAATCTTTTTTACAAAGCTTATCGCGAATGTGCTTAATTTAATTGTATTAACTGCCGCTTTATCTGTATATAATAGTAGTGTTTACAGCAACTCTCGTATGTTGTTTGGTTTAGCAGATCAAGGAAGCGCTCCAAAGTTTTTAAAGAAGCTAAACAAACAATCTGTACCAGTTAATGCAATTTTAATTTCGTCTTGTTTTGCTGCGATCTGTATTTTAATCAATAAGGTAATTCCGGAAGAAGCTTTTAGTATTTTAATGTCTTTAGTTGTTTCTTGCTTGGTGATTAACTGGGTTATGATTTCGTATACACATCTAAAATTTAGACAAGCTAAAGACCAGGAAAACACCAAAACTAAGTTCGCTTCGATATTTTATCCCGTAAGTAATTATATCTGTTTCGCCTTTTTATTGGGTATTTTAGCCATCATGTGGATGACGAATATGAAAATATCCGTAGAATTAATTCCGATTTGGTTGGGTATTCTTTTTGTGTTTTACAAAGCTTTTAAAGCGAAAAATGCCTAAGTTTTTACTATGATTGTTTTTCTATATCAATGTGTAGATAAGCTTTGTACATGGGTTGCCAATCGTCGAAAACAAAAAAAGTTGCCATTTGTTCAGAGGATTAACGTAGTTCAGTATCCTGATAGAATTTTCTTTGAAACCCATTATCGGATAATAAACTCCTATTCTGTAAGATCAAATGAAATTACAATATTAGAAATCAATTCATCAGATTCTGAAATTGGTAAAACAATTCTCAAGCATCTTGATTTATCTAAAATAATAAAGAAATTTACAGATCAACAGCGTACAGAATATTATGAGGCTTACAAAAAAATTACAGGATTTAAATCTGAAAAAGCTCAGATGAAAGATTCATTACTGGTCTCTATTAGTCGCCAAAATAATCAAATTACATTCTGGCCAACGATCAATGGAGGGACAGATGGAGATCGAAAAGGGTATCATTTCTTAGAAGAAGGAAGAATTGTAATTGGAGATCATGAAGATTTTGAATCAATTGGAAAAACATTAAAATTAGCCTTGAAAAAATGTAGTTGAACTTATTGAAATTTACACCTCGATCGTGCAATTTATTTATGCACAAATCCATTGATAGTATTGTCTAGAGATAGTTATTGTAAACGTACTTCTGAATTCAAAACGTACGTTCTCAAGCTTGATGCTCACACGTGTGGTGGGCTTTTCTGAATATTATCATTATTTTTTAATCATTTAAAAGAAAATTTTCTTACATTTATAAATCTAACTGTTTCAGCGATAGTGTTTTATTGCTGCGGATAGACAAAAGCTTATATTGCCCCCCGGTATAAATTTTTGCAGATTTTTAAATTTTTATCTAACTGCATAATTTTTTAAGCTATGATGTTACAGCAGCCAAATTCTCGTAAACTTATTTATCTGGCCGAAGACGATGACGATGACAGAATCTTATTTTTGGAAGCTCTAAAGGAACTCCATCCTGAAATTGCGGTCAAAGTATCAGAAGACGGGCAACAACTTTTAGACAATCTTCGTCAAACGGTTCAGGATAAACCTGAAATTATATTTCTGGACATCAATATGCCTTGTAGAAATGGTTTTGAATGCCTCAAAGAAATAAGAAGCGGAGAACGTTTTAGTGATGCAAAAATAGTTATGTTTTCTACCAGTAGCAGCACCATACATATTGAGTTGTCTTATAAACTGGGAGCCGATTATTATGCTGTAAAACCTGGCTCTTACCAAGAACTTAAGGATCTACTTCGTGATATCTTGGCGATAGATTGGAGCACTCCGCGAAAGGATAAAAATGAATTTCTTTTGGTTTGCCGAAAGATTGATGTGATATAAGAAGCGATCATATAACGATAGCACGGAAACTTTTTCCGTGCCCATTTCTAAATAAATGAAAATAAGTATTCCGTATGAAGAGTTTAAAGAAATCTTAAATAAAAATGATGCACATATTTTAGGGCATATTATAAATGTAGATTTGAAACAAAAAAAAAGCCATATTTATTACGCATTTGACAATTTGGATGTTTTTATTAAAACATCTAATTTCAATGTAGATCTCACACTTTATGGTGATAATCATGTAACAAATGAAAGTGAAATATATCTTTTTAATTCTGAAGAATCTTTTTTAGAATCTCTTAATGAAAAAGAAGTAAAGGAGATTAACACTCCTTATTTTAAGTATCGTAAGATTTTTAAAAATCCAGCTTTATTTAGGGAAGTTCTTGTGACGGAATTATTTTTAAATCTAAAACTAGAAATGCCAAATAAGATTTCAGAAACGAATCTAGATGAGTTTAATAAAGCGTTATATGATTTTGGATATGATAACGCTAAAAGCTTTTTGTATATACATTTGATTATCTTTTGTGGAGAATTTTTAAATGAAATTGAGAATAATAAAGGCCGATGGACTTCATACACAAGTTCCAGTTATCCATTAATGAGTATTCCTGAATTTATAATGGCCAATAATCTTTCTACTAAAATTTCTATAAACCATTTTTTGGGTAAAGATCTAATCGAGGCGTTTGATAAGAACCAAGCTAATAAGACTTATATTTATAAAATCGAAAATGTGTTCGAATTTAATACTGATTGGCAAAAATTTAGAACGCATATAGCTATAAAAAGTAAGAGACAAAGTAATTAGATTAATCTCAATCGTGCAGATATATTTCCTGCAACGATATCGTAGAATTATACGTATTTTATAATGCTTAAATGTTAAGTTTACTCAACTTTACAGACACGGATTGCAAATCCGCGCTAATGGGAATGGGTTGGGATAAAGGAATTTATTCGGAATTACTGCCCGTAACAAATAAAACTAAATAAAAAAAATAACAATGACACAACTAATTTTAATACTATTGGCAATGATAGTCATAGGCGCGGCTACATATATCACTAAATATAAAGGTAAAGGTATGCCGAAGGTAGGAATTAAAAGAGATAATAATTCAGAATATTTTAAAGATTACCTTAATTTGAAGTTATATTGGACTTCTTTGGGTTCTATTTTTATGGGTATTTTACTTTTACTTGTAATATTGGTATTGGAACTGGCGAATATTTAAAACAAAATCAGAGTTATATATACTTTAGGCATGATATACTTTGTGGGCACGGATTGTAAATCCGCGCGATCGGGTTTAATAATTTAATTTTATATTTGAAATCTAATTAAACTCAAAAATGGAAATTGTATTAATTATTCTGGTAATTTTTCTATTATTTTATGTCCCTAAATATTTTAGGAAACGTAAATAAAAGGCTTTTTTTACAAGTCTATAGTGCAGATATATTTCCCGCAACGATAGCGCGGAAATTCTTTCCGTGCACATTTCTATTATCTATAAAGCTGGATTTTCTTTTTTTAAATCTGTTAAAATATACTTTGCGGGCACGGATTGCAAATCCGCGCTATCAAGATAAATAAAATTCAAGAAAATTGAATAATCTATTTACTGCGCAAAAACATTGCGTACTAAATAAATATCTTTGTCTAATAGATTAGTTATACGCAAATTAGATGAAATTTTTATTTAAACGAAAAGTTTATGGAAAAGAATGTTACAAAAATACCAGCCAACAATATTGTAATCAATTTTTATTGTTTCATTGGAGAAGCTGTATTTAAAACCCAAATGGTTGAACAAGCTTTGAGTCATTCAATTACTCTTAAAATGAATCCTGCAGAAACAAAAGAACGAGCGGATGAATTTTTAAAGAAAAACCAGAGTTATACTTTAGGCAAGGCTATTGGAATTGCAATTAGTGAAAATTTATATAATTTGTCTTTACAAGATGAATTAAATGCCTTTTTAGAGCAAAGGAATTGGTTGATTCACAAACTTATGATTGGAAACGAAGAGGATTTCAATGCTGGTAATATAAAAGAGGAATTGTTAAATAAAATTAAAGATATTTCCGATAAAGCAGAAAGTATTCAACGTGTCATTCAATATGATTTGATAGACTTTTGTTCTTCTAAAGGAAAAGATATGCCAGAAATCCGCGCATTATTAAAATTATAAGATCAAGGAATAAGAATTCGAAAGTAGTCTTTATCGTGTACTAAACACCGAAAAAATTGTAAATAATAAAAAGATCTAGTATGTCATATGAATATCAGTTAACAGTAACAAGATACTACACGGAAAGATATGTAATGATTGGAGTTGGTACTTCAGATTTAGATCAAGCATCATCTTTATCTGAAATGTCAATAAACGAGATTACAAAGACACTAACTGAATTAAATGAAGTTATTTCTGGTAGTCTAGAGTATTTAGATTGGGGTACAGATTTATTCTATGTATTTTCTGAAGCAGCAATATCTCGATATGGAGATTTTGACAAAGTAGAAAGATATGAAGTATCTACGATAGGCTTGAGAGATTTTTTAATAGAATTAAAAAGATTTAAAGAACAATGTCTTGCAGACGATTACTATAAAGCCATAGTTGGTGAAGCTTTTGCTGCAATAAAAGCTAATCCATCAAAATACAAAAGATGGTCAACATCAGATACTGATTTTTTAATTACTTTGAACAATATAATTTTTAGTTTAATATTACAATCTAATGATTTCAATTTAACACAAAGTCAATACGTTGCTCAATTAGAAAGAGAATTTTAATCTCCACGTTGACGCAAGCGTCCGATCGCGAACGAAAAGTATAAACAATATATTATGATATATGAATATCAGATACTCGTAACAAAATATTCAATAAATAGAGCAGTAATGATTGGAGTAAGTACTTCAGATTTAGATCAGGCATCAGCTTTATCAGATATGAATTTAAGCCATATAACAGAAACTTTAGGTGAATTAAATGCGGTTATTGCAGGACAGTTAGATTATTTGAATTGGGGTACAGATTTATTTTATGTATTTTCCAAGAGTACAATATCTCGGTATGGAGACTTTGATAAAGTAGAAAGACACGAAGTGCCTACCTTAGGTTTGAGAGATTTTTTAATAGAGTTAAAGAATTTTAAAGAACAATGTCATGCAGGAGATTATTATAAAACCTTAATTGGTCAGGCATTTACCGCAATAAAAACCAATCCACTACAATATAAAAGATGGCCAACATCAGATATATACTATTTAATTACCTTGAATAATATAACATTTACTTTGGTATTGGAACCTAATGATTTCAATTTTACAGAAAGTCAATATATTGCTCAATTAAAAAGTGAATTTTAGCCCCCACGCTCACGCCAACGGGTTAACAGGAACACTCCAAACAAATCATTTATCTTTGATGACATTGTAAAACAATATAATCCGTAAAAATATAGACAATATGAAAAAGCAAGAAGAGCTAAACTTAAAATTTTATATGAAAATGGGATCTTTCAATGAATTAGGATATATTTTAGACTCGAGTAATGCAATTGGTAATTATAAAAGATTGAATATTCTTCAGTTTTTAGCTAAAGAAGTTATTGTTTATTTAATAGAGACAATAAATCAAATACAAAATAATCAACCTTATGACCCATATTTTTTAAATAGTGCAGAAGAATTTTCAGTATTTGATGTGAAATTTGTATTTCCTTACTTCTGGATTGATGGCCATGAAACAATTCACATGAACAACTTGAAATTATTGCTAATGGAATGGCTAGAATTTAGAGTATCTTAGAATAGTCCGGAAAACTTAAAAATATTTATATTGGATCAAGCAACCCCAATCACGAAGATATATCCCCACGCTCGCGCTAGCAGCGGGCTAAAATAAAACCTATAATTCTTAAAAAGATAAGACTATAACTTCATTATCATCTTGATACATTAAAATACTGTTTCCTACATAAAATGCAGAATTAATATCTCTTTTGAGTCTTTGTTTTAATTTTTCGAATTCTAAATCGTAGATGATTATATCAGAATTTCTTATCACACAAACTAATCTATCTGTAAGATAACCAGTGTGTAATGTGCCAAACGCCAAATAAGCATATTTAGTTTTAATTATTCGCATTGGTTTTTTATTATCTAGGACAGAATATTCCAAAATAGAAAAACTATCGGTGTAAAGTTTATCGTTCGTATATAGTAATACTACAAAACGATCTCCTTTTGAATTAAAACTTAAATGATGAAATGCTCCATTAAAGTCAAGGTCATCCATATCATAAATCAAATCAATAGTTTTTGAATGATTGATTTTAAATATTTTTACACCTTGAACACCATAAGTTACATCATGCGTTATAAAAGCAAATTGGTTTTTTACGTTCGTATTTGTAACTGATTCAATATACTCGTAACCACACCATTCTTTTTCTGGATAAATGAGATCATCACTCAATAAAACATCAAAAGAAACTTCATCTTTCTTCCAAAATATTTTTATGGGTTTGTAATTAAAATCTTCGTCCATAACCGAAATAAACTCATTTTCTTTATGATAAATTACGTATGTTTCATTATTAGTTGTAGAAAATTTTTTGTTATAAACTTTAATTCCATCAGTATCAAAATGGTAATAATTGATAATGTCAGCATTGATAAGAACTATTATCGTGTAATCTTTATCATCTTCTCTAAATGTTTCGATTGTAACATTTTTGTTAAACTCAGGTGAATGATAAAGTTTTAAATCAATTTCATTTAAAAAATTAAGTTCATGGTCGTATATTTTTAAATATAAAGAGTAATCTCTTGATGTCAATTGATATGTTTTCTTATTATGTGCATCAAAATGAATTGCTATTACTTCATAATTATATTGATAATCTAGAATGAAATACTCTTTATTTTCATAATTATTTACAGTGCTTATTTCATTTTTATCTTTGGAAAAATCATATGAACTTAAAATGATGTTGTTTTCGTTTGGATTTTTATTGTTTTTTGCTACATATAATACAATTGACGTGATACCGAAAAAAATAATTAGAAGAAAAAATATTATCATTTGAATCAAAATTTCAGAACCTTAATCATGAAAAAGTTCTAATAAAAGTTGTTTTTTAATAAGTCAGTTAAAAAATTGATGTGAAAAGTATTTTAGCTCCCAATAGCGATTAACAGATTTTAGAAGATCAAATGAGATTTTTATTCTAGTCCACCAAATGGGTTCTGTTTAAAGATAAATCATTTCCCAATCAACTTCTCCAACCTAACCATCATTTCATCCTTCTCCTTCAACATCCTTTCATACAAAGCAATCTTTTCTTCATGAAGTTTAATGAATTGATCAATTGGATTAACAACAGAACTCACATGTCCAGAATTGTTACCAACTGCTATTGCTCCTTCATGAAAAGTATTAGAAATAATATTTATGGCTTGTTCTTCATCAAAATTCTGAAAAGCTTCTACAGGAATTTTCAATACAGCTGAGATTTGTTTCAGTAGATTTTCTTCAATCACGTCTTTCTGCTCCAGCATCGAAATTTTCTTTTGGTTCCAGTCTTCGCCCAGGTCATAAGCCAATGCTTCCTGTTTTATGTTAAGCATTTCTCTAAAACGTTTTACGTTTCTTCCCTGATGTATTTTCTGTTCCATAATGAATATCAATTTTCTAAAAGCTCAAAGATAAAGCCGTGTAGTTAAAAATCCTGAGTTTCAAAGATAGAAAAATATACTATAAAAACGTATTGGTTTTTGTAAGATAATATATCTGTTTTATCGAATAGTTTATCTTTTAGAAAGCATGCAATTTCGCTTGAATATTTTAAATCCATGTAGTATGAAAAAGAATAAAATATCTTTCGAAATGAGTTTTTGGGCAGGATATAAGGCAGGAAATCCGTTTAAAGCCATTCATGCCTTTTTTGCTTTTGCAAATCTTGATTATTATAAACAGCATTTAGGCGAAGTAGTAATTCACTGTTATAAAACAAAAGTCTACAAACAAGACAATCCTTCAGATGTTTTTGTTTTATATACTATTTTGAGTTCTTTTCTCAAAGTGTGTTATTGCCTGAAAAAGAAAAGCAAAAAATGTAAAGTGGCTGCCTCTTTGAGGTCTGAAACGGTTTTTCTTCTTTCTTCCTTAACAAAAGAAGAATACGAGAATCCTTTTATGGTATTTCAAAAAGCTTTCGACGAAAAAACGCTAGAAGAATTTGAGTTATTTCTCTATCAAATCGTTGAGTTTTCCTTGTCTCCACATGCCGCAGATCCCGATCCAGACTTAACGACACCTTATGTTCATTTAATCAGAATGCTCGACGCGGTAGAACTCATAAGAGAACGAGGCGTTGAGAAAATCAAGAAAACGATTCCTGTTGATGCTGTAACGGAATAAAATATCCTTTAGCCAAACGATTATGCTTTTTTCAAACTCTTGATCTATATCAAGTTTTTACTTATCTCGAATCAATTTACAGTTTAGGCATTAAGCGGAAATTTGTAAAATAATTTAATCTTTAAAAATAACAAAATGGAAAATAGTATAAAAAAAGGCACTTCGAATAGCCATGACAAAACCGAAAAAACAGAAATTACAGTAAGCGCTTATTATAAAGTTCATCCAGAAGACAGACATATTTTTATAGACGCAGTTATTCCAGAAATGATTGCAGCTAATAAATTGGAAGGTTGTATTTACTACGCTTTTTCGCAAGATTTGACAGATGAAAACACTTTCCATCTTTTGGAAGGTTGGAGAGATCAGGAAGCTTATGAACGCCACGAAAATTCAGAAACATTTTTGACAGCTCTAAGTACCATGGTAAAAAATGTTAGAATAGTGGATAGAGAAGGAGTGCGTTACGATGTTTCAAAAATGCATATTGACGATCCGAGAGAGAAAGTTTCATAATTAAAGTCACCGATAAAAGCCCATTCATTTGAATGGGCTTTTTGTATAATAAAAGATAGCGTGATTGTAACTTTTGAAGTTATTGGGGATAAAAAGTAACAGTTTCAGAACTTTAAATTGATTTAAAGTCGACACAAATCTAAAATCCGTCTAGGAAATAAGACCATCGATATATTTTATTTCTTCCTGCTTGTAATTTGATCTAATTTAGATTTTTGCTGCTGATCACTAAGAAAGCAGATTAGACTTTATTATTGCTTCAGTTTCTAAAATACATGAAAGTAGTGGCGATAATTCTCGTCTAGAATTTCATTTCACCATTATTAATTTAAAATACCCAATAACATGAAAGCTAAAACCTATTTCTATTGTTGTCTATTTTTAGGCGTTTTTACAATATCCTGTTCAAAAGATAACGATACTGATGACGATGATACTACTGTTACAACAGATAATCCTGTAACAATTAGTGCGACTGCTGCAAAAGGAACATCAGAAGGTTCGTCTGAAACTGGCGCAAACGCCGATGATCTGTTGGCTAATTCAACCTTTAGTGCTACAGTTAAAATTACGTACAATGGTACAACTGCCACTGTAGAAAATGCAGTAACAGGAGTAACAGTTGCCACTTCTGGCGCAGATGTTACAATTACTTCTACTGTAGCCGAAGTTGCTTATGAAGTAACCGGAACTACGACTGATGGAATGCTGAAAATTTATAGCGATAAAAAATATAAACTGACCTTAAATGGTGTTTCTATCAAAAATAATGATGGACCAGCAATCAATATTCAGTCTGGTAAACGCGCTTTTATTGTCTTAAGCGGAACCAATACTTTGGAAGATGGAACGACTTATGCTACCTCAACCGAAGATCAAAAAGGAACTTTTTTTAGTGAGGGTCAGCTTATTTTTTCAGGCAGCGGAATTCTTAATGTTGCAGGAAATAACAAACATGGTATTGTATCCGATGATTATGTGCGTGTACAAAGCGGAACGATTAATATAACGAAAGCTTCTTCAGATGGTATTCATACAAATGATGCGGTTTATATTGACGGAGGTACTTTAAATATTAAAGCCTCTAGTGACGGAATAGAAGCTGAAGAAGGACATATTATCATCAATGGCGGAAACATAACGATCAATGTTGCCGATGATGGAATAGTGGCTTCGTATGATACTGATAACACGATTGATCCTTATGTTGTAATCAATGGCGGAACTATTAATATCACTACAACAGGTACGGGAGGCGAAGGAATAGAAAGTAAAAGTGTCTTGACAATCAATGACGGAGAAATCTATATCAAAGCTGTAGATGATGGAATAAATGCAGGTGATGCTATTTACATCAATGGAGGAACAATTGTGTCCTACAGTACAACAAATGATGGTATTGATTCTAATGGGACGCTTACCGTAACGGGCGGAAAAATCTTTGCCATAGGCGCCAAAAGTCCAGAAGAAGGTTTTGATTGCGATAATAATACATTTAAGATTACAGGAGGTTTGTTGATTGGAGCAGGAGGAGCAACAAGTTCGCCAACTGCAAGTGTATCTACACAAGCTTCTGCTATTCTGGGAAGTGGAAATTCTGGGACTATATATAGTGTATTAGATAGTGATAATGCAGAGGTCATGACTTTTAAATCACCTGTGAGTTTTACGACATTATTATTGTCTGGTAGTAAATTCAGTTTGGGTAAAACCTACAGATTGGTTACGGTTTCTAGTGTTAGTAACGCATCTGAATTTAACGGATTGTACTTAGGAGGAACTTTTAGTAATCCGACATTATCTTCGAGTTTTACGTTGACTTCTATGGTGACTAAAATAGGAGGGAGTACGGGGCCTGGGAGATAAATAAAATGTCTGATTTCTAAAAATAGTTAATTTGACTAAAGTAAAAAAAGCCAGAATATTTCTGGCTTTTTTAAGTTTTATAAATTAGTTTTTGTTTGCAGCTTCATACTCTTCATCAGTAACTGGATTGAGCCAAGTTACAGGTTTTAAATAAATATTTTTAAATACGTATTTGTTTAATTAAGTATTAATACTTATGTTTGTAAGTATAAGTATCTATTTTTAGTTCAAGAATTAACTAATAATCTAAATTTACAAAGTATGATGGACTATATCACACCGAAGGAAGTTGCAGAAAATATGATGACAACTGCAATCAACAAATCAAAATTGAGCATTAAGGATTTATTAATTAGAGGAGCTTTATCTGGAGCTTTGTTGGCAATTTCCGTAGCTCTTGCCTTAATGGCAACTACACAAACTTCATTAAGTCTTATTGGAGCATTTGTATTTCCTGTCGGATTTGTAATTATCGTTATTCTTGGTCTGGAATTAGTAACAGGAAGTTTTTCATTAGTACCATTAGCTTGGCTTGAAGGAAAAATATCAGGGGCAAAAATGCTTAAAAATCTAAGTTGGGTATTTATTGGTAATTTACTTGGAAGCTTATTGTTTGCGGTTTTATTTTGGGCGGCTAGTACAGAAACTGGACAAATAAAAGAACTAGGCTTAATTGAGCAGGCGATAATAAAAATTAGCGAGAAGAAAACTATTGGTTACGCTGGTCATGGAATGTTGGGACTCTTTTCTGCTTTTGTAAAAGCTATTCTTTGTAATTGGATGGTGTGTATGGGAGTAATTATGTCTATGACTTCAAAGTCAACTTTAGGGAAAATATTGGCAGCAGGTATTCCCATTTTTATCTTTTTTGCATTAGGATATGAGCATGCTGTCGTTAATATGTTTGTGATTCCAGCAGGTATGATGTTCGGTGCTAAAGTAAGCATAGGCGATTGGTGGTTGTACAATCAATTAATCGTAACAGCGGGTAATATAGTCGGAGGATTACTTTTTACAGGAATGGCGATTTATTATACGCATACAAATAAAACTAAGTCGGTGATTAATGAATAATTATAATCTGATATTGGATATAATTTAAAGTTGATTTAGAGAATAATATCATTTAAAATTTTCGGTTGAATACGTCATTTAAAAAAAATGAAAAGCCGTTTCAAAAGTAATTTTGAAACGGCTTTTGTTATAAATAGAATTATTAAAAAAAGAATACTAATTATTTGCTAACTGGAAGCCAGTCTAGACTTGTAAATCCTCCTGGACTGTCAAGAGTTAAGGATGGAGTCATTGTAGCAGTTTCTGCATCGAATTTGTATACAATTCCGCTTATAGAAAATGTAGTCATATCGATAATGTTTATTCCTAAATATCCAGTTTTTCCGTCCAAAGGAGAATAATTATTACTGTATTCGGTAGTACGGTAAATAGAAGAAGGATCTGGTGCGCCTGTTACCGCTTTATAAGTAGAATTATAAACATTCACAATCGCAAAACTAATAGGATTGGTAAGTCCCATGGTGGTACCGTATGAATCTGGATTATTACCCATTGTTAGCAAGAAATTACCTTTTCCAAGATACAGTTTTTGAAATACATATTTACCTCCCGAAGCTGCAGTGATATCGAAAAAGTAAGATTTATCATATTCTGTAGTTCCTTTTTTGATTTTCATAAAAGCCGCTGGAGTTTTTTTGCTGTAAGCTCCAGTTTTATCTGGTCCTAGTTTTGTTCCTAAAACGTATAAATCTCCAAGTTCATCTACTTCCATACCGCTTCTGAAATAAGCTCCAATAGATCCTGTACGGGCATCTCTGATTACTTTTTCAAATTTCATTTCAGGATAACTGTATACTGCGATCATTGTGCTGTCAGGAGAAGCGCTTCTAAATGTTCTGGCACTTTCAATATTCCAGTAAGAGGCAAATAGTTTGTTTCCAACCTTTTTTAAATCAGTAAAAAATGCCTTTCCACCGTTTCCGGCCAATTTATTAGAATTGATTTCACCTCTGGCTACAATCTGAAGAGTTTTAGTATCTAGGCGGTACCAGCTGTTAAATTCTTCTTCGGGCTGCCATGCGTTTTTCATCATTAAAATATCGTCTCCCATAGTTCCGAAAGCATGCATCGTTTCAGTTTGGAAATCAGTTACTTTCTCTAGTTCTTTTGAAGCATTGATTTTATAAGCTGTAACAGCACCTGGAGCAGATCCTCCAAACATAAAACTGTAAATAAGACCGTTGTGTGTTAAGTAAGTACGCGAAGCACCATTTTGTTCTATTCCTCTTCCTGTTGTGGTAAGAACACCGTCTAAAGAAGAATTGGTGTACATTAAATCTGCTCCAGCAAGTCCTTTTTTTGCAGTTAAAACAAACATTCCTTCAACTGGTTCAGTTACTTCAGGTTCAGAAGGATTGTCATTTTTGTCACATGCTCCAAAAAACAGAGCAGCGCATATTAAAATTAAAAGTCTATTTGTCTTCATATTTATAAAATTTGAAATTGATTATTAGTATTTATTGATGAAATATCTGAGTTTAAGATAAAATGCCCTGCCTGGTTTCTGTAGGCTGAAATTGTCATAGAGTTTATTGTTGGTGAAATTTCTGCATTCTAAACCAATATTGAATTTGCCGTTTTTCACTGTGTACAACAAATTCAGATCATGTGAAATCTGCTCAGGAACGGTATATTTGGTTTTAGCCGCTCCTTGACTTGCCCAGTAGAGATAAAATTCATGTACATAAAGCATGTTGTAACCAACAGTAAATTTATCTGCCGATTTAAAGACATTTTTAAAAAACACAGAAGCATCTGCATTACCAAACAGATAAGGAATGTTTGGAATTCTTTCGCCATAAGTTTCACTTTTAATACGAAAGGAAGCAGGAAGATCGGCTCTGTAGCGCTGTTTGTCGCGAATATCCTGATAACTTGCATTGACACCAAAAGTGAAAAGCTGTCCGTAAGAATATCTGGCTTCTGCTTCTAATCCTGTATTTGAAACATCCATAAGATTACTCGCCACTGTTTTATTTTCTACATTATTAAACATGTAATAGATAAAATCTTTTGCATAGTAATAGGTCGCTGCTGCATTCAAATAAAGCTGATGATTTTCCATTGGAATGGTATAATTAAATCCAATGTTGAGGTTATCACTTGTTTCGGGTTTAATATTCCAGTTTCCTTCTTTGTTTACAAAGTCCCCAAAAAGATCTTCGCTTTCTGGAAGCCTGTTTGTTTTTTCGTAAGAAAACTTTAATTGAAGGGTAGGTTTTATCTGGTAGGAAGCTGCTAAACCATACCCGAGTTTGTCTATGTTGGAATTGACATTTCTGTAAACGGTATCCAGCGGATTTAGGATCGTTGTTTCAATCAGTGTCGTATTGGCATTTTGATGGAGATGTTTAGCAAATAAGGTAGCATTCCATTTTTCCGAAATATTGTATTGGTAACTTAAACCAGAAATATTCTTATTTGTTTTTTGAGGAATATTGTAAGGTCTTTGATCTAAGGCAACCAAGTTTTCTGTTTTACGATTAAAATGACTGTAAACGGTATTAAAAGCCAGATGATGTTTGTCACTAATTTTATAAGATGCAGTTACTGATCCATTTGCTGCATTATTCTTATAGATATTATGGGCATACCACAATTCACCGCCTTTGCCTTTATATTGAATAGAATCTCCCAGCCATCCATAACGAGCATGTACCGTATCAATACTTTGTTCTTTGCCTAGATTATAGCTGGCATTTATAATTACATCCAGATCTTTGGTAAGAAAGTCTTTCTTTAAGTATTTTAATGAAGGCATTATAATGTCTCCTTTAGTATGCCAAGCACCAAAAACGGTACGTAATTGCGCACCAGTCTGAATCTCCTGATAGTATTTTCCTAAAGTAATGCCTAACAAAAACTGATCGGCCCATTTTTTGTCTACTACTCCTAATTTCAGTATAGCAGTTTCATTGTGATATTGATCATGAAAACGTTTAACTACAGTATTAGGATAATATTTTCCTGTATGAACATCCGCAGCATCAACAGTTACTTTATAATCGTTGTCTGAGTAGTTTTGAAAAGCATTCAGCTGAACCGTAAATCCTTTCTTAGAGGTAAAGGCGGTATTTATATTGGTACGATGGGTATTAAAAGAGCCAAAAGAGTAGGAGACATCAAGATAATTTTTCAATCTGCTGCCTGTAACAATATTAACGGCACCTCCCAATGCGTCACTTCCCAGCCATACAGGTACTACGCCTTTATAGATTTCAATTCGCTCAGCAAAATTTACAGGAATATTGTTGATTTGAAATGAGGAACCAAAGTTGTCCATAGGTACACCATCCAGAAAAAATCGGATTCTTTTTCCTGAAAAACCATTGATAGAAAAGTCAAATGCAGAACCTACACCGCCTGTTTGACGAAGACGCGAGCCTGATACTCGGTCTAAAACACTGGAAATATCCAGAGAAGAATTGTGAAGTTTTTTGGCATCAACGGCTACAACATTAAAAGCTTGTTGGTTTACTTTCTGAGTAACAGATTTGCTGATAATTGTGGCAGTCTTAAGTTTTAAAGTATCTGCAGTAGAAGTAGAGTTGTTGGTTGGTTTTGTTTTATCTGATTGTCCACAAACAGAGAGAAAATTAATGCAACAAAGTAGAAGAGTAGAGTGTCTTATAAATTGTCTGAAAAGAATCGGTTTCAAAATAAATGCTATTACTATTTTTATTTAAACTAAATATAAATTATATTTACAGATGCAAAATTACATTCGGAATAACTAAAGCAGTTATGGCTGAGGAAGTATTTATTATGAATGTGGAATTATTATGGCGTATAGATTTCTAGGTGCTGATTTCAGCGATTTTATTACTACCAGCGACGAAATAGGGATTTCTTTCGTTGGACAGGAGGTGAGTCAGATTAAAATGTCTACGCCCAAATGCAATATATATTATAAAACAGAGGATATACAAGAAGATTTGTTTATTGTAGAAAGCCTTTATCAGATGCAGGATGATGTAAGTATAAATGGCAAAGGAGAATCTGCTCTTCTGGAGATACAGTTTAATTTGTCTGAAAAAGATATTTTTTACAAAGACAAGTTTGATAACGATCACTTGGCCCCTGCAAGATCCGGGAATATTATGTTTCTTTCAGAAGAAGATAATGAGGCTGATATTTTGTTTCAAAAAAATGTGAGGTACGGTACTTTTGATATTCATCTTCCCTTAACGGCATTGAATCATTTTTGGGGAGAATCAAAATTGATGGACAGTTTCATCAAACAGATTAATGAAAATATTAGTGGTCCTCTTTTCCAAAACACAAACATTATTAATTCTCGTATTTACAGTGTAATTCAGGAAATAAAATGTTGTGTATTTGAAGGCCTTTCCCGAAAGATATATTTACAATCAAAAACCTTTGAGTTGATAGCACTGCTGTATGAAGGTACAGAAAAGAGACAAGGATTCGAATTGTCCCATAAAGACAAGGAAAGGTTACATGAAGCGGCTTCAATTATTCGTGACAACATAGAAACACCTTACAGTATTATTGAACTTGCACATAAGGTCGGTATTAATCAGACGAAATTAAAAACAGGTTTTAAATCATTATTTGGCAACACCGTTTTTGGATATCTTCAGGATATTAGAATGGATCAGGCAAAAAGATATTTATTAGATACACAGTTGTCTGTTCATGAGATAGGTGTTCGGGTTGGTTATCAAAATACGTCAAACTTCAGTACTGCTTTTAAAAATACACATGGTTATACACCTAGCAAATTAAGAGAAAAGTAATAATTATTTGATTGTTGAAAATAAAAATTAAATCATTTTGAGTTTAGATATACTATAAATTTTAACTTCGCTTTCATATATATTATAGATTGTATAAAAAAACAGCCCTAAAGACTGTTTTTTCATTTTATGATGTTTACCGTAAGAAAGTTTTATTTATTTAGTTTTAGTCGGACGGACTTCTATTTTGCTTGGAAGCACATTAGGATTCATTTTTAAAAGATCCACTACCATCTGGCCGATATCTGAGGGTTGGATTTTCCATTGATCCTCTTCAATTGGAGTATGGCCATTAAAATTTGAGGTAACCGAACCAGGCATAATAGTGGTGCATTTTACATCATAATCGCGGAGATCCAACATGGCAGCCTGAGTAAAACCTACAAGGCCGAATTTTGATGCATTATAAGCAGAGCCTTTAGCAAAGAAATTGGTTCCAGCCAACGATGCGATTGAAATGTAATAGCCTTTGTTGGCTTTGAGTTGTGGGCAAGTCGCTTTAAGAGTATGGAAAGCGCCCGTAAGATTAGTATCAATCATCGTATTCCAGTCCTCGAGAGACATTTCGTCTATGGGAGCAAATTTCCCCACACCAGCATTGGCAATGACAATATCCAGTTTTCCGAATTTGGATACAATCTGTTCAACTACTTTGAGTTCGTCATCGAAATTTCTAACATCAGACTGTAAGGCAAGCACATTTTGGTTTCCTAATACCTGCTGTGCCTTTTCAAGTGCCTGAGTATCCCTTCCTGAAATCGCTACTTTTACTCCATTTTGTACTAAAGCTTCTGCAATACCGAAACCGATACCTTTCGTCGCACCAGTTACATAAGCTACTTTGTTTTCTATGTTCTGCATTTATAAGATTATTTAAGTTTTTTTATGTCTCCGTTAAAATTTTATGGTTTGTCTACACTTTTAAAAATAAGGTTTATAAAAATACAATAAATTTTTGGTAGTAGGACAGTAAAACAGGCTTAGGCTTTGTGTGTAACTAATACAAAAAGCTAGGAGGAGAAGAGATTGATTTTTAAATTAAAATTTTTATAAACACAATTCTGAATATCAATTTTTTGAGAATTCTAATGTACCAATTATAAAAAATCCTTATTCAAATTTGAATAAGGATTTTAAATTTACTTCTTTACACTTTTTTTATTTTTCCGTCCCCACCAGATTAAAAATCCTGTTATAGGTAAACTGGTACAGATCAAACTAGCAAAAAATGCTAAGATTTTTCCAGGTAGACCAAGTATACTGCCAACGTGTATATCGTAATTTAGACCTCTAAATTTTTCTCCTGTATTTTTATCTTTATAGGTTGTCGTTTTAAGAATTTTAGCGCTGTATTGATCAAACTGAATGGAAACATCATCAATTCGACTTTTAAATGCTACAAAAGTGTATATAACTGCTGATGAATTGGTTTCGCCAGGAATAGAGATGTAATAAAACCGTGCATTAGGATGCAATTGCTTAAGGGTTTGATATACTTTATCCAGCGGTTTAACCGAAACATAATGAGTCGTATCCGATTTTACAATTTCATCTTCATATGTTTTTCCTCCATTTAATGCCCATTGTATTGCGTTATCATAGGATTGAAATGCCCAGACTAATCCAGTCAACGCAAAGATAAGTCCAAATAGAATGGAATAAAATCCGAGGATATTATGCAGATCGTAATTTTTACGTTTCCATTTCGTGGTATCTTTCCAACGAAACCAAACGCGCTGTTTGGCAGCACTTTTATTTTTAGGCCACCAGAGAATCAAACCGCTTATTAAAGAAATAATAAAAATAATCGTTGCTGTACCTACAATTGGATCGCCGATATCGCTTCGCAGACAAAGGGTTTGATGCAACATTCTTATAAAAACAAAGAACTCCGAATTGTATTTCTCAATTTCTTTGACGCTTCCTGTGTATGGATCTATATATACTGAAACACTCTGATAACGATTCCAATACCAAATGGAATCAGGATCTAGTTCTTCTGAAAAAGAAATCGCGGCGGTGCGTTTTGGATCAGTTAATATTTCACACCCAGAAAGTAATTGTTTCGGATTATCTTTATTAGCTTCTTTTGCAATTTCTATTAATCTGCTTACAGGCAGTTTTTGATTTTTTACAGTATCAACATAGTAATAATCATGCACTGCCTGACGCAATTCTTCTTCAAAAGCATAAATACAGCCTGTAAGTCCAAGTATAACGACAATGATTCCAGAAGCTAATCCTAGCCACAGATGTATTTTTAAAATTATCTTTTTAAAAGTCATTACAATTAGAATCTAAATGAGCTGGTTAAAATAAATTGTCTCAACATCTGCGGATTAGAACCCGACCAATACTTTTGATTCGTCATATTATTGCAGGCTAAACCAAAACGCCATTTGTTCTGGTCAAAGAAAACGGTTCCATTCAACAAAGTATAAGAAGGAACAATAACTGTGTTTTCCTGATTGAAATAAGATTTGTCTACATAATTCCCTCCAAAACCAAAACCAAAGTGTTCTAAAACTTTGCCTTGCTGAAATTTGTAGCTTAACCATAAATTGGCAACATTCTGCGGATTACCTACAACTTCGGTTTCAATTCCTGATTCGGTTTGTTTGTATTTGTTTTGATTGAAAGCATAACCTGCTGTAACATTAAAACCTGTAAAAGGATTTGCAATTAAACTAACATCAAAACCTTTACTTTTTTGTTTTCCATCCTGGTAAGTATATTGATTGGCATCCATTCGAACAGCATCTCTCACATCAATATTGTAATAGCTTACAGTAGCTGAGTATTTATTATCCAAAGTATTAATTTTTACTCCAGTTTCCCATTGCGTACCATACTCTGGTTTTAAAACAAAAGGAGTGCCGTCTGGCTGTGTTACAGGAGCCTTGTTTGTAAAACCGCTCATATAATTGGCAAATAAAGACATCTGGTCTTTTATCGGCTGATAAATCAATCCTAATTTTGGAGTAACAGCCGTTTGTTTGTAGCTGTCATCTCCGCCTTCGCTGGTTTTTCTAACGTATCGGTCTAATCTCATACTCAGTAACACCATTAATCTGTCGGTTACATTTACAAGATCAGAAACATAAGTTGCATAACGGTTAATTTTATAATTATATGGATATGCTGCGCCGATTACTTTATCTGCTTGCGGTCTTGTAAAAAGAAGTATTTGTTCTTTTATAGAAATAGTATCTCCAGTTCCTCTTGCTGTATACCTGTCCTGATATTCTTCCATATAATCCAGACCCCAGATAAAACGGTTTCTGACGTTTCCAATTTTAAAATCTCCTTTTAAATTATGCTGAATATTAGTGTTTATAGATCTAAAAGGTCCAAAAACGCGCATTGCTCTTTTGATGCTGTCAGCGCTGATAAAGACACTTTCTGCCTGATAACTTTTCTCTACATTCTCATTATTCACCGATAGATTGGTGTATGAAGTCCATTCTTTAGAAATTTCGTATTTTGCTTCAAAGTAAGTACGGAAAGTATTAGTCACCGCATTAAAATCATCTGCAAACAAAGTCTGTTTGTAATCTAATGGAATCTGATTCACATTGTTCAGATTTAAGATATCAAAATCTAGAGAAGTTGATCGTATTAAATCTTCACGGTTTGCTTCAATATCTAATGAGATTAACAATTTGTCAGTTGCCTGATACGTAATGCTTGGTGCTATTGCAAAAGTATTTCTATGACCTGTGTTTAAAAAACTTCCTTCTTTATTGAATGCAGCGTTTATTCTAAATAATACCGTTTTATCAGCATTTAAAGGACTGTTGATATCCGCAGTAATACGATTCAAAGAATAAGACCCAACAGAATAAGAGATTTCGCTACTGGCAGTTTCAAAAGGTTTTTTAGTCACCAAATTTACAGCTCCTCCGTAAGAAGAAACAGTATTCCCGAATAAAGTTGCAGAAGGCCCTTTTAATACCTCAATACGTTCTATGTTTACAGGATCAATAGATGATCTGGCTCCGGCAACATATTGCAGACCGTTTCTAGCTCCCACATCTGCAGAAAATCCTCTTAATGTTACTAATGTTCCTCCGGCAGGCGAAATACTGCTTACAACACCTGGAATATTGACAAGTGCTCGGGTTATATCAACGTTTAATTGTTCTTTCATTAGTGAACTATTAACGACATTGTAAACCTGAGGGTTTTCTAAGTTTTTCAAAGGCATTTTAGAAACATAATCACTTTTCGTTACCGAGAACTTGTTTATTTTATTTCCATTTACAATTACTTCTTTTAAAGATTCGCTGGTTTCACTTAAAGTAAAATTGACTTTAGTAGTAGAATCTGCTGTAATAGTAATGTTTTTCCTTTGTTTTTCTAAACCGATTGAATTGGTTAAAATGACATAATCTCCTTCTGGAGCCGAAAACGTAAATAAGCCATTTTCGTCAGACATGGCTCCGAAATTTGTTCCTTGAAGTATAACCGAAACAAAAGGAGCAGGATTACCATCAATTGTAGTCAGTTTACCAGAAACTTTGCCTTTTTCGGCGTGACTTTGTAGATTGATGGTATTGCCACGAACACGATAATATACTTTATTCTCGCTGAAAATTTCGTTAATAACTTGGCTTAAAGGTGTTTTATTAAAACTTTTATTGATGATTCTATCTGATTTAAAAACGTTTGGAGCATAAGAAAATGTGCATCCTGTTTGTTCTTCTATTTTTGTAAGAGCATTGGCAATAGTTTCATTTTTAAAACTTAAGGTAACTTCTTTTTCTAAAATTGCATTTTGTGCCGTTAGTTGCTTAGAATTTAAGCATAATATAAGCAATAAGGTGATCTTTAATACACGTGTATAACATGTATTTATTGGGTTAGATTTCATATTTTTGTAGAAAATGTTTATTTAATTTCTTGTTGAATGGCATTCTGCCAGTATGTAGTTTGGACGCAGCATACTGGTTTTTTTATTTTTATGGAAGTTCTAGATGTATTTCATTATTGATTTTTTAGGATTAGTAAATAGTAATTTGATTTCCTTTGATTTCATATTTAAACTTTAAAACAAAGCTTAAATCATCGATAAGGTTGTTAAGAGTTGGATCCTTAAAAGCTCCTTTATAAATTTGATCTTTTAATGAGGCTTTGTTTATCTGAATGGTTACACCATATCTACGTTCTATTTTATGAGAAATGTTTAGGAAAGATTCATTATTGAAATAGAGATCGCTAGTGAGCCATCCTTTATAATATTTTGTATTTACAGAAGTTTTTTTAAGCCCATCATTACTCAGAACGACTTGTTCATTTGGTAATATGATAATAGGTTCTAATAAACCTTTTTTATCTCTAAAAGAAACCTTTCCTTCGTCAAGAGTTAATGTATGGTCTTCATCGGCATAAGCAGATAAATTAAATTTTGTTCCCAAAACCTTAGTTTCAGATTTTTCAGTTTGGATTAAAAAAGGATGCAAACTGTCTTTGGCAACTTCAAAGTACGCTTCTCCAGAAAAAGATACACTGCGGTTTTCAGCTTCAAATTTTTCAGGAAATTTTAAAGTAGAATTAGCATTCAAATGAACAATTGTACCATCACTTAAGGTAATGTCTTTCATTTCTCCAGCTAATGTCTGACAGACCATAATTTTTTCGGGAGTTGAAGAAAATTGTTTAAATAGCGTTAGACCAATTAAAAGTGTAATACTTGCAGCAATGGTCCATGTTGCTGTTTTTAGAAAGATATTTTTCTTTTTTTGAGGTTCAAGTGTAATTTCTTTTTGAATATTACCCCATATTTTTTCTTCTAAAAAAGCAGAGTTAGAAATTTCTTGTTCATCCTCTTGTAGGTTTTTTGCATGAAGCCATTGCTCAACAAGGTTTTTCTCCTCTTCAGAACATTGATTGCTAGCATATTTTTTTAATAATTCGGGGCTTATCTTCATCTTGACTTTATAGCTTGTTACTAGTATAGTCGAGAAAAGAGCAGGGGAGTCCTAGTTCAAATAAAAAAAATTATAAAAATATTTTGGTGAAGTATAAAATGATAACTGTTGCACTAAAATCAGCAGGGATTTTTTCACGGATAAAATTTAGTGCCTTTGTAAGATGATTTTTAACTGTTTTCGGCGAAATATTTAGATTCTCGGCAATTTCAGAAATACTCATTTGTTCTTCTCGGCTTAGACGATATACCTTTTGGCACTGTAGAGGTAAATTTTGAACCGTAATTTCTAAATCTTTTTCTAAGAATTTATGTATAGCGTCATTGTGTTGAAGAAAATTTTGATCACATTCCAAAAGATTACACAATTCGCAATCTATTAAAGTTTGATGCTTTGCTGTAGCCAGCATTCTGTAATAGTCTATGACTTTTAATTTTGCTGCTTTTATTAAATAGTGCTCAATAGACAATGTAATAGTTAACTCGTCTTTTCGATTCCACAAAGAGATAAAGATATCCTGAACCATTTCTTCAGACGCTTCTTTGTTAGAAGTTTTAGCATAACAAATAGCATACAATCTTTTCCAATAATCTTTAAACAGATTTTTGAAATCAGCTGGGTCATTTAAATTATATGTTCTGGTAATCTCTTTGATAGAATGACTAGTTAGGTATTCAATATACTTTTAGTAAATCTATATATTGAAAATTAATCTGGTATTATTTGCTGCAAATGTAATTAATAAAATATTATTTAGATTGATTAAAAATTATTTATTCGGTATTAATACTAAAAACTTTTTAGCGTGATTTTTCGAGATGATTGCTACTTTGTTTTTCAATAAAAAATAAAATTTGATTTATAAGAAAATAGGTATATATACTTGAAATTTTATTGCTGTGAAATCTTACATTTGATTTATGAAGTGGCATTTTATTATTTGGAATGCAGAAATTTTAGATTCTAATTTTTTTGAGGTTATGAGAGACAGATACCACGAGATTATAGCAGGAGAGAAAGAGGCCTTAAAGTTAAGACTCTCACAAATTAAACGACGCCACAATAAAGAACTCTGTGTTTTATTTGCAGCATATGCCGCGATTCTAATTTGCTTGGTGTTCTTTTTACTACCGTTCTAATAATTGATATAAAAAAGTATTTTTTATTTAAAGCGCATTAATCTTTACTAATTGAAGTAACGAATAACCTAAACTTTTACTTTCCCTTTAAATCCTTTACAATTTCAAGAATGCTACAGTGTAGTATATCGAGATGATCCGCAGTTTCAACTGTGAATTTTTTTTCTATGGCTTCTTTTTCAACCGAACGCAAATCATCGCTGAGTTCTTCGAGAAGGAAGAGATGGAGCCAGATTTGAAGCTGTTCGGCAGTGTGAAGTACAGCATTGAAATCACTTCGTTTGACAGCATTCTGAAGTTCTTTAAGTTCGATAGGCGCTTTTTCTATAAACTGACTTGTGACTTCTTTTTTCCAACCTGGTTTAATACGGTCCGTTTCTTCAATTTGGGATAAATCTGCTTTTAGATGTTGCACATTTCGACGTTCTTTTTTTAGAACAGTTTTAATAGCCTGTAGCAGTTCATATTGTTTGAAAGGCTTGGGTACATAACCATCCATCCCAGAACTATAGCAGCGGTCCTGTTCACCAGCGAGGGAATGTGCTGTCATAGCTATTATGGGAATAGAACTGTTCATCTTTCTACGAATATAATCTGTGGTCTGATAGCCATCTTGTATAGGCATTTGTAAATCCATGAGAACCAAATCATAGTGTTGGTGTGATAGCAGTTCGATACCTTGTAAACCGTTTTCTGCGGTATCAATTTCAAATCCGAAGCCTTCAATAACATTCTGTGCGAGTTTCTGGTTGAGACGATTGTCCTCGCAAAGCAGTATTCGGAGTTTACCTAGATTATGTACAGGTTTAGCTTCGGGTTGTTCTTCCTCACCAGAGGCTTTTTTGTAGGCAACAGTAAAGTAAAATTGTGATCCATATCCTTCACGACTCTTAACCTCAATTTTGGAATCATGCAGTTCTACTAGTTGTTTGACAATATTAAGTCCAAGACCTGTACCGCCAAATTTTCTGGTAGTGCTTTCTTCAGCCTGTGAGAAACGTTCAAAAACGGAGTTCAAATATTCCTGAGGTATTCCGATACCAGTATCTTTGACAGAAAAACGAAGTTGAAAAGTATCTTGAGTTTCACCTGTTTTTTTGACCGAAATAGTGACTTCTCCTTCGCTAGTAAACTTTAGCGCATTTCCAGCAAGGTTCACCAATATTTGATTGAGTCTTCCCTGATCGCCTGATACCATTTCTGGGAGTTCTGCGTCGAGATACAGATTAAATTCAACTTCTGGGGCAGCTTTTACTTTTAGAAGATCATAAACATGACGCAAGGCTTTTTTTAGATTGAAAGGTTGAAGATCAAGAGTAAGTCCACCAGACTCAATTTTAGAGAGATCCAGAATATCATTGACAATTAGCAATAAATTTTCTCCCGCCGTTTGTACATCCTGAACAAAAATACGCTGCTCCTGATCAAGTTTGGTTCCAGCCAATAGTTCGGTGAACCCGATAACGGCATTCAGCGGTGTTCTTATTTCATGACTCATATTGGCCAGAAAATTTTCTTTGGCCGCTACAGCACGGTCAGCTATTTTTTTCTGACGTGCCAATTCATTGTTTTTTGTTTCGAGTTCTAAAGTATTAATTACATGGCGCGCTACAATTTTGAGTGCGTTGCGCTGTCTGGCATTGAGTTTTTTGGGCACATGATCAGCTGCACATAACACTCCGATATGATAACCGTCAGGAGTAGTTAGAGGTACTCCAGCATAGAAACGTATTTTAAACCCGCCTATCACATTTGGGTCATTTCTAAAGCGTTCGCTGAGAAGTGTGTCTGGAATTTCAACAAGTCTGGAATCCATAATGGTATAACGGCAGAAAGTAATCTCTCTGGGTACTTCTGAAACTCCCAATCCAATTTCAGATTTGAACCACTGTCGACTTTCGTCAATAAAAGAGATGTAAGCAATTGGAACGCCACAAATATAGGAGACTAGTGCTGTCGCATCATCAAAGGCATTATCAGGAAGTGTATCCAGTATGTTATAACGTTTTAAAGCATCAAGACGCTCAGCTTCATTGTGAGGAATAGGCATAGGGGCAGTATCCATAACATGAAAAATTAAGAAACAAGTTACAAAATACTGGATATGAGTTTTTTATATATTTTATTGCTAAAGGTTATATAATTTACAGTTCAATAATAGATAATAGGTTTAAAAAAAGTTGCCTGCATTAAGGCAACTTTTTTCTTCTAAAATTATTGTTTTGTAAATAGTTTAAGTGAAACCCGACGGTTTAAAGGTCGGTTTTCTATAGGAATATTTGGGACAAGGGGTTCATTCTCACCTTTAGAAAATAAATGCAATCTTTGGCTTTCAACACCATTATTTTTTAGATAATCTGCTGCAGACTGGGCTCGCATCATACCAACTTTAATGTTTTGTTCTTCAGTTCCAATATCGCAGGTGTATCCTGTAATATTTAAATCAATATTCTTATTCTCAATTAAAATTTTGGCAATTTTATCAAGTCTCGAAGCAAGTTCAGGAGTGACTTTGGTATTTCCTACTTCTTCAAAAAGTAATGGTTTTTCGATATAATCACGTTGTTCGGCTGTGATTTCTTTAGTCTCAGCAACTACTACAACCTGTTTTTGAATTTCAGGTTTTGGATCTGTATTTTGAGTTTCTATTTGTGGTTCAATTATTTGAGTTTGTACTGGCAGCTCTTTTTCTTTTTTGAATGTAAAGCCTAGTTTTAACTGAATTCCTGCAGCTAGATATTTTGTTTCCTGGACTATTTTTCTGTTTCCAACAACACCATTTGCTTGTGTAGTATTAATTCCGTTTGGGTCATACGCTACTATATTGGTATCCGAATTATCTTTGGCTAGATCAGATAATCCGTAATCGGCATAAATCCCTGTATAAAGTTGAATATTTTCTTTTAATTTGAAAGTAACTCCTGTTTCTAAGCTCAATAGAAAAATAGTATTAAGTCTTGAAGACGTTTTATCCTGCCAATTGTTTACTGTACCAAATCCATGAGAAGGCAAATCATCTATCAAAAGATTCATATCAGGATAATAGCCATTCAGCTGCAATTCATCGGCGGAAGCTTTACTATTTAATTTTCCTGGAAATAAAACCTTTCCTCCAAATGCGAAGTACCATTGTGAATGAGTCGAAATTGGAGTTCTGAATTGAGCTAAAACAGGAATTGCAAAAGAAATAAAATGTTGACTTTCTTTATAGTTTGAAGACGTTACACGATATTCAAATGCAGAAGTCTCATCATCTACTTCATAATTTGAAATCGTGGTTCCGTCATTCAATTTAAAACTATTTTGATTGTAATTAATGTCTATTCCAGTACTGATTCCCCAATTTTTATTGAAGAAATAAGTATATCCAAGTCCTAAACCTCCGCCAGCTTTTAGTTCGCCATTTCCAAGTGTACTTTCATATAAAATCCCTGAAAGACCTCCATTAAGTTTAGCAGTGATTTCCTGTGATTGTGCGTTGCTGTATATTAAAAATATTCCGATTATAGTTTTAAATCTCATCTTTTCTAATTTTGAATTAAATCTCATTTTACTTTACCAGTAGATTGATTGTTTTCTGTTCACCATTTGGCAAAGTCAGCATTAAAATATAAATCGCTGCTTGAGTTGGCGCTGTAATTTGATTTTGAATTTTTACATTAGAAATCGTCTGAACTATTTTTCCGTTAATGTCAAAAATGTTTAGGACAGAACCATTCAATTGTGCTTCACTAAAGTTGCAATCCAAATTAAATTTGCCAGATGGTCGTACTGGATTCGGATAAATTTTTAGTGTTTTGGTAATTGTAACACCTTTTGCCTCAAAAGGACAGGATTTAATGGCTTTTCCTTCTTTGTTTGTTGCAATGACAAAATAAGTTCCGTTTAAAGCTTGATTTTCATTATAATATTGACGAGTTGCACCAGAAACTGCAATTCCATTTTTATACCATTGCCACGCAACAAAATCTTTCGAATTGTTATCAAAGAAAAGAACATCAGCCCATTGCTGCGTGATAAGTCCGTTTTGGCTAACTTCAATTGGTTTTATAATAGCAATAGCCGGATTATGATTTTGATCTCCATTTTGAGAAGCTGTAATAGTAGAGCTTCCCGAATTTTTAATATTCAAAACAGTACCCGAAACTTCAGCTATTTCAGTATTTGGAAGTGAATATGTTATAGATAATCCGCTGTCTGAAGTGGCATTAAGCGTTATTGAATTTTGGGTATCACAACCAAATTCCAAATCCTGATTCCAACTAATAACCTGATCCGCTTTTGTAATTTCAAAAGTCGAATTTTCAAAAACAATGTTATAATCGGCATAAGCAGTTAAAGTTCCGAGATTGATCGCGTATGTTCCAACATTCTCTCCCAAATCTCTTGACAGATTTCCGGTTAGGACAGCATTAGTGTCTCCATTCATAAGCCCTGAAACAGTATAATCAAATACTGGATCGACAGTTCCATACACTTTTTTATGTCCTGCTGAAGCAGTTATACGAAGTGTATATTGTTCTGTAGTGAAATTAATTTCGTTTCCATAATTTATAAATCTATTGCTGTTAATGGCATAAGTTCTAACATAATAAGTAGTATTTCCTTTAAGGTTGGTCAAAGATGCGTTAAGTGCTCCTAAAGAATCTCCTGTATTTATTTTATTATCTGTAATAGAGGGATTAGGAGTTAGTGAATAAACAAAACCAGTTTCGATTAAACATTGTCCTTTATCTTGATCAATTCCATCAGAAGAAGCACTGCCCAAAAGCAAAGCGCTTGAAACGGTTACATTTCCTGCTGTTGATGTACTTAAACTAATCGGATTAGTAGGTTCGTTAATAATAATAGGCATGGTAACCGAACAAGAGTTTTCATCGGTAACTGTTACGGTATAATTTCCGGCAGAAAGGCCAGTTGCGGTTGCTGCAGTTCCCCCTGATGGAGACCAGGAATACTTGTAATTTCCCGTTCCTCCAGTTGCAACAATGCTTGCAGTTCCGTTAAATCCTCCTTTGCAGGAAACATCGACCTTAGAAGTAACCGCTATAAGTTGAGATGGCTCCGAAATAGTAACTGTTTTAGTTATAAAGCATCCATTTGTATCCGTTATCATTGCCGTGTAAGTTCCGGGAGCCAATCCTGAGGCAGTAGAAGCCGTTCCTCCCGATGGAGCCCATGAATAGGTATAAGTGCCAGTTCCTCCATTAGCAGTTACTGTTGCAGTTCCATTATTGGTATTATGGCAGGTGACATCTGTTTTTGCTATTGTTGCTGTAAGTAAATCAGGTTGATCTATGAGAACGCTTGCTGTGGTCTGACATAAGTTGGCATCTTTTATAGTAACAATGTAATTTCCTGCAGACAGGCCAGATGCTGTAGATGCAGTCCCTCCGGAAGGTGACCATAAATACGTATAGGCTCCAGTTCCGCCCGTAACGCTCACAGTTGCAGATCCGTTGGAACCTCCATTGCAGGATACGTTAGTTTTGGTTATTGATGGTGTAAGTGCGGCAGGTTGTGTAATGGTGTAATTTTCTGTTTTAGTACATCCATTAGAATCCGTTACAGTAAGTGTATGAATTCCAGCAGAAAGACCAGTTGCTGTTGCGGAAGTTCCTCCAGAAGGTGCCCATAAATACGTGTAACCAGAACTTCCTCCAGTTACAGCGACAGACAAGGAACCGTTGGAGCCACCAAAGCAAGTAACATCTGTTTGTCCGGTTTTTGTGACCACAATTGCTGGTGGTTGGATTATGATAAAGTTTTTTACAATTGAACATCCATTGTGGGCAGTGATGGTTACAGAATAATTTCCTGCTGCAAGATTATGTGCCGTATCGGCATTCCCTCCAGAAGGGGACCACATATATGTAAATGGACCTGGTGCTCCCGACGGTATTACCCCCGCACTTCCAGTATTTCCATTATGACATAAAAGGTCAGTTTGAAAAGTAGATGCCACCAGAGTATTCGTAGTAGTAATAACAAAGTTTTTGGTAACTGTACAGCCGTTTGCATCCGTAATTCGGCAGTTATGATTTCCAGGGGCTAAATTTGAAACATTTGCTGTTGTGTCTCGGCTGGGAGTCCATAGATAAGAATAGGGGGCCACACCACCGGATGGCATTACGGATGCCGTACCACCAGACGAACAGGTGGCATCTGTTTGATTCGTAATGGCACTTAATGTTGGAGGCTCGTTTATGGTGAAAGTTTCATCGATTGAAACAGACGTAGCTGCATCTGTAATATTTACCTTGTATGTTCCTGTAGATAATCCGGTTGCCGTTGCGGCTGTACCTCCTGTAGGAGTCCATATATAAAGATATTTTCCGCTTCCGCCTTTAATGTTTACTGTTGCGGTTCCGGTACCTGAACCTTTGCATAAAACATCTGTCTGAGATCTAACGACAGTTAAAGGAATAAGTTCGAGAGTGGTTGTTATCTTCCAGGAATTGTTATCCACTTTGTTATATTCTGTGCTGCAACCAGTCCCTCTCGAGGTACGAAATGCTTTGAGTTCAAAATTTACAGTACCGGTCAAACCGTTGGCAATTGCAATATCCCTTTTGTAATTAGTTGTTTTTGTCGATGTAGTTGTTCCTGAAACAATAGTGCCTTCTGTAGTGTTATTGTTTTTGCAGGTCAGAAAACTTCGTTGTTCATATTGTGAACCTTGTAATGCAGTCATGTTATACTCCACGGTAGTATTCTTTATTCGGTATCCTTCGGGAATCGTAATGGAAAGCTGGCCTGGACAAAGTGTTTCTGCAGCAGTAGTCAAAGATGAACTAGTAATATACGATGTTTGAATATCTCCTTTATCATATAAGGCAGAAATCCTACCTGTTGTAAAAACATGTTTTTTCCAATCACCTAGAACACCCGAGCCACAGTTGGATCTGATCCATACATAGTAGGTTTGTCCAACTAGTAATGAATTTAGGTTTAAAGTTGTGCCGGAAACATTTCCTGTTCGAGTGGTTGCCGGAGTAGGAGCTGTATCTGTCATACTTAAATAATAGTCGTAACCGTTGTTTGGTGATGAGGAAGCAGCAGTCCAGTTAATGGAAACATTATCCATAGCAGCTGACGAACTGATATTTTCTGCTGGTGTACAGGGATTATAGATATCCGCTGAAACGGCAAAGATGTTGGATACACCATTTCCACCGTTTTTTTTTAAGCTGATGCTTTTTATTTCCTTATTTTGGTTTGATGAACCAATAGCTAGTGGAATCTGATAAAGACGAGGATTGGTTTCGTAGTATTGTTCTAAATCATCCGTAACTCTATTTACCCTTCCAATACCCTGCGCAGCAAAATTAAGGCCGGCATACCAATCATCGATCTGTATTCCTGTAAATGTCTGTGTACTTGAATCTGTAAAGTTTACGATGACGTCCATTTTACTGGATCCAGATCCCGATGTAGCCAAGATATAAATAGTGTAAGCCTTAAATGAACGACTGAAAATCAATGTACCTGAATCGTTTAGTTTTGGAAAGCGTAAACAATTATTTCCGCTGTAATTAGCCAGTTGATAGCTTAAATCAGGTGTAGTCGCCACTAAGGAATTTATGATGCCTGATTCAGGTAGACCATATGTAAGCGCTATGCTTGAAGAAGTTGACTGAAAGTTCCTAGCTATAAAAGCGAAGTTGACTCCATCAACATCATGGGTTGTCGAATTTGCGGCTGGACCAATACCATTTGCTATAACATCGGCATTAAAACCACTTTGAATGGTAATCGGTTGATAATTTTGAGCATAAGCAGTTGTAAACTGTAGTATAAATAAAAAGCAACCAAATTTAATTAACGTGTAGAGTTGTTTCATAATCGTCCTTTTGTTTAAAGAATAGTTTTAATAAAACTGCTTCTGAAAAAAGGACAGAAGCATACAGAAAGCTACTGCATCAGGAGAAATAGAAAAGGATTACAGGGGCTTTTGGTTTTATTCAGAGTTTAAAACTAAAACTTTCCTTAGCAAGGACTTAAAAAATGTTCTGAAACTGCTATTTTTTGTTCTGAAATGAAATCAGAAATTTTTGGAGATTTTAAAAATCTTATCTTCAATGTAAAGTTTATCGTTGATGATTTTCCAAACATGATAAGGATTTACAGCTGTACTACGATTTATTCTTTTGAAATGTTTAGCAGGGAAAATCTCTTCTAAATTAGTCATAGTGGTTCTTAAAATCTGATTTTTTCCAGATTTGAGATGTATTTCAACATACACATGATCTGCTTCGGCAAACAAAAAATCTTTTGACTGGAAATAATATATCTGTTTGCCCAGTTCAATTTTAAAAACCGAATCTTCATTAACCAAAGCAAGATTAATAGCTGTTACCAAGTTGACTTTTTCGACTGGTTTAGAAAGATAAGCAGAAGGTCTTAGATGTGTAACCTTTTCCAAAGTACTTGGATCTGTGAGCGCCGTCGTGAATATAAAAGGTATTGAAATAGTAGTATTGATGAATTCAGCCAAATCAAGTCCAGTTTTATCTCCAGAAAGAGAAATATCAATTAAAACAAGATCAAATAGTCTGTTCGAAAGGAGTATTCTAGCTTCTTCATAGCTGTGGGTAATATCAGTGGTAAAAAATGGCTCCAGCATTTTCTTTAAAGACAATGCAATTAAGACTTCATCTTCTACAATTAATATTCTGCTTTTATGTTCAGTCATTAGGAAATACGATTTTGTATTTTGAATTTTCTCTTGTGTAATGCCCTTTTAATTGTTTTACCATTCCTTCAACAATAATAAGTCCCAAAGAATCTTTTTTGGTTTCAAAGTTGAAAATTGTCCCATTGTCAGAATAGTGAATTTTTATTTTATTGGTATCAGTTTTTTTAAGTTGCAGCTGCAAAGCAAGATCTTCTGTAGATTTTGCATGTTTAATAGAATTGGTCACTAATTCATTTACAAGAAGTCCGAGTGACAATATTTTATCTACACTGAAATAAACTTCTTCAGCATTAATGGTATAGGTAAAAATTCGTATACTACTGTTTTGGTGGGTTTCAAAAATCTTATCCAGATAAGTACTTGCTTCAACTCTTGAATGATCCTGATAGTTTACACTGTAAGTATAGAGTTCATGAGCAATCATAATGGTTTTAATACGTTGATAAAGGTCGTCAAATCGGTTTTTATAATCTTCATTTTCTTCCTGGTCTTTTTGAAAATCAATCAAACTTAAAATTACGGCAAGATTATTTTTGACTCTGTGATTCAATTCCTGAACCAGAAACTGTTTTTCTTCTAAACTAATCTGCAAGGCTGAATTGTTTTCAGAAATTTTTTTCTTCTGTTTTTCGATCTTTCTTTTGTTTCTCGTCAGTTGATATGTAAATAAAGCCAGAACAAGAACCGATACAATGAGTGTAGTGTTTAAGATTCGAGTCTTTTTAATATCTTTTTTTAAGGCTTGTTTCTCACTTTTTTCTTTTTCAAAGTTGTATTGCGTTTCAAGTTCTTTAATTTTTAGATCTCGCTGTTCGCTATAATATTTTTTATAATATTCTGAAGCACTTTTATAATAAAACAGACTAGAATCTGGCTTATGCTGTTTTTCAAGTATAATGCTTTTGGTTTCGTATACATCAGCTTTGTAATTGAGAACATTTGATTTTGATACTAAAGCCAGTGCAGAATCTATGTAAGTTTCAGCTGTATTGTATTTTTTGTCCTTTAAATAATAAAAACTCAGATTATTATACATAGATATAATAGCCTCGTAATGATGCTGTTTTTTGTATAAATAAAGTGCGCGCTGGTAATATTTTAACTCTTTTTCTGAATCAGATTTTCGATTACCCAATCCAAGGATAAGTTGTACAACAGGCATGTTTACCGTATCATGAACTTTTTCTGCGTATTTTTCTGCCTGAAGAGCAAGTTGATATGCCTTTTCAGAAAAACCGTTTACACGATAATAAGAAGATTTACGAATTAGAAAATTGGTGTAATTTTTCGATTTCAGATAGGGATAATTAGAAAATATGGTTTCAGCTTTCTTCAGTTCCTTAAAGCAAGAAGCTGCATTTTCGTTAATCTCAAAGATCAGTGCTCTTTCAACATAGATGTTAAGTTGCTGTTCTGGACTTGTTTGAGAATCTGTGTTTAGATTTTGTGAAAGTTTAAAAGCCTCATCATAAAGACCAAGTTCAGTTAAGGTTTTCAGTTTTATAATGTCTAGTTCAATTCCGGCAGAACCGCTATAAGATTCTCTGTTTTTTTCAATAAGATTTAAAACTTCTTTAAATTTACAATACACAATTTTCTGTTCAAGATCCTTCTTTAATGAATTAAAAGAAGACTGACCTAAACAGACTAGAGTAGTAAAAATTAAAAAAAAGCTTAAACGAATTTTCACGATTCCAAAAATAATAATGAGACACACTAAATATATTGAAAGTATATTTTACATGAAAATCAAATGTATAAATTACATTAGATATTGTTTTAATAATTGTTCTGAATCATTTATTCTTTGTTCTGAATTCAATTGAATGATATTGAATTAAGCTTATATAGTTACTTATAAAGATTTATTTTTAAAAGAAAGGACATTATACGTTGTAAGTTATTTTAGATATATTTGTTTGAAAAGCGCAAAATTAACAAGATTGCGGAAGCATGAATTACACATAAAATTCTTCTAACAAATAAAAAAGGAAATGAAAATAAAACTACTTATCACAAGTATTCTTTTAACTTTTTTTACAAAGATTCAAAGTCAGGATTTAACCAATTTTAAGACTGATTTTGAACACTCTTTAAGTGAAACATTTAATGAAGAAAGTTTAGATGATTTATTTCGCAAATACCCAAATATTCTAACCCCTCAAAGTGATATTACACAGTTAACCTCCAATTTAAAAGGAGAAAGTTTGACGGCATTTCCTTTAAGTGATTTCAAAAAGGAGAATTTATATACTGAGAACATTGATAAAATGTTGAATTCAGAAAATCCGAATCAACGTTTACTTTCTTATTTAATGATTGGCGCTTCTAACGATTTGTCAAGAGAAGAACAATTATTAAACAAATTAAAAATAGAAAAAGAAAAAGGAAATTTGCTTTGGTGTGGAATGGCACTTCTGCATCTAAAGACAAAACATACCACCGAAATGTTTGACTTTTTAGTAGAAAATGAAAACTTCGGTGATGCGCACATGATACCTTTATTTTTCAGATTGGATAAAGACAGTTTACAAGAAACGGCATATAAAAGATATGATAGTGAAAACTTAAAAGCTAAAATTTTAGCGGTTCAGATATTATCAATAACAGATAAAAATGATAAAACAGAAAAGATCGTTTTAGACGCCGTTAAAAATTGGGATATCAATATAAAAGGATACGCCATTTATACAGTAAAAGAACTTAAAATAGGGAATTTACTAGAAACCTTTAAACCATTTTTAGATAATGATAAAGTGCGTAAAATTGCCTTGCAGGCCTTAGCTGAAAGTCCAACAAGTAGCGATAATGAATATTTAAAATTATTAATGACTCAAAAAGACAGTATTTCAAATGATTTATTAGATTGTTTTTTTGAATCGAATAAAATTGAAAATCTAAGGTTTTGGTTAACATTATTAGAATCAAAAAAGGTTTCAGATGACTATTTCATTTTTGTTCAGCATAATAAATTGATTTATTCTGATGAAGTATTACCGAATATTCAACACACTTTAAAAGTTTGTAAAAACGAAAAAGTGATTGCACAATTAGTAAGAGCATTAGAAGGAAGAAATGATGCTGAAAGTACTACTATTTTAATTGACTTTTTAAAACACAAAGATTCTTCTGTGAGATATTGGAGTGCCGATGCTCTAAAAGGAAATAAGAATCAAAGATTAATTGATCTTTTACCAGTTTTGATCAATTATGAACAATACAGAACAGTTGCTTTAGTGAATTTGCTTATTGTAAATAATGTAAATAATCAGCAAGATACATTTGAAAAGATATATAAAGAAAGAGGTGAAGCATTGGAATGGGAAAGAGCCTCAATAGAATATTTGTCGAACTTTCCATTAGAGAAACATAAAGAGCTTTTCAAAAAAATCCTAAAAAATAACGAATCAGATTTTTCAATGAGATATGATGCCGCATTAGGATTAGGAAGATTAAAAGATGTTGCTTCAGCCGATCTATTGATTAAAGCTTGTGAAGAAGCAAGAAAAGAAAGTGATTTCAACTGTAGAAACTTTCTGATTGCATTGGCAATGCTTAAAGGGGAAAAAGCAGAAAAAGAAATCAAAACATTTTTAAACAGCGATGAAACGGTTGTAAAAGAACTTGCGAACGAATTATTAAAAAACTGGAAATAAAATCAAACTGGCCCATTTGATTGGACCAGTTTGAAATAGTAAATATTATATAGCAAGAGCAATGTCTTTTACAGGAACTGGCCAAACACCTGGAGCAGGGAAACTAATTCCTTTATTCGCACCTCTAACAGAAGCATCTTGTCCGAAATAATATAATGGCCAACCGTTGTAAGTCAGTTGTGATTTACCAAATACCGTAATTACAGAAAACTTAGATTTGTCCAAAATTGACGGAACAACAATCTTGTCTGTTTCATAAATAGGCCAAACCGAATTATTAGAAAAATCAGCTTTAGTGAAATTATTCTTTTTGAAGTTATCATTCTTAAAAGTATACAATGTCAATCCTTTTGCGTCTGTAAAGTAAGTAGTCGTGCCATCACCAACAGTATAATCAGATTTATAGTTTTTTCCGTCGTGACCTACAAGCTGACTTTTTACCAGCATAATAGAATAATCAGGTTTTGCAATAAACCAAACACCGCCAACACCATCTCCTGTAGTTTGACCTGTAGCTTCACGAGTATTAACTCCGTTTACCACTGGCGCATAATAATATAAAGGCCATCCTTTATACGTTAGTTGTTTTTTAGAAGAAGAGGTTGTAATCGTTCCAAAATCAGATAAAGTTAAGCCATCCGCGATTTTATCGGCAGTCAAATTATCTACATAAAATGGAGGCCATACAGCTTCGCAACCTCCAGAACAAGATGCCTGGCCATTGGCATCAGTGGCAAAAAAGTAAAGCGATTTCCCTTCTTTATCAGTCAGATACGAACCAAATGTTGCGCTTGTAGAAAGACTAATCTCTTTTTTAACTTCTGGAGTTGTATTGTTATTGTCAGTATCGCTGCTACAGCTTGCGATAAACAGGGCTGCAACTGCAGCTAAAGCGAATTTTAATTGTTGTAATTTCATGGTTTTTAATTTAATTGTTGTTATTAATATTATTCGTAACGGGTAAGGTTTCTCTTGAGGTAATACTAGCTTTTCATTGTAAAATGTTGAAGAATCTGTTTAGGGGTTGAAACAATTTTCATATGAATAGAATCAAACCATTGTACTTCGCTGTTGATTTCGGCACAACATTCGTTCTTCGAATTGAAAAAAGCGCTTTTAAAATTGATTTTATCTTCAATATTGAATTGGTTCATTTCGACTAAAAAAGGTTCGGTAAACATTAGATTTTTATAACAGACCAATCCATGATTTCCTTCCTGAATACCCAGATTGAGTGTTCTGAGTTTCTCTCTTGAAAATCCATTCTCATACAAAAAGCGATATAATAATCGTATGGTATAAGAGACATAGGCAGTGTTTTCCATTACCATAACATCATCTACATCTTCACCTGTAACGGTATAGTTTTTCCAGATCATAAAAAATGGGTTAGGTTAGTGGTAAAAAGAAGCCGGCTAAGTATGAAACCGGCCTCAAATAGAATGTCCAATGATGTATTCAGAAGGCATTTATTTAGTCAGTAAAAAGTTGTAATCGATTTTGACTTTATCAGCAATTTTCTTTCTCACCAAACTTGGAATTTCAATGTTGTAATCTTCCGGTTTTGCTTCAAATGAACCATTAAGTGTGATTCCATTAGCAGCTTTTGAAATTTTTACAATGATGGTCACAGGATTTGTCTTGCCGTGAATGGTAAGATCTCCTTTAAGAGTAAAGTTTTTAGGCGTATTGGTGATTTTAGCAATATCAAAATCAACAATTTTTCCTTTTAATGTTGCTTTTGAGAACTTTTCAGATTCCATATAATTTTCATTGAAATGTTCTTCCATTAAAGCCACTTTAAAGCGGAAGCCTTTTATAAGAACCAAAGACGCAAAATCTCCGGTTGATTGTTCTAGTATCGCAGAAACACTTTTGTTTTCGGCGGTAACTTCTTCATAAGAAGGCATTGAAGCCTGAAACTTGATATTTCCGGTTTTTGTGATCAGTTTTTGTGCTGATGCATTGTTTATTCCAAGTAAAAGGAATACAATCAAGCAATTAAAAAATAGTCTTTTCATAGTAATTAATTTTCTTTTAATCCGTCAGTGTTCCATTTTACAATCACATCAATATTGGCCTGAGACATTCTTCCTCCTTGAGGCATAATACCTTGTTGACCATTTTGGAGCTGTATTCTGCCTAATAGTCCAGCATTTTCAACAGCAGCTTTTACTTCTGCATAAGTTGTTAAAGGTCTAAACCCTGCAGATCTTCCACTTTGGTGACAACCAATACAATTAGCATCGATAATTGATTTTACATTTTTAGTGTACGTTACTGCGGTCGATGGCTCTGATGGAGTAACTGGATCAGGATTGCCTGGATTAGGATTATTGGGTTCTGTATTCGTTGGAGTTTCAATATCTTCATAAGTATCCGAATCGCTGCAGCTTGTAAATACGGCAAGTAAAACGGTTAACATTAATACCTTTTTCATAGTTTGTTTTTTTGTGGTTAATTAAAATACTCTGTATAAGTTAAATCCGAAGAAGAAATCTCCTTTGCCCCAGTTTCCAGATGCATTAGTGATGTATCCGCTTTCGCTCATGGATTGTGAATTAGTGAAAATAAGCTGGAAAACATGTCCGCCAGTTTCTACATCAAGTCCTACTGATAAAGGGTTTTTGTAAAAATCAGGTTTGTCAAAATTGTGCATGTATTCTAAGTTTACAGACAATCTTTTAGTGATTTTATAGCGTCCGCCTCCACCAAAAGAAAACTGATTGTCTCTTTCAATGTCAGGATTGTAAAGGTTTTTGTGAATAAAAGAAGGCACTAACTCAAACGACAGTTTTTCACTGAATTTTCTTGAAATCAATACTTGCTGTACCAAAGTAACTCGATGCTTAAATTCTAAACCTGGATATTGGTCCTTCTCCAAAAAAGTATTAATATCAGCAACACTATAACCCACAATATCTACAGGGAAATGATCGTCTTGTCTCACCAATCGGTATTTTAAACCAGTTTCATACATTTTGTTTAAAGTATGTCTAGAAAGACTAGCAGAAAGCCAATCTGTAATTCCATAAATACCGCCCAGTTTTGTAGTAGCATTATCCAGACCGAAAAAGCTGTCAAGACCATCTTTTACTGTACCAAAACGATGCGATACAACAAAATAAAATTCCTTTTTTGCAGGCATTTTTGTGGTTTGTAAGGTTACCAGCTGCAAAGCTTTAAAAGTTGCTGTAGAATAGTTGGCATCTACCTTAGTAGAATCAAGGCTTTTAAGTAAATCGTCCTGCGAATAAGCCATAGTAGCCATAAAAAAGCAGAAGGGGATTAAGAGTTTTTTCATAAATGGTTAATTGTTTGGGTTATTAATCGTGCACTGGTCTAATTTGATTTCCTGAAATAGCTCGTCGTAACCAATGCATTTTCCTTTAATGATGGCATTAGGACTTAAGAGATTGTGTTTTGTTTTTTGAGTGAAAAGGCAGAAAACAGTATTTTCAAGTATCATAACAGAATCTGTTTCTTTGGTTACTTTACCTGTTACCTCGATAGTTTTGTTGAGGTATTTTAAATCTGCTTTTTTAGGATCGGAATTGTAATCCTCAATTAATGTGGATGCCGTTATGCTGGTTTCCGGATTTTCGGTTGATATGTTACGGGCTTCTTTAAAAAGAAAACCGTAATACAAATAGATACCGCCAGAAACGATTAGAAGCAAAACTGCAAGGAGTGTGACTGCTTTTTTTCTTTTCATTTTCAATTTTTTTGATGGGTTTAATAGTAAAACAGGCATGATGCAGATTACCCTACCAAAAAATTGTGATTTTGTCAGAAAAAAATAAAAAAGTATACAAACCGTCTTTTGAGGTTTGTATGTTGTAGTTTATAAAGAAACTCTAAAACTCACATTTGGAGTTCTTTGTAGCGCAAAAGTTTCCACTTCTTCAATAGAATTAGTAAGCGAACTAATTCGATAATATTCGCCTATTTCGTTTTTGCGATTTAAGATATTCAAAATAGATAGTCCTATTTTATATTGAATTCCGTTAGCAGTTTCCCATTTATAAGTAGAAGAGAGGTTAACCTGCGAAAAAGCATGAAGATTGGTATTGTTTGGTCTGTTGTAAACCAAAACAGGATCTGAAGGATCTATATTGGAAGTTTCTGCAGAAGTTTTGGGCCTTCCCGAAGACCATTTGGTTCCCAGAGCAATTTTGAAATTGTTTTTCTCGTACATTACAGCCCACGAAAGAGTATGCGATAACTCAAAATTGTTTGGAAATCTTTGAAATTCGTAATTAGGAAAATCGTAGTTATTATCATTAAAAGTATAACTCATCCATGTCAGAAAGTGATTTAGCTTTTTTTGAATTAGGATTTCTGTTCCTAATACTTCATAATCTCCCGTCGTTCGTACAAATTCTAATTGATTCTGAAAACCTTGACTAGCAGTGATAATGCCGTTTACTCTTTTATAAAAATTCTCAATATCCAAAAGCCAGTCATTCTTTTTGTAGAATAAACTTAAAGACAGCTGTTTGCTTCTCTGAATAGGAACGGTGGTATTATTCGATACAATCCAACGTCTTTTTTCGATTCCGAAATAATCTTTTTGCAAATCAATAATCTGTTGTGAATTTTGACTTTTGAGTTCTCCTAACAGCTCTAGATTAAGGTTTTTATTAATGCCATAATTAAATTGAACTCGCGGCTCCACAATGCATTTTTGAAATTTTTCAATATAATTGATTCGTGCTCCAGCTTTAAAATATAATCTGCTGATGGTATCATTATATTTTCCTTCAAAAATTAAAGCATGCGTTCGAAGTACATCTTTAACTTTTCGATAAAATTCAGGATTGTTGACGCGCTCGAAATTGGTAATACCGATTTCATTGAATTGATAACCGTCACTCAGAATAAATTTAGAATTTAGAATATGCTGATTTTCTAAATTGATTCCGTTATTATTTACCGTATTTTCCTGAATGGCAATTTGATTTCCGATACTGTTTTTCTGATTGCCAAGAAGTTTATAACCCGAATTGTAAATATTGATTTTTGTTGTATTAAAGCTGTTCCAGTTTCTTTGCCATGATAAATTACCACCATAGTTTTGTTGACGTAAAGTGCTGTTTTCAGACCTAAAAATATCGTAGACTTTTGCACTTTGAAAAACTTTCAGATTGTCCTGAATCGTTATTAAATCAAATACTAGCTGATCTTTGGTGCCTATTTTTTGGACATATTTAAATGTAGCATCATAAAAACCGAATTTCTTGTCACTTCGATAATCTACATTTTGCTTTTCATTGAAATCAGTAATGGTAGTATTTTGGAATACTTTATTGAAATATTCTTTATAAGTAGGAGTTTCTACAAAATCGGTAATCGATTTACGGGCAGAAATTTCGATAAAACTCTTTTTAGAAAGATTGTATTTTCCATAAACATCTGCATTTATCATATTGATTCCCGCACTGAAACTGTTTTTTTCTTCCGTTTGAGGAGTTGTAGAAATATCCACTACACTCGATACACTTTCACCAAAAAAAGCAGAACTTCCGTTTTTATAAATCGAAATGTTGTGTGCCAAATTCGGATTAAATACAGAAATCAAACCAAAAAAGTGACCAGTTTGAAACATTCGGATTCCATTCCATAAAAACAAATTCTGATCATGCGTTCCTCCTCGAACGTTGATACTCGAAACACTTTCATCGATGCTGTTTACCCCTGGGATTTGCTGCATGGCTTGCAAAGCGTCTGGTTCTATAAGTCCAGGAAGAATACCAAATTTCTTAGGTTTGATCTCAAATGATCCGTCTGTATTTTTAGAAATACCAGAAGCAAGAATAGATCCAGCTTTAATTTCTTTTAATTCTGTAACTTCAGGTTCCAAGAATAATTTCAAGCAGTTTTTGGTATCAGCATTTCCAATTGAAATTCTTTTGGAACAAAATCCCACATGACTGATTAAAAGCGAGTTTTTATCTATTTTCTTTAATTCAAAATAACCATCTGAATTGGTTGTAGCATGAATTTTTCCCGATAAATTAAGATTGACGCCTTCAATAGGTTTTTTATCTAATGAAGAAAAAATATACCCACAGATTATCGGAGTTTTGTCTTTGTTTTTATAAACATTAACGAATTTGTTGTCAATGTTTTCAAATGACAAATCAGTTTTTTGAGAAAGATAACGCAGTTTCTGTTCTAAAGAAAGTGATTTATTTGGCGGACTTAATTTCAATCCAACGACATTGTCTTCCAGATAATTAAAACTAACCTGATGCTGCTGCTCAATATCAATAATGATTTTACTGAAAGGCACAGTTTTTCCTTTCTCCTGACCCAATAAATTGAGGACATAGAAAAAAATGCAAAACAAAAAATGATATTGTTTTGGGCGCAGCATTTATTTTTCGGCAATAATTATTTTATGGTTTGAAACTTTTTGAATTTTTAAGTTATAAGTTGTACTTAGAATCTGCAATGCGGTATCGAGATTTTCAGCAGGTAATTTTCCTGTAAACAAAGAGGTTGTATCTTTGGTTTTCAACTCAATAGTAATGTTGTATTGTCTTTCCACTTCATCCAAAATAGTTCGGATGTTTTCTTTGTAAAAACTGATTTGATGGTCGATCCATTCTGGTTTTAGCGAATTGGTTTCCGTTTCAATCTGATTTCCATTCTGAAAAGTTACACCTTGACCATGAGTCAAAAGAATTTGTTTGTCTCCGTAATTCACTTTTACACGTCCTTCATAACAAACAACATCAAACCTGTTTTTTCTAACCTTAACATTAAACTGTGTTCCTAAAACGGCTACTTTTCCCAGTTTGGTTTCTACTTCAAAACGTCTTCCTTTTGCTACTTTAAAATAAGCTTCACCTTGTAGTTCAAGATTTCTGTTTTTGTTCCAATTCCATTTTTTGTACTGAATTTCAGAACCTGAGTTTAAAACCACTTCAGAATTATCAGGCAGAGAAAAAGAATTTTTTTCTGCAAAACCTGCCGTTTCTGTCTGAGGTACCAGCATATTAAAAGCAAGTGTGATTCCGAGAGCCAGAATAAAAATCGCTGCTGCACGGAAAAACCATGTTTTGTATAACGGAATTACTTTTGGGGCTTCTTTTTTCTGTGTCAAAATAGAAGAAAGCATAGCGTTTTCATCCAAATCATCCACCGTTAAATGATCTGTATAATTTTTAATTTTTTGATATTTTTCAAAATCGGGACTGGCTTTAAAAGCAGCTAATTCTTCTTCAGTCAAATCATCGTTAAGCCATTTGGCTAGTAAGTGATTCTTTTTCATTGTACCGGTATTATGTTATTAAAACAGTTAGAACTAAATTTACCCTACTTTTTAGAGATCAATTTCTTTACGTAAGCTTAACAAAGCTAAATGAATGCGTTTTTCTACCGCTTTTACGCTGATATTTAAGTCGGCGGCAATTTCGCTATATTTTTTTCCATCAATTCTGTGCATCAAAAAAGCAACACGTTGTTTCTCGTTTAAGTTTTCGATTGCTTTTAAAAGTTTTGCTTGAAATTGTTTTTCTTCCAAAATATATTCGGGAGTCTGATTGGTTTTATCCAAACCTGTAAAATCTTTTTCGTATTTCAAAACCACTTTTTGATGGGCGATTTCATTCAGGCTGCTGTTGTTGGCAATGGTATAGACGTAAGATTTTGCCTTTTCGATTGGAACCGATGAACAGTTCTGCCAAAGTTTTAAGAAAGCTTCTTGTGCAACATCTTCGGCCTTTTCGAGATTACCAAATTTGTAAAAAAGAAAATTCCGAAGCGCTTTAATATGGCTTTTAAAAAAGGACGAAAAAACAATTTCGTCACAAGTGTTTGATTCGGGCTTGTTTGGCATTTAGGTTTGTGGTTTGGAAAATGCAAAAGTATTTGTTTTTAATATAAGTAGGGTAGATGCCTATAAGATTGTTTTATATAAGAATAAAATGCTATTGGCTTTTGATAATTTTGTATTAACAAGAGACTTAAATCCTTGATTTATTAGTAAAAGAACCATTTCTAAATTTTATTACCTTTGTAAAAATCTAAATATGTTGTCTCTAAGAAAATATTTATTAATAGTACCTTTTCTTTTTTTTGGATCTTGCCAAGATGAAATTGACGAGCAAAGCTCTAATACTCAAGGTACGGTAACGAAGGTTTCTCCGTTGACTTCTTATCTGCAACGAGTAGCTATGGTTCCTACTGTACAAGACAATATAATTGACGGATCAAGTTATTGTGCCTTAAAGTTTCCATACACCGTTACAGTAAATAATACGCAGATTGCACTTAATTCAACTGCCGATTATCAAAAAGTATTGGATAATATCAATGCCAGTAATACGGATGATGATATTGTGAAAATAAATTTTCCGGTAACAATGGTGTATTATAATTACATCGAAAAATTCATTCCTAATCAAAGTGATTTTGATGATTTGATTGATTATTGGAATCTTTATCCTGATCTTTTATCTAAAATCAACGGATTAAATATTAATTATCCCATTACAATTGATGTTTACAACACTGCCAATCAAGTGGCAAGTTCAGTGTCGATTATAAGCGATCAGAGTTTTTTTAATTTTATAAAAAACTTAACTGACAGTCAATATCTTTCGTTAAAATACCCAATTTCAATTGTTGATTATAATAATCAGACAAAGTCTCTTAACAATAATCAGGATTTCGAAAATGCTATTAAATATGCAATAGACAATTGCCCTGAAAATAATATTGCAACACTTGACTTTGAGAACGTTATTATTAATGGTTCCTGGAGCATTCCTTATTTTTATAAAGGTTCAGATCAAACGAATTCCTATGATGGTTATTCTTTTGTTTTCAAAAGCGATAAAACAGTTACGGCTTCTAAATCGGGAATTTCAGAAACAGGTCAGTGGGAAGTTAATGTTGTCCAATATGGACTTAAGGAATTGAAATTAAATTTCAATTCAGAATTAATGAGTAAACTGAACAATAGTAGCTGGAAATTATTCGAGTTTAATAATTCGCAGATTCGATTAAGAAATGTTTCTAGTACAACAGATTATCTTTATTTCATGAAAAAATAAGGCTATGAATTAGATAAGATTTTTAAAGTGTAAATTTTCTTTTACAGAGATTTTAAATGCCTTAAAGATTTCCTTTCTGAATAATATTCAATTCCTTATTAAAAGAATTTCTATATTTTTTAATATACTCCGAAGGTTTCATTCCAAATAATTTTACGAACTGTTGACGGAAGTAACGCTGATCTTCGATTCCAACCATAGGACCAACTTGTGCAATGTTAATGTTTTCTGTAAGCATGATTACAGCAGCTCTACGAATTCTAATCGATCGGATAAAAACATTTACAGTTTCTCCCGAAATAGCTTTAATCTTTTTATAAAGACTGGAATGACTCATTCCCATTGCAGCCGAAAAAGTCTTTAGATTAAATTCGCTGTTTTCTAGATTTGCTTCAACGATTTCTATGCATTTATCAAGAAACTCTTTGTATTCGAGAGGAACTTTATTGATGTTTTCGCGAAGCGTTATACTGTCCAAAAAGTATTTGCGCAGTTGCCCTCTGTTACGAAGAACAGAATCAACTCGTGCTAAAAGTATATCACTGTCAAAAGGTTTGGTCACATAATCATCGGCACCTTCTATAATACTTTGCAGATGAATGTCATTGCTGGTTGTAGCGGTGAGAAGTATCACTGTAATATGGCTCAAATCATCATTTTGCTTGATTTTCTTGCATAAATCCAAACCATTCATGCCTTCCATAGAAATATCACTCAACACAATATCAGGCATATGTTTTTCTACCAATTTTAATCCATCAAGACCATTAAAAGCAGAATAAACAATATAGTTTTTAGAGAAAAGTTGCACCAGATAATGATTCATTTCAGGATTATCTTCCACAATCAACAATACCTTTTTTGTACTAACCAGCGCTTCAGGAAATGAAGGCAGATTTTCTTTTTCATATGTATTTTGGGCTGGTAATCCTTCGAGAAGTTCACCCACAAGTGGAGACATATGTTGATGATTCTCGTTAATATTTATTTCTGTAAAATGGTTGTTTCCTTTTAGAAGTTTAATAGTGAAAGAAGTGCCTTCTCCAACTTTACTTTTACACGTTAATTCGCCATGATGCTTATTTACGAAATATTGGGCAACATAAAGTCCTATCCCAAAACCGTTACTGGCTTTGGACTGAATTTGCTTGAATTTTTCAAAAATAGTTGCAATATCATTTTCAGCAATACCGCTTCCAGTATCCGATATAATTATAGAAACATCATTATTGTTTTCAATGAGTTCAATAGTTATGGATCCTTTGTTTGGAGTAAATTTAAAGGCATTAGAAATTAAGTTAAAGAGAGCAATTTCTATTTTTTCATAATCGCCATATATTTCAGTTGGTATATTTTCTTCAATAAATTGGTAATTGATATTTTTGGCTGCTGCCATTTGTGTAAAACTTTCGTAGATTTCACAACAAAGAGTATTTAGATTAATCTTCGAAACTTTTAGTTCATCAAGATCCGTTTCGGCTTTTCTAAACAATAATAGCTGATCCGTAAGACTCAGTAGGCGTTTAGCATTTTTATAGGCAAGACTTAGATCCAGATCATTTTCAGGCTGTTTTTTTCTTTCAATTGCACTCTTAAGAGGATTTATGATTAAAGATAGAGGAGTGCGTAATTCATGAGCCATATAAGTGAACATAGAAAATTGTTTTTCGGCATGTTCCTTATCTTTTTTGTGCTCCATTCGGGCAAGTTTTATTTCATAACGAAGTCTTTCCTTGTTTTTATGATAATTTACGTAAGCATAAATCGCAGCGATTGCAGCGATGAGATAAAAAGTATAAGCCCACCAAGTTCTGTACCAAGGCGGAAGTATTTTTACCGTTGCCAATGTTACTTCATTTGTCCAATTTCCGAAGACATCTGTTATTCTTACCTTAAACGTATAAGTTCCTTCAGTTAGTCTTGAATAATTTGCTCTGTTGTTTTTGGAGGTAAAATTCCAATTTTTGTCCCAGCCCTCCAGAAAGTAAGCAGTATTGATTTTCTCAGAGTTAACATAGTCAAGATATACAAAATCAAAGCTTAATGCCGATTTTTCGTAAGGAAGCTCAGCAGCCGTTATCATTTCTAGTTTTTTCTCTGTTACGTAAGGATTATTTACTGGTAAAGACTGATTGTTTACCAGTAAATCATTTAATAAAAATTTGCCTGTATTTTTTTTGTCTTTAATGCGATCCGGAAAAAAAACATTGAATCCGTTTATACCTCCAAAAATAAATTCTCCTGTAGAAAGTTTAGTGCCTGCATTCCAACTAAATTGAGTTCCCTGTAATCCATCAGTAACACCAAAATTTCTAAAAGTATTGTTTTTAGGATTAAATCTTGAGATGCCATGATAGGTACTCATCCATAAATTTCCTTGTTTGTCTTCCAAAAGACGAAGTACCGTATTACTCGAAAGACCATTTTGAGTGGTATATTTTTTATAAGTTCTTGTTTTTCTATCAAATAAAAGCAGTCCGCCTTCTACTGTACCGATCCAAAGATTGTTGTTTTGATCTTCTGCTATACATCGAATGTTATAATCAGAATGATAATTTTTTACTTTATTTGTTTTGGAATCAATTTCAAAAAAGGAATTGAATGTTCCTCCCCAGATTTTTCCATCTTCGGTTTCGTAAAGACAAGTAACATCGCGTAAAGTATTGCTATAACAGATGAATTTATTTTGTTTTCTGTCAAACTGATAAAGTGCACCTGCATTAGTGACAGCAAGCCATAGTGTATTTTTTGAATCTAAAAAGAGCAGCCATGATTCTTGTTCTGCTTTTTTAGTGAATTGATTATAGATGGAAAAATTTTGAATGGTCTTTGATTTTGGATCAATTCGACAAACTCCGCCTTTCCACATCGCAACCCAAATGGCATTGTCAGAATCTTTGACGATGCTTGTAACAAAATTGCTTTGTATTTTTCTACCAGCAGATGAAGTACTGGAATACACTTCGTAACTATTTTGTTTTCTATTCCAATATCGTATTCCGGCACCATCGGTACCAATCCATATATTTTTCTTTTCATCTTCACAAAAAGAAAGAATAAAGTTTGCAGCTGGATCTTCGTCTTCTTTATTAGTCAGCGGATCTTTGCTTTTGAAATGATTAAAATAGAGTGGTTTTTTGCCCATCATACTTACGCCACCGCGAAGAGTTCCGAACCACATTTCTCCATTTTTACTTTGAAAAATATCATATAAAGATTTACTGTTAAGCAAAGCAACAGGACCGTTCGCACGATATAAAAGGGGAGTAGTCTGATTTTTTGTAAGGGTAAAAAGACCAGCTCCATCAGTGGCAATCCAAAGTCTGTCTTCCTGTTGATAAAAATCACGTACAACTGTTTTTTCTGTAAAGTAATTTTTAGAATAGTTATTCAGGTTGTAATTATAGAGATAAGCACCTTCATCTGAGCCAATCCAAAGTCCTTCCTTTGTTAATTTAATGCAATTTGCACCAGTAATTGTATCGTTTAAAAGTGTTAATTTTTGAGATTTAATATCAAATTTACAAAGTCCTTTTCCTGTTATAAAAACGTAAAAAACTTGTTTATTGGCATTGTATGCTATTGATCTGGCTATATAATGCAATTTTCCATTGAAAGGTATTGCTTTTCCGGTTTTTTCACCTTCTTTAAAAATGACAATACCTTCTTTTGTAGCTACCAGAATAATGTGCAGAGAATGTACTGCGATGATTTCGTAAGCAGTGCCATTTAAAGGTTTGATTTTTTTATTGGTATCGTAATACTTCAATGGACTAAAAGAAGAGCGTTCGGCATTAAAAATAACCGGACCTGCAGTTGTTCCGATCCAAAGATTATTTGCGTAGTCACCTTCAATACAGCTTATTGCATTTCCTTGAATAGAGTTTGGATCCGTATGAATATTACGGTAAATTTTAAAATCGTTCCCATCGTATCTGTTGAGTCCGTCAAAAGTTCCAAACCACATATAGCCATTTTGATCCTGATATATAGATGCAACGGAATTATTAGAAAGTCCAGAAGAAATATCAAGATGCTTGATTGGGAAATTTTGTCCAAAAGCACTTATAGAAAGTAGACTAATAATAAGAAAGGATTTTAGCTTATCCATAAATGTTTTTTAAAATGCTTGCCGCTTTTAACATTAAAAAAATAGAAGCGTACGATCTGAAAGCCGGATCATTTTTAAATCAATAAATGTTGAATCTGTATAGGTTGCGAAAATAGTGATTTATTAGATAAGGTGTAAAAGCAACATTTGTTTTTTAGATGAAATGAAGGATGTAGTTTGTGTTTTTGCATTAAAATTAAACTGTAGGAACTTAATCTTTCCGATTTATTTTTGAAAAAAGGAGCGATTTTATGGTATTAGTTAAAGGATTATTAAATACATTATTAAAGCGGTTAATTATTTCTTTAGTCATTTTTTTAAGGGTAAAAAATTGACAAATATGTTTTTAATAAGCTTTGTAAATGTGCTTTTACGAAATTGTCCCCTTTTATAAATGAATTTTTCCCTGTCTTAAAAACTCGTTGTGCCCTTAATTTGCAATGTCTGTTGATCAGCTACAACGTTTGAAAAATAAAGACTTATTTTTTTGTAGAAAGCGAATCAATAAAACAAACTAATTATCTTAACCAAAACCACTTTAACATGACCAACACTTCAATTAAAATTTACAGGAAAACCTTTTTCTTCTTATTAAAAAAATAGTGTAGAATTAATTTGAGAAGCAGAATATAATCTTAAAAAAAAACAATTACTCCAGAACAGTTTTTTTGCAAACTCACTTTATTATAGATTATAAATTCTGCCATTAAATTGTATTTTATACTAATTAATGAATCTAACTTAAAACCAAACCCAATTAAAAAAGTATGAAAAGAATTAAATCCAAATTTTTACTTTTATTACTCTTGCTGCCTTTTTGTGTTTTTGCTCAGAACACAATAAGTGGTGTCGTTATCGAAAAAGGCACCAATCAGCCCATACCAGGAGTAAACGTAAAAGTATCAGGTGCCAATATTAGTACCTCTACGGACTTTGATGGAAAATTTCAATTACCCGGAGTAAAAGCAGGTAATCAAGTTACATTTTCTTTTACCGGTTTTGTCAATCAAACCATAACGGTTGGCGCCCAAAAAAATCTAAGCATTACTCTTGAAGAAGATACAAACCAACTGAAAGAAGTAGTAGTTCAGGTAGGTTACGGAAGCGTTAAAAAGAAAGATGCTACAGGATCTGTTACGGCACTTTCAACAAAAGATTTTAATAAAGGAAACAACATTACTACAGAAAATCTGCTTAACGGTAGAGTAGCAGGTTTAACGGTGAACTCAACGGGAGCACCAGGTTCTAGTTCTCAGATTAGAATTAGAGGAGGAAGTTCACTTTTTGCAAGTAATGATCCTCTTATTGTAATCGACGGATTGCCTCTTGATAACGCTACAAATACAGGTTCTTCTTCTTTTTTGGCATCATTAAACCCAGCAACTGTTGAGTCGATAACAGTTTTAAAAGACGCATCGGCTTCTGCAATTTACGGTTCTCGTGCTGCAAATGGTGTTATTATTATTACAACAAAAAAAGGAAGTAAAACTTTATCTGTAGATTATAATGTACAATATGCTGCAGGTTCACTGACTAAAACGGTAGATGTTTTTAGTGCAGATGAATTTAGAAGTGTTATCGCAGACAGAAGAAGCGATGATGTCAATAAATTAGGAACTGCGAATACAGATTGGCAGAAAGCAATTTACAGAAATACTGGTACAATAGATCAGAGTTTAGCTGTTAGAGGAAGTTTATTTAATAGTATTCCAACAAGTTTGACTTTGGGAAATACAGACCAACAAGGACTTCGTTTGACTAATAATTTTAAAAGAAACACAGTTGGTTTAGTAATGAATCCAGCGTTTTTGGACAATCATTTAAAATTGAGACTTTCGGCTAATTATACAGACGAAACAAACAGATTTACAGATGCTGTAGAAGGATCTGCTATTGGTTTTGATCCGACACAGCCTATTAAAGTGGAAGGTGCGCCTTATGACGGTTATTTTGAATATACAACTGGTGTAGATGCTAATGGAAATTATCCTTTGGTGGCAACCGCTGCAAGAAACCCTGTTTCACAATTGCTCAATACAAATGACAGAGGAACCAACAACAGGATTTTTGGAAATTTTGAAATTGATTATAAATTTCATTTTTTACCTGCTTTAAGAGCGGTTGTAAATGTTGGTTTTGATGAATCTAATGGAGAAAGAAGAAGATTAGTGGCTGCCAATGCTGGTTCTGCTCCTTCTAATAATAACATTCCATATGGAACAAATGAATATACAGAACAAACCAGAAGAAATAAATTATTAGATGGTTATTTAGTATATAACAAAACTTTTAATGCGTTGAATTTTGAGTTAACGGGAGGATATTCGTATCAGAAATTCCAAAGTTCAAAGTTTGAAACCGGAAACATTTTAAATCCCGATTTGCCATCTACATTTCCTGAAACAACTCTGGATACCGATGTTGTTTTAATAGGATTCTTTGCGAGAACAAATTTAAACTTTAGAGACAAATATTTATTAACGCTATCTTACAGAAGAGATGGTTCTTCAAGATTTGAAGAAGCGAATCGTTGGGGGAATTTTCCTTCTGTAGCTTTTGCATGGAAAATCAAAGAAGATTTCTTTAAAGATAGTCAAACGTTATCTGACTTAAAATTAAGGTTAAGTTATGGAATTACAGGACAACAGGATATTCCTGAGCCAAACGGTTATTTACAGAAATATCAGGTTGGAAGCGGGAATTCTGAATACTATTTTGGTGCAAGTCCAGTTCCCGTTGCACTTCCTTCAAAAAGAACAAATAACTTGAAATGGGAAGAAACTACTTCATATAATGCTGGACTTGATTTTGGTTTCCTAGACAATCGTTTATCAGCGGGACTTGATGTGTATTATAAAGAATCTAAAGATTTATTAGTAAATGCAGCAATCTCTGATGGAAGTAATTTCTCTAATCGTGTGTATCAAAACGTGGGAAGCTTTACCACAAAAGGTATCGAGTTTACGATTAATGCAAATGCCATTAAAACAGAAGATTTTAACTGGAACATGAATTTTAATTTTTCTAAATTCGAAAGAAGAATTAAAAATCTAGTTAACGGAACCGATATTTTTTTAGGAGATAATATTGCAGGTACAGGAACTCCAGGGCAAATTTTCAGAGAAGGTTACACGCCATATTCTTTCTATGTGTACAAACAATTGTACAATAATGAAGGAAAGCCAATCGAGGGAGCATATGTAGATTTAAATGGTGATAATGTCAAAAATGATTCTGATAAATACATTTACAACAACCCAGACCCAGATTTTACATTAGGATTTGCTTCAAACATGAACTATAAAAAGTTTGACTTTTCATTCAACTTAAGAGCAAGTATTGGAAATCGAATTTTTAATGCTGTTGATGCCAGCAGAGCACAATATGATGCTATGGAAAATGGTGGAGTTTTAAGTAATGCTCCATCTCAAATATTGCAAACCAATTTTCAGACGACCTCAAATGTTGTTTTATCAGATCTTTATATTGAGAATGCATCATTCTTGAAAATGGATAATATCACTTTAGGATATACATTTGGAAACTGGCTAAACAGCAAATCAACATTAAGAGTATCTACGGGAGTTCAGAACGTTTTTGTATTGACTAAATACAGTGGTTTAGATCCTGAAATTACAAATAATGGTGTAGACAAAACGATTTATCCAAGACAACGATCTATTTTGTTTGGTGTTAATCTTAAATTTTAATAACGAAATCATGAAAAAATATATAGTAACAACAATAGTTGCACTGACTTTGGTTTTTCAGTCTTGTACAGATGATTTAAATGTAGTTTCTAAAGATGACGACGTTCTTTCTTCTGATGTATTGTTTTCGACACCTGACGGATACAAAAAAGCATTTGCAGGAGTTTACGGAAATCTAACTTTAACAGGCGTACTTGGTCCTGATAATTCTTCACTTGAAGGTGTAGATGCTGGAACAAGTCAGTTTACAAGATGTTTATTGTACATGCAGGAATTAACTACAGATGAATTGGTTTGGAGTTATGAGAATGATGCGGGAACGGCAGAATTACAGCGTAATATCTGGACAGCGGCAAATCCTGTTATCTTAGGAATGTTTAGTAGAACAATGGTTTCTGTTTCTTATGCAAACGAATTTTTACGCCAGAGTACTCCAGAAAAATTAAGTTCAAGAGGTATTACAGATGCTGCTACTTTAGCTGATATTGCATTGTATCGTCAAGAAGTTCGTGTTTTAAGAGCATATGCCTATTACAACATGATGGATTTATTTGGTAAAGCGCCAATGTATACTGAAAATGATCCTATTAACTTTAGAGGACCTGAGTTTAACAGAAAACAGTTATTTGAATATATTGAAACTGAATTAAAAGCTGTTTTACCTGAATTAAAAGCTGCCAGAACAAACGAATACGGAAGATTAGATAAAGCTATGGCACAAATGATTTTGGCTAAAATGTATTTGAATGCCCAGGTTTATATTCAAGCGGATCGTTTTAATGATTGTATTGCAATGTGTAACGCAATTATTGATGGCGGTTATACTTTAAAACCAAAATATCTGGATAATTTCAAGGCTGACAACAATACTTCTCAAGAGATTATTTTCGGAATTCAATCAGATGGAGCAGTTTCTCAAAACTGGGGAGCGACAACTGTTTTAACAAACGGACAAATTGGTGCTTGGGAAAATAATGGAGCCGATTTCGGAATTGGTGGTTGGACAGGAGCACTTAGAATCAGAAAAGAATTTGCTCAAAAATTTGAAGGGGTAAAATTCAGTCAGGATACAAGAAATACAATCGGAAAAGGTGTTGCCGGCGATCCAGGAAAACAAAGATCTATCGATATTGATGATATTGGTGTGAAAACGCAAGGTTATATTTTATCTAAATTTTCTAATAAAACATCAACAGGAGTTAACGGAATTAGTTCTACTTACGCTGATACTGATTTTCCATTATTCCGATTAGCCGATGTTTATTTAATGTATGCAGAAGCTACTTTAAGAGGAGGAAACGGAACAACGACTCAGGCTTTAAATTATGTAAATGCTTTGAGACAAAGAGCCAATTCAAACTCAACTGTTGGAAATATTACTTTAGGCGAATTAACGCTAGATTTTCTTATTGACGAAAGAGCACGCGAATTACATTGGGAAGCACACCGTAGACAAGACTTAATTCGTTTTGGAAAATATACTGGAGGATCTTATAACTGGGCGTGGAAAGGAAACTCTTCAAAAGGAATTGCTATTCCTGCTTATATGAGTGTTTTCCCGATTCCAGAAGGATCTTTAGGAGCCAATAAAAATTTAACTCAAAATACAGGTTATTAATTTTTTTAACTTAAACGATATACAAATGAAACATATATATAAAATATTTATTGCAGTACTTGTACTGGCTGGATTTTCGTCTTGCGAAAACGAAGAAAATTTAATGATTTTAGAACCTCAAGAAGCAGCATTTTCTCTTATAACTCCCGAAAGTGGTTCTTCTACGATTTTAAATAAAGAAACACCAAACAATACCGCTCTTACTTTTACTTGGGAAAAAGTGAATTATGGAACTCCGACAATTGTAACCTATACCGTGCAATTTGCTGCTAGTAATACTGAGTTTGCAGCACCGGTAGATATTACATCTTCTACAAATACTCATGCCACAATTACAGTAGCAGAATTGAATACGAGAGCACTTGCACTTGGACTTACTCCAGATGTTGAAGGGACAATCGATGTGAGAATTAAATCTACTGTTGGCACAACGCTTTCTGAACCAAAACTTTCTACGCCAATTACAATTCAATTGACTCCTTACAGAGGTGTATTCCCTAAAGTTGATTTGTTTTTAGTAGGACCTGGTACCGCAGCAGGATGGAGTGTAACCAGTAATAATATGCCAATTTATAGAGATCCAAAAGAGCCAGCAAAACAATATTATACAGGATTTTTTAATAAAGACGGTTTTAAACTAATTGAACAAATTGGCATGTGGGCTCCAGCTTATGGAACAAACGGTGCGAAAGTACAGTACAGAGCAACAGAAGGTGACACTGATCCAGGTGTGTTCCCAACGGCTGCTTCAGGTTATTATAGTTTTGAAGTTAATCTTGAAGAATTGACATACAAAATCGAACCTTACACAGGGCCAATGACAACGTATGCTACAATTACTTTGGCAGGATCTGTATTAACAGGTGATGATACTGGTTGGAGTATGGATGTTCCTTTAGTGAAATCTGCTTTTGATGGTCATATCTGGAAAGTTACTCAAACCTTAAAAGCCGGAGTAATGAAGTTTAAAGCTAATGGTGGTTGGGATACAAGCTGGGGAGATAATGGCGGAAATATTAATGTTGAGGCTGGAAAATATGAAATCTGGTTCAATGATTTAGATGGACGTTATATGTTTATACCAACTCCATAAATTGAATTGAAAAGAAAGAAGCCTCAATAAGGTTATTTTTGAGGCTTCTTCTCAAGATTTAAAGAAAAGTCGTTTCATTCAATAAAATCAAATCTAATTTGATCTGCTGAAATCTTTTAAAATCTGCGTGAAATATTTTTTACACATCGATTTTTTCACGCAGATTTATATAGATTAGAGCAGATTTAAACAGATATAAATCTAAACTGATGAGAAAAATGGGAAAAAATAGTTTTGCCTAAAGGTTTAAGAAAGTATTTTTTTAATTCAATTGTTCATTAATTATTAATCTTATTTATGAAAAAATATATAAAGATTTTGGGGTTACTGGTTGTAACCGTAATTCAATTTTCGTGCTCCAATAATGATTCTGGAGATGCAGAAGTAGTTAATCCACCAGATGCGAATGATACTTTTATTAGAGCATCAGATGTTTCTTTTCTTCCGCAAATGGAATCTTTAGGAACTAAATTTTACAATAACGGTAAAGCAGAACCGATGCTTACTACATTAAGAAATGCAGGTTGTAATACGGTTAGAATTCGTTTATGGAAAAAACCTGTAAATGGTCGTTCTGGTTTAAGCGAAGTAAAACAATTGGCTCAAAAAGCAAGACAGGCTGGTTTAAGAGTTTGGCTTACCGTTCACTATTCTGACGATTGGGCTGATCCGGGAATGCAGACAACTCCTGAAGAATGGAAAGATTTGTCTTTTGTCGACTTAAAAACCGCTGTAACCGATTATACATCAACTATAATTTCAGAAATCAATCCGGATATTATTCAAATTGGAAATGAAATCAACAGTGGATTATTATGGCCACAAGGAAATCTAATTAACAACGAACAACAATGTCTTGCAATATTAAGCGCCGCAAGTGCAGTGGTTCGTAGTAAAGCACCAAACACCAAAATAATGATTCATTATGCAGGAGTAGATGGCGGCGCAACAGATTGGTTTTTCACTAAAATGAAAAATGTTGATTACGATTATATCGGACTATCTTATTATCCTGTTTGGCATGGTAAAGATTTAAATGTTGTAAAAAATACAATTGATGCTTTAGGAAAGAAATTCAGTAAGAAGGTTCTAATTGCTGAAACGGCTTATCCTTTTACTTTGTTGCATAACGATCAAACAAACAATATTGTTGGAACAAGTGATCAGTTGGTTTCTGGTTACCCTGCAACTCCTGCTGGACAAAGAACTTTTGTGATGGATATAAAAAATATAGTAAAAACATCACAATACGGACAAGGATTTGCTTATTGGGGGGGTGAATGGGTTGCTTTTAAAGGGCCACAATCAACAACAGGTTCTACATTTGAAAATCAGGCTTTGTATAGTTTTGATAATAATGCTTTATCAGTAATGCAAGCTTTCAGTAAAGACTAAAATATGAATAAATCATGTAAACTTATATCATCATTGATGATAGCTGCTATTTTATTTACTTCGTGTAAATCAAAAATGGTAAGCGAAAAAGATTCATTTTCAAAAGGAGCAGATATCGGCTGGTTGCCACAGATGGAAGCCACGGGATATAAATTTTATGATGCAGACGGTTCTCAAAAAGACTGTCTGCAATTATTAAAAGATCGCGGTATAAATACCATCAGATTGCGGGTTTGGGTAAATCCGACTGATGATAAAGCCAGTGGACACTGCAGCCCTGAAGAAACGGTTGTTATGGCGGTTCGTGCACAAAAAATGGGAATGCGAATTATGATCAATTTTCATTATAGCGATTCATGGGCCGATCCTGGAAAACAAAATAAACCTGCTGCATGGGCGAAACATTCTTTTCCAGAATTGTTAACCGATGTTTATCAACATACTTATGATGTCTTGAAAATGTTGAAAAAAGCAGGAGTCACTCCAGAATGGGTTCAGGTTGGAAATGAAATACCAAGTGGAATGCTTTGGCCGGAAGGGCATACAGATAATTTTAATCAGTTGGCGCAATTGCTGAATAAAGGATATGAAGCAACAAAAGCTATAGATTCAAATATTAAAGTTATTGTACATTTAGACGAAGGAAATAAAAACGAAAAATTCAGATGGTTTTTTGACAAAGCAACTGAGAACAATGTAAAATATGATATAATTGGTCTTTCCTATTATCCGTTTTGGCTAAAAACAGATTATAAAGAAAACATCTTAGATTTAGAAAATAATCTAAAAGATATGGTTTCCCGTTATAACAAAGAAGTGATGGTTGTTGAAGTTGGAGGTGATTATACATTAGAAGAAAACACTAAAGAAATGCTTGAAGCTACTATAAAAGCGGTAAAAAGCGTGCCTAATAATAAAGGTTTAGGCGTTATTTATTGGGAACCACAAGGCGAAAAAAGCTGGAGTGGCTATCAACTAAACGCTTGGCTTCCTAATGGAAAACCATCACCAGCATTGGATGCTTTTAAATAATAAATATTAAAATTTACCATTAAGGCATTAAGTTAATTAAGCTTAGCGTTTATTTTGTTATTAAAAATCAAGAGAATTAAGTCAAGCTTTGTGTTAGTTTGATTATTACAAATTAAGAAAGTTAAGCTTTGCTTAATTTTCTTGACAAAGCTTGACTTAATTAACTTAATGCCTTAATGGTGAGAAAAAAAATTAAAACAGAAAATGAAACGAATTTTTAAATCAACATTATTCTTATTTCTACTAGTTTTTTCATCAGGAAAAATGATTTCGCAATCCACTACTATTTTAAAAGATAACTGGCGTTTTTCTAAAGAGGTTAAAGGCGATGCTTTTTCTGTTGATTACGATGCTTCAAAATGGGAAAAAGTTACTGTACCACACGATTGGGCAATTTATGGACCTTTTGATAAAAAATGGGATCTTCAGACTGGAATCATTGAACAAAACGGTGAAAAAGAAGCGACTGAAAAAACAGGAAGAACAGGCGCATTGCCTCACATCGGAACAGGTTGGTATCGTAATACATTTTCTATTGCTCAATTCAAAAAAGGAAAAAAAGCAATTCTTATGTTTGAAGGAGCGATGAGTGAACCTCAAGTTTATTTAAATGGAAAAAAAATAGGAAATTGGGGGTATGGCTACAGCTATTTTTATATTGATATTACCAATGATCTTCTTATTGGGAAAGAAAATGTATTAGCTGTAAAATTAACGAATCTTCCATTTTCTTCAAGATGGTATCCTGGTGCTGGTCTTTACAGAAATGTTAGTGTTGTGGTAAAGGAAGAAGAAAGTTTTGCACAATGGGGAACTTTTATCACAACTCCAGAAACGAAAGGAAACAATGCAGTTGTTGATATAAAAGCTGAGTTTCATGGTTCCAATGCTTCAATGGTAACCGAAATAAAAGATGCTAACAATAAGATTATAGCAACTCAAAAAAGTACAGATTCTAAAGAAGGAAAATTTCATCAGACAATTAAAGTTGCAAAACCGAATTTATGGAGTCCTGAAACGCCTTATTTATATTCTGCAGTAACTAAATTATATGCAGCTGACGGAACTTTAAAAGACGAACAAAACATAAAATTTGGTATTCGATATATTAAATATGAAGCGAACAAAGGATTTAGTTTGAATGGTAAGATAACTAAATTTAAAGGAGTTTGTCTGCATCATGATTTAGGACCTCTTGGTGCGGCAATAAACAAAGCGGCGCTTCGCAGACAGTTGACGATTTTAAAAGATTTAGGTTGTAATGCAATCAGAAGTTCACACAATATGCCTTCTTTTGAACAGTTGGAATTGGCTGACGAAATGGGATTTATGTTTCTTGCTGAAAGTTTTGATGAATGGGCAAAACCAAAAGTAGAAAACGGATATAATCGCTTCTTTAAAGAATATGCAGAAAAAGACATTGTAAATTTGGTTAGAGCTACGCGAAATCATCCTTGTATTGTAATGTGGAGTTCTGGAAATGAAGTTCCAGATCAATGGGGAGCTGAAGGAGTAAAACGTGCCCAATGGTTGCAGGATATTTTTCACCGTGAAGATCCTACAAGACCTGTGACTGTTGGTATGGATCAGGTAAAAGCAACTATGGAATCTGGTTTTGGAGCTTTGTTGGATATTCCAGGATTAAATTACAGAGTTCATCTATATGAAGAAGCTTATAAAACATTTCCTCAAGGACTTATTTTAGGTTCAGAAACTGCTTCTACAGTAAGTTCAAGAGGAATTTATAAATTTCCTGTTGTGCAGGCAAAGAATAAACAATACGATGATTTCCAAAGTTCATCTTACGATCTTGAAGCATGTAGCTGGTCCAATGTTCCTGATGATGATTTTGTGCTTCAAGATGACAAACCTTGGGTTATTGGAGAATTTGTCTGGACAGGATTTGATTATTTAGGAGAACCAACACCTTATGATGAAAAATGGCCTTCTAGAAGTTCTTATTTTGGAATTTCAGATTTAGCGGGACTTCCTAAAGATCGTTTTTATCTTTATAGAAGCAGATGGAATACAAAAGAAAAAACACTTCATATTCTCCCTCATTGGAATTGGAAAGGTAGAGAGGGAGAAATAACTCCGGTTTTCGTTTACACCAATTATGACAGTGCTGAGCTTTTTGTAAATGGGAAAAGCATGGGAATTCAAAAAAAGAATAAGTCAACCCCACAAAACCGTTATCGTTTAATGTGGAATGATGTTAAATATGAACCAGGAACAGTAAAAGTAGTAGCGTTTGATTCTAACGGAAAAATAGCAGCTGAAACCGAGGTTAAAACTGCTGGAGATTCGTATAAAATCGTTTTGGAAGCAGATAGAAAAACTATTAAAGCCGATGGCGAAGATATCTCGTTTGTAACAGTTTCGGTTGTAGATAAAAACGGAATTCCATGTCCAACTGCAACTGATGAGCTTCAATTTAAAGTAACAGGTGCCGCTACGTACAGAGCAGCTTGTAATGGTGATGCTACTTCATTGGAAATGTTTCATGAAGATCATATGAAACTTTTCAGCGGGAAGCTTGTAGTATTGGTTAAAGCAGTTAAAAATGCAGGAGCGATTCAGCTTGAAGTAAAAGGAAATGGACTTCAGACTGGAAAAATTAGTTTAAAGTCAATACTTTAATAAAAATGATTTAAAAAGTCCTATAAGTACAAGTAAAGTACTGAATGTTAAATAGTAATAATTAATTTATAATTCAATAAGCCTGTCTGTAGCTTGGTTTACAGACAGGTTTTTTGTTGATAAGCTATTTTATGCATTTGAATCAAGTTTGAGTATTTTCTTTAATTGATTTGAGAAAATGCATCGTTCATAAAATTTTGAAGTCCTTCTTCTTCCAGTATTTCAATAGAGAATTCACCAAAACGTTTAGGAAGCCATATAATTTTTACACCACTTGGAGAGTTAAGGCTTTCTTTTGAAAGGGCATTTCCATTTTCGTCTTCAGGTTGTATGCCTTTGGCGAGAAGTTGATCAAATATCTTTTCAATATCAGGAGTAGAGTAGCAGTGGCGATAAATAGTACCTTCTCCTTTATCATCCAAAAGTTTTTTCAGGTTTCCGCTTACAGGCTGCACGAGCATAAAATGCTCAAGTCCTAGTCTAACTACAGCATAACTTACATGGAGATCGTCTCGTTCCCAAGTAAATTTTCGTGAGATTTTGGCTCCAAGCATTTCTTTATAGTAACTACAAGCCGTCTCAAGGTCTTTAACCAAAATATCGATATGACTGAATTTAAGTTCCATTGTATAGTGTTTGTGTTTTAAATAATTCGATATTCAATTTAATCTTTGTTTTCAATTTTTAATTCCATGTCTATTCTATGCATGCCTGGAGCATAGTAATCATCGGTTTTCTTTTTGGTTATAAATCCGTATTTTTTAAAGAAACCTTCAGAATGCTGTGTAGTATCAATAATCACTTTCGATTTCGAATCAAGTTGTTTGATTTTCTTCAATCTATAGGATAAAAGTTTCTCTCCAAATCCTTTATTATGAAAATCCTTGTGAACAAGTCCCCATACTAACGAAAAAAACTCATCGCTTTTGGCTTTTGCAAATCCTCCACAACCAATTATCTCCTGATTATATGCAATTACATAATAAGGAATGTCATCGATATCATTTTCGATTCTCTCTAAGAATTTTGTGAAGTCATCAATTTCTTGATGTGAAAAGTAAATAGGGACATTGCTTTTAAATGCTTCTATGCATTTATTTTTATCTGTATTTAGATATTCTCTAATTGTAAATTCCATTTTTAGTTATAAGTGATATACAGCATTAAAACTTTAAGATCTATGATTTCAAAAGTGTCACTTTACGCTATGAAAAGTTTATTGTTATCTACCAATAGTTATCGACAGAATAACGATGCAGTACATGATCTGCTATATCAAAAGTTAAACTTTCATTGCCATTGGTGAATGCAACGAGGGTCATTCCTGCATTTTTACCAGCTTGCATCCCATGATAAGAATCTTCTATTACGATACATTTTTCAGGAGAAACGTTTAATTTCTTGGCTGTTGTAAGATAAACAGCAGGATTTGGTTTTCCTTGTTTTTCATGTTCAGAAGAAGAAATGGCATCAAATAAATCAATCAAGCCGGTTCTTTCCAAGCTGATAGAAATAAATGATTCAGGAGAGTTTGTTGCAAGACCAATTTTGTAATCCAATTTTTTTAAATGTTCTATAAAAGGTTTTACATTTTCTATAAAACAATCTTCAGTACGTATTAACTCAACAACCCTTCTAATTACCATTTGCTCAACTTCTTCTAAAGAAACAGTATCCCAAGGATATTTTGCAAACCAGAAATCTGTTACCTCTTTAGTTGTCATGGTCTGTGTAATCAGACAGTCTGAGTGAGAAAGTTGTACTCCTAACGAACTGAATATTTCATTTTCAGCCTGCAACCAAAAATGCTCGCTATTTATGACTACGCCATCCATATCGAATATCACAGCTTCTTTATTTTTCATGTTTTAGAATTTATAAATATCTCAATCTAAGTCTGAAAATTAGATTTTTTTTAGACTTTTAATGTTTAATTAAATGCTAATATACAAAACTGGCTGTAATGACTGGTTTTATTAGCTTTAAGGATCATTTCTGATGAGAATTTTAAGGTTTTTGAAAAATAAAATGAAAATCGCTAGAGTGAGTTGAATATAGTTTATCTGTTTGCAAATTTCCAAGATTTTAGTATCTGGACTACCTATTAATATTAAAACTGTATCATTTAGGTAATCCAAAGTCGCAATATTTTTGCCACGCAATGATGCACTAAATAAAATAAATTTAATATGGAAACGAACGAAAAAAAATTCTCATCTAAAGACTTTCATCAAACTTTTGCACGACCAACTTTTGTTATGCCTGACAAATTAATCCACCGAAACGTTGAAAATGCAGGAGAGCACAACCAATTCTCTACTGAAAGAAAACACCCTGTATTTTTTGTGGATCTTCCAAGTAAAAATGTTAGTATGACTATTGGCGGACTGCTTCCAGGGCAGTTGACCAACAGACACCGTCATACTTATGAGACGCTTTTATATGTTATTGAAGGATCAGGATTTACAGAAATTGAAGATCAAAAAGTAGAATGGAAGGCAGGAGATGCAGTGTATATTCCAGCTTGGACTTGGCATAGACACCAAAACTTAAGCGATACTGAAAGTGCAAAATATATTGCTACAGAAAATGCTCCTCAGCTTCAGAACCTGGGTGTAGCTTTAAGAGAAGAAGAAGGAAGAGATTTATAATTAAAAACAAAAGTAAAAAATGAAAGATACACAGTTCAAAGGTATTATCGCCTATCCAATCACTCCATTTGATCATAATGAAAAAGTAGATATTCCCTTATACAAACAGCTATTAGAACGGTTGATTGCTGCAGGCTCTCACGCAGTTGCTCCTCTGGGAAGCACTGGAGTAATGCCTTATCTTAATGATGAGGAAAAATTAGCAATCACCAAAGCTACGGTTGAACAGGTTGATGGCAGAGTTCCAATTTTAGTGGGAGTATCGAACCTTACAACTGAAAGAACAATTTATCATGCAAAGGAAGCTGAAAAAGCTGGTGCTGATGCCGTGATGATTATTCCTATGAGTTATTGGAAACTTAGTGATGATGAAATTGTGAAACATTACGATGCAATAGCAAAAGAAATTTCTATTCCGATAATGGCTTACAATAACCCTGCAACGGCGGGTATTGATATGTCTCCAGCTTTACTGAAAAGGATTCTTGAAATTCCTAATGTCACAATGATTAAGGAAAGTACGGGAGATGTACAGCGAATGCATTACCTTAAAAAAGAACTGGGAGAAAGCGTTGCCTTTTATAACGGGTCTAATCCACTGGCGCTTTCTGCCTTTGCCGCAGGTGCGACAGGATGGTGTACTGCAGCTCCAAACCTGATTCCTGAATTGAATATTGCTTTATATGACGCAGTTCAGAAAAACGATTTTAACGAAGCTCAGAAATTATTCTACAAACAAATCAATCTTTTAAGATTTATTGTAGAAAAAGGATTGCCTAGAGCAATTAAGGCAGGTTTAAATCTTCAGGGGATTGACGGCGGGCAATTAAGAAAACCACTTCAGCCTTTAAATGACCAAGAGGTTGCCCAGCTGAAAGGCATACTTGATTCACTTCAATAGATTTTAGTTTAATAAAAAGGAACAGTAGCATTTTGCGTACTGTTCCTTTTTTATCTAGAAATTTTGTGATAGAAATAAACCAATTATTTATTGTTTTTTCAACCTTTTAAAATCCTCTATATATAAACCTTTTGCAGTATTTGTAGGGTTGAATGCCGCAAGATTGTCAATTTTTAATGATACAGAAGAATTATCATTTTTTTCTGCAGTTCGCATAGTTTGACCTGTAATTAATTGGAGAGCTTTATTCAAATAAGGATCTTTTACGTTTCCAAATTCGACCAGATTTAAGAAAATGCTATATGGATTAATTTCGTAATCAGGTGTAATTTTCGTTGGATTTGGATCTTTGTCTTTGTTATAATAGGAAAATGTAATCGGCTGCAATTGCCATTTGTGTTTAGTGCTTCGATTGGCATAGGAGGTGTAATTAGAAGCAGGGGAATCGTATAGTGTGTTGGATCCTACAAATTTGCCAACCGTTTCTTCGCCTATTGTGACTACGTTAATATATTTTTTTAAACATTGTATGGTGAGCTCGCTGGCAGAAGCGGTTTGAAAACTTACCAGAACATATATATTGGTCAAAGCAAGGCTGTTTATAGTTTCTTCTCGCTCAAAAGTTGGTTCGTTATCTACTAACTTGAAAATGTTTACTTTTTCGGAAAGATTTTCATAGCCGTCTTCATTATTGTGTTTATTATTGAAGTCTAAGTAAGCATATGGTTTGTTGGTAAAACTTCCGTTAATCATTTGCGCCAGAGCAACAGCAGTTTCTAATGAACCCCCTCCATTGTATCTTAAATCTAAAACCAATTCGTTAATTCCATCTGATTTCATTTTAGCGAAAGACGCATTGAGTTCGTCATTAAAATCTGACTTGAAACCATTAAAAACCAGATAACCGATGTTCTTTGCTCCATATACTTTCTTTTCGTAATAAGCAATCGGGTTTTCATCAATATCAGATTTTGTTACAGTTACAGTTCCTGCTTTGTCTGTGGTTACCAAACTACTGCTAGTAAATTGCACGCTTGATGCCAGAGTAATGGTGATTTGTGTGTTTTCTAGTTGGCCGTAATTACTTGAAGTAAGCTGGCTTCCATTTATTTTTGTAATAACGTCTCCTCTTTTCAATCCCGCCAAAGCTGCTGGTGAGCCAGGTACAATGTAGTTAATTAAGGCTACCATATTTGTATTAGATGCATCTTTAGGATAAATCGCATAATTAAAACCGCCTTTTTTTTCAACTTCTGCAATTTTTGAAACCTGAACTATTTCATTACTGTTTTCAATCCAGGAGAATCTATCAATAGTTCCTCTTTGATATAGAAGTGAATAAAAAAGTGCATCGGGAGTTTTTCCGTTGATAAAATTGTTATATGCAGTGGTAGAAGTGATTTTGTTATCAGACAAATCGGCAACGTTGGATTGCCAGTAATACCAAGAATTCATAGCTTTCCAAACAAAGTTGTTGATCTCGTCAGGCGTGGTTGTGGCTTCTTTAGAGTCAGAATCAGAATCTTTGCTGCAGGCTGTAAAAACCAATACTACAATTAATATTTTGACAATATATTTTGATTTCATTATTTTTTGAATCGTTTAATTTAAGTTAAATTTGTTGGGTATAAAAACGATAAAAGTATGAAAAATAGTATTCCTAAAGCCGTCTTTTTATTATTTTCTTTTGGACTTTTTTTCCTTTTTTCCTGTTCCAGACAACTTTTAGATATTAAAAATCAAACATATAAAAGTTATAATAGTAATAGTGAAAAAGGATATATAGTGAGTTTTAAATTAAATGACACTGCTGTTGTTCCTAAATCGGTTGTGATTAATGGTATTATTCAGGATATATCTAAGGCAAATAAAACTGGCAATACTTACCAAGTAAATGTTATTGCACAAACTGCCTTGATTCATAATTATAAAGTAAAATTAGATAAAAAAGAAAATGGAATTTACTTTGAGAAAAATTCAAATATATTTTTTCAACCTGTAAAATTCAGGTTAATCACAGACTAAGATTTCAAACCATTCTTCAGTGTCAGTTAAATCTGTAATGAAGCTACTTTAAGACGGTTTTTTTAAACAGGCTAAAAAAAATCGAACCTTAAAATATTATTCCTTAAAGGCTTTAAAAATCTACATATTAGTTAACGGATTGTTTATTCCTAATAAAATTGACCGTTTTCTTATAGATTATTTTTGACCCTAATTCATTATTTTTGTTTTAACCAAAACCTGCAGATAGGAATTATTTGCATGAATTTACAAAATGGACAAGCGATTACAGCTAAAAGTTATAATTAAACAATGCGAACAAAAGTTTGGTCGTGGTAATTCTGAAGATTGGAAACACAATGACTATCTTGATTTCAGTCAATCCATTTTTGAAGAAACCAAAATTAGTATCAGCCATAACACATTAAAACGTATTTTTGGAAAATTAGCAACAGACAAGTATTATCTTCCGCAACAAGCCACCTTTAATGCATTGATAAACTATTCTGGTTATAATGAAAACGAATTTCAGATAGCAATCCCAAATAGTGAAAATTTTCTTGTTGAAGCGGAAACGGACAATAAAAACCGCTACATAATAATGGTATTGCTTATTATTACATTGTTGACCTGTATTCTTGCTTACATGTATTTTTGTTGCTCGGATTTTAATGTAAATGAGAGTAATGTAAAGCTATCTTCTTCAGAAGGAATTTTGCCCAAAACTTGTTTTTTTACTATTTATAATAATCATGCAGCGGATAGTTTATATATTGACTTTGGCGATAAAACTTCACCAGTTTATTTAAATCCAAACAAAAAAACTATCGCACATACCTATTTTATTCCGGGAGTCTTTGACGTTAGTCTTACCAATAGAATAAAGGAAAATAGAGATAGAAAAGCAAGAATCTATGTAACCACCAATAAAAAATGGTATGCTTTGGGATTTCAAAGACAACGCCTTATACCGAAAAGGTTTTGTGCATTTTTTGCTTATAAAAACCAAGATAGTTTATTTGCTATAACAAACAGAGAATTGCATAAATACAGTATTGATACCTTACAGCCATTTTTTACCCGTTTGTGCAATTATACGCCGCTTAAACATAATGCTGATAATTTTATTTTTGAAACAACTTTCAAAAAAGATTTTCGACATCAAGATGTGACTTGCAGTAGTTTGGTTTTTAAAGTTTCAGGTGCTAATAATGATATACGTTTTCATTTTGTAAACTCAGGTTGCAGCAGCATAGTTGCAAATATAATTAGTGAAAAAAGAATAAATGGAACTGATAATAATCTGGCTCCTTTTGTTGTTGATTTTAAAAAAGAGAATACAATTAAATTAATCAACAATAACAAAAGACTTATTTTGCTCGTAAATGGTAAACCAATTTATACTGGAGCTTATAAAGAATCTTTGGGTGATTTAAGAGGTGTTTTTGTAGAGTTTGAACGCAATGGGTTTATTAAAAAATGTCTTTTAAGCTCGTTGGATGGCAGCATTTATTATAAATTCTAAAATTTGGTAACTCTCTATTATTAAAGGTTTTAATTCTGTACAGAATTATGGACGTACTTTGATTAAAGTCAAAATGTGCATTAAATTCAAGGTTTTTTATTTTTGACCGCTACAAAGAAAAAATCAAATTTGTGCTGTTATGAATTTTAACCATTTACTTTTAAATTTAAGGAAAGAAAACTTTAATTCGGGTACTGTTTTCTGTTTTGTCATTTTTCTTTTTACAAGTATCTTTTGTGCTCAAATTTGGGCACAGCGAAAAGAAAATCAATTAACTACTGCTCTCAAAGCAACTCCTGCAGCTTTTCCATTAATCAAAAACGGAAGCGTGCCGTCAATTCTTACCGATAAATCAGATGCCGAAGTAGTAACACTTGTAGCAAATGCTGTTTCTAGTGACTTGGAATTGGTTTGCGGAATAAAACCCGATATCTTTCACGATTTGAATAAGCATGAAGACTACTTGATTATCGCTGGAACAATTGGTCATTCCAAATACATTGATCAATTGATTAAATCCAAAAAAATAAATGTCGCTGCTATTCAAAATAAATGGGAAACCTATATCATGTCGAAAGTTAGCGCTCCAATAGAAGGTGTAAAACAAGCCCTTGTAATTGCCGGAAGCGATCGTAGGGGGACAGCTTACGGTTTATTTGAAATATCAAAATTGGCTGGTGTTTCCCCTTGGGTCTGGTGGGCTGATGTAAAACCAAAACCTCAAAATGAACTGTATGTTTTGGCTGGAGATGTAGTATCAAAAGAGCCTTCGGTAAAATACAGAGGTATTTTTATCAATGATGAGGATTGGGGGCTGCATCCCTGGGCGGCCAAAAATATGGATCCGGATATCAAAGATATTGGCCCAAAAACGTATGCCAAGGTGTTCGAATTATTACTTCGTCTCAAAGCAAATTTGATCTGGCCAGCTATGCATGACAGCACCAAAGCTTTTTGGTACTATCCTCAAAATCCTGTGGTAGCCGATAAATACGCCATTGTAATTGGTTCCACGCATTGCGATATGATGCTGCGAAGCAACACCTTCGAATGGCAAGTAGGATACGAGCAGGAATACGGACGCAAACCGGGAATTTACCGCTACGATACCAATAAAGACGAAGTATACAAATACTGGGAAGATCGCGTAAATGCGGCCAAAAATTATGAAGCGATGTATACCGTAGGAATGCGCGGAATTCGTGATGGCGGTATTACTGGTCCGGAGACCAAAGAAGGAAAAATTGCTTTGGTAGAAAATATCATCGATGATCAAAGAAGTATTTTCAAGAAGTATTTTGGTACTCCATCAAATGCACTTCAAATATTCTGTCCTTATAAAGAGGTTTTGGATTTATATACTGGGGGTTTAAAAGTCCCTGATGATGTTACTTTGGTCTGGACGGATGATAATTTTGGATATTTACGCCAGTTATCAAACACGGCAGAACAAAAAAGAAGTGGTTCCAGCGGAATTTACTATCACTTGTCCTATTTAGGTGGACCTCACGATTATACTTGGCTTTCGTCCAATTCGCCTTCGTTAATTTCGTATGAAATGACTAAAGCGTATCAATTTGGAGCCGATAAATTTTGGGTGGTCAATGTTGGTGATATCAAACCTGCCGAACTGGAAACGCAATTTTTCTTGGATATGGCTTGGGATGCAAAAAAATGGACTCCCGAAAATGCATCCCAATACGTTTATGATTGGGCAAAATCAACTTTTGGGAAAGAGTTTGCAACTGATATTGCCCTTATCAAAAATCAATATTATCAATTGACACAAAGCGGAAAACCGGAACATATGGGTTTGCTGAAATTTGATACAGTAACTCAAAAACAGCGACTTGCAGCTTATAATGATTTGATAGAAAAAGTGGATCAACTGAAAACTCGTATTCCGCAGTCACTCAGAGATAGTTATTTTCAGTTGATAGAGTACCCTTCAAAAGGAGCGGCTTTGATGAACCAAAAATTCTTCTACGCGCAAATGAGTCTTGAAGCAGCAGAAACCGATAAAAAATTGGCTTTGAACTATTCGCAGAAAGCAAAAAATGCTTTGGAGCAAATCATAACATTAACCCATCATTATAACAAAGAAATAGAAAAGGGTAAATGGGACGGCATTATAACTCATGCTCCAAGGAATCTGGAAACCTATGCAATGCCCAAGATTTCAAACCCTGAAATTTTAAGTGATTCGCTTCTTGGTCCCGCTCCATTCGACCGTAGATACTTGGAAAAAGTAATCACTTCTATAGATGGGGCAAGTTCGTCCAATATTGTTTCGTTGAATCCTTCAGATTTCAAAACAAAAAAGGAAATCCTTTTGGAAAAAATTATTGTTGTTAATGGTTTAGGAATAGGAGGCAAGAGCATTTCCCGCTATCCTTTTACCGGAAAATCTTTTAAAAATGATGAATATCTCCATGCGCCTTATGTAGAATATAAAGTAAATTTGAAAGCAGGAGAATACAAATTATCACTTAAAAGTCTTCCGACTGATGCCATAAACAACGAACGAAACCTGAGTATGGCAGTGGTTGTAAATCGAGAAGTTCCTCTATTTATCGATACTGATAATTCCAAAAAAAACAAAAATTGGACAATGAGCGTAGTTAGAGGCTATTTTGAGAAAGTGCTCCCTTTTAAAGTTGAAAAGACAGGCGAAACCAAGATTCGGATTTATCTGCAGGATACAGGATTGGCTTTGAGCCGAATTGATATTGTGAAGTAAATTTAAACTTCCTCACGGAATCAATTTATCTAAAAAGCAATGTCAAGCTTTATTGAAAATCTCAAAATTGTGAACTGCAAACGGAATAGCATTAAAACTCCATTAAAAATTGATAATGTAAAAAACTATTTAAAAAGAATGCAACTAACTATTTATTTGAAACCAATGAACCTTTTTTTTATTTTTAAAAATTTTAATGTCACGCTATTATTGCTAACTTTTTTAACTTCATTTGGCCAATCCAACGTCCAAAAAGAAATTCTGTACCTTTCTGGTACCGATGTGATGCATACTAAATCCTGGGATTTCTATTGCACAGGTGGCCGTAACAGCGAAAAATGGACTACTATTCAAGTACCGTCAAATTGGGAGCAGCAAGGTTTCGGCAATTATAATTTTGGACGTGATAATGTGAATTATGGGAAAAATTTTCAGTTTGCCGATGAAAAAGGGCTGTACAAATTAAAATTTGAAGTGCCTGCCAATTGGAATCAAAAAGAGGTGTATATCGTTTTTGAAGGTTCAATGACAGATTCAGATGTCAAGATTAACGGGAAATCGGCAGGAGCAGTTCATCAAGGCGCTTTTTATCGTTTTAAATATAATATTAGTGACAAAATACAATATGGATCCGCTAATTTATTAGAAGTGACGGTCAGTAAAATGTCGGCAGACAATTCGGTCAATGGAGCGGAACGTTTGGCAGATTACTGGATTTTTGGAGGTATTTACAGACCTGTTTATTTGGAAGCTGTTCCAAAAGAGCATATTTCATGGACTGCAGTTGATGCAAAAGCAGATGGGAATTTCAATATGAATGTGCATCTGAATAAAGCTGTTTCTGATGCCGAAATAGTGACCGAAATAATTGATGCTAAAGGCAAAACAGTTGAAACGACCGTTACAAAAACAGGCAACGATTCTGTGGTTGCCGTAAAAACTAGAGTGCAAAAACCTCTGTTGTGGAATGCCGAAACTCCAAATTTGTATCAGCTAAGAGTTCATCTCAAAAAAAGAAATGAAACGATTTATACTACCAATGATAAATTTGGTTTTAGAACAATTGAAGTAAGAAAACTGGATGGAATTTATATCAACGGCGTAAAAGTAAAAATGAAAGGTATCAACCGCCATGTGATGTGGCCTGAGTATGGTCGCGCCACTTATCCTGAAGCCGATTTGTTGGATGTAAAATTGATAAAGGGAATGAATATGAATGCGGTTCGTTGTTCGCATTATCCGCCGGATAAAAATTTCCTTCGCGTCTGCGATTCTCTTGGACTGTATGTGATAAATGAATTGGCAGGCTGGCAAAAAGCTTACAGTACCAAAGCTGGAACACCATTGGTAAAAGAAATGGTTGTCAGGGATGTCAATCATCCTTCGATAATTTTTTGGAGTAATGGTAACGAAGGCGGGCATAATTTCGACTTTGATGCTGATTTTGGAAAATACGACCTATCAAACAGAACTGTAATTCATGCGCATCATAAACCAGGTAATGCCATAAACGGCATTGATTGCAATCATTATGAAGGTTATGAGAGCACCAAAGAATTAGTGAGTGAAAACAGTGGAAATATTCACATGCCAACTGAGTTTTTACATGCTATGCATGATGGCGGAGGTGCTGCTACATTGGCTGATTATTGGGAGTTGCAGTGGAATGGAAAGCTCGGCGGAGGCGGTTTTATATGGAGTTTTGCAGACGAAGGAATTATGCGTACTGATTTCAATAATATGATTGATGTAAATGCTAATAATGCCGCTGACGGAGTCGTTGGCCCGCATCGTCAAAAAGAAGCCAGTTATAATGCCATCAGGGAAATATATTCGCCCGTTAAAATAACATTGAAAGAACTGCCTGATAATTTTAAAGGAGAAATCCCAGTAGAAAGCCGTTATCATTTTACGAATCTTAAGGATTGCAGTTTCCGTTATGAACTTATAAATTTTCGCAGCCCCAATGATATGGAACCTGGTTATAAAGTAAGTCAAAGCGGTACAATTAAATCGCCTGATATTGATCCGACTGCAAAAGGAAATTTACAGATAAGTTTGTCAAAAGACTGGAAGAATAATGATGCGTTGGCAGTTGCTGCTTATGATCCAGATAATAATGAAATTTACCGTTGGGTCTGGAAAATAAAGTCTCATAAAGCTTTAGTAACATCCCTGTTAATTGAACCTGAATCTAAAAAAGGTATTATTTCAGCTAAAGAAGAAAATAATGTTCTGACTGTGAAGGGCGGAGAAATTGCTGTGAGTTTTGATACCAAAACAGGAATGATATCTAAATTGACAAATGACAAAAGTCCGGCTTTGCCATTTGGAAATGGTCCTGTTTTGGTGAGTGGAAATGCAACGGTGACATCAGTTAAGCATTTCAAAGAACAAGATTATTATATTGTAGAATTTAATTATAATGGTGACCTTTCTTATGTACGTTGGAAAATGCATGCTTCAGGATGGTTGGAGATGGATTATAGATATACGCTTAGCGGAAGTTATCCTTTCACGGGAATAAGTTTTGATTATCCACAAGGATTAGTAAACAGTGTAAAATGGTTGGGACAGGGACCTGATCGCGTCTGGAAAAATCGCATGCAGGGTGTTACCACAAATGTGTATCAAAACATGAACAATAATACCGATACAGGCAGTATTCCTTGGATTTACCCTGAATTTAAGGGCTATTATGCAGATATAGTGTGGATGGAATTTAACACACAAATGGGAAGATTTACAATTGCTTCTCCAGATAAGGATTTGTATGTACGATTATTTAATTTTTACGGAATAAATGGGGATAAAAAAACACCTATATTGCCTACAGGAGATATTTCGTTTCTGGATGTTATTCCGCCTATCGGCTCTAAAAATAGCGTTAGCAATAATGCGGTTAAAGAGCTGGGGCCATCAAGTGATTTGAATAATATCAAGGAAGCCAAAGAGCGTACTGTTTTTTTCTTTTTTGGTACACCAAAATAAGGTATCTCTTGAATTTTCTAGTGAAATGTAGACAAAGATTTTAATAAAATTTCTTTTTTTGAAAGGTGAATAATCTTTAAAATTCTTGTGTTGAAGAAAAGTTATCAAAAAGAACTCAAACTCATTTATTAATAGGATATATGAAAAAAAATGGCGCCAATTGTCTTCAATTGGCGCCATTTGGCTTTGTGACGTTTAGTTCACAATTTACAAATCATTTTATGAACGATTTAAAGAAATTAGCTTATTTTAAAGTGAATTTGTAAGATAATTATATGAAATATTACTTTTGAGGCGGATTGTATGTATCGTAAGGGTTAAATGTTAAAAAATGTTAATTCATTCCCGTGATTTATAGTAAGAAACAAATTTTGAATCACCTGTTATTTTAAATCTAAAGATTAAAGACTGTCTCACAACATGTGAGGCAGAGCCTCTTTTTCTTTTATTATTTTCGGATTGCTTTATTGGGCAACGATATCAAAAGAACAATTTTGAAAGGCTTGCTATTTTTTTTAAATTACCATTATCATAACTGTAAAATTTTTAATGCTCCTCTTGCGACTATGAAAAATACACAAACTCCAATAATAAGATCGGGTACCATTGAATTAGTAAAGTATACTAATATGCCAGCAATTATGACTCCCATATTAATTACAACATCATTTGAGGTAAAAATCATACTTGCTTCCATATGTGCCTCTTTGCTTTTAGATTTTTGAAGCAGGTAAAGGCATAACGAATTGCCTACAAGGGCAAATAATGAAACTACTATCATAGTTCCGTATGCAGGAATATGGTCAAACTCTACAAATCTTCTTATAACTTCAATAAGTCCTAAAATTGCAAGACCAATCTGAAAATAACCACTTATCTTTGCTACACTTCCTTTTCTTGTTGTTGTACTACCGACAGCGAACAGAGCTAAGCCATATACAATACTATCGGCGAACATATCCAAACTGTCTGCAACCAATCCCATCGAATTGGATATAAAACCTGTAATAACTTCAATTATAAAGAATGAAAAGTTTACAATGAGAACCTGCCATAATAACTTACTTTGCTGAGAGTCATTATTTTGCTCTACATAATCAGATGTATGTTCTGTTGCCATCAGAGTGCTATCCAGATTAAGAGTATTAATTGCATTTGTAATAAGAGTGTTGTCGTCCGTATGATAGACGTTTAGTTTTCTGCCTGCAATGTCAAAATCAAGCTGTTTAATTTGTTCTAAACCTGTGAGTTTCATTCTTATTAATTGTTCCTCACTAGGACAATCCATCTTTTTTATATTATAAATACTTTTTTTCATATCACTGTATTTTAATCTTAAAACCCGCATTTACAACAAATCCATCTAATGGAGCATATATATCTTTGAAAACGGGATTTGAAATAGTTCCTGTGTATATGCTTCCAAATTTTGTCTGTCTGGTATCTGTAAAATTTTCAAAATTAGCGTAAACCGAAAAGTTCTCCCAAAGCCTCTCTACCATAAAACCAAAAATCCAGTAGTCTTTTCCAGTTGTACCATCACTTAATTTTTGCGGACTGTAATAATATGCTTCTAAACCTGCTTTCCATTTTTCTTCAACTTCATACATCAAAACATTGTTTAATCGGTGTTTTGCCGTTAAAGGATTTTCAGATTTTATTCCGTTAGTATCTATGGAAGCATCCGTATAGGTATAACCCAGAAATAACTTAAAATCTTTGTATCCTAATTTCACATTTGTTTCAGTTCCTTTTGTGTCCAAATATCCGTTGACGTTTACAAACTGATAAATATTATCTGGAAGGGAATTTAATATCAGCGGATTATCAATATTGGTATAGAAAAATAACTGATTCCACGATAAAGAAAGATCTTCTGTAATTTTAGTTTTATAATTTAAATCAAAGTTAAAACCGTAACTTTTTTCAAGTTTATTGAAATCGCTGCTAATTGGCAGTACATTTCGATACTGGATACGCTCGCTTTCTTCAGTAAAAATAGTCGGCGTTTTATAGCCAAGACCTCCACCGATTCGGGATGTTAGTTTAGGATTAATTTTAAATAGAGCGGAAACTCTTGGTAGCAGAGAAAAACCATAGTCAACAACATAATCGCCTCTCAGACCAGTTTCTATCTGTAGCCATTCTTTGGCTTTAACTGTGTTTTGAAGAAAAGCTCCATAAGTAATCTGATTATAGTTTCTTAATGGGAAAGATGTATGGCTGTTTTCAGTAAAATTGTCGGTATATAAGTTTGCACCGGCAACCCATTCTGCAATTTCGCCGTTTTTAGAATAGCTTATTTCAGAAAAAGTACTGTTCTGCAAACCGTCAAAAATATAATCAGGAATTGTGATAACACGACTGAAATTATTAAAACTGTTTTTAACCGTTATCGATTCCTGCTCATTAAATTTATGCGTGAGAGCGAATTGAGTATTTATTCTCTGAGTTTTATTTTTTTCGAAATAACTATCAGGATATTTACTTTGATCTTTGATATAATCAATATTTCCACCTAAGCGGTTTTCAAAAACGGTATTGACGCCAAAATTAAGTTTGGTGTTTTCATTAAAATTGACAAAAAGTTTAGGATTAAAATTAAAACGCTCAAATTTTGGTATAGCTGTAAGCTTTATATCTGCTGGATCATAAGGAGCGTTACGATCGTGAGAAGCAAAAACAGTTACACCAATTTTGTTAAACTGTTGGGAATAAAATCCATTTATATCCAATCCAAGAGCCGAAGTTCCATTAATTAAAAATCGCAACTCCTTTTCTTTGGTTGGGATTTTAGAAACAAGATTTACTAATCCGGCTATTGCTCCTCCGCCGTAAAGGGTAGAGGCAGAACCTTTGATTATTTCAACCTGCTTTAAATCTAATGGAGGGGTCTGCAGTAATCCAAGCCCGCTTGACGCGCCAGAATATAAAGGAAAACCGTCTTTTAGAATCTGGGTATATCTTCCGTCCAACCCTTGAATCCTAATAGAAGAATTTCCTGAAGTTGCAGAAGTCTGCTGGGTCTGGATTCCTGTACTTTCGTTAAGCATCATGCGAATGTCACCCGGTTTCATATTAGCTTTTTCTTCAAGTTCTTCTCCGGCAATAAATTCTACCCTGGTTGGAATATTGCTGATCGTTCTGGTGCCTCTGGTGGAAGTAACAATTATTTCTTCCATTTCTTCAGCTTCGTGATCTTCGCTCTGCAATGCAATTTCTATAAAATTTAAGCTGGAAGGCACTTTAAAAACTGTTTTATTTGGAGTGTAGCCTTCATCAGAAATTGATAAGGTATAATTTCCATCTTTTAGATTTTCTACACTGATATTTCCATCATTATCTGATTTGAAAACCGAATTTGTTTCTTCAATTTTTGCAGAAACTCCTTTTACAGGTTCGTTAGTTTCAGCATTCTTGAGACGAAATTTGATAGTATTCTGTGCTTGTGCAGTGCCAATAAATGCCATTGTCACAATCAATAAAATATATTTAAACATTTATGATTTCTTAATATTAATAATAAATAATAGACCCGCATAATGAGATGAATGCAGGGATAAACTTTTTATATTAAGAAATTTTAGGAGGCTGCCAGATTTTGCAGATGAATGAAGAGTTGACAAATTTGTTGTATGATGGTGTTTGTGAGACTTCATCAAGGTTAAATTCTAATTTTTCATTTAGAATTATTGAATCAAAGTTTATCGTAAAGCCTATACAGATTCCACAGGAGTAGAATGGAGAACATTTTCCGTTACATTCATTACCGCAGTCATGTGAATCATTTTCACAATTTTTCTCTACACCGCATTCTGAGTGTTTAGCAAATGCGGAGCATGGAACTGTAGAAAGAAACAGTACGATGAATGAAAGTATAGTTACGAAAGTTTTCACATCGCAAATTTATCCTTTATTTATTAATAAGCCTTATAGGGGTACAAGTTTTATTTTGTAATACTGGTATATGCAGGGTTATTATAGCTGTCAAAATATTTAAAAGTAAGTTGAAATTCCTAAGTTAAACCCGTCAGTAATAGTAGGTGGGTTGGAAAAAATATCCCGTTGTTTCAAATATCGATAATTAAGGCGGATCACTGTTTGGGAGGTCGGCCTAAAACTAACAGCAGGCATTATGCTCCATAAATCTTCCCCAATATTACCACCGGTTTCTTTAAAGCTTCCAACATTCCAATCTACATATTCCAATCTACATGCAACATTTATCGCAGCTTTCTGCCAGCCTAAAATTGTTTTTGTCAATATAGGTTGCACAATATCTATAAATCCCCCTTTCTGTTTTTTGCCAAATTGTTGCGAATAAGTATCAGGTACATCAACATAAACCCATGCAAATTCAGAAGTGATAAAAGTTTTTATTCTTGGAAGCGTTGTATTAAAATCTAAAGCAAAAACAGATACACGTCTCTTCTTATCTATTGTAATGCCATCATCCTCAAATTTATTATAGATACCGCCCATATAAGAAATTCCAAGTTCTCCGACTTTAGTATTCCGCAGAGCAATTTTTCCCGTAAACAAGGGTTCTCCACTATTAATTTCTTCAAATCTTTCAGGGTTTTCTTTTGCCGCGGGTAAGAAAGTTTTGTTTTCTGTATTTTCAATTATTGAGTTATCAAAATTTCCGGAGAGATAGGCCTCATAACCAAACATCCATTTCTCAGAGTATTTTTTTCCAAAAATGCCAACCCCGGCGTTACTGAAAGTTGCTGGCAACATTTGAGTGGAAGAAATAGGTCTATCTGTAAAATCCCATTTTGGGCCATCATGATTTTGATTGAAAGACCCAATAGGATTTAAAATGATACCTGCGCGAAGATTTATCAACGGGTCAAACTCTACATCGACGGAAGCGAATTCAATAGAGATTTCTTTGCCACCGTCTTCAAACTCAATCTCGCTCAAAAATTTAATTTTTCTGCTAATGGAAGATGATATAAAAATAGATAGTCTTCTAGCTTGAAATTGATTGCCTTCGGAAATTCCGTCAGTTGTCATTTTTTGCCAGTTCATTTCAAGATAACCTCCTATTGATATGGGAGTCTTATTTATCTTCAAAGCCGGTCTGTTGTAAAGAGCATCCATGTTTAAGATATTTTTTACAGTATCTTTAGGTACTCTTTTTAATAAACTAGGATCGATCTGTGAATAGCAATATGTAGAAAAGATTAAAATTAACAATGCGGGTATTACTTTTATTTTCAATCTCATTTTAAAGATATTTTTAAAATATTGTTTTCTATTGTGACCGGGAATTTTCTTAAGTCTGTATCTGCGGGACCGGTCTCGATGTTCCCGCGATTGCTGAATTCGCTTCCATGAGCCGGGCATTGAAGTTTATCTCCAAAAACTTGTAATTCAGCACCCTGATGCGTACATAACATAAACATGGCACAATAATCACTCTCACTAAATCTAAATACACATATTGGGGCTTTTAATATGTCATTTTGAATTACTATATACTTTTTAAATGCAGATTTTGTCCCTTTTTGAATTATAAAATCAGAAATTGGGACTAAGAGATCAGATTCCTTTATTTCTCTTGAAATTTGGGAAGAAGAGCAGCCTTGCAGTATTGTCGTTCCTGATATTGCAGCAAGACAGCCGAAACCGCATGCTTTTAGAAATTGTTTTCTGTCCATACTATAATGATTTTATAAATTTCAGCAAAGCCTGTTTATCTTCTTTAGAAAGCTTTTCAAATGCATATTTACTTTTCTGTCCCTCGCCGCCATGCATTAGTATCGCCTGCTCTATGCTTTTTGCACGGCCATCATGCATTAAAAACAAATTACCTCCCTGCGAGTTCTCGGAAAGGCCAATGCCCCAGAGGGGAGGGGTTCTCCACTCAGAAGTTTTTGCGCTGCCTTCTGTATAGCCATCATCCAATCCTGGACCCATATCGTGTAGGAGCAGATCAGTATAAGGTGCAAAAGTTTTATTTGAAAGCGAGTTAATTGGAGAATAACTTGTTTTTAATTCTGATCTGTGGCAGCCTGTACAACTTATTTGATTAAAAATAACTTTGCCTCGGATAACGGCAGGATCGTTTTGGCTTCTTTGGATGGGAGCCTTTAATGTTTTCAGATAAAACACAACATCATTTACTTTTGAAGTAGCGATTTCAGGGTCAATTTCTAAAGCAGAGTAGTGGTCAATAGGATTAAATATAGAAGTAATGCCCATATCTTGGTTGTATGCATTAACTGTTTGATGAAGTAGATCGAATGCTGAAGCTTTCTTGCCATATCTTCCAATATATTTGCCATTTTTTGATATGGCATTAGAACTTACAATAGCATAATCAGGTATGTTAATCCAGTTTACATTCCCTGAAATTCCGTCATCATCAACATCTTCAGGGTCAGTCATTGCAATTAGATCGGCATCTGAGACATACTGTAATAATCCTAATCCTGTGATAGATGGAGGCATAAAGGTGGAGAATGATGTGCCTGAAGGGATTTCTTCTGGAATAAAACCAGGTAGTGCACGGTTTTGAAGCTGCGGTCCTCCTAGTTTAATGAAATGATTGCCTGTTTCGTCAATTTGTCCAAAGCGAACTAAGCTGGTAAAAGGATGCCCTTTTCCGTCTCCTGCATGGCAGCTGATACAACTGGTACTTACAAAGGTTGGACCAAGGCCGGATGCCCTGTTAAAAACTTCATTAACTGCCTGGTCGCCTTTTAAAAATTGAGTTGATTCAGAAGCCGATAACCCTTCGATTGAGCCGTCTAAAAGTTTATCATCTTGCGGTAAATCTACAAAGCTGGTTTCACAGGAAACAAGCCCTATGTTTAAGACTACTAGTATGAAAGATGTCTTTAAAAATATATTTATATTTGCCATTATTTATTTTTTAGACAAAGCTAAAAATATTTTTAAAACAATTATGATTTATATTTGAATATTTTTTTTAATATTTCGATACTCTATGGCAGATGCTACTGCGTAAATAATAATTAATTTGAGTAAATTAGGTTTACCAATAGAAATTCAGAATTAATACAAAATTGTAAGTTTCCTTTGCATTAGCAGACGATATATAAAAACATACAATTATTTAAAACAATATTTTTTAATAAATGATTAAGTTTAAAATACCAGTGATCAATCAAATCAGGGTTTAGTTTTAACCGTTTAAAAATAATTTATAAATTTATATAAATGTAAAATATTGTTTTTTAGGTGTTTAGGTTGATTAAAGTAAATTTGCAATCCAATTGCAGAAACTATTTTGTAAATTTGTCTTAATATGAGATGGAAAACAACAATATTATTAGTATACATTCTTGGACTGCTTGCAGTTCCATGCAGTGACGTCTATAATACATGTCTTGAAGCGAAGTCTCAGAAGAAAGAACTGGCTCATAATCACAATCAGGATCACGATGACCATTGTACACCTTTCTGTCAATGTTCATGCTGCAGTGTTTCGGCTGTAAAATTTAATTTTAAGATGCCGGAATTTAATTTTCCCCAAAATATAATCAATGTTAAACATGCGGTTATAAAAGACTGTCAGGTAATTTCCAGCTATTTTGGAAGCATATGGCAGCCTCCCAAATTTTTCGTTTAAGTTTTTTGAATTGTGCAATTGATGCATAGTAATTATTGGTATTCAATAATGGCTTGCGAGACGCTACGTTTTCGATTCCTGAATGTTTTCAGTGATTGATCTTGCACATTCTAATTTTTCTCCAGTATTTGCTGGCGATCACATTATTTTCTAAACGTTAAAATTAATTACATTGTGTTAGATAGTATAATTAAATTCAGTATTAAAAACAAAATCATTATTGGTTTAATGACTTTGGTCCTAATAATATGGGGCGCCTGGAGCGCAACTAAACTGCCCATAGATGCCGTACCTGACATCACCAACAATCAGGTTCAGATTATAACAGCATGTCCAACTCTTGCCGGTCAGGAAGTGGAGCAGTTGGTTACCTTTCCAATTGAACAGAGCATTGCCACTGTTCCGAAAATCGAGGAAATCAGAAGTATTTCCCGCTTTGGGCTTTCGGTTATTACTGTGGTTTTTGACGATGAGACCGATATTTACTTTGCCAGACAGCTTATAAGCGAGAGGCTGAAAGAAGCGGTAGACAGAATACCGCAGGGAATCGGAACACCGGAAATGGCTCCTGTGAGCACGGGTCTAGGGGAGGTTTACCAATATATCATCCATCCTAAAAAAGGAAGCAAAAATAAATATAATGCCAAAGATCTGCGTACCATGCAAGATTGGATTGTGGCTAGACAATTATACGGAACCCCTGGAATTGCGGAGGTAAACAGCTTTGGAGGGGAGCTGAAGCAGTATGAGGTCGCGGTAAATCCCGATAGGCTCCGCGCAATGGGAGTAAGCATACCGGATATTTTTACGGCGCTGGAGAAAAACAACCAAAATACCGGCGGCGCATATATCGATAAAAAGCCAAATGCATATTTTATAAGGGGCATTGGTCTGGTAACTTCTCTTGACGATGTCAAAAAGATCGTGGTTAAAAATACTGGCGCAGCTCCTGTTTATGTAAGCGATGTAGCCGAAGTGAGATTTGGCAATGCAGTGAGATACGGTGCCTTGACATTCAATGGAGAAGTTGATGCAGTGGGCGGTGTCGTGATGATGCTTAAAGGAGAGAACAGCAACGAGGTTGTCAAACGCATTAAGGAAAAACTGCCAACTATCCAGAAATCGCTGCCTGACGATATTGTTATTGAGCCATACCTTGACCGTACAGACCTTGTGGGCCGTGCTATCAGCACCGTTGAAAAGAACCTTGTTGAAGGTGCATTGATCGTAATATTTGTACTGGTATTATTCTTAGGGAATTTCCGTGCAGGACTTATAGTTGCCTCTGCTATTCCTTTGGCTATGCTTTTTGCCCTTGGACTTATGAACGTTTTTGGGGTAAGTGCCAATCTAATGTCACTTGGAGCCATTGATTTCGGTTTAATTGTTGATGGAGCGGTAATTGTGGTTGAGGCTACGCTTCATCATCTGGCTATGCGCAAGTCGCTCAAAAATCTTACCCAGGATGAAATGGATGATGAAGTTTTCGAGTCTGCTTCTAAGATCCGTACCAGTGCTGCCTTTGGAGAAATTATCATTTTAATTGTATATATCCCGATCCTGACCCTTGTCGGCGTTGAAGGAAAAATGTTTCGCCCGATGGCGCAGACAGTGGGGTTTGCAATATTTGGAGCATTAATATTATCTCTTACCTATATCCCGATGATGTGTGCTTTGTTTTTATCTAAAAAGCCGCAGCACAAAGAAACATTCAGCGATAAGATGATGAATAGAATCCAGAGCGTATATCAGCCTCTTCTCCAGAAGGTGATTGACTTTAAATATGCTGTGGTGGGTGCTACCGTTTTAATTTTCTTTGCGGCTGTCTTTTTCTTCACAAGAATGGGAGGGGAATTTATTCCGCAGCTGCAGGAAGGGGATTTTGCGTTCCACTGCATCCTTCCGCAGGGAAGTTCGCTGAACCAGAGCATTGAGACTTCGATGCAGGCATCCAGAATAATCAAAAAGTTTGATGAGGTCAAGATGGTCGTTGGTAAAACAGGTGCGGCAGAAGTTCCAACTGATCCGATGCCTCCTGAGGCCAGTGATTTGATGGTGGTGCTGAAACCGCAGAAAGAATGGAAATCAGGAAGAACCTATGATGAACTTGCTGAAGCTATCAGTGAGGAGCTCGAAGTGATACCCGGCGTTTTTTTTGAAAAGAACCAGCCGATCCAGATGCGTTTCAATGAGCTTATGACCGGTATCAGACAGGACGTTGCCGTTAAGATATTTGGCGAGAACCTGGATACTCTTTCACAGTACGCCAAAGAAGTGGGTGCAGTGATCCAGAGCATTCCGGGGGCTACTTCGCCGCAGATTGAAAGAGTGAGCGGCCTTCCACAGATCAATATTGAATATGACAGGACCAGAATTGCCAACTACGGACTTACGATCGAAGATGTGAATGGCGTTGTCAGCACTGCATTTGCGGGAAAAAGCACAGGACAGGTATATGAAAACGAACGACGTTTTGACCTTGTTGTGCGTCTTGACAGCGTCCACAGAACCAGCATAGACGATGTGAGCAACCTGATGATCCCTACCAATACAGGAATACAGGTGCCTTTATCTCAGGTAGCTAAAATCGACTATAAATTAGGTCCGGCACAGATCAGCAGGGAAGCGGGCAAAAGAAGAATTGTAATTGGATTTAATGTGGCTGGCCGTGATGTACAGAGTGTGGTGCAGGACATCCAGAAAAAGCTGGCTGAAAAAGTGAAGCTTCCTCCAGGATATTATTTCACTTATGGTGGACAGTTCGAAAACCTGCAGGCGGCAAGTGCAAGACTTATGATTGCAGTGCCGGTTTCGCTTCTTTTGATCTTCGGGCTGCTTTATTTCACATTCCGTTCTTTCAAACAGGCTATGCTTATCTTTACCGCTATACCAATGAGCGCCATTGGGGGAATTTTTGCCCTTATGCTTAGAGGGATGCCTTTCAGCATCAGTGCCGGAATTGGATTCATTGCATTATTTGGAGTAGCGGTGCTGAATGGTATCGTGCTTATCGGAACTTTCAACCAGCTTGAAAAGGAAGATATGGATAACATTTTTGAGAGAGTCAAAGAGGGGACAATCACAAGGCTTCGCCCCGTTCTTATGACGGCAATGGTGGCATCACTGGGATTCCTGCCGATGGCGATGAGCAGCAGCGCAGGTGCGGAGGTTCAGAAACCGCTTGCAACAGTTGTAATCGGAGGTCTTGTTACAGCGACATTCCTTACATTGTTTGTGCTCCCATTACTCTATATAATCTTTAACACTAAATTTGATTTTAAAGAACGATTTAAAATGAGAAATGCAACAGCCGTACTTATACTGCTGCTTGCAGGTCTAGGATCTGCAAATGCGCAGCAGAGGATTCCAATTGACAAAGCTGTTGAAACCGCCTTACAAAGCAATCAGCAGCTGGATATTAATAAAACTGAAATCCAAGCAGCTGGACTGAATGTAAAAACTGCCGTTGACATGCCTAAAACAGGTATCTTTGCAGAGAATGAAGATTTAAGACCTTCAGATAAGACAGGGATTTTAAAAATAGGAATTTCTCAAAGTTTTGCATGGCCGGGTCTTTATGCCGCTAGAAAAAGCTATTTCAAGGATCAGTTGAAGTACACCCAGCTTAATACAGCTCTACTTAACGCAACGATCAAAAGAGATGTACGTACGGCATATTATAAACTTTGGTACCTTCAGGATAAACAGCTTTTATATCAGCGTCTGGACAGTATTTACACGCTCCTTTCAAAGACTGCAGAAGTGCGTTTAAAAGCCGGGGATGTCGCACAGCTGGATAAAATTGCGGCAGATGCAAAACTTCAGGAATTAAAAGCCTTTTCGGAACAGAACAAGAAAGACATGACCGTTCAGCAGCAACAGCTTATGATGCTTCTGAACCTGAATGAATGGCTGCTTCCTTTGGAAGCACCTCTTGGTAAAGCAGAGGTAAATTTTTCTGAAAGCAACGGTATGCATCCGTTGCTAACACTGCAGGAACAGAATGTAAAGATAGCATCTTCAAATGTTTCGATTATGAAAAACAGCAATATGCCGGAGCTTTCAGGAAGGGTTTTCAGCCAGAGGCTCTATGGGCTGGATGATCCTTATACAGGTTTTTCAGCAACTGCATCATTTCCTCTTTTCGGTGCCGTATCAGCGCATAACAAGGTAAAAGCGGCAAAAGCGGAGAAAGAAGTGCAGGAGAAAAATCTTGTATATCAGACTCAGCTTCTCCAGACCCAGAAGGCTTCTTCTGCAGCGGAAATTGAAAAGAACCTTTCGCTTCTGAATTTTTATGAGACCTCTGGACTTAAGCAGTCGGAAGATATTATAAAAGCTTCAACTCTAAGCTACCGCTCGGGTGAAATCAGTTTTGCGGAACTTGGACAATTTTTAAGCCAGGCTGTTGGGATCCGCCAGAACTATCTTGATGTTTTAAATCAATTTAACCTTTCAGCGGTGCAGTTTGATTATTTCAATAATAAATAAATAATGTAAAACCTGTGGGAGATACATAATCTCACAGGGTAATTTTAAAATAGAGTATAAATGAAAGTCAAAATTCAATTATTAATCGCGGTTGCGGCGATATTCTCACTTGTAAGCTGTGGGCAAAAAAGCAATGCAAGCGAAAACGGAGCCAAAACTGAACAGGCAGAAGGAGCAAAAGAAGAAGGACATGGTGAGGAAGAAGCTGCGGTAATTGCCGTATTAACCCAGGATCAGATTAAAGCTGTTGGGATAACACTGGGAACTATTGAGAGCAAAAATCTAACTGCTGCAATAAAAGCCAACGGGGCTTTGAGAGTTCCTAATAATAATAAAGCAAATGCTACATCATTATATGGTGGAGTAATTAAAACCCTAAAGGTACAGCTGGGAGACCATGTACGCAAAGGGCAGGTTATAGCAACTATTGAGAATCCGCAGTTTATCCAGCAGCAGGAAGAATACATTACAATCAACAGCAGAATTATCAACGCAGAGCAGGAACTGCAGCGCCAGCGAGATCTTCAGGCAGGAAATGCAGGAGCACTAAAAAACCTGCAAAATGCAACTGCAGAAGTAAATGCGCTTCGTGCACGCAAAGCGTCACTGCAGAAACAGATCCAGCTTATGGGAATCAATCCGGCGACTGTATCTGCGTCGAATTTAAGGTCGGCATTAACAGTTACAAGTCCGGTTACTGGTACAGTAAGTGCCGAATTTGCTAAAATTGGAAGCTACGTGGATGTTTCTTCTCCTGTTGTGGAGATTGTTGACAATCAGCTGATCCACTTAGACCTTCAGGTGTTTGAGAAAGATCTGCCTATGATAAAGGTAGGGCAGATCGTAAACTTTACACTGACTAACAATCCTACTGCTTCTTATACGGCAAAGGTTTTTAATATTGGTTCTTCTTTTGAAAATGAAAGCAAGACTGTGGCAGTTCACTGTACTGTTACAGGGAACAAAACAGGACTTATTGATGGAATGAATATTACAGCAATGGTTAGTGTTGGTACAGCTCTTACAACTGCAGTTCCAAATGATGCCATTGCAGAGGCAGACGGTAAATTCTACATCTTTGTTAAAACAGATAAAAAACCTGAAGAGCACGAAGAAGCAGAAGGCGGGGAAGGAGCCGAAGCTGGCGAAAAGCATAGCCCGGAAGAGGAAAAGAAAATTGCTGCAACAAGCATGAACTTCGAAAAAGTCGAGGTTAATAAGGGTGTTTCAGAGGTTGGATACACTGCGGTGACCCCTGTTAAGGAAATACCTGCAGGAACGCCAATTGTGACCAAGGGCACTTTTTTCGTCAATGCCAAACTAAGTAATTCGGGAGAGCACGAACACTAGAAATATCAAGAATTTATTGCAGGCTCCTGTTTGACATTGATTAACTATGAATGTAAAGAATTACCCCCTTACTTCTTTAATTCCTAGTTCTCGATTCAGGGCCTGCATCAATTTAAAGTACTTTTTATAATAGCAATACGTACGTATTTAATTGTTAAAAATTAAACCAATTAGCTGAGGTTAAAAATAAGCTTCGTAAATTTACTAGAGTAGGTGCCGAATGCAAATATTTCCGGTTTTCTTTTTAAAGTGAAAATTTATATGAAAAAAGTAACAGAAGCCGTCTTTGAAAGTAAAAAGATACGTCTCACAACGATGCGTATCCTAATCTATGAATATCTGGAAACCGTTACGGCTGCGCTATCTCTGGCAGAAATTGAGAAATTTTTTCATAAGGCAGATAAAGTAACAATTTACAGGACTCTTCAGACATTTCAGGAGAAAGGCTTGGTTCATAAAATCCTTGACGAAAATGTCGTTAAGTACAAACTTTGCGCGGACTCTTGCGGTGAAGATTACCACAATGACAGACACCTTCACTTTTACTGTAAAAAGTGCAATGAGACAACCTGCAGAGATGAAATTATTCTGCCCAAAAGCTTGGAAGAAAGTTTTCAAATTGATGAGGTGCAGATATTAGTAAAAGGAATATGTGAGAAATGCCTAAAATCAGTTTAGATAAAAGAATAATTAGGAGTAGAGAATTTAAAGAGAAATTGTTGAATTTTTATTACCAAATTAAATGTTGTTAGATAAAAAAATATCAGTTATATATTTTCTTAAACAGATTAAGTCTCAGATAATTCTCATTGTGGTATTTGCAGTGGCAATAGGCCTTCTGGATATGATGCCTGTATTCAAGGAGATAGCCCTCCCCCTTAGTATTCCTGCTTTGGTGGGAACTGTAGTTTCACTGCTGCTTGCCTTTAGGACAGCCCAATCCTATGAGAGATGGTGGGAAGCAAGAACGGTGTGGGGAGCGATAGTGAATGATTCCCGCACTTTGATCAGACAGGTAACGCAGTTCACTTCAAAAGATAATAAACAAATTGCAGATCAATTTACGGAAAGACAGATTATCTGGGTTTATGCCCTTGGTGAAGCGCTTCGCAGAAAGCCTTTTTCCCCAAAGGTTTTGACCTATCTTAATTTTCATAAGATAAATGGAGGCAATATTCCAAATGCACTTCTTGACAAACATTCCGATGATATTGCCCTTCTGGAACAGAAGGGAATCATTTCAGATTTTAAACAGGTGCAGTTAAATGAGACGCTTGCCAGATTATGTGACAGCATGGGTAAATGTGAGCGAATTAAAAACACCGTTTTTCCTAAATCTTACAGTCTTCTGGTACATACCCTGATATATGTTTTTGCTGCCATACTTCCTTTCGGGCTTGAAGATTCCCAACTGGCAGTAGAAGTCCTTATCACAATCCTGATTCCCCTGTTGTTCATTTCAATTGAGAAAACTGCAATTATCATGCAGGATCCATTTGAAAATACACCAGTCGACACGCCGATGACTTCACTTGCCCAGACCATTGAGATCAATCTTCTTGAAATGACAGGTGCGCAGGAAATTCCTGTAAAACCTAAGAATAATGAGTATTTCGAGATGTAAATTATTATTAATCTAAAATTAGCCTGCTATGGATATCGAGTTTGAACTGCTGCTTTCTGCCAAATTACTGCTTGCTGTTATTCTTGGGGGAATTATTGGTCTTGAAAGGGAACGCGAGCAACAGAATTCGGGAGTAAGAACCTTTGCCTGCATATGTGTCGCGTCGTGCCTTTTCGTCTCGATTTCGGCGCATTTGACCGCCGATAAATCGGCAATTGCCAGAATGCTGGCTGCAATTGCGACAGGACTTGGATTCATAGGTGCAGGACTAATTTTCAGGGATGATAAAAATCTGCCTAAAGGACTCACTACCGCATCTGGTCTGTGGACCACATCGGCAGTGGGAATGGCTATTGCACTTAACATGTTTGTCATTGCTGTGGCGGCGACCCTTATAATACTGCTTATTTTCACCATAAATCAGTTTCCATGGTACAGAAGATTAGTAGACAGATTGATTAAGAGTAAAAAGAGGACTAACTGAACCAATGTATTTCCTTTTATAGGTATCACAATCTTATGGACAACGATACCGTATTTTTTAACCTTATAAATTAAAATAACATGGAACACAAACATAAATATGATAAAGACGGAAAGCAAATCTGCTGTACTCAGACAGAGAAAGTGTATGTTAAGGCAGGTGCAAAGGAATTGCTGAAGGGCCATAGTGAAAATGACGGCCATAATCACGCGCACACTAAAGACGACGGACACAACCATGCCCATAGTGATGATGACGGACACGACCACAGCAATGTAGAAGGAGGTCCTTTCAAAATGTTCCTTCCTTCCATCATTTCGCTGGTTATGCTGCTTCTGGCGATTGCTTTTGACAACTGGATAAAACTGCCTTGGTTTTCGGGTGCGGTCAGGTTTGTATGGTATCTTGTTGCCTACCTTATTGTCGGTTTTCCGGTAATCAAGGATGCTTTTAAAAGTATCACAAAAGGCGAAGTATTCTCAGAATTCCTGCTTATGAGTATAGCTACAGTAGGAGCATTCATTATTAAAGAATACCCCGAAGGTGTCGCCGTTATGCTTTTTTATGCAGTAGGAGAGGTATTCCAGACACTTGCCGTTTCCAGAGCGCAGAGAAATATCAAAAGCCTTTTGGACCAGAGGCCTGATGAAGTGACTATACTTGTTGACGGAAAGCCTAAAACGGTAAAAGCGGAAGAAGCTGGCATTGGTGATATTATCCAATTAAAACCAGGTGAAAAATTAGGGCTTGACGGAGAACTGTTAACAGACGGTGCATCTTTTAATACTGCTGCACTTACCGGAGAGAGCAAGCCTGATACCAAATCAAAAGGAGAGACGGTTCTGGCAGGAATGATCAATTTAAATGTTGCGGCACAGGTAAAAGTCACTGCAGCTTATACAGAAAGCAAACTGAGCCGAATACTGGAGCTTGTTCAGAATGCGACAGCCCAAAAAGCGCCTACAGAGCTTTTTATAAGACGATTTGCAAAAGTTTATACGCCGATTGTTGTTTTTCTGGCTATAGGCATCTGTCTGCTGCCTTACTTCTTTGTAGACAATTATGACTTTAACAGCTGGCTTTACAGAGCCCTTGTATTTCTTGTTATTTCCTGTCCTTGTGCACTGGTGATTTCAATACCCCTTGGTTATTTTGGTGGAATCGGTGCAGCAAGCCGAAACGGCATATTATTCAAGGGAAGTAATTTCCTGGATGTAATGGCTTCGATCCAGAACGTGGTCATGGATAAAACAGGTACTATGACCGAGGGGGTCTTTAAGGTTCAGGAAACGGTTTTCAAACCGGAGTTTGATAAGGACGAAATTTTAAGAATGGTCAATGCTGTGGAGAGCCAGAGCTCTCATCCTGTTGCCACTGCAATCCATGAATTTGTTGGTGAAGTTGACAGTTCCATTAAGCTGGAAAGCACCGAAGAGATTGCAGGCCACGGACTGAAAGCTGTAATCAACGGCAAAGAACTGCTTGCAGGTAATTTCAAGCTTATGGATAAGTTCTCCATCAGTTATGATGTTGATCCCGCTTCTATAGTTTATACTACAATTGCAGTAAGCTACGACAAAAAATATGTCGGTTATATAACAATAGCCGATAGTATTAAGGAAGACTCACAGCTGACAATCGATCTTCTTCATAAGCTGAACATTAAAGCAACAATGCTGAGCGGTGATAAGGGCAGTGTCGTAAAATTTGTTGCTGATAAATTGGGAATCGACAATGCTTACGGAGACCTATTGCCTGAAGATAAGGTAAACAAAGTCAAGGAAATCAAGGCGCAGTATGGAACTGTAGCCTTTGTCGGCGACGGAGTGAATGATGCCCCTGTTGTTGCTTTGAGTGATGCCGGAATCGCGATGGGGGGACTTGGAAGTGATGCGACTATTGAAACGGCAGATGTTGTTATTCAGGATGATAAACCGTCCAAAATACCAATGGCAATAAATATTGGCAAGCAGACAAAGAAAATCGTCTGGCAGAATATTACACTTGCATTTGTTGTCAAAGGTATAGTCCTCATTCTGGGAGCCGGCGGACTTGCCACGATGTGGGAAGCGGTATTTGCCGATGTTGGTGTATCGCTTATTGCGATCTTAAACGCGGTACGCATTCAGAAAATGAAATTCTAAGAAAAGAAAGGCAAGAGTTTCTAAATTCTACATTTTAAAAATCCTAATTTTTTTGCTGCCGGCCAAATGAAATCCTTAACCGGATATTCAGTTGGTCAGGACAGCAAGGTCTAGGCTTGCCTAATTTCAATGGGTCTAATCTTTTAAAAAGCAACCTGCAGACGTAAAATGCTACATATTAAACAGACAGTTTTACCGGTAGCTGCCATTGCACGATAGCTAATGCTACAGGTTTAAAACTCTCATTTTGAATTTTACTGGAAATGAAAAAAAGGAATAAAAAATATTATCCAAATGTGCAGAAAACAGGAAGAATGCAGAAGGGAAAGCCTGTAAAAAAGAAAAATAAATTTTCCGTTGTAAATATTGGAAAGACTATTATTCTTGTAATTCTGGGACTTGCTATGGTTGTTGGAATTATCATCAGAGCCCGGCATTTTATTTTGTATCACCTGATGAGTAAGCCAGAGGAGAAAACTATCAAAACGATACCCGCCAAAGAGGGCAAACCCAATACTTTGAAAAAAAATGGAAGCGACTAAAATTAAAGCAGAAAAGGTTAAATAGTTAATTCCCGGCCGCAGTTTCTACAGGACTGTGACAATTTTTATTTTAGAATATCATTTACAAAACTGTCTGTTTTATTGACCTAAGACAAATTGAATATGAAAAGAAATGTAAATATTTCGGGTCTGGTTCTTCAAATTCTTCAGGATAACAGAGGAAGATTATTTAAGCTTGATGAGCTGGTCCAGATTATTTATCCCTCAGACGGAAAAGGGCAGGAGAAGGAAAATCAAGCAATTATCCTAGATATCCTTATATTTTTGGACGATCAGAAAATGCTTGTATTGGATTTTGAAACCGATGAAAGTTCAATACCTTTATAATTGTCCATTACACAAATACGGGAGGCAGGAATTGTATTTTCAATTCTGGCTGTTTGAGAAAAATATTTCCCAGATAACCTTCCCCGTAGGGAAGGAAAATCTGAAAAATCCAAACTAAATCTTTATACGAGCACATTGAGCGCTCCTGGAATTACTGAAATTTTGCAGAAATTGGTTTTAAGGTTATAGTGTTCCCCGTCTATCTGTGCATCGGTATAGATTTTCAGGGGCATTTCTATCCTTAGGTTCTGCACCTGATGGTGCTGGGCTTTTGCAAATCTACCGACAGTTCCCTGCAGGACATGAAATCCTAAAGCGATTTTCTCTGTAAAGGATAATTCCGGAATTAAAATCAGATCCAGTAATCCGTCCGTCAGCATTGCATTAGGTGTAAGACTCATACCGTATCCCATTTCATTTGAGTTGGAAATAAATATCATGAACGTTTTTAGGTTGATGATTTTATCATCAAATGAAATTACAGCCGGCTGCGTCCTGTACTCAAAACTGGAAAGAATCGCGGCCTTAATGTAAGAATAGAGTTTTCGGCCCGAAGAATGTTCATATTTCTTTATAATCATTGCATCAATGCCGATTCCGGTATTGCTGAAAAAGTAATTCTGATTGATCTTTCCTGCGTCAATGAGTATTTTGTTTCCGTTTTTAATAATTTCCAGAGATTTCTTAAGATCCCGAGGTATGTTCAGGTGCGAGGCCAGGCCATTTCCTGAGCCCACCGGTATGATTCCAAGTTTTATATTGGTTCCCAAAAGGCAGGAGGCTACTTCATTGATCGTACCGTCCCCTCCGCAGGCCACAATAATGTCCGGGTGCTTCGATGCTGCTTTTTTGGCAAGTTCAATAGCATGTTTCTTGTTTAAGGTATAGTCTGCCTTTATTTTATATTTTTCAGGCTCGAAGAACTGCTTGATGAAAAACTCGGAAAGATGATGTTTTCCTCCGCCTGAAACGGGATTGATTATGAAATGTATATAGATCATTATTACTTCAAAAGTTTGTTTGTAAATAGATAATCTGCCGACTGATACCATGCAATGGTCTCCTGTAGAAAAGATTTATCCATAGGAATTTTGACAAGGCTGTTGTCAGTTTTGTTCCAGTCATAGAAGGCCTGTTTTTTCTGATCGGAAAGAATCATTACTTTTTCTTTTTTCATCAGCGCCAGCTTGCGGTATGTTCCCAAAAACGCGCGCTGTTCAAAGTCTGAAGCAAGGACGTCCTTTCCAAAGAAATCAGATTCGTAATGCCAGTTGAATAATGAAAACACCGTCGGCCAGAGGTCGATCTGAGAACATTGTTTCTGAATTTTTTGATTGTGCTTTTCAGGCATATTGACAATAAATGCGGGAATATGATAGTTGGCGACATCTATTTCGTCTTTACCGGCACTGCTTGCGCAATGATCTGCGATGATTATAAAAACGGTGTTTTTGTACCAAGGCTTGGTACGTGCCTTGTCAAAAAGCTGCTTCAATGCGTAATCGGTATATTTTACGGCCCCTTCGCGGCTTGTGCCTGAGGGAATGTCGATTTTTCCTGACGGATAGGTAAAAGGCCTGTGATTGGAGGTGGTCATGACAAAATTGAAGAAAGGTTTCCCATCCTTATACTGCTTGTCGGCAACGGTGATCATTTTATTGAAAATATCTTCATCGCAGATTCCCCATGCATTTTCAAACGTTACTTCCTTATCGGGAATATTGTTACGGACTGTTTTGATCTTATCGCTGAGAACGCTTCCGCGCCCCCTGTCATATATCGTGAATCCATTGCCCCCGAAATATGAATTCATATTATCAAAATACCCGTCCCCGCCATAAAAAAAGTTGCAGTCATAAGACTTTGATTTAAAAACATTACTGACTGTATACAGGTTCTGGTTATCTGGTCTTTTTACTATTGACTGTCCCGGTGTTGGGGGAATGCACAGCGTAACAGCTTCCATTCCTCTTACGGTTCTGGTTCCTGTGGCATATAAATCATTAAAGAAGATGCTTTTCTGAGCCAGACTGTCCAAAAAGGGAGTTATGTTTTCTTTATTTCCAAACTCCTTGAGGAAGCTTCCGCTGAAACTCTCCATCAGGACAAAGACAACATTTTTACGCTGCAGTGCAGACTGGCTGTCCCTGATGCTTCTGTGAATAGAGTAGCCCGTAGTAGTGAAAGTTGTAGTCGAATCTTTTAATTTATTTTTGACTATCCCAAAGGCATTGTCATTGTCAATCGAGGTATAGAAATCAGGGTATTTCATCTGATTATTTCTAAATGCCGCAAAAAAGGAGTAGATGCCTGATTTGGATATTTCCGAATTATATCTGTTGGAAGACCATTCCGCATGGTTGTTTGAAATAAAAGAAGTAAAAAACAAGGCAGCCGCCAGGGATATTCCCAGTACTGCCAGCCTAAGCCTTATATCAGAAGTAGATGAGAAAGTCTGCTTGAAGGCACCGCTTCTAAAAAATAAGTACAATACCATCAGCGAGAAAAAAAGTACCCCTGTAATAAGTGCGGGAAGAGGGTAGGACTGCTGGATATTGGCAACTACCTCATGGGTGTATATGAGATAATCGACAGCAATAAAATTAAAACGTGTCTTGAACTCATCCCAGAATGTCAGCTCGGCAAAAAAGGTAAATACCAAGATGAATATATTTAAGGATGTAAAAAAAGTAATTACTATTCGATCAGCAATAGAACCGGCCCATTTATCAGGCATAAATGTATAAAAAAGTATTCCAGGCAGTGATATGAAAATAATGGTGCCGGTATCAAAAAATAGACCTGTTAAAAGTGTTCTCAGCACATCTGTAATATTCCATGAAACTTGATCATACTGCCAGATAAAAAAAACAATTCTCAAGATTTGTGAAACGATTAAAAACCAGATCATAAAATGAACCAGCAGTGCGTACCTGCCGGTTCTCAAAGACAATTTACTCATAAACTTATTAATAACGCAACAAAGTTTACAACCCAATTTTGTAGTAATCCTGAATTTTGGTTTTTATTAAGAAATTCTGTAATTATTTGTAATAAAATTCATCTTTTTTGATGTAGTCCGGATATATGTTTTATCCTGTCTATGGATATGAAACTGATTTTCAGAAATGAATGCTGAATGAATGAAAATTATTGTAAAAGGAATAATTGACTTTCCAGCCGTTAAGTTCAGTAATCTTTTTTATGATCGAAAGTCCAAGTCCGTTTCCATTCGAAGAGGATCCGCTGTTAAAAAAACGATTAAAAAGTTTGTCGATAGGAAGTGGCTTATCGTCTCCTGTATTCAATACCTGCAGTTCGTTTTCCATTATCCTTATGATGATGTTGCCTTCACTGCGATTATGTCTTATGGCATTAAGCAGAAGGTTGTTAATTAAAATTTCAGTAAGGATAAGATTTCCGCTAATCTGCAGCTTTTCAGGAGCCTGAACATTTATTGCTATATTTTTAAGTTCAGCCTGTTCGGTAAAAAAATTAAGGTGTTTTTCAATATGATTGTTAATCGATATTGTATTTTTTTCCAGATAAATTTCGTGTTCAATTTTGGAGAGAAGCAGTAGGTTTTTGTTCAATCGGTTTAACTTGACCACATCCCTGCTTAATGATCCCAAAACCTGTGTTTGTTCCTTGTTGAGTTTCATCTGAAACAAAACATCGATTTTGTTCTGAAACAAAGCAAGTGGTGTCTGGAGTTCATGCGCAGCATTCTCAACAAATTCACGCTGGCTCTTATAAATAGCCGTATTCTTCTCAATGAGTGCCTCCAAGCTTTTATTTAGGCGGTCAAACTCATCGATGTCAGTTTCCACAAAATGCGGAGGTTTGTTTTTATCGATTTCAAATTCATGAATCTGATCCAGTGTGTTATAGAAGGGCCTCCAGCGTTTGGATGCCGTCTTCTTTGAAAGCCATACAATGCCAATAAAAAGTATTATAATTATGAAAGTAAACATGCCGGCAATACTGTACACAAGACGTTCCATTTCCAGAAGATGTATTTTTTCTGTGTATGTGTATTTCCTGCCTGCAATTTCTACAGGCGCGTAAATAATTCGGAACGGTTCTTTTTCTTCTGCAATCGGGTCCTCGATTGTTGTCCCTACAATAGAGTCCTTAGTAAGTCCCATGTCCGGCAGAATGGTAAAGTGCAGATTGAATCTGTTCCAGGTTTTGATATCGTCGGATGTGAAGTTCTTACTGCTCTGGTTAACAAAGGCATTTTTGTGCTGCTGGAGCACTTCTTCTGTTTCATAAATATACAGCCACTGGCTTACATAATAGAAAATGGGCGCACATATGAAAAGGATAACGGCTGCCAAGGCAAGGAAATCGCGTGTTGTTTTATGCAGTAATTTATTTTTGTTCATTTTTCCCATTTATATCCTTCACCGTAGATTGTTTTAATGTAGTCTCCAGATCCGGCTTTAGCCAATTTCTTTTTTAGATTCTTGATATGCGCGTATATAAAATCGTGGCTGTCCAGCATATCGGCCATATCTCCTGAAAGATGTTCTGCGATCGCCGCCTTGGAGAGTACTTTATCGGTATTACCTATTAGAAACAAAAGCAAGTTGAGTTCTTTTCTGGTGAGATCGAGTTTTTTACCTTTTACCACTACAGTTTTGGTAAAAACCTCAATTACAATCTCATTGAAAACAATAGAGTTGCTTCCTTTAAAATTTCTTCGTCTTACAAGTGCCTGCATTCGGACAAGCAGTTCAGCTAGATGGAAAGGTTTGGTAAGGTAATCGTCAGCACCAAGGCTGAAGCCTTCGATACGTGTTTCCAGATTTTCTTTCGCTGAGATTATAATAACACCATCAGTTTTATCTTTTTTTCGAAGTTCTTTTAGAATATCAAAACCATTGCCGTCAGGAAGTGTCAAGTCCAGAAGAATACAATCATAATCATAATTGTCAATTTTGTAAGCGGCCTCGATGTAATTATGTACAGTTTCACACTGGACTCCATTTTCCTTGAAATAACTTTTTATGCTTTCAGCAATCTGTTGCTCATCCTCGATAATTAAAATTTTCATGCTGGAAATTAAATTAACTTAATGACTTATGCGTCTATAAATTTAAGAAATTAAGCCCAGAGATTCTGTGTAAAAACTAAATTTAAAAAATTGGCACGTCATTTTTTATTAACTTGTAAAATTACAATTCGATTTTGAATTAATTCTGAATTTTCAAAATGTATTATTTCTGTGGACTATAGTATCGAATCAGTTTATATAAATTATGCTTTACCACTGGAAAATTTAAAATTGTTAAGTCCCCAGAATGATAGAATTGAAGAAAAATAAAAGATTAACCTATACTAAAGTCATGCGAAGGATTGTTTTTTGAGTTGTCTCTGTTTTGATCAAAAGGAAATTGGCTTTTAGAAAGATTTAGTTAAAAAGATTACTGTTTAACCAGATTCACTTTAGCAGCATTTTTTGTTCTGTTGGATTGGTGGACACGGCACACTTCCAAAACTACAATAAACACAGCAGTCTCCTTGATTTGGCTTAAGAGTTTGTTTGCAGTTTTCACATTCGTAGAAAAATTGGCATGCATCTGTCGGCATTGTTTCTTCTTTGCTGTGGGAGCAAAGAGGGCAGGTTATTATAGATTGTAGAACGATTTTCATTTTATTTTTTGTTAGTTACTGTATAGCCTGTTGAATTAATTGCTTTTTCAATTTCGGCAATTGTGATTTTGGAATTATCAAATTCTACAACAGCATTACCATTGGTATAATTTGCATCTGAATTTATTATTCCTTCTAATTTGTTTACTTCATGATTCACATGTTTTTCACAGCTGGCACAAGTCATTCCGCTGATTCTAAACTCAGCTTTTTGAGTGCTGGTTTCTTTCGCGACCAAGATTTTCTTTTCTGTATTTGGATAAAAAATGTTTGAGTAGTATGGAAACGAAAGCATAAGGAATGTAAATACTGTAATAATTCCTAGAAACATTTTTGAATTAACGAATTTCGGCTTTTCTTCTAAATCGCAGTTACAGTCTATCGGCTTTTTAGTTTTCAGCTTTTGATACCAAGCAAAACCAATAATTAAAACCGTCAGGCCGATGAAATAAGGCCTCATTGGTTCAAGCCATGAAAAAGCAGAAGCAATCCCGCTTGTTCCGGCAACTAATGCTAATATGGGCGTAATGCAGCACAATGAAGCAGCTACTGCTGTGAAAAATCCAGCTCCGATCATTTTATTCTCTGTTTTCATATTTTCTCTAAAATTTCGAAGAAAGGTCTTAGCATTTTTTCATACTCCTTTGTTAATGAATAGAAAATGGTCTGCGCTTCCCGTTTAGTTTCAATAAGTTTTCTGTCTTTTAGTTTCCGTAAGTGCTGTGAAATTGCAGAAATACTCATGTCAAGAATATCACTTATGTCACAAACACAGAGCTGTTTTTCTTCATAAAGCAAAAAAAGAATTCTTAATCTCACATTGTTGCCAGCCAATTCAAGCCCACTTGATAAATAGTCAAATGAGGCATTGAGTTCTGATACTCTGTCTTTACAGCGGATTATTTGTTTTATATCTGCCTGTTGCCGTATACAAGTTATATCTTCCATAATGCAAATTTATACTTTTTGCTTATTTAAGCAAATGCTAAAATACAAAACATTTGAATTAAATTTATGAATATTCCTGCGCATAAAAAAAGGCAACTTTTTGAGTTGTCTTTTAAGCATTAGGGTGAAAAAAAACTTTTTGCAATCCTTCAGAGCACAAGTTCCAGAATCGTCATGACAGCAATGCGTTGAACATTTCTCATATTTCTACTAAGCAGCTTTTGCAGATACCTGCTTTGTAAAATGCTTCTTTCTGAACCAGAATGCAAGATTTACCAGTGCAATAAGAGCAGGCACTTCTACCAGAGGACCTATAACACCTGCGAAAGCCTGGCCGCTGTTTATTCCAAACACTCCGATTGCCACAGCAATGGCAAGTTCAAAATTATTCCCAGTTGCTGTAAATGCTATAGATGTTGCTTTTGAATAGTCTGCCCCAAAATATTTACCAGTGAAAAAGCTGATGACAAACATCAAAGTAAAATAAATCACAAGCGGTATTGCAATACGCACAACATCCATAGGGATCTGAACAATAAGTTCCCCTTTCAGGCTGAACATTACAATGATCGTAAAGAGAAGTGAAATAAGAGTAATCGGCGAGATAAAAGGCACATACTTAGTTTCGAACCATTCAGAACCTTTTAAAGCTATCAAAGTGTAACGGCTTATGATTCCCAATGCAAAAGGAATACCTAGATAGATACCGACACTCTCAGCAATCTGTGCTATGCTGATGTTCACCTCAAAACCATCATATCCAAAATAGGGAGGGAGAATGGTTATAAAAATATAAGCGTACACACTGTAAAGCAGCACCTGAAAAATACTGTTAAGGGCAATAAGTCCTGCTGCATATTCACGGTTTCCGTCTGCCAGATCGTTCCATACCACAACCATTGCGATACAGCGTGCCAGACCGATCAGGATCACCCCGATCATGTATTCAGGATATCCGCTTAAAAACAGGAGCGCCAATAAAAACATCAAAACAGGGCCTACAATCCAGTTCAGAAATAAAGAGGCACCTAAGACTTTTGTGTTTTTGAAAACCTGTCCCATCTGCTCGTATTTTACTTTTGCCAGAGGCGGGTACATCATCAGGATAAGTCCTATTGCCAATGGAATGTTTGTTGTTCCGCTGGAGAAAGAATTGATGAAATCTCCGCTGGAAGGAATAAAGTATCCTATTGCCACACCTATAGCCATAGAAAGGAAAATCCAAAGGGTCAAGAAGCGGTCAAGGAAGCCTAGTTTTTTGCGTCCGACGGCTGGTGCACAGTTATTTGCTGACATTTTATTTTTTTATTTGTGAGAATACGTAAAACATTTCAGTTCCTATCTGCAGGCTTCGCTCCAGATAAGTTTCCTTCTGCTGGGGCGTTCCGTCGGAAATTTTTGGATCTACAAAAGTAATTGGGATCCTTTTCTCTGCGCCAGCTATAAACGGGCATCCGCCGTCAGCCTGCGAGCAGGTCATTATTGCGGCGAATCCGCTTTCAGGATTGAAATCATCATCATAGGTTTTAGAAAAACCTATAACGGGAAGTTCATCAGCTGAATATTTTATTGAATAAACAGGGTTTGATCCCTTTGAAAGCGTTTTGATATTGAATCCTGAATCCTTCAAAGTCTCCGCTGCCATCGGGAAAAGGGCAGTAGCCTCGGTTCCTCCTGAATAGCATGAAACGTTTCTGATGCCGTAATAGGCAGCGGCAGTCTGCGCCCAAACCTGCGATAAGTGGCTTCTTCTGGAATTGTGCGTGCAGATTAGGTTCAGTCTGGTTTCCAGCTTACTGTCCACTTTGGTCTGAATGAAGTCGATTAATGGCTGCAGGACTGCTTTGCGCTCTTCTGAAATCTGCTTAAAATCAAATGATTTAACTGTATTCTCAATTTGTGGATATAACATAGTTTTTGGCTAATAGTTTATGGTTAATGATTAGCAGCATCCTCCGCCTGGAGTGCATGAAGAACCGCTATCAGAATTTAACTGAGATAATTTTACTTTAGGCTTGTCTGAAGGAATACCGCACTGCTCCTGAGCAAGGCAGGCTGTCTGCTTGTTAAGCAGAGTGAAATTTTTACCGTTAAAATCCAAATCGTATTTGCCGATAGTGGTGTTCTGGTATTCCACTTCAATTTCATTGTCTTCAATTCCCAATACTTTTTCTGAAAGCTCAATGATGTGGATCAGCTTCTGAGGCTTAAGCCTGTGCTCGTAGTCGTTGGCATCCCAAAGCTGGAAGTTTACAACAGTCTCTTTTCTTACTGTTCCTCCGCAGTCGATGAAGTTTTTGGTAACAAGACCCACTTCTGTTACGTGGAAATATTCCGGTACAAATGTTCCGTCCGGCAGTTCAAAATTTACAGCTTCTACTGTTTTAAGCACTTCTTTAATTTCTGAAAGTTTCATAATTTCTTATATTTAGTTATACTATATTTTTATTAAATAATAAGGGAGCTTCTTCTTTCAAGAAGCGCAGTATCTCTCCAGGTACCATTTTGTTTTCCGATTTTCTCCCTTGTTCCAAGTATCCTGAAACCTGCTTTTTCATGAATGCGGAGACTTGCCGTGTTCTCAGGAAAGATCCCTGCCTGAAGCGTCCAGATTCCTTCTGCTTCGCTTTGTCTGACAAGTTCATTTAAAAGGGTTAGCCCGATTCCTTTTCCTGAATGTGCGGGATCCACATATACGCTTACTTCTGCTACCCCTGCATAAACGCAGCGGGAAGAAACAGGGGTAAGGGCAGCCCAGCCAATCACCTTGCCATCTTCCTGCATTGTAATTCTGCAGGATGCCAGATGTGAATTGTCCCAGTCTTCCCATGAAGGGGCGCTGGTCTGGAAAGTGGCATTGCCGGTATCTATCCCTTTTTGGTAAATTATTTTTACCTGATCCCAATCTTTGGCCGAAAGTTTTCTGATTTCCATATCCTTTTAAATTAACAGCATTCGCTTTTCTTTTTGGCAAGATGATCTGATATGTGCTGAAAGAAACCTTTTATTTTTTCAAGTCCAGGTTCATTGATGCAGTAGCAGATAGAATTTCCTTCGATGCTCCCTTTAATCAAGCCTGCATTTTTCAATTCTTTCAAATGCTGTGAAACCGTCGGCTGTGAAAGGGGAAGTTCATTTACAATATCCCCGCAGATGCAGGCATCTACTTTTAATAAATATTCCATAATTGCAATACGCGCAGGATGGCCTAGTGCTTTGGCTAAAACAGCCAGCTCGTTCTGGCTTTCTGTAAAGTGATCTGTTTTTGTTGCTCCCATCGTTTTATATTTATATTGCAATATTACGATATAAAATTTAATTATCATGCAGTTGAATAAGAAAATTTTCTAAAAGTGCGTTTGTGTGTTTTGCAACATATTGTATATCATATATATATGAAATAAAAAAGACCTTGGAATACCACTCCAAGGTCTCTGAAAATATGGCAATCTTTAGGCGTAATTCCGTAGTCCGAAAAATTGACTGCCACTGTATTTCGCTTTAAATTTTTATCTTTATTCCTGCATTCACAACAAATCCGTCCAGAGGAGCATAGATATCTTTGAAAACAGGATTTGAAATAGGACCTGTATATATGCTTCCAAATTTAGTTTGCCGGGTATCAGTAAAATTTTCAAAATTGGCATAAAGGGAAAAATTTTCCCAAAGCCTTTCTGCCATAAAGCCAAAAATCCAGTAAGCTGTTCCGGTCGTGCCATCACTTAATTTTTGATTGCTGTAATAGTAAGCTTCTAAACCAGCTTTCCATTTATCTTCAACTTCATACATTAAAACATTATTTAATCTGTGTTTTGCGGTAAGAGGATTTTCGGATTTTACTCCATTTGCATTTATAGAAGCATCAGTGAAGGTATACCCCAGAAATAATTTAAAATCTTTATATCCTAATTTCACATTTGTTTCAGTTCCTTTAGTATCCAAATATCCATTAACATTTGCAAACTGATAAAGGTCATCAGGAAGAGAATTTAATATAAGAGGATTATCAACATTCGTGTAGAAAAATAACTGATTCCATGATAAGGAAAGGTCATTGGTAATTTTAGTTTTATAGTTTATATCAAAGTTAACACCGTAGCTTTTTTCAAGTTTATTGAAATCGCTGTTAATAGGCAATACATTTCGATATTGGATGCGTTCGCTTTCTTCTGTAAAAATCGTTGGTGTTTTGTAGCCTAGGCCTCCTCCAATTCTGGATGTAAGCTTAGAATTGAATTTAAATAATGCCGAAATTCTCGGAAGGAGAGAATATCCGTAATCAATTACATAATCACTTCTGAGGCCTGTTTCAATTTCCAGCCATTCTTTTGCTTTTATGGTGTTCTGAAGGAAAGCCCCATATGTTATCTGATTATAATTTCTTAACGGAAAAGCGGTTGGACTGTTTTCAGTAAAGCTGTCCGTATATAAATTTACACCAGCAGCCCATTGAGCAATTTTGCCGTTTTTAGAATAACTGATTTCAGAAAAGGTACTATTCTGCAGACCATCAAATACATAATCAGGAATGGTGATGACACGGCTGAAATTATTAAAACTGTTTTTAATTGTAACCGATTCCTGCTCATTAAATTTATGTGTCAGGGAAAATTGCGTGCTTATTCTCTGTGTTTTATTCTTTTCGAAATAACTGTCAGGATATTTACTTTGATCTTTGATGTACTCAATATTTCCGCCTAAACGGTTTTCAAAAACGGTATTGATGCCGAAATTAAGTTTGGTATTTTCATTAAAATTGACAAAAAGTTTAGGGTTAAAATTAAAACGCTCAAATTTAGGAATAGCTGTAAGCTGTATATGAGCGGGATCATAAGGAGCGTTGCGATCGTGGGAAGCAAAGACAGTTAATCCAATTTTATCAAACTGCTGAGAATAAAATCCATTTATATCCAGTCCAAGAGCTGAAGTTCCATTAATTAAAAATCGCAGCTCCCTTTCTTCGGTCGGGGTTTTAGAAACAAGATTTACTAAACCAGCGATTGCTCCTCCACCGTAAAGAGTAGAGGCGGAACCTTTGATTATTTCAACCTGCTTTAAATCTAATGGAGGAGTCTGCAGTAACCCAAGTCCGCTTGACGCGCCAGAGTATAAAGGAAAACCGTCTTTTAGAATCTGGGTATATCTTCCGTCTAAGCCTTGAATCCTGATGGAAGAATTTCCTGAAGTTGCAGAAGTCTGCTGGGTCTGAATTCCGGTACTTTCATTAAGCATCATACGAATGTCTCCGGGTTTCATATTGGCTTTTTCTTCCAGCTCTTCTCCGGCAATGAATTCAACTCTGGTTGGAATATTGCTGATGGTTCTGGTACCTCTTGTTGAAGTAACAATAATTTCTTCCATTTCTTCAGCCTCTTCTTCCTCGCTCTGCAATTTTATTTCTATAAGACTGACAGTTGAAGGTACTTTAAAAAGCGTTTTATTTGGGGCAAATCCTTCTATTGAAATGGATAATGTGTAATCTCCATCTTTTAAATTTTCAATAATGATGTTGCCATCATTACCAGATGAGATAACGGAATTGGTTTCTTCAATTTTTGCTGAAGCACCTTTTACAGCTTCATTATTATCAGCATTCTTTATATGAAAAGTAATTTTATTCTGTGCCTGCGCAGTGCCAATAGATGTTATTGCCACAATCAGTAAAATATATTTGAGCATTTAGATTTTTCTTAATGGTTAATAGACATAATAGCCTTACATGATTAAAGAATCATGCAAAATAACACTGTTTTTAGACTAAGAAATTTTGGGAGGCTGCCAGATTTTGCAGATGAATGAAGAATCAACAAATTTATTGTAAGTTGGTGTTGGCGAAACATCGTGCAGAATAAATTCTAATTTTTCAGTAATAACTGCAGAGTTAAAATTTATTGTAAACCCCACACAAGTCCCGCAGGAATAAAAGGGGGAGCATTTTCCATTGCAGTCATTACCGCAGTCATGTGAATCATTACCGCAGTTTTTCTCTACTGCGCATTTTGAGTGTTTCACTAATGCAGAGCATGGTACTGTTGAAAGGAACAGTACTATAAACGATATTATTGTTGCCAATGCTTTCACACTGCGAATTTAAATATAAATTATGATTAAAAATGTATTTTTATTATAGTCATTCTCCAAGCAAATGCATTAAAAAATACTTTAATTTAAGTGCTTTTTTTTAAGTGTCTTTAAATTTAGGGCATTAAAATTATACGAGACCATAAGATAGCTCCAAAGAGCCAGCTTATTTTCATCTTGTATTTTTGGCAGGTACTGCATAGCCCCTGATGACTTATAAAATGAAAAGGCATAATTTATTTCTATTTCTCTGACAGGCATGTATTTTATTGAAAAATCATTTTCAAACCCAAGAAACTTTGACATTTCCTGACCTGAATTATTTAAAAGGGGATATTGGGTGTAAAATAAGTGAAAATCGGAGCGAAGTGTTAATTTATTGTTTAGCGGAATTGTTGTAAACAAATAAGGATTTACCAACCCTTTTCCATTAACATCATTTGGAAAACGTGTAAATACATTCATGTTTCCATTGAATTTCCATGTAACCCCATACAATACATCAAAATCCCCAGACCTGCTGCTAGACAATTTAGATTTGCTTCCGCTAATTATTTCAGCACCTAAACGCCAGGTAGATTTTAACAGCGACAATTTAATCTCAGGCTGAAAATAGTACGCCAATAATTTTTGACCTTTAACATTACGGCCAAACTGCAGATAGGAATTTAGGGTATAATACCATTGCTTATTTCTAAAATCTATCCGGCCACCCATCGTTGCACGAGTATATAGTTGCTGCGAATTTGCGTTCTCTAAAAAATCAACTGCATTTAATGAGTTAAATGAAAATCCTTTACTAGTATTGTAAATAAGGCTATTTGCCAGCAGATATTTATATTTATTGGAAGCTACAGGTGAATAGGCCGGCTCAAATCCAGTATTGTAATCTCTGGTAAATAAAAAGAAAAAGTCATTAGAGAGATGTTTTGAATATTTCATTATTCGGATTCCTTCATGAGCTCTTCCTTGCTGTGCCCAGGGCGCATCAGAGAACAGTCTGCCATTATCTAATAAAATGCTTTGCCTTCCTAATCGTACATTTAACGATTTAAATTTAGTTTCAAAATACAACTGAGAAAAATTGATGCTTTCTACTTTGGAGGCCCTGTTGTTTTGGTCCCAAAGATGAATTTCCTGCAAATCAGATTTTATTAGCCATTTTTCTCTTGCATACTGCATAGAAAACCTATTTCTCTGCGTGATGTAAAAATAAGGATCGGCAGAGTCGTTTGGAGGCAGTACATAATTTGAAGTGTACTCGGCTCGTGGCCTTATTTCTATGTTCATTAAAAACTGCTGAGATATGGTGTCTTTTTCCTGAGCACTTAATTGAATGATAAATAAAAAGAGAAAAAACAGTAGGTGTTTTTTTTTTGCTGCCGTTTTAATTATCATACTTCTTATATCCTATAGAATTAGTATGTAAAAGTAATAATTGTAATTTTATTTCCAATATTCTTTCTCAATGTCTTATTGTTAATTTACTAAGTATTTTGTTAAAATAATTTTTAAAGATTGTTTTAATTCTTGAAGCGGCATATTTAAAGCATACTATCACAAATCCTCATCTTACTATAAAAAGAAGGATCTGTTTTATAGTCTAATAAAAGAATGCCAATCTTTAATTTAAGATTGGCATTCTTTAATTGATAAATAAAGTTGTGATATCAGCGGCACCTTCTAATGATCGAGTGTCGGTTTAATCCATTGTAATGTATATTTTTATATTCTAATCAGACAACATTAATAATTTAAAATAAAACCGGCGCCAAAGCCCATATCGCTGTCATAGTGGGAAGAAAGAGAACCCCATCTGGTGATTATATACCGTAGTCCTGCCATATATTCCTTGTCGGTGTTCCACATCAAATTCATTCTTAGCCTTTTGGAAACTGGAATGTCCTTACGTTCAAACTGTAATCTGACTTTACCGTCCGTAAAAACTTCAGCCTGTGCAACTATTAGCATGGGAAGGGTGTAATTGACCCCTAAACTTGCTACGGCACGTTTATCTTTAGTATTGTTTTGTCCAAAAAGGTTTCTTTCTTGTACATCTTCTCCCATTTTTCGATATCTCCAGTCAAATCCGACAAATGGCATTAACCATTGCATTTTTCCAATATATCGTCCAATATGCGTCTCGGTTTCATAACCATGCATCTCATTATATCCTAATCTCCATTCGGTTCCAATACTCCAGCGCGTACTTTGATACATTGCTTCACCATCATTTCCATTGGTTGCAAAGTCGTTCTCTGCCATAAAATGGAATTTTCTGTCATCGGCAAATAATTTTCGTTGTGCTAATTTAGGATCTGGTATTTCAGGATTGGCAGGTTGATTTTCATAGGTAAAAACCCTTCCCATTCCGCTCATCATATGGTACAAAATATGACAGTGAAAAAACCAGTCTCCCTCTACATTGGCATTAAACTCCAAAGTATCGGTTTCCATCGGCATTATATCAATCACATTTTTTAATGGTGCATATTCTCCCTGTCCGTTAAGGACCCTGAAATCATGCCCATGCAGGTGCATTGGATGGCGCATCATAGAATTATTATGCAAAATGATTCGTACATTTTCACCTTTTTTGATTAATATTTTATCTGATTCAGAAACTACTTTATTGTCCAGACTCCATACATATCGATTCATATTACCGGTCAGCTCAAATTTTAATTCTTTTACCGGGGCATTTTCAGGAAGTGTTGTTTTGGTTGGGGATTTTAGCATTGCATAGTTCAGGGTGGTAATATCTGAAAGCGCATTGGCGTCGTATTGTTCGGCACCCATTTTCATACCGTCCATCTCCATATTTTTTTTTGGTTTTAGCGCACCAGTAATTTCAGGATACATTACTACATTCATATCCATTTTATTGAGGCTCATGCTCATTCCCATATCATCCAGATCACCATTCATTTTCATCATGCCATTCATCATTTTCATTCCTTCAAAGTATTTGAGTTTAGGCAGTGGTGCTGCGAGTTGTTTAATTCCGCCGCCAATGTACAGGGAGGTAGATTTTGTTCGGTCCTCTGATGTTGCCAAAAATTCATAAGCGGTTTTATCTGCAGGTATGGTTACAATTATATCATAGGTTTCAGAAACTGCAATAATTAAACGATCTACATCAACCGGCTCTACGTCATTGCCGTCATTGGCAACAACTGTAATTTTTCCACCAGCGTAGGTCAGCCAGAAATAGGTTGATGCACCGCCATTGGCAACTCGCAGCCGGACTTTATCACCTGCTTTAAATTGGGAAAGCTGACTTTCACTTTTTCCATTAATCAAAAATTTGTCGTAATATACATCACTGACATCCATGGCATTCATACGTTTCCATTCATTTTTAATTTTGTCCTTAAAATATCCTTGTCTTACCGCTTCTGCATAGCTTTGCGTTGTTCCTTTCTTAATAGCAAACCAGTCTGATGCATTATGCAGCAGACGGTGTACATTTTCAGGTTTCATATCTGTCCATTCGCTCAGTACTATCGGAACAGTCGGCAGATCATCTATTCCTTTTCGGAAAGTTGGAGCATCGGTTTTTTTATTCATAATAAAAGAACCGTACATGCCAATTTGTTCTTGAAGTTCAGTGTGGCTGTGGTACCAGTGTGTGCCATGCTGAATAATAGGAAAAGTATACAGATGTGTCGTGTGCGGCTTAATTGGCATTTGTGTCAAGTTTGGCACACCATCATACTTATTGGGTAAGAATAAACCGTGCCAGTGCAGAGAAGTGTCTTCATTGAGTTCATTATGGACATAGATTTCAGCAATATCCCCTTCTGTGAAGGTCAGGGTAGGCATGGGTATTTGCCCATTAACAGCTATAGCTCTTTTGGGTTTTCCTGTAAAATTTACAATGGTATCTCTTACATAAAGATCATACCGGACTACACGAGGCTGTGGGTTATTTTCTCCAGCTGCTTTTTGAGTGTTTATATCATTGCTGCTGCCCTTTACTGGCGCTTCCTGTTGGCTGGCTTGCTTTTTGGAAACCTGTTTTTCATTGTCCTTATGGGATGATGCTTCTTTTTGTTTTTTTGTTTTTTCCGGTACTAGTTTCATGCCGCATTTTGGACAGTTTCCCGGTTTGGATTCGTGAATTTCAGGATGCATGGGACAGGTGTAAGTAGAAGACTTTGACTCTTCTGTGGGCTGTTTTTTATCCATCTCCATTCCTTTCATATCCTGGGCTTGGATTATGGCAGGGAAAATTATAACGATGAGCATTGTCAGTATATTTTTCATCTTTCTTTTTTTACAGATTGTCATTCTATTATTTTTTTTCCATTTCATTCAATTTGGCTTTCATTTGTGCAATTTCTGCTTGTTGCGCTTTTATAATGTTTTTTGCCAGCTGGCTTGTTTCCGGATCCTGAAGAACAGTTTTTTGGGCCATCAGTATTGCCGCTGCATGGTGTGGTATCATTGATTTTAAGAATTGTTTGTCATCAACTGCTGCTTGCTGTCTGATGCAGGAAAAAAAAATTACTAGAGCAAGACTCCCAGCGGCAAGTATTACTTTGTTCCACATTTTATTCATATACATAGTGCGCATTACTATAATCTCTATAATGAGCATTGGCATAGTCATAAGTGCTGCCATGTAAAACTGATTTAGATTGGGAATTGCATTAGCAAATACATCAACCATCGAATACATCAGCACATACATGGAAATAAATGATAGTACTGCCATAAGGGCTAATTTTTTGTACATTTCTAAGTTTAACTCTTCTGAATGCTTAGTTGTGTGTTCGGTTTTCATGATTTTTTATTTAAAGGTTATTTAAATTCATCGATTTACCCTGAACAAAGAAAGCTTAGAGATAGTAGCTTAAGAAGGTACAGGGGACATTATTTATGCTCTTAATATATCAATAAGGCTTACTTAATTATTTTTAGCTAACAACTCCAATTCTGCGACCTGGTTTTTCAATTTCTCCACACTTTTCATTTTTTTCTGTTCTGCAATAGCTAATGCTTTCTTGGCAGCTTCTACGGCACCAGAATAGTCTTTTAGTTCTACAGATAGTTTTTGCCTTAAAGTTGGATAATAAAAATTCTCAGGATCAAGTTTTTCTGCCTCCATCAGCCAGGATATTGCCTGGGTATTGGCTCTCCCGGTTATGGAATAATAATTTGCTGCCTGAAACAGCAAAGCGGCATTTTGACTTTTCTCCCTAACGAGATGTTTATCTATCAAGGCTAGTATTTCTTGGTCAGCTTTGCTTTTGATTGGAATTTTAACCAGGGTATTTTCCCATGCTATCTTCAGGGAACCTTCGCCTTTGCTGTTAATGTCATTTAATTCTATAGTAAATGTCTCATAGAAGTTATCCGTTTTTTCTGCTGGAACTACAAAACGCATGATGTCCTTTTTTTCATCATAGCCTGTATCCCCGTGCAAGGCAGTATCAGTATTTATAATGATGGTCCACTGATTTTCTGATGGAATTGAGAATATAGAATAGGTGCCTGCTTTTAAAATAGTATCTCCAAAAGTGATATCTTCATTGGTGCTTATTGTTGTACAATCGCTGGCACCTGTGCGCCAGAGTTTGCCAAAGGGCACCAGTTCACCAAATATTTTCCGCCCTCTGACTAAAGGCCTGCTGTAAGCCATTTTGATTGTTGAACTTCCGATCTCTTGTTGAAAAGAGGCTGACGGACTTGCGGGAGGGAGTTTAATTTGAACTTTTTCCTGTGCAGAAAGAGATAATGATTGCAGGAGAATAAAGCTTATTAGAATTATTTTTTTCATAGAATTTTTAATTTTAAATTGATTTGGCTATTTTTTCCATTATCGAATGGTCGCTGCCAAATTTGCATATAGCATCACAATTGGCTCTTAATTCGGAAAAAAGAATATACTTTATATTCATTTTTGAGTTTTTTATGGCGGGTCTATTTAGTTGGAGTATCACATCTTTTTCGCGGTTATTGGGTATAATTATGTAAAAAACTTCCTGTCCGCTGGAAATACTGAAATAAAGATCAGACAGGCGCAGTATGCCGGAATAGATACTGGTGCTTTTTTCTACTTCAAAGGCGCCTATGATTTTGTTTGTACCTTTCTCGAACCAGAGTACATCAATAAGCCTGATAGTGTTTTGAGTGTCTTTATCGGTGGGCAGCTCAGGGAATTTCGCTAGTGATATAAAAGAAAAATTTTGGCCATTAAATGATTTACTTTTATCATTACTTGCCGGTGTAACATCAAAACCAAGAGAAATGCCAATTTTTAATAGATGATATTGCATTTCGCTGTGAAGATTTTCTTCGAGCCTTTCTTCGAGTATTTCTTTTTGCCGCTTGTGAATGTTTTTCTCGAACCTTGAACGTTCCGCCTCGCTCAGATATTCATCGCTGCCGATCAGCATTTTCTGGGTCCCAATTTCAAAACACAGTCCAGCAATGGCGCCAAGGTCATTTGAAAGCTGTGATTTATACAGGAGATTAGTCTGGATAACAGTTTCTCTTATTTTTAAATATTCTGTCCAGCTGCCTAATTTTTTTTTGTCTTTAAAAAGAAAATTAAACCCGTTGACAATGGCAGTGTTAAAAGGAGGGAACCAGGTTGGGTGCATGAAATACAAAATACTGGCTACTGCCGGCCCTAGGCCCTTAATTTTTAATTGATCAAGTTTTACAATTTCCTTCAGAACCTGTTCTTCAGATTTTGCATTGATGCAGTTTTCAAGGAACTGACCAAAAGCTGATTTATTGTTTTGATTTTCATAGATGTCAGGTATGCGCAATTTGGGTTTCCAATAAAACGGATGGGAAACGCCTACAAAAATTTGTTTCTGTTCTGCAATGCAGCTCAGAACAAATTCCAAACTGCTTCCTTTGAAATCGTTGGGAAAGGTTTGGTTTTTAATATCTTCAATAACTTGCAAGACACCGCGTCTGATAGTACGAAAAGCCTTTAATCTTTGGTCGTTATCTATAAACCAGGTATTATAGACACTTTCGCTGTCATTTTTATACTGCTCAATAATTTGTGCCAGATTGGTCATTTGTATGCTAAATTATATGTTATTTAGAGTTTTAAACTTCTTAAACGCAAGGCATTGACAATTACTGAAACAGAACTGAAACTCATGGCCAGGGCGGCAATCATGGGCGAAAGCAATATTCCGAAAAACGGATATAAAACTCCAGCTGCAACGGGAACCCCTAATACGTTGTATATAAAAGCAAAGAATAGATTTTGTCTGATGTTGCTCATTACGGCGTGGCTCAGGTTTTTTGCTTTGACAATTCCTTGCAAATCCCCTTTTACCAAAGTAATCTTGGCACTTTCTATGGCTACATCTGTTCCTGTTCCCATCGCAATACCTATATCCGATTGTGCCAAAGCAGGCGCATCATTTATACCGTCACCTGCCATAGCAACAGTTTTTCCTTCGGCTTGTAATTTCTGGATTACTTTTAATTTATCCTCCGGTAAGCAGCCTGCTTGAAAAGAAGTCAAATGAAGCTCTTCGGCAACAGCCTGGGCGGTATTTATATTATCTCCCGTAAGCATGATTACTTCAACTCCCTGGCGCATTAATTCTTTTACGGCAGCAGCACTAGTTTCTTTTATGGCATCGGTTATCGTTACAAATCCCACTACGTTTTTATCCACAGCGATGTAAGAAACTGTCTTTCCTAATTTTTGTTCGGCAATAATTTTCTCTTCTATGTCAGCAGAAACAGTGACGCCTGCGTGCTCCATTAATTTTTTATTCCCTAATGCCGTCTTTTTACCGCTAGCAGTCCCAATAACTCCTTTTCCTGCGATGTTTTCAAAATCATCGACTTTTGTCAAAGAAACATTTTTTGCTTTTGCAAATTCCACTACGGCTTCTGCCAGAGGATGTTCGCTGTACTGATTTAAAGACGCTGTGTATTGCAGCAGTTCATCTTCTGAATATTGCAGTGCTACAATTTTTTCTACCGAAGGTTTGCCTTGGGTAATTGTTCCTGTTTTATCAGTAATCAGAACATTTACTTTGTTCATTTTTTCCAAAGCTTCGGCATTTTTTATAAGAATTCCTGATTGTGCTCCTTTACCAACCCCCACCATTACTGACATGGGTGTTGCTAAACCTAATGCACAAGGGCAGGCAATTATCAATACTGCAATAGCGTTGATAAAGCCGTAAACCATTGCCGGTTCCGGACCAAATTTTGCCCAGATGAAAAAAGTAAGAAGAGAAATTATAACAACAATCGGTACAAAATATTTAGCGATGCTGTCTGCCAGTTTCTGAATTGGTGCTTTGGAACGGCTTGCATTATTTACCATTTGTATAATTTGCGAAAGCAGGGTTTCTGAACCTACTTTTTCTGCAATCATAACAAATGATTTGTTCCCATTGATAGTTCCTGATGACACCATGTCTCCCATTTTTTTATCCACAGGAATTGGTTCACCGGTAATCATCGATTCGTCTATTGTACTTTCACCATCAGTTATTTTCCCATCCACAGGAATTTTGTCTCCGGGTTTTACGCGTAATAAATCACCTTTTTTGATATCGTGGATTGAGATTACCTGATCGCGGCCATCAATTACCAAGGTAGCTTGGGTAGGAGCCAGTTTTAATAATTCTTTTATAGCACCACTGGTTTGGCTGTGCGCCCTGGCTTCAAGTAACTGTCCTAACAAAACCAAAGTTAGAATAACTGTTGTAGCCTCGAAGTATAGAAGCACCGTTCCGTGTTCGGTCTTGAATTCGCTTGGAAAAATATCTGGAAAAAAAATACCGGCCAAACTAAATATAAATGCCACTCCTGTACCAATACCGATAAGGGTAAACATATTGAGATTCCAAGTAATTATTGATTTCCATGCTCGCACAAAAAATATCCTGCAGGCATAAAAAACCACAGGAAGAGACAAAACAAGTTGTACCCAGTTCCATTTAGAGGCATCCATTAGTTGAAGTAAAGGATTGTTGTGCACCATTTCTATCATTGCGATGGCAAAAATGGGAACAGTAAATACTACCGCTATTTTCATTTTCTTAACCAAATCCTTGTAAATTCTCTGGTCTTGGCTTTCACTTGGCTGCAGCGGCACCAGATCCATCCCGCAAATAGGGCATGAACCCGGCGAATCGGCTATAACTTCCGGATGCATTGGACATGTATACTGCTGAACCTGGGCAGCAGCTGGTTCTTGCACCAAATGCATTCCACATACAGGACAATCTCCTGCTTTATCATACATTTTATCTCCTTCACAATGCATCGGGCAATAGTATTTACCACCCGCATGATTATGTGCAACGGCTGTCGTTTTATGATCATCTTTGCGGGCATCATCCTTAGCAGTGCTACAGCATGACTTTTCCGCTTTTTTTTCATCCGAATGGGGCACATGAGCCATTTCAATGGTGTACTTTCCAACCGCAGTCAATGCTTCCTGGAGCTCTTGGACAGCAATATGTTTTTCCATTGTTATGGTTGCTAATGGAGGATCTAAAGTGACTTTTGCCTTTATTCCCTCTACGGCATTTAGCGTTTTTTCTACTTTTGTACGACATCCATCGCAAGTCATCCCCGAAATTGTATAGGTGTGTGTCATAAGGTTATTTTTTACAGTTTTGATGCGTTATTTTTTTGAACCTATTTTGAACCAATTGTTTAACACTAAAAAATAATCTTAGATTCTGATTATTTAATTATTTCTTTAACCTCGCCGCACTTGAGCATTTTTTCTCCAAAGTAGGGATTTCGTACTTCCTTGGTAGAACTGATCCATACTGCTCCTTTGTTGCCGAAAGCCATTGGACAGTATTCCACGTATAGCTCAGCGTCAGCCATTCCTGTTTTTTTCAGCAGGCTGACCAGTTCATTACTTAGATCAGAATAAGCAGCTCGCTGCTTATCGATATCTGGAGCTGAAACGATTGCTGCTGCATCTGCTGCAAGATTGCTGCTGCTGCGGATTTCCAGTGCTCCCGCCTCAATTGCATTGGCCGCCAGTTTTGCTTCCGCGACATTATCTTTGGCAAGGGCTGCTGTTAAATGGACATAATGGCTGTATATGGCGTTTAAAATATCGTCATTTATCTTCACTATGGATTCCTTTGGAATTACTACAGAAGTTTTGTTTTCAGGCGGAACCTCTTTCTTTTTGTTTTCACTGTTGCCGCAGGCAGTAAGTAAGAAGATTATTGATATTGGAATTCCGATTTTTATTAATTTTTTCATTGTCTGTGTGATTGATTATTACATTTTCATTCCTGACATGGGGTTCTTGCCTTTTTTTAATATAAATTCACTGTAAAGGAGATAGGCACCGGATGCAACGACGATATCTCCTTTTTTTAAGCCGCTGGTAATTTCGACTTCACTGAAGGTTTCTGAACCAATGGTAACCATTCTAGGCTGATATTTGCCTTTTTCGATTTCAATCCAGACATGTGTGCCGCTGCCGTCTCTGATTACCGCATCAACAGGCAGGGTCAGCTTCATTTTTTGCTCTGAGGAAGGAAGCAAAACAATCGCCTGCTGACCTGCCTGCCATTGGTTATTTGAATTGGCGATGGTACCGCGCAGCTGTATTGTCTGTTTGCTTGCCTGCAGGGCAGGATTTATAAAGTCGACCGTCATCGTTTGGGGCTGATCTTCATAACCTGGAACTATGACTTTCACTTTTCGGCCTGCTTTAATTTTACCAGCATCTGCGGGATAGACATCAGCTTCGACCCATAGGCGATTGTAATCTTCCAGTTTCATAATGGAAGCTCCTTCCGTAACATATTGGCCTTCTGTTATGGATATTTCTGCCACTATTCCTGAATCTGGAGCGTAGTAAACAACATAGGGTGATGCTTTTTGTTTTTTGAACAATTCATTAAGCTGCGCTTCAGACTGCCCATACAAGAGCAGTTTTTGTTTTGCAGCATTTTTTATCTGGGCAAAACGTCTGTCCTCAGAAAAGCTTGCAGCCTGTGCTGTGGCAAGGAGGTACTCCTGCTGAAGGGCTGAAAGCTGCTCTGAATATATTCTGTATAAGGGCTGGCCTTTTCGAATCGGAACCCCGGTTTCTTTTATATACAACTCTTCAATCCTTCCTTCGACACGACTTGAGATGTAAATGGTCTGCTCGGGGTCAGTAACCAGACGTCCGTTGAGACGGGAAGAATTTGAAAATTCATTTTCCCCGGCAGTTATTGTAGTGAGATTGGCTAATGCCTGCTGGCTGGGACCCAAGGTTAGAAAGTCCTGTGCGTTGTTTTTTTCGAAGGGCACTAAATCCATGCCACAGATCGGGCATGAGCCGGGGCCATCTTTTACAATTTGCGGATGCATGGGACAGGTATAAGTTTGAGCTTTTTGCTGACTGACCTTTTTTTCTTCTTTTTGGGCACACGCTGCAAATAGAAGCGGAAAAACCATTGCAATGAGCAAAATAGTACGAATTAATATTTTATTGTTCATAGCCTATTTTTTTATTTATGTTCTGAAACTGTCTTGATAAAACTCTCACTGTCTATCATGTAGGCAGCATTACTGGCAATATCCCAATCACTTATGTCTTGATCGATTAGCACCATTCCATCAGCATTGTTTTTCGTTTTAACTTCTCGGGGAACAAACACGTCCTGCTCTTTTTTGAAAACAATGGACTTATTTCCCAAATTAAGAACGGCACTTTGCGGAAGCCACCAGCCTTTACTGACAATTGGAATGGCAGCAGTAACTAATTTGCCGGTCTGAAATTTGTTATCCTGCAAATAAATACGTGCTATGGTAAAGTTGCCTCCCTCTTTAAAGACGGGCTGAATAAGTCCGATGGTGCCGCTATACACGGTTTGCTTATCTGACGGTTCATAAAACACCAATTTTTGTCCTTTTTTAACCCGGGATGCCACCGATGGATCAAAAGCAAATTCGGCGATAAGGTTTTTGTTGGTATAAATTGTAAAAAGGGATTGTCCCGCACCAATATATTGCCCTTCTCTCAGGATAACAGCTGGTGCTGCAGGGGAAGATGCACTGCTGGCTGACGCTGCATTGCCACTTGAACCCATTGCGCCCATACCATCATCTGACGCGGCGCTTTGAGAAGAAGCCGCCGGAGCTGCTGCAGACGCGTTTGCCGCTGCACTGTTGTCCAAGATGTATCCGGAGGCGTTACTGTAAACCGGGATGCGATAGGAAATTTTAGCTGTTTTTAATACCTGTTGGATCTGTTTTTGCTGCATGCCTAACAAAGACAGCCTTTCTTTTGCTTTTTGAAGCATTGGATTGTGGGGGTCAGATTGATAAATAAACAACAATTCTCTTTGCGCGGCAGCCAGATCAGGTGAATAGATTTCCATGATCAACTGTCCTTTTTTTACGGGCTGATAATTGTACTTAATCAGCAGGCGTTCGATCCTCCCGCTTACCCTGCTGGAAATACTGGTCTGGCCGCGGCTGTCGTAGGTAATAATTCCTTGTACCTGCATGGAGATTATTTTAGTCCCTTTCTCAGGTTTTATGACAGATATATTAGAAACGACCTGTTCATTGACTGGTTTTATAAGGTGTTTCAGGCTGCTGTCTATAGCTGTTTCCGTACCAGGGGTATGTCTTGGAACCAATTCCATACCGCATATCGGGCAGCTGCCTGGCTTATCCAGAATAACCTCGGGATGCATTGGACAAGTATATTTCTGATTTGCACTATGCTGATGCACTGGCTTACTGTTATGCTCGGTTTTATTGTTACAGGCTGTCAATACTAATATAGAAACCAATGACAATGCTGCCAACTTAGCGATATAGTTCTTTTTCATAATCGACAATCATTTGATATAGTTTTAATTTTTCATCCAATAAGTTATTCTGCAGCATATTTAAAGCTTCCCAGGAATCAATTACTACAGGAATCTGCAGTTTGTTTTCCTGATAGTTCAGAAAGTTTACATCCAAGGATTTTTGCATAGAAGGGATTATTTTTGTTTCGAGGCCCTGAATCTTTTTTTGCATGGTCAGTATTTCATATTGCATGCCATACAGCATCCCCTGGGTTTCCTGCAGCATGGCAGATTTCTCTTTCTGCATTGCCTGTACATTATACTGCATTGCCTTGACATCTGATTTATACATTTTTGATGACCACGGAGCAATTGGAATGGACACCATCGCCATTGCAGAATAGGCTTTAGGCATCATTTTATCAAATGAATTCATATGGTCAAACTGAAATTTGAAAGAAGGATTTTTTTCAGCTTTCATTGCCTCTATGCTCAATTGCATTGATTCAATTCCGGCATTCATTTTTTTGATGTCTCCGCGTGCGGCAGCTATGCTTGTGGTATCGTGAAGAGCGGGATTAAAGACCGGAACAGCGGTTGTGTCTATCGAAAAATCGGCATTCCCGGGCTGGTTCATCAAACTGTTAAGCCAGGCCCTTGCTTTGGCTATTTCACCTTCCTGCATGCGGATCATATTTTTATTTTCTTCGAGCCGGGCATCAATCTTATACACATTGCCCAATTGAGACTGATTGTAGGGATACCTTACTTCCTCAATTTTCTTCATGGTAATCATAATTTTTTCGTTCCGATCCAAGACTTTGATGCGCTGTTCGGCCACCATCCAGCTGTAGTAGAGCTGTTTGGCTTTCGCCTTATAATCGTTAAGGGTAACAGCACGGGTAGCATTCTCAATATTTCCCTGGGACTGGATGAATTTTTTCTTTTTGTTTAATTTTCCGAAATTTGGGATATCCTGTTCAACTCTGAACATTAAAGATCCTTTGTCGCGGTCATCCATAACTTCCTGAAAAGGATAGGGCGTCATAAATGTCCCGACACCCACCATTGGCGCCATCCATGCCGTAGCGGCATCGGCGCTGTATTTGAACCCTTCTGCCTTTAAGTTATAACTCTGCAGCAGCACGTTTTTTTTATCAATCCTCTGAAGGATCGTATCAAGAGACAAGACCTGTTTGGTCTGGCTCAATAGCTGTAATGGCAGCAAAAGCAATAGTACTGCCAGTATTTTAATGTTTGACATCATGTACTTCAAGTTTTCCATATTTTCGTAATTCATATTCTTTAGACATTAGGAAAATAAGCGGGGTTACTAATAAGATATGTACGGCAGAGGTAAATACCCCGCCAATCATAGGCAATACAATTGGCTTCATTACATCCATTCCAACGCCATTAGACCATAGGACGGGAACCAGTCCAAATAATGAAACGCAGACTGTCATTAGTTTTGGACGAAGCCGTTTTGCGGCGCCATGCACCACATATTCCCTGAGATCCTCTTTTGTGATTGTTTCACTTGAATTTCCTTTGGCCCTGATGAGCTGCTCCATTGCATCATTGAGATAAATGACCATCACTATTCCGGTTTCGACAGCAATTCCGAACAGGGCAATAAATCCAACTGCTACAGCCACTGATAGATTGACATCCCAGAAAAAGATTATATAGGCACCTCCAATTAAAGCAAAAGGCACTGTTATAAGGCTCAGGAAGGCTTCTCTGAGAGAGTTAAAAGCAAAATAGAGAGAGAAGAAAATAACAAGCAATACGATTGGGGCAATGATTTTAAGGGTCTTTTCTCCGCTGATCAGGTTTTCATATTGTCCGCTCCATTCTATAAAGTACCCTTGTGGGAGTATTTCTTTGGCATTTTCTAATTTTTTCATGGCTTCCTGAACAGTTCCTCCCATATCACGGTCGCGGATATTGAACATAACGGCCCCGCGCAGGAGCGCATTTTCTGAACTGATCATAGGAGGGCCGTCTACAAACTTAATATCAGCAACAGCAGAAAGGGGAACCTCTCCAAAGGTTGGGGACTGCAAGGGGATACGTTTGATGCGTTCCACACTGTTTCTATAGTCCTGAGCCATACGCACACTGATTGAGAAACGTCTTCGCCCTTCAACTGTATTGCCAATAGATGCACCGCCTAAAGCAAATTCCACGGTTTGGTTTACATCATCCGCGGTTAATCCATACCGGGCCAGTTCCGGGCGATTGACATTTACATCTAGATATTTGCCGCCGGTTATAGGATCCACAAATAAGTCGGAAACCCCTGGCGTTCCCTCTAATGCCATTTTTACTTTCTCAGATACACGTGCAATGGTGTCGAGGTTTTGTCCATAGACCTTAATTCCCACGTCGGTACGAATACCTGTTGCAAGCATGTTGATACGGTTGATAATTGGCTGTGTCCAGCCGTTTACTACGCCCGGAATCTGAAGTTTGGTATCAAGCTCCTTAATAATATCTTTTTTATCAATTCCTTCACGCCACTGTGATTTTGGTTTGAGCAATATTATGGTCTCAATCATGCTCATTGGGGAATTATCCGTAGCTGTGTTTGCCCTTCCGGCTTTTCCCAGTACGCTTTCTACTTCAGGAACCGATTTTATTATTTTATCCTGTACCTGCAAGATGCGCTTAATTTCTCCATTCGAGATATCAGGCAGCGTGACAGGCATAAACAAGATGCTCTGCTCATCAAGGGGCGGGACGAACTCTGTTCCAAGGCGCATCAACAATGGAATGGAAATCAACAAAGCCAAGATGTTAACCGTCAGGGTTGTTTTTCTCCATTTGAGAACCCATCTTATAATGGGCTCATATCCTTTTTCAAGAAAACGATTAACGGGATGGGAATCGGTAGGCCTGAATTTTCCTTTCATAAAAAAAGAAATCAGTACCGGTGCCAGCGTAAGTACAAGCAGTGCATCCACAACCAATATGAAGGTTTTTGTGTAGGCCAGGGGATGGAATAATTTCCCTTCCTGACCGCTAAGCATAAATACAGGCAGGAAAGAAGTGATTATAATAACAGTGGCAAAGAATACGCCGCGAGAAACCTGCTTGCTGCTTTTCTCAATTATTTGTATTCTTTCCTCTTCGGATATCCACTGTGGCTTTTTGCGAAATATATTTTTAATTCTTTTCATCTCGGTTTGTTTCATTTTTTTGTTCGGACTGCCATTGGGCGTAACGCTGTGATAGATGCTGATAAGCATTCTCGCTCATTATAATTCCATTATCGACAATAACACCAATAGCCAAAGCAATACCCGTTAATGACATTATATTGGATGAGATACCAAAAGCATTAAGCAGTATGAAACTTGCTGCAATTGTAATTGGGATCTGGATGATAATACTTAACGCACTGCGCCAGTGAAAAAGAAAAATAATAACGATAAGGGATACTACGAGCATCTCTTCAATCAAAGTTCGTTTAACCGAATCAATAGATTCTTTTATCAGATGCCCCCGATCGTATACAATGTTGAATTTTACTCCTTTGGGTAGCCCTTTGGCAACTTCCTTCATCTTTTCTTTGACATTATCAATAACGGCATCTGCGTTTTCACCGTAACGCATAACCACTATACCTCCAACGGCTTCACCTGTGCCATTATGGTCAAAGATGCCTAATCGGGTTTCCCCGCTCATCTGGACAGTTCCTATATCGCTTACTTTTACAGGAATGCCATTCTGGTTTTTCAGCGGGATATCCTCGATCTCCTTAATGGATTTAAGATAACCGGATGTCTTAATGATGTAGCCGATATCACTCATGTCGAATTTTCTTCCGCCGCTTTCATTGTTATTGGCACGCACGGCGCCTATGACCTCCGGGACAGACAGCTTGTAATACAGCAGTTTGTTTGGATCAAGTGTAACCTGATATTCTTTCTGGAATCCTCCAAAAGAGGCAATTTCACTTACTCCCGGAACATTCTGCAGAGCAAACTTCACGTACCAGTCCTGCAGGGCCCTTTGTTCTCCCAGATCAATACCTGGAGCATCAAGGGTATACCATAGTATATGACCAACCCCGGTTCCGTCAGGCCCCAACTGTGGGGCAACTCCTTTGGGCAGGGTGCTGCTAATAGTACTGAGCCTTTCCAGCACTCTTGATCTTGCCCAGTATACATCGACATCATCCTCAAAAATGACATAGATAAAACTCATGCCAAACATGGAAGCTGCCCTTACATATTTAATTTGAGGCAATCCCTGAAGGTTTGTTACCAAGGGGTAGGTGATCTGGTCTTCAACGAGCTGTGGAGCACGTCCCATCCATTCTGTAAAAACGATTACCTGATTTTCAGATAAGTCGGGTATAGCATCGATGGGATTTTTTTGAATAGAGATAATACCCCAAACAAATATTCCTGCGGATAATAGTAATATGATGAACCGGTTACGCAGGGACCATTCTATTAATTTGTGTACCATAGGTTTAATTTATTTTAGAAAGACTATCATTTACTTTTTCAATCCAGCTTATAAGCTGCTCTTTTTGAACAGCTGTCAATACTGCATTTTTATGGATTAATGTGTAAGAAGGCAATGGCATCTCGTTTGCTTTTATCTGCTTTGAAATCCGGTCTAATTTATTCTGCTGCTTTCTTTTGGAATAGTTTCCCCATTGGCTGAAATTCAAATTTTCTTTTCCTTCTTTTATGTGTCCTTCCATAAGGGTACGCGCTGGCTGGATGTAGGAGTACCATGGATATTGTGTGTTGTCGCTGTGGCAATCATAACAGGAGGTTTCAAGAATCGCTTGTACATTTTTGGGAATGGGATATACTTTTGAAATGTGAATTGGTAAAACCTGCCCGTAATCGGAATTTCGGGCAGGCTGATACAATTGCATCAGTAGAAAAATAATTAACCCAGTAAAAAGAATCTTTCTGGTGAACCGCTTCATTTTACAATTGCTTTTTCATTGAACCGCAGGTAAGCATCTTAGAACCATAATATGGGTTTTTTATCTCTTTTGTCTCACTGACCCAGATGGCCCCTTTCCCGCCGTCATACATTGGGCAATAGTCCTGATATAATGTTTTTGAAGTTCCGAAAACCATGATCACATCATTCATGTCTTTACTCAACAGGGCGAAATGCTCTCTTTGGTGTTCGATATTACCGCCATTGGCCCCGATATGTTCGGCATGTTCTTTGGCGTCATCTGCAATATCGAGATAATCTGCTTTTATTTTAGCATCTATTAAATCTGGATTTACCTTGTTAAAGGCTGCATGCAGTGCTTTTCCGGCATCTGCTGCTCCTTTTGTGTCATCTTTTGTTAATGCATTTTTAAGCGCCAGGTAATTGTTTACAATTTCATCTGCAGAAAATGGTGCACTGGCTTGGCTAGTTTTTATTTCTGCACCTTTTTGAGTAGTTTGTTTTACAGGCTCTGTTAATTCCATTCCGCATTTGGAACATTTGTCTCCTTTTTTTCCCGTAATTTCAGGATGCATAGAACAGGCGTACAATTCCGTGTCATTCTGGGTTACAGCAGCAGCATCGGGAGCTGTGACTTCTTTGTTTTTTGAATTGCATGCTGTAAGTACAGCTGCCATTACAATTGTCGAGATAATTAATTTTTTCATTTTTTTAGTTTTATTATTTACAAAATATCATTCTGTCCAACACTTTTTGTTAGATAGCCTTATTTGATTGTTTCTATTGTCGAACCGCAGCTAAGCATCTGCGAACCGTAATACGGATTTCTGATCCCGCTTTCTTTGCTCAGCCAATTTGCATCAACCATTGGGCAGTGGTTGTAATAAACCGGCTGTGGCTGATCGGTAGTTTTTATAAGATCGTAAGTGTTTTTGGATAGGCTTTTAAAGGATTCTCTTTGTTTTTTGATATCCTGGCTTTCGGAAATGTTTTTTGCATCTGCAGCCAGACTTTTCATTACATTCATCCATGCAGTGTGTTCTTTTGGCTTTAGGTTATCCATTTTAACAGCATTGACCGCAGCAAGAAGCTCTTTGGATTTCACGCTGGCAGTTTTAGCATCCGTTTTCACTAAAGCATCTTTTAGATCAAAATAGCTGTCGAAAATTGCTTTAAAAGGACTGTTCTCTTGTGCATCAGAAGGAATTGCGGCTGCATGCTGCGAATGATCCATTTTGTCCATATCCAATTTCTTTATTGGGGCCGTCATATTTGTTCTTTCATACTGGCAGCATTGCGGAAGTTTTGCATAGGCGTCGGCAGGAGCTAAGAACTGGTCGCTGTCATATCCGGCTAAGGCAATTCGTTTTAGGACCTCGTCCTGATTTGTTTTCTTCTCATCGTAGGTAATGGCCGCTATTTTGGTGTTTTGGTCCCAGTTTACCGAAACGATATTTTTGATGTTTCCTGCTTTTTCAATAGCAGTCTTGCACATTAGACAATTACCGTAAATTTTAGCATTTACAGTTTTTGCATTTTTTACAGGTGCGCCAAACACTATGACTGACAGCAATAGAGCAATTGCCATCAATCCTTTTTGAATTGATTTCATTTTAAAATGTATTTGATAGTGAAAATGATGCTTTTGAGAAATAATTGTGCATACAAGGCGTATAGAACAATATTCTACAAAAGCGAAAAATTAAAAAAATGAGGCAGATAGGCTTCCTTTTTTGACACACTTATGGCTGTCAAAAAAGGTATTTAGCTTATTTTAGGGATAAGCCAGATAGAGTAGAAACCCGATAAAATCGATGTTTCTGAATTATAGAATGTCTGTTTTTCAGAAAAAAGGCAGATAGAAGTATTTTTGAATTCCGGGTAGGTTAAAAAAACAATTCCCCCGCTGCAAACTGAAACGCAGCCGCAAGTGCGATGCCCGCATTTTCCGCCACAGCCTTCATGATTTCCCTTTTTTGAATGACAGCTGTTTTCTGAACAGTCATCATGATGGGCTGCATTAGCTTCCTTTTTGCAGGAAACTTCCTTAGAAAGATTTCCACATGCAAAACTTGCCATCGGCATCAAAAAGAGGCCTAAGGTAACAATTAATATGATGTGAAGTCTTTTCATGAAAAGTAAAAATATGAAACAAATATAATTATATAAATTTACTAATAATTAAAATTAATGTTAAAAGTGTTAAATTTGAAACCCATTTTCTTACTAACTTTTACATGAAGCAGCAAAAGATCCTTTGGATTTCCGTCGTGGATGTCTGCGGGAAGACCGCTTTCAAAAGCTAACAGATAAAATGGAAAAAGTTTCCGGCTGTAAAAAACGTGGGAAAAAATCAAGGATACGGTGCAGCCATTACCGAATGCTCTAATTCGGCACCGGGACATATTGCAAAAGTTTCAAAGAAACTTCAATGCGGTGTAGAACGATAAATTCTGGGCTCATATGAAGACCTGATTCTTTTTTCTGGAATGCTGAGCAATGCGATAAAAAGACGCTGATCGAAGAATATCCCAAACGTGTCACCAGCAAAAGATTTATTTTGGAAACTCTTTTTCTGTGCCGTGTAGAAAAGTGTGTTTTGTAAACCAGCCGAGCGCCTTTACATCGTTTCTTATCATTTCTTCATGCTGAGGGCTGTATTTTTCAATTTTGTCAATATGCGCGAACAGGAACCTGTGGCTGCGGTTTGTCGAAATCAGAATCATTGACTTGCTTTTATAGCCTGTAAAGAGGTTGCAGCTTTCTATTGCCAGATTATTTAAAGTATTGATCATTTCAAAGTCCATCTGGTCTGTATAAAATGTCAATAGCAGGCCTACGCCGTCAAAATCGCCGAACCGTCTTCCGAAATTCAGTCCTGAAACATCCTTGTAGCGGTCATGAAATTCAAAATAACTGTTGGCGATGGATCGTCTGGTAAGCCGGTCAAAGGAAAGCAGTGCTTTTGCAAGGCCGAGCCTCATTGGGGTCAAATTTTTCAGAAGATCGTTCTTTAATATTTCATTCTGCACAAAACCGTCTATGAAATAGCTCGCTTTATCAGCTTTAGCTTTATTTTTCACCTTTTCTTCTGCCGCAAAAGAATCCCAGTCTCCGTCTATTATAAGATAGATCCCGTTTGAATCCTCACTTAAGGCTTTGGGAAAGTTTCTGGTATTTTTAAAAAAGTGTGAGAGCAGATCCTTTTCAGTGCCTGAGATCAAGATGTAATTATTTGTGATCTGATCCCTGAGCTCAAAGAACTCTTTCTGTGTTTCGACAGGAAAATCAAATTCATCGCCGGGCATAATGATAGTGGTCCTGCCTTTAAAAAGCTTCTCTCTTTTTTACAGATAATCGATAAAGTCAGGAATAGTGTCGAGCTGATCTATAATGGTCTGAAAGGAATCCTTGTCAAAAAGCGTTACGTAGTCATCATTTTTTGTGGTTTGGTTAAAGGGATAGAACTTTACGCCCTCTCCCAGATTTATTACAATCCTGAAAACTTTTTTTATCTGTTCCCTGGGAAAGATCTCAATTTCTTTGTCAGGATGTTTAATCTGCACTTCTTTGGCACTAAACAAGGTACGGCATGCGCCGTGGATCTGCTTGACTGCCTTTTCAATTGTATTGTTGAAGTACCTGAAATGGTTTCCCTTAAACTCGTAGTTTTTAACCGAGATGATAATGAGAACTGAATTGAAGATGATCATCAGGTCGCAGATTTCCTTTTTATCCCCATTTTCATGTTTCGGTCCAGGATAGCACCAGTACTTAAGGAATGATCTGTATGCCAGATCATTTACAAAATCTTCACCTATTTGTCCTTTGTCATCCATATTGCCGGGTTTACCTGATTGGATAGAAAATTACTAAAAATTTTGGGGTGCACAGCAATTTTATGATTATATTTTTAAGCAGGTAAAGGTTTGAATTTCAAAAACAATGCCTGTATTTAAGACAGCATCCAAAACCTTGAAGTGTCTGCGCCGCCACAAAAAAGCCGGCATAGATACCGGCTTTGTTATACTTTAGACTTTCTTCTGCTTTTGTTTCATCCTGGCTTTAATCTGATACAGATTTTTAGACATCAGGCTCAGAATACGTTTGTGGTGCTTGGAAGCATTGTTTTTCATGCCCCTGCATTGCAGGATCTCCATACGGCTTAGTGATACTTCAATGGTTTCAACTGATTTTTCAGCCATCTTAGCCGACAGTATCAGGGAATCTTTTCTGTCATAGTATTCATTGGTAAAAACACAATGCCCTAAATCGTCGCCCTCCTGCATGAAATCCTTAACGTTTTCAATTACAGAGATACTAAGTTCCTTTTCCTTGAAAAACAGTCCAAAAAAACGTTTTTTATCACTTGCGTACCTTTTCTGCGCTTTTTCGATTTCAAGGCGCAGATCCTGCAGTTTTTTCTTTCTGAGCAGTTCCCTTTTTTTCTGCACCAAATGGTCGTGCGCCATGCTGAGATTTTCGGGACAGACATAAGCAGGACAGGACAGGTCTTTTTTGAAATATCGGAGCAGTTCGAGATAATCTTCCCAAATCTGCACATCAGTGATTTTATAATTTTTTCTGATTACAGTTTTGACTGCCTGCCAATTGTGTTTAACACGCTGACGTGAAGCACCAAGATAATACTGCAGGAGGTTCTGCTGTTTTGCCTTTAGCAGGGTTTCTGCTGTGGGATCGGTCAGCAGGGATGAAAAGAGCAGGTGCGGGGCAATATTGTATACCGAGTTTTTGAAACCGTTCCTTTTCAAAAGCGGAAGCACTTTTACCTTTGGATAAACTTTGAAGGGATTGATGTAATATTTGGCATTTCGAAAGAAATCCTTTGGTTTGATTTCAAGGGGGGAATAGAATTTCCAAGCATCTATCGTATTTGAAAATACATTAGTGCCTATTGAAAAACTGCGGACTTCCCCTTTTTGGCTTATCCAATGCTGCATCACTTCTTTACAGAAGTAAGTCGGCATAAAATTTTTCTTCATGTGTTTGTATGCGATTATTATCCTAACAACCTGATATCCAGCACAGGTTTCCAATATGGCAAAATATTCTATTTCTTTGAAATGTACTTGATTACACGCCTGCATTTTAAGTTTTGCTTTACAGTGGGCGCAATTGATGAATTTACAGCAGGATTCGCTGTCTGAGGGTTTCCAAGAGTGCGCACACTGCAGGCAGTAGAATTTTCCTCTTGACAGAACAGCCCAATCCAGAAAAATATTTTTTTCAGCCCAAGCTTCAACTTCGCACGTTATCGGAGCAAGTGAAGCGCTTAGTGCTGTAAGCTGTTTTTCGATGCTGGTTTTGGGTATCATAGGTCAAAAAGTGTTAAGGCGGTCTGCACGAGTTTAACTTCCTGTTTTACTTGAGGTATGGTTTCGCTTTTACTTGACAACGAGGGTATTTCAGGCTGAGAGAAAAGGTCTGCTTTGGCAGGGGACTGCACTACAGCCCTGCATGCTACAGGGGCAGGAATGCCGATGGAATCATCGGTATAGTATTTCATTGCCATGTCAAAGATTTCCTGATTGTCAAAGGCGCACAATCCTGTTTTTTTTACCTCGCCAAAAATGTAATTAAAACAGCTTTCGATGTTTTTGGTTTCTTTGGCAAGGCTTCGGGCAAAAACAGTATCTTTCTGTGCAGTAGTGTTGAGATAATTCTCTATAGCGGTTTTAAAGTTCTCTGATGGTTTCATAATGGGAAAAGTTTCATTAATAGCTATTGTTCAAAGACATCTCTGTAAATGCCGTAGCAGTATTCCTCAAAGCAGAGCCAGCATAAAAAAGTGTAGTGGGGCAGTTTGTAGCGGTTGGCTACAGGCTCTCCAAATGCTTCTTCCAATTCATCCTTAATCCCTTCCAAATCTTCAAGATGTTTGATGTAAAAAGCTTTGCAGTCATTATGATAGATAAATTCCCCTATCATACCGCTGATACAGCCACCACGAGCCAAGTCTTCAAGGAAAGACTTCAACTGCTGTTTTTTCTTTCCGTTATAGCCTTCCAAATGGCTTAAAATGATTTCGTTAAATACACGGCTTACATCGTAGTCCGAATACTCGTTTTTGTCCAAGGCTTTCATAATGTGATTTTTTGGCGTTTATAAATACAATCCGAACTCTTAAAAAGGCAGGTCATCGGGATCGTCGGACTGGTTTTGTTTTTTAGGCGTGATAACAGCGCCCGCAGACCCATCCTCTTTTTTGGCAAAAGCCAAAATCTTAAGGCTGTTGATGTGAAAGGTCAAAGACCCCATAGCCGAGCCATCGTGACCGATATAGGTACTAATCCCGACACGTCCGAAGAGCTGAACAAGAGTCCCTTTTTTAAGCCAATCGGCTAGTTTTGCATTCAGCCAATAGGAGCAGTCGATAAAAGTTGTAATCTGTTTGTACTCGGTGCTTCCTTTTGGCTTGTAGCTGTCATTGATGGCAATGGAGAAGTTAACGACCTGTTTTTCATTTCCCACTTTACGGGCTAGAGCATCTTTTGTAATACGTCCTGTGATTTCCATGATTTTAAATTTTAGCGTTACTGTTATTTAAAATTTCTTTCTCCCTGCACTCCCAAAAATTGTTTTCAAAAGAAAAAACGGGAAAAAAGAAAGCAAGAATCAAGTGACCGGTTATGAGGATGCGGAGTGCTATAAGTCCCGAAGGGTGGCAAGCGAAAGCGGCGCCATTATGCGCATGCAGCATACGGCGGGCACTATCTTGGCTGCCTTTTTATGCCGTTTCGAATGAAAATGATATTATTTACTATTTAAAACAGGTATTTATACTGTGTCCATTTATATCTTAAAGAATTAATTTGCCATTTCAATATGCGTTTATGGAAAACCGTAAAAGAAGATTAGTACCATTTTGTAGGTTTGGTATTAATTGCGATCGTATTAAAAAAAATAATTAAAGATTAATTCTTTAAAGCCTTAAATAAGTTAGATCCAGACAGAATCCAGAACATTCAACTAACCAATCTATAAATAAGAAAATATGAGTTTCGGACATGCACTTTATTACCCTCACATTAACCTGACAAACAAAAACTGGATTAAGCATGCTTTACTGTTTTGGGACAATATTTCACGAATAGTACCTGATTCTGTTGAACCTTCAGACAGTGAAGATATCATTACAATAAAAAATGAATCTAAATTTATTAAGGACTATCGACCTGAGATTTGGGACACATCAGAAGCATTTCATAGCTTCAGTCAGGAACTAAGGCCGATTCTTGAATCGGATGCTTTTTTTAATGACAGGTTTTTTCGGAGACACAGAGAACGCAGAGATTATGACATGAATTATCGTAACAGAAAAAGTTTTTTTTCAGATATCGTGCAGTCAAGCGGGACTTATATTCATGTCCAAAAAATAGATCGACAGCTAAAAGAGTATTTATTTGAGATAGGTGTTGCTGTTCCAGGTCAGAGTCAATGGGAAGATTGGGTGAGAATAGATAGTGAGATTGGAATGCTTTATATGACTTATTTTGCAAAAAGCATTTCTAAGAATAAATCACTCCCAATTGTTACTGATGTTGAACAATCGTTTTCAACTTCTCTTTATTTTGAATCACCAATTAATTCTGATTATAAGAGCCAGTTTGAATATAAGTTAGGAAATCTGCTTATCGAAACAGTTGTGCCTAAAAATATCAATGATGTTCCCTTGGATAAAATTCTCAATATCCGTAGTAAATATGATGAAGAAAGAACAGCATTTTTTAATGAAATTTCAAATTTGTCGAATTCAATAACCGACCTTGATAACGGCAGTGCTTTAGAAGATGCGCTAAATCAGCATTCAAAAATCATTTTAAAGGAGACTAAAAATTTAGAAGAGCTCTATAGTCTAAACAAAATAGAGACTGCCAGTAAGTTTTTAAGTATTTCGCTGCCAACCACAATTGCATCATTGACAGAATATGTTTCCGAAGAAGCAAAACCTTTTGTTACAGCGGGAGGAATTATATTCGGAATGGTATCTGCTGCAAATTCAGTAAGGAAAGACAAATTGGGGCTAAAGCAAAATCCAAAATCTTATCTCTTAAATTTAAAATCCGAACTTTCAGGAGGTGATATTCTTACCAGAGTAAATGACACTGTTAAAGGAATTCGAAAATGGTAGTCATTTAAGAGTCGGCAAAAAAATGATGTGCTAATTTATAAAATAATTAAACAATAATTCTTTCGATGTATATTTCAAAACTTGTTATTAAAAATTACAGAACATTCCGTGAATTCGAAATAGATTTAAAACCGTTGACTTTAATTATTGGGGAGAACAATATCGGAAAATCAAATCTTTTAGACAGTATTGGACTTATCTTGGGACAAGATGTGTCATATAATAAACGCCGTGTTTTAGAAGTTGCTGATTTTAACTATGGAGCAATTTATAAGTTCAAAACAGATATTTTAAATTTTGATATCCCGCTGAATGAAATTATATTTCCTGAGATATTTATTGAAGCCACATTAACTGACTGGGACGAAGATCAGGAATCGGTAGTTGGAGACTGGTACAGCAACGCTGATTTTACCGAGATAACGCTAACTTACAGATTTGCTCCTGGTCCTCGATTTGATAAACTGGAAGATCTCCAGCGACAGAGAGATTTCATTACAAAATTTATTGAAGAACATTCACAGGACGTTTATGACGCACTGCTTCCCAGTGCCAAGCTGGATTTGATCAATTTTCCAATTTCCAAGTATTTCTATACCATTTACGGTGGAGGCAACAGCAGCTCCAATGCTAATATTTATCATCTTAATCAGTTAAAATTTGAATTACTGGATGCCTTACGAGATGCATGTACAGAACTAGTAGCCAGCCATAACAGCAGACTGCTTTTTAGAATATTGAATTCGAAAGAAGAAGAAAAATACCAAGATCTTAAAGGACAATTGGTAGGATTGCAGCAAGCTATAAATGATAATGAAACGCTGCAGGAAATAAAGAACGGGATTTCGGTCCAGCTGGATAAAATTTCTTTGGCAACAGATGAAACATCAAATCTTGTAGATTTAATTTTTTCACTTCCTGATGTATCTGACCTGTTAAAAAAAATTAGTCTTATTTATGGAGATAATCCTATAAAGATTGAAAGGAATGGAACGGGAAGAAATAATCTGTTATTTATTTCTTTAGTTCTATCCTATGTTGAGGATGTAACACGCGGGCATAGTTCTTATTTCAGAGTGGTTGGTCTTGAAGAACCGGAGTCGCATCTGCATCCAAACCTACAGGATCATTTGGCCCATAATATAGAATCTTTAATAAAAAATGAAGGCAGCAAAGATTTCAGAAAAGACATTCAGCTACTAATAACCTCTCATTCTACACATATAACAACAAAGATTAATTTTGAAAATACCGTAGTTTTATATAAAGATGGAGATAAGATTGAATCCCATTATATATTAGATGGATTTAGTCAAAATGCTTTAGGCAAGAAACAAATTAAGTACCTTAATAAATATCTTGATGCAGTAAATACGAATATTTTTTATTCTAGAAAAATAATACTTGTGGAAGGTATATCTGAAAAACTTTTAGTTCCTGTCTTTTTTGAACGGATATTTAAACACTCAACAGAAAAATCAAGCTGCTGTGTGGTAAATGTTAATGGCCTTGCATTTAGTTACTTTCTTGAAATTATCAAAAATGGTTTTTTTCAAAAATGTCTAGTGCTAACCGATAAAGATTCCGATACTAAAACAAAAGACCGTGCAGATAACTTGGCATTTAAATACAAAGGCACTTCTCAAATCAAAGTTGGAATTACTGATGATACAACATTTGAAAAGGATGTAATTAATGCAAATTTGAAAGGCAAGGGACGCGATATCCTGCTTAAAGTTCTGAAGGAGGTCAGACCAAATTCAGGAAAAGCCTATGTAACTAAGCTAGGAAAGAATGCAATTGATACCAATGATTTTTTTGCTCTTATCGAAGACTACAAATCCGAGTTTGCATATTCTTTAATGCTTAACCTGACTGATTCTGAGAATCCAACAGATGGATTTGTTGTTCCGAAGTATATAATTGATGGATTAGATTTATTTGCGGAATGAGCGTTCAAAATAAAAATGCAAAATTAATCATTGCAGGACCCGGAGCAGGAAAAACACATAATATGGTGTCCTCAATAATGGATTCGCTGCCGGAGCTATCACCAGCACGTTACTGCGTGGTAATCACTTACACCAATGCAGCAGCCAATAATATTTATTTAAGATTATCCAAACGAATCAGTATCCCTGAAAATTTATTTATAGGGACGATGCATTCCTTTTTGAATAAATTTATTGTCATGCCTTTTGCAGTTTTTGGGAACGAGGATGTAGGCAGAGAAAAATTATTTTTACAGTGCGGTCTTGAAGATGTATATTTAAAAGTTCAAAGCCTAAAATCAAAGGAAGATCGGGCAAAAACTCCACAACAAAAGGCGATTATAAAGAAAAAGATACTTACTAAACTGAATAAGAATGGATTTATAACATTTGACCAAACATTGTCAATTTCTAAAGACTGCGTTACTAATAAAAATGTAATAAGGGCTCTTAGCAATCGTCTTCAATATTTGTTTGTTGATGAATTTCAAGATTCAGGCAATGATGTTTTTACTATTGTTGAAGGTATTAGAAAACAGCAGAGAACTAAAATTTATTGCGTTGGGGACCCTGAGCAGTATATTCAGAGTTTTGATTCATCTATAAAAACGTTTGAAAATATTCCGATATTAAAAGCAGCAAAGAGCAGTAAATATGATGTGGAAATTAATGACAAGAATTTCAGATCAACTCAAAAAATAGTATCTTTTCTTAATGAGTTTAATGCAAGGCAGTTCAAATCTAACACGTTTAAGCAAGTAGCAGCATGCAGATTAGGAAAAACTGAAGCAGAAGTAGGAGAAGAGGTTGTTTTTACTGCTAAATGGGGTAACGTCAAACCAATGATTGAAGAATTTTATGCTAAATGCGATGCTTTGGAAATAGCCATTTCCCAACGTTGTATACTGGCAAAAAAGAATGACGTTATAAAACGTATTGCAGCGGCAGTAAATAATCATTTTATGAACCCGAAGAAAGAAACGGGAGTATCACCGATAAAAGCTGTTCAAGATGCACTACTTTCTACAATTAGGATGAATCCAACGGAGTTTTATGATCGTTATAAAACTGATATTTATACACTTAGAAAATACTCCATTGCTATTTTAAAGGCCATAAGATCTGGCAGGATCACTAATGAAAATACTTTTGCAATATTCATTAAGGAGGAACTAAATCTTGATATGGTAGCAGGGCTCCCAGTTAAAATTGAAAATCTAAAATTTGATTTTAATAGTAACAATGTTGGAAATGTCGTCACATTATGCAATATACACACCATCAAAGGACTCGAAGCAGAAGCAGTTTTGGCAATAGCCAAAACGGAAGAAGAATTATTATTATGGATAGAGACTAAGAGAGAGATAAGAGAATCAAAAAGAGATAGCGAAACGACTGATTATCCCCGATTGGGTTATGTTGCCTTCAGCCGTGCAGAACGGTTTTTATGTCTGGGCTGTTTAGAAGAAGTTTCAGCATCTACTCTACAAAAATTAAAATCCTTAAATGTACAGTTAATCGAATAGTTCGATTTGCTAAATTAAATAGTTATAAAAATAGATTATGAGTGGAGCCATGGATGAAGCTATGCGTTTTGAAGACTTAGGATTAAATGGTGTTCCGGACAAAAGCGTGTGCGCTAATCATTTTAATGAAAAAGCCATAAAGAATTTTATCCGCAGAACATCAGACAGGGGATATTGTGAATATTGCTATAAAAACACTTCGGTCGTCTCACTGGAAGACCTCATGATATTTCTGATGGAAGCAGTTCAAGGCTTTTATACTGATCCTGCAAATTTTATGTCTTATAATGGAAGAGAGGGAGGCTATCTTGGAAATGTCTATGATAGTTCTGAAATCCTTCAGGAACATTTTGAGCTTGAAATAGATGAACGGGTGTTATTTGATGATATATTCGATTCTCTTGATTATAGCAAAGGATGGGCAAATGAAATGGACTATTATGAGAGCCCATCTGATATACTTTTATACAGCTGGAACTATTTTAAGCAGGTGGTAAAGAATAGGTCGCGCTATTTTTTTGGTCAGGTAAGGGATTTGAATTCGGAACATTATTTGATTGATTCTAATAATATTCTAAAAGAAATAGGAAAGAGTATAAAAAAATTTAAGCTTATTAAGACAATTCCCGCGGGAACAAAATTATACAGATGCAGACAGCATAAAAAAGGTGATGTTTCTGTTAAAAGCGCTGAAGGAATGACTTCGCCACCTGATGAATATGCTGTAAATGCAAATAGAATGAGTCCTGCTGGTATTTCGATGTTTTATGGCGCTTTTGAAATAGAAACTGCTTTAGCAGAAACTCTAGATAAAAACGATGCAGTTATGAGATTTTTCACAACAGCTGAATTTATCTTAAAAAAAGAACTAAACATTGTCGATTTATCTACTCTTCCTAATATGCCAAGCCCTTTTGATCAAAGAAGAATAAAAGATCATTATAGAATTTCTTTCATCAAAGACTTTGTAAAAGATTTGATGGCTCCCATTGATAGGGATGGAAGAGTTCATATTGATTATGTACCTACTCAGGTAATTACAGAATATTTCAGATTTCCTTTTTCAGATAAACTAAGAGGAAGTATTAGAATTGATGGAATTATCTATCCTTCTTCAAAAAATGGTAAAAAAGCATGTGTGCTTTTCTTTGATAATACTGAGAGTTTAGAAATATTAGATATTGATCTCAGCAAATTAAATACAAATAAGATACTTTGATTCTGAAAATAAATCATTTCGAAGAGAATCAACCTATGAATTATATCTATTTGAAAATATTATGAATGTCCTTCTCTCGTTTTATTATTTCCAAGAGAGAAAGATATTCATTTATTCCTTCCTTTCCTGTTCTCTTGCTGATTCTGATTAGATGATGTCCCAATGTTTTGAAAAGTTCATTTTTAATATTATCTCTGCCTCTTGAATCTTCATCATGAAAAGTCTTACTATCTAGTTCGAAAAAAAGTACTGGTAAAAAAGTTTCCTGATCTACAATTACAATGTCAACAGAAGATTTCAGATAGAAGTCAAAGTAATTGGGAAACTTCTTTTTTACTATTTTTTGATTAAATATTGTAGTTAAAGATACATTTGGCAGAATTAAATATGAAGTAAAAATTTGTTTGCAAGCCAGATAAAATTCTTTTTCCTGAGGAGAATTAAATATTGATTTTATCATACTTTGATCATTATCTGCATATTGTTCAGCTACTTGAAAATCTTTTTGTTTTTGTGCATACGCTAAACCTTTTTCTGATTCAGTTTTCAATTTAATTTGATTTTCTTTGACAACCTCGATTGCAGGTTCATAATTTGGGAGTCTTTGTGCATAACTTATATGTCCCGTTTTTTCAAATAAAAAATGTAAAACTTTTTTTTCATCAGTTTCATTTAATTTGAAAGTATAATTATTTGAATCATGACAATTAAGCAAAAAGGCAGGATATTTAACTTGTAAATTTTCCTGGCTAAAAAGTTCGTTAGTAAAGTTTTGAAAAAAAACGGTTTTGAATATATCATCTGCTAATAATTCATTGAAAGTTTTATTGTTTTTTAGCACTTCAATTATTTTGTCAAATTGTTTATGCTGTAGGAGTGCCAGTATCTGATCTCTCATTATATTTTTAAATTAAAATTTTCTCAATCATACAAAATGATTTTAAAAAGCTGCTAGAATAAAATATTCTAAACTCTGCTCTTCCGCATAAATGATGTGCAAATTTATATTAAAGATCAAAATCTGTCCAGTTTTGATCATCAAGATTTTTAATGGCTTCTGAATAGATTTCCAATTGTGTTGCTGAATTTATGTTTATGGATCGCACTGATACCGTCATTTCTGCAATTTACTCATTTAATGCTTAGCAGCATGAAACTTTTTCGAAAATACAATTCTGCTATTTGAGGAGTATCTACTCGATAAATTGGTTCTTTAAAAATGATTTTTATCTTTACAGTACATGATAAATACATTATGAGAAGGGATTCGGAAAAAAAATTTTTAGGCCTTGGTTTTGATACAGATTTAATTCAAAAAATTGATTCAAAAGGATTAACTCTTAGCAGTTTAAAGCCTATGAGTAAACAGGCTCTTCTACAGGCAGGTTTTACAAATGAAGAGAAAGATCTTATATATAGTAAAACTAAAAGGGATGCTATAGCTGCCGAGGTACTGGATGCTATTTTGTTAAAAAGCGGTGAGGTCTGCTGCTATTGTTCAGACGGTATTTCTACAAGACCTTTTCATATACACCATATGGATGAATATCATGTAAGCAGGAATAATGATGAAGATAATCTGGTTTTAGTTTGCCCTAATGACCATTCTAATGTACATACAAAAAATATTACTATTGAAGAACAGAAGGCTGTTAAAATGGCTTGGGAAAACTTGTGGAATATAGCACAAGAATACAAGGCAAAGGGAATTTCATTTCCTTTTGGGGCATTTGAAACAATAGATTATTCCGTCAAGGGAAACATTACCGATATTTTTTCATTTTCTTCTCCCATTGGATCGGTCTGTTTAGTGCTTGCAAAAGGGGATCTGTCTGAGCGTTGCTTAAAAACTATTGAAAAGGAGAACAGTCTTATACTTGCTGGCGGTTCTGGCAGCGGAAAAACTACTCTTGCAAAAGGGATAGCTGGACAGATAGAGGATGCAGTTGTATTTAAATATGTTGTTTCAGATAAATCGAGCATTGAAATTGCTAAAGAGATTATACAGTTTCTAAGTCTTGCGCAAAAGAAACTTGTATTGATTATTGATGATGCTAATACCAAACTTAAAGTAGCTCAGATTGAAAGTATTTTACAGTTTGCAAATAAAAATCAAAAAATAATTGTTGTAAATACTAGGGAATCTTTTTTCAGTGAAGGAAATTTAGAACAGCATTTCCCTAATAGTGTTGAGCATATCAGCTGGCCTGTAATCTGCGATGAAGTCATCAAATCAATTTTGAAATCTGAAACTGAAATTATCAGCTATTTAGATAAAAATGAGGTGAATGATCATAGTGGAGAAAGAATAGGTTATAGTGTTTTTGATCACCGTTTAAATAGAATAGCAGAAAAGTATGCTAAAAGTACCGATTCGGTGTGGCAGTTTATTTATATGCTGGGAGGCGGACTTACAAAAGTAAATAAAGAATATAGAGAACTTCAATCGAAAGACAGGTTTGATTTAATTGTACTTTATATTTCCATTAAACAGATAGCAAAAGTTGAAGAGGGCTCAGATATTGATGAAATAATTGCGTTATATCATAGAAACAGTATCTTAAAAAAGAATGCAGCACCGGCAAAAGAATGGCTGAGAGAGAAGTTGGATGAATTATGTAAAAAAAGGATATTGGTTGAAAGCAGGGGGAGATACAAAACAGTGCATCGTGAGTTTTCCAATGCATTTATTGAGACTGCTTATTTGATGAATAGAAACGATGCCAGTGAGTTGCTGGATGAAGTATTCAAAGATCTTGTAAACGCAAAGGAAATAATGATTCTCTGGTCTTGGCTTAAAAGCGGCAAAGCCAATGATTATGCAAAAAGATGGTCATCTTCTTTAACTATTGTTCAATGGAAAAGTTTGACAGCTGAAACCATTAAGCATGGTCTGCCGATATTAGCAGTTCTTGCCAGACATCTTCATACTGTAGCATTGCCAGGGCATCATAAAATTGCTAATGAAGTTTTTAAAGACAGAGCTGATCAAATTGCTGATTTGATTGATACAGGTGACAAGAATATGCTGTACTATTTTAGAGAGATTGGTACTACATTAAAGTATCATTGCCCGGAAATTATTAAGCCAATTATGGATAAGATAGATTCTGATAAGTTCGCAGGACATATTAAAGATTCAGATATCGAAGCATTTGATAATTTATCTTGGCTATTTGACACTTTAGCTGGAGGTCATTTAGAATGGGTGATAAATTTTCAAAGCAAATTTAGTTTTGCTGATTTTCAAAGAATAATAGAAAGAAATGAAAAAGGGAAAATTTCTACAATTTATGAAGTAATCTCTTTTTATCGAAGATATATTGGAAACATCAAAAAAAGTGAATTTGATTATTTTATTGACATCATAAGCTTGCAGATTAAAAGATGCAGTCTACAAGAAGTTCAGTTTCCCGAACTATTTATAAGAGGCTTACCTGAATTGATTTTTTATGAAACAAAAATTAATAAGATATTAGGATTTATTGACATTATTAGATTCCAGAAAGATTTTGAACAAGCTACACCTAGATACTGGGGAAGTGTACTTAGCCTTTCAATATTATGCAACTACACAGAAAACAGCTTCAGCCGAGATTTTGTTGATGGACTAGATTTAAATAAAATTGTAAGCAATACTGAAAAACATTATGAAACAAATCTTCACGAATTCCGAATTTTATTGTTTCAACTGGGATACGGAAGTGATGCAGTAAAAAAAGAATATGCCATAGCTTTGCAGCCAATGGTAGAAAATGTTATGATGAAATTTACAGAGGAACAGGATCATGAAAACATATTAGAGGCTTTCTGCAATTTAGACAGAGAACTAGGGGAGGAAAGCTGTACAAGATTAAATAAAGTCATTCCCGAGCAGCGCAGTAAAATTGACAAGATTAAATATAGTGTAAAATCGAAAATATTGGCTGCTGAAGAGAGTGGAAAGGATTATTTGATGGAAAAATGGCTTATCAGTTTAAAAGATGAGGTAGAGGAAGGGGATTAATTTTAGGTTTTTTGAAGTAGTTTAATTAATGATTTTTCTCTAAGAAAGGTTTTAATCATTTAAAGTAATCCCTACTTATACGAAATAAGTTTAATGTATTCTATAAAAGGCTGCGTTAGGACATTTATAAAAATAGTAGTGTTTTTATAAATGTCCTATATTCTGTTAGAAACACTTTTTTAATCAGTCATCTTGAGTCTAGGCAGATTAATCTCATGCTCCTGTGGATATGGTTTGCGATGTGTCATGCTTACATCTTCACGAATCTGCTCATGAACTTTATATTGTCGATCATTCGTATTTGAATACCTAGGGTCTGCAATAAATGGCATTTTGGCCATTTTGGTTACAGTAATAGTAGGGAAGTGATAATCGACCTCAACATTCCCTAATAACAAATAACAGCCTCCTCCCTGAAATGGATATTTCGCTAGACTGTCTGTAAAATGTGCAGTATCGAAAAACTCCCCATCAGCGTCAATCCAGGTTCCAAAATACATAGCACCCATCTTTGTAGGGACGTGCTTGCGTGAGATGAGATACGCCAGCATGCGGACAGTTTTCTTATGATACATCAATAAATCCTTTGCCATTACATCACCTCTGAATTTTGTCTGCAACAAATCAAAAGGGGAGCAGGATACCGGAAAACTTAAGAGTTCTATTTCATCAAAGGCATCTTCAAATTCGGAACGTTCTAATTTAGGAAGCTCATATTCCTTGACAGGTTCCTGAATGAGCATCAGGTTTCGGTTCTCGGGTTTAAAGTTGACTAAAATTAGCCTCGCAATTACAAGCAGCTGGTTTTTTGACTTACCTGTGAAACGGAATGCGCCAATGAAAATCAGGATCTGTATTCCTTCGATGCCGATAGGAATACGGTTGATAAAATCTTCAAGCGATTTGTATGATCCGTTTTTTTCACGTTCCTGCTGTATGAGAAGAGCAATTTTGGATTCAAGGCTCTGAAGGTGCATGAAGCCCAGATAGACATCTGTGCCGTAAAGTGTGGTCTCAAATTCACTTTTGTTTACACATGGATTATGAATTGCGGCTCCCGACATTTTTGCTTCATGGACATATACTTCTGTGCGATAGAATCCTCCCTGATTGTTGATGACAGCCACCATAAACTCTACAGGATAATAAACTTTGAGATAAAGGCTCTGATAACTCTCTACCGCATAAGATGCCGAATGCGCCTTGCAGAAAGAATAACCAGCAAAAGATTCTATCTGGCGGTATATTTCCTCACTTAGCTTTAGCGGATGTCCCTTCTGTACACAAGAAAGAAAGAAATTATCCTTTACTTTCTGCAGCGCTGCCTTTGATCGTCCTTTCCCTGACATGGCACGGCGAAGGATATCTCCGTCAGCTGCTGGAAGCCCGCCATAATGCAGTGCAATTTTGATAACGTCTTCCTGATATACCATAATACCGTATGTCTCGCCCAATTGCTCCTGAAAAACAGGGTGGAAATACTCAAACTTGTCTGGATGGTTATGGCGGAAGATATACTCTTTCATCATACCAGACTGTGCCACACCGGGACGTATGATAGAGGAGGCCGCTACTAAAGTTTTGTAATTGTCACAATTCAAACGGCGAAGCAGTCCACGCATTGCAGGGCTCTCAATGTAAAAACAGCCTATAGTCTTTCCTATTCCAAGAAACTCATTGCACTTAGCCTCATTTTTTGAAATTGTAGTATCACGGATGTTAAGGCGAATGCCACGGTTTTTTTCAATAAGCTTTACACTGTCATCAATATGCCCGATCCCGCGCTGGCTAAGGATATCAAATTTTTCAAGCCCAATATCTTCAGCTATATGCATATCAAAAAGTACAATTGGAAAACCTTTTGGAGGCATTTCCAACGGTGTGTAATTGGTGATAGGCTCTTCGGAAATGAGTATACCGCAGGAGTGCATACTGCGCTGATTAGGATATTTCTCTAAAAGCATTCCATACTGCTGTACTTGTCGAACCACTTTATTGGAAGCATGCAGTTCCATAGGATTTTTGGCAAGGGCATCAAGTTCTTCTTTTGGAAGTCCGAAAACTTTGCCAACCTCACGAAAAATAGAGCGGTATTTAAATTCAACATTTGTACCGCAGAATGCTACATGATCATAGCCGTAGCGAGAAAATATATATTCAAGAATCGTATCACGTTCTTTCCAGCTCCAATCGATGTCAAAATCAGGCGGACTTTTACGATTCAGGTTTAAAAACCGCTCAAAGTATAAGTCAAGTTCCAAGGGACAGATATCGGTTATTCCCAGACAATAAGCAATGATGCTGTTGGCCCCACTTCCGCGACCGATATGAAGAAATCCTTGAGAATTACTGAACCTTATGATGTCCCATGTTATCAAGAAATAACCGCTGAACTCGAGCTGGTCAATTACTTTGAGTTCTTTGAACATCCGTGATTTAGCCTCTGCATTATTTTTGCCGTAGCGCCATTCCAATCCCTGCTGAGCCAAAGTGGCTAGCAGCATAATATCATCTTTTTTACTGTTGGTGTAAAACTTCTTGTTCTTTGCGGTTTTAAAATCAAATTCAAAATTACATTCTGCAATAATTTTTTCGGTATTTGAAATAATCTGAGGATACTCGGCATAAAAGGAAATCAAGTATTCCATAGGTCGCATTACTTCAGTTTCCAAGCAGTAATCATCAGGAGTCAGTTTGGAAAGTATCAGATTCATATCAATGGCACGAAGTATCCTGTGCAGGTTGAATTCGGTTCTTGTACGGAAGGTAACAGGCTGGAGGATTACCATTTTTTCCTGTCTTTTTTTCCAATCAGACAGAACCAGTTTCTGGAGCTGTTCCGGACGAATGCCGATATATTCATTTTCCTTTAAAAGAAGAGGTGCATTCTCCAAAGGATAAATAACAAATACATCCTCAAATTCCGGTGCAGATTCAGGCAGGACGGTATTGTCAAAATTATGTCTGGTCAAGAAGCGGTTCATTTCTGCAAGACCTGATGCACTTTTTGCCAGTCCTATAAAACGCAGTTTTTGTTCTGAGCGGAATTCCATTCCGACAATAGGCTTAATTCCAAAAGCTTTACATCCTTTTATAAAATCATAAATGCCTGTTACGGTATTAATATCAGTCAGAGCCATTGCATTAACACCGCAAAACGTGGCCTGCGAGATCAACTCTTCGAGCGGAATAGTTCCGTAGCGAAGAGAATGAAAAGAATGACAGTTGAGATACATTTAATCTGATTTACGTTTTAAAATTTCATTTTTAGTATTGGGTTTGAACGATGCCCCAGCGCATCGCATTACTGCATCAAAGCCGTAACGGCTTTTCATTCGATCCATGGCCTGATAAAGTGCAAGCATTTCCTCAGTATCCTGAAAAAGGTCTATTTGGTAAGTTCCCCGCACAAGTCCACTGAATCTTACTCCAATTAGGCGAAGTCGCATACGGCGTTGGTATAGTTTTTCAAATAAATCTGTAACAGTTTTTGAAAGGATATGATCAGCTGAGGTATATTGAACCCTACACTGTTTTGTTTCAGTATCAAAATTTGCATAACGTATTTTGATGGTTACTGTCGAGGTCAGCCATTCTTCCGAGCGCAATTGAAAAGCCAGTTTTTCAACCATTCCTAAAATGATCCTTTTGAGTTTTGGAATATCGATAGTATCTTGGGTAAAAGTATGTTCGGTAGATATTGACTTTCTTTCGGTATAGGGCTCAACGGGATTGTTATCTATTCCATTGGCTTTCTTCCACAGCTCAGAACCATTCTTTCCTATCATCTGCTGAAGTACTTCGCAGGGCATCTTAGAAAGGGTTTCAATTGTACGAATCCCTATGCGTGAGAGAAGCTGAAAAGTTTTATCTCCGACCATGGGTATTTTCTGAACAGACAAGGGATTCAGAAAAGACTGAACTAAATGCTGAGGTATCTCCAGGTTCTGTTTTTGTTTGCCTTCGCCTGTACCAATTTTAGAAACAGTCTTGTTGATGGATAGGGCAAATGTCAGGGGCAGGCCAGTTTCTTTTATAATGGTCTGGGCAAGCTCATTTGTCCACTTATAACTGCCATGAAACTTATCCATACCTGTAATGTCAAGGTAGAATTCATCAATACTGGCTTTTTCAACTACCGGTGCTTTTTCCTGAATAATTTCGGTAATATCATGTGAGAGCCTAGAGTATAGCTCCATGTCGCCTTTCATGATTTTTGCCTGCGGACAAAGCTTCATCGCCATATGGATTGGCATGGCCGAGCGAACTCCAAAACGTCTCGCTTCATAAGAACATGATGCTACAACACCTCTATCACCACCTCCAATGATGAGAGGGATTCCATTTAGCTCTGAATTTGTTAGTCTTTCGCAGGAAACGAAAAATGTGTTCATATCGATATGTACAATTGCCCTTGTCATGATCTAATCATTTTATACATGTCAAAATTAGCACAGATTGTGACATTTTTTATTTTTAATATGTTATAAATGATAACAAAATTGTAAAACCCTCATTTTGCTCACATTTTAAATAAAGGAAAAATGACTGACAAATGCTTTATTAAGAATTTACGACTGCTTTTCTACAGTATTTTTAACTGGGATAAGTATGAGATTATTTTTAGTTTAAGAGAATAATGGCTTCTACTAAATGATAAAAAAACTTCATGAAGTTCTTTTATTTTTTTTGACAATCAGATAAGTCAGCAGTTCATCTTCAATAAGCCGTTGTAATTCCGAGTTGATAATCTCATTTATATCTGTTTTAATCTGTATGTAATTACACTGAATTTTGGACTGATCAATATTTCGGATGGTTTCTATTTCTTTGTAGTTTTCTATTTCTTTGTTTATAGCTTCGTGATTGTTTAGAATTTCACAGCGAAATGTTTTAAGCTGAATTTTACAGTCTGGATTATCGGAAACTATCCCTACAAATTCTCCTGAGCTCAAGGAAGAAATCTTTGAAGCAGGGACAGCCGATTCCAATTGCTTTGAACGGCTGATAGATGTATCTGAACTGTTGATGGAAAGACTTTCCCTGTCCTGCATAATTTTGCCAAAACGCTCTGACAACTGTTTAGCCGTATCTCCTGTTACCTGACCGCTAATAATGTTTCCGGTAATATTCATAATAACATCTGCCTGCTCGCGTCCGTAATCTTTTCGAAGCTGGCTGAAATCCTGAATTCCAAGCGTTGTACTGACCTTGTTGCTTCGGGCAGTAGCAATAAGACTGTCCATATTATTGAGATAAATGGTTGGGAATTCGTCAAAGATCAGACTGCTTTTTAATTTTTCTTTCTGGTTAACCTGTTTTATAAGCCTGCTTACGTAGAGGGAAATTACTGCTCCATAGGTCTGGATCTTCTGCGGATTATTTCCCATACAGACGATTTTCGGCTCTAAGGGATTATTGATATCAAGTGAAAAATCATTTCCAGATAATACAAAATAGAGTTGGGGAGAGGAGAGACGTGCCATCGAAATTTTGGCTGATGCAATTTGCCCCTCAAGCTGCTCCATGACATCATTGAGATAGGCGGAAAGAAAAGGATTGATGAGAACCTCGATTTCTTTTTCGGTTCTAAGCAGGGTAAAAAGATCGTCATAATCGGTCTGCATCAATTCAATAACGTGGGGAAGTGTACAGAATTCGCCGTCTTTATATTTTTTAAGGTACCAGATAATAGCAGTAAGAAAATTGATTGGGGATTCCACAAAAAAATCTCCTTGTTTCTTGATCCATTCACGATTAAGCCCCAGTAGAATTGTACGTGCTGATTCCGCCGCATCAGTGATGTCGGTCATAGAAGCTGGATCCAAAGGATTGCAGCGGTGTGTTCGGCTGAGGTCATCAAAATTTATTACACAGAATTTAGGAGGTACTGCATAATTGTCTTTGTATTTAAGCCAGAAATTATAAGTTATTTTAGTGAGATCATCAAACTTAAAATCATAAACGAATATGGAGAACCCTTTTTGAATATGCTGGGTGATAATATGTCTGATGACAAAATAGGATTTGCCCGATCCGGGTGTTCCCAGAACCAAAATCCCACGAAAGGGGTTAATGATATTGATCCAGCTACTACGGAGTTTCTCTCTTAAAAAATACTGAGCAGGCAGGTTAATTGAATATTCATTTTCAAGATGTCTTTCTTCCTGTGGGAACGTTTCATTTTCAAGGTTGAAGATATCTTTATGATTCAATTGTTTTTTAATAATACGACTAAGGAGTGTTCCCGCGTTAAGAATCAACATAAAACCAGTAGAGGTCGAAATTAAATAGAATGTAAAAGGACTGTAGGAAATCCCAAAAAATAAATAAAAATAACTGAAGAAATAGAGAGCAAGACCAATTATCAAGTAAGACATAGGCTTTTTATAGTTCAATTTTTCGTCTTTTCTGCCTTTGGCACCAAACAGAGATACAACTAAGAAGAGAAGGGAAAGAAGCTTAGAATTATGGAAACCTGAAAAAAGCCCTGTTCGATAGATATTCTCTAAAATCCGGTCAGAGAATGGGCTTACCAGCTTCCATTTTTCGAAGTTTTGATAACCATAATAATAGAAATGCAGCAGCAGAAGCAGAATGCTTATCAGCCTTGTCATATCCAAAATCTTTCTCAGTGCCTGTTCATTTTCTCCCGTCTGCATGTTTTCCTGATTTAGAAAATCTAAATTAGAAAAGAGATACAGAAAATACAATCCCAGCTAAATTTTGACTATAAAGGTTATGGAATTATTCTGTTTTTTGATAAAACTATACATTATTGCTTAGCTGCACGTAATGTCTTCGTAATTATTATATTCTATTTCTTTTACAAATGTCTTTGCAAAATTTTGAACCATTTCTTTTGTTATATTTTCTAAAAAATCTTTCCGCCAGTTAACAATTTCATCTCTTAAAGAACTGATATTCGTATCTAAGAATTTTTCGATTTCGAATCTTTTTATTTGACAGGAATACAGAATCTTTTTATCAATGTAATTTGTTGATGCATCATTTTTATATGAAGGTATTGAGAGCGATAGTTGATCAAGCTGTTCAAAATCACGTAAAGTCCGTACAGAATTTTCAAGAAGTTTTTTTAAAGCGTAATACTCGCTATTTGCATATTCTTCTTTGTAACAGATTATACGTTTTTTATAATCAGATTTTTTTTCATCAAAATAACCTGAATTTTGTCTGTTTCTTCGAAAAAATTCTGATTTTGAAAGCTCTAATCCTTTTATGTTTTGATTAAAAAAATAGTCAACAGTTGGTTCAATTTCATTTAGTTCATTGAACTGCAAAATATCAAGTTTCAAATTGGAATATTTCACCCTGTTCTTTGCTGCTTGGGAATATCCGCGATTTGTGATCATAAAACCAAAATTAGCATTTACATCCTGCATCATTCCGATAAAACTTTCGACTGTTTTTATGTCAATTTTTTTACTGTAATATTTACAATCTACTATTCCTAAAATTCTCTTGCCAGCCAAGTTTCCTCTAATAGCAAAATCAATTTGTCTTTCAATTTTACTGTAAATTCCAAAAATAGAATCGTCAAATTCAATTTCGCATTCAGGATAGGTTCGTTTTAAAAAATCGAATAATTTAGATTCGTATTCTTTCCACATATTTTTATTATTACTTATAGATAATGCTTTGACATTTTTCAAAATTGAAAAGTTTAAATACTGGATTACTTTCTAACAGAAACATGTCAAATGAAACAACCTGCTATTTTTCCAAACTATTGCTGTCCTTTGTAATGTGTTCAAATAATTTTTCCCAATATATTATTGGGAGTAATGCATTGTCACTTTGTCGAATATCAAATTCCTGATTCAAAAAATTGTTAGTCTCAAAATTGACACTTCCTCCATTACTGCAAAGTATTGATTCTATGTTATCATAAATAATGTTGTCTTTTTCATCAAAACCAGGAAGACAAATTCCAATCCTGTAAATATCTGATTTAGTTACCAAGTCAAATACAATTAGCAGACTTTTTAATTCTGTCGGTTTGGTAATTATATTAACTCCCAGCATATTGTCTGGATAATTAAAATGGATCCAAAAGGGCTTGTTAATGATATTTTTATCAGGATTTTTAATTTGATCTCTTATGATTCTCATATGTTGTCCAAACATAATGATGTGTCCTAATTTTTCAAACGCTAAAAGATACGCCATTTTTAACAACGCTATTCCTGCCAGCCTTTCATTTCTTCTATCGGGTTTTTTTATTTCAAAACTAAGTTTTTTGTTTCTGCCAAAGTTTTCAAAATTATTTTGTAGAATATTATATTCATATTCAAAACTATTAATAAAGGCTTCTTTAGTTTTTGGATTATTCGCAGAACTTATATCTATTCTAAATGCTCCTTTTTCATCTATACTTACACAGCCATTAATGCCTTTATCACCTGTTGATTTATTAAAAAATTGCGTTTTCAATGAAGAGTTTGGCTTGAATTTCATAAATTCAAGTTCGTTAAGAGCAAGTACAATTTGAGCATCGATGTTTGAGCCCGCTTTATTATTACAATCTTTGCAAGTTAAAACATTGTCTTTTCCACCAAGAGAGCGTGGAGGGTTATGCTCCAAAGTTAATTTCTCAAAATCCTTAGATGTAAAATGTTTTTCGCAAATTGGACAATAACATCCAAAATCTTTAGGTAAATCTTTATTTTTTGCTTTATCAAATATCGCTTTTAAATTATTTGAATATACTCTAAATAAAATATTTTTCTTTTCTTTTTTGCTCATATTTAAGGCTGTTTCAAGTCTATTCAAATTCAACTAGATATACAGATCAAAGAAGAATTATATACTAGGCAGTCTTTTAGTCTATACCAAATCGACTATGCATTTCATGCCATTCTTTTGCAAATTGGATACTTTCCAAAACTTCTTTTCTTCTTTCTTCTGGTAAACATTCAATACAAGTTGGATACTGGAGTCCTTTGTAATTTTTATTACATTCTGGGCACAAATCCATTTTTTTAATGTCCATATTATAGGCGCATTTTTTACAGGCAGTTATTGCATCTTCAAAAGACAGATATTTTATGCAATCGTTTATATGAAGCAAAAATGCTTCTTTCTCAATTGTTTCAGAATCTTTATTTTTGGCTTTCTCTCTTTGCATCCAATATTTTACACTTGATAAATTGTTTTTATTTCTCCATTTATCCTTTGATACAAAACATTTATCTACAATTTCATAGGCATCTTTATTTTCATAAAAAATAGAAATAAGCTCATCAATAGATCTATACATTGCTTCATCAAATTCGTGCTTGCAATCAGCGCAACGGTATTTTGGTATTTTTCTTACCCTTTCACTTGGATTTTTAGCCTTACAATTTGGACACAATGGAACGGGTATATAATCATGTTTTTTTTGTATGTAATCAGTAAACTCAGATTTGCTGATTTCTGGATTGGTGTCTATAAGTTCTTTGGCATATTTCCGTGTTATTTCTCTTAGATATTCCGAATATTTTTTTGGGTGAGAATTATGCTGTACTGTTAATGTGTCATCACTACTGCATAGTTCGCATTTGTCTTTAATAAAGCTCTTTTTTCTTTCTTTCCAGTCTTTTGTATACCAAGATCGTTGTTCTTCTTTGGAATTGAACCAGTACTGTGTTTTTGCTTCTTCTAATCCAATTATGCCATTAGTCAATTTATCTCTTAGCTCTAGCAGTTCGTTATAAGTCAACATATCTATAGGTTATTTATTTATGAAAATAATTATCGTTAACGTTTCTTATCATGTAATGAAGATCATTAATAATTGTATGTTGTTTGAAAAAGTTCAAAGCTATCAAGCAAATTATCATAATGCAATAGATTTATATTTTGATTTCTTAATAACCTACGTTTTTCTTCATATGTGTTATCATTAAAATCTTCTCGTCTACCAGATACTATTACGTAATTTAAACGCGTTTTATTTAAACTTCGAAATTCTTTTGGGAGTTCAATAAGATCACTTTTATACTTGTCGAAAATCAAAGAAAGTGAATTAAAATTTCCTTCAAGCCATTTATCCCAATCTTCAATTTGTTTTATGCCTTTTCTAATTGTAGTTCCAAATCCACCATCTTTTGTTGTTATTGATCCTGAAGGATTTTCTAATTCCACAAAAGCAAAGTGATATCCATGGGAATTTTTTCCAACTAATAAGTAGTCAGATTTAAAAGTAGAAGGCAGTTCAAATTCTTTAAATAAATATGCACCGTGATGACCAAAACATAAACCAGAATGGAAAATTGATGCAATTAAATTGTAATATTTATTTTGATTTATAAAATTTAATATTTGTCTTTCGGAAGGATTAGTGTCCAATAGGATTTTAAATTCACTTCCAATTCGACTTAACTCTTTTTTATCCTTTAGAGTTTTAGTTGACAAAAAATTGTTAGGGAACAAAGACTTAAAATAGTAGGAGGCTTCCGGTCTCATATCATGATATTTCGATAGCATTTTGACAGTGAGTCCCATTTTTTTTGCTTTTTTATTTTCAAGATATCTTTCAGCTTTATCAAGATTTATTGTTTCTTCTTCTGTCAAAATTTTATAATCTCTTTCGTATAACATATGTTTCTTTAACGTGTATGTAATTATATAATCGCTTTAAAATAGTGGGTGTCTTTCAGAGAATGATAACTTGTCGCTTACTTAGGTATTTTCGAATTGAAAATAAATGTACAAATAATGATTTTATTACAAATTAAAAAGATTTTTCCGTAAATTTCATATTCTTCTTCGATTTTGTTTTTTCTTTTTCAGTTGTTTAGGTAAATAATCAAACGTAATTTCAGGTTTTAGTATAGAGTCTAGTAAGTTGATAATCGCCTTAGAATCGAATGTTTTATTAGACAAATTTTCAAAGTTAAAGGATTCTAATTGTTTAGAAATCCATTCACTTTTTACGGGATTTTTTTTATTTTCACAACGTTCAATTATTGCCTTTGCACTGTATTCTTTACCTAAAGAAGAACCATTAAAAACATTCTTTGTTGTATGGTCAATATATGTAATCCCATAGGTTTGTCCTTCACTGCTTTTTCTAAGAACGGTTTTTATTCCTTCTTTTTCCAGTAACAGTGAAAGTTGATTTACATGATTTATGTTTTCTCGTAAGAAGGTCATATTGATTACATTTTTTATTCTTGTTTTATCAGGCTCTTTTCTTACTGAGTTGGTTTTAAATTTTGTTTCTAGAAATTTCAAAGTGGGCTTAAAATAAAAGTCGCTGGCTTTAATGGGAACACCTATAGGAGTACCTTTTTCATCCAGTATTCGATATACCATTCCATTTGCTAGAAATATTTTCGAATTCTCATTGCCTCGATCAGCTAATACATTATAATATTTCAAAACACAATTCAGTTCTGCAAGGCTTGAATATTTATATTCATTTAAAACGTTACTAAGAACTGTTGTGAGAGCTTTTTTCGATTCAATTCTTCCATAGCGTACTTTACCCATATTGATAGGCAGTAAGCTAAATTGTTCTTTTTTATTACGTCCTTCTGCTTTTACAAGCCCAAAAGATTCTTCAATTTCTTTTCTCGCTGGCTCCGATTTTCTTATTCCTAAATGATGCAGATCAATCCTTTTTCCATCTCTTTCAATATTTACAGAAATTACATGGACGTGCGGATGCGCGGCATCAAAATGTTGATATACTAAATAAGGCTGTTTTCCAAAACCTATCTTATCCATATAAGCATTTGCAATCATCATCAGTTTTTCTTTTGAATGATTTTCCGAAGGATCAAAATTCAAAGAAATATGTACACTGTTTCGTTTTGTGTTTTCATTTAATTCAAGCCTATTTATGAATCGGTTAAGCTTCATTGTTTCGGTCATTTGGGCTACGTCTAAAAGAAAATTTGCAGATCCAATACATTGAGCAACTCCAGTTTTAACTTTATTTTCATTGTAGTTAAAAATACTTCGGATGGAATTACTTGTCTTAATTATCGTAACCATTGTATGGATATTTTTTGGATATGAATCTGGATGTCATTTATCTTTTCGAAGAGTTTTTTTTGATTTAATTCAAAACACATAGTCCATTCTTTTAAGGCAGAAATATGGTTTAAGGTATGAAGTTTTTTGACTGCCTGATTTATATTATTTCCCACTGCATTCAGTTCGTTTCTTAGTATGATTGTTTCTTCAATAAAATCATCTAATGATTCGTTGCGATACGTACTTATAATTGGTTTATTAAATAATTGTTTTCGAATATAATTGCTTAATTTTCTGCAGGTTGTTTTTTTAAACTTTGATTCTATTTCCGCATATTCTAATGGTGTCAAGCGGACAGTAATTTTTCGTGTTTTGTTTGAACTTTCCATTTCTATTTCACTTTCATTTTGTTCATTAATTTCATTTTCCAGACAAAATAATTTATAACATCTTTCAACTTTATGTTGTTATTATCTGTTTACTTATCAGTCTTAAAATATCTCTGATCCCGAGTTCCGAGGACAGATCAGCCAGATCCGGTTGTCCGACAACCGTTCATCTGGCCGATTGCAGGAACGATGCAATCTTTCAGACTTTTTACAATGGAACGAAATTAGAAAAGCTTGAAGCGATAAACAATCGTCGCTAAATTATGACTACCAAATTCTAAAGGCAACTTCTTAATTTTACTTTTCGATATTATTAATTAAAATGCTGAAATTATGATTACAAAAGATGATGTTGCCAAAGTATTTGATACGGTTTTAAGTATCCCAGGCATGAGTGAGGCGGTGAGGATTGATTTGAAAATTTCACGTAAAAATGTACTGCTTTTGAGCCATCTGATTACGATGGGAGTAGATTCAAAAAAGAAAGATTCAATGCTTCTTGAAAGTATTTCTTTAGAAAGCCAGCAGGATCTTAAAAGTATTTCGGAAGAGTGCCTTATAAAGGCTGGATTGGTAGAGCTTAATGAAAAGCTGTCTGTTCTCAGTGATACCGCCAAGCTCTAAAAATAGAGTATAATTAAAATGCTTAACTGATAATGATTTCTGTTAAGCATTTTTTGTATGAAAAATTGCCTGATTTTAAAAAACTTTGGCTTGATTCGGATAAGTGCTCAGTAAAATAAGCTATCTAAATTTGTATAAAATATTTTTTTGAAGAGATGATAATCATTATAAACTAAAAAGTACTGGTTGTGAATTTAAGATGGAAAAATACCGTAATCGAAATTACATGTCTCTTATACATACTTTTGTTTGTGTATGCTGGATTAAGCAAATTATTAGATTATAATGATTTTAGAATCCAGCTTGGGCAATCGCCCATTTTAAGTCCATTTGCTGATTGGGTTTCGATTTTAGTTCCAATTTCAGAATTTTTAATTGCTTTTCTTTTCGTATTTAAAAGAACCAGGCATGTAGCATTGCTTTTTGCTTTCATTCTGATGATTTTATTTTCATTTTACATTTATATAATATTAAATTATAGTGCATTTATCCCCTGTTCCTGCGGAGGAATTTTAGAAAAAATGTCATGGAGCCAGCATTTAACTTTTAATCTGATTTTTGCTTTAATGGCAGGCTATGCATTTATGTTGTTTCCAAATAAGATAAATGGCAGTAATAGCATAAAACAACTTAATTTGCGAAGAGGGTTGCTTTTAACTGTCTTTTTAAGTGCAGGAATCACAATGGTAGTATTATTTAGCTTTTCTGAACATATTGTCCATTATAAAAATAAATTTATAAGACGATTTCCCCAGCATGTCGCTCAGGAAGTATACAAAATAGACTTAAAATTTAATTCGTATTATTTTGCAGGGTTTGGTAATGGAAAAGTATACTTGGGGAATTATACTTCACCTTTTAGGATCGTTATGTTTGATACTTTATCAAAGCTGAAAAACAGTTTTCAAATTACTTTAAGAGAAAAAAACCTTCCGTTTTCCAGACCCAAGATTAAAGTATTTGAGAATAATTTTTTTCTATATGAGGGGACTGTACCATATCTTTTCAAAGGCGATTTACGCAGCTGGCATGGAAAACTTAGATTAAATGACGGTTACTTATTTTCAAGTGCGGAGCCTATGGATTCATTAAATCTGGCAGTGAGATATTTAGTTCCAAAAACAGGGGAGAATGCTTTGGGTAATTTAAATTTAAATAATACAGAAAAAGCGAAATTTAATAAGCAGATCTTAAAGAAACAGTTTGACGGAATTTTCGATACTGACGGTATTCTGGCATATAATCATCAGCTTAATAGGATGATTTATATCTATTACTACCGCAATGAGTTCTTTGTCATTAAACCGACACTTGAACTTGATTTTAAAGGCAATACAATTGATACAATCAGTCATGCGAAAGTGGAACTGATGAAGTACAAAAACAGCAGAATGAAAACTTTTGCCAAACCTCCTTTAACTGTCAATAAAGGGATTGCCACCTATGGAAAATTCTTATATGTAAATTCAGCTCTGCCGGGTTTGTATGAATCAGAAAAAATATGGAAGAATGCCAGCATAATTGATGTTTATGACTTATCAAATAAAACATATCGTTCCAGTTTTTTAATACATGATTCGGAAGGAAAAAAAGTAAAGTCAATGTTGGTATATGGACATTTTATATATGTCTTGACAGGCAGCCAACTAGTATGTTACAAACTTCGGAGCTATCTGGCTCAAGATAAGTCAGTTCGTAAATCTATCATTCAAGAATAATTAAAATATATCGGGGCCGCGATGTCAGGGATTAGATCGAAAACCTGAAATAGAGTAGATCATAACTATACAAATCTTTATTATTATGAAAAAAATCTTTTCAAAAAGATTTATGGCACCTTTAGCTGTCATGATCTTAGGAGGAGCAGGAGCATTTGTAACTACTTCGATGAGCAGTACAAAAACTCTTGCAAATGTAACAGGATACCGTTATGTTTCGCAGCAGGATCCCTGTCATGCAGACATTCAATGTACAACTGATAATAACGGTGTGATTTGTACTTCTGGAAGTTCTCAATTATTCCAAAAAGTAAATGAGAATAACTGTGACCTTCCGCTGTACAAAATTCCAAATCCTTAATTTGTATTAAACTAATTTAAACTGGCAACGCTGTTTTCTATTGAAAACAGCGTTGCTATTATATGGGTTCCATCCATTGTGATTTAGGATATCCCTTAAGATAAAAATTAAACCATTCCAATGTTTTTTCTGTAAGGTCTTTTTGATTGTCAGGCCTTCCCAACACATGGTTGTCATTTGGATAAAGGAGCATAATATGCTCTTTCTGAAGTCTTCTTAGTGCGAGATAAAATTCTTTGCTTTGTATGGGATCAACCTGCATATCCGAATTGCCACTGAAAGATAATAACGGCGTGGTAATTTTTGTGACATTTTTAATAGGAGAATTGTTTTGATAGTTATTATAGTCACTAAATAGATCTGTACCCATTCTCATTTGATAATACTCATACCGCCAAGATTCCGGAGTATAGATTACTTTATTGTAGGACAAATAATGGCTGTTAAAATCGGTTACTGCAGCTCCCGCAACGGCCGCAGCAAACATATTAGTCTGGGTAACAATAAAAACGACCTCATATCCTCCGAAGGAATGTCCCGTAAGACCAATTTTATGCCTGTTAACAGGGTAGTTATCTATTACCTGATCCACTGCACTTGTAACGCAGTCAAGAGCAGAAAATCCAGGATTCCCTATATGATAATCAATATCTGGAAGTAATACAAAATATCCGTTACTTGTATAGTTTGATACGTTAAGGGATGATCCATTTAGAAACGTGGGATTGCTGTAACGATGAAGAAGATAAGTCTGCTTTTGATAAATATTTACCACCATCGGATAGTTTTTATTGGGATCGTAATCTGCAGGAAAAAAAAGAACACCATTGAGAGCTACATCTTTTGAGTTTTTGTATGATATTAGTTTTGAGTGTCCCCAAAAGAAATTTTTATGTTGAGGGTTGGATTTAAAAACGGTCTTTCCATCAACTTTTATCTGTGGTGGCGAATCAAAATCTTCGCTGATATATGCAAAGTTTTTCTTGTTCTCAGCTTTGATAATCCCATGTAAATATTTTTCGTCATAAACTATTTTTTGAAGTTTTCGCTCGGCGTCAAGGAACATGTAACCGGAATAACTGTTGTCGATTTTTGAAACTCGAATGACAGAGTTTTTACCTGGACTTATAATCTGGTCTCTGGTAATAAAATTTCCATTAAAATTAGATTTCAAAACATTGAATCTATGGATATCCTGATTTTTTCTACCAAAAGTTAGCTGTCTAAATGATGCGTTTTTTGTGTCGAATTCCCAGATGTCAAACTGGTCATAAAGAAAAACGCTTTGGTCTTCTTCTGACCATCCTGCAAAACCGTAACCATGCGGAGTTTCAGCAATCTGATTCTGATTATCAGTAAATGAATATTTGAGGTTTTTGGTCAGGCATACATGACTTTCTTTTTCAAAAGAATATAGCCACCAATTTAGATCTTTAAAATAAAGATAATACTTTCCATCTGGCGAGAATGAGACGCTATTTGCATTTACTTCCTGATTGTCAAGAAACTTTTTTTTAACACCCGTTTTTATGTTGTATAGCCAATAGTTTATATCTGGATTCTGCTTGAAACTTGGCTTGTTTTCATTTTCATTATACAGCAGTATATTTTCTTGGTTTAGGTTGACTAGAGCCTGAGTATGAATCTCATCTACAACTGGCCTAACTGTTTTTATTTCTGGATTCCACACTATTAGTTTAGGTGCCTTTTTTGAGTCGCCAATTAATATTCTTCGGGGATATAAATCCTTATCTTTTGTGTTCCACACCTGAATACCATCCTTATTTCCGTTTTCTCCTTTGTTTGTTTCTTTGATATTAAAAAATAAATTCTCTTCGTTATCGGAGATTGCAAAAGAGTTGTCATATTTAAGATCAAGTTCAGTGTTTTGAAAATATAAATTCAAATCTGAAGCTGTGAGTTGATATGTTTTTTTTTCTTGAGTCTTATAAAAGTAAAGAAATCTATATTTGTTTTCACTGGAAGAATAACCAGTGAAAGCCAGTGAATTTCCTTTGTAATGCCATTTAAGATTTGAAAATAAAATATCTTTATTACCCGCTACAGTAACCTGCAAATTATTTTTAAGATCAAGGATAGAAATTTCATTTTGATCAGATGATTGGAAGATGGCAATTTTGGAGCCATCAGGACTTATCTGGTGGTTGGCTACATTGCTTATGGTTCTGATAATTTTTCCTTCATAGGAGCAAACCTGCAAAATATACCTTCCATCTTTTATTTCTCCCTGCAAAATGATACTGTTTTTAGAAGGATTGTAGCTGCTTATATGAAGTAAATTAGCAAAAGTGCCTGTTTTTAGATTAAGTATTTTTAAACTGTTTTCAGGCATCATGCAGGCTAAGAAATTGTCTTTTAAGAATTCAGCATTGTTTCCTTTTGGAATACTGATTATTTTCCTGCTTTTGATATTATGAATAAATAACGTATCATGATGCGATTCATAGGATAGGATATAGCTTATCCAGCTGGCATCGTAAGATATTTTTATTTCCTGAAGCGTACTCCAAAGTTTGTAATCTTCCGAAGATAAGTGTTTCAATTTTTTAATCTGCCCCATTACGGGGCAGATTATCATAAGCAAAAGGCTACTAATCCAAAATGTTTTGCTGATGGGAATTAATAATTTCATTAGTATCCGGTATTTTGAGGTTGTAGGTTTTTATTCAGGTTTAATTCTGTTTCAGGAATAGGAAGATTGTTTTCGAAACTGTCCCATCCTAATTTTGCAAGGGATAGCGTCTGATCTAAAACGCCGAATCTTTTAAGATCGAAAAAACGAGATCCCAATTCGGTGAATAATTCTAATTGTCTTTCTTTTAAAACGGCCTGCAATATTTCATTCTGCGACACCGCTTCAGTATTTAAAAGTCCCGCCGCATTCTTAATGCGATTTAAGTCTTCCTTGCTTCCTATCAAGTCTCCTGCATGAGCTCTTGCTTCAGCACGTATAAGATAAACTTCATTCAAACGAAGCAGAATTGAATATTCGGTAGAAACTGTGGTGCTTTTACTTTTATATTTTGAAGGATAAAACCAAATGGCATTGTCATCGGAAACAGAAGAAATCCAGAACTGTTTTCTTTTGTCTTCTGGTTGGAAAGAATTGATAAAATCTAAACTTAATGCCGATAAAGGCGGAGGTCCGATAGTAAAAACAAAGGTTTGAGCTTCAAGTGTATTTGAACCGTTTAAGGAAGGAGCAAACTGCCAAATTGTGGATTTGTTTTCTTTTAAGAACACTTTGCTTAGATCATTTTCAAAAGCATATAAAGCAGTATTATTCAATACAGCTGAAGCTTCATTTGAAGACTCTGCCCACTGCTGTGTATATAGATAGACTTTTGCAAGAAGGGCATGTACAGCGAATTTATTCGGTCTTGTCCTATCTGAAGTTTTGTAAGCTGACGGAAGCAAAGTCTGCGCTAACACTAAATCTTCAATGCAGTATTTATAGATTGTGTTTGGTTTTTCCTTTACGGCTACAGCATTCTTTTTATAGTCAGTTGTTTTAATATAAGGTATGTCTCCAAAAATATTTGTAAGATAAAGGTGGATAAGTGCTCTGGTAAACAGTGCTTCGCCTTTTAGCTGATCACGATCTGCCTGTGCAAGCGTTTCGGAAGAGTTTACACCTTCAATCACAGCATTAGCTCCGTAGATCTGATTGTAACTTTCATTCCATAAAGATTTAACTGCAGAATTAGACTGTAATACAATATTGTTATAAAAAGCAGCGGTTCCATCCTGTGGATTTCCATAAAATTTAAGTTCATCGGCATAATTCCCAAGTAAATGAGAAAGTCCAGATGTATTACCGCTAAACAACCCATTGTCTCGCATCTTTGCATACACCTGAGTCATAGCAGCGTTGGCAGTAGTTTTGTCTTCAAAAACACTTTTGGAAGTAAGCTGTGAATTTGGAAGATCTACCTCTACAAAACTATCGCACCCAGCCAAAACAATGAGAAGAACCAGATTTGAAAAATAAAATTTAAAGTACTGTTTTAAATCCGTCAAAGCTATCAGCTTCACAGATAAGTTATCAAGAGATTTCATATCGTTATTTATTAGATTAAAAATTAAACTGTAATCCAGCAGTAAATACTTTCAGAGGAGGCAGATAGCCCAAGGCAGTAAATTCTGGATCTGCACCATCAAAATTTGTAAAAGTCAGCAGATTTTGTCCTTCAAAAAATACCTTGCATTTGAAATCTTTCAGAGGAATATCATAGGAAAGCGAGATATTTTTTAACCTGATGTACGATGCATCACTAATAGCTTCGTCACTGTCAAAATAATTGTAATAAGCACTATATGCTGTGCTGTTATTCCCAGTACTATAGATCTGATATGCAGCTGTATCGCCAGGCTGTTTCCAGCTATTAACCGCTGAAGCAAGCTGATTGCCTTGAGATCCTGGCATCACGAAATAAGAAGATGCGTTATAATTTTTCTGCTTTACAAATTGGAAGAGAAAGTCAAGCTGCCAGTTCTTATATTTTAAAGTATTCTGTAGTCCTCCATAATAGTCGGGTGTCAGATCCGTTATTGTTTTTTTATCTTCCAAAGGTGTAATGATGCCATCATTATTTACATCTTCAAATTTATAAACCCCAGTCTGTGTATCCACTCCAGTATAGTGATAAACCTTTTTAATATTTAGCGGCTGGCCGATTACAAAAGTATTGGCGTAAGTGGAATTTTCTAAATTTGGAAATTCTAGCAATTTTGTTTTGGCAAAAGTCAAATTTAAATTACTTGTCCAACTCCAGTTGCTGTTTTGTATGTTAACTGTGCGCAGTGTAAATTCTGTTCCTTTATTTTGAACCACAGCATTAAGATTGGACTGTATTGAAGAGAAGCCTGTAGTGCCCGGCATAGGAATCCCAGTAAGCTGATTTGAAGATCTGTTATCATAGAAACTGGCGGTTAAAAATATGCGATCACCAAATAATCCTGCTTCAATTGCGGCTTCTAACTTTTTATTGGTTTCCCAGCTGAAGTACGGGTTAAATAGTCGGCTTGGCTGAAGACCAGTTGTACCTCCGTATTTAATACCTGCTGTGTATGAATCGATGTACTGATAATCTCCAATCTGATCGCTTCCAGTCGTACCATAGCTTGCACGAAGTTTACCGAAACTTACGACAGAGTTATCCTTAAATACATTCTCTTTAGAAAAGATCCATGCGGCTCCAACGGCACCAAAATTTTCAAACTGTCTGTCAGGGCCGAATCTGCTTGATCCGTCCCTTCTTCCAGTTAAATTCAAGATATACTTTTCTCTAAAATTATAATTTAAACGGGTATAGAATGCCTGATATTTATAGACCGTTTCATCACTAAGAAGCGTTGATACAGATGTTGCAGAGCCTATATTTGAGATCAGGCTGTTACTCGCAAACCCAGAAGCATATTGTACAAGCTGATTTGTTTTTTGAGACTGAAAAGTGCTTCCTGCCAATATGTTTAAAGTGTGCGCGCCAAATGATTTACTCCAATTTAGCTGAGGCTCAATAATCCACGACTTACGCTTTACATCGCCTGAAATTAGGGATGAATACTCAGGGCCAAGACCATAAGCAGGATTATATCTGGTAGAAGGGTTGGTTGTGTTCTCATTATTATTTAAGCTTGTAAAACCAAAATTGGACTGCAAAATTAGATTGTCCGCTATCTCGTATGAAATAAGTGCATTGGCAATTAAGTCATTGGTAAGTGCTTTGTATTTTCCAGTTAAATTCCTAAGAGGATTATTAAAGGTATTGTTTTCCCAGTTTAGCGTTCCGTCAGCGTTATACAAAGCAGGGGCATTGGGAGCAACACTAAAGGTTTCTCTCATTAGATCAATCCGAGGCTGATTGTTGTCTTGAGCAGTATAACCTGCATTTAAATTAATTTTAAATTTTTTATTTTCGGATTCGTGGTTCACATTCAAATGAAAATTTCCTTTTTTATATCTGAAATCTCCCGGAAGCACAGTTCCCTGCTTATTAAAATTTCCACTAAAAAGAAATTGGGTTTGTGCTGAACCTCCTGAAACGGATGCGTTCATGTCTATAATGTCTGCAGTTCCTCCAAGCAACTCTTTCTGCCAGTCAGTGTAGCGGTTTTGATCCCAAGTACCGTTAACATCATATGCGTAGGAGGGAATAGGGTTTATTCCGTCATTTGCAAAAGCTTCCCTTCGCATTGCTAGATATTGATCGGTATTCATAAGGTCCATAAATCGAGTTACAGTGGCTGCCCCAGTACTTAGCTTAGCTGAGAATCTGGTTGCACCTGATTTTCCTTTCTTAGTGGTAATCAGAACCACTCCATTGGCGGCACGCGATCCATAAATGGCTGTAGCATCTGCATCTTTAAGCACTTCGATACTCTCGATTTGGTCGGGGTTGATACTATTTAATGGACTTGGCTGGGTAGGAAGAACTACTGATGCCGAACCCGATCCAATCGGATCTGAAGCATAGGGCACACCGTCAATAATATACAGAGGATTGTTTCCTCCTGCTCGCAGGCTGTTTTGTCCACGGATTTTTATGTCAAAACCTCCGCCGGGAATGCCCGTTGTCTGCGTAATTACAACTCCGGGCATTCTTCCCTGCATAACGGCTAGTACGTTTGTCACAGGTTGATTTTCTATATCCTTCGCAGTTATTCGAGTAATATTTCCGGTGCGTTCTCCTTCCTTCACCGAATAATAACCAGCATTTACTTTTACTTCTTGCAAAGTGGTGGTATCATATTTTAAGACAATATCAATTTTGTTCCTCCCACTAATTGGAATGATTGCAGTCTTAAAGCCTATATAAGAGACTACAAGAGTATCATTGCCTGTGGCAGAAATAGCGTACTGGCCATTATAATCGCTAATGGCTGCTGATCCTGATCTGTTTTTAACAATGACGGAAACACCAGGTAATGGATTTGAACCATCTGAGACAACACCTTTAATCTCTTGCTGCAGATTATGGTTTGAACTAATGCTGGCTATGGTATCAGCATAGAGAGATGAGAAAGACATAGAAAAGCCTAATAAAAACAGGCAATAAAGCGCTTTCCCATCCTTGTAAAATGAAAAATAATTCATAATATTGGGATTGGTTAGTTAAATGGTATTTAATTGGCTATGGTCCTCTATCTAAGTTTGGTCGCTGAACTAGAGGGCCTTTTTTTGCTAAATATTTAAAGAAATGATAATGAATTCACAGGCAATATTCTTATTAGTTAAACATTATTAAGTTGCGAATTTCAATAATGAAGAGAAATGCTTAGAATTAAAGTGAGTAGGAATAAAAAAGGCATGGAACTCAACTTAAACGTTTCAGAGGTACTGGTATACCATACGCACGAATAAGTGAGCCCACGCCAAAGACGTGAGCATCTTACTTATCATCTCGTGCGTTAAAAATTACCAGTTTTCTGAAACGAGATTCAAAGCGAATGCTTCAAATATTTTTGTTGAAGAATCGCAAATTTACATTTTTAGATGTAATGATTGTGACAAATATAACAAAATTCTTTATTCGATACAAATTTGTATCGAATAAATTAATCTTTTTTCTCAAATTTTACTTAATGAGAGAAACTAGCGATATACAACTGCAGATAATTAACATCCAGATTGGATGCACGCTAAGGTTAGCTAGATTAAAGAAAAAAATATCTCAACAAACAATAGCCTTGAAATTAGATTATAATTCGACAATGATTGGACGTATTGAGAGATTTGAAGGTATTAGCGGTTGGGATAAAATATATAGTATTAGCACTTATCTTAATGTGGATTTTTCAAATTTATTTGTGCTAAAAAGTAAAGAAACTTTAATTTCGATTATTAACGAATCTTATAACCTCGAAGAAAAACTTACTCAGGAAAAAAAAGACTATTATAATTTTTTAAGGAAAACTATTGATTTAAAATTTGAATTATTAGAAAAGATAAAATAAGAAAGCTTTTGCGGAATTTAAAAGATGCTTAGGCATCTTTTTTTTTGTTATGTCATATTTGATGCCTAATTTTTAATTGCTATTAAATACAAAAGTATGTTGCTTCACTTCTATGATCTAAGGTTCAAGTAATTTATAAAAAGTAATTTTGATTTTATTAATTACGGAGTTAAAGGGCGCTATAATTATTTTATATTTACAAATTCTAAAAATATAAAATCGTGATAATTGGTAATGGTTTTAATATATTTCCAATTAATTAATTATTTCTATATGGCAGCAACAACATATTTTACACCAATAGCACTAAATCGTGAAATTCCTTTCACAATTAATAATTCAGAAAATGGTTTTTTATATCTTTTTTCAAAGATAAATGATCAAGAGTACAAGTACAAATTAGCTGTTTCAAATGATAACGAAGTAAAATTATTGGATTACACTGTATTTGTTGAAAACGAATTTTTGATTCAGGATAAACTCATTAGCTTATATTCAGAATTTTTAGAAGAAAGTGCAGCAGGTTACGAAAATACGGAAAATATAGTTTCCAATAATATGCCAGGTTATGGACCTGATGAAATATTTGTTGAGAACAAGCCATTTTCTCTAAGGCAAATTATTGATTTGATTAAAAGTGAAGATATAGAAATGTCACCTGACTTTCAGAGAAATTTTGTTTGGGATAAAACAAGGCAAAGTAGGTTGATTGAATCAATCTTATTAGGATTACCACTTCCTTCCATCTATTTGAGTCAGTACAAGGATGGCCGTCTTACTGTTGTCGATGGATTACAAAGATTAACAACCATTGACAGATTCATGGCTGGTCAATTTAAACTTTCAAATCTTGAGTATTTAGTTGATTGTAACGGTCTTAATTATGACGAATTACAAGGGGTATTATCTCCTTTAAGGGTTAGAAAATTCGGTCAAACACAAATAATGTGTTTTGTTATTGATTATCGTTCTCCAAGTAAATTAAAATTTGACCTGTTTCGTAGGTTAAATACGGGAGGAAAACCTTTAAACAACCAAGAAATAAGAAACTGTTTGTCTAGTCCGGAATTACAAAAAGCAGTCAAGAAAATAATTGATTTGAAAAGTTTTAAAGAAGCGACCAATAATAGTATTAAAGATACAAGGATGGATGGACGAGATGCAGCTTTAAGATTCATTAGATTTTATACTTGGTCTTTAGAAAATAATTTTTCAAAATACAATGGCGACATGGAATCAACTTTGGATGATTTTATAGACTATTTGAATGCACAATCTCCGGAGAAATTGGAAGAATACATAGAAATTTATGATAATGCATTGAAGCTATCATATAAACTTTTCGGTAGTTACAGTTTTAGAAAAATGACTCCATACTTATATAGCCAAGGTAAAAAACCACCAGTAAACAAACTTTTGATGTTGGTAATTACAGTTCTATTAGCAAAATATGATAGCATAGTAGATTTTAGAAAAAATGTATCAGATTTGCATATCGAATTAATGAATCTTATTGATTCTGACCCTGATTTATTGCAAGCCTTATCATGGGGTACAAATGGAACATGGAACATAGACGTTACTTTTAATCGTCTTGATATTTTTTTTAAAAATCTCTTATAATTTTTGGCGTAAAAAGTAACTATTGTACAAAATTTAAAGTTTTCATTCAATGAAAAACCAATTAAAAATCTCGGGATTCAAATGCTTTTATGATGAAGAGTTTGAATTGAATAAAATTACTTTACTTACTGGCTGTAATGGTTCAGGTAAAAGCAGTCTAATTCAAGCTTTGTTGCTTTATAGGACTTGTATTGAAAAAATACATAATAAGTTATCTTATATTGAAATTGCAAAGCCCGAAGTAATTAATGAGATTATTCCATTGAACGGAAATTATTCTTTAAATTTAGGAACGTATTTTGATGTTTTTAGAGAAGATTTAAAGAGAGACTCTATAAATATATCGATTGATTCTTATAATTTAAATCTTCGTATTCCAAAAGAAGAAAATGACGTTACTCTAGTAAATGCTGAAATTATAATTGATAAAAACTTTAAAAAATCGACATTCTGGAACAATGAAAATTTTTATTACTTAAATGCTGAAAGAATAGGACCACGACATCATTTGGAACATAAATTTTATGAGATATTAAGTTGTGGCTACAGTGGTGAAAATACAGCATTTATTTTAGAAAAGTATGGTAGAGATCCTAATTTCGAAAGCGCAATGTTGTCTTCTCAGAAAGAATTATTGCTTAATTTAACTAATTTTTGGTTAAATATTATTTGCCCTGGTACTTCAATAAGAACGAATCAACTCGGGCCTTTAAGTGCGACTATCAAAATTTCAACTAATAATTTTAAAACTGAACTTTCTGCAACAAATATTGGATTTGGAATAAGTTACTCATTACCGGTAATAGTTAGTGGCTTAATAGCAAAAAAGGATAGTATACTTATAGTTGAAAACCCAGAAGCACATCTTCATCCCAAAGGTCAATCCGAAATAGGTTACTTCTTGTCAAAAGTTGCCGAAAGTGGTGTTAAAGTTTTAATTGAAACGCATAGTGAACATGTTACAAACGGGGTTAGAAGAGGTGTTTTAGAAAGTGATGTTTTAAAAAATGAAGACGCTACTATTTATTTTTTCAATGGAGTAACTGATAATAGATTGGATAAAATACAAATAGAAGTTGATAGTGAAGGTGATTTAACACACTTTCCTGCAGATTTTTTTGATCAGTTAAATCAGGATTTAAGTAGAATTTTTCAATTAAAAAATACTAAAAAACAATGAGAAATTTAATTTCTTATAATGCTTCATTTTTGTGGAATGATAAATTGTTGGATAGGAATATATGTATAAGTAACTTGAATACTTTATACGTTAAAGCAAAGGAACAAGATAAATTTTATATTAAGGCAGATTTATATTCTGAAGTAAATTCGATAATTTATGAAATTGCTGCTTATCGTCCTTATGATGATTTAAAAAAAACTTTCCCATGGTTAACCGTAGATTCGTATAGTGCGCTAGGAATTTTGTTACAGATGAAAAAAACAGTGTTGATATCTGATGATTTAAATGGCTATAACAAGAATCATGAATTTGAAACCTCAAGTTGGATGGGGGTTTGCAAAAACGATTTTGTAAATTATGTTCACAATTTAGCAAGTTGGACTGAAATTCATTTGCAATTTGTTATGAATTATACAAGAAAAGAACGAATAGAAAATGAGAAATATTTTAAAAAATTTTGTGTAGGATTTTTAAAAATGGATGCTAATCAAATAAAAAAGAGAATTAGAACTGGTTCGTTTAAAGATTTTGACCGAATCGATATTCCTGTAGAAGTTGATGGTAAAACTGTACATAATCAACAGATTCATATTCACTTTAAATCTGGAGGAGCATTAAATATAGATGGTTCAGCAAAACATGCCTTTTCTAAAATTTCGACATCCGCGGCAAATGATTTAGTTGAAATAGGTTTTATTCTTCCTGAAAATTTGTAAAACATCGTAATTAAATAGAGTCTTTATAAAGCAAAGTTAGAAGTTCTCTAAAGATTTTCTTTTTTAATCTGCTCAATAAAAAACGCAGTAGGCATTCCTGTTTTGGCTTTAAAAATATTTACAAAGAGCTGCGTACTGCTAAAGCCAGCCTCCTCGGCTAGAGCCTTATTTGTAAATAATCTTACTTTCTTGTCACTTTGCAACAATTCAATCACATAATCTATTCTTAGATCATTAATATATTCTGTAAAAACTTTATCGCGGTAATGACGAATTATATTTGACAAATATCTCGGGTTGGAATTAAAGGCAGATGATAGTTTGGAAAGGTTCATGTCCTTTTCGAGAAACTTTTTTTCTTTTTCAAATTTTTCCAGCTGTTTAAGTATGATTGTGACAGTCTCTGGATTTATATCTAAAATTGCAGGTTTTTCGTTTCTTTGGCGTGGCTTATAAGTCTGTTCTGTTATATGACTTTTGTGCATCAGTTCATCATAATTTTTTTTGTATAATTTTCTGTTTCGATAATATCTGAAAGTTAAAAATAGAAAACTCAAAAACAAAAACGATGTAAATCCGACCAGAACTGAGTAGTTGCTGTTTTTCTTATCAAGCTGCTTTTGGATTTTTTCTTTTTCCAGAAGTAATTCCTGAGTCTGGTATTCCTTGTTTATTTTTCCAACTAGATATTTAAAAGTTTCATTAAGGACACGATCGGCCTTAAGGAGCTGATCTATATAATATAACTGCAGTTTTGGATTATCTTTTGTTTTATAATAGTTGATTAGCAGTTCGTACATTTCTCTTAAATCGGGACGAATATATCCTTTCGTATTAAAGAGGTAATCAACTTTTTTAAAATAGGGAATTGCCATTTCGAATTTTCCAAGCGCCCAATAGTCTTTTCCTATGTAAAAATATCCTACAGATTCATTTCCAAAATCTTTTTTATGTTTTAAATCCTCTATTGAGGATTGGATTTTTTTAATTGATGAGGCATAATCTTTCTTGTAGTATTCATTTATGCCTTCCGAATGAATAAAGTATACCTCCAATTTTTGAATTCCCAGATTTTTGCATTCCTGTAAACCTAAAGTATTTATTTCTGTAACATGTCCATAATTTCCTTGGCGATTATAGCACAGACCCAATGAGTGAAGAGAATTCAGATACGGCTGCGATGAATCCTTTTTAAAGTAAGTAACGCATTGATTCAGAAGAGATATTGCTTCGTCGTAGTATCCAAGATAATATTTGACAAGAGCAATATGATATTTTAATTTGTAGGTTAGATAGTCATCATCTATTCTTGAGATGTAATTATTTGCAATTAAATAATTATCCAAAGCCTGATTATGGCGCTTCAAACTATAGTAAACAATTCCTTTGGTTAAATATGAAGACCCAATAATTGCATTGTCACCGGTCTTTTTTGCAGCGTAGACTATACTGTCTGCATATTTAGAGCGAAATTTTTCTGGAGCTGCATGCATCAAGTTTTGATATCCATTTACAATCTCATTCCAGTTTTCTTCCCGTTTTGCTTTTTGTAGATAAGTGTAGAGATAAACTGCAGTTTTTGAATCATCTGATTCTAATTTCTCAATTCTTTTATCCAGATACTTATAACTCTTATTTTTTAGAGAGTCTGGGATTGGAAAACTGTTTCTTTGGGATATTACAAATTGAGAAAAAAACAACAGAGATAATAGTACGGAATTTGGTTTCATATAAATAAGAAGTTTTGGGAGTTATACTTTAGCAAATTACCGTAGGAAGTAAATATTAAGATAACGATATTCTTACAATATCTTAATTCAAATATAATATAAAGTATTGAATTTTAGTTTTTTAATTGTTGTTTTCTATAGTGTGGATTTTCCGAAAATCCATACCATATTTTCGGAAAACCCATACAGGTTAGGTTGCGGGAGATTTTTTAAGAAGATAGATTTGCCATGAATTCAAAAGCAAAATGTTCGGCATCGTGCCGAATTAAAGTTCTGCTTATCCGGATGAAATGAACTGAGAAGAAATTCTCATTCACTGTTCAAACAATCTTATCATGAAAAATTTATTAATCACTTATTTCTTACTATGTTTTTTGACATCTTGCTCTGATGATTCAGATCCTAATCAAACAAAGCTAAATGGTGTCTTACCTGAAAAATCAACAAGCAGTACAATAACTCCAGAGAACAAATTAAACCCATTTGATAAAAAGGGACTTTTGTACTATAACGCTCTGCAGGATTATCAAGCAGTAAATTCAGTTCCCAATTCAATTGGAGAAATTACTGATCAAGTAAAATTTTTATCCTGTCAGATAGCAAAAAGGAGTAACACCCAAAAAGGCGTAATTACATTTAATGATTCCATTGTTGAAGCTATTATGTCTGATCCAGATAGTAATATGATCAATATAGTACAGAATAGTGCACTTTCTACTAATGCTAAAAGTACTCTCATTAGTTTTCTGCAGGGATTGATTAACCATAGGCAAGTTGATTTTACTGTTTCTTACACTTATATAGTTGATTATGAAAAAACCGTCATTGATGATAATCCTTTTGATGATGATGAAACTGAGACAATCTTAACTGTTACTTCTATTTCTAGATACTCTCTCTATTCAGAATCAGAAAGAAAAGATAAAGATTGGGACCTATCGGCGGGGAACAAACCTGCAAAGAAGTTTTTTTCTACTAATGAGAGTTCAATTATTTCAATAATTGCTTTACTGCGCAATATATTTTGAAAATGTCTCTCTGATTAAACTTGTTCCGCTATGAAACCACGAATTATTCTTTATGTACTGTTGATCATTTTTAATCTTGTAAGCCTTTATTTCATCATAGCCCTTTTTGGCTATGATGAAATAGTTGGTTATCTGATTCACGGAGGCAGGAAAATTATTGATCCGCGAAAGCTGGCTTATTTACTTTTTCTGACGTGCCTTTTAAATCTGTATTTTTTATCACTAATACTAATTGAGAACTCGTTTGAAAATAAGAGCTAAATGCTGTTTTTGTCAATACAATCTAGTAAATCAAAAAAAATGATCAAAGATCTGGTAAATATAAACCTAAATGAGTCTCAGGTCGAAGGTCTGGATGTGCATATAATTAAGAAGTACATTGTCAGAACCTCTTTGGATGAATCTTTTACAACGGAAAATCTATCTATATTGCTTATAAAAGCTGGAACATTTAAAGTTCAGATACAACAGAGCATAGAAGATTTAAGTCCCTGGGATTTACTTGTACTACCTCACAATTCGCTTTGTCAAATACTAGAAGTGCATGAGAAGCTTCAGTTATTCATAATTTCCTTTTCTTCGGATTTTGCTTTCAAAAATTGTCTGAAAAAGGAGCTTGTTGAATCTTTTTATTTCTTTATACGTAATAAGCCAATTAAAATAGCATTAGAAGAAAGGGAGTTTTTAGTGCTCTCACTAGTTTATAAACTTATTTATTTTGTAAGCAGGGATTCTAATAGTAAAGGCATAGATTATGAATTGCAACGTATCAGTTTTAATCTATTTCTTTACGAGTTAAAACTAATCTATTCAAAATATACATTGGATTCCGCAATAAATTTTTCGAGAAAAGAAAGCTTAATAATACAGTTTCTTACCATTTTGTCCATTCACTGCAAAAAGCAGCATTACGTAAATTTTTATGCTGGTGCTTTATTTGTTACTCCCGGACACCTGAATAAAATAGTTAAACAGCTCACAGGTAAAACGGCAAAAGATTTGATAGTTGAAGCTATTATAATTGAAGCTAAGAATCTTTTGGAAGATACCCAATCTAACATTGGCAAAATAGCAGAAGAATTGGAGTTCAGCAGTATTTCAAGTTTCAGTATCTTTTTCAAAAAGCATACTGCGTTTTCACCTACCACGTATCGTTCGAATTCTATCGAGAGATTTAAACATCGTTAGTTTTCGTTGTATTAATTTTTTAAATTAAACAAACTATGATGAATAAAATATATCCTCTAGAATGGTTTGACTCACTTATATCTCAGACATTGAATCCTAATAATACGATACTTGAAAGTCTGCTGCCACAAGATTTTAAAATTATATCTGAACATATTGAAAAAGAATCCAAGATAATTCAAATTTCTTTGAAAAAAGAAATTTTTCTTCTTCGCAGGAAAAGGGAAGTACGGCTTCAGGTTAGAAAGTATCATTCAAATCTTGTTTCCTTTATAGATACTGTTATTGATTATCAAAAAAGATGTTCATTTGTTTGCCGTGAATTAGTTAATGTTCTGGATTTGCTTCAGAATAAACTGGAAGAGCTGCTTCTGCTTATCGAAAATCGATTTTCAGAATATTTAAGCCTCGATGAAAGAGTTCCTATTACATATCTAATGCTCTCAAGAAATGAACTTGAATCCAAATTTAAAATACTTTCAGATAAATTGTTCAATGGTCTCGAAAATAATATCATAAGAATTGTTCTTGAAAATGGGTTTCGTTTTCTCAAATCATTTTCTGGTAAAAAAATTACCTACCGTCAGTTGCTTTATCAAAAGGAATTATTAAAAAGTATTAAAAATATTGACATCAATGAACAGACAAGCTTGTTTTCGAATATAGACAAAGTCCTTATTGGTAGGAATTTTAATAGTACGGAATATATTGAGCATATAATTGAACAAATAAGCAAAGAGGTAGAAGATGAGGAATCGCTAGCTTTGCGGATAAATAGACTGCTTTATTATCAAAAAGAATTTGACAGGATCCATTCAGATGAAAGAATATCGTTCGATCCAAGCCGCAGTAATATCAAATGTGCTTTGGAAAGCTGGTTTAAGCAGGAAATCAATTATCTAGAAAGGAATCTCAAAATAGCATTCCAAACTAATAATGAAGTGGACGCTAGTATAAATTCTTTAACTGTCTCGGATTCTAAAATTGAGTGTGATCTATCAGCCGATCAAATTGCATTGATACTCCGAGCGGCAGATGAATCAAGGATAGTGAAAGCAAGATCAATGAATCATTTTTTTAAGATGATAGTTCCATATTTATCAACCCCTTTTAAAAGAGAACTGTCTTACCAGTCAGTCAGAAGCAAATCGTACAATGCAGAAGACCGAGATAAATTTATCGCAGTCCAAACTCTGGAGAAAATTATAAAAAAAATAAATTCCTATTGAAGGTAAATTCTATTCTGCTTCGGCTTTTAGAAGTAGATTTTGAATTAATACTAAGTAACAAATATTTTCATTTACGACATATAACTAAACTAAATTAATCATGACTCTAATTGCTATATTTTTTCCATGTGTTTCTTTTCTATTAAGAGGAAAGATTTTTACAGCTATAATTTGTTTGATTCTGCAAATTACTTTAATAGGATGGGTGCCGGCTGCGATCTGGGCAGTTGTATCTCTTCAGAACTCTAGAGCCGACAGGCGTAATAATAAATTGATTAAAGCTATGCGAAAGTAAAAATTATATAGCTAGTTAATATAAAGCACAAAGAAAATGATAAAACCTATCATTTTCTTTGTGCTTTTTTTTGTGCTAGTTCCTGTGTTTACTGGGGGTACAAAAAGGTACAACAAAAGTTGTACTTGTAGAAGCTTAGTTTTAACCATTCCTTTGACCTATATAAAAAATCACAAAAAATTTTATTTGTGATTAAATCCAAAGAAAATGTTTAACGATTAATGATGATGCTATGTTTACAAATATTTCATGGAGCAGTTACTTAACTGTTTTAGGTGTGGCGGTAATGATCTGGTATTTTATAATACTATTAAAGTTTTATTACAAAGATCTTTTAAAGCTATTTTCAGGAGAAAAGAAATTCAAGTTTACTTCATTTAAAGATATTACCAAAAGTAAAGTACAAGACTCTGGAGAACATAATTCTTTGTCTTCGGCTTTTTCAGAATCATTCGATACTTTGGAAGATGCCGAAGAACTTTCTGTTCGAATACTTCAGGCAGTGAAAGAGAGTAATGAAAAGAACTTTTCAAAAGAACACTTTCAAAACTATTTAAGGATGGTTCTCGATGAATATCCTTATGTGAAGATTTCTTCACTTAGAGAAAACATCAATAAACTAATGGTAACTGAATCTTCAAAATATTCAAACCTGCTTTTGACTTTAAGTGAGGCTGACAGTCTGTGGGAAGGAAGTGTTTTCTAAAATTCAGCGGAGGAATAATCCCTGTACTCTCTTGTGCGGTATGGCTTTATGTGACAAGGAAAAAGAGCTGCAACAGTGATATTTCTCTGCTTTTTAAATAAGTGTATTGAAAACTTTAAAAATGATGGTCATGAAAAAATGCGGATGGAAATTAAAGGAATTAGATGAAGAGAAAGTATTGTCTTACTGTATACTTGCGTTGTTGTTGGTATATGAAACAAAAATTTATGCCCAAGATGGTGTAGCCGGCATTAATGAAGCGAATCAAAAAGTGAGGAGCTATTTTGATGCAGGTACTGAGCTAATGTATGCTGTAGGCGCAATACTGGGCTTGATAGGCGCAGTAAAGGTTTATCAGAAATGGAATGCCGGTGATCCTGATACCGGCAAGGTTGCTGCTGCTTGGTTTGGAAGTTGTGTCTTTCTGGTTGTAGTGGCTACAGTAATTAAATCCTTCTTTGGGGTTTAAACACAGGACCTTATGAGTAACAGTGTTTACCAGATCAACAAAGGAATTAATCAAAGTATAGAATTTAAAGGCTTAAAAGCTCAGTATATCTGGTATTTGGGAGGAGGCGTTGTATCTCTTATGATCATTTTTGCGATCCTTTATATCATTGGGCTTCCTTCGCTATTATGCGTTGGACTCGTTGGGACTGCTGGTGCTTTTTTAGTTTTTAAAATATACAAAATGAGTAATCAGTACGGAGAATTCGGCATGATGAAGGCACTAGCCAAGAAGCAGATTCCAAAATGTATTAAAGTTTATAGTAGAGGTATTTTTATTAAGATATAGCTATAGAACGTTAATAGTAAAAATGAAGTGGAGATGGAGAAGAGGATGGAAGATTTACTGCCCATTATGGCAGTCGAGCATGATTGTATTTTGTCAAAGCATGGTGATGTTACGGTAGCGTTCAGAGTGGAATTACCTGAGATTTTTACCTTATCGGATCAGGAATATGAGGCTTTTCATCAGTCGTGGATCAAGGCACTAAAGGTATTACCTAAGTATTGTGTTTTTCACAAGCAGGATTGGTTTTTAGAAAAGAGATATAAAGCAGATTTTACAAGTGATGACAGCAGTTTTTTGACAAGAAGCAGTGAAAGATTTTTTAATGAACGGCCTTTTCTGGAGCATACCTGCTATATTATGCTGACAAAAAAACCGCAGGGAAGGAAGAATTCAAGTTCTTTATTTTCTAGTCTTATAAGAAATAAACTGGTACCTGACGAAACTCTGAATAAACAGCTGTTGCAGGATTTTATTGACTGCACCGGACAGTTTAAGAGAATACTGGAAGACAACGGTTTTGTTAAAGTTATCCGTTTGAAAAACAATTCGCTCAAAAGTGAAAATAGAAAAATTGGTCTTGTTGAGCAGTACTGTTTCTTATCAGAGGACGAAGATTCATTTGTCTTTAAGGATATTAAGTTTGATGAAGGTCTTGCGGTAGGAGATAAATACTGCCAGCTATTTACTCTCGGTGACGCCGCTGACCTTCCTGGCCTTTGCGGATCTAGAATCAATTTTGACCGCTATTCTACCGATAAAACTAAATTCAGTGTCGGATTTGCGTCAACTTTAGGGCAGCTTTTGTCGTGCAACCATATTTACAATCAGTACATTTTTATTGAAGATGCACAGAAAACTATCCAAAAACTGGAGAGTAAAAGATTAAGACTTCAATCGCTGTCGGCTTACAGCAGGGAGAATATGATTGCCAGAGATGCCACTAATGATTTCCTGAATGAAGCTGTGTCTCAGCAAAGACTTCCAGTAAAGGCACATTTTAATGTGCTGGCCTGGAGTACTGATAAAGAAGAACTGAAAGATATCAAAAACAAGGTATCGTCAGCACTTGCTCAGATGGATTCAGCAGCCAAACAGGAAACGGTTGGAGCTCCACAGATTTATTGGGCTGGAATACCGGGGAATGAAGCAGATTTTCCAATGAATGATACTTTTGACACTTTCACAGAGCAGGCTGTATGTTTTCTAAACATGGAAACAGGTTACAGGTCTTCTTTAAGTCCAACTGGTATCAGACTTGGAGATCGATTAACGGGCAAACCCGTACATGTGGACATTAGCGATGAGCCTGTAAAAATGGGAATATGTACTAACAGGAATAAGTTTATACTAGGCCCTTCAGGAAGCGGTAAATCTTTTTTTACTAATCACATGGTAAGAAGTTATTATGAGCAGGGTACACATATAGTTCTTGTAGATGTTGGACACAGCTATAAAGGACTCTGCGATATGGTCGGCGGCTATTATTTTACTTATGATGAAAAGAGCCCGATCCGTTTTAATCCTTTCTATATTTCTGAAGGTGATAATCTGGATACTGAGAAAAAGGAAAGTATTAAAACACTGCTTTTGGCTCTGTGGAAAAAAGATGACGAAACCTTTAACCGAAGTGAGTATGTGGCGCTTTCCAATGCTCTTCAGCTATATTATGAAAAGCTAGATAATGACTCTAGTATTTTTCCCTGTTTTGATAGCTTTTATGATTTTTTGAAAAATGATTTTGTAAAGATACTGGAAGATGATAGAGTCAAAGAAAAGGATTTTGATGTAAACAATTTTCTCTATGTACTCCGCCCATATTATAAAGGCGGTGAGTTTGACTATCTGCTTAATGCCACTGAGAATCTGGAACTTTTGAAAGAGCGTTTTATTGTATTCGAATTGGACAATATCAAAGATCATCCAATTTTATTTCCTGTAGTTACTATCATTATAATGGAAGTTTTCATAAGTAAAATGCGCAAACTAAAAGGTGTACGCAAGATGATTTTGATCGAGGAAGCATGGAAAGCCATTGCCAAAGAAGGAATGTCCGAATATATTAAGTACTTATTTAAAACTGTTAGGAAGTTCTTTGGGGAAGCCATTGTAGTCACACAGGAGATAGAAGATATCATTTCTTCACCAGTAGTAAAACAAGCCATTATAAATAACAGCGACTGCAAAATCCTATTGGACCAGAGCAAATATCAAAACAAGTTCGATCAGATACAGGAACTTCTGGGGCTTACAGATAAGGAAAAAGCTCTCGTACTTTCGGTTAATAAAGCGAATGAGCCCGATAAAAAGTATAAAGAAGTATTTATTTCTCTGGGTGGAAGGCTTTCGAAGGTCTATAGGACAGAAGTTTCTTTGGAGGAATATCTGGCTTACACAACTGAGGAAAGCGAGAAGGTAAAAATGAACGCCTATGCTAAAAAGTTTGACGGTGACATAAAAAAAGGCATAGCTGCAATGGCTCAAGATATAAGAGATGGAATTTAAATGAAAAAGAAAATGAAAGCAAAATTAATTACCTGCATGATATGTTTGCTGCTTATCGGCAATCCTGCAAGATCTGCAAATAATACAGTGACGTTGCCCATACTGGAGATCGTTAAAGCAGTTACCAAGAAAGTTATTAAAGCAATTGACCTTCGAATTCAAAAACTGCAAAATAAGACAATCTGGCTTCAGAATGCCCAGAAAAAAGTTGAAAATGTATTGTCTAAATTAAAGTTGGATGAAATTTCTGATTGGACGAAAAAGCAGAAAGATTTATATCAGGGTTATTATGAAGAACTGGCAAAAGTAAAATCTATTATTACTTACTATCAGAGGATAAAAGATATTACAAAGAAGCAGACAAAACTGGTTGAGGAATATGAAAGAGCCTGGAATCTGTTCAAGCAGGATTCTCACTTTAAAGAAAGCGAAATTCAGTATATGGAGCGAGTTTATTCAGGGATTCTAGAGGAGAGTGTTAAGAATATTGACCAGATCTTTTTAATTCTGGATTCTTTTTCAACGCAGATGAGTGACTTAAAAAGATTGGAGATTATAAATAAAGCTGCTGATCAAATTGATTCCACTTATGATGACTTGACACTTTTCAATCAACAGAATATAATGCTTAGTCTTCAAAGAGCTAAAACTGAAACGGAAGTAAATCAGGTCAAACAATTTTACGGAATTCCGTAATAAAATTAAATATCATGAAAAAATTAATCATACTGCTCTTCACGGGATTTCTTTTAAATCAAGGAATTCATGCACAGGCCAAGCAGAGAAAGGAACTGTTGCTGCAGATCGCTGCACTTCAGGTTTACATGGATTATGCTAAAAAAGGATATTCAGCTGTTTCCAAAGGTCTAAATTTCATTGGTGATGTAAAGACAGGAGAAGTTAATCTCCATGGTGATTATTTTACATCGTTATTGAAGATTAATCCGAGGGTAAGAAACTATTATAAAACAGCAGAGATTATCTCCTTGCAATTTAAGATAGTGAAAATGTATAAAAGCACTTATACTAAACTCAAGACTGATGATTTATTTCAGGGAAATGAGCTCGATTATATTGAGCGTTCTTTTGAAAGATTACTAGAAAGCTGCAATGAAACTTTAGACCAGCTTCTGGTTCTTACTACTGATTCAGAACTGGAGCTTAAAGATGACCAAAGGATAGATCGTATAGATGAGCTATACAAAACGATGGTTGGTAATTACGATTTCTGTTTGTCTTTTAGTAATGAAGCAAAGTTACTGTCATTGTCAAAATCTCATGAAAAAAGAAGTGCTGAGTCCACACAAAGTATTTACGGACTTAAAAATTAACGCTATGAAAAGGATATTGATTTTAGTATTTCTGGTTTCTTTTGGATTTATCCCAAGCAGCATGAATGCACAGTCGGCAGAAATCCAGCAGTTGATCTTAAACATTGAAAAACTCTCGCAGTTCAAAAAGATTCTAAGCGATATGAAAAAGGGTTATGAACTGCTTTCGGGAGGTTACAAAACAGTTAAAGATATGTCCGAAGGCAACTTTAATCTTCATAAAAAATTCTTAGATGCCCTTATGCAGGTAAGCCCAACGGTCAAAAATTACAAAAGGATAGCAGATATCGTAAACTATCAAATACTGTTGGTAAAAGAAAGTAAAAAAGGATTGAACAGGTTTTTGAAAAGTGAAAGTTTCAGCCATCAGGAGATCAACTATTTTGAGAAAGTTTATGGAAACCTTTTGAACCAGAGTTTAAGAAACCTTGATGAACTAACTATGGTAATTACAGCTGATAAGTTAAGAATGTCAGACGATGAAAGGCTTCAAGCAATTGATAATATTTATATGGAGATGCAGGATAAACTTTTGTTTTTGAGAGACTTTAATAAATCATCAAGCATACTGGTACTGCAGAGAGCAAAGGAAAAGAAAGATGTATATGCTTCCAAAGAACTTCTTGATTTAAAAAATTAAAACAATGAACATATATAAATCTTTTAAAACAGTGCTTTTATTAACTGGTGCAATGATAATACCCTTTGCTGCAAGTGCACAGGGACTTGGCGATAATATGCAGAGTATGCACTCGGTTTTAGATCAGCTTTATGATGAGATGATGCCCTTGTGTAGTAATCTTTTGGCTGTAGGGCAGGGGATAGCCGGATTCGGAACGATTTGGTATATAGCTTCGAGAGTATGGAGACATATTGCTAACGCCGAACCCATTGATTTTTATCCGCTATTCAGGCCTTTTGTAATTGGGTTCTGTATTATGATTTTCCCTTCGGTATTAGCGCTACTTAACGGGGTTATGAAACCAACGGTTACAGCAACTGCCGCTATGGTTACAGGTTCCAATAATGCTGTTGCAGTCCTTCTCAAAGAGAAAGAAAAAGCGATAAGAGAGACTGATCCATGGAAAATGTATGTGGGTGTTGCAGGAACTGGGGATAGGGACAAATGGTATAAGTACACCCATGATGAAGATCCGTCCAATGAGAGCATGCTGGCAGGAATCGGCAACGATGTCAAATTTGCAATGGAAAAAGCTTCTTATAACTTTCGAAATTCTGTAAAGGAATTTATGAGTGAAGTACTGAGAGTTTTATTTGAAGCTGCGGCTCTATGTATTGATACGCTCAGGACATTTCAACTCGTGGTGTTGTCTATTTTGGGACCACTTGTATTTGGTATTGCTGTATTTGATGGCTTTCAGCATACACTCACGGTATGGCTGGCAAGATATATCAATATTTACCTGTGGCTTCCTGTTGCCAATATCTTTGGAAGCATCATCGGTAAAATCCAGGAGCTGATGCTGAAGCTGGATCTGTCGCAGGTGCAGGCTACAGGAGACACCTTTTTTAGCAGGACCGATATGTCTTACTTGATTTTTATGATTATCGGAATCATAGGCTATTTTACTGTCCCATCAGTAGCTAATTACATCGTTCATGCAGGTGGAGGCGGAGCCTTAGGACAGAAAGTTACTGGTATGCTTAGCAGTACTACTAATTCAGTTATTACAAAAACCTCGCAAGGCGCTGGTATGGTAATGGACTCAATGGGAAATGCTGCAGGCCAAATGTCACAAAGTATGTCCTCATCAGCTGGTAATACTCCGTATTTTAAAGAGAAAGGAAATTACATGAACAACAAGCTTAAAGGAAATTCAGAGTAACCTAAAAAGATAAAAGATGTTTACTAAAATGAAAAATATAGATACTGCATTCCGATATGTGAGAGGATTTACAATGCTGGTAATTGTAGGATGTATTATTATCTGCTGTTACACGCTTTATAAGAGCTTTGAGTCTGTAGCTCTGATGCAGGATAAGGTTTATATTCTTGCCAATGGGAAAGCTATGGAAGCATATGCATCAGATAGAAGAGATAATGTACCTGTGGAAGCAAGAGATCATGTAAAAACATTTCATAAATTTTTCTTTACCCTTGATCCTGATGATAAAGTAATTAAAACCAATGTTACAAAAGCTCTTTATCTGGCTGATGACAGTGCAAAGCGAATTTATGATGATCTAAAAGAGAATGGTTTCTACTCTGGAATCATTTCAGGAAATATAAGCCAAACAATTCAGATCGACAGTATAACTATAGACACTAAAGAATATCCGTACCGCTTTCAATGCTATGCCAAACAAAGCATAATAAGGACTACCAGTATCTTAAAAAGAAGCCTTATAACCCAAGGAGGTCTGCGAAATGTATCGAGAAGCGACAACAATCCACATGGTTTTTTAATCGAACGATGGAATACCATCGAAAACAAAGATTTAACTGTTGAAAATAGAAAATAGACAGTTATGAAACCATTGATTAAAAAGCGAGAAGAGCCATTTATTTACAATAAGTATTACTTATCTGCACAAGATAAGTGGGTGCAAAAAATGGAATCTTTAACGGGCAGACTTTCTAAAAGAGCCATTATTTATCTGCTGGTTCTGTTTACTGTTTTGGAGGGAGGGTATTTTCTCTATAACATTTACGCGGCGTTCTCAAAGAAAAATTCTGAAATAAATAAAAATCCGGCAGCTATTTCAAAAATTAAAACAATCAATTTTAAAAAGTAATGTCATGCAGCAAAAAATAATATCACTCAAAGAATCTAAAAGAAGAAAAATGCTTTTAGTTCTGCCTCTTATAACACTTCCTTTTATAACCATATTATTCTACATTTTAGGTGGTGGAAGAATGGAAGCAGAAACGGCCAAAAGAGAAATCAAAAAGGGATTTAACTTTAATCTTCCCATTCCTAAATTTAAAGAAGATTCATCACTCGATAAAATGAGTTACTACGACCAAGCGGCAGTAGATTCGATCAAATTGCTGGAACAAATAAAAAAAGACCCTAATTACTCAAATCAAAAAATAGCAGAAGGATCAATAGATGATTTTACGGATAATAATTTAGTAAGAGCACATAGTGTATTTAATACATCCTCTTATCAAGATGCAAACGAACAGAAAGTTTATCAAAAACTTAAAGCACTTCAAAAAGTAATCAGCCAGCCTGCTGTCCCTGATAATTATGGTCAGGATATGAGTGAGTTTGAAAACTATGGATCATCAAAAGGTGAATCAGATGCGATAAAAAACTTAGAGCAAATGATGTCACAAATAGGCACTTCGCAAGAACCTGATCCAGAACTAAAACAACTCGGCGGTATGCTTGAAAACATTCTTGATATTCAGCATCCATCACGTGTACAGGAAAAGTTAAAGCAAGCTTCAGAAATAAACAAAGGAAAAGTTTTCACTGTTAGCCATAAAAAAGAAGTAGATAACACTACTTCTCTACAGCAAAATACAGCACCTCCAGATCTCTTAAAATCTAACTCATTTTATTCAGTTGATGAAAACTTAGATTCGGAACAGCAGCAGAATTCAATCGAAGCAATAATACACGAGACACAAACTATTGTAAATGGGTCAATTATAAAATTAAGATTAAAAACTGACGTATTTCTCCAGGGCATACTTATTCCTAAGAACACTTTTTTGTATGGCATTGCATCTTTGAAAGGAGAAAGGCTGGAGGTTAAAATTAATAATATCCAGTATCGAAATTCAATTTTCCCTGTTGAACTCTCTGTTTACGACTTGGATGGAATTGACGGAATCTATATTCCGGGAGCAATAAGCAGGGACGTAGCTAAAACTTCTGCAGACCGCTCTCTTCAAACTTTAGGATTAAATGGAGTTACCGACTCATGGGGTGCGCAGGCTGCAGAGATGGGAATTGAAGCAGCAAAAAGCCTTATGAGCAAAAAGGTAAAACTTATAAAAGTTGTGATAAAGGCTGGATATCAAGTTTTACTCTACGATGAAAAACAAAAGAATTTGAAATAATTAAATCTTGAAAAAATGAAAAATAATAATTGGATGAATTTGGTTTGCCTGCTTTTAAGTATACTGTCGGGTAATGCACAATTGATAAATAGAGTTGTTGATTTCAATCAGGATCAGTTTAAAAACGTGCAGATTGCTTATTCTAAAACAACAAGCATAGTGTTTCCTTATGCGATTAAAAGTATAGATAAGGGAAGTCAGGATATTTTAATGCAAAAGGCGAAAGGAGTAGAAAACATTTTACTGCTGAAAGCTGCTAAGCAGAATTTTATACAGACCAATATTACTGTAGTTACAGCCGACAGCAGGCTATATGTCTTTGTTCTGAATTATGATGAGGTATGCCCAGATTTAAACATTAAGGCTGACAATAGTGCAATAGTAAATAATGATATTTTGTTTTCGCTCGATAATGAAAATCAAAAGAAAATTGAACAGTATTCTAAGCTTGCTTTGTTGAAAAAGAAAAAAATAAGCGGTTTAAAGAGTTCAAGATTTGATATTAATCTTAGTGTGAACGGCATATTTATTCATCAGGATGTTCTTTACATCAGACTTGTTTTAGGTAATACTTCACAGATAAATTACGATATAGACCAGCTTCGTTTTTTTATTCGGGATCAGAGAAAATCTAAACGTACAGCTTCACAGGAAATTGAAATACTTCCGCTTTTTTCAACTTCCAGCTCCATGCTGATTCCAGATAAATCTGAAGTGAATTTAGTCTATGCTTTATCAAAGTTTACTATCCCTGAGAAAAAATACCTCACGATTCAACTTATTGAAAAGAATGGCGGCAGACAATTAGAAATAGACATCAAGAATAATGATCTAATTGATCTTGATGTTCTTAATAGCTTTTAAAACAATAATAACATTAAAATAATTTATCATGAATCAGAAAAATTTAGAATTCCTAAAAGATCAGTTGAAATATACTGGATTTGGAGAAACGTTCGATCAGGATCTGAAAGAAAAGATGCTAAAAGGAGAGACAGAGTTTAAGATTATAAAAGAAGGCATTTATGGAAAAGATGCAATGACTGCCGAGCTGAATTTTAAAAAATCCGACCAAAGTGATCTGTACTTTTTTAATTCTTATCATGTGAATCTTAAAAAAGAAGAATCAAAAGAAGGATTAGAACAGACTTTTTATATTAATAGCAACAGCAGTAATATTACCCTTAAAGAAGCTTATAATTTAATGGAAGGTCGTTCTGTAAATAAAGATCTTAAAACGAAGGAAGGTGAAGTGTATAATTCCTGGCTAAAAATTGACTTTAAGGAATCCGAAAGCAATGGAAACTTTAAAATAAATCATTACCATCAAAATTATGGGTACGATTTGGAAGCAAGTTTAGCAAAACATTCTATAAAGGAACTTGAAACACCTAAATACAAAGAAGATCTTTTAAATTCACTTAAAAAAGGTAATCTTCAGTCCGTAACTTTTGTTGTTAGTGGAGTAGAAAGCAAACAGTATGTAGAGGCAAATCCACAATTTAAAACTGTAAATGTTTACGACGATAATTTACAAAGGATTAATCATCGCGAGAGCAAGGATCAAAAGCAGTCGGAATCAAAAGAAAAGTCAGCATCGAAAGAACAATCCCAGAAGCAGGATAGTGATGATGAACCTGATCAGAGGGAAAAGAAAACTGCTGCCCATAAAAGAAAGGCAGGTAAATCTGTATAGAAATTCTTAACCTCTAAAGTTTAAAATTATGAATAGTGAGGTTCATACAAATAGACTGGAGTCAGAGATTGCTGGTTGGAATTCAAAAGAAGACCGACTGAAGAAACTTTTTAAATCAAGTTCATCGTTAGAAAATTCTCTATTAAAAGAGAAACTAAGGTTCTATGAAAGTATTTTATTGAAGTACAAGAATACAAATCAATTAGATGAACGTACTGCATTGCAGATTATAAGAAACGAACGAAACACTTTAATTAAGAAAATTTATCCGGACAGGTTTCGGCAGTATTTCTATAAACTAATGAGCAAATTTGTTGTAGAAAGAATCAATGCTCAAAAAGAAAGCAGAGAGGAACTAAAAAGCAATCAGTTGCTTACAGATAATCTGGAACGTGCTGGCTTTAAAGATGCATACAATAAAGTTGATAGGTATATGAGGCTGGGGCAGGATAAATTTACTGTTCCAATATCTTATTATCTTAATGAGCACGAGCAGATGCAACATTCTCTTCATTTTATCAAAAATGAACAGGGACATTATGATTTTAAAGGTTTTAATTCTAGTCTCCATAATCAGAATGGTAATAATGAGACCAGGCAATATTATTTTGATGTTGACGAGGTAAAAGCTTTTAATTCAGAGCAGGCTTACGAATTACTATCAGGTAGAGCAGTTTTAACAGCAGGGACCTGGAAGCAATTAGATTTTAATCAAAAAGGAGTTGATAATTATCAATTAAAAGAATTTCATGAATCATATGGCTTCAACATTGAAAAAAGTGTATCTGAATTATTTCTGAAGACTTCGGATCAATCGGATATCAATTCTTTAATAGATTCTCTTAAAGAAGGCAGAAGAGAAGCAGTGACTTTAGCCAAAGAAGGAAAGGAATGTAAGGTCTACATCGAAGCTAATCCTCAAAATAAGTGTCTGAATATCTACAATGAAAATTTAAGGAAGGTGACAATTGAAAGTTTGTTTAGAGTTAAAAGGGACGTCTCTTTGAAATTACAATCAAGTTTAAAAAGTCAAGATATCAAAGTCAAAAGTAAATGCAGAAAAATATAAAATAAAGGCTATGGAAAATCTTAAAAGCTTACTGGACTTCTTTTCTGCAATTGAAAATGATTTTCGAATTAGTTCCACCCATATTGCAATTTATGCCGCACTGCTAAAGTATAGAGTTGAAAAAGGTTTCGTGAATCCTATACAGGTCTATAGACATGAAATAACTCCTTTGGCAAAAATTTCTTCAGCTTACACTTATCATAAATGTATTCAGGAATTGAGTAGTTATGGATATATAAAGTACGAGCGGTCGTTTAAGAAAACACAAGGGAGTAAGATTTATTTTTTTGAGTAATATATTAATAAAAAACTAAAGCCCTTATAAGGGCTTTTTTTATATAAAATATTTTTAGGGATGGAAGATGAAGAGGAAAACACAAGAGGGAAAATAACCCCAGAGAAAGCTATGAATATGTTAAACTCTGAGGGTATGAATGTTACAATCGAAGAAGCAACTGAAATTTTGCTATTTTTACGAAAAATGGCACATGTAGCCGTATCTAAATTTTTGGAGTCATGAGTATTATAGCAGATTTATACATACGTGTAAGCACGGACGAACAAGCAGAAAAAGGTTATTCGCAAAGAAATCAGGAAGAAGTTTTAAGGAAATATTGCTCAATAAATTATATTGAAGTGCGTAACGTTATTTATGAGGATCATTCCGCTAAGACATTTAATAGACCACAATGGAATAAACTTTTACTGAATCTGAAAAAACAGAAAAACACAACTGATCTGGTCTTGTTTACCAAATGGGATCGTTTCAGCAGAAACGCCGGAGATGCCTATCAGATGATAAGTTTATTAAGAAAGTTAGGTGTAGAACCTCAAGCGATTGAACAACCTCTTGATTTGGCAATTCCAGAAAATAAAATGATGTTAGCTTTTTACTTAGCGGCTCCTGAAGTTGAAAACGATCGTAGGGCTTTAAATACCTTTCATGGAATGAGAAGGGCGAAAAAAGAAGGTAGATATATGGGTATTGCACCGTTTGGATATGCTAATAAATCCAAAGAAGACGGAAGTAAATATATTGCACTTGTAGAACCTGCCGCTTCTGTTATGCGCTGGATATTTGAAGAATTGGCTAAAGGAATATTCAATACAGAGCAAATATATCATATGGCTTGCAGAAGAGGATTTAAAAGAACTAAAAATAACATGTGGGGCCTAATAAGAAATCCTGTTTATTGTGGTAAAATATTTATACCGAAATATAAAGATGAAGAAAGCAGATTTGTTACAGGGCAGCATGAGCCACTTATTTCTGAAGGCCTTTTTTATAATGTACAAGATATCTTAGATGGAAAATCACGCCTTTACAGACCTAAAATTAAAACTGTCGTTGATTTCCCGTTAAGAGGCTTTTTTATCTGTCCAAAGTGCCAAAAGAAGCTGCAAGGAAGTAAATGTAAAGGAAGACACAAATACTATCATTATTACCACTGTGAAGCGCAATGTAAGTTTAGAATTAACTCAGAAATCGCCAATGAACTTTTTATTGAAGATCTTAATAAGTATCAGCCAATAGCTGAAATTAAGAAATTATACAGCTCGATTTTATATGAAACACATCGTGATCTCGCAAATAATGCCGGCGAACAGAAAAGAAGACTTGTAGAACAGATAAAAGATTTTGAACTCAGATTAAGCAATGCAAGAGATCTTCTCCTTACATCAAAAATTGAAGCCGATGATTATAAGCTAATGAAAGATGACTATGGTGCACGAATTGCAAACCTTGAACGTGAGCTATCAACAGTTACTAAAGATAAGCATAGTATTGAAGAGCTACTGATAAAGGGGGTTGACAACCTTATCAAGCTTAGTGATTCATATTTGAAAAGGGATTTATCTGATGCAAGAAGCCTAATTGGTTTAGTTTACCCCGAAAATTTCACAATTCACGAAAATAAAGTACAAACCGCTAGAGTGAACAAAATAGTGGAGTCTATTTATCTCATTAACAAACAGTTAAAAGCAAAAAAAAACGGGACAAAAGATGATTTTTATCTTTTGTCCCGAGAAGTGACCTCGACTGGATTCAAACCAGTAACCTTCTGAGCCGTAATCAGATGCGCTATTCAGTTGCGCCACGAGGCCTTTTTTTTGTTATCAATTAGCTATTTTTTTGTAGCTTTGTTGATTGCTTATTGCGGGTGCAAAGATAGACATAAATGTGAGATAAACAAGCAAAAAATAACAGAAAATTAAAAAAAAATGAAGATTAAAAATTATGTGCGTGATATTCAGGGATTTCCGAAAGAAGGAATTTTGTTTAAAGATATCACACCTTTGCTAATTAACCCCGAAGCGCGAACAAATTGCTTAAAAGTTTTAATGGATTCTTTAAATGGACAAAAAATAGATAAAGTTGTAGGTGCTGAATCTCGAGGCTTTTTCTTTGGAATGTTATTAGCTCAAGAGTTAAATGCCGGATTTGTTCCAGTTAGAAAACCTAAAAAACTTCCTTTTGATACCATTTCGGCTTCTTATGAATTAGAATACGGTTTTGATAGTTTAGAAATGCATGTTGACGCTATTAAAAAAGGAGAGCGCGTTTTAATTCATGATGATGTTTTGGCAACAGGCGGAACAGCAAAAGCAGTTTGCGAATTAGTAGAGAAACTAGGAGGTGAAATTATACAATGCAATTTCTTGATGGAGTTGACTTTTCTTAACGGAAGGGAAAAAATCAAAGATTATCCAGTTTTTTCAGCATTAACGTATTAGTTTAAACCAGTACGATTTTATGCTTAATGGCGTAAAGCACCAATCCGATTCGGGTTTTTATTTCAAGTTTATCAAAAAGTATTTCTCGGTAACCGTCAATAGTTTTGGGACTCAAACACATTTCCGATGCAATTTCTTTATAAGTCATTTCAGTACAGGCGTGTTTGATAAAAATAATCTCTTTCTCTTTTAAACTGATTTTTTTATTGTCACTGTTGACTTTGTTAATGAGCATTCCAGAAACTAATTCAGTGAAATAAAAACCCTTTTCTATAACACATTCAATGGATTCTCTGAATATTTCTGGTGAAGTATCCTTTAATAAATAGCCTTTTGCACCATTGGTAATCATTTTTATAATGATGTCATCATCATCATTTACAGATAAAGCGATGACCTTTAACTCAGGTCTATTGTCTTTTAGCCATTTCATTGTGCTTAATCCATCAAGAACGGGCATGTTGACATCCAGTAAAATTAGATCGATTTCAGATGATGGATTGGCTTGAAGATGGTCAATAAATACTTTTCCGTTTTCAAAACGTTCTATAACTTCATAATCACCAAAACTTTTGATGAGAAGTTCCAGTGATTGCGAAAATAACAAATGATCGTCTACGATTATTATTTTACTTTTTGAATTAGTTTTCATAGCCTTGAGTTAATGGATATTCGATAGTTACACTTGTTCCTGTTTCATCAGAATTCATAATTAGCTTGGCTCCAATTAGTTTAGCTCTCAGTTTCATGTTATTCAATCCTAAACCTGAGTTTGACTTTTTAAGATCGTAGCCAATTCCAAAATCTTTTAATTTTAATATAAAAAGTGAATTGGTGCTTTCAATAGAAACATCAAATAAATCACTTCTGGAGTGTTTTAAGTTATTGTGAAGCGATTCCTGAAAGATTCGGTAGATAATTAATTGATGTTCTTCGTTTATGGATGGAACGGTACCAATCTGATTAAAGTTATACTGAATCTTTTTGAGTTTCTTAATTCGCTCCAAATCCTGCTGAATGGCCTCCAGAAAGTCATGTTGCAATAAATTGTCTTTGTTTATAATTCTAGAAAGAATTCTAAGTTCGTCGAGAGATTTAGCTAAAACTGCTTTTAAATCTTGAAGTTCTTCAATCTGAATACTTTTATTGCTTATCGAAATATTGAGTTGCATAATAGCGACCGAAATAATCTGTCCGATATTATCGTGAAGTTCTTTACTGATTTCAGATAAAGTCTGGTCTTTTATTTCAATTCTAGTTTTTACCAATTCGGACTGGAAATACAAATCAGCTTCCATTTTTTCTACCAAAAAGTTATTTTTCTTTTTTAAGAAATAAAAGAAAATTACGAGTAACACAATGATTAGGGTAAAGAAAACAATACCCAGAGAAATAACTAATAATTGTATTTCTTTTCGCTCCATATAAATCCTGTTATAAAGCAGCTATGTGCCAGAAAATTCAAAATAAACAAAACCAAACTAAATATAGATTCGTCCTGTTTGATTAAAAACCAGTTAATTGCCAGCATAAATGGAGTAAAAGGAACATGAAAAACCAATATTCCCAATATATACCAGAAAAAAACGGACTTTTTAAAGTTTAATATTTTTTCAGAATTAAAAATCTCAATCAGATAAAAACAAGATAGTATTAATACTAATAGCACTCCGATTGCAAAACTGTATGTAAAAGAGCGGTTCATGTCTTCTTTAAAATATAATATGTTTAAGAAGAAAGAAACTATAAATAAGATTAAAAAAAGTATGGCTGCAATTCGATTGTTGTATTTGGTAAATAAGGCTCTTAAAAGTAAGATATAGGCGGAAAAACTAATGAACATGTAGAAATTGTAGACATAAAAATTCAACAAACCTGTCCATTGAGTAAAATAGTATCCTACAATCTCAGTCAAAATTGAAAACCAGATTAAAAGTACTAAAAATTTAGCCTTATTACCAGGAAGTTTTGGTAATGAAAACAAACCAACAATTCCGGATAAAAAAGCTAAATAAATGATATAAGATCTTAAAAATTCAAACATAGTTTTTTTAGTATAATAAACTTGGCGGCCTTCCGATGTTTCCGTAATTCATTGGTTCAAGGCTTTGTATGTCAGGCGAGGCTTCTTGTACTAAAGCAAAACCTTGAATTTTAGCAGTAGAAGTTTCTACTTGTTTTCCAGTCGGTACTAAGAATAAAGTAGTCAATCCTGCTTTTTCTCCATGTTTTTCGTCGTCAGGATAAACACCAAAATAAAAACGAATTCCGTCAACATTGTAACCTTCTTTTGCTCCGTTTGTTTTGATGTAATGAATATAATTTTCCAGTTCTTCCAAAGAATACCAAATGGCATTTGCATCTTCTTTTTGAGCTTTTTTTGAAGTCAGAGAAGCTTTTTTGTTGTTGTAATTCACATTCAATTGTCTAGCGAATTCTTTAGTGATTAACTGACTTGGTTTTGAGGGAGGATTTTTCATAATGTAATAAAATTTTATTGGTTAAGGGTTTATTTAATAGGTTTTTGAGTTGTTATTGGAAGCAAAAATATCCGAAACATAAAATTTGGGCAAGGGGAAATATACCCTTTTTTTGTTTCAGATTTCAAGTTTTTCAACCACAAAGAACGCAAGTATTTTAGCTAAACATATATAAAAGAAAAGTCCGCAAAGCTTAAAAAAACTTTGCGGACTTTGCGTTTATCCTTGTGCACTTTATGTTTGAAGAACTTATCTCAAACTTGCTCCAAGCTCAGTCTCAAATGTCTGTTGCAATTTAGACATGATTTTGTCGATCTGAGAATCGGTTAATGTTTTACTGTTGTCTTGAATTGTAAAACTCAAAGCATATGATTTCTTTCCTTCGGGTAATTTACTTCCTTGGTAAACGTCAAATAAATTGATGTCTTTTAAAAGTGTTTTTTCGGTCTGTTTAGCCAGATTGAAGATACTTTCATATGTAGTTTTTTCATCAATTAATAAAGCTAAATCTCTACGAACTTCAGGATATTTAGGGATTTCAGTATACTTGATTTTTCCAGTAATAATTTTTAAAACTAAATCCCAGTTGAAATCAGCATAATAAACGTCTTGTTTGATGCCGAAATGTTTTAAAATAGGCTTTTTAACTACACCCATTTCAACTAAAATATCGTTGTTGTATGTAATTGCAGTTCCTTCAGAATAAATGTCTGAATGAACAGGCGCATTAGAAATCTTTTCAATTCCTAAACGAGACAAGATTGCTTTTACATAACCTTTCAATAAGAAGAAATCTGTTGTTTTTTGTGGGCTCGTCCAGCTTTCTTTGTTTCTATTTCCAGAAATTAATAAAGAAAGATGTTTATGTTCTTCAAATCCATTTAAGTATTTGTGGTATGTTTTTCCGAATTCAAATAATTTTAAATCTGAATTTCTTCTGTTAATATTATAAGAAACAGCTTCTAATCCTGAAAATAATAAAGATTGACGAAGTGTTGCCAAATCACTACTCAATGGATTTAACATGGAAACATTATGTTCTTCTTTTAATGAAGTCGATAATTTTGCATAAGAGGCTGTTGTCAATGAATTCGCCATCATTTCGTGGAAACCTTGAGAATTCAATTGAGAAGCAATCGTATTTTGTACTTTATAATCTTCCGTTCTTGGTGAATTTGCTACTGTTGCATTGAATTTCTTAGAGAAATTAATATTGTTGTAACCATAAACTCTTAAGATTTCTTCGATTACATCAATTTCACGCTGCACATCTACACGGTAAGCAGGAATTGTTAAACCTAATCCAGAATCAGAAACACTATTTACTTTAATATCTAAAGAAACTAAAATCTTTTTGATGGTATCTTTTGAAATTTCCTGTCCAATAATCTTAGATACATGGCTGAAATTCAATAAAACAGAGAAATCTTCTACTTTTTTAGGATAAACTTCTACAACGTCAGAAGTGATTTTTCCACCTGCAACTTCTTGGATCAAAAGAGCAGCACGTTTTAAAGCATATTCAGTAATTGTTGGATCGATTCCTCTTTCAAATCTAAAAGAAGCATCCGTACTTAATTGATGTCTTTTAGCCGTTTTACGAATACTAACAGGGTCAAAATAGGCACTTTCTAAGAAGATAGTCGTTGTTCCTTCAGAAACTCCTGATTTTTTACCGCCAAAAACTCCCGCAATACAAAGCGGACCTTTTTCGTCGCAAATCATTAAATCTTCTTTATGAAGTGTTCTTTCTACATCGTCAAGAGTTACAAATTTAGTTCCTTCAACAGCAGTTTTTACAATGATTTTTCCGTTGATTTTCGCAGCATCAAAAGCATGTAAAGGTTGTCCTAGTTCATGAAGAACATAATTAGTAACGTCAACAATATTATTTTTTGGCGTTAAACCAATAGCTTTTAAACGGTCTTGTAGCCAAGCAGGAGATTCCTGAACAGAAATACCTGAAATTGTTACTCCACAATATCTTGGAGCTAAATGATTATCTTCAACATTTACGTCAATTTTTAATGTACGCATGTCTACTCTGAAATTACTTACAGAAGGTGTAATCAATTCAATGTTTACACCACGTTGCAGCATTCCAGCTCTTAAATCACGTGCAGTTCCGTAATGGCTCATCGCATCAGCACGGTTAGGTGTCAAGCCGATTTCAAAAACTTCATCATTTGCAATTTGAAATACTTCAGAAGCAGGTGTTCCAGGAACTAAATCCTCAGCCAAAACCATAATTCCGTCGTGGCTTGTTCCTAAACCTAATTCATCTTCAGCGCAAATCATTCCGTGACTTTCCTGTCCGCGGATTTTACCTTTTTTAATGGTGAATTCAGCACCATCTTTATCGTATAAAATAGTTCCGATTGTGGCAACTGGTACTTTTTGTCCTGCAGCAACGTTTGCAGCTCCACATACAATTTGTATAGGTGCTTCTAAACCAACATTGACTGTAGTAACTTTCAATCTGTCAGCATCAGGGTGTTTTTCGCATGTAAGAACGTGTCCAACAACAACTCCTTCTAATCCTCCTTTAATGGATTGGTATTTTTCGACAACTTCAACTTCCAAACCAAGATCTGTAAGTAATTCTGAAGTCTGCTCAGATGTCCAATCTGTTTTAATAAATTGTTTTAACCAGTTGTAAGATATTTTCATTGTAACTTTTTTATTCTTGAATAAGTTTACAAATATAAGGATTGCGCCGTGGAGTAAGAAAAAAATATTTGGTTTTTTCTTGCTGTTTTTTCTTGATTAAAAAATGCTGCGTAATAATTATTTGATAATTTATATATTAAAATTTTATTAAATAAATAGTATAGTTAACTAAAAAAATCGAATGTGTAATTTTTGTGCTACAAGATGACTGAAAAGTGCTATTCTGTTTCTTTTTATGAAGCTAAATTTGGAGTAAATCAAAAAAGGAATATTATGAGTACCACAGCAAAAAGACCTGAATTTAAGGCACAATACGATAATTATATTGGTGGAAAATTTGTAGCACCAGTTACAGGAGAATACTTTGATGTTGTTTCTCCAATTGATGGAAAAGTATTTACAAAAGCAGCACATTCTGGAAAAGCAGATTTAGAATTAGCGGTAGATACGGCCTATGAAGCATTTAAAACTTGGGGAAAAACTTCGGTAACCGAAAGAAGTATTTTATTGAATAAAATTGCTCAAAAAATTGAAGATAATTTAGAATATATCGCAACAGTTGAAACAATAGACAACGGAAAACCAATTCGCGAAACGCTTGCTGCTGATATTCCATTAGCAATTGATCACTTTAGATATTTTGCTGGCGTTATTCGTGCAGAAGAAAGTTCGATAGCAGAATTAGATTCGCAGACAGTTTCTATCGCATTAAGTGAGCCTTTAGGAGTTGTAGCACAGATTATTCCTTGGAATTTCCCGATTTTAATGGCAGTTTGGAAAATCGCTCCAGCGCTTGCAGCAGGGAATACAATCGTCTTAAAACCTGCAGAAAGCACGCCAATTTCGATTATGGTTTTAATGGAATTAATTGGAGATATTCTTCCTCCTGGAGTTTTAAATATTGTGAATGGTTTTGGAGCAGAATTAGGACGTCCGTTAGTAACCAATAAAAAAGTAGCGAAAGCAGCATTTACAGGTTCTACTACTACAGGACGTTTGGTAATGCAGTATGCTACAGAAAATATTATCCCGGTTACTTTAGAATTAGGTGGAAAATCACCAAATATTTTCTTCCCATCTGTAGCAGATCATGATGATGATTTCTTTGACAAAGCAGTGGAAGGTGCAGTTTTATTCGCTTTAAATCAAGGTGAAATCTGTACATGTCCTTCCAGATTATTAATTCACGAAGATATTTACGACAAGTTTATCAAGAAAGTAATTGAAAGAACAGAAGCAATTGTTGCTGGAAATCCGTTGGATAGATCAACAATGATTGGTGCTCAGACTTCAATTGTTCAGAAAGAAAAAATCATGTCTTATATCAAATTAGGAAAAGAAGAAGGAGCGGAGCTTTTAACTGGTGGTGATGAAAATAAATTAGGTGGCGAATTAGAAGGTGGTTATTACATAAAACCAACATTATTTAAAGGCCACAATAAGATGAGAATCTTTCAGGAAGAGATTTTCGGACCTGTTTTAGCGGTTACGACTTTTAAAACTACAGAAGAAGCAATCGAAATTGCAAACGATACGATGTACGGTTTAGGTGCAGGTGTTTGGACGAGAGATGCACACGAAATTTATCAAGTTCCAAGAGCAATTCAGTCTGGTCGTGTTTGGATTAATCAATACCATTCTTATCCTGCAGGAGCGCCGTTTGGAGGTTACAAACAATCTGGAATTGGTCGTGAAAACCACAAAATGATGCTAAGTCAATACCGCCAAACCAAAAACATGCTGATTTCTTATGATAAAAAGAAATTAGGATTCTTTTAAAGAATATAAACCTGAGAATAGAAAATTAATCCGATTTTCTATTCTCTTAAAACCATAGAATTATGCTTCCAAAAACAATGAAAGCCGCGGTCGTCAGAGAATTTGGATCTCTTTTGAAAATTGAAGAGGTTGAAGTAAAACGCCCAGGCAGAAATGAAATTCTTGTAAAAGTAATTGCAAGCGGAGTTTGCCACACCGATTTACATGCTGTAGATGGAGACTGGCCAGTTAAACCTAAAATGCCTTTAATACCTGGACACGAAGCTGTTGGTTATGTTGCCGCAGTAGGACAGGATGTAAAAAATGTAAAAGAAGGAGATGCCGTTGGTGTGCCTTGGCTTTACAGCGCTTGTGGTGGCTGCGATCATTGCATTACAGGCTGGGAAACCTTATGCGAAAGTCAGCAGAATGGCGGTTACAGTGTAGATGGCGGTTTTGCTGAATTTGTTATAGCAGATGCTAGATATGTTGGTATTCTACCTTCAAATGTGAACTTCATTGAAATGGCTCCTATTTTGTGTGCTGGTGTTACTGTTTATAAAGGATTAAAAGAAACTGAAGTTAAACCTGGCGAATGGGTTGCGATTTCTGGAATTGGAGGTTTAGGACATGTTGCTGTGCAATATGCAAAAGCTATGGGAATGAATGTAGCCGCAATTGATATTGGAGATGATAAATTGGAACTGGCGAAAAAACTAGGTGCAGATTTGGTTGTAAATGCCAATAATCAAAATCCTGGAGAATTCTTAAAGAAAGAAGTTGGTGGTATGCATGGGGCGTTGGTTACTGCAGTTTCGCCAATTGCTTTCAAGCAAGGACTTGAAACATTGAGAAGAAAAGGTACAATGGCATTAAACGGACTTCCTCCAGGCAATTTTGATTTATCTATTTTTGATACCGTTTTAAATAGAATTACCATTAGAGGTTCAATTGTTGGAACTCGAAAAGATATGAAAGAAGCAATTGAATTTGCAGTTGATGGAAAAGTCAAAGCAACAGTTACAACTTCAAAATTAGAAGAGGTAAACACTGTTTTTGACAAAATGAAAAAAGGAGAAATAGAGGGAAGAATCGTGCTGGATATAGCACAGTCCTAAATAGTTGGTTATGTTAAAGCAGTAAGCTCTTTAGAAAGTTTACTGCTTTTTTTAATTTTGAAAGTTATGATTAGACGTATTGATGCCACAGAAAAAGCAGTTGAATTGATCAATATCCTCAAAGAGAAACATGGTGAATTAATGTTTTATCAAGCAGGCGGATGTTGTGAAGGAACACAGCCACAATGTTTTGAAAAAGGAGGTTATTACCAGCGAACAGGAGATGTTTGTATTGGAATAATAGAGGATACCGAATTTTGGGTGGATAAAGATTTATTCGAATATTGGAAACATGCACATTTTACCTTAACTGTAATTGATGCATTTGGAGTAGGAGGTTTTTCTTTAGAAACACCATTAAAGAAAACATTTCAAATAGAATATCGAATTTTTACTCCAGAAGAAGAGAAGGATTTAGAACCAGTTACTAGGATTGAGTAGTTTTTTTAGTCGCAGTTTTCAGTCTCAGTCTCAGTCTCAGTCTCAGTCTCAGTCTAAAATTTAGTATCTTAGAACCTTAGCAACTCAGGACCTTTAATTAATATAAAGTAACTGGTACTGTTTTGGTGTAATTCCTTCGTGTTTTTTGAATAATCGAATAAAATAGTTTGCATCTTCAAAACCAGCTAAATAACAGACTTCGTTGATTTGAAGTGTTGGGTTCTTTAGTAGATTTTTAGCACATTTTATTTTTTCACTCAAAATATATTCAATCGGGCTCATTCCAAGTTCGCGTTTAAAAAAACGGTAGAAAGAAGTTGTGCTCATGCAGGCTTTTTCGCTTAAAGTTTTCAAGTTCATGTTTTCCTTTAAGTTCTGTTTTATATATTCTGTAACTTCTGTTATGGGATTATTGGTTTCATGAAATTTTCCTTCGTCTAGCGATTTTACGGTTTGAGTTTGAATAATTCGAATTAATAATTCTTTTAAAGTTAAATCGGCTAAAATATCTTTTGTGATTGAAGTGCTCATGCATTCTTTGATCAATTTGTTGATAGTAGTAGCCATTTCGACATTATTGTAAAAGAAATAATTCTCATAATTTAATTGCCAGAACATATTGTTTCCTTCTTTTGGATAATGTTCATTTAAGAAGTTTAAAATTTCAGCAATTTTTGCATGATCGATTGCTAAAGCCAAACATTGTGTAGGATTGTTTTTGGATGCTTCAGGAAAATCAATTTTCATTTCTACATTTGAGGGAACAATTACAGTTTCGCCTGGCAGATATTCAAATTCTGGATCATCAAAAAGATGCATGACTTTCTTGCCTCGAAGCATACTTGTCACCACCAAATCATTAAATTTTAAAGGAACCATTTTAGTTGATTCGTAGGTTTCAAACAAGTTCAGTTCACAATTACTAAGATTGTAAATGGTTCTATTTTCAACAAGAGTCTTTAAGGATTTTTCTTGTGATAACTGAAGCGGATTGACTAGAAATCTTTGGTTATTCATTGAAATTTAGCTTTTTGGTGAAGACTTTAAATTTAATGAAAATAAGAATATAATCAGGTAGATTTAACGTTTTATTAAATCAATTCTTCTATGTGTTTTTTAATGTTTTCCGACATTTTTTTAGTTGGTAAATCATTTTCGTCATCACCAAACGGATCTTCAATTTCTTCGGCAATAAGTTCTAAACTGGCCAAAACATAAAATATAAAAACAACAACCGGAGCAACGAAATAACCCAGACTTACAGAATATCCAAATGGAAGTGTCATGGTGTAAAAGAAAATAAATTTCTTTATAAAAGCACTGTAAGAGTAGGGAATTGGAGTGTTTTTGATCCGTTCGCAAGCTCCGCATATATCAGTAAAAGCAACCAATTCATCATTGATGGTAATCAATTGATCACCAGAAATTTTACCTGCATCATACAAATCGTTGATTTTATGATACATAATTCTTTTCAGCTGATTAGGTTTGTGTTTATGATTGTCTAATTCTAATTCAACATCTTCAAACAACATTTTGCTGGTTTCTTCATCTTTTAAATGTTTGTGTAGAATGTCAGCATACATGGGAATGTACTTTCTAAAAAAGTTTCTGTCGTTTTCATCTTTTAGAATTGCAGAAAGTTTGATAGCAAAATTTCGACTGTTATTTACAAGTCCGCCCCAAAGTTTACGGCCTTCCCACCAACGGTCATAAGCAGTATTAGTTCTAAAAACAAGCAAAAGCGAAATAACAAAACCCAGCATTCCGTGCATAATCGGAATACTGTGAATGTAATCGTTTTTTGTAACTTTAAAATATTCGACTTCCAGATAACCAACTGCAGCAGAATAAATTCCAATTGCAATCATAATAGGAAACAGTTTACGAACGGTATCCGATTTATGAAAATGAAAAATAAAAGTAAACCAGTCTTTGGTATTGTACGAAATCATTTAAGTTTGTTTTGTAACAAATTTAAATTAAAAATTGACCTAATTTGATGTAGAGTGAAAAAAAAATCTGCTAATCTGATAAACTCTGCGAGTCAATTTTGTTCTCGTAGATTTAGCACATTAGCAGATAAAGAGGGGGGGCCAATTAATGCTAAGAAAAGGTTCTTGTTTTAATTGATTTTATAAAATTAGAAATTAATATTTCCTGCTAATTCTTTTAATGCAATTTCAGATAATTTAGCTTCGTATTGTGCGTTGCTGTAACGTACTTTGGCGTTGACATAATTTAGCTGAGCCGTTCTAAAATCGATGGTTGTAATAGTTCCGATTTTGAATTTATCTAAAGTAATTTCTAAATTTTGTCTGGCAATTGCTTCATTGTCTTCTTCTAGATCGATAAGCTCTAAGTTTGTTAAATACGTTTGAAAAGCAGTACTCAATTGCGTATTCAAAATCATGTTTTGTTGTTCGATGGCAATTTGTGTGTTTTCAATCTGCATCTTAGCTACTTTTTCATTTCGATGCTGATTGAAACCATCAAAAATATTCATAGAAGCATTAAAACCGTAATTTAAACCTCTATTAGAAGTTTCGCTGGTAAAACCTAAACTGGATTGGCTTTCAGAGAAATTATATCCAGTGGTTAATCTTAGAACAGGATAACGATCTGCTTTAACTTGTTTTAATTGTAATTCGGCAATTCGTTTGTTGATAATTTGTGATTCAAGGGCAGGATTTTGTTTTGAAGCTAAATCCATTAAATCAGCCAAAACCAATTTATTGTCAACATTGACTTTATCTGTTACTTTGAAATCAATTTTTGGATCTCGAGCTAAATATTGGTTCAATAGAATTTTGGCATTGGCATAAGATTCTTTTTGTCTTAATAAAGCAACTTGATCGGAATTTAAATCTACCTGCGCATTTAAAACTTCTAATTTTGAAGCTTTTCCAATACTGAAACGGTTTTTAGCTAAAGTCAATCTCTGATTAGAAATTACAATAGTAGTATCTAAAGCAGCCAATTGATGCTGTTGTTGCACCAAGTCGTAATAAGCAGAATTAACTTGTCCGATTTTAACTAAAATAGTTCTTTTAAGTTCAGAATCACCTAGTTTTTGAAGTTCTCTTAATTGATCGTACTTGGCAAACATTTTCATTCCGTCAAAAACCGTCCAGCCTAAACTTACTCCGTAGTTTAAACTGTTGTTTTTGGCATTATTCAATGAGGTTGTAGTTCCGTCCTGACGTACTTGCGTAGAGTTAGTAACATTGTTATTGTCCGTAATATTGGCTGTTGCAGTTGGCAACATTCCTGCATTTCCAACGGTAACATTTGTGTTACTTATTCTAGAATTGTTTTTAGCGATTTTAATTTCGAAATTATTCTCCAAAGCTATTGTCATAGCTTGTTCAATGGTCATAACTTCCTGCGCATTTGCTTGGATAAGACAAGCAAAGAGCAATATTAAAGTATAGTATATATTCTTGATGTTCATTTTTATATTCTTTTACCAGACAATCACGAATTTTAGAGAATAAAATTCGTGATTTTTTGGTTTCTATTTTATACTTTCTCTTTCGTATTCATCGATATGGTCAAATTCCGGATAATGTTTTCTGGCTTTAGACCACATTAAATAGATCGCAGGAATTACAAAAAGCGTTAAAGCCAATGAGAAAATAGTTCCTCCTACAATTACAACTCCCATACCAATTCTACTCGTTGATGCAGCACCAAGCGACATTGCAATTGGAAGTGCTCCTAAAGCAATCGCTAAACTGGTCATTAAAATTGGACGTAAACGCGCCTCTGAAGCTTCTAAAATTGCTTCTAATTTTGGTTTTCCTTGTTCACGTAATTGATTCGCAAATTCGACAATCAAGATACCGTTTTTAGTTACAAGTCCAATAAGCATTACGGTACCAATCTGGCTGAAAATATTCCAAGTTTGGTTGAATAACCATAAAGAGAATAAAGCTCCTGCAACTGCCATTGGAACCGTTAAAATGATAATAAACGGATCAATGAAACTTTCAAACTGTGCAGCAAGAATCAAGAATATTAGTAATAAAGCCAATCCGAAAGCGAAAGAAGTATTTGAACTACTTTCTACGAAATCTCGAGATTCTCCAGCCAAATCGGTTGTAAAACTTTCATCTAAGACTTTGGCTTTAATGCGGTCCATTTCTTTAATTCCGTCGCCCATACTTTTTCCTGGGGCTAAACCGGCAGCAACAGTTGCTGACATATATCTGTTGTTATGATACAATTGTGGTGGATTACTTTGTTCGTAAACCTTTACCACGTTATCCATTTGAATCAATTCTCCGTTTTTGTTTTTTACAAACATCGAAGTTAAATCCAAAGGTTTAGATCTGTCTTTTTGATCAAACTGACCAATTACCTGATATTGTTTTCCGTTTTTAATGAAATAACCAAAACGCTGTCCGCTTAAAGAAAGCTGTAAAGTCTGTGCAATATCTAAAATAGAAATTCCTAGACTTTCTGCCTTTGCACGGTCAATTGTAACGTTTAATTCAGGCTTGTTAAATTTTAAATTTACATCTGTAATTGAAAAAACATCACTTTTGCCAACTTCTTCCATAAATAAAGGAATTTTTTCTCTTAATTTATCAAAAGTTGGAGCTTGAATTATATATTGAACGGGTAAACCTCCACGTCTGTTTACAGCAATAGTTGGTTGTTGAATAACAGATGTTTTAGCGTCTGGATATTTTTTTGTCCATTTCGATAATTGGTCTGCTATTTCCTTTTGTGATCTTTCTCTCTCGTCTGGTTGCTTTAAAGAAAGTCTAATAAACCCTGAATTTGCTGCAGATCCTCCAGAACCGGGTGCGGTAATGACCAAACTAACTTTTTTTTCAGGTATTGAATCATCAACCAATTTGGAAATTTCCTGCATAAAACGATTTGTGTATTCATAAGAAGAACCTTCTGGAGTCGTCATACGCATGGTTACAGAACTACGATCGTCATAAGGAGCAGTTTCTTTAGGAAGAATAGTAAAGAACAAATAAATTAATCCGAAACAAGCTATCAAAATTGGAAAACTAAGCCATTTTCTAGCCATAAATTTATTTAGCGCATCGGCATAACCGCTATTCATTTTTTCGAAGAAAGGTTCCGTTTTTATGTAAAATTTTGATTTTTTCTGTTCTCCTCCTTTCATTAAATAGGCATTCAACATCGGAGTTAAAGTCAAAGATACAAATGCAGAAATTAAAACTGCGGCTCCAATTACAACGCCAAATTCCCTAAATAAACGACCTACAAATCCTTCAAGAAAAATTACGGGTAAAAATACCGAAGCTAAAGTTACCGAAATCGAAATTACAGCGTAAAAAATCTCATTAGAACCTTTTATAGCTGCCTCAATTGGTGACATTCCTTCTTCGACTTTTTTGAAGATGTTTTCTGTTACTACAATTCCGTCATCAACCACCAAACCGGTTGCCAGTACAATAGCCAGAAGTGTCAATACATTTATAGAAAAACCAAAAAGCCACATAATAAAAAACGTAGCAATCAAAGATACAGGTATATCTATTAAAGGTCGAAATGCAATAGCCCAATCTCTAAAAAACAAGTAGATAATAATAATTACAAGAATAATGGAGATTCCTAGTGTTTCTGCAACTTCTAAAACTGATTTTTTTACAAATAGGGTATTATCAAGAGCGATATTAAGTTTGATATCTTTAGGTAAATCCTTTTTTAAGGCTTCATATTTTTTATAAAACTCAGCTGAAATATCTAAATAATTTGCTCCAGGCATTGGCACGATGGCAAGTCCAATCATTGGAAGTCCAGATGATGTTAATCCGGTTTCAATATTTTCAGGACCTAATTCAGCTCTTCCGATATCGCTTAGGCGCACAATTTTATCACCATCAGTTCTAATAATGATATCATTGAATGCTTCAGGTTTTGATAGATTTCCTATAGTTTTTACCGTTAATTCGGTATTGTTGCCTGTTAATTTTCCTGAAGGTAACTCAACGTTTTGAGAATTTAATGCCGCACGAACTTCTGCAACTGTACAACCATAGGCTGCTAATTTTGCGGGATCGATCCATAAACGCATGGCGTAACGTTTTTGCCCCCAAATTTGTACAGCACTTACGCCAGGAATCGTTTCTAATCGCTGTGAAATAACATTTTCAGCATAATCACTCAACTCTAAAGAACTTCGTGTATTACTTTGAACAGTCATTGAAATAATAGATTCACTGTCCGCATCTGCTTTAGAAACTACGGGTGGTGCATCAATGTCTTGTGGTAAATTTCTAATGGCTTGTGAAACTTTATCACGAACGTCATTTGCTGCTTCTTCTAAATCTTTGTCCAGATTAAATTCTATAGTAATATTACTGCTTCCTTGGTTACTAGAAGATGTAATGTTTCGAATACCATCAATTGCATTTACTGCCTTTTCAAGAGGTTCTGTGATTTGTGATTCAATAATATCAGAGTTCGCACCAGTATAGTTGGTACGAATAGAAACCTGTGCAGGGTCGATAGAAGGGAACTCCCTAACTCCTAAAAACGTATAACCAATGAAACCGAATAATATGATTAATAGATTCAGTACAATGGTTAAAACAGGTCTTTTTATACTTGTAGTTGATAAACTCATCTTATGATTTTAGATTTTAGATTGTTGATTTTAGATTTTAGATTTCAAGACACAAGAAATCTAAAATCTAAAATCTGAAATCATAAATTATTTTTGCACTTTAACTTTAATTGGGGCTTCATTTTTTAATGACATTACACCACTTGTAATTAAAGTGTCACCCGCTTTCAATCCAGATAGAATAAGGATTGAAGAATCAGTTCTTGTTGTCGCATCAACCATAACTTCTTTTGCTTGTCCGTTGTTAGCAATATAAACTTTTTTGCCGTCCTGAATTGGGATGATAGCTTGAGAAGGTACTACAATTGCATCTTTAATAATATTTAGAGGCAGTTTGATATCTGCAAATGTTCCCGGGAAAAGTTTTCCGTCTGTGTTGTCTGCAATGGCACGAATTTGAAGTGTACGTGTTGCAACTGCGACTTCAGGTTCGATAGCGTAAATTTTGGCATTATATGTTTTAGTTGAACCTGAAACTTTAAAATCAATTACGGATCCAGATTGTACTTGTGAAGCATATTTCTCCGGAATAGAAAAAGTAATCTTTAGTTTGCTTGTATTAACCAATTTTGCCACTAAAACAGTTGGTGTAATGTAAGTCCCAGGAGAGATATTTCTTAATCCAATTTTACCTGAAAATGGTGCTCTCACAGAAGTTTTAGAAATTTGTGCTCTAATCAATTGACTTTGCGCTTGTGCAGAAGCATGATCAGCTCTTGCGACATCTGCTTCTTCCTGGCTGATGGCTTCTTTTTGAAGTAACAGTTTTGCTCTTCTTTCATTCTCTGCAGCTAAGCCTTCTTTGGTTACAGCTTGTCTTAATTGGGCTTTTAATTCAATATCATTTACTTTAAAAAGTACTTGACCTTTGGTAACAGTAGATCCTTCATTAAAAAATATTCCTTCTACAATTCCAGAAACCTCACTATGAATTTCCACTTGTTCATTGGCTTCAATAGAGCCCGAAAGTGATAAGTTATTATCAAAAGTGGCTGTTTTTATTACAATTCCGTTAACAGTTGTTGGAGAATTTTTATCATTAAATTTTTTTGAGTCATCATTTTTGCTCTTGTTTGATATAATTCTGTAGGTAATAAAACCTCCTATTGTAATAATTAAAAGGGTGTAAATGAGGTGTTTTACTTTCATAAAATTGAGGTGAATATAGTTTTATAGGTTTATGTTTTTAGTAAGCTTACAAATTTAACTTTTTGATACGAAATCGGAAGATGTTAGCTTTTATTTAACATTTGTATGTACAAAGGTTTGCAATTAGACTCAAAAGAAATCAAAAGGTTTAACAAAAGATTAATTTTTTTTAAAATAAAAAATAGGGTGTTTCTAAAGTCAATGATTATACTTTGAAATCTGAAAAGTCAAGTGAAGTCTAGCTTTAAATAATTTTTACGCATTTTGTCTGATTTTTTTTGCACTTTATCGATTTTATTTGTAACATTGGGATGTTAAACAAAAAGGAGTTTTTTTGAGTACTATCGGTTCATAAAAGGGACAAGTATTGTTAAAATTTAGTATTTGTAGGTTGTTTTTTGAAGTTTTTACAGAATCTGGTTGATAATTGTTTTAACAAGTGTTTATTTTTTTGTTGCTTAAATAAATAAAAAAAATAATATATGAAGAAAAAATTACTTCTCACATTATGGTTTTCATTATTACTTCTTTCGGTTGGGTATTTGTTTTGGAAGAACGAGTTCAAATATAGTCTTCCAACACCAGTACCTCAAAATTACAAAGCAATCGCAATGGGCTCTAGAATTGAATTGGGAGCGTGTTGTCCGTTTGATCAAAAACCAATTTTCATTCATTTTTTTAATCCAGATTGTCCTTGTTCACGCTTTAACGTGCCTCATGTTAGTGAGTTGATTAAAAAGTACGGAGATCAGATTAATTTTAAGATTGTGGTGTTAAACAAAAACAAAAGTTTTAGCATCGCAGAAATCCAGGAAAAATTTGATGCCAAAATTCCCGTTTATTTTGAAAAATCAATTGCAGATAGATGTGGTGTTTTTTCAACCCCTCAGGCGGTTTTATTAGATTCATCGCATAATTTATATTATCGTGGTAATTATAATAAAACCAGATATTGTACAGATGCTAAGAGTAATTATGCTCAAATGGCGATTGATTCTCTTTTAAGTAAGAATCAGCACCCTTCTTTTAATGCTTTTGCCCTGAAAGCATACGGATGTTCGTTACCAAATTGTACTAAATAAATCTATTTTCCAAAAATCCAAAAACTAAAACCTATGAAAACAAAAGCTAGTTTAAACGAACAGGATTACCTGCACAGTTTTATGTCTACTATGACGCAAAAGTCAGATAGCATTATTAATTATGTTCTTGCCGTATATTTTCTTCTCGGTATTGGACTATCATTTAAATATGATACTTTCGAAATTGGGGTTGGAGTGGGAACACTCAATCTTTTGGCTTATTACTCAGCTAAGTTCTTTATAAAGAATTCAAGATTTTATCAATACGTCTTAGCTGTTGTTTTGTCTATATTTATGGCGCAATACATCTATCAAATGCATGGTATGTTCGAAATGCATTTTACGGTTTTCATTGCCAGTACAATATTGATTATTTATCAAAACTGGAAATTGCAAATACCTTTGGCTCTTTTAGTAATTCTGCATCACGCTGGTTTGGCTTATTTACAAAACTATATTTATAATGACGCAACTGGATTACAAGTATATTTTTCTCAGGTTACTTTTGATTTAGAGACCCTAATTATTCATACTTTTTTAGCAACTGTTGTTTTTTTTATGAATGGTTATTGGGCTTACTACTTTAAAGAACATAGTGAAAATCATATTTCAAAAATTTCTGATGAATACGAATTAGAGAATATGAAATTAGCTTCAGCCAAATACAGTTCTATGTCGGCTACAAAAGATTACAATGATTTTGTTCACAGAACAACTTTAGATTTAAAGCTTCCGGTAAACTCGGTTTTAAAATTAATTGATGTTTCAAAAGGACATACTGACAACGACAAATTGCTTACTTATCTCGAAATGATGAGAGAAAGTGCCAAAAAAATTGATGACTTAGTCAATGATATTCATGTAAAGTCAACAAACAGTAGGAATTAAGTTTTTACGACAAGTACCAATCCCCAAATACTAATTTTATAACTGTTGTATGTTTAAGCATGATTTACCAACTGCAGTTCCTACATTGCATAATTTGAAAAAAACTATTGACCATTTTTTAAGTGACACCATAACATTAAATTCAATCGATAAAATTGGAGCCGAATCAGAATTTGAGGCAGAAGTTGCCGAAATTCTAAAAGGCTACAGAGATAATTCGCAAGTTTATAACCTAGATTTTCAATATAAAAAACTGATTCAGATTACTAATGATATTCACAATCTTAATTTGGTCGTAAATAATGAGATTCCGGAATGGCTTGAATACGAATTAGGAATTGTTTTTCACAAAATCAGAAATATTCTTCTTGTTTTGGAAATAGAATTAAATTAAAAATTGTTTAAGGATGCATTTTATATGCTTAATTGAATTGTAAATTAATTTAAATGTAAAATTTATGGATACCAGAATTAATCGCCCAACGCCTTCAGACAGAGAAGTAGACTGGAATAAAAATAAAGTACTGCTTAGTAAAACTGATAAAAAAGGAACCATTTTATATGCCAACGAAGATTTTATAGATGTTTCTGGTTATGATGAGTTCGAACTTGTTGGCCAGCCACATAATATAGTTCGACATCCTGATATGCCCAAAGTCATTTTTAAATTTTTATGGGACAGTATAAAATCGAGTGAAAACATTCATGTAATAATAAAAAATATGGCCAAAACAGGTCGTTATTACTGGGTAGTGACCGATTTTAAAATTATTGCCGATACCGACGGCGAGATTGTTGGTTTCTTTGGAACAAGAAAATCGGTTCCAAATGAAATTATCGTCAAATTTATTGAGCCTTTGTACAAGAAATTGCTCCAGATAGAAGAAACCAGCGGAATTCACGCGTCTGAAGAATATCTTGTAGGCTTTTTAGAAGAAAGAAAGAAAACCTATATGGAATATATTGATCATTTAATTGCCACAGGTAAAGATGATAAAAACAAAATAAGTAAAGGTTTATTCGGCGGATTGTTTGATAAAAGCGCTCCAAAGAAGAAATAATTTAAGTATGCTTCATTGTATCCATTCAAATATTCAACAAAAATTTGCCCCCAACAAATCTAAATCACCTGAATATTGAAACTTTTTAAAAGTGAGATGCAGTGAAGTATATTTTTTTTAAAGTGACAGAGTTTCAAAGTAACAAAGGGACAAAGTTGTTTATGTGTAAAGCTAAGACCTTTGTCCCTTTGTTACTTTGTGCCTTTGTATCTCTAAGAAATATAATTCCAAATATTTTTCTTCTTCGTCAATTCAATGAAAATCGCTCTTAAAATGGCATTTTCTGGTTTTTGTAGTGCAGAATCTTCTTTTAGGATTTTCATGGCGTAATTTCGAGCTAGAGAAAGAATCTCTCTGTCTTTTACAATATCTGCAATTTGAAGGTTTAAAACGCCACTTTGTTGTGTCCCCATTAAATCACCTGGACCGCGAAGTTTTAAGTCAACTTCAGCGATTTCGAAACCATCGTTGGTTTGCACCATGGTTTCCATTCTGGTTTTACTGTCAGAACTCAATTTGTGTCCCGTCATTAAAATACAATAACTTTGTTCGGCGCCACGACCCACACGTCCGCGTAGCTGATGCAGTTGCGAAAGTCCAAATCGTTCGGCACTTTCTATAATCATTACACTGGCATTTGGAACATTTACACCAACTTCAATTACCGTTGTTGCCACCATAATATTGGTTTTTCCTTCAGAGAAACGTTTCATTTCGGCATCTTTATCTGCTGGTTTCATTTTTCCATGCAGAATAGAAATAGAATATTGCGGAAGCGGAAAATCACGGGAAATACTTTCGTAACCATCCATTAAATCCTTATAATCCATTTTTTCAGATTCCTGAATCAGCGGATAAACGATGTAGATTTGTCTGCCTTTTGCAATTTCATCACGAAGGAATTTCCAGACTTTCAAACGGTTGGTGTCAAAACGATGTACAGTTTGAATTGGTTTTCTTCCAGGAGGTAATTCATCAATTACAGAAATATCCAAATCACCATATAAACTCATCGCCAATGTTCTTGGAATTGGAGTAGCAGTCATTACCAAAACGTGTGGTGGAATCTCATTTTTCTTCCATAATTTAGAACGCTGTTCTACGCCAAAACGATGCTGTTCATCAATAACAGCCAAACCTAAATTTTGAAATTTTACTTTGTCTTCTAATAAAGCATGAGTTCCAATCAAAATTTTAAGCGTTCCGTTTTCTAATTCTTCATGAATAATTTTTCTTTCAGAAGTTTTAGTCGAACCTGTTAATATTCTGATATTGATGTTTAAAGTATTAGCAAATTCAGACAAACCAAGAAAATGCTGATTGGCCAAAATCTCGGTCGGCGCCATTAAACAAGCCTGAAAACCATTATCAATAGCCAAAAGCATACTCATAAAAGCCACGATGGTTTTTCCAGAACCAACATCTCCTTGAAGCAGACGGTTCATTTGGGCATTACTTCCCATATCCGTTCTAATTTCTTTAATCACTCTTTTTTGAGCATTCGTTAAATCAAAAGGAAGATGGTTTTTATAAAAATCATTAAAAAGTTCGCCCACTTTATCAAATGGATGTCCTTTAATTTTATGTTTTCTAATAAGGTTTTTAGTAATTAGCTGAAGCTGTATAAAGAACAATTCTTCAAATTTTAATCTGAATTGTGCTTTCGCTAAAATATCGGCACTTTTAGGAAAATGAATATTAAACAAAGCCGCTTTTTTCGGAATCAGTTTTAATTCTTCAATTAAAAAAGGAGGGAAAGTTTCTGTAAAAAGCGCTTGAGTTTCCAGAAACAATTGTTCCATCATTTTATTGATGGTACGATTTGAAATTCCTTTGTTGGTTAAAGCCTCAGTTGAAGGATAAACAGGCTGCATAGCAGAACGCAAACTTCTTTCGTGTTCGCTCAATAATTCAATTTCCGGATGTGCCATACTAAATTGACTTCCGTACAAAGAGCATTTTCCAAAAATAACAAGCTGTTCATTTAGCTTTAAGGTTTCACGAATCCATTTATGACCCTGAAACCAATTTAAATCAATTTGTCCAGTATCATCTACAAAAGTAGCCACAAGACGTTTTTTGTTTTTGGCGAACTCAACGGTTTTAATGTGGATTATTTTTCCAATAATCTGTACTTCAGAACCCGTATTCTGCAATTCATTAATCTTATAATAACGCGTTCTGTCAATATATCGATTCGGAAAAAAATTAACCAGATCTCCATATTTATGAATACCCAATTCCTTACGAAGAAGCTGACCACGACTGGGACCAACGCCTTTTAAGTATTCAATTGGAGTTTCTAGAAGATTATTAGACATTAAATTATTTTAGATTTTAGATTGCTGATTTTAGATTTGAGAAAATTGGAATTTGGAATTAATCAATTGGAATTTTATTAAAAAGCGAAGATAGATTTTAATTAGGAATTTTGAAAATCAATTATGAGACTTAAGATTTTGAATGTTAAGTTATCGTTATCATAAAAAAATGAACGCAACCATTATAAGAAAGTAAAATCTTAATAATAGTTAACAATCATAAAACCTTAAAAAATGAAAAAAATTGGACTTTTAATCGCATTGTTTATTTCTTTAGCTTCTTGTTCTAATGATGATTCTACTGACAAATTAAAATTAGCAACGAACGATTATTATGGGAAATGGGTAAGTATTCAAAATGAAGCGAGTTGGAATGACGAATATGTTTTTAGTACAGACGGTACTTTTACAAGGAAGAAAACAGTAAACAGCATCACTACAAATCTATCTGGTACTTTTGAAATTTTTGAAAGAGAGGGAAGGGCTAATTTTCAATTGACTTACTCTGCTCCTTCAGATTTAATTTTTAGCTGTGGTAGCGGTTTTGGTGGTAAAAGTGAGCTATTGTATATTCTTAACGGAAATTTAGAAAATTCTGGAAGAATGTGTGATTATCAACTAACATACAAAAAGGCAAAATAATTTAAAGCTTACTAATTCAATTCTTGAAAACTCCGTTATAATGTAACGGAGTTTTTTATTTAACGTCAGTTTTATTTTAATAAAAAAAGATAATCACTAGATTTGTTAGAGCATTAAAATTATAAGCCTCAAATTATGATGAAAGAAGAAAAAGTTCCTTTTGAAACGATAGTTTTTTCCGGTATTACATTCAAAGTAATTAACCGACACGAAGCTCACAATATTATTGGCGATCTTACGGATTTCAACAATCAGAAAATTTATAATGTTTTTGAAGATACCTGGCGTTTTCCTGATTATGAAGAAAACCCGATTTTTCTTTTAGCAGAAGAAGATGTCGAAATGGATATATTAGAGATGGATTTCAGTACAGAAGAACATTCCAATATTTTCATTTTAGGATTTATTTTTAAGGGAAATCTAACGGTTTCAAAATTTATAAGTTCTTATGATACAGATAATTCACCTGCTTTAATTGTTTTAGGAAAAACAACTACAGTAAATATTACTTTATTTGGTAGTGTTCATTATTTAGGCGGTGGCTTGCAATGTGATACACTTGTTGGAGAATACAATCATGGTGAACTTTTTGTAAAAGGTGATCTTGTTGCTTGGCTGATCTACAGCGATGATATGTGGCTTCATTTTGAGCGTTTTACAGATGTTCAAGCCATTGTTAGTACTAATAGACCTGATGTTTTAATTTGCAGTAACGTTACAGATGTTGATGGATCTGTTATAACGGTCGAAAATTATCTGCCTTCTACTCATAAATTATCTGATATTTTAAGTGATTCTTTTATAGAGCTTTCCTCTGATAATACAGAAATATTAGGTAATAATTATCTAGAAGTTTTTAAAGAAGGACTTTCGATCTTAGATTACAATAAGAAAGAAAAGTATCTCTACACCAATTTCCGTAACCAGTTTATAAATATGGTTGAAGTTTTATCTGAAAATGAAGAACTAAAAGCCAATGAAAAAATCGTAAGACATTTTTCTGGAACCACTTATTTGTTTATTCCTTTTGATTATGAAGGAAAGAAATACAGTCAGATTTCTGAAGAAATTTCAAATGGTTTCAACATCAGAATGCGTGCTTTATGGTGTCATGATGACAAAGAAATTATGCTTATCCTAGAATATCTAGATGAAAATGGAGATCCGAAATATCAATGGATTAATGATGAAAATGCGATAGGAATTGAACTTTTCTGTGTAAAACATGCTGCCCTAAAAACTTTTGAAATTCTTATGACTGAAGAAGATAATGATGACGAAGAAGAATCAGATGATGCAGAATATGATGGTAGTTTTTCTTTAGAAGAATTTGCTTCTCAATTTGGCGATTATAAATTACCGATTGATTTAGTAAAATTATATGAGTTTCAACAAGAATACGGTTCAGAAACTTATTCGGAATGTTTTGGATTGACGATAACAAATGATAAAACCGGCATAAAAACCTGGTCTGAAGAAGAAGAATTCTATAATAGTTTTATCGAATTTGCCGGTGCAAACGGCTCTGGGAGTTCCTATGCATATTGGCTAATTGACAAGGATTTAAATAATTGTCCGATTGTGGTTTTTGGAGATGAAGGCGGAATTCACGTTGTGGCAGAAAATATTCGCAGATTGATTCATTTGCTGACATTAGACACTGAAATTTCAGTTGATTTTGATTACGCTTATTTCTACAAAGACGAAGAGTATTATGAAGACAATGAAAATAAAGATGAATTTCATCAATGGGTAAAAGAAGAGTTTAATCTTAATGCCATAGAAACTAATGAAGAAGCAGATGAAATTCTAGAGCAGGCAAAGAGAAAGTACAAACAAAAGCTGAATGATTTTTTAGTAAAATTTGATATTGAAATTAGCGAAGAGGAGGAGGATGAAGAGTAGTTTTTTATCTTTGAATTTAAATTAGAAAAAAATGACAACACATTTAGCGCTTTTACGCGGCATAAACGTTTCGGGCCATAATATGATGAAAATGGAAGCTTTGAAAGCAATGCTCGAGAATCTTGGCTTTCAGAATGTTCGCACTTATCTTCAATCTGGAAATGTTTTTGTAGACAGTGAAGAGGAAGCATCAAAAGTTGGTTTTATGATCAAACAGGAAATTTTTAAAGTTTTCGGACATGAAGTTCCTGTTGTCATGATTACCAAAGAAAACCTAGAATCTTGTTTTGCTAATAATGCTTTTTTGAAAGAGAAAGATGTAGATACCAAGAAATTATATGTTGCTTTCGTTTCAATGGCATTGAAAAAAGAAAACATAAACGATTTAAAAATTAGTCAGTTTAAACCAGACGAAGCAAGTATTGATGAGAACAGAATTTTCATTAAATATGCCGTTGGTGCGGGAAAAACTCGTTTTGATCAAAAATATATAGAGAAAAAATTAAATGTAACTGCAACAATTCGAAACTGGAATACAGTGACGAACTTGCTTAAAATGTATAATGAATAATGAAAAAATATTTTTTAATACTTTTTGTTTGTGTAATGAGTTTCAGTTCTGCCTGTGCCCAAAATACAAAAACAGCTTCTGAAGATTTTAATACTTTTTTTAAGAAATTCAATACGGATCCAAAATTTCAGATTAGTAGAGTAGTTTTTCCTTTAAAATACAAAATGAATAATGATGATTTAGAATTAACGAATTATACAATGACAAAAGAGAAGTATAAAACGCTTAATCTAAACAACAAAGCTGATGAGAAATATTTAAAAAGCACATTGTCCATAAAGAAAAATACCGCAACGCTTCAACAACGCGGACTTGATAATGGAATTTATATTGATTATATCTTTGAACTCAAAGACAACAAATGGTTTCTTAAAACTTGGATAGATGAGTCTACTTAAGATTAATCTCGAAGCCATTTTTGCATAGCTGGAAAAGGAGACTTATTTTCTTTTTCGGCTTTTTCATTTCCAAGACATAGTCCCATCCATTCCAGAAGATGTAATCCTATATAACTTTTGGATTCAAAATTCGAAATAAACCATTCAGAACTACCTTTATATCCATTAGGATGGAATACAAATTCAGGAGGAAGTTGTAAATAACGCAACGCAGCATATGACCATAAAATAGCCGCAATCTCATCGCCTTGAGTAGGCCAATCCTTAGAGATTTTTGTTGAACCAACCAATTTTCTTTCTGAAGGAATTGTTACTGCGAGATGTCCAGCTTCATGCAAAATATCACCAGGATAGAGCAATTTATCATAATCAATATAAATACAGTCAGGGCCTAATTCTAAACCAGGCAGAAAGGTTTCTTCAAGTTTTTTTTCGATAATATCAATACCGATTTCTTTCAGAAAGAATACTACTTTTTTTACTTCAGCATTTTCTTTTAAAGCCATATTAGTTTGTTTTTATGATATTCTTCTTGATGTAAATAGTATCTGCGTTATGAAAAGCTCCTTTTTTCGCACCGCTCCCAAAAGGCTGTATGAATTGAATGTTTTGAGATTCGTAACCTTCTTTCTCAATAGCTTCATTTACGGCTAAAGTGGCTGCTTCAAAACCAAAAAATGTGAATTGATGATGACGCTTTTCAACTAATGAGAAATAACCATTTGATTGGCTTACAGTCTCACCAACTTTACAATTTTCAATAGGTTGCTTCGTTTCTGCATCGTAAATATATCCAGTAATTTGAGGTCTTTTACACCTATTAACCAAACAACTTTGCAAAGAGAAAGAAACAAGAATTAGAAAAATAAATTTATAAAAAAACTTCATTATTTTTTAATTAAATCACAATACCAAAATCCAAATTCAAAAGCAGTTTCATCATTTGTGTCACATACATTATTTGATGAATCTTGCTTTTCGGGTTTTTCATACTTTCGATAGACAATTTCACCGATTTCAAAGTTAATGGGTTTTGAAAATATTGGACCGTCAAATGTAAAGGTATGAAATTCACCATTTTCACCACAAACATCTACATTCTCAGGTAAATCATTAATAAAATTTTGATCGATAATTCTGCCAACAAAGCTTTTGTCTAGATATTTTTCGTTGACACAAACCACAATAGCTTTGAATCCCAACGAAATAAATTCCTGAATTAAATCTTGCGTTGGAATCTTCCAAATAGGAAAAACGCCTTTGAAATCAATTTTTGCCAGTTGATTTTCTCGATATAATCGTAAATCTTCCAAGAAAATATCCCCAAAAACGGAATGTGTTATACCATTGCTTTTTAATTCCGATAAAGTTTTGGTCATTACGTCTTCATAAACTTCCATTGATGGCATTTCTGGAATTTCCATAATTTTCAAAGGAATTGCGATGCTTTCAGCTTGAGCTTGCAACAATTCAACACGGATTCCATGCATCGAAATTCGCTGATATTTTTCATTTACACTGGTCAGCAGTGTTTCAATTTTATATTCAGAATCTTGAAGTATTTTATATAAAGCAAGAGCAGAATCTTTTCCGCTGCTCCAATTAAATAAGGCTTTTTGAGGTTCAGACACGATTTGTTGGTTTAATATGGTAAACTTACAAATTTCATTCTATTTGTAAAGGAAACCTTTGTAACTTTGGGATTTTGCCTTCAAATACATTTCAATGAAATATATCTTTTTATTATTCACCAGTTTTCTTTTTGCGCAACAAACTCAAAATGTTGATTTCAAATCGGTTTCAGGACAATTATTTTTAAATTCAAAAGAAAAAACGGTTTCAGGTTCTGTAGATTTTCAATTTGACCTTTTAAAAGATTGTGATACCATTTTTCTTGATGCTAAAAACATGGAATTTTCGAAAGTGAAAATTAATGATAATGACGTTGTTTTTCTAAATGACAATAAACAATTAAAACTAGTTTCACATTTTACAAAAGGACAAAATCATTTGACTTTTGATTATAAAACAAGACCAAAACAAGCACTTTATTTTGTTGATATAGAAAATGAAGAAATACAAATTTGGACACAAGGGCAGGGCAGATATACCAGCAATTGGTTTCCAAGTTTTGATGATGTAAATGAGAAACTAATTTTTAATCTCGGGATTTCTTTTGATAAAGAATATCAGGTCGTTTCAAATGGAGTTTTAAAAGCCAAAAAGACAGAAGGAAATTTAAGTCGTTGGCAATATCAAATGGAAAAACCAATGAGTTCTTATTTGTTAATGCTGGCAGTTGGAAAATTTGATAAAAAAGAGTTTAAATCTAAAACTAGAATTCCATTAGAATATTATTATGAGCCAAAAGATTCTAATCGTTTTGAGCCTACATATCGTTATTCTAAAAGAATTTTTGATTTCCTTGAAAAAGAAATCGGAGTAAAATATCCTTGGAAAATAAACAGACAAATTCCAGTTCGTGACTTTTTGTACGCGGGAATGGAAAATACGACAACAACGCTTTTTGCAACGCGTTATGTAGTTGATTCAGTTGGCTTTTGTGATCGAAATTACACCAATGTCGATGCGCACGAATTGGCTCATCATTGGTTTGGAGATTTGATTACGGCTGAAAGTAGTAAACACCATTGGCTTCAAGAAGGTTTTGCAACGTATTTTGCTTTACTGGCAGAGAAAGAGATTTACGGAGAAGATTATTTTTATTCCAAATTATACGATACCGCGCAACAGATTAAATTTGCATCCAGAACAGATACAATTCCTGTTTTAAATGCAAAAGCAAGTTCGCTTACATTTTATGAAAAAGGAGCATGGACATTGTTTGTGCTACATGAATCAATTGGTGATAAGGCATTTAAAAAAGCAATAAAAAGTTATTTAAATAAATACGCTTATCAGACAGTAAACACTCAAAATTTCTTTGACGAGATTAAAAAAGTTTCTGATTTTGATTTAGAAAAATTTCAAAAAACCTGGCTAGAATCAACACTATTTGATACTCCAACAGCAAATGCTTTGTTAAGTAAAAATAAAACAATTCAAAAGCGTTTAGAAATTGATAAGTTAAAAAAAACACCTTTGACAGAGAAATTTGATCTATTAAAAAGTATTTTAGAATCTGATGTTTATCGTTCTGTAAAAGAGGCTGTTGTTGATCAATTAGAGAATGAAAAATACGAAGATAAGAAACCGCTCTTACTCTTGGCATTAGAGACAAAAGATGTTCAGGTTCGCCAAAATGTTGCTGGAACTATGACTAAGATTCCAGAGGATTTCAGGTTGAATTATGAAACATTATTAGACGATCAATCTTATCAAACACAAGAAACGGCCTTATATTGGCTTTGGAGAAACTTTCCAGATCATAGAAAAGAATATTTGGATAAATCTAAAGACTGGATTGGTTTTAATGATTATAATCTGCGTACTTTATGGCTTTCATTGGCATTGTCTACCACAAATTACACTAACGATCCTGAATCTTTAATTAATGAATTGATCGGCTTTTCTTCTACAAAATATGAAGCAACGACAAGACAAAATGCCTTAGAAAAGTTAATTGCTTTTAAAATTATTAACGATCAGGTTTTGAGTAATTTAGTTGCATCTACTACACATCATATGTGGCAGTTTTCAAAGTTTGGAAGAGATACTATTCGACTTTTATTAAAAAATCCAGAAATGCGTGCTTCATTTAATAGAATTTTACCTAATTTGAACCCCGATGAACAGTTCCAATTGAATCGTTTGTTGAAAGAGTAATTAAGAGATTAAAAGTAGAAGAAAGAAACAAGAAGAAAGATTTTGAAACTCTTTTTCTTGCTTCTTTTCTCTAAAAGAAATCAAGAAAATCCCAAAAATACTACATTACAATTTATGAGAGCATTGGTTATTTCAGGTGGTGGCAGTAAAGGCGCATTTGCCGGCGGTGTTGCCCAGTATTTAATAGAAGAGAAAAAGCACGAATATGATTTGTTTTTAGGAACTTCGACAGGAAGTTTATTAATTCCGCATTTAGCTCTCGGTCATATCAAAAAAATTCATTCTGTATATACCAATGTAACAATGGCAAGTATTTTTAATATTTGTCCATTTGTGGTTAAAAATAAAGATGGAGTAGATATTGTAACAATCAATCACTTTAATGTTTTGCGTCAGTTTTTTAAAGGAAAAAGAACTTTTGGAGAAAGTAAAGGATTGAAGAAATACATTCAGAATAATTTCTCGCTTTCGGACTTCAATAAGCTAAAAAAAATGAAGACCGATGTTGTGGTAACGGTTACAAATTTTACTAAAAACGAGTCAGAATATAAATCGGTTAAAGATTGTAGTTATGAGGAGTTTTGTGAATGGTCTTGGATTTCAAGTAATTATGTTCCGTTTATGAGTTTGGTCGAAAAGAATAATTTTGAATATGGTGATGGAGGATTTTCAAGCTTAGTTCCAATACGTGAAGCAATTAACAGAGGAGCTACAGAAATTGATGTAATTGTACTTGAAACTGAAGTCAATACGACCAAAACTGTAATAGGTAAAAACCCGTTTTCGTTGATGATTGACTTGTTTAGAATTGCTTTAGATCAGGTCGAAAAACATGATATTGCTATAGGAAAACTTATGGCAAACAGTAAAGATGTAAAACTTAATTTATATTATACTCCTATAAAATTAACGGATAATGCCTTGATTTTTAATAAAGATGTAATGAAAGAATGGTGGGAACAAGGTTATGAATACGCTCAGAATAAATCTGAAGTTATGAGTGATAACAAGATAATGATTTGATTTTTAGATTGAAGATTTTAGATTCTTTATTCCAAATCTAAAATCTGCAATCTAAAATTATTTTTTACCAAAGTTCTGCAACTTCACTTTTAATAAAACTTAAAGCAGCATTACTTGGAGATTGTTTCTCCAATAAATCATTTAAAATTACTTCGCGAAGTTTATCAGCATTTTCTACTTTATCGCTCATGGCAGCTTTACGGATCATTTGGATTGTTGCGTTTTTTGCAGTTGAAATAATTGTCCAACATTCTTCAGACATGTAAATCTGTTGTGTCAAATTATGCTCAAATTCCTGTTCGATTTGGTCAATTACATAATTTTCATAATCATGTTTGTTTTGAGAAATAGGAGATATTCTAATTAACAATTTCGTCAAATTAATGCGTTCTAAAAACAAAGTCATACGCTCGTATGCTTGTAAACGTACTGGAAGCGATTCTTTATGAGCTTGTTTGTTTAATAAAAAAGCACGTTTTCTATCATTGTTTTTAATGTGTAATTCGAAGAAACGATACGCTACAACTCCTGTAACTAAGGCTGGTAAAGTATAACTTGCTAGTTCTATTATTTTGTTGAAATCCATTGGAATAATTTTTAAGCAAAAATATACTTTTTGATGAAAAATCCACTTTAAATTTATGGTAATAAACAAAAAGGAAGACGTACTTTTGCAACTTATTTTTACTTCGACTGAAATATAGCTTTAATGGATTCATACGTAATACTTTTTCTTTGTTTAGCTGCCTTTGCTGCAGGTTTTATAGATGCCATTGTGGGTGGCGGAGGATTAATTCAAACTCCAATGGGATTGATATTATTGCCAAATCTTCCAGTTTCGACAGTTGTAGGAACCTTAAAAATTCCGGCTTTTAGTGGAACTGCTTTTGCCGCTTTTCAATATTTGAAAAAAGTGGTAATTCAATGGAAGTTATTAATCATAATGATGTGTTTGGCCGTTCCGTCTGCATTTTTAGGTTCTACAATTTTAACGATGGTGAGTAATGATTTTATGAAACCGCTTCTATTGGTGGTTTTATCTTTATTGTTTGTTTATACTTATGCAAAGAAGAATTTTGGGCAACATGTTGCTAAAGATCATTCGGCAGCAACACAAATAATGTATGCAGTTGTAATTAGCGTTATAGTAGGTTTTTATGACGGGTTTATTGGGCCAGGAACAGGCAGCTTCTTTGTTGTAGCTTTTATTGCGCTTTTAGGTTTCGATTTTCTTCATGCTTCTGCTAATGCAAAAATGGTAAATCTGGCTACGAACTTTGGTTCAATTTGTTTGTTTATGATCAAAGGAAAAATCATTTGGTCTATTGCGATTCCGATGGCAATAAGCAATGGAATTGGTGGCTGGCTTGGTGCTAAACTCGCAATTAATAAAGGAAATGGTTTTATTCGAATTTTCTTTTTGATTGTTGTGGTAGGAACACTAATTCGATTTGCATACGATGTTTTTTTTAAATAGAGTTGCTAATGAACGAAGGTACTGAAATTCTTATTTTTTTTATGTTTTCGTAATGGGTGTCATTTTATTAGTTTATATTTGTCATATAGCAATATAATAAGTCTCATAAAATGATAGAAATTGTTGAAAATTACGAGAATTACATAAATGATTTGCCTGAATTAATAAATAAATCATACTATAAGGCTGAGTTTTTTATGCAGAAACTAGGCTTGAAACATGCTACTTACTATAGAAAATTAAAATCGAAAACATTTACGCATCAAGAAGTGAAATTGATAACTAGATTGTTGTTTCCAGAAGATATGTTAAAGCAAGAATTACAAAAAGGAGAGGATGATATAATATCTGGTCGCACTATTGATTTTGATGATTTTAAAGAGAAATTAAGAGCTAAGTATAATATCTAAATCAACAGGATTTCTTTTGTTATCCCAAAACAAAATAATATATAAGGTTTGCTTTTCAATTTTGTAGAATAAATATACCTGATTTGATATAAGAAATTTTCTGTACGATGTATTTTTGTATTTTGAACCTATATCATTGTTTTTAGCTATTATTTCTATAATGGATATGGTCTTATTTGAGAATAACGTTCCTTTTGACTCACTAAATTTATTGACAATGTCAAAATAACTTTTTTCAGCAAGTTCTGTTAATTTTATATCCATTACCCTTCTCTTAAGTTTACAAATATAATATTTTTAAGTTTTTTCTTTCAAAATGTTTTAAAAAAGCCAATTGCTTAAATGTAGCCCCGGTTGAGGCGGTATCCTCGTAGCATAGCGAAGAGATATAGCCGAAAGCGGGAAACCATGTCTAATAAAATGCCTTTTGTTTGGCTTCAAAAAAAGAAAAACTTAGTAGCTTAGAACCTTTGCAACTTAGTAGCTTATTACATCTTTAATTCTTAATTTTGCATAAAAGGAGAAAATTACATGCAGAAATATATTGACCAGCTCAACGAAGCGCAGAGAGCGCCTGTCTTAAAGAAAGACGGGCCAATGATTATTATTGCTGGTGCAGGTTCGGGAAAAACCCGTGTTTTAACGATTAGAATTGCTTATTTGATGCATCAGGGAATTGATGCTTTCAATATTTTGTCGCTGACTTTTACCAATAAAGCAGCAAGAGAAATGAAGCACAGAATCTCCGATATTGTAGGAGCATCTGAGGCAAAAAATCTCTGGATGGGAACTTTTCACTCTATTTTTGCTCGTATTTTGAGAGCAGAATCAGATCATTTGGGATATCCTTCCAATTTTACTATTTATGATTCTCAGGATTCGGCCAGACTGATTTCTTCTATTATTAAAGAAATGCAGCTGGATCGTGATATCTATAAACCTAAACAGGTTTTAGGACGTATATCTAATTATAAAAATAGTTTGATTACGGTTAAGGCTTATTTTAATAATCCGGAATTGGTTGAAGCCGATGCCATGGCAAAAAGACCAAGATTGGGAGAAATTTATCAGCAATATGTAGAACGCTGTTTCAAGGCAGGAGCAATGGATTTTGATGATTTATTGTTGAAAACCAACGAATTGTTGACACGTTTTCCTGAGGTTTTAGCAAAATATCAAAACCGTTTTAGATATATTCTGGTTGATGAGTACCAGGATACGAATCACTCTCAGTATTTGATTGTTAGGGCTTTATCTGATAAATTTCAGAACATTTGTGTGGTTGGTGATGATGCGCAAAGTATTTATGCTTTCCGTGGGGCGAATATCAATAACATTTTGAACTTCCAGAAGGATTATGAAGGAGTTATAATGTTCCGTTTGGAACAAAATTATCGTTCTACCCGAAACATTGTGGAAGCGGCAAATACAGTTATGGAGCACAACAAAACCAAACTAGATAAAGTGGTTTGGACAGCAAACGAATTTGGGCCAAAAATTAAAGTTCATAGAAGTTTGACAGATGCCGAAGAAGGGCGTTTTGTTGCCAGTACGATTTTTGAGCAGAAAATGCAAAATCAACTTCATAATGGATCTTTTGCTATTTTATACAGAACAAATGCGCAATCGCGTGCAATGGAAGATGCGTTGAGAAAACGTGATATTCCATATAGAATTTATGGTGGATTATCATTCTATCAACGTAAAGAGATTAAAGACGTTTTATGCTATCTGCGTTTGGTTCTGAATCCGAAAGACGAAGAGGCTTTGATTCGTGTGATCAATTATCCAGCACGTGGAATTGGTGATACAACGATAGAAAAACTGACTATTGCGGCAAATCATTACAAACGTTCGATTTGGGAAGTAATGGTGAATATTGATAAAATCGACTTAAAACTGAATGCTGGAACTAAAAACAAATTGAAAGATTTTGTTACTATGATTCAGAGTTTTCAAGTGATCGATCAGAATCAGGATGCTTTTTATATTACAGATCACGTTGCTAAGAAAACTGGTTTGGTTCAGGAATTGAAGAAAGATGCTACTCCAGAAGGGATGGCAAAGATTCAGAACATTGAGGAGCTTTTAAACGGTATTAAAGATTTTACTGAGGGGCAAAGAGAAATTGATGGAGCAAGAGGAGCGCTTTCTGAATTTATGGAAGATGTCGCTTTGGCAACAGATTTAGATAAAGATACTAATGATGATGATCGTGTAGCGTTAATGACGATTCACTTGGCAAAAGGACTGGAGTTTCCTCATGTTTTTGTGGTAGGTATGGAAGAAGATTTGTTTCCGAGTGCCATGAGTATGAGTACAAGAAGCGAATTGGAAGAAGAACGTCGTTTATTTTATGTGGCGTTGACACGTGCAGAACATCAGGCATATTTGACTTATGCTCAATCTCGCTACCGCTGGGGAAAACTAACAGATAGTGAACCTTCGAGATTTATTGAAGAAATTGAAGATCAGTATTTGGAATATTTAACACCAGCAGAAACGAATTATCGTTATAAATCACCAATTGATGGTGATATTTTTGGAGAAGTAGATAAATCTAAGTTAAGATTAGTAAAACCTGTTGGAGGCACACCTCCTAAACAAGTTACAGATAATAGTCCGAAACCAGATTTGAATATTCGAAAATTAAAACCTGTTTCAGGAAATGCGCCTAGTAATGAGAATTCGAATTTATTTGACAATAAACTGACAGTAGGAAACGTGGTTATGCACGAACGTTTTGGAAAAGGAGAAGTAATAAATCTAGAAGGTGTTGGCGCTGACAGAAAAGCTGAAATAAAATTTGAAGTGGGCGGAATCAAGAAATTGTTGCTAAGATTCGCAAAACTTAATGTTGTTGGGTAAAATTTGCTTTTAATTAGTATTCATACAATAAATATGAAACAAGAAGATTGAAAAGTATAATAGTTTTAACCTGAAACAGCTTTAACTTTAAACAAAAAAACAAAATGGCTGAATTTATAAAAATATACCCAGATAAACCTAGTGAAGCAGCAATTGCAAAAGTGGTAAAAGTGCTTCAGAATGGTGGATTGGTAATTTATCCGACTGATACAGTTTATGGTTTGGGTTGTGATATTACTAATTCTAGAGCTTTAGAAAAAATTGCAAAGATTAAAGGAGTTAAATTAGAGAAAGCAAACTTTTCGTTTATTTGTCATGATTTGAGTAATTTATCTGATTATGTGCGTCAGATTGATACTTCGACTTTTAAGATTTTAAAGAGAGCATTACCGGGGCCTTATACTTTTATTTTACCTGGAAATAATAATCTTCCGAAAGAATTTAAAAAGAAAACGACAGTTGGTATTCGTGTTCCTGATAACAATATTATATTAGAAATTGTGCGTCAGTTAGGAAATCCAGTTGTGTCAACCTCTATTCGTGATGAAGATGATGTAATCGAATATACAACAGATCCGGAATTAATTTTTGAGAAATGGCAGAATCTTGTGGATATGGTTATCGATGGTGGATATGGAGATAATGTTGGTTCTACAATTATTGATCTTTCAGAACATGAACCAGTTATTGTAAGAGAAGGAAAAGGAGATATCGATATTTTGTAAAAAAATACTTTAATTGAATAAAGTTTTAAAAATATTGCCTAACTTTATTATGTTAAAATTTAGTTAGTTATTTAAAATACTTTTATTCTTTTTAGAATACAAAAAAGCAGGTCAATTGACCTGCTTTTTCTGTTTTTATGAATATGAAAACCAAGAATTATTTAGATTGTTTTTTCATTTCTTTTTCAATCATATCATAGAATTGATCGATTTTTGGCATAACTACGATACGAGTTCTTCTGTTACGAGCTTTATCTTCAGCAGTATCATTAGAAACTAAAGGAACATAAGAACTTCTACCTGCAGCGATTAATTTAGCTGGGTTAACACCAAGATCGTTTGTTAATACACGAACGATTGAAGTAGAACGTTTAACACTTAAATCCCAGTTGTCTAAGATAATTCCGTTGCTTTTGTATGGTACATTATCAGTGTGACCTTCAACCATACATTCGAAATCAGGTTTGTCATTTACAACTTTAGCAACTTTAGCTAACACAGTTTTAGCTTTGTCACTAACTTCGTAGCTTCCGCTTTTAAATAATAATTTATCAGCGATAGAGATAAATACAACTCCTTTTTCAACATTTACTTCGATGTCTGGATCGTTGATTCCAACAGCTCCTTTTAAGCTTGTAACTAATGCTAAAGTAACACTGTCTTTTTTAGTTAAAGCATCCTGAAGTCTAGAGATTTTTAAATCTTTTTCTTTTAAGCTTTCAAGAGATTTTTCTAGGTTTTCAGCACCTTTAGTTGTTAAGATTGTTAAATCTTTAGAGCTGTTGATTAAGTCTTGATTATGTTGTTTGTAGCTGTCAGCTGTAGCAGCCAATCCAGCTTTTTCTTCTAAGCACGTGTTTAATTTTACAGTACAAGAGTTTAACAAATCTTGAGTCTCTTTGTTTTTTGCTTCTAACTCAGCATATTTCTTTTTAGAAACACACGAAGTTAGGGCCATTAATACTGATAGTGCGATAACTATTTTTCTCATAAATTTAATTTTAATTAGACTTGATTACAAATTTAGTTTTTAATATTTTGAATACTGTTAAAGATTTCTTTAAATAAGGTCATTTTCCTCATATAATAAAGGAAAACGATGCTTTTTACCATATAGTATTGCTGAATCTGAAATTCTTTTCGTTTTCCGAGATATTTTAAAGATAAGCAATAAAATGAAAAATGTGCCTTTAAAATAGCAAAAGTATGCGCTAATTTACCTTGTGTAAGAAAACGGATACCTGCAATTCCATCTAAAACCATACGGAAGAAGATTACCCAAAATAATCCTCTTTTTGGCAGGTTCTTGACAAGCATTAATAATGAATTTCTAAAATTCAAATAGGTTTTCTTAGGATTTCCTTGTTGTAAAGTCGCTCCGCCAACGTGATAAACAAGAGACTGATAATTATACTTTATAATATGTCCTTCGTTTGAAGCGCGCCAACACAAATCAATTTCTTCCTGATGTGCAAAAAAACTTTCATCAAAACCTCCAAGTTCATGATAAACATTTTTTCTGATGAAGAAACAAGCTCCCGAAGCCCAGAATAATTCACAATTATTATTGTATTGTCCATTGTCTTTTTCTACAGTTTCAAAAATTCTTCCTCTACAAAATGGGAAACCGTATTTATCTATGAAACCACCTGCTGCGCCTGCATATTCAAAATATTCTTTGTTTTTGAAATCCAGAATTTTAGGCTGAATAATGGCAGTTTGCTTTTCATTGTCAAAAGTCTCGATAATTGGTTTTAGCCAATTTTCTGTCACTTCAATATCTGAATTTACTAATGCATAAATTTCAGCATCTATATGTTTTAAGGCATCATTATAGCCTTTTGCAAAACCATAATTACCTGAATTCTTTACAATCTTAACGGTGGGGAAATTTTGTAGAACAAATTCAACAGAAGTATCTGTAGAATCATTATCTGCAACATAAATTGTCGCACCTTCTGAAAACTGAATAACAGATGGTAAAAACTGCTCAAGCAATTTTACTCCGTTCCAATTTAAAATGACAACTGCTATTTTATCCAAAAGTATTGTAATTATTTATTTTTAATGGTTTTCTTTATAGTCAGGCAGGTTTCTTAAAAACTCATATTTTTCGTTTTCAAAATCCATTTGACAATAAAAATGGTTTAGTCCGTTTGTGACATTCAAAAACCGTGCCTGCATTGTCATATTGTAACGCGCAATTTGATCAAAAGTTGCCTGAGAGATCTTAACTTCGGGTGCTTTACACTCTACTAATATATGTATAGAACCATCTGAATTAAAAACGACAACATCGTATCGTTTTCTTAATCCGTTGACTTTTAAAACTTTCTCTACATTAATTAACGATTTCGGATATTTTTTTTCGTAAATTAAAAAATGAACAACGTGCTGACGAACCCATTCTTCAGGAGTAAGAATTATAAATTTTTTTCTTATTTCATCAAAAATAGACACTTTATTTTCGCTATTTTTGAATCGAAAACTATAGATCGGAAAGTTTAATCGCTGCATAAAGCAAAAATATAAAATAGTTTTTTGTTTCAAACTAACTTGAAACTTTAAACTTGAAACAAATTTTAAATGGACGAAGTTGTAAAAATCGTTAATGATATAAAAGCCGGAAATATTAAGCCGATTTATTTTTTAATGGGTGAAGAACCTTATTATATTGATAAGTTATCGGAGTATATCGAACAGAATGTTTTAGCCGAAGAAGAAAAAGGTTTTAATCAGACGGTTTTGTATGGGAGAGATGTATCTGTAGACGATATTGTTTCAACGGCCAAGCGCTATCCTATGATGGCTGATCGTCAGGTTGTTATAGTGAAAGAAGCTCAGGATTTATCTCGTACAATTGATAAAATAGAATCGTATGTCAATAATCCAATGGAAACTACGGTTTTGGTTTTTTGTTATAAATACAAAACACTTGATAAGCGTAAAAAAGTAACTAAATTATTGGCCCAAAACGGTATCGTTTACGAAAGTAAAAAATTATACGAAAATCAGGTTGGAGACTGGATCAAACGTGTTTTGGCAGGGAAGAAATATACTATTGATCCAAAAGCAAATGCGATGCTTGTGGAGTTCTTAGGGACTGATTTGAGTAAAATCAATAATGAACTAGAAAAGTTACAGATTATTTTGCCGCAAGGAACAATGATTACCGCTGAACATATTGAAGAAAATATTGGTTTTAGTAAAGATTATAATGTATTTGAACTTCGAAAAGCCATTGGAGAGCGTAATCAATTAAAGGCTTATAAGATTGCAGAGAATTTTGCGCACAATCCAAAAGAGTATCCGTTGGTGATGACAACTGGATTAGTGTTTGGATTCTTCGTGCAACTTTTAAAATATCACGGTCTAAAAGATAAAAATCCAAAGAATGTTGCTGCGGCAATTGGAGTAAATCCGTATTTCTTAAAAGAGTACGATTTGGCGATTAAAAATTATCCCATGCGAAAAGTAAGTCAGATTGTGGGAGCTTTACGAGATATTGATATCAAAAGTAAAGGAGTGGGGGCTAATGCTTTACCTCAGGGAGATTTACTAAAAGAAATGCTGTATAAAATATTTAATTAAGCCATTAAAATTCACGATATTTGCGTTTCTAAAAATTTTACTACTTAAAATTATTACACAATTATGGGAATGAATAAAAATACCATTTTAGGATGGGCGACTTTTATAATGATACTTATGGGATTGTTGCTTATAGGTCTTGGAGCTTTTAGATATAGTGATGTTTCGGGCTGGGGATTTGGAGCTGTAGGAGTTGGTTTTTTTGCTATCGCTTGGGTATTCAATGCTTTAAAAGGTAGAGTTTAATTTAGATTTCAATAAAAAAATATAACAATTAATATAATAATATAAAAAATGTCAGACGATAAGAAAGTAATTTTCTCAATGCAGAAATTGAGTAAAACCTATCAGGGAGCAGACAAACCAGTACTTAAAAATATTTATTTAAGTTTCTTTTACGGAGCTAAAATTGGTATTTTGGGTCTTAACGGTTCTGGAAAATCTTCTCTTTTAAAAATTATTGCAGGTGTCGATAAAAATTATCAGGGAGATGTTGTTTTTCAACCAGGATATACAGTAGGATATTTAGAGCAAGAGCCAATTCTTGATGATTCTAAAACAGTTATCGAAATTGTTCGTGAAGGTGCAGCTGAGACTATGGCAGTTTTAGAAGAATATAATCAAATTAATGATTTATTTGGTCTTGAAGAAAACTATTCAGATCCAGATAAAATGGATAAATTGATGGATCGTCAGGCCGCTTTACAAGACAAAATTGATGCGCTTGGTGCTTGGGAAATCGATACAAAATTAGAAATTGCAATGGATGCATTGCGTACTCCAGAAGGTGATACGCCGATTAAAAACCTTTCTGGAGGTGAGCGTCGTCGTGTAGCTTTATGTCGTTTGTTGTTGCAACAACCAGATGTATTACTTTTAGATGAGCCTACCAACCACCTTGACGCTGAGTCAGTTCTGTGGTTAGAGCAACACTTAGCACAATACTCAGGAACTGTTATTGCTGTAACGCACGACCGTTATTTCTTGGATAATGTGGCTGGTTGGATTTTAGAGTTGGATAGAGGAGAAGGTATTCCATGGAAAGGGAACTATTCTTCTTGGTTAGATCAAAAATCAAACCGCATGGCTCAGGAAGAAAAAGTAGCTTCTAAAAGAAGAAAAACTTTAGAACGTGAGTTGGAGTGGGTTCGTCAAGGTGCAAAAGGTCGTCAAACAAAACAAAAAGCACGTTTACAGAACTACGACAAATTATTGAATGAAGATCAAAAACAATTGGACGAAAACTTGGAAATCTATATTCCAAATGGTCCACGTTTAGGGACAAATGTTATTGAAGCTAAAAATGTTGCGAAGGCCTTTGGAGAAAAATTATTGTATGATAATTTGAACTTTACTTTACCACAAGCTGGTATTGTTGGAATTATCGGACCAAACGGTGCAGGTAAATCGACTATTTTCAAAATGATCATGGGTGAGCAAAGTACTGATAGCGGAGAATTCTCAGTTGGAGAAACTGTAAAAATTGCTTACGTAGATCAGTCACACTCTAATATTGATCCGAATAAATCTATCTGGGAAAACTTTGCAGATGGTCAGGAGTTGATTATGATGGGTGGAAAGCAAGTGAATTCAAGAGCTTACTTATCACGTTTCAACTTTGGTGGTGGAGAGCAAAACAAAAAAGTTTCTATGCTTTCAGGTGGAGAACGTAACCGTCTTCACTTAGCAATGACTTTAAAAGAAGAAGGAAACGTACTTTTACTAGATGAGCCTACGAATGATCTTGACGTAAATACACTTCGAGCTCTTGAAGAAGGTTTGGAGAATTTCGCAGGTTGTGCTGTAATTATTTCTCACGACAGATGGTTCTTGGATAGAATTTGTACACACATCTTAGCTTTCGAAGGTGATTCTGAAGTTTATTTCTTCGAAGGAAGTTTCTCTGACTATGAAGAAAACAAAAAGAAACGTCTTGGTGGTGACTTAACTCCAAAACGTTTGAAATACAGAAAATTGATTAGATAATTCGTCTAATAAATTCCAAATAAAAAATCCCAAATTCCAATTAATGTGAATTTGGGATTTTTTTTATTCTAAGTTTTTCACTTAGTTTGTCATTTCGACGAAGGAGAAATCTTCACCAGTAGCTCTACAAAGATTGGCATTTTGATTGCGGAGATTCTCGCGAAGATTTCTCCTTCGTCGAAATGACAATATTGAGAAAAATTGGAATTTGTAGATTGTGATTTTATAAAAATTTAGCTTTCAACTCCGGAGTTGGAATCATGCAGCTTTCTTTTTTACCATACCAATTGTATCTGTTTTTTGCAACATAATCATAAATTCTGTCACTAATAAAAATGGGAACAATTCTAAAAACAGGAGTTAATTTCCAAAGACCACCAAAATTTTTGGCAATTTCGATCACAGCTGAAGATTTGTAAAAATAAGCTGTTCCTGGATTATATAAAATGATACTATCCATTTTAGAAAAGCTGATTCCTAAGTGTTTGCAAATTGAAATTCCCAAATCAGATTGTAATGCCACAAATCGAAAAATATCCTTTTTGTCGTGATTGATTATGTATTGAACAGCAGAACTGCATAGATTGCAAACTCCGTCAAAAAGAACAATTTTTTTATTTTTAGGTAAATTTTCCATTAGAAAGTTGGTTTCAGGCCGCGTCTTTTCTAGCGTTTGTTAATGTGAAACAATTATAGCGTAAGTTAAGCTTTTTTATTGTGTATTTTGTTTTTCTATTGAAATTTCGTTTTTAATAAATTTTTCAAATCAAAAATGACTTTCATAAATCGGTTTTAAGGTAATATTTAAAAAAGGAAAGCTGATTTTACGTAAAAAATAAAATCATTTATTAAATCGCTTTATTTTGATTTTGGTGTTTTTTAGGTGAATTTCAAAGAGCGAAAGATTATTTTTTAACTGCTTCAACTAATTCTAACTCGTCTAAACTAACTTTAGAAGTAAAAATTCCGTAATTAACAGTTGCTTTATTTTTTTCAATCAAATCGATACTTCCAACAGATCTTCCGTCCAACATTCTTACTCGGTCACCAACTTTTAAAATTGGTTTTGGTTTTTCAATTACTGGCTTCAGTTTTTTCTCTTTTTTCTCTTTTCGAATTTCTTCAACCTTTACTTGTACTTCTGCAATAATCTCTTTTTGTTTTTCAACTTTTGCTTTAGTTTCTTTCGGAGTGGCTTTTTTACGTTTCGAATTTTCAATCTCAACAATTTTTAAAAATTCACCAATTAGTTCTTTTTTATTTTTGTTGTTGAAATACTTCTCAGCGATATCATCAATTTTTTGTCCGATATAAATTATTTTTTGATTGCTATCGTATAATTCCTGATAGCTTTCTAATTTTTGTTGGATTTTGGTATTGATGTTTTCCATCTTTTTACTTTCTTCACGAGCACGAGTTTCTTCTTCTTTTAAATTTAAAGAAGTTTTTTCTAGTTTCGATCTTTCTTTTTGAAGTGTTGCAATGGTTTTATCAAAACGAACTTTTCCAACTTCGATTTTCTTTTTTGCACGGTTAATCAATCCAAACGGAATTCCATTTTTCTGAGCTACTTCAAAAGTAAAAGAACTTCCTGCTTGACCCAAAGCCAGTTTGTACATTGGTTCAAGAGATTTTTCGTCGAACATCATATTTGCATTTGTAGCGTATGGCAATTCGTTTGCAAGAATTTTTAAATTAGAATAGTGTGTGGTAATAATTCCGAAAGCTTCACGATGATAAAATTCTTCCAAGAAAATTTCAGCCAAAGCTCCTCCTAATTCAGGATCAGAACCTGTACCAAATTCATCAATTAAAAACATGGTTTTATGATTACATTTCTTTAAAAAGTAATTCATATTTTTTAATCTATAACTATAAGTACTTAGGTGATTTTCAATAGATTGATTGTCTCCAATGTCAGTTAAGATTCTATCAAACAAGAAAGTTTCGCTTCTTTCATGAACCGGAATTAAAATTCCAGATTGCAGCATTAATTGTAACAAACCAACCGTTTTTAAGGAAATGGTTTTTCCTCCAGCATTTGGTCCAGAAATTACAATAATTCTATTTTCTTGTTTTAATTCAATCGTCTGCGGATGCGTAATTTCTTGTTTTTGTTTATTGTTCAAATACAAAATCGGATGATAGGCTTCTCTGAAGAACAATCTTCTTTCATCTGTAATGGTTGGCAAGATTCCGTTAATTCGATTGGCGTATTTGGCTTTTCCGGCAACTACATCAATATCACTTAAAAAATCCTGATATTCAATTAATAAAGGAAGATAAGGTCGAATTACATTGGATAGATTTTTTAAAATTCTTGTAATTTCCTCCTTCTCCTCATATTCTAAATTAGCTAATTCTCTAGAATATTTTAAAGTAGCTTCTGGTTCGATATAGGCAATACTTCCGGTTTTGGAACTTCCTAAAATTGAACCTTTTACTTTACGACGATACATGGCTAAAACCGCTAAAACTCTACGGTTTTGGACGAAACTTTCTTTAATATCGTCCAAATAACCTAAACTGTTGTATTGAGTTAAAGCTACTCCAAAACTTTGGTTTACTTTTCCGCGAACCAAGTTCATATTTTGACGAATTCCAGCTAGAGCAGGAGAAGCATTGTCTTTAATTTCTCCGTATTTATCTACTATTGCATCAATTGCAGAGATGATATCTTTTGTTAATTCAACACGAGATGCTCTTGCGTTTATGTTTGGATAATAATCATCGAATTTTTTTAAGAAATTCAATAAAACATTTGTTGTAGCAGAAAGATTGGCAATTTTTCTAAAACTTCCTACTTCAAGAAAGCTGTCTTCGATTGCTAAAAATTTAATTTCGTGAGTGATAGCGTCAAATCCGTGATTTGGAATTGCGTTATTATTTTGAAAAGAAGAAACATACTCTGATGTCTGCATCAGTGATTGCATTAATTCTTCTTTGTCCCTAAATGGTTTTATTTGTAAAGCTTTTTCTTTCCCAATATCTGTGTTGCATCCTTCTGAGATAGTTTCAAGTACGGTTGGAAATTGTAAGTCTTGTAATGTTTTTTCTGTAATACTGATCATTTAATTTCTTTATGAAAGTAAAGGCAAAAGTACGAAAACATTATGATTGAAATCTACAGTTTTGATCTAAATTTCTAATCAGAAAAATATGATTTTTAGCATTAATTTCTGAAATTCGCAAAAAAAAGTTATGGACGTAAAAATGCATTCTTCTTGGAAACCGGTTTTAAATGAAGAATTTGAAAAACCATATTTCAATACCTTAATTGATTTTGTAAAATCAGAATATGCAACGAAGGTTTGTTATCCAAAAGGGAATCAGATTTTTTCTGCTTTTGACCATTGTCATTTTGATGAAGTAAAGGTAGTAATTATTGGACAAGATCCTTATCACGGACCCAATCAAGCGAATGGTTTATGTTTTTCTGTAAATGATGGAATTCCTTTTCCGCCTTCTTTATATAATATTTTTAGAGAGATCGAAACTGATTTGGGAAAACCTCTTCCTAAAACAGGAAATTTAGAACGTTGGGCAGATCAAGGTGTTTTTCTCTTAAATGCGACTTTGACAGTTCGCCAATCTGAAGCTGGAAGTCATCAAGGTAAAGGTTGGGAAAAATTTACAGATGCTGTAATTAAGAAAATTTCTGAGGAAACAGAAAATGTTGTCTTTTTACTTTGGGGCGGTTTTGCTCAAAAGAAAGCAGCTTTGATAGACGCTTCAAAACATCATATTTTAAAATCAGGCCATCCTTCGCCATTAAGCGCTAATAGAGGTTTTTGGTTTGGAAATAAACATTTTAGCCAAACAAATGATTTCTTGAAATCGAAAGGATTAAAAGAAATTGAATGGTAACTTTTTTAAGTTACAAAGTTACAGAGAGACAAAGAGGCAAAGGCTGGGTAGCTTTGTGGCTTTTTCTTAATGTTGTCATTTCGAGGAACGAGAAATCGCACTAGTATTTCCGCAAAGTAAAGTTTAATCTTTGTAGAGCTTCTAGTGCGATTTCTCCATTTAGTCGAAATGACAAAAAAAAATCTTTTGAATCTAAAAGAAATAAAAGATTTATTTTTTATTTTTTTAAGATTTCTTCTAAAACGGCCTTGTTTTCGTAATTGACTACTTTTAGAATAATGTCCTGATTTTTTACTGTTTTTCCTTCAATGATATATAATTTTCCATTTTTCATTGGGATATTACTTTGATCGAAATCTACATCTCCATAAGTTAATGTGTTTTTGATGTCTGCAGTATCAACCCATTTTTCGTTTAAGGTTTGAACTGCTTTTGGAGAGTATTGAAATGGTTTTGTTCTAAGATTATTTAAAACTCGGGCATTTGGGAAATAATTACAACGAGTATCTTTTCCAATAAAAAATCCTGAAACAATAAAACATCCCATAATGAGACCAATCAGGTAATATGCAAAACGGTGTACGAACTTCATGAAATAATTTTTTTGCAAAGGTACATTAAAGTTCCCTTAGAAAACAAGTAAATTGATATCGTTATCTGGTAAATCGAACCAATCGCCAATTGCTTTATTTGTTAGTATTCCGTGGTAAAGATAAATACCGTTTTTAAGTCCTTTGTTGCATCGAATGGCGCTTTCGATTCCACCATCTTCGGCTATCTGATGCAGGTATGGTGTTAAAATGTTACTGATTGATAATGAAGCAGTTTTAGAGTATCTTGATGGGATGTTTGGTACACAATAATGCAAAACATTACTTTTTATAAAAGTTGGTTTTTCATGTGTTGTTACTTCTGAAGTTTCGAAACAACCTCCAGTATCAATACTGACATCAACAATTACGGCGCCTTTCTTCATGTGTTCGACCATTGTTTCGTTAACAACAATTGGGCACCTTTCTTTTCCTCGCATAGCGCCAATTGCGACATCACAGCGTCTTAATGCTTTTAATAAACCTTTTTGCTGTATGGTTGAAGTGAAGATTCTCTGATTTAGATTGTTTTGTAGGCGACGCAATTTAGTGATAGAATTATCAAAAACTTTAACGTTTGCACCTAGTCCGATTGCGGTTTTGGCAGCAAATTCCCCAACAGTTCCAGCTCCTAAAATTACAACTTCAGTAGGAGGGACACCTGTAATGTTTCCGAATAAAAGTCCTTTTCCGAATTCATCAGTAATCATTAATTCAGCAGCAATTAAAATGGAAGCAGTTCCTGCAATTTCGCTTAAAGATTTTACTGCTGGATAAGATCCGTCTTCGTCTTTTATATATTCAAAAGCTAATGCTGTGATTTTTTTTTGAGCTAAAGCTTCGAAGTATTCCTTTTTTTTGGTTTTAAGCTGAATGGCAGAAATGATAACCGTTTCCGGGTTTATCATTTGTATTTCTGTTAAAGTCGGCGGTTCTACTTTTAATAAAAACGGACAGCCAAAAACTCTTTTAGTATCTTTTGTAATTTCTGCACCCGCATCTGCATATTCTTTATCTGTATAACTTGAGCTTTCTCCAGCTCCAGACTCAATCATAACGCGATGTCCTGCGTAAGTAAGTGAATTCACTGCGTCAGGAGTAAGACAGATACGACGTTCCTGGTAACTTGTTTCTTTAGGAATTCCTATAAAAAGTTCTCTTTTAAAACGACCAACCTCAAGTTTTTCTTCTTGTGGAATTAATTGTTGTTTTGTAAATGGAGTTAACGTGATTGACATGTGTATGCAAAAAATTAAAGGTACAAATTACGTAAAAAGATTTAAAATTTATGCAAAAATTCTGCTAATACTCTAAGCTAAAAGTTAAGAAATGTTTTGACCTTTAATAATGTATGTATTTGTCTTTCTACGATTGATTATAGAGAAGTTTAATTTAATTTCAATTCTCTTTTCCCATCTTCCAATAACTCAATATTTATTGTAGAATGCTCTTCGGGAATTAAACTAGCAATTTTCTCAGACCATTCAATAAAACACCAATTTCCAGAATATAAATAATCATCAACGCCCATGTCGAGTGCTTCTGTTTCTTTATTTAATCTATAAAAATCAAAATGATAAACAGATTGGTTGTTAGGAGTTTGGTATTCGTTAACTAAAGAAAAAGTAGGACTGCTGGTTGCGTCTTGAACCCCCAAAGTTTTGCATAATTGCTTGATTAAAGTCGTTTTCCCAACTCCCATTTCTCCATTAAAAAGAATGATTTTTTTTGGATTTGAAGCAATAATCTGCTCAGCAACTTCTTGAATTTGATCTAATGAAAAAATGATGTTCATTTGTTTTTATTTTTTTGCTACGAATTTCACAAATTTCCGTGAATTAAAATATACTTTTTTTGTTTAAAATAAATTAGTGAAAATTTGTGGAATTCGTGGCAACTTTTAATTATTTAGGGTTGAAAACAAGGAACGGAATAATCATTTCTTCTAACGAAATTCCACCGTGCTGATAGGTGTTTTTATAATAACTCACATAATGATTATAGTTGTTTACATAAGCCAAAAAGAAATCGTTTTTGGCAAAAATAAACGAACTACTCATGTTGATTGCAGGTAAACCAATCGTTTTAGGTTCTTTTACTACGTAAACATCTTTTTGTTCGTAAGTTAAACTTCGTCCAGTTTTGTAACGCAAATTTAGACTTGTATTTTTATCTCCCACAACTTTAGACGGATTTTTTACATTAATTGTTCCGTGATCTGTTGTCAAAATCAATTTGAAGCCTAAAAGTTGAGCTTGTTGAATGATTTCTAAAAGAGGCGAATTTTTAAACCAGCTTAGAGTCAATGAACGATAGGCTTTATCATCTGAAGCTAATTCTTTTACCACTTCCATTTCGGTTTTAGCATGTGAAAGCATGTCTACGAAATTGTAAACGACAGTCACCAAGTCATTTCCTTTTAAAGCTTTAAAGTTTTCAGCTAATTTTTTACCACCAGAATAATTGGTGATTTTAAAATAGTCTTCCTTAATATTTAATCCCAATCTTTTTAATTGAGCTGATAGGAACTCAGCTTCATAAAGATTTTTTCCGCCGTCTTCAACGTCATTTTTCCAATATTGAGGAAATTGTTTTTCCATTTCTAATGGCATTAAACCAGAAAAAATAGAATTTCTAGCATACTGGGTAGCGGTTGGAAGGATAGAGTAGTACGGAACTTCTTTTTCTAGTTTATAATAATTAGCTACAACACTTTCAAATGCTTTCCATTGGTCATAACGAAGATTATCAATTACAACAAAAAGAACAGGTTTGTCTTTCTTTTTAAGTTCAGGAACAACAAGTTCTTTAAATAAAGTGTTGGACTGTATAGGTTTATCTGCCTTTGGAGCAAACCAATCTTCATAATTTCTTTCAATGAATTTTCCAAACTGGGAATTAGCTTCAACTTTCTGTGATTCCAGAATTTCAATCATCGCTGTATCGTTGATGTCTTCTAGCTTTAATTCCCAAAAAAGCAACTTTTTATACAACTCAATCCAATCTTCATAAGAATTAACCATAGCTAATTCCATAGCAATTTTTCTGAATTCCTTTTGGTAATCTAGAGTTGTTTTTTCTGTGATTAATCTAGAATCATCCAGATTTTTCTTCAAACTCAATAGAATTTGATTTGGATTTACAGGCTTAATTAGATAGTCGGCGATTTTAGAACCAATGGCTTCTTCCATAATATATTCTTCTTCGCTTTTGGTGATCATAATCATCGGAATAGCTGATTTTTTTTCTTTCATTTCAGAAAGTGTTTCCAAACCGCTCATTCCAGGCATGTTTTCATCGAGAAAAACAATGTCAAAATTATCTTCTTCAAACAAAGCAATAGCATCTAAGCCATTATTGCAAGTGGTAACTTCGTAATTCTTTTTTTCTAGAAATAATATGTGGGGCTTTAAAAGATCGATTTCATCATCGACCCAAAGTATTTTTATCTTATCCATAAAACAAATTAATTTATACTGCAATTTAAAAGTAATAGAACTTAAAAACTATTAAAAATAGTATAAAATTACGAAAGCAGAACGATGAATTTATTTTAAATTTTAACAATTTTTAATCTATTTTATTGATAATCATCATAATTTCGACTTTCATTTTTAAATAAAAAACACTAATCTCTTTATACTTATTTACTTATATTTGTTGACCTAAAAAATATCGCACTAGTGACTCAGATCAATAAACTTAAAATATTCAACGATCCTATATATGGTTTTATAACGATTCCGAATGAGTTGGTTTACGATTTAATTCAGCATCCTTATTTTCAGCGTTTACGTCGAATTTCTCAAATGGGATTGTCGTATTTGGTGTATCCAGGAGCGAATCATACTCGTTTTCACCACGCTTTAGGATGTATGCATTTGATGAAAAAAGCAATTGATACACTTCGTTTTAAAGATGTTATAATTTCCGAAGAAGAAGAAAATGCTCTTTTAATCGCCATTTTATTGCATGACATTGGACATGGTCCTTTTTCTCATGCAATGGAAAGAAGTATTGTTGAAGATGTACATCACGAAGCTATTTCGCTATTGTTTATGAATCAGCTAAATGAAGAATTTGAAGGAAGATTAAGTTTGGCGATTCAAGTTTTTAAAGGAGAATATCACAGGAAATTCATGTTGCAATTGATTTCAAGTCAGTTAGATATGGATCGAATGGATTACTTAAAACGTGATAGTTTTTATACAGGAGTTGCAGAAGGAAATGTAAATTCTGAACGATTGATTCAGATGATGAATGTTGAAAACGATGTTTTAGTCATTGAAGAAAAAGGAATTTATTCTGTAGAAAAATTTCTGCTTTCGAGAAGATTAATGTATTGGCAGGCTTATTTGCATAAAACAAGCTTAGTTGCAGAATTAATTTTAATGAAAGTTCTAAAAAGAGCCAAAGAATTAATATTGAAAGGTATTGATCTTCCGTGCAGTGAACCGCTTTCGTACTTTATGCACAACAAAATAACACTTGATAATTTTGATGCTGAAAAATTAGATTTGTTTTCCCAATTAGATGATTTTGATATCATAAGCGCTTTAAAAGCGTGGCAAAGAAATGATGATTTTGTTTTGAGTACTTTAAGTAAAATGATCATAAATCGAGATTTGCTTAAAATAAAAATGAGTGCTGAGAAAGTTTCTATGGAAGAATCTCAATCTCTTAAAGAAAAGTTTGCCAGCCAGCATCATATTTCGCAATTGGATGCTGGATATTTTATTTTTAGAGGAAAAATTAAAAACCAAGCATACAGTAAAGAAGCGGAACCTATTCGAATTTTGAAAAAAGATAAGACAATTGAAGATGTTGTTGAAGCTTCTGACCAGTTGAATTTGAAATCGTTATCTAAACTGGTAACAAAATATTATATCTGTTTTCCAAAACAACTTATCTAAAATTAACATTTAAAACCTATTTTTTATATTTTTGTCGCGATGAAATTTACAGCAGAACAAATAGCAGGAATTTTAGAAGGAGAAGTTGTTGGGAATCCCAATGCAGAAGTTTCTAAGCTTTCCAAAATCGAAGAAGGCGAAGATGGGTCACTGACTTTTTTGGCTAATCCAAAGTATATCAATTATATATATACAACAAAAGCAACAGTAACAATTGTTAATGATAGCTTTATTCCTGAACAGGATATTACTACTACTTTAATAAAAGTAGAAGATGCTTATGCGGCATTTTCTAAACTTTTACATTTTTATAATCAAGTAAAGTTAAACAAAACTGGCATTGAGGCTCAGTCTTTCATTTCTGAAGGAACTAAATATGGTGAAAATCTATATTTAGGAAGTTTTAGTTATATCGGTCAAAATGTGGTTTTAGGTGATAATGTCAAAATTTACCCAAACAGCTTTATTGGTGACAATGTCGTAATTGGTGATAATGTATTCATTTTTGCTGGTGCTAAAATCTACTCAGAAACGGTTATTGGTAATAATTGCACGATTCATTCGGGAGTAATTATTGGAGCTGATGGTTTTGGATTTGCTCCAAATGAAAATGGAGAATATAGTAAAGTACCTCAAATTGGAAACGTTATTATTGAAGATAATGTAGATGTTGGTGCTAATACTACGATTGACAGAGCAACTCTTGGTTCTACAATTATTAGAAAAGGGGTTAAATTGGACAATCAGATTATGATTGCTCATAACGTAGAAATAGGGAAAAATACCGTTATTGCTGCACAAAGTGGTGTTGCAGGTTCTACAAAAATAGGTGAGAATTGCATGATTGGCGGGCAAGTAGGAATCGCAGGTCACTTGACTATAGGTAATAATGTTAGACTTCAGGCACAATCAGGAGTTGCAAGAAACATTAAAGACGACGAAGTCCTACAAGGAACTCCATCACTTGGATATACAGACTTTAATAAATCGTATGTTCATTTTAAGAATTTGCCGAAAATTGTGGCTCAAGTTGAAGAATTAAAGAAACAAATAATAATAAACCCAAAAAATGGAAATAATGGTTAAACAGAAAACCATCAAAAATGAAATTTCACTAACAGGAGTTGGATTACATACTGGAAAAGAAGTTACAATGACTTTTAAACCTGCTCCCGTTAATAATGGTTTCACTTTTGTAAGAGTAGATTTGCAAGGTCAACCAGTGATTGAAGCTGATGCTAATTATGTTGTTAATACTCAAAGAGGAACTAATCTTGAGAAATTAGGAGTAAAAATTCAAACTCCAGAGCACGTTTTAGCTGCAGTAGTTGGTTGCGATTTGGATAATATTATTATTGAATTGAATGCCTCTGAACTTCCAATTATGGATGGTTCATCAAAATATTTTGTTGAAGCTATTGAAAAGGCTGGCATTGAAGAGCAAGACGCAAGCCGCAATGTTTATGTGGTAAAAGAAGTTATTTCATTTACAGATGAAGCGACAGGAAGCGAAATACTTGTAATGCCAAGTGACGAATATCAGGTTACTACAATGGTAGATTTTGGTACTAAAGTTTTAGGTACTCAAAATGCTACACTTAAAAGTTTATCAGATTTCAAACAAGAAATTGCAAACTCAAGAACTTTTAGTTTCTTACACGAATTAGAGTCATTATTGGAAAATGGCCTAATTAAAGGTGGTGATTTAAATAATGCAATTGTGTATGTAGATAAAGAAATTTCTGAATCTACAATGGAGAATTTAAAGAAAGCATTTGGTAAAGATGAAATTTCAGTAAAACCAAATGGTGTTTTAGATAATCTTACATTACACTATCCGAATGAGGCGGCAAGACATAAATTGCTTGACGTTATTGGAGATTTATCTCTAATCGGAGTTCGTATTCAAGGGAAAATTATTGCAAATAAACCTGGTCACTTTGTAAATACTCAATTTGCTAAAAAACTAGCAAAAATTATCAAAATAGAACAGAGAAATCATGTTCCTACTTATGATTTACATCAAGAACCATTGATGGATATTCATAAAATTATGGCTATGCTTCCTCATAGACCACCATTCTTGTTGATTGACAGAATTATCGAGATGTCTGATCGTCATGTGGTAGGTTTGAAAAATGTTACTATGAATGAAAATTTCTTCGTAGGACACTTTCCAGAAGCACCAGTAATGCCTGGAGTTTTGATTGTAGAAGCGATGGCACAAACAGGAGGGATTTTAGTTTTAAGTACTGTTCCAGATCCTGAAAATTATCTAACTTACTTTATGAAAATTGACAATGTTAAGTTTAAACATAAAGTATTGCCTGGAGATACTCTAATTTTTAAATGTGAGTTGATTTCTCCTATCAGAAGAGGAATTTGTCATATGCAGGCAAACGCTTATGCGAATGGTAAATTGGTAACTGAGGCAGAATTAATGGCACAAATAGCAAGAAAACAATAATAAATTATCAAATTTATTGTTTAGGTTTGTTGCCTGAAATTAGAATATTTTAATTAAAAATATAAAACATACAGATGAATCAACCATTAGCATATGTTCATCCTGGCGCGAAAATCGCTAAAAATGTTGTAATAGAGCCATTTACAACAATTCACAATAATGTTGTTATTGGTGATGGTACTTGGATTGGTTCAAACGTGACCATTATGGAAGGAGCGCGAATTGGAAAAAATTGTAATATTTTTCCAGGTGCTGTAATTTCTGCTGTGCCACAAGATTTAAAGTTTGGAGGAGAGGACTCATTAGCAATTATCGGAGATAACTGTACAATTAGAGAATGCGTTACTATTAATAGAGGAACAATTGCTTCTGGTCAAACTGTTATCGGAAATAATTGTTTAGTAATGGCTTATGCCCACATTGCACACGATTGCGAAATCGGAAATAATGCTATTATTGTAAATGGTGTTGCATTGGCTGGTCACGTAGTGGTTGGTAATCATGCTGTTATTGGAGGTTTAGCTGCAATTCACCAGTTTATCCATATCGGAGATCATGCCATGATTTCTGGTGGATCTTTAGTTAGAAAAGACGTTCCTCCTTTTACAAAAGCAGCGAAAGAGCCTTTGTCTTATGTTGGAATTAACTCTGTTGGTTTAAGAAGAAGAGGATTTACAACTGAAAAAATTAGAGAAATTCAGGAAATTTATAGAATTTTATACCAAAAGAATTACAACACAACACAAGCTTTAAGTATTATTGAAGCTGAAATGGAAGCGACTCCTGAAAGAGATGAAATTCTTGACTTTATCAGAAATTCTTCTCGAGGAATTATGAAAGGTTATTCAGGAAACTATTAATTATTTTAGAGTTTAGATTTCTGATTTTAGATTTCTGGACTTTTGAATAAATTTGAAATAAATATTAAATAAAAAAATGAAGATTGATTCTGTTTGAAGAATCTAAAATCTACATTCTAAAATCTAAAATAAAAAAAACAATGGCATCTACATCAGATATTAGAAACGGATTGTGTATTAAATTTAATCACGATATCTATAAAATTATTGAGTTCCTTCACGTAAAACCTGGAAAAGGTCCAGCTTTTGTAAGAACAAAATTAAAAAGTTTAACTTCTGGAAAAGTATTAGATAATACTTTCTCAGCAGGTCATAAAATTGATGTTATTCGTGTTGAAACACATACCTTTCAATATTTGTATCCAGAAGGTGATGATTTTCACTTTATGAATGCTGAAACTTTTGAGCAGATTTCTTTAAACAAAAACATTTTGGATGCTCCAGATTTGTTAAAAGAAGGAACAAATGTAATGGTTCAAATCAATACAGAAACAGATTTACCATTATCTGTAGATATGCCAGCCTCTGTAATCTTAGAAGTTACTTACGCTGAGCCAGGTGTAAAAGGTAATACTGCTACGAATGCAACCAAAAATGCTACAGTAGAAACTGGAGCAAACATCAATGTTCCGTTGTTCATCAACGAAGGTGATAAAATTAAAATCGATACAGCTTCAGGTTCTTACATGGAACGTGTAAAAGAATAGTTTTTTTAATTAAGATAAATTTGACAATGAGTCAATTAGATAATTTGTGAATCGACAAAATTTTGTATATTCATATTCTAATTGACTCATTTTCTAATTGATAAAATTTTTAATTAAGATAATTTGACAATGTGTCAATTAGATAATTTTTGATCAACACAATTTTTGTTTATTGATTTGCTAATTGACTCATTTTCTAATTGACAAATTTTCTAATTATAATATATGAAATTTCCAAAGAGTCATTCTTTACAAGAAATTGCTAATTTGCTTAATTGCAAATTTATTGGGGACAAAGACTTTCAGGTTTTAGGTATGAACGAAATACATGTCGTTGAGCCTGGAGATATTGTTTTTGTTGACCATCCAAAATACTACGATAAAGCTTTGCAATCAGCTGCTACTATTGTTTTAATAAACAAAGAAGTAGAATGTCCTGAAGGTAAAGCACTCTTAATCTCAGATGATCCATTTAGAGATTTTAATATTCTGACCAGACATTTTAAGCCTTTTCAATTTGCTAATGTAGCTATTGCTCCAACAGCAGAAATAGGGGAGGGTACTGTGATTCAGCCTAATAGTTTTGTGGGTAACCATGTTAAGATTGGGAAAAACTGTCTCATTCATTCTAATGTTTCTATTTATGATCATACTGTAATCGGTGATAATGTTATCATTCACGCTGGAACTATCTTAGGAGCAGACGCTTTTTATTATAAAAAACGTCCAGAAGGTTTCGATCAATTGATTTCTGGTGGTCGAGTAGTGATTGAAGATAATGTTGGAATTGGAGCACTTTGTACAATTGACAAAGGAGTTACAGGAGATACAACTATTGGAGCTGGAACAAAATTAGATAATCAAGTACATGTTGGACATGATACTGTTATCGGAAAAAAATGCTTAATTGCATCACAAACAGGTATTGCTGGTTGTGTAATTATTGAAGATGAAGTTACAATGTGGGGTCAGGTAGGAACTACTAGCGGTATTACAATTGGCTCAAAAGCGGTTGTAATGGGACAAACAGGTGTAACTAAATCTGTTGAAGGAGGAAAATCATATTTTGGAACTCCTATCGAAGAATCTAGAGAAAAATTGAAACAACTTGCCAATATTAAGAAGATTCCTGAAATTTTAAATAAATTGAAGTAATATGTCTATTAAAGAATTTGTTCAGAAATTTTATAAGTCAGATGCCTTAATCGATAGCGAAATTTTAAAAACATATTTGCATCCTGATGTGACACTGGAATGGAACAGTAGTAAAGGTCTTATTCAGATGGATTACGACTCGATTATTGAAATGGCCAATGAACTCAGTCGTGCTTATGTACGATCTAAAGTTAGGATTAGCCATATTATCAGTGAAGACGATTTAGTGTCAGTGCGTTATTCTCACTTTGTGAAAACAATTGAGAATCCAAGAGAAGAAATGCTTTTGGCTCATTTTTCAACAATTTGGCAGATCAAAGATGATAAACTTTACAAAGGTTATCAGATGAGTCAATTTTCTTAATATTTTTTTGACAATAAAAGAGGCAAAATACATTACAAAACCTTATTTTTGCAACACAATTTAAAAACTTACATAAAATATATATCATGAGTGTTTTAGTTAATAAAGATTCCAAAATAATTGTTCAGGGATTTACAGGAAGCGAAGGAACTTTCCATGCTTCTCAAATGATTGAGTACGGTACTAATGTTGTTGGAGGTGTAACTCCAGGAAAAGGTGGTACAAGCCATTTAGACCGTCCGGTTTTTAATACAGTAAAAGATGCTGTAGATCAGGCTGGAGCTGATACATCTATCATTTTCGTTCCGCCAGCTTTTGCTGCTGATGCAATTATGGAAGCTGCTGATGCAGGAATTAAAGTAATTATTGCTATTACAGAAGGTATTCCTGTAGCAGACATGATTAAAGCAAATAATTATGTTAAAGAAAGAAATTCTAGGTTAATTGGTCCAAACTGTCCAGGTGTAATTACTCCAGGTGAAGCTAAAGTTGGTATTATGCCAGGTTTTGTTTTCAAAAAAGGAACAGTTGGTATCGTTTCTAAATCAGGAACTTTAACTTACGAAGCTGCTGACCAAGTTGTAAAACAAGGTTTAGGAATCACTACAGCTATCGGAATTGGTGGAGATCCAATCATTGGAACTACAACTAAAGAAGCTGTTGAATTATTAATGAACGATCCAGAAACTGAAGCAATCATTATGATTGGTGAAATTGGAGGTCAACTAGAAGCTGATGCTGCTAAATGGGTTAAAGCTGATGGTAACCGTAAGCCAGTTATTGGTTTTATCGCTGGAGAAACTGCTCCTGCTGGTAGAACAATGGGGCACGCAGGTGCTATTGTTGGAGGTTCTGATGATACAGCTGCTGCTAAAAAGCAAATTATGAGAGACAACGGAATTCACGTTGTTGATTCACCAGCTGAAATTGGTAAAAAAGTAAAAGAAGTACTTGGATAGTCTTCAAGTCCAGAAATAATAAATTCCAAAAAAGTCTCAATTATTAGTTGAGACTTTTTTACATTTTAAAGACTGAGGTATATAAAGGAAAAAAAAACTTAGCATCTCAGAACCTCAGTATCTTAGGAGCTTAAAAATAAAAAAGAATGAGTAAAGATTTAGAAAAATTTAAAGTAAGCAATAGTTTTACTTTTACAATTGAAGATAGTTTAGAGCAAGTTTGTAACGCTCCAGAAGGAAGTGCTGGAATTTTTGTGGTTTATGCTGTTGAAGGCGCGGAAAAAGAATTAATCATGGTTGGTTCAACAGGAACTGTTCAGAATGATGGAACTTTAAAAAGTAAAAATGGTGGACTTTATGATAAAATCGTAAACGGACATCAATTTGCAAAAACAGGAAGAAAATATTCGTGGCCAGCTCAAATGAAATTAGAAAACATTTCTGAACTTGAAGTCGTTTGGTATGAAACTTTTACCGCTGATGTAAAAGCAATCCCAACCGCTGTTGAAGGACAGGTTTTGCAAAATTTCTTAGATGAAAACGAGAAATTACCAAGATGGAATGTAGCTTTCTAAGCTAATTCAAAATATATAAAAAAAAAGAGCCTTGCTGGAATAATCAGCAAGGCTTTCTTTTTTTTAAGCGTTTAGAGATTTATGTTTTCTTTAATCTATTTATCTATGCTTTTTTTATTTCATTTTTATAAAAGCGTTTTCCAAGTTTAAAAAAGTTAGCGAATTAGAAACGGAGAAACCTGATTTAGTTAATTAAAATTTAACATATGGTAAATTTAAGATTAAGTAAAAAAAATACCGCAAATATTGATGAATTTAGAAAAAGTCTTATTTTTTTTGTAATTATTGGGTTTTTATTATTTCCTTTTCTATATTTATCACACAAAAACAAAAAATAATGTTAAAATTTATTTCATTTTGTATGAATTAAATGTCCTAGTTGTGTAAAAATCTTGTTTAATTTTTGTTAAATTAGAATGAATTGAAAACTTATTTTTTTGTTAAAGTTAATTTTTAATCAATGCAAAGAATTCATATTGTTTCTAGAAAAGTATTTCTTTTTAATGATTTGATTTTTACGCCTCAATGCTTTTAGGTTATGAGCCAGATTTTAAAAAACAAAGTATTAGATGATTTTATTCTGTGGAATAATCTTAAAAATGGTGATGAAAGATCATTCTCTTTACTTTTTGAGAAATATTATCGTGATTTAATTAATTATGGAAATTCGCTTTCTCCTTTTGCGGAAAAAGTGCAAGACTGTATTCAGGATGTTTTCGCTGATATTTGGTTGTATCGTAATTCGTTGCAAGATAATGTGATTGTAAAAGCTTATCTCCTTTCTAGTGTTAGAAAAAGAATTTCGCGTTTACATGAAAGAGATCATGTTTTTAAAAAAACAACAACTACAGATGTTTTAGAGTTTTTATTTGACTTTTCTATAGAAAATGATCTGGTAGAAGATGAAGTAACGGCAGAACGCGTCTTATACTTGAATAAATTACTTAATGATTTGCCAGGTCGTCAAAAAGAGGCTTTATATCTTCGCTACCATCAAGGATTAAGTGTAGATCAAATTGCAGATCTTTTAGATGTGAATTATCAATCAGCAAATAACTTATTACATCGCGGATTGTTAAGTCTTCGTAAAGAATGGAAGGGAAGTATTCCTCTGTTAATCCTTATATCTTCAGGGCTTTTGTAATTTTTTAAGAAAAAATCAAAAAAAAATCTTAAATAAGTGAGTATATAATATAAAAACTGTCCTCTTTGTTTTTGTAACCTTAATAATAAGATGCAAAAACGTAATCAATATACCGAAATAGAAGACTTCTTAGCTGATGAATCTTTTCAATTATGGATCTTATCCAAAGTTGATGAACAAGGCTGGGAAGAATGGACTTTAGAGAATCTTCAAAGGGCAAAACTTGTCGAAGATGCAAGGCTTTTATTATTAGCCATGAAAGTTCCAGATTCAAAATTATCTTCCAGTCAAGTCCATGAAGCTTTACAAGAGACTTGGCATAAAATTGAACAGAGAGAAGCAATTTCTCAAGAAACTTCAAATTTTAGAAAACTTAAAATACAACGATACTGGATTAGCGGTATTGCAGCAGCAATTTTAGTTGGTGTTTTTTCAACTTGGTTTTTTAAAAATGATATTTTACCAACTGACAATGTAGTTACCTATAAAGAATTGGTTGAAGAAAATAATGAAGGTTTAGTAGAACAGACAAATAATACCGAAAAATCTCAAATTGTTACTTTGTCAGATGGTAGTTCGGTTTTGCTTCAGCCAAATAGTAAATTAAGTTACCCTAAGATCTTTACCGGAAACGAAAGAAAGGTGTATTTATCCGGCGAAGGTTTCTTTGAAATTAGTAAAAATCCTAAAAAGCCTTTTTTTGTTTACGCTAACGAAATTGTAACGAGAGTGGTGGGAACCAGTTTTAGAATAAAAGCTTATCCTGATCAGCAAAACGTTGAAGTTCTTGTTCGCACCGGTAAAGTTAGGGTAAAATCAAATGAGCTTGCTGGTTCTGTTGAGAATGATGAGATTGTTTTGCTTCCTAATCAGGCAGTGCGATTTGCTCGTAAAGAGTTTGTTTTTAATAAAATTACAAATATCACTGCAGATCCAGTTTTAGTAAACAGTATAACCAATATTGAACAATTGAGTTTTGAGTTTACTGATATTCCAGTAGCGCAAATTCTTGAAACAATAGAACAAGCTTATTTAGTAGATATTGATTTTCCTCATGATAAGTTAAAAGACTGCCGATTAACCACTTCATTAAGCGATCAACCATTAGCTGAAAAACTAAAAATTATTTGTAAAAGTATTGGTAACGATACAAATTATGAAATGAATGGAAATCAAATTGTAATTACGACTTCTGGCTGTAACTAGAGAGATGTAAATTCAATAAAATAAAGAATAGAAAAACCAAAATTAAACTGAATGTCTAAAGCTAAAATAAAGAGATAACTGCCTATGTAAAAAGTAAATGCATAAAAAAAGTGCCGAATATGCTGTAACATCCTCGACACTTACAATTTGTAAATCACTCTCTGTAAAGAGTAATTTATGATGTTTCTTAAAATACACTCGAATAGTATTAATCAAAACAAACCAAAATTATGAAAAAACCTGTTGTCAAGCAACGATTACTTCACCAAATCATGAAAATAACGCTGTTTCAATTTGTGTTAGCACTTATATTCTCAAGTGTTACGATGGCAAATAATGTAAATGGGCAGAAAAAACTAGATACTAAAGTTACAATTACAGTCGAAAATCTAACTTTAGACAATGCTTTATCTAAAATTGAAAAATCTGCTCATGTAAAATTTTCTTATAATTCTAGACTTCCTCAACTTACACAGAAAGTTAGTATAGAAGCAAATCAAGAAACTTTATCTAGTATTCTAAGTAGGATATTAGTACCATTTAATATTACTTTTTCAGAAGTAAGCAATCAGATAGTACTTCAAAAGAATGCTAATGGTTCTTTTTCAAGTGTCAACAATCACGATTCATTGTTTGAGCTTTTGACTTTTGGACCAATCATCAAAGGAAAAGTAACAGACCAAACTGGTAGCCCGCTTCCGGGAGCTACAGTAATGGCAAAAGGAACAAAAACGGCTGTTTTGACCGATTTTGATGGAAATTTTGTTATCGAAATGCCTGCTAACGTAAACCGTTTAGTAATTTCTTATGTTGGTATGGAATCTAAAGAAATTGGCATAGATAACATTACACCAACAATCGTATTAACAGAAGCTGGACAGAATCTTAAAGAGGTTGTTATTACAACTGGATACGAAAAAACGTCTAAAAGAACATTTACTGGAGCAATCAGTAAAATTTCTGGAGCTGAATTAAAAGTAGATGGTGTTGTTGACGTAAGTAGAATGATTGAAGGTAAAGCTGCCGGAGTTACTGTACAAAACGTTACAGGATCTTTCGGTTCTACTCCTAAAATTACAGTTCGTGGTTCTTCTTCTATTTTTGGAGATACAAAACCATTATGGGTAATTGATGGAGTTGTTCAAGAAGATATCATCAATGTAACATTTGCAGATTTAGCTTCTGGTAACTCAGCAACATTATTAAGTTCTGCTGTAGCAGGATTAAATGCTAATGATATTCAAAGTATTGAAATTCTTAAAGATGCTTCGGCTACTTCTATTTATGGTTCAAGATCATTAAATGGAGTTGTGGTTGTAACTACTAAACAAGGTCGTAGAGATGCTCCTTTAAAAATTACTTACTCTCTTGAGAATACTGTAAGAGCTGTACCAAGTTACACACAATACGACGTTTTGAATTCTCAGGAGTCAATGAGTGTTTTCCAAGAGATGAGAGAAAAAGGATATTTAAGCCAAAGTTCATCATTAACATCAAGATTTAGTGGCGTTTATGGTATTCTTGCAAAACAAGTTAATCTTTACGAAACTTCAAATGGTTTGTATGGTGTAAAAAACGACCAGCCTTATGTTAATGAGTTCTTGAAAAAATATGAATTAGCTAATACAGACTGGTTTAAAGTTTTATTTAGACCATCAATTACTCAAAATCATTCATTAAGTTTTTCAGGAGGTGGAAAAAACAATACTTTCTATGGCTCTTTAGGATATTACACAGATCCAGGATGGACTATTGCGGATAATGTAAAACAATTATCATCAAACTTAAAAGGAACATTCTACATCAATGACAGATTGAATATTACTTTGTCAACACTTGCCTCTGCTCGTGATCAGGAAGCTCCTGGTACTTACGAAAGTAAAAATGATGTTGTGTTCGGAAAGGTTACAAGAGATTTTGATATCAATCCTTTTAATTATGTTTTGAGTACAAGCAGAACATTGAGACCTTATGATGAAAATGGAAATTTGGAGTACTATCAAAATAACTGGGCTCCAATGAATATTATCAACGAATTGAATAATAATAAACTTGGAATAAAAGTTAAAGACATTCGTTTTCAGGGAGATTTAGAATACAAAATCAGTAAAAGTTTAACTTATAATTTTACAGGTTCAGCTCGTTATGCTACTACATCTAGAGAGCATAAAATTTATGAAGGTTCGAATGTTGTAGGAGCTTATAATGCTGGAGTTGGAGCTAATCCAAACACACAAATTCAGAAAGATAACGTGTTTTTATACCAAGATCCAAATGATTTAACAGCGCCTAAAATTTCAGTGCTGCAAAATGGAGGATTCTTGAGAAAATACACTAATGACATGACTTCTTACAATGTTAGAAATAGTGTTACTTACAGAAATACATTTAATGAAAAACATGAGCTAGAAGGTTTCTTTGGTACAGAATTTAGATCTGTTGATAGAAACAATGACAACTTTACAGCTGCAGGTTTACAATATGAAAAAGGTCTTAGTGCTTTTATCGATCCTAAGTTGATTGAAAAATTGGTTAATGAAGGAAATACTTACTATGATTTTGGAGCTGAAAGAGAACGTACTGTTGGTTTCTTTGGAAAAGTTGGTTATACATACGATCGTCGTTATACTGCTTCGTTAACAGGGCGTTATGATGGATCTAATAGACAAGGAGATACAGGTTCTTCTAGATGGTTGCCAACATACACAGTGAGTGGTAAATGGAATATCAAGGAAGAAAAATTCATGAAAGATGTAGAATCTGTAAACAATTTAGCACTTAGAGCTTCTTATGGTTTAACAGCAACTGCAGGACCTGCAACTAACTCTTTAGCAATTTATAAAAGTTATATCACAGATCGTTTTGCAACAACTGACAGAGAAAACGCAATACGTATTCAGGATTTGCAAAACCAGGATTTGACTTGGGAAAAACAATTCGAAACAAACATTGGTGTTGATTTAGGGATGTTTAGAAACAGAGTTCAGTTTACAACTGATGTTTACAGACGTAAAGCATTTGATTTGATTGACTATGTTATTACATCTGGAGTGGGGGGACAAGCTGTAAAAATGGGTAATAATGCAGACATGGAAACTAAAGGTATTGAGGTTGGTTTTACAACTCAAAATATTGCTTCACCTGATTTCAAATGGTCTACTACATTAAACTTTTCTATTTACGATCAAAAAATTACAAAATTGGCAAACAGACCTTCTGCATTTGATTTGATAGCTGGAAATGGTGGTAATACTGTAGGGCATCCTAGAAACTCATTGTATTCCTATCAATTGACGGGTTTAAACAATGAAGGATTACCAACATTTAAATTGCAAGATGGTGCTGAAAGTAATATTACAGATGCTGATTTTCAGGATACAAATGATGTTATGAAGTATTTGAAATATGAGGGATCAGTTGAGCCTAATAAATCAATTGGTCTTGCCAATACTTTTACTTACAAAAGCTGGTCTCTTTATGTATTTGTAGTAGGATCAGGAGGTAATAAAGTAAGATTAAACCCAGTTTATAGTAACAAATACACTGATTTAACTGTTTTTACAAAAGAGTTTGCTAACAGATGGATCAATCCAGGTGACGAAAACCGTACTAATGTACCTGTTATTGCAGATCAATTAATGAACAGAAATTATGGTGATAACAACATGCAAATTGCCTATAACACTTATAATTTTTCTGATGTTAGAATTGCTAGTGGTGATTTTGTAAGATTAAAAAATATTTCTCTTGGTTGGGAATTTCCAAGTGATTTTAAAAGGAAGTTAGGTTTAGGTACTTTTAATTTAAAAGCATCAGCAGTTAATCCATGGTTGATTTACTCAGACAAAAACTTACATGGTCAAGATCCTGAGTTCCGTAATACAGGAGGGGTAGCTTTCCCAATTACAGCACAATATACTTTTGCTATTAACCTTTCATTTTAACAATTAAATTAATTATGAAAAATATAAAAATTACACTGTCATTATTATTACTGGTTAGTATTAGTAGTTGCGATGAATTTCTTTCAGAAATACCAGATAACAGAACACAGATAGATACTCCTGAGAAAATTTCAGAATTGTTGGTTACAGCTTATCCTATGACCACTTATTTTGAAATTGCAGAGACAATGTCAGATAATATTTTTGATACAGAAGTTAAAACAAACGCTAACATAAGTAATGAACAGAGTTTTAACTGGGAAATGCAAACTCAGATAGATAATGATACTGAAAATGGATTTTGGACAGGATCTTATGAGGCAATTGCTGCTGCAAATCAAGCCTTGCTTTCTATTGAAAAGTTAGGAAACCCTTCTAGTTTAAATCCCCAAAAAGGTGAAGCCTTAATTGCTAGAGCTTATAACCATTTTATGTTGGTTTCGTTGTTTTCAAATCGTTATAATCCTGCAACTGCTGCTACAGATTTAGGAGTACCATATGTTACAGAGCCTGAAACTGCTTTATTAGGACAATATAAAAGAAATAGCGTTAAAGAAGTTTTTGACTTAGCAGAAAAAGATCTTTTGGAAGGATTGAAATATGTTACCAATAATTATAAAGAGCCTAAGTATCACTTTAATGTAAACGCTTCTAAAGCCTTTGCTTGTCGTTTTTATTTGATAAAAGGAGATTGGGATAAAGTACTGGAGTATTCTGAAGGACTTGGTTCTAAAACAGATAAAATTAGAAATTATGCAGCTTTTAGTAGCGCTGTTTTTGCTCAAATGCCAATAGAGTATTCTAAAGTAGAACAAGAAACGAATTTATTGGTAAGTTATCCTAACTCAGCGGCTAGAAGAGCAGCATCTTACCGATTTGCTTTTCCATCACAAAAAGCTGATGAATTGTTAGGTCCTCAAACCAACATGTGGGGTAAGCAAAGTTTAATTAGAGCAGATGGATACTACTATGGAGGCTCAAATGTTTTTATTCATAAACTTTATGAGTATTTTAAAGTAACTAATGCTACAGCGGGTATTGGACAAGCTTACACTTCAACAGTTTTATTTAGTAATGATGAAATGTATCTAAATCGTATCGAAGCACTTGTAATGAAAAATAGATTTGCAGAAGTAAATACCGAGTTAGGATATTTCTTAGGAACCAGAACTTCTGGCTATAATCCTGCAACAGATATTTTAGATCAAACAAGAGTTACTACAAAATATCCAGTTGTAGCAAATGAATTTACTCCTTTTTACGCATTAAGTGAACTTCAGACTTCTTACATTAAAGCAATTTCTGAAGCTAGAAGAAGAGATTTCATGAGAGAAGGACTAAGATGGTTCGATATCAAACGTTTTAATTTAGTTGTAGAGCATAATACTCTTGAATTTGGTAAAGTGGTTCGACACAACGTTTTAGAAAAAGATGATAAACGTAGAGCAGTGCAAATTCCATTAAGAGCATCAAGTAATGGTATTGAGAAAAATCCTAGATAAATTTTAATTAGAAAGTATTATGAAAATAACAAAAATATATAAAGCAGCATTAATGTTAGGAGTATTGCTTCTTGCTTCTTGTGCTCATGAAGATCAGCCAAAAGAAAGCTGGTTAGATTTTTCAGTACCAAACAAAACTGAATTAGATAAATGGATTGATGTAAATTTCTTAGATCCTTATAATATTCATGTATATTATATATGGAATCAGAATTTGGTTGATAATAATAAGTATTTGTTTCCACCAAAAGGAGATAAAGTACAACCAGCTATGGAAGTAGTTAAGAAAATCTGGATTGATAGTTACAGTACTATCGGTGGTGCAGATTTCGTTAAAAAGATTGCGCCTAGAGAGTTTGTGCTTGTTGGAGGGGTAAACTTAAATACGAATGGTACAGTAACATTAGGACTTGCAGAATCAGGTCAGAAGGTTACTCTTTTTCAGGTAGATAAACTGGACAAAAAAAATAGAGCAAACGTAACGCAGTTTATCCATACGATTCAGCATGAGTACGTTCATATTTTGAATCAAACCAAGCCTTTTGATGAGCAAGCATGGGCCAAAATAACACCATCAGGTTACACTACAAGTTGGTATACTGCAGCTATTAGTACTTCAAGAAGTTTAGGTTTTATTACAAGTTATGCAAGATTGAGTATCTATGAAGATTTTGCCGAAACAGCCGCTACAATTCTAACAAGCTCAAAGGCAGAATACGATGCAATATTAGCTAGTGTAACAGATGCCACAGCTAAAGCAAGCTTAAAGGCTAAAGAAGCCCTTGTAGTTAAATATTACAAAGATGCTTACAATATTGATTTTTATGCTTTAAGAGATGAAGCTCAAAAGAATACTGATTTTGTAACAAACAATTAAGGACAATAATCTTCTAAAAATAGATATTATGAAAGTAAAAAAAATATACAAGTACTTAATGATTTCTTTTGGAGCTTTGCTTTTGGGATCATGTACAAGCACAGAGGTTGATGCGAAATTCGACGAAAACGCAACGGAAAGATTAAGTGGACGTAAAAAAGAGTTAAATGATTTACTACTTTCTTCTGCAGAAGGATGGAAAGCGGTTTATTATACTGATAGTACACAATTAGGAGGATGGACGCATTTATTTAAGTTTCTTCCAGAAGGAAAAGTAGATATGGCATCTGATTTTACTATAGGTACGGATACAGATACAAAGATTTACAGAAGCCAGTATGATATGCAGATGGGAAGTACAGTAAGTTTGGTATTTACAACACAAAATAGAATTCATCTTTTATCTGATGCGGGAAACTATCCGACAGGTTCACTTTTAGCAAAAGGATATTTAGGTGATTTTCAGTTCTATTATTATGGACAAAAAAATGGAGACATTATTTTTAGAACTAATAGAAATGGACATTTTCTACGTTTTGTAAAAGCAACTGCTCAGGATTGGACAGATTTGGCAAAAAACAAACCAATGATTAATAGTCTAAATGGTGATATGTTTAGTCCTTTGTATAGATTAATGGAAACAAACGACGGAACTGCGACTCATCAGTTTGAATTTGATTACAATGCTAATGCTCGTTTTGGAACTGCATACTCGCTAGAGCCAGGTAGCCAGGAAGCGTATGATGTAGCGTTTGCATTTACTCCTACAGGAATTGTTTCAAAACTACCAGTTACTGTTAAAGGTCAACAACTTACAAATTTTATTTATGACAGTGCAACTAATAACTTTGTTGCTACAGGAACTAATGGAGTCAGTGCCACTATCAAATTTACAAATGTCCCACCGGTAATTACTGACGATTACAAATTGTTGTTAAGTGGAAAAGGTAATCCTCAGATGGTTTTTGGTTATATTGATGCTAACTTATATTCAGCTCAAACAACTACAGATTACTTTAAATATTTGATTAAGAAAGTAAATGCAACTTTGCCAGCTAATCAGTCTATTGCAAGAGTTCAAATTGTATTTAATAATGTTCCAAATGGAACTTATATTCAGTATTTGTTTAATGGAGGGAAAACCTCAATTGTTCATTGGTTAACTACAAAAGAAGACGCAGTAAATAAAACTATTGTTTTAATGGATGATGGGTGGAATGTAACTGCAACTGCAGCTGCTTTCTTAAAAGATATAGATAATGAATTAGTTAATTCAAAAGGTTTATATGTTAAGAAAGAAAATTTTAAAGTTACTTACAGTAATGTTATTTACACTTTTGCAAGCGCATCAAGTAGCTTTAGGATGACTACTTACCAATTATAAATTTTTAGTTTCATTTTAAATTTTGGAAAAGCAACTCATTTTTTTTGAGTTGCTTTTAAATTAAAATAATTGATTTATGATGAAAAAAGTTTTAACACCATCAACTATTATAGTTTTCTTTTGGGGAATAGGGCTTCTTATTATTAATGAAAAATTTTATGACTATTTAAGACTCTACTTATGTCTCTCAATACTAATTGCCATTGGCTGGATAATTTTAGATCAAGTCAAGAAGAGGAAAGAAGATAGAAGATAGTAGGATTCAATTGAAAATACATTTGATATCAATTGTAATTAGTAAGCCAAACAGAAAACAATTAAATTTTAGTTTTATTTTTTTATTTTGGGGAAGACAGCTCATTTATTGAGCTGTTTTTTTTATTTAAATAAGAATAAATTTACTTTTTTAACTTTAAAAGAAAATATAATCTTATATTTATGATTAAGAATAAGGTTGATACACCTCTTTCTTAGTCTGAAACTCAACAGACTTGAAACGGATTGAGAACACAAACATTAAACAACCTAATTATTATGTTAAAAACATTTTTAAATTTCAAAGGAGTAGAAGTTCTAAGTAGAGAAGTGCAAAAAAGCTTATTTGGTGGAGTGCACATAGATGTCTGTACAAAACCATGCGCAATGATTGTTTCAAGAGAGGATCCATGTTGGATTGACGGTTGTAGTGGTACAACTCTTCCAGATACAGATCCAAATCCAGGACCTATTTTACCAGGTTAATTCTAGAAGTCAATAAAATTAAAAAAGTATAAACTTAAGTAGAAAATTACTCTTAACATTTTTATTTTATAGTAAACAGCAGCTCATTTATTGAGCTGTTTTTTTGTTTTAGAAATAAAGAGAATTCTAGTCCATTTTTTATACTACAAATTTTATTAAACGCCCAAATACTCTATATTTGTATTTCAAAAAATAAAAACGAATACCTTAATATGAAATTACTAGAAGGAAAAGTTGCAATTATTACTGGTGCAAGCCGTGGAATCGGAAAAGGAATTGCTGAAGTTTTTGCTAAGCATGGAGCAAATGTTGCTTTTACATACAGTTCATCTGCAGCTTCTGCAGAAGCTTTAGAAGCAGAATTAAATAGTTTAGGCGTTAAAGCAAAAGGATATCAGTCTAATGCGGCAGATTTTAACGAAGCTCAGACTTTTGTAGACGCTGTTTTAGCAGATTTTGGAACAGTTGATATCTTAATCAATAATGCTGGAATTACAAAAGACAATTTGTTAATGCGTATGTCTGAAGCAGATTTTGACCAAGTAATTGATGTAAACTTGAAATCGGTTTTTAATATGACAAAAGCGATTCAGAAAACATTCTTAAAACAAAGAGCAGGATCTATCATTAATATTAGTTCTGTTGTTGGAGTTTCTGGAAATGCAGGTCAGACAAACTATGCAGCTTCAAAAGCTGGTGCAATTGGTTTTACTAAATCAGTAGCGTTAGAGTTAGGTTCTCGTAATATTCGTTGCAACGCAATCGCTCCAGGTTTTATCGAAACTGAAATGACTGCAAAATTATCTGAAGATGTAGTTAAAGGATGGAGAGAAGGTATTCCGTTGAAACGTGGAGGAACTACAGAAGACGTTGCAAACGCTTGTCTTTTCTTAGCTTCAGACATGAGTGCTTACATTACAGGTCAAGTTCTTAATGTTTGCGGAGGAATGCTTACCTAAGGTACTGAGGTTCTAAGTTGCAAAGGTTCAAAGGTTTTTAGTATTCAGTCTATTCTGATTCTAGATAAAGCTGAACACTTCTATAGTCAAGTTTCTTGACTTCTTTTAAATCTGACGACTGTAAACTGATACTGAATACTAAATAAATATGACTTCAAACACGATTCTTTTATTATTGCTTTCTTTAGTAATTGCTGGTGGTTTGTCGTATTTTCAATATTTTTTCAAAGCCAAAAGTAAATCCAATGTGATTATACTTTTGGCTTTTTTACGTTTTCTTACCATCTTCGGATTATTGGTTTTATTGATAAATCCGATAATTTCTAAGAATTCGTTGGAAATTACCAAAACGCCTTTGGCAGTTGTAGTAGATAACTCAAGTTCGATTACAGCTTTAAAATCGGATAAAAAAGCAGTTGAATTATATCAAAAACTGGTTTCAAATCCCGCTTTAAAAGAAAAATTCGAAATTCAATCGTATCAATTTGACAACGATTTTAAAACTTCTGATCAATTTGATTTTAACGGAAATCAAACTAATTTAGATGAAGTTGCTAAAAACCTAAAAAGCATCAACAAAAATCTGATTTTCCCAACAGTTATAATCACTGACGGAAATCAAACTACAGGAAATGACTATGTATATAGATTTGATCCTGTCAATAAAGTTTATTCTTTGGTTGTGGGAGATACAACTACTTTTTTTGATTTAAAAATCAATCAGTTAAACGTAAACAAATACGCTTTTCATAAAAATAAATTTCCTGTAGAAGTTTTTCTGCAATATGCAGGAGATAAAACGACGAATGCAGAATTTACTATTTCACAAGGAAATACTATTGTTGCAAAAGAAAAATTATCGTTTTCTCCTTCTAAAAAAACGGCTTCTTTAAATTTACTTCTTCCAGCTGATAAAGTTGGATTACAAGTGTATAAAGCAAGTATTCAATCTTCAGCAAAAGAAAAAAACAGCTACAATAACATCAAAAATTTTGCAGTCGAAATCATAGATCAAAAGTCGACTATAGCCATTGTTTCTGCTATAAATCATCCTGATATTGCAGCTCTTAAACGTTCGATTGAAGTTAATGCACAACGTAAAGTGGTATTGGTTAAACCATATCAAATTAATGACTTACAAGATGTTTCTGTTTTGGTTTTGTATCAACCAACAACTGCTTTTAAAGCGATTTTTGATAATAACAAACTAAAAGGAACAAACTCTTTTATTATTACAGGAAACAACACCGATTTCAATTTTTTAAATCAACAACAAAATAATTTGATTTTTAAAATGAGTAATCAGCGTGAAGATTTTTTAAGTGAATTTCAATCCGATTTTAATTTGTTTGCGATTGATAATATCGGTTTTGAAAATTTCCCACCAGTACAAAATCAATTTGGTAATATTTCAACTAACGGAAATGTCTCCGTTTTACTTTCTTCAAAAATTAGAAATGTTTCTACAAATGCTCCATTATTGGCTTTCAGCGAAAATCAAGGAAAAAGAACAGCTTTTCTTTTGGGAGAAAACAGCTGGAAATGGCGTTTGCAAAGTCATGTTGACAATCAGTCTTTTGAAAAATATGATGTTTTTATAGACAAGATCATTCAATATTTGGCGTCAGCATCTTCTAAGAAATCTTTGGTAGTTACGCATGAAAGTTTTTATAATTCTGGAGAAGAAATTATTATCAATGCGCAATATTTCAACAAGAATTATGAGTTTGATGAAAAGGCAAGACTTACAATAACAGTTGTAAATGCAACAACAAAGCAAACAAAGAATTACGATTTATTGAAAGGAAGTAATTCTTTCTCTGCTAATTTAGAAGGACTTCCAGCTGGAAAATATAACTTTACGGTAAAAGAATTAAATTCGAACACTTCATACGCCAGTCATTTTGAAATTTTGGATTTTGATATCGAAAAACAATTTGTAAATCCAGATGTTGTGAAATTAGAGCAATTAGCACAGCAAACAGGAGGAAAGGCTTTCTTTGAAGATCAGGCTGATAATTTGATCAATACACTTTTGGAAAACAAAGAATACAAATCAATCGAAAAAAGCATCTCTAATAAAACACCAATTATAGATTGGGTTTGGCTTTTAGTATTAATTGCAGCTTTACTAACTACAGAGTGGTTTGTAAGGAAATACAATGGTCTTTTATAATAACTAATTTTTAAAATATGTCTGATTTTACAAGTGATAATAATCAAAAAGAAGATGTTGTTTTTAATAAATTTAAAAGTCAACTTCAAAAAAATGGATTAGGTATTGAGTCAGTTGATGAGGATGGATTTATCTATGTAAATATTGGAGAGACAGATCTCAAAGTTAGTCTAGAAAATGTGAGACGAAATTATGAAAGAGATTATGATGAGAGACATATTACTAGTTTAGTAGAGGTAATTGTGCAACATTCATTTAAAATAGAAGATTGGGAACAGGTAAAAGACAAAATATATCTACAATTTGTTCCAAATGATTTTGAATTTGAAAATATACTAAATGAAAAAGTCACTAATGAATTTAGTAAAGTTTTTGCATTAAATCTTAATAATGGTTTTTCATTTATAACTCAAGATGATTTGTCAGATTGGAAAATTGACTTTGTCGAATTAGAAAAACAGGCCGATTTTAATTTAGGAATTCTATTAGATAAAGTAAAAATAGAATTTGAAGATATAGATAATCATAAACTAGGAATGGTTAATGTTGACGAAGTCTCACTTAAGAGTTCTTGTCTTTTTTCTTCGAAAATTAAAGATTTAGTTCAAGATACTATTGGTTTTCCATTTTATGCAGTTATTCCTGTAAGTGACTTTTGTTATATTTTTGCTGAGAAGGATTTTGATTATTTTTCTCAACGTCTTGGTTCAGTTGTTCTTGATGAATATAATAACTCGGGATATCCAATTACTACTGAAATACTTAGGTTTTCAGAAAAAGGTGTTGAAGCTATAGGAAAATATTAAGTAAGATCAGTACAATTATATATTTCTGGCTAAAAGCATTCTACATCTAGCTTTTTGTAATCTTTTGTCTAGTGGTTATAAATTAAAAGTTTAAAATTATGAAAATGAAATTCTTGTGCATTATAGCAATTTTGATGATAATTTTTTGTTTTTTTTCATTTTCAGAGACAAGTAATACGAACAAGGACAATCTTTTGGGAAACACAATTCAGCAACGTTTCCAAGTACCTCAGGGATTTGTAAGAGAAGGGGAATCTAAAACGTCATTTGATTTTTTTTTGCGAAATCTGCCATTAAAACCCTCGGGTTCAAATGTTTTGTATTTTGATGGAACTGTAAAACCAAATCGAAACGTTTATGATGCGGTTGTGGATTTACCCATTGGAAAACAGGATTTGCATCAATGTGCTGATGCTGTGATGCGTTTAAGAGCGGATTATTTTTATAGCCAAAAACAATACGATAAAATACATTTTAATTTTACAAATGGTTTTCGAGTTGATTTTAGTAAATGGGCCGCAGGTTACAGAATTGTAGTTAAAGGTAACAAAACTAGTTGGGTTAAAACTGCAAAACCTTCTGACAGTTACGAAACTTATTGGAAATACTTGGAGACGGTTTTTATGTATGCAGGAACGGCTTCGTTAGAAAAAGAACTGAAACCAATTAATGTTTCAGACATAAAAATAGGCGATGTTTTTATAAAAGGAGGTTTTCCAGGTCACGCTGTTATTGTTGTTGATATGGCTATTAATCCAAAAAACAATCAAAAAATTATGCTTCTAGCGCAAAGTTATATGCCAGCACAGGAAATTCAAATATTGAAAAATCCAAATAATAGTTCTTTGAGTCCTTGGTACGCTGCCGATTTTGGAACTTCTCTTAAAACCCCCGAATGGACTTTTAGTTCCTCACAATTAAAACGTTTTTAAATGAAACGATTCTTTTTTTTACTCCTTATATTTCAAAATGTTTTTTCTCAAGAAATTCCATTGAATGTTCAAAAATTAATTAAGGCATATCCAGATCAAATTGTTGGTTATAAAGGCAATAAAATCATTTTTAGTGATAAATCAACTTTAATTTATGACGATTTTAAAAATAAAACAAATCAAGATTTATTAGATAATCCTGATATTGAGGATCAATTTAAGTTTGTTTATAATAAAGCAGATAAGAATTTAATTCCAAAGGAAGATGCTGGAAGGATTCGAAATGAAGCTTTTTTTAAGAAAATTTACGGAAATTCAAAATCAGAAGTTGAATCAAAAATGACTGAAATTATTTGGTGTCCGAAATTAGTAAATCAGAAGATAAAAGTTACAACTGTAAATGGAATTGATAAAATAGTAAAAAAACTCTCAGCAGAATTAGATAATAATCCAGAATTTAAAAAATACATTAATGCTATTGGGGGGACATTTAGTTGGAGAAAAATTTCTGGAACAAACCGTTTGAGTATGCATAGTTATGGAATGACAATAGATATTAATGTCAAAAATTCTAATTATTGGCAATGGGACTGTAAATGCAAAAATGAAGAAGTTGCTCTTTCTTATAGAAATAAAATTCCACTCAAGCTAGTTTCAATTTTTGAAAAATATGGCTTTATTTGGGGTGGAAATTGGAAACATTATGATACAATGCATTTTGAGTATCGACCTGAACTTTTGTTGTAAATTTTAGAATTATTTTATTACAAAAAAATAGCACGGAGGAAAGTGAATTACGAATTAAAAATTTATGATCATGGATTTTAGGTTAAAAGTATTTTACACTGTTGCGCTCCGTCTTAATTTTACTAAAGCGGCAACGGAATTATACATTACTCAGCCAGCAGTTTCTAAGCATATTCAAGAATTAGAAGAAACTTATAAAACCAAACTTTTTGAGCGAAACGGTTCTAAAATCGCTTTAACTCCAGCGGGAAAAATACTTCTAAAATATACTAAAAGTATTTTCGATATCTATCGCGAAATAGATTTTGAAATGAGTTCTTTCAATAAAGAACGTCAAGGTTTATTACGATTAGGAGCAAGTACAACCATTTCACAATATATTATTTCTCCAGTTTTGGCTAGTTTTCATCAAAAACAAAAAGATATAAAAGTCAATTTGTTGAATGGGAATACAGAACAAATTGAAAATGCTTTAATTAATAAAGAAATTGAAATCGGAATTGTAGAAGGACAGTCTAAAAATCAATCTATAAAATACATTCCGTTTTTGAAAGATGAGTTGGTTTTGGTCTGCAACCATACAAATCCATTAGCAAAAAAGAATGAAATTTCGATAAATGATTTAAAATCAATGAAGTTCATAACTCGTGAACGTGGATCTGGAACACTTGAAGTTATAGAATTTGCTTTGAAAAAAGCAGGATTGAAATTTAGCGATTTACAAATTGAAATGCAGTTAGGAAGTACAGAAAGCATTAAATCTTATTTGTTAAATTCAAATTGTTTTGCTTTTATGTCAATTCATGCTGTAAGTAAGGAATTGAAAAACAAAGAATTGATTGTTTTAGATGTTGAGAAATTATCTGTAGAAAGATTCTTTTATGTTATAACTTTACAAGGTAAATCTGATTCCTTATCAGAACTATTTATTCAAAATTTGGCTTCTCATTATAACTTGAAGTTATAGTCGATTGTAATTTACGATTGGCGTTTTCAAGATAAACGATAGAACTTTGCAGGGTAAATAACAATACCCATTATTTTGAAAACAAAACAAGAAACCACAGTTCAATTATTTGAAATTAATCATTCCTTACAACAAGCTCTTTTTTTAGCAGTCATTGTTCTATGTTTATTTTCTATCATTTCTCCTCCAATCGCACTTTTACTTGGAGTTGTTATTGTGAATGTGTTTGGAAATCCGTTTGTAGAATTCAATCATAAAGCAATCACATTTCTTTTACAATTTTCTGTTGTAGGTTTAGGATTTGGAATGAATGCTTATAGTGCCGTTTCTGTTGGAAAAGAAGGCTTTGTTTTAACGGTGCTTTCAATTTTTAGTACATTGATTTTTGGTTTTCTTTTAGGGAAATGGTTGCAAACCGAAAGAAAAACATCGCATTTAATTTCTTGTGGAACAGCTATTTGTGGAGGTAGTGCAATTGCAGCAATTGCACCCGTTATTAAATCAAATGAAAGTCAGACATCTGTTGCTTTAGGCGTTATTTTTATACTGAATTCGATTGCTTTATTTGTTTTTCCTTTCATCGGGCATCAATTAGATTTATCCCAGAAAGATTTCGGATTGTGGTGTGCCATTGCTATTCATGACACAAGTTCTGTTGTTGGAGCAGCCAATAAATATGGTGCTGAAGCATTGCAGGTAGCCACAACTGTAAAACTAGCAAGAGCTTTATGGATTATTCCAATATCATTGATAACAGCTTTTCTCTTTAAAAACAAGAATTCTAAAATCAAAATTCCTTATTTTATTGGGTTGTTTATCGTTGCTATGCTTTTGAATACGTATGTTCCATCAATAAATATTTTTGCTTCACACATTGTTGGTATTGCAAAAATTGGATTAACCATTACTTTGTTTTTAATTGGTGCAACTTTAAATTTTACGACTTTAAAAACGGTAGGAGTAAAGCCTTTGTTACAAGGTGTTTTTCTTTGGATTTTTATTGCTGTTTTGGCCTTGTTGTCAATTCTTTATTTGAGTTAGAATTTATTTTACGTTCGAAAATTTAACAACAGATTTTCCTATCATATGATATGACTTTCCTTTAAAAGTATAGCGTCTTTCAATAGTAAAATCAAATTTAGTTTTAGTTTTTGCCATTTCTGCTATTTCTTGCGGAATTGGAGCTTCAAATTCATCTTCTGCTTTTGCCTCTTTATTAAAAGTGCCATTAGTGGTAACAATAATATCTCTAAAATGTTTTTTTACGCCATCATCTGCAACTTTATAGGAACCTGACCAATTTAGGCTGGCAACATTTGTTAAATGATAAGAAGAAACTTCCATGATGATTTGATATTTTCCATCAAATCCAGCAACAAGATAAAGATAACCTTCATATGGACCACCAGCACCGCCATTAATATGTGATAACGTAAAAGCAAATTGATCTTCTCCAATTTCTACAATCTTTGGAGTAGGACATTGTGCAAAAGCTCCAAAAGCTGTAACAGCAGGCTGAAAAGATTTCATTTCCCAAATCTTTCCGTTTTTTGCAAATTTAGCCAGTCCTAATAAACCACCAGAAAAACGACCGGTTTGCAATCCATCTTCATCATGTACAGAATGATTAAAAGCAATTATTTTAAATTTATTTTCTTTAGAATCAGAATAATCAATGTTTGCTAAAAGTCTCGTAGCAACACCATTAGTATAAGGAAACATTTGATCGCCTTCTACACCATTTACATCAATAAAAGGAGCAGGTTTACAAGTTTTACAAGTCCAGCTTACAAAAGTGTTTTTATCTGGAAGATGATATAATTTACCAGGAAATAATTTCTGCATTATTCTTTCCTCGTTAAAAGGATCCGAAAATCTAAGTGCTCTTTTGGAATTTAATATAGTGTCACTAACATTTTTAGGTTTTATGTCAACATCCTGAGCAAAGCAAATAGTCGACAAAAACAATAGTACGTTTAAAAAAGTAAAGCGCATGTTTTTTAAGGTTTAGTCCATTAACAAACTTACGAAAGAAAATCTTCTTTACATGAACTTATGTCACTTATATAGTTTAAAAACCATAAAAAATTAAATTTACATAAAGTTAGAAGGTTATACTTTGAATTATCCATAAATAAGGTACATTTGCTCCCTCTAATAAAAAAACAAAAATGAAAAACTTCAAATCGAACCCAAGATTAATAGCAATTGGTGCTTTAATTATTGGTTTTTTTACTTTATCCTGGGGAATTGTTGGCCATGAAAGAATTAATAAAGCCGCTGTAATGGCTTTGCCTTATCCACTTCAGACTTTCTTTTATAACCATATTGATTTTATTACTCAGGAAGCTTCAGTACCAGATATCCGCAAATATGCTTTAAGTTATAAAGAAGAAGGTCCGAGACATTATTTTGATATGGAAAACTTTGGTCCTGCTGATAGTTTTCCACAAAGTTTAGAAGAAGCTAAGAAAAAGTATGATGCCAAATTTTTAAGCGATAATGGAATTTTACCTTGGTATATTGAAGATATGATGGCGAAATTAACGAAAGCTTTTAAAGATAAAAATAGAGCTGAGATCTTATTTTTAGCAGCAGATTTAGGTCATTATATTGGTGATGCACACATGCCATTACATACTTCTGCAAATCATGACGGACAATTGACTGATCAAAAAGGAATTCATTCTCTTTGGGAAAGCAGACTTCCTGAGTTATTTGCTAAAAATTATAAGTTAAATGTACCTTATGCGCATCACTATGACGATGTTCATAAAGCAATTTGGGATATGATTAATGATACACACAGTTTAGCACAGCCTTTGTTGGATATCGATAAGAAACTTAGAACAGCTACTCCTGAAAATCAAGTTTTTAAAATGGATGCTGATGGAAAGGTTTTAAAAAGCAAATACAATACAGCTGTTTTCTCTGATGAATATGCTAAAAAACTGCATGAACAGCTAAACGGTATGGTGGAGAGTCAAATGAGAAAAGCAATTACAGCAACAGCAAGTTTCTGGTATACAGCATGGGTAAATGCAGGAAAACCGGATTTAAGTGATTTAGATTCTCCAGAGGTTACAAAAAGAAACGCTAAAGCTTTAAAAGAAGATTGGGATCTTTTCCAAAAAGGAGATTTATTTGGAATGAGAAATCAGAATGATTAATTTAAAGTTTAAGTTTTCAAGTTGAACCGAAACAAAAAAGCCTCAAATTCCTTAATAGAATCTGAGGCTTTTTTTATGTTCTTATTGAACCTTGGCGTATAGTTTATTATTTTTTGCTGTTAAACTTAAGTTATTGAGCTGATATTCTTTTTTCTTTAAAACATAGGAAGCGGCTTGGTAATATGAAATGGTTTGGTCTGCTAAATTTGTATTCTCAGATTTTAAAGGAATTTGATCGTAGTAGATTTGAAATTCAGGAGCAATGCCATTCTTTTCATTAAGTTTTAATTGAAACTGTTTAATTTGCTGTTTTGGAGATAAAATGGTTAAAGTGTTGTCTTTGATCAAACCTAAATCTTGATATGTTGCAATTAAAGCTCTTGGCTGATAATCTGGTTTAAAAACATCCTGACCGAAAAATTTACTTTCATAATCAAAATTCAGTAAACCAAACACGGTTGGCATCAAATCAATTTGTGACATTAACTTCGTGTATTTTTCAGGTTTTATATCTGAAGAATAAACTAATGCGGGAATTCTGTATTTATCTAATGGAAGTTCTGTTTTTCCAGCACTTGAAGCGCAGTGATCTGCAACGATTACAAAAACAGTATTGTTGAACCAAGGTTGTTTTTTAGCTTGAGTAAAGAATTGTTTTAATGCATAATCAGTATATTTTACACCTCCATCACGTGATTTAATATTTCCGGGAATATCAATTTTGTTATTCGGATAAGTAAATGGTCTGTGGTTACTAACCGTCATGATATGGTTAAAAAACGGTTTGTTTTGCTTAGCCTCTTCGTTCATGATTTTAATCGCTTTATTGTACATATCTTCATCACATACGCCCCACACATTAGAAAAGGTGATTTCTTTTTCAGAAAAGTTTGATTTGTCAACAATCTGATAACCATTTCCAGTATAAAAATCCTGCATGTTATCGAAGAAAGCATCTCCACCGTACATGAATTTTACATTGTAACCTTTTTTACGAAAAACGGATCCTGTAGAAAACTTGTTTTTATTGTCTTCTCTCTTTACAACACTTTCACCGGCAGTTGGTGGCAAGCATAGAGTTACTGCCTCAAGGCCACGAACAGTTCTGTTTCCTGCAGCGTAAAGATTGGTAAACAAAAGACTTTTTTGAGCTAAACTATCTAGAAAAGGTGTTAAGTTTTGTTCGTTTCCGTACATTTTCATGAAGTCTGCACTTAGGCTTTCAACAGTGATTAAGACAACGTTTTTACGTTTCTCGATAGAATCATTTTTAACGTTTTGTATAGTGTTGTTTCCTGAAATTGAAGGTATCTGCTCTTTTAGTAGCGCAAAAGCTTTTTGATCCGGAATAGTTTTGTAAAATTTAAAATAATCTAGTTTGTTATTCTGAAAAGCCAGATAGAATTTATAAATTCCGTTAGACTGTAATTCGTTGACAAAGATATTTTTAGAATTTTCTGTTTTTGCCAAACCTGGAACTGCAAATAATGACGAAACGAATAAGGTACAGTAAATTGCTGAAATTTTTAGTTTCTCAGAAATAGTTGGAATTTCGTCAATATACTTTCGTGAGTTCTTTACAATAAAATAAGTAATAATTGCCGTAACAATAAATAATGCAAAAAATATTGGAACAACAGGATAAGACTGTATAATGTTGCCAATAACTTCATTGGTATAGATAAGGTAGTTTACGGCGATAAAATTATATTTTACTCCAAATTCATTCCAAAAGAAAAATTCACTTATTGCATTTTGAAGAATCAATAAGACATATAAAAAGATCACAAATGTAAAAAGCCAGAATCTTATTTTGTCACGATGTTTTGGAAGAAAAAGAAAAACGGAAAAGAGTACTGTTTTTATTGAAACAAAGATCAAAACAATCTTTGGTAAAGCTCCGCCGTATTCATCAAAAATACTTTTACCAGATGCAGTGTAAATCAGCAAAGCTACAAAGCCTGTTAGAATGAAATATCCGTAAGGTTTATTGTATTTCGAATTGGAAATAAAAATAAGGTACAGCCATAGAAAAGCAGCAGCTAATACAAATACAAAAAAATCTGATCCAATTCCTAATACAAAGATTTTCAGATCTTCAGAAAAAGTAAAAGAACTTTGTGTAATTGGGTGAAATAGTAAGACTATTCTCAGTACGAAACTTACAATAAAGTACAATAGGGCTAGATTGTAAAAAGGCGAAAGTTTTTTATAAAAAGTCATCTAATATTTTTTTTACAAAATTAAATCTGATTCATTAACGCCAGATTAAGTTCAACTTTAACCTTACTTAATGCTAACTTAATGTTTGCTTAAGATGTCAAATATTTCAATACAGATGTAATTTCTTTCATTTTAAAGTGCTGAATTCTCTATCTTTGGAAGATAAAAAATGATTGCAAATCTTAAATTAGACACGATAAATGCATATTTTAATAGTTGAAGATGAATTAGGAATTGTTCAGTTTCTTAAACAAGGTTTACAAGAAGAGGGATATCAGGTAACCACTGCTCATGACGGTTCTAAAGGTTTTGAGCTGGTTCAGAGTCAGAAGTTTGATTTGATTCTTTTAGACTGGATGATTCCAAAAATTAACGGACTTGACCTTTGTAAAGCGATAAGAGTTAAAGATCAACAAACTCCAATAATTTTTTTAACCGCAAAAGATACTGTTCAGGAAACGATTGAAGGTTTAAAAGCAGGAGCAAATGATTATATTAAAAAACCTTTTAGTTTTGAAGAATTAGTGGAACGTATAAAAGTTCACTTTAGAAACAAAAAACAAACAGAAACACTTACATTGGGTACCATTACAATGGATTTGTCTAAGCATATTGTTTTAAAGGATACTGAAGAAATAGCTCTTACACAACGTGAGTTTGAATTGCTTGCATATCTGATTCAGCATAAAGGTAAAGTTTGTACACGAAATCAGATTCTAAGAGATGTTTGGGAAATAAACTTTGAGTATGATACAGGAGTTATAGATGTTTTTATGAATGCTATTCGTAAGAAACTGAATCTCAAAATTGAAGAAGATTATATAAAAACTATTCGCGGCATTGGGTATATCGCCAATGATTAAAAATGACATCATTATCTTTTAAAAATAGAATTGCCTTAAATTATATTGTAGGAACCGGACTTTTGGTTTTAGCCGTATTCTCTGCTATTTATTTCATTGTAAAGCTTACAGTTTATAATCATATTGATGAAAACCTAAACATAGAAGTTCAAGATCATTTAAAGGAATTAAAAATTGAAAATGGTGTTGTTATTTTTATGGATGCTGAAGAATGGGAGGAAAGAGAACATAATTCTGTCGATGTAAATCCTGTTTTTGTTCAGTTCTTGGATTTGAACAAAAAAATAATCGAAAAGTCTCCAAATTTGAAGAATGAAAAGTTGATTTTTCATGAAAGCAAAGACTATTTTCAGCTTTTTGATACCAAATTATTAGGGAATAAAATTCGTCAGATTCAGGTGCCATTAGATGTAAAATCAAAAAGAATTGGCTATTTGATTATTGCAATGTCGCTTTCGGATTCGTCTAAAGTTTTAGACAATCTGATGGATACTTTAATGATAACTTTTCCCATCATTCTTTTAATTTTATTTTTCCTTGCAAGATTTTTTGCTGGAAGAAGTATAAAGCCTATAAATGATATTATTCAGACTTCGAAAGTTATCACAAAAGATAATCTTACAGCACGGATTCCACTGCCAAAAACGAGAGATGAGTTGTTTACACTTTCCAAAACAATCAATAATTTATTGAATAGAATTGAAGATGCAATTGAGCGTGAAAAACAGTTCACTTCAGATGCTTCACATGAGCTAAGAACACCTTTAACCGTTATTAAAGGAACACTTGAAGTGTTAATACGTAAACCTCGAGATAGTAAGGAGTACGAAGAGAAAATAAATTACTGCATTAATGAAGTGGATCATTTAAATTCATTGGTAGATCAATTGTTAATGATGGCTCGTTTTGAGAATCAGAAACAGAATATTCTTAAAGAAACGGTTTATTTAAACGCTGTGATTTTAGATGTTCTGACCTTGAATTCGGAGAAAATAAAGACTGGAAATCTTAATGTGGTTTTAGAAACTCCAGATGATTTTTATACCTTTTCAGATACTTTTTTAGTAGTGACAATTCTCCGTAATATTATCTCAAATGCAGTAAAATATTCAAAAACGGATGGTCAAATTAAAATCTCTTTATCAAGAGAAAAGGATAAAATTAACTGTACTATTTCAGATCAGGGAATTGGAATTGCCAAGAAAGATTTAGAGTCGATTTTGAATCCATTTTTTAGATCAGATTCGTTGAATCATTCTGAAATAAAAGGAACAGGCCTTGGATTATTTATTGTGAAAAGAATGACTGATTTGCTTCAGGTCAAATTTAAAATTGAAAGCGAAATCGGAAAAGGAACTAAAGTGTTATTGGTTTTCGATGATTTGGAAAATACGTTAAAGTAATTTTCAAATTATTAAACATAAGACGATGTAAAAAGTTTTTTAACAATAAACTATCGTTAAGTTAAAATAAAAATTGCTTTTTAAATATTTTATCTAGTATATTTGCAACCGATTCAAAGAATTATAAAACAAACCAAACAATGATTTCAAATCAATTACATCATCATCATTTACATTATTGCTCTCAAGCGATGTGTTAATGGTATGTGTGTAAATCATCATATTTTAAAACCCGTTTGAGTACATCAAACGGGTTTTTTTATACCAATTCTTTGTACTCAAACTATTAATCCAACAAACAACTAAAAAAATGAGTACTTTAAAAATTGCAATTCAAAAATCGGGTCGTTTAAACGAAGACAGTATCCAAATTCTAAAAGACTGTGGTATTTCAATCAACAACGGAATAGATCAGTTAAAAGCAGAAGCGTCTAATTTTCCTCTTGAAGTTTTATACTTGAGAAATTCAGATATTCCTCAATACTTAATTGATGGAGTGGTGGATTTAGCTATTGTTGGAGATAATCTTTTGGTAGAAAAAGGAAAAGGAATTGAAGTAGTTCAAAAACTTGGTTTTTCTAAATGTAAAGTTTCAGTAGCAGTTCCTAAAACATTCGAATACAATTCAATTCAGGATTTAGCAAACCTTAGAATTGCAACTTCTTATCCAAACACAGTTAATGAATATTTTGATAAATTTGGTTTAAAAGTAGACATTCACCAAATCTCAGGTTCAGTAGAAATCGCTCCAAATATTGGTCTTGCAGATGCCATTGTGGATATTGTTTCAAGTGGAAGTACACTTTTTAAAAACAATTTAAAAGAAGTTGAAGTAATCTTAAAAAGTGAAGCAGTTTTAGCGGTTTCTCCAAAAGTTTCTCCAGAAATTCAAAAACACATTGATACTTTAAAATTTAGAATTCAGGCAGTTTTAAGAGCTAGAAATTCAAAATACATCCTGATGAACGTACCAAACGACAAAATTGATGCCGTTGGAAAAATCCTTCCGGTTTTAAGAAGTTTGACCGTTCTTCCTTTGGCACAAGAAGGTTGGAGCAGCGTTCACTCTGTAATCGATAAAGATACTTTCTGGGATGTAATTGATCAATTAAAAGAAGTGGGAGCAGAAGGAATTTTAGTTTGCCCAATTGAGAAAATGGTACTATAAAAGAAATTTCAATTTTTAAATTCCAAATTCCAATTTTAAGATTACAGCTTTGAGAGCTTGGCGTTTTTTTTAGATAAAGAATTGGAATTTGGGATTTAAAGCTTTGGAATTTAATATGAAATATTATGAATAAAATAAACAATCCAAAACCAGAAATCTGGTCAGATATATTAAAAAGACCAACCCAAACTATTGACGATATTGAGGTTACGGTAAAAGAAATCTTTAGAGAAGTACAGAAAAAAGGTGATGAAGCGGTTGCAAAATACACTTCAATATTTGATGGAATTTCTCAAGATAATTATGAGGTTTCAAAAGAAGAAATTGAAGAAGCAATCCAATTGATTCCAAATGAATTAAAAGAAGCAATTCAATTGGCTAAAGATAATGTTTACAAATTTCACAAAGCACAAAAAACGGATCGTATTGAAGTAGAAACAATTGAAGGTGTAAACTGTTGGCAGGAAAAACGACCAATTCAAAAGATTGGTTTATATATTCCTGGAGGAACGGCGCCTTTGTTTTCAACTGTTTTGATGTTGGCTGTTCCTGCTGAAATTGCTGGTTGTAAAGAAATTGTATTATGTTCTCCGCCAGACAAAAAAGGTAAAATTAATCCAGCAATTTTGTATGCAGCAAATTTATGTGGTGTCACTAAAATTCTAAAAGTTGGAGGAATCCAGGCTATTGCGGGAATGACTTTTGGAACTCAATCAATTCCTAAAGTTTATAAAATCTTCGGTCCAGGAAATCAGTTTGTAACGGTTGCAAAACAACTGGCAACCCAATTTGGAGTTGCCATTGATATGCCGGCCGGACCTTCGGAATTATTGATTGTAGCTGATGATACTGCAGTCCCATCATTTGTTGCTTCAGATTTATTGTCTCAAGCAGAACACGGAACAGACAGTCAGGTGATTTTAGTTTCGACGTCAAAAAAACTGATTGAAGAGGTAGAAAAAGAAGTACAAGCTCAATTAGAAGTCCTTCCAAGAAAAGCAATTGCAGAAAAAGCGATTGAAAATTCGAAATTGATTTATGTGGAAAATGATCAGACCGCTTTAGATTTAATCAACGAATATGGTCCTGAGCACTTTATAATTTGTTCACAATACGATGATTTCTATTGCAACGGAATCGTAAATGCTGGTTCTGTTTTCATTGGGAATTATACTCCGGAAAGCGCTGGTGATTATGCTTCTGGAACCAATCATACTTTGCCAACAAACGGTTATGCTAAGAATTACAGTGGTGTAAATCTAGATAGCTTTATGAAATCAATGACTTTTCAGAAAATCTCAGAAAAAGGAATTCAAAACATCGGAAAAGCAATTGAAGCAATGGCTGAAGCCGAAGGTTTACAGGCGCATAAAAATGCTGTGACCTTAAGATTAAAAAGTTTATAGTAAGAAAAGAAAGAGAAAAGAAGCAAGAAGAAAGATGTTAAATAAGTAAGATGAGAAGTCTTTTCTCTTGCCTTTTTCTTCTTAAAGTCAAAAAACAACAACAATGAGTACCTTCGATATAAATACAATAACACGTGAAAATGTAAAATCTTTAAAACCGTATTCATCTGCAAGAGATGAGTTTGAAGATTTTAATACAGCCGAAATGATATTTTTGGATGCGAATGAAAATCCGTATCAAAATGGAGTAAATCGTTATCCAGATCCGCAACAGAATTCGGTTAAAGCGATTTTGGCTAAAAACAATTTAACCAAACAAAGTCAGATTTTGTTAGGAAACGGGAGCGATGAAGTTTTGGATTTACTTTTCAGAGCTTTCTGTGAACCTAATAAAGACAATATCATTTCGTTGCCACCAACTTATGGAATGTATGGAGTTTTAGCTAATATTAATGCTGTTGAAAACAGAGAAGTTTTGTTAACTACAGATTTTCAACCACAAGTAGAAAAAATTCTTGAAGCAGTTGATGAGAATACAAAAATCATCTTTTTATGTTCGCCAAATAATCCAACAGGAAATTCTTTTTCAGATGAAAGCGTGGTCAAATTGCTTCAAAATTTTAAAGGTTTGGTAGTGATTGATGAAGCTTATATTGATTTTTCAGAGAAAGAAAGCTGGCTCACAGAAATCGATGCTTATCCAAATTTAGTGATTACGCAAACACTTTCTAAAGCTTATGGTTTAGCCGGAATTCGTTTAGGAATTTGTTATGCTTCTGAAGTTGTGATTTCAATTTTAAACAAAATCAAACCGCCTTATAACGTAAACGAATTAACACAACAAAGAGCAATCGAACGTTTAAAAGATTCTGAAAAAATAAAACAAGAAATAGCTTCTATTATTGAGCAAAGAGAAGAATTACTTAAAGTTTTGCTTGAAGTTGATTTTGTTGAAAAAGTATATCCAACAGAAGCGAATTTTATTTTAGCAAAAGTGGATGATGCAAACAAAAGATACGATCAATTAATTGAAAAAGGAATTGTAATTCGTAACAGAACTACACAACCTTTATGTGAAAATTGTCTTCGTTTTACAATCGGAACAAAAGAAGAAAATGCGGTTGTGATTAGAGAATTAAAATCATTGAGTTAAAAAAAATAAAGCCACAGATTATACAGATTAAAATGATTTTTTTATTCTGTTTGTGTATATTTTTTGCCACGAATTACACGAATTTGCACGAATTGAATTAGTGAAATTTGTGTAATTCGTGGCAAAAAGAAAAATCCATTAAATCCGTGAAATCTGTGGCAGAACAAAAAAAAATATGAAAAAAGTACTTTTTATCGATCGTGATGGAACGATTGTTTTAGAACCAGAAAATTATCAATTAGACAGCTTAGATAAATTAGAATTTTATCCAAAAGCGTTTCAATATCTAGCTAAAATTGCAAATGAGTTGGATTACGAATTAGCAATGGTAACCAATCAAGACGGATTAGGAACAGATAGTTTTCCAGAAGATACATTTTGGCCAACGCAAAATTTCATTCTAAAAGCGTTTGAAAATGAAGGAATTGTTTTTGATGAAATCTTTGTTGACAGAACTTTTCCAGAAGAAAATGCGCCAACACGTAAACCAAGAACTGGAATGTTGACGAAATATTTGAATAATCCAGAATATGATTTAGAAAATTCTTTTGTTTTAGGTGATCGTTTAACGGATGTTGAATTGGCTAAAAACTTAGGCGCAAAAGCGATTTTCATGAACGATACAGATGGGGCAGGAAGTACTGAGATTTCATCAAAACGTGAAGAATTGAACGAGACAATCGCTTTACAAACTATGGATTGGAAAAAGATCTATGAGTTTTTAAAGTTAGAAGCACGTTCAGCATCGATTACAAGAAAAACAAATGAAACGGATATTTATATCAATTTAAATCTTGACGGAACAGGAAAAAGTAAAATAGATACTGGAATTGCGTTTTTCGATCATATGTTGGATCAAATCTCGCGTCACGGTCAAATGGATTTGGAAATCCTTGTAAAAGGCGATTTAGAAGTAGATGAACACCACACAATTGAAGATACAGCGATTGCGCTTGGAGAAGTTTTCGCAAAAGCATTAGGAAACAAACTTGGAATCGAGCGTTACGGATTTTGCTTGCCAATGGATGATTGTTTAGCACAAGCTGCAATTGACTTTGGTGGAAGAAATTGGTTAATTTGGGAAACGGAATTCAAACGTGAAATGGTAGGTAAAATGCCAACAGAAATGTTCTATCATTTCTTTAAATCATTCACAGACGGAGCAAAAGCGAACTTAAATATCAAAGCTGAAGGAATCAACGAACATCACAAAATAGAAGCAATTTTTAAAGCTTTTGCGAAAGCGATAAAAGTAGCCGTAAAAAGAGATACAGAAAAAATGATTTTACCTTCAACTAAAGGTATGTTGTAAAATTTGTTTCAAGTTTCAAGTTGCTCAACAAAACCTGAAACTTAAAGCCAACAAAAACAAAACTTATGGAAGCGAAAGAATTTGCAAAAACATGGATAGAATCTTGGAATTCTCATGATTTAGAAGATGTTATGAGTCATTATTCTGACGATCTTGAAATTACAACACCAATGATTAAATTGGCAGGAGGAATTGAAAGTGGTTCGCTTCAAGGGAAGATACAGGTTAAAGAGTATTGGAGTAAGGCACTTGCAAAATTTCCAGATTTGCATTTTGAACTAATTGATGTTACGGCAGGTGTAAATTCAGTAGCATTATATTATAAATCTATCATGGACAAAAAGGCGATTGAAGTAATGTTTTTTAATGAAGATGGATTGGTAAACAAAATGATAGCTCATTATACTGATCTGTAAAGTAAAATTTGTTTGAAGTTTCGAGTTTCATGTTCTGAAGAGCAACCTGAAACTTGAAACCTGAAACAAAAAAAAACAAAAATTAAATGAAAATAGTAATTATAAATTACGGAGCAGGAAATATTCAGAGCATTATGTTTGCTATTGAAAGACTAGGTTTCAAAGCAGTTTTGAGCAATAATCCTGAGGAAATTAAATCGGCAGATAAAGTGATTTTTCCAGGAGTTGGGGAGGCGAGTTCGGCAATGACAAAACTTCGCGAAAGCGGTTTGGATAGTTTGATTCCACAATTGAAACAACCTGTATTAGGAATTTGTTTGGGAATGCAGTTAATGTGTAACAAAACCGAAGAAGGAAATACAGAAGGTTTAGGGATTTTTGATGTTGATGTTTTGAAATTTTCAAACAACGTAAAAGTGCCACAAATGGGATGGAATCAGATTTATGATTTAAAAACCGATTTGTTTAAAGATATTTCTGAAAATGAGTACATGTATTTGGTTCACAGTTTTTACGCGCCAGATTGCGAATATGCAGTTGCTAAAACCAACTATGATATTGAATATGCATCGGCTTTACAAAAAGATAATTTTTACGGAACTCAGTTTCACCCAGAAAAAAGTGGAGATGTCGGCGAGAAAATCCTCGGGAACTTCTTAAAAATGTAAAATTCCAATTCAATAACAATTTCAAAATCAATCAAAATTTCAATTTTAGAAAAATCTAAAATCTAAAATCAGAAATCTAAAATAATAAAAATGAGAATAATACCAGCCATAGATATCATTGAAGGAAAATGTGTTCGTTTGTCCAAAGGTGATTATGATACCAAGATAATATACAATGAAAATCCGCTTGAAGTGGCGAAATCATTTGAAGCACACGGAATCGAATATCTGCATTTAGTAGATCTTGACGGAGCTAAATCAAGTAAAATTGTCAACTATAAGATATTAGAACAAATCGCAACACAAACCAACTTAAAAATTGATTTCGGTGGAGGTTTAAAATCGGATGATGATTTGAGAATTGCCTTTGAAAGCGGTGCAAATCAAATTACTGGCGGAAGTATTGCTGTAAAAAACAGAGCCATTTTCCAAAAATGGATTTCTGAATATGGAACAGAAAAAATTATTTTAGGTGCTGATGCCAAAGATGAAAAAATCGCCGTTTCTGGTTGGTTAGAAGAATCAAATGAAGATTTGGTGCCATTTATTCAGGATTACCAATCTAAAGGAATTCAGTATGTTATCTGTACAGATATCGCAAAAGATGGAATGCTACAGGGACCAAGTTTTGATTTATACGACAAAATCTTAGCAGAAGCAAAAGGCATAAAACTAATCGCTTCAGGAGGGATTTCAACTTTCGACGAATTACCAAAATTAGCTGAATTAGGTTGTGAAGGAACCATCATTGGGAAGGCAATTTACGAAGGAAGAATTTCCTTAAAACAACTTGAGGTTTTTATAATTAGAAAATGAGAAAATTTGATAATTAGATAATTTACGCGTGACAAAGAATAATTATCTAATTGACTAATTTTCTAATTAACACATTAAAAAAAATGTTAGCAAAAAGAATTATACCTTGCTTAGATATAAAAAACGGAAGAACCGTAAAAGGCGTAAATTTCGTTGATTTACGTGACGCTGGCGATCCAGTAGAATTGGCTGAAATTTATTCGGCTGAAGGTGCGGATGAATTGGTTTTTCTAGATATTTCGGCAACTGAAGAAAGACGTAAAACACTTGTAAATATGGTGCGTAGCGTGGCAGAAAAAATCAATATTCCGTTTACAGTTGGTGGGGGAATTTCGTCTGTAGAAGATGTTGATATTCTGCTGAACAACGGAGCAGATAAAGTTTCAATCAATTCGTCGGCAGTTAAAAATCCACAATTGATTAATGATTTGGCTCAGAAATTTGGAAGTCAGTGCGTTGTCGTTGCAATCGATGCCAAGCAAATTGACGGACAATGGATTGTGCATTTAGTGGGCGGAAAAGTACCAACAGAATTAAACTTATTTGATTGGGCTGTTGAAGTCGCAGAACGTGGTGCTGGAGAAATCTTATTCACTTCGATGGATAATGATGGAACTAAAAATGGTTTTGCAAACGAAGCTTTGGCTAAACTTTCGGAATTAGTAAATATTCCAATTATTGCTTCTGGAGGTGCTGGAAATATACAACATTTCGTAGATTCGTTTAAAGAAGGAAAAGCAGATGCAGCTTTGGCGGCAAGTGTTTTTCACTTTAAAGAAATCGAGATTAAAGCTTTGAAACAAGAGTTAAGAAATAACGATATTGAAGTAAGGTTGTAAAATTTTCAATATCAATTACAATATCAAAAATCAATATAAGTTCAGTAATCTGAACTCTAAAATCTAAAATAGACATGGAAATCGATATCAAAAGTGCACACGGATTAATTCCAGCTATCATTCAGGATTCTGAAACAAAAAATGTTTTGATGCTGGGTTATATGAACGAAGAATCGCTTCAAAAAACAATTGAAACACAAAAAGTGACTTTCTTTAGCCGTTCCAAACAAAGACTTTGGACAAAAGGTGAGGAGAGTGGAAATTTCTTAAACTTAGTAAGTATTAAAAATGATTGTGATGGTGACACACTTTTGATTCAGGCAAAACCAGTCGGGCCAACTTGTCACACAGGAGCAGATACTTGCTGGCAAGAACCAAATGATGCTAATTATGGTTTTATTTCTCAATTAGAAAATACAATCAAAACCAGAAGAGAAAATGCTGATTCAGAGAAAAGTTATGTAGCTTCTTTATTCGAAAAAGGAATTAATAAAATTGCCCAAAAAGTTGGAGAAGAGGCGGTAGAGGTAGTTATTGAAGCAAAAGATGATAACGACGATTTATTCCTTAGCGAAAGTGCCGATTTGTTATTTCATTACTTAATTTTATTGCAGGCAAAAGGGTATCAACTAAACGATGTTGTTGAAGTTTTAAAGAAACGTCAGAAATAGATCGTCTTACTTTTTCTTTTAAATAAATTAAATCGTATTATGGTTGTCATAATGCGATTTTTTTATGTCTTATATCTAAAAAAAAAACGGTACTTTTAGTTTCTTAATAAGAACTTTATGAGACTACATTTTTGTTTATTGCTACTCCTTTATTCTGTTTTTAATTACGGATTTAAGAAAAATGTAATGCCCTATTCGTTAGTTGTTTCTAGAGCTGTTTTGATTGTTGATGGAACAATTTCTAAAGTTTCTAAAAATGAATATGAGTTCACTATAAGTCAATTTATTAAAGGAAAATCAAGCACGAAAATTAATGTAGCTATCTGGAAAGAATGGCTTTGTGATCCAAGAATGAAGGAATTAAAGGCTGGACAGAGGATGATTTTGTTTTTGGAAAGATCTCCTTATGGTAATTTTTATCCTATAAATGAAAGTACTGGGGAATTGTACGTAGATGATGATGTTTTCTTAGATATTTTTCTCCCAAAAGAATTTTTGAATGCCACAATGTTAAAAAAAGGGATTTCAATGTTTTTAGATATATATACACTTTATGGGAGCTTAGATAATAAATTTTATAGCAATATATATTTTGTACGGAATAAATCTATTTTTGAAGTTTATAGAATGAAAAGAATGAACGCCTCTTTTAGTTACTTATCTGACAATGCTGAGTATTTTAAAGTGACAGAATTGCAGCAGTTTTCAATGAAGTAAAAACTATTCTACAAACTCAAAAACCGCAAATTCTTCAGGCTGGTGAAAACCGAACTTAGAACTTTTATATGGTTGCAAAGCAAGATATTCAATGGTTTTGCCGTAATCAATTCTAAAGGCATTTGCTTTCCATTTTGTATCAATTTTTGGTTTTAGAAACCCTCCGTTTTTTATTCTTTCAAGACTTGAAAATGGGATTTTAATTTCAACCGTATAACCTTCGGGATTTATTTTACTTACTGTTTTCATCCCAATAATATTAAAATCTATTACTGTTTTCCAGCCTCCACATTCTGGTGAAATACATTTCAAAAGTAGATCGTAATTTGTTGAAAAAGCGTTTACACCAATTTCAAGATAATTTTGTCCGTCTCCATCTGGATCAATAAAAATTTCAACCAAATCATCCGTGTAAAAAATTTGTGCATCTTTTTTTTGAGGTTTTCCAATGATAGTAGAATCTGTGCAGTTATAGCCAATGTAGAGATTTTTATCATCCCATAAAAAAGATACAAATGTGTTTTGAGCGGCTTTCTCTCCTGAATCATGAATAACAAATGGGCCTAGAAATGGAATTTCCCAATCGCTTAAATCGCCATCAATTTCGATTGTGTTTTTAGTTTTGTGAATAGTAACTATTTGTGAATTTGCAATTGTAGAAAACATCACAAACAAAAAAGAAACAACAGCATCAAATCTCATATTATGAAGTCTAAAGTTTTGAAACCACTAAAATAGAGAAGAATAATGAATTTAAATATCCTTTGTAATTCTTAAAATCATAAAAATTTAAAAAATTTGATCCGAATGTTTACATTTGTTAAAGATTACTTCGGTTTAATTACCTTATTTATTTCAAACTTATAAATAATGAAAAAATACTTTTGTGGCGCATTTATCGCGTTTTTAGCTGGTTTTACTGCCAATGCCCAAGGACTTTTGAATAAGTCAGAAACTGTTTTTACACATCAGGATACTTTACGTGGAAGTATTACTAAAGAAAGAGCTTGGTGGGATTTGAAATACTATCATTTAGATGTTAAAGTAAATCCGGCAGAAAAATTTATTTCAGGTTCAAATACAGTTCGCTATACTGTTTTGACAGAAAATAACAGAATGCAGATTGATTTGCAGGAACCAATGAAGATCACAAAAGTGACTCAGAATGGAAAGGATTTGAAGTTTGAAAGAGATGGAAATGCTTTTTTTATCACTTTAAATGAAAAGCAAAAAGTTGGTGATACTAAGGAAATTATAGTTTCTTTTGAAGGAAAACCAAAAGAAGCAGTTAAAGCGCCGTGGGATGGAGGGTTTTCGTGGAAAAAAGATAAAAACGGAAAAGATTTTATTGCTACATCATGTCAGGGTTTAGGCGCAAGTGTATGGTGGCCATGTAAAGATCATATGTATGATGAAGTAGAAAACATGTTAATTAGTGTAAATGTTCCAGGAGATTTAACTGAGGTTTCTAACGGAAGATTAAAAAGCGTTAAAAAAGAAAAGGATGGTACCAAAACGTTTAATTGGTATGTTTCTAATCCAATCAATAATTACGGTGTAAACATTAATATTGGAGATTATGTAAATTTTACTGAAGTTTTTAAAGGAGAAAAAGGAAACTTAGATTGCAGTTACTATGTTTTAAGAGATAATTTGGCTTTGGCTAAAGAACATTTTAAAGACGCTCCGAAAATGTTGAAAGCTTTTGAAAGTTGGTTTGGACCATACCCGTTTTATGAAGACAGTTATAAATTAGTTGAAGTTCCTTATTTAGGAATGGAACACCAAAGTTCTGTAACTTACGGGAATCAATATAAAAAAGGTTATTTAGGAAACGATTTGAGTGGTACAGGTTGGGGATTAAAATTTGACTTCATTATTATTCATGAATCTGGTCACGAATGGTTTGCAAATAATATTACGTATAAAGATATTGCTGATATGTGGATTCACGAAAGTTTTACAAACTATTCAGAAAGTCTATTCATTGAATATTATTATGGAAAAGAAGCTGCAGCAGAATATGTAATTGGATGCAGAAAAAACATCGAAAACGACAAACCAATTATCGGTCATTATGACGTAAATAATGAAGGATCTGGTGATATGTATCCAAAAGGAGCGAATATGTTGCATACTATTCGTCAGATTATCAAAGATGATGCAAAATGGAAATCAATTTTAAGAGGTTTGAATAAAACGTTTTATCATCAAACAGTTACTTCTAAACAAATTGAAGATTATATTAATGATCAGTCCGGAATTAATTTCAATAGAGTTTACGCACAGTATTTGACCACAACTAAAATTCCTGTTCTTGAATATATGTTTAAAAATGGCACTTTAGGATATCACTGGACAAATTGTGTTTCTAAATTCGATATGCCAGTTAAAGTTAAAGTTAATGGCGTTGAAACTATGTTGAAACCGACTACAGAATGGCAGTCTATTAAAACAACAAACGAAGAAAGAAATTTAGAAGTAGATAAAAACTTCTATGTGACTACTTCTAATATTGTAGAATAAAGTTTTAATTATTTGAAATAAAGAATGAGCTACAAAGTACTTTTAATTCTATCAAGCATAATGTTGATTTCGGGTTTGTCTAGTGGCAAGAAAAGAAACGACTTTTTGGTAGATGTAAAAGACACAGTAGTTGTTCGTCAGGATTTTAAAAAATATTTTGATTCCTGCGGTGTTACAGGTTCAATTGTTGTTTATGATAATGCTAGACACAGATGGATTCTGTCTGATACATTAGATGTTAATGTACAGACATTGCCAGCTTCTACATTTAAAATTACTAATCTTCTTATTGCTCTTGAAACTAAAACGATTAAAAGTGAAAATGATATCGTGAAATGGATTGGAAAAACAGATACAATAAAGTATGGTTATCGTCCAGAAATCTATCATGATATGACAGTAAAAGAAGCTTTTAGCGTTTCTGCTGGCTGGGTGTTTATAGAATTAGCAAAGCGGATTGGTAAAGAGAAGTATGAAAAATACTTGGGATTGTGCGATTATGGAAATATAAATCTCTCTCAAAAAGACAGTGATTTTTGGAACTTTGGTGAATTTGGAATTTCTCCTCTTAATCAAGTCGAGTTTTTAAAAAAGCTATATGATGAGAAACTTCCATTTTCTAAAAGAAACATACAAATTGTTAAAAAAGTAATGCTTAGCGAAGAAAATCAAAATTATAAGATTCATTCAAAAACTGGATGGACTCGCGAAAATGGTTTTAATATTGGCTGGTGGGTAGGTTATGTAGAGAAGAAAAACGAAACTTATTTTTTTGCTACAAGACTTTTACAAAGGAGAAATAACAATAAAACGAATTTTGGAAACTGTAGAAAAGATATAACTAAAGCAGTATTTAAAGAACTGCAGATTTCTAATTTTTAAAATTTGATTTTATAAGCAATAAACCCGACAGGTTTTTAAAATCTGTCGGGTTTTGTTGTGTAAAGCCTTAATTGAATTAAAACCTATCTATTGTTCAATTTCGCTTTTTCCTTTATAATATCAGCAATTTTTCTGTTTTCAATTTTACTTTCCAACCAAGAAATAATATCCAGATATAAGAAAGCTCTTTTTTCATAAGTATTCTTTTCGAGTTCTATAAAACGAGTACGCATTTTTTTGAACTCATTTTTAATGTCTGCCGGGTAAAAATTATTAAGGTTTCTTAAGAATTTGATGATTTCTTTTTGAACCTCATGCAAATCATTCATTTTCAGTAGAAACTTATACGTGCTTTTTAAATGATTTTCTAAATAATAATCTTTTCCTAATTCATAATGAGCAATTAAAGATAATAATCTAGCAAAACACATAAGATCTTCACGCATTGTTAAGTTCTTGTTGTTGATGATCTTATCTAGGTAATTGATACATTCATTGTATTTCTCGACACCAAAATAAATCGAAGCAATTTTATAGAAAAACAACATTTCGTGATGTTCGTCAAGATGCTCGCTGTGTATTTTTAGTTTATTTAAAATTTCAGGAATCAAATATTCACTTTCTGCAAATGTTCCTGCTAAAATATGTAGATTTAATTTGTTGTTATAAACGTATAGAAACGAAAGGGATGCAATATTATCATTTACAGGGAATTTTGGATCAGCAATTGTTTCTTCTAAAAGATTTAAATATTTCTTGAAATTCGATTTATACTTTAACATATAAAGTGATTCTAAGAAATAATGATTTCCTTTCAGAAAAAATACAGGATTTAGATAAATCATATTTGGATTGTCATAGAATAATTTTACCCATTTATAGGCAAATTTGTAACTGGCCAAAAAGTCCTGAACAAGAAAACTTCTCCAAAGACTAGCGTTGTAAAACCAATATTTTTCTCTAAAACCAAATTTACTTTCATCTAGTTTCGCTACATGTCTATTAAAATAATCATCAATATATTTATATTCCTCATCACTTTTTACGTAACCTGTTTTTAACATGATGCCGTACAATTGAAGTGATAAATTCGATAATTTACTTGAAATCGTATTCCTATAGTTTAATTCTTTCGCCTGAATAACCAATTCATCAGCACGACCTTGAATACTTCGGGTAATATATTGCGATTCGATTAGTTTTTCGAATTCTACAATCTCATACGCCATATATTTTTCATCATTCTCAAGCGCTTGTTGTTTGGTCTTGTCTAAAATCTTTAAACTCTGTTTGTATAATCCTTTATTATAAAGAATAACAGCAAAATCCATTTGCTCACGAAGCTGATAGCGAATATTCTGGCTAGGAATATTCAATCGTATGCTTACTAAGATTTGTTTGTATAAGTATGATTTTAAATTAGATAGCTGTACTTTTTGAATGACACCGCTCTTAAGAATGAGTTTTTCATCATACACTTCAGATTTATCCAGAATATTGAATAATTCGATAAATTTTGTGTTTGAACTCGTCTCTAATCGGCTTGCAAAAATTTTAAACTGTCTTTTTTCTGATTTCGAAAGTGATTTGATTAAAACAAATAAGAAATCTTTTTGATGGTTAGCCATTGTAAAAAATAATAATGTAACTTATTGATAATAAAATAGTTAATTAGGTATAAATCGTTTTATGAACAGTATAATTTCATTAAAATGAATTTCGTACTGCGATAGTACAATATATATTTGTTATCAAGATGTGAAATTACATTAAATAAATGAATATGAATAGAGAGAAAGTTCAAATTTTTGACACCACTTTACGCGACGGTGAACAAGTTCCAGGATGCAAGTTAGATACTAAGCAAAAATTAGTTATCGCAGAACGACTAGACAAAATGGGGGTTGATATCATCGAAGCAGGCTTTCCTGTGTCAAGTCCGGGCGATTTTTTATCGGTCTCTGAGATTTGTAAAATTGTAGAAAATGCAACTGTCTGCGGACTAACAAGAGCCGTAAAAAATGACATAGATGTTGCTGCAGCTGCTTTAAAGCATGCTAAAAGACCTAGAATCCATACTGGAATCGGAACCTCAGAATCTCATATCCTCCACAAATTAAATACTACGCCTGAAGATATTATTGCAAGAGCAAAATACGCTGTAGCACATGCAAAATCGTATGTAGAAGATGTAGAATTCTACGCAGAAGATGCTGGTAGAACAGATAATGCATTCTTAGCAAAAGTTTGTGAAGAAGTTATCAAATCTGGAGCTACTGTATTAAATATTCCAGATACAACTGGATATTGTCTTCCTGAAGAATATGGAGCAAAAATAAAATACTTAAAAGAAAACGTAAAAGGAATTGAAAACGTAATTCTTTCTTGCCACTGTCATAACGATTTAGGTATGGCTACTGCAAACTCAATTGCAGGTGCTATTAATGGTGCTAGACAAATTGAATGTACTATAAATGGTATTGGAGAAAGAGCTGGAAATACAGCGCTTGAAGAAGTGGTTATGATTTTCAAACAACATCCTTATTTAAATTTAGATACAAACATCAATACAAGAGAATTGAACGAAATGAGTCGTTTGGTTTCTGAAAGTATGGGAATGATTGTTCAGCCAAATAAAGCAATTGTAGGAGCAAATGCTTTTGCACACAGTTCTGGAATTCACCAAGATGGTGTGATTAAAAACAGAGCTACTTACGAGATTATGGATCCGTTAGATGTTGGAGTGAATGAATCTTCAATTATTCTAACAGCTAGAAGCGGAAGAGCTGCTTTGGCTTACCGTGCTAAAAAAGTAGGTTACGAATTAACAAAAACACAATTAGATATCGTTTACATAGAGTTCTTGAAATTCGCTGATATTAAAAAAGAAGTTGTAGACGCAGATATCCACCAAATTATTGAAGCTTCTAAAATAGAAGGTGAATTAATCAGAAGTTAATATTTCAAAAATAAACTAGGAACAATAAGGATTTAAAGACATAAATAGCGAGGGATTATGAATTTAAAAATTGCAGTTTTACCAGGAGATGGAATTGGGCCTGAAGTAATTTTACAAGCTAAAAAAGCTTTGTATGCCATTGGCGAAGTGTACAATCACGAATTTGTTTTTGAAGAAGCCCTGATGGGAGCGGTTGCTATCGATAAAACAGGAAATCCTTTACCAGAACAAACTTTGAATCTGTGTTTGAATACAGATGCAGTTTTGCTTGGAGGTATTGGAGATCCTAAGTACGATAATAACCCAAATGCAAAGGTTCGTCCAGAACAAGGATTGCTGAAGCTGCGAAAAGAATTAGGATTATTCGCTAATATTCGTCCTATAAAACCTTATAAAGCCTTAATAGAATCTTCTCCTTTAAAAAGAGAAATTATTGAAGGAGCAGATTTTACCATTTTTAGAGAATTAACTGGTGGAGCTTATTTTGGAACAAAAACACTTAATGAAGAAGGGACGCATGCTTCAGATTTATGTGAATATTCAGAAGAAGAAATTACAAGAATTGCACATTTAGCTTTTAAATCGGCTCAAAAACGTCGTAAAAAGTTAACAATGGTAGACAAAGCAAATGTTTTGGAAACTTCAAGATTGTGGAGAAAGGTTGTTCAGAAAGTGAGCGAAGGTTATCCAGATGTTAAACTTGATTTCTTATTTGTGGATAATGCAGCAATGCAACTGATTTTAAATCCGAAACAATTTGATGTGATTTTGACTGAAAACTTGTTCGGAGATATTTTATCTGATGAAGCTAGTGTGATTACAGGATCTATTGGTTTGCTGCCATCTGTGTCTTTAGGAGAAAAAAATGCTTTGTTTGAACCAATTCACGGATCATATCCGCAAGCTAAAGGAAAAAATATTGCAAATCCGATTGCTTCTATTTTAGCAGCAGCTCTTTTGTTAGAACATTTTGGATTAACTAAAGAAGCCAATGTGATTTTTAAAGCGGTAGAAAAAGCAATTGAATACAAGGTAGTTACAGTTGATTTAAAACCAGATTCAAAATTCGGTACAAACGAAGTAGGTGAGTTTGTTTCTAATTTTATCTTCAGTAAAGATGATTTACTGTATTTTAATAATGACAATGTTAGTATTGGACAATCGACAATTGTTTAATATTTTTTGTTAAAACGTGAATTAAATAACAAGAAGTGTTTGAAATGTTGAGATTTTATTTTTTTAGTTGCTAAAGTTTCTATACTTTTGTAACACTAAAAAAATAAGCGATGCAAATCTCAATTATTATTACTTCTGTCGTTGTTGTCAATGTGATTCACACATCTGCATCGGGAATGTTATAAATATAATTGAAAAACTATATTAGAAACCTTCCAAATACTGGAAGGTTTTTTTTTGAATAAAAAATTAAAAAAAATAAAATAAGCAATAATGGAATTAAATAAGTACAGCAAGACCATCACTCAAGATCAAACACAGCCTGCGGCGCAAGCAATGTTGTACGGAATTGGTTTAACTGAAGAAGATTTAAAGAAAGCACAAGTTGGAATTGTGAGCATGGGTTACGATGGTAACACTTGCAACATGCACTTGAACGATTTAGCAAAAGATGTTAAAAAAGGTGTTTGGGATGCAGATCTTGTCGGACTTATTTTTAATACCATTGGTGTCAGTGACGGTATTTCTAACGGAACTGAAGGAATGCGTTATTCATTAGTTTCTCGTGATGTTATTGCAGATTCTATTGAAACAGTTGCGGGAGCGCAGTGGTACGATAGTATCATCGCAATTCCTGGTTGTGATAAAAATATGCCTGGAGCATTAATCGCAATGGGAAGATTAAACCGTCCATCAATGATGATTTACGGAGGTTCCATTCACTCTGGAAAATGGAAAGGAGAATCTTTAAATATCGTTTCTGCTTTTGAAGCTTTAGGAAAAAAGGTAAAAGGCGAAATCACTCCAGAAGATTTTAAAGGTGTAATTCAAAATGCTTGTCCAGGTGCTGGTGCTTGTGGTGGTATGTATACTGCAAATACAATGTCTTCTGCTATTGAAGCATTAGGAATGAGTTTGCCTTATAGTTCTTCTAATCCAGCATTAAGTCAAGAAAAGAGAGACGAATGTCTAGAAGCTGGAAAAGCAATCAAAATATTATTAGAAAAAGATATCAAGCCAAGAGACATTATGACTCGTAAGGCTTTTGAAAATGCTATTACAATTGTAGCAGTTTTAGGTGGTTCTACAAATGCAGTTATGCACTTAATTGCAATGGCACATTCAGTTGGAATCACAATCACTTTGGATGATTTTCAAGCAATTAATGATAGAACTCCAGTTCTTGCTGATATGAAACCAAGTGGTAAATACATGATGGAAGATATTCACGAAGTAGGAGGTATTCCTGCAGTAATGAAATATTTATTGAAAGTGGGATTAATCCACGGAGATTGTTTAACTGTAACAGGAAAAACAGTTGCTGAAAACTTAGCTTCGACTCCAGATTTACAAGACGGACAAGAAGTGATTCACGAAATTCAAAAAGCATTAAAACCAACAGGAAATATTCAGGTTTTATACGGAAATCTTGCTTCTGAAGGTGCTGTAGCAAAAATCAGTGGAAAAGAAGGAGAATATTTCGAAGGACCAGCTGTTGTATTTGAAGGTGAATTTGAAGTAATTCCAGGTCTTCAAGCCGGAAAAATTAAACCAGGTAATGTAGTCGTCATTAGAGGTTGTGGACCAAAAGGTGGTCCGGGAATGCCTGAAATGCTAAAACCTACATCTGCCATTATCGGTGCTGGATTAGGAAGCAGCTGTGCACTAATTACAGACGGTAGATTCTCGGGCGGTTCGCACGGTTTCGTGGTAGGACACGTTACACCAGAAGCATATGACGGTGGAGGTATTGCGCTAGTAAAAGATGGAGATTTAATCGCTATCGATGCAGTAAAAAATACTATCGACCTGAAGATATCTGACGAAGAATTTGCAGCTAGAAAAGCGGCTTGGATTCAGCCGAAATTAAAAGTTGACAGAGGGGTTTTACTTAAATACGCTAAATCGGTTTCTAGTGCATCAACAGGTTGCGTTACCGATAATTAATTTTAAAATAACAATATCAAAAATCAATAGCAATGACAATAGCAAAAATCAAATAGCAATAAATAAAAATTCAATTTAAAATTTATAATTGAAATTGAAATTTACCATTGCCATTGAATTTTGAAATTGATTTTTGATATTGAAAAAACAATATACTATGAGAATATCAGGGGCAGAAGCCGTTATAAGATGTTTATTAGCAGAAGGAGTAGACTTAATTTATGGTTATCCAGGTGGAGCAATCATGCCAGTTTACGATGAATTATACAAATTTCAAGATCAATTACACCACGTTTTAGTACGTCACGAACAAGGTGCAACACATGCAGCTCAAGGTTATGCGAGAGCTACAGGAAAAGTAGGGGTGGCAATTGCTACTTCTGGACCAGGAGCAACTAATTTAGTTACAGGAATCGCTGATGCTCAGATTGATTCAACTCCAATGGTTTGTATTACAGGACAAGTTGGAAGACATTTATTAGGTTCTGATGCATTTCAAGAAACTGATATTATCGGAATTTCAACTCCAGTTACAAAATGGAATTTTCAGGTAACAGAAGCTTCTCAAATTCCAGAAATTATTGCAAAAGCATTTTATATTGCTCGTTCTGGACGTCCAGGACCTGTATTGATTGATATTACTAAAAATGCTCAGTTTGACGAGTTTGATTTTAGTTATGAAAAATGTACTGGAATTAGAAGTTATGTTCCAGTTCCGAAATTGAATTTAGATAAAGTATCTGAAGCGGCAGCTTTGATTAATTCTGCGAAAAAACCTTTAATCGTTTTTGGACAAGGAATTATTTTAGGTCAAGCAGAAGCAGAATTCAAAGCAGTAATAGAAAAATCTGGAATTCCGTCTGCATGGACCATTTTAGGACTTTCAGCTTTACCGACAGATCACCCATTAAATGTAGGGATGTTAGGAATGCACGGAAATTATGCGCCTAATTTATTGACTAACGAATGTGATGTTTTAATTGCTTTCGGAATGCGTTTTGACGACCGTGTTACAGGAAACTTAAACACTTATGCAAAACAAGCAAAAGTTATTCATTTCGAAATTGATCCTGCAGAAATTGATAAAAACGTTAAGACTGAAATAGCTGTTTTAGGCGATGTTAAAGAATCTTTAGCGGCTTTATTACCGTTATTAGAGGCAAAATCTCACGATTTATGGCTTAACGAATTTAAAGCTCTAAGAGAAATTGAATTCAATTCAGTTATTAAAGAAGAATTAAATCCAACGAATGGTAAAGGAATTTCAATGGGAGAAACTGTTGAAATGATTAATAAACATTCAAAAGGTGATGCAATTATCGTAACAGATGTTGGACAGCACCAAATGTTTGCTTGCCGTTATGCAAAATTCAACTCAACTAAAAGTAATATTACTTCTGGAGGTTTAGGAACAATGGGATTTGCACTTCCAGCGGCAATTGGAGCAAAAATGGGAAAACCAGAACGCGAAGTTGTAGCGATTATTGGTGATGGTGGATTCCAAATGACAATTCAGGAATTGGGAACGATTTTCCAAACTCAGGTTCCTGTTAAGATTGTTATTTTAAATAATGAATTTTTAGGAATGGTACGTCAATGGCAGGAATTGTTCTTTGACAACCGTTATGCATCAACAAAAATGATCAATCCAAATTTTGTTGCCATTGCAGAAGGGTATCATATTAAATCTAAAAAAGTAACACAACGTGAAGATTTAGATGCAGCGGTAGCAGAAATGTTAGCTTCTAAAGATTCTTACTTCTTGGAAGTCATGGTGGAAAAGGAGAATAATGTATTCCCAATGATTCCAACCGGAGCTTGCGTTTCAGAAATTAGATTAAGCTAAAAAGAAGTTTCATGTTTCAGTCTCGATAGCTATCGGGATTGAAACAAATAAAACTAAAAAACAAAATGGAAGATAAAACATTTACCATATCGGTATACTCAGAAAATAATGTGGGATTGTTGAATAGAATATCTGGAATATTCTTAAAGCGTCACATTAACATATTAAGTCTAAATGTTTCTGAATCAGAAATAGAGAATGTTTCAAGATTTATCATTGTAGTAAATACTACAGAGAAATGGGTTCAGAATATTGTAGGACAAATTGAGAAACAAATTGAAGTTATAAAAGCATTTTATCACACAGATGAAGAAACGATTTTCTTAGAAAATGCTTTATTCAAAATCGCTTCAAGTTTGTTATTCGACGAAAAACAAATTCAGAATATCATCAAAGAAAGCCAGTCAACAATTGTAACAGTTTCTCGTGATTTCTTTGTGATTTCAAAATCAGGAAGACGTTCTGAAATTGAAGAATTATACGAAAAATTCAAACCATACGGAATTATGCAGTTTGTACGTTCTGGAAGAATTTCGGTTTCAAAACAAAAAATGGAGATTTCAGCTTTGTTAGAAACCTTTAAATAATAAAATCTTAGTTATATATATCAATTATTAAATTTCATTTCATTAAATATTAAAACAAAAATGGCAAATTATTTCAATACATTACCACTTAGATTACAATTAGAACAATTAGGAGTTTGCGAATTTATGGAGCAATCAGAATTTGCAGACGGAATTGCAGCATTAGCTGGAAAAAAAGTTGTAATTGTTGGTTGTGGAGCACAAGGTTTGAATCAAGGATTAAACATGAGAGATTCTGGTTTAGATATTTCTTATGCATTACGTGCAGATGCAATTGCTGAAAAGAGAGCTTCTTTCAAAAATGCTACTGAAAATGGTTTCAAAGTGGGAACTTACGAAGAATTGATTCCAACTGCAGACTTAGTTTGTAACCTTACACCAGACAAACAACATACAGCTGTGGTAACTGCTATTATGCCATTAATGAAACAAGGTTCTACTTTATCTTATTCTCACGGATTTAATATTGTAGAAGAAGGAATGCAAGTTCGTAAAGACATCACAGTAATTATGTGCGCTCCTAAATGTCCAGGATCTGAGGTTCGTGAAGAATACAAAAGAGGATTTGGAGTTCCAACTCTTATCGCTGTTCACCCAGAAAATGATCCAAACGGTTTTGGTTTAGATCAAGCAAAAGCTTACGCTGTAGCAACTGGAGGTCACAGAGCTGGAGTTTTAAGATCATCTTTCGTAGCTGAAGTAAAATCAGATTTAATGGGTGAGCAAACTATTCTTTGTGGTTTATTGCAGACTGGATCTATTTTATGTTTTGATAAAATGGTTGAAAAAGGAATCGATGCTGCTTATGCTTCAAAATTAATCCAATTTGGATGGGAAACTATTACTGAGGCTTTGAAACACGGTGGTATCACAAATATGATGGATCGTTTGAACAACCCTTCAAAAATCGAAGCTTACGAATTGGCTGAAGAATTGAAAGATATTATGCGTCCATTATTCCAAAAACACCAAGACGATATCATTTCTGGAGAATTCTCTAGCACTATGATGGCTGACTGGGCAAATGACGATGTTAACTTATTGAAATGGAGAGCTGCAACAGGAGAAACTAACTTCGAGAAAACAGCTCCACAAGAAGCTCCAATCTCAGAACAAGAATATTTTGATAATGGAGTATTAATGATTGCAATGGTTAAAGCTGGTGTTGAGTTAGCTTTCGAAACTATGACTGAAGCTGGAATTATCGAAGAATCAGCTTACTATGAGTCATTACACGAATTACCGTTAATTGCAAACACAATCGCTAGAAAGAAATTATTCGAAATGAACCGTGTAATTTCTGATACTGCTGAGTACGGATGTTATTTATTTGATCATGCATGTAAGCCTTTATTGACTGAATTCATGAAAAAAGTAGAAACTAATATCATCGGAAAACCATTTTCAACTTCAAATGCAGTTGATAATGCAGTATTGATCGCTGTAAATAGAGAAATCCGTCAACATCCTATCGAAGAAGTAGGAGCTTGGTTGAGAGAGTCTATGACAGCAATGAAAAAAATTGGATAATTAAGAAATTGGGAATTCCCGCAAAATTGGATTTTGCGGGTTTTGCACTGTATCAATGATTTGTAATATTTTGAATTAGTAAGCACTTATTAAAGATAATAGATATAGATGCATATTGCTCACTTAACTTTTCTGTGAGAACAAGTTAAGTGAAGCTGATCCCTAATAATGGGGTATATTTAATAAAATATACTTGTTGAAATTTCTGTTTTAATTAATAATGATGCTGCTATTTTCAAAATAGAGAAAAGTATTGTAAAGCAGTTTACAAGATTAATTGTTATTGAAATTTGTTAAATTAAAAAGGCATAATATTCTATTTTATTATGCCTTTTTTTCTTTTAATTTGTTTTAGAAAATAAAAAATTGAAACAAATGCAAATAATTATCATATTTTATTAACTAAATGCTTTTTTTTGATAAAATTTATGAATTAAATTGTTTTAAGAATACATTCAGATTTAATACATTTATAAAAAATTCCAGTTAACAGATGAGCTATTACAAAATTGAAAATTTAGAACAATATTTCAAGCATTACAATAAGTCAATAAGAGAGCCAAGAAAATTTTGGGGAAAAATAGCCGAAGAAAATTTCACATGGTACCAACAGTGGGAAAAAGTAGTTGATTTCAATATGGCTGAAGCCGAAGTAAAATGGTTTACAGAAGCTAAAGTCAATATTACCAAAAATTGTATCGATAGACACTTAAGCAAAAGAGGAGATAAAACGGCAATTATTTTTGAACCAAACGATCCTTCTGAAGAAGCTTTACATATAACGTATAACGAATTATACGAAAGAGTTTCAAAAATGGCAAACGTTCTTCGCGATCAAGGTGTTCGCAAAGGAGACAGAGTTTGTATTTATTTACCAATGATTCCAGAATTAGCTGTTGCTGTTTTAGCTTGTGCTAGAATTGGAGCAATTCACTCTGTTGTATTTGCTGGATTTTCTGCTTCTGCTGTAACTGCGAGAATCAACGATTGCGAATGTAAAATGGTAATTACTTCTGATGGTGGTTATAGAGGAAATAAAACAATTGACTTAAAAGGAATTGTTGATGAAGCCTTAGAAACTTGTCCATCTGTATCAAAAGTTTTAGTGGCTAAAAGAACTAATACTGAGGTAAAAATGAAAGAAGGTCGTGATGTTTGGTTACAGCCATTATTAGACGCTGCATTAGACAATAGTGTTGCTGAAATTATGGATGCTGAAGATCCTTTGTTTATTCTATATACTTCTGGATCAACTGGAAAACCAAAAGGTATGGTTCATACTACTGCTGGTTACATGGTTTACACAGCGTATACTTTTAAAAATGTTTTCAGTTATGAAGATAATGACATTTTCTGGTGTACAGCAGATATTGGATGGATTACAGGTCACTCTTATATTTTATATGGACCATTATTGAACGGAGCTACAACTGTAATTTTTGAAGGAGTTCCTTCTTATCCAGATTTTAGCCGTTTTTGGGAAATTATCGAAAAACATAAAATTACACAATTCTATACTGCGCCAACGGCAATCCGTTCGTTAGCAAAAGAAAGTTTAGATTATATTCAAAAATATCCTCTTAAATCACTTAAAGTTATTGGATCTGTTGGAGAACCAATCAACGAAGAAGCTTGGCACTGGTTCAATGACCACGTAGGAGATAAGAGATGTCCAGTTGTTGATACTTGGTGGCAGACAGAAACAGGTGGAATTATGATTTCTCCAATTTCTTTTGTTACGCCAACAAAACCTACCTATGCAACTTTGCCTTTACCAGGAATTCAGCCAGTTTTAATGGATGAAAAAAGAAATGAAATTGAAGGAAACCAAGTAGTTGGAAGTTTGTGTATTAAATTTCCTTGGCCTGGAATCGCTAGAACAATTTGGAACAATCACGATCGTTACAAAGAAACTTATTTCTCTGCTTTCCCTGGAAAATATTTTACAGGCGACGGAGCTTTAAGAGATGAAGTTGGATACTACAGAATTACAGGTAGAGTTGATGATGTTGTGATTGTTTCTGGACACAATTTAGGAACTGCGCCAATTGAAGATGCGATTAACGAACACCCGGCTGTAGCGGAATCTGCAATTGTTGGTTTCCCTCACGATATTAAAGGAAATGCTTTATACGGATTTGTTATTCTAAAAGAAACTGGTGAAGTTAGAGATAGAACTAACTTGACTAAAGAGATTAACCAATATATCGCAGATCACATTGGGCCAATTGCTAAATTAGATAAAATCCAGTTCGTTTCTGGTTTGCCTAAAACACGTTCAGGAAAAATTATGCGTAGAATTTTACGTAAAATAGCTGAAGGAGATTTTTCTAGTTTTGGAGATACTTCAACTTTACTAAATCCAGAAATTGTTGAAGAAATTATAAAAGAAAGAATTTCTTAATTAAGATATAGATAATAAAAAATGCCTCTTAAAATTTAAGAGGCATTTTTTTTTATAGAATATTGGAATTTGGTACTTTGAAATTGGAATTTCTAAAATTTATTTAATTCCTAATCTTGATTTCAATTTTAAAAATAAAAGACCGATTCTGTATGCGTCTTCAGAAGAAGAATTTCTGTCACTTTTTGGAATTTTATAAATTTCGCATAAATCATCTAACGAAAACTGTTTGTCATTTATATCGGTAAGTTTTCTGTACATTACATCAACATCTAAAGCTTCATTTTTAAGACGTCCACAATCCAAACGTTCCAAGGCGGCGTTTAGCATTTCGACATCAAAATTAATGTGATGTCCAACCAGAATAGAATTTCCGATAAAATTCACCAAAGCTTCCAATGCATCAGGTTCCGGCATTTTCATCATTTTGCTTTCGATGATAAATTCATTAGAAAGTCCGTTATCTTGTAGATACTTGTATTGCAATAAAACCGTTTCAAAACTTTCTTTGATCACGATGCTGTTGTCAATGACTGAAAATGCGCCAAGTGACAATATAACATCCTTATCCGGATTCAAACCAGATGTTTCAGTTGATAAAACAACAAATCTATTAGGTTTAGTTTCGAATTTAGTTAAATAGTCTTTCCAGAATTCTGGATAATCTTTATTGATATTTTTAAGCCAGTCTAGCATATTATGAGAATTGTGTCAATTGAAATTTACTCTTAATTAGTTCCTCAAGGTCTTTCATTGGGGCTAAAGCATTTTTTAATTTCTCTTTATCGGTTTTAGACATTTCTCTTAAATTAATATATTGACCAGAGTCGTCGTTTTTTAAACCTTCTACAGTTCTAAATTTAGAAAGTGTCAAGAAAGCTTCTGCACAGCTTAAATAAATTTCTGCATTTTTGGAATCTGTAATTGCTAACTGCTTAAATCTTAAATAAGTATTTTGAACACCTTTGATGTTTGCATTTAGGATTAATAAACGAGCACTGTCAATCAAAGGCATTAAAGCGCGAGTTTTTATATCGAATTTATCTTTATGCGGACCATCTTCTTCGACGATAAATTTCTTAAAGAAGCTTAATGGAGAATTTCTTTTTAAAGCATCATTTCCTAAGAAATCAAAAAATAGAGTATTGTTTACAGCATTCTTGAAAATTACATTTTCTATTGCTTCTTCAATTTTTGGTTCTCCAAAAACAATTTCATAATCAAAGAAAATACTGCTCAAATCGTTACTGTTTTCACCTGGAGTATTCATCCAGCTGTTGTATTGTTTTGTCCAGTCACTCAGTGATTTACACCACAACATATTGCTTCCCATGTGACCATTTGGACAATAGTCGTAGCCTACTTTTTCTAATATAGAAGTAGTTCTTTTTGCAAGTCTCAAGAAATAATCTTTTACTTCTCTGTATTTCTCAGGCGTAACATCTTCAAAAATTAAGATACTGTCCTGATCTGTAAGTAAAAGTTGTTCTTTACGCCCTTGACTTCCAATACTTAACCATGCAAAACGAGCAGGAGGGGAGCCTAAATCTAAAATAGAAAGCTCTACAGCACGTTTAATGATTGCTAAATTAATTTCACTAGCGATATTGCTAACGTGTGAAATCGGAATATTTTTTTGAATCGAATTCTGAATCAAATCTGATAAACGATCACGAATCTGTTTTAAATCTTTTGGAAGCTGTGAACGTTTAATTTCTTTAATTAATACACCAGGGTTACTGGCTTGAGCTACAATAAGATCATGCTCAGAAATAATTCCTTTTACTACAGATTTACTTGTGCCGTCTTTAGTAACGCATAAATGAGTTACATTATGTTTCAGCATAAGTAATTGCGCTTCAGCAAGCGAAACGTTTTCTAAAACTGTAACAACCGGTGACGACATGATTTTGTCAATGGTTTCGGTAATAGGGTAACGTCCTGTTGCAATTTTTGATGACAAATCGGCATTGGTAACAATACCAATCGGATGATTCTTTTCGCAGATTATGATATTGTCTACCATAGAATCTGTCATTAAAATAGCTACATCTTTTATAATGGAAGTTGCCTGTGTAGTTAAAGGCGAATTATTATAGTTAAGAGATTGAATATATTGCATTTCTGATTGCTGATCTAAGAAATCAGTATCAGAAATTAGTTTACCATTAGAACTAACGCTGTCTTTTGTATGACGTGAGTTTACAGCAAAACTTTCCAATAAAAAGTTTAAAACGTCTGAATTATTAGCCACAAAAGGTCTAAATACAGCGATTGGAATAGCATAAATAATACTTTCTTCACGTGCTTTAGCCGTCATCATATAGTTGTTTTTGGCAAAAAACGGGCGTAAACCAAAAATATCGCCTTCGTGACATTTGTTTATAATCGTTTCTTCAGCATCTGCTATAGTAGTCAGATTGATAACACCAGAAGCTACAACATAAAAACTATCATGAAGCGGATCGTTATTTTGAAATAATACCGCATGTTTTTCTAAATTAATGACACGAATATTCGTAGCAATATCTGATAATTCCTGAAAAGTTAAATTATCAAATGGTTTGTATTCTTTTAAAAAATCTGCAATATGTTCAGCAACTGTATTCATACGTGTGATAATTTATTTTTAAAGTATCGAATGTAAAAATAATAAAATAAAGTCTTACAATGAAAGTTCTTTGATAGAATCTAATTATTTTAAATAAATGTTAAAAGATAATGGCTATGGGACTTTAAAAAGTTTTTATATGACTAAAATTTGATAATTTCTGTTTTCAAAAAAATAATTTTTCATTTATGGCAAAATAAACAGTCAATTATCCGCAAGCTAATTTTGCGATATTTGAAAATTTTTTAAATAAAATCCATACAGGAGATTTATGATTGATTTGAAATCTAATATAATTGGATTCGTTTTGAAGTTTCATGCAATATATTAAGATTGAAATTTTGCCATATTTTAAAAAAAATAAAATTTAAAATCATACAGCGGATTTATACGAGGTTTGAATATTTCGTTTTTCAAAAATAAAATTGTCGTTTATTACAAGAATGGAGCTTTAGTAATTGTATAATTGAAAACAATCCGATGCAAAATAAAAAGTTCTATAATGTATGGTAGGCAGTTTTCTTAAATATTCTATTTTACATAATATAAATTATAGTTCATTTGTGGTATAACATATTAACAATTACCACATGGCCTTAAAACGATCTTCTTTAGAGAATTACACACTCTTACTTGTAGAATTAGCTAAAATGCGTCACACAAATTTCAATGCAAAAACATTCTTGAAAAAGATGCGCCCATTTTGCAAAACATCACACTTAAAGTTCCAAACATTATTTCTAAGAATCCGTGGTTCAAATATAGGAATTACAATTAGAGTTTGTACGGATTGCTTTATAGTAACTCAATCTTTTTGTGTTCACGAATTTATTTTTTATTGCAATTCTCAGAAAACGCTGATTTCAAAACTTCTTAAACATAATCTTCTAATACCTTAATATATGTCAACAATTTTACTTTTAATCCAAAAACGAGAAAATTTGCTTTTGGAATTAGCTGGATTAAATCATGATTTAAATGAATATTCAAAAAATCCTGTAGAGACTGTCGATTTACTTGGTTTAAAATATCAGCATGATTTTACGATTAGAGAAATTAAAAATATTGGTCAGCAGATAAATGTTTTTTTTAATTCTCAGATTTCAAATTATAAGCAGAAATTTTTTGAAGTTGAAAAGAAAATAACTGAAGCAATTTCAAAGAAAGAATTTACGATAAATGATTTACCAAAAAATCATTATTCACTTTGGCAGGATTCGGAAAATTAATTTTTTGCTACTCCCCTTTCGATTTTTCAATAGTTGCCGTAGGGTATAACGGCAACTAACTCACTCAAAACCTACTAAAAACAATGATTTCATATAAAGAAAGGCATCAAGCCCAAACTAAATTCAAAAACAATAATTTAAAACCTACTCTTATAAATATAGACTACTTAATTATCAATTTAGAGGGTCAACCGTTTGGAGAATTTCCTGAACATTCAAAGTTTCGCTTAAAACCTTACGAATATGGAACTAAGATTTTTGAGCTAAGAGCAGATTTATATTATGAGGATTTAAAAATCGGTATTTACACAGCAAGACCACGCTCAGCGATTATGAGCGAACAATTTGCTCAGCTTCAATTTGAAAACAATCTATTTTACACATTATCTAACGACGCTTTAAAAGGTGTCATAAATGCTTTTTGCGATGAAACGAACTACTTATTTAAGTCTATTAATAGACTGGATATATGCCTTGACAAGTCTGATATCAACAATTCTTACCGTAATTTATATAGTAATGTGGTTGCAGGTAACTACCTTATTTCGGGGCGTCCAAAAAATTTACAAAGCTATTTTGAAACCTACAAAGGGAAATCAATACTTAATGGCTTCCAAATTGGGAAAAGAACATCTGATAAAATAATACGATGCTATAACAAAACGCTGTCTTTACAGCTGACCGAAAAGCCATACATAAATGAATATTATGCAAATAATGGTTTGAAAAACGACAATGTTTGGCGTTTTGAATATCAGTTAAATTCAGCATTTTTTAGAGGTCTTAACGAACATTCAAAAGGAAATGTAAATATCAGTCAAGCAATGACTTGGGGTGTTTTTGATAAAGCAAATCTTTATGAGTTATTGAAAATCGCTAATAAAGGTTTTTTTGAACTTCGTGAGAATACTGGCAAAAGTCAAATCAATAAAGAAAAGCTTATTACTCTTTTTGATTTTGATTTTTTACAGTCCCAAATTACCAAATTCAATCCTGTAATCAATCGTTTAAAAAAGGTTGTTCTTTCTTCGACAACAATTAAAAAACGTCTTGCAAAATCTTTATTTAGAGAGTATTACGCAAACAATCAGGATATATCTTATATCGTCGCTCTAAATCTTTTACTTCAAGATATGGACATGACTACTGAAAACCAACTTATTGTTTGGTTTCAAAACAAATTACATTTCTATCTGCACGAATTTAGAACAAAGGAAAAAATAGTAAATGAGTTTGATTCTGAATTATTCCACGAACATCAACTTTTATTTTTATAAGCCATGAAAACACAGAATACAAGCCAAAAAGTAACTAAAACCCAGTTAATGCATATTCTTGAATTAAGTTATAAAACTGCTTGCAAAGAGTATCAAGTTATACTCGATTCCTTAGAATTAAAAAGGAGTTATTTAACTGTACAAGACCTAATTAAGTACGGCATATTATAGGGAAAATTAGGGAAAATTGTGGAATTATAGGGAATTTTAGGGAACGTCAAATAATAGTTGCAATAACCTTTGTGAAAGAAATTTAAACAAATAAAATTTATAACAAATGAAAATTGCAACTATTACAGGCGTTACAAAATCGCCAGAACTTCAAGTAACAAAAGCAATCGGTGCTTTAATTCTTTCAAGTGATGTGCCGTTATCAGGTTTAACTACTGAAAAAATTAGTATTTACATTGAACGTGGAAACGGCTCGAATGTCATTTTAGCAAATAAAGTTTTGCTTAAAGATTTCATTTTAGCAAGTACCTATGGAACTGAAAATACACAGTCCGATGAAGATAATGCTTTGATTGCATTATGTGAATTAGCAGACGAAGGTTCAATTTATCTTGCAGATAAAGAGAGTATTAAAATTACTCTTGAAGATTTAATTGCAGGTAAACGCTACGATTTACACGGAATCGAAGAGCCACAGCAAACAAACAATTTATTCTTTTTTGAACAAAAATCTGTTGCTTCTGAGGAGTTCAACAAAAAAATTGATGTTCAGGGATTTGATTTGGCTGTCATGACTGTTGACGATTCAGTAAGTGATTTGTCTTACCAGTATTCAAACGGTCAGGTAGTTAAATACCTTCCTTTTGAATTGCAAACATTAAGCCGTGATATTGACCCTATTCAAGCTGTTCTTGCAGATGGGAAAGTTTTACAAGGCTTAACGGATAGATTAACCTTGCCTTTAGTGGCTGTGGTTGGTATTGAAATCAATAAGTCGCAAGGCTCAATTATTAATTTCGTCGTAAGATGTTTAAAAACTGTGTAAGCTATGGGATTTTTCAAAAAAATTGGAACAGCGATTAAGAAAAACGTTTCGTTCAAAAATTTGGTAAAGGTCGCTACTCCTATTATGGGTGCTATTCCTTTCGTTGGTGGAACTGTTCAAAACATTTCGCAGAATTTGCAAGATGCTCACGAAGCAAAAAAAGCGAATAAGCAGGCTGAGGAAGAATACAATAAACAGATGGCTTTAAATACGGCAAGTCAAGCGGTTGGTGCTGTAGCGAATGCAGGTTCTCAGATTTTTGCAAAAGCCGTAACAACTGGGATTAATGACGGTTTAAGTACTGGTTTTGTTCAGGGTTCTGGTCAGGTTGGTGCTACTGTCGTAAGTTCAACTATTAAGGTTTGGTTTCAAAGAAACTGGAAAATTGTTTTAGGTGCTGTCGCTGGTCTTATTGCATTGATTTGGTTTTTAAGACGTGACCGCAATAATTCAGGAAGAAGAGTTGCTAGAAAAAGATAGCAAGCCGAAAAATTACTATCGAATCTATCTTATTGTATTTCTGATAGATTCGGCAGTAATCATAGTAAAAAAACTGGCTGAAATCATATTATTAATTAAACACATTATAAAGTAATGGCACAAAATAGAAAAAATTCTAATAATCAGAATTACAACAATAATAACAATAACCAACAAAAGGTAAAGCATTCAGGTGCAAAGTACACTACTTACATGCCTGTTACTGGTCCGAATAAAGGTGTTGAACAGCATTTAACAACAGGTTGGAGATTGTCTAAAGGAGAATTGATTGCAATTAAATGTGTAACTACAAATAAATCAAATCTTTCTGAAAAAGGTTGGTTTGGTTCTGTAGCATGCACTTTTACAAACACTAAAACTGGTGTTCAATCATTTCACTGGGGTACAATGCAGAAAAATGGCGGTAAAGTCGTAATTGACAGTATGGCATTTGTAATTAATCCACGTGCGAAAAACGGAGGTTATGCAGGTACATTTATTCGTTCGAACTAATGTTTAGGTTCATATTAAAGTTCCTCCCTCTTATACTTCATGAGGGGGTCGATTTACTCAAAGAGCATTTAGAAAAAAGAAAACAATTAAAACAAAATAAGTCATGAAAAATTTGAAAGGAATTGTTTCGATAATTGGTATTATCGTAAAATATGGTGCGGTTGTAACCGCTATTTTAAAAGGTATTCAGGTTGTATCGGATGAATTAAGCAAGCTAGATTTTGGAAAAGATGAACCGCAAACACCTGCCAAACCTTTAACTATCGAAGAAAATGAGTAGTTATTTAGGTAGAAAAGAATTAACACGAGGTATTCGAAATAATAATCCGGGTAACTTGGTTTTGACAAATATAGCATGGCAGGGAAAAATACCAAATGCTCAAAATACAGACAAACATTTTGAACAGTTTACAGAAGTAAAATACGGTATTCGTGCTATGTTGCGAGATTTGACAAATGATATTGATAAAGGTAAAAATACCGTAAGAAAGCTTATAACTGAATATGCTCCGCCATTCGAAAATGATACCCAAAAGTATATTGAGGTTATCTCAAAAGCTGTCGGTTTAGACCCTGACCAAACAATTAAAATCGTAGATGCAAAATTTTACTTAGTGATTGCACGTGCAATTATTAAACATGAATGCGCACCCGATCACAATTTGATTTACGATTCAGACATTCAAGATGCCATTGACATTATGGGAGATTACAATCTTGCAAGCGTTACCGTAACGGCTAAGAAGAAATTCAAGTTCAATTATTTGATTATTCCCGTGCTACTTTTTTTTTATACTGTTTACAGCGTTACAGTCTAAACAAACGCCCAAAACGATAAAATTATTAATTCAAAAATTTAAACAAGATGTTAGATAAAATCAAACTTTTTTACGCAAACAATAAAACTATTGCAAATGTTGTATTAGTTGCTTTAGCAGGATTCTTAGCTTATAAATTATTTAAGAAGAAATAATTATGGCTCAAAGAGAGATAATTAATAGAACAAAGAGCCAAGCCAATACTGTTTGGCTCTTTGATTTTCTGCAAAAATACTGGCTTTTAGTTGTTGGTATCATTGTGTGTTATCCATTATTGAAAAAATGGTATGCTAAATTCACGCAAGATGCTGAGGAAAAAGCTTTGGAAGATGCGGAAAAGGATTTAAGAATTGCAGTTTCGAACCCAATGACAAAGGAAATTGAATTGAACAAAATTACACCTCGTAAAGAAGTTCATGATATAGCAGAATCTTTGGCGGTTTGGTTAGGAACAAATAAGCAAACGAAAGATTCTCCTTGGTACACTTGGATAACTGAGCCAATGTCTAATTTCGAAAATGAGAGAGAGACTATTAACGAGTTATTGAAAGTGAAGCAAGTTACAACTGTTCCTTTAGTAATCGGCTGTTATTATGTCATTACACGCCGTGATTTAAAGGCTGATTTAAAAAAATATTTATCAACCTCGGACTTAAAAAAAGTTCCTTTATTCAATTAAAACGACATGAATTATATACAATATATTGATGATACATACGCAGTTAAAGTAAAGGAAATTCCGTATTATGATGAACAGGGTTACGCTGTAAAAGATATTCAAACACCATTTTTCATATTGTCGCTTTTCATCGACAATAAACGTGTGAATGGCGTTTATTTTAATAACTATGATAGTTTGGCTATGCTATCAGTTATTAATGATTTAGGTAACGTCGATTTAAATGTTATTCCTGAAAATCATTTTGCTACTGCTTTTACAGAAATATTCCTTGGAGTTCCTTACTCTGCAGGTTCGAGTATTCAAATTTCAAATTTTAGTGATTTTCAAAAGAAGCCATTAAGATATTTAAAAGAGTATAAATTACCTCAATTTCGTTTAGATGGTAGATTTTCTCAGGGGTCAGGTTATGCTTATGATGCTAGAGTTTATTCTTTGCTAAAACTTGGTACAATTCAATCTGATAATAAATTCTATACAGCCTTTTATGATACTTATAGAAATGGTACTCATATTGATAACTTAGAATTTCAGGGAGATAATCCAAATTATATTAGAAATGGCTATGATTTAGTTACGTCTTTTCCAGTTCAGAACAATGGTAGTATTGTTCAGTTTGGAGATTTTTATGTAAAAATGACTACAACTAATCCTTACCCGTATGGTCTTAGCATTTTTATATTTACAGATATAAGAACTAATGAATTTTGGTCTTATGTGAATTATATTGAAGCAGGTACGAGTATTATTAAAAAAGGAGAATTTGATATTTCGACGTTTGTTTGTGTAAACGGAGGTTTTAAGATTAAGAATCTTCTTTATGGAATAGAGTTGCAAATCAGCAATATTTATGGCTAATACTACTCCAACGCCATACAGCTGTACAATCTTTAATAAGGATAAAAGTATAAGACCTATAAAAATTGAGTTTTGTAAATCAATATTTTACTTGCATAATTGGTGTAAAAATGTCGGATTTGATTATCACTACATTAATATTTACAATCGAAAAACGGGTAATTATATCGCTCGACAATACTGTAATGATTATATAATAGATAAGCCTTTGTATTAATTTACAAAGGCTTTTGTTTTTTAATTATTACTCTCCTAAAAGTGCTTTTTTTATTGAATCGAAATTTTGAAGAGTAGTAAAATTTATTCCGCTTTTAAGTGATATAACACAGCTATCTACGTCGTAGCCATCTACAATACTTTTAAAATGATAAAATGCGCTTATTTCATCTTTTTTAATAAAACATGGTAAGCCAGTGTTAAGTAATGTAACTTCAATAGTATTCATTTTTTTATTTTTAAGGTTATCCAACGAATGTAGGAAAAATATTTTTTTTTAAGGTATAATTATTTATTCTTTTATAGCAATTGACAAAGTGAAATTAAAATTATTGGCACTATATTTGAAAATCTTTAGTAATTATAAACTCACAAAACAAAACCACATGAAAAAAATTACTTTATTGCTTTTTATATTACTTTCAATCCCAGTTTTTGCTCAGGATTCAGATATGAAAATTTATTTAGAAAAAAAGGAAACCATTAGCTTAGAACAATATGATTTGATTAAAAAAGTAAATCTGTTTTATCCTGACATTCTTATATCAAAGGAAGCTAAAGCAAGTTATAAGAATAATTTAAAAGTCAATGAATTTCTTTCTGCCGAGTTGATTTATGATAATAGCAATAAGTTTAAGCTGTATAATGTTACAGTAATGGATAAAAGATATTTGACGTATACATTTTTATCAAATGACGATGTATTAACTTACGGGGAAGTTAGAATTTTTGATGGTAAAACAATTAGAACTTTATATCGTTTGTCTGGTGCAAATTCTTTAATGCAATATTTTATAGATGGTAAATTAATTAACGAAGTAAAAGGGTAATAAAATATTTTAGTACCTATCATTAATCTTAAAATTGATAATATGACTTATGAAGAAGCTTTAAAAGCAAAAAAAGATTTAGGAGAAATAACAACTATTGACGGTGTAGAACATTATCTTTATGTTGTTCCACATGATGAGGCGGAATATGAGCGTTGGAAGCATGACTATGTAAATAATGAAACTTTAGTACAATTTACAGATGAACGGGCAAAAGGTTATTACCAAAATCCTGAAACTGCTCAATATAAAGTATACGGCTTCTTCAAAGAAGGATTTCTCTTATCTGAAAAGGAATTAATTCCGTAATAATATAAATAAATAAGCCCCAATAAAACGGGGTTTTTTTATGTCCTTATTTTTTTTATACCTTTACTTTTCTACAAAATAGGGGTTAAAAATGCTGTTAATAAAGTTGTTAACATCTTCTTGGACATACTGCAAATCATACTATAAATTATAGTTCATTTTTATATGCATTGAGAAATGTAGCATATCCGTTAGCAAACGGCTAATTGTCTTTCTACTGTATCTAATGTTGTTCTTCGTATTTCTTCTATTTGATGTAATAAATTTATTTTTTCGAAATAGCCCATTTGTGACGATTTACTATAATTTGAATTTTAAAAAAAACTGATGATCGAACTTCTCAAATTTTTCATATTTGGGAAATAAATTTATATTTTCTCAAATATTGAATTCTTGACCAATTTATATTTGCCACAAAAAACATCAAATTTACACTGCGTCAAATTTCTCATATTTCAGAAATATTTTTTCAGACTTTCAAATATTAGATTTTTAACTGGTGTATTTACAGGAAATATTACTGTTTCAAATTTCGGTTATTTTGAGAATAAATTTATTTTTTTTTCAAATACACGAAATTTAGCAAACTGAAATAATCTATTTTATCTTCATTAAAGTATAATTTAGAAACATCATTTATCAGTTTGTCATAGTTATTATAACTAAAAATCCTATGTTTGACTTTTACGATAGAAATCATTATGACAGAGAAAAAAATACATCAAGGTAGAAATATCAAGCGTTTTCGTGAAATGTTAGGCATCAAACAAGAAGCGCTTGCCTTTGAATTAGGTGAAGATTGGAATCAGAAGAAAATTTCTCTTTTGGAACAAAAGGAATTGATTGAAAATAATATTTTAGATCAAGTCGCTAAAATTCTTAAAGTTCCTGTTGAAGCTATCGAGAATTTTGATGAAGATTCGGCAATTAATATCATATCTAATACTTTCAATAATCACGATCATTCATCACCTCAATTTGCTAACGCTATTTATAATTCACCGAACATCAATCCTCTTGATAAAATGGTTGAGCTTTACGAGCGTATGCTTCAACAGCAAAAGGAAATGATTGAGAAATTAGAGAAGTTGATTAAATAAAGAAATGGTATTAGTACAATTTATTCAAAATGATTTCGCTGGGAACTAAATCTGCTCCGCCACGTTTTGTAAATTGTAAAACTCCTTCATTGGTCATTAATACTGCGCTTGATGACAATCCGTTTTTATCTTTTAGTTTGATTTGCGCTTTATCGCCATGTGGATAAACATGTCCGGAAACATCTAAAACTCCAGAATTTAATTCTTTTTTAGTTTCGCTTGTAATTTCTGCAGTTCCAACAATTGCATAATTAGATTGTGCTATGGTAATCGTAAAAATATATTCCTTTTTGCAATTCTTGCAATTCTCGTTGCTCCAAGTTCCTGAGAAACTATTTTGTGAAAATGATTTTAGAGAGATCAAAAATGCTATAAAAAGAAATTTTTTCATCGTAAACGGTTTTATTAAAATTAGAATCAAATATAAACCAAAAAAGCATCACAATATTGCGATGCTTTTTTTATGCTGAACAAAATTATAGTTTTTTCAAGAAAACAGATTTTCCGTTTAATGAAACGTCAATTTGATTTGTTTTTTCATTAAAAGTCGTTCTTAATGCGTTTCCGTTAAATATGGTAACATCACCATATACATGACCGGCTTCAGTTGATACATAATCAAATACCACTTTTTTATTGCCAGGTTCGATTCCTAATTTATAACTTGAGAATTTTGTTCCTCTCAAATCGAACTCCTGTTGTGAATCGATGACATTTCCGTCAGCATAAAAATTGGTAACAGATTTGCTTAATGTGATGTCTGGATAATATTGGTTTACTTTTTTTAAGAGTTCGTATTGTGCAACACTGGCCTCTTCTTGTTTAGATGTAATAGTTTGAGCGAATGAAATTGATGAGAATAAAACGGCTAATAGTAAAAGGTACTTTTTCATAATTTTTCTAATTTAAAGATTAATAAATAGTTACGCCAAGTAACGCTGGCAAATACTTTAATTTATTGTTATAAACTTCATTAAGTTATACTACAAGGTATGAAATCTTTACCTTTGCAAAAAATTAAAAGCCGTTTTTTAAGAAAATGACAACAAAAAAATATATTAAACTGATCCTTATCTTGGGATCTTTAACCGCCCTTGGTCCTTTTTCAATTGATATGTATCTGCCTGGTTTCTCAGGAATTGCAAAAGATTTAAATACAACTGTAGCAAAAGTTTCTATGAGTTTATCCAGTTATTTCATCGGAATCTCAGCTGGACAGTTACTTTACGGGCCTTTATTAGATCGTTTTGGTCGAAAAAAACCTTTATTTATTGGTTTACTTGTTTATATTTTAGCTTCTTTAGGATGTATTTACGTTGCTGATATTGATAGTTTTATATTACTTCGTTTTGTTCAGGCAATTGGAAGTTGTGCTGCAACTGTAGCTTCTGTAGCTATGGTTCGTGATTTATTTCCTGTGAAAGATATTCCTAAAGTTTTTTCGCTTCTTATGCTTGTTGTTGGGCTTTCGCCAATGCTGGCGCCTACAATTGGTGGTTATGTAACAGAAGATCTTGGTTGGCACGCTGTATTCTTTATCTTAATGTGTATGGGAATCGTAATTTTGGCTGCTTCGCAAATTGGACTTCCAGATACTTATAAACCAGATGCTTCAATTTCATTAAAACCAAAACCGATTATAACGAATTTTATTTCTGTTTTAAAAGAACCTCAATTTTATACTTATGCTTTTACGGGAGCAATCGCGTTTTCTGGATTGTTTTCTTATGTAGCAGCATCTCCTATTGTCTTTATGGATATTTACCACGTTGATGCTAAAACGTACGGTTGGATTTTTGCTTTAATGTCAGTAAGTTTTATTGGTTCTAGTCAGTTGAATTCTATGTTGTTGAAGAGATTTTCTAGTGAACAAATGATTTTTGGAGCTTTGATTTCGCAATCGATTATTAGTATTATCTTTTTGATTTTAGCTTTGAATGATCTTTTAGGATTGTGTCAGACTATCGGAATGTTGTTTTTGTTTTTAGCTTGTTTAGGAATCTCAAATCCAAATACTGCTGGTCTTACTCTTGCTCCATTTGCCAAAAATACTGGAAGTGCATCTGCTTTAATGGGCGCTATTCAGTTAGGATTAGGCGCTTTGGCATCTTTTGCAGTTGGTGTTTTTGTAAAAGATTCAGTAGGTCCGATGGTGGCCATTATGACAACTACAACAATTACTGCATTCGTGATTTTAAATATCGGTAAACGATTTATAAAAAACAAAGTAACAATCTCAGATTCTGATGATATTATGATTGGGCACTAAAATTTAATAGAAATTACAATTTTTTAAAATTCCAAATTCCAATGGATTATGAAATAGAAAAAGCCAAAATCATTTTGATTTTGGCTTTTTATTGGAATTTAAATATTGAAATTTAACCCCACTAGCTTTGTATCTTTTTATCAGGTCTAATGATCATTCTAAGAGACTGATCTTTTGCAAAATAAGCGACCATCCAGTTCCAGAACGTGTTTAATCGGTTTCTGTATGTGATTAATGAAATCAAGTGGATAAACAACCAGATAATCCAAGCAAAGAAACCTTTAAAGTGCCATTTTGGACTTGGTAAATCTACCACTGCTTTTGCTCTTCCGATGATTGCCATCGAACCTTTGTCTTTGTAAGCAAAAGGTTTAAGAGGTTTATTCTCAACCATTGCTTTAAAGTTCTTAGCTAGATTTAATCCTTGTTGAATAGCAACCTGAGCAACTTGTGGATGTCCGTCAGGGAATTTTGCATCACCAGAAGTTATGGCAGTATCTCCAATAGCGTAAATATTATCGACAGCATTTACCTTGTTATAAGCATCTGTTGCCATACGTCTGCCTCGTCCATAACTTTCTTTTGGAATTCCTTCAAATATTTTAGCAGAAACTCCAGCAGCCCAAATTAAGTTTTTGGTTTTGATTGTTTCTCCGTTTTCAAATACGACAGTATCATCAATGTAATCGACAACTTTGGTATTTAATTTTACCACAACACCTAATTTCGTCAGCGCTTCTAATGTGTCTTTTTGAGAGTCTTTACTCATTGGAGCCAATAAGGCATCACCTCCATCGACTAAATAAACGTTACTTGCAGATGTGTCTAGTTCAGGATATTCTTTTAAAAGAATACTTTTTCGCATTTCGGCAAACATTCCAGAAACCTCTACTCCTGTCGGCCCCCCTCCTGCTACAACAATTGTAAGTAATTTACGTCTTTTACGCATATCTTTACAAATAGCAGCTTTCTCAAGGTTTTTAAGCAATGTATTACGCATTACGATGGCATCATTTAAGGTTTTCATCGGAATGGCATTTTTCATTACGTTTTCCATACCAAAATAGCTCGTTTCTGCTCCAGTTGCAAAAACAAGGTGGTCGTACTCTAATTCTCCATTGCTTAAAGTAATTTTCTTTTCAGCAGGAGAAACAGATAATAATTCACCTAAACGAAATTGCAGGTTTTTTTTACCAGCAAAAAACTTTCTAAATGGATAACTAATGCTCGATGGCTCCAAAAAAGCCGTAGCAACTTGATATATAAGTGGTGGGAAAAAGTTATAATTATTTTTGTCTACAAGTGTTACTTGTATTTGAGGCTGATTTACAAGCTCTTTTGCTAGATTTAGTCCCGCAAATCCGCCTCCAATAATGACTATTTTCATATATGTTGTAATTAATAGGATTATAGAATAATTCCTTATAAAAGTACAACTTTAATAAACAATGACAAAAGTCATATTATTTACTTTTTGAATTTTTTAACTGTTTTATCAACTATATCGATTTTGTTCTGTAGGACATAACTCGCCATTAATTTTTCGATTAGTTCTTCTTTTGTCAAATGATGAAAAACAGTTTTTACTTTCGTTTTTAAATCGTTTGAAAGTTCATGATTCGGTTTTGTTTTGAAGATTTGTTTTGCCCATAAAAGCATATTATTTTCTTCTAAACTTGCAGCTGAAGGTTTTTTAAACTCCGAAAATTTGATTCCTAATTCTCTTTCAAAATCGGCTATTTCAAAAACTTCTTCTTGTTGTAGGACGGTTAGAGAAAGCCCTTTTGCTCCTGCCCTTGCCGTTCTTCCACTTCTGTGAACATAATTCTCGTAAGTGTCAGGTAAATGATAATTAATGACATACGAAATTTCTTTAACGTCTATTCCTCTCGCTGCCAAATCAGTAGCTACTAAAATATTGATATGACCTTCACGGAATTGCTCCATAATTCTATCACGAATTCCTTGTGTCAAACTTCCATGAAGTGCTCCAGAAGAAAATTTATTGATGGCTAGATTCTTAGCTAATTTATTGACAGCAGCTTTCGTTTTACAGAAAATAATCCCTCTTTCACCATCTTTGGAATTCAGGAAATGCATTAAAACTTCTAGTTTCTCAATCGGATCGACTACAATATATTCATGATCAATTCCTTCGTTTCCAACTGTTTCCATACTGGCACTGATCTGAACTACATTTTTATGCAAATAATTCTGAATCAGTTGTTTTATAGTTCCTGGAAGAGTTGCCGAAAACAATAAAGTTCGATGCTTTTTAGGTAATTCAGCAATAATCTCATCTAAACTTTCTTTTAGAATAGAAACCATTTCGTCGGCTTCATCTAAGACTAAATATTCGGCTTTTTTAATATCAATTGCTTTTCGCTGAATCAAATCGATTAAACGACCTGGAGTTGCAACTACGATTTGAGCACCTTCTTTAAGTCTTTCTATTTGCGGTTTAATTGGTGTTCCTCCGCAAATTGATGCAATTGAAATGGTTGTAAGATGCTTTGAGAAATCTTCTAAATTTCTAAAAATCTGCTGTCCCAATTCTCTCGTTGGAACTAAAATTACAGCTTGAACTTCAGTTGATTCTGGATTAACCAATTGTAATAATGGTAATCCAAAAGCAGCGGTTTTTCCGGTTCCTGTTTTGGCTAAACCTACAATATCATGAGTTTCGCTCAAAAATAACGGAATTGTTTTTAGCTGAATTTCTGTTGGTTCAACAATATTTAGTTCGCTTAAAGCTTTTAAAATTGGAGCTGAAATTCCTAATGTTGAAAATGGTTTAGACATGAGTATTTTAGTTTTTTTTGTTTCACGTTTCATGTTTCAAGTTACATAGAAACTTAATAAGTTGAAAGGAGAAATTGCATTTCTTCTGAAACGCGATTTCTCCTTTTGTATTATATAGAATGTTTTAGATTCCAACAACTTGAAACATGAAACCTGAAACAAAATAAAATTTATCAATCTGGTTCGTTCATGATTTTCTCACGATATTTTTTACCAATTAATAAAGTTAATCTTTGCTTGTAATCATCTACCAGCCATTCGCGGTAGTTTTTACTACATTGACTTAAGCATTTAGAGTAACGTTTAATACGGTCTTCAATATCATCATCCAGTTCTTTTGCCAGCATTTTAGCTTCCTGAAGTGTTTCGGTATTATCGACACACATTCCAGCATGTTGATCCAGAGATTTATCTAAAACAACTTTCGAACGTAAATTTTGTTTGATAATTAACTTGTGTTCTTCGTCAACATCGAAAGATACATCAGCCGTTTTACTGAATTTTGCTCGTAATTCTGGTGGCATACTGTATTTGAAAAACATCTCAATTTCATGGTCATCACGAAGGTTTTCCAAATAAAATTCAGGTGATTTAAAGATGTGTTGCCAGTTTACAGGATCACTCCATAAACCAAAACGTGCGGCATTATTTCCTAAATCGATAACTGTAAATTCATCTTTTCCAGGAAGTTTACGAGAACCACGACCAATCATTTGGAAATATAATGTCAACGATTTTGTTGCTCTGTTCAAAATTATAGTCTCTACAGTTGGTTCGTCAAAACCAGTTGTTAAAATTCCGACAGAAGTCAAAATTGCATCTGGTGTCTTTTTAAACCATTGTAGAATATCTTTACGTTCTTCAGAACTACTGGTGTTGTCAAGGTGTCTAATATCGTAACCTGCTTCTCTAAAGGTTTCGTATACATATAAAGAAGTATGAATACCATTATTGAAAATCAACGTTTTCTTACCTAAAGAACGCTCTGTATAAGCATGAAGAAGCTTTTCCTGCATCAAAGTGTTGGTATATAAATCATCTGATGATTTGACAGTATAATCACCATTGATTCCCACTTTTAACGAAGTCAAACCAACATCATAGCTGTAAGTTGTAGCTTTTGCCAAAAATCCTTTATCAATCAATGAACCAATAGTATCACCAACAATAAGTTCATTATAACTTTGATGCATTGGTAATTTGATATTAGAACTCAAAGGCGTTGCTGTTACTCCAAGAATAAAAGCATTTTTGAATGAGTTTAACAACTTTCTAAACGAGTTGTAGTGCGCCTCATCAATAATAACCAAACCGATATTATCCAAATGAAGTTTCTCATCATTGATACGGTTTTTCAAAGTTTCAACCATTGCTACAAAACAAGAAAAATCATTCTGGTCTGGCAATTCTTTTACTTTACTATTGATAATCTTGTTTGTAACACCAAATCCTGTCAGCATTTTTGAAGTTTGCTTACATAATTCGATACGGTGTGTTAAAACAACCACTTTTTTATCGTTGTTTGATAAGTAGCGGCGAACGATCTCAGAAAATATCACCGTTTTTCCTCCTCCTGTCGGAAGCTGATACAATAAATGATGTTTCGGAGGAGCATTGTCTAAACGGTCAAAAATAGCGTCAATATCGCCTTTTTGATATGCATAAAGTTCTTTTTTCTCTTCTCTTTGTATTTCTAAAGTGTTTTGAGACATTGTTTATTTTTGGATTTTTGCAAAAATACGTCGAAAAAACAGTTATTCATCTTATTTTAAACTAAAATTAATGTTTTTTTTAAATAAAGATTTTCTATGGGAAGTGGTTTTAGGAGTCGATTTTGTCTAAAATAGTCTCAAAATCGTACTTATTCTTCCATTTTTGCTGCATAGTTTCTTCAAAAATGGCATTAATTCGTAATTTAAAATCGTTAAAAATTCCGTTTGAGATGATAAAATTAACAGCTTGTTCAAACGAATTAAAGATACTTTTGTAAAATAATTCTTGCTTGATGAAGTTTTGAGAAGAAAACGTTTGCGCAATTTCAATATTATAAAGCATAATATCGGCGACAACATAAGAGTCAACTCCAAGCATTATGAAATGTTTGATTAATTTTTGAGCAACCGATCTACGCATTTTAGCTTTTGGACGCCATTTTGCTCCTGGCTTTTTGATTGGAAAATATTCCTGCGAGATTTTAACCTTTGCGTCTTGCAATAATTTGTCTTCTTTAGGATTAAAAACAAAGTCGTAATATACTTTTACTGGAGCAAATTTTTCATACAATTCTATTAATTGTTCTTCTAATTGCTCTTTGGTTAACTCGCCTAAATATTTTTTTAAATCTCTTTTACTCATAGAGTAAAGATAATTTCCAAATTTTTAAATTCCAAATCCCAATTTTAAAGATCTTGAACGGAGTTAATTTTGAATTTTTAAATTCTGAAATCAATCCAGAATCCTTAATTTTGCTGGCATAAAACTTAAAAAAAAATATACATGCTCAAGATTTTCAAAATTACTGCCATTTTAGAAGGAATCTCTTATTTAGTATTGTTTGCTAATATGTTGATTATCAAAAATAATAATCCAGAACTTTATCACACCTTATTACGTCCGTTAGGAATGACGCATGGAGTGTTGTTTATCGGATATATTATTTTAGCTTTTTTATTGAAAAAATCAATGAATTGGGATTTAAAAACTTTCGGAATCATTTTAGTAGCTTCACTTATTCCGTTTGGAACATTTTATGTTGAAAAAAAATATTTAGAAACTAAAGCAAATGCTTAAGCTTTTGGAGAAAATATTTAATTTTTTATATCCCTTATTTAGAGATTGGGGAATGAGTCGCAATGTTGCTTCTTATACAAGCCTGATTTTTAATATTGCTATTTTAATAGCGCTGGCTTACATTATATATTATGTAGCCAAATTTATTTTAGTCACTTTGACTGCCATTTTTGCACAGCGTACCAAAACTAAGTTTGATGATTATTTAATTCAAAACAAAACCACCAGATATACAGCTTATTTAATTCCGTTTTTCTTTATTTATAAAGCAGTTCCTGTTATTTTAGATAAATACGAATATTGGGAATCCATGTTCGGAAAAATAGTTGGTATTTATATCGTTTTACTTGGATTATGGATTGTCAGAACAATTTTTAATTCGTTACGCGATTACTTAAAACAAAAACCAGAATATAGCGATAAACCAATTGACAGTTTCGTTCAGGTTATTATGATCATTCTTTGGATTTTTGGAGTCGCAATGATTATTTCTACACTATTCGGAATCAAAAGAGGCGAATTATTAACCATTTTAGGAACACTTTCAGCAATTATTATCTTGATTTTCAGAGATACTATTCTGGGATTTGTTTCCAGTGTTCAGGTTGCCATAAACGACATGGTTCGTATTGGTGACTGGATTACAATGGATAAATTCGGAGCCGATGGAGATGTAATCGAAATCAATTTGACAACCGTAAAAGTACGAAATTTCGATAATACGATTACCACAATTCCCACTTATGCTCTAAGTTCAGATTCATTTCAGAATTGGCGCGGAATGCAAAAATCTGATGGAAGACGTATTAAAAGACATGTTTTAATAAAAAGTAGTACGATTCGTTTTTTGAATGATGAAGATTTACATCAATTACGAAAAGTTCAATTGATAACGGCCTATATTGACAGTCGTCAGGCGGAAATTGATCGCTATAATGACCTGAGAGGAGTTGATAAAACGCTTTCGCTAAATGGCCGAAATATGACCAATTTAGGATTGTTTCGAAAGTACATCATGCAATATTTAAATGATCATCCAGGATTAAACAAAAATATGCATATTATATGTAGACAATTACAGTCGACTGCACATGGAGTTCCGTTGGAAATTTATGTTTTTTCTAGTGATAAACGTTGGGCCAACTACGAATATATCATGGCTGATATTTTTGACCATGTCATGGCTTCAGTAAGATATTTTGATCTCGAAATTTTTGAACTGCCATCAACTATTGGGTAAGTTTTAACCGCAAAGCACGCAAAGTTCGCAAAGTTTTTTATACAAAGCTTAGCGAACTTTGCGCTTTTTAAGATTTACATAGTCAAAAAAACTTTGCGTGCTTTGCGGTTAAAAGATGTGCAAGTAGCCCTACTCCTTTTCTATTTTTTCAAAAATAAACTCAGAATTTGAATAATCAATTGGTACTTCGGGAACAAAGCAAGGAAGATTAAAATAAGTTCCAATTACTCCTTTTCCTAAATAAAGCTTTTCATTTTTCTGTAAAATCGCAATTGGTACTCTCTTCCAATTCCCTCCAAAAGAAATGTAATGATAATCGCCACGAAGAGTATCTCCTCTAAGATCACCTCTAACGTCTCCGGAATCTTTTCCTGTTCCGTAATGTGAAATTTCGTATCGCCCGTAAAATCTTTTATCATTGATATGAATGTCTAAAACAGCAGTATCTTTATTGTTTACAGCACGATAAAGTTTATGATTGTATTTTTCTTTGTCTTCTTTAGAATTGCAAGATGCTAGTAATAAGCAGATAAACAGAAATATTCGCATAATTTATTTTTATATAAACAAAAATAGGTTTTACTGTGGGATTATTTAGTTAACTTTAAATAAAACTAAAAACAAATACCATGGAAGATAGAGACACTTTTTTAAAAGAATTCAGAGGCGAAACTTTAGGAACCGTAAGTGCTCAATCTTCTCCAGATGAGTTATTTCAAAACCAGACCATCAGACCGATTTTAAAACTTCAAAACGATTTATTTATTGCTGTTTTTATTAATTATATCAATAAAAACAAAAGAGATTTTTACTCTTATTCCGTTGAAAAGAAATTGCAGATAATTGAAAATTCCATTCAAAAAGATATTAAATTCAGAAATTCATTAAAAGGAATCATAATGGGACTTTTTACAATTAATGAATATGATACTTACATACAAAATTCATCTAATTTAAATAAACGAATGATGAATTTACTGATCGAAAGATTGAAAAGTCAAGTACAGCTTTTTGAAGTTGAGGCTAAATAAGAGGTTCTGAGTTTCTAAGCTACTAAGATTCTGAGGTTTTTCTTAGAGCGCGATGCAAAAAAGGATGAGCAAAAAAACTCATCCTTTTTTGTATTTGTAAAGATTGGGAAACTTAGCATCTTAGTGCCTTAGTATCTCAGTGCCTTAGGCTAGTATCTTAGAAGCTCAAGCAAAGCTTCCTCAAACCTATTTCTTGGTAAAAACTGATCTTCCAAAGCTTTAGTGAACGGAATCGGCGAATCTAAACTCGCTACACGTTTTACAGGAGCATCAAGATATTCGAAGCAATTTTCCATAATTAAGGCCGAAATATCACTTGCAATTCCACCAAACATAGTGTCTTCTTGGTAGATTATTGCTTTTCCTGTTTTCTTAACCGAGGCAAAAATAGTTTCAGTATCTAAAGGTTGCAATGTTCTTAAATCGATTAAATCAGCATCAATTTCTGGATTACGGGTTAAAGTTTCTAAAGCCCAATGAACAGGAGCTCCGAATGAGATTATCGTTACTGATTTTCCTTCTTTTACCAAAGCGGCTTTACCTAAAGGAATAGTATAATATTCCTTAGGAACTTCTTGATATATACTTCTGTATAATAATTTGTGTTCGAAAAACAATACAGGATTTGGATCGTTAATTGAAGTGTTTAAAAGACCTTTTGCATCATAAGGAAATGCTGGATAAACAACTTTTAAACCAGGGGTTTTGGTAAACCAAGCTTCATTAGTTTGCGAGTGAAAAGGGCCAGCCTGAGTTCCTCCGCCGCAAGGCATACGAACTACAACATCGGCTTTTTCGCCCCAGCGATAATGCGATTTAGCCAAAAGATTCACAATCGGGTTAAATCCTGTAGAAACGAAATCTGCAAATTGCATTTCTACAATGGCTTTATATCCGTTTATAGATAATCCCATTCCGGTTGAAACAATAGCGCTCTCACAGATTGGTGTATTACGAACACGATCCTTTCCAAAGAATTCTACAAAACCGTCCGTGATTTTAAAAGCGCCCCCATATTCTGCAATATCTTGTCCCATTAAAACCAAATTTCGATGACGTTGCATAGATTCGTTTAAACCATTTCGAATAGCGTCAATAAAACGAATATTTTCAGTTTCAGATTCTGTAGTAAACTCTTCATATTGATATGGTTTGTAAACATCATCTAATTCTCCACTATAAGTTGGTTCGATTTCTGGTTCGGCATTTGCCATTGCCCAGTTTTCATCAATTTCTTGTTTGATTTCAGTACGAAATTGATCGTCTAATTCTTCCGTAAGAATTCCGTTTTCGAGTAAATATCTTTTGTAATTAGCGACAGGATCTCTCAATTCCCATTGATCCATTAAATCCTGCGGAACGTATTTTGTACCACTTGCTTCTTCATGCCCGCGCATTCTAAAAGTTTTAAATTCAAGTAAAATCGGTCTTGGATTTTCTTTCATTTCTTCTTTTAACTGCGAAAGTTTATTATAAACTTCTACAATATTATTTCCGTCAATAATCCAACTTTCAATTCCGTAACCAATTCCTTTGTCTGCAAGATTTTCGCAAGCATATTGTTCGTTAGTTGGTGTTGAAAGTCCGTAACCATTATTTTCTATAATAAATAATACAGGAAGTTTCCAGACCGCTGCAATATTTAATGCTTCGTGAAAATCTCCTTCACTTGTAGCGCCTTCTCCGGTAAAAACAGCTGTAATTTTTTTATTGTCTTGAAGTTTATTTGCAAGGGCGATTCCGTCAGCGATTCCTAATTGAGGTCCCAAATGTGAAATCATTCCAATAATATTATATTCCTGTGTTCCAAAGTGAAAACTTCTGTCACGACCTTTTGTGAATCCATTTGCTTTTCCCTGCCATTGCGAAAACAAACGGTGAAGCGGAATTTCTCTTGTTGTAAAAACACCAAGATTTCGATGCATTGGCAATATATATTCAGACTGATCTAAAACTGCTGTAACGCCAACAGCAATAGCTTCTTGTCCTATTCCAGAAAACCATTTAGAAACTTTACCTTGTCGAATCAAGATGAGCATCTTTTCTTCGATTAATCTTGGTTTTAGTAATTTTTTATATAAGTCTAATAATTGAGCGTCGGTTAGGTTTTGTCGGTAAAAAATCATGTATTTTTCAGTTTTTTGAGTGTTTCAAATATAACAATTTGCGTTAGTTTTATTGAATTCTTAAATATATTTTTAATTAAAAACCTACTTTTAATAGTTGTGCTTAAGTTTATTTCCTAAAATATTCTCTACCTTTGTTAGCGAAAGGTGCTTATGACACCTTTTTTTCTTAAATATAAAATGTAAAGTATGCAAAACATTCCTAGTGTAGACTTACGTGATTTCCTTTCGGACAACCCGGAACGTAAACAAAAATTTGTAAATGAAATCGGCAGTGCATTTGAAAACATTGGCTTCGTAGCCTTAAAAGGTCATTTTCTTGATGATCAATTGGTAGACGAACTTTATGGTGAAATTAGAAACTTTTTCGCCTTGCCATTAGAAACTAAGCATAAATATGAAATTCCTGGAATTGGCGGCCAAAGAGGTTATGTTTCTTTTGGAAAAGAACATGCTAAAGGACGCAAAGAAGGAGATTTAAAAGAATTCTGGCATTTTGGTCAATACGTTGATGCAGATTCTAGATGGGCTTCAGAATATCCAGATAATGTTGAAGTGACTGAATTACCACGTTTTAATGTCGTTGGTAAAGAAGCGTATCAAAAATTAGAGAAAACTGGAGTTTATGTTTTAAGAGCTTTGGCTTTACATTTAGGTTTAGATGAGTTTTATTTTGATGAATATGCAAAAGAAGGAAACTCTATTTTAAGACCAATCCATTACCCTCCTATTACTTCTGAGCCAGAAAACGCAATTCGCGCGGCAGCTCACGGTGATATTAACTTGATTACATTGCTAATGGGAGCTCAAGGTAAAGGATTACAAGTTCAAAATCATAATGGCGATTGGATTGATGCGATTGCTCAAGATGATGAATTGGTAATCAACGTTGGAGATATGTTGTCTAGACATACCAACAACAAATTAAAATCTACGATTCACCAAGTGGTAAATCCGCCGAGAGAATTGTGGGGAACTTCACGTTATTCTATTCCATTTTTCATGCACCCAGTAAGCGATATGCGTTTGGATTGCCTTGAAAATTGTATTGATGAAGAAAACCCTAAGAAATACGAGGATATTTCTGCTGGAGAGTTCTTGCACGAGCGTTTAGTAGAGTTAGGTTTAATTAAAAAATAAACTTTAATAAATTCCAATATTAAAATTCCAAATTCCAAGTTTTTCTTGGGGTTTGGAATTTAATTTTTAGATATCTTTATACTTGGAATTTATTTTTAGAATAAAAAAATATGGACTTTAAAGATCAATTAAAAAACTTATTTCCAGATCACGTGGAATCGAATGAACCAGAGGAAGTTGAAGAACAAGAACACGTTCTTTACGTTCAAAAAGAGCCAATGATCTGCAAATTTGAAAAAAGAAAAGGAAAAGCAACCACAATTATCGAAGGTTACGAAGGTTCTGATGAAGATTTTAAAATCTTAGCCAAAGAAATCAAAACCAAATTGAGTGTTGGCGGTACTTTTAAAGATGATTCAATCATAATTCAAGGCGATTACCGTGACAAAATTATGGCTATCCTAAAAGAAAAAGGATTTAAAACCAAACGTGTAGGTGGATAAAACGGAGTAAATTTCAATTTTAAAATTCCATAAACGCTTAGACTTCGCTCAGCGTGATAAAGAAAAACTTAGATACTTAGAAGCTTAGTAACTTAGAAACTTAAAAGAAAATGATTCAATCATCAGAATTAATATTAAATCCAGACGGAAGTGTTTACCACTTAAACCTTCGTCCTGAACATATTGCACACGACATTATATTTGTTGGTGATCAAAACCGAGTAGAAAAAATCACTCAGTTTTTCGATTCAATCGAATATTCAACTCAAAAAAGAGAATTTAAAACTCAAACCGGAATTTACAAGGGGAAAAGAATTTCTGTAATTTCTACAGGAATTGGTCCAGATAACATCGATATTGTTTTAAACGAATTAGATGCTTTAGTAAATATCGATTTAAAAACAAGAGAGCCAAAAGAAACCGTAACTTCATTAAATATTATCCGAATTGGAACTTCTGGTTCATTGCAGGAAGATATTCCAGTTGACAGCTTTGTAATGTCAAAATTTGGTTTAGGATTAGATAACATGCTTCGCTCCTATTTGATTGATGATGTTTCGATTACTGAAATGGAAGACGCATTTGTAAAACACACGAACTGGGATCCAAAAAAAGGAAAACCTTATGTGACTCAATGTTCTGAAAAATTAGAAAAACTAATTGAATCAGACAGAATATTCAAAGGAATTACAGCAACTGCAGGAGGATTTTACGGTCCGCAGGGAAGAGTTTTGCGTTTGAATATTCAAGACGAAGAATTAAATAATAAAATGGATAATTTTAGTTTTAATGAAACTAAAATTACTAATTTAGAGATGGAAACCGCAGCAATTTATGGACTTTCAGCTCTTTTAGGACACAATGCTCTATCGCTAAATGCGATTATTGCCAATCGTGCTTCTGGAACTTTTAGTGAAGATCCGTATAAAGCTGTAGATGAATTAATTGCTTACACTTTAAATAAATTGGCAGGTAATTGATTTTACTAATTTGAAAATTAAATAATTATAAATGAAATTATTATGTTTTTGAGAGTTGCAAGACATACAAATAATCTAAGAAAGATTGAAGATTTCTACGTCGACATTCTTGGTTTTGAATTGTTGGGCGGTTTTGAAAAACATAATAATTACGATGGAATTTTTATTGGAAAATCAGGTTTAGACTGGCATTTTGAATTTACACAGTCTGATCAAAAAGCCAACCATTCTTTTGATGAAGATGACATAATTGTGCTTTATCCAAAAACGATTTCAAATTATAACGATTTAATTCATAAACTTGAACATAGTAATATTTCAACGATAGAGCCGGTTAATCCATATTGGAAAGAGAATGGAAAAATGATTCAGGATCCGGATGGTTATCGAATAGTAATATCATCATTAAAAGCCATAATAAACGAAATAGAATAATGTCTGAAACTCATAAAAAAATACTATTTAAATATTACAGTGATTATCTTGATGAAGTAGTTTCTGAAACCATGTGGGCAGAAATTATAGATCTGGAAAAAGGTCTTTTTAAACTGGATAATATTCCCTTTTTTGGACCTTTAATTGCAACAGACGATATTTTTTATGCTGAATATGATGAAACAGAGGAGAAATTCATGCATAAAAAAACAATCCAGAATTCAGGGAATTCGATTGTTCAAATAGCAGTATTAGAAAAAGGTTTTGATAAAGAAATCATCCGCGAGAAATTGAAGGCAATTAATTGTTTATCTGAAGGATTAAATGAAACTTTTTTTGCTGTAGAAATTGCAAAAGATGTTGATTATTCTTTGGTAAGAAGCCTATTAAATGAATATGAAACGCAGGAAATTATCGAATATGCAGAACCTTGCCTTTCTGAAAAACATCGAGCAGATTTATTGAAAAACTAAACAAACTTAAGATTACGCATACGCATACCAAACAAGCAACTTAACTTAAACTTAAAATAAAATGAAAACTGTCAAAATTGCGGGTGTCCCGGAACACTTCAATTTGCCGTGGCATCTATGCATAGAAAACGGTGAATTTGAAGAAGAGGGCATCGACCTCAAATGGACCAATGTTCCCGAAGGTACTGGAAAAATGTGTCAAATGCTTCGCGACGGAGAAACAGATTTAGCAGTAATTTTAACCGAAGGAATTCTGAAAGATATTTCGGCAGGCAATCCGAGTAAGATCGTTCAGATTTACGTTCAATCACCTTTAATCTGGGGAATTCATGTAGACGCGAAGTCTGATTTTCAAACCTTGAAAGATCTAAAAAATAAAAAAGTAGCCATCTCAAGAGTAGGTTCTGGATCGCAGCTAATGGCTTATGTTAATGCAAATGAACAAGGCTGGCAGGCTGATGACCTGGAGTTTGAAATCGTTAATACAATTGATGGTGCTGTAGACGCTTTGACCAATCAAAAAGCAGACTATTTTATGTGGGAGCGTTTTATGACCAAACCTCTTGTAGATCAAGGAATATTCAGACGTATAGACGACTGCCCTACTCCTTGGCCTTCTTTTATTATTGCGGTTCGTGATGAGTTCTTAAAAAAGAACCCAAAAGTTGTAGAGAAAATCTTAGAAATCATCAACAAAACAACTGTTGATTTTAAAGAAATTCCAGAAATTGATAAAAAGTTATCAAAGCTTTTTAATCAAAAAGCATCAGATATTAAAGAGTGGCTGAAATTAACACAGTGGTCACAGAAAAATTTAACAGAAAAGTCTTTTAATAAAATTCAAAATCAATTATTTGATCTGGGAATTATTGATAAAAAAAGTATTTTTGTAGAAACCGTAAAAGCACTGTAGTACTGCTTTTTTGATTCGTATGATGAAATTCCCTAAAATCGACTTTCCGAGATTAAAATCCAAGTTACAGGTGAAATCACCTTGGGACAGGATTATCATTTCGATTTTAAGTTTTTTGATTACTATTCCGATTTTCATCATACTGCATCAAAATTTAATCGATTTAGAATGGGCATTCAATCTGGATCGTGTATTCATCTTTATTTTTGTTTTTGCAGCCATATTTTTTCTTCTGATGTATCTCAGAACGATCATTATTTTATGCATTGCAGCTTACTTGCTGGTGTTGTTTTATGGAAGTGTAATTGGGAATTATGGTTTCAGCGAAATCTCAGAAGATTACAATTCGATGATTTATACCATGTCAGACAATCCATATCCTCAGGATATTATTGTCGCTAAACTGCTTCCTTTTCCCAATAAATCAAAAATTATAAATGCAATAGAATATCAGAATCCTAGAGTGCGAAATTTTGCTATTATGGCAACTAGCAAGCATTTTAAAGGAATTAGAGGATATTCAGATTATAGAACTATTATTCAATGTTTTGCTGTTTTTAAAGAAATAAACGGTAGATGGAATTACGTTAACGATCCAAAAGATGGTGATTATATTGCAACCGCCAGTGAATCTTTAGATTATTTCTCTGGCGATTGTGATGATCATTCTATCTTGATGGCAGCAGCTATTCGATCAATTGGTGGGACTCCGAGACTTATTCATACCAAAGGGCATATTTATCCGGAGATTTTAATTGGTTCGATGATAGATTTGGAAAAAGTCAATTATTTGATTAAAAACGTTCTTTTTGTAAAGGAAAGCTACGGTAAAAAACTGCATTACCATATTGACGAACGTGGCCAAGTTTGGATGAATTTAGATTACACTGCAAAATATCCTGGAGGTCCGTTTATGTATGAAGAAATTTTAGGGGCACTTACTCTTAATTAAGATTTCGATTTTTCTATTTTGTAATTAAATAAAAAAACGTCTTTTTTATGTTGTAAAAAAATATTTATAAATATTTGATTACGAATTATTTAATGTCGTTTTTTTTTGTAACTTTTTCCTGTTTAACTTTTAATCACAAAATCATGAAAAACTCTAAATTATTTACCCTCGTAATTGCAATTGCTGTAGTATTAATGGTTTCATGTCATAGTAAAAGAAATAAGCTAGTGAATTCATGGAAAGTTACTGCTGTTGAAGCTAAAACACCGATGTCCGATTCTACAAAAAATGCAATTTTAACCAACGGAACACTTACTTTTACGGAAGATGGTCACGTTACGGGATATTTGTTGCGTGAAATAACAGAAGGTACTTATGCCTTGACAAAGAAAGGGACAAGTCTGGTGATCAAAGATGAAGTTGGAACACCTTACCCTTGTGTAAGTACTATTACAGATGATAAATTAATTTTGGAGGCTAAAGAAGCTAAAATTACTCTTGATAAGATTTAAGATATAAAGCGTAAGAGCTTTAATTCATAGAAAAACCATTCTTTGCAACTTGTTAAGAATGGTTTTTTGATTTTTAGACATAAAAATAATACATTTGCATACTTCAAATAAGTAATGCTATATGTGAAAAATAATTTCTTTCGGAAAATTTAGTGAGTAACCGCAAGTTTGCGGGTACTTGATTATTTATCTATAATAGAAAGGAATTATGCTTATTCTTCAAAATATTTCTCATCAGCATGAGAATAAAAACTTGCTGTTTCAAAACATTAGTTTTACTATAAATAAACACGATAAAGTTGCTTTAGTTGGAAATAATGGTGTTGGAAAATCTACGCTATTAAAAATCATTGCAGCACAATTACAATCTTATTCAGGACAGATTATACAAAATACAACTCCTTATTTTGTGCCTCAATTATTTGGTCAATTTAATGAATTAACGATTTCTGAAGCCTTGTACATAAAGGATAAAATAAAATCACTTAAAGAAATACTTGAAGGTAATGTGACAGAAGAAAACCTACAGCTTTTAAATGACGATTGGACAATTGAAGATCGTTGCAATGAAGCATTGTCTTATTGGAAACTTCAGGATTTGGATTTAGAACAAAAAATGAAAACTCTAAGTGGTGGGCAAAAAACAAAAGTTTTTCTAGCTGGAATTATGATTCATCAGCCGGACTTGGTTTTATTAGATGAACCGAGCAATCATTTGGATTTTGAAGCGAGAACTTTATTGTATGATTTCATAAAAACAACATCAAGTTCACTATTAATTGTAAGTCACGACAGGATGCTTTTAAATCTTCTAAACAAAACTTTTGAAATGACTAAAAACGGAATTTCTGTTTATGGCGGAAATTATGATTTTTACAGTGAACAGAAAAAGATAGAAAATAATGCTTTGGAGCAAGATGTTCAGAGTAAAGAAAAGGCACTCAAAAAGGCTAAAGAAAAAGAACGCGAGACAATCGAACGTCAGAACAAATTAGATTCAAGAGGTAAAAAGAAGCAGGAAAAATCAGGTGTTGCGCGGATTATGATGAATACACTTCGCAATAAAGCTGAAAATAGTAGTTCCAAAATAAAAGATGTTCATGCGGAAAAAATCAGTGGTATATCTGATGATTTAAGACAACTTCGGTCGTCGCTTCCTACGATAGATCAAATGAAATTTGGTTTTAATACAGCTTCATTTATCAAAGGAAAAACAATTTTTAAGGCAGAAGAAATTAATTATAGTTATGGAGATCAATCTCTTTGGAAGGAAAATCTCCATTTAGAAATACTATCCGGAGATCGTGTGAATATTAAAGGATTAAATGGTTCTGGAAAAACGACTTTAATCAAAATTATTCTGGGTGAATTGAATCCAACAATAGGAAATAGCACTTTTTTAGCGAAAAAGTCAATCTATATCGACCAAGATTATTCTCTCTTGCAAAACAACTTAAATATTTATGAGCAGGCGCAAGTTTTTAATGATTGTGGTTTAGAAGAACATGATATCAAAATGAGATTGAATCGTTTTTTATTCTCTCAAAAGGATTGGGATAAATCGTGTAGCGCTTTAAGCGGAGGCGAAAGAATGCGTTTAATGCTTTGTTGTTTGACGATTAGTAATGAATCTCCCGAAATGATTATTTTGGATGAACCTACCAATAATTTAGATATTCAGAATATAGAAATCCTTACTGCTGCTATTAATGAATATCAGGGAACTTTGATTGTAATTTCGCATGATCAATCTTTTCTGGAGCAAATACGAATTGAAAAAAATATTGAACTTTAAATTTTAAAAGACTTAGCGCCAGAATTATTTTGGCGCTAATCTTTTGATTTCATTACAAATGAGCTCTGATTCTTGAAGTGTTACATAATGAGCGCTTTTGTTGGCAAAAACCTGTCTGCTGTTCGTTGATAGATTAAGAAGATCTTTTTGAAGACTCAGATGAACTTCTAAATATTCTTTTTCTAAACTTTTATCTATTGCGCCTTCTACTCCATTCGGGTATTTGGCTGTAATAATTGTTAAAGGAATAGAACCAAAATCGTCAATTTGCGAAGCTTCCTTCATCAGTTTTTTATCATTTTCCAATTCAGTCATCATTCCGTCAAAAATGCGGTAGAAGTAAGTTTTGACGTTTTTATTGAACCAATGTTCTTGCGGAACAGCTGTTGTAAATGGAATACTTGCGTATAAAATCCTAATAGCGCCAATTTCATTTAAAAAACTTAAAAGCAATCTTGGTGGAGGTTGGACAGAATTTTTTAGGGCAGAAGACGATTTTTCTAACTGTTTTGGATGCGAAACATCTATAAATACAATTCCTTCCAAATCTTTAGCATTTTCTTTAATAAACAATCTTGATGTGATTCCTCCAAAAGAATGCCCAACCAAGATATACGGTTTTGGACAATCTGTTTTTTCCAAAAGCTGTTTTAAATCGTTTGCATATCTTCTTAAAGAAATATCTTCAGAAGCATCACTCCACATAATTCCGGCTTTATCATAAGCTATTGTGGTGTAGTTTTTTGAAAGTTTCTTTTGTAATTCCTGCCAATGCAGATAATCACCCCCTAAACCCGATTCAAAAACAACAGTACAGTTTCCGTTTCCTACTTTTTTATAATGAATTTTTCTTCCGTCAACTTCAACAAACTCTGAGTTTACAGGTCTTTTACTGTCAAAATAGAAGCGCGAAATATGTTCAAAGACATAACCAATTGCTATTAAAGTTACAAAGATAAACAGAAGGATTTTTAATGTTTTCAGAGCCTTTTTGATCATTTATAAAATAATATCAGTGTATAAATAAGTTTTTTGAATTTTTCAAAAGTAACTGAATTTATTTCAACTACAAAACTATTTATAATTATTCTAAATAATAATTCTAACTTAGTAGTACTTTCCGTTAAACAGTTTTATTTACGGGTTGCTATTGATTTTATAATCTAAATATTACATTAAAATCCGTAAATTGCAGATAATGTTTTTTCCTAAAAGTATATTTTGCTTTCAAATAATATATTTTCAATCCCCAAATAATCATCATACAAATCAATGTTTAATTAAAATGTAAAGATTATGAAATCACGAAAAAGAGTTTTATCGGTTTTATTAGCTTTTGCCCTAATCACAGAAACTGCACTTCCATGTACAAGAATTGTTTATGAAGGTTTAAATGGTACCATAATTACAGCCCGATCAATGGATTGGAAAGGTGAAATCCCGGCTAATCTATGGATATTCCCTCGTGGTATCGATCGATTTGGTGAAGCAGGAACAAGTTCGCTTAAATGGAAATCTAAATATGGAAGTGTTATTACCAGTTCATGGGATATTGCTTCTTCTGACGGTATGAACGAAAAAGGACTTGTTGGCAATCTTTTATGGCTGGTTGAATCACAGTATCCAAAATTTGAAAAGAACGGAAAAGTAAAAGGTTTAGCAGTTTCATTATGGTTGCAATATGTTCTAGACAACTTTTCTACAGTTTCTGAAGCCGTAACCGCACTAGAAAAAAATGATTTTGTGATTGTTTCTTCGCATATTCCAGGCACGAATATATTTGCTACTGTACATTTATCTATTTCAGATGCTTCTGGCGATAACGCTATTTTTGAATATATCAATGGAAAATTAGTAATTCATCATGATCGAAAATATGTTGCTATGACCAATTCTCCTATTTTTGATGAGCAATTGGCAATAAACACTTATTGGAAAAGCATTCCGGGAACGATAATGCTTCCTGGAACCAACAGAGCTGCAGATCGTTTTGTGAGAGCTTCGTATTACATTGATGCTATTCCGAAAACAGATAATACTAGAACAGCTCTGGCAAGTGTATTTGGCGTTATTAGAAATTGCTCTGTTCCGTTGGGAATTTCTTCAGAAACAGAACCAAACATCTCCTCTACTCGCTGGAGAACAGTTGCTGATCAAAAAAATCTGGTTTATTATTTTGACAATGTGCTAAATCCGAATGTTATTTGGGTTGAATTCAGTAAAATTGACTTTAGTGAAAAAGGAAAAATTAGAAAATTAAGTCTAGCAAATAACGAAAACTATTCTGGAGAATCTTTATTAAATTTTAAAGAAGCAAAACCTTTTCAGTTTGCAGGATTAGATTAATATCTTTAATTAATTACCAATATAAAACCTTTAAATTTAGTAGTTTAAAGGTTTTTCTTTTTAATCTTAAAAATATTTTTAATCAAAAAATGATATAAAAATATTGCGCAGTCAAATGACTTCATTATATTTGCAGTCAAATAACTGCGTAATGGAAATTAGAAGAGATGTTTTTCAGGCAATAGCCGACCCAACCCGAAGAGCTATTTTAAGTTTAGTAGCTATACAAGCGATGACGCCTGGTGCAATTGCAGAGAATTTTAATTCGTCAAGACAGACGATTTCAAAACATATTCAGATTTTAAGTGAATGCGAATTACTGCATCAGACACAAAGCGGACGAGAAATCTATTACCATTTAAATCCACAAAAAATGAAAGAAATAGACAATTTTATTGAACCATTTAGAAAAATGTGGGATGATCGTTTTAATAAGTTAGAAGTAATAATGAAAAACTATAAAGGATAAATCATGGAGAAGAAAACGAAAATTCACGCTGAAGACAACAAACAGGACCTTGTTATTACAAGAGAATTTGATTTGCCAGTAGAATTACTGTTCAAAGCTTATACGGAACCAGAAATTGTAGCCCAATGGATGGGAACAAAAGTTATTCAACTTGAAAATAGAAAAAATGGCGCATGGCAGTTTGAAACCAGTGATCCTAACGGAAATGTAGTTTTTAAAGCGAACGGTGTTATCCATGATTTTGTTCCAAATGAAAAAATTGTACGCACTTTTGAAATGGAAAATGTCAATTTCGCGCCTCAACTTGAGTTTCTAGAGTTTGAGAAACTAAGCGACGAAAGTAGTAAACTGACCATGCAGATAATTTATAAGTCTATTGAACACAGAATGACACAATTAAAAATGCCATTTGCAATGGGCTTAAATATGGCACATGATCGATTAGAAGAAATTGTAACTAAACTAAAATAAGATGAGTAAAAAGAATAGAATTATTTATTGGATTGCCACACTTTGGCTGGCTTTAGGAATGATATCAACTGGAATTGTACAATTAATGCAAATCAAAGAAGAAAAAGAAATGATGAAACATTTGGGGTATCCCCTATATTTTTTAACGATTCTTGGGGTTTGGAAATTGTTAGGCGTAATTGCTATTCTTATTCCTAAATTTGGTTTATTAAAAGAATGGGCTTATGCAGGTTTTTTCTTTGCTATGTCTGGAGCAGTAATTTCTCATTTAGCTGTAGGAGATGAACTATTAGCGCTTTTTGGGCCTGTACTTTTGATTGTTTTAACTATAATTTCTTGGTATTACAGACCAGAAACCAGAAAATGTATTGCTAATTAAAAATCAGAATTATGAATAAACAACTGACTACAAACGAACAAGAAGAAATTTTAAGCATACTTGAGAAACGTTTTGAGAAAAACAGCGATCGTCATAAAAATCTGGATTGGTCAAAAATTGAAGCAAAATTAAAAGCAAATCCTGAAAAAATATGGTCGCTAGAGGAAATGGAAAGAACCGAAGGAGAACCAGATGTTGTGGGTTATGATTCTAAAACAGACGAGTATCTTTTTGTGGATTGCGCTCCTGAAAGTCCAAAAGGAAGAAGAAGTATTTGTTACGATCACGAGGCTCTTGAAAAACGAAAAGAACACAAACCTGCCAACAGTGCTATAAATATGGCACAGCAAATGGGAATTGAAATCTTAAACGAAGAACAATACAAAGAGTTGCAAAAGATTGGAAAATTTGACACCAAAACTTCCAGTTGGATTTTGACTCCGCCTGAAATAAGAAAATTGGGTGGCGCCCTTTTCTCCGATTTCAGATATAATACTGTTTTTGTATATCATAATGGAGCAGAATCGTATTATGCAGCTAGAGGATTTCGTGGTATTTTAAAAGTTTAAAAATCGTAGAACCTCCAAATATTTTTTGGAGGTTTTTATTCTCTTAATATTTTTTCCATCTTTTTTCCTTTTGCAAGTTCATCAACCAATTTGTCGAGATAGCGTAATTTCTGAATCAAAGGATCTTCGATGTCTTCTACTCGATAGCCACAGATAACTCCAGTAATTTTAGATGCATTTGGATTAAGCTCAGGAGCTTCGGCAAAGAAAGTTTCGAAATCTACTTTCTTCTCAATTTGTGCTTTAAGTTGTTCGTTATTATATCCTGTTAACCATTTTATTACCGTATCCAGTTCTTCTTGAGTTCTTCCCTTTTTTTCGACTTTTTGAATGTACAAAGGATATACACTGGAAAATAATAATTTATATATTCGTTCGGTTTTCATCTTAGTTTTTTAAAATTAATAATTAATTATCTTTGGTAATATTGTCTTCATAATCATATTCTTCAAGAGGGTCGAAATTGACGAATCGAATTAGAAAATCGTTTGTACCTGAATATTTTGCTGATCGAAATTTAATTTCTTTATTTTTTTCAATCCAATATATCTGAATATCTTTATCCATAATATCAACTCGGGCAAACTCAATCAAACTATCCTTTTTAAGTTTTAAAAATGTTGTACTCGAACCTCCATAAACACTAAGGGCATCAATACAATTAAGCTTTTTGTTGTACAAAAGATTGGGATAAAGATCCGAATTTTTTATTTCAATAAATTTATTCTCTTTTTTAGAAAATATAAATAGTTTTCGAATATCATTTGCACCTCTGCCGGCTGTAGAATAATGGATGGTAAAATCGTTGAATCCGTCATTATTAAAGTCTTTAATTTCTGGTATTAAAGGAATATCGCTTTCTTTTTTTAAAGAATAATTTTGAATAGTGGTCCATTTGCCGTTTTCCTTTATAAAGAGTTTAAAAGAAACCGTTGTAGAAGTATCAATTGTAATCTGTTTAAGTTCAATTTTATATTTCCCTTTTTGAGCAATTTTGGTACTGTCAATAAAAGTTTCTGTTTCTGTAAAGTATTCTATAGTTTTAACTGTTTTGTGCTTTACTTCATTCTGCACCTTGTTTGAGCCGATAATCTTTTTTGAAGAAGTCTCATTATTGTTTTCAAGCTTTTTGTTGCAGCTGAGCATTAAAATAAAAACCATTAATAATACCGTAATTTTCATCCGTACTTTATTTTAGAAGTAAAATAAATAAAAAAATAAGATGTCAAAAAAAAATCTACCTTAGTTATTGAAACACAATAATATTTAATATGGAAAATTCAGTAAATAAAGATAATCATTTAGGTAATAATACACCAAAAGTAACAGGAATTGGCGGTATTTTCTTTTTTCTTGACAACCCAAAGGAAACTAAGGATTGGTACGCCAAAAACTTAGGATTAGAAATTAATGATTGGGGATCTGCTAGTTTTGAATCTAGAAATTTGGAAAACCCAGAACAGATAGAATCAACTCAATGGTGTCCTTTTAAGAAAGGAGATGAATATTTTTCACCCTCTAAAAAAGATTTTATGATTAACTACCGCGTTCAGAATATTGAAGGTTTGGTAGAAAAATTAAAAGCGAATGGAGTTACGATTCTTGATGATATCGAATCGTACGATTATGGGAAATTTGTTCATATAATGGATACTGAAGGCAATAAAATTGAACTTTGGGAACCTGCTTAATAATAAATGTAAATTGAAATCTAATAAATCAGTTTTGGAATGAATGAAATTTTACAAACAAATCGACTTATATTAAGAGAATTGAGTGTAGAAGATTCGAAGTCATTGTATGAATTGAATTTAAATCCAAATGTTGTTAGATATACCGGAGACAAAGAATTTAATAACATCAAAGAAGCCATGTCCTTTCTTGAAAACTATAACGATTATAAAATTAATGGTTTTGGGCGCTGGGCGGTAATCGATAAGGTAAGTAAAGATTTTCTTGGCTGGTGCGGCTTAAAATATGATAAAGAAAAAGATGAAACGGATATTGGCTTTAGATTTTTTGAACATTATTGGAATAAAGGTTATGCCACGGAAAGTGCAAAAGCATGTCTGGAATATGGTTTCGAAGCCTTAAACTTAGAGGTAATAATTGGAAGAGTAAGAACAGAAAATGCAGCTTCAATAAAAGTTTTAGAAAAGTTGGGACTTACATACAAGAAAGATTTTGATTTTGATGGCCAAAAAGGATTTATTTATCAAATAGAAAAAGAAACAAAAAAGCTCCGTTGATTATTTTCGGAGCTTTTTTGTTTGTGTAATGTCTTAATTCCAGATTTCATTCATTTCTGTTAAAATGATTGGTTTGCCTTCTGTAACGACTATAGTATGTTCGTGTTGTGCCATAAAACCACCTTTATTTCCAACCATTGTCCAGCCATCTTGCAATGTTTCTGCATAAGTTGAAGTGGTAGAAATGAAAGTTTCTATAGCCACAACCGAATTCTTTTTGAATCTTGTAACATTAAAACGATCTCTATAATTGGCAATTTCATGCGGCGCCTCGTGAAGACTTCTTCCTACTCCATGTCCAGTTAGGTTTTTAATGACTTTGTAACCTTTTTTCTTTGCTTCGGTTTCGATCAGAAAACCAATATCAGAAATGCGAACGCCACCTTTTATATTATGAATTGCTTTGTGAAGAATTTGTTTGGAAGCTTCTACCAGTTTTTGATGTTCGTTTACATCGGATCCAATTACAAATGAGCCTCCGTTATCTGACCAAAAGCCGTTTAATTCTGCAGAAACATCAATATTAATTAAATCTCCTTCCTCAAGAATTCTTTTTTCTGATGGAATTCCGTGACAAAATTCGTTACCCACACTGATACATGTCCATCCAGGAAAACCGTAAGTCAAATAGGGTGCAGATTTAGCTCCAAGATCATTTAAGATTTGACCACCATAATCATCTAGTTCTTTGGTTGACATCCCTGCTTTTGCAAATTTTCGCATTTCTTTTAAGGTAAATGCTACTGCTTCACTCGCTTTTTTCATTCCGGCTAATTCTGCTTCTGTTGTAATTGACATGGTATTTTCTTTTAAAATTTCTATTCAGATGAATTGGCGACTAAATTACCACTTTTATTAAAAAGAGAACGTTATTTAAATGCTAAAACCCTCGTTAATCATTAGATCTTGAGGGTTTATCGTTTTTGGAGTTACTTTATTTTACCATGGACTTTCTTCACTTTCGTCTTCAATATCGTTGCTGAAGAATTTTCCGTTTGGACCATTTTCATCTGTCAAAGTATGTTTTATAATAAAACTAGCAGCGCTTTCTACACTTCCAGGTCCGTTAAAATGGTTAAAATCTGTTGCAGTATAACCTGGATCAATTGCATTTACTTTAAAACCTAAATCTTTTAATTCATAAGCCAGAGTAACGGTAAAAGCATTTAAAGCTGTTTTTGAAGAAACATACGAAACTGCTTTGATGGCATAATATTTCCAAGTTGGATCACTGTGTAAAGTCAACGATCCAAGACCTGAAGTAATATTGCTGATTCTTGGATTTTTTGATTTCTTAAGCAATTCTATAAAGGTTTGAGTCACTCTAATGACACCAAAGAAATTGGTATCAAAGACTTGTTGTATGTTTTCTACAGAAGTTGTAGAAGAATCTTGCGGTACATCTCCTAAAACTCCAGCATTATTAATCAAAACATCTAATTTCCCCTGCTCCTTTTCTATAATTTCTTTAGCTTTTAAAACACTTTCAGAATCTGTAACATCGATCTGAATGGCTTTAATGTTTTGAAAACCATTTTGAGTTAGTTCATTTACCACTTCTTCTCCTTTTTGAAGATTTCGAGTTCCTAAATAAACAAATAATCCTTTTTTAGAAAGTTGTTTTGCTGTTTCTAAACCTATGCTTCTATTGGCACCTGTAATTAATACTGAATCCATTTTTTTATCTTTTTAAATTATTGATTACAAAGTTGCATCGATTAAAAACAATAACATTTGCCAAATGACAAAAAGCGATTTTAGCGTATGTTTTTTCTAATTCTGCTCAAAGAAGATTGTGTAATGCCAAGATAAGAAGCCAGATACGAAAGTGGAACACGATTGATTACATTAGGAAACATTTCCATAAAAGACAAATAACGTGTTGTGGCATCCTCAGAAACCAGCGGACTTCTTCTGGAAACTTTTTGAATCAAAGCTTTATTGATGATTTTATGAACGATCTTGTCCCAGCCAATTATAGTGTTTAGAAGATCTTCCCAATCCTTTTTAGAAAAAACAATCATTGTACAATCGGTAACCGCTTGAACATAAGCCGACGAACAAATGCTGTTTTCAAAACTTTCTAAATCGACTACAAGATTGTTCTCATCAATAAAATATTTTGTTATTTCTTCGCCTTTGTTGTTGTAATAGCAAACTCTCATAACTCCGTCGACTATAAAACCGACTTCTACAGAAACTTTTCCGGCTTCAGAAAAGTAATCATCTTTTTTAATTTCTCTTTCTACGGCTTTACTTAAAATTAAATCAATCTGCTGCTGATTTAAACTGCCAAATTGCAATATATATGTTACTAATTCTTTCATGCCCGAAAGTTAGGTATAAGTTTTAAATGGAAATTTGTCATATGGCAAAAAATATTAAAGCTATATTAGCTGTATATTTTTCAATTAATTATAGAATGGAAGAAAACAAAAAAGCATTATACTTTGAAAAGGTTTACAATACTATATCGTCAGTCGGTTATTATGTGACTGCCATTTTAGAAGAAAAAAATATTACTCCTTTTGCATATTCAACTGGAATATTTGAAAATTATAAAATACCAGAATTATTCATTTCTGGTTTGGGACCTAATTTGTCAGGACAGATTATTAAAAATTATGTTGAAAAATATAAGTCGGATAAAATTCAACTAAATGAAAAGATAAATGATTTGACAGATATTTTTCCTGTCTACTTAATTAAAGTAAAGAATGAAGATTTGTCCGAATATGTATTAACTTCAATTAAATTTTATGAAAACAAGAAATATGAGTATATACAACTTATTTTTCCAGATTTAAATGGCAAATTCCCAAACGATTCAGGATATGATTATGATCAAAAAATTATTGGACTGTTTGAAATATAATCACATTCCCGGCCAATACAAAAAATTAAATTTATGACCATCCGGATCGGCAAAACCAAAAGTATAACCTACTTCAAAATTTTCAGGTTCGGAGAAAATAGTACCGCCGATTTCTTTTATTTTTTTGTACCAAAGATCAACTTCTTCTCGACTATTGGCGGACAATGAAAAGATAATTTCATTTTCAGATTTCGCATTTGCTAATTTTCCTTTTAAAGCAGTTTCGAATCTTTTGGGAACAAAAAAGTTGATGATGAAGTTGTTTTCAGCAAATATAAAACTCACCAAATCTTCTGTTTCTTTTCCGTTTTGTTTAAATCCTAAAGCCGTATAAAATTCAATTGTTTTTGCTATATCGTGTGAGACAAGATTGCCCCAAATCATTCTGATTTTCATGTTTTTTGTTTTTAAGTGAATAGATAGTTTCTTAAAGTTAAGCAATTTATTTCACACTTTCGTTTTAAAGATATTTCTTATATTAGCTTTAGATGAGACAGAATTTCGATTAATAATTTTATTCTATTTCAGGTATTTTAAAATCAAAAAAATAATGATTCCTTTCTTAGGAAAATAATATAATTAACTTGTATATGAAAATAATAAGATCGTTTACCTCATTACTTGCTTTAATACTTACGGGATGCGTTGGTAATATGAATCCAACAGGTGGAAACTCAAATCCTAACTATCCGTATTTCATTACTACAGAACCTATGTTGGTTAAAAAAATAATGGTTCCAAAAGGAACAAGACTTACTTATAATGAACATTTTTTTGTATCAGGAGAACAAAAGCATAAAATGAGTGAGCAAAGATTAACGAGCATAAAACTTCCAGAAGGGCAAACCATAATTTGGGGCGGTGTTCCTGTATATTGGATTGAAAAGTTTTTTAATTCAGAAATGCGCGGTTATACTGTTTATGCTGATTTCGATAAGCTAAGTGCGGATAAAAAAACACGATTTACCGAACTTTGGCAAAGCTGCAGTGATGGTCTAAGTATTACAATTAAAAACGAAGAGGATTGGTCTTTTGATAAAAATAACATTGCTGATGTGGAAAGTTGCAGTGTCTTGTATCAACGTTACTTTAAAGAGGATGAAAAACAACAAACTTTTCTAAATGATGTACTTGCAGAACTTAGGAAAGTTGCCTCAAAATAGATATTTTCGTTGATTAAATTAATAAATAAGAATTTATGATCTTAGCTTTTGATACGTATTACTTTGACCAAAAAGCGAAAACGGTTTGTCTTGAATTTTCAGAATGGAATGAAGGCAAAAATTTTAAAGTTTATACTGAAATCATTGATAACGTTGAAGAATATATTCCTGGTGAATTTTACAAAAGAGAATTACCCTGTATTCTAAGTCTTTTAAATCAAATTGATTTATCTGTCGTTAAAGCAATTGTTGTAGATGGTTTTGTTTACTTAAATGATGATCAGAAATACGGTTTAGGTGGCTATTTATATGAAAAACTAAATAAAGAAATTCCGATTATTGGTGTTGCCAAAACGAATTTTGCTTCCATAGAAAAGAATAAAAAAGCACTTTTCAGAGGTGACAGTAAAAAACCGCTTTATATCACTTCGATCGGAATCGATTTGGATGAAGCTTTCTCTTATGTCGAACAAATGGATGGCGAATACAGAATGCCAACTTTATTGAAAGAACTGGATCGACTGACTAAAGAAAATTAAGTAAAAAGCCGTCTCTATTTTTTCTGGAGACGGCTTTTTATTTAAAATCAATTAGTTACAACGCCAATAAAACGATGGTATTCTTTAATTTTACTTTTTAATCTGTCAGCTAAATATTGATTAGCATCTTTCAGTTCGTCAAATATAATTTCAGCTTCTTCGATATATTTTAACTTTTTCTCATCATCCCAATAATAAGGAGGTTCGTAGAGATTACAAATCCTATCAGCCATTTTTACGGCCCAAACTTCAATAGGTTGTTGCTTGATTCGGCTTAAACTATCACGCATTTTTTCTAATGAAACTACAATTTCGTCATTTTTGGTTAAAGCCATCACACCTTTTGCTACTTGCTCTCCAAATAACTGATGTACTTTTTCATAATCAAAAACGGTATCTTCAATCGTATCATGAAGCATAGCGCATTTAACCGCTAAATCAGAATTCATGTTCTCCGTAAATTTTGTGGCGTTTAACACTTCAAAAACAACACTCCCAATATGATTGATATACTCTACCCTTTCTCCTTCATTACCGCCACCATATTTTTGTCCGTCGTGAAGTTTTGAAACCAATTGCCAAATATTTTGAATGTCGTCTATGGACCAGTCTTTTTCCTGTTGCATATATAATCTGATTTTTAGATTAAATGTAATTTACTTCTTTTTTCTAATATTTACAATAATTCAGTTTTAGTTCTGTATTTTCTATTGTTATAATGATTGTATATTAGCCTCAAATAAAATCCTTACATGCAGCAAACTTTAAAAATTACAAGCCTTACTGATGAAGACATAAAATTCCTGAAAAAACAAGTAAGAAAAGGGTATTTGACGTGGTCTATATTTTCGATAATAACAATTGTATTTCCTTTTAGTTGCATTTATTTGATTATCACCAATGAAGAGCTAACAGATAAAATTTTCTCCATTTTTATGGTACTAATTATTTTTGGCTTTTGGATCTATGCCACAATCAGAGCAATCATAGACATAAATAAGGATAGAAAGTATCTACTATTGCAGAAAAAAATTGAAGGAAATAGTATAGTTTTAGAAAAGGAAATTGTCACAATAGAAGGACATGATTCTGATAGAGATTCTTATCAAATAAAAATCTATTCTGATGTTGAAGAAAAACATAGAATAATAGAAGTCACAAAAAAATATTACGAACTAATCCAAACAGGAGATTCCTTATGGATTGAATATTATTTGGATAGTAATTATATCAAAACATTGATATTTGATAAAATTGACAGTAAGTACAAAAATTTTGTCAATTAAAAATAGAGATATAAAAAATAGCTAGTAACATTATTTTAAGCAACATAAAAATTTAATTTCATGCAAGAATATCTTGAGAAAAATTATGACATTTCTAACTGGTTTTATAGTAGTTATTATGGTTCAAAACTTGGAAATCTAAAAGGGAATATTCGTTTTATGAAAGTATTAGCTTTCGATTTTGATACTGAAATTAATGCATACAAGCTGATAAATGGAACAGCTTGTTTTTCTTTTGAATTTAACCGACAAAAAGAAGTTATTAGAGAATTAGATGGTCAGGAAAAATTTGAAACAAAGTATAAGAGTTTTAAAGATGGTAAAATAATTTCAAGAGAATATTTGCCTGATCATTCTATTGAATTATATGAATATGATGAATCGACACATTTAGCCAATAAGTATATAAATATCAATAAGGATGGAGTACGGAAAGAAAAAGAGTTAAAAATTGAGAGGTTAAAAGACGGCTCAATAATTCATTACACAGAAAATCACAACTATAATTATGATCCTTATGATAGACTAAAACTTGAAAAAGCAAATGATAGTGATAGAGAGGTTGTTTACGATTATTCCACTTTTGGAAAAAGGGGATATTACACGAAAACAAGTTATCTAAAAGGTCAAATAAGTTCAGTTGAAAGATTTAGTCAGGACAACTATATTCTTATGAGGATATTGAATCGTGATGGTATCTTCTTGAGTAAAAGAATGTACTTTTATAATGAAAATAATCAATTGATACAGCTTCTAATCTTTTTTGACGACGATTCATTTGAGAATCATTACTATTTTTATAATGAAATTGGACTTTTAATTGAAGACAAAATTTCTTATCCAGGTGGAAAAATCGGAACGTGTGATTTTTTTGAATATGATCTTCATCATAATGTAATAAAGAGTAGAGATTATTCCTATCAATATAAATATGATGAACATGGAAATTGGGTTGAGAAAATTGAAATTAGGAGTGCAACAAATCAAATATTGTACAAGACAACTCGTGAATTTGAGTACTTTCCCAAAGGATTATATCTAGCTTAGTTAAATTTCTTTAAGGATATTAAACAAACCAGAGCAGAAAAACATTTCTACCTAATAAATAGTGATGACAAAAATTATTATTGAAAACCTAAAGATTTTATCTGAGAATTTCAAACACAAATTTGATACTTTCTCAGACACAATCATTTTTGTAAATGAGGTTAATAAAATTAGAATTAGACCTGAAAACAATACCAATTTTAGAATAACTTATAATCTGTGTTTGGATGAAAAAACGATTTTAGTTTCAAAAGAAACGATTTATCATTTTGTTTTGGAGTTATTTAAAAGAAAGGATACCGATACTGAAGTAAATTCCTTTCATAAAAAAACAATTGATATCGAAGAATGGTTTAAAATTGAAAAAGAAGAATCACTAAACATAATCAGCGAAATTGAAAAGGAGCTGGATTATAATTACAGATTAAAATACTTAATCTTGGAAACTAAGCGATTTGAAATAACCTATTTTAATGGTTTACTTATTCTAGAAGATAAACAGAAAGAATATTCTGCTAATGTGTTTAATTTTAGAAATATAGCTGAGATAATTCAATAACATAAAAGATTCAATATGAAAATAAAATACCTTGTTTTATTCGTTCTGGTTTCTATTCAAAATACTGCTTTTGGACAAACTAATTTTTCTGAGAATCCTTTTGATGCAGTTTTTGAAACAAAAGACACAAAGAATTTTTGGCTCGCATTTGATAAAATGGAAAAAACGAAAGAAAATCCATTTGTTGAATATATGAAAAAAGGTTCTCCTGGTGTGAAAGCGTTTACTGAATACAGAATTATAAATGCAGATTCTCTTTTTGTGGTTGTGAAGAAAAGAAAAGCAGATTATGAACTTTCTCGAAATGTTTTAGATGGTCTAAATACTAAAGAAAAAAGAGTAAGAGCTATTTACAGTGCATTAAAATATTGGTATCCAAAGGCAAAGTTCCCTCCTATTTATTTTGTTTATGGAAGATTTAATTCTGGAGGAACTTCTGCTCTTGAAGGAATTGTAGTGGGAACAGAAAAACTTCAAAATTTAGATGGAATTTCAGGTTTAATTGCCCACGAACTGGTACATTATCAGCAAAACATATCGGGTAAAGATGCTTTGTTGAAATGGTGTTTGCTTGAAGGAGGCGCTGATTTTATCGGCGAGCTTATTTCGGGAGAATCAATAAATCAGTTTTCATATCAATATGGAGAAAAAAATTTGGACAAATTGTGTATGGAATTTGTGTCAAGATTAAAGAACATAGATAATCAGGATTGGTTATATGGAACATCCCAAAAAGACGACAGGCCAAATGATTTAGGATATTGGATTGGTTATAAAATAACCGAAGCTTATTTCAATAAACAGAAAGACAAACAGAAAGCAATTGATGAAATATTAAACATAAAAGATACCATGCAATTTTTAAAACAAAGTGTTTTTTTAGATGTCTATATTGAAAAATATCAGAAGAATAAAAAGGAAAGTTATGATGAGTTTTTTAAATAATTAAATCGAAACTAAACACTATTCTTTCTCTTAAAATTTAAAAAATGAACTTATTAAGAATATTTGACCAGACATTTACTGAACGTAAATTTGTGTTTTTCATTCTATTTGAATTGTTAAACAATGTCGAATTTGAAGAAACAATGCCTGTAGAATATAATAAATTATTAGCTGACTTTAATGAAAAGCTGAGATATAATATTTTTAGTGAATTAAATTTAAATAGTGCTCTAAATCAAGAAAACAAAGCCTCATTCATAAAGATATTTGAATCACTTAATTCTAACAGATTTAACTTGGTTTCTAACGATCTTAATCAAGTATTACGATCCAAACTGTTTTTAAATCAAGATCGTAAGAAAATTGGAAGAATAATCTATGAGCAACTTGAAAATAAAATCTATGTGACAGATATTTTTAATGCAATTTTGAATGCTCTAAAATTTGAAACCTTTCATGAAGTAAGTATAGTTGGTGCAGATGAATTACTTGGTGATTGGACTTCAATTAAAGAATCAGGTCAGTTACGAATAAATTACAATATGACAGATTGGACACCAATTGGATCAAAAATTGAATTGAAAATAGAAGAATTCGAAGATGATTTCTATAAGTTTATTTGTTTGGCCACAGTGAGAAATTATAATTCCAGAGATTTTTTTCTAATAAATGTACACGAAACAAATGTTCAGATAAAAAACGGCTTTTTTTATCACTATAATTTTGAAACCAATAAGCTTATTTATAAAAAGCCTATTTATGAATTTGAAAATAATACCTTCAAAACTACAATTGGTGATTATGAGTTTGTTTTTCAAAAGAAAAACTTAAGTGAGTAAATGGCAGATTTTAAACAAGTCTTATTTAAATATATCTTGTATCGAACTGCTTATTTCATCCAAATTATTTTGCTTGTTATTGGTCATCAAAATAATGGTTAAATCGGGATTACTGACCAATAAAGCTTGATAATTAAACGCTGCGCCATCATGTCTGTGATTGATTACTTTACCAAGTTTGATACTTCCTTCGCCAAGACCAGTCTGACTTTCTTCAGAAAAAGGCACAAAAAGCTGAAGCGTTGATTCAAGTGAAATAATTTTAAATGAATTTATTGCTTCTGACCATTTGTAAAAATCTCTCAAATCTAAAGCTGTCCAACCAGAAATGTTATATTTAAGATCATCTTGTTTTCCGTTATTATTAAATGATTTTGCAAAAAGTTTTTCATTTTTGTCCGGATCCACAACTGCATTTTTTATACCGATTGGAAGAAGTATTTTCTCAATAACAAAAGAATTGAAAGTCATACCAGTAATTTTCTCAATGATTCTCCTTTGTAAAAACACATTGTTATTATTATAATCGTATTTTGTCCCCGGCTCAAAATCAAGAGATGCTGTACTTTTTAGAAAAGCCATATTATCTGAATCCTGATTGACTTCCTTCCATCTTATTTGTGGAAGTCCGCTTGTGTATTGCAGTAAATGAATAATTTTGATGTTATCAGCCCATAAAGGAAGTTCAGGAAGATATTTTGAAATAGCATCATCAAGCTTTAATTTCCCTTGTTCTTTAAGCATCAATATTCCTACCGCATTAAATTCCTTTGCAATTGAACCAATATGAAAACGGTATTTTTTATTTAAGAGATTAGATTTACTCGTATCGGCTTTTCCAAAAGCTTTTTCGTAGATTATTTTGTTCTTTTGAGCAATTAAGACATTTCCGTTGAAACTTTTGGAATTTTGTAGATTACGAAACAAAATATCGAGATTAGCTTCTTCTCTTCTCTGTCCGTAAGTGTTCGCTATTATAAAGAATACGATGATAAGACAAGTTTTTCTAAGTAGCATTTTTTATGTCGTAGTTTTTATAAATAGTTCTGTCTTTGTTTAATGAACTGCCAATCGTATTGAGTACAAAGTCCAATTCCATGATGTTCACCCTTACCATTTTGCGGTAATTCATTAAATATTTCTGGAATTTGACCAATAACTTCAATTAAACAGTGAGAGTGATGTCCTTTAGACAAATTAGTATGAAAAATGACTCTGAAATTATAGGCAAATTTAATGATGGTTTTTTGTTCAATAAATTTTGATAAATCTCTCGTATCAAAAATAATATCATAAACTTTTGGCAAAGTGACGTTTGCATAACAAGAAGAAATTCCAACCGACAGTATATTTGGATTATTTCTTTCTGATAATAAAGATCTAAATTCTTGTTTTACATCATTAAATTTTTCATCTGGCAAACGCGAATATCTTTCCCTTTTTAAATCATCAATATTTTCGGGAAAGTCAAACGGAATGAAATCATGAATCGTAATAAACCTGTCAATCGGTTCAATATCTAACTCCTTTTGCCAAGGAAATTCTGTTTTATAAAATAGATCAAATAAATTAGTAAAAATCAACTTAATTATTGTGCTAAAGTCAGATGATTTCTCATAATATTTATTGTACAAATCTTCAATCTTTAGAATCGACTTGAATTTTTGATTTTTTATGTCAAGGTAAATCGGTACAAACTCATCTATAAAATTCAATCGGTCCATATTAGCCAGAGAATCTGTTTGAAAATAATTTGAATTGGTTATTTCTTCCAATAAAAGTTCAGCAAAATGTCTTTTGAGGGATGAATTATAATACCGTAACCTTTCAAAATTATCTTCGAATGTATTCATATTACTGGTGAATTGTTTTTATAGAGATTGGGATTAAAGAGATTAGCTAGCAAGTTTCACTAAAATCTACTGATAAGTCTTTGTTTAGTAAGATTTGTTACATTTTATGTATTTCAAATATATTGTTTTTTCTAAAGTATTCTTTTCAAAAGGAACCTTTAAATTATTAATTTTCAGTTCATATATGTTTTAAAATAATAGAAAAAAAACTCCCTAATTTTAAGGAGTTTTTGTCTTTTTAGCAGCTTCTTTTTCGGCTTTAATTTTCTTTGTATAATCAGCATACATCTGGCGCCAGTTACGACCATTATTATTTAAATATTGTTCAGCTTGTGTTTTGTAAATTTCAAAAATGACCGAAATCTCTTTCATACTTTTGTAATCTACTGCTTGTTCACGAGCTTTTTCTAGTAATTTTTGAATTTCAGCAGTTTCTGTATCAGTCATTTCCAGAACAATCGCCTGATAACCTTTCATTGTAAAAGCGACTTTTCCTACTGTATATTTATCTAAAACTAAAGCTACTTGTTGTTCATTTAAATCCTTTCTTAATCCGCTCATTAAATCATCATGAACTTTTGAAGGTATTGCTGAATCAGCAATAATTTGTCTATGAAGTTCAGAAAGAGGTTTTCCATCCAAAGGATTTATTCCTGCTGGAACTGTAGAAGCAGGATGACTATTATGCCATTCTTTTACTGCAGTCAAATGTGTAGCGACTACTTGCGACAACCTTTCTTCTTTTGCACGATCATTTAATGATAAAGAACCGATCCATTCTTTGGCTTTTGTTGTTTCGTCTTGTTCTGTTTTACCAGTTTGTGCATTGATTGTAATGTTGGTAATTAAAAGTAACATTATGATTGATGCTAATCTATTTTTCTTTTTCATAAAATTTAATAGTTTTGAGTTTTTGATTTAAAAATACAAAACGCAATCTGGTTTTTGAGTTTTTAAGTGTATAATTAACAATTATTAAGAATTCAAAGAAAATTATAAATAAATATAGTTCAAAAACAGATGGAGATTAGACTTATTGTAATACGTACAAACGCCCCCAAACGTCTTGCTGACTTTTATAACTTGCTTGGTTTAACATTTGATTATCATAAACATGGTAATTCGCCTATGCATTATTCTTCTAAAATTGGAAGCATGGTTTTAGAAATTTATCCATTGGCAAAAAATCAAACAGAAGCAGATAAAAACATAAGACTAGGTTTTGCTATTGACAATTTTGAAGAAACATTGAATTTGCTCAATCATCATAACGTTTCATTTTCGGAACCAATGCAAACAGATTTTGGCTTTTTGAGTATTGTTTCAGATCCTGATGGAAGAAAAATAGAACTTTATAAAAAATAATTTTACTTGTCAAAAATCAATCGAACAGATAATATGACTGAAATAAAAATAGTCTTTCGTTTTAATATTTCTGAAGTTGTATTTCCTCCAATTGAAGAATTCCTATATTCTAATAAAGAGTTAAACATTATCTCGGAAAATCGAATTAAAAATGAATTTTTGAAAAGCGAAAATGCTATTGCTAGTCAGATTAATAATTGCATTAACAATGGAGAATTGATTCCAACAGAAATATGGTGTCCGTTTTGGACTTGTATGATTTCTGAAGGTCAAATGAATATTTTTACAGCGGCAGTTGGAAATCTTGAACAATTTAAAGAATTTGAAAAATGTATGACAGCCAATGAGTTTATACTTTCTGAAATTATTTATTTGAAATTAAACGATATTTCCAGAATTACTCAAATGGCAAAAGAGAAATATTATAAAATATATGATGACGAAGAAATATTGAGAAATCATATTGAAAAATATAATGAAATGAGAGAAGAAGTAATACGTTACGCTTTACCAAAATATAAAGTGGTGATAAAGGATTTCTTTTTAGAAAAAATAAAAGTGTAAGGTATTTTACGGTTTAAATAAAAAATAAAAACAAAATGGGAGTTGATCTAAACGTTATAATCGGACATAACTTGACATCAAAAGAAATAATGGATTTTCCTAATGTATTGAACAGAAACAAAGAGCTTAAGGATGTTTTCCTAGAAGGAATTAATAGTAAGTTAGAACACGGCGCTACTGTTGAACGAATACTATCCATTCTTGAAAAAGAATATTTTTGGCAAAACATTACTGAAAATGATTTGTTAGATTCCTGGAAAAATAATGAAACTCCCGAGCTCGTTGCAGAATACGGTTATATATGCCATATGCTGGATACTTATTTTGGATTTTTGTATTTCAACAAAAGAACTATTGATATTACTTATCTTCCTGAACATAAGTATGCTAATTTGAAATACCAAGCGAATAGAGAATTCATATTCAACTTTAGTAAAGCACTCGCTAAGTTAGTAGGTTCTGAAAAAATTATTTATTGTGCCGATACTGGCTCGACTGAAATTATAGAGTGTTGGGCAACAGAAGGAATGACGATTGAGTCAGTACTAGATCTTGCCATAAAAGAATTTGGAATGCCATCGACAGTAGTCCAGGAAGCAATTGATAAAAGATTTATAATTGAAGATGTTCAAAATCCTATTTATTGAAAAAGTTAAGATATAAAAAACTCCAAAATCATAAGACTTTGGAGTTTCTCATTTCAACTTGTATTTGATCAATTTGATTAAAATGTCTAATGTTATGATTGACAAAAAAATGAAAAGTATCTCCTAATTTTAGTCTAATAAACTTTGATATAGAAATTTTGATCTTTACTTTGTTTAAACTCACATTTCTTGATTGATTCAGCAAGTCCAAAAGTTTTATTTGCTGATTTAAAAACCTGTCAATTACTGATTTGTCAAGTTTAGTATTCAATGGATTTTTGTCTTTAAAAGTTTTCATTTTATTTAGCTTTCCTTTTGGCAGCATACTGTTGGCAAAATAATTTCCTAGAATTCCACTTTTAAATTCAAAATCAGTTTTGGTGACCGATTTTTTTATTTCGCTTTCTATTTCTGGCAAATAATAATCGCCATACAAATTCAAATGCTCTAAACATTCCAAAATGCTCCAAGAACTTTCGTTTCTTCTCCAAGTCAAAGCATTCAAATCATAATCCTTTAGTTTTTCTGCTTGATTAATAATTTGTCTCGTTTGCTCTAAAATTCTTTCTATAAATTCTTCTGATTGCATAATTCTATTTTTTACTTCATGCAAAATTGTGAAAAGTATTTTCTATAAATCTTGATTGAAGTCAAGACTTTTTTAACCTAGACAAAGTTTCGGCACTCATTCGTAAATAATTGGCAATATGCCGGTTTGGGATTTCCTGAAAAAGTTGCGGACTCCTTTTTAAAACCCTTTCATATCTTTCTTTTGGAGAATTTGTTAGAATGTCGATTTCTCGTTCCATTTGTTGAACTACGAGATTTTCTAAAATTGTTGTCCATAAACTTCGATTGCTTTCATTTTCTAAAAAACTATCTATTTGCTTTTTATCCACAACTTTTACAACCGTCTTTTTTATGGCTTGAATGAACAAATCAGAAGGCTTTCCTGTTAAAAAAGAATCTAACGAAACAATTAAATTTTCTTTATAACCAAATCTAATTACTCGCTCTTCATTTTCATCTAAAACAAAAATCCTAACACTTCCACTTTCTATAAAATACAAATTGTTATCAATACTGCCTTTAACCTTCAGAAAATCATTTCTGTCGATTGTTATTGTTTTATTCGAAAGCTCTATAATTTCTTTCATTTTCTGTTTTGCTGTAGTTTAAATATAAAGCAAAAACCTCCAAAATCATAAGGTTTTGGAGGTTTTGAATTCTTTATTTTTTTATAATGATTCTTTATTGATAAGCTTTTCAAGTCGTAGCATCATTTCATCTTTTTCTTTCAGCATGCGTTCGTATAATGCAATTTTTTCATCATGGAGTTTTTTCAACTCTTCGATAGGATTGAAATTAAATGTAGAATTAGGATTTCCAACGCAGGCATTATCTCCAAAAGTATTGGAAATGATATTTATAGCTTGTTCTTCATCAAAGTTCTGAAATGCTTCTACAGGAATTTTCAATATATCTGAAATTTGCTTCAATATATCGTCTTCAATTACATCCTTTTGCTCCAGCATAAAGATTTTCTTTTGATTCCAGTTCTCTCCTAGATCGAAAGCCAACGCCTCCTGCTTTATGTTAAGCATTTCTCTAAAACGTTTTACATTTCTTCCCTGATGAATTTTTTGTTCCATAAATAAGTATAAGTTTTATGATGCTCAAAGATAAAAAAAAACTCCAAAATCATAAGACTTTGGAGTTTTGGAGTTTGTGGGCGATGAGGGGTTCGAACCCCCGACCCCCTCGGTGTAAACGAGGTGCTCTGAACCAGCTGAGCTAATCGCCCTATTTTACTAGGTTGCTATCGTTTGTGATTGCGAGTGCAAATATACAGCTAGATTTTATATTTACAAGTCTTTTTTTGAAAAATATGAAAAATAATTTTAATAAAATGTTTAGAAATCTATTTTTCAGCAATTTAAAAAAATAGAAAAAAACGTGTTTTCTTAATTTTAGTTAAAAATTGAATGTAGAAAAGCTATTTCCTAATAATCTTTTTGCAGTAATTTGCTATAATCATACCTTTGCCTACCTTAATTGTATATTCAAATGGCAAGATTTCAAGAAAATGATTTACCAAAAGCTAAATTAAACGCTAACTCTCTTCAAAAAGCACTCCGAATTTTTAAATATGCCAAGAGCCACAAATGGAAATTTTTCCTTGGCTTGATTTTTCTATTTTTAACAAGCGCTACTGCCCTCGCCTTTCCTAAACTAATGGGAATGCTTGTAGATTGCGTTACCAACAAAGATCTTTCTAAGGCAAACGAAATCGCATTAGGATTAATGGCTATTTTAGTTCTACAGGCCGTTTTTTCTTTTTTTAGAATTTCACTGTTTGTAAACTTTACAGAAAATTCCCTTTCAAACATTCGCTTTGCGTTGTATGAAAACCTGATCAAATTGCCAATGTCGTTTTATTCTCAAAAGCGTGTTGGGGAATTAAACAGTAGAATCAGCGCTGATATTTCGCAATTACAAGATACTTTCAGCACGACAATCGCTGAGTTTTTACGTCAGTTCATTCTAATAATTGGTGGTTTTGTAATCTTAGGAAGTATTAGTCCAAAATTAACTTTAATGATGTTGGCAATTGTGCCGATCGTGGCAGTTGCTGCCGTAATCTTTGGAAGATTCATTCGTAAATACGGAAAAAAGACACAAGATAAAGTTGCCGAAAGCCAAGTAATCGTTGAAGAAACATTACAAGGAATTAGCAATGTAAAAGCATTTGCTAACGAATGGTATGAAATTCAACGTTACAAAAACAAGATTAGAGAAATCGTAAAAATCGCTATTAAAGGCGGTCAATACAGAGGTTATTTCGCTTCATTTATTATTCTTTGCCTTTTCGGATGCGTTGTGGCCGTAGTTTGGTACGGAATCACATTAACGATAAAAGGTGAAGTTGAAGGTGTTGGAGATTTGATCTCATTCGTATTATATACAACCTTTATTGGTGCTTCTTTTGGGGGAATTGCCGAAATGTATGCACAGATTCAAAAAGCGGTTGGAGCAACAGAACGTGTTTTTGAATTGTTAGAAGAAACTCCAGAGGAAATTAATGCGAAACCTAGACTTACTGCTGTTGAGAAAATAAAAGGAAATGTATCGTTTAAAAACGTAGCTTTCAGTTATCCTTCAAGAAAAGAAGTTCAGGTTTTAAAAGACGTTAATTTCAATGCCGAATTCGGACAAAAAATAGCCATCGTTGGACCAAGTGGTGCCGGAAAATCTACTATTTCTTCTCTTTTATTGCGTTTTTACGATATCACTTCAGGAGAAATCTTAGTTGACGGAAAAAACATTTACGATTATGATTTAGAAGATCTTCGTGGAAATATGAGTATTGTTCCTCAAGACGTAATCTTGTTTGGCGGAACAATTAGAGAAAATATCGCCTACGGAAATCCAAATGCTTCTGAAGAAGAAATTATTGCAGCAGCAAAACAAGCCAATGCTTTCAACTTTGTAGACGGTTTTCCTGAGAAATTCGAAACTTTGGTTGGAGAGCGTGGTGTTAAACTTTCTGGAGGTCAGCGCCAACGTATTGCCATTGCAAGAGCATTGCTTAAAAACCCAAGTATTTTGATTTTAGATGAAGCTACGTCTTCTTTAGATAGTGAAAGCGAAAAACTAGTTCAGGAAGCTTTAGAAGTATTAATGGAAGGAAGAACAAGTATTATTATTGCTCATCGACTTTCTACCATTAGAAACGCGGATAAAATCTTAGTTCTAGACAACGGAAAAATTTCTGAAGAAGGAACACATCAAGAGCTAATAAACCTAGAAAATGGTATTTATAAGAATTTAAGTAATCTACAGTTTAGTAACTCTTAATTAAATTCCAAAATCCAAAACAATAAAAAAACTCCAATCGAAAGATTGGAGTTTTTTGTTCTATCCTGTAAACTGAGACTGTAAACTGAGACTAAAAAACTACTCTTTCCCTTTTCTACGTTTACGTTCTGCTTTAATCATAGATAATTCGCGGCTTGTTTGTCCGGCAACTGAAGTGTTTTCTTCAGCACGACGAATCAAGTATGGCATAACATCTTTAACAGGTCCGAACGGAAGATATTTGGCTACGTTATAACCATTTTCAGCTAAGTTGTAGCTAATATTATCACTCATTCCGTATAATTGTCCAAACCAGATTCTGTTATCGTTTTTAGCAATTCCTTTTTGAGCCATCATCTCCATAAGTTTATACGAACTTAATTCGTTATGAGTTCCAGCAAAGATTGACATTGTTTCAATATGATCTAGCATATAATTTACAGCAGCATCATAATTATCATCGGTAGCTTGTTTAGAAACGCAGATTGGCGAAACATATCCTTTTTCTTCTGCTCGTTTATTTTCTTTCTCCATGTAAGCACCACGAACTAATTTCATTCCGATGAAGAAACCTTCTTTTTTCGCAATTTCGTGTAAACCTTTTAAATAATCTAAACGATCCCAACGATACATTTGTAATGTATTGAAGACAATTGCTTTTTCTTTATTGTATTTGCGCATCATTTCGGTAACCAAATCGTCAGCTGCATCCTGCATCCAGCTTTCTTCACCATCAATTAATAAGGCTACATCTTTTTTGTGAGCCTCACTGCAAACTTGGTCAAAACGAGCTACTACTCTATTCCATTCTTCTTGTTCAGCAGGATTAAGAGCTTGTTTCTCTCCTAATTTTTCATACAATTCAAAACGTCCTAAACCAGTTGGCTTAAATACTGCGAATGGAATTGCTAAACGTTCTTTGGCAAATTCGATAGTTTTTAAAGTCATTTCCAAAGCAGCATCAAACTGCTCTTCTTCTTCTTTTCCTTCAACAGAATAATCTAATACTGACGAAACACCTTTAGTAAACATTTTGTCCACCACAGTCAAACAGTCGTTTTCGTTTACACCACCACAAAAGTGATCAAAAACAGTAGCACGGATTAATCCTTCAACCGGAAGATGTGCTTTTATTGCAAAATTAGTGACAGCAGTACCAATACGAACCAAAGGCTCGCTATCAATCATTTTAAAAAGAAAATAAGCTCTGTCAAGTTCTGTATCACTTTTAAGTGAAAATGCAACCTGAGTGTTATCGAATATTTTTTCCATTAAGTTTAGTTTTTATGCAAAGATAGAGAGTGTTTTGAATATTCTTCACAAAACAGGACGATATTTTTAGGTATCTTTAAATAATAACACAATAAAACATTCGATTATAAAGTAAATGTTTTGTTCTTAATTATAATGCAGATAAATTAGGTGTATTTTAAACAAATTAGAGCTAAAGTTTGATTATTAATTAGTTTAAAATACTTTATTTTTGCGCTTTCAATTAACTAAAGAATTATGCAATCTATTCAGGCCAATAATTATCTAGTGCATTTCAACCAAAATGCATACGAAGCTTTAAATAAACATTTAAGAGAAAATAAATACTCCAATATATTTATTATTGTTGACGATCAGACAAACGAATATTGTCTTCCGAAGTTTATTCCGCATTTAGAAACAGATTTAGCGATCGAAATTATTGAGTTTGAAGCCGGAGAAGCAAATAAGAACATCGAAACTTGTATCGAAATCTGGAATATTCTGACAGAACTTGGAGCAGATCGTAAAACACTTATTATTAATGTAGGTGGCGGTGTAGTAACAGATTTAGGTGGTTTTGTTGCTTCTACTTTTAAAAGAGGAGTTGATTTTATCAATGTTCCGACTACTTTACTTTCTATGGTTGATGCTTCTGTTGGAGGAAAAACAGGTGTTGACTTAGGAAATCTTAAAAACCAGATTGGTGTAATCAATGTGCCGCAAATGGTATTAATTGACACCGAATATTTAGAAACTTTACCACAAACTGAAATGCGATCTGGTTTAGCCGAAATGCTTAAACATGGTTTGATTTATGACGCACCTTACTGGAGACAGTTTTCTGATTTAAAATCTATTGTTTTTGATGAATTGGATCAATTGATTTATCGTTCTGTTGAAATTAAGAATGAAATCGTTATTCAGGATCCAACAGAAAAAAACATTCGTAAAGCTTTAAATTTCGGACATACTTTAGGTCATGCTATTGAAGGTTATTTTTTAGAAAGTGAAGAAAAAACTACATTATTACATGGTGAAGCAATCGCTGTTGGAATGATTTTAGAAAGTTATATTTCACTAAAGAAAGATTTAATTTCTGAAGAAGAATACAGAGAAATCAAAACCATTATTAAAGGTATTTATGATGATGTTCTTTTTGAAGAAAATGATATCGATCCGATCTTGGAATTGCTTATTCACGACAAAAAAAATGAATACGGTTTAATTCAATTTGCATTGATTGAAGGAATCGGCAAGATAAAAATTAACCAATCCGTTGAAAATAAATTAATTCTAGACGCGTTTCAAGATTATAAATCTTAAACTTTTTTTAATCGAAAGCGTTGCATTTGGTATATTTTATTTTTTACATTTGCCCCATGAAAACAAACAAGCAGCAAAGAAATTTTAGCTCTTATCGAAACCGTCTCAACAGTTCTTTATTAAGAATGTTGAATCGTTTTTACAATAGTAAAAGTCCGCTTTGCTTTGATGTTTTCCAATGTTCAAAAGCCGAGCACGAAAAACTGCCGATTATATTCGCCAATATTAGAGTTTGAATTTAAGATTTAGTACCTTAATATCTAAATTACAAGTAAAAATTACAATCTCTAAAAATTGACAAATAAATGAATACAAAATATTCGGATCTAATAAACCAAACATACTACTTTCCACAAGAGGAATTTAAACTAAACAAAGACAACTTATTGTTTCACAATATCGATTTGATGAAATTGGTTGAACAATACGGAACACCGTTAAAGTTTACTTATTTACCTCAGATTTCTGAAAATATCAATAAGGCAAAAGCTTGGTTCAGAAAATCGATGGAAAAAAACAAATACGACGCAAAATACTACTATTGTTATTGCACAAAAAGTTCTCATTTTGAATATATCATGAATGAGGCTTTTAAAAACAATATTCATATCGAAACTTCATCTGCATTTGATGTAAACATTGTAGAGAATTTGTTAGAGAATGGCAAAATCAATAAAAGTACTTACGTAATCTGTAATGGTTTCAAAAGAGACGAATACATTTCTAATATCGCAAGATTAATCAACAACGGACATAAAAATACTATTCCGATTATTGATAATTACGAAGAGTTAGATTTACTTCAGGCAGAAATTAAAGGAAAATTCAAAATTGGAATCCGTATTGCTGCTGAGGAAGAACCTAAATTTGAGTTTTATACTTCAAGATTAGGTATCGGTTACAAAAACATAGTTTCTTTCTATAAAAAACAAATCCAGGAAAATGATAAGTTAGAGCTTAAAATGCTTCACTTCTTTATCAATACTGGAATCAACGATACATCATATTACTGGAATGAGCTTGTAAAATGTATTAAAGTATACATTGCTCTAAAAAAAGAGTGCCCTACTCTTGACGGTTTGAACATTGGAGGTGGTTTCCCTATTAAAAACTCACTTGCCTTTGAATATGATTATCAATACATGATTGATGAAATTATCAATCAAATTAAAATTGCTTGTGATGAAGCTGAAGTTGATGTTCCAAATATTTTTACGGAATTTGGATCATTTACTGTAGGCGAAAGCGGTGGTGCAATCTATCAGATTTTGTATCAAAAACAACAAAATGATAGAGAAAAATGGAATATGATCGACTCATCATTCATTACCACTTTACCAGATACTTGGGCTATAAACAAACGTTTTATTATGCTGGCTGTAAATCGCTGGAATGATACCTACGAACGGGTTCTGTTGGGAGGTCTGACTTGTGATAGTGACGATTATTACAATTCTGAGCAAAACATGAATGCCATTTATTTGCCAAAGTACAACAAAGAAAAACCTTTATATATTGGTTTCTTTAATACTGGAGCTTATCAGGAGACAATTGGAGGATACGGAGGTTTACACCACTGTTTAATTCCACAACCTAAACATATTCTAATTGACAGAGACGAAAACGGGATTTTGGCAACTGAGGTATTCTCAGAACAACAGACTTCAGACGACGTTTTGAAGATTTTAGGATACAAAAAAAAGTTGTAAAAAAAACGGCAAATTAAGTAATGGATATCTTTAGAAAATTCTTAATTTGCATTAACATCCAAAAAGGTTAAACTTTTTAATTCAAAAAAAAACAAAAACAAAAGAAATGAAAGGACCAATCAGTCAGTTTATTGAAAAACATTATTTGCATTTTAACTCTGCTTCATTAGTTGATGCTGCAAAAGCATATGAGCAGCAATTAGCCGATGGTGCAAAGATGCTTGTGAGTATGGCTGGCGCAATGAGTACAGCTGAAATTGGTAAAATTTTTGCCGAAGTAATTAGACAAGACAAAGTACATATTATTTCATGTACTGGTGCGAATCTAGAAGAAGATATCATGAATTTAGTAGCTCATTCACACTACGAAAGAGTTCCTAACTACCGTGATTTAACTCCAGAAGACGAATGGGCATTATTAGAAAGAGGATTAAACCGTGTTACAGACACATGTATCCCTGAACATGAAGCTTTCCGTCGTTTACAAAAACACATTTACAAAATCTGGAAAGATGCAGATGATAAAGGAGAACGTTATTTTCCGCATGAATTCATGTATAAAATGTTGTTATCTGGTGTTTTAGAAGAATATTACGAAATTGATTTAAAAGATAGCTGGATGTATGCAGCTGCAGAGAAAAATTTACCAATTATCGTTCCAGGATGGGAAGATAGTACAATGGGAAATATCTTTGCTTCATACGTAATTAAAGGTGAATTAAAAGCATCTACCATGAAATCTGGAATTGAATACATGACTTTCCTTGCGGATTGGTATTCTAAAAACAGTTCAAACGGAATTGGATTCTTCCAAATCGGTGGTGGTATTGCTGGGGACTTCCCTATCTGTGTTGTACCAATGTTGTACCAAGATATGGAAATGCATGATGTTCCATTCTGGAGCTATTTCTGTCAGATTTCAGATTCAACAACCAGTTATGGTTCTTACTCTGGAGCAGTTCCAAATGAAAAAATCACTTGGGGTAAATTAGACATCAAAACCCCTAAATTTATTATTGAGTCGGATGCTACGATTGTTGCTCCGTTAATTTTTGCATATTTATTAGATTTATAAAATAATTTATGAAAAGAGTTATAGTAGACTACGCTAAACTTACCAATGAAATTTTAAACCTTTTGGTGGAGAAATTTCCTGATGGTTACGATGATTCGGATGTAATCCGTTTTAGAAATGCTAAAAACGAATTGGTTGAAGCTGTTGAAGTTCGTACTGAGGATACTATTTATTTAGTAAAAATTAGTACTAAATTGGCTGACAGAATTGAAAACTACGATGAAGATGATGATTTAGATGTTGACGTAGATGCAATTGCACCAGTTAAAGGTATGGATATTGATGACGATATCAGCGATGATGATGACGACGATGACAATCAAGACAAACCTGATACTGACGGTGGTGATGACGATGACGATGATGATGACAACGATAAAGCAGATACTGATTACGATGATGAAGATGAGGATGATGAAGATTAATTCATTTTCTTAAAATATTAAAAGGAACTCTATTTCGGGTTCCTTTTTTTTATTTTAATTATACTTTAAACGAAATTTAATTTTTTATGTTTTGTAGGATTATTTTTAATTTTATATTTACAACATAAAAATTATACGCCTATGACTTCAGAAATTTTACACGCTACTCTAAAAGAGAATTTTGGTTTTGAGAAATTCAGACCGAATCAGGAAACGATTATTACTACCATACTTTCAGGACAAGATGCATTAGCTATCATGCCGACTGGAGGTGGAAAATCAATATGTTTTCAACTTCCAGCTTTAATTTTACCCGGAATCACAATTGTAATTTCTCCGCTTATCGCATTAATGAAAGACCAGGTTGACAGTTTGAAAACCAACGGTATATCAGCATGTTATATCAATAGCTCACAATCTTCGCAAGAGCAGCAATATTATATAGATAATCTAAAATCAAATACTTTTAAATTAGTTTATATTGCTCCTGAAAGTTTGTCTTATTTAGATATGGCTTTTAATGAGTTAAATATAAGCTTGATAGCAATTGACGAAGCACACTGTATTTCATCTTGGGGTCATGATTTTAGACCTGCTTATACCAATTTGGGATATCTCAAAAGTCGATTCCCTTCTACTCCAGTTTTGGCATTAACAGCCACAGCCGATAAAGCAACTCGTACAGACATTACAAAACAATTGAATTTAATAAGACCTAAAACTTTTATCGCTTCTTTTGATAGAAAAAATTTAAGTTTAGAAGTGCGTCCGGCCTTAGATCGTGTTAAACAGATTGTAGATTTTATTGAAGATAAACAGAACGAATCTGGAATCATTTATTGTCTTAGTCGTAAAACTACAGAGGAACTTGCTGAAAAATTAAAGAAAAACGGAATTACCGCAAAAGCATACCACGCCGGATTAGACAATGAAACTCGTGCCAAAACTCAAGATCAATTTATTAATGATGATTGTCAGGTAGTTTGCGCCACTATTGCTTTTGGAATGGGAATTGACAAATCGAATGTTCGCTGGGTGATTCATTATAATCTTCCAAAAAATATTGAAGGATATTATCAGGAAATCGGAAGGGCTGGACGTGATGGACTTCCAGCAGAAACTGTTCTGTTTGAAAGTTACGCCGATGTAATCCAACTTCAAAAATTTGCTTCTGAAGGATTGAACTCTGATATTCAGTTGGCGAAATTAGATCGTATGAAGCAATATGCTGATGCTGTTAGTTGTCGCAGGAAAATTTTGCTTTCCTATTTTGGAGAACTGGTTACAGAGAATTGCGGAAACTGCGATATTTGCAAAAATCCTCCAACTTTTTTCGATGGGACGATTCTCGCGCAAAAAGCATTGTCTGCTATTGTACGTTTAAAAGAATCTGAACCATTAGCAGTAATTGTTGATTTTTTGAGAGGATCGAGAAACGCGTATATCTACGAAAAAAATTATCAAGAGCTAAAAACGTATGGAATTGGTGCTGATGTTTCTTGGTATGATTGGAATCAATATTTAATTCAGCTCATCAATTTAGGATATTGCGAAATCGCCTTTCATCAACACAACAAAATACTGCTTACTCCTTTTGCTAAAAAAGTTTTGTTTGAGGGGGAAAAAGTAAAATTGACTACTGTAGTTAAGAAAACAGTTGATAAAAACGAAATCAAACAAGAAAAAGCTAAAGTAGTTAAAAATTCTCTTTTTGAAACCCTGCGAAAATTGCGTTACGAAATTGCTCAGGAAGAAGAAGTTCCGGCGTATGTTATTTTTAGTGATGCTTCGCTACGTCAAATGGAAATTTTGAGACCAATGACAGATGAAGATTTTCTTGCTGTTGAAGGTGTTGGTAAAGCAAAATTGGAAAAATATGGATCTGAATTTATCAACGCCATAATTCAGTTTTACAAGAATAAATCGGTTGTCAAAAAAGAAAAAAAAGAAAACACATATGAAAAAACTTTAGAATTATTTGAGAGCGGAATTTCTGTAGAAGAAATAGCGGAAAGCCGAAATTTAGGTCGCACTACAATTATTTCACATTTAGCTAAATTGTATGTTGATGGACATCAAATAGATTTAAGTCAATTTGTTTCGGAAGATGAAATTTCAAAAATTCAAAAAGCACAAATAGAATTAGAAAAACCTGAAGCTTTGAGGCCTTATTATGAATATTTTGAAGAAAAAATGTCTTATGATAAAATTAGATTTGGCTTAGCTTTTATTGAGCGAAAGAGTCAAACGATTTAAAATAAAAAATCCTGTGAATCAACTTCACAGGATTTTTTGTTTTTTTTTATCTCTTATAAATATCTTTCTTCAAAAACTTTTTGATGATGTTTCTGATGTCCGATTATGACAAAGCCTAAAGCACGAACAGAAATCTGATTCCCAGCAGCAGTTCCGATTCTTTTAAGCTGTTCATCAGATAGACTTTTGTAAAACAATAAGTTTGAATGTCTTACAGCAGAAAATTCAGTTAACAAATCCTGAATGCTTCGCGAATTTGCATCGGTATTATCTGCGTAATCACTTTCCTCAAAACCTGGCAAAGGTGTTTTGTCATTTCTTGAAAAACGTAAAGCACGATAAGCAAAAATTCTTTCTGTATCAATCACGTGCTGAATAATTTCTTTGATAGTCCACTTCCCTTCTGCGTAGCGATAGTCAAATTTATCCATCGGAATATTTTGAACAAATCGGATAAATTCATGAAGAGAAATTTCTAATTCTTCGATTAATTTTCCGTCTCCAGCTTCTTTAATGTAAGTACCAAAATGACCTGCATATTCGTTTTCTAAAACATCACTGATATTCATATTTAATGAATTTTAAATTTATAATTCGGTTAAGCTGAATTTCTACTAGCATTTGTATTTCCGAAAAGTGATCTAGTTACGATTTTCTCATAAACTTTAATCAATTCTTCGTTTTGAACTTCTTCTTTATTCAATTCATTAATTCTCAATAAAGCATATTGCTGAATTGTCAATAACGGCAATACAATGCGCTCTCTAATCTGGATTGAAGCAATACCATCAGGATAATTTTCCATCAAAGTTTTATGTCCTGCAATTTTCAAAAGCAGTCTCTTTGTTTCAGAAAATTCGTCATGAATAATATTCCAAAACTCACCAAATTCAGGATCTTTACTCATGTAAGCTGTTAATGGCAAGAATGATTTTGCCAACGACATCATGCTGTTTTCAAGTAAAGTTTTAAAGAATAATGAATTGTGGTACAAATCACTTACTTTATCCCATTGCCCATTTTCTTCAAAATGCTTTAGAGCTGAACCAACTCCAAAGAATCCAGGAACGTTTTGTTTCAACTGACTCCAAGAACCAACAAACGGAATTGCTCTTAAATCTGCAAAATCTAAAGATTCAGATTTACTTCTTTTTGATGGACGGCTTCCGATATTAGTTTTAGAGTAATATTTCAACGTACTCATTTTTTCCAAATAAGGAATAAACTTTGGATGATTCTTGAAACTTAAATATTTTTGGTATCCTAAATCTGCTAACTGATTCAGAATCTGAGTTTCATCAGCAGTTAATTCGTTTTTATCTTTACTAAAAACCTGATTGGTAACACCAGCAGTGACCAAGTTTTCAATATTATAACGGCAAGAATCTAAAGTTCCGAAATTAGAACTAATTGTTTGTCCTTGAACAGTGATTTGAATTTCTTTGTTTTCAATTTTTGGCCCTAAAGAAGCGTAGAATTTGTGTGTTTTTCCACCACCACGTGCAGGAGGTCCGCCACGTCCATCAAAGAAAATAGCTTTAATTCCATATTTTCTAGAAATTTCAGTTAATGAAATCTTAGCTTGATAAATACTCCAGTTGGCCATTAAATAACCACCATCTTTAGTTCCGTCAGAGAAACCAAGCATGATAGTTTGCTCATTTCCTCTTGATTTTAAATGCTTAGCATATTCTGGATTAGTATACAACTGTTCCATAATAGAATGTGCATTCTGTAAATCATCAACAGATTCAAAAAGCGGAATAATATCTACAGTAGGATGTTCCCAATTGTTCAAACGAATCATGGCAAAAGTCTCCATCACGTTCAAAGCACTTTCGTTATTACTAATGATGTAACGATTAGCTCCTTCTTCACCATTGTTCTGCTGAATTGTTTTAATTGCCTGAACAGATTCTAATGTAGATCTTGTGATTTCATCTTCAAAATCAGCAGGATTTAAATTTCCTTTCACTTTAGATAAAACATCAATTTTTTGATCTTCCGTTAATTCGTAGTAGTTTTTAGGAAAAATATCAGAACCAGCATTTAAGTAATAGTTCACAACATCTTTAAACACTTTGTTGTGAATTTTACTGTTTTGACGAATATCTAAAGTCGCAAAGTGAAATCCAAATAAATTGATTTTTACCAAAAGCGCTTCTAACTCATCTAAATATAAAGACTGATGTTTCTCAATTATGATTGCTCTAATTTTGTTTAATTGAGTCAATAACTCCTCTAAAGTGATAAAAATATCACCTTTAGAATAGAAAACAGAACGATAAAGTTTATGTTCAAGATCGGCTACTAAAGTGTCTACACCTGAGAAAGTTAGCTTACGTTTAAGATTTCTCATCTCAACATAGTAACACTTTAAAATCGAAGTACGTAAACGATCTGCAACTTTAAGTGTAATTTCTGTAGTAACAAAAGGATTTCCATCACGATCTCCACCTGGCCAGAAACCAAGCTTGATCAACTGATTTTGGATCTGATTTCCTTCCATAATATTCTTCTGAAGATAATGTACAATTTCTCCCGCTGTAGCGTAGAATACATTTTCTAAAAACCAAATTAAACTTACAGCTTCATCGTAAGGATTTGGTTTTTCATGTTGAATAAAAGGCGTTTTTCCTAACTGTGCCAATAATTGTTTAATCTGCAACAAATCGTTCTGACGAATTGCCTCAGTTAAATCATTGATAATTCCTAAAACCGGTCCAGGATAAAACTGAGTTGGATGTGCTGTTAAAACCGTACGAACATTGAAGTTTTCTAAAAACTCTACTAATTCGTCATCTTTTTCTTTAGCATCAGATTTTTCTTTGATATCGCGTAAAGATCCACGCCCTTCCATGTTGTTCACTTCTGGAAACGCAGCATCTTCAATAGCATCAAACAGTACAATTTGACGTTCGATATATTGAATAAATCGGAACATTAAATCGACTTTTTCAGTTTCAGAAGCGTTGTTTAAGAATTTATTAGAAAAGAATTCAAAGATTTCTTTTGGTGTTTCTTGTTTTTTAAAGCCCGTTTCGCAAGTTTCTGTAAATAAAGGAAGTAAAACTCCTGTGTTATCTATAGAATCAAAAGGTAATGTTATAAAAACACTATTATAAATGTGGTATTTTGAGAGAACGTCTTGATTAAAACGTTCAATTTTCGGCAACGTATACATAATTGTGTTATAGTTGGTTGGTTAATTAGTCATAAAAAAACCCCAAGAATAAACTTGAGGTATATTTTAATATAGCATTCAAGAAAAGTTCTTACATATTTTTGAAAATAGTATGCATCAAACGCTTCTTATCGTTTATACTTTCCTCTAAAGAGATCATAGTTTCAGTTCTGTACACACCATCGATATCATCAATCATGAAGATAACCTCTTTCGCGTGTTTAGTATCTTTTGCTCTAATTTTGCAAAAAATATTGAATTTTCCTGTAGTTACAGAAGCTACAGTAACGAATGGAATTTGGTTAATTCGCTCTAATACAAATTTTGTTTGAGACGTATTATTCAGAAATACACCCACATAAGCAATAAATGAATACCCTAATTTATCGTAATCCAAGGCTAAAGAAGATCCCATGATAATACCGGCATCCTCCATTTTTTTAACTCTAACGTGTACCGTACCAGCAGATATCAAAAGTTTTTTTGCAATGTCAGTAAACGGAACTCTCGTATTGTCTATTAACATATCTAAAATCTGGTGATCTACTTCATCTAAACGAAATTTACTCATAATTGTTTAATTAATATTACTAATTGCTATTACAAAGTATAAAATTATATATAAAAAACAACAAATTCACATAAAAATTAACTTTTTATTAATCCGTTAACAAATTTAACATTTTTATTTAAATAAAAATTTGCTTTTTGACCCACTTTTGGAAAATTTGAGAAATCATCCGAATATTCTTCGCCTTTTGCGTCATATTCATAATGTCCAAAGAAATTTTCCAATTCACCTACTTCAGCGATGTAAGCATTAAAATGAATCTTATTTTCGATTAATTCTTCTTTGTATTGAGCGACAAAATTCGTAATAATTTCGATACCATCATAATTTATTTTGACATTTTTATACATAAAATCATAAAAAACCACATTATTTTGTGAAATATTCAAATATTCACCAAATCGATTATCAACTAAATCGTTTTCGGAAATTTGTTTGAAGCTTGAAATTAACGCGAAAAAGATGTATTTACGTGTAATTTCCCTTTCGTAGTCGCCTGGGTAATGACCTGCTTCAAATAAGATTGTTGGAACTCCTAAGTATTGAAAAGTGTCTCCAATACAATTAATATTGAATGAATCATCAAAACGTCCTACTTGACCCGGAATATATTCCTGAAGTACTTTATTAATTTCTGCAATAATATTGATTGCTTTCAATCTGTTTTCATTAACCTCTCTTTCTTCATTATAAGAAGGTGCTAAAAAAGAAACTGTTGCTGGTTTTCCAGTAGTTCCTGCTCCAAATATGGTACGCTGATCATGAAGGTTGAAACAATAATGAGGTTTGAAATTCTCAAAAACATTACGTAGCACATTACTTTCAGGCTGTGTAAGATCTTGCGAATCACGATTTAAATCTATTTCATTAGCATTGGCTCTTGTGTATAATCTTGCTCCGTCTGGATTTAAAATCGGAATAGAAAGAAAGGTAAATGTCTCCAACATTCTTTTAGAAAAATCAGTTTCTCCATTTAATAAATTGATAAAATCAAATAATGCTTTCGTTGTAGTACTTTCATTTCCGTGCATTTGTGACCACAAATAAACACGAGTTGGACCAGTTCCAATTTGATAACTATATATAAGTTCACCTAAAACAGATTGCCCAACAATTTGAACCTGTCCGTTAGTATTTAGTTTATCTAAAAGAGGTTGAATATGATCTAAAGTTAGATATCTTCCTGAGATGGTTGTCTCTTTATATTGTGTAAAAAGTTGTTCTAAATTCATTGTGTTTTGATTAGTTTACAAAAGTAAACATCTTTATTTTTACAATTGTGAAACTGCAAAAGCTTTAACAATTTAATATTGTAAACAAATTTTTGAAACAGAATGATAGCTTTGTTCTTGTTTGAACTTTAAACTATTTGAAATGTTAACTTATATTTATATTTAATTGTAAATCAAATATTTAATTAATATTATTTTAATTTAAAGTTTAAGTAAAAACCAGGTTATTATTGAAGTAAAGTAATTGAAATTGTTTTACTATTTCTTTTTGTTTACATTTGTAAATAGCTGATTTTAAACTATTTTTTACAATGGTAAACATAGATGATTTTGTTAAAAGACTTGAAATCGTATTAGAGTATTATGGTTTAAATGCTTCTGCATTTGCCGATAAAATTGGAGTTCAACGTTCGAGTATGTCTCATCTTTTGTCTGGAAGAAACAAACCTAGTTTAGATTTTATATTGAAAATTCTGGAAGTTTTCCCAGAAATAGATTTGTATTGGATTTTGATTGGAAAAGGAAATTTCCCAGATCAAGATCAAAATTTTGAAAAGTTAAAATCTCCAACTCCTACTTCACTTCATCAAAACACTTCAGAAAATTTATTATCTGCCATTGATGTTGATGAAGATAAAAAAAATGAAAAAACTATTTTTCCAGAGTTCGAAAACAAGAACATAAATATTAATGATGACGAAATTGAGAAAATTGTTCTTTTTTATAAAAATGGTACTTTCAAAGCCTATTTACCATAATCCAAAAATTAGCGCATATTTGGAGATTGGTACAGAAAATTTTCAAATACGCGATTCTCACGCATTTGGAAAAATTCTCAGATTTTACAATTTTACTCCATTTTCCGGAATTTTCCCCAAAACTCCTTTATAGTGTTTCTTTAAAATTTCGAAATCTGCTTCGTAATTTCCAGTTGGGTAAAATGGTTTGCCAAGATTTACTTCTTTTTTACCCCAATCAAAAGCTACGGGAACAATTGGTACTTTCGCTTTAAGCGCAATAAAATAAAATCCAGTTTTAATTTCTTTTACTTCTTTACGAGTTCCTTCGGGGGCAACCGCAAGACGAAAGACTTCTTTACGTTCAAAAATGGCAGCAATAGAATCAACTTTATTTAAGCCACCTGAACGATCTAGAGGTTCGCCTCCCACATTTCTGAAATAATATCCAAAAGGAAATCGAAACAATTCTTTTTTTCCAACCCAATTCATTTGCAGTCCAGAAATGCCACGAGTAAAAAGTCCAATATAAAAATCATGATTACTTGTATGCGGCATTACCATCAAGATACATTTTTTTATTTCGGCATTTTTCAATCCTACTATCTTCCAGCCCATTAGCTTAAAAAATAAGAATTTGTACAATAGTTTTTTCATTAAACACTTATTATTTGGTGCAAAATAAAAGATTTAATGGTAAATTTGAGTAAAAGCATACAAAATGATTCAAAAATTTTTCAGTTATATAATCCCCATAAAAATATTTAAAAAGAAATCTGCAAGAAGCAAAACAATTGAAGTCACATGGGCAAATGGTGAATTAGTTTTAGATACTGAAAATACTAATTATTCGTATGGAAGTCTGCAACGCATATTAAGATATGGACTTCGAAATATTGGCTATGATAACATTTTAAAAATGGATCATATTTTATTACTGGGTGTCGCTGGTGGAAGTGTCGTAAAAACCTTGGTTGACGAAATTCAATATAAAGAGAAAATTACAGGAGTAGAAATCGATCCTGAAATGATTCAGATAGCCAATCAATATTTTAATCTCAATCAAATTAAGCAATTAGAAGTTGTTATTGATGATGCATTTGAATTTGTTTTAAAAACTAAAGACAAATACAATCTTATTATTGTTGATATTTTTGAAGATACCAATATGCCGAACTTTTTGTTTGAAAAGTTTTTTCTGGATAGAATTTGTACCTTATTAAAAGAAGATGGATTTATCTTGTTCAATACCATGATTTTGGATGAAGCACATAACGTAAGAAATCGAAAATATATTTCTGAAGTAAATACTGAATTGTTTACTAGTAAAATGCTGCCTCGTATAGAAGTACACAATGAAATAATAATTATTAAAAAAGTTGCCTGATTTTATGAAGCCCCTCACCTCAATATTAAATGCCTTACCACCTACCAAAATAATTGATGAAACAATTCCTGTTTCAGAATATACGCCGTTGAATTTATCGGTTTCAAATGAGGAATTAGTGGCTCAAAAACTTGATACCTCACAAGATTTCGAAAAATATATTTTTAGTTATCTTAAAAGGAATAAAGCCAAAGTTGCTTTTGGAGGTTACATTGAAGGTCGTTCCTTATACCAAAGAAGCACCATTTTTTTTAATGAATCAAAACCGGAGCGTAATATTCATATTGGTTTAGATTTATGGACAAAAGCTGGAACAACTGTTCTTGCTGCTTTAGATGGTAAAGTTCATAGTTTTAAAAATAATATTGGTTTAGGCGATTATGGTCCAACGATAATATTGGAACATGAAGTCGAAAAAGAAAAATTTTATACTTTATATGGACATTTGTCGTTAGAAAGTATAGAAAACTTAAAGATCGGAGACAAATTTAGAAAGGGAGATAAGATTGCTGTCCTTGGAAATGCCTCAGTAAATGGAGATTATGCGCCTCATGTCCATTTTCAAATTATTCATAAAATTGATGACTATTGGGGAGATTATCCAGGTGTCTGCAATGCAAAAGACTTAAACTTTTATATAGAAAATTGCCCCGATCCTAACTTATTATTAAAAATTACTTAAATAGTTATGAAGAAAGCAGGATTGATTATATGTTTGTTATTATTAATTGGATGTAAATCGAAAACAGTAAGCAGAGATACGGAAGATTTAAAAATAAAGAAAATCACGACGACCGAAATAAATTCAAGTCAACAGCAAAAAGCTTATGATTTAGGAAAAAGAGTTTTGCTTACTTGTAATACTTCAAAATTTAAACCTTTTAATGAAACTGAAGTAACTAAATCGGTAATGGAAAATACTACCGAGGAGCGTTTAACCAAGACCTGTCAAAGGTTTAGACAATATTACGGAAGTTTTATAGATTTAAAATTGGATGGCGTTTACAAAACAAAGCATGAAGTAATTTACCGTTATCATGCTTTATACACCAAGAAAGTCGCAAACAAAGAATTACGAATTTTTGTAAATGATGAAAATCTCATTTCTGCCATAAAATCAATGGATTGGGATGAAAAGTTTGATACTAAACTTACGAATCAATAAATAAAAAAAATATGAATTTAAAATTATCATTTCTTATCCTATTGTTTATCTCGACTTTTGCAAATGCACAGCAAACTATAACAGTAAAAGGCTCTAGCTTTCCAGCAACGCAAGAGTATACTTTTATCTGCGAAAAATATGCATTTACAGGTGAAGCCAAAATTCAGATTGCCAAAACAGATAAGGGAGGTATTTTAAAAATAAGTATTGCAACTTCAAATGATAAGGCTAGAATTGCTGGCGGACTTTACGTTGACCTGACAAATGCTGATGTTATTGCCTGTACAGACAAAAATGTAAAAGAATCTGCAGATGGCACAACAACTTCATATTATTACTTTACTCCTGCAGAATGGTTGAAATTGAAGAAAACTGACATTTACGCAGTTCGATTTATAATCGCTGGAGGTCCAGATACTTTTGGAAACCAAACGGGATATTTTACTGCTTATAGTAAAATGAACTATTTTTCTACAGCATTTGATAAATCAAAAAAAACATTTGATACAGCAAAAGAAATTAGTGTTTTGTGATGTTTATTTAGTCGAATAAATCTTATATTTAACATTAAAAATTTCCTATGAATCCTAACGAATCCCTAATAACAAAATTTTATACTGCTTTTGCCAACGCCGATGCCAAGACGATGAGTGAATGTTATCATCCAAAAGTTCATTTTATTGATCCTGCTTTTGGTTTACTTAAAGGAGAGCAAGTTTCAAAAATGTGGGAAATGCTCTTGTCAAAAAGCAAAGGAAACTTAAAAATAGAATTTTCTAACGTAAAAGCAGACGATTCTACGGGATCTGCAAATTGGATTGCTACTTATAATTTTAGTAAAACAAATAGAAAAGTCGTTAATAAAATTAGAGCTGAATTTGTTTTTCAAGACGGATTAATTATTAAACATACTGACGGTTTTGATGTATGGAAGTGGTCTAAACAAGCTTTTGGAGTAACTGGTTATTTGCTTGGTTGGACAGGTTTTTTCCAGAATAAAGTTCAAAAACAGGCTTTATTATCATTGCAAAAGTTTCAAGAATCTAAATAATATACCTAAATTAGAAATCTACATAACACTTTTAAGCGGGTTTCAATTTAAATATCTGCCTTTTAACTGATTGTAATTATTTGTTACTTATTGTTTTGTACTAAAAGTGTTAATCTCAACTACTGATGAAAGAAATTGTACACAAAAAATTAAATCAATTACAGGCAACTGCAATTTGTGGAAACGATATTAGCTCTTCTTGTCTTTATGTTTCTGCTTTAACCATATTATATGCAGGACAATATGCATGGATTTCACTTTTAATTGTTGCTGTAGTATTATTTCTCTTTAGAAAAATTTATGGTGAAGTTGTTGGGGCAATTCCTTTAAATGGCGGAGCTTACAATGTTTTATTGAATACTTCTACGAAAAGATTGGCTTCTTTAGCAGCGACTCTTACCGTTTTGTCCTATATGGCGACAGCTGTTATTTCAGCTTCCGAAGGAATGCACTATTTACATGGTATTTTTCATGGATTAAACGTTACGATTGCAACTGTTGTGGTCTTAATATTATTTACAGGATTGGCGATTTTAGGAATTGGAGAATCAGCATTTGTTGCTGTAATAATTTTTCTAACGCATATTGGAACTCTAAGTTTGTTAGTATTAGCTTCAATTTGGTTTGTGTTAACGCATGGTTTAGAAACTTTTCATATCAATTGGCATACACCTATAGCTTATGAAAGCATTAAAACAGCACTTTTTCTTGGATTTTCTGCAGCAATGCTCGGAATTTCAGGTTTTGAAAGTTCTGCCAATTTTGTTGAAGAACAAGAACATGGTGTTTTTCCGAAAACACTTAGAAACATGTGGGGTATTGTTAGTTTCTTTAATCCTGTTATTGCTATTTTATTAATAAGTGTAATTCCTCTTACAGAAGTTGGAGAAAACAAAGAATCACTTTTAGCTCATTTAGGGCAAACTACTGGAGGTTCATGGTTGGCTTGGCTTATTTCCATCGATGCCGTTATGGTGCTCTGTGGAGCAGTTTTGACATCATTTGTTGGTGTCTCAGGACTTTTAAACCGAATGACATTAGATCGAATTCTACCTAATTTTTTCTTGAAGCAAAATAGCAGAGGCTCGCATTATAGAATTGTAATCAGCTTTTTAGTGCTTTGTATTTCAGTACTTTTTGCTACAAACGGACATTTAGAATCTTTGGCTGGAGTTTATACTTTTTCATTTTTAGCTGTAATGGCTTTATTCGGAATTGGAAATTTGCTTTTAAAATACAAACGCAAAAAGTTACCAAGACCAGAACGCGCCAGAGGAATTGCCGTTGTTGCTGCAGTTCTTTTTGTCATAGCTGCTTTCATTGGGAATATGGAATTGAACATCAATTCATTCTATACATTTCTTCAATATATGGTTCCAGCTTTGATCTTCATCGGAATCATGTTAAATCGCGTTATTCTAATTCGTTTGCTAATCGAAGCTTTAGAATATTTCTATCAGCCACTCAGAAAAATGGTGATCATCAGCAATCGTTATTTGCAAAACATGAGTACTCAGATCAATTCGCAGGAATTTGTCTTTTTTACAAAAGGAGATGATATCACTATTCTAAACAAAGTTTTACAATACGTAGAAGATAACGAAACAACCAAAAAACTTAAAATTGTTCATGTCAAAAACGATTCAACAAATAACGAAGCCCTCAAAAAAGATCTAGAAGTTTTAGATCGGGCTTACGACGGACTTGATATTGAATATCTAGAAATAGAAGGAACTTTTGGTCCAGAAATAATCGATGAACTTTCTCAAAAATGGAAGATTCCAAAAAACTTTATGTTCATTGGTTCACCTGGAAACAAATTTTCTTACCGAGTTTCAGATCTTGGTGGAGTACGATTGATTATGTAATTTTTTAAAAGCAGAAATATTCGTTTTTTCAAGAAGTGAAGTCCCGCTATAAATTTCAATCTTTTATGGTGAACCCCACCATAAAAGGATTTCCATTTCTATCGGGGCTAAAAAAGAACAAATCATTTTCATAAGAAAACATAAATAACAAAAAAAATAAACCCGACAGGTTTTAGAAGCCTGTCGGGTTTAATATTTTTAATAGGGAGCAAAAAGTAAGCTTTGTAATCCCTTTAAAGACTCCTAATAATAAAGCTTAAAAACTCTACGAAAATCCTTAGTGTTCTTTGAGTAAAAAAACTAAGATTTAAACCAGCCTTCAACTAATTCATCTTCGAAAGAAGTTGCATTTTTATGAATAAACTCATTTCTGTTTTTATCATAAGAATAATCAAGTCCCCAAGATTCGTGATTTGCAGCTAGTTCTTTAATACTTTTACAAACAAAAGCAATCTCTTCGTCTGTAGTCGTTGGGTGAATTGACATTCTAATCCATCCTGGTTTTTTGATTAAATCACCAATTGTTATTTCATTTACCAGTTTGTTAGACGTTTCCTGATCAACATGTAATAAATAGTGACCGTATGTTCCTGCGCAACTACATCCTCCTCTAGTTTGGATTCCGAAACGATCATTTAGAATTTTTACTCCTAGGTTAAAATGAAGATCGTCAATAAAAAACGAAATTACACCAAGACGTTCTTTATGTTGTCCAGCCAAAATTTTAATATTCGAAACGGGCTCTAATTCACTAAAAACATAATCAACGATTTCATGTTCGCGCTGCATGATGTTTTCAATTCCCATTTCTTCTTTCAACTCAATTGCAAGAGCTGTTTTTATTACCTGAAGAAAACCTGGAGTTCCACCATCTTCACGATCTTCGATATTATCAATATATTTATGTTCTCCCCAAGGATTTGTCCAACTTACAGTTCCGCCACCAGGACAATCAGGAATCATATTGTTGTATAATTTTTTATTAAAAATTAAAACACCAGAAGTTCCAGGTCCGCCTAAGAATTTATGAGGAGACATGAATACGGCATCTAAATACGCTTCTGGATCAGCAGGATGCATGTCAACTTCTACATAAGGTCCAGAACAAGCGAAATCAACAAAACAAACACCATTGTACTGGTGCATTAATTTTGCAGCTGCATGAAAAGGAGTTCTTAATCCTGTAACATTTGAACAAGCAGTAATAGAAGCAATTTTTATAGTTCTGTCATTGTATTTTTCTAGTAAAGCTTCTAAATTTTCTAAATTGAAAAGACCTTTTTCGCAAGACGGAATAATTTCAACATCTGCAATGGTCTCCAACCAAGAAGTCTGATTAGAATGATGCTCCATGTGTGAAATAAAAACAATAGGTTTCTTTTCTGCTGGAACATTCGTGAAGTTTTTCAAGTTTTCAGGAATTTTCAAACCTAAAATACGTTGGAATTTATTAATAACTCCAGTCATTCCAGTTCCATCTGTAATCAAAACATCGTCATGGTTTGCATTGGCATGACGTTTAATAATATGTCTGGCGTGATGATAAGCTTTTGTCATAGCAGTACCAGAAACAGTAGTTTCAGTATGCGTATTGGCTACAAAAGGACCAAATTCATTTAATAATTTTTCCTCAATCGGACGATATAATCTTCCGCTGGCAGTCCAGTCAGTGTAAATAATAGATTTTCTGCCATAAGGTGACGTAAATTCCTGATTTATACCGACAATATTTTGTCTAAACTCTTGAAAATAAGTTTCTAGGGTGATGGTACTATTTTTGCTATTCATTGGTTGTGTCTTGTGTTTGAATGCAAATATATCGTTTTTTTATAAAATTGCGAATTTATCAATACTAAACTTCAAACATTACATTCCTATTGGGTATCTTTAGTTAAAAGAACTTTTTTTTAATAAATTATCATAATATCCTATCGAATTAATAGACAATAAACTAATAGAAAGTATTATTTATGGGAAATTTATCAGTAGCTACCTTTGGTGGCGGTTGTTTTTGGTGTATCGAAGCTGTAATTCAGCGTTTAAAAGGTGTAGAATCCATAAAATCAGGTTACTCAGACGGATTTATTAAAAATCCTGCATATAGAGAAGTTTGTACCGGAAGAACGGGACATGCAGAAGTTATTCAAGTGACTTTTAATCCTGACATAATTTCATATCATGACTTAATATTTATATTCATGACAAGTCATGATCCAACAACTTTAAATCGTCAAGGAGGTGATAGTGGAACTCAATATCGTTCTATTGTTTTGTATCATGATGATGAACAAAAAGAAATTGCAGAAAAAGTATTTGAAGAAGTTCAGCCTGCTTATGCCGATCCGATTGTAACGCAATTGAAACCTTTTGAGGTGTTTTACGAAGCTGAAGATTATCATCAAAATTATTATAATGAAAATCAAGAAGCTGGATATTGCCAAGTGGTAATTGATCCTAAAATTCAAAAACTTAAAAAAATGTACGCTGACATGTTAGTGGATTAATTTTTTAGGTTAACCAAAGATTAAATGGATTAAAAAGATTATCTGTTAGTCTTTTGACACGAATTACATCAATTTACTCGATTTTTTTCGGTTGAATTTTAAACAATTAGTGAAATTTGTGTAATTCGTAGCTGAAAATAATTCTTAATCTGTGGCAAAAAAAGAAAGAAATTTAAAATGAAAAATTTAAAAATAAACAATCGATTTACAGCCGAACTACCAGCAGATCCTGATTTAACTAATGAAGTTCGTCAGGTCAAAAACACCTTGTTTTCGTATGTAAATCCAACAAAACCTTCAGATCCTAAACTGATTCATGCTTCTGATGAAGTTGCAGCATTAGTTGGAATTTCAAAAGAAGAAATTCAATCAGAAGAATTTGTAAACGTTTTTTCTGGAAAAGAGATTCTTCCAGAAACGCAACCTTATGCCATGTGTTATGCCGGACATCAATTTGGAAACTGGGCAGGACAATTAGGTGATGGACGAGCTATTAATTTAACTGAAGTTGAAAACAATAATCAGTTTTATACGCTTCAATTAAAAGGTGCAGGAAAAACACCTTATTCAAGAACTGCAGATGGTTTGGCTGTTTTACGTTCGTCTATAAGAGAATATCTTTGTGCAGAAGCTATGCATTATTTGGGAGTTCCCACTACCCGATCACTTTCATTGATTCTTTCTGGAGATCAGGTTTTGCGAGATATTTTATATAATGGAAATCCAGCATATGAAAAAGGCGCTGTGGTGTGCCGTGTGGCTCCTTCTTTTATTCGTTTTGGAAGTTATGAAATGCTGGCCGCAAGAAATGAACTTAAAAATCTAAAACAGTTTGTAGAATATACCATCAAACATTATTTTCCTGAAATTAAAGGAGAACCTAAAGAACAATATATCCAGTTCTTTCAGAAGGTTGCAGATACGACACGAGAAATGATTTTGCATTGGCAAAGGGTCGGATTTGTACATGGTGTCATGAATACAGATAATATGTCAATTCACGGAATTACGATTGATTACGGTCCGTATGGTTGGTTAGAAAACTATGATCCGAACTGGACACCAAATACTACTGACAGTCAAAACAGAAGATATCGTTTCGGAAATCAGCCTCAAGTGGCGCAATGGAATTTATTTCAATTGGCCAATGCGCTTTATCCTTTGGTTAATGAAGCTGCTCCTTTGGAGAAGATATTAGACTCTTTTATTACTGAGCTTGAAGAAGGATATAAAAATATGTCTTTAAGTAAATTAGGGATATTTACTTCAAGTGATACTGATGATAAAATTGTGAAAGGTCTTGAAGAAATTTTACAATTATCAGAAACTGATATGACGATATTCTTTAGAAATTTAAGTCAAATCAAAAAAGAAGATTCAGTCGAACAAGCATTCGAAAAGATTGAATACGCTTTCTATATACCAGAAGAAATAAAAGGAAACATTCTGGATGCATGGCAAAAATGGCTTGCAGTTTATTTGAAGCGATTAAATTTTGAAGAGTTATCAGATGAAGAACGTTCCCTTAAAATGAACTTGACAAACCCAAAGTATGTACTTCGAAATTATATGGCACAATTAGCCATCGATAAAGCCGATAAAGGAGATTATACTTTAGTTGATGAATTGTTTCAACTTTTGAAGAATCCTTACGACGAACAACCGGAATCTGAAAGATGGTTCGCCAAACGTCCTGACTGGGCAAGATCTAAAGTAGGTTGTTCTATGCTTTCTTGTAGCTCTTAAAAAGTATTTTTTGCCACGAATTTCACGAATTGACACTAATTTTATTTGTTGAAATTAGTGAAATTCGTGGCTTATCAATATTACTTCGAAATGTGATCTACTATTAAATTAGCATGAACTCTTGAGTTTTCAATAAACCATTTATGAGTTTGCATTCCGCCGCAGACTACACCCGCAAGAAATAATCCTTCTACATTGGTTTTCATAGTTTCTGGATTGTAAACTGGAATTTTTAACTCGTCATTAGAAAGCTCAATTCCCATTTTTTCTAAGAAATTCAAATCTGGTTTATAACCTGTCAAGGCCAAAACAAAATCATTTTCAATGGTAATTTTTCCGTTTGGAGTTTGTATTTCTACTTCATTCTCTCGAATTTCAGTAATATTCGATTCAAAATAAGCTGTGATACTTCCTTCAGCGATACGATTTTCAATATCTGGTTTTACCCAATATTTTACACGGTTATTGATTTCATTTTTACGAATCACCATAGTTACATCGGCTCCTTTTCTCCAGCATTCCAAAGCAGCATCAACAGAAGAATTATTGGCTCCTACAACCAAAACTTTTCTAAAAGCATATTCATGCGCTTCTTTATAGTAGTGACGTACTTTTGGTAAACCTTCACCAGAAATATTCATCTCAATCGGAATATCATAAAATCCTGTAGCGATCACTACATTTGTTGCTTGATATTCAGATTTGTCTGTTTTAATCTGAAAAACATTCTTACTGTTTTTTTGAACATCTAGAACTCTTTCAAATAAATTAATATTGAATTTAAAGTAGCGATGAATATTTCTATAATATTCTAAAGCTTCTTGGCGCCCTGGTTTTGGTGCTAAACAATTAAAAGGGATTTCGCCAATTTCTAATCTTTCGGCAGTTGAAAAAAAAGTCATATAGAGTGGATAGTTGAAAATACTATTCACTATTGCTCCTTTTTCTATAATTAAATATTTTAGTTTTTTCTTTTCGGCTTCAATGGCGCAGGCAAGACCAATTGGTCCTCCACCTACTATTATTAGGTCGTATACTGTTTCTGTCATTTTATTTTTGCCAGTCTTTAAAAGGATTTTTACTTAAATAGGCGTTGTAATATCTTTCGTCATTTGTCACTTCTTCTCCAAGCCAATTCGGTTTTTCAAAAGTTTCTGTTTCCGAATTCAGCTCAATTTCAGCCATTATTAAGCCTTCATTTTCTCCGTAAAACTCGTCAACTTCATATACATGAATTCCTGATTGTATTTCATATCGGGTCTTTTCAATTTTACCTTTTTCACATAATTTCAAAAGTTCAATTGCTTCTTCTAACGGAATTTGATTTTCCCATTCAAAGCGAGACATACCACCACTCTGACTTATTCCTTTTATAGTTATAAATCCTTTATCGCCTTTAATTCTGACTCTTACAGTTCGTTCTGGAGCAGAACTCAAATATCCTTGAGCAATTTTATTTTGAGTAAAAGCTTGATTTTTGAAGTCGTCAGATTTTACAAGAAATTTTCTTTCTATTTCGACCATTATAATTCTAAATTATTTTTTTATGCAAGTTACTCATTTTAATCAAGCCTTCGAAAATTTAAAAAATCAAAAAAATGTTAATTTGAGTTTTGTTTCTCAAATCAGAAAACATTAAAATAACTGATTATTAATACATTACGTGTTATTTTTTTAGTTAAATTTGATTGAATCTTAACTTCATCATCTATGTCTAAAAAAGCACTTTATCTATTAGGCATTGCAATAACCATAATTTTAGGGGCTTATTTATACCTAAAATTCTGCTGCAATTGCTCTGAGAAAATTACATCGGATGACACTCCAAAAACAGCAGTCCCAACTGTCCAAGAGCCTAATTTTGTTCCGTTTGTATTAAATGGTCCAGGAATTGAATATCAAACTAATGATAACCTCAAGTTCCTTAAAAACAACGCTACTTTAATAATGCCAGTAAGTGATTCTGTCATTAATGGTATTCAAAAGTTAAAGTTATTCTTGGTTTCTAATCCAAAACAGAAGGTTGTCATAACAGGTTATGCTACATCAGATGAAACCAATTCTACCACTTTTGAGAATCTTGGTCTTGCCAGGGCAAACGAGGTTAAGAATTATTTTGTTTCTGAGGGATTATCAGAGAAACAGTTTACCACTAAAGGAGAAATTATAGATAAATGGAAAATGAGTGCAGATACACTTCTTGGTCCGTCAAACTATACATTTGAAACTATTGATTCTACTTCAACTTCAACTGATGAATGGACTGCTTTAAAGAATAAAATAAACGCTGATCCATTGATTCTACATTTTAACACCAATAAGTCCCGCGAGACGCTTACCAGTCTTGAAAAGCAGAAAGTTGCAGATATAGTAAAATATACCGAAAATGTTAAAGATGCGATTGTATTGGCTGTAGGTCATTCTGATGATGTCGGAAATCGTGATTCGAATATTGTTCTAGGACAAAAAAGAGCAGAATTTTCTAAAAAATATCTTTCCAAAAATGGTATAGATCCAGCAAGAATTGAAACACAATCTAAAGGACCAGATGAGCCAGTTGGAGATAACAATACTTCGGAAGGAAAGGCCTCAAACAGAAGAACTGTAATTACAATTAAATAACTAATCAAAAACATACGATCATGAATATACCTTGTATTTTAATACCTGTGCTAGTGGGATTAATCTGTGGAATTTTAGGTTACTTACTAGGAAAAATGAATTCGAAAAATGATGATTCTCTTGCATTATCTCTTCAAGCCGATTTAGATGCTTGCAAAGCTAATACTCGAAATTTAAATGCTAGGATTTCTACTTTAGAAGCTGATTTAGCTGCAGCAAAAGCAAAACCACAGTCATTTACAGCAACGACTCCTATTGTAATTCCGTTCAACAGCGAATTGGCGGCAACTGTTCTCGGTAAAAAAATTAAAGAAAACGATTTGAAAGTGGTAGAAGGAATTGGACCGAAAATAGAAGCTTTGTTTAACGATGCTGGAATAAAAACCTGGCATGATCTCTCTGAGGCTTCAACAGAAAAATTACAATCTATTTTGGATGCTGGAGGTGAGAATTATGCGATACATAATCCTAGTACTTGGGCAAGACAAGCTTTAATGGCTTACCAAGGAAAATGGCAAGATCTGAAAGACTGGCAAGATAGTTTGTTAGGAGGAAAAGAGTAAAAAATAGCTACAAAGGTTCAGAGTTGCAAAGGAACAAAGGCTTTTCTCAATGTTTTTAAAACTTTGTTACTTTGAACCTTTGTTACTTTGTTACTTTGTACCTTCAAAAAAAGATTCCCATTCTTTTTCCAAATTGTACCAAAGCTGTCCATTTTTAACTTCTAATGGACAATCTATATTATTAGTATATAATGCCCCAGTTCCTAAACCTTGCGGCATATTTGAGTTTTGAAGAAATGTCCATTGCGCTATAGCATTAAGCCCAATATTACTTTCTAACGCAGATGTAATCCACCAACCAATATTGTATTTATCTGCAAGCGAAATCCATTCTTGAGTTCCTCTAAAACCACCTATAAAACTTGGTTTTAAAATAATATATTGTGGCTTTATTTTCTTTAATAACTCTTCTTTTTCTTCAAAAGAAAATACGCCAATTAATTCTTCATCCAAAGCAATAGGAAAAGGTTTTTCTAAACATAGTTTAGCCATTTCTAAAACATTTCCTTGTTTAATAGGTTGCTCTATACTATGAAGCTGAAATTTACTTAATTGTTTTAGTTTATCTAAAGCTTCTATTGAAGAAAAAGCGCCATTGGCATCTACACGAATTTCGATTTCTTCAGGAGAAAAATGATTTCGGATAAACTGTAATAATTCAAGTTCTTTCTCAAAATCAATGGCTCCAATTTTAAGTTTAATGCAATTGAATCCGTTGGCTAATTTATCTTCAATTTGCTCTTTCATAAAAGTGGATTCTCCCATCCAAACCAAACCATTTATAGTTATAGATTTGGTATTGTTTGTAAAATCTGATGGAAATAAAAGGTAAGGATTTTCACTTCTTAATGATTGAAAAGCCATTTCAATTCCGAATTGAATTGACGGAAATTCTAATAATGATTCCCAAAGTGCAGTTTCACCTAAATGAATATTATCGCAAGCCCATTTTAGTTTTTCTTCATAATCTTCACGATCATCTGCGCTCAAACCACGAAGTATACCACACTCTCCTATTCCTTTTTTACCATTTTCTTCTAAAATAATAAACCAAGTTTCTTTATCGGTCATAATTCCTCTAGAAGTACCTGAGGGTCTTTTAAATTCTAGTAAATATTTATGGTAAGATGCGTTCATTTTTTTCAAGGTGCTAAGGGACTGAGGTGCTAAGCTACTAAGGTACTAAGGCGTAAAATAGACTGCAAGAAAAACTTAGAACCTTAGTAGCTTAGTAACTCAGTACCTTAATTAAATAATTTTAAGATTTTTTCAAAATCTTTTGATGGAAGTCCTGCTTTTTGAAAAAGTAGAAAGTCAGATTTTGTTTTGTCTTTCCAACTTAAACTATCCGTTACATTTTGATCTTGATACTTCTTATAGATTGCTTTTGCATCGCTATAATTATCACTGATCAAATAAGCATGCGCTAAATTTAATTTGACTAATAATTCCGTATCATCTAATTTCTCTCCTTCATGCAGTGTTTTCAGTGCTTTTGCGTATTGTTTGGTCAAAATATAGCAGTAACCAAGCGAACTGTAATCTACTGCTGTTGCTTTTCCTTCGTTAATAATGGTATTTAATTTCGGAATAGCCTCATTGTATTTTTGAGTTTTGATTAAAGAAGCTGCTTGTGTTCTTAAATCATTAAAAACATTTTTAGAAATATCAGCATCTTTATAACATGCATTTCCAAAATCTTTATAGACTTTTGTTTTTTCAACCGATAATAATTTTTGAAATTCATCGTAACGATATTGTTTCATAATTTTATTCAAAATACAAACACAGAAATCGTCAGAATTGGCCATTTTTTGAGCCATTGTCGATGTTTTACAAAGACTTATAATTTCATTTTTGTTATCCTGATTCCAGCCGCGGTTTAATTTAGTATCGACCCAAGGCACAACTTCTAAAACCACTTTTTGGCTTAAAATCCAGTTTTTGCTTTCAAAACCAAACCAGACGGTACTGATATTTTCTTTTAAACAAGATGATTTACCAATCGATAAACGTTTCGCATCTTTGCTTACAGGTTCTGCCTGAGAAAAACAGGCTTTATCAATTTTTCCATCTGCAACGTATTTCTTTGCGTTTTCATTTGAAGTATAAATGGAATAAGTACATTCATCATCTCCCGAAATTTTGGACATTAAAAAAACCGCTCCTGCTGATCCCTGACTAACTCCTGTAGGATCTGGAATGGCTTTTAATAAGGAAACCAGACTATTCGTCAATTCTTGATTTTTATCTAATAATGTAATTCGGTAAACGATTTCGGTAGTTCCAATTGGCAGATCTTCAGTTGCAATAGAAATTCTATCACGTGCAGGAACCATTATTTCTTTTGTAGTAGCTCGTTCTTTGTCCCAATAACCATCTTTTTGAGCAAAAAGATTTAATGAAAGGGCAAGAAATAGAGATAGAATTATTTTTTTGAAAGTATTTTGTGATGATGCTTTAATTGCCACAGATTTCACAGATTAAAATGATTTTTTACTTTAAAACTCGATTATTGAAATAACATAGATTGTGCCAAATAACTTTCTTATAAAATGAGTGCCCTAGCCCCGATTACTTCACTACTATTTATTTTAATTGAAGTTCAGTGAACTTCGTTTGAGGCGGTATCCTTTTTTAGGCAATTTTTCTTTGCCTAAAAAAGATATAGCCGAAAGCGGGATTAGCTCCTCATTATAATTCTATAGATTCTCCGATTGCTAAAAGCATTAAATCTTTTCCTTTATCAAAGAATTTACGAATAGATTCTTCATGATCGATTTCGATGTACCCAAAAGTATCAAAATGATATCCTAAAATTTTATCACAATCTACAAAATCTGAAGCGATAATAGCATCCTCAACATCCATTGTAAAATTATTACCAATTGGAAGAATTGCTAAATCTAATTCTGTACGAAGTGGAATTAATTTCATATCGTAAGTCAAAGCGGTGTCACCAGCGATGTAAATATTTTTATGTTCGCCTTCAATTACAAATCCACCAGGATTTCCACCGTAAGATCCATCTGGAAAACTACTTGAGTGAATAGCTGTTACATATTTTACATTTCCAAAATCGAATTTCCAGCTTCCACCATGATTCATTGGGTGAGAATTGAAACCTTTTTTAGCATAATAACTTGCAATTTCTGCATTTGAAACAATAACTGCATTTGTGTTTTTTGCAATTGCTTCAACATCTAAAACGTGATCTCCATGAGCATGTGTCAACAAGATATAATCTGCTTTTAATGTGTTAATATCAATTGCAGCTGCTTGTGGATTTCCTGTAATAAATGGATCCACAATAATATTTTTTCCTCCTACTTCAATTCCTAAAGAAGCGTGTCCGTAGTATGTAATTTTCATTTTTTGTTTGATTTAAAGTTTAATAATTTATCTACCTCCTAAAAACAAGTTTACAATGATGTCTGAAATTAAAGAGATCATACAAACTGTCAATAAAATAGAAAGTAAAAATGTACTTAAAGCCAATTTTTTCAATTCTGGATCTAATAACTTAGGATCCTGATTTTTATAAACTGTAATTAAATGTTTAGTTAAAGGAATAAAAGCCAGTAAAAACAAGTATTGATCAAAGTTATAATCGCTTAAAATAGCAAAAACAACTACTAAAAGCATTGCTGTAATGATCAAGAAAAAATGGTAATTTTTAGCTTTTTGAGCACCAATTTGAACTACAATTGTGTTTTTACCTGCTTTTTTATCTGATTCCTGATCGCGCATGTTGTTCAAATTCAAAACTCCAACGCTCAATAATCCGATTGAAACTGCTGGTAGAATTAATAGTGGATCTATCTCTTTTGCATATAAAAAGTTCACTCCCAACGTACTAACCAATCCGAAGAAAATAAAAACGAATAAATCTCCAAATCCTCTGTATCCATAAGCTGAATTACCAACTGTATAGCGAATAGCCGATACAATTGCAGCGATTCCTAGTAATAAGAAAAAAATAGAGTAACCAAAATTATCTCTTCCAAATGCAAAATAGATTAATACAATAGCTGATAGTAAAGTCAATAATGAAGTAATGATTATTGCTTTTTTCATTGCTTGAGGCGTAATAACACCACTCTGAATAGCACGTTGTGGTCCTACTCGATCTGCATTATCTGTACCTTTTACACCATCACCATAGTCATTTGCAAAATTGGATAAAACCTGTAAACCTAATGTTGTTAGCAATGCAAATCCAAAAACTTTCCAGCTAAATACTTCAGTTGGTGTATTGATCGTTTCTGTTGGATTTGATAAAGCATAAATACTTCCAACTATAATTCCGGAAACTGATAAAGGTAATGTGCGCAGTCTTGCGGCTTCAATCCAATGTTTCATTAATTTGTTATTTAAGATTTTAGAATGTAGATTTTAGATTTATTTTTAATTCTAATTTTTAGATAGCTTGAATATCAAATCTAAAATGAGAAATCAGAAATCTACAATGTATTAAGGCAACCATTTATTTTCACCGAAATTTGGTTTTCTTTTTTCCAAGAAAGCATTTCTTCCTTCTTTAGCTTCTTCGGTCATATAAGCCAAACGAGTTGCTTCTCCCGCAAAAACTTGTTGTCCGACCATTCCGTCGTCTGTCAAGTTCATAGCAAATTTTAGCATTTTGATAGATGTTGGTGATTTTTGAAGAATTTCCTGTGCCCACTCATATGCAGTAGCTTCCAGTTCATCGTGAGGAATTACAGCATTTACCATTCCCATTTCAAAAGCCTCCTGAGCAGAATAATTTCTACCTAAAAAGAAAATTTCACGTGCTTTTTTCTGACCAACCATTTTAGCAAGGTAAGCAGATCCATAACCACCGTCAAAACTGGTAACGTCTGCGTCTGTTTGTTTAAAAATGGCATGTTCTTTACTAGCAAGTGTCATATCGCAAACTACGTGCAAACTATGTCCGCCACCAACAGCCCAACCTGGTACAACTGCGATAACTACTTTAGGCATAAAACGAATTAAACGTTGCACTTCCAAAATATTTAAACGGTGCTGACCGTCATCTCCAACATATCCTTGGTGTCCGCGCGCATTTTGATCTCCACCACTACAGAAAGAGTAAACTCCGTCTTTTGTTGAAGGTCCTTCAGCAGAAAGTAATACTACACCGATTGAAGTATCTTCTTGTGCATCATAAAAAGCCTGGTATAATTCTGAAGTAGTTTTTGGACGGAATGCATTTCTAACATTTGGTCTGTTAAAGGCTATTCTCGCTACTCCATTGCATTTTTTATAGGTTATATCTTCAAATTCTCTGGCTGTAATCCAATCCATTTTGATTTTTTTGTTTTAATAATTATAGTGTAAAAATAAAGCATTTTTACTATTTTACCTACTCAAATCGCCTTAAGTCTTTGTGAAATTGAGCTGCAATGTTAACAATTGGTATTTACTTACAAAAAATAACATATTTTAACATTACTTTAGAAAAATAATAATTAATTTTACACCCTAGAAATCAATGAGATACATTTTATTTCAAAGGTTTCAGATTGATTTTCTTTCACTGATTTATTAACCTAAAAAATGATTTTTTTGAGAAAATTTAAAAAATTTGTCGCTCATTTTTTTAGGATGTTAAATAACAAACCTGAATTAAAAGAGCAAATGATTTATGTGTTTGTCGAAACTTCAAAAAGAAAAAAGTAACACCTAAGGTTAAATGTTAGAATTGTATCTATAATTAGTATATGAATGATAACGAAAAGAAGAAAAAAGTACTAATTCACACTTTCTAAAAGTTATTTATAAACCAATGGATTAGCCGTGAAATTCTTTTTTTGCTTTTAAGATAGGTACATCGATTATTTAAAAGACATACCCGTCAATGGAATGATTTCAAAAATTCGTAAAGCTATTATTCTGAGATGGATTCGAATTATTTTATTTCTGTTTTTTTTTAATTACAATTTTTTTTAAAACTAGAATAAAAAGCGAAAGGCTGCCTAAATAGGCAGCCTTTTGTGTTATAATAACTTTGCTGAAGCGAAGTAAATTCCAAATAATAAATTCTAAATTCCAATCCTAATGAATTTTGGAATTTGGAATTTCTAAAATTGGAATTTTAAAGCTTTTAATCTTTTACAAGGTAAATTCCGTCGTCCTTAATTTCGATTAGTTTTTCTTTATATAAAGAACCGATTGCTTTTTTGAATGATTTTTTACTCATCTTTAAAACTGTCTTAATGTCTTCCGGATGTGAATTATCATTTAAACGAAGAAAACCTCTGCTGGCTCTTAATTCGCTAAGAATTTTTTCAGCATTAGGTTCAATGCTTTCAAAACCTTGTGCTTGAATAGCAACATCTATTTTGTTGTCGGGACGAATATTTTTAATAAAACCACGCATTCTGTCACCAGTTCTAATAGCGTCATCGTACACTTCATCTTTATATAAAAGACCTTTATGACGTTCGTTAATGATTACATTAATTCCCATATCAGTAATATGAGAAACGATTAAATCAACTTCTTCGCCTTTTTCAACTGTTAATTGATCATTGCTCAAGAATTGGTTGGTTTTGCTTGAAGCAACCAAACGATTCGTTTGTTTATCCATATACAAATAAACCAAGTAACGTTTTCCTTTTTCCATTGGACGCGCCTGCTCCTTAAACGGAACCAGAATGTCTTTCTCCATTCCCCAGTCCATAAAAGCACCTACATTATTAATGTAATTTACACGTAAAAGCGCAAATTCATTCAATAAAATATAAGGAACCAATGTTGTTGCAACTGGACGCTGTTCATGATCCAAGTAAACAAAAACAATTAATTCTTCTCCAATCTCAAATACTTTTGGTACATATTTGTTAGGAAGTAAAACATCGTGAATTCCGTCTGGGTCATTTTCAGGATCTCCTAAAAACAAACCAACTTTGGTATCACGTAATATAGTAAGGGTATTGTATTTTCCTATTTCTAGCATTTTCTTTTTATTCTAAGTTGATCAAACAACTAAGTTCTGTGGCGCAAAGGTACAAACTTTGAAAGCGTGGAAAGAAATAAATTTAAACAAAACTTAAATTAGGCATTTAAACTAAAAATCCTCTCAAACACTTCAAGTGCAATAAGAGGATTTTCAATCAAGCCTTACTAAAATTAGTTATTCAAATACACTTTCTTTTTTAAAATGTATCGTTAATAGATAATAGACAACTGCTCTATATTTATGTCTATTTGATTTTCCATATTTTTCCATAACAGCATAGATCCCTTCCATTAACTCTGGACTATCTGGCAAACCAAGTTTCTGAATTAAGAAACTATTTTTAACTGTATCCAACTCTGATTGTTGTGATGAGGCAACTGTTGATGCATCATCATTATAAATAGATGGACCACAAGCGATAGTTACTTTAGTTAGCAAATCAACATTTGCAGTAATACCACATTTCTCTTTTAAATCAGTAGTGTACTTTTGAATTAATTCTTCTCTTTTACTCATAACTATAATATTAATTGGTAAGCCAAATGTATACTAAAGCAAGATGTAAAACAATAATTTTAACAAAATATTTCTTACTTTTTATTAATTTAAAAATTTGAAATATTGTTTTAAAATAATATCGTTCTCTATTGTTGGAGTGAAAATTTCTAAAATTGCAGGAATATCATCTGAATTATACAATGATTCGATTCCAATTTCTAAAGATTCATTGTCAGTTACAGTTAAATAATTCATTCCATACATTTTAGCCAAATGCTCAGCAGTTAGATTATGCGATGTTTCAAAATAAGTATTAAAAACAGGCTTTTCTTCATGTCCAGGTAAAATTCTGAAAATTCCTCCTCCTCCATTATTAACTAAAATAATTTTGAAGTTTTTCGGAATATAAGAGTTCCAAAGTGCATTACTATCGTATAAAAAGCTAATGTCTCCCGTTATAAAAACAGTTTGTTTTGTATTACCAACTGAAGCACCAATAGCAGTAGAAGTACTTCCATCAATACCACTGGTTCCTCTATTACAGAAAACTTCAATTGATTCATCAATATCAACTAATTGTGCGTAACGAATCGCAGAACTATTACTAATCTGCAATAGACTATTTTTTGGAAGCGTTTTGATTACTTTTTCAAATACTTTAAAGTCTGAAAATGAAATTTTATTTAAATATTCTTCACGCTTTTCTAATCTCGTTTTGTAAACGGTATCTATATTTTTAAAATAATTACTTTTTACAAAAGATGTCTTTGAAAGCAAGTCGGTAAAGAAATCATTTGGATGCATTTCAAAATGTTTTGTCAATGCTCCAAAGGTATCATATGCACGTAATGTATCGATATGCCAATGTTGTTTTGGTTTGTATTTTCTCAAAAATCCTTTGATCCTTTTTGAAACTACCATTCCGCCAAAAGTTACTAAAACTTCTGGATTAAATTCTTTAAAATCAATATCATCAAACGGTGTAATTAAAGTATCAATTGAATTGATAAAAGTTGGATGATGAAGATTTGAAGTTGTTTCAGTTAAAACTACAACAGACGGATCTGAAGCTAGATTTTCAATTACTTCTTGATCAATTATATTTGACTCGTTAACTCCAACTAAGATTAATTTACGTTTAGCATTATTCCAAACAGAAACAATTTCTTCGCTGTTTTCTATAGTTTTTGGAGCATTTTCTAGTTCTGAAGTTGTAATTATCGGTTGTACAGAAAGTTCTTCTGTAGTTTCATACAAAGGTTCTTCAAAAGGTGCATTGATATGAACTGGACCTTTTTTGGCGATAGCCGTTTCAATTGCTAAATTGATTTTTAAATCATTTTCTTCTGAAGCTTCTTCGGTCAAATTAGCATTGAAAACAGAATGATTTAAGAAAACATTTTCTTGACGAATCGTTTGTCCGTCACCTATGTCTATTTTACTTTGCGGACGATCGGCAGAAATTACAATTAGCGGAATCTGGCTATAAAATGCTTCTGCTAAAGCGGGATAATAATTCAATAAAGCTGATCCCGAAGTACAAACAATTGCGGTTGGCTGTTTAGTTTGCTGTGCAATTCCTAAAGCAAAAAATGCAGCGCAACGCTCGTCTGCAATACTGTAACACTTAAAATTTGGATTTTGAGCAAATCCTATCGTTAATGGCGCATTTCTAGATCCTGGAGAAATAATAATGTTTTTGATGCCTTTGGCTGATAAAATTTCGATAATGCTTTGTGCAAGCGCTATTTTGGGGTAAATCATTACGGTCGTGTATTACTATTTTGAAGAAAATTTTCTGTTCCAATTTCCTTTCATCTTGATTACAAAGTTACAAACTTCGCAGTTGATTTATGTTATAATTAGGAATATATTAAGGCTCTTTCTCAAAAAAGGAAATATATTTGTAAAATCGAATTATTAATAAAAGCCTGACTTAATATGCGTTTCTTATTTGTGCTCTTTTTAACTGTTACTTTTCAAAGTGTAATTTCTCAAAATAAATTTGTTCCTGTTGATATTCCGTATAAAACGGCGTTGGAAACTGCTAAAAAAGAAGGAAAACCACTTTTTGTAATGCTTTATGCTGATTGGTGTCCGCATTGTAATTTGATGAAAAGCGAAGTTTTGAGCGATCAAACAGTTATCGATTTTTTGAATAAGAATTTTGTCTGCACTTATAAAGACATTGAAAAAGAAGAAGGAATAGCTTTAAAGAATAAATTCAAAACAAAATCACTTCCTACTTTTTTATTTATAGACAACAACGAAACGTTGATTTATGCTTTAAAAGGAGAATTGAAAAAACCTGATTTTCTAAATGAGCTTCGTTATGCTTTGAATCCGAAAATGCAATTGCCTTATCTAGAAAAGGAATTCTTAGCCGATCCAAGTAATTCAGATAAATATTTCACTTATTTGAATACACTGAAAAAAGGAAAAGAAAGAACTGAATTGTCGCCAGCCACACACACGTATTTAAACACACAATCTGATTCACAATTAATTAGTGAAGTAAACTGGCGTGTTATTGCAAATGGCGTTACAGATATTAAATCAAGAGAATTTCAATATGTTTTACAGCATCAAAAGGAGTTTGCTGCAGTTGCTTCTCAAAGCAGAATCGACAAAAAGATTGAAAACATCGTAAATGAATTACTTCGCCCTTTGGTTGACAATTTGGACACCATCAATTACTATAAACAAAGAGAAATTGCAAAATCTATTCGTTTACAGAAAACAGATTCTTTAGTTTTTAAATATGATTTAACTTTGGCCGAAAGAACCGAGAAATGGGATTTTTACAAAAAAGTTACTTTAGAAGACACTCAAAAATTAGTTTGGAATGATGCCAGTTTCCTAAAAGATATTGGAAACACCTATTTCAAACATATTACGGATACCGAAAGTTTGAAAAAAGCGATTTTCTGGGTCAACCATTCTTTAGAATTAAATGATTCTTATGATGGAAATCTACTTGAGGCTAAACTTTATAATAAAATAAAAGACAAAAAGAAAGCTTTAGAGTACGCTAAAGAAGCCAAAGCTATTGCAAAAGAAATGGGCTGGGATGCTAAAGAAGCGGATATTCTTTTAGCTGAATTAAACAAAAAATAATCACAATAATTACCAATGAGTATCATTTTAAGACCTGCAACTGAAAACGATTTGCAAAAGATTTTAGAAATCGTAAATCATTCGATTTTACATACAACAGCCAACTACAGCTACGAAATTCAGACTCTAGAAGTACAGCAAAAATGGTTCGAAGATAAAAGAGCTAAAAATCTTCCAGTCGTAGTTGCCGATTTAGACGGTGAAGTCGTTGGCTTTGGAAGTTATGGTCAATTCAGAGAAAAAATTGGTTATCAATATACTGTAGAACATTCTGTTTATGTGGTTGATAATATTATTGGTAAAGGAATTGGTTCAAAACTTTTAACTGAATTAATTCGTTTAGCAAAAGAACAAGGTTATCATGTTATGATTGGCGCAATTGATGCAGATAACGCCGGAAGTATTGCTTTTCATGAAAAATTCGGATTTGTAGCTACAGGAACCATTCGTGAAGTCGGTTACAAATTTGATCAATGGCTGGATTTGGTTTTCATGCAGTTGATTTTGGTATAACCGCAAAGACGCTAAGAATTACACAAAGTTCGCAAAGTATATAAACTCTGTCTCTTTGTAACTTTGTCCCTTTGTAACTAAAAAAAAACTCAAATTCGAATATTCAAATTTGAGCTTTTTTTTATGTTTTAACTTTTAATCCAATTAATTACTTCTGGATCTGTTGGTAAAGTTCTTGGTTTAATCACTTTTACCAATTCTCCTTTTTCATTGATTAGGTATTTTTGAAAATTCCATTCTACTTCAGAATCTTGTAAACCATTTTTAGATTTTTGAGTTAGGAATTTATAAACTTCACACATATCATTTCCTTTAACCGAAACTTTGTTCATCATAGGAAAAGTTACACCGTAATTTTGCTGGCAAAAACTTTCAATTTCTTTAGCTGTTCCAGGTTCTTGCGAAGCAAAATTGTTTGCTGGGAATCCCACAATTACAAAACCTTTATCCTTATATTCTTTGTAAATAGCTTCTAGATCTTTGTATTGTGGTGTTAAACCACATTTTGAAGCAGTATTTACAATCATAACTTTTTTGCCTTTCAAAGACGCGAAGTCAAAAGTATCTCCAGATAAATCCTCTACTTTAAACTGATAAATATTTTCTTTTACCATAATTTCTTTTTTTTGTTTATGGCTCGTTTGAGCCTGAACTTGCGATGCGATCATAAATAATGCACTGCAAACTAAAATTGCTATATTTTTCATCTGATAATTTTTTATAAAATTAGCTAAAATCTGTTTTAGTAAAACTATTTTCTCTGTTTATATTTTGCCAATCAAAAGTTAAATAAAAAATTGAAGCCTAACGTTAATCAGACGTTAGGCTTCCCCCCATACAAACAAATCAAACCATGAATTAATTATTATGCAATCTTTTATTATAAAATAATATATGTACAAATTATAGTTGATGACTCGGTTATGTTGAATCTTTTTATTCCCCCAATGTCTTACGTACTTTCAAAATATTTTCAAATGGCTTGTATTGTATTTACTGAATCTTAACATCGTCATAAAGACATAATAAAAAGTCTTCAATTTGGAAGTCCGAGTGCATCAACTATACTATATTTTGTTTTAAACTAAAAAAACGTTACTAATTTTACTGCTTATAAAGCTTTATGAAGGCTACAACAAAAACTAGTAAACTGACTATTTTTATAAATACCATAATCTTAAAAGTTTATTATTTATAATGAATTCGTCAATCTCAACTACATTTTCAATTGACTTATAACAGCTTCTTTTCTAAAGTCGTTCTTGTTAAAAACTGTCATCGCTAACACTGTGGTTAGTCCGACGATCAATATTTTTATTATATGCTTGCTATCCATATTATTGTTTTTTAAGAACGACTTTATATTTTCAATCTAATGGTTATCTGGCTTATAAATTTGGCTCTTAATTTGGAATTGGCTTATTATGGTCTTTTTCTTACTCTCTTATAAAAACATTTACGTAATTGGATTGTTTTTGGTTTTAAAAAAAGTAAAAAAAATCATCTTTTTTTTGAAACCCCTTTATTTTCCTAGGTTTAGGACTACAAAAAAAAATAAAAAAAATCCAAAAAAAATAATTTATCTTTATAACAGTTACCACTAAATGTCTAAAATTTTATTTCCAAACTTAAAAATCCCAATCTATGAGTCAAGAAGAATTGTTAGTTTTAATTTATAAGAAAGATGAAAAAGCTTTTACTCACTTATACGATATGTATTCTAAAAGTTTATTTTCTGTCATTCATGTTCTAATCAAAAATCGAGAAGAAGCAGAAGATGTTCTCCAAGACGTCTTCGTGAAAATCTGGAAAAACATCGATTCTTATAACGAAAGTAAGGGTCGTTTTTATACCTGGATCCTTAATATTGCTCGCAATACATCGATTGATAAGCTTCGTTCTAAAAATTTTAATAACAGTCAAAAAAACCTTTCCTCAGATAATTTCGTAAATCTGTTAGATGACAGTAATAAATTGACCAATAAAATTGATGCAATCGGAATTCAAGAGTTCGTAAAGAAACTGAAACCAAAATGTATTGAGATCATCAATTTATTATTCTTTAAAGGATATACCCAGCAAGAAGCTTCAGAAGAATTGGCAATGCCACTGGGAACTATCAAAACACAAAACAGAAACTGTATTAACGATTTACGTAATTATTTAAAAATATAATGGAAGCACAAGAATATATAGAATCAGGAATTCTAGAGTTGTACGTTTACGGCTTATTAAGTGAAAAAGAAAACCTAGAAATAGCTGAACTGGCAAAAAAGAACCCAGAAGTCGATAGCGAAATTATTTCGATCGAAAAAGCTGTTATTGCTTTATCATCAAGCTTCTCTCCTTTCCATTCGGTAGAGAATTTTGAGAAGATTAAAGCTCGTCTTGAACTTAAACACGGTAAAGTAGTCGACATGAAACCAACTTCAAGCTGGTCTCAATATGTGGGCTGGGCAGCTGCTGTATTATTATTGTTAGGTTTAGGGTATCAAACTTTAGAATTAACAAAAACAAAAGAAGCTATTTCTATTGTTGGAAATGAAAAAAATAAAATTCAAAGAGAATATGCATTTTTAGATCAGCAGAATAAAGAAACTGAGAAAAATTTAAATATTGTAAGAGATATTAAAAACACTGGAGTAACGCTTGGAGGACAAGCTGTATCACCAAGATCATTTGCAAAAGTATACTGGAATCAGCAGACGAAAACAACTTACATCGATGCTGCAGGTCTACCGACGCCTCCAAAAGGAATGGTATATCAAGTTTGGTCTTTAAAATTAAGTCCAGTTCTTACACCAACAAGTATTGGTTTACTGGATAATTTTGAAGGAAATACACAGAAAATCTTTGCTGTGAGCCAAACAGATTCTGCTGAAGCTTTCGGAATTACTTTGGAACCAGCTGGCGGAAGTCCAACACCTACAATGGAACAACTTTATACTTTAGGAAAAGTTTAAAGCAAACTCTTTTATAAAAATTGAAAACGCATATTTAATCTAATATGCGTTTTTTTTTATTATTTTTAATTGAAACAATTTCTAACTAACAACTTATAATTGAGCGTCTATGGAAGTAATGTGCAAAAATTGTCATCAGGTTTTTAAAGGTCATTATTGTAGTAATTGTGGTCAATCTGCTGAGACGCACAAAATAAATGCTCATTTTTTATGGCATGATATTCAGCACGGTTTACTACATTTCGATAAAGGAATTTTATATTCTTTAAAAGAATTATTTACTCGGCCTGGACATTCTGTTCGGGAATTTATTGAAGGTAAAAGAGCCCGACATTTTAAACCACTATCTTTAGTTGTAGTTCTGGCAACACTTTACGGTGTTTTGTATCACTATTTTCATATCAATTATTTTATAGAAAGTGATAGTGAAAGTTTAAATTATGAAAATGTAAATGAATGGATTGCTACTCATTTCTCTTGGGTCACAGTAGCTACAATTCCGTTATATACTATTGGTACTTATATTGTTTTCAAAAATCAAGGGTATAATTTTTTCGAATATTTTGTTTTAAATACATTTAAAGCTTCTCAACGTTTATTTGTTCAGATTTTGACATTTCCAATATTGTACGCTTTAAATGGCACGTTATACATGCCTAAATTTTCACTTGTAACTTATTTAATTGGATTGTTTTTAGTTTTTTGGACTAATGTTCAGTTCTTCAATAAAATGTCTAGAACAAAAGCAATATTGTTATCACTACTAAGCCACGTCATCTTTTTGTTTTGCTTTACAATTATTTTAATAGTGATACTTCTTCTAACAGGAAATTATTCAAATTGATAATATGAAAATAAAAAGGTTCGACTTGTGTCGAACCTTTTTTATATGAATTAATAATTACCTGAATTATTATTTTTTCACTTTTTTAGTTTTATAATACTTATTGTACTTAGGATAAGTTACAGCTCCAATTAAAGTAATTGTTCCTAAACAATAATATATCCAATTTAAAGAATGTGCTTCTCCACTTGCATATGAGTGTAATCCAACTAAGTGGAAGTTTACTCCATAATACGTAAATAAAATTGAAACGAAAGCGTACATAGTCATTAAATTAAAGAACCATTTTCCTCTTAAAGCTGGAACAAAACGAGCATGAATTACAAATGCATAAATCATAATAGAGATTAAAGCCCAAGTTTCTTTTGGATCCCATCCCCAATAACGTCCCCAGCTTTCGTTTGCCCATTGTCCTCCAAGGAAGTTGCCAATTGTTAGCATGATTAGACCTATTGTTACGGCCATTTCGTTAATGTAACTTACCTCTTTCAGATGTAAATCCATTTTGGCTTTATTTTTATCATTCGTAAAGAAAATCAATAATAAAGCAACAAAACCTAAAATCATTCCTAAAGCAGTCGGACCATAGCTTCCTACAATTACTGCTACGTGAATCATTAACCAATAAGAATTTAAAACAGGTTGCAAATTCGCAATTTCTGGATCGATCCAGTTTAGGTACGCCGCCATCAAAATCATTGCTGTAACGAATGCTGACGAAGCAACTGTTAGTTTTGATTTTCTATCAAAAGCCAATCCGAAGAACATGGTTGACCATGCTACATAAACGATAGATTCATAAGCATTACTCCAAGGTGCGTGACCAGAAATATACCAGCGAGCTATTAATCCTATTGTGTGAACAACAAACAATAATCCTACAAAAATATGGAATCCATTTACAACATAACGAAGCCATTTTTTCTCAAAAAAGATATTGATTATGGTAAACATCAACATAAAAATAGAGACTGTCATGTACCAATAAGGCAATACCTTAAATACATCATATTTATTGTATGCAATTTCTGCATCAATTTTTTGTTCGCTTGGTCTTACTTTAGCTCCAAACTTCTTTTGGAAACCATTAATACTTTCTACTAAATTATCAGCTGTATCGAAGTTTTTCGCGATAGAACCATTATTTAAAGCGCTAAAGTATAATGGTAAAATTTGTTTTACATAAGTAGAATCCATTCCTTTAAAACCTGCACCTTCACGCTCTAAATACGAAACCCATTTATGATTAGGATCGTTTGGAACTGGGAATATTTTTAAAATACTTCCACTTAATGCTGATTCCATTAGGTTAACCTTTTTATCTGTTTCAATAAAATCCTTTTCGAAACTATTTGGATTTCCTGCTTTATAAGCTGCATCTAAATAAGGAGATAACTTATAATTTCCTTGTTCGTCAAAGAATTTTACAAATGGTGCAAATTTATCTTTTGAATCAATTCCGATAATTTTACGAATACTATCATTTTTAGTGTTGATGTAAATTATTGGAACTTGAATCCAAACCTGCGCATATTGTGTCATCGATAGGAAAACCTGATCAGAATTCATTCCATTATAATTATCATCATGACTTACTTTACGAAGTAATTCAGATGAAAACGTATTAATTGGCTTCATTCTTCCCCCGGCATCCTGAATAATCAAACGACCAAATTTTGCTGCGTGTGCTTCTGGTGCTTTATAAATATTTAATAAAGAATCTAATTGTTTTTTGCTTGGTGGAGCTGTAACGTGATTAGCGTGATCGTTTGGATCTGCAGTATGCTCATGATCATGATTGTGATCATGTGAATGTACATGAGGTGTTTGTTGCGCAAAACCATTCAAACCAATCAATAAAACCAATATTGTAATTAGTTTTTCTTTTTTCTTTTGAATCGCTTCTAATTTCTTTTTCAAATCTCCAAAACGAGAATGTTTAGTAAACATAATAGCCATTAAACCGATGTATAAAAGGAAATATCCTAAATAAGTAATGTTGGTTCCCCAGAAATCGTGATTTACAGAAAGTACTGTTCCTTTTTCGTCTGGATCAAATGAAGATTGGAAAAAACGATATCCTTTGTAATCTAAAACGTGATTCATAAAAATATCAGCATCAAAAGTTTCCGTAGAATCCTGAACAGTTACTTTACTTTTAAATGCAGAATAGCTTTTTTCTGTTCCTGGATATTTGTCAGCAATAAAGTCATTTAATTTTACTTTGAAAGGCAAAATATAAGCTTTACTTCCGAAGAATAATGAATACTCTATATTTCCAATTTTAACCGTTTTAGCCTCTCCAACCTGTCCTTTAGAACCAAAAAGCATTACTTCTTTTTCCTGACCTTCAGCTTTTACTTTTACAACCAGAGCATCTGTATGAGATTTAGCTTTATAATCATTATTTGATTCATATTCTACTTTTCCTTTCATTGCAGGATCTGGGAATACAATTCTAATATCACCAATACTGTATAAAGAACGCATCATTAAAGGCTGTACATTGTCTTTTGTGACTTTACCTTTCATTTGATCCGCCATTCTCATAAATTCTCCCTCAAAAGGAGTTTGAATCGTATATTTTTCTCCAGTCGTATTAATATTAATAGCGCCATCGGTTGGTTTATTCAAAGCAAATAAAACATTATGAATGTTCTGAACTTCACCTTCTTTAAGGTAATGTTCTTCACGGCCACCAGCACCGGCTTCAACTAATTTCAAGTATAAAGTTCCATTTGGATCTTCTTTAACGACTTCTTTCGCTCCCATGATATAATTAGAGTATGAAACTTCAAATGGAGTTTGGTCAAATTTTCCGCTAAGAGAAAAATCGTTGTTGGTAGCTGGAGAAAGCAAAAGACTCTTGTCAAAAACTCTTCTTTTCATTTCTCCTTTATATTCACCGTCAACAAAAACAGTTAAAAAAGTTTTGTCTGAATAGATTTGATTTTCTGCCGCTCCTTCGCGAATTGGCATCATTCCCTCATAACTAATATATCTCGTAATAAAAGCTCCTGTAATGATAAAGATAAAAGAAAGGTGAAGTAATAAAGTCGCCCATTTTTCTTTTTTAAGTAGTTGGTAACGCTTGATATTTCCGAAGAAATTGATCACAAAAACAAGCATTATCGCTTCAAACCACCAAGTATTGTAAATTAAAATTCTGGCCGTATCGGTATTGTATTTACTTTCGATAAAAGTTCCAACACCCATTGCAATTGCGAATGTTAAAAAAAGAACGGCCATTAATCGTGTAGAAAACAAAAAAGAGAATATTTTTTTATCCATTTCTTAGGAATTACATTGTATAAAAGTGCGACAAAAGTACTCAAAAATGTTGATTAGCAGACTCAGCGTTTTGTTAATAAAAACCAAAAATCAGGACTATTTTTTAAACGAATTGATAATTAAGAAAGTTTAAACTTACAAATTAAATAGTGATTTGATAAACAATGATTTTTATCAAAAATGTGTTATAAATGAAACAAAAAAAGCAAACTGTAAAAAGTTTAAAAAAACCGTTATCATTAGTTTTATACTGACTTAACATTAAAAAAATAATACTAATTTTGCTTTTATGATCCAAATAAACATAATCGGTTCCGGCAATGTTGCGCAACATTTAATAAAAGCTTTCAGCAACAGTAAAACCGTCGAAATAAAACAGGTTTTTTCTCGAAAAAAAGAGTCTGTACATCATTTAATTGATTTTGAAAAGATTGTAACTGATTTCTCCGAACTACAATCCGCTGATTTGCATATCATTGCAGTATCAGACAATGTCATTGCTGAAGTTTCAGAACAATTACCGTTTAATAATCAATTGGTAGTTCATACTTCAGGAACATCTTCAATCGAACTTTTAAATGAGAAAAATCGTCGTGGTGTTTTTTATCCTCTTCAGACATTTTCTAAGAATAAAAATATTGATTATTCAATAATTCCTTTTTGTTTAGAAGCAGAAAACACAGCGGATTTCAAACTTTTAGAAACAGTTGCTAAAAGTATTTCTATAGCAGTTTATTCTATTAGTTCAGAACAGCGAAAAGCACTTCATGTTGCTGCTGTTTTTGTGAGTAACTTCACCAATCATTTATATCATTTAGGTCAAGAAATTTGCGAAGAGAATCAACTTCCATTTGCAATTTTAAAACCTTTGATTCAGGAAACTGCAGATAAAATAAATACACTTGATCCTGTTGATTCACAGACAGGACCTGCCATTCGTCACGATTCTAATACAACCGATGCACATTTGGCTTTTTTACAAGATCAAAACAAAAAAAACATCTATAAAATCTTAACACAATCTATACAAGATAATGGCAAAAAGTTATAAAGAAATAATGAATGACATCACAACATTTGTTTTTGATGTAGACGGCGTACTAACAGACAGTTCTGTTTTTGTAACCAACGAAGGCGAAATGTTAAGAACAATGAATATTCGTGACGGTTATGCTCTGAAAGCAGCAATTGAAAGTGGTTACAACGTTTGTATTATTTCTGGCGGAAGTAATGAAGGGGTTCGAATTCGTCTTAATAATTTAGGCGTTAAAGACATTCATTTAGGAACTCCTGACAAAGTAAAAACATTTAAAGAATACACTGAAAAACATAATATAAAACACGAAAATGTGTTATATATGGGAGATGATATTCCAGATTTTCATGTAATGAAATTAGTAGGTCTTCCAACATGCCCACAGGATTCTACTCCTGAAATTAAAAATATCTGCCGCTACATTTCGCATGTAAAAGGTGGTCGTGGCGCTGCAAGAGATGTTATCGAACAAGTGATGAAGGTACAAGGAAAATGGATGGAATATTTTAACGGACAACACGATTAAGTTTTCAGTCTCAGTGGCGGTCACAGTCACAGTTTTCAGTTAGATAAAAACCTTTGTTCCTCTGAACCTTTGTAGCTTTTAAAAATGAAATATCTTAAACTTATTCGATATAAGAATTTATTAATGCTTGCATTTATGCAGCTTCTTTTTCGTTATGCTTTTCTAAAACAGCAAAACATTCCTTTGGCTTTGTCTGATTGGCAATATCTCTTGTTAGTTTTAAGTACAGTTTTACTGGCAGCAGCAGGTTATGTTATTAATAACATTAATGATGTAGCAACCGACAGTATAAACAAACCACAAGATGTTGTTGTTGGTAAAGGAATAACAGAAACGGCAGCTTACAATATTTATATCGCCTTGAATATTTCGGGAGTCGGAATAGGTTTTATTTTATCTAATATTATTTTAAAGCCAAGTTTTGCTTCGGTTTTTATTTTAATTGCTTCTCTCCTCTATTTTTACGCTACTTCCTTAAAACAAATCATGATTTTAGGAAATTTCGTTGTAGCACTACTATTGGCTGTAAGCGTTTTAATTATCGGGGTTTTTGATTTGTTTCCTGTAACTACTGTCGAAAATAAAGCACAAATGGCGAGTCTTTTTTCTATTTTAGTTGACTATGCCTTATTTGCTTTTATGATTAATTTTATTCGTGAAATAGTTAAAGATATCGAAGATGTAAATGGTGATTATAATCAAGGAATGAATACTTTACCAATTGCAATTGGAATTAATAGAGCGGCTAAAATTGCTTTAGGATTTGCCGTAATTCCGTTTATATTATCAGCATTGTATGTCAATACTTATTTCATGGAAAATAAGCTTTACATAGCTGTCTTTTATGCTTCTGCAACTGTTTTGGCACCTCTTTTATATTTTATTGTCAAGATATTCGATGCCAAATCACAAAAAGATTTTCATCATTTGAGCACGATTTTAAAATTAATTTTATTGTTCGGAATTTTATCAATTCTGGTTATCTCCTTAAATATCAAATACAATGCTTAAAGAAAAACTAAAAAAATATAAAATTATCCTCGCTTCTGGTTCACCAAGAAGACAGCAGTTTTTTAAGGATTTAGATCTAGATTTTGAAATTCGTTTAAAAGACGTAGAAGAAATTTATCCGCCAGAATTAAAAGCCGTAGAAATTACTGATTTCCTTGCCGAACTAAAAGCCAATGCATTTGAAGGAGAATTAAAAGAAAACGAAATTCTCGTTACAAGTGACACCATAGTTTGGCATCAGAACAAAGCTTTAGGAAAACCAAAAAGTGCTGAAGAAGCTTTTGCTATGATTAAATCAATGTCTAACACTACTCACGAAGTTATTACCTCAGTTTGCTTTAAAACCACAGAATCTTCTACTCTATTGCATGATATTACGAAAGTAACTTTCAACGATTTATCAGACGAAGCTATTTTATATTACATCGAAAACTACAAACCTTACGATAAAGCTGGTGCTTATGGCATTCAGGAATGGTTTGGTTTTATGGCAGTTGCAAAAGTTGAAGGCTCTTATACCAATGTTATGGGACTTCCAACAGCCAAAGTCTACGATTTTTTGACTACTTTAGTGTAAAAAATTAATTTATGTTTTCTTTTAAAGAGTATAGCCGCGAGATAATCGCTACAATTATCCTTATTGCAATTTTAATCGTTTTACGAATGATAATCGCAAAATTGGTAAAACAATTTGCAGCAACAAGTCAATTATTTGAACACAGAACCAATTTGGTAATAAAGTATATCAATATTCTGATGAATATATTGGTGACGACAACCCTAATTTTGATTTGGGGAGTTAAGACTGATGATATTTTTCTAACGGTCTCTTCTATTGCAACTGTTATTGGGGTGGCCATGTTTGCACAATGGTCTATCTTAAGCAATATTACTGCGGGAATGGTTTTATTCTTCTCCTTTCCTTTTAGAATTGGTGATACTATTAAGATTCACGACAAAGACTTTCCTATTGAAGCCGAAATTGAAGACATCAATACTTTTCATGTAAGCTTGAAAACCAAAGAGGGAGAGAAAATAGTTTTCCCAAACAATTTATTACTGCAAAAAGGAATCTCAATAATTCCTGCCAAATATGAAGAAAGAGAGTTTTTTGACTAAAATCTGAATGGGAATTTTATAACGGGCAGAAAAAAAGCTAGAACAGAAAAAGACAAATAAAGTGTAATATTTGTTTAATAAATCTAGCTAAAACCTCATAAAAAATGACTCGGCCCGTAACTTTACCTTTTTACGCAAAACTCGCATTTATTCTTATTACTTTAATTTGTTTTGCTTTTATCTTTTGTACAGGAAAAGATATTTTCACACCAGTTTTACTAGCATTCTTATTTGCTGTTTTACTGCTTCCAATTTATGTCTTCTTTAATACTCGACTAAAATTCCCCCGACATCTAGCGGCTATCGTTTGTCTCGTAATTTTTCTCTCTGTTATTGTCGGAATTTTGGTTTTTATATCCTATCAAGTCACTTATATGGCGAATGATTTTGATACTATAAAGAAAAATGCCAATTCTTTTATTCTTGAAATTCATAAATTTATACAAGACAATTTCCAGGTAAGTATTGGTGATCAGAAAAAATATCTGGATTCTATGACAAAGGATTCTGTCAAAACAGGTCAGGCAAAATTAGGCTCTTTTATTATATCGATTAGCGATGTTCTTTTAGACAGTATGATTATAATTGTTTACACTTTCTTGTTTTTAATTTATAAAGAACATTTTAAACTGTTTTTAGCAAAATTAGTCAAGAAAGAAAATCATTCGGTATTGATGGATATTTTATCGCAAGTCAAAGTTTCAATCAACAATTACATAGTAAGTTTGATTATCGAAATGGTTGTCGTTTCTGTTTTAACAGGCTTGGGGCTATGGATTATCGGAATCAAATATTTTATTTTGTTGGGATTAATTACAGGAATTTTAAACTTAATACCTTATATCGGAATTACAATTGCTGGAATTATTACTGTTTTGGCATCCTTAACCGGATCTGCAGAAATGTCAATCATTTTAGGAATATTGATTGTAAATATTATTGTTCAGTTTATAGATAATAATTTGCTCGTGCCTTTAATCATCAATTCTAAAGTAGAAATTAATGCTTTTGTTTCTATTATGGGAATTATAGTCGGTGGTGCTGCAGCAGGAATTTCAGGAATGTTTTTAGCAATTCCGCTTTTGGCTATTTTAAAAATCATTTTCGACCGAATTGATTCTCTCTCTCCTTGGGGGTATTTAATGGGCAATCATGTTCCCAGAAAATTTGCTTGGAGAAAAAGAAAAGTTACAACAGAAAATTAAAAAGAGCGTTATTTTCTAAAACCTCGTGTTTAATCCTTATATTCATAAACAATAAAATTATTAGAAGAAAACTACCGAATGTTATTAAACAAAAAAATACTGTTTTTTATTTTACTTTGCTTTTGTTTACAAGGCATAAACGCTCAGGTAGATAACACAAAAAAAGAACCTAAAACAAAAAAAGACAGTACAGAAATCTATAATAGAATTCGTAATTATTCTAAAAAAAATAAGTTTACGCAGACCATGCATAAATTGTTTTTCAGGTCTAAAAAACCAAAGAAGAAACAAGAATTACTGGTGCCCATAGATTCTACTCATTACGATGGGAAAATTATTCGTAACATAAATATTATCACTTTAGATCCTTTTGGGCATTCTGTTGCTGATACTACACAGGTGCCTAAAAATTGGGGAGAAAGAATGGGAAACAGGCTTCATTTAAAAACCAAAAAAATTGCGATAAAGAACTTGTTGCTATTTAAGAAAAACTCGCCTTATGATACGTATAAAGTTCTAGAAACAGAACGTTTAATTCGTGCACAGCGCTATGTTACTGCTGTTAGAATATCTAATCAATCTGTTGGAGCAGCAAGAGATTCTGTAGATATTACCATTCGAGTTTTGGATTCTTGGAGTACAATTCCGAGATTCTCTATTTCCAGTAATCAGGTTTCTCTTGGATTTAAAGAAAAAGATTTTTTTGGTTCAGGACAACAGTTAGAATATCGTTTTACTAATCGTTTTGACGATGGTCGTAATGCTAATGAAGCAACTTATACTATTCCAAACATAAAAAACACTTACATAAGTACGGTTCTTCATTATAAAATGGACTTGGATAATAATTATATAAAAAGTGTGGATATAGAGCGTGATTTCTATTCTCCTTTAACCAAATGGGCCGGTGGTGTTTATGTTGATGAATTTTTCAGAAAAGACACACTTCGCGCACCCGATTTTTCTTATGATTATCAACCTGTTAAATATACTTCTCAAGATGTTTGGGCTGGACGTGCTTTTAAAGTATTTGAAGACGAACATGAAGCTATTACCAATCTGGTCACAACTGCCCGATTTTTAAATGTTAATTACAGCGAATCTCCAACAGCGCTTTATGATCCAGATCATTTTTATTCTGATGAAAAATTAATTCTTAGTGGTATCGGACTCAATACACGAAAATTTATTAAAGACAGTTATATCTTCCGAAATGGTCAGACAGAAGACGTTCCGATTGGTCGCATTTATGGAGTTACATTTGGGTATCAATATAAAAATACATTTTGGAGACCTTATGTTGGGGCACAATTTTCTTTTGGAAATTATTACAGACTTGGTTTTCTAAGTATGAATTTTGAAGCAGGAACTTATTTTCATCAATCTAAAACTTATAGAACTGCATTATTATTTGAGTCTAATTATTTTACAAAATTATACAGTATCGGGAATTGGAAATTAAGACAATTCGTAAATCCTAAACTGGTTATTGGTATCAACCGCGATGATGTCATTGGAGATCAGCTAAATATTAATGGGTTGAACGGTTTGGCTGGAGTTAATTCAGCCTTATACGGAACCAGTAAGGCTGTTCTGTCACTTCAGACACAAACTTATTCTCCACATGCTTTATGGGGTTTTCGTTTAAATCCATTTTTTAATTATTCAATTGCAGTTTTAGGAAGTCCAGATGTTGCTATGACCAAGAGCAAGCCCTACTCTAAAATAACTTTGGGTTTACTTGTAAGCAATGATTATCTTGTTTTTAGCTCCTTTCAGCTTTCTATTTCCTATTACCCTAGTATTCCTTACCAAGGAGACAATGTATTTAAAACAAATACTTTTGAAACTACAGACTATGGATTACAAAGTTTTGAACTTGCGAAACCAAGAGTCGTAAATTATAAATAATTTTTTCTCTTTTTTTAGAAAACCTCATTTCACAACAACACCGCTTATAACCAGCATTTTACAGGTTAAACAAATCTAAAAAAAATTCGACGAAATGCATTTTTTGCTCGACAAAATACATCTTCATTTTTTTTGGCACAGTATATGAATATCCCTAAACAAGAATAACATTAAAAAAATGAAAAAGATGAAAACGATAAAATTAGCAATCGCCGGATTATTTCTACTGGTTGCAAACGCCACGCAAGCCCAAGTATCGATAAACGTTAATATAGGAAATCCGCCAGCATGGGGACCTGCAGGATATAGCGAAATGGAATATTATTATCTTCCAGATATTGAAGCATATTACGATGTACGTGCCGCACAATTTATCTATTATGGAAGAGGTAAATGGGTAAGAACAACATATTTACCAAGACAATATAGAAACTATGATTTGTACGGAGGTTACAAAGTTGTTTTAACAGACTACCACGGTAGAACACCTTATACTTACTTTGATCGTCATAGAGTTAAATACTACAAAGGATACCACGGAGCACCTCAAAGACCATATAAACCAAGACCTGTTTACGGTTATAATGATCGTAGAGATTACAAACGTTATGACAAACATGATAAACACCATGATAAACATGACAGACACGACGATCACCGTCATGACGACCGCGATCACGGACGTGGAAGAAGATAAGCTAAAACTTTAATTTTCAATATATAAAGGGTATCAATAAAATGATACTCTTTTTTTTGCTTTTTTCACTTTGAAATTTTAATTGAAAATTGTAACTTCATCATAAATCACTATTAAACAAGCGTTTAAACTAAGTATTTTTAAATATTAACCTTTGTTTAATGTGATATTGATATATATTTGCACAAATTTTCAAACTCAAATCTAATTTTATGAAAAAGAATGTTTATTTGATTTCATTTTTAGCGATGTCACTATTAATAGCATGTGACAACAATGACGACAACAGAAACAACCAATCGTCAGACGCCATTACCATTACTTCAGATCAAGATGCTTTAAACAAAAGGCTTGATTATACAAATTCTGGAGTAATTTCAGTAGAGAATGCTTCTCAGGCAGGTAAAACTGCAGAAAGCACAGTAACGAACTTTCCACTTGTTCAAATTGCAGAAGTAAAACCTCCAGTTGATGCTAATGGAAGAACATTACAAGCAAGTCATGTTACAGTTAACGGAAACTATGCTTACGTATCTTATATCACTAGAGGTGACGTATATTCTGGAGCTGTTGATGTTATTGATGTTTCAGATCCTTACAAACCAAAATTGGTTACATCGGCTTTAATTCCGAATACAGATATTACTTCTATTACTTATGCAAACGGAAACTTACTTTTAGGAGCAGCAAAAGATGTTGATAAAGATCCTTTATTAAAAAATAATCCTGCTGTAGCTTACATTATGCCTTTAAGTTCTGGTCTTCTTACAGATAAAACAACAGCCAATTATTTAGAAAGCAGAGTTACAACAGATGTTGCAGCTAATACTTCTGACTATTTTGCTGTAACTGGAGATAACGGAAGTTTATTTAAAATTAATGCTTCAACAAAAGCTGTAACAAGTAAAGCAGCAATGGCAGATTTACGTTCGATTGCTTTAACTTCTGATAAAGTTGTGACTTTAAGTGGAACAAAAGGAGTTAATATTTACAATCTTTCTACTCTTGCTTTACAAAAAAGTTTTTCAACATCAGTAGATGTGAGCGGAGCGAAAAGAACAATGGATATCGACGGAACAAAACTTTTAGTTTCTGAAGGTCCAAACGGTCTTGGAGTTTATGATATTAATAGTGGCGTAAAATTACAGACTATTACTATACCAGCTGCTGCAGAAGATAACGTTACCAATGCAGTTTCTGTAAACGATGGTTATGCATTTCTTGCAAATGGTGCTTTAGGATTAAATGTTTACCAATCTGGAACTCAACTTAGTTTATTAGGATCTGTTGGAATTGCAGGTTCTTCAAACTATGTTAAATCAAGTGGAAATTACATTTATGTTGCAAGTGGAACCGGTGGTTTGAAAATTATCAAAATGGAAAAACCAAGCACTACATTTGCAAGTTGTCTAACTTATGGTTTGTATAACCAAGGGAAAGATTTGATCTTGAATTCAAATGATGTTAAATCTTACCAAGGAGCAACGGCAATTAATTCTGCAATTGTGAATTCTGGAGCTGTTTTAACTCATTGTGGTTCTATCGCAGTTTTAAGTAATTTGACTTTAAACAGTGGTGGTACATTTAATATGAGAGGAAGTTTATCTCAAGGTAAATTCCTTCAGACCAATCCAACGGTACTTACAATCAACAGCAATGCAAAATTGGTTGTTGAAGGTTCAGTTGTAATCTGGGGAGATTTATTATTAAACAGCGGTGCTAAAATTGAATTCGTTGGCAGCACGTCTTCAATTACAATCTACGGAAAAGTTACAAAAGGATCTGGCGTAACTATTACTGGAAATTATGTAGATACAGAAAATAAATTGAAATAAGATTTCAAACTCAAAATACGAAAAAGCCGTTAGAACATTTCTAACGGCTTTTTTTTGCGCTCCTTTCTGTTTTAAGGTACAATTATTGTGCGTTAACATTTCATTTAAATAATCTTCCATAAAATAATTAGTATTTTTGAAACAATTCTAAAAACATCTAACTCTTACCATGCGAAAAATACAGGTTCACATCTTTCTTTTGTTTTTTTTAGGTTTTCAGATTTCGTTTGCGCAACAGCCACAAAAACCAAATTCAGTTGAAATTTATAATCAAATTAAAAAATTAAACTTTTTAGGTTCAGTATTATATATTGCTGCTCACCCTGATGATGAAAACACGAGAATGATTTCGTATCTCGCTAATGATATGAATGCCAGAACAGGTTATTTATCTTTAACCCGAGGTGATGGAGGACAAAATTTAATTGGATCGCAATTACGTGAATTGTTAGGAGTTATTAGAACTCAGGAATTAATTGAAGCCAGAAAAATAGATGGCGGAGAACAGTTTTTCTCACGCGCTAATGATTTTGGTTTTTCAAAAAATCCGGATGAGACTCTAGATATTTGGGATAAGAATAAAGTTCTCGCAGATGTAGTTTGGACTATCAGAAAATTTCAACCGGATATTATCATCAATAGATTTGATCATCGTTCTCCAGGAACTACTCATGGACACCATACATCATCAGCAATGTTAAGTGTTGAAAGTTTCAAATTAACTAATGATCCTAAAGTTTATCCTGAACAGTTAAAATATATAACTCCTTGGCAGGTAAAAAGACAGTTTTTTAATCCGTCCTGGTGGTTTTATGGAAGTCAGGAAAAATTTGATGCAGCCAATAAATCTAAATTCACAAAATTAGAAACAGGCGTTTATTATACTGGAATCGGAAAATCTAATCAGGAAATTGCTGCTTTAAGCCGAAGCCGTCATCAATCGCAAGGTTTTGGAAGTACAGGAGTTCGTGGTGATGAAACAGAATATCTGGAACTTATTAATGGTGAAACTCCTAAAGAAAAAGACAATCTATTTGATGGAATTGATACCAGCTGGAACCGTGTTAAAAATGGAAAACCAATTGGAGATTTGATTTCGTCAATTATTTCAAAGTATAATTTCAGTAATCCATCTGCCAGTATCCCAGATTTAGTTAAAGCTTATGCAATGATTGAAGCTTTAGAAGATACGCATTGGAAAACTCTTAAATCTGCGGCAATTAAAAATATCATTGCATCTTGCTCTGGTTTATATTTAGAAGCCGTTTCAAATGAACAGGAAGCAACTCCTGGAAGCACTATAAAACTAACTCTTGAAGCAATCAACAGATGTTCTGTAGATATGGAATTAGTGAGCATTACAACTTTACCAGACAATAAAACTACAACTCAAAATAGTGTTTTAAAGAACAATAGTGATCAAAAAATCAACCTTCAATTACAGCTTCCAGCTGATATAGAATACACGCAACCTTATTGGTTGAAAGAAAAAGCAACTGTTGGAATGTATACCGTTTCTAATCAGGAAAACATTGGTATCCCGGATATTATTAGAAATACTAAAGTCATTTTTAATGTAAAAATAAACGGTGTAGAAATTCCGTTTGAACGAACTGTCGTTTACAAATATAATGATGGCGTAAAAGGCGAAATGTATAATTTCCTTGATATCGTTCCAGAAGTAACAACTTCTGTTTTAGAAAGAGTTTTGATTTTTAGAGATACTAAAAGCAAAATGGTTCCTGTAAAAGTTCGCGCCGGAAAAGACGGTGTAAAAGGAAATTTAGAATTAGAATTACCAAAAAGTTGGAACGTTTCTCCAAAAGAAATTCCTTTTGCATTGGATAAAAAAGGAAACGAACAGATTTTTTATTTTGAAGTAACACCTCCTGTTAATCCAGAAGAAGTGATTGCAAAAAGCGTTGCTATTGTTGATGGTAAACGTTTTGATAAAGATCAGACTATTATTGATTTCAGTCACATTACCAAACAAATGGTTTTGAAATCTGCAGAATCAAAATGTATCCGAATTAATTTAAAAACTTCCGGAGATGCTATTGCTTACATAATGGGTGCAGGTGACGAAGTTCCAGAAAGTTTACAACAAATGGGATATAAAGTTTCTATTTTAAAACCAGAAGAAATTACACCTGAAAGATTAGATTCTTTTAGTACCGTTATTACTGGAATCCGTGCTTACAATACCGTAAGTGCTTTAGCCAACAAACAAAGTATTTTATTCAATTTTGTGAAAAGCGGTAAAAATATGATTGTGCAATACAATACAAATGGTAAACTGGTAACCGATAAAATTGCGCCGTATCCATTAAAATTATCAAACGATCGTGTGACAGAAGAAAATGCTAAAATTACTTTCTTAGCACCCAATCATCCTGTTTTAAACACGCCAAATAAAATCAGCAGCAAAGATTTTGAAGGCTGGACGCAGGAACAAGGCTTGTATTATCCAAACGAATATGATCCTGCCTTCACTCCTATTATTTCTTCACATGATAAAGGAGAATCGGCTAAAGATGGCGCGTTATTAGTCGCTCCATATGGAAAAGGATATTATATTTACACTGGTTTAAGTTTCTTTAGAGAATTACCAGAAGGAGTTTCTGGTGCTTACCGATTGTTATCGAATATAATTTCGTTGAAACAACCACTTGAAGCTCCTAAACAAGATATAAAGCAATAAAACATGGAAGCTAAAAAACAAAAAAAATGGAAAAAAAGCTACACTTACGTATTGGTAGCTAATGCAATTTATATTGCTATTTTTTTCTTAATCATGCAATTATACTCATAACTTATGCAGCTATTTGACTGGATCGTACTTATTGTAACCTTATTATTTATTGTTGGATACGGCTCATGGAAAACCAGAGGAAGCAAGAACGTTGAAGATTTCATTTTAGGAAATAACGAAACACCTTGGTATACTGTTGGTCTTTCTGTGATGGCAACTCAAGCGAGTGCGATTACATTTTTGTCGACTCCAGGACAGGCTTATCATGACGGAATGGGATTTGTACAATTCTATTTTGGACTTCCAATTGCGATGATTGTCATTTGTTTGACTTTTATTCCGCTTTATCATAAAAGTAAAGTTTATACGGCTTACGAATTTTTAGAAAAAAGATTTGACGTTAAAACTCGCTCACTTGCTGCCATTTTGTTCTTAGTCCAAAGAGGTCTTGGAACTGGATTAACGATTTACGCACCAGCCATTATTTTATCAGCTCTTTTGGGATGGAACTTAACTATAATGAACATCATCATTGGAGTTATGGTTATTATCTATACCTTTTCTGGAGGAACAAAAGCGGTAAACGTAACACAGAAACAACAGATGTTCGTGATTATGTCGGGAATGTTTATTACGTTTTTCTTGATTTTACATTATCTTCCAAACGATATGACTTTTAACAGTGCACTTCATATTGCAGGTGCAAATGACAAAATGAATATCGTTGATTTCTCTTTTGATCCAGAGGAAAAATATACCATTTGGAGCGGAATTACAGGAGGTTTCTTTCTGGCACTCGCCTATTTTGGTACAGATCAATCTCAGGTTGGACGTTATTTATCTGGAAAATCGGTTCGTGAAAGTCAGATGGGATTGATTATGAATGGACTTCTAAAAGTTCCGATGCAATTCTTTATACTTTTAACCGGTGTAATGGTTTTTGTATTTTTTCAGTTTAATCCTGTTCCTTTAAATTTCAATCCGAATAATAAAACTACAATTGAAAAATCGGCATATAAAGAAGAATATAAAGTTTTGGAGAATAAATTGGAAAAGCTTTCTGAAGACAAAAAAGTAATCAATTTATTGTATATCGATCAGTTGAATCAGGATTATGACAATCCGATTCTGCGTAAAGAATTGGTTGCATTGTCAAATAAAGAAAAAGATCTTCGTGATAAAGCGAAAGAAATTATTTCAAGAGCAGATAGCAATGCTGAAACGAACGATAAAGATTATGTGTTTTTTCACTTTATTTTAAATTATTTGCCAAAAGGCCTTATCGGATTATTGTTAGCTGTAATTCTATCGGCTGCTATGTCTTCGACCGCTTCAGGTTTAACAGCATTGGCTTCAACTACCGCAATTGATATTTACAAACGAAATCAGAAAGAAGAAAAATCAGAAAAACATTATCTGAATGTAACTAAGTTTTTCACGCTTTTTTGGGGAGTTGTAGCGATTCTTTTTGCTTGCGTCGGAACATTGTTTGAAAACTTAATTCAGCTTGTAAACATTATTGGTTCTATTTTTTATGGAACTGTTTTGGGGATATTTCTTGTCGCTTTTTATTCTAAAAAAGTTCAGGCAAAACCAATGTTTATTAGCGCCATCATTAGCCAGTTAACTATTTTTGTGATCTACTATTTTATGGTTTACAATCAGGAAAAATTAGGTTATTTATGGCTGAATTTCATTGGAGCAATGTTAACTATTGTACTGGCAATCATATTGCAATTTTTATTCTTTAGAGGAGACAAGAATGATAATGAATTAATATTGGATTAGCATGATTTGACTATAATTGAAAGCAATTTCATTAACTAAAAAAAATCTGTAACCAAATAAACCTAATGCCCTAGCCCTGATGGAAGCGGCATCCTTTTGTGCCGGGGTTCGGCACAAAAGATATAGCGGACAGCAGGAATTAGCTCCTGAAAAAAATATTTAAAACTATAATTTCTGAAACCAATACTTCTCTGTTAAAATTGTAAGTAAAAAGTATTATTTTAGTAAACTGTAAAACTTTTTTTTACGATTTACTTCCAAAAACTAAATTAATTTTAAACAGGAGAAATTAATGAAAATTTCAGATGATTTAGAAAAACTACTGCCTTTTGGCTACTTGTTTCTTATTTTGATGGGAATTTTGAAGGATAGTATTTACTATTATCAGTTAGGTATTAACATTTTAAAATATTCTACAATCACAGATGTTTTAATGAGTCCGATTGCTGAGTTTACTTCAAATCCGATAATTCTGTTTACTATTATTTCATTGTTTCTTACGCATATTAAACTTCCAAAATTTTTAGCAAAACATCACGGTAATAAACTTCTACAGAAAATGTTTGAGTTAAAACCGACAACAGAATTAACAGAAAAAGAGACTAAGAGCTACTATAATAGTGTTGCAATAAAATCACTGGCAGTCATTTTGTTATCCTTTTTCCTTGGATATGGTATGGCAGGTGGTTATTATATGAAAAATAAACTTTTTGAAAATGAAATAAAATACGAATCTAAAGTCAATTTTAACGATGATAAATCGGAACAGATTTATTTGATAAGTGCCAATAGCTTGTATTATTTTTATTTTACAAAAGGAAATGATGCCATTCAAATTGCGCCTTTGGGAAGCGTGAAAAACATAGAATTGGCAAGAGTAAAGAAGTTTTTCTAAAATAACTTGTATTTACATTTTTAAAATTATTGAAGATGAAAGATTTAAAAAAATACAGCAATAAAACCAAAGCCGCATTTATACTATTAATTGTAATGCTGCTAATTTTATTGGGGAATTTTAATACGCTTCAGAATTCTAAGAATGTAAATGACAATATTAATGCGATTTACAAAGATCGTTTGGTGGTGGCGCATTATATTTTTCAGTATTCCAAACAACTTCATTTTATAAAAGCAGAGGCAGAAAAACTGGATTTGAATGATAAGATTAAAAAAGATGAAATTATTCACACCTTAGATATCATTCACAATATTGATGACTTATATGCTAAAACGGTTTTAACGAACACAGAAAAACAATATTTTGATATATTTTTAAGTTCGTGCAAAGAAATCAACAATCAGGTTGAAAATAAAAACTGGGATAAAATCGCTTATTCTAGTACACAAGCCTTAAAAACATTAGAATCCTTATCTCAGATTCAGATCAAAGAAGGAAAGTCTAAACTTGCTGCGGCCAATGCGATGTATAATAAAAATAATAGTATCGGACAGTTTCAAATTGCTCTTCTTATTATTCTTGGTGGAATTACTTTTTATCTTTTAATAAAGAAAATCAAGAAAACCATAAAGATTCCAGAACCACCAAGCATGAACTAAATTGATTTAAGATTTAACCGCAAAGACACAAAGAATTACGCAAAGTTCGCAAAATTTATACACAAAGCTTTGCGAACTTTGCGCTTTTACCACGTCATTATAGATTAAAAAAACTTAGCTTTTGGGTAAAAAAAAAATTCCAAAACTCGAAAGCTTTGGAATTTGGAATTTATATTATTGAAATTTTATAATTCGAAGAATTATTATCTGCTCCACTCAGCGATACTGTCTTTATTTAATTTTACGTAATCAGCGTTGTTTGCTGCTTCTGCAGATGCTAAAGAAGCTTTTGCTGTTTCGATTGCTCCTTTTTTATCACCTTGTTTCGCCTGAATTTGCGATTTCAATCTTGTTACATAATAAGGTTTGTCTGAACTCATATCTAACGCTTTGTCTACATAAGTTCTTGCAGTTTCTACATTTCCGTTTGATTGAAATAAATATTGAGATGCAGCAAAATAATCATTCCAAGTCGGACCAGCTAGTGCTTTATCAATACTTGCTATAGCTGTTTTAGCTGTTGGAACTTCAAATTTTAAAGCAACATGAGAGTTTTCCCAAGCCATTTCTAAATATCCGAAATTTGGATCTAAACTATTAATTCCGATTGTAAAAGTTTCAACTGGAGTTGGTAATGCATCTTCTTTTACAGTTGTTTTTAAAGCTACGTAAGCATCGCTCCAATTTTCTGGTAATCCCCAGTTATCTGTAGAAAGGTAAAAAATAACATCCCAGCTTTCAATTCTTGGAACTGTATAAATAGCGTATTTACCTTTTTTTAATGTTTTTCCGTCAATAACAACATCGTCTCCAAAATTGATAATTGTATTTTCGTTAGCTCCTGTTCTCCATAATTTTCCAAATGGAACTAAATTTCCGAAAACAGCCCTTCCTCTTGCTCCTGGGCGTGAGTATGTAACTTCAACATCCGTTAAACCTACAGTTTGTTTAATATATCCTTTTGGACTTGCTTGTGGTGTTTTTACTTGTGCTTCTGACACTAATGGGCTTAAGATCAGGGCTAATGCAATAAGTATTTTTTTCATTATTCAGTTTTTTTATTTTATTCAAATTTACAAATTCAATTTCCGAACAAATGTTAAATTTTATATAATTCAAGCTTTAAGCTGTGATATTTTTTGAGCGTCTAATTCATTAAAATGATCTATAACCAAGTCAGCTTCACTATAATCCTGCATATTTGAATGTTCGCTTCTGTAACCAACGCAGAAAATCCCTGCGCCTTTAGCTGCTTTAATTCCATTGGTACTATCTTCAATTATAATGCATTCTTCTTTTGGCGCAACTGACAAAGAAGCGGCATGAATAAATATTGCCGGATTTGGTTTCGATTGCGGAAAATCCTCTCCACTTACAATGTCAGTAAAATATTGATGTAAATTAAATCGTGTAAAAACGCGGTCAATTGTAACTTTTGATGCTGAAGAAGCGAGAATTAATTGTATTCCATTGTTGTACAAATCTTTAATTAAATCTTCAACTCCATCCAAAAGATATAAATCTTCTTTGGTATCAAAAGCATCATTAAAAATAGTACGTTTTCTTTGAATTAAATCTTCTACTTCCTGCTCAACAGAGGGAAAATAGTTTTTTATAGACTGAAAGGTATTTTTGGTTGAAAAACCTGTAAATGAAGTATACATTTCTTCAGGTACTTCGATATTTAATTCTGAAAATTGTAAATAATAGGCATAACGATGAACTGGCTCTGTATCTACAATTACGCCGTCCATATCAAAAATTACTGTTTTAATCATTTTTTTAGGTGCTAAGGTTCTGAGGAACTAAGGTTCTAAGGTTTTTATTTAACTTCCACTACAGCTGAGACTGAGACTGAAAACTGTGACTTAATTATTCCTCTTTAGAAATTAGATAACGAATAACCGTTTCTGCTGCATGAAGACCGAATAATCCTGGCATATAGCTGTTTGTTCCGTAAAAAGACTTTTTAAAGTTTTTTCCATCTGTAAGTTTTAAACTTTTTTCGTTTTGAATTTCAGATGAAAAAACCACTTTTAGTTTATTGATTTTTACTGCTTTCAAACGCTTGCGAATTGTTTTTGAAAAATAACAGTTGATTGTTTTAGAAATATCTGCAACCTTTACTTTAGAAGCCAACATTTTTCCGCCAGCGCCCATACTGCTTATAATCTTAACTCTTTTTCGTTTTGCTGCAATAATCAAATTTAATTTTGGAGTAATACTGTCAATGCAATCTAAGACATAATCAAATTCTGGAGAAACAATCTCGAAAGCACGTTCTGGAGAAAGGAATTCCTGTACTCTGGTAAGATTTAATTCTGGATTAATATCCATTAAGCGGTCTCCAACAATTTTGATTTTTGGTTCTCCAACTGTTGAATGTAAAGCTGGTAATTGACGATTAATGTTTGTAATATCTACAACATCTCCATCAACAATTGTCATGTTTCCTACTCCTGCTCTTGCTAAAAATTCAGCTGCAAAAGATCCAACTCCTCCTAGCCCAACGACTAAAACATTTGATTTTTGTAAATTTTCTAATCCTTCTTTAGTAAACAAAAGCTCAGCTCTTTCTGTCCATTCTGCCATATATTCTTATTTTGTTATTTTTTGTTTCAGGTTTCAAGTTTTGAAATTATTGACTTAATACTACTTCAAAACTACTTATTAAATACACTTTTACAATTACTTGAAATAATGCTTTCTAATTCTTTTAAATTTAAATCTTTATACTTTGAAGCTAATTCATAAACTTGTTGAATTGTTTCTTCCATTGTATCGGTTTCGAGAAAAAATTGATCATTTGGAACATCTCGAAAAACACTTTCTAAATCTGGATTTTTCAATAAATATTTTCCAAAAGAAAGATAGAATCCTTCTTTAATTAATTGCTCAGCTATTTGCCTGTTTTTTGAAAAACCATGAATAATCATTGGAACTGTGATTTTCTTCTTTTTCTTGATTTCGATAACTTCTTGAAAAGCAGCGACACAATGTATCACAACTGGTTTACTGAATTTTTCAGCTAATTCTAATTGCTTTTCAAAAACTGAAGTTTGTAAATCTAACGGAACTTCAATTCGTTTATCCAAACCACATTCACCAATTGCCAAACAACTCTCCGTTTGCAATTTCTCTTCTATGATTTTCAAATCAGTTTCAAGTCGATTTTCATCGATATACCAAGGATGAATTCCAATAGAATAAAAAGGAATTTTGGCATCAAAATCTTTAGGATATTGATTCACTAATTCCAAAACGTCAGATTGGTTGGTGAAATTATGGGTATGAAGATTAAAATATTCCATTAATGAAAGTTTTTTACTCCTGCTTTAATTTCAATATTCAAATCATTTTCAGAAGGTACAAGCGGGCAAGAATACTTGTAATTATAAGCACAATATGGATTATAAGCCTGATTGAAATCAATTACTATTATATTTCCTTTAGGAATTTCCAAATCGATATAACGACCACCGCCGTAGCTTTGTTTTCCGCTTGTTAAATCTGTAAAAGGTAGAAAAAGATGATTTTTATATTTTTCCTGTACAATAAGTTCCAAACTTTGGTAAACGGCAAGTTTAAAGTCTTTTCCGTTTATTTTAAAGTTTAAAGTTCCATATTTAATGTACTTTGAAGTATAATTTCCTGACGTTTTCATTTCAAAAACTTTTCCTCCTTTTGCCTTTACCAAAGTAGCATTTACAAAATAAGTTTCAGAAATAGGAAAAAAATCTAAGCTTTTAAAAGTTTTTAAATCTTTTGCTAACAGTGGACTTGTCTTAGGATCAGCATATTCTGAGTTGATTTTCTTTTGGAATTTTTGAGCATCGATTTTACTAAACTTTTTTTGTGCAAAACCAAAACTAAAAACCAACAATAAAACCAATGAGCTTATAGTTTTCATTTTAGAAATTTTATGCAAAAATAGTTCAAAAGTAACAAAACAACAACCACTTAACGAGACAAAGTTTCCTAACTTTGTGACGATAATTTATCATACACAATGCTTAAAAACGCTTTTACCAACTACATTAACAATTTTAGAGGGTTTACAAGAGAAATTTGGATTCTGGCCACTATAACATTTATCAATCGCGCCGGAACGATGGTACTTCCTTTCTTATCCAAATATTTAAAAGAAGATCTTCACTTTACTTACAATCAGGTTGGATGGATTATGGTTGCGTTTGGTTTTGGTTCTATGTTAGGTTCTTGGTTGGGCGGTAAACTTTCAGACAAAATTGGGTTTTACAAAATCATGATTTTCAGTTTGTTTACAAGTGGTGTTTCTTTGTTCTTTGTTCAATATATTACTACTTTTTGGGCGCTCTGTGTTGCTATGTTTATTTTAATGACGATCGCGGACATGTTTAGACCCGCCATGTTTGTCTCGTTGGGAGCTTATGCAAAACCAGAAAACAGAACTCGTGCTTTGACTTTAGTTCGTCTTGCAGTTAACTTAGGCTTTGCAGCTGGTCCCGCTCTTGGAGGATTAATTATTATGGGAATGGGATATTCTGGTCTTTTCTGGGTTGACGGGGCTTCTTGTATTGTCTCTATTTCTATTTTTGCCTTACTGGTAAAAGAAAAGAAAAAAGCAGATCACGGTGACAAAACTGAAAGTGCAGCAGATACAAAATCTGTTTTTCATGATAAAATTTTCTGGGTTTTCTTGTTTGTGAGTTTTATTACAGCGATGATTTTCTTTCAGCTTTTTACTACTCTACCTTTATATCATAATGAAAAATTCGGTTTAAGTGAGTTCCAGACAGGATTGTTAATGACACTCAACGGACTTTTGATTTTCTCTCTTGAAATGCCAACTGTTGGATTTCTGGAAAGAAAAGCTTTTCCGAAAATCAGAATTATTATTATAGGTTCTTTTTTAATGGCATCTAGTTTCTTTTTACTTCTAATTAATTTCTGGGCTGGAATATTAGTTGTCAGTATGGTTTGCATTTCTATTGGTGAAGTACTAACCTTTCCTTTTTCTAATGCCTTTGCTTTAAGCAGAGCACCTCGCGGACAAGAAGGGCGCTATATGGCTTTGTATACAATGAGTTTTAGTTTGGCTCATATTATTAGTTCTAAACTTGGATTTGAAATAATTACCCGCCTGGGTTATCAAATTAACTGGCTTTTTATGGCTTGCATTGGTATTATTGCTACTGGTTGCTGTGTCTGGATTAAAAATGCTTTGCTAACAGAGAAAACCTCCTAAGAAAAACTTTAACTTCTTAATTTACTATTATTCAATTTATTACAATTAAATTTGAATGGCTTTTTTGCACTCAAAACTCAATTCAAACTTATTTTTTAGTTAAATAACTACTTTTATAGTTGTGTAACTAAAAAAATAGTTGTAGGTTTGAATTAAAATTAGAGGAGATGCAGAAGTTAACCAACAAAGAAGAAGAAATTATGATGATTTTATGGAAGCTGAAAAAAGCTTTTGTAAAAGAAATCCAGGCAGAAATAACGGAAGATCAACCACATTACAATACGCTATCTACTATTGTTCGTAATTTGGAAGAGAAAGGTTATGTAGGACACAACGCCTTTGGAAATACACATCAATATTTTCCAGTTGTAAAAATTGAAGATTACAGAAAAGGATTTATGAAAACCGCTATTGATAACTACTTTAATAGTTCTTATAAAAGTATGGTTTCATTTTTTGCTAAGGAAGAAAAAATTTCAGCAGATGAATTGCGCGAAATTTTATCAATGATCGAAAATAAAGAAGAAGAAAAATAACTTTCTATGGAAGCAATTTTCATTTATATCGCCAAATCAAGTAGCTTAATGCTTTTGTTTTATTGTACGTATTACTTTTTGCTACGTAAAGAAACTTTTTTTAACAGCAATAGATGGTTTTTACTCTTTGGCTTAATTATTTCGACCATTCTTCCATTAATAAGCTATACTAAAGTAGTGTGGATCAATGCTACTCAATCATTAAATGGTATAGTTCAAAGTCCTTTACCAGAAATAGTAGAAAAAGAAACTTTAGATTTAAATTGGAGTTATATACTCTTTGGACTTTATGCTTTTGGTTTTATTGTTTTCATTGTAAAATTTGCTATTGACTTTTACAGTTTAAACACTATCATTAAAGGAAAAAAAATAAAACAACAAGCCGATTTTAAATTCATCGATATCAACGAAAATATCGCTCCTTTCTCCTATTTCGAATATATTGTTTACAACTCATCACTGTACACGTCTTCTGAATTGGAGAATATTATTGAACATGAAAAAGTACACAGCGATCAAAATCATACTGTTGATGTTTTGGTTTCAAGAGCTTTCAGTATTATTTTTTGGTTCAATCCACTTGTTTGGCTTTATAAAAAAGCAATAACACAAAATCTCGAATTTATTGCTGACAGCGAAGCCGCTAAAAAACTTTTAGATAAAAAAGCGTATCAATACACGCTTTTAAAAATAACAACGCACGAAAATTGTGTTGCAATCACCAATCATTTTTATCAATCATTAATCAAAAAACGAATCGTCATGTTAAACAAAAATCAATCAAAAAAGAGAAATTCTTGGAAGTACTATGTAGTAATTCCAGCACTTGCAGCTTTTGTTTTATTATTTCAAGTTGAAGTAATTGCAAAAGAGAAACCACAAATTATAAAAGAAAATGATTCAAACATTGAATCTATGGATGTTTATAAGATTAGAAAAAATTCTACTGACACAGAATTGAATGAGATCAAAAATAATTTACAGAAATACCACAAAGTAAAATTTGAATTTTCTGAAGTAAAAAGAAATGATTCCAACCAATTAACAGCAATCACAGTTGATGTAAAGAGAGGAAAACAACGTGCAAAATCTGTTCAGAATTCAGATAATAAAGCTATTAATGAATTTGGAGTAATTATTATAACTTATAAGAACGGAGATAAAAAAATCGGAATTCAGACTGTAAATGAATCTCAAAACAAAGAACCAAAAACCGGAATTAGCAATAAACTAAAAACTAAAACAGAAACCAATGTTAACACTGATTTTAATACTAGTACAAAAACTAATAACACTACTAACACCAATGTTAGCACTGTTGTAACGACAAATACAGATAACAATGTTACTACAATAACAACATCTGAAGACGGTCCAAAAATCGTTATTTCTAATTCTAGTAAAATTAAAATTAACGACGAAAAACTAATCATTGTAGATGGAACAGTAATGCCTGCTCATTTTGATCTTAATGATCTTAAGTCAAGCGATATCAAAACAATGTCTGTTTACAAAGGTGTTGACGCAATTGCTAAATATGGAGACGAAGGTAAAAATGGTGTAATAGTAATAGAAACTCGTAAATAAGGTTTTCTAATTTAAATAAGTAAAAATGCAAAAACTAACCAATAAAGAAGAAGAAATCATGCATATTTTATGGAAGCTTAAAAAAGCTTTTGTAAAAGAAATACAAGCAGAGATTTTAGAAGATCAGCCACATTACAATACATTATCTACCATTGTTCGTAATCTGGAAGAGAAAGGTTATGTTGCACATAATGCTTTTGGAAATACACATCAGTATTATCCAGCCGTAAGTATCGAAGATTATCGTAAAGGTTTTATGAGTACAGCGATAGACAACTATTTTAATAGTTCTTATAAAAGCATGGTTTCACTTTTTGCCAAGGAAGAAAAAATTTCTGCCGACGAATTACGTGAAATCTTAGACATGATCGAAAATCCAAAAGAAGGTAAATAATCAAAAAGTATGGAAGCAATTTTCATTTTTATTCTAAAGTCAGGCGGATTATTAACTATGTTCTATTTTGCCTACATTATTTTGTTGCGCAAAGAAACTTTCTTCACTAGTAGCCGATGGTTCTTGTTAGCAGGATTAATTACTTCAGTTGTACTTCCTTTTGTGGTCTATACAAAAGTAATCTGGATCACTCCTGCTCCATTGCAGGTACCAGAAATTGTAAAAACAGAGGTTAAAAATATTCCAACTTACAATCAGTATGTTGTTTCTTATCAGCCTGTAAACACATTGCAATATGAACCTCAAATAAAGGAAGAGGAAAATTTTGAAATTAATTGGAGTTTCGTTTTAATGTCCATTTACGGAATCGGATTCGCTGCTTTCATGATTAAGTTTAGTTTGGATTTTTACAGTTTAAACTCCGTATTGAAAGGAAAAAAAATTGAACAACAAGCTGATTTTAAATTTATTGATGTAAATGAAAACATTGCTCCTTTTTCTTATTTCGGTTATATAGTGTACAACTCATCACTTTACACTTCAGCGGAATTAGAAAATATTCTGGAACACGAAAAAGTACACAGTGACCAGAATCACACTGTAGATGTTTTGATTTCGAGAATTTTTTGTATTCTATTTTGGTTCAATCCAATTGTATGGCTTTATAAAAAAGCTATTTTGCAAAACCTTGAATTTATTGCTGATAGCGAAGCTTCTAAAAAAATCGCTGATAAAAAAGCGTATCAGTACACCCTTTTAAAAATAACAACACATGAGACTTGTGTTGCAATCACCAATCACTTTTATCAATCATTAATCAAAAAACGAATTGTCATGTTAAACAAAAATCAATCAAACAAAAGGAATTACTGGAAATATTGCGCTGTAGTTCCTGCTCTAGGTGCCTTTATTCTTTTATTCCAAATAAAAACAATTGCACAAGAGAAAAAACAAGATCTGGCTATTACACAAAAAGACACTGTTAAAGATGGCAGCGAAGTTATCAAAATCACAAAAAACACTACAGATCAGGAATTAAAAGCAATTAGTACAAAATTGAAGACAGATCATAATGTTGATCTAGAAATTTCAGATGTTAAAAGAAATTCGGATAAAGAATTAACAGCTATTCAAATTCAGACAAAATCGGAATCGGGCAAAAAACAAACCATTAAAATCGATGGAAACAAAGCGATAAAAGATTGTGATTTTGTAGTAGAAAGCGATGTAAATGGAGTAAAAACTATAAATATTGTTAATGTTACAAGACCTGTAATGATTAAAAACGACAGAGTTCTAGTTCGTAATTTTGGTGATTCTGATGTCGCACCTCCAACTCCACCGACACCGCCAGTTTTCCCTTCTGGAGCACTGCCTGCAGCTCCGGCAGTAGACATGTCAAAAATGCCTAAACCTCCAGTTGCTCCAAAAAATCCAATGGATAAAGTCGCTATGAAGAAGTTTGAAAAAGAAATGGCGGAATTTGAAAAGAAAATGGAAAATTTTCAGCCAAACATAGATGCGATGTCTGCTTATGGTGATGCTGTCAGCGAAATTATGTCCAAACGCGAAGCAATTTTCGAAAAAGAAATGGCGAAGTACGAAATTGCTATGGAACAGTTTAATGCAAAAATGGAAAAATTCAACTTTGACTTCAAATTTAAATTTGGAGATGATTCTAAAGAGTATGAAAACGACATGAAGCAATACGAGCAAGATATGAAACAGTATGAGATAGACATGAAACAACATGAAAAAGATATGAAGCAGCACGCAAAAGACATGAAACAGCATGCGAAAGATATGAAACAACATGAAAAAGACATGAAAGCTATGGAAAAAGAAAATAGAAAAGCTTAATATACTTTTGTTATAATTTTAAAACCAGTGCCATAAACACTGGTTTTTCTATTAAAAATAAGTTCTAACTTTCAAATCTTATAAAATGAGAAATATTCTATTACTCTTTTTATTGTGTTACTACCTTCATGGAAATGCACAGCAAAACAAAACCGAAAAAAATGTTTATATAGCAATGGATAAAACAGCTTCGGTTTTAATGCAAAAATCAAAAACAAACTCTATTTCGATAGGAGTTATTAAAAATGGTAAAACCTATACCCGCCATTACGGCGAAATAGATAAAGGAAAAGAAAATATCGCCACCAACAACACCGTTTTTGAAGTAGCTTCTATTACAAAACTTTTTACTGGTTTGCTTACCACTCAGGCAGTTTTGGAAGAAAAATTACATCTGGATGATGATATTAGAAAATACATAACAGGTTCATATCCAAATTTAGAATATAACGGAACACCAATTACAATTAAAGATTTGGTTTCTTTCAGGACAGGATTTGACAGAGATCTTCCAGATACAACCGAATTAAGAAAAAATCGTAATGACAGTAGTTACGTGGCTTTTAAAAAGTTAGATGAGTCATATACAAGAGAAAATTTCTTTCAAGATTTAAAAACGATTAAATTAGACACCTTACCTGGAACTAAATTCAAATACAGTAACGGAAGTCTCAATTTGACAGCACATATTTTAGAAAACGTTTACAATAAAAGCTATGAAGCTCTTTTAAAAGAAAATATATTTTCCAAGCTGGAAATGAAATCAACTGGAATAAATTTAGATCCAAATGTTGTTGCTGCAAATGGTTATAACTTGAAAGGAATTTTAATGCCTAAGATTTCTGATAATCTTTGGGGAGCTGCCGGACGTTTAAAATCTACTTTAGGTGACTTGACCAAATTTATTAATTATGAATTAAATAATAAGAATAAAATTGTTCAGGAATCACAACGAAATCTCTTAAATAGTCCCACAACTTGGAATGGTTATTTTTGGGATTACATTCAAGTAGATGAGAATGGTAAAAATTGCTGGAAACATGGAGGAGCTTTTGGTACTCAAAACATGCTTGTCATTTATCCTGAACGCCAACTCGGACTTTCTATTATTGTAAATATAAGTGATGAGAATACAGGAAATGCTTTAGGTGAAGCAATCATAAAACTTTCTAACGAACTACTTAGTGAAAACAAAAAAGAAACTGGAATATACGGTTATAAAATCAGTAACGATACTATTATTTTCACTTATGTACATGACAAAGCTCTAAATCCTGATTTAATTACAAGTGTATCTATTGCTGGTTCATTTAATAATTGGAATCCAAATGATGGGAATTTTCAAATGAGCAAAAAGAATAAAAATACATTTGAACTAGTAGTTCCGAAATCTCATTTTGAAAAAGGTAAAACGCACCTATTCAAATTTGTGATTAATAAAACAGGATGGATGGAAGCTCCAAAAAATGCTATTAATAGAGAAATAGACGGTGACCAGAATCTAATGCTTAAAATCTAATAATCAGCTTTATACCTTATAACACTTTGTTTTTAACACAAAGTCTTTTTTTATATCTTTGCGCAAACAAATCTACTATGTACAAATTACTGGCTAAACTAAATAAGATACTGTTACCAAGTTTTACCAAACAAGGTTTAGATATTTCTAAAGCTAAAAAATGGCAAATGGCAATTATTGGTTATCGTGCTTATGTAACAAAAAGAGCATTAGGCAATTAATTACTGCGCATATATTTATTACCTGTAGAGAAAATCTTTTTTCTACGCCCTCGTTCATGAAAAATAAAGAAATTACTTTCCCTCCTGTTCCAGCAGTTTTACTGGCAATTATTAGTGTTCAATGTGGAGCTGCAATTGCAAAAACACTTTTTCCGGTAATTGGAGCCGCTGGTACAGCTTCTATGCGTATTGGTGTTTCCGCTTTAATTTTATTATTAGCTTACAGACCAAACTTTAAAAAAATCACATTCGATCAATGGAAAATTGTAATTCCTTACGGTTTGTGTTTAGGTGTGATGAATTTGATATTTTATTTAGCAATTGAGAGAATTCCGATTGGTTTGGCTGTTACTCTTGAATTTGTTGGACCTTTATTACTTGCCATCACTGGTTCTAAGCGTTTTATAGACTATTGCTGGGTTTTACTAGCTGCTACCGGGATAATTTTAATTGCTCCATGGACTAATGATCGTTTAGATTCTTTAGGTATCCTATTCGCACTTTTAGCAGGAGCGTTTTGGGCTGGATATATTGTTTTAGGAGGTAAGGTTTCAAAAATAATGAACGGAGGTGAAGCGGTTTCTACAGGAATGTTATTTGCTGCAATTCTAATTCTGCCGTTCGGATTCTCCGAAAACGGTTTAACAAATCTGACTCCAAAATTTTTCGGAATGGGAGTTGCTCTAGCGCTTTTATCCAGTGCAATTCCTTTTACTTTAGAAATGAAAGCTCTAGGTCAGCTTCCTCCGCGTACTTTTAGTATTTTAATGAGTTTAGAACCTGCTGCAGCATCTGTTTGCGCTTTTATTTTTCTACAAGAGAATTTAAATATATATGAAATTTTAGCTGTTTTCTGCGTTGTTACAGCATCTGTCGGAAGTACATTAACTGCAAAAAAATAAAAAAGCCCAGTAAAAATTTACTGGGCTTTATTGATCGTGGACTTTGTTTAGTAGCTCTAATTATTTCTTTGGTAATAATACAGCATCAATTACATGTATCACACCATTTGACTGATTAACGTCTGCAATTGTTACTTTAGCTTTATTTCCGTTTTCATCAGATATATATAAATCTTTCCCTTTCATCCAAGCTGTTAGCGTACCACCAACAACTGTTTTAATACTTGCTTTTCCTTTACCGTCTTTAATTGCTTTAGCTATATCAGCTGAACTCCATTTACCTGCTGCAACGTGATAAGTCAAAATTCCTTGTAATTTCTTTTTATTTTCTGGTTTTAATAAAGTTTCAACAGTTCCTTTTGGTAATTTGTCAAAAGCTTCATTTGTTGGTGCAAAAACTGTAAACGGGCCTTTTCCTTTTAAAGTTTCAACCAAATCTGCCGCTTTTACTGCAGCCACCAAAGTAGTGTGGTCTTTTGAATTAACGGCATTTTCAATAATATTTTTATTCGGATACATGGCTGCTCCACCAACCATAACTGTTTTTTGTGCATTTGATGTAAAGGCAAATCCTAAAGCTAAAACTGCAAGGGCTAAAAATTTTCTAGTTTTCATAATTTTATTAATTTTTAAGTTATAAGCTCATTTACGCAGATAAATTTGTTTTGGTTTTTAAAGAATATAAATTTTCTTGAAATAAAATCATTTACATAGTGATAACACCAATAAACACAAGACTTATTATGTAGTAATATTTTTGTAAAAATTTTAAGAATAATTAATTATTGATACAAGTTTATTGTTAACTTTAAAATCAAAATCTTATTCTTATGAAAAATCTACCTCAAAAAGTAAGAAGTAAAAAACTAAGTTCAAGAGTTGATTTAACCGCAATGGTCAGCGTTTCTTTTCTACTGATTATATTTTTTATGGTCGTTGGGGAATTGAAAAAGCCTAAAATTATGGATTTAACGCTACCATATTATGACCCAAAATGGGATAATATTGCATTTTGTGGCGCTGGAACTGAACATCGTTTAATAACCGTTTTATTAGATGATAAAGATCAAATAATATCCTACTCAGGATTTTTGTTTGATACGATAGTGAAGCCAAAAAAACTTAGTTATGGAAAAAACGGAATTCAGAAAGAGCTTCTAGATAAAAAGAAAACAATTTCAGAGTATGGAGCTGCAATGGGAAGATCAAAGTACAATCCAATTGTAATTATAAAGCCTAGTAAAAAGAGTAATTTCAAAAATTTGGTAGACATTCTAAATGAAATGACAATAGCAGGAATCGATACGTATGCTATCATCAATGATTTTAGCCCAGAAGAATCTAAATTACTAGCATCTAATAAATAAACTGATATTGATGAAAAAACTGCCTCATAAAATCCGAAGTAAAAAACTTAGTTCACGAGTTGATTTAACCGCTATGGTTAGTGTTTCTTTTTTGTTGATTATATTTTTTATGTTAGTTGGCGAATTGTATAAGCCTAAGTTTTTAGATTTAAGTAATGGTAGCGATTGCTGTGATTGTCCCTACCAACACTACGGAGAAAATAGAACATTTACAATTATTCTAGGACAAGATAACCAATTAATATATTATGCAGGAATATTAGCAATTCCTAAAATAGAACCACAATTAACTGAATATGGAAAAGAAGGCATTCGTAAAAAAATAGCTGCTTACAACAATGCTACATTAAAGTATTCTGAGCAACTAGGTAAACCTGGAAGAGGCATTTCTGTTATTATAAAACCAACGAAAAAATCCAATTACGGAAATCTTGTGGACATCTTGGATGAGTTAGAAATAGCAAATATTGATTCTTATGCTATTGTTCCTGAATTTACTCCAGAGGAAACAAAGTTGCTGACTTTAAATAAAAATTAGCACCGCTCAAACTGGCAAACAAGAAACAAAACAAAGTCCCACAGCAATGTGGGACTTTCTATTTAAATCTTAATAAATTTCATACTAGAATTACCTCTATCAGATTTTACTTTAATAAAATAATTACCTTTTTCAAGTCTGGAAACATCAATGTTTGAAATCGTCTTTGCATCAGGAACCGCAATTATCAATTGTCCCAAAATATCATAAATCTCAAATGATTTTATCTCTATATCCTGAGTTTTGGAAATATTCAAAACTTGGTCAGACGGATTTGGATATAAAATAAAATATTTAGAGAAATCAAAATCAGATATAGATAGTGTCGTTTTAAATATCGAAGTAGCTTCGTTTGTCAGAATAGGGAAATTATAATCAAAATAAATATTTGCATCATTAGTGAATGAATCTCCAACTTTTAATGTTGGTTTTGTCTTTATTTTAAAAGCAATATAACCATCATTATTAGAGTCGTCAAAAGGAAGTTTTATATTTTCAAAAATAAACTCCACTTTGTTTCCTTCTGAAATTTTTGTTACAAAAGAATGGCTCGAACTCGTTGGAATTAAAGTAGAAATATCAAATTTATTCAAATCAATCATATCTTTTACCACTATATTTTGTGCCATATAATTTCCAGTGTTTTCAAATCGAATCATATAATGCACGTACTCGCCTATTAAATCTGGAGTAATAACTGAACCTTCTAAACAAGTTTTATCATTTGGATCATAAGAATTGAGGGCAGTTTGCCTAAATAAAAAACTATTATCATTTGGTTTCTCATCTATTTTATCTGAAAGTATACTAGCTGTAAATTCTAGAAGATCACCTTGTTGTACTGCTGGAGAATGAGTTGGCGAATTTACCTTTAAGGTTACTGTAATTTCACGACTTTCAAATGGTTTTAGATTCTCAAATAACCAAGACAAAGTATTATTATTTTTCTCGCTAAAAGCAACATTTGAAGACTGGTAGTTTAGAACATTACTATAATACTCTAAATTAACTTTTCCTGATTGTATTTGGTTTCCTTTATTTTTAAAAACAATTTTATAAGCTGCGTCAAAGCCAGGTCTAGCAATATTAATAGGCAAAATTGTTATTTCTAAATCTGAATGATTTCCTAGTGGACTGATACAAAAATTCTGTGTGAATGGACTTGTATCCGCTGGAAAATTCACATTTCCTATTGAGGGAAATATTTCAAAAAAATCCGGATTTTCTATATTGGCTTTAATTTGATAAGATCCATTTGCCACAGGAATAGTAAAATTACCAGAGTATTTTGTCGTTGCATTTGTAACATCAGATAAGTTTATAATGGAATAATCTAGATTTGTAAATTTATAATCATCATTATCACATCCGTTATTATCATTATCAAATATTGAATTTCCTTTTATTACATAAGCGTCTTTCGGTGATACAAACGAACAATATGAATTTACTTCAATTTTACTTGAAATTCCGTTTTGATATATTATCATTTGAATTTGTGAGTTTAACCGATCTTCCGCACAAATATATTTTAATTTTTTACAGCCTGTAAATCCTAAATTTATTCCGCTATCACAATAAGTACTACACCAATCATTTCCATTTTTAATAAACAAACTTGTTAGTTCGAGATTACGACCTAATCTCAATTTTTTTAGATTTATTAGATTGGAGACGTCTAAAGAAGTTAAGTTGTTATAAGAGCACTCTAAATCAGTAAGCTTTAACAAATTTGTTATTTTAAAAGTCTCAGTAGTAAGTTCATTATAAGAGCAGTCTATTTTTTTTAGATTAGGAGTTTCCAGGAAATCCAAACCTCTAATTGCATTGTCTGAGCAATATAACTCCTCTAAAGAATCTAAACCATCAAATACAAGTTCAGATAAAGTTGCGTTACCATTACAATATATAGTTTTTAAACTCTTTAATTTTTTAAAAGATATTTTTTTTATTTCATTAGAATAATCTAGCGTAAAAGTTTCTAAATTATTTAACCCTTCAATATCTATTTTGTATAATGAATGACTGTAGCTGCAGCTTAAATTTTTAAGTTTTAAATTCTTTGTGACATCTAAAGTTAATAAGTCATAATTACTATTCAAATTAAGACTTTCAAGATCAGTCAAACTTGTCAAATCTAGGGATACAAAACTATTGTTTTGAGCATATAATACTTTTAATTTATTAAGTCCACTAACATTTAATTTATTCCCGTTGTTACTATAACAATTAAAACTAGTTAAATTTAACAGGGAACTGATATCAATGTTTTTTACCGAATGATATGAAATATTCAAAACCGAAAGATTAGTAAAGCTCTCTATTCCTTCTAAGCTATCAAGGTATGAGAAAGGAGAATTTAAATTACTTAAATTTAACTCTTTAACTTTTAAAGCTTCAGAAATCTGGATTTCACGATCATTATTTGAATCAATTAAAAATGGATTACCATTAAGATCTTTAGCAACATATTGATTTGTTCTGTCGTTTATTCCGGATAATAAAATCCCTTTTAAAGTATTATTACCTTTAAAATCAACAATTTGAGCATACGAAAAATTTAAAAACGAAACGAATAGGATTATAAAGTAGAGTTTCTTCATATTGGGGAGATTTTCGTTAACAAAAATAAATCTTTTAAAGAATAACACAACTTTTTTTGTTAAAATAACTAAGTCAAAAAAATAGGCAAAAAAAAAGTCCCACATTACTGTGGGACTTTCTATTTATAAAAAAGCTAAGAATTATTTTTTCTCAGTTTTTTCCATTTTAGCTTTTAAAGCAGCTAATACATCATTGTTGTCACCTAAAGTCGCAGCTGGTGCGTTAGTAGATGCAGATGTAGTAGTTTCAGCAGCAGCTTTCACGTTTTTCTCTTCTTCTTCTCTGAAGATAGCAGTGTGAGAAGCAACAACTCTTTTGAATTCTTTGTTGAATTCAATTACTTTGAAATCAGCTGTATCACCTTTTTTCAATTTCTTTCCGTCTTCTTTTTCAAGGTGACGAGTAGGAATGAAAGCAACGATATCATCTCCGAATTCTACAGTAGCTCCTTTGTCAACGATTTCAGAAATCTCACCGTTGTGGATAGTTCCTACAGCGAAAGAATCTTCGTATTGATCCCAAGGATTAGCAGTAGTTTGTTTGTGACCTAAAGATAATTTACGTCCTTCAACATCTAATTCTAATACAACAACATCAAGTTTTTCACCAACATTTACAAACTCAGATGGGTGTTTAATTTTCTTAGTCCAAGATAAGTCAGAGATGTAGATTAATCCATCAATTCCTTCTTCTAATTCTACGAAAATACCAAAGTTTGTGAAGTTTCTAACGATACCTGTATGTTTAGAACCTACTGGGTATTTAGAAGTAATGTCAGTCCATGGATCTTGAGTCAATTGTTTGATACCTAATGACATCTTACGATCGTCTCTGTCAAGAGTTAAGATAACTGCTTCAACAACATCTCCAACTTTCACGAAGTCCTGAGCAGAACGTAAGTGAGTTGACCATGACATTTCAGAAACGTGGATTAAACCTTCAACACCTTCAGCAACTTCGATGAAAGCACCGTAATCAGCGATTACAACTACTTTACCTTTCACTTTATCACCAACAGTTAAGTTAGCATCTAAAGCATCCCATGGGTGAGCGTTTAATTGTTTCAATCCTAATTGAATTCTTGTTTTCTCATCATCGAAATCAAGGATTACAACGTTTAATTTTTGGTCTAATTCAAGAACTTCACTTGGGTGGTTGATTCTACTCCAAGAAAGGTCTGTAATGTGAATTAATCCGTCAACACCACCTAAGTCAATGAACACACCATAAGAAGTAATGTTTTTAACAACACCTTCTAATACTTGTCCTTTTTGTAATTGACCGATGATCTCTTTTTTCTGTACTTCAATATCAGCTTCGATAAGAGCTTTATGAGATACAACAACGTTTTTGAATTCGTGGTTGATTTTTACCACTTTGAATTCCATCATTTTGTTTACATATACATCGTAGTCTCTAATTGGCTTAACGTCAATTTGAGATCCAGGTAAGAACGCTTCGATTCCGAATACGTCAACAATCATACCTCCTTTAGTTCTACATTTAACAAAACCGTTAACGATTTCTCCAGTTTCATTAGCTGCAATAACTCTATCCCAAGATTTGATAGTACGTGCTTTTCTGTGAGATAATACTAATTGACCTGTTTTGTCCTCACGGATGTCGATTAATACTTCAACTTTGTCACCTACTTTTAAATTTGGGTTGTAACGAAATTCGTTTAAAGAAATAACACCTTCAGATTTAGCATTGATATCAACGATAACGTCTCTATCTGTAATTCTAACTACAACTCCTTCAACTACTTCTTCTTGATCTGTAGCGATGAAAGTTTTAGATACTAGTTCTTCAAACTCTTGTAAGTTTTTTTCATCTACTGCATCGATTCCTTCTTGGAAGTTATGCCAGTTAAAATTTGCTAAAAACTCTTCTTGTGATTTTAATTGTTCAGACATGCTGATAAAAAAATTTGTATTCTGTTTTTCTCGAGTTTCTCTATGCGATAGAAAATACAGAAGTTGTTTTACATAAATGGTTGATTCCTAATGGAAACTCTTCTCTGCCAAAAGGACTGCAAAATTAATACATTTTTCTGAATTAACAAAACAAAACCGATATGATTATCAGTATATTAATAAGAAGCAGAAGATTTGAGGTTTTTTAAGACGTTTAGTCCCGCTATTCGTTGCAATCTTTTATGGCGAACCCCGCCATAAAAGGATTTTCACTTCTATCGGGGCTATATTAGAAGTTTTTGTTTTTATAAGACATTAGATACGACGGATGTAAAAAATGAAACCAGACAGATTTTTAAAACCTGTCTGGTTTCTTACATGCAACTATCTTTGTCAAAGTTTTAAACTGTGACAAAAAAACTTAAAAATTCTTTATCTGAGTTGAATCTTCACTTATCTTGAAATAAATTTCAGACTTTGAGAATCTCATATTTTCAAAAAACAAGTGCAAAGATGGAAATTCGCCAAACATCTGTTTTACACCTATTTCGAATTCAAGATAACAATACGATGAATCAAAAGCATTACTTTCTCCTGACCAAAGTAAATTTAGTGTCTGGAAACGAATCTCAGGAATTTTATTTAATATCTTTTGAGGAACATCTATACTTTTTTCGTTAAAAGTTATTCGAAGCAAATTCCATTTTTTTCCTTTTGTTACAATTGTTACAACTTCGCCAGTTTCGTAAAACAATTTTGCTCCTAAAATCTTTTGTTTGCCACTAATAACTTCGTCGCAAAACTTTTCAAGCTTTGAATCATTAGAATTAAAACGAATAGCTTTTTTGCTACTTAAAACAAATACAAAACTTTTTGGCCTTTCGATTCTGTCTTTGTGTGCGTGAATAACGCCAAAACTCATAAACAATAAAATTGCAAGAATATTTTTTATTTTTTTAATCATAAGAAGATATTGAAAATTAAAAGTCATTTTAAAAACATGTCGAGTCTACTATAACAATTGCTATCAAAGTAAAACTTTGACAAAGATTTACGAAACCTGCAAACTCTGATTTTCAATTTTTACATTAAAACTTATTTCAGCTTTTAATGCTTTAAAAACTTTTATGATCGTATCTATTGTTGCGCTATTAGCGCTACTTTCTAATTTTGAAATTTGTGATTTCTTTACCCCAACTAATTCACCTAATTGATTTTGGGTCAGATTTCTTTCTTTCCTAGCAGTTTTAATCATTCTACCTAACAACTCCATACTAAGTTCATATTCATACTGATCTCTTTCAGTAGTTCCAATTTTTCCAATAACTTCATCTTTCATTTCAGAAAGCGAATACATCTTTATTTCTTTCTTTGTCATAACTAATCTATTTTATTTTCAAAATATTTCATTCTAATTTTATTAGCTTTTTCAATTTCACTTCCAGCCACTTTATCAACCTTTTTTATGAAGCCATGAGTCGCAATAACCAAAGTCTGCTTGTTATTAGTTTTATCCCAAAAGGCCAAAAGTCTAATTTGAATTTTAGCATATCTAATTCTAAATTCCCAAATATTAGCGCTAAGTTTCTTAAACAATCTCGGATCTTGTTTCTTTTCAGCCAAATCAATATTATACAAAATCTTTTCGCTAATTTTTTTATCTAGCTTTAATATAAATTCTCGCGCTTCTTCTAAAAATCTAGTTTCAAAATATTTCATTCAATTTATACATAACAAAAATACCACAAAAGTTTCTATTTATAGAAACTTTTGTGGTATTTTAAATTTTAGTTTATTTTACTTCTTCAACCTGCTAACATCGAAAAAGATGTAATATTATTTTAATGACTTAAATTCTCAATCTCCTTTGGATCATGTTTGTGCTTAAACAAAACAGCAAAAGCAATTGCAATTATCAAAGCATAAGCCGCAAAAGACAACCAGATCGTATGCCAGTCTTTCATCAAAACTGGATTTGTAAAAATACCTTCAGTAGAAATCGAATTTCCTTGGCTTTTTACAAATTCTACCATTTTTTCATTAGTAGCGTCAGTTTGTAAAAATCCAGCTAATTCAGTTGTATTGGCGAATGATTTTGTAAAGAAACGATCAATAGCCCAACCAGAAGTCAAACTTCCTAAAACCGCTCCTACTCCATTGGTCATCATCATAAACAAACCTTGCGCAGAAGAACGAATTTTAGAATCGGTATTGCTTTCTACAAATAAAGAACCTGAAATATTAAAGAAATCAAATGCCATTCCGTAAACGATACAAGACAAAATAATCATCCATAAACCTCCTATTGGATCTCCAAAAGCAAATAATCCAAAACGAAGAACCCAAGCCAGCATACTAATCAACATCACTTGTTTAATTCCGAAACGTCTTAAGAAAAATGGAATTGCTAAAATAAACAACGTTTCAGAAACCTGAGAAATCGACATGATAATTGTCGAATACTGAATTACAAATGAATCTGCGTATTTTGGAAAATGTTTGAATTCATCCAGAAACACATCCCCATAAGCATTTGTCAATTGAAGCGCTCCTCCTAAAAACATAGAAAAAACAAAAAACAAAGCCATTTTATAATTAGCAAATAACTTAAAAGACTCTAAACCAAAAGTCTCAATCCAAGTTGCATTTTCTTTAATCAAACGCTGTGGTTCACATTTTGGCAACGTAAAAGCGTAAACTCCAAGGATCAATGCACCAATTCCAGCAATATAAAATTGATATTCTGTTGCTTTACTTCCACTTAAATTCGTGATCCACATGGCAACAATAAAACCAATTGTTCCCCACACACGAATTGGAGGAAAATCTTTTACAATATTTTTATTATTTAGTTTTAAAGAAGTATAAGAAATAGAATTACTTAATGCAATTGTTGGCATATAACAGCACATTGCTAACAGCATGACAATAATAAAAGTATCAGGAGTTGTAACTTGCGCTATTGTAAACAAAACTACGGCATACAAAATATGAAGAATTCCGTAAAGCTTTTCAGCATTAACCCATCTGTCAGCTATAATTCCTGTAAGCGTAGGCATAAAAAGAGATGCAATTCCCATGGTTCCGAAAACTAATCCAAATTGAGTTCCTTCCCAGTTTTTAGTACCAAACCAATAATTCCCAATTGTTATAAGCCATGCTCCCCAAACAAAAAATTGAAGAAAGCTCATTAAAATCAATCTGTTTTTAATACCCATATATTAAAATTTGTCTTTTAGTAAAAATGAAGCCGTAAAACTACCATTAAAAATAATATCTGCAAAAAATTAAACTGTTTTAACAACATCATTTACTAATTCTAGAACTGCTGCAAACTGCTCTTCTTTATTTAAGTAAGAATTATCTATTTCTATCGCATCGTCGGCGATAACCAAAGGAGAATCTTCTCTGCTGGTATCGAGATTATCTCTTTCAACTACATTTTGAAGAACTTCTTCATAAGTTACGTCATCACCTTTTTGCTTTAATTCGTCAAAACGTCTTTGTGCGCGAGTTTCAGCACTTGCCGTCATAAATATTTTAAGCTCAGCATTAGGAAAAACAACAGTACCAATATCTCTTCCATCCATTACAATTGCCTTATTTGTCCCCATTTCCTGTTGTTGTTCTACTAATTTAGCACGAACTTCAGAAACAGCAGCCACTTTGCTTACAAAACTAGAAACTTCAAGAGTTCTAATCTGCTTTTCTACGTTTTCACCATTTAAATACATTTCTGCAAAGCCTAAATCAGCATTAAATCTAAATTCAAGCTGAATATTAGATAATGCGTCAACTAAAGCATCTTTATCAAAAGAATCAGCTGTAATAAATTTGTGCTGCATGGCAAAGTAAGCAACCGCACGATACATTGCTCCAGTGTCTACATAAACATAATGAAGCTCTTTTGCTAATTGTTTTGCAAGAGTACTTTTACCAGTTGATGAAAATCCGTCGATTGCAATTGTAATTTTTTTCAATTTGTATTTTTTAAATTTTTATTCCTTTATTAATCGCTCTATAAAAACGTAATAAACTACTGCAAATGTAGCCATCTTTCTTTTTAAATGGAATACTGAAAAATATTAAACTTTTTCTTATAGCTAATATTTAATTCTCAATCAATCCAAAAAAAATCCTTTTACAATCGTTATCCGATTACAAAAGGTTTCTAATAGTTAGTTTTCCACTAATAATAATTCTTCTTAATTATTGAAAATTTAAAATCAGACCAAAAAGGCTGGTATTAGCTGCTAATGTATATCTCGAGTAAGAATAATTAAATTTCAATTTATTCAACTTTAAACCAAAACCTAATGAAACTCCCGAAAAATTACGCTGTTCCTCGACCCTTAATTCTTCTCCTCTTCTAAAATTATACCCTAAACGCAAATTAAATGCTCGTTTTGGAAAAAGTTCAACACCAAAAGCCACGTGTCTTAATGCGTTATTTACAAAAGAAACTTTCTCTTGACTTGTTGAACCATCAATATTGGTTTCTCCACGAACAGGATTTGAAAAAGAAATATTCCATTGCTGTAAATTCTCTAAAGTAAGATGCCAGCGAATGGGTACATGCTCTAATTCCTGAGAAATTCCAGCAACGATTTCAAACGGTAAATTTTCTTTTATTCCTGAGTAAGTAGTAAATTGAGTTCCCATATTTCGGAAAACCAAAGCAAAATTTATATCGTTTTTTTCATCTAAATATAAAAGTCCTAAATCGACAGCACCACCTATAGAATTATAGCTTTCTAAAGAAGATGTAATTAATTTAGCATTTGTACCGATATAAAAATTTGTAAAGGGAACGTTGTACGAATATCCTAATGTAAGTGCACCTTCGCTTCCTGTGAAATTGGAAGTCGCCTGACCATTTTCGTCATAACCTTCAAAAGATCCATAGTTTACATAACTTACACCTGCATAAAATGTCTGCAAATGTCTATCGTAAGTATAAGCGTATGATGCGGTACCGTATGAAGCTTCACCGTAATAACTCCCATAATTCATCGCCAAATGATTATCCATATCTGCATTTATAAGTGCAGGATTAGACATCGCCTGATTAACATCTTCGTCATATATAGTGATAACATCTCCTCCTAAAGCAGCTTGTCTTGGTGAAGTGGTTAGGTTTAAAAATTGATAGGTGTAGCGTCCTCCAACTTGTCCGAACGAAGCCGAACAAATGAGTAGTAAAAAAAATAAAACGATCTGTTTTAACATGTTTATGGAACGCACCTTTGTGGGAATAACGCAAAGGCAAAGATAAAATTATATCACCTTAAAAATAGATTCCAATAAAAAAATTCCAAATTCCAAATCTGAAATTCAGAATGGGATTTGGAATTTAAATATTTAAACTTTAATTGCTGTTTATTTCAACAATTTTGCATTCTTAACACTTTGATCTGTTAATGCTATAGTCAGAACTTCACTCATTTCTTTTACATAATGAAAAGAAAGCCCTTCTAGATATTCAGCTTTAATTTCATCAATATCGCTTTTGTTTTCATGACATAGAATAATCTCTTTAATTCCTGCTCTTTTTGCAGCTAAGATCTTTTCTTTAATTCCGCCAACTGGTAAAACTTTTCCACGAAGCGTAATTTCTCCTGTCATTGCAAGGCTCTTTTTAACCTTCTTTTGAGTTAGAAGAGAAACTAAAGACGTTAACATTGCAATACCGGCACTTGGTCCGTCTTTTGGTGTTGCTCCTTCTGGAACGTGAAGATGAATGTTATATTTCTGGAAAATTTCGGTACTTAAACCTAATTTCTTCGCATTTGCTTTAATGTATTCTAAGGCAATAGTCGCCGATTCCTTCATTACAGTTCCAAGATTTCCTGTAATCGTCAAAGCGCCTTTTCCTTCAGAAATCAAAGATTCAATAAATAAAATATCACCACCAACACTTGTCCAAGCTAAACCTGTTACAACTCCCGCAACATCGTTATTTTCGTATTTATCGCGTTCTAATCTCGGAACTCCTAAAATAGTAACAATATCTTCGTCTGTTACTTTTTTGTTGTACTCCTCCTCCATTGCAACAGATTTTGCCGCATTACGGATCACTTGAGCAATTTTAGTTTCTAAATTACGAACACCAGATTCTCTTGTATAGCCTTCAACAATTTTCTCTAATTGTTTTTTACCAATAGTTAAATCTTTTGCCGTTAAACCGTGAGCCTCTAATTGTTTTGGGAATAAATGTCTTTTGGCAATTTCTACTTTTTCTTCAATCGTATAACCAGACATTTTGATTACTTCCATTCTGTCTCTCAATGCAGGCTGAATAGCAGCCATATTATTTGACGTGGCAATAAACATCACTTTAGATAAATCATATCCCATTTCAAGGAAATTATCATAGAAAGCACTGTTTTGTTCTGGATCTAAAACTTCCAATAAAGCAGAAGATGGATCACCGCTATTTCCACTTGACAATTTGTCAATTTCATCCAAAATAAATACCGGATTTGAAGTACCTGCCTTTTTTAGGCTTTGAATAATTCTTCCTGGCATAGCTCCAATATACGTTTTTCTATGTCCGCGAATCTCTGCTTCATCACGTAAACCACCTAATGAAATACGAACATACTCACGTCCTAAAGCTTCTGCAACAGAACGTCCGATTGAAGTTTTACCAACACCTGGAGGCCCTGTTAAACATATAATTGGTGATTTCATGTCATTTCGCAATTTTAAAACTGCTAAATGCTCAATCATTCTTTTCTTTACTTCTTCTAATCCGAAGTGATCTTTATCTAAAACTTTCTGTGCAAATTTTAAATCGAATTTATCTTTAGAATATTCGCCCCAAGGCAATTCTAAAAACAACTCTAAATAATTACGCTGAATACCGAAATCTGGTGACTGCGGATTCATACGGCGCATTTTAGATAATTCTTTTTCGAAATGTTTCTGCGTTTTTTCGTCCCATTTTTTGGTTTTCGCCTTCAGTCCCATTTCGTCCATTTCCTCTTCTTGCGAAACGCCTCCCAATTCTTCTTGGATGGTTTTCATTTGCTGGTGAAGGAAATATTCTCTTTGCTGTTGATCTAAATCAAAACGAACTTTTGACTGAATATCGTTCTTCAATTCTAGTTTTTGAAGTTCGACATTCATATAACGTAGCGTTTCTAAAGCGCGTTCTTTTAAGCCATTTATCGATAAAAGACCTTGTTTTTCTTTTACAGATAAATTCATATTAGAAGAAACAAAATTGATTAAAAATGATTGGCTTTCAATGTTTTTAATAGCAAATGTTGCCTCAGAAGGAATATTTGGACTTTCTTTAATAATTTGAATTGCTAATTCTTTAACAGAATCTAAAATAGCAGTGAATTCAGAATCATTTTCATCCGGACGTTCTTCTGCAACTTCTTTTATAGTAGCTGTCATGTAAGGCTCTTCAGCAACAACTTCGTCAATTTCGAAACGTTTTTTACCTTGAAGAATAACCGTTACATTTCCGTCAGGCATTTTCAAAACACGCAAAATACGGGCTACTGTTCCTATTTTATGAATATCATCTTTTGACGGATCTTCATCTTCTTCATTAATTTGGGAAACTACACCAATGATTTTTCCTCCAGCATTGGCATCATTAATCAGTTTTATAGATTTATCTCTTCCTGCAGAAATAGGAATAACTACTCCTGGAAACAAAACAGTATTACGTAAAGGTAAAATTGGCAGAGAAACAGGAAGTTCTTCATTATTCATTTCCTCCTCGTCCTCTGGTGTTAACAAAGGAATTAATTCTGCTTCTGAATCGAATTCTTGAAGTGACAGATTGTCAATAGTAAGTATTTTATGATTTGACATGATAATATATAAGTCGTTTTGTCATTATTTTTTTGTGCTGTCTGTAAAACAGGTATTGCTTTGTGAAGTTATACTTGAAAATACACTTTATTTTTCAATTACAAGACAGGCCATAAAATTAGACAATCATTATGCCAAATGCAAAAGAAGTCAGTCCTAAAATTAGATTTGGACTATCATTCTTTAAAATTTGAAAAAAAATAAAATTAATTTTATCAAAAGTGTAACAAACAAAAAAATGTAAAGTCCTTTATAAAAACCAAAAGCCATTACTTGAGCATAGACAACCAAAATATCGAAGAATTAATTGCGCTTTGTAAAAAGAATAATCAAAAAGCGCAGTTTGAAATTTACAATCGCTATTGCAAGGCGATGTATAATGTTGCTTATCGTATTGTAAAAGATGAACATTTTGCACAAGACGTCATGCAGGAAGGATTCTTAAAGGCTTTTACCAAAATCAATGACTATAAACAAGAAGTGGCTTTTGGAGCATGGTTAAAAAAAATAATCATCAATTATAGCATCGATTTTTACAAAAAAAACAACTCTTTCCAGGTAGAAGACATAAGTAAACAGCTTTATAAAATTGAAGAAAATGACGGAATTATTTCTGAGAATATCGATTTAAACAATCTAAAAGTAAAACAAGTTCTTGATACTATTCTACAGTTAAAAGACAGCTACAGAATGGTTCTAACGCTTTTTTACATTGAAGGTTATGATCAAGAGGAAATCTGCGAAATATTAAACATTTCGTATGCCAATTGTAGAACAACTTTGAGCAGAGCAAAAGATAGTTTACGAAGAAAATTGGAAGAAATATAAAATGAATTGGAATTATGAAAAATGAAAAAGACAACTTAGACGAATTATTCAACAGATTTGAAAACCAATGGGATATTCAGGAGTTAAATTCGGATCATCAAATGGAGTTTCTGCAAAAACTAAATAAAAAAGAGCCAAAGAAAAAGTATTGGTTCGTAACGGCTATTGCCGCATCGATTGTACTGATGCTTGGAATATCTGTTTTTTACAAAAATGAAAAACCAAAAGAATTCAAATTTGCTTCTAAAGAAACTAAAAGAACTGATTCTATTTTCAACATTCTAATTGACAACGAACTAGTTAAATTGAAAGAAAAAAGTTCACCAGAAAACGAACAAATAATTAATGATGCATTAAATCAAATGAAAACATTTGATGCTGATTACCAAAAAATCATTAACGAATTGCAGAAAAATGGTGAAAACAAACAGATTATTTACGCAATGATAAGCAATCTGCAGACCCGAATTTCTTTTTTACAAACTGTTCTACAACGAATTGAAGACAACGAAAAATTTAAAAACACATCTGATGAAAAAACATTATAACATACTAATCTTATTGCTTTTGATTCCTTTTATGGGATTTTCAAATGACGATAGTTTTATCACCAAACAAAAAAACATTAAAAAAACCTATATCGTCAATTCTAATGCAGGAATTGATATTAATAATAAATACGGAAACATCTTGGTTACGACCTGGGATGAGGATAAAATAGATCTCGATATTACTATAAAAGTTGACGGACCGAATGAAAATTGGGTAAACGAAAGACTAAACAGTATTGATATCGACATTACAGCTCTTAAGGGAATGGTTTCTGCTATAACCAAACTTGGTACTTCTTCTCTAAAAAGCAAAGGAAGTCACAATAGTTTTGAAATTAACTATGTGATCAAAATCCCTAAAAATGGATCTATCAAACTAATTAATAAATATGGCAACATAAACATCCCCAATTCAGAATCTTCGACTGATATTGATTGTAAATATGGAAAAGTAACTTTAGGAAAACTAAATGGAAGTAATAATCAAATTTCAATTGCTTATTGTCAAAATTCAAGTATCGATTATGTAAAATCTGGAAACATAGATGCTCGTTATTCTGGTATTAAAATTAACGATTCTGGAAATTTAAATTTGAATGCTAATTATACTGATGTAAATCTTGGTGATGGTCAAAACATCAAATCAGATTGTAATTACGGAACTCTTAAATTCCAAAAGATCAATTCTTTGAATGGTTCTGGGAATTATTTAACGCTTATAATTGGTGAAATTTCAAGTAACTTTAGTTATGATACTAATTACAGTAAAATAAATATTGGAACTATGAATGAAAAAGCTGGAAATATAAATATTAACTCAGGCTACACAGATATTTCCATCGGATATCTTCCTAATTATGCTTTTGATTTTGATATTTCAGCCAAATACTCCAATATCAAACATGATAATACTTTAGAAATTTCTACTTCAGAAACCAAAAGCAACAGCAAAAGAATCGCTGGTTTTTATAAGAAAAAAGGTCTCAACAAAATTAATATCAATTCAAACTACGGAAATATTTCGTTGACAAAAAATTAATCATCTAAAAATCAAAACAATGAAAAAATCAATTTTTATTTTAGCATTTAGCGCACTTCTTATGACTGGAAATGCCAACGCACAGTCAAAAATAAACGGAAACGGTAAAGTTACAACAGAAACCAGAACCACTGGAGATTACGACGGTATCAAAATTGCTGGATTCTTTGATGTAGATCTAGTTTCAGGAAAAGAAGGAAAAATTACAATCAAAGGAGAAGAAAATTTATTAGCTGCAATTAAAGTAGAAGTTGACGGAAATGACTTAAAAATCTATGTAGAAAAAGGAACTCAAATTCGTACCAGTTCTGGAAATAAAATTGAAGTAACTATTCCGTTTGAAAAGATTTCAGAATTAAGTTTAGCTGGTTCGGGTTCAATTCATTCTAAAGATAGTATCAAAAACGATACTTTCACCATTAACCTTGCTGGTTCAGGTAATTTCAATTTACCTGTTGATGCCAATAATTTAGCTCTAAACGTAAGTGGTTCAGGAAAAATCAATTTAAAAGGAACGGCGAATAATTTTTCTACAAAACTTTCAGGCTCTGGAAACATTGATGCTACTGACTTAAAGTCTAAAATAGTTGAAGCGCATGTATCTGGATCTGGAAATAGTAAAGTAACGTGCAATGAAAGCATTACAGCAAGAGTTGCGGGCTCAGGAAATATCAAATATTTCGGAAATCCTGAGAAAAAAGACGCAAAAGTAGCGGGATCAGGAACGATTACTAAAGGTTAATTATAAAAATATCACGAATTTCAAAAATCATCATCAATCAAATAATTCCTGTAATTCGTGATATTGTTATTATTTAAGACGTTTCGACTAGTTTGAAACGTCTTTTTTATGAACTCTTCTTAAAAGAAAAATGGCTGTGACGAAAAAGATTCCTAAAATTACAATTGCAGCACGTGGACTTCCAGTAATTTGATCGATGATTCCGTAAACGCACATACCAATTACAATTCCAATTTTTTCAGCAACGTCATAAAAACTGAAAAACGATGCTGTATCTTCTGTTTCAGGTAATAATTTTGAATAGGTCGAACGTGATAATGCCTGAATACCGCCCATTACAAATCCAGCAACCGTTGCCATTACGTAAAAATGCATTGGTAAAGTAATGAAAAATGCAAGAGCACAAAATACTGCCCAAATCGCATTTATAAAAATCAAAGTAGGTACGTTACCAAATTTTTCAGAAGCTCTAGACGTCAAAACCGCACCAACTACAGCTACCAACTGAATTATTAAGATACAAACAATTAAACCAATCGTACTTTCTTCTTTAGAAGACCATTGAATTTCTTGAGCACCAAAATAAGTTGCTACAAGCATTACAGTCTGAACCGCCATACTAGAAACGAAAAATCCACCCAAATAACGCTTTAAAGGGATATTTTCCTTTAATAGCGCCCAAACTTTTTTCAATTCTTTAAAGCCATTGAATACTACAGATTTTGTTAATTTCTGTCCAGACTCTTTACTCCCTTTTGGTAAATAATAATAAGTGTATTGACTAAAAAGAATCCACCAAACTCCTACCATTACAAAAGAATAACGCATTGCTTTCATTGCAGCTTCTCCATCCGTTCCTGAAATACCAAAAAGTTTTGGTTTCATTATCATGGCTAAATTTAGAATCAACAAAATAACGCTTCCAATGTATCCTAAAGAATATCCTTTTGCACTAATTCTGTCTTGCTGCTCTTCAAAAGCAATATCTGGAAGGTAGGAATTGTAAAAAACTAAACTTCCCCAATATCCAAGCAATCCTAAAAAGTAAAATAATAATCCAACATAGATACTATCTAAATCAAACCAATATAATCCCATACAAGACAAAGCACCTAGGTAACAGAAAAACTTCATGAAAGATTTCTTGTTTCCAACGTAATCTGCAATTCCAGATAAAAGTGGAGAAATAAACGAAACCACCATAAAAGCAAAAGCGGTAATAAAACTTATTAAAGCGGAGTTTTTAAGATGCATTCCGAAAACATCAATATAATGATCGCGATCACTAAACAAGGCTTCATAAAAAATTGGAAATACTGCCGAAGCAATGGTTAAAGTATAAACCGAGTTTGCCCAGTCATAAAATGCCCAAGCATTTAAAAGTTTCTTATCGCCTTTTTGTAGGTTTTTCATAGAAATGGTTTTGTTAACAGGCTACGAATTTATCTAATTTTTATCATAATCAAATAGAAATTCTAGAATTCGTACATTATTAAATCATGAATTTGAACTAAAAACAAAAAAAGCTATTCATAAACTGAATAGCCTTTTAGAAATATAATATCTTATCTTTTGTCTTATTTTATTGTTCCTACTTTAAGCGCAATTGCTCTTGCCTCTGGAATTAAAGCTTTAATGTTGGCAATTCTAGTTGCATCTGAAGGGTGCGTACTCATAAATTCTGGTGTTCCAGAACCTCCTGATTTTGCAGACATTCTTGACCAAAATGAAACAGCATCATCTGGATTATATCCTGCGATTGCCATCAAAGTCAATCCAATTTTATCTGCTTCAGTTTCGTTACTTCTACTAAAAGGAAGCATTACTCCTACTTCAGTTCCCATTCCGTAAGCTTGAGAAAAAATTGCTCTCGTTTGAGCAGTTTTATTAGTGGTTGCAGCATCTAAAACGGCTCCTCCAATTGATTGCAATTGTGCTGCACTCATTCTTTGAGCACCGTGATTAGCTAAAGCGTGCGAAACTTCGTGTCCCATAACAGTAGCAAGACCAGATTCGTTTTGTGTAACAGGCAAAATTCCTGAGTAAACGACAATTTTTCCTCCTGGCAAACACCAAGCATTAACTTCTTTATTGTCTACTAATTTATATTCCCAACGATAGTCTTTTAAATACTGTGATTGTCCTAAGTATGTTAAATATTTTTCGGCAGCAAGCTTAATCTTATATCCAACACCTTCAACAAGTTTCGCATCTGACGTTCCTGTTATAACTTTGTTTTCAGACAAAAAAGTACTGTATTGCTGAAATGAAGTTGGAAACAATTCACTGTTTGAAACAAAATTCAAGTTTTGTTTTCCTGTAATTGGGTTTGTTGCACAGGATAAAACAAGACCACTGAAAATTCCTAAAAACAAATATTTTTTCATAATTCGAGCTATTTTCTAACAAAAATACGATTAAAAAAAATAAAATATTTTACACAATAAGCCAAAAAAATATCAAAATTTAACTATTCTCCCACAATGTGAAGTTCATTAAACTCTTTATCAACTATTAAGAAATGATTTTGCTCAAAATTAATTTTATCAAATTCAATTTTTTCGTTGTCGATTTCGATTTCTGTCACTTTAAAAGGAAGTCCAATTAAATTAATTTTATACTTGCTATACGGTGTAACGTATTTTCCTTCCTTGTGCAATTGAATAATTAATTCTTTTTCTTTTCCAATTGTTCTTAACGATAAATAGCTATAACGTCCTTTTTTATAATCGTAACCATCTTGAGCATCTTCATAAACAGCCGATTGTTCTTTACCATTTTTATAATAAACTTCAAGAGTTAATTCATCAAATTCTAATTCTCCTACATATTGTTGTACAGGATATTTTGGAATAATAGCTCCTGCTTTTACAAAAACCGGAATCTCATCAAATTTAGTATCAATCCAGATTTCTCGTCCTCCAATAAATAATTCATTTGTCCAATAGTTATACCATTCACCACGTGGTATATACATACGTCTACCTACAGCATTAGGTTCAAGGATTGGACAAACTAAAATCTGATTTCCGAAGATGAATTCGTCATTGCGATAATGCGTTTGTGTATCATCTTGATCGTAATAAACCAAAGGTTTTAGCATAGGAACTCCTTCTTCAATATACTGCCAAAACATAGTGTATAAATAAGGCAACAATTGATAACGAAGACTAACAAATTTTCGGGTAATATTAATTACTTCTTCATCAAAAGCCCACGGTTCTTGATTTCCGTGATCTCCAGATGAATGCGTCCTACAAAACGGATGAAAAACACCTAACTGAATCCAACGTGCATACAACTCGCCGGTTGGCTGTTCCGCAAATCCTCCAATATCAGAACCTGTAAATCCCATTCCTGAAATTGACAATCTCTGTACCTGAATATTGGCAATCCATAAATGTTCCCAAGTTGCCACATTATCACCTGTCCAAGAAGAAGTATAGCGTTGTGCTCCAGAATAAGCTGATCTCGTAATAACGAAAGGGCGTTTTGGATAAGCAAAACGTTTGACACCATGATAGGTTGCTCTCGCCATTTGCGTTCCATAAATATTATGGGCTTTTCTATGGCTACAAGGATTTCCATCATAAACGTGACGAACATCCATTGGGAAAGTTTTATTTGGAACTTCCATTACAGCAGGTTCGTTCATATCATTCCAAACTCCTTTTACTCCAATATCCGCAATTAATTCTTTAAATAATCCAGCCCACCATTCTCTTACTAATGGATTTGTATAATCTGGAAAATTACATTCACCAGGCCAAACTTTCCCTTTCATGTAAGGTCCATCGGCTCTTTTACAGAAATAATCTTTTTCTAATGCTTCTTGATATACCCAGTAATCTTTGTCAATTTTGATTCCTGGATCTATGATGACGATTGTTTTAAAACCATCTTCTGCTAGTTCAGAAACCATTCTTTTTGGATCAGGAAAATAGCTTTTGTTCCAAGTAAAACATCTAAATCCTTCCATATAATCAATGTCGAGATAAATAGCATCACATGGAATCTGAAGTTCTCTAAATTTTGAAGTGATTTCTTTGACTTTACTTTCAGGATAATAACTCCATTTACATTGATGATAGCCTAAAACCCATAATGGCGGTAATTCAGGCTTTCCAGTTAAATCAGTATAACTCGTAACAACATCTTGCATTTGAGGTCCGTAGAAGAAATAATAATTCATCTCGCCTCCTTCTGCCCAAAAGCTGGTAATATTTCTTCTTTCTTGACAAAAGTCAAAGAAAGTCCTAAACGTATTATCAAAGAAAATACCGTAAGCTTGTTTATTATGGAGTCCAATATAAAAAGGGACAACCTTATATAATGGTTCTTGGTCTTTTTGATAAGCATATTGATCTGTGGCAAAATTTTCAACTCTCTTGCCTTTAAGATTCATTTGAGTTGCTTTATCTCCAAGACCATAATAACATTCTCCATCTTTAGAGAATTTACTCATTTTTACGATATTTCCACCATATTCATAACTTTCTTCCCAATGAAAACCTAGTTCATCTTCAAGAATTAAAAAATCATTTAAATCGAAAATTGTCAGACGAAGATCTGCTTTCTGGATTTTACATTTTACTTTGCTGGTACGTATTTCAAAATGAGTTTCTTCTTCAGTAAGTTCTAAAAAATTGTATCCGTGAAGTTGTGTTTTATCAATAGCATACGAAAAATCATTACTGAAATAGCCTTTTGTTGTATAACGAAATCGTATTAAACTATCACGAAGAATAGTAACTTTTAAAATTACATTATTGACAGTATTGAAAAAAATTGAATCTCCTTCATGTGTATAAGAGATAATTTTCGATGGATATAAATTGCCTTTGTATTCTAATGATGTGTTTGTAATCATATCTCCGTGAATTAATTTATAACTTTTGTCTTTCTTTCAAACATACAAAAAAAGATCATAAAGCCCTATGAATAAAAGGTTTATTAACGAAAACGTTTTTCCTGTTTGAGTTTATAATTAGAAAACAAAAAATAAACAATATGATAATTTTCAGCGGCTAAAATGACAAATTAATAACTTCTAAAAATGTTTCTAAGATTTTTTCTAACTAAAAGAATATACCGTTACGCTTAATGGTGGCAAAATAAGTTCTGCCGAAAATTCTCTACCGTCATAAGAAATTGATTCGATTTTTATTGCTTTTGAATTTCTGATATCACTTCCTCCATAAACGGAAGCATCACTATTGAAAATTTCGTTTAATTTGCCTTTTTTCGGAATTCCAATTCTATAATTTTCTCGTACCACTTGCGTGAAATTACATACCACAATTACATTTTCGTCTGGGTTATTTCCTTTTCGGATATACGATAAAACCGCATTTTGATGATCTGAATAATTAATCCATTCAAAACCTTCTCCTGTAAATTGTTTCTCATACAATGCAGGATACGTTTTATATAATTGATTCAAATCTGTAATTAACCTTTTTATACCCGAATGAAAATCATATTGAAGTAAATGCCAATCTAAACTTTGTTCAAAATTCCATTCATTGGTTTGCCCAAACTCGGCTCCCATAAACAATAATTTTGTTCCAGGATGCGTAAGCATATAACCATATAATAATCTCAGGTTCGCAAAGCGTTGCCATTCATCGCCTGGCATTTTGTAAATAAGAGATTGTTTTCCATAAACTACTTCGTCATGAGAAAACGGAAGCATAAAGTTTTCCGTAAATGCATACGTCATCGAAAAAGTCAAATCATTTTGATGGTATTTTCTGTAAACTGTTTCTTTTTGAAAATACTTTAAAGTATCATGCATCCAGCCCATCATCCATTTCATTCCAAAGCCTAATCCTCCAAAAGAAGTTGGCCTAGAAACCATTGGAAACGAAGTACTTTCTTCTGCAATAGTTTGAACTCCATCGAAATTAGAATAGATTACTTCATTAAATTCTTTAAGAAAACTAATACTGTCTAAATTTTCTCTTCCGCCAAAAATATTAGCTTCCCATTCTCCATCTTTTCTAGAATAATCAAGATACAGCATCGAAGCAACAGCATCAACTCGTAATCCATCTATATGATAATTCTGAAGCCAGAAAACAGCATTACTTATCAAAAAAGCTCTTACTTCATTTCTTCCATAATTAAAAACCAAACTTTTCCAATCTGGATGGTAACCTTTTCTACGATCTGGATGTTCGTATAGATGAGAACCATCAAAGAAACCTAAACCATGTGCATCATCTGGAAAATGTGATGGAACCCAGTCTAAAATGACTCCAATTCCTTCTTGATGCAGTCTATCAACTAAAACCATAAAATCCTGCGGTTTCCCGAAACGAGAAGTTGGTGCAAAATAGCCAGTCAATTGATAACCCCAAGAAGGATCATAAGGATATTCCATTACAGGCATAAATTCAACATGAGTAAAACCAGTTTCTTTTACGTATTTTACCAAATCATCAGCCAATTCAAGATAACTTAAGAAACGGTTATGATCAGCTCGTTTCCAAGAACCTATATGCACTTCGTAAACTGAATACGGTTTATCAAGCGCATTTTTTTCCTTGCGATTCTGCATCCAGTTTTCATCTTTCCATTTATAGTCCAAATCCCAAACAACTGAAGCTGTATGCGGTGGTTTTTCACAATATAAAGCAAAAGGATCTGCTTTTTCTGTTACTACTCCATTAATATTCGATTGAATTTTATATTTATAAAGCGCTCCTTTTGAAATATCTGGAATAAATCCTTCCCAAATTCCTGAAGAATCCCAACGAACATTTAAATTATGCTCGCCTGAAGTCCAATAATTAAAATCACCAACAACCGACACAGAATGAGCCGTAGGAGCCCAAACTGCAAAATAAACGCCTTTTATTCCATCAACTTCAATTAGATGTGCTCCTAGTTTTTCATACAGTTTAAAGTGTTTCCCAGCTTTAAATAAATCTATATCAAAGTCCGTAAATAGTGAATGTGCGATTACTTTAGTCATGTGTCGTTTTTAAGGCAATTGGAATTTGGAATTTGTTTTTTAAATTTTATTCTATTCTAAAGTTATCAGCAAGTGTTACTCCTTTTTTTATAACAACAATTCCATCTTTTATGCTGTATAATTCATTGGTAAAATTATCCAAATGTTTTCCCCCGCTAATATGAACATTGTTTCCAATACGAACATTTTTATCAATTAAAGCATTTTGTATGAAACAATTTTCTCCAATACCAACATGAATTTTGCTTATACTGCTTTCATGATTTAATTCATCCAAATCTTGATAAAAATCGTTCCCCATTACATAACAATTTTCCAAAACAGTTCCTTCACCAATTCTAGAACGAATTCCGATTACAGAACTTTTAATTTCTTTGGCATTAATAATACATCCTTCAGAAATTAAAGACTGATTAATAATAGAGTTTCTAAATTTTGATGGTGGAAGTAATCGAGGTCTTGTGAAAATTTTATTTTCGTTATCAAATAAATTAAACTCTGGGATATCAGCTGTTAAACCAATATTCGCTTCAAAGAATGATTCAATATTTCCAATATCAGTCCAGTATCCTTCGTATTGATAACTTAATATCTTGTGTTTTCCAACGGCTTGCGGAATAATTTCTTTACCAAAATCTTTAGTTTCCTGATTCGCCATTAATTCCTGCAACAATGATTTATTAAAAATATAAATTCCCATTGAAGCCAAGTATTTTTTACCTTTTTCCTGCATTTGTTCGCTCACCTCCGATTCCCATTCAGGCAATAAAGAAGCATGCGGTTTTTCGATAAAAGCATGAATATTATTTTCATGATCTGTTTTAAGAATCCCAAATTCTGGAGCATCTTTAGCATTTACTGGTAAAGTTGCAATAGAAATTTCGGCATCAGCTGCAATATGCGCCTCCAGCATTTCGTTAAAATCCATTTGATACAATTGATCTCCTGAAAGAATTAAGGCATGATCGAAATCATGTTTCAAAAAATGTGACATACATTGTCTAACAGCATCTGCAGTACCCTGAAACCAAGTTGGATTATCAGGAGTTTGTTCTGCCGCCAAAATATCGACAAACGATTGGCTTAAAATACTAAAATTGAAAGTATTTTTGATATGAGCATTTAAAGATGCAGAGTTAAACTGTGTCAAAACAAATATTTTGAATATATCTGAATTGATACAATTAGAAATTGGAATATCAACCAAACGATATTTTCCTCCAATTGGAACAGCCGGTTTTGATCTTGTTTCTGTTAATGGGAATAAACGTGATCCCTGTCCTCCTCCTAAAATAATAGCAACTACATTTTTCTTTTTAAATTTCATTTTTCTCAATTATTAGGTTGTATATTTCGATATATTCTTGGCAAACTCTCTCCCAGGAATGGTCTGCCGTCATTCCTCTTTGAACTACTTTATTGAAATTTATTTTATCCTCATATAATTTAACTGCACGATTTATAGAATAGCAGATATCCCCAACAGATGCTTGATCATGGCATACTCCATTTCCGTCATCTCCAAAATCAATGACGGTATCCCTTAAACCTCCTGTTCTTCTAACAACTGGAATTGTTCCATATCGCATAGCATACATCTGATTGAGACCACAGGGTTCTACTCGTGAGGGCATCAAAATATAATCTGAACCTGCATAAATCAAATGTGCAAGTTCTTCATTATAACCTATAAAAACATTATAGTTGCCCTTGTAGTCGTTTCTTAATTGTACTAATTGCGATTCTATTTCAGCTTTTCCTGAACCTAAAATTAGAATATTGATGTCTTCAAAATGTTCTGACAATGCTAATGCAGAAGCTTGCGGTAACAAATCACCTCCCTTTTCTTCAAACAAACGTCCTATAAAACTAAACAAAGGTTTTGATGGATCAAGATCAAACTGCTCGCACAATTTTTCTTTGTTTTTCTGTTTCCCTACTTCAAAATTTTCTATCGAATAATTTTCTGCAATCGTTGAATCTTTTGAAGGATTCCACACTTCAAAATCAATTCCGTTTAAAATTCCTCTCGATTTATTTCTAACTGAATTAAACAACGATTCTAAACCATTTGCATTGTAATTAATTTCATTTAAATAACTTGGAGAAACGGTCGTTACAGCATTGGCGCATTTTACTCCAACTGCTAAAGAATTTATAGAATTGTTCCATTCCAAAAAACCTACATGTTTTAAATCAAACTCTGGTAGATAATATAATTTATCAAATCCAAACCATCCCTGATACAAACCATTATGAATAGTTATAACTGTTTTTACCTCTTTTAAAGTTTCATACTTGTAAGCAAATTGAAGAAGAAACGGAATTAGCCCCGTATGATGATCATGACAATTAATAATATCTGGAATTTGATTTCTTGCAATTATCCAATCTAATGTAACTATTTGAAAAGACAAAAATCGCTCAATATCATCCTCATAACCATAAACATTTGGACGATTAAACAATTCATTAATCTCAATAAGATACAACTCATAACCAAGTTTATCAGTGCTTTCTTTTAAGACACTAAACGGAAAATCAAAGTTTCCAAGTTTAACTGTTCCCCAATGTACGCACTCAAAACTATTTTCATCTTTAAATTTTGTATCATAACAAGGAACTACAACTCTTACCTCATGTCCTGCATTGGTTTGATATTTGGGTAAAGCACCTACAACGTCAGCTAAACCACCTACTTTAGCCATAGGATAACATTCGGCACTAATATGAAATATCTCCATTTCAAAAATTAATTTGTGATTATTTTTCAAGAAACAATCATTAATATGCTACTTTTATCTTTCTTTAAATTTAGCAAAAAAACGGGCAGAGTACTGCTTACAAATAAGTTTTATTGAAATGGCAAAAAAGGCAATTAATCCTACTAGATCCTTAAAAATTCCACAGTTTATTATAATATCTGCGAAAGTTTGTGCATTTGTGTCCAAAAATCTGGCAACAAAATTTGCTGCAAGAATCTTTACAACACCAATAAAACATAAAGTTCCTAAACGTGAATTTGAGATGAATAGTAAAAGCTCACAAAAAAATATTCACGTTCCTGCTATAAACAAAAACATTGTAATTTATAAATACGGACAAAGTGACAAGAAAATTCTATTGGTTCACGGATGGTCTGGCCGAGGAACGCAACTATTCAAAATAGCAGATGAGTTATTACAAAATGGTTACTCTACAATTAGTTTTGACGCCCCTGCTCATGGAAAATCAGAAGGGAAGACTACTATAATGTCTGAATTCATTGCTTCTATATTAGAAATTGAAAAGCAATTTGGACCATTTGAAATTGCAATCGGACATTCACTTGGCGGAATGTCTGTTTTAAATGCAGTAAAAGATGGTTTAAAAGTTAACAAAGCAATTATCATTGGAAGTGGAGATGTTGTACAAGATATTTTAGATGAATTTGTACTGAAACTAAAATTAAAAAAGGAATTTAGCGACCGTTTAAAAATATATTTTGAAGATCAATATCAAGTCAAAATGGATGATTTTTCCGCTTACAGAGCAGCTCAAAAGATTAATATTCCAGTTTTAGTAATTCACGATAATGATGATCCAGAAGTTTCTGTAAAAGCAGGAATACATATTCATGAAAATCTTAAAAATGGCTCTTTATTTTTAACGGATGGATTGGGACATCGAAAAATACTTGGTAATCAAAATGTTATCAAAAAAATTCTAGAATTCATTAAAATCAAGTAACTTTATAGATAAGCACTTCATTACCAACATTAAAGAATTTTAAAAATGGATTTATTTGGTGAAACAGAAAATTGGGAAATTAAATTAAAACCCATTCTAAAAAAATACAAAGGCAAAAAACATCCTTTAGATTATCAAAACACTTATCAACTTTTGATTATGGTAGTTTTATCTGCTCAGGATTCTGATGCTAATATTAATTCTATTTCTCCTGTTTTATTTGAAAAATATCCAACTCTAAATAGTTTATCTAAAACTGATATAGATACTTTTTTACCTTATATATCTAAAGTTAGAAATTATGGAACTAAAGCTCAATGGCTTCTGGAGATTGCAAGCACGATAAAAGAAGATAAAGATATTCCATTAACTATGTCTGGATTGACAGCATTAAAAGGAATTGGTAGAAAATCTGCAAATGTAATTTTAAGAGAAACAGGAAAACCAGCTGAAGGAATTATTGCTGATCTACATGTAATAAGAGTTGCGCCAAGAATTGGAATAATTAAAGAATCGAAAGACGGAAATAAAGTAGAAAAAGATTTAATGCAAGTTTTGCCCAAAAATATTTGGTCAGAAATAGGAATGGCTATTTCATTTTTAGGACGTGAAATATGCAGACCAAAACCAAAATGTCCTGAATGCCTTTTAACCGATATTTGTCTGTATTACAACAGCGAAATGTTAAAAAACTAACTACTTTCTTCTTGTATCAATTAAATAAATGATCTTCCAAGAATCTTTTTCTTTAAACAATGTAAAGGCATTTACTCCTGTATGGCTTAATTTATCATTTAAATAAAACTCATACGGAGTCCAAACATGAGCCATTGATCCATCAATCTGAATATTGTAACTTAATATTTTTTCTTGAAACTTTAATGTTAAAGGAATAGACACTATAGATTTATAGAATTCTCTTATATTTTCGGTAGATAATTTATTACCTTTTATTTTGCTTTCGCTAATAGATTGCAGAATAATTTGATCTAGACAAACTGATTTCATCTTTACTGAATCCCTTTGATGAAATCCTTCAAAGAATATCTCAATACTCTTTTGAACTTCTTGCTTTTGTGCATTACAAATCAATCCAAAAAATATAAAAAACAATATATAATGAATTTTCATACTACTAACTTTAAAAGTTAAACTCCGAATTGAGTAAAATGATGATCTAAATGTTTAGCAAACATATTATTCCATTCTTTAGAAGTTAATTTTCCGAAAGAAAGAGATTCTTTTCCTTCAAATTCATTTTCTCCTAATTCCTGTGTTTTGCTTATATAAGAGATTAATCTATTTTTTTCCAAATCAAAGTTGCGATCTCCCGTTATAATAAATTGAGGAGCCGTTCTACTATTTTTAGAATAAGAAGATTCATCTACAACTTTATTCTTTACAAATGATTTTAAAATAAATCTCATAAAAGCATTTGGTTTAGTATGAATATTATCATAAACCATTTCATACGTAACATTGCAGTGTGCCAACATCTGATCGACAGACCTCTTACCCCAAAGAGGTTGTCTATTTGAATCAAGTTGCTTAATTCTGTTTATAAATTGATCAGAATCTACCTTAAGAAAAACGTTTTGCATAATTTACAAATATTAAAAATCTAGGAATAGAAGGTAAAAATATAAAATTATAAAGCTGACCACAATTTTATGCAAAAAAAAAAACTTCAATTAACAAAAGCTAATTGAAGTTTTAGTACTCAGAGCGGGACTTGAACCCGCACGAACATTGCTGTTCACTGGATTTTAAGTCCAGCGTGTCTACCAATTTCACCATCCGAGCATGATGTGGTACCTCCAGGGATCGAACCAGGGACACATGGATTTTCAGTCCATTGCTCTACCATCTGAGCTAAGGTACCATATTACTTATATTGCTATAAGTAAAAGTTAGAATAAAAAACCCCGTTTTCAAACAGGGTTTTTCAAAAGAAAGGCGACGACATACTCTCCCACATAATTGCAGTACCATCTGCGCAGGCGGGCTTAACTTCTCTGTTCGGGATGGGAAGAGGTGAGCCCCGCCGCAATAACCACCTTAAGAAGTTATAATTGCTTTGGGCAATCTTTTTAATTAATAATTGATAATTGACAATTGATAATTAAAACAATATCTTAACATACTGAGATAAAGAAAGGTAATTTGTTTTGTTAGAAAGTTTCCTCCCGAGCCTTTCGGCTCGGGAAAAGGG
>NZ_JANKMS010000019.1 GCF_024649945.1 Flavobacterium panacis | reverse complement strand
GAGCGAAAGACGAGGCTCGAACTCGCGACAACCAGCTTGGAAGGCTGGAGCTCTACCAACTGAGCTACTTTCGCATTGGTGGTGCAAATATAGAAAGAAAGTTAAGTTCAAAACAAGCTTTTGGGCAAAAAAATTTAATAAAAAACAACATTAATTTATAACTTATTTAAAATTAAAAAGTTATAAAGTCAATATTTTTAAAAAAAATCATGATCACAATCAAAGAAATTACATCAAAAGAGACTTATGCCGTTCGCCAACCCGTTTTAAGAAAAGGAAAACCAATCGAAAGTTGCATCTTCGAAGGAGACGACCTAGAAACGACGCATCATTTCGGCTTATTTGATGATGAAAATTTAACAGGAATTATTTCGTTATTCGATAAAATCAATCCTATATTTGCCGAGCCAAATCAAGCTCAGATCCGAGGAATGGCTGTTTTAGAAACCCATCAGAAAAAAGGATTTGGAGAAGCTTTAGTTAAACATTGTGAAACCTACTGCAATGAAAACAAAGTCGATTTAATTTGGTTTAACGCCAGAACAGCCGCTGTCGGTTTTTATCAAAAAATGAATTACCAACCCCTAGGTGAAGCATTTGATATTAAAGACGTTGGCGAACATTATTTGATGTTTAAAAAATTATAACCTATGAAAAAACTTTACTCTTTAGTAGTAATATGCATTTTTGTGAGCTGTAAAAAAGAAGCTCCAAAACCCGCTCCTACCGTCAAAAAAACGGTACCGGCAATCCTACTTACAGACGAGAGAAAAGTTGATATAGACACCGCAACTTTAAGCACTTTTAAAAGTGAAACCTTAAAACAATTTTATCTCGCATCTGAGAACAAGACCGTTTGGGGGAATCTTGAAAAAAGAAAATACATCTTAACCCAATTAGAAAATTCAGACAAACTAGGCTTGGAACCAGAAGATTACAAAGCTTCTCAGTTAAGAAAGTTTGAAAACAAAATTAGCTCCCTTAGCGATTCTGCTTTAGCCACTTATGACATATTATTAACTTATAATTTCGAAAAATATCTCAATCATCTCTACAAAGGAAAGCTAGATCCAAAGAAACTTTACGGAAATTGGGATTTGGACGAAAAGACATTTGATGTAAATAATGTACTAATTAAAGCTTTCAATAAAAACAAATTAGATAGCGTTGTAGATAATATCCAACCTAAAACACAAACCTACAAAGAGCTTTTGAAAGCATTGGAAATCATAAACACTTTTCCTGATGAAGACATCGAAAGCATTAAATCTACAGACAAAATTGTTTTAAACGATACAAATTCTGCTTTAATAAACATCAAAAAAAGACTTCTATACTGGAACGACATGTCTGGAAAAGACAGCCTTACAAAGATATACAACCAAAAAACCTTTGAAGCCGTTAAAAAATTCCAAGAAAGACACGGTTTAGCTTCTGACGGAGTTATTGGTGTGGGAACAATTAATGCTTTGAATTATTCTAAAGAAAAAAGAAAAAAACAGATTATTGCCAATCTGGAGCGTTGGAGATGGTATCCGAACGAATTAGCCGAAAATTATTTTATTATCAATATTCCGGATTACAGCTTGAATGTTGTCGAGAACCAAGACACTACTTTGGTTCGAAATGTTGTGGTTGGAACAAGCAAAAGAAGAACTCCTATTATTACATCATTTTTAAAAACAGTAGTTTTTAATCCGACTTGGACTGTTCCTCCTACCATTTTGAAGGAAGATGTTGTTCCTGCAATGAAACGAAACCGAAATTATCTGGCCAAGAAAAACATCACTATTTACGATTCATCAGGAAATGTTGTTGATCCCGTTTCTTGGAACGAAAACAAACCTAATAACTATCGCTATGTCCAAAGTCCTGGCTATTACAATTCATTGGGTTTGATGAAAATTTTATTCCCAAATCACCATAGCGTTTATCTTCACGATACGAATCACCGTAATATTTTTGGAAGAAATAATCGTTCTATGAGTTCTGGATGCGTGCGTGTTGAGAATCCGTTGGAATTGGCGCAGCATATTTTGGATGTAGACGGAAACTGGCCTCAGGACAGAATTGATACTATTATTGCTTCTAAAAAGACTATGAGTTTTAAAATCAGTAAAAAATACTCACTATATCAATGGTATTGGACAGCATGGAGCAAAAAAAATCAGCTCTTGTTCAGAGCTGATATTTATAATTTAGATTCGGATTTATATGCTAAATTAAGAGATTAACCTCTCTTCCATCGCGAAACTTCTTGATGGATGATAAATATATAAACACGATTGATCTTTAATAACTTCAATTATTTCGTCAGTTAATTCAACTGGTACCGCAGGACAACCTTGGCTTCTTCCTAATCTTTTATGGTCTCTGATAAAAGATTCAGAAACATAATCTGCACCATGCATTACAACACCTCTTTGGCGCGCATTGCTGTTTACACCATTTTCTAAGCCATCTAAACGCAATGAAGCGCCATGTTTTCCTTGGTAAATTTCACCTGTAGCATAAAATCCTAAACTACTTTTAAATGAAGAGTTCAAGTTTGAGAACGCAGTAGCAAATTCTTCTCCAGTATTTCTACCATGTGCCACAAGAGAATTAAACAAAATAGTGTTTGTTGTCAAATCAATCACCCACAAACGTTTTGTGTTTGATGATAAACTGAAATCAATAAGTGTCAAGATGTTTTTCTTGATAACACCTTTTTCTTTCAACAAATAAAATCCCTTTAAAGCTTCTGAGAAAGTTTTAAGTTCTGGCATTTTAAAGTTGTTAGAATTCAAGGTGTTGTAAACACTTTCAATTTTAGAATCAACAGTTACTTTTTCTACTTTAGCAATCGATTTTACAGTAACGTTCTTTTTTAGGTCTGTAGTGGTTTTTGAATCTTTTCCAAAAGACAATAGCAAAAACACGAATAGCGGATAAATCTTGTAAATCATTGAATTTCTTTAGGTTAAACAAAAATTTGGGTAAGACAAAAGTATAAAAAATTCACCCCTTGCCAAATACAACCCTGATTTTCAGGCTTTTTTTGTTTAAACTTTAACATTATTAACATAAAAATGCGATTCCTGTAAGATTTTATCTAATACAAAAAGTATAAAATTTCGATCGATTTTCTTAAAAAAACCTCAAAAAGTGGGAATTATGAAACTAATACCTGTTTAAATAAAACAAATTGATGTGATTATTTTCTAATTTATAAGAGTTCAGCGATGACAGACAACATTTTACATTATTGAATGCTCTCAAAAATAAAGGCTGAAAAACAGCTTAGCGTGAATTAATTTTAAAAATTAAAGGCTTCTATAATTAAATTGCTATTTTTCATCAAACTTCATTTTATTAAATATAAAATATACTGTTCTGTTCTCGCAAAGTTTATAAATGCCTTATCTTTGTAGAAAACAAAAAAGTAATGAACAAAAAAGTTATCCTTATGATTTTAGATGGTTGGGGAAAATCTCCTGACCCTAAAGTATCTGCAATCGACAATGCAAATGTTCCTTTTATAAACAGTCTTTACAAAAACTACCCAAGCGCACAACTTAGAACTGACGGTTTAAATGTTGGTCTACCTGAGGGACAAATGGGAAACAGCGAAGTGGGACACATGAATCTTGGTGCCGGAAGAATTGTATATCAGGATTTAGCTAAAATTAACTTAGCAGTAGAACATAAAACATTAGCAACAGAACAAGTTTTAATTGACGCGTTTAATTATGCTAAAACAAACAATAAAAAAGTACACTTTTTAGGATTAGTTTCAGATGGTGGTGTTCACTCACATACTTCACACCTTCGCGGCTTAATCGATGCTTCTCAAGAATATGGTTTAGATCAAGTTTATGTTCACGCTTTTACAGACGGACGTGACGTTGATCCAAAATCTGGAGCAAAATACATTCATGATCTTGAAGATTATATTAAAGATACTCCTGTAAAAATCGCTTCTATCGTTGGTCGTTACTATGCAATGGATCGTGACAAACGTTGGGAACGCGTAAAATTAGCTTATGATCTTGTCGTTAACGGCGTTGGAACTCCATCAACAAATGCTGTTGCAAGTGTTCTTGCTAGTTATGAAAAAGATGTTACAGACGAATTTATCGAGCCAGTTGTTATCGTTGATGAAAACGCAAAACCTCTTGCTACAATTGCTGAAGATGATGTTGTAATCTTCTTTAACTTTAGAACTGACAGAGGTCGTGAACTTACTGAAGCACTTTCTCAGCAAGATTTCCACGAACAAAATATGCATAAACTAAACTTGTATTATGTAACCTTGACAAACTACGACGAAACGTACCAAAATGTAAAAGTAGTTTACAATAAAGACAATATTACTGAAACTCTTGGCGAGGTTTTAGAAAAAGCTGGTAAAAAACAAATCAGAATTGCTGAAACTGAAAAATATCCTCACGTAACATTTTTCTTTTCTGGCGGTAGAGAAACTCCTTTTGAAGGCGAATCTAGAATTTTAAGAAATTCTCCAAAAGTGGCTACTTATGATTTAAAACCAGAAATGAGCGCTTACGAGTTAGCCGATGCTCTTGTTCCTGAATTGAATAAAGGCGAAGTTGATTTTGTTTGCTTAAACTTCGCAAATGGTGACATGGTTGGTCACACCGGAATTATGGAAGCTGCAATTAAAGCTTGTGAAGCCGTTGACGCTTGTGCAAAACAAGTTATCGAAGCTGCTCTTGCAAATGATTACACTACAATCGTAATTGCAGATCACGGAAACTGTGAAACAATGATCAATCCTGACGGATCTCCTAATACGGCGCACACAACAAACCCAGTGCCTATTATTTTGGTTGACAAACAACTAAAAAGCATTCAAGACGGTGTTTTAGGTGATATCGCTCCAACAATTTTAGAATTAATGGGCGTTCAGCAACCAAATGCAATGACTTGTCATTCATTACTATAAAAAGTTTTGAAACCATATAAGTGATATAAGTTCATTTAAAAAAGAACTTAAAAAAATCTCGCAAAGACGCTAAGTCGCAAAGAAATTCATAAACTTTGCGCCTCTGCGACTTTGCGAGATTATTAATTTAGACCAATAAATAATGATAAAACTGCTCCACTCCATAAATCACAAGTCCAATAATTCCTCCTACTAAAGTCCCATTGATTCTGATGTATTGAAGATCTTTTCCAATTTCTAATTCTAATTTTTCCGAAACTTCTTTTCCGTCCCAGCTTTTTACTGTTGATGAAATTAAATCCCCAATTACCTTTTTATTATTGAGAAGAACTGAAAGAAGGTCGTTTTTAATGAAATTATTGATTTTATCAATCATTACCGGATCTTCTTGAATTCCGTTTCCGAAGGTTTGAATTAAATTCGAAATGCTATTTTTAATAGAAGATTCATCTTCTTTATTCAAATCATTGGTAATTGAAAGTTTGATCTCATCCCAAATTCCGTTGATATAATCCTGAACTTCTTTTTTTCCAACAAAACCTAAAATCATATCGTTGATTTTAACCCTCATTTCTTCTGAGTTTTTAACCTTCTCCAAAAAATTATATATATATTCGTCAATCTTTAATCGGACTGCGCTTTCTGGTTTTTTGGCTTCATTTAAAAAATCTTGTAAACCATTAAAAACTCCTTCCGTAATTTTTTTATCAGCCAATCCAAAACTCAATAACGGAGTTGACGCTTTTACTTTCTGCCTAATTAAATCTTTATTATTAGTCAATTCAGCACTCATTACTTCAAGAAGATTGGTCAACATTTGATTTTTTAATTCTCCTTTTTGCAAAGGTTCCAAAGCAACGGCAACCCAGTTTCCAAAATTTATTCCTTCCATTTTTTCTTTGAACTGAACTTGAATAAACCTCTTGACATCTTCATCTTTTATGGTTCTTAAAATTCCTGGAATAATATTTACCGCTACAGCATTGGCAATTTTGTTTGCATTTTCTTCCTGCGAAAGCCAATCTGAAGCCTTCGTTGCAAAATTGAATTCATCTAATTTAATTTCCAGTTTTTCACGATCTAAAAATTCCTCCGAAACAAAATTCCCAAGGTTTTCTCCAATTTCATTTTTCTTGGTCGGAATAATAGCAGTATGCCAAATCGGAATTCCCAGCGGATGACGAAATAATGCCACAACAGCAAACCAATCGGCGATTCCACCAACCATTGCGGCTTCGCTAAAAGCTTGAAGCATCGGAATTTTATAATAAATGGCGATGATAAACAATAAGACTGCAATGCCTAAAAGTGACAAAGCGCTTCTTTTCATTTTCTTTAAAGCCTTTACTTTTTGTATATCTTGATCTATAATAGTTTCCATGATTACAACGGTTTTTACTACTAATTTAAGGCTTTTTTCTGAAAAACTTAAGTTTAAAAAGGGTTTGCCACGAATTACACGAATTGCAATAATTTTTTCTTTTTACATTCTAAAATATTAATTCGTGTTAATTCGTGAAATTCGTGGCAAAAAAAATCGCATGAAAATCACATGAAAAGTTGTACTTTTGCGAACTGAAAATGGGAAAAATATGATTATCCAAAAAACTAGGGAAGAAATCGAATTAATGCGCGAAAGTGCTTTAATCGTATCAAAAACATTAGGAATGATAGCTTCTGAAATCAAAGAAGGAGTTACTACATTATATCTTGACAAATTAGCCGAAGAATTTATTCGCGATCACGGAGCTGTTCCAAGTTTCCTTGGATTGTACGATTTTCCTAATTCGCTTTGCATGAGCCCAAATGCTCAGGTTGTTCATGGTATTCCTAATAATATTCCGCTAAAAAGTGGTGATGTTATTTCGGTTGACTGCGGGGCTTTTAAAAATGGTTTCCACGGAGATCACGCTTATAGCTTTGAGATTGGTGAAGTTGCTCCAGAAGTAAAAAAACTTTTAAGAGTTACTAAGGAATCTCTTTACGTTGGAATTAGAGAATTTAAAGCTGGAAATCGCGTTGAAGATGTTGGAAATGCGATTCAAAAATATACTGAAGCGCACGGTTACGGCGTAGTACGTGAATTGGTTGGACATGGTGTTGGGCAAAAAATGCACGAAGCTCCTGAAATGCCAAATTATGGTAAAAAAGGAAGAGGAAAACTTTTTGTTGAAGGAATGGTGGTAGCAATTGAACCGATGATCAACATGGGAACAAAAAACATCAAACAACTTAAAGACGGCTGGACAATTCTAACTGCTGACGGAAAACCAAGTGCACACTTTGAGCATGATGTAGCTTTAATCGATGGAAAACCAGAATTATTATCGACTTTCCAATACATCTACAAAGCTTTAGGAATCGAAAGCAATGAAGAAGACGAGTTTAGACAAGTGCCTTTAGTATTGTAAGAGCTATTCCACAAAGATTCACAAAGATATACGCCGAGGTTCACAAAATTTTATTTATATGCCCTTTGAAAATGTATTTGGAAAATGAAATATCTGAAGATGAACTAAATGCTATTTCTTATAAAATTATCGGTTTAGCGATTGAAGTTCACAAACAATTAGGTCCAGGTTTATTAGAGTCAGCTTATCAAGAATGTCTGTACTATGAACTTGTAAATTCTGGTTTAATTGTTGAAAAACAAAAAGCACTTCCGATAATTTATAAGATATAAAACTAGAACACGGATATCGAATTGATTTATTAATAGAAAACAAAATTGTTATCGAATTAAAAACTGTTGAAGCTTTTACTGAAGTACATTTTGCACAAATATTGACTTATTTAAAACTTGGAAATTATCCTTTGGGATTATTGATTAATTTTGACTCAAAAATTTTAAAAAACAACATAAAAAGATTTATAAACACTCTGTGAAACTCTGTGTCTTCTTAGTGTAACTCTGTGAAACAACCCCATGAAGAAACTTTTCAAATTAGTTTTAAATACAATACCGCGTCCATTATTAATTCGTTTGAGTTATGTAGCACGTCCAATTTTAGCTTTCTCTCTAAGAGGAGATAAATTTACAGATCCAATTGATGGAAAAAGCTTTAAGTCGTTTTTACCTTACGGATACGGAAAACAACGTAACAATGTACTTTCACCAAGTACACTTTCTTTAGAAAGACATCGTTTGCTTTGGTTGTATTTAAATGATCAAACTGATTTTTTTACAGCACCCAAAAAAGTATTGCATTTTGCTCCAGAACAAGCTTTTTACAAATTATTCCGCAAGCAAAAAAATCTTGATTATACTACAACCGATTTATTTTCGCCTTTGGCAGATGTAAAAGCGGATATTTGTAATCTTCCTTTTAAAGACAACGAATACGATGTGATTTTATGCAATCACGTTTTAGAACATATTCCAGATGATACAAAAGCAATGCAGGAGTTGTTTCGTGTTTTAAAACCAGGCGGAATGGCAATTCTTCAAATTCCACAAGATTTAAATCGTGAAGTTACTTTCGCAGATGATTCCATTACAGATCAAAAAGAACGTGCTAGAATATTTGGACAATACGATCATGTTCGTATTTACGGACGCGATTATTTCGACAAATTAAGAAGCATTGGTTTTATTGTAATTGAAGAAGATTATACCAACAAAATTACACCTGAATTGGTTGAAAAATATTGTTTAGCAAAAGGCGAAATTATTCCGCTTTGTTTTAAACCACAGGAAAACTAAACCGTTTTTTTGAACCATATAAGTGATATAAGTTCATTTAAAAAGAGTTTTCAAATTATTGATATTTTGAAAACTCTTTATTTTTTGCCCCCAATCCCAAATTATAAGCCAACCAAATCCCTACACCCTTGGAACCTACAAAATCATTTCAATTTTGCTTCGACATCAGTTTTGAAAAAAATCTGAACACTTTTATCCCAACCTCTTATATCGTTGAGAATACAGATGAAATTAAATATTTAAATAAAAAAGCAACTACTGGAGTTTTAGAAAGCTTCGGAATTACTTTTGACAATTTAGATTCCAATACCAAAAAGATTCTGACTGCTTGTGAATCATTAAAACCTGAATTTATTTTTAAAAAATTCAGTGCCAAAATCAAATCGGCTAAAACTATTGCGGATTTGCAGAAAGATTCTAAAATTGAATTTGCAATTCGCCAGCATTTAAAATTCCATCTCGGTTCTTTTTACAATTTGATTGTACAAGAACAGTTTCCATTATCTCTAAATATTGGACCTGAGAAAGATTTTTATCGTTCAAGAGTCGATGTTAGTCCGCTTTATTTTGAACCCCAAATTCAATTCGACAAACATTCGGAAGGAATTACCTATACCCTTTCATTAAAAGAAAATAAAAAAGCTTTTTTACCAATGGAAAGCAAAGCTGATATTCTTTTAGATGAACCAGGCTGGTTAATTATCAATAAAAAACTAGGGCAATTAAAAGAGCTTAATGCTAAAAAATTAATGCCTTTTTTAAAGAAAAAATCAATCGAAATTCCATCAAAATTAGTCGATGATTACTTTAAAAGTTTTATTCCCGAAATAGCTAAAAAAATTGATATCGAAGCTAATGGTTTTGAAGTAGAAAATCGTGACAAAATTATGTCATGTACGATTCAGCCTGTTCATGATTTTTTTAAAAACTGTTATTATCTCAATCTTTATTTTGATTATGATGGTTATTTATTTGATGCTTCCAAAACAAAAAAAACACATTCGTTTGTAGATTTTAGCATTGCCAATCAGCCTAAAATTATTCAGTTTAAAAGAAGTGCCGACGAAACTTTATATACAGACAAATTAGCTGAGCTAGGTTTAACTATAATCAAAAATGAATTCTACGGATTAAATTCAGAAGTTGAGAATCCCGATCCTTTTCTCAATATTCAATTTATTATTGATCATAAAGAACAACTGAAAAGTTTAGGCTTTACAATTGAGAATCTAAAAGTCGAAAGCAAAGAAATTATTACTGAAAGCAATACCATTTCGATTGCAAAAGAAACAAAAGCAGATTGGTTTGACATTAAAATCATTATTACGATTGGTAATTATAAAATTAATTTCAGCGAAATTATTCCAAACATAAAAAGCAAAGAAAGACTTTTTCAATTGCCTGACGGAAATTATTTCTTGATTCCGCTAGAATGGTTCAGCAAGTATGGCTCTTTGGCAAAACTAGCCAAAGTCGAGAATGGCGAATTACTTTTACGCAAAAGCAATTTTACAGCATTGGACGGAATTTCAGAAATTGATAATGACTTAGAACAAATTCATAAAGCAGAATTTACAGGTTCAGAACTAATCAAAGCGACTTTAAGACCATATCAAATTGATGGTGTAAAATGGCTTTTAGGTCATTTTAACTCAAATATGGGCGCGTGTCTGGCTGATGATATGGGACTTGGAAAGACTTTACAGACTTTATCGGTTTTAGTTTCTGTGCAAGAACAATTAGGCTTTACAACAAAAACCACCAATTTTGATTTGTTTGCCAACGAAACTACGATTGAAAGAGAACCATTAAAAGCTTTAATCGTTCTTCCTTCTTCATTGGTATTCAACTGGTTCAATGAAGCTGGAAAATTTACGCCTCATTTTTCGAAAATGCAATATGTGGGTAATGACAGAAAATCTTTAGCAAGCAGAATCAATACAACCGATTTGATTTTTACAAGTTACAGCATCATTCATCGCGATATTGCCATTTTAGAAAAATATGATTTCCGTTATTTGATTTTGGACGAAAGTCAATACATTAAAAATAAAGATTCTAAGATTTTCAAAGCCATAAATAAAATCAGCACAGGACATAAAATAGCGTTAAGTGGAACACCAATCGAAAATTCGCTTGACGATTTATGGTCTCAAATGCAGTTTATAAATCCTGATATTTTGGGGAATTATAAATTTTTCATGGATAATTTTAAAACTCCAATCGAGAAAAGACAAGATGAAAATGTTTTATCAGAATTAAAAAATCTAGTTCAGCCTTATATTTTAAGACGAACCAAAGAGCAGGTTTTAAAAGATTTACCAGAATTGACGGAGCAGATTTATTACTGTGATATGGATCCTGAACAGGAAAAATTATACGAAAAAGAGAAATCTAAAGCACGTAATTTTTTATTAAAAACAGATGGTTCAGGTCCAGACAAAATCAGTATTATTAATACTTTGATGAAGTTGCGCCAGCTGAGTAATCATCCGAAAATGGTGGATCAGGAATCAGAAATTGATTCTGGAAAATTTATAGCCGTTACCAATTATCTTGAAAATTTGGTAAAAGCAAAACAGAAAGTAATCATTTTCAGCTCGTTTGTTACCAACTTAAGTTTTTATACAGATTGGTGTAACGAAAATAAAATAGACTATTGCGAAATTACAGGTGAAACTCCTGCCAGCAAAAGAGAACAACAAGTAAAAGTGTTTCAAGAAAAAGAAAATCCGTTGTTATTTTTCATTTCGCTGAAAGCGGGAGGTGTCGGCTTGAATATTACTAAAGCTTCATATGTTTTATTCTTAGATCCGTGGTGGAATCCTTTTGCAGAAAAACAAGGAGTTGGTCGTGCTCACAGAATTGGACAAATGAATAAAGTTAATGTGATTCGATTTATTTCTAAAAATACAGTTGAGGAAAAAATCATCAAATTACAGGAAAACAAAAAACTATTGTCTGATTCTCTTTTAGAAGAAAGTTATATTAATGATGAAATTGAAGCTAACTTAGAGTACATTTTGAATTCTTAATACGTTAAACCAATAAAAGAGTCTATTTTTCGTTCTGTAAAATTGTTATATTTACAATCTTACAATACTATAAGATGTCAAAATTTTTATATCAAAGTCTTTTATTTATTTTCTTCGCCAATTTAATAACGGCCCAAGAAGTACAAAACGAAGTTGAACCTCCTTATAATATCAAAACTGTTTCATTTGTTCAAAATGGAAGTAATGTGGTTCCTATTTTCGAATTAGGTTCTACGTTTGCATTTCAGTTTGACGATTTATTTGGCAGCGAAGCTAATTATTATTTTGAAGTCCTTCATTGCGATTATAACTGGAGACCAACTGATATTCCGAAAACAGACTACATTAGAGGTTTAGACAATCAAAGAATTAATGATTATTCTAATTCATTTAATACGTTGCAGATTTATTCGCATTACAGACTTGCATTTCCAAATCAATTTACGAATCAATTGAAACTTTCTGGAAATTATATGCTTCGAATTCTAAATGAAGATCGAGAGTTGGTCCTTTCGAGAAAGTTTATTTTATACGAAAACCAATCAACTGTAACAGCACAGGTGAAAAGAAGCCGAAACCTTAGCAATATTGAATACAAACAAAATCTTGATTTCGCGGTTTTGTCAAATGATATTGTTTTTCAAACACCATTACAAAATCTAAAAGTGCTTCTTCTTCAAAACGGAAATTTCAATACTGCTATTAAAAACATCGTTCCTCAATATACCATAGGCAATCAAATGGTTTATAAATATGATAAAGAAACGCAATTCTGGGGTGGTAATGAATTTTTATATTTTGAAAACAAAGACATTCGCGCAGCCAATAATAATGTTGCCAAAATAGGCTCGAATAGTGATATCTATAATGCCTATTTGTACACCAATGCAGCCAGAGGAAATCAGATTTATACGAATTATGAAGACGTAAACGGAAACTTCGTTGTTAAGAATATCAATGGTTCTAATAATGATATTGAAGCAGATTATGCTTGGGTTTATTTTACACTTTCTGCTCCAGCTTTCAGGTTAAATAAAGACATTTACATTACTGGAATGTTCAACAACTACAGTCTAGCTCCAGAATACAAAATGGATTATAATACAGACAAAGGAGTTTTTGAAAAAGCGATTATGATCAAACAGGGATTTACGAATTTCCAGTACACTGTAGCTGATAAAAAAGGAAATATTGATTACGAAAATGCTATTGATGGTAACTTCTACCAGACTGAAAACGAATATACAATTTTGGTGTATTACAAAGAGGCAACCGATCGTTATCAGCGCGTTATTGGTAAGGGAAATGCAAACTCTATCAATATAGTCAATTAAAACAATGTTAAGGTTCTAGATTAAATGATTTTTTTTCGTAGCTTTGCCACTATAACACACACATATATACTGCGTTAGTATGGTTTCTCAGATTACACGAGGCATAAAAATATCTGTTTTGACTAGTTTTGAAGGTACTTACTTCAAGAACTACAAGATTCATTTTGCTTTTAGTTACGTAGTTACAATCGAAAACCACAGTAAAGATTCAGTGCAATTAACTTCACGTCACTGGGAAATTTTTGATTCATTAAATGATTTAGAAGTCGTAGATGGCGAAGGTGTAATTGGTAAAAAACCAGTTTTAAAACCTGGTGAAAATCACACTTACAGTTCTGGCTGTTTATTATCATCTCCTTATGGAGCAATGAAAGGTCATTTTAATATGATCAATTTTACTACCACGAAAACATTCAAAGTTATAGTTCCTACTTTTAGAATGTGCGCTCCTTTTGCTTTAAATTAAAGAGGTCCTTTTACAACGATTGCTTTTATCGTTATCTTAATCATAAAATTATCAATTTATTAATTTATCCTTTGTACTTTTGTGCAGCGTTAGATTATTCGTAACAAATCAAATCGTCTAACAGTAAATTATCTAATAATCTAATTTTAAATAACATGCTTAAAGGATTTTTTCATGTACCTAAAGCGGTAAACGAGCCTGTAAAAAGCTACGCACCGAACTCACCAGAAAGAGCAGCTGTTCAAGCGGCTTACACTACGATGTGGAATTCTCAAATTGACGTTCCTTTACATATTGGAAACGAAGAAATCAGAACTGGAAACACAAGAAACATTACAGCGCCGCACGATCACAAACACATCGTTGGAAAATACCATTTAGCGGAAAAACAACATATTGAAAAAGCGATTGCAAATGCACTTGAAGCAAGAAAAGCATGGGCAAACATGGCATGGGAACAACGTGCTGCAATTTTCTTAAAAGCTGCAGAACTAATTGCAGGACCATACAGAGCACGTATCAACGCTGCTACAATGATTGGTCAATCTAAAAATATTCACCAAGCAGAAATCGATGCTTCTTGCGAATTAATCGACTTTTTACGTTACAATGTTGAGTTTATGACTCAAATCTACAACGATCAGCCAAAATCAGATTCTACTGTTTGGAACCGTGTAGAGTACAGACCATTAGAAGGTTTTGTTTACGCCATTACTCCTTTCAACTTTACTGCTATCGCTGCAAACCTTCCTGCAAGTGCTGCTATGATGGGTAACGTTGTGGTTTGGAAACCAAGTGACAGCCAAGTATTTTCTACAAAAATCATTTTAGATGTTTTCAAAGAAGCTGGAGTTCCAGACGGCGTTATCAACGTAGTTTTTGGAGATGCTTTAATGATTACAGATACTGTTTTAGCAAGCCGTGATTTTGCTGGTGTTCACTTTACAGGATCAACTCATGTATTTAAAGATATCTGGGCTAAAATTGGAGCAAACATTCACAATTACAAAACATATCCAAGAATCGTTGGTGAAACTGGAGGTAAAGATTTTATCATTGCTCACCCAAGCGCAAACGTAAAACAAGTAGTTACGGGAATTACTCGTGGAGCATTTGAATTCCAAGGACAAAAATGTTCTGCAGCTTCTAGAGCTTATATTCCACAAAGTTTATGGCCAGCTGTAAAAGAACAATTAATTACAGATGTAAAATCTATGAAAATGGGTTCTCCAGAAGATTTTGGAAACTTTATTACAGCAGTTATTCACGAAGGTTCTTTTGACAAATTAGCTAGTTATATAGACCAGGCTAAAAAAGATGCTGACGCTGAAATCATCGTTGGAGGAAATTATGATAAATCGGTTGGATACTTTGTTGAGCCTACAGTTATTGTAACTACAAACCCTAAATACACAACAATGGAAACTGAGTTGTTCGGACCAGTTATCACTATCTATGTTTATGAAGATGCAAAATGGGAAGAAACTCTTGAATTAGTTGACACTACTTCTGAGTATGCTTTAACAGGAGCTGTTTTCAGCCAAGATCGTTATGCTATTGAAGTCGCTACAACTAAATTACAAAACTCAGCTGGTAACTTCTATATCAATGATAAACCAACAGGAGCTGTTGTAGGAATGCAGCCATTTGGTGGAGCAAGAGCTTCTGGAACTAACGATAAAGCAGGTTCTGCATTGAACTTATTACGTTGGGCTTCTCCAAGAACTATTAAAGAAACATTTGTAACTCCAGAAGATTACAGATACCCTTTCTTAGGTTAATTTTTTAACATCAGATTTCAAATCTGAAATCTATTTACATATAAAGCCGAATCTTTTAAAAGATTCGGCTTTATTTTTTAGTTCTTAATTCTAAATATAATGTGATAAAACCTGTTTATCAGAACTTCTGTATTTTGAACATTTCTCAATCACAAAGCTTCTAAAGGCTCTCCAATAATTACTTTGTAGTAATTTTCTTATTTTATTGATTCACAACAACATAGCTTCTCCGAAAAACTTATTCTGATATTTTTAAAACTTCTAGTTCCAGTTCAAAAAAAAACATCATAATACATTTGTCCTGTGAAAATCAATTAGTATAAACTAAACAATTTAAAGGTATGAGAAATTTAAACAATGTTCCTAAAATCATTTTAGAATCAAAAAGCATTGGTCACGCAATTGATTTTAAATGGAACAAAAAGAAAATAAATGAATTATTGGATCCCCTAGGAGAGAATGAAAATTTAGAAAATTTATTAATACAAATTAACCACAAAGCTTCCGTTGGTTTGGCAGCCGCATTATTAGAATGGGTTTATTGGCGTTTTACAGGATACACAAAAGTAACAAACGATACTCAGAAACGTATCGAAGCACTTTGGTGTTCTATAGAAAACTTAGAGCAAACTAAACCTTTGTTATTTGATACCGATTTTGAAATTCCAGCATCCGGCAATGTAGATGGGCCACTATGGATTGCCCATATGAATGTGAGAATGATCGACATTCTATACAGAAAAGGCTCTTATTACTTACAAAGCGAACTTACAGGATTAGTATTGTTAGCGCGTCATATCACCCCTAAAAAGAAAGTATTTGACAGATGGTTTAATCGTGTTATGGTAGATTTAATTTGCTTATACCCATCAGAATATCAAAATTTTGATCTAAGCGAAATGGACGAAAATGTTTATGATTCTTCTAATGAACCTGTAATTTGCCGTGATTTTTTCTTTGATTCTGAATTCAAACCTACTAATGAAGCATCAGAGATTGCAATACATGGATTTATAGACAATTTGAACTATCAAGCAAATCAGTTTTTAAATCCATTTAGAATTCATTCTTAGTTTTTAATAGTTTTTATTAAAAAATAACCCGTAGAACAAAACATCTACGGGTTATTTCTTTTTAAGGTTTAAATTTTAAAGGAAGATGGACTACCTTTTTAGTTTCAAAAAACTCATCTTCAAAAATATCTGCCAAATCATATAAAGTAGCATTTGGAAAATCTTTAAGTTCTTCTGTCAAATCTCCCCCTTTTAAATAAAGAATTCCATTTTTCAGTTTATGCTTATGCTGTTTTTTAATTTTATCTTTTATCCAAGAAACAAAATCTGGCATATTAGTAACGGCACGGCTTACAATAAAATCAAAATCACCCTTTACCAATTCAGCACGTTTTTGCTCGGCTTTTACATTCTTTAATTCTAATGCATCTACGACTCCCTGAACTACTTTTATTTTTTTGGCGATAACATCAATTAAATAAAAACGAGTTTCAGGAAACAAAATCGCTAATGGAATTCCAGGAAAACCGCCTCCTGTTCCAACATCTAAAACTGTCGTTCCTGGTTCAAACTTCATAACCTTAGCAATTCCTAATGAATGCAAAATATGTTTTGTATATAAAGAATCAATGTCTTTGCGTGAAATCACATTAATTTTTTCGTTCCAATCGTGGTATAAAAAGTCTAATTTTTGAAATTGTTCGATTTGAAGATCGGTCAAATCCGGAAAATATTTCAATATCTCATCCATTGCTGTAAATTTTTAACAAAAGTACTACTTTACGATTGAAATATTTAACTCAATTTTGCAAATTGAAAATTTATAATAATTACCTTTGAAATCTATTTAAATTAATTATGAATAACACTGCTCCAACTTTTGCAAGGCAAGATAATCTGAAGTTCTTCAGAACACTTAACTCACGAGTAAACAATTACTTCAAGGAGAATAACATTCAGAAAACCGGAAACTGGAAGTTACATCTAAAAGCTGTTATTCTATTTGCTGTTTTCTTAACTCCCTATTTTTTAATCCTTACACTAAACATGCCTTTTTGGGTAATGCTTTTATTGTCTATCGTTATGGGAATCGGGATGGCTGGAGTTGGAATGAACGTAATGCACGATGGTAATCATGGTTCCTATTCCAACAAAAGCTGGATTAATAAGTTTATGGGCGGAACTATTTATGTTTTAGCAGGAAACGTTTACAACTGGCAAGTACAACATAATGTATTGCACCACACGTATACCAATATACCTGGGCACGATGAAGATTTGGATGCAGGAAGAATTATCCGATTTACAGAACATGCAGAATGGCATAGTTTTCACCGTTTTCAACATTATTATTCTGTTTTTTTATATGGTTTACTAACTTTCAATTGGGCCATTACAACAGATTTCAAACAGATGCGTAATTATTTGAAAAGAAAACTTTCTTACGGAGAACCAAAAAGTCCAAAAATACTTTGGACAACTTTAATCATTACAAAAATCATTTACGCTTCTATCTGGATTGTGCTTCCTATGGTAATTGGAATCACTTGGTGGAAAGTACTTCTTGGATTCTTCGTAATGCATTATACAACTGGATTAATTTTAAGTATTGTTTTCCAATTAGCACACGTTGTAGAACATACAACAAATCCAGAACCTAATGAATTAGGCGAAATGGATAACACTTGGGCTATTCACCAATTGTACACTACTACTAATTTTGCTCCAAAAAATGCAATCGTAAACTGGTACACCGGCGGATTAAATCACCAAATTGAACATCATATTTTTCCGCATATAAGTCACATTCATTATGGTAAAATTGCAAAGATCGTAAAGGAAACTGCAAAAGAATGCAATTTACCTTATTACGAATACAAAACAATGCGAAGTGCTATTGTAGCTCACTTCAAGCATTTACGTGACTTAGGAATGAAACCTGAATTATCAGTTTAAAAACTAAAAAAAATCTATTAATAATAACCATCCTTAAGCAACACAGCAAATTTAAGGACATTCAAAATTTTTATAATGAATCATATTCTTTCGGACAGAATCAACAACCTTGCGACTTCACAAACATTGGCAATGGCCGCTTTAGCAAGAGAATTAAAAGCACAAGGAAAAGACATTATCAGCTTAAGTTTAGGTGAGCCTGATTTCAACACACCTGACTTCATCAAAGAAGCTGCAAAAAAGGCAATCGACGACAACTACAGTACATATTCTCCTGTTGATGGATACCAAGATTTAAAAGAAGCAATCTGCAGAAAATTCAAAAGAGACAATGATTTAGAGTACAAACCATCTCAAATCGTAGTTTCTACTGGAGCAAAACAATCTTTATACAACATTGCACAAGTAATGTTAAACGATGGTGACGAAGTAATTTTACCAGCACCTTACTGGGTTTCTTATTTCGAAATCGTAAAACTTTCTGGCGGAGTTCCTGTAGAAGTTCCAACTTCTGTAGAAACAGATTTCAAAATCACTCCAGAACAATTAGAAGCTGCAATCACACCAAAAACAAAAATGATGTGGTTCTCTTCTCCATGTAATCCTTCAGGATCTGTTTACAGCAGAGAAGAATTAACAGCTTTAGCAAAAGTTTTAGAAAAACACCCAAATATTTACGTAGTTGCAGACGAAATCTATGAGCACATCAATTTCTCTGGAACTTTCTGCAGTATCGGTTCTATCCCAGGAATGTTAGAAAAAACAATCACTGTAAACGGAGTTGCAAAAGCATTTGCCATGACAGGATACAGAATTGGTTACATTGGAGCTCCAGAATTCATCGCAAAAGCATGTACAAAAATTCAAGGACAAGTAACTTCTGGTGCAAATTCTGTTGCACAAAGAGCTACAATTACAGCTGTAGATGCTGACCCAAGCGTATTAAACGAAATGGTTCAAGCGTTCCACGGACGTAGAGATTTAGTTGTTGGATTATTAAAAGAAATTCCAGGAGTAAAAATCAACGTTCCAGAAGGTGCATTCTACGTATTCCCAGACGTTTCTTCTTTCTTCGGAAAAACTTTAAAAGGACACGAAATTAAAGATGCAAACGATGTTTCTATGTATCTTTTAGCAGAAGCTAACGTTGCAACAGTAACTGGAGACGCTTTCGGAAATCCAAACTGTATTCGTTTCTCTTATGCAACAAGCAACGATATTTTAAAAGAAGCATTACGCAGAATCAAAGAAGCTTTGACTGCATAACAATATCTAAGTTTTATTAAAAACGGCTTAAGGTTCAAAAGTTTCATCACTTTTATACTTTAAGCTGTTTTTTTATAGTATTAATTTGGGCGTGTCCCTCCGGGTCGGGCTATCCGTTACAAGTCCTCGCCTGTTCGTTCCTCACGGCTGTGGGCTTTCCACTTCTATCCCTCACGCAAAACGACAACGAGAAGTATCATTTTAAAAAGAAACTTTTAAATTTCTAAAATTGGTGTAAATTCGAGAAATTCGTGGCAAACCAAAAAAGTTGTTTCAAAATTCCCATTCTACAATATTATAAAACTTCGATTGTAATCCTGTAAAACAAAGCACTTTATAATTGCAAACTTTGTAACATATTAATTTCAAAAAATTAGATGTCATGACACATGCAGAAGAAACCACCACAGAAACAATCAAAACCTTAGAAGGATTAATTTCAATTCTCGAAGATGGGAAACTAGGATATACAGATGCAGCAGAACATGTAGAAAACCCTGCAATGAAAACCGACTTTTTGGAATACGCCAGAGAACGTGCTTTATTTATTGTAGAATTACAGAACCAAATCAATAAACTGGGAAAATCAACAGACACTTCAGGCGGAGGCATACTTGGAGCTTTGCACCGAACATGGATTGATATCAAATCCTCTTTTACAGGTGGAGATACCGAAGCGATCATCAATGCATGCATTACCGGAGAAGAAGCCGCAATCGAAAAATATAAAACCGCACTCGAAGAAAACCATTTGGAACACGATCAGATTTATATCGTTTCCAAACAATTGAATAGTATTCAAAATACTTTATCACAAATTAAAATGAGAGCTAATTGATCGATCGATTCATGCTTTTTTTTTGAAACTGCTCAGTCTTTGGATTGGGCGGTTTTTTTGTTTTTAATAAAATCGAAAATAAATATTACATTCGTCTCAACCAATTTGTAACGAAAAACTTTTTAAATGACCTCAACTTTACGCAATCTTTTTAATTGGATACAATTTTTAATTATAATACTTTTCAATATTACTTCTCATTCTCAAAGCACTTTAAGCTCTTTGAATAAAAAAAATAATGATTTTCATTCAGAGAAAATAGTTTTAGAAACTATAACAAATACTACATTTTATAATTCAAGCGGCACTATAGAATATACTAAAGAAATAACATCTTATAATACTCAAAATAATGTTCTAACAGAACTTAGATATGATGGCAATAATAATTTAAAACAAAGATTGACACGCACATATGATAGCACTGGAAACGTATGTACGGCTAGAAAATTTGAAAATTGGCATCCATATTTGGGACATACGATTGAAGTCGCTTCTTACAAGTTTGACTCAAAAGGTTTCTTGATACACACTAATGATAAAAACCAAAAAGGGCAAATTTTCAGATATACTGATTTTATAAATAATGATAAAGGAGATCCTATTGAATTAGTAAACTATAATGGAAATCAAATGATTGGAAAAGAAAAAAATGAGTATGATTATGACAAAAACGAAGTGATTATCAAATATTTCAATCAGAACGATGAACTTGTCAATACACAAACAAGTACTATTGATTATTCTAAAATTAGTTCTGGAGATATCGTAAATGAATATGGTGACATTATAAAATCTGCTACTTACGAAATGGAAATAAAGTACGATAAATTTGGGAACTGGATTAAAAAGAAATATTCCAAAATAAAAAATGGAAAACTCGTAAAACAGTCGGAAACATCTAGAACCATTAAATATCTTAAATAAGAAACTAAATTTTTAAGCATCATCATTCCATATTAAGTTAACAATTTCAAAAAAATCGCTTCAGCGCTAGCAAACTCAAATAATTTATTAGACCTTTGCACACTTTTTTTCGTGAATACCACAAAAGGCTAAAGTTTTAGAAATGAAGAAGAAAATAGAAATATTAGCTCCGGCAAGAGATTTAATCGGCGGAATGGCAGCTATTAACAGCGGTGCAGATGCAGTATATATTGGTGCGCCACAATTTGGAGCACGTTCTAATGCCAACAATTCAATTGAAGATGTTGCGGCATTAGTAAAATATGCGCACTTATTTAACGCTCAGGTTTTTGTGGTAATGAATACCATTTTATACGACAACGAATTAGAAACGTGTCGTGCCATGATTTGGGAACTATACGATATTGGTGTAGATGCCTTGATTATTCAAGATATGGCAATTATGGAAATGGACTTACCTCCTATCGTACTTCACGCCAGCACACAAGCCAATAACCGCGACGCAGATAAAATCAAATTCTTAAAAGATGCCGGAATCAAACGTGTGGTTTTAGCACGCGAATTAAACTTGCATCAAATTAAAACAATCTACGACGAAGCTGATGTTGAACTAGAATTCTTCGTAACTGGAGCATTATGTGTATCCTTCAGCGGAAACTGCTATATGAGTGTGGCAAACGGAGAACGTAGTGCAAACCGTGGTTCTTGTGCTCAAAACTGCCGTTTACCTTATAACTTAATCGACGGAAACGGAGATACTTTAATCCGAAACAGTCACTTGCTTTCGATTAAAGATTTAGACGTTTCAGATCAAATTCCAAATTTAATCGAAGCAGGAATCGTTTCGTTCAAAATCGAAGGTCGTCTTAAAGATGTAGCCTACGTTAAAAACAACGTCTCATATTTACGTCAAAAATTAGACAGTTATTTAGAAGGAAGCGATAAATACATCAAAGCTTCTTCTGGAAAATGCACTTATACTTTCGATTCTACTTTAGACAGAACTTTCAACCGTGGTTATACCGATTATTTTGTAAACGAAAGACACGCTAGTATTGGTTCTTGGGAAAGTCCAAAATCAAAAGGACAATATATTGGTAAATTAATCCGTACAATCGGAGATGCTTACGAAATCGAAAACGGCGAATTGTTAAACAACGGTGACGGACTTTGTTTCATCAACGAAAACAACGAAGCTGATGGAATCTACGTAAACAAAGCCGAAAACGGAAAAGTGTATCCAAACGTTTTAAAAGAAATCAAAGACGGAACTTTCATTTATCGTAACAACGATACCGCTTTCATCAAAATTGTTGAGAGAGAAGACAGTGCGATCCGTAAAATCGGAACTACTTTATTGCTTACCGAAAACGAAAATGGTTTCGAGTTAATCGCAACCGACGAAGACGGAAACGTAAGCACCGTAAAATTAGAGCACGCAAAAGAGCCGACTAAAACTGGCGAATCAATTGAAGAAAACATTAAAGTTCAATTAGCAAAAACAGGCTTTACACCTTACAGTGCTGATGAAATTAATATAATGTTCTCTCAAAACTGGTTCCTTCCTATTTCAAAAATCAACGAAATGAGAAGAAATGTTTTCGAACAATTATCAGAAATTCGTTTGGCAAATTACAAACGTGAAGAACATCAATTAGTAAAAACGTCACATCCTTATCCAGAAACTAAGCTGGATTTCATGTACAACGTTTCAAATAAGACTGCTCGTAAATTCTACGAACGTCATGGTGTTACCGAAATCGAAAAAGCATTCGAATTACAATGGGATCCTGGAAAATCTCGTGTAATGACCACTAAATATTGCATCAAATACGAATTAAAAAAATGTCCGATTCACCAAAAAGATATTGTGGGTGTTAAAGTCAAAGAACCTTTGGTTTTAAAACAGGGCGAATTAGAATACAAATTAAAATTCAACTGCAAACCCTGCGAAATGGAAATCTGGGAAAAAGATGCTGAATTTGAGATTGAAGAAGATCAATATCATTAATATACAAACCGATACTTTCAAAGAAGTATCGGTTTTTTATTTTGGGCGTGTCCCTCCGGGTCGGGCTATCCGTTACAAGTCCTCGCCTGTTCGTTCCTCACGGCTGTGGGCTTTCCACTTCTATCCCTCACGCAAACGGATTAAAGAGAAGTTTTCGTTTATTAATAAACAATTATTCACAATACAATTCTCCGCAATCTTGTCATTTCGAGGAACGAGAAATCACACGCGGGATTCCACAAAGCAAATCGCCAATCTTTGTAGAGTTTCTAGTGTGATTTCTCGTTCCTCGAAATGACAAACATTGGTTATTTATTGTAAAATCAAAAAAATCTGCTGAATCTGCGAGAGAATAATTTTCTTTATATTTACTCTAAAAAATTCGATGGAATCAAAAACTAATATTCAAAAACACGCAATCATTGCAGGACTTTTTGTGAGTTCTTTTTTTCCACTTCTAATTTTTTCAAAAAGTCTTTTTATCGAGTTATGTATACAGATATGTGATTTTGGTGTTTTTTGGAATCCAATATTTTGGGGTATTCTATTTCCATTATTTATTGTTTTTCTCTTTTGGAATACTGGAAAAAAAATCAGTTTTTCACTGAATCAAATTTCTTATTTTAAAGCCTGTTCTCAATTTTCATTTGGAGTAAGTTCAAAAATCATAATCTCACTTTTTACAATTTATACAATTGGATTGTTAGTGAATGGAATCTCTGTTGTTTTAAAATCACAAATTCCATATACTATTTTATTTTCAATTCTTATGATTTTGTTTTTATCATTTATCTTAATGATTCTGATCTTTTTCAGTAGTTTAATAATTGTGAAAATTAACCAAAATACACAAGCTTAAAATGAATTGCCTCCAGCTTTAGCTGGAGGTAAAATAATAATTCCCAACAAAGCTTTAGCCAACCTTTATTTTAGGCTAAAGCCATAAACCATTCTCATCTCAATTCCTCCAGCTAAAGCTGGAGGCAATTCATCTTAAAAAAAATCAGCTGAATCTGCAAAATCTGCGAGAGAACCATTCACAAACATTCTTTTAACTTAAAAACAAAAACTTAGCGTTCTTCGCGTAAATCTTTGCGAACTTTGCGGTTAAAAGAAGCTTTTTCTTTACTTTTACTACTCAACAATACACTACTCCAAAATGAAAATATTACTTCTAGGTTCAGGCGAATTAGGCAAAGAATTTGTCATCGCAGCACAACGAATCGGACAAACAATAATCGCAGTTGACAGTTACGAAAATGCACCAGCAATGCAAGTTGCACACGGTTTTGAAGTCATAAATATGCTTGACGGCGAAGCACTTGACCGAATCGTAGCCAAACACAAACCAGATTTCATCGTTCCCGAAATAGAAGCCATTCGCACCGAACGTTTTTACGATTACGAAAAGCAAGGCATTACCGTTGTTCCTTCAGCGAAAGCGGCCAACTTTACCATGAATCGTAAAGCAATCCGCGATTTAGCAGCCAAAGAACTTGGATTAAGAACAGCAAAATACCAATACGCAACATCGGCAGAAGAACTTCAAAAAGCAGTTCAAGAAGTCGGAATTCCATGTGTGGTTAAACCATTAATGTCTTCTTCTGGAAAAGGACAATCGACAATTAAATCAGAAAGTGATATCGAAAAAGCTTGGCAATATGCCGTTGCAGGTTCACGTGGCGACGTTATCGAAGTGATTGTAGAAGCTTTTGTAGATTTCCATTCAGAAATCACACTTTTAACGATTACTCAAAACGGCAATCCAACATTATTCTGCTCGCCAATTGGCCACAGACAAGAAAGAGGAGATTATCAGGAAAGCTGGCAGCCTGCTTTGGTTTCAGAAAAAGATTTGTACGAAGCTCAGGATATGGCCGAAAAAATTACCGAAGCACTCGGAGGCGCTGGACTTTTTGGTGTTGAATTTTTCTTAACCAATGAAGGAGTTTATTTCTCTGAACTTTCTCCACGTCCTCACGATACTGGAATGGTAACTTTAGCAGGAACACAAAATTTCAACGAATTCGAATTGCATTTAAGAGCGATTTTAAGTCTTCCAATTTTCGAAATTACTTTAGAAAAAGCTGGAGCAAGCGCTGTAATTTTAGCTTCAGAAGATTCTACAAACCCAACTTTTACCGGAATTGAAAAAGTAGCCGCTTTACCAAAAACCGATTTCAGAATTTTTGGAAAACCAACTTCAAGACCTTACCGAAGAATGGGAGTCGTTTTAAGTTACGATACGCTTTCAACTCCAATCAACGAAGTAACAGAACGCGCTAAAGAAACCGCAAAATTAATAACCGTAAATTCGTAGAATTAAATTAAAAAATTCTTTAACACATAGAAACATAGATTTAATTCTAATAACAAGGAAAAAGAAAAAACAAGTTTTCACACATAGCTATGTGCACTGAAACAAGTGAAACGCCTTTATATACAAAGCAGAACTATGATTCTATGTGTTAAAAAAAATACACACAACAGATTAACTATAAATTCTTAACTATGAAAAATATATTATTAGCGACTTTCCTTTTTATTGGAATCGCTGTACAAGCACAAAGCAAAAAGAAATTTGACAAACCAACAGTAGTTGAAGCTTCTTGCGGAGAATGTCAATTCGGAATGAAAGGAAAAAGCTGTGATTTAGCTGTTCGCATTGACGGAAAAAGCTATTTTGTTGACGGAACAACCATTCACGATCACGGAGATGCTCATTCAGAAAAAGGTTTTTGTAATGCAATCAGCAAAGCTTTAGTTACGGGAGAAATCAAAGGAGACAGATTCAAAGCAACTTCATTTACTTTAATTGACGATAAAAAATAATGGCATTAATTCTTGAAAACATTGCCAAACACGTTTCTCTGACTCCAGAAGAACAGGCGCTTTTTTTATCTAAATTAGAAACCAAAACATACAAAGCCAAAACGCTTTTATTGAATGCTGGCGAAGTTTGCAAACATTCGTATTTTGTAAATTCTGGCATTTTAAGAAGTTTCAATATCAACGATAATATTGTAGAACATGTTCTTTCATTTGCTTGCGAAGGCTGGTGGATGAGTGACATGTACAGCTTCTTTTCACAAAAACCGGGACAGCTTTTTATTGAAGTTTTAGAAGAAGCAGAAGTAGTTTCCTTATCCAAAGAAAATCAGGAACAATTGTATCTTGAAATTCCGAAATTGGAGCGTTTTTTCAGAATTTTAATTGAGAATTCATTAGTTGCAAATCAGCAAAGATTAATGGACAACTTAAGTTTACCTGCCGAAGAACGTTTTGAAAAATTCACCAAAAAATACGGAACATTAGTTCATAAAGTTCCTCAAAAACAAATCGCATCTTTCATTGGTGTAACACCTGAATTTTTCAGCAAAATGAAAGCTCGCCTTTTAAAGAAATAAAGTTTTCCGCCACGAATTCACGAATTATTTTTCTACAATCTTTGAAAATAAAAATTCGTGAATTCGTGGCGGAAAAAAAAATTAAAATTGCTCAACCTCTGTAGAATGTTTCATTGCAGTTATTGAAGATCTTCCTATCATAACTGTGTTTTGAACGGCATCGAAATAAGAAGTTCCCACAAAAGCCTGATGTTTTACAGCTCTGAATCCGTTTTTTTGGAGAGCGAATTCCCTTTCCTGTAATTCAGAGTAACCTGCCATACCGCGTTCTTTGTAAGCTTTAGACAATTCGAACATACTCGTATTCAAAGCGTGGAATCCTGCTAAAGTGATGAATTGGAAACTATATCCCATTGCAGCTAAATCTTCTCTAAAGGTTTCCATTTCGGCAACTGATAATTTTGCAGCCCAATTGAAAGATGGTGAACAATTGTACGCCAGCATTTTATCTGGGAATTCTTTTTTCATCGCTTTCGCAAATTTTCTCGCGTAATCTAAATCGGGATTACTGGTTTCCATCCAAATCAAATCGGCATACGGAGCATAACTCAAACCTCTTGCAATTCCCTGATCAATTCCGTTATTTACATAGAAGAAACCTTCAGCCGTTTTTTCTCCCGTTAAGAATTTTCGATCTCTTGGATCTGCATCGCTTGTCAGCAAATTAGCAGCATCAGCATCTGTTCGAGCAACAATTAAAGTTGGAACTCCCATAACATCAGAAGCCAAACGAGCTGCAATCAATTTATTAATCGCTTCTTGTGTCGGAACCAAAACTTTTCCGCCTAAGTGTCCACATTTTTTAGCAGAACTTAATTGATCTTCAAAATGAACTCCAGAAGCTCCAGCTTCAATCATTGATTTCATTAATTCGAAAGCATTTAAATTTCCTCCAAAACCTGCTTCGGCATCAGCAACGATCGGAACCAAATAATCTTTTCTATCTTCAATTTTATTTACAGTCTGAATCTGATCAGCACGCAATAAAGCATTGTTGATCTTTTTTACCACCATCGGAACGCTGTTTACAGGATACAGCGATTGATCTGGATACATTTCGCCTGCCAAATTCGCGTCAGCAGCAACCTGCCATCCGCTCAAATAAATTGCTTCTAAACCGGCATCTACTTCCTGAATCGCCTGATTTCCTGTTAAAGCTCCCAAACCTGCTACATAATCCTGACTTTTTAACTTTCTCCATAATTTCTCTGCACCCATTTTTGCAATAGAATGCTCAATTTTATACGATCCCTGAAGCGTCACTACTTCACTCGCAGTGTAAGGACGCTCCACTCCTTTCCATCTCGGGTTCGTAATCCAATCGTTAATCAATTCCTGAATTCTGTCTTCTGTTGTTTTCATAAATAGTATAGTTAAGTGGTTTGTTAGTAAGTTTACAGTCGCAGTTTTCAGTGTTCAGTTTCTTACTGGACTTAAAAATCTGCATACATTTTTTATTCTCATTTTATCTGCTTGATCTGCCAAATCTGCGAGAAAAAATTTTTAGGAGATTACGCAGATTGAGTAGATTTTATTTCATAATTTCTTGAAAAACTATAAATACTTGTAACACGGAATCGTTAAGAAATCAACGAAATCTGCATTTACAACTAGCCTTTCCAAAACTTTTTCGGCTAATGGAAATTGCTGTTCTTCGTGTTTTTCTTCTCCCAATTCTGTTTTGATTTTTTGGAATTCATCCAAAGCCAATTCGTGATAATGCGCCAAATCTAATTTTCGTCCATTATCCAAAATCACTTTATTCTGAAGCCATTGCCACAATTGTGATCTCGAAATTTCGGCAGTTGCTGCATCTTCCATTAAATTATGCAAAGCAGCTGCACCTTGTCCATTCAGCCATGAAGCCAGATATAGAACCGCAACATTGATATTTTTTCGAACACCTGTTTCTGTAATTAATCCAATTGGCGGTTCAATTAAATCTTCTTCGGTTATTTTGCGGTTTTCTCTTTTAATGTGAATCTGATTTGGACTCGGCATTCCTTCATCAAAAACAGCTTTTGCAAGTGGAACCAAATCTGGATGCGCCACCCAAGTTCCGTCGTGACCATTCCTTACTTCGCGTTCTTTATCTGTTTTTACTTTCGCGAAAGCGACTGCATTGGCTTCATCATTATTTCGAATCGGAATTTGTGCTGCCATTCCGCCAATTGCATGAATTCCTCTTTTGTGACATCTTTGAATTACCAAATTGGAATATGCATTCATAAAAGGTGAAGTCATATTTACCTGATCGCGATCTGGGACAATGAATTTTGGATTTTTTCTAAACTTTTTAATGTAGGAGAAAATATAATCCCAACGTCCGCAATTCAAGCCAACGATGTGCTCCTTTAATTCATAAATGATTTCATCCAACTGAAAACTTGCTGTAATCGTTTCAATTAAAACCGTTACTTTTATCGTTCCTCTTTTCAGTTTCAAATAATCTTCGGTAAAATCAATTACACTGTTCCACCATCTTGCTTCCAGATAATGTTCTAATTTTGGAATGTACAAATACGGTCCAGAATTGTTTTCTAAAAGTCTTTTATGATTGTGAAAAACATACAATCCAAAATCTACCAGCGATCCCGAAACTTCATTTCCTTCAATCAAAACATGTTTTTCAGGAAGATGCAAACCTCTCGGACGCACGATAAGTGTTGCGATTTTTTGATTTAAATGATACGATTTCTGTTTTACCAAATCGGTATACGTAATGGTTTTGTTTACTGCGTCGATTAAGTTCACTTGTCCGTCCATCAGATTTTTCCAAGTTGGCGAAGTACTGTCTTCAAAATCGGCCATGAAAGTTTTGGCACCCGAATTCAAAGCATTGATAATCATTTTTCGATCAACTGGTCCAGTAATTTCTACTCTTCGGTCTAATAAATCTTTCGGAATTTCTCCAGCCGTCCAATTACCTTCTCTGACGCTTTTTGTTTCTGGAGTAAAAACCGGCATGACGCCCTGATCAAAAGCAACTTGTTTTTGCTCTCTTTGCAAAAGCAGTAATTTTCTTTGCGATTCGAATTTTTTGTGTAATTCGGTAATAAACGCAGTCGCTTCTTCGGTCCAGATTTTTGGATAAGCAAGCTTTTTGTCGGCTAGGAATTCTATAGCCATTTCAGTAATCTCTAATTGGTTTTTCATAGCTGCAGATTTTAATTTTTATATGATCAAAAAGTTTTTCTTCTTAATCCTTTTTCATTTTATCAAAACTGATAAATCATAACTAACTCATAATTAATTCGTTTCGACAGTACAATGTTATAAAAAAGTTTTTTACAAAACAAGCGAACGTTCGCTAAATTTAAAAAATATTTATTTTGCGATTGTTTTTAGAATTTCTATATTTGACATTATGGATATCGAAAAAGACTATATAAAGCTGATTTTTGGGCTAAAACTGAAGCAAGTTCGAACACAAAAAAACTTGTCTCTTTTTGGTTTGGCCAAACTGACCAATCTTTCAAAATCGTATTTAAACGAGATTGAAAAAGGAAAAAAATATCCCAAAACAGATAAAATTTTGCTTTTATGCGAACATTTGGACGTGACTTACGATCAAATGGTATCTTTAAAACTCGATAACAACCTCGCTCCGATTGGCGAAATCTTAAAATCTGGAATTTTAAAGGAGATTCCGCTAGAGCTTTTCGGAATTCAGGAAGCTGATTTAATTGATATTATTGCGAATGCTCCGGCAAAAGTCAATGCGTTTATCAGTACGATTATTGAAATTGCACAACATTATAATTTAAGCCGAGAAAGTTTTTTCCTTGCCGCTTTGCGTTCGTATCAGGAAGCGCACAGCAATTATTTTGAAGATTTAGAAGAGAAAGTAATCGCTTTTTCGAAGTCCTTTCAGATTAATTTAGATTCTAAAATCAGCATTGAAGAATTGGAAGCTATTTTAAAAGAAGAATACGATTATAAGATTGAAGAAATCGTTTTTAAAGATCAGGAAGCTTTAGAAGATTTACGCTCAATTTATGTTCCGAAAAGTAGAACTTTATTGCTTTCAACTGAATTGGACGATCCGCAGAAGGCTTTTATTTTAGCCAAAGAAATCGCTTATAATTATTTGAAAATCTCAGATCGTCTGCTGACTTTCAGCTGGATTAAGTTTGAAAATTTCGATCAGGTTTTGAATAATTTTTATGCTTCTTATTTTGCAGGCGCTTTACTTTTACCAAGAAAATTGGTTGTCAATAAAATCAATGCTTTTTTAGAAAATGAAAATCCGAGACCTGAAGAATTTGTCGCTTTAATTGAAAGTTTTGAGGTCTCGCCAGAATCTTTTTACCAGCGTTTGACCAATTTATTACCGAAAGATTTTCAGCTGAAAAACCTTTTTTTCCTGAGATTATCTCATAAAATTGGTTCTGATTTTTATCAAATAAACAAAGAATTACACATTACACATCAGCAGGAACCGCACGCCAACGAAACCAACGAACATTATTGCAGAAGATGGGTTTCAGTAAAAACTATTGACGAAGCGATCAGACAAAATAAACCTCATTTTTTTGATGCTCAGATTTCGAGTTATGCCAACAGCGGCAACGAATATTTGGTTTTTTCATCGGCTACAAAAGATCCTTTTGCTGAAAATTATATCCGTAGTATTTCTGTTGGAATACTAATAAATCCGACAATGAAAAAGAAATTTAAATTCATTGACGGAAAACCTTTGGTAAAACGAATTGTAGGTGTAACTTGCGAAACCTGCGCGGTACAAGATTGTTTAGAAAGAAGCGCTCCGCCTATTGTTTTGGAGAAAAAGAAACGCCATGAAAATACAGATGCAGTTGTACAGCAGTTTATGAATCAATACAGTTAGAATTTTATGCATTATTTATCTTTACTAATAGTTCTGCTTTCTGTAAACTTCAATCAGAAAATAGACAAACTTAACGGCCGTTATAATTATCTAATCGAAGACGAAAATCAATATATCCAAAAAGACAAAATCACTTTCAAGGATAGTATTTTTGTTTTTGACAACAAGTTTTTACCAAAAGGAAAGGTTTCTTACGGGAATGCAATACTTCTGGATAATTTCATAAATATTGATTTAGTGATAACTATTCCAAAAGATCAAATTCAGAAAGATACTATTGAGTTTTTTATGCATGATAGGAATGATGATAATTATCTGGATGTAACGACTGGAAAAGGGAAATTGATTAAGATAAAATAGTTTATTTTTTAAATCACATAAGTTTTCACCACAATCTTGTCATCTCGACGAAGGAGAGATCACACAAGTAGATCGCCAAAGCGGATCGCCAATCTTTGTGGAATTTCGCGTGCGATCTCTCCTTCGTCGAGATGACAAACTATATGCTTACTTTGCGTTTAAACACATCTTCTTTTGAAAACAAAACCTCTCAATTAGCCCCGATAGAAGTGGAAATCCTTTTGTGCCGGGGTTCGGCACAAAAGATTGAAACGGATAGCGGGACTAGACGTCTTTTGAAAACCAAAATTTCTGCTTCAAAAAATCAATTAGATAATTTGAGAATGTGTCAATTAGATAATTTTACTAAATTTTGAAAATTTTTCAAAGATTGGCGAATCTCTTTGTAGAGCTACTAGTGTGATCCTTCCTTCGTCAGGATAACAAACTGCATGATAAAAAGCTTTGAACCTTTGTCTCTCTGTCTCTTTGTACCTAAAAAGAAAACCTCAGAATCTTTCTTAACCTAGATTAAGTGCTTTTCCTTTACCATGGCTGTATCTTTGTACTATAAAAATAACAAAAGGACAAAATCATGGAAAATATAGTATTACACAAAGCAGACACAAGAGGAAATGCAAATCACGGATGGTTAAATGCTTATCACAGCTTTAGTTTTGCGAGCTGGTACAATCCGGATAGAATTCAGTTTGGAGCGCTTCGTGTTTTGAACGATGACACGATTGCTGCTGGAATGGGATTTGGAACTCATCCTCATGATAATATGGAAATTATTACGATTCCGTTGGAAGGTGATTTGGCTCATAAAGACAGCATGGGAAATACTGAAATCATTAAAAATGGTGATATTCAAGTAATGAGTGCGGGAACTGGAATTCAGCATAGCGAGTTTAATCCGAATGCAGATCAGCAGACTAAATTATTGCAGATTTGGTTGTTTCCGAATAAAAGAAATGTTACGCCACGTTACCAACAAATTACTTTGGATGTTGCGGATAGACACAATAAATTGTCTCAGGTTTTATCTCCAAATGCAGATGATGAAGGCGTTTGGATTCACCAAGACGCTTGGTTTAACATGGGTAATTTTGATGCTGGAATTTCTACAGAATATAAAATCAAAAAAGAAGGAAACGGAGTTTACGCATTCGTTTTAAAAGGAAATGTAACCATCAACGGTCAGGAATTAAATTCTCGTGACGCGGTTGGAATTTCAGGAACTGATGCTTTAAACATTAAAGCGAATACAGATGCTGAATTTTTATTAATGGATGTTCCGATGAATTATTAATTCGAACAAAAAAAATTAAATACCTGTAACGCTGAAACGATAATAAATCTGGAAACCAGATTATTATCGTTTCTTTTTTTTAACCTTTAATTGATAAAAAACAAAACAAGAAAGACTAACTTTATGAAAATAAGGACATTGGTCTGACTTTTAAATTAAAACTAATCTTTAAAATTTTAAACCATGAATCCAAATAACCTCACTAAAGAATATACAAACGGAGAAGTAACGATTGTCTGGCAATCGGGAAAATGTATTCACTCGACAAATTGTGTTAAAAATAATCCAGATGTTTTTCGTCCAAAAGAAAAACCGTGGATTACGCCCGAACAATCTACAACGGAGAAAATCATTTCGACTGTAAATAAATGTCCATCTGGGGCGTTGACTTTCTATCTGAATAACAAAAAATAAAAGCTAAATCTTTTTTGCCACAGATTTCACAGATTAAAAGGATTACAATAATTTTTATTAAAGTGACGAAAAAAAATCCTTTTAATCTGTGAAATCTGTGGCTTTAAAAAACTTGCTTTTCATTTCTTAATCTAGGTTAAGTGCTTCAGGACAACTGTCACCGTAACTTTGTCCTATCAAAATGAAACAAATTAATTATTTAAAAAAATAAAATTATGGCAACTACAAAATGGTCAATTGACCCAACTCACTCAGAAATTGGTTTTAAAGTTAAACACATGATGTTTACTAATGTTTCAGGAAAATTTGGAACTTACGATGCTACAATTACTACAGACGGAGACAACTTCGAAAATGCAGCTATCGAATTTTCTGCTGATATCGCTTCTGTTGACACTGCAAATGCAGATAGAGACGGACACTTAAGAAGCGGTGACTTTTTTGATGCTGAAAATCATCCAAAATTAACTTTCAAAGCTTCTTCTTTCAAAAAAATCAATGAAGGAAGCTACGAAATCACTGGAGATTTAAACATCAAAGGTGTTTCAAAATCAGTAACATTTCCAGTAGAATACAGCGGAATCCTGACTGATCCTTGGGGAAATACTAAAGTTGGTTTAAGCATAGAAGGAAAAATCAATCGTAAAGATTGGGGATTAAACTGGAACTCAGCTCTTGAAACTGGTGGAGTTTTAGTTGGCGAAGAAGTAAAATTGAACATCGAATTACAATTCGTAAAACAAGCTTAATCTTTTGGTTTAGATTAGATTTAATTGGTTGGTTAAAAGCTCTGTACTTTTTGTGCAGGGCTTTTTTTTATGTTGCCACGAATTGCATGAATTTCGACTAATTTTTTTCTCAAAATGCTAAATATTTTTTTGCTACAGATTAAAAGATTTTCACAGATTTTTTAATCCAAATAATCCTTTAATCTGTGGCTATAAAAAATAATTCGTGGAAATTCGTGCAATTCGTGGCAAAAAAACTCAACGCACTGTATTTCTAAATTCTGTTGGAGACATTCCGGTTTGTTTTTTGAAGAATCGGGAGAAATATGAGTAATCTTCGTAGCCGACTTTGAAAGCGACTTCGTTTACGGCTAATTGTTTATCAATCAACATTCTTTTGATTTCTAGAATAACGCGATCTGTGATTACTTCTGTTGCTGTTTTTTGGAGGATTTCGTTGCAGATTCTGTTTAAATGTTTTAGTGTGATATTTAGTTTTTCTGCATAAAACGAAGGCAGTTTTTCGGTTCTGAAATATTCTTCTAAAAGCGATTCGAATGTATTGATTTTGATGTTGTACGAATGCGTTTGATGCGAATAAGTTTCGCTATATTTTCTTGCTATTTCTATATGAATGCAGTCTAATAAATTCAGTAATTTATCTAATTGATATTTATTATTCTGATTATTTTCTTGAATTAATAAATCAAAATAAGGGAGGATTTTCGGGATTTCACTTTCTTCAAAAACCATTTCTGGTCGGTTATGAATCGAATGATAAAAATTATAATCGTTAATTTTTTTTTGTCCGAAATACAAATTGTACAATTCCTGAGAAAAAATAATGACAAAACCTTCGATGTCTTCAGATAAATTCCAATGATGCATTTGTCCTGGTTGTAGCACAAAAAGACTTCCTCTCTTGATTACGAATTGATCAAAATCGACTTCATGCAAACCAGAGCCTTTCGTAAAAAAGACCATTAAATACGAATCATGCCGATGCGGTTCTTCGACAAAACTGTGATTTTTTAAATGTTCCGTAAAAGTATTCACGTAAAAATCGCGGTGAATATCGTTACAGCTAAAATTCTGAACACTATAAATCGGGTATCTTTTCATAAAAAATGTCTTTATTGTGCTATAATAAGCGAAGATATAAAAAAGACTTTTATAAACCTCTGAATTACCTTTGTATAAACAAAAAATAACAAAGTCATGTCAAGCGCATTAACTCATATTTTAAGCAACGAATGTCCTATTTGTCATAAAGGAAAAGTTTTTACAGACAAAAATATTTTCTTCAATTTTAGTCTTCCAAAAATGAATGAATACTGCAGCCACTGTAATTACAAATTCCAAAAAGAACCTGGTTATTTCTTTGGCGCCATGTATGTAAACTATGGATTAACAGTCGCTCAAGGAATTGCAACATACTGTATTGCACAGTTCTTCTTCGAAAAAAATTTCGATTTGCGAATCATTCCCATAATTGCTGTTGTGATCACTTTATTAACTTCTTTCAACCTCCGATTTTCCAGATTAGCATGGATTTACATGTTTAAGGATTATACGAAATAAAAAAGTATTATTTTTGCCTTTCAATTGAAACTAATTTCAATTCCAAAAAAAATAAAAAACAAATTAGACAAATGAAAGCATTCGTATTTCCGGGTCAAGGCGCGCAATTCACAGGAATGGGTAAAGACCTTTATGAAAATTCGGCTTTAGCCAAAGAATTATTTGAAAAAGCTAATGAAATATTAGGTTTCAGAATTACAGATATCATGTTTGAAGGCACTGCCGAAGAACTAAAAGAAACTAAAGTAACACAACCAGCTGTATTTTTACACTCTGTTATTTTAGCTAAAACTTTAGAAGATTTCAAACCGGAAATGGTTGCAGGTCACTCTTTAGGAGAATTCTCTGCTTTAGTAGCAAACGGAACTTTATCTTTTGAAGACGGACTTAAATTGGTTTCTCAACGTGCTTTAGCGATGCAAAAAGCCTGCGAAATTACTCCATCTACAATGGCTGCAGTTTTAGGTTTAGCTGATAATGTTGTGGAAGAAGTTTGTGCTTCTATCGACGGTGTTGTGGTTGCTGCAAACTACAACTGCCCAGGTCAATTGGTAATTTCTGGAGAAACTACTGCTGTTGAAAAAGCTTGTGAGGCAATGAAAGCTGCTGGAGCAAAACGTGCTTTAATTTTACCTGTTGGAGGAGCTTTTCACTCGCCAATGATGGAACCAGCTAGAGAAGAATTGGCTGCCGCAATTGAAGCGACTACATTCTCTACTCCAATTTGTCCAGTGTATCAAAACGTTACTGCACATGCAGTTTCTGATGCAAACGAAATTAAAAAGAACTTAATCATTCAATTAACTGCTCCTGTAAAATGGACTCAGTCTGTTCAGCAAATGATCGCTGACGGCGCTACTTTATTTACTGAAGTTGGTCCTGGAAAAGTTTTAGCTGGCTTGATTAATAAAATTGATAAAGAAGCGGCTACTGCTAATGCTTAATTAGTTTTTAGTTGCAGCCTCTCCTGATAGCTATCGGGATCATTTACTGGCTGTATAAATAAAAAATCCTCATCAACTTTGATCAGTTTATGAGGATTTTGTTTTATAGATATCCAACTTCAATAGAATTGTTATTTATAATCGCTGTTATCAAATAATTTCTTTCCCTTTTTTCGAAAAAAATGTACCAAGTTGTTCTATTATTGACTTTATAAAAAATATAATTTGTTCCTAAATATTTAATTGAACTAGGGGCTTGACAATGCCTTGATTTCTTTAACCTATCTGAAATTGCATCATACATTGTTAAAACATAATTTTCTGCAGATCCCAGAAATCCAAAATATTCTTTTTTATATAATACAAGTACTAAATCATCTAAAAACTCTAATACTTTTGGTGTAAATACAATTTCTATTTCCCTTTCCCCCACCATTCTCGGATTCTTCTAATGGATTCTGCTTTTGCTTCTTCAAGAGTTAGCCCTTTTGCAAACTCAGCATCAAAATCAAAAGTTTCGGGATCGATTCCTTGAGTTTTCTTTTTTTGAATTTCGTATTCTTTTGCAGGTTCTTCTACCTTGTCATTTTTTTGATTTTCCTTTTTCATGTTTAAAATTCCTACATTTTTATCTTACAAATTTATAAAATAAATGTATTCAAAATAAAAATCCCAAACAATCCATATAGATTATTTGGGATTATGTTATTTATATAAAAAGCAATCCTGATGCTATCAGGAGTCACTATGACTGAAACCTAAATTAAGAACGAACTTTCTGTTCCCATTTCCAAGCACTTGCCATTGCTTCATCTAAACTTAATTCTGATTTCCAGCCTAAAACATTATTTGCTTTATCTGTATTGGCAAAAGCTTCAGTAACATCACCTTCACGGCGAGGCATAATTTTGTATGGCAATTTTTTATCACTCACTTTTTCAAAACTATGAATCACTTCCAAAACAGAACTTCCTTTTCCTGTTCCCAAATTGAAAGTTTCTACTTTTGCCAAATTCTTTTTGTTTAACAAACGTTGTAAAGCAATTACGTGCGCTTTTGCTAAATCCACAACATGAATATAATCACGAACTGCAGTTCCATCTGATGTTGGATAATCATTTCCAAAAACAGATAACTCCTGACGCAATCCCATTCCTGTTTGCGTAATAAAAGGCACTAAATTTTGAGGAACTCCTAAAGGCAATTCTCCAATCTGAGCAGATTCGTGCGCTCCAACCGGATTAAAATAACGCAATAAAATAGCACTAATATTTGTCACTTTAGCTGTATCTGTAATTATCTCCTCTCCAATTTGCTTCGTATTCCCATAAGGAGACATTGCTACCTGAACTGGAGCATCTTCTGTAATTGGCATTTTTTCAGCCTGACCATAAACTGTACAAGAAGAACTGAAAATAAAACTTGCTTCAGGTTTTTGTTGTAATTCTTGCAAAAGATATACTAAACTATTGATATTGTTTTCATAATACAACAAAGGCTGTTCAACACTTTCTCCCACTGCTTTTGAAGCCGCAAAATGAATCACTCCCGTAACATCATTGTGTTTTTTAAAAAAATCTTTAACCGCACTTTTTTCTCTTAAATCTAATTTTTCGAATAAAGGCGTTTTTCCTGTTATTGCTGTAATTCCTTTTAAAACATCTTCCGAGGAATTTGAAAGATTATCGATTATCACAACTTCAAAGCCTTCGTTTTGCAATTCGACTACCGTGTGAGAACCTATAAATCCTAATCCTCCTGTTACTAATACTTTCATTTTGTGGTTATTTTATGTAGTTAATTTATAGGCTTGTCTTGCAATTAGAATCCATTTATTTTTCTGTTTTTGCCAAACAAGCATTATACCTATTTTAATATCTCTATCTATTCCATCGTCTTTGGTATGAGCAGACAAAACATGTCTAACTATAGCAACATCATTCTGAACAGTTATAGTCTGATTCTGAAAATCAATAGATACAAAATCTGATTTTCCACTAACTATTCCTTCAACAAATTCTGTTTGATTTTGAAAATTGCCATTTGAATGGACATAATTCAACTTATCCGAAGTTAGCGCTTTTAATTTTGCACCGTCAGCATCAATCATCGCTTGACGTAAAATCTCTACCTGACCGGCAACAGCATTTTCTTCTTTAGAATTCGTTTTTTGAGCAAAAACTGAAAACTGAACAAGAATTATCAAAATTAAAAGACTAGCTCTTCTCATATTTATTGGTTTAGAAATTCTAAAACAGAATCGGTTATAAATTTAATCTGCTCGTCATCAAGCTCAGTGTGCATCGGTAGAGCAATTACTTCCTGAACTAATTGATTCGTAACCGGAAATTGCTCTTCTTTATAGCGAGGATCTAAATAAGCTTTTTGAGAGTGAAGCGGAATTGGATAATAAATCGCACATGGAATTCCTTTATCCAATAAATGCTGCATTAAAGCATTTCTATCTGCATCTAAAATTCTTAACACATATTGATGAAAAACATGATCATTCTGATTTGCATCAAAATCAGGAGTGATGATGTGTTTATTTCCAGCAAAAGCAGCATTATATTTTGTAGCTGCTAAACGACGAGCTTGGTTATACTCATCAAGCAAAGGTAATTTTGCATTTAAAACTCCAGCTTGAATACTATCTAAACGAGAATTTACTCCTACAACATCATGATGGTAACGCTCATACATTCCGTGATTTACAATTCCGCGGATAATGTGTGCTAATTTATCATCATTAGTAAAAATCGCTCCTCCATCTCCGTAACAACCTAAATTTTTAGATGGAAAAAAAGAAGTTGCCGCAACATGACCAATTGTTCCTACTTTTGATTTTGTTCCAGATTTAGAAATATAATCAGCTCCTATTGCCTGTGCATTATCTTCAATTACATACAAATTATGTTCTACTGCAATTTCCATAATCGCATCCATATTAGCAGCGCGACCAAATAAATGCACAGGAACAATTGCTTTTGTTTTTGGCGTGATTGCTTTTTTAACTGCTTCAATATCGATATTCATGTTTACCATATCAACATCAACTAAAACCGGAGTCAATTGCAACAAAGCAATAACCTCAACAGTAGCCGCAAAAGTAAAATCGGCAGTAATAACTTCGTCACCCGGTTTCAAATCCAATCCCATCATGGCAATCTGTAAAGCATCTGTACCGTTTGCACAAGGAATTACATGTTTTGCTCCTAAATAATCTTCAAGATTTTTTTGAAACTGATGAACTAAAGGTCCGTTAATATAAGTATTAGTATCTAAAACTTCTTGAATAGAAGCGTCTACAGTAGATTTTATTTTTTCGTATTGACTTTTTAAGTCAACCATTTGTATTTTTTTCATTTTTGAATAATGTTTAAAAATTAAAGACTCTATTTCAGACAGAAATCTCTAAAAGGAGGAACAAAAATAGTTATTAATAGCTTCAAACCAATGAAAATAGTCGAAAGAAATGTAATTTAGCCACAAAAATTATTACATGCTTTTTTTATACAATTTAATCATATACATCGCAGGATTTTTCTTAAAAATCATAGCGCTATTTAGTCCGAAAATTAAGCTTTTTGTTAACGGTCGCAAAAATGTATTTTCACTCTTAGAAGAAAAAATCAAAGTAGACGACAAAACCATTTGGTTTCACTCCGCTTCATTAGGAGAATACGAACAAGGCTTACCTGTTATCGAAAAAATCAAAGAAAAATACCCTTCACATAAAATCATTGTATCCTTTTTTTCCCCATCTGGATACGAAGTGCGTAAAAATAACACAGTTGCAGATGTTACCATCTATCTTCCTCTTGACACAAAAAGCAATGCTAAACGATTTTTAAAATTAGTTCATCCTGAATTTGCATTTTTCATCAAATACGAATTCTGGCTAAATTATTTAAAGGAATTAGAAAAAAGCAAAACACCAACTTACCTGATTTCTGGAATTTTCAGAGACAATCAAATGTTTTTTAAATGGTATGGAGGATTTTACAGAAACGCCTTAAAAGCTTTTACTTACTTTTTTGTTCAGAATGAAAGCTCAAAAGAAAAAATTGAATCCATTGGCTTTAAGAATGTAATTGTTTCTGGCGACACCCGTTTTGACAGAGTTGCTACAATTTTAGCAAGAGACAATTCTCTTGATTATATCAAAAACTTCAAAAACAATCAGCAGACTATTGTAATTGGGAGCTCGTGGCCAAAAGACGAGGTTTTGATTGCCGAATATATAAATCAAGCACCAGAAGATGTAAAATTCATTATTGCACCACACAATATTAAAGCTGATCAGATTTCCAATCTTAAATCCCAGATTACAAAATCAACGGTTTTGTTTTCCGAAAAAGAAAATAAAGATTTATCTCATTATAATGTATTCATAATTGATACTGTTGGAATTCTAACAAAGATCTACAGTTATGGAACAATCGCATATGTGGGCGGCGGATTTGGAAATCCTGGAATTCACAATATCTTGGAACCTGCTACATTTGGAATTCCGATAGTAATTGGCCCAAATTATTCCAATTTTGCTGAAGCAGTGTCACTCGTAGCACTAAAAGGATGTACCGTTATCTCAAATAGTAATGAATTAAAAGTGATTTTTGACCGATTATTATCTGATAACTTACTATTTACAGAAAAAAGTGAGATCTGCAGATCATTCATTCAAAACAATAAAGGAGCAACTGAAACTATTTTGAAAAACATTTTTTAACCCTTTCAAGCATAAAAACAATCTGTCTCCACTTTTTTTATGATAATTAAACCGATTAAAATCATTTTTCCTCACACCGCTTAAAAGACAATAATCATTAAAAAACAAAATAAACTACAACAAACCAACCAAAAAGCCGAAAACACCGATAGAATTTTCAACAAAAAATAAATTTAACAAAACATACAATAATACCAATTATTTTTTCTAATTTGGCATATTATTTGATAACTAAGATAATCGTGAGCAAGGAAAATATTTTAAAAAAAAAGTGAAAAAATATTTTACATATTAAAAAATTTATATCTTTGCCACGAATTAATAATTAACCTTTTATAATAAAGTAAGATGAAAAAAGTATTTTTAAGTTTAGCTGTTGTTGCTGTTTTAACTGTTGTATCTTGTAAAAAAGCTGACGCTGCTGCTACAGAAGCTGCTGTAGATTCTACTGCTGTAACTGTTGATTCTGCTGCTGCTGTTGTTGATTCAGCTGCTGCAACTGTTGATTCTGCTGCTGCTAAAGTTGATTCAGCTGCTGCTAAAGTAGAAGAAGTAAAAAAATAATTAGAACCTAAGTTCTAAAATTTTTAAAACCATCTTAGAGATGGTTTTTTTTTATGATTAATTTTTACAAATTAATCCACTTCATAAAAAAAGCGTCTGTAATTTACAAACGCTTTTTTTATTCTGCCGCTTCCTCCAACTCTTCTTCAGTTTCCTCATCCCCAAAAATTGATTCACTCGAAGAAAAATCCAAAATCTCAGACCGAGAAGCATATGTCACAATTTCTTTTATCCCCTTCTGCAAAAGCAATTCCGTACTATATTTTCGACTTGTAGCAAAATGAAGATCCCCAAGCATCAATTTAAAAAAATACTTCCCTCCTGAACCTTTAAATTTCAAAAACTTAGAAAGATCAATATTCGCTTTAAACTTCTCAATATCCTCTTCACACTCAAACCTCAATTCATAACTCAAACTCGTAAAAATAACTTTACCTCTTCGCGAAGTAAAAGTAAATTTATATTCATCATTAAATCGCTTGCTAATTACAAAAGCACCCATTTATAAATTTTAGATTTTAGATTATTGATTTTAGATTGTTTTTGAAACCCCTAGATTTCTGGTTCCACTAATAAATTTACTACCTAAATTTATTAACTGCAAGTTTGCAAATAAAAAAAGCCTCTTCAAAAGAAGAGGCTTTAGTACTCAGAGCGGGACTTGAACCCGCACGAACATTGCTGTTCACTGGATTTTAAGTCCAGCGTGTCTACCTATTTCACCATCCGAGCATTATATGGTTTTGAGCGAAAAACGGGGCTCGAACCCGCGACCTCGACCTTGGCAAGGTCGCGCTCTACCAACTGAGCTATTTTCGCATTTCAAATTTTATTAAGAACCTGCAATACTTGATTTGTTTCGTATTGCGAGTGCAAATTTAGGACATTTATTCAATTACACAAGCGTTTTTCTAAAAAAAAATCCACTTATTTTATAACATTCTGATAACCTAAACTTTAAAATTGAAATTTTTTAGATTTTATTTTTTAACCAGCATTCTTTTGATCTCATTCAGCTTCATCAAAGCTTCTACTGGTGTAATCGCATTAATATCGAGATTTAAAATCTCTTCTTTTATCTCTTCCAACAAAGGATCATCTAAATTAAAGAAACTCATCTGCATTTCATCATTTGCCGCTTTTATTCCGTTCAAAGCATCGCTTGAATGATTCTTCTCTAATTTCTTTAAAAGCTTTTGCGCTTTTGAAATAACCAATTGTGGCATTCCAGCCATTTTTGCCACGTGAATTCCGAAACTATGCGCACTTCCTCCTTTTACCAGTTTTCTAACAAATAAAACAGTATCCTTAAGCTCTTTTACAGCCACATTAAAATTCTGAATTCTCGGCATCGATTCTGTCATCTCATTCAACTCATGATAATGCGTTGCAAAAAGCGTTTTTGCTCTTCCTGGATGTTCATGTAAAAACTCAGCAATTGCCCAAGCAATCGAGATTCCGTCATACGTACTAGTTCCTCTTCCAATTTCATCCAACAACACCAAACTTCTATCGGAAATATTATTCAAGATCGAAGCCGTTTCATTCATTTCAACCATAAAAGTAGATTCACCCATCGAAATATTATCTGAAGCTCCTACTCTCGTAAAAATCTTGTCCACAATTCCCATTCTAACACTATCAGCAGGAACAAAACTTCCCATTTGAGTCAAAAGCACAATTAAAGCCGTTTGTCTTAAAATTGCAGACTTACCCGACATGTTAGGTCCGGTAATCATAATGATTTGCTGCGTTTCTCTGTCCAAGAAAACATCATTGGCAATATAAGGAGTCCCAACAGGCAATTGTTTTTCAATTACAGGGTGTCTTCCGTTTTTGATATCCAATTCAAATGTCTCATCAATTTCAGGACATACATATTGATTTTCAACAGCCATTTGTGTAAAAGAGCACAAACAGTCTAACTGCGCCACCAAATAAGCATTCATTTGAACAGGTTTGATATAAGTAGAAATCCATGCTACTAACTGCTCGAAAAGCTCACTTTCTATTTTATAGATTTTTTCTTCTGCTCCTAAAATTTTGGTTTCGTATTCTTTTAATTCTTCAGTAATATAACGCTCTGCATTTACCAAAGTTTGCTTACGAATCCATTCTTCTGGAACTTTATCTTTATGTGTATTTCTAACTTCGATGTAATATCCGAAAACATTATTAAAAGAGATTTTCAATGAAGAAATCCCTGTTCTCTCTGATTCTCTTTTTTCAATTCCTTCTAAAAATTCTTTTCCTGAAGTTGAAATAGCACGTAACTCGTCTAATTCTTCACTGATTCCGCTTGCAATTGCATTTCCTTTTGAAATCGCAACAGGAGCATCCTGATTTAAAGTATTTTTAATTTTTTCGCGAAGCAAATCACAAGCGTGTAAGCTATCTCCAATAACTTTCACTGCTTCTTGCGGACTTTCGAGTGCCAAAGTTTTTATCGGAATAATAGCATCTAAAGATTCCTTTAAATAAACAATTTCTCTTGGCGAAACTTTTCCAGCAGCAATTTTAGAAATTAAACGCTCTAAATCTGAAATCTGTTTAATCTGATATTGAATGTTATGCAGAATTTCAGGATTTGATTTTAAATACGCTACAACCTCATGACGGCTTTTTACCTTGTTAGCATCTTTTAAAGGCAACGCTAACCAACGTTTCAACAAACGCCCTCCCATTGGAGAAAGTGTTTTATCAATAACATCCAAAAGCGTAACTGCATTTGGATTATAACTATGATATAATTCTAAGTTTCGAATTGTAAAACGATCCATCCAAACGTAAGCATCTTCTGCAATACGCTGAATTGCCGTGATATGTTGCACACGATTATGCTGAGTTTCGGACAAATAATATAAAATCGCTCCCGAAGCAATAATTCCTTCTTTTAACTCTTCAACACCAAATCCTTTTAATGAATTCGTTTGAAAATGCTTTGTCAATGTCTCTAAAGCATAATCTTCTTTATAAATCCAATCTTCTAAATAAAAACTATGAAAATCTTCTCCGAAAGCAGTTTTAAAATCTCCCTTATTATGTTTCGGAACTAAAACCTCACTTGGATTAAAATTCTGCAATAATTTATCGATGTATTCTGCATTTCCTTGAGCTGTTAAAAACTCACCAGTCGAAACATCCAAGAAGGAAATTCCGATATTTTTATTGGCAAAATAAACTGATGCTAAAAAGTTATTTGATTTTGAATGCAAAACCTCATCGTTTAAAGAAACTCCAGGAGTTACAAGCTCTGTTACACCTCTTTTAACGATTGTTTTTGTCATTTTCGGATCTTCAAGCTGATCACAGATCGCTACACGAAGTCCAGCCTTAACCAATTTTGGCAAATAAGTATTTACAGAATGATGCGGAAACCCTGCTAGTGCTGTTTCTGTATCAGATCCTGCACCTCTTTTAGTTAATGTTATTCCTAAAATTTTAGAAGCTCTAATGGCGTCTTCTCCAAAGGTTTCATAAAAATCTCCTACTCTGAAAAGCAGACATGCATCAGGATATTTAGCCTTGATCTCGTTGTACTGTTTCATTAAAGGTGTTTCCTTCACCACTTTCTCTTTAGCTGCCAAATTGTAATGTTTTAAATGAAAAAATTAAGACAGCGAATTTATGATTTTTTAATGGCATATTGAAAACTTCAAAAATTAAAATATTTTTAGGATTTTTTTAGTTTGTGGTTGGAGAATTTTACATAGCTTTGTTTATCATTTAAAAAAAAAGACCCTAAGATGAAAAAAATAATTTTATTCGCTATGTTAGCTGTAGCTGGTATTACGGCTTCTAATGCGCAAACAACTAAAAAAGCTAAAGCTACTAAAGTTGCTAAAGTTGAAGGAGCTGGAATGGCTTTTGAAACCGAAACGATTGATTACGGAACTATCGCTCACAACGCTGATGGTAAACGTGAATTCGTTTTCGTTAACAACGGAACTAAACCATTAATTATCACTAACACTCAAGGATCTTGCGGATGTACTGTTCCAACTACTCCAAAAGAACCAATTGCTCCTGGAGCTAAAGGTGTTATTGGTGTAAAATATGCTACTGACAGAGTTGGTGCTTTTACAAAAACTGTAACTGTAACTTCTAACGCAGAAGGACAACCAACAAAAGTACTTACAATTAAAGGTACTGTTTTACCAGATCCAGTAAAAAGCTAATCTGAAAAACACATAAATAATCAAAAAGCTTCCTTATCTTTGGAAGCTTTTTTTATGACTAGAATTTAAACACCAATGAGAAAACTCGAAAACAGCGAATTAGACCGTAAATCTATTGAGGATTTTAAGAAATCTGAAAAAACACCTTTAATATTAGTTTTAGATGATATTCGAAGTCTACACAACATCGGCTCTGTTTTTAGAACTGCGGATGCATTTTTGGTTGAAAAAATAATCTTATGCGGAATTACCGCAACTCCTCCTAACAAAGAAATTCATAAAACCGCTCTGGGTGCAACCGAAACCGTAGCATGGGAACATCACGAAAACGTTTTGGAAGTTATTGAAAACCTAAAAAAAGAAAATGTCCTGACAATGGCGATAGAACAAGTTGAAAGTGCTGTTTTTCTTCAGGATTTCAAAATTGAAAAAAATCAAAAATATGCTTTGGTTTTTGGAAACGAAGTTTTTGGTGTTGCCCAAGAAGCTGTAGCAATATGCGACGGTTGTATCGAAATTCCACAGCTTGGAACTAAACACTCTCTTAATATTGCTGTAAGCGCCGGAATTGTTGTTTGGGACTTATTTCAAAAAATGAATTGGCCTAAATAAAATTTTATTTTTTTATTCTTAATTAATTGATATTTTTAGCAAATGAAAAATATCAAATTAACAATTATTTTCACTTTATTATCCGTTTTAAGTTTTAATTTTTCTCATTCAAAAGAAAATTCAAAAACTTTTAACAAAAACACTACATACACACCAAAACCTTTCATAAATCTAAAAGTCAAAAAGCAAAAGAAAACTAATTTTGTAATTGATCCTCCAAAACTTATTGCACAGGGCGATCAACTTTACTGTCCACAAACGTCGATAAATATTGTAACAGATTTTACGATTAATCATGACGCTTCTGAAAACGGTACACAAGTAATTTACATTCAGATTTCATCAGGATATTCAAGTGGTTTAGACCGATTAGAACTTGCAAATCCGACCTTGCATCCCAGTATTGTGAGTAGTTGGGATGTCACCTCTGGAAAACTACAATTATCAGGAACAAATCCTGCTACTGAAGTTCCTTATGCTGATTTTATTTCGGCAGTAAAAGATGTTATGTTTACCAATCCATCTGATACTGCCAGCGGCACAAGAACATTTTCAATTACTATCGGGCAAGCAAATTTTTTACCCTCTACAGGACATTATTATTTATTTGTTCCCAACTTAGGCGTTACCTGGACAAATGCACGTGATTTAGCTGCAGCTAGTACCTATTATGGTCTTCAAGGATATTTGGCCACTATTTTATCTGCTGACGAAGCAAAATTAATTGGCGAACAAGCCTCTGGAACAGGTTGGATTGGAGGAAGCGATGCCGAAACTGAAGGCGTATGGAAATGGGTTACCGGACCAGAAGCCGGAACGATTTTCTGGAATGGAAATGCAAATGGCTCAACTCCAAATTTTGCATTTTGGAATACTGGCGAACCAAATCAACAAGGTGATGAAGATTATGCACATATTACACAGCCTGGAGTTGGAATAAGAGGCTCATGGAATGATTTATCAAACACAGGAGGTGCTTCAGGTGATTACCAACCAAAAGGTTATGTTGTGGAATACGGTGGAATGCCTGGTGAAACGCCTTTAGAAATCGCTGCAAGTACCAAAATCACTATACCTGTAGCAAACCCAGCTGCTAATCCGAATCCAGCTTGTGATTTTGGAAGTTTTACCCTTAGTGCAACGGCAGCTACAGGAGCAACAATCAGCTGGTACGATTCTGCAACTGGCGGAAATTTACTAACTACCGGAAACACCTATAACACACCACCAATCACAACTACGACAACTTATTACGTTGATGCCGGTTGCGAATCAAACCGTAAGCCAGTTGTCGCCACAATAAATCACACTCCAAATGTGCCAGTCGCAACAAATACAACTGTTTCCAGATGCGGTACAGGAAGCGTAACACTCGAAGCTTCTTCAAACATCGGAACAATTAACTGGTTTACATCATCAACGGGTGGCACAAGTGTTTTCTCGGGAACTAATTTCGCAACTCCTGCCATTTCCTCTAACACCACTTATTATGCAGAAGCTTCAAATAATGGATGCATCAATCCTACTCGAATTCCTGTCGATATTATAATCTACACACCACCAACAGTAACCGATGAAACTTTAATTTTATGTCAGTCGGAAACCCTAACGTTAGACGCTGGAGTTTCAGGAATGACTTATTTATGGTCTAATGGAGTAACAAATCAAACCACCGTTGCTACTACAGGAGGAACTTATACTGTCGACGTTACAAGTCCGTCGCCTGAAAACTGTACAAGTAGAAAAACTATTATTGTTGAAGAACATAAAATTCCACAGATTAATCGTATTGACGTGGAAGGAACCAGAGCTATTATTTATCCCATTAAAACAGAAAATTACTTTGAATATTCTGTAGACGGAATCAACTATCAGGATTCTACCATTTTTTATGACGTTCCTGGTGGGCTGCAAACGGCTTATGCACGAGAAAAAAGTGGATGCGGACAAGTCACACAACAATTTGTAGTACTCGTTTTTCCTCCATTCTTTACTCCAAACAACGATACTTTTAATGATGTTTGGGAAGTAACTGGAATGGAAAATTATCCTCAAGCAGAAGTTACTATTTTTGATCGTTACGGTAAAATGATTGCACAGTTAAGCAGATTAAAAATGAGCTGGGATGGCACTTTAAATCAAGTTCCGCTTCCCGCTTCTGATTATTGGTATGCCTTAAAAGTAGATGATTCGATGCCTGTTTTAAGAGGTCATTTTACCTTGAAGAGATAGGTTTTCAATTAGAAAATGTGGCAATAAAATAATGTAGCAATTAGAAAATTTGATAATTAGAAAATTTATCAGCATAACTGGAAAATTATCTAATTATCTAATTGGCATATTGACTAATTAAGCTTTTTCTTAATTTCATTTAAAATAAAAATGTAGTCTTCATGTCTTTTGACAAAATCGCGATCAGAAACATCTATAATTAAAACATTTAAATCCGTTTGAGATTTGATGTATTCCAAATAACCATTATTGATTTTTTCTAAATAAGAAGCTTCAATATTTTGTTCGTAGTTACGTCCGCGTTTTTTTATGTTTTGTAAAAGTCGTTCCGTATTTTGGTAGAGATAAACATATAAATCAGGCTTTGGCATTTCTTTATAAATAATATCAAAGAGATTTCTGTACAAACGATATTCGTCTTCCTGCAACGTAATTTTAGCAAAAATCAATGATTTAAAAATATGGTAATCAGCTACAATAAAATCTTTAAACAAATCAAACTGTGCCAAATCATCTGATAATTGCTGATAACGATCTGCTAGAAAAGACATTTCAAGCGGAAAAGCATATCTGTTTTGATCTTTATAAAACTTAGGAAGAAACGGATTATCAGCAAATCTTTCCAAAACTGTTTTGGCATTAAAATCTTCTGCAATTTTATGTACCAAAGTAGTTTTTCCTGCACCAATATTTCCTTCAAAAGAAATATAATTAAACTGATTTAAAGGAATTCCTTCAAGCGGATTTTCTAAATTCTGAACTATGGTACAAACACTTTCATCTGGCGTAATGGCAAGCAATTCTGAAATTGTTTTTTGCAAAACAGGATGTTTCCAGTTCAATTTCAAATCCTGCATCGGAAGCAAAACAAAATTTCTGTTCTGCATTAAAGGATGAGGAACTTGAAGTTTCTCCGAATTAATAATTTCATCATCAAAAACAATCAAATCTACATCTATAATTCTGGATTGATATCCCTCCTGATTAGAACGAATTCTACCCAATTCTTTTTCAACTTTTAAAACCTGATTCAGTATTTTGTGAGCTGAAGAATTAGTATGCAAAAGAAGTGCACAATTGTAAAAAGCATCACTTTCAAAACCCCATGCTGGCGTTTCATAAAGTTTGGAAACCTGAATAACAGTCCCAACATTTTGATGGATTAAATCAATACATTTTTGAATGTTTTCTAGTCTGCTGCCCTGGTTGCTGCCTATCGATAAAACGACTTGATGCTGTAATTTCATAATTAATGCAAATTAACTAAAACTATTTTAGAATTAACCAATATATTTGTGAAACGACGTCTGGATTTACTTATAAATTTTAGATCTCTAATTTGTAACATTTTGCCCTTTTTCGCTACTTATTAAAAAAATATACTTATGAAGTTTTTAGGAAATGTACTCGCCACAGTAATTGGTATTTTTGTATTTATCATGCTCTTCTTTTTTGGAGCAATCTTTATTGCCACACTTTTTGGCGGAGATGACAAAGTCTCTGTAAAATCTGATTCTGTTATTGAATTAAATTTAAAAGAAATCAAAAATGACTATGCTGGAAAATATAGAGACCCTTGGGTAACGGCTTTCTCTGATAAAAAAGGAATTGGTCTGACAGATGTTCTTAATGCTATCGAAGCAGCTAAAACTGATGATAATATAAAAGGGATTTCTATTTTAAATGATCAATCTTCTCTTGGTCTTGCTCAATATAAGGACTTAAGAAATGCACTTGAAAGTTTTAAAAAATCAGGAAAATTTGTCTGGGCTTATGCCAATACTTATTCCCAAAAAGAATATTATCTAAATTCTGTTGCCAATACAATTTATATCAATCCAGCAGGTGATCTGGACTTTAAAGGTCTTTCGTCTGAAGTAATGTTTTTTAAGGATTTTCAGGACAAATCAGGAATTCATATGGAAGTAATTCGTCACGGAAAGTACAAAAGTGCCGTTGAACCTTTCTTAGAAAATAAAATGAGTGATGCCAATAGAGAACAAACAACGGCTCTGTTGAACTCTATTTGGGCTACTGTTTCTGCAGACATTTCAAAAAGCAGAAATATTCCGTTGCCAAAATTAAACGAAATTGCAAATGGTCTTTTAGCCAAAACTCCAGAAATGGCAAAAGAACAGCGTTTAGTTGACATTATAGCTTATGAAGATGTTTATCATGATGCCATCAGAAAAGCATTAAAAGTAGAGAAAGACGAAGATTACAACAAAATTTCGATTTTAGACTATACTCAAAACAACATTACAACTGCTTTGACCAATACTGCCAACGATCAAATTGCGATTATTTATGCTCAGGGAGAAATTACAGGTGGCGAAGGAGATGTTAACAGTATCGGAGAAGGCTCAATGCGTCGCTCTTTACAAGAAGCAAGAAAAAATGACGATGTAAAAGCAATCGTTCTTAGAATTGACAGCCCAGGTGGAAGTGCTTTAACTTCTGATTTGATCTGGAGAGAAATTGAAATCACTAAAAAAGTAAAACCAGTTGTGGTTTCTATGGGGAATTATGCTGCTTCTGGAGGTTATTATATTGCCTGCAACGCTAACAAAATATTCGCCGAAAACAATACGATCACAGGATCTATAGGCGTTTTCGGAATGCTTCCAAACTTTAGCCCTTTGGCTAATAAATTAGGAATTAATTCTGAGCAAGTTAAAACGCATGAAAATTCAGCAAACTACAGTCCGTTTGTGCCTGTTGATGAAAAGTTCAAAGCTTTCACTTTAGAAGGAGTTGAAAAAATATACAACACTTTTGTAACTCATGTTGCAGAAGGACGTAAAATGACTTTTGATCAGGTCGATGCCATTGCACAAGGTAGAGTGTGGTCTGGCACAGAAGCCTTAAAATTAGGATTGGTGGATAAAATTGGTGGTTTAAATGCCGCTATTGCTGAAGCTGCAAAAATTGCTAAAATCAAAAAATACAGAACTCAGAATTATCCGGAATACGAAAAAACTTTTAATGATTTAATTTCCAACCTTCCTTTTGCAAAATCTAAAGAAGCTTTTATAAAAGAAGAAATTGGAGAAGAAAACTACATGCTTATTGAGCAGGTAAAGAGATTTCAAAAACAAAAAGGAGTTCAGGCGATAATGCCTTACGGAATCAATATATATTAATTGAAAGATGAACAAGATAATTCTTTTTTTAACGGTTTTGTTTTTGAGTGTTTTAAATGCTCAAACCAAAAAAGAAATTACATTTAAGGAAAGTCCAGCAGTACTTAAAATCAATAATGATCAATTGTACGGCACGTTGACGACACCAGACTTAACACAGAAATTTCCAGTGGCTTTAATTATTGCTGGTTCTGGTCCAACAGACAGAAATGGAAATAATCCGATGATGAAAAACAATTCCCTGAAGATGCTGGCTGAAAATTTAGCTAAAAACGGAATTGCATCTTTGCGATACGATAAAAGAGCTATTGGCGAAAGTAAAGCAGCCGGCGGATCTGAAAGCAATCTGGTTTTTGAAAACTATATTCAGGATGCCAAAAGCTGGATTAATTATTTAAAACAAGACAAACGTTTTTCCAAAATTATCATAATTGGTCATAGCGAAGGAGCTTTAATCGGAATGGTTTCCAGTGCAAAAGCAGACAAATTTATTTCGATTGCAGGCGCAGGCGAACCAGCAGATCAAATTATAAAAACACAGATTGCTGCAAAATCAATGAAACAATTGAACGATATGACTTTCCCAATCATTGACAGTTTAAAGAACGGATTTGAAGTTAAAAAAGTAGACCCAATGCTGAATGCTCTTTTCAGACCAAGCGTTCAACCTTATCTGATTTCGTGGTTCAAATACAATCCGCAAACAGAAATCAGTAAACTGACAATTCCGGTTCTCATTTTACAGGGGAATAATGATTTACAGATTGGCGTTAAAGATGCCGAAAATTTATCTAAAGCCAATAAAAATGCTGAAATGGCCATTATTGACAAAATGAATCACATGATGAAAATCATTGATGGCGATCAAAATGCAAACATGGCAAGTTACAATAATGAAACACTTCCGTTGTCGGAGAGCCTTGTCGAGAAAATTGTTTCATTTATTCAGAAATAAATAAAATAAACAAGATCCAAAATCCGTTTGAAATACTTTCAGACGGATTTTTTTATTTAACAAAATAAGTATTATTCTTACATTTTAAGAAAACTTTATCTTCGCACTCTCCTAAAAAAAACTATTTTTGCATGAGTCGATTTTATAAAAATTAAACCCTCAAATCTAATTATATGCTAAAGAAAGTTTTAAAAATAAGTGCCATTGTCATCGTGGTGTTTGTTGCCGCATTATTTGCCTTGCCTTTTTTATTTAAAGATCAGATTAAAGCCAAAATTGTCGAAGCTATTAACGAAAGTGTTGATGCTAAAGTAAGCTTTAAAGATGCTGATTTAAGTTTGTTTAAAAATTTTCCAAATGCAACTGTCGGAATCGAGAAACTTGTTATTATCAACAAAGCTCCTTTTGAAGGCGACACGTTGGTTTCTTTAGGCGAATTAAATTTAAAAATGAGTGTGAAAGAACTTTTCAAAGGAAAAGAAGAGCCTTTAAGCATTCAGGGAATTAGTTCTACAAACGGATTAGTAAATATTATTTTCAATAAAGATGGTGTTGGAAACTTTGATATCGCTTTAAAAGACAAAAAAGAAGATAAGAAAGACGAAGCAAGCAAGCCACTTTCTTTGAAAATCCAAAATTATAAAATTGAGAATTTTACCTTCAGATACATTGATCAGGGTTCTAAAATCAAAATGGTAATTGACAGTTTAAATCACGAAGGAACTGGAGATTTTACCAATTCGAAATTAGATTTGAATACCAAAACCACTGCTAAAGTTTCATTGGACATGGATAAAATGAATTACATGAAAGATGTAAAACTAACTTTAGACGCTATTCTTGGAATTGATTTGGATCAAAGTAAATATACTTTTAAAGAAAACAAAGCTTTAATCAATCAGCTTCCTTTAGAATTTGATGGATTTATTCAAATGGCCGAAAACAAGCAGATTTACGATTTGAAGTTTAAAACCCCTACTTCTTCTTTCACCAATTTCTTAGGTTTAATTCCTTCTGCTTATGCATCGAGCTTGGATGGTGTTAAGACTACCGGAGATTTTACTGTAAATGGTTTTGCAAAAGGAGAATTAACAGAAACTACGGTTCCTAAATTCAATATTGAAATAGCATCAAACAATGCTTCTTTCCAATATCCGAATCTTCCAAAATCGGTTCAGAATATTGTAATTGACACTAAAATCATAAATGAAACTGGTATTCTAAATGATACGTATGTCAACTTAGATAAACTGTCTTTCAGAATAGATCAGGATGTTTTTAACGCTAAAGCGAATATCAAAAATATCACTGTAAATCCGATTGTTGATGCCGCTTTGAAAGGAACAATCAACCTAGCTAATCTTTCAAAAGCTTATCCAATCAAAATGGACAAACCTCTTGCAGGTATTTTAAAAGCTGACGTTACCACGAATTTTGATATGGCTTCTGTAGAAAAAAGTCAATACCAAAACATTAAAAATGCTGGAACTATGAGTTTATCAGGATTTAAATATACTGATGAAAACAATAAATCTATGAACATAAGCACGGCGTTGGTAGAATTTAATCCTAGTAAAATCAACTTAAAACAATTTGACGCTACAACCGGAAAAAGTGATATCAGCATTAATGGAGTTTTAGAAAATTTCTACGGTTTTATGTTTAAAAAACAAGAATTGAGAGGAAACTTCAATATGAGCTCAAACCAATTAGCTGTTGATGATTTTATGACGGCTGGTGAGCCTGCAAAAACAGAAACTAAAACTCCAGCAAAACCAGCTGAAGCCATGAAGATTCCAGCATTCTTAAATTGTACTTTAAACGCAAAAGCTACAACGGTTTTGTATGACAATTTAAAACTGAAAGATGTTTCTGGAAAATTATTGATTAAAGATGAAAAAGCAACTTTAGAAAACTTTAAAACCAATATTTTTGGTGGATCTATCGGTCTTAACGGAGCGGTTTCCACTAAAGAAAAAGTGCCAACTTTTGACATGAATCTTGGATTTAATCAGGTTGATATTGCACAGACTTTTACGCAGTTGGACATGATGAAAAAAATCGCTCCTATTGCTGGAATTATCAATGGTAAATTAAATTCGACTATTAAGTTAAATGGTAATTTGGATGCCAAAGAATTAACTCCAGATTTAAAATCAATCTCTGGAGATTTAATTGGACAATTGCTTTCTACGACTGTTAATTCTCAAAACTCAACTTTGCTTAGCGCTTTGAGTTCAAATGTGAAATTTATCGATTTGAACAAAGTAAACCTGAACGATATTAAAGCAGCTTTAACTTTTGATAATGGAAAAGTAAACATAAAACCTTTTGATATTAAATACCAAGATATTAAAGTTACAGTGGGCGGAACTCACGGTTTTGATCAAACTATGAATTACAACCTGAAATTTGATGTTCCTGCTAAATATCTAGGAACTGAAGCCAACAATTTAATTGCGAAATTATCTCCTGCTGATGCTGCAAAACTGGATAATATTCCGATTAACGCTGTGTTGACTGGTAATTTTTCGAATCCTAAAATCAGTACCGATATGAAGACAGCTGTAACCAACCTGACTACTCAATTGGTAAATCAGCAGAAAGAAAAATTGACACAAAAAGGAACTGCTGCGTTGACAGATTTAATCAACAAAAACACAAAAGCAAAAGACACAACGCAGGCTGCAAAAACAGAAAAAGAACAAAAAACACAAGAAGTTACTAAAAAAGCAAGTGACTTATTGAATGGTCTTTTCAAGAAGAAGAATCCTTAACATAAGATGCTTAGATGCTAAGGCACTAAGATTCTAAGATTTTCATAAAAAAACCTGTTCTTTCGAACAGGTTTTTTTTAATCTCTTTTTAAATTCTATTTGTTTAGAATCTTATTAATTGCTTTTATAAAATCTGGAACACCCAAAACATTGGTATCCAAGCCTACGCTTCCGTTTCCGTATGGTTCATATTTTTTTAAGTTAGAAACTGAAAACAGACCAACAGTTGGCGCTTTTGAAGCACTTGCCAAATGCATAATTCCACTGTCTGCACCGACAAAAACATCTACGTTTGCCAGAACAGAACCAATTTCACGAACATCTTTACTGTAAAAAGTTGGAGCTTCAAAATTGATTTGAGAAACATTTTCTACTGGTAATACTTCAAAAATATTCTCGTTCGGATATTCTTTTTTCAATACGGTATAAAATTCTTCCCACCAAGCAGGGCTGTAACATTTCTCACCAGTTGCGTAGGTAAAAATCGCGATAGTCCTTTTGTTTGGATCGATAATTTTATTTAAAATCTCTTTACCGTTTGCAATTTCAGTTTCAGATAATTTTAAATCTATAAGCGCAACAGGTTCGTTTTTATCTTTTGTTCCAACCTGATTTAAAAAATATCTGAAATTATATACTGGATATTTTGCAATGTGGTCGTAATCTTTATGCTCAAGGGTAACATTTTCTGGAAGATTTCCAAAAAATTTATATTTAGCATTTGAAAATTTGACACCAAGTCTTCCAGAAGAAGAATTTTGATCAACATTTATTGCAACGTCGTAATTTTGTTTTTTAATTAAAGTCCAAACTTTAAAGTATTTTACTAATTCTTTAAAAGGCTTTTTGGGCAGGTGAATTATTTTATCGATATTATCATAATTCTCAAACACAATTGGTGCAAGCATTCCTTTCACAAATAAATCAATTTTACAATTTGGGAAAGTTTTAGTTACTTCTTCAACCAAAGGTGTGATTAAAAGCATGTTTCCTAATCGGCCGTTTGGTCTACAAATTAATACTTTCTTGATTTTCGTTACATCAATGGATTCGTTGTTACTGACTGAACTGCCGATATTCTTAGTCAGATTACGCATTAATGAACGCCTAAAAGTATTAACTTTTTTTAAGTTACTCATGTGGTATTTGTTTGAGGTATTTGTTTTTGAAATATTAAATTAGCTTCAACATGTCAAAGCTATAATTATTCATCAACTAATTAACACAAAACCACAAATTAAATTGTAAATTTTAAATTAAAATAACTTAATTATAAAAAAAGATAACAATTTGCTAATAAAACCCTACACGTTTATTGTCACAACGTATCCTTCTGAACCACGTACATTAAATACAGTTCCGTTTTCAAACAGTAAATATTGTCCTTTAATTCCAGTCAATTTACCAGTAAATGAAGGGTTTTTATCCAAATTCAGACTATTTACTTTAGCTGGATAACTCAAAACTGGATATTGCAAGTCAAACAAATCATTCTTTTGTGAGTAAAAAAATTCTTTAACCTCAGCTGGAATTAAACTTTCAATTTTCACTTTTTCTGCAACCAAATCAAAAACCTCAACAGAATTCTGCAACATTTTTCTCCAATTGGTTTTATCGGTATAATGATCTTTTAGCGCCACTTCGGTAATTCCTGCCAAATATCTGTTTGGCACTTCAACAACAGCGATTGCCTGCGAAGCCCCTTGATCTATCCAACGTGTTGGAACTTGTGTTTTTCTGGTTACACCTACTTTTATTTCACAAGCTGCCGCTAAATATACAATATGAGGCTGCAACTGAACTTTAGATTCATAATCTAAATCTCTGTCTGCGATTCCTAAATGCGCTGTACTCAATTCAGGTCTCATAATCCAATCACCAACAGCAGGACTTGAATAAAAACAGTCGTAACAAAAACCCTGACGGTATATTTTTTTCTTTTTACCACAATTCAAACATTGATATCCGACAAAGTTAATTTCGATTTCTTTATCCAATAACTGATTTACATTCAGAAAACTATCTTCAAAAACCAAATAATATTGAATTGGACTTCCTAATTCGGTTTGCATTTTTGTCAGGACACCTTGATATTGCATTCGTTGTTTATTTATATTGCTGATTTAGATTGATCAAAAAGAATTACACTTTTTAGTGTTAAAATTCGACTTATAAAGGAGAATCTTTACTTGAAATCGAATTGTTTTTTACAAAAAAATACTATTTTTGATATGACGGCAAAGTTACTATTTGTCACTCGATAATCAAATTTTATGTTTTTAGTTTTACATGGATTGTGAGATTTAAAACCTAAAGTCCGTAACCTAAAAACCAAATTCATGCCTTTATCCATTATCAATTCGTTTGCCTCTTGGGTTCTTAAACAAAGGATTCATCAAATAGAACTTTTTTTAAAATATCCGAATGAAGTTCAAGAAGAATTATTGCACAACTTATTGACGGCATCAGAAAATACGGTTATTGGAAAGCAATATGAATTTTCGTCTATTAACTCTTATCAGACCTTTGCAGAGAGAGTTCCTATTGCTACTTATGAAGAATTACAGCCTTTAATTGAACGTACTCGTTTAGGAGAACAAAATGTTTTTTGGGAAACTCCAATTAAATGGTTTGCTAAATCGAGTGGTACAACAAATGCCAAAAGTAAATTTATTCCCGTTAGTAATGAAGCTCTGGAAGATTGTCATTACAAAGGCAGTAAAGATTTACTTTGTCTTTATCTGAACAATAATGAAGATTCTGAATTGTTTTTAGGAAAAAGTCTTCGTTTAGGCGGAAGTTCTCAGATTTACGAAAACAACAATACTTTCTTTGGAGATTTATCTGCAATTTTGATTGAAAACATGCCAATTTGGGCCGAATTCAGCAGTACTCCAAGCAGTAAAACTTCCTTGATGAGCGAATGGGAAACCAAAATCGCAGCCATTATCAACGAAACCAAAAATGAAAACGTAACCAGTTTTGCCGGAGTTCCGTCTTGGATGCTGGTTTTAATGAATAAGGTTTTAGAAAATACAGGAAAACAAAACTTATTGGAACTTTGGCCTAATTTGGAAGTTTACTTTCATGGTGGCGTGAGCTTTTCTCCATATAAAGACCAATATAAAAATATACTCCCAAGTAAAGATTTCAGATATTACGAAATTTACAATGCTTCTGAAGGTTTCTTTGCTATTCAAGATTTAAATAATTCTAGCGATTTGCTTTTAATGCTGGATTATGGGATTTTTTACGAATTTATTCCGATGGAAACTTTTGGAACTTCAAACCAAAAAGTAATTCGTCTGGCAGATGTTGAACTGAATAAAAATTACGCAATTGTCATTACAACCAATTCTGGTTTATGGCGTTATTTAATTGGCGATACGGTTCGTTTTACATCATTAAATCCGTATAGAATTAGAGTTACAGGCAGAACCAAACATCATATTAATGTTTTTGGCGAAGAATTAATGGTTGAAAATACTGATCAGGCTATTGCAAAAGCTTGTCAGATTACGCAAACGGAAGTTATTGATTATACTGTCGCTCCTATTTTTATGCAAGACAAAGAAAAAGGCGCGCACGAATGGATGATTGAATTCAAGAAAAGCCCAGCCGATGTTGGTCTTTTTCAGAAAGTTTTGGATGAAACTTTACAAACTTTAAACTCAGATTACGAAGCGAAACGTTACAACAATATGACTTTAAATCCGCTGGTGATTAATGTCGCTCGTGAGAATTTATTTTATGACTGGTTAAAAGAAAGAGATAAACTTGGCGGACAACATAAGATTCCACGACTTTCTAATCAGAGAGATTATTTGGAACAGTTAAAAGAAATGCAAGCTATTAAAGTATAAATTAACCCAACATAAAAACCACCAAATGAAAAAGAAGAAATTCAGCGAAATGACTGTTGAGGAACTAATCAAAACCCAAAAATCATTCAAAACAGTTACCTATTTGTTTGGTGTGGTTTTACTTCTTTTGTTTGGTCTTAATATTTTCCTTGTTGCTAACAAAGGTTTTAGCGCTTCAAATGTAATTCCCATTGCTTTGCTCCCTATTTTTATTTTGAATATGAATACTTTAAAGGAGATTAAGAGGGAATTGGAATCTAGAGAATAAGATGTCTATGAGTAAAAGACTATTTCTATTTCTATTTTTTTGTTTCTTTCTTCAAAAATCTATTTCACAAAACAAAGAACAATTAAGTCCAATCCAGAAACATATTTATGAATTTGAAATAGTTCAAATAAAACCCGAATTTCCTGGTGGAAATGACAAATTCATTGAATATGTTTCGAAAAATTTTGACAAAAAAACTAAAGAATCTATTTCAGGAAGTTTTATAATTGAAATGGATGGTTCTGTATCTAATGTTGTTATTAATAACAATATTGAACTCAAAGTTATTAAATAATTAAGAAAAGTATTTCAAAAATCTCCAAAATGGCTTTGCGGAGAGCACGAAGGATATCATATTAGAACAAAAATGAACTTTACTTTTAATTTAAAATAATAAAATATCATCTTAAAACGATAATTCCACTAAACCCGCATGAGGGATAGAAGTGAAAATCCTTTTGTGGCGGGGTTCGCCACAAAAGATTGAAACGGATAGCCCGACCCGCAGGGACATGCCCACATAAAAAAACCTCCGCTCTTTATTGAAAAGAACTGAGGTTTTCATATTTTATTCCATCTAGTGTGTCATTTCGACGAAGGAGAAATCTCCGCGAGAAACTCTACAAAGATTGGTTTACGTTGCGGAGCTACTTGCGGAGATTTCTCCTTCGTCGAAATGACAAAAATGGGCTGAAAAATCTTTGCCTTCATTCAAAGTAAGACGTATTTTACATCATATCGATATATCTATCATGATATCCTAAAAGATATAAAACTCCATCAAGACCTAAACTTGAAATTGATGTTGAAGCACTTTCTTTCACTTTTGGTTTGGCATGAAAAGCAATTCCTAAACCTGCTAAGTTTAGCATTGGTAAATCGTTTGCTCCGTCTCCAACGGCGATAGTTTGATTGATATGAATCCCTTCTTTTTCAGCAATTGCTTTTAAATATTCTGCTTTTTTCTGACCGTCTACAATATCACCAATATATTTACCAGTTAATTTTCCGTCTTTTATTTCTAATTGATTGGCGTGAACGTAATCTATTCCTAATTCTTTTTGAAGATATTCTCCAAAATAAGTGAAACCTCCAGATAAAATTGCGGTTTTATAACCGTAATACTTTAAAGCTTTCATTAAACGGTGTGCTCCTTGTGTAATTGGTAAATTAATGGCAACATTTTGTAATACTTCCTCACTTAAGCCTTCAAGCAAAGCCATACGTTTTTTGAAACTTTCGTTAAAATCGATTTCACCATTCATCGCAGATTCTGTAATGGCACGAACCTGATCTCCTACTCCATTCAATTCTGCCAATTCGTCTATTACTTCAGTTTGAATTAAAGTTGAATCCATATCGAAGCAAACCAAACGGCGGTTTCTTCTATAAATATTGTCTTCTTGGAAAGAAATGTCAACATTTAGTGTTCTGGAAATTTCCATAAAACTTGCTGTCATGATAATCTTGTTTACAATTTCACCTGTTACAGACAATTGAATACAAGAACGCGGATATTCTTCTTTTTCGACAATAGAAGTTCTTCCCGTTAATCTTATGATAGAATCAATATTTAAATTTTGATCTGACATTATTTGGGTAACAGCAGACAATTGAGATGCCGCCAATTTCTCGCCCAAAATATTAATAATGTAACGTTGCTTAGATTGCGATTTTACCCATTTTTCGTAATCTTCAATAGAAATTGGGATAAATTTTACTTTGATTTCCAGTTCGTACGCTTTAAACAATAAGTCTTTTAAAACTGGTGCTGATGAAGAACCTGCAGCAATTTCGAACAAAATTCCCAAAGAAAGTGTATCATGAATATCGGCCTGACCAATATCTAAAATATTAGCATCGTATGCTGCCAAAACAGCTGTTAAACCTGCTGTAACTCCAATTTTATCGTGTCCTGAAACTTTTAATAAAATTATTTCTTTATCTTCTGCTGCCATTTTTCTTTCTTGATTTTGAAGCGACAAAAATCGGCAATCTCTCGTTGATAAAAAAGAATAATCCTTGTTTTTTTGAAAAGAAAAAGCACATAAACATGTGCTTTCTCGAGTAATTTAACATTTCTGTTTTATTATTAAAATAACGTAACTTTTTGGTTATGGGTTTGGTATATTTTTATCAAAACTTACCATCCAGTTTATACCAAATTTATCTTTGAACATTCCAAAGTAAGAACCCCAGAAAGTATTATTCATTGGCATTTCAACTTTTCCTCCTGCTGAAAGTCCGTTAAAAATTCTATCCGCTTCTTCTGTGCTTTCTGTATTCACAGAAACAGAAAAATTATCTCCAAAACTTACATCGCCATATCTCGGATGACTGTCACTTCCCATTAAAATGGAATTTCCAATTGGAAGCGAAACGTGCATGATACGATTTAATGCTTCTTCGGAAAGCACTTCTCCTTCTTCTGCCGGAGCATCTTTAAATTTTCCGATATAAGGAAAATCTCCCCCAAAAACGGATTTGTAAAATAGGAACGCTTCTTCGCAAGTTCCGTTAAACATTAAATATGGATTTATTGCTGCCATTTTTTCTAATTATTAATTGTTAGTTATAAATTGTTAATTCCTCTAAAATAGAAAATCAAGTCTTTCCTCTATCTTCTTTTCTCTATACCTAATCTCTACTTCTCAGACAATTCTTTAATCGCTTCCATTCCTTTCGGAAAAGCTTCTTTAAAATAATCTATATGTTTTTCTATTACATCAACTTCTACATGAAGATCTACTAAGTCTCCTTTCTGATCTAAACGATAGGTTTCCATTGCTCCAACCCATTTTTCTGTTTCCTCATTTGGTGGGACTTCTTTAAAATCTTTGATTTCGCCCATGTGTTTAAAAGCCATGTATTCATTTGGAATTTTAGTTTCAATCAAACTATTCATTCCTTCTCCGCCTGGTCCTAAAAAATAAATTTTATCGCCTTCGTTCCAATTCGTTTCCACGTAACTTCCTTCACAAAAAGCACTTGTCCACTTTCTATAAGTTGCGTCATCCCACAAAACCTTCCAAATCTTTTCTTTAGAAGCTTTTATATCAATATTAAAAATTAGTTTTTCCATCTCAATTGGGTAATTTACTAAAGTCCATATATAAAACATTCCAACGATGACCGTCCAAATCGGCAAAACCACAGCCATACATCCATCCCTGACTTTCGGCTGGAGGAGCAAAAACAATTCCACCGGCTTCTTTGACTTTTTCAGCCAATTCGTCCACTTCTTCTCTGCTTTCAGCATCAATCGAAATCAAAACTTCAGAACTAGAACTGGAATCTGTAACGGCATTTTGAGAAAAACTAGAAAACAGCATTTCTTCAAAAAGCATTACCACAAAATGCCCTTCACCTACAACCATACACGTCGAACTTGGCGTATCATGCTGTTCATTAAACGAAAAACCTATTTTCCAGAAAAAATCTTTCGCTTTTGCTACATCCTTTACAGGAAGATTCAACCATATTTGTTTTGTCATTTTTTGTTTTTTTTTGTTGGGTTAGATATTTAGTTTTTTTCTTTTTTTTTAAACCATATAAGTGATATAAGTTAATTAAGATACACCTTTGTTACTTTGTTACTTTGTTACTTTGTTACTTTGTTACTTTGTTACTTTGTTACTTTGTTACTTTGTTACTTTGTTACTTTG
>NZ_JANKMS010000018.1 GCF_024649945.1 Flavobacterium panacis | reverse complement strand
TTTGTTACTTTGTTACTTTGTTACTTTGTTACTTTGTTACTTTGTTACTTTGTTACTTTGTTACTTTGTTACTTTGTCTCTCTGCAACTTTGAGCCTTAGTTTGACTCAACGTAACTTTTAAAATTATCCAAAATAGCCTGCCAGCCTGCTTTTTGCATTTCTTCTGGATTTTGAGTTTCAGGATCAAAACTTTCAACGATTTCAACTCCGTCTGCAGTTTCTGCAAAAGTAATTTCTACCTTTCTTCCATCTCCCATGACATACGAAAGTGCTTCGTTTGGTTTCACTAAAGTAAATTCACCTCCAAAATCAAAACTCATACTTCCGTCTTTTGCCGCCATAGTCGATTTGAATTTCCCTCCTTCTCTTAAATCGGCTTCTGCGTAAGGCGTGTGCCAGTCTGGAGAAGCAAAGCTCCATTTTGTAATATGTTCTGGAGTGTTCCAAAAATTCCAAACTTTTTCTAAAGATGCATTTACTGTATTCTTTATTGTTACCATATTATATTCTTTAATAATTTAATTATTGCTATTAGATTTCACTTGGCATTTCATTCGGAATCTGGCTTTCATTCATATAAAACACTTCCCAATGATGTCCATCTAAATCTAAAAATGTTCTTTGATACATCCATCCATAATCTTTCGCTTCCTGATAATCTGTTCCGCCAGCTTTTACTGCTTTCTCAATTATCTCGTCTACTTTCTCACGCGATTCCATAGAAAGAGAAATAAGAACTTCACTTGTCGTTTTAGAATCACAAATTTGTTTTGGAGTAAAGGTTTGATAAAACGCTTCAACCAAAATCATTACATAGATATTTTTGTCGATAACGATGCAAGCTCCTTGTTCATTTGTAAATTTTGGATTCGTCGGAAATCCCAATTCATTAAAAAAGGATATTGCTCGCTTTAAATCTTTTACTGCAAGATTTAAGAAAATTTTTGTTTCCATAATATATAAAGTTACAATTATTTAGAAACAAATTTAAAATTTCACAATTTGCTTTTAGATACATTAAAAGTCAATTTTAGGGGCATTTGAGACAAATTGCGTATTTTTGTTCAGAACTGATTTTCTAAAAACCACAAACCTCATGAGCACCAAACTAGCTTTAATTGTACCTCACGACTTTAAATTACTAAGTATAGCAGCCATTCTGGAGGTATTTGAAACCACAAATAAACTTTCTCCTTCAACAGAAAAACCATTCGAAATCATGATTTTTCAATCGAAAGAGCAAACCGATCAGGGAAGTTTATTCGGTTATAAAAGTCATTCTATAGAAACCTCCGATATAAATCCAGACCTTATTTTGATTCCGGCGTTTACGACTGACAATATGAGCGAAATGATTAAAAAGAATAGAAATTTCATTCCGTGGTTACAAAAACAACATCAAGCTGGAGCAGAATTAGCTAGTTTCTGTACAGGCGCTTTCTTGTTTGCCGCTTCTGGTTTATTAAACGAAAAATTAGCTACCACACATGTCGACGCCTGCAGCGCTTTTACCAAAGCTTTTCCAATGGTGAAATTAAAAGCCGAAGAAACCCTAACAGCAGATGGAAGTTTATATACCAGTGGAGGATCAACTTCAACTTTTCATTTACTGATTCTTTTGGTTCAGAAATTCTGTGGTAACGAAATGGCAGTCAAAATTGCTAAAATCTTTTCTATTGACTTAAACCGTTACAAGCAAAGTTACTTCAGTACTTTCAGACCGAACCATTTACACAATGATTCTTTGGTTGCTCTATTACAGCAAAAAATTGAAAGCCAATATCATTCTATCGAAAAACTAGAAGAAATCACCAAAGATATTCCCACAAGCGCTAGAAATATGACGCGTCGTTTTAAACAAGTAACAGGAATTCCACCAATCGAATATCTTCAGAATATAAGAGTCGAAAGTTCAAAGAAATACTTAGAACAAACTCAACTTTCTATTTCAGAAATTATCGAAAAAACGGGCTACAACGATCCAAAAGCTTTTAGAAAAGTATTTTATAAAATGGTTGGCATGAAACCTGTTGAATATCGAGAGAAGTTTCGAGTTCAATAACTTTCAGGAGCAGAACGATTTAATTATAAAAAAACGACTGGTCCTGCTCTTCACTATATCTTTTGTGGTGAACCCCACCACAAAAGGATACCGTTTCGATCAGGGCTATGATTGAAGAATCATTTTCAAAACCTCAAAAATTAAGACTTAATAATCCACATCAAGACTTTTTTATTGGTTTTCAAAAGTTCGTCGATTTCTTTCATGCTTTCGTTTGAAACTGCGGGACAACCCCAGCCTTCTGGTGTTCCTTCTGGATACACTTCGTTATCTGAAATAGCTTCCCAGGAATGCAGCACAATTGCACGGTTTCTTGCATTCGAATTGGTTTTATCTTTTCCTTGCAAGATATAATTCACTTTTATTCCCCACTGACTTACACCACGATCTAAAATCACGTATTTACCAACAGAAGAACAATGTGAATCAAATTCGTTACTAATTTGCGGTTTCTCTTTAGAAGAAGTCCTTCCCCATTGATTATCACCACAACCGTGACTTACCATATAGGCTTTTGAGATTTCTTTCTTTTTAAAATCGTAAATAAAAAATCTTTTATAACCGGAATGAACGCCAAGATCAATTAATATAAATTTGTTTTGATTGAGTTTATTTGCTTTACAGTATTCTTCAGCCTCTTTATAATAATCGTTATAATTGATTTCAAATCGAGGTTTTTCTGTTGAAACTACTTCACTTTTAAGTTTGTTTTCAGAAACAGTCGTTGGTTTGTTTTCTTTATTACAAGAAAATCCAAAAACACAAAGTAGAATTAAATAGTTCTTAATTACCATGCCCGTCTCGATGAATTATTTGATTATTGTAAAAAGCATTAAACATTTTAAATTCTCCTAAATAGGAATCTTGAAAACTAATATCATCAAACTTGTCATTCAAAATTTGTCTTGGAAATTTGGAATAAAATAACTTATTTTCAACTATATCTTCTACTTCTAAAACCAAATCTTTAATTTTTCGTGAATCGAAATTTTCCTTTTCCAATTCTTGAATTCTTGACCGTGGAATAACCATTTGGTTTTTATGAATTATGATATCGATTACGTAATACGGAACCAAAACACTCATATATAAAGTTATAGAACATAGTTCTCCTCCTTCAATAACATTTAGAAAAAATGTGTAACAACGATCTTCCCAATCCAATCTTGAGAAATCTTGAAAATCTTTTAGAACTGGATCTTTATCAAATTCTGCTTTAATATTATTTCGAATTTCCTCACTATCATCTGAATCAAAATATTTTATTAATGCTTTTAATCTTTTATATTCTACGGTTTCTAAATACAATTCTTTCTGAGTCCATGGACATACATTTTTTGGATAATATAAATATGCTAAATTTTTTAAGACTTCGGTTATCATACTTTACAGTAAAAGATTTTAAAAATCAAATATATCGCTTTAAACAAAGAAAGAAAATTATTACTTAAATATTTGACATAAAAAAAACCTGCTCAAATAAATGAACAGGTTTTATAATTGAACTTTGTTAAACTTTAAGAAGCAATTTCCATACGCTTCAATAAGTTTTTACTCAAAGTATGTTCTGCATATTCTTTGTCAATTGTCAGACTTGTGTCGTCTGAAGTTGGCAGTTCGTACATCGCATCTGTCAGGATCGCTTCGCATAACGAACGTAATCCACGAGCACCTAATTTGTATTCTAAAGCTTTATCTACAATAAAATCTAAAGCTTCGTCTGTAATTGTAAATTCAACATCATCCATTAAGAATAATTTCTGATATTGTTTAATCAATGCATTTTTAGGCTGTGTTAAAATCGCACGAAGTGTTTCTTTATCTAAAGGATCCATGTGCGTTAAAACTGGCAAACGACCAATAATCTCTGGAATCAATCCAAAATCTTTAATGTCTTTTGGAATAATATATTGTAACAAATTGTCTTTGTCGATATTGTCTACATTTTTAGAAGTTGAATATCCAACCGCCTGACGGTTTAAACGTTTTGAAATAATACGCTCAACCCCATCAAAAGCTCCTCCTGCAATAAACAAGATGTTTTGAGTATTTACCTCAACAAATTTTTGATCTGGATGTTTACGTCCTCCTTTTGGTGGTACGTTTACAACCGTTCCTTCTAATAATTTCAATAATGCCTGTTGAACACCTTCTCCAGAAACATCACGTGTAATTGAAGGGTTATCGCTCTTACGAGCAATTTTATCAATTTCGTCAATAAATACAATTCCTCTTTCTGCTTTTGCTACGTCATAATCTGCAGCTTGAAGCAAACGAGTTAAAATACTTTCAACGTCTTCTCCTACGTAACCTGCCTCTGTCAATACTGTTGCATCAACAATTGCCAATGGAACGTCTAACATTTTAGCAATTGTTTTTGCTACTAATGTTTTTCCTGTTCCAGTTTGTCCCACCATGATGATGTTACTTTTTTCAATCTCAACCTCATCGTCCAATTGCTGTTGCATTAAACGTTTGTAGTGATTGTAAACCGCAACCGACATCACTTTTTTAGTCTGATCTTGACCAATAACGTATTGATCTAAGAAAGCTCTGATTTCTTTTGGTTTCTTTAAAATTAAGTCCCCAACTAGTTTTGCGCTTCCGCTAGATTTTAATTCTTCTAATACAATTCCGTGTGCCTGCTCAATACATTTATCACAAATGTGCGCATTGATTCCAGCAATCAATAAATTAGTTTCTGGCTTTTTTCTTCCACAAAACGAACATTCTAATACTACTTTTGCCATTCTTTATTTAAGTTACTAAGCTGCAAAGATACTAAGTTTCTAAGCTTTTTAACCTAAAACTTAAAAACTTAACTTCTTTACAGCTTAATATTTTGTTTTATTTATGAATTTTAAATTACAAAGAATACTTAGAAACTTAGTATCTCAGCAACTTAGAAGCTTAAGAAAATTATCCTCTTCTTAATACTTCATCAATCATTCCGTACTCTTTTGCTTCGTCAGCTTTCATCCAGTAATCACGCTCACTGTCTTTGTGAACTCTTTCGAAAGATTGTCCAGAGTGGTGTGAAATGATGTTGTATAACTCATCTTTTAATTTCAACATCTCACGTAAGTTGATTTCCATATCTGTTGCAACACCTTGTGCTCCTCCAGATGGCTGGTGAATCATTACTCTTGAGTGAGGTAATGCAGAACGTTTCCCTGCTGCACCTGCACATAATAAAACCGCTCCCATAGAAGCTGCCATTCCTGTACAGATTGTAGCCACGTCTGGTTTGATGTACTGCATAGTATCGTAAATTCCTAAACCTGCATAAACACTTCCTCCAGGAGAGTTTAAGTAAATTTGAATATCTTTTGATGCATCAGCGCTTTCTAAGAATAACAACTGAGCTTGAACGATGTTTGCGATTTGATCATCGATACCTGTTCCTAAAAAGATAATTCTGTCCATCATTAATCTAGAGAATACATCTAATTGAGAAATATTCAACTGACGCTCTTCAATAATATATGGAGTCATGTTTGTTGGTGTCATCGCAGCAACGATTTTATCGTAATACATTGCGTTTACCCCTTGGTGCTTTGTAGCAAATTTTTTGAATTCTTTACCGTAGTTCATATGTATCTGTTCTAAGTTTACTTTATTTAATGTATATATTCTCCATCAAAGGTTGTACCTCTTTCTAAAGAATGTCAATTTGTCTTATTTCTAGCCCAGATAGTAGTGAAAAGCTTTTTGAAATGACAACTATTTTTTGTTGGTAGAAAAAAGCGACCAACGGAAGCTCTTTTTATGCCTTACAAAAAAAGGCGGTAATGAAAAAACTTGTAACGAATAGCTGGATTAGCTCCTGAAAAGTAATCAAAAAATAAATTAAAACAAAAGAGCGTCAGAAAAAAATCCTGACGCTCTAATATACTTGTTTCTTTAGAAATTATTCTCCGTAAGAAGCAGCAATAAATTCTTCGTAAGTAACCTCTTTAGTTGTTGGGTTAGCTTTTTCTTTGAAGATATCTAACATTTTAGCTGCTACAACTTGCTCAGAAAGTCTTTTTACTTCTTCTTGGTTAGATAAAACTCTAGCCACGATTCCTTGAACTTCTTCGTCAGTTGGGTTTGTTTGACCAAATTGAGCCATTTGTTGTCTGATAGCGCCTGATGTAAACTCTTTCAAATCTTCAAATGTAATTTGGATATTGCTTTGCGCTAATGCTTTTCCTTCGATTAATTGAAAACGTAAACCTTTTTCAGATCTTGCGTATTCAACTTCAGCTTCTTCTGGAGTTAATTTTTTCTCTCCAACAGTTTGTAACCATTTTTTCAAGAATTCAGCTGGTAAATCGAATTTTGTGTTTTCGATCAAGAAATCTTGAACATCTAATAATAATTTTTGGTCTGCTTGTTGAGCGAATTGAGATTCAGCATCTTCTTTAATTTTAGCTTTTAAATCTTCTAAAGAAGCTACTTTACCTTCACCAAAAAGTTTGTCAAATAATTCTTGGTTTAATTCAGCTGGCTCAGAACCGTTGATAGCTTCGATTGTGAAGTTTACTTCAACATCTAAACCGTGAACACCTTCGTGACCTACTTTTAAGTAATCCATTAATTGGTGATCATCTTCGAATAAACCTTTTGTGCTTACTGTAACAACATCTCCAACTTTTTTACCTACGAATTGTTTTCCAGCTTTTTTGCTGAATGCGCTAACTGCAATTGTAGTTGTATTGTTGATTCCGTTTTCTTCGCTTGAGAAAGTTCCAGTTAAATCTGAATCAGCTTCAACTTTATCTTGAGGAATTGCTTTTCCAAATTGTTTTTGGATACGCTCTACTTGTCCGTCAATTAATTTGTCGTCAGCAGTAACGATATATTTTACGATATTATTTTTAGCTTCAAGATCAATTTCGAAGTTTGGCACTAAACCAATTTCATATTCGAAAGTCAATTCTTCAGCATCCCAGTTAAAGTTTTCGTTTACTTTAGCAAGAGGAGTTCCTAAAAGATTTAATCTTTCAGATTGAATATAACGCTCCAAAGCCAAATCAACTACTTTTTTAATCTCTTCTTGTTTAATACCTTTTCCGTATTGCTTTTCAACAAGATCTTTAGGCACAGCCCCTTTTCTAAATCCCTTAACTTGAGCTAAAGGCATTTTTTCGTTAATTCTTTTTGCTACTTGACCTTTATAATCCATATGAACAACGTTCATAACAATTGTCTCGTTTACAGCGTCTATTGCTACTCTTTTAATATCCATCTTCTTCTTTAATTTACATAATAAAATTGGGTTGCAAAATTATAAAATTTTTGCAACCCAACCAAGTTTTTAATCTATTGTATTTGAAGCAGTTTTAATCTACTCAATTTGTTTTATTTATCGTCTCCCAGTATTTTATAAGTGATTGATTGCAGAACAGACAAAATAACACTAAAAATTAATGCCGTCAAGAAAGAGTCGACTGCGAAACCACCAACAATTTTAGTACAAGCCAAAATCATTAAAGCATTTATGACCAACAAAAACAAACCTAAAGTAACAATGGTTACTGGCAGAGTCAACAACACCAGAATTGGTTTTATAAAGATATTCAGCAATCCTAAAACTATTGCAACAATAACAGCTGTACCAAAACTAGCAACATGAACACCTGTTAAAAGGTTTGATAATAACAAAACTAAAGCAGCTGTGACAAGGAGTCTAAGTAATAATTTCATGGTTTTTCAGGTTTTAATTTTATTTAAAAGTAGTAAAATTTTATCAAAGCTGATTTATTCCTTCAAAAACTCTGTTGTCAATTCGAAAAACATTTTAGGATTTTCAGCATGAAGCCAATGTCCTGCATTTGGAATGGTTTCTAATTTTAAATTTGGAAAATGCAGGCGAATTGAATCTAGATCTTCATCCTGAATGTAACCAGAACTTCCTCCTCTTATAAATAAAGTAGGATTATTAAAAACTAAACCTTCTGCCAAAGGTTTTCCAATCGCATCAAGATTATTATTGAAGGCTTCTAAATTAAATCGGAAAGCCAATTGTCCTGGTTCCTTCCAATATAAATTCTTTAATAAAAACTGACGAGTTCCAAAATCAGAAACATATTGCGAAACAATTTCTTCAACATCATTTCGGCTTGGTTTTACTGAAAAATCGACTGCATTTAATCCCGCCAAAATATCCTGATGGTGTTGTTTATAGAATTTTGGACCAATATCTGCCACAATTAATTTGTCTACAATTTCTGGATGTGTCGTAGCAAAAAGCATAGCTACTTTTCCTCCCATTGAATGTCCCAGCATATCAATTCTTTTCAAATTATTAGCTTGGCAATATTCGTAAACATCTTGAACCATTGCCTCATAACTCCATTCATCTGAATGGAAACTGCGCCCGTGGTTTCTTAAATCTAAAATATGAACCTGAAATCCGGCTTCTACATATTGTCCAGCTAAAGTTTTCCAGTTGTCAGACATTCCGAGAAATCCGTGCATGATGACAAATGGTTTTCCTTCGCCTTCTATTTTTGAATAAAGCATTCTTATTTTGTTTTTGTATTGTCTCGCAAATTTAAACAAAACTTAGCTATTAATCTCTTAGAGAATAAGTTTGATATTCAATTTTAATTCAAAAAAATTAACCGAAAAAATTTTACATATTTACGGTTTCCCGTAAGTAATCCACAATTTGAAACTGTACTTTCGCACAACAAAAATCAAAACAAAAATTGATTTCAAATCCAAATTTAATTAAATACCACATCTATGATTAAAAAATTCCTCCTACTATCATTGGTAGCTTCACAGCTTATGGTTTCATGTTCTAGTGATGACAGCGACAAAACAGAAACAGAACAAACTTTTGAAGAACAAATTGCAGACTTATTAAAAAAGCCTTATTCAAGTCTTACTCCTTCTCAGCAAAAAACTAAATTAGAAGTTGAAGCTAATGAGATGTTAACTCAATTAGACAAAACTAAAAGTTCTGGTGCGATTGAAGCCTTCGAAAATTTAGCAAGATTGTTAGGCGTTAACGAAATTGATATTTTTGCTGGAAAAAATGGAAATAAAGCAGAAGACATTTTAAACATTTCTGGTGTTTACGGTATATATACTTGGAACAACACTAATCAAGTTTGGGTTAAAACTGCTTCGACTACAGAATTAAAATTTGTTTTCCCTGCTAAAAAATCGCAAACAACAAACAATACAGTTTTTACTTCAAAAGGAGTTTCATCAGATATCAAAGTAAAATATTATGACAGTTATGTTTACACTCCTAACGTCGGAGGTAAAGAGATTTACGATTCTATTTTTCTTCCAACTTCATCAGATGCTGTCTTAACTATAGATAATGTACAAGCTGCAACTTTTGCATTAACAGCAAAATATGTTAACGGAAAAGAAATTCCAACAGAATCTACTATTAAATTGACCTTAAACGATGGTTATGTTTGGGAAATGAGCAGTTTAAAAGCCTCAACAAATACAGGTAAAGCAGCTCTTACTTTCAATGGAAAAACTTTAATTGATTTTTACGGAGGAAGCAATTCTGAAATTGATAAATTATTAGACGACAAAGAGCTTATTCAGTACAGAGGAAAAGCAAATGGTTTGTTTAAATTAATGGACAATTTTGTAATTGTAGCCGATATGGATTTAGCTACTTCAGCTGCAGATGATATTGCATCAGAGAAAAGTTTAACGTATCCTAATTACCTTAACAACTCTGATCCTAAAAGTGACTACAAAGCCTATTATACAGCTGTAAATGCATACAACAAAAAGTATAGTGAAGCAAGTGTTTCTAATTTCAACAAAAACTTTAAACTTATTTTAGTTTCTAAAAAAGACGGCACCAAAATCGCTGAGATTATTCAACACTCTCAAAAAGAAGAATCTTCAAGATGGGATACATTTAACTTACCAATATGGGACGCAAACAACAAATACTGGGTATCGTATAGTGACAAAGGAGAACCGTTTACAGCATTATATTACAGTGAAGTTCTTTACTTAAAATTCAACGATAATACAGAAGTAGAAATGAGCGTTTATTTCTCTGAAGGATTTGAGAAATTTGAAGCTAAATTTGAAGATTACATCAAATCTTTTGAAAAAAAATAACTTTTAGAATTTAATTTTAAAGCCGATTTGAATAATTCAAATCGGCTTTATTTTTTGGGAGGCGTTTTTACAATTAGGGTACTTTGACCATATCCTGCCCAAATTCCGATTCCTCCTTTTATATTGGACTTTAAACTGATATTAGCTGGATAAATTGGATTTTGACTATTCACAATTTCATTCTGCCAACTGTTCCAAAAATCTAAAGATTCTTTTGTCTGAGTTCTTAATTTCACATGAATTAGATCTCCATCTGCAAAATAAGGTGTGAATTTTGTTTTAGGAAAAAGTATAACTCCTCTATTTATCTGTATCGAAACTGATGACTCCTGAAAATTTTTATCATCTAAGTTTCCATAGAAAGCGGGCACAAAAATAGGTTCTTCGCCATCAATCTTTGTTGCAATTTGATAATAATTTTTTTCTGCTATCGGATCATCAAATTTCACAAAAATATAACCTGTTGTATCTGTTTCTTTTTTCTTGAGATATTCAGCGCTTTTTAATTGGACCGATTTAGGAATTGAAGTTACAGCCTCAATTACGCGATTTAAATATTCTACTTTTATTTTATACTCTTTTCCTGATTCCCCTTTTAAAGTTGAACCGAAATATACAAAAGGCGGCACTCTGTTTTTATCGTTTTTAACTCGTAAAACTTCAGAAGTTGTTCCATCAGAAATTGTAATTTTTGCCGACCTAATGACATGATTTAAAACATTAGTCGAATCTATAACATCTGTCACCGGAATACTAGTCGAAAGCAGAACATTAGCATAATCGCCTTCCTCAATCCAACCTTCTACTACTATTTTAGATTCCAGACTTTTCTCCATTTTGAAATCATCATTGAAACAACTAATCACAATCAAACCTAAAAGAAAAAATAGATACTTTTTCATATTTCTTAAAATTTAAATCGCCAGCTAATCGACGGCAGTATTCTGTACAATATTTTCTCTTCCTTTTTTACCACTACTTTATCTTTATTCTCATTTACTTCAACATCCAAAACCACATAAATTGGGTTTCCGATGTTAAAAGTATTATAAATTGAAAAATTTAAAGCACTTTCTTTTTTAGCTGTTTTTATAAAAAAATAATTAGCAGAAATGTCTGTTCGAATATAATTAGGCATCTGGGCATTATTATATCCTGAATATTCTTTAACGGGATTATTATTAATGAAATACCAAGAAGTTGGCATTGTAAAACGATTTCCGGAACTAAATACCTGAGTCAGTCCGAAATTCCATTTGGAGTTCAAATCATACATCCCAACAAGAGAAAGATTATGTCGCCTGTCATATTTTGCGAAATACGTTTTCCCATTATTCAATTCATCAAAATTTCGATCAGACCAACTTAAGGTGTAACTCAACCAACCACTAAATTTGCCATTGCTTTTTTTAAGCATTGCTTCAAGACCGTAGGCCTTTCCTTCTCCAACATACAAATCATTTTTGAAAGTTGTAATTTCATTAAACTGAGTCACCCCATAAGGATATTCAAGTAAATTTTTCATAGAACGATAAAACCCTCCTAAAGAAGTAGTCCAGTTTCTGGAAAGATTTTGATTGGAACCAATGGCAAACTCGTTAGAAGATTGAGGTTTGATTCCATCAGAACTTGCGATCCAGAAATCTGTTGGAATTCCGACACTTGATGTTGTTATCAAACTCAAATATTGATATTGCTTATTATATGATGCATAAAATGAATATTTTTCATTTGCTGAATAATGCAACACAACACGGGGCTGAAAATGCAAATATGAATCTGATCCAGAAGAATAATAGTTAACCCTCATTCCTAAATCGGCAGTTAGGTTTTCAAATAACTTTGGCTTTGCTGTGGTAAAAAAAGCAGCTTCATTTGCATTGATGATACTTTGAGAATTAGAATCAATTGTTGCAAAGTTTTCTACATTCACTTTTTGAGGTTGCAAATTATGATAAACATATTGTAGACCTGATTCAAACGGAATATTTTTAATAGAATATCGGATAGAGTTCATAAATCCAACATCTTTAACATATGAAGAAACATTAAACTTAATTGTTGCTTGCTCCATACTTAAATCATTAGAATAATGACTAAAATAGAAAGCGTTTATCATATTTACTTTAGAAGAAATTGATGTCATCAAAGATGGAGAAACAGCAAAATTACTCCATTTCAAACTCGTTCGAAGTGCCAAATTCTCATCTTTAACTTTCAACTCATCACCACTGATAAATGCATCTACAGCAAACAAATTATTTTTAGAAAATTGAGATAAAAAAGTAAAATTACCATCAGAAAAACCATATTTCATATCTTTTACATCACTGCTTTCTGATCCTGATTTCAAGATTGGGCCGACAATTTCATCGATATACGTTTTTCTTCCTGAAATATAAAATCCAGTTTTATTAGTAAGAGGAACCGCAAAACTTAATTGTGAAGCCAAAATTCCGACATTACCCTGAATATTAAATTCAGATGGCAGTTTCCTATTTGAATTCAAAAGTGTTGTAGAACTCAATCTTCCGCCATATTTTGCATTAGAACTTGATTTATCAAATTCAACCTCTTTAATATGATCCGCATTGTAAAACGGAAAAATCCCTAACAAATGAGACATTCCATAAATGGGCGTATTATTGTATAAGATTGCATTATGCCCTGGATCACCTCCGCGTACATAAAAGTAACCATTTGCATCTCCTGAGTTTTGCACTCCAGGCGTAAGTTGTAAAATTTTTATTATATCAGTGGTCCCTAAGACCGTAGGAACTGAAGACAATTCTTTTAAGTTAAATCCTAATTTCCCTCCCTTGAGATCTTTGATTCCATTTTTTTTATCATTAGAAATCACTACTTCTTTTAGAAGTGACACATCTTTATTTAAAACAATAGAAAGTATGGTGTCTTTTTTGAAATCAAATTGAATATTTTCTTGAATATAACCTGATTGACTGATGAGGATTTTTACCTGCCCAAGAGGAATGTCTGCAGAAAAATCACCTAGATTATTGGTTAAAGAAAAAGTTTCAAAATCGGTAGTAATAAAAGAAATATTTACTCCACTTAAATTTTCATTTTCAGAAGATTTTACATGACCAGAAATAATTGCCTTTGATTGTGCAAAGCCAATAGAAAAACAAAGAAAAAACAGGAAATTAACTATCTTCAACACTTAATTTTAATAAGAAAAATGCGAAAATAAACAATTATAACCCAATTACATCAGGTTATAATTGTTTTTAATTTTATATTATTTCAATTTATTTAAATACATATTAACAGTATTATCTAAACCAAGATAAAGTGCTTCTGCAATTAAGGCGTGACCAATTGAAACTTCCAACAGTCCCGGAATATTTTCTTTGAAAAACTTGATATTATCTAAACTCAAATCATGACCCGCATTGATCCCTAAACCTAATTCGTTAGCTAATTCGGCGGCTTTGGTGTAAGGTTCAATTCCTTTTTCGTTTCCTAAACTGTATTGATGTGCAAAGGCTTCAGTATACAATTCAATTCTGTCAGTTCCTGTTTTTTTTGCTCCTTCAATCATTTCCAGAATCGGATCAACAAAAATTGAAGTTCTAATTCCGTTTCTTTGAAATTCCTGAATAACTTCTGTCAAATATTCCTGATTTTTAATCGTATCCCAACCAGCAGAAGAAGTTATTGCCCCAATTGCATCTGGAACTAATGTTACCTGATCCGGTTTACATTCTAAAACCAAATCAATAAAATTGTGTTGTGGATTCCCTTCGATATTATATTCAGTTGCAACAATTGCTTTTAAATCACGCGCATCCTGATAGCGAATATGACGCTCATCTGGACGTGGATGGATTGTAATTCCTTGTCCTCCAAAACGCTGAATGTCTACAGCTACTTTTAATAAATCGGGAACATTTCCGCCTCGAGCATTTCGAAGCGTTGCTATTTTATTGATATTTACACTTAACTTTGTCATATAAATAGATAATTAATTCTAGTAACACTATATTTGTAATGACAAAAATACAAAGTAAAACGCAGCAGTTTTCGGTATTTTTTGATTATTTTGCATCAAATATCTTCAATGATTTATGACAGAAATTACAAACTATATCACAAATGATTTCAGAGCGATTGATAGTCAGGAAACGATAGCATCGATTCAGGACTTTTTTATCGATGTAAATTTTTCTCATTTCCCGATTCTTGAAGACGGGATTTTTATTGGAAGCATTTCTTCTGATGATGTAGAAACATTTGACACTGATAAAAAAGCAATTGACTACAAATATACTTTAGAACGCTTTTTTGCCAGAAAATCGATGATCTGGCTTGACGTTCTAGAAGTATTCGCTAAAAACCACACCAACATACTTCCAATTCTTGACGAAAATAATGCTTACATCGGTTATTATGAAATGGAAGACATCATGAAATTTTTTCAAGAAACGCCATTTTTAAAAGAGCCTGGAGCAATTATTATTGTTCAAAAAGGACTTTTAGACTACTCTATGAGTGAGGTAACTCAAATTGTAGAGAGTAATAATGGTAAAATTTTAGGATGTTTTGTTTCTGAAGCCGATACTGAAAATGTTCAAATCACAGTAAAAATTGGTTTAGGAGCTATCAATGAAATTATTCAGACGTATAGAAGATATGGTTATGAAATTATTTCAGAACATCAGGAAGATACTTACATCAACAGTTTAAAAGAACGATCTGATTATCTAGACAAATACCTTAATATATAAGTTATAAATGTGCCAATGAGAAAATTAGTTAATTAGACAATTTTCGTATTTTCCAATTATCTAATTGACACATTGACAAATTCTCTAATTTAAAAAAGAATGAAAATAGCCATTTACGGACAATATTATCAAAATAGTACAGAACCAATTATAAAAGACATTTTCAGGTTTTTCAATTCCAACAACGTTGAAATGGTAATTGAGGAAAACTTCCTTAACATGCTATATGAAAAACAGCTGGTTAAAAAAGAGTACAAAACTTTTCCTTCAAACAGTGCTTTGGATAACAGCTTTGAGATGCTAATAAGCATTGGTGGCGATGGAACTATTTTAAGAGCAGCCGCTTTTGTTCGTAATTCTGGCGTTCCTTTATTAGGGATAAATGCAGGGAGATTAGGTTTTCTTGCCAAAGTACAAAAAGAGAATATTGAAAGTTTACTTCAATACGTTATTGATCAAAATTACACTACTTCTGAACGCACACTATTAGGATTAACAGCCGATCCTGAAAACGATGCTTTCGAAGAACTTAATTTTGCCATGAACGAAGTAACTGTGAGCAGAAAAGACACTACTTCTATGATCACGGTAGAAACTTACTTAAATAATGAATATTTGAACTCTTATTGGGCAGACGGATTAATCATTTCTACTCCAACTGGTTCTACAGGATATTCCTTAAGCTGCGGCGGACCAATATTAACCCCAGATGTAAAAAGCTTAGTAATTACACCTATAGCGCCTCATAATTTAACAGCCAGACCACTTGTTATTCCCGACGATACCGAAATTACTTTGCGCGTTACAGGAAGAGAAGACCAATATTTGGTTTCTTTGGACTCAAGGATTTCTTCAGTGAAAAATGAGTCTATTTTAAAAATTAAAAAAACAGACTATAAAATTAAAATGGTCGAAATTCCAGGCGAAACTTTCTTGAAAACCTTGAGAAACAAATTGCTTTGGGGAGAAGACAAAAGAAATTAAACTCTTTTATAATTCTCCACTATACGATATTACCACATTTTCTCGTTCTGCATATAGTGAATCATCATTAAATGGCTCAAAATCATAACGTAAATTGAAAAAAAAGCACATTTAAGCAAAGGAACTTTGATTCGTATTGATAATTATTATATTTGCACGCAATTTTGAATTAAATGAAGAAAATTTTTAATTTATTGTTATGTTTTTTCCCCTTTATTACGCTAAATGCTCAGATCAATGAGCTTGGTGTTTTTCTTGGTGGAAGCAACTTTGTTGGTGATGTTGGTAAAACAACTTATATCGCCCCGGAAAAACTAGCTTTCGGAGTTCTTTACAAATGGAATAGAAGTCCGAGACATTCATGGCGCTTCTCTTATACACAATCGAATGTTAGTGGAAATGACTACAAATCAGATGAAACAGGAAGAAATCAGAGAGGTTATCGTTTTGACAATGATGTAAAAGAGCTTTCTGCAGGATTAGAATTCAACTTTTTCGATTTTAATCTTCATGATTATCATACAAAAATTACTCCTTATGTATATTCGGGATTAAATTTCTTTATCTTCGACAACCTATATAGATATACTACAAGCCCAAACGTCATTTATTCTGAAAATTCAAGCTCTTTTGCTATACCTTTTATATTAGGTATAAAATCAAACATAACACCACGTTTTGTTTTAGGACTTGAAACAGGAGTACGTTATACGTTTTCAGACAATATAGACGGAAGTCACCCTAACACAAGTAATTCAAACATTTTAAAGTTTGGAAATTTAAATAATAATGACTGGTATGTTTTTTCAGGTGTTACCTTAACATACACATTTGGAAAAAAACCTTGCTATTGCGCAGAATAAAATGAATTTAATAGAATCAATAGATCACACAAACTTACCAAAACACCTTGCCATTATTATGGACGGTAACGGACGCTGGGCAAAACAACAAGGTTTTTTGCGAGCGTTTGGACATGAAAATGGAACAAAATCTGTAAAAGAGATAATCAAAACTTCGGCTAAGCTGGGTATTGAGTATTTAACTTTATACGCTTTCTCGACAGAAAACTGGAACCGACCAAAACTTGAGGTCCAAGCATTGATGAAAATATTGATCAATTCATTAAAAAAAGAACTCATTACGCTTCAGGAAAACAATATTCGTCTTAACGCAATTGGAAATCTTGATAAATTGCCAAAAACAGCCCAAAAAGAGCTTTTGGATGTGATGGAAAAAACTAAAGACAATTCCCGATTAACACTAACTCTTGCTTTAAGTTATGGATCTAGAGAAGAGCTGGTAAATGCTGTAAAAGCAATTAGTGATAAAGTTAAAAATAATATAATTTCAATAGACACTATTGACGATTCAATTATAAATGAGCATCTTTACACGCAAAATTTACCAGACGTAGATTTATTAATACGAACCAGTGGAGAACATAGAATAAGTAATTTTTTGCTGTGGCAGATCGCTTATGCAGAATTATATTTTACTAATGTCTTGTGGCCAGACTTTAAAGACCAGGATTTATATGAGGCTATTATTAGTTATCAAAAAAGAGAACGTAGATTTGGAAAGACCAGTGAACAAATTAAATAATTTTTTAGTGTTGCAAAAAAAAATACAAATAGTCCTTACCCTTTTACTTTTGGGTAGTTTTTCACAAATTAAAGCACAAGAAAGAGTTCCTTTTGATCAGGGAAAAAAATATATTCTAGCCAAAGTTTCCGTAGTTGGTAAAATAAGCTTCAATGAGCAAACCGTTGTAACGTTTTCAGGACTTCAAAAAGGTCAGGAAATCACTGTTCCCGGTGAAGAAATTAGTAGTGCAATTAAAAAATTAGGTAAACTAGGTTTATTTGATGAAATTGCTTTCTATGTAAATAAGGTAGAAAACGATAGTATTTATCTGGATTTAGATATTATTGAGCTTCCTAAACTAAACGAAGTCAAATTCGTTGGTATTAAGAAAGGTAAAGTTGAAGGTTTAATTAAGGATAACAACCTGACTAAAAACAAAATAGTCAATGAAAACTTAATTACAACTACTAAAAACTATATTGAAAACAAATACAAAAAAGACGGTTTTTACAATACAAAAGTTACTATTACCACCACTCCTGACACCATAGCAGGAAATCAAGTAAATATGCTTGTTAGAGTTGATAAAGGGGACAAAGTAAAAATCAGCAATATTGATTTTACTGGAAACAAACAACTTACAGACAGCCAATTACGTGCTGCAATGAAAGACACTAAACAGAAGAACTTTATTCGTGTTTTTAAAGCTTCCAAGTTTATTCCCGAGAAATACAAAACCGATTTAGAGAAAGTAATTGCAGCCTATAAAGAAAAAGGATATCGTGATGCTCGTATTATTTATGACTCTGTACAATATAACAAAAAGAAAAATACACTTGCGATTAAGATTAATGTAGAAGAAGGAAATAAATACTATTTCGGTAACATTAAATTCCTAGGTAATACCGTTTATTCTGATCGTCTTTTAAACAGCTATTTAGGTATCAAAAAAGGAGAAACTTATAATGGAGTTTTATTAGAAAAAAGAATCGCTGACAAGTCTAAACCAGATGCTGAAGACATCACCAATTTATATCAAAATAATGGTTATTTATTCTCAAACATTAATGCTGTAGAGGTAAAAACCGTAAACGATACAATTGATTTTGAAATCAGAGTTACAGAAGGTCCAATTGCCTATTTCAACAAAATTACTGTAGTTGGAAATGATAAAACAAATGACCATGTTATTTATCGTGAGTTAAGAACTAAACCAGGTGAAAAATATAGCAAAGAACAGTTAGTAAGAACCATTCGTGAGATTGGACAATTAGGTTTCTTTGACCCTGAAGCAATTGATCCGAAATTCAAAAACGTTGATGCTGCAGCAGGAACTGTTGATATTGAATATAATGTTGTAGAAAAAGGATCTAGCCAGGTCGAACTTCAGGGAGGTTACGGTGGTGGAGGTTTCATCGGAACATTAGGACTTTCGTTTAACAATTTCTCTGCGAGGAAATTATTTGACAAAGAGGCTTACAAACCATTACCTATGGGAGATGGACAAAAAGTGGCACTTCGTTTACAAGGAAGTACCTATTTCCAAACCTATAGTTTATCGTTCTCAGAGCCTTGGTTCGGAGGGAAAAAACCAGTACAATTTAGTTCATCTATCTCTTACAGTAAGCAATTTCTTAACAATTTTGTCACCAGAACTGTTGATAGAAACAAAAGTTTTAATATTTTTACAGTACAAGTTGGTTTAGCAAAAAGATTAACTGTTCCTGATGATTACTTTGTATTATCACAGTCTGTAAGTTATCAGCATTATGATCTGAACAACTACAATACAGGTTTGTTTACATTTGGTAATGGTGCATCAAGAAACTTAGCATATACTATTGGAATTTCAAGAAGTAATAAAGGGGTTAACCCAATATTCCCGACTTACGGTTCTGAATTTAGCCTTTCTGCCAAATTTACACCTCCATACTCATTATTTAATGGTGTAGATTATGGTGACTTAGGAAATCAGGAGGAATATAAGCTAAAAGCAACAACAACTTATACAGATAACAATCAAATAGTTGTAAACCCTGGAGATTATTTAGACTCAAATGGAAACAAAGTGAGTACTTATCAGGAAGCAGGAGCCGACCCAGCAAAAGTGGATCAAAAGAAATATAATTGGTTAGAATATTATAAAGTTAAATTTAAAGCTGATTGGTATACTAAAGTTTATGGCAAACTGGTCTTAAGAACCCTAACAGAATTTGGTTTCTTAGGAGCTTACAATCAGGAAAGAGGTGTTATTCCGTTTGAGCGTTTTTACTTAGGTGGAGATGGTATGGCTAACTATTCTATGGATGGTAGAGAGACTATCCAGTTAAGAGGTTATCCTAACAACTCTTTAACTCCTGTAAATACAAATAACGATCCAATCGGAGCAACTATTTATAACAAATTCTCTATGGAGTTACGTTATCCGATTACATTAAAATCGTCAGCTTCTATTTTTGTATTGACATTCTTAGAAGCAGGATCTTCATACCCAACGTTCAAAGATTACAATCCATTTGATTTAAATCGTTCAGCGGGAATCGGAGTTCGTGTATTTATGCCTGCATTTGGAATGCTTGGTTTTGATTATGGTTATGGTTTCGACGCTCTTCCAGGGCAATCAAAAGCTAATGGATGGGAACCTCACTTTATTATTGGACAACAATTTTAAAGAAATAACGTTTGGTTAAAAATCATCAAATAAAGTTATGTTATGAGAAAACAATTTTTATTTATATTTTTAGCCTTGATTGTAGCAAATACAAGTCAGGCACAAGGTAAGACGACTAGAATTGGCTACATCGACATGGAATATATTTTAGAAAATGTTTCCGATTATAAAGAAGCTAAATCACAATTAGAGCAGAAAGCTCAAAAGTGGAAACAAGAAGTTGAGGCTAAAAAATTAAATATAAATACGCTTAAGGAAAGCTTAAAAACAGAAAAAGCTTTACTTACAAAAGAATTAATTGAGGAAAGAGAAACTGAAATTAAGTTTCTTGAGCAGGAAATGATGGATTATCAGCAGAAACAATTTGGGGCTGATGGTAATTTAATGAGACAAAAAGCTGCTTTGGCAAAACCAATCCAAGATCAGGTTTTTACCGCGGTTCAGGATATTGCTCAAGCCAAAAATTATGATTTTATCTTTGATAAATCATCAGATTTGACAATGCTGTTTAGCAATACAAGATTCGACATAAGCGATCAGGTTTTAAGAATCTTAAATCGTACAGAAAAACGCGAACAGTTGACGAAGAAACAACTGAAAGAGCAGGAAGCTAAAGAAAATCTTGAAAATGCAATAGACGAAAATCCTGCTATGGCAGAGCGTCAAAAAGTTCTTGACGAAAGAAAAGCGGCTAGAGAAAAATTGATCCAGGATCGAAAACTAGAGCAAGAAGCGAAGAAAAAAGAATACGACGACAGACGTAACGCATTAGCAGCTGAAAGAGAAGCAAAGAAAAATGGCACGGTTTCTGGAACAGCTAAAACAACAACAGAAACTCCAGCAGCAACAGAGGCAGCAAAAACAAGTACAACTGCTAAACCTGCCACAACTGGTACTGAGCAACCAACAACTGCTGAGCCAGCGATGACAAAAGCGGAGGAAAGACAATTGCTTTACGAACAGCGTAAAAAAGAATTAGAAGAGAAAAGAAAGAAAATTTTAGAAGAGAGAGAAGCGGCCAAAAAAGCAAAAGAGGCCGAAACACAAAAAGCAAATACGACCAATAATTAATTAATATTTTAAAAATGATGAAACAAATCAAAACTTTACTAATTGCTGCAATTCTTATTTTAGGAGCAAGTAACACAATGAACGCGCAAGCGAAGGTAGCTCATGTTGATGTAAGCGAGATCATGTCGAAAATGCCTGCTATGCTAGATGCTCAAAATCAACTGCAAAAATTAAGTGGTACATATGATGCTGAATACAAAAAAATGGTTGATGAATATCAAGTAAAAATCAAAAAGTACGAGCAAGAATCTACAACAGCAACTGATGCTGTTAACACAGAGCGTTCTAAAGAAGTTCAGGATATGCAAAAAAGAATTGTTGACTACAGAGACAATGCACAAAAAGAACTACAACAAAAAGAAACAGATATCGTAAAACCTTTAATGGAAAAAGTAAGAGCTTCTATCCAAAAAGTTGGAAAAGCTAAAGGTTTCCAATATGTTTTAGACGGTTCTACTTTATTATTAGCTGATGGTCCAAACATCACTGCTGACGTTAAAAAAGATTTAGGATTCTAAGAAATTCAAAACTTAAAAAACTAACTGTTCAATTCTATAAATTGAGCAGTTTTTTTTTACAAAAAATTAAAGCTAATCTGTACTATAATTTCTCGAATTGAATTAACTTAGAGTAACAGATTTTATCCAAAAAATAGTAATTTTGCTTTATGACAAACAATAATCCTATAGGCGTTTTTGATTCTGGTATTGGCGGAACATCCATCTGGAGCGCTATTCACGATCTTCTTCCAAATGAAAAAACCATTTATCTGGCTGACAGTAAAAATGCTCCCTACGGTCAAAAAACGAAGGATGAAATTGTTGCATTAAGTAAAAAAAATGTAGAATTTTTACTTGATAATAATTGCAAACTCATTGTAGTTGCCTGCAATACCGCTACAACAAATGCAATACGTGAACTACGCGCAGATTACGACATTCCGTTTGTTGGAATCGAACCTGCAATCAAACCTGCGGCAAACAACTCGCAAACACAAGTAATCGGAATTCTTGCTACAAAAGGAACATTAAACAGTGAATTGTTCAACAAGACTGCAGAGATGTTCCAAAACACTAAAATAATAGAACAAGTTGGTTATGGACTTGTACAACTTATCGAAGACGGTAATCTTTATTCGCCAGAAATGACACAGTTATTAGAATCTTATCTAAAACCAATGATAGAAGCCAATATTGATTATCTTGTTTTAGGATGTAGTCATTATCCTTATTTGATTCCTCAAATAAAAAAAATTCTCCCGGATCATATTAAAATTATAGATTCAGGAGAAGCTGTTGCACGACAAACTAAAAATTTACTACAGGACAAAGTGGGCTTTTCAGATGCTACACAAAACGATCCTGTTTTTTATGTCAATTCAGACCCAAAAGTATTGGAATCTATTTTAGAATATAAGTATCCCGTAATTAAAAAAGACTTCTAAAAGTTTATTCAAATTTACGTTTGACAAACCAAATTCCATCCAATGATAAATTGAGAGATATCTTATGATAATTTTCTTTTATCAGATCGTTTGCGATCCTTCCTTTTTGCCCATAAGAATAGGAAATATTTAAAGAAGAAAAGGTATTGTCAACTGGGAGATTCAATCCGATTGAAAATGAGGCATTATTCACACGATGTGAATCAACTTCAAGATATCCGGTATCATAACTGATTCCTGCAGCATAGCCTACTCTATCCCAATATTTTCTTGGATTCTTTTTGGAACTATACGTAAATCCCAATGCAACACGATCCTGATTTACAAAATTACCATACAGATCCGATTGTTTAGTATCATTCCATAAGCTTCTTTCATAGTCCACAGTCAAATTCAGATTATTCTTAAATCGTTTGCTTACGCCGATTCCAAATTCAAGAGGCATATAATAATCATCTGTATCCGAAGACGCTTCAGATTCGATAGAAGTTTGAACCTCATCAGCAATTGCTGTTACCGATTGTACTTTGGAAGCATTAATTCTTGAAGGAACCTTAAATGTTGTTCCAATAGTAAAAGTGGAATCTATTTTATATTGTGCCCCCAAAGTAGCTCGTATTCCGCTATAATCTGTTTTTTTATGAATTGTTGTTATAGAATTTCCAATTAAAAAAGAACGATCATCAACCGTATTTCCAAAGAGTACTGTTCCAGTAGCTCCCACTGTCAGTTTTTTTCCTATTAGATATCCATATGAAAAATCTAAACTATTCAATCCTCCAGATCCTGTAGCCGTGAGGTAATAATATTCTTGTCCGTCTTGTATAGGCAGTTTTAAATTTGAAATTTTAAATGTAGAACTGGAATATGGACGAAGAGAAAGACTAAAACCTGATTTTTTTGTAACAGGAAACGCAAATGCTAAATGCGAAAACTGAAAATTATTTCGGTTCTCTTTACGCGAACCACTTTGATATGTTGTGGACAATGCTTTTCCTCCTATATCAAACAAAAAATGGTTTTGATACATAAATCCTAATGATGCCGGATTTAAATTATTAATAAATGTATCCGAAGGCAAAGCAATTCCCGATGAACCAATTGAAGGCAGATATCCAAAATCTGAATCATACAAACTCCCAACTCCATATAATGAATACGGAGAACTTGAAATACTTTGAGAAAAGGAAGTCAACGACATCAAAATGAAGCAGCTCCATAAAACAATTTTATTTTTCATTAATATGAGATGTAATAAATTTTAAGCTGAATTTTATTGTTTAAGTGCTTTTGATCACCCAAAACAAGTCTGTTTACGGATTGGGCAATTCCTGGCAAAGTCAAGATAAGCGCTGACCTCGAATCAGATTGTTTGAGCATTTCTTTTTGGAGAAAACTTCCAACTGAAATGGAATACCCTACATTTTCATTAAACTCATCACTTTTCTGACTCAGTTTTCCATAAACCGATGTTCCAGCTGAGTTTACTAGTGTTCCGCTAATTCTGTTTAAATTATCTCCAACATAAACAGTTAAAGAATCTGCCAAAGGATATTTTTCTGAATATGAATTATTGACGGGTTTCAGGATTAATTCTGCATCTACAATAGCTCCATTTGTTGAAATATTTTTAAACTGCTTTATATTAGGAAAATCTATTCGACAAGCGACGCCAGTTCCAGACTGAATAAATCCTTGATTATTGGTCTGTAAGCTTGATAATCTGCCAGTAGAAGCAGGAAGATTTTGTATAATGGTTCCCGTTTTATCCAGAGAAATAGAATTAAATTGCTTAGTAGCATCTAAAATCGAAAAATCTACTATGAGAGATGCAGCTTCATTATCTGATTGGTATTTCGAATAATACAACCGAACTTTACTTGTTGAAACACTAAATCCGATAACATTGGAAGAATTGGAATTTTCAGGAACTAAAACAAGACCTTTTAAATATTCTGTAAAACTATCAAAATCTGTAACCTCTCTTTTTTTGATTTTTTGAAAAAGAGCTTCACCAAATTCCTTACTCATTTTAATGTTTATAGAATCTTTTTCTTTTGGTCTTGGTTTATAAGATATAGTTCCAAGACTTTCCGAACTATAGGTCAAAGTCGAATTGTTGTAAAAATTACTATCATTCGTGTTTGGCTTAACCTTTTGAGTCAATCTATGAATGTTAAATGTCTGGACTTTTGTGGTATCTCCGTAATAATATCTGTCATATTTAAGAATCATTGAGATCGAATCGAAAACATAATTGGTAGATTCTGTATCTGAACCCACACTGTTTAAAGCATAAGTATCTGCAGAAAGCTGAAAATAACTATCCGATTTAACTTTCCCGAAAACAGGATCATCATAATTTCCGATTAGAATTCTTCCACGATTTGAGGTTGCAAGTGAATCAAAATTAATAGTTGACATGTTAACCGTAACCGTATCAATCAAAATAACTTTATTACTTAAAGCCAGATAATCTGAGCCTACTGTAAACTCTCCCGTATCGGTATCTGTACCACATGAAAACAAGCTTAGTAAAAAAAGCAAGATCAATATAAACTTGTGCATAATTTATTTTTTCAACAAATATAAAATGCAAGCTTTCGCGCTACACTATAACATATACTATCACGCATTTTTAAGCTACAAATAGAACAAAATGATCTATAACAGCAATTATCTCCTTAAAACTTAATTCGACCTTAAAAATGACAATTTAGTCTATCAAAACAGGTCATACATATATCTTCTTTTTTTTAAGAGAGCCTTCCGTTTAATTTTGAAACCAATAAAATAAATAATGATAGTACGGTTTTTAATTTGTTCTCTTTTTTCGATTTCGTTTTTAAGTATAAAAGCACAAGGAAATTTTACTGCTTACGCGAATATTAAAACAGAGTCAACAAATAAGATAAATTTTAATGAAACTGATTTTGCTGTTTCCTATAAAAAGGATCTGGGTGCTAAATACAAAATAACAAACACTTTAGAATATTCGAATTTAAAAGTGAATTACGAATTGAATCCATTAGATTTTTATCAGGATCAGGATAAATTCAATCAGATTCAAAACAAATTTGAATTTTCACATCAGATAACAGAAAAAACAAAGTGGGAGTTTTCAGTTGTTCCAACAGTTAATTTTCAACAAAATTTAGATATATCAGATCTGACTGTTTTAGGAAATGTAACGATTAATCAGCAGCTGAATCCGAAATTAAATATTGTGATTGGAGCAGGAAGAACATCCATTTTTGGCGCACCAAAATTTACTCCAATTGCAGCTTTGGATTATAAATTCAATGAAAAAACTAATTTAAGAATTGGATTCCCTGATTCTAAAATTACATATTCAAACAATGAAAGAAATGAATTCAAATTAACAAACAGCTTTAACGGAAGTTTTTATCATCTCGACACATCGAATGATAAAGAAAAAGCAGTTTTATCACAAATGACATCTGCATTTGAATACGAACGTAATGTAAGCCGCAACTGGTTCTTAAATTTTAAAGCAGGTTATGATTTTGATAAAAAATACAGATTATTAGACAATAGTGACCATCAAATATATAATTACAATACAGGAAATGGTTACGTTTTAGGAATAGGGATCAAATACAAACAATAAATAAAATTAAATACACTATGATTAATCTAAAAAAAGGAATTTTATTCACCGCGCTTTTTTCGAGCCTTTTTTTTCTAAGCTGCAGTAATGATGAAGATGAAGAATTAATGGGGAACTGGATTAAAAAATCAGCCTTTGACGGCCCGGCAAGATCTAGTGCAACAAGTTTTGTTATTGGAGATTTCGCTTATGTTGTGGGCGGTTACACTGGTGACGAATATTTGAAAGATTTATGGATTTACAATTCAAACGGAGATTACTGGGAACAAAAAGCAGATTTTATTGGTGTAGGCAGAAGCTCGGCTTCTAGTTTTTCATTAAACGAAAAAGGATATGTTGGTCTGGGGTATGACGGAACCAACAAACTAAAAGATTTTTATCAGTATGATCCTTCTAGCAACAGTTGGACTCAAAAAACAGATTTTGCAGGAACAGCGCGTTACGCAGCAGTTGGATTTCAAGCAGGTGGAAAAGCTTATTTTGGTACAGGATACGATGGAAATTACCTAAAAGATTTTTATCAGTACGACGATCAAGCTAATTCATGGACACTTGTAAATGGTTTCAGCGGAAACAAAAGACGTAATGCGACAGTTTTTGTAATTGCAGACAAAGCTTATCTGGTAACGGGTATTAACAATGGTACTTATCAGGAAGATTTCTGGGAGTTTGACCCTGCAACAGATACTTGGACAAGAAAAAGAGATATCGATAAAGATACTGATGATGATTACTCATACAACGACGATTATGCTCTTGTACGTTCTAATGCTTCTAGTTTTTCTATGAATGGATTAGGATATCTTGTAGGTGGTGAAAACATCAAAACAATTTGGGAATACAACCCAACAACAGATTTATGGGTAGAAAGAACAGCAATGGAAGGTGCTACAAGAACTGACGCAGTTGCTTTTGCAATCAACAACAGAGGCTACTATATGTTAGGGAGAATTGGCTCTACTTATTTTGATGATGCCTGGGAATTTAGACCTTTAGAAGAACAAAATGATAATGATAACTAACACCATAAAACACTTCCAGGAGACAATCTGGAAGTGTTTCCTATTTTTTGTATTCTTTTTATTTTTTATATCCTGTGTTAAAAAAGAAGTACTTACATCTACAGCTTTTAAAACAAATTCAGGATGGGGATATACAATCGCTTACAAAGAAAAAATTCTAATTAAACAGACCGTTATTCCGGTAATAAGCGACAACAAAAGTTTTGCTACAGAAAGCGATGCCCTAAAAGTAGCTGAACTTGTAAAAGGAAAACTCAAACAAAACTTATCTCCAGCGGTAACCAAAAATGAATTAATTTTATTAAAAATAAAATTATAAATGCAGTTAGATACCTTAAAAAATACCGGCTATAACAAAATTCTATTTCATTGTGCAATATGGGTTTTCTTTATTTTGACTTCTTTAATTCAGTTTTACGAAAGCCCTTTTAAGATGGGAAACGACTTTTATGCACAGTGGATTACAGGAATCGTATTGTTTTATCTGAATTATTTTTATTTGGTTCCCTCCTATCTTTTACAGAAAAAATATTGGCTATATTTTTTGTTTGCTTTTGGCCTAATTACCATTTTTATGGTTATCAGAATAAACTTTTTTATTCCTGAATTCAGGCATTTAAGACCCGAAAACATAATGCCGCCGCGAATGATACCTCAAGGCCCGCATTTTTTTCCAAGAGAAGGAATGCATATGCCTCAAAGAATTGAAATGAGACAGCCGATTTTCTTTAAACTCGGACCTTCTTTTTTCTATATTCTGATTATAACCATAAGCGCGATTATTAGAACATTAACCGAATTTTACAATAACCAACAAAACAAATTAATTGCCGAAACACACAGAACAAATACCGAATTAATATATCTGCGTAAACAAACCAACCCGCATTTTTTATTCAATTCATTAAACAGTATTTATTCTTTGGCACACAAAAAATCTGATTTGGTCCCTGATGCCATCGTGACGCTATCGGAGCTCATGCGCTATATGCTCTATGAGACCGATAACAAAACGGTGGCTTTAGAAAAGGAAGTAAACTATATTCAGAATTACATTGAACTGCAAAAACTGAGATTAAACAACATCGAGGACATTGTAATTAATGTTCATGGTGATACCAGAAACAAATTTATTGAGCCCTTATTATTGATTTCCTTTGTCGAAAACGCCTTTAAATACGGAACTGATTACAAAGGTGCAGCTCACGTAAAAATTAAAATACTTATTACTGACCACAATCTTGATTTCTGGATTGAAAATACTATCGAAAATTATGTAAAAGATCCTGAAAATTCAGGAATTGGGCTCGTAAATATTCAAAGCCGTCTTGATTTGCTTTATCCAAATGCACATGAATTAGTGATTACGCAGGATAATGAATATTACAGAGTTCATTTAAATTTAAAGTTAGACGAAATCAAAACCGGAATACATTAAATTAGAAGTTATTATTGTTTGGGCATAATTTTGATTTATCAATCAGTATTTTATGAAAATTTTAAAACTTAATTTACTGGTTTAAAATTACTTTTGAATGCCAAAACAAATTATTAAAACTTAATTCTGAAAAAATGAAATGTGTAATTATAGATGACGAACCTTTAGCAGTAGAATTATTGCAGGATTTTGTCAAAAAAGTAGATTCGCTAGAATTAGTAAATTCTTTTAACAATGCGATTGATGCTGTTTCGTTTATTAATCAGAATAATGTGGATTTAATTTTTCTGGATATTGAGATGCCTCATTTTTCGGGAATTGATTTTATTAATACAATAGAAAAAAAACCTTTAGTTATTTTTACCACAGCTTATTCCGATTATGCTGTAGAAGGTTTTAATCTCGGAGCTGTAGATTATCTGGTAAAACCAATCCCTTTTCATCGTTTTTTAAAAGCAGTTGTAAGAGCTCAACAGGTTTTACAGCCAGTTGCGGCAAATCAAGCCGTTTCTGAAAATACAAATGCTCCTGAAATCGAACAGGATTTTATGTTTGTAAGAGCCGAATATGAAAATGTAAAATTGAATTTTGCTGATATTCTTTTTATTGAAGGTCTAAAAGATTATGTCAAAATTTATACGACTGACAACAAATTTACTCTAACATTAATTAGTCTAATCAAATTAGAAAATTTGCTTTCGAGTAAAGGTTTTGCGCGAATTCACAGATCGTATATTATCAATATCAAGCATGTAAAATCTATTCAGAAAAATAAAGTTTTAATAAGCGATAAAAGGATTCCAATTAGTGAAAGCTATAAAAATACTTTCTTCGAAAAAATCAACCTTTAAGTTTTTAAAATTCCAAAAATAGAATTCTTAAAATAAAAATTCCAAATTCCAATGCTTTTAGAACAACACATTGGAATTTGGAATTTCTTTTTTATTGGAATTTTTAAATCTATTTTTCTTCTTTAAACCAGCTGGAATACATTACATAATTATTTGAAATGCGTTCTATTTCACCTGCAAAATCAGATTGATCGATATCTTTTACTTTCTTCGCAGGAACACCCGCATAAATAGTTCCTGATTTCACAATTGTATTTTGAGTTACAACAGCTCCAGCAGCTACAATAGCGTTGCTTTCTACAACACAGTTATCCATGACAATGGCTCCCATTCCGATCAAAACATTATCCTGAATAGTACAGCCGTGTACAATAGCATTATGACCTATTGAAACGTTGTTTCCAATTATAGTCGGATGTTTTTGATAAGTGCAGTGAATAATTGCTCCATCCTGAATATTTACTTTATTCCCAATTTTAATATAATGCACATCTCCTCTCACAACCGCATTAAACCATACACTACAGGAATCTCCAAAAGTAACATCTCCTACAATTGTAGCGTTTTCAGCAACATAACAATCCTCTGGAATCAAAGGTGCTTTTCCGTTTACAGATTTAATCAGCATAAAAATAAAATTTAGTTAATCGCAGGACAGTTACAGTCGTAACGTTCTTTTCTACAGAACAAATTAATTCCTAAAGTAATTTGATGATAACCTCCTGTATCAAATTTTACATCTCCCATTACTTGAGAATACGTATAAGCAAACATAAAGTTCTTAAAGTTAACTCCAACTATAGGTGTAAAAAATTGTAATTTTTGAGAAGCAACTCCGCTTCCTGCAAGATACTGTGCGCCATCAAAACCTCTTCTATAAGATAGGGCCGCCCAAAGACTTCCGAAATCCATATTTTTGTAGGCTTTTATATTCAGATCGATCGTTTTTTCTTTTGTCTTATCAAAGTACTGGAAAAGTATAGAAGGTTCCCAGGTAACATTATTCCTTTTACCAAAAACATATCCTACGCTCAATAAAAATTTTCTCAAATTATCGCTTTCGTATTCGGTATATAATTCTCGTCTTGTTTCTAGCAATCCTTGAACTGTTGCATGCGCATAAAAATCCAGAAAGTTGTAAGAAGCTCCAATATCCATATTAAAGTAAGAGTCTTTCTGAATAGAACCGAATACAATAGGATCAAAAGTCCCTCCAAATTTCGTTTCATCCAATTGACTTTGTATCAAACCACCACTAATACCAAAAGAAAGCTGATTTAAATCAATCTCATCTCTCGAAAACATAATATGATGCGCATAAGTAAGCTTAACCCCTTTTTGAGAATGATAACCGTTTTTATCGTTAAAAACAATAATACCAGCTCCAGAACGTTCTCCTACTCTTCCGTTAAAACTTAATGTTTGTAAAGATGGTGCATCTTCTTGCCCGAACCATTGCTTTCTTGCAGTCAGTCTAATTTTTGCACAATTGGCAGCTCCGGCCATTGAAGGGTGAATCAGGTAATAATTATCCGACAAATAGTCTGAATATACAGGTATTCCTTCCTGTGAATAAGAAAAAAAGGAAGAAATAAGAAAAATTAATAAAACCCTGATTTTTAATTCCATAAAGGCAATTTTGTATCTATATAATTTTTACTCCTGCAATTTAATACGATTTCTTTGAAAAGAGTCTTAATTATTTTATTAAAAAATCAAATATAGCTAATAGTAGAAAATAACTTTAGTAAATTTGCAAAAAATATACTACCATGACAAAAATCAATATAAAAGAAACTCAAAACCCAACGATTTTGAAGTTCGAGTTTGAAGATTTCATCACTCAAAATCAAAACTTTGAGTTTAAAAATATAGACGAAGCACAAGCTTCTCCGCTGGCTCAGCAATTGTTTTACTTACCGTTCGTTAAGACTGTTTATATCTCTGGAAATTTTATCGCTATTGAAAGATATAGCATTGTAGACTGGGATGATGTTAAAGATGCTGTAGCAGAACAAATCATCTCTTTTGTTGACAAAGGAGGCGTTATCATTAAAGTTGACGAAACAAAGGCAAAAAAACAACCTATTACAGTTTATGGAGAAACGACTCCAAATCCTTCTGCGCTGAAATTTGTAGTGAGCAGAATGCTGACTCGTAATGCTGTAGAATACAAAAACATTGATCAAACCGCTTCTTCTCCATTAGCACAGGAATTATTTAAATTTCCTTATGTAAAAGAAATCTTCATTGACGAAAATTATATTTCTGTAACCAAATATGAAATTAATGATTGGTCTGAAATCACTTTAGAATTAAGAACTTTCATCAAACAATTTATCGAAAATGGAGGTACTGTATTGGACGAAAGTCTAATTCAGACAGCTACAAAAAATGAAGCTACAAAAGACGAAGCTTTTGATAAATTGGACGTTACTTCGCAACAGATTATTAATATCTTAGAAGAATATGTAAAACCTGCAGTAGCTGCCGATGGTGGAAATATTGCTTTTGAATCTTATAATGAAGATGATAAAACAGTTAAAGTACTTTTGCAAGGAGCTTGCAGCGGTTGTCCTTCTTCAACATTTACATTAAAAAGCGGTATCGAAAACATGCTTAAAAGTATGTTGAACGATGAAGCCATAAAAGTGGAAGCTGTAAATGCTTAATTCACAAACAAAATAAGCAAAAGCGTCTCAATTGAGACGCTTTTTTTATTATTAATCACTCGTTATCAATTATTTATCATTAAAAAAAAGACTAATTCTATAAAATTAATTAATATTGTATTTATAACCAATTAATTAAAAACCATGGGATTATCTTCATTTTTTAAGAATTTATTTGGCTCGACCAAAGAACCTGCAAATAATACTGAAACTACTCTTGAACACTCAAAAGAAATCGCTGAAACTTACATTGAAAAAGCAGAAACTTTTGCCGAAGAAGCTGTTGACAAAGTAAAAGAAGTTTCGGAACCAATTATTGAAAAAGCAGTAGATTATGCTGAAAAAGTAAAAGAAACAGCAAGCGAATATGTAGAAAAAGCTTCTGACGCAATAAGTGACGTTATTGAAAGTATAAAAGAAGCTACTGCTGAAACTACAGACGAAACGAAAAAACTAGCTTATGAAACCGTTGTGGACGCAAGTGAGCCAGCAATTGAAGAAGCGGACAAGGAATAAACAGCTTTCTTTCTTATAAAAACAAATATTATTTATATTTGCAAAATTAATACGCCTTCTCGCTTTGAGAAGGTTTTTTTTATTCTTAAAATACAAACATGAGCCCAGAACAAATAGCAAGTTATACTTCTACATTTATTACAATATTAGCTGATTATTCGCTAACATTAATCTCAGCACTTATAATCCTTTTCGTTGGTTTATATGCCATTCGACTAATAAACAGACTGATTAGAAAAATAATGGTGAAACGAAATTTAGATCCTACTTTGACTAAGTTTCTTGCCGATATTTTACTTTGGGCACTGCGCATTTTATTGTTTATAACTGTCATTTCAAAATTAGGAATTCCAACTACTTCATTTGTTGCCATTTTAGGAGCTATGGGACTTGCAGTTGGTTTGTCACTTCAAGGTTCGCTTTCTAATTTTGCTGGTGGAATGTTGATTATTGTTTTCAAACCTTTCAAAGTAGGTGATACAATTGAAGCCCAAGGAATTATTGCAACCGTAGAAGAGATTCAGATTTTTGTTACCAAAATGGTAACTGGGAACAATCAGACCGTTTTTGTTCCAAATGGTACTTTATCAAACGGAACAATCATCAATTATTCGATGTTGGGAGAAAGAAGAGCCGATTTGACTTTTTCAATTTCTTATGATTCTGATATTAAAAAAGCAAAAGATATTCTTTTGGATGTTTTAAATAAAAATCCAAAAGTATTAGAACAACCTGCTCCAGAAGTTTTCGTAAAAAATCTATCAGCGAGTTCTGTAGATTTTGCTGTTCGACCTTGGGCAAAAAATGCCAATTACGGAGCTGTTTTTACTGAAACTTTAGAAGATTGTAAAGCTGCACTTGATCAAGCAGGAATTGCCGTGCAGCCGTATACTATACAAAAATAATTTACTCTTTTTTAGAAGGAGCAGTAATCATAAAATCTTTTAAATAATAAGGTTCAAAATAAGCGACATCTACAGTGTCGCTTTTTTGATACTTATCAAAACTGATTTTACTCATAGCTTGCGCTGAAGGATATTTTATATCTTCTAAAAATATAAAATTGTCTTTAGTCAAAACAGCTTTACATTTATCAGCGCAATCACCTACAAAATAAAGCTTGTCTGTATATTCTTGAAATGAATTCTCATCAATTATTTCCGCTTTTATTCCTCTTTCTATTGTCAGGTCAGCATTAAAAATTTCGCTGTACACTTCCATACGACGAGCATCCAGCATCGGAATAATTTTTCCGTCTGTAACTCCTGCCTGAGAAGCTAATGATTGAAGTGTATCAACCGCTATTAACGGAATATTTAAAGCATAACACAACCCTTTTGCTGCCGATACACCAATTCTTAAACCCGTATAAGATCCTGGGCCCTGACTTACTGCAATTGCCTTTAAATCTTGAACAGAAATATCTGCCTTAGCAATTACTTCTTCAATAAAAACATGAAGTTTTTCGGCATGTGAATATCCTTCATCTGCAAGTTCACTGCAAAAAATGGTTTTTCCTTCTTTTGCGACAGATACTGAACAATTTTTAGTAGCCGTTTCGATATTGAGAATAAGAGACAATGTTGTTTAATTTTAATTATTAAATATTTTACTTAAGAATTTCTTTGTAAAGAAAAATCGCTATTAAAAGCAATAAAGGCAACACACATAAATTTATAGCTAAAAACAATAAATAAAGTAAAGCCTTCTTACCAGCAGAAAAATAGACATATTCTTCATTATAATAGTCCGTTTTGTAAACCTTATAATGGGTAAAACTAAGAAATCCTACTGTTAGAATTAAGCTTACCCCTATAAATTGAAAAAATCCTTCTGGCGGGCTTCCACATAATGAAATCATAATTATAATGATTAAATTATTTCTTAGGAGCTTCTGCTTTTTTAAGCTTTACTTTATCCCCAGAATTAAGTTCTTTAGAAACTGTTGTGTAAGGCCCTGTAATAACAACATCACCAGGCTTTAGACCGTCCATTACTTCAATATTGGTATCGTCCTGAATTCCTGTTTTTATGATTCTAATTTTAGCCTTATCTCCTACTTTTACAAAAACACATTCGAATTTTTTATCACTTTTCGGAGCTGCTTTTTTATCTTCATTAGGATCTTCCACTTTAAAATCTTTTACAGCCGTAGTATCTGATTTTACAACAACAGAGCTAATTGGCACTGCCAAAACATTTGTTTTAGTCGTTGTGATAATATCAACAGTAGCCGTCATTCCAGGTCTAAAAGGAGAATATGTACTTGGTTTTCCTTCCAATAAATCTTGATAAGAATCTTTTAGAATTCGAACTTTAACTTTAAAATTTGTAACCTGATCTGATGTTAGCGTTGTACTAGCAGAGTTTGAAATACTGGTTACAATTCCCTTGAATTTCTTTTTCAAATAAGCATCAACTTCAACGTTTGCTTCGTCACCAATTTTAATTTTAACAATATCATTTTCATTGACATCAACTTCAACTTCCATATTGTTCAAATTGGCCACACGCAAAAGTTCAGTCCCTGCCATTTGCTGTGTTCCTAGAACTCTTTCTCCTAATTCGACATTCAGAACAGAAATGGTCCCGTCTGCAGGAGAATAAATCGTCGTACGTCCTAAATTATCTCTTGCTTCCGTAACGGATGCAGAAGCACTTTGAACATTGTAATAAGCGCTTTGTTTTGTCGCTTTTGCAACCTCATATGTCGAAATAGCTTTATCCCAATCCGATTTTGAAATAACTCCTTTATCGTATAGCGTTTTATTACGTTCATAATTTGCTTTTGCTTCTTTAAAGCTAGCATCAGATTGTGTTAGACTTGCTTTTGTTCCTGCCAGATTCGCAACAGATCTTTCCAAACCAGAAGTATATAAATCTGGATTTATTTTTACTAATAAATCTCCTTTTTTAACAACCTGACCTTCTTTTACATTCAATGAAATAATCTCACCAGAAACCATTGAAGCAATTTTAACTTCGATTTCCGGTTGAATTTTACCTGTTGCCGAAACTGTTTCTACAATTGTTGAAGCCGTAACTTTTGCGATTTCTACTTCTTTTCCTTCATCCTTATTCCCTATCACTCCGGCCTTTGAAAGACCAATCAAAGCTGCAATAAGAACTATTGCGCCTCCTACTAAGAAATAAATTGTTTTTTTTGACATAATAAATTATTTTGTAATAACTGGAACGATTGGAATTCCGAAATAAAATTCAAGTATTTTAATTTTAAACATGTAATCATACTTTGTTCTGATAACATCAGACTGTGCATTGGTCAATAAGGTTTGAGCTTGTGTAAAATCAAATGAATTCATTAAACCCACATCATATTTTTCTTTTGCATAGTTGTAAGCCTGTTGTCTTGCTTCTAAAGTTACTGTAGATGCCTCGTATGTATTTAAAGCTGCTTTAGCATCAGTAAAAGCGGTATAAACGTTACGTTGCAAATCTAAACTTTTTTGCTCTAAATCTATTTTAGATTTTTCTAAACTTACCTTACTTCTTTCAACATTGTTTCTAGTAGCAAAACCATTAAAAATTGGTACATTTAATGATAATCCAAACGATTGTCCTTTATTATCATTAAACTGATCAAAAATAGGCTGCGCATTTCCTAAAACCGACATGGAATTATCACGCAAAACAGCCTGATTTGTTCCTTGAACATAACCAATTTGAGATGTTGGATTTAATGTGTTTGGAACTGATCCCACGATAATATCAGAATAACTTGCTCTAGTATTAAAATTATAAAAAGCACTCAAGGTTGGCTGATAAGCTCCTTTTGCAATTGCAACATTTTTCTCTGCAATTTCAAGATTAGTCTGTGCTAATTTTAAGTCAGTTCTTATATCCTTTGCTTTGTTATAAATTTCAACTGGTGTCTGCGCAAGAATATTATTTGTATCTTCAAGATTATTGTTATCTACAACATCAAAATCTGCGAATTCTTTTAATTGTAAAAGTTGTGCTAAACTCAATTTTGAGATCAATAAATTATTTTCAGAAACTGCAATGTTTTGTTTATCTGTTGCAACAGTTGCTTTTAAATCGTACAAATCTCCACGAGGAATTGTTCCCGCATTGACCATTTCCTGAGAACGTGCAAAACGTTTTTCATCAATTGTCAATTGTTCTTTTTTAACTTTTAAATCTTCTTTATTAGATAAAATTTGTAAAAATGCGCTCGCAACATTTAAAGAAATATCTTCCTGCATTTTAAGCAATTGATATTTTGATGCCACAATAGAAAGATTGGCTTTTCTTAAATTATGCTGATTTTGAAGTCCTTTGTAAATATCAACTCCAACAGAAGCTCCAACAGAAGAATATTGTGTAGTTTGGTTTTCAAGTAAACCTGTTGTAATATTTTGGTTCAAACCAATGTTCCAAGAGTGTGATGCATTTGCATTTACAGTTGGCAGGTAATTACCTATAGCACCTTTTTTATCAATTGCAGCAGATTTTAAATCTAATTCTGTCAATTTTATAGTGATATTGTTTTCTAATGCGTATCTCACACATTCTTCCAGCGTCCATTGTTTTGATTGTGCTTGTCCAGTTATTCCAAAACCGAATAACATTGCAAAAACCAGACTATTATATTTATTTATTTTCATATACTTTTAATGAAAGCGCAGTAAACCGAACTACGCAAATTTAACATTTTTTAAACCCAAAAAAAATCCCTTAAACCTTCAAATTAAATTATTTCTTTTCACCTTCATTAATCAAGCCCTGATTCCAGATTTTAATCTTATCTGTAGCCGTTATTCCACTTTTAATCTGAACGTAGATTCCGTCACTCACTCCAAGGACTAAATCTCTTCTTTGGAATTTCTGTGGAGCCGTTTCTATCTCAACATAAGGTTTCTGTGTTTTTTTGTCAAATTGTACCAATGACTCTTTTATAGCCAAAACTTTTTCAGCTTTCTCCAAAATAATCGAAGCATTTGCACTTAATCCAGCTCTAATAAAAGTATCATCCCTGTTTATCATTTGAGCCTTAATTTGAAACTGAATTGCTCCATTTTCTGTAACTCCTTTTGGTGCAATATAATTTAAAACAGCATCAAATTTCTTATTTTCAATTGCTCCAATTGTAATCTCGATAGGCATTTTTTCTTTGATTTTACCTACTTCAGATTCATCAATTTTCCCAATAAAAATCATTCTTCCAACATCGGCAACGCTTGCAATTGTAGTTCCTTCATTAAAATTATTACTTTCAATAACCTGGTTTCCAACTTTAACAGGAACGTCTAAAACCATTCCGTTAACTGTAGAACGAATTAAAGTATTGGCATAACTTCCAAAAGAAGATGTTGTTCCAGTTTTAACAATGTCTAAACTTTGTTTCGCAGCCAAGTAAGTTTGTTTTGCCTGATTATATGCCACCTGGGCCGCATCAAAATCATTTGCAGAAATAACCTCTTTTTCAAATAATGTTTTTTGTCTTTTATAAAGTCTCTCCTGATTGTCTAAAGCAATCTTAGCTGACTGAACCTGATTCTGTGTACTACTTACGTTTGAAACGTTTGCTACCACACGAATCTTTGCAATCATATCGCCTGCTTTTATTGTTTCACCCGCTTTGATATACACTTCTTCAATAATACCTGAAATATTTGGTTTGATTAATACCTCTTCATCAGGCTGAATATTACCTGTCGCAATCGTATTTTTTACAATTGTTTTCGTTTCTGCTTTATCCGTTTTAAATACAATTGGCGATTCCTGATTCTTAGCATACAAATAATATAGTGCGCCAAAAAAAACGATCGCAATAAATATTAAAATGGTAACGGTTACTCCTTTTTTCATTTGTTTTTGGTTTATTCGATTTATTTTGATTGATAATTTATTCTGTTCTTAAAGCATCTACTGGCTTAACACTAATAGCTATCTGTGCAGGAATAAAACCTGCAAGTAATCCAGATCCTACTAAGATCAATAGTGCCACAAACACCACCCCTAGATCTACAGTAGGATTAGCAAACATGGTATCGCTTCCTGGTGGCATTGAATCTAGCACCATGTTCAAAATTGCTATAATTCCTGTTGCAACAGCGATTCCGAACATTCCAGAAATAATAGTTAAAAATATAGATTCTGATAATATTTGACTTCTAATTTCGCCAGGAGTCGCACCTAAAGCTCTTCTAATTCCAATTTCTTTGGTCCGTTCTTTTACTACGATCAGCATGATATTAGAAATTCCAATGACTCCCGAAATCAAAACTAGTGTTCCTACAAAATAGGCAATCACTTGCAAAATATTAAATAGACTTTGCACTTTATTAAATTGTTCATACAAATCAAAATTCCCGACAGCGCGTTCGTCTGTTGGATTCACAGAATGCAATGATTTTATTAACTCTAATATTTTAGGTTTCAAATCGGTTATAGAAGCTCCATCTTTTGCTGTGAGAGCCATCCATCCTACTTTATCTCCATAATTAAAAGCCTGCTGAAAGGTAGTAAATGGAATAAAGATATTTTTTTGCTGTTGCTCGGCATTTCCTCCCTGTTGCTTAGATGCATAAACCCCAACAACCATAAAGTTGATGCCATTAATTTTTATATAAGTCCCTATATATTCTTCTTCTTTGCCATAAAGCTCACTGATAACACCTTTACCAATTACTGCGACTTTTCTTCTCTCTTCAATATCTTGCTGATTTAGAAAACGCCCCTTAGTAATATTCATCGGCTCCTGTTTAATCAGTTCTGGATAATCTCCAAAAATTGTAAAGGCTGAAGTTTTAGTTCCTCTCACCACATTATTTGTTCCGTTAAAATCTCCAAGTTGATTTCTAGGAGAAATGTACAGTAAATCTGGAATAGCTTGTCGTAATGCGGCAACATCACTGTTTCTAAAATCGTATCTACGTGTTTTGGGCAGACCTTTATATGCTTTTGATGTAGTTTGACTCCACATAAACATGGTGTTTGTGGCTATTCCATCAAAACCTTTTTTTACACCATTTTCCAGTCCTTTACCAGCAGCAAGTAATATTACTAAAATAAATATACCCCAAAATACCCCAAAAGCAGTCAGAACTGTTCTAAAGACATTTGCAGTTAAAGCCTGTAATATTTCGTCCCAATTATCTTTACTAAACATAATTATTCATCTCTAAGTGCTACAATAGGTTTAATTTTGGCTGCTCTATATGCTGGAAAAAAGCCTGCCATTGCACCTGCAAAAACAAGCAATATCAAAGTGGTTAAAGCTACATTAAAATCAACCTCAGGGTTTCTAAAATACTCACTCTGAACCATTGGTCCAACAAACTCTAGTAGTAAAAGACTAGCCAACAACCCAACAAAACCAGCTATAGTAGTTATAAAAATAGACTCATGAAGAATCATCGAAATAATTGAAAAAGGAGAAGCTCCCAAAGCTTTTCTAATTCCGATTTCTTTAGTTCTTTCTTTTACAATAATAAGCATGATATTACTTACCCCAACTACTCCCGCAATAATGGTACATATACCTACCCACCAGAAAAAAAGCCTAATATATAAGTTTAAATCATAAACTTGTTTGGCATCTTTAACCGAATTATAAACTCCTACTCCACCGTCATCATCAGGAGCCACCACATTTTTACTTTTTAATAAGTTTTTTAAATCTTGTGTGAATTTTTCTGATTGAGCCAGTGCTTCGTCGTAATTGTCTGTCTTTTTTAATGTAAAGAACAAATTACTGATTTTATCGCCTCCGCCAAATGTTTTCTGAACAGTCGACAATGGAAGGTAAGCACGTGTTTCTTCTCTTTCTCCCCCTGGATCGGTAAAGACACCCACTACTTTAAAACTAATATTGTTAATTAAAATTTCCTCTCCTATGGCTTTTTTATCCTTAAGTAAGTCTTGTTTTAATTTCATTCCAATAACAGCCACTTTGGAGTTGTTTTCCATATCTCGGGCATTTATATAACGCCCCTGAACTATGGTTAAATTCTCTATTCCGCCATAATCCGGATCCACACCTCTAAATTGATAACTTCCAGATTCTTTTCCATACGCAAAAGGTTGTCCCCAATAATTATTTGTTGAAGCACGTAGATCTAATTTATCTTCAAATTTTTGTACTGATTGATTGTAATCACTATTACGAAATTGAATCTGTCTTCCTGGATTTAAGCCTTTGTATTCTTTAGTTGTAGTTCCTGACCATACTTCTATAATTCCTGCGGCATCACGTTCAAACTGTTTCTCGATTCCATTTTGAAGACCTTTACCCGCACCAAGCAGAATCACCAAAATGAAAATCCCCGAAGCCACCGAAATCCCTGTTAGAAATGTTCTCAAACGGTTTTTGGATATAGCTTCAAATATTTCCTGCCAACGTTCAATATTAAACATAAGACGAAGCTCTAACTTGTTCTACTTTTTTATCATCGATAATTAATCCATCTTTTAGGACTACGTTTCTTTTGCACATAGCGGCAATATCCGGTTCGTGTGTAACAATTAAGATTGTTTTTCCCTCATCATTAATTCCTTGAATAAGTTCCATCACTTCATAAGACGTTTTGGTATCAAGCGCTCCCGTAGGCTCATCTGCCAATAAAACTTTCGGATTTGAAGCTAATGCTCTTGCAATGGCCACACGCTGTTTCTGACCTCCTGACAGTTCATTTGGCAAGTGATGCGAATGAGATCCGAGACCTACTTTCTCTAGATATCTCATCGCAATTTCATAACGTTCTTTTCTTTTAACCCCTTGATAATACAATGGCATTGCCACATTATCAAGAGCCGATTTGTAGTTGATTAAATTGAAAGACTGAAAAACAAATCCCAAGAATTTATTTCGGTATTTAGAAGCAATCGTTTCGTTTAATTTCTTTATTGGAGTTTTATCTAAAATATAGCTTCCTGAATCAGCTTCATCCAAAATTCCTAAAATATTAAGAAGTGTCGATTTACCTGAACCTGATGATCCCATGATCGCAACTAGTTCACCTTCTTCAATATTAAAATTAATACCTTTTAGTACGTGTAATTCTGAACTTCCCATCTTATAGGATTTGTGCAAATCTTTGATTTCGATCATGGTATTGTTAAATTTTTAGACAATGATAACATTTTTATTAAGTAAATTATGATAATAAAAAGTTAATAATTTTGTTACCTATTTCTTATAAGACTTCGTTCTTTATGAATTGTTACACTTTTTTAATAAAATATGATTGTTTTCGTAATTTTACCTCGTTTTTAAAACTTACTTTAATGAAGCTTACTTCCATTATTTCAATGTTTGCGGTACTTGCCATACTAACTGGCTGTTCTTCTGCTCAAAAATTAGACACTTTAAAACCCGAACCAGACGATGCCAGTCCGTTAGTTTATGACAGCAGTCCGTCATTTATCAACTTACCTATCACCGTAAAATTATCCGATATTGAAAGCCAGACCAACGCTTTATTAAATGGCTTAATTTACGAAGACAACACGATTGAAGATGACGATATAGAAATGAAAATCTGGAAGCAAGGTCCGATTAAAATTCAAAATGATCCAGCAAATCCTGATAAGAAAATAAAAACTATTTTGCCACTAAAAGCCAATATCAAATATCGTATCGGAACTAAAAAACTGGGAGTAGAATTATATGATGTTAGAGAATTTAATTTAAATGGCGTAATTACATTATCCAGCGAAACAGCGCTGACAAACTGGAAGCTTTCTACAAAAACCGAATTTAAATCTCTTGATTGGAATGAAACTCCAACAATGACGATTTTTGGTAAAAACATGCCGATTACCTATTTAATAAATCCTGCTATTTCTATTTTTAAAGGAAAACTAGAAAAAACTACAGATGAAGCCATCGAGAAATCAATGGATTTTAAGCCTAATGTGCTTCAGGCGGTTGAAAAAATATGCACGCCTTTTCAAATGAGTGACACTTATGAAAGCTGGCTTCGAATTGTTCCGATTGAAATTTACTCTACAAATGCGAAGTTAAAAAATGATTCGTTCTTACTTGATATGGGAATGAAATGTAACATGGAAACGATTGTAGGCAAACAGCCTGAATCAAAATTTAGTGCCAGTAAAATTGCATTGAAACCTGTTGCTAAAATTCCAAATCAGATTTCGGCTAATATTGCAGCAATTTCAAGTTATGTTGATGCTTCAAAAATTATGACCAAGAATTTTGCCGGACAGGAATTTGGATCAGGAAGCAAAAAAGTAACCGTAAAAAACGTTACAATCTGGCATAAAAACGGAAAAATGATTATTGCTCTGGATGTTTTAGGATCGATAAACGGAACATTGTATCTAAATGGAATTCCGCAATACAACTCACAGACCAAAGAAATTTATTTTGACAAACTCGATTATGTTCTGGATACCAAAAGCAAATTAATGCGAACTGCCAACTGGCTTGCTCAAAGCTACGTTTTAAGAAAGATGGAAGAAAGCTGCCGCTATTCTATACAACCAAATTTAGACGAAGGCAAAAAAAGCATGGCAGGTTATTTGAAAAACTATTCACCAATGCCTGGCGTATTTGTAAATGGAAAAATGGAAGACATTGTATTTGATAAAATCCAACTCACCAATCAGGCTATTATCGCCTTTATCAAAATAAACGGAACGGTTAATGTTTCGGTTAATGGACTTAAATAAGAAAAAAAAAGCAGTGTATAATTACACTGCTTTTTTCTTTTTAGAATACATTCGGTAAATTAAATAACCGATTATTATTACTAACAAATACGGAATCACCATTAAATAAACAATTCCGTCATTTACTGCTTCAGCTTTTTTAGTATTAGAATCTCCTCCCAAAGCCGCACGACACATGGCGCATTGTGCATTGGTTGAAATTCCAATAAGGAAAAAGCAAATTCCAAAAACTAAAGTTTGAATTTTGGATTTTATAATTTGACTATTTTTATTAGTGTGCATAATATGGAGAAATCATTAAAAACACTACAACACCTGTTACCGCAACATACAACCAAATTGGAAAAGTAATTTTTGCAATTTTTCTATGTCTGTCAAATCGTTTTGCAAGTGCTCTAACATAAGTTATTAAAACAAGCGGAATAATCGCTATAGAAAGCAAAATATGCGTAATTAGGATAATAAAATAAACCAATCGTAATGAGCCAACTTTAGCACTTTCTATCGCATCCAAAACACCATCGTGGTTAGAATCTCCAAATTTCGTAGAATCTGAAGTCATGTGATAAGCAACATACATCACTAAAAACGCAACTGATAACGCAATTGCGAAAGTCATTAATCGCTCATGCAATTTCTGATTTCCTTTTTTTATAGCTAAAACCGCCCAAACCAATACTATTGCAGTAATACCATTTGTAGTTGCATAAATTGGAGGTAAGAAAGATAAAGGCTCTACATCAAAACCAAAATCTTTAAGTTTAACACCAAACAAAATTGCCACAACAACCGGAATTATAATTGAAACCGCGATAATAAGTTTGTTATATTTTTTTTCTAATGAATGATCTTCCATTTTTATTCTTCTAATAAAATTTTAATGTCTTGTTGAATATCACGAACTCCTTTTTTATCTAAACCGTCATAGTAAATACTAGGATTTCCGAATTCATCTTTTCTACAACGAATATTCCCTTCTTTATCGATTAAAGCAAACAATCCTGAATGCTCAAATCCGCCGCTTACTTTATCATTCGCCCCAGCATAAAGATTAAAACCTTTGTTTGACAAATCCATTATTACATCTCTGTCGCCTGTTAAGAAGTTCCAGTTTGAAGATTTTACCCCAAGTAATTTGGCATGATCTTTTAAAACCTCAGGTGTATCATGTTTTGGATCAATTGTTATAGAAACAATTCCGAAGTTAGGATTTCCAAAAAAAGTCTTTTCAATCTCCAGCATACTCATATTCATTTTTGGACAAATAGAAGGACAAGTTGTAAAAAAGAATTCTAAAACATAAACCTTTCCTTTATACGTTTCATTAGAAATTTTCACATTATCCTGATTAGTCAATTCGAATTTTGGAGCTGGTCCTATTGTTAAAAGTTTAGCATCTTTTGAAGATTTTTCTCCAACATTATCCAAACGATTTCCTTTTACCACATCTCCATTTTTAACCCGATCAACAATTTTTGGAATAGCATAAATCCCAAAAATCAAAATGATAAAGGAGATTCCTATATATGATTTGTTTTTGAACATTATAAATGATTATTAAAGTTGCTTAGTAGCGTTATGATTTTTCTTTAAAGCGGCGCGGTATTCATACAAAATGATTTTAAAATCATCCAGCATTTCATTACTCAATTCAGATGGATGAAAAGTATCATATCCTTCTTTATATTCTTTTGGATCTTTTCTCCCTCTTAGGTTACGTTCTTTATCAATGATATAAACATTAGAAGTACCCAAATTTTGATCTAATTTTTCTTTTAAATGCAATCCGTCATAAAATTTCTGAATATCTTCTTTTGGCGCAAAAACAAAATTCCAGTTTTTAACATCTGTAAAAGGAGATAAAGCATCCTCAATTTTTTGAGCTTCTTTTTCTGTTCCTTCTGGACAAAGAACTACAAACTGAAGATCTTCAAAACCATTATAACGTTTGTAGATCTTTTCATTTAAATTAAAATAATTACCTCTGTTATCCAAAATATTTGTACCAGCAAAACCTAGCACTGTAATCTTTTTATTGAGAGAGATTTTTTTTCCGTTTAATGAATTCCAATTTCCAAAATCGGCAACTTTTGGTGTTATTACAGGAAGTGTTGTAAAACTATTTACACCAGAAGCAAAAAACAAATAAGCTACAATTGGCAAAACAAAAAGTACAAAGAGAACTATATTTTTTTTCATTGTATTAACGGAAATTATTGAGGTACAAAAATAAAAAAAGCTCCGTAAATCGGAGCTTCTTTTCGAATTAATATCATGTTAAAAATTCCATTTAATAGTAGAATCTTTAAAAACCCCATAAATATAATGTCCTTCTGTTAACAGAATAAACAATAAATATAAAACAAGGAAGACAACTGATGATACAACAGACCATCTAAGACTGCTTTTTTCACCTTCCATGTGCATAAATGCCCATACAATATAGTATGCTTTGAAAATTGTAAGGATATAGAAAATCCAGTTCAACAAATTCAAACCGATAAAATGCGTAAATTCTAATGATGCTGGTTTATAGATACCTAAAATAACTTCTACTGTAGTTACTACTGAAAGTAATCCGAAAACAAACCAGATTCTTTTTGTATTTGATACGTGCTCGTGTGACATAATAATTAAATTCTAAAAATTAAACTAGGTAGAAAACTGTAAATACAAATACCCAAACTAAATCTACGAAGTGCCAGTATAAACCAACTTTCTCTACCATTTCGTAGCTTCTTCTTTTCTCATAAGTACCTAATAATACATTGAAGAAAATAATGATATTGATAATAACCCCAGACAATACGTGGAATCCGTGGAAACCAGTGATGAAGAAGAAGAAATCAGCAAATAATTTATTACCGTACTCGTTTCTGATCAAGCTAGCACCTTCTACCACATATTTAGCAGTCGCTAAATGAGCTTCAGATTCTTCTCTTGATAAAACAGTTTTTTTCTTTTTATCTGTAAGTTTTTCAGTTCTAATTAAAATTTCAGGATGTGCTTTAAATCCAGCTTGAACTTCAGCAACTGTGTAAGTTGGTAAAGATTGAGCATCTTCCATAAACCAAGTTGAATGGCTTCTTGTTAAAGCTTCTCTTTGTTCTGGCAATTTAACAGCAAAATCAGCTAAAGCTACTCTTTTTCCGTCTTTATCTACGAATTGCAATAAGCTTCCGCCAACAGTTTCAACTGCACCGTATTCTCCTTTAATGAAGTTTTTCCATTCCCAAGCTTGAGAACCAACGAAGATAATACCTCCAATAATTGTTAAAAACATGTAGATTGCAACTTTTGTCTTTTTCAATTGGTGTCCTGCATCAACAGCTAATACCATTGTTACAGAAGAAAAGATCAAAATAAAAGTCATTAATGCTACATAATACATTGGAGCCGCAACACCATGCATAAATGGAAAGTGAGTAAACACTTCATCAGCCAAAGGCCAAGTTTCAATAAATTTAAATCTAGAAAAACCGTAAGCTCCTAGAAATCCAGAGAATGTTAAGGCATCTGATACGATAAAAAACCACATCATCATTTTACCATAACTTGATCCTAGTGGCTGGATCTCATGACCGCCTCCCCAAGTTTTTTCGTCGTTGTTTGCAGTAGTAACTGTCGCTCCCATAAAAGATATTCGTTAAAAAGTTCCCAAATTTACGTTTTTTTCTTATTTAAAGAAAAATAAAAATAAAAATAAATATACCCATAATAAATCCAAAAAGTGCCAATACATCGCACCTAGCTCTATCCCAAGAGTTTGAGTCGAATTGTATTTTTGTTTAAAATGATTATAAATTATAATTAAAAGTGAAATTAATCCGCCAGCTAAGTGCAACAAGTGTGTAACTGTCACCACATAAAGAAAAGTTGTAGTAATTGAACTACCTTCTCCTGTAAAATAATATCCTTGCTCAACGATTTGTCCAAATCCCTGAAATTGTAATATTATAAACAAAACCCCTAAAGCTAAAGTTCCTAAAAGAAGACTTGTAACTGCACTTCTATTGTCTTTCTGAATGGCTTTTTTTGCCAAATGAAAAGTAACACTACAAGCAATAATAACTGCCGTACTCCAATAAAAAGCAGAAGGAAGTTCAAAGTTCTTCAACCAGTCTGCTCTGGATTTACTTACTACAAATGCACTTGTTAATCCCGCGAACATCATGGTCATACTTACCATAGCAAAAAGCAGAATCAGTTTTGCTGATTTTGACTTTTGTGCTTGTTCTTCATTTCTTGTTATTGTCATTTCCATAACTATCTTAAAAATTTATCTACTATAAATACAATTTGTAAAAGCGAAATATAAGACACACTCACCAACATTAATGTCCTTGCCGCTTTTGCAGTCCTCAACTTATACAATTTAACTGCATAGAAAAGCATCCAAATCCCTAAAAGAAATACTAAAACCGCTGCAATTGGCGAAATAAACAACTGTCCTGTAAATCCTAATACAGGTAACAACGATGCTATAATAAGCCAAATTGTATACAAAATAATCTGTAATGCAGTTCCGTTATCTTTCTTTCCTGTCGGAAGCATAAATATTCCTGCTTTCTCATAGTCTTCATACAAAAACCATCCAATAGACCAGAAATGAGGAAACTGCCAGAAAAACTGAATTAAAAATAATGTTCCAGCCTCTATACCGAATTCTCCGGTAGCAGCAACCCATCCTAACATAAAAGGAATTGCGCCTGGAAATGCTCCAACAAAAACAGAAAGCGAAGTAACCGTTTTTAAGGGTGTATAAATACTTGTATAAAGGAATATAGAAATCGCAGCAAACATTGCCGACTTCGCATTTATGGTATAAAGTAGCGCTATTCCCAGAATTGTAAGCAGACTTGCTACCAATAAAGCTACTTTTGGAGACATACGCCCAGAAGGAACAGGACGATTTTTGGTACGATCCATTAAAGAATCAATATCTTTTTCGATTACCTGATTAAAAGCATTTGATGCTCCAACCATACAATAACCTCCAACTGCCAAAACAGCTAAAACACTCCATTGAAAAGGATGATCAGAATCTACTCCCAATAAATATCCCGCAATAGAAGAAAACAAAACACTAATAGCTAGACCAGCTTTAGTAATCTCTTTAAAATCTAAAAATATTGATTTAATTGATAATGTATTTTTTGCAGCGTTCAATACTGTTGATATTTGTGTATTTTTTTTGAGTGGTGCAAATGTACAAATTAGATTGTAGAATATAAACCTATAAAAATAGATTTTTTCCAATAAAACCTTTACAAATTAAGATCTCAGCATTCTTTAACACTATTGTTTCGAAAAATCTTATTAAAAATTTTAATAATCAAAATACCAGTTAAAAATATCGGAGCGCAATCCGATACTAAACCATGTTGTATTTTGCTTGAAAGTTGTTGCTGTTTCCTGAGTAGGATCAAAATTTCTATAAATAAGACTTCCAAATAATTTCAAATTCGTCATCGGATTAATTAAATAACCACCCTGAATATCTGCAATAAAAATACTGGTTTTGTTTCCTTGCCCTACTTTTACACCAGTGTCGTAAGGACGTTTTTCATCATAGCTTTTATAAATATTCCCTCCGTAGTTATACGAATCTTCAGCAGTGTCAAAATCTAACCCTCTTGTTCCCATTGTAAACTTTGCATCTCCAAACAAACGACCTTTATGGTAGCGGCCAATTACAATCAATTCCTTAAAATTACCGCCCCATTGATGTCCTACACTTTGATTGTTATGTCCGTAATTCGTAATAACAGCACTGTGCGAATACACATAAGGGCGAACATGGTTGAATTCTACCTGAACCAATAAATCTTTTACATTAAATGCATTGAAATATTTTGCTCCAAGCTGAAAACCAAATTTATTCTTCCAACTTTGATTTCCTGCTCCAACATCAGAAACAGAAAATTCATCAATCAGGAACTGTGAATACAAGTTAATACTATTATTCCATTTATATTTTCCGGTAATTCCCAAAAGAGCGTTACCACTTCTCGAAGAAGAACCAAATTCTACTGCACGGTAAAAAATAATCGGATTTACAAAATTAATATCGAAACCCCTATTATTCGAATCTGTCCAAACTACAGATTCAAAAAAACCAAGGTTCAATCTATTGGATACATTCCAACTTAAATAATGGTTCGCCATAAATTTAGTTGCATATGTTCGCTCTTCTGTAACTTCAGGACGAACATCTTTCATCCACATATACGTATTAGTATATTTTATTTTCCAAAAATTGGTATTGATTTTAAAATATGGATACGGACTAGCTCCATCTCCTTCCAAAAGCGAACGATAGCCATCACCAATAAAGTTTCGACCATACCCCAACTGTAAATCGAAAATTTTACTTGGAGCAAAAGTAATATTAGCATCTGCCAAAGGAAAATCGTAAGCATCTGTTTTGAATCTTTTGGCAATTCCAACTCCAGGAATTATCGCCGGATTTCCACCAGAAGGCTTAATAGATTCTGCATAATCATTAAAATAACCTGCAAATCGTCCTTGACTCTCAAAAAATGTAGTCGTAAAATTAATCTGTTTTCCTAAACCTCCTCTAAAATTCAAGGCTCTTGTGTTCACGTAAGTATAAGAAGCATCACTATCTGAAGCCTTACCCATTTGCAAATCCACAATCGGATTTAATGAAAACCAGTAATCTTCTCCTTGAATCTGTACCATGTTTTCGTTCCACCATTTTCTTCCCAACCAAGACGAAACATTTTTCTGCAATGATTGATTTACTGCTTTTAAATTATAATATTTTGAAACCTCAGTATAAGTATAAGGCTTAGAAGCTGTATGATTATTGCTTCCAACCTGATTCATAGCAGCATCAAACTGGGCATAATAACTGTGGGAAAATGGTATATTTAAATGACTTTCGAATTCCGGATTATTGTACTTTTTATATACAATACTATCCAGTTCTGTCATCGGTTTTTCGATTGGTTTTAAAATTTCCGACGCAGCCAAAGCTTCTGCCGCAAGTTGTTCAGAACTTTTTAGAGGAATATCAATCGAGATGGTGTATTTAGAATAAGTTGGCTTTCCGTTATAAGTTGAAGGTTTAATTTTTGGAAATTTCCCAAATACGCGTTTTGCTTCCTCAGATAATTCTTCATTTACTGCTGAAACATAAATTATTTTAAACTCTCCTTCAGCATTAACCTCAAAAAGTACTTTTACTGCCCCCTTATAGTTATTTTGTTTTAAATTTTCAGGAACCTGAAAGTTGGTAAATACAAAATCCTGTACTTCTTTATAAAAACAATTTTCCAATTTTTTACCTTCCAAATTTTCGCAGTTCGGAAAAACAGGAAACATTTCTGCCGTAAAGCCCGGCTGAACTGACGCATTACCATTTTGCTGTGAAGAAACAATGAAAAATGAAAAAATAAAAACAAGGGACAAAAAAAACTTATTCACTTATAATATGGTATTTATTTAATATTGATTTGAGGAACTCTCTCCGTTTGCAATTGCTTTTGCCGCTGACGTTCCTATTCGTTTTACTCCTAAACGAATCATTTCTGCCGCCTCTTCATACGAACGAACACCACCAGCAGCTTTTATAGAAAGTGGCGAAGCATTCTCAAGCATTATAATTATTGTTGGAATTGTCGCTCCATTCGGAGTATCATTTTCTGTTTTATAAAAACCTGTTGAAGATTTTACAAAAATAGAATCTAAATCGTCTTCGTTAAAATGAGATACTGCCACATTTTTTATTAAAACCGATAATTGAATAATCTCTTTATCTGTTAAAGCAGCAACCTCTATAATCCATTTTACGGTTTTATTATTGGCTAAAGCAATCTGGGTTCCTATTAAGATTTCTTTTTTTACTAAATCTATTTCCCCGTTTTTGAAAGCTTCATAATTACAAACAAAATCTAAATCATCAGCTCCGTTTGCAATTGCCTCATTCGCTTCTTTGATCTTAGTTTCAAGACTTGATTTCCCCTCAGGAAAATCAATTACAGTTCCCACCAATAAAACCGAATTAGCGGCTATTATCATTTCTTTTGCTAAAGCAACATATTCTGGACGAATCATAATTAATTTAAATTCTTCCTGAATTGCTTCGGCAATCATTTTTTTTACCACAATCGTATTTTCTGCTTCAGAAAGACCAGCTTGCGAGGCAGTTTTTAAATAAGTCGAATCTAAATATTGCTTTACATTCATAATGATAGAAATTGCAGAAAACCAGCACAAAAGTACATTTTATATTGATAAAAACAGTCTTTTAAAACTTTGATTTTCTTGTAGAAAAAAACCCACCGAAGTGGGTTTAGTATTATATCCTATCGATCTGCTTTTTTAAAGCAATTGCTGTAAAAACAGCTATAACCGCTCCAAGTGCATTAGCCAGAATGTCTGTAACATCTGCAGCTCTTGTTGTTGTTATTGCGTTTTGAAGAATTTCAATTGTAATTCCAAAAAAAACAGAAAATATAAAAGAAATCAAATAAGCTTTAAAATCTTCAGCTCCCTTTCCTACAAATTCCTTTTTGAAAAACAAGATCCACGAAAATGTAAATCCAAAATGAAAACAGAAATGTACAATTTTATCAATATTTGGAAAATTAACAACAGGAATATTACTCGAATCTGTCAAACAAAAATAGGTAATAATTCCTGAGCATATAATTGCCCAAATTAACAGAAATTGTTTAGGCACCGATTAAATCTTTATAAGCTTCGTCAGATAATAAAGAATCAATTTCTGAAGCATCAGCGATTTTAATTTTAATCATCCATCCCGCTCCGTAAGGATCTGAGTTTACAGTTTCAGGAGCACTTTCTAAATCTTCATTAAAAGCAATGATTTCACCTGTTAATGGTAAGAATAAATCTGAAACTGTTTTTACAGCCTCAACAGTTCCAAAAACCTCATCTTTTGAAAGTGTTTGATCTAAAGTTTCTACCTCAACATACACGATATCTCCTAACTCTTTTTGTGCAAAATGAGTAATTCCTACAGTCGCAACATCTCCTTCGATGCTAACCCATTCGTGATCTTTTGTGTACTTTAAATTTGCTGGTATGCTCATAATAGTATGTTTGAAAAATTGATAATTTAAAATTTAAGTCACAAATGTAATAATCTTCTAAGAAATCTAGTTTAGAAACTAAAAATTAATTTCCAAAATTATAACGAAGTGTGAAACCTGATCTAATATTCGTCAAAGGAAATGCTGTTGAAATAACAGCTTTCGAAAACGAATGATCATAATAGAATATTGCTGTTAAGTTTTTGCTGAAAGCGTAATCAGCTGTTAACTTTAATGTCCATATATTCTGTCCTGCCGCAAGCTGATTATTATCGTAATCTAAATAACGAACTAATGTTTCATTATTTCTAAATGAAAAATCGGCTTTTAAGTTAATATCACTTTTAATAATTCCGGTCGGATTGTCTGCCAGTCTTGATGAGAAAATAACATCTTTAAAACGATATCCCAATCCTACTACATACTCCACTCCTTTTACTTCCGTCAATAAGTTATTATCAAAACTCATAGATAAAGCGCGGTCTTTTTTAACCTCTGTCAAAAGACGGAAAGAATTCTTCAACTCAAAGTCAACACGGATAAGCGGACTAAACTGCTCTACCAAATTGACATTGGACATAATCGTTTTATTAAAGAAATTGGTATTTACATCCTGTCCACTTGGATTTTCAAGATAATCAAAGTTAGACCTAAACTGACTAATAGTGTAAGATGCTCTATAATTATGTTGTAAAGAAAAACGCTTAAAGTGATCTTTAAAATATTTATAACGCATTAAACCATTATACTTTATTGTCCAGTTTGGAATAGGGAAACTTCTAAAAATTCCTGTTGAAGCGTTCGAAGCATCTTTTCCAGTATACGCTGCTAAGAATGCCGGAAGCAAAACGGCCTGATTACTTTTAGAATACCCTATCGGATAACCATCATTTGACTGAATTAGTTTTCTCTCACTATTATTCGGATTTGCAATATTCTCTATCGGTACAGTTGGATCTTCGGCAGGAAGAGCAGAAGCATCATATCTAGGAATTGGCATTCCCTGTCCATATCGTTCTTCAGCCAATCGATTTGCAATTACCAAACGGTTACTTCTAAAATCATCAAAAGCTGCCGACTGCGTTTCATTACTTGTTGAAAAAGCTGTTTTTATCATTACCGTTGAAATAGAAAACATTCCGTAACTATATGGAGACAAAGGTGTATAATCCAACACCCCCGTTCTAGCATTTTCAACAACACTATATTGTTCAGATGAATTTTCAGAATAAGAACGATCCATTGCTAAATCTATTTTTAGATCAGGAAATAAATCTACGTTTGCTGTAACCTTTAAAACCTTATTACTAACCTGCGTGAAGCTTTGATTAAAATTCTGATAATCGGTTAGCCATCCATTTTTTGCAGCTTCATAACGTATATCATCCTGACTTCCAAAAATAAATCCTAGAGATGGTTTAGACGTACCGAAGAATCCAACACCTGGTATAAAACCTGGTAAAACGGTTCCGTTGTTTTTTGTGTAATTGATCTGAATATTTTTTACACTAGTCAACACCCCTATTAAACCATCATAAAAAGGACTGCTACTTGTAGCTGGTTTTGCTGTATTCACAATTTTCTCTCCTGGTTTTGGAGCCGCTACCGCCTTGGTTTTTGCTGGTTTTGCTCCCGGAGTTAATCCTAAATATTTATACAGCAAATTCATATTTAATGTTGTAGAAAAAGTATTCGAATTGGCGTTTTGAATAGTATTTCCAAGATTCCATGTAGTACCATTTTCTTCTAAATGAGACATTGCCGTTGAAGGTCGTTGCCAATTATAATCTGCAGTATACGAATAATTTGCTTTTACAAAATTGAAAATTGGAATTTTGTTAATTGGAATTTCATAATTCAAAATAAACTGCTGTAAATGCTGATTTGGTGTACCAATATCAAAATAATCTTCCCAGATATTAAAATCTTGCTTTGGAGTATTATCGTCATTTAGGAAGTTTCTAACAATATTATTAGAAGCAGCATTGTAATTTAATTTTAATGATTTTGTCAAATTAAATCCGAAACCATATTGATAGTTAAAGGCAAAATTTCTTCTATACAACGGATCAATCCCAATACTTCCTGCATCTAATTCAACCTCTCTAAATTGCTGACGATTACTTTGTCTAATAATATTTGTATTGAATGAAACATTTGATGGAAGATAATTGATATTAAAATCGCTCAACAACTTCCAATATTCACTCGTTTTCATGAATTTATTCTTCTTAAACGGAACAACCTCTTTTGGCTGAAAATTATAAGCATAATTTATTGCAGTATTAGACTGTTCGTCCTCATAGTTTTCTACTTCATAATCGTGTCTTTCTACCTGATTGTAAGATTGAGAAAATGTAAAGTTCTCCACATCATAAACATGAGGTTTTTGTTCTGGTGCTCTATCTTTTCTTACTCCAATAAAGTTAATACTTTTACGCTTGGTATAATCTACCGCACGAGTTCTAAGATTATCTTTTTCTGCAGGATCTGTAGTTTCAGCAATTAATTGTTTCAGTTTGATATCCTGATTAAAAGGATCGTATTCTGGAGTAATAACTTCTTCTCCAATTGCATAATTGAATGGAAGATTAATACCCCATTTTTTAGGTAACAGTTTACCTAAATTCAAATTGGTCACAATATTATACTGCTGAATATCTTCACGATCTCTTTCATTTGCACCTTGCTCAATAGAACCAAAACCAATTGTACTCTTTTTACCAGATGCTGATAATGTCATTAAATCGGCCATATTGGTATCAATATTTAATAACGCCGCCATACCACCTTTGTTCTCCAGATCAGACATACGAAGTTCGTTAAACCAAACTTCTCCTTTAATATCTTTATGATCTGCCTGGCTTTTAACTCCGACCATTAAATTTCGAACCAAACCAAAATTTGGATTACCTTTTATACCTAAAGTTAATTTACTGTCCTGATCCCCGCCCTCAACACTTGGATCTCTATCTGGATAATAAATACCATTTATATCTCTTCTTGCATCGTTAGGATCAATCTTCATGGCCAAAATTTTCATTCTGGTCAATAGAGAAAGCGTCAAATCAATATTGTTTTCATCCAACCAAACCTGATCCGGACTAATTGTACATGATCCTCCTGTTCTGGTTACTTTTAACGGAATTTCAATTTGGTAAAAGTTCTGTGTAAAGTCATTACCAAAACGAATAAAACCAATCATTTCATCATCTAAAAGTTCTGTTTCATTTGGAAGAGATTCTGCATGCAGGAACATTTTTAATTTTTTGTACTGACGCATATCCACACTAACATTTTTGAAAACTGCTCTAGAATCCTGATATTCTAATCCTGTTCCGCCCACTCTTACTGCTAGAGATTGTTCGTTTTGATTAATAATAGTGTTATTATTATACAATTGCTCTCTTTGAACTCCTGGAGGAATAACATAATTTACAGGACATTTTGTACCGTTTTCTTGAATATTAACTGCTGCAACATCAAATTCAGTTCCGTCATTTTCTGGATTTGTATCATTTGCATCAAGTGTACCTGTATATCTTCTCCATTCTCCTCTCACTAAATCTAATGCTCCAAAACGAACCGTCATTTGATCATTAAATCCAGTCATGAACATACGCATGAAACGAATTGATCTAAAATCTGTGATATTTCCAATTGTATTCTGTGGTTGAGAAACCGGAATTTTAAACTGAATCCATCTTGCGTTTGTTGTACCACCATTTGGTAGCTCCACATTAGTTACTTCTCTAATATCTGTAATATAATTGTCACCAACCTGCATTCCTGGCTTCAAGTCAACACTATATTCATAATAGGCATTGATTGTACTCATTGTATTATCACGGTTGATATCTTCCACATCTGGAAGTGTTGTAGAACCACGATTTGGATCATCTACACTTACAGCCGAATTGTTTTCAGTTCCATTGTATCTTTTGTAACGATCTAAGACTCCTCCGGTTGTATTCAAATAATACTTATAGTTATCTGCTGCCGGATCTTCTTCGCCTGCATAATTCGTATAAACAGCTCCCTCTTTGGCATCTGGCAAACCATCTAAACCTACGTCTTGATTTCTACGGTTGTCAGCATTGGTATCAAACGCATAGATTAATGATTGAGACGCCGGAACATCTCCCCAAATTGGTTGCGGATTTACCATAACCTGATCTGGCCCTAATCCGTTTTCATATTGTTTTCTTCCGTCTTTAAGAACGTCTTCCGAAACCTCACCTAAATTGAAATAAATTTTTCCGCTATTTCCAGGTTGTGATTGCCCCGTTCCAACATAAGGATCAAGTACCCAGAACTGAATATACTCGACATTGCCCTGCTCAAAATTGGTTGAATTTAGAGCACGCATAATTCCTCCAAAATTGGTTGACGGATTACTTGTTCCAAAATTAGGATTGTTATTATAAGGTCCTCTATCTGATGGATAATATGTTAAATCGAGTGTATTAATAACCTGAAGCTGTCCTTGTGCAATATCTGTATTTGGATAAAGTTCTCTACTGTAAACTCTTCTTGTTGAATTTAGAGATAAATCTTCATTCGAAATTCCAGAAGGTTTAGAAGCATAAAAAACAGGATCGATTGTATACCATGCTAATTTTGCACGTTTATAACCATATTCTAATGTATTCGAAGCAGCATTAAATGTATTATCGTTTAAAGATCCAATGTAAGGAGTTGAAGCCAAACTCCATGCATAAGCCGATCTCATATCGATTGTAGTCTGAGAACCTTCAAAGTCATCGATGTAAATAGTTGCTTCTCCTTCAAAATCACTTGCTTTTGGTGCATCTGGTTTTAAAAACGCAACTTCTCCACGAATCGAAAGATTTGAGGGAACATCTGTATCAACATTAGGCAATTTATTTGCTAGTCTGGTTAAAAACGGAACTTCAGTTGAATAATTTCCATTAAAACCATAAATGGTATTATTTACAGACTCTTGCCCATAACTTGATTTCTGAGTAAAAGGTCGTTCTGTCATCTTTAGGAAAGTTCCTCCAACAACAAATTTTTCAGAAATTTTATGTTCGATATTGAATCCCATAAACCTTCTGGTCTGCTGTCCGAAAATGGAATTATTTTCTAAAGAAACTTCAATTGGTGTATTAGAAGCTTGAAGTGAAGGATCTAAAATTTGTACTCTTCCTAATTGATAATCTACGCTATAATCAATTCCTTCCACCAATCTTCTTCCTGCCGCGCTTACTACAACAGAACCTTGAGGCACATTGAATGCCCCAATTGGGATACCATTACTTCCAGAAGATTTATATTTACCTCTTAATAAGAATTTATTTTTATCACTATCCTGTAATGCACCAGCCTGTGTATTTCGATACATATTTCGGAATACATACTTTCGTTGGTTGTCGTTATAAGTGTTTGGATCATTATAAGTCGCTCCTGTACCACTATCTAATTTTCTAAACAGAAGCTCTCCAAAAGGTTCTTTTGTGGTAAAAATAATTCGAGCATTTTGCACATCAACCGTCACTCCTGGAACATAATCAAAGAAACCGTCTCCACCAGTCTGCGGATCATTATTATAATTCAAACGATCTAGATTGAAAACATTCAATAATGGTGTTTTCTCTACTCTATCTTCTGGTGCTGGATTAGCTGGAAAAGTAGTTCCTGTTACTGGTGTTATATAATTGATTGGTGATGGATCTGTATAAAGAATGTTAAGTCTAAAGTCTTCTTGTTTGATTTGATAAGCTTGTGGAATTTGATACACGTTTTTCATCATCAAATTCCAAACTGGATTTTTCACATTGGTCAAACTACTTTTCAGCATTTTCAAAACCAAACTTTGTGTAATTACAGCCTGATTAGAATTATTACTATTTCCTGTAACAACAGTTGCATCTACCCCATCACTACCAAATTCTCCAACCTGATACACTTTACCTCCAACGGTATATTCAAATGCAACGGCTAAAATTTCGTCATTTGCCAAACGTTGCTGTAAAGAGATGTAACCTAACTGAGAATTAAAAGTATATTCGTTTGTAGTTAATTTTCTGGCATTTTCTAAAATAGAATAATCTGTACCTTCACTTACATTCGCGTTGTTGAATCCAGAACCTGCTGTAGCAATTTCTCTAATGTTAGAATTTAAATAACCTCCTCTTCCTATAGCAGCAGGATCGTACTTGTTATTTATATTATCTGTAGGAGAATCTACAGGCTGATTAAAAAATCCTGCAGAATTGGTAATTACGACAACTTCATTGTCTGGTACTCCATTAACCTGACCTTCACCTAAATCCTGAAGTGCAATAATGTTTCTTAAATTATTACTGGTGGTAGTTACTCTATTTTGTTTGTTGGTTACCCATACTTCTAATCTTGTAACCTGAACACGGCTGTCAATAAGAGGATAATTTCTTAAAGAGTTATCGTATTTATTTCTAAAGTATTGTGAAAGGAAGAAATGTCGATCATTATCGTAATCTAACGCAAACAAATCGAAGTTCTGAACCGTCCCTCCACCTTCTGCGACTATACTTTTGGTTTGAGACTTTTGTTCTGAGAATACTCCAGTAACTGTAGTCTTACCAAATTGCAATTGTGCCTTTACCCCAAATAAACTTTGTGCACCTCTAATCAATGTACTGTTTAAAGGCATACTGACATTCCCGACTTCTACTTTCTGAACAATATCATCTTCAGAAGGTGTATAAGCCAGTTTAAATAAATTCTGAAATGCAAATGTAGACTGTGTATCGTAGTTAGCATTAACCTCCAGACGAGTTCCAATTTTCCCCATTAAACTCATACTGATTCTTTGATCAAAATCAAAAGTCAGACTCGATCTGTTTCTTGGTGAGAATGAAGGGTTATCTTGCTTGGTATAACGCAAACCTAAATCCATTTCTACTGACCCTGTGGGTTTTACATCAATAGTATTACTACCAAAAATGCTTTCGAATAAACTTGAATTAATGTAATATCTTGGAAGTAGATCTTTTTTGGCTGCTTCAGCTCCATTTTTTTTGCCATCAATGGCATCCATTTTTTTTCTAAAATAATTCCTTCTGGATTCTTTTAGAAGTAGATCTTCGTATTCTTTTGGAGTTAAAATTAAAGGATAATTAATTGAAAAGCCATCAACCGAATTGGTGTAGATATAACGATCTGTAATAGGATCATATTTATAAGCCGACAATACACTTGGAGGGTCTGCAATCTCAATTTTACCAACTGAAAACTGAGTTTTAGTTGTATCTTGAGTTGCCGGGGTTACCTGCGCACGCAAAACATTACCGCAGAGTAAGACCAGCAACAAAATACAAATTTTACGCATAGAATTCTTTTATATAAAATGAATTTATAAGCTTTTTAAAGCTTTTTTGATAATTGTTTCTACAGTAGCTTCAGGATCTTCTTTAACGATTCTTTCTACCACTTTTTCAGAAGCTTTTCTAACAAAACCTAGAACTTCTAGAGCAGATAACGCTTCATCTTTGTTTCTATTGTTTTGAACTGCAAAAACTTCGTCCAAATCGTACAATTTAACAACTTTATCCTTTAAATCAAGTATAACCCTTTGTGCTGTTTTGTTTCCAATCCCTTTTATAGATTGTATTACACCAACATCTCCTGATGCAATAGCATTTATTATTTGTTTAGGTTCTATTGACGAAAGCATCGTTCTGGCAATACCAGCTCCGATTCCGGAAACAGAAATTAGCATCCTAAAAATTTCACGCTCCGATTTTTCAACAAAACCATATAAAGTATGCGCATCTTCTTTGATTTGAAGATGCGTATACAATTTTATATTTTCAGAATTTGGAATTAAGGAGAAGGTATGCAGCGATATATTTACCTGATAACCAACCCCCCCACAATCTATCACAACTTCTGTAGGATTTTTTTCTACTAATCTTCCCTGCAAATGTGCTATCATAAATATAATTATTAGTATCAAATATAACAAAATTGCCATAAAACTACGACAAATTTATTCAATCCTTGTTAGAACGTTATTGTGTTATTTTATTCTTTTTACTTTCTTTTTCCTGCGCGTCAATAACTGCAATGGCAGCCATATTCACCATTTCTTCTACACTTGCACCCAATTGGAAAATATGCACCGGTTTACCCATACCCATCATAATTGGCCCAATTGAATTTACTTTGTATAATTCTTTCAGCAATTTGTAAGTGATATTTGCAGACTCCAGATTAGGGAAAATCAAGGTATTTACTTTTTTACCAGCCAATTTAGAGAATGGGAATTTCTCTTCAAGCATTTCTTGATTTAAAGCAAAATCTGCCTGAATTTCTCCATCAACAATCATTTCTGGATGGTTTTTATGTAAATAAGCCACTGCTTCTCTTACTTTTGAAGCGCTTTCGCTTGTCGAAGAACCAAAGTTTGAGAACGAAACCATTGCAATAACTGGTTCAATTCCGAACATTTTAGCTGTTTTAGAAGTCATAATAGCAATATTAACCAAATCCTGAGCAGATGGGTTAATGTTTATTGCTGTGTCTGATAAAAACATTGGTCCACGTGAAGTTAGCATCATGTTTGCTGTAGCAATTAACGATGCATTTTGTGCTTTTGGAATCAATTGCATCATTGGTTTTACAACCGAAGGATAACTTCTGGAATGTCCTGTAACTACTGCATCTGCTTCACCTTCGTTCACCATCATTGCTGCGAAATAGTTTCTTTCGCGCATGAATTTTTCTGCGTCTAATTTTGAAACACCTCTACGTCCTCTAGCTTCCCAGAATGATTTAGCAAATCTATTACGTCTTTCTGCTTCTTCATCTGTTTTAGGATCAATGATTTCAAGATCTGCATCAAAACCTAATTCTGCTTTTAGTTCTAAAATTTGTTCTTTGTTTCCTAATAAAATTGGAAATCCAATTCCGTCTTCGTAAACAATTTGAGCTGCTTTTAAAACATTTAATTGATCTGCCTCAGCAAAAACAATTCTTTTTGGATCTAATTTAGCACGGTTTGTAATCAATCGTACCATTTTATTATCGTTCCCCATACGCTCACGAAGTGCATCTTCATAAGCTGCCCAGTCTGTAATCGGATTTTTGGCAACGCCAGATTCCATTGCTGCTTTTGCAACTGCAGGCGCAACAACCGTAATCAATCTAGGATCAAATGGTTTAGGGATAATATATTCTTGTCCGAAACCTAATTTTGTAGCTCCATAAGCAACGTTAACTTGCTCTGGAACTGGTTCTTTTGCTAAAATGGCCAAAGCTTTAACAGCAGCCATTTTCATTTCTTCATTAATTTTTTTGGCTCTTACATCTAATGCTCCTCTAAAGATATATGGAAAACCTAAAACGTTGTTTACCTGATTAGGAAAATCTGAACGTCCTGTCGCCATAATAACATCTTTTCTGGTCTCAACAGCAAGATTGTAATCAATTTCCGGATTTGGATTTGCCATTGCAAAAACAATCGGGCTTTTTGCCATTGAAAGTAACATTTCAGGAGAAAGAATATTTCCTGAAGATAAACCGATGAACACATCAGCTCCTTTTACTGCTTCTGCTAATTCAATTTTAGCACCATCAACAGCATATTTTAATTGTAATTCTGAAAGTGAAGGATTGTCTTTTGTTAAAAGTCCTTTACTATTATACATTAAGATGTTTTCTACTTTTACTCCTAACGAAACATACAAATCGGTACAAGCAATAGCAGCAGATCCTGCACCTGAAACTACCATTTTTATATCTTCTGCTTTTTTTCCTGCTAATTCAAGAGCATTGATTAAAGCTGCTGAAGAGATAATTGCTGTTCCGTGCTGATCGTCATGCATTACTGGAATATCCAATTCTTCGATCAATCTTCTTTCGATTTCAAAAGATTCTGGAGCTTTAATATCTTCTAGATTGATTCCTCCAAAAGTTGGAGCAATATTTTTTACAGTCTGAATAAATTCTTCAACATTTTTGGTATCAACTTCGATGTCAAAAACATCAATATCAGAGAATATTTTAAACAATAAACCTTTCCCTTCCATTACAGGTTTTCCTGCTTCTGGACCAATGTCTCCAAGACCTAAAACGGCTGTACCGTTTGAGATTACGGCAACTAAATTACCTTTTGCTGTATATTTGTAAACGTCATCAATGTTTTCTGCAATTGCTAAACATGGTTCTGCAACTCCTGGCGAATAAGCCAATGACAAGTCTCTCTGGGTTGCATATTTTTTTGTTGGAACTACCTGAATTTTTCCTGGAGTCGGTTCTGCATGATACAGTAACGCTTCTCTTTTTTTACTCTCTTTGTTCATTATTTTAGCTTTTATTCTAGCTTACAAAGATATAAGTCTTGTTTTAAAAAGGAGTCTTTTTAGCGTTTTCTTTTCTTAAAATCCATTTTGATAAATAAAAAAAGTCCAATAGAAATTGGACTCCTTTAAATTTTTATCGTTTTTAGCTATACTTTATTGAGAAATATAAGAATTCAAATGCTGAATGGTATCTTTCTGCATTTCTATAATTGCTTTTACCACATCGCTTATTGAGATTATTCCAACCACTATTCCGTCTTCTAAAACAGGTAGATGTCGTATTCTTTTTTCGCTCATTAGCTGCATGCAGTCTTCTAGATTATCTGAAAGTTTTACTGTAAAAACATTACTTTCCATAATCTCATGTACAAAAGTTTCTTTAGAAGATTTATCCTTTAAAACAATTTTACGAGCATAATCTCTCTCCGATAATATTCCTTTGAGAACGTTATTGTCTATTATTAAAATGGCTCCGATGTTTTTGTCTCCCATAACTTTTAACGCATCATAAACCGTTAAATTAGAGTAAATAGAATAGACATTTCTTCCTTTTGCTTTAAGTATTTGATCTACAGTCATAATGAAAAATTTTTAGAATTATAAAGTTATAATAAAAACAAACACCATCTGCAACGAAAACGATTTTTTAAAAACACAACTCATTCATTTTAAACAAAATACACCAAAGAACATATTTTCAAAATTATAGTGTAAAGAATGAAATCGTTTAGAATAGTTTTTTGATGAAAATTAGATTTTTTAACTTTTTGACACCTAATTGATAAAAATAAATTGGTTGTTTCTACGATGCTATCAAATGTCCTATGGGACATATACTCGGGCATTTTGTTGGAGGGCTACCGACCAAAAACTCCTAGCGGAGTTACTAAGCGTATATTTTGATGTTGTGAAATGACTCTTTTTGGAGTAGCTTTTTTGCAATATTCAAAAACAATGCTCCAGCTGAGCATACTATTTATAGAAGAAAAGTCTACAGAATCCAAAAATCCAAGCGAAGCGAGAATTTATGGTTAAACGCCCCGTTTGAAATATTTTGAAAAATGCTCCAGCGGAGCATAATATTTATAGAAGAACAGTCTACAGAATCCAAAAAGCTCCATCAGAGCGACATATCGCCCCGATGGGGCTTATTCATAGGGAATTAAAATGTTTTCTATAAATATTTCGTCCCTCTGGGACTTTTAAATAAAAATTACATAATGCGACATATATGACGTACGATATTTTGTAGCATTGAAATACATTTGAAAAAAAACAAGAAATTTCTTAATCACATACTATCGTATGTTGAAAATGATAAAAAGCAACTTGCAAAACTTAAAATAAACGATGCAATATATAATTCTGTAAGTATTTACAATAAATAAAGCAATTAAACTATGGAAGCAAATGAAATTAAAAACCTAGAACCTTTAAGAAAATTAACTTCTTTTTATTTTCAGACCTTAAAGCCAACTAGCGACAAAATAGGAGATAACGTTGCTCAAATAAAATTTCAAAATTATCTAGAATTAGGATGTGTAATTACTGATATGTTAAAGATGTGTATTTTGACATTAAATCAGAATGCGCATCAAATCTCAGAAACTAATAAATCTGCGATCGATGTGAGTCTTATTTTAGAAACGGTACTTCAACTAATTCCTATGAGTGAATTTGAATTTTTAAGTGAAATTAATTATTTGCTTGCTAGGGATTCTAGTATTAAGGAGTAAATAAAACCCCCTTTTCTAAAATTTAGAAAAGGGGGTTTCGTATTTAAAAAAAATTCTAATTTACATTTCTACCACAATAAATTCGCTTCGTCTGTTTAATTGGTGTTGCTGCTCTGTACATTTTACACCATCTGCACATTTATTGACTAATTGTGTTTCGCCGTAACCTTTTGCAGTCAATTTGCTCGGATCAACTCCTTTGCTTATTAACCAATCTCTTGTAGATTGTGCTCTTTTGTCTGATAAAATTTGATTACTTTCAGAAGAAGAGCGACTGTCTGTATGAGAACGAATATCTAATTTTAGATTCGGATATTGGCTAAATGCTCCTACTACTTTCATCAACTGAGGTTCTGATGATTTTTTGATGGTTGCTTTTCCTAAATCAAAAAAGTTCATCGGAATATGAAGCAATTTTACCAAATCTGATCCAATATTAATATTTGCAATTTTTACTGGTTTAACCGCTACTTTATTAACTATGATTTGTTTTGTTTCAATTGGCTTAATGATTTTTTGAAGCGCAATCGGGAAATCTGTTTTTCCGTTTTCTTTCTTTAAATTAACCGAAACATCTTTTCTGTTAAAGCCTTCTTTGACAACTCTAATTGAATACTTCTTTCCGCATTTTACTTTATTGAATACATAATTCCCTTTTTCATCTGATTCAATATTTTGTAACGTATTGAAGTTTTCATCAAACAAAATAAGCGAAGCATTGGCTATTATTTCATTTGACTCTGCATCCGTAATTATTCCTGAAAGTTCTTGTTCACACACCAGTTTCTTTAGTTCTGTAAATCGGTATATATTATCCATTCCGTGTGAATTTTCACGGTTTGAAGAGAAAAATCCGTTTCTGTTTCTACTGTCAATCGTAAAAGCAAAATCGTCTTGCTTACTATTTACGGGCTGACCAACATTCTGAACATCATCAAATGTTCCGTCTTCATTTATTTTTGCAACATATACATCAAGACCTCCTAAACCCGGACGTCCATCAGAAGAAAAATACAATTCATTGTCTCCTGATATAAACGGGAATGTTTCTCTTCCTTCTGTATTGATTCCTGGACCAAGATTTTGTGGTGTTCCAAAACTTCCGTCAGTATTAATTGCCACTTTATATAAATCAGATTCTCCTAAAGTTCCAGGCATATCTGATGCAAAATATAATGTTTTTTCATCAACACTTAAAGCAGGATGTGCCGTACTATATTGATTACTGTTAAATGGTAATTCTTTTACATTCTTCCACTCATTATCTACCAATTCTGATTTATACAATTTAAGAAGGGTAACATTTTTATTGTTTTCTCCTCGTTTTCCATCAATAAAATTGTTTCTGGTAAAATACATTGTACGACCATCCTTTGTGAAAATTGGAGAAGACTCATTATATTTTCCATTATCTCTTTTATGAAAAGGTTTTACGATTCCAACACTTCCGTCGGGCAGTAAATTTGCTGTATAAAATTTAGAGAATGATTTGTTGGTCCATTTAAAATTCGCTTTCGCTATTCCGCCTGTATCCCTTGCAGAGGTAAAAATAATTTTATTGTCATAAACGGTTCCGCCGTAATCTGAAAAGTCAGTATTAACACCAGCATCTCCAATTTCATATCTTCCTGAATTAGATTTAATTTCTGCCAGATAATTTTTCTCACTTCTAACTAAAGCCGCTCTGTTTTGTGAGTTTGCTTTTGTGTTGAATATCTCTAAAATTTGATCTGCTTTTTCGTAATGACCTACCGATTTTAAAGATTGTGCATAGCGATACAAATACTCTGGTAGTTGTTCTTTATTAATTCTGAAAAGTTCTCCATACCATTTTTCTGCATTTCTTAAATCTCCAGTAAAATAATACGAATCAGCAAGTCTTTGAAATACTTTTTCGTCCTGCACTCCTTTTCTTAAGATGTGTTTATATTCTTTTATGGCATCTACATACTCGTAGTCATCATATTTTTTATCGGCTTTGATGATCAGTTTTTCATTTGCTTTTTTTAGTTTTTCTTCCTTGCTCATTTTTTTTGTTTGTGCATTTATCTGGAAAAAAAAGCATACTAATAAAACTGTATAACCTATTTTTTTAATTTTCATAACGGGCATTAATTAGAAGAATCTTGGAGATATCATTTTATTATAATTATTGAAAAACTCAAAGCGAAGGAAAATTTCATGTGATCCTGAATTGTATTTTCTTAATCTAGTTGTTTCATGATCATAACCATAACCAATATACATTCCTTTTGTTACTTGAAACCCAGCCATTGCACTAACAGAAGCGCTCCAACGATAAGCAAGTCCAAGAACGAATTTATCGTTAAACATAAAGTTTCCAGAAACGTCTACTTGCAAAGGAGCTCCTTCTACCATTTTGGTCATCAAGGCAGGTTTGAACTTAATGTATTCTAAACGATCCAGATTAAAAACATAACCCGCAATTAAGTAGTAATTGATTCTGTCTTTAAAAATCGCCGTATCATCAGAATTGTAACGATTGGTTTCTATAAAATTAGGAACAGATAATCCAATATAAGCGCGGTCTGAATGAAAATAAAGTCCCGCTCCAACATTTGGCGAAAATCTATTTTTTAGACTTTGAAACTGTGGATCGTCCTGATCTTCCGTAGTCAATTTATTAATGTCGATATTAAAAAGATTTGCCGTTCCTTTAATACCAAAAGACAAATTCCATGTTGCCGAAGTTGGTATGGTATAAGATAAATCAGCTGACAATGTATTTTCTGTAGTAGGTCCAATTTTGTCATTTACCAAAGAAACACCAAGTCCTAAATCACTATTGCTTAAAGGTGTATTAACAGAAAATGTACTGGTTTGAGGCGCACCTTCTAAACCAACCCATTGGGTACGATACAAACCAAAAACGCTCATCACTCCACGTGTACCTGCGTAAGCTGGATTGACTTCGATTGTGTTGTACATGTATTGTGTAAACTGGGCATCTTGCTGCGCATTGGCCACAATCGAAAAAAACATAAAAACTAAAATTAACTTTTTCATTTAGTAAGCTTTAAAACGGCTTAGCTTAAACTAAGCCGTAATCTTTTTTATTTATTAATGTACAAATACCCAGATTTCTGTTGCGGAGCGTTAGCACTGTCTTTGTATTTCAAAATGTAGAAATAAGTACCCACTGGCAGACCTTCTGTTTGTTTAATTGTAGAGCGTCCGTTAGAATATCCTCTAAATGCTCTATCAGTATTATTATATTGATCAATACTGAAAACTAAAACTCCCCAACGGTTATAGATCTCAACTGTATTATCTGGATAACATTCAATTCCTCTAATATAGAATCGCTCGTTTTTACCGTCTCCATTTGGAGAGAAAGCCTTTAAGACTTCAATTGTACATCCATCTAAATTGATTACAGTTGGATTATCTCCGCTGTTTGATGAATCATCTGACTGATCTTCTACAACTACTCCTCGTGAGCTGCTACCTTTTGCAATTGCCTGATTGCTTACCGTCTTTCTGTTAATATCTTCCTGAGTTATTTTATAAACTGCAGTGAAATTAGTTTCGTTAGATTCATTTACAGCCAAATCAATTGATTGTCCAGAAACTGTTACTCCTGGCAACGGATCGCTTATTGTAATTCCTTTAAGTGGTACATTTCCTGTATTAGTTACTGTAAACTTGTATGTAATTGTTTCACCTGCATTAGCAAAGCCGTCCTTATTTTCGTCATTAAACGTTGCTGTTTTCACAATTGCGATTGCTGGAACTTCAACAAAAACAGTTAATACAGCTGTTGAACAATTTGATGGATCTGCTTTTTCACAAACTTGATACGTTAATGTATACGTTTTTCCTGGGGTGTTTGGTTTTACACTTACCGTTCCGTCTGCATTCCATTCAAAATAAGCATCAGTTGTTACTGGTTTTACAACAACATCTGCTGGATTAATTGGCTGTCCGTTTATCAAATCGTTTCCTAAAACATTTATAAACTCTAAGTCTCCATTAATTCCATCAACACTAATATCAGTGTCATCACCTAAAGTAATCTGATTTGGTGTTGCAGGATCAATTGGATCTACACTGTTTAACACTGTAATTTTAACTATTGCCGGTTGACTACAATTTGATGTACTAGTTGCATCGCAGATTTGATAAGTCACTTCATAAATACCATTTGGAGTGTTTGAATCAATACTTACCGATCCGTCTGCATTTAGAACTACGTTTGAATTTGCCTTAACCGTTGTCAAAATAACATCTGAAGGATTTGGTCTCACTCCGTTTACAAGATCATTTGCAAAAATGTTGATCGTTGCGTTCATTCCTTTTTTCACATCGATTGGTCCTTCTTCATCATTATTTGCAATGATCACCTGCATTGTTGATTCTGTTACTGTAACTTTTACAATATTTGAACTACAGTTTTCAGAATTTAATTTTTCACAAATAGTATAAGTTAACTCATAATCTCCTGCTGGTGCATTAGCTCCCAAACTAACACTTCCGTCAGAGCTAATTGTTAAAAATCCTTTTGGATCTGGTTTTGAAACTAATAATGTAACATCTGATGGATTTAATTCATTTCCGTTTTTAGTATCGTTATCAAAAATATTTACCCCTAGATCTTTTGCTGTATTTGATGCTTTTACAGATGAAATAACATCTGGATTTGCAACAAGAATTCCATTGTTTACAACAACCTTAGAAATTGCACTATCACAATTTAATGGATTAGTGATTTCACAAATTCTATATTCAACATCGTAAATTCCTGATGGTGTATTTATTGCAACTGTTACTGTTCCGTCTGCATTTAAAGTTAATCCTGTCGGAATATTTACTGCTATTAATTTTACCTGACCAGGAAGTGCACCAATAACAACCGGATTCCCATTTAACGTGTCATTATCTACTACAGAATCTGTAGTTTTTCCACCTATACTTCCAATTATTGAAGGTGTTAACGTTTCTGCAACTGCATCAATAACCGGTAATCCAACTGTTACGGTAACCGTATTTGATTTGCAGTTTCCTGCATTCAGATTCTCACAGATCGTATACGTCAGTTCGAAATCTCCTGCTGGAGGGTTGGCTCCGATAGTTACTGTTCCGTCAGGATTCAATGTCAGATATCCTTTTGGATCCGGT
>NZ_JANKMS010000017.1 GCF_024649945.1 Flavobacterium panacis | reverse complement strand
ATCCATCAAGAGCTTCAGCGGAGCGAAATATTTATAGAATACAAAACATATCATCCATCAAGAGCTCCAGCGGAGCGGAATATTTATAGAATACAAAACAATCATCCATCAAGAGCTCCAGCGGAGCGAAATATTTATAGAACACAAAATACATCATTCTATTAAGAGCTCCAGAGGAGCGAAATATCTATAGAATACAAAACATATCATCCATCAAAAGCTCCAGCGTAGCGAAATATCTATAGAATAAAAAACATATCATCCATCAAGATCTTCAGCGGAGCGGAATATTTATAGAATACAAAACATATCATCCATCAAGAGCTTCAGCGGAGCGAAATATTTATAGAACACAAAATACATCATTCTATCAAGAGCTCCAGCGGAGCGAAATATTTATAGAACACAAAATACATCATTCTATTAAGAGCTCCAGAGGAGCGGAATATTTATAGAACACAAAATACATCATTCTATTAAGAGCTCCAGAGGAGCGAAATATTTATATAACCCCAAGAATAAAACATCAACAAAAAACCATAATTATCCTACAAATTAAAATTATTAATTAGCTTTAATGACTAATAATTTTAATAAAAAAATGGCAAATACTTATTCTCAATTGTACATTCAAATTGTTTTCGCTGTAAAAGGAAGGCAAAACTTAATTTCATCAAAATGGAAAGATGAAATTTATAAATACATAACTGGAATTATCACTAATCAAAAACAAAAACTAATAGCGATTAACGGAATGCCAGATCATATTCATATCTTAGTTGGAATAAAACCAGACATTTCATTATCAGATTTAGTAAGAGACATAAAATCAAATTCTACTAAATTTATAAATGAACAAAAATGGATAAATGGAAAATTTGAATGGCAAACTGGTTTTGGTGCTTTTTCATATAGTCATTCACAATTAAATAATGTTATAAAATACATTCAAAATCAAGAGCAACATCATAAGACAAGAACATTTAAAGAAGAATATATTGAATTTTTAAAACTATTCAATATTGATTTTAAAAATGAATATCTTTTTGAAGAGGTTTAATATTGTTTCGCTCCGCTGGAGCTTTTCACTAGATTGTCAATTTAATAGCTATAAATATTTTGCTCCGCTGGAGCATTTTAAAATTAAAAACTTATTATTGATGAATTTAAAATTAATCGGGATATTGTTATTTACAAATATTTTGAGCTGTTTTGCCCAAAATGACACTTTGCAGAATCCGTATTTTAAATCCTATGATGATAAAATTACTGCAAGCATTTATTATTTAGATACTTCGAATAGTTTTGAAATTGCTTCAGATAATCAGGAACCTAAAATATTCTTAAATCTTATTCCCAATCGAAGAGAACAGATCGGTTTCAATTTAAATTATAAAATAATCGATGTTACAATTGGTTTTGCTCCTAAATTTCTAAGCAGGAACAAAGGCGATTCTAATTCAAAACACTTTAATTTCAACACTCGTTTTTATTATAAAAAATGGATGCAATCGTTTACTTTTATCAATCAAAAGGGATTTTACATAAGTGACGACAATATAACAGCACAGTTGCCTCGTATGCGAACCACTAAAATCGGTGGATCTACAGCTTACGTTTTCAACGATAAATTTTCTTTTAAAACATTAGTAAGTCAAAACGAATGGCAAACTAAGAGTTCTGGAAGTTTTATTCCGTCTTTTTCTTTTTATTACACAAACTTAGATTTAAATACTCCTGATTCTTCTCCTGGAGATATGTACGTATTTACATTGGCTCCTGCCTACTTTTACAATTTTGTAATTAGTGATCGGGTTCTAATTGGTGCTGGAATTGCTTTAGGTGCTGGAATTAATGATATCGACGGAGATACCTCAGCTTTGTATCAAGCCGATTTCAATCTAAAACTGGCTTACAATAAAGACCGCTTTTTTGGTTTTGCCAGTTTGAATACCGTAAGCTTTGCACAAGATGATAAAGTAGATCCAAGATTGAATGATAATATTGCTACTGTAAAACTTTCTGTTGGCTACCGATTTGATCCTCCAAAAAAAGTAAAAGAGATATACGATAAAGTCAATGAGAAAATCGGACTTTAACAAATCCAAAACCTCACAATCAATATGTTCTAAAAAATAATGCTTAAATTACAGAGATTTATACAAACTAAATTTCATCATTATGGCAAATCAGGAACAATTAAATCGAATGCAAACCGGAAAAGGATTTATTGCAGCATTGGATCAAAGTGGCGGTAGTACACCAAAAGCATTATCGCAATATGGCGTTGAAGAAAACAGCTATTCAAATGACGAAGAAATGTACACTCTTGTACATGAAATGAGAACCAGAATTATCAAAAGCCCTGCTTTTGAAAGTGAATATATCCTCGGAGCTATTTTGTTTGAAAACACTATGGACCGTAAAATCGACGGTCAATGGACCGCAGATTATTTATGGGAAAAGAAAAATATAGTTCCGTTTTTAAAAGTAGATAAAGGACTAACTGACCTTGCAAGCGGTGTCCAGCTTATGAAACCAATTCCGAATTTAGATGATTTATTGACTAGAGCCGTAGAGCGAAATATTTTTGGAACTAAAATGCGTTCTGTTATTAAAGAAGCAAATCCTGATGGAATTCGCGATGTTATAGAACAGCAATTCAGAGTCGGGTTACAGATTTTCAATAAAGGACTTATTCCAATTATTGAACCTGAGGTTGATATTTACAGTCCTGACAAAGCAAAATCGGAAGAAATTCTAAAACAGGAAATCAAAAAACAGTTGAATTCTTTGGACAAAGATGTAAAAGTAATGCTTAAACTATCTATTCCAACAATGAATAATTTTTACAAAGATCTAATTTCAAATCCGCATGTCGTTCGTGTTGTAGCACTTTCTGGAGGTTATTCGAAAGAAGAGGCCAATGACAAACTCGCACAAAATCACGGATTAATCGCCAGCTTTTCCAGAGCATTATCTGAAAGTCTAAACGCCAAGCAGTCTGATACTGATTTTAATACAGAACTTGCTAACACTATAAAAGCTATTTACAAAGCTTCAATTACTTAAAATCAATTTCTTTTAAATAAAAAAATCCCCGAAACTTCAATTTCGGGGATTTACTTTTTTAACTCGACTCTTATTTTGAAGCCATCATTTCATCAGCTAAATCTAGCGTTTGTAAAATGATGTTTTTATTCGATTGTGAAGAGTTTAATTTAAAGACAAACTTAAATTTATTGTCAATTAGTTTTTTTGGTGACTCTATTGCAAAGTCAGAAAACTGATTTGTAATTCTATTGATTCGAACTAAATCGTCTTGTTTCGCATTTTTACCAAAAGATTTTACTGTTTGTGCAATATCCAGCTTTCCATAGATGCTGTTTTTTCCTAAAACTTTCTTAGCATCACCAACAAAAGAACCATTTCCTGTTCTAAAATAATCTTTTGTATTCGCAACAACTACAACATCTTTGTCTTTCAAAATAAAAAGATCTCCGTATTCTTTCGCGCCTAAAATCTGGTAATAATCGCCATTTTGCGATAATAGCTTTTTACGAACGCCCAATTGTAAAAGCTTATCTCCAAATGTAGGATGCGTCGAAGTAAAAATCACAGAAAACAACGGGACTGATTTCTTCACTTTTTCCTCCGTTATTTTTTCTTCATAATTTTCATCATAACCGTATTTTTTGGTCATTACCTCAACTTCTTTCATTCCGTATAAAAAAGCGCTTAAATCGCCATCAAAAAGCTTAGCTGTAGCTTCTTCATCCACAATTGTAGAAATTAAATCGGTAATTAGTGTTATGTCTTCTTTTAGTAGTTTCGGACTTTGCAACATTTCTCCCATTAAAGACGGAAAGTTTTCAAGCGTCGCTTTTGTATTGAAATGATACGACATATATCCCAAAGGTTTCGCTGCTGGAAAATAATTGAAAATGTTCTTGTTGATTTTTCTATTACTGATTTTACCCACAACGGCTGCCATATCTTTAGAATATTCTACAAGTTCTTCGATTCTAGCATTGTCATTATCAAAATAAAAATCAAGATTTATTCCTTTTATAAAATTTCCGAAGTTTTTCTGCATTGGAAGATATTTATCCAAACCTCCCAAAACTGCCATCGGATAATTGTACATCGAATACAAACTCGAAATGGCGCCACCATAATCTACCCAAGTTGAAATATCTGCTGACTCATTTATTTTGGAAGAAGTTGGCGCAATAAAACCATTTTCAAATAAGTTTTTTATAATCTCTTTTTGACTTTCGGCCAATTTTTTATCAAACTCTGCTTGTTGAACTGTGTATTCTTCATACGGATTTCCATCGTACAAAGAATCTTTTTCAGTTTGAGCTGGATCATCAAATACAATTGGATCTGTATTTTTTGAAGCTGGCTCCGCAATTGTTGGCGGATTTTCAGTTGTTGGCACTCCGTAAGCAGGTACATCAACTACTGTTTCTTCATACGGCTCTGCAACTGCAACAGAATCTATTGCCACAGAAGTTTCTGCAAAATCATAAAATTTAGAAGGAAGTTTTTTAGTCAATTCAAAAACAACTAAATAATTGTCATTCCAGACAAAAGATCTTTTTAATCCTTTTGGTGTAAAAACAGCATATTTTCCAAAATCTTCAATCGAACCGTTTTTCCCATTTGCATTTTGTTTTTCAACCAAATATTGCCTAACCGCTTCTTTGTTTTTGATCGGAATTGTAAATTGATAATACGGGACACTATCTAAAAAACTGCCGTGAATGGTAATTTTTTGATCCATTTGAATAATCGAAGTATATTTTCGAAGATCAAAATCAGGTTTTTTACTGATGTATTTCGTTATAATTGGATGGTTCAATACTTCATCGATGCTAACTTTTTTAGAAAGCTGATTTCCGTTGAACTGTACAAAATAATCATGTTTTGCAACGTTTTGTCCAAAAGTCAAATAAGTGGCGAATAGTAAAAATAAGGTGTAAAAATGCTTCATAAATCAAGGCGTTAATTGGATGGAATTATTCATTAAAGTCGATTTCTTAAAAACGCTGTACATGCTTTGTTTTAAAAAAACGGTTTTTTTATTTTTTGAAATTTTGCTGTTCGCATTATCGACAGCCACAATATCTCGGTCAAAAGTATAAATAGAAGTTATGCTCGCTTCCTCAAGATCTTTCTTTTTCTTTGGATCGTTTGCCACTTTTTCTGGAACTGGATACGAAGCAATTCGCTGGAAATTTTTATCGCTTCCGCTAAAGTGAATCTGATCGCGCTGATTGTTTATGGTGTTGACTACAGCGTTTAATGCTTTTAGATTCGCGTAATTAAGTTTAATGATGAAAACATAATTTTGAAAATCAGTTTTTGTACTGACATTCGAAATTCCATCGATTTTTAAAGCTTTAGTTTTGAAATCTTCTAGTTTTTGAACGATTTCCTGTTCGTTCGGAATTTTCACACCGTCAACTTCTTCCAGCCAAATAGCCGATTTGGTCTTAAACCAAGACTTCGAAAAATCGATCATCAAAGTATATTCACCACTTTGATCGTCGTGGTGTTTGATTCTTTCTGTAATCTCAAAACAACTCGTTAAGAGCAGACAGCAAAATAAAGCGAGAATTTTCTTCATATTACAAATTTAGACGGAAATATTTGAAAAACCATGTTTTATCCAATTCAATATAAAAATTCAAATTTTTAGATAATATTAACGGATTCTCTCAGGAGCTAAACACCTTATTTTGTTCCTTTTTCAGTAACTTTGCACCGCTTGTAAAAAGTAACACAACTTCGAAAAAAAATAAAAAACAACTTCGGTTTTAGAAAGCAAGATTTATCAATCTGAATTCTAAAATCTAAAATCTAAAATGATATGTTCCCATTACAAAGAGGCAGAAGATTAAGAGTAAATGAATCCATTCGTTCTTTAGTACGTGAAACCAGTTTAAGTCCATCGGATTTTATGTTTCCAATGTTTATTGCTGAAGGCGAAAATGTAAAAGTAGAAATTCCATCAATGCCAGGAATTTTCAGAAGATCTATAGATTTAACGGTTGAAGAAGTAAAAGAACTTTTTGATTTAGGAATTCGCGCAGTTAACATTTATGTAAAAGTGAGCGAAAACCTAAAAGACAATACTGGAAAAGAAGCTTGGAATCCAAACGGATTAATGCAACAAGCTATTCGTGCGATAAAAGCAGCTTGTCCAGAAATGATCGTGATGCCAGACGTAGCTTTAGATCCTTATTCAATTTATGGCCATGACGGAATTATAACAAATGGTGATGTAGAAAACGACAGTACTGTTGATGCTTTAGTAAAAATGGCGGTTTCTCACGCAGAAGCAGGTGCCGATTTTGTGGCGCCAAGTGATATGATGGACGGACGTGTTTTACGCCTTCGCGAAGGTTTGGATGCTGCGGGATTTCAGAATGTTGGAATTATGAGTTATTCTGCTAAATATGCTTCAGCTTTTTATGGTCCATTTAGAGATGCTTTAGATTCTGCTCCAGTTGACACAACCGATATTCCGAAAGATAAAAAAACCTACCAAATGGATTATGCCAACCGCATCGAAGCCATTAAAGAAGCTTTGTCTGACGTAGAAGAGGGTGCAGATATGGTGATGGTAAAACCAGGAATTGCTTATTTGGATATTGTTCGCGAGATCAAAAACACGGTAAATGTTCCTGTAACGGTTTATCAGGTTTCTGGAGAATATGCCATGATCAAAGCAGCATCTGAAAGAGGCTGGTTGGATAATGACAAAATTATGATGGAACAATTAATGTGCATCAAACGTGCAGGTGCTAATCTTATTTCTACTTATTTTGCTAAAGAAGCAGCAATACTTTTAAAGAAATAAGATGAAAAAAGTTTTATTTTTATCGGCTGTTTTAGCTTTTGCTTCTTGTAAAAAAGAAAGTTCTGAAACTACAACAACGGAATCGGTTTCTGAAGGCGAATCAGCGAAAGCGAAAACTCCAGAAGAACTTGGAAAAGAACTTTTTGAAGGAACTGGAAATTGTTTTGCCTGTCATCAACCGGATCAAAAAGTAATTGGGCCGAGCATTAAAGAAATTGCCAAAATCTACAAAGACAAAAAGGGTGATATGGTCACTTTCTTAAAAGGAAATGCAGAACCGATCGTAGATCCAAGTCAGTTTGAGGTGATGAAAACCAATTTTGCTATTACTCAGGCCATGTCTGATGAAGAATTAAAAGCAATTGAAGCTTACATTTATAGTCAATTGAAATAGTGGCAACCCTTTTTCATTCAACAAATAATCTAATTTGATCTGCTAAAATCTGTGTAAATCTGCGTGAAATACTTTTGTGCATCGATTTCACGCAGATTTACAAAGATTAAAGCAGATTTACAAAGATTTCAATCTAAACTGATGAGTAAAATTGAAAATAATAATTCAACAAAACGGATTATTAGTAATAAAAAAACGGTGCTTTTATCAAGCGCCGTTTTTAGTTTTATATAAAAAGATTACCAGATTTTAACTCGTTTATCTGGTTCCAAATACATTGGATCTCCTTTTTTGATTCCGAATGCCTCGTAGAAAGAATCTAAGTTTTTGATTGGCACAACCGCTCTGTACATTCCTGGAGAGTGTGGATCTGTTTTTACCTGACTTTTAATTGCTTCGTCACGAGATTTTGTTCTCCAAACTGTAGCCCAAGAAATAAAGAATCTTTGTTCTGGCGTTAATCCGTCAATCAAACCTGGGTTTCCGTGTTTTTTCAGATACAATTGCAAACCGTCATAAGCTGCGTTAGTTCCGCCTAAATCTCCGATATTTTCACCTAATGTAAATTTACCATCTACAAAGATTCCTGGAAGTGGTTCTAATGCGCTGTATTGAGCTGCCAATTGACCGCCAAGAGCTGTAAATTGTTTTAAATCTTCTGGAGTCCACCAATCCACTAAGTTTCCATCAGCATTGTAACGAGCTCCAGAATCGTCAAAACCATGAGAAATTTCGTGACCAATTACGGCTCCAATTCCACCGTAATTAACTGCTTCGTCAGCTTGGTAATTGTAGAAAGGTGGCTGTAAGATTGCAGCTGGAAATACAATTTCGTTATAAGACGGATTGAAATAAGCATTAACCGTTTGCGGAGACATTCCCCACTCTGTTTTGTCAACTGGTTTTCCGAGTTTAGCTAAGTTTTCAGCGTATGCCCATTTTGAAATGTTTTTCATATTATCAAAATAAGTACCGCCTTCATTTACATTCTTAAGTTCTAATTTTGAATAATCTTTCCATTTGTCTGGATATCCAATCTTAACAGTCAACTTATTCAGTTTCTCGATTGCTTTAACTTTCGTTTCTTTCGACATCCAAGGTAAAGCATTGATTCTGTTTTCGTAAGCCAGCATTACATTCGCAATCATATCTTTCGCTTTGGCTTTTGCTTCAGCAGGAAATAATTTTTCTACATACAATTTCCCTAAAGCTTCTCCGGTCGCTCCGTTGATTACTTGTAAAGCTACTTCTTCGCGCGGACGTTGTTTTAAAGCTCCTGTTAATGTTTTTCCGTAGAAATCAAAGTTGGCATTTTCAATATCTGTCGTTAAAGTTGAAGCTGCTTTATTTAATAAAGACCATTTCAAATATTCCTTCCAAGCCTCTACTTTCTTTTCTGTGAAAGTTTTTTCCAAAGCGATCATGTAACGAGGCTGTGCCACATTTACTGTATCTAATTTTGCCATTCCGATTCCTGAGAAATATTTTTCCCATTGAATAGAAGGTGTATTCTTTTTCAAATCGGCAACTGCTGTTGGATTGTATTGTTTTCTTCTGTCTCTTCTCTCCACACGATCCAGTCTTGGAGCCGACATTTCGATTTCTAAAGCCACGATTTGTTTTGCACTTTCTTTTGCTTTCGCTGGAGATTCTCCAATATACTGCATCATTCGAGCAACATGAACTTCATACTTTTCACGTTTTTCTTTAGAATCTTTATCATCAGAATTGTAATAATCTTTATCGGACAATCCTAAGGTTCCCGGGCTTAAGGTTACAGCATTTTTGTTACTGTTTTTAGCATCAGCTCCAACATAAACGCCGAAGAAACCAGATCCGCCAGCAAGCTGCATTTCAGTTATGTAATTTTGAAGATCCGCTACATTTTTAATAGCATCAATTTTCTTTAAATAAGGCTGAAGTGGTGCAACTCCTCTTTTATTTCTTCCAACAGTATCCAAAATAGTATTGAATAAAGCAATGGCCTTACCTTGATCTGTATTTGATTTGTACTTTGGATCTTTTGATGCTGCCTTTAAAATAGCAAGAGCATCGTTATCGGTCTTTTGACGAAGTTCATTAAAACTCCCCCAAGAATTACGGTCACTTGGAATTTCCGTTTTGTCTAACCAGGTTCCGTTTACATAACGGAAAAAATCCTGACTAGCACTAACTTTAGGATCCATGTAAGAAATATTAATTCCTGGCTCCTTTGGTTTTTCATTTTGTGCTTCGACTGCTGTTAATGAAAACATTGCAGAAACCACACAAAACACAGGCTTAGAAAGTTTTTTAATCATTTTTGTTTAGTTTTTTAGTGTATTTACAAACATATTGTTATTATTTTTAATTCAATGTTAAAATTCTAAAATAATTGATTTGTAAGAATATGATTCTGAAAAATTAGCATTTCAGGTAAATAAAAACGGCGCTGAATACAGCGCCGTTTTAAGAATACTATTATTTTGATTACCAGATTTTAACTCGTTTTTCTGGCTCAACATACATTTTATCTCCTTTTTTAATATCGAAAGCTTTGTAGAAAGCATCAACATTTTGGATTGGTACATAAGCTCTGTACATTCCTGGTGAATGCGGATCGGTTTTTACCTGATTTTTGATTGCTTCGTCTCTTGATTTTGTTCTCCAAACAGTTGCCCAAGAAATAAAGAAACGTTGTTCAGGTGTAAATCCGTCGATTAAACCTGGATTTCCATTTTGTTTCAAATACAATTGTAATCCGTCATACGCAGCATTAATACCACCTAAATCTCCAATATTTTCACCTAAAGTAAAATGACCATCAACATGAACTCCTGGAAGTGGCTCAAGTGCACTGTATTGGTCTGCCAAAGCAGTTCCTAAAGCTGTAAATTGTTTCAAATCATTTTCTGTCCACCAGTCTACTAAGTTTCCTTCTGCATTGTAACGTGCTCCAGAATCATCAAATCCGTGAGAAATCTCGTGTCCGATTACGGCTCCAATTCCACCATAATTAACTGCTTCGTCTGCCTGATAATTGTAGAAAGGCGGTTGTAAGATCGCAGCTGGGAATACAATTTCGTTATAAGACGGATTGTAATAAGCATTTACAGTTTGTGGCGACATTCCCCACTCTGTTTTATCTACTGGTTTTTTCAGTTTATCAATACTTTCCTGGAATCCCCATTTTGCTAAGTTTTTCATGTTATCAAAATAATTTCCTCCTTCAGCAGTACTTTTTATCGTTAAAGCAGAATAGTCTTTCCATTTATCAGGATAACCGATTTTGATCGATATTTTATTTAGCTTTTCAATCGCTTTTACTTTTGTTTCAGGCGACATCCAAGTCAACGCATTGATTCTGTTTTTATAAGCCAAAATCACATTCTGAATCATTTTATACGCTTTCTCTTTTGCTTCAGCAGGAAATAATTTTTCTACATATAATTTTCCTAAAGCTTCTCCAACAGTTCCGTTAACCAAGTTAAGTGCTCTTTCTTCAGCAGGAAGTTGTTTGATTGCACCTCTCAAAGTTTTGCTATAAAAGTCAAAACGAGCATTATCAATAGCCGTTGTTAATTGTCCAGAAGCTCCGTTTAGTAAATCCCATTTCAAATATTCTTTCCACTGGTTTACCTTATTTTCTTTAAAAACGGTTTGTAGTGCTGTCATATATTTAGGTTCAGAAACAATTACAGAATCTACTTTAGTAATTCCTAAACCAGTAAAATATTCATTCCATTTAATTGCTGGAGTTAATTTTTGAATATCAGCAATCGTCATTGGGTTATATTGTAAACGGCTGTCTCTTCTTTCTACTCTGTTTAATCTTGGTGTAGATAATTGTGTTTCTAATGCCAAAATCTCAGCAGCACTTTGTTTTGCTTTTTCAGGAGATTCTCCAATAAACTGAAGCATTCTCGCTATATGTAATTCATATTTAGCACGTTTTTCTTTAGAATCCTTATCGTCTGCAGTGTAGTAATCTTTATCTGGAAGTCCTAGACCGCTTGGCGCAAGGTTTACAGAATTTTTCGAGCTGTTTTTATCATCTGCTCCAATGTAAATTCCGAAGAAACCTGAACCACCTTCTTTTTCCATTTCTATTAAATATTTCTGTACATCAGCAACATTTTTAATAGCATCGATTTTTTTCAGGTAAGGTTTTAATGGTTCAATTCCTCTTTTATCTCTTCCAATTGTATCCAGATAAGTGTTGAATAAATTTACGGCTTTTCCCTGATCGGTATTAGATTTATATTTTGGGTTTTTAGAAGCTTCTTTTAAAACCTCCATTACATCTTTATCCGTTCTTTTGATCAGTTCATTAAAGCTTCCCCAAGTTGTACGATCGCTTGGAATTTCTGTTTTTTCTAGCCATGTACCGTTTACATATTTGAAAAAATCCTGACTTGGGCTGACTTTCGTATCCATATAAGATACATTAATACCTGGTTCTTTTGGGGCATTTTGAGCCTGAACTGCTGTTAGCGAAAACATTGCAGATATCACACCAAACACAGGTTTAGCAAATTGTTTTTTCATAAAAATTTATAGTTTAAGGAAAAATACAAACATATTGTTATTATTTCAAAAATTATGTTAAAATTATAACCGGAAATTTAAAATCATGAATAAATTTCACAAATCAGAATTAAAACTATTTTACTTAGTCTATAACTCCACTATAAATGTTACAAAAGCCTGTTAAAAAAATAATACAGTAAAGTTTTTAAAATCTGCTTTTTGTATTTTTGCGCCAAATTATTTTTATGAAATCTCTTTTATACAAATACCGCAAATTCTTTATTGTTTTAATAGTATTTTCGGCAGTTACGATATCTTTATTTTATTCGGCATTAAAACCTAAAAAGACACTTCCAATCTACAATCCCGCCGATGTAAATCCTGAATTAGTAGATAGTACCGTTCAATATAAAAGTAAATACCATACTATTGCAGATTTTTCTTTTGTAAACCAAAATGGCGATACGATTACCCAGAAAAATTACGAAGGAAAAATTTATGTTGCCGATTTCTTCTTTACAACTTGTGGTTCAATTTGTCCAAAAATGACAACTAACTTAGAAGAAGTTCAAAAAGCGGTTTTGAATAATCCGAAAGTGATGTTGCTTTCACATACTGTATTTCCTGAAGTCGACAGTGTTTCGGTTTTAAAAGAATATGCCATAAAACATCATGTTGTAGACAGCAAATGGAATTTGGTTACTGGAGATAAAAAAGAAATTTATACGATGGCTAGAAAATCCTATCTGGCTGTAAAATTAGGAAGACCAGATCAGCTGTACGATATGGTTCATACTGAGAATTTTGTTTTGGTCGATCAAAAACGTCGCGTTAGAGGATTTTATGACGGAACAAATAAAGAGGACATGAAACGTCTTTTAGAAGACATCGATTTCCTTTCTCAGGAGTAAAATCCCTTATTTTTAGAAAGTTTTAGCATTTGTGTAAGCAGAAAATGCCAGTATATATAGAATAATTACCTATTTTTGCAATCTAAATTCAATCTAAATAAGCTTGCAAAATACAATCCACACTCTGAAAAAAGGCGAGAAAGCCATTATCAAAGATTTTGATATCGATCTTATTCCACTTAAATTATTAGAAATGGGTTGTCTCCCTGGCAGCTTAGTTGAATTACTACAAGTTGCTCCTTTTGGTGACCCATTATATTTAGATATTAACGGTTCGCATGTTGCCATTCGTATTGAAACCGCTCGTGAAATTGAAGTTGAACTTATCCAAAACAATTTATAATGAGCGTTCAGAATATCAATGTTGCCCTTATCGGAAATCCTAATACCGGAAAAACTTCTGTTTTTAATCAATTAACAGGTCTTAATCAACAAGTTGGAAATTATCCAGGAATCACTGTTGAAAAGAAAATGGGATTCTGTAAATTACCCAATAACGTAAAAGCTAACATTCTGGATTTACCCGGAACGTATAGTTTGAACGCTAGTTCGATGGACGAAAGTGTTGTTATTGAACTTTTATTAAACAAAAACGACAAATTATATCCAGACGTAGCAGTGGTTGTAACAGATGTTGAAAATCTGAAACGAAACTTACTGATTTACACTCAAATAAAAGATCTTGAAATTCCGACGATTTTGGTCATTAATATGTCTGATCAAATGGAAAGAAAGGGAATTTCCTTAGATATTCCTTTTTTAGAAGAAAAGCTGAAAACAAAAATTGCTTTGGTTAGTTCACGCAAAGGCCATGGAATCGAAGAGTTGAAAGAGCTGATTGTTTCTTATAAAACGATTCCGCACGAACCTTGTTTAAATGCTTCGGTAATTGATCCTGAATATTTTGAAAAGTTACAACACGCTTTTCCAAATCAATTAATGTATAAATTGTGGCTGGTAATTACGCAAGATGTTAATTTCTCAAACTTAGACCGAAATGAAGTTCGAAATACATTTACTAAATCACATTCAGAATTAAAACGTCTTCAACAAAAAGAAACCATCAAAAGATATCAGTTTATCAATGATGTTTTAAAAGAAGGTTTAAAAATTGATGCTTCGATGGCAAAAGATATTCGTGCCAAACTAGACCGCGTTTTAACGCATAAGGTTTTTGGTTACGTTATTTTCTTTGCGATTTTGTTTTTGATTTTCCAATCGATTTTTAGTTGGTCAACTATTCCAATGGATTTTATTGACAGCACTTTTGCTTCCTTAAGCAGCTGGGTTGCCGAAGAATTACCAAGTGGAATTCTAACCGATTTACTTTCGCAGGGAATTATTCCGGGAATTGGAGGAGTTGTTATTTTCATTCCTCAAATTGCGGTGTTATTCTTATTTATTTCTATTTTGGAAGAAAGTGGTTATATGAGCCGTGTTGTATTTTTAATGGATAAAATCATGCGCCGATTTGGACTTTCAGGAAAAAGTGTCGTGCCTCTGATTTCAGGAACTGCTTGTGCGATTCCGGCCATTATGGCAACGAGAAATATTGAGAACTGGAAAGAACGCCTTATTACGATCTTAGTAACGCCATTCACGACTTGTTCGGCAAGATTACCCGTTTATGCCATTATCATTTCACTAGTTGTTCCGAGCAAACGAGTTCTTGGTTTTCTAAATGTTCAGGGATTAACTTTAATGTCATTATACGTCTTAGGATTTTTTGCAGCAATTTTATCTGCTTATATTTTGAATAAAGTTTTAAAACTGGAATCTAAAACCTATTTCGTAGTCGAAATGCCAAGTTATAAAATGCCACTTTTCAAAAACGTTGGAATCAATGTTGTAGAAAAAACAAAAGCATTTATCGCTGGAGCTGGAAAAATCATTTTAGCAATATCCGTTATTTTATGGTTTTTAGCATCTTACGGTCCAGGAAAAGAATTTAATGATGCTGAAAATATCGTAAAAGAAAGATTCGCCAATACTACTCTTGACGAAACTCAGTTTGAAAACGAAGTGAATTCTCAAAAATTAGAAAATTCATATATCGGATTAATGGGAAGAGCAATCGAACCAGCAATTCAGCCTTTAGGTTATGATTGGAAAATCGGAATTGCTTTAATTAGTTCGTTTGCAGCACGTGAAGTTTTTGTTGGAACTCTGGCGACTATTTACAGCGTTGGAGATACTGACAACGAATCGACCATAAAAAGCAAAATGCAAGCAGAAGTTCGTCCTGATACTGGAAAGAAAGTCTTTGATTTCCCAACAGGAATTTCTTTATTGTTATTTTATGCTTTTGCTATGCAATGTGCCAGTACACTGGCCATTACCAAAAAAGAAACCAATTCGTGGAAATGGCCCGCTATGCAGTTAGTTTTCATGAGCGGATTAGCCTATTTTGCCGCCTTAATTGCGTATCAAGTTTTAAAATAAAAAGTTATGTTTCAAGAAATTATAGCCTTTGTCCTATTAGGATTCGCCGTCGCCTTTTTGATTAAAAAGTTCTTTTTTAAATCGAAAAAGAAAAAAGATTGCGGTAACGGAACAGATTGCGGTTGCAGCTAGATTTCGCAGAGATTCACAAAATAAAAAACAAAGCTTCACAGAGATTTAAAACTCTTGTGAAGCTTTTTCTTTTGTATTCGAAAAAGTAGAAATTTTAATTAGAAAAAAAATGTCTTATTATAATGGTTTAAAGTCTTTTAGGTCATCATACTGACACTTATAAAAATTACTTTTGAAAATTAAAATACATTCAAAATGACAAAGTTTGAAAAAAATGAGATGGTTAGAAACAATAGAGTAACGAGATTGCTTTGGTTCTCTTTTGGATTTTTATGCGCTTTTGGAATAATGTGTCTTTTAAAATCCAGAATGTAAATTACAAAAAACTCCCACTAACCTAAAATACAAACGGCTCCAGATAGGAGCCGTTTTTTATTTATAATCGAGAAGCAAGACTGAGACTGTTACTGAAAACCGAGCACTATTTCAGACCTTCCCACTCTGCATAAAACTGAGAAAGAAATGTTTCCATAAAACGATGTCTTTCTGCAGCAATTTCTTTTCCCTTTGGGGTATTCATTTTATCTTTTAACAACAAAAGCTTTTCATAAAAATGGTTTATCGTTGGAGCATTGTTGTTTTTATACTCCTCCTTTGTCATATTCGTAACTGGAGCAATTTCGGGATTGTATAAAGCTCTGTTCTTAAATCCGCCATAGTTAAATGCCCTAGCCACACCAATCGCACCAATTGCATCTAAACGATCGGCATCTTGCACAACATCCAATTCAACCGAAGAGAACTTTCTTTCGAAATTTCCGCCTTTATAAGAGATATTTTCAATGATATTGACAACATGGGCAATGATATCCTCAGAAACATTTTGAGCTTCTAAAAACGCTCGTGCTGTTTTTGGCCCAATAGTTTCGTCTCCGTTATGAAATTTACTGTCTGCAATATCATGCAATAAAGCACCTAATTGCACAACGGTAATATCGCAATCCGTATCTTTTGCAATTAAAAGCGCATTTTTATAAACACGTTCAATATGAAACCAATCATGTCCGCCTTCGGCATCGTTTAGTTTCTCTTTTACAAATGCAATGGTTTTAATAATTAATGCTGAATCGCTCATAAAGAAGTTTTTACTATTTATAAAAAATGTTGACTGCTAAAGATCAAAAACCTTCAGCAATCAACAGTACTTTTGGAAATTTAAATTTTCGATTTTCAAATTTTAAACCAACAATCTAAAATCTAAAATCAACAATCTGAAATAATCTATAGTCTCGCAGGTTCCACCCATTTAAAGATGTGCGATTCTTGTGGTATTACGATTCTTTCAGAGATTTTTGCCATACGAGCTGGCAATTTCATTAAATAGTCACGTGCTTTTTCGGCTTCATCAGTCAAATTCGAAATTTTGTCAATTTCCCATTTGTTGATTAATTTCTGCATGATTTCTACGTAATCTGTCGCTGTATAAACGCCGATACGTTGTGCAGAATCTGAGAATTGTTCAAAAGCCGTACTAATTTTTTGTCCAGATTCTCTCAAGAAGTGAGCTGGCATAACGATTTTTTGCTTCATCATGTATTGAAACGCCAACATCATTTCGCTTGGGTCAACTTGGAAAATTCTAGTTACAAATTCGCTATAGGCATGATGGTGACGCATTTCGTCTCCTGCAATCATTTTACACATTTTAGACAACTTATTATCGCCAAATTTCTTTGCGATTTGAGAAACTCTATTGTGAGAAACATAAGTTGCTAATTCCTGGAAACTAGTGTATACAAAGTTTTTGTACGGATCAGATCCAGTTCCAATATCAAAACCGTCGTTGATTAAATGCTGTGTTGTCATTTCGATTTCACGCATATTTACACGACCAGACAAATACAAGTATTTATTCAAAAGATCTCCGTGGCGGTTTTCTTCTCCGGTCCATTGACGGATCCATTTAGACCAACCGTTTCCACCATCTTCTACTTGGTTTACACCTTCTACATCCATTAACCAAGACTCATATGTAGGTAAAGCTTCCTCAGTGATCGTGTCACCAACAAGCGTAACCCAGAAATCGTATGGAAGTTCTTTAGCAATTTCGCGTAATTCTTTTACCTCTTCAAAGAAATTTTCTCCTTCAGAATTTGGTAAAAAATCAGACGGCTGCCAAATTTTTTCCACTGGAATTAAATACTGTTCCACGAAGCTATCCACGTTTTTTTCCAAAAACTGCATTACTTCTAATCTAATGTTTTTTATAGACATTACTTATTTATAGATTTGGGTTTTACATTTTGGCTCGGACCAAAACTTAAACCTGTTTATACTCATTTATTCCTTCCTTAACTGCTTTTTCAGTAATCTCCATCAGCTCTTCAAATTTGTAATCTTTAACAGCCAAAGCTGGATGAGCTGTAAATTTCAGGTGATTTCCTAAACCAACAGGAAAAAAACCAAATTTTACCATTTTCCAAGAATTATTGATACTCACAGGTACAACATATGCAGATGGCGCATATTTGCATAAAATTTTTAAGCCGCTCTGAGCGAATTCTTTCGGAACACCCGTTTTACTTCTTGTTCCTTCTGGAAAAATAACGGCAGATCTAGTATTTTTTTCGATATATTCAGACAAGCCTTTGATAACTGGTATCGCTTGTTTAGGGTCTTTTCGGTCAATTAAGACAGATCCTCCATGTTTCAGATTGTATGAAACACTTGGAATTCCGCTTCCTAATTCCTTCTTACTTACAAATTTACAATGAAAACGTCTAAAATACCAAATCATTGCCACGATATCGTACATACTTTGGTGATTTGCCACAAAAATAATCGGCACTCCCGTCGGAATTGTATCTCTATTTTCGATTGTATATCTTGTTCCCACAAGATTGGTACATCTTAAAAGGAAGAAGTTTAAATAATCAACACTTTTTTTGTGAGCTTGGTAACCAAAAACATTTAAACAAATCCACTGAATTGGATGAAAAACAGCCAAACATAAACCAAATAATAAATAGTAAATTACCGATATTGGATAAGATATAATTTTTTCCATGCTTCAAAAATTAATGCGCAAAAGTAATAAATATATTTTTAGACTTATTAAAATTAAAAACAATAACCGTTTTTCTGGTTTAATTGTACCTTTGTACCAAAATTTGCAAATTTTTTCTGAATTAAATGAACTTTACTTACCCTAAAAACGAGCGTTTAAAAAGCAAAACCACCATTGGATTACTGTTTTCTGAAGGGAAATCGGTTTCTAAATATCCGCTTCGTTTGGTTTACCGTCAAGCGGAAGAAAATTCAGAAGAACAGACTAAGATTGGCGTTTCGGTTTCTAAGAAATATTTCAAGAAAGCTGTAGACCGCAATTACTTCAAAAGAGTTTTGCGAGAAACGTATCGATTGAACAAACATTTGCTTTTGGATAATCTGGATCAGTCGTATTCGATTATGCTTTTTTATCAAACCAAAGACCGATTGTCTTACGAAGAAATCAACACCAAAATGATTCAGCTGTTTGAGAAATTTTCACTACAAATAAATAAACCTCTGGATTCTGAAACAAAAACAGAAGCGTAAATCCCAAAAAATAAGATTAATAAGCAACTTAGACAAAAAAATCGTAGTTTTAGCTCTAAATCGAAATTCTATGCGAAATCTTCTCTTTTTAGTTGTTTTTGTTTTAATTCTTTCTGGGTGTAATAAAGCTGATGCTTCAGCAGAAGAAAATTATGCTATTGCTACAGTACAGCTTCCTCCAAAAAGTGAATCTGCAGCTTATGATAAAAAACCAAGTCCCAACGATGCACTTCCTCCTCCACCGCCGCCGCAAGTAGATCAACAAATTGAGCAAAAAATTATAAAGGAAGCTACTTTAAAGTTTGAAACTGATAATTTAGAAAATGCTTTCGCTCAAATTCAAAAAGCGGTTGCAAATAGTAAAGCAAGAATAATAAATGATTCTGAGGGAAAAGATTTTGCAACTCTATTTAGAAATCTTACCATAAAAGTACCAAGTCAAAATTTTGACCGTTTTATAAATGATGTTTCAAAAGGTGTATCCTATTTTGAAGTTAAAAATATCTCTGCACAGGATGTTACTGAAGAATTTATAGATCTAACTTCTCGTTTAAAAACGAAGAAAAAATTGGAAGAACGCTATCTTGAAATTTTAAAGAAAGCCAATAAAGTCAGTGAGATTTTAGAAATTGAAGAACAAATTTCGAATATTCGCGAAGAAATCGAAGCCAAAGAAGGTCAACTGAAATATCTGGAAAGCCGCGTTTCTGACAGTACCATAACTATTGAATTTTATAAAACAATAGCAGAAAAAGAAGGAGTTAAAATATCATACGGTTCCAAAATTTGGAGCGCGATTGAATCCGGATTCTATAGTTTATCCGATTTATTGCTTTCGCTATTAAGCGCTTGGCCGTTTGTCATTTTATTTGTTTTATGTGCCTATTTTATTAGAAAAAGATTAAAAAGAAGAAAAAAAGAATAATCATGTATCCGTATTTCAAAAAGAAATTTATTATACCAGTCGCTGCGGCGGGAATGTTGTTTATTGGAACCAGTTTTAAAGAAGACTTTTTTGAGATTGCCAAACAGATCGAAATTTTCACCACTTTATTTAAAGCCGTAAATACGAATTACGTCGACGATACCAATCCAGGAGATTTGATGGACAAAGCCATTAAAAGCATGTTGGCAAGTCTGGACCCGTATACGGTTTATTTTAACGAACAGGATGTTGTCAATTTTAAAATCAACAATACGGGAGAATATACCGGAATCGGTGCTTTGATTTCCAGAAAAAAAGACCGTCTGATTGTTCGTGAACCTTATAAAGATTATCCTGCTGACAAAGCTGGACTTAAAGCAGGTGACGAAATCATTCAGATTGGTGACGTTTTAATTGCCGATTTTAAAGATGATGCTTCTCAATTATTGAAAGGAACAAAAAATACTAAAATCAATATTAAATATCTTCGTCAAGGAAAACCGAATACCACCGTTTTGGTTTTGGATGAAGTAGATATTAAATCGGTTCCATTTTACGGAAAAATTGATGATAAAACAGGTTATATTGTTTTAGCACATTTTAGCAGAAAAGCTTCGAATGAAGTGAAAGAAGCGCTTGAAAAACTAAAAGCAGACGGAGCCAAACAAATCGTTTTAGATTTACGTGGAAATCCTGGAGGTTTATTGAACGAAGCGATTGATATCTGTAATTTATTTGTTCCTAAGAATGAAGTGATTGTAACCACTAAATCGCGAATTGAAAAACACAACAATACTTATAAAACACAAAAAGAACCAGTTGACACACAAATTCCGTTAGCGATTTTAGTAAACGGAAGAAGTGCTTCGGCTTCTGAAATTGTTTCGGGTGCTTTGCAGGATTTGGATCGCGCTGTTATTTTAGGAAGCAGAAGTTTTGGAAAAGGTTTGGTACAGCGTTCTGTTGATTTAACTTACGGAACTCAATTAAAAGTGACTATTTCCAGATATTATACTCCTTCGGGAAGATGTATTCAAGCTTTGGATTATGCGCATAAAGACAAAAATGGCGTGGCTCAGAAAACAGATGCTAAAAACTTCAATGCTTTTAAAACCAGAAAAGGCAGAACCGTTTATGACGGTGGTGGTGTTTTACCAGATATCGAACTGGACGAAACCAAAACGAGTGCCATTGCTACAGCTTTGATCAAAAATGACGGCGTTTTTGACTATGCCACAACATACTATTACAAAAACCCAAACTTGGGAGATAAAATTCCAGTCATAACTGATGCAGATTATGTAGCTTTTAAACAATATCTAAAAACCAATAAAATCACTTTTGATACCGAAACAGAAATCGCTTTAAAAAATACTTTAGCTGCAGCTAAAAATGAAAAAATAGACGAAACTATTGCTCCTGAATATCAGCAGTTATTGGCCGCTTTAGAAAAAAGTGAAACTACTTTACTGGACAAAAACCAAAAAGAAATCAAAAGTATGATTCAGGAAGAACTGATTAAAAGATACCAATATCAGGAAGGTTTATATCAGTTTTATATCAAAAACAATTCAGAAATTAAAAGAGCGGTTGGTGTATTAAACAACCAAGCCGAATACAAAACTATTTTGAAAATGTAATTAAGATATTCTAAAAGGACTTTTTAACTAAAAACCATAAAAAAAGCCGTTTAGAAAAACTAAACGGCTCAAAAATACAATGGTTTTGGTTAGAAAAATTAGTAGTTTTTTAAATTTTTAATTATGAAATATTAGAAATTCGTTAACCTCTTTACAAAGAAACATTACATTATTTCTAAACACATCCAGAAGAAGTTTTTAAAATGATAGAAAAGGACAAATTTCCTTTTTAATACCACATTGCAGCTACAATTTACACTAAAACAACTTAGAACTCCTCTAACAACAAATAAACGCTAAAAAGGCTTCTTTTTTTTGTTGTTTTGCCACGAAGGCGCAAAGGCACAAAGTTTTTTCATTTGCTATTCTGGTGAAAAAACTTTGTGCCTTTGTAACTCTGTAACTTAGTAGCTCCTAAAAAAAACTATTTTTTTGTCATTACAATTTCCATGCTTTTATATTCGGAGCCGTCTTTTGTATCGTACATCTCCATTTTTCTTGTTTTTGGATCTACAATGGTGTAGACTTCTCGATAAGGTGTTTTTTTGCCGTTTACCGGATTTACCATTTCGCCTTTTAGCTCCATACTTTTTTTACTTTCATCGTATTTTCCCATGGCAACCATCATTCCAGTTCCCATATTATCTATGAATGTTGTGGTGTACTCTTCGCTGGCATTGTTGTAAGCTAAAGTGCTTTTTCCTTCAAATGGTTGTCCCATCATCGTTCCTTTATAATCGGCTTCCTGGTAACGTCCTCCCAAAATCATTCTGATTACAGCTACTGAAGTTGCTTTCTCTGGTTTCCCATTAGCTTCTGACCAAAACGTCATATCGCAATTCCAAGTTCCAACCTCGTCTGCCATCATTTTATGTGGATTTCCTGGAGTGGCATATTCTTGCCAAGCTTTCATTTGTGCGGCAGAATCTAATGGTTCTTCAATAAGTGGTTCTTCGGTTTTAACCGCTAAGGAATCGGTTGCTGTTGTGGTTTCGGTCTTTACTTCTTTTTTACACGAAATAAAGCACAAGGTTATTAGTACGAATGCGGTGGTTGCTTTTTTCATAACTATTTGTTTTTATGTTTGTTACTAATAAAAATACGAAAATTATTTTGTTTCAGGTTTCAAATTCTCTTTGAACTTTGTGGATATTCAACTTGAAACAATGCATAATGAATTGTAACGCAAAGCTCGCAGAGGATTTTCGCGGAGAACGCTGTTATTCTTTTCTGAGAAGGCTGAGATCGCAGAGAACTATTCTGTATGTTAAACGATAGCTATATTGAAATAGATTAACGTAAAACATATAATTAACTTTAGGAGAAAGCAATGTTCAACTTGAAACAATCCATAATGAATTGTAACGCAGAGCTCGCAGAGGATTTTCGCGGAGAACGCTAATATTCTTTTCTGAAAAGGCTGAGATCGCAGAGAACTATTCTGTATGTTAAACGATACGTATCCAAGGTTGAAACCTTGGGCAATATTGAAATAGATTAACGTAAAATATATAATTAATTTTAGGAAAAAAGTTCGCAGAGAATTTCAAAACTCTAGCACATAACTCATAATTCCTAACTCTTAACTTATAACTTCCAAATTTACCTCTTATCTACTTTTACTGATTTGATAATGGCTTCCAATTCTAGCATAAGATCACGTTCCTGATTGGAAGGTGAATAACAAAATCCTTCTATAACCAAAAGACGGTTATAAGCTTTATCTACAATCGCATAATTGATAAAAGGGCCTGCCATAAAATCGTTCTTGAGTTCCCAAGTTCCTTTCGTTTCGAAGGCATCTTTATTGTCTAATGTCACTTTTGAAAAATAAGGAGCATAAGCATCACTTGTAATCATTGGCGTATTGGGTTCGCGTCCTTTAATGTAACGCCCAACAGAGTCACGCATGCTTACAATCGAGTTTACGACATCTTTTTTCTTCTCAAATTTATGAAGTGGAATTTGGTAGACCAATAAACTGGTATTGCCACTGATGATTTCTTTCTTTAGCCAGATAAAATTCTTTTTATGCAGCATATATTCATATCCTGTCGGAATCTGAAGATCGATATGGAATTTATTCTTGATGATTGCAGGATTCAACAACGACTTACTGTTGTCTTCCTGTATTTTCTGAATTTCGGCATTACGAATTTGTCGTATTATTTCAGGCGAATTTAATTCTATACTGCAAATAATATCGTCTACAGATTTTCCGTAAATACGAAATGTATTGTGTGGAAGTGCTTTATTATGAATAACCTCGAACTTATCTGCTGCAGCTTTTTTAACTACAATTATGCTTCGGCTGTCGGTTACAAACCCTTCAAGTAATCGGGCAGGATATTGATTAATGGTAAAAAGCGGTTCTTCCTGAGTAAGTCCAAGAACCGGAGAAGCAAATTTATTTCGAATACTATCTCCTACCTCTCCATACCATAACTGATCATCAATAATGATAGAAATTGTATTGGTTTTTCCAGAAACTGATTCGTTCTGTTTCTCTCCTTTAAAACAGGAAATCAAGAAAAACGGAAGTAATAGCAATAAAAAATGGGTTTTATTCATTTTTTTAATTTATGAAATAAAACCCAAATTTAATAAGATTATTCTATTATCCGTTTATTTTAAGTTTCATTCCCGGTTTAATATCTTCATCTTTAATACCATTCCATTTTTTAATATCTGAAATTGTTACTCCAGGATATTTTTTAGAAATGCTATATAAAGAATCTCCTTTTTTAACGTAATAATCTTCGCTAACGTTTTTAGAAGGTGCTTTTTTCTTGAATGAATCAACCGAGTTTGATGCAATTGCTGTTGAAACAGGCTCTTCTATAACTATTGCTGCTTTAGAAATAATAAGTGTTTTTCCTAAAGTAATGTTATTTGAAGTTAAATCGTTAAGTTCTTTTAACTCCGCAATAGTCGTACCGAATTTCTTTGCAATGCTACCTAAATTATCACCAGCTACTACAACATAGTCCATATCGACTGCTGTAGGTTTCGTTTTTTCATCTGAAGAAGCAATAGCTTCTTCTCTTTTATCTACAACAGGAGCTGTTTTAACTGGAGTTTCGTCATCAGTTTTAATTTTCAGACTTCTTCCAATAGCAACCGCATTTGTTTTTAGATTATTCCATTTTTTAAGTTCGCCGATGCTTACATTGTATTTAGAAGCAATGGCTCCTAAATTATCTCCTTTTCTAACTTTATAGAACTCAAAATCGCTATTATTGATTGTTGCAGGTCTTGCAGATGCTGGTTTAGCTTTTGGAGCATATTTAGCAGCCAATCTCGATGAAGTCGTACTAATTTCAGAATCGTGTTTCACGTAAGCATAAATCTGATCTTCGTTGGAAACAAAAGTAGCTACTTTGTCTTTCGGAAGTCTGATAAAGTGCTGTTCTCCCTGATAAAAAGGAACAACATTCATTTTATAAGATGGATTTAAAAGCTGAATTTGTGATTGAGGCATGTCTAATAAATCAGCAATTTGTTTAAAAGACATTTGATTTTTTACACAAACAGTATCGGTTTCAAAGTTTTTAACCACTGCTCTTTCTGGATTAATTCCGTGTTCTTTATGATATTCAAAAAGATACATTGTAGCTAAGAAAGCCGGAACATAACCTTGTGTTTCTTTTGGAAGGTAATTACGAATGTCCCAGTATTTTGTTTTTCCTCCAGAACGACGAATCGCTTTGGTAACATTTCCTGGACCTGAATTGTAAGAAGCTAAAACCAGTTCCCAGTCTCCAAAAATATTAAACATTTTGCTCATGTATTCTGAAGCTGCGGCTGTAGCTTTAAGAGGATCGCTTCTTTCGTCTATATAAGAATCAATTTTTAAAGCGTATTGTTTTCCGGTTCCGTACATAAATTGCCAGAGACCCGTGGCGCCCATTCTAGAAACTGCTTTAGGGTTTAAAGCAGATTCTACAACAGCTAAATATTTTATTTCCAAAGGAACATTTTGTTTAGCAAAAGCGTCCTCAAACATTGGGAAATAATATTCTGATAAAGCCATTAATCGAGAAAACGATTTTTTACGGTTCTTAAGAAATGACTTTATTATATTTTCAAGACCTTGATTGTATTCAATTTCAAAAGGTGACTTTTGATTCATCGCCGCTAACCGCTGTTTTAGCAATTCGGTCGGCAATTCTTCATCGACAGTTACATCCTTGTTGATGGTTTGTATGTCTTTTGTTAAATCATCGTAAATATCGAGACTTACTAATTCATTCATCCATAAACTATCGACTTTTGTAGCCAGATTGTTCGTTTTGAATGTGCTTTTAATAGAATCTAAATACGACAACTTAATGTCTTGCTTAATCTCTTTTGGAAATTCTGCAGATTCCTGCGCAAACATCGATAAAGAGAATAAAGCTGTCACCACTAAGGATATTTTCTTTACAATCATATAACATTATTTTAAAATTCTGTAATTCAAACAATTACGAGAGTTGTATTTTTGCAAACATAAGCCCTTTATTCAAAAAAAGTGTTTAAAAAAATGTTAATTGTGATATTTTAGTCTAAAATCGCAGCGATTCCAGGTAAAATTCTTCCTTCTAACATTTCTAACATTGCTCCACCACCAGTAGAAACATAGCTCATTTTATCTTCAAATCCGAATTGTTTTACTGCAGCAACAGAATCTCCACCACCAACTAATGAAAATGCTCCATTTGCAGTAGCTTCTGCGATATAATCTCCTAATGCAATTGTTCCTTTAGAGAAAGTTTCCATTTCAAAAACTCCTAATGGACCATTCCAAAGAATTGTTTTTGATTCTAAAATAACTTTTTTGAAGTTTTCTCTAGATTTTGGGCCTGCGTCTAAACCTTGCCATCCGTCAGGAATTGCAGTTACATCTACAACCTGAGTATTTGCTGTGTTTGAGAAATCGTCTGCAGCGATAACATCAACTGGAATATGAACTTGTACTCCTTTTTCTTTTGCTAATCTTAAGATTTCTAAAGCCAAATCCAATTTATCATCTTCACAGATTGACTCACCGATTTTTCCGCCTTGTGCTTTAATGAATGTGAAAGTCATACCTCCACCAATAATCATGTGATCTACTTTATCTAAGATATTTTCGATAACCGTGATTTTAGACGAAACTTTAGAACCACCAAGAACAGCCGTTACAGGTTTTTCGCTGTTTTTAAGAACTTTATTTAAACTGTCAATTTCTTTTGCTAATAATGTTCCGAAACATTTTTTGCCTTCGAAAAATTGTGCAATGATTGTTGTCGAAGCGTGAGCTCTGTGTGCAGTACCAAATGCATCGTTTACATAAATATCTCCAAGAGAAGCCAATTCTTTAGCGAAAGCTACATCTCCAGCTTCTTCTTCAGCGTGGAAACGTAAATTTTCTAATAATAAAACTTCACCTGGCTGTAAGTTTTTAGCAGCTGTTTGAGCTGGTTCTCCAATACAGTTTTCAGCAAACTTAACCTCAACTCCTAAAATTTCAGAAGCTGTTTTTAAAATATGTTTTAAAGAATATTTTTCTTCAGCACCTTTTGGTCTTCCTAAGTGCGACATTAAGATGACACTTCCGCCTTGAGCTAAAATAGCATCAATTGTAGGCTTTGCTGCTTCAATACGTGTGGTATCAGTTACATTAAAATTCTCATCCAACGGCACATTAAAGTCTACACGGATAATTGCTTTTTTATTTTTAAAATCGAAATCGTTTAAAGTTTTCATCTAGATAATTTTTTAGTTTTTTTTAGAAAGAAAAACAAATATAGGACTTTTAGGTAACTAACAAATTCGAATAAACTAAAAAAGAAGCAGGAAAAAGAACGAAAACGTTATAAATTTATAAAAAAAATGCTTTATTTCAGAATAAAAACAATTTTAGAATAGTAATTCCATATCTATCACACATAAAAAAACCTTTTCTGTCAACAGAAAAACAGAAAAGGTAAAAAATGAATCTAGTTTATTTTTTGTTTTTGGAAGTTGGAATTAGTCTTCTGTCTGAATATAACAAATAGACAAATTATTCTGAACAGGAAACATAAGGGTTTCGTATTCGTTTTTGTTTTCTATATTTTTTGAAACCAGATAGTTTCCTTCTATAATTCCGAAATAATTTAATAACGGAGAATAGAAGGTCATTCCGATTTTATGCTTTGCGATATCTGTCACATCTGTGTTTATGATGTCTAACTGATAATTGATAAAAGGAAAATAATTGTTCCCTAAAACATCTGTCACGCGATGAAAATTTCCTTTTAATTGTTCGACGTATCCACTCGCAGCAATTCCTGTTAGAAAATGAAGTTGAATAGCTTTTTCATTTTCGCTTATTAATTCTCTAAATGTATTTTTTTTGTTTGCTCCAGAGTTAAACTGCTGACTTTGCATTTGATACTCTTTGAAAGTATCTTCAAAAACGTATTTATCCCACAAAAACGCAGACGATTGATCTATTACGATACGATAAGCCAGTTTTATTTTAGTTATTTTCATGCATCAAGTGATTTTAATGGAACTTCGATTACAATCAAAATTGCATTTTCTGATAGCGCTTCCCATTCGATTTTTTTGGTTTCTTTTAAAGCTAAACCATCTTTTGCCTCCAAGAGACGATCTTCTACTTCAAAAGCACCATTCAGTACAAATACAAAAACGCCGTTTTTAGAATTTCTCAACTTAAAAGAACCTTGTTTTCTTCCATCGTATATTCCGATAAATCCGAGAGCTCTTTCTACTTCAAATAAAGAATGTAGTTTGTTATGGTTATTAAAATCAAATTTATACTGCTGAAAATAGTTTTTGTAATACTGTTTTCCCATGTGAAACTCGATTTCCAAATAACTCACATTTTCATTTTCGTACGGATTAAAGATTTCAACTTTTAACTCGTCATCAGCAGCCAAAACTCGTATTTCGTCTACTCTTAAAAATTCTTCATTACCAATATTATCTTTATATTCTATTCCACCAAACAAAGGCAAAAGGATCACATTTGTTTTTGAATTTACAAATCTTGTAATGCGTTGCTGTGGTGCCAGTATGACTTCGTTTAAAATCTTAAGAGATCCAAATGCATTTCGTGATAAATCCTGATACTGTTCAAAATTAAAAGTAGCAAAACAATTGTGCTTCTCTGAATTGAAAAATCCTCTTGAATCTGACTTATAAATTTGGGTAGGAATCTGCGCTATCATGATAAACTATTTTTTAAAATTAACTTGCCACGTTGATCGTATGCGTTAAAACATATCCGTCGCTGATACTTCCGGTTACTGTGCCTAATTCGTTTGCAACTGAATCTGAAAAAACATTGTCCGATGCATTATACGTGTAACCCGACATTCCTTTTGTGTAACCGTTGGTGCTTGAAGCGTTTACCACTGCAACTGCGCTGTTTGTTCCTTCTGGAAAAGCAATTTGTGTTACCAACAAAGATGTTCCAGCAGAATTGTAAATGTGAACATGAACATGTGTTGCACGTCCAGAATACCATCCTGGAAAAATGGAGGTAAACGTTACCAAACCATTTTCGTCTGTCGTTTGTCTTCCTCTTAAAAAGTGAACTGATGTGTAATTTACAGATTGCATTCCTGTTCCGCCATATTCAGAATAATAACCGTCTTTGTCACAATGCCAAATGTCTACAATGGCATCTTTTAAAACTGCACAATTTGCTTTTGTGTTTTTAATAGTGATTTTAATAGTAAAACCTACACCTGTTCTGTCCATCACAATATTTGATTTTACTAAAGATGATGGTGAAATTGTTGGAAACGGACCTGCGGTTTCTGATGGTGTTACAGAACAACTGCTTGAAGAAGATCCAGAACCAGAACTTGAATCGGTTCCAGTTGATGATTCAGATGAATCACTATCCTTACTACATGAGTTTATGATTGGAATTGCCAAAGTACCAATTCCTACTAAACCCAAACCTCTTAAAAACTCTTTTCTTTCCATTTTTTGCTTTTTTTTAAATGTTATTCAATGAAATGATTAACAGTTATTTTGAAGTAAAATTATTGGAAATTGAGGCGTTGTAAAAAGTTTGAGGTAAACGATATTATTTATGAGGTAAACGGATGAAATATTTTTTTTTGCAGTAAATTTCTTAATCTAAATCTGAATCACTTTCCTTCAAAAAGTGTGAAAAAAGCTTCTTCGTAACTGGCACTAATTGGAATTTCGGCCTGTTCAATGTATATGATTTTATTTCTGATCTTTAATACTTTACTAATAGGAACGATAAACGAACGATGCACACGAATAAATTCTGTCTCTGGTAATTTTTGAAGAATTGCTTTTAAGGTCATACGAGCTACGACTGTTTTTTGATCTCGAATATGAATTTTTAGATAATCATCTAAGCCTTCTATGTATAGGATATCTGAAAACAGGATTTTATTAAGACTGTAATCGGCACGAATGAAAAGATATTGCTGTTCGATATTTTGGTTTTGCAATTTCCATTGTGAATAGGCTTTTTCTGTAGCCTGCTGAAATCTTGCAAGTGAAATTGGTTTTAATAAATAATCGGTTGCACTAAGTGTGAAACCTTCTACAGCAAATTCAGAATAGGCTGTGGTGAAAATCACCATAGTTTTGTGTGGTAATTTTTTGTAGAAATCCAATCCGGAAATGGATGGCATATTGATATCCAGAAACAATAAATCGACTGGATATTTTTTTAAGTATTTGAATGCTTCATCAGATTTTGTAAATGTTTTTCTGAGTTCAATGTAATCAATAGTTTCACATAAACTCTGAAGGATTTCTAATGCCAATGGCTCATCATCTAGTGCAATTGCTTTTATCATCGAATTTTAATGCTCAAATTTACTACGTATTTCTCTTCTGAATCTTCAATCATCAAAGCGTGTTTATTAGGATACACCAATTTTAATCTTTCGATTGTGTTTTGTAAACCAATACCTGAATCTGACTGAACAGAGAACGTCTTTTTATTAGAAACGTATAAAGTTAAGATTTCTTCTTCAATATCTATTTTAATATAGATTTCTGAAGTCTGATCAGGATTAACTCCATATTTGAATGCATTTTCAATAAAAGAAATTAAAATAAGCGGTGTTACCACTTTACCAAAAGTACTTCCGATTACCGAATAATGGATAGTAACGGTATTTCCTAAACGCGTTTTTTGTAGTGAAACAAAATTATTGATGTAATTGATTTCTTTCGTTAAATCGATAACCTCATCATTAGAATTAGTCATAATGTAACGCATCAGTTCCGATAACTGTACTACAGCATCTGGAGTTTTATCGTCTTTTTTTAAAGCAAGTGCATAAATACTGTTTAAGGTATTAAACAAAAAATGCGGATTAATTTGTGCCTTTAAAAATGCTAATTCTGATTTTACTTTTTCTTTTTCGACACTTTGTAATCTTCCTGAAATAGCAAAAAGTAAACTTGTCGCTACTCCAATCAAATACACCAAAATGGTATGATTGTATTGTGTTGGTGGGCCTCCGTTAAATGCGAAAGACATTGGATGGTTACCATGCGGAGGTGGAGGAAATTCTCCATGAAATGGTGCTGGATGACCGGCAAACTTTCCAGAATGATATTCGAAATCCAAGAAATTACGGCTCGGATGATCTAAAACAGTTGAGATCCAAAGAAAGAATAAAAGAAAAATAATTATGGTTACATAATATAACACTTTCTTCTCTGAGAAATATAGCTTTGGAATTAAATAATAATAGTTGAAATAAAAAAAACAAAGGAGCGCAAAGTAAAGAAACAAATAAATTCTGTCATGCGCATTGGAGTACAAATTGGGTAGTGAAAAAAAAGTATTCGTTGTCGTAAATGCATACGGCAAAAATAAAAAAGCGAGGCACAATACTATGTGTTTCGCATAAAGTGAAAATTTTGTTTTCATGATCAAATTCGATTTATACCTTTTTGAAAAACAAAACGATAAGACTCAAATTTAATGTTATTGAATATTTATTTCAAATTATTGCGGTAAAAACACCTAATGTTGCGACTCGCTTTATATTAATTGCCTTTTTTAAGGCTTTAAATCATCTTTTTAAGACTCCTTAATCATGAACCGGACCTTGTGTACAAGGACAGTTACTGATCGATTGTAAGAAATCAAATCCGATAGTGATAGAATGCGTTCCTGAGTTATAAGTTCCAAGTCCGTTAAACATCAACTGGTAAGAATAAGCAAAATAGAATTTTGATTTCATAAAACCAGCCATTGGTCCAGCTGCTAAAGGTTTTGGAAACTGATCGTTTAAGAAACGATACGAAACTCCAATCCAGTAATAATCTTCGTAACGGTTATAACGTCTGTACTTAAAGTTAAAATCGGTTGTAGAACGTTGGTCACTCGCAAAATACTGCAAGAAAACGGATGGTTCGTATTCGATTCGTCTGTTTTCGCCATCTTTAAAAGTAAATCCAGAATATAACTGAAAGTTAGAAAGCAAATCTGGTTCGTTTGTTCTATCCCTTGTCAAATTTTTCTTTAAAACGTTATTGGCATTGAAACTTAAAAAAAATCCTTTTTGACGATACAAAGCACTAATATCAAAGTTATTATTTGAAGTTTGACGATTATCTGTTACCGAAGGATCAAGACCGCCTCCGACTCCTTCAAAATTACCTGTTTCTAAACGAAAGGTATTTACGTTATACGAGATACCAAATGATAGATATTTTTCAGAATAATAATCTAAAATTAAGTGGTGCGCAAACGAAATCTTAGCTCCTGTTTGTTTCGTATTACCGTTACTATCGTTGTATAACGAAATACCAACTCCCGAACGATCTAGGACACGAAAATCTGCATACAATGATTGGTTATCGGGTGCATCCTTAATTCCGACCCACTGTGTTAAACCATTGGCTCTAATTCGGAGGTTATCTCCAATACCCGCATAAGCTGGCGAAAGAATAAAAGGGTTATCAGCTAAATACTGTGTAAACACCGGTAGGTTTAACTCTTGGCTGTAACTTGTTGTTACAGCCATGAGTACTAAGGATAAAATAAGCTTTTTCATTGTAATAATTTTTTTAGATAACATCATTGGGGCTATAATTTTGTTATCTGTATAATGTGAAATGTCCAACAAACTCTCTAGGATCTTTAGGATCATTCAGTTTAAGAACATACCAGTAATCTCCTGTTGGTAATTCGTTTCCGTTGTATCTACCATCCCATTTACCTCCAACTCTATATTTACCAACTACACGACCGTATCTGTCGTAAACATCGAATGTAAGGTCTTTGTAAGCTAATGCTCCACAATCAGGACCAATAGTTGTATTACCATTTCCACCGTTTGGTGTAAAGTAGTTCGGTAGACAGAAGTCGTAGAACGTACCTTTAACATCTATCGTAGCTTCACAACCATTTTTGTCTCTTACAATCACTTTATAAATACCTGATTTATAAATTCTGTAACTATTAGATGACGTGAATGGTTCACCATTGAAACTGTACTCATAAGGAGCAAAACCACCTGAAGCTTTTACCGTGATGGTATTAATATCTGTAGTTTGTTCTGTCACATCGATTAGAGTAACAGGATCAACTGCATCTACATCAAATAAATCTGTAGTTACTTCGCATCCATTAGTATGTCTTACTACCATGTAGTGAGGTCCTGCTGCAACATCTGTAAAGATATTACTTGGCTGGAACGTTCCATTGTTGTCAAGAGAATACGTTACTTGCGTTGGATCTGTGTTTGACGGATCTATTGTAACAATCACCATATTAGCCTGTGCATTGTTCACACAATCATAATCTACTTTAATAGTTGGATTAAGCGTCACTGGTAATGCCATATTGATGGTAATTTCCTGTGTACATTTATTTGCATCTAAGATGTAAACTGTATGTGTTCCTCCTTCAAGGTTATTGAATACAAACCTTGTCTGAGCAGCATCTCCAGCCGTAAACGGTCCTCCTTGATTATCTAAACTATAGCTATAAGGCATTGTTCCTCCTGCTACTTCGATTTCAAAAACAGCATCTTTATCACCAGCACAATGTTCTTCTTGTCTTGATGCTTCGATTTCAATGATTCCAATTGGATCTGGTTCTTTAACTTCCACATTTTCGATGAAGAAGTAACAGTCATTTTCATCCTGAACTAATATATCATAGAAACCTGGTTTCAAGTTTTCGAATACATTTTTGTCAAAGAACTGTTTGAATTCTGGTTCAATAGCATATTTATATGCTCCTACACCACCTGTCGCATTTACAGTAATTTTACCATTATTGTAACCGTTACAAGTTAATGGCGTTGCAATAGCAGCTGCCAATAAAGGATTATCAGGTTCTGTTAATTCGAACAGCGTTGATACTGTTTTACAATCAGAGCTTGTCACTTTTACAATATAATTACCTATTGGTAAATGTGTAAATGTACCTGGAATATCCTGCGTCGGAGCTGGAGTAATGTCTGTTCCAGAAGCATCTTGTAAAGTATAGATATAGTTTCCTAAACCTCCTTTAGCTACTACAGTGATAGAACCTGTGGCTCCTCCTTTACATTTAATATCAATTTCACTTGAACGCTCAAATGTTAATTCTGGAACAGGTGAGAATTCACTATAGTTCGACTCATAACTACGACAACCATTAGAATCTTTTACAAAATACTTGTACTCAACTTTTGTAGTTGTTACAGGTAACGTAATATCTACATAAGAGCTAAATGGACCAGTATAAGTTACATCGTCAGCACTATAGTAATAAGGACCAACACCACCGATAGCTGTTAATCTAACAACAGGAACTACTTCACATGTTTCTGTTCTTTGAATTTCTAAAGTTGCTTTTACAATTTCTGGCTGATCAATTGTCACTGTATTAGAATCATTTGTACAATTCCATGTATCATTTACAGTAACATAATAAGTTCCAGCTTTTAAATCTGTAAACTGATTTGCTCCTTGTGCCTGTGCAGTAATAACCGTTCCATCAACTAATACTCCATGTAATGTGTAAGTATAATTTCCTGAACCTCCATTTACTGTATCAATTGTTAATACTCCATTTTCATTGTCATAACAAGTAAGCATTGGAGTTGCACTAATTGAAACATTAATCTGTTTTGGATTTAATAAACTAGCGTCAATAGAGCTTTCACAACCATAACCATCTTTAGCATAAACAGTATAGTTTCCTTCTGTTAGGTTTTCGAATATTGGAGAACTATTGTATCCTTTAACAATAGTAGTTCCTAATCTCAACTCATACAAATATTCACCTGGCCATCCTCCAGTTGCTGATGCTACAATCTTACCATCATTGTTACCTGAGATACAAGTAATTTCAGACTGTGTTGTTGTAACCACTAACTCTGTAGGTGGTTGTTCGATCGTGAAGATTTTCTCCACTGTACATTCTGGTTTACTTACCAATCTAGCCACAACTTTGTATTGACCTGCTTTTAGATTTGAAATCCAAATTGGACCTGCATCAGTTGTTACATTATTTATTAAAGTTAAACCTCCAGTAATTGTATATTCAAACGGACCTGCATCGTTTGTTGGATTTGGCTGATTATCAACAAAAGTTAATTGAACTCTTGTAGTAGCATCGTAACAAACTTTATCATTTTCAGGTGTTGCAATAATTTCAAACGTGTTTGGATCATCTACAAAATGGAATGCTTGTAGTGTACATCCAGTTACAGTATTTGTCACTGTTGCGATATAATCACCGATTGCTAAATCTGTAAAGACACCATCTGTGCTAGGCGTTGGACCATAAACGGTTCCGTTTGTTCCGCTTAAGCTATAAGTATACGATCCTGGTAAAGTTGTACCGTTACTAGCTTTAACCGTTATTGAAATATCTTCAAGGTTAGTACAAGTAATAGCGTCATCTACATTAATAGCAAGTTTATCCATTGGAACAAATGCTTTAATTTCAAATGTTCCCACTGCAGAAGCACTACACTGATTAATATCAGAAACGTTTATCGTGTAAATTCCTCCCTTATAATCCATTTCTGTATACACATTTCTTGGACCTTTGTAAACCTGAGTTCCGTCTTTAATAAACTCATAAGTATAATCTCCTGTTCCACCAGTAACTCCGCTAACTGTAATAGTTGCATAATTACTAATATTCTCCTGGATACAACCGTATTGGCTTACAAGTGGATCTCGAACTACAATCTCACGTGGTTCAGTGATTTCTACATCCATATCGGCTTCACAACCTCTTCCTGAAGTTACAGAAACATTATAAGTTCCTGCTCTTAATCCTTTAAATACCGGATTGTCTTGTGGTGTTCCACCATCCAGACTGTACATGTATTTAGGATTATCATTAACACCATCACTTATTGGAGCTAAACTTACTGTAATTGTACCGTTGTTTCCACCGTTACAAGAAACATGAGTAGGAACTGCATCAAATCCTGTAATAGGAGTAGCTGGAGCTAATTCAAATTGAACCTCATCTGTACAATTATTTGGTGTTCCAAGATCTGTTACCACAATGGTGTGTGAACCTGAACCTACTCTATCAAATACAGCAGGAGTAGTAGTTGTTAAAGTTCTAACTCCATCAAGAGTATAGCTAAACGGACCTTTACCTCCTGTTGCAGATGCTGTTACCTGACCATCGCCATCTGTACAGCTTGGTAAGATATCTTTTATTACATCTAAAACTACTGGCTCTAAAATTTCAATTAAAGCAGGGAATTCAGTTTCACAACCAAATCTGTCTCTTACTACAATATCGTAAGCTCTTGGATCTTTTACAGTGAATTTCTCATCTGTTTGGAATCCGTTTCCGATACTGTAAGTAAATGGTCCCATTCCAGTACCAGGAGTAATTACGATTTCGTAATTTCCATCTGCATCAGGACATTGTGATGTTACCGAAGCAGTAAATCCTGCTGGTAATGGATCTGTCTCAATATCTACTGTAATTGGAGCAGAAATACATCCGTTTTGATCTTTAGCATACACATACCATGAAGTAGCATCTGCTGGTTTCAATTCTCTTGTTGCTTCAGATTCAAATGTTCCTGGAGTTGCTGTTGGACTTGCCGGAACAAAAGAATACGTATATCCTGGAGTTCCTCCGTGACCTGCAACCGTAACTTTTGCACCTGTATTACAATTAGCATTGACATTATCTTCTTCTGTAATTGTTACAGCGATAGGGTCATTAACAGTAACGCTGAATTTTATGTCACAGTTTGTAATATCATCAATAACACTAATTTCATAAGTTCCTGTAGCTAGATTTGCTAAAGTAACTTCTGAATTAGAAGTTGTATGTGGACCATCAAATGCCACAGTATTTCTAGTTACTGAGTACGTATAAGTTCCTTTGAAATCAGAAATTGTAAAGACTGCTTTTCCGTCATTAGTACCGATACAAGATTTCGCAAATGCTTCACCTGTAGCCTGAATTCTAACAACATCTTTAATTGTTAGTATATCAGCGAAAGTACATTTATTACTATCCGTTACTTCAAATTTATATTCACCGAAAGGTAATCCTGTAAACACCGCCGGAACTGCGCTTCCTGTTGTTGGAATCATCGCATACATAGTTGTTGGTGCTCCGTTGAATTCTATAATTCTAAATTCTAATGCACCTACACCATTTGTAGCTGTAACTGTAACATTACTGCTTCCAGAAGCACAAGTAATAGCTGTTGGTAAGAACGTTAACGCTGATGGTTTGTTTAATGGAACGATTGGAACTGTTACCGGAGCTGTTGTACATCCATTTGCATCTCTAACGGTATAAGTAACTGAAGCCACTGAACCATCATTAGGTACTGAAATACGATCTGCATCATCATATCCTTTACCAAAGTCATATTGGTACGTTCCTTTTCCACCTATACCTGTTACCACAATTTCAGTAGTTGTACTACAAGATGAATTTGGTGTAACTGAATGATCCTCTTCTAATAAAGGTGGTTGAATAATTGTAATATCTGCTGCAGCTGTACAACCTTTAGCATCTGTTGCAACAACGTGGTAATCACCCTGAATTAAATCTGTATAAATTCCATTAGTATCTCCTGTAGTATTTGCACCAGTACCTGTACTTGTAAGTACAAATTTATAAGGAGCAACTCCACCTGAAGGTACAACTGTTAAACTTCCATTGCTATTATTAAAACAGATCACATCTGTTTGTGATGGTGTAAGCGTAATCGTTCCTGGTACATTAACTGTTACAGGCGATGTTGTAAATATACATGGTACATTACTGTCTGAGATTGCAAAAGTGTAAACGCCTGGAGCAGTTACTAATTCTTCAAAATCACCAGTCGCTGGTTTAGGAAGACCAACTGCACTTCCGTCTAAGTACATTTGATACGTATAGTCTTTTTTACCACCTTTCACTTCCACAACAATTTTGGCTGCTTCATTACCTGTCTCACAGTAAAGGTCTTTCTCTACTGTTGCAGTCGCTGTTAATCGTTCTTCAATTACATAATCTATCTCTGCAGGACAACCATTATCATCTGTCAAGACAATTTTGTATGAACCTGCTTTTGTAAATGTTATGTTGTTCGTAGTTGGTAAACCATCAACTGTAAACTTTTTAATATTGTTGTATGTTGTTGACAATGCGGCATTACTAAAATCAATTGTAATATCTGTACCAACAAAACACTGCTGTGCTGGCATATTAAGAACAGGAGCCACATCGTGAGTAATGTTAACACGAACTGGCGCAGAAATACATAAGTTACGATCCTGAATGTAAACATCCCATGCTAGGTTTGTTAAGTCAGTATCTACTACTAAAGGATCAGTAGCTGGTGTAAAAGCCGTTGGAACTTGACCTGCTATAACTGCAGCATAAGAATAAGCTGAAGTTCCTCCAGTTATGTTACTAATTGTAATTGTAGAATTATCTTCTGTACAATATACGTTGCTTCCAACTGCATCAAACAAAATTGGAGCAGGCATTGTAATTGTAACAGATGCGCTTTGTGAACAATGCGTTATATTATCTTCTACAGTTACAGTATAAGTTCCTTCTGACAAACCATTTAAAGTTATAACATCATTAGCTACACTTGGTGTAACAATTGGCAATGTTGTTGGATTATATGCAACTGAAACAGTATAATCTCCACTCACACTAAAGTCAGAAACTGTAAAAGTTGCTGAACCGTTATTGCTAGTTCCATTTAGTGTATTACAACTTACATTAGTAAATGATGTTCTCACAATATTAATTGGAACAACTGGAGCTACTGTATAGTTACCCTCAATGTAACAACCATTGGCATCGGTAACTCTAAATAAGTAGTTTACATTTGGTGCCAATCCTGTAAATGTATCTGAATTTAAATTATCTCTGGTTATAGGAGAAATAATTTCATACTTCGCATAAGGAGTATATCCTCCTGTCACATCCACTCTAATATCAGCAACATTTCTTGAACAAACTGGTGCTGTTACAACTGCAAAATCAATAGTTGCTAATTGCTGATATGGATTAACATCAACAAAATTACTGTAAGTACAACCATTACTATCCATGACGTAATAATTAATCCTTTGTACTGTTGTATCATCAGTAACAAATAATTCATTATCGTCAGTATAAGTCGTTCCTCCATCAAAATTATATTTGTATGATCCTGATCCACCAGTACCTGTAACTCTTACAACTGCTTGTTGTACAGTATTACTAGGATTACAGTTATAAGGATCAACAGCTGCAATTGCACCTACTGCTGCCGTTGGTTGATCCACATCAAAAGTATGTGTGGTCGGACATCCTTTTCCAGAAGTCACAGTTATTGCATAACTTCCTTGTGGAACATTTGTAAATTTATTTCCTATCAATACAATTCCTAAAGGAAGTGGATCAGCTGTAGCAGATGCTATAGCATATGTATATGGCGTTTCTGTGTTTCCTGGAAGTAAATTTACTGTAATACTTCCTGTAGCACCATTATAACAAGCCACATCTACAACATCAGCATCAAAAGTAACTGGGATTGGTGCTTTCAATTCAACAGGAACTGTTGTGTTACAGTAACCATCAGTAACAGTAACAGTATAGTTTCCATAAGCTAAATTTGAAATTACATTATTTGTTACAGTTGCGCCAGCAGCGTCAATAGTATAAGTATAAGTACCTGTACCACCAGTAGTTGTTAATGTAATACTACCACCATTAACTGATGTACAAGTTGGGTCTGTTGAAACTACAGCAGGCTGTAAATCAAGTGGTGCATTAATGTTTATATCTTCAAAATCAACACATCCATTAGCGTCTTTAATATAAATTCTATGAGAACCGGAAGTCAGATTCGTTACAGTATATGGTAATCCTCCTGTAAGAGGTGAATAAGAATTATCACTATCTACACTTATAGAATAAGCTCCTTTACCTGCAGTAGTCTCGATAACATTTACTGAGAAATTACCTTCAGTAGCACATCTATCCACAATCTGTAAATCAATATCTGGACTAGAATCTACAGGAATTATTTGTGCTCTTCCAACTTCACATCCTTTTGAATCTCTTACTACAATGTTCCAATCTGTTCCTGAAGAAGGATCTAATTCTATAACATTATTTGTACTTGTAAAATCTGTTGGCATTGCAGGTGAAACTGCTACACCATAATAATATGGCGCTGTACCTCCAGTTGTTCTCATAGTTACAATAGCACCACTATTACAATTTGCAGGTACTAGATTAGTAATAACAGAGTTAAGAGGTTGAGCTGGTTGATCAATTCTAAATGTATATGAAGTTGAACAAAGCGTACCACCAACTTCAGTTACTTCCAGTGTATAATTACCCGCTGGTAGATTATTAATAGTCTCTGATACAGGTCCTCCTGCAGGTCCAGTTAAATCATCTCCAATTGGTGTTGTAAGTGGCAATTGAGTTAATTCATCTAATATTCTATAACGGATAGTCGTTACTGTAGGATCATAATCCTCAACAGTAAAGTTTAAAATACCATTTGCACTTCCTGCACAAGTTGCATCAGTTTGTGATGTTGCTGTAATTTTGATAGTAGAAGGTGATGGAGGAGTAATTTCTTCTGCTATAGAAATACAGTTATTCTTGTCTTTTACTTGCAAATAATAAGTTCTATTGTGTGCTAAACCAGTAAATGTATAACTATTGCTTGCTATAGGAGCCGTTTCAGCTTGACCAAAAATAGAATATGTATATGGTCCTTCTCCTCCAGTTGTGGTAACAGTAACATTAACTCCTGTAGCACAACTAAAAGAATCTGCTGTTGTTGTAATTTTTAAATATGGAGGTGTTTCAATTCGAAGTCTTGATGTTTCAAATTTACATCCATTAGCATCTACTATTGTAACATAATAGTAACCAAAATTTAGTCCTGCGAAAGTGTGAACAGCCGTTGGAGAAGCAGAAGTTTCAGTATATGTCTGTAACTGATTACGGTTACTATCATATAATGTATAAACAAACGGAGCTACTCCACCTGAAAGCACACTTACTTTAAACGTACCTAATGTATTAAGGTCACAAATAATTGGAGTTCCCTCAACAAGTCCATCGATTGGAGCTGGTTCAGTTAAAACAGCTGTACCATTAAACTCACATCCTTTAGCATCTCTAACTGTATAAGAGTAACTTCCAGCTGTTAAGCCTCCAAAAATATATTTATCTCCGAATCCTAATCCGTTAAAATTATATTTAAATGGTGCTTCACCAGCAGTTCCACGCAATTCAACAACACCATCTGTACCTGCATTACAAGTAGGATTTGTTGGTGTGTAAGTAGCAGTCACAGTTGTAGTAGGATTAACAATAACTGTATTCGTTAGTTTAGGACAATTATTTCCATCTGTTATTTCAAACTCATATGTTCCTGCTGTTCCTGTGCTATAAACAAAAGATCTAGTTGATGTAAAAGGAATTGGAGTTCCAGTAAATGCTGCTGGCAACATTCTTACTCTATATCCAAAAGATGGATTTCCTCCCGTTACATTAACCTCAATACTTGCATCTGTTGGTGAAATCGCCGTACAAGTAAGATCTTTTTTTCTAACTGCAGTGGCAATCATTGCATCATTTACAGTAACTGTTTCTGTATTTGTACAACCATTTGCGTCTGTAATTGTTACTACATAAGTTCCTGCTCCCACAGTAAATGTATTTGCCGGACTAGGAGCAACTCCTGTATTAATTGTGTATGTATAAGGTACAACCCCATTTGCTCCACTAGCTACAATTGTAAATGAAGTACCAGAAGCTGAACATTGATTTGGAACATCCAAAGTAACTGTTGGCTGTGTATCTCTTGCAATTGTAACGTTTCTAGATACAATACATCCATTAGCGTCTTTTGCGTAGATAACCCAGTTTAAGTCTGCACCTGAATTTGAATTGATATTAAATACAGGATTTGGACCATAGATTGGTGTCGAAGTTGTATCGTCTGCATCTAAAATAGCATATTGATAACCTGAACCTATTGTTCCTCCTGTAGCATGAACTGTTACAGTAGAAGTAATTATACCACAATTTGAATTTACATTAGAATCTATAACTAAATCCAAAGGATTATTAGGTTCAAAAATTTCAACTTGTTCTGTAACTGTACAATTTGTAGTTTCATCTACAAATACAACATTGTAAACACCTACAGGACGATTTGCCAAAGTAAATACAGTTTCGTTTCTTCCTGTTACAGTTGGTTCGCTATTAACTTTATAACTATATGTTGAAGTAAAGTTTGTAACATTAAATCTAATATTTCCGGTACTACCACCTTTACAATAAACATCATTCAATTTAGTTGGTGTAGCTCTAATAGCAACGACTGCTGGAATATTTTTAGAAAAATCCGCATAACAACCGCTTCCATCTGTAACTCTGAAAACATAGCTACCAGGAGTAAGATCTTTAAACTCTCCATCTGTAGCGCCTGTAGTATTTATTGTTGGTCCAGAAACAATTGTATAAACTACCGTTCCTGTTCCTGTTCCAGCTGTTAAATTTACTTTAACGGTGCTAGTTCTGCTTCCAATAGGATCACAATAAATTACACTTGCATTAACCGACGTAATTTTTGGAGGGTTAAGAGGTAAAATATCTAATGTTTCAACTTGTGTAGTACAACCATTGGCATCTTTTACAGAATAAGTAACTGATTGTGGGTTTCCATTATCTGATACTGAAAATGTACTGTCATCACCATAAGAACTTCCATTGAAACTATATGTATAAGGAGCTACTCCTCCTGTTACTGTAACAGTTACATCTTTAGATTCTTTAGCATTTGTAGGGCTACATGTAAATGGATCTATAGTTGCATTAGCTTCAAGTAAATCTGGTTGCAAAATAGTAACCTGTGCAGTACCCGTACATCCTATATGATCAGTAACCACAATATCATAAACTCCTGCTGTTAAACCTGTAGTCAAAGCAGTTGTTGAAACTGGAATTGTTGCTTTAGTTACACTATAAGTATAAGGAGCTTTACCAGCTGTTGTTGAAATAGAGATAGTTCCTGTAGCAGCTCCGTTACATTTTACATCCGTTTTACTTGGATTAATTGTGAAAGTAGTCGCTTTTAATGTAACAGGAATATCTGCTGTATATGCATAACAAGTTGGGTTTGCACTATCGCTAACTCTAAATTTATAAGTTCCAGCTGCTGTTGCAGTGTAAGGACTCGTTACTGTATTATACGTTCCATTATCAATAGAAACCGCATAAGAACGAGTTCCTGTTCCTCCTGTAGAAGATAAACTTATTGTTGTTTCTGTTGTACAAGTAGCATCTGGTACAATAGCCGGAGTAATTGTTAATTGCTCAGGAACTACATAATTGATAAATGCTTCACAACCAAATTTATCTTTTACTGTTAATTTATATGTTCCAGGAGTTAAATTAAATGTATCTGATGATTCAAATTTATTACCATCTTTACTAAACGTTGCCGGTCTTGCAAACGTACCATCTATCGTTACAGCAATAGGACTACCTGGATAACATTGCGCCGCAATCGGATTAATTATTGGAGCATCTTCCGTTAGAATAGAGATAGATTTCTTAACCGCACAATTATTTACATCTTTAACATAAACGTCAATATTGGTAGTTAATACTGCAGTATCAACTGTTAAACTTGTTCCATAAGTAGTAGGAGCTGTAGCATCTTTACGCACAAATGCATAAGTGTAAGTACCTTTTCCTCCCGATATATTTGAAATTGTTAATGTTGCTACTGTATTGTTACAACTAATTTTTGTAGCATTAACCGTGAAGTCAATTGCAGTTGCTGCACCAACAGTTACTTCTACACTTTCTGACACACATCCTGTTGTACGATCTGTAGCAACAAAAGTATATTTTCCAGGTGCCAGGTTAGTACGTGTGATTGTATTTCCACTAACCGATGGAGTACCTGAATTTGGAGTAATCGTATAATCAAAGTTTCCTGTGCTACTTACGTCTGACACTGTAAATGAAACAGAACCATTTTTAGCTTCAAAACATTTTTCATCTGTTTTCGAACCTTCAGCCTTAATTTTAACACCTTGTGCAATAGTTTTTGATCCCGTAGTAGTACAACCTCTCGCATCAGTAACTTTAAACTCATAAAAACCAGCAGTTAAACCAGTAAAGGTAGCTGTATTTCCTGTTATTGCTGTTGGTGTAACTGGTCCAGAAGTAACTTCATACGTAAATGGAGCAATACCATTTACTGCTGTTAATGTAAGACTAGTTGTTGTACCTCCTACTTTACATGTAATGGCAGCTGGATCAGAAATGTCAATTCTTGTCGGCGGGTTAAATGCCGGAACTTTAACTTCTCCTTCTGCTGTACATCCATTAGCATCTTTTACATAGAATTTAACCGTTTGCTCAGCATTTGTTAAAGTAATAGTTTTAGTTGTCGTACCATTATAATTAGAACCTCCGTCAAAATTATATTGGTATGTACCTGTACCACCATCTCCAAGGATAGTAACAACTGTTGTAGTGCTACAAGTGGTATTCGCTTGGAAAGAACCTGAAACCGATACTTTTGTAGGGTTTGTTAGAGTAACTTCATAAACTGGAGATTCACAACCTTTACTATCTTTTACCTGATAAGTATAAGTTCTGGTATTTACTGCTCCAACAAATGCATTTAAATTTGAATAGGTAGCAGAGGCACCGTAATTACCTCCATTAAATTTATATTCATAAGTAGGCCCAGATCCACCAGCTGCTTGAACTGTAAACTGACCTGTAGATTCATTATTACATTTTGGATCTGTTTGACTAACAATTGAAGCTGTAGGCGTTAATTTAGCATTTACATTTACAGCGCTAGTCGTAACAGAACATCCTTTTGAATCTGTAACTTTAAAAATATAGCTTCCAACTTTATCCGCTTTATAAACGTTTGAAGTCATATCGGCAAAATTATTTCCGCCATCTGTTGATACTTGATATTTATAAGTAGGATATCCTAATGAAGCATGAATCGTAATTTCTGCCTCTGGACTTGACGTACAGTCTAATAATTTAGTGATTTCTGGTACTGCTTTTATTTCTTTAGCAATTTCAATTCCTGTAATTGCTTCAGCAACACATCCGTTGGCATCTGTTACTGCAATTGAGTAAGTTCCAGGTCCAACTTCAAATTTATTATTATCTTTTTGAGCATTACCTCCATTCAAACTATAAAAGAATGGTGCAAGACCTCCTTCTACTTTAACAACAAGCGTCGCTTTGTTTGCAGCATCATAACACAAGTCTGAAGATCCATCTAAAGTTATTCTTGGTGGAAGTGGTCTTTTTACATCAATAGGGTCTGATGCAGTAGAAGCACAAGAACTCTTATCTTTAACAATAACATAATACGTACCTTCAGGTACATTTGTAAATGTAGCCACTGTGCTACTTTCATAAAGTGTACCATTAGTATAATAAAGTTCATACTGATAAGCTGGAGACCCTCCTTGTGGCACTGCAGTAATAGAAGCCCCTACAATACAAGTCGCATCTTTTGTAATACTTGCTGTTGTTGTTAGTGTAATAGGCGCTTTTATTTCTTTATCGAAAGTACTTGTACAGAAACCTGCATCATCATTTTTAACGATAATTTTATAATTCCCTTTCGGTAATTTTTCGATAGTAACAGGAGAAGTTGTAGAAGTATTCCAATTTTGTCCGTTATCTATAGAGTATTTAAATCCGTTTGTTGTATCAAAATTTTCAACAGCAATTGTGATTTTTCCATTATTCACATCTCCACATGTTGCGTCATCGATTTCTGGTTCTGAAACTTTAAATGCTTTGTTCGTTTCAATGATAACCTCCATTTTTCTCTCAGCAATACATGATTTAGGAAGCTGATATACTAAAATATCATCAACACATAAGTCGTTTCCGTCTTCTCTGTCACTATTTGATCTGATTACGAAATCTAAAGAACTGTTTGGACCAGGATTAATCGTTAATCCGTCAATTAAGTTCCATTGTTCGTTTTGAAGAATATCTGCAGTGTTTACAGACGCACCTGGTATTGCAACACCATTTTTGTGTAATTCAATAGTAAGGTTTGGTTTTACTTTCTGATTGTCTTTTAGTAATAAGTTTAAAGCATAAAACTCTACTTTAATATCCTGATTTGGTATAATATCAACAATTGGTTTAGAATAAATAATTCCTCCAATACCAACTGCTCCACCAATATTTACAGCTAAATATCTACCGTTTATATCACTTCCATTACTAGTATGATCTACTGGAATTACCCATCCAAAGTCATTTCTGTGATCAGGAAGAATTCCTTTAGTAACTACATATTCTCCATCATTTAATAAATAATCATGCCATAAACCATGACCACAATCTGTAATATAATCTTGTTTTTCCCAACAATAATTTGGGTGAATACCTGTTAGTTTTTCATCTTTACCGCTTCCAAAATCTTCTTTCAATAAATTACTGAATGTCGTAGCAGCAACCAGCTTATATTTTACTGTAATTTCATGTTTACCTGTTGGAACATTTGTAAATACATTACTGGTTATAGGAGTATTCGGTTTAGTATCGATATAATATTCATAAGTGTAATTTGCACCACCCGTATTTGTTACAGTAATAGTGGTATTACCTGTTCCGTCGCAATTGTAAACCACAACAGGATTTGGATCTATAGACGGATCTGCCGGCTTTTCATCCAAAACAATATTTGACATTGCATAAATACACTCATTTTTGTCTTTTACATAAACCGTATATTTCCCAGGATTTACATAAGCTTCATTCTCATCTATCCAAGTTTTTTGGTCATCAAAACTATATTTATAAAGAGGTGTACCTCCTTGTACGTTTGTAATTCTAATTTTTCCTTGTTTTTCAAATCCTGTCGGACCACAACCAGATAATTCTGAAACTCCTGCAGAAGCCGTTAACATTCCTGCCGGACCTCCAATTTTTACAGTTTGTGGAGGATCAGTACATTCAACACCAGCATAAACATATTTAACCACTACAGAATGATCTCCAACTGCTAAATTAGTAATTGGTGAAATAGAACTGAAACTTCCGCCATCTACACTATAAGAAACAACATAACCTGGACTTGTAGCAGTAACAGTTACATCAATTTGGCCACTGTCAGTTCCATAACATCTTACATCATTACCTTTAAATGTCACTGTTGGTTTTGCAACTGGTACCATTTTTATAGGTGGAATTGTTACAGAACATCCTTTATCATCTGTAACTACAATATTGAAAATACCATCTGCTGGTAATGTTTCAGGCGTTACAGTTAGTACTGGATTAGTAACAAAATCTGCACTATCATTTATGTAATACATATAATAAGGTGGCGGTCCAGTACGTGGTGTTCCACCCGTAACTGTTATAGTAATTTCTCCGTCTCCACATCCCGAAAGGTCTTTAGTCACTTTTGCCTGAGCGCTCAAACGATAATCAAATACTTCAATTTCTTTTGTTTGCTTACAACCGTTCTTTGCTGTAGACATATCAACTTCATATACTCCAGGTTCAACCCCTGTAAATACTTTAAAGTTGTCATCAATCAATCCAGTGTTTTGAATCTCTGTTGTACTTCCTTTCTTTCTAAGTACAAATTTATACTGACCCGGAACTGTATTTATACTTGCAGTAATAGTTCCTAATTGCCCCGTACAAATTGGGTGAGTTGCACTAATGTCTGTAGTTAAAACAAGTTCTTCAACATTTACATCTACAAAGAATGGACATGCAGACATCTGGCCGTCAATTAGCACAGTTTGTCTAATCTGAACTTTATAACTTCCTTTTGCAACATTATTGAAAGTACTCGATGTTTGATAATCTGTTCCGTTTAAACTATAACTGTAACCAGTATTTTCTGGTGGATTTGTAATTGTAATCCTTCCTTTAGTATCACAAACGATATCTTGTTTTTCTGCTTTTGGATCTAATTTGTTTTGGTAAACATTAAAATAATGAGTTACCACACAAGTATTCCCATAGTTTACCACAATTCTAAAAACACCAGCTCTGTCTGCGGTAAATTTCGTATTGTTATCAACAATTGTTGTCCAATTTGTTGCTCCTTCATAAGGACAACTCTCCGGATTAGGTTGATCATCAGGAGGAACATCTTTTGTTTCCTGCCAGGTTACTTTTGTTGCTCCAGTAATCTTTGTATCAATTTCTCTCTTGTCGTTAAGGCCACACAAGAAAATTTTTGGAAACGGTTTATTATCCCTCACACAGGCAAAAGCAAGTCCAGTTGCTGGATCAATATTGTCTCCTTTAACTGGGTTTTCAATTTTCCCTGCAAGATAATCTGTAACATTAAACGTTTGCTGAATAGGTTCGCAATTTTCGGCACCGCTATTATTAACCGTATACTTTCCAGGTTTATTAATAGTAACCGTTCTGTTGTTCCCTCCAAAAATTACTCCGTTTGGATCTCTCCATACATAAGTTTTATATCCTAAAGCTGCAGTTAATGTAGCGGTTCCACATATAGAAACATCTCTACTAAATAAACACTTATCAATACCAACTAAGAAGTTTGTTGCTGTTGGTTCTCCAACATTACATTGTGAAATCGTAGAATAACTTCCTTCTCCAAAACCTTCAGGAGTAGTATTCTTAACACCATAATATTTTGAGAAAGCTATGTTTTCAATTCGGTTAGCACAGGCATCAATCAACTCATTACAATCATCTACTACCCTTACTTTAAATTTAATAGAGTATGGTGTCGCCGCACCGTTTGCAACAACCATTGCATCAGGTACCGTAAAAACAAGTTTTCTGGTTGTTGCATCATAGGTTGCAGTAATTCTGGAATCCATTGTAATACTACCAAGACCACCGAAAATTACATTTTTAGGAAGCTCATCTGTTATCGTAAAGTTCTTGGCATTATCATTTCCTTCATTTCTAAAATTAATTTCGTATTGAAGTTCTTGATTTAATGTTACCGGTTGTCCATTAATATTCTTCCCATCTTTATCAAGAGCATTCTTTCTTAAGACAATTTTAGGCGCAATAATTTCTACTGCCAATGCATTAAAAAACATATAATAAGAATCTGAAGAAGTACTAATCCTAAGAGTAGCACTAGTCTCATCATTCTGTATTATCGAATTATTTCTGTTGTCTATTTTTACAACACCCGCATCGTAACCAAGTGTATTTTTACTATTTGGTACACGATCCATCATGTAAACATCTCCATCTGAGATACTACTATTAAAAAAGTTTGGTGTTGATCTTCCACCTGAAACTCTAATTGGTCGAACTAGTGAAGATATTGCACCCCATGTAGTTGATTTTGCACCTTTAATAAAAAGACCGTCTCCCTCTAATGGATTATCACCCTCTAATGCACTAAATGCTAATTTTACATTTACATCTCCAAACGGATTGGTTCTAAACCCTGAAATAGGAATATCTAACGGATCATCACTACTTCTAATAATACTAAAACCGTCATAACTGGTAATATATTTATTTGGTAGTAAAGGATCTTTATAAATTACAAAAATAGACCACCCTGCGGCACTCGCTCCAGGTTGATATTGTCCCTCGGTAGTAACAATATCAGCAACTGTATAAACACCTTCTTTAGCTGTTTTAACAGCATCTGTAATGTCTATAAAACAAGCATATGGTTTTGCTACATATGGATTTGATACTCCGGCACCTCCCTCATCAAAAAGTAATGTTCCAGTGAGTTTTTTGTAATCACTATCTGTAGGTGATTTTAATTTAACCTCGTTTATTTTGCTTCGGTTGGAACCACGATAAGTTGCCCCCCAATACAAAGCTGCATATTCAATTTCGTAACAAGCCTTACTTGCTTGTGGAATTGTCAATTTTGCAGAACTTGAATTGTATGTATCGCTGTCACTATCAATATCAATATACTTCATATTGAAATTGTCATTTAGCTTACTGTTTGATCCAAGATCATTATAAGGATCTTTAGGACGTTGTCCATTTCCATTATCCCTATTTAAGATATTGTTTCCAATAACTAAAATATCTCCATTTAAGCTTGTTGTTTTACGCGGATTAAAATTCTTTCTTAACTGGGCGTGAGAAGAAATACTAAGCAATACGAGCAAAGCTGCAATAAATACTTTAAAAATAGTAGGTTTTTTCATAGTCTTCATTTTGTTTTGGCTAACTTTTACTTTTTAAGGGGCATTAAAAAATAAATTTTAGCATTCTGAAACATTTATTTTATTGTCCTTCCAAAAATTGAGAAGGACTAATTTTTGATATACTTTATAATTAATTCTCCACTTTCACAATGGCCATTTTACCGTTGTATGGTTTATTTCCTTTTGATTCTAATGCTTTTGTTGCCTCCTGTAAACCATCGAACTTTTCATAGTAGATGTAATACTTACTTGTCGCCACATTATAAAAGAAATTAATATCTGTACGTCCTGCTGCTACCGCTTTAGTTAAGAATTCATCACGTTTCTCAACACTGTTGTGGACAGCTACGATTAAGTAATAACCATTATCAGAGTTTTTAATATTCTTAATGATCTGCATATTTGACTGCTCTTCTCCAAAATCAAAATCATTTGCTGTCAATGCTGTATTACTCAGTTTTGTTGTTTCTTTAATACGTTTAAGAGCGGCAACGTCCTGTGCATATCTTCCCTGATCATTCTCATAAGCGGCACGTTTAATTCTACGTTTACGCTCAATTTCAGTTTCTGCTTTGATACGCTCTAAATCGGCAATTAAAGCTGCTCCATCTCTCTCCATTTTCAACTGAGCTGCTTTCAATTCGTTTATCTTATCCAGATACGCTTTGTTTAACGGATCGTTTTTAGGGAACTTTTTAAGTCTGTCATTGTACAGTGCCGTCAATCTATCAATCTCATTCTTCATGCTTTTGTTTGCATCGGCAATCTGAACTTTTAGTGATTCAATTTGACTGTTTTCTGCCGCTACACTTTTGAATGGTTTTGGCTCTCTGTAAATTCCTCTTTCACTTAAATCGTTCTCCTCTTTTAAATCATTTAAGTCTTTTTGCTTGTTGGCAACTGTTGCTTTAAACTGATCTAATAAATCGCTTTGAATTTTACTTGTATTTTCAACTGATTTCGTTAAACTTTCAATTGCTTTTCCTGTTTCGTCATTTGCTTTTGCTGCCAGAGCTGCTGCTTCTGCATCTGCTTTTGCTTTTTCAGCTGCTAATCTTGCCTGACGTTCTTCCTCTTCTTTCAATTGTCGAGTTTCTTCTTCAGCTCTTAATTTTTCAGTTGCTTCAGCATCTGCTTTCGCTTTTGCATCTGCTAATAATTTCGCCTGTAGCGCTTCCATATCTGCTTTAGCTTTAGCATCAGCAGCTAGTTTAGCTTGAAGCGCCTCTGCATCTGCCTTAGCTTTTGCGTCAGCTGCTAACTTTGCTTGACGAGCTTCTTCTGCTAATCTGGCTTTTTCGTCAGCAGCTTGTTTTGCTTTTAGTGCATCAGCATCCGCTTTAGCTTTTGCATCTGCTGCTAATTTCGCTTGACGAGCTTCCTCTTCTTGAAGTTTTTTCGCTTCTGCATCTGCTTTAGCTTTTGCGTCTGCTGCTAACTTCGCTTGACGAGCTTCTTCTGCTTCTTGTAATTTTTTCGCTTCGGCTTCAGCTTTTGCTTTCGCTGTAGCTTCTGCATCTGCTTTTACTTTTGCATCAGCTAATAATTTAGCTTGTAATGCGACCATATCAGCCTTAGCTTTTGCTTCTTCTGCCAGTTTAGCTTGAAGTGCTTCTGCATCTGCTTTTGCTTTCGCATCTGCAGCCAATTTAGCTTGACGAGCCTCTTCTTCTACTCTTGCTTTTTCGTCAGCAGCTTGTTTAACTTTTAAGGCTTCAGCGTCCGCTTTTGCTTTCGCGTCTGCAGCTAATTTCGCTTGACGAGCCTCTTCTTCTACTCTTGCTTTTTCGTCAGCCGCTTGTTTCGCTTTTAAGGCTTCAGCGTCTGCTTTTGCTTTCGCATCTGCAGCTAATTTCGCTTGACGAGCCTCTTCCTCTACTCTTGCTTTTTCGTCAGCGGCTTGTTTTGCTTTTAAAGCTTCGGCGTCTGCTTTTGCTTTCGCATCTGCAGCTAATTTCGCTTGACGAGCTTCTTCTGCCTCTTGTAATTTTTTCGCTTCAGCTTCCGCTTTTAATTTTGCTGTAGCTTCTGCATCTGCTTTCACTCTCGCGTCAGCGATTAGCTTGGCTTGTAAAGCTTCCATATCAGCTTTTGCTTTTGCATCAGCAGCCAATCTTGCTTTTTCAGCTTCTGCATCCGCTTTGGCTTTAGCCTCTGCAGCTAATCTTGCCTGTTGCGCTTCTGCATCTGCCTTCGCTTTATTTTCTGCTTCTAATTTCGCTTTCGCTGCAGCTTGTGCATCGGCTTTCGCTTTGGCATCTGCCACAAGTTTAGCCTGAAGTGCTTCTGCATCTGCTTTCGCTTTCGCGTCTGCATCTAATTGTGCCTGACGAGCTTCTTCTGCTTGTTTTAATTTTAAAGCTTCAGCATCAGATTTAGCTTTTGCTTCAGCAGCGATAAGAGCTTGTCTTGCTTCTTCATCTGCTTTCACTTTTGCATCAGCAGCTAATTTTTCTTTAAGTGCAGCTTCTTCAGCAGCTTTAGCTTTTGCATCGGCAGCTAGTTTAGCTTTGTTTGCTGCATCAATAGAAGCTTTAGTTTTAACTTCTGAAGCAGCTTTAGCTTTAGCTTCTGCAGCCAATCTTGCCTGTAAAGCATCTGAATCTGCTTTAGCTTTTGCATCTGCAGCTAATATTGATTGCATATCTGCTGCTTCGGCTTTCGCTTTTGCATCGGCTTTACGTTTTGCTTCTGCAGCATCAGCTTTTGCTTTATTATCTGCTATTAATTTTAATCTTGCAGCTTCTGCATCTGCTTTCACTTTTTCTGCAGCTGCTAATCTTGCCTGTCTTGCAGCTTCTGCGTCAGCTTTTGCTTTTTCTGCAGCTGCCAATCTTACTTTTGCTGCAGCTTCAGCATTTGCTCTTGCTTTTTCTATTGCTAGTTGTGAAGCTGTTTTTTGTTGCGTTGGTGCCGCTGCATTTGCTGCTGCCGCTTTCGCTTTTGCAGCTTCTGCATCTGCTTTTGCTTTATCAGCTGATGCTAGTTTTGATTGTAACGCTTCGGCATCGGCCTTAGCTTTGGCATCTGCAGCTAATTTCAATTTCATTGCTTCAGCATCAGCTTGCGCTTTATCTGCAGCTAATTGTTCTTGTGTTTTTTGTGCAGCAGCTTCAGATTTATCTGCAATAGCTTTTGCTCTTGCCGCAGCTGCAGCATCTACTCTGGCTTTGTTGTCTGCGGCCAGTTTTATTCTGCGCTGCTCTGCATCGGCTCTAGCCTTATCAGCGGCCAATTGTGCCTGTGTTTTTTGTGTTTCTGCAACCGCTCTGTTTGCTGTTGCGGCTTGTGCTCTGGCTGCAGCGGCGGCATCGGCTTTCGCTTTTGCATCTGCAGCAAGTTTTATTTTAATAGCTTCAGCATCTGCCTTCGCTTTATTGTCTGCTTCTAATTTGGCTTTCGCTTTTGCTTCAGCGTCAGCCTTAACTTTTTCGGCTGCAGCAAGTCTTGCTTGTTTTGCTTCTGCATCGGCTTTTGCTTTCGCATCGGCTGCCAGCCTCTTCTGTTCTGCTATTTCAGTTCTATTAACCTGAGTTGCCTCTGATTTTGGCTTAGCTGGAACTGATTTTGGTTTCGCTGGATCAATCAATGATCCTTCATCATCATCTCCGTAATAATAGTTTCTATTTTTGAATTTGTAGGCAATCGTGAATTCATGTGATGCGCCCATATTAGAGAAATTACCCATTCCTCTTTCGTAATTGTATTCTATAGCGATGCTTGGTGAAATATTAATTCCAAGTCCTGCTGAAGCTCCATACAGTGTGTTGTATCCTGCCTGAGCCCAAACTCCTTGCTGAAGAGTCAACATTGCCAAACCAGAAATAACTGTTTTGTCCTTTTTAATTTCTGTTCTTACAATTCCTGAGAATTTACTTCTGTCGAAAAAGCCATAACTGTCAATGTAACCTGTATACATTGCGTGTAACTGAATCGCTCTTTCTGGATCGTCTTTTACCATTCCTGATCCGAAATTGTATAACACTAAGTTGTTAATTGCTAATCCGAAATCTAGAAATTCTGTACCATAATTAATCCCAGGATTTACTGTCAGCATTGTGCTCTTTGGAAAATCTCCCTGTAGAATAGTAGTATCATCAGAAATGATTTTTCCAGTATTTAAACCACTTTGATAAACTCCAACGTTTAAACCAAAAGTCAAATTACTGTCTTGTTCTAAAACAATATTATGAGCAAAGTTTCCAATAGCTCCAAATACAGTCATTAATCCGTAATTCTGTTGAAAAAGACCTGCAGCAAAAGCTTCATTCTCTCTAAAACGTCCAGAATAATTAAATAAATAACTCTGTGGCGCATTATCAAACTGAACCCATTGTCTTTTGTTATAAAAACTGATATATGGATTTGATTCACGAACAAAACTGAACGCAGGGTTAATGATATATCTATTAAACTTTAAAGAATTTCTGATAGGTAATGAAAACGAAACAACTCCATCCTCAGAACCATCCTGAGCATAGAGTACATTTGATAAACCGTAAAATAAAGTGATGAATAGTAGGATTTTCTTCATATTATTTTATAACAGTTATTGATCCTTTTTTTTCACCTGTGTCCGACTGAATGACATAGTAATAAACGGGATTTACATTTTTAAAATCTATATTGCTTTGAGGCCAATCGCCTTGATAATTTACAACGTCCAAAACCATATCTCCATTTGAACTGATGATCATTACTTTAGTTGAGGCATTTTTGTACTCATCAGGAATATTCCAATATGGGTTCATTCCACTTAATTTTATGATATTCGGAATAACACTTGAAGGGCCAGAATCTCCATTAATTCTAAAAGAGAACTCCTTACTTGCGGTACATCCAGATACCTGAGAAATTTTTACTTTATAATTCCCTTTAACAGAAACTACATACGAACTTCCGGTTTCACCAGAAATAAGATTATTGTTTAAATACCACTCAAAAGTCGGGGCCGCAGCATCTGTAGTAATATTTACGTTTAAAGTTTCTCCTTCACTTAATTTGTAACCATCTTCAACATCAATGCTCGCATCAAAACCATTGCTTTTAAGATCGATTGTTCCTGTTGCTTTACATCCACCAAAATCAACATCAACTGTATAAATTCCAGATTCGTTTGTAGAATAAGTACGAGTAGTAGCTCCTGTAATTACAGTACCATCCTTTCTCCATACATAACTATTTCCCGAAGTAGCTGTTAAAACAGTACCAGATCCGCTGGCACAAAATGGGTTTCCTAAGCTTGATTCTATGGTAACTGAAGAACCAGAAGCTGCAGATGTCACAGTAACACGATTCGAATAAGATCCAGAAGTACAAGTACCATAATTTGTTTCTACATAATAAATCCCAGGAGAAGTAACTGTATAGCTAGGTCCGGAAGCACCTGCAACTAAAGTTGGAAGTGTTGTTGCTCCGTTATCTCTATACCAGTTATAAGTCAGAAATTTATATTTTAATGGAGAATCATTTACAGGAGTGGTAGAATCAGGATCTATTGTTAACACATAACTGCCTCCTGCACAAAATGCCGCAGTACCACTAAAGTTATTAATGGTATATTGTCTATCATGTGCTCTGTAATAAATTGGGAAAGAATTTTTAAGTCCAAAAGAAACAAATTTACTACTTGAAAAACCTGTAGTAGAAACTCTTAAACTATAAGTATCAGATCCTGGGAGATCTGTAGGAACAGAAAAAAGTATTCTTTTCTGATTAGTCGCAGGATCTGATACTGAAATTGTATTAGCAGTGATTATACTACTGAAATTATTTGTAGAAAGTTCCACCACAAAAACTGTTTCTGCAGGAAATCCACTGTAAGTAAATGTTGCACTATATTCATTACCACCAGGCCCAGCACAAATTCTGTCAAAGTCTAAAACTTGCGGATTTATTGATTTAACCTGGGCATAACAATTTGATTCAGCAAAAAATAGCATGCCGAATAAAATTAATAATTTGGTAAAAGATAAAGTAATTTTTTGAATCATATAGTGCGTGTTCTGGCTAAATCTATACGCTCAAAAAACAAAATATCTATGAATGTTTCTGAAAAATCATACTTATAGTTTTCGATAATATCTTTTGCAAGAATCGAAGTTGCTGTAAGAGATGAATCTTCTTTACAATCGTTTGATACTGTATTAGGTTCAGCTGCTATAGTAAGGCTGTCCTTGGGGGTGGACATCCCTACTATAAACTGATTAATATTGTCTGAACTGCTGTTTACTACAGCATTATTTGTATTCTTCTGATTTACGCTAATAAACGTTGTACAACTATCAGAATCAGCTTTAGTAGATTTTTCTGCTGTATTCTGGGCACAAACTGTTAAAATAGGCGCAACCAAAAATATTATATTTAAAAAATATTTTCTTGTAGATACCATTATGTTTTGATCTTTATTTGGGTCCGTTGTAGACGTACATAAATTGTGTCTGGGGACTTTATTAATAAAATTTACGCGTGGAAATAAAAATCGAAATCTATTTATCTATTTGCCGCTTGAAGCCGTGATTTTTCCTAACTGTAATCTGTAATCTGGTTTTTTAGGATTCGCAATGTCAATGAATGTTTCATTGTTACTACTTTGAGAATAAACGTTAAAGAATACGCTATTTCCATACCAGCTCTCTAAATCTTCATTGTTAGAATTATACTCTGTAAAGATGTTTCCGTTACATAAGTTAAAGTACATTTCTTCAAATTTGATTTTCTTAAGATTAGCATCGTTGATCTCAATTTTACTGTCTAATAAAACAGCAGGATTAAATCCAGAGATTACGCTACGTTTTAATTCAAGAGAAGCTGTTTCTGCAACATAAACACATTCTTTAACTAAACCAGCTTGGATATCAGCTTTGATATTTTCACTGTCATTAAGCATAGTAATATTTGTAGCAGCTACAAGAGTTTGTTTTTTTGTAAAGTCAGTTTCGTTCTTTTTCTCATAAGATTTCACCTCCATACAACGAGATCCGTCTTTGTTACTAGATAAGTAAGAAGATCTAACTGCTAAAGAGTTGAATAAACGACATTGAACACCTTGTGTAAATTTAAAGTCGTCGTTGATAGATTTATAAGAAACTAATTTAGAAGCATTCACATCACCTCCGAAGAAAGCAAATGAGTCACCTCCAGAATAGCTTACCATTACGTTGTCGATAATTGTTTTGCTACCAACTCCAGCAACAGTTAAACCATTAAAAGTATCTGCACCTTTCACTTTTTTACCTGCGAATTCGATTCTAACAAATCTTAAAATTCCAGAGTTTGATGCAACATTGTCTCCACCATAAGTAGTAAGAGTCGGATCAAGATCAAGGTTGTAAGAACCTACGTTTCCGAATTTGTTAATTGGAGCATCTCCAAGAACTACAACTCCACCCCAGTCTCCAGCTTTTTTCATGCTGCGGTTTGAAGTAAATACGATTGGATCTGTTTCTAAACCATCTGCAATAATTTGCGCACCTTTTGTAACTACCAATGTTCCTTTTGTTTCGAAATCACCAATAATTAAAGTTCCTGGTTCAATAGTTAAAACAGCATTGTTTGTAACATATACGTTTCCTTGCAAAACGTAGATATTTCTTTTTAGCAATTTAGTATTAACAGAAATGTTTCCTGCTAAAATTTGGTTTGCTTCTCCATAGTCCACTTTGTTAGGCTTAAATTCGGTCCAGTTATTCAACCAATTGTTGTAGCCCATAATTCCTTTCTCTTGTTGAGCACTCATACTCGTAACCGTCAAAAGAACGCAGATTAATTGAGTAATTTTTTTCATGATAAGGGGGTGTTAGGTTTAATAATAATTTGGGTATGCGTAAACGAAAAAACTCCTCTCGAGTTTTCTGGGTCAGAATACTCGAGAATGAGTTTTTTTTTTATTTTGTTTTAAAAAGCATCCACTTAGATTTTATCCATCTACGTAAAGACTTTGAAAAAGGTTTTAAAAAAAATTAATCATTTATTACATTTCGTTCAAATCGTTGAACTCGTGTAATGATTTCAATGTACTTTCGTAAAATAAAATAGCTGCAATCAAATTTGATTTATCAGAGTAAGGCATCATCTTTCTTTGAAAATCTACCGTAGTATCTAAGAAAGTTGAAGTTCCAACTGCCTGAGCATCTAAAACTTTTTTGTGATCGTTATCGTCTGGAATACCAAGGTCGGCCATAGTAACGCCAGGTTTTGTTACCAAAGCAATGTAAGGAAGAGTTTTCACTAAAACTTTGATACGTTCAATGTATAGCTCTAAAAGTTCCCCTTTTTGCATACCACTTAATTCTTTTTGATCATGGTATTTACGAATAAGAGCTGTTGTACTAATAATACTTCTTGGCGCGTTTTTAGCCTGTGCCGAAACGGCTGCAGTAGTTAAGATAAAAAGTGCACTTAGCAGAGTAATTTTCCCTTTCATAGATTCTTATTTATAATTGGTTGTTGATAAAAACAAAAATATAGAAATTAACTTAAACTCCAACTTTAATGATTTATTTTTTCAAAAAAAAACCTTAAAAAAACCTTAAAAATCAGTCTTATGTCGAGAAAATGTGCGTTTTAACGTGCTTTTTGTTAAAATCGTTAAAATCAAATACGTAAGATTATCGCTATAAACAAATCGAATTCTTTCTTTTAAATAATAAAAAAAAACTTACGTTTAGTGCTCTATCGAAAAAAAATATTAACAAAAACATCTTGATATCTGCTCATCTTGAGCCATTTATTAACAAAATTGTGTTGAAGATGAACTAAAAAAATCGTCAAAAAGCATTTTCAATTTCAAAATTATCAGTAACAAATAATCTTAACACGAAAATTTTTGACTACATCATTTTCTTCTATCTTTGTTCCATGCAATTTTCTCAAATTTTAGGTCAAGATTACATCAAAAGCCACTTGACAAAAAGTGCTGCTTCTGGTAGAATTCCACATGCCCAATTGTTCGTTGGTCCGGAAGGAAGTGGCACGTTAATCACTGCCATTGCTTATGCTCAATACATTTTATGCGGTAATACAGACGATGAAAATTCAAACGGAAACGATTCCTGCAATCTGAAGTTTGACAATATCTCTCATCCCGATCTCCATTTCATTTATCCGACAGTTACAACTGAAGACGTAAAAACAAAACCAAAAAGTTTAGATTTTATTCAAGACTGGCGCAGTTTTATTCAAGAAATGCCTTACGGAGGTTTGTTTGACTGGTACAAAATTCTTGGTGTGCAAAACAAACAGGGAGAAATTCGTGTAGAAGATGCGCAGGAAGTTTTAAAATCACTTGCCCTAAAATCTTATGAAGGCGGATATAAAATAATGATTATCTGGATGGCCGATAAAATGAATATTGCCGCATCCAATAAACTTTTGAAACTTTTAGAAGAGCCTTCGGAAAAAACCATGTTTATTCTGATTTCTGAAAATGAAGAAGATATTATCCAAACCATACGTTCGCGTTGTCAGGTAATTCATTTTAATGGACTTCCCGAAAAAGTAATTGCCGAAGCTTTGGTTTCGCAAGAAAATACAGATCCGAATCTGGCCAAAAAAATTGCGCATCAGGCACAAGGCAATTTTAATAAAGCCTTGCATTTGTTGAAAGAAGACGACGATGATCTTCCTTTTGAGCAATGGTTTGTCAATTGGGTTCGTGCTGCTTTTAGAGCAAAAGGAAATGCTGCAGCCATTCAGGATTTAATTTCCTGGAGTGAACAAATTGCAACGCTGGGACGTGAAAGTCAGAAAAAATTTATCCAGTACTGTATCGAGATGTTCCGACAAGCACTTATGCTAAATTACCAAGCATCAAGTCTGGTTTATATTGAGCCTAAGGTGGATAAATTCAAACTCGAAAATTTTGCTCCTTTTGTTAATGGAAATAATATTCATGAAATATTTAAAGAACTTTCAGATGCGATGTATCACATTGAAAGAAACGGAAATGCAAAAATTATTCTAACCGATTTATCAATCAAATTAACTCGTTTAATTCATAAAAAATAAACTTCAAAATGAACAATGTTGCCTCAATCTTAATTTTAGCTTTTCTAGCTTTAACTTTCTTACAGTCAGGTTATGAAAAAATATTTTACTGGAATGATAATGTAAGCTGGCTTAAAGAACATTTTTCTAAAACGAAATTAAAAAATCACGTTCCGTTGGCGTTAATGCATCTTTTAATTGTAGAATTAATTTCTGGAATTTTATGTGTTGTTGGAGGAATTCAATTATTCACAAATAACGGAAGAGAATTTGGATTGTATGGCGCCATTTTTTCTTGTATTTCTTTGTTAATGATGCTTTTCGGACAAAGACTAGCAAAAGATTATGATGGAGCGAGAACCATTGTGATCTATTTCATACCAGCTGTGATAGCTGTTTATTGGTTGAATTAACAACCTCAATTTTTTAAAAATAAGCCTAAAGTTATTATGGCGAAAAAAGTCCAATTGATTGGACATCAAAAACAAATTTATTATTCAAAAAAATGAATCCAAAACATCCTTCAGAATCTCTAACTATTTTAACTGACTTAGTTTTACCGAGCGAAACTAATCCTTTAAACAATCTTTTTGGTGGCGAATTATTAGCCCGAATGGATCGCGCGGCAAGTATTGCAGCCCGAAGACATTCACGCCGAATTGTAGTGACAGCTTCTGTAAATCACGTTGCTTTTAACAGAGCAATTTCGCTTGGAAGCGTTGTAACTGTCGAAGCAAAAGTTTCGAGATCCTTCAAAAGTTCAATGGAAGTATTTATTGATGTCTGGGTAGAAGACCGCGAATCTGGAAATAGAACAAAAGCAAACGAAGCCATTTATACTTTCGTTGCTGTAGACGATACGGGAAGACCAGTTGAAGTACCGCCAATTGTTCCAGAAACAGAAATTGAAATTCAGCGTTTTGATGCTGCTCTTCGTCGTAAACAATTGAGTTTACTTTTGGCAGGAAAGATAAAACCTTCTGATGCGACAGAATTAAAGGCTTTATTTCTATAGAACGATTTTGTGACAATTTGGAACAATCAAACTTCGAAAAAAGAAGTAATTTTACAAATTGTAAAACAGATCAATATTTTTACGGAAGAATTTTCTTATTTTTATCCGGAAAGCAAAATAATAATTTAGATATTTAGAAAAAAATGAGTTCAGACAAAGAAGCCAAATTAAAAGCGCTGCAATTAACGCTTGATAAACTTGACAAAACCTACGGAAAAGGAACCGTAATGAAAATGGGCGACAGAGCCATTGTAGAAGTAGAAACGATTTCTTCTGGCTCACTAGGTGTTGATTTAGCTCTTGGAGTTAATGGTTACCCAAAAGGAAGAATTATTGAAATATATGGTCCAGAATCTTCTGGAAAAACTACCTTGACGCTTCACGCAATTGCAGAAGCTCAAAAAGCTGGTGGTATCGCTGCTTTCATCGATGCGGAGCATGCATTTGATAGAAACTATGCTGAAAAATTAAATGTTGATATTGAGAATTTAATCATTTCTCAACCAGACAACGGAGAGCAGGCATTAGAAATTGCTGAAAACTTAATACGTTCTGGAGCTATTGATATTGTGGTTATTGACTCTGTTGCTGCCTTGACTCCAAAAAGCGAAATTGAAGGTGAAATGGGAGATTCTAAAATGGGTCTTCACGCACGTTTAATGTCTCAAGCATTAAGAAAACTTACTGGAACTATCAGTAAAACAAATTGTACTGTTTTCTTTATCAACCAGCTGCGTGAGAAAATTGGTGTAATGTTCGGAAATCCAGAAACTACAACTGGAGGTAACGCATTAAAATTCTACGCTTCTGTTCGTTTAGATATTCGTCGTTCTGCTCAAATTAAAGACGGTGAAAACGTAATTGGAAACAGAACAAAAGTTAAAATTGTTAAAAACAAAGTGGCGCCACCTTTTAAAACTGCTGAATTCGATATTATGTACGGAGAAGGAGTTTCCAAAACAGGTGAAATCTTAGATTTAGCTGTTGAATTTGACATCGTTAAAAAAGCAGGATCTTGGTTTAGCTATGGTGATACTAAATTAGGACAAGGTCGTGACGCTGTTAAAACTTTGATTAAAGATAATCCAGAACTTGCTGAAGAACTGGAAATTAAGATTAAAGAACATATCAAAGAATTAGCTAATGCTTAATTTGATATAAGTTGAAAAAAGACTATTTCTGAGTCCGATAGATTATAAAAATCTATCGGACTTTTTTTATTTTTAAAAAAGTAAAAATCAGACGCAACCTTTTCACGAAACCAACATCTATATAAAAAACAGGTCTCAAAATTGGTAAGCCATATATCAATTTGGAGTTTTTTTTAGAATTTACATTGGTTGGTTATTTGAATTAAAATCCGTTAGTAATTGGGTACTAACGGATTTTTATCAAATTTTTTTTACTTTTTTTATTTTCCAACGCAACCTTTTTTGTTTTTCTTCATCTATACTAATGTGACGTTAACTTGAGTTACTATTAAACTCTTTATTATCAACCATTAATATTTTTAACCATGAAAGAAAAAATGGAATTGTTGTACAATAAAAACCGAAGAAAAACCAAATTGAAATTTAAAAAAGTATTACGTTTTATTTCAGAAAAGATCATTCACAGATAACTTTTGAATAAAAATAGGGGGTTTTTAATTCAAAAAAAGCCGGTAGATTGAATAATCTACCGGCTTTTAAATTTACAGAATGTTGGTCTATTTTGTTTTTTGAAAATCTAGTAAACCATTGTATATTAAACTTCTAACCTGATCTTTAAGCTCTTTTCTATGATCAATGGTTACACCTTTCGTTTCTATAAAAGGAAGAATTCGCGCACGCATTCTTCCAGGACTTCCGCTTAAAAAAGTATACGAAAAACGTTCTTTATTATCTGGGAAAACAATTGGAACAATTGGAATTTGATGATCGATTGCCAATCTAAAAGCTCCATCTTTGAACTCGTCTAACAAAATACTTTCATCATCTGGAACACCGCCTTCAGGGAAAATACAAATACTTAGGCCTTGGTTTAATCGACTTTGTGCTCTTTTGAAAACTTCATTTTTACTTTTGGATGAATTTCTATCCACTAGAATACAGGTTCTTTTGTAGAAAAATCCGAATAAAGGAATTTTTACCAATTCCTTTTTCCCAACAAAAACAAAAGGATTTCTAATTAAGGCCAACATAAGCATAATATCGGTCATCGAGGTATGATTGGCCACAATCATGTAACTTTTGCCTCTAATAAGCTTTTCTTCGCGTTTAACGGTATAATAAAAGCCCATTCCGAAAAGGATAAATTTTGCCCATATTCGGGCCATTTTAAAAAAATACGGATATCCTTTTTCTGAAATAATAGAAATCAATAAAAACGGCAACATAATCAATATCGGAACCGCCATTAAGACGTAAAACCAAATGCGCCAAAGAATCCAAAAAGCAATTTTAAATATTTTCATAGAATCAAATGTAAGAAAGAGAAATGGATAATTTTATTGGTTGGATAAAACAATTGTTGCTTTTTTGTTACGCAGAGAACGCGGAGTTATTTTCGCAGAGTACGCTGAGTTTTTTTTGAGAGAATGCTTAAGCATGAGTTCACAGAGTTTTTGAAAGTCTCTAATCTTTTTTTCAAAAAAGATTTCTCATCTTGAGTAATTTTGATATTTTTATACGAAATTATTCGTTAAAATAACAAATCTGTCATGAATGAAAATGAAATCTCAACAATCATAATTGGCTTAGCTATTCAAGTTCATAGGACACTTGGGCCGGGATTGTTGGAAAATGTTTATAAAGAATGTTTGTTTTATAAAATCAAGCAATGTGGACTTATTGTTGAGAAAGAAAAACCGATGCCTTTGGTCTTTGAAGAAATACAATTAGACTGCGGTTATCGAATTGATTTATTGGTTGAAAACAAATTCGTAATTGAAATTAAAGCCGTTGAATCTCTCACAGTAAATCATCTAGCACAAACCTTAACCTATATTAAATTAGGTAATTACAAACTTGGATTACTAATAAATTTCAATGAATCTCTCCTCAAAAACGGAATCAGAAGAGTTGCAAATAATTTATAAGTCCATCTAAAATAATCTCTGTGATCTCCAAAAAATATAAAAACTCTAAAAAACTCAGCGTACTCTGCGAAAATAACTCCGCGAACTCTGCGTAACCTACACAACGTAAAACAAACAAAAAAAATCTTCGCGTTACTTAGCGGTTAGAAAAAACATTACGACATTTGCATTTAGTAAAAAATTGAGAATGGCAAAAATACTTACTGGTGTTCAAAGTACAGGAACACCACATTTAGGAAATTTATTAGGAGCAATTATTCCGGCAATTGAATTATCAAATGATCCGGCAAACGAATCTTATTTGTTTATTGCTGATTTACATTCAATTACTCAGATTAAAGACGGAAAAACTTTAAGAGACAATACTTACAGTACAGCAGCTGCTTGGCTTGCGTGTGGTTTAAATCCTGAAAAAGTAACATTTTATAGACAATCTGATGTGGTTCAAACTACTGAATTGACCTGGTATTTAAGCTGCTTCTTCCCTTTTCAAAGATTGACTTTAGCACATTCTTTTAAAGATAAAGCAGATCGTTTAGACGATGTTAACGCTGGTCTTTTTACTTATCCGATGTTAATGGCTGCCGATATTTTATTGTATGATGCTGAATTTGTTCCAGTTGGAAAAGATCAGTTACAGCATTTAGAAATTACGCGTGATGTGGCTTCTCGTTTCAATCACCAAATGGGTGAAACGTTTGTGCTTCCTGAAGCAAAAATTCAGGAAAACATTATGTTGATTCCGGGAACAAACGGAGGAAAAATGAGTAAATCTGCCAATAATATCATTAATATTTTTCTTGATGATAAAGCATTACGCAAACAAGTCATGAGTATTGAAACAGATAGTACTCCACTTGAAGATCCAAAAAATCCAGATACTTGTAATGCATTTGCTATTTATTCTCTGTTAGGAAACGAGGAACAAATTGCCCAAATGAGAGCCAATTATTTAGGCGGAAATTATGGTTATGGTCATGCGAAACAAGCTTTGTTTGAATTGATTACAGAAAAATTTAAAACAGAAAGAGAGAAATATAATTACTACATCAACAACTTAGAAGAGGTAGATGCTTTATTGAAAAAAGGCGCTTCAAAAGCTTCTGTAATTGCTGATGGTGTTTTAGCAAAAGTGAGAGAAGTTCTTGGTTTTGGAAAATAAACCGTAATTCACTTTCACACCAAAAAACAAACGTTGATCAGTTTAAAATTGGTCAACGTTTTTTATTTCAAGGCAAATATTTTTTCGTAACTTCATATAAATTAATCCTTTAAATTTAAAAAAGATGGATAAATATATTGAAAACTACGATGTTCCATCCTACTTATTTCAACTCCTAAATATCTTTTTTGGAGTACTTCTGATATACATTTTATATCGATTGTATAAACATTTTACCAAAAAATAAAATAAGATTTTCTGCGTTAAATTACTTCAAAAAGTTTTCCTGGAAGCGGTCTTATAACACCTTTCAATTCCATATTAATTAAAATCGAAGACATTTTAAAAATGGGGAAATCACATTGAATTGCAATACTATCAAGCAATTCCTTTCCGTTTAATTGTAAAAAATCATATATTTTTTGCTCTTCAGGTTCCAACTCAACAAAAAGCTGTTTCTGAATTGTCTTTGGCTTTTCCTTGATATCCCAATTTAACATATAGACCAAATCAGCTGCATTAGTTAAAACGTTTGCTTTCTGTGTTTTAATCAAACTATTACAACCCTGACTGAATTTATCAGTAACTCTTCCTGGTACAGCAAAAACATCTCGATTATATTCATTTGCCATATTGGCTGTAATGAGTGATCCGCCTCTATCGGCAGATTCAATAACAATTGTTGCTTCGGTCATTCCCGCTACAATTCGGTTTCGACGAACAAACTTCTCTTTATCAGGATTAGAATCACTCCAAAACTCTGTTATAAAACCTCCATTTTCCTCCATCCTCGCCATGTACTTTTTGTGAGATTTGGGATAAATCTGATTTAGTCCATGAGCTAAAACTCCAATCGTCTGAAGATTATAATCCATTGCAGCCTGATGGGCAACTATGTCAACTCCATAGGCAAAACCGCTGACAATAACCGGATTTAAAGGCGCTAAATCTTCAATAAGTTTTCGGCAAAATTCTATTCCATAAGAAGTAATCTGCCGTGTACCCACAATGCTGATTAATCTTTTATTCTTAAAATCGATATTTCCCGCAGTAAAAATTAAAATGGGTGCATCAATACAATGTTTTAAGCGATCTGGATAACTTTCATCCTGAAAAAAAGAAACCTGTATTTTGTTATTTTCTATAAAAGACAGTTCTTTCTCGGCCTTTTCAAATACGCTTTTATCTTTCAAATTTTTTAATAAAACTGTTCCAACTCCATCTATTGCAGCAAGCTGACTACTTTTGGCTCTAAAAATGGACGATGCATCACCAAATGAACTCAATAATTTTTTCCCGATTATATCTCCCACTCCATCAATCTTTAGCAAAGCCAAAAGATAAAATAATTCCTGTTCGTTCATTTTCTTAAAACATTATGTAAAATAGAAAAATATTTTCACCATTTTCGAAGTGCAAATATCAATAAAACAAAGTAATTTCTTAATAAAATATACTACAAAAATTGTATAAGATTTATCTTCTTCTAAAAACACAGTTCTAAATATCTGAAAAAGAATAATCTAAAAATAAAACTCAATTGTTAATAAAAATTGTGAATAAAATTTTGATAACTATGCTCGTTCCATAACTTTGCTATTATGAAAATCGAAGTATATATCTCTCAGTTATTGTATCGTTATCAGTGTGTAACGGTTCCAGGTTTTGGTGCGTTTTTAACCGAAATTCATTCAGCGCAACTTAATCAAAGTACTAATTCGTTTTTTCCTCCAAAAAAAACACTTTCTTTCAATAGTCGTTTAAAAAATAATGACGGATTGTTAGCAAATCATATCGCTCAAGCAGAAAAAACTTCTTATGGTTTTGCTGTAAGTGCTATTGCATTTGAAGTTTTAAACTGGAAAAAAACATTAGAAGAAGATGGCGTAATTTCTTTAAAAAATATTGGAGAATTGCGTTTAAACTCTGAAAGCAATATTATTTTCACGCCAAACGATCAGACCAATTATCTGGCAACTTCTTTTGGATTAAGTCCTTTTGTTTCTCCAATGGTGAAAAAAGAGGTTTTCGAGAAAAAAATCGAAAAGATTGCTGCAAAAGAAAAAGACGTTGTTTTATTAGATTCTAATGACGAAGAAACTAAGTCTTCAAATCCTTTCTTGCGTTATGCTGCAATTCTTGTTTTAGGACTTGGAATTACAGGAAGTATCGGTTATCCATTATACCAAAATCAAATTGACAACCAAACACTTGTTGTAGAACAGGCAGTTCAGAAAAAAGTTCAAAATAAAATTCAAGAGGCTACTTTCTTTATCAAAAGTCCACTTCCTGCAGTAACACTTTCTGTAGATTCTGCTAAAGTTGAAACTGCTGAACCGACGATGCCTTATCACATTATGGCTGGAGCATTTAGAAGTGAACAAAATGCAAGAAAAGCTTATAACCAATTGATTAAAGATGGTTTCAAAGCTAGAATGCTTGGAGAAAATAAACACGGCTTATTTCCTGTTTTGTACGGAAGTTATGCTACAATGAAAGAAGCTGAACAAGCTCAAAGAGAAATACAAAAAGGCGAAAATCCAGATGCTTGGATTTTGGTTGAAAATCTATAAAAATTAAAAAATCCGATTCAAAAGAATCGGATTTTTTTTTGCTTCAAACTTATTTTTAAATGTTTATCGTGAAACAATTTTAGCAGTCTGAGAAAGAATTTCTTTTCCAGATTGCGAAACTGTTAATACTGCTGGTGGCGAGTCTTTTTCGCCCAAAACAATAAAATAACATTGGTATTTAAAATTCCCTTTTTTGAATTCGTAATAGTGGTTTCCTCCTGTTCCGTCTGCTACAAAAATCCCTTTTTCGATTACAAGATCTGGAGTATCCGTCATTTTCTTTTTGATTGACCAGGAAGCGTAGCGATAATTATCATTTCCTAAATCATCGATTCTAATTCTGAATTTGGAAGTTTCCAAAATAGCAACGGGTTCTTTAAAATTTGAAATAGAAGTATTTACGCTTTTTTTCTGTTTCGCGATTAACGAATTTTTCAGTTTTAATTCTTCTTCCGATTGGTTGTTGATGCTAATAATTCTTCCATCAATATCTATCCACATATCTCCTCGATTCAGCATGATTCCGCGCCAACCTACTTCTGACCAATCTTTTTCAGGATCCGATTTTGTAATTTTCTCAATCAAAACTTTATCAAAAATTTGGTTGTATCTTTTTATAAAATCAGCCTTGTCTTTTACCGAAGGAATTGGATAATCCCTTTTAAAAGGAAATTTTATTCGTTTCGAAATCGCTTCTTTGTCTCCTGTTTTAACTTCCAAAATAAACTTAGAAATAAATTTTTGATACTCTGGTTTCAAATCTTGCGCATGCAAAAGTGGAGAACATAAGATCAGAATAGCAAGAAATATTTTTATATTTTTCATATCAAAATTGAGTTAATGCATTATTATTTAAAACTTTGAAAAACAAAAAGTATTGTTTCAGGTAGGACGTTCATAAAAATTAATTGATACTTGCTTTGAACATTTTTAATTCATCCCAGGTAAATTCATCTCCATATTTTTCTTTCAAAGGACTCAAAGATTCTTCTTGATAAAATTGGAACGCTTCTCTTAAAGCCAAAATTTTATCATACGGCAGAACATCGCCAATTTCGATTTTTTTCGCCTGAATCAATTTGATCAAATGTCCTTCAATAGTCTGAACGTTTAATTTTCTCATTCTTGCAATATCTTCAACCGAATTTTTGTCTAGCCACAAATCATATGTTTCTTCGACTGTCGTTTTTTTAGACGTTTTAAGCTCGTTTTTCTCCGTCTTGGTTGATTTGTATCGAATAACAGGTTCTTCGGTCCTAAAAATGTCTGTATTTGTTGTTCTCAGCTCTTCTCTTATTCTTTCTGCTTTGTTAGTTTTGTAATTTTTGATATTTTGCGACGTTAGCTTTTCTTTACTGATTTCTTCACCAGCAACGACAACTTCAATCAATAACTTGGCTTTCATCAATCGCAAAACTGCTTTAGTTTGGAGATCTTCTAAAAAATTAAGCTCTTCGTAGAACTCTTTTACTTTTTTAAATTTTTGAATTTCAGCTATTTTGTAAATCAGATCATCGACCAATTTGTCCATTTGCTTGAAGAAATAATCATAGGCAGCATCTACCCTTTCTTTCACAAAAAACAAATCGACCGTTTCTTTGATGAAAATTTTGTTGAGTTGCGCAATGAATTTCTGCGAAGGGTCTAAAAGCTGCTCAATAATTTCCATTCGTTTATGTGCCCAAACTGCGTGTTTCGCTTTTTCGGAACCTGCCGCATTTTCGTTATAACTAAAACGATGATTTCGCCATTCCTGAGCCAATTCTCCCCAATTAAAACTGTTAACCAAATAGTTATGAATAAAATTTTTAGTTTCAAAGTGAAGTGCTTTCTCTAAAGTTTCTTCCGTTGCTCTATTCAAAGCGTAATCCATCACATCTTGGTCGTTGGAAATACCATTCATCTGCATCGGAGAAAGCAAAATAAGCCCGTTTAACGAACGTAAACGCGAAAGTGCTACATAGGCTTGTCCAGGGAGAAAAACTTGCGATACATCGAGCGCTGCTTTGTCAAAAGTTAAACCTTGGCTTTTATGCACTGTAATCGCCCATGCCAGTTTGATCGGGTAATGAGCAAAAGTTCCTAAAACTTCTTCTTCAATATCTTTGGTTTGTTCGTTGACTTTGTATCGGATATTTTTCCATTCGTATTTTTCAACTTCGAGTGTCATATTCTCTTCCGGAAAGTGAACAAAGATTTCTTCGTCTGAAAGGGATTTGATTACGCCCATCTTTCCGTTGAAATATCTTTTCTCAAAAGACAAGTCATTTTTGACAAACATAATCTGTGCTCCTACTTTCAATTTCAGTTCTTCTTCAACAGGAAAGATCTTTTCTGGAAAGTCTCCCACAACAAATGGCGTATAAACGTATTCTTTACCATCTAAATCATTGATTGACTGTGAGTTGATAGCATCCGCTTTCGCATTATGCGTTGTCAGCGTGATATATCCTTTGTTCTCTTTGAAGTCAAAATCAGGCTTAACATACTGATTTAGAATAGCTATGTCTTCTGGAGTGATCTGATTATTTCGAAGATTGTTCAAAACCGAGATAAAAGCATCGTCGGTCTGGCGATAAATTTTTGACAATTCGATATAAATCGGCGGATACGTTTGCAGAACATGAGAATGGAAAAAGAATTTTCCACGGTAATAATTTTTGAGCGTTCTCCATTCTTCATCGCGAATTACCGGCGGCAATTGAAGCAAGTCTCCAATAAACAAAACTTGAACTCCACCAAAAGGCTGAGTGTTTCTTCGAACGGTCTGCATCATGAAATCTACTGCATCCAACAAATCGGCACGCATCATACTGACTTCATCAATCACAAGTAACTCCATGTTTTTGATAACATTTCGTTTTACATTGTTCATTTTAAAATGACGACGCAAAGACTCTTTGTTTTCGAACTTCACCGTTTCTGTGAATTGTGCACTCGCATCGTACGAAGGGATAAATGCAGAAAATGGTAATTGAAACATCGAATGAATCGTAACACCGCCCGCATTCAAAGCGGCGATTCCGGTTGGTGCTACCACTACAGTATTTTTGTGTGTTGTTGCAATGATTTCGCGTAAAAGCGTAGTTTTTCCAGTTCCTGCTTTTCCCGTGAGGAAAATAGATTTTTGCGTTTGATTGATGAATTGTAAAGTGTAAGCTGCCGCTTCTGAAACGTTTTGCATTTGGCCTGTATTAAATAATAAAATTACCGCATTTTTATAAAAAGAAAAAACCTAAATCTTAGTGGATTTAGGTTTTCAGTAATTTAGTTAGTTTGGTAGTTTTTTATTTTTTTGCTTCACCTTCTTTAGTTTCAGCTGCTGGTTTTGCATCTGCTTTAGGTGCTGCTTTGTACTTATCGTTTAATTCTTTGATAATCTCTTTTGTGATATCATATTTGTCTTCAGCATACAAAACAGTTGCAGCATCTCCTGTCCCGTAGATGTAAGAGTAACCATTTTTCTTTCCGTATTCTTTGATGAATTTTTTAACTCCACTAACAAGAGAATCCATTTCTACACCGCTTTCTTGTTGTAGTTGTTGTGCTAATGCTTGTTGAGCATAACCTAATTGCTGCTCTCTTTTTTGCAATTCAGCTCCTCTTTGCTGTGCCCAAGCTTGACCGTTTGCTTGTGCTTGGCTTTGAAAACTAGCAGCGTCTTGTTTAAAACGTGAAATCTCAGCTTGTAATTGTCTACCTTTTTCTTCCGCTTGAGCTTTGTACTTTGCCTCTAAATCTTTTGCCTCAGTGTATTCTTTCATCAAAACCGAAGTATCCACGTAAGCTGTTTTTACTTCCTTTACCTCTGCTGTTTTGTTACAAGAAACTGCGAAAACTGAAAGTGCGATAATAACTAATGCTTTTTTCATTTTTTTAAATTCTATTTTTTTAAGTATGAAAGACAAAAATATAAAAAATTCAATAGGATTAACATAAACTTTAAAAAATGCACAAATTTTATGATATTGATTTTATTTATAGAAAAAATAATAGCAATAATCCGTCGCTATTGCAATGAAATCAGTATTTTTCAACGATTTTATAAAATAAAAAAGCCATTTCATCAGAAACGAATGAAATGGCTTTTTAGTATGATTTACTATTTTATTTATTTTTCAAAACATAAATATGAGATGAATATTCTTTTGAACTTTTTGCTTTCCAATTTGATTTCAAACCAACTAAAAAAGCTTTAATATAATTCATTTTTCCTGTTTTATATTTTTCAGATAAAAGACTCACATAAAACGAATCAAACTTCATTGGAAGTATTTTTTCCAATTTCATATCTACTCTTTCAAAAAGCACTTGAATCGATTTTTTTGAAAAATGCCAAAAGTGAATCGGTACATCATAAGCAGCCCAAAACGTTTGATAATGGTTGGCATCAAAAGATTTATAATTTGGAACCGCAACAATTAATGTTCCAGTTGGTTTTAATAAACGCTTCAATTCCTGGATCTGATGTTCCAAATCTGGAACATGTTCCAAAACATGCCACATTGTAATTACATCCAAAGAATGATTTTCTAAAGCGCTAATTTCTTCTACAAATGAAATTCCTTTTTGCTTTGCAATATTCTTTGCGCGATCGCTCGGTTCTACTCCAATCGTTTCCCAACCATTATTTTTTGCTGTTAAAAGAAAATCTCCTGTTCCAGCACCAATATCCAACAATTTGCCTTTTTGTGGTTGTTCTGCATTTATTAGATTTAACTTATTTTGAAGGGCAATATTTTTTACAAAATGATAGGCTTTTTCAAATAAGGAACGTTTGTTATCTGTATGCGAAATATAATCTTCACTTTCATAGTATTTACCCAAATTTTGAAGTTCAGGTTGTGGAGAAGTAATCAACATGTCTAATTCTTCATCATAATACAAATCGAAAATTTCTTTTGAAACAGAATGGTCTTTTACGGTAAGAAAGTGTTTTTTGTTTAAAACGTCCATTTTTAAAATTATAGTATTGGTTTAATTTATAGCAAATCCTAAAAACGATATAATTTCGTTTTTAGGATTTTTATTTTACTTTTTGTTATATTCTCCAGTTTATCTTTACAGCTGAAATTTTCTCGTTTTCAATTCTCGAATTTTCTAAAACAGAAAAATCATTTAAAATATAAAACTGCACAGGCGAAATATATTTCTGATGATTTCTTTTTACATCATTTTCATGATCGATAACCCAACCATTCAAATCTGTATTATTCTTTTTTAATTCTTCTAATAGAATTCTTCCGTATCCTTTTCCTTGAAATTGATAATTCAACATAATTGCAAACCAAATTTCATTATCACGAAAAAAGGTATAAGCCCAACCTTGAATTTTATTTTCATCATCAATCAACATATAATTCTTTTGCTCCGCAATTGAGTTACAATATAACTCAAACTCTTCAAAAGTTTCATGCCCAAATTGAATTGGATATTCATTGTTACGAAGTTGCCACAATTGTTTCTTTTCTTCTTTCGAAAAAATATCTTTTTGTACAACTTTCATATTGATTTGATATAATTTTTATAAAAAGGTTTCACGTGGAACATTTCTAAGTATTCAGTCGCAGTCTTCAGTCTCAGGAAAAACCTGAATACTGAGCACTGCGACTGCAAACTTTTTCTATCTTCCCATATAAATCAAAAGCACGGAAATATCACTTGGTGATACTCCGCTGATTCTTGAAGCTTGAGAAATGGTTACAGGACGAATCTTGCTTAATTTCTGTTTTGCTTCAATTGACATTGATTTGATTTTGTTATAATCAAAATTGTCTGGAATTTTTACTTCTTCCAAACGATTCAACTTGTCTGCATTATTTCTTTCCTTTTCGATATATCCAGAATATTTCACCTGAATTACGGCTTGCTCTACAATTTCTTCGTCAAGCTGATTCTCTTCGATATAAGCTGAAACTTTTTCAAATTCCAACATATCTTCCAATTCAATTTGCGGACGAGAGAAAATCTTGAACATTTTATCACCTTGAGAAATTGGCGCAGATTCTTTTGCTTCCAAAATTGGATTCGTTTCTGCAACACTTACACTTGTTTCTTTGAAGAAGGAAACCATCTTTTCAGACTCGTTAAGTTTCTTTTCCATTCGTCGCAAACGAGCTTCAGAAGCTAAACCAATTTCGTATGACATTGGAGTCAATCTGAAATCGGCATTATCTTGACGCAACAATGTTCTGTATTCTGCTCTTGATGTAAACATACGATATGGTTCTTCTGTTCCTTTCGTAATCAAGTCATCAATTAAAACTCCGATATATGCTTCATCACGTTTTAAAATTAATGGATCTTTTTCGTGAACTTTCAAGTGTGCATTTATTCCGGCCATCAAACCTTGAGAAGCTGCTTCTTCATATCCTGTTGTTCCATTAATTTGTCCAGCAAAATACAATCCTTCAACTAACTTCGTTTCCAACGTATGTTTCAATTGTGTCGGCGGAAAGAAATCATATTCGATAGCATAACCAGGTCTAAAGAATTTTACGTTCTCAAAACCTGCTACCGAACGAAGCGCTTTAAATTGGATATCTTCTGGAAGTGAAGTTGAAAATCCGTTTACATAAACTTCACAAGTATTCCATCCTTCTGGCTCAACAAATAATTGATGACGCTCTTTATCTGCAAAACGATTTATTTTATCTTCAATTGAAGGACAATATCTCGGACCTAAACTTTTGATTCTTCCGTTGAACATTGGAGAACGATCAAATCCTTCTCTCAAAATATCATGAACGTTCAAAGACGTGTATGTCATGTAACAAGAACGTTGATGCGTTAACGGAGAAGTCACATCTGAATAAGAAAATTTATCTGGCTTTGCATCTCCTTTTTCTTCGTTCATTTTAGAATAATCTAAAGAACGTCCATCTACTCGAGGTGGCGTTCCTGTTTTCATTCTTCCAGCTTCAAAACCTGCTTTGATCAAATCTTCTGTAATTCCGGTTGCAGCACTTTCTCCTGCTCTTCCTCCTCCGAATTGTTTTTCTCCAATATGAATTAAACCATTTAAAAAAGTACCATTTGTCAAAACAACAGATTTGGAACGAATCTCCACACCAAGTGAAGTTCTAATTCCTTTTATCTTTCCGTTTTCAATAATTAATCCTTTTACCATTTCTTGGTAAAAATCTAAATTTGGAGTTCCCTCCAACATCATTCTCCATTCTTCTGCGAAACGCATTCTATCACTTTGAACTCTCGGCGACCACATTGCAGGTCCTTTTGATTTGTTCAACATTTTGAATTGGATTGCAGTCTTATCTGAAACAATTCCTGAATATCCTCCAAGCGCATCAATTTCACGAACGATCTGTCCTTTTGCAATTCCTCCCATCGCAGGATTGCATGACATCTGTGCAATGTTTTGCAAACTCATTGTAACCAATAAAGTTTTCGATCCCAAATTTGCAGCCGCAGCCGCAGCTTCAGAACCAGCATGGCCTGCACCAACCACAATTACATCATATTCTTCTAAAAACATTTTGTTTTATTATTCTCCAAAAACCGCTAACGCGGTTTCTAGAATTACATTTATATTTTTCTTGTTCCACGTGGAACGTATTCTTTTTGTTTCAGGTTTGAGGTTTCATATTTCAAGTTCAAACTAGAATCTTCAAACTAGAATCTTCAAACTAGAATCTTCAAACTAGAATCTTCAAACTAGAATCTTCAAACTAGAATCTTCAAAC
>NZ_JANKMS010000016.1 GCF_024649945.1 Flavobacterium panacis | reverse complement strand
TTAGTGATGGGAGCGGCATCCTTTTGCGGGCGTACAAAACCTTTTTTTATCCCTGAAACCTTATCCCGCAAAAGATAAAGCGGACAGCACGACCCGGAGGGGAACGCCATAAATAATTAGTGATCTGTTAGATTTATTAGGATAAACTTAACTTGAGATATATAATCTTTAATCTATACAATTTGTAAATTAGTAGATATTAATATCAAAAGTTAATTTATGAAAGCAGTACGTTTTTTTGGACATAAAGATGTCCGTGTCGTTAATGATATGGAAAGACCAGTTCCTCAGGGTGATGAAGTTTTATTAAAAATTGGCGGCGCGGGTGTGTGTCATTCAGATTTGCATATTATTGATGAAGGCACAGTTGGAGATACCGTTTTTACTTTAGGACATGAAAATGCGGGATGGATAGAAGAAATAGGTGAAAACGTAAAAGGATACAAAAAAGGAGATGCAGTTCTGGTTTATGGACCGTGGGGTTGCGGACATTGTAAGCCTTGTCAACAGTCAAAAGAGAATTACTGTGATCATCAGTCAGAACAAGCTTATGGGGGAGGACTCGGATTAGATGGTGGTATGGCAGATTATATGTTGGTTCCTTCATCGAGGCTTTTGGTTCCGATATATGATCTTGATCCTGTTATTGCAGCTCCGCTTACAGATGCTGCTCTTACTCCTTATTCAGCGATAAAACGTTCTCTTCCTAAATTAATGCCTGACGAATTTGTTGTTGTAATTGGTGTGGGAGGATTAGGTCACGTTGCATTACAGATTTTAAGAGAAATTAGTGGAGCAGCTATTATTGCTTGTGATGTTACAGAAGAAAAACTTGCATTTGCAAGTGAACTGGGTGCAGATTTTACTATCAATTCCAGAGATGCTGATGCAGCGGAACAAATTCAAAAAATTACAGGAATAAAGAAAGCAAAAGTAGTACTTGATTTTGTAGGTGCTACTTCTACTATAGATTTAGGGACAAAGGTTGTTAGTTTAGATGGTGATTTAACTATTATAGGTTTAGGAGGAGGACATTATCAATACAGTATGAATGGCTTGCCATTTGGCGTGAGTATGACAAATCCGTACTGGGGTTCCAAAACTGAACTAATGGAAGTAGTAGGTCTTGCAAGGCAAAAGAAAATCCATATTGAAATAGAAAAGCATAAACTTGATGATGCTAATGAAGTTTATGAGAAAATGAGACAAGGAAAAATAAAAGGTCGTGCTGTTTTGGTGCCTTAAAATAGAGTGTTAAATATAGAAATACTCTAAAAAAACTCTGTTTGTAATTTGTTATGAAGAAATAAAAAAGAGCCGTCTATTTAGACGGCTCTTTTTGTTATATATTTTTTAATTATCGATAAGATGTATTACGATGTTAAACGCTTATTCTGCTTTTGACATATTCAGAGTAAGGGTAGTCAGAAATTCAAGTCCTGTAGTTGTTAATGCTTTAACGGTGATTTCATATGAACCTGCTGTGAGTGAAGTACTTTTCTTTATTGTTACAGATCCCGTTTTTTCATTTATAGAAAATATACTTTCGGTATCGTTAAAGGATTGCCCATCTTTTTTAATTCCATTAATAATAAATGATGATTTGTAAGCTTCTGGTGAAAATGCAGGAGTAGCAGATACATAACCATTTGATAGAGCAATATGGAGATTATTTAATAATATGGTAAGATCATATTCAGGATAATAGGTACCATAGAAGAATTTTATTTTTGGAATAAATATTACGCGAAATGTTGTGGACGCAATACGAAAACCATCTTTAAGCAGTACTGGACTCACATCATAAGTTTTTTCAGCCTTTTTATTTGGATCTCCAGCATTTGAATTAAATTTCAAAATGTTTGCTGTTAATGATACCTCTGTTCCAATAGCCGATTGATTTTCAATTACCCAGCTTACATCAGATGAAGTGTTTTTAGGGACTTCAAGCTCAAAATTAGCAAGATCACCATATATGACATAGGCTACAGGGATCGAAGCTTTACTATCTAGATCTTTAACTGTGAGCTTCGCGGGATTGATTTTGAGATCAACGGTCTGTTTGCCCTGAAAGTTCTGACTTGCCGAACTCACATTTATAATAATCTTATAACTATCAGGTAATTTTACACCATTAATACTTGAAATAGTGCTATTAGCATAAAGGAGCTCACTTTTTATATTGATTTTTCTAGATTCTTTGTTGATGGTTATCGCTTTTGAAAGTTTATCATTAAGATATTCAACAGAATTAACTTTTATGTTCTCATTAAGACTGAAATCTAAATTTACCTGAAGATCAGATGCACCCAAAACATCAGATGGCAGAGCAATTTCCTGTTGTTCTCCATAAACCATTGTGATAGTTGGAGAGAGTTCAATGTCAATCTGCTTTTGGGGAGCTTTTTCATCGTCGCTGTTGCAGGCTGCGATTGATAGGAACAAAAGTCCTATAATTAGTAGTTTGAAGGAATTTTTTTCTTTTCTCATATTTAAAATTTTTGCCAAAAGTATATTTTAAAAATTATTATTGCAACAAAGTTGCGATATTTTATTGCAATATTGTTGCGATAAATATTTTAAGCTTTATATTTGCCATCATTTAAAATAAACTCAGCACACTTATGCGGATATCATACCACTTTTTATTTTTCTTCGCCTTTAATCTAGTCTACTCGCAGAATACAAAACCAATTGACAGTGTAAAAACAAATCAATTGAAAGAGGTTGTAATTCATAGTAATTCTAAGCCAGAGTTGTCTAATTCAAGAAAAATTTCCCGAAAAGAACTTCTAAAGAGTCAGTCTGCAACTCTTGGAGATGCACTCAGTCATGTTCCGGGAATTCAAAATTCTTATTTCGGCCCTAATTCGGGTGCTGTGGTAATCAGAAGCCTTAGCGGTAATCGTGTTAAGGTGTTAAACAATGGAATGGCAATGAATGATCTTTCAGGAATTAGTCCAAATCTTAATTTGATTACTGATATGGATAACCTGCTAGGTATTGATATTCATATTAATGATGGAAATGTTCTTTTTGGAGGAAGAGCAATTGGAGGTGCCGTTAACTTGAAAGACAATACAATCCCTAAAGAAAAAGCTCTTAAATCTCTTTCAGGTTCCGTGCGGGCAGAAGGAAGTACCAATTTGGGATATAAACAATCTTTTGATTTTAATGGAAATATTGGAAGGAAATGGGTTTGGCATGCTGGGGGAATGAATAGGTGGAATGACGATATCAAAATACCAGGAAATACTAAAGCTCCAGTTGCTTATGATCCTAAAATTGATGATTTAACAGCCTCAATGGCACAAGTTCATGTACAGAAAGAGACCACCAGAAACTTGACTTTGTATCCCTATATAAGTCAATTTGTTCTGGAAAAAATGAATGACCCACAATGGGATCTTACTGAAGCCGACTTATACACTTTTGAGGAAAGATCCTTTCTCGATGGTGCTTATGTGTCAAATCCTAAAAACAGTTTATATATCGCAGGACAGCCAGTAGGAACACCTTTTTCAACCACTATTGTGAAAAGTATAACGGATTATGTTCCTGTGAAAAAAGGGACAATGCCTAATAGTCACGCCAACAGTTATGCATTAAATTTTGGAACGGGTTATATCGGCGAAAAATTTAATATCGGCGTTGGTTTTAAAAGATCATACGGATATTATGGAATTCCTGGTTTTGCACTGCGTAAATTGCCGGGACATACGCATACACATGATGATGGTTACACGCATGAAGTAGAAGGAGAAAGTGTTTATTTGCCAATAAATACAAGATCTGTAGGCAATAGTTTTATGATGGAATCTGAATACAGGCCACAGACTGCACTAATTGCTGCAATGCGATTCAATTATATGATGAACTATTCTAAAGATAGTGAACTTACAGGAGATTATCTTGCTAATAGATTTTCAGCCTCACGTCAGATTGTTAGGTTAGAGGTAGATCAACGGCCTTTACAATTTTTAAAAGGATTATCAGGTGTAGACATTTCGGTTGTTAATATCGACGGAAGTGGAGAACAACGTTATCTTCCTGATAATAAAAGCAGAGAATATGGAATTTTTACTCTGCAGCAATTTTCAATAAAATTTTTAAAGCTAAATGCTGGTTATCGTCATGATCTAGTTCAACGACGAGCCATGCTCACAGAAGGTTATAAACCAAGTAGGGGACTTGGTGGAGGAAAGCTTTCAGATCGAGATTTTAATCTCAATCAGTTTACTTCGGGAGTTCAAACAAATATTAACAAGTATGCTTATTTACGAACTTCTTATTCTCATTCAGAGCGCGCTCCAGATGTTAATGAACTTTATGCAGGTAATAATCATTTTGCTATTATTTTGGAAGAAAACGGAGATGATCGGCTAAACAAAGAAACTGCAAAAACGATGGAGTTTGAGGCAGGATTTAATTACGCTGGATTAAAGCTTTCCGTTACTCACTATCGTACAGAGCTTGATAATTATTTATATCTGGCTCATACCGGAATAGCACGTTCAGGAGGTTTTTTGGTGAAAGAATGGCGCCAATCTGATACCGAATTAAACGGATGGGAGGCTGAAATGAATTACAACCAAAAGATCAACGAAAATTTCAATATTCAGCTTGGTTCTTATTTTGATTTGGTAAAAAACATCAATATTTCCAAAGATCATATGAGAGATTGGGCTGAAGGTGATTATATGCCCAATATGCCTACCAGTAGATTTGGATTTTCTAGCGGAATTAGTTTTAAAAAATTTGAATTTAACGCAGCATTCGATCGCTATCTTGAACAACGTTTTCTTGGTAAGAACATTAATCCAGAACCTCCTATGCCTGCATATTCACTACTTTCTGCAAGACTGGCCTATAATATGCTTTTTAAAGATTATAGAATTGAATATTTCGCTGCAGGAAGTAATCTGCTTAATGTTGAAGCTAGGCCGCAGAATTCGTTCTTAAAATATTTGGCACCATTGCCTGGAATTAATATCTCTTTAGGTTTGACAGTAAACATCTAATACTAATTCTGATCACATTAAAAATAAACTTTCAAATTTTATAAAATGGAATTAAATAAAAAATTGCCTGTAACTGTTTTGAGTGGTTTTTTAGGAGCAGGAAAAACAACACTTTTAAATCATGTACTGCACAATAAAAAAGGATTAAAAGTAGCCGTTATCGTTAATGATATGAGTGAAATTAATATTGATGCCCAGCTGATTGCAAAAGAAAATACACTTTCAAGGACAGATGAAAAATTGGTTGAAATGAGCAATGGTTGTATCTGCTGTACGCTAAGAGAGGATTTAATGGTTGAAGTTGAACGTCTTGCAAAAGAAAACAGATTTGATTATCTGCTGATTGAAAGTACAGGTATTTCAGAACCTATTCCCGTTGCACAGACTTTTAGTTTTGCCAGTGAAGATGGAGAAATTGATTTATCTCGTTTTAGTTATATAGATACCATGGTGACGGTTGTAGATTCTTTTAATTTTTTCAGAGATTTTAATTCAGATCAGATACTTCGTGACCGAAAATTAACGGATGATATTCAGGATAACAGAACGATAGTCAATCTGCTGACGGATCAGATCGAATTCGCGAATGTTATTTTGTTGAATAAAGCAGATTTGGTACCAGAAGATGTCTTGGGGGTTTTAGAAGCTGCCTTGCAAAAACTTAATCCAGAGGCAAAAATTATTCGGAGTACATTCGGAACAGTTGATCCCATTGAGATTCTTAACACAAAAAGTTTTGATTTTGACAAGGCTCAAATGTCAGCCGGATGGATAAAAGAACTGGAAAATGAACACGTGCCTGAGACAGAAGAATACGGAATTTCGTCTTTTGTTTTTCGCAGTAAAAAACCTTTTCATCCTGAGAAATGGTTCAATTATCTGAATAATGTTTATCCCAATACTATTATTCGTGCAAAAGGACTGTTTTGGCTAGCTTCACGACCAGAGATGGCAATCAGTTTTAGTCAAGCTGGAGGAAGTATGAGAGTTGAAGCAGCAGGCGTTTGGTGGTGCAGTATGCCTTTTAAGGAACGAATTAGTTACGGTTCATTTATAGATAATCAACATGATATTGAAAACGGATGGCATAAGAAATGGGGTGATCGGAAAAATGAAATTGTGTTTATAGGACAAAATCTGGATAAAGAAAAGTATGTTTCAGAATTTGAGTCCTGTTTGCTTTCTGACAGTGAAGCAGAAAATTGGGAGATGGTAAAATGGGAAGACAGCTTTCCTATTTAAAAAATTACTAATAGTCTTCAAGCCATAAAGATTAATGAATTTATAGTTTTTTATTTTTTATATTTTTTGTTTGTTTTAAAGTCTTATCTATATTGGGTAAGACTTTTTGTTATATACACAAATTTTAATTGTCATGCTTGAAATAAAATGCATTATTTATGTCTATAAAAAAAAACTCCTGCTTTTTAGGTCAGGAGTTTTAGATATAAAATATTTAGTGCTGTATTGTTTTGTTTCTCTTGATAGAAATTACAGTTTGTAAAATCACAGAAAGTATAACAAAAAACAATCCAATGTAAAATGAAAAATTTACTTCTTTACCTTCTCCAAAAAAGAGAAACGCTATAATGATGGCGTAGACAGGTTCGAGATTTATACTGAGATTAATCGTAAAAGCAGATATTTTTTTGAGTAATTCTGTAAAAGTTACATATACACCTACCGTGCAAAAAAGTGACAATAAAATAAGATAAAATAGGTCTTTAGCAGAAGGAATAAGGTTTGCAGTAGTAAAAAAGTATAGGAAAAAGGGAAGTGCAAGACCAAGTGCAATCGTTCCTCCAATCATCTGATAGTAATTGATAAGTTTACTGTCGTAGTTTTTTACCAGTCGCTCATTATAAATGGTGTAGAGTGATGAAAATAAAGGTGAAATAATACCCAATAAAATGCCTATACGATAAGATGTATCGAAATGGAATATAAAACTTACCCCTATCAATGTTAATGTACTTAATAAAAACTCAGAAGATCTGAATTTTTGTTTATTTATCAGAGGTTCAAAAACCGCAGTAAAGAAGCTTGCCATGCAAAAACAGATCACTCCAATAGAAATGTTGGAGTATTTAATACTGGCATAAAAAAGTACCCAAGATAATGTTATCAATATTCCTATTTTGCCAATGGCTATTTTTTCTTTAAAATTTATCTTGTTTGGTATTTTAAACAATTTTATAATAAAGAACAGAATAATGGCAGAGAATAAAACTCTGTACCAAGTAATTAATCCCTCATTTAGGGATATTAATTTTCCGAAGACTCCGGAAAATCCAAGAAATATTACAGCTGTGTGTAATAATAGATATGATTTTTTCATAAAGAATGCTTGACCTTTTTGAATTTAATATTTAGTTGAAAGTTTAAAGCATGACAAAACAGTCAATAAGGTTGTATTGACATTTCATACTTCTGTAAATTCTAAGAAATATTAAGCTCTTGGAGGTGGAAGACTACTCTTTCTGTTCATATCTATTACAAGTGTCCTGCAAATCTAATAAATTAAAACCGTTTCGCTCTTTTGTTAAAAGAATAATTTTTATAACAGTACAGCGATTTTATTAAGATTGCGTCTTTATAGATGAAAAAATATTCATAATAATATCTGATTATTTGAAGTCAGTATTTTTTAATTCTTTTAAATTCATTTTTCTAAAAGAAGTACCCGTCATGCCAAGGCGGGCCTTCAAAAATTTATTGAGATGATTTTCGTCTGTAAAACCTAAAGCATAAGCGATCTCCCCAATATTATTATCAGTATAAAGCAGTTTGTTTTTAATTAATTGATACTTATAGTTTAAGATATATTCTTTTGCAGTGAATCCTGTGTTCGATTTAAAGTAAACCCCAAAGTGGTTTCTGGATTTATTAAATTTTGAAGCCAGATTGGATATTTTGATTTTATCATTATTGTAAATATTATCCTGAATATAAAACAGTACTTCAGCAATGTTTGAATCTGATCCATTCTGTATGAATTCGCCGAGGAATTCTTCTCTGATTTTTCTCGCAATTAGACATAATATATGTACAACTGTATTTTGAACAATAGTTTCAAAAAATATGTTTTTGGTTTCAAATTCAGAGCCAATTTGAGTCATAAGAAATGCTATTGTTGCTCTTTCTGATGAATCAGTAAAAATGGGTTGTTTTATGTGTCTGGTGTTTAAAAGAATAAACTCTAAATGCTTGAAAATTATAGAGAAATCAATCAGTTTGTCAGATTTTGACTTTTCTCTGTTAAAATAGATTTTATTAAAAAGAAACACATAAAAGTCAGTTGATTTATGTACTTCTAGATGATGTTCATCGTTAGGAATCAATAAGAAAAAATCACCTTCTTTATAAATGTGCTTTTTATTATTTATCGTATGAATACCTTGACCTTTAGTGATATATATGAACTCAAAGAAACTGTGCTTATGAGTGTCATAAGTACCTTTTTTCCATTGATGAAACGTAAGGTCGAGATCTTTAAAAAGGGAGAAGATTTCCATAGTGCAAAATTACTGATTCTTTAGGCATTTTTACCAGAAACACGAAAGATGAAAAAAATAATTTTGTTTTATAATATTTAAATATCGATTTATGAAAGTAATTAGTCTTAAAACAGGTAATAATGCCATCATCAACATTAGAAAAAACATATTTTTAATGGTAATATTAGCTACATTTATTAAAGTTCAGGCATTCGGACAAGAACTAGCTCTCGATAAAAGCATATTGATTCGAGGACTTGCAGAGGTTGAAAATGTAAAAAAAGATAATGGAAAAGTAATAAAGGTGGTAATGGATCCAAAGGTGAAAGTTTTTGATGAACCAACCTTTGTAAAATTAAAAGATTTCAGTTTTGAAAATGGTACAATTGAAGTTGAAGTTTTAAGTAAATTTTTACCAGATGCGCCGGAGTGGGCTAGAGGATTTATTGGAGTAGCATTTAGAATAAATGACGATAATTCAAAATTTGAGAATATTTATATTCGTCCAGATAATGGTCGTAGCGAAGATCAGATTAGAAGAAACCATTCTATACAGTATTATGCTTATCCTGATTTTAAATTTGACAGACTTAGAAAAGAGGAACCTGAAAAGTATGAATCCTATGCAGATATGCAAATGAATTCCTGGATCAAAATAAAAATTGTAGTCCAAGGAGCTCAAGCCAGACTTTATTTAGATAATAATGAGCAACCTTCAATTGTAGTTTTAGATATGAAGCACGGAACAAAAGGAAACGGTTCAATAGGTTTCTGGGTCGGACCAGGTACTGAAGGATATTTCAAAAATCTTAAAGTGACAAAATTGTAAAAAATGATAATAGCGATGTATTTCTATATACATCGCTATTTCTTTATTTTTAAAATTGTTTTTGTTGATTTAAGACTCTTTAAAGAGATGTTGAAGATACTCTTTTAACGAAACAGGTTTTCTTCCGAGAAGATTTTTAAGATCTTCAGAGACAAGATCAAATTCTCCTTGAAACTGAGCTTCTGCAAAACTCGAAAGGAAAAAAATGTATTCTTGCGAAACACCTATTTCTAAAAGCATTTTTTTATATTCCTCAGATGAAGGAGAAGTATATGAAATTTCTTTTCCTGAAATTTGAGAAATTGTATCTGAAATATCCTGATATGAATAAGTCTGAGGATTTGTAATAGGATAGATTTTCTCTGAAAATACATTTTGCAATAAAATATTTGCAGCTGCTTCTGCCATATCTGAACGGAGTGCGAATGCTGCTTTTCCATTACCTGCTGGAAAATAAATGCTTTGTGTTTCAATTACTTTATTTCCTATAAAAAATGGTATGAGATCCATGTAAACAGAATTTCTCATTATAGCATAAGAGAGCCCGCTTTCTGCCAGCCATTTTTCAGTTTTAATATGTACTTCATTAACAAATGCAATAGCAGAATTTTCGATATTTTCATTCTGAAGCACACTGGTATAAAGAATATGTTTTACCTGAGCTTCTTTTGCCGCATTTATAACATTTTTATGTTGATTGTCTCTGTCGGAAAGATCACTGCTGGACACAAAAAGTATTTTGTCGATATCTTTAAAAGCCAAAATCAAAGAAGAATAATCGTTATAGTTTGCTATCAGAACTTCGGCTCCCATCTTTTTTAAATCTTCGGCTTTGTTTTCATCTCGAATCATCGCATATATTTTTTTAGAATCGCCCGATTTGTTTATTAGATTTTTCACAGCAGTTTTTCCAAAATGACCAGAAGCGCCGGTAACCAAAATTTTTTCCATATTTGTTTTATTTAAATAGATTAACGTATAGCCAAATTTATATAACTTTGCTTTCCAAAAGAAAGTACTTTCCTTTTGGAAAGTGAAATCGATTTAAACAGATGAAAGAAAACGACAATGCTTTTGGTGAATGTAAGAAACAAATGCTTCCTATACGTGATGCTTTGGATGTTTTAAATGGTAAATGGAAACTTTTAATAATAGTATCTCTAATGCTGGGAAATAAGCGTTTTAATGAAATTCAGAATACTGTTTTTAATATTTCGCCAAAAGTTCTCGCAAAAGAGTTGAAAGAACTCGAACAAAACAAGTTAATTAAAAGAACAGTTTTGGATACTTATCCAGTTTTGATCGAGTATTCCTTAACTGCTTATGGAGAAAGTCTAACAGGTATAATGAAAGAACTTCATGAGTGGGGAACCAATCATAGAAAAGTACTTTTTGGAAAGTAATCTTTAGATTTTTAGAATTCTAAGAAATAAGCGATCAGTGCTATTTTTTCTAAAATAAAAAAAAGGAAACAGAGATAAATTTCACTGTTTCCTTTTTTTATGTGTTTGTTGTTTTAGCTTATTTACCGCTTGATGCAGTAATTTTTCCTAATTGAAGTCTGAAATCAGGTCTTCTTGCATTGTATATGTCAACAAATGTTTCTTTGTTATCGGTATGCGAATAAACGTTAGAGAAAATACTATTTCCGTACCAGTTTTCTAGGTCTGCATTGTCAGTTTTGTTTTCGGTGAAAATATTACCTGAACATTGATTGAAGAACATTTCCTCAAATTTGATTTTCTTAAGGTTGTCACCATTGATTTCAGTGTTGCTGTCTAATAAAACCGCTGGATTAAAACCTGAAACTACACTTCTTTTTAATTCCAAAGATGCACTTTCTGCAACATAAACAGCTTCTTTTACCAAGCCTTTTTGAATGTCGTTTTTAATGTTTTCACTGTCATTTAACATCGTAATGTTTGAAGCAGAAACAAAAGTAGATTTTTTGGTAAAGTCAGTTTCATTTTTCTTTTCGTATGCTCTAATCTCCAAACATCTTGAACCATCTTTATTACTAGATAAATAAGAAGATCTCACAGCAAGAGAGTTAAATAAACGAGCTTGTATTCCTTGAGTCAGTTTGAAATCATCATTGATTGATTTGTATGAAACTAACTGAGAAGCATTTACATCACCTCCATAAAAGGCAAACGAATTACCACCAGAATAACTTACCATGATGTTTTCTAATACGGTTTTGTTTCCTGCTCCCGCAACGGTCAATCCGTTAAAGTTGTCTCCTCCTTTTATTTTTTTTCCAGCAAATTCAATTCTTACATATCTTAAAATTCCTGAATTTCCTGCTTGATTTTCTCCTCCATAAACTGTAAGAGAAGGATCAAGATCCATATTGTAAGAACCCGCGTTACCAAATTTATTAATAGGAGCATCTCCAAGAATTACTAAGCCTCCCCAGTCACCAGCTTTTTTCATACTGTTGTTTGAAGTAAATACAATAGGGTCTGTTACTTGGCCTTCAGCCATAATTTGAGCTCCTTTTGTAATAACCAGTGTTCCTTTTGTAGCAGCATCTCCAATGATTACTGTACCCGGTTCAATAGTAAGAACTGCATTATTAGTTACATAAACATTTCCCTGAAGAACATATACATTTCTTTTCATCAGTTTCGTGTTTTCAGCAATATTTCCAGCCAATATTTGATTTGGTTCCTTAGACTCAGATTTATGAGGTTTGAATTCTGTCCAGTTGTCCAGCCAGTTATTATATCCGATAATTCCTTTTTCCTGCTGTGCGTTTACGCAGGCAACTGTAAGTAGTAAGCTGATCAGTAAAGTAATTTTTTTCATAGTCTTGGGGCTTATGATTGGTATTATAATTTTTTCAGACACTTTTAGAAAAGATTTTTCAAGGTCAGTTCACCTAAAAATAGTTATAAAAAGCTCTTGGAAAAATTTTATTCTAGCAATTGAAAATAAAATTGTAAAATAATTTTCTGTAGCGTCTTTTACAAAAATAAGCAAAATGATTAGAGTTTCTGGGAACTTTTCTCATATTTAACATTTGTTGAAGTTAATTTAATATCTCAATCGAAGCAGATCAATCCACGAAATCACCGTAATAATAAATTTTAGTTTTGGAAATAATTCTGAAACATACTCAATTGATTAGATAAAGCTTTGCTCCAATATTCTGTATCATGTTTTCCTAGAGATTCAGTATAAAAATGATTGATTTTTTTATCAGTCAGTATTTTGTGAAAATTACGATTCAGGTCAATCATCAATTCGTCTTCCGTTCCACAATCCAAAATATAAGATTGGTTTAGGCTTTTCATTCTATTAGTAATGTTGGCTACTAAATAGTCAGCGGGAAGTTTTTCAAATGCTCCAAGAACATCTTCAACCTGATAATTCTTATAATTTTCTCCGAAGTAAGTAAAATCCAGAGCGCCGCAAGTACTACCAATTACAGAGAAATTTTCATTGTATTTAGTACCAATATTTAAAGCTCCAAATCCTCCCATGCTCCAGCCTAGAATACCTCTGTTTTTTCGGTTTTGAATTGTTGGATAATGGGAATCAATATAAGTTACTAATTCTTTGCCAATAAAAGTTGCGTATTGCGAATCTGCTTTTAAAGGACTATCGACATACCAGCTATTGAAATTTCCATCAACCAATATATAAATTGTTTGAAATTGCTGAGATTTTTTTACCAGATCAGGAATATCTTTTTGATAGGTTCTTGTTGGATTTCCACTGTAACCATGAAGAATGTAAACCGAATTATAACGTTTTCCTTTTTTGATTTCAGGGGTAACAATAATCGTTTTTACATTTTTGTTCATTTTCGAACTGTACACATCCTGAGAAATTATTTTTTGTGCAGAGCAAGACAGCCATAAAAAGATTAGCACGAAGGCATAAGTTGTTTTCATCTCAATTAATTTAAAATTTTAATGCAAAATTGAGATGTAAAAACCTGAAAAGTGTTTACAAATGTTGATGAAATTAAAGATTTAATTCTTTACGTATTCGGCTTAACTGTGTAGGAGTAATACCTAAATAAGAGGCAATTTGATGCTGTTTGAGACGTTTGACAAGTTTTGAATTTTCAAGCAATGTTAAATAACGTTGTTTCGCCGATTCTGATTTTAAAATAATTTCTAAAGGCTCTTTTTTTACAACCCAATTCTTCTCCAGATAAGCAATGTGAAATAAAGCCAAATCATGATGTACTGTAATTAGTTTTCTAAATTTATCTGATGGATAAAGAATAATTTCGGAATCTTCTAAAGCATCAATTGAAAAAGAGCTTGGCGTTTCTTCTATAAGAGAAGATGTAGAGGCACAAAAGCTGTTTTCTTCAAAGAATAATTTATAAATAGCCGTTCCATTTTCATCTGCGCTGTAATAACCAAGTAATCCTGATTTCACAAAGTAGTAATAACGAGCAGTATCACCAGCTCTTAATAGGATATCATTCTTTTTAAAAATCTTTGTAAAACAAATATTGCGTAAAGCCTCCACAGTATCTGGTGACAGATAATGGTACGAATTCATTTTATTTATAAGTTCATCCATAAAAATGGTTTGTTTGGGATCGACTTTTCTCGAAAAGTAATAATAGAGCTACTAGCTTTATTTTTTTTGAATTGAATTTACAAATATCCCTTTTTTATTGCTAGAACCGTTTTATATCCTTTCAAATTTTCTTTAGTCTGCTGTGAATTGTATAACATCTGACTGAAATTAAATACTTTACAGTTGATTTTGCTTTGTAACTTTATAATAAAGTTAAAATAATCACATAAAATATAAAGTTATGGCAGAAATTAAAATAGAAAAGAAAAGGCCAATTTGGCCATGGATTGTAGCAATATTGCTAATTGGAGCATTTGTATACTATTTTTTTCTGAGAGATGATCAGACCCAAACTCAGAGTACTATTGAAGTCGAAAATGCTGTGCCAATTGATAGCACAGCAAATTAAGTGTCGACTCAAACAGAAAATATAATGTATTAAATGAAAAGAAAGATGGAAAATAAAGACAGAAATTTATATAAACTTGATGAACTTTCAGATTATAAGGTAGCTTCGAACTATTCTGATGTTAGAGGATGGAAAATAGTGGATGCTGATAATCGAACTATTGGAAAAGTAGATAATTTATGGGTAAACAAAGACATGCAACGTGTAGTTTATTTGGATGTAAATGTGGATAAAGCATTAATTGAAGAAAGCCGCAATGAATTGCATAATACATTAGCCAATGAAAACGGAAGAGAATTTATGTACAGAGATGGAGACAGTCATCTCATAGTACCAATAGGATCAGTTACTATTAATAAAGACACCAAGATTGTTCAAGCTAATTCTATTGGATATGATACCTTTAGAAGAACAGGAAGATTTAACACCGAACAGCATTTCGATCGAAATTATGAAAGAGCAGTACTGAGATCTTATTATCCTGATGAAGAATTCCGACCTGGTTCAGAAAGTGATGACGATGCTTTTTACAATCGTAGAGAATTTGATGACCGATAAGAATTTTACTTTTTTGAATTGAAGAACTCACTAAAGATTAACAATAAAAGATCAGATGTTTTTAGAATATCTGATCTTTTTTATTTTCAACAAACATTGAGAAATAAGCTACTCTTCTTTGTTTTTGCTTAGCAAAAAGACGGTAGAAATAATAAAAATACTTCCGATCCAGTCAATAGTAGAAAAAGTGGTGTTCAACCATAAAACAGCGAGTAAAGTGGCTGCTAATGGTTCAGCTGACGCTAAAAGACTGGCTTTTTGACCACCAATGATTTTAACAGAATGAAGATAAAAAGTAAACGCTATTAAAGTTCCAAAGATTATAATGACTGCAATAAAGAAATATGTTTTCAAATCCCAATAACCATCAATCGACCATGGTGCTTTTACAAAACTAAATACTATTGAACCGCAAAGCATTGCCCATCCAATTACAATTGATGCATTATATTTATTTAATAATTTTGCAGGTTGTAAGGTGTAAACTGCTAAAGCAACTGCTGAACTTAATCCAAATAATAGTGCTGTTACAGAAATTGCCAAAGTACTAAAATTGCCATGTGTCACGAGTAAAAAAGTTCCAGCTACAGCAAGAATAATGGCCAATAATTCCTTTTTTTGAGGAAGCTTTCGGTTTTTAATACTTAAGTATAAAACAATGATTATTGGTCCACAGAATTGTAAAACGGTAGCGGTAGGAGCGTTGGAGTGTTTAATGGCTGCAAAATAAGTATATTGAACGGCAAGCATTCCAGCAATACTGAAAATAAGGAGTTGAATACTATCTTTTCTGTTATTCCAGATTTGAAGAACATTCTGTTTTTCCTGGTATTTTCCGTAAGCTAGTAAGAGTATTCCAGAAACTAACATTCTCACAGTAATCAGCCATTCCACATTAATACCTCGATTTTGAAATAGAAACTGACCAAATGTTCCCGAAAATCCCCATAAAACAGCTGCGATGATAGCCAGAATAAAACCTTTCAAATTATTGTTTTTCATAGATGTAAAAAATTAGACCGCAAAATTGCATACTTTTGAGGTTGCTTTTTCATTAAAAAGAGGTAGTAAAATGCAATTTTGTTTCGTATGGATAAATTTGATAAGATAATTTTAGAGTTTCTACAAGAGAATAATTTGATGTCTCAGCGTGATATTGGAGAAAAAATCGGCTTATCGGCTGCGGCTGTACAAAGACGAATTAAAAAAATGAGAGAGAAAGGAATTATCAAATCTGATATTTCTGTAATTGATCGTGACTCATTGACAAGTATAGTTACTTTAATGGTCGAAATTTTTCTGGAAAGTGAGAAGATAGAATTTATTGATGAAAGCCGAAAATCATTTGTGTCATGTTCTGCAGTACAGCAATGTTATTATGTAACTGGTGAATCTGATTTTATTCTAATTATCGCAGTAACCTCTATGTCGGAATACGAAAAACTGACTCGCGAATTGTTTTTTTCTAATAAGAATATAAAACGTTTCAGAACAGTTGTGGTAATGGGAGCCGAAAAGGTTGGACTCGTGCTTCCAATTAATTAATATTATTTATTACAACTTTTCTTCTTCTAAAAAGTATTCCATTAATTTAACACAAAGATAAATTAACTTTTTAGGTATTTTTTGTCTGTTGTTTTTCATTTGCTTTTTTATCTCACATGGAAAGAAATCTTTTGAAAATGACAGACGATGAACTTCAGAAATTAATTTTTGAAGGAAATGATGCTGCGTTTTCAATTATTTTTAACCGTTATTGGAAAAAGCTTTATACCTACGCTTTTAAGATTTATAAAGATGAAGCAATTTGCGAAGACATCGTTCAGGAAATTTTTATAAGTCTCTGGAAAAATGCTTCAAACACAGTGATTTTAAATCTTGAAGCTTATCTTTTTAGAGCTGTCAAATATAAAATTGCCAATCAGATTAGAAACTTAAAATTTGATCAGCAACATATTGAAGTTTTAGATTCTATTCCCGATCCTGGTTTCACAATAAATGACTTAGAATATGTTGATTTCGAGAGAAATATCAACGATCAGATTAACAAATTGACTCCCAAATGCCGTGAAGTCTTTTTGTTGAGTAGAATTGAGCATTTTACGAATGCTGAAATTGCGGCAAAATTAAATCTGTCTATTCATACCGTAGAAAAACATATCAGCAATGCACTTAAGCAGCTTCGTTTGAATTCTACTTCCTATAATTATCTTCTTTTTTACTGGGCGGCGTTCCTTTATGTTAATTAAAAAACACCCGTTTTAAGAAAACGTTAAGCCTGCATTTTCGACTACTTGTTTGAATCAAAATATGTGACTTGTTTATAAAAGCATATTATTTTGAAAAAAGAAAACTTTTTGCTTCTGGCAAAAAAATACGAAGAAGGTAACTGTACACCTCAAGAAAAAATAGCTGTAGAAGCATTTTTTGATAAGATGCAGATTCAGTCATCAGGTATAGAAAATCAAATCTCTGATGAAAAAGGTGATGCAATTCTAAATAAGATACTTTTAGAATTAGAAGTTAAGCCAAAAAAATATTCAGTACGAAAAGCATTAAAAATTGCAGCTGTTTTAGTGACTGGTCTAACAATTGCATTTACCGCAGCCAAATTTGCATTTAAACCAAAAGAAATTACGCAGATTACAGCTAAAGGAGAAAAGAAAGAAATTTTTCTTGAAGATGGTAGTGTCATTGTTTTGAACTCTAATAGTAGTATTACTTATCCTGAAAAATTTGAATCCACCAGAAATATTGAACTTGTTGGGCAAGCTTATTTTAAAGTTTTCAGAGATGTCAAACGACCTTTCATTGTACAAACCCACGATGTAAAAGTGAGGGTTTTAGGAACTTCATTCGATATCAATTCTTATAATCATCATGACACCAAAGTCAGTGTAATTACTGGAAAAGTAGAAGTGACTTCGCCAACTGGAAAGAAAGTCCAAATCACTAAAAACCAACAAGCTGATTTAATCAAAAACTCAAATTTAGAGATTTCTACAGAAAACAGTGATGATAAAATCGCGTGGATCAGCAACACCATTATTCTTAAAAACACCAAACTTTCTGAAACGGTTAAAATCATCGAAAACTGGTATAACGTTGATATTACTATTGAAGATCAGGAATTGAATGATCTTACAATTTCAGGAAAATTTAAAGATGAGAAATTGGAAAATGTTCTCGAAAGTATCGCCTATTTGAAACAACTAAAAATAAATTACACCACTAAAAAGCAGATTACTATAAGAAAAAAGACACCATAAAAAAAAAGAGCAAAAAAACAAAACCCGCCTCCGGTGCAACGGAAACGGGCAATTTAAAACAGACTAAAAATAAAATTTATAGCCTAATAGTAATGAACACGAAACTACAATTTTTTTTCAATAAGTATATCAAGATGAAAAATCTTTACTTACTGATTTTATTAATTTTTTCCTTTAACGGATTTGCCTTGGGTCAATCTGCTAAAGACGTACAAATAAGCCTGAATTTAAAAGACGCTACAATTACAGAATTTTTTAAAGCAGTAGAACAAAAAACGACTTTCACTTTTGTTTTTGATGAAAAAATATCAGGAACATCACAACGCATCTCAATTTTTGCAGACAAAGAAAGTTTGGACGGAGTATTGACAAAAATTGCTGCAAAAACAGGATTGTCTTTTAGAAAACTCAACAACACAATCACTGTTACACACAGTGGACGCGCGCAAATGAATGTTCGCGGAAAAGTATTGGACGAAAGCGGCATGCCAATGCCTGGAGTTACAATTCTTGAAAAAGGAACAAAAACTTCTACAATGACCGATATGGAAGGTAATTTCAGTTTTGCTGTAAGTTCTCCAGCTGTTTTGGTTGTTTCTTATATGGGATATATTTCTCAGGAAGTTACTGCAAGCGCTAGTCCAATTACGATAACATTGAAACCAAGTACAAGTGAATTGAACGAAGTTGTCGTAACCGCGTTGGGAATTAAAAGAGAAGAAAAAAAATTAGGATTCTCACAACAAACCATTAAATCTGAAAACTTATCGCAAGGAAGACCAAATAACTGGTCATCTGGTCTTAAAGGAAAAGTTGCTGGATTAAGTATTACTTCTACAGGTTCTGGGCCTTTAAATTCTCAGCAAATTACGCTTAGAGGAAACAGATCGTTAAGCCCGAAAGGAAATTATGCTCTTATTGTGGTGGACGGAGTTCCAGTAAATGCCGAAATGACCACTTCTGGTTCTACAAGTGCATACATGGGAGAAGATTCTCCAATTGATTACGGAAACGGAATTTCAGATTTAAATCTGGATGATATTGATGCCGTAACCGTTCTTAAAGGTGCGGGTGCAACTGCACTTTATGGAAGCCGTGCGGCAAACGGTGCGTTAATCATTACCACAAAATCAGGAAAGAAAAACAAAGGTTTAGGAATTTCATTCAACACTGGAGCGACTTTCGACGTCATTCAAAGATGGCCAGATTATCAATATAAGTACGGACAAGGAACTGGGAATTCACCAGATGCATCGGGTAATCAATATTATTCTTACGGGAATTCCGCAGACGGAACTTCAACCAGCGGAACAAGTAGTGCTTGGGGACCTGCTTTTGAAGGACAGAATTTTTACCAATACGATCCTGCTGTGCAAGGACAATCTCCAGAAAGACGTCCTTGGCAGCCTTACAGAGACAATCGTAAAGATTTCTGGAGAACGGGTGTGACTTTAAATAATAACGTTTCTATTCAAGGTGGTGATAATAAGGGTTCAATGCGTCTTTCTTTAGGAAATCAGAAGAATGAATGGATTATGCCGAACACTGGTTTTGATCGAGTTACAGCGGCAGTGAATGCCAATTATCAGGTTTCTGACAAAATTAAATTGGGAACATCGGTAAATTATAATACCAGAAATAGTGACAATTTGCCTTCGACAGGTTATAACAATGGTTCGATTGCTTATTTCATGATTTTCCAACAGCCTAATATTGATTTAGATTGGTATCGTCCAATTTGGGAGAAAGGCAAAGAACAGATTGCACAATTGCATCCTTTTAGTTCTTTTATCGACAATCCTTATTTGATTGCTTATGAAGCGACAAATACTTTAGATAGCGATCAGATTGTGGGAAATATTTTTGCGAATATCAATTTGGCTCCAAACTTAGATTTGATGTTGCGTTCTTCTATGAATACTTACAATCAGACTAGAGAACAAAAAAGACCTTACAGCATCAACAGATATGCGAAAGGTTTTTACGAAAGACAAGATGTTTTCAAACAAGAAATCAACTCTGATTTTTTACTTTCTTATAAAAAAGATTTCGGTGATAAATTCTCGCTTTCGGCTTCAGCAGGAGGAAATGCGATGAGTTATAAATACAGAAGAACAGAAGCTGAAGTTACTGGTTTAGTTGTTCCTGGAGTTTACAAACTTTCAAACGGCTCTAGTGCACCAATTTTGACTTTGGGTGATGCTAATAAAAAAATGAACAGTTTGTATGGTTTAATATCTATGTCATATCGTGATATGCTTTTTGTTGACATTACAGGAAGAAACGACTGGACGAGTACGCTTCCAGTAGAAAATAATTCATTCTTTTATCCGTCAGTAAATACAAGTGCTGTTCTTTCTGAAATGTTTACGCTGCCTAAAACAATTGATTTCTTGAAATACAGACTTTCTTTTGCTCAGGTAGGAAATGATACAGAACCTTATAAAACACAAAAATATTACGGACAAAGTGCTTTCCCAAGTTCTGCGCAGACTTTAACGGTTTTGTATAATGATCATTTTAAACCTGAAATTACAACAAGTTTTGAAACAGGTTTTGAAATCAGAATGTTTAAAAACAGACTTACAGCTGATGCAACAGTTTACGAAAGTGTAACGAAAAACCAGATTATTGATATTCCGATGGATTTCTCTACAGGTTACAGCGGAGCCGTTTTAAACGGAGGAAAAGTAAGAAACCGTGGAATCGAATTGGTGCTTGGCGGAAAAATTATTGATGGTGAAAAATTCAAATGGAATTCAACTATTAACTGGTCAAGAAACTGGAATAAAGTAATGGAATTGCCAGAAGGAATCGATGGACAACAAATCATTGGTACAGGAGGAACAGCTTCTATCATTGCAAAAGTGGGCGGCACTACAAGTGCTATTTATGGTTTTGGATTTGTGAGATCTCCTGATGGTCAAATTGTATATGATAATGCAGGTCTTCCAGCTTATCCTGAAGAAATTCAATATATTGGCGATGCAAGTCCAAAATGGAAAGCAGGTTTTACCAATAGTTTTTCAATCGGAAACTTCACTATGAATGTGACTTTAGATGGTCAATACGGTGGAATTATTTATTCTCAGACACACCACAAACTTTCAGAGCAAGGTAAATTAAACTCCAATAGTTTGGGTAGAGAAACTGGTTTTATTACTGGAGAAGGCGTAGTTCAAAATGCTGACGGAACCTATTCTCCAAACACGAAACAAGTGAAAACGGCAGATTGGTATGGTCGTTATTACAGAAGAGCGAATATCGAATCAAACTCTTTCGATGCTTCTTTTGGAAAACTTCGTGAAATCAGTCTTCAATACAATCTTCCAAAAAGATGGTTGAAAAATACAGGATTGCAATCGCTTCAATTTTCTTTATTCGGAAGAGATTTAGCAACGGTTTCAGATTTCCCAATTTATGATCCAGAAACGGCAGCATTAAACGGAGATACCATTTTACCAGGTATCGAAATGGGGCAGATGCCATCACCAGCTACTTATGGTTTTAATTTAAGTTTGACTTTATAATAAGACAATGAAAAAGATAAAAATTACAGCAATACTTCTATTACTAACAGGAATGACTATTTCTTGTTCATCAGGTTTTGAAGAATTAAATGAAAATCCAAACCTTATTACAGAAATAAGTCCAGGAACATTATTGAACCCAATTATTTACGGAGTTGCTTCGCAAAATGCAAGTCAAAGTGTAGATGTTACCTTCAATTTAATGCAGGTTTCACTTCCTTTTCCAAGTATTACGGGTGGTTTGCATCGTTATGATGTGAGCAATAATATTGGGAATTCGGCTTGGAATAATTATTACAAATGGCTGAACAATATCAGAGAAATGCGAATGGCTTCTGTAAAAGCTGGAGACGGTAATTATGAAGCGGTGGCATTAACACTAAATGCTTTGGTTTATGCTAATCTTACGGATCTTTTTGGTCCAATTCCGATGACGGAAGCAGTTCGTGGAGAAGACGGTATTTTATACCCGAAATACGATAAACAAGAGTTTATTTATGAAACACTTTTAGCTGATTTAGAAAGAGCCAATACGCTTTACGATACCAGCAAAGCCATGATTTATACCGAAGATATTTTGTTTCAAAATAATGTTTTGAAATGGAAGAAGTTTACGAATTCTTTATTGATGAGATTGTTGCTAAGAGTATCAAACAGAACAGAAACAGGAGCATTTCAGAAACTAGCTTATATGGCTAATCATCCAGAAATTTATCCAGTTTTTACCAATACTGCCGAAAGTGCTATTTTGAAAGTAACAGGAGTTTCTCCAAATATGTCTCCGTGGGGAAGACCTCAAGATTTTAATTTGAATATCAAAATGGCTTCTTTTTTTATTGATAATTTAAATACGCTTGAAGATCCAAGAAGAGCCATAATCGCAACAGGAGCAACAGCTTTGGTAACCAATGCTCCAATTGGATTTAAAGGAATCACAAGTGCTTATGCTGGCGCAGATTCTCAGTTTAAATACAATGCTTCTACACTTTTGAATACACAAGTACAAAATCCAATGCAAATTTTAATTCTAACGTATGCTGAAGTTGAATTTATCAAAGCAGAATTAGCGCAACGTGGCCTTATTGCAGATGCGCAAGGACATTACGAAAAAGGAGTTAGAGCAGGAATCGAGCAATTGAAAGCCACAACTCCTGCAACATATTTTGATAAGGCAGAAGCAAAGTACGATGGAACACTAGAAAGAATCATGCTGCAAAAATACTACGCTTTGTATTTTACAGATTATCAACAATGGTTTGAATACCGTAGAACGGGACTTCCGGTGTTACCAACTACAACTGCAATGTTGAATAATGGAGTTATGCCATCTAGATTTACTTATCCAGATAATCAGCAGATTAAAAATAATGCAAACTATTTACAAGCTGTTGAAATGGTTGGCGGTGATAATATTAATACCAAAGTTTGGTGGGATAAATAATTTTTAAAAATGAAAAAGACATTTATATACAGTGCAGTTTTGTTTTGTGGTGTTTTGACAGCGCAGACAACGGTAAAAGGAATCGTTTATGAGGATTTGAATCAGAACGGTAAAAAAGAAAAAAAGGAAAAAGGAATTGCCAATGTTGCCGTTACAAATGGTCGCGAAGTAGTTTTAACAGATAAAAAAGGAAACTACGAACTTCCATTAAAAGACGACGCTATTATTGCGGTAATCAAACCATCGGCTTATAAAATTCAGGTTAATAAAGATAATTTGCCTCAGTTTTTCTATAACCATAAACCTGCGGGTTCTCCAAAAGGTAAGTTTGAAGGAGTAGCTCCAACGGGAAAACTTCCAGAATCAGTAGATTTTGGATTAATTCCTCAAAAAGAAACAGCCGATTTTACAGCGCTTGTTTTTGGAGATCCACAACCTTATACACTGGAAGAAGTTGATTATTTTACAAGAGGAATTGTTTCTGAAGTTGAAGGAATCAAAAACATCCCATTCGGGTTAAGTATGGGAGATTTGGTTGGAAATGATTTGAGTTTGTTCAATCCGTATATTCAGGCAGTAAAAAAAGTCGGAATTCCGTGGTACAATCTGTTAGGAAATCACGATTTAAATTTTGATGCCAAAGCAGATCATTTGGCTGATGAAACGTATGAAGCTCATTTTGGTCCTGCTAATTATACTTTCAATTACGGAAAAGTGCATTTTATTGTAATGGATGATGTTTTATATCCAGATCCAAGAGATCATGAAGGATATTGGGGAGGTTTTACGGAAGAACAATTAAAATTTATAGAAAATGATCTGAAAGTCGTTCCAAAAGATAATTTAATTGTTTTGGCTTTCCATATTCCAATAAGTGAGCCTGATGCTAAAGACGATTCTTTTAGAGATGAGGACCGTCAAAAATTATTTGAATTGTTGAAGGATTTCCCAAACACACTTTCACTTTCAGCTCATACGCATTTGCAAAGACAAGATTTCTTTGATAAAAAAGATGGCTGGTTGCAAGAAACGCCACATCATCATTACAATATCGGAACAACTTCAGGTGACTGGTATTCTGGAAAACTGGATGAAAAAGGAATTCCAATTTCTGTTATGAGAGACGGAACGCCAAAAGGATATGCTTTCATTCATTTCAATGGAAACAAATATACAGTGGATTACAAAGTGGCAGGAAAACCAGAAAATTATCAAATGAAAGTTTTCGCTCCAAAAGTAGTGGCAAAAGCAAAACGCACAAAGTCTGGAGTATTTGCCAATTTCTTTATGGGAAGTAAAAAAGACAAAGTGGTTTACCGCGTAGATCAAGGAGAATGGAAAGAAATGGAATACGTTGAGGTTCAAGATCCATCATACGTAGAATTGGTTTATGAATGGGAATTATCAGAAGTGCTAATGCCAGGAAAACGTTCATCAGATCCTGAAAAAAGCACGCACGTATGGAGAGGAAATATCCCTTCGGATCTTGCGATTGGAGAACATGCTATCGAAATTAAAGCGACAGATATGTTTGGTAAAACACATACCGCAAATACAACTTACAGAATAGATAAAGTAAAATAATCGATTTCATAAAATGATAAAAATCAAAAAGATAAGTTGTGTTTTAATAGCAGTTTTGGCGGTATCTTCTTGTGGAAGTCAAAAAGCAATTACTTCAAAAATTGAGGTACAAGGTCATCGAGGCGATCGCGGGAATTTTCCTGAGAACTCAATTCCTGCCTTTATCAGCGCTGTAAATAAAGGTGTTGATGTTCTAGAATTGGATGTTGTAATCTCTAAAGATCAAAAAGTAGTTGTTTCTCACGAAGCTTTTATGTCATCACAATATATGTCAGATTTTGCAGGAAATCCGATTTTAAAAGAAAAAGAGAAGACTTATAATCTCTATGAAATGACGTACGACAGCATCAGAAAGTTTGACGGTGGTTCAAGAGGAAATGCTAATTTTCCGAACCAGCAAAAACAAAAAACATATAAGCCTTTGTTGTCAGAATTGATCGATACGATTGAACATTATATTGCCAAAAACAATTTAAAAACAGTTCGATACAATATCGAAATCAAATCTGAAAAAGCGGATTATGGTAAAAAACAGCCAGAACCTGAAGTTTTTACTCAAATGGTAATGAAAATTATCAAAGAAAAAGGTATTGACGGAAAGATAAACATCCAGTCTTTTGATCCGACGATTTTAAATGTGATGCACAAAAAATATCCAAAAACAAAATTGGCTTATTTGGTTGGAGAAGGAGCTATCGCTAAAAATCTTTCACTGCTTGATTTTAAACCAGAAATTTATAGTCCACATTATAAACTGTTAAATAAAGCTTCGGTAGATTCTTTAAGAATTTTAAAAATGAAAATTATTCCATGGACTGTAAATGATGAAACTGCTATCAATAATATGATTCAACTCCAAGTAGATGGAATTATTACCGATTATCCTGAACGAGTTTTAAGTAAAAGATAAAAATCTGTTTAGTTGTGTTTTTTTTTGAATAGGCCTTCAATTTAATTGAAGGCTTATTTGGTTTAAATCCCTTTTAATTTTAGAAAAAGGGCTGAAAAGCCAATTTGATCCAGAGAAAAATAAAAGTTTTTTTCTTACATTTGATAAAGAAATTAAGTATTCTAAAACAATTTGCCCCATTAAATTATAATAGTACGCATGAAATTATCTGCACTTATTCTAGCAGTGAGTCTGCTTCCATTTGCTGCATTATGTCAAAAAACGGTTGGACCCGGCAGCAAGGATATCAACACCAAATATATCAAACCCGAAAAATCACTTTTTACTGTTTATTATGTTAAAGATACGAGCTGGACAAAGCAAGGATCAATGGTATACGATGTTGTTTTATCGAATAATCAATTAAGTTTGACCAATTCATACACCCCAAAAGACAATTCTAGAACTAGTAATCGCATTTCTATAGCAGATGCCCAAACACTAAAACCTATTAGTTATGACAGTGATGGTAAGGAAATAAAATTAAGCCTTAGTTTTAGTAATCCAATTACTGGGACCTATTATTCCAAGAAAACCAAAAAGACAAAAAAAATAAATCTAAATCTTCAAGATCCATTTGTTGATTTCAACTGGACAGATCTTATGATCGGAACATTGCCATTAGATGTGGGGTATAAAGCACGTTTTGCTCAATTTTATTATAATGATGAAACCTCGATACATCTGGAATATTACACGATTAAAGAAGTAAAAAGCTTTATTTACAATTCTCCCAAAACGGGTAAGCATGAAACATGGCTTGTTAGTGTTACAGAAGAAAGTACCAAAGCAGTTTATAATTTTATTATAGATAAAAAAGACCGCCGTCTTTGGCAACGCGAAATGTCAATGGGTAAAGGTATGTGGGAAATCACAGTAAATGAGGAATTGGATTATCAACCTATTAAAAATAAATTCAATAAAGAAGAGGTTGTTCAACAGATCTCGAAAGGAAATAGTGTTGTTATTGGTACTGCGTATGCACGAGCAAATTCTGGTAAAAAATTAGGAGGTTTAGTTAATACAGCTAAAAAGCAATTTGCTCCAAAAGGAACAGAAATCACACTTTTTCCTAGTTCTGCGTATTATGAAGAGTGGGTAGAAGTGAATAATAAAATCCGTAAGCAGAAAAAAATGCCTGAAGTTCCCTTGAATCGTGATTTTGGTTACTCTATCAAAAAGGCCAAAGTGTATGATGACGAAGGACATTTTGAGTTTTCAGATCTAATGCCAGGAACTTATGTGATTATGGCTAGCTTTGATTTTTCTAACTCGTATAACTATTCGTATGTTTCAGGTTATACAAATTATTACAATTATTGGGGATATACGGGTTCTACAACAAATTATGGTACAGCGAGAGCATCTTATGTAGACAAAGCGAATATCGAAAAACGTGTAACCATAGACAAGGATGGCGAAAAGAAAGAAGTCAACTTAAAGGAAATGTAATCGTTGTGATTTAACAATTTTAAATAAAGAAGACTCTATTTTTTACTGACCAACAGAAAACCTAGACCAAATCCTAGTCCTGCAAAAAAGGCCAATTTTAGATTGTCGATTTTTTTGGAGGGAGGATTTCCATAAACGCGTAATGGTTCTTTAGAATTGGTCAAAACATTTCCAGGGTTATTTTCCTTTTCGGTATTAAGTTTCATTTTTGTTCTCAAAACAGCTGATGCGGAATTGATTATTAACTTGGGAAATAATTGATAGGTTTTGGTAATTGCCGAAGCTCTTAAATCTGGAAATAGATCTTTTCTTGGATGTTTTGCAAGATTGACCATTTGTGCTGCAGTATCTCGAGGATCAGAGGCTATGGAAGAAATTTTCATATCAAATCCAGAATATTTGGCAGAATGAAGATTACCTGTAGAATTTTGTAATTGAGGATAGAGATTGCAGATATGAATGTTTTTTCTGTTCGATATTTCACCTTGAAGACATTCCATCATACCTCTAATTCCATATTTCGAGGCAGAGTATACAGCGCTGTATGGCGCAGGCATAAATCCTCCAATAGAAACATTGTTAATCAAAATGCCTTTATTTTGATCTTTAAAAATTTTGATTGCATGATAAGCTCCATGCATGTATCCGAATAAATTGGTTTTAAGAACTTGCTCGTGAATTTCCATTGGAATTTCTTCAAATTTTCCACTGGCCATTACACCGGCATTATTGACCCAGATATCAATTTTACCATACGCTTCTAGAGCCTTGCTAACAACTCTATTTACGTCTTCTGCGATTGACATATTAGCAGACACCCCGATGGCAGAGACTCCAAGTGCACGACAATATTCTACAACGTCATGTAGCCCTTTTTGGCCTCTTGCTACTGCAATAATGTTACAGCCTTCATTTGCAAAAGCTTCAGCCGCTGCACGACCTACACCGCTGCTTGCACCTGTTATTACTACATTTTTTCCTTTAAGGTTGCTACTACATGCTTGTATATCTTTCATATCTCGATTTATTAAGGTGTCATAAATTACTTCGGAGTATTCTTGCAGTTAATTATTCAGAGCTTCTTTTTGAAAAGATGTTATTCGTTTTTTCATTGGTTCTGCTTGAGGAACTTTTTAAAGTATGTTTTTTCTCAGAAGTTCTGGTGCTTGATATTCTGTTTTTCTTATTTGGAATATTCATAGTAAATAATTTAATTACTGAAGAATTTGTTTTTAGAATGAATTGTAAAATTATTCTATGTTGTTTATTTTGAGTTATATAATTACGTTTGGTAATTGCTTAATTAAGAGGTTCTTTTTTTTAAGTTTAAAAAATGAAAAACTAAAAATCCTTGATATCGATTAAATCTTAAAATACAAAAGCCCCTTTTGTAAGGGGCTTTGTTAATCATTATAATGTAAAAATCAGTCTGATTTTTGGCTGTTTCTATTCCTTTTTTAAAGTCATAATTTCATCAGCCGAAACTTTGATTACAGTACCATGTCTTGTACCAGTCGGGAAACTTACTTGTTCTGAAATATCTTCCCAGCCTTTTGAAGTTTCCTTCACAGCACCATATTTTTTTTGTGTGTATTTATCAAAATAAACAATCCAGTTGCCATCAATCTTTATTGCTGTCGGGCCTTCTGCCCAATAATCTCCTGTAATAGGTTTGCTTGCTGAACTATAAGGTCCGGTTAAATTTTTACTGTAAGCCACTTTTAAATTCTTCTGAACCGGATTTCTGGTTTCATCTTTTAAATACATAACATATTGTTGGTCCTGTTTTACAATAGAAGCATCTATGACATTAAAACCTGGTTCATACAATAATTTTGTTTTTGCGAATTTTTTAAAATCTTTAGTAGTCGTGTAATAAATTCTATGATTGTATCCTTTTTCTTCTTCTGATTTTGTTTCTGGAAATTTACCATTAATTGTAGAGGCCCAATAAATCATATACGTTTTTGATTTTTCGTCATAAGTAATTTCAGGTGCCCAAGTATTTCTGGCTTTTTCTTCATGCGCCATTACTGGAATAAATTCTTGTTTTGACCAATGGATCAAATCTTTAGATGATGCATAACCAATGCCTTTGTCTGTCCAGCTTACCGTCCAAACCATATGATACAATCCGTCTCCGCCTTTGATAACACAAGGATCACGCATTAACTTATCTTTTCCAACTTCTGGAGTTAAAAATGAAGTGTCGTTTTTTAAACTTGTCCATTTGTAACCGTCCTCGCTATAAGCCAAATGAAGTCCGTCTTCACCATTCCCTTTAAAATAGGTAAATACATAACCATCAGGTTTTAAAGTATAATCGTTTGCAGAAAGCCATTTTTCACAGTCTTTTGGCCAATTGGCATTGGTGCCTTTAACACCTAATCCGAAACCGTGACCGCCATTTTCATATAAATGCATTTCTGCCGAAACTTTTTCTTTCTTTAAGCCTAAATAATAATTAATACTATTTTCAACAGGAACCGCTTTGTCGTCCGTTGCATGAACTAAAAATGCTTTTGGCGTTGAAGCATTGATTTGTTTTTCATTTGAATATTTCTCAGTCAGTTCATTGTTGGCATTTTTGCCTAATAAATTGTCCTTTGAACCTTGATGTGTAACGCCTTCCTGCATTGAAATAACAGGATAAATCAAAATGGAAAAATTAGGTTTTGCACTAATCGTATCTGACGGAGTATAAACTTTATCATTGTAATGCGTTGACAACGTAGAAGCCAAATGTCCTCCAGCCGAGAATCCCATAATTCCAATTTTATTTGGATTCAGTTTCCATTTTACAGCATTTCTTCGAACAACTCTTATGGCTTCCTGAGCATCTTGGAGAGGACCAACAATTTTGTTTTTCATAATTAAATCGCTTGGCAATCTATACTTTAAGACAAAAGCGTTTATTCCCAAGCTATTAAACCATTCAGCAACTTTAAAACCTTCTTTATTGATTGCCAACATGCCGTAACCACCACCAGGACAAATGACAACAGAAGTTCCGTTTGATTTTTGCGGATCGGCTAAATAAACAGTAAGCGTTGGTAAAGTTACTTTTCGAACTCCATCGGCAATACCATTTTTATCTTTGTCAACTATTTCAGAATAATCTTTTGAGACAATTTCGTCTGGAATTTTATCCCATAACGGAATTTCTTTTTTCTGCGAAAGTGCCGGAATTGTAAGCGAGAGAGACAGAAAAAGCAATGTGGCTTTTAAACGATTTAAATTATTTGATTTTTTCATAAAATTCTATTTCAACAATGCGTAATTGACCAGCCGCATCAACTGATGTTTTATCTTTGTATAAATCTAACTCTTTTGTTGGATCTACTTCAACAATTTTCGAAAATACGTCTTTTTCTTTGTTAGCGCCAATTAATTCAATAGTGATTTTTTCTGCCAAAACAGGTTCCAACGGAATCGTAACATAACCTAAACTCTGAGTTGTATTTCCTTTAAAAACTTCTTTTCCGTCTGCTAAAATTCTGATTGGATAGATTTTGCTTCTCCAGCCTGTAAATTTAGCAACAACTTCATTAACAATTGATGGTTTTGAAAGCGTGTAGGTTATCGAACCTGTATTGATATTTCCGTCATTTCGCCATTCGGTTAATTCGTTATCGTCATAACTTTTGTACGTATCATTATTGTTTGAAGGAGAAACGGCATTCAAAATATTTACCGGAATCCTTTTTTGTCTATAAGAAGGTGTTTTTGGAGTTGGCCCTCGTTCTAAATTCGAAGGCAGATTATTGCCTGGAAGTTCTTCTGAAAGACCATTTATTGTATTTACGGTTTTAGTCTCAAATGAAAGTTCAGCCGATTTTAATCCGTTAGATTGAGCTGAAATCGTAATTTTTCCGGCTTTCGCCAAAGATTGAATCATAACTCTATTCACACCATTTTCAACTGGAATTTCTTTAGAAAGAATATAATTTTTTGGACCTTGAGCAATTCCACCCAACCAAGTAAGAGGACCATTTGTAGTAAACGAAATCATATTATTACTGATTGGACAGCGATTCCCATTTTTATCCAAAACTTCAACTTCAATTAAAGCAGTATCAGCACCATCAGCTAACATTCCTTGTGGTTGTGTGATTAATTTCAGTTTGATTTGAGAAGGTTCGTCAACGGTTATTTTTTTATCTTGACTTAAAATAGTCCCATTTCTATCATAACCAATTGCTTTAATTGTGCCTGATTTAAAGGCAATATTTTCAAAAGTAAATAAAAATTCACTGCTTCGTTTTCCAAAACCTTGTGAAATTCCGTTGACAAAAAGTTCGACTTTTGACGCTGTAGAAACGACATAAATATTCTTTACAACATTGTCAGCATAGTTCCAATGTCCCATAATGTGTGTACGATGTTTTTCAACATCAACCCAGCCGTCCCACATCACTTGATGCGCCCAATAACCGTCTTTTGGAATACGCATAGCATCAACTTCGCCACTAGTTCTGTAATTTGATTCACCACGATGATGTGTATTAGAATCCGAAAAAATAATATTTACGCCACCAGAATTTACTCGTTTTCCAGTTCCAGGTCTTTCTCTGTAATAATCATACCAACGAATCACATTTTCAATTGCATGGTGATCCTGATTATGATTGTAATCGGAAGCTGGATTTCCGCGATACAAAGGGCCGTCGCCTTCTTTATGAAAAGGAGGAGAGAATTCATCCCAGTATTTTCGCATTCCTTCATCTCTCGAATATTCGGTTGCCCACAAAGGTTTTCGCGCACTTTTATTGATGTAAAGCATTTCTCCACCATATTCGGCTTCTTGGCTGTCTAACATTTCACGGGAACCGATTGCACGCCCGCCAAAAGGATCATAAGTATCTCTAAGGCTTTTCATTTCGTGCATGTGCGCTTCGCTGATGGATTCGTTGCCGCTTTCATAAAAAATAATACTCGGATTATTTCTGTTGTAAATAATGGCATCACGCATCAGGTTTACACGTTGTTTCCAAGTGTCGCCTTGTGCGTCTTTTTCTGCATCACCGGCTGGCATAGCTTGTAACAAACCAACTCGATCGCAAGATTCAATATCTTGTTTCCAAGGAGTAACGTGCATCCATCGAACTAAATTCCCATTTCCTTCGACAATTAATTTATTACTGAAATCGCTCAACCAAGCTGGAACCGACATTCCAATTGCTGGCCATTCGTTGCTGGTTCTTTGCGCATAACCTTTTACCTGCAAAACTCTGTCATTCAACCAAAATTGCCCTTCGGCGAAAGCTGTTTTTCTAAAACCAGTTTTGGTTGCAACTTCATCCACAACTTTTCCATCAACTTTTAAAATGGTTTTTACCGTGTATAAGTAACCGTAACCCCAACTCCAAAAATGAAGATTGTTTACTAGAGAATTCGCTTTTAGTATTTTGGTTTCATTTGGCGCAATTGTCGTCTTTTCTCCAGAAAAAGAAGTCACTTTTTTGCCTTCTAAATCTTCAATAATCACATTATATTCAATAGTTTTTGCAACATCAAATTCATTGCGAATTTCGGTTTCAGCGTTTATTACTGCGCTTTCTTCTTGAATATTAATTTTTGAAGGATAAATATAAACTCCAGTCGTCTTTAGATTGGAATAGAGTGGAAGTGTCTGATATAATTTATTGGTAATATGTAGAAAAACATTTTTTGGGATTCCGCCGTAATTGGCATTGAAATTAATGTTATTCCATTGATACGATGCTCCTGTGGATTGTTCCTTGTATTTCCAGTCGTTGTCGATTCTTAATGCGACAATATTTTCTTGTGGAAAAGGTTTGATTAAATTTGAAATATCAAAACCAAAAGCCATGACGCCATTTTCATGCAGTCCAACTTTTTGTCCGTTGATATAAATGGTTCCGGCTTGGCGAATGCCTTCAAATTCTAGGAATATTTTTTTGTTTTTAATTCCTTTGGGAAGCTTGAATTTTTTTCGATACCAAACAATTCCGGTTGTGAGATGTTCAATGTCTTTTTCGAAAGCTTCTTCTTGATTGTAAGCGTGAGGGAGTGTGATTTTTTTCCACGAATTATCATTAAAACTAAGAGACTCTGCATTTTGAGAGTCTCCTGTTTTTAGTTTCCAATCGGAATTGAAATTGTATTTTTCTCTCTTAAATTCCTGAGAAAATATCGTGGTTTTAAAAAGAATTAAAACAAGAAATAAGAGTGTATTTTTCATTATTTCATTTTATAAATTTCTGAACCAGCTAGTAAGAAACAGCCTAAACCATAATCTTCAAAATCAGGAATTTTATCATATGATAACGGCTGACCGTCTTTAGGTTCTTTTCCAGTTGATTGTAAAAATCCTAAAAATCCATTTGTGTGTAAACTTTCAGTTGTCATGGCATTCCAAGCTTTTTGAACAACAGGCAAATACGTTTCTTTTTTCAAAATACCACTGTTGATTCCGTAAGCCATTCCGTAAACGAACAAAGCAGTTCCAGAAGTTTCTTTTTCGCCGAAATTTGTAGGATCATGTAAACTTACATTCCAGAATCCGTCAGGTCTTTGAATTGGAACTAAAGCTGCCGCCATTGCTTTTAAATCTTTAATATATTGATCTCTGTGTGGTGCGTTTTCAGGAATAATAGTCAGCACTTTTGCCAATGCGCCAATAACCCAACCATTTCCACGGCTCCAGTAGCAGTTTTTTCCATTTGGTTCTTTGTACGGCGGATCAAAATCGGCATCACGCCACCATAAACCATCTTTTGGATTGAAAAGTCCATTATCACCATGTTTGTTTCTTGAATACATGTACATTTCATACATTTTTTCAAAGTAACGATTGTCTTTTTCTAAAACTCCCATTTTCGCAAAAACCGGCATTCCCATTTGTATAGCATCAATCCAAGACCAATCATCCAATTGAGGAGTGTTTAAAAGCATATTGATATTTGCTTTTGTATTTTTTAGTTTTTTAGAATCTGGTTCTAAATTATACAAGTCAATATAAGTTTGAGCAGCACAGTAATTATCGGCGTTACGAGTTGTATTTCCTCCGTTGAATCCCCATTTATGAAATTCTGACCAAGACATAGCATAATCGTAATACGCCTCTTTTGGGAAAATTTCATGTAACGCCATTAATCCTTCATAATAAACTCCACGTGTCCAAATGTTACTTGGACGTTCTTTATTAGTGATGATCGTTTTACCTGTTTCTGGCCATTTTTGCATGAAATAATCATTGGCTAAAATCATTTGTTTTAGAACTAATTTTTTGTCAAATGGCTGTTGCGCGCTGATTGTACAGGTGTACAAAAAGCATATTGAGAAGAATAAGGATAATTTTTTCATTTTTTGTATTCTTAGTTAATAGTTAGTTTTGCTGTTTTAATGGTGTAAGTGTTATTGGTCCTAAAAGTCCCGAAGGCATTGGAGCCCATTTTGTTGCATCAAATTTTTTATAATCTTTATCGACCATATTGATTTCATAAAAAATCTTCCATTCTTCGCCTTTTAATTCTTTATTGCGAATGCGGTTTGCAGAAAGATTGGTTACTTGAATTTTTAATGTATTTTTTCCAGATTTTAATTTTTCGATATTTAATTGATAAGGAACAGACCACGCTGTACCTATAAATTCATCATTTAGCCAAACTTTTGCGCTTTCGCGAACATCTCCTAGGTTTAAACTCCAATGTTCAATTTTTTTATTTGGATTTTCAAATTGTAAAGTATATGTCGCTGAACCTGAAAAAGCTTCGGCTTCTGGGCTTAATTTTGTCCAAGATTCTAAAGTTGAAACTGTTGCGCTTGGTGGCAATTCTGGTCCGCCTTTGTCAAAATTGATTTTCCAGTTTCCTTTTAATGGTACGGCTTCAGCAATTGGTTCGTAATAATTCCATTTTTTTTGTGAAGCCGTATTTTCTGTTTTTAGAAAATAAGATTCTCCTGGTGCAATTTTAATTTTAACCAAAGTTCTATTTGCTTCTTTTTTTACAATTGCATTTCTAAATTCTCTAGTTAACGGATTTAAAATCACCACTTCTTTATTTCCAATTTCTATCGGAATAAATTCATCAATTGTTTTTGGAGTATGATTTACCAAATAATATATTTTTTCGCCATCAACATTTCTTCTAATGAATTTTAAACCTGTATTTACAAGCGTTTCAGGATAAATTTGAGCATTTTCTAAGGTTTTGAAAATATCCGAAGTTGGCTTAACCAAATCGCTATTTGCAGTCAAAATATTTTGAAGATCTTGTTCTTGCTTTTGATAATCATTAAATCCAGGAACAGATTCTGGAAGCCCTTCAAAGATGATTTTGGCACCCGCTTTTTGTAATTCGATCAGTTTTTGAATGGTTGCAAGCGGCATTTTTTTCACTGGCGGAATTACTAATGCTTTAAAAGTTGTTCCGTTAAGATTTATTTTTCCATTTATAACTTTGGCTTCAGCAATAAAATTATCTGAGATAAAATCTACGCCATAACCTTTATTCATTAAGTTTTTAGTCGAACTGTAAAAAGTTGTCGGATGAAGCCATTCTTGCAATGAATGTATTTTGAATTCAAAGAATAAGGTTCCTTTTTGATATTTGTCCCAAGTATCAAAAATTGGCCAATAAAGCAAAAGTTCATTATCAGATTTTCCTTGTTGCAATAAAGATTGGCAATTTGAAATATAAGAGAATAGAGAAGGAGCATCTTCCCAAATACTGTTATTTGCATTGAAATTGACTGACGCATAAAATTGCCATCCCGGCCAGACAGCGCGATCTGGAGAATAAGTTGAACCATGAAGAAAAATATGATTGATTCCGCTCAGCATCAAATCTTCAGCTTCTGGTTTACATTGTGAAAGTGCCGTTTTAAAATGTTCTCTCAACCAAGTAAAAGTCTCAGATGAAACGAGATTTTTCCCAGAAATATGTGCTGCTGATGATGAAAATTTCAACATAACCGGATCCGCATCGCCTTCGCGGATGTCTTCTTTTTCTCTTCTAAAACCTGGAATATCAAAAGGCATAGAGCCAAAAGTTTCACATTCAGGAATATCGGCTGCGGCGTATAAATCAATTAAATTTCCAGGTGATCCATGCGCTTGAAGTTTAGTTTTAAAGCTTTTTGAATGTGCCCATTCTGTCCAAGGTTTATCGAATTTAGTCAATAATAAATCACCAATGGTCTGGCGATAATCACTTCTAATGCGATTTCCAATTTCACCATCGGTTTCATTTAATAATATTGGCAATTGTTTTTTTAAATCGTAGCCTCTTAGTTTTTGAAATTCTTCGAAGAATTTAGGTGTAAAATCAGTTCCGTAAACTTCGTAGCTATCATTAAAAATAGCTCTGATTTTTCCTTCACGACCTTTGAAAGCATTGTTAAATGGAACAACATAAGCATTAAAAGCATCTTGCGAATAGTGATCTAAGGTAAAACCGCTTCCGCCCGGTGCCGCTCTTTTTACTTGTTGACCAGTTTTGCCACTATAAACAGCATAAATGGTATAATCTGTCTTTTTAGCTTTCCATTTTAATTTATTTGGTTCGGTCTGATTTGGAATTTCTACAGATTTCCCATCAATTCCTTTATCTTTTGTTTTCGTCTGATTCTTTTTCAGCTGATCGGTTAAATTGATGTAAGAACCGTCTTTTCCATAAGCCACTACATATAATAATTCGGTAGGATTTTTTTCTTTTTGGTTTTGAAGTGTAATGTTTTTATCAATAGTCTCGTCTTTTTTAATCTGATATTTTTCAATAATCAGTTTTGTTGCGGCGTTTGCGACTGTCACATGCGATCCGCCATAAGGCCAACCTGTTCCTAAAACCATGTCAACTTGCATGTGAAGGCTGTCTGCTACATGAATGGTATAATCCAGCATTTCCATCCATTTTGGAGATAGATAGTCGATGAAATTGTTTTCTTCGCCTTTTACGCCATATATTGGGGTGATTTCGACACCTCCAATTCCGACCCTATGAAAATCAATTAAACTTCTTTTTAAGTTTGGTTTATCTACTGCACTTCCCATCCACCACCATCTTGCCCAAGGCTGATTTACATTAGTTGATTTAGGCCATGGTGAACTTTCCTGAGCTGGAGCAGTAATAATACAACTTAAAAGAAATAATAAAAGGTAATGTAGTTTCATTGGCTAAGATTTTAGTTTAATAAAGACAGTAAATCTCTTTTGTTTTTATCGCTTTATTGGCATCATGCAAAATGTCATTAGAGTAAAAGTATTAGGACTAAATTACAAACCTATCCTGTAGCATCCTGTTTGTTGTGAAATTAAATACTTAGTAAAAGTCTGTTATTTTTATATATATCATATTTTAATTCATAATAAATAATAAGAAGTGAAAAAAAAATAAAGAAAAAAAATGGATATGTTATTTTGTGTTTTTAATATTTGTATTGTATTGAAAATCAGCTTGTTGTGTTTTTTTTTCATGACTATTTTTTGTTAAGATAACTTTAACAATCTGAAAGTTAACAGGATACTACAGGATACAGCGCCAATCTCTTCTGGATAAATTTGGTTTAACTATAACTAACCAAATTTTACTTTTTATGAAAAACAAATGGAGTCTTTTTGTGGTCTTCCTTATGTGTGTTTTATTGCATACATCAGGTTACGCACAGAACAAAATGGTTAAGGGTACAATTACTGATGTATCCGGGCTGCCTGTTCCGGGAGCCAATGTGATTATTAAAGGAACAAAGCAGGGAACTAGCACTGACTTTGACGGGAAGTATTCTATAAGTGCTTCACCAGGACAAGTATTGGTTTTTTCTTCTACTGGTTCTAAAACAGTTGAAAAGACTGTTGGTACTAATTCAGAGATCAATGTAAGTCTAGCTGATGAAGTATCTGAGCTTAATGAGATAGTTGTCGTGGGTTACGGAACTCAGAAGAAATCTGATGTAACAGGATCAGTGTCAACTATATCTGCTCAGCAGTTAATGAATCGACCTGTTTCTAATGCTACTGAAGCTTTACAGGGTAAGATTGCTGGGGTTGACATTACTACAAACGAACGTCCAGGAAGTCTTGGTACCGTTCGTATTCGTGGTACTAGATCTTTGACGGCAAGTAATGATCCTTTGTATGTTGTAGACGGTGTACCATTAATGTCTGCTTCTGCAATTGAAACTTTAAATCCAAGAGATATTGAATCGATGGATATTCTTAAAGATGCATCTGCCACAGCGATTTACGGATCTCGTGGAGCAAATGGTGTTATTATTGTGACGACTAAACAGGGAAAAGCAGGTAGATTTACTTTAAACTATGCAGGTACTGTGACTACTTCTGAAATTGTTGATAGGGCACCATCAATGAGTGCATCTGATTTTATTACTTTCAGACGTTGGGCGGCTTATAATCTTGATCCTACTAAATATGCGCATCCTGATTCTCCTACTCAGGCAAATGATAGATTGATTTTTGACAGTGCATTAGATGGACAAACTTCAAGAGATAATGTATTAAAAGGATGGGCAAGTGGTTCATGGGATGCTTCTAAGGTAACCAATACAGACTGGACTGATTATGTAACTCAGGGAGGAGTAAGTACAGAGCATGTTATTAGTGCAAGTGGTGGTTCTGAAAAAGTAAATACATACGGTTCTGTTGGTTATTTAGATAATCAAGGTACTCAAAGAGGGCAATGGTACAAACGTTATACCGCAAAACTGACTTCAAATATCACTCCGGTGGATTGGTTTAAAATGAATGCTTCTTTCAATGTTTCATGGAGCGAGCAGGATTATGGAATGTCAACTTTAAGTGCAAGAAGTGGTACAGCTCCAGATGCAATTTATGGAGCAGCTAAACAGATTTATAATATTGCAGTTCCTTATGATGCAAACGGTAATTTGATCATTAATCCGGGTGGTGAATCTGGAGTTTATACGATTATGGACGAGTGGGATAAAAGTACACAGCAATCGCAAACACTGCGTGTTTTGGCAAATTTTTCTGCTACTTTAGATTTTGGAAAAATGACGAAATCATTAGAAGGGCTTACTTATAAGCTAAATTTCGGACCTGATTTCCGTCATTGGAGAGAAGGTGCTTATATTGACGGGACATCATCTTTAAAAGTGAATTCAAATGGAAGTGCGGGTGTTAATTATGCACGTCTTCAAAACCGTCGTGATTTTTCATGGACAGTAGATAACATTATTAACTATGATCGTACGTTTGCAAAACATAAAATTGGATTAACTTTATTACAAACGGCATCATCATGGAATATAGAAAATTCTTCAATGAGTGCTAATAATATTCCTAAACCTTCATTTTTATGGAATGCTATGGGGTCGGTAGATGCTACAAACGCAGCTAACAATGCACGTATGAGTTCTGGGCTTACGGAGCGTGGTATCAGTTCTTATATGATTCGTACAAATTACGGATTTGATAATCGTTATCTATTGACAGTTTCAGGACGTTGGGATGGAGTTACGCAATTATCTGAAGGACATAAATGGGACTTTTTTCCTTCTGCGGCATTAGCATGGCGTATTAATAATGAAGATTTTTTAAAAAATGTTGCCTGGGTTGATAATTTAAAACTTCGTTTAGGTTTTGGTACTTCTGGTAACTCTTCTGTTGATCCTTATGGAACTTTAGGAAATATTAGTCAAATATTCCTACCTTTTAATGGTATGAGTAACGTAGCAGGTTTCACTACAAACGAACCTTATTATACTGCTAATCAAACAGGGATGCCTAATAAAAATCTGGGTTGGGAAAAAACAACACAGTACAATCTAGGTGTTGATTTTAGCTTCTTGAACAACAGAATTAGTGGTACTATTGATGCTTATAAATCTGATACTAAAGATTTATTATTACAAGTTGATATTCCTCCGGTATCAGGTTATCCATACATTGTTTCTAACATTGGTCAGACAAAAAATCATGGAGTGGAGGTAACACTTAATCTTATTCCAATACAAACTGCAAGTGGATTTACATGGGAAACTAATTTAAATGGTGCATGGCAAAAAGATCAAATTGTAAAATTAGCAAATGGCGCAAATGATATGGTAAGCAATTCTTGGTTTATTGGTGAATCTATCGCTGTTCGTTACGGATATGATAATCAAGGAATTTGGCAAAATACTCCAGAGGATCTTGCAGAAATGACGAAATGGAATGCTAATGGCTACAAATTTACTCCTGGAAATGTTAGACCAAAAGATCAAAATGGTGATTATAAAATGGATGCTAGTGATCGTGTAGTTGTAGGTAACAGTAACCCTAATTGGACAATGGGATGGAATAACAACTTTACTTATAAAGGATTTGATTTAGGAATAAACCTTTATGGTCGTACAGGATATACGGCTTCTTTAGGAGGTGAAGCTTTGACAGCACATGCTAATCAACGTGAGACAGATTACTGGACTCCGGATAATCCAAATGCTGAATTTCAAAAACCAATTTTAGGTCAGGCGACTTCGGGTTCACAAGATGCTTTTTCTGGACTTCTAGGTTTCCAAAAAGCATCATTCGTAAAAATTCGTAATATTTCTTTAGGCTATAATTTATCTAAAGATTTTGCAAATAAAATTGGATTAGCAAACATGAAATTATATGTTCAGGCCGTGAATCCTGGAAGTATCTACCAATCATTAAAATGGTACGATTTTGACACTAATAGAACTTATTTCAATCGCAGTTTTGTTATGGGGGTTGAAGTTGGGTTTTAATAAATTGTGGCGAATTGAAGTATAACATTAAAAGTGAAAAAATGAATAATATAAAAAATATAGGAATCGGTCTTTTATTAATGGCGGGGGTGTTTTTTACTTCGTGTTCAGAAGACTTTCTTGACGAAGAACAAACAAATGCATATTCTACTGCTTATTTTGATACACCTGAAGGGCTTCAAGCTTTAACAGTATCGCTTTATGGTAATATTCGCTGGCATTTTGGTTTCGAATGGTCTTACGGAAATACTTTGTATGGTACCGATGAGTTTACTAATGCAAATGACCTTACCAATGAAATGTGGAATACTTATGATAATCGTTTTGGACCGGTAGGAGCATCAACTGCAACAGGAGCTGCTAATGGAAATGCAACCAATCCAAATGCGCTTTGGGATGAAATGTACTATGGTATTGCCTCTTGTAATACGATCATTGCTAAAGCAGAAACTGTGATTTCAGATTTGAAAATCAGAAATCGTTGTTTGGCCCACGCGTATTTTTTAAGAGGATATAACTATTATAGACTTGTTGCACAATACGGGGGTGTTGTTCTTCAAACTAAACCAATTGAAGGAGTTGTTCGTAACTATGAGCGTGCTACAGAAGAGAAATGTTGGGAACAGGTTGTATCTGATTTCCGTAATGCTTACAGTCTTTTTGAAGGCGAAGTCTTTACTTATGGAAAGGGAATTACTTGGACAAAAGCAACAGCAGCACATTTTTTAGCAAAAGCATTGTTATTTCGTTCATCTGAGCGTAATGATTCTTGGAATAGCGCCTATAAAGATACCGATCTTAAAGAAGCGATTGATGCTTGTTCATACGCAATTACAGCACGTGGACCATTGACAGCTAATTATAGTGATTTGTATGCAAACTGGACAGGAATTGATTGTCCGAATGAACAATTAAATGAAATTTTGATGGCTGCAGGTCACAATGGTGATGCCTCTACAGTAGGTCGTTTTGGAAACCGTACGTATAGTTATTTTGCTCCTCAGTTTTCAAGTTTTTCTGGAGGATGGGTAAAACGTGGTGTATGGATTGGAAGTATGGATTTTCAGCGTTGTCGTCCAACAGAATATACTTACGGGATTTTTGATCACGTAAATGATGCCCGTATGTGGAAAACTTTTAGAACTGTTTATGGTGCTAATACTGTAATTACTCCGAATCCTTCAGGTGTAAAAGTTGGTGATCCTGGTATTATAATGATTTTGAATACCAAAAATGACAATACCTATAATAATGCTAAATTTGGAGCAAGTGTACAGGCACCAACTTGGACAGATGTTAATGGCCGTCTACCTGAATGGAATACAGGAGCTAGACAAACTGCTACTACAGGAACTTTGGCTGTTAAAAAAGGACAATTTGTACCTAACTCTTCAGTATTGTACCAAAATGGAGTTTATGTAGCGCCTACTTTTAAAAACCAGCCAATTTGTAACTTTTTTGCTGGGATTAATAAAACGGAAGATGGTTCACGTACTGCTGAAAGAGGTGATGCACACCGTGATGTAATTATGGCTCGTCTTGCCGAAACGTATTTAGTACGTGCAGAATGTTATGCCCGTCTTGGTCAGTATGGAAGTGCTATGCAGGATATTAATGTAGTACGAGTTAGAGCACAATGGAAAGCGGGAGAAAATAGATCTTATTACAATGATGGTTCTCAGGCTTTTAAAGTTAATCCTTTAAATACAGGAAGTTCAGCTACAAACTTTACGGCTTCTAATTTAGATATGAATACGTATTATTTGTCTAATCCAACACTTGCTGTTACAACTGCGGCTTCAGACTTAAGATTAACTTCTTTTCCGAATAGCTTACCTGCAGAAGATGAAGCAGTAATGGTTAAAGTTGGAGCTTCAACAGATAAAGAACGTGCGATAAACTTTATTCTTAACGAATCAACTCGTGAGCTTTTAGGTGAATGGCAACGTTGGGAAACACTTTCTCGTACCGGAATGCTGATCAAACGCGCTAAAGCATTTAATGCTGAAGCTGCTCCAAATATTACAGTTAATAAACATGAACTTCGTCCAATTCCTCAAACGTTTATTGATGGATTATTAAACGATGATGGTTCAAACTTGTCTAGTGCACAAAAAGCAGCATGGCAGAATCCAGGATATTAGTATCTTTTTATTTTTTGTTTTTGAAGAAGGAAATCGTCTCATTTTGAGACGATTTTTTTTCAATTTAGGTGATCCTAATCACTGTTTAATGTTTCCATAACTCATGAGTTTTTTCTAAACTGGGTACATAAGTTTTTTATAGAGAAATAGTTGCTTTTTAAGGGGTGAATTTTATCTTTTTATAAAATATTTTGATAAAAATTACAATTTTATAAGCTAAGGTGTTAATGTGTTTTTGTTTTGATAAATTTTTAATTCTTTCCTTTAAAATAAAGGTTTAACGAGTTTTTACGGGTTAAAAAATATTTAAATAAAATCTTTAATTCGCTGTGAATTACTGTCATTACTGGGAAGTTTAACAGGATAGTACAGGATACTGTGAATAGTGCTTCTAAATAAATTTGGTTTTAACTGATTATCTAACCAAATTAAACTTTTATGAAAAACAATCTTAATCTTTTACTGATTATGATCTTATGCTTGCTGGCATACTCATCCAGTTATGCGCAAGAAAAAACGGTTACAGGAACCGTTACAGATCCAGCCAAATTATCAATTCCAGGAGTTAATGTCATTGTCAAGGGAACCAATAGGTCAACTAGTACAGATTTTGACGGTAAGTACTCCATTTCTGCCGCATCTGGAGAAACGTTAATTTTCTCTTTTGTGGGATTTGTTAAGAAGGAAGTAAGATTAGGGGCTGCTGCTAATTACAATGTTTCACTAGATGCCGAAAGCGCCAATCTAAACGAAGTGGTAGTAATTGGGTACGGTACCCAAAAGAAGAAACTTACTTCTGGAGCAATTTCAGGAATTAAAACAGAAACTTTTACAGAACGTCCAATCTCAAGAATCGATCAGGGATTAATTGGTCAGGTAGCTGGAGTTCGTGTTAAACAGACCACTGGTTTACCAGGACAGCCTTTTAGTATAGAAATTAGAGGAGCTGGTTCTATTACAGCAGGAAATGAGCCTTTGTATGTTATTGACGGATTCCCGATTTATACGGAAGGATCAAACAGTAACGGAGGTTTTTCTAATGGAAGCCCACTTGACAACATGAATCCAAACGATGTGGCTTCGATTGAAGTTTTAAAAGATGCTTCGGCAGCTGCAATTTATGGTTCGAGAGCTTCAAACGGGGTTGTGATTATTACCACAAAAAAAGGTAAAACAGGGAAACCAAAATTTACTTTCAATACATACGGAGGAGTGAATAAGGAAGCCAACAGAGTAGATATGTTATCGGCAGAAGGATGGATTAAACGTGCAAAAACGATGATTGATTCGCAATGGGTTGGTTCTGGAATTGCTGGAGCATCGGCAAGTCAGACTACTGCAGAAAGAATTGCGGCTTACAATGCAGTAAATCCTTCAACTCCGCTTACAACATCCAATTCAAGATATTTTACATACTTGTATGATGACAGATGGGATATGCCAGGACATCCTGGACTAGATTATATTGACTGGCAGGATAAAGTTTTCCGTACAGGAGAATTCAGTAACTATCAATTAACTGCGTCAGGAGCTACAGAAACTGTTAATTATTACGTTTCTGCCAATTATCAAAAAAATACAGGATATATCATCGGAACGGATTATTCTCTTTTTTCTGCAAGAGCCAATGTGGATGTTAAATTATCTGAAAATTTTAAAATGGGAATCAATTTAGCACCTTCATACTCCATTAAAAATGATCCAGGAGTTGAAGGAAAAGACAATACTTTGTTTAAAGCGCTTACTGCAACTCCTGTTTTTGAAAGTGCTTCAAACGCAGCTGGAGAAAAATATACCACTCGTTATGCTTGGGGATCTAGTACAACAAATATGCTGAATGCTTTAGCTAGGACAGGAAGAAATTCCATGTATAGAAATCTGATTTCAGGATATGCCAGCTATCAGTTTGCTAAAAACTTTACATTAAAAAGCACGATTAACTTTGATAACTCAGACAACGTAAACGAGAGTTATACGCCAAATGATGTTATTGCAAGTATCAGAGGAGCTTACAATACATACAGAAGACAGAATATTGTAAATGAAAATACACTTACCTATGACAGAACTTTTGGGAACCACAGTTTTAATGTGCTTTTAGGAGAATCTTTCAACTCCTATGAAATTACAAAATCCACCATGTCATCTGGAGCGCTTTACAACAGTTCAAGTATAGAAACGCTTCCTGCGGGATCGATTGGTTCTACTAATGCTGAGAAAAATGCCTTGCTATCTTATTTTTCACGTCTTCAGTATAATTACAAAGAAAAATACATTTTATCGGCTAGTATCAGACGTGATGGATCTTCAAAATTTGGTACAGACAGAAGATGGGGAACTTTTTCTTCTCTTTCGTTAGGATGGAGAGTGAAACAAGAAGCCTTTCTTCAGGATGTTGACTGGTTAACCGAATTTAAATTAAGAGCTAGTACTGGTATAAACGGAAGTAATAACATCGGAAGTTATGCACAGTACGCAACTCTCGGAACATACAACTACTCAATTGGAGGTGCAGTGGCAATTGGTCAGGGAGCTGCTTCTATTCCAAATCCTTCTTTACATTGGGAAGAATCAAAAAGTATAGATTTTGGATTGGATTTCGGATTTATTAAAAACAGACTTACTGGAACATTTGAGATGTACAGAAAAAATAACAGTGAATTGTTGTTAAGAGTACCGGTTCCAGGAGATTCTGGTTTCCAAACGTATTTAACTAATATTGGAGAAGTACAGAATCAAGGATGGGAATTTGAGTTAAACTCTCTAAACGTTAAAACACCAAGTTTTGAATGGAGAACTTCTGCGAACATCAGTCATAATGAAAACAAAGTTTTGGCATTAGGGCCAGACCAGTCTAAAATTGAAATTAGTAACTCATTTGATGGAGGTGTTCCATTTGTAAAATTAGAAGTTGGAAAACCAATGTACACCATCTTTGGATTAAGACAAAATGGAGTTGTGACTCAGGCAGATATTGATGCTGGTGGAACTACAATTGGAGGGAATAAATTGGTATTAGGAGATCCAAGATATGTGGATCAGAACGGAGACAAAAAAATCAATTCAGAAGACCGTGTCGATTTAGGAAATCCAACTCCAAAATATACTTGGGGAATCACGAATACTTTTAAATATAAAGATTTTGATTTAAATGTTCTGGTTCAAGGACAAAATGGAGGAACGGTTTATGGTTTGACAGGACGTGCGATTGATCGTACAGGAATGGGGTCTGTAGAAAATTCATTAAATGTTGATCCGGCTGTTAGAGGAAACTGGAGAACCTCTTTTGGTTATCAGGCCAACTCAGACTGGTTGTATAAATCAGATTATGTAAGTGTTAGAAGTATTTCAATTGGATATAACTTAAGACAAGCACTTAAAGGAGTTTCAAGAATCGATAACGCAAGATTATATGTAACAGGCGAAAACTGGTTTTATTGGAATAAATACAAAGTAGGTTTCAATCCAGAAGCAGTAAATACTTCAGGAAGTTCAAACAGTGATTTTGCTGTTCCCGTTGATTATGGTGGAGCGCCTTTGGCAAAATCTTTAGTAATTGGACTTAACATTAATTTTAATTAAAGAAAAATGAAAAAATATATCTTCATAGCAGCAAGTGCTTTATTGTTATTTGCACAGTCATCTTGTACAGAGGAGCTGACACAGTTGCCTTTGTCTCAGGGAACAATCGAAAACTTTTATGCAACTCCAGGCGATTTTGTACAGGCCAGAAATGCTACTTATTCTATAGCTTTTCACGGAACTTCTGTTTACGGTTATGCAAACCGATTAATGAACTTAAGCGAAACCAGATCGGATAACTTGATGGCGACAACACAGGCTTCAAGAGATTGGGAAGGAATCAACAGTTTTTACACTTCGATTAGTTCTAATACGTATGTAAAAGAAGCTTATTTAACTAATTACAATGCGATTTATAAAGCCAATCAGTTATTGGAAAAAATTGCTGAAAAAGGAGATGCGATTTTCACCAATCCAGCTGATAAAACTTCAATGGCTGCAGAAGCTCGTTTTTTAAGAGCGTTTTGTTATTTTGATTTAGTAAGATGGTTTGGTCGTGTTCCTTTAATTGATAAAACTTTGACAGCTCAGGAAGCAGCAAAAATTCCAAGAACAGCTGTTGCAGATGTTTATAAATTAATTATTTCAGATTTAGAACAGGCGATTCCAGATCTTGCTCCATCTTATGATACTGCAAATTTTGGACGTGTTACTAAATATGGTGCAAAAGCATTACTAGGATTGGTTTACATGACACGTTCAAGTCCGACTTACGGAATTGATGGCGCCACATTAGGATTAAATGAATGGGATAAAGCATACAAAGAATTAAACGACATTAAATTAAGTGGTTTATATACTTTTGGAGCAGAGTACGATCCTATTTTTAAAACAGAAGGAAATGCTAATAAAGAAAATGTATTGGTAATTCCGTATACTCAAAATATTTCAACTCCCGTAGGAGGTAACTTTATGGTAGAATTGGGTTACGAGCCTTATTTTGCTTCTTTAAACTTGTCAGCGCAGGGAGCTTTAGAGTCAAGACCAATTTCAAACGGATTTATGAGTTTGTTTGCTGCAACAGATAAAAGAAAAATTTTCGGTATTGCGACAAGTTATACTGTGGCTTCTGGAACTTATAAAGGTAGTTATACTCTTCCGGTTTTTAAAAAATACATAGATGCAACAAGATACGGAAACGGTCGTGAAGACTGGGGTGTCGATTTTATGATTACACGTTACACAGATGTATTGATGTTAATGGCTGAATGCACGCTTCATGGTGGCGGAGGTTCTCAAGCAGAAGTAGATGATATTGTAAACAAAGTAAGAACCAGAGCAGGAATTACGGCAAATGCTTCTAATATTACATTAGATCAATTATTTGAAGAAAGAAGAAAAGAGTTTTTTGCAGAAGGAACAAGATGGTTTGATTTAATAAGATCAGGTAAAGCGGTAACAATTATGAACGCTTGGAAAGCTGCAGAAGATACTGAAAACAAAATCAGAACTATTGATAATAATTCATTGTTATATCCAATTCCATTATCAGAACTGCTTGCGGTTCCTGGATTATATGATCAGAATCTTGGTTACGATTAATAAATTTTGCCCCAACATTATTTTTTGTTTTTGAAGAAGAAAATCGTCTCATTTGAGACGATTTTTTTTTGGATTTAATCATCAGAAATGAGTTTGTATACTGATAAAATAACAGATTTCTGAAAAATAGTTTTTTTGAATATAGAAATCACACTTATTTTACGTGTTAATTTGTTTATGTTTAAAAATTTTTGATAAAAATTGCGACTATTTATGTTTATGTCTTTGTTTGGTTTGTTTTTGATATTTTTTTGTTCCTTCCTTTAAAATCAAGGCTTGGCAGGATTTTACTGTTAAAAAAAACTTAATAAGCGTATTTAACACACTGTAAATTAAGGTGGTAGCAGGTGGGTTTCACAGGATACTACAGGACACTACGAAATTTACTTCTAAATAAATTTGATTAACTAATTATTTAACCAAATTTAACTTTTATGAAAAACAATTTGAATGTGCTGCTGCTAATAGGCATGCTTGTATTATTTCATGCAACCGGCTATGCGCAGAACAAAGTAGTGAAAGGTACTGTTAAAGACGCTACCGGATTACCGATTCCGGGAGTTAATGTACTCATTAAAGGAAGTCAGAATGGTGTAAGCACAGATCTGGACGGAAGTTACACCATCAATGCGGCTTCAGGAGATGTTCTTACTTACAGTTTTATCGGTTTTAAAAAACAAGAAATTCCTGTAGGACAGGCATCTGTTTACAATGTCGTACTGAAAGAAGATGACAATTCTCTGGAGGAGGTAGTCGTAGTAGGTTACGGTGTAAAAAAGAAAAAGGATCTTACTGGATCGATTGTAAGTGTGAATGCTGAAGATATTGCTTCAAGACCGGTTGTGAATGCGGTTCAGGCCATGCAGGGTAAAGCTGCCGGTGTAGATGTAGCATCTACAGAACGTCCGGGAACAGTTGGAGCTATTACCATTCGTGGCGCTCGATCTATTTCGGCATCAAACGCACCTCTTTACGTTGTAGATGGTATTCCTTTAAATTCAAGGTTGGTAACTGATGCTTCAACTGGAAAAATTAGTGTAGATCCTAATTCAGGAGGTATAGACTTTTTAAATCCAACAGATATCGAAACAATTGACGTTTTAAAAGATGCATCAGCAACAGCGATTTATGGTTCTCGTGGTGCAAACGGAGTTATTATTGTAACGACGAAAAAAGGTAAAAATGGAAAATTTACATTGAATTACGACACTTCGTTAATGACGGAAACCATTCATGAAAATGCTCCAATGATGACTGCTGGTGAATATATTGAATTTCGTCGTTGGGGAAGATATTACTCTAATCCATCCGCTTTTCCAAAGGGTGATGCTCCAAATATTGAAAATGACCGACTGATCTTTTTGGCTTCTGCCGATCCAGCAGCATGGGCAAATGTCGAAAAGGGATGGAGAGATGCCAATGGAAATCTTACTACAACTTGGGATGGATCTAAAGTGGCTACTACAGACTGGAGTAAATTTGTAACCAGAACAGGTAATACACAACAGCATACCATTGCAGTTAGTGGTGGAACTGAAAAAATGAAAGGGTATGGTTCCTTTGGATATTTAAATAATACCGGAACCCTGTTCGGACAAAGTTATGTGCGTTACAGTGGTACTGCAAATGTTGATATTACACCGACCAAATGGTTTTCAATGGGTGTAAGTCTTAATACAAGTTATGGTATAAATGAATACGGACAGTCTAATGTAGGAAGAACTGCTGTAACTAGTTCAACTGGAATTTATGCAACAGCGAGAACAAATCTTCCTTATGCCGTTCCTTACGATGCCAATGGAAACAGAATTGACAATCCAGGAGGAGACTCTACGATTAGAACTCCTGTTGATGAATATAAATTATCTCAAGATCAACGTGTAACACTTCGTGCTTTTGGTAGTTTGTATGCTCAGTTTGACTTAGGAGCAATTTCTTCTAAATTAGACGGATTAAAATACCGTATCAATTTCGGACCAGATCTTACTTCTTACCGTGACGGGGTTTATTTAGATGGTAAATCGGCAATTCGTTCAGGAACAAGTTTTGCTTCTTTGGCAAATGAAAAAACCATTTCATATACGCTAGATAACTTGCTTTTGTATAACAAAACTTTTGGAAACCATAGTATTGGCGGAACATTGTTAATGAGCCAGACAGAATATCATAATGAGAATAGTGCTATGTCTGCTAATGATATTAAGAATCCAGCAAACAAATGGAATGCTTTAAATCCAGCAAACGTTACTCTTGCAGGATATTCTTCAGGATTAGTAGATACTGGCTTATTGTCTTATATGGGAAGAATAAGTTATGGTTATACTGATAAATATTTGCTGACGGCTTCTGGTCGTTATGACGGAGCTTCACAATTAGCTGCAGATAATAGATGGGCGTTTTTTCCGAGTGCATCTGCAGCATGGGTAATTAATAAAGAAAAATTCCTTGAAAATGTAAGCTGGTTAAACCAATTAAAAATTAGAGTTGGTTATGGTGTTACTGGTAATGCAGCCGTTCCAGCATATGCTACTCAGCCACCGTTGATTGGTATTGTATATCCAACTGGATCTGGTGTGGTAAATAACACTTCTTTAGGGAATGTTGATTTAGGTTGGGAAAAAACAGCACAGTTCAACTATGGTATAGATTTCTCAGTATTCAGTAACAGAATTTCAGGAGCTTTGGATTATTTCACAAGTAAAACAACAGACTTATTACTAAAAACAAGTGTTCCAACGCCTGGCGGGGTTAAAGATACTTACAGAAACGTGGGAGAAACTGAAGGTAAAGGTGTTGAGTTAACTTTGAATACAATAAACGTTGCAGTTAAAGATTTTGAATGGTCAACTAATCTTAGTGCTTCATATCAGCAGAACAAAATTGTATCACTTCAAAATGGAAAATTTGATGACATCAATAACAATTTGTTTATTGGGGATTCGCAAAATGTAATTTATGGTTTCGCATCAAATGGAATATGGAAACCCGAAGATGCTGATGAAATGGCGAAGTTTAATGCTGCTGCTGGTTCAAATATTTTCTCTTTTGGTAATGCAAGACCAGTTGATCAAAATGGTGATTATAAAATTGATGCTAATAATGACCGTGTTATTATTGGTTCTAAAGATCCTAAATATATCGTCGGGATGACTAATACTTTGACATACAAAAATTTAGATTTTTCAATTTTTGTTTATGGTCGTATGGGATATTTATATGATACTTTAGGTGAGAATGAAGGAGCAAAGGGAAGTCAGAGACAAATCAATTATTATACAGATAATAATACAAATGCAGAATATCAGAAACCAATTTATTCTGCTGGAACTGGAGATCCTTATTTCCCAGTATTAGGTTATAGAAATGGTTCATTCTTAAAAATAAGAAACATTTCTCTTGGGTATCGTTTTGATAAGGAATTTGTAGAAAAATTAGGTCTTGCAAAACTAAGATTGTACTGCCAGGCTAATAATTTAGGGATGATTTTTACTAAAGTGAAATGGACTGATTTGGACACGCAAACAACTGCGTCAAACCGTGGTATGACTTTAGGACTGAATGTCGAATTTTAAAATAATTCAAAAAGACAACATTATGAAAAATTATAAAAAAAGATATATTAATTTGATGCTGCTTGCCGCTTTAACTTTGAGCACTTCATGTAATAAAGATTTTCTTGACGAAGAACTGACTACAGCATATAATAAAGATTATTATAAAACCGAAGCAGGAATTCAGGCTTTGGCAATTGGAACAAATTATCAGGTTTTGGCAGCCGAATTTGTAGGCGAAGTACCTCTGGCAGTTTCAGAATCAGGGACAGATGAATTCCATGCTGGGGGTGACCCTTCAAACTGGATTTGGAATTCCTATTCTTCAGGTTTCAAAGCTTTTGTAACGGTTAATAATGCGAATACTGTTGCGGCAAATACCAATTGGGATAATTTATATATCGGAGTAGGAAATGCAAATCAGCTTATCGAAGCTGCTACTGGTATTGTGTCAACTAATGACGCTATTAAGAAAACAGCATTGGGAGAAGGATATTTTTTAAGAGCTTTTAGTTATTTGAAATTAGTAAGTCAGTACGGAGCTGTACCTTTAACTCTGAAAACAAGTCCAACAGTTCAGTTAGAATTCACAAGAGCAACACCACAGGAAGTTTTAAATCAGGTGATTGCAGATTTTACACAAGCTTATAATTTACTTTCTAATGCGGGAGCTCCTGCAAAAATCACGAAAGATGCAGCAGCACATTATTTGGCAAAAGCCTATTTGTTTCGTGCGAGTGAAATTAATGATGCTTGGAATGCAGCAACAAAAACAGCTGACTTACAACAAGTAGTAACTTTATCTGATGAGGTTATTTCGCATCATCCACTGGCGCCAAATTTTGATAATTTATGGAATTATACTACTGCAGATGGAGCAAATGAGAAACTTGGAGAGTTGATATTATCCGCGCAGTTTAACAATAGTACTTTGACGACAGGTGGAAATCAGCAGCATTTGTATTTCCTTTCTACTTATGACCAGTTGCCACAAATGAGACGTAACCTTGCTGGGGGAAGACCTTTTAGCCGTTTGGCACCTACTTATTTTGTGTATGATGTTTTTGATCATGTAAACGATTCTCGTTTTTGGAAAAGTTTTCAGACAAAAAGTATTGTCAATAATGCATCAGGAGCTATTTATAAAAATGGTGACTTAGGAATTATGTATGTCGTAAACAATGCTTCCGATACTCGATTTGCAAAAACTAAAAATACAGATGCCATTATTTATTCTAAAACAGGAAAAACAATTCCGAGTGTGTATGTGGCTTATGCAGCAGATAAAGTAGGTTTAATGGCCGATGTAAGATTTCCATCTTTAAGCAAATATATGGACGGAAACAGAATTGATTTGAGTAATATAAAAGGATCTCGTGATATCATATTGGCTCGTTCTGCAGAAACTTATTTGATGGCTGCTGAAGGAAAAATACGTTTAGCAAAAGCAGGATCAGCTTCTTATGCCGATGCGTTGCCTTACATTAATACTGTTCGTGCCCGTGCCGCTTATAAAGCAAGTGAGAATCGTTCGGCATATGTCGATGGATCTGCAGCATGGACAACTGGAGGACAAGCAGGAATTCCAATTTCTTATATTCCTGAAAATTCATATTACGAATCAAACAATATTGCTGTTACAACCAATGCTACCAGCTTGACAATAGCAAGTGTTTCTGCACTTCCTGCTGAGGATATGGCGATAATTACAAAATTAGGTTACGGATCAGATTATGATAGAATGTTATGTTTGGTTTTAAACGAGCGTACAAGAGAGCTTTGTGGTGAGTTTCATCGTTGGCAGGATTTGAGCAGAACTAAAACTTTGATAGCAAGAGCGAGAGCCTATAATATCGAGGCATCGCCAAATATTCAGGATTATCATAATTTACGCCCAATTCCTCAGACTTTCCTTGATGGAGTTTATTCAAGTGGAAAACCTTTGTCTGCTGAACAGAAAACGGAAATGCAGAATCCTGGATACTAATATTCTATTGTTGAGTAAACAGGATTTAATAAATCCATTTTATTATTAGTAATTTTTCTAAAACCGTCTTTTAGGAGGCGGTTTTTTTATAAGTATCAAATGACTTAAACTAATTAGAGTTTTAGCGTTACTAAAATTTAATTACAGGAAAGAACAGGATACCGATACCGTTATAGTGCTTTATCTTTAGGAAATTAAGATTAAAATTATTGAATCAATGATTTGTAGAAATATTTTTTTTGTTTTATTTATTTTTTTAGGAATAAAATTAACAGTCAATGCACAGGTGAAATTACCAGCATTGGTTGGAGATAACATGGTTTTACAGCAGAATTCAAAAGTGAATTTATGGGGATGGGCAGCTCCAAATGAAAAGATTATGATCTCTTTAGGATGGCAAAAAAATCCTGTTGAAACAGTGGCAAATCCTGATGGGAACTGGAAAATTGCTGTAGAAACGCCAAATGGAAGCGAAAAGCCCTATAATATTACAATTAAAGCTTCAAATAACATCATTTTAAAAAACATTTTGATTGGGGAAGTCTGGATTTGTTCAGGTCAGTCTAATATGTATTTTCCTGTTGGAAAAGAAGATGGAACCTGGAAAACAGGTGTTAAAAATTATGAAGAAGAAATCCAAAATGCCAATTTTCCATCTATAAGATTGTTTACAGTATTAACGAAAGCTTCCCAAAAACCACTCGATGATATAACAGGAAAATGGGCAGAATGTTCACCAGCTACAATCAAAACTTTCTCGGCAGTTGCTTATTTTTTTGGTAGGGATTTATACCAGAATTTAAAAGTTCCAATCGGATTAATTTCAACTTCTTGGGGAGGAACAAAAGCTGAAGCCTGGACTTCGCAGTCTGTTTTGGAGCAAAACACAGATTTTATTCCAATATTGGAACAAGATGCAAAGAATGAAAAGATATTTCAGGAAAAACTAGAAAAGTATTATGCTGATTTAAAGAATGAAAGACTTGCGAACAACAATGATTCTTCATTTAAAAGTCAGCTTAAAAAGCCTAAAAAAGAAGAAAATAAAACGTCGTATGTTCTTTACAACGCCATGCTTCATCCTTTGATTAATTATACCATAAAAGGTGTGATCTGGTATCAGGGCGAAAGCAATGCAGAAAAAGCATTTTTGTACAGAAGTCTTTTTCCAGCCATGGTAAAAAATTGGAGAAGCGACTGGAATCAGGGGGATTTCCCTTTCTATTATGTTCAGATTGCCCCACATAAAGGACAAAATCCAGACATCAGAGAAGCACAATTTATAGCTTCAAAATCAATATCAAATTCAGGTATGGTGGTAACGACAGATGTTGGAAACGCAACAAATATCCATCCGATTGATAAACAAACGGTTGGTTATCGTTTGGCTTTATTTGCAAAAGCAAAAACTTACGGATATAAAAATTTGATTTATTCAGGTCCGACTTACAATCACATGGAAGTTAAAAAGCATTCGATAGAATTATTTTTTGATGATGTAGCAAATGGATTTAAAAAGAGCAAAGAAGATTTAAAGGAATTTGAAATCGCAGGAAAAGATCAGGTATTTTATCCTGCATCAGCAAAAATCAAAGGAAAAACAATTTTAGTTTCTTCCAAACAGGTAAAAGAACCAGTTGCAGTACGTTTTGCATGGAAAGCGGTTCCAGAGCCTAATTTATTCAACGCAGAAAACTTACCAGCATCACCTTTTAGAACAGATGATTGGGAGAATAAACCAAATAATAATCAAGGTAAATAATCTGCAAAATCTGCAGAATCTGCGAGAGAAATTTTTAAACAAATTGGGAATGAAATTAAACTTAAAATATCTTTTTTTAAACCTTGTTGTTGTGTTTTTCAGCATAACAATGAATGCACAAAAAGAAGCAAAAAAAGATTCGAAATCTATTGCGCCAAAGCCGCTTTACCGAGATCCAATTTTTGACGGAGCGGCCGATCCAACCATTATATGGAATGAAAAAGAGAAAAAATGGTTTATGTTTTATACGAATCGAAGAGCAAAAGATTCAACCGCAAAAGGAATTACTTGGGTGCACGGAACAAAAATTGGCGTGGCAACATCCATTGATGGTGCAAAATGGATTTATAAAGATACTTGTTCAATAAATTATAAACTAAAAGATGTAACCTATTGGGCGCCTGACGTTATAAAATACAAGAACAAATATCATATGTATTTAACGATTGTTCCCGGAATCTTTAATGACTGGTATCATCCACGTTCGATCATTCATCTGACAAGTTCTGATTTAATGAATTGGAAGTTTGAATCTGAACTAAAACTTGCTTCTGATAGATGTATTGACGCCTCTGTATATAAGTTGCCAAATGGAAGCTGGAGAATGTTTTACAACAATGAAAACGATGGAAAATCAATTTATTATGCCGACAGTAAGGATTTATACAATTGGGTTGATAGTGGAACAAAAATTATAAAAGATAGAGGAGAAGGACCAAAAGTCTTTAAATGGAAAGGAAAAAACTGGTTGATTTCAGATTCATGGCGAGGTTTGAATGTGTATTCCTCTGAAGATTTTTTAAACTGGAAACGTCAGGAAAAGAACATTCTTCAAACTCCTGGAACTGGCGAAGACGACAAGGTAATTGGTGGTCATCCAGATATCATTGTGAGTGGAGATAAAGCTTATATTTTCTATTTCACACATCCAGGAAGAACTCCTGAAAATAAAGGAGTAGATAGTTACGAAACAAAAAGAAGTTCTATTCAGGTGGCAGAACTCGAATATATAGACGGTGAAATTGTCTGTAATAGAGATAAACAGGTTCTAATAAACTTAAAACAGTAAAGATGGCAGAAAAAAATTCAATTCGAAATGCGTTCAAAATGCAATTAAAATCTGGTTTTGAAGCTGAATATAAAAAAAGACATGACGAAATCTGGCCAGAATTATCGGCTCTACTTTCAGAAACAGGAATACAAGATTACAGTATTTTTTTAGATGAAGAAACACTAACGCTTTTCGCAGTGCAGAAAATTAGCGCAGATTTTGATGAAAAGTATCTTCCAAATCATCCTATCGTAAAAAAATGGTGGGCTTATATGGCTGACATAATGGAAACAAATCCGGATAATTCGCCCGTAGCCATTTCTTTAAAAGAGGTGTTTTATTTGGAATAAATCATAAATTTAAAGAACTTACTACACAGATAAATAGTTGATTACTATAATTCTTTCTTCAAAAGGAATGAATAAGGTAAATAGCTAATATATTTTTTACTAACTAAAATAACAGTAACCATGAATTATAAACTAACCACAATAACTTTATTAGCCTTTGGAGTTTTTTGTACAGCAGAAGCGCAGAAAACAGATGCAACTGCTCCATTACATTTATTGCAGCCTGATTATCCAACTCCTTATGTTATTCCGAAAAAAGAAGATATAAAAGTCGTATTGGATCGTGTCTTTAACTTTTTGGATAAAAATTCAGCTTCAAAAATTATTGATGCTAATACTAAAGCAGAAATAACAAACTATAAAAAAGGAAATCAGGATATTGTTTTTGAGCCAGGCGCATTTAGACTAACCAGTTATGAATGGGGAGTGACTTATGCCGGAATGCTTTTGGCTTCTAAAGCAACAGGCGAAAAATATTATGCTGACTATTCAAATAAGAGAATTAAGCTGATAGCTGATATTGCTGAAAATTATAATGAAAAGAATATTAAGGATAAAGATATGCTTAAAACACTTCATCCTGAGGCATTAGATTTTGCAGGAGCTTTGTGTGCGGCATTCATCAAAGCGAAAAAAGAGGGTTTAAAAGCCAATATTGATCCTTTGGTAAACAATTATATTGACTTCATCAGCAACAAACAATTCAGGTTAAAAGATGGAACTCTAGCAAGAAACAGACCGCAGGACAATACGCTGTGGCTAGACGATATGTTTATGAGTGTACCAGCGCTGGCGCAGATGGCTAGTTATACCGGAAATACAAAATATTTTGACGATGCAGTGAAACAGGTAAATCAGTTTTCTGAAAAAATGTTCAATAGTCAAAGAGGAATTTATATGCACGGCTGGGTCGAATCTATGCAGGTTCATCCCCAGTTTCATTGGGCAAGAGCAAATGGCTGGGCGGTTATGACAATGATTGAGTTATTAGAAGTTCTTCCAAAAACGCATCCGGGTTATCCTCAAGTTTTGGCGCAATTGCAAAAACATATTGCGGGATTGGTTCAGTATCAAGATGGAACCGGATTTTGGCATCAATTGTTAGATCGAAATGATTCTTACTTAGAAACTTCTGCAACAGCTATTTATGCCTATTCAATCGCAAGAGCAATCAATCGCGGTTATGTGGATAAAATGACATATGCTCCTGCAGTTTTATTGGCTTGGAATGCAGTTGCTACAAAAGTAAATGACAAAGGTCAGGTAGAAGGAACCTGCGTAGGAACTGGAATGGGCTTTGATCCTGCATTTTATTACTATCGTCCAATAAATGTTTTTGCGGCTCATGGTTACGGTCCAGTTTTACTGGCTGGATCTGAAGTGATTTTGCTTTTAAAAGACAGTCAGTTTCAAATAAACGATAGCGCGATACAATTAAAAATCGAAGGGAAAGATAATTTACATAAATAGTTTTGAATTATGAGTTATAAATTATGAGTTGTTTGATACGACTCATAATTAATCATTTTTAGATACTTTGAATTGCCTCCAGCTTTAGCTGGAGGTATAAGAATATTGATTTGTCGGCTTTAGCCAAATAAACTTTGTGAGATCAATGCTAAGGAATAAAAAAACTTAGTGTCTTCGAGCCTTTTCGGCCATATACCCAACAACATATGAAATCAACTATAAATATATTTTTTGTATTATTTACTACTGCAGTTTTCTGTCAAATTGGAAAGCGGTTTCCATCAGAAAAAAAGATAATAAAAGACCCAGTTACAGGTCAGGAATTGATTTTTTTGACTACAAAATCGGCTGGAGATTCAAAAACATACCCAACACACCCGCAATGGACAGCTGATGGAGAATGGCTGATTTTTAGAACCAAAAGAGCCAATGGAGATGCTGTTGCAGTTAATGAAAAATCAGGTTTAATGGTTCAGGTTACCGAAGGCGGTTATTCTGGAACTTTATGTATGGCTCAAAAATCGATGAAATTGTATTATATGCGAAAAGCAGATGGAGATAAAATGCAAATCATGGAAGTAAATCTGGAGTCTGTTTTTAAAGATAGTCAGGCAGGAAAGATGAAACCCGTTTCGGCTTATGAACGTGTTTGTGGTATTACCAATCCAGAAATGGGAGCGTCTGGCGATATGGCTTTGGATGCAGATGAAGAAAGAGTTTATTTTAGAATAGGAAAAGAAGAGGCGGCAAGACATCTTGATCCGTCTGTGAAAATTGAGAAGAGTTTTGGTCCAAGAAACATGGGAGCTGGTCCGGGCGGAATTAGCAGTATGAATATCAAAACTGGAGGAATTAAACATGTTGTTTCTGTACCATTTCAAGTGGGGCATATTCAATCGAATATTTGGAATCCTGGTGAGTTGGTTTTTTGTTGGGAAACCGGAGGAAAATCTCCACAACGTACTTGGACAGTAATGGCAGACGGAACGGGATTAAGACCTTTATATCCTGAATCTGATTTTGAATGGGTAACGCATGAAGCTGTGATTTCTAAAGATGAGGTTGCAATGGCAATCATGGGGCATAGAAAAATTGATATTCATAAAGAAACTCCTGTTGAAGTCACAGAGAGCACAGAAGTGAGAAATCCACAAAATCCGGGACAGGAAAGTAATTGGGGAAATTCAGGAACCAGAGAAAAACCAACGGGATTAGCGATTGTAAATTTAAGAACAAGAGAAATGATTATTGCTGGACAAACCAAAAGTGGCAGCGGATTATGGCATGTTCACGGTTCTGCAGATGGAAGATGGGCAGTTGGAGATGATTTTTCAAGAAGCTTGTATTTGATTGATCGAAAAACAAACGAAATGATGATGCTGACAACAGGTCATAAAGAAACTGCAGCCGATCACGTTCACCCAACTTTCAACAGAGATGGAACAAAAATTCAGATTCAGTCGGCGATGCTTTCAGAAGATAATCGAACGCTAAGTATCTGTATTGTAAATGTTCCAAAAGAATGGTTGAAACGTAAATAGAACAGTAAAAAGATACAAGAAAATAGAAAATAGAAAATAGAATGTTTACTAAGATTCATCCCAATTTAAAAAGTTTGCTTAAAGAAATGATTTTTTTATTTCTTTTGATGAATTCTGTTTTGGTATTTGCGCAACAACCTGGAAAATATGATGCTATTAGTTCTGGAACCCCTTGGCTTGACCAAAATGGAAATATTGTGAGTGCACATGGAGCTTGTATTGTAAAAGAAAAAGATACTTTTTATTTGTTTGGTGAAGCACACAGCGATAACAGCAACGCGTTTGCAGGATTTAATTGTTATACTTCGAAAGATCTTTACAATTGGAATTTTGAGCGTCAGGCACTTCCTGTTCAAGAATCGGGAAAATTAGGTCAAAATCGGGTTGGTGAGAGAGTCAAAGTGATGAAATGTCCTAAAACAGCAGAATTTGTAATGTACATGCACGCTGATTCACTTACTTATAAAGATCAATTTGTGGGGTATGCGGTTTCTAAAAATATTGAAGGGCCATATACTTTTAAAGGCCCGATTTTATGGGATGGAAAACCAATTAAAAAATGGGATATGGGAACTTTTCAGGATCAGGATGGTTCTGGATATATTTTGGTTCATGGTGGTGAAATTTACAAATTAAGTGATGATTATAAGTCGGTTACGGAAAAAGTAAACGAAAATATTACAACCGGTTTTGAATCACCAACAATGCTTAAAAAAGATGGATTGTATTATTTTATCGGTTCTCATTTAACAAGTTGGGAGAAAAATGATAACTATTATTATACATCCAATTCAATAAAAGGACCTTGGCAATTTCAGGGTTTAATTGCGCCAAACGAAACATTGACATGGAATTCTCAATCGACTTTTGTTTTGCCAATTCAAGGTTCAAAAGAAACTACCTATATGTTTATGGGCGATCGTTGGTCGTTTCCTAAACAAGCTTCTTCGGCAACTTATGTTTGGCAGCCACTTACAATTTCGGGAACTTCTTTAAAAATCCCAGAATATCAGCAAAGTTGGCAGATCGATTTGCAAACTGGAGTGGTATCTAGACCAAAGAACAAAGATCAAATTTTAAAAAATACAGACAAAGAAATTAAATACTCCGGTAATTGGAATCATTCAAACGAAAATAGCCTTTCAGAAAGTAAATCAGAGGATAAAAATGCCTCATTTTCAATTAAATTTAAAGGACAACAGATTGGTTTTTCAAGTTTTGTGAGCAACGAAAAATGTTATGCCAAAGTTGTAGTTGCAGATGAAAAAGGTAAAACGATTACCAGTTCAATTGTTGACATGTACAGCAAAAATCGAATAGAAACAACAGTTTACAGATCTCCTTTATTAAAAAAAGGAAATTACATTTTATCAGTTTATAATACAGGAGAGAGACCAAATTGGTCGGATAAAAAAAAGACAAATTACGGTAGTACTGGAAATTTTATTTCGGTAACTAAAATCGAAATCAAGAAATAAAAATTAAAAATAAAGTAGAATGAAAAAGTTTTTCAGTTTAGTTTTATGTGTTTTGGGAATTTCTCAAAGCTCATTTTCACAAAAATACAGCAACGACAAATTTCCAGATGGAACAGAAATTCCGATTTGGTTTAAAACGCATACAAAATTAGAGCTAAAAGATTTAGGTAAAAAATACACCATTACTGATTTTGGAGTAAGTAAAGATAGTACCAAAATTCAGACTAAAGCCATTCAAAAAGTAATCGACAAAGCGTCTGCAAGTGGTGGAGGTGTCATTGTAATTCCAAAAGGAGTTTTTCTGAGTGGCGCTTTATTTTTTAAACCTAAAACAACCTTATACGTTAGTGAAGGAGGAGTATTAAAAGGTTCTGATAACATTGCTGATTTTCCTATTATGCCATCAAGGATGGAAGGACAGAATTTAGATTATTTTCCAGCTTTAGTAAATGCTTACGGAGTTGATAATTTTTCGATTTCAGGAAAAGGAACCATTAACGGAAACGGAAAAAAATATTGGGATGCTTTCTGGGCGCGTCGTAAAGAAAATCCAAAATGTACCAATCTTGAAGTTTCAAGACCAAGATTAGTGTTTGTTTGGAATTCGAATAACATTCAGTTTCAAGATGTGAAATTGATAAATTCAGGTTTTTGGACGAATCATTTCTACAAATGTAATAATGTGAAATTATTGGATTTGTATATTTTTTCACCGCATCTTAAAGACAAAGCACCAAGTACCGATGCAATTGATATTGATATCTGTACGAATGTTTTAGTAAAAGGCTGTTACATGTCGGTTAACGATGATGCAGTTGCTTTAAAAGGAGGAAAAGGTCCATATGCAAATCAGGATCCAAATAATGGACCTAATAAAAATGTAATTATTGAAGATTGTAATTACGGATTTTGTCATTCGGCTTTAACTAATGGAAGTGAATCAATTCACAATAGAAATATCATTATGCGTAACTGCAAAATTGATGGAGCTTCGAGAATGTTGTGGCTAAAAATGAGACCAGATACACCTCAAAATTATGAGTATATTAGAGTGGAAGATATTAAAGGTTCAGCTAAAACTGGTCTGGCTGTTTTTGCCTGGAAGCAATTTTTTGACTTAAAAGGTCGTCCAGATATTCCTCTTTCTTATGGAGATAATGTAACATTGAAAAACATCGAATTGAAATGCGATACTTTTTACGGTGTTGAAAACGATCCCAATGTTCGCTTGTCAAATTTCACTTTCGAAAACATAAATGTGGAATCGGCTAAAACAGAAATTGATAAGAGTCTTATTAAAAATGTGACTTTTAAAAATGTGTATGTGAATAAGAAGTTGGTTGAGTAAAAGTTACGGAGGGGCAAAGTAACAAAGTAACAAAGTAACAAAGGGACAAAGGGACAAAGGGACAAAGGTTTTTTGCTTCGAATAAAACTTAAAAATTTAAATAATTTTATTGAATTGCCTCCAGCTTTAGCTGGAGGTATAAAATAACACTAGACTTAGGCTTTAGCCAAATAATCAGTTTTTTAAGATGACTTTATGCCTTAGTGTCTTTGTGGCTAAAAATTAATAACAATGAAGAGATTAGTAATTTTAATTTTTGCTATTGCGGCCACAAATTGCTTTAGTCAGAACAAAAATACGACTGAATTTTTAATTGCTGATTCCAATCGTGCGGAAAATATTTATATTGATCAAAATACCAATCCCTTGATTGTTTGGGCGGTGAATGAACTCGCAGATGATATTCAGCAATTGACTGGAAAACGTCCAGAAATACTTCAGTCTGATTCATTTTCAAAAAAAGGAATTTATATCGGAGAAGCTTCGGATAAACTTTTTAATTCGTTTAAAAATAAGAAAGAATTATCAGGGCAATGGGAGAAGTTTGTGATTCAAAAAGAGAAAGAAAACCTTCTGATTATAGGTTCTGATGTTCGGGGAACGGTTTATTCTATTTTTGAATTGACAGAACGTTTGGGAGTTTCACCTTGGAAATGGTGGGCAGATGTCCATCCTATAAAAACAGAAAAACTTTCTCTAAAGCTTGTAAACCAAAAAATAATTTCTTCACCTTCCGTTCAGTACAGAGGTATTTTTTTAAATGACGAAGATTGGGGATTACAACCTTGGGCTGCCAAAACTTTTGAACCAGAAACGGGAGATATTGGTCCGAAAACCTACGAAAAAATCTTTCAATTATTGTTAAGATTAAAAGCCAATACCATCTGGCCGGCGATGCATCCTTCTACAAAAGGATTTTTTACCATTGCTGGAAATAAAGAAATGGCGCAGAAATATCATATTGTAATTGGTTCTTCTCATGCTGAGCCAATGCTTCGAAACAATGTGGATGAATGGAAACCAAAAATCTACGGAGATTACAATTATTTTACCAATAAAACCAAAGTCGATCAATATTGGCAGGAACGTTTAGATGAATTAAAATCGGCGCAAAATGAAACTATTATGACTTTAGGAATGAGAGGTGTTCATGATAGCAAAATGGAAGGTGCAAAAGATTTGAAAGAATCGATTGCAATGGTTGAAAAGATCATTCTTAATCAGCGAGAAATGTTGTCGAATACTTTTAAAAAACCTTTAGAAGAAATTCCGCAGGCTTTTGTTCCATACAAAGAGGTTTTGGAATTATATGATAACGGACTTAAAGTTCCAAGTGATATTACATTGGTTTGGCCAGATGATAATTACGGATATATTCGCCGTTTGAGCAATGAAGAAGAACAGAAAAGGGTAGGAGGAAGTGGTATTTATTATCATATCAGTTATTGGGGAAGGCCGCACGATTATCTTTGGCTGAGTACCATGCAACCGGGTTTGATTTGGTACGAAATGAATAAAGCGTATCAAAACGGTGCAAACAAAATGTGGATTGTCAATGTTGGTGATATAAAACCTGCAGAATATGATACAGAATTGTTTTTGGACATGGCATGGAACATTAATAGCATCAAATCGGACGGAATTAATCAATATCTGAAAGATTGGTCGGCGAGAGAGTTTTCGTCAAAAATCAGTTCTGAAATTAGTGCTGTATTGGAAGAATATTATCGTTTAGCAGTCCTTAGAAAACCAGAATATATGGGCTGGAGCCAAACCGAGCCCACAACGCAAATAAAACTTTCAGATTTCTCCGAAAAGGAAATTTGGAGTAGAATAAAAGCCTACGATAAACTTATTGAAAAAGTAGATAGTCTTTCATCATTTGTTCCGCAGGAAAGAAAAGACGCTTGGTTTCAATTAGTTGTTTATCCTGTAAAAGGAGCAGCTTATATGAATCATAAGTTTTTATATTGGAATTTGGCTGCGATAACTTTAGATGAAAAAGAAAGAGAGAAATATGAGGTTTTGGCTTCGATATCATATAAAAAAATAGAGGAACTCACAGATTTCTATAATACCAAATTAAGTGATGGAAAATGGAATAAAATGATGTCCATGCATCCTAGGAATCTTCCAGTTTTTGATTCGGTTAAAAAGCCAGAATTCATTAAAAAAGAACAAAAAAATACCGAAAACAGAATTGCAATTCAAGCCAATGCTTTTGTGTCAGAAAAAGGTTTTAAAAATTACCAATGGAACACCATCAATGGATTGGGATATAGCAATAATGCGATTACTTTATTTCCGTTTAAGCAACAATATTTTAAAACAGAAAAGCCTTTTGTAACCTACGAATTTGAGATTAAAACTGCTGGAGAATATGAAGTTGAAGTACGTTTACTTCCAACACATGCCAATAATTTTGATCATGAAATAGGGATTCAATTGGATAAGAATACAGTACAGCTTTTTAAAACGAATACAAGAGACAGGGAAAAAGCATGGAAAGAAAATGTTTTAAGAAACAGTGCCATTGTAAAACTCCCTGCAACGAATTTAGAGAAAGGAAAGCATACTATTAAAATAGAGGTTAACCAAACAGGGATTGTATTAGATCAATTGTCAATTTCCCCTTCAAGCGAAGGAGGCTCTTATGAAATACCTAATAGATAATTTGAGCTTCTATTCTAAGAGAAGAAAATGTAATGATAAAAAAATAACCTCTCACTACATGAGAGGTTATTTTTTTGAAAAACTGATTTGAAAATCTTCTTGTATTTATTGCTTTGCTTGAATTTCGATATAGTCTTTCAGATTGCAGTCTTTTAGTTTTTTCAAACTTTCTGCAACAGTAAGTGCATTAAATGCTGCGCCTTCGGCTCCCGTATGGGTATGGTCTTTTGGGAAAAATGCTTTTACTTTTTCTTTTCCTAAAGCCTCGTATTTTGTGGCTACAATGTCATTTAGGTCAATGTAAGGAACATTCTCTTTATCGGCAGCTATTTTAGACCAATTTACGTAAGTGTCTGTTCTGCGTTCGGCTTTGTCGTTTGGCCATTCGTTTCTTGGTGTCAGGCTTACCACAATCGGAATTGCGCCTTTTTCTTTGGCTTCGCGAATGAATTTTACCATATACCACCCAAAAGTATGTACAATTTCTTTAGTTCCGTCAGGACGTGTTACTTCTTGTATTTCGTCACCATTTCCTTTTAATGAACCTCTGAATTTTTCTTTATCAATATCGCCAGCATCATTATGCCCGAATTGGATGATTACAAAATTCCCAGGTTGCAATTGGTTTTTGACTTCATTCCATAAACCTTCATATTCAAAAGTTCTAGTGCTTCTGCCACCACGCGCTTTGTTGATTACTTCAATTCTGGTCGTATCGCAATATTGAGGAAACGGCACACCCCAACCCACAGCATCGGGATTATTATTGTTGTTTGCCATTGTTGAATCACCAATTAAGAATAATTTTTTCTTTGGCGGAAGCACAATTTTCGGATCTTTTAAAATATAATTTTTTAGAGAATTTTTACTGTTTTTCAATTCATTAATAATAACAGAAGCCGAAAGGACCGCACCTTTTGCAGAAGTATGGGTGTGATCTTTTTTGTAGAAATAAGTTCCCGTTACCTTGGATTCACTTAATTTCTCCATTTCCAAAGCCATTTTTTCATTCAAATTGATGAAAGTTACTTTTTCTTTTTCAGCAATTTGTTTCGCCCATAAACCGTATGATTTATCGTTGCGAGGTACTTTTCCTTCTTTCCAGTCGTTTCTAGGAATTGGCGAACAAATAATCGGAATAGCGCCTTTTGATTTTGCTTCGCGAACTACTTTCTGAATGTACCAGCCGTAACTATGAACGGTTTCATGTTTTTTGGTTAGAATGTTGTCGATTTCCTGTGTTTCGTTTCCAATTCCTTTTATGGTTCCGCGCGCACGAAGGCTGTCATTTACTGGTCCGTCGTCATTATGTCCAAACTGAATTAGAACATAATCACCTTTTTTAAGTTTGTTCAAAACAGCAGTCCACAAACCTTTATCCTGAAAAGTTCGGCTGCTTGTTCCGCCCAAAGCATGATTTTCAATGTGAACTTTTGAAGTATCTAAAAACTGACCAATATAATCTCCCCAGCCCCAAAGTCCGCCAGCTCCGTCGCCTCTTCCGTTTTTAACGGTGGAATCTCCTACCATGAAAACGGTTGGTTTATTGTCTTGTTTTGGAGTAAAATTGAAGAATAAAACTGCCAATATGAAGGTGAAAAATATTTTAAATGATTTCATATTTTGAATTATAAATTATGAATAATGTTGTGCATATTTATTTAACCGCAAAGTTCGCAAGGGTTTACGCGATGAGCGCAAAGCTTTGCGAACTTTTTTTTTTTCAGTATAAACAGCTAAAAATCTTAGCGTTCTTTGCGGTTAAAAGATTTTAGTTTTTAAACCTGAAACAAATTAATTATTTCTAAAATCAAACCATAAATTCATTTTAATACCGTCATCACCGCTTTTGATTCTGATATTGGTTGGCTGACTTTGAGGTCCTTGTTGTTCCAAAGGTTTAAAATCTCTCATGGCCGGAATTTCATACATAAACGAAATATCGCCTTCTGGAAATGCTGGTTGTGGATTACTTCCTGGAAAACCATTTTTAGGTAAATCTGGAGTAAATAATCTCAAGAATAAATTGTCAGACTCACTGAAAACTTTAAAAGAGGAAGCGCCTGCTTTTAAGTTGGCTCCCAATAAATTGGCGTGATATCCTTTGAATTCTGGATAAATTAAATTTTCAAAACTTTCGCCTGTAATTGTATTGTTGTAGTCTTTCTCCCAAATACCGTAAGTTGTTCCTTTGATTCTGTTTTTCCAAACATGATAAGGACCTCTTCCAAACCATTTGATTCCTTTAACGTCTTTTTCAGGAAAACTAAAAGTAATTCCGAACGAATTGATTTTATCTTCAAAAAATGCTCCGTCAAATCCGTCAGCACCGTTTGCTCTTTCGTTTTTTAGAACAATCATTTCCATTTTAAATCTTCCATCAGCTTCCATCGTCCATTTTATGGTTGAAATTCCACCAACATATGAAACCAAACAAACCGCTTTGTCTCCATCTTGTGAAACCTGAATATCCTTTAATTTAGCTTTCATTCCAATAGGACGCGGACCATTTGTTAATGGAATAGAGGAAGTTCCGTTTTTGACAGAAGTAATTTCTCCGTTCGTAGCATTCAAAACAACCGTAACGTCACTTCCTTTTAGAGTAACTTCTGTAGCCGTTTTTACGGCAGATGCCTTTGCTTTTGTATTTTCTACAGCTAAAAATTTAGTAGCATAAAATAACGCTTTGTGTATAGGCCAAGTCCAAGTATAAATTTCTTTTCCAAATTGATCAAAAGCCGAAATGGATAAAACATCACCTTCAGCAAAATTGCTCGGAACTGCGAATTTAATTTTATGTGTTTCACCCGGATCAATGCTCGGAATTTCGATTTTTCCTGTGGCTATTTCTTTCGCAGTAGCATTCGTATAAAGTACATTTTTATCCGATTGCAACACTTTGAATTCCATTTTGCAAGTATTCAAATTGCTGAAAAGAAAATCGTTTGTAATCAAAAAAGAACCATCAAAATCTGGTGTAACTTGTTTTGGCTGAAACTGAATTGGCGCCCAAACTTCTTTTACTGTATAATAACTTCCTTCTCTTTCACGATGTGGGCCTAAAATTCCGTCAGCAGCTAAAGAACCTTTAGAATCAAATTTTACATCTCCTGTCCAATCTGAGCGCAATACGGCTTCGTCAAGCATAGCCCACATAAATCCTCCAGCAAAAAGCGGACTTTCTTTGTAGCGATTCCAGAAATCTTCCAGAGCCGCTCCATGTCCGTTATCATAGGTTCCGTGCATGAATTCAGTTGGGAAAAATACATTTTCACCAGCATTAAAACGGTGCATTCCTGTCAAATAAGTCGGGTAGTGATGTGTGTCCCAACCGTTAAAATCTGCCCAAGGATGAATCACGATTCTTTTTTGCGGATCATATTGTTCAAAAACTTTGTCTACATTGTAATTCCATCCACCTTCGTTTCCGTTATCCCAAATAATTACTGATGGATGATTGACATCTCTAGTCACCATTTCTTTCACCAATTTGGTTCCTGTTTCAGTATCATAAGAGTTTTGCCATCCAGCCAATTCATTCAAAACAAAAATTCCCAAAGAATCACATGCTTCAAGGAAATGTGAATCTGGAGGATAATGCCCTCTAACGGCATTCATATTCATATCCTTAATTAATTTAGCATCCAGTAAACTAATACGTTTGCTTGTACTTCTTCCGCCTTCTGGCCAGAATGAGTGACGATTGATTCCTTTCATCACGATTTTGGTACCATTTACATAAATACCGTCTTGTTTTTTGAACTCTAAAGTTCTGAAACCAATTCGTTTATTATATTCATGAAGCACAGTTCCGTTTTGTTTCAAAACCAATTGTAAGTCATATAAATTAGGACTTTCTGGATTCCATGGTTTTATGTTTTTCCATTGTGCAGCAATACTTTCTTTGGTGCTTTTTGCTTTTACAGGAAAAGTAAAAGTTTGAAAATTCTCTCCGTTCAAACCTTTTAGAGTTGCTTCTAAAGTAACATTTTTAGAAATATTTTTAAGATTCAGATCAACTGTAATCGAACCATCCATTTTCGGATTTACCGCTATATTTTCGATATGTGCTTTTGGAGAAACTTCCAACCAGACTGGACGATAAATTCCGCCAAAAAGCCACCAATCGGCTCTTCTTTCAGCTGCATTCACCGATTTGTTTGCCGAATGTTTCCAAACATGAACTTCTAAAGTGTTTTTTGAACCATATTTCAATAAAGACGAAATATCGTATTTAAACTCATAAAAACCTCCTTGATGAATAGCTCCTGCCAGCTTTCCGTTGATTTTTACTTCAGTATCCGTCATTGCTCCACCAAAAGCAATCAAAACTTCTTTTCCTTTGTACGATACAGGAACCTCAAATTCATATTTGTATAAACCTTCTTCTTTACTTGGTTCTTTCTGATTGAGTTCTTTGTACCAGCGACCATAGGTATATTCGCCAAATCCTTCTAATTCCCATTGTGACGGAACATTAATTTTAGACCAAGCTTTGCTGTTATTTCCATCAGTACAATAAAAATCCCATTTTACAGGATGTTCAAAATCTTCACCCGAAAGATAGATTTTGTCGGTTTGTTGTGCGTTGCTGTTTTGGGTCAGAAAAAAGGCAAACGCTGCAAGTGAGAGATTTTGGATAGTGTTTTTTAGTAGCATAGTAAAGTTCTTTTGATGGTTTAATTGCCATCTGGTTTAACAATTTCAAAACGTGCACTCATTGGAAGTGTCCAGCTTGAAATGAAATTTGGTTTCTTCGGATTATAATCTGGTGTTTCTTTTTTGATTTGCTTTTTTAATGGAATATCCAATTCGCGAATTCCTTTTAAAACGCACAGGGCAATCTCATTTGCTCCAAAACTATTAAAATGTGTATTATCATCCAACGCTTTTACCTGTCCTGGAAAAGTATTAGCGGGATATTGAACAAACGCTTTTCTAGAAGGCTCGTCACCCCAAGTTTCGTACAAGTCGGTTGTCATTTTAGTAATGTCAATCAGGGCGATATTGTTTTTTTGAGCAACTGCACGCATTGCAGCAGGAAAATCTCCATGTGTTTCTTTTAAAGTACCATTTTCATTGAAAAACCTTCGTTGTGTTGGCGTTACCAGAACTGGAATCGCGCCTTTTTCTTTTGCCGAATTTACAAACTCAGTCAATAAATTCGAATAAGATTCCCAAGGTCCATTTCCTTCACCTTTTATTTTTTCATCATTATGCCCAAATTCTACAAATAAATAATCTCCCTTTTTGATTTCAGAAAGTATTTTTTTCAGACGATTTGCTCCTTTAAACGAACTTAAAGAAGAACCTGAATAAGCATAATTTGCGACCACAACATTTGAATCAAGATAATTTGTAATGAATTGTCCCCACGAAGCCCAAGGCTCCACATCCTGATCGGTAACTGTTGAATCGCCAGCCAGATAAACGACAGTTAAATTGTCTTTTCGCGTTATTTTGATACTTTGAATCGCAACTTCACCTAAAAATTCAAGCGTTAGTTTATTATCCCAGTTTAAAATTTCTTTCTCACGATCTTTTAGACTAATGTTGGTTTGATTGTCTATTTTAATATTCCGAACATTAACATTAAAAGTTGCTGTTGCTTTGTGTCCTTTTTCAACTAGAAAATGAGTTAGCATCAATCTTCTCGATTCAGCTTTTATGGTGACATCCGATGCTTTTTCAGTGCTTCCCGTAACAACTTCAATTTGATAATTTCCTTCTGGAACAGCAACAGAAAAATAAACAGGTTTATTGCTTGAAAAGCCATCAGAATTAAAACTGACATTAGAAGCTGTATTGAAATCAAATCCATAGCCCATTTTTTCTGAAAAAGGCAATGGTTGACGAACTGTGATGTTCTTTTTGTTTTTAGCTGTTTTTGCAAAGACAAAAGAAAAAGTTTTCTCTGAACTTTTTGCTGTATCATTTTTGCTTTGCGCTAAATTGATTTCATTGTTATAAGTACTATTTGAATGCATAGCGAAGAATTGTTGCGGAGCTGCTGCAAATAGAAGGATCGATAAGAAAGTGCTAATTTTTATCAACTTTTTTTAGGATTTTGATTTTTATATTTTCAAATGTAATTGTTCAGTTTTAATATGGTATCCTGTACTATGATGTTAAAAAATATTAGTAATCTTAAAAAAAATATGATTATTCTGTTTGAGTAATCAGGTATGTACAGGATAGAGTACCGTAAAAAAATAAAGAAATTGCAATATTATTATTGAATTGATAAAATAATAACAGAATATTTTACGATCTGTTTATTGAAAGTAAATACCTACTATATAGTCTTTATGAATACTAAAAAACATTTTATTCGAATAATAATTGGTTTACTTTTTCTAGGTTCCGCAAATGCACAGGAGAAAGCCATTCGAAAACTACATTACGCACCTGAAGAAAATGCTTTTGTTTTAAAAAACGGAAACCGAAAATTCAATCGTGCTTTGTATGGTTCAAATACTGGTTTTAGAGTCGAAACGGGTGATTTGCCTGAGTTTGCTATGTATATGCCAGGAATGGGAGGAAATTTTAAACTCGGAATTGCAAACGGTAAAGAAAGCAAATGGATTACAGAAGCTTCTAAAATTGATACAAGATATGTTTTAGGAACTATGCATTATACGATCGAAGATGCAATTTTAGGAAAGGGAAAGTTGTTTGTTGATGTTGTAGCTTTAAAACAAGAAGAAGGTTTTATTGTAAAGGTTTCTGGTGAAAATATAGCTAAAAACACTAATTTGATTTGGGGATTTGGAGGTGCGACAGGAAAGAAATTCAGTCGTGATGGAGATATTGGCGCAGACCCCGAATCGGTATTTTATTTACAGCCAGAGTATTGTTTGAATAATAAATATATGTTGCAAAAACAATCATTTCTGTTGGAATATGGTTCTGAAAGTAACAAACAGAAAACAGGAAACAATAAAAGTTTACTTGGATTTTTTCCAGAATCGGCAACACATTTAAGTAATGCAAAACAACAAAAAACGCCTTTGAAATTATATAATTCAAATGCTGAAAATTTGCCCGTTCTTTCAGGAAAATTAAAAAGTGTTTCGGAAAAAGGAAATTATTGGTTGTTTTCTACAAACGATTTAAAAACAGATGTTTCGCAAAAAGGAATTGCACAGCTTTACGAAAAATCGGTTCAGGAAACACAGCTTTTGGCAAACAGAGTAAAAGTTAAAACACCGGATCCTTATATTAATAATTTAGGTTTTGCATTATCAATTGCTTCGGATGGAATTTGGGAAAGTCCGGCGTATCTGCATGGAGCCATTGCGTGGAGAATGTACCTAAATGCATGGCGTGGCGCTTACACGGCAGATCCTTTGGGTTGGCATGATAGAGCAAAGACACATTTTAGAAGTTATAGCAATTCACAAGTTACTGCACCAGATAGTGGTCCAATTGTTTTGGATCAAGAGAGAAATCTGGCACGCCAAAAAGAAGAAATCGGGACTTCGATGTTTAGTAGCGGTTACATTAGTCGTAATCCAAACAAAAATACAGTTGCACATCATTATGATATGAACTTGGTTTTTTTCGACCAAATGTTGCGTCATTTTAAATGGACAGGAGATATTGTCTTTTTGAAAGAAATGTGGCCAACAATTGAAAGACATTTAAAATGGGAAAAACGAAATTTTGATCCCGATAATGACGGACTTTATGATGCATACGCTACAATTTGGGCGAGTGATGCTTTACAATACAGTGGAGGAGCTGTGATTCATTCGTCAGCCTATAATTATTATGCCAATAAAACAGTTGCAGAATTCGCTAAAAAAATTGGTAAAGATGCAGCTCCTTACGAAAAAGAAGCAGAGAAAATTTTAAAAGCTTCAAAAGAGCAACTTTGGATTTCAAAAAAAGGAATTTTTGCTGAATATAAAGACGCTTTAGGAAATAGATTATTGCACGATTCGCCAGGAGTTTGGAGTATTTATCACACAATTGATTCTGAGGTTTCAAATCCTTTTGAGAGTTATCAAATGTTGAGTTATGTTGATAATCAGATTCCACATATTCCAATTTCAGCAGAAGGATTGAATAAAGAAAATCTATATGTGATCAGTACAACAAATTGGCAACCTTATACATGGTCAATCAATAATGTGGCTTTGGCAGAACAATTGCACACTTCACTGGCTTTTTGGCAAGGAGGACAAGCTGATAAAGCATTTAAAATGTGGGAAAGTGTTTTGATTGAAAGTTTGTATTTAGGTTCTTCTCCTGGTGGTTTTGAACAGCTTTTGTACCAAGACGCAATGCGTGGCGAATTGTATCGTGATTTTGCCGATCCAATCGGAATGGCATCCCGAACTTTAGTAGAAGGGCTTTTCGGAATTCAGCCAGACGCCATTGCAGAAGTTTTGACTATTCAGCCCGGCTTTCCATCTGATTGGGATCAAGCCTCTTTAGAAGTTCCAGATGTTTCGATTGCTTTCAACAGAAAAAATAAACAAGATACCTATCATATCGAAAATCATTTTACTTCAAAAATGAATTTAAAATTGGTTCTCAATGCACCTTTTGACGGAATTGAAAATATTAAAGTGAACGGAAAAGATGCATCATATAAAGTAATTTCAGAAAGCATCAAAACTCCAAAAATTAGTATTGAAGTACCTTATAATGCAATGTATGATATAGTTGTGAATTGGAAAGGCGGAACTTTTAGAAAACTATATACTAAATCTTCCTATAATTCAGGAGACGCATTAAATATGATCGTTAATAAAGGAGAAATAGTTTCATTTTATGATCCGCAAAGTGTTTTGGGAAAAGTTGAAAAAACAACTGGAACTTTTCTGTCAACAGTAAATGGCGAAGGAAATAAAACCTTTTTTATTCAATTGAAACAAGGTGATTTTTCTTGGTGGTATCCGGTTGATTTAAATATAAATTCTAAAAAAGAATCTGATTTAATTGTTACAAATTGGGATCTTCCATTGGATAAGTCCCAACGTGCAGAAACGATTCCGCTTTCGAATTATTTCAATGCAAAAGTTACTGATATTTATACGAATGAATATTTGTCACCAAGACCACAGACAGTAACATTACAGCTTCCAAAACAAGGAATTGGAAATTGGTGTTATCCAAACGTTTCCGTAAAAATTGATGATACGGGTTTGCGTGCAAAGGCAAAACAAAGCGGTGAAATAAAGACACCAAACGGAATCCCGTTTAAAACGCCTTCAGAGGAAAATCAGAAAAATATAATTTTTACTTCGATGTGGGATAATTATCCAAAAAGCATTGATATTCCGTTAACCGGAAAAGCTTCGCATGTTTATTTCATGCTGGCGGGAAGTACAAATCCAATGCAGAGCCGCATCACAAATGGAGAAATCACGATACATTATACCGATGGCACTGCTGAAATTTTGCCTTTAAAAAATCCAGAAAACTGGTGGCCAATCGAACAAGATTATTTCGTTGACGGTTTAGCTTTTACAACTGATGCACCAAAACCACCAAGGGTATATTTGAAATCAGGTGAAATTTCGAGAGATTTTAAAGATTTTACGCCCATCAAAGGATTTTCAAATTACGGAGTAGACGGAGGCGCAGGAACAATTTTGGATTTGCCTTTAAAGAAAAATAAAACATTGAAAAGTCTGACTTTGAAAACTATTGCAAATGATGTTGTGATTGGTTTAATGAGTGTTACTTTAATTAGATAATTTGTCAATTTGATCATTAGATAGTTGTTTACGAAGCTAATTGCAGTCGAGGCAATTCAAAAACCTGAAACCTAAAACAAAAAATATATAACCAAATGAAAAAATATCAATTTATTACTGTATTTCTGTTTTCTCTTTCGCTTTTAGCGCAACAGAAAATTGACCGAAAAGCGCTTGTTAACAGGCACAATGTTCAAATTACCGCAATAGATACTTTAGCATCTTTGACCGTTGGAAACGGAACTTTTGCTTTTACTGTTGATGCAACGGGATTGCAGACTTTTCCCAAAACGTATCAAAACGGAATTCCCTTAGGAACACAATCAGAATGGGGATGGGACAGTTATAAAAACACAGAGAATTTTAAATTTTCAGAAACCTTAAGAGATTATCAGCAGTATGGCAGAAATGTATCTTATACGGTTCAGATAAAAGAGCCAAAAAGAAAAGTTGATGCGATAAACTGGTTCAGGCAAAACCCACATCTGTTGCAGCTGGGGAATTTAGGTTTCGAAATTACTAAGAAAGATGGAAGCTTGGCTAAAGCATCGGACATTAAATCAATTTCTCAAAAATTGAATTTATGGACTGGTGAAATTGAAAGTTATTTTGAAGTAGAAGGAACTCCTGTTACTGTTTTAACAGCTTCACACCAACAAAAAGATGCAGTTGGAGTAAAAGTAAAATCAGAGTTATTACAGCAAAAACGTTTAAAAATCAGTTTAAGAATTCCGTTTCCAACCGGTGATTGGGCTGATTTTGGAACTAAATACGAAGGCAAACAAAATTATACGAGTACGCTGAAGCAAAAATCAAAATCGGAAGCTGTTGTAACGCATGTTATGGATAGTATTTCTTATAATGTAGATTTGAGCTGGAAAGGAAATGCAGCAATTAAAAAAGTGGGAGATCATTATTTTGTTGTAGAAGCATCAAATACAAATGCTTTAGAATTGAGCTGTCTTTTTGCTTTGGTAGATAAAAAATCGGTTTCAAATTCGTCTTTTACAGAAATAGAGAATAGTAGTATAAAAGGTTGGGAGCAATTTTGGTTAAGTGGTGCCGCAGTTGATTTTTCAGGAAGTACAGATCCGCGCGCTAAAGAGTTGGAGCGAAGAGTAATTCTTTCGCAGTATTTGACCAAACTACAATGTACAGGAAAAGTTCCGCCTCAAGAAACAGGATTGACTTATAACAGCTGGTATGGAAAACCACATTTAGAAATGCATTGGTGGCATGGTGTTCATTTTGCCCTTTGGAATAGACCAGAATTATTAGAAAAAAGTCTTCCATGGTATCAGAAAGTTTTTGATAAGGCTAAAAATATTGCCAAAAGACAAGGTTTTGAAGGTGCAAGATGGCAAAAAATGACAGATCCTGATGGGAATGAAAGTCCGTCGTCTGTGGGTTCATTTCTAATTTGGCAACAACCACATTTCATTACTTACGCCGATTTAATATATCGTGCTAAACCTACTACAGAAACACTAAATTTATATAGTGAGCGTGTTTTTGAAACGGCAAATTTCATGGCTTCATTCGCAAATTATGATAGTAAAACCGACCGTTATGTTTTAGGACCAGGTGTAATTCCTGCACAAGAACGCTTTAAGGCAATGGAAACGTTTAATCCAACTTATGAATTGGCATATTGGAATTGGGCTCTGAAAACTGCAATTGCTTGGAAGAAAAAATTAAACCAGAAAGTTCCTGAAAAATGGGAAACTGTTTTGGCAAAACTATCAAAACTTCCGGTTTCAGGCGATGTTTATTTGGCTACAGAAAGTGCGACAGATTCTTATACAAATCCTGAATTTAAAACAGATCATCCATCAGTATTGGGAACTTTCGGAATGCTTCCTGAAACTTCTCTTTTGGATAAAAAAATCATGAAAAATACTTTTGATTTGGTTTGGAAAACTTGGTCTTGGGATAAAACTTGGGGATGGGATTTCCCGATGACTGCAATGTCTGCAGCGCGTTTGCAAATGCCTGAGAAAGCTATCGATGCCTTGTTTATGAATGTGACAACCAATACGTATTTAAAAAATGGACATAATTATCAAGCCGAAAGATTAACACTTTATCTTCCTGGAAATGGTGGTTTGCTGACTGCCGTTGCCATGATGTGTGCTGGCTGGGACGGATCGACAGAAGAAAATCCAGGTTTCCCTAAAGATGGAACTTGGAAAGTACAAAGTGAAGGATTTAAAAAGTTTTTTTAAAGATTCTAAGTTGCTAAGGTTCTTAGGGACTAAGTTTTTAAAATTGAAAAGTAGTTAATCTCGCAAAGACGAGTTTTTGCACGCTCCCGATAGCTATCGGGATTAAACAGATTTAGGTAGATCTATTTAAGATTTTATAAAAAGAAATCTGCGAAGATCAGCTTAAATCTGTTTAAATCTGCGTGAAATTATAACCAAAACCAAATAAACTATATGAACAATAATAAAATCATTTCATTAATAATGCTTTTCATAAGTCTGAATATTTTCAGTCAAAGGCAAATGGAAAACTTAGATCGTGGCGTTGTTGCGGTTAAAAATAATGGTCAGTTTTTTATAGGATGGCGTGTTTTAGGAACAGATCCTGATCATTTGACGTTTAATTTATATCGAAAAAGTGGCAATAAACAAGCTGTTAAACTGAATGACAAACCTATTTCTGGTGCAACAAATTTTATAGATGTAAAAGCAAATTCACAGGAAGAAAATACTTGGTTTGTAAAAACGGTTTTAAAAGGAAAAGAAAGCGATGCAAAGGGAAGTTTTACGATTCCTGCGTCAAGTCCGGATAAAGATTATATGTCCATTAAATTAAAAGAAATTGAAGGTTATACAGCTAATGATCTTTCGGTAGGAGATTTAGATGGTGACGGAAGATACGATTTGATTGTTCATATGACTGGAAAAGGACATGATAATTCACATACAGGAATTACAGATCCACCGATTTTCCAGGCTTATACTTTGGATGGGAAATTTTTATGGCAAATTAATTTAGGCAAAAACATTCGAGAAGGTGCACATTATACGCAATTCATGGTGTATGATTTAGATGGAGACGGAATTGCAGAATTGGTTTGTAAAACCGCTGATGGAACGACAGACAGCCAGAATAATGTAGTTGGAGATGCTTCAAAAGACTGGGTTGATCGCGACCCGAATTCGGGAACTTATGGTAAAATTTTAAAAGGTCCGGAATATCTTTCTGTTTTTGATGGAAGAACAGGAAAACTGTTAACAACTGTCGATTATATTGCGGAACGTGGTGATTTGGCAGGCTGGGGTGGACATGGCGGAAGTGGTGGAAATGATACAAAAGGAAATCGAATGGATCGTTTCCTTGCTTGTGTTGCTTATCTGGATGGTGTTCATCCAAGTGTCGTAATGTGTCGTGGTTATTACGGAAGGACAGTTTTGGCAGCATGGGATTTTAAAGATAAAAAACTGACTTCAAGATGGGTTTTTGATAGTAAAGATGCTGAGAACCCATATTCAGGAATGGGAAATCATAATCTTACGGTGACGGATGTGGATAATGATGGAAAAGACGAAATTATTTATGGTTCTATGTGTGTAGATGATAACGGAAAAGGGTTATATACAACAGGTTTCAGACATGGAGATGCTATTCATGTTTCAGATTTAGATCCAGATCTACCAGGTTTAGAAGTTTTTGGAATTCATGAAATTGAGAATGGTACAACGGGACCTGGAGTTACAATTTTTGCTGCTGCAGATGGAAAAGTATTATTTAAAGGTTCTATAAATGAAGATGTTGGACGTGGAGTTGCAGACAATATCGACCCAACGCTGAGAGGTGCACAATTTTGGTGGGCTGGTTCTCCTGATTTATATGATATGAAAGGAAAAGTCGTTGGAAAAGCACCAAGTTCAGCTAATTTTTTGATTTATTGGGATGGAGATACTTCAAGAGAACTTCTGGATTCAAATTATATTGATAAATACAATAAAGGAAGATTGTTTACCGCAACTGGAGCGGTTTCAAATAATGGAACGAAAAAGACTCCTGCGCTTTCTGCTGATATTTTAGGTGACTGGCGAGAGGAATTGATTTTAAGATCTGAAGACAATAAAGAACTTAGAATTTACTCGACTACAATTCCAACTGAAACCAGACAATATACTTTAATGCACGATCCACAATATAGATTGAGTATTGCATGGCAAAATGTGGGGTACAATCAACCTCCACATACTAGTTTTTATATGGGAAAAGATATGAAACCTGCACCAAAACCGAATATTTATTTAGTAACTAGGAAATGATAAATGGTTTAGAGTGACAAAGAAACAAAGAAACAAAGAAACAAAGAAACAAAGAAACAAAGAAACAAAGAAACAGAGAAACAGAGAAACAGAGAAACAGAGAAACAGAGGGATCTCTAAGTTTCTGAGTTTTTCTGATCTTGATTATATAAACTAAATATATGAGAGTCATAAAGTTTAATAAAATTATTTAGTTGCCTCCAGCTTTAGCTGGAGGTTTTTTTTTATGCCATTTAGAGGAGTTTTGGATAAAAATATACATTTTGATTTTTTGTAAAATGCAGATTTTATAATTATGAATGTTGTTTTTGTAGCCTGTTAAATATGATGATAATGTAATATTGTTTATATAATGTTTTGAATAATTGTGTTCTTTTAACAAAAAATCAGAAAAAGCATAAAGGATAGTACAGGATAGTTTTGTTTTTTACATTTTTTTATTTTACAAAACCAAATTACTAACGGACTAACCACAAACTAAAAAACATTAAATGGAATCATTATTAGGAATCATTTTTCATTCTATCGGAGGATTTTCTTCAGGTAGTTTTTATATGCCTTTTAAGAAAGTAAAAGATTGGGCTTGGGAAAGCTATTGGCTTGTCGGGGGTGTTTTCTCGTGGCTTATCGTGCCTCCTGTAGCGGCTTATCTAACGATTCCTAATTTTACTGAGATTATCATTGCTGCTGCTCCATCGGTAAAGACATTGGCATTTGTGATGGGACTTATCTGGGGAGTGGGTGGATTGACCTACGGACTTGGAGTTCGTTATTTGGGAATGTCGCTTGGAAACTCCATCACTTTGGGGTTTTGTTCGGCTTTTGGTGCGTTGATTCCACCGATCTACTACAATTTTAATTTTGTAAAAGGTAAGGAATCCATCAGTGATATGTTTGCCAATTCAGGAGGACAGATGGTATTGTGTGGTGTTCTGGTATGCATTATAGGAATCGCCATTTTGGGGAAAGCCGGAATGCTCAAGGAAAAGGATTTTGCAACTGGACATGAAGACAAGGACAAGGATTTCAGTTTGGTAAAAGGACTTATCATCGCGATTGTATCAGGTATTTTGAGTTCGTTTTTCAATTTCGGGATCGAGGCTGCAAAACCGATGGCAGATGTGGCCAATGAATCTTGGAAGGCACTTCATCCAGGACAAGGAGAGTTTTTGTTCCAGAACAATGTAAGTTACATTGTGATTCTTTGGGGAGGTCTAACAACAAACTTTATCTGGTGCCTTTATCTGAATTTTAAAAATAAGACTATTGGTGACTATATCAATAGATCTACTCCGATAACCAAAAATGTTATGTTTTCTGCTCTTGCGGGAACCATGTGGTTTCTGCAGTTCTTCTTTTACGGAATGGGGGAGAGCAAACTGGGCAATGGTGCCAGTTCATGGATTCTGCATATGGCAACCATTATTCTGACAGCGAATTTTTGGGGATTTTATTTGAAGGAATGGAAGGGTGTTTCTAAAAAAACATTCAGGGCTTTTGCCTTGGGAATCGCCCTTATGATGCTTTCAATCGTTTTGGTAGGAATTGGTAACTCATTATAAATAATACAAGAAAATAATATAAGTATATGTCGAATACAAAAACAATCAATACAAATTTTAAGCATGTAAGCTACCTTTGGGATGATGCTAAAGCCGCAGCATTGGCGGGAGATGAAGTAGCGCTTTTTATTTATCGTTCCAACCTTTTGGGAGCCGATCTAAGACTGACCAACTACGGAGGAGGAAACACTTCTGTTAAAATTACCGACAAGGATCCCTTAACTGGGGAATCTTCTGAGGTAATGTGGATCAAAGGCTCTGGGGGAGATATCGGAACCTTGACAAAATCGGGTTGTGCCGCTTTGTATTTGGACAGACTTCGTAATCTTGAAAATGTCTACAGAGGAATTGAGTTTGAAGATGAAATGGTGGAACTGTTCAACCACTGTATTTTCGATCTGGCGTCAAAAGCGCCTTCAATCGATAC
>NZ_JANKMS010000015.1 GCF_024649945.1 Flavobacterium panacis | reverse complement strand
TACAGCTCTTCAAGTGTTGTAAGTTCAAGGACAGAGGATTCAGTAGCGTATATTATGTACACGTCCGGTACCACAGGATTACCTAAAGGAATTTTGATCAGTGATGAAAATGTAATTACTCTGATAAATGATCCGTTGAGTGAGATTGCAGTTACGGGTTCGGATCGTGTACTCCAATGGTCTAATTATGCTTTTGACGGATCCACCTATGAGATTTTTGGCAGTCTTTTAAATGGAGCGAGTCTTTATTTGATAGATAAATCCGTGGCTTCAGATGCTGCTGCTTTATCACAGGCAATAAACAGGCATGAACTGAGTGTTATTTTTATTACTACAGCCTTGTTTAATTCTTTGGCGGATTATGATTTATCTTTATTATCAAGTTTACGATTGTTGTTGTTTGGAGGCGAGAAAGTTTCATTGACTCCTGTTCGCAAAATGCTTTCGGGATTAGGTTCAGGGAAAATCCTTCATGTTTATGGTCCTACCGAAACCACCGTTTATGCTACCTGTTATGTTATTTCAGAGATACCTGCTTTAGCCGGAACCATTCCAATAGGTAAACCTTTAACCAATACGAGCCTTTATGTTTTAAATCCTTCATCAGATATAGTTCCAATTGGTGTTGTAGGAGAGTTGTGTATTGGAGGTTCGGGAGTTGCTGCAGGTTATCTGAATCAGGAAGAACTGACTAAGGAGAATTTTATAGCCAATCCATTTGTAGAAGGCGACAGGATTTACAAGACGGGCGATTTAGTGCGTTGGCTTGCAGACGGCAATATTGAATATATTGGCAGAAAGGATAATCAGGTCAAGATCCGAGGTTACCGTATCGAGTTGGGTGAGATTGAGAATGTCTTGTCTTCATTGCCGGAAATTGGCCAGTGTTGTGTCTTAGCCCGAGAGGATGAAGGCGGAAACAAACGTCTGATAGGTTATGTGGTTACAGAAGGTAAACTGGATAAAGCGGATCTGCAGGATCGTTTGAAATCAAGTCTACCAGATTATATGATTCCTTTGCTTTGGGTAGAACTGGATCAGCTGCCTTTGACTTCTAATGGTAAAATCGATAAGAAGGCTTTACCGGATCCTGACAATTCGGATCTTTCTACCCAGGAGTATGTTGCACCACGCACAGATACCGAAAGGGCACTTGCGGTGATCTGGCAGCAATTGCTTGGTATCGAAAAAATAGGGATTCATGATAATTTCTTCGAGTTGGGAGGTCACAGTTTACTGGCAATAAAATTAGTTGCGAGAATTAATGAAGTATTGGATTTGAATACCAATATTATGACCATATTTGAGTACCCAACAATATGTAATTTTGTTGAGAGTTTGGATTCGGTTAAATCAGCTAAAGAAAATATCTTAATACCTTTACAAAAAAAAGGAAGTAATAAAGCTATATATTTGGCACCTCCAGGAGGAGGAACTGTTAACTGTTATATTGAATTGGCTAAATTACTTGGAGAGGATCAACCTGTTTATGCATTCCAATCTCCGGGATTAAATGGAAAATCTCCAATTTCAGATTCTATTGAAGAAATGGCTTTTACGTTTGTAGAGGAAATGCAAAAAGTAGATCCATACGGACCTTATCGACTTGGAGGATATTCCTTTGGAGGAATAGTTGCTTACGAAATGGCAGTACAATTACAGAACAAAGGATTCGATGTCGAAGAATTATTAATTTTCGATAGTTCTTTTACTGGATTTGATCTAGATAGAAGTGAAAGTAATAATCGGGACGATTCATATCGCAGTTCATTAGAAACACTTATCCGTACAATGTTTGGAGATGATTTTAACTGGTCTAATCTGGTTCTTGAAAATAAATCAGCTGATGAACAAATAGAGATTGTGTGTAAATTGTTAAGCGACTCTAAACTAAAAATAAATGAGAATGAGGTAAAAGGCCATTTAGAAGTTATTTTCCGTAATGAAAATTACATTTATATAGCTCAAAACAAACCCATTGTGGAAGCTCAAATCATTTTGTTTAGGGCAATGTATACTCCAGCAGAAGATGAAACTAAAGATAAAATAATTATAATTGAAAATGATATCGAAAAATTTGATTATGAATGGCAAAAGTATACTAATAAAGAAGTAATTGTACATCATATTCCTTCTACTCATATCACTTTATTGGATAGTATTTATCTAAAACAAATTTCTGATATTTTAATGGGTATAGAGGAGACAACAACAGGAATAAATCAAATAAATAATTAGATAAGATATAAAAAAGAAAAATTAAAGACTTAGGTGAAGATAGATACTTTGATTCAGAACATTCTTAGTATCATCAGATACCATTATTAATAAAAGTAAAAAAGCTTTCCATTTAAGCTTAATATTAAACTATTTTAAAAAATGAATAATCAGAAATTGTTTCTAAAACCAAATGTAGTAATTGAACCATTGTTTGATAATTGGTATGCGTGGAGTCATTTGATTTCTCCTGCCACTAGTGCAATGAATATTACAGGGCGAAATTTGAAAATTATGAATTCCTATATTCAGGCACCTTCCGCTCATGCTGCAGCAGTTAAAAATCCTAAAATGCTCGGAGGCCCTTTTATTGATTATGATGGAAAAAGAGTTGATGAAATCCAAAAACTAAAAGAAGAGACTCTGGAAAAGCAAAAAGATATGGTAGCTTTTAGTGAAGCAATCAAAACTCTGGATACTCTTTTGAAAAACAAAGCAAAAGGATACTCTTTAGATCCGTTGTATGAGGAAGTTCCTGAAATACTCAAGGGATATGTAGAACTATATTATGATCTAAACAATCAAGCTTCTTTTAGATTTTTTGAACCTCTTTTGTATCATAGCAAATTTTACAATCCATCTTCACAAAGTATCTTATTATGGTTAACAGAAAACGATGAGCGTCCTTTTGTTTTAAGTACACCGCGTTTAGCAGATAAAGACAAGATCCATCTTAATATCCCATTCAGCCATAAAGGTCTGGATGCGTTAAGCCGAATGAAAAAGAATCCTGGAGATCTGGATTCTATAAAAAAAACATTAGGAATAAGCGAAGAAGACGAACCTATATTTGATTCCTTTTTTACTACTGAAGCCCCAAAAGAGTACAATAAATACGAAGGAGACAAGGTAAGAATGAGGTATTTCGGGCATGCTTGTATACTGGTGGAAACAAAAGATATCAGTATAATGTTAGATCCAGTAATAAGTTATTATGGATACGATCAGAAGGTTGAACGTTATTCGGATATGGATTTACCGGAAAGTATTGATTATGTTTTGATCACTCACAATCATCAGGACCATATTTTGTTCGAAACTTTAATTCCTTTACGCCATAAGATTAAGAATATTGTAGTTCCTAGATCTTCTAATGGCGCATTGCAGGATCCAAGTATAAAATTGATGTTAAATGCAATCGGTTTTGATAATGTTATTGAAATTGATGAAATGGAAGCAATCAAGTTTAGTGACTGTGTAATAACAGGTGTACCTTTTGTAGGGGAACATTCGGATTTAAATATACAGGCCAAAATTTGCCATCATGTAAGTGTTGGAGATTTTAAAATGCTTTTTGTCGCAGATTCCTGTAATATTGAGTCTAGATTATATCAGCATGTTCAGGCGGTTTTAGGAGATGTAGATGTGCTTTTTTTAGGAATGGAGTGCGATGGCGCCCCTTTATCATGGCTTTATGGTCCTTTGTTAACAGAAAATTTGCCAAGGGATAAAGACATATCAAGAAGATTAGCAGGTTCCAATTTTGAAAAAGGCAAGGGACTTATTAATGCTTTTAACGCTAAGGAAGTATATGTTTATGCTATGGGACAGGAGCCATGGTTGGAGTTTATTAGCAGTATAAAATACACAGACGAATCCAATCCAATCGTACAATCTAATATTCTTATTGAATATTGTAGAGAACAAAATATTATATCTGAAAGACTTTTTGGTGAGAAAGAAATTTTTTACAATTACTCAGCTGCAGAGGTTTAATGATACTATAAAAAAAAATAGACATTATGTTTTTTGTGATACATTGTAAAGATCTAAATACTGGAAAACATTCGGTTGTTTCATTACTCTTATAAATGGTTGCTGTATAATTATTTTAAGAATATAAGAAAAATAGAATTGAAAAAGCTGCTTCCGATTAAATTCAGAATGCAGCTTTTGTTTTTTTAACAAAAAAGTATTTCATTGATTCTGTCATAAATGGAAGTGAGGTTGAATTATGAAATTACTTAGATCATCGAGACCTTTCAGTTGAATAAAAGATTTTTTTTCATTTTTTATAAATTAATTGCAAAAAAAAAAAAAATGTAAGTTGTTGATCAATAATTGTTTATTGTTTTTTTTAAGGAATAATTGTAAAAAAAAAATATTTTGATTAGGAACTTTCTTATTTTCGTTTGTTATATGCAAAAAAAAGAACAAAGATATTTTAAAGAAAAAGTATTTTACACTTTTTGGATAAGAAGAAATTTTAATACAGGAAATTTAGTATTCATATTAAGTTTTTTGTAATGAAGTTAGTTAAATCGTATATAAGACACATTTTTATTATGCAGTCAAACTCTGAAATGATTGTAAAGTAGGTGTAGATGATTTATGAGATTTGAATTAGTTTATAGATTTTGATAGTAGGAAGCTGATTTATATATAACTATATTGAATTGAGTTAAAATGCATTATGATTAAGTTGAATCATTATTACAACAAACAAAGCATATAACTAAAAAGAAGATAAAAAAACAAATTACAGATAATCAGGAGAAATGTATAACTAAAAAAAAATTTGTAAATGGAGAGATAAAAAAACAGATTGCTTTTCAATACAAAAGGAAGTATGTATTGAAGGATACTACCAAATGTCAAGGGTAGTCTTAAACTATCTAATTTAATAATATTTTTAAATATAAATTTTAATGAAGCATATAATTTTAGCATGCTTTTCTCTATTCAGTTTACAGATGTTTTCCCAAAATGTGACTGTAGCCGTAGATAGTAAAACAACCCTTAAAGAATTGTTTAAACAAATTGAAAATCAGACCGATTTTAAATTTTCCATAGAAGATCAAATTGATACAAATCAGAAATATTTCACAATAGAATATGTTTATAAAGATATACTAATAAGAGATCTTATAACTCAACTAAATAAAAGTTCAGTTATTGAATTCTCAATTGAAGGAAATGTCATTTTTGCAAAAAGAACTATTAAAAAAAGTAAACTTTCAGGGCAGGTTTTAGATGAAAATAAGCATCCTGTAATTGGTGCTGATATTTTTATAAAAGAACTTGAAAGAGGTGTTATAACCGATAAAGAAGGTATGTTTTCTATAGAATTGGATAGAGGGAGTTACACTTTCCTTATTAGTTTTATAGGCTTTAAAGATAAGGAAGAGCAAATAATAGTTTCTGATGATATAAGTATGGATTTTGTTTTGAAAGCCAATACTCAAGAATTGAAACAAGTAATTGTAACCGTTAGTAAGGCTGTTGATATCAAGAATCCTCAAATGAGTGTTAATAAACTTACGATGGAAGAGATAAAGAAGATTCCTGTTGTAATGGGGGAGGCAGATCCTTTAAAGGCCATACTAACATTACCCGGAGTTACCAATGCGGGAGAGGCTTCATCAGGATTTAATGTCCGTGGTGGTGCCGCCGATCAGAATCTATTAATTTTGGACGGAGCTCCGGTATATAATGATTCTCATTTGTTTGGTTTTTTCTCTGTTTTTAATGCAGACATTGTTAGTGGATTGGATTTATATAAAGGAGGTATTCCTGCTAAATTTGGAGGTCGTGTTTCTTCAGTTCTTGATGTGAATCAGCAAACTGGGAATTTTGAGAACTATAAATTTAATGGTGGTATTGGTACAGCTTCAAGTAGGTTTTTAGTGCAGGGACCAGTAAAAAAAGATGTAGGTTCCTTTATTATTGCCGGACGTGCCTCATATGCCCATTTATTTTTAAAATTGACAGATATTAAAAGCTCAGCTATGTTTTATGATCTAAATGCTAAGTTTAATTATCGCCTGGGAGCTAATAATACTCTTGCTTTCTCCGGATATTTAGGAAATGATACATTCAAATTAAGTAAACTATTTACCAATAACTATGGAAATACAATGGGTGTTTTAAATTGGACGCATAAATTTTCAGATAATTTAGATACAAAATTAACTGTCTTTTATAGTGACTATAGATTCAGTTTGGGTATGGAGCTACAAGATTACAAATGGAAAAGCGCTATTCAGAGCTATGGGTTTAAGTACAATTGGAATCATATTCTATCCGAAAAGTTTAAGTTGAATTATGGGATTGATGGTCTGTATTATAATTTTAATCCTGGTGTTTTAGAACCTACAACTTCTAATTCTCCCGTTAATCATAGACAGCTTGATAAGAAATTTGCCTTGGAAACTTCTGCATTTATGGATTTCGAACATCAGGTTACTAAAAAACTTAATCTTCGTTATGGGCTTCGTTACAGCAAGTTTTATCGTTTTGGTGCTGAAGAGATTAGTACCTATGAAAATAATATGGCGGTCGTATATAATCCAACTTATAACATTTATGAACAAGCTGCTCCAACAGGGAAAATTTCTTATGGAAGTGGAGAAGTCATAAGTAGCTTTAATAATTTTGAACCACGTTTTGCATTATCATACGCCTTTAACGAAAATACCTCATTAAAAACAAGTTACAACAGAATGGCACAGTATGTTCATATATTATCTAACTATCAGTCCTTATCGCCTATGAATGTTTGGACACCTAGTGGGCCGTTTACTAAACCGCAAGTGTTAGATCAGTATGCAATGGGATATTTTAAAAATTTTAAGGATTATGAATATTCTTTTGAAGGAGAGTTGTTTTATAAAAATATCCAAAATCGTATAGATTATATAGATGACGCAATTATATTAGGAAATAATAATATTGAAAGAGTTATTCTTAATGGTAAAGCGAGGTCTTATGGCGTTGAATTTTTGTTCCGAAAAAACACAGGTAATTTTACAGGATGGGTTTCTTACACCTTGTCTAAGACTGAACAAAAAACTCCAGGTAGGAGCGTTGATGAGCCTGGTATTGCAAATGGGAATTGGTATTTGGCGGGATATGATAAACTTCATAATTTAAATATTGTAACAAGTTACATGTTAAACCCGAAGTGGTCTTTGAATACTAATTTTACATTACAATCTGGGCAGCCTGTGACCTATGCAAATGGCTACTATGAATTTGCTGGAAGAAATATACCTAATTACTCGCTAAGAAATTCAAACAGATTACCGGTTTACCATCACTTGGATATTTCAGCTACTTATACTCCCAAACCTGATAAAAAAGTTGGATGGCAAAGTTATTGGGTATTTAGTGTTTATAATATTTACGGCAGAAAAAATGCCGCTTCAATGATATTTACTACAAATGATAGTACAGGCGATAATGAAGTAAGAAAATTGTCTATTTATGGATTAGTTCCTGGAATATCGTATAATTTTAAATTCTAATAATAATGCAAACATTAAAAAAAAATATGCTGAAGATTAAAAACCTGACAATGTTGGGTCTTCTTATAATTTTACTCTTTACCTCTTGTGAAGAAGTAGTACAGCTCGATTTGAATACAGGGGAGGCTAAAATAGTTATAGATGCTGAGATACAATGGAAGAAAGGAACAAATGGAAATAGTCAGATAATAAAGATCAGTAAGATGGCTCCTTATTACAATGGAACTACTCCAAAAGTTTCCGGAGCAGAGGTGAGGGTCGAAAATAGTAATGGTGATGTTTTTACTTTTAATGAGTCTGAACCAGGCTCTTATATAAGTACTAATTTTATTCCCGTTATTGATATGGAGTATACTTTGTATGTAAAAGTAGAGGAACAAAGTTTTACTGCAGTTGAAAAGTTAACTTCTGTAACTTCAATTAATAGAGTTGAGCAGACGCTAATGCCAGATATAACAGGACCGGATTTAATTGTGCTGACTTATTATTTTAATGATCCAGTAGATCAGGAGAATTATTATCTGATGGATTACACAGGAGACTTTTTACGTTATCCTGAATTCACCTTAACTGATGATGAATCAACAAATGGAAATATTATGAGTACCAGCTTTGCAGATGGTGATATGAAACCAGGGAAAAAAGTTGTGATTGTGCATCGTGGTATTTCCAAACAGTTCTATAATTATATGAGTTTGATATTAAGGGCATCAGAGGGAAATTCCTCTTCTACACCGCCAAGCAATATCAGAGGAAATATTATTAATAGTAATGATCCTAAAAAATTTGCTTTAGGTTATTTTAGACTTTGCGAATCGGATTCTGTTTTCTACGAAGTGAAATAAAAGGAATGTAATTCAGAAGTTAACTCAGATATAAACTGATCCGACAGAGACTTAGCGATTTATGGTGTTTGTAAATTGAATACATAACTAATTATTAGTCACTTATGTTTTTTTTTAATGAGGGTTTTATAAAACTGATTTAGAAATATTCAGAAAAAATAGACCTCTATGGACAAACACACGGAGAAAAAGATTGATCGTAAACAGATAAGTTACATTCATGTTGCACTCATTTATTGGATTAGAAAGTAAAGCTATAAAAGAGGGAGCAAGAAATCCGTACTGCAATTTTTTGAAACGAAATAAAAAATTATTTGAAGTTACGGGTTATAATAGAGATAGTGATTTTTCATTGGATTCGTTGTCAGAAGAAGATCCGGATGATTTTTTAAATTTTCTATATTAAAGATTTGGTAGTACCAAAGGATTGATAGGCAGTAAACAAACGAGTATGGATATGGTACAAAAAACAGAAGAGGCAAGAGTACACGAAATAACCTGCTTACTTGATTTTGGTAGGCCATCTGATAGATATTGGAAAATTTAAAATACAACTGAATTAAAGTAATCTTGCTAAACTAGTGGGTAATTTATTATACGTATTGTTGATCAATTCTTAGATCTTGAATTAGCAGATCAGCAATTTATATAGTATTTCACAAAAAAAAAGATGTTTAAAGCCAAATTAGTAAAACCTTAATAGTAATAATATTTAAGTAAATAATTTTAAAAATTAAAAAAATGAATAAAAGTCAAATCGAAAGTTATAATGAGGATGGTTATATTATAATTGAAAACATGTTTACTCTAGATGAAGTGAATAAATACAAGGATGAATTATCTTATTTTGAAAATAAAAAAGATTTACCCAATGTTATTTGCGAGGATGATAAGATTCGTTCGATATTTGCTCCTCATGTGAATTCTCAAGTATATAAAGACTTGTACAAAGATTTAAGGTTGTTAGATATAGCTCAAAAATTGGTAAAAGAAAATTTATATTTATATCAATATAAATTAAATCTTAAAGAGCCATTTTTAGGAAAATGGTGGGAGTGGCATCAGGACTATCCTTATTGGCACTTTGATGATGGAGTGGCATCTCCAGATATGACTTCTGCAATGATTTATTTAGATGATGCTAAATCCTTTCAAGGTCCTCTAATGGTTATTCCAGGTTCACATAAAGAAGGGATAGCAAAATTTAAACAGAAAGATACTCTTGATAAAAATGATATATTAAATTCACTTAGTTCAAACTTAAAATTTACTGTTGATGATAATATTGTTAAAGCATATGCAGATCAAAATGGTATTGAGGTTTTAGAACTTAAGGCAGGATCAGTTATTTTTTTTCATCCAAATTTGTTTCATGCTTCTACAGGTAATCTATCTCCATATAAAAGAGATACAGTCATAATAACTTATAATAGTATTAACAACTTGCCGGTTTCAGAAAATAAGAGACCTGATTATATTTGCTCTACGGACAATAGCGTTTTAACTGAAAGTGATAAATTGTGTAATTTATAATTTATTTCCATTCTATAAAAACGATATGGATTAATGAAACGGCTGTAATATTTTACAGCTGTTTTTTTATAAGCTGATTTTTAAGGTGTAATCTGGAAAAATGGGTCAGTCGGATCATATTGTGATGGCCGAATATTGGCAAATTCCCCTTATCTTTTTGTGGTAAAAAGAAGGTAACTCCAAAATTACAATGCCGCGTCTCGATCGGGAAGTAATAAAATTCGTCAGTTTATGTTAATGTTATGATTTGGAACAGTTAATAATAGTTTATCGTTTCATGTAGTAACTAATTTTGTTTTTTTAATCGTTAGAAAATATGACGGCGGGACAAGAATTGGAGGTGGATGCCTATGTGCTGGCATCTTCGGGACTGCGTACAACATCACGTGGCTATAGGGCGCTTAAAATACTATTCGAGTATGGGAACATACTGTACTGGTGTCTGGGCAAGAATGATACTTTGGAGCTTGCGAAGATCCTGATTCATCTGAAATTCAGATACAATCATGTTTCGGGCGGACTTGAGGTGCTGCCGGAGCACAAACGGGATTTTTATTATCTGATCATGCACCGCAGGAAGCCTGTTTATAAAGCCCTGTATCCCGATACCCGCATGGCTGTAGGAAAGATGGAGAGGTACGATGGGGAGAGGCCCGGATGGGCGGAGCAGATATTGGCTGGTAATAAGAACGATTGAAGATTGAAAATGCCGGGCTTATATCGGAATATGCAGTCTGTTTCAAGTGGGGGGCTGTGGTTTCCAGAAACAAAACAAAGCCGAGCATCCTGTTTTTGAACTCGGCGATGTCTGATTATGGGGTTTGTTTAGCCGATTGTTTATTACGTTATCGGACTTAAGATTTCGTAGCTGCCTTTCTGCGCTTCAGGGATCATTTTTATTTCTCCATGCAGACCGTACCTGTTCAGCACTCCTGAATCGTAGATGTGGTGCAGTGCAGGTTTCAGTCCGTTTTCCCTTTCATAGGATAAGTAGATTTCGTTCCGGTCATTGAATTTTATCAGTTTCCCGTTCTTGAGTAGGGTGGAGGAGGCAACATCAAAATTAAAGCATGGCAGCAGCTGGGGATCCCATCCTTTCCTGAATATATTTTCCGCAACGGAAGGGTCCGGGACATGATAAAGTTGCTGGCTGAAACTCAGGTAGACGATGCCTGTTGCCTTGTTGATGGCACGAGGAAGCAGCATTGGATTGTCGTAGCTGCAGTCCAGTATCCTGGTGATCAGATATTTTTCAATTTCCGGAAAATCCATCGGAATGATGCCATAACGTTTTGTTGGATGATCCTTCAAATATTTATACAGCAGTGGGTTTACTGAATCAGCGAGATCTTTTGGGTTTGAGGAAAAAGGGAGGACTCCTGCGGTAATACCGGTCGCACTCGCAAAATTGATATATATTGTTTCAACACTATCGGCGGCGGCTTTCTCCAGTACAGGTTTGATGTGGAGATTGAATTTATCCGCCTTGTTGTTTCCCTTGGACCAGGAGTAGTAGTTGTCCTGTACATAGAATTTCACCTTATGATGCGAGAAGTCTCCTGTACCGTCTTTGGGGAAATTTCCCTGGCAATCCAGACCGATATCCAGATAATCGAACCTGCGAAGCAGTATTATCCTGCCTTTTACTTCCTTTAGTTTTGGAATCCGATCATTGCCTAGATACCATTTTTCCTTGTTTTTATTGATGGTCTGTTCCACCCATTTGTGAATTGAATCACCGAATTCCTGCTTTATCGACATCAAGATGGTTTCAGTCGGATTTTGTTCGAGAAATTTGAGACAGACATCGATTACCTGTGATAAAGTGATATTGAGATTTGATCCGAAGGGAGGTTTGCCGTGATAGAGCCATAGTACTCCGTCATTATCGTTTCCTTTTGCGGCCCTGATGTCCAGATAACGGATTCCGGCGTTGAGCTGGTCGGTCAATTTCAGGGTCTGGCATTTTGCAGGACCAATATTTATGACCTGGAAAGTGCCAGTGTCGTGGGTGCCCGGTATGGTCAATTCCGAAATCTTTCTTTCATCATTGACATACTGCATCCATCTTGGATTCTGAGGTAGATTTGACATAATATAATAGTTTTATGGGTTAACTTAAACTGTGGAAATGTAAAACTGTACTGATGCCATTCAAAACAGAGGTTGTTCTATATATGGATTTAGCGCAGAAATCCGCATAATTTTAATTGTATTAGGACTAATTTTTTCATAGCGATTCTTTTTAGGTCAGGGGGAGATGAAAAGTATTTTTCAGATGATCAGGGGAGGTTTGGTCTTTAAAAGTAAGATTTATATTTCAAATAGTTGACAAAAATGTTCTAAAACCTGTGTTTTTTGTTCTGAAATGAAACCCATTTTCTGAAATTTCGAAAACAGTGTACTATGATTTTGTCGTAAAACTTAATTAGGAGGCGCTTAAATTTAATGAGTGTAATTGATTTGTTTATTAGGTCTTTACACGTTTTTTTGCTTTGTAAATGCGGTTTTTTTATAAAACTGATTTAAGAATTTTTATTGAAGAAGAGTTGTATTTTTAATAGAAATTGTCTCTTGAAGAAGGAGATTTGTCCTGAAATGAGAATTTTACTTTAGGACGATTTTTTTTTATTTAGTGAAAATATTAGAAAGAAAATCATCGTTGTCAATATTTCTATGATTATTAGATAGATGGACAATGATCATTACTATGGTCAGATTACTGATTTTTAGTTAATTTTAATAGATTTATTTATAATTTTTTTACATTTGTTACTCCTTATGCTTTTAAAAGTTCTTTCTTAAAATGTCATAATTTATCATCAAATATATAGTATTGTGATGTATATTTTTGTTTTGCTGCGGTTTACACAAAACTTTATCATATTTGTACCTTACGCTTGCCTAACCCTTATGAAATAAGGATTGTTAATTTCTGCTTCGGAAATAAATCTACTTTCTTTAAGTTTTATTTGCTTTCTCTTAGTTGGTTCACATTGATTTAGCTGGGTTTTTACTTTCTTGATTTTTATCTTGTACAATTGTTATACTCAATGTATACCTTGATGAAAATAAAGTGAAAAAATGTACATCTTATGGTAATTAGTTTAAAGTAGAAAAAAGATAGATTGGCAAGCGTGTCAATTTAAGTGATTTTGAGTATTTGAACTTACATCCTTAACAGAATCTAAAAGTGCTACTAAAAAGAAATAGAATAAGGAAATTGAGGTTTTAGAAGAGCAAATCTTGTCAATTAGAAAAGCTGAATATTTTCTGAGTAAGTTTGACATAATGTAAAACTGACGGATATTGACCACTGTTTTCCAATTTAAAATGACCACTTAATTTCAGCTTAAAGTGACCATCTAATTTCAGTGCAAAGTGAGCACCAAAAAACTACTTTTTTCGTTTGCTAATTATTGTTTCAAATAGAGACAAATGATCATCCTTTGATAACATCTTTGCTTTATATTTTCGTTAGTTCGCTAAGGTATGCGACATCTTTTCTTTCATAATTTTTGATTTTGATGGGTTTTTGTATTTCGAAAAATATTGAGATATGATTTACCGTAGAACTTAAATGAGTAAACATTTTTATTCACATACATTTTTTTGTTACAAAATGGAAGTAAGTCCATTATATGATTTTACTAAATGATTTTGTAATAATCAGTATATTATTTTCAAACAACCTTAGCTTTCATTTGGGAAATTGAAAGCAACTCCACTTTTTTATTAAAATATTTTAAGGTAAGTTTTGCTTTCAGGACAATAACTTTGGATTCAATCAATAGTTTTTGTTCTTTCAGATAGTACTGTATTCCTGAAGTTGCAGTCCTGAATCCTACAACAAAAAGAGGCGAATATCTTTCAATTAATTATTTAAAAAGTAGGTTATGTTTTATTTTTTAAAAACAGGTATTTCTACGTGTTTTTAAAGTGCTTATATACAGTAAATTAGCTATGTAATAAAATACTGTCAGATAAATAGCTAAATGTAATCTTATCTTACAGGAAAAATTACCACCAGATTCTAATCATTAAACATTAACCTATAAATTAATAAACTATGGATGGATACATTGGAGAAATTCGTCATTTTGCAGCAGGTTTCGCTCCACGAAACTGGGCTTATTGTAATGGACAGATAGTCGCAATTCAATCAAACACTCCTCTTTTTGCTATTATCGGAACTACGTATGGAGGCAACGGATCGACTACGTTTCAACTGCCTAACTTTGCCGGACGTGTAGCGATAGGAGCTGGTACCGCAGTTGGGTTATCTACCTACGCAAACGGACAGCAGGGAGGCACTAATACACATCAAATTACAATTAACGAGCTTGCAGCTCATAATCATCCTGTTACTTCAGCTTTTTCAATTCCTGCTTATTCAGACACAGGAAATCTTAATACTCCTAGCGGTAATACGCTTGCTTCTAAAAATAAGATGTACAGCACTACTGAAGGAGATGACCCAATGAAACCAGTTACTTATAATATAGTTCTAGCTAATGCTGGTACAGGACAGAGTCCTATTTCGTTAATGCAGCCTACAATAGGTATAAACTACATTATCTGTTTATATGGTTTATTTCCACCGCGTTCTTAACAACGCATTTGCTATTTAAATTTTATAAGTAAAATCAAAATCTAAAAAATTAAAACATGGAAGGATATATAAGTGAAATCCGCCTATTCGCAGGAGATTTTGCACCTCTTGGTTGGGCAATTTGCAATGGAGCACAACTTAGCATTGCCAGTTATCAGGCTTTGTACGTCTTAATTGGCACAACATACGGAGGTGACGGGGTAACTACATTTAATATTCCTAACCTGCAGGGACGTGTTCCAGTAGGTGTAGGAACTGGTCCGGGACTGCCACAAATACTACTAGGACAGGTTGGAGGAACAGAAACGGTTGTAATGACTAGTGCTCAAATGCCTATTCACACGCATATTTCTACAGGCAGTACAGTTTCTGTACCTGTTTACAATGATACTGGTAATACTGGAGCACCTGCAAATGCGGTATTGGCAGGTAATGCCTTAGCGTATACATCTGAGGCAGCAGACAGTAATTTGAAATCCGGAACTTCAACAGTAGTGGTTTCTGTCGCTGGAAGCAGTGCGCCTTTTAATATCATCCAGCCTTATCTAGCAACGAATTATATTATTTGTCTAGAAGGCATTTTCCCAAGTAGAAACTAACAAAAACCACAATTATGGAAGGAACAATGTCAGAAATCAGACTGTTTGCAGCAAATTTTGCCCCAAGAACATGGGCTTACTGCTCTGGACAGCTATTAGCTATTAATTCAAATCAGGCTTTATTCAGCCTTTTAGGCACCACATACGGAGGAAACGGTGTAAGTACTTTTGCTTTACCGGATTTTAGAGGCCGTATTCCTGCAGGAACCGGAGTAACATCAGGTATTCAGCAGTTTCCAATGGGAGCTCTTCTTGGATCTCCTAATTATACTATACTTTCCAGCAATATGCCGCCTCATACCCATACAGCACAGGGAACTTATACCTTAAAAGGATTATCCGATCAGGGAAATACCGGAGCAGCAGAAAACGCCTATCTTGCTTCACTGAGTAATCTGTATTCGACTAAGCCAGCTGACGGGTCATTGAAAACAATTACGCCTACAGTAACAGTAGGAAATGCGGGAGGAAGCCAGCCATTATCAGTTCAACAACCGTATTTAGGCATGAATTATATTATCTGTATCCAGGGGATTTTCCCTTCTAGGAACTAATACTACAAGCCCATTGACTTTTTTGTTGATGGGCATTTTTTTTAAACAGCATTTAAACTTTATGAAAATAGCTTTACTCTTACCAAGATCTGTCATTTACCCGTCACTGTCCTTTGATGTAATGGACGGATTTAAATCTGCACTTAAAAAATTAGGAACCAACGAAAATCATGAAATCGTAACGGCTGGCATTGGCGTCGGCGGGAACGAAAAGGAAATTCATGACTGCTGTGAGCAGCTTTTACTAAATGGAACAGATATTATAATCGCCTATGTAAATCCTCTTACAGCCGAATCTATACAGCCTATTTTTGAAAGTGCGGGGAAATTATTACTTGTTTTAGACAGCGGTTATCATTTTCAGACTTTTGATAAAGTATTATCCAACGTTTATTTTATTTCTTTGGAAGGTGCTCTCTGTTCCCGTGCCATTGTACGTAAAGCTTTTGATGAAGGTCAAAGTAATTTTGCTTTTACCTGTTCTTTTTATGATGCCGGCTACCGATCTCCTTATACATTTTCGACTGCCGTTGAGGATAAAGGGGGAACTGTCAATTATACTCATGTAACACCTTTACAGCGTGCAGATATTAATTTACAGCCTTTAGAACAGTTTCTTGAAGAAAATCAGGATGCTTCGTTATTTACATCATTCTGCGGCGATATGGCTGAAGATTTCTTTAGAGAATCGGCAAAACTAAAAAATGTAGGCTCACGAAAAACATACGGAAGCGGTTTTACTGCCGAAGAACTCTGGATAAGTAAAATACCATATCCGGGATATAATTGGAGTTGTGCTGTGCCATGGTCTGCAAGTACTTCGAATAAAGAAAATGAAGATTTTGTTGCGGTAATGACCAGTATTAAAGAGCAGAAAGCGAATGTTTTTTCTCTTCTTGGATGGGAGGCTGCTTTGTTTATTGATGCCATGAATGGTTCTTCATTAGACGGTGTAGTAATTGATTCTCCAAGAGGAAAAGTATACATGAATCCAAATACCCGATCTTCTGAGGCACCGGTTTACTATGCCACGGTAACAAAAAATGAGGAAACTGGAAATTGCCGCTTAGAGAATATAACTGAAGCACATGATCTAGCCGAAGAACGTGAACGTCTGCATCATCATATTCTTGCTATTAAAGAAACTACTTCTGCATCCTGGTTTAATTCTTATGCCTGCTTAGAGTCATGAATCCAACACGCGACATAGTAGTTTTATGTAATAACCGTCTGGCTTTTCCAGCTATACAAACATTACACAGTATGGGAAGGCTTCATACAATAGGAGTTCCTGCGAATAATGAAGATGTAAAAGCTTTCTGTTCGCTTTTTGCTGCTAAAACTGGCATTGGTTTAATAGGATTTGAAAGTTCAAAACTTAAAATTCAGTTAGAAGAAATTACAAAAATCCCGAATCTGAAAAATATCTTCACGATGACTTTTCCATGGAAAATTCCCGAAGATATTCTGGCGAAAAGGCCCAATGTTTTTTATAATTTCCATTATGGATTATTGCCTGAAATGCGCGGTTCTGATCCTGTTTTTGAATCAATCAGAAAACAAAAACAAGAAACCGGAATTTCTGTTCACGCTGTTGAAAAAGAAATCGATAAAGGAAAAATAATCCTGAAAAAGACACTGCCTCTTCATACAGATCTGACACACGGAATGCTTTGCACTAATTTGTCTTATCTGGCTTCTTATATTTTACCTGAACTCTTTACATTATTGTATAATAAAGATAAAGGCACAATTCAGGATGAATCTCTGGCAAGTTATTACAAGAAACCCAGTATTACCGATGTTACGATTCAGTGGGAAAATCAGGATTCAAAATCGATTCAGGCTCTGGTAAATGCCTGCAATCCTTGGAACAAAGGAGCTTATACACAATGGAATGGTTTAAATATACGAATTGTGGAAGTTTCCTTAACCAATACCTTGACAGATCGTCCAAGAGCCCCAGGCACGATTCTCGAAATAAATGAAAACAACGGACTGATTATTCAGTGTTACAACAATACACAGCTCCGTATCAATACGGTTTATACTGACGAAGGATTTATGAGTGGGCATAAACTGCTCGCTTTTGGCATTAAAAACGGCGAACAATTTGCCACTCTATAATTTAACTAATCTTACATTATGAAACATTTTTACTCTCAAATCAAAAAGTTCTTAAATATCGCCTTATTCTTGGGGATATTTTTGCAGAGTTACTTAGGTAACGCCCAAGCGACCAACCTTACGGTCGGACAGCTTATATTCACAGGATTCGATTCCAATTTTCCTGCAGCTGACGGTGATGAATTTTCTTTTGTCTGCCTTGTAAATCTTAATGCGGGCACTACGATCAACTTTACAGACAGAGGATATTCTGACGGAGGTGTCTGGTCCACAACAAATGCATCTGAAGGTACTGTTAAATGGGTTACCGGAGCTAGTGTAATTCCGGCCGGAACAGAGATTATTCTGAAGGGATTACAAGCTTTTACCTATAATATTACTACCAGCAGCAGAACTCCGAATGGTACTGTAACCCGTACTGATGGTACTATGCCAAATGGATTGAACTTATCCGCTTTTGGAGATCAGATCATTGCTTTTCAGGGTGGCGGCGATATTGTTACCGGACCTGGCGCTCTATTAATCGGCGGTCTGCACTATTACATATGTCCAGAAGGAACAACGCAATCAGGATGGGATCACCCTAATTGTGCTGACGGAACCAATGGTTCTACATTGCCTCCGGGTCTTGTAGGAGGAACGAGTGCTTTTTATCCGGGAGGAACTGATCAGCCAAGTGCAGCTAAATTTAATATTGGCAGCGGTGCTCCAGTAAACAATGCTGCAAATCTTAGAACTTCTCTAATGACTCAGGGTAACTGGACTTTGTCACAGTCAGCTCTTTCGATGCCTTCGGGAGCACCATTCTTAGCCGCACCAACTACTATTAGTACACAGCCATTAAGCAAAACTGTGTGTTCCGGGAGCAATACATCATTTTCTGTAGTTGCAGCCGGTACTGTATCTTCTTATCAATGGCAGGTTGATACACATGATGGGGCTGGTTTTGTTAATCTCACAAACACAGCGCCTTATTCAGGTGCGTTCAGTGCAACATTAAACATTACCGGTATTACTTCGAGTATGTCGGGAAATTCATATCGGGTTATAGTAACAGGTTCAGGATCTGTAACTTCAAATGCAGCTATAGCAAGTGTTCCAGCTCCTCTAACTTCTTTAATACAATCTCAAAGTAATGTAAGTATTTATGGAGGAAACAATGGTGCGGCAACACTAACAGTTTCAGGGGGTACAACGCCGTATTTTTATTCTTGGTCACCATCTGGAGGAACGGGTTCCGGTGCAAGTAACCTTAGCGCAGGAACTTACACTGTAACTATTACTGACAGTACTCCTAATGGTCTTGGAGGCTGTAGTACAACGCAGACTGTAACTATTACACAGCCGGCAGGTATTATTGTATCTACAAATGCTTTAAATCCTTTTACATCTTGTACCGGGGGAGTATCAACACCACAGAATTTTACTATTTCGGGAGGCAATTTAACAGGTAGCGTTTTTGCATCTGCTCCTACGGGGTTTGAAATTTCTACATCTTCGTCAGGTCCATATTCAAGTAATATTACGTTTTCTGCCCCAAGCGGTAATTTAAGTACTTTGACGCTATATGCAAGACTTACAAGCGCAGCAAGTGGCACTCCGTCGGGAAATATTACATTTTCATCACCAACTGCGGTAACTCAAAATGTAGCCGTTACAGGAACTGTTACTCCGGCTCCGGCTATTGTAACACAGCCATCTGCTATTTCAGTATGCTCAGGAGGAAATGCAACCTTTGCAGCCACAGCATCGAATGCAACAGGAGGTTACCGTTGGGAAGTTAATCAGGGATCAGGATTTAATCCTATTATTGATAATGCCATTTATTCAGGTGCAACAACAAATACACTTACTATTAGCGGAGCAACTGCTGGTATGAATGGGTTTCTTTATCACTTAGTTGCGACAGGTTCTTGTACTCCTAATGCAATATCGAACAATGTAGCACTTACTGTAAATTCGGCTCCGGCTATTACAGCACAACCATCGAGTTCTACAATTTGCTCAGGAGACAATACTACATTTTCTGCCACTGCTGTAAATACAACAACATATCAGTGGGAAGTAAATAATGGCACTGGTTCAGGTTTTACTCCGATTACAGATAATTCTATTTATTCTGGATCAGCAACAGCAACTCTTACTATAAGTAATGCAACTGTTGCAATGAATGGATTTTTATACAGATTAGCAGCTTCAGGAACCTGTTCGCCTGCTGCAACATCAAATAGCGCGACACTTACTGTGAATTCTGCACCTGCTATTACAGCACAGCCTTCCAACAGCTCAATCTGTAATGGAGCCAGTACTACATTTTCTGCTGTAGCATCTAATGCTACAGGATATCAATGGCAGGTTAACGAAGGATTAGGCTTTAGCAATATCGTTAACGGAGGTGTTTATAGCAACGCTACTACGGCGACCCTTACTATAAGTAATGCAACTGTCGCTATGAACGGATTTGCTTATAGAGTTGTAACAAACGGAGGATGTACACCTAATGCAACATCAAACAACGCAGTACTTACTGTAAATCCTTCACCGGCTATTACAACACAGCCAAGTGCAGAAACTACTTGTGCAGGAGGAAATACAAGCTTTACTGTCGCAGCAAGCAACGCTACCGGATATCAGTGGTATGTTAATGAAGGTGGCGGTTTTAGCAGTATCAGTAACGGAGGTGTATATAGCGGTGCTACCGGTTCAACACTTACCATTACAGGAGCTACTGCAGCTATGAACGGTTTCTTATATCATGCAGTAGCTAATGGAACATGTACACCTGGTGCAACATCAAACAACGCAGTTCTTACTGTTAACTCGGCTCCTCTATTTACGGCACTGCCGTCAAGCAGTACAATCTGTGAAGGTGAAAATACAACATTTGCTGCTACAGCAGACAACGCTTCGAGCTACAGATGGCAGGTAAACCAAGGATTTGGTTATGCCAATGTTCCTTCAGGAGCACCTTACTCAGGAGAAACTACAGCAACACTTACTATTACTAATGCTACAACAAGTTTAAATGGATTTAAATACAGACTTATCGCAAACGGAGTATGTACTCCCGCAGCTACATCAAGTGAAGCTACACTTACAATAAATTCTGCACCTCAAATCATCACAAATCCTACCTCAACGACGGTATGTATCGGATCAAATGTAACATTGTCTGCAGCTGCTGTAAATGAAGGAGGATATCAATGGCAGGTAAACCAAGGTTTAGGTTTTGCTAATATTCTAAACGGTGGTGTTTATTCCGGAGCAACAACAGCTTCATTGACTATCACCGGGGCAGTTTCTGCAATGAATAATTATGCTTACCGAGTTGTAGCAACTGGAATTTGTTCGCCGTCGGCTACTTCTTCAGCGGCTATTTTAACTGTACCAACTATCAATTATACTTCTACACAAGTTGACATAGCTTGTAACGGTGCCGCAAACGGTTCGCTGAGTGTAACACCGTCTGGAGGATCAACACCTTATACGTATTTATGGTCCAATTCTGCCACGACATCTTCCATCTCTAATCTTGCACCAGGCAATTATAGCGTGATAATCAAAGATGCAAATTCATGTCAGACAACGGCAAGTTTTACTATTTCAGAACCTACTGCATTAGTACTATCTCAAGCTGGTTTAACTAACGTAAGCTGTAATAATGGTGCAAACGGAACTGCTACTGTATCTGTTTCAGGCGGAACTCCGGGGTATACCTATTCCTGGGCTCCTTACGGAGGAACTGCCGCTACAGCAACAGGTCTTTCAGCAGGAACATTTACTGTTACTGTAACAGATGGCAACAACTGCAGCAAAACTCGTGACTTTGAAATTACACAACCTAATGCCCTTTCAGTAACACCATCACAAACTAATATTCTTTGTAATGGCACTCCAACTGGTTCTGCTTCTGTAACTGTGACTGGAGGAACAGGTGCTTATACCTATTCATGGGCTCCGTCTGGAGGAACTGCATCTACTGCTACTGGATTATCTGCCGGAACATATACTGTAACTATTACAGATGCAAACAATTGCCAGGCTACCGAATCTTTCACTATTTCACAACCTCCGGTATTAACCGCAATTCCTGTAGCTCAAACTAATATAGCTTGTTATGGATCTGCTACTGGATCTGCTACTGTAACTGCAACAGGAGGAACGGGTACTTATACTTATTCATGGGCTCCATCTGGAGGAACAAATGCAACAGCAATAGGATTAACAGCAGGAACATATGTTGTAACAATAACAGATGTAAATTCTTGTACAGCAACGCAAGCTTTTACTATTTCACAACCTTCTGCCGCACTTAGTGCAACTACTTCAGCTACAACTGTAAGCTGTTACGGAGGTGCAAACGGAACTGCTACTGTATCTGTTACAGGCGGAACTCCAGGATACACCTATTCATGGGCTCCTTATGGAGGAACAAGTGCAACTGCAATCGGACTTGAAGCAGGTGCTTATAACGTAACTATTACAGATTTTAACGGATGTATACTTACTGAAAATGTAACTGTTGGCTCTCCTGCTCAATTTGCAACGAATTTCACAAAAACAGATGTCTCTTGTAATGGAGGAAGCAATGGATCTGCAACAGTAACTGTTACTGGAGGAACGGGAGCTTATACCTATTCTTGGGCTCCATCTGGAGGAACTGCTGCTACAGCATCAGGATTATCTGCAGGAACTTATACTGTAACTATAACAGATGCAAACGCATGTACGGCAACACAAACTGTAACAATTGCACAACCTGTACTTCTTACTGCAACTTCATCAAAAACAGACGTTACATGTAGTGGTGCTTCTAACGGAAGTGCAACAGTAATTGCAAGAGGCGGAACGGGTACCTATACCTATTTATGGGCTCCATCTGGAGGAACTGCTGCCACAGCTACAGGATTGAGTCCTGGAAATTATACAGCTACTATTACAGATGCAAACGGATGTTTTACAACACAAACTGTAACTATTACTACAACACCTGACGTAACTGCACCTATTCCTAGTGTAGCAGTATTACCTGAGATTACTAACTATTGCTCTGTTTTGGCTTCACAAATTCCGATTCCAACAGCAGTAGACTATTGTATTGGACTTATCAATGGTACAACGACAGATCCGTTAAATTACAATACACCTGGTACTTACACAATTACATGGAAATATGATGATGGCAGCGGGAATATTACGACGCAGCTTCAGACTGTAAAAGTACTGGTGTCTCCTGTCAATGCTGTAACTTTCAGCAATGCTGAATTTACCTACGATGGAAATCCGCATTCTATTCAGGTGGCAAATCTACCAGCGGATGCAACTGTGGCCTATTCGGTAAACAACGGATCGGTAAACGCTGGAACATATGCTGTTACCGCAACAATTACACCCGCGGCAACGGCTCCAAACTGCTCTCCGGTTGTTCTTACTGCAGATTTGATTATTCGTAAAGCACAACAACAAATTACTTTTAACGCTATTCCGGTAAAGACATTAGGCACAAACAATATCTTTAGTCTAGGAGCTTCTTCAAGTTCGAATTTACCAGTTACCTATACCTATACTTTCAGTACACCTCAGGCAGCAGCCACTGTTACGGCAGAAGGTCAGGTAACGATGGTAAGATCTGGTCAGATTTTAATAACAGCCCATCAGGTAGGAAACAACAATTACCTTGCTGCTTCAGATGTTTCGCAGCCGTTAGTAATCTTGAATGCTAATATTGATGTTAAAACCATTACCATTGGAACAACTGTTTATGAAAATCCAGCGAAAGTACTTTATCAACTATTGCCTTGTGGAGATACCAATCCAACTGTCAGTATCGTTAACGAATCAAATGCAGTTATTACACCTTCGGCCAGTTTTACAATTCAGACTCCCAAGCCTGGTATTTACACTCAGAATGTGAATGTGAGATCTGAAGATGCAAGTATATCTGCTGATTATACAATTACAGTAGAAAAACCGTTTGGTTTCTATGATATCGTACAGATGAAATTCAACAATGTTCTAATTGTAAACAATAATCCGCAAACTAATGGAGGTTATGAATTTACGGCTTACCAATGGTTCAAAAACGGACAATTAATTGGAACTGGGCAATACTATTCGGCTGGAGAAACTTTAGGAAATATACTGGATCCTACGGCCAATTATATGGTGAAAATGACTACTAAAGATGGAAAAGTTCTACAGACTTGTACCGCTCACGTTACATTAAGCTCTAAACTTGAGGCTAGATTATATCCTAATCCAATTGAAACTGGAAAAAAGATTACTGTAGAAGCTAACTTCCCAACGGAAGAATTAGAGAAAATGCAAATAAGCCTCTATTCTGTGAGCGGTCAGTTGGTTAAGACGGTTCAGTCACAGAGCGTGATAACTGAAATACAATTACCTGAAACTGCTACGGGCAATATGTTCCTTGTAGTTCTTGAGACTCCAAATGTGAAAAAATCTTTCAAAGTAATTGTGAAATAAATAAAAAAAACTTGCCGGTGGCTACTCTGGTTGGCACCGGCATAATAAACTTTTAAGATGAGAAAATACATAACATCACTTGCTATGATAACGGCACTCTTGGCTGCCGGATCGATTAGCTATGGTCAGGATAAAAAACAGGAATTTTCAATTTCAGTAGGCGGTCCGTTTTCATTTATAAAATCTTCGGGAGGATCCTATGTCCCGGGTAATGGTGTAAGTGCTGGCCTTCGCTATTCGCATTACTTAAATGAAGGATTAAGTGTCGGGCTTGGGGCTGAATATCAGACTTACAGCAGTGACTCTGAATTTGCTGCCTTGTCAGGTCGGTACAATGCCGTGGATGCTGAAAATGATTCTTTTCAATTTAGATACAGCACATCTCGGCTAAGAGAACAGCAAAAACTGTCTTATATAAATATTCCTATCACAGTTCAGTTTGAAACCCCAGGTAGATCCAAACTGTATGTGGCCGCTGGTGCCAAGATTGGTTTCGCGGTAAACGGCAGTTTTGAAACCAGAATGGGCAATCTTACAACAAGTGGTTACTATCCGCAATATAACGTGGAATTGTTCAGCCCTGCGTTTGCCGGTTTTGCGAGTACCAATAATCTTCAAACACCGAAACAGGATCTTAAAGCGGACGTATCCTATAGTGCAACTTTTGAAACAGGTCTGAAACAGTTGATTGGAGATGGAAAATCAATCTACATTGGAGTATATCTGGATTATGGATTGAACAATATCTATGATAAAAAAGAGGATAAAAATCTAGTACAATACAATGCTGAATTACCGGTGGAATTAAAATATAATAGTGTTTTTGACTCTGGGGCAGCAAGGAATATGAGATTGGTTTCCTATGGGCTTAAATTGAGATTTGCCATTCATTAATTTAAAAATATATTTTTAAAAAAAAGGAAAGAGCTGTGGATACAGCTCTTTTTTAGGTTTTGAAAGATTGGATCTTCTTTTTTAATTAGTTTTTGATCTTTCTCTTATTTTTTTGTTTTGGCCAAGAAAGGATGAGGTTTATTTAGAAAAAAAATCTTAAAGTTAGAAGCGTCATAAAGGCTTTTGAAAACGAGAGGAAATGGCTGAAAAAGAAGATGATGTAAAAAAATATGAGCTAGTGTGATAAATAATTGGATAATTTGTAATTACTTTAGCTTCAAATAAAATTTCAATGCAAAAAAAAGCATTTCTGATTTTTTTGATTCTTTTGGGGTTTACTGTTGAAGCACAAAGCCCGTCATTTCGTGCAACAGTTGATAGCATCAATGCAATCATCGAAGCTAATTCATTATGTTACTACGGGCAGGGGGAACAATATGATGTTTTTGTAAAGAAAATACAGGTGGGCTATGATGGTGTAATTAGTTTTACGGACCGTATTGCTCCAAATGCAAAAATTACAAATCACAATAGGAGAGAACTTCCTGTTGATTGCTGTGCTCAGAAAGATTCCAGAAAATTAGACATATTGACCATTAAAAAATGGGATATTGATTTTCCAAATGTGTATTTAAAAAATGAAAAGGGAGAGGATATAGGTCAATTCATAGGCCAGAAAAAAGGAGCATTGGAAAACCTGAAAAAGCATTTTGATGTACTGCAATCGCTTTGTTCGGATTACGTAAAGAAGAGAGACCAAGCAAAAGCCAAAGCCATTGCTGATAAATATAGATGTGATCTTGCTGATCCCCAAAAAAGGGCAGCTGCTGAAACTGCAATGAAAAAAGCGGAAGGACTTGATGAAAATAAAAAGTAAATACAAAAATTTGAAAACCGAACAGCAAATAATACGAGCTAAAACAAATTAAGATATCATGAAAAAACTATTGTCTTTTTTTCTTTTCCTACTGACCCTGACTTTGACTAACGCCCAAAGCCTTGTAAAATATTCGTCAGAAGGCAGAATAGGCTTTAAAAATGCATCCGGGCAAATTGTTATTCCCGCCAAATATGATGAAGTACGTGAAATAGAAGATGATTACTATAGTGTTGGTGCAGATCATAAAGTAGGAGTCATAGATAAAAATGGTAAAGAAATTCTGGAGCCAAAATATTATTTCATCTGGGGATTTTCAGATGGTTTGTTTTCGTTACAGATTGATGGAATTGGAGGGAAGCGAGGTTTTGCAGATCGCAACGGAAAAGAAGTTATTCCTTTTATTTACAAAGATGCAAGAGAATTCTCAGAAGGAATATGTGCAGTTGCAAAAGACAATAAGAAGTGGGGACTGATTGATAAGACTGGCAAAGAAATATCGGAATTTAAGTATGATCGTTTATCAAGCTTTTCAGATGGAGTTGTTTATGCAGAATTGGCGGGCAAGTATGGAATATTAGACAAGCAGGGAAAGGAGGTAATCTCTTTGGATCCTGAGGGTTTGGCTAGTCCACAGACTTTGTTAGATAATGCAGAAAAAGGGAAGAATACGGGAGCTTTCATCTTTGATAATTGTCAGGATTTTTCGGAAAACCTGGGAGCTGTGAAGTTAAGAGGCAAGTATGGTTTTATTGATAAATCAGGAAAGATTGTAATTCCAATTATTTACAGCTATGTAGAGCCTTTTTATAAAGGAACTGCAATAGTTGGATTGGACAATAAAATGCGCATCATTGACAAAACCGGCAAAACAATAAAAGATTTAGAATATGCCTCAGTAGGTTGGGCAAGAGAAGATTTTGCAAATGTAAAACTCAATGGAAAATTCGGTCGGATTGAGAGGACAACAGGAAAAGAAATTTTTCCGACTGTCTATGAGTCGATTGTAAGATTCAATAAAGATTTGACAGCATGGGCAAAACTTGATGGCAAATGGGGGATAATAGACAAGTCAGGAAAGGCTGTTGTGCCATTCAAATATAATGAAAGAGATTACTTGTGGAACTCAGATGAACTTTATAAATGCAAGGCAGGTACTAAATTTTGTTTTTTTGATCAGGATAACAAGAAGGAATTAACAGAAGTCAAATACGATTCTATAGGAGAATTTAAGGAGGGCTTTGTTTTGGTAAGAAAAGACGATAAATTCGGATATGTTGATGTTTTGGCAAAAGAATTAGTATCGCCTGACTATATATACGCCAGAACCTTTTCTGAAGGTTTGGCAACAGTTTTAAATGATAAAGAAAATTGGTTGTTTCTAAATAAAAAAGGGGAGGAACTTCCTCTTCTGTATAATCAGTTGTCTAATTATAACAATGTCGGCAGTTTTAGCGAAGGTCTCTGTTGGGTGGTTTTCAACGATAAGGCGGGTTACGTCAATAAAAAAGGCAAAGTCGTAATAGCTCTTGAATATGACAGGGTTGCGAGTTTTTACGGAGGGATAGCCAAGGTACAATTGAATTCGAAAATGGGATGCATTGATTTAGTGGGCAATGAAGTCATTCCAATACAGTATGATAAGATTGATATTAATTACAATGGTTTTGTTACCGCTAATCTGGACGGAAAAGAATTTTATTTTAATTCCAAAGGACAGAAAACGGAACGTCCAAAAGAGGAAGATTAAAATGTAGCTTCTGAAGAAGATTTTTTCTTCTATTTGCGACTTTATATGTAAGTAGGAAAGGCATGCAACAGCTGGATCCCTTGTTGCAAAATCTCTATCATTAGTTTGTTAGAAAGTAATAAAAAAACAGATTCAGGCATTTAAATACTATCAAAAAATTAGGAACTATGAAATTCACCAAAGAAGAGAAAAAGTTCTGGCAAAAGCATTATCGTATTGAAAGCGCCACTAATATCCCGAAAGATTGGACGTTTTTCAAATCAATAGATGGGGATGAGGATGACGATTTCTTTTATTTTTTCACATTAAGAGTGGCTTCGATTACGGATATTTATCTCAAAGAAACATTCGTTACCGATAAAGGTGTGGAGTATTTTATTAATTTTAAAAGTCTTAAAAATCTTATCGTAAGAAGACATGACAATATCACAAAGGCAAGTATTCCTTATTTTAATCAAATGGAAAGGCTGGAACGTTTAAATGTAACCCGAACAGCAATCACACTAACAGATTTGTGCGAGAATTTAAATAATCAAAGCTTAAAAGAAGTTTTTGTATCATCTGAAGAAGGAGATGGCCGTGAAAAAGATCTTTTAGAGAAAGCTTTCATATTGAAGGAACGAATGCCTAATTGTAATGTTTACCTTGATCTCTTTGAAAGTACCAATCATTCCGGCAATCCTGAAAAACCAATTTTTTGATTTACAAAGAGGGTACCAAATGTGCATATTAAAACCTAAGATTATAAACTCTTAATTTTACTTGTTTGATCGTTCTGTAAAAAAAGTAAGTGGCGCGATTTTACATTGAACTTTATTTAAACGTTGGCGAAGTAAATTCTTTATTTAAGAATGTCATAATTCGTTTGTTGAGATCAAAAAATGATTATTTTTTAAGGTTACATTCACTCCCTGATTTTGTTTTTTCATTTTTTACTTCTTTTTCTGCACGGTGAAAAATCCTAATTATGCCATGTATTTCCTGATGGTTCTGCTAGATAATTTATATCCTGAATTTTCGAGTTCGACAGCAATTCTCTCACTTCCATATCGCTGTTTGGCGGCATAGAATATTGAGGTTATTTGGCTAGAAGCTGCCATTTGAATTATATTTTTAATCTCAAGCATTTAAATTTTTATCGACGTCATAACCTAACTCCTGCTGCTTGCTTGTGGACAAGTCGATAGCTGAAAAATTAAGCTTGCTTAAAAAGTCCTTGACAGCCTGCCTTGAGTTCGTATGATCTGCAATATAAAATATTTCCTGTCTTTTATTTTGGATTTCATTTGTAAAGGTTTCAAGCCTAATGGGTTTGAAAAGTTTTACAACGTGAGCAGTCGGTAGCATTGCCGCGGTTATTTTATAGGTCATGGCATAAGCAAGTCCTGTGAGAAGTGTTTGGGGATTAAATATTAGACCGCTGGTATGGATCACTATTTTTCCGGTCATATCGGGCAGATCGCTAATGATTTCTTGCGAGTCGGTTTTGGAAAAAAAAATTATGACAAGATCTGCACCAGCTGCTTTCTGAATAGATGAGAGCTCTATATTATGCCCCATATCGCTTAGGGAGTCTCTTACTAGACTATTGCCCTTTGGGTTATGTACGATTACATGATAACCTGCATATGCAGCTCTTCGGGTTAATTCGAGAGTAAGGCTTCCGATTCCTATAATTCCTATTTTCATATATTTTTGACTTAGCAGTTAACTCAGATAGAAATGATCAAAAAACTCAGTGTTTATGGCGTTTGTAACGTGAACACTCAAATAATAAGAAGGTGCTTAAAGTTAATGAGTATAACTGATTTTTTTATAGGTGTTTATACGTATTTTTTTGCTTTGTAAGTGGGGTGTTTTTATAAAACTGATTTAACAATGTTTATTGAAGTAGAGTTGTATTCTTGTAATAATTGTCTCTAAGACGTATTGCATCGTTATTTGTAATCTTGTTTCAGCTGTAGATTCAGGTAAGAGACTATGAATTATTCCTTACGTATTACAAAAATCTCGAACAGAAGAAAGTGGAGAATAATTTTACAAGGAGTAGGCTAGTAATGCTTTTCTTGCCCATTTCCCCCAATTTTTTAAAGCTTCCAAAAGAGTTTTGTTTAATTCTTTATTATCAGTAGGCTTCCCTTTTACTGGAGAGGCTAAATCTTTTTCGGGTACTGGCATTTCAGTAACTTTTGTGGCAAACCATGTCATATTTTCGTGTGGCAGAGCCAAACCTAAGATTGTTCCAGGAAGGCCTGTAAAAGATTCGGGGCCGCCTGAGAATGGAATTTGAATGGTGTAATAGGCAACTACATAAACAGAATCGATAATTATAGCATTTGCCCTGCGGCATTCGTAACCCGCAATTTCTCTGGTTTCATCGGTAATTTTCCAGTCAATTTTGCGTAGACTATCTTTAACCAGGTATAAATCATCGTAAATGTTTTTTTGGGTAATGCTGGTTTGGGTATCCAGATCTGTGGCGATAGTATTTTTTAAGTTAGCCAATGCATCATCTGCTATCCAACTGTCGTTGTTTTTAGATTCATTGGCTTGATCCCATTTATATAAACTTTTGTTTTTTGAAAAGCTGAGTGTGCTTTTTGTGGTTTTAAATTGTGGATTGTTTTTTTTGTAGCTTTCAAAAGCCGATTGATAATAACTGTCCGTTTCCCCTTTTATTTTTTTTGAAATCAAAGCATACGTATTTGATTTTTTTTCAAATTCGATTACGCCATTTTCAATAAAGTGATTGTTTTGGGCAAAAATATTGAGCCCCGTTAATAGAAGCACTAGTGATAGGATGTATTTTGGTTTTGTTTTCATAATTAGTTTGCTTTAATTTCTCCGCCGCCCATTTTACTGAAATCCCAGCTTACGGAGAACATAAAATATCTTTTGATCGTGGTATAGGTACTTTGGTTGATGTTTCCATTATATGCAGAACGATTAAATCCTACATTTTGGTTTAATAGATCCTTTCCCGTGACGGAAACCCTTAAATTATCGGTTTTGAAGAACTTTTTACTTATGGTTGCATTCCATATAAAACGCTCAAAGGTTTCTTGAATCACTTCGGTTTTTCCGTTGTACTGGTAGCTGCCATCAGTAGTTATTTCCAGTTTGCCTGGTAATTTTAAATTACTCCAGAAATTACCAGAAAAACCCCAGCCGCTGCTGTTGCTGTCTTTGTTTATACTTGCATTTGCTACATTGTAGGTGGGACCGAAACTGGCGTTGAAATCATACTTTTTATCTTTATATTTAGATAAGGTTGCATTTATGGAGTAACTTGAATTTTTGGTCTGATTTAGCTGTGTATTGATGTAATTATAGTTTACAGTATTATTGGTGCTCAAGCCGATACCTGCCGAGATGTCTAATGCTTTAATTGTTTTTCCGAAATTACTATTGAAATAAAAACTTGTTGCTGCTTTGTCTTTTAGGTTTACAAATTGTGATACGCTTTCGCCTCTATCATTTGTAGCGACATTGCTTATTATTGGATTTAGAGTAAAGGTATACGAACTGTTAATCGAAAAATATTGGTTGCTGAGAACTTTGTATGAAAAATAGCTGCCTCTGAAATTATTTTTAAAAGAGGGATCTAGATTAGGATTACCAATAATTGTATTCAATTGATTTTGATTGTTTCGAATTGGCTGTAGTTGTTCTAATGCTGGCTGTTCAGTGTTTCCGTTATAGGATAGGCGCAAAAATTCCCTTTGTTTGAAATTATACAGATAGTTTGCCTGGGGCATGTAGTTCACAAATTTCCGATTGAAATTGGTGTCGGTGTAAATATTGTACTGTTTAAAGTTTACGTCGCTGAATCTGGAACCAGCAGAGAAGGTGGTTTTGTTTTTTTTGTAGTTAAATATCGCACCAAGTTGGTTTATTGTCTGGTCCAATTCATAGTTATTACTGAAGACTGAATCAAGGACATTGTAATTGCCATCTGGAGACTTATTAAAAGATTTGCGATCAGATTTTCCGTTGCTTATGTTGTAGCCATAGTTTAGAACAAGAGTCAGGTATTTGGATAAGGGTTCGGTATAGATTAAATTTGATTTAAAAGCCGTAGTGCTGATATTGTTTACTTTATTTTGATCGACAACTTCGATATTATCAGGGTTGATTACTGACGTCGTGTAAAATTCAGCTTTCGAATTCAGGTAACCGTTACTTTTACTTTCCGTACTGGATTGGTTTAGGTTTAATGATAAGGTACGTCCTGCTTTTTTTAGTTTTTTGGTTAATAAAGTGTTTATATTAAGTGCTTTATCGTCAACTTCGTTTTGAGTTGTTTGCTTTAGATTATTTAATGGACTGCCGTTGCCGTCGGTACCTTTGCGGATTTCTTCTTCAGTTGAATTACTGTTTTTCAGTAGTCCATCTGCGTTTAATTTCAAAGTGAGTGTGCTGTCGATTTTAATCTCATAGGTTAGATCAAGTTTGTTTTTCAGCATGTTTTTTTCAAAACTCTTGTCTGAGGTATTATAAATACTGCTGGAGTCTAAATTTTGTTGATTGATGTCATTACGGGTTCCTGAAAGATTGATATCGCCAATCTTGTAATTTACATTTATGGACTCTTTATCCTTATTCCATTTATTGTCAAAGTGTATACCGCCGGTTTTTGTAATAGGAATTCCTTCACCATTAAATTGGCCATCCCAGCTATCCAATTCATCGTTTCCGTTATTTGTTATATTGATACCGCCATCATCCGTTATTTGGTAACCGCTTTGGCCATATTTATCTTTATCACCCCATCCCAATCCAACTTGTCCCGTGTTGCCTAAAATACCGTAAGCAGCTATTTTTTTCTTGTCCCAAAACTTATTGAACATCGCTTGTCCATTATAAAAACCATCAGTTCCTACTCCAAGTTCTGTTTTTCCAAAATATCCATTTTTTTTGTCTTCCTTAAGCTTGACATTCAGTGTTTTGGTTTTTTGTCCGTCATCTATTCCGGTAAAAGCAGCCTGATCGCTTTTTTTGTCATAGAGCTGTACCTTGTCAACCATATCGGCACGTAGGTTTTTTGTTACTAAAGTAGGATCGTCTCCAAAAAATTCTTCTCCATCAACCAAAACCTTGGTTACGGTTTCGCCCTGAGCAGTTATTTTTCCATCTTTATCGATTTGTATTCCCGGAAATTGTTTTATTAGATCTTCTACTTTTGAATTAGGGGCTATTTTAAAGGCTTTTGGATCAAATTCAAGCGTATCACCTTTAATCTTCATAGCAGCCTTATTGCCTTTTATGATTATTTCTGACAGCAGTCTGCCTTTGTCGGCCAAATTGATTTTGCCATAATCTTTGACCAGCTTTGTTGAATCAACAGAAAATTGATCGACAAAATCAGCATATTTGGGATAGGAAACCAGTAGAATAAATTTACCATCTTTGATATCATTCAACTCAAAATAACCATTTTCTCTGGCCCGGGTAAATTTTAGTAAAATAGAATCCTTTGCTCTTAACAAAGAGACTGATGCTTTCGTTAAGGGAGAATTGTTTGTAGTGTCTATTACATATCCTTTAACTGTGCCTGATATTTGTGCCTGTAAAGTGTTTGATAAAAAAAGAAAGCAGCCTAATACTAGAATTATATGTCTCATTAATCGGTTGTGGTTTTTTGAAAAACAGGCATTATGGTTCTATTCTATTTTTGGGAAATAGGGATAAAATGCACTTGTTGTGTGATTTGTTTTTTTTGGATAGTGAGGAGATTGTGAATCCTAAAGTAGAAATTGGAATAGCACTTTTTGATAAGGCTTTGCTGAAGTATATAGGCTTGATTTTATGAATTTCATGATTTTTTTGTTAGTTTTTTGATTGTTGATGTGTGAATTTTAAGGATTTTAAGTGATAATTGTTGGCATAATGGTTAAATATTAGTAGTATTCAAATGTATGTAAAAATACTACAATATTAAAAAAGACATAATTTTTTTTCTTCTTATGATCAGTAGGTTACATTGTGCTATGAAATTTCTCACTTTGTTATTCGTTAGTTGCTCTAACATTTACAGTTCAATTCTGTCCATATGATTGCTCAGTGCATGTCTTTTATGAAAATAATATCAAATCGTATTAATCTTTGAAAATTAATCAGTATGAAACGTTATTCTTTTCATAATTATCAATTAAAATGGCACTGTTCTTAAAAAGAATGTTTACCTTTGAGACTTATTAACCGCTCCACGGATATAATTCGATTATTTATCGATTTTCAAGTCTTATATACCTATATAATTTTTGCAGATTCTTAGATTATTGTCTTCTGTAACTGCATAAATTATTAGGCCATGTTACAACAACAGAATTCCCATAAGATTATTTATTTAGCAGATGATGATGAGGATGACAGAATGCTTTTTCTTGATGCGATAGAAGAACTTAGCCTACCTATACTAGTAAACGCATCAGAAGATGGACAACAGCTCCTGAATACTCTTTATCAGACAACTTTAAGTCTGCCCGAAATCATTTTTCTGGATATCAATATGCCAGGCAAAAACGGTTTTGAGTGTCTTGAAGAAATACGAAATAGCGAATCACCGTTTAGTGCTATAAAAGTGATTATGCTTTCTACTAGTAGAAGTGACGAAAATATAAATCTTTGTTATGAATTGGGAGCTGATTTTTATGCAGTTAAACCCAGTACTTTATCAAGGACTTAAAAAGCTATTAAAGGACATAATGGAAAGAGACTGGCACAAAACCCCAGTAAGTAAAGTAGAATTTCTTTTAGCTGAGAGAAGATAAATACAGTTTAAACAAACCGCCCCACAGTATATAAGTGGGGCGGTTTGTTTTATGAAATATAATTATTTTCAGGAATAAGTTTTAAATAGTTGCTTCTACTTCAGAAAGAACTTTTTCTGGTACAGTTTCTTCAGTATTTGTTGCTGTAGATTCTTGAGGAATGGTTTCTGTTGTAATTTCTTCAATGGTATTCTGTGGAACAGTCTTTTTTATAAGAATGTAAAAATCTCTCAGGTGCCACCAAGCAGGACATCGGTCTATTGTACCGTTGAAATTTCTGATGCCGATGTAGCAGCTTTTTAAAAAAAGTTGTGTATCGGTAATGTTGGCCCAGTCGGTCCATTTCACTTCTTTTGGTGGGGGAGTGTTCTCAAAGTGGCGTTTAATGTCTTCGTAATTCATGCTGTAAAATTAGATAAAAACCAGACATGCTGCAACACTATAAACAGTACTGATGCCTTACTAGCTATGGTTTTTTTATCTTTTTTGTGTCACTGTTTTGAAAGCCAGTTCGTTGCTTTGGATCTATTTTTTTAGTTTTATTTAACCACGAGTTCAGGCACACAGCATATAGGGAGATTTCTAAATTCAAATAAAATAAGGAAGATGAATTTAATCTGCTTAGACTCCATCTTATACATAAAACCCGTCAGCTGCAGTAAAGCAGTGACGGGCTGTCCATAAACATAATCTTCCAAAAAATGTTTACTTTAAGTTGTGGGGAGTAATCAGTTCCCCGGCTAAAAATACATTAAATATAATAAGAGTATAAGTTTTCTATTAAAATTTTATAATTATAGTACTTTATGTAATGGGAAGTGTACAATTTTATACACAAATGGAATAATGATATCCATATGGTGATTCTATTTAGGTTTTGGATATTAGTTAAATAGTTTTAGATTTTTTAGTTTGATTTTGGTTAGACACTCTAATACTATTTGTAAAGGGGAAGTTATTTGACTGGAGAGTTAACTGCGCATTTTTTTTTGATTTCTTTAACAGGTTACGTTATATGTTAACTAATATTCAATACATTTGAAGACTGAATATTAACAAAAAAATGCCTATGAAACTAAGACTACTCTTTTTACTTTTATTTGTTAGCGTATCATCCTTTGCCCAATACACCCTGATTCCCGATGCGTATTTTGAAGCAGAACTAATCCGTCAGGGAATTGATTCTGGTACACCAGATGGTAAAGTTTTAACTTCAAAAATAAACACCCTGACTACCTTAAATGTTAGGGGAGTGGGGTTCATTGCCGATTTAACCGGAATTCAGGATTTTACTGCATTGAAATCTTTACTTTGTGACACGAATCGATTAACGACTTTAGATGTTTCCAAGAATACCGCTTTAACATACTTGAGTTTTGGAGACAATTATTTAACGACTATAGATGTTTCCAAGAATACTGCTTTAGTAGAGTTACGTTGTTATCATAATGCATTAACAACTTTAGATGTTTCAAAGAACACTGCTTTGACAACTTTACACTGTTATGAGAATCAATTAAAGTTTTTAGATTTTTCCAAGAATACTGCTTTAACATACTTGGATTGTTCCTCCAATCAATTAGCGGAACTGAATTTAAAGAATGGAAATAATTCTAAGTTGTCAAACACTAGTTCATTTAATGGCAATAACTTAAGCTGTATTCAGGTAGATAATGTGGCTTATGCTAATACAAATTGGAAATCAAAAGACGCTACGGCAAGTTATAGTTTGGATTGCTCAGCCGTTGTTCAATATACACTTATTCCTGATGTGAATTTTGAGAAGAAGTTGCTCTATTTAGGAATTGATTCTGGAGCAGTTGATGGAAAAGTGCCGACAGCTAAGATTGCAGTGGTTACTACTTTAGATATTTCCAGTAGTTCTATTACTAATTTAAAAGGAATTGAAGATTTTTCGGCTTTACAGTTTTTAAATTGTACTGATAATCAATTAACATCTTTAGATGTGTCCAAGAATATTGCTTTAACAAGATTATATTGTTATTCTAATCAATTAACGAGTTTAAATGTTTCTAAGAATACCTCTTTAGTGCAATTAACTTGCTATTCCAACAAATTAACGGCTTTAGATGTTTCTAATAATTTAGCTCTGACATTGTTGTATTGTTATTCTAATCAATTAGCGGCTTTGGATGTTTCTAAGAATACCGCTTTGACAAATTTACAGTGTTACTCCAATCAGTTGACAAGCTTAAATGTATCTCAAAACGTTTCACTTACGGAACTAATATGTTATAATAATCAATTAATAAGTTTTGATGTTTCTAAAAGTACTGTTTTAACCAAATTGCATTGTTATTCCAACCAACTAAAAACTTTAGATGTTTCTAAAAATACTGCTCTAACCGAACTGTATTGTTATTCTAATCAATTAACAGATTTAGATGTTTCTAAGAATACGCTTTTAAGAAATATAGACTGTAGTTCGAATCAGTTAACGAGTTTAAATTTGAAGAATGGACGAAATGAATATCTCAACACCAAAAATTTTAAAAATAATCCTGATTTAAGATGCATTCAGGCAGATAGTGATTATTATGCGAATAACACTTGGAAATTATATAAAGACGCTTCTGCAAGTTATAGCAGAGATTGCTCAGCATACACTCTTATTCCTGATGTGAATTTTGAAAAAAAGTTAATCTCATTAGGAATTGATTTTGGAACTCCTGACGGAAAAGTGTTAACATCCAACGTTTATTCGTTAAGCGACTTGGATGTTTCCTCCTGTTCTATTAGTGATTTAACCGGAATTCAAGATTTTAGAAGTTTGCAGACTTTACATTGTGAAAATAATCAATTAACGAGTTTGTATATTGCTAATAGTTTTGCTTTGGTAGAATTATATTGTCACCAGAATCAATTAACGGCTTTAGATGTTTCAAAGAATGCCGGTTTAGTATATTTAGTTTGTTATTCTAATCAATTAACGGTTTTAGATGTTTCTAAAAATATTCGTTTAACAAAGTTAGATTGTTATAATAATCAATTAACGGCTTTAGATGTTTCTAAGAATATCAACTTAGGAACTTTTTATTGTTACAATAATAAATTGAGAAGTCTAAATATGCAGAATGGAAAGAATGCTTGGTTCGTAAGTACCAATAACTTTATAAACAACCCTGAGTTAACCTGTATTCAGGTTGATAATGCTAGTTATTCTACCGTAAATTGGCCTACAGCCAAAGATGCTATTGCAAGTTATTCGCATAGTTGCCCTGCCGTTATTGAAGTTAATAGTGAGTTTGAGGACAAGTTAATCGCTTTAGGGATTGATACTGTTAAAGACGGTTTGGTTTTATTGTCCAGCATAAAAAATGTAAGCAGTTTAGATATTTCAAATTCCGGCATTACCAGTTTAGCAGGAATCCAATATTTTTCGAACTTGGAAACCTTAAACTGTCAAGGAAATTTATTGACTTCAATAGATTTGTCTTCTAATCTGGGACTTAAATATTTAGATTGTTCAAAGAATCCACTATCGACTTTAGATGTTTCTAAAAATACCCAGCTTACAGAACTGTATTGTGATGGAATTGTAACAATCACCAATAAAATTAATGCCGAAAACGGTGTTGCCAATCAACTGACCGCTTTAGATGTTTCTAAAAATGTATCGTTGGTTAAATTGAGTTGTTCAAACAATCAGATAGTAGGTTTGGATCTTTCTAAGAATACTCTTCTAAAAGATGTAAATTGTTCCAATAATAAACTGACTTCTTTGAATTTAAGCAATGGAAACAATACTAAACTGGTCAATGTCAATTTCAAAATGAATGCTTCACTATCCTGTATCCAGGTAGATGATACAAGTTATGCCAATGCTAATTGGTCGACAGCCAAAGATGCAGTCGCAATTTATTCGAAAACAGCCTGTACTTTAGGAATCGTAGATGTGGTTTTTGATAAAATCGCCCTTTATCCTAATCCGACCAAAGGAGAATTACACATTGAAAATATTGTCCTGGAAAAAGCCAGTGTATACGATGTCTTAGGGAAGTTGGTTAAAACTGAGAAATTTACTAATGGTTCAAATACTAACAGCATCAATTTATCAGGATTTTCGAAAGGTGTTTATTATTTGTATTTAGAAAGTGAAGGATCTACTTTTGTTAGAAAAATAATAGTTAACTAAATTAATAAGCATCTAATATTTAAAAGGCCACATTTTCATTTTTATGAAAATGTGGCCTTTTTAGTTAGTTATAAAAACTTTTTAGATGGATCCGGAATTAGAATATTTTTGATCATCAAAAGCAATTTTAAATATAGTTCCTTTTCCGACTTGACTTTCTACATTCACCGTTCCGTTCATAGACTCTATTTGATTTTTTGTAATATATAAGCCAATACCATTGGCTTTTTCATGCTTATGAAAAGTCTTATACATCCCAAATAATAAGTGGCCATATTTCTCTAAATCGATGCCGAGTCCGTTATCTTTTATAGTGAGGACTTTTTTACCGTTTTCAATAAAAAAATCGAATTGTATGACCAAAAATTTATTTGGATCGGCATATTTTACAGCATTGGTACATAAATTCTGCAATACGCTTTCTAAGTAAGCAGGATTAAAGTTAATAGTAGCATCCACAGGAATATTATTGATGATTGTAGCGGTATTTTTATAACTGTAGCTGCTTACAATATCAAGAGTTCTATTGACATACTTATTTAAATTTAATGGCTTAACAATAATATCGGTGTCATTTTCAATGTTTACTATTTGTGATAAATCTTCTATAGTTTTATTTAAGTCATTAGAAACTGTTCGAAGATATTTCATTGTTTCTCGCTTATCTGCAAAATTTTCTTCCAAGTCAATCATATCAAGTAAAAATTTAAAATTCCCCGCATGCGCATTTAAGTTATGTGATACTATATGGGAAAAATTAACAAGTCTGCCGTTTTTCTTACTATACAATTCTATTTTTTTCATTAGCTCCAGCTCTTTTTCTTTTTGAGATGAAACATCTGTGTGAGTACCAATTACTTTCAATGGTTTTCCTTGAGCATCACGTTCAATTATTTTCCCTTTGTTAAGAATCCATTTGTACTTCCCGCTTGATGTAAGCACACGGTGAAAGTTTTCAAAAAAATGACTTTTATTTTCAAGATGATCATTGAGAGCATTTTGATACTTTTGAAAATCATCAGGATGAATAATACTCTTCCATTTTTCAAGCGAATTGGTATGCATATTATTTAATTCCAATATTTTTAAATCCTGCGTGGAGCAAGAGATTGTATTGCTCTTTATATCCCAGTTCCAGATACCTGAATTGGAAGTTTCAAGAGCCAGTTTCAGGTGTATTTCTAAAGCTTTAAGTCTTGATTGTTGAGCTTTGTCAATTGACACATCGATTATTTGTCCATAAAAAAATGTATTGCCTTCACTATCGGTTTCTACTTTAGTTTTTATTTTAAACCAACATAAGCCTTTTGTGGGTAATTTTATACGGAAAGTTATATTCCATTTTTGTTTTTTTTGAACTGCATCAGTAAAAGACTCTCTAACTGTTTTTTTGTCTTGTGGAAGAATTCTATTAAATGCTGCAAATAATGTATTAGACAAGATTGCCTGCGGTAAAATTTCAAACATTTCGTAAGCTGGATTGTTGACAAAAACCAGATTATAGTGATTGTTTGCAGAAACAGTGAGGATAAATAAAGCATCATCTATTTCATTAACTAGTTTCGACTTTAGGTTGTCTATAGTATTACTTTTTTTAGAGGTGTAAAAATCTAGTTCCATACTTTTTTAAATAACATTCTTAGCCTTAATACGGCAAGAAAAAATCAAAAGAAATCTTTTTGTACTATTTGTCAATCTAATTTTGAATGTTGAATCTTTTAATTTTAGAAGAAAAAGGGAACAATATTTTGCTGCAAGACTTTACAAATTCTAAAACTGACCTGTATTGCAAATAATCCAAAACGCACAAAAAAAGTCTTTTGCAGCAAAAAATATTATTCTTTATATTTCCGTAATTATTCTAAAAACAAAGCGTCTCTCACTTATTGACCATACAAAAATAGTTTCAATAGAATCAATACTTTATAGAATAAATAACTTGTCGTTGTAGAATTGTTTCGACAGAAAAAAAATGTTAAAATCGGTGTAGTATAGGCATAAAAAAAAACAGAGACCTTGAATCCCTGTTTTTTATACTTTATAAGTTGGCTGGCAATCATTTATTTAGATTTACATATTGATGTCATCATAATACAATTGAAAAAGCTTAATTAAATCGGCCAGATTATCTATTTCCAGCTTTTCGAAAATCCTATTTTTATAAGTGCTGACCGTAGTTTTTTTTATGTTCAACAATTCTAATATTTCCAGATTGCCATAGCCTTTAATCAGTAGCCTTGCTACTTCTATTTCTCTGTTTGATAACAAATCCAGTGGATTTACTGGTTTTTTGGAAATATAAGAATCCAGTATCTTGTCTTTAATATTCTGGGTAATATATTTTCCTGATGAAATCATTGAGTTAATGGCACTCTTCATTTCATCTTCTGTGGTTTCTTTATTAAGATAACCTGAAGCTCCTGCGTTTAAATAGCGCATGGCATAGATATTTTCATCATATGCCGAGAAAATTAATATTTTCAAATCAGGCTGAATTGCTTTTATTTCAGACAAAACGCTTAAACTGTTTCCATCAGGAAAATTTACATCTAAAATCAGTAAATCAAATTCATTTTCCCTCAATAACTTGAAGGTGTCTTTGAAATTTCCTGCCATAGAAATCGAAGCATTTAAGAAAAGTTCTTTTATAATTAATGAAACGCCCTGTCGGACAACACTGTGGTCATCGGCAATTAAAAATTTGTAGCTGTTTGATGATTTCATTCTTATTTAAATAAATTAAAATAATACAAATTGTTGGTTTGACTTTTTACAAGCTCATGCAATTGTGAAATATCCGAGGATATTAAAACTTGTTTAGGCTAAATTTAAAATCAGATTAAAAACAACTGTGGTGCCATCATCTTGTTGGCTTTCTACATTTATCTGTCCTTCAAAGAGCTCAACTATCTCTTTGCAGAGGTTTAGTCCTAAACCAACTCCAAGGTCGTTTACTTTTCCAGAAATTTCGCCTTGGTAATAAAGTTCAAAAATGTTTTTTAAATCACTTTTCGCAATTCCAGTTCCGTTGTCACGGATCTCAATTTTTAAATTTAATTTATTCGTGTTAAGTTTTTCATGATATATATCAATATTGATCATTCCGTTATTGGTAAACTTGTTTGCATTTCCAATGATATTATAAAACAGCTGATGGATTTTTGCCGCATCAGAATCTACCTCTATGGCAGTCTGTAGACTGCTGTTTAATTTAATTTTATTACCCTTGGTTTCGACCAGAGAACTCATGGAATGAATGATCTGACTTATTTCATTTTTCAGCTCAAAGGGTTTGTTTTTCAATCTGAGTGAATGTTTTTCGTCTTTAGAATATTCTAAGATCTGGCTCGATAGTAAAAGCAATGAATTTGTTGTAAACTGAATCGATTTAAAAGTTTGTTGTATTTCAGGATCTTTTATTGAAGAGCCTATCATCTTACTGTAAATAGAAATAATGCTCAAAGGAGATCTGATCTCATGACTCATCATGCCCATGATTCGATTCTTGAAATTTAGACTCTGTCTGATTTGATTCTTAGCCGTTGTTAATCTTTTCTCGTATTCAAAAGTTATTCTTGTAAAACCAAAAAGTATAAGTGACACAATAAACATCAAGGCAATCAGAACAACAAGAGTATAGTTTCGGACTGTTTTATTGTGATGGAACTGATGCTGTATCTTATTTTGGTACTGATCCTCAAGCAGGTTTACAGATTGAGAGTAATCAGGAAGTATAACGGTTTGAAGATTTAAGAGCTGATCGTTGAATTTTGTCAGTTTTGAATCCTCTTCTTTTAAATTGGTAAAGGAAATTTTTAGATTCTTAAACTGATTTTCGTAATATTGATTTGTGGTTAAAAACAAATTAGCAATCTGGTCTTCGATACTTCCTGTAACTACTTTATCGTTATATTTCATAGTAACGATGATCTTTAACTGTTCTTTTTGTATATCCCTTCTTCCAGCCAAAGCATCTCCAAGCCTTGAGAATAAACCTTTTTGAGAGACACTATCAACTTTTAAATAAGTGTCTGTTTTGATACTGTCCAAGATTTTTTTGTACTGAAATTTGTTTAAACGGAAAAGATTTAGAAGATTAGTTGTTCCAGGTTTGATCTGTTTTTTCAAAATAGAATCAATATTGGATTTTAGGACTAAAATATCCAGTTGGGATTGCTTCTTTTGGTTTAAAGTTTTTTGAAATTCCTTATTGTCTTTAACAGCAAAATTTAAACTGTCAATAAGGTTGCTTATATCGTTTAATGACTGGTTGTATTTGGTAAAAGAAATCGGATCATTAGTGCTCTTAAAAGCATTGAAATTTCTTTGAGAATCCATAAAGGAATCATTTATTTTCTCCTTAAAATGAGATATTCTGCTGAGCTCTTTTACAGAATGAAATAACTTCTCATTTTCAGACTCAGTTGCAGATTCAAAATACCAGAAAACGATAGCCGATATCTGTAAAAAAATAACAGCTCCCAGTAAAGTGTAATGTATTATTTTTCGATGCTTAAATTCTAGTTTTAATGAACTAACTGCATTACTCATTAAATGTTTTCTAATCAAAATTTATATTTTAAAATGATAAAATAAAATGAGTATTGAATAAACAAAAACTCATTATTGTTTTAATTAGGTTAAGTCGACAGCATCGTTGTGCCATATTTTAATAAATGCAGTTCTGTAGGGTCAGTTTAGATTTGGTGTTTTAGATTTTAGAAATACGAGCATTTACTGTCTTGAATCAGCAGTTTTTTGCAAGTTAAACTATCAAAAAAAACGTTCTAAACCGATGTTATCTACTTAGAAAACATATAATTAAAAGAGATTCGGGGGCACTTTTAATTGGATTGTTATTTTAAAAACAAGTATACATAATTATAATTTGTTTTTAAAGTATTTGTTTTTCTTTTTTAATACAAAGCTAAAATACTCTCAAAACTCCGGCTGTTTTGTAGAACGATATCAAAAGGAATGTAGAATTTGTTCTACAGAATTTTTAAGTGATAGGATTGAACTTGAATTTATTTTTAAATTAAAAATACAGCAATAAAAAAAGCTAGAGATTTCTCAAAAGCTTTTTTATTATGTTTGAAACCGAAAGAGAATTTTATTTAGTTTTCGTTGGACGGACTTCTATTTTGCTAGGCAATAGATTAGGGGGTATTTTTATAATTTAATTTAAGTCTTTTATTGTTTTTTAACCTGATGTTTTTTCAATTCTTGATTTTAAGGAAAGATGATTTATAAAAGTACAATCTTTTAAATTTTTTTGAATACACTAAACAATTGTTAAATTAAATTTTTGTCTTAAATTTTTGTTAGAATAAAATCTATATTTTTTTAATTTAGCGCCTCAATTAGCCAATTTCCAAAATGACTTTCTGTACAAAAAAAATTAGATTCTTTTTTGTGTTATATGCTTTTGTTTTTTGTACCAAATTACAATCTCAAAAATTACACTCTTCATCTACAGAGTCGGTAAGTCATATTGAATCTATAATACTCAAAGAAAATAATCCAAAGAAAGATACTGTACAACTGAAAAAAAGATTGAATTTTTTAAAGGAATCCTCTAATAAAAAATACAATATCTTATATGATGCGTTATTGGCAAACGGCTATTCGGTTTTCTTTGATAAAACAAATCCTAAAAGTGAGTATTATTATTTAAAGTCTATTCAGGAGGCTGAAAAAAGTAATGATTTAAGTCTTGTCATTTGGACACAATTAAACTATTCAAAATACCTGTATTTTTACTGTCAGATTAATGAACTGACTCCAATTGTTCTTAAAACAATGGAAGAGAGTAATCAGATTGATGCTTCGGAATTGATTCTACCCGCAGAAACTTTTAAATTTTTTGGATGGATCATGATGACTATAGGAGATGATTCTGCTGTAGATTTTTTAAAAAAATCAATGCAGTACATGAAAGACACTTCTTCAGAATCTGCAGATGTTTTAAACGCGATTGGTAACTTTTATTTCAAAAAGAAAGACCTTCTTAATGCAATGCATTATTTTGATAGATCTGAAGTTGTGGCGTTAAAAATGGACGATAGTATAAGATATGCAAAAATCTTAGGAGATAAAGCACTTGTTTATAATCAAAAAGGAGATGTCGATAGAGCTGTGAATCTTTTAAAACAGGATATAACCTATTCACAAAAGTTCAAAATTGAAAAAAATGAGATGTATGCCTCGATACAATTGGCAAAAATTTTCCTGAAATTGAACGACAAAAAACAGGCTGAAGAAATTCTGGAAACAGCTGGTAAAATTGCCGGTACTAAAGCGTATTATAGAAGTTCTTTAAAAGAAATAATCGATTTAAAACTAACGCTTTTAAACGGAGAAGATTTTCAAAAAGAACTCACATTAAGACGACAGCTGAAGCAAGTAGACGAATATCTGCTTCATACAAATGGTAATACAGTATTGAGAAAATCAAACTGGCTTATTCAAAAAAAGAAATATGAAAATGAGACCAAAAAAATCCTATCTGAATTAGAAAAAGGAGAAAGGATCAAGAACATCAGTCTTTTAATCTTAATTTCAACGATACTGTCAAGCGCAATTGCTTACGGCTTTTTGTCTCAACGATTGGAGAATAAAAAACTAGCAGTGGAAGAATATGAAAATGATCGTTTACTATTTGAGGAAAAACTAAAAGATGTAAGTTCTGATATAGATGGTTATACTGAAAATCTTCAAAATAAAGAAAAACAAATATCAATCTTAGAAGAGGAACTCGAGGAAATTAAAAATTTTGCAAAGCATTCTGAAAATGAAAAAAATAAACTTCAGCAAATGCTTAGTTCGCATATTATGACAGATGAAAACTGGAGTGCTTTTAAAAAAGAGTTCATAAACCAATACAGTGATTTTTATCATACTATAATAGAGAATTTTCCGGAGGTAAAAGAATCGAATCTTAAAATAATAATGCTGGAAAAATTAAATCTTAATTATTATGAAATGTCTAATTTACTTGGTGTAACAGTTGATGCTGTCAAAAAAAACAAACAGCGACTGAAGAAAAAATTAGGAGATAAATATGATCTATTGTTTGAAATGGTAGATTACAAATAGAAATAGTTAACAACACATAAAAACTTTGTATAGCACAAAAAAATAAAACAGGCTTCGGCTTGTTTTTTTATTTTATGATTTCTTCAAATCAAATTTTCTTTCTATGACTTTTGATTGTCATTTGAACTTTTTTATTGGATGATTTCTTTAAAGAAAAATCAGTTTCTTTTTTGAGTTTTAGAATGTCTTTTTTATACTTTTTTCTTGTTTATTGCTGTACTATTTTAATTTAAATCTGAAGAAAAGTTTATAGACTGCATAAATACTATTATAATCATTCTATTTTAAAATGATAGCTTATTGTTTGAAAATCAGTAGTTTTTAAAAATGTCTTTTTTTTGTCCTCCCCAATAAATAGGCTTATTGGTCAAGATGTCTTTAATTTTGACCTGAAATGTAGTTGCCCTTTTTTAATCTCATTTCTATCCCAAATCTAAATACTAACCTTATGAAAAAAACTCTGTTTTCATTGAATGTCTCAAAAATCTACAGCCTGAATTACAACTTGTTTAAACAGGCTTAAAACTACCTAAACTATATAAATCAATTTTATTACTTACTCTTTTATGGAAAAAAACTACTTCTTGATTTTGAAGTCTTTAATTTTTGTATGGTATCTTTATTTACAGAAAATTAAAACGCTCAAATTTTTTAAAAAACAACCCAATTTATCCAGATACACACTTTTAACGTGTTTCTTTTTATTTACTGTTTTAGTACAATCTCAAACAGTAAAATATGTAACGGTAACCGGTGCTGGAAATAAAGATGGAAGTTCTTGGGCTAATGCTTCTGACAACTTGCAGAGAATGATTAGTACATCTGAAGGTGGTACCCAAGTATGGATTGCCAGAGGAATATACACTCCTAAAGTAGCTTTAGCGCCTAACACCAGTAGTCGGGATAGGAACAACACCTTTGGTTTAAAAAAGGATGTGAAGTTGTATGGTGGTTTTTTGGGTAATGAAACAGATCTTTCACAAAGAAATGGTCGAAATGAAACCATTCTTAGCGGAAATTTAGGGGGTGGAAGTTCAGCGCATCACGTTGTGCTTATCCATGCTCTTGAGGAAAATGAAAATTACTACATAAACGGACTAACCATTAGTGATGGAAGCGCTGATTTATGGGAATTTTATAAAATAACTGAAGAAACTAAAGGTATTTCTACTAACGATAAAATTAAAGAAAAATACCCAGATTGGTTTGTTTCAATGACAGAGAGCCCTTATTACAATTATACTTCATTGGGGTTGCAATTGATGGGGATTAGTGGTTTGCCAGGTGTACCTTCAATTCCAGGAGGTGATATGACAACCACCACAATACTTAATACATCTTACCCTAAAAGTAATGGAGGTGCTATTTATAATATTAAAGGGGTTTTAACATTAGAAAATGTAGTATTTAAAGATAATAATGCTATTGTAGGTGGAGCAATATGTGTACAAGATGGTGGTCGTACTACTTTAACCAACTGTACTTTTTCTAATAATAAAGCAACTGATAATGGAGGTGCAATTAGTAACAGTAATAGTTATTTAACTATCACGGGAGGAAGTTTTACTAATAATAGCTCGTCTTTAGGAGGTGCTATTAGTGATTTAGGAGGAAGACTTTTTAATATAAACGATGTTTCATTTAGTAACAACCAAGCCAATAAAACTAAAGCTGAGACTGGATTTGCGGGAGCTATCTTTATAGAAAAAGCGACCCAGATCAATGCATCATCAAGAATCATTAATAATTGTATTTTTAATAATAACAGTGCAGAAGTTGCAGGGGCTATTTTTGTGGATGAAAACAATAGCAATCTTAAAATTACCAATTCTTCATTTACTGACAACAAGGCTTTGATGGAAGCAAGTGTGACACTTGCTGGTGGTGGTGGTGCAATTGTGCTTCGTAGAGTTATAAATGCAGAAGTAGCATCAAATAATTTTAGTAATAATAAAGCTTTAAAAAGTTTAGGGGGAGCAACTTTGTTATCTGAAACAAAGGATGTTAAATTTTCAACAAACACATTTTCAGAGAATACTTCTTTGACAGGAGGTGCTTTATATTTACTTGAAAATAAAAATACAACTACTTTAACTGGAAATACATTTACCAAAAATAGTGTTACCACAACTAATTTTTCTGATTCTGGTTTAGGAGGTGCTGTAGCAACTGTCAAAGATAATAACGTTAAAATCTCTGATAATATATTTACAGACAACACTGCTACAAGACAAGGAGGAGCAATTCATTTCGAAACTATTACAGTTAATTCTATTATTAATAATAATACTTTCAAAAACAACAAAAGTTCTAGATTTGGAGGGGCAATATTAGCCAGCTCTACTGTTGCCAGTAATAAGTTAACAATAAACAATAATACTTTCGAAAGTAACAATTCTAGTGAAAGAGGTGGTGGGTTATTTTTTAATGGTTTGATTATCAGTAATGTATATAATAATGAATTTGTAGGAAATAAATCCTTGACAGGTGCTGCTGTAGATATTGAAAGTTCTGCTAAAACCCAATTCTTCAATAATACTCTTAGAAATAATATTGTTAATATCGACAATAATGGGCAGGTAAGTGGCGTACTGACTGTATTTGACGGAGAGAACAAGCTATATAATAATGTTTTTACCGGAAATGAGGGTGTTACTGCACTTTTTTATCCTAATTCAAATGTCGATTTTGTAAATAATACCATGTGGAATGAAAATTTAAGTCATGGAATTTATAATGTTGGTAAACAAATCAAGCTATATAATAATATTATAGAACAACTTGAAGGATCAAATACTTCAGCTGATGTTCAGAATAATGCTTTCAGATATGATGATCAAAATAAATATGTTAACAAGAATAATAATATTCGTGAAGCTAACTTGTATTTTGTTGATGCTATAAATAATAATTTTAATCTAACAGGTTGTAGCCCCCTAATAAATAAAGGAAACAATTCATTGTATTCAAGTGAATTTCCTAACACCGATCTTGCGGGGAAGAACAGAAAAGTAAACTCAATTGATATTGGAGCTTATGAAAATGAATTAGGAGCTTCTGCCAAAACGAAGCCGACTGTTGTTGCAACACAAGCTTTTTGTGGAACAGAAGCTATTGTAAATGATTTAAAAGCAACAGGTACAAGTATTAAATGGTATGGCCAGGCTTTAGGAGGTAATCCATTAGCGAGTAATACGGCTTTAGTTTCTGGTAATACGTACTATGCAAGTCAAAATGTTGACGGTTGTGAAAGTGACAGAGCAAGTGTTACGGTGTCGATAAGTTCGACAGAGCCGCCAACAGCGCAAACGCCTCAAAATTTTATTATTGGTCAGCAAGGCGCTAGAATTGTGGTAAATGGAAGCAATTTAAAATGGTATACACAAGAACAAGGGGGGACAGCATTAACAACAGTGCCTTCCTTAAATATGTCATCTGAAAATTCTGCTACTTATTGGGTAAGCCAAACCAACGCTAATAATTGCGAAAGTGTTAGAAGTAAAATAGTAGTGAATGTTACGAAAATACCTCTGACAATTAAAGCGATTAATAAAGTTAAGTTGTTTGACGGAATTGTTTACGGAAATAGTAATTATACCATTTCTTATGCTGGTTTTGAGTCTGGTGACAGTGAATCAAATAGTATAGCTGGTGCGCTTGCTTTTTCAGGAGATGCTACGACTGCTATTGAACCGGGTGTTTATAAAATTATTCCTCAAGGTATTACTTCCAGTAAATACACGGTTTTATTTGAAGAAGGAACTTTAGAAATAAAATCGAATTTAAGTTTAACGGATAATACTTTATATGTAAAGCAAAATGGAAATGGAGATGGTTCTTCATGGAATAGTTCTTTAAATAATTTAGAACTTGCTTTGACAAGAGCGGCTAATATTAATTCTGTTCATACAGATGACAATGACCCTAAAAGAGTTAAAAAAATATTTGTAGCCAAAGGAACTTATCAATTAGCTTCAGGCAAGTCATATGTAATGCCTAAAAACGTAGAAATCTATGGCGGATTTGATCCTGATAATGCTATTACGAACTTAACGCACCAACGTATTACAGGTAATGTAAATGACGGAAGTATTTTAAGAGGAAACAATGCCTCTGTAATTAAAAATGATGATAATGGCTTAACTGTTAATGCAGTTTTAAATGGTTTTACTATTACAAATGGTAATGCTGCTAATGGTGGAGGTATATATAATAAAAAAGTAGCTGCAAAATTTGAAAACTGTATCATAAGATCAAATAATGCTACTGCAAATGGTGGAGCTGTATATAATGAAAACGCTAATACAACTTGGGTTAACTGCTTAGTTATTACTAATACAGCACCTAACGGAGCGTCTATGTACAACAATGCCTCATTGCCTACATTACTTAATGCTACGATAGCTGATAATACTGGTGCACAGGGAGCTGCATTGTTTAATGCAAATGGTTCTTCGGCAAGAATTTTAAATTCAGTAAGTGTAAAAAACAGTTCAGATATCGTTAATAATGCTAGTAATCCTAGTTATGAAAACAGCTTAATTCAAGGCTTGGGCGGTACTACTAGTACCACTTCTGTTTTTGATTCAAATTATTTGTTACTAACTACTAGTCCTGCGCTAAATGCAGGTAAAAATAGTTTGGCGAATATTGTTTTACCTTCGAAAGACTTAAAAGGGAAATCACGTATTATTGATACTACTGTTGATATCGGAGCTTTTGAGAGAAATAAAGTTCAAACCATAACAGCTACTGCTATTACAAAAAAATATGGAGATCAACCCTTCACACATGGTACTGCATCAAGCGGATTGCCACTTGAATATATATCTTCTAGTGATAATGCTGTTGCTAAAATAGAAGATGGTAAAATTACAATCTTAAGCGTTGGAACAGCTACTATAACAGTTAATCAAAAAGGAAATGATACAGAATACGATGCTGTTACTGCTACTTTCGTATTAACCGTAGATAAAGGACTATTAACTGTTACTGCAGATAATAAAGTCAAAATAAAAGATGATTCTCCGTTTACCGGATTTACTGTCTCTTATTCAGGCTTTGTCTCAGGAGATGTGCCAGATAATAGTTTAGGTGGAAGTTTGACATTTAGCGGAAGCGCTACAACTGCTACTAACATAGGTGATAATTATACGATAATTCCATCTGGATATACTTCATCTAAATATGAAATTGTCTACAATCCTGGTAGTTTAAGAATTGAACCAGATATTACATTAACCGATGGTACGCTATACGTTAAAAAAGGCGCTACAGGTGATGGAACATCTTGGAGTAATGCTTTAGGAGAAGTTAGAGATGCATTAGATATTGCAAGATTAATTAATTCAAGTACAATTAAAGCAACAAAAATATTTGTATCTGCTGGACAGTATTCATCTAATGATGGGCAAAGTTTTGCCATGGTAAAAGGAGTTAGTATGTATGGATCTTTTGATCCTGATAAAGGCATTACAGCACTTTCACACAAAAGAAAATTTGGTGCATCTATTCTAAGTCAAGGAGCTAGAGGAAACAGAGTAATAACAAATGACGATAACAAATTAACTAATGCCGATATTATTGACGGATTCACAATTGGAGGATCTTTTGCAAATGTTGCAAAGCAAGGTGGAGGTATTTATAACAGAAATAGTTCGCCTACTATTGTAAACTGTATAATTACAGATAATTCATTATTTCCTTATCCTTACTACACACACACGACATATGGAGGGGGATTATACAATGATAACAGTAGCCCTATACTTATAAATTGCATTATTAAAAATAGTAAAGTTGGAGTTGATGGAAATTTAGCTGGTAATTCTGCATATTATGGATATGGATCGGCTATGTACAATGTTAACAATAGTAAACCAAAATTATACAATTGTACAATTAAAGATAATTATTCGATATCTGGAAACAATGGAAATGCTCCTGCTATTGTAAATGACGGAGGCTCGGTAACTACATTGTACAATTCGATTTATATGAATAACAATAAAGGGACTTCTAGCGGAATAGTATCATACAATAGTATTGTGCAAAAAGACGCTAATATAGCAGAAGGCCTTTATAACAATAGTGAAACTGTTACTTTGGATGCAATTTTTAAAACAAACAGTATCGAGCTAAAAGAAGATAGTTATGCAAAAGATAGAGGAGCTAATGGATACTATACTTTTAATGGCTTGTCAACATATGATATTAACGGGTACAATCGTTTATCAGGAACTATTGATGTTGGTGCAGAAGAATTGCGATCAACTCAAAATATTGCAACGGCAGATTTAACAAAAATCTATGGAGACGCAGATTTTACTAATCCATCGGTAACAGTAGCAAGTGGCTTACCATTAACTTACACAAAAAGCAGTAACGCTAATGTTGCATCGATTAAAGATGGTAAAATTCATATACTAACTACAGGTACAGCAACTATTACTGTTAGCCAAGCTGGTAATGAAAATTATGCTCCAGCAGAAAAAACCTTTGGTTTAACTATAGATAAAGCTACTTTAACAGTAAAAGCAAACGATAAAACTAAACTTGCCAATAATCTAGCAATGGCAAATGCAGATTATGATGTAAGCTATACAGGTTTTGTTAATGGTGATGATCGTTCTAAGTTGACAGGATCATTAGTTTACTCAGGTAATGCTATTGGTAAAACAGAAATTGGTATTTATGCAGATGGTATATTGCCAAGCGGTTTATCTTCTAATAATTATAATTTTATTTATAAAGAGGGAACTTTAAAAATACTACCTAATACTACATTAACAAATAATACACTATATGTAAAACAAGGTACAGTTGGTGGCGATGGTTCATCATGGCAATTAGCATTAAGCGATTTATCATTGGCTTTACGCTATGCTTCTATTATGAATGTTAATACACCAAACACTGTAAACAAAATTTATGTAGCTAAAGGTTCTTATACACCAAAATACAGTTCTAGAGATAATTCCAACTATATTGATGAAGGAAGAGACAACAGCTTTTTACTATTAGATGGTGTAAAACTATATGGAGGTTTTGATGGAAATATTGCTAATGAGAGTTTAACAGACAGACATATTCAAGACAATAAAACAATTCTAGATGGTCAATCTTTAATCAATCATATCATTACAGTTTCTAATGCAGCAGGTAATAACGAGATCGATGGTTTTTATATTGTAAATGGTGAGGCTGCAAGTGCAGCACATGGCTCAGAAGGAATTGTAACAATAAACGGAAAATCTATTACAAGAGAATATGGTGGAGGAATACGAGTACATAGTTCTAACGTTACGGTAAAAAACTGTTTTATTACAAAAAACAATTCGGGTATTCTAGGTGGAGGTATTTATGTTACAAATAATTCTAATGTTTCTATTTATAATACACTTTTTTATGGTAATTCAGCTTATCATTATGGAGCAACTGGTACTTCAATTGCAATTAGTGATGCCAATGTAAAAATTGTTAATGCTACTTTTGGAGATAACACAAGTGCATCTCATATTTTTGCTGTTGGAGCTTCTAATTTAGAAGTGTTTAATGCTGTTTTTAGAGATAACCAAGATAACATTGATATCAATAGAACAGGAGCAGCAATAGCTACGGTTAAAAACTCTCTGCTGTCTAAGGCTCAGACTCAATACAGCGGAATGACATTAGCTAATAATTTCTATGCACAGCCTGCTGATTTTGTTGATGCAAATGCTAATAACTTTGCTTTAAAAACAACATCTGCTGCGGTTAACAAAGGTGATAATTCGCTGTACAACACACTAATTGCAGGTAATAAAGATCTTGCAAATAGCAGTCGTTTTCTTAATACTACAATAGATATGGGATGTTATGAGTCTAAAATAGCACAGACCATTAACGTCAATGATATAACTAAAAAGTATACCGATGCCGATTTTGCAGTAGGAAGTGCATCAAGCAATCTTTCGCCACTTACTTATAGTAGTGATAATAAGAATGTAGCTTACATTACAAAAGATAATAAAATTCATATTACAGGAGTTGGGCAGGCGATAATAACAGTTGCTCAAAGTGGAGATGAAATCTATGCTCCTGTAACTAAAAACTTTAAACTTACGGTTGAAAAAGGAGATTTTACAGCCACTTTAAATGCAGCAACATATACTTACGATGGTTCTCAAAAATATTTGAATGTTACAGATTTACCAGCAGGAACTAGTGTATCTTATGAAGGTAACGGACAAATAAATGCAGGTGATTATGTTGTTAAAGCCAATATTAATGGAGGTGAATTTTATAATAATTTAACAGTATCTAATACACTTAAAATTAATAAAAAAGACCTTTCAGGTATTTCATTTAATGCACAAACGTTTACTTATGACGGTTTTGACAAACATCCAGATGTATCGGGAACTTTACCTGAAGGAGTAAATGTGGTGTACTCAAATACCCAGAAGAATGCAGGTGTTTATAATAATGTAAAAGCTTCCCTTTCAGGTTCTAATTACAAGTTGCTTGAATTAACGACTTCAATGACTATTACTAAAAGCAATCTTGCGAATGTGATGTTTTTATTAGAAAAAGAAGAAGTTTATGATGGTACAGTTAAAAGATTTTCACTTGACGGTACACTTCCAGACGGAGTTACAGTAACATACACCAATAATGATAATATTAATGTTGGTTCTTATAATGTTACAGTAAATATTAATGGAGGTGTAAATTATAATAACAAACAGCTTACTGCCAAATTAACAATTGTAAAAGGAAATTTAAGTGATAATTTCGTTTTAGCATCAAACACTTATGTTTATGATGGAACCGAAAAATCATTAGCGATTGCAGGTAGTCTTCCTAATCAGGTATCGGTAAGTTATACCAATAACAACAATAAAGAGGTTGGAAATTATAAGGTATATGCTGTACTAAGCAAACCAAATTATAATGATAAAGTTGTAGAAGGGGAATTGATTATAAACCCTAAATCTGTAAATGTTATAGTGCAAGGCGAAATATCAAAAGTTTATAATGGTAATACTGTTATAGGATTAAACGCTAATAATTTTGTTTTAGAAGGAATTGTTAGTGGTGATAATGTAACATTAAATAATCCTGCAGCTGGTACTTTAGATAATAAAGATGTAGGAATAAATAAAGCAGTTACGATTAAAGATTTTGCGTTATCTGGAACTGATTCTAGAAACTATGTATTAAGCGCTACTTCTTTAACGTCAAATACAGCTATGGTTAAATCTAAAACGGTAGAAGTTGCATTAAAAGGAAGCGTAAGCAAAATTTTTGATGGAACAACTCAGGCAGTTTTAACAAATAGTAATTTTGATGTTACTGGAATTTTGGAAAACGAGGTAGTAACTTTAAACGCTTCGTTATTAGGATCGTATGATACTCAAAATGTCGGAAAAAATAAAACTATAACAGTTGAAGACTTGACAATTGGTGGAGTAAATGCTTCAAATTATGTGTTGAGTTCTCAAACTGTGTCTGGACAAATTGGTGAAATTACACCAAAAGATATCACAGTAACGGCTGATGCTTTACAAACAAAAGTGTATGGTGCAACTGAATCTACTTTAAGCTATACTTTTACTCCTAGTTTAGTAAGTGGTGATTCATTCACAGGGACTTTAAAAAGAGCCACAGGAGAGAACATAGGAACTTATGCAATTAAACAAGGAACGTTAAATGCTGGTACAAATTACAATATTATTTACGTAGGTAATGATTTTAAAATTACAGCAAAAACAATCACAGTAACGGCTGACGCTTCTCAAACAAAAGTATATGGAGAGTCAGATGCGGCTTTTACTTATTCATTTGCACCAAGTTTAGAAAGCGGAGATTCATTCACAGGAACTTTATCTAGAGCTTTTGGGGAAAACATTGGAACTTATGCTATTGCAAAAGGAAGTTTAAGCGCAGGTACTAATTATACTATTAATTTTGTAAGTAAAGATTATACGATCACAGCAAAACCTATCACGGTAACTGCTGATGCTTCTCAAAAGAAAGTGTATGGTGCAGTAGAACCTATTCTGACATCGACCGTTTCGCCAGCTTTAATTGGTAATGATACTTTTACAGGAGCTTTATCTAGAGCAAATGGAGCGAATGTAGGTTTGTATGCTATCAAACAAGGAGATTTGAGCGCAGGTTCTAATTATACCATTACTTTTGAAAGTAAAGATTTTGAAATTACTCCAAAAGAAATCACAGTAAGCGCCAATGCTTCTCAAAACAAATTTTATGGAGAAATAGATCCAACTTTTACATATACTGCAAGCGAAGCTTTGGCAATAGGAAATACCTTTAGCGGAAGCTTAAGTAGAGGGGATGGTGAGAACGTTGGAACTTACAATTATACTATTGGAAGTTTAGCAGCAGGATCAAACTATAATGTAAGTTTAGTTGGCTCAAATACCTTTGAAGTTAAAGCAAAACCAATCACAGTAACAGCTGATACTTCTCAAACAAAAGTGTATGGAACAGAAGATCCGGTTTTTACGTATTCAGTTTCACCGAGTTTAGTTGGAAATGATGCTTTCTCTGGTATTTTAGAAAGAGCAACAGGCGAAAATGTAGGACCTTATGCAATAGCACAAGGAACATTGACTGCGGGAGGCAATTATACAATTACGTATAAAGGAAATGACTTTGAGATTACCACGAAAACAATTGCAGTTACTGCAGATTCTCAAACAAAAGTGTATGGAGAGTCAGATGCAGCTTTGACCTATTCATTTGCACCAAGTTTAGAAAGCGGAGATTCGTTTACAGGAATTTTATCTAGAGCTTTTGGGGAAAACATTGGAGCTTATGCTATTACAAAAGGAAGTTTAAGTGCAGGTTCTAATTACACTATTAATTTTGTAAGCAAAGATTACACGATCACGGCAAAACCTATCACGGTAACTGCCGATGCTTCTCAAAAGAAAGTGTATGGTGCAGCAGAACCTATTCTGACATCGACCGTTTCGCCAGCTTTAATAGGTAATGATACTTTCACAGGAGCTTTATCTAGAGCAAATGGAGCGAATGTAGGTTTATATCCTATCGAACAAGGAGATTTGAGCGCAGGCTCTAATTATACCATTACTTTTGAAAGTAAAGATTTTGAAATTACACCAAAAGAAATCACATTAAGCGCCAATGCTTCTCAAAACAAATTTTATGGAGAAATAGATCCAACTTTTACATATACTGCAAGTGAGGTTTTGGCAACAGGAAATACCTTTAGCGGAAGCTTAAGCAGAGAGGATGGCGAGAACGCTGGGACTTACAATTATACTATTGGAAGTTTAGCGGCAGGATCCAACTATACGGTGACTTTGGTTGGTTCAAATACCTTTGAAGTTAAAGCAAAACCAATCACTGTAACAGCTGATGCTTCTCAAACAAAAGTGTATGGAACAGAAGATCCGGTTTTTACGTATTCAGTTTCACCGAGTTTAGTTGGAAATGATGCTTTTTCTGGTATTTTAGAAAGAGCAACAGGCGAAAATGTAGGACCTTATGTAATAACACAAGGAACATTGACTGCGGGAGGCAATTATACAATTACGTATGTTGGAAAAGACTTTGAAATAACTGCCAAAACAATTGCAGTTACTGCAGATTCACAAACAAAAGTATATGGAGAGTCAGATGCAGCTTTAACCTATTCATTTACGCCAAGTTTAGAAAGTGGAGATTCGTTCACAGGAAATTTATCTAGAGTTTTAGGTGAAAATATTGGAGCTTATACGATTAACCAAGGAACTTTGAGTGCAGGATCTAATTACAGCATTGATTACGTAAGTAAAGACTATACGATCACGGCAAAACCTATTACAGTAACTGCCGACGCTTCTCAAAAGAAAGTGTATGGTTCAGCTGAACCAGTTCTAACATCGACTGTTTCGCCAGCTTTAATAGGTAATGATACTTTTACAGGAGCTTTATCTAGAGTATTTGGAGAGGATGTTGATTTTTATGCCATCGAACAAGGAGACTTGAGCGCAGGACCTAATTACACGATTACTTTTGAAAGTAAAGATTTTGAAATTACTCCAAAAGAAATTACGGTAACTGCTGAGGTTGCTCAAAACAAATTTTACGGAGAAGCAGATTCTGTTTTTGCTTATACAGCAAGTGAAGCTTTGTTAATTGGAAATACTTTTAGCGGAAACTTAAGCAGAGTAAAAGGTGAGAATGCTGGAACTTACAAATATACTATTGGAAGTTTGTCAGCAGGATCGAACTATAACGTAACGTTGATTGGCTCAAATACCTTTGAAATTAAAGCAAAATCAATCACAGTAACGGCTGATGCTTCTCAAACAAAAGTGTATGGAACAACAGATCCAACTTTTACTTATGCGGTTTCACCTAGTTTAGTTGGAAGAGATGCTTTCTCTGGTGTTTTAAAAAGAGGAGCGGGAGAAAATGTGGGAACTTATGCAATTGCACAAGGAACGTTGACTGCAGGTGACAATTATGTTATTACGTATGTTGGTAAAGATTTTGAAATTACCAAAGCAGATCAAGTAATTACTTGGAATCAAACTTTGGTTTCAAATTGTGAGGGAGTAAGTACAAACGTTTTAACTGCAAGTTCAAATAGTGGTTTACCTATAACGTATGTGTCTTCGAATCTGGATGTGGTAACGATTTCGAATAATGAATTGACTTATAACAATTCTGGAACTGCAACTATTACGGCTTCGCAAGCGGGTAATAATAATTACAATGCAGCCGAAAATATAGCATTACCAGTTATAAGTAGCCAGGCGAATTTAATCAGACAACAGTTTGAAGATGTTATTTTCTTTGACAACAGTTCGAAAGAATTTAAATCTTACACTTGGTACAAAAACGGAATTCTGATTGCAGGTCAAACTCTACAATATTATAAAGAAGTGGGAGGTTTAAACGGAACATATTATGCAGTTGCAACAAAATTAGACGGGACCGTAATTACTTCTTGTCCATTGACTTTGTCTTCAACTAAAACAGTTGAGTCGGTTAGAATTTATCCTAACCCTGTTAGAAAAAACGAGACTTATCAATTGATTACCAATTTAGATCCTGCTCAAATGCTAAATGCCCATATTGAAGTATTTGGTATGAATGGATCGTTGGTAGATCAAAAAAACACTAATGAAAACGAGACTACTTTACTAGCTCCAGCTGTTGAAGCTGTCTATATTGTGAGAATCACTTTAGCAAATGGTAAATCGTTTACTAAGAACCTTTTAGTTAAAAACTAAATAATAGAAGAATATGAAATCCCCATTATCTCTAAATGGGGATGGATTATTCTGGTAAAAAATAACAGATATGAAATTTAATAGTAAACATATTCTAGGAATTGTATTAATTCTTTTCTCAACAGCTGCTAGTGCTCAATTTTATGTAGGTGTACAAACAGGAGCAGCGAATCTGGAAGGTAATGTAGAAGGAACAATAGCCGAAACTAAAATGGGAGGAGCTGTAAAAGCTGGATATATCTATTCCTTTACAAAAAATATCGGACTTGGATCAGGATTAGAATTTTCGCAATACAAACAAAACGTATCTTTGATTGCGCCTTCTAGTACATTAACCAATTATGAAGTAGATGCTTCAGGTTCTGCATTTATTTATAATGTGACTACAAGTAATTATAAAGAAAAACAAACATTGGAAGCCGTTCAGATTCCATTATTTGTGCAATTTAAAACCAACATCAATAAAGGAATTGATTTTAATTTTAGAGCAGGAGTAAAGTATTTTTTGCCTGTTAGTTATAAAATAAAAGCAACTGCCGATAATGTAACAGGTACTGCTTATTATCCTGATTTTAATTTAACTATTGATGATTTACCTGAATATGGAATAGGACAGGAAAGCAGTTATTCAGCATCAGGAAAATATGAAACAAAAGGGATTTTGATGAGTTTTTTCGAGTTAGGATTTACATTTGATATGACTAAAAAGAATGCCTTATATGTAGCAATGTTTCTTGAGAAAGGATCTGGAACAATATTGGATCAAAAAAATAATCAGTCTTATGTAGGTTTTAATCCAGGATCAACCAACGATAGAAAAGCAAATGGTTTGTACAGCACGGAACAAAATGCTAAAATCACACCAGTAGCATTTGGTTTGACTTTAGGTTGGAATTTTAAATAATTTTATTCTTATGGTTTGCATCTTATCTGTACTTTCTAATTAATGTATTCCGTGGTAATGAGACAAATTGCTGCATTTTCAAATAGAAAGTACAATAATGTCAAACTAAAATATCGAAAAGAGTTAGAGTGTTATCATTAACATTTTAGCTCTTTTTTTATGGATTGATTTACTCACTATTTTAGTTCTGATTTAGATACAATCAAATTTCATTTAATTTGATCTTTCATTAGGTTGTCAGAAATAGTACGGGTATTTTGTTTAGTATATTCTGGTTTTTCATCCCAATGTCCCCAATCTCCTTTATAGACTTTCACACAAATTAATTCATTATTATCTCCAGGATACATTTTTGTATTAGAAACACTGCAAGCGTTTTTTCCAATGTTTGATTTTATATTTTCCATAACTTGATTTTTTTAAATGAATAGATTAGTCAATTTCTAATGTTCTCAGAGTGTCTACTTTATGAATTGAAGCTTCTTGGTGAGCTCTTGTATCATTTTCATCTTCACAAAGCTGTTCACAGCCAAAATTTAAAATTGAGGTCAGAACTATAATAAGTAGTAAAAGGAAAGTAAAGTTTTTCATGTCTTCTATAGTGTTGGAAATCAGTTTACAAAGATAGATTTGGATCTGTCTGTTATTTACAGAATTACATTTTCAATTTATATAATTCCCACATTAAAAAATCTCGGATATTTTTTAAGAAGTGTTTAAACATTTCAGCTAGTGCTAAAAAGTAATTGTTTAAACCTAATTTTCTTCCAAAACTGGAAATTATATAACATTGGAAGGTGAATTATATAAATTAGCCATTAAATTCTATTCATCTTTGTAAAATTCTTTAAGTATAATCTCAAAAAAGAATTGTTATGAATAAAAGTGGCCCAATCATAATTATAGAACAAAATATAGAAGATCGCCGTTTATTCGCTCAGATTTTTTTGGAGTTATCTGTAAGTAATGAGATACTTTACTTCGATACACTTAAAGAGGCAGACGAAGAACTGTTATTGAACGACATAAATCCTTTTATATTTTTTACCAATATTCTTCAATTTCAAGAAGACAGCAAACATCAGAATTTAGAGCATCATAAGGATATTAGTCAAAAATCAGATTGTCCTTGTTTATTCTATTCCGTTTTATTTCCCAATTGTTTTATCATTGATACTTATTCTGTTCCCACCCAGAGTTATTTTATAAATCCTTACAGTGAAGAAAAATTTAGAAAAGTATTAGGTTCTATCATTCAATTTTGGAATGAAAAAAGAGACCGAAAAGCGACTGGGGACAAAGAAAAAAAACAAAAGCAAAACTTATAAAACAACCCCATCTATTTCTAGATGGGGTTTTCTTTAGAAATTATTCCGATTTGGATTCGTACCAGCGTCATCGTCTAGATCTTCTAAGTCGGCATTGTCAATTTCATTGTCGTCAAATTCATCGTCGTCATCGAATTCATCATCATCATAATCATCATCAGATTCGTTGATTTCTAAGTCATCGCCGTAATCTGGTTCCGCGTTGTCAGATATTGGATGATCTGTTGGAGGCATGTCAATATCAGGATCTTCATATCGTTCTTTGTCTTGAAAATTTTGATCTCCCAGATCGTAATTTTCTTTTTCTTCTAAATTCATAGTATAATATTTTAAAAGTTATTCTTATCTATTTATAATGGTCATTTATTCCGCAGCTACAAGGTTGACCAAGTTTAAAGCAACATCGTTTAACAAACAATCTGCTTCTTTTTCTTCGGCAAGAGTCTGCGTTAATAATTTGGCCGCATCATTTTCGCCAATAGCTTTTGCAAAGGCAACTAAAGTGCCGTAAGTAGCAATTTCATAATGTTCGATTTTTTGAGAAGCAGCAATAATTCCAGCATCTCTAACAGCACCTGGAGCGGTTTCTAAAATAATACTATCGCCTTCTTTTAATAATCCAGCCATTGCTTCACATTTTTTACCTTCGGCTTTTTCTCCCAGTAAATCAAATACCTGTTCCAGTCTTGCTACTTGATTTTCAGTAACAGAAATGTGTTCTAAGATAGCACCAGAAAGTCCTGCTGAGGACGCATTAGCCGCCATTTTTGGTAAAGCGCTCAATAAGGCATTTTCTGCCCAGTAAATATCTTTGAGACTGTCAATAAATAAATCTTTCAATTCTGTTGCTGCATCTGGAGATGGTGCTACAATATTGATTTTTTTTGCATTGTTTTTTATATCTTTTGACTGATTCGCTTTTGATTTTGCGGCATTAGTCTGACCTTGTTTTTCTGAATTTTTCATTTTATGTTTTTTTGAAATTAATTGTATAAGTTGGTTTCGCGCTGCCAAAAACGGTGCTTCGTCATCGCATTTATAAATTCCTGAGCAAATGCTTCAGTTGCAATTTCGCTCGTTACAATTACGCCAGGATCATCATTTGAAATTTTAGAGGCAAAAGATGCGCCGCTTATAATCTCCGAAGCTTCACCATCAGCACCAATTACTTTACAGTGTTTGTAAGCATCGTTTAGGTATTCAAGTGCATCTTCATTTTCTGCCAATTCGTTAAGTCCTAGTCCGTGTGGAATGTAAACGGCATCAAATAATACTGATGAAGCAGTTAAGAAACTAAACTCTGCCGCAATTGCTCCATCAGAATCTGTTTTTACAGCACCTAAGTGTGGTGCAATTACGCAGCCTTTGGCACCTGCTTTTTTAAGTGCATTTTTCATATTCATTACAGCTGCTTCAGAAACACCATCCGATACCAAAATTGCTACTTTTCTTGATTCAATTGTTGGTGAATTTGTTGGGTTTTTAATCATGCTCAAAGCTTGCGAAGATTCAATCGCCTGATTAATAGTTTGAGGTTCCTGAGTTCCAGCTTCTTCTGTTTCTGGCGAAACTCCTTTGTTAATTGGTTTTTCTAAAATAGGAGGGACAGTAGCTCCAAGACCAAGGGCAACTTTTTCAGCAAGTTCTGTATCAACTTGAGATAATAATCCCAGCATTCGAACTCGAATTGCTGTTGTCTCTACTTTTCCAAGTTCAAAGCGCAGTGCTTTTACAATATGGCTTTTTTCTTCAGGCGTCTGGCTGTTAAAAAATAGTTTGGCTTGTCCGAAATGATCGGTAAAACTTTCACTTCTAGCTCGCACTTTGTGAGAGTCCACACGTTCGTTAAAACTTGAAAATCCTCCTTCAGCAATTTTTGCCTGATACGGGCATCCGCCACCCAAAGAATTCGGATGATAGCTTACCCGACCTTTATTAATTTCCTGACGCATGTGGCCGTCTCGCTGATTGTTATGTACAGGCGCAACGCTTCTGTTGATTGGAATTTCATGAAAATTCGGACTTCCTAATCGTGATAATTGCGTATCGGTATAAGAAAACAATCTTCCTTGCAAAAGCGGATCATTTGAAAAATCAATTCCTGGCACAACATGACCGGGGTGAAAGGCAATTTGTTCTGTTTCTGCAAAGAAATTTTCAGGGTTTTTGTTCAAAACCATTCTTCCAATTATCGTAACAGGAACCAGTTCTTCGGGAACAATTTTTGTCGGATCCAAAAGATCGAAATCGTATTTGTGTTCGTCTTCGTTTGGAATAATTTGTACGCCTAATTCCCATTCTGGAAAATTCCCATTTTCAATGGCTTCCCATAAATCTTGACGATGGAAATCTGGATTTTTACCCGAAATTTTCTGCGCTTCATCCCAAGCAACGGCGTGTGTACCTAACTTAGGTTTCCAATGAAATTTCACAAAAACCGATTCTTCTTGCGCATTTACCAGTCTAAAAGTATGAACACCAAATCCTTCCATCATTCTATAACTTCTCGGAATTGCACGATCTGACATTACCCACATAATCATGTGCATGGATTCTGGCATTAGTGAAATAAAATCCCAAAAAGTATCGTGTGCGGATGCTGCTTGTGGAATTTCGTTATGAGGTTCTGGTTTTACAGCATGAACTAAATCAGGAAATTTAGAGGCATCTTGAATAAAAAATACAGGAATATTATTGGCAACCAAATCATAAATTCCTTCTTGAGTATAAAATTTAACCGCAAATCCTCTAGCATCACGCGCAAGATCTGTAGAACCTCTTGATCCTGCAACGGTTGAAAATCTTGTAAAAACGGGTGTTTTTTGTCCTTTTTCCTGTAAGAAACCAGCTTTAGTTAATTCTGGAATCGGATTTGTTACTTCAAAGAATCCGTGCGCTCCTGATCCTCGTGCGTGAACAATTCTTTCCGGAATTCTTTCGTGGTCAAAATGCGTAATTTTTTCTCTTAAAATAAAATCTTCTAATAAACTTGGTCCGCGGTCACCTGCCTTCAGTGAATTGTTGTCATCGTTAATTTTTACTCCTTGATCAGTGGTTAAAAATTTGTTCGTTCCATCAGAAGTATTGATGGATAAATCTCTTTGTTTTTCGTCTTGCAAATTCTTCATGGTGTTTTTTCATATTAGTTAAAACTCTTAATAAAATACAAGGTTACCTTTTCGGTTTGCATGTAGTTGTAGGTCGTAAATTATCAAGTAATTCAAATTTAGAGGATGAAAAAATGCCATTTTTATAGAATTGCTTTTGATTATTCTACAATTGCCACAGCCATCTATAAACAAAAAAAATCTCCATTTTTGGAGATTTTATGTTTTGAATTTTTACTATAAAAGTTATTCCTTAGCCATCCATTGAATCTGATGAAGAAATAGCATTTTGATAGAAAATAATAAGCAATAAATCAGGATGAGGTTCAAGATAAATGATTTCAAAAGAATTTAAAAAAGGTTGCCTTTTAGAAGAAAGAAATTCTCCTGAAAAGTTCTTTTTCTCGTATTTAGCTTTTAAAATGTAGTTTCTCAGTTCAAAGACAAATTCATCTCGCGCCATACTTAGAATATTTAAACTTGGTTTTCCAGAGGCTAAGCGCAAAAACGGACTTGTATCGCCATGAAAATGTACTATTTCCAAATCTTCATTAATTAATACGGCAGCGGCAGAAAAATGTTCCAGTAAAATATTAGATGTTATTGAATTATAGTCTTTTTTAACTTCGGTATTCTCTTTTATTTTAAGGCTGTTGTATTGATCCTTGTGATTTGTTTTTTTTGATTGAACTGTTGCAATTGTGTTTCGAGTATAGATTCTATCCAGTTTATCGACAGCAGTGAATAAATGCGGCACATGATGCGCCCATTCTGATTTTCCGAGGAATAAATAACCATTTGAACGCAATGCATAATGAAATGATGCCAATACTTGATTTTGTAAATTAGTATCAAAATAAATCAAAACATTGCGACAGGAAACAAAATCAATTTTAGAAAAAGGAGCATCTTTAGTCAAATCATGCACAGCAAAAACGCACATATCCCGAATTATTTTATTGACATGAAAACTGTTATCTCTTTTTGTAAAATATTTTGCAAGTCTCTTATCAGTTATATTTTTGACATCTTGTACAGTGTAAGATGCCGAACGTGCTTTTGAAATGCACTTTTCAGAAAGGTCTGATGCAATTATCTGTATTTTAATATCATTTCTATTGATTTCTTCCAAATATTCATGAATGCAGATCGCAAGAGAATAAGCTTCTTCTCCAGTAGCGCATCCAGCCGACCAAATTCTGATTGTATTATTAGTTACATTTTCAATAAGAAAAGGAATTGTAGTTTTGCATAAATTATTGAAAGCTTCGTGATCACGGAAAAAGTAACTCACCGAAATCAAAAAATTATCAAATAATATATCTTGTTCTTTATTATTACTTCGAAGAAAATCGACATATTTTTCTACGGTTTCTTGTTTCGTATCAACCATTCTTTTTGAAATTCTTCTTCGTAAAGTAGAATGTTTATAATGCTGAAAATCTGTACCCGTTTTTAGCAACAATATTTCAATTATTTGATCAAGAAGTTCTTGTTCGCTTGGTGTAGATTCTTCTTTTTCTTCGTAAGAATGCGTGACTAAATTGCTTTTATGAATTTGCAAAAGCTTATCTGCAATTTCATTTGGCGCAGTAAAATAATCAATATATTCAGAGGTCATTTCATTTTGAATGAGGCCTCTTTTAGAAAGTGCCGCAATTGTAAAACCGCCTGCTTCTTTTAGTTTTTTGAGTCCCGTAGAACCATCAAGTGGAAACCAGCTTAGAATTATACCCGTTGCATAAGCTTTGTAGGCTTGTCCAACTGCTTCAAAAAACAAATCAAAACCATTGTCAGCTTTACTGATTCTGTTTTTAGATTGAAGTTTTAATATTCCATCTTCATGAGTCAGGAAATTATTTTCAGGAACAACGTATATATGATTGGGTTGAATATCAATGTGATGAACAATTTCAATAACAGGTATGTGAGTGTAAAACGTTAGTTCATCTGCAAGATTAAGGGTTTGAGGCGAAGATAAATTTTCAAAAATTAAATAAGCTCTTCCAGAATCCAATGCAAGATCAGAAACTATATTTTTTAAAATATCAATTTCAGCTCCAGAACTTGCAATTGCTGTAACTTGAAAATGAATATTTTGAGGATTTATTTGTGCTTCATCAGTTTTCATTTTGCGGGGTTTATGGCAATCTTAAATTTTATGTTTTTGGTACAAATAAAATTTCCAAAACTTAAAAGATAAATTATGTAAATTTTGAAAATCAGAAAGAGTTTCCTCTTCATATAAATTTAAATCTACTATACGGAATTATCTTTTACAATTACTGTAAAGACTTCCATAATTTCCATAAACCAGCAGTATTATAAGTATATATTACTGAGGAAGATATATACTTACTGTAGTTCCAAAATCAATTTTACTGGATGCTTTAATAAAACCGTTATGGTTAGAAACTATCTTTTTCACAAGGGTCAAACCAAGTCCGCTTCCTGCATATTCGTCTTTGCTGTGTAATCTGAAGAAAGGTTCGAAAATACGGTTTTCAAAATCTTTACTAAAACCGATACCATTATCAGTAACATTAATTTTGACATATTCCGTTTCTGTTTTGCCTCCCAGATTTGTTATTTCTTCAACAGAAGCTTTTGTGGTTTCGATCTTAATTTCAGGTGCAATATTTTCCTTGGAATATTTAATAGAATTTAAAATCAAGTTCGTAAGCAATTGTTGTATTTGAAAAGCAATTGCATTTACAGAATTCTCTGCAATATCAATAGTTACAACAGCCTTCTTTTCCTCAATTGAATCTTTTATATCAGTCAACGTTTTTTTGACAAGCAGATTAAAATCGGTTTTTTTGAATTTTTTCTCGCTAAAGTTTAATCTCGAATAATTAATCAAATCAGCAATTAACTGGCTCATATTTTTAGCCGAGTGCATGGCGCGCTGTAAATTATGTTTTCCGTCTTCTGATAAAGTTTTTTCTTTTTCAAAAATTCGATGGCAAAGCATGTGAATTTTATTAAGAGGTTCCTGCAAATCATGACTCGCAGCAGAAGTGAAATTTTCTAGCTGTTCGTTATAAATTTGTAATTCAGAGTTCCTTTTATTCAATAATTCATTTGAAGCTAGAATATCCGTAATATCTTCAAAGGCCAGCAAAATCATGCCTTCTGGTTTTGTATTTTGAATCAAACGTGCATTGGCAACCAGTGTTTTTTTATCACCGCCACAATTAATCTCCAATTTATAATCTTCGATATTTTGCTTTTGAAAAACCATTTTAAAAAGTAAATCTTTAAAATCAGGAATATCCCATTGACAGTTTCCGATTTCAAAAAATGAAAAGCCTTCGATATCTTTTTCTGTGGTATTGAAATATTTATAAAACGACGGATTAGCACTTTTCACGTTATAATCCTTATCAATAATAATTAAAGGTTCTCTAATGGTTTGCACAATGGATTCTGCATAATTTCGCATAGAAAGTAATTGCTCCTGACGATCCAAAAGTTCATCATTGGTACACATTAATTCCTGATTATTCGATTGCAATTCTTCGGTCGAAGTCTGCAATTCTTCGTTCATGGCTTGAAGTTCTTCTGTACTGCTTAATAATTCTTCATTTGTGGTTTGAAGTTCCTCAAAAGCAATTTGTTCTTCTTCTGTAACCCGTTTTATATCTTCACGTAAGTGCGATAATTCTTTTTCGAGTTCTGCAATTCGAAGCTGATCGGCATTTTTTTTACTATTTTTTGACTCTAAATCTGTTTCAGGAAGCGGATTTTTACGAAAAAGAATCATAAGATGATCTTCATCATTGGCAAGTGTCAAAATTTCAAAAGAAGCCTGATAATTTTGATCTTTTACAGAAAGATGCTCTCGAATAATATTGTCTTTATTTTTATTGATTTCCAAAATAGCGTTGCGAAGCTCAAAACTAATGCCTTCGCGAGCCATTTTTAAAACATTAAAATTGGGTCTTCCAGGCGCTGGCAATAAATACGGAGAAGTATCGCCATGAAAATGAACTATTTCTAAATGTTCATTAATAATAACGCTTGCTGGCGTATATCTTGAAAATAAAATATCGTCGGCTACTTTTCTAAAATCAGTTTCTTGATTGGCGTTATCGTAGGTTTTTGTTTTGACAGCTAAGTTGTTGTACGCAGGTTTAAAAGCCTGTGGCACGTAGCGCGCAGGTGTAAATTTTTTAGCGTAAATTTTATCTTGTTTAACAACTGCGTCAAATAAATGCTGTACACTATTTGCCGATTCTGATTTTCCAAGAAATAAAAAACCTTTTTCTTTCAGCGAATAATGAAATGAACTCAGTACTTTTTCTTGCAGAAAAGAGTTCAGATAAATTAGGACATTTCTGCAGGAAACCAAATCGATTTTAGCAAAAGGAGGATCTTTAATAAAATTGTGAGTCGCAAAAATACACATGTCGCGAATTATTTTATTAAGATGATAATGGCCGTCACGTTTGGTAAAATATTTTTCTAATCTAGTTTCAGAAATATGCTGTACATCTTGTGCAGAATAAATTGCCGATCTGGCTTTTGCAATAGATTTCTCCGAAATATCCGATGCAAAAATCTGGACTTTTAAATCTTTAATATTATGTAATGTCAAATATTCACAAACTACAATAGCCAGAGAATATGCTTCTTCACCTGTAGAACACGCCGCCGACCATAAACGTAAAGTATTATTGGTGCAGTTTTGAATTAATTGCGGTAAAACCGTTTCTGAAAGAGCTTCAAAAGAATCTTCGTCTCTAAAAAAATAGGTTACCGGAATTAGTAAATCATTAAAAAGTAATTCTTGTTCGTTTTTGTTGCTGCGAAGAATAGTATAATAATCGCTCAAAGTTTCCTTTTTCAAAATAACCATTCTGCGTGTAATACGTCTTCTTATAGCTGGTCTTTTGTAATGAAAGAAATCATTTTCGGTTTTTTGTAGAATGAGATTTAAAATTTGATTCAGAACATCTTCTTCTTTTTTAGATATATGTTCCTCTTCACTGTAAGCATCATTATTGAGATAACTTTTACGAATAGTAGCTATTTGAGTGGCTATATTTTCAGGTGCTAAAACAAAGTCAACTGCGTCTGCTTCGATAGCATTTTGAGCCATTGTTTTAAAATGCGACGTTTCAGGATCTTGAACAATGGTAACACCACCATATTCTTTGATTTTTTTTAATCCAAATGTGCCGTCAAATACGCTCCCTGAAAGTACAACACCAATAGCAAAACTTTTGTAAATCTGTGCAATAGCTTCAAAAGTAATGTCAATATTTTGAGTGATTTTGTCAATACGTTTGATGTCATGCATTTTTAAAATACCATCTTCAGCCATTAAATAATTGTTTTCTGGAACAACATAAATGTGGTCAGGTTGAAAATCAATTTGATTTACAATTTCAACAACAGGAATCTTTGCCAACTTCGATAATTCGGAAGTAAGATTATCAGGATTGTTGGAAGATAAATGCTGTAAAACAATATAAGCAATACCAGAATCTTTTGGTATTTGCGAAATTATTTTATGCAAAGCTTCTAATTCTCCCGAAGTGCCTGCAATGGCTGCTATTGGAAAATTTTGAGAAATATTTTCAGTTGAATTGGTATTTTCTAAAATCATTGTGTATGGAGGGACGTGTAATTCTTACATTAAAGATACTATAATTTTTAACTTTTGTCTTTTAATTTTGATGAAAAACATTTCAAAATTTCTGTTTTACTTCAATTTAAATAATTTGTAAATGAGGTCTAATCTGCATACTTACAATATCACATCTCTTTGGCTGCGATAAACAGAAAAGAACACTCATGGCAATATCTTCTGCTTCAAGCATTTCCATATTTTCTATTTTCTCTTGTTGTACTTCTTTAGAAGTAGGTTGCATATCACTTGTTACCGCTCCTGGCTCTACATGCGAAACTTTTATTCCAAGCGGATTTATTTCTTTTCGAAGTGCTGTGCTGAAACCTCTAATCGCTGTTTTGGTCGAAACATATATGACACCAGTTTTCTCTTTTACTTCGGCACTCATAGAACCAATGTTTACGATATGTCCAGATTTTTGTTCTTTCATTCTGTTAACCGCTTCTTTAGCGAAAGCGATATATCCTAAAACATTGGTTTCTAAAATATATTTCCAGTCTTCATATTCACCTTCAATTATGCCTCCTGCTGGTAAGGCCGCATTGTTTATGAGAATATCAATTCCTTCAAGATCATTATCTACTTTCTTCCAGATCATTTCAATGTCTTCTTTTTTGGTAATGTCTGCCGCTACTCCATAAATTTCACCAGCTTTTGATTTTTCTTTAATATCATTTAGGGCATTATCAAGGTCATTTTCATCTCTTCCAAAAATAAAAACGCGACCGCCAAGTGAAACCAAAAGATCAGCAATTGCTTTTCCTATTCCAGTAGTTCCACCAGTTATCACAATTCTTTTTTGAAGGATATGTTGACCAAAGTAGTTTGCTATATTTTCCATATTTCAGTTGTTAACTATAAATATTTATATAAATCGTGTCTTTGTGTTCATTTCAGAAAATGTTTTAAACAAAATTCGGACATTCTCCATTAGTATTACTTATAAGATTAAGTAGCTGATTTACAGGTTTTACATTTATATAGAGTTCAAACTATGATTTCTGTAATAGGGAAATGTGATTATGTAAAATTCTTGATTTTCAATGTTTTAGATTTGGGGTTCTATAACTTTTAAATAACGAATTATGAAGACTTTTTTTAAAACAATATTGATGATGCTGTTATTGACCACTATTGTATTTTCATGTAAAAAGAATGAAAACAATGCTTATCCCAATTCAAATCAAACTGATTCGATGAACATGTCTGTAGATAGTATTGGACCTGCGGTAGATTCTTCTGCAATTTTAGATTCTGATCAAAATGGTCAAAATGGAACGACAGGAGCGACAGGCGAGGGCACAACTGGTTCTGGTACAGCTGGCTCTACACAAAAAGGGAATCAAACCGTAAAAACGGATTCTGTTAAAAATAACAAATAGTATCTAAAAGAAAAACTCTCAGCAATGTTGAGAGTTTTTTTATATAAAGTTTAAACAGTAAATTTTACCAGCCTCCTTTAAGTCCTTCTTTAAGAGCTTCATTATATTTCTCCAAATCAAAACTATACAAATCTGGAGCTTTATGTGCACCGCCTTTTCTGGATTCATCTAATTTGGTTAGAATATCGTAGCGAAGAATCTTTCGGTAAAAATTTCCTCGATTTAATTTTTTTCCTAAAATACCTTCGTATAATTTTTGAAGTTCTGGCATTGTAAATTTCTCAGGAAGAAGACTATAACCAATTGGATGATTGTTCAATTGTTCACGAAGTGTTAGCAAAGCTTTATCAAAAATAATACGGTGATCCATCATAAATGCGGGAAGATTTTCTATAGAATGCCATTTCACAATACTAGAAAATTCATCAATATTTAGTTTTACTTGCCCGTGTTCTGCTAAGGCGTAATATCCTATAGAAACAAAACGCTGTTTGTGCCACATACTATCATCGTAATCTTCAAAAGCAAATTCAGAACGGTTTAAATTACCAAAAGTGTAAAATTGCTGCAGGTAAACATTCTCTGTTCCGGTTCTGTCTTTTAAGATTCGAACTGCCGCATCATCGACATTTTCAACCTTTTCTACATAACCTCCAGGAAGTCCCCATTCTTCGCGATCTTTCATTTTTAAGATCAAAACCTGAAGTTCATTTTCGTGAAAACTGAAGATCACACAGTCAATAGAAAGTGTCGGAATATACTTTTTCCAAGATTCTTCAGAACGTGTTTCGAGTAGTTTTTTAAATTCCATGAGGGTACAATTAGCTTCAAATTTAAACTTTTTAATAGGTACGAGTCAAATTGTTTCAATTTTTTCTGACAATTTTATTGACATCACAAAAAAAACTTAAAAGGTGATATTTTATTTTTTGAATGCTTCATTCGAATTTAATAAATCAATTATTAATCGTGTCTTTTTTTCAATAATTACAACACTTTACGCAAACGAGGTAGTAAAATTTAAGTGTCAATTTAACAATTCAGAGCAATCTTCTCATTTGTTGTTTTTATGGAATTTATCACTGGGTTTTAATGCGATATTAAAAATTATAACATCAATTATTTGTTGATATGAAAAATAGTATTTAATATTGCTTCATTATGAAGCAATGAAGAATTCATAATGAAAAACCTAACTTAAACTACTCATGAAAAAATTAATTATTGCCACACTTTGTTTGGCATTTTATCCAGCTTCAGAAGCTTTTTCTCAAGAAGATAAAAAACAACAACAAGCCACAGATTCGATTAAAAAAACTACCAAAATTGTAGAATCAGACACTAAAGAAGAAAAAAATAGAAATGTAATGCTGAATGCGGCTAACAATACTGGACCGCGTGAAGTAAACATTGGACTTCCTTCATCAGTGGGAGGAATCACGATTCAGGAAAACGATTTGCCAGTGGTTTATTATTTCTGGCCAGAACTTCCAAACCGTACTTGGAGACAAAGTACAAGTTTAGAAAGAACAGGTTTATTAAAAGTGGGGGAAGCTGCCATTACAACAGGAGATTTAGGTTTTGCAGTTAACTCATACACAAAATTAGGAACTGATAAACTGGAAATCGTTGGAAATCTTTCTGGTTCAAGTTTCGGATGGTTGAAAGGAGACTTAAATGTTTCTGGTCCGTTAGCAAAAGGCTGGTCATACACGTTGGGAGCTTACGCCAATTATGATCCGAATTCATTCGATTTGAAATTCGCTAAATACTCAGACCGAACACAGATTTATAGAGCAGGTTTGACAAAGAAATTCAATAATGGAAAAGGAAAAATCAGTTTCTTGTATAAATATGCCAATTCTGCATCTTTAACCAATTATGCTGTTTTCAGATACAAAGAAGGCGGAAAAGTAGAAGAATACAACGACTTTAAAATTGGACGTGATTCGTATATCGTAAATGATGGAATCATGAAATTTAAAGACATCATGACGGGTGAAACGAAATTTGCTGATATGGGCGGAAGCGATGCGGCAACTACTTCACACACTTTTGATATTCTTGGAAATTATGATTTGGCAAATGATTGGAAATTAAATTTCTCCACTCGTTTTCGTTATGCTGAAGCTTCTCAGTTAATCTCAATTCCACTAGGGATTTTCCAAGCGAGTGCATCAGATAACTTCACCTACAAATCAACTGGAAATGCTTATGTTGGAAATGTAAATTCGATGTTAGGATTGTATACTGATGGAACGCCGACAAAAACAGCGATGTCTAGATTTGAACTTACAAAAAATGTAGAAAAACATAAATGGAGATTTGGTTTAACAGAATACTATTATCAAGTTGATGACTTTACATCAAGCCGTTCTTTCTTTAATCAAACGGTAAGTGCAAATCCAGATAAATTGGTTCGTAACACACCAGGTGGAACTTCAAACACAGACGCTGACGGATTTTACAATTACAATGTTGGAGGAGAATACCACAATGGTTTTGAAAACAAATTATCAGGTTATTTCTCTGATAACTGGACTATTTCAGATCGTTTCAGTTTAGCTTATGGTGTGAATTTGAGATACCACAAATTAAAAGGAGATTATTATTTGACACCAAGAACACCAGATTTAGTGTTTGATCCAAGTCAGAAAACGTATTTTGACAACAACTGGTTTCACTTAGGAGGTTCGATTAATGCGGTTTATAAAGTAACAAAAAGTGCTGGAATTCTTGCCGACTTTACTTATACAGAAAAAAATGGTCAGTTAGAAAGTTATTCAGGAGCGGCAATTCCAAATAATGCAAAATCAAAAAGTCCGTTAGCAGCGTTTGGATTGTATTACAACAATAAAAATTTCAGCGTAGTTTCTCAGGCAACTTATTTAACTAGAAACAACTATTTGGCGAGATTAAACTTGGTAAATCCTTCAGATGCAACACAGTCAGAAGTAGCAACAGTTTTCTATGATATTCAAACTTTAGGCTGGACTACAGATATTGTGGCTTCACCGTTTAAAGGATTTAATCTGCATTATTTAATCACTTTCCAAGATCCAGTTTACAAAAACTACGATTTCTCTGCTTTCGGAAATAACTATTCATACAACGACAAAAATGTGTTAGAAATTTCAAAAGTATTGATGGAAATTGATCCAAGTTATACCTATAAAGATTTCAAGGTTTGGGCGAGTTTCCGTTACTTCAGCAAGCAATATGCGAACTTAACAAACGCCTTATACTTTGCGCCAAGATGGGAAACTTTTGGAGGAGTAAACTACAAAATCAACAAACATTTTGATATTGGTTTAACAGCGGTAAACTTCTTAAACCAAACAGGAGCAAAAGGAACCATCAACGGAGCAGAGTTAATTACAGATGCTTCAGCTTATTACGATCAGCTTTTGGTTGGATCTTATATCCGTCCATTTACTTTAGAAGCTTCTCTTAATTTCAGATTCTAAAATTTTATTTCGATGAAAAAAATAATTATAACTGCTGGTTTCGCTTTTTTTCTAAGCGTTACCATGCAGGCACAGCAAGCCAATTTTACAATTGTTAAAAATAATAAAGGTGCAGATTTAGGATATTCTCCTGAATCTGGAATCAAAATTTTGACTGTAAACGGGAAAAAGTTCAAAGATTTAAATAAAAACGGAAAGCTGGATAAATATGAAGATTGGCGCCTTTCGGCAGATGAACGTGCAAAAGATTTAGCTTCAAAAATGTCGGTGGAACAAATTGCAGGATTGATGCTTTACAGTCGTCATCAAGCTTTGCCAGCAGGAGTTTCTGGATATAATGCGGGAACTTATAACGGAAAAGTATTTCCTGAAAGCAATGCAAAAGCATATAATTTAACAGACCAACAAAAAGCATTCTTAAAAGAAGATAATCTGCGTCATGTTCTGATTACAAGTGTGCAATCTCCAGAAGTTGCCGCTTTATGGAACAACGAAATGCAGGCTTTTGTAGAAGGAATTGGACTAGGAATTCCGAGCAATACGAGTACAGATCCGCGTCATACCGCAAATGTAACCTCTGAGTTTAACGCGGGAGCAGGCGGAACAATTTCGATGTGGCCTGATGGTTTAGGAATGGCTTCGACTTTTGACCCAAAAATAGTGGAGCAGTTCGGACAAATTGCAGCAAAAGAATATCGTGCGTTGGGAATTGCAACAGCATTATCTCCGCAAATCGATTTAGGTTCTGAGCCAAGATGGTATAGAATCTCGATGACTTTCGGCGAAAGCCCTGCTTTAACCAGAGATATGGGAAGAGCTTATATTGACGGCTTCCAAACTTCATACGGAAAAGACGAAATTAAAGACGGCTGGGGTTATAAAAGTGTAAACGCAATGGTAAAACACTGGCCAAGCGGCGGTGCTGAAGAAGGCGGACGCGATGGTCACTGGGCTTACGGAAAATTTGCGGTTTACCCAGGAAATAATTTACAGCAGCATATTGATCCGTTTATTAATGGTGCTTTCAAATTAAAAGGAAAAACGAGTAAAGCTTCGGCGGTAATGCCTTATTACACCATCACTTTTGATCAGGATAAAAAGTACAATGAAAATGTTGCCAACGGTTACAGCAAATACATTATTACTGATTTATTAAGAGACAAATACGGTTACGACGGCGTGGTTTGTACCGATTGGTTAGTAACTGCTGAGGAGGGAAAAACACCAAATATCTTTGCAGGAAAACCTTGGGGAGTAGAAAATCTTTCGATTGACGAAAGACACTATAAAGCAATTATTGCTGGAGTAGATCAGTTTGGTGGAAACAATGATAAAAAGCCCGTTTTAGCCGCTTACGAAATGGGAGTTAAAGAATTTGGAGCATCTTTTATGAGAGCCAGATTCGAAAGATCAGCGGTGCGTTTATTGAAAAACATTTTCAGAGTAGGACTTTTTGAAAATCCGTATTTGAATGTGGAAGAAACAAAAGCAGTTGTTGGAAATCCTGAATTTATGAAAGCAGGTTATGATGCGCAATTAAAGTCGGTTGTGTTGTTGAAAAACAAATCGGCAGTTCTTCCTGTAAAAGAAAAGAAAACAGTTTTTATTCCGAAAATCTATACCGCTTCAACCAAAGATTGGTGGGGAGTTGCTAGTCAGCCGAAATTAGAATATCCAGTTAATTTAGAATTGGTAAAGAAATATTACAATGTTACGGAAGATCCTTCAAAAGCAGATTTTGCTATTGTTTTTGTGACAAGTCCGCAGAGTTTAGAAGGAGGTTACGATTTAAAAGACCGTACAAACGGAAGCAACGGTTATGTGCCAATTTCACTTCAATACGGAACTTACACTGCAACCGAAGCAAGATCTAAAAGTATCGCAGCCGGCGATCAGGTTATTGATCCAACAATCAAAGACAGAACTTATAAAAACAAAACGGTTACCGCTGCCAACACTATGGATTTGAGAACAATTCTCGATACCAAAGATATGATGAACGGAAAACCAGTTATTGTTTCGGTTACGGCAAATAAGCCAATGATTTTTAATGAATTTGAAAAAGAAGTAGACGGAATTGTTCTGAATTTCGGAGTTTCTTCTCAAGCTGTTTTAGATATTATTTCTGGAAAAACAGAACCTTCAGGATTACTTCCAGTGCAAATGCCAGCCAATATGGAAACCGTTGAAAAACAATTTGAAGACGTTCCATTTGATATGATTCCGCATAAAGATATAGAAGGAAATGTATACGATTTTGCTTTTGGATTGAATTGGAAAGGTGTTATAAAAGATGCTAGAACTGAGGCTTATAAGAAACAGTAATTTTTAATCTCGCAAAGTCGCAAGGTCGCAAAGTTTCTCTTTTTAAGTTTTAAACTTGGCGTCTTAGCGACTTTGCGAGAATTACAAAAGTCTAGTTTGTCATTTCGAGGAACGAGAAATCACACGCGGGATTCGACACAGTTTGACTTCATTCTTTTAAAAAAACTTAGCGTCTTAGCGACTTTGCGAGAACTATAAAAATCTGCGGAATCAGCTTAAATCTTAATAAATCTGCGTGAAATAAATAAAACAACGACAAGATGAAAAATAAATTAAAAATACTATTAGCTCTTTCAATGCTTGTTAGCATTTCTGTAAAAGCGCAGGAAACTATAAAATTATACGAAGGAAAAGCACCTGGATCTGAAAACTGGACACAGCAAGAAGCCCAAATGTATTCAGACCTTTTTAAAACCGATGTGGTTTACAATGTAACCGATCCAAGTTTATTGGTGTATCAAGTTCCAAAAGGAGTTAAAAATACAGGAACTGCAATTGTAATCGCGCCAGGAGGAGGATTTCAAAGTTTATCCATTAACAGAGAAGGAAAAGAACTGGCTACTATTTTGAGTAAAAAAGGAATTACGGCTTTTGTACTAAAATATCGTTTGAATAAAACAGATACCAACGATCCTGCAAGGGAAATGATGGACAAATTAAAAGATAGAGCGGCTTTTGAAAAAAACTCGCTGGCAACAATTCAGTTGGCTGCAAAAGACGGAAAAACAGCCGTGAACTATGTTCGCAACAATGCTTCAAAATACGGCATAGATACTAAAAAAGTGGGAATTATTGGTTTCTCTGCCGGAAGCACTGTAGCAATGGAAACTGTTTTGGACAATACAATAGAACAGCTTCCAGATTTTGTCGCGAATATTTACGGTGGACCAAGAGCGGAACTTTTAAATATTAAAGTGCCGGAAAAAAAGATTCCGATGTTTATCTGCGCAGCCAGCGACGATCAATTGAAATTGGCTCCAAGAAGTATTCAAATGTATAACAAATGGCTGGAAGCCGACCAAAGTGTTGAATTACACATGTACTCAAAAGGCGGACATGGTTTTGGTACTGGAATACAAAATTTACCAGTCGATTCATGGGAAACTCGCTTTGAAGAATGGCTTAAACTGCAAGGATTTTTAAATTAAAGAAACCACTTAACAACTATATATCATGAAACATAAAGTTACAAAAACAGTGAGAGTAACGCTTTTAACAGCGTTGGTACTTTCGAGCTTGTCTTTTAACAAGTTACCAGATAACGAAAAAGATCCTGTTATTACCATTAACGGATTTAGTTTTGTTGATTCGAATAAAAACGGAAAATTAGATCCGTGGGAAGATACACGTCTTTCTGTCAATCAGAGAATTGATGCGATTATCAAAGAAATGACCAATGCAGAAAAAGTAGAATTATTAATTGGAACTGGAATGCCGGGAATTGAAGTATTGACAGGTCCAGTTGGAGATTCTAAACAAGGTTTAGTTCCAGGAGCAGCGGGAGGAACCGCCGCTTTTGAAAGATTCGGAATTCCAGCAACAGTCGTAGCCGATGGTCCTGCGGGTTTAAGAATTGCACCAACAAGAGAAAATGATTCTAAAACGTATTATGCAACAGCATTCCCAGTAGGAACGGCTTTGGCTTCGACTTGGAATAAAGCGCTTTTGGAAGAAGTTGGAAAAGCAATGGGGAATGAAGTGAAAGAATATGGTGTTGACGTTTTATTAGCGCCAGCGTTGAATATTAACAGAAATCCATTGAACGGAAGAAACTTCGAATATTATTCTGAAGATCCATTGATTTCTGGAAAAACAGCTGCCGCAATTGTAAACGGAATTCAATCTCAAGGTGTTGGAACTTCTATCAAACACTTTGCAGTAAATAACGAAGAAAGTAATCGTTTGACTATAAATGCTCACGTTTCTGAAAGAGCGATTAGAGAATTGTATTTAAAAGGTTTTGAAATTACGGTTAAAGAATCTGATCCTTGGACGATTATGTCTTCTTACAATAAATTGAACGGAATTTATACTTCTGCAAACAAAGATTTATTAACAGAAGTTTTAAGAAACGAATGGGGTTACAAAGGAATTGTAATGACAGACTGGTTCGGTGGTTTTCCAGGTTTTGAGTCGATTCAAAAAGGATCAAATTCTGATGTGGTTCAGCAAATGATTGCTGGAAACGACCTTTTAATGCCAGGAATTCCAGTTCAGAAAAAAGCAATGTTAGAAGCTTTAAATTCTGGAAAATTATCTCAAGAAGTTGCCAATACTAACGTGAGAAGAATTTTAGAATATGTTTTTCGCACGCCTACTTTCGCAAAATACAAATACAGCGACAAACCTAATTTAGAGCAAAATGCTGCAATAACAAGAAAAGCAGCTGCAGAAGGAATGATTTTGCTTAAAAACGAGAAAAATGCTTTGCCTTTCGCTGACAAGCAAAAAGAAGTTTCTTTATTCGGAGTGACTTCATACGCTTGGATTACAGGTGGAACAGGATCTGGAAGTGTAAATAACAAACACACGGTTTCTCTGTTAGAAGGATTAAATGCAGCTGGTTACAAATTAGACAAAGAATTAGTCGATTTGTATACGCCGCATGCAGAAAAAGAAGTAGTTGCAGAAAAAGAAAGAAGAAAAGCAAGAGGCGTTTTGGCTTTGCCAGAAAGACTTCCAGAACTAAAAATGGATGATGCTTTTATTGCTAAAAAAGCAGCAAGTTCTGAAATCGCTTTTGTGACTTTAGGAAGAAATTCTGGAGAAGGTGGAGATAGAGTAGTAGACAACGATTTCAATATGGCAAACGAAGAAATTGAAATGCTGGATAAAATCTCAAAAGCTTTCCACGCAAAAGGCAAAAAAGTAGTTGTGATTTTAAATATTGGTGGTGTAATCGAAACTGCTTCTTGGAAAGATAAAGTAGATGCCATTTTATTAGCTTGGCAACCAGGACAAGAAGGAGGACATTCTGTAGCCGATGTCGTTTCAGGAAAAATCAATCCGTCTGGAAAATTGACAATGACTTTCCCAGCGAAATATTCGGATACACCTTCAGCTAAAAACTTCCCTGGATTCCCAATTGATAATCCAACAGATGTAACGTATGAAGAAGGTGTTTATGTCGGATATCGTTATTTCAATACGTTCAACATTAAACCATCTTACGAATTTGGTTTTGGAAGCTCTTATACTTCTTTTGAATATTCTGGAATAAAGTTAAGTGTTCCAACTTTCAAAGATAAATTGACAGTTTCTGTAACCGTTAAAAATACTGGAAAAGTAGCAGGAAAAGAAGTGGTTCAATTGTACCTTTCGGCACCTTCAAAAACAATAGATAAACCGAAAGAAGAATTAAAAGCTTTCGCTAAAACAAAAGAGTTGAAACCAGGTGAAAGTGAAGTAATAACAATGACTTTAGCTCCAAAAGATCTGGCTTCTTTCTTAGAAAATAGAAGTGCATGGGTTGCTGAAGCAGGAAATTATAAAGTACTTGTAGGAGCATCTTCTTTAAATATTAAACAAACTGGATCATTTTCAGTTCCAAAAGAAATTACAGTGGAGAAAGTAAAGAAAGCTTTTGCATTAGATACAAAGTTTACTGAACTTAAACCTTAATTTTAGTTAGTTAGTCCTGAGAAACCGTCTTGATATTTTTTCGAGACGGTTTTTCTCGATTTATATATTTTATTATGAATACCCAAAACAACTCTAATCAAGCGGTTCCTAATTACACCGTACCGTTGATTACAATAACATTATTATTTTTCATGTGGGGATTTATTACCTGTATGAATGATATTTTGATTCCTTATTTAAAGAAATTATTTGACCTTACTTTCGTAGAATCGATGCTGGTTCAGTTCTGTTTTTTCGGAGCTTATTTTCTTGGATCGTTAACTTATTTTGTATTTTCTTATTATAAAGGTGATCCGATTAATAAAGTAGGTTACAAAAAAGGAATTCTTTCAGGAATTCTTCTTTCGGCTCTGGGCTGTATTTTGTTTTATCCTGCGGCTACTTTTTCAGTCTATGGCTTGTTCCTTGGCGCTTTATTTGTTCTCGGATTAGGATTTACAATTTTACAGATTACAGCAAATGCGTATGTTTCATTACTTGGAACAGAAGAAAGTGCGTCTGGACGATTAAATATGACACAGGCATTTAATGCGTTTGGAACGACAATAGCACCTATACTTGGTGGTTATTTGGTATTTGGTTCAGGTGGTGATCATACTATTACTGCTGAAGCAACTCGTATTCCGTATCTAGTTTTTGCTGGAATTTTAATTTTAGTCGCCGTTTTGATTTATAATGTAAAATTGCCTTCTTTTCAAACAGAAGAAACAGAACATGGAGGTCTTGGAGCTTTAGAATTCCTGCAATTGCGATTGGGTATTTTAGGGATCTTCTGTTACGTTGGAGGAGAAGTGGCAGTGGGAAGTTTTATTATCAGTTTTCTAGAATTAGACAGCATTGGTGGTTTGACTGAAGCGGTCAGTAAAAATTATCTTGCGATGTATTGGGGTGGTGCTATGATTGGCCGTTTTCTTGGCGCTATTTCGCTAAATCAGGGAATAAGCGCTTCTAAGAAAATAGTATATATGATACTCACTGCAGGAGCTGTTTTTTTACTGATTTATTCAATTGTAAACCTAACTTTTAGTCAAATGAGCTTTTTCCTTGTGTTTTTGGTTTTGAATTTTTTTGCTTTTATGATTGGAAAATCGGCACCAGCCAAAACATTGGCGATATTTGCTTCTATTAATATTGTTTTGTTGCTTTTGAGTATTTTGACTACAGGAAAAATGGCAATGTACAGTATATTAGGAATTGGGATTTTTAATTCGATTATGTTTTCTAATATTTATACTTTGAGTATCGCTGGATTAGGAAAATACACAAGTCAAGGTTCATCACTTTTGGTAATGGCTATTTTAGGTGGCGCTTTGGTTCCGTTGATTCAAGGTGTTCTTGCCGATTCTGATTTTGGCGTACAGAAATCATTTATCGTTCCTGTATTCTGTTATGTTTATATTCTGTGTTTCGGATTGTATTGTGCAAAGAATCTGAAATTTGTAGCACATACGAACAATTTTTCCGGACATTAATTGATTATAAGTTTTTAAATGAAAAAACTCCAGTATTTTAAATATTGGAGTTTTTTTTGAATGTTATTCATTTGCAAAACTACAGAGTTAGTTAAAGTCAAGATGAAAATAATATTTAATAAAAACATTAACCGCAGTTTTTTATTTCCAGTTTATAATCCAAGGTATTGATTTGTTCGATAAAGTATTTAATAGCATTTTCTTTATCCATTCCGCTCAAACCATATTCTACAAATCCCTTTACAAAATCTTCGCCAACGGCTTCACTAATAATCAATTTAGGATTATTGGTTGCTTCTTCCATTGATTTACAAAACAGGGTCGATTCGGCATCAGTCATTTTTTTATCAAAATAGATTTCGTATTGGAAGGTAGTACTCATCAAATTGTGTTTTTAAGGGAAAAACAAATGTAATGTTTAACGTCATTAGTATTATACCTCAATTTATTTTTTTACTACTATTTTGAATTGTAGTCTTTAATAAGTAGCTGTACATTTTCAAAGCTAAAAACCTTGTTTTCATAATTCTTTTTTGAAATTTTATCAGCTATCAGATTTTCAAGTAAATCCTTGCGTTCTTTTCTTGTTGTACCATCAATGCTCGCAAATTTATTATGCTTAATGACAGAAAGAATACCTTCTTTTTCTACATACCAAGAGGTAAATTCTGAATTTGGAACTCCGCCTGTAGCAATAATACCACTAAGGGTAATGACAATACCGAGTGCATTATCGGGAGTATTGCTGTATGTATAATTTTTTTGTTGATACAATGTTATTCTTCCATCTTCGATGCACTTTAACCAATCTGGTTTTTCGACAATTGCTAATTTCTTTTTTAATTTTTCTGTTAAGAGGCTGGGAAGAATTTTACTTCGATAAAGAGATTTGTGTTTCTGATCATAGTAAGCAGAATACTGTTCTGGATCTATTTTGTATGAACTGTCAGCAGTAATCAATTTTCTTTCACCAGTAAAAGCATTCATTTTGATTTTGCCATATAAGGTATCATTGGTTTTTGTTACAATGTAACTACTAGTAATAGGTTGGTTTTGTGCATTTGCTGAAAGTACGAGTAACAGAAGACCTGAAAAATAAAGGGATTTAAAAGACATACGACAAGATTTCAAGATTAATATGAAATCAAATTTAGGTATGGAAGATGGGAAAACCTTTTACATATGTTGAGAGATAAAAAAAGAACCTGCTTTTGGGCAGATTCTTTCTTTCGAGTATTTCAAACTTAAGTGTAAATCCTTTTAAAGTACTTGCTAGAGATAAAGTATGCAGATGAAGCTTATCTTAGTTTTCCAACAAAAATTAAACTTCCACCAATAGCTTCAGAAACTGCTTCAAAGTCAGCAGCTCCTTTTTGTTTCAAAAGTCTGTATTTAAAATCAATATTAGCAGTAGGGATATTTCCATAATACTCTACACCATCAATTGTTCCTACCGAGTATACTGTTCCATATTGTTCAAAGGAAGTAAAAGGTTCGACTTTTAAAGTTTTTAAGTCTACAAGTGCATATTTAGTTGGCGCATTATACCAATCAGCAGGTTTTGCAGGTGGAGTAAAGGTGTTATCAAGATATTGAGCAAGGGCTTTGTCTCCGTGAACATAAGGCACTACATTTACTGAATGTGCATTGATTGCTGCTTTTAAATCTACAAAGAAGTTAGGGTCGAATGTTCCATTAGGATTTACCTTTAACAATCCGCCTGTTGGTGGATTGCCTGTTACGGTACTATAATCTAATGAAAGAGCTGTTTCGCGAGAAGATCTGTAATACAAAGTCCCGTCATTACCTTTGGCAAAAGTAAAATATCCCATTGACATACGTGAATCTTTAACATATGAAACTGCTTTTGATGCTATGTCAAAAACTGCAATTTGCGCATATTGTGGAAACTTATTATAATCTGTCGGTGTTGCTCCAACCGGTAGTAAAATTTTTTTTGCAGAAGTAACATAACTACTATAAGTAGATGTTTTAACAGCAGGATCATTACTTAATGGAAGAGGAGTTACTGCTATCGTTTCTGTAATAGTCATAGATGTTGGATTGAACTTAATGATTTTACCATCATTTAAGGCGAAAAAATAAGCTTCTGTCTCAGACACAAACGCGGGAGGACCAAAAGTACCGCTAACACCTGTACCTGCAAGGCTTAAAGCATCTGCACTTGAAATTTTCATGTCATTGCTTACATTATATTTGGTCAAGGTTGAAGCAGTACCATTCCAAACGTATGGATGTTCTCCATAAGAATAGATAGTTGCTCCAGGGCCTATTTCTGTCATCGTTTTGTAATCAAGAGTGGAAGGGAATTTATCGTAAGCACCTAAATAAAAAACTCTACCTGACGGAGTATTTACACGAACTGCTGCTATAACTGTAGGATTATCGCCTTGCCCATCATCTGTTTGGGAATCATCTGAACTACATGATGTTAATGCGAATAATGAACACATTATTGCTAATGCAGCATGTTTTTTAAAAAATGGAATTGTTTTCATATCTGTTGGTTATTAATTAAAATTGAGTTACTAATTTGATATTAAAAGATCTTCCTGGTTTTTGTACACCAAAAAAGTCATAATTTTTTTCATTGCTTAAGTTTTGTATTTCCGCCGTCAAAGCATATTTGACTCCGTTTAAACTGTTATGATAAGTTGCTCCAAAGTCAAAAGTCTGCTGGCTTGGAATAACGAATGGATTTACAGAAGCACTTTCCCAACTTCTGTAGAATTCATAAACATATCTTGCATCAAGAAACAGAGATAATTTATCTGATTTTCCTACGACATTATGAAAAGAGTAATTAGCTCCTCCGTTGGCAAAAAAGTAAGGTTGATTAGGTACTCTGTCTCCTTTGTAAGCTGCAAATATTCCTTCGTCTGAGTCATTATAAAAGTGCTGATAAGTACTATTTGCACGAAAGGAAAGTTTGTCGTTTTTAGAAGTCCAGCTACCAGAAACTTCGATTCCTTTAGAAGTAGCAGCAAATACATTTTGATAAATATTATTGCGGTCCAGACTAGGAACAAATAAAATTTGATTGTCTATTTTTCTTAAAAAGAAATTAGTTTGAACTTGCCAGCTGCTCTTTTCAAAATTTGTTTTAGATGTGAAAAAAAGTTCAAAATTGACGTTATGACTGCGCTCAGGTTTTAAATTTAAATTTCCTTGTATGAATTGTCCATCCCCGAAAAGCTCGTCAGTCTGAGGTAGACGAGTGGCATATTCATAAGTTAATCTTGTAGCAAATTGCGGATTGAATTTAAAACGGAATCCATTTCCAAAACCAAAGTAATTCACGCTTCTGTCTTCTTTTATAACGCTATTATTAGAAGGTATTTTTTCCTCTGAACTGATTTTTTGCCAATAATTTTTTATAAAAAAAACATCTTCTAACCTTTCATCAAGAGCATTTACTTTAAAGTCTGCTCCATTCACCCATGTAAAATAATCCCTTATAGCAGTTGCTGGATCATAACCGTTAATAAGCCTGTCGTCTCCAGTTTGTTTGGAGTAGGTAGGAGCAGAAGTAAAACTTACAGCATATTGATTACTGATTTTCCATGAAGCTTTTAAACGGGAAAAGACATCATTATTCTAGGTATAAGTATCACTCGGACCTGTAGATTCAGAGATCTCTCCGCTGACATTTCCTGCAGAGCCTTCAATACGTTCACCATACCAATTATAAACATAATCAGAAACATCTTTAAATTGGCGTTCCCTGTAATTATATCCAGAAATAAAATCTAAATTAAAATTTTCACCAAAGTCATTACGATAGGTAAGAACTGATCCAGCCGATTTTCGATAGGTCATGACTTCTCCATAAGGTACTCCAACCATTAATTGATTATGTTGAATTTCTTTTGTGTAATCGGTAAAAAATCCTTCGATGCTTAACTCTTTTGCCCAAGTTCGCTCTTTTAAACCAGTGATCAACTGCACTCCATAACCTTTGTAGGCATCATGAAATCTTGGAACTGTTACTTTTTTAATTTTACCGGCATCATCTGGTACATCAACATCTACTTTATAGTTGTTTTGTGAAGTATCATAAAATCCGGTTCCCTTTATAAAAAATCCAGTTTTTCCGTTATAGTTGTTTAAAATTAAGGAGGATCTGTAAGTTCCAAAAGATCCTGCTTGAGCAGCAAAAGATCCACTGAAACCACGCTTTATTTTTGGAGTGATCAAATTGATGGCTCCACCAAGAGCATCTGCTCCAAATTCAATAGGAACTACTCCTTTATAAACTTCAATACGATCAACTAAATTTACTGGAACAGTTGAAATTCCAAAAGTATAACCGTGATATTCCAGAGGTATGCCTTCTAAGAAAAATCGGATTTGATTACCTGTCAATCCATTCATTGAAAAATTGGTTCTTGATCCCAAGCCACCGGTTCGTCTGACATTTATGCCTTGCGTTTGTGCTAGTACTTCACCCAAATCTGCAGTTTTAAACTTAGCTTCTTTGATTTCTATAACTGAAACGGCTTGTGCTGTCTGCTCTTTTTTTTGTTTTTCAGATATACCTTTTACGACTACATCATTTAATTTTTCTGCTTCTTTTGACGTATTATTAGTTTTTTCTAAAGTAATATCGATTGTATTGTTTGAAGAATCTTCTATAAGAATGTTATGTCTCTTTGAAGTATAGCCTGCAAAACTCACTTCAATTACATAATTGCCGTTGTCGAGATTTTCTACTTTATAAAATCCTCCAGAATTAGTTGCGGTATTAATTTTGGTACCTAAAAGTAAAATGTTAGCACCTATCAAAGGGTTTCCATCTTGATCATTTACTTTACCTGAGAGGGTATTTTGTGCTATTAAAAATGTTGTCGAGAATACAAAGAGCAATACTATTTTCAGTTTCATGAAATTTGATTAGGATTATAATTATTCTTATTTAGAATAAATAAAAATGCGAAAGTATGAAATTATTTATTAATAATATATTAATGGAAAATGAAATGTATTTATTTCTTAGTTTTTAAATGCTAAAAGTTGTTTCGTTATTTATTATAAATTAATTAAAAAGTATATATAAAACCTTATGGTTACTGATGAAAGAGCCTGTTTGCCCTTTGTTAAAGTCATTTATAAGTCCAGAGAAATCGACTTAAAAAATCTTAACTATTTGTGAAATAATTTAGAATGATTACTTTTGCGCAGAATCAATCTAAATAAAAATAACGCCATAATGTTTTTTTCGAATACCTTAAAAATGAATTTTAAACGCCCTATTTTCTTAGTTCTTTTAATTTTTTTAGCCGTTAAATTAAATGCGCAATCACTCCGTTTAAAGGTTGAAAATGAATCAAAAAATCCTATTTCAAATGCCTCTGTTGCTTCAGGTAATAAAATTATCGGAACAACAAACAAGTCTGGTGAAGTCTCTATTTTAACCAGTCAGATACAAGATCAAACAGTTTCTGTTACAGCTTCGGAATATGAGCCTCTTTCGTATGTTTTTTCGAATTTGAAAGAAAAAAATACCATTACAATTGTTTTGAATAGTGAAAACAAACTACAGGAAGTTGTGGTTACTGCAGGTAGAAAACAGGAAAATATTGCTACAGTTCCTTCTTCGATAACCATCATGAGTCAAAAAGAAATACAAACTCAAAGCAGTATAAACACCAATTTGTCTTCTATTTTAGGAAATGTTATTCCTGGTCTTGGTACGTCGACAAATAAAGCAACGAACTCGGGACAAACATTAAGAGGACGCCAAGTCTTAGTTTTGATTGATGGAATTCCACAATCTACGCCTTTAATGAATGGTGCTCGTGATATTCGTGTGGTCGATGCCAATGCAATTGAACGTATTGAGGTTATTAAAGGAGCTACTTCTATTTATGGAAATGGTTCAGGTGGTGGTATTATCAATTACATTACAAAGAAAAGTCCGTTAGTTGATAGTTTTCAAGGAATTACTACTGTTGGTGCGACTTTTAATCCGATTCATAGTAGTGAAACTTTTGGCTATCGTGTTTCACAATTTTTTAATGGTAGAAAGAATAAGTTCAGTTATGTTATTGGTGGTGCTTTTGATTACACGGGTCTTCAAAGAGATGCTGATGGAAAACCTTTGGGACAAACGGATGGTTTATCTAATTCATCACAATCTAATGCTTTTGTAAAATTAGGATATGACATGGACGAACATACTAGTTTTAATGTAGTTTACAATTTTTACGGAAGTACTCAAAATGCTAAATACATTAGCCAGGCTGGGGTATATGGACAAACTCCTACAATTGGTGTGAGAGGTACAGAACCTGGTAAAAATGCTGGAACGCCGTTCAACCATAACTTTATGTTTACTTTTTCTAAGAATAATTTATTTAACAATACACAATTGGATGTGTCTGCTTATTTGAATTCTTTTCAGTCTATGAATCGTTATGTGGCTTCGGCTACGGCTTGGTATGGTCCAGGGCAAACGATGATTAATTCTAATAAAAACGGAACAAGAGTTAATTTGAATACTCCTTTTACTATAGCTTCAATGCCTTCTGAAGTTACGTATGGTATTGACCTTTTAAATGATGTTACGTTTCAAGATTTAGTTGATGGACGTGTTTATATTCCGAAAATGGACATGTTGAATATTGCGCCTTATGCACAGTTAAAAGTAGATGTTTTAGAAAATTTAATCTTTAAAGGAGGATTACGTTATGAAAACGCAACCGTTCGTGTTAAAGATTATAATACAATTGCTTCAGGCCCTAATAACCAAGGAAGTATTTTTGTAGAAGGTGGTAAAATTCCATATAATGCTACGATGTTTAATGCTGGTCTTCGTTTTAATAAATATGAAGTTTTCAATCCGTTTGTAAGTTTTTCTCAGGCATTTGCCATTAATGAATTAGGAAGAATTTTAAGAAGTGCAGAAGAAAGTACTATTGCAAATCTAGCAACTGATCCAATTATTACCAATAATTACGAAGCAGGTTTCTCTAGTAAATTCTATAATTTTAATATTACGGCGGCTTATTACATTAGTACATCAAAATTAGGTGCTAATTTAATTGAGGTGGATGGACGTTTGGTTGCACAACGTGAACCTGAGAAAATTAAAGGATATGAAATAACTTTGGATTATAGATTCTCTGATAAACTGAATGTTGGAGGAAGTTATTCATATGTAGAAGGAAAAGCGGAATTTGATGACGGAAGCACTGTTTACTTAAACGGATCACGTATCGCTCCTCCTAAAGCAACTGGATTTATTAATTACAAACCAACTTCTGATTGGAGTTTACAATTATCATGGGTTAATACAGGTTGTCGTAATCGTTTTGAGCCAAATGCTAATGGAAGATACAATAATAGTGAAGGGCCAATCTCAACTGTAAATCTGATTAATTTTGCCGGAAGTTATGCATTTAATAAAAAGTGGTCATTAAATTTGGGAGTTGAAAATTTATTAAACAATAGCTATTATTCAACTTTAAGTCAGTATCGTGCTGTGAATGCAGATTATGTAATGGGGAGTGGTATGACAACCAGTTTGAATTTACGTTATAAATTTTAAAATTCTCAGCATAAATAATTTTAAAAGCTTTGGTTATATTTGAAAACCATTTGCGAAACGACATAATAAATGAATAAAACGCTTAAAAAAAATATTGGCTTTTTGCACCTTTGGCTCGGACTTATATCCGGGCTAATTGTTTTTATGGTTGCCCTTACAGGAAGTATACTAGTTTTTGAAGACGAACTCGATGAATTTTTTAATCCTGAATTTTATAAAGTAGCAACAGTTGGTAAAGAAAAGCTTCCCGTAGATGTTATTACTTCTAAAGTACAAAAGGAATTTCACCTCAAGAAAATTGATCGTTTGCATTCATTTTATGAGCCAGAAAGAACTTTATTAATTATGGCAACCGATTCTGACAAGAAGAAACAAATTATTTCTATTGATCCTTATAATGGTAAAGTTTTGGCATCTGTACCAGCGAAGAAACGTTTTTTTTCGGTCGTTCTAGATTTGCACCGCCATTTGGTTTTAGGTGACTTTGGACAAGCAATTACCGGAATTAGCTGTCTTATTTTTATATTTATGCTTTTGTCAGGACTTGTTTTGTGGTGGCCAAAGAAAATTAAAAACCTCAAACAAAGATTAACCGTAAAATGGGATGCTTCATTTAAAAGAGTCAACTGGGATTTTCATTCTACTTTTGGTTTTTATACTTTTTTGGTACTGCTAATCATTTCATTAACAGGTTTGACGTGGTCTTATAAATGGTTTGAGAACGGAGTTTATTTTCTGGCTGACGGAACAACTAAAAAAACGTCGGCTAAAGTTGAAAACCCGACTAAAATTGATCCAAAAGGAGACAAGTCATTTTTCTATCAAAATATATTTTCAAAAACAGACAGTATTTATAAGTTTAAAGGAGACACACAAATCAGAATGCCAGCAGATACTATAAATAGTATTTTGGTAATCAAAATGAATCTTGAAAAAGAAATCCCTAATATCGCCAGTCTTGCTTATTTTGATAAATATACAGGCAAAATCGTAGAAACAAGACCTTATGAATCCTTTAGTAATGGTGATAAATTAAGACGTTTAATTTATCCAATTCATACGGGGAGTATTTACGGATATCCAACAAAGATTTTGGCATTTTTAGTCTGTCTTTTTGCTGTTACACTTCCCATTACAGGTCTGATTATATGGCTTGGAAGAAAAAAAAAGAGTAAGTAATATTCTTTTTTAATGTATTAAGAAACTACACTTTTTGTATATTATAATAATGGCCGTCACCTTACATGACGGCCATTATTATAAAAATCAAAATTACTTTGAAATAAATAAATTTGATGTTAAAGTATAGATGGCAAACTGATAATCTTTTCCTGAACGATCATCTTTGTATTGTAATTCTATCTGATAATTTCCTTTTTCTGCAAAAACAAAGTCAAACAAACCGTTTTTAAGCTCATTAAAAGTTTTTAATTCTCCCGATGGAGTAAAAACAGTTACCTGAGTTTTTCCCGACACATATTCAGGTACTGTTAAATTAAGTTGTTTCTGATTTCCATTTTGTTTTAAAGTAAAATTTAATGGTATTTCATATTCAGATTTAACTGCTTTTGTATTTCCAACCTGAACATTTGATTTCGCATAAAAATAAGGCACAAAGGCTGGTGTATTTGGAAAATTCAATGGTCCTATTGTAGTATTTTTGGCAATAATCTGATACGTTCCGTTCTGACTTGGAATGAAATCAGCCTGATAATAATCTTTTTGCGGAGTTGCTTCCAGTCGGTTCAATTTCCCATCGGGACTTTGCAACCAAAGTTCAAAATTTTTGACCATAGACCATTCTTTGCCAGAAAGTGATTCCCAACTTTCGCCAACTTCTGCAAAATATACTTTTACAGAATGAGACACTCCCTTCTTTCCTGTGTTGTTGGTTTCGACCCAAAGGGCATGAGCCATACAGTTTTGCAGACCACATAAGATCATGAAAACGAGTAAGATTTTTGATAATTTCATATAATAAGAGATAGTATTTTTATAATTCTTTCGGACTCTTCTTTTTCTTAAATTTTCGATTGTACCATATAATAAAACCTGTAATTGGAAGACTGGTACAAATGAGGCAAATTAAAAAAGTTAAAATTTTTGCAGGCAAACCATACCAAGTTCCAAGATGGAGAGACAAATTCATGTTTTCCATGTTCATTTCGGTTAATATTTCAGGACTTAAATCCAGTTTTTTTCCTGAATAAATATTTACATATTGAATATCGCCACGATAAGTAACCATACTTGTTTCTTGTTCGGTACGAATCATAAGTGCTCCTGATTTCGGATTTGGTATGCCGATCGTCATCTGTGGTTTATTTACATCTTTATAAGGAGCAATAAGTTTTGCTATTGGCATTGCTGTTTTGGTGCTGTCTGCAGGCGGCAATGCAGTTCGAATTGATGCTCTTTCAGTTGTCCCACTGAAAACGGTAAAGAATGCATTTTTGACAGGCTCGTAGGTTATAATTAATCCTGTGATAGTCAAAACCATCGCTAACGGTAAAGCATAAAAACCTAATACATTATGAAGGTCAATATTTATTCTTTTCCAGTTGGCATTCCATTTAATTTTAAAACTTTTATTGATGTTAGTTTTATTCCATTTTTTGGGCCACCACCATATTAGTCCTGATATGAGTTCGATTAGGAAAATGATGGTAGAAATACGTACAATCTGCAATCCCGTTTTGCCTAATAGTAAATTTGCATGAACCTCGGCAATAAATCGAAAGATGCCGTAAGTGAAGTCCATTTTTAAAACTTTTCCAGAATACGGATTTACATATATATTACCTAAACCTAACAAAGGCGGCTTAGCTGAACGATCAAAACACATAATTTTTACTGATTTTGACGAATCTTTATAAGTGGTGTACTGCATGAGCATGATCTCTGGATACTGTTTTTTTACATTTGATAAAACAGATTCTATTGCAATTTTTTCTGGATGTTTTGGGACTTCAACATATCTAACTTCTTTATTCACAAAGTTGTTGATTTCATCATGAAAGACAAAAGCGACACCTGTTAGACAAATAATGAAGACAATAATGCCCGATATCAGTCCCAGCCAAAGATGCAGCCAGTTGTTTATCTTTCGCCAGCTGCTCTTTTGTTGTTTATTCTCTTTTTTATTTTGTAATGCCATTTATTAATTTTAATTACCTGATAAGCGTACAAAACCTTTAGCTTCTCCACCTCGTGAAATACTGAATGCCTGACTTGCTGTAACTCCATCTGGATTTAATTTATAATATCCGTTGAAGCCTTCTGTTTTATTTATAATTCTAATAAACAGGTTGTCATCAATGATTTCTAAATTTCCAATCGTAAATCCGAATGTAGTTAAAGGAAGTCCAGTAATATGAACTGCAGATTTACTTTCAATATCGACAGCATAAAAACGGTACATAATATCTAAAAGGTTGCTATAAGAAGGAAGTTCAACTTTCTTTTCAGAAACATCAACAAATAATTTTCCTTTATATACTTTTAAACTCCAAAGTTGAGCTCCTTCAGGCATTCCTAAATCTGTTGCTTTAAGAGACCAGTTTTGATCGAAGTCAGTTTGCCCAGCTTTGATACGGAAAATAGTAGAAGGCTGTGGTTCCATTACTCCTGAACTGTTGTAATCCCAGCCAGTTGTTACCATGTAGATTGTTCCGTCAGGAGCTTGAGTGTAAGCAGGATATTCAGAACGTGCATGTCCTTGATTTTTTACAAACGAATGAACAATAGTTTTTTCTGGTTTGCCTGTTGCAATATCAATAACAGCTAAAGTAAGGTTGCGCATATTTTGATTAAAACTGCTGCCACCTTCAGGTGAATAGCTTATGTTTACGTATAATTTGCCTTCTTTTGCTATAATGGTCTGATCTCCGGTTGTTACATTCGTTGTGATTCCGGATCCTTTTTCTACTAATTCAGATAAATCAATTTCCCCCGTTCTTTGCATAGTTGTAGGATTGAACTTTTGAATTTTAGTTTTTCCACGATCAGCATCAAAGTAAAAACCGGTTGTTTCATCTACTACCAGATTTTGGGCAGAAGTCCCACATTTTATAAAACCAGATTGTTCTAATATTCCTGATGCATTCAAAGAAAAGCGTACAACACCAGTTTCTCCTGACAAGGTAGCTTTATTAAAAATCCAGTTTTTATAATGTCTAAAACCACCGTAAGCTCTTGCCTGTAAAGAATAACCTCCAATATTATCAACAGCTCCGGTTGGTAAATTGTCGTATGCGGCATAGTAACCTGCATTTGCTGTGGTACTTTCGGCTGTTAAAAGAACATATTTTCCAGTTGCGGATGGTTCTGTAGGAGTTGTGTCATTATTGTCACTGCTGCAAGAGGTAAGTACTAAGCTTCCCATAGTAAGGAATAGTACTGAAGTCAAAAATCTTTTTTTCATTGTTATTTAAATTTAGTTTTAAGATTACTATTTAAGGATGTAATTCAGTTTAAGGTGAAAACTTCTTCCGGCGTTTTGTACTCTGAAGTTGTCATATATGGTTTTGTCAAAAATGTTTTTGCACTCAAAATTGACTGAAAATAAGTGGCTGTTCCAAGGAGTCCAAAGTATACCTGCGCTTTGTATGGTTTGAGTCGGAATGATATTAGGAGCGTTAACTTTTGCTTTTCCCCAAAGTCCTAAGAATCCATCAGGTTCTGTGTTTTTTGGAATATAGTCCAGGTAATATTGGTGTACATATCCCATATTCCAGTACATTTTTAACTGATCTTGTTTATTGAAAACTTTTGAAAAATGAACATCAGCACCTAAGTTGGCAAAGAAAAAAGGCATATTTCGCAATCTGGCTCCTTCAAGATATTGTATAAGCGGATTTTCAACATGGTACAAACGAAAATCCTGATAAGTGAAATTTCCATTTAGACGTAGCCATGATAAAGGAGTTACATGCAGGTCGGTTTCTAATCCGATTCCTCTAACTTGTTCGACGTTTACATTTTGTGTATAAATTAAATTAACAGGAACAGAGTGTATTAAGTCTTTTGTAATACGATAAAAAGCGTTTAATTCTATATTGAACAGATTCTGTTTACCTGTTCCAAAACCAATATTTCCATTAATACTTCGTTCAGGTTTTAGACTGAAATTAGATAACGCAAAGGAACCATCTCCCAAAATTTCACTTTGTTCAGGAAGTCTTGTTGCCAATTCTCCCGAAATTCTCATAAAAGTCTGTCGCGTCCAATCATACTTTAAAGATTCAGCCATTCCAAAAGTTGAGACATTTGTTTTGGTAGTTTCAGGTTTTAACATTGCTGTACTGATATTGACTTCCTGTCCAACCATATCAGCATAATAAAATTTCACCTGAAGTATATTTTTTAGTTTCTCATCCATAAAAGAAGAGTTTAAGCCTAATGTTGCAACGGCTTTGTTATAATCTGCCGGAAGACTTTGCAGATCTACAGGATTCTCACCAGCAGATTTAGCTCCATAAGGATCTTTTCCCGTTCTTGTGTAAGAATTATAGATAACATTGAAACTAATATTATGTGCATCAGAAAAAGTATAATTGGCACCAGTACGTGAAGTGAAGTTGGTAAACCAAACATCTAATAAAGAAGCATTTCCGCTTTCTCCACGTTGATTTTCATTTACAGGTTCATGGTAATTTCCAAACCAATCATAATATCCAACTAAAGTATCATCATGAAGACTGTTGATTTTACTGTAAACCAAAAATTGATCAACATCCAGACGATCCTGCAAAAATTTCTTTTTATATCGTACAGTTGGAATAACAGGTGTATATTGTTCGTTATACGATGCTCCGTATGGTTTTTCCATCAAAGCAGCGAATTGATTATCGCGTTTAATATAGAAGGAAGTCAGTCCTACGCGAAATTCATCTGCCCATGAAAGATTACGAAATCCCGCAAATATTTCTCCATAGATTTGTTTGTAGGCATTATGAAAAAGTTTTACCCTTGTCGGAATTACGTTGGCAGTTTCCTGATCTGGTACACCTGCAGTAACAGTGTAATTGTTGTCGGAATAATTGTAGAAAGAATTTAATCCCCAGAATGCCTTTTGATCTTTGGTATTATATAATAAATTGACAGAAACTCTATGCGTATTAAAAGAGCTTATTTCGTATGAAAGTGCCAAATAACGCTGCTGGTCAGCGCGGGAAACCATATTAACGGCACCTCCAAGTGCATCAGCTCCAAGATTTGCTGGTAATACACCTTTAAAAACTTCTACACGTTCCAACATGTTAATTGGAATTGCTGAAATATTAAATGCATTACCCAAATAATCTGTAGGGATTCCGTCTTTAAATATTTTAATGGCTTTTCCTTGAAAACCATTCAGCATTATATTCGTGTTTGCGCCCAAGCCACCTGTTTGGCGAATGCGTACTCCCGCGGACTGATTCATCAGTTCTACTAAAGTTGCAGCTTGTCCCTGAACGGCTTTTGTATCTACGATTTCAGCTTTTATGGTTTCATTTTTGGCAGTTTTGTTAGCAGAGGTTTTGTAGACTGTAACTTCATCAATTTCAACTGATTCATCAGAAAGAACAAATAAAAGTTCTACATCTTTATTTTCGTGTAGAGGTAAAATTCTATTTTCTGTTTTCATCCCCATATAACTGACTTTAAGAGTATCGGACTTGGATGAGTTTGTTGTTAGAGTGAATTTTCCTTTTGAATCGGTTTGTGTTTTAAGATTTGCTCCAATCAGTAGAATATTGGCATAAGGAATAGGAGTTTTGTTTTCAAATAAAACCTGTCCGTATATTCTTTTGACGGCATTTTGAGCTTTGATTTCTGTAGTACTACAAGTGAAGAGAATGAAAAGTGTAATGCTTTGGTATAAGTATTTCATTTAATTTATAAATTTGCATTATTTAGATTGAATAAAAACAAGGCAAAAGTAAAGAGACTGATATACGGTTTTAACAGCATTGTATACGATAAAAGCAGTACTAGCTAATTAGTAGAAATTATTATGGAGAATGAGTTTAAAAGCCAATTGGCTCTTCCAAAAAGTGTTATTGAAGTAGAGAATAGTCACTTGTTGGCAGAGCAGGGGAGTATTATTGAAACTAACATTAAGATAGAGTCAAACGAATTTAATATTGAGAAACAGAGTATTAAAATTGATGGCGTGTGCATTCATTTCTATAAAAAAAATATTTTCCGACAACAAAAGTTGAGAGTAATAAGTCATTCGGGATATATTCAAATGCATTTTGAACTCTCTACAGGTGAAACTCTTTATGAATCTGGTGAAAAAAGAGGATCCTATCTTCCGATTTATCAAAATCAACATATGTTGTTTTTCGAACCTCATTTGGATGGATACTTAACTTTTCCTGTATGTTCGAAAGCGATGACAGTCGAAATTGAACTGTCTGAAGAATGGTTGAAAAAACACTTTGGAGAAGAATTAACACTGCTTCGTGATTTTGCTTTTGGACTTAAATCTAAAACGGCGGCAATATTAGGAGGGAGAACATATCCTATTTGTTCTGATATTTATCTGATTATTAAGCAGATTTATAATTGTCCCTACACAGGAGATTTAAAGAAGTTTTTTATTGAAAGTAAACTCTTAGAACTTTTGGCTGTCAAAATCCATAAGGCAGCTAATACTTTAGAAACAAAGAATCTTGTCAAGATATCAAATACAGATAAAGAACGTCTTTATCAATTAAAGGAACTACTTTCATCTGTAAAACAGGGACATTTTACAATTCAGCAAATGACAGAATTAACTTTTATGAATCGTACAAAACTGCAAAGTTCTTTTAAGCAACTCTTTGGCGTTACGGTACATGAGTTTGTGGTAAATAAACGTATGGAAGAGGCTTACGACTTATTGAAATACTCATCTGACTGGACAGTTGCTGAAGTTGCACGTCATGTAGGATACAAGCATTACAATCATTTTTCGATTGCCTTTAAAAATAAATTTGGTATTTCACCAAGCAAAATTTCAAACTAATAAGAGATATACGAATTAGAATATCTTCATTTAGCCTTAAAAAAGTGCTGTATGATTTTAGTATTTTGCTTAAATTCTAGAAAAGGCCGGCACAATTCTAGAATAGTTGCTTAATAGTAAGTTGACTCCAAATAAGGATCATAAATATCTGCGTCCCATTGGTTATCATTATAATCATCTGTGTGATCTTCTTCAGGTTCTAAATCAATTATATTTTCGCTGTGATCGTGGCTAATGCCTTTTAAAAATTCACAGTCAAAGTCCGGTTCATCGTCATGTCTTTGGTACAAGTCTGCTAATTGTGAGGTACTTTTTTCAGATTGAAATTCAGCATCGATAAAGTGAGTTGGATATGAATTTGAAAGCGAATATGTAGTTGTTGATGTTCTCATAATTTAATTAGTTTCAAGGTGTAAATACTTTTTCTTAATTCAAATTTAGAAGACACAGCAAGCTTTTTGATTATAGAATTCTGTTGTGATTTTATATAATTCAGTGGAATAAGATAATTAGAGCTGTCCGAAAACAGCTCTAATTGGATTTTCAAATAATTTCAGATTAACAGACATTCTGAAATTGTAATGAAAATCGAGAAACAATTAAATTAAAAAAAATGATCATTGGTTTAAAATCATGTTCTTTATAGCGTTACGCTGTTTTTTCTTCCAGTTGCGTTTCTACTACTGGAATCTTTATATTATTATTTTCTTTTATGGCAGCGTGAGCAGCAGCAAGTCTTGCGATTGGAACTCTGTAAGGAGAACAGCTTACATAATGCATCCCCGCATTGTGGCAGAATTCTACAGAAGCAGGTTCGCCTCCGTGTTCTCCGCAAATTCCTATTTTAAGGTTTTTTCTAGAAGAAAGTCCTTTTTTTACTGCCATAGTAATCAATTGCCCAACACCTTCCTGATCCAGAATTTGGAATGGATCGTGTTTTAAAATACCTTTCTCTAAATACAACGGTAGGAATTTTCCAGAGTCATCACGAGAGTAACCATAAGTCATCTGCGTAAGATCATTGGTACCAAAAGAGAAGAATTCAGCTGATTCAGCGATTTTATCTGCTGTTAACGCCGCTCTTGGTACTTCGATCATAGTTCCGACCATATAATGTATGCGATCACCAAAATCAGTAAATATTTTTTCTGCAGTTATATTTACCACTTCCTTTTGAAACTGCATTTCTTCAACGGTACCTGTTAGTGGAATCATAATTTCGGGTTTGCTTTCAATTCCTTCTTTCTTAAGATTTAAGGCAGCTTCTATGATGGCTTGGGTCTGCATCTCTGTAATTTCGGGATATGTATTTCCAAGTCTGCAACCTCGGTGTCCAAGCATTGGATTAAATTCATGTAAATCATTTATTTTTTCTTTTAAAACCTTCTGTGAAATTCCCATTTGGTTAGCAAGTCCTTTCTGGCTATTTTGTTCATGTGGCACAAACTCATGCAGGGGAGGATCGAGTAAACGAATGGTTACAGGAAGTCTGTCCATGGTTCTAAAAATTGCTTCAAAATCTTTTCGTTGCATTGGCAGTAATTTTGCAAGCGCACTTCGTCTGCCTTCTTCACTGTCAGAAAGAATCATTTCTCTCATTGCCATGATCTTATCGTCTTCAAAAAACATATGTTCAGTTCTGCAGAGACCAATTCCTTGTGCCCCGAAACGTTTTGCAGTCTGTACATCTGTTGGAGTATCTGCATTGGTTCTGACTTGCATGGTTGAATATTGATCAGCCAAATGCATTAGCTGATCAAAGTCACTGCTAAGTTCTGCTTCGGCTGTTTTTATTTTTCCTTTGTAAATTCTGCCTGCAGAACCATCAATAGAAATCCAGTCTCCTTCTTTAAGCATTTCATTTCCAAATTGAGCAGTCTTTGATTTATAATCTATTTTAATGCTTTCGGCTCCTGCCACACAACATTTCCCCATACCTCGAGCTACCACTGCGGCATGTGATGTCATACCACCTCTTGCAGTCAGTATTCCCTGTGCGGCCACCATACCTTTTAAATCTTCTGGTGATGTCTCTATTCTAGTCAAGATAACTTGTTCGCCGTTTTCTGCCCATTTTTGGGCATCAGCTGCTGAGAAAACGATACGTCCTGTAGCCGCACCAGGTGACGCTGGAAGTCCCTGAGCAAGAACTATTGTTTTTAAAATTTCAGATTTATCAAAAACAGGGTGAAGCAGTTCATCCAGTCGGTTTGGATCTACTCTGAGAAGTGCAGTCTCTTCATTAAGCAAGTTTTCATGATACATGTCCATTGCCATTTTTACCATTGCGGCACCAGTACGTTTTCCGTTTCTGGTCTGAAGTATCCATAGTTTTCCTTCCTGAATAGTAAATTCGATATCCTGCATGTCTTTAAAGTGAGTTTCTAGTATATCGGCCGCCTCGATAAGTTCTCTGTATATCTCCGGCATGGTTTCCTCTAAAGATGGGAATTCCTTACTTCGTGTACTTTCAGATACTCCCGACAAAGTAGCCCATCTTCTGGAGCCTTCAAGAGTAATCTGTCTTGGAGTTCGAATTCCTGCTACCACATCTTCACCCTGGGCATTACTAAGATATTCTCCGTTAAAGAGTTTTTCTCCAGTACTTGCATCACGTGTAAAGGCAACACCCGTTGCTGAACTTTCTCCCATGTTGCCAAATACCATCGCTTGAACAGTTACCGCAGTACCCCAGTGCTGCGGAATGTTGTTGAGTTCACGATAATATACAGCTCTTTCATTCATCCAGCTATCAAATACAGCAATAATAGCTCCCCCAAGCTGTTCCCAAGGATCCGATGGAAAATTTCTTCCTGTTTCTTTTTTTACAATATCCTTAAAATAACTAACGATTTCTTTTAAATCTTCAGCTGTAAATTCACTATCGCGAGTGATCTGTTTTTCTTTTTTTGTCTTTTGTATAACTATTTCGAAAGGATCTTCTTCTTGGTCAGATACAGCTTTAACTCCCATAACAACTCCTGCATACATTTGGATAAATCTTCTGTAGGAGTCCCACGCAAAACGAGGATTTCCAGTTTTTTCAATAAGCCCCTGAACTGATTTTTCATTGAGCCCAAGATTCAGAATAGTGTCCATCATACCAGGCATAGAAGCTCTGGAACCAGACCGTACAGAAACGAGACATGGATTGGAAGCATCTGCGAATTTTGTTCCAGTTTGCTTTTCTACAAATTGCATGGCTTTAAAGAGATCATTCATAATGAGATCTAAAACGGTGCTTGTTCCACTATGATACAGTTGGCAAAGTTCTGTAGTAATGGTGAACCCAGGAGGGACTGCAATACCGATAAGATTCATTTCACAAAGGTTGGCTCCTTTGCCGCCGAGAAGATTTCTCATTCCGGCATTTCCTTCAGCTTGTTTGTTACCGAAAGTAAAGATAGTTGGTGTTTGGTTAGTCATAATTTTTTTCTTTTTTTTCTGCCTTGATAATTTAACGAAATCGATATAGTAGAATGGGTAAAAAAAATATTTGATGATTTAAAAAGAACTTTTTGACAAATAAATTGCGATTTATAAATAGCGGGCATTTAAGCTCATGCATTTTTTTGTAATAGCTTAGTAATAATGCGCATGATGCTTAAACACCCGTCTACTCTGCGTAATTCAGGTTATAATGCAATGAATTTCAACAGTAAAACTCTTATTCTGAGGACGAAATTATAGATTCTAAAACGACCTTTCTGTGTCTTTTGTCACATTTACAATTTTACAACGTTGCTACTCGGGTTAAGATTTCCTTTATGTTTATAATTTTTGACTTCAAAACAGAAATACCTGTATTTGCTAAAAGCTTTACTGGCTTGACCTGAAATATTACTGTCATTTTGACTATAATATCTGAACGAGAATGAGAATTAAAGCTGAAAAAAAATTTAAAAAACAGAAAAAAAAATCTACTGTGACAAAAGACACTGAATAGCTATCGATGATTCTATAATTTAGTTTTTTGAAATAGTCTTGAAGCTGAAATTCATCTTATTGCGATTAGGGAAGCATGGAAGCAGAAAAGATAGTTGTCTGGCCGTTGCAGTATAATTTTGTTATTTGTGTGTAACGGAAGATAGTCAGACAGCACTATTTCAATGAATGGCAGTTCCGGTTGATCATTTTAAAAAAATGTCTTTCAATAACTTATTTTCCAAATTTAGTTGATTGATTACAAGCCTGAAAGACAAGAAAGAGCTGTCTGCCAACAGCTCTTTTAAAATTGTTTATTAAGTAGAAAAAACTAATACTATGTCAAATACAATTGAAAAAATTAAATGCCTTATTATAGGTTCTGGTCCAGCAGGTTACACAGCAGCTATTTACGCAGCCAGAGCAAACATGAATCCGGTTTTGTATCAGGGTATGCAACCAGGAGGTCAGTTAACCACAACTAATGAAGTAGAAAATTTTCCGGGATACGTTGATGGAGTTACTGGGCCAGAAATGATGATTCAGTTACAGGAACAAGCAAAACGTTTCGGTGCAGATATCCGTGATGGATGGGCTACAAAAGTTGATTTTTCAGGAGATATTCATAAAGTTTGGATTAATGATTCCATCGAATTGTACTGTGAAACTGTAATTATTTCTACAGGTGCTTCGGCTAAATATTTAGGATTACCATCAGAACAACACTATTTGAATATGGGTGGAGGAGTTTCTGCTTGTGCCGTTTGTGACGGATTCTTCTACAGAAATCAGAATGTTGTTATTGTAGGAGCAGGAGATTCTGCATGTGAAGAGGCGCATTACTTATCTAAACTTTGTAAAAAAGTAACGATGTTGGTAAGAAGCGAGAAATTCAGAGCTTCTAAAATTATGGAAGAAAGAGTTCGCAAAACAGAAAACATCGAGATTTTAATGAACCACGATACTGTTGAAGTTCTTGGAGATAATAATGTAGTTCATGCTATTAAAGCTTTAAACAAAACTACTGGAGAAGTTATTGAAATTCCAGCAACTGGTTTCTTCGTAGCAATTGGTCATAAACCAAACACAGATATTTTTAAAGATTACATCACATTAGACGAAACAGGATACATTGTAAATACTCCAGGAACCTCTAGAACAAATGTTGAAGGTGTATTTGTAGCAGGTGATGCTGCTGATCATGTATATCGTCAGGCCATTACTGCTGCAGGTACTGGCTGTATGGCCGCATTGGATGCTGAAAGATATTTAGCTTCAAAATGATTTAATAACAGGCACATTAATTCGGTAATAAATTAATGTGCCCGTTATACAAAAAAACGTATTATTCGTTTGACGGTTTTCCAATGGTAGCTAAAATGCCGCCATCAACATAAACAACATGTCCGTTTACAAAATCACTGGCTTTAGAGCTCAAAAAGATTGCTGCACCTTGCAAATCATCTGGATCTCCCCAGCGTCCTGCTGGAGTTCTTCCCATAATAAATTCATTAAAGGGATGACCGTTTACACGAATTGGTGCTGTCTGACTTGTAGCGAAATAACCAGGACCAATTCCGTTTGTTTGAATGTTGTATTTTGCCCATTCTGTGGCCATGTTTCTAGTCAGCATTTTTAAGCCGCCTTTTGCCGATGCATAAGCACTTACAGAATCTCTTCCTAATTCGCTCATCATCGAACACATGTTAATGATTTTTCCGCCCCCACGGTTGATCATTCCTTTTACAACATTTTTAGAAACGATAAAAGGTCCCGTTAAATCTACTTTTATAACCGCTTCAAAATCCGCAACTTCCATTTCTATAATTGGCGTCCTTTTGATAATTCCAGCATTGTTAATTAAAATATCAATTGGACCCACTTCGGCTTCAATTTTTTCAATTGCTGCAACAACAGCCTTTTCGTCTGTGACATCAAATAAATAGCCGTAAGCTTCAATTCCTTCTGCTTTATATTCTTCAATTGCATTGTTTACCGCTTCCTGCGATGAATGATCGTTTACGACAATTTTAGCGCCCGCATGTCCAAGTCCTTTGGCCATTGCCATTCCTAATCCGTGAACTCCTCCCGTAATTAAAGCTGTTTTTCCAGTTAAATCAAATAAGTTAATTGACATTTTTTTGTTTTTTAGTTAATAGTATTCTTAGTCTTTGTTTGCTTTATTTTACACTAATAATAAGCGGATTTTTTAGTTCCTCATTGAACTGATTCAGATAATCCAACCATTGTTGCGCATTTGTAATTTTTCCTGCTTTGTCCCAAGCAGCACCTGCATAATACACAATTGGCTCGTTATTTTTTATAGTAGTTTTAGTTAATAATTGCTCTTTATTAATCCACATTAGTTCAGCAGGTGTAGTTAGTATAGACCCGACAGCTGTTGTGCCGTCTTTCTGAAAAGTAGGTTCCCAATACCCCATAATGCCTTGCTGTTCATTTAGCAAAATAACGCCTGGTTTTTCTCTTCGAATAATGCCCACAACAACGGGTAAGGGTTTATTATCATTGAAGGTGTAAAGATTTTCAATCCGGTTAAGTTGTGAACCAGCATCAATAGAAATAGTTTTGATTGCTTGAACTTTGATTCCGCCAGCATTCCAACTGTCATAGACTAATTGAAAAGTAGTTCGAAGCGGACCATTATCAAGTATTTTCCAGTTATGATAATTCCCAGAATAACGAATAGTATCTTTTACAAATGGTGCCATATTTCCAGCGCCTAAAGTATATCCAACATGATAATAATCTAATCCATCACCGTGGTCTACGTGATAATCATTGCGTTTGTAGCGATTATTTAAAACAAGTTGAGAAGTGCTTTTTACCCAAACATCAAAACCATAAGCATCGCCTTCTGTTTTTTCTAACGCTTTTCCGTAGGCTCGAAAGGCAATTTTATCATTTTCCCAAGCAAAATCATCTAATCTTTCGGGAACGAAACGTGCGAAAGTCTTAGGTGTAAAATTTTCAGGTTTTCCTTTTTGTATGAAAAGCTGAAATGAACTTTTAGCTTTACTATCGATTTGAACCAAAAGATTTTGAATAGCAGATTGACCTCGATGTTCTAACTGAAACGGAATTTGTTTTTTTGTCTGACTATTGATGACTATAAAATTGGACGTATCAATCTGAGGATAGGAGCGTAGCACGTTTTCCCATTTTATGGCTGTAACAGTTTCTTTTCTATCAATTGTAGAATTGTTTGTAATGGTAATGGTTGCTTTGGTTTGCGCTGTAATTGCTGTTGGCAAAATACAAACTATTGCAATGATGAAGTGTAAGAGTTTCATGAGATTTATTTTTTGAATAATGAGTTCAGTTAAGACATAAGTTGAGTTGTCCGAATAAGAAAAGTTATTTTTCGGATATAATTTTTTAGAATAATAAAAGATGATTTTAAACCCTTTTCAGGTTTTTAAAAGCTAAGATGTAGGAATGAAATTTTGCATTAGTGAGTTAGTTTTGTTGTAGTTAGTTATTCTTTTGTGTTTTCTAATCGGGCTAAATATTCGCTTGGCATACAGCCGTAATGCTGTTTAAAAGCAGTTGAGAAATAAGAAGGCGAGTTGAAGCCGCACATATATGTAATTTGTGCAATGGTGTAGCGCTTGCTCTGCATGAGTTCGACCGCCTTTTTAAAGCGGATTCTCTTTATAAAATCCATTGCAGATTCGCCTGTTATCGCTTTTAATTTAATGTAAAGATTAGAACGGCTCATTCCGATTTCACGGCTGAAATGATCTACAGTAAACTCAGAATCTGCCAAATGATCTTCGACAATGCGAATGGCTTCTTTTAAAAATTCTTCATCCAAAGTATTAAACGCAATATTCTCTGGAACCATTTCTTTTCCAACAGAATAATATTCTTTAAGACGTTTGCGAGAACGTAATAAATTCGTAATTTTTGCCGCTAATAATGGCGTCGAAAAAGGTTTGGTAATATAATCATCTGCACCCATTTCCAATCCTTTAATCTGCTGGCTGGTTTCATTTCTTGCCGTTAAAAGCATCAACGGAATATGCGAAGTATTAATGTTTTGTTTCACACGCTTACAAAAATGCAAACCGTCCAACTCAGGCATCATAACATCGCTGATAATTAAATCAAAAGGATTGATTTCTAATAAATCTAATGCCATTTGTCCGTTGTAAGCAACCGTTACGTCGTAGGTTTTACTGAAATAATCCTGCAAATAATCCAGAATTTCTTTATTGTCATCTACAATCAGTAATTTCATTGGCTGATTGCTGTCGATTATCTCGTTTTCTTCTTCGATTTCATTTTCACTTTCCAATTCATTATCAGTAACGATTGATAAATCATACAAAGATTCTTCAACCTGCTGATCGTTTTTATAAACCTGATCCAAAATCGGAATAGCAACGGTAAAAGTACTTCCTTGTTCTTCCGCACTTTCAGCGCTGATTTCACCATGATGCAATTCGACCAAACGTTTTGTAAAAGCCAAACCAACACCAGAGCCCAAATTCATTTCGCGGTTATTTACCTGATAGAAACGATCAAAAACTTTAGATAAATTTTCCGAGCTAATTCCAACTCCCGTGTCAGCGACTTTTATTTGTACTGTATCATTTTTTCTCAATAATTCTACCTGAATGCTTTGTCCTTCTTTGGTATATTTGAATGCATTAGAAAGCAAGTTGAACAAGATTTTCTCCATTGCATCTTTATCAAAATAAAATACCAGCTCAGTTTCTGTTGTATGAAAAGTGTAATGAATATTGTTCTTTTCTGAAAGTGGTTTAAACGATTCGAAAATTTCCTGTGTAAAACGAACCAGATCACTTTTGCCCACTTTTAACGGACGCGTTCCCATTTCTGTTTTTCTAAATTCAAATAATTGATCAACCAAATTGTAAAGTCGTTTGGCATTAATGAACATTAATTCATGCTTCTTTTTAGTGATTTTATCGGAAAAAGGCATTTTTAATAATTCTTCTAAAGGGGCTAAAATCAAGGTTAAAGGAGTTCTTAATTCATGTGATACATTAGTAAAGAAATCCATTTTGATTTGGTTGATGTAACTCACTCTTTCTTTTTCAATTCGTTCCAATTTTAACTGTTGAACGGCTTGTATTCTTTCTTTTATGATTTTAAAGCCAATGTAAACTGCCGTCCCAATTATGGCAAAAAGCAACAATGAAAACCATATTGTTTTGTACCAAGGCGGTAAAATGACAATGTCTAAACTTCTTACGGCACTCATCTCGCCATTTGGTCCAATGGCTTTGATTTGAAAGTTGTATTTTCCTGCTGATAAATTACTGTAGCTTACCTTTAAGTTATCAGTTCTTTGCCATTCTTTATCAATACCTTCTAATTTGTACAAATAGTAGGTTCTGTTGGAAGAAATATAATTAAACGTATTAAAAAAGATACTGAATTGTTTGTATTCTGGACCAATTTCCAGCTCCTTAACTTGATCAAGATGCTGTTCTAAAATGTCAGTTTCATCATCTACAGCGACAGTTTTATTTAAAACTTCTAAAGCAGTGAAATTCAATTTTAAAGGAAGCGGACTCTGTTTGATCATCGACGGATAGAAATAGGAAACGCCTTTTATACCGCCAAAAAGCAACATTCCATCTTTTGCTTTGCAAAAAGAATAATCGTTAAACTGTTTGTTCTGTAAACCATCGCTTTCGTCAAAAGTCTGTACAGAACGTTTGTCAGGATTAAATTTGATTAATCCCGTGTTGGTAGAAATCCATAAATTGTTCTCGTCTGGAATGATGCCGTAAATCGTTTCTTTAAAGAAATCTTTTCTCGCTTTAAAACTGATAAAAGATTCCTGAACTTCATCATACAATCGCAAACCTTCTCTTGTGCCAATCCAAATTCGGTGTTTTTGATCTTCGGTAATGCAGTTTACAATATCGTCGCTTACTTTTTCGTGGCCAATATTGCCAAACAATTGTGTTTCTGGATAAAACAGTGTTACGCCATTTGTAGTCCCAATCCAGATTCGTTTTTTACTGTCTTCAAAAAGAAAAGTAATATCGTCAGAAACGGGTCTTTTTCCGGCTTTGTCCAAATGAATATGCGTAAAGGTTTTGGTTTCAGGATGAAATTGATCCAATCCAGATCTTGTTCCAATCCAGATCCTGCCTTTGGAATCTTTGAGTATGCTGTAAACCAAATCACCAGCAATGCTGTTCGGATTGTTTTCGTCGTGGCGAAAACGCTGTACCAAACCCGTATTCGGATTTAAAACATTCAATCCGCCGTTGTGAGTGCCCACTAAAACATTTCCGCTTGTATCAAATTCAATAGCTTTGATATTGTTTGAGCTCAAACTGTTTGGATTACTTTCATTATTAGAAAAATAAGTAATCGTATTAGCGTTTTTATTCCAATAATTAAGGCCTTTATCGTTGCTTCCAATCCAAAAATTACCCTTTGAATCTTGCTTAATAACGCCAATAACTTCATCATTTAAAGATGGTTTTCCGGAGTTCTGACTTAAAAGATTGAATTTAATATCATTTTTATGATAATAATTCAGACCGCCATAATAAGTTCCTAACCAGATTCCGTTTTGTTTGTCTTTAAAAATACAGCGTACCGAATTCTGGCTGATTGTATAAGGCTGTGATATTTGGTGAGAATAATTGCTAAAAGTATTGTTTTTAGGATTAAAAATGCTCAGTCCTTTAAAAGTTCCAAACCATAAATTGCCTTCAGTGTCTTTGTTGATGCATCTGATGTTGTTATCGGCAATACTGTTGTTTCCAGCGTTGTGCAGGAGGGAAGTAAGTTTTCCATTTTGAGCATTGTATTGAATGACACCTTCACCTTCTGTTGCGACCCATAATTTTTTGCCTTCAATAAAAACATCATTGATATATGATTTCTTTGAACTCAGATTTATTTTGGAAAGCTGATGGGAATTGGAATTTAATTTAAAAAGACCAACATCCGTTCCCAATAAAATCTGTTGTTGCCAAAGACCGATGTAAGCAATTTTCTTGATTTCGTGTGAAGAAGCATTAAACTTTATTGGCTTAAAACTTTTGTCATTTGGAGAAAGTACAAAAACATCTCCAGCAATAGAAGAAGCCCAGATTCTGTGCTGACTGTCTTCAGTTATAGACGAAATGTACCATTCGCCTATATTTCGCGGTAACGAATAATTGATAAAACTGTCTGTATTGTAATTGTAAACGCTGATTCCTTGATTACCTCCAACCCATAATTGTTCTTTATGATCGGTAAAAAGGCTTCGAATATAATACGACTGCAAACTATTTTTAACGTTTTTAATTGGTCGGTAAACTTTAAAACCTTTGCTGTCATAGCGATTTAATCCGTCCTGTGTTCCAATCCAGATAAATCCCAAAGTATCTTGCCGAATAGCAAAAACAGAACTCTGCGACAAGCCTTTATCAACCGAAATCGTTCGGAAATAACGATCTTGTACTTGCGCATAACTTTTTGCAGCGAAAAGAGTTATGTAGAAAAACGTAAAAAAGACAATCGTTTTCTTCATAAAGGTTTGAATTATAATTTGTTATTTGGTCTTCTTTTTAGTTTAAGGTAAACTTAAAGCTCTAATTTAAACAAAAAGAAAACACTTTATTTTTTAATTTTTATCGGATAATCAATCATTTTTTTATAATCCTGATTGAAAGGAATCTCCATTCTTTTTGCACCATTGTTTTAAATAGCGACGTATATTTAGCAACTCTTTTTTATACTTTTTGTCTACCGCTAAATTTGTAATTTCTTCGGGATCTGTTGCTAAATTGAAAAGCTGTTCTCTTAACTCGCCTTTATTGTAAACAATGTATTTAAAGTTTTGAGTAATTACAGCACGTCCGCTTATGTTTAAGAGTTCTTCGTTGTCTGCAAAATCAGTTTCTATAACCAAGGTATCACGAAGTTTTAGGGCTGGATTTTCTATTTTTTTACTCAAATCGATTCCTTTTAAATAAGTAGGTTTTGGAACGCCTGTAAAACCGCAAATGGTCGGAATGATATCAGTTCCGTTACAAACCAGCATTTCGTCTGTTCTTGGTTTCCAATCTCCAATTTTTGAAATGATAAAAGGTATTTTAGCCGATTCTTCATATAAAATCTGTTTTTGGTTCCAGCTGTGACCTGCATAACCGTCGCCATGATCGGCAGTAAAAACGATAATGGTGTTTTTTTCGATGCCGTATTTTTTAAGTGAGGCCAAAACCATTTCGATGTAATTATCTACTTTTTCAATTAGTCGATTATAAGCCCAACGGTATTGACGCCATTGATCTGGAGTCCAATTTACAGTAGGATAGGTTCTGAAACTTACTTTTTGCTGTTCCCGCACAATTTTAGGTTCGTGTTCTGGAATCTTCCAATTGGCAGGCAAAGGCGGACATTGGTCTGCAGGTGGAGCGCTTTCTAAAACATCCATTTTAAGCTCTTCTCCACGAGCCCATTCGCAAATATCATGCGGATTTAAGAAGGAAGCTACTAATAGAAATGGTGTATTTTTGTTTTCTTTTATAAATCTAGCACAAAAAGATGGAGTTGCAGCATCGTTGTAATCCTGAAAATTGGTATTTTCGATATATTCAAAGCCATGTTGTTGTTTTTTAGAAACAGGAACAGGCAAATGCCATTTTCCAACGTAGCCCGTTTTATAACCTCCGTTTTGGAAAATTTTTCCCATCATCAATAAATCATCAGGCCATTGTCCGTCTTTTTCAGGAGCATTTCCAATAAAACCGGTTTCGTAAGGCATTTTTCCGCTCATAATAGCCGAACGTGAAGGAGAACATAATGGTTGCGCACAATAGGCTTTGGTAAAATGTACACCATTTTGAGCCAATTTATCCATTGCAGGAGTCTGCAGATTTTGATTTCCGGCATTACTCATCGCATCGGCAGTCTGCTGATCGGTCATGATGATTAGAATATTAGGGCGTTCCGTGTTTTGCGCATAGTTTAATAATGGAATATTTAGAATTCCTAAAAGGCACAAAATGAATATGTTTTTTTGAAATTTCATATCTCTTGTAAAATAGCGTATTCCGTTGTTTTTGAAAGGCTTTAATTTAAAAACGAAAGTAAGAATCGTTATTCTTTTGTTGTTTTGAATTTGTTTAAAATACTATCAGATTTAACTAAAATCATCTCTGAATTATTAAAACAGCTAATGCAGAACCTAAGCTCTGCATTAACATCCAACCATGAGCAATTTCTAAAGATCGTAAGCACTTAGAAATTAAATTGTATTAATATTTCGGATTTTGACGTGTGATGCTTTTATTGACATCCGTTTCATTTTGTGGGAAAGGATACAATTCATGTTTACCCGTTATAAAATTGGCAACAGAAGGATAAAAATACGTAGCGCGTATTTGTTTTACGGCAGCACTTGTTTCATTCAATTTATCGGCAAGAATTCCCCATCTTATTAAATCGGCTCTACGCATTCCTTCAAAAGAAAGTTCCCAAGCTCTTTCTTGTTGTAAAGCTTTAAAAAAGGCTATTTTGTCAAGACCTGTTGGCAGGTTTATTTCTGCTGTTGTTGGTTTTGGTAATAATCTCGCAGTTGCAGTTGCACCAGAACCTTTTCCGTCTGTGCTAGTAATGGTTACTGTTGGAACAGAAGTGTAACCGTCTCCAGAACGAAGCATTCCGATAGTATTTACTCCTCCGCTGGCAAGCGTAATTACAGCTGCCGATGCATCTGTACCGCCGCCGCCAGTAATTTGTATTACAACATTTGCAGCATTGGTGTAGCCAGTTCCTTTTGTTTTCAAATCGATTGCAATTCTGCTTCCTTGAATATCAGCTCCAAAGGCTCTTTTTCTAACTAGGTTGATAGCTTCGTAAGCCAATGCGTTTGGACCTTCATTTAATTCGTTTTCAACTTCAGCACGCATTAAAAGCAAATCAGAATAACGCATAATCACCCAATTTACATGTGTGTAAACACGTTCAGCAGTTGCGTTGGTCATAAATTCTCTGCTCCATTTTGAAACAGTCCATCTTTCATCTTGATTGGTAGTTAAAAGCGGTAATTTATTTCCAAGGTTATTGATTTGATAAGTTGCAATGGAGAAATCTCTTCTTTGATCTGCAGCGTTAAAACTGTTGTAAAATGGTTTTGGAACTAAACATCTCGCAATGTTTGAAGGATAAACACCACTTGCAGTTGTTGGTCCGTTAAAATTTCCTATCCAAGAAGAGTTACCAATATTTCCTGCTGGATTGTAAAACGCCACTTGAAAGATATTTTCTGTTGGTTCTAAAACATGCTGACATTGATTTTTAAATACTTTAGAATAAGACGGATTCAATTTGTACGGATTTTGCGCCATCACATCATTGATTTCCTTTTGCGCAATTTTATAATAGTCTTTATAATTAGCAGGGCGTTTTATTACTCCATCAGCGTTTAAAGAATATCCTCCAGCAAATAATGCCACTCTCGCCAACATAGATTTTGCTCCCCATTTATTGATTCTTTCATCTGTTGGAAGTGATTCTGGTAATAGTGCAGTCGCTTCCTGCATGTCTTTGATAATCTGCGTATAAATTTCCTGACGATCTACTAAAGCACCGCTAAGTTTATCTCCAGATTGTGAACTTTTGGTTTTAAAAGGAACATCTCCCCACAAACGAACCAATTCAGAGTAATAAAAGCCTCGCAGGAATTTAGCTTCGCCAAGAAAACGATTTAATTGTTGTTTTTGAGCTTCGGTTCCATTACCAAACAATTCCATTTTCGGAATTCTCTCTATAACCACATTTGCTCTGTCGATTCCTTCATATAATTTGCTCCAAGCGGCGTAGAAAGTATTGGTTTGAGAAATTCCCTGATAATGTGCAATTGTTCGCCAATCGTCAGCACCAGTTCCAGACATTTGTTCAATATCAGTATCAGCATCAAAAATCATAGAAATATTCCAGCCGTAACTGTCCATAGATGACATGGATTCGTAAGCTCCTAATGTGGCCATATTGGCTTCGTTTACATCAGAAAAAAAGTTAGCTGTGGTAAAATAAGAATACGGAGTAACTTCTAAATCTTTGTCACAAGCATTAAGTGGCAATAGGAGACAGGCAACACCTGCTAAAACAATTGCTCTGCGTGAAAATATATTGTGTTTCATTTTTTTAAACTTTAAATTATAATGAAATATTTAATCCTGTAACAAAGGATTTACTTCTAGGATAAGCGCTAAAATCTACTCCTCTTGTAATCGCATTATTAATCACATTGACTTCTGGATCGTAACCTGAATATTTAGTAAATACATACAAATTGTAAGCGGTGAAATAGATTCTTAAATTTGAAATTTTAGATTTTTTCAACCATTCTTTAGGTAAAGTATATCCTAAGCTTACATTGTTAATTCGTAAAAACGAACCGTCTTCAATAATATCGCTGTATAAACGTCCCGTTGCGTTACCATTAAAAGCAGGATATTTTTTGCCCACATTTAAAGCGGTTAATTCATCAGGATCCGTAACACGTTGTCCAGCGGCATTAATGGTTGTCCATCGGTCTGCATAGATTGCGAATGTATTTAGGTTATCTAGGTTTAATCTGGAGTTATTCAATACGTTGGCATTGTAAATATCGTTTCCTACAGTAAAATCAAGGAAAACGCTTAAATCAATTCCTTTGTAGCTGAAAGTATTATTAAGTCCTCCAGTATATTTTGGATTTGCATTTCCAATAATAGTTCGGTCTAAATCATTAATTACACCATCTGGCGTTCCATTTGGTCCATTTATATCTTTGAATTTAATAAATCCAGGCTGTACAACAACATTATCACTTACAACTCCTGATTTTAAAGTATACGCTTTTGTAGTTGGATTATAATCGAAATCACTTACTTGGTATAAACCATCGCTCACATAACCGTACATTGTTCCAACTGGTTTTCCGACTTGCAGAATGTAATCGTTTTTGTCTGTGTAACTGTTCGTAATTAAGGAGGTTTCTCCTTCGCTTAAGGCTAATACTTTTGTTTTGTTGAATGCAATATTGAAAGTAGTATTCCAAACAAAATTATCATTTTTAATGTTGATGGTATTCAAAGTAAATTCTAAACCTCGATTAGAAGTTGCTCCAATATTTTGAAATTGTTTTTTGAAACCAGAACTTGCTGGAACTCTTGTGTTATAAAGCAAATCTTTAGATTTATTATCATACAATTCGGTTGTAAGTGAGATTCTTTGCTTAAAGAATCCTAAATCAAAACCAATGTTTGTCGATTTTGTTGCTTCCCATTTCAAGAACGGATTTGGAAGATTGTTTTGGAAAGCCGTGATATTCACCTGATTGTTTAACGGATAAGAACCTGAATTGAAAATACCTAAAGCCGCATAATTTGCAATTCTGTTGTTTCCTGCTTCACCATAACTTAAACGAAGTTTTAGATCAGAAAAAACAGGAAGTTTTTGCATGAAATCTTCTTCGATAATTCTCCATGCAACTGATGCAGAAGGAAAATAACCCCATTGATTTTCAGTTCCAAATTTTGAAGAACCATCCGCTCTTAAACTTGCAGATAATAAATACCTGTTTTTAAAAGCATAATTAGCTTTTCCGAAGAAAGACAATAATTTGTCATCTTCTGCAAAAGAGGTTGGAATACCAGGAATAGTTCCCAATTGTAATTTATCCCAGCTTAGGTTAACATTTGGAAAAGCCGAAGCAGAAACACTTACACCTTCGTTGTAATTATAAATGTATTCTTGTCCAATTGTGGCATCCAGTTTATGTTTTTTGTTGAAGGTATTAGTGTACGTTAAAACATTATTGTAATTGAAACGAGTTCCAATATTATGCGTTACACCACCGTTTGCACCTCCAGCTCTAATAGCTTGAATTCCTCTTGAATCATTAAAATATTTACTTTTATTGCTGTTATCGGTATAACTTACTAAGCCACGATAAATTAATTTTGGCGTGATATTGTACTGAAACTGCAAGCTCATATTAAGTGCTTTGTTGATCGCTTCTCTTTTCTGACTATCAATGGTAATAAGCGGACTTTGAAATGTTGGAGAATCTTGATTGTCTAAAGGATCAACAACCAAAGTTTTAAGATCTTCGTCTGAACCAATTTTTCCTATTGTTGGCCTGTATTGTAATAAATTCTGAAGCATGCTCAATCTCGCATTTCCACCATCAGAAGTAGAAAGTCCTGTGATTTTCTGATTCGAAAAATTTACAATTGCATTGACAGTGAATTTTTTACTGATATTATTGATTACATTCAGTTTTACAATATTTTTTACAGAACCTGTTCCAAGCATAATTCCTTCGTCATTATTGACAGAATAAAAAGCATTATATTTTGTGTCATTTTCACCTCCGCTGATGCTTATTTTATGATACTGACTTACAACAGCATTTCCGAAAACTTCATCCTGCCAGTTGATTCCTTTTCTGTTTTTATAAAGCCCTTCCAATTCATCATAAGTTCCGTAAGCGCCTACAAACTTCTGCATTCTCGCATCGTCTGTTGCAGATTCATAGATTAACTTTGTATAATCATACGGATTCAATACTGGAAGCGTTTTAGCAATCATTTTTATACCACCATAAGTGTCGTAGTTGATACTTAGTTTTCCTCCTTTAGCTTTTTTGGTTGTTACCAAAACTACTCCATTTGCACCTTGAGCACCATAAATAGAAGTCGAAGCGGCATCTTTTAAAACATCAATCGATTCAATATCCATTGGATCAAGAAAATTCAATCCGCCTGTTTGAGCAACACCATCTACAAAATACAACGGTTCGTTGCTTTGCGTAATAGAAGTTCCTCCTCTAATTCTCAAAGAAGGTTCAGATCCAGGAGTTCCATCTGACATGGTAACCTGCATACCAGCAATACGTCCTTGAAGAGCCTGTGCCACATTCTGCACGGGAACTTTAGCAAGTTCCTGACCTTTTACTGAAGAAATTGCACCGGTTAAATCTTTTCTTGTTTTTGTTCCGTAACCCACAACCACAACTTCGTCAAGATTGTTCGTATCATCAATCAATTTGGTATTGATTTGCGTTCTGTTATTAACTTGTTCTTCTTTTGATTTTGTTCCAATAAAAGAAAATACAAGAACTGCATTTGGTTTTACTTTAATTTGATAATCACCATCCATTGAAGTTACCGTCGCATTTTTAGTTCCTTTTTCAGAAACTGTTGCTCCAGGCATCGGCAGATTTTGAGTATCGGTTACTATTCCTTTTACGGTTATTTTATCTTGCCCATACATCATCTTACATGTGGTTAGCAGTAAGAATAAAAATATAATCCTTTTCATAATTTTTCTTTAGTGAGGAATAAGTATAAAATTTACTCCAGTTGATGTTATATAAGTTTGGTTTTGGTCGTGTTTAATAATTCATCACAATCTGCTTTTTGTTTTGTTGCGAAAGAAATTATAACAATAAATTAATTTGAAAAAAAGGGTAAAGGAATTTTAAGTTTTGGAAACAAGAATAAGTTTTCTAAAAGCCTGGTCATTTTTTTTTGAGTAGTCATGTTTTTTGATTTTTAATTGAAACAAATATAGAAATCGGGTTTCCATGACTGTTTTGAATGCGTCCAAAATACTATTGAATTTGATTAATACGATATTAAAAGTCCTTTAAAATCAAGGGTAAATTCGGTTTTAGAGGCATTTTATAAAATTTGTTTATGTGGCAAAGCTAGTAATTACAAGTGATTTCGATAACGTTTGCGTAAAAATTATAAGTTAAGAGAAATGAAGTCAAATGTTAACTTAAATCATTCTTTAAAGCATAAATCTAGATTGAAAATCAAATCGTGTTTTAAAGGTTCAGATTAAACTTATAGAATTAATAAATTGTAAGCTGAGATAAGTTTTTTTTGAAATTAAAAACTATAAAAAAAGCGTCTAAAAGTAATTTTTAGACGCTTTAAAGAATTGTATCGGAGAAATTAATTCAAACGAGTTTTAACTTCACTTTTTTTACCATCAACTAAAATGTTTAAACTGATAATTCCTTTCTCGAAATCATTGTCTTTGTTGGGCTGGATTTTGATTTCAGGTGTTTTGTTTCCAAATGGATAAAGAATACTTATAAAAGATTCTGTATTATTGTCTTTTTTCTCTTTTTCAAACACAAATGCAGGTCTTTCCAGTTCTTTCGCGTAAGCGTAAGAAACCTTTCCAGTTTCTTCATTTAAGACAATTTTATCAGCATTTAAAGATTGAATTAAAAGATTGTTTCCGTCTTCATAAGTGGTGTAAACCCTGTTGTTTGCTTTGTCGAAAATGGGTTTGCTGTCTTCTTTTAATTGAAAATGAACGCCTAATTTCCCTGTTGCTTTTCCAATTGCTTTATCAATTATAAGAAAGTATTTGTTATCAATAAACAAAACACTTCGTTGATGATTCAAATCGGTATAACTTGGATTAGTGTACGTTAAAAGATCTAAGTTTTTGCCCGTTTGCCATTTGTCTTGATTTGCTTTGGTAATCACCATATTTTGATCATTCAAGGTCATAGTACTGTGAACTTTTGTTTGACGAAACCAATTTCTTTTTTTCGTTACTTCTTCGTCTCCACTGTAAATATAACAGCCTGAATCTGGCGTGAAATTTCTTCCTTTCATCCAAAGTTCAAAAGTTCCGTTGTCAGGTTGCGAATGAAACTCTGCTGGAGGTCCAGCTTTTAGAATCATTACGGTAGATTGTTCATTCCAGCCATTTCTAAACGTGTAAAATCCGCCGTTTGGTAAAGCATTCGATAAATAATTTGGTTTATTTCCTTCTGTACCATCAGTAGCAAAATATTTGATTACGGCATTTTCTGGGAAAACTTTAGACCAGATTTTAAATTGTTTTAATCGAGCCTCTTTTTCAACCAGCCAAGAATCGCCAAACATTGGATTATTATAATTAGGAAACATCATGCTTGTGGAAGCTAAAATCATTTTTTCAATGGTTTGCGCGTAAGTATCAGGAAATTCTTTTTCTACACCAGCCATTTTCGCCGAATTGTAAGCTTTCAGGAAAATATCGATGCAGGCAACATGATAAATTGGAGAAAGTTCCCATTGCACGCCGTCAGGAAGTACTTGAAGTTTAATTTCGCGATTCAAGATTTCGATACCGCTTTTGCGCCAAGCTTCAGCCTGTTTTAATTCGGGAAAAAATGCTCCAGCTCCCAAAATACGTTGCGCTTCAAACAATAAATGATTTCCTTCTTTGCTGTAATTTTCAGGAATATAAGCAGCTTGTTTGTTATAAGAATTTAAAAATTCCATCAAAAAAGCAGGAGTAAAGTTTGGAGAATTTACAAATAAATTGAACGTTGGAGGTAAACTCTGTACACGATCTGATACTTCTAACGGACGCCAAGCAAAAGAATCATTTTCTTTAGAACTTCCTAAATAATTCTTTTTTTCCCAATCGCGAAACTGGAAAATCCATTCTTTGGCATATTTTTCATCTCCAGAACTGCGATATGCCATTCCCATTGGAAGCCACCAAGTTACACGATGCAATTGCCAGCGGACTTCGTTGTCTTTTACTGGCCAAAATTCCCAGTTGATGTCTTTTCCGTAATCGTAAAATCCGTAACCTTTTTGCGGTTGAAATTTATGTTCTAAAGCATTATCCGCTTTTTCCTGATTCGCTTTGCCAATTTCTTTTCCGCGAAAACGACTTTCGTCACCAATATTAAAATCTGGATGTTTAACGGTTTTTCTATTGCGATAATAAGTCAGCAATTCTCTTGCCGCTTCATCATATTTTGAAGCATTAAAAAGACTGTTTACTTTTTCTAAGCCTTTGTAATTTAAATTAATACTATTAAAACTTTCTTTTGTAATTGGCTTTTCTTGTGCGTTACCGTAAAAAGAAGTCAATAGGAGAAAGAATAAAACGGTTGTTTTTTGTAAATTCTTCATTTAGGTTTTTAATTAAGTGAGTTAGATAATTTGTGGTTATAATTAAAAAGCTATCTGGTGATATTATGGCACCAAAGATAGCTTTGTATTGTTTTAATTTTTGAAAAAGCTCAAATAAAACGATATCTAGTAAACAAGGTCTTTCTTTATATGTCTTTCTTTTCCGTTTATACTAACGTTCAGATCAATTTTTCCTTGAGAAAGATTATGTTTTGGATTTTCTATAATTTTTACAACTGGCGCTTTTTGTCCATCGAATGGAAGTAATAAGGAAATAAAACCTTGTGTTTGTTCGTTGCTTTTAATTTTTTCAAAGGCAAAAGCAGGTCTTTTTGTTTCTTTTTGATATTGATACGAAACAAAACTAGATTCTTCCTTTAAAGTGATTTTGTCTTTATTTACCACTTGTATCAACAGATTATTTCCATCTTCGTAATGTGTTGAAACACTATTATCTAAAGAGTTACTGGTAGCTTTACTGTCTTCTTTTAAATTATAACGAATTGCTACATTTCCTGTTGCATTTCCAATTGCTCGATCAATAATGAGGAAGAAAGTATTGTCAATAAAAAGAAAAGTCCTTTCATGATTTAAATTTGTATAACTCGGATTGCTGTAAGACAAAATTTGAGTATTTCCATCAGGTTGCCATTCTAGTACTTTAGCCTTGTTTGTTATGTTTTGATTGTCAAGAGTTAAAGTTTGATGTGCTTTCGTAGAACGATACCAATCTCTTTTGGAGTTTTCCTGATCGCCAACGTTTGCATAAACAAAACTACCAGAATCTGGCGTGAAGTTTCGGCCTTTTATCCAAAGAACAAAATTACCATTGTCAGGATGCGAATGAAATTCAGCTGGAGGTCCAGCCTTAATTTGCATTACTGTTGCAGTTGTATCCCAGCCATTTCTAAAAGCGTAAAAACCAGCATTTGGCAGACTGCTTGATAAATAAGCTGGTTTCGTTCCTGATTTGTAATCTGATGCAAAGTATTTAATAGTCTCATTTTTAGGAAAAACGTTTTTCCAAATCTGATAATTCTTTAGCATAATGCTTTTAGTGGTTAAAAAAGAGTTTCCATACAACGGAAAAGTATAATCTGGAAAAGAGTATTTACCAACAGCAAGCACCATTTTTTCGACAAGATTACTATAGCTTTCTGGAAATTCCTTTTCTATTCCGTTTAATTGCGCTATTTGTAAGGCATCTAAAAATATTTTAATGGTTCCGATATGATAGGAAGGCGAAAGTTCAAATTGAACTCCATCAGGTAATAATTGTTTCTGAATTTCTTCATTTAGAATAACAATACCGCTTTTGCGCCAAGCAGACGCTTCTTTCATTTCAGGAAAAAAACTTCCTGCATACATCATATGAAGCGCTTCGTACAACCTATGATTTCCAACATCAGTGTAATTGTGCAAAACATATTCCGCTTGTTCGTTATAAGAATTCAAAAATTCCATTAAAAAAGCGGGAGTAAAATTTGGCGAATTCAAAAACATATTGAAATAAGAAGACCAATGATTAAGCCTGAAAGAAACGACAAAAGCTTTCCATGCAAAATCTTTTTCATCAGTATAAGAACCTTGTTTATTTTTTTTGATCCAATCTCTTACTTCGAAAATCCATTCTTTGGCGTATTTTTCATCTCCTGTACTGTTGTATACAATTCCTAATGGTTCCCAAAAAGCAGTTCTGTGCAAAAATGTAGTCAGCAATTGATCTTGTACGGGACGATATTGCCAATTAATATCCTGTCCGTAATCATAAGCTGGATAACCTTTGTGTGGTTTAAATTGGTGTTTTAGAATATTATTAGCAAGTTCTAAGGTATTTTCATTAACTTTTTTTCCTTTTAACTTTTCTAAATCAACAGGATTAAAATCCAAATGTTTTACATCAGTTCGGTTTCGATAATAATGTAAGAGCTGGTTTGCAGCTTCTTTATATTTCGCTGAAGCGACTAATTTCTTTACCTTTTCAAGTCCTTTGCGATCAAGATTAATGGCATTAAAACTAGATTTAGTTATTTTAACTTCTTGTGCAATAGTTTTTTGCATTAAAAGTAAAACAAACAGAAAGACGAAAGTTTTTATAACAAGACGCATTTGTATCTAATTTAGATTTCAATTTTTTTAATTGCAGCATATCTTTTTAATGCTTCCAGATAATAATAATCTGCGTAATCAAGCGGTGTATCAATTTCTGAATTATACAAAAAAGCGCCTACGCTATGTTTTAGCAAAAAGAAATGATTTTCACCAGCTTTTGCTAAATACGCATCAGAAGATAATGATTTTAGAATTTCTTCGGCATAATCCAAATATTTTTTTCCGTCTTTAACCTGTGTGCTTAAATCCAAAAGGGCAGAAGCAATTACAGCTGCGGCAGAAGCATCTCTTGGAGCAGTTTCAGCAGTATCTAAGGCATTATGAACATCAAAATCCCAAACAGGAACTTTATCTTTTGGCATTGTAGGATGGTTCATAATGAATGAAGCGATATGTTCTGCTTGATCTAGAAATTTAGGATTTTTACTGTTGGTATAACACATCGTGTAACCGTACAATCCCCAAGCTTGTCCGCGCGCCCAAGCAGATTCGTCTGTCACGCCTTGATGGGTTCTTTTACGTAAAACTTTACCCGTTTTTGGATCATAATCAACCAAATGATATGAACTATAATCTTTTCTAAAATGATTTTTGATCGTAGTTAAAGCATGCGTATTTGCAGCTTTAGCATATTCAGGTCTATCAAATTGGTTGGCGCCCCAATATAAATATTCCAAATTCATCATATTATCAATGATTACTGGGTAATGTAGCCAAGGAAAATCCCAAGAACGAATAGTTCCAACAGTTGGACTAAAACGCGCATAAAGATTCGCAGCGCCATCAGCCAAAGCAGGAAGATAAATTTTGTCTCCCGTAATTCTATAGGCATTTCCATAAGAGCAATACAACATAAAACCAACGTCGTGTGTATTTTTTATATTTCTGATGGAATCTAATGCAAGTGTGAAATTCTTTGCTTCTTCTGCCATTTTTTTGTCGCCTGTAAGTTCATAACCGTACCATAAACTTCCTGGAAAAAAACCAGTTGTCCAGTCTGTTATTCCTGCAAGTCTTACTGTTCCATCTGGATTAACAGATCGTGGATTTTTTCCAGGTTTATAAGTTTGAGCCGCTTTGTTGAGTTGAAAATGAATTATTTCAGTTGCTTTTTTAAACCAAAAAGGAGAGGGTTCGTCCTTTATTTTAGCAAAAGAGCTTGTTGCAGTAAATGAAAGTGCGAGAATTAGATTGAAGGTTTTTTTCATAGTTTAATCGGTTTATTGATATTCGGATTTGGCTGAATATCTTTAAAGCGAAATTAAAATGAGTATCGAAAATGCCCTTTCAGTTTTTGATATAAATGTTTTGAATTTGTCTAAATGTCAATTAAATCAAATTTTTAGAGATGTCTATTTTGTTAACAGTTTGCTTTTGGTGGTGATATACCCTTATATATAGTTTTATCTTTTTTATTTGGGATATAAAATTCCTAATCAATGCCTTCTTCTTTCGAACAAGGGCTTTTCTATTCTATTATATATAGGAGTGATTTTTATTTCCAACCCGATAGGTCTTGAAAACCTGTCGGGTTTGTTTTTTTTGTATACATATAATATATAATAAGTGAGGCGAATGATGCTGAGTGCAGCGGAGCCTTGATGTTTGGAATTTGGAATTTCTAAAATCGGAATTTGAATAAAAATAAGGAGCAATTTCCCGCTATCCGCTGCAATCTTTTGTTTTGAACCCCAAAACAAAAGGATTTCCGCTTCTATCGGGGCTAGTGGATGGGGTTTCAGAAGAGGTGAAAGGGGTAAACTTTGCATCTTTGCGCCTCTGCGGGATTAAAAACGGCAGAAAGAATGCTTTCTGGACTTGAATTCCGTTTAGAAAACAGGCTTAAAAATTAAAAACTCCGCAAAAGCAGCAATCCAAAAGACGCGTAAAACAGGGAAAATTGAATCAAGCGAAGAAAAACCTCACGCAAAGTAAAAAAATATAAAAACGTAAACAATCCGTTACCAGTTAGTTAAGAAATAGTTTTAAAAAAGATTGAAAAAAGTCTTTAAAAAAGCTTGTAGAAGCGGAAAAAGGTTCTACTTTTGCACCCGCAACAACGAAAAACGTTCACTGAAATACTGGCAAGCAGACGGATCAAAGGAGGGT
>NZ_JANKMS010000014.1 GCF_024649945.1 Flavobacterium panacis | reverse complement strand
CCCGATAGAAGCGGAAATCCTTTTGTTTTGGGGTTCAAAACAAAAGATTGAAGCGCATAGCGGGAAATGGCTCCTAATAATTAACGAAATTCCAATATTTAAATTTCAAATTCAAAACTTGAAGGCTTCGCTGCACTCAGCATAATTCGCCTCACTTATTATATATTATATGTATATAAAAAAACGAACCCGACAGGTTTAAAAAACTGTCGGGTTATATACTATATAGTATGATCACTTTTTATTTAATTCCTTTGCTCTCTGCTGCCACCTATTTGACAAATCATCATAATCCACAGGATTAGCAGATTTTTGATTTACCAAACGACCTGACTCAAATGCTCTGACTAAAATTGTTTCAATTAAATAGTCTTCATTCACATCGTAAGGTTTGTATTCTGTTTTTAAACTTATATCAAATAAATTTGCCGTTGTATTAGAAACAAACGCTTTAAATCCGCTTTTTAATGTTTTTATCAATTCATAGGTTGTGATTCCAGTTTGACGATGAATTAACTTGACTAAAATTTGTCCTTGCTTTCTGGAAAGCTTTTTAAGTCTTTGTTCAAATTCATTGTTCAAATAATCTTCTACTATTTTAAAGTATTTTTTCTTTTCACGACTTGTTTTTAAACGTGCCATTCCATTATTTAATGCTGTCAGCCTTTCTGAAGCCAATTTAGCATACGGATATACTTTATACACTCTGTTCTGAAGAATCTGAAATTGTTTTAACTCTTCCGGATTCATCTTTTCACCCTTTGATATAATTATCTCTGGCAACTGGATAGTGTCGTTTAAAATAGAATCTTGTTCTGTTAGTATATACCCCATTTGTTCATTCTCTTTTGGAGTAACTTGGGCATTGGAATTAAAGGAAATAAATAGTATAAATAAAATAAAGGTGGTTAGTCTCATCGAATCATAATTTAAATGTAAAATTATATATTTATACACAACTCTGATACCAAATTTATATTTTAGCGGAAAAATATTTTTATGAGCACAAATTCTATCTTAAAAGATACTTCTATAGCATTCTTAGAAAGCTACCTAAATAACGCTTCTCCTACTGGTTACGAAAGTGAAGGCCAGAAACTTTGGATGGACTATTTAAAACCTTATGTTGACACTTTTATAACGGACACTTATGGAACTGCTGTTGGTGTCATTAATCCTGATGCTCCTTATAAGGTTGTTATTGAAGGACATGCTGATGAAATTTCTTGGTATGTAAACTATATCACTGAAGATGGTTTAATCTACGTTATTAGAAATGGTGGTTCTGATCATCAGATTGCGCCTTCTAAAAGAGTTAACATTCATACTAAAAACGGAATTGTAAAAGGTGTTTTTGGATGGCCGGCTATTCATACTCGTTTACGTGATAAGGAAGAAATCCCTAAATTAAGCAATATATTTATTGATTTAGGCTGCGAAAATAAAGAGCAAGTTGAAGCTTTAGGAGTTCACGTTGGATGTGTGATTACTTATCCTGATGAATTTATGATTTTAAACGAAAACAAATTTGTTTGCCGTGCGATTGACAATAGAATGGGTGGTTTCATGATTGCTGAAGTCGCGCGATTATTAAAAGAGAACAATAAAAAACTTCCTTTTGGATTATACATCGTAAATTCTGTTCAAGAAGAAATTGGTCTTCGCGGTGCCGAAATGATTGCACACCGTATAAAACCGAATGTTGCCATCGTAACTGATGTCTGCCACGATACTACTACGCCAATGATTGACAAAAAAGTGGAAGGTGACCTGAAAATGGGAAAAGGTCCTGTTATTGGTTATTCTCCTGCGATTCAAAACAAACTGCGTGATTTAATTGTAGATACGGCTGAGGAGAAAAAAATTCCATTTCAAAGACATGCGACATCTCGTGCGACAGGTACAGATACAGATGCTTTTGCTTATAGTAACGGCGGTGTTCCGTCTGCATTAATTTCGCTTCCTTTGCGTTATATGCATACAACTGTAGAAATGGTTCATCGAGATGATGTTGAAAATGTTATTGAACTTATTTATGAAGCTTTATTGAAAATTGAAAACAATGAAACTTTCTCTTATTTTAAATAAGATGTATCTTTAATGTAAATCCGATTTTTTAAATCGGATTTACAAATAATCAGTCCTACATGAAAATACTACTACTCGAAGACGACTTTACTTTATCAAAAGAAATTTCAACATTCTTTACTTCAAAAGGTTTCGAGTGCATTCCTTATTATGATGGATCATTATTATTGAAAAAGTATTTTCCGTACGAATATGATTTGATTGTTCTCGATATTAACGTTCCTGGAACCAACGGAATCGATGTCTGTAAAGGAATTCGAGAAATCGACAAAAAAACTCCTATTATTATGCTGACTGCTTTTAGCGAAATTGAAGATAAATTATCTTCTTTTGATAATGGCGCAGATGATTATTTAGTAAAACCTTTTCATTTTGATGAATTGTTCGCCAGAGCACAATCTCTTTTGAGAAGAAAAGATGTTCCACAGCAAGTAGAAAATAAAATAACAATTAATGATCTTCAAATTTTTGAAGAAGAAATGAAAGTCGTTAGATCTGGAGAAGAAATTAAACTTACTCCAAAAGAATTCAAACTTATTCTTATTCTAGCTCATGCCAAAGGAAAAGTTCTTTCCAAACAATTCATTGCCGAAAAACTTTGGGATTATCATATTGAAACCAATCAAAATACTATTGAAGTTTACATTAACTTTCTTAGAAAAAAGATTGACAAAGACCATGAAACAAAACTTATTCGTACCAAAGTAGGTTACGGATATTACTTAAGCGATCAAGAATGACATTAAAAAATCGGATATCACTTTTAGTAAGTTTATTGTTTACCATCCTTTTTGGATTGGCCTCTACAGTGATATTCATTTTATATTCTAATTATCGAAAAGAAGAATTTCGCGATCGACTGGAAATAAAAGCATTGTCTAATATAAAACTATTAGTGAATGTAAAACAGGTCGATAATCAGCTTTTAAAAATAATTGATCAAAATTCTATTAATAAATTGTATGACGAGAAAACTTTGGTTTTTGACTCTAATTATAAACTGATTTACAGCAGCATTGATGATGCAAAAATCAATTGGTCTGTTGATGATTTAAAATACTTAAAAAAGAACAAAACCTTTTTTAAGCAACAAGGAGACTACGAAGTTTATGGCGTTTTTTATGATACTAACGACAAGGATTTCTATGCCTTGATATCAGCAACTGATGATTATGGTAAAAAGAAACTGCTCTTTTTACGTTATACCTTAATTGTTTCTTATATTTTCTTTACCTGTTTGTGCTGGGTTATTACCTCTATTACGGTTAAAAAAGTAATGAATCCGTTAAATGCTTTTCATCAGAAAATAAAAAACATAAACGAAAATAATCTTGATACAAGAATTGAATCGAAAAGCACTAAAAATGAAGTCGATTTGATTGCGGACGAGTTTAACTTCATGATGGATCGAATTGAAATTTCGTATCAAAAACAAAAGGAATTTACGGCACACGCTTCTCACGAATTGCGAACACCGCTTTCTAGAATGACTTCACAGATTGAAAATGCTGTTGCCGATCCTGACCTTAAACCTAAAAATCGTTCATTCTTAAATACGATATTAGCAGATGTCAATCATTTAAGTGAGTTGATCAATTCTTTATTGATTCTTTCTAAAATTGATAGTCGTGAAGCGGAAAACCATGAAATTCAAAGAATAGATGAAATTTTATTTTCTTCTATAGAAAAGATAAACAAATCTTTTCCTGATTTTGTGATTTTATTCGAAATGGAAGAAAGTGAAGATCTTGATACCGCTTTAGAAATAAAAGGAAATAAAAATCTCTTAGAAATTGCTTTAGGTAATGTTTTAAAAAATGCCTGCGTTTATTCAGATAATAAACAAGCGAAAGTAAAAATAAGTACAGACCGTTATCACCTCATTGTATCAGTTTCGAATACAGGAGAAACTTTAAGTGAAGAAGAGCAAAAGAATCTTTTCCAGCCTTTCATGCGTGGTAAAAATTCTCAAGGAACTTCAGGCTTCGGACTTGGTTTAAGAATCGTACAAAGGATTTTGACATTGCACAAAGCAAACATAAACTACTCAACACCAAACATTAACACGAATTTATTTCAGATTTTTTTTAATATATAAATAATTTTAAGCTATTTTTAAGGTAGATTTTAAGGTCTCTTAAAGCCTGTTGATAGCATATTTGTATAATTAAAAATGATACAATGAAAAAGTTATTCGCATTGCTGTTATTTGCACTTCTCAATCAAGCTGCAATAGCTCAAAAAACAGTTACCCTTCAAGACTGCGAAAGTCAATTCTTAAAAAAGAATCTCTTTTTACTAGCTGCTCAATATAATATTGATGCCTCGAAAGCACTAACTATTCAAGCGCGTATCTGGGATAATCCCACAATTTCGGCAGAATTAAATGCTTATAATCCAGAAAGAGATAAATATTTTGACATTGGAAAAAATGGACAGAAAGTCTTTTCAATTGAGCAACTTATCTATTTAGGTGGTAAAAAGCGAAATGAAGTTAAACTTGCCCAAGCCAATTCACAACTTGCAGAACTTCAATTTAATGATGTACTACGAACATTAAAGCTTCAATTAAGAAAGAGCTTTTACACGGTATATTATAATTCTAAGAACCTTGAAAACACAGACAAACAATTAGCTCATATTGAAAATTTAATAAATTCATATTCTGTTCAGGCACAAAAAGGAAATATTCCACTAAAAGATGTTGTTCGTTTGCAGTCACTGTATCTTAACTTTAAAAACGAACGATTAGAAGTTATCAATAACAATATTGAAGAACAAGCCAATTTAAAACTGTTAATGAATGAAACTGAAAATGTAATTCCAACAGTTAGCAAAGATGATTCTAATAAATACCTAAAAGTAATTGATTTTGATCTTAAAAGCTTTGAAGAACAAGCTATAGCAAATCGTCCCGATTATTTAGCCAAACAAAAAGAAATTGATGCCAACGAACTAAATGTAAAATGGCAGAAATCACTTTCTGTTCCAGATATTACCGTGGGAGCTAATTACGATCAACGAAGCGGGGCTTTCAATAATGAAGCCAATGTCAACGTTGCAATTCCGTTACCGCTATGGAATAAAAACAAAGGAAATATTAAATATGCACAAACTGTTTTAGAACAATCTAAAATTGAAAAACAAAATTTTGAACTTCAATTACAAACCGAGATTACTTCTGCATGGACAAAATGGGATGAATCTAGACAAAACTATGCGGTTATAAAACCAACCGTAAATTCTGATTTTGAAGCAGTCTATAATGGTATGCTAACCAATTTTCAAAAACGAAATGTAAGTCTTTTAGAATTTACCGATTTTATGGAAAGTTATAATCAAGCAATAATTCAATTAAATGAATTAAAGAAAAAAGTGGTTATAGCTGGTGAAGAATTAAATAGCACAATAAACAAAGATTTATTCTAAAAATATAAAGAAATGAAACATACATTATTCATAGGAATCGCAATAGTAAGTCTAACTCTAACAAGTTGCAAAAAAGAAGTTCAAAATCCAGAAACCAATACTTCATTTGTTTTAAGCGATGCAATGCTTAAAACGACAACAACTGCTCCAGCTGAAACGCAACCACTGAAAAACGAACTTAGTTTCTACGGAAAAATTACAGCAGACAACAACAAAATGATTGACGTTTATCCTCTTGTTGGCGGAAACGTAATGAAAGTAAATGTTGAACTTGGAGATTATGTAAAAAAAGGACAAGTTTTAGCTACTATAAAAAGTACAGATGTTGCAGATTTTGAAAAACAGTCCATTGATGCAAAAAGTGATTTATTGGTTGCGAAAAACAATCTGAAAGTAGCGCAAGAATTATTTGATGGAAAATTGAATTCTGAAAGTGATGTTCTTCAGGCAAAATCTGAGGTAAACAAAGCGCAATCTCAATTGAGTAAAATTCAGGAAACTTATAAGATTTACAATATCAAAGCTGGATCTATTTACGAAGTTACAGCTCCTATTAGCGGTTTTATCATTCAAAAAAGTATAAATCAAGACATGTTGCTGCGTAACGATCGTTCTGAAAACATTTTTGATATAGCCGAAATCAGTGAAGTTTGGGCAATGGCGAATATTAATGAAATTGATATTAATAAAGTAAAACTTGGAACCAGTGCATCAGTAACAACTCTAAGTTATCCTGATAAAACGTTTCACGGAAAAGTAGATAAAATTTACAATGTCATTGATCCGGAAACCAAAGCGATGCAAGCAAGAATCAAACTAAACAATCCTGATTACATGCTGAAGCCCGATATGAATGCAAACATCAAATTGTCTTTTAACGAAAATCAATCTATGATAGCTGTGCCAAGCAAAGCAATTGTATTTGATAAAAGCAAAAACTTTGTTGTGGTGTTTAAAGACCGTAATAATATAGAAACAAGACAAGTAGAAGTTTACAGAGTAGTTGGAGATACAACTTATATCTCAAGTGGTTTAACAGAAAACGAAAAAGTAATCACAAACAATCAGTTGTTTATTTATGGTGCTTTAAATAATTAAGACATGAACAAATTCATTAAAAATATTATTGCTTTTTCTTTAAAGAATAAAGCATTTACCTTCTTTTGGGTTGGTTTATTAGCCGTTGCAGGGTTTATTTCATTCAAGAATATGCCTATCGATGCTTTTCCTGATGTCACTAATACACAGATCATTATCATTACACAATGGAATGGAAAAAGTGCTGAAGAAGTAGAACGTTTTGTAACGTCTCCAATCGAAATTTCGATGAACTCAGTTCAGAAAAAAACTAGCGTTCGAAGCATTACCATGTTTGGATTATCGGTTATTAAAATCATTTTTGATGATGGTGTAGACGATACTTTTGCACGTTTTCAGGTAAACAATTTACTAAAAAACGTTTCGCTTCCAGATGATGTAGAACCAGATGTTCAGCCACCTTATGGTCCAACTGGTGAAATTTTTAGATATATTGTAAAAAGTGACAGCAGAGACAGTAGAGAATTGCTGACTTACCAAAACTGGGTAATTGACAAACAACTTCGTTCTCTTCCTGGTGTTGCCGATCTAAATGTTTTTGGAGGTCAGACTAAAACGTATGAAGTTGGAGTTGATCCAATTAAATTAGCTAAATACAATATTACGCCTTTACAAGTTTATAATGCTGTAAATGCCGGAAACTTAAATGTCGGTGGAGATGTTATCGAAAAAAATGGACAAGCTTTTGTTGTTCGTGGAGTTGGATTACTAAAATCTAAAGAAGATATCGGAAACATTATTGTTGATGATGCCGGAGGAAATCCGATTTTGGTTAAAAATCTTGCTGATGTTTACGAAAGTTCGATGCCAAGAGTTGGACAAACAGGTTTAGGAGATAATGATGATGCCGTTGAAGGAATTGTGGTAATGCGAAAAGGCGAAAACCCGCAAGAAACTTTAGCCTTAATTAAAGCAAAAATTCAAGACCTTAATGAAAATGTCCTTCCAAAAGACATTAAAATAGAAACTTTTTATGATCGTGACAATTTGATGAATTTCACGACCGAAACGGTAATGCACAATTTATTTGAAGGGATTATTCTAGTAACTTGTGTCGTATTCTTATTCATGGCCGATTGGCGAACTACTTTTACCGTTTCTATTGTAATTCCGCTTTCCTTATTATTTGCATTCTTGTGTCTTAAAATGATGGGAATGAGCGCCAACTTATTGAGTTTAGGTGCAGTCGATTTCGGAATTATCATTGATGGAGCTGTTGTAATGGTCGAAGGTTTATTTGTAGTCTTAGATCATCGGGCACATCAACTGGGAATGGAGAAATTTAATAAAATTGCCAAAGGAAGCTTAATCAAAAAGACTGGAACAGAAATGGGGAAAGCTATCTTCTTTTCAAAATTGATTATTATAACCGCTTTGCTTCCAATCTTCTCATTCCAGAAAGTAGAAGGAAAAATGTTCTCTCCCCTAGCCTTTACTTTAGGTTTTGCTTTATTGGGAGCGCTTATTTTTACTTTGACATTAGTTCCTGTTCTTTCTCACATTCTTTTAAATAAAAATGTAAAAGAAAAAAACAATCCGTTTGTAAATTTCTGGGATCGAATTGTGAGCAAAGGTTTTGCATGGACTTTTAAACATAAAGTACAATCTTTAATTGCTTCAACTGCATTATTAGTAGCCGTTTTCTTTTCTGCAGGTTTCTTAGGTACAGAGTTCTTACCGCAATTAAATGAAGGAGCACTGTGGGTAACAGCAGAATTACCTATGAGTACTTCACTTCCTGAAAGTGTGAAAACTGCCGCGATGATTAGAAAAGATTTAGAAACTTTTCCTGAGGTTAAAAAAGTGTTGTCGCAAACTGGTCGAAGCAACGATGGAACAGATCCTAATGGTTTTGGATTTATTCAGCTCCAGGTTGATTTACTTCCAAAAGCAGAATGGAAACGTAAAATTTCTATGGATGATCTGATTAATGAAATGGATAATAAGTTAAAAGTTCATCAAGGAATTACTTATAATTATTCGCAACCTGTAATTGATAACGTAGCCGAATCTGTTGCAGGATTTAAAGCTTCGAATGCAGTTAAAATATATGGTGATGATTTAAATAAATTAGATCAACTTGCCAATGAAGTTTTAGTGCAGATTAAAGATATCCCAGGAATAAAAGATGCTGGAATACTAAGAAATGTTGGTCAGCCTGAAATAAGTGTTATCTTAGATCGTGAAAAAATGGCTGCTTATGGCGTTACTTTAAGTGATGCACAAGCTGTTCTCGAATTAGCTTTTGGAGGAAAAACAGCAACTGAAAAATATGAAGATGAAAAGAAATTTGATGTTCGTGTCCGTTTTTCAAAAGAATACAGAAAAGATGAAAAAGATTTGGAAGAAATTAAAGTTCCGACAATAAGTGGTATTAAAATTCCTTTGAAAGAAATCTGTGATATTAAAACCATTACTGGTCCAGCATTTATTTACCGAGACAATACAAAACGTTTTATTGGAGTAAAATTCTCTGTTCGTGATCGAGATTTAGGAAGCACAATTGCAGAAGCACAAGCAAAAGTGAATAAACTAAAACTCCCTGCTGGTTATACAACTGGTTGGACAGGTGAATTTGAGAATCAGGTTCGTGCAAGTGCTCGTCTTGCTCAGGTTGTACCAATCAGTTTAATTGGAATTTTTGTTCTTTTATTTATACTATTTGGAAACTTTAAAGATTCACTTCTGGTTTTAGCCAACGTTCCATTTGCTATTATTGGTGGAATTATTGCCTTGCATATTACAGGAATGAATTTTGGGATTTCTGCAGGAGTTGGATTTATTGCTCTTTTAGGAATCTGTATTCAAAATGGAGTTATTTTAATTTCTGAATTCCATCATAATTTAAAATCCAAGTTTACGCTCGAAGAATCTATTTTTATGGGAGTAAAAGCTAGAACCAGAGCTGTAGTAATGACCGCATTAATGGCGTCTATTGGATTAATGCCTGCTGCAATTTCAACGGGAATTGGATCCGAATCACAGAAACCATTAGCAATCGTAATTATTGGTGGACTTATGACTGCTACCGTTTTAACCTTATTGGTATTCCCTATTTTATTCTGGATTTTCAACAGAAAAAAACACGTACCAATTGAGTAATAATTTATTTTTTTAGATTTTTTAAATCAATTGTTGGATTTAAAAGCGAAAAGCATCATTCTTTTGAATGGTGCTTTTTTGTTTGATATAAATAAAAAAACTAGTGCAAAAAAAAATGACCTTTTGCTCAGAAAGGTCATTTTAATACTAACTCAAAACTTTTTTAAACTGTTTTCTGTTTATCTCAACTCCTTCAGAATAACAATAGATTCTGAAGCATTTGATAATTCCGCATATTTTAAAGCAGTATATCCTTTTTCATTTTTCAAATTAGGACGCGCTCCATTTGCCAATAAAACTTTAAGAATTTCATGCTTGTTGTAACGTGCTGCAATCATTAAAGGTGTAAGATCTTCAGACATTTGATTTACATCTGCCCCGTATTCAATAAACTTTTTAACTGTTTCCAAATCCCCTTTGCTGATTGCAACGTTTAATGGATTTGCAGCATAACCTGTATACTCAACTGGATTTTTAACAGTTGAAACTTCGTTTGAAGCCATTGCTACATTTCCAAATGCAACTAAGGCAAGTCCTAAATAAATAACTGATTTTTTCATAATAATTGATTGTTGTTAAATGATTGATGATGATGATTTTTATTACAATGTAAAAGTAATCTTAATTTTATTATTATGTATAACAAAGTACCATGTTTTAACCAATTCTTAACAGTTACTTAATAAATACACAATAGAAGCATCTTAATGTTAGCAATTTCATTGTTTCAGTATAATAGACGTCAGAAAATATCAAATGTTACAATAATTGAGAAAAAAAAGTAAATTTTATTTCTTCATTCTTTTTAAAGCTGAATGCAAATGCAATTCGGTTTTTTTTAACTTTACTGTAAGAATAAAACTATTTTGTATCTATTATTCAACTATAACCTTAAAAACCAGTATTATGCTTATTATCAAAAGAATTCTTATCGTATTAATTTTGATCATTTCAATTGTATTAATTGCTGCTTATTTTATGCCTAAAGAATATGTTGTAGAAAGGGAAATCACAATTAATAAACCTGCTGACAGTATCTTTAATTATGTTAAATCATTAAAAAATCAGAATGAGTTTAGCGTTTGGGCTAATATTGATCCTAAAATGAAAGTGAGTTACAAAGGAACTGATGGTGCTGTAGGTTCACTATCGAGTTGGGAAAGTAACATAAAAGAAGTTGGTGTTGGTGAACAGGAAATAACCAAAATTACAGAAAACAGAAGAATTGATTTTGCTCTCAGATTCAAAAAACCAATGGAAGACACGGCTGTGGGTTTTATGTCAACTGAACCAGTTTCAACAAATCAAACAAAAGTGAAATGGGGAATTAGCGGTGTTATTCCCTATCCTACAAATATCATGCTTCCTATGTTAAAAATGGATCAAATGATTGGAAACGATCTTCAAAAAGGTCTTGAAAATCTAAAAGATAAAATGGAGTAATTCTTTTTAAAATAAGTAAAGTGCAATTCAACTAAGAATTGCACTTTACTATTTCAAAGACTTTTCAGTTATTTTTTCAAGTTCTTTAAAATAACAACAGCGTCTGTTGCTTTTCCATACTCCGCATATTTCAAAGCTGTAAATCCATGTCCGTTTTCAATTGAAGCATCTGCACCGTTGGCTAATAAAATTCGAACAATTTCACAATGATTAAATCGCGCTGCTACCATTAACGGAGTCATATTATTAACCATTTTATTGATGTTGGTTCCGTACATTATAAATTTCTTTACGGCTTCTACATCTCCTTTGCTAATTGCAAGATGTAATGGAGATTTCCCAAAAGCTGAATACTCAACTTGATTTTCAATTTTTATTCTTGAAATTGATGTTGCTGATGCGTTTGCAAAGACAAAAATTGCACTTAAAATAATTACTGTTTTTTTCATAATGATTGATTGTTTGTTAATTGATTGATGATGATGATTTCTTATTAGACGACAAACAATGTCATTTCGTTGCATCATTTCGAAAAAAAAACAAAAAAAAACGCAATTCAAGCAAAATTGAATTGCGTCATTATAAATCGCAGTATATTTAAGTTTAGAATTTTGCGGTGTAAATCTTTTTAAGATCCTTCTCAAACAAAGTAAACGGATCATTATAAAATTTTATAAAATCATTTTCGCTTATTTGTCCCGGAAATGGCGCATAATAATGCGTCGGACTTGTATTGTCGTTTCTCCAAACTAATATATAAGCCAATTTTAAGTCATTGGATTTTAGTGTTTTCAACAAGACTTCTGTCCACCATTTTTCATTTGGAATAGATTCTAAACCTGTTTCTGTAAATGCTGCTAGTTTTTTCTTTTTCTCTCCTAGATTTGATATTATTTGAAGCTTTTTTAGACCTGCTTCTAAATCATATTTCCCATCACGACCAAAATCGCCATAGTTATCCATTCCAAATAAATCAACATATTGATCACCTGGATATCGTTCTAAATATTCTTCTTCCGAATTGAATTGATTGTCTGGAGAAAAAGCGTAAATAAAATTATGAACTCCCAAAGTATCTTTCAAATAGGACACTGTAAATTGCCAGACTTCAATAAAATCTTCTCGTGAAGTATGTGATTTTCCCCACCAAAACCAATCCCCATCAAATTCGTGGAAAGGTCTGAAAATCATAGGAGAAAGTGTTCCGTTTTTTGCTTTTACAGAATGAGCAAAATCAGCTATTGTTTTTAAGATTTCTTTATATTGTTCGTGATGAGAGCCACCTGGTTTTATCAAAGCCATTGAAGCAGTTGCAACGCTGTCTTTCCAATAAAAATCACCACCAGAAACAGGATTATTAAAATGCCAAGAAACAGTTGTGATTCCACCTCGTTCATAAGTGTCTACAACATTCTTCCTTAAAGTTGTTTTAGCATTTTCAATTTGTTCTTTAGATTGTCCTGAAAAATCACTAAAATCAATTCCAACAACAGCAGGATGCGAACCCGTAACCAATTTCACATCAGATTTATTTGGCTCGTTACTCCATCCATGACCGTATTCTAAAGCATGCTGATGACCAAAAAGAATATGACTCTTTGAAATAGTTTTTAAATTCTGGTAAAGGTTCTTAGTTTCTTTTGTTGCATTTCTATCAATTTGCGCCAAAAGAAAATGCCCTGCTGTAAGACATACAAATAACAGGGCATTTTTTTTCGTTATAACATTCATGGTTTAAATAATTAGTTTAAACCCGAAATTACTATTTTGAAGAAAGGTAATCTAATACGTTTTTTTCAATACGTTGATCAATATTGTCAATATCTGCTTTTACAAACTTCTCTCCTAAAATATTCTCGTATAATTCGATGTATCTTTCAGAAACAGATTCAATATATTCGTCTGACATATCTGGAATCACCTGTCCTTCTTGCCCTTGGAAACCATTTTCGATCAACCAACGACGAACAAATTCTTTAGATAATTGTTTTTGCTCCTCTCCTTTTTCTTGTCTTTCAGCATATCCTTCAGCATAAAAATATCGAGAAGAATCTGGAGTATGAATTTCGTCAATTAAAACGATAACACCGTCTTTTGTTTTTCCGAATTCATATTTTGTATCTACTAAAATTAATCCGCGAGAAGCAGCAATTTCAGTTCCTCTTTGAAATAAAGCACGAGTATATTTTTCTAAAACTAAATAATCTTCTTCAGAAACAATTCCTTTCGCTAAAATATCTTCACGAGAAATATCTTCGTCATGAGAACCATTATCAGCTTTTGTAGTTGGTGTAATAATTGGTTCAGGAAATTTATCATTTTCTTTTAAACCTTCAGCCATCGTCACACCGCAAATTTGTCTTCTACCAGCTGCATATTCACGAGACGCGTGTCCAGACAAATAACCGCGAATTACCATTTCTACTTTAAAAGGCTCACATAAATGTCCAACAGCAACACTTGGATCTGGAGTTGCAATCAACCAGTTTGGAACGATATCTTGTGTCAATTCCATAAATTTAGTTGCAATCTGATTTAGGATTTGTCCTTTGTACGGAATCCCTTTTGGCAAAACCACATCAAACGCCGAAAGTCTATCGGTTGCTACCATTACCAAAAGTTCGTCGTTGATATTATAAACTTCTCTAACTTTTCCGCGGTAAACTGATTTCTGATTCGGGAAATTAAAATTTGTAGTTGTGATTGTATTGCTCATTTTGTTGTGTTGTTTTTTATGAATGCAAATTTAAAATTATTTCACAGAGTTACACCATGAAAATGAAGAGAATCTGAGATTTGTCTTTTTGCCACGAATTACACCAATTTTCACTAATTTTTAATGAGGATAAATTAATTTATTGCTACAAAGTTATCGTCAACAAATTAATAAGTAATTTGCGGAAATTTGCGAAATTAGCGGTTAAAAACACTAAGTTTTTTATGCGAAATCTGATACTTTTATTTTACCACAAATTACGCAGATTTCCACAAATTATTACTTTGAAAGCAATCCAGGTCATGATTATTTTAAATAAAAATTCGTGAAAATTCGTGAAATTCGTGGCTAAAGAAATTAAACTAATTCTTTATCCAAAATTCTAGATGCAATATATTTTGCGACTCCGTCTTCTGCATTTGTTTTAATTACTTCCAAATCTGAAAGTTCTTCTTTTAGAGAAGCTGGCGCATTTCCCATAATTAAACCTTTTCCTGAAGCAGAAAGCATTTGAACATCATTGTAACCATCTCCAAAAGAAACTGCTTCTTGCAATGTAAAACCTTCTTTTTCTAAAACTCTTTCAATAGAAACTGCTTTATCAATAGATTTATCCATGAATTCCAAACAAGTCGGCAAACTGAAAGCATGGTGCAGATGTTCTGAAGAATTAGCTAAAATAGCATCTTTTAATTTTACTAATTTTTCATGATCCGGACAAGAGAAGAAAATTTTAATCGATGAAAAATCTTCAAGTGTTTTATAATCGACTAATTCTGGATGATATTTTAATTCTTCTTGAAAAGAATTTAGTTTTTCGTTCCATTTATTAGTCTGCCAAATATTTTCTTTAAATAAAACGACTGTAATTTCTGGATCGATTTCTACGTTTAAAGCTGCTTTAACAACATCGCTGTCTAAATTAAAGGAGAAAAGTTCTTCTTTATTAGGTGAATGAATTCTGGCTCCGTTTGAACTTACTAAATAAACAGGAATTTCCAATTTATCAATTATAGCCATCGCGTCCAAATGATGACGACCTGTAGCTACAACAATAAGATAACCTTGATTGTGAAGTTCTTGAAAAATGGATTTAGTATAATCTGAAATTCTGTGTTGTGGGTTAAGTAAAGTTCCGTCAAGGTCACTTACTATAACTTTTATATTTTTAAGTTTTGTCATATTAATATTCAATAGGTATGATTGCAAATTTACGCTTTTGAGCTCGAAAGAACAAAGTTTAGGCTATTTGAGCGCTTACAATAAGGGAAGTTTATTATTTATTTAACTATTTCATCAAATATCTTTACATCTATTTCCTGTTTCATTTTCTAAAAAGAAAATTTTAAAATTAGTTTCGATGTTTTCTGATTTTTGGTGTTTTGGCAAATTCAATTCTTAAACTATCAGAGCATTTTGAATCTTTTATTTTATAAATCAATGAATCATTTTTAATATAAAATACTTCTTTTGTAAATACACAAAAAGAGCCCCCCGTATCAGGTTCACAATTTGGAACTGTTACCATTCGTTTTTTATCTTTTCTCTCATAAAAGCCGCAATCAATGAAAGGAAACGCTATATAACAAGTGTCTATTTTAATGCTTGTTAATTCTACAGAATCTCCTTTTGTTTTCCAATTTCCTCTGGAAAACACTCTCCAATCACATCCTGCCGCGGTGTAAACAAATGTATTATCGCTATTGATTTTTAATTTTGTTTCATTGGGAATTATATATTCAGTGTCATTCCAAACTCCTAAAAATTTATTTAAAGGTTCTTCACTTTTATTTTTAGATTCATTTTTTTTACATGAAATTAAACAAATCAATATCAGCAATAGAAAACAATTGTTTTTCATTTATCACAATTCCATTAATTATTTAAATATTCTTTCAAAAAAATATTCGTTTTGCACCTTTTCTTAAAAACGCACAAAACGAATATTAATAAATGTTAAAACACAATTCACGATTTACATTTAACATTTGACTAAATTTATTTTTTAATCGTGATTCTCAATTTGTTTATAAGCATCGATTACCTTTTTAACCAATCTGTGACGTACAATATCTTTATCATCTAGATAAATAATTCCGATGCCTTCAATGTCTTTCAGAACCAAAATAGCTTCTTTAAGACCAGAAATAGTTCTTCTTGGTAAATCGACCTGTCCAGGATCACCTGTAATCATAAATTTGGCGTTTTTTCCCATACGGGTCAAAAACATTTTCATTTGTGAGTGTGTGGTGTTTTGTGCTTCATCAAGGATTACAAAAGCATTGTCCAATGTACGTCCACGCATAAAAGCAAGCGGCGCAATCTGAATAATTCCTTTCAAAATATAATCCTCTAGTTTTTCGTTCGGAAGCATGTCACGCAACGCATCATAAAGTGGCTGCATGTAAGGATCCAGTTTTTCTTTCATATCTCCAGGAAGAAAACCAAGATTTTCGCCGGCTTCTACTGCAGGACGCGTCAGAATGATCCTTTTAACTTCTTTATCTTTTAGCATTTTAACCGCCATAGCGACACCGGTATAGGTTTTTCCGGTTCCAGCAGGACCAATAGCAAAGACCATATCGTTTTTCTTGATCGTGTCAACCAACAATTGCTGATTTGGCGTCATTGCCTTGATAATCTTACCGCCAACACCATGAACTAAGATTTTGTCATGATCGTAAGCTCTTTTTTCTTCTTGGCCATCACTCATGATTACACGTTCAATTACATTATCATCAATGTTATTGTAACGTGTAAAATGAAGCATTAATCGTTGAAATCTTTTTTCGAATTCGTCTAAAACTTCTTTTTCGCCAAATGCTTTTAAAGTTGTCCCTCGCGCTACGATTTTAAGCTTCGGGTAGTACTTTTTAATGATTTCTAAATGGCTGTCCTGCGCGCCCCAAAATTCTTTTGGTGCAATATCTACTAGCTCGATTATTCTTTCGTTCAAATGAAGTAGTTTTAAATTAAAATAATTCCTTTTACTATTTAGTGGTTGTCGGGTCTTTTTTAAGTCGCAGTACTCAGTCGCAGTTTTCAGTTTTTATTTCTCAAACTTAAATTGGTGTTTCTGAATATTGTAACAAACAAATGCTTTAAAAAACACAATTTGTCTTTTCTTTCTTTCAATTTGTGTTTACTATTAATTAGCTTTGCATTTCTCAAATTTAATGAAATTTAGATTTAAATACTATCAATAGTTATAAACAAAATTATGTCAATAATTACCCTTACTACAGACTACGGCTTGAAAGATCACTTTGTGGGATCGCTGAAGGGTAAAATACTTTCTGAAAATCCAGAGGTTCAAATAATTGACATTTCTCATGACATTGATCCCTTTAATACTGCCGAAGCGAGTTACATTATTGGCGCTTCTTATATGAGCTTCCCAAAAGGAACTGTGCACTTAATTGGCGTCGATATTGAACGCAACAAAGAGAACCAGCATATCGCTATGCAATGGAATGATCATTACTTTATTTGCGCTGATAATGGAATCTTAAGCATGCTTACGCAGAAAATAGTTCCTCAGAAAATTGTAGCCATTAATATCCACGATCGTTTCCCAATTGAAGCTACAGATTTGGATATTTTTATTCAGGTTGCTTCACATTTGGCTAAAGGCGGTTTATTGAATGTAATTGGAAAAGAAATAACTTCTATAAAAGAAGCAACCGAATTGCAGCCTATTGTGGCAGATGACGGAAATTCTCTAAAAGGGTATATTATTTACATTGATCATTTCGGAAACGTCGTTACCAATATTTCTAAAAAGCAATTTCTGGAGATTTCGCGTGGACGTCCGTATGAAATCCTGATGAAACCTAAAAACATCAAAACGATTCTTCCTAATTATTCGGCAATTGCAACTTCAGATAAATATCCGATAAAAACATATGAAGGAGAAAAATTGGCAATTTTCAACGAAGCTGGTTTTTTAGAAATCGCTATTTTTAGAAGTAATCCTTCTAAAGTGGGTTCTGCAAATAGTTTGTTAGGCTTGAATTATCGTGATGTAATTACGATTAAGTTTTCTTAGTTTTTAAAATAAATCATTTCACTTCAATAAGAAATCTAGTGACGAAAATTAAAGATGTAAATCAAGGTGATCTTTTAACATTCATTAACGAAGAAAACAAATATAAAATTCTTCTTTGCACTAATGTATATAAGGATCGGAGTCCACAAAATTTTACTTTTTGCCTTTTAGATTATAATAAAACAGAAAAACCAACACTGGATGATATCAAAAATTTGAACTTTTTTGGTGTAGGTAATATGACTAAGAAAAACTTGTACAATTATTCAGAACAGGAATTAGAAAAAATGTGGTTTTTACATCCTGAAATAAAACCATGTCTTTTAGGTTCTTGCTCATTGGTAATCTGGCGAAAAGATTTTATGACATTTCGTGACAATTTAGAATTTATCGGTAATCTGGAAATTCTTCCAAACATTAATAGAAATGGAAATTGTGGTATAAATGCAAGCGATTGGGATTTTCTAAAAAGTTTTCATGGTGAAAAACTGCAGCAATTTGTTGATGAAAGAGATCAAAAACTTTTCAATTTAAATGCCATAATTAAGACAACTTAGTCACTCAAAATGATTTTTTGCAATAAATGATCCTTTAAAAGAAAAACAAGAATCAAATTTGGTATTTTTGCGCACCTGTAAGGCTTTATGCTTTCAAAAATCTAAAATAACCAATATGTTTGTTAGAATAGTAAAAATGAGTTTTCACGAAGAAAAAATCCCTGATTTTCTAGAGAATTTTAAATCTGTGAAAGAGAAAATACGAAATACAGAAGGAAATCGTTTTTTAGAATTGTATCAGGACAAAAATGACAAATGCATCTTTTTTACTTACAGCTATTGGGAAAGCGAAGAAGATTTGGAAAATTATAGAAATTCTGAACTTTTTAATACTGTTTGGGATTTTACAAAGAAATTATTCAATGCAAAACCAGAAGCGTGGAGCGTTGATAAATTAATAAGTTTAAAATAGTTTCAAGTTTCACGTTATGCGACAACTTGAAACCTGAAACAATAAATAACAAAAAACAAGAATGAAATCAATCATTTTAAGAGAAATAAAATCCTTTTTTGGCTCTCCAATCGGCTATTTGGTCATTGCGATTTTCTTAATCAGCAATGGACTATTTTTATGGGTATTTGAAGGAGATTATAATATCCTAAACTCAGGTTATGCCGATTTGACTCCATTTTTCACATTGGCACCTTGGATTTTAATTTTCTTAATTCCAGCTGTAACCATGAGAAGTTTCTCTGACGAAAAAAAACAAGGAACTTTAGAGTTGTTATTGACAAAACCTCTATCCATTTGGGAAATCGTAAATGGTAAATTCTTTGGTTCCTTTTTACTGATTATTTTGGCGATTATTCCAACTTTAATTTACGTAAAAGTAATTTCAGATTTAGGTTCGCCAGAAGGCAATATCGACATGGGAAGTACAATTGGTTCTTACTTCGGATTATTGTTTTTAATCGCTTCTTACTCAGCAATCGGAATCTTTACTTCTACTCTATCAGAAAATCAGATTGTGGCTTTTATAATTGCTGTTTTCTTATGCTTTTTCTCCTATTTTGGTTTTGAAGGTTTAAGTTCTTTACTTTCTTCAGATTCAAATAGTTTTATTTCAGTTTTAGGAATGCAGAATCACTTTAAAAGTATGAGTCGTGGCGTAATTGACACGCGAGATGTCGTTTATTTCCTAAGCATCACTATCGCTTTTTTATCATTTACAGTTTATCAATTAAAATCTTTTAAAGCGTAATGAAAGCATCTACAAAGCAAAATCTAAAAACATTAGGCATTACTATATTCATTTTAGTTGTTTTAAATGTACTTGGAACTCTATTTTTTAAGCGTTTTGACTTAACTAAGGACAAACGATATACTCTTTCGCCAACTTCTTTAGGAATCGTAAAACAAGTTACAAATCCGCTGTCTATTAAAATTTACATGGCTGGAGAACTTCCTGCTGACTTTAGACGTTTACAGCAAGAAACCAAACAATTATTAGAAGAATTTCAAGCTTACAATAAAAACATTGTTTTTGAATTTGTTGATCCATTAGAAAATGAAGACGAAAGTGATGCACTTACAAAATCGCTTTTTCAAAAAGGATTAACTCCAGTAAACATTACAGTTGACGACAAAGGAAAACAATCTCAAGCAATGGTTTTTCCTTGGGCAGTTGCGGTTTATAACAATAAAGAAGTAAATATTCCATTATTGAAAAACATAATGGGAGCTTCGACTACGCAAAAAGTGATTGGATCGATTCAACACTTAGAATACTCTATTGCGGATGCCATTAATAAAATCACTAAAAACAAGCAGAAAAAAGTTGCTATTTTAAGAGGTAACGGCGAGTTGAAAGAAATTCATATCGCTAAGATGCTAATGCAGATTAAAGAAAGTTATTATATCGGACCTTTCACATTAGACTCTGTTGCAAAAGATCCAAACGGAACTTTAAACGCACTTAAAAAATATGATTTAGCGATTATTTCAAAACCAACAGAAAAATTCTCTGATGAAGAAAAAGAAGTCCTAGATCAGTTTATTATGAATGGCGGTAAAACACTTTGGTTAGTTGACCAAGTGGCTGCCGATATGGACAGTTTATATAATGATGCTGGTGCAACTTTGGCTTATCCAAGAGATTTGAATTTGAATGATATGTTCTTCAAGTACGGTTTCAGAATTAATCCTGATTTAGTAAAAGATGAACTAGGAACTCCAATAAAACTGGCAACTGGCGAACAAGGAAGCGCAACACAATATCAGGATTTTGTATGGAAATTTGCTCCACAAGTTTTTCCAACAAGTCAGCATCCAATTGTAAAAAATCTTGGCGGAATCAAATTTGATTTTGCAAGTCCAATTGATACTTTAAAAAATGGTATTAAGAAAACCGTTTTACTACAATCTTCTCAATATTCAAAAACCATTGGTTCGCCTGCGGAAATCAGTTTGAACATGGTAACTGAAAAAACAACACCGCAAGATTATGTAAATAAAGGAAATCTTCCGATGGCAGTTTTATTAGAAGGTTCTTTTCATTCTGCTTTTGAAAATAGAGTTTTACCTTTTAAAGACAATTCTTTTACAGCAAAAGGAAAACCAAACAAAATGATTGTTGTTTCTGATGGAGATATTGCAAGAAATCAATTAGACAAAAACAGAATGCCTGTTGAATTAGGCTACGATCAAAGAACCGGAAATCTTTACGACAATAAAGACTTCATCATGAATTGTATCAATTATCTTCTTGATGATACTGGACTTATTAACATTAGAAGTAAAGATGTAGAGCTGCCTTTATTAGACAAAGAAAAAGTTTACCAAAGCTACAGCATGACACAATTCATAACTATCGGAGTTCCAATTCTAATTTTATTGGTTTTCGGACTTGTTTTCACATTTTTAAGAAAAAAGGCCTACAGTAAGTAGATGTTAATAAAAAAATGTAATACTTTGGATAGTTTAAGATATATTTGTAAACCTTATATTTAGAAAATAAAACAGATGAAATTTATAGTATCGAGTTCGTACTTATTAAAACAATTACAAGTTTTAGGTAGTGTAATCAATAGTAATAATACGTTGCCAATTTTAGACAACTTCTTATTTGAACTAAACAATAATGAGTTAACAGTTTCAGCATCAGATCTTGAAACAACTATGTCGGCTACATTATCGATCGATTCTACAAGTAAAGGAAGCGTTGCAGTTCCTGCAAAACTTTTGCTTGAAATTTTAAAAACTTTCCCAGAACAGCCTTTAACTTTTACTGTTGAAGATAACAACACAGTAGAAATCAGTTCTAATTCCGGTAAATACGCATTAGCTTACGCTGCAGGAGAAGAATTTCCTAAAGCAGTAAGTCTTGAAGATCCATCTGTAACACTTGTTCCGGCAGAAGTTCTAGCAACTGCGGTAAGCAAAACTATTTTCGCAGCAGGAAATGATGATTTGCGTCCAGTAATGTCTGGAGTTTTCTTCCAGTTTTCACCAGAAGGATTAATTTTCGTTGCAACAGATGCTCATAAATTAGTAAAATATGCTCGTACAGATGTAAAAGCTTCTCAAGTAGCAGATTTTATTATGCCTAAAAAACCTTTAAACATTTTAAAAAGTATTTTAGGAAGTTCAGATGCTGAAGTAAAAATCGAATACAACGATTCAAATGCGACTTTCTCATTTGACAATTATATTTTAATGTGTCGTTTAATTGATGGAAAATACCCTAACTATGAAGCGGTAATTCCAAAAGAAAATCCAAACAAATTAATGATTGACCGTTCTTTATTTTTAAGTTCAGTTAAGCGTGTTGCGATTTTCTCTAACAAAACTACACACCAAATTCGTTTGAAAATTGCTGGAGCTGAATTAAACGTTTCTGCAGAAGACATTGATTACTCAAACAAAGCAGAAGAAAGATTGACTTGTGATTATCAAGGAGATGATCTTCAAATTGGTTTCAACTCTCGTTTCTTAACTGAGATGTTGACTAATTTACAATCTGACATGATTATGCTTGAAATGTCATTACCTAACAGAGCAGGTATTTTAACACCTGTAGATGGTCTAGAAGAAGGAGAAACAGTTACTATGCTTGTAATGCCAGTAATGTTAAATAGTTAACATTAAAGTTTCTTTCTGTTACAGGGATATTTTTTAGTTTTAAATAAAAGATATATCATTGTAAAAAAAAAGATATCGCTATTAACCAACCATTTTTTATACCTAGAAACCGCAATTCCTATAAAGAGTTGCGGTTTTTTATTTTGGTTTATTTTAACCACAAAGACGCAAAGTTCGCAAAGTTTTTTTCTCAAAGCTTTGCGAACTTTGCGCTTTTACTAAATAATCAAAAGTAAAAACCTTGCGTGCTTTGCGGTTAAATAAACACAAAGCATATCAACTTGAAACTTGAAACCTGAAACAAAAAACAACTATTTTCCCCTATCTTTACAATATGAAAATAGAAATTTGGTCGGACATCATGTGTCCATTTTGTTATATCGGAAAAAGACAATTGGAAACTGCTCTTGCGGTGTTTCCTAATGATGAATTTGAAATAGAATGGAAAAGCTTTCAGCTGGATCCAAGTATTACTTCTCAACCTGAAATGGACGTATATACGTTCTTAGCAGAAAGAAAAGGCATGTCAATTGAACAGTCTAAAGAAATGCACAAAGGTGTTGCAGAACGTGCTAAAAGCGTTGGTTTAGATTATAATTTTGACAAGGCAGTAATCTCAAATTCTTTAAATGCGCATCGAATCATTCAATTGGCTAAAACCAAAAATATGGGCGATCGAATGGAAGAAATTTTCTTTAAAGCTTATTTTACAGATGGAGAAGATTTGAACAACGGACTTACTTTAATAAAACTTGCAATCCAAGCTGGTTTAGAAGAAAATGAAATTAGAGAAGTTCTAGAAAGTGATTCTTTATTTTTAAAAGAAGTACAAGCAGATATTAAAGAAGCAGGCGAAATTGGCGTTCAAGGAGTTCCTTTCTTTGTATTTGATCGTAAATATGCTGTTTCTGGTGCTCAGCCAATAGAAACCTTTGTAAAAACAATTCAGGAAGTTCTGAAATAATTTAAAAAACATTAAAAAAAGTAAAAGCGTGCTGTCTACATTTAGACAGCACGCTTTTATATTTAGTTCTTTTCATAAACTAAAAAATTAATGCCCTGCTCTACCTTTAGAATCTGTTGATTTTGTTGTAGTGCTTTTTCCTCTAGAACCAGAAGTTGATTTTTGAGTTTTTCCAGAATCTTTCATTCCAGATTTCGAATCTTTTCTTGAAGTTTCCATAATATATAATTTTTTAAATTATTGATATACAAAGTTGTAAAATAGCAATTACATTAATTTATAGAATTAAACTGGAATTTTACACAATAAATACTAGCAGATAATCAAATCCTGTAAGATTAAAATCAAATCCTATAATCTTTTTAAAGATCTAATTTCCAAATTTGTATAGCTCTAAAAGTTGAAAAATTATTAATCTAAAAAAGCAGCTATGAAAACGAACGCCGAAAATCGACACACTGCAGAATTAAATGATTTTAAATGCAGAAGACCAGATCATATTGATACAGCACATGAAAATGAAGCAATGGATCAAGAATTTACATCTGGACAAGATCCAGATACTAATTATAGAAATCATTGTGATTCTGATGATGATTACGAAATCATAGAAAGTGGTTTAAACCTTGCTGAAGATAATACTCCTTTTTCAACTTATGACGACTCAAATCCTTATGACAGTTATAATTTAGATCATGAAGACAACAAATACGATTGCCCTCCTTACAGAAATTTTGATCATTAAAAAATTATATTTTTCTAATTGTCACATTATCTAATTATCTAATTCCCCTAATTATAAAAAATGAATGTACCCTTATTGCAATTTAATGACAAAGGTATTTATTGCCAGCGAGCAGACGTTTACCTCGATCCGTGGCGTCCTGTAAAAAACGCCATTATCACGCATGGACATTCTGATCACTCCAGATGGGGACATCAAAATTATATTACACATCATACTAATGTTCCCATTATCAAACATCGATTGGGCGAAATTAATGTTACAGGAAAAGACTGGAACGAAACTTTTACCGTAAACGGTGTAAAATTTTCTCTTCATCCTGCTGGACATATTATTGGTTCTGCGCAAATTCGGGTAGAATACAAAGGTGAAATCTGGGTTTTTACAGGCGATTATAAAACAGAAGATGATGGAATTTCAGTTCCTTATGAAGTTATAAAATGCCATTCTTTCATAACAGAATGCACTTTTGGACTTCCCGCTTTTAATTGGGAATCACAAAAAGATGTGATGACAGAAATTAATAACTGGTGGGTCGAAAATCGAGCTGAAGGTAAAACATCAATCCTCATTGGATATTCTTTAGGAAAAGCACAACGCTTATTAAAATATCTTGATCCAAATATTGGAACTATTTACACACATGGCGCAATCGAAAATATGACGAATGTTGTTCGTCCGTTTATTGACTTGCCAGCAACGATTAGGGTAACTCAAGAAACAAAAAAAGAAGATTTACTAGGAAATATTGTGCTAGCTCCACCAAGCGCACACGGAAGTACTTGGATCAGAAAAATGACTCCTTTTGTAACCGGAACGGCAAGCGGATGGATGGCTTTTCGAGGCGCCAGACGAAGACGCGCCGTTGACCGCGGATTTGTAATCAGCGATCACTGCGATTGGAATGGATTACTGGAAAGCATAAAAGCAACTGGTGCCGAAAAAATAATCTGTACACACGGCTATTCTGATATATTTTCAAAATACCTCCGAGAATTAGGTTATGATGCCCGAACAGCACATACGCAATACGAAGGAGAAACAAATGAATCAGACGAAAGTTAAATTCCAAAAAAACAAATTCCAAATTCCAAAATGATCACCCAATACTAAAAAGATGAAAAACTTTGCCGAGCTTATAAAAACCTTAGATAGTTCTAATAAAACATCGGTAAAAGTTGATGCACTGACTAATTATTTTCTGAAAGCAAGTGATGAAGACAAAGTTTGGACTATTGCCATACTTTCGCACCGTCGCCCTCCCCGACCTGTAAATACTACTTTATTGCGTTTATGGGCTAATGAATTAGCCAATATTCCGCTTTGGTTGTTTGAAGAAAGTTATCATATTGTGGGCGATTTGGCTGAAACTATTGCGCTTGTTATTCCGACTACAAAAGAACATTCTGATAAAAGTTTAACCGAATTTCTCCAAGAAATCATCGCTTTAAAAAAGAAAGATGATTTTGAAAAGAAAGAATATCTACAAAGCAATTGGCTGAATCTGAATTATTATGAACGATTCGTTTTCACGAAATTAATTACAGGAAGTTTTAGAATTGGTTTGAGTCAGAAGTTGATGACCCGAGCACTTTCTAAAGCGGAAAATATTGACGAAGACGCATTAGCCTATAAATTAATGGGCGATTGGAATCCGAATACGATTACGTTTCAAGAATTGATTTTGGATGAAAGAAGCAGTGATTATCTTTCAAAACCTTATCCGTTTTATTTGGCTTATCCTATTGAAGGAGAAATTGAAAGTTTAGGAAATCCCGAAGATTGGAGTGCCGAACACAAATGGGATGGAATTCGTTCTCAAACTATTATTCGTGAAAACGAAATTTACATTTGGAGTCGTGGTGAAGAATTAGTAACCGATAAATATCCAGAATTTAATGCTTTCATCGGAATTATTCCGGACGGAACTGTGATCGATGGCGAAATTCTTCCTTTTATAGACAATCAAATCGGAACTTTTAATGATTTGCAAACTAGAATTGGACGAAAAAATGTATCGGCTTCTGTTTTAAAAAACAATCCTGTCATTATAAAAGCTTACGATTTATTGGAATGGCAGGGAAATGATATTAGGAATCTTCCTTATGAAGAACGTCGTACATTATTAGAAGAATTATTTACTTCTTTAATTGGAAAAGATATTCCGTTACAGCTTTCTGAAAGGCTTAATTTTTCAACTTGGGAAGATATTACTAAGGAACGATTGAAATCTCGCGAAATGAAAAGCGAAGGTTTGATGTTAAAACGAAAAGATTCTCCTTATCTCGTTGGAAGAAAAAAAGGAGATTGGTGGAAATGGAAAATCGAACCTTTAACTATAGATGCAGTCCTCACCTACGCCATGCGAGGTCACGGACGAAGATCGAATTTGTTTACCGATTATACTTTTGCACTTTGGCAGGAAAATGAAAACAAGGAACGTGAACTCGTCACTTTCGCGAAAGCGTATTCCGGTTTGACCGATGCCGAATTTAGAATGGTAGACGATTTTATCAAAAAGAATACTTTAGAAAGATTTGGACCTGTTAGAAGTGTAACGCCAAAATTGGTTTTTGAAATTGGTTTTGAAGGAATTGCGCTTTCCAAAAGACATAAAAGCGGCGTTGCAACCCGTTTTCCACGAATTTTAAGATGGCGTCATGATAAAAAAATAGAAGAAGCCAATTCGATAGAAGATTTAAAAAATATGATTTTATAAATGAATAGAGAGCAGTTATTTACAATCGCCAGCAATTGGTTTGAAAGTCAGGGATGGAAACCTTTTCCGTTTCAGACACAAACTTGGACTGCTTTTCTGCAAGGAAAAAATGGTCTTTTAAATGCTCCAACTGGAAGCGGAAAAACCTATGCACTTTGGCTTCCTATTATTCTGAATTACATCAAAGAAAATCCGAATTATAAAAGCAAACATAATCCAGGATTAAAAGCTATTTGGATTACGCCACTGCGTTCATTATCAGTAGAAATAAAACAAGCCGCTGAAAGAGTTTTAACAGATTTAGAAATTCCAATGACCGTTGGAATTCGTTCTGGAGATACTTCCTCGGCAGAAAGAGCCAAACAAAAAGGCAAAATGCCCGATTTATTAATTACAACTCCAGAAAGTCTGCAGTTGCTTTTGGCTTCGAAAGGATATGCCAATACTTTTAAAAATTGTAGTTCGATTGTAATTGATGAATGGCATGAATTACTTGGAACCAAACGTGGTGTTCAAGTTGAATTAGGTTTGTCAAGATTGAAAACAATTTCTAAAAACTTAAGAATCTGGGGAATTTCTGCCACAATTGGAAATTTACAACAAGCACAAGAAGTTTTATTGGGTGTCGATTCTGAAGCTTTCAATAATTCTGTTTTAATTAAAGCTGTAATTCATAAAAAAATAAAAGTAGTTTCTATTATTCCTGAGAAAATGGATACTTATCCGTGGCGCGGACATATGGGATTACATTTAATTGATGAAGCTGCAAAAATTGTAAAAGCAAGTAAAACCACTCTGATTTTTACGAATGTTCGTTCGGCTTGCGAAATTTGGTATCAAAGATTATTAGAAAAATATCCCGAATTTGCTGGAGAAATGGCAATGCATCACGGAAGTATTGATCGCGAAACCAGACTTTGGGTTGAAAATGCTATTCGCAATGAAGAACTAAAAGTCGTTGTGTGTACTTCAAGTTTAGATTTGGGAGTTGATTTTGCTCCTGTTGAATCGATCATTCAGGTTGGAGGCCCAAAAGGAGTTGCTCGTTTTATGCAACGTGCAGGGCGAAGCGGTCACCAACCTGGAAAAGAAAGTGTCATTTATTTTCTAGCCACACATGCAATTGAACTTATAGAAGCTTCTGCCTTAAAAAAAGCGGTTGAAAACAGCGTTATTGAAGATCGTGTTCCGTATTTAAACAGCTGGGATGTTTTGGTGCAATATCTCAATACTTTAGCAGTTTCTGACGGTTTTTTCCCTGATGAAATTTTTAAGGAAGTTCAAGGCACTTTTAGTTATCAAACGATGACAAAAGAAAATTGGAATTGGATTCTCAATTTTATTACCAACGGAAGTCAGAGTCTTCAAGCTTATGATGAATTCAAAAAGGTTGAAATTGACGAAAACGGCTGTTATAAAATCAATAGTCGAATGATTGCTATGCATCATAGAATGCAGATTGGAACCATTGTTGGCGATGCCGTAATGAATGTGAAATTTCTAAGCGGCGGTTATATTGGAACGATTGAAGAATGGTTTATTTCGAAGTTAAAACCTGGTGATACTTTTATTTTTGCAGGAAAAAAACTGGAATTGTTTAAAATCAGAAACATGCAGGTTTTGGTCAAAAAAGCGAGTCCGAAGAAAGAATCCAAAATTGCGAGCTGGATGGGCGGACGTCTGGCTTTATCATCACAAATGAGTGAATTGCTTCGTCAGGAATTGTATCGTGCTAATACTGATAATCTTTCACCAGAATTAAAGGCTTTACAACCTTTATTTCAAAGACAGCGAAAAGAATCAATTGTACCAAGTTCAGATGAATTTTTAATAGAAACTTTTAAAACTCGAGAAGGATTTCATGCTATTTTTTATCCTTTTGAAGGTCGTTTTGTACATGAAGCTCTCGCAAGTTTATTGGCTTTCAGAATTAGTTTACTACAGTCCATTACTTTTTCATTAGCTTATAATGATTATGGATTTGAATTACTTTCGGATCAGGAAATTGATATTGAAGCGGTTTTAGATAATAATTTATTTTCAACGGAATATGTACATCATGACTTGCAGAAAAGTTTAAATTCGACTGAAATGGCTCGAAGAAAATTTAGAGATATTGCTGTAATTGCTGGTTTGGTTTTTACTGGATTTCCTGGAAAAATGGTCAAAACAAAACATTTACAAAGCGGTTCACAATTATTATTTGAGGTTTTTAGGGATTTTGAACCCGATAACTTATTATTGCATCAAGCGTATCGAGAAACATTTGAACATCAGTTAGAAGAAGGCCGTTTGATTTTGGCTTTAGAACGAATTGCTAGTCAAAACATCGTTTTGAAACAATGTTTAAAACCAACGCCTTTCAGTTTTCCAATTATCACAGATCGCTTGCGAGAAAAGCTTTCGAGCGAAACTTTAGCAGAAAGAATTCAGAAAATGACGGCTTCTTACATGAAATAATACTTTATGAAAATTCAAATACAAAACCAAAACTTCGTACTTCATTCAAGCGGTGCTTTATTTTGGGAAGAAAAAAAAATGATAATTATTTCTGATGTGCATTTAGGAAAAATAACTCATTTCAGAAAACATGGAATCGCAATTCCGCAAAACGCAGTTTCAGAAAATTTCAAAAAGATTACCGATATTTTGGAACATTTTCAACCTGAAAAAATCATCTTTTTAGGAGATTTATTTCACAGCTCAATGAACTCTGAATGGGATTTGTTTGAAGAATGGATTTCAAATCACAATCAAGAAACCTATTTAATTGCAGGAAATCACGATATTATTGATCAGAAACATTATTACGAAATTGGAATTCTAGTAGTTGATGTTTTAGAAATCGACGGATTTTTCTTCACACATCATCCGACAGAAAAAGAAGATTTTTTTAATTTTTCAGGACACATTCATCCCGGAATAATCTTGCGCGGATTAGGTATGCAAAGCTTAAAACTGCGTTGCTTTTTTCATAAACCGAATCAAATGATATTGCCTGCTTTTGGAGAATTTACAGGAAAATTTATTTTAAAACCTGAATCGGATCATCTTGTTTATGCGATTGCTGGAAATGAAGTTATTTTGATCAATAAAAACAATTGAAAAAACATATTTATAACATTTGCAAAATTTTAAAACAAATCATCTAAAGTATTAATTAAACAGCAATTAATTGTAAAATTGCCCGAGTTAGCTTTACTATTTTAGTTTTTTTGAATTGCCTCCTGCTTTAGCTGGAGGATCAAAATTTAAATAGTAAAAAGGCTTTAGCCGAAATCGAGATTTTGGCTAAAGCCCTGATGAGTCTCATTTTATAAACCTCCAGCTAAAGCAGGAGGCAATTCAAAATCAAAGCCCCTTTCAAATTGAAACCTTTTTCAAATAAAAAACCCAGTAAAATTTACTTTACTGGGTTTTCGTCATTAATTCTAAATTTGTAATCTGAAATTAATTACTATTGTTCATCATTATTCATTGCTGACATTAAAAGTGTATAAGCATTTTTAATTACAACCTTTGAAGAACTTGAAACTGCATCAGAAGTAATTTGAGTAAAACCTTCATTTTTAACTCCAGATTTCACTTCATTCATCTGAAATTGATTATTTCCAAGATCTGTAAACACATAAAATTTACCTTGCCAGCGCACAACTGCATCATCTGGAACTGTCATTGCTTTTTGATTTTCGATTTCCACTTCAGCATTTACAAAAAGACCTGGTAAAAATGCTGGATTATACGCATTTACTTTACAGATAATTTCTGCTGCTCTGTCTCCATTTAAGCTTTGGTTAATGAAAGCAATTTTAGACGCATATTTCTTATCGTCTGAAGCATTTGTATGCGCCATAACGGTTTGTCCAATTGAAAGTGAAGCCACATCTTTTTCAAACGCATTAAGAGTCAGTACAATGTCTTTTTTATCAATCAATTCAAAAAGCATATCAGTTGGATTTACATATTTCCCGATATTGATATTAACTTTAGAAACCAAACCATTTATTGGCGAAATCACACGAATTGTTTTGCTGATATTCTCAACATTCAATGCTTTCGCATTAATTCCTAGCAAATTTAATTTCTGTTCCAAAGAAGACATTGTAATGCGTTGTGTTCGCATTTCAGTCGTAATTTGTTCCAAAACTTTATCACTTGATGCTTTGTTCAAATTAAGTTCTTTTTGTCTTCTATGTTCATTTTGAGCTAGTTCAAACTTCTCTTTCGCCATTAGATAATCCTGTTGCAACTCAATAAACTGCATGTCTTCTAAAACAGCCAAAATCTGGCCTTTTTGCACATTCATACCTGCAATTAAATTGGTAGTTTTTACATATCCTCCTAACGGAATACTAATGCTGACAACACTTTTTGGCGGCACTGTAACTGTTCCTTGAAGCTGTAAAACTCCTTTTATGTTTTGTAGCGTTGGATTTCCAGTTTGTAAACCAGCATTTTTAATTTGATCGCTTGTCAATTTTATAATGTTAATGCTTTTTACTTCAGCATCTTTCTTTTCTTCGTTTTTCTTGTCGCCGCACGAGAACAATGCTAACGCACCAGCAAACGCTACTATATATTTTTTCATTTTAAATATTATTAAGATTTTGCAGTGTAATCACCGCTTTATTGTAAGCATTCAATGCATCTAAGTATTCACTTTTAATGGTAATTGCCTGATTTACCACCAAAACCCATTGTAGATAATCAATATCTCCATTTTGTAATTGACTGCTTGAAGCCTCAATAATGGTCTGCGCATTTTTCAATCCTTCTTTTTCATAATAATCAAGACTTTCTTGGTATTTTTTCACTTCTCGATCGGCATTGGCAATCGTTGTTTGAACTTCAATTTTTGTTGCTTCTGAAAGTGCTTCGTAACTTTCATATTCTGCTTTTGCAGCTCTTTTTCGCTCACTCTGACTTGTAAAGAAAATAGGAATGGAAAGACCAGCATTTATATAATTAAATCTTTGTCCACTATCGTAATAAACCTCTTGACCTGAAGTGTTAGTTTGACTTCCGATTATACTTAAATTGTTGTATCCTAAAGTAATTTCTGGAAGCATTTTGGCGCTTTCCGTTTTCCATCTATACTTCGCTGATTCAGATTCGAATTGTGATCTTTGTACCGCTGGAAGATTTTCTGCTTTAAGATTTTCAATAGCCGAATGATTTAGAACAGCTTTTAATTTTTCCTTTTTAGGAGTATAATTCACTTTGTCTTGTAAAACGGAATTAAATGAATTTAAAGCGATTTCAATATCTCTATTGACCATGACAAGCTGATTACTGTAGAATTGTCGAGCAGACTGTGAAGCACTTTTTTCTAAAACATTAGCTTCACCAGCTTTAAATCTCAAATCCGACTTTTTCTCCATAATTCTGTAGATCGAATCGGCGTAAACCAATAATTCTTTTTTAGTGTTCAACCACAAATAGTCGTAATAAAGAATACGTACTCTCGTTTTAACTTCCTGTGAAGTTAACTGGACTTCCGTTTTAGCTTTATTAAAATCAGCTGTTAAAGCTTTCTTTTGATTGCTGTAAACAGTTGGAAATGCAAATGTTTGACTTATTCCGAATCTCGTGTCTTTTTGCGCACTGTTAAATTGACCGTAATCGGCATCGATTTGAGTTTGTGGTAAATTATATCCCGTTTTCTGCAAATGACTTTTAGACTGCTCATTTAACTTAGCCGATTTCACTGTTCGGTTATTTTGAATAGCAATCGAAACAGATTCTTCTAAAGAAATTGGCAATTGCTGCGCTTGCGCCATATTACCAATAAAAAGAATGCACAATAAAAAGGTTAGATTATTCATGTGTTTTTTTCTTTTTTTAGAAAACCCTTTTGCGTGGTATGTCATTAAATAAATGGCAGGAAGTACAAAAAGCGTTAAAAGAGTCGCTGTAACTAATCCGCCAATTACAACGGTTGCCAGCGGACGTTGTACCTCTGCTCCTGCTCCGTTACTTAAAGCCATTGGTAGAAATCCTAAAGAAGCTACAGCAGCCGTCATTAAAACGGGACGTAATCTGTTTTTGGTTCCTAAAAGAATGATATCAAAAGGATTGGTAATTTCACCCTGTTTTTGTATTCGGTTAAACTCCGAAATCAAAACGATTCCGTTTAAAACCGCTACACCAAAAAGTGCAATAAATCCAACTCCTGCTGAAATACTAAAAGGCATGTCGCGCATAACAAGTGCAAAAACGCCCCCAATTGCAGATAATGGAATTGCCGTAAAAATGATAATTCCTTCTTTAAATGATCGGAAAGCAAAATACAGCAAAGCAAAAATCATTAATAGAGCCGCTGGAACTGCCACTCCCAATCTTGCTTTGGCTTGTTGAAGATTCTCAAACGCACCTCCGTAAGTAATATAATAACCTGGATCAAATTTAATTTGCTGATTCACTTTTTGCTGTAATTCTTCAACAATAGACTGCACATCTCTTCCTCGAACATTAAATCCGACGATAATTCTTCTTTTTGCATTTTCTCGCTGAATCTGATTTGGACCTTCTACTTCTTCAACACTTGCCACTTGATAAAGCGGAATCTGCATTCCAGATGGCGTTGCAATCAAAAGATTTCGAACATCTTCGATTCCTTTTCTTCCATTGTCTTCGACACGAACAACCATGTCAAAACGTTTTTCGCCTTCGTAAATACTTCCTGCAACAGCTCCTGCAAAAGCAGCATTAATGGTTCTGTTAATATCTACAACACGTAAACCATATTTCGACATTTCTGCCCAATTGTAATCAATTACGATTTGAGGCATTCCTGTTACTTTTTCAACATAAAGATCGGCTGCACCTTCAACAGTTTTACTAATATCTCCTAGTTTTTCAGCATATTCTGAAAGTTTCTGAAGATCTTCTCCGTAAATTTTACAAACCAAATCTTGCTTTGCTCCTGTCATTAACTCATTAAAACGCATTTGAACCGGAAACTGAAATCCAGTCGTAACTCCAGGCGCAATTCTCTTAACGGTTTTCGTCATTTTATCGGCAAGTTCTGGAAATGAAGAAGCGCTTGTCCATTCTGATTTGTCTTTTAAAACAATAATCATATCTCCACCTTCAATTGGCATTGGATCGGTTGGAATTTCAGCACTTCCAATTCTGGAAACTACTTGTTGTACTTCTGGATATTCTTTCTTTAATTCTCTCGAAATTTTTTCGATGGTTTCCGTTGTAGTCGAAAGGTTTGTTCCCAACAATAATCGTGTTTCTACAGCAAAATCTCCTTCTTCTAATTGCGGAATGAATTCTCCTCCCATTCTTCCGAACAAAACAACAGCAATTCCGAAAAGTACAAATGCAGCAATAACGATCGATTTTCTAATACCCAAAGCTTTTGTAAGCCAGCCTTCGTAAGCATTTTCTAATCTTGCCATTACTCGGTCTGAAAGATTCTTTTTATGACTGATTTTTTTACTTAGAAATAAAGCACTAATCATTGGAACATAAGTAAGAGACAAAATAAATGCTCCTAAGATCGCAAAAGCAACTGTCTGTGCCATTGGCTTAAACATTTTACCTTCAATTCCTTGTAAAGAAAGGATTGGAAGATAAACGATCAGAATAATAATTTGTCCAAAAACTGCTGCGTTCATCATACGAGCAGCAGATCCTGTAACTTCTTTATCCATTTCCTCTTGAGAAATAGCGTTTATGGCCTTATATTTTTTAGCACTGTGAAGATGATGCAAAATGGCTTCTACAATAATTACAGCTCCGTCTACAATTAATCCGAAATCTAAAGCTCCTAGACTCATTAAATTACCGCTTACGCCAAAAGTATTCATCATAATAATGGCAAAAAGCATCGCCAACGGAATAACTGATGCTACGATAAAACCTGCTCTAAGATTTCCGAGAAATAAAACTAAAATCAGTACTACGATTAAAGCGCCTTCAATTAAATTCTTTTCTACAGTTCCGATAGCATTGTCTACCATTTTAGTTCTGTCGAGAAAAGGTTCAATTTTTAAACCTTCAGGAAGAATTTTTTCAATTTCGGCAATCTTGTCTTTTACATTGACAATTACATTATTGGCGTTTTCTCCTTTCAGCATCATTACGATTCCTCCAACAGATTCTCCATATTCATCTGTGGTCAAAGCACCGTAACGAATAGCTGACGAAATTTTTACATCGGCAACATGTTTTACCAAAATAGGAAGACCACCTTGTGTACTTTTAACTACAATGTTTTCAATATCTTTGATGCTTTTAGCTAAACCTGTACTTCTAATATAAGATACCGTTGGACCTTTTTCAATATAAGCTCCACCCGTGTTTTCGTTACTGCTGTTTAAGGCTGTAAAAACTTCACTTATCGTTAGATTCTGGGCTTTTAATCTCGCTGGATTTACTGCAATTTCGTATTGTTTTAATTTCCCTCCAAAGGTTGAAACATCTGCGATTCCCGCAGTTCCTAAAAGCTGTCTTCTGATAGTCCAATCCTGAATTGTTCTCAGATCTTCTAACGAATATTTCTCTTCGTAACCTGGTTTTGGTTTTAAGACATATTGATAGATTTCTCCTAAACCAGTTGTAACCGGCGCCATTTCGGGTCTATTGGCATTTCGGTCAATTTCTACCTGTTGCAGCCTTTCTGTAATCTGCTGTCTTGCCCAATATACGTCGGCATCATCTTCGAAAACAACACTTACTAATGAAAGTCCGAAACGAGAAATACTTCTGCTTTCCTTAAGATGCGGAATATTACTAATGGCTTGTTCGATAGGAAAAGTGATTAATCTTTCTACATCTTCAGCACCAAGAGAAGGCGCTGTCGTGATAATTTGTACCTGATTGTTTGTGATGTCTGGTACGGCATCAATTGGTAATTGCGTAACCTCGTACACACCGTAGATAATCCACAGCAGTGTAAAGATTCCAATTGCCAGTTTGTTCTTAACTGAGAACTGAATTACTTTATTAAGCATAATTTATTAATTAAAAAATAATACATGAGCGACCAAAACGAAATGTCTCAGCCACAGCAAAAAATTTAAAAATTAATTATGCTATTGGAGGTCTAAAAAGGGAAAGCAGATTCGGATCTGAGAAAAGATCGGATCTGTAAGTTGGAATTTTGGATTGTGGTAAATCTGGATTAAAAGGAACTGGAAGCAAATCTTTATCATCTAAAAGAAAGACAAAATGAAAGGAGCTGCTCGAGATTGTCTTAAAAGGAAGCTGCATATCGCGATCGCCATCGTTATCTTTTAAATCTTCTCCCCAGTAATGCATCGATAAGAAGTCGATGAAACTTAAATCCATTAATTGTTTGTGCTCTTCAAAATGCTGTATCAATACCGGCAGTTTATAAAACTGCTGTACAAAACTGCTGTTTGAAGCAATCAGAAAAATAAATATGTAGACAATTTTTTTTCGCACAGCGCAAATTTAACCCAAATTATAGAATTTTCCACCATTAAAAATAGTTTGAATATATCTTTTAACAATTTAGAAATATTAAAATGTGGCTTGATTTCTTTCTAATTGATTCTTTCTGACGTTTTAAGAAACCAAAAAACCGAGTTAAATTGGGTAAAATTCAACTCGGTTTTTATTTTAAAGCTTATTATATTCCAATCCGTTTGCATCGGCATAAGGCAGTAATAAGTCCATTACTTTGGTGTATCTTAGATCGAGCTCTATTCCTTTGGTTTCATCGAGCTCTTTTGCTGCTGCATCAATTTCTTCGTCACTTTTGCCTTCGTCAATCATCTTGGCAATCATCATAAAATCTCTGCTTTGAATTTCGTCTGCGTATTCAAACAATTCGATTCCTGCTTTTATGATAGGTTCTGCGTCTTTAGTAGGATTTAAATTTTTTATTCTTTTAATATCTTCCTTAAAGGTATTGGCGTAAGCAAACTTAACTACTTCTATACAGGTTGCCTTTTTCATGGTTTTTCCGTCTTCGGTAGGAAGTTGCAAAGTTCCGTTTGCTTTGTGCTGACGAATTTCTCTAAAAACTCTTTCAAAACTGGACGGAATTTTATTGGTATTCAGTCCTACTGTATTAAAAATATCATCCGGACTGTCTTTTATAAAACTGCAGGAAGTCACAACCATCATTAGTATTAAGAATGAAGAACTGCTAATTTTCATAAAATATATTTTTAGTATAGTTTAATTTTTGTTTCTGAGATGTGTTTCCTCTATCAATTTATCTATTTTCAGTAAGATAAAATGTTCATATGCTTTTTGAATTTCCAAACTTTTACGTCCAGAACTAAACCCTTCACTGATTCTGTAGTTTTTAACGAACTGATTTTTATCAGCACCTAAAGCGTAATACCAGCTTCCCATTTCTGAATGAACAAAAACAACTGCTTCATCCAGTTTCATTATTCTCTTTCTTGAAAATAATGGATTATTTTTATAAACTGCATTCGTAGAAACATCAAATATATAATGAATTTTTGAACCAATCATTATATCATACAAACTATGTAAAACAAAGTATATCAATAAAATACAGATTCCCCAACGCATGGCTTCGTCCATATAATGATGTAGAAAAAATAAAGCTGCTAAACCGACCAATATTCCTCCCAAAAACCACTTTGATAATTGCAGTGAATTCTTATTGGGATACAAAGTAAATCTATTTAAGGTTTCTTCAATGTTATATCTTTCGTGAATGTTCATTTATTTTTAAAATTGCATTGATTTCATTCATAAGTTTCTGCATTGATCTTGTTGTAAAACCTTGTGCAATTCCAGTACATTTTTCTTTGTCATTTTTGATATAATATAGATTCAAAGAAACATTTGTGGTTATAAGATTCTGTTTGACTTTTACCAATTCAAAGTTTACAAAATCAGCAACAGGAATCTCGACTGGTTTGTTAATCAATCCATTTTTAATGATGAAAGCATTTTTATCAAGATCGATTATAAAACTTTGTGCCCAAATTGAGATCAAACACAAAATCGTCAAAATTCCGAAAATCCAGATTAAGGCAGTATTTTTATAATAGATTCCTCCAATTGTAAACGCTAGCATCCCAATTACCACCAAAAGGCCAAAACCATATTGTCTTTTCATGACAAACTGGTTACCGCTTTTTTCGAATTTTGTTAATTCCGTCATTTCTTTAATCGATTTTAACGCCGTCAATAATCAAAGAATCAGAAATAAGCGAAATGTAAGCGCTACTATAATCTCCATTAATTTGGTCACTCATAGAATCAATTCTCCCTTTTGTAAAATCAAATTTTCTCATTGGCAGTTTTCCGTAATTATCCGTCATTGTGATCATACCGTCAATTCCTGCTTTATTTTTCATGAAAGTCGCTAACAAAGGAATATCTTGTTTTTCCAGATCAAGAGAAAAATAGTAATTGTTCTTTACCTCATTGGTTTCAGAATTAACCACCGATTTTGTAAAAGAAAAGGTTACCGATCTTACAGCAGCTTTGACTACTTTGTTTCCATCTTTCAAAGAAATTTCAACTCTGATGCGTTTATCATCTTGCTGACCGTATGTCAAAACAGAGAAAAAAAGAGTTGCAATAATTGTTATTGTAAAAAAAATCTTATTCATAATTTATAGTTTTAAAAAAAATTAATAATGAACAAGATTACTACTAAGATCAACTCACGACAATTCGAAATTGGCAAATGGAGGTTTTTGATTTTTATTTGGTCATCCCTTTCTAATATCCCGAAACAGCTCTTTTAAAATATACTTCAATGCAAAGTTTACAAAGGATTTTCTTGTAAAAATTACGGTCACTTTTTTTTGGTCAGTCACGACTCAATTTGTACTTTGGCAGTAATTACCACTATACATGCGTCCAAAAAACACTTTTTTTCAGATTAAAAATAGAACCTGCAAATGGTTTATCTGTTTGTTGATTTTATGCTTTTCTAATTTAAATGCACAGCAAATTTCTTCTATAGAAAAAATTGCTGCTTATGGATTTGAAAAACGTTTTTCTGATTCTTCTTCCTCCAAAAAAATACAACTACAGGCATTAGAATTAGCCAAAAAGAAAAACAACATTGATGATGAAGTAATTTGTTATGCTTATCTGGCTCTAACTCAAAGACGATTGCTGCATTTAAAAGAATTTACCCGCTATGCTGATACTGCTTTTATTTTAAGTGAAAAATCAAATAAAATACGAGTTAAAGCTTTTGCTTATTTAGCCCAGGGAGCTTTAAAATCGTATATCGATGACAAGCCTCAAGCATTAGATTATCTACTGAAAGCCTATACACTTTTTTCTAAAATAAAAGCACATGATCAATGCGCTAAAATTGCATCTGATATTTCGTATTTGTTTTCTCCCGCTTCTCCCGAAAAGGTAAAAAAATATTCCAGAGAAGCGTTACAACATGCCGCTAAAGCGGGTGATGCAGAAAGTCAATTGTATGCCAGACTTGCTTTTGGGGGTTATCTAACAGACAGATTAGAATCTGGATATAAACAAGAATGGATTGTAGCGCTTAATTTCTTTAAAGAAACGGTTGCTTTTGCAGAAAGATATCCGAGTCAGATTATTAGTAAAAGTAATCTCGGAATCGCTTACATCAATCTGGCAGATCTTTATTCTAAAGGACCAAAACCAACTGACGAAAAAGCAATGCTAAACAATCTCAGGAAAGCAACTGAAATTGCTAAAAAATATAATGTAAAAATCATTTACCGAAGCGCAATAGGGCTTCAGGGAATGTATTACACTCAAAAAGGAGATTACACAAAAGCTGAATTGTTATTTATTGAAGGAATTAAATATCAGCTTAGTCTGCCTTATACAGATAATTATTTACTGGCTACTTTTTACAATTGTTTAAAAGACGTTTCTGTAAAAAGAAATGATTTTATGGCTTATTACCGATACGATACTTTGTACAACCAATACAATCAGTTAAAATATAATGAAAGCACGCAAAAGCTTTTACAAAATGCAGATGCACGATTCGAATCTTCTAAAAAAATAGAACGCATCCAACAATTGGAACTGGAGAAAGAACTAGCACAAAAAAATAAACTTCTAGGTTACGGAATTGCAGCCGTTTTATTAATTGGATTGATCTTTATGTTCCGCTCTTATTATTACAGACAACGTTATTATTTAAAACGCGAAGAAATTCTAAAACAAGAACAGGCCAACAGTGATTTGAAAGTTCAGTTAATGGAAAAAGAAACCATAGAAAATCTTGCAGCAAGACTTTCGCTGGAAAGGAGATTATTACGTTCGCAAATGGATCCGCATTTTATTTTTAACGCTTTAGGAAATATTCAAAGTATGATTTTGCAGAAAGATACCATTCCAGCAGTTTCTTATTTAAATAAATTCGCCAAGTTGACCCGTCAGATTTTAGAACAATCCAGAAAAGAAACTATATCTCTGGAAGAAGAAATTGGCACTTTAAAAAATTATATTGAGTTACAGCAGTTACGTCTTAACAATAGTTTTGAATATGAAATTATATGCGACGAATCTATTGAAAATGATATTTTTATTCCGCCATTATTGATTCAGCCATTTATAGAAAATGCTGTCGAACACGGATTAAAACCAAAACCAAAAGAAGAAAAAGGTTTACTAAAGATAAATTTCACACAAATGAGTGATCAGAAAAATCTAATCTGTACCATAAAAGACAATGGTATCGGACTTGCAGCTTCGCGTAAACTCAAAATAAACGAAAATCATCAGTCTTTGTCAACGATTATAACAGATGAAAGATTGACCAAAATGCAGAAAGAATATCCGAATGCCGGTTTTAAAGTTTTAGAAAGAGAATCTGAAAATGGCGAAACAGGCTGTATTGTTATTATCAACATTCCAATCTTATAAATATGTATAAAACTATAATTATTGAAGATGAACAGCGTATACGCGAAGCTTTATCTATTATGCTTGAAATGGTTGCTCCAGATAAGGTTCAAATTATCGCTTACGCGGAAAGTACAGAGAAAGCCGTTAAGCTGATTGACCGTTTAAAACCTGATTTGGTTTTTATGGATATCATGCTCCAAAACGGAACCGGTTTTGATGTTTTACAGCAAATTTCGTTTACTTCTTTTCATCTTATTTTTACCACTGCTTACGAACAACATGCTGTAAATGCTTTTAAATATAGTGCGATAGATTATCTTTTAAAACCAATTGATCCCGATGAATTGAAAACGGCGATTGAAAGAATTGCACTTTTACAGGAAAGAGTTTTAGAAAAACAACAATTAAGCGAATTACAAAATAATCTTTCTAAAACACCAGACCGAGTTATTCTTCCAACGCAAGAAGCGATGTATGTTGTTAAATTAGACCAAATTCTAAGATGTGAAACTTCGGGTTCCTACACTACTTTTTTTCTAACAGATGGTCGAAAAATAATGGTTTCTAAACCGCTCAAAAACTATGAAGATATTTTAGAACCGCCAATGTTTTTCAGAATTCATCAATCCCATTTAATCAATGTCAATTCGATTGTAAGTTATTCTCGCGAAGGAATGGTACATATGAATGATAAATCGGTTGTTCCTATTTCTAGAGGAAAAAAAGAACAGTTTTTTAAATTAATGAAAGAGGAAATTTAAATTAGTGTAAAACATCAGAAATAACTCTCTTTTATCTTTTTTGCATTTAATATTCACAAATTAATATTTTCTGCTCTTTTAACATAAATGATTAATTATAACAGCTTAAATGATGCTCCTAGTTTCAAAAAATTAATTTTTCATCATTTTTAAATTTAATAAATCTTTTCGCATACAATTTAATGTTATATATTTGATAGAGAAAATTCCAAAATTTAAAGCAAAAAGCAAATGCAAAACAACGTACTAGGTGTCTTAAAAGAGCACGAAAACAAGTTACTTACAATATGGTCTCAAATTCTTTTAGAGAGTGGTGCAGATGATGGAGCGGTTGAAGAAGAAGAGTCAAAAGAATTTGCTTCATTCTTTTTAACTGCATTAGCAAAATCTGATGAAAAATATGAGAACTCACAGGAGTTTGAAAAAGTTCAAGACCTTATTGTAGGAATCTCATCTTCTAGAGGAAAACGTGGATTTTCTCCAAGAGAAAACGGACAATATTTAATTTCGTTTAAAGAAGCTGCATTTCGAATTCTTGCTGAATTAATAACAGATCCTCAAGCACTTTATGACGCTAATCTAAAATTGAGTGCTATTTTAGACAATATGATGATTATGACTTTTGAAGCCTTTATGAAAGGAAGAGAAGACGTAATCTCTAGACAAGTTGATGAAATTAGCGAAATCTCTACACCTGTTATCACCGTTTGGGATGGTATCGTTGCTTTGCCAATTATTGGAACTTTAGACAGTTCAAGAACACAAACTGTAATGGAAAGCCTTTTACAGCAAATTGTTGATACCGGAAGTTCTATTGCCATTTTGGATATTTCTGGTGTTCCAGCTGTAGATTCTCTTGTAGCACAGCACCTTATTAAAACAGTGAGCGCAACCCGTTTAATGGGAGCTGAATGTATCATTAGCGGTATTCGTCCAGAAATTGCTCAAACAGTTGTGCATTTAGGAATTGACCTAAGCGGTATTACAACTAAGGCTTCATTGGCAAGCGCTTTACAAACAGCTTTTGAAATGCTTCAGTTAACTGTTGTCAAAAAAAGAAAAATTGTAGAATAAAGATTTCGGGTTTATATGGAAAGAATTCCTATACTTAAAATGGGAGATTTTCTGCTTGTTACTATACAAGTAGATTTGTATGATCAATTGGCAGAAAATCTTGAATCAGATTTAATAAATACTATTAGTAAACATAGTTCAAAAGGTGTTCTAATAGACATTTCTGCAGTTTCTATTATAGATTCTTTTATGGGAAGAATCCTCGGAAACATTGCCGTAATGTCAAGAATATTAGATGCACAAACCGTTGTTGTTGGAATGCAACCCGCAGTTGCCATAACATTGGTAGAACTTGGATTATCTTTAAATGGAGTCATAAGTGCCTTAAACGTAGAAAGAGGCATGGATTTACTTCGCTCAAAAATGCACATAAGCGAAAACGAAGAGCAGGAGTATGACGACGATATCGAATAGCAAAGAAGAAGCTCCTGTTGTAAAAGAACAGGACGTTGTACCATTGCGCAATCGTGTAAAAGAATATGGTGTAAAAGCTGGTATGAGTATTTTAAATCAGACCAAACTTATTACGGCCACTAGCGAACTTTTGCGTAATCTTCTGAAATATGGTGGTGGTGGAAGAGTTATTATCGAGTCCGTGAGCAACGGCAAAGATAATGGCGTGCGCGTTACTTTTATTGATAACGGCCCCGGAATAGCCGACATATCTCTAGCAATGAAAGATGGATACAGTACAGGAAAAAGCATGGGATTAGGTTTACCAGGAACAAAAAGACTTGTCAATGAATTTGACATTAAATCAGAACTCGGAAACGGTACCACCGTTACTATAACAAAATGGAAAAATGGATAATACGTTTTCCACTTATAAAATTGATGACAGAAGTCTGATAGCTTTTATAAAAAGAGAAATACATAATCTTGCCCTTCAATTGGGTTTTACCCCTCACAGAGCTGCCGAAACAGATATTATTGTGGCAGAACTTACTTCAAATCTAATGAAATTTGCGAACGGTGGCGAATTACTGTATCGTGCTAATTTTAATGGAGAGCATAATGAAATCGAAATCTATTGCCTGGACAAAGGCATTGGTTTTGATAATGTTGCCAAAATTATGAATGACGGTTATTCGTCTTCTAATACACTTGGTCATGGTTTAGGTTCCATTAAAAGACTAAGCAATGATTTTCAGATTTACTCCATGAAAAATTGGGGCTGTGTACAGTATGTAAAAATCTGCGAAAAACCAGAACTCGAAATTCCTTCTTTAAAAAACGGATTAAATCCTACTACTATTGCTGTAAATTATCCAGGTGAAAAACTTTGCGGAGATGGGTATTATATAAAACATAACAGCAAAGGATTTCAGATATTTGTAGGAGATGGATTAGGACACGGAGAAAGTGCTAATGAAGCAGTTGAAGCTGCTATAAAAGCCTTTAAACAATCTGTAGAAACCGATCCAACTACTATTTTAAGAGATATTCATTTAAAAGTAAAGAAAACCAGAGGATTGGTTGCAACAATAGCATCAGTAGATTATAAGTCAGAAGTTTGGAATGTTTGCGGGATTGGCAACATCAATACCCGAATTTTTAACGGATTAGAAAATAAAACCTATACTCCTTATAACGGAATTATCGGTCATAATATTCCAAGAACACTGAACAATACCGTTGTTCCTTATAAAAAACATCAAATCATCATTATGCATAGTGACGGTTTGCGAACAAGATGGAGTTTAAACGACTTAAATTCTATTTTCAAACAAAGTCCCGGCATCATTGCAGCTGCAATTTATAAGGAAAATGTAAGAGGAACTGATGATGCAACAATTTTGGTCGGTAAAATAAACTGAGCATGATAAAAGAGATCATACAAATAAATCTTGATAACGAAATGGACCTGATATTGGCTCATAAACGTTGTATGAAAATTGCAGAAATGTGCGGTATGGCCTCTTCATTTCAAACTCGCTTTTCGACCGCAGTATCAGAAGTTGCCCGTTGTGCCATTGCCAAGGGAACCAACTCTTTATTGGTACTGGGTTTGAACATCATAAAAGCAACTCAAAAAGAAATTATAGCGGTTATTACAGATACCGCAGATTTAAAAAGCTGTAGTCCTGAAGCCTTTTTATATGCTTCAAAAATCTCTGGAAACATTCAATATAGTTATGTTGACAATCAGTCTGTAACTAAAATAAGTCAGCCAATTTCGGCACCTGGACTTTTGTCCGAAACGAAGATCAAAAGCATTATCGATTATTTTAAATTCGAACCGCCTTTATCTCCGTATGACGAAATTAGAAAGAAAAATATTGAGCTAATTGCGCTTTCAGAAAAACTAACAGAAAGCGAGAACAAATACAAACAATTAGCTAATACAATTCCAATTTTAATTTGTGTTTTGAATGAACGCAATACAGTATTATTGGTAAACGAATCTTTAGAAAATTATCTAGAAGTTCCTCTCCTTACTTTTGATAAAAAAACGTTAATCAATTTTATTCATTTGGAAGATATTGACACTATCCTAGAAGGTTGGAACAAAGCCAAACAAAACCGATCTAATTTCTTAGGTGAAACAAGGATCAAAAACGGCTCTGACTATATCTGGCACTTAGTTTCTATAGTTCCAAATAAAGCAGAAGACGGAAGTTTTAACAGCTGGCTTGTCTATTTTGTAAATATCAACGCTCAGAAAATGATGGTGGAAACGTTGAAAGACAACACCGAATTAAAATTAACGAAGAACGAATTGGAAAGCGCCAACTCTAAACTTCGTTTTAAAAATAAAGAATTAGAACAATTCGCTTATATTGCCAGTCACGATCTTCAAGAACCACTTAGAAAGATTATGATTATGCTTTCAAGAGCGGGCGAACATTTAAGCGAAGACCAAAAGAAAAAGTATTATTTTGACCGAATTACATTAGCTGCCGGCAGATTATCCAATTTAATTACAGATGTTCTTAATTATTCTAGAATTGAAAATAAAGAACAATATTTTGAAGAAGTAGATTTAAATCAAGTTATAATCGAAGTTTTAAGCGATTTAAGTTTGGTTATCGAAGAAAAAAATGCTGTTATAAATGTAAATCCGTTGTCAAAAGTTTTCGGACTTGATACACAGCTTCGCCAATTATTGTACAATTTGATCAATAACTCGCTTAAATTTAATACAGATCAGCCAACAGTGACTATTTCGTATGAAGATGTTCCGAAAGATGAAAAACTCACGACTTCATCTGAAAATTATCATGTAATTTCGATTGCAGACAACGGAATCGGAATGGATGGCAAATACTCAGAACGTATATTTGATATGTTTCAGCGTCTTCACGAACGCGATCAATATGGCGGAAATGGTATCGGACTTGCTTTGTGCCGAAGAATCATTGAAAACCACAACGGTATGATCAACTTTAGCAGTAAACCTGGAGAAGGAACCACATTTTGGATTTATCTTCCGAAAAAATAAACTGTTTTTTACTGCAAAGTTCGCAGAGTTTTTTGAAATGCGAGATCTATAAAAACCAAAGAACGCAAAGTTTTTCTATAAAGCTTTGCATTCTTTGGTTTTTATAAACAGTCGATTATTAAAGATCATTGTGAACTTTACGGTTAAAAAAATGGAAACTTGAAATAAAAAACAAACAACATATAAATTCATCCTCCACCAATACCAATCAAAACCTACAGATAACAAAGCAGCTATTTAATTTTTCATTCATCATATCTATTTTTGAAGTAATAAATAACTAAAACGATGAATAATAAAACCCTTTCTATTTTGAGCTATGTCACTATTATTGGTTGGATTATAGCTTTTGTTCAAAGTAAAGACGTAACTCCAAAAAGCGACTTGGTACGTTATCATTTAAAACAAGGATTCGGAATTTTTCTGGTTTCTTTACTGGTAAATGTTGCATTATCTATTGTTGTTGCTATTGTACCAGCACTTTACTTTTTAAGCTATGTTGGTTATGTGATTTTCATTTTATGGATTTTTGGAATCATTAATGCGGCAAACGAACAAAAGAAACCAATTCCGGTAATTGGCAAAATGTTCGAAGATAAATTTGATTTTATCAACTAAATATCATTGCTTTTTTTAGCTGACGTTTTTATTTTTTGGATGTAGGATTTGATTCTCAGAGAATCTCAGTGATTTCATAGTCAGCTGAGCAGATTTGAGGATCTTTTCTACTTAATTAGAAAGACCTTCCAATTGCTGGAAAACCGGGATTAAAGCTTTTCCTTTTTCGGTTAAATTATATTCAATATGGAGTGGCTTTAATTTAATTGTAATTTTCTCCAAAAGACCTTCTTCTTCCAACTCTTTCAAAGCCGTTGCTAAAGACTGTTTATTTGAACCCTGAATCTGTCTCAACAACATATTAAATCGCAAAGGCGACTCAACAGCCAAACGAAAAATTTCTGCTTTCCATTTTCCTGATAACATTTTTAAAAGTCTTTGTGCAGGGCATGTTTCTTTTTCTTCCATATCATTTTATAGGGTAGTCAAAAAAATATGACTTATTGTTTTGGAATATTTTTTAATTAAATTTTGTAAAAAAATTATAATGTAAAAATATAAAATGAGAGCAAAGAAACCAAGCGAAATGAGTATTGAAGAACTTTTAAAAAAACAGAAAACAATTCTCTATATAATTTATTTTCTCTTAGCGGCATCCATCATTCTCTTACTCATCATTGTGTTTTTATGCCAAGAGACCACACTTTCTACATTAATGGTAATTCCTTATTCACTAATTCCCATTGTTATTGTGAATTCGAATTCATTAAAAGAAATAAAAAAAGAAATCACTTTCAGAGATATCTAATCAGAATCTGAAGATAAAATAGGCTAATACGTCTAATTTAATTTTTTGTTGACGAAAAGTTTTATAAAAAAAATTAAATTTGGTCTCCCTAAATAAGCCTTAAAATTATGATTTTTCAAAAAAGAACTCCTTATTTCTTCTCCTTATTTTTATTTCTTTTTCTTGCATTTCAGACTAATGCACAAGAACAAAAAACTGTTAAAAAAGAAAATCGAGGCAGATTATTCAACGATACTACAGCCACAGACAGTGATTATTTAATAGCAATAGAAAAAGCTGGAGAAGTTTTAGAATCAGCTTACAATGACATTGATTTTGCTGGAGATACACGTCATCTTTTTGGCGATATGAAACGTACAGAGAGTAAACTGGATTTAATTTTAGCCAGTTTAAAAGGAGCAAATCCGAATGTACGCAACCAACAAATGTATCGCGTTGTACTGCAAGAAATTCAACAAGAATTAGAAGAACAGAACAAAGCTATTAATGCACGTAATCTAGATCTTGAAAACATTAAAAAACGTGTTATTGATCTTCGAAAAGACAAAACCTTAATTAGTTTATTAAAAGACACCATTCGTCGTCAACAATTTCAAAAAGAATTTGGAGATCTTAGAAAAAAATATGTCGGAACAGACAGTTTAATGACTAAAAACCAAACGACTTTAAACAATAAAAAACGTCTTACGGTTCAAAGAAAAATTGCCGTTTCTAATGCTTTGGTTACTGTTGAAAGCAAACTGGAGAAATCTGGAATTAGTATTTTCAACAAAGAATATCCTTCGCTATGGCAGATCAGCGATTCGGCCGTAAAGAAAAAGGTAACGCACAATATTAAATCTAAAATTATTATTGAAGAAAACGTTGCTGCCTATTACCTCGGATATAAAGCTGGAGGCCTAATAACTTTGTTTTTCTTTATGGGACTTTTGTTTTGGTACATTTCCAGAAACATAAAATACCTAAGAACAAATGGTTATTCGGAGAATCTTTCTCTTCTTAATTTTAAATATCTAAATCGTGGTGTTTTACTGCCTGTTTTAGTTATTGCCTTAAATATTGCAGTAGTTACCAATTTGTATGCTCCTGCTCTATTTTTAGAATTAATTCACCTTTTCTTGCTTGGAGTTTTAATTTTCCTCTTCAAAAATCAATGGTCAGGAGTTGCTATGAGAAATTGGCTTTTCCTTTTAGGATTGTTCTTTGCCCTTTGTTTCTTGGATTTATTTATTACAATCGGATTATTGCAGCGTTTTGCTTTTGTAGCGATTAACATTTTAGGAATTCGTTATGGTTTAATTCAAATTAAAACACTTAAAGAAGAACTTTATATAAAAGGCTTTTTTAAATGGGCAAGTATCATTTTTATTGGCTTGAATGTACTGTCAATTTTATACAATTTATTTGGAAGAGTTTCGCTTTCTAACATGTTAAGTTTAACAGCTTTTATTTCACTTACTCAAATTGTAGCTTTAAGTGTTCTTTTGAAGATTATTTTGGAAATTATTCTGCTTCAAATTTATACCACTAGAGTAAAAAGAGGAATTGAAAAAATGTTTGATTATGAAAGTTTATCAGACAACCTTAAAAAACCATTTATCATTGTAATCAGTTATATGTGGCTGATTGTAATTGCATCAAATTTGAATATTTGGGAGTCACTTCGTTCTTCTTTAACCAAGTTGTTAAGTCATCCAAATACAATTGGAAGCATCACGTTTACGCTGGGTAATATCGTTTTATTCTTCATTATAATCTGGGCAGCACATTTATTACAAAAATACGTGGCTTATTTCTTTGGTGAAATTGATGATGAAAACGAAGAAAACATAAACAAAAGGCAACATTCAAAATTATTGATTACAAGATTAGTAGTTTTAATAAGTGGTTATCTTTTGGCTGTTGCCGCTTCTGGAATGCCTTTGGATAAATTAAGTATTTTATTAGGTGCTTTAGGTGTCGGTGTTGGACTTGGACTTCAGAATATTGTAAGCAATTTTGTTTCGGGTATTATCTTAATTTTTGACAAACCTATTCAGATTGGCGATGTTGTAGAAATCAGTTCTGAATCGGGTCGCGTAAAATCGATGGGATTGAGAACAACTAAAATTAATGCTCCAAATGGTGCCGAAATTATTATTCCGAATGGTAATTTATTATCTCAAAATATTACCAACTGGACGTATACTGATAATTTTAAATTGGTTGAAGTAACTTTTGAAATTAATGGCGAAACGATTCCAGAGGAAATCAATAGTGTCGTAAACGAAACGCTTACTAATCTTCCACTCGTAAACAATTCGAAACCATCGCAAATATATTATAGTTCCATTTCTGATGGAAAGTATAAACTTTTAATCAAATTCTGGTGCAGTATTTACAGAACAGAAGAAACGATTAGTTTGGCACGACAAGAACTTTACGTAAGTTTCAAAAACAAAGGTTTAACTTTTTCAAGTTAACTCAAAACAAACATTATATTAAGAGCTGTCTCTCAAGGACAGCTCTTCAATTCTCTTTTTTCAGGCTTTTTCTTCGAAAAAAAACAATCTTCTTCTACTATTTAAACCTTATTATTTTGGTTTCAAAAAGAAACAACTAAAAGCTAACAATTATCATATTTTCTTTTAAATTTGATTCATTTCTTTGCTTTAATTAATACTATACCAAACACTTAAACCATTTCTTCAACGTTTCGACATGCATATCGATACTGATTTACTATATACTTGGGGAGCTGTAGCTAAAAAGGTTGCTAAAAATTCAATCATCTTTTTTGAGAACGATTGTGCGATTTCCTATTTTCAGATTTTGGAAGGAACTGTAAAAATGAGTTATACCAACGAAGACGGTAAAGATCTCACTGTGGGCGTTTTTAATGAAGGAAACAGTTTTGGTGAACCGCCACTTTTTATTGGACAACCTTACCCTGCTACTGCAATAGCTCAGACAGATTGTGTAATCTTAAAATTATCCAAAACAAACTTCTTTTCTTTTTTAGAAGAGAATCCTGAAATGCAGTTAAAAATCCTTAAGCTATTTGCGTGGAAAATCTACAATAAAATTGTCTTTTCTAAAAATATAGTCAATCATAAACCTGAATATCGCATTCAGTACTTTCTAGATAATTTAAAAAAACAACATAATATTGGAGCTTCTATAAAAATGAAAATTCCGTATACTAGACAAGAAATTGCAGATTTTACAGGTCTTCGTGTAGAAACAGTAATACGAACAATATCATTAATGAGTAAGAATAGAAAAATCGAAATTATTGATCATAAATTGTTCTACTAATTTCGTTCTATATGATTTGAATCATACCAAAACAAAAGGATTTTTTCTTTTTTTGTATAAGGTTAAAAGAAATTATTAATTCAGTCTTGATATCTTAAAAGATAAAAACGGGAACTTTTTTGAGATCCCGTTTTTGTATTAAGAAACAACTTTGTTCATCATCCATTTGGAAATATTTTCTGCTCTTTTTTTTATTTCTTCTGCTTTTTCACCTTCAAACAAATCATCTACTGTTTTTTTCCAAAGTTTTGTCCAATGCAGAAAATGAGTTTTAGTGAGTGAACTTTTTTCATCAAGCGTTCGATGTTTCAACATCGGATTTCCATCAAAATTTCCTGTATGAAAAAGAACATTATCCCAGAAATCATACATTATTGGAAGATGTTTTTCCCAATTGATCCTAGCTACTTCTGTAAATAAATACCCAATGGTTGCATCTGTTTTTACCTTCAAATAAAAAGCATCAACCAATAGAATGATATCTTCTTTATTTCTAATATCTGTTTTCATATTTCTTTTATTTCTAAATAAACAAAAACATTAAAGATCTTTTCGCTCAAATTTTCTAACTGAAATAATAAATGGAATTAGTATCCATAAAACCAAAAGAGAAAAAGAAATCACCAATCCGATCGCAGTTCCAAAAAAATCTTTAAAAATAGCTCCAGTATATCCCATCATAGCAGACTGATCCAGATGCAGCAAAATCTGAATTCGTGCCAAATCTATTGGACTCAAAGCTGTTACTCCCACCATCGCTTCTTCAATTGGATATTCGGCAAACTGGAACAAAAGAAACAATACCAAAGCATCAAAAAGTACGGCAAAATATAGCCAGAATAAAATAGACATTCCAATTCCTTTTGCCTTATCTCGCGTGAGAATGCAGCTCAAAAATGCCAACGACACAAAAACAATGGAAATCAAACTTCCAGATAAAAGCATGATTACTCCAGCCATTCCAGGTGAATGGACTAAAAGTGGTATTCCGGCTCCAATAAAAAAAGCCAAAAACATAGCGATTGAAAGTCCCGCAAACAAACTGATCCAGATTTTTTTTCTTTTGATGGGCTGACTCAGTAAAAGTTCGATAAATTCAGAACTGTTGTAAATATAAATAGTCGAAAAAAGAACCGATACCAATGGAACTGTAAACAAAATTACATTCAGAATCGTTAAAAGTCCTTTAGATGTATTGTCTTCGAGCATAAAAGATCCCCACGAAAGCAAGCCCAAAATTAAAGCATAACTTACAATAATCTTATTTTTCAGAATGTCTAACAAGACGATTTTAATAATTCTGTTCATGCTGTTTTTCTTTTAAAATAGTGGCTATGGATTTGGATATTTTGGTTTCTCCCGTTGATTCTAAAAGATCCTGAATCGTTTTATGAAAATGTACTTTTCCTTCCTGCATAAAAATAATCTGCGTAATCATATCATCGAGTTCACTTAGTAAATGTGATGTAATCAGGATTAGTTTTCCTTTATTTCTTTCTTTGATGATTTTCTCTTTCAGAATTTCGGCTGCCAAAGGATCAAGTCCTGCAGTGGGTTCATCCAGAATTAAAACATCAGGATTGAAAAGAAAAGCTAATGTTGCACTAACTTTTTGCGTTGTTCCACCAGAAAGTGTCCGCATTTGTTTATCTCTCATTTGATCAAGTTTAAAATCTTTAATCAAATCTTCGTCTAATTCATTTTTTGAATTTCTGATTTGTTTGATCATGGCGATAATCTGCTCGATGGTCATATTATCGGGATAACGTCCAATTTGGGGCATATAGCCAATATTGTTTCGATGTTCGAACTTCTTTAAAATAGATTCATTTTGGAGAAGAATTTCACCACTGTCAGGTAAAACCATTCCTAAAATCGATTTAATCAAAGTGGTTTTTCCACAACCGTTCGGACCGATAAGCGCAATACATTCTCCTGCTTTAAATTCTAGACTGACATCTTGTAAAACCTTCAATCTGCCAAATTTTTTATTTATATTTTTTAAAGTAATCATAATACAAGAGATTTCATTTCGGGGGTTTCGTCGACAAAATTATCTGGAGTTATACTCGGAAGGATTTTTTCTGATTTATCTAAAAGCGTAATCATAAAACTTCGGAACAAGAGCATTGCCGAGGGATTGTTTTCTGTAATGACCGCAAAAAGACTCAACGGATGAAAAGGCACATCTCCTATCCCGTCCCGATTGAGATCATAACCTTCATATTTATCCCAATAATTATTATTGAAGTGATTGAGCACTAAACTTCCATTTGTACTGATATCGAAAGTATTGGAAAGAAAATTATTAAACGAAATCACATTATCCATGCAACTCGCCTGAACTTTCATTCCCCAACCGTTATCTTTAAAAATATTCTTTTCGAGTTTAACCCTGCTGGTTCCTTCCATATAAATTCCCGAAGTATTTCTGACAAATTTATTTCCAATAATATAACTATCTGAGATTTCCTTGAGTAATAAACCATAAGCTGCATCGCCCCAGTTTTCTTCAAAATAATTGTTGAACATTTTTACGTTTTTGGTAAACATGACTGCTACTCCTGCCCCATTATTTTTAAAAACATTAGAAATATAAGCGTCATCATTAGAAAACATGAAATGAAGTCCGTACCGAATATTCTCTTTGGAAACATTTCGCCAGATCACCGAATTAGAAACAAATTCAAAATAAATTCCGTCGCGATGTCCCGAAATTTTGTTGCCGATGATCCGCATATTCTCGCTTTTCCAACAATGAATTCCGTTTCCAATGCGTTGCTCTTCTTTTTGATACGCTTTTATGGTATTGTTTTTTATAATGCAATTGGTTCCTTTCTGAACATAAATTCCAAAAAAGTTATTCTCCAGAAAATTATCTTTTACTTCAACTCCGGTTTTGTTGTATATTTTAATTCCACAGGGATCATTCAGAGACCCAAAACCTGAATTAATAACTTTAAATCCTGAAAAAGATACGCTGTCGGCTTTTATAGAAACCACTTCGTACTTTTGTTGGCCGTCTAGGATTGGCAAGTTTTTTCCCTGCAGAATTATTTTTTTATCTACAATAATATTACCCTCACGATAAACTCCTTTATGAACTAAAATAGTATCACCAGACTTTGCCAGTTCTATTGCTTTTTTGATTGTTTTTATAGATTTTTCGGGACCAACTTCAATTTTTTGTGACCAAAGACAGTTGAAAAACAATAATAATGAAAGACAAAATTGTAGTTTCATGTGGTAAGATTTTAATTAACGAATGGTTCTACTTTTTTAGAATATCATTCCATTCTGTTTCCAATCCTTTTGATTGTGCTTCAAATGCTTTAGCTTCACTCTTACTTAAAAAAGCGGCAATATTTCCATTCATCGGACTTTTTATAGTTCCTCCTGAAACGAAAAAAGCATTTTCTGCTGAAATTAGTTCATTGTTCTTCGTATAATCATGAACATAATAGGCTTTAATTTTAATGTCCGTATTCTGTTTGCAATAATGTGCCATACAGGCAATATCATCAAACTTGTAAGCTCTACCTTTTTGAGTAATGATTTCCGCTCCATGTCTCCCATCGCTGATTCCCATCATGCAGAAATCACAATTATCGACGTTTAGTTTAATCGGAACTGGTTTGTCATTGGAACAGGAATATAAAAAAGCGGAGATTAGAAAAAGACTTAAAAATCGACTAGATTTCGGTGTCCTATATTTTTCTTTTACAGTAGCAGCAAAAAGTAAAACTCCAACAGCTATAAGCATCCATCCGCCTATATCGGGCATTGAATAAGCCCCAAAGTTTAGCAATTGTTTGTATCCCAACATTGGAGGCTGGTACGCCATTCCAGGTACTCTGATAGCAGCATTCGGGTCGAGATTATGCCCGTATTCATAATTCCATCTGTAGAAATCGCAAGCAGACAATATTCCGAAAAGCATAAAAGAAAAAAAGAATATAAACAGCGATTTTCTTTTTGAACTCCACGCACATACTAATGAAATAATACCTAAACCTCCTAAAATAAAAGGTAAAACCTTAAATTCAATAAAGTCTTCTGTATGCAATGTCTTCATCCCGATGTAATGATTCAATCCGTTGATAATATCAACATCTCCAGCAATTTTAGAAGGGTGAAGTTTTAAAACCAGACCTTCTGGATATTGTGGTGCAGTAAGTTCAATTCTCCAAATAGGAAAAAATATAGCTCCAATCAATAAAAGTCCCGATAAGATGAGTACAATTTTGGAAAACGTAGATAGTTTTTTATTTCTCATAATAATTCAAAATAAAAGGGAACAAAGAATACTTTGCTCCCTTTAGGTTACTGGCTATTCTTTTGGTAGATTCGTCCCTACACTGTAACTAATCGGAACATTACTTCCTGCTGGCGAAACTCGCACATATCCCTGCATTTCTTGGTGTAATGCACTACAGAAATCAGTACAATAGAATGGGAATATTCCTTTTTTCTGCGGAACCCATTTCAATGTTAAGGTTTCACCCGGCATAATCAGTATTTCCGCGGTATTTGCACCTTTAATGGCAAATCCGTGAGGAACGTCCCAGTCTTGTTCAAGGTTGGTTACGTGGAAGTACACTTCATCACCTACACGAATACCTTCAATATTATCTGGAGCAAAGTGAGAACGAATACAAGTCATATAAATGTGTACTTTATTTCCTTCTCTAACCACTTTGGTTTCTTTTTCACCTTTAGTAGCAAAGGCATGTTTATTCTCCGTTATATTGTAAAACTTCAATTGTCCGTTATTTCTAACTTTTTCTGCAGGAATACCTTGCGCATAATGCGGTTCTCCAATTGTTGGGAAATCCAAAAGCAATTTCATTTTATCTCCACTGATGTCAAATAACTGAGCACTTTGTGCCAATTCTGGCCCCGTTGGTAAGAAACGGTCCTTTGTAATTTTGTTGTAAACCACCATATATTTTCCAAATGGTTTTTCAGTATTTCCACCAGGAACCATTAAGTGTCCAGGAGAATAATAAGTCGCTTTTCTATCTAAGACTTTAAGATCTTTGATATTCCATTTTACCACTTCAGAAGACACAAACATCGTTGTGTAAGCATTTCCTTTTCCGTCAAATTCGGTATGAAGAGGTCCTAAACCTGGTTTTTGAACTTCACCATAAAGAGCTGCTTCATATTTTACAACTGGAATTCCTGCATAAGCTCCATCAAATTGTTTATTAGCAATTGCATCTTTCAATTTTGTAAAACTGAAAACTGGAATTAAAGCAGCCAGTTTTCCACTTCCAATAATATATTCACCTGTTGGATCGATATCACAACCATGTGGTGATTTCGGACAAGGAATCATATAACAGATATCCTTAAGTTCTGAAGCATCCAGCGTAAGCACCTCATTTTTGATTTCAGATTTAGCAGTCTGAGTCTTTTCATCCCACGTATTATGAGCATATTTTGCAGGAACACGTTTTCCTTTTCCAGCTTTGATATATTCTTCTGCTTTTTTCCAGTTTACAGCCATGATAAAATCTTTATCATTTTTAGAAGCATTCACTTCCAGTAAAGTATTGGCTTGCTCTGTATTGTAGCAAGAGAAGAAAAACCATCCATGAGATTCTTTTTTTCCTGGGTGACTCAAGTCAAAATTGACACCTGGAGCTACGATTTGGAAAGCAAGATCTAACTCTCCTTCTTTTCCAATTTTTACGAAACTAAGATATCCTTTAAAATTTTTCTTGTAAGTATTGATCGGTACATCACCATCATCATTATCTGCAGGAACACTAAAACGGCTCGCTCCTACTACATACTCTGTATTTTGAGTAATAAATGGAGAGGAGTGATTACCCGCACAATTTGGAAGCTCTATAATTTCAGCAGTTCTGAATGTTTTCAGGTCAATACGTGCAATACGAGGTGTGTTATTGGCATTGGCAAAAATCCAACGTCCATCTACTTCTCCATTTGTTTGAGATAAATCCAAGTGATGTTGATCATCCCAAGGCACATAACCGTGTGAGGTATTCAACATGGGTTTAGTTTCTTCACTATAACCGTAACCACTTTGAGGATCTTCTGAGAATACCGGCATTACTCTTAAAAGTCTTCCACTCGGAAGTCCATAAACACTGACCTGACCGCTAAAACCGCCCGATACAAAGTTGTAGTACTCATCATACTTTCCTGGTGCTACATATACTTTTGAGGCCGCATCACCTTCAACAGCATCTGTAGAGTCTTTTGGTTTGCAAGAAACAAAAAACGCACACCCTAACGTAACAACGAAAATCGATTTTAAAAATTTATTTTTCATAAGGCTATTATTTTGATTTTGATTCCATTATTTATTTCACCCCATCATTCTGACGCATATATTCCAGAATCGATCTGGCTTCGTCATCGCTTAATCCTTGGTTAGGCATACGAATCAGACAAAGCTCTAGCTGAGCCTGCAATTCAGGATCTTTGTCGATCATTGGATCAGGATTGGTAATAAAATTCATGATCCATTGTGGGGTTCTTCTTTCTGTAACACCTTTCCATCCCGGTCCAACTAATTTTTCATCAGTAGGTTTATGGCATGAGGTACATTTTACTTCAGCTGTTTTAAGTCCCTTTTCAGCCAATGCCTTATCTAAAGATGTTCCTAATTCAACTGTTTCATATTTTCCGAGACCTCTCTTAGAATCATACGATTCTGCATCCGCCGTCTTCTCTTCCTGAGTTGGAGGTGAGAAATCCTGATTAGTATTTGATTTTTCTTTTCCGCAAGACAGAAAGAAGAAAAAACCAAACAGTGCTAATACGAATAATTTGTTCATTTCTTTGTTTTTAATTGGTTAAACTTTTCATCAAAATTCCAAAACTTGTTTTTCACAGAGTATGATTACAATCATATCCTCAAAAAAAAGTTCATAATACCTTCGTATTCTCAAAAAACGAGTAATGAAGCTTTGTGTTTACATATTTCTTTTTGCGGTGGTGTTCAGACCCGCTTTTCCATTTTTGGATTATGTGGTAAACTATCAGTACATCACAACTGAATTGTGCGAAAACAAAAATGCTCCCGAACTTCATTGTAATGGTAAATGTCATTTAAAGAAAGAATTGGCAAAGGCTTATAAAAATGATACGCCTTCTTCTAATGAAAAGAAAAGTGAAACAGTCGAAACCGTTCTTCTTTTTATTGTAAAAATTCCTTTGTTTGATTTTGAAAAACACACCAAAACTGTTTTTAGAATAAATGCCTTTTACAAAAACTTGTACACTCATTTAGAGACTGTTTTCCTGCTTCGTCCTCCTATTTTCATGTGATTTTTTAAATATTTTTTTAGGCCCCGAATCCTTTTCGGCAGTCCTCCTATTATCCACATTTAAATTATTATCTCATGAAAATTTTAAAATACACAGCACTATTATTTTTCGCAATTACCTTATTCTCTTGCTCTTCTGATGACGATTCAACTCCTGAAATTCCAGCAGATGAAACAAGCGGACTTCAAAAAATACAGGAAATAACCAATGACACACATACCATAGAATTGTATTCAGCAACTGGAAGTTTAGTTCAGGGCTACAATCATGTTTCGCTTCGAATAAAAGACACCAAAACCAATGCTTACATCACTGATGCCAAAATTGAATGGACACCACTAATGCATATGAAAATGATGGAACATTCTTGTCCAAAATCAGTTGTAGCAAAAGTGTCGGACAAAAAAACTTTGTATGAAGGAAATCTTATTTTCCAAATGGCACAAAACGAAACAGAGTATTGGGATTTAAGTTTTACTTATACCATTAATACTATTTCTTACACTGCTACAAGTAAAATAAGTGTTCCAGCGAGTGCAAAACGTACTGTAAGTTCATTCAAAGGAACAGATGGAACAAGTTATGTGATCGCTTATATCGCGCCTACTTCACCTAAAGTTGCTGTAAACGATATGACTGTTGCTATTTACAAAATGCAGGATATGATGACTTTTTCGACTGTAGATAATTTCAAAGTAAAAATAGATCCGAGAATGCCAAGTATGGCTAATCATGGTTCGCCGAACAATACAGATTTACTTCAAAATACAGCCGATGGATTTTACAAAGGAAAACTTTCCTTGACCATGACAGGATACTGGAAAATTAATCTTCAGGTTCTAAATGCTACTGATGAGGTTTTAAAAGGAGAACCAGTAACTACAGAAAACACAGCCAGCAGTCTTTATTTTGAGATTGAGTTTTAGCCTAAAAAGTAACAGGAAAGAGACAATCTTTACTTGTCTCTTTCTTTTAAAGAATTAAATCATGAAAAATCTGGCAACCTTTTTTCTAGCCCTATTTTCTACAATATGCTGTGCTCAGGAAAAAACAAAAGATAGTCTTGAAACTATAAAACTCAATGAAATTATTGTCATTGGTAACAAGACTTCTCTACATCTTAAACAGCCAAAATCACTGACTTCTGTAGAAGAATATTTAGCAAAATCTTCTAAAGTTAATATGATTAAAAGAGGCGCTTATGCGTGGGAACCCGTTATCAATAATATGGCTTCAGAACGCACTGTGATTACTATTGATGGAATGCGCATATTTGGTGCCTGTACCGATAAAATGGATCCGATAACGTCTTATGTAGAAGTTTCAAATTTATCTGAAGCAACAGTGGCGTCGGGACAACAAGCCAGTTGTCACGGAGCAGGAATTGGTGGTTCTGTTGATTTAAAGCGCAATCAGTTTAGTGAGAAAAGTAAAGGCTGGAATGGCAGTTTACATTCGGGTTTTGAAAGCAACAATAAACAAAAAATCTTTGGAGGTTCTTTGGGTTATAACGATTCCCGATTCTTTACTCACATTGATTTTATGCATCGTGATGCTGAAAATTATAAAGCAGGAAACAATAAAGAAGTCAACTTCTCACAATTTACCAAATACAATATTTCTGCAAATGCAGGTTATTTTATCAATGCTAAAAATATTCTGGAAGCTTCAGCTATTTATGATAAAGCCACAAATGTTGGATATCCGGCACTTCCTATGGACGTTTCTTTAGCAGAAGCTAAAATTTTCTCTTTCAGCCATAAATATCTAGCAAATTCCGATTTCATTACAAGTTGGGAAAGCAAAGCTTACTATAATTCCATTACTCATAAAATGGATGACACCAAAAGACCTTCTGTTCCAATTCATATGGATATGCCGGGCTGGTCAGATACGTATGGTTTTTATTCTAAAGTAAAAGCCAAACTTAAAAAACACCATTTTCTGATTGACCTGAATGGTTTTTACAATAAATCAGTAGCAGAAATGACTATGTATCCGAGTGATCCTAAAGAAAACCTAATGTTTATGTACACCTGGCCAGACGTAAGAACTTTCTACAACGGATTGTCATTAGAAGATAATATCAAAATTTCGACCACAGATCAACTTCGAATCGGAGCCAATATCGGATTTCAAAATAATCGTGTTGCGGATGATTTCGGGCTACAAAGCCTTCGTATTTTTTATCCTGAAATGGATGCTTCTAAAAACCGTTTCTTAAAAAGTTTTTCTGGAAATTATATCAAAAACAACGGTCCCTTTGAATTTGGTTTTGGTCTGGCTTACGCCGAAAGAACACCATCTGTTTCGGAAGGTTACGGATTCTATTTGTACAACAGCAGTGATTTTTATGATTATATCGGAAATCCAAATCTCAAGAATGAAAAAGCATTAGAAGGGAACTTTTTAATCGGATATAAAACAAACCGCTTTACCTCTAAAATAACGGGGTCGTATTTCTATTTCTCAGATTATATAATTGGAAAAATAGATCCCAATACCCTTCCGATGACCATTGGTGCTTCGGGCGTAAAAAGATATGAAGCTTTAAATAATGCTGTCATTTTCAATACAGATTGTAATCTGACTTACGATTTTCTAGAAAACTGGCAGTTTAAATCACAACTTACTTACAGCGTTGGAAAAGATGATCAAGGTGACAATCTTCCTTTTATAAGTCCAATAAAATATAGTTTCGGTATTGACTTTAAAAAAGAAAAGTTTAATGCTGGAATAAATGCTTTAGGAAATTTGGCTCAAACTGAATTTGCCCAAACCTACGGACAAAATAAAACTTCAGATTATCTCATTTTTGGTTTTACGGCTGGTTATACTTTTCAATGGAACCAAAACGGACTCAAATTACAAACTGGTGTCGAAAATCTTTTCGATCACTACTATACTACTTACTCAGACTGGAACAAAATACCAAGAATGGGAAGAAATGTTTTTGTCAATCTCTCTTTTAATTTTTATTAAAATTCAATTAATCAGGTTAACATATAAAAACAAAAATAAAACAGTATGATTTGAATCATGTTTTGAAAGAAATGATGATAATACATTTACCCTATTAAAATTATATGCTTAAAAGCATAACCAAACAAACTAAATCAGAACTGAGAATTTTCTTCTGTAGTCAAACAGAAAGAAACTAAGACCAAAAAAAATGAATAAGAACTTTTTGAGACAAGAAATAATCCGATTGAAAGCAGAAAAAAATGCTGTAATCCTAGCTCATTATTATCAAGATGAAGACATTCAGGATATAGCAGATTTTATCGGAGACAGTCTTGAATTATCTAAAAAAGCTCAAAACACCAATGCAGACATTATCGTTTTTGCCGGAGTTCATTTCATGGCGGAAACTGCTAAAATATTAAATCCAAACAAAAAAGTTTTATTACCCGATTGGGAAGCCGGCTGCTCACTAGCTGACGGTTGTAATCCAGAAGATTTTAAAGCATTTAAAGAACAACATCCCGATCACACCGTTGTCACTTACATCAATTGTTCTGCCGAAATAAAAGCGATGAGTGATTTGGTTTGCACTTCGGCGAATGCAAAAAAAATAATCGGGTCAATACCAACTGAAAACAAAATCATATTTGCTCCAGATGAAAATTTAGGTAATTATCTTCAAAAGGAAACCAAACGTGAACTCGTCTTATGGAAAGGCTCTTGCGTGGTACATGAAGCCTTTTCATTAGACAAACTAATAGAAATCTACAATAAAAATCCGAACGCAAAAATTGCAGCTCATCCTGAGTCGGAAACTCATATTTTAAAAGCAGCACATTATATAGGCTCAACTTCGGGTATTATTAATTTCATTAAAACGGATCCTGCTGCCGTTTTCATTGTGGCTACAGAAGCCGGTATCTTGCATGAGCTCTCCAAAGCGGTACCAAACAAAACGCTGATTCCGGCTCCTTCCACAGAAGACAACAGTTGTGCTTGCAGCGAATGTGCTTTTATGAAAATGAATACTTTGGAAAAACTGTATTTGTGTCTCAAAAATGAAAGTCCAGAAATGCAAATTACAGAAAAACTGAGAATTGAGGCCTTAAAACCTATCGAAAGAATGCTTGAATTATCATGAAAAACGCCATAACTCTAAATCAAAATAACATGCTTACAACAGATATATTAATCATCGGTTCTGGTATTTCGGGTTTATTTTTTGCTATGAAAACGGCACAAAAACGTCCTGATTTATCTATTGTTATAATGACTAAAGAAACTGCCAAAAACACCAATACGCAACTAGCTCAAGGCGGAATTGCAGTGGTGACCGACCTAATAAAAGACAGTTTTAATAAACACATTCACGATACGCTTCGTTCGGGAGGTGGTTTGTGCGATAAAGAAATTGTGAATATGGTCATCAAACAAGCTCCTGACAGACTTCAGGAATTAATTGAAATCGGAACTTCTTTTGACAAAGATGAAAAAGGAAAATGGAATTTAGGTTTAGAAGGCGGGCACTCACAACACAGAATATTACATCATAAAGACAGCTCCGGATTGGAAATTGAGCGAAAACTGCTTAAAATAATCAAGAAGATGCCAAACATTGAACTTTGGGAAAATCATATGGTTATTGACTTGAACACCGAAACCAAGAAGAATAAAACGACTTGTACCGGAGCTTTCTTTTATGAAAAAAAACACAACAAAATAAAATACATCAGAACTAGAGCCACAGTATTAAGTACTGGAGGATGTGGTCAACTTTTTGAAAACACCACCAATCCTAAAATTGCAACAGGCGACGGACTAGCGATGGCAGCACGTGCAGGAGCAGAAATTGTAGACATGCAGTATATACAGTTTCACCCAACTGCTTTGTTTTGCGGTAAAGAGAATCCGTTGTTTTTGATTTCTGAGGCAGTAAGAGGTTTTGGTGCTCATATTGTAAACGACGAAGGCAAAAGATTCTTGTTTAAATACGATATCAGAGGTGAATTGGCTACACGAGATATGGTTTCAGATGCTATCAGCAGAGAACTGCAATTGAGTGGAAAAGATCATGTTTACTTGGATTGCAGACATTTAAACAAAGCTGATTTTTATTCTAATTTTCCAATAATTGCAGCGCATTGCAATAACTTAGGAATACAACCTGAAAAAGACTTAATTCCAGTTGTTCCTGCTGCTCATTATCAATGTGGTGGAATTAAAGTAGACCAAAACAGTGCAACAGCAATTCCGAATCTGTATGCTATTGGCGAATGTTCCCGAACTGGACTTCATGGAAAAAACCGTCTTGCATCTAACTCTCTTTTAGAAGCTTTGGTATTTGCACATCAGGCTTCAGAACATGTGGAGCGAACAATTGCTGGATTTACTTTTTCGAATAGAATCTTGATTCCGAAGTTTCCAAAAACCGAACAAGCCAACGATTATTATGCTTTCGATATTCTAAAAAAAGAATTGCAAAAACTGGTAACAGCGTTTTATACCAGTGAAGAACGAGATGCTGATTTGGCTTTCGAAAAAATAAAAATGCTTAACAATAGTGCAATCGCCCTTATAGAAACTCATGAAATTACCATTCCGTTTATAGAATTTTCAAATATGCTTGCGGTGTCTTTAATCATTATCAAACAATGTAAAGCGACAAACAAAGAAATGTGCTGAAACCAATAAATTAATTGATATACCCCTACCCACTATGAAACTAACAAACAAAACTACAATTGGTGAAATCGTAGCAGATGATTTCAGAACAGCGGCAATTTTCACAAAATATCATATTGATTTTTGCTGTAAAGGTTATCGAACTATTGAAGAAGTCTGCAAAAAAAGAGATATAAACGAAAATGTTCTAATTGAGCATATTGAAAAAGCAAAAAACAGTTCGGCCAACCAGTCTTTTGATTATAAAACCTGGACGGTAGATATGATTACAGATTATATTACCAAAACACATCATAAATATGTAGAAGAAAAAGCGCCCATAATCATTCAGTACTTAACAAAATTGTGTGGTGTTCATGGACCTATACATCCGGAGCTGCACGAAATACATACGATTTTTACGAAGTCTGTTTTAGATTTAACAGCGCATATGAAAAGAGAAGAACTGGTACTTTTTCCTTTCATTAAAAAAATGAAAATAGCACAAAGCAAAGGGACGTCACTTGAAACACCTTCTTTTTTTAGTATTGAAAATCCGATTGCAAAATTAAAAGAAGATCATATTGCAGAGGGAGAACGTTTTAGGAGAATTGCTGCTTTAACCAATAATTACACACCACCAAACGAATCCTGTAATACTTATAAAGCGGCATTTGCAATGCTAGAAGAATTCGACAAGGATTTAAAAAAACACATTCATATGGAGAATAACATTTTATTCCCAAAAGCAATAGAACTGGAAAAAACTTTTGAAAAAGTGCTGTAAATAAAATAACTATGGAGAAATATGTGATCAAACGTAATGGAGATTATAAACCTTTTGAGGCTTATAAAATTCAGGATGCCATTCAAAAAGCTTTTCAGAGTGTCAATAAAAATGTAGATAAAAAGATCTTCAAAATTGTACTTTCTGGTTTAGAAGTTAAATATTCTTGGCCTGTAGAAGAAATTCAGGATATGATTGAAAGAGTGCTTTTTGAAAATGGTTATTTCCAAACCATGCGTTCGTTTATTATTTATCGTCATACTCGAAAATTACAGCGAGAACATATTAATGGTTTAAACGATGATACTACTTACATAGACAGTACACAAACGGTTGAAGAATATATCAACCAATCGGACTGGCGAATTAATGCGAATGCAAATATTTCGTATTCAAACGCTGGACTCGTTAGTAATACCGCAGGAAAAGTAATAGCCAATTACTGGCTGGATAAAATATACAATAAAGAAGAAGGTTCTGCTCATAGGAATGGCGACATACACATTCATGATTTGGATTGTCTTACCGGATACTGCGCTGGTTGGAGCCTTCGTGTGCTATTAAATGAAGGTTTTAATGGCGTGCGAGGCCGTGTCGAGAGCAGACCTCCTTCTCATTTTAGAGAAGCATTAGGTCAAATGGCTAATTTTCTAGGAATTTTGCAAAGCGAATGGGCGGGCGCTCAGGCTTTCAGTTCTTTTGATACTTATTTGGCGCCTTATGTTTTTAAAGATCAGCTTTCTTATGAAGAAGTTTTAAAAGGAATCAGAAGTTTTGTTTACAATCTCAATGTACCTGCACGCTGGGGACAATCGCCTTTCACCAATATTACTTTGGACTGGAATGTTCCCGAAGATTTAAAAGAACAAATTCCGACTCAAAATGATCAGCATTTGTTTCTGAATGTTACAGATGAAAAACTGATTCAGGAAGCCCAAAACAGAGGCGCTCAAAAATTAATAGATTTAAAATATGCTGATTTTCAAAAGGAAATGAACCTGATCAATAAGGCGTATTATACCATTATGACCGAAGGAGATGCCAACGGACAACCGTTTACTTTTCCGATTCCGACCGTAAATATTACGGAAGATTTTGACTGGGAAGGCGAAAACGTCAATTTATTATTTGAAAACACAGCCAAAATAGGTTCTTCTTATTTTCAGAATTTTATTGGAAGTCAATACATTTTGGATGAAGAAGGAAATCGAATTGAAAATCCAGAAGCATACAAACCCAACGCTGTTCGAAGCATGTGCTGCAGATTACAACTCGATTTAAGAGAATTATTAAAACGAGGAAACGGTCTTTTTGGAAGTGCAGAAATGACAGGAAGTATCGGCGTTGTAACGATTAATATGGCGCGTTTGGGCTATTTGCATAGAGGAAATATTATAAACTTGTTTTCGCATTTAGATGAATTATTAAATATTGCAAAATCGACTTTAGAGAAGAAAAGAGTTTTTATTCAGCAAATGTACGAGCGCGGACTTTATCCTTATACGCAACGTTATTTGAAACATTTTAGAAATCACTTTTCTACAATCGGTGTAAACGGAATGAATGAAATGGTGATTAATTTCACTGAAGGAAAGCAGAATATTACATGTAATTCGGGAATTCATTTTGCAACAGAAATTCTCGATTACATTCGATTACGAATGAAAGAGTTTCAGGAAGAAACGGGAAATCTTTATAATCTGGAAGCAACTCCAGCAGAAGGAACTACGTATCGATTTGCCAAAGAAGACAAAAAGCGTTTTCCAGAAATTTTACAAGCTGGTAATAATGAAAATATATACTATACCAATAGTTCACAAATTCCGGTAGATCATACCGACGATCCTTTTGAAGCTTTATTGCTTCAGGATGAACTACAATGCAAATATACCGGTGGTACAGTTTTGCATCTTTACATGAGAGAAAAAATAAGCAGTCCAGAAGCTTGTAAAAACTTTGTCAAAAAAGTTTTAACCAACTTTAAACTGCCTTACATAACGGTTACACCAATTTTCAGCATCTGCCCTATTCATGGTTATCTCAACGGAGAACATGAATATTGCCCTAAATGCGACGAAATTTTACTCAATAAAAACAATCAGAAACACTTGGCTTATGAAAACAAAAACGCATAAAATTCTAGCAGAGAATAAAGCACAAAGAAGTAAATGTTTAGTTTACACACGTGTAATGGGTTATCACAGACCTGTAGAAAGTTTTAACATTGGAAAAAAAGGGGAACACCAGCAACGTACACATTTCGAAGAAACCATCATCTATTAAAGGAATATTTAGCCTCACGCCTTTTACTTTATTAGATTATCCGCATAAAACGGCCTGCATAGTGTGGTTTGCGGGCTGTAACATGCGGTGTTTATACTGCTACAATCCAGACATTGTTTTAGGAAAAGGAAAGATTGATTTTAAAGAAGTGCTCTCTTTTCTAAAAACCAGAAAAGGATTATTAGACGGAGTAGTTTTAAGCGGTGGTGAATGTACTTTACACAAAAATATAATTGATTTTATAAAAGAAATCAAAGCAATGGGATTTGCGGTAAAAATTGATACCAATGGTTCCAACCCAAAAATATTGAACAGCCTGATTCATGATCAATTAATTGATTATGTTGCGTTAGATTTCAAAAGTCTTCCTCATACCTTTAAACACCTAACGCAATCAGGCTTATTTTTAGAATTTGAAGAAAGTCTTTCGCTTTTAATTCGGTCAGATTTTCCTTTTGAAGTCCGAACGACTTTTCATTCTTCGTTAATTTCGGAAAATGATTTTGTGAAGATGATCGAATATCTGGAGAATAAAAATTTTGAGGGAAATTATTATGTACAGCATTTTATGAATAACGTTCCAACACTTTCAAAACTAGACGATTCAAGCAAAGAAATACGTCTTAAAAACTTCTCAACTCCAAAAATAAAAGTTATTTTTAGAGAATAATAAACTTAAAATGAATGTGTTATGACTTTACATCATTTTGTATTAATAATTCATCTTTTAGCAGCAACAATCTGGGTTGGCGGTCATTTACTTTTAGCAATTTGTTATTTGCCGACAGCTTTAAAGAAAAAAGATCCACAGATTATTCTAAACTTTGAAAAGAAATTCGAAACACTTGGAATGTCTTCTCTTGTTTTATTAATTATCACAGGAATCTGGATGGCGTATGATTTTGGCGTTACCATAGAAACCTGGTTTCATTTCTCAAGCGGATTTGAAAAAGTAGTTTCCATTAAACTGATATTGCTTTTCTGCACTTTTATCTGTGCGGTTTGTGCTCAATTTTATGTTATTCCTAATCTTAATGAAAAGAATATTAAAAAAATAGCCGTAATTATTTTAACTGTTACTTCAATTGGAGTTGCTATGTTGGTTTTAGGATCAACGCTTCGTTACGGTGGAATTTAAACTAACTTAACTAACCAATTTTTGATTTTAAGCGCAATCCTGAAAGTTTTTGGGATTGCGTTTTTTATTTAAAATATGCTGTTAAAATTAAACCACATCACTTACTTTTTTGCAAATATTCATCAGCCATCTTCTTTGTCTTTTCGTCTAAAACCTTCTTATCAATTGTTAGAATATCATAAACATCAAAAGAAGCGCGTTTGTAATTATACTTATTTGACATTATTAAGGCGTAGTATAAAAGCCCAGTAAATTTCTGTTCTCCGATATAATGAATACCTTTTAATTCATTGTAAGCCAAAGTATCACCTTTACTTAGAACAAGATCGCTCAAACTATCCATAAGTTTTTTATTCTCGAGTTTTCTTCGAAAATAACTAGCTGAATTATCATCTGAAGTAACAATTTTATCGTTGTTTTTCTTATTACAAGAAAACAACATTAAAGCAAAAATAATAATGGTCCATTTCATACTTCAATATATTCAAATTTAAAAACTTATTAAATCAACCACTCACTAACCAATTTCCGATACGTCTCACCAATTGGCAAAGCAACTCCGTTAGTCATTACAATCTGATTTCCATCAATAACTTTAATTTTATTTTTTGGAATAATATACGAACGATGAATTCGAATAAACTGGCTAGATGGCAATTTTTCTAAAATATCTTTCATGTTTTCTAAAGCCATGATTTTCTCCTCATTGGTATGGATACGAATATAATCTCGTAAACCTTCAATATATAAAATGTTGTCTAAAGCAATTTTATAATGTTTTCGATCTGCTTTTACAAATAGAAAATCATTTCCCGCTTTTTCAGTGACTTGAAAAGTTTCTTGCCAGCGAATAAACTTCTCCACACTTTGATAAAATCGATTAAATGTAATGGGTTTCAATAAATAATCAATTACATGAAACTGAAACGCTTCTAAAGCATATTGCGGATAAGCTGAGGTAATTATAAAATTATATTTTTGATTGAACATCTGCATCAATTCAATTCCTGTTAATTGTGGCATTTGAATATCAATAAAAATCAAATCAACCGATTCTGTATTTAAAACTTCAATTGCTTTAAAAACATCGCTATCAGCATATAAAACATTCAATCTTGAAACTTTAGAAGCATAATCGGCAATTAATTTTACAGCAAAAGGTTCGTCGTCTAGAATGATGCAATTTATTTTTTTATTCATTTTAAATCTATTTCAAGTTCGGCTGTAAAGTGGTTTTCGTCGTTTGTGATTTTTAATTGATGCTTTTTAGGATAATGAATTTCAAGACGTTTCTGTAAATTATCCAATCCGATGCCGCCCAATTTGTCTTTTTTCTGTGTTCCGATTTTATTCTTCACTTTAAAATTCAACCGATTTTCAGAAACTTTCAATTCGATATTTATCGGTTCAGCATTCGAAACTTCTCCATGTTTTAAAGCATTTTCAACCAAAGGTGATAAAATGTAAGGCGGAATTTCTTCAAACTCATTTTTGATTTCGACATTCAAATCAACAGAAAAATTATCTTGATGTCTTAATTCTTCGAGTTCAATATACGCTTTTATATAATCGACTTCATCTACTAATCTGATCTTTTCTTTCTGCGATTCGTAAGTTGTAAAACGCATAATCTTACTTAGTTTATCAATTGCCGTCAATGACTTATCTGATTGAAAATAAACCATCGAGTAAATGTTATTTAAAGTATTAAATACAAAGTGCGGATTAATCTGTGCTTTCAAAAATTTGATTTCGGTATTCTTATTTTCTTCCAGAATTAACTTATTGTATTCTAAAAGACGAATAGAGTAAATCACAAACCAAAGAAATGAACTCAAGATAATACTCATACTGCTGTAATGAAGATTATCGAGCATATAATTGGCAAAATCAGTTGTTGTATAATTGACGCGCTCAAATAAAATTTTGGTAATAACCTGCTCAATTATCCATCTCAAAAAAGTAAAAACCAAATACGAAATAAAAGCTCCTGCCAAAAGTTTTTTCCAACTAAAGGATTTGAAAACCTGTTTCATTACAATCAAATAATGAAAATAAAAAGTGAGTATAAAAACAATAAAATAAGTGCAAATGAATAAATCAGGAATAGAAAAAGACTTTGCTCCTATCGGATTTTTCACGAAAGTGAAATAAGAAATTAAAAGCCAATAAATAAGATGAATTGCGACTTCGAGTTTTTTGGTAATAGTGCCTTTGTACATTCGGTTTGATTTTAAAACAAAGATATACATTCAAGAAAAAGCATTTTAACGGGTTTGCAGATTAATCGAAGGGGTTTGTCGATAAAAGTGGTTTTTAGGTTTTAATTCTAACAGTTTTGTCCTGTAATTAATTTTTAAACCATGAACAAAATCATTTTCGTATCCATCTTATTTCTATTTCAAATTAACGTATTTGCCCAACAATTTTCTCTAAAAGGAAAAATTATCAATCAGAATAAAACACCGTTGGAATTTACGACTGCCACTTTATTAAAAGCAGATAAAACCTTATACAAACAAGCCTCTACGGACAGTTTGGGAAATTTTATATTGAATGCCGAAAAAGGAAACTATCAACTAATAATAGAACAATTTGGAACTGAATTCAGTAATAAATCAATTCTAATTGATCAAAATATTGATTTAGGAAATTTGGAAGTAAAAGAACAAATCGAGCTTGATGGCGTTACGGTTAAATCGAGAAAAAAACTCGTAGAACAAAAAGTAGATCGTTTGGTTTTTAATGTCGAAAATTCAGTTACCGCAACTGGCGGAACAGCTTTGGATGCTTTAAAATCTACACCAACAGTGAGAGTGCAAAACGAGACGATTTCTATTGTGGGAAAAGGAGAAGTTTTGGTCATGATTGACGATCGCTTAAATAAAATGACTCAGGAAGATTTGGCGGCGTTCCTAAAATCGATTCCTGCAGATAACATTAAAAGCATTGAAGTAATTACAACGCCTCCAGCGAAATACGAAGCAGAAGGAAACAGCGGTTTAATCAACATTAAATTGAAAACAGCCAAAACCAATTCATGGAATGCGAATTTTGGTGCTTCTTATGTACAAAGAAGTTATGCCAGCGAAAACATAAACGGATTATTTCTTTACAATTATAATAAATTGTCACTTCAGGCCTCTATTAATAAAGGAACAGATCAACTTCGCACAACTTCAGATAACCGAATTTACTATCCTAATGAAGTTTGGAAACAAAATATTACTAACAAATCAAAAACCAATTTATTGAGCATTGGTTTTGGTGCCGATTATAAACTGACTGAAAAATGGACTTCGGGAGTAAAATATTTAGGAAGTTTTAATGATAGAAATGCAACAAATAATCCGTTGACGACTCGTTATAATACTTCTGGTGAAATCAATTCTTATGTTTTGTCTAATGTTAATTCGCAGAATAAACCTCAAATGAATTCTCTAAACTGGAATAATTCTTTTGCATTGAACAAAGAAGGTCAAAATATAACAATCGATTTAGATTATTTCAATTATCAAAAAGACGATTCTCGAACTTTTTCAGGCAATGAAATGGACAATCAAAAAGAAAACATTCCAGGAACTTATTTTGCCGCAATCAATTCCAACTTAAATAGATTAACAAATTATTCGGCAAAAATGGATGTTTCGCTTCCTTATTCGTGGGCGAATATCAGTTTTGGTGGAAAAGGATTTTATACGAATACCAAAAACAATTTAACCGTTTTTGACAATGAAACCGGAACTCCAACTCTAAATACAAATTACTCTAATATATTCACTTACAAAGAATACAATGAAGCTTTATATTTTTCTGTGAATAAAAAACTAAACGAAAAATGGGAGACTCAATTGGGTTTAAGAGCTGAAGCAACGCAAACAGAAGGTTATTCTGAAAATTTGAGTCAAACCAATAAAAACAATTACATCAAATTATTTCCAACTGCTTATGTGACTTACAATGCAAACGAAAACAATTCGTATTCGTTAAATTACAGCAGAAGAATCCGTCGTCCAGATTTTGATTATTTGAATCCGTTTGTGATTAGAACAAGTCCTTTTTATTATTCTGAAGGAAATCCGTTTTTGAAACCATCTATTATTGACAATTTTCAATTTTCATACATCAGAAATCAAAAATGGGTAACTAACTTTTATTTCTCTCAAGTTTCAGATTTCGGACAAGAATTAGCCATTATAAATCCTGAGACAAATATTACGAAAAGCACGCCAATTAATTATGCCGATACCTATCAAATCGGACTTTCAACCTATTACAATCTCAACAAATATTCTTGGTGGAACAGCTTTATGGGATTCAATTTAAACTATCAAAACGTAAAATCGAAAACGAATCTAATTGCTTCTGTAGACGGTTACAATGGTTATATTTATAGCAATAACGATTTTACTGTAAATCAATCGAAAACAATTTTTCTAGGTTTAAATTACGGTTTACAATTGCCAGGACGTTATCAGGTTTTTAATATTTCGACTTTGAATATTTTGGATGTTTCATTGAAGTTCCTAGCTTTAAAAAAGAATCTTTCGATTACTTTAACTGGTGAAGATCTATTGAATGCACAAAAGCCTTTAATTTCTTATTATTCAAACGGAATTAAAAATACGATGAAAAATTACAATGATTCCAGAGCTTTTAGAGTTGCCTTGAGTTACAAATTCGGAAACCAGAATGTGAAATCTAAAGAACGAAATTTTGGAAATGAAGAGGAAAGAAATCGAGCAATTTAATGTATAAAATAATTATGGTAATAAATTGACATAGCCCAAGATTTCAAACAGAAGAGATTCCACAAATAGAAGATTTCCTTTGCGTACCCAAGGTTGAAACCTTGGGCTATGTTTTATTTAGAAGATTTATAAAGGTGCTTAGTTAACCTTAGAACCTTAGAATCTTAGCATCTCAGAGCCTTACAAAAGAACCTTACAAAGCCCCAAAAGTCTTTCTGTATTTTTCCATTACCGTTTTAAATAAATCTTTATTAGAGGGCGGTGAAAGCACAATAGCTCTAGAACCAGAATCAATAGATTCTTGAATGCTTTCTAAGTTTTTACCTCCAGTCGCCATTATAGGGAAATCGGGGAATTTGTCTTTAATTTCTTTTACTATTTTATTAGTATGAGCGCCTCCAGAGACATGAAAAACATTTACACCAGCATCTATTTTACCTCTTAAGAAATTATAATCAGAAGTGGTTACTGTTGCGATAATTGGAATAGAGACTTTTTCTCTAATTTTTTTGACGTCTTTATTTTCGAATGGAATATTTACAATGATTCCATGTGCGCCCATTTGCTCAGCATAAATCGCCATTTCTAGGGATTTTTTTCCTTTTGTTGTTCCGCCTCCAACGCCGCATACAATTGGTTTTCCTGCAAAATCAATAAGTGTTTTGATAATTTTTGGCGATGGCGGAAACGGATAAACTGCTAAAATTGCGTCGGCATCGTTATTTTCTATAAGTGCCATATCTGTAGAAAAAAGAAATGATTTTAAATTTTCGTTTTTCAACAACAAACCTTGACAATTTTTACCAATCATTTCTGGTGTTGTCAGTGCTTTATTAACTGGTTTTTCTCTTCGAAATAATCTTTCCCAAAAGGAAGTTTTCTTTTTACTTCCCCAAAATGAATCTGAAATTAAATTGATTTCCATGGTCGTTAATTTTTGCATTATGACCAAATTTAGTATACTAAAATTTATTCTTTTTATAAAATGAAGCTTAAATTTTACATTTTGTAATGAGTGGAGGTAAATTTGTAGTGAAATTAAAAAGCGTACTTTTAAGCTTGATTTAATTGATATCAAGCTGCCAAGTTATTCCATCATCCTCATTGAAAAACGGACAAAGAATTTTTACTTTTTCTTCTTTTTCATTTAGTAAATACCAATCAGTACTATCGATCAAATCTATAAATTGGTTTGCTTCTTCAAGTATTGCATCTTCATCATCACCTGTCTCGCCATTTTCTAAATAAATACTATATCGAATGGAATGCTTAATAAAACGAGCAAGATGAATATTCTCTTCTGACGATCCGTTTAAAAAATCAACATTAAATAAAATATCACCTGAACTTCTCATATCCCAATTCGTTTCAGCCAATGACCCGATGTGGATTTCTTTCCAAAATAATTCAAAGTTTTTCATTTTTTATAAACTAGTTTCTTTCTTACTTTAAAGTATAATATTACCATTACAATCTGTTTTAATCTTTTTTACAAAACCATTGATGTTTTGCCTATCAGACTGAATAAAGCTTTTTAGTTTTGTAACTTCATTAAAAATTTCATTTCTTACTTTTAAAATTTTATCCTTAAAATCTATTCAATAAAAACTAAAGTCATTTCATGAGTTCTTTTTCAAAATCAAATTTAACATAAGCATAGCAATAATTAATCGTTATTTCGAACTAAAATACGTTGTGAATGCCGACAATCTTTACTATTTTTATAAAATCGTGTGGTATTCGAGCCATACTGTTTAATGTTTTATAAAAGAAAGAATTAGAATGAACAACGACAAAAAACTTAAAGCTGTCGCTTTCGGAGAAGTACTTTGGGATATTTTTGGTAATATAAAAAAAATTGGTGGAGCACCTTTAAACGTAGCACTTCGCATGAAAGCTTTGGGAGCCGATGTCAATATGATAAGCTGTGTGGGTAACGATCAAGATGGCGAAGCAATAATTAATGAAGTAAAAAAATTAGGTCTAGATACACAAACCATCCTTAAATCGGATGATTACCCTACAGGATTAGTAAATGTGACTTTAGACGAAAGCAAATCGGCTACTTATGAAATTCTCTATCCTTCTGCTTGGGATAAAATTATTTTAAACGAAGCTGCTATACAATCAGTTGAAAAAGCTGATGTTTTAATTTATGGAAGTTTAGTGTGTCGTGATGAAGTTTCTAGAAAAGCATTAGAAAAATTGCTTGATACCAAGGCTTACAAAGTTTTTGATGTTAATCTACGAAAACCTCATTATACGTATGAAATTCTAAAACAGCTAATGCAACCTGCCAATTTTATCAAGTTTAATGATGAAGAAATACTAGAAATTGCTCAAGCTTTAAATTCACCTCATAAAACTTTAGAAGACAATATGCATTTTATTGCTTCACTAACAAATGCAGAAGCTATTTGCGTTACAAGAGGAAAAGATGGCGCTTTACTACTTTGGAATAATGAACTTTATGAAAACACAGGTTATGTTGTAAAAGTAGCAGATACTGTTGGTGCTGGAGATTCATTTTTAGGAGCGTTGGTTACTTCACTTTTAACGGGTAAAGAACCACAGCAAGCTTTAAATTTTGCGTGTGCAACAGGCGCTTTGGTTGCTGGTTCATCTGGAGCAAATCCAGAAATTCTTTTGTCTAGAATTAATGATCTTATAAATAAGAACTAATCATAAATTAAATTTATAGAGAAAGCCCGATATCGTAATATCGGGCTTTTTTATAGTTATTACATGAAGATTTTCCTGCAAACATGGGAAATATGTAAATTTAAAATGGAATTATTTCTTCCTAATCCCTAGGAGCGCTGTAAATTGCAAAACCAAATAAAATAAGGAAGAATGATGAAAAAATTACGAATTTCACTTATCAATATACATGGACTTTTAAAAGGTTCTGGTCTAGAAATTGGACGAGATGCTGATAACGGAGGCCAGACCAAATACATTTACGAATTAGCCGAATTTTTATCACAGCATGAAGATGTCGAACACGTTCATCTTTTTACCAGATTAATTGATGATCCTTCGCTTTCCCCCGAATATTCCGTTCCTGTTGAGATCATAAATGATAAATTAGATATAAGGCGTATTCCGTTTCTAGGGAAAAAATACAAAGCTAAAGAACAACTTTGGGAAGGTTTGGATACTTTTGTAAACGGTGTGGTACAACATATCAAACAACATAATATTTTCCCCGATTGGATTCACTCTCATTATGGAGATGCTGGTTACGCTGCCGCCGAATTGTCTTCCATCTTAAATGTACCTTTTGCTCATACGGGACATTCTTTAGGTTTCTACAAAAAGAAGAAATTAATCGAAAGTGGTGAAAATGAAGAAGAACTCGAAAAAAAGTTCAAATTTAAAGCGAGAATTGCTGCCGAAGAAAAAACACTGGAACTTGCAGAATTTATAGTTACTTCTACCGAACAAGAAATTGAAACCTACAAAGCTTACAAAAACTTTGAATTAGCAAAATACCACGCTATTTCTCCTGGAATTGATACCAGAAAATTTGTTCCTTACTATTTTCAAGAAACCGATTCTGAAAAAAATATGGAAGAAATACAACGAAAATACTGGGTTTCAGAAACCATTTCGAAATTTCTTACCAATCCGCATAAACCTATTATTCTGGCCCTTTCGCGACCTGATCGTCATAAAAACTTGAATACTTTAATTGAAGTTTACGGAAAAGACAAAGAACTACAAAGCATTGCTAATTTGGTCATTTTTGCGGGAATCAGAAAAGACATTGCAAAAATGCCCGAATCAGAAAAAAATGTGCTGACCGATTTGCTGTTGCTAATGGACAAATACGATTTATACGGCAAAATGGCACTTCCGAAAAAGCATGATGTTGAAAATGAAGTTTCGATTATTTACCGTTATGCGGCCGAAAAAAGAGGTGTTTTTGTGAATTTAGCTTTGCACGAAAACTTCGGCTTGACCGTGATCGAATCGGCTAGTTCGGGACTTCCGGTTGTGGTGACAAAAAATGGCGGACCATCAGAAATTATTCCCGTTTGCCAAAATGGAGAATTGGTAGATCCTCAGCAGGAAAATCAAATTAAGAAAGCACTTCGAAATATTTTGACAGATGAAAACCAATGGAAATATTACTCTAATAATGGAGCCATTAATATTCAGAAATATTACAGCTGGGTAAGTCACGTTAATCACTATGTAGAATTGGTAAATGAAAATTTATCTCTTTCTTCTGGTGCTGGAATCAAAAAACAGCATTATCCTAATATCAATATTAGCAGATTAAAAAGAAATATCGATCACTTATTGGTTTCCGATATTGACGGAACTTTAATAGAACCGAAATTATCCAATCCAGGTTTAAAAGAATTAAAAACACATCTTATCAATCGTACCGATAAAATGGCTTTTGCTTTGGCTTCTGGCCGAAATTTAGAGTTGGTCAAAAAAGTGATTGAAGAAGAAGAATTTCCTCTCCCCGATTTCATTATTTGTTCTGTTGGAACAGAAATTTATTATACCAACGGAAAAGATTACATTCTAGACAAAGGCTGGGCAAAATTCTTGTCTGGAAGATGGAAAAGAGACGATATTGTCAATCGTTTAAAAGCAGTAAAATGGATAAAACTTCAGGAAGATGAAGCACAGAATCCTTATAAAATCTCTTATTACTACGAAAAAGAACAATACGATCACGAAGAATTAATTCGGGTTTTAGGAAATAGCTGGTATAAAGTAAATATCATTCCAAGTCACGGACAGTTTTTAGACTTTATTCCAAAAAGAGCTTCTAAAGGAAATGCTATCAAATTTTTATGCCGAAAATGGTCTATACCGCTTTCAAATGTGATTGCAGCTGGAGATTCTGGAAATGATGTCGACATGTTTAGAGGTCCTGTAAAAGGAATTATCGTTGGAAACAGAAGCTCCGAACTTTTGGCTTATGAAACAACCAAAAGCATTTATGTAGCCAAAACAGCGGCTTCAGCAGGGATTTTAGAAGGTTTAAAACACTATAAAATCATTAAATAATGTTAATAGCCACGAATTTCACGAATTTCCACGAATTTAAAATTACTGGAAAATGCTTTTGAGACAACTTTGTCAAAGTTTTAAACTTTGACAAAGTTCCACAAATTAAAAATTCGTGAAAATTCGTGCAATTCGTGGCAAAAAAAAACAATAGTAACACATTAAAATAAATAATAAAATGTATTCAGGTTCAGGATTTAGTAATTGGGAAATTGGAGATGTTGATGTATTTATAGATGAAAAAGGAATTCATCATTTATTTCATTTAATTATTCCCAATCACGATTATATTGCTCATGCAGTATCAAAAGATGGTCTTTCGTGGAAAAGAGTTAAAAATGCTTTATTTGTCGGCGATCCAGGAGAATGGGACGACGATATGTTATGGACCATGCATGTCAGCAAAAGATCGGAAGGCGAAGGCTATGAAATGTACTACACGGGACTTAAACGTCAAGATAAAGGAATTGAGCAAAAAGTGGGACGAGCAGTTTCGACTGATTTAATTACTTGGAAAAAAGAGAATTTATATGGACTTCCTTTTAAAAGTGAAGCACCACATTACGAAGGAAAAAATAATAATCCCAGAGAATGGATTAGTTTTCGAGATCCGTTTAAATATCAATATAAAAACGAAGATTATTTATTGATTTGTGCTAGAAGCGCTTCGGGACCAACGTATCGAAGAGGCTGTATTGGTGTAGCCAAAAGAGAAAAAGAAGGTTATGTGTTGCAAAAACCACTTCATATTCCGTACGTGTATGATGATGTTGAATGTCCTTGCGTTTTTGAAATTAAAGGAAGTCATTATTTATTGGGATCCATTCGGGAAGATATTAAAGTCCGTTATTGGTCTTCATCTGAATTTAGAGGTGAATATTCGGCTTTTCATAATAATGTCTTGTTACCGCAAGGAAATTATGCAGCAAGAGTGGTAAAAGACGGGAAACATTTTTTATTGTACAACTTCTACTTTGCAGATGGAAATGTCAACACACATCGCGTGATGCCACCACCAAAAGAACTCGATACCGATAAAAGCGGCCGACTTCGTTTGAAGACTTATTATTACTGGGAAAAATTGTATCAGAAAACAATTCTGCAAAAAGATTTACCGCAACCCATGCCGATTTTAGGAAATCCAACAGCCGAATTTGTTTTAGAAAATGAAAATAAATGGCGTTTCGGATGCCGAAGCGGTTATGAGATTTACGGCTTCGAAAAACCTTCAAGTGATTTTGTCTGGGAAGGAACTTTTTCTGTGGAAGGAATGGGAAAAACGGGTTTTGTAATTGAATGTGATAAAGAAGGAACAGGTTATTACATTTCCATTGATTTTATGAATGGTTTTGTCCAGTTCAGGGCTTGGGGTTTTAATGAAAAGGATGTCAAGAATAATTTTATCTTTGAAAATATTCAGACCAATCAGTTTGAAATTAGTGAAGAAAAACAAATTTCTTTCAAGATTATCCGTTATGGAAATTATTATGAACTTTCAATCAATGAAATCGTAAAACTCACTTTACTTGATTTTAAATACAACGAAGGAAAAGTCGGAATTTATGTTTGTTCGGCCGTTATTTCGATTAGCGATTCTAAAATTCATGTTATTCCAGAACCTGAAAACGAATATGCCGCTTCAGATCCTGAAAAATACAACAATGAATTACAGCCGAATTCTGTGGTTTGATCTTTTTCAATTTCAATGGCAATATCAATATCAATATCAATATCAATGACAATTTCAAATATCAATGCCTCCTAAATTCAATGTAAATGGCAAATTCAAATTCAACTTTAATTAAATCCTTATGAATACTCGATTCTATAAAACATTTGTTGCATTCTTGTTTTTACTGACTTTCAATTTATCTCAGGCACAGCAAAAAAATGATGCTGAGAAATGTCGTTATACTAAAACCAATTATGGTTATTTGATGGTGCTTCGCGAAGGTGATAATGTTTTAGAATTGATTGAAAAATTGGCGAAAGAACAAAATATTCCATCAGCCAACTTTACTGGAATTGGTTTTGCGCAAGATGCTACTTTTGGTTTTTATGATTTTGGCAAAAAGAAATTTCATCCCAAAACCTTCAATAAAGTGGAAATGGGAAGCATTACTGGTTCTATAGCTTGGAGTGGCGACAAACCGTCTATCCACATGCATGGCGTTGCAACTGATAATAAATTTGATGCTTATGGCGGTCATATTTTAGGATTAAAAGTTGGAACGGGTTCTATGGAAATTTATATCACAGTGAATTCTGAAAAATTGGAAAGAAAAGTAGAACAACCATTGAATGCTAATGTTTTACAATTGCCTTGTTTGAAATAGATTTTAATTATAGAATCAAAAAACTAGTTACTTTTTTTTTAATTTGCTTCAATAAAATTAGAAGTTAAATGAAGCATTCTATAAATGGAGAAAACAACATTGATCAGAAAGTTAAAGTTAGTTTCAACTTACTACTTAAAAGGTTTTTTAAACTGATATTAATGTGTACTGGTGTTATTGGTGTTAGATTCATTTTTAATTCTTTTGAACTAATAGATAGGCTTGATTTTTTTATTACTATAGCTTTTACCATTTTTTTATGGATAATATTAATAGCCCAAGAAAAAATTTAATCTAGCAATCACTTTCAATAAAAACAGCTTTATTTAGTTAATAGAGCTGTTTTTATTTTGAAAGATTAAACTTATATTGGCATTCCAAACTTATATTAAAAAAATGCCACAAAACCCTTCCCCTGAAGAAGTAAAGAAAATCTTCGAAACTTATTTTACAGCCGATATGAACATCTGGACAGGATTCTCAGAAAAAATTAAAGTACGAGAATTCGAAAAATCAGAAATTATAAAAGATTATAATGCAGTTGAACGATATCTCAATATTGTGATCAAAGGTTCGGCGGGATTATTTGTTTGGGATGGCAAAAGGGATATTTGCATTAATCTGCTTTATGAGAAAAGTTTTATTAGTGATTATATGTCTTTTCTGAATCAGCAACCCACTGTTATAAAAACGGAAGCTTTGGAAGAATTGACTTTGTGGTCTATTTCTCATGCCGATTTAAATGAATTGTACCAAAGATCTGAAACAGGTCTTCGAATCGGAAAAGCGATTTCAGAAATGTTGTATGTCCGTAAACAACAAGAACAAATCAATCTTTTAACGCTTTCACCTCAGGAACGATACATTAAACTTATCGAATCTAGACCAGAAATTTTCCAAAGAACACCACTAAAAATCATCGCTTCTTACCTCGGATTAACGGCAGAAAGTTTGAGCCGTATTCGAAAAAGAGTTACCGAAAAATGATTTCTTACCCAAAGTCAATTTTATTGTCATTTTCCCGCGCTAAGTTTGCTTCACTAAACCAAACAAAATATAAACGATGAAAAATAAAATCAACTTTGGAGCTATTATAGTGTATTATGTAATTGCAGTAATCTGCAGATATGTTGCTGTTAAAACCAATTTATTGGCAAGTGTAGAAAATCCGTATTTAGTAATTCTGCTTCGTGGCGTTGGTCCTGCTTTAGGCGCTCTTGCAGCAATCAAAATATTCTCGCTGCACAATCCAATGTCTTTAAAAGGAATTTACAAAAATGCTTTAGTTCCATTTGCTGTTTATTGGTTGCTTCCAGCTTTTTTAATTGCAGGAGTTTATTACTTTATAATTGGCAAATTTCCAATCTTATTAATGTTTACTGTTTTAGTGTACGGACTTTTGGAAGAAATTGGATGGCGTGGCTTTTTACAGGAACAATTAAAATCGCTTCCTAAATTTACCTCAATCTTAATTATTTCGATTCTTTGGTTTGCGTGGCATTTAAACTTTGATTTAACGTCAAGCAACATGATTTTCTTCGGAATTATCTTTTTTGGTTCATGGGGAATCGGAAAAGTTTATACTTCTACAGGTTCTTTATTAGCGGTAGCGGGAGTTCACTCTCTAAATAATTTCTTCCGTAACGGTCTTCATGATACAGAACTTACTTTGATTGTCTCTTTATTGATAATTTGGATCGGCTTTATTATTCTTTATAATAAAAAATTCAAACCTCAAGTAAATCCAGCTTAAACTAGAAGTTTTAAATATTTTATATAAAAAAACTGCACGAATCCTCTTAGGCTCGTGCAGTTTTTGTTTTTTTAACACATAGAAACATAGTTTTGGATTAGAAATAAAGGCGTTTCACTTGCATCAATTCACATAGCGCTATAAATAATAAACTTTGTCAAAGTTAGCTGAGCTGTCAACACAAAACTATGTGTTAGAAACTAGTTTCTTTTTGTGTCCTTTTTAAGAGTAAAAAATCTATGTTTCTATGTGTTTAAAATTTAATGTTTAAGTCTAATTTAATCTTTCTGTAGTTTCCATTCTTAAACAATACTCACTTCCCAAATAAAGCGGATTTCCATGTTTTTCCGACCAAAATCCGTCCAAAACATCTTTGGTAATACATCTATAAACGGCAACACCTTTATAGGTTTTATTGTCGTCGCCTTTGTAGCTAAAATTAATTACTAAAATATTGTCTTTAAAAAAACCTGTTCCTTTTTGTTTTGAATTATTGATATTCCAATCTGCTTTAATCCTGTTATTTTGATCTAAAGTCAGCGTCAAAACACCTTTATAAGTGATCTCATTACTTTCATCTTGATTACTTCCTGAAATAGAATAAGTGCCTGCTAAATCTTGTACTGTCATTATTTGAATACTGCTATTTTTCGGCAAAAGTAAAAATTATCTTTTAAATGAAATTCATGCTATTTTTTCTAATAAAATGTCTTTTCATCTTTTAAGATAAAAGTTGAAATTTTGTTAATTTCTTATCGAATTTAGTAAAGGCAATTAAGATTTTATAACTAAATTGGTTGTATGATAACAAATCCTGATGTACTTATTATTGGAGGAGGCTTGGCTGGTCTGGCAAGTGCTCTACACCTATCCAAAAAAGGATTGAAGGTAATTCTTATCGAAAAAAATACCTATCCAAAACATAAAGTTTGCGGAGAATATATCTCCAATGAAATACTTCCTTATTTATTTTGGCTGGACATCGATGTTCGAGAACTTCATCCAACAAGTATTTCAAAATTTGAATTTACAGCTCAAAATGGCAAAACGGCAAAAACCAAACTTCCACTTGGCGGTTTCGGAATCAGTCGTTATGAATTGGATCATTTTTTATATCAAAAAGCAGTCGAAAATGGCTGTACCGTTCTAACTGAAACCGTTACTGATATTTCGTTTGAAAATGAAATTTTTACTATAACTACTTCTCAAGAAACCCTTTCTGCCAAAATAGTTTTAGGCGCTTACGGCAAAAGATCCAATATCGATCAGGTTTTGTCCAGAGATTTTATTTCTAAAAAATCGCCGTGGTTAGCCGTAAAAGCACATTATAAAGGAAGTTTTGATGAAAGTCTTGTGGCTTTGTACAATTTTCAAGGCGGTTATTGCGGGGTTTCTAAAGTAGAAAAAGACGTTATAAACATTTGTTATTTAGCCGATTTTCAGACTTTCAAAAAATACAAAAACATCGAAGAATATCAAAAAGCGGTACTTTATAAAAACAAAAAACTGAAAGCCATTTTTGAAAACAGCACTTCCCTATTCGAAAAACCTTTAACGATTAGCCAGATTTCGTTTGATAAAAAAGAACCGGTAGAAAATCACATTTTAATGATTGGAGATACTGCAGGATTAATTCACCCCATGTGCGGCAACGGAATGGCAATGGCGATTCACAGTGCAAAAATAGCCTCTGAATTGACCTTGGATTTTTATTATGGAAAGATTGAAACCCGAAACGAATTTGAAAGCAAGTATATTCAAGAATGGAAAAAACATTTCAGCAAAAGATTATTTTTTGGACGACTGTTAGCCAAAGCATTAACGCATAAAAATTTGACTCATATCATGACGACCATTGCAGCATCGATTCCTGCATTGCTTTCATTCATTATAAAACAAACGCACGGCCAACCAATAACTATTGAATAAATGAGTGTAAATACCACATATAGAACAGAAGAAATCGAAATAATGGATGATTTTTCGCTTCAAAGCGAAGAATTAATTGGCGCTTTAGATCAAATTGCTTCTATCAACCAATTACTGGGAGGAAATAAACTGACGCTCCACGGCATAAAAGAGCTTTTAAAAAAAACGGATACTTCCAAAACCATTACCATTGTCGATATCGGATGTGGTAATGGCGATATGTTGCGAATGCTTGCCAAATATGGAAAAAAGCGTAATCTTTCCTTTAAATTGATTGGTATTGATGCCAATGCTTTTACGATTAATTATGCCGAAAGATTGTCTAAAGATTTCCCGAATATAGAATACCGCTGTATGGATATTTTTAGCGAAAATTTCAAACAATTGCAATATGATATTGCTTTGTGTACGCTGACGCTACATCATTTTACAACCGATCAAATTTCAGGTATAATGGATATTCTAAACCAAAATGCATCAATAGGAATTGTCGTAAACGATCTCCATAGAAGCAAACTTGCTTATCGATTATTTGAATTAATCAGCGTTGTTTTTAATCTCAATACAATGTCACGAAACGATGGTTTGATTTCTATTTTAAAGGGATTCAAAAAAAATGAACTGGAGTATTTCTCCAAAAAACTAAATCTAAAAAACTATACCATAAACTGGAAATGGGCTTTTCGCTACCAGTGGATAATTACTAAAATATGAGTGTTAAGATCATCACAGCTGTTAAACAGTTACCGCAATATTCCCGAACGACCGAAGAAATACTTCCGCTGGTAGACGTATGGCTGGAAGGTCAAGAAGAACGTTTTATCAAAAAAGTAAAAAAAATATTTGAAGGCGCTTCTGTAGATAAACGTTATTCTATTATGGAACCTTCAGAGGTTTTTACTGCTACTTCTTTTGAAGAAAAAAATGACATTTACAGTCGCGAAATGATTGTTCTCGGACATCAGGTTCTTGAAAAAGCTCTCGAAAAAACAGGTTGGGATCCGCAGAGTTTGGATTATATTATCACCGTAAGCTGCACCGGAATTATGATTCCTTCGCTTGACGCTTATCTGATTAATAAAATGAAACTAAAGCAAGATATTGTCCGTCTTCCAGTAACCGAAATGGGTTGTGCAGCAGGAATTTCTGGAATTATTTATGCCAAGAACTTTCTAAAATCAAATCCTGGAAAACGTGCTGCGGTAATCGCAGTAGAATCGCCAACAGCTACTTTTCAGTTAAATGATTTTTCGATGCCGAATATTGTAAGCGCTGCGATTTTTGGTGATGGTGCTGCATGTTGTTTATTATCATCAAAAGAAGAAGATAATGGTCCAGAAATCTTAGACGAACAAATGTATCATTTTTATGATGCTGAACACATGATGGGATTTAAATTGACCAATAGCGGTTTGCAGATGGTTTTAGATATTGAAGTTCCAGATACCATTGCATCTCATTTTGGCGACATTATTCATCCCTTTTTAAAACAGAATAATTTAGAAATAAAAGATATTGACCACATGATTTTTCACCCTGGAGGAAAAAAAATCGTGACAACGGTTGAATCTCTTTTCGCTGGATTGGATAAAAATATTGACGATACAAAAGAAATCCTAAAACAATATGGAAATATGTCGAGTGCGACCGTTTTGTATGTTTTAGAAAACATTATGAACCGAAATCCAAAAAAAGGAGAAAAAGGTTTAATGCTGAGTTTTGGTCCGGGATTTTCGGCACAAAGAGTTTTATTACAATGGTAATTTGAAAGCTTATGAAACTAAATGATATCATAAAACAACTTCCATACAGCGAACCTTTTTTGTTTGTAGATGAATTGCTTCACGCAGATGAAAACGGCGTAACAGGAACTTACACCTTCAAAGAAAATCTTGATTTTTATAAAGGTCATTTTAAAGACAATCCTGTTACTCCAGGTGTTATTTTAACTGAAACAATGGCTCAAATTGGAATGGTTTGTTTAGGAATATTCCTTTTAGGAAATGAACTAGAAGAAAATACCGTAATCGCTTTTACTTCAGCGGATATGGAATTTTTAAAACCTGTTTATCCTAATGAAAAAGTCACAGTCACTTCTGAGAAACTGTTTTTTCGTTTCGGAAAATTAAAATGTAATGCGGTGATGAAAAATGAAGCAGGACAAGAAGTTTGTCGAGGTGTTTTGGCTGGAATGATAACAAAAAGGTTATGAAAAAACGAGTTGTAATAACAGGTCTAGGAGTTGCCGCGCCAAATGGTGTTGGTATTCCTGCGTTTACTCATGCGTTGCAAAACGGCATTTCGGGTATTCGACATGATTCTCATTTAGAAGAATTACAGTTTTCTTGTCAGATTGCAGGTCAGCCTCAAATAACGGAAGAGTTGAAGGCACAGTATTTTACAGAACTCGAACTTCGCGGCTTTAACAGTACCGGAATTTTATATGGTGTTATTGCAGGAATGGAAGCTTGGAACAATGCAGGATTGCCTTTAAACGAAAATCCAGATTGGGACAGCGGCGCCATATTCGGAGCTGGAACTTCTGGAATTGATAAATTTCGCGAAAGCATTTATAAAATTGATGAATTGCAAGTTAGAAGATTAGGTAGTACAGTTGTAGCTCAGACCATGAATAGTGGTATTAGCGCCTATCTCGGAGGTAAAATCGGATTAGGAAATCAGGTTACGACAAATTCTTCTGCCTGTACAACAGGCGCCGAAGCTATTTTAATGGCTTATGACAGAATACAATCGGGACAGGCAAAACGAATTCTCGCAGGAAGCACCTCCGACAGCGGTCCGTATATCTGGGCTGGTTTTGATGCGCTTCGTGTTTGTTCTTCAAAATTTAATGATAAACCCGAAGAAGGTTCAAGACCCATGAGCGCTTCTGCTGCAGGATTTGTACCGGGAAGCGGTGCTGGTGCATTTGTGATTGAAGATTTGGAAACAGCTTTAGAACGCAACGCTGTTATTTATGCTGAAATTCTTGGTGGAAATATCAATTCAGGCGGACAGCGCGACGGAGGTACTATGACGGCTCCAAACAGTACAGCAGTTCAAAGATGCATTAAAACGGCAATAGAAAATGCTGGAATCCATCCGAATGAAATTGACGCTATAAACGGGCATTTGACCGCTACCACAAAAGATAGTCTCGAAATCGAAAACTGGACAAAAGCGTTGGAAAGAAGCGGTTCTGATTTTCCTTATATTAATTCACTAAAAAGCTTAACTGGACACTGTTTAAGTGCTTCGGGAAGTATCGAAAGTGTTGCTTCTGTATTGCAACTTCACGAAGGATTTTTGTTTGGAAATAAAAACTGCTCCGATCTTCATCCTGAAATTGAAGCATTAATTGATCCTTCAAAAGTGCTTTTAGAAACTATAAAAACCAATCCTAAAATAATTGCTAAAGCCAGTTTTGGTTTTGGTGATGTCAATGCATGTATATTATTTAAAAAATTTGAAAACTAAAATGGACAAAAAAGAACTTATTGAAAAATTGAAAGTCATTATAAAGCCTTTTACAACAAACGAAGAAGCATTTGACAATCTCACCGAAGAAACAGATTTTATTAAAGATCTTAATATAAATTCGGCAAATCTAGTTGACATTGTATTGGATATTGAAGAAAATTTTGACATCGTAATCGACAATACCGATATGGAACGCATGCTTGATGTAAAAACTGCTGTAGAAATTATAGAGACCAAACTTGCCCAAAAATGATTGGCAATGACATTATAGATCTTAGGCAGTCCCGCATTGACAGCCGATGGCAGCGAAAAGGTTTTATAGAAAAACTTTTTACGATGGAAGAACAACAGTCAATATCCGATTCTCATGAACCAGAAATTATGGTATGGCTCTTCTGGAGTATGAAAGAAGCTGCTTATAAGATTTATAACCGTCAAACCAAAATACGAGAATTTATACCTAAAAAACTTTCTTGTACTTTAGATTTTCTACAATCAAATCAAGCAACGGGGAAAGTGATCTGTAACGAAAATGTGTATTACACGAAAAGCATTATTTCTTCTGAAAGCATTCATACCATTGCTGTAAACCTTCTTGAAAATATAAATCGAGTAATTGAAGTTGAAAACAAAGAAATTATAAAAAACGAAAATGGTATTCCGTTTCTAAAAACTGCTCATACACTTCAGGATATTTCAATCAGTCATCACGGACGTTTTAAAAAGCTTGTGATTATTAAAAATTGAAAACGTTGATAAAAAAACAAAAGCTGTCTTAGATTTTAAGACAGCTTTTGTTTTTTTAGTATTAACTAAAATCAGTTATACTTTCTAATTAAAACAAATATTTAAATTTTTTCAATTAGCAGTTTCACTTCTTTTAGGCCCGAAGGTTCTAATTGATCTATAGAATTTACTATTGGAGGATAGGAAAAAGTCACTCGTTCATTTTCGGGAAGTTGTGAATCATAAATCATTCTGTTTGTCAGTGCATTTGCAGTACGTATTTCTAATTTATTCTTTCCTGCTTTTAGAAATTTTGTAATGTCCAGCTGCCATGGCGAACACCATATTACTCCGCAATCATTCCCATTTACGAGTACCTGAGCCACAAATCCAGGATTATCAATTTCAATATTTACCTTTTTACCTTTTGGTTCAATCCTTATATTTTTTTTGTAAACCGCGGTGCCTGAAAAATATTTTATTTTAGGGTCTGCAAATTCTGTCCAATCCTGAAGATGTGGAAAAGTGACAATACCCGCACCACCTTTCTTTTCATCAAAATAAACTTCCCAAGATCCATCAATTAAACGAGTTTCAGCTGTATTATTTGTATTAAAAACAGGAAGCTTTTCAAACGTGTCACTTATGAGAATACAAAAAGATTCACGACCTTTTAAAGACAACTGAATTGCAAGTTTACCATTAGCTACTTTTTCTGTTGATAATGCATAACGTTTACCTGTTATCAAATCCCAGAGTTGAGCATATTTTCCTTTTGTGGAGAATGAAAAAACATTATTTTCAAGACTATCTTTGTGACTGTCGATAAAATACAAATCAGCATCATTGAGTTTGCGATGTATGAAATAAATATTTCTTTTTTTGCAGTCAGATTCCTTTAGAGAAATATCTGGATCTATTTTGGCAGATTGTAATGCTTCAGAGAGAGTTCCTCCCCAATAAACGGCTCCTTTACCTAGACTCTTCATACCTTTATTTTCAGTACTCGTTCCCCACAATTTATCTGCCAGATCTTTATATTCTTTTTCTTTTCCAATATCTCTGCCTGATTTAGAACAAAGCGGTTTTGGTCCGTAAATTAAACCTCCATTTTCGACTATAGTTCCTATTTTTCTTAGCGCATCTAGTGTTATATCTCCATTTTTTGGAAGTACCATCATTTTATATGCAACTCCATCAGATAGAACTATACCGTCTTTTTTACCTTCCATTCTGGTTAGTAGCGCATCGGTTGTAAAAGCATCAAAATCAAATCCACCAGGTATATCGGGTAAACGATTTGCTACAATTTTGACAGGAGCATTTTCACCAAGATAAACACAGAGAGAAGCAGTTGATTTTCCTAGACGCATGAGATACGAGCTACGCGCCTGAAAATCCCAAAAAGGACGACTATAGTCCCACCAAGTATTGTTTCTATTAATTGCATATTGACGTCCGCCTCCAGTACTGCCCGGAATTTTATCCATCCAAGGCTGATACGCCGAAGCACAGATTACAAATTCATTAATTCCGAATGCATAGGCATAATCTGCAAGTGATTTAAGATCCGACAATGAAGTTGAGTATTTAGCATCTGTAAATGCTTCACCTGAGGCAATTTTTTTTCCGTACAAATGCGTCGCCGATGAACTTTCTTTTATATCATAATTACCATCAGGATGTATTACCCAAAATTCTCCCTGCGGCTTTTGAACCCTGCTTTTAGCCTGAATAGGATCTCCATTAATGCATAAAGCATTTCCTATTGCCTGAGCAGTAAAGGTTAGACCACGAGATCTCGCCAACTGGTCAAATGTTCCATAATAATTGTCCGATATCAAATCGGCAATATTTCTTCTGACATCAAACAAAAAACCATCCGATTTCTGAACATCATCTACCACATAGCCCATCATTGCTGGCAAATAAACCAAAGGATCATACCCTCTTCTCGATTTAAACTCATTTATAAACTCATCTGTCCAGTTTTGGGCACCAGCTTCGTGACTGTCCATAGCTATACCTGAAAGATGTCCACTATGCGAAATCTCTAATGAATCGGCTATCACCTTTACATAATTATTCCAATGAATTTCTGCCTCTTTTACTGAAAGTTTATCACATTCTCTTCCTATTAAATTTGCTCTACCATGTTTTGTAGAAGCTCCAGTTGGCTCGTAAGCAAAACGCATTATCATCCATTCTCCTTTAGGAACATCCCAGTTTAGATTGCCCTGAGTATCCATCTTATCCGTTAGGTTTATAATTTTTGTAGCGTCTATTACCTCACTAGCATTATATTGAGGTGTTTTGTCTTTTTCAATATATTCGCTAAAAAGCCCCGCTTTTTCCTCATACTGATCAAGTTTTGCAGCAGAATTTAATACTATAGAATTCAATAAAAGCTCCTGATTCTTTTCTGATTCTTCCCACCAATCATGCAAATAGAGTCTGTAGTATCTTGATTTAACTGCCTTGAATGCTATTGTTTTTTGTCTCCAACTTTCGTGAGCTTTATAAATTGGTTTCAAATCACAGATTCTTTCGTAATTTTTACCATCATAAGAAACTTCAAGGTTTCCAAAATCTGGGAGTACTCTATATCCTGTCCCAATAAATGTATCTCCAGATTCTCCAGGTACATTAGTCGCACTTGATGTAGCTTTGCCTCTTGGCTGCATTTTGTAAGTAATGCTACGAGCTTCAAAATCTTCAGAGAATTCCATCGTAATGTATACTCCAGAATTATTTCTTTCAATTCTAGACACATTATTAGAATAAGGATTAAAAAGTTTCTCTGTATCAATACTTTTATCTGTAGAAGTAATTTTTACATTTTGAGAAAAAGAAGATTTACCAGCTCCTTTCTGTGCCGGAAACGCCAGAACAGCAACATCTTTAAAAAAATTGTACTTATTTTGAGGCTCAGGTAGTTTTTCTGAAAAATGTTTTCCACCTTTTACCAAAATTTCTGTTGCAGTCAAACGCTTCATACCTGTCTCATTTGTAATCCATGGACCTCCCGCAACATATCCATTAGAAATATGAAGTTCAAATGTTAAACCAACTCGTTTAGCTTCTGAAGCTGCAAATTTTAGCATTTTCCACCATTCAGAAGAAAAACCTTCTAAGGCATTAGTTGCTTTTCCATGGCTTTGATCGTAATAAACTACTCCACCTATTCCTGCTTTTTTAAAAGCTTCTAAATCTGCTGTTATCCCTTCTTTAGTTGTTTCTGTCTCTCCATGAAACCACCATACTTTGGTTCTTGTACTATCCTGAGGATTCTGAAATCCAAAGAGGGCTTCTTTTACATTTGATTGCTGTCCGAGCGCACAGCAGGAAATGATACAAATACAAAAAAATGAAAATAGACACTTAGAATACATTTTTATGGAAGTTATTAGTATTAGACAATTGTTGAGCATCATTACCAAATATATCCAATTACTCTTTTTAGCCTGTCATGTAGTATCCTGTATTCTTTTGTAAATGTTCAATTTATGAGTTTTTTGTGTATCGTTATTTCAAAACAAGACAATAAAAACATAAAAAAAGCTGTCTTAAAATCTAAGACAGCTTTTTTGTTTTCCTAAAACTTAAATTATAATCCTTTAAAGATAACAGCGTGATTTTTTTCTAATCCTAATATTGAATTCACGCTTTTACTTGTAAAAGTTTTGCCTTCTGAGCGTTTTACATCGCCTTTGTACTGCATGATAAAACTAACATCATTCTGACTAGAAGCGAGCACTCCGTCTTTATAATAACTTGCTGTACCTTTTCCTGTAAAACTAACTTTATAGGTTTGTCCATTTTCACTAACTTTAAAAGTACCACTTGTTGGTCTTATGCTTACACCGTTACTTACAGACATTCCGCCTTTTGCGGCATTGATGTTTTTTCCCAATAAGGATTGTCCCCATTTTGTATACGTGTAAACCAACGCTTCCGAATAACCTCCATACGTATAATCTCCTTTGGCCAAATTATTTTGAAGTGAAGAGAACATTTCGAAGTACACTACTGCTCCATCTTCCTTATCCGAAATTGATTTTGATTTTAGAGAAAAATCGATGTTGTAGGCATTCCCTCGAATACCATAATTTTCAAGAAATCCTTGAGATAATTCTACCGTTTGACTTCCAATTTTTAAATATCCTTGATTTACATTAGCATTTTCATCACTTTCAGCATCACTTGAACAAGACGACAATAAAGTAATGAAAACCAGCACTAATAATTTGATGCTATTATTCATATCTATAATGATTTATTTTTTAATACTGATGAATTCCGTTTTAAATAAGGGATGAAAGACGAAACTTTCATGCCCTAATTTTAAAAACTTATTTTACTATAATTCTCGCCGACAATCCTGTTTTCAAACTTTTGATAAAGTAACTTCCGGCAGCCAAATCTGAAGTAGAAATTTCTGTTTCTAATCCATACAGATCAACTTGTTTTATGAGCAGACCATTTATACTAAAAATGGCTATACGATCATTATCAGTACTTGATTTCAAAGTAACTTTGCCAGATGCAACCGTTGGAAAAGCATAGAATTCTCCCAGCTTTTTCCAGCGTCCATAAAGCGTAAAGTTTTCTTTTTGTGTAATACCAAAAGCTGTTACTTCTTTTCCGTACAAAGCATCTGCGTACCATCCTAAGAATCGATAACCTGGACATTGAGCTTCTTCCAAAGTATATACTATTCCAGTCTGAACACTAGTTTTATTTGTGTTAACAGTTCCAGTAGGTAAATTCAAATAAGAAAGTGTGTAAAAAGTCGGCGGAATCACCTCATCTTTTTTGTTATTCCCTCCAACTCCCCAAAAAGCATAAAAAGTCTGATTTCCTGTTGCTGTAATAGCAATTTCTTTAATTGAATTTGGCGTTGTCGCAGAAGTTGACCATCCAAAGAAAGTATACTCTTTTAAGGTTGGAATTGGTAAGGTCAATGCTGTCCCTTCAGTATATTCTATTGGATTTAGACCCGAAATCACTTTACCATCAATAGAATTCAGGTATGAAACTGCCGATTTTACAATTGGTTTCGGATCAGGTTTATTATTTCCTCCTTCTCCCCAAAAAGCATAAAATGTTTGATCTCCTGTAGCAGTTGCCGAAATGTTTTTTAATAATCCTGGTGTAGTCGCTGTAGCAGACCATCCAAAGAACGTATAACCTTCTAATTTTGGTGTTTTTAAGTTGGTTACGGATCCTTCCATATATTCCGTTGGAGAAAGTGTTATCGCTTTTCCATCTATAGAATTTACATAACTAATCTTAGAAAATTTTGCATCCGCTTTTAACCATCTTGGATCTCCTAAAGCAGTTCCTTCTAAAGAAGCTTTTGCTAAAGGAGAATTTTTAGAGAAGCTGAAATTTCCTTGCACTGGATTTGGATACGCAAGTGCTGTTAAGCCTAAACCTAATACAGTCTTAACATTAGTTTCGCTAACTGTAACTGTTCCTTTAACTACTTGCGAAGAAACTCCAACCAAAAGATTATTGTCTAAAACTACTTTTCCTGCTCCATTGGCATTGTTAGAATTGAACAAATAAATCGGTTTTGGATTCTCACGTTCATCCTGAACAATATTATTCTTGAAAGAAAAAGTAGATGCCGCATTGTATTGATTGTCGACATAAACAAAACCATTTCCAGTTTGTGTTCCAGCATTATAAATCGTATTACTTTCAAAAGTAATACTTACCGTTTCTGTTGTGGTATTTTTGTTTTGAAGAATTATAAAATTATTTCCTTTTTCATAGTTGAAAATAGTTGAATTTTTAACCGAAATAGAATTTACAAGATGTGAATCTGGTTGAATAAAACTTCCTCCAGTTGCCGCACTTCCATCAATAATACAATTTTCTAAAACAATTTTTGAAATAGGATTTTCAGTAGTTCCTTCTGCTACTAATAAACTTTGTTTGATTCCTTTTATAGAAGCATTTTTAATTTCGAAACTAGATACACTTGCACCTTTTTTCAATTGCAATACATTGATGCCAGCATTTGTTAAATCGAAATCAACACCAGTAAAACTAAAGCTTCCTGAAACAATTTCTGGATTTTCTGATGCAAACGATCCAGCAAAAACAGGTTTTGCATTTTCATCAGGAATAAAAGTATATTTATGATTCTTAACAGCAAGATCTGTAGTTGTCGTATAAGTACCACTAGCCATAATAAATCTTGTTCCGTTTTCTGCAACATTGTATTTTTCAACAAAATTCTGCGGATTTACATACACATCTAAACTCCCATTTTGGTTCTCTGTAATATGATTTACAATACTGTTGATGTAAACCTCAACGTTCGTATATTTTCCGTCTAAAGTTTTTAAATTACCATCAATAGGATTTTGTGGATCTAACTTTCTTTCCTTTTCCCAAGCATCTGGCATACCATCATTATCTGTATCTACAGGTGCTTCTGCGGTAGGAAGTTCCGGCCATCCACCAGCCGCTGAAGGCGTATCAATGTAACCGTTTGTACTTCCGTTACCACCATTCATAATTGTTGCAGCTCCAGATCTTGTATCCGTAACGGCTCTTTTATCCACAGCATCTCTATACAAACTTGCTCCCGCATAATCTAAAACCAATTCGTAAGCTTTAGTTGCTGTATGTGTGGTAATTTCACCTGGATTGTGCGGTTGATCAATTTTCATTGCTTTTTTATCATTTTCACTTACTGGAAGCTGACTTCCATGAAACTGATTATAAACTCCATAAGTCCAGTTATCTTCTGTAGCTCTTGGTGAACCGTTTACATAATTTCCGTCTACGAAAAATTTACCCCAAATGTTATAAAGTGTAGACGCTGGATCTTGATTTCTTCCTGTTGATAGGATACGTTCTTTTGTAGAATTAGATGTTCCAGGTCCTGGTTTCCAATAATTGTTTACCAGATTCACATTCATAGCATCTCCACCATAACAGCTATTTCCTCCCCAGTTATAAATAACATTGTTACGTATATCTAACAATCCTTCTAAAGGTACCGTACGTCCAGCATATTCACCAAGTCTTGGGTTTCTACTGTCATGATGTGCTAAAAGATTGTGATGGAAAGAAGCTTTTAAACCTCCCCAAATTCCACCATAACCATGTGCTCCTTTATCGTGAACTGAATTTTTAAGACTTTCAGAAATCACACACCATTGCATTGTGAAATTTTTATTTTCGTAGAATGAAGCACATTCGTCTGTAGACCAGCTCATCGAACAGTGGTCAATAATGATATTCTGTTGAAAACGTCCCCCAAGTGCATCATTTTCCACATTGTGCGTATCACCCATTCTAAAACGTAAATAACGCAGAATAACATTATTTCCTCTTACTTTAACATTGTAATCTCTAAGCGTAATACCTCCACCTGGAGCTGTTTGACCCGCAATAGTAATATTATCTGTAACGCTTAATTCACTTTCTAGTTTTATGGTTCCAGAAACTTTAAAAACAACGATTCTAGGTCCGCTTTGGTTAATCGCTGCACGAAGAGAACCCGCTCCCGAATCATTAAGATTGGTTACATAAATTAGCTTTCCACCACGGCCTCCTGTAACATATTTACCATGTCCTTCTGCTCCAGGAAAAGCTGGTGTATCATCTGTACCTCCTCCTGTATATTCTCCAGTAACTTCAATTTTACCATTTCCATCAAAAAATGAAGGATGTGAGGTTTTATCATAAGATCCTGTGCTAAAAACAACTCCATTGACTGTTAGCTTTTGAACGTTTAATACCGTATTTAAAACTGCTTTTCCATTTTCTGTAAAATTCATTTTCAACTCTGATCCTGCAGCTCTTTCGTGACTAAAAATCACAGCATTATTCTGCCCAACATTAATCGTTGCTGAACCAAAAGCACTTGCAGAAGCTCCTTCAATTACTGTTGGATAAGTTAGAGCTGGAAATTTGGTGCTTTTTTGAGTCAAGTCCCAAGTTCCAATAAACTCTGTGTTATCTCCTTTTAAAAGTAAAACTCCTGTATTATCAACAGTTCCCTGACCGATATTCATGGGTTGAATAACGCCGCTTCCTGAAACTGGTCCGCTTAATGTCATCGTAGTCTGATTGGCGATCCCTGACATCATTTCGAATTTTACATTTCCTGAAATAAGTATTGGCGCTTCTAAAGTCATTCCTGCTCCGCTTGTATTGTAATACACTCGTGTACCTTCTTTAAAAGTCAATGTTCCTGTAGCTTTATGCGCTCCTCTTAGACGAAGTACTCCTGCACCAGACAAAGTCATATCAGCAGGAAAAACGGTTCCTGTTGTTTCTATTTCTTTTGTACAAGAAACAGTTTTACCTGCTTCAGGCATTACTGCTGGATTGTAATTGCCTGCATTGTCCCAGCTTTTACTGATAGCCGCCGTAAATTCGTAATCAAAATTACTTGGAGGAGTTACTTCGTCAGGTTTATTGTTTCCTGCTATTCCCCAGAAAGCGTAAAAAGTTTGATTTCCTGTTGCAGTTGTTACAATTTCTTTAATTGAATTTGGTTGTGATGCCGAAGCAGACCATCCAAAAAAAGTATACCCTTTTAAAGTTGGTACTGGCAAAGTCTGCAAAGTTCCCTCGGTATATTCTATTGGAGTTAATCCTGCTAAAGGCGCATTATCAATAGAATTCAAATAAGTAATAGATGATTTAGTATCTCCTCCATTAATTGACATCGAAATAGTACTTATATCACTTAATCCTCCGTATTCGTTTGCTGCTTGAATGGTATAATTAAATGTTCCTGCTGTTGTAGAAGCATCTAAAAAAGTAGGCTCTGTAGTAATAGCCAAGATTTTACCGTCTTTGCTAATTACATAACACATCGCGTATTTATTCTCATCCCATTTTAAAGTATTCTTTTCTGAAACAACAAGGTTTGCTGGTTTTGCCACTTGTTCTACTACAACACGCGGATCCCATTTATCTGTGCCGCTTAGAACATTTTCTATTGTAAATTGATCGGCCTGTGCTTTTGTCAAAACTGGATTGTAGTTTCCTGTCTGTGCGACACCGTTTACATTAAATATATTGGTTCTGTTATCCGTATTAATGGCAATTCCGTTTCCGTTTACACTATTGTATTCTGCAAAAAGTGCTGGTACTGTCCCCATACTTGCCCAACCTGCTGTGTTTGGCTCATTAATCATTTTGGTGTTTAGATAAACTGCTCTTGGCGCATTTTGCCAAGGACGTCCTAAATAATAGCTTGTTGCTGCGGTAATCGTATTGTTATTAAAAATATAACCGTACTGTGTAGCGGTATCATGATTTGGTGCTACAATATATCCTGAAGCAACCGAAACCAATTTACATTCTTCAAACCAATGTGTTCCGCCACCACAAATAAAATCAACATCTCCTTCTATTGTCGATTTATAATAAAAACTTCTTTTTCCTCCTGTAACTTGAGTATCTTGTTTACTTCTAAGGCGAACTCCGTTATAAACGTTTCGATCTCCCGCAGGATTCAAAGCGGGTCTTTGTCCAGAAGTGGTGATACCGTCTTTGTGCTCGATGGTTACATTTTCCATGTACAAATCATTCGCTTCGATAGAAAGAACGGCATTTTTAATTCCCCATCCTGGATTTCCTTGTAAAATTACTTTGTCTTTGGATTGTGCAATCAAAGAAACATTGTTTTTACCAGTTGGAAGCTTCAACACAATATCCTGCGGATTTGTTCCGTCTCCACCCAAATTATAAGTTCCGTTGGTAATCAATACCAAAAATCTGGATGCCGAATTATTAGGCGCTGCGTTAAAAGCTTCGGCAATAGTTTTTACATATTTTCCAGAAGCAATTTGATCTGCAGTTGCATCAGCATCTACAATCAAATCAAATTTACGTTTTGTTGGAACTGGCTTTTCCATTGTTTTAAAAGACAAAGTAAGCGCTGGACCATCATTCCCAGAAAGATCTTTAACAAATCCTGCTGGAAGCGTAAAAGTATATTGCTTGTTATATTCTAATCCGAAATAACTAAATTTTACTGTTTTGTTTACAAATTCGGCACTTAGATTTTTACCATTTAAAACGGCATTTCCTGTTCCTGACTGAACTTGCTCGTTATAATTTAGAATGATGCTTCCATTAGCAGCGACAGAACTCGCCGCTTCAGATGGAAATGAAGATTCTAAAACTGGCGGTACTGCATCTGTAACCAAAACCTCATCGGCTTTAATCATTAAATTGGATAAAATAGTAGCCGTTACATCAATTGCAGATCCATGTTTTGGTCCGTTGATATTAGGAAACCATCTTAAATAGATTTTCTCTTTTCCTTCCGCCTCAGCGGGAAGAATACCGCCGATATTGGTGATTGTATTGGTATTGATTGTCATTAATGAAGAAACATTTACAAAGTTTACTCCATCTAAGGAATATTGAAAAGTCCATTCATCACATCCATAATAATAACCCAATAAACCTGAAGCAACGTTTATGTTTTTATACCCCACTGTAGAAAGTGTTGTCATAAAATAATAAAGATTCCCTCTTTCGGTATTCCAAACACAAAAACCATTTTTTCCGCCTCTGTTTTGAAGTCTTACGTTTGGTGCAAAAACATTATCTGCTACATTATAAGCAAATAATTGTGGTTTGTTTTCTACTTTAGAATATAATTCGGCCACTCTTGGATTTGCATATTGATCATTTTTAAAAGTCCATCCCGCAATAAAAGTTTGATTGGCGTAAGTTCCTGTAACCGTTTTATTTTCATTCATCACTACAGAAGTACTTAGTGAAGTTGAACCATCAGACCAGTTACTGAATTTTATAATATCATTTTCAACAGCAGTAATCATCACATTGGTACCGTTTTCATAAACCGAAAAGGCACCGTCTTTTCCCGCTGGAGAAATACTATAATCACCTAAGCCAAAAGCTCCGTTTGTAGTAACGTTCAAAGTATAAGTTGCAACGGCGTCATATTGTGCGATAAGCGTTGCATCGGCATTAATGGTATAAGTTAACGGATTGGCAGTTGAAACTACAGCTCCTTTATCATCCACCCATTGTTTAAAATTGAAACCAAAATTTTTATTGGCTGTCAACTTAATTTCAGTTCCTTTTACAAATGTAGTTCCAGCTGGATTAAGCGTTACAGTTCCAGAAGATACCGGATTTACATCTACAGTCAATTTGTGTGTAACGGCATTTGGGTTATCTGTTACTTTTTCGAGATAATCGAGGTTAAATAAATATCCAGTATTGGTTGGATGTTTAAAAACCAAGACTAAGTCATAAGTTCCTGTTGTGGATTGAATTGCCGTAGAAAACTTTTTATAATCAGTAAAACTTGTACTTCCTGAAACTGTAGCGGTTCCAATTAAAGTTCCAGTTTCTGATCCTAATCTGAGTTCAATAGTTCCTCCTACTGCGCCCGCCGCCGCTATATCAAAGCGGGTAACAAATTCGGTAAAATTGACGGCATTGAATTTAATCCAGGTATTATTTTTAATATAACCTACGTTTCCTCCTCCCGAAAGAGAAGCATTCGTTTCGGCTCTAGCACCCGAAGCCTGATTGAATTTCTCAGCTTCAATTCTCTCAATAGTTTGAGAGTACCCCATTACTGTAAACAGTATGAGAAATAGATAAATAAAGTTTTTTTTCATTTTGGTTTAAATATGGTTTTAGTTAGTAAATAGTTGTCAAAAGGGCTTTCTTTCTTCACGTCCTTTTGACGGTTTGTGATTTTTTTAATTGTTATTGTTTACACACGGATGATACTGATTCGTTGCACGAGAACGTGGATAAAAACGGATTTTATTTAAAATAAAAATCAGCGTAGATCAGCGTCTTTGCGAAAGCAAATCAGTAAAATCAGCGTTCTAAATATCTTCTAATATTTTATTTAAAAACTTTAGTTAAAAATTGATCTATGTATTGAATTGTCGGTTCAAACCAAGGATTGAAAAGACAAAAAGTATGTGGTGAATTCTCAAATTCGTGAACTTCAGAATAGATTCGGTTTTCTGTCAAAACTTTTCTGAAATCATCTCTTCCTGCATGCATTCTCGGAATCGAACTATTGATAAATAATGTCGGAGGTGTCGAAGCGCTTACAAAAGTCAAAGGAGAAGCCACTTCCCAAAGTTTTGGATTGTCATACATGGAATACCCAATCCACTGTGCACTTGCGCCAAAATTTTTAGGATCTTTTGCTTCACTGCTTTCGGGATGCACAAACGATAACGTTCCGTCAATATCAACTATGGCATTGATTTGAGATTTTGATTTTGAATTATTAATTTCTCCTTCAAACAAAGGCATATTTCCCGTTACGCCTACAAAAGCAGCTAATTGTCCTCCAGCAGAAAATCCGAGAGAAACAATCTGATTCGGATTTACATTATATTTTGCTGCATTTTCCCTTATCCACCGAATAGAAGCTTTTAGATCATAAATTGCAGCAGGAAAAAGCGCTTCTGTTGAAAGTCGATATTCTGGTGTAAAACAAACATAACCCAAGCTTGCTAATTTCTGCGCCATTTGATGATGTTGGTCTCTGCTTCCAGATCGCCATCCTCCGCCATGAATAAGGATAATGGCTGTTTGTTTTTCTTTTTTAGTTTTATTGAAGAAAACATCGAGTTTCATTTTACGTTTTCCATAACTGCAATACACGATATCGTTCTTTTGCACAACGTCATCAAAATGCATTTCGGGAACCAAAGTTGTGTTTGGAAAATGCTTTAACGTCTTTTTGAAGGCACTTTTATTATTGAAAGAAGTATCTCTAACTTGAGTTAATCCTTCCAAATATTGCGCATTCATCTTTTGAAGAAATACAATGCAAACCCAAATCAATATTGCTTTTAATTTTCTGTTTTGAATTATTATCATTTCTATTGATTAAATATCGTTACGTAATGTTTTTTTGTTTTCTACCATTAAGATATTAAGAGAGTTAACCTCAGCTTTGTCTTAAACCTTAATTGACTTCATTTCTTAATGTCAAGAAGAAAATTAAGCTTTATGCTAAACCTTAATACCTTAATCTCTTAATGGTAAAAAACTCAATTCGGTTTCCAATCTTTGAAAATCGCTTTCATCGAGTATTCTTTTTTAAATTGTTCTACAGAAAGCTGATGCGACCAATTAGCTCGTGAAGCTGTATTTGCTCCCGCTCCTCTTGATTCATATTCGGCGTAAAAAGTTGTTTTTTCTGCTTCTGGTTTTCCCCAATTATTCCATCCAAGTGGTTTTATATGTGAACCCATTTCACATTTTAGAAATACGGTTCTGGCATAATTTCTCCAAGGTCTTCCTAGGAAATAAGAATTGTCTCTAGAATTCGCTGTTAGTTTACAATTTAGAAATACAAATCCGTATGAATTGGATTCCGGCGTATTGGCAGCAGTAATGTAAGAACCTCCTTTTTTAGAGAAGATTTCACAATCCTCAAAAATCACAGTTGAACCTCCAAAAATAAAGTCCGTTGTTCCCTCGATATAACAGTTTTTATAATATTGTCTGCTGCCACTTTCTCTTGGATATAAAGTATCTTGAAAACCAAGAAATTTACAATTCTCGAAAATGATTCTATCTCCATCGATTCTTACAGCAACGGCTTGCCCGACAGGACCAGATGAATTCTCGAATGTAATATTCTGCGCTTTAAAACCATTCCCCGTAACAATAAAACTTGCCGATCCAGAAGTTCCAATTGTTCCTCCTTCACCATTTGATTTTGAAGCATAATCATCGTAAGTTAGAATGACATTTTCTTTGCTTTCTCCAATCAGCGTCACATTGTTTTTGTTTAAAGCCAATTCAAGTTTTTCTTTATAAATACCATTTTTCACAAAGATTTTAGTTTCTGAAGTTTTAAATAAAGGCACCGCATTAAAAGCTTCCTGAACAGTTTTAAAATCTCCTTTTCCGTTAACATCTACAATAATGTCATAAGATTTAACTTCTTTTGGAATTTCTTTAGTTGGAGTTTTTACAACATCATTTCTAAATGAAAAGTTCAGAAAGAAAATAGCGCTTAATAAAAATTTGAATACTATCATTTTGTTTCTTTTTTATCTAATGAAAATCATATTGTTATTCGAAAAAGAAGCTTTTTACTGAAAGACCCTGACATTGTCCTTTAAAAACAAAAAACAATTTTTCTTTTTCTTTAATTTCTTTTGAGTTTATATCAAATGATTGTACTTCCCATTGATCTTTTTCCTGATTTTGCAATTCACATTTAATAATAAGCTTACCTGATAAAACACCTTTTCTAATTTCAACAACAGCACCTTGTTTGGCGTTTTGGATTTCAATTTTGAATTTTGAAGGCTGTTTCTTAAAAGTCAGATTATTGAAAACCATCCAATCGTCTTCTTTTATTTCTGATACATATTGCATTGGACGTTTCGCAATGGGACGAATCAACTGCATTCCTGAGCGATCATCATATTGAGAAAAATCTACTTCTGAAAAAGCATTGTAATGATTTCCTCTCTGCGTTCCTTCTAATCTGAAAAAGTCAAAATCGGCATAACCATTACTATTTCCTTTCATTACATTATAACAGAATAAAGTGTGGCGAATACCTAGAAATCCCCAGAAATTTGAAACTAGTTCATCTCCAAAACGATTGTATTTTTTATCATCAAAACTGTAATAGAAAAGAATCGAGCCTTTCTTGGTTATTTCCGTTTTCAGATAAATCTTTTGTCCATCAATTTTCAGGCTATTCAAAACATTTTCGTCTTCAATGTTTTTTCCACCTTCGTGAATTTCTAAATAAAAACTACTTTCTTTTTTAAAAACACCTAACTGATACATCTGACTTCCCATAATACCGCTTCCTGCAAAATCACCCTCTTTCAGTCCATTAACGTCTAATAAAACAGTGCTTGAACTTAATGCAGAAACTTTTTGTGTAAGCGAATTTCTAGCGGTATAAAATCCTGAAGCATATTGCGAATAGATTCTAAAATGACCTGAATGATCCGTAAGACTCCATTTATCCCTTTGAGGAACATGATTAAACTCCCAAACCTGTTTAAGTTCTTTTGAATCAAAATCATCTGATTCCTGAGGATATTGCAATTCTGTTTTCGCTTTTACTGCAGGCTTTTTGTACGTTACAACTCCTTTTTCCGATTTTCCGTCAGGACCAACAACAGGCCAGTCATTCACCCACTTCATCGGATATAACATCGGACATCGACCTAAATAATCTTTGTCCTGAAAAGTGTAAGCCCAGCTTTCTCCTTCAAGAGTTTCGATATAACCTCCCTGATGCACTCCTGCACCAGCATAATTAATATCATCTTTGATCAATAGTTTTGTTTCATAAGGCCCTAAAAGATTTCGAGATCTGCTTACCATTTGTACTCCATCATAACCCATCGCAGGATTAAAAACATAATACCAACCGTTTCTCTTGTAAGTATGACAGCCTTCAAAATATCTTGAATAATTTTCTGGAGCAGTAATAATTAAAGTTCCGTTATCATCAGGATTCAGTACATCAGTTCCGTCATCTTTTATTCTGGTGATGAGAATTTTATTCATTCCGTGCGTTACATACTTTTTACCATCTTCATCGATAAAAAGTCCAGGATCGTATAAAGGTTTCGAAAACTTATGCATCGTATAAGGTCCCTCTGGTTTAGTACTTTTAAACATGACAAAACCATCGTCTTTGATATTAACTCCTATATAAAAAATACCCTCATGATATTTAAATGTTGGTGCCCAACAAATTCTGCTATATGCCGTTTTGCCATCTTCCATTCTATATTGAGGCTGAAAAGTAATACTGTCATAAGCGTGTCCAATATTTTTCCAATTAATCAAATCTTTTGAATGCAAGATTGGAATCCCTGGCATTGCTACAAAAGAGGAACTCACCATATAATAATCTTCTCCGACTCTGATAATATCAGGATCGGGATAATCGGCACGGAGAATTGGATTGGTATACGTACCGTCTCCATTATCAGATGAAAACGAAGATGTTTTGTTGTCTTGCCAATTGCTTTTATGCGAACTGCAACCGACAACAAATACTAATACCAATAAAAGAACACTATTTTTCATTTCTGTTTTTCTTCTAATTGATGCTTTTTATTCCAAAACTTTTACTTCACTTTTAATAGATTCTAAAACTTTTAAATCTTTATTAAAAACCATTTTCTTTCCATTTGTTTTTAATGAAATATCTTTTGTTTCTAAACCACCAACCCAAAACATCTGATTTTCTCCAGTCGATTTTAGTCCATCCAAACTCACGTTTTTGCTGTTTGAAAAACTTACCGCAATTCCAGGTTTGTCTAATCTTAAATCAAGGTTTTTAAATGCAATTTTGCTTGCGTAATTTAACTGAACTCCGACATCTGAACGGATAATCATATTTTCAAATTCGATATTGGTAACTGGCATTTCTGGAATTCCCATGATTTTTAAAGCCTGAGATGCACCGTTTACATAAATGTTCTTGAAATACATATTTTTAAATGCAGGCGTTTCCTCTGTAATAGGTTCTTTAGCAACGGTTACTTCTCCCGTTTCTTTATCTTCTGATAATGATTTTCCGAAATAATACAAATTGAAATTAATAGCGTCTGTTGGAATATTATTCATACGAATGTCTTCCATCCAGATATTTTCTACCACTCCGCCACGTCCCCTAACCGATTTAAATCGAAGTCCGCAATCTGTTCCATTAAATGTTAGGTTTTTAGCGTAAATATTTTTAACACCGCCAGACATTTCGCTTCCAATGGTAAAACCTCCGTGTGCGTGATACACCACACAATCCGTAATTACGAATAATTCTGTTGGTTTTGCTCGATCTCTTCCCTCTTTATCTTTTCCAGATTTAATGCAAATCGCATCGTCTCCAACATCAAAACGACAATTGGTTACGGTTCCTATTCTGCAAGATTCCAAATCTAAACCGTCGCCATTCTGAGAATACCATGGATTGCGAATTGTTAAATTGCGTAAAGTCAAATGCTCACACATTAACGGATTGACATTCCACGCAGGAGAATTTTGAAATGTAACACCGTCTAAAAGCAGTTTTTTACAATTGACCAAACTGACCATAACAGGACGAAGCGCTTCTTTGTAAGGTTCCATATTTTCTACGGTTTCCTTTTTAGGCAATTTATTTCTTTCCTCATTTCCTTCATAAGCTCCTTTTGAAGGATACCAGATTTTACCGTCTTTAGATAAAACACCACCAGAGTTAACCAAATCGCTCCATTGTCCAGCGGTCATTTTTCCGATTTTGACTGGTCTCCAAACAAATCCATTTCCATCAAAAATTCCCTGACCTGTAATGGCAATGTTTTCTAAATCAATTCCCATAATAGGCGATTCGCAACGTATGACTTTATTTCCTTCAAAATAAGATTCGATCAGTTTATACTGTTTTAAATCGCTTGTAAAAGAAACAAAAGCACCGTTTTGCGTATGCAGATTTACATTGCTTTTTAGTTTGATTGGTCCTGTTGTCCAAAGTCCTGCAGGAATTACTACAACTCCTCCACCAGATTTTGAACATTTTTCAATTGCCGAATTAATAGCATTGGTACAAAGCTGTTCTGTATTAGGAATTGCGCCAAAATCAACAATATTTAATGTATCGTTTTTAAACTTCGGAATTTGTACTTCTGGCATTTTAAAAGGAATTTTCAAACCTGAATTGGCTTTTTTTTCTGCCACATTTAAAGTTCCTTTCTTCTGACTAAAACCAGCTAAAGTCGTAAGAAGAAATGCTGTTATCAGAAGCGTACTTTTAATTTTTATCATAATCGATTGTAATTTTGAAACATTATTTTTTGTCTTGAAACTTTTGCAATTCGATACCAGCCAGAATATAAGGTCCAACAGCTTTTGCATCGTCTTCTCTAATAGGTTCAGAAATATAGTATTCGAAAGAACCGTTTCTATCTTCAGGATTTTTACCTCCTAATCCAGCAACAGCACAACATTTTGTAATCGAAATGGTTCCGTCTGTATTGTCTTTTATAAATTCTTTCTGAATTCCGTTAAAACCTTTTTGTGCCGATTTCAAGAACTTTTTACCCACATAACCTTTGTTATACGCTTTTGTAAACGAATACACAAACATTGTAGAACAAGTTGATTCCAAATAATTTCCTTTTCTTCCTGGCTGATCCATTACTTGCCACCAAACACCTGTTTTAGAATCTTGAGCTTTTAAAACAGCATCAAAAACTTTTTGAACGATTTTGATTAAATCTTTTCGTTTGGGATGATTTTCTGGAACAAAGTCTAGAATATCAACCAAAGCCATACAATACCAGCCTTGTGCCCGTCCCCAAATATGCGATGAAGTTCCAGTCGTTTTGTTCGCCCAGAATTGTACGCGTTTTTCATCATAACCATGAAAATTCAATCCTGTTTTAGCATCAAATGTGTGTTTCTGAATTAATTCTGCTTGAAGAATAGCATCGTCAATTGCTTTTGGATTATTGAAAACTTGTCCGTATTGTGCTGAAAAAGGATCGGCCATATAAACGCCATCCAGCCACATTTGCCACGGATAACTTTTTTTATGCCAATAACCTCCATCAGAATTTCTTGGATGTCCTTCTAATTGTTTGTGCAAAACATCCATTGCGATTTTATAGCGAGAATCGTTGGTCTTTTTATAAATATCAAAAAGTATTTTTCCTGAATTTATAAGGTCTAGACTGTATTTATCAATTTCATATCCGCCTTGAATATTTCCATCTTTATCAATTAATTGTTCGGCATACGAAAGTCCGTAGTCCCAATATTTTTGATTTTTGGTATAATCATACAATTTCTGATTCGCAAGAGCTACTAAACCATTTGTATAATTCCATTTAGGATATTTTACACCATCCAAAAACACTGGATTTGGAACACGTTTCTGATCTGAATCGGCCATTTTTATTGCCCATTCAATTGGAGTTAATTCTTTTTTATCTTTTGATTTTGATTGTCCAAATGAAATCAAACCAACGAACAAAGCAAGACAACAATATTTGATTTTATATGTCATAATTTCTTAATTTTCTTCAACTCTAAACCAATCGTAATCGGCGTAACTGCTGTCGTTAATAATTTTAGATCCCGTTGCAAAAAGTCCAATTTTAGCACCAACCCATCTTCCTGCACTAGGTTTAAATGATTCTCCTAGCTTTTTGAAATTCTTTCCATCCAAACTATAATAAAAAGTTACTCTTGCATCAAAAGGTTCTTTGTTTTGAACCATTTCTACTTTGGAACGCAGATAAACTTCTTTTTTATTTACAGGAATTGATACTATTTCTTTCTCTAATTCTTTAGAAGTTCTAGCGCTTTTCATAGAACGCTGTACCAAATTCAAATTGCCTATTTTATCTTGTTCAATAGCGATATAACCATAATCTTCACCAAATACAATCAAACCTGAACTACAAACTCCTGCATCTGGATTATTTTCGAAAGTCAATTTTGTTGTTGCAGTAAAATTGGCTCCAGGGAATTTTTGCAATAACAGATTCGGCATCATCCACATGGTTTTTATTCCTTCTTTCCTCGGAATACAATTCAAACGTAAAAATCCAAGATTTGCCGATGACCATCCCCAATGTTCCGCAGGATCTTGATTCGCCTGCCATTGCCATTGTAATCCAAATTGATGGCTATTAAATTCATCAGAAGAAATTAATGGAGTTACTGGATAATTTTTGCCTACGTTTGGTTTAGTCCATTCCATAACAGGTTCTCCAATTCCGTCTTTATTAGCATCTTTTCCCATAATTGGCCAGCCGTCTTTCCAAGTTACAGGTTGCAAATGAACGACACGTCCATAAGCCCAACGATCTTGAAAATGTAAAAACCATCCATCCCCGTTTGGCGTTTCGACATAACCGCCTTGATGTGGCCCATTAACAGGTGAATCTCCTTGGTTTAAAACCACTTTAAACTCATAAGGTCCCCAAACATTTTTAGAACGCATTGCCAATTGCCATCCTGGTTTTACGCCTCCCGCGGGAGCCATAAGCCAGTAATAACCATCGCGTTTGTACATTTTTGAACCTTCTACTGTAGTATGTCCTTTATGACCATCAAAAACTAAAGAAGGATTTCCTATTAGTTTCGTTCCGTCTGGTGTCATTTCAGATAACATCAAAACTGTTTTTACATTGGCACGGCTTCCTGCAAAAGCATAAGATAGATAAGCTTTTCCGTCTTCATCCCAAAACGGACACGTATCTATAATTCCTTTTGCTTCTTTTACCAAAACGGGTTCTTCCCAAACACCAGCAGGATTTTTAGTCTTTACCATATAAATTCCGAAATCAGGATCGCCCCAGTAAATAAAGTATTCTCCGTTATGATAACGAATGGACGGAGCCCAAACACCATCGCCATGACGAACCGTACGGTAATGTTCTATAGGAAACTGATTTTGTAATGCATATCCAACCAATTCCCAATTTACAAGGTCTTTTGAGTGAAGAATAGGAAGTCCCGGAACACTATTAAAACTAGATGCCGTCATGTAATAACCGTCTTCTCCAGCGCAAACATCGGGATCAGAATAATCGACATGTAAGATTGGGTTTTTATATTTTCCATTTCCCAAATCAGCGTTCCAGCCTTGTGCACCTGCCCCTATATACCAAAATAATCCTAAGGTCAGTAGTAATTGTTTGAATTTCATTGTATTGATTTTTATTATATAATTCGCTTCATTAAAATATCTTAGAACAATCCTTGACATTTTAAAGTTTCTTTTCTTTCACAAATTAGTGAAACACAGTACATAGAAGTATCCCCAACCACAAGGATACTTCCTGAGTACTGAAACCACTTAACTTAATTAACAAAATTTATGGCAACCATCTTGTATCTCCTACTCTGTTGGTTACAATTGGAGAATTTGAATCTTTGATCATCAAATTTCCGTTTGCCGGATCTACAAATAGATTTTGAGCACTGATTCCTAATTCCGTTCCTTGTATAGCAGCTGCTCCAAGAAGGTAATTTGTTGTTGTATAATTGTTACCGTATGTTGTAGGTGTATTGGCTGCAATTGCCTGAATCACTTTTCCACAAGCAGATGCCATCAAAACATTTTTAAAGATTAAAGTAGAACCTACAGCATTTGGTATATTAATTAATGATCTGTTGTAAGCATAATCATAAATTGTAATATTTTGATACTCTAAATGAATTGGATATGCTGATGTACCATAATCAAATAAGTTTTTAAAGTTTCGATTCTGATCTGTTGTCTGATAGTAATCTCTCATGAAAGTACAATTAGAGAAAACCGCTTTTTTCACATTATCAGCACCAGCTGAACCAAAAACAAATGTTCCATAAGGGCCTGTGTGTCCTCCAACCTGATCAAAAGTACAATAGCTCATATCAAAATTGCCAATTTCTTTGTACTTACCACTTCCCTGATGTCTCCAGAAACCACGTTTGAAATAGTTGAAAACACAATTGTAGAAAGTAATTTCATCTACTTTCCAAGCTGTTCCACTATTGAAGAAGTAACTCGCATCGATAGTTTGATAGAAACGAATGTTTTCGAAAGCTAAAGATGATAAATAAGAACCTTCCGCAATATTCCAGTTTCCGTTCATTTCAATCTGAGGACGTTCTCCCTGAGTTCCACCTGTCAGTTTAAATCCTTTAGAAATAGTGAAAGGTGTGATTTTAAACAATGAGCCCGCTTCTAAGAAATACTCTGTTCCTTCTGGCACTGTAGGATCGTCATTATTCGTTCTTAACAAAGCATCCAAATCCATTCCTTTTGTTACAATGATAGTGGCTGCTGATGGTCCTGCAGAACGGAACGAAACCTGATTATAAGGTTTATCATAACGTCTTGGTTTAATATTATCGAAGATGTTTACATTGTATAAGGTATTTTTCTCTAAACCTGTTACGGTTGCTTCACCTCTCATCATTTCTGATGGAGTAAGTTTACGTCCGATAGCAGGAATTTCTGCAGATTGTGCAGGAGCGACAGAGATACTGTCAACTGGATTTTTTGAAGAAACTGCCCACGTTACCGTAACATCTGTCTCTGTAATATTTACTCTTTCTATTGGCTGTAAAATAGGATCAAATGCTGGACGATCTTCTGTCAGAGCACTTGTGTATGCCCATTGTGAGTTGTGTTCTCCATTAACATGATTCGATCTTACCCTGATATAAAACTGTGTCTTATATGGAATATCATCCATCAAAATTTGGGTATCTGTTATAGTATACGATTTATAAAGACTTTTGTAATAATTATCTAAATGTAGTTCTACCGTATAAGATGCCGCGTCATTTACTTTGTACCAAACCACCGCAATTGAATTACTTTTTACTAAAGGCGCTGTAAGGACAAATTTTGGCTGGAATAAATCATCTACTGGTTTATAACGAAATTCATCATTATCGCAAGATTGTAGTATTACTCCAAAAACAATTATTCCGATAAGAAATAAACTGTAAATTAGTTTTTTTGAATTTTTCATACTTGATTCAATTAAAAATTAAAACCATAAAAATTTTGAATGGCTCCTCGATGATCTGTAATCACCTTAGATGGATAAGGACATAAATAACGCAACGGATCTGTTGGAGATACCGATGAAGCATTATTGTAGTTTATAAATCCTCTAAAACTCCATTTAATATCGTTTCTTGGCTCATAACTTGCCGTGTCATTGTTTAATGCGTACCAACTAACCGCAAATGGAAAGGCTGTATATCCTGCAGGATTTGCAGTCACAACTTCATCAATTCCTTTTATGTCTAAAATTTTTCTGCTTGAATTGGCTGGATCTGTAACAAGTTTGTAATAAATACTTCCTGGAACTTGGTCGATACCTGGTACATAAGCACCATTTGCTACACGTCCCCAATTGTATAGTTTATTGTATTGATTGTAAATTACTTCGCTGAATTTATTCCAACGAGCCAAATCGAATTTACGTTTGCTTTCTCCACCAAATTCCCATTTACGCTCGTCCATAATCGCTTTAAAGAATAAATCTGGAGATGTTTTAGACTGTACATAATTGTCTACTTTTTCTCCCCAATCAGCTTGAGCGAAAGCTCTTCGGCGTACACGTTTTAGACATTCCTTAGCATCTTCGCGTGGACCAAAACGTTCGTTTACTGCTTCTGCGTACATTAAAAGCACATCTGCAAAACGCATCCAAGAGAAGTTAACTCCTGTACCTTTTTCGCTACTACCACCTAAAGGACTTGTCATATAAAGCTTAGACCATTTACCAACTGCCAAACGAGCCAGATCCAGACGAATCTCTTGATTCAAATTTTGATCGTATGAAAACGGTGCACACGTAACATCTCTTCTTAAATCTTTTTTATCAAATGAAAAAAGATATTCACCGCATAAACTAAGAGATCCAGAAGCAGAACCATAAGGATGGCTTCCTGCAGTAATCGGAATTCCAGCAAAATAGCCGTACTCCCCTGTAGAATTTTTTAACATTGGAATAGAGAAAATTACATCATCATTAACTGGTGTTTCCCAATTGTTTTGTTTAATCCAAAACTCTCTAAAACCTAATTTTAAATCATGTTGTCTACCTTGAATTACTTTATCTAAATATTGGATTGCGATATCGTAATACTGTTCGTAGTTTTTACCTCTTTCCATATGTCCGATATTAGCAGGATTATTTTCGTCTGGGCGAAGTGTCCAACCTCCTCTTGTCAAGGCTAATAATCCGATCAGACCTTGATTAAAACTTTTAGAAGCGCGTTCTACACCAAACTCAATCTCACTGGCATTTTTCATTAAAGGTTCAACTGACTTCAAATCATCAATTAAGAATTCAAGAATTTCATTTCGGTCTGTTGTGCCTTGAGCAAAATTCTCATCTCCTGTTGAAGATTTTGTACGAAAAACAACATCTCCCCAGATACGAATCATATCCAGATAAACCATTGCGCGAATTGTTTTCACCTCTCCGTACATTTGAGTAATATTAGAAGGCTGTGATTTTGGATCTACCTTATATAAATCTGATCCTTCAATACCTTCAATTACATCATTAGCTGTATTGATAATTTTATACATGACATTCCATGTAGAATTTAAAGTCGTCCAATACGGTTTTGGGTCATAACATGCAATATCAGAACCGTTACCATTTACAGTATTAGTAGAAATACCAGACATTTCTACGTCTGTATTCATGTTAAAAACAAAAGCAAGGCGATTAGCATATGCATCATCTGTAAGCATAAGCGTATATACACCTGCAACAGCAGATTGGATGTCTTTTTCTGATTTAAAAACTTCTGCCTGAGTAAAACCTGATCCAGGTTGAACATCTAGATACTCTTCACACGCTGTAAAAAACAGTGTAAAAACTAACAGAAAACTAAATAATATCTTTTTCTTCATCATTACGTGATTTAATATTGTTTAATTAAAATGATAACTGTACTCCAAAAGCGTAGTTACGTGTTCTCGGATAAGAGTTATAATCAATATTTGGTGTTAAACCAGTTTCTAGATTTACATCAGGATCATAGCCTGAGTAGTTTGTCCAAATAAATAAGTTGCTTCCTGTAGCGTACAATCTCACTCTGCTTAATCCTATTGCCTTACTTTGTTGTTTTGGAATTGTATAACCAATACTCAAGGTGTTTAATCTTAAGAAAGATCCATCTTCAACTGCATAAGACATGGCAATTGGACGACCAATACTAACAGGATTCCACATTGTAGCGTTTTCGTTTTGTTTTGCTAACAGTTCTGGTGAATAACGAAGGTCGTTCCCCATATCATCGTAGTTTCTCCAACGTTTATCAAGTCCTACTTCCATACCAAAATTATTTTGGTTGTTTTGGTAAAAAGAAGTCATCATAATCTTATTAGCATTGTATACATCAAAACCATACATGAAATTGAAGAATGCTGTCAAATCAAAGTTTTTCCAAACTGCATTTACACCAAATCCACCAGAAAAATCAGGATTTGTGTCTCCAATTACTTTTCTGTCTTTATCTCCAATTACATAACTATTTGGATCAGAAGGATCAGTAGGGGTTAATTTTTTAAACTTAGCACTTCCTGGAACTGGTTCTCCTGAAAGATTTTTTGAATTAGCAACTCCTTCTTTTAATTTCCAGGTTCTAGTCACCGCATCAAAAGACTCAAAATCGTCCATCTTATAGAAACCATCGTTTACAAAACCGTAAATCAAACCTTTTGTTCCACCTACATACGCACGGTAATCATCATCATTTAGGAGTTGTGTTCCTGCCCAGCCTGAACTTAATATCCATTCTTGTTCTCCACTTGCCAGTTTGTCAATCTTATTTTTATTGTAACCGATATTAAAAGTCAAATCAAGCTGAAAATCTTTTTTTCTGATCACGCTACCATTAAGAGCAAGTTCAACACCTTTGTTAGAAGTTTGTCCAACGTTTGTCATCATTTTAGTAAAACCTGAAACAGCAGCAATATCAGAAGGCACTAATAGATCTTTTACTGTGTTATAATAGAAATCCAAAGTTCCTGTTAATCTTTCTTTGAAGAAACCAAAATCAACACCTGCATTTGCTGTATAAGTCGTTTCCCATTTTACGTTTGGATTGTTAAGATATTGACTGTTGTAAAAATTGTAGTAGTACTGATTTTGTTCTCCCCAACCTACAGAACGATCTCTCGAAACACCATAGTATTTTGCATATAAATCAGCTTTTATTCTATCATTTCCAGAAGCTCCATAACTCAAACGCAGTTTTAAGTTCGAAACTGTTTGGCTGTCTTTTAAGAAACTTTCATTAGAAACTCTCCATGCAAAAGCTCCTGCTGGAAAAACTCCCCATCTATTTTCAGGTCCAAACTTTGTAGAACCATCCGTACGAACAGTAAACGTAAACAGGTAACGATCATCATATCCATAATTAGCTCTTCCAAAGAAAGAAGAAATTCTATTTGGTGATTCTGCATTTGATCCATTTTCAAAAGGAGTTCCTAAAGCCAGATTATCTAACGCTTTTGCACCTGTTATGTCTTCAGGAAAATAACGTGTACGATAAAATTTCGCTGAAGATTCCTGATCTTTTATCTCCTGTCCAATCATTAATTGGAGATCGTGACGTTCTTTTAATTTAAAACCATAGTTTAAAACGTTATTCAACTGCCAACGTGGAGACTGCGTCATAGACCAATATACAACTGGTAAATTGTTGTTGTCTGTTGCGGTACGAGTATCTATACCCCAAAAACGTCCATCTTCTTGATACTTATATTCATAACCAAAAGAAGAACGTAATGTTAAACCTTTTCTAATTGTCCAGGTTAATGCTCCTTGAGTATTGAAAATTCTCGTAATACGTTTACGGTAATTTTTTTCAGCTTCTTCAAATGGATTAAATCGAGGTTTTATCTGATAATCATCTGGATCAAAGTATGTGTTATCATCCGGTAACGTCATGTAATCCTGTAATCCTGCAGTTGGTGCTTCGCGTAAAGCTCTAAGCAAACTTACACCGTCTGTTCCCGAACCATCAATAGTTTGGTTCGTTAAACGGGTTTGATATTCAAATGTTAGATTGTCAGTAAGTTTTGAGTTCATAATTAAATAAACATAATTCTGACGCATTCCTGTTCCTACCAAAGCTCCTGGCTGATCCTGATTTACGAAAGTGAATTTGAATTTCGTTTTTTCGCTTCCACCATTCACATTAATATCTGTATATCTCGCAATCGGATTACTCCCAAAAATTTCATCCTGCCAATCTGTTCCTTTGTTTCCTTTATAAATGTATAATTCGTTTGCTTTGCCATACATATTATAAAATGCCGTTGGATTTGAACTTCCTTTACGTGCATTTTCATATTGCAACATCACAAACTCATAAGGATCCATTACATCCAAATGATTCGCAAGCGTTTTAATCTGTGTATAATTATGAATGTTTACCGAAACTTTTCCTGCTTTTGGAACTTTAGTAGTAACAATAATTACCCCATTAGCACCTCTCGCACCGTAAACCGCTGTTGAAGCTGCATCTTTTAAAACTTCTACAGATTCGATATCTGTTGGCGGAATATCATTTAAGTTAGCCACCTCAAAACCATCCACCAAGATTAAAGGCGAATTGTCTTCAGTGATAGAACCTCCACCACGAATTCTAATTTTCACATCTGCTCCTGGCGAACCATCAACAGTTGTAACCTGAACTCCCGGAAGTCTTCCTGTCAAAGCTTCAGCAACGTTTGCTGTTGGTACTTTTGCCAGTTCGGTTCCTTTTATACTTGCAATTGCTCCTGTTAAGTTTTTACGTTTTTGTGTACCATAACCAATTACGACAACTTCGTTCAATTCACTGTTCGATTCTTTCATCTGAACCGTAATTCCAGAAGTGCGACCTTTTAATGCTACGGTCTCATCTGTTAGACCAATAAATTTAACGATCAGGACAGCCGTTTGCGGATCAGTTACCGAGATACTGAATTTTCCATCAAAATCTGTAACTGTATTGGTGTTTTCATTTTTTACAATAATAGTGGCGCCAGGAATAAGTCCCATATTATCCCTTACTGTACCTGTAACGGTCACACGCTTCTGAGCATAAGCACCACCTGTTAAAAACAGAATAGCCAAAATGCTCCAGATATATTTTTTTATCTTCATAACTAGAATATTTCTTGAATTATTTTAAAAGCCAAGTTTTAAGATTTCGATACCGAACAGCAAAAGTCAACACGATGACTCATCATCATAATTGCTTATTCCTGCCTATACGAATCCCTCAAGGCTACTAATTTTAGATTGTAAGTTTCTGAGTATTTTAAACAGATTTTTTAAAGCTCATTCAAAAAGAAATCGGCATTCGTTACCTTGTTAGCTTCAATTGCAAAAGTTCCTTCTATTTCTTTTGTCTTAACAACCTGCATGTTCTGATCTAAACATTCGATTTTTATACGAACATTATTAGCGGCTTCATCAGTTTGAAATAAAATAAAATCTTCTGCGTAATTAATACCACCACTGGTCGTTGCTTTGCTTCTTGTCACAAACATGTCTTCTTTTACAAAAGTTCCGTCCGAAACTTTATAACCGCTACGTTTTACGGCTATCGTTGTTTTGATTGTTGTGTAACTTCTATCCGCTGTAATATCCAATGATTTCAAACGAAGTATTCCCGTTCGCGTCACAATGTTTAAGGTTAAAGGATCATTAAAAGGAGAAGCGTACGGCATCGCATCTGAAAGATTTACATGTTGATTAGCCAATGCCGGCTGAGGAACAATAAGATCATTCAAATTGATTGGAGACGGAATCATCTGTTCTGGAAAATCTGATGCTACAAATTTGTATTTTCCATCATCTAGTGAAAAACGATAAAGTGAACTGTAGTTAGCAAAATACTCTCCATTGTCTTTGTAAATAAAAAGCGGTCTGGTCGAAATTCCTACGTTCAAATTCCAAGGCACTCCATTTAACTGAAAATCTAATGTTTTTACCACAGAGCTTTCATATTTAAAATCGTCATTGGAACAAGAACTTAATATAAAAAGCAATAACCCTGCTCCAAATATTAGGTGTTTAATGATTTTCATAACAACTAAATTTAAAAATGAAGAGTATTGGTCTTTTTACACTTTTTACAGCTATCAACAGAAAGCTTAGGTTTTGAGAGTTGAATAAATAATTTGGTTTGGTTCATAATTTTGGTTTTAAGGTTAGTTAGTAAAATATTAGTTAAGATTGTAAAGCAAAACTAGAGATATCACTCCTTAAAAAGGGGTAAATATTGCTTTTCGAAAAGGGTTAAATCGCTATTTAAACGGGTAAAATCAGTTATTTACTAACTTTTTCTTACTTTTTTTATTTATTGCAGAAAAAATATCATAAATAAAAAAAGATATCGTAAAGCATACTTTTTCTATCATTTTCCAAGGTTGAAATCTTTGGAAATTTTAATTAAGGATTGTGAATATAAATCCTGGAGAGGAATACTGAAAACAATACATTATGTCCCCAAGGTTAAAACCTTGGGCTATGTTTAATAAATATTGTGAATATAAATCCTGAAGAGAAATATTGTGACAATACATTACGTCCCCATGGTTAAAACCTTGGGCTATATTTAAAAAGGATTGTATATAAATGCTGGAGAAAAACATAGCCAATGATTTCAATATTTGAATAAGACTCATTGCGTTCCAAATATTGAAATCATTGGCTTTTATTGAAAAGGATTTTGATTAACGAAATTGTCGACGATATTCAGCTGGAGTAAAATCGTATTTCGATCTGAAACATTTTCCGAAGTATTTAAGATCATTAAATCCTACTTCAAAACAGATTTCTTTTATTAGTAAATCATCGTCTTTTAAAAGTCTTGCTGCTTCGCTTAATCGCATATCTCGAATAAAAACAACAGGAGAAGCCCCAGTAATATTTTTGAGTTTATTGAAAAAACTGGCGCGTGACATACACATTAATTTTCCTAATTCATCAACAGAAAAATCAGAATTCGACATGTTTTCTTTTACAAAGTCAATAACCTGAAACATAAATTTCTGATCTTTATTCGAAATTTGAAGCGGTTCTTCTTTAGAAATTTCAATAGTACTGCCACTTGAAAACAATTGTTGCAAACGAGCACGCTGTTCCAGCATATTTTTGACTCTTGCTTTTAATAAACTAACATTAAAAGGTTTGGTTACATAATCGTCTGCTCCATACTCTAATCCTTCCAATTTACTTTCTATTGATGATTTTGCACTAAGTAAAATGACAGGAATATGGCTCGTTGATAAATTATCTCGAATCAATTTCAACATTTCAATTCCGTCTTTCTCAGGCATCATAATATCACTGATAATGAAATCCGGTAAAATTTCTTCTGTTTTTATATATCCTTCATCGCCATTTTCGGCAGTATAAATCGTGTAATCCGCTTCTAAGATAGAAACAATAAAATCACGCAATTCTGGATCATCTTCTACAATAAGTCCGATTGGATGTTCTCGACGTAATTCTTCTGGTATAATTATTTCGTGTTCTAGTTCAAATTCCTGATTTATTTCATCAGAAAAATGTTCTTCTGTTTCGTCTAATAAAATATCTACATCACCTTTAAAATGCTGATATCCCTTTAAAAATGCAATTTGAAAACTACTTCCTTTTCCTTGAGTACTATCTACCAAAACTTCTGCCCCATGTTTATCTGCAATATCTTTTATAATAGAAAGTCCAAGACCGGTACTAGGATTGGATAGGTTTTCATTATAATTTGAAAATCGAACAAATAATCTCTTTTGAAGATTTGGACTAATTCCAGGACCATTGTCATTTACCGTTAAAAACACATGTTTTTCTGATTCTTCTACTTTTACTTCAATCGAATCTCCTTTATTGCAATATTTAAAAGCATTAGAAAGTAAGTTGATTAAAATCTTATCTAAACTATCTGGATCTGCCCAAACTTTTGGGTTTGATGGAGCGATATCTACTTTCAGATTGATATGGCTCTGATTGCTCATTTCTTCAAAATCTTCACACATTTGCGAAACAAATTCTCCTAAATTGATTTCGCGAATAGCTAGTTTTTTATCTTGAACTCTTCTCAAATCCAAAATCTGATTGACTAAATTCAATAATTTATTACTACTTTTTTCAATAATTCTAAGCTGACCTTTTGTAGATTCTTTTATATCATTGTCTGAAAGAATCACTTCTAAAGGCGCTGTAATCATAGTAAGCGGTGTTCGAATTTCATGCGAAATATCAGTAAAGAATTTTAGTTTTAAATCGCTCATTTGTTTCTCCAGCTTTACATCACTACGCAATTTTAAAATAGTAAGAATAGCTCTATTGACTACGAAAAACAAACCACAAGCCAATACCAGATAACAGAAATAAGCAAAATTGGTTCCCCAGATAGAAGGACGAATCGTAATTTTGATTTGTCTTTCGTTATCCATCCATAAATTATGACCATTGGTTGAAGAAACTAAAAGTGTATAAGTACCACGTCCTAAATTGGTATAGTTAATAGATTGTCCACCTTTAATATAGTTCCATTGTTTATCAATTCCTTCCAGTTTGTAGCGATATACAATATTTTCGCTTTTTAAATAATCCAAAGCTGAAATCTGTACTCTAAAAAAATTCTGATTGTGTTCAAGTGTCACTTCTTCCAACAAATCAGCATTTTTGGGAGTTTCGGGATTTATTTCATGCAATTCTTTATTGTTTACTAAAAATCCAGAAATCGCCAAATAAGGTTTAAAATGAAATGGTTTTATATTTTCTGGTTTAAAATAAATTACCCCATTTGAGTAACCTATAGCTATTTCTCCATTTGGAAGCTTACATTTTGTTGCTTCAGAAAATATTTCTGTACCAATAATTGATTTTAATTCAGGGAAGGTCTCAGCACTGTTGTTTTTAGGATCAAAACGTACAATTTGATTGTCGCTCATGAGCCAGATCTTTCCGGCTTTATCTTCCTCAATAGCTACTACTCCTTCCACAGGAAAAGAAACCATTTCATTCCAAATCGATTTAACATTCAATTGCCCTTTCTTGTCTAAGTCAGCCAATATCAACCCCATACCGTTGGTTGCCAATGCCATCTGATTGTCGTGCATTATCACAATATCCAAAATATCATTTCCAGAAACCTGCGAATATTCCCTAAACTGAAGTTTATCAACTGACTTTTTATCTTCTGAAAAAGAAAATAATTTATAAGAGGATATAAAAAATATTTTATGGTCTTTGTTTTCTACTATAGAACGGACTTTATCTGCCGTTTTTATTGGATAATTTTTTAATTCATTTTTGAAATTAATAAATCGAAGTCCGTTGTTTGATTCGCGAACAATATTTACACCACCGCCCCATGTTGCAATGTAAATTTCTCCATTTGTAGCCTGAAATACTTTAAAAATATCATCGGAATTAATACTGTAATTATTCTTTTCATCATATTTATAATGCACCACTTTATACCTGAAAGCCTGATCTGTTGGAGACAAACGAAACAATCCGTTTCCTCTCGTTCCTACCCAGATTCTGCCTTTATTATCTTGCAACATACTGTAAATATCAGCTCCCCAGTTAGGACCCGATGCTGATAATGTTCCGTCAGAAGCCAAAAATCCGATTTTATTTTTATGAGCATCAAACAAAGCAATTTTCTCTTTACGACTGCCTACCCAAAGATTTCCTTTGTTGTCTCTCATCAGACTTCGCACATTATGCTTATGAGAATTTCCAGATGAATCTAAATTTAAAGTCGAAAAATTACTATTACTAAAAGTCACTAAATCTAATCCTTGTTTAAAAGAGCAAAACCAAAGATTTCCTAATCTATCAAACATCGCAGTATGCATCAAATCTGAAATAGATTCCTTCGATTCTCTTATACATCGAACTACAGAACATAATTTGTTGCTTTTTTCATCCCAATACGAAAACGGAGCATTACTGGACTGGATCCAGACCGTTCCGTTTGGCGAAGTAAGCAGGAAACTTTTTCTTTCTCCTCCCGCAGCTGCAGAATCACTATAATCAACAGGCATGCGTGTTATCTTTTTAGTTTGCAAATCAAACTGAAACACACCTTCACCTGGGCCTTCAAACCAAAATTGTCTGGAACGTGTTGAACCTAAATAATTGATTTTTTTGTTCGGAAATCCCGCTAAACTTTTATTATTATAAGCGTCTAACCTGCCCGTTTTTAAATCATAGAAATAAAAAACCTGACCTCCTGTTACAATTAACATTTTACTATCTGCAACAAGCTCTGTATAAACAATATCTTCCTTAATGTCGATTATAAAATCAAAAAAAGTACTTGCTTTTTTATTGTATCGTACAAGTTCCCCTTTGTTACCTCCAAATATTATATCTTCTTTTGTTTCTAAAAATGAATTAAACAAATTAGGTTTTCCGTTAAAAAAGAAATATTGAGGTTCTGCACCAGATTTATCTAATCTACAAATACCTGCCTCGGTAAAGAACCAAGTTATTCCATGTTTATCTTCAAAAATGTCACGGATTTTTCCACAACGCTTTGCAGGATCGAAAGCAATTTTTCTAACTTTTTTATTGGCTTCAAAAGCAATTAGATAATTTTTTTCTTCGGGAAAAAGCCAAACTCTTCCTGAAGGCATTACTTTAAAATCTACAAATGCAATATTGGCTGCTTTTAAAGGTCCTTCTTCAATTGGATAATGAAAACTTAACTGACGGGTATCGAAATAATAAATATCATTTTTTTCGGACTGAATCCAAATTCGATCACTATTATCAAACTTAAATTTAAAGACACGATTGGAGATTAAATCCAGAGAGCCATTTTGTTTGACTCTGAATTTTTGAAAAGTACTTCCATCGTAACGGATCAGTCCATTAAAGGTAGACAACCAGATAAATCCCTTTTTGTCTTGCTGAATATCCAAGATACGCGATTGTCTTAACTTCAAATCGTTTGCAAAATGAGTCAGTGTCCCAGAAGGTTGAGCAGTACATAAAATAGTAATCCAATAAAAAAAGAATACGAGTAGATTTCTTTTCATTTAAAACTTTATAAAATTAAGCAAATCACAAAAATATCAAAATTCCTTTCCTAACCTAAAAGAAGTCTTTATTTAAGCAAAATACCACCATAAAAATAGTGATTTATCTCCCTTTTGCATTTCAACCAAAATCATAAAAGATTAATACAAAGCTTTATAACACACTCTAAATAGCAATTTATCCTAACTTTAGCAGTATAAAAACATAATTTTGTGAGTCGGCAGAAACTTAATAGTTTACTCTCTTTAAATCCTTGTTAATTCGTATTTCTATTTTCTTAAAAACAGGAATCAAAAAATAATAAATCTAACACTATCCAAAACCTATGAAAAGAAAATCCATAGTTATTGCGTTACATTTTTTTGCTTTAACCACCTTTGCGCAAGAAAGTTTTCCGTACAAAAACCCTAATTTACCAACTGAGCAACGTGTTAATGACTTGGTGTCAAGAATGTCATTAGACGAAAAAATCAATCAATTAATGGATTCTGCTCCTGCAATTGATCGTTTAGGAGTTCCCGAATACAATTGGTGGAATGAATCGTTGCATGGTGTTGCACGTGCAGGATATGCAACTGTTTTTCCGCAATCTATTTCAATTGCCTCTTCTTGGGATCGTCAATTGATATTAGAGGTTGCCAACGCGATTTCTGATGAAGCTCGTGCCAAACATCACGAATATTTAAGAAGAGGACAACATGGAATGTACCAAGGCTTGACATTCTGGTCGCCAAACGTAAATATCTTTCGTGATCCACGTTGGGGACGCGGGCATGAAACATATGGAGAAGATCCGTTTTTAACAAGCCAATTAGGACTTAATTACGTAAACGGACTTCAAGGTACAAATGACAAATATTTAAAAGTAGTTGCAACGGCCAAACATTATGCAGTTCATTCAGGACCAGAGCCATCTCGACATTTTTTCGATGCTAATACAAGTGATATCGATCTTTATGAAACTTATCTTCCAGCTTTTAGAACTTTGGTAAAAGACGGACATGTTTATTCTGTTATGGGCGCTTACAATCGTTTTAGAGGAGAATCGGCTAGTGCGAGTCCATTTCTTTTTAATATTCTTAGAAATGTTTGGGGATTTAACGGCTACATCGTTTCGGATTGTGGTGCTGTAACCGATATTTGGAAATACCATAAAATTACAAATGATGCTGCAAGTGCTTCTGCGTTGGCGGTAAAAAATGGTTTGGATTTGGAATGTGGCAGTAGCTTTAAGTCTCTAAAAGAAGCTGTTGACCGCAAAATAATTTCAGAAGCCGATATTGATATTGCTGTGAAACGTTTATTTACAGCTCGTTTTAAATTAGGAATGTTTGATCCAGACGAGATTGTTCCTTTTGCACAAATTCCATATTCAACGAATAATAATGCAGCTAATGATTTTCTTGCTAGAACAGCTTCACAAAAAAGTATTGTTCTTTTGAAGAATGAAAATCATACACTGCCTCTTTCTAAAAATATCAAAACAGTTGCTGTAATTGGCCCAAATGCTGATGATATTCAATCGTTATGGGGAAATTACAGCGGAGTTCCAAGTAATCCTGTTACTGTTTTAAAGGGAATTCAAAATAAATTAGAACCAAGTACAAAAGTTTTATATGCCAAAGGAACAGACTTAGCAAAAGGAGTTCCTGCTATGAAAATTATACCATCCATATATTTTCAAAATGAAAACGGAACTCAGGGATTAACTGGAGAATATTACGACAACAGCGAATGGAGCGGAAAACCTCTTTTTACTCGTACAGATGATAATGTCGATTTTCATTGGGATATCAACACGCCTGATCCTCGTTTAAAAATGGGAAATTATAGTGTAAAATGGACAGGTTATCTTACGGTTCCAAAATCGGGAACTTATAATATATCGGAATGGTCAAAACCTTTTATGACTGTTGAAATTGAAGGCGGAAAAAGTACGGGCGGAAAAAACAATCACCATCCGCGTTTTCGTCCTCAGAAAATAGATTTAGTACAAGGAAAAAAATACAAAATAGAGATTAAATACCAGAATTTCTACGGAGATGCCATTGCGCAATTGTTATGGGCTGAACCTCAAGAAAACTTAGTTCAGGAAGCGGTGCAAAATGCCAATCAAGCCGATGCTGTAATTTTGGTTTTAGGATTGAATGAGCGCTTAGAAGGCGAAGAAATGAAAGTGGAAGCAGATGGTTTTAATGGCGGTGACCGAACAAGTCTGGATCTTCCGGCCAATCAAGAAGAACTGATAAAAGCCGTTAAAGCTACTGGAAAACCTGTTATATTGGTTTTAATTAACGGAAGTGCGCTTTCTATCAATTGGGCAAATGATAATCTGCCTGCTATTTTAACAGCTGGATATCCGGGGCAACAAGGCGGAAATGCGATTGCTGATGTTCTTTTTGGAGATTATAATCCAGCAGGAAGGCTTCCTGTTACGTATTATAAATCAGTAGATCAGCTTCCGAAATTTGAAAATTATGATATGGAAGGAAGAACGTATCGTTATTTCCATAAAACACCTTTATATCCGTTTGGATTTGGTTTGAGTTATACTACTTTCAAATATTCTAACTTACAGCTTCCAAAAGACTTCAATTCTGATGCAGATTTTAAAGTTTCTGTTGATATCACCAATACAGGAGATCGCGATGGTGATGAAGTGGCTGAATTGTATGTAAAAGATGAAAAAGCTTCTACTCCACGTCCGATTTGCCAATTAGAAGGTTTTGAGCGCATTCATCTTAAGAAAGGAGAAACAAAGACCGTTAGTTTTATCATTACGCCAAGACAGCTTTCTATGATCAACAAGAAAAAACAACGTGTGGTAGAACCAGGCTGGTTTACCATTTTTGTTGGAGGAAAACAACCTGATGGTTCTAATGATATTCAAAGCGGAAGAATAAACTTTACGGGCAAAACAATTACGCTTGAGAAATAACCTTTTACAACTATAAAACTAACTATTAACCACTTTATTAATCAAATTTTACAATGAACCAAAACCTCGCTTTCGCAGACTATGCGGTTTTTATTATCTACTTTATCGTAGTCTCTGTCTACGGTTACACCGTTTATCGCAAACGTAAACAAGACGAACAAGATGCTAAAGCTTACTTTTTGGCTGAAGGAAATTTAACCTGGTGGGCAATCGGGGCTTCTCTTATTGCTTCTAATATCTCGGCAGAACAATTCATCGGAATGAGCGGTGAAGGTTTCTTCTTAGGAATCGCTGTTGCTGCCTACGAATGGCTTGCTGCTATTGCTCTTATTATTGTAGCTGTATGGTTTATTCCTGTATATCTTAAAAACAAGATCTACACGATGCCACAATTCTTAAAAACTCGTTACAACGAATCTACTGCTCTTATTATGGCGGTTTTCTGGTTGTTCCTTTATGTTTTTGTGAACCTGACTTCTATTTTATATTTAGGAGCTGTTGCTATCAACGGTCTTGCGGGAGGAGAATATCTTCACGCTATTATGATCGGTTTGGCTGTTTTTGCTTTATTTATTTCTCTTGGAGGAATGAAAGTTGTGGCTTACACAGACGTTATTCAGGTGGCTGTATTGATCATTGGAGGTTTGGTAACTTCTTACATCGCTCTTACAACAGTTGGACAATACTTTGGTGTTGGTGAAAATGCAATTGCAGGTTTCAAAGTTTTGATGAAAGAAGCTCCTGAGCATTTCAAAATGATTATCCCAAAACCAACTGCAGCATCTTCTCAACTTGAGATTGACAAATATTTGACTTTCCCTGGGTTGTTATCTTACGCTGCTGGTATCTGGATCATCAACCTGAACTATTGGGGATGTAACCAATACATTACGCAAAGAGCACTTGGAGCAGATTTACAAACAGCTCGTACAGGAATCTTGTTTGCTGGTATGTTGAAATTATTAATGCCATTAATCGTAATGCTTCCTGGTATTGCTGCTTACGTTTTATATACAAACGGACATTTACCTCAATTGGTTGGAGGAAAAGACGGAGCTTATTCTGCTGTATTGACTTTCCTTCCAACTGGATTAAAAGGACTTTCTGTTGCGGCTTTAACTGCTGCAATCGTAGCATCTTTGGCTGGAAAAGTAAACAGTATTTCTACAATTTACACATTAGACGTTCATAAAAAATACATCCAAAAAGAAGCGGGTGAAAAACAACAGGTAAACATCGGACGTCTTGCTGTATTTGTTGCCATGCTTTTAGCGGTTTTATTTACATGGAACGACATCTTAGGAATCGGTGGTGTTGGTGGATTCACCTACATCCAGAAATACACAGGATTCATCAGCCCTGGAGTTTTTGCTATGTTCTTCTTGGGTATGTTCTGGAAAAGAACTACTGGAACAGCTGCAATCGTTGGGGTGATCTTAGGATTCTTATTATCTGTTTTATTCAACGAATACGCTCCGGCTTTATTTGGAAACGATACACTTTTATATACAGCTTACGCTAACGGAAAAGGAGCTTTCGAAATTCCGTTCCACATCTGTATGGGATTATCATTCTTGTTTACAATGATTGCCATGATCCTGATCAGTTTCGCTGGACCAAAAGTAAACCCTAAAGCATTCGAGACTGAGCCTGGAATGTTTAAAGTACAACCGCAAACAACTGTTCTTATTGTAATTACGTTATTGATCATTGTAGCGCTTTATGTTAAGTTCTGGTAGCATTATCAAAGATTAAAGTAAAAAATGGCTGTCAAGAATGACAGCCATTTTTATTATTTTAGAATATGTTTTCTTCATCGGGATTAAAACTACCGTCTCCCGGATATTTAAGACTATCTTTTAATTCTTCTACACGTTTAGGATCGAATTTTGGGAGTTGTAATTCGTTATTTTCTTTCCATTTTTGAACTGTTTTGGAAATTTCCTCTGCTTTTTCACTTGAGAAAGGAGTATCACGCGCCATATACAATGTCTGCGATGGGTACGCTAGTGAAGTTCCACTTTTCTCTATTATATCCATCATTCGTAATAATAAATCTTCTTGTACTTCTTGTGAAGTTTCAACATTAATAGCCTGAATATATGCCGTAACTTCAACTTTTAATGCATCGGCTGTAATACCAGTAAAACGTACTGTTGGCGTTACATTTAACACCGATGGATGAGCAAATAATAAAGATCTTAATTCAACCAATAAATAACGCATTTGATCTGGAGATGTTTCCATTCTGAAATTAAATATTGGATTGAAAATAAAGCGATCACGATGTGCATAATTCTCTATTTTACTGGCTGAGAGCTGACCATTTGGAATCGTTACAATACTTCGCGCGGCAGTACGCAGCGTTGTAGAACGCATTCCGATAGATTCTACAGTTCCCTTTATATCATCAACTCTACAATAATCCCCAACACGAAGCGGCTGATCAGCAATAAGACTGACACTTCCCACAAAATTTTCAATTGTTTTTTGTGCTCCTAATGCCAAAGCGATCCCTCCTATCCCCAGTGCAGCAAGTCCAGCCGTTACATCTACTCCGATAATTCCGAGCAAAGCAATAATACCAATTACAACAATGGCAACTTTGGTGGTACGACTTAAAAATAATATAGCGGAAATAGCCGAAATACGACCTTTTCTACTCATTCTGCTTCGGGCAAACATACTTACAAAGTCCGTCATTCTCCAAAGCAGTATTAAAAAAGCAAGTATTGAGATTGTAATGATAATAATACTGAAACGCTGTCGAACGATTATAGAAATCCCCATACGTTGAGTAAATGCCACAAATAAAATTACGGTCAGATACATGTGAAGTGGCAATGTAAGGGCTTCTATAATTGCTGTTCCTTGTTCAGTCGCCGCTTTTTTCCATGTTTTCTGAACCAGCAAACCAATTAAGAACACCAGTAATCTTGCCAGTAAATAAGATAAAACAGTCATTATAACCACTACGGTCCAATGCCCGATTGGAACATTGCCTAACTTCCTTTCTTTTAAAACAGTCGGAAGCACCCTATCTAAAAAGCTTTTTTCTCCTGTTATATCAGCAGATAAAATAGATTCTACTGTTTCTGCAGAGAAAAGCCATACAGGTGGCTGACTGTCATCTGATTGATTTTCGACATAAAGCTCAATTACACTTTTACCTGTAGTTATGTTTCCAACATGATCAACGCCAGTTGCCAGATCATCGTCCATTCTTCCAGTTTCTTTATTACTAATAATGGAAGATGGTGATAAATTTCCTCCCTGATCTAACAGTTGTTGAAAAGTCTTTGCAATACGAATCCTTTCAGCGGTTTTACGATATGAACGTTTACTTAATACGAAATACTGACTGGCACGCAAGTAATTTTGATCGCCAATTGCCTTAATAAATCCGTTAACGGTTCCTTGAGGAGTTCTTCTTCCAAGAGAATCTTCAGGTGCTTTTGCAGTTTCTTCAGTTGTACTTTTCCCTGCTCCTAATAACTGAGCTGAAACTATTTCCGGTTTAATGAAAAATACCAGTAACAATAGTAAAGAAGACAATAAACGTTTTTTTGAATCTAAACTCATATCAGAATCGGATTTTTGGGTTTAAATACTAAAAATAAGAAATCTAAAAGAGAAAAGAAATCTTTCATTGCAAAACATAACTAAAATGATGTAAAAAAATAGGCTTTTAAAAGTAATCCTCATTGAAATTAAGAATGATTATTAAATAGCAAAACTTCTAAACAAAGTCAAAAAATAGAATATTCTGTCCAAATTATCGTCTATTAATCGGATAATTTATGAGCTCCAAATTCTTTATGATTTTACAGAATTACATCCTCTCTACTTTCGATTATATCTAAGAAAAGTCGATTTTAAACTTGTTATATTTTACCAAAATTGGAGATTTTTTTAACATAATATTAAAACTTTAATTATGTTAAATTTTTCTTAAAATATTAAAATAGGCAAAAATACATTAAAAAACATAAATATCTAAATATATGGCATTTAAACAAACTTATACAAAGTAATACTTTAAAAAAAAGAATAGCTTTCATATTTCGTCTGTAAAAAAAATACTATTAGTATATCATAAATAACTATTTTTACACAGTCTAAATAAGAATAAATAAATGAGGGAATTCTTAAAATAAAGACGTCGGAAAAATTCAATGAAAAATACAAGCATCTTCGGTCTGAATCAACAAAAAGTCATTTTAAGTTTTGTTTTATTATACATCAATTTCATACAAGCCCAAATTAACAATCAAGAAACTGGAATTGACTTAAAAGAGGTAAATGTAAACAGTCGAAGCACTACTACTAAAAATAATCCGGAAACTCTAATAAAAGCTCAATACAGTGCAATGCCAGTAATTACAATCGACCGTAAAACGATAGAACTCATGGGCAGCAGAAGACTCGATGAAATATTAAAAGAACAAACCGGAATTGCGGTAGTCAATAACATTAGTGGTGGCGCAAGATCGGTTGGTGTTCAAATGCAAGGTTTTGGAAGTGAATATATCATGGTTTTAATTGATGGACAACCTATGGTAGGGAGAAATAATGGAAATTTTGATCTTTCCCGAATCAGCGTTTCAAACATCGAACGTATTGAAATTATAAAAGGGGCTTCTTCTAGTCTTTATGGAAGTGAAGCTTTAGGTGGAACTATCAATATTATTACAAGACATGGAGTTATTGATCCACAACTACAGGCATCTTTAAGTTACGGATCATTAAATATCGTCGACGCAACATTAGAAGGCGAAACTCCTTTTTTAAATAATAAAGGCACAGCAAATATTGCAGCCAACTATTACAGAACAGATGGTTTTAATACCAACTCAAAATATATTCAGGGTACTACTTCACCTCCGTATGACAATTACAGTCTTCAAGGAAGATCCCGTTATCAAATCAATGAAAATAGTTTCCTGAATTTAAGTGGACGCTACGGACTTCGTCGCTCGTTTATGCAAAAAGATTTTGGTTTGGGGCATATTTCCGGAGACAATCAGGATGAGCAGGATCTTAATTTATCGCTTTCTTTCGATCATCGATTTAATAGCAATCTAAGAAGCATTACGCGATATTATCTCACCAATTATACAGCCGATATGAGTGTAGCCTGGCAACAAACCAACAGTTCGGTAAGTCAGGATGTTTTTAGACAAACGCTACACCGTCTGGAACAGCAGTTTTCTTTTAGTCACAATAATTCATATCAGCTCGTCGGTGGAATTGGCGGCAGCGTTGAAAACATGAATGATCAAGCTCTAAATGGTGTGAATTCGTTACAGACTTTTTTCTCTTACATTCAAGGTGAATGGTCACCCATTCAGAAATTAAAAGCAGTTGGTGGTTTACGATACGATCATACCAACAATTTTGGAGGAAGATTAAACCCTAGTTTTGGATTACAGTATTTTGTGACCCCTAAATTAACCTTAAAAGCAGGAATCGGAACAGGATTTAAAGCCCCTGACTTTAAAACAAACTACTTAGTCTTTTATAATTCCAGCAGTAATTATCTCGTAATCGGAAATGCGGTTCTCGCTCCTACTCTTCAACAATTACAAGACGACGGTCAGATTAGTGAAATCAGACAATATGTACTCAATCAAACCGCAGGGAATCTTCAGGCAGAAAAAAGCACTTCTTATAATGCTGGACTAGTTTTAGAACCTTCTAAAAAAATTAAAATTGAAGGAAATGTTTTTTATCATAAAATAACCAATCAAATAAACAGTATACAAGTTGCTACAGGTTCGAATAATCGAATTATTTATACCTATCAAAACTTACCCGAAGCTGTTAATAAAGGATTTGAAGTTGGTCTTAAACTGAGTCCCATAAAAAACCTCGAAATAAGTGCTGGCTATCAGTATTTAATTGCTCAGGACTTAAGTGTCAAAGACAGTATCCGAGCTGGAAAATGGCCTTATAATCAAAACATTCATGATCCAGCAACAGGAAACTCTTATAAACCAAGACCAAAGGATTACTGGGGAATTGAAAACCGATCAAGGCACATGGCCAACACAGCAATCTTTTACCGTTATGAGCCTTGGAAAATCAGTGCAAGTGTAAGAGTCAATTTCAGAGGAAAATATCCTTTTGGAGACCGAAACGGAAACCAATTTATAGACAAATATGACATTTTCGTAAAAGAGTATTTGCTGACAAATGCCAGTTTAGAAAAGCGTTTTTTAAATGATCATCTCAGCATTCGATTTACTGCCGATAATATTTTCAACTATACAGATCCACTTATGCCAGGACAACCGGGAAGAATACTCTTGGGAGGTTTAAGTTATCGTTTCGTTAAAGATCACAAAAATAACTAACATTAATAATTTCCAAATGAAAACAAACAAAGTAGTTAAAAAATGCATGTGGCTCATACCGCTTTTTATCGCAGTGGTTATAAGCTCATGTAGTAGTAATGAAGAAGATAATTCTGCTTCACTTGCCGATGGTAAAAGTACTGTGATAACAGACCTTGCAGGAGATACGGGAGCCTCAATGGGAGGCAATACAGATGGTAAAGAACAGAGAGGATTTCATACGTTTTTATTTCGTTTCAGCGATCAAAAACAAATATGGCTGCATACTAAGGCAGATTCTTTACAATACATGAAAACAAACGACTGGGATATTGCTTTTACAGGACCTTATAACAGTGAAGTGTATGTCAACAATTCAAAATATCAATATAACCCGGGATTTGAAGGACCCGCAAATAACACTGCTGTAGTTTTAATTAATGAAGATTATAAGAATGTTAGTCAGGCACCGTCTGACAGCGAATTTGCTGCAAGTGAAATTACAAAAATCGGATGGTCATCTTCTGCAAGTTCTGCAGGATGGTTTTATTACAGTTTGAGTAGCCATATTATGCAGTCTATTCCGAACAGAACTTACGTTATAAAACTTCCGAATGGCAAATATGCAAAACTGCAATTAGTTAATGCTTATAAAGGAAATCCGCCAGCTGTAACCGATTTAAACTGGCCTGCTCCCTACTTTACTTTTAGATATTATGTACAAAATGATGGAACCAAAAATTTAAATACAAAATAATAATCCAATGAAAAAAATTAAACTTTCAATACAGAAAATACCACATACCGTATTGACTCTTTTTCTAATCGCGGTAACATTAACAGCGTGTTCATCTGATGATAAACCTGCAGAAGAAAATGGAAATGGTGAAGAACCAGGCACTGAAGTCCCAAATAACACATTATTTAATAAACTTCTACATGTAAAAAATTATCAAGGAAGTACTTCTGATGATAATCCAACCGCTCCTTCTGCAACTTTATACTATAGTTTAGAAGAAAATAAGTCTGTTGATGGTTCTTATAAAAAAACAAAAAAATGGGACTTAGCTTTTGGCGGACTTTATGCCAGCTTTTTGTCTGGAAATAATGGAACTAATACGCAAAACAATGGTTATCAGGCAGGCGGTGTTGGAGGAATTACAATTGTTGCCAAACCTTTTGACGAAGTAGTAGATATTCCTGCTGATAGCGAATTTAAAACAGGAATCGACATCGTCGGAACTGATGATGCTGGTGCTTTTGGTAACGGAACAGGATGGTACTTATACGATTTTGATGGCGTAGTAGTAAGCGACGGAACAAATCCTCAAAAAGCACACGTAGCTTATGCACTTGGAGATCCGCTTAAAATTAGAAACGGAACTACTATTCCTGCAAGAACTGTAATTCTTAAAACGGCTAATGGAAATTATGCTAAAATCAAAATGATTTCTGTCTATAAAGATGTTTATAGTTCATCAGAGTGGTTCAAAGATACGCCTCATATGTACTACACTTTTGATTATGTGATGGTGCCAAAAGGAAGTACCAAATTTGAAATTAAATAACCAATCCAAATAATAATCAATGAATACTAAAATCAATAAATTTAAAACACCTTTACTTTTTACTGCTTTTGCATTATTTAGTCTTTTAACTTCTTGTGACAACGAAGAAGACAGATGGACAGATGTAAAAGAAGATGATGTTACAGAAATTGTAACCGATTTAGATGCAAGAAGAATTATTTCTTTTAAAGTAATAAACCCAGGAGAAAGTCAAGCTATTTATAGCGCTGTAAACAATCTAGACAGAACTATAACGGTTTACCTACCTTCTTATTATGAATATGAATATCTGGAAACTTCTATAGCGTTGCCTGAAAAAACAACTATCTCTCCTGCAGCGACAGAACTAGTTCCTGTATTTGCAAAAACGCCTTTTTTATATACTACAAAAGCAGCAGATGGATCAACAGCTATTTATACTGTAAAAGTGGTAATTCAACAGCCAAAATTAGTTTTAAATGAATTATCTACTGAGACAACTACTTTGTCTGTACCAGTGGCAACAACTTTGCTAGTAAAAGGAGAAAATTTCATTCCCTCTTACGAAGTTACAAAAGTATATGCTGTAGATGCACAGGGAAATAAAAAATGGCAATTTCAGCAGTATAACGATGGATTGGATCTTTTTACTTTTTCTGGAAGATATTCTTTTGGAGCTTTACCTGCAGCTGTGACCTTAGAGACTAATACTGACTATTGGATACAAATGGAAAGCTATAATCTGACAGCAAAAATGAAATATCCAATCAGAATTACAAAATAAAAATAAAAAATGCCTGTCTTTTCTGCTTAGGTAATGAAAGAAGCCCAAATTAATCTATTAAATATATCATTATGAAAAAAATAATCTTATCATTTTTAGCATTAGCTGCTATTTCAATTACATCATGTAGTACAGACGAACAAACTGTCGATTCTCAGGGAACGGCGAAAGCACAAGAACAGCAGGTTACAAATAAAACTGCAAAAACAGCTTTAGAAGAAACTTGTGTAGCCACTTCAACATCAGTAACGGTTAATAGATGGCAGGCTCCATCATCTGTGGATTCAAACTGGACACCAGTAGCAGCAACTATTGGCAATGTAAATGTACAGTGGGAAGGTATTTATGGTGCATCAATACGCCCTGTAAACAATACTGATCATTGGTACGTTGGAACAGTAGAATTAGATTCAGAATGCGAATTCTGGAATACATGGAAAAGTAACATTGATGTAAAAAATGCTAATCTTGGTGCTGCACCAACTGATAAATATAATGTTTTAGGCTACAATGGAACTATTTCAGGAACTAACTATGGGTTAGGATATTACTCTTATCTTCTTAGTAATCACACCATGACTCCTGAAAAAGCTATTGTAATCTGGAAAGCAGTAGACACGGTTCCTGCAAGTCTTAATTCGCAGTCAATTACTAATCCTGCAGCAGCAACAGAAGCTTATTTAGTTACTGTAAGCACTGTAACTCCAGGAGCTTCAAGTAGTACAATTAGTTATACTTGGACAAGAGTATTGTAATTATAAAAGTCTAAAAAAAGTAACATGGGATTACGAAATAATTAAAAGTACTGCAGTAAAGCTTGACCGGCGTCTCTGCAAATTACAATTATCATCTCATTACCCCATGACTATCAAACAGCTTTTTGAATTACTGTGAGCATTGAAAACAGGCATTTTAAAAAATATTAAAGCCCATTTAGCAATAATGGCAAAATTAATAAAATAAAATCATTTAAAAATTACATAACCAATACAATCATGAATAAAAAAAACAATACCAATATATTTTCAGTTGGATTACTTTTTTTATCAGTACTATTTTTTTCGTGTGACACAGAATATATTGATAAAGTAAATACAATTCCAGGCGATGTTATAAAGGTTTCTGGCTACACCCAAATTGAAACATTCTCTTTTAAAGATTCTGAGAACAATACAATCAGCGCAGCAATTACCGATGCAAACATTATAGTTACTTTGAGTACGAATACTACAATTCCAACAACAATTAAACCAGAAATAGTGCTGGGAACTGAAGCTACTATTTCGCCAGCTTCTGGTGCAGAAATTGCTTTTAAAGATGGTACTGAGTATACTGTAACATCAAAAGCAGGAACTACAAAAAAATATACTTTAAAAATAGATTTTAGACAAGTTGAGCCTCAGACATGGACATATGCAGCTCCAGAAACCTATACAAAAGGTTCATTGCAGAGATTAGTTAACATTGCGACTGGTGGCAGTACGAATGGAGTTGAAAATCTGTGGTTAAGCCTAGAAAATACCAGAGTATATCTAGTAGCTGCAGCTGATCAGAAAACGGAATATACAGCAGAAATCGTTCATTTAGGCGGACCATTAGGAACGTCAGCTACTACACCTTTTATCAGTTATGGAATTTATTATTTTCTTCCTGAGGATATGCCTGTTGGAACTTATGATTTACGTGTAAAAAATGGGAAATATATCCTGCAGAATGGAAGTGTAGAAAACAGATTCAAAGTTAGTGTTATTGACCCTACTTTATTTAGTGCTGAATTAGTTGGATCTCCTGTTCAAAAACAGGGAGGAGATACTTTCGAAGTACGTGGTGCCTTAATGAATACGGTTACCTCTGTTATAATGTATAACAGTACTGCCGCAGCTGTAACTTATCCTGTAGAGATTGTAAGTTCATCTACCTATAAAATAGTATTAAAAGTTCCTGCGGGAACTCCTGCGGGAACCTACAACAGAATGAGATTTTATAGAGGTACTGCCAATACTCTGACTGCTTTTACTGTGACAGTAAAATAATAATTAAGGAATTCAAAAACCTGATTTACATCAAAAAAGCCTTTAACTTTTTAAAAGTTAAAGGCTTTTTTGATTTGAGCTCACCAGAAACAATTTAGAACGATTTACTATTCTCATATAAATTATTCTATAATATCACTAAAATGCAGAATATTTTTCAACGAAGTACTCAGAATTTCTTTATTGATTCCTCTTGATTCGAACAACCAAAAAACAATTCATTATCAACAAATTACACAATTAACTTCATAATTTTATTAGATATTGTAACTTTAGGTATAAGGAATATTAGATCGAGAAAGTATTTTAAAACAACTCATTTTTCTTTTCTTAATCTAGATTAATCGACAGACTTCTGGGTCTTGTCTAAGTTTGTAAAAGAAATTTAACAACAAGAAAAATTAAAATTTATTAATCTAAATCAAAAGAAAAATGAGCACTATTAAAACACAAGACGGGACAGAAATTTTTTACAAAGATTGGGGAACTGGACAACCAATAGTTTTTCACCACGGATGGCCTTTATCAAGCGATGATTGGGATGCACAAATGATGTTTTTCTTAAAACAAGGTTATAGAGTTATCGCGCATGATCGTCGTGGACATGGTCGTTCTGGTCAAAGTTCAGAAGGAAATAATATGGAAACTTACGCAGCTGACGTTGCAGCTTTGACAGAAGCTCTTGATTTAAAAGATGCAATTCACGTAGGGCATTCAACAGGTGGCGGAGAAGTAATTCGTTATGCTGCAAAATATGGAAAAGGACGTGTTGCGAAAGCAGTAATCATAAGCGCTGTAACCCCTATTATGATTCAAAACGAAAATAATCCTGATGGTGTGCCCTTATCTGTTTTTGATGAAATAAGACAAGGAACAGGATTCAATAGATCACAATATTTTTACGATTTCCCAATTCCGTTTTATGGATGGAATCGCGAAGGACAAACAGTACAAGAAGGAATAAAACACAATTGGTGGCGTCAGGGAATGATGGGTTCTGTATTGGCTCATTATGAAGGAATTAAAGCTTTTTCTGAATCAGATTTTACAGAAGATCTTAAAAGTTTAGATATTCCGGTTCTTGTATTGCATGGAGAAGACGATCAAATTGTGCCTTACAATCAAGCACCAAAAGCGGCAAAACTTTTGAAAAACGGAAAATTAATTTCTTATCCTGGATTTCCTCACGGAATGCCAACCACAGAAGCAGAAACAATTAACAAAGATATTTTGGCTTTCATTAAAGAATAACGTTAAAAGGAAAGAAAAATGAAGTCTGTAAAAAAAAAGCGATTGCAGACTTCATTTTTAAAAGTAAAAATTAAATATACAAATTACCACAAATAGAAAATATGGAAACGATAAAACTAGAATTAGACGAAAAAAAACATGGAGCTTTTAATCTTTATGTTGATGACAAAAAGCAAGGAGAAATGACGGTAAGTCTAAAACCTGATTTACTTACTGTTTATCATACAGGAGTTGAACCAGAAGCTGAAGGAAAAGGTTATGCCAAAAAACTTTTGGATGAAATGACATCATATGTTCGTGCTAATAATTTGATGGTTTTACCGCTTTGTCCTTATGTTCACGCACAATTTAAAAGACACCCTGAAGAATATCAGGATATTTGGAAAAAATAATTTCAACTCTTTTAAAAATTAATTCAAACACAAAACTTATGAATACTGATATATTAACTGACGGTGTACCTTTAAACGAAGCCAAAAAAGCTTTAATTCTAATTCACGGACGTGGTGCCAGCGCTCATGATATTCTTTCAATTGCAAAACATCTCAAAGTTGATGATTTTGCATTGGTCGCACCTCAGGCAGAAAACAGAACTTGGTACCCCTACTCTTTCTTAGCGCCTCTTAACGAAAATGAACCTTCTTTTTCAAAATCTTTAGAAGCCATTCACCAAGTCGTGGTGGCTATTCAACAAAACGGAATCGAAAAAGAGAATATTTATTTCCTTGGATTTTCTCAAGGAGCTTGTCTAGCTCTAGAATTTACGGCTAGAAATGCAGCGAAATATGGAGGTGTTGTCGCTTTTACAGGCGGACTTATTGGCGATAAAGTATATGAAAATCATTATGCTGGAAATTTCGAAAACACTCCTATTTTCATAGGAACAAGTGATCCTGATTTTCATGTTCCTGTTGAAAGAGTAAATGATTCAGAAACTCTTCTGACAAAAATGGGCGCAGATGTTACCAAAAAGATTTATCCAAATATGGGGCATACGATTAGTAAAGATGAAGTGGACTGCGCCAATGCATTGATTTTTAATAAAAAGTAATGATTACGATAACCCGAGTTTACAGTGATTCCCACGGCGAAAGTCATTTTGAAGACTTCGAAGTTCCATTGAAAAACAATGGCGATATCGGATTTTTATCTGATGATGAACCTGTAAAATCAATCGTCTTTAGAGAAGTTAAACCTTCTTATGACTATGATTTTCATAATGCACCAGACCGCCAATATATTGTTTTATTGGAAGGCGGTGTCGAAATCGAAACTTCCTTAGGAGAAAAAAGAAAAATTGAAACAGGATCTATTTTATTGGTTGAAGATACTACAGGAAAAGGGCATAAAACTAAAAATATCGAACCCAAACTTCGAAAATCAATCTTTATAAAATTATAAACAGCCGGCAATTTGTCGGCTTTTTCATTTACTATTATTTCGATAGCTTTTCTAAATAAAAAGACCTCAAACTTTTAATTGCCATATATTGTAAAACGATAACTTGCATCACAAATAAAACACTAATAAACAACATATTAAAACAAAAATAATATTATTTGGTTCTTATTTTTATAATGATATTTATAGGTCTCTTATTTCTTAATCTAGGTTAATCGATCCAGAGCTATAACGGGTGTAAATTTGTAAAAGAAATCAATGAGAAATCAAATAACAATTTAATATTACAAATACCATGGAAAATAAAATTTTAGGCTTACACCATATTACTGCAATTGCAGGAGACGCAAAAAGAAACTTCAACTTTTACGCTAACATATTAGGATTACGTTTCATTAAAAAAACAGTCAATTTTGACGATCCTGGAACATATCACTTCTATTTTGGTGATGAGGTTGGAAGTGCAGGAACGATATTAACTTTTTTCCCTTGGGGAGAAGGAATTCAACAAGGAAGAAAAGGTTCTGGAATGGCTACAGAAATTGGTTATTCTGTTCCAAAAGGAAGCTTGGATTTCTGGCAAAAACGTTTTGAAAAATACAATGTAATCTACAATAAACCAGCTGAGAAATTCGGTGAAAAATATTTGACTTTTTTAGATCCAGATGGTTTAAAATTAGAATTAATAGAATCTAAAACAGAAGACAACAGAAAAGCTTGGGAAACTGACGAAGTAAAAACTGACGTTGCTACAAAAGGTTTTCATAATATTACTTTGACTTTAAACGATATCAAAGCAACGGCTGCAGTTTTAACAGAAATCTTTGGTTACAAATTAATTGATCAAGATGTAAACCGTTACCGTTATGCTACAGATGCTGTAGAAAACGCTGCAATTGTAGACTTGGTAGAATTGGCTGACGAAAAACGTGGTCTTAATGCCAACGGAACTGTTCACCACGTAGCTTTCCGTGTTCAAAATGATGAAATTTTAATGCACTTCCGTGAAAAAATCGAAGACTACGGATTGCAGATTACACCACAAATTGACAGACAATATTTCCACTCTTTGTATTTCAGAGAACCAGGAGGAGTTTTATTCGAAATTGCTACTGATAATCCTGGGTTTACAGTAGATGAAAGCTTAGAAGAATTGGGTAAAAACTTAAAACTTCCAGCACAATACGAGCCTCAAAGAGCCGCAATTGAAAAACATTTGGTTAAAATCAATTAATTCAAATACTAAACTGGGTCTAACCCAAAACACACCACTATTTTTTGAAAGAGCCATCCTTATTGGGATGGCTTTTTGTTTAGCGAATTCTAAGGATTTTGGAATATTTATAGGAAAATATTTTAAATTTGAGTGATTATCAAAGAATCAACCTTGTTAGATTTATTTCTTTTAAACAAAGATAAAGATATTACAGGCAAGATGAAATAGATTAGTACACTTAACTATTGATAATCAATCACAAAAATCAAAAATATATTAAAATTTAATCCTTGAGAAATATGAAATCCTTTTTGTTATCAATAATGATTTGCTTTTTTGGACAAGTTGCTGTAGGTCAAAATAGTCCAAAACAAATATCTCCAGAAATCTTAAAAAAAATCACAAGCGAAGTTGAAGCACAAATCCCTAAACTAAAGCTTAAACTTGCAAAACAAGAATTGAATGCAGATGAAATTGAATTTAAAATAGATACGTTTCGAATACAGGAAATAACTTCCAGACGAATAGACATTGATTATTCGACAACTGGAATGAATATATCAGTAGATGAACTAACTAATTCTTATGATAAGTTAATGAATAAGTATTACAATAAGCTTATGAAATTACTTAAACCTGAAGATAAAAAAGTGCTTATCACGGCGCAAAGAGCTTGGCTAGCGTTTCGCGATGCTGAATCCAAACTAATTGGAACGATGACTGATGAACACTATTCAGGAGGCGGGACAATGCAATCAAATATTCAAACAAGTCAATACTCATCTTTAGTGGTTGAAAGAACTATTGCTATTTTTAGATATTATAACGGAGTTATTAAAAAGAAGTAAAACCAGCATTAATAACATGTTGAAAGTAGCAATGAGATTTAAGCAAACTAAAAGTTTTGTTTTAAAATGTACATTGTAAAATTGATTCAAAATCAACGATGCTTCAAAATAGGTTCAAAATTAGCTGGCTTTTTTTAACTTTTGCTTATGACCAAAATCGGTTCAGAAATGGTAACTTTTATTGATATTTAATTTTATACATCTTTACTATGCAAAACGACATTTACCAGATTAAAAAAGTACTAAAAACGGCAGGCAGAGAGTTTTCATACTACAGTCTTGCTGAAATGCAGAACAAAGGATATGAAATCGAAAAAATGCCATTTTCTATCCGAATTCTGTTAGAAAATGTATTGCGAAATTTTGATGATTTTGCCATTACAAAAGAAAATATTGAAACATTATTAAACTGGAAACCGGAAGCGTCAGATAAAGATATTCCGTTTAAACCTGCAAGAGTTTTGATGCAGGATTTTACGGGAGTTCCTGCAGTAGTAGATATTGCATCGCTGCGTGCTGAAGCGGCAAGAAGAGGAAAAAATCCCGATGCTATTAATCCGTTGATTCCTGTAGATTTGGTTGTAGATCATTCTGTTCAAGTAGATTATTTTGGAACAGAATACGCTTACCAGCGCAATATGGATGAAGAATACAAACGCAATAGCGAACGTTATCAATTTCTAAAATGGGCTCAGGAATCTTTTACCAATTTTAGTGTAGTACCACCCGGAATGGGAATCTGTCATCAGGTTAATCTTGAATATCTTTCAAAAGGTGTTATTGAACGAAATGGAGAAGTTTTTCCAGATACTCTTGTAGGAACAGATAGTCATACTCCGATGGTAAACGGAATTGGTGTAATTGCCTGGGGTGTTGGTGGAATTGAAGCCGAAGCCGCAATTCTGGGACAACCTATATACTTTATCATGCCAGAAGTTATAGGACTTAAACTGACAGGAAAAATACCGTTAGGTTCTACTTCCACAGATATGGTGCTTACCATTGCCGAACTTCTTAGAAAATATGGTGTCGTGGGAAAATTTGTAGAAGTTTTTGGTCCCGGACTTGATAATCTAAGTGTACCTGATCGTGCCACAATAGGAAATATGTCCCCAGAATTTGGATGTACAGTGACCTACTTCCCTACTGATGAAAAAACATTAGAATATATGAAGCTCAGTGGAAGAAGCGAAGAGCAGATTCAATTAGTAGAGGATTATTGCAAAGCCAATCTACTTTGGAGAAAAGGCAATGATAATATTGTTTATACCGATGTACTGGAACTTGATCTTTCTTCAGTAGAACCTGTAATTGCTGGTCCAAAAAGACCTCAGGACAAAATTCTCCTTAAAAATCTTGAACCTGCTTTTGTTGATGCATTAGATAAAAATTTTGGTAGAAAATACAATAAAACCGTTAAGCAAATGACCACTTGGTTTGCTGAAGGTGGCTCACAACCTTTAAACGAAAGTAAACCGGTTCCTGATGAAGTACAAATCGATCCTAAAACAGAAAATGGCAGTAAAAGTGTATCTGTAACCATTGGATCTGAACAGTTTACCATTTCTGACGGATCAGTTGGTATTGCTGCTATTACTTCCTGTACCAATACTTCTAATCCGTTTTTGATGATTGGTGCTGGATTAATTGCAAAAAAAGCACGAGAAAAAGGAGTCAATATAAAACCATGGGTAAAAACATCACTTGCTCCAGGCTCAAAAGTTGTAACCGACTATTTAATAAAAGCTGATTTATTAAAAGATCTTGAAGCATTAAAATTTCATGTGGTTGGTTATGGCTGTACTTCTTGTATTGGAAATTCGGGCCCACTTCCACCACATATTGCTAAAGCTGCAGACGAAAATGACCTTGTGCTTGCTTCTGTACTTTCGGGAAACAGGAATTTTGAAGCCAGAATTCATCCACAAATCAAAATGAATTTTTTAATGTCTCCAATGCTTGTAGTTATTTTTGCAATAGCTGGAAGGGTTGATCTCGATATTATAAATGAACCACTGGCATACGATTCTAATTTGCTTCCGGTTTATCTTAAAGATTTATGGCCAGAGCAGAATGAAATCAGTAAAATTTTAAATGAAGTTCTGACTCCAAAGCAATTTGAATCCAGTTATTCGACCATATTTGAAGGCAATCAAATTTGGCAACAGCTTCAAATTCCAGATCAAAAAATTTACCGCTGGGACGATAATTCAACTTATATAAAAGAAGCTCCGTTTTTTAAAGATCTTCCGGATCAACCAAAAGCACTTCAGGATATTACCAATGCCCGTACCCTATTAGTTTTGGGAGATAGTGTAACTACAGATCATATTTCGCCTGCAGGATCTTTCAAAGAAAATTCTGCTGCAGGAAAATATCTACTAAGCCGTGGTGTAGAAAAAAATGATTTCAATTCGTACGGATCACGTCGTGGTCATGATGAAGTTATGATCAGAGGAACGTTCGCAAATGTGCGTATCAAAAACGGATTGGCGAAACAAGAAGGAGGTTTTACAACTTATCTTCCAACGGGAGAAGAAATGAGTATTTATGAAGCTTCTGTTAACTATAAAAAAGATCAAACACCTTTAATCATTCTTGCCGGAAAAGAATATGGCAGCGGATCATCAAGAGATTGGGCGGCTAAAGGAACTTTTTTACTTGGAGTAAAAGCGGTCTTGGCAGAAAGTTATGAAAGAATTCACCGTAGCAATCTGGTCGGAATGGGTGTATTACCATTGCAATATAAAAATGGTGAAAATGCAGCAAGTTTAGGACTTACGGGAAGAGAAATCTTCAGCATAACCGGAATTGCTGAAAACATCACTCCTTTAAAAGAATTAGTAATTACAGCTGTAAAAGAAAATGGAGAAATATTCAACTTTACAGCTATAGCAAGACTTGACTCACAGATCGAAATCGAATATTACAAAAATGACGGAATCCTTCAATACGTTTTAAGACAGTTTCTTCATAAATCATAAACGTTTATAATTAAAAAATCCATAACAACAGAGTACTTTTAATAGCTCTTTGTTATGGATTTTTATTGAATTACTAATTATAAACTTATTTCAATTGTAATAAAAATTGATTTATGTATTTACAGTTTGTATTTTTGCAGCTATGAATGATAACTTTACAAATGAGTATTTTGGAATAGGAATACAAAATGGTAAAACACCAGAAAACTTAGGCGTTTTATGGAGATCTGCTCAAAATTTAGGCGCTACGTATATATTTACCATAGGAAACAGATATGCCAAACAAGCTTGTGATACCCACGATGCTGTAAAAGCAATACCTTATTTTCATTACGATACTTTTGAAGCCTTTTTTGAAAATTTACCTAAAGGAGCAAGATTAGTTGGTGTTGAATTATCTGAAAAAGCTTCTGATTTAGAAACCTTTGAACACCCAAGAAGATGTGTTTATATATTGGGCGCGGAAGATCATGGCTTATCCAAAAAAGTAATGGAAAAATGTCATCATCTAGTAAAATTTAAATCTGAGAAAAGTTTAAATGTAGCTGTAGCGGGAACTATTGTCATGTACGACAGAAATTTGTCTAAACCTCGTTCTTAAGACAAATCATACTTTAAAATATAATTAAAGTACATTTTCTATCGGACAAGACAGTTCCAGTGAAGTTAAAATATGTAGTTTTTCTTCGTTATTTTTTTAATTCAAAAAAGATTAATTCTTTCTTGTAAAATTTAGCACATTCTCGTTAATCTCATTTTCTCTTTTTACCTTCTCTGCAGTAACATTAGTTAAGAATATATTTTCTACGGGAAGTTCTTTCTGACCTTGAATTCTTGAAATAAACTCTACGCTTGTCGCATTCACATTTTCAAGATAAACATTTTTAATGGGAGTAAGTCTGCGTTCAATTGTTGGAACTAAATCTTTCCATTGATACAAAACATCCGTTTCAATACCCAAAATTCCCTGATCAATTTTACCAGATTTTACATTAGTCATATAAATATTATTTACAAAACCACCTCTTCTTTCATTCGTTTTAATAAACAAAAGATGATTTAATTTTGCGCCTTCAGCGACAGTACAATTATCGATAAAAACATTTTCTATACCTCCCGAAAGTTCACTTCCAATAGCGACCAATTGATGTCCGTTTTTTACAAGACAATTACGCATGACAATATTCTTAGATGGAGTGTGTAAACGCCATCCATCCTGATTGCTTCCCGATTTAATAGCAATTGCGTCATCTCCCTGATCAAAAACACAGTTTTCAATTAACATGTTCTGACTCATTTCAGGATCTACACCATCGTTATTATGACCATGTGCATATACTTTTAGATTGCGTAATACAACATCTTTTGATAAAAAGGGATGAATGGTCCAAAACGGGCTATTTGTAATCGTGACACCATCCATGACAATATTTTCACAACGATTAAACTGGATAAAGTGCGGACGGAAATTTGCAGTATCATTAACCATCTGTCTTTCTTTCATTGGTTTATTATAAGAAGCCAGATAATACAGTCTTTTTAAACTTTCCATATGTGCCTTCGGACGAGCAAACCACTGTTTCCAAACATCCATTTTTGCTTTTAATTCACCTTCACCTGTTATGGCAATATTTTTACATTTATAAGCATAAATCAAAGGAGAATAATTGTAACACTCATAACCTTCCCAAGTTGAATTCACTGCAGGTAGATAATCTTTCGGATCTTCTGAGAAAAGCAAAACAGCACCTTTACTTAAAAAAAGATTGACGTTACTTTTAAAATGGATTTTCTTTGTCAGCCATTCCCCTTCAGGTATTACGACAGTTCCACCTCCGGCTTTACTAGCTTTTGCAATTGCTTTTGTAATGGCATCAGAAGTTTTTTCTTTATCTCCCTTTATGGCTCCAAAATCTACAATAGAAAATTTCTTGCAGTTACTAAAATTCGGAATTTTAATGACCGGCATTTCAAATGGTGCTTTCACGGTTACTTCCTCTAAAACTACAGACGAAGATGCCTTTTTAAAGGAGAAAAAAAGCACCGATAATACAAACAGTAAACTAAATATTTTCTTTTTCATAATGCTTTCTATTAGACAGATGTTTTTATGTTTTATACTTGTTTATCTCATTGATAAAAAATGTCGCATTTAAACTTCATGACAAAATCTGAAATGATTTTTGTACTTAATGCTTATAATATTTCAAATCAATTAAATCATTCTGAATGGGTTTCGGGTTCCAATTCTCGTGAATGGCCAATGCTGCTCCCAAAGCACTTGCCTGCGCCATCGATGCGGCGTAGAC
>NZ_JANKMS010000013.1 GCF_024649945.1 Flavobacterium panacis | reverse complement strand
GATTTTAGATTTTAGATTTTAGATTTTAGATTTTAGATTTTAGATTTTAGATTTTAGATTTTAGATTTTAGATTTTCTAATAAAAAAACTGGCAAATCAAAAAATGATTTGCCAGTTTTTTTATTAGATTTTGGCCCTTTGAACCTTTATAACTTTGAACCTTTGTCTCTCAAGAATTACGCTCCTCTCTGCTTTCTTCCCTTTTTACTATCTGCAAAATTTCCTATTTTGTAGGCTAGAGAAAACATTACATATCTTTTTAAAACTGTATTCTCTTCATCACGAATCGATGTAGAAGAAATGGTTCTAGTTGCACTTTGATTCTGATTTAAAACATCATACACTTTCACTTTCGCATATAATTTTTTATCTAAGAAACCATAAGACAAACTAGTATTCCAAAGAAAGAAATCTTTCTTAAAATCACCCGAAATATTTGAATTATAAGTATATCCAAAATCATTTCCGAAAATCAAATTGGCTGGCCAATAAGAAGTGGTCTGCATATTAATTCTATGAATTACATTTGAAGTTGCATCTCTTGAAAAGTTTTCATATTTCGTTTCGTTGTATGACAAACTATAAGATGGTGCAATCGAAAGCACTTCTCCATAATCATACGAAGCATAAACACTTGGCGTAACTACAATAGATTTTGCATTGTATAAAACAGCATTCGTAAATCCTTTATCAAAATTATAATTTCCGCTTAAACGAAGACCGTATCTAAATGTATGCGCATCTTTCTTAATCTGCTGATTCCAGTTCCCACCCATAGACATCGAATAAGTTCCCGAAATATTCACATAAGTCGTATTTCTTTTTCCGCTATCGTCATAAATAGAAGTCGAAACGATATCATTATTATAATAATCTCCTCTTAGATAAACGCTATAACCGGAACGCGATCTAAAATCAAAATTTTTGAAATCAATTCCTGCACTATTTTTCTCTACAGGATTTAAATCTGGATTTCCAATTACACTATTCAACGGATTATTTAAGTTTGCTACAGGCATTAATTGATTTGCAGATGGAAGCGCATTTGAATAATCATACTTAAATGTTAAATTTTTTGAACGATCAAACTTGTATCGAAGTTGTGCATTTCCGTAAGGAAGTATATACCTTTTATTTAAATCGGTTGCTTGATTTAAATACAAAGAATGGTTGTCAAACTCTACAATTGAAGTTCTGGAATTTAAATTAAGCGTAAATTTATTCTTCTGTAAAGTAATTCCAACCTTTGGAGAAATCGAATTTTGCTTCGATGAAGTAAAATTTGTTAACGATGTATTTAAATTAGAATAACGATCTGTTGCCTCATCAAAATCAAATGTTTTTTGATCGTTATTTGAATTCTGCCAGTTTAAATCAGTCCCAAAACGTACACGAAGCGAGTCTGTAATTGGTTCAGTATATTCAATATCAAAAGCGTAAGAATTGCTTTTTGAATTATTTTTTGCGTTCTGATTTCTTTCATCATTCGGTTTTCCATCTTGATGAAAAATAGTTTCAGAAATGTTAATTCCGTTCGAATTATTTTTAGAGTTGTTATTGTTAAAAACAACACTCAGATTTCGTGATTTTTTTTCAAATACTTTATTGAAGTTAATACTATTTGCAAAGTTTGTATTTGAACCTTCTGTATGAGAAGTTGATGTACTTTCGTTCAAAGGATCTCCGTTTTGATCTACAGAAGAAGTAAACGAAGAATTGGTATTATTCGAATTTGACTGATTTAAATTTGGAGCCACAACAAGACGCATTGTGGGGTCAATTTTATATTCTAATTGAAAATTGGCATTGTTTCCTGTATTTTCATTCTTGCTTTTAGAATCAGATTCTGTCACAATATTTCCAGTTGGCAAAAAACTAACCTGATTCGATTTACTATCATTTTTTGTCACAGCATTTGTAAAATTGTAACTGCTCATAAACTCCAAATCTTTTGTCCAATCATCGGAATAGTTAATTCCGGCCAAAGTAGATTGTGTAATTCCTTTTCCACCGCTGCTCGCTCCTTGATTGCCTCCTCTTGCATTTCTTCCGCCACCCATATTATCAAAAACCTCATCCATAGAAAATCCAGTTGAATTGATATTATTGGAAGAAGCCAAAACACTAATTTTTTGTTTATTCTTGAAAAAGTTCATCATCAAACTACTCTCGTAGCGCTCGTCCGAACCATATCCGCCAAGAACTTTCCCAAAATATCCCTTGTTTTTCTTTTCGTCAATGGTAATATTGATACTCGAATAATCTGAAGTCGATTCTTGTTTGGCAAGTTCTTCTTTTTTTGTTTTAAAATCTGAAACTTGAACTTTCTTAATAATATCTGCCGGAAGATTTTTAATTGCAATCGCCCCATCTTTATCAAAAAATGCTTTTCCGTTCACTAAAACCTGATTAACTTCCCGCCCATTAACTGTTATTTTCCCTGAATTATCGACATCAAAACCAGGCAGTTGCTTCAATAAAGCTTCCACATTAGCATCTGGGCGGACTTTATATGAAGGAGCATTAAATTCTAAGGTATCTTTTTTAATGGTAATTGGCGGTGCTTCAGATTTTACAATTACTTCGTTCAGAACATTTGCATTTTCGATCATATACAATTTTCCAAAGTCTTTACTTTCTGTAAGTCCTTTTAATTCTTCAAAGTAAGTTTGATAGCCTGTATAATTTACTTTTAGGAAAACTGGTTTCTCAAACTTTTTAGTATTGATAATAAAATTTCCGTTTTTATCCGTCGTAGCATATTCAATCATAGTAGAATCTTTTACTGTGGTAAAATAAACGGTAGCAAGTTCAAGTGGAAGCTGTGTATTGATATCAATCACAGTACCTTTAACAACAATATTGTTTTGGGCATTTGCCGAATAAACAAAAACTAAAAACAATAAAAACGAATAAAATCTGGTCATAAAATTAGGTTAGTTTGAATAGTAAGACTTAAAAAAACACAAAAGGTTTAATTGTGTTTTTCACATTTATTCAAATATAATGCCAATAAAAAATTGATCTTGTAATTTTATAGATACCAAACATAAAAAAGTCCCCTGCTTTAGGGGACTTTCATTTATTTTTCTCTAATATAAATATCGATTGGAACTCCTGCGAAATCCCATTTCTCTCTAATTTTATTTTCCAGATAACGTTTATAAGGTTCTTTTACATATTGTGGCAAGTTAGCAAAAAATACAAACTGAGGCGTTTGAGTTGGCAACTGCATACAATATTTAATTTTTACATACTTCCCTTTTGTTGCTGGTGGCGGATAAGCCTCAATTACTTTCAACATATATTCGTTGAATTTTGAAGTTGCAATTCTTTGTTTTCTATTTTCAAAAACCTGAACTGTAGCTTCAAGTGCTTTTAATAAACGTTGTTTTGTTAAAGCAGAAACGAATAAAATCGGCACATCTGTAAAAGGCATCAATTCTTTTTTGATTTTCTCTTCGTAATCACGAGTTGACATCGTATCTTTTTCTACCAAGTCCCATTTGTTTACCAAGATGACAACACCTTTACGGTTTTTCTCAGCCAACCAGAAAATACTTTGGTCTTGACCTTCAAATCCACGTGTTGCGTCGATAACCAATATACAAATATCTGCATGCTCAATTGCTCTAACAGAACGCATTACAGAATAAAATTCTAAATCTTCTTTTACTTTTGCTTTACGACGAATTCCCGCAGTATCCACTAAGTTAAATTCGAAACCAAAACGGTCAAATTTAGTATCAATTGCATCACGAGTTGTTCCAGCAATATCAGTTACGATATAACGATCTTTACCAATCAAAGCATTGATAAAACTAGATTTCCCAGCATTTGGACGACCTACAACTGCGAAACGCGGTAAATCTTCTTTAACCTCAATCTCTGGTTTTTCTGGAAAAGCTTCAATTAAAGCATCTAATAAATCTCCAGTTCCGCTTCCTGAAATACTTGCGAAAGTATAATAATCACCTAAACCAAGGTTGTAAAACTCAATTGCATCTTTCTCACGCATTGCGTTATCAACCTTATTTACAGCCAATAAAACTGGTTTTGTTACTTTACGAAGCAATTTCGCAACAGTTTCATCCATTGGTGTAATTCCTTCTTCAACATCAACCACAAAAATAATAACATCGGCTTCGTCGATAGCAAGTTCTACCTGTTTACGAATTTCGCCTTCGAAAACGTCATCAGACCCTCGAACGTATCCACCTGTATCAATGACAGAAAACTCTTTTCCGTTCCACTCGCTTTTACCATAGTTTCTATCACGGGTAACCCCAGATACTGAATCTACAATAGCTTCTCTTCTTTGTATCAGCCTATTAAACAGGGTCGATTTCCCTACGTTAGGTCTTCCTACTATCGCAACAATGTTATTATTCATTTTTTTGAATTTTAGATTCTAGATTTACAATTCCAGATTTCGTTTTTGACTAAATCCCAATAAATTATAAATCTAAAATGCCTTATTTAAATTTTTTGCAAAGGTAGTTAAAAAAAGTTGCTGAGCTACTAAGTTTCTAAGTACCTAAGTTTTTATATTTTTTAGTCGCAGTCGCAATCACAGTTTTAAGACTGAGACTGGAAACTGCGGCTGAAAACTCTTTTTATTGATTATATCCGAAACGTTTCAACATATTAGCGTTGCTTCTCCAGTTTTTGTTCACTTTTACGTAAAGTTCAATATGAATTTGTTTTCCGAAGAATTTCTCTAAATCGGCACGTGCATCTGTTCCTACTTTTTTCAAAGCAGCACCTTTATGTCCGATAATGATTCCTTTTTGTGTATCACGTTCTACCATGATTACAGAGCGAATTCTGATAATATTTTCATCTTCGTGAAATTCTTCTGTTACGATTTCTACGGCATATGGAATTTCTTTGCTATAATTCAGCAAGATCTTTTCGCGGATTGTTTCATTAACAAAGAAACGCTCTGGTTTGTCTGTTAATTGATCTTTTGGGTAATAAGCTGGAGATTCTGGCAATAATTCGATAATTCTTCCGAACACTTCTGGTACGTTGAAATTCTGCAAAGCCGAAATTGGGAAAATCTCTGCATTTGGCACTTTTTCTTTCCAGAAAGAAACTTGTTGCTCCAATTGTTCTTGATTCGAATTGTCAATTTTATTTAAAAGCAATAAAACTGGAATCTTAGCGTGAATGATTTTCTTAAAGAAATCTTCGTCTTTAAGATCTTGCTCACCGATTTCTACCATGTAGATTAAAATATCAGCATCTTCAAAAGCTGATTTTACAAAATTCATCATCGATTCCTGCATTTCGTAGGCCGGTTTGATGATTCCTGGAGTATCAGAAAGGACTAATTGAAAGTCTTCTCCATTTACAATTCCCAGAATTCTATGGCGTGTTGTTTGTGCTTTAGAGGTAATAATTGATAATCGCTCTCCAACGAAAGCGTTCATCAATGTTGATTTTCCAACATTTGGATTTCCGATAATGTTTACAAAACCTGCTTTATGTGACATTTGCATACTATTTTAGGATGCAAAGGTAGTCATATCAAGTCAATACAGAAAATAAAACATTTTTTAAAGTTTTCGTTGGATTTCTAAAAAATCGGCGTATCTTTGCACCCGAAACATCGCGGGATAGAGCAGTAGGCAGCTCGTCGGGCTCATAACCCGAAGGTCACAGGTTCGAGTCCTGTTCCCGCTACTAAGTAAAGCTTCAGAGAAATCTGGAGCTTTTTTTATTTTCTAAGTATTTCTTTTAAGATTTTTATTTTCGCTAAGTTTCTGAAACAAGATTCAGAGCTACGACAGCATTTTTTTATAAGTTCTCAGATGTTCCTTTTACTGCAGGACCAATATCCTTAGGTAAATTACGAAGTACAATTTTTAATGCTTCACTTGCTAAACCCGAACCAATTTCATCACCTTCACCATTTCTTACTAGATATTGATCGGTTTCAAAAATTGGTGTAACTGTTGGTGTGTCGTATGTATACGGATAACCAGTACATCGACTAAAACATAATGTCGTTAAACTTGTAAATGGAAAAAGTTTAGATAAAATCTTGTCTTTTACTGCTAGTTCAACAAAACTTTTGATTTCCTTATCGAATTCGTCATGAAGAATTGATTGCCATTTGTATTCAACCTCTTTTCCTTCATCAAAAGCTTTTGCTTTTTCCTCTGGAGCAACAAAAGAAAATTTATCCGCCAATTGCATTGTAGTCACTTTTGAGCTCAATCAAAAGTCAATGCATTCAGCAAGTAGATCAATATCGTTAATACCTCCATGCGCAAGACAAACTCCATCCCGCCAAAAATCGGACAAATAAAGCTTTTTTTCTGACGCAATATAAATTTGCGAAAACTTATTGTCTTTCTCGATTCGGGCATTCGCTCCAGGAAAATAATTATCCTCATTCTCGTTAAAAACCCTTAATTCAGATCCAATTTTATCAAATGCAAAATTTAAAGCAGAAATTAGTCCACCAGCTATTTCAATTTCTGGATAAAGTTTTTTTATCATCGTTGTAGTTCTTTAAATTATGCTGAGCTCTGTAATAGCTACTGCCGGCAATTATTTATCCTAGTTCTTAGAGCAAATTTCAAATACGATTAGATTCAGAAATAAGTTATTTATCAATTAGTTTTGAAACATTCAAGAGTTCATTCAATCCAACTTTATCAAATAAAACGCGGCCTACTTTAATATCTGACCATCCTTTTTTCAGTTTATAAGTAAAAGTAGGTACGTTATTGATCAATTCGCAATCCAGATAAAATGTAGAGATTTTATCATTTGTAAACTCTTTTAATTCCTGAATATGCGTAGAAATAAAAAAATAGGAATTTGTATACTTACTAAGGCCATTTATCGTTGTTTTGCAAATTTCTAAAGCGTCTTCGACATTTGTTCCGCTAAAAAGTTCGTCAAATACGGCAAAACTTCTGTTTCCTTCTGCTGCATTTAGCACAACATCTTTAAGATTCATTATTTCTGTCATAAAATGACTGTATCCGTTTAAAATAGCATCGCGTTTATTAATTCCAATTGAAAAATCATTACAAAAGGGAATTACAGCTTTTGATGCCGGAATAGCAAGTCCGAGATTTCCTAAATAGACACACAAACTAATAGATTTAAGAAAAGTTGACTTCCCAGACATATTGGGTCCATTCAATACAATCACATTACTGAAAGCCGTAAAGTCATTCTTAACTGGATTTTTGACTAAAGGATGAAAAAAATCATTTAAACTTATTTCGCTTTCTTTAAAAGTCGGAAAAGTGAAGTTTCTATTTTTAATCGCCAAGCTGATAGAACAATAGGATTCGAATAAAAACAAATCTTCCCAAAATGTTTCGATTTTTCCTTCTTCCTTTAGCTTCAAAATTTTATGGGTTAATTCTTTAAGATGTTTTCTTTTTAAACGTTTTTCTCTTATCATAAACTCATAATGTCTCAATTCAAAAAACGAAAGAAAAGACAATACTCTGTTTAAATCCTTTCTATAAATTTCAGGAAAATTTATGAGATTAATTCGCGAGAAATAGACCGATTCCAGCCTGTGAAAAAACAACACCATTTGATGCAGTTTGTTATTCAAAAGAATTTCATCAGGACTGGGACCTGAAAACAGAAAACGAGAACTTTTAGAATTTACTTCGCTAAAATTATTTAAGAAAAAATGAACCTCATTTAAATACAAAACGGTATACGAATAACTCTCCAAAACCTTCATATTGGCCATAAAAGCCTTGAGAATATTTTGTCTTTCTGCAATTTTATCCTCACTTTTTAAAGGAGTTTGCAATAAATAAAGAATCTTATTTTTGGTGAAAGAATTTAAAGAATAATCAAATACAGGCAATATCTCATTTTTAATATTTAAATCTTGAATGTTATTCATCTTTAATATTTTAATAAATTAATTTTTAATAGCTGTTGTAGCGATTACTCCAATTACAAAAAATTAAAAACTGTACAAATTCAAAGACATTTGCGCAGTTTTTTTTATGATACTTTCTGAAAACGGATACTATCTTATTTAAAGAAGTTGCTTTAATACTTTTTTACCGTTTTCATTAGTTGGATCTAATTCAATAGATTTTTTATACATTTTAATCGCATCTTCTTTTTTGTCAACTTGAAGTAATGCCTCTCCGTAACTATCATATATGTTGGAACTATTTGGAAAAAGCAAAGTGGCTGAAGCAAAAGTTAATAGAGAATTATCTGTTTTTTGACTTCTAAGAAATTGATATCCCAATCTATTAAAATCTCTTTCTGTTGCTTCATAACTATTTGGATTTTTTAAATATTCTTCAATTAACTGATTCGCTTTTTCTTTGCTTCCGCTCTCAAGCAAATTACCATATACTCTCGAAAGATTCTGCACAGGCATTTTATACGGTTTATTATCCATTATTTTAAAAATTTCATTGGCTGTCACAAAAACGGGATTTGCTGCATTAGACAATAAAATAACTGTTTCGTTTTTTGTAATGTTATGCATTAGCATGGAAGTAAGTCCTGTGATAAAACCGTCATGAAAAACTATTTTTTCATTTTCGTTACTATATATTTGGCAGCCCAGTCCATAAGCTATTTCTTTTTCTTCAAAACGATAAGATGCTGTTTTTCCATCATTAAGTTTTGCAGGTGTTAAAGCTTCTTCTAATTCTTTCTTATCTAAAAGTTTGTAACTAAATAATGCTTTTTGATATTTACCTAAATCTAAAGCGGTACTTACGATTCCTCCATTTCCATAAAAATTACTTCTTCTTTCTACGGGAAAAGTAGCTTCTAAATTTTCAATATTCACCAAATCCATCGAATACATATTGGGATAAGTGTACAACTCTGTCTGATTCTGTTCTTTAACTCTTCGATTTTCAGGAAGAAATGAATCTTTCATATTGGCAGGTTTGAAAATATTTTTATCGAGATATTCCCTAAATGCCATTCCTGATATTTTCTCTACTATTAAAGCTGCAAGACAGAAATTAACATTATTATATTCCCATTTATCTCCTGGTGAAAACGAAAGAGGAACTTTTTGATTGATAAATTCGGGTATAATATCCTGATTTGAAATCAGTTTATCTGGCTGGTTCTTCATTACTTCGGTGAACAAATTATAGTACTGCCCGAGTCCAGAAGTATTACTCAGCAAATGTCTGATGGTAACATTAGGATAAGGAAAATCGGGAAGATATTTCTGAACCCTATCATCAATATTTAGTTTCCCTTTCTGTTGGAGCTGAAGTACTGCCGTAGAGGTGAATGTTTTGGATACTGATGCAATTGGAAATCGAGATTTATCACTTATTTTCTCTCTCTTTTCGATATTAGAATATCCATAATAATTAGAAAAAATGTTTTTATCTGATTTGGAAATTAAAACACTGCCGTTGTAAAGATTATTTTTAGCTAATGTGGAAAAGAAATGATTTAGTTCCTGTCCGGAGATAATACTTGTAAACAGTAAAGCACTAAAATAAAGAAATACCTGTTTTTTCATTTTGATTGATTTGATTGATTGTTGATTAATGATTATCAGGCAAGATATGAAATATTTTTACTACAACAAATACAAGCACTTGTCACTAGCTAACTTATACGAGTATTCAGCAAATACAAAATCGCAAATCACCAAGCACCAAAACAAAACTTAACAATTAAATAATATCTTTTTCTGAATAACTGAGTTTATTTTTATAAATGTTTTCATAAATTTGCAATCTTCTAAGGAAAGTCATTTTTTCAAATATAAAATTATGATTTTCACACAAATACCACGAAAAAATATTTTTAAAAACCTACACTCAAAAACAAATCATATTATAATTAAATACAATGCTTAAAAAAAACAAACCCCAAGTTCTATTTTTTATTCTTTTAAATTTATTTTTTAGTATCACCTTATTTGCTCAAAAAAGCGTTTATGCTGGAATTGAAATCGGACGAAGAGCAATCAAAGTCTCGGTTATTGATGTAAATAATATCAAAAAAGCCGATTATAAAATTCTTTCATTCTGGACAGATAGAATTCCGTTTGCTGATCATATTGGTGCAACTGGAGAACTTACTGCAGAGGACATCAACAAAACCAGCGTTATTGTAGTTGACCAATTGAAAAAAATAAGAGCTGAGTATAAAATGCTTGATGAAAACATTTTCATTGTTGCTGCCCCTGTTTTTTCGAATGCGCGCAATCTTGACGTTTTAAAAAAGAAAATCTCTTCACTTACCAATAAAGAACTTGAAGTATTGGAAGTTAACGAAGAAGCAAAAACTTTAGTAAAAGGTGCTATTCCACCGGTTGATTATGCAAATGCTTTCCTTCTTGATATTGGTGCACAAACTACTAAAGGTGGTTATATTGACGAACTTAAAGACAATAAACTAGAGTTTATTCCTTTAGAGCTTGACTTTGGTACAATGACACTTACTGATGCAGTAGAAAAAACAGTGGTAAACAAAAGTCAAATTAATGATATGTCAACGTATCAGGAAAAATCTTTTGATTATAATCCGATTCTTCGTAAGAAAACACAAGCAATGTTTGATGCAAATCCGCTTTTAACGAAAAAAGATAAATTGTATTTATCTGGTGGAGCAGTTTGGGCATTTTCTACTCTTTATTTTGATGAAAACGTAAAAGATCATTATATCGCTTTAACGCTACAAGACGTTATCGATTACGATGCTATTCTGAAAAACAATTTTGGAAAGTTTACCAACCTTGCTAAAACCAACAAAGAAGCGGCAAGAGTTTTAAATACTTACGACCAGAAATACCTTATTTCGGCTAATAATATATTAGTAACTTGTTTAGAAAGTATTCCGAATGCGGCAACAAAGAAAATATACTTTGTAAAAGATGGTCAAGTAACTTGGCTGATGTCTTACATTGCAGATCGTTCTAAAAAAATCAATACTAATTTTTAGAAATCTACTCTTTTCAATATTTACAAAAGCTTCGAAGAAATTCGAAGCTTTTTTGTTTTTAAATTATAATTTACTAATAATCCAAATTGTATTCACTGATCATTAATTCGGGCTTTTTGTTGGAATATTTTATACTTATCGAATCTCCTGTTTGTTTATTCAGTTTCTTTTGCATTCCGTCAGACTCGATATAAACTTTGTCTTCAACTAAATATTTAATTCTGACATGTTTTCCTTTATACAAGGATATTTTGGTTATGATCCCTTTTGTAATCGAATAATCTTTATTAATAAACGCAATCTCGTCAGCTCTTTGATCACTAAGGTATTTCATAAGGCATGCAAAAAAAGCAATTATCCCCAATAAGATCAAAGCTAACTTAAAATAATCTTTACGAGTGGGTTTAATTACTACCTTTTCTTTACTAATTTGATTGCGTTCTTTCTTCACGAAATTTTGTTTGATTCTGTTGTACTAATTTCTTTTTATTCTACTTCTCTTATATTTTAGAAATTGATAAAGGGAGAATCTAAATACTTGAATGATAAAAAAAGTTATTAGAATCAGGCTTTATTATTCAAACAAGTTCATTTTAAGCAAACTATCTATGTAATCATTGCTTGTCTTGCTTAACATATCAAAATAATAAAACGCATGTCTTTTTAAATCATCTCCAAAAATTTCTGAATTATATAATCTCACCATTCCATTTCCTAAAGATTCTTTTTCTGTTCCCCTATCAATACCCCATTCATTTGGCGAAACCCTATTAATTGTTTTTATCGCAAAATAACCTCCAAAATTATATGCTGGTTGATGAAAGTAAGGGTGCCCAAATAAGCCTAAATTATTTTTTTCTATTAATTTAAATTTTCCATTTAGTTTAAAAATAATCAAATTAAAATAAGGCGTCTCCCAATCACCATCCTTCATTTTTTTAATCGTTTTTCCATAATTAACTTCAATTCCTATGAAATATTCATCTTGAAAATGCTTATATCGGACTTGATTTTTACCAGTTTGCAATATTTCATTAAAATTTTCAAATTTTAAATCCAACAAGTGATCATAATAGCTTATCCATCCTTCTATATTGTAAAATGGGTCTTTTAAATATGCTTTAGAGACATCTTCTTCTCTTACAATTTTGTCTTCGAAGCTATTGAAATTAGAAATTTCTTTATATAAATTGTTCTGCTCAATCGACCAGAATCTTTCTTTGGATAAATTCTCAATTTCAAGTTTTGCATCAGTCAATTTTTCTAATATTTTCGGCTCTCCATTTGTACCGTCGGTTGGAGTGTAATTATAAGAGAAATTGTTATCATCATAAAAAACATCTAAATAATCTAATCGTTTTAATATATCATCATTAATATTATTCATATTAACTGGACTTAAAAGAAATGAATATAATGCTCTTTCTAAGTAAGTATTTTTATATTTTTCAATTAATTTTAATGTATCTTCTTTTAGAATATTTATTTGATAATTCATTCTTTTATAATTCAGTTTCTATATTTAAATTTTGCTGAGGCGTCCTGGTAATAGGCACAACCATAAGATGCATAGGCATGAACTGGTTAGCACAGATTGCAAATCTGAGTAATCGTTGCGAAGATATATCAGCATAATCTTCATTACTTTTTCGCAAACATTTTAGTCCCCCACCAAATTAAACCAATTATCATAAGAAAAACTGCGGGATAAAATGACCATAATGCTATTTCATAAAATAGCATTTCAAAATCATATTTATCATTTATTCCTTGAAATAGGGAAAAACTATCTATTAAATAAGCAGCTAATGATACTTCTACAATATACAACAATCCAAAAAGTGTTAGATATTTATAGATTTTTTTTTCTTTTTTTAAATATAGATAGCTTTTAAAAAAAGAAAAAAAAATCAAGAATAAAAGAATTAAGATATAAATACTATTCATAGTAATTAATTTTTTGTTTTTTGTGAATTTTGTACATCTTTTGTTTTTATCTTCTGTAGTTGAAAATTCAAGTTTTCCAATTTTATTTGTCCAATCATTATAATCATACTCTGTTAGTGGAAATTTGTAGTCTATACCTGAAAAGATGAGTAAACGTAAAAGCTTAGCACTTCATAATAAAATAATAAAAAACATCTAAAATCAAACTCATTAAAAACAAAAGAGGTGACCAACGGGTCGCCTCAATTTTAATTATATCTCACTTAAGCTATATTATTTATCAGCTAGTTAAAGTTTTTTTTCACAAAAACACCTAATCTGAAACATTACCCGATCGGATTTTCCACGCTGTCGTTACGTATATCCGAGTGATCGGGATCAAAAAAAAACTCGATGTTAAACAGTTTGAAATTTCAATATCCTATTATTTTTCAAAAAGATATTTATAATTTCCGCAATCCTTTTTTAAATACATTTTTTTATCCGAAATAAAGTTTGTATAACAATATTTATCACATTTAAAATCAAATTTTGCAATACCAATTAATTTATCTTTTTTATAAAAAAGCAAAATATCTTGATAACAATTTAAACATTGATAATTAGGGTAATATTCCCCAGGATTGTGATTAGTAAAAAAATCATCAATCTTCGAAGAAAACTCATTATCAATTTCTCTTTTTACAAACTCAAATTGAGATAGATCTTTATAATTAGTTTTATCATTTTCATTAACAAAATCGGAATAATAAATCTCAAATCTAGCCGTATTATCTGGTGGACCCGGTATTTTATAGTAATCACTGTGATAATATTCTACCTTGTCGTAGAATCTATTTTTAGTCTTATCTCCTACACAACTAAAGAATACACAACATATCAATATAGTTATCATTTCTTTTTTAAAAAATAATTTATTTTTTTTCATTAATTACATTTTTTACATCTTTACTATTCGGTTTCCAATTCCACGGAAATGATTTTATAAGTTTACCGTTTTTATATACATTCCAAGAACCTTTGTTTTTAGTGCCATTTGTAGCAGTTCCCATATATTCTCCATTTTCATTGTAAAGTACATTCCCAGTAGCTCCTACAGTGACTAATCCTGTACTTTTGTTTTCCTCAGATAGCGTTTTTGCAACTGAATTCTCTCCATAAGCGCTTCTACAGCCATGAAGTATTAAAATATGATCTTTTTTAGATAAAAAATCGGTTTTGACATTATTAATTGTAAGCCAATTTTTTAATTCTTGGCTGTTACTTATACCATAATATTTTTTTTCTTTCTCATAAAAAATTGATAAATAAGAATATTCTTTAGAACTAGTTTTTCCATCTGAATACCATCCATGAGAGTAAATATGCGTGGTATTATTCTCTTTTTTCTGGTTTAAAGCATTGTTGTATATTGAGGTATTTGTTCTAATGTGTGACTGTTCATTAATTCTATCTACTCCTCGTGATAAAGGATTTACAACAGTATTTTTATCTGAATTAAATATGGTTCCATTATTTGTAACTTCAGTTTGTTTTCCATTAGGATCAATATATTTTACAGGATTTTGATAACAATATATATAAGGATTTAAATTCCCATTATAGTAAACACCTCCATTATGTTGTCCATCAAAATAAAACTCATCTTCAAATACAGGATTATAAAGTGCCAATGGATCAACAGACAGCCAAAGTGAAGTCTTCATATCCAAATACCTTGCCCCATAATAACTCAAATTAGTCTCTCTATCCAACTCCTTACCATTAAACAAATATGGACTAGAAAAAGAACTTGAATGCTCCTCAAACAAAACCTCTCCAAAAGCAATATACTCCACATGCTGGCTTATGCTTCCATTTTTGTTGGTAATATACGAAGTACTTCCCAAATGATCAGGGTGGAAATAAAAAATATCATTTTCTGGCATCCCTGTTCCTGTAAACCCCTCACCTCCTTTTACAGTTGTCGGTTCTACAGGTGGTCCAAACTGCACAGGCGGTCCCGGAACATCACCTGGTGCATTGAAAATTGGATTTCTTGGCCAGCCTTCCGGTGGTTCCTGATTTTCCTCTACTGGCTTAATTACTTCACTTGGATACGGATCTCCTGTAAATTCTGGTGTTGCGTAAATTCCCTGCTGTGTTGGCGGTCCAGGAGGTAAACCTAAACTTCTCACATAGGTATCTAACGCTTTTTGTTGTTCTGCTGTAAGTTTACCATAATTAACGCCTCCTGCTGTTAATTTTAAAGGTTGGGCAAAAGCTCCGTTACCCAGCTTACTCACAATACGGCCTACGCCTTCAAAATAATGCTTGGTAAATTTTCCTTTGCTTATTACAAAATAGGGAGAAACGTAACCCGTATAATCATCTGTATGTACAATGGTTGCCGCTGTTTCACCATTTATAGCCACATTCTGGGAATCTCCTGAGCTTTTAATTACTCTTTCTCCTCCTGCATCGTATGTATATTGATGAATTCTTCCACCGTCATTTATTCCCATTAAACGGTTTTCTTCGTCCCATGTCATTTTTCTGAAGTTTTTCTCTTCAGTGTAACTCGTTGGATTTCCGTTACCGTCGTAGGTATATTGTCTTGGTTCTGTTTTTCCTGCCTCTACAATTTTATTTGGCGCATTTGGATGCAGTTCATTATCGTAATTATAGTCTAAAACATAGCCTTTCTGTTCGTTGTTTACAACATGCACCAAATCCTTTTTGGTAATATTATGCATTTTGTTGTAACTCATATTCAGCTCGTAATTGGCTTTGGTAAACTCTCCCTGATAAGATGCTTTTGCCGATTTTAAACGGTAGAAATCATCATATTGGTATTCGTGCGAAGAGGTTCCTCCCAATGTATTGTTTACAATTGGAGCGGTGTTTTTTATACTCAAAACATTCCCTACCAAATCATATCCATAAGCATTGTTCATGACTTGTCTAGAACCGCTTTGCACTTGCAACTGCTGCAATCTCCTCATGACAGGATCGTAGGTATAATTCGTTTCCGTATTATTACCATATTTTAAATACTTGCGCTGTTCAAATTCGTCATAACTCAATTGTTTAATGTAATCGTAGGTATGGCTTTCTTTTTTCCCTTGCATGCTTTGTAAGTTTCCTGCGCGGTTATAGGTATATTCTACCACTTCTCCGTCAGGATAAGTCATTTTCTGGATACGATTCCAGGTATCGTACTCGTATTGCGAGATATAGGTTTGGATATCCGTTGGAGTAATACGAAGTGTTCTAATTTCTTTTTCAACTTCTCCTAATTTTCCATAGAAAAATTCTTGTCCTCCACTGGCATCCTGTACAAACCATAATCTTCCACGACGAGATGGTGTTCCATCTGCTTTTCCATAATTATATTGCACATTATTCTGCGGGTTTTTAGGATATTTTATACTCTCTAAACGGTTGTAATTGTATACGTATTGTATAGCACCTCCATTAGGAACTGTATTTTTAATATCTTGTGTAATACGAGTGACCAAATTACCTGCCAAATCGTACTCCATTTTGCTTGTTCCTGCATCTGGATGCGTAAATTCGATACGTCTTCCAAGCCAATCGTAACTACTTTGAGTAACGTGATCCATGGCATCGGTTACTTTAATCATTTCTCCTAATGCATTAGTATCAAATTTCGTTGTCAAATCGTTTTGCATACTGGCTAAATTCTGTCCTGTAGCATCTACATAAGTCGTATTGGTTTTGTTTAACGCATCAGTTTGGGTTGTTTTTAAAACAGAAAGACCATCATAATTTTCTAATGCAAAAACAACAGTATTGGTACTTCCATCTGGTAATGTTACTTTTATTGGACGGTTTACCTCATCATAGTCCGTTTTAGTTGGTGCAACATTAGAAATAACAGTACTAAAATTATTGTCCATAGTAGTACTGGTAGTAGGGTAGTAACTGCTAATTGTTCTTCCTAAACCATCATAAATTATTTTTCCAGAGATAATGTGTGCTTCTTGATCGGCGCTTCCTGCTGCGGTAAATAAACTAGCCGTTTTCTTTACTTGTAGAGCTCTGCCTAATCCATCAGTATAGGCATAAGTTTCAATGTCTTTATCTAATTCTGGATCATAATTTCTAGTTTTAGCATAGGGCACTTTTGCTTCTGGGAAATACTCGTAAGCAATCGTATACGGTTTACCTGAAGCAATTTCATAAGGCGCACGAATTGTAGCAATACGACCTTTTGCATCCAAAGTGTAATCTGTACTTTGATCGTTACGATCTATTGTTTTGATTGGCACTCCGAAATGGTAATTGTATTCCATTTTGTTTTGGTAACCAAAAGCATCTTTAATTTCCGTCATGTATTGATTGTTTTCGCCATCATATACATATTCTAAAGTCATACGCTGTGCTTTATGATTTTCAGGACCTGTGATTTTCTGCATATTTCCATAAGCATCATAAGCAATATCGGTAATAGCAATCTTATCCGCAGCAGCGTAGTTTTTAATCTGAGTTACTTCTGCCGTCGTTGTATTGATTGTGGTTGCTCTTTTTCGTTTTAAACCTTCTGTAGTAAATACTTCAAGCTGTCTTGGAATTCCACCGTAATAAGGTGTAGTACTTTCGTAATAACTAATTTTTGCGGTTACTTTATCATCAGCAGAACCATTTCCTAAATCTTCATACTGAACAATATTTCCGTTAGCATCGTAAGTATTAAAAGTATTGGTTTCCAGGTAATCGCTTCCTCCTTCGTATACTTTCTGATTCGCATGAATTAAACCAACAAAAATACGTTTGGCATCGCAAGAAGGCAGATTCAATTCTGAAACCGGAACGCTCGCCTGTGTTGCCACATCAACAAAACTATATTCGTTTTCAGATTCCTGACGCATTTTTCCGTTTTTGTCTAAAGTATAACTATGCTTTACAAGATTTTTTCTGAAATAATCCTGATTATAGAATTCCTGAACCGTGGTCATGAAAACGGAATTATCTGCCGCGTCAATCTGTTCCTGAATCACTTTTCCAAAACCGTAAAATTCTCTTTCACGACGATCGTGATAACCGTCTTCATATCTGAATTTTGCAATAGAATGATCAATTCCGTCTCCTGTATGTCCGTCGAATACATCTACAGATTGTAGAACCCATTTTGCAGAAGGATTTTCATAGCTTGGGTTTAGTAATTCGTAATCTACCACGTAGCTGTTTCCTGCGCCGTTGGTAACACTTTTTAATTTGTTAGTTCTTTTGATATTTGAAAGTTGTACAGTAAGATTATTATCATCTCTGGAAACGATGTAATCCAGATTTCCATCACCATCTATATCTGTAAAAGTTCCTTCAGAACGACTCGTGCTCCATCCTTTGCTTTCTCCAATAGTTGGCACTAATCTAAGAGGTAAGAAAGGAATCGGAATCGGAATTTCAAAAGTTATATTTGCACTCATTCCGTAACTAACAGATTTATTCTGTTGCATCTCTGTAGATCTTGGATAATCAACAGGCGCTGCAAAAGAATTCCCCATATTAAGTGATACGAGCATTCTATTGCCCTCGTATTTAATCTTATCCGCCAAACCATCACCATTGATATCCAAAAATGACTCTATTCCATCAGATTCTGATCGCGCATAATTTGCACCTCCTGAGAGAGAGGCTTTTTTTATACTAAAACCTAATCCTAAGCTCCAATCTGTAGAGTTACCTTTATTTATTGAATTTAAGGTATTCCAATTCTCGGCTGGTAAAAATCCATAACCTGTATTCAGAGAGACCTCTCCTGCGCTTGTAATTTTATCAGGTAATCCATCTCCGTTAATATCACTATGAATCATAGTCGATTCGTCTTCACCTGTTCCTACAGAAGCATTGATAGATCCTGCTACTTTTTCTCCAGCCTTTTTTGCTTTATCAACACTTACATCTGATGCTGTTTGTGGTTTTACTTCCGATTTACTGGTTGTTTTAGTATTGGTATTTGCTACTGCTCCGTGGCTGTAACTTCCATCTGTATTAACCCCTTCGGAACTCATTTTAGAATGACTAAAATTATTTCCCAAATCAATTACTTCTTCAGAAATTTTCCCCAAAGGCAAGGTCAGCTGTACATTACTTCCTCTTATATAATCAGGAAAACGATCTCCATTAAAATCGCTCATTGTTTGTGTTACATCAGAGTCACCATCAATAGATTTACTGATCCCAAGACCAGCAGGTCCAACAGAAACTCCTGCAGATATACTTTCACTTTTGCTTACACTGATCATATCAAGAGCGCTTGTGCTTCCTCCTTGTAAATTTGGAAGAGAGAAATCCATGTAATCTGTAACATCGTCTTCTCCTAATCTAGAAGTTCCTATCGTAATATCTTTTATATAAATTCCCTGTTCAAGACCTTCCCATTTAGATTTTGCGTAAGAAGATTGTAAGGAAATAAAATAGGTTTTAGACATTTCATAATCAGTATCTTTATAGCTATCCGGATCCTGATTATTTAGATTGGGTTCAGAGCCATAAGCATCTGATTGCTTCAACTGAGATTCATCGATTGTATCTGATGCCAGATTACCGTTTATAACAAATCCTCCCCATTGACGGTGATGCAATCCTATGGTTTTTTCATCAGAATTTAAAAGACTGTAAATTCCAAAATCGTCTGTTGCACTATTCCATATCACATCATCTGTAAGATCTGCTACATCTTTCAAATCGGTAACCTGAACCTGAATATTTAGCGCATTTGCCTTTGGATAATTTCGAAGGATGTTAATAGATTCAGGATTTGAAATTGTTACCTCAAGCTGAATAGGGATGCCAGCTAATGCTGAAGGATAATCAACTGCATTATCAAAAGCATTAATAACTTCTGTTAAAGATCCTGTTGTTAGTTTATATCGTTTACGAGCTAATAGAGTATTATTTTGTTTCGCCGAAACAATAACGTCTCCATTATAATTATTCAGTGCACCCGGAGGAAAAGCCGTCGCCAAAACTAAATCCTGAGGCAATATATTCAATTTTACTTTTCCACTTACTGTTGAAGTTACGCCTGGAATATCATAATTCCCAGCTCTTTTAGTATACAATAAATGGGATACTTCCATAGGGGTTTCTTCAATTTCTCCTCCTGAAAACACTGGTACAATAACAGTTGGAGCGAACGAAATACTATGCCAGTTAATATTGGTTTGGGTTTCTAATGCAATGCTAACTTGAGTTTCTCTTTCAAATGCAGGCAAGGTTATAGAACTTAGATTAAATGATGCTACCTCATTAGCTAAAAAAGTTTTTTCGAATACTACCACTGGAGCATTGGTCTGATCAAGATATGTTTTTGTAATTCGTAAGGTAATATGATCTGAAGTAACTGGTTTGTTTAAAATTCCTTTTAGAATAATATTTCCTGCTACAGGTATTACTTTACCCGCATTACTACTACTGAAAAAATCAGCACCAGCTTCATACTGAACTAACGAATATAAATTTGCGTCTTTTAATCCTGCTGTTACGGGTACGCTGGATGTTATCTGATTTCCATTGCCATCTCTGTCATATTTTGTTATTTGCGAATAAGTAATAACAGGATTCCAAGTAGCAGTATCAAAACTTCCATCTTTCACAGAACTTACTCTAAAATACAATCTTTCGCCTTTAGCAACTGTAATATTATTATCGGTTTTCGTTTTAAGATCAACATCATTAGGTCCAATAAACTGATTCCATAGTAACTGATTTCCCTTTTGAAAATACAAACGCACTCCATCTGCCTTTTCATCACCAGCATTATTTACATATTCGCTTTGCTTTTTAATTCCTTCGGGACTTAAATCTTTAATTAACTTATATTGATGTGAAACCGTAATAGTTCCCGCAACAGGTGCCTGCCACATTCTTACTACATCATGCAACGGATTTTGTTTCTCTATTTCCTCCTGAGACAATGTAGAAGATCCTGGAATTGTAATAGTACCACCTCCTGCAACAGGAGAAGGAGTTCCCGAACTCGTTCTGTCAAATGTAGGAACACCATCTACCAATCTATTGTAATATACCTGTCCATTTTTTACATAATCAACCAATCCATCACCATTGAAATCCATAAAATAAGATTTCGTTTTATTGGTGCTGCGCAATTTGTCGTATCCAACATTTCCGATACTGATAATGGCATCGACACCCCAATTGAAAGAAGAATTTTTAGAAAGTCCTAAATTGCTAATATTAATTTCCTTAGCCTCACCAAAACCATTCTGACCCGATCCAGCTAAATTTTTACGATAGAAAACACCATTTTTATTTTTAAAAACCTTGTCTGGCAATCCATCCCCATCTAAATCTTCAAGTGTTACTGCTGTTTCTGAATTTCCTATACCGTTTCCACCGTGAGCTCCTATAGTATTACCTTTTAAGCTTCCCATACCAGAACCTAATCCAATACCTATTCTATAATTAATTCCGATATTTTCTCCCTCAGTACTGGTTACCAAAGAGTGTTTTCCTGAATATAATATATCACTAAAAGAAGGAATTGAATTATTCGTTAAGTTATCACTTGGCACATTCCAATTTTGCTCTGGCCCAAAAGGATTATATTTCCCCGAAGCATCACGAACATCATCAAAATAATCCAATGTATTGGTATAGAATAATTTTGACTCCGAATCATATTCTGCAATAGATTCTAATAAAGTCTTTTTAAAAGCACCTTCTTTGTATTTTAATTCATAACTGCGAATCATATCGCCTTTGTAACGAACTTCAATTTTTCGAAGTAACTGATTATTGAGTTGTTTAAAACCTAAACGAGCCGAAACCTGAACATCGGAACGATTGGCTTCTCCTAAATCTGAGTTTTTGACAAAAGTTACATTGTAATTTCCTTTTTGAGAACCAAAACCAGTGTAATACACTTTTTTAATATAGAGTTCTCCATCGCGTTTGTCATATTCATACTCAACTGTATTTCCTTTTAAATCAACCTGAAGACAAAGTGCCCAATGACCAATATTTCCATTTGCATCCTGCAAAACATTATTTGCCGCTAGTCCAGAAGCCGTACCTCCGTAATAACTTGTCATACCACTTTTATCTTTTACTACCCAATAGTAATTTTTAGGCGATGATCCTTTACGAATAATCTGCTGAAAAGCACTTTCTCTTCTTGGATAAAATTGTTTGTCTGAGGTTCTGCCAATCCATTCCGCTCTATGCGAATTCGGAATTAGCGCTTCGCCAGCAATACTATAACTTTCTGTTTCATTGGTTGCATCGTATCTCGGTGCTCCCCAACGTGTCTCAATATTGACAGAAGGCGCCGAAAGATCCCAGCCAGTTCCTGTCCAACTGTGTCCACCATCACTATCGTATTGCATATTAAATGAAGGCTGCATTCCTCCTCTTCCGTTCGGAATGACAATAGAAAATCCTGTACTCATGGTTCCTCTTCCATTGGCTGAAGGAGGAGCGATAGATTGAATTCCAACCAAAGGACTCGCCGCTTTTAAATCTTTGATGCTTGTTGGTGTATAACCTGAAGTTTCAGGAGATTCGGGCATTTTTATAATTCCAGCAATGAAATCGGTAAAATGAGTTGTTTTTACCTTAATTATTCCTTGTTTGATGTCTAAAGAATCTTTCGAAACTTCCTGCCACAAACGTTTGTTTTCATCAAAATAAAATACATTGATGTCTTTTTCGGTATAGCCTTCTGGGATTGTTTTTTTATCGTATGGAAGTGAAAGTGTAACGGCTTTTTCAAAAATAGTTCCGTGTGGTAACAAACGAAAACCAGCATTTACAGCTGTAACGTTTACCATTGCTGAGTTTAAAGGTGCAATATCAATTTTTCGTAAACCACTTACCGAAACTTTGACATTATTTTTTAAAGCTCCGGCAGGAAAAACAGCTGAGAAATCTTTATAATCTAAAACATTTACTGTTTGAAAATCAATCGTCTTTGAAACTTTTTCCTTTGCATTTTCAATTGCTCTGAAATCTGAGACTGCTGAAAAATGGTCAATTTCTAGTTTTTCGTTTACTACAATTCCAGATTTAGTTTCTTTTACAACGGAGATTGATTTTTGGACATTTTTCGCATCCAAAACCAATTCAAATTCCGGTTGATTCACATCTACAGCAATTCCTGCAATAGTCATTTTTTTGATCACCGAAGGAAAATTAGTTCCTTTTATATACAATTTATCTTCTGCTTTTAGAAGTGTCAAGTTTGAAGATTGATCGCCGTTTTTATATACTATTCGTACATTTTTGATTTTATATTCAGTCGAAATTCCTTCTGAAGCCGTAAACAAAAGCACGTTATCTCCTTTTCTCAGAGATTTCTCAGACAACAATTCTGATTGTTTTGTCCAGCCTTTATTGTACGACAAAAATTGTCCTCCAATACTTGGTTGATTGTTTAAACTTCTAGAAATAGAAGCAGCCTGATCATAACCGAATAATTCGTATTCTAGATAAGCGTTCTCATTTTCTACTGGCAGCTCATCGATTTTTAAATGAAAAACATTATCGTACGCATCATCAATATCATCGGCATCTTTAACTCCGATTGTACCTTCTTTTATATCTGCGGTAAATAATTTTGTGGTCTTATTTTCATTTTTAAAAACAACCGTAGAATCAGCAATAGCAACTGTTTTTACTTCAGGTTTGTTTTCAGAAAATAGTGTTGTTATTTTATATTCTCCAATATTAGCTGCAAACAAAAATGCACCTATAAGAAATACCAATATTATAATTCTATTTTTCATAAGCAGGTTAAATCGATTTGAGGTAATCGGTTTATTTTATTTAATTAATCTGAACAAATTTTCTTTGTCAGATTATTTCACAATCACTTTAAAGGTTTTATTTCCAAACTCTGAGCTCACATTTACCAAATACATTCCCGAAGCTTCTTTTATGCTGTCTTCATGCAAATAAGTTTCGATCTGATTGTATTTCTTTTCTTTTAAAAGTGATCCTGTAAGCGAATAAATACGAATGGATGCATCTGTCTTTTTAGGAAACTGCATGGCTATTGCAAATTTCCCGTCAGTAGTTGGATTTGGATATAAAATCAAGATACTCGAATCTGTAATGTCTTTTCCATCAGTCGCAACTGCAATCATTTTAGAAGTTTTACATTCTTGTCCGTTTATCAATCGAAGTTCGTAATTACCAGGTTGATCGATTAATATCTTTGGATTATCATCTATAAAATTGCCTTCATAAAACCATTGATACTGGTAATTTCCAGTTGGTAAATCTTTGCTTGCGTCGAGAGTCAAAGCATTTCCGTCGGTAAGCAAATACTCTGATTTTAGATTAGGAAAAGTTCCTTCTTTGTCGGCCACAAAAACGGTTTCATTGTATAAATTTCCTTTTGCATCTTTAACGATATAATCATAAGTTCCAGATGAGAGCTGTACTCCATTTTTACTTTTTGCAGCTTGGCTCCATTGTTTTACAACGGCTTCGCTTCCTTCTTTTTTAACGGTAACCGTAAAAGGAGCTTCCCCACCTTCAATCGTATAATTCAGTTCACCAGATCCCGAAACTCCGCAAAGTGCCTCCGTAATCCAGACTCTGCTAAACATTTGCGGCGCGACTTTTAGAGTAAATTTCGCAGTTCCCGATTTATGTTTGTTCCAGTCAAAATCTTTCAAAACCAATTTTTCTGAACTTGAAGTACTTGCCAGACGAATGTATTCTGAATCATTTTCATCGTACGTTCCTTTTCCTGAATAATCTACTAAAAGCCAGTAATAAGTGTCTTTGGGCAATGTCCCTTTTACAAATGCAGGATTAAATGTCCAGTCTAAACTTAAATCTGTCGGATTAGCAAAATCCAATTGCCATTCTCTTGAAACACCAATAGGTTCGCCTTGTTCCTGTTTTTTAACTAAAAGATTTTTGCCATTATCGCTCCAAAAAGCAAAATAGTTGTTCGGAATCACATTTGATTTGCTTTTTACTTCAAAAGTCATTAAGCCTTCATCAATCATATTATTACTTTTAAGCTGCAATAATCCGCTGGCGTCATCGCGTCCGACTGCTGTGATTGAAGAAGTAAATCCTTTATGTTTTTCAACATCCCAAATGGTTTCACCCTGGCTGTTTAAGTAGTTTTTGTTATCAAACTGAGAAAGCGAAATACCATATTTTATAGCCAAATAACTGGCTGCTTTTTGCGTTTCTAATCCAGATAAAACACGATTATAAATCAAAATCTCGCTTATACTTCCTTTAAAATCTTCTGGCGGAAGTTTTTCTAATTTTGATTTTTGTCCAATCGTCAGCGAAGATAACTTTGCAACACTATCTGTAACATTTTGCTGAAAGAAATGAATATTGGCTTTGTGCGGTTTTATCTTTTCCTGATAAGACTGATAGGAGTATTTTTTTAAATCGACCAAACGTTTGTTCGTTCCTGCCGAAATTATTTTTTGAGGATCATTGATCGTCCATAAAAACTGTTCTTTCAAACTGTCTTTAACCTTGTAGACCATAAAAAGCGTCTGACGTCTTTTGCTGTTTACACCCAATGGCACAATTAAAGAATCCTGAGCGGTATCAAAAACAATACTCGGATTAAAATTAAAAACAGCTCCATTGTGTTTCTTTGCTGATAGCTTTGCTTCTTTATTGTTTACGAGGCTTTCCCAATAATAATTATCTCCAGCATTTCTAGATTTAATCCAAAAAAAAGGATCTGAAACTGCTCCAGGAAGTACTTTATTCTGAGAAAAAGCAAAATCTGTTGCAAAAAGCGTTATTAAATTTACCAGTAAAAAAATCCTTTTAGTCATAGTGTAAAGTGATTTTTGTGATGAGGTCTGTTAGAAATTGCCTAAATCATCAAAGTCAAATGAATAACCAATAATCAGTGAAATGCTATTGATTTTGTTTTTGTTTTCGCTGTAACGATGCCCGTTTTCTTCTGTCATTAAAGCATCGGTAAGTCCTAATGCATATCTGGCTCCAACAGAGAAATTAGAACTAAATTCATATCCTGCAGATAAGACTCCGTAGAAATAATTTTTACCCGTAAAAGATTCTTTTAAAACCTTTTGAACATTCGCATCCGGCTCAAAATAAACTCCTGAATTCCCGAATATTTCTTGAGCATTTGAACTATACTTTATATTATCACTTGCAATATTAAAACCAACATAAGGACCAGCTCCAATATAAAATCCTTCTGTTGGATAAAATTTAAACTGAGCTCCAACATTAATGTAACTATAACCAAAAGTCATTTTATATTTAAGTCCTTTTGCATCTTCATAATTCAAATCGGTTCCCTGACCCGAATACGATATTTCTGTCTGAATAGCCACTTTTGCATAAGGATATTTCCAATTGATGAAAAATCCTCCGGTACCTCCAAACTTCCCTTCGTCTTTTAAAGTATAATTTTCATAAATACCTTTTGGCACTATCGCATCTGGAAGATTAGACATTTTAGAAAATATTCCACCACCAAAAATACCATACGTAATTTCGCGGTCGCCTTGTGCCAATACAGATTTTGTGCTTACTAATAAAAGAAGCAAAATAAGTTTTTTCATTTTTTTATAAATTACCATTGATGAAAACTATAGCCTAACGAAAAGCAAAAAACACTGCTTTTGTTTTGATTTTCGATAAACTGAAAAGAAGATGCATTACTCTTAATCATATCTTTTACGCCCAAATAATAGCGAAAGTCAAAGTGAACGCTTTTATGAAGCTCGTAGCCTAATGCAAAACATAACGAAAAATCATCAGCACCATCAAGACCATCTTTATAGAACTGTCTCGTGGCTACATCGTACATTCCGCCAGCTTCGTTGGAAGTATATGTAATATCATTTGGAGATAAATTGATTCCGTAGAAGGCTCCAATTCCGAAATTCAAACCTTCGTATGGATAGACTTTATACAAAGCTCCAATCTGCAGAAAAGAATAATTGATTCCAAGTTCAAACTCTTTTCCAACCGTATCGTGGTACTGAACTGTTTCTCCAGATTGTCGGAATAAGATTTCCGGCTGAATCGCAACGCGCGTATCGTGAAGTTTAAAATTTAAAAAGAAACCACCTTCAAGACCATATTTGCCTTTGCTTTCCATAACACTATTATCAAAAGTGTTATCACGGCCTTTAATGCTTTCGGGAAGATTACTAAATGTAGAATGTAATACCCCAAATTTTAGTCCATAGGTGATATTGGTTTCGTTTTGGCTGTAAAGTGTGGCATTAAAAAAACAACAAAATATTATTAAGTGTAATATTACTTTCATTCAAAAAATTTTTGCGAATATATGTATTAATTATACATAAATCTTAAAAATAATCGACAAAAAGTATAAAAAAGCCGTCCAATAGCAATATTTCATTTAAAACCTCAAAAAACAAGATTATCTTCAAAAAATATTCTTTAATTTAATTTATGAAAAATAAACTTATAAAAGCGTATTTAAAAATGTAATTTGGTAGATTGCTTGATGTAACTCATAACAAAAGAACTTTGTACTTTACTAATATTAGGAATGTTGGAAAGCTTTCGGATAAAATCATTAAAAGCTTCAGGATCTTTGACCACAACTTTCAAAACATAATCAAAAATTCCGCCTGTTACATAACCTTCCACAACCTCATCAAGTGCCGATACTTGTCTTGAAAATTCTTCAACCAATTCTAAACGCTGACTGTTAAGTGAAAGATTGATAATCACCGTAAAATTTAAGCCTACTTTTTTAGGATCAATAATCGCGACATAATCTTTGATGTATCCTTCGTTTTCTAGTTTTTTAATTCTATCGTAAACAGAAGTTCTCGACATGTTGAGTCTTTCTGTCAAATCTGTAATATCGAATCGGGCGTTTTCCTGTAAGATTCTGAGTAGTTCTATTTCTTGTTTGCTTAATTCTTGCATCGGATTTTTTCCAGTTAAAGTATAAAAAACAATTCAATTTAGGACAAAAATCTAAAAATATTTCATTTTAAAGGATTAAATACATATTTAAATTAAAAATTTCGTTCATTATACTACAATAAATACTTTTGACGGAACAAAACATATTTTTAGCATACAAAATGAACAAATATATTATTATCGTTGCTTTAGGCGCGTTGAGTTTCGGAATGTTGTCTTCATTCGCCAAAATCGCTTATGGGGAAGGTTATAGCCCAGCCGAAATTACTTTGACACAAGCCCTTATGGGAACTTTAATATTATGGTCAATTGTACTTTTTAGAAGAATAAAAAGCGGTAACAAACTAAAACCAGATTGGAAATTACTTTTAGCTGGAACCACAATGGGTTCTTCGGCTTTTACTTATTATTTGGCTGTTGCTTATATTCCGGCATCTTTGGCAATTGTTTTACTAATGCAGATTACATGGTTGAGTATTTTGGTCGAATGGTTATTTTTTAAGAAAAAACCAAGTTACATTGAAGTCGGTTCTGCCCTATTTATAATTTTAGGAACAATCCTTGCCGGAGATCTTTTAGAATTAGGTAACGCAAATATTTCTTTTACAGGTATTCTTTTAAGCCTTTTATCAGCTTTACTTTATACGTTGTATATCGTTTTTACAAGCAAAATCGGAAAAGAAACACCTATGTTCGAAAAAAGCGCCTTAATGACCAGCGGTTCTGCCATGATTATATTTTTAATCAATTGTGAAGCCATTGCCACAAGTACTCATTTAGATTTCGGATTATTACAATGGGGAACTTTTCTGGCTGTTTTCGGAACCGTGATTCCTCCTATTTGTTTTTCGGTTGGAATGCCTAAAATCGGTCCTGGATTAAGTTCTGTTTTATTGACTTTAGAATTACCCGCTGCGGTTTTCTGTGCTCATATTATTCTGGGTGAAAAAGTTACTTTTTTACAGATTATCGGAATAGCTATAATGCTTGGTGCGATTATCTATCTTAATATTGCAAAAGCCAAAAAAGAAAAAGTAATTCAAAAAGAAGCTGCAATATGTTAATCGACAGCAACGGAAGCAAGCTTTACGCTGAATATCATACTATATTTAAAAACAGACCTACGCTCGTATTTTTACATGATTCTTTAGGTTGTGTAAAACTTTGGCGCGATTTACCTAAAAGAATTGCCATAGCCTGTAAATGCAATTTGTTGGTTTATGACCGTCTTGGTTACGGCAAATCTGATGCTATGCCTACATTTGAAAGGCCTTTACATTATTTGGAATTAGAAGCTGATGTTTTAAATAATATTCTTGAAAGTTTACAAATAGAAAATGCGATTTTATTCGGACATAGCGACGGCGGGTCAATTGCTTTGATTGCTGCGGCAAAATACCAAAAGCGTATTAAAATGGTAATCTCAGAAGCCGCACATATTTTTGTTGAAGAAATTACACTGAACGGAATTCGGCAGGCTGTTCACTCTTATGAGACAACAAATCTCCCTTTGAAACTTCAAAAATATCATGTTCAAAAAACCGAAGCTGTTTTTAAAGCATGGACTCAAACATGGCTTAGAAATGATTTCAGAGATTGGAACATAGAAAATTTACTCCCTGAAATTAACGTTCCTTTGCTTTTTATTCAAGGTGAAAATGATGAATACGGAACGCTAAACCAAGTTGAAAAAACAATAAGCTTAGTTAACGGAAAATCGGAGAAATATATAATCCCAAATACAGGACATACCCCTCACAAAGAAGTGCCGGAATTAGTATTAGAAAAAGTCAGTGCTTTTATAAAACACTATTTTTAAGCTGCCTTTTTTAGACTGCGTTTTTTCTTCTCCAATAATTGAAGATCATTTTCTGCACAGAGAATCTTTTCTGTTGTGCCATTTTTTTGAATTTCAATCAGATAATGAAAATCTCTTTCTTTGTAAGTCGATTTTATTATCAGCCCTTTTTTGAAATCCATTTTTCTTTCTAGTACTTTTGCTTCATAAGCTCTCCCACTCAAGGCAGTGTAGGTCACCTCTTGTCCTTTTAGAAATTTCATCGTTTTAGCTATTCGGTTTATTATTATTCGCTAATACTCGCAAGTCTTTTTACAGTCAAAAATCAATAGCTAAGGGGGATAACCGATTTTTTCTTACTGACGCGCAATATAAAAAGTTTGAAAAAACAAGCACCCCGTATTTATACCTGTTTTTAAACCTTAAAAAGTTAATTTTTAAAACATGATTTTACTCTTGGTAAACGTCGGATGAAACAGAATAAAATACTTTCATTCACAAAAAAAATCTAATCTGATCTGCTGATATCTGTGTAAATCTGCGTGAAATACTTTTTGTGCATAGATTTTTCACGCAGATTTACACAAATTAAAGCAGATTTAAACAGATTTGAATCTAAACTGTTGAGTAAAATCGAATAATAATAATTTTGTTGAACAGTCTCTTCTTATAAAATTTGATACAATTTAGAACAGTCATTTTCAAGTCATTTTTAGGTTCAATGAGTAATTTTGAAGAGATAAATTTTCATTTCAAAAACAATTAAATCAAGATCAAAATGGTACAGGAAAGAGTAATGGAGAAACTGGCGATCTTAGCTGATGCAGCCAAGTACGATGTTTCTTGTTCTTCGTCTGCAGGTCAGAACAAGCGGAAGAATCAAAACAAAGGATTGGGTGATACAGGAAATGGAATTTGTCATGCTTACACTGAAGACGGACGCTGTGTATCATTACTCAAAATTTTACTAACCAATCATTGCATTTTTGATTGTGCTTATTGTGTCAGCCGAAAAAGTAACGATATCAAACGTGCGGCTTTTACCGTTCAGGAAGTCGTAGATCTTACTATTGGTTTTTATAGAAGAAATTATATTGAAGGTCTATTTCTAAGTTCAGGAATTTTTGACAATCCCGATTTCACAATGGAACGCTTGGTGCGCATTGCAAAAAAACTTCGATTAGAAGAAAATTTCAATGGCTACATTCATTTAAAAGCAATTCCAGGCGCGAGTGACGAGCTTATACGTGAAGCTGGTTTATATGCTGATCGTTTAAGTGTCAACGTAGAAATGCCAACAGAAAAGAGTCTAAAATTATTAGCCCCAGAAAAAAATCATGCTGATGTCATCAAACCGATGGAATATCTGAAAAATGAAATCGTGGGTTACACAGAAGAAAAAAAATCGAATAAAAAAGCGCCCATTTTTGCTCCAGCGGGACAAAGTACACAAATGGTGATAGGTGCAACGCAGGAAAATGACATGGAAATCTTGGGAATGGCCAATTATTTTTATGACCAAATGAACATGCGACGCGTTTATTATTCGGGTTATGTACCGATAAGTTATGACAACAGACTTCCTCAAATTGGAACTCCTGTACCTATGATTCGGGAAAATCGTTTGTATCAAGCAGATTGGTTGCTTCGTTTTTACGGATTTAATGTAAACGAAATTGTAGGTTTTGATCAACCGAATTTGGATCTTGATATTGACCCGAAATTAGGATGGGCTTTGCGAAACTTACATCAATTTCCAGTTGATGTTAATACGGCTGATTTAGAGTTAATTCTGCGCATTCCAGGAATTGGAGTAACAAGCGCTAAAAAAATTGTAACTGCCAGAAAATTCAAAAGATTACAACCAGAAGATTTGCAAAAATTAGGAATTGCATACAATCGTTCCAAATTTTTTCTAGCTTTTGCCTCACCTTTTCTTTTGCAGAAAGATTTGACTTCTATTCAAATAAAAGAGCAGATTTTGAATATTCAAAACAGCAAGTATAAAAACGATTTTTCGAATCAACTTTCTTTATTTCAATAATGATACAAGTAATTTATGACGGCACGTTTGAAGGCTGGCTCACAGCTGTTTTCGAAATCTACGAATACAAATTCAAAGATGTTGTATTTGCTAAAGATGAATTTTCAAATGCCTTGCTTTTTTCAAAAAACCACATTGTAGAAACGGATGAAACAAAGGCAAATCGAGTTTTAAAAGGTTTAAAACAACGTCTTTCTCAAAATGGAATAGCTAATGTTTACAATGCTTTTTTTTCTGAATTGCCTCAGATCGAAGAAAGCTTATTCCGTTTTGCTACCTATGTTTTTTCAAGTTCCATAAACGTAGAAGGAGATTTGAGCAATAATGATGTTCTCAACATTCAAAAAGCCGCGCATTTAACAGGCAAAGAAAGTCATAGAATGAAAGCTTTTGTTCGTTTCAAACTTACCAAAGACAATTTATATTATGCCATTGTTGAGCCCGATTGTAATGTTTTACCGCTTATTCAAGAACATTTTAAAAATCGGTATGCTGACCAGCGTTGGTTAATTTATGACACCAAACGTAAATATGGAATTTATTACGATCTAGACAATGTTTCAAAGGTTCAACTCACATTTGATTCCAATCCTTCATCTTCTAAATTTCTAGCTGAAATCTCAGATGAAGGAGAAGAATTTTTCCAGAATTTATGGCGAAATTATTTTAAAAGCGTCAATATTGAATCCAGAAAAAATACCAAACTTCATGTACAGCACATGCCGAAACGCTATTGGAAACATTTGACAGAGAAAATTCCCGACTTTAAAAACAGAAAATAAATTATTTGCTTTTTTTGAGTGCATCCAACAATTCCACCATATCTACAACGCCATAAGTTGAAGAATAATCAGAAACGGCATAAGGCAAAATCAAGCTATTGTTATGAATAATGGCTCCGCAAGAATACACAACATTTGGCACATATCCTTCACGCTCGTCTTCCAATGGTGCTAGCAATGGTTCTGTAAGTCTTCCTATTTCTTTAGAAGGATCATCTAAATCAAATAGAGAGGCACCAATGCAATAACGCCTCATTGTACCAACGCCGTGTGTAATCACCAGCCAACCTTCTTCCGTCCAAAGTGGAGAACCGCAATTTCCTATTTGTGTTAATTCCCAAGTAAAACGTGGTTCTTGGAGTAAAATGGGCGTATTCCATTGCGTTGCTCTATCCGAATACATGATGTAATTATTAACACCATCTATTCGCGCCAACATCGCATATTTCCCTTTAATCTTGCGAGGAAACAAAGCTAAATTCTTATTCTGAGCACCTTCGCCATGAAGCGGCATTACTCTAAAACTATAAAAATCTTCAGTTGAGATTAATTTTGGTAAAATCGTATGTCCATTGTAGGCCGTATAAGTCGCCATGACACGAACCGAATCGTCATCGTCTGTAAAACGAACAAAACGGGCATCCTCAATTCCACGGCTTTCAGAATCCGAAATCGGGAAAATAACGCGTTCTGTAATATCCGAATCGTGTTTGAATTGCAAATCGTAAAATGAATTCGCCAACCATAATATTTCCTGCAAAGCCGTTTTTCGTTCTTCACGGATTGATGGATCACTCAAAGCTGTTGTCAGCATATTTTTAAGAACCGTAAACTCAAATTCTTCTGGAAGATCGTGCATAATCTGGGCGATATATTTATCCGTCGTATGCATTTCAATTAACTTGGTCAAAAAGCGTTCTTTATTAAACAATGTTTTATGTTCGATTTCTGCCTTATCAATATGATTTCCAATTTTCATGATATGCAGATTATTATCACGATCCAAGATTCCTCTTCTAAAAACAATTGACGAAATATGGCCTTCTCCTGTCGCTCTAAAAGAAATCACGACACGTTTTTCACCAGCTTCCAATCCAGTTTGGTCAAAATCTTCCACAATCGACGGATTAAAAATCGCAGCCGATTCAATTGCATATTCCATTGTACAATAAGAACCAATCAACATTTTACGATCAAGAGACATGCCTTCATAATCAATATTCATTTCCTCGATTATTGGTCTTATTCTTTCGCAATGTCTAAAGAAAACTGCCGAAATATTTCGATGACGTCTGGCAAATTCACGCAGTGTCTGCTCTAAAGTTTGTAAAACTTGTTTTTCGTCCAGCAGCATAATTCGAAGCACCATTTGTTGGGTCCTTTCGTTCCCATTCATAAAATATCGGGCAACAACTCTTCTTGAATCTGGTGTAAACTTTATGTTTTTTCGAACTACTGATACTCGCATAGTGGTATTTTTTTTTAGGGTATTTAATGTATGTGAATCGTTATTCTACAACAAGTTAATAATTTTGTTAAAGAAAAAAGCCTAATTTTTTATTAAACTTTAAATTCTCTCTTATTTCGAAAAGAAAATCGACCAAGAAAACTTTTTTTTCTAATTTAGTCCGCACACCAGCAACCACAAAAGATGAACAAAGTAAAATTTTTGAGAGAAGAAAAAAACATGACTCAAAATGAATTGGCCGAGAAATCCGGGCTTTCTTTGAGAACGATTCAGAGAATCGAAGCTGGAAACAGTCTCAAAGGATTTACCTTAAAAACTATTGCTGAATCTTTAGAAACCACAACTGAAAATCTTATTATCAAGAAAGAAAACAGTCCTGTTGAAAGAGCCAAAATCATTAATCTTTCTGCTTTGACTGGACTTATTATTCCTTTTGGAAGCTTTATTTTTCCTTTAATTTTAACTTATAAAACTAAAGATTTACAAAACAGGGAAATCGGAAAACAGATCATAACAATTCAAATATTTCTGAGTTTGATACTTTCGTTTTTAATGATTTTGAGCCCCTTTATTCAGAACGCTTTTTCCATCCAATTTCCGCTTTTTCTTATTCCGCTACTAATGATTCTTTGCTTAAAATTAGTCATTGTGGTCCTCAATGGCATCAGTTTAAACCAAAAACAAACTTTAGCTATCAAAATGAAAAACAATTTCTTATAATTCTTGTCATGCAAATGTCGTAAAACTGTCGTCTTGATTTTGCACGAAAATCGGAATTGAAGTCCGAATCTTGCAGAAAAATTTAGACATGAAATTATTTAAGAAAATTATCTTCGCTGTTTTAGCCGTTATTGTTTTATTTCTTCTTGGAGGCTATTTTTATTTTCAAAAGAAATTTACACCACCCGAAAACTATTTGACCATTTCTGGAACCGCAGAAAACATTCCTTTGAGATGGATTTCTTCTGATGAAAATTCGCATTCAGCGCTTCTTTTTCCCATAAAAATTAATGGAATCGACCAAACTTTTTACATGCAGTTTGATTCGGGATCTGCAACTACGGTTTTCTACAAAAATTCATTAGAATCGATTGCTGAAAAATTTCCAAATCAGATTAATATGAATGTAAAAGAAATGGAACTTTCAACGCATTGTACCATCGGAAAAATGCAAATAATTTCCAACGCTTTTGAAGTTTTAGATTATGGAGAAAAAATCGATTTTGACAATCCAAATGCCGAAAATATAATTGGCACTATCGGAACCGATTTATTAGAAAAACGCGTTACAATTCTAGATTTCAAAAACAATCAATGTTCATTTCTAAAGCAAATGGAAGAAAAAGGTTTTCTGAATTTTGAATTCAAAAAACGTAAAATATTAATTACAGCAAAAGTAGACCATGAAAATATAAAATTACTTTATGATTCTGGAACAAGTGGTTACGAATTGATTACTCAAAAAGAAATCTGGAGAAAATACAAAAATCCAAATAGTCCAATAAAAACAGAAAAAGGAAATTCCTGGGGAAATACGTTGGATGTTTTTTCCGCTTCCGCAAATAAGCAAATGCTGCTTGGAAATAGTGCATTACAAATTTCTGAAGTTACTTACATTGAAGGCACTTCAGAACTGCAAAAATTCTTGATGAAACGTTCCGGAATGCAGGGAATGATTGGAAACAAACTTTTCCTCAATCATAAGCTAATTCTGGATTGTAAAAACGAAAAATTCAAACTAGAATAAAAGTAATTTTCTTTCTATAAAATATTTTAAGAATTGATTTCAATGATCGTTTCAACGTTTTTTATAAAGGCATCGGTATCTTTAATTTCCTTTTCAATAGACAAATGATGATCTGACAAATTGTATTGTTCCAGCATGTCTCTTTTCAAATATTTAATCATAGATTCTAGACTTCGAGTATCATTTTCTCCTTGTCTATTTAACTCTCTTTGTTTGCTTTGCAGATAATCTAAAGTTTCTTTTAACCTTTGAACGTTTAATTTTCCAGTCATTAATTTGTCTTAAAATTTATAAAACAATAGTGGCCAGAAATGCGGTAAGATTCAGTTGCTCCAAAAACTAATTATCATTTGAATTTACCTCATTCCCGGTCACTATCTTCTCACACTTACGTTCAAACTGACCATTTGGTTTGAAACAAATAATATTTTTTTGACAATCCTTTAAAAACACAAAACAACCAACTGATTTACAATAACTTAATACTTTAAAATATTTTTACTTTTTTTAAATTTTAAAAGAATGATAAAGCTTACAAAGTCTTTTTTACGTGCAAAAGCGCAACTTTCAGAACCTCAAAACATTACCAAAAATGCTTTTAAATTGTGAATATCTATTTGAATATTTAACTATTTATTTTCCAGTAAAATTTATCTTTGACATCCTTAAAAATTAAAAAAAATGAGCGCAGTTTGGTACGAATGCAAAGTAAAATATAGAAAGACAGATGAAACCGGCGGACAAAAAGTATTAACTGAACCGTATTTGGTTGATGCCTTGTCATATACAGAAGCCGAAAAAAGAATGACCGAAGAAATGGCTGCTTATACAAGTGAGGAATTTAAAATCACGGCTATAAAAGTGGCAAATTATGCTGAAATTCATCCTTTTGAAAATGCAGATAGATGGTTTAAATCGAAAATCACTTTAATTGCTTATGATGAAGAAAGTGGTAAAGAAAGAAAAACAAGTATGTATATGCTGGTTCAGGCAAATGATGTTCGCGAAGCTTACGACAATACACTTCACATAATGAAAAGTACAATGGGCGAATACTCTATTCCTGCTATTACAGAAACAGCAATTATGGACGTTTTCCCTTATTTCAGTGGTGAAGAAGGCGAAACGGAAATGTTGGAAAGATTCAACGCCCTGAAAGCTTCTAAACCAGACAAACCAGAAGTTGAAATAATCGACCACATGGAATTTGAAACTGCAACAGAGGAATAAAAATTCCACAAAAGCTTCAGAGAAATCTGGAGCTTTTTTTTTGTTCAGATGACAAAATAAAAAACTCTTGCAATTAAAATAAATTTTATATTCGTTATACTTTTAAATTCTAGCAAAACCCTAAAAACAAAAACTTTATGAACAAGAAAACACTGATTTTAATTGGTTTTATTATTCTAAAATTTGTTTTGCAGTACGTTTTAATAAGTCCTGAATACGATTTACAGCGAGATGAGTATTTACATCTTGATCAAGCGCATCATCTTGCTTGGGGATATTTATCTGTTCCTCCAGTAACTTCTTGGTTTTCGTGTCTTATTTTATTGCTTGGAAATTCAGTTTTCTGGGTTAAGTTTTTCCCTGCTCTGTTTGGTGCTTTAACACTTTTCATAGTTTGGAAAACCATCGAGCTTTTAAAAGGAAATCTCTACGCCTTAATTCTGGGCGCTCTCGGAATTTTGTTTTCTTGTTTGTTGCGTCTCAATACACTTTATCAACCCAATTCTCTGGATGTTTTATGCTGGACAGCATTTTACTACATAATTATACAATACATCACAACCGAAAAGAATAACTGGCTGTATTGTGGAGCTGCTGTATTTGCATTTGGTTTCCTTAACAAATACAATATTCTATTTTTACTTCTCGGATTAGTCCCTGCTCTTTTGATTTCTAAACAAAGAAAAATACTGACCAAAAAAGAACTTTATTTTGCGTTCATTATGGGATTTCTTTTCATACTTCCCAATCTCTTATGGCAGTATAGAAATCAATTTCCGATCGTGCACCATATGAAAGAATTGGCAGCAACACAATTGGTAAATGTCGATCTGTTAGACTTTTTAAAAGAGCAGATTCTCTTTTTTATAGGTTCTTTTTTTGTAATTCTAAGCGCGCTTTTTGCTTTGTTATTTTACAAACCTTTTCACCAATACAAATTCTTTTTTGCTTCGTTTGTCTTTACGCTTTTAATCTTTATTTACTTTAAAGCCAAAGCTTATTATGCCATTGGACTATATCCAATTTACATCGGATTCGGCGCTGTTTATCTATCCGAAATTTTAAACAACGGATGGAAACGTTTTCTAAAACCTGTTTTTATACTGATTCCGTTATTGTTTTTCATTCCGATGTATAATATTGCTTTTCCAAACAAAAGTCCTGAATACATGGCTACAAATCCTGAGAAATACCGGAAATTAGGAATGCTTCGTTGGGAAGATGGAAAAGAACATCAATTACCACAGGATTTTGCCGATATGCTAGGCTGGAAAGAACTTGCGCGCAAAACAGATTCGATTTATGCCTTGTTTCCAAAAACAGAAAACACTTTAGTGCTTTGTGACAATTATGGTCAGGCGGGAGCTATAAATTATTACTCCAAAAAAGGAATTAAAGCTGTTTCATTCAATGCCGATTATGTGAATTGGTTCAACTTAAATATCTACTACACAAACTTGATTCGCGTTAAAGATTTTAGCGACACTAGTGATGAACTTGCAAAAACAGGAGCATTTTTCGAAACTTCTCTTTTTGGTGGCGAGATTACCAACAAATATGCGAGAGAATATCGAACTACTCTTTTTGTTTTTAAAAAGGCGAAAATCAACATCAACAAACGATTAGAAGACGAAATCAAAAAAGTAAAAAACCATAACGACTAATATCAGAATGACTGATTTCAAGAATATTTCTTATTTAAAAACAGGCAATCAAAAACAGCAATTGGCTTTTGAAGTTTTGACGAAACACAAAATTTTAGAAAACCTCACCGATTTTGATCCTATTTTAGTGGGAACAATCCCAATTAATATTGATATTGAAAACAGCGATCTTGATATTATTTGTTATTGGAAAAATAAATCTGATTTTATTAAAAGAATTAAAGCGCTTTTTGAAAAAGAAAACAACTTTGGCATTCAAGAAATTGTAATTGACAATCGAGATTCTGTAGTCGCCAACTTCCATATTGATGCTTTTGAAATCGAAATCTTTGGGCAAAATGTTCCAACGGAGCTACAAAACGGCTACAAACACATGATTATTGAAGATAAAATCCTACGTTCTAAAGATGAGAACTTCCGATTAGAAATCATTAAATTAAAAGAAAAAGGACTAAAAACAGAACCCGCATTTGGCTTATTACTAGGCTTAAAGGGGAATATTTACGAAGAATTATTAGATTTTAAAATCTGATTATTCTGCTCTTCTTCAAAAATTAATAAAAATAAAATACAAATTTTACTTGCATAACCGTATTTAGTGTGTATCTTTGCACCCGAAACATCGCGGGATAGAGCAGTAGGCAGCTCGTCGGGCTCATAACCCGAAGGTCACAGGTTCGAGTCCTGTTCCCGCTACAAAGACAAAGCTTCAGAGAAATCTGAAGCTTTTTTTGTTTCTGATTCTCTTAGCGGAAACAGATTGCAAATCTGCGCTATCATAGTTATTAATTCTCTGCACTAGTTAAATTTACTATAAATTATATATCGTTTTTAATATATATTGCAAAAATGTTATATATTTGCAATTCAATTTAAATGATTTAGGAATATGAGCAGCGATGAATTGTTTAAGATGTTGAAAGCCGATGGCTGGGTCTTCATAAGATCTAAGGGAAGTCATCATACATTTAAACACCCAGTGAAAAAAGGAATAGTTGTGCTGCCTCATCCTAAAAAGGATATTCCGAAAGGCACGGAGCATGGCATTTTAAAACAAGCGGGGCTGATTTAGTTCAGTCCCAGACTTGTTGGGATTCATTGCAATATATATATTGCTAACTAACCAATAAAAACCTCGAGTAAATTTAACTTGGGAAAAAGACTTGTATAATTACGTAATGTACAATGCGATAAGGCTACAAGTTTATTATTAATCACTCGAATTTAGTATTCGGAAAAACAAATGTTTAACTAAAATTTATCATGAAAAAAATGAAAAAAATTAAAACTTCCTCTGAATTAAAAGGTAAAAAAACTTGAAATTACCATTATAGTAAATAAACCAAGAAATAGAACCAATAAAGAGCAGGATATGGCAATCAAAGTTAAGATTGAGAAATCTGACGGTCGCTATTGGGGGACAACACAAAATGTACCTGGTGTAGTGGTGGCCGACGGTGAGAGTATCAATGAATTAAAAGAAAATATGAAAGAAGCTGTTGATTTATACATTGAAACAGCTGAAGAACATGATACTGAAACTTATGAGTTATTTAAAAATGGATTTGAATTTGAATACGATTTAGAAGTATCAGAAATATTCAACGATGTTTTTGAAGTAATTAATAAAGGAGAATTTGCAAAAAGTATAGGCATAAATCCAACATTATTTAGACAATATACAAATGCAAATAAACAGACATATATATCTGAAAAAAGAGCCAAAGAAATTGAAAACGGTTTACATCGTTTAGGAAAGGAGCTTTTAAATGTAAAGCTCTAAAAATAAAATTTCTCATAAATTATTATTTATGCTACTTTTACCCCTCAAATTGAGGGGTTTTTTATTGTTAAATTTGATTAAAATCAAAGTATTACAAAGTAATCTAAGTTAATTAATGAAAGATTTTTTTAAAGAAAACAAGGTAGTTACATGGTTGATAATAATATCAATCTTAATCTGTTTAATTCCCATATCGTGTTATATAATTAAATTTGCAGGTCATAGATTATCAAATGATCCCGCAGTTTGGGGAACTTTTGGTGATTATTTGGGAGGGACAATTAATACAATTCTTTCGTTGAGTAGTTTAATTATCTTGGCAATTTTAACCAGTTCGATTAATAAGCAATCAAATGCAGAAAATAAGAAAAATAGTTTTTTACTTAGAAGATTAGACAGTTTTGATCAACTGTCTTCTTATTTAGATAAAATTGGTTGTATAACAGTTTATGTTGGTACGGTCTTAAATGAAAATAAAGTAACTAAAAAATTGAGTGATGAACATGAGGTTATGAGGCTAAAAGAGTATAGGCATACTCTAATAGAAATTACTGTTTATTTAGGTACTTTTCGCCAAAGGTATGGACATTTATATGAATATGATTTTTACTCAACTGAGTATCTTGAACTTCTTAAAAGTTCAGATAAATTTAAAGACCTTTTTGATACGATTATTTTAATTATTAATGGAAAGGATAACCATAAAGAAATAATAAGTGATGATTATGAAAAATTTACAACAAAATTTGATCAAGTTCTGATAAATTTATCAAAGGAATTGAAATAAAATTTTTAAATAATTTTTAGCAAAAACTATCAGGACTTTTACTTTAAATGAAATTAATCTTCTTTAAATCATCTGTAAAACGGTTCGATAATTGTCCCATTAGGGCTACTAAGAGAAAGAGCTTCAGAGAAATCTGGAGCTTTTTTTGTTTTTAGCCTGTATTGATTTTTTTTGCATTTATCACATCCACAAAGTGAACATTTACAGCTGCATCATTAATTTATTATTCTTTAACTTTGACTTTGCATCATGTTTGCGCAATCATTTTTATTGCAGATCCTAAACCAATGCATTTTAAACAATAATGTATCATTGTAACAATATTTTAATGAGAAAGGAACATCTTGAAACGATAGAGATTTTATTTAATCATTCTATTAATTACCTAGTAGTTGGTGGATGGGCAATTCTATTTAATGGTTTTAAAAGACTTCCTAATGATTTAGATATTTGGATTGATAATGAGGAGAAAAATATAGAGAAACTTCAAAAATCAGGAATTTTAAATGATACAATAATAGAGGATAATTTTTACATTAAAACTATAAAAAAAAATTGCAAAATAGAATTCATATCACAAATGAACGGCTTGTCTTTTGAGGAAAGTTTTAAAAATAAAAAAAATATAGTTATTAATAATCACTCGATAAACTATTTAAATATAACGGACATTATATCAAATAAAAAGCTTTTAAAAAGAAAAAAAGATCTAATTGATTTAAATCGAATTTTATGCCAGTAACACTTAATTTACAATTACCCAAAAAAGAATTTTATGTTTTCAAAGAGGATTTGGAAAACATACAATCAATCGCAGACTTTACTATAGCAGGAGATGAATTTCATTGGGATTACTATGATGAATTATACAAGAATAATAATTATCTCTTTGAATTGTCTTGGGAGTTTTATGATCTAATAACAAATGAGAGTATTGAGTTAAAACAATTTTACGGAGAAAAGGAAATAGAAAAATTTCCCTTTAATTTTTATTATGAAAAATCGAATCCTGAAGATCGTCGAGTATTCTTATCGTCATGGGAAAATACAATAAACCCATTTCTATTAAATGATTTTTTAAATAAAATTTTAAACACTGATTACTACAATGATTTAAATGAGGAAACTCAAACTCAGATAAACAAAATTATAAAGCTTACTGAAATAGGAATGAAATACGCAGTTAGAATAGGAATAACTGTAGATCCTGATTAAAACGAAAAATAAATTTTAGATAAAAATTACATGGCAGTTTGGCAAGTGCACTATAACGCAATTCCAAGGAGTTTTTATGAATATTCCAAAAGTAATCAAGTAGATCTTTATGAAGATGACTGGTCAAGTATTTTGTGCATTGATAAAGACTTTTTCTTCGGCAAACTAGATTCTTTTATCGAAAGATCATGGAATATGAGTCAATTTCAAAGTTGGGGTCCTAGTGATAAATCGGATATTGGTATTACTTACAACTTAGACAAAAATTTAATTGTTCATATTAGGTTTCGACTCGATTTAAGAGGAGAAATTGATTCTTTTCTTCTACCCTTTCTGGAAATTTGCAGAGAATTTGATTTTCTAATTTTAGACCAAAATGAAAATTTATTTGAGCCTCAAATAAATAATTTTAGGCCAAGTATTGAAAATAGCAGTGCTTTAAAGTTTGTTGCAGATCCTATTAAGTTTATTATGGATTTTTCAAATGGGGAAACCAAAACAGAAAACTGACTTTTTTAACCAGACTTAATTTCAATTATGGTGTTTATGCACAAAATATCTTATTTTAAAAAATCATATGGAATTTTATAGTTATCTAGAGGTTGAATAGAGAGAAGCTCTTTTGGAACCAATTCACTTTTTACCTCTACCTCAATACCTTTTCGCCAAGCCAACTTTGCATACCCCAAAGCAGGCAAAGAGATAAATTTATTTAGGACATTGTCTTCATTTCTTTGTTTATGAATTTTATGACTTGTTAATTTTTCTAAAACTTCTTCCATTTTAGGTTTATCTCCATTGTAAAGTGCTTTGTAAAATTCATAATCATCTAACAATCCTAATTCTTTTTTGGGTAATTTCTTTAAAGATTTTATTTCAATAATGTTTAAATTTTTTTCAATTCCATTATGATCGTTTGCCATGAAAAACTGAATTGTATTACACCAGATGGGCGATTCCCCCAATGCAACCATTTCATCCATACTGAACGGTGCATTTTCACCTCGATAATATCGCAATTTTGAATATCGCTGTATCAATTCTTCATTATCACTTAATACGGCATAACAAATATGACGTAACCCATGATCAAATAATCGAGCATTAAAATTTAAAACCTTGAATTCATCCAATAAGCCATTAATGATTAGATGATTTTTAGCCTCTAATTTTTTATTTGCGTTTTCAAAAACAAAAAAAGTCTCATGTTTATTCCACAATATATTACAAGCAGAATTTAGGTTAACTATTTTACGCTCTTCAAACATTGATTGAATTTTTGAAACCGAATTTACATCTTCGTTATATCGTTCTTTTAAATCATTTATATCCATAATTTTAAAACCTTTTTTGGCAAAGCCTCATTACTTTGCACAGCTACTATTTTTGATAGCGCGGATTTGCAATCTGTAAAGATTGACTTGTTTTTTTGTAAATATAAAAAAGCTACATTATTTATTACAGCTTTTGTATTTTTTCACCATTACTTTCACAGATAAATTATTCCTGATTTAGATATAATATCTGACAAAAAAATCTTGTACGGAATATTTTTTTTTATCTTTGAAATTCAGGTTTTTTAATCCAATTGGCTTTATCTTTGAGCCTTCAGAAATTCAAGATTTATTTATGGAACAGAAAATTCATCAGGGAAGAAACGTAAAACGTTTCAGAGAAATGCTTGGCATCAAACAAGAAGCTCTTGCTTATGATCTAGGTGAAGAATGGAATCAGAAGAAAATTTCAATGCTGGAACAAAAAGATGTCATTGAGGAAAACCTGTTAAGACAAATTTCAAATTCCTTAAAAATTCCTGTTGAAGCTTTTCAAAATTTTGATGAGGAACAGGCGGTGAATTTAATTTCGTGCAGCTTCTCGGACAATGCAATGTTCAATAATAGAATTGAAGTTTTTAATAATAATCCGATTGAGGAGATTAAAAAACTTCATGAAGAGAAAATTGCTTTGTTTGAACGTATGCTTAAAGAGAAAGATGAAATGATGCTTAGACTCGAAAAACTAATGAATAAATAATTTATTTAAGATTTAAATCACAATCTCTATAAAATTCAAACAAACAAGCTTCAGAGAAATCTGGAGCTTGTTTGTTTAAGTTTATATTTTTATGAATTTCATTGCGTTTACAAGCAAGACGCCCGCGCCAGCCGAAGGAATACTCCGACGCTTTTTTTTAACTTAGGCTCAGTGTTATCTTTTTACAAGTTTAGCTCTTTGCACATTTAATTTTACAATTATGATTAGAGAAATTACAGAGATAGATTATCCGCGATTAATGGAAATATGGCAAAGTGCCGTACTTAACACACATGATTTTCTTAAAGAGGAAGATTTTTTATACTACAAAGAAATGCTTCCTACCTATTTTGAACATGTTGCCTTATTTGGATTTGAGAAAGAAGGAATATTGGTTGGTTTTATAGGAACTTCAAAAGAAAATATTGAAATGCTATTTATTGATAATAATTTTCGCGGAAATGGAATAGGAAAAAAATTGATCACATTCGCAATAAGCACTTTAAAAACAAATAAAGTTGATGTGAATGAGCAGAATACGCAAGCGGTTGACTTCTACAAATATGTAGGTTTCAAAATAGTAAAAAGATCAGCGCTTGATGAAAAAGGCAAAGAATACCCTATATTACATATGGAATTATAATTTACTATTAAGCGAAATCATACTGGTTTACAAACACGAAAAAGCTCAGAATCCTTTTCCTGCCATTAAAACAAAGCTTTAGAGAAATCTGGAGCTTTTTTATTTTCTCCTTTTTTGTATTTCAAAACAACATCAACCAAGAAATCTATCAAAATAAAAAAGCATTTTACCCAAAAAGACTAAACTTATCATTAGCAAAATAAAAGAAAGAATGCTGTAGATTTTGTTTTTATCAACTTTCAAAAATGCAAAAAGCAAACATCCAAAAATAATACTCGTAATGGTATATAGCATTTTCAGAAAAGCCAAAACATCTTCGTCAATCACAATACAATCTCCTTCATTGACTTTATACGGAACTAAAAAATAGCTTAAAAACAAGATAAACACTCCAATAAAAAAGATTATCCGTAGTAGTAATTTCATGGTATTTCATTTTTTCTTAGTTACCCAAATCCCTTCTATTTTGGAGACCGACAATTAGACTTTTAGAATTCTCATGTGTTCCAGCACAAAGTTGCGAAACATCTATTTAATTTTTATAAGAAATTCTTACGATAATAAAGGCATAAAATAAAACTTTCAGGAATTGAATATAACAAAACAGACAATATATTCCTGCAAGGCTTACTATTGCTTCTAAATTAAAATTCTTCATTTTTTGTATTATGAATAATTTCCCACCTTTAAGTAAAATACTATCGATAAACGACCAAAAAAACCGATGTAATACATAAAATCTATATATGATTGGATACTCACATCTGTTTTTTGTCTTTAGAAAATTAGTATTTCAGTATAAATTTTAAAATTTTCAATATAGAAAAAAAACTACTCAAACGTCATTTCATTCTTTTCAAAGTTTCAATGCCTAACGGTAATGTTTATACTTCTCTATTGAAGATGTTTAAAATTTAATAAAAAAGGTCCCTGAAGACCGCTTATTTATTAATTTTTAGATTATCAGATTATGAAAAAACTTTACTTTTCATCTGCACTGTTTACAACAGTACAACTTTTTCTTTTGCTACACCCTACGACAGCTCAGTACGCTGCTACTCCTTCAGGATCTTCCTTTGAAAACTTTAAAGAAGTATGTCTTTCTAAATCTATCAATGCGGCTGCAGACAGGCATCGTGTTTGGCTTAATTTAACCAGTACAGACGGTATCTATAAACAGCTTTTAATTGGATATATTGCAGGAGCCACCAACGGATGGGATGTTAAATATGATGCAATATCATTGGATGCTTATCAACCTGCCGATTTTTACAGCATAAACGACAGAAAAAAATTAGTCATTCAAGGACGCGCTTTACCACTTGAGCTATCAGATATTGTTCCATTAGGGTACAGATCAGCTGTTACGGGAGATCTTACAATCTCTATCGATAATTCAGATGGTGATTTGGCCACTAAGGATATTTACATTGTAGATAAAGAGACTGGGAGCATTCACAACCTCAGAGACGGCGGCTACACCTTCTCTACCGAAATAGGGGTTTTCAATGATCGCTTTGAAATGCGATACACTGAAGATCAAAACTTGGGAATACCTGAATCTGGTATTATATCTCAACCATTGACCGTAGCTTCAAAAAATAAAATCATTAGTTTACAATCTCGTGATGCACTTTTAAATGAAGTCTCTATTTTTGACATTACCGGAAAACTGCTTTACAATCAACAAAAAATCAGTACTTCTGATTTAGAAATCAGTAGTATCCAAGCCAATGCTCAAATTTTACTGGTAAAAACAATATTGGATAATGGAACTACCATAACCAAAAAAGTATTTTTCTAGTCATTATGTCATTACAAAACATATAAAGCCTGCGGATATCCAATAGATTCTGCCGGCTTTTTTTATATCAAAAACTCATTTACATCAAAAAGTTGAAACAAAACCAAGGCAATTTGAACACTTTTTTGATTGTACTTTTTAAATTCGAAGAATAAAAAGCAAGAGAATATTCTTTCAAAACAAAATTTAAGCACTAAAACTAAAATTTTTTATCATTTTTTTTCTTTAGTAAAAACCTAGCGATTCCATTTTTAAACTCAAAACAACAAATTATAATTCAAGCAAATACAACATCATTAACACAAAAAAAACAAAGATTCATTATTTCAAAAGACAACAATTCATAAAAATTTAAATGAAATTTTTTCCAAAATCATTTTGTGCATTACAAAAATAGTTGCACTTTTGCACCCGCAATAACAAAGCAGGTCCGTTCGTCTATCGGTTAGGACGCCAGGTTTTCATCCTGGTAAGGGGGGTTCGATTCCCCCACGGACTACTTAACAAATCAAAAGCTTCAGAGAAATCTGAAGCTTTTTGTTTTTCAAAAAAGTGTCTGTGTTTAAAGAAACTCAGTCCTAAACTAATCTTTTGGAAACATTGATTCATCTCCCATCAATACCATTCTCTTGGATTTAGTTTTTGATGAAGGATATACAAAAGTTATAAATGGTCTTGTGTAGTGCTCAGGTATTATTAAAACGGTGTCTAATACCACTATTTCCGACGAATCTATTTTTACCTTCAATTTTACTTCCGAAGATTTAATTTTTACTTCAGATTCATTTACAGGACATAATTTCCTCCCATCCTCATTTCCGATTGCTTTAATTTTAAGGATTTCATTTTCACTATCAGCAATCATAATACTGTCGTTACTATAGGCATAACCGGAAACATCTATATTTCTCTTATTGGTACATGAAAGTAAAGTATAAAAAAGTGATAATACGATTAATCTTTTCATAAAGTATAAGTTGCAATTATTTCTTGTCTGATTTTGTATTTAAACAAAAAAAAGACCATCTTTTCAAATGGTCTTTTTTCTTCTTATTTTGAGAAAAATTATGCTCTAAACAAAGTATATTTATTATAGTTGTACAACACTTCGTCATAAGGAACAAAAAGTGAAACGATTTTTTCTGTTGCCTCATCAAATTGAATCCCGTTATGTTTTCTGAACAAATAAACCTCTTTTAAACAATTAGAAAGACTTTGATGAATTTCAGTTGTAAAAGTTGGCAGCTTTTTGTCTCCTACCAAAAGATCAATTTGGTAATTTGAACTGCTTTTTGATAAATTATTTCCAATAATTCTAATAGTAAAAGTGGTCTTGTTTCCGTATTGCTCACCTTGATATTGTAGTGTCATAATTTCTGTTTATTAAGATTAGTAATAGCGCAGTTTATAAAGACTTTGCTTCTTTAAATACTTGTATTAAAGTTATAAAATTTTAGACAAACATAAAGAATTCATTTCTAAATTAAATGTTATTTTTTTTCAAGAATCTTAACTTCTTAAAAAGCAAAAAACCGTAACGAATTACGGTTTCAGCAATTAACTAAATATATTTAATCAACTTTTTTAACGAGTGTAAAATTCATTCATAAGCACGATTAATTTTTGGGCAACAATTGTAATTTATTTTTCAGCGTTTAGAGCAAAAAACCAGTTATCATCATATTTCGTAATGCAAGATTTTTCGGGTACTAAGTTATATATTTCATAGATAACATGCACTTAATATCGATAAACTGTTAATAAAAATTTTATTAGCACGATTTATCCCTCTTTTTAAATTAATAATGCGGTATTACTTTTTTAGCTACATTTGAATCAACTAATTCTAAAAACCTCATATTATGAAAATTAACTTCGTCGCATTACTTTTAGCCGCAATCGTCACACTTGTTGTAGGCTTTATTTGGTATAGCCCAAAAGTGTTCGGAACTATCTGGATGAAAGAAAATAATTTGACTCAAGAAGAGTTAAGGAAAGGAAATATGCTCAAAATTTTCGGATTAACGTATATTTTTTCTTTGATGATCACTATGACTTTAATGTCGCTAACAATTCATCAATCTGGCGCAATCGGAATGGTTGGAGGCCCACCATTGATCGATAGCGCAAAACCTTCTTTTGCTGCTTTTATGGCTGATTACGGAATGGCTTACAGAACTTTTAAACATGGAGCTCTTCACGGATTTATGTCTGGTTTGTTCTTTGCGTTTCCATTAATCGGAATTAATGGCTTATTCGAAAGAAAATCTTGGAAATATATTTTTATTCATACTGGTTACTGGCTTATTATTTTGACTTTAATGGGCGGAATTGTATGCGGATTTGCATAAAAAACTACAATCAAAAACCCGTTTAGATTTAAAACTCAAACGGGTTTTCTTAATAATAACTTAAAGCAAGTGAGTTATTATAAATATTATCTAATTTTGACGAAATTAGTTCACTCTCTTGAATACAACTTATTCTTTCCAGATTTACAAAAGCGCTTCATTACTGCCTTTAGAATGGAATTCGCTTGCTGTTGACAATATTTTTTTAACACGGGAATATCTTGAAGTTCTGGAAAATTCTTCTCCAGTAAATATGACTTGCCATTTTATTGGTCTTTTTGAAGAAAAAAAACTAATCGGAATTGTTTTAACGCAGTTCTTATTTGCAGAAAAACTCGAGTCTTTTGGCGAACGCGATAAATGTTTAAAAACTTCCGTTCGTAATTTTGCTTTAAAGAATTTTGCTTCGCACGTTTTATTCGTCGGAAACAACATGCTTACTGGTCAGAATGCATTTATTTTTGACAAAACAATAAAAGAATCAAAAGCAATTAAAACGCTTCATAAAGCGATTAATCAGCTTAAAAAAGATTTAAAAGAAAGCGGAAAGAAAGTTCATATTACCAGCATAAAAGATTTTACGGCAAAAGAAATTGAACCGCTTCAAGCTGAATTCAAAAACAACTATACGTTTTCGACACAACCGAATATGATTTTTGAAATCAATGAAAACTGGAAAACAGAACAGGATTATATTGATGCTTTATCCAAAAAATATCGTGACCAGTACAAACGTGCGCGTAAAAAATCGGAAGGAATTGTAAAGCAAAAAATGACTCTAAACGACATTAAGCAATATGAAGATGTAATTTACGATTTGTATTTTCATGTCGCCAAAAACGCACCTTTCAATACTTTTTTTCTGGCTCGAAATCACTTTAGTTTTTTTAAAGAAATCATGGGAGAAAACTTTCTTCTTTATGGTTATTTTCTAGATGAAAAATTAATTGGATTCAATACTTTAATCAAAAACGGCGATGTCATGGATACTTATTTTTTAGGTTACGACGAAAGTGTTCAGCGTGAAAAAATGCTTTATCTCAACATGCTTTATGATATGATTGCCTATTCTATCAAAAAAGGATTTCGAGAAATTGTTTTTGCCAGAACGGCGCTTGAAATTAAAAGCTCTGTTGGTGCAAAACCTGTAAAAATGTACGGTTTAATTACACATAGCAATGCTTTGATCAATCACAATATTTCGAGGTTTTTCAATTATCTAGAACCCAAAACCGAATGGCAGGAAAGAAATCCCTTTAAATAAAAAAATGTGTCGCTCCGCTGGAGCTTTTGTGACCTGTGATAAATATCGTCTATAAACAATTTCGCTCCTAACGGAGCTTTTTTTAGCTCTGGAAGAGCGGAATATTTATAGAAATCCTATAATTTAAAGTTATAAAAGCTCAAAAGAGCGACATAATTCAAAATCCCATAAAATCAAGGAACAGCGATTTTCATTTGTTTATGGAGAATATGAATTTCCAAAGAAGTCTGTGCGCCACAATATTCTCCGTCAATTTGAAAGTTTACAGGATAATCGGTTTTAATTTCGGCTTTATCTGTCGAAATAATTACAATATCGTCGGAGTCAATTGGCATATTTCCGGTAATTATTTTTCCGATTAATAATAAATCCAAGCTTTTTAAAATGACCAATTCAAACTTTCCGTCATTCATAGCACCGTTCGGATTTATAATTACTCCTGTTCCGTATTTCTGCGAATTGGCAATTACAATCATTCTGGCCACATGTTCTACCGTTTTATTGTTTGCACAAATGGTTGCCACAAATGGATCTTCTGATTCTTTTAAAGTAGTAAACGCCTGTAAGGCATATCCCCAAAAACCACGAACATCGCTTTGTTCGTAATTTTTTACCAAGTTCGCATTCAAACCAAGATCACTTAAATGAATACTTTTTTTGCCGTTGATGCAAATCATATCCATTTCTATATAATGATGGAGAAATGCGATTTTCAGGTTTTCTTCAATTCCAGCAGGAAGATTCAAATCTACCGAAAGTCCATTTGCTGAACCTGCAGGTAAAATCCCAATTATAACATCCTGATCTTCCATTGCCTCGGCAACCATTTTTATAGTTCCGTCGCCACCCGCTACAATAATCCTTTCAGGCTGTTGCTGATTATACAAAGATTGTATTTCCTTTACATCATTTTTCCCAGTTGTCTCATAAACCTCTAAATTAAAATGATTAGTAGTTGCAAATTCCTGAACAGACTCAATCAACTCCGATTTATCAAGGTCTCCCGATATCGGATTTACAACAAATATGATATTCTTTTTCACAATTCTATTTTTAAAACCAATTATATTAAGTAAATTACAGTTACCTAAATATACGTAATTAATGAAACCAATTCTACAATTATATCGCGGTTATGCAAATGAACAGGAATTAATTGTGATGGGGCATGTTTTAAAACGAGAACACAATTATGATTTTGAGAGAAAGAAATTAAAAAATGCCACCTCAATTCTTAAATTGTTCAGGATAAAAACCATTAAAAACTTTGATGTTTATCTGCATTACAACAACGAAATCATTCACACCAAAACTTTAGATGATGGTTATTTCAATTTCTGCATTCCGCTAGAAAAAGAAACTCATTTTGGCTGGATGCCTTATGAAGTTAGCTTGAAATATGGAAATGAAACCGTAACATGCAAAGGCAGTTTTATTAGACCTCACAAAGGAAAACTTGGAATCATTTCTGATATCGACGACACTTTCCTTATTTCGCACACCAATAACTTCTTCAGAAAACTTTATATTTTATTGTTTAGAAATGTAAACGATCGTAAAGTTTTTAAGGATGTTGTTCCGCATTATCAGGCTTTAAGTTCGGCTGGAAGACAAAATACAGAAGAAGTAAACGCTTTTTTCTACATATCCAGCAGTGAATGGAACTTGTATCGATTTATTGCAAAATTTACCAAGATAAACAAACTTCCAAAAGCTGTTTTTTTATTAAAAGACATCAAACGAGGAATTACCGATTTCTTTATGAGCGGAAGAGGAAATCACGACCATAAATTTGAAAAAATCAGACATGTTGTAGAATTTTATCCTACCCTAAAATATGTTTTGATGGGAGATGATTCACAACATGATCCGTTTCTGTATGAAAGAATCTGTAAAATATTCCCTGTAACAGTAATTGCTGTTTATATTAGGCAAACGGGAAAATCCCAGAAAAAAGAGGTTCTTAGAGTTTTAAAGAATTTAGAAAGCCTGAATGTTTCAGTCTGTTATTTTAAAGAAAGCAGCAAGGCAATTGAACATTCAAGATCTATTGGGATTATTCAGTAGTTTTTTGTTTCAGATTAAAACTTCACAATAATATTCTTGATGTTTTTAAGCTAAAAAACCTTTGTCAAAGTTTGAAACTTTGACAAAGGTCTGTAGATATTTTATTTAAAATGAGACTGAAATCTGCGACTGCAAACTAGGTATTAAAACTATCAATCTCTTCCTGAACAATTTCCCAATCCATTAATAATTGTTCTAAATCTGCTTTCTTTTTATTGTAGGCTGTAAAAAACGATGCGTCTTCGATATGCTTATCATAATTAGTTTCGAGCATTTTATCGTTATGCTGAATGTCTTTTTCCAATTGCTGAATCTGACTTTCGATTTTACTTAATCGGTTTTGAAGCGCTTTGCCTTTTTTCTGATCTTCGTAAGAAAGTTTACTTACTTCTTTCTCTTTTGGAGCAGCTGTTTTTACAACATCTTTTTTCTCGACTTCACGCATATTTTCCATATTACGTTGTTCTAAGAAGAAGTTGATATCTCCCAAATATTCGCGAATTTTTTGATCTTTGAATTCGTAAACAATATTTGACATTCCTTGAAGAAAATCCCTGTCGTGAGAAACTAGCAATAATGTACCTCCAAATTTCTGAAGCGCCGCTTTCAATACATTTTTAGATTTAATATCTAAGTGGTTGGTAGGCTCATCCATCAGCAATACGTTGATTGGCTGCAACAACAATTTACAAAGTGCCAAACGGTTACGTTCTCCTCCAGAAAGCACTTTAACTTTTTTCTCCACATCGTCTCCGCGGAATAAAAACGCTCCTAACATATCACGTACTTTCATACGATTAGTGTCAGTAGCCGCATCTTCCATAGTCTGCAGCAAAGTAATTTCGCCATCAAGATGCTCTGCCTGATTTTGAGCAAAATACCCTAACTGAACGTTATGTCCTAATTTGATATTTCCTTGATATTCAAATTCGTTTACTAATGCTTTGATGAAGGTTGACTTTCCTTGCCCGTTTTGTCCAACAAAGGCAATTTTACTTCCTCGTTCTACTAGTAAACTAATGTCTTTTAGAATTGTTTTGTCTCCGTAGCTTTTTGTAACATCTTCAGCTTCGATAACCACTTTTCCTGGTTCTTTTGAAACTGGGAAAGAAATATTCATAACCGAATTGTCATCTTCATCAACTTCAATTCTTTCTACTTTATCTAATTTTTTAATCAATGATTGCGCCATAGAAGCTTTTGAAGCTTTAGCACGGAATTTCTCGATTAATTTTTCTGTTTCTTCAATCTTTTTCTGCTGATTCTTTTGAGTCGCTAATTGTTTTTCACGAATTTCATGACGCAATTCTAAATACTGAGAATATGGCTTATTGAAATCGTACGCTTTCCCCAAAGAGATTTCGATTGTTCTGTTGGTAACATTGTCCAAAAACATTTTATCGTGCGATACGATTACTACAACTCCTGGATAATTACGAAGGAAATTCTCTAACCAAATGATACTTTCGATATCCAAGTGGTTGGTTGGCTCATCCAGAAGCAACACATCATTAGATTGCAATAAAAGTTTTGCAAGCTCGATACGCATTCTCCATCCTCCAGAGAACGTTTCAGTTTGATTATTAAAAACTTCTCTTTTGAAACCAAGACCTAAAAGAATCTTTTCTGTATCTCCAACATAATTATATCCTCCTAAAAGCTCAAAACGATGCGTGTAATCAGATAAATCTTCAATGATTTTAGCATATTCTTCGCTCTCGTAATCGGTTCTTGTAACCAACTGATGATTGATTTCTTCCAGCTTTTTTTCTACAACTTTAATTTCTGTAAAAGCTTCATAGGCTTCTTCTAAAACTGTTCTTCCTTGTTCAAAATCAATATCCTGACGAAGGAATCCCATTCTAATATCTTTCTCTTGAGAAATAACTCCTGAATCTGGTTTAAAATCTCCAGCCAGCATTTTTAGCATGGTAGATTTCCCAGCTCCGTTTTTACCAACAAGACCAACACGGTCGCCGGCACCTAAACGAAAAGTAACTTCTTCAAATAAATAGGTTCCTCCAAAAGAAACAGAAAGATTGTGTATATTAAGCATAATATTTTACCGCAAACTAAAGATTAACTCTAGTATTTATTAAATTAAAAACAAACTGTAAATAAGCCAATTGCCACTTACAATTTTAAAAGTGCAAAAGTATAACTTTTAATTGAAGTTTTAGAATTACAGCAGCTGCTTAAACAATATTTTAAAATTAAAAACAGAAATAAACGAAATTGGAAATTTGATACTTCGTTTTATTGAAACAATTTGCTCCACTTTTACCACAAAAAGAACTCAGAAAACTTAAGGATTCCGTATGGTTTCGACAGATATTAAATACAAAATATCTTATATTTGCATAGACTTTTCGTCCAATCCTATTATACTTCATTTATAATTCCACAATTATAAATTCAAAATAATTAAAGACTACAAAAAATGCTAAAAAGAGGATCTAAACTAAATAGTATTCTAACAGGAAGCTGCCCAAAATGCCAAAAAGAAAGTATGTACGAAGACAAAAATCCGCTTCATTTGAGCAAGGTTCTAAAAATGAACGAAAATTGCAGCCATTGCGGATTTAAATATCAAATTGAGCCTTCTTTCTTTTATGGCGCAATGTATGTAAGCTATGGATTAAATGTAGCTGTCGGAATCGCTGCTTTTATTGTTTCTTTTGTCTTTTTTGGAGCAACGATTGAACAAGCTTTTATAGCAATTATCTTAACATTAGTTGTTTTATTTCCTTTTGTACTTCGGCTTTCGAGAAACTTATATATTAATATGTTTGTTTCTTATGATCCTAAGGCCGGTCAGGAGTAAGAGATTTTAAATATCTTTTGTGGAAACGCTTAATATCAGCTTCCTTGTCAATTGGAGTTCCGTATTCGATATGTTCAAACAACATTTTTGCCAAAGCTGGCCCGAGCATAACACCGCGAGTTCCTAATCCGTTAAGAAGATGAACAGATTTATAAGCTTCGTGAGTTCCAATAATTGGTCTCCTGTCAGCTACTGTTGGACGTACACCTGCAAAATGTTTTACAATCTCAAAATCGGAGGTAATAATTTCTTTAATACGATCTAAAAGTTCTTTTTTACCTTCTTCTGTTGGTAGATCTGTTTTGTCATGCCAATTGTAAGTTGCTCCAACTTTAAACAAATTACCTCCTATTGGAAGAATAAAAACACTTGTATTAACAATAACATCTAGTTTTAAACCAGGAGCTTTTATCAAAAACAACTCTCCTTTTGTTCCATCCAAAGGCAGATAATTAAAATAAGGATTTTTATGCAGTCCGAAACCTTCTGCAAAGATGATATGGCGAGCTTTAATATTTTTATATTGAATTCCTGAATCGGGGAAATCCAAAAAAGAGCTATGAAAAGATTCTTCCAGAAGTAAATTATTCTCTTTTAAATATTCTTTGTAGCTTTCTAATAATTGTCCTGTTTTGACATAACCTGTATGCAAAACTTCTCCATAATCGTAAGGCGAATCAATACCTTGATATTTTTTAGTAATCAGTTTTGTAGACAAAAAAGGAGCTAAATTAATTTTATCAGAAGCCGCAAACCAATTATTTTGTTCTTCAATCGAAAAGAACTTTCTCAGAATTGGCATTTTAAAGTTGAATTTTTCCTGCAGTTTATCTTCCACCTGATCATAAAATTCATTCATTAAAACCAAATGATCCTTTGCATTCCAAACCTCGCTGAAACGTTTTAAAATTACGGGATTATACAATCCTCCTGCGATTCTGGAAGAATTTTGTGATTTGTCATCAATAACTAAAATAGACTTGTTGTTTTTTAAGGCAATTTCAGCAAAAGAAATTCCAGCCAATCCGGATCCGACGATTAAATAATCAAGCATTGTGAAGTATAAATAAAATAAAAAAACTCTTCCTACAAAGGTAGCAAGAGTTTCTCTTATAATTTAATTCATCCTCTAGTAATTCCACATATCTTCTTCAAAATTGCGAATCTTCTCTTTTACTCTTTCCGATTCTAACAATTGACTTTGTGCATTATCTTTAATATAATCTTTAATTTCACGATCTCCATATACATTTTCTTCCTTATAAATAACCGCGTTAAATCTTCTCGAATCCAATATTTGGTCAAACGAAATAGGAAGAGCAGAATTGTATTCGTTAAATGCTTTAGCCTCATGCAATACATCTCGAGCATTAGGAAAGAAAACCCAAAATAATTCTATATAATCTTTTTCATCACTATTCATTGTATAAACGTCGGGAGTAACGGGACAAATTCCAAGTAAACGATACTTCAATTCGCTTTGACGTTTATCGAAATACCAAAATCCTTTGATTTTATACTGACTCACATCTGCTGCTGTCAGATCTTGTTTTAAAATATATTCCGCTGGAACTGTTCTGGTTGGACCAACTGTTTCTTCTACATAATTAACACTTTTGTTTTTCCCCTTACCTGTTACCACTTTTTTCTTTACAACACGAGTTTTATAATCATCAGGATATTGATTAATCAATTCTCTTCCTGCATCTGTTGTATCTACACGAGATAACGATCCTTCAATGTCTTTTATAGATTTCTTAGTATTAAAATAACTATCCGTGTACACTTCGGTTATTCTACCCGATTTAATTCCTTTAGTCAAAACATCATAAAGAGAACGTCTATCGGGACCAACATTAACCGAATCAACAGGAAAGTACAACGGAAAATTAATTCTCTGATTTAAATCAATAATTTCCCAAACCGTTTTTCCCATTAAAATGTCACGATCATCGACATAACCGTAAGCAAGCGGCTTGTCATTATCCGATATCATTTGAGCAGGTGTCTTAATACCAATTTGATCAGCAGTCTTAGCATTAAGTAAATTAGACTGTGCATAAGAAACCAAACCTCCAGCAACAGTAACAATAGCAATTAAAAAATTTCTCACTTTCATCATAACAATTATTATATAACATTAAACGAAATTCCATTATAAATATTGTTATTTTTCTTACATAAACAAAAACATCTATTACTTGCAAGGGTAGGATGAATTATCTACATAAAAAAAACTCTTACTACAAAGGTAGTAAGAGTTTTTTAATTATCTAGTTATGTATCAACTTAGTAGTTCCACATATCTTGTTCGAAATTGCGAATTTTCTCTTTCACTCTTTCAGATTCTAACAACTGATTTTGAGCGTTGTCTTTCATGTAATCGCTAATTGCTCTATCTCCGTAAAGGTTTTCCTCTTTGTAGATTACAGCATTAAAACGTCTTGAATTCAAAATCTGATCAAATGAAATTGGAAGAGCTGAATTGTTGTCATTAAAAGCTTTTGCTTCATGCAGTGCTTCTCTGGCATTTGGGAAGAATACCCAAAACAATTCAATATAATCCTTTTCATCACTATTCATTGTATAAACGTCTGGAGTTACAGGACAAATTCCTAGTAAACGATATTTCAATTCACTTTGACGTTTATCAAAATACCAGTATCCTTTAATTTTATACTGAGTAACATCTGCAGCAGTAAGATCTTGTTTCAAAATGTATTCAGCAGGAACTGTTCTTGTTGGTCCAACTGTCTCTTCAACATAAGAAACACTTTTGTTTTTACCTTTACCTGTAACTACTTTTTTCTTCACAACACGTGATTTGTAATCATCAGGATATTGGTTAATCAACTCTCTACCAGCATCTGTTGTATCAATACGAGATAATGATCCTTCGATGTCTTTCATAGATTTTTTAGTATTAAAATAACTATCAGTATATACTTCAGTTACTTTTCCACCTTTAATAGCTTTAGTAAGAACGTCATATAAAGAACGTCTGTTAGAACCAATATTAGCTGTATCTACCGGAAAATATAATGGAAAATTGATCTTTTCATTTAAATCAATAATCTCCCAAGTAGTTTTTCCCATCAAGATATCTCTATCATCTACGTAACCATAAGCCAATGGCTTATCATTATCTGAGATAAGTTGAGCTGGAGTTTTAAGTCCAATCTGATCAGGTGTTTTTGCATTAAGCAAATTAGATTGCGCATTAGAAGCAAAACCTCCAACGATAGAAACAATAGCTATTAAAAAATTTCTTACTTTCATCATGATATCATTATAAGATATTGAATGTAGCTTACACTACTTTATTATTGTATTTCGTAAATTACCGGAGCAGTTCTTGGCAATAAATAACTACCAGCACCAACCAGTTTAGTTTTAATTTCAGAAATAGTAACTTGGTCTCCTTTACCTGCTCTTGAAAGTACTTGTTTACATTGTGCATTCATTCTATTACCTGTAACAACAACTGTAGGTTGTCCAGCAATTTTCATATTGAATCCAACAACATCTAAACCAACTTCAAAGTCAAAATCTTGAAGTTTTGCACCAATAGTAGCAATTTCAAGGTTAGATCTAGGACCTTTAACAACTCCCATCTCTCCTCTGATTGTTCCTGTTGGACCAGGAATACCTTTAATTCTGAAAACTTTTTTGTCAGATACCGCTTTACCATCAGGTAATTTAGCAGTAACATTGATAGATACTTCTGTTCCCTGACCAGGGCTCATTTGATATTTTCCATTTCCAACTTTAGTTAAACCTGGAGCTGAAGCTACAACATCTTTATCTGAAACTCCTGCAAATGAAATTGTCAAAGGATTCACAACCCCCCTATACACAACATTCATTTTATCTGCAGAAATTGTAGCAGAGTTTGGTCTTGGTACTACAACGTATTTACCTTCAAATTTAAGTGGAATAGTTTTTCCATCTTCTAAGAATGTAAATTGTCCACTAATATTTTGCTCACCAATTCCACCAGCAGTCATCGAAATGATAGCTTGTCCGTTAGCGTCAATTTTTCCAGGACCTGTAAATGAAGTTGGTTTAGTGTTTTCGTCATAACGACCTAAAACTACTTTACCTGTTACAGGATCTCCTTGAAAGTATGCATTTTTATCTAAAACTACGATTGCTTTATAGTTACTGTAAGAAGCAGCAGCAACAGCAGCTTTACCTAAAGCACTATTATAAACATCCGTTTCCACTTTTTGAACATCATTCTGCCAAGCTGAAAGTTTAGCAGCAGATGCAATAGCTGGGAATCCTTTAAAATGATATGCTAAGTATTTTTCTTTTATACCTTCTTTGTTTTTTACATCAGAAACATCAAATTTTTTCTCAACCTCAGAAATAATTCCTGCGTATTTTTTGTCTGTTCCTAAAGCAGCTTTAATATCAGCTTTATATTTCTCAATTCTAGCAATAATTTCATTACCTTTTTTAGTGTAACCATCTCCTGTAAACCAGTCGTCTATGTTATCACCTTTGTCCATTGACTCATAAGGTAATTTTCCTGTTGCTTTATCAACTTCGAAACCTTGTACTGCTTGAGTTTTTAATGTTCCTATGTATGCGTAAAAATCTTTAGAAATCGCCTCAACTTTATGAGCTGTTTGAGCAGCAATTTCAAATTCTCCTTTTGCTTCCGCCGCTTTTTGATCTAAAGCAGTTAATAAGGAAGCATTATTTGTGATTGATGTAGTATTAGAAGCTTCAAACTTTTCGTTAAACAAACCGAAACCTGAAATAACTTCTTTTGATACGTTCATTGCTAACATTGCGATGAAAACCAGATACATCAGGTTGATCATCTTCTGTCTAGGGGTTAATTTTCCTCCTGCCATTTTTTTCTAATTAGTTCTTTATTAATAAATTTAATATTTAGTTAAAAACTAATTATCCTTTGTTACTCATTGCAGAAAGCATACCACCGTAAACGCTGTTTAAAGATGCAATGTTTGCAGTCATAGACGCCATTTGCTCTTTTAATTTAGAAGCGTTTTCAGCAATTTCTTTGTTAGCTTCAGCGTTTCTAGAAGCGCTTTCTAACTGTACTTTGTATAAACTGTTTAAAGATTCCATTTGAGCAGCAGCAACAGATAATTCTTCAGAATATTTCTTTTGTCCTGCGATTGAATCAACTGTTGGAGCAATTCCTTTAGCAGCAGATTCGAAGTTTTTGATGCTATTTCCTAAACTTGACATTAATTCACCGTCAATTTTAGCTTCTTTTAATAATGTGTCTAATTTTTGAGATAGTAATCCTTGAGCTTCAGTTGGGGCTTCAACTTTAGCTTCTCTTTTTCTAGCTTGTCCATTAGCTAACTCTGGGTAAACTAAAGTCCAATCTAATTCGTCTTCAACTGGTTCGAAAGCAGAAAGCGCAAAAATTAACGCCTCAGTCACCAATCCTACTGAAAGCATAACTGTACCTGTTAATGGTCCAATTTCAAAGTGAGTAATTTTGAATAAAGCTCCAACGATTACCACTGCCGCTCCCATACCATAAGCGAAATTCATTGCTTTTTTACTTAATAATGCCATAATACTTTTTTTTTAGGTTTAAAATAGATTTGTTGGATATTGATAAAATTATAAATTACTTTCTTTTGCTACCGTTACCGTTACCAGTTACCTGAGTTCCCATGTAATCTTGTACGGTTCTGAATCCGATATAACTTCTAGCTGAATCAGCATATTCGTGGTCACGAGTACTTACCTGTAGGAAATAAGCAACGTCTTTCCAAGAACCTCCACGAACAACTTTTCTTTGGTTTTTACCATCAATTACGTTTGGATTCATTGTAGAAACATATTCGTAAGCGTTTGGATTATAAGCAGAGTCAGTCCATTCTGAAACGTTTCCTGCCATATTGTATAATCCGTAACCATTTACTTCATATGATTTAGCTTCAACAGTATATAAAGCTTCGTCAGCTGCATAATCTCCTCTACTTGGTTTGAAGTTAGCTAAGAAACAACCTCTGTCACTTTTTGTATAAGGACCTCCCCAAGGATAAGTAGCTGATTCCAGACCTCCTCTAGCCGCATATTCCCATTCTGCTTCAGTTGGCAATCTGAATGCATTAACTAAGTCACGACCTTTTTTCTTAGATTTGATATAACTGTTTTTGTTTAAAGTTCTCCATGCACAGAAAGCTTTTGCTTGCTTCCATGTAACACCAACTACAGGATAATCTCCATAAGCTTTGTGCCAGAAATAATCATTATGCATTGGTTCATTATATGAATAAGCGAAATCTTTAATCCAAACCGCAGTATCAGGATAAACGTTTACTTGCTCTGTTTTTACGAAATCACTTCTTTTTCCAACTTTAGCTTTTGCAGCAGCTTGAATATCCATCCAAGAATAACGGAATTTCAACTTATTTACATCAATTGTTCTTAAACCATTATATGATTCTTCAATTGGTAAATACATAGAATCCATAACTTCAGTATAGTATTCGTCTGGATATGCTTTAGTATCTTTAATTAACTTAACTTTTCTGTTTAATTTTCTTCCAGCATACGGATCATCTTTTGTACCAACACTATAATAGTTGTCGTACATGTATTTGTCATAAGCCGTCATTTTTTCTGGATCAGAATCATTAAAAGCGTAGTCAGCAATACTTCCACCTTTTTTTCCTTTTCCATCAGTCGCTTTTTGTCCTGTTTCATCAGCTAAAATTGCTAAACGAACTCTCATTGTAGAATCTTTAACCCACTCTACGAACTGACGATACTCACTATTTGTAATCTCAGTTTCATCCATGTAAAATGAACGAACAGTTACAGTTTTAGTTGGAGCATCTTCTACGTTAGCTAAATCAGCATCTGATTTACCCATAATAAAAGATCCACCCGGAACTAATGTCATTCCATAAGGCTTCTCGGGATGCCATTTCCCTCCTGTAACACCAACTAATTCACCTTTGTCACCAGACTTACCACAGCCGATTACTAGTGTTAACATTGCTGCAAATGCAATAAACTTCTTCATATAAATTTGGGATTATCTATTCATTATTAAAAGTCCGTAAACGTATTTATTATTTATCTAAAAAACAATACTACTTGCGAAATTTATTTTACCGTTCAAAAATAATGTTAAATAAAATAAAAAAAAAATATTTTATCGATAAACTGTTTCAAAAAATCGATGTATAACGTTAATTTTTATATATTATAATTATTTTCCTACTAATTATTTTTAACTTTTCTTAACGTTTTTTTAAACCTTAAGAATTCACTTATTTTTTGCTCCTACAATGCGTTTTTTCGCTGTGCTTTCCACCATCTTTCTGGCAATTCTTGATTGCAAGCAGACAAATATTCATCATAAGAACAGGGTAATAACGTATTTCTTTTCAACTTATTGTGACCATTTGACTGAAAAGGAATTTCGATCCACCAACGATCTGTTTTATCGCTTTTATAAAAAATCAATTCTTCGTCTTCAAGAGGCACTATATACTTAAGATAATTGGCACGACTTCCAAAAGGATATTCTTTTGATCGATAATGATATCCTTCAATAAAATACCATACAATTTGAGAAATAATAACCGATTCAGCCATTGTACTATTGTGATTAAACACTCCAAAAGCAGAAACTTTATCACTTATACCTGCATATCTAGACAAAGCACAAATCTCTTTTCCGTTAAATCCGTTAGGTTCAAAAGTAACCGTATTTCCTGACGCAGAAGATTTTACAGAATTCAAATCAAAACTAACCAAATCAGCATCTCTAAAAACCGGCTCTGCCAAAGTAATTTTATTTGAAATTTCTCCTAGACGATAAGCATCAAAAAACAGCTTTTCGATTAAGTCAATTTCCTCTTGAGAGTTATAATAAGTCTGATACCCTATATTACAGTAGTTGAAAAGATTATTAGGTTCATCGATAATAATTTTTGTCAAATATGAATTAGCCGAAACTGACTCATTTTCTTTTCCAAAATCAAATTTATTATCTACTGCAACTAAATTAACCATCTGCTCTAAATCGTCATAAGCACGATACAAAGCATAAGTCAAATCCTGAGAACCTCCCAGGACTATAGGAATAACTTTTTTCTTAATTAAAGACGCTACAACTTTCTTTACTGCAAAATAAGTATCTTCTACAGAATCACCAGCAAGTATATCTCCTAAATCAGCAATTGAGGCATCCCAATTACCAGGAAACATTCCATATAGTTTTTTACGTACAGCTGAAAGATTAACTTCATTAACCATATTGATGTTTGTGCGATCCTCCAAAACACCAATTATAGCTATATGAATCTGATCAATATCAGGAAACTGATCTTGGGTATGAAAAACAACTTTACTTCCAAGTTCTTGTGAAGACAGCGCACTAACGAATTTTACAATCGTATCATTAACTGGTTCTAGAAAATCAAATTCCATCTATATATTATTTCTTTTTGGCAGCTGCTTTTTTAGCAGGCGCTTTTTTAGTTGCTGTTGTCTTTTTTGCCGCAGTTTTCTTTGCAGGTGTTTTTGCAGCGATCATTTCCTGAACTTGAGCTAATGTTAATTGTGTTGCATCAACATCTTTACTCAATTCAATTTTGATTTTTCCTTTCAGGATTACAGAACGTCCCCAGCGGGCTTTTTCTACTACAATTCCTTCTTCTTCCCAGTTATGAAGAACTTTATCAATATTTTTTTGCAACTTATCTTCAATCAACTCTTCAACATCAGCCTGAGATAAATTATCAAAATTGTATTTTTTGCTCACATTTACAAAAAGTCCGTTCCATTTAATGAATGGACCAAAACGCCCCACTCCTTTTTGAACACCTTCTCCTTTATAAACTGCAATTGGCGCATCAGCAAGTGCTTTTTCGTCAATTAATTCCTGAGCTCTTTCTTTAGAAACATTAAGCGGATCTTCTCCTCTCGGCAATGAAATAAAAACACTTCCGTGACGTACATAAGGACCATAACGACCATTATTTACTTCTACTTCTTCTCCTTTATATTCACCTAAACTTTTTGGAAGCAAGAATAAATTTAAAGCTTCTTCAAGTGTAATGTTTCCTATATTTTGGTCTGCCATTAAACTAGCAAACTTTTTATCTTCATCATCTGCTTCTCCAATCTGCGCCATTGGCCCAAATTTTCCTAAACGAACAGAAACTTGTCTTCCATCAGCATCTTTTCCAAGAATTCTTTCTCCACTTTCACGTTCAGCATTTGCCTCAACTTCTTTTACATTTGGATGAAAGTGATTATAGAAATCCTGCATCATCTTTGCCCAGTCAATATTTCCTTCGGCAATTTCATCGAAATCCTGCTCTACTTTTGCAGTAAAATTGTAATCCAGAATATTTTCGAAGTTCTTTACTAAGAAATCCGTAACAATAGTTCCGATATCTGTTGGAACTAATTTCCCTTTATCAGAACCTGTATTTTCTTTCAGCACTTTTTCTCCCACTTTGCTATTTTGCAAAGTAAGCTGTACATAATTACGTTCTACACCTTCAAGAGTACCTTTTTCAACATAATTTCTGTTTATAATCGTTGAAATCGTTGGTGCATAAGTAGAAGGACGCCCGATTCCAAGCTCCTCTAACTTTTTAACCAAAGATGCCTCTGTATAACGTGCCGGCGGTCTAGAATATCTTTCTGTAGCTGTAATATAATTATTTCCTAACTTCTCGTTTACTTTTAAAGCTGGAAGCATTCCTTCCTGTTCTTCTTCATCGTCGTCATGACCTTCCAAGTATACTTTTAAGAAACCTTCAAAAAGCAATACTTCTCCAGAAGCTGTAAAAATTTCGCTGTGATTATCTGCTTCGATTTTTACGTTTGTTCTTTCCAACTGTGCGTCGCTCATTTGCGAAGCCAAAGTTCTTTTCCAGATCAAATCGTATAAACGAGCTTGGTCACGGTCAATATTTACGGAGTGACGAGACATATCTGTTGGACGAATTGCTTCGTGCGCTTCTTGTGCTCCTTTGTTTTTATTTGCAAAAACTCTTGGCTTAGAATACTCTTTTCCGTAAGATTTGATGATTTCTGCTTCAGCTGCGTTCATTGCTTCTGTAGAAAGATTTACAGAGTCGGTTCTCATATAAGTAATAAGTCCCGCCTCGTACAAACGCTGTGCTAATTGCATTGTGATTCCAACTGGCAAGTATAATTTTCTTGCCGCTTCTTGTTGCAACGTAGAAGTTGTAAAAGGCGCTGTTGGAGATTTTTTGGTAGGTTTAGTTTCTAAATCCGCTACCTTATATTTGGAACCGATGTTTTGATTTAAGAAATCTTCGGCTTCTTTTTTAGTATTGAAGTTTTTTGGCAATTTTGCTTTAAAAGCTTTCCCTGCTTCGTTAACAAACTCTGCAACAATTGAATACGTTGCTACTGCATTAAAACCTTGAATTTCGCGTTCTCTTTCTACAATTAAACGTACAGAAACTGATTGTACACGACCAGCAGAAAGTCCGCCTTTAATTTTTCTCCATAAAACCGGAGATAATTCGTAACCCACTAAACGATCTAAAACACGACGTGCTTGTTGTGCATTTACTAAATTATAATCAATTTCTCGTGGATTATCGATTGCTTTAAGAATCGCAGATTTTGTAATCTCGTGAAAAACAATTCGTTTGGTCTTTTTTGTATCCAGCTTTAATTCTTCCGCCAAGTGCCATGAAATAGCCTCTCCCTCGCGGTCCTCATCGCTCGCTAACCAAACCGTTTCGGCATTCTTAGAAAGTGACTTTAGTTTCGTTACCAAGGCTTTTTTATCGGGAGATACTTCATATTTAGGTTTAAAACCATTTTCTACATCTACTCCTATTTCCTTTGATGGTAGATCGGCTATGTGTCCATAACTCGACTCCACCTGAAAATCGCTACCGAGGAATTTCTCGATCGTTTTCGCCTTTGCAGGTGACTCTACTATTACTAAATTCTTTGCCATTGCTCTATTTTTCTGCAACAAAAGTATCTATTTTTTTTAAATATTAACCTTACGAATGCATTTTTGAAGTATTTTGATATTATGAAACTTAAAATTGCAGATTTATCTGTAATAATCTCGATAATATATATAGGTATAACTTATAATGATTTCTGACCGAGAAATGTGCTTTTTGAATCCTCTTTTCATAGCCCAGATTGAAACGGATTGCCCGGAGTAAAAAAAGCAAAAAGTTTCTTGTTTTAAAAAAGCGACCAACGGAAGCTCTTTTTAAAACATTAGAAACTTTGCTTTTTTTATGAGGACAAGAAGTGGAAAGCTGGAAATAGCTCCTGAACAACGTAAAAAGTAAAAAATGAGTTGTAAAATGCTATACCTCAATATTTCTCAAAACATTGTTAATTCTTTATCTGACATCTTGTCATATTAAGTCCAATTAACCTATCTTTGCACTTTGAATTTTTGCAATGGAAAAGATTATTGAAGAAAGTAAACAGGGCGAAAGTCTTGTTTTAGAAAATAAACCTGAGAATACTAAAAAACTATTTATAGAAAGTTACGGCTGTGCGATGAATTTTTCGGACAGTGAAGTCGTAGCTTCCATTTTATCTGACGGTGGTTACAATACTACTTCGGTTTTAGAAGAAGCCGATTTGGTTTTGGTTAACACTTGCTCAATCCGTGACAAAGCTGAACAAACGATTCGTAAACGTCTTGAAAAATACAACGCTGTAAAACGTACTAATCCAAAAATGAAAGTAGGTGTTTTAGGCTGTATGGCAGAACGTTTGAAAAGTCAATTTTTAGAAGAAGAAAAAATCGTTGATCTTGTTGTTGGTCCAGATGCTTATAAAGATCTTCCGAATTTATTAGCAGAAGTTGAAGAAGGACGCGACGCTATCAATGTAATTTTATCTAAAGAAGAAACTTACGGAGATATTTCGCCTGTTCGTTTGATGAGTAACGGAATCACAGCTTTGGTTTCTATCACTCGTGGTTGCGACAACATGTGTACTTTCTGTGTTGTGCCTTTTACACGCGGACGTGAACGTAGTCGTGAACCGCAAAGTATTATGGCAGAAATTCAGGATTTATGGAGCAAAGGTTTTAAAGAAATTACGCTTCTTGGACAAAACGTTGACAGTTACCTTTGGTACGGTGGTGGTTTGAAAAAGGATTTTGTAAACGCTTCTGAAATGCAAAAAGCAACTGCAGTAGATTTTGATCAATTGCTTGAAATGGTTGCTGTTGGTTTTCCTAAAATGCGTATTCGTTTTTCGACTTCTAATCCGCAGGATATGCATGAGAGTATTTTACACGTTATAGCGAAATATCCAAACATCTGCAAACACATTCACTTGCCTGTTCAGTCTGGAAGCAATAGAATTTTAAAAGAAATGAATCGTCTGCATTCTCGCGAAGAATACATGGCTTTGATTGACAAAATTAGAGCAATTGTTCCAGATGCTTCGATTTCACAAGATATGATTGCCGGTTTCCCAACGGAGACTGAAGAAGATCACCAAGACACGATGAGTTTAATGGAATATGTGAAATATAATTTCGGTTATATGTATTCGTATTCTGAACGTCCTGGAACTCTTGCTGGAAGAAAAATGAAAGATGATGTTGAAGAAGAAACCAAAGCAAGAAGACTACAAGAAATTGTTGATTTACAGCAAAAACACGCTTGGTTTAGAAGCGAGGAATTTGTTGGAAAAACAGTTGAAGTTTTAGTGGAAAAAGTTTCTAAGAAATCTAAAGATGAATTCTCAGGAAGAAACTCACAAAGTATTACTGTTGTTTTCCCAAAAGAAAATTACAAAATTGGAGATTTCGTAAACGTAAAAATCACAAGCTGTACAAGTGGAACTTTGAAAGGTGAAGCTGTTGGTTTGAGCAGCATGAATTAATTTTTGTTAACCGCAAATTACGCAAATTTTCACAAATTAATTTTTCATGACTAATACAACCGAATATTATTATAAAAAAGAGGAAAACTACCAAATAGTAGGAATATGTATGGAAGTACATAGATTATTAGGGCCTGGTTTACTTGAAATTGTATATAAAGACGCATTAGAGGTTGAATTTAAAAATCATGGAATTCCTTATCAACGAGAGAAGGAATTTGCAATTGAGTATAAAGGAGTTATTTTGCCTCATAAATTTTATGCCGATTTCGTAGTATATGATGACATAATATTAGAAGTAAAATCAGTAAAGGAAGTATGCAATGATCATCTTGCACAAGTATTAAATTATATGAAATTGGCCGATACACCTGTTGGAATAATCGCAAACTTTCAAAACAAATCATTAACACACAAACGATTAATAAATTCATAAAACGAATTTGTGGTAATTTGCGTAATTTGTGGTTAATTTAATAAAGACATTACAACATAAAAGAGTTATACATTGACACGATTTCAAAAATTAGTGAAATTCGAGAAATTCGTGGCAAACAAAAATACAAGCCAAAGTTTTAGGCAAAACCTGAAACAAATAACAACTTGAAACAAAATCTAATATGGAAACAGTTCAAGCAATAAAACAACGATTTGAAATTATTGGTAATGATCCGAAATTAAATCGTGCTATCGAAAAAGCCATTCAGGTTGCTCCAACTGATATTTCAGTAATGGTAACCGGGGAAAGTGGTGTTGGTAAAGAAAATATTCCTAGAATCATACATTCGCTTTCACACAGAAAGCATGGTAAATATATCGCCGTAAACTGCGGTGCAATTCCGGAAGGAACAATTGACAGTGAACTTTTTGGTCACGAAAAAGGTGCTTTTACAGGCGCAACAAGCACACGCGAAGGTTATTTTGAAGTGGCAGACGGCGGAACAATCTTTTTGGATGAAGTTGGAGAACTTCCGTTGACAACTCAAGTAAGATTACTTCGTGTTTTGGAAAATGGTGAATTCATAAAAGTAGGTTCCTCTCAAGTTCAAAAAACGAACGTCCGTATTGTAGCGGCAACCAACGTGAATTTATTTAATGCAATTGAAAAAGGTAAATTCCGTGAAGATTTGTACTATCGTTTAAGTACGGTTGAAATTACTTTACCACCTTTAAGAGAAAGAAATGACGACATTCATTTGTTGTTCAGAAAATTTGTGGCCGATTTTGCTCATAAATACAAAATGCCACCTTTAAGACTGGATGACGATGCTGTTCAGCTTTTACAGAAATTCAGATGGAGCGGAAATATTCGTCAGCTTCGAAATGTGGCAGAACAAATTTCTGTTTTAGAAACCAATCGCGATATTAGTCTTGCCACTTTACAATCTTATTTGCCTGCTGAAGGAAGCAATCTGCCTTCTGTTATCAACGACAGTAAAAAGGAGAGCGATTTCAGCACAGAAAGAGACATACTTTATAAAGTACTTTTTGATATGAAAAGTGACTTGAACGATTTAAAAAAACTGACTTTAGAATTAATGAAAAACGGTACTTCTAAAGTACAGGACATTAATCCGAATCTAATTCAGAAAATATACGGGAATCAGCAAAACGACAGCGAAATTGATTTTGAAGAAGAACCAAGAACCGCTGTTGTAACCACTCCTGTTGTTCGCGAAGATAATTATCAAATTCCCGAAGACAACTATTTATTTGCTGAAACTATCGAAGAAGAAGAAATTTTACGTTTAGAACAAAAAGAAATCGAAATGATTAAAAAGTCTCTAGAAAAAAACAAAGGAAAACGTAAAGCTGCAGCAGACGAATTAGGTATTTCAGAAAGAACGCTTTACCGCAAAATCAAACAATTCGATTTATAAAATAATTAAAATACAATTTCAAAATTCCAAATTCCAATTACTATATTTGGCCACAATTGGAATTTGGAATTTTAAACTAATTGGGATTTGACCAATAAACATTATGAAAAAAATATATTCTCTTTTCGCTCTCTTAAGCCTTTTCATGCTAAGCGGTTGTTCTGTTTACAACTTTACAGGAACTGGTAAAATCGACGCCAAAACTTTTCAGGTTAACTTTTTCCAAAACAATGCAGATTTAGTTGAACCAGGTATTGATAGAACTTTTACATTGGCATTGCAGGATTTGATTATGAATCAAACCAATCTAAACTTAGTTAGTACTGGTGGCGATTTAACATACGAAGGAGAAATCGTAGATTACAGAATTACCCCAATGACTGCAACAGCAGATCAGCAGGCAGCGCAGAACCGTTTGTCTATACGTGTTAATGTAAGATTTACGAATAGAAAGAAGGAAACAGATGATTTTGAAAAACCGTTTGAATTTTACTATGATTTCCCAGGAAGAGACCTTCCAACAGGATCTACATTAAACGAAGCAATTCGAACAATTTTTGAAAGAATCACACAAGATATCTTTAATGAATCATTGGCTAAATGGTAATTTATTTGTTGAATCGTTTAATCGTAAAACCGTTTAATCGATTAAACAGTCAGACCAAATAATAAGCGAATAAACGATTAGACAAACAAACGATTAAACAAAAGATAAATGAACGTTAGCGATTATACCTACTTAATGAACAAACCCGATGCTATTACAGAAAAGCAGGCGGACGCATTAGGAAGTGTTTTGAATGAATTTCCATATTTTCAAAGTGCCCGTGCATTGCGATTAAAAGGACTTTACAATCAAAACAGTTTTAAGTATAATTATGCTTTAAAGGTAACAGCAGCGCATACTTCAGATCGTTCTGTTTTATTTGAATTCATTACTTCTGAAGCTTTTACTTCGATTCAAAATGATTTCTACGAACAAAAACTGAGAGACCTTCTTGAAATTACTGTTTTTGAAAGTGAAATCATTTCGCCTGAACAAATTCAGAAAGCTATCGAAATAAAAACAGATGTTGAAGAAGAAGCTGTTGCAGAGACAACAAAAGAAGTTCAAATACCTGCTGTCGAAATCCCTTCTGTTTCACAAACTTTAAAAACGGAAGAATCTGTAAAAGTCGAAGAACCAATACAGGTTGAGGAATCAATAAAAGTTGAAACGCCAACAATCACTGAAGAACCTAAAAAAGTTCCTGAGATTGATCCTTCTATTTTTCTTGCTATCAAAGAAGCCCAAACGGTTACTTTTGAGAAACCAGTAATTAAAGAAGAACCTAAAAAAATTCCAGAAATAGATCCGTCTATTTTTCTTGCTATTAAAGAAGCACATTCCGTTACTTTTGAAAAACCTGTAATTGAAACAGAAAACAAAATTGAACCTGTAGATTCAATTTCAAACATTACGGAAGAAACTAAAGCTTCACCAATAATAGAAGCAATAGAACCAATAAAAACGGAAGAACCTAAAATAGATCGCATCGAGAATTCTATTTTAAGCTCTATTAAGGTTTCTGAAACTCCTTCTGCACCTGAACCTGTAAAAGAAATTGAAGAACCAAAATTTGATCGTATTGAGAATTCTATTTTAAGTTCTATCAAAGAAGCAGAAGCTGCAAGCACCGAAGAGCCGTCAAAAATAGAAGAGCCAGAAACCATTCCTGTTGTGGAACAGTCCATTTCAAATATTATTGAAGAAGACGAAGACGAAGGCGATGTTATCGAAGAAATGATAATCCCCGAATTCAAACCTAATCCGGTTGAACGATCAATTCTTTCTTCTATAAAAGAGGCCGAAAAAGAAGCTGAAATTCCTGCCACTAAAGAAGTGAAAGAAGAAATTCAGACCACAATTAAAGAAGAGGTTTTAGAAACTGTTCCTGAAATAATTGCAGAAGAAATTCAGGAAGAGAAAGTTGAAGAAGAACAAACTGAAGAAGAAACCAATGAATCTGTAAAAACAGCCGAAGAACATCTTGAACTTGGTAAACCTTTAGATTTTTCTCTTAGCGAAAAACATTCTTTCCAAGAGTGGTTACAATTATCTCGAACAGAACCAATTGACCGTTCAAACGACATTTCTCCGGAAGAAAAAGCTAAAATAGAAGCGGAAAAAGAAGAAGAGAGACAAAAAAAGGCTGAAATTATCGACAAATTCATCGAAACCAATCCGAAAATATCGCCAATTAAGCCTGGAACGAGTGCTCCTGTTGTTCAAATAGAAAGCAATGTTGAAGACAATTCTTATTTGATGACAGAGACTTTAGCCAGAGTTTATCTGGAACAGAAGAAATATACAAAAGCAATTCAAGCATATGAAATATTAATTTTGAAATATCCAGAAAAAATTACTTTCTTTGCAGACCGCATATCGGATATAAAGATTTTACAACAAAATAACAATAACAATAATTAAGTAATGAGCACATTTTCAATTTTTTTAGTTTTAATCACAATAGTTTGTTTTCTATTGATCGTAGTTATCATGGTACAAAACCCTAAAGGAGGCGGATTGTCTTCTACTATCAGCGGAACGCAAATGTTAGGTGGAGTACAAAAAACAACTGACTTTTTAGATAAAAGTACTTGGACTTTAGCTACTGTTTTAATTGTGTTAATTTTACTTTCTAGTTTAAGTTTCTCTGGATCTTTAAGCGATACAGAATCTAAAATCATTGAAAAAACTGAAGCTCCTGCAAACGCACCTGCAGCTCCAGCACAAGGAAATACTCCTGCTCCTGCAGCACCAGCTACAAAATAATTTTAGCTCGATATAAAAATCTAATGCCAGCCTGTCAAAGCTGGCATTTTTTTTAGGAAATAATGTCAGTTTTACCAGCATGGCACAATTTCTGAAAGTTTATAGAACATAAAAAAACGTATAACTTATAATAATATAAAATCATGGCTTTAAACATTAAACCGCTTTCAGACCGCGTACTTATTGAGCCTGCTGCAGCTGAAACTAAAACTGCATCAGGTATTTTTATTCCTGATACTGCCAAAGAAAAACCACAAAAAGGAACTGTTGTTGCAGTAGGAAACGGATCTAAAGATCACACTATGACTGTAAAAGTTGGTGATACAGTACTTTATGGTCAATTTGCAAGAACAGAAGTAATAAAATCAGAAGGCGTTGATTATTTGATTATGCGTGAAGATGACATCTTAGCGATTATCTAAAAAACATATTGTATCAAGGACAAGGTATTAAGAATTAAGAACTTTATTAACTTGAAACAAATCAAACTTTAAACAAAAATTAAAATGGCAAAAGATATAAAATTTGATATTGAAGCACGTGACGGTTTAAAACGTGGTGTTGATGCATTAGCAAATGCTGTAAAAGTAACTCTTGGACCAAAAGGTCGTAACGTAATTATCGGAAAATCATTTGGTGGACCAACTGTTACTAAAGATGGTGTTTCTGTTGCAAAAGAAATCGAATTAAAAGACGCATTAGAAAACATGGGTGCGCAAATGGTGAAAGAAGTTGCTTCTAAAACCAATGATTTAGCTGGAGACGGAACTACAACGGCTACAGTTTTAGCTCAAGCTATCGTAAAAGAAGGTTTGAAAAACGTTGCTGCAGGTGCAAATCCAATGGATTTGAAACGTGGAATCGACAAAGCAGTTGAGACTATCGTTGCTGACTTAGCAAAACAAGCTAAAGTTGTTGGAAGTGATTCTGACAAAATCAAACAAATCGCTTCTATTTCTGCTAATAATGACGAAGTTATTGGTGAATTGATCGCTACAGCTTTCGCTAAAGTTGGAAAAGAAGGGGTTATCACTGTTGAAGAAGCTAAAGGAACTGACACTTTCGTTGACGTTGTTGAGGGAATGCAGTTTGACAGAGGATACCTTTCTCCTTACTTCGTAACAAATCCAGAGAAAATGGAAGTTGAATTAGATTCTCCATACATTTTATTATACGACAAAAAAGTTTCTTCTTTAAAAGAATTACTTCCAGTTTTAGAGCCAGTTGCACAATCAGGAAAACCATTATTAATTATCGCTGAAGATGTTGACGGTGAAGCACTTTCTACTTTGGTAGTAAACAAATTAAGAGGTGCTCTTAAAATTGCTGCTGTAAAAGCTCCAGGTTTCGGAGACAGAAGAAAAGCAATGTTAGAAGATATCGCTATCTTAACTGGTGGAACTGTAATTTCTGAAGAAAGAGGTTATACTCTTGAAAATACAACTATCGACATGTTAGGAAACGCAAAAAGAGTTTCTATCGACAAAGACAATACAACTATCGTAAGTGGTGCTGGTGAAGCAGATATTATCAAAAACCGTGTGAACCAAATTAAAGGTCAGATGGAAACTACTACATCTGATTACGATAAAGAAAAATTACAAGAGCGTTTAGCTAAATTAGCTGGAGGTGTTGCAGTTCTTTATGTTGGTGCAGCTTCTGAAGTTGAAATGAAAGAGAAAAAAGACAGAGTAGATGATGCTTTACACGCAACTCGTGCTGCTGTAGAAGAAGGAATCGTTGCTGGTGGTGGTGTTGCTTTATTGAGAGCTAAAATTGCTTTGGCTGACTTAAAAGCTGACAATGCTGACGAAGCAACTGGAATTCAAATCGTTTCTCGCGCTGTTGAATCTCCATTAAGAACTATCGTTGAAAACGCTGGTCTTGAAGGTTCTGTTGTTGTGGCTAAAGTTTCTGAAGGTTCAGGTGATTTTGGATACAATGCAAAAACTGACGAATACGTAGACATGCTTACTGCTGGAATTATCGATCCTAAAAAAGTAACTCGTGTTGCATTAGAAAATGCTGCATCTGTTTCTGGAATGATCTTGACTACAGAATGTGCATTAATTGATATTAAAGAAGAAAATGCCGGAGGCGGAATGCCAATGGGAGGCGGAATGCCAGGAATGATGTAATTCATTCTCTTCTTAAAACTTAAAAGCGTCAGATTTTTTTTATCTGGCGCTTTTTTTGTTAGCCACGAATTCACGAATTATTTTTTTCTAATCTATACGTATATTTTTATTTGCCACAAATTACACAGATTGAAAGAATTATAATCTGTGGCAAACTTTTTTCACACAAAGCATTCGTATAATTAATGACAACAATTTTTAAACACAAAGATTAGAAAAAAATAATTCGTGAATTCGTGGCAAATTTTTTTCACACAAAGCATTCGGGCAATTAACGACAACTATTTTTAAACATTAAAGGTTATAAAAAAAATAATTCGTGAATTCGTGGCAAACTTTTTTATTTAACATTCTCTTTTTCTTTAAAAAATCTCTTATCTCTACCTTTGTATTTCTATTTAAAATTGCAAAATGAGAAAATTCACTACTCACCTTTTATCTTTTACATTCTTACTTCTTACAGCTTTTTTACAAGCTCAAAATAATAAAGACAATTATGTTGTTTTAGTTTCTATGGATGGATTTCGTTGGGATTATGCCAAGCAATATAATCTTCCCAACCTAAAACAAATCTCCAAAGAAGGCGTTCATGCCAAATCAATGAAACCGTCTTATCCCACAAAGACCTTCCCTAATCATTATACGATTGTTACAGGACTTTATCCGGATCATCACGGAATCATTAATAATGTTTTTTATGACTCTTCTTTAGATCAATCTTTTTCATTATCCAGTGATGCTAAAAACGATTCTAGATTTTATGGAGGAAATCCAATCTGGAATCTAGCAGAACAACAAGGCGTAAAAACCGCTTCGTTCTTTTGGCCTGGTTCTGATATTGACAAAAGAAATCCAAGCTATTTCAAAAATTACAACGGAAAAGTTCCTTACGGAGCCAGAATTGACACGGTTATGAAATGGTTGCAGCTTCCAGAAAAACAAAGACCTCATCTGGTTACTTTATACTTTGATGAACCTGATCATTCTGGACATAACTTTGGTCCACTTTCACCAGAAACCAAAAAAGCAGTTATTAAAATGGACTCTATTATGGGAGAATTATCCCGTAAATTAGATGCTTTGCCAATTGGAAAACAAATCAACTTAATTATTGTTTCTGATCACGGAATGGCCAATATCAGTAACGATAAAAAAGTAGCTGTTTTAGATTATTTAAAACCAGAATGGCTGGGCTATAAAGATGTTATCAATCCAATTATGAGCTTACAAGCAAAACCTGGTTTTCAGGATTCTATCGCCAATGCTTTGAAAAAAGTACCGCATATTAAATTTTACAAATCGGCTGAAGTTCCTAAAAGATTACATTACGGAGCAAATCCGCGTGTACATGATTTTGTGATTGAAGCTGAAAAAGGATGGAGTTTAGTAAGCAAAGAAAGTACACATATAAAAGGCGGAACTCACGGTTATGACAATAATGAAAAAGATATGCACGCCATTTTTTATGCAAAAGGTCCTGCTTTTAAAGTCAATAAAACCGTTAGAACTTTTCCTAATATTTCAGTTTATCCTTTAATCGCCGAAATTTTAGGCTTAAAAATTGGCGAAATTGATGGAAAATTGAGCGATGTCGACTCGATGTTGAAGTAATGAGGCAATTAGTCAATTTAATTATTAGATAATGTGCCAATTTAGATAATTAGATAATTTTCTTCATTGTACAAAATCAATTGTCTTCATCTGGAGGTTAGTTTATAGAAATATTTAAAGGGCTTTAGCCAAACTTTATAGTTTGGCTAAAGCCCTTTTCCCATTATTTATTTTGTTCCTCTAGATAAATCTGGAGGCAATTCTAAAAACAAATCACAAGAACTAAACCCGACAAGTTTTTAAAACCTGTTGGGTTTATCAACGCATATATCCGTTGTGAAAATCATTTTCCAATTATCAAATTGACACATTATCTAATTAAAAATTAGTTCCAACAGAAACCTCTCTCCATTTCCCCAATTCACTTTGCACACTAGCAATTTTCTGATTCGCCATATTAAAAGCATCTTCACCTAAAAATAAATGCAAAGGCGGATTCTGATCTTCGCTAGCTTTAATTAACGCTTCTGCTAATTTTACAGGATCTCCCGGCTGATTTTCATTGATATCTTCTTTGTGCGCACTTTGAGATTGCCTTACTTCTTTGTATTCCGCAATTGGATTTTCTGGCAATAAAAGCGAACTGTCTTTTAAGAAATCGGTTCTAAAATAACCCGGATAAACTATTGTTGCGTGAACTCCAAATGGTTTTATTTCTGCTGCTAAAGATTCTGTTAAACCTCCAACCGCAAACTTAGTCGAACAATAAATTCCCCAACCTGGAAATTCTCCGTAATAGCCTCCAACAGAAGAAATATTAAAAATATGTCCCGATTGATTCGCGCGAAGAATCGGCATTGTATTTCTGATTACATTTAATAATCCGAAAACATTTACTTCGAAGTTTTTTCTGGCTTCTGCATCGGTTAGTTCTTCTAAAGCTCCTAATAATCCGTAACCTGCGTTATTGACTAAAACATCGATTGTTTTAAAATGATTTACGGTTTTATCAATGGCATTTTTTACGCTTTTTTCATCTACTAAATCCATTTCAAGAGGAAGAAAACTTTCTGATGCACTTCCTAATACTGCGATTAAAGATGCTTCACTTCTTGATGTTGCAGCAACTTTAAAACCTTCTTTCAATAATTTTTTAGCCAATTCTAATCCAAGTCCTTTTGAAGCACCTGTGATAAACCAAACTTTGTTATTTCCCATGATTTTAAATTTTTACGTTTATAATTACAGGACAAAGGTATTGGCGAAGTACTTCTTAAAAATTAAAGCAATCAAGCAAGAAGTTACAAAAATCAATCAATTTCTGCTAATCGATAGTTTTTGGGCGAAACTTGAACATTTTTCTTGAAGAAATTAATAAAATGAGACAACTCTTCGAATCCTAAACACCAAGCAATTTCATTGATATTCCAATTGGTTTGTTTCAACAAAATCATAGCTTCCTGAACAATTCTTTCTGAAATAATCTGAGAAGTGGTTTTTCCTGTGGTTTCTTTTAAAGCTTTATTGAGATGGTTGACATGCACATTCAATTGATTTGAATATTCTGAAGGTGAACGGAAATTAATTTGCTGCGAAATAGACTCAACAGGAAATTGTCTTTCTAATAATTCTAAAAACAAAGAAGAAACTCGAATTGTAGCATTCGATTTACTATATAATGAAGCCGTTACGGTTTGTGTTTTTAAGGCTAAATGAATGATTTCAAAAACCAGATTCCGAAGCACGTCATATTTAAAAGCATAATCAGAGTTGATTTCTTCTAACATTTTTAAATAAACGGTTTTTAAAGATTCTGCCAATTCCATAGAAACTGGAACTACAGGATTTCCGCCAGGCTGAAACAAAGGATAGTCTTTTAAATTTCCAAACTGACTAAAAAATGCATCTGTGAAAATACAGAAAAAACCCGTTTGACTTTCATCAATATGCTCCCAACTATACGGAATTTGCGGATTTGCGAAGAATAAAGCCTGATCTTCAATCGTTACGACTTTATCTGCATAATGCACTTTATTTTTCCCGATAATCAAACTTATCTTATAAAAGTCTTTTCTCGTATAAGGCAATGGACTGCAAGTACTTCCAACGTATTCATCCAGTTTAAAAACATTAAAATGTCCGATTTCTTTTTTAAGATTTTCGGGCATTCCTTTGATTTTAACGGTGTAAAAATCTTCTAATGTTTCTGTTAGTTTCATTTTACAAAGTTACAAAAATCAAATTATTATTTTAATTAGATAATTTGAGAATGTACCAATTAGAAAATGACAAAAGGCCTTTATAAATAACCTAAAATTTGTCAAAAACACTACATACAACAAACCCGACAGGTTTTAAAAACCTGTCGGGTTTGTCAATAAATAATACACGTTTGTTAAGATAATTTTCTAATTAAGAAACCACTTTATACGTCGGATCTTCAATCACATTTACATTGATAACCGCATCGGCATTTTTCAATAATTGACGACAGTCTTCGCTTAAATGTTTTAATTCAACTACCTTATTTAGTTGATTGTATTTTTTAGTAATATTATTTAAAGCTTCAATCGCCGACATATCTGAAACACGACTTTCTTTAAAATCAATGATAATATGATTCGGATCGTTTTGAATGTCAAATTTTTCAATAAAAGCAGTTGTGGAACCAAAGAATAATGGTCCGTAGATTTCATAATGTTTTACACCATTTTCATCAATGTAATGACGTGCACGGATTCGTTTCGCACTTTCCCAAGCAAAAACTAAGGCCGAAATAATAACTCCTATTAAAACTGCCAATGCTAGATTATGCAATACAATCGTGATTACAGCCACTAAAATTCCAACAAAAATATCATGTCTTGGCATTTTATTAATGATTCTGAAACTCGCCCATTCAAAAGTAGTAACTGCTACCATCATCATGACACCGACCAAAGCTGCCATTGGCAATTTTCCAATTACAGGCGCTCCAAAAAGGATAATAATCAAAATGGTCAAAGCCGCAATAATTCCTGAAAGTCTGGCTCTTGAACCTGCTCCAAGATTTACTAACGTTTGTGCGATCATAGGACAACCTCCCATTCCGTAGAAAAATCCGTTTAAGATGTTTGAACTTCCTTGCGCAATACATTCTCTGTTACTATTTCCTCTTGTTCCTGTAATTTCATCCACTAAATTCAACGTTAGTAAACCTTCTGTTAAACCTACAGCAGCCACAATTACCGAATACGGAAAAATAATTTTTAAAGTTTCAAAAGAAAAAGGAATATTCGGAATGTGAAACGGAGGAAATCCACCTTGTACAGAAGCAATATCTTCTACGGTTTTGGTTTCAATATTAAAAACAAGGACCAAAGCAAAAACAACCATTATAGCGACTAAAGAAGCTGGAACCGCTTTTGTAATTTTCGGAAAAATTAAAACAATTCCGATTGTCAAAGCCACCAAACCTCCCATTATATATAAAGGAGTTCCTTGAAGCCAAGAAACTTGTCCGCTTACAACTGTTTTAAACTGTTCTAACTGCGACATAAAAATCACAACCGCCAAACCGTTTACGAAACCAAACATTACAGGTTGCGGAACCAAACGAATAAATTTTCCGAGCTTAAAAAGTCCGATACAGATTTGAACAATTCCACCGAGGGCAACGGCTGCAAAAACATATTCAATTCCGTGCGATTTCATTAGGGCAATTAATACAATCACTGTTGCCCCTGCTCCACCCGAAATCATTCCCGGTCTTCCTCCAAAAATAGCGGTGACCAATCCGGCAATAAAGGCAGCGTATAATCCTACCAAAGGTGGAAATCCAGCCAGAATTGCAAATGACAGTGATTCTGGAATCATGGTCATTGCCACAGTTAAACCAGCTAAAATTTCGTTTTTGTAATTGATTTTTTGACTAAAATCGAAGAGTTGGAAAGCTTTTTTCATAGGGCACAAATGTAGAAAATAATGCCCAAAACTTTATTACATTTAAGACATCGAATTTACACGAAGAGAAGCTTTAATAAGAGCCAAGCCGTTAATAGACTGAATAGGCAAATCTTTAGGCTCATGTTTTTCATTTTCACTTACCAATTTGAGATATTCATTTCCTTGTTCCGATTTTTGAATCCAGCGTATCATGTTAAACTCATTGCCGTCTTCATCTAAAATCGACACCAGATACATTTCTCCCCAAAAGATTGTTTCGATAGTATTTTTGACCTTTTTATACAGCACAACATCTCCTGATTTTATTAAAGGATACATACTATCTCCGCTTACTGAGATTGCACCGTCACATTTTGGCAGATTAGGAATTGCCATATAATCGACAGGTTCTTGTTGTTCCTGATTACAAAACAGAGCCGCCACAGAAGTTGTTTCTTGAATATCAAATAAAGGAATAAATTGCCTTTTTTTGGTTTTATCTGTTTTCAAGGAGAAATCACTAGTCACATATTGTTCTATTTCTGCTTTATTACCTACAGAAGAATCAGGATTTAACATAAGACCATCTCCCATTAATAGCCAAACAGGATTTAAATCCTGACAATTTTCTAGTATTTTAAGTAAAATAGTCTCTCCTAAATCTGCCTTTCTTTTAAATTGCTTACCCAAATATCCATTTGAAAGCCCAGTTTTAACTTCAAAAGGAGTTACTTTAAGCCCTTTAAATTCGAGATATTCATATAAACGTTCAATCGCCTTCATAAAACAAGTAGAAAATATTCTAGTAATTTTCTTGCAAAATAGAAAATAGGTTATATCTTTGCATTTGCAATAAGAAACAAAAAGTGAAAATGAGCAAAGAAACGAAAAAAAACAGGAAGTATACTTACGACCAGCGAATAATAAAAGCTTTGGTAGAGAAATACGGACTTACAACTGTTTATGTTCGGCAATGTTTAAGCGGACACAATTTGAGTATTACTGCAGATAGAATAAAAAATGATTACAAAGAACTCGATAAAGCTTTTCAGGAAATAATCAAGAATCTTTTAAAAAAAGACGCTAATCCTAGTCCTAAAAAAGCAATTATTAATAATTAGAAAAACAAACAATATGGAAATGTAAGCAAATCATCTTCTATTTAGAGTGAAATACCTTCTTGGAAGATTAAAAAACAAAAACAATGGACAAAAATGAAAAAACAAAACCAAGTTATAATCAGGATGTACTAAAGATTATACAAGCGAGATACGGTTATACTCAAGACTATATCAGAAAATCCATTAGAGGAGATCGTACAGGTATTATCTGCAATATGATAAAAGCCAAATACATCAGACTCAACAACGAAGCTATAAAAGCCATCAAAAGCCAGCTATACAAATTATAAGCCTCTACACAATACTACTTACCTCAACTTGTTTCAAATACCACTTCGCGAAACAAACATTCACTTTGTTGTGCTCCCTCTACTCCAAAAACAAAAGCAATCAATCTTCAGAACCTTTTAAAGGTTTTATAGTAACAACAAAACAATTATTTCAAGATTTATGAAAAAGATTTTTAAAATGACACTCTTTTTTTGGTGTCTAACAATGAGTACAAATGCACAAGTGGGAATACCAAGCAATAACCCAAATAAAGATGCTGTTTTAGATTTAAACAAAACAGATGGGACTAATACCAAAGGGCTTTTATTGCCCAAAGTAGCTCTAACAGCCATTAACAATATTGCGCCTATGACAGCACATGTAGCAGGAATGCATGTTTGGAATACCGCAACCGCTGGAACTGGCATAAATGCAGTTACTCCAGGCGAATATTTCAACAATGGTACAAAATGGATTCGTGTCTCCTCAGCAATGGATACTTGGATACAAGACGGAAATAACAATGGAGCCATAAAAGCGATTGGAACAAATGATGCTTTTGATTTCCCATTAGAAACCAACAGTACAGAGAGAATGCGTATTACTTCGAATGGACAACTTCTAGTTAATACAACTACTCCATTAACTGGAGGCACTACAGCCAAAATACAAATCAATAACGGAACATCCGCCGGAGCCTTACAAATCAAAGATGGATCTGAAGGTTATGCCAAAGTATTAACCAGCGATGCAAACGGATTAGCTACATGGCAAAGCTTACCAGGAACCGAAGGCGGTTTTGTCCTAAGCACAACAACCATCGCAGCAGGAAATAGAACATACACAAGCGCATCTCCTTCTGCCCCTAAATATTTAGGACGCAAAATAGTACTTACACCAGGTCGTTGGTTAGTCTATTATGGTGAATTAATACAAAATAATGCAATACCTGTCAATAGTAGCTTATGGATTCAAATGTCTTTAAGCGAATCTCAGACAGCCAAGACAAATACTAACTTTTCTTTTGTTGGAAGTAGCTTAATAAGTGGATCTATAGACTACTTAGATATGTATAGTTTACTTTCAGGCGTTGCAGTAATAGAAGTAACCAACAATACGACACTATACTCAATTTTAAATGCAGCAACCCCAATGGGCACCGCAACAATAAACAACATGATATTTAACACTGGTTTTGGCGAAAGTTACTTATTTGCAACTAAAATGTATTAAAGCAAATTCAATTTATACAAAACAAAAAAGCTGTAAATCTAAGTTTACAGCTTTTTTTTTATAACCAAGAATAGCCTTTAAACCATGTTATCATAAACAATAATTCCTTCTACTAAAGCACAATAGCTCAACTAAAACAATTGTTCCAACAGAAAAAGAAAAAGAGAAAGAATAAAATTTAACATCTGAATAGTTTTACATTTAAAACAAAATATTGCACAAAATTATTTATAAACAAAAGAATACAGCTACGTATTTCTACCTGTTTTTGCTTCAGTTTCAAATTGTAATCTGGCTGATCTTAATCAAAAAGACTATTCCAATCTCACACAAGAAAATCCTAAGCAATTGACATAATCAATGATAGCATTCCATTGTGGTTCTAAGGCTTCTACTCTCAGAATTTTATCGCAGTCTTCTAAATCAAAATTAACCTTATAGGATGGAAACTGTCTTTTGATAACTGCAATAATGTAATTGGTTTCGGTTTCCTTTTCTACGTTTGTTTTAAAAATTTCAACAATCATAACTACACATTTTTAAATCTTAAAACTCTATTTTTTTACTTTCTGTCAAAAAGATTATAAGAGATTCCAAATCTAACATAACCTTGCGCATCTTCTTTTTGGTCATATACGTAACGATTCGTTCGTTCGCCACGTTCTGTAATTCGGGCACTTACTACATTATTGATACCTGCTTTTGCAAACGCAATAAGTTTTGGAGTAAAACTATACTCATAAGTAATCCCCGATTTTAGTTCTAATTGGTTGAGTTCGTAAACTCCTTTCATGTTAGGACTGTTTAAATGCAGATAAAAATTCTCCGTATTCAATTCTGTCCCTAAAGAAATTCTTCCGTTTTCCAGCAATTCTCTTCTAAACAAAAGACGTTGTGGCAGAATAAAATCCATATCCCATTTTGAGTTTTTAAATTTATGGTTAATAGACAAAAGTGGCGTCATCGGCACAATCGAAGACGGATCCAGCAACACCAAAACTCCAGCAGTAATAGTGGTTGAAGGCGTTCTTTTTAGCACCAAAACCCCCGATGCAAAACCTTTTACACGCTGTAGATTTTCTTCGTCCCCATCTACAGTTGCGGTTGCGCTATAAATGGCCGGTTTTCCGAAAAGAGAAGACATATAAGTTGCCGTTAATGCTCCTGCCCAGTAGTGAACATCGGCATTTTCTCTCCTATACGTTTCATTGGTTCCGTAATTGTAAATATCGCCAAATTGGTAATTTTCATATTTATAACGCAAAGAAGACGTTAAAACAAATCGCTTTGATTTTGTAGCATAAAATGGCAGATTAAAGGCAGCTTTAAATCGGCTGTGACTTTCTACTCTTCCTCTTTCAAATTTATTACCAAACAATTCCGAATCGTAGTTCGAAGGTCCAAGCTGTTCGTATTGCACATCAAAAGTTCTTGTTGTCGGAAACTTATCGACTATGGCTTTTCCTAACGTTTTCATGCCTGGCTCCTTTTCCTGTCCCATAGCTTTTAATGAGATGAATACAACTAAAACTGAAATGATTTTGGATTTCATAAACTTGTGCTATAATAAATTTGTTTGGATGATATTTGAAATTCGGTTCAAAAGTAAAGGAGACACTCTTATTATAATAGTGTTTTTATACCAACGGCGTATAATTTATACGAATGGCGTTGGTATAATTTATTGTTTACAAAGGGCTAAAAACTATACGATTATATTATTTTTGCCGTTATGACGATCTCCAAAATTTATCAGAACTTTTTTCTACGAAATATCCTCGTAAACACATTGGTTTACTTAGTTATTCTAGCCTGCGTTTATGACGAAATAAAACTTGATGGACACACTTGGTCTTATATTTTGAGCCAAATTGCCGTAGGTTATTTTCCATGCATTGTCTGGATTACTATTTTCAACATTTGTATTATCAGACCTTTTTTGTTTAAAAGAAAAGTCAAAACTTTCTTTATACTTCTTGTAGTGTACTGGACTTGTTTTTACTTTTTTATGAATTGGTTTTTCCCACTTGTCGGATTGGGGAATTTTAAAACGCTCCAAATTTTATCGCTCATCATAAACGGAATGTTTTTCTATTTTATGCACGTTGTGATTACCAAAAAAATGATGCAGGCCGACAAAGACATTATGAATTTCAAATCGGAACTTTCGTTTTTAAAACAGCAATTAAATCCGCATTTTTTATTGAATGCCATGAACAATCTATATGGCGAAGCGCTGGCAGAACCAGACAAAGTTCCAGATCGAATTCTGAATCTTTCGGATATGTTGCGTTATCAGATTGAAGCTTCTAAAAAAGATTATGTTCTGGTGGAAGAAGAAATTGACTTTGTAAAAAAATATATTGAATATTATACGTTCAGAAATGAGCGATTGACGGTAAACCAAAACATTGAAGGCATTAATGATCAAATCGAGATTCCGCCTTTATTCTTTTTACCATTGGTTGAAAATGCTGTGAAATTTTCTGCAGAAACTCTCGAACCTTTTATTAATCTGGATTTAAAAGTAAAATGTCGAAATTTGACTTTTACTTTAAAAAACAATTATCTCGATTCGGGATCTCGCCTTTCGAGCACCGGAATCGGCATTGAAAACCTAAAAAGACGTCTAGAAGTTTACGGCTTGAAACACGATTTGAGCTGCCAGAAAGAGAAAAATATGTTTGTTGTAAAATTAAGTATATGGCACTTACCTACCGCTGTCTTATAATCGATGACGAATCACCGGCGCACAAAGCACTGATTTCGCACATCTCCAAATTTGACGAACTGGAACATTCTGGTAGCGCTTTTAATGGTATGGAAGCCATAAAACTGCTTAACGAAAACCAATACGATATTATTTTTCTGGATATTAATATGCCCGTAATTTCAGGTGTAGAATTAATGGAACTTCAGCCCAATCGTCCCATCACGATTGTAACCACCGCTTATTCTGATTTTGCGCTTTCGGCCTATCAAAACGATGCAATTGATTATTTAATGAAACCAATTTCGCTGGATAAATTCACTAAAGCCATTGAAAAAGCCAAAACCTATCATTCTGGAAACACTATAAAAAAAGAAAGCAATACGAACGAAAAAGTACTTTCATACCGTTCTAACGGCCAAACTATAGAAACACCTCTTTCTGATATTCTGTATATCGAAAGTCTAGGCAACTACATGAAACTTTACAACTGCAAACTAAAATCGCCTATCATTATTTACGGCTCACTGGCCAGCATCAGCGCCGAAATTGACTGTTCGCATTTTGTACAAGTGCATCGTTCTTTTATTGTCAATACTCAAAAGATTACCGCAGTTACTTTTAAAAATCTTACGATGTCAAATGGCGATGCTATTCCCGTAGGGAGAAAATATCAGATTTTGTTGGACAATTTGCCAATGAGATGATTTTTTAATTAGAGAATTTGTCCATTAGACAATGAGATAATTTTTGAGAAGCTCGACCTTTTGGTTGGGCTTTTTTGTTTTTTATTATTTATAAAACCTTTGGATTGGTTAGGTTTTATTGGGTTTTCTTTATTTTAAAACACAAAACACAACTTACTTAATAACAAATAGTTAATAATTATTTAATAGTAAAAAACCGTATAAATACTTGGTGCGATTTTTTGGAATTTTGGTAATGTTGTTGTACCAAAAATAAATCTAAAACAACCAATTATGAAAAAATTATTACTAATAGCATTTTTATTGCTACAATCCTTTGTGTTTGCCCAAGTCAATCCTACACTAGCCGTTGGACTTGAAAAATTAACAATGAACAAGGGAACCATTGATGTAGAAGTTCTAACTGAAATTATCATGAGTAAACAAAAAGAACTCAAACAAGAAGCACTCAAAAGGTTTATGTTTAAAATGTTTCCTGAGGCTAATTTCACAACAAAATACTATGTGCAAAACTGCTTAAATGTTTTATTAAACGAAAAAAATCCGCAGGTTATTGAAAAAGAAATTCTTGAACTAACTACAAATTACGCTTTGTCTTTAGGAGTTACTTATGCGATAATAAAATCTAATGATAAAGAACTTATTAATGCAAATAAAGCATATTGTAATTACAAAATTCAGTCTCCATTTTATCAAGAAAAAACCATCAAAGAAAAAGCAGATGAACTTAAAAGAAAAAAAAGCAGAGATAACTGGGAAGAATTAATCAAGACTCACGAAAAAGATTTCAACACGGGATTAGTAAATATCGACAAAATCACTAACGAAAAAGATCTTGATAAATTGGTTTACAAAAAAAGCAAAGCTACTAAATACAAAAAAAAGCTTGCTCGACTAACTTTAAGAAAAGATATATCAAGCACCAACAGCACTATTATTGAAGACAACAAAATTGGATCAGAAAAAATTATTAAAAACCTTTCCAATAATACTGATTTTATAAAATTGGACTCTGCTTCAGTTACATTAAGCGTAATGCAAAAATATATTACTACACATCCAAAAGACAAAAGTATCATTTCACTATACAGCTCTTTAAAAGATCTAAACAATTCTTTTTCCGAACTTAACACATTAAGCAAGAATAAAACAAAACCAATTGACGAAAGTAGTTTAAAATCCACAGTTGAAGAAAAACTATTTTTTTTAAAAAAACAATATTCACGAGATCCTCTTGAAATCCCCTTTGGGATATTACTTGACGTAGTTAGTTTATCCTTATCTGACATACCTGAATTACAAAAAAAAGGTTTTTTTAAAAACCAAATAGATTATCGATCTGGTCAATTTTATTCAAGCTTAAAAAATGATGAAATTGAAAAAAAATTCAGAGAAAGTTTGGATGATTTAAAGATAAACATCTGTAAAAAAATCAGACCTTATGTTCAAAATTATGATATCATCAATGAATTCTTGAAAAAGAATAAGGGAAAAACTGTTTTAGATATAAAAAAAAATCTCCAAGATATTAGTGTGAATTATTTAATACAAATGATTAATGAAAAATCCGATACCCCTGATTTAAAAATAAAAAACACATTAGATGAAATAGCTGTCTTAGAAAACTCTATCACCTTAATAAACTATAACACTATTGCAAAAACTCCTAAAAAAATCTCAATTCCTTCTTTAGATTGTAACATCTGCGATAAAATCACCGCGTACAAGGAATCCTTAACTTATCAAAAATCATTAGAATCTTTTAACAGCAGCACAACCAATATAGACTCTGATATAAAAAAATTAACTAATGATTTAATAAAATTAAATCCTGTAAAATTATTTGAATTTCCAGATAAACAATTATCTAAACTAATCGCTTTAGAAAATAGTTCTTTAGATCCTTTTAAGGCAAACATTAACAGCTCAATTATCAAATTGAATTCTAAGATAGACATCCTACCAGATTTTGCTAAAAAGTATAAAAACAATTTAGTCATTGAAATCTTAAATGATGCTATTAAATTAAAAGAATACATTGTATATCAATATCCCGATGACAAATTAAGTGCTATCAATGAAATAAAAATCAATAATTTAATAGATGATAATTATTTTAATGTTGATTCATCAAAATTCAATGATGATATAAACAAAATTGAAGAATTAAAGAAGACGCTAATCACCGAAATCGATAAAAAAAATGTCGCACGAAAAAATATTGAGAAAGATATTAAGTCACAGATAAACGACAAATACCTAGTAATAACACAATCAGATGATTTTTATAATAGATATTTAACTTCTATATTGGAAGAAGCAAAGATTGATAGCTTTAAAACGGTCAATTTGGATTCAATTACAATTTCCAAAGCCTCCAAAATTCTATCAAATCTCCATAGCAAAATAAAATCTCTGATTAATAATAATGATGTTCAAATGAGTGATATTGTTTATTTGGACAATTACATTAATGAAAAAATGGTAGAACTTAAAATAAGAGACAGAGACAACGATGAAGTTTACAACTCAATCATAAAACAGAACAAAATTATAATTCCTCTATTAAAAATCAGGGCATTACAAAAAATTAATGAAATTATAGAATACGATGACGAACTAATGAATTTATTCGAATTCATTGCTAATTTAAATAAACTTGACGAGGCAGAAACCTATCAAAGTATTGTTAATCTTTTAAGAGATGGAAGCAAAAAAATAGAGGACAATCTTCCTGATGGTGAATTCAAAGATAGCTATACCCTTTTTATCAATGCTATAAAAAAATACACTCTAATCAATCCTTCAGAAGAATATGTAGAAATTGATGTTGCTTCATTTCTTACTGAATTACAACAATACTATGACAGAAATAACAAATCGGTTTTTTCATTGTATTTAAGTTTAGGACTAAATCAAAATTTTTTCTTTAAAAATTTCAAATTTTCAGATGGAGAAGAAATCAAAAATATAAGTTTTGCTTCAGAAAAAATTGGAGTAAAATGGCGAATAGCAAACTTCAAACGTTTTGAAGGATATGAAAATGTAATTAAAAATGATGTCTATTTAAATAAAAAAGCTCCTTTTATAAATGAATTTTATGGAATAGTATATGGAGCCGGATTACTTTATACATTAGCAAATACTACTACCAATCAAAACTTTGACTTTCCTCATATTGGAGCTGGATTAGGCTTACGTTTTTACAATGCATTAGATGTTAATTTAATTTTAGGTTTTCCTTTTGTGAAAGATGCTAAATTTGGAGATAATGCTTTTTGGGGAATTGGACTAGACATTCCCCTGGGTGAGTATTTACAAAAACTAGGAAACAAAAAATAACTGAATCTTTACTTTTTTTTAAGTCTCACATTAATTTCCTTGATGTGAGACTTATTTTTTTAACATGATTTCTCTCTTTAACTGGATCTACTTTACACTTTCTTACCCTACAGTACAAAAAAACAAATCAACAACATTTGTTAATTCTTTTCTTCAAAAAAAACAAAGACCCAAACAACTTTTCTTACTTAATTACCTAAATTAGCATTATAAGAATTTTGTACAGCCATGAGCATTTTTAATTTTTTTAAACGATCCGATATCGAGTGTCCAAGGTGTCTTGGAAAAGGTTTCGTCGATTGGGAAGATATTACTCGCTTAAAAAGACACTTAAAATGGGTTCCCGCTCCTTGCGCCTATTGCAACGCAGAAGGAAGGGTATCTAAAGAAATGCTTTCAAAAGTCGCTGTAGATTGTATGTATCTAACTATAGATTTACCCGAATCTGTAATCGAAAAAATTAAAGAAGGCGACAAAGAAACTATTGAAAAAGGCAAACAACGTGAACTTTTTGTAGATCATCTGATACGTTATGCAGAAGATCATTACCTCAATCAAAACATGGATGCTGAAAGCATTGCCAATTTGTATTTTCATACTGAAGAAGAAAAGGCTGCTTTTTCTGTAACTAAAGAAGAATTAATCAAATATGTTCAGGGAGTAATCGAGCTCAAAAAATCAGAATCCATTAGTTAATTCAGTACTTAGCATCTCAGCAAATTGGAATCTTAGTTGTTTAAAACAAAAAACCGTATAAATACGCATAGCCACAATAATTTATAGTGCTAATATTGCTGTGAATAATTTTTAGTTTAAAATTTAGTTTTCATCAAGAGAGCTTTTTTAAATTTTGTCACTTTTTTTTTGGAACATAAAATGGGATCTCAAATTGCTGGTAACAATTGGACATCCCATTTTTTTCATACTGGACGGTGTTACTTTACGAAGTCACTTGTGTGATCTTTCGTTCCTCAGGATAACAAATCAAAAAAAGAAGTTTAAAACTGTACATTCACCCTAACCGAAGCCTTGACCAAGGCAAGTGCCTTAATACTGCTTATAGGAAACTCGACCATTTGATGATGAGGATTTTGTGAAACAAACTGCACATAAGAATCGCGATCGGACTTATTTAAAAAACTGGTAAAGAAAAAATCATTTCCGTCATTGTTTACATAAACCAGATACATCTCGCCCCAAAGAATGTTATTTCGTGGGACTTTAATTTTCTTAAAAACCACAATGTCGCCGCTATTTAGTAACGGATACATATTATCGCCTGTAACATACAAAGCGCCATCAGATTCTGAAATTTCGGGTATACTGATAAAATTTACTGGCACTTGTGTTTTTGTTTCTCCCAATAAATCAACGATTCCGGCAATGGTACGGACGTTGTAAACTGGAATTTCGAAATCTGTCTTTAGTTTCAAATTATCATTATCATTTCCTATAGATTCTGCTTTAAGCATACTTCCATTACCTGTCAGAAGCCATTCAGGGTTGACATCTGTATATTTCCTTAAGATATTTTCTAACTTATCAACTCCGATGGTTTTATTATTCTTTAGCTGACTCGCAAAAGAACCATTAGACATTCCAACTTCCCGCTCCAAAACACTTACTTTAATTCCTTTTGAATCGATATATTTTTTAATTCTATGTATTGTGTTTTCTGCCATACAGCATTTTTTAGAAAAAATCTTACTTTTTGTTTTGCTTTTTAGAAAATATCTTATTAATTTTGTCCCATCTTTAAGACAAAGTAAGCAATGGACAAAAATATGAAAACAAAATCAAGTTATAATCAAGATGTCCTAAAGATTCTAAAAGACAAGTACGGATATTCTTACGATTACATTCGAAAGGCTATTCGCGGAGATCGCTCTGGCATTATATGTGACAAACTAAAAGCCGAGTACAACAAACTAAGCAACGAAGCCATAAAAGCGATCCAAAACCAGATTAACAATTTATAAGCCTCTACTCTATTTGTTTCCAAATACCACTTCCGGAAACATGTCTAAAATTTGAGTATTCCCCAAGACAAAAACAAGTTGAAATTGGAATTTCCTTTATGGGAAATAAAGTATTTTACTAACAACATTATTATTCAATTTTTATGAAAACTTATGTGAAACTGACACTATCGTTATGGTGTTTGGTTACCATGCACGCTTACTCACAAGTAGGTATGACAACTAATACCCCAAACAAAAATGCGGCATTAGATTTAAACAATAGCAATGGTAGCAATACCAAAGGTTTGTTGTTGCCTAAAGTTGCCCTCACTTCGACAGCAAGTGCATCACCTATGACTACACATGTTGCAGGAATGAAAGTATACAATACGGCAACAAGTACAGGAACTACTGGAGTTACACCTGGTCTCTACATCAATGATGGCACAAAATGGATACGATCAGAGACTGATAGCAATTTATGGTCAATTACTGGAAATGCAGGAACCAGTGCCACAACCAACTTTTTAGGCACCACAGATGCTAAAGATTTTGTGGTTAAAACAAACAATACTGAGCAGATGCGTGTGGCAAGTACTGGTCAGATTTTAATAGGAACCTCTACAGTACCAACAGGTGGCACCAATGCCAAACTCATTATTGATAACGGTAATAAAGGTGGCGCTATACAATTATTAGACGGAACACAGGCAGATGGCGCAACTTTAATGTCTGATGCCAATGGTGTTGCCAAATGGTTTCAAGGTGGTAATAATGATCTAGGAACAGGAATTTACAATAGCACTACTGCTCAAACTTTTAATGTGGGAACCGCAACTGTTTTACAAACCAATAAAGCCATTAAAGTAAGTGAACCCGGAAATTACATGGTCTCTTTAAGATGGTGGGGAGCCACAGATACAACAAACGCTGCATTTCAGGTAGAAGCAGATATAGGTCTGAATAAAAACGGAGTGCAAGTAGACTTTCTTCAACAATACGAAACAAAACTATCAGTAGGCAGAATCTGTTTCACAACAAATCTTGTAGCTACAAACTGTCTCGCAAATGATGTACTAACTATTACAGTTAAGGCCAATATAGGTGGAAAATGGTATACGGGAACTGTAGATACCACAAAAACAAATTGGATGCCTAGTGTAATGGTCGTTAAATTATAATAGTAAAATGAATTCGTTTTTCTTGTACTTGAATAAACAATTTACAAATTCTTTAAAATGAAAAAATATATATTTATAGGCTTACTTACGTCTATAGCATTTTTAACAAAAATACAGGCACAAACGGGAATGACGACCAATGCTTCAAATAAAAATGCAGTATTGGATCTCAATACAACGGATGGCACCAATACAAAAGGATTACTTTTACCCAAAGTTGCTTTAACCGCGTTGAATAATGCATTCCCACTATCTATACATACCGCCGGCATGCATGTTTACAATACAGCAACTGCAGGAACCGGCGACACAGCGGTAGTTCCAGGAGAGTATTATAACGATGGCACTAAATGGTTGCAATTGCAAAATAATGGCTGGGAACTCACTACCAATAGCGGGACTAATCCCTCCAACCATTTTGCTGGAACCACTGATGCTACTGATCTTGTAGTCCGTACAAACAATACAGAACGTATGAGAGTTAACAGTGCAGGTAAAATACTAATAAACACCTCAACAGTACCCACAGGAGGTACCAATGCAAAAGTTGCCATAGATAACGGAACTACATCAGGAGCCGTTCAAATAAAAGATGGCAGCCAATGTGACGGTTGTGTAATGGTATCTGATGCAAATGGAGTTGGCACTTGGTTCCAGCCTGGAAACACCGCTTTAGGAACCGGTATTTATAGAAGTACAGTTGCCCAAACTTTTCCATGGAGTAAAGCAACTCAGCTCCAAACCAGTCAACCTATTAAATTAGGCGCTGGTGGAACTTATATTACTTCTATACGATGGTGGGGAACATCAAATGGACCAAATCCTGATAGCAAAACAATTTCAGCATATTTTTCTCTTTATAAAAATGGTGTCGCAGTTGATGGTATAGAATATTATCTTCCTAGTGCTGCGACTTCTTACTTCACATTAACTGTTAATCTTTTAGCTGTTAATTGTTCCGCAGGCGATGTTTTAACAATTGGTGTTAGTCCATCAATTGGTGGAGCCACTCCAGGAGTCGCCACATGGTATACAGGACCTGCTGGCACAGATCCTCGTTACATGCCAAGTATTGTGGTGATAAAACTTTAAACAACATCAATAATGTTGCTCTAAACTAAATGACATGAAAAAATATATACTAAGCTGTTTCTTAATTTACAGCATAAACAACATAAAAGCACAAGTGGGGTTTTCGTCAAATAACCCCAACAAAGATGCAGCACTCGACTTAAACAATACCAATGGCAGTAACACCAAAGGCTTATTATTGCCTAATGTTGCCTTATCTGCAGCCAACATTGCAACACCACTATCCGCACACACAGCAGGAATGCATGTTTACAATACTGCTACTTCAGGCTCTGGAGTCAATATGGTAACACCTGGTGAATATTACAATAACGGAAGTAAATGGATTCGTATAGCTGGTACTTCTTGGGCAATTGGTGGTAATACCGCAACAACTCCAGGTACTAATGCTATTGGTACGTCAGACGAAAATGATTTTGCAGTTCGCACCAACAATGCAGTTCGCACCCGAATAACAACAAATGGTAATGTCCTTGTGGGAACCACAACAGTACCCACAGGAGGAAGTGGAGCAAAATTAATTGTAAATAACGGCACTACAAAAGGAGCTTTACAAATTAAAGATGGCACTCAGCAAGATGGTGCAACCTTAATGTCAGATGCAAACGGTCTCGCTCGCTGGCAAAAAACAGGAGATTTAACAACTGTTTACAGAAGTACTGTTGCGCAGACTTTTGGCACTCTTTCAAACGTGTCAAACAACTTTACCACACTGCAGACCAGCCAGCCGATGAAAATAACTACCAAAGGAACTTATATCTCTACACTAAGATGGTGGGGAAACAGTGATGGCCCAAATGCCAATGGCGTTACTTCCGCTTATATTGCCCTTTTTAAGAATGGAGTAAAAGTCGATGAAATTGAATATTACTACACTACCGCAGGAATATATTATTACACATTCAATGTAACTTTATTAGCACCCGACTGCGCAGTAAATGACGTATTGACAATAGGCATCAGGTCATCTGTAGGCAATGCTGCTACAGCAAGAAATTGGTATACTGGAGGTGCAGGCGCAAGTAATCCTGCATTTATGCCCAGCGTAATTGTTTCTAAGTTGTAATTGCTTTTTTTTAGAAAACGAAGAGGAATTTCAAATTGTTGGAAAACGATTTGAAATTCCTCTTTTTTTGTCTTTTTTTACAATGCAGAATCGAGCAAAATTGGTTATTTATTTTACGGAGTTACTTGTGTGATCCTTCGCTCCTCATGATGACAAAACTGACGGCGTTACTTTCCATAGCTACTTACTTCTTCCTCTTTGGACATACCAAAACTGCGTGGTAAAAAATTATATCTTTGCTGCTTCTACGCCAGAAAAAATTAAAGTCCGAAATCGACATGACACGAGAACATTATATTCCGTTCAACAAAGAGTTTTTATTAGAACAGCAAATCGCTTTAGCAAACGATCCTAAAAAGGCAGATGATTATAAAAAGTTGTTTGATATTATTGAGCATTATTATCATTACGAATCTTTTAACCTCAATCGGAACTTAAAGCAAAACTATGCGCTTTACGATCCTGACTTAAGCGAAAAAGAACGGGAAGGTTTTATTGGTAAAAGTGATTTTAGTGTTTTTAAGCAAACGCTACTTACCGTTTTGGAACGTGGCAATTATTATAGAATTGACGCCGAAACTCTAAAAGCTGCTTTTGAAGAATCGGATTTGATAGGTCTGAATCTTGCCATTGATTTTAATGCTTTTAAAGACTACGAATTGTATGCTCGTGGACATCACAAAGCGAAAGAAAAGGTCAAAAAATATTTTTTCTGGAAAAAAGAAGTTGAAATCGAATATTACGATCGTGTCTTAATATATCTCAACTATAGTGATGCGGATTATTTGGCCGCAAAGAAAGTCAAATTAGGAAAAATGCCTATAGATCCGGGCTCTATCGCTTTAAAGATATTTAAGCGTGTTCCTAAAAATGATCTTGAAACTATTTTCCCAAATGCGGTTCCTAAAATGTCTTTAAAAGACAAAATGCTGCTTTGGGTTCCTGGTGTTTTTGGTGGACTTTCGCTTTTAAGTGCCAAAGTAATTCCGGCGCTACTTAATATGTACGAGGCTTACCAAACGGGCGAAACCATCGATTTATTAAACAGTAAGACCTCTTTAAATCAAGGGTTAATTGCTTTAGGAATTTTGGCTGCTTATTGCTTCCGTCAGTACAACAATTTCATCAATAAGAAAATCAGGTATTCTAAAACACTATCAGACAGTTTGTATTTTAAAAATGTTGGAAACAACAGTGGTGCATTTTATTCTCTTTTGAATTCGTCTGAAGAAGAAGCATTAAAAGAAACAATCTTAGCCTATGCCTTTTTAAGCCGAAGCCAAAATGCATTAACAGCATCAGAATTAGATACGCAAATAGAATTGTGGTTTGTATCTCATTTAAAAACCGAACTGGATTTTGACGTAAACGATGCTCTATTAAAATTAAAAAGTATTGGCTTAGGAATAGAAACTGACGGAAAATGGACCGTGATTCCGCTCCAAGAAGCACTTGTCAAAATTGATGAATTATGGGACAACGTTTTTGAGTATAATCAGCAATAAAAACCTCAATATTTATTACAAAATGTATACTTACAAATGTTCCTGCTGTGACGAAACTTTCGACGAAATGCCTTTGTGTTTCGGCAATGAATTTCCTGCCTATTATTTTGCTATTCCGCCAGAAGAAAGAGAAAAAAGAATTGAATATGGCGGGAGTTGGTGTTATGTAGATGAAGAACATTTTTTTCATAGAGGAAGATTAACTATTCCGATAGTCAATTATCATGAAGATTTGGTTTTTAATGTCTGGACTACCATAAGTGAAGATAACTTTTGCCTTCGAATGGATTTATGGGAAGATCCAAACAGAATTAATCAGGAGCCTTATTTTGGATGGATGCAGACCGATGTTCCTACTTATGGCAAAACTTTATCTCTTAAAACAATTGCCATTGAACAAGGATTAGGATTGATTCCGGAAATTAAAATGATCGAAGAAAATCATCCGCTAACACTAGATCAAGAAAATGGAATATCTTTTGAAAAAGCGGTTTCAATAGTTGATGAAATCATGAAAATTCAGCACGGTAAAAGCTAAAAGAAATTTCATTAGATTTACGCATCTAACCTTAAAACCACAAAAATGAGAACATTAGAACAATGGTTTACAGAATATGCCGTAAGTCACCAAAATCCGACCAATAAAGCCATACATTATATTTGTGTCCCTGCCATCTTCTTTTCGATCGTAGGATTATTAATGAGTATTCCGAGCGGAATTATCTCCAATACTCTAAAACTAAATCTGCCTATTATCGAAAATTGGGCTTTTGTAGTTTTGCTTTTTGTTCTTGTTTTCTACATCCGTTTATCGATTGCAATGGCAATAAAAATTGCTTTGTTTTCGGGAATTTGTTTAGTCATCAATTATTATATCGGACAACTTGTTCCGTTGTGGATATTCTCTATCGGTGTTTTTGTCATTGCCTGGATTGGACAATTTTATGGTCATAATATTGAAGGTAAAAAACCCTCTTTCTTAAAAGATCTTCAATTCTTATTAATTGGCCCAGCCTGGGTTGTAGAAAATTTGTTTTCTAAAAAATAAGATTAAAAATGAAAGCTGAAAAAACAAGCGAGATGAAACATCCTATCTCGTCTTGTTAGAAAACATTGCTATTTTTTCAAAGCTCTTGTTTGTTTTTTTTGCTAATATTTTCTTAATAAAAAAACAACTGATTGTATAATCTCTAATTTTACTATTCGCTAAACAATTAAGAAAAAAGCAAATAAAAATCCACAAAAAGATGAAAAAAATCTACATTTTGTTATTCTTGACCGTTGTTAATAGTTTATTTTCTCAAAACGGAAAAATCTATCTCAAAAACTCTAAATTTAAAGTGGGCGCCGAAAACACGTATGTTTACGAACCTCCAAAAGGATTGATTATTGAAGAAAATTATAAAGCTAATTTTATAACTACCCTTCCGTCTGAAGACAATTCTACTTTTAAAAAATTAGTAAAAAAAGGAAAAAACTACGAGTTTACAACAAAAGTTGCTGACTCTGCACGAACTCTGCTGGTTGTTATTATCAATGGTCAAAAAATGATTGATACTAATAATGACCAAGGCTATATTGTTTATCTCAAAACCCAAAATGAAGTCGAACGTAGCAAAACACTTGCCAATGAGATCGTTATTAAAGGCTATGGGAACTATGTTTTCAAACTCAAAACAGCATCAAAACCTGAAGACCAAATTGTGGCCTACGAAAAGTTGTTTGAAAAATATCCGTCTTTAAAAAGCGACAAAGCTTATATGAGTTATCTGTATCAGAAATTCAATGTCACTCAGGGAAAAAACAATGAAGAAAATTTAGCATTTGCTGCAAAATGTCTTGAAAAAAATACAGAAGAATATTTAATGATGGCGCTCAATCTTTACGATATGAATAAAATGCCTGAAGAGAAAGACAAATTAGAAAAAGAGATTCTAGCCAAATATCCAACTGGAATGTTGGCAACAAATAAATTTCTTACCCGCTTTGCTAGTCATCCAAACAAAACAGAAGACTATATTTTAAAGTCTATTGATACATGCAAAACCAAATTTAAAGATCAATCAAAAGGAGCTTTGTCTAGACTTTATTACAACTTGGTAGATATTTATTTAGGTGAAAAAAACTTAGAAAAAGCTATAGCTGTAGAATCTAACATGTATGATCCAGAGTATATTTACAATAATCTAGCTTGGAAATTATCTGGTGGAGGTATCGAGACTCCAACACAAGATCTTGATTTTGCAATCCAAGTTTCTAAAAGATCTCTGGATATTTTGGAGAAAAAAAGCAACGAAGAATTTTATGCCCAATACCAGAACCAATTTAATATGTTTGCCGACACCTACGCGCTTTTACTGTATAAAAAAGGAGATTATGAAGAGGCTTTTAAATATCAAGACAGCGTAAGAAAAGCTGGAGGACTTGATGCTGGTGGTAAAGAACGTTATTTGGTTATGCTCGAAAAAGTAAAAAGCAGAGACGAAGTCAAAAAATATGTTGAAGACGAAATTAATAGTGATGGTGTTCTGCCAGCAGGATTTTTGTGTAAACTGAAAGAAATCTATATCGCTGAAAATCGTCCTCTTGCAGAATATGAAATAATAAAAGAAAAAGCAGATCAAAAAGCGAAAGCGGCAAGATCTCAAGACGTTATAAACAAATTTGGTTCTGCGACAGCTTTTGATTTTACACTAAAAAATCTAGAAGGAAAAGACGTCAAACTTTCTGATTATAGAGGTAAAGTCGTAATTCTTGATTTTTGGGCTACTTGGTGTGGTCCGTGTAAAGCTTCTTTTCCAAAAATGCAGGAATTAGTTAATAAATACAAAGACAAAGAGGTTACTTTCTTGTTTGTAAATACATTCGAAAACAAGAAAGAAGATGAGGTCTTAAAAAATGTAACCGCTTATATGACTGAAAAAAAATACAATTTTAATGTAGTTTTTGATTCTAAAACTGAAGTTGGAAATGGTTATAAAATTCAGTCAATTCCGACTCGTATCTTAATCAGTAAAGATGGAAATATTTTGTTCTCTGATAATTCTAACACGAACTTAGGTGAACTAATTGATGAGCAACTAAAATAATTTTTTGTAAAATTTCAAATCTTAAATGCGCAGTTTTTTGAACTGTGCATTTTTTTATTTGTATATTTACAATCCTAAAAATCAATAACTTACATATTTTATAGTTTCAAAACCAAAACTTTAAAAAAATGGGCACATCAAAAACAGACGCTACCAATTCAGAAACGAAATATGCAGATTTTACAGACCGAAAAATTGCATACAGATCAATTGGCGAAGGAAATCCGATTATTTTAATTAATCGTTTTAGAGGAACACTGGACACTTGGGATCCCTTATTTTTGGATTTGCTTGCAGAGAAACATCAGGTTATCACTTTCGATTACGCTGGAATTGGCTATTCGACCGGAAAACTTCCAACCAATGTCAAAGAAGTTGCCAAAGATGTAAAAGATCTGGCTGATTTCCTTAAAATCAAAAAAGCCATTTTTATGGGATGGTCTTATGGCGGATTAGTCACACAAGCTGCAATACATCAATATCCTGATCTAGTTACGCATACAGTATTGCTGGGAACCGGCCCAATAGGAAAACGCGTGGTACCATTGGAACAATCTTTTCTGGATCATGCCCTGAAGCCCGTAAATGATTTTAATGATGAGGTTATTCTTTTCTTCGAACCTGAATCTGAAGAAAGTATAAAAGCCGCAAAAGCATCTCATGAGCGAATTGCCAAAAGAATTGATGTTTCTAAAATTCCATCTACTATGGAAATTTTTCAGCTGTATTTTGGAGGAGGCGAAAATGCTGCTGAGGACAAAGATAATTATCGAGACAAACTAAAAACGACAAAGACTCCTATATTAATAATTTCTGGAGATCACGACACTAGTTTTGCTGTAGAAAATTGGTATCCGTTGACCAAACAACTTCCAACATCACAATTAATTATATTGCCACAAACTGGACATGCCCCTCAGCATCAAAATATTCCACTAGTCGTAAACTATATTGAAAATTTTCTGGAAAATACGAAATAGAATTTTCTCCTATTTTCAAACACAATACTCTAAAAGGGCAATTAGTTTTTTATTTTTTGTCCTTTTTTTATGACTAAAATAGATTTTATATATTAGCGGGACAAACCCATTTTACTCATGAAAAAAATCTTAGCCATAATCATTTTTGGAGTTTTACTTTCTTCTTGTAAAAAAACAGAACCAGCTTCATCAGATAAAAAAGAAATAAAGAACGACAGTATTACAACTGAAAATTTACCCCAAAATTCAGAAACAGATTCAGAAGCTTTATTAGCATCGTTTTCTAAAAAGAGATTAGAGGTTATTCAAAAATTAAAAACGTTATCTGCCGAAGAAGCCGATGCTTTATATGAAAAATATTCCAGCGAAAACAGCAGTTTGTTACATGCGATAATGGAAAAGGAAAATACTTTATTGGAAAAATTTTACAATGAAGACGAAAAAGACAAAGAAGCAGTGAAACTCTTCGGAAAAGAGCTTGTGAAGCATCAATTGAATTATGATGAAATTGGAGAAGGAATTGTCGAAATTACCACTAAAAATGACTTCTACTATACTATTTTCAAAGATTATGTAACGAGCGATTATAAAGATTATTTGTACCTGATCAGCGAAGAAAACAAAATGACTTACTCTTCGGATGCAGCTCTTGTTATAAGTTTTAAAGATTTAGGCGACAGAATAATTTCGTGGGAAAATTTTATGACGAAATATCCAAATTCCAAACTAATTCCGTCTGTAAAAGAACAATACAAATTTTATCAATTAGATTATTTATTTGGTCAGGACAATACGCCTACTGTAGAAAGAGCAAACGAGCTTTACATTTATCCGGAAAACATTCTGGAATTTGATCGTTTTGAAAAAAAATATCCAAAAAGTCCAACTGTTCCTTTAATACATTTGTTTAGAGAAAATTTCAAGAATGAAAATGTCTCTCGATTAATTACTGATGAACAGGAAAAATTGTAATTTTTTAATTTTTAAACCATGGAAAATAAAAACAACACTCCCGTATTTACTTTCAGTATTGTTGCCATTATTTTGGGCGTTACATTATATAAACAATTCGACTTTGAAACTTTTAAATTTGAACAACCAGAACTGGCAGTCCTTTACATTGTTGTTTTTGTGTTTTCAATCTATATTTTGATTAAAAACTTTATAAAACGAAGTGGAAAATAAAAAGACTATTATTGATAAAATATATTTACTACTTCTCATTGTAAACATCTTTATTCTTCCTATTATCTTGATTGGTAGTGGATTTAAACAATATTTTTATTTTTCAGGCGATTATAAAGAAAAAATCATACGAATTGAAAAATGCTCGAACAGTTCCAATTCAAAAAGAAAATCTGTTTCTGTAGAAGGTCGAACCAATACTAAACAACGGGTATATTTTACATTATTTGATGAAGAGGAATATGATTTCTTTTCTTATTTACATCCTTCACAACAAGAAAATCTCCAAAAAATTGATCACAATAACTTAAAACCTCTAAAATTAGATGTTAGAATCATCCAATTTTCTGACTTTAAAAATGTTTTATACCTAAAGAAAAGTGAAACTGCAGAAGAGGCTCTGAAAAAAGATTTACAGCCCTGGATTTTGATTGAAATTATACTTATTGGTTTATTAGTCGTATTTTATTTTTTAAGAAAAAGACAATAAACTGAATTCGGCTAGCATTTCCTATCAAGTCTTTTTTGTTTTTTAATTTCGATTTGACAATTTGTTGAAGTTACTGCTTCAAGACCCAAATATATTTTTTCATTATATTTGGGCTAAGCTTTGGCTTAGTTGTTGAATCAACAAAGCAAAAAATAAACCCAAATCTTAAAAATGAAAAAAAATCTAATAACTCTTTTATTTGTATTCACCATTATCAGTATGTTTGGGCAGGCGCCAGCTACCTCAAAAACTGGTAAAACCAATACTTCTAATTCCAGTTTAACTTCTGCTGAAATAGTTACGAATAAGGCTATACGTGCGATAAAAAAAGTTTCATTAGACGATACATCGATTCTTATTTACGATTACGACGGTTCTCTTTTCTCCTTTGATTTAGAAACAGAATCCATCAATTGGACTGTAAAAGCAACAGATGCTTATACCGAAATGTGTGCCAATAAAGTAACACTGAGCAATGGTGTCCTTTATGTTCCATTTATTAATGGAGAAATTTTCGCGATAGACAATCAAAGTGGAGATATTTTTTGGAAATCAAGATTGGGAAATATTACAGATCAAATTGTTCTTAAAGATCAAACGCCAATTGTAAATGATGGAAAATTATTTATAACGGCTCAAAATCAAAACCAGGGTAGTAATCTTTACGCTCTTGATACTAAAGACGGCAGTTTAGTATGGAATTACAAATTAGATTCGGCACAAAATGACATACAGCCGCTTTTCTTAAACGGAAAAGTTTTTCTTCCAAGCGCAACCAATCTTTATAGTTTTGATGCAAAAACAGGAAAAATATTGAGCCAAAAAACTTTTGAGGAAAACATAACCGGAAAACCGATAACAGATGGTGAAAATATATTTGTCGCAAATGAAAAAAATAGTCTTTATGCCTTAAGTCCTGACAAACTAGATGTTTTATGGCAATTTAAGTTTGACGAAAACCAAAACAATGTAAAAGAACGCATTTTATACAAAGACAAAAAAATCTTCATTGGCACGCAAGGTTCACCAGCTAGTTCTGTATATGCTATTGATTCTAAAGCGGGAACACAGCTATGGAAAGTAGATTTTAAAGATGATACTATCGAATATATCACTGAAGAAGTTAATAACATTTGGGGCTATACTAAAAAGAAAAAACTTTTTCAACTAGACTTTAATGGTGAAACTGTATTCGAAACAAAACTAACAACACTTCCTGTTTCAAACATTGAATTCCCTGCCGATGATAACTTACTTTATTATTATTGCGATGCAGGTTTAATTCAGTTTGATTTAACCGAAAAAGACGAAAACGTATATTATATGCGAACTACTCTTGGAGATAATGTTTATACTTCATATTTAAAGATCATTCGATAAAATAGAAAAGCCTGAGAATCTGAATTCTCGGGCTTTTTCTAGTAACCCCATACAGATATTCATTTTTCACACCCCTTTCTATAGCTTTAAGCTTTAAGCATTTAGATCAAAAAAACAACATATTTGAAACGGTAAAACGAACAAATTTTTATCAATTCAACGAGATAAAATCACGTAACATTATATTTTCCCCTACTTTATTTTAAAAACAAAAGAACAATCAGATATGAAAAAAAACATCATTAATGTTTTTATTGGCATGCTACTTTTTATTTCGGGACTTATCTTATATAAATCAAATGATAGCGCAACGGCGTCAGCTTTTTTGAAATACTCTGCCCTTTTTTTACTATTCTACGGAACGCTAGTTATTCTGACTAAGTCTGTAAAAATCATTCTTTTCTTAACCAGTAAGTATAAAAAACTGATTGTTTTTGAAGAAAAAAACAAAAGAATCATACCCGATTGTATCAAAAAAGTGCTTGAATATCGATTGAAAGGCGATAAAGAAATTGAATTCGAAATACCAAATTACTGGCCATTTCAAGTCATCAATTACAATAATAGCACTGGAGAAGATTTAAATAACCCTTACTTTATTCTAAAAGAAATTGATTACCACATAAAACGTTATTTTTATCCAGTAATACATTATACTCAAATCATTCCTGTTGCTACTGATAACAATTATAAATTTTTATTTGTAGCAGAAGGCATGGATAATCTTATTTTAATTGACTTAGATTCAGCAGATAACAAACCAGTGATTTTAAAAAACAAAATAGATCATTACTTAAATCTAAATAACCTTGAACTCAGAAATGATAAATTCTATTATAATGGCCTGAAAAAAATAGAAGATATACTGGATGAATCGCACTATTTTTTCGATATACCTGATTGCATTTTTGAGAGCAAAGATTATTTTGAAATTTACACTAAAAGCTTCAATTTATTAGATAAAAAATTTAATTTTTCTTTTTCTTCTGTAGAAGAAACTGAGGAGGAGTACTCTGTATTTTTGAACATTGAAGATAAATCAAAAAATATAAAATTACGCAGATTTAGTGACTACATAGACAGTGATGAATTCATAAAAAGCTTAAACGAAATTCTTGCAGAATTAAATTACAATCAAAAAAAATACTACCTGCTATCTTATAACATATGTGATTTCGGTATTGTATTGGCAGATGAAAAAACATTTCAAATTTTATCAGACAATAGTCTTCTTCTCGTTAATGAGGAACAAGTAAAATTAAATTCTGAAGAGCTAAATACAATCAAAAAATATAATGATTTAATTACAGAAATTAACAATATTGAATTTCACTTAAGGGTAACTAAAGGAAATAACGAACTCAAAAAAGGAATACTATACAATTACTACTATCAAACCAATTATGAATTTGATGATAATGGAATTGCTGAATTAAGAAAGAAATTGAATGTTAACTTAAAAAAGACAGATACTGGTTATGACATTTATTTTACGATATAAAATTACAGCTATAGGTTTCAGAATTTTATAATTCATAAAAAGGCCTATTTCAATGCGAAATAGACCTTTTTATTATTGTCCTTGATGCTACAGAATTCAAGATTTAAAGGTTTTAAATGATGTTTAATTTCAAATCCGCGCTATCGTTGCGGAGATAAATCTGCGCGATCCGTTTTAACCGAAAAAGACAAAAATATATATTATATGCAATACTCTTGGAGATAATGTTTATACCTCATATTTGAAAATAATTCGATAATAAAAAGAGCCACTTACATAAGTGGCTCTTTTCATAAAATAACAATTCTTACTTCGCTTTCTTCTTCGAAATTTCCAGATGACTTTCATTTCTAATTTTGTCTCGATGCTGCATTCCCCATTTTGTCATCGCTTCTACAACTTCTTTCAGTGTTTGACTGTATGGCAATAATTCATATTCAATACTTACAGGATACCCTACTGCGACTTTCTTTATAATAAAACCATTAATTTCCAATTCTTTCAATTCATTTGAAAGTACACGGGCAGAAATACCATTTACTCTTCGTTGAATTTCTGTAAAGCGTTTATTCCCTCTAGCCATAGCAATAATTATCATCAATTTCCACTTGCCTCCAATTGCATAAAGAGCATCAGATACAGCCATTAAAACAGCATTACATTCGTCAGTAAACTCCTTATTATCAACCTCTTCTTTTATTGTCTTTTTCATATATTCATTTTTATAAGCTACTAACCTTTAAGTAACTACTAATAAAAAGTAAGCTAATATAAGATAATTTTGCTCTAATAAATTTAAAAATATAAAAATCATGACATTAGAAACTTTAAAAATCAAAGAAGAATTAAGAACCTTGATTGATGACTACGCCTCATTAGGGGACGAGAAAAAAATTGCTCAAGTAATGAATCTATTTACCGCAGATATAAATTACAAAGTTTATATGAATAACTTTTTAGTGTCTGATGTTTCTGGAAGAGAAAACATGGAAAAAGACTTTAATAAACATGCTTCAGAAGTAAAAACATATTTTACACTAAATGGACAGCACCAGGTAGAAATCGATGGAGAAACCGCAACGGGCATTTCCTTTTCACAGTTAAAAATGATTAGGGAAAATGATGGAAAAGATATTCTATCCGATTATAGCGTTAAATATGAAGACACCTATGTTTTGCAAGATGGCAAATGGCTCATCCAAAAGAGAATCGGATATTTTTTTATTATTGAAACCCGAATTCTAAGCAATTAAACATAAAAAGCCTGAGAGTATATATTCTCAGGCCTTTCAATTCTTCAGTGACTTTGACGGCACAGAGTTCGAACATTTATTTAAAGACTAAAATTTTAAAGGAAGCGTAATCCCCTTTGATTGTTTACAAAATAAAAATCCTATTTTTGAACATAAGAGTTCATTGTCATTTGTCAGATATAACCACTTTATATAAGATATGTCAGATGTATATAGAAATTAATGGCAACTCTATGACCAACAGTATAAACAGAACCGAGAGTCTAAAATGAAAAATGACAATACAAAGAAATATGAATGTTGGTTTTTAATCAACCAGCATATTTTTGAAAAAGAATTTGAAGCAATTCAACAAAAGGCTGTAAATGTATTTCTTGATTTTATTTCCGATAAAAATTATGGTTTAGGTATTCAACTTTTTCGTTTTGATATTTATGTTGAGCCAAATATAAATTTTGGCCGACAAATTGATAATGCATATGCCGCTTCAGCTAAATTGTCTGCTCATATTGACAAACAGCTTTTTGACCAAGCAACTGATGACGAAAAATTGAAGTTAGTTCTCAATGCGTCTTTAATTCTATTGAAATACTTAGAACAAAGAGTTCCTTTGCCAAAAGATTTTAATGCAGAAAATTTGTATGCGGACTACAAACAATATTTAATAAGCCAATCTTTGTTATTAGATCAAACTGAAACAGACCGTGCTATCATCAAATTTTTTGACACCACCCGTTTTCATTTCTTACGGACAGAAACAGCAGAAGTAGATAAAGACAAAATCCATTTTGATCTTAATGAAATTCAGGATTTTATAAATAATGAGATTGCTGGCAGAACATTTGGTAAATCTGTTACTACCATAGACTTTGGATTTGAACTTTATGACTTCGATGGTGGCTTTGCAACATTTTTGAAAAAAACGGAGAACTATAAAAGATACGGAACTAAATATAAAAACTATCTTGTAGTAAAACACTTTGATTATTCGGAGATAAAAAATCTTGATGAACAGCAACAGTATCAATTATTGAAAGCAAAAATACTCGAGGGCATAAACGATTATGACGACTTAAAAAGAAAGCCAAAGGATTTTGATAAGGGAGAATTTTACAATACAATAGAAAACATATTGACCAACTACGAAAAAAAAGCTATCGCTAACAGCTAGCACAACGATTTGAGTATTAGACTTAATGGGAAATTACCATACGACTATCCACACAAGTATGAAAACGGAGAAGTTGTTTTAATTTCAGAATAATTAAAAGGATTTAAAAATATGATTGGGATAAAATACGATTTGGAATATTTTGAAGGAATAACAGCACCGTATATTGATTGGATTGCAGGTGGAAACTTTAACGGATACTTGATCCAAAAAAGCCTCATATTTAGAGAACTCGATAACAAGGTAGAATTACACTCGAAAGTTATTAACGCTAAAAGATATGATGGAAATGTTTCTGATTTAGTATTGACAGGGCATTACCAAGAAACTGACAAAAAAGCGCTAAAGTTATCTTTTGCTGATTTTGAAATGCTAGGAAAAATATTGGGTGATAACGAAGATATAATAGCATTCTCTGTTTGGAGCAAAACGGTGAACAAAAACGAAGTCTATAAAATAAATGAATAAAAAAATGGCTAAAACACATGCTACAAGCAATTTGGGTCTTTATGCTAAATTCTAAATTGGGTTTGTATTTGGAATGATTTGACAAATCCGAAGAATAGGATAATTTAGTCCAAAACCGCTCTAGTACAAGAACGTTAACTGTAATTGCAAATTAAAAACATATGAGCATTGATTTGATAAAATTGAAAGAAAAACTTAAAACTCAATCTAACGACGATTTTGACTTTGAAGTAGCTGACTATTTGTTAACTATCAAATTTGAGGGAAAAACTCTTAATCAAATGCAAAGACAAGTCGTATCAACTAATATTCTTGATAATGAAGTTTTTAATGGTGGTTTTGACCAATTTTACTTCAACAATGAAAACGAATATATTAACGATGCAATTAGTGGATTGAGCGAATTTGGGGCAAATGAATTTCTTGAACTTGCAATTAAATCAAAAGAAATTTATTTAAGAGACCGAGAGCTATATGCTGATGACCGAAATCCCCATTTTGATTCTCTTGACAACAAATTTTATGAATTAGATCATTATGCAGAATTAAGGATTAGTTACATTAAAGCGCATCTTGACGAAATAATAAAGTAAATACAAAACTGACTGTAAAAACAACTACAGCTAACAACTATTACAATGGATTTGTGTAGTAGGATTAATAGAAATTGGCTTTAAAATAATTTTGCAATCCGAAGAATGGCTTAATTTTACACCAAATCCGATATATATTGTATCGGAATGTTAGCACTAATTTTATAAAGATGAAAGGACATTTTATTGTAATCATTTCTTTGATTTTGTTTTCTTGTAATGGTCATCAAGTGAAAAACCAAAACGCAATTGTAAACCAAAAAAATTTAAAAAACGAGAAAATGAAAAATTATGTTTATTTAAAAGATATGTATGCTGATTCATATTTCCCAAAATTTCTCGTTGACAAAGTGAAAACAATTCTAATTGAACTGTGCGTTGATATTGAAAAAACATCCCCTAAAGATCTTGACGAACTTTATAAGTTAACACATAAAGCAACTATAAAAATTAATGATTTACAAAACGAATTCTTTGAGCATAGCAGCGAGATTGAAACTGGTGCTAGAGAATCGATTGGGGCAGACTTTGACTTTATATCTAAAGCATATGGATTCAATGCTGATGGAGAAGAACTTATTGCTCCTCGAGAATGGTAAAAAAACTAACACTAATAGCTAGTACAATGGATTTGGGCAATAGGTAGCTAGTCAAACCTTAACCTTAGAATTTGAAAGAGAATAATAAAACTTAACAAGCCATGATGGAGTTCGAACCAAAATCCCCTTTAGATATTAATATCTGTAAAGCAAGAAAAAAAATCTTAAAAATTTTAGAATCATAAAAAAGCCTGCAAAATATACACTTTGCAAGCTTTCATTTTTTACAGTGACCTTGACGGTACAGAATTCGAACCTTTTAATTGAAGATTTAAAGATTTTAAATGATGTTTAATTTAATTTCAAATCCCCTACTTGATCTTTTTAGAAATACTTTATTCTAAAATTAAATTGTAAACCACTATCTGTAAAAGAAAATGAGACAATAAATGACAGTTTCATTAAATTTGAATTTAGTTAGTTTTTATTTTATTGAAACTTTGGAATATATCACAGTAATTTTATTGGTATATAAATATCTATTATGTGATGATTTTCAGGATGTGATTTAGGATCATTTAGATGACTTAAAAAGAAATTCCTATTATCGGGCTGATAGCCGTTTTCTTCAAACCAAACTTCATAAATATATTTCCAAGTTTTAAAACATTCAGAAATGGGGGCATCTTTATGAAAAACAGCATATAACCCACCACTTATTTTGGTATTGCCAATTATTCCCTCTCCGATTATATTATCAGGAACAGACAAACATACATCTGCCTGAAGCATTCCAGATAAATTAGCATTACTTCTATACACTGTTAATGCTTTGGTTTCAGGAAAATTAACCAAATTTCTGGGAACAGCCCAGCTAAAAAGCTTTTCAAACATCTTACCAAATGTTTCACTATCGTGATTATGAACATTGAGGTTTCTAATATAAATAACATTAAATTCCTCCATTTTTTTGATTTCGAAATCAAGTCTTACTATTTCACTCATTTCACTTTTTTTTAAATTGTTTAATTTGAGTGCAAGGTAGTCTTCGATTTTTAACTGCATTTTTCCAATATTGCTATCAGTTATACCAATATTGCTATTTTTATATTTTTTACGCCATTCACTTGGTGTCAAATCTTTCGCTTCTCGGAAAGCTCTTGAAAAAGATGAAATACTTAAAAAACCACAATCGGCTGCAATTTCACTAATAGTTTTTGATGGATTATTCATTAAGAAAAATAAAGCTCTTTCTATTTTTGCTTTTTTAATAAATTCATTGATTGTTGTTCCTGTTACAGACTTAAAAATTCTATGAAAGTGAAATTTTGAAAAGTTAGAAAGACCAGCCAATTTTTCTAAAGAAAGTTCTTCCTGAAGGTTTTCTTTAATATAATCTATACTTCTATTGATTCTAAAGTAATACTCTTTTATAGACTCTTCCTTTGTCATACTTGTTGTTTCTTTAACTGATATTTAAAATAAGTAAACGAATTTAAAAGGTAAAATTAAAGATGTATTAGAAAAATATTTTGTTTCAAAGCGATTTTCCAAAATAAAAATATTCTGTTTATAATTTAGAGCTCATGATGGTGTTCAAACCAAAAAAAAGGCCTGCAAAATATACAATTTGCAGGCTTTCATTTTTTTTTACAGTGACCGCGGAGGGGTTCGAACCCCCAACCCTCAGAGCCGAAATCTGATATTCTATCCAGTTGAACTACGCGGTCAATTTATTTATGATTGTAGATTGCAGATTTTAGATTGCCAATTAGAATCTAAAATCTACACTCTAAAACTAAAATTATTTATGATAATAATTTCTTTACAATAGTAGAAATGGTTTTTCCTTCAGCAGTTCCGCCTAATTGAGCAGATGCTAATCCCATTACTTTACCCATTGAAGCAATTCCAGAAGCTCCTGTTTCAGCAATGATTTTTGCGATTACAGCTTCCACTTCTTCTTCACTTAATTGAGCTGGTAAAAACTTCTCGATTACAGCAACTTGAGCCAATTCTGGTTCTGCTAAATCTGGACGGGTTTGCTCTGTAAAGATTCTTGCGCTCTCTTTACGCGTTTTAACCAATCTTTGAAGCAATTTAATTTCTTCGTCTTCAGATAAATCTTCTTTAGATCCAGAAGCTGTTGAAGCTAATAATAATTCTGATTTAACAGCTCTTAATGCTTCTAAAGCTACAGTATCTTTTGCTTTCATGGCCGTTTTGATTTCGTCCATGATTTGTGTTTGTAAACTCATGTTTATATTTTATTTAAAATAAGCCAATGCCTATTAATTGATTTATTCATTTGGAATTTGTTCTCGACTTCGTCAGAACTAACTGCAAGATTCACTTTAAAAACCTATTTAGGAAGTCAAATTTTGAAATTCTGTGCGAAGATAAAAAAAATAACCCGAAAATTAAATCCAATTTTCGGGTTACCCAATATTATGATTCTAAAATTAATCTACGTTATCGTGCAAAAATGAATTATTAGAACGTAATTGTAAATCATTATTACTGTCTGTTCCAACAGAGATTCTTGAATTTGTATTATTCGATTGTGAATTAGATAAATCAATTCCTAATCTTTTGTAAGCTGGTTCTTTTTCCAACTCATCAATTCTTGAAACATTGTTATGGAACTTATAGTTAAATTCTTTTAGTTTCTTTCTTCTTTCTTCAGCTCTTAAACGAAGGGTTTCTTCAATTGTCAATTCTAATGGAGAAACTTCTGAAGTTGTAGAGAAATCAGGCTGACTAGCAAAATCAACTCTTGGTTTCAAAGTAATGTTTAATTCTTCAGGAATAACATCTTCAACCACTTTTTCAACTGGTTTCGAAGCCATTAAATCATTTTCAACTTCCATATATTCTTCAAGAGAATATTTGATAATTCCGTTATCAGAAACTTCTGTAACCGGCACAAATTGTACTGGATCTTTTACTTTAATCTCACGGGTTTCATTTGACAATTCAAATAAAATTTTATTATCCTCAACAACTGGCTCTCTTCTAACCGGCTCTTGTTTGAACAAAGGAAGATCAAAAGAAAAAGTAGTTTGTTCTTCTCTTTCAAAGGTTCTTTGTTGTTGTACCGGTTGTTGTTGTTGTTGTTGTTGTTGTTGTTGTTGATATACTTGTTGCTGCTGCACTGGCTGCTGTTGCTGTATTTGTTGTAAAACTGGTGTTTCTGGTGCAGAAATTGTAAAATCAATATCTGTAATTGGTGAAACAATTTCGAAAGTTACATCCAGATTTTTGATAAATTCAGACATCACAACCAATTCTTCCTGGTTTATTGCTGGAGCAACAGCCTGAACCGGAGTTGGAGTAAATGTTTCGTCGTCGTCAATTAAATCAAAAACAACTTTATCTTCTACTTTTGTTGTTGGCGTATCAACAGTTAAGTCAAAAGAAGTAAGTGGCTTGTTTGTTAAATTATGAACACTTCTTTGCTCATCTTCTAACGTATGAATGATTTTCTTTGGTTCTGTATTTACAATTTCGTTTTGTTGTTCTACATCAAAACCTGTAGCAATAATCGTTACAGCAATAGCTTCACCAAGAGTTTCGTCTTCACCAACTCCCATGATAATATTAGCATTGTAACCTGCTTCAGCCTGAATGTGATCGTTGATTTCTCCGATTTCATCAAGAGTAATCTCGTTAGTTCCAGAAACGATAAGCAACAATACGTTTTTGGCACCTGTAATTTTATTATCGTTTAACAACGGAGAATCTAAAGCTGAGATAATAGCATCTTTCGCTCTGTTTTCACCTGCTGCCACAGAAGATCCCATGATCGCAGTTCCACTGTTCGACAAAACAGTTTTTGCATCACGTAAATCGATATTTTGAGTATAGTGGTGCGTAATAACTTCAGCAATACCTCTAGAGGCTGTTGCTAAAACTTCATCCGCTTTAGAGAATCCAGCTTTAAAACCTAGATTTCCGTATACTTCTCTTAATTTATTATTGTTGATTACAATTAAAGAATCGACTTGCTTACGCAATTTCTCAATTCCAATAATTGCCTGCTCCTGACGTACTTTCCCTTCAAATTGAAACGGAATCGTCACGATACCAACTGTTAATATTTCTCTTTCTTTTGCTAATTGAGCAATTACTGGCGCAGCACCTGTTCCGGTACCTCCACCCATACCAGCAGTAATAAATACCATCTTAGTATTTCTATCCAACATCTTTTCGATATCAGAAATACTTTCAATAGCAGACTGTTGCCCTACATCTGGGTTTGCTCCTGCCCCTAATCCTTCAGTTAAATTAACTCCTAACTGGATTTTATTTGGTACTGAACTATTTTGAAGCGCTTGCGAATCGGTATTACAAACGATAAAATCTACGCCTTTAATACCTTGTTTAAACATGTGGTTAATTGCGTTACTTCCGCCTCCACCTACACCTATTACTTTGATTACATTTGATTGATTTTTTGGTAAATCAAATGAAATACTTCCAAATTCTGAGTTGCTCATCATCTTTTTGGTTTTTGAAATTCTTATTTAGTACATTTTTTACTTCTTGACTTGGGGCAAGAAAGTAATCCTTTTCTTTTATTCTAATTATTCTGCGTTGTCTAAAAATTCTTTGATTTTGTCGACATATCGATCAAAAAATGATCTTCTTATTTTCGTTTCAGTAGATTCATCTCTTGAAGCTCTTTGAGATACTGCCTCTCTAGTTTCTTCAATAGTCTCTACTTTTTCAACGTAGTTTTCTTCAACTTCGTATCGCTGCACTGGCGGAGGAACATTTTTATAAACAACTTTTGGCTGTTCATTTACCAATTCAAGCCTAACAGCACTTTGCGAACTGTTTTCGATACTGTTCATTACCAATCCAACCGCTGTTGCAAATAATGGACTAGAAATTTCTTCTCCTGAGTTTCCAGCCAAATGCTCGTTTGGATATCCAATTCTAGTGTCCATTCCTGTAATGTATTCCACCAATTGTTTGATGTGCTTTAATTGCGCACCACCACCGGTTAATACAATTCCAGCAATCAGTTTTTTTCGAGGATCTTCGTGTCCGTAAGCTTTTATTTCTGCAAAAACCTGCTCTACAATTTCCACAACTCTTGCATGGATAATTTTAGATAAGTTTTTAAGCGAAATTTCTTTTGGCTCTCTTCCTCTTAAACCTGGAATCGAAACAATCTCATTGTCTTTATTTTCACCTGGCCAAGCAGATCCAAATTTGATTTTAAGAAGCTCAGCTTGTTTTTCAATAATCGAACATCCTTCTTTGATGTCATCTGTAATTACATTTCCTCCGAAAGGAATTACAGCGGTATGACGAATGATACCATCTTTGAAAATAGCTAAATCTGTTGTTCCACCACCGATATCGATAAGTGCCACACCAGCTTCTTTTTCTTCCTGACTTAAAACCGCATCTGCCGAAGCTAATGGCTCTAATGTCAATCCAGACAATTCAATTCCTGAACTCTGAATACATCTTCCAACATTTCTGATTGAAGAAGCCTGCCCCACTACAACGTGAAAACTAGATTCTAATCTTCCGCCATACATTCCGATTGGCTCTTTAATTTCAGACTGTCCGTCGATTTTAAATTCCTGAGGTAAAACGTGGATAATTTCTTCTCCTGGTAACATCGCCAGTTTATTTACCTGATCAATTAACAGTTGAATATCATTTTCACCAATTACTTCTTCAGGATTATTTCTGCTGATGTAATCTGTATGCTGAATACTTCTGATGTGTTGTCCGGCAATACCCACAACCACATCTTTGATTTTGTATCCTGAATTATTTTCCGCTTCGATTATCGCTTGTTGAATCGATTGAATCGTTTGCGTAATGTTGTTTACTACTCCTCTGGCAACACCCAAACTTTTGGATTTACCAATGCCCAAAATCTCCAACTTACCATACTCATTTTTCTTACCAATCATGGCAACGATTTTGGTTGTTCCAATATCTAGACCTACTGCAATATTATCTTTTTCCATTTTCTATTATTTAGTGCAAACTACTTGTTCCGTAAACCTAAGGTCAATTTTTTTGTATTTGTATAACGTACTATCTAAAACTGCTTTTTGAAAAAACGCTTTATAGTTTCTAAATTTCTTATCAACATTCATCGTTCTTCCGAAATCTATGAAGTAATCATAGTTACGATTAAACATTTTTAAGCTTCCATTCGGCATAATTTCGATTGCAATGATGTTTTTTCTCAAAAACGCATCGTCGTAAATTGTGCGAAATAAAGCTGCTAAATCTTCGTTATTTTTTTCATTAATTGCCCCTGAAACAAGAGGAACTCTCGCAGTGAAATTGTCAGACAAGGGCATTTTATTTCCCTCGTAATCAATATAAAAAGAGGCGCCGCCGTCATAAACTCTTGCTATGGGCGTCTTCTGTTTTACTACTGCTTTTAGAACTCCGTCGATACTTACAAAAACGTTTGACTTCTCAATCATCTCTTGTGTATCGAGGGTTTTCTCTATCTTATTCAAATCTACTTCATCTTTTCTAATACTGGAAGCGTCTCTTTTATTTTCTATCAACAATTTATTAACCGTTTCCGGCTTCACAAAAAGCGTATTTTCTCCTACAAAAACAACCATCGATTTTTTCAATTTTCGATCACCATTTCGATGTTGTGCGAAAGAATACAAAAACAAAACCAGTCCGAAAATAAGTACTAATCTTACGTTTGCCCAATTAAATACTTTCATTTAAAATCTTTTTAATTGACGGAACCATCTCTCCCAGATCACCAGCTCCAATTGTTACAATAATAGGTACATCACTGGCTTTGATTTCACCTAATAAATCTTCTTTTGCAACAATTTTTTTGTTCGTATTTGTCATTTTACCCAAAAGCCACTCAGAAGTAACTCCTTCCATAGGAAGCTCTCTTGCAGGGTAAATATCCATCAAAAACACTTCATCAAATTGTGATAAGCTTTCTGCAAATCCGTCAACGAAATCTCTTGTTCTGCTGAATAAATGCGGCTGAAAAATAGCCAAAACTTTACGTCCTGGATATAACTCCCTAACCGCCTGATGAACAGCATTGATTTCTGTTGGATGATGTGCGTAATCATCAATATATACTAAATTTTCAGTCTTAATCTGATATGAAAAACGTCTTCTAATTCCGTTGAATGAAGCAATGGCTTTTGCAATAGAATCGGTCGGGGTGCCGAAAGTCTTAGCCATTGCAATAGCCATCAATCCATTCATCAAATTGTGTCTTCCAGGCAATCCAAAACGCAAATCCTTCATAATTTCTGATGGCGTTTGCACATCAAAAACATAAGCCCCATCTTCAATGCGAACATTAAAAGCCTTGAATACAGCATCTTCATTTACAGCACATTGAATTCCCTCTAGAGGCAATTCTTTTGTAATGAAGAGATTATTTTTATCTTCAACTTTGGAAGCAAATTCTCTAAAAGAAGCCTGAATCGCATCACTTGTTCCATAAATATCCAAGTGATCGGCATCCATAGAAGTTACACAGGCGATATCTGGACGTAAATGCAAAAACGATCTATCAAATTCGTCCGCTTCTACAACCGTTACTGTTTTACCACTTCCAATTAAATTTGAATTATAATTTTCAACAATTCCACCAATAAAAGCCGTTACATCTGCACCACTTTGAAACAAAATATGTCCCAAAATACTAGACGTTGTTGTTTTGCCATGTGTTCCTGCAACTGCAAAACAAAAAGTATCTTTACTAATAATTCCAAGAACTTCAGCACGCTTTTTAACCTCGTAATGTCTTTCTATAAAATAATTCCATTCTGAATGTGTTTTTGGAACCGCTGGCGTATAAATTACCAACGTGTTCTCCACATAATAATCTTTTGGAATCAAGTTTATATCATCTTCAAAATGAATATCAATCCCACTTTCAATCAATTCATTAGTTAGCATTGAAGGCGTTTTGTCGTAACCTGAAACTTGTTTTCCAATAAATTTGAAATAACGAGCCAGAGCACTCATTCCGATTCCTCCGATACCAATAAAATAAACGTTCTGTATTTGATTTAAATTCATTTTTTATTCGCTTTAAGCATTAAGCTATAGGCATTAAGCCCCTAACCTTTATCTTTATTACTTAATCTTTTGTATTCTTTTAAACTTTGTCTTCTTTTTAGTAGGCTCAAAGCTTAAAGCTTATTGCCTATGGCTTACAGCCTTATCTAATCAACTTCACAATCTCCGCTACAATAGCCTGAGTTGCTTTTGGCATTGCCAGTTTTTTAATATTATCACTTAACTGTTTCTGTTTTCCCGAATCTTTCAGCAGCGCTTCAAAAACAATGCTAAATTGCTCTTCAAGCTCAGATTCTTTCAACAAAATCGCTCCTTTTGCATCAACAATTGCCTGTGCATTTTTAGTTTGGTGATCTTCAGCAACATTCGGTGACGGAATAAAAATTACTGGTTTGCCAACAATACACAATTCCGATACTGACGAAGCTCCTGCACGTGAAATAATTATATCAGACGCCGCATACACAAAATCCATTCTTTCAATAAAATCAACCACTTTTACATTTGGTTGATTGTATTTTTTATATTCTTCAAAATATAATTTCCCACATTGCCAGATTACCTGAACCTCTTGAGAAAGAAAATTTTGTAATTCTTTTTCAATTAACTGATTGATTCTTCTCGCTCCTAAACTTCCTCCAAGAACCAACAGCGTTTTCTTATTCGGATCTAAATTGTAAAAAGCAATTGCTTCGTCACGTTTACTTTCAATATCAATTAAATCCTGACGTACTGGATTTCCAGTTAAAACAATTTTCTCTTTTGGAAAAAAGCGTTCCAAATTTTGATACGCCACACAAATTGCATTTGCCTTTTTACTCAACAATTTGTTTGTAATTCCAGGAAAAGAATTCTGCTCTTGCACCACAGTTGGAATTCCTGCAGCTCCTGCCGCTTGCAATAAAGGTCCGCTGGCAAAACCACCTGTTCCGATTACTACATTTGGTTTAAATTTTTTAATAATTCTTTTCGATTCCAATAAACTACTTGCCAGTTTTAGCGGAAACATTAAATTTTGCAAAGTCAATTTTCGCTGTAAACCCGCAATCCAAAGACCTTTTATTTCATAACCTGCTTGAGGCACTTTCTGCATTTCCATTTTATCTTTGGCACCTACAAAAAGAAATTCAGCATCAGGAAATTGTAATTTCAACTCATTTGCAATAGCAATCGCAGGATAGATATGCCCTCCTGTTCCTCCTCCGCTAAGTATGAATTTATACTTTGTCATCTTTCTAAAAATTACAACTTTTTAAAAAATTCTTATATTTTAACTATTTATTCAAAACCGCATTCATCGGATTTCTTGAATTGTCTTCTATCGAATAAGCTGGCTCTTCATCATATATTTCTTGAGGAATTACATCATCTTCTGCTAATTCTTTATCTATCAATCGCTGTAAAGCCTCTTTTCGTTTTTCTTTTTCGAGTTTCTCTTCAGCGATTTCTTCTTCTTTTTTCGTTACACTAATAATAATTCCAAGTCCTAAACAAGTCATCCAGATCGAACTTCCCCCGCTACTTATTAATGGCAATGTTTGTCCTGTTACTGGCAGTAATTCAACCGCAACAGCCATATTAATCATGGCTTGAAATATCATCGGAAATCCGACACCTACAACGACTAATTTTCCAAATAAAGTTGGTGCTTTATGAGATGCAATTACAAATCGGAACAAAAGCAATAAATACAGAATTACAATTGAAACCCCTCCAACTAAACCATATTCTTCCACAATAATGGCATAAATAAAATCGGAAGAAGATTGTGGCAAAAAGTTTTTCTGAACACTTTTTCCTGGCCCTAATCCTCCAAGTTTTCCAGAGGCAATTGCAATTTTTGCTTTTTCTATCTGATAATCATCTTCGTCTGGTTTGTCTGTGGTAAAATTTGTAATACGACTTTCCCAAGTTGAAACCCTACTAAAAAATCTTGAATCCGGAAAAGCCTTAGCTACCAAAAGGAAAAATGCCAGCATCGCAATTCCTGAACCAATAATAAATCCGATATATTTTAAAGGATATTTTCCAATGAACGTAAGCATTAAAACCATCGCAAAAATCAACGCTGTAGTTGAAAAGTTGGCTGGCAAAATCAATATTAAAGTGATAAATACCGGAATCCAAAGTTGAATTAATGAAGTCTGAAAAGGTTCATTTTCTTCTTTGGTTTTAGATAAATATCGCGCTACATAAATGAACAAAACAATTGCCGCAAGAGTTGATGTCTGAAACGTAATTCCAATAAAAGGAACTTGAATCCAACGACTCGCATTTGCTCCTGCAATTACAGTTCCTTTCAACAAAGTATAAAGCAACAAAAACCAAACAATCGGCAATGCAATTTTTGAAATCGCTCTAAAATAATGATAAGGCACTCTATGAACCCAGTAAATAATCAAGAAACCAATACAAATATGAGCCAAGTGTTTTAACAAATATCCCAAAGTATTTCCTGTTCCATGACCGATATAAGCCAAATTACTACTTGCACTAAAAACAGGCATAAACGAAAACAATGCCAATAAAGCCACGAACGACCATATTACCCTATCTCCCTTTAGTTTGTTTACCAACTCCTTCATTTGCTTTCTAGTTTCAAGTTTCTTTTGTTTCAGGTTTCAGGTTCCTCCTAACGTGAAACCTGAAACTTGAAACCTTTACCTACAAGTTATGTACAGCTTGCTTAAATTGTTTTCCTCTGTCTTCGTAGTTTTCAAATAAATCAAAACTTGCACAAGCTGGAGACAATAAAACAGTATCACCTTTCTCTGTTAATCTTTGAGCAGTTTTCACTGCATCATTCATATTATTTACTTCAACCATAATATCAACAACGTTTCCAAAAGCATCAATAATTTTACGATTATCGATTCCAAGGCAGATAATTGCTTTTACTTTTTCACGTACCAATGACATTAATTCGTTGTAATCATTTCCCTTATCAACACCTCCTACAATCCATACTGTTGGCGCATTCATACTGTCTAAGGCAAAGAAAGTAGCATTTACGTTAGTTGCTTTTGAATCGTTGATATATTGAACGTTTTGTATTTTCAATACTTTTTCTAAACGGTGTTCAACACCTTGGAAATTAGATAGACTTTCACGAATTGTTGCATTTCTAATTTGCATCAATTTAGCTACAGAGCTTGCTGCCATTGCGTTTTTCATATTATGTTTTCCTTCTAACGCAATGTGTTCTGTATCCATTGTAAACTCTTCTTGGTTGATCTTAATTTCCATTTTGTTGTTATTTATAGAAGCCCCTTCATCGAATGTTTTGGTCAATGAAAAAGGAATTAATTTTGCTTTTGTTTTATTATTTTTTAACCATTCTGTACTTGCTTCATCATCTGCATCATAAATGAGATAATCGTTTTCGGTTTGGTTCATTGTTATTCGAAACTTCGAATTGATATAATTTTCATATTTATATTCATATCGATCTAAATGATCCGGACTAATATTGGTTATTATCGCAATATCTGGTCTGTAATTTATAATTCCGTCTAACTGAAAACTGCTTAATTCAAGAACGTAGGCATCATATTTATTTTCTGCTACCTGCCAGGCAAAGCTCTTTCCGATATTTCCTCCCAATCCCACATTTAATCCTGCATATTTCAGCAAATGATGTGTTAGCATTGTGGTGGTCGTTTTACCATTACTTCCAGTAATTCCGATTGTCATTGCTTCTGTGTAAGGAATCGCAAATTCAATTTCCGAAATCACCTTAATACCTGCCGCAATAAGTTTTTTTACTATCGGAGATTTGTCTGGAATTCCTGGACTTTTCATCACCACATCAGCATTTAGAATTAAATCTTCTGTATGCTGCTCTTCTTCCCAAGCTATTTTATTAATGATAAGAACTTCTTTATAACTCTCTTTTATCTTTCCGAAATCAGATACAAAAACTTCATACCCTTGTTTCTTCCCGAGGATCGCGGTCCCTACTCCGCTTTCTCCTCCTCCTAAAACTACTAATCTCATTTATCTTAATTTTAGGGTGATAATTGATAAAATGGCCAGCATTACAGCAACAATCCAGAAACGAGTTACAATTTTACTTTCATGATATCCCTTTTTCTGGTAATGATGATGAAGTGGCGCCATCAAAAAGATCCTTCTACCTTCACCAAAACGCTTTTTCGTATATTTAAAATAAAACACCTGTATAACCACTGAAGCACTTTCTGCCAAGAAAATTCCGCAGAACAAAACAATTAATATTTCTTTACGAACTGCAATTGCCAAAACCGCGATAATTCCTCCGATAGTCAAACTTCCTGTATCCCCCATAAAAACAGATGCCGGATAGGAGTTATACCAAAGAAATCCGATTAATGCTCCAACAAAGGCCGATATAAAGACCGTCATTTCTCCCGAATTGGGGATATACATAATATTCAGATAATTGGAAAAAATAATATTTCCTGAAACGAATGTAAATATCCCGAGGGCGAGGACGGATATTGCCGAGGTTCCCGCTGCAAGTCCGTCGATTCCGTCAGTTAAATTTGCTCCGTTTGAAACCGCTGTGATGATAAAAATTACAACTGGAATAAAAACCAACCAAGCCCATTTCTCATAACCGTCTCCCATGAAAGACAATACTTCAGCATAATCAAACTCGTTATTTTTTACAAAAGGAATTGTTGTCGCTGTAGATTTTTCTTCAACACCTGCCGGCATAATTACAGTCGAATTTACAGCTGTTTTAAAAAGATCTGTACGACCAGTATCCGTTCTCACCGTCACGGCTGGATTAAAATAAAGAACTGCTCCAACAATAATTCCTAAACCAACCTGTCCAATAACTTTAAATATACCTTTAAGACCTTGTTTATCCTTTTTGAATATTTTGATATAATCATCCACAAAACCAATGGTTCCCATCCACAACGTGGTCACAATAAGCAATACGATATAAATATTATGCAATCTTGCAAATAACAAAACTGGAACTAGCGTGGCAAAAATGATAATTAATCCACCCATTGTTGGTGTACCTGCTTTTTCGTTCTGACCTGCAAGACCAAGTTCACGTACTGTTTCTCCAACTTGTTGACGGCGTAAAAAGTTAATTACTCTTTTACCATAAATAGTAGACAAAAGCAACGAAAGCATAAATGCCAAAGCTGACCTAAATGTGATGTACTGGAAAACTCCTGTTCCAGGAATATCCAATGTTTTATCAAAATATTCGAATAAATAGTACAGCATATTTTTTTATTTTTTAAATCCCAATTTTGAAATTCCAAATTCCAATTCTGGTGGTATTTGAACTTATTTTTTTATTTATTTAATTGACCTAAAATCTCTTTTATTGTTTCCATATCATCAAAATGATGACGAACACCATTTATTTCCTGATAGGTTTCATGTCCTTTTCCTGCAATCAGGATAATATCTTTTGCTTCTGCCAATTGACAAGCTGTTTTAATTGCTTGTTTTCTATCTGTGATTCGAAGCATTTTTTTATAATTCTGAGGTTCAACTCCCTGCTCCATTTCATCCAAAATAACTTCTGGATCTTCATTTCTTGGATTATCTGAAGTCAATACCGCTTTATCACTTAAATCTGAAGCGATTTTTGCCATAATCGGACGTTTCGTTTTATCACGATTCCCTCCACAACCAACAACCGTAATTAATTGTTCGTTTTTGGTACGAATGTCATTTATCGTTTTCAAAACATTCTCCAATGCATCTGGTGTATGCGCATAATCAACAACAGCCGTAATTCCTCCATCTGATACGATATACTGAAAACGCCCCGAAACACTCTCTAAATCAGACAACAAACGCAACGCTTCAAGACTATCAATTCCAAGCTCTACAGCGGTTCCATAAATCGCTAAAACATTGTAAGCGTTGAAAGTACCAATCAGTTTTACCCAAACTTCATTGTCGTTAATTTTCAATAATAATCCAGACAATTGGCTTTCTAAAATCTGCGCTCTATAATCTGCATATGATTTTAAAGCATAAGTCAGTTTTTTTGCAACTGTATTTTGCAACATTACCGAACCATTTTTATCATCAATATTTGATAAAACAAACGCTGATTTTGGAAGTGAATCAAAAAATGACTTTTTAACGTCTCTATATTCAGCAAATGTTGGATGATAATCTAAATGATCATGTGAAAGATTCGTAAAAATTCCTCCCACAAAATGCAACGCTTCTGTACGTTTTTGGTGGATTCCGTGTGAACTTACTTCCATAAAACAATGCGTCACTCCAGCTTCAATCATCTCATTTAAATAATGATTGATTGTTAAAGAATCTGGTGTTGTATGCGTTGCAGGATATTCTGTTTTATCGACTACGATTTTTACAGTTGATAATAAACCAACTTTAAAACCTGCTTTTTGAAACAATTGAAACAATAAAGAAGCAATTGTAGTTTTACCATTTGTCCCCGTTACACCAACTAATTTTAATTTTGCAGAAGGATCTTCAAAATAATTAGCCGCCATAAAAGCCAAAGCCGTATTGGTATCTTTTACCTGAACATAAGTTACTCCATCAACAGTATTTTCAGGAAGAGCATCACAAATAATTGCTTTTGCACCTAACTGAATAGCTTTTTCAATGTAATCATGCCCATCTGAAAGTGAACCACGAATTGCTACAAAAACATCATTTGCTTCTACTTTACGTGAATCAAATTCAATTTTATTGATAGCAGTTTCTGTTGAACCTTTTACAGATTCAATAGCTACTTTGTATAATATGTCTTTTAATACTTTCACGATAATTCTAATACAATTGTTGTGTTTTTACTAATACTGCTCCCCGCTTGGATCGATTGATTTTTCACTTTCCCCATTCCATTTACTTTTACTTTCAAACCTAAATTCTCTAGTAAAGCAATCGCGTCCATTCCAGGCATTCCTTTTAAATTTGGAATCTGGTTTATTTTTTTATTGGCCTCTACAGTATATTTATTATAACTATCATCCTGTTTTGGAATTCTAGTATCTAATTTTTTAATCGTATTTGTTGAAGGCGCGTCTGTAAAAATCTTTTGAGCAATTCTTTTAAAAACCGGCCCTGCAACGTCTGCTCCGTAATAATTATTTTTTGACGTATTGGGTTTATGAACCACTACAATACAAGAATATTTTGGATGATCTGCTGGAAAATATCCTGCAAATGATGAAGCATAATACATTCCTTCTCTTCCTGCTTTACCATAATTCACCATAGCCGTTCCTGTTTTTCCTGCCATCGAAAAATCTTTCGAGTACAACTTAGAACCTGTTCCTTTTTTTACAACATTTTCTAAAACTGCTTTAACTTTCTTAAGCGTTTCAGGCGAACAAACTTTTGGATTTATAACTTCAGTATCAAACTTTTTAATCGTTTTATTCCATTCCTTAATTTCTGAAACAAACTGTGGTTTTACCATTACACCATTATTCGCAACTGAATTATACAATGTAAGAGTCTGCATCGGTGTCACTGAAACTGAATATCCAAAAGCCATCCATGGAAGCGAAATTCCTGACCAGCTTTTATCTCCAGGATGCGGAATAATTGGTCTTCCTTCTCCTTTAAAATGCAATCCCAAAGTTTTATCTAAACCAAGTCTTCTGATGTGATTTACAAACTTTGATGGATTACTTTTATAATTATCATAAACCGCCTGAACCATTACTGTATTTGACGAAAGCTCAAATCCACGCGCTAATGAAATTTTTCCGTAACCGCCATGATGCGAATCACGTACAGATCTTCCATAATATTTAACTACACCATTATGACTATCATAAACCGTACTTGTATCAGCAACCTTGTCTTCTAAAATTGCCATTAAATCGACCAATTTAAAAGTCGATCCTGGCTCATGAGATTCTGCAATTGCATAATTTGTAGTTTCAAAATACGATCCGTCTTCTGCTCTTCCTAAATTTGAAATCGCTTTTACATGCCCTGTTTGTGTTTCCATAACCACCACACAACCATGATCTGCTTCGTAATCTTCCAATTGTTTCAACAAAGCGTGATGTGCGATATCTTGAATAAAAACATCTATTGTCGAAATTACATCGTAACCGTCAACTGGATCTACCTCGTTAACATCACGAATAGGTTTCCATTGTCCTTTTGCGATTTTTTGCTTTAAAATCTTACCATCTTTTCCATTCAGGTAATTTTTAAAAGCCCATTCAATTCCTTTTCCAACTTCTACTCCAGTAGCTGGATCAATTTTATCGTAACCAATAGTTCTTTCAGCAATTTTACCAATTGGATGTTTTCTAACGGTTTCTTGCTCAACAATAATTCCGCCTTTAAAAGCACCTAACTTGAATAATGGAAAGTTTTTAATTTTCACATATTCTGTATAACTCAACTTGCGAGCGATCAAATAATAACGATTTTTATTCTCGCGCGCTTTTCTTAATTCTTTTTCGTAATAACCTGCTGGCCTATCCAAAACAGTTGCTAGAGAATCCGAAAGCTGTTTTACATACTTTTCAAACGTTTCTGTTTTCGGTGCTTTTGCATCAAAACGAATCTCGTAATTTGGAATTGATGTTGCTAACAAACTTCCGTCAGCAGAATAAATATTTCCTTTGTTGGCTGGAATTACGAAGTTTCTAACAGTACGCTGTTTTGCCAGTTTTCTGTAGTAATCTCCATCAACCCATTGAATATTGGTCAATTTAACGACAATAGCAATTGCCATCACAAAGATGAAAACTGCTACGAGGTAAATTCTGTAGGATATATGTTTATCTTCTACTGCCATATTCTTTTAAAGAAACTTTTTTCTTCTTCTTTTTTAACTTCTATTTTTACTGGAGGAACTGTCGACGGAAAGATTTGTTTTTCTAACATTTTATCCGAAATAGTTGACTCCATTTTTAACTTCATCAATTCTGAACGTCGATCTACAAATTCGGATCTTAGCTCTTTTGTTTCATTATTTAATTTAGCGATTTCAAAAACTTTCTGTTCGTATCGCTGTGTATTAGCAATCATCAAAATGGCCAGCAGAATGATAAAGACGATAAATCGCCAGTTTTTTACTGCATCTTCATGAATCAGAAATCTTGCTTTTAATATGCTAAATACACCACCTTTCATCTTTTTTCTACCTTAATATATATTATAGCTTTTCTGCAACTCTTAATTTGGCACTTCTTGCCCTATTATTAATTTTGATTTCTTCATTATCTGGAACAATCAATTTTCCAATTGTTTTGAATGGAACTGAAAAGTTTCCGTAAAAATCTCTTTCTGGTTCTCCTTCAAACATTCCGTTCTTGATAAATCTTTTCACCAAACGATCTTCTAACGAATGATAAGAGATTACCGAAAATCTTCCTCCTGGTTTCAAAATCTCTAATGACTGCTCAATAAATTCTTTTAAAACATCCATTTCCTGATTTACCTCGATTCGGATTGCCTGATAAATCTGAGCCAAAACTTTGTTTCGAACTTTCTCCGGCAAAAACTTTTTCAGAACATCTTTCAATTCTTCGGTTGTTTTGATTGGATGATCTTTTCTAGCTTCTACAATTGTTCTTGCTAAAACCGGTGCGTTTTTCAACTCCCCATAATCAAAAAAAACACGACGTAAATCCTGTTCTTCATATTCGTTAACCACTCGATAAGCATTTAAATCATTTTTCTGACTCATCCGCATATCTAACTCGGCATCAAATCTGGTAGAAAAACCTCTCTCCGGAACATCAAACTGGTGTGATGAAACTCCCAAATCTGCCAAGATTCCATCTACTTCTTTTACTCCGTGAAAACGTAAAAATCTTTTTATGAACCTAAAATTCTCATTTATTAGTGTAAACCTTTCGTCTGGCAATGCATTAGCAAGCGCATCTTCGTCTTGGTCAAATGCAAACAGCCTTCCGTTTGGCCCTAATCTTCTTAAAATCTCTTTTGAATGACCACCGCCTCCAAACGTAACATCTACATACACTCCGTCTGGTTTAATATCTAAACCATCAACTGTTGGATGAAGCAAAACCGGATTATGATATTCCATCTTCGTCGTCATTAATATTTCCCATTACTTCTTCGGCTAGATCTGCAAAATCCATATCTTCGCCGCTTATTGATTTTTCGTATAAATCTTTATCCCAAATCTCCACAATATTAACCGCAGATGAAAAAACAACATCTTTAGAAATACTTGCAAACGTTACCAAATCTTTTGGCACAAGCAATCTTCCTAATGCATCAACCTCAACCACTTTAACACCAGCAGTAAACCTTCTAATGAAATCGTTGTTCTTTTTCACAAAGCGATTAAGCTTGTTGATTTTTTTCATCATCGCATCCCATTCTACCATCGGATACAATTCTAAACACGGCTGAAAAACAGAGCGCTTCAAAACGAATCCGTCTTGAAGAGACGCAGTCAATTGCTTTTTCAAAGGCGCAGGCATCATCAACCTCCCTTTAGCATCGACTTTACACTCATATGTTCCGACAATTGTGTTCAAAAAAACTAGTTAACATGTTATACAGCAAAAATATAAAAAAAAATACCACATTTTACCACTTTATACCACTTTGTTAATAAGTTTAACCACTTTACTACCACTTCTCATAATCCACAATCAATCAATACCTTAACTATAAATTAACAGATTCTTAAATCCGTTATTCATTCAAAAAAATAATGCGCTAATTTTCTTAAAAAATTGATTATAATGCACATTTCTTAACATTTGAGTATTTTAACAAAAACACGTTTTATTACTGATTTTTAATGATTTACAAATTCTACTCAAATTATCTAGTTAAAAAATCGCGTCAAAAATTCATTTTTGTTTATTTAACCCTATATTTGTCGAAATTGAAATTGGCATTAGATTAGATGGACAAACACTATAAAAAAGAAGGCAAATACAGCTATTTTGAAGCTGGAGAAGGAACTCCAATCGTTATTCTGCATGGTTTAATGGGAGGCCTTAGTAACTTTGATGGTGTAGCACAATATTTCCCGACGAAAGGATATAAAGTTGTTATCCCAGATTTGCCAATATATACTCAAAGTATTTTAAAAACGAACGTAAAAAGTTTTGCGAAATACGTAAAAGACTTTATCACTTTTAAGGGTTTTGACAAAGTAATTCTTCTAGGAAATTCTCTTGGAGGACACATTGCATTATACCATACAAAACTTTATCCTGAAAAAGTTGCAGGACTTGTAATCACCGGAAGTTCTGGACTTTACGAAAGCGCAATGGGAGACAGTTATCCAAGAAGAGGCGATTACGAATACATCAAAAAGAAAGCTGGAGAAGTTTTTTACGACCCAAAAATTGCTACTCCTGAAATTATTGATGATGTTTATGCTACTGCCAATGATCGCATCAAATTAATCAAAACCTTAACGATTGCTAAAAGTGCAATTCGTCATAATATGGCTAAGGATTTGCCAAAAATGGACGTTGAGACTTGTATTATTTGGGGTAAAAATGATTCTGTAACACCGCCAAATGTAGCAGAAGAATTTAATAAATTACTACCCAATTCAACATTATATTGGATTGATAAATGTGGGCACGCCGCCATGATGGAACATCCAGATGAATTCAATGTAATTCTGGAAAAATGGCTTACCGAAAAGAATTTATAAGCCATAAATTTTATTTTTTAAGGAGGTTTTAAAAAGAAGGAACATGAAAATTAACACCGCCGAATTTATTGTCAGCAATTCTGATGCATCAAAATGTCCGAAGGATTTTTTACCAGAATATGCTTTTATAGGAAGATCAAATGTAGGTAAGTCATCATTAATTAATATGCTTACCAACAACAAAAGCTTGGCTAAAACATCTGGAAGACCAGGAAAAACACAACTAATCAATCACTTTAAAATCAACAACAATTGGTTTTTGGTCGATTTACCTGGTTATGGTTATGCTAAAGTTTCAAAAAAAACAAAATCAATTTTCCAACAGTTTATTACGGATTATTTTGAAAACAGAGAACAATTAGTTTGCGCTTTTGTTTTGATTGATATTCGCCATGAAGCTCAAAATATTGACATCGAATTTATGTCTTATATGGGCGAAAGCGAAATTCCATTTTGTATTATTTTCACAAAAGCGGACAAAATCAGTAAAGTGAAAATCGATTCCCATATTGCCGCTTACAAAAAACAAATGTACGCGAATAACTGGGCCGAAATGCCACAATATTTTGTTACCTCTTCTACAGAATCAATCGGAAAAGAAGAACTTTTGTCTTACATTGACGAAGTAAACCAAGAAGTCTTTAAAAGTAACAGCGGGTTTTTAAATTCTATTTAAGACATAAAAATTCCACACATAAAAATTCTAAATTCCAATCATTACGATTGGAATTTTTATTTTACAGAAAAACCTTAACGAATTGTTTTTTAATTATATTTGAAGCAAACCAAATTAACCAATGAGCAATTTTAAATCAATCTGTTTTACTTTTTGCATTTCCTTTCTATTACTATTTTCTTCTTGCCAATCCGCGCACTATGTATTAACCACCGGACAACGAACCGGAGTTGATTTTTCTTCTGGAAAATGGCTTCTCAACGAATTGGATTGTCCAAAAAATTCTAAAGACAAATTAACCGAAGAATCTTTAAAGTTCTTCAGAAAAAACGTGGGCGACCGTGTATCTTACATTCACGACGTTAATGGATTATTGATTACGAGAAAGATCAATTTAAATCCGAATAGTGTAAAATTAAAAGAACTAAAAGACGGAACTGGTTATGATTTCTTTATCAATATTTCCACAAGAAAAAACAAAAGCGATTTATCTTCCATTGAACTCTATCAAAACGATTACGGATCAGAAAGAAACGAAGCTTCGGTTATTTTGGAAATATACGATTTGAATCTGCAACAGATTATTTACTCTCAAAATGTTGTCGGAATTACGAATAAAGGAAACACAAAATCGATGTGGGAAACCCAAAAATCGGATAAACTCATAGACAACATAACGCTTTATAAAAATTCAAACGCATTAATGACAGGCGCCTTAAAACGTATTTTTAAAGACTTAAAGAAAAGATCAGTAAAATAATGTGCTGAAAATATTCAAATAAAAAAAATCCAAATTCCAATTTTTAGTCTGGAATTTGGATTTTTTTATTTATCTAAATTTCTTGTTTAAAGTTTTCCATTCCTTAAAAATCAAAAACTGATATAAGATGTAAAACAACGAATTAAAAAACCAGAAGTCAAGTACAAATGGCTCTGTAAATAATATTGACTCTGTATTACCACTCAAAAAAATAGTTGAACTACTGACCAAATAAATGATTAGTCCGTTAGAGAAATATATATAACTAGATTTGAAATTTTTAAAATTCTGTATCAAATAGATTAACGCATACACAACCAATAGTACCGAAGTCACACCAATTTCAAGCAGATTAAATCTCCAATAAAGATCAGGAGTTTTATAATATTGAATTGCCAATAAAATCAAAACTGCTACCAGAAAAAAAAGAATTGCTTTTTTCAAAACAGGACTTGGCAATAAGCTTCGAAAAAATATACTCAAAGCAATAAACTGGAAAATAAAGTAATAGTGGGAAAGGAAAAAATTAGATCCTGGAGCATAAAAGCCGATAATGTTGCAACATAATTCGTTCACGAACAAACAAATCAAATAGACCATTAGTATAGTATAATGGATATCTTTGTTTTTTCGTGTCTTATAAAAAGAAATACTGTTTATCAGTAAGAAAAACAACCCTACAAGACTTACCAGAAATGGGAACAACATATTATTTAAGAAAAGTAATTCTACTTCGCGAAAGTAATCTATTAAAACAAATCGATTGTAGATTTTAAGATTAAATCCGCTTAAAAGCCTAAATTGAATACTATTTTTGAATAAAAAACTGAAAATTCTGACTCCAATTCTTAGTTTAAATCAATAAAAAAATCCAAATCCCAGACTAACCGGAATTTGGATTTTAAATCTCTGTATTGAAATTTTATTGTTTTGTAAGCTCTAGTTTTTCTGCAAAGTAATCACAGAAATCTTTCATGGTATCTGCCATTTTTTCGTCATCCGTAGCACGTTTGAAAGTATCTGACATAGCCACTAAAGTCTGGTGAAAGAAAATCTTCATTTCGTCTACCGGCATATCTTTTGTCCACAAATCAATACGCATGGTTTCTTTTGCTTTGCTGTCCCATATAGACAACATAATTGCTTTTGCTTCTTCGGCCTGTACACCGCCGTCTTGCGCGCTCCAAGTTAACTTTTCGGGAACACGGTTTTCATCTAATTCTATATTGAATTTAATCTCTGAGTTTATATTTGCCATTATTTCTTGGGTTTATATTTTGATTTTTCGAAGATTTCTTTTGGCTCAGTTTTAAATAATTCAGCCAAAGAAACATTACTATTATTTTTCATGTAAGAACGTACCATCTGCCATCCGATCCATGCACCAATACGGCCGGGAGAATCATTATCAATTTCAAGGAAAAATTTTGAAAAGGGAGCTGGTGCTATAAATCTTGTCGTTAATTTAGGATCATCACTGTAAAGCATTTCATTCTCTATAAAGTAGCGCCATATATACGCTTCATTTTCTCCACACCATTTGATTTGCTCCGGCGTATAACCCATTTTATCTGCATCAGAATAATCTGGAAGAAGCAAATCTTTTGCGTAAAGCTGTTTTCCTTCAAAGATCATTTGCGATACTAAATTTTTATCACGAGAATTTGGAATATTTCGATAAGAAAAACTAGAAACCACGTCTGGCATTATTTGCTTTTCTTCAAAATTCTGTTTCAGGTAATTTGGAAACTCATAAAACTTATGTTCTTTTCCCAAATAAAGTTCCAATGCCACAATTACCAAACTGTCTGCATAAATTGCCTTTGCAGTATAATCCATCTCTCCGATCACGGTAATCACTTTCGGGATTTTAGTTTTCGGAAAATAATACTTTACATGCTGAAAAAGAGCATCGAACTCTTTATGAACAGGTTCAAAATTTCCGTATTTTTTTTGGACTTCTTCATACACTTCCTTCCAAATCGGATCATTCATTTTCTGAAGCCACACACTATCATCATTTCCAGCAGGAAAGAAAAAAGGATATTGCTTTTTAACCTTTGCCAAATCCTGAGGTTTTGTTTCAAAAAACACCTTGTCAAAACGTTCTACCTTAATGTCTACAGGTATTTCTTCTACTTCTTTTTCTACCTTAGATTTTTGGTCGCAAGACAAAAAAAACAGGCATAGAACCACTGCAAAGCGATAAATTTTCATTTTATTTTAATTAGATTTGTGTTACCAGAACTTAAAGTAAATGTATACTTGAAATAATTATGCAAATATACATTCCTGTATTTTAAAACTTAAACTATTATGGCTAAAAAAAGCACAATTCAGACAGAAAAAGTAAATACGCATATTGTAAAGTGGCTAAAAAATTATGCGACTAATGCGAAAGTAAATGGTTTTGTAATCGGAATCTCAGGTGGTGTAGATTCTGCTGTTACCTCAACTTTATGTGCACAGACAGGACTGAAAGTTTTATGCGTAGAAATGCCAATTCATCAGGCAGAAAGCCAAGTTTCAAGAGGAAGAGAACATATTGAACAACTAAAAAAACGTTTCTCAAATGTTTCAGATGTTCAAACTGATTTGACTGCCGTTTTTGAAGCTTTTAAAAGTGCTGTCCCTAAAACAGATGATACAGCAAAAGTAAATTTAGCGCTAGCAAACACAAGAGCTCGTTTAAGAATGACATCTTTATATTATTTAGCTGGTCTTCATGGATTATTAGTTGCCGGAACAGGGAACAAAGTGGAAGATTTTGGTGTAGGTTTTTACACAAAATACGGAGACGGAGGTGTCGATTTAAGTCCAATTGCCGATTTAATGAAATCTGATGTCTACGCTTTAGGAGAATTTTTAGAAATTCCGCAATCAATTTTAACAGCTGCACCTACAGACGGATTATTTGGAGACAATCGTACAGATGAGGATCAATTGGGAGCAAGTTATGATGAATTAGAATGGGCAATGTTAGCCGCGGAGTCAGGAAAGACGGCACCTGATTTCGAAGGAAGAGAAAAAACAGTCTTCGAAATTTATAAACGATTAAACACCAGCAACAAGCATAAAATGGAAGCAATTCCTGTGTGCGAAATACCAAAAACGTTAAAATAATTTTTTTTAACATTTGTCAGCTATAAACTACAGAATTTATTTATTAATTTTACAGTTCCAAAAACATGAACAATTCTAAAAAAGGTAAAAATTATGATTAAAGTATGTCTAGCAGACAATCATCCTGTTACGCACTTTGGCGTTAAGTCTTATTTTAAAGACCACGATCAAATTTCAATTGTTGCCAATGTCGGCAATTTTTCAATGGTTAGAGATATCCTTCAGACGAAGGAAATCGACATTCTAATATTAGATTTAGAGTTAGAAGGCCTTTCAAGTATCTTTGAAATCAAATCAATCCTGAAAAATTTCCCAAAAACAAAAATTGTTATTTTCAGTGATCTTGCGGAGCAAATGTACGCTCCAAACGCAATTAAAGCAGGAGTTTCCGGGTATGTACACAAAACAGAAAAACTAGAAACACTAGGACATTCTATTATTAAAGTACAAGAAGGAAAAATCATCATCAACGAAACAGTACGCAAAAACATGGCCCTTATTGCGAAACAAAGCAAAAGCGAGCGTCTGTACAGAAAACTTTCTAATCGCGAGATTGAAGTTTTACGTTACTTAAGTGATGGAAAGAAAAACAATGAAATCTCTAAAATCTTAAACCTGAACGAAAAAACGATCAGTACTTACAAATTAAGATTATTGACTAAATTAAATGTTACTAATTTAGTTGACTTAGTAAACAAAGCTAAGACTTTAGAAATTATTTAATTCTAAATCGGAAAACTTAAGATTTAAGTTTCTCAAAACCTTTTATAAAACTCTATCTTTTTGATTTCTCAAATAGATAGAGTTTTTTCTTTTTAGTGATATGGAACTACTACGCGACCTAATTTCTTCGAAAAATTATTCAACAGTTTAGAATAGTCCACAACCATACCTAAAACTTCCGAATTATCTTCTTGCGGATCATTCAAAAGTGAATTTTTCAATTCTGCAATGATTCCAGAAACCAAATACCATCGCATCGAAAAAATAGTATCTGAAACATTCTGTTCTATGGTTTCACTTTTATGTTTCGGAAAAATATTCTGTCCTTCCCAATTGTGAATGGTCAATCTTTCATCTTCCATCAAAATATTGGTTACTTCTTGAGCAAATTCAGGCTCTAAATGCATCAAATATTTATCTAAACTAAAAGTCTCATTTTGGTTATAGAAATCAATAATATTACTGTAAATATTCTGAAACAAAGCATTAGACAATTCTACCTCATCTTCCTGAAGACTTAAATATATTTTTTGAAATACTTTATATTCTCGTTTTTCAGAAACTTCTTTTACATTCCCTTCTTCATCGGCTTTTAAATAAACATCTTCAAAATTCTCTACGACACTTCCGTATAAAAGGAGAATTTCAATAATTTTTCTTTCAAAGCCATCCAAAATATTAACCTTTTCTGCTTGTGGCACTTCTGGAGGATACCCATAATCACCAGGATAATCATCTGGCGGTCCCGTTCTTGGATCTTCCGGATCTCCTCCTGAAAAAGTACCTCCTTGCGGAGGTTGATTTCTAACAACTTCAAAAGGTCTTTGTTCTTGCTTTTGCTTTTTATTAGCGTCTGCAATATCTTTTTGAATCAATTGTGCTAATGTGCTTGTCAAAACCTGCTCCGAAATATCCATGATTCGTGCACATTCCTGAATATATACTTCTCGCTGAATACGATCTGGTATTTTAGAAATACTCGCCACCATATCACGAATTAAATCGGCTTTTTTTATGGGATCGTTTTTTGCTTCTCCCATTAAGATAGAAGCCTTAAACTGTATAAAATCTTTACTGTTTTCTTCTAAATAAGAAACCAATGCATCATGCGAATTTTTACGGGCAAAACTATCTGGATCTTCTCCGTCAGGAAAAGAACAAACTCGAACATTCATTCCTTCTTCCAGAATCAAATCGATTCCTCGAATAGAAGCTCGTAAACCTGCTGCATCTCCATCAAAAAGAACCGTAATATTTCGTGTTAAACGATTTATTAAACGAATTTGATCTGGTGTTAAAGCAGTTCCAGATGAAGCCACAACATTTTCTATTCCAGCTTGACTAAACTGAATAACATCAGTATAACCTTCAACTAAATAACAGTTATTTAGTTTGGCTATAGATTGCTTGGCATGATAAATCCCATAAAGCACTTTACTTTTATGGTAAATATCACTTTCTGGAGAATTCAGATATTTTGCAGCCTTTTTATCATTGGTTAAAATACGTCCTCCAAAACCTAAAACACGCCCCGACATACTTTGAATCGGGAACATCACACGTCCTTTAAACCTATCAAAAGGACGATCTTCTCTTGGAATGGTTAAACCTGTACTTTCTAAAAATTCTAATTTATATCCTTTTCCAAGGGCTTCTTTCGTCAAAGCATCCCAAGTTTCTGGAGAATATCCTAAATTGAATTTTTTGATTGTTTCGTTGGTAAATCCTCTTTCTTTAAAATAAGATAACCCAATTGCTTTTCCTTCTTCAGAATTAATCAAAACATCCTGAAAATATTTGGCCGCAAATTCAGAAACCAAATACATACTTTCACGAAGATCTGTGTTTGCTTTTTCAGCTTCGGATTGTTCGGTTTCTTCTATTTCAATATTGTACTTTTTTGCTAAATATCGAATAGCTTCAGGATAAGTAAACTGGGAATGCTCCATTAAGAATTTAACAGAATTCCCTCCTTTTCCCGTACTAAAATCTTTCCAGATTCCTTTTGCAGGCGAAACCATAAAGGAAGGAGAACGCTCATCTGAGAACGGACTCAAACCTTTAAAATTACTTCCTGCGCGTTTTAAATTCACAAAATCGCCAATAACCTCCTCTACGCGAGCAGTTTCAAAAACAGAATCTATGGTAGTTTGTGAAATCAAAATGTATTCAAATTTTAAAAGTTGAGAGCTTGCAAAAATACGTAAATCTTGTTGGAATTTTTATCATTTTAAATCAAAAAAAGCATCCCAAAATGAGATGCTCTTTACTAACTAAACTTAATTTTATTCTTAATTGAAATCGAAGCGAATACCTAACGAAATATTGTTCTCGTCTACCACATTGTTCTTAAATATTGGATTTAAATCATATTTTAAATACAAGCTTGTTGCTTTATATCCTATATAAGTACTTAATCCATAAACAAAATTATTTACATTATAATCGCCTTTTGTTTTTTGAGTGGTTTTATAATCATTGTCTTCATATTTTAAAATCTGTTTTGATTTTACATTGACTCCTGCATAACCTCCAAATCCCATTCTAAATCCTTTGTGCGTTCTGTAATAACTTTTCCCGTCATGATTTCCGTCTTTCGAAAAATCAAATTCTAAATGAACAGGAACTACCAAATACACATTTCGAAAACGAGATTCTTTTAAGTGTATCGGATTTGTTAATAAATTAGTTTGATCGCCATCTACAACAAAACTACGATTGTCTGTTGGACGAAGATTGTTATACATTAATGAAAGTCCGTATTTAGCATGCAATAAATTGTTGTCATTTAATATTCTAGAATTCAAAGTCAAACCCCATTCGTAAAAATGCGAACCGATAAAATCATAATTCGAATCCTGAAGTTTTCCATCAGACAATGTATTATTTAATCCCATTGCAAATACAAATTGAGAAGTTGTTCTTTTAGATTCTCTTTTCACTCTATCATCTTTACTATCGTAAACTTTCATTGCCGGAATTTTTATTTCAGTTTTATGCGGATTAATTGAATCGCTATTGGTACCAATTAACAAAACAGTTCCTTTATCTTTGTTGTAGTTCACTTTGCCATCTACTTTTTCCTGAACCAATTCTTGCAGTTTTTCTTGCTCAAGAGCCACTCTATTTTCTATGTTACGAGCTCTTTTTTCTGCAAAATCTTTTTTCTTCTTTTCTGCTTCTTCTTTCGAAATTGTTCCTTCTACTAATTGATTATTAACTTCATCTACTTCCTTCTTTAAAGCAGCTTTTTCTTCATTTGTAATTTGTTCGATGTTAACCGCAATTGCTTTTGCTTTATTCTCAAAAGTTTCTTGTCCTACCATTTTTGTAACAAATAGGAATAGTAAGAGAAATAGATAAATTGTAAAATTTTTCATGATTACTTTTTTTGATTGATTTGATTGATGATTTAATTTTTAATGTTTCGATTTTCAACAGCGACTTTAACGGTATGGTAACTTTTATTGATTTTTGCAATCATTTTTTCTCTAAAAGAAAGTTCCAGTTCTCCGTCAACTTGGTCTAATAAATCGTTAGAATCAATTTTGATTTTTGATTTTGTTTTAACTGCATTTTCTGCTAAAATCTTAGTTTCAGCTGTTTCTAATAATTGATCGACATTTTCTTTTTTAGAAGTTTCAGCAATTAAAGTTGAATTGTTGGTTGATTGTTTTTCTTGATTGTTTTTGATGATGATTGAAGACTCCGCTATTTGATTTGACTCATTTTTAATGATTTTATTTGAAATTTGATTCTGAGTTTTTTCGTTTTTATTTATTTTTTCTTGAGAAGTTTTTTCAGCAATTGCAGTTTCTGTTTTTACGGAATCCACAGTAGTTAAAGCTGGATTTATAATCGATTCTTTTTGAGTTTCAGTTTCATTTTCTTTCTCCACAACTACTGTTTCTGGCGTCTTAATTGTATTTTTATGTTGATTGAAAAATAGCGTCCCAACCAATAAAAATCCGATGAAAGTTGCTGCGATAAACAACCATTTTCTTTTAGATTTTTTAGCTGGTTTCTTTTCTTCTGCTACACTCAACATCGCATCCAATCGATCCCAAGCTTTGTTGCTTGGTTCGATTTCGCGTTGGTTTAGTTTGTCACGGAAATCCTTTTCAAAATTATTCGGTTCCATTATCTTGTTTTTTTAAAATAGTAATTTGTGTTTGGAGCATTTTTCTAGCGTGCGATAATTGCGATTTTGATGTTCCTTCATTAATTCCTAACATCTTGGCAATTTCATTGTGTTTGTAACCTTCGATCGCATATAAATTGAAAACCATTTTGTAGCCGTCTGGCAAAGCATCAATTAAATACTGAATTTGTTCTACAGTAAACTGGCTGTCGATTTCATTAAAGCTTTCTTCTACAAAAAATTCATCTTCGGCAAATTTTACTTTTTTCTGAACTCTTAAATACGAAATGCATTCGTTAACCATAATTCGGCGGATCCAGCCTTCAAAACTTCCTTTGTGTTCAAACTTGTTTAAGTTGGTAAACACTTTCATGAAAGCGGTAATCATTACATCTTCTGCCAATTGAATGTCCTTTATATATTGTCGGCAAACACTTAACATTTTCGAAGAATATTTACCATAAACCTGCTGTTGTGCCTGACGATTATTTTCGACAGCCAACTTTATGATTTTGGTTTCTTCTTGATGTAACGAAATAATTTTCATTAATAGGCTTTTGGTTTTGGTTTTAGAAACAGACTTCTATTAGCATAGACGATTGTCAATTTGAAATGGTTGCATGAGGTTGGAAAATATTTTTTATTTTTATTAAATGTTCTATTTAGTACTAAAAAAATAATGTTAACATATATTAAAGTAAATGATAAAAATTTTATTAACTGTAATTATAGCTATAACACAAGTGTATGTATATTTTATTCCACAAGATAAAGTTCTTGACAGGCGTTCTAAGCACATCAAACAAATCACCAAAAATGGATGGAAAGTAATTACATGTAGTGTACTTACAATAACACTAAGTATTATTTTACTAATAATTTCAGAAAGCGAATCTAATTCCTTTAATAAAAAAATAGAACAACATGATTCCATTACTGAAATAAACAGAAAAAATGATGCAGAAATGTACATTCAAAAATTAAAAGACAATAATACTGAGACTCGAAATGCATTACTCGAATATGGATATGAGATGGATTCTACCTCCATGAAAATTCAAAAAGCTATTGACAAAGCTAAAGATACGGTTTTAAAAGGCCCCAATCCTTATCTATTTTTAAAATCTATAAAAACAAACTCAAAAGATAACTTAGAGCGAAAATTCTCATTTGAGATTTTTTCAAGTGATGCAACGAGCTATGATATAAATATTACAACATATATGATTGAACAAGATTACAGCGAAAATAATCGTCTAATTCTAAGAAATAATTCTTTAAAAAATCATTTAGTAGTCACGAAGAATCAAGGCAAAACTTTAAATCTTACACTATTCAATCTAAATCCGGATATTGAATATTATTACGTCTATTTAAAAGGTACTTATAGAAAAAATCATAATGGAAAAAACATCGACATTGACAATGTTTATGGTTATAAAGTAAAAGACTCAACGACTTTTGAGCCGATGATAAGTATATCAAAAAATATAAAAAGTTTTGTAATGACTAGTATCAAATAATTTTAAAAATCTTCACCTGCTTCCTTCTCTCATCAAAGTAATTAATCTATATAATTGACAAATTTTCTAATTATCTAATTTAAAAAGATTATTTTTTTCTTTCGATAACATAATTCACCATCAAAGTCAAAGCGTCTTTGTATTCTGAATCGTCAAAGTTTTGAAGTAATGCAAGTGCTTCTTGCTGGAATTCGACCATTTTGTTTTCGGCGTAAGCCAAACCATTATTGTTTTTTACAAAGGCAATCACTTCTTTTACGCGTTTTTTGTCTTTGTTGTGGTTTTTGATGGAGTTGATCAACCACTTTTTTTCTTGCGGAGTGCAAGTATTTAAAACGTGAATTAAAGGCAAAGTCATTTTTTGCTCTTTAATATCTATCCCTGTTGGTTTTCCGATGGCTTCTTCGCTGTAATCAAATAAGTCGTCTTTGATTTGAAATGCCATTCCTATCAATTCGCCGAATTTGCGCATGTTTTCTACTTGCGCATCATCTTCAATTACGGCTTTCGCGCCAAGCGCACAACAAGCTGCGATAAGCGTTGCCGTTTTCTTTCTGATGATTTCGTAGTAAACATCTTCCGTAATATCAAGTCTTCTTGCTTTTTCTATTTGAAGCAATTCTCCTTCGCTCATTTCACGAACGGCTACGGAAATAATTTTCAATAAATCGAAATCACCATTATCAATAGAAAGCAACAAACCTTTAGACAATAAATAATCTCCAACTAAAACGGCAATCTTGTTTTTCCAAAGTGCATTGATAGAGAAAAATCCGCGGCGGCGATTACTGTCGTCCACAACATCGTCGTGAACCAAAGTTGCCGTGTGAATTAACTCAATAACCGAAGCACCACGATACGTTCTCTCGTTTACAGTTCCGCCAGAAACCATTTTTGCAGTAAGAAATACAAACATCGGACGCATTTGTTTTCCCTTGCGGTTTACGATATAATAAGTGATTCTGTTAAGTAATGCAACCTTTGAAGTCATCGATTCATGGAACTTCTTTTCAAAAAGTTCCATCTCGTTAAAAATAGGCTGCTTTATTTGAGACGTAATATTCATTTAGACTCCAAATATACTATTTTAAATAAAAATACGTTGTGTATTTTAGGTTAGGATTTTAATATTTTACTCCTTAATCTAAAAATAACCACCAAAAATAGCTCTAACTAATACTGATTTGAATTCATTAACTAAAAAAGAAGAACCCAAAACTATTTATTTATGAAAACAAAATTTTTATTAATTAGCACTTGTATTACTATGTCTTTTTTTATCAGCTGTAATTCTGATGAAAAAACAAATGATGGATCGGGAACAGCGATTACGAACGAAGAAATTATAACCAATTCTAAAATCGATGCCACTGTAGATGATGTTACCAATATTGCTGAAGATCAATTTACCTCACAACTGAATATAAACTCAAAATATAGCGGACCAAAAAAGAATTTTCTTCCAACTTGCGCCACTATAACAACTGTTTTAACCAATAATACGTGGACAAAAACTGTCGATTTTGGTGTAGAAGGCTGTACTTTGAATAACGGAAATACGGTAAAAGGAAAGATGATTGTTTCTTTTTCTAATGATTTCAGTTCTTCAACCCAAACCATCAGTTATACTTTTGAAGGATTTTATCATAATGGCAAAAAACTACAAGGAAGCAAAAGTATAGTTCGAACTATTAAAGAAACCAATCTGTTGGTTACAGCTCATCCTGTTTCTACTGCTTCGATAGATTTAACAATTACCTTTGATGATGGAAAAGTGTACACCAGAAAAGGAACTTTGGTTAAAGAAATGACTTCTGGCTATGACACTTGGTATGATTGGGATGATAATGTTTTTATGGTTACAGGAAGCGGATCAACGACTTTTCCTAACGGAGATACTTATTCGGCTGAAATTACAACTCCTCTAGAATTTAATGCTGCCTGTAGAAAATCTTTTGCTGTTAAAGGAATTGTTTCTATTACTAAAAATGGAGCTTCGGCAACTTTAGATTTCGGAAATGGAGAATGCGATACTCTTGCAACAGTTACTAAAGACGGAGTTACTGAAGAAATAGATTTGAAAAAATAATATCCTTTTTGCCCAATAAAAAAGCATTAAGAACAAGGTTTGCTTGTTTTTAATGCTTTTTTTATATCATCTGACGGAATGATGTTTTATGCTTCTTTATTTGCCAATTGTCCACAAGCCGCATCAATGTCTTTTCCGCGGCTGCGCCTTACTTTAACCACTACTCCAATATTTTCTAAAGCTTTTATGTAAGCCATAATCGATTCTTCTGAAGCTTGCTGGAATTCGCCATCATCAATTGGATTGTATTCAATTAAATTGACTTTGCATGGTACATATTTACAAAATTTCACCAAGGCATCAACCGAAGCTTTATCATCGTTGATTCCTTTCCAAACTACATATTCGTATGAAATTTTGCTTTTGGTTTTTCTATACCAATATTCTAAAGCTTCACGTAAATCTTTTAAAGGAAAGTTTTTACTGAAAGGCATAATGCGTGCGCGAGTTTCGTCGATTGCTGAATGCAGGGAAACAGCTAATTTGAACTTCACATCGTCATCGGCCATTTTTTTGATCATTTTAGGAATTCCCGAAGTCGAAACCATGATTCGTTTTGGAGACATTCCTAAACCTTCTTCAGAAGTAATCATATCGATTGCTTTAATGACATTGTTGTAATTCATTAAAGGTTCTCCCATTCCCATAAAAACAATATTCGAAAGCGGATGATTGTAATACAAACGACTTTCTTTATCGATAGCCAAAACCTGATCGTAAATTTCGCCTGGTTCTAGATTACGCATTCTTTTCAATCTTGCTGTAGCACAAAAATTACAATCTAAACTACAACCAACTTGGCTAGAAACACAAGCTGTTGTTCTAGTTTCTGTCGGAATCAAAACAGATTCCACTACAAGACCGTCGTGAAGTCTCACGGCATTTTTTACTGTTCCGTCGCTACTTTTCTGCATGGTATCAACCTTAATATGATTGATAACAAAACTATTTTCAAGCATAGACCTTGTGGTTTTAGCCACATTTGTCATATCTTCAAAGCTGTGAGCACCTTTGCTCCATAACCATTCATAAACCTGATTTCCACGGAAAGCTTTATCTCCGTTTTCAACAAAAAAATCGCGAAGCTGTTCTTTTGATAAGGCTCGTATGTCTTTTTTCTCCATTTGCATGCTGCAAAGTTAATCACTTTTGTTGTTTTTCTTTGATTTTTAGATGCATTCTTAATCTTATCAGAAAAACTAAAATGATTTTCCTTCTTTTTTTGCATTATAAACAGCTATTTCTACTTCTATTTTTATTTCCTCCATTCGCTTCAAAAAAGAACAAACCCTCTCAAACAAACACAAACATTTACAAATCAAATATTTAAAAACAAAAGTCATCCAAATTCAATCGCAATTGAATCTTCAGTTCTTTACTATAAAAATTTAAAAGCACTTTAGTCATGATTTTTATCATTCCGTTTCCTTTATGTGAGCGATACTTTTGATCTAAGAAATAGGGCTAGTTCACAACCACTTCAAAGAACTTCCCTGATTAAAATTAACCTATACATATTAAGATGAAAACAATTAAATCAATCCTATTAACAGTAATCTTTACTACAGCATCAGTACAAATAAATGCTCAAAAAACATATACTGTCAACGCAACTTCAACATTCGAAGTGGCAGGTACTTCTACCGTACATGATTGGGTAATGAAATCTAATGAAGGAACTGGAACAGCCAACTTAACCATAAAAGATTCCAAACTTGCTGGCATCAACAGTTTAAACATTTCCTTATTGGCAGAAAGTCTAAAAAGCTACAAAACAAGTATGGATAAAGTTGCCTATGAAGCTTTGGACACAGAAAACCATCAAAATATTGAATACGTTTTAAAATCTGCAACTAAAATAGATGAAACAACGTGGAATCTAACTGGAGTTTACACTATTGCAGGAATAAGCAAAGAGTTTGTAACGCAAGTAAGAGTAACTGCAAGCAATGGTAGTTTTATTTTACAAGGTTCAAATCAGCTTACTTTTGGCGATTTTGAAATGGCGCCTCCAAAAGCAGCACTTGGTGTTGTTAAAGCAGGAAAAGACCTTACGGTAATATTCAATATCGTTTTGAGCTAATCACCCTTTTTAAGCGTTAAAAAACTTCAAATTCTAGATGAAGTTCTCACTTTCAAAATCTTAAAATTTTTACACATTAATAAAATCATACGTTCTTTTTTGTCTTAGTGATCGATTTTGTACAAAATGAAAACGTTGTAGTTATTAAATACCTATTTAATAAAATTTTAACAATGATTTTTATCATGTATTTCACTGATTTATAGAAGGATCTTTGATACAAGTTAAAACAACATTCTTAGTACTAATAGAAACTGGCCGACTTATTAACTTATTTTTTACAATAAAAACATGACAAAATGAAAACAAATACCTTAAAATTTATTGCATTAGTTACAGCTTTTTTAGGAATCACTTCAATCGCTACTGCTCAAAAATCATACACTTTAGATAGTAAATCGACTTTCTCTGTTGCAGGAACTTCAACACTTCATGACTGGGAAATGAAATCAGCTTCTGGAACTGGAACTGCCTCTATTAATATCGCAAGTGGAAAATTATCCGATATCGATGCCTTAACCATAACGCTTCCGGCAGAAACTGTAAAAAGTGAGAAAAAAAGCATGGATAAAGTAGCTTACGAAACGCTAAAAACAGATAAAAATAAAAACATTAAATACGTTCTGAAATCTGCAGAAAAAGTAAACGAAACGACTTGGGAATTAACTGGAACTTATACCATCGCAGGAGTTAGCAAAGTTTACAAAACTACCGCAAAAACAACTGTTACAAAAGATGGTTTAAACCTTCAGGGATCTAACAAAATTACGTTTACAGATTTCGGAATGAAATCTCCAACTGCAATGCTTGGAACAATTAAAACAGGGCAAGACCTAACTATAAAATTCAATTTAAACTTTAACCTATAGCCGCCATGAAGAAGATTTATATCCTATTTATTACACTTATCAGCACATTTGCTGTTAATGCACAAGTTAGTTTTGGAAACATGCAAAACCAAATCTCTAGAGGAAAAGACGGTATCAACGTTTTTGATGTTCAAAAAGACAATAGAGAATTTAAAGGTCTTAGTATTGACCTGGGTGGTGCTTTCAACATGGACTTCCAAGCAACAAATTCATTCAACGATCAACCTGCTAGCGTTACGACTACGACTACTACAGCTGCTGGAACTACCGTTAGATCAATTAACGGATACCGTTTAATGAATACTGAAAACAATTTTACTCTTCCTGGAGCTGATCTATACATTGGTGCTCAATTGTTTGACGGTGTACGAGTAAATTTAGATGTTTATTTAGCATCTAGACACCACAATGATGCTTATGTAAAAGGAGGGTATTTACAAATTGACAAGTTAGACTTCATCAAAAAGGACTTCTTGGCTGATGTAATGAAATATGCTACAATTAAAATTGGACAAATGGAGAACAATTTTGGTGATGCTCACTTCAGAGGTTCTGATAACGGTAACACAATCAAAAATGCATTTGTTGGAAATAACATCATGTATTCTTTCACTACAGAAATGGGTATGGAGGTTTACTACAACAGAGATGGATGGGTAAGCATGTTAGGGGTTACAAATGGTAATTTAAATCAAAGTAATGAAGAGATTTTCTATACTACTGGCCCAAACACCAATACAACACATAGTCCTTCAATCTTAGCTAAATTTGGTTACGACAAACAGATTAATGAAGATTTAAGAATAAGATTAACTGGTTCTTATTATCATAATGCAAATCTTGGTAACGCAAACATATATTCTGCTAATAGATCAGGATTTGGTTATTGGGGTATCTTAAACAATAATGCTTACACCAATACCATCACTAGAACTGATACTAACGGAAATGTTACTGTAACGAATACTGATGTTCCTACTAGTTTTAGCAAAACTTCTACTCCAGAGGCAACGTTCAACCCTAATTTCAAAAATTGGGCTACAACATACATGATCAACCCTTTTATAAAATATAAAGGACTTGAATTCTTTGGAACTATTGAATTAGCTTCAGGAGGAGACAAAGCTGGTACTGATGATAAACGTACTGCTAATCAATATGCTTCAGAGCTTATTTACAGATTTGGAAAAACAGAACAATTCTATCTAGGAGGAAAATACAATACAGTATCTGGAAAATTATCTAATGCTGATGCTAAAGAGGTTACAGTAGATAAATTTGAAGCAAGTGCTGGTTGGTTTATGACAAAAAACATTTTAGCTAAATTAAACTACGTGAATCAAAACTATAAAAATTACTCACAATTTACTGGAAATCCTGCAACTGGAAATCTTAACAACTTTTATGGTGGAAAATTCAATGGTTTAGTATTCGAAGCAGTAATTGCATTCTAATGTAAATAAAACAAAATGAAAACTAGATTTTCAATATTAATAATGGGTTTAGCAACATTCTTTTTATTAGGAAGTGCTAAACCCACTTTTTTCCCAGAAGATACCGCTGTGGTAATAAATAAAATCAAAATAGAAATCACAGGACTCTCTACTGTTGGCAAATACAATTGTTCTAACACTTTTAACATTAAGGATACCGTTTATGTAAACTCAGTTAAAAAAAACACATTTAATACTGATATCAAAATGACAAACTTTGATTGTGGTAATAAAATAATGACGAAAGATTTACAAGGAACCGTAAAAGTTAAAAAGTTCCCTAACAGTACCGTTAGCATTTCAGATATAAAAAGAGACGGTAAAAATTACAAATGCAGACTAAACTTCTATATTACAGATAAAACCTTAAAATACAAAGATTTCATTTTATACAATACCGACGATAAAATTCAGGGAACTCTTAGTTTAAAATTCTCAGATATCGAATTAGAAGCTCCAGTTAAAATGGCTGGATTAATAAAAGTGAAAGATGATATTGTTATCAATTTCAGCTTATATAAAAATTAAAAAAAAAATATCATCTCATTTCAAATTCAAAATTTTTGGCATAAGAATTGTCTTGCTCTCGAAAGAAAAATAATCTTACAAAGAGCTCAATCATTTTAAAATTTGTATTTTTATTTTTCAGCCATTAACCTTTAAGTTTTATCAACCTAAAAAAAATTGAAATTATGAAAAAACAAATTTTAAGTTTAGCTGTTATTGCTTTATTAGCATTCGCTGTTCAATCATGCGAGAAAAAAGAAAATAAAACTGCAGAAGACGAATTAACCCTTGGCAACAAAGTTGATTCTTTGACAACAGATATTAAAGAAGTAAAAGACAGCGCCGTAAGCAAAGCAGAAAGTGCTGCAGCAAAAGCTAAAGATGCTACTAAAAATGCAGCAGAAGACATTAAAAATGAAACTAAAAATGCTGCAAATAAAACGGAAGAAGCTGTTAAAAAAGCAGCAAGTGACGTGAAAGATGCCACTAAAAAAGGCGCAGAAAAAGTTGAAAATGCAGCAAAAGCAGCAAAAGACGGAACTGTAAAAACAGCAAAAGAAGTAAATGAAGCTTTGAAAAAATAATTCATTTAAAACCTAATCAGAAACCATTCGCCAAAACGAATGGTTTTTTTATGCAAAATAGTGAGCCAATATTTTTTGTATTTTTGTCTTCAAAATTGAAGATACTACAACATGCATTTTATATCACAAGAATTAGAAGACTACATCGAACAACATTCTGAAAACGAACCAGAATTATTGGCAAAACTCAATAAAGAAACTTACCAAAAAATACTTTTACCAAGAATGTTAAGTGGGCATTTTCAAGGTCGCGTTTTGAGCATGTTATCAAAACTAATTCGACCAGTAAACATTCTTGAAATCGGAACTTATACTGGTTACGCCGCTTTATGTTTGTGTGAAGGAATGCAGGAAAATGGACAATTACACACTATTGACATCAAAGAAGAATTGGTTGATTTTCAAAGAAAGTATTTTGATGCTTCTCCTTGGGGAAAACAAATTTTTCAACATTTAGGTGAAGCGGTAAATATTATTCCCGATTTAGATTTAAAATTTGATTTGGTTTTTATTGATGCAGATAAAGAAAACTATTTGAATTATTGGGAAATGATTGTTCCTAAAATGAATAAAGGCGGTATTATTTTATCTGACAATGTTTTATGGAGCGGGAAAATTCTAGATCCGGTTCATCCAAATGATGTGAGTACAAAAGTACTTTTAGAATACAATCAGCTTTTGAAAGATGATCCGAGAGTAGAAACTGTACTATTGCCAATTCGTGATGGATTGACCGTTTCCAGAGTACTTTAATTTAGATTTTAAGTTTCTAAGTTTTTCATGCCCAAAACAATCAAAATGACTTATTCAAATCAGATAGACAACGAAGGATTTTCGATAATAAATAATGTTTTTACAACAAATGAAATCGAAAATATAATTGCATTGATTGAAAGCAAAACAGCAAACAATCAGGAAAATGCTACTTTCAGAAAATCTCAGGATTTATTTGCTATCAGGCAATTTCATAAAGAAATACCAGAAACTTTAGATTTTATTTTTAATGAAAACCTAAAGGAAATTATTGAGTCTAATTTTGGAAAAGGATATTTTATAACCAAATCAATTTATTTTGACAAACCCGAAAAATCGAATTGGTTTGTAGCGTATCATCAGGATTTAACGATTTCTGTTGATCAAAAAATGGAAATTGAAAATTTTGAAAACTGGACAGTAAAACAAAATCAGTTTGCGGTTCAGCCTCCTACTGAAATATTGGAAAATAATTTTACTATCAGAATTCATATTGACAAAACCACTAAAGAAAACGGAGCTTTAAAGGTTATCAATAATTCACATTCTAAAGGAATTTTGAGAATTGAGAATCTCGATTTTGAAAATGAAAAAGAAACAATTTGTGAAGTTGAAAAAGGCGGTATTATGATCATGAAACCACTATTATTTCATGCATCAAACAAAACTACAAACAATGAACGAAGAAGAGTTATTCATATCGAATTTAGCAAGCAACAACTTCCAAATGGATTAGAATGGAGTGAAAAAACAGTTCTGAATTGATTTTTTTTAAGATTCTAAGTTTTAAAACTTGATTTAATAATATATAATACTTTGAGTTGCCTCCAGCTTTAGCTGGAGATTTCTAGATAAAATTAAAAAAAGGCTTTAGCCAAATACGCAACTGTATTTTGGCTAAAGCCTTTTCTTTAGATCAATATTATATGTATCCAGCTAAAACTGAAGACAACTCATTAAAATTTACATCAAGCTAAAAAACTTAGAACCTCAGTATCTCAGAACCTTAGCAGCCTCCAAAAAAAACTATCCTGGAAAGTATTGCGGTTTTAGCCTTTTGTAAACCAAATAGATTAAGAATCCAAAAAGTGCTCCAAAGAAATACCCTGCCAGAATATCACCTGGAAAATGCAAACCTAAATAAATTCGGCTGTAAGCAAAAATTAAAGGCCATAAGAACAAGAAGCCTAAATATTTAAAATAACGTCTTAAAACCAAAAATAAAAAAGTCGCAACAGCCATTGTATTTGCTGCATGTCCAGAGAAAAAACTAAAAGATTTTCTTTCCTGCACCACTCTTATAATTGTGTTTACTTCTGGATCATTGCAAGGGCGTAAACGCTGAAAAGTATGTTTGAATAAATTACAAGTTTGATCTGTAAAAGCAATCAAAATAGCTATAAAGAGTAAAAGATACAGTGTTTGTTTGCCTCCTATCTTTTTATATATAAGATAGAAAAGAAATATAAAAAATGGCGTCCAATACAATTGCTGGGTAATAATAAGCCAAAGTTTATCGTATGTTTCAGAACCTAATCCGTTAAGATATATTAATAGATTTGTATCTAACTCCTTTATTGTTTCAAGCATTATCTTTGGCGTTTAATAGGACCAGAAAGAGAATCAATATCTTCCTTCACTTTTTCGATTTCATTTGTAGTATCACCTAAGAGATTTCCTGTATCTCCAAGCAAATTCGATTTTGCATTATTAATCTCTGCATTGATATTTCCAGTAATATCATTCAAAGATTTTGAGTCAAGACCATTTGCCTCTGCTCCTTTTTGAATTTCACTTTTAATATCATTAGTTGCATTTTTTAACTGAGCCATAGCTTTACCCATTGTACGAGCGATTTCCGGCACTTTATCTGAACCAAAAAGCATTAGTACTATAAACAGTATAAAAACTAATTCTCCTCCTCCTATACCAAACATAACTTTAATTTTTGTTGTCGCAAAGATATTAAATTTTGCAGCGTTGAGTTTTAAAATTAACTTAAAAAGTCCTTTAAAATACATTTACAAAAAGAAAAAGTTCATCTGGCTTTTTAAAACCTGATGAACTTTCCAGTATAATTTTATTTCTTTTTATTCAAATTTTGATTTTGTTTCTACTTTCGGCCATGAATTATTAGTAACATCAATATCTGCCGTTAACAATTTAGGATCTATTTGAATACTCTTAATTGCTTTAGTTGTAGCATATACTTTTTTGGCAGTTTCATTACTTTTTCTCCAGATTTGTGCCGGATATTTGTAATTATCTTTAGAACCATCTTCATAAGTAATCTCAACTAAAATTGGCATAATCATTCCACCTGGTTTATTAAATTCTACTTCGTAGAAATATTTAGGTGATTTAATGCTTGCTTTTTCTTCAGCCGTAAAAGTTTGATCTACATAATCTGCCAAAGGCTTGAAATCTTCAATTTTTAAAGCTTTTTTCTTAGATTGATTTACTTCCGTATTATCTCCTGAAACCAAATAAACAAAAGGTCCTTTTTCATATCCAAAACGTCCTTTTCTAACTTTTACATCTTTAATATCTGTAGTTGGCGTATCCGAAACATAATATTGTTTTACTTCTTTAATTCCGATATCTACAAAATCAGTTGAGTAAAACCAACCTCTCCAGAACCAATCCAAATCTACTGCAGAAGCATCTTCCATTGTTCTAAAGAAATCTTCAGGAGTTGGATGTTTGAATTTCCATCTGTTGGCATACGTTTTAAAAGCATAATCAAACAATTCTCTTCCCATAACTACTTCTCTTAAAATATTAAGACCTGTAGCAGGTTTTCCGTAAGCATTGTTTCCAAATTGATGAATCGTCTCAGAATTAGACATAATTGGCTCCAAAAACTTTTGATCTCCACTCATGTACGGAACAATGTTTTTTGCCGGACCTCTTCTCGAAGGGAAATTCGGATCTAATTCCTGTTCTGCTATATATTCTAAAAATGAATTCAAACCTTCATCCATCCAAGTCCATTGACGCTCATCAGAATTTACAATCATTGGGAAAAAGTTGTGTCCCACTTCATGGATAACAACACCAATCATTCCGTTTTTAACTTCTTTGCTTGTTACGCCATTTTCATCCGGACGTCCATAATTCCAACAAATCATCGGATATTCCATTCCTTGATCTTCTGCAGAAACTGAAACTGCTTTTGGATAAGGATAATCGAATGTATGTGCTGAATAACTTTTTAAAGTATGAGCAACCGTCATAGTTGAAGTTTCTCCCCAAAGCGGATTTGCTTCTTTCGGATAAACCGATTCTGCCATAACCACTTTATTGTTCAATTTCACAGCCATCGCATCATAAATGAATTTTCTTGATGAAGCAATTCCGAAATCACGAACATTTTTAGCGCTGAATTTCCATGTTTTTTTCTTTTCAGAAAAACCTTTTTCAGCTGCTTCAGCTTCTGCCTGAGTCACAATAACTACAGGTTTATCAAATGATTTTTGAGCCTGCTCGTATCTTTTTACCTGTTCTGCTGTAAAAACTTCACTTCTATTCATTAATTCTCCTGTGGCATCAATTACGTGATCTGCAGGAACAGTAATATTTACATCAAAGTTTCCAAAAGGAAGAGCAAACTCTCCGCTTCCCCAGAACTGCATGTTTTGCCAACCTTCTACATCATTATAAACCGCCATTCTTGGATAGAACTGAGCAATTACATAAAGTTTGTTGCCATCTTTTTCGAACAACTCATATCCTGAACGTCCGCCTTCTTTTCTATAATTATTGATATTGTACCACCATTTTATAGAGAACGATATTTTTTCACCTGGTTTTAAAGGAGAAGTCAGGTTAATACGCATCATCGTTTCATTGATCGTATAGGATAATGCATTTCCCTTTGCATCTTTAACCTGCTCAATATTAAATCCACGTTCTAGATCTTTCTTTAAATACTTAGAAGAAAACCCTTCAAGCGGTAAAACCTGATTGATTTTTTCCCCTTCAGCCAACGAAGTCTGTCCGTTTGCTCTGGCTTGATTTTGATCCAGCTGTACCCATAAATATTCCAAACTATCAGGAGAATTATTACTGTACGTTATAGTTTCAGACCCCGTTAATTTTGAATTTTTATCATCCAGCTCAACATCAATCTTGTAATCTGCTTGTTGTTGGTAATAAGCTGGTCCAGGCGCACCTGAAGCAGTACGAAACATATTTGGAGTCGCCAGTAAATCATACATTTGACTAAATTTATTTGTATCGTATTTGCCCTGCTGCCTTACAGGTGTGGTTGCTGCTTTTTCCTGTGCAATTAACATGGCAGGGAAAAGCAATAATAATGAAATTTTTTTCATAAAAATTTATTGGTAATTTATCAGGTGGTGAAAATAACAATTAAAACCATATTTTTCCACACTCATTAATACTTTAACACTTCTTTTCTTGAAGATTCCGTAAAGAGAACACTCTTTTTGGTGTTAAATGCTGTAATATGTGTAATGTTTTGCTGTTCTGAATTCCAATCTAACAAAACACTATTTAAAATTTCCAGAGTTTTAAACTTCTCAATATTCTTAATTCTTGAATAACAAACCAAAACATCGTCTGCTTCGACTTCTTTAGAAAGAAAAGTTATTTCTTTAGATTGTCCATTAACTTTAATAGAGAAGTTTTCAGAAAGATATTTTTTCAATAAATCTACATCTGCCTGTGTTTCTTTGCTTGTTCCAACAAAAGTCTTCTTGTGGTATTTCTTTTCCATCGCATTATTCAAATCATCAATAAAAATGCGGGAAGTAATTTGGAGCATTTTTTTCTCAGAAGCATAATTCACCTGAAAAACACCTACATAAAACTTATGAAAGGTAAATGCCGAAGACAACACAAACAAAACTGCCAACAGACAGCAACCTAATTTATTTTTCATTTCTTAGCAGCAGCCACTTTCTTAAATTCTTTATTCTTGTTGATCATAAAATCTATTAATTGAAATTTTTGATCAGGATCAACCATTTGTCTAGAGTGCGGATCGTTTGAACAGTACATTAGAAACAATTCAATTTCATCCTCTTTAAGATTTAATGTTTTGGTATAGAAATCTTTTGTAAAATTGTCTTTAGCATATTCTACAAAAGCTATATCTGTTACTTCTTCTTCTTTTATATCTTCTTTTTTACTTAAAAGCTTTTTAACATCTTTAAAAATACGGACAAAATCCATTCCGTATTTAATAGTCTGATCAGAAAGCATTGCATTATTTTTAGCCGTTGATTGCTTATCATCCTCAAACTGCATATCTACAACACCCTGAGAACCACCTCCTAAAGATTTTACTTTTAATTCTTTATGAACTACAACCTCTTTAAGCTCATTATTAACTAAATCCAATTTTGCTTTAAATAAAATATCAGCACAATCTTTTTCTGTAAGAACAATTTTTTTTGACTGAAAAGCTAATCCAGAAAACAACAATGTATCTTTTGGCCGCGCCATGATATCAAACAAACCACCAGAACCAATAAATGTTCTTACATTGGCATTGACATTCATTACATAACCACTTTCAATAGTTAAAAAATCATTTATAACCTGACCGTGTAATGGTTTCCTTGAACCGTTTTGTCCTAAAATAATTTGACAAAATAAGCAGACAACGAGTACTCCTAATTTATTTTTCATTTTCGAGAATTGTTAGATATTTTCTTGCTAGATCTGTGATTAAAAACATACTCATTGTTTTGTTTTTAGTATTCAAAGATACAGCAAAATCAGCATCATCCACACAAAATAATTGAAATCCTTTAATATCATCAACAGGAATTCGCAATCTATCTGTGTAATAATTCTCTTCAAAAAGATACTCTAGTTTTCTAAAAAGAGCTTCTTTTTTCTCCACATTCACCTCTTTTTTCAACATTGCAGTACGACCCGACATTGCATTTAAAAGTTTATCTACAGAAGTAGACGTCGCCGTATAAACTTTTCGTTCTGCCGGTGTATATTTCTTTTGTCCGTACGGAATAATCCCTAAGTTTTCAGCTGTAATATTGGCATTTTCATTTACAACCACCTCCTTTAATTCCACTTCTTTAGCAATCATTTTTGCAACAAGCAAATTTGGATAGAAATCTGCTGAAGTAATTCTACGTTTAAGCGGCTCCAGATTTACAGCAGAAAAAACCAAAACCTCGCCTTCTTTAGCAGTAATCAAAAAATTACCATCAGAATCTGAAACTGTTGCCAACTGAGTCGTATTATTAATAATATTCACTCCCTCAATCGGAACAGACTGCTCCAGTACTTTCCCTACAATCTGCTTTGAATCGTTTTTTTGCCCAAAACCAATTTGAACAAAAACAAACAACACAATAACCAATATCAATTTACTTATTCTCACTCGCAATAATTTCTTTATACTTAACCGCCAATTCTCCTAAAAGAAATTCTGTTGAAGTTTTATTTTTAGAATTTAAAATCACTGTAAATTTTTCATTTTCTACAGCATAATATTCAAAGCCTTTGACATATTCTGCTGGAATTTTCAATCGGTCAATAAAGTGATCCAAACTAAACATATTCTCCAAAAGCCTCATAAAAAACTCCTTTTTCTCTACCGCAACTTCCTTTTTCAGCATAGCAGTTCTTCCTGAGAAAAAATTCAGCAATGGATCAGCAGAAACAGATCCACCTGCCATGGTTCCGGCATTTGCTGTAGCGTTTAAAGCAGTTGCTGTCTGTAATTTTCTTTCTGCCGCAGTATATTTTTTTTGCCCATTTGGAATTATCCCTAAATTTTCGGCATTAATATTATCATATCTCTTAATCACAACTTCTTGCAGCTCGTGCATTACCATAGTAAGCCTTACAGAAAAATTAATATTTAAAAAATCTTCAGCCTTCAACATAATCCTTTTCTCCTTAAAACTGATTGAAGAAAAAACCAGCACATCATCTGGTTTTGCTAAAATCGAAAAAGTTCCGGAAACATCTGTAGTTACTGTTTCTTCTGTTTGAGCATTAATAACATAAATACCTTCCATGTTTGAAGTATTCGAAACTACTTTACCATTCAAAACAGAACGATCCTGAGTTTGACACAAACATGTATGACTCACCATAACAACTAAAAAACATGTGATTTTTTGAAACAAAATGAGATAATTTAAAAAAATTCTTAAAACGGTAAAAATATCTTAATCTCATCCAAATTTAATACTAATGAGTTGGTAAAAATATGTTAATTAAAATCTCAAAAATCATTCACAAAAAAGAGTTTTTAATATCTTTATACATCAAAATTTGAGTTAAAAAAATCATGAAAAGTATTATTATTGCAAGTACCTCAACTTTGCACGGAGGCAATTATTTAGAATATATTTTACCTACTCTACAATCGCATTTCAAAAATTGCAAAACCCTATTATTTATTCCCTATGCACGTCCTAGCGGGATATCACATGAGGAATACACTCAAAAAGCAGCAGAGGTATTTTCTAGCATCAACATAAAAGTAAAAGGGATTCATGAATTTGAAAATCCGCAAGACGCAGTAAAAAATGCAGAAGGAATTTTCACAGGAGGCGGAAACACTTTTTTATTAGTTACTCAGCTTTACAAAAACAATATTATGCAGTTACTTTCTGAAACTGTAAAAAATGGAACACCATACCTTGGATCGAGCGCAGGAAGTAATATTTGCGGACTCTCAATGCAAACTACTAATGACATGCCCATTATCTACCCGCCAAGTTTTCAGACATTAGGATTAATTCCATTCAATTTAAATCCGCATTATTTAGATGCCGACTTACAATCTAAACACATGGGAGAAACACGCGAAACCAGAATCAAAGAATTCCATGCTTTTAATACAATTCCTGTTTTAGGCCTAAGAGAAGGAAGCTGGCTAGAAGTTAAGGGAGAAAAAATAACACTTAAAGGAGATTTATCTGCACGTTTATTTAAACAAAACGAAAATCCAATCGAATTAGAACCAGAAAGTGACTTGAGCAATCTGAAATAATTTTTGAAACCATATAAGCAATATAAGTTCAATTAAAATCTAAGCTTAAAAAAAACTTACAATTTCTTATATCACTTATATGGTTTAAAATAAATAAAAACAAAAAAGCCTCAAACAATGTTTGAGGCTTTTAAAGAGCGAAAGACGAGGCTCGAACTCGCGACAACCAGCTTGGAAGGCTGGAGCTCTACCAACTGAGCTACTTTCGCATTAACAGGGTGCAAATATAAATAAATTAATTTTTAAAACAAATAAAAATCAAAAAATATTTATTTTTGACTAAAAATCGAAACAAAAAATGTTTGGATTTTTTAGAGCGAAAGACGAGGCTCGAACTCGCGACAACCAGCTTGGAAGGCTGGAGCTCTACCAACTGAGCTACTTTCGCAT
>NZ_JANKMS010000012.1 GCF_024649945.1 Flavobacterium panacis | reverse complement strand
GAATTCAAGTCCGCAAAGCCTCCACTCCGTCGTTTTTAATTCCCTAAATCTTTAAAAATGCAAAGTTTCCCCCTTCTCCCTCTTCTGGAAACCCATCCCCTAGCCCCGATAGAAGCGGAAATCCTTTTGTTTTGGGGTTCAAAACAAAAGATTGCAGCGGATAGCAGGAAATTGCTCCTAATTATTATTAAAATTCCAATTTTAGAAATTCCAAATTCCAAAAATAAAAGGCTTCGCTGCGCTCAGCCTGATAAACTGTACCTATATATTATATATCTATAAAAACAAACCCGACAGATTTTAGAAACTTGTCGGGTTGGAAATGAGAATTACTCTATTATATACAATAGAGCAAAAAGCTATATTATATAATATGTATTACTGATTTAAAGTATCTATTACTTCTTTGGTGATTTCGATGCTTTTTAGTTTTGCTTGGTGACCGAAGATCAGACTTATTACCATTAGTTCGTCGACTCGAACGCAGCCCATAAACTTTTTTTCCAACCAATCACCAAACCACCTCAAGCCAGCAAGAAAACCACACCACTTAAAACCAAAAGAAACAAAACTTCATCACAATCCCACACTCCCCTTCGTAATTATAGCACAATTTTATTTACCATTAAAAGCCAATAACAAATAAAAACCTACCCAAACAACTCCCTACCAACAAAAAAAGAACATAAAACCTCAATCACCAAACAAACACTTCACCAATCCAAACCACACAATCAATTATTTAAAAATCTCCAAAAACAAAACTGAAAACCATTCAAACAAAAAAAGCCACTCGATCTGAGTGGCTTTTGTGATCCCAGAAGGATTCGAACCTTCGACCTACGCATTAGAAGTGCGTTGCTCTATCCAGCTGAGCTATGGAACCATTACTGTAAAATTTCTTAGAAAAGAAATCAAAACTTGTTACATAAAAACAAAAAAGCCATTCCTAAAGAATGGCTTATTGTGATCGCAGAAGGATTCGAACCTTCGACCGCCTGCTTAGAAGGCAGGTGCTCTATCCAGCTGAGCTATGCGACCATTATTTCAATTGTAGTCGGGGTGGCAGGATTCGAACCTGCGACCTCCTGCTCCCAAAGCAGGCGCGATAACCGGGCTACGCTACACCCCGAGGCAAAATTAAGCGGAGAGACAGGGACTCGAACCCTGGCGACGGTTACCCGTCGACAGATTAGCAATCTGCTCCATTACCGCTCTGGCACCTCTCCTTGCTCAAGGAATTGCTTCCGTTTTGCGAGTGCAAATGTATAACAACATTCCATATCTCACAAGCTTTTTTTTGAGTTTTTTTAGTTTTTTTTGATCTTTTTTCAAAACCACTTCACAATCAAACGAATAGAATTAACAAAAATTTCACCTTAAATTTAAAATTCACCCTATTCAATACAAAATTTGAATTTATTCAAATAAACATTAAATTTGCTTACTAACTATTATTAAACAGAAAATGAACAAAAGAGTTGTTATCGTTTCTGCCGTTAGAACACCTATCGGAAGTTTCATGGGCGGGTTATCAACTGTACCTGCACCAAAATTAGGCGCTGCTGCTATAAAAGGAGCCCTTTCAAAAATTAACCTTGACCCAAAATTAGTCGATGAAGTTTTCATGGGAAATGTAATTCAGGCGGGCGTTGGACAAGCTCCAGCACGTCAGGCTGCATTATTTGCCGGATTATCAGACGAAGTTGCTGCTACAACAGTAAACAAAGTATGTGCATCTGGAATGAAAGCCGTAATGTTTGCTGCACAAGCAATTGCATGCGGAGATGCTGAAATTGTTGTAGCGGGCGGAATGGAAAGCATGAGTTTGATCCCTCACTATGTACAAATGCGTGCTGGAAACAAATTTGGTCCTGCAACTATGTTGGACGGAATGCAGAAAGATGGTTTGACAGATGCTTACGACAACAACGCAATGGGAGTTTGCGCTGATTTATGTGCTACTGAATACAAAATCAGCCGTGAAGAACAAGACGCATTTGCAATTCAATCTTATGAGAGAAGTGCAAAAGCTTGGGACGCTGGAAAATTTGACAATGAAGTTGTTCCTGTTGAAGTACCGCAAAGACGTGGCGAACCAATTATATTCGCTAAAGACGAAGAATATACTAATGTGAAATTAGACAAAATCCCGTCTTTAAGTGCCGTTTTTACAAAAGACGGAACTGTAACTGCTGCAAATGCATCAACAATTAATGACGGAGCCGCTGCTCTAGTTTTAATGTCTGAAGAAAAAGCAAATGCTTTAGGTTTAAAACCTCTAGCTTACATAAAAGGCTATGCAGATGCTGCTCAAGAACCAAAATGGTTTACAACAAGTCCGGCAAAAGCTTTACCAAAAGCTTTAGACAAAGCGGGAATTTCGATTTCAGATGTTGATTTCTTCGAATTCAACGAAGCTTTTTCTGTAGTTGGATTAGCCAATGCAAAAATATTAAACCTTGATAACGATAAAGTAAACGTAAATGGTGGTGCAGTTTCTTTAGGACATCCTCTTGGAGCTTCTGGAGCGCGTATAATCGTAACTTTAATTAATGTTTTAGAACAAAACAATGCAAAAACTGGAGCTGCTGCAATTTGCAACGGTGGTGGTGGTGCATCAGCAATTGTTATCGAAAGAGCTTAAAAAACAATATCTCAAAAAATCAGGAGTTATAAATGTAACTCCTGATTTTTAACTAATAAATTTCCTTAAATGTTTGGAATTTGCAATTTAGCCATAGTACCCGTTAGAGCTGAAGCCAGCGACAGAAGTGAAATTGTCACACAACTTTTGTTTGGCGAACATATCGAAATTTTAGAACGTAAAAATCAATGGGCGCGAATCAGGATTCAGTTTGATGATTATGAAGGATGGGTAGATTCTAAGCAATATCAGGAAATTACCAAAGAGCAATTTGATTTGTTGAGCAAAGAATCAATCATCATGAATGCTGATTTGATTGATTACATCACAGCTCCAAACAACCTATTACTACCAATTCCGCTTGGAGCATCTTTATCCTTTTTAAATAACAACGAAATCAATACCGCTAATTTTGATTTTGAAGGAACTAAAACCAGTGGAATAAAACCCAAAAGCGCTTTAATCAAAACGGCTTTTATGTATTTGAATGCTCCCTATTTATGGGGCGGAAAAACACCTTTTGGTATTGACTGTTCTGGTTTTACCCAAATGGTTTACAAATTAAACGGTTACAAAATTCATCGTGATGCTTCACAACAAGCACTTGAAGGCGACCCTTTAAGTTTTATTGAAGAATGCGAACCTGGTGATTTGGCTTTCTTTGATAACGACGAAGGAAATATTACACATGTAGGAATCATTATGGACAATAATTACATCATCCACGCAAGTGGAAAAGTACGTATTGACCGTTTGGACCATACTGGAATTTACAATCCTGAAATAAATAAACATACTCACAAACTTCGTGTAATCAAGAAAATTATTTAAGTTTTATATAAAAAAAATCCTACTTTTGTAAAAACTTAAAAAAATGAAAACAGATGGCAAAACTTGAATTATCCAAAACAGGCTTTCAGATTAATAACGTAAAAATCGAATTCCCAATTGACATTTCAGTTTTAAAACAAGCGTTAGGAGAACCCAGATACATCAAAAAACAATACAATCATGTTTTTACTTGGGATAACCAAGGCATTATGGCTTTTTCCAAAGAAGGAAATAAAGTTGAAAGTATTGGAATCGAATTAGAACTTAGAGAGTATGATTTTTCACCAAAAAAAATCTTTACGGGAGAATTTCTTTTTGAAGGACAAGAATTGTTTCAACACTACGAAAACAACAAAAATGAGCTTGTAAAACTTTTTAAAGGCGACAGAAGTGGCGCTTTCATTCTTAGCGGAATAAGTATTTGGTTTGACAAAGAAGGTGGAAAAATTACTGGTTTAAGCATTTCCCCAGCTGAAGAAAAAGAAAAGAAAATCACGGCGCCTCTTGATCCCGAATTCACTTTATTCAAGCCTTTGTGGCAAGAATGGATTTCAGAAATCAATAAAATTGTTTCAACCAATAATGACTATTACAATCTAGAAGATGGGATTTCTTTAGAAGAGATTCAACAACATTCTTCTTTAGAAGATGATATTACAATTCCTCTGGCATTAGTTAACTTTTACAAAGTTCAAAATGTATATTACGATGCAGTTACTTCGGCTTTTCAGATTTTGATCAATAATTGGCCATACGAACTTATTCCGTTTGAAGATATTAAAGAAGAATGGGAATCAATTCAAGATTTACAATTCCACGAAGATGATTTGCCAGAACAAGAAATAGATTTCGAAAAAATCAACACAAACAATTACGCCAACCCAAAATGGATTCCGTTTGCTACAGGAAGAAATGGCGATTATCTAGTTTACGATACAGATCCTGCTTCAAAAGGAAAATTTGGGCAGATTATCGAATTACAAAACGAATCTTGGTCTAGAGATATTGTCGCAGAATCGTTAGAAGAATTGATTCAAAACGAGATCAATAATTTGAGATCTGGTAAAACAGAACATTTTGATTTTATTATTGGCAAAGAGAATTAATGCACGCGGATAAAACGTATTCGCTTTGCGAAAACGCGGATTTTGTGCGGATTTCTTTTTTGTTTTTCTCCCGCAGATTTAGCAGATCTAGCAGATCTATTTTTTCTTTTAATCTATTTAAAATCCGCTTAAATAACATCGCTAACCATTCGTGAAATTAATCCATTTACCACTCTTTAATGTGTAATAAATAAATTCGCGAATTGGTGGCTTAAAAAACTAAGCACTCAATCGAATCGTCTTTCTAAATTAAGATAGACTGTTTCGCTTTTATTTATTAAAGACTTTTTCTATAAAACCAAATTTTATAAGCAATTTAATCAATACACTTATCATCGTATAGATTAGCTCCCATATTTATATTTATGATGTTGCATATTTTACATTCACAAAATAAACAAATCACATTTTTAATTATAAACAAAACCTTACATTTTCTATCGATTTTAAATATTTAAAAACATGGCAAAACTAGAATTATCTAAAACAGGCTTTCTGATTAACAATGTAAACATCCAATTCCCAATTAATATCTCAGTTTTAAAACAGGCTTTGGGAGACTACAGATATATTAAAAAACAATACAGCCATATTTACACCTGGGATGATCTTGGAATTATTGCCTACTCTAAAAAAGGAAATAAAATTGAAACCCTAGCTCTTAAACTAAAACATAGTGAGTATGATTACTATCCTAAAAAAAACTTTTCAGGTAAATTTACATTTGACGGCCATGAATTATTTCAATATTATGAAAACAACAAAAGTAAACTTGTAAAAATTTTTAGAGGAGATAAAACAGGAGCTTTCATCCTAAACAGAAAAAGCGTTTGGTTTGGAAAAAGAAATGGAAAAATTGCAACAATAGAAATTTCCGTTAGCGAACAAGAAGAAAAAAAAGAAAAAAATAAAGCTATCCTTGATCCAGAATTCAAATCATTTGAATCTTTATGGCAGGAATGGATTACAGAAATAAATAAAATTGTCTCAACTAATAATGATTATTATAATCTTACTAATGGGATTTTCGAAGAAGACATAGCAGAACACACTGAACTTGATGCCAATATAAAAATACCAGCGGCATTAATCAACTTCTACAAAGTCCAAAATGTAAATTATGATCCTGTAGCATCTGTTTTTCAATTTGGAGTAAGCAATGGGATCTATGATTTAATTCCTTTTGAAGATATAGCAAGGGTATGGAATTTTATACAAAGTTTACAATACGATGAAGAAGATTTAGAAGATTTACCAGAACAAGAAATAGATTTCGAAAAAATACAAACCAACAACTATGCGAATCCAAGATGGATTCCCTTTGCCACAGACCACAATGGAGAATATTTGCTATACGATACAGATCCTGCTGCTAAAGGTATAGCTGGACAAATCATATTACTTCACCGATACGGAGGAAGATACATTGTCGCTGATTCTCTAGAAGAATTAGTTCGAAATGAAATCAAAAATTTAAAAGAAGGTAAAATCGAGCATTTTGATTTTATTCTCGGTAAATAAAATTTATTCTTTTTTCTCTCGTAGTCCCGATAGCTATAGGGAACAAATCGAACAGATTATAAAAAATCCTTTTTAAATCAGCTTAAATCATTTAAAATCTGCGTGAAATAAAAAATCATTTCTAATCCACTTAATCTGTGGCAAAAAAATTAGCGAAAATTCGTGAAATTCGTGGCCAAAAAACCTAAGCACTCAATCGAATCGTTTTTCTAAACTCAGAAGGACTATTCCCTTTTTGTTTTTTAAAGAATTTATTGAAGTGGCTTTCATCAGTAAAACCAAATTCATACGCAATTTCATTAATACGCTTATCGCTGAATTTCAAACGATGTTCAATCAGTTTCGTTTTATAATTACTGATATATTGTTGCATGGTTTCGCTCGCATGTTTCTTAAAATAACGACCTAAATACGTATTCGAAATTCCGAAATAATCGCTGATTGATTCCGCTTTAATCTTTTCAGGATAGTAAATATTATTCTGAATATATTGTAAAATATCCATCGCTTTAGCTTCTGTACTTATTGAAACTTGCTCCGGCAGATATTTCGCAATATTCCTTGCCACAATAATAATCAGCGTATTCACCAATTGCTGAATCAATTCCTGATTATAAACATCTTTATCCTGATGTTCACGGCAAATCGCTTCAATCATCACTTTTACCAAACATTTATCCGGATCATTTTTAAGAATACAACCCGGTTGATGATTTGCATTTTGAAGAATATATTCCAAACGCTGAATATTTTCATTTTGCAGACTCGAATTTTTCAAATAAATATCATTGAATCTTAAAAAGAAGAATTTCGTTTCCGTTTCAATCGTGAAATTATGACAATCCTCAGGGGTCAATAAAAACAAATGTCCAGGATCGTATTCAAAAATATTCTTATTAATACATTGTCTTCCTGTTCCTTCCAGAATATAAACCAATTCGAAAAAATTATGACGGTCTCCAACATCTGGATATTCATTCAGCGTTTCAAAAGAAACCGTAAAAGGCTCATATAAATTTTCTTTTTTCATAATTCAAATTATTTGAAGATGCAAATATACCTAAAAAAGACAAATATATACCAAATAAGAATCATAAAAACAGTATAATTTTGCCCTATCAATTTTAAACGAAAAAAATCACTATCATGGAATATAGAAAATTAGGCAATTCAGAACTAGAATTATCAACCATCACTTACGGTGCTTTTGCGATTGGCGGAACAATGTGGGGAGGAACAGAAAAGAAAGATTCTATCGACTCGATTCACGCTTCAATCGATCATGGCGTAACTACAATTGACACAGCTCCTTTTTACGGATTTGGCTTAAGCGAAGAAATGATCGGAGAAGCGATTAAAACTCACGACCGTTCTAAAATTCAATTGCTTACTAAATTTGGAATGGTTTGGGACGGAAGCAACAACGGAAAAGGTGATTTCTTTTTTGACGCAGATGATAACGGTAAAAAAGTTCCAGTTTACAAATATTCATCAAAAGCAAACGTCATTAAAGAAATTGAAGAAAGCTTAAAACGTCTTCAAACCGATTATATAGATCTATTGCAAATTCACTGGCCAGACTCCACTACTCCAATTTCTGAAACAATGGAAGCTGTGGAAACTCTTATTCAACAAGGAAAAATCAGAGCTTTTGGAGTAAGTAATTACAACGTTGCACAAATTCAAGAAGCACAAAAAACAGTTCAAATTGCTTCAAATCAAGTGGCTTACAGCATGCTGAATCGAAAAATAGAAGAAGAACTTATTCCTTTTACAGTATCAGAAAACATCGGAATCATTGCTTACAGTCCAATGGAAAGAGGTTTATTGACTGGAAAATATTTCACAGACAGCAAATTAAAAGAAAACGATCACAGAAACGGTTATTTCAGCCAATTCGATCTTCAAAAAGTAAAAACTTTAGTAGAAGAATTAACTTCTTTAGCACATGCAAAAGAGGCAAGTTTGTCGCAATTAGTTCTTCGTTGGACATCTTTACAAAAAGGAATTGCAATAGTTTTAGCTGGAGCAAGAAACGCTGAACAAGCTATTTCTAATGCCAAAACAATGGATTTTGATTTATCAGCTTCTGAATTGGAATTCATCAATCAAGCGATTGCTAAAATAAAATAATTCTCTTTTTAAAAATTTTAAACACATAGAAACATAGCTTTACTCTACGAACAAAGGCGTTTCACTTACATCAATAAACATAGGCGCTATGTGTTAGAAACGAGTTTCTTTCAATTTCCTTCTCAAGAAAGAAAAATCTATGTTTCTATGTGTTTAAAAAATCTCAAAACTTAAACCATAAAAATAATTTGGGTGTGTCCCAAGGGCCGGGCTATCCGTTGCAATCTTTTATGCCGAACCCCGGCACAAAAGGATTTCCACTCCTATCCCTCACACATCCGTTTTCATAAGAACAATTAATAAAATGAAAAAGATATTTATAATTAACGGCGGACAAAAATTCGCACATTCAGGTGGAAAATTCAATAAAACCGTTCAAGATTGGACAGTTGAATTTCTTTCTAAAAACAACGATTACGAAATAAAAACAACTCACGTTGAAGACGAAATTGATCTTCAAAAAGAAGTAGAAAAATTCGTTTGGGCAGATTTAATTATTTATCACACACCCGTTTGGTGGTTTCAAATTCCGAACCTTTTCAAGAAATACATCGACGATGTTTTCACGCAAGGACACAACAATGGAATTTACAAAAGCGACGGGAGAAGCCGTGTAAACCCAGACATTAATTACGGAACTGGCGGACTTTTACACGGACGCAAATACATGCTTACCACAAGCTGGAATGCACCCGCAACGGCTTTTACACTTCCAGGAGAATTCTTCGACGAAACTTCTGTAGACGACGGTGCAATGTTTGGCTTCCACAAAATGAACAAATTCACAGGGATGGAACGCATAAACGGATTTCATTTCCATGACGTTGAAAAAGGAGCTACACCAGAAAATATCGTTATCTTTAAAGAGAATTACACGAAACATCTTGAAGAAACCTTTAAAAACTTATAATTATGATTTCGATTACAGCAATTTTAAAAAGTAAACCAGAACATTTAATTGAAGTTCAAAACATGCTGACACACCTAGTAGCCGAAACTAGAAAAGAAGCCGCTTGTATTCGTTACGATTTACATACTTCAGAAAATGTTTTTATTCTTTGGGAAGAATGGAAAGATCAAGTTGGCTTAGATTTACACAACAGCCAATCTTACCTTCAAGATTTCATCAAAAAAACTGAAAGCTTAGTTTCAACACCTATTCAGGTTTACAAAACAGCTCAGATTCTATAAGTTTTGTTTGCCACGAATTACACTAATTCCACCAATTTTCTTTTTTAAAATTAATTCGTGTGAATTCGTGTAATTCGTGGCGAAAAAAAATCTTACACATTATTCAGAAAAAAGCTAAATTGCCTCACATTCACAAACATAAAAATATGAGTCATTATCATCTTGCCGAAATTAATATTGCCAAAATGAAAGGAATCGATATTAACGACCCAATAATGAAAGAATTTGTAGATAATTTAGACACCGTAAATACTTTAGCAGAAGAAAGCGAAGGTTTTATCTGGAGATTAAAAGACGATACAGACGGTTACAATGCCACAAGCTTGAATCCGTATAATGACGAGCAGATTATTATCAATGTATCCGTTTGGGAAAGTATCGAAACTTTAGAACATTATATGTACAAAACTTTTCACAGCGAATTCTTAAGACGCAGAAAAGAATGGTTTCATAAATTCGGAAAAGCGCATACTGCTATGTGGTGGATTCCAAAAGGACAAATTCCAACTATGGAAGAGGCGGTAGAAAAATTAGATTACCTGCAAAAAAACGGTCCATCAGAATTAGTCTTCGATCTTCGAAACAAATACCCCATGCCAATTAACGCATAGTTTTCTTTTGCCACGAATTACACTAATTTCACTAATTTTCACTTTCCGAATTAAAAATTAATTCGTGCAAATTCGTGTAATTCGTGGCAAAAAAAAATCTTTATTTAATCCCTCCAAAAGCTCCGAAACACATGTTTTTGTGTAAAATTTCGACTTTTGAAAAACCTACTTTTTTCATCAAATCCAATTGGTAATTCATAGACCTTGGTGAATCTTCTTTTTCGATATAATCCAAAACTTTCTGGCGATACTCCGCACCTCCTATTCCTTCCAAATATTCTCCGTAACGTTGCCAAGTATATTCGTTCAACAAATCAGTATCTTGTGTGATTAAGTCCGAAATCATTAAACAGCCGCCTGGTTTCAATAATTTGAATAATTTAGTGAAAGTCGTTTCCCAATCGTTATCATCACGCAAATGATGCAAAACCGCACCAGCCAAAATAATATCAAAACTTCCTTCTTCTAAAGCTATCTCACGAATATCGCCTTGTTTTATTTCTACTTTTCCGTTTGTTTCCTTTGAAACTCGTTCAAAAGCGCGCTCTAACATTGGCAAACTCAAATCGACCAAAGTGCAATTTAAGCTTGGTACTTTAGATAACATCATTAAAGTATAATTTCCTGCTCCACAACCTACATCCAAAACGTTTTTTGCATTCGGAACAATTCTTTTTGAAGCTTCGGTTATTAATTCTAAAGAAGTAGTAGCATCAATTGTAGCTACTTGTCCAGTTTCTAAATTTGAAAATCGTTCGACATCATTGTCAAATCGTTCTTTGATTTCTTCAATAGTTGATTTTTTCATGGTCTTTGTTTTTTGATTTTTCACGCAGATTTAAAAGAGATTAAAGCAGATTTAAAAATGATTTTCTTTTTTTATTCTCTACGATTCAGATAAAAAAGATCTGTTTTGATCAGCTTAAATCTGCTAAATCTGCGTGAAACTTATTTTTTATCTTTTTTAATCTCTCGCAGATTGGGCAGATTGAGTGAATCTTTTTGCTATTATATTGATCGGGAAATTACTATGATTATAGATGATTTATCTAAATTAATAATCTGCTAAATCTGTTTAAATCTGCGAGAGGTTTATTTTCATATTTCAAAATTACCTCTTTCATAAATACTTTAAAAATACTATTTTTATCAATTAATAATACTCTAAAAGTATCATGGAATTACGTCACTTAAAATATTTTCTGGCTGTTGCCGAAGAACTAAACTTTACCAAAGCCTCAGAAAAACTATTTATTTCTCAACCACCATTAAGCCGACAGATAGCAGAATTGGAAGAAGAACTTCAGGCAAAACTTTTCATTCGAAACAATAAAAAAGTAGAACTTACTGAAGCGGGAAAATATTTTAAAGAAGAAGTAACCACAATTTTTCAAAATTTGGAACGTATTTCAGTCAAAACAAAAAAGATTGCAGAGAATGTTTCGGGTGAATTTAGAATTGCCTATATCAGTTCGATTTATTCTGCTGTCATTTCCGATTTAATAAAACATCTGAAAGCACAATTTCCTTACGTTAATTTCAAACTTTTCGAAATATCCACAACCAAGCAAATCGACGCTTTAGAACAAGGGAAAATTGAAATGGGAATTATCAGATCTCCTATTCATTCTCCTAAAATAAAATCGTATTTATGGTTTAAAGACGGATTTTCATTGGTTTATAATAAAAATGCCTTTCAGCTAAAATCAGAAAACGAGATTTTAAAACTGAAAGACGAAACGTTTATATTTTTCAACAAAGATTACGCACCACATTATCATGAAGTTTTACTGGAACTTTGTGCTTTTTATGGCTTTACGCCGAAGATTATCCACGAAGCTAATAATATCAACTCAATCGTACAATTAGTCAAAAACGGATTGGGAATTTCGATTGTTCCATCCAATATTGCGAAAAATAATAATGACTCAGAAATTGGTTTTATTGAGTTGAAAAAAGTCAATTTATATACGAATGTGTCGCTGATTACTTCAAAAGATGATTATTCTGAAATCACGCAATCTGCTGTTGCCTTTTTATTGCCACAAAGGCGCTAGGACACTAAGTTCATATTTAATCTCGCAAAGACGCAGAGTCGCAAAGTTTTTTTGTCATTTCGACGAAGGAGAAATCACACGCGGGATTCGATAAAGATTGGCGATCTTGATTGTGGAGTTTCTAGTGTGATTTCTCCTTCGTCGAAATGACAAACTATGTAAAAAACATCTGTGCAATCAGCTTAAATCTTATAAAATCTGCGTGAAGTAAAAAACTTTGCAATTCTGCGACTTTGCGAGAGATTCTTTTCAAACTATAATTAGTGTGAATTCGAGTAATTCGTGGCTATAAAAAAATTCGTTACAAATTAGTACAGAAATCCACATCAGAAAAAGAGAACTTTTAAATACCTTAGCAAACTATAATTCCATTCCTTAAAAATTAATACAAAATGGCTGAACAATCTTCAATTCAGTGTCCAAACTGCGGAACTCCTATCGACGTCAATGATGTTTTAAAACATCAGTTGGAAGATAGCATCCGTAAAGAATTTCAACAAAAAGCAAACGTTCAAAACCGTGAGTTAGAGCTTAAAAACGAGCAATTGGAAAAAGCCAAATCCGAATTTGAAGCGAAGAAAAAACAGGAAAACGAACTTTTTGCTGAACGTTTGGAGCGCGAGAAAAAGACTGCCGAAAAAGAAATTTCAGAAAAACTAAAAGCAAAACTGGAAGAAGAAAACAAAGATCGTTTGTTATTAATGGAAAAAGAACTCTCTGAAAAGTCTGAAAAAATCAGAGAATTGAATAAAATGGAAGGTGAAATCGCAAAATTACAACGCGAGAAACTGGAAATGAAAGAAGCGATTCAAGCTGAAGCCGAAAAGCAGTTAAATGCGCAATTGGCTTTGGAACGCGAAAAAATTAGAAAACAGGAAGACGATAAAAATGAATTGAAATTCAAAGAACTTCAGAAACAGCTCGAAGAACAAAAAAAGCTGACTGAAGAAATGAAACGCAAACAAGAGCAAGGTTCAATGCAATTGCAAGGAGAAGTAATGGAATTAGCAATTGAAGAATGGCTTGCCAACAACTTCCCTCTTGACAGCATTGACGAAATCAAGAAAGGCGCCAACGGTGCTGATTGCCTTCAAGTGGTAAACACAAGAGAACATCAAAATTGCGGTTCTATTTATTATGAAAGTAAAAGAACCAAAGCGTTTCAACCTTCTTGGATCGAGAAATTCAAAAACGATATCAGAACCAAAAGAGCCAATATTGGAGTTTTAGTTACTGAAGTAATGCCTTCAGGAATGGACCGAATGGGAATGCGCGACGGAATCTGGATTTGCACGTATGAAGAATTTAAAGGTTTAAGTGCCGTTTTGCGTCAATCTTTAATTCAAATTAATCAGGCGGTTCAGGCGCAGGAAAACAAAGGCGATAAAATGTCGATGTTGTACGATTTCCTAACGAGCAACGAATTCCGTTTGCAGATTGAAGGAATTGTAGAAGGTTTTACTCAAATGCAAAGCGATCTGGATTCTGAGAAAAGAGCAATGCAGAGAATCTGGAAACAAAGAGAAAAACAAATCGAAAAAGTGGTTCACAATACGTTAGGAATGTACGGTTCTATTCGCGGTATTGCCGGAAATGCTGTTCAAAGCGTAAAAGCTTTAGAATTGGATTTTATTGAAGAAGAATCTGATGATGAAGAACCAAAAGAATTGTTTGAATAATACCATAGACGCCAACAAACTGAATAATCATTCCGATTTAAAGTGTTTTTTTCTATTACCACTTTTTTCATAAGCAAACTATATTACATAAGAAAAGTAATACATTTGCAATTACCATATGGAAGTAAAAAATAAACTACTTAAATATCGAAATTGAAATATGCAAGACAATCATTTTTTAAACAATGTTTTCCAAAATTCAGAATTGACTAAAGACGAATTAGTACAAATTATTCCTCACTTTAAGCAAATAGCATTTAAAAAAAATGATTTTTTACTTCAGGAAGGAAAAACAGCAAATTATTATTGGTTTGTAGAAAGCGGTTATATTCGTTCGTATGTTATCGATCCTCAAGGAAAAGACATTACTACAAATTTTTATTCCGCTCATGATATTGTCATCGACTGGCCTTCCTTTTTTCTTCGTACCCCAACTCGAGAGAACATACAAACATTGACAGATTGTATTTGTTGGCAATTGGATTTTCAAACATTTCAAGAGTTGTTTCATAGCATTAAAAATTTTAGAGAACAAGGCAGGACAACATTGGTAAAAAGTTATTTTGGCTTGAAAAGGCATAACGTTTCTATGATTGCAGACCAAGCAAAAGACAGATACATGCAGTTATTAAAAGAAAAACCACATATTATTCAAAATGTTTCTATACAGCACATTGCAACCTATTTAGGAATTACAAGATTTTCTTTAAGCAGAATTAGAAAAGAAATTTCACAATAATTGATTTATTGCCATATGGCAACTTTTTTACAATACTAGCGAGATACTTTTGTCAAAATAAAAATGAAAAATTATGACAACTTTAAAAGAATTTATGCTACTATTCCGATTTGTTTCGTCTAATGAAAAGTTCACTCAGGAGCAAGAACAAGAAATGCACAAACAATGGGGAAATTTTATTGGCAATATTGCAATGCAGGGAAAATTGGTAAGCACCCATCAATTAGGATTTGAAGGAAATCAAATACTATCTGATCTATCAACTGTGAATGGTTTTAAAATTTCTAGCAATGAAATCGTTGGTGGTAACATGATTTTAAAAGCAAAAGATATGGAAGAGGCTATTTTATTAGCACAGAAATGTCCAGTTTTGCAAATGGGAGGAAATGTTGAAGTACGAGATATTTTACCAATAAGTTAAAAATTCACCTAAAATGAATAAGAAAATGATTTTCGCAATTTTAGGTCTTGCTATCATAGTATTTTTGGCATTTGGATTTTACAAAGCCAATGAACTGCAAACAATCAACATCGTAAAAACGATTACCATTAAGAGCACAAATGAAAAAGCATTTGACATGGTAAAGCTTTTAGGAAATTATCCAAAATGGTCGCCATTTTTAGCGCAAGATCCAAGCCAAAAATATGAAGTAAAAGGCACCGATGGTACTGTTGGAGCTCAGTTTCATTGGAATGGAAATAAAGGAAAAGATTTAGGCTATCAGGAAATTACCAAAATACAACCTTTTAGTTTTATTGGGATGAAATGTAATATTGAAAAGCCATTTAAAGCAGAACCTACATTCAATTATAGCTTTAAGGAGGTCAAAAATGGTATTGAAGTTACACAAGATTTTAAATTGCAATCAGGTTTAGTAGATGCATTTTTTATGTGGTTATTTGGAGTGAAATCTCAAATGGATAAAACCAATCAACAAGGAATGGATTTACTTAAAAAAACAATAGAAAATAATTAATGCTAATCACAGTTTTTATCATCATCACTCTTTTGGCTCTGCTATTGTTTTATTTTGGAACAAGCGGAAACAAAAGAGTTTTGTTTTTATTTCTAATTTGGCAAATCGTGATTGGAATTCTTGCAGGTTCTAAAATCTTTGAAAGTAAACCTTATTTGTTCCCACTTGTAATTTTAGTAACCCTCACAATAACTTTTTTAGCATTAAGACAAATTGGTACAGAAAAAATCAACACCAATATTTTGCTATCTATTCATGTTTTAAGAATACCTGTGGAACTTGTTTTATTTGAGCTTTTTCTACAAGACAAAATTCCATACCTAATGACATTTAAGGGATGGAACTTTGATATAATAAATGGAATTTCTGCATTAGCAATTTTGATTTATCAAATAATAAGCAGAAGAAAAATCAAAAATCAATTTTTCTTTCTTTGGAATATTTCTGGAATATTATTCTTGATATTTATTGTTTCATTGGCAATTTTATCATCGCCTTTACCCATCCAACAATTCGCATTTGAGCAACCAAACATTGCTGTTTTAGAATTTCCATATTGCTTTTTACCAACTTGCATTGTTCCGATTGTTTTAATGTCGCATATTTTATTCTTGAAAAGCTTAAATACTAAGTTTATCCAAAAATGAGAATAAAAAAAACTCTCGCAGATTTTGTAGATAAAGCAGATATAAATCCATTTAATCTGTAAAATCAGTGGCAAAAAATAAATCCGCTCAATCTGCAATCCCGATAGCTATCGGGAGCGGGAAACGAAATAATAAGCAAAATCAATCCACTTTCTTAAAGACAATCAATTTCCCCGAAGGATTAGACAAAGTCAATTGATTATTTCCTAGAGAATAAGTTGTAGTATTTTGTAAAGCTTTCAAAAACTCACTTTCTTTGTTTCCTTGCGGACATGCCATTAAAGTAGAAACAACTTTTGTAAAACGTAAAAGATCTTTTTCAAAAAAGATTTGTCCAGTTATGGAATTACAACCGCCATATCCCATAAACTTATTTTCAGCCGAATTAATTTCAATTCTTGGAAACTCTTTCTGAAAATCAGTTGCAAAAACTTTGTAGCCATTTAATTCTTCTAGAACCCAGATGTCATGAAGTCGATAATCGGTTAAATATTTTCCGCATCCGCTTAATTTCTTCGTTTCTAATTCTGAATTATTTTTGATTTCAACTTTTACGCTATAAGGTGAAATTGCTCCAGACATAGAATCCTGACAATCTAAATGCTGAATTGTAATGGTTGCTGAAGTAGTTTCATTACTTACTTTATACATTTTCACATTAGCATCCATCGCTCTAATCGCATCGACGGCAGGAAAAGTAATTTTTTCTTTCCCTGGTATTAAAGATGTAAAAACGATTTCTTCATTCCCTATTTTAATTCCCCAAAACGGTTCGTTTCCAGTTCCTTTAAAATAATATTTTAAATCTTCTTCTGTAGAACTTGTTGAAGTAGTTCCTGCAGCATCATTATTTGATGTCGTTTTACAGCCTATTATTAAAATTGATAATAACAATATTGAAAGTATTTTTTTCATGAGATATCAGTTTAAAAAGTATTTATTTTTAAAAACACCTATAAAATTCTTATGAATTTACGACATTTTTTTGAAACGCTTATTTAGAATCTTTTCAAATTTAAAAAAACTAAGTAGCTAAAAAATCATTCAAAACCCGCACTAAGTATAAGATTAAGACGAAATACGTAGTATTTAAAACATACATACGACTTAAAAAATACTCGACATACGTATTTTTATAAGTATAAATACTTATATTTGCGTAGTAATACTTAATTAAAGAAATCATGATTAGAGTAATAGTAGTTGGAAACGGCATGGTTGGTTATAAATTTTGTGAAAAGTTTGTTGCAAAATCAGGACAAGAGAAGTATCAAATCACAGTATTTGGTGAAGAACCAAGACGTGCTTACGATCGCGTTCACTTAAGCGAGTACTTTGGAGGAAAAACAGCTGATGACTTATCACTGTCAACTACTGAATGGTACGAACAAAACAATATTATTCTAAACACATCTGAATTAATTACAGATATCAATCGTGATGTAAAAACAATACATACGCACTTAGGCAAAACACATATGTACGACTACTTAGTTTTGGCTACAGGTTCTTCAGCTTTTGTACCGCCAATTGAAGGCGTAGAAAAAGAAGGTGTTTTTGTTTACAGAACCATTGAGGATCTAGATGCAATTATGGCTTACGCCAAAAAAATAAAACAAAAAGGTGCTACTGAAGCTGCAGTTTTAGGGGGAGGTTTATTAGGACTAGAAGCTGCAAAAGCTGTTCGTGATTTAGGATTAAATCCTCATGTAGTAGAATTTGCACCGCGTTTGATGCCAAGACAATTGGATCAAGGCGCAAGTGATATGCTTCAATCAAAAATAGAAGAATTAAATATCGGAATTCATCTTAACAAAGCAACACAATATATTGACGGAAAGGAAAGTATAACGGGAATGATGTTTGCAAACGACGAATTGTTAAAAGTAGACATGTTGGTTATATCTGCCGGAATTAAACCTCGTGACGAACTGGCTAGAGTTTCGGGACTTGAAGTTGGCGTAAGAGGCGGAATTGTGGTAAACAATCAAATGCGAACATCAGATCCTTCTATTTTTGCAATTGGCGAAGCGGCACTTTACAACCAAAACATCTACGGACTTGTTGCTCCAGGTTACGAAATGGCTGATGTAGCCGCTGAGCAAATCTTAAATGGCGACAAAACCATGAGAGAAACCATCGATATGTCAACACAATTGAAATTGATTGGTGTAGAAGTGGCAAGTTTTGGGGATCCTTTTATTGAAAATGAACATGTTACTGCCATTGTTTACGAAAACAAATTAAGTGGTATTTATAAAAGAATCAACGTTACAAAAGATTCTAAAACACTTTTAGGTGGAATTTTAGTTGGTGATTCTAGCGATTACAATTCACTTTTCCAGATTTATAATAACGGAATGGCATTACCTAAAAATCCAGAAGATTTGATTTTAGGTTCTCGCGACGGTTCTGAAGGTTCATCTTTAGGAAGCGTAATGGATTTGCCAGACACGGCTGTAATCTGTTCTTGCGAAAATGTTACGAAAGGCTCTATCTGCTGTAAAATCTTAGACGAATCTTGCGCTACTTTTTCAGATGTTGTAAAAGCAACTAAAGCAACTTCTGGCTGTGGAGGCTGTAAACCAATGGTTTCTGATTTGGTAAAAGCTACTCAAAAATCTTTAGGAAAAGAAGTAAAAGAAGTCATCTGCGAGCATTTTAGCTATACCCGTCAAGAATTATTTGATTTGGTAAAAATCAATAAATATGAGAATTTCTACGATGTGCTGGATCATCATGGAAAAGGCGATGGTTGCGAAATTTGTAAACCCGTTGTAGCTTCGATTTTCTCCAGTATTTACAATGATACAGCGAATAAACACGTAACCACTCAAGATACCAACGATAGGTTTTTAGCGAACATTCAACGAAACGGAACTTATTCAGTTGTTCCAAGAGTTGCTGGAGGCGAAATCACTGCCGAAAAACTAATCGTTATTGGCGAAGTAGCCAAACAATTCGATTTATATACAAAAATCACTGGAGCACAAAGAGTTGATTTATTCGGAGCGCATTTAAGTGATTTGCCAAAAATCTGGAAAATCTTAATCGAAAATGGTTTTGAAAGCGGTCACGCTTACGGAAAATCGCTTCGTGCTGTAAAAAGTTGTGTTGGAAACGCTTGGTGTCGTTACGGAATGGACGACAGTGCCGGATTTGCCATCGAACTAGAAAATAGATATAAAGGAATTCGTTCTCCTCATAAATTAAAAGGCGGTGTTTCTGCCTGCATTCGCGAATGTGCCGAAGCACGCGGAAAAGATTTCGGATTAATCGCTGTTGAAGGCGGATGGAATTTATACATCTGCGGAAATGGTGGAGCAAATCCAAAACACGCAGTTCTTTTAGCTGAGAAAATCGACAAAGAAACTGTGATTAAATACATGGATCGTTTCTTAATGTATTACATCCGCACTGCTGGTCCACTTATTAGAACTTCAACTTGGTTAGAAAAATTAGACGGTGGCTTAGATTATTTGAAACAAGTAATCATCGAAGACAGTTTAGGAATCTGCGAAACGTTGGAAGCCGAAATGCAGACAATGGTAAACACATTCGAATGTGAATGGAAACAAGTGCTAGAAAAACCAAGATTAATGAAACGTTTCAACCACTTTATAAACTCAGATGAGAAAGACGACAACATCGCTTTTGTTCCAATGAGAGATCAAAAAATGCCAAAAGCTTGGTTATAAACATAGTCTCGCAAAGACGCCAAGTCGCAAAATTGAATTAGTAAAGACTTTAAAAAAAACTTTGCGCCTTAGCGCCTTTGTGGCAAAACAACATAAGCTCCAAAAAAAAGAAAAAAAATCATTAAACGTTTGCTGTCCTTCTTACCCTCTTTTTACTGCGCCATCATAACTCTCATGATTGTAAAAGAGGGCTAAGAAACAGGAACCAAAAATTCAATCAAAATGGAAGAAATCTTAAATCAATACGAAACAGTTCACGCGAGCGACGCAACAATTTGGTTCAAAGCTGGTAAAGTAGAAGATTTTCCAACCAACCGAGGCGGATGCATCAAATACAAAAACAAACAAATCGCGATTTTCAATTTTGCTCGTCGCAACCAATGGTACGCTTGCCAAAACGCATGTCCGCACAAAATGGAAATGGTACTTTCAAGAGGAATGACGGGTTCAGCAGACGATATTCCGAAAATTGCCTGCCCGATGCATAAAAAAACTTTCTCTCTTGTTGATGGTTCGAATTTAAACGGTGAAGATTATAGCATTGCCACTTATCCGATTAAGATTGTTGAAGACGAAGTTTTTGTTGGTTTCATAGATTAATTTTTTAAGCCACAGATTTCACAGATTAAATGGATTATCCTTTCTTTGCCACGAATTCTACGAATCTACACGAATTATATTTAGTGGAATTCGTGAAATTCGTGGCAAAAAAAACAACTAGATTGTTGATACAGAGTAATCGGCTTCAACAGATTTAATCCAAAAATCCCTTTAATCTGTGGCAAAAAAGAAAAACAAAAATTCGCGCTAATTCGTGAAATTCGTGGCAAAAAAAATTACGTATCTTTGAAATCTATTATCCAACCAAAAAATGAATACACCTTTTCAAAAAGCAAGTGAATGGATTGATGCTGAAAATGCTCAGGATCCAAACATCGAATTAGACCAAAACACCGAATATCCAAAAGAATTACTGTATTCAAACAGGATGTACGAAAAACTGATGCAGTTTGAACCAAATGCGTCAGAAGAAGTTCAGATCGCTTCAAAAGCGCAACATATCTGCCGTTGGAAAGTGGCCCGCGAATCCTATCCAATGGATCGTGTGGGTTATTTAAAATGGAGAGAAGAACTGAAAAAATTCCACGCCAAAACTACCGCAGGAATATTAGAAAAAGCTGGATACGACCAAACTTTCATTGATCGTGTTTCTTTTTTAATTGAAAAGAAATTACTTAAAAAAGATGCTGAAACACAATTGCTGGAAGATGTAATTTGTTTGGTATTTTTAGAATATTACTTAGAACCTTTTGTTGAAAAACACGATGAAGAAAAGCTGAAAAACATCATCAAGAAAACTTGGGATAAAATGTCTGAAAAAGGACACCAGGAAGCTTTAAAAATCAACTATTCTGAAGAAAACTTAAACCTTATAAAAGCTTCTTTGGGATTGTAAAAAATATGAAAAAGGACAATCAAGAAGCAGAAAAAATCACTTTCAAAAATTTACGACGACTGTATTTTTTTGCGCTTCTTACTATTGCCTTAACCATAATTATTAGTCAGTTTCTGGTTCAATACAATCTGAATCAGCAGTTAAGCGATTCTAAAATCATTAATTTTTCTGGAAAACAGAGAATGCTGAGTCAGAAAATCGTCAAAGAAGTTCTGATTTTACATTACGTATCTGATTCGGCTACAGCCAAAAAAATTTCGCACTTAAAAGAGGTTTTAGCACTTTGGAAGAAAAATCAAAATGCATTAGAAAACGGAAATGATAGTTTGGCTTTTCCAAAACAAAAATCAGAAACACTTTCTAAATTGTATCTGGAAATTAATCCGATTTTCAATAAAATTGCACAGACAACCGATGCTTTTTTATTAAATCTTCAACAACAAAAATCAACTTCTGAAAATCAAAAACTGGTTCAAACTATTTTAAGAAACGAAGGAATCTTTCTTTCGAAAATGAATCAGATTGTAACCCAATACGATCTTGAAGCACACGAAAAAGTAACCGAACAACGCCGAATCGAATATTGGATTTTTGGTTTTACTCTTCTGGTTCTGCTTCTAGAATTCTTCTTTATTTTCAAACCAACCAACAAGAAAATCGAAAGGTTAATTGCCAAGCTTTTATCTTCTGAAAAGAAAGCTTTAAAATTGGCTTATGACACGGAAATTATCTCTGAAATCAAAGAAAACTCGGTAAAAGAACTGAAATCGCTCAATTATGCGATGGAAAATACTTTGCTGTATTGCCGAATTTCCCCAGACGGTTCGATCATTCATATTGGAGAAAAATTCGCCAAACTTCTTAATTACACCAAGTTTTCTTCCAACAAAAAGTTCTCTGAAGTTTTAACCGAAGACGAAAAAGAACAAGTTAATTTCGATCGTCTTATTTTCGAAAAACAACGAAGTGGCTGGCAAGGCGAAATCAAAATCGTCAATAAAGACGAAAAAGAAATCTGGCTCGATTTATCAATGGTTCCTGTAATGATCAAAAAAGACGAACTGGAACTTTTGATTGTTTGTTTCAACATTACCGAACGCAAAAAAGCGCAACGCGAAGTCGAACGTTTGAATCTTGAAAATACAACAGAAAAAATCAATCAGCAAAAGATTATTTCAAGCAAAATCGTTGAAAATCAAGAAAACGAACAAAACCGAATCGCCAAAGAAATTCACGACGGAATCGGTCAAATGCTTACAGGTTTAAAATTCAGTTTAGAAAGCATCAATCTGGATGACAGAGAAAAATCAGAACAAAAAATTGAATATTTAAAGAAGCTTTCTCTGGATATTATAAAAGGAGTTCGCACGGCAACTTTTAACCTAATGCCACCAGAATTAAGCGATCACGGAATCGTTTCCTCACTTTCAAAACTGACTCAGGAACTTTCAAAACTTACCGGAAAAGAAATCCTTTTCTACAACAAAACCGATTTTGACCAACGTTTAGATTCGCTAATCGAAATCAATATTTATCGCCTTACGCAAGAAGCAATCAACAACGCCATCAAATACGCCGAATCGTCACACATTATTGTACAACTTTCGCATAGCGAAACACTTTTAAGCATCATCGTAGATGACAACGGAAAAGGCTTTGACGTAAATTCAGTCGACAAAAAACGCAACAGCGAATCTGGAATGGGGCTTTTATTTATGAAAGAAAGAATCCAATACATTAATGGCCGTGTTTTCATGAATTCTATTCCTGGCGAGGGAACTAGAATTACTTTCAACATCCCAATACTTAAATGAGTGAATGTGCCAATTTGATAATTAGATAATTTTCAGCAATGAAGTAATTTTCTAATTGACACATTAACTAATTATTTCATTAATCAGGGCGAGCCACCATTAGAAAAAGTGGGCAAACAAACTTTGTCTACATTCGCCCACTTTCCCTAATGCTGTCGGGCTATCCGCGCTACTTCGGTAGCCAGCTCCTATCCCTCTCGCGGGCAAACGATTTCAAAAGACGTTTTTATTTTCAACGGTTTGTCATTTCGACTGAAAGGAGAAATCACACTAGAAACTCCACAATCTAAATCGACAGTCTTTGTAGAATCCCGTGTGGGATCTCTCCTTCGTCGAGATGACAAACTAGAAGGAAAAAACTTTGTCAAAGTTTAAAACTTTGACAAAGTTAAACGTGCAACATTTGGAATTTGAAATTTCAATATTAGAACTTAACTTTCTAATGATTTTTTAATGTTGGAATTTGGAATTTAAAAATTTTGGAATTTATTTTTAAAAAAGTACGTATATTAGCGTCTTCTTTATAGATGAATATACGTAAAAATCGAGAATATAAATTAAGTAATTATGAGCAATATCATTCGTGTAGTATTAGCAGATGACCATGTTTTTGTTAGAGACGGAATCAAATCTTTACTTGAAAACGAAGCAAACATTGAGGTTGTGGGCGAAGCGATTGATGGTCTTGACGCACTTGAGGTGGTTGCTGAAACAAAACCCGATTTACTTATAGCCGATATCCGTATGCCAAACATGACGGGTATAGAATTAGTAGAAAAACTTAGAAGCGAGAATAACAATGTGAAAATCATCATGCTTTCGATGCACGAATCGGAGGAATATGTTTTGAAATCTATAAAAGCTGGAGCTGATGGTTATTTGCTAAAAGGTTCTTCAAAAGAAGAATTTTTAAAAGCTTTACATAGTGTTTCTGCTGGAGGAAAATATTTCAGTGGTGATATTTCATCTATTTTAATTGGACAATTGACCAATTCGTCAGTATCATTAGAACCTAAACAAACTTTAGGAGAAGAAATGATGATTACCAAAAGAGAAAAAGAAATCCTGACACTTTTATTATCAGGAAAAGGAAACAAAGAAATCGCTGAAGCTTTAGATATTAGTAAAAGAACTGCCGAAGTACACCGTTTCAACTTAATGAAAAAACTGAAAGTGAAAAACTTAATGGAACTTTCTAATAAAGCGGCTGAGTATTCTTTAATTTAAAAAAAATACGTATAAATACGTAATTATTTTTCAAAAACTGCGTTTTAGCAGGTTTTAACTAAGTTATAGTACTTATTTTTACATAAAAATATAAGTGCTATGAAAAATACAAACTCACTATCGCAATCACACAAAATTTTATTTTTGAACACATTGGCTTTTACAGTGTGTTTTGCCTGTTGGACATTAAACGGCGTTCTAGTAACCTTTTTAGTTGATAACGGAATTTTCCATTGGGATGTTATTCAGGTTGGATGGCTTTTAGGTATTCCAATTTTGACTGGATCAATTATGCGTTTACCAATCGGAATCTTGACAGATAAATTTGGCGGAAAATATGTTTTTTCACTTTTATTACTGCTTTGTTCAATTCCACTCTTTCTCCTTCCCTACGCCGACAGTTTCGCGATGTTTGCTTTACTAAGCTTCTTATTCGGAATGGTCGGAACTAGTTTTGCTGTTGGAATTGGTTATACTTCTATCTGGTACCCAAAAGAATGGCAAGGACGCGCCCTCGGAATCTTCGGAATGGGAAATGCCGGTGCAGCAATTACTACCTTTTTAGCTCCTTCTCTGCTAAATCATTTTTCAATAGATGATCCACAAAATGGTTGGAAAGTGTTGCCTGTTATTTATGCCGTTTCACTAGTGGTTATTGGTATTGCCTTTTTAATCTTCGCTCAAAACAAAAAAATAGAAAGCAGTGGAAAAACAATTTCTCAAATGCTTACACCGCTTAAATCACAAAGAGTTTGGCGTTTTGGGGCGTATTACTTCTTAGTTTTTGGTTGTTTTGTGGCCTATTCACAATGGTTATTGCCAAACTTCATGAACGTTTACCAAACCAGTTTAGTTCTGGGAGGTTTATTTGCAACGATGTTTAGTCTGCCTTCTGGAGTAATTAGAGCATTTGGCGGGTATTTATCGGATAAATTCGGAGCGAGAAAAGTGATGTACTGGGTTTTGGGTTCTTCTGTAATTTTAAGCGCTTTATTATCAATTCCTAAAATGGAAATCACTACTTCAGGACCAGGAATATTAGCTTCAAAAAAAGGAGTTGTAAATGCAATAAGCGATAAAACAGTAAAAGTTGGAGATAAAGAATATCCTATTGCGCAAAAAACAGCAAATACAGCTGAAAATGCAATTTTTCCAACAACTTCAAGCTGGCAAGATGTAGTTGTAGCGCACAATCAAAGTGTTGCTAAAAAGGAACTAATTGCAAAAGGTGTTACTGTAATTAAGTTTGATGCGAATATGTGGGTTTTCTTGGTTTTAGTAATTCTAATTGGAATTTCTTGGGGAATTGGGAAAGCTGCAGTTTACAAACATATTCCTGAATATTTCCCAAATGAAGTTGGAGTTGTGGGTGGAATGGTTGGAATGATTGGCGGTTTAGGCGGATTCTTTGGCCCAATCATCTTCGGATACTTATTGACTGCAACCGGAATTTGGTCAAGTTCATGGATTTTTATTCTAATCTTTTCAATTGTTTGTTTGGTTTGGATGCATTATACTATAACACAACTTTCTAGAGAAAAAGAAATTAAAGTTCGTAAAGCAAAATTAGAGCCTGCTTATTAAACTTAGATTAAAAAAAAATTAGAAATATGATTGTAATCATAGCAAAGAACAGCTTTTTCTTATAATTTTACCCTCGATAAAAACTTACCAATTTTATGAAAAAATTTAAACTAATCTTTTTACTTATCGTCGGATTAAGCTTTGAAATTCAGGCACAGGAGTTAGATGTCAATCTTCAAATCAGACCACGTTTTGAATATCGAAACGGATTCAAACAACCTCTGAATTATGGTCAAGAAGGAACATCGCAAATTTCTCAGCGATCCCGCTTAGGTATTAATTACAAACAAGAAGATTTTATTGTAAAACTGACTTTACAAAATACCCGAACTTGGGGAGATGTACCAACAACAGCTACAGCCGATAAAAATGGAGTAGCAGTATTCGAGGCTTGGGCGCAATACAATTTTACTGAAAAGTGGAGTGCCAGAATGGGACGTCAAGTGCTTTCTTACGATAATCAGCGTATTCTTGGAGGATTGGATTGGGCACAGCAAGGACAAAGTCACGACGCATTAATTGTTTCTTATCATGATGAAACTCAAAAATTGGATTTTGGAGGTGCATACAACTCAGATGCTGAAAATCTTGTTCAAACAACTTATAATGTACCTAATATGTACAAAACACTGCAGTATGCTTGGTACCACAATCAATTCAGTGAAAATTTCGGAGCAAGCTTCTTAGCATTGAATACAGGTTACGAATATACTCGTAATCCAAATACTCCAACGAATAAAATTCTGGTAGATTACAAGCAAACTTTTGGATCTTATTTGACTTATAAAAAAGGTAAATTAGATACTAGCTTTTGGGTGTACGGACAAACTGGAAAAAGCAATGATCGTCAAGTAAGCGCTTGGAATGCTGCTGCAAATTTAGGTTACAACATAACAGAAGCTTTTAAAGTAGATTTAGGTTATGAATTTTTATCTGGAAAATCTTCAAATGATGGAAGTTCAGTACTTAAATCTTTCAATCCGCTTTTTGGAACCAATCATGGATTTAATGGCTATATGGATTATTTTTATGTTGGAAATTACACAAACAGTTTTGGTTTACAAGATGCTTTTATTAAACTAAACTACAATGTAAATAAATGGCAGTTTGCTTTGATTCCACATGTATTTTTAACTGCTGCCGACGTAGTTACACCTGTAAATGAGAAACTAGATTCTTATTTAGGAACTGAGGTTGATGCAACTTTTGGATATAATTTCAAGAAAAACATAACAGTTACAGGAGGTTATTCTCAAATGTTCGGATCTAAAACAATGGAAGTTGTAAAAGGCGGAGATACTAGCCATACTAATAATTGGGCTTGGTTAATGATTTCTGTAGATCCTAAAATTTTTAGTTGGAAAAAATAATTTTTCAATAAAATTAAGTTGTAAAAATTACCCTTTTCTGAAATCAGAAAAGGGTAATTTTTTTTTAACATACAAAAGCTTGTTATATAATTTAATTATCTATATTTGAATCGATTATGAACCCCCAATTCTATCCTGATGAAACCATTTTTAAAATTATCTATGTTGACCACTTTTGTGGTTACTCAAACTGGTATTGCTCAAAAATTTAATGATGCTTTAATTTCGCAAGGCTCAGAAATAAATTTCGCAAAAACAGAAAAAAGAGGCATTAAAAAAAACAACATGATCTACTATGTTGAAAATGACTTACAAACAATATCTGCTTACAAAAAGAAGAAATTAAAATGGCAGACCAATGTTATTTCTGTTTGTGGAAATCCGAAAAAAGGAAATCCTGAAATAAGATACATCGGTTACAATACAGACAAACTTCTTATCGTAATGGGAAAACACCATTTTGCAGAAATTGACATCAATTGCGGTACCACAAGACTTGTTGGTTAGGATTTAAATACAGAGTGATTTTTATAAATCGAATTTTACACAAAAACACCCTCTTTCAAAATCAGAAAGAGGGTGTTTTTTTTTTACAAAATAAATTTAATTATTAAGTATATTTGATTTCTTTCGTCAACTAATATCTAATCACTATGGAGACATTCACAATTCAATTTAAAGAACATATTGCAAAATTCTCTACAGCTCCATTTTTATTTATAGGATCAGGATTTTCTAGAAGATATATAGGATTACCCACATGGGAATTATTATTAACAGAAATCTGTGAAGAACTAAAATTATCTAAACCATATAACTTCTATAAATCTAACGCTGATTCACAACTGCCAAGGGTTGCTTCATTGATTGGAAATGAATTTAATGATACATGGTGGAGTAACGATGATTTTAAAGAAAGTAGAGAAATTTTTCAAACTCTAACTAATAGTAAATTTTCACCCCTAAAATATGAAATTGCAGAGAAGATAAATAAAAATATGCAACTTTCAACAGAAGAAATAATTGAAAAAGAAATTAAACTACTAAAAAAAATTAATATTGATGGAATAATAACAACAAATTGGGATCAATTACTTGAACAGTTGTTTCCTGATTTTATAAAATTTATTGGCCAGCAGGAACTAATTTTTTCAGAATTATTTTCAATTGGTGAAATCTATAAAATACATGGCTGTTCCTCTGCTCCTAATTCATTGGTTTTAACCGAAGAAGATTATGAAAATTTCGAGGATCGAAATGAGTTTTTAGCTGCTAAACTACTTACAATATTCGTTGAAAACCCAATCATTTTTATCGGTTACAGCTTAGATGATAAGAACATTCAATCCATCTTAAAATCAATAATTAGATGTTTAACCAAAGAAAATATTGGTAAATTAAAAGATAGATTAATATTTTGTCAATGGAGTTCGACAGCTACTGAAACCACAATAATTGATAGTACAATTTTGATCTCTGACACAGTAATTCCATTGAAACTTATAACACTAAATAACTTTCTAGACATTTATACAGTACTTGCCAACAACAAAAGGAAATTACCAATAAAAATCTTAAGACAGATGAAAGGCATGGTTTATGACTTCGTCAAATCGAATTCTTCTAAATCCAAAATATATGTAGCCGATAACTTAGATGATATTGAAAATTTACATGAAGCAGAATTTGTATATGGCGTTGGCCTTAAAGATCGCTTTGCAGAAGTTGGAATAAAAGGTATAGAATTTAAAGACGTTTTAATAGATTCAATAATATCCAGAAACTGGGATCCTTTGAAAATTTCAATCCTTTGTTTACCATCATTAATGGGAAGATACATCCCTTTCTTTAAACATTTAAATGCTGCTGGACTTTTAAATGAATCGGGTAAAATAGATGAAAATAGCGACATCAAAGAGTTTTCCCCTGAATTTATCAAAAAAGTAATGATGTAAAAGTAGAGTCTTTCTATCCCTCAAAAAACTATGCAAAAAAGAAAGATGAAATAAATGAAACCTACTCTACATTACAAGAATTGCATCAAACAGATAATCAACTACATATCTTAATTTACACACCATTATTATCTCCAGAAAAAATAAATTTAGAGCAATTAAAGATTTATTTGGAAGCTAATATTGATTTGATTAATGATAGCAAATTAGGCACGCACTTTAGAAAACTTATCTGTCTCTATGATTATCTTTCATTTATTAATAGTAATGCAAACTAAATGGATACCTGGACTCAGCGTTGGGACGACCGTTATAAAACAGAAGAATTCGCATACGGCGAAGAACCCAACAATTATCTTAAAGAACAAATTCAAAAATTAGAAACTGGCTCGATTCTTTTTCCAGCCGAAGGCGAAGGACGAAATGCTATTTTTGCTGCAAAATTAGGCTGGGAAGTTTCCGCTTTTGATAGTGAAGAAGGCAGAAACAAAGCAATTTTATTAGCAAAAAACAATAATGTTTCAATCGATTATCAAGTTGGCGAATTGGGAACTTTAGATTTTCAGGAAGAACAGTTTGACGCAATCGCTTTAATCTATGCACATTTTCCAGCTGTCATAAAATCTGAAATACACAAACAACTGAATCAACTTTTGAGAAAAGGCGGAATTCTAATTTTTGAAGCTTTTAGCAAAAAGCATTTGGAATATGTAACCAAAAATGAAAAAGTTGGCGGACCAAAAGACATTGAATCCTTATTTTCAACAGAAGAAATCAAAGCTGATTTTCATAATTATGAAATCATAGAATTAGAAGAAAAAGAAATCGAACTCAGCGAGGGTCTATTCCATAACGGAACTGGTTCTGTAATTAGATTTGTGGGAAGAAAAAAATAATAACTATTCGACGTGGAGACGCACTGCGGTGCGTCTCTACAAAAAAACTCAGCATCTTAGAGTCTTAGCAACTTAGAATCTTAGATTAAAAATACTTATGCTCCATAATCTCAGATCGAAGCGTTGAAACTTCCAAAATCCCAACACGTTTTCCTTCCGTTTTAATTAAAGCTTCTTTTTTAAGACTTGATAAAATGCGAATCGCTTGTTCCTCTGTAGTTCCAGCAAAATCTGCGATTTCCTTTCGCGAAAGCTCAATATCAATCAAGCCATTTTTTTGTCCGAATTTACGATGAATATAAAGCAGTAAATCAATCACACGTTCGCGGACATTCATATGAGCAATCTTTCGGATATTATTTTCGCTTTTGTTTAATTCATCAGCATAAAAAAGCATTAAAGCATACGTAAACTCTGGAATATTTTGAAGAATTTCTTGCATCGTTTCATTACTGAAATTACACAATACAGTATCTTCCAGAGCGTAAGCGCCGATCAAATAACGCTTGCTCGTTCCGAATCCTCGAAAGCCAACTGTATCTCCATTTGTCGTTAAACGAACAATTTGTTCACGACCGTTAATTCCTGTTTTTACCGTTTTTGCTTTTCCTTTACAAATAAAATAAAGTCCTTGCAAAGGCGCTCCTTCCGTTATAAAACGTTGTGACTTTTTGCAAACAAAACTATTTTTCTTCAAAATGTATTGTTTCATTTGCTCTAAATGCAAATGCCTTTTGATGAAACAATTTTCATTTAAACAATTGTAACAAATAGATTCTTCTTTCATGAGTTCAATTTTTCGGCATTAAAAGTATTTGTTGATCCTCAATTCTTTTATCAAAAGTAAAAAAATAAATCAAAAATTAAGTATTAATACTTAAAAAATACTTATTTTTGTTTTGAGTTAAGTAAGTGATTTATTTAAAACCGAACTATAATGCAAAGTACGAAGATCAAAACTACCTGTTCCTACTGTGGCGTTGGCTGTGGTATAATCGTAACCAACGATGCTAAAAATGGTGTAATGGTCCAAGGTGACAAAGATCATCCGGTAAACAAAGGAATGCTTTGTTCTAAAGGAATGAATCTGCATTACGTAGTTAACGATACTTCAGACAGAATTTTATATCCTGAAATGCGAGGCAGCAAATCTTATCCGCTGGAACGCGTAAGTTGGGATACCGCTTTGGATCGCGCAGCGGCAGTTTTTACTTCTATCATTAAAAAACACGGACCAGACAGCGTTGGATTTTATATTTCGGGACAATGTTTAACAGAGGAATATTACTTAGTCAATAAACTCGTAAAAGGTTTTTTGAAAACCAATAATATCGATACCAATTCCAGACTTTGCATGAGTTCTGCGGTTGTGGGTTATAAAAAGACTTTCGGAGAAGATTCTGTTCCAATTGCTTATGATGATATTGAATTAGCAGATACTTTTTTAATTACAGGTGCAAATCCTGCTTGGTGCCACCCTATTCTTTTTAGAAGATTAGAAAAACACAAAGAGAAAAATCCGAAGACTAAAATCATCTGCATCGATCCAAGACGAACAGATACTGCCATTTTCTCTGATTTACATTTACAGATTATTCCGGGTTCAGATATTATTTTATATCATGCCATTGCCAAACGTATTATCGAAAAAGGTTATGTCGATCATGATTTTGTTAAAAATCACGCAGAAAATTTCAAACAATATAAAGATTTAGTTTTAGGAACCTCGCTTGAAAAAGCTTCCAAACTTTGCGGTATTCCAGTAAACGATATCAAACTCGCTGCTGATATTATCGGAAAAGCAAAAGGATTTATTTCACTTTGGGCTATGGGTTTAAATCAAAGTGCTGTTGGTGTTGACAAAAACACAGCTTTACTGAACTTATCTTTATTGACGGGACAAGTTGGGAAACCAGGTTCTGGACCATTTTCATTAACGGGGCAGCCCAACGCAATGGGCGGACGCGAAGTGGGCGGCATGGCAACACTTTTGGCAGCGCACAAAGACATTGCAAATCCAACGCATAGAAAAGAAGTTGCTGATTTTTGGGGCGTCGATGAAATTTCAGACAAACCAGGTTTAACGGCCACAGAAATGTTTGAAGCCTTAGAATCTGGTAAAATGAAAGCGGTTTGGATTATCTGTACTAATCCATTAGTAAGTTTACCCGATTCTAGAAGAGCCGAAAAAGCACTTCAAAATGCAAAATTTGTTGTAGTTCAAGATATTTCGCATAATGCAGATACGGCCAAATTTGCCGACTTATTATTGCCTGCTGCGGGTTGGTTGGAAAAAGAAGGAACAATGACCAATTCAGAACGTCGTATTTCGTATCTGCCAAAAGGGATTAATCCGCCGGGAGAAGCACTTCCAGACATTGAAATTTTAATTCGTTTTGCTAAAAAAATGAATTTCAACGGATTCAATTTCAACAGTGCCGAAGAAGTTTACAAAGAGCATTGTGCACTTACCAAAAACACTAATATTGACATTTCCTTTTTAAATTATAATCGTTTAAAAAGTGAAGGCACTTTTCAATGGCCAGTTCCAGACTACAATCATCCTGGAACTCCACGATTATTTACAGATAAAAAATTCTATACACCATCTGGAAAAGCAATTTTTAATCTTCCTGTTTCTATCGAAAATACATCGGTGCAACCAAATGACGAATTCCCTTTTATTTTAACAACGGGAAGAATCCGCGATCAATGGCATACGATGACCAAAACTGGAAAAGTATCGCGTTTGTTAACGCATATTCCAAGTCCGGTTTTAGAAATAAATCCGATTGATGCTTTTAAAAACGATATTAAAAATGGCGACATTGTTGTGGTTTCAAGTAAAAACGGAGAAGTTCGCGTAAAAGCAAAAGTTACCGATTCCATTAAAGAAAAAGTATTATTTCTGCCAATGCACTGGGGAAAACAGCTTGAAAATGATTTAAACAGAACCAATAATTTAACGAATATCGTTGTCGATCCAATTTCAAAAGAACCTGATTTTAAGTTTACAACAGTTTCGATTAAGAAATACGTAAAACCTTTTCACAAAATTGCCATTGTTGGCGCTGGAGCGGCTTCATTCCGATTCATTCAAAACTATCGTGAATTTAATTCTACAGATGAAATTATAGTTTTTTCGAATGAAGTAAACCCGTTTTACAATCGTGTTTTACTTCCAGAATATATGACGGGAGAATTTACTTGGGAACAGCTTCTAAAAGTCAAAGACGGCGAAACTTTCAGTAAATTAAAAATTACCATGAAAGCCGGAGTTGCCATTGAAAAATTAGATCCAAAACAAAAAACAATCGTAGATAGTCAAGGCGAAACCCATACTTTCGATTCGTTGATTATAGCAACCGGAAGTCGTCCATTTGTACCTGAAAATGCACAGCTTCATCTTCCTGGACGTTTTACAGTTAGAAGAAAAGAAGATGCCGACCGTTTAAAAAAACATTTAGACAGCACGAATCTTCCACCAGAAGAACAACATGTTGTCATTATCGGTGGTGGGTTATTAGGATTGGAATTAGCTGCGGCTTTAAAACATAAAAAAGTAAAAACTACGATTATTCAGCGTGCTTCACGTTTGATGGAACGCCAGTTAGACCGAATTTCAAGCAAATTACTAGCCGAAGAAGTGCAGCTTCGTGATATTCAGATTTATTTTGACAATGAAGTCAGCACCGTATTTGAAACCGATAATCCAAACGAAATTGAAATTGCTTTAAAAAGCGGTAAAATCATAACTGCAAATGCGATTGTCTATACAATTGGAACAATTCCGAATATCGAAATTGCTCGCGAAAGTGGGCTTGCATGTGGACGCGGCGTCAAAGTAAATCAATATTTACAGACCTCAAATCCAGATATTTTTGCAATTGGAGAAATAGCCGAATTCGAAAATAAACTTTTCGGAATCACTTCTGCTGCCGAAGAACAAGCTAATATTTTAGCAAATTTCCTTGCGGGTGATATCAGCAGTTATTACAAAGGCTCGATTTTAATGAATATTCTAAAATTAGAAGACATCAATCTTTGCAGTATCGGCGATTTGACCATTCCAGAAAATGATGATTCGTACGAAGAAATTGTTTTTACCGATTTGAAAAAACGTTACTATAAAAAATGCATCGTAAAAGACGATCTTTTAGTCGGTGCGATTTTAATGGGCGATAAAAATGAGTTTGCCGAATTCAAAACCATGATTGAAAGCAAAATCGAATTGTCAGATAAAAGAAATACACTTTTAAGAGGAAGCTCAAACGCAAAACCTGTTTTAGGAAAACTAGTTTGCTCTTGCAGTCAAGTCGGTGCTGGAAATATTGAAGAAACTATCAAAAGTGGGGTCAGTGATTTCACAGAATTATGTAAAAACACAGGCGCAGGTTTAGGCTGCGGAAGCTGTAAAACAGAAGTAAAAGAGATATTGGCGAAGTGTAAATAAGTTTTCAGTTACAGTCACAGTATCCAGTGAAAACTGTGACTGAAAACTGTGACTGAGACTGCGACTGAGACTGCGACTGAAAACTGAGACTGAAAACTAAGAAAAAATGGAACTAACAAGATTAATAGTAAAAGGAGGCGTTATTTCGCCAGGGGAATTACGAGAAGTAGTTAATATTGCTTTGGATGAAGGTTTGGATTCTATCTCCTTTGGTTCCAGACAGGATATTATTTTTCCGAAAGGATTTAAATCTCTTGACAAAACCACTTTAGGTAAACATCATTTTGTTTATCCAGATCAAAAAAGCGGAAATAATATTGTTTCCTCTTATGTTTCAACCGATATTTTCAGAAATACAAACTGGCTTACCGGAAACCGTTTTTTATACATTTTAGAAGAATTCAAAGAACAGCAAAAACTCAAAGTCAACATAACTGACCCAAAACAGCAATTGGTTCCTTTGTTTACGGGGCATTTGAATTTTATTGCTTCGGAACTGGAAGATTATTGGTATTTGTACATTCGTCTTCCAAAATGGGAAAAAATGGAAGTTTATCCAGTTTTACTTTACACCTGGGATTTGGCTAAAATTTATTACGAAATTGAAAAAATCTACGAAGAAGATTCTATTGACATCGAATTGCTTTTCACTTTGGTCAGCGAAGCTTTGGACACCAATAATCGAACCATTGATAAACCATTAAATATTCCGTTTTATCCATTTCCATATTATGAAGGAATGAATAGAATGGGAATTGATCAATATTGGCTTGGATTATATTGGCGAAATAATCTTTACGATTTGGATTTTCTAAAAGAAATGTGCGATTTGTGTTTTGAATGCAAAATCGGGAAAATCTGTATCACACCTTGGAAATCTTTCATTATAAAAGGAATTCCAAAAGATCGAAAATTAGAATGGGAAAAATTTCTCGGAAAAAGAGGAATCAATGTTCGTCATTCTTTGTTAGAATTAAACTGGCATTTACCCGTTGCAATGGAATGGGCTTTAAACTTAAAAACTTTCTTAGTTCGAACATTAGATCAATTCGACATCAGCACATACGGATTAAATTTCGGAATTTCGGAATACAACCGTGATGGACATTATTTTACTTCAATTGTCATCGAAAAGAACGAACTTCCTGCGGCTTTAGAATCCATCAAAATTCGAGATACTTACAATGTTTTGTTTGCCAAGAACTTCGACCCTAATACACGAGAATATATTGTGCACTCTCAAGACATTGACAAATTGGAACTTCCAACAATTTTAATTGAATTAAGCCGAAAATATTTTGAAGAATTAGGAAATACAGCTTCAGAAACAACTGAAAATCTGCAGAAAAAAGAAAAACCGCAGTTGGATATTTACCAATGCCAGGAATGTTTAACGCTTTACAATTCAGAATACGGAGACGAAACACAAGGCATTCCAAAAGGAGTTTTATTTGAGAATTTACCCGAAGATTATTGTTGTTCTTTATGTGAAGCTCCAAAAAGTAATTTTACAATTTTAGAACTTGTAAAACAGTAAAAACTTAATTTTCATGTATTTAAAAAAAATGCGTATATTTAGCTAAGCTAAGAATCCGCATCAAAGCATTATACCTCAGATGCCATTTAACATTCTTAGTATCAAGCTATTTTACTCAACAAAAAAATACAGTTATGATAAAAAGAAATCCAAGTACTCCTGCTGAAAATGCAACCGATATTCCAGCAGAAACAGCTGTAGAAACCACTACAGAAGTTCAACCAGAAACTAAGACAACAGTTAAAAGAACAACGAGAACTGCTACAAAAACACCAGCAACAAAAGCTACTACTTCTAGAACTACAGCCGCAAGAACAACAGCTACAAAAGCACCTGCAGCCACAGTAAAACCAGTAACAAAAACACCAGTAAGAGCCGCTTCTAAAACGACTCCAAAAGCTACCGTAAAAAAAGTCGCTGCAACACCTGCAAAAAAAGAACCTATAGTTTCTGAAATTGTAGAAATTAAAACTAATGATGCTTCTGAAAACAAGCCCGTTGTAACTGTTGAAAAAATTGGCAAAGAAAAAAACGATATAAAATCAAAGCTTAAAGCTAAACTGAAAGCCAAAAAAGAAAAGGAAAAGAAAAGAGAAAAGGCAATTAAAGCGGTTATCAAAAAATTGGAAAAAGCGAAAAACGCCAAACTAAAAGCTGCTGAAAAGAAAAAAGAAAAGGCGAAAAAGGAAAAGGCAAAAGCTCAAGCTAAAAAAGCCGCTGAAAAGAAAGCACAAGCTTTGAAAAAATCAAAGGCAAAAGCTAAAAAGAAAAAATAATTTGAAGTAAGGTTTGACGTAAAGTTGAACCTTTTTTTATTTAGTCTTTTTTGTCATTTCGACCGAAGGGAGAAATCGCACTAGAAATTCCGCAAAGTAAAGAACCAATCTTAGTCGATCAACTAGTGCGATTTCTCCCTTCGGTCGAAATGACACACTAAATGAAAAATACCGTATCTACCCTCCAATCGTAATCATACTGCGATTATCAAAATGTTTAGCAGGATCATTTATTTCTGAAACACTAACCATTCCTGCTCGAACTTTCTTTTTATTTTGAATAGAAGTCATAATTAAATTCTCAATAGATTCCCCATTTCTAAAAGCCGTCAATAAATCAGTTTCAGAATTAGAGAAAAGGCAATTTTTTATTTTTCCGTCAGCCGTCAAGCGGATTCTGTTGCAGCTGTCACAAAACGGATTGGTAATGGAACTGATGATTCCGAAATCGCCTTGAAAATCTTTTATTTTATAATTTCTTGAAGTGAAGTTTTTTTCGTCTTCCAACTTTTGAATTTCATCTGAAGAAAAACTGTTTTCAACTAAAGACAGAATTTCTTTTTGTGAAACCATTTTACTCCTATCCCACTCGTTTCCTGCAAAAGGCATGAATTCGATAAAACGAACAGAAATTGGTAAAAATTGAGTCAGTTTTACAAAATCAACAATTTCATTATCATTAAAACCTTTCATCAAAACTACATTTACTTTTACCTGAAAATCATTATTCAAAAGCAAATGCAGATTGTCAATTACTTTCTCAAACTGATTTCGAAGCGTTATAGAAGCAAATTTTGACGAAACTAAAGTATCTAAACTCAAATTGATTTTTTGAACTTTAAATTGTTTTAAAGTCTCAATATGACGGTCAATTAAAATTCCGTTTGTTGTTATCGAAAGCGAAATATCTAATTCTGACAATTTAGAAACGATTTCTGGAAAGTCTTTTCGAAGCAAAGGTTCGCCACCAGTTAATCGTATTTTGTCAACACCATTTTTTACGAAAGTTTCAGCAATTGCAAAAATCTCTTCAGCCGTCATTAAACTGGCTTTTGGAGAAAGCACGATTCCGTCAGCCGGCATGCAATACGTACAACGCAGATTGCATTTTTCCAGCAGCGAAATGCGCAAATAATTATGTTTGCGCCCAAAACCATCCGTTAAAATAATGTTAGAGGATGTCATGATTTTTTCCTTTTAAAATATGAAAAACGTGCATCACATGCGGAAAAACAGCATCCATCGATTCTCGTACGCCGTTTGTTGAGCCCGGCAAAGCCAAAACCAACGTTTTGCCTAAAGTTCCTGCAACGCTTCTAGAAAGCATCGCATATGGCATTCTTTCTTGTCCATAACTACGAATTGCTTCTTCGATTCCTGGAATTCGACTTTCTAATAATGGCGCCAAAGCTTCTGGTGTAACATCTCTTGGAGACAAGCCTGTTCCGCCTGTAAAAATCACTAACTGATTTTCTTTCGCGAAAGCTTTAGTTTTTTCCTGAATAATATCCAATTCATCTGGAATAATTTCATAATGCGAAGTTTCAACTCCATACGAATCTAACTTTTCTACAATTGTTTTACCAGAACGATCTTCTTTATCGCCTGCAAAAATCGAATCGGAACAAACGAAAACCGCAGCTTTGATTACATTCGGGAATTTATTTTTGAAAGATGATTTTCCACCTTCTTTATTGATTAATTTGATGGTCGAAATTTCGATTTCTTTGTCTATCGGTTTTAGCATATCGTACATCGTCAATGCTACAATTGATGCGCCGTGCATGGCTTCAACCTCAACGCCTGTTTTGTAAACCGTTTTTACTTTGAAAATAATATGAATATCCAAAGCTTCGATATTATATTCTACAGCAGTAAATTCAATTGGAAGTGGATGACAATCGGGAATAGATAAATGCGTGTTTTTAACAGCAAATAATCCTGCCGTTTTTGCCATTTCAAATACGTTTCCTTTTGGCACTAAATTATTCACAACCGCATCAATTGTTTCCTGCCTGCTGACTTTTACAATTGCAGTTGCAGTTGCGACTCTTAAAGTACTTATTTTATGCGTAATATCTACCATTATTATTTCTTAGGTATTTTGTTTCCAAGTGAATGTATCGTTTTCAAACATCTCTTTTCCAAAAATCGGCACATCGGTTTTGATCCAGTTTACGATGGCTTCGGTTGCTTCATAAACTTGTTTGCGACGAGTTGCCGAAACAAAAACGAACAAACAGATTTCGCCTGCTTTTACAACGCCCAAACTGTGGTAAATATGCATGCAGGTTAAATCGAATTTAGCGAAGGCTTTTTCTCGAATTGTATAAAGTGCTTCATTAGCCATGTCTGTATATGCCGAATAATCGATTGCTACGACAGTATTATCGTGAATAACATCAGCACGAACTTGCCCTAGAAAAATATTATGTGCACCAATGGTATGTTTAGATTGGTGTTTGGCGATCGATTCTGCAATAAATTCTGGAGAAATCGGTCCTTCTACAAATACATTTTTACTCATTATCTTTATTTTTTTCTGCCACGAATTCACGAATTATCACGCCATAATTTGTGTAATTCACATTTCACGAATTAATCCAATACTTTGCGCATAGATTTAAAAAATAAAATTCGTGAATTCGTGGCTACCCTTTTTTTCTTCTAATAAATTTCGCATTACTAAAGCGCCTCCAACAATGCTTTTTACATTTTGAAATTGATTTTTCTGAAGCAATTCGGTCGCGATTTTACTTCTAATTCCTGATTGACAGAAAACGTAAATAACTTGATTTTTATTTAGGCTTTTAATTTCGTTTTCTAAATTTAAAAGCGGAATTTGAATGCTGTTTTTTAATTTTATTCTTGGCAATTCATCTACATTTCTAACATCCAAAAAAAGAACCTCATCGTTTTCAATTTCATCCAAAATGGACTCAAATTTTATTTCTTCAATTTGATTTTCATCAGAATTATATCTTTTTTCAAAATCTTCTTTAACCATTTTTAAAGTTGAATTATTGTCGAAATTATACTTCTGCTGTTCGTTCTTCAGTATATTATAAACTAATATTTTTCCGCTTAAAACTTCTCCGATTCCGAGAATCATTTTAATAACTTCATTGGCTTGAAGCATTCCGATAATTCCAACAGAAACTCCAATTACTCCGGCATCTTCACAATTGGCAAAATTCGAATTTTCATCTGGATACAAACATCTATATGTAGGTCCGTTTTGATAATTGAAAACTGAAACTTGTCCCTGAAATCTAAAAATAGATCCGTAAACCATTGGTTTATTCGTTGCCAAACAAGCATCATTAATTAAATATTTAATGGAAATATTGTCTGTTGCATCGACAATAATATCGTATTTTTCAAATAAGAAAAGGGCATTTTTACCAGACAATTTCTCTGCATAAACATTCACCTTAACAAGAGGATTCAGTTCTGAAATCATCTCTTTAGCTTCAGCTGCTTTCCCTTTTCCAACGGCGGAAGTTTTGTAAATAACCTGTCTGTGTAAATTCGAAACTTCGATAAGATCATCATCAACAATTCCAATTTCTCCAACTCCAGCGCCAGCTAAATAGGGTAAAACTGAAGCACCTAAACCTCCCGCACCAATTACCAAAACTTTAGCTTTTAGTAATTTGTACTGACCGACATCTCCAATTTCTGGAAGTATCATTTGTCTGTTATATCGTGAGGTTCCGCTCATAAATTTATTTTTAACCTCCAGCAAATGGAGGCAACAAAGCCACAATATCGCTCGTTTGCAAAGTATAATCTACAGCTTTCGAAACTATTTTTTGATTTACTGCAACGCTGAAAGTCAAAGATTCGAACTCATATTTTTCGTTTAAATCTTGCAATAGTTTTTTTAGTGAAACTTCTTCTGAAAAAGATAATTTTTCGAATTCACATTTTGTTTTTTCAGCAACAGCTCCAAAATATTTAACCTCGATCATGCTTATAAGTTTAAATTTTGAAAGATAAATTCATCATCAAAATGCTCTTGAAAATATTCCGTTAATTTTGATGTATTTTTTACTACTTCGCCAATTACTATAATAGCCGGTGATGAAATATTCTTTTCGGATACCAATTTAGTAATTGTGTTTATAGTTCCAATCACTTTTTGTTCAGAATTTTTTGTTCCGTTTTGAATAATAGCAATTGGCAAATCATCATTTCTATTTTCCTGATAAATAGAAATAATTTCATCTAATTTATGCATTCCCATCAAAATAACCACAGTCGCAGCCGATTTTGACGCCAAATGAACATCTTTAGAAAGTTCATGATTGGAAGTTGTTCCCGTAATTACCCAAAAACTTTCAGCAATTTTACGTTGCGTCAAACTGATTCCAGCAGAAGCCGGAACGCCCAAAGCAGACGAAATTCCTGGTACAACAGAAGTTTCTAAACCAAATTTTACAGCATAATCTATTTCTTCGCTTCCTCTTCCAAAAACAAAAGAATCGCCTCCTTTTAAACGAACCACATGTCCGTGAAGATTTGCCATGGAAACAATCAAATCATTAATTTGATCTTGGGTGTAAGCGTGACAGCCTAAACGTTTTCCAACAAAAACAATTTCAGCATTTGATGCATATTCCAGTAATTCTTCATTTACTAAAGCATCGTACAAAACTACATCGGCACTTTCCAAAGCTTTAATTGCTTTTAATGTGATCAATTCAACATCGCCTGGACCTGCGCCTACAATCGTCAATTTGGGTGTTTTTACATTTCGCATAGTCTTTAAATTAAATTGATATTCAGGTCGTTTAATTCGTCAGCCGAATTAATATTGGTTAAATGAAAGTTTTCGCTTTCTTCTATGTTTATGATTTGATGCGGTAATTTCGTCAGCAAATCCATCATCTTTAATTCGTTAGATTCGATTGCTTCTTTGATGGTCGGAACAATACTTTTCGAATAAATTCCGATTAACGGATGCGTTTTACTTTCTGAAGCAAAAATTGTAATTCCTGCTTCTTTAGTATGTTTTGAAATTAATTCCTGTAATAATTCGGTTGAAATTAACGGAATATCACAGCTTAAAATCAGATTGAATTCTGTTTCAGAATGTGACAAGGCGGTGTAAATTCCGCCCATCGGGCCTTTATCTAAAACCAAATCTGGTATTTTTTCATATTCCAGATAATCGTATTCTTTAGATCCTGTAATCAATTTTATGTTATCGGTAATCGGTAAAATCGCCTGAATAATGTGCTCAATGAATGGTTTATCCTGAAACAAAACCAATCCTTTTTCTGACTGCATTCGGGAGCTTTTTCCTCCGCAAAGAATAAATACCGTTAATGTTTCCATGTCTTTTTGTTTCAAGTTTCAGGTTTTCTACTATTGTCTTTCAATAATCCATATTTAGCAAGCTATGTGTTTTTATTTATACAGCGCTTTTCATTATTGTCCATAAAATCTATATCCCTTTCTTATTGCCTCTTCTTCTAAAAAAACTAATCAATCGGCAATACCGTAACCAATTGTCCTTTTTTAATATTCTGAACATCTTGCGGTACAATCACTAAACCATTCGCGATGGCAAAAGAATTAAGCATTGCAGAACTTTGTCCTTCAAGAATGGTCACATTTGTTTCCTCGTATAAAGCTTTTAGAAAAAGTGTTTTACCCGTTGTATTTTGTATTGTACTATTTAATTTACGAACTATTTTTGGCAAATGTGTATTCGAAAATCCCATTCTGTTTTTGATAGCCGGATAAACGTAAATATAAAAATTAGTCAATGATGACGCCGGATTTCCAGGAAGTGCAAAAACCAAAGTATCTTTTTTAGCACCAAAAAACATTGGTTTTCCTGGTTTCTGATTGATTTTATAAAAAAGCTCTTCTACACCATTTTTCAATAAAGCTTCTTTCACAAAATCATAATCTCCAACTGAAATTCCGCCCGAAATTAAAACAACATCATTTTCTTCCAAAATTGTTTTTAAAGCACTTTTTGTAGCTTTTAAATTGTCCTTAACGGTATGAATTTTAACTTTCTTAATACCAATTGTTTCAAGTGCCACCTCTAACATCACCGAATTACTTTCATAAATTTTACCTTTTGAAAGTTTTTTTCCAGGCTTTACCAATTCATTTCCTGTAACCAAAATGGCTACTTTCGGTTTTTTATAAACCGTAATCTCTGTAATTCCTAAACAAGCTAAAAATCCGATTGCGGCTGGTGTAATCAAAGTATTAGCATCAAAAACAACGTCTTCAGCATTAATTTGTTCTCCCTTACTTCTAACATTGGCAAAAGGTTCAGGCTTTTTTGCAATTAAAATAGAATTTTCATTTGCCATTACATGTTCCTGCATAATAACCGTATCGGCATTATCTGGAACGTACGCTCCGGTAAAAATTCGAATCGCTTCGTTTTCTTTTAGTTTTATGTTAGCATGATCTCCAGCCTGAGAAATTCCAACAATATCAAATTGATGTCTTTCTGAATGAATAAAAGCATAACCGTCCATTGCAGATTGTCTAAAAGGCGGCATTGAAATTGGCGAATAAATTGTTTCTGCCAAAATAAATCCAAGTGCTTTTTTTACTGCAATCTTTTGTGTGGACAAATTTGAGCTGTTTGCTGCTACAATTTCTAATGCTTCTTTTACTTCTATCATTTCGTTAATTTAAAACTAAGTAAAAATACTTATTACAAATATAAGTATTTATCCTTATCATGAATAAAAAAATTTGTTTTCTTTTTGGTCTCTATAAATTTACTCTAATTTATTCAAAATCAACTTTAAAATTAAGTTAGAAATTTGCATAATAATGAGTCAAAAGTATTTTGCTGACGTTTTTAAGTTGATTTTAGCTTAAATCAATCCATTAGATTAAAGATAAAGAGTCTTTAAAACCATGTAAAATACTACAATTTTAATTTTCATTTCATTTTTATTTTAACATTTATTCTAGTGGAGAATATTTCTTTAAACCCTTTAAAATAAGAGATTATTTAATAATTAGAATTTCAGCGCACCTTCTTAAACACAGTTTTTTCAAAAAAAAATCTACAAACTTTTGGTTTTTATTATATAAAATTTAACTTTGTCTATAGGATTAGTAGAGTTTAATAATGTTTCAAACTTAAAAATTATTATTGTGAAAACGACAGAAAGCATATCGCGTTACATTCTTCCTAAAGTATACACTTATAACACTTTTTGTTATATGTGTTTCTGTTGTTAAAAATCTACATTTATTTTATGTGCTTTTTCATTTTTTCAAAAGCAGATTTCTTAAAAATTCACCACCGAAAATATTTACTGAGTTTACCCAAAAATCTTTCAAATGCCTTTTTATCGCGTTTGACTGATTCTTGAAAACCTACCTATTATTCAAAAATTAAAATGACTAACAATTAAAAAAAACTAAAATGAAAACAATGCAAAGCTGCTGCTGTAAATAAAAAAAGCCATTTCTGCGGCAACAGAAATGGCGAGGCTTAAAGAACATTTATCACTAAATCAAGAACACTTTTAGAGTGCTGTATAAACAGTGCTCAGGGCGTCTTGTTAATTACTTAAAACCAACACAAAGAAATGAAAAAAATTTCAAACATATACATATTGTTATTTCTCCTGCTGCTGACGGCAGGAATACAAGCCCAAAATACCACCCCGCTAATCCAGTCTAAACTTGACGGAACTGTTGTAGATGCCATTACCAATCAGCCTGTTATTGGTGCTTCTGTTACCATTAAAGGAACAACTCATGGTGTTATTACAGATGCTGAAGGAAAATTTTATTTTCAGACAGGACAAAAATTCCCTTACACTTTAATTGTAAGTTACATTGGATATAAAAAAGCCGAAGTAATTGTAGAAAAAAATCCGGTAATTATTAATTTGAAAGAAGAACGCCAAGAACTAGATGAATTAGTAGTTGTTGGTTACGGAACTCAGAAAAGAAAAGACATTACGGGTTCTGTTGCTTCGGTTCCAAAAGCCAATTTATCTCAAGTAACTTCTTCTGCAGATAATCTCTTAAGAGGCGCAGTTGCAGGGGTTGTAGTTACACAAAGTTCTGGTCGTCCAGGCGCTTCTTCGAGTGTCCGTATTCGTGGAGGAAACTCTATTACAGCTGGTAACGAGCCACTTTATGTTGTAGATGGAATTCTAATTTATAATGATAACGCCAATAGTTCTGCTGGCGTAACTTATGCTGGAGCAAGTGTAAACGTTTTGTCGACCATAAATCCAGCTGATATTGAATCTATTGAGGTTTTGAAAGATGCATCTGCTACAGCCATTTATGGTTCACGTGGAGCAAATGGAGTTGTTATTATTACCACTAAAAAAGGAACAAAAGGTCAAGACAATATTTCGTACCAAGGGTATTTCGGATTTCAGAATATTTCGAAAAAACTGAAATTAATGAATGCCAGCGAATGGGCCAGTTTAAGAAACGATGTTCAGGCGAGTATCGGTCAGGCGCCTTCTTTTACTGATGCACAAATTGAAGCTTTCAAAACTTCTGGAAATTACGATTGGCAGTCGGCAGCTTTTAGAACTGCAGCGCCTGTTCAAAGTCATAATTTATCTTTTTCGGGTGGAGATGAAAGATCGAGATATTCGGTTTCTGCAGGTTATTTTGATCAGGAAGGAATTGTTTTGGGTTCTGATTTTAAACGTATTTCGCTGCGTGCCAATTACGAAAGAAACTATTCACAGAACTTTAAATTTGGTGTAAATACCAATTACACTTATTCTCTTGCCAATGGTGTAGGAACTGCGGGAAGCGGTAGAACTCCAAACCCACTAGTGGCTGCTGTATTGACTGCTCCAGTTGTTCCAATAAAAAATGCTGATGGAAGTTATAATGTAACCAATAATCCGTATGCCACTTCTGTAAATGGTTATGTTCCTAACGCAATTAACGATTTAGACAATACTATAAACGAAACCAGCTTAAACAGAATTCTAACGAGTTTATTTGGTGAATATAAAATCACAAAAAAGCTAACTGCTAAAGTGGCTGTAAGTGGCGACGTTTTAAATACCAAACAAAATTATTATGCGCCGTCTAATACCACAACCGGAGCTGGTACTAAAGGTTTAGCCTCTGTTGGAGATCGTTTGGTTGGTTCTGTTTTGAATGAAAACACTTTAAACTATAACACCAATTTCGGAGAAAGTCATAAGTTTTCTGCTTTAGGAGGTTATACGCTTCAATATACAAAAGGTGAAGTCGTAAATGCAGGAGCTAATACGTTTGTAAATGATGCGAATACTTACAATGCGCTTCAGGATGGAGTCGCTGTAAAACCATATAGTGAAGCTTACGAAAGTGTTTTAAAATCGTGGTTGGCAAGGGTAAATTATTCTTATAAAGGTAAATACAACTTTACACTTTCAGGACGTGCTGACGGATCTTCTAGATTTGGTACGGAATCACTTTGGGGTTATTTCCCATCAGCAGGATTTTCATGGAATATTACTGATGAAGAATTTGCCAACAACATCAAAGGTGTAACCGAAGCCAAACTTAGAATTACAGCGGGAACAACTGGAAACCAAGAAATTGGAAATTATCTTTCTCTTGCTTCAATGGGTTCTGTAAATTATTCTTTCGGCGGAACTTTATACACTGGAATTGCTCCTACCCGATTGGCAAATCCGGATTTGAAATGGGAAAAAACAACGCAATATAATGTTGGACTGGATTTATCCTTATTAGATAGAAAAATCAATTTTGTTTTTGATGTGTATTACAAAAAAACAAACGATTTATTAATCAGCGTTCCAGTTCCGTTGAGTTCTGGTTATGCGACTGTACTTCAAAATATTGGTGGAGTTGAAAATAAAGGTTTTGAAGTTGGTTTGACAACCGAAAATGTCAAAACAGAAAACTTCGCTTGGAATTCTAACATCGTATTTTCTTTAAACAGAAATAAAGTTACCGAGATCGGAAATGGTGTAAACGAATTTTTCCCAGTTGTTCCAAATGGTTCTTTATTACAGCAACAGCCTGTTATCGTAAAAGTAGGTTTGCCTTTAGGAACTTTTTGGGGATATAGAACAAACGGAATTTTCCAAACCCAGGAAGAAGTGAATACTCAACCAAAAATCAACAGTTTGGCCAATACAAAAGTTGGAGACCGAAGATATGTTGATACAAATGGAGATGGTGTAATTACTGCTTTGGACAAAGGAAACTTAGGAACTTCTCAGCCAAAATTTGTTGGAAGTTTCAGCAATACCGTTTCGTATGGTGATTTCGATTTGAATTTCTCTTTTCAAGGATCTTACGGAGCTAAAATCTTCAACGCTTTAAATCAGCAATTGGAAATTTCTACTCTTGGAACAAATGCTGCAGCGACTTTAAATAATCGTTGGACACCAACAAATCCGAGTAATGAAATTCCGAGAGCGACAAGTTCTCCTTTAGGAATTGTTTCTGAAAGATATGTGGAAGATGCTTCTTTCTTACGATTGAAATTAATCACATTAGGATATACTTTACCCAAAAGCGTTTCTAAAAAATTGGGAACAAAAAGCGTAAAAGTATATGTCTCTGCAGAAAACTTAATTACATGGACGAAATATACTGGATATGATCCAGAGGTAAGTTCATACGAACAAAACAACTTATATCCGGGAATTGACTTTGGTTCTTATCCAAACTCCAAAACATTCATCTCGGGCTTGAACGTAACTTTCTAAGTAAAAAAATATATCAAAATGAAAAAGATCCTTATAACATTCCTTTTAAGTGCCGGTTTATTGGTATCGTGCACGGAGCTTGAGGTAACACCAGCCTCTTTTGTAACCGAAGACAATTATTTTATAACACAAGATGATGCTGTTGCAAGTGTAACTGCTGTCTACGCTTCATTAAGTCTTGATCCAGGCGAACAGAGTTTGTTTGGAAGAAACCTTTATTTCTTAACAGATATGGCTTCTGATTATGCTGCAGCGGGAGTTTCTGCTACGAATCCACAAGTTAGGGCTTTGAGTAGTTTGACTCATGACGCCACTTCAGATCGTGTTCAGGTGGCTTGGAGACAAATTTATGCGGGAATCAATAGAGCAAATGTTTCTATAGATAATATTCCGAAAGTTTCGGGTTCTGAGGTTATCAAAACAAGATTAATTAACGAAGCTAAATTCATTAGAGGTTTACTGTATTTCCAAGCAGTTCGACTTTGGGGTGGTGTTCCAATTGTTTTACACGAAGCGACTTCTATCAAATTGGGAGATTTAAAAACCAACCGCGCTACAGTTGATGAAGTTTACGCTCAGATTATTAAAGATTTAACAGATGCTGAAAGTTTACCTGCAACTTATAGCGCTGCAGATGCTGGACGCGCGACTTCTGGAGCTGCAAAAGCGATTTTGGCTAAAGTATATATCACTAGAAAAGATTGGCCTAACACTATTTTAAAAGCCAGAGAAGTAATCAATGGTGGTTATGGATATGCTTTGTTTGAAGATTTTCAAGACATTTTCACTAAAACCAAAAAGAACGGAAAAGAGCATATTTTCTCTGTTCAGTTTGAACCCAATCAAGCTGGAAATGGTTCTAGCGGAAGTACTTTCCAAGCTACATCTTTCACCGGATTTACAGCTACTGAACCAGCCGATATTATCTCAGATGTTGCTTTATTCTATGACATTTATGCAGCTGGAGATAAAAGAAGAGATGTGAGTTATGCGAAACAATTGCTTAATCCGACAACGGGAACGCTTTATACTTTTCCGAAACCAATCTTTAAAAAATACTTGGATTTAACAAATCTGGCAACGCCTTCAAACGTAGCGATTAACTTTCCTGTGATTCGTTATGCAGACATTCTTTTGTCTTTAGCGGAAGCGATCAATGAACAAAGCGGTCCAACGGCAGAAGCTTACGAATTGATCAATCAGGTTAGAAGAAGAGCTTTCGGAAAAGCAATTACAACACCAGACGTAACCGTTGATTTAGTAGCGTTGAATCAGACCACTTTTAGAGCGGCAATTCAGGAAGAACGTAAAAAAGAATTTGTTCAGGAAGGACAAAGATGGTTTGATTTGGTGAGATGGGGAACTCTAGTTACCGAAGTAAAAAAAGTAACCGCTAAAAACTCTGTTTCGGAAAGAAATAATCTGTATCCGATTCCACAAAGTGAAAGAAATATCAATCCTGATGGATTACCACAGAATCCTGGATACTAAAATTTTAAACACATAGAAACATAGATTTTAAATTATTAATAAAGGAAGTAAAAGAGAAACTCGTTTCTCCACACATAGTTGCTATGTGAATTGAAACTAGTGAAACGCCTTTACAACAAACAATGTCTATGATTCTATGTGTTTAGAAAAACTATTAAAAAAGCCATATAACTAAAAAACTATACAACAATGAAAAATTTAAAAAATAGCATTGCAGTCAAAAGTCCGAAAAAAGGACTTTTGATTACCGCTTTCTTAATTGCTCAATTGGGAATAGCGCAGGAAAAAACAGAATTTAAAGGAACAATTGGAAAAACGTTGGCCGATTCTAAAGAATATTGGCCAGATCCAGTAACAGCCCCAAAAGGTGCTCCGAATGTAGTTTGGATTTTGCTAGATGACGTTGGATTTGGAGCTGCAAGTGCTTTTGGAGGATTGATCAACACACCAACTTTTGATAATTTGGCCAACAACGGTTTACGTTATACCAACTTTCATACAACAGCGATTTGTGCTCCTACCCGTGCCGCTTTGTTGACAGGAAGAAATTCGGGAAGAGTGCATGTTAGTGGATTTTCACATACTATTTTATCGGCAGGTTTTCCAGGTTGGGACGGAAGAATTCCTTCTGACAAAGGAACAATTGCAGAGATCTTACGTGAAAACGGTTACAACACTTTTGCCGTTGGAAAATATGGTGTTACGCCAGATGAAGACGCAACAGATGCAGGTCCGTTTGACAGATGGCCGACCGGAAAAGGTTTCGATCATTTCTACGGATTCTTAGGTTCTCAAACCGATCAGTACAATCCTGATTTGGTGGAAGATCAAACTCATATTAAACCTGATGGCCGCCATTTGAATGAATTGATTACAGACAAAGCCATCAGTTATATTCAAAAACAACAAAAAGCGGCGCCTGGAAAACCATTTTTCTTGTATTATGCGCCTGGAGCAGTTCACGCACCTCATCAGGTTGCTGAAAAATGGGTAGAACCTTACAAAGGCAAATTTGACGAAGGTTGGGATGTTTACCGCGAAAAAGTATTAGCAAACCAAAAGAAATTGGGTGTAATTCCTGCAAATGCCGTTTTACCAGAACGTAACGCTTTAATTACAGAATGGAAAAAATTATCTCCAGATCAAAAGAAAGTTTACGCAAGATTCATGGAAGTTTACGCTGGATTCTTGACGTATACTGATTATGAAATTGGAAGAGTTGTCGATTATTTAAAACAAAGCGGACAACTTGATAATACTTTGATTTTTGTTGCCATTGGTGATAATGGAGCAAGTAAAGAAGGAACTTTACAAGGAACAATTAGCCAAAGTTTATTCTCTCAAGGAAAAACGGATGAAGAGAACTTCCAAAGCAATTTGAATAATATTGGAGAAATCGGAACTGCAAAAGGTTTAAACACCAATTATCCTCTAGGATGGGCTCAGGCAACCAATGCTCCTTTCAAAAACTGGAAACAAGACGCACATTCAGAAGGTGGAACTCGTAACCCATTGATTGTATTTTATCCAAACGGAATTAAAGACAAAGGCGGCATCAGAAATCAATATAGCCACGTAACCGATATTTTGCCAACCACTTTGGATATTGCCGGAATTAAAGCTCCAGAATATATCAAAAACATCAAACAAGATATTATTCAAGGTTCAACTTTCAAAGCTTCAATCGATAATCCGAAAGCAGAATCTTTACATAAAGTACAGTATTACTACATTTTCGGAAATAGAGCGATTTATAAAGACGGATGGAAAGCTTCGGCAGCACATTTACCAGATTCATTCGCAGTGAAAAAATCTTTAGGAAATAATGAAAAACCAGCAGCAAGTAATTTTGATACTGATGTTTGGGAATTATACAACCTAAACGAAGACTTCAACGAACGCAACAATTTGGCAAAAAAGTATCCTGAGAAACTAGCCGAACTTCAAAAATTGTTTGATGAACAAGCAAAAGAAAACAACGTTTATCCGTTGATTGACTGGCAGGATGTTTACAACAGAAGAATTCACAACACTGGAGCTGACAAAGGAAAAACAGTTTCAGATTTAATCAAACAGGCTACAAAACCTGGAGGAACAAATAACTAATTAGTATTCAATGAAAAATTTAAAATATAACAGCACTATCAAAAGTCCTCAAAAAGGGCTTTTGGTTACTGCTTTACTTGTTGCTCAATTCGGTTTTGGGCAATCAAAACCAGATCCAAATTATAAAGGCGTTATCGGAAAAACCTTAGCCGATTCTAAAGAATATTGGATCGAACCTGTAAAAGCGCCAGAAGGTGCACCAAATGTAGTTTGGATTTTATTAGATGATGTCGGTTTTGGAGCAACAAGCGCTTTTGGTGGTTTAATTAATACACCAACTTTTGAAAAACTGGCGAATAACGGTTTGCGTTACACCAACTTTCACACCACAGCGATTTGTGCGCCAACACGTTCGGCTTTATTAACAGGACGTAATTCACATGCCGTTCATGTGGGTGGATTTTCGCATACTTCTATGTCTGCAGGTTTTCCTGGTTGGGATGGAAGACTTCCTTCTTCGGCAGGAACGATTGCAGAAATTTTACGTGATAACGGTTACAATACTTTCGCAGTTGGAAAATATGGTGTTACGCCAGATGAAGACGCCACAGATGCCGGTCCGTTTGACAGATGGCCAACTGGAAAAGGTTTCGAGCATTTTTACGGATTTTTGGGTTCTCAAACCGATCAGTACAATCCTGATTTAGTAGAAGATCAAACGTGGTTAAATGGAAGTACGAAATTAAACGGAGCCGAAAAAGACAAATCTAAAAATGAGTTTACAACTGATTTGAAAGGAAAACATTTAAGCGAATTAATTACAGATAAAGCGATTACGTACATCGACCGTCAGAAACATGCCGCTCCAAACAAACCTTTCTTTTTATACTATGCGCCGGGAGCAACTCACTCTCCGCATCAGGTAGAAAAACAATGGAGCGATAAATACAAAGGTAAATTTGACGATGGCTGGGATGCTTACAGAGATAAAGTAATTACCAATCAGAAAAAATTAGGATTGATTCCTTCTGACGCTAAACTGCCAGTTCGTGATTCTTATGTTCCTGCTTGGAATACATTATCTGCAGAGGAGAAAAAACTATACGCTCAGTTTATGGAAATATATGCCGGATATTTAGAATATACCGATTACGAAGTAAGCCGAATTGTAGATCATCTGAAATCAATTAATCAGTTAGACAATACTATTTTCTATGTTATTTTAGGAGATAACGGAGCGAGTAAAGAAGGAACTTCAATTGGATTGGTGGACGAAACTTTCAGAAAGCTTTCTGATCCTAAAATTAAAGAGGAATCTTTGAAATCTAATTTAGCTAAAACAGCTTTATTAGGAACTCCAGCTGCAACCAAAGAAAATTATCCGCACGGCTGGGCATTGGCGGCCAATACTCCGTTTAGAAATCTAAAACAAGATGCACATTCTGAAGGAGGAACTAGAAATCCGCTGATTGTTTATTATCCAAAAGGAATTAAAACACCTGGAATTCGTACGCAATACGGACACGTAATTGACATTTTGCCAACTACTTTAGAAACTGTCGGAATCAAAGCACCAGAAACCATCAGAGGAATTGCACAAGATTCTATTCAGGGAACTTCTTTGGCGTATTCTTACGCTGATGCAAAAGCGCCTTCTAGACATAAAATTCAGCATTATTATATTTTCGGTTCAAGATCTTTATACAAAGACGGCTGGAAAGCTTCGGCACCTCATCATCCAGATTATATTGACATTACTCAAAATGATGCTTTATCTAAAAAAGACGAACCAAGTAATTTTGACAATGATGTTTGGGAATTGTATAACCTCAATACCGATTTTAACGAAAGAGTTGATTTGGCTAAAAAATATCCTGAAAAACTAAAAGAACTTCAGGCAGAATTTGACAATCAGGCAAAGAAAAACAATCTCTATCCGTTAATTGATTGGCAAGACGTTTTGAGACAGCGCATTCACAAGAAGAATCAGTAAACTTTCTTCCATTTAAGAAAAAATACATTTTAAAATTCGACTAAATCTACAGAATTAAATCTTTAATATTAACTTAAAACGAACAATATGAAACGAATAGATTATGAAATTATAGGAAAAAAGATTGTCGTTGGAATAATCTTGTTTTTAGTACCATTGGCCATTTTGGCTGGAGGTTTAACCATTATTAATCAATTTTTAAAATAAGAAATCATGGCAATAGTTCAAAAAGAAAAATTAGTAAGAGACTTAACTATAAGTTTCTTTATTTATTCGCTGCCAGTATTGGCAATATACCTTTATTTTCAACTTGGAGGCGGCTCTGTAAGCGAATCACATTTAACAGTACCCTCATTTTTACAATTTCTACAACCTGTTTTTGCAAACATTAGATCTTGGGGATTAATCGTATTTATGATTGTTCTAGGAATAATCGAATTTGCAGCAGGTTTATACGATGACGAATGGACAGGCGAAGAACGCAAAATTGATATTGTTTCTTTCTTAGCACCAAAATTAATTCTACCTCCAATCATTGCTTTTTTCAGCTTAACGGCTTTACCCTATTTATTACCAAATGCAGCGAATGCTTTATCATGGGTTCCATTTTGGGGAGGCTTTTTCCTAATTGCCATTGCCGACGATTTAACACAATATTGGTACCACAGACTGCACCATCAGGTTCCGTTTTTATGGCGTTTTCACAGAACACATCATTCTGCACCATACATGGGAATGGCGATGGCTTCGAGACAAAACTTTATTTACACCGTTTTCTTTTCTCAAATTTATTTGACAGCCACTTTAACGTATTTAGGTTTAGGATTGCCTGCTTTATTTGTATTAGTAATTAAAAGTTTTATCACTTTAGGAGCACACTCAAGCATTCCATGGGATAAACCTTTCTACAAATACAAAGTGCTTCATCCAATTGCTTGGGTTTTAGAAAGATTGATTTCTACTCCAGCAACACATCAGGCACACCACGCCGATACCAGCGGAGACGGGGTTGGACATTTTAAAGGAAACTTTGGAAATATGTTCTTCATTTGGGATATCATTTTCGGAACGGGATTAATCACTCGAAAATATCCAAAAACATTCGGAACAAAATCATACAAACAAGAAGAATGGTACGCACAATTTCTTTGGCCGATATTCAAATCTAAAAAAGAAGGAAGTTCTCTTGCCGAAGGTGTATTGGCTTTTCCGTCAAAACCTAAAGAAATTGTTGTTGAAGAAACTCCTGCTCCAGTTTTGGAACAAGTTTAATCGAGCTACAATGAAAAATCAAATTTTAAAAACCAGTTTAACAGCAATTGCCTTTTTATGGGCAATTGTTGTTTTTTCTCAAGGACAAAGTGCCAATGTACTTTTAGATGCTTTTTATTCAAAAATCAAAACACAAAAAAGTCCGCAGATAATTGACGCAAGAGGTGCTGATGAATTTACGCTAAACCATATTGAAGGTGCTGTAAATTTCAATACAAAGTCAGAAGATTTTGAAAAACGAGTTGCAGAATTGGATCCCAAAAAACCAGTATTTATCTATTCAATAGCAGCTTACAGAAGTGGTCTTTTATCTACTGAATTATCTAAAAGAGGCTTTTCAGAAATATATATTCTCGAAGGCGGAATTGCGAACTGGATTGGCGGTGGAAAACCATTTTACAGCAATTTAAAAAGTAAATTATCATTAGCTGCATATAAAAAAATCATTAGTTCAAACGAATACGTTTTGGTAGATATTGGTTCAAAATATTGTGCGACTTGTAAAACCGTAAAACCCATTTTAGAATCTCTCCGAACACAATACGGAGAAAAACTAAAAATCATCGAAATTGAGCTAGAGGAAAGTCCGCAGGTAATTGCCGATTTAAAAAATGTAAAAGTCTTTCCAACTCTAATCTTTTACCAAAAAGGTAAAATCGTATTCAAAAAAGACGGTTTAGGCGATTTAAAAAATGATGTTGATGTGGCTTTAGCTTCGAAATAATCTTTTTCTACAAATATCTGAAAGACTTCCTGTTTGTCATTTCGAGGAACGAGAAATCGCACTAGAAATTCTGCTCACAGAAAGCCAATCTTTGTGGAGAAACGCGTCTGATTTCTCGTTCCTCGAAATGACAAAGCTGGACTAAAAAAACCTAAAAATAAAGTCATAATCAAAAATAAACCAAAACCAAAATATGGCAACCTATAAAAAAATAACCAAAATTGTTGTTTCCATTTTAATAGTGCTTCTCCTTCTGGCAGCATTTCTATTTTGGCCCATCAATACCGACGGAACTTTAATTAAACCAAACGAAAAATTAGTTGAAGGTAAAACAGCATTTTTAGCACAAAAAGATACTTCAACGGAAAGAAAACCGAATATCATCATTCTTCTAGCCGACGATTTAGGGAAATATGATATTTCGCTCTACGGCGGAAAATCGACTCCTACTCCGCAAATTGATTCTCTGGCGGCTTCAGGTGTTTCCTTTACAGAAGGTTACGCTTCTTCTTCTATTTGTTCGCCTTCCAGAGCAGGATTGATTACAGGAAGATATCAGGAACGTTTCGGACATGAATATCAACCAGGAGATCGTTATCCGAAAAACAATCTCGAATATTACGCTTTCAAATATGTAATGAATACGAATAATTGGAGATTAAACGATAAAATCAATTATCCAAATGATGCTTCGATTGCCACTCAAGGTTTGCCTCAGTCTGAGATTACCTTTGCAGATTTAGCCAAAAAACAAGGATACAGCACGGCAATTATTGGAAAATGGCATTTGGGACATAATAAAGGATTTTTTCCTTTAGATCGTGGTTTCGATTATCATTACGGATTTTATCAGGCATTTTCTCTTTTTGCTCCTGAAGATGATAATCCAGATATTATCAATCACCATCATAAAGATTTTACCGACAAAATGATTTGGGGTAAAGGCCGTGTCGGAATTGGTCAAATTCGTAGAGATTCTACGATTATTGATGAAAAGAAATATTTGACTGAAAAGTTTGCAGAAGAGGCGGAAGCTTTTATTGATAAAAATAAAACGAAACCATTTTTATTATATGTTCCGTTTAATGCGCCGCATACGCCATTTCAGGTAAGAAAAAAATACTACGATCGTTTTCCGAATGTTAAAGATGAAAACAAACGTGTCTATTTTGCCATGATCAGCGCGCTTGACGATGCGATTGGAAGAATTCGTGCAAAAATCAAAAAAGAAGGTTTGGAAGACAATACTCTGATTTTCTTTGCGAGTGATAATGGTGGCGCCGATTATACTTTTGCCACCACAAATGCTCCTTTAAAAGGCGGTAAATTTTCTCATTTCGAAGGCGGAATCAATGTTCCTTTTGCACTTTCGTGGAAAGGAAAAATCAAACCGAATACGGTTTACAAAAGACCTGTAAGTACCTTGGATATTTTCAGTACAATTGCAGCAGTTACGCATTCCGGATTACCAAAAGACAGAATTTATGACGGTGTTAATTTAGTTGATGTTGTAAACAACAACAAAGAAGCTCACAAAGATCTGTACTGGCGTTCTGGCGATGCAAAAGCAATTCGAAGCGGCGATTGGAAACTGATTATTAGCGGAAAAACGCATGAAACCTGGCTTTATGATTTAGCAAAAGATAAATCGGAAACCACAGATTTAGCTGCAAAAAATCCGGAGAAAGTCAAAGAATTGCAAACGGCTTTACAAAATTGGGAAAAAGGATTAATCAAACCGCTTTGGCCTAATCTAACGTATTATGAATTCGATTTTGGAAAACAAAAATACTTTGTCGATTTATGACAAAAAGAAATAGTTACTTTTTTTGATATTTTAGGTAATTATAAACAGAAGGCGATTGTATTTAGTACAATCGCCTCTTTTTATAAATAGTCAGAAATAATTAATTTCTAAACTCATTCAAAGATTTCTCGATAATCTCTAGACATTCCTGAATTTGTTCTTCGGTCATAACCAAAGGCGGCGCCAATCTAATTTTATTTCCGTGAGTTGGTTTTGCTAATAATCCGTTATCTCTGAATTTTAAACAGATTTCCCAAGCCAGATCAGATTCTTCGTCTGTGTTGATTACAATTGCATTTAAAAGACCTTTTCCACGAACTAGTGTAATTAGGTTATTTTTTTCGGCAATTTTATTCAATCCCTCTCTCAAAATTACTCCAAGACGTTCTGCATTTTCTGCTAATTTCTCGTCTTTAATCACTTCAAGAGCTGCAATGGCAACAGCGGCTGCAACGGGATTTCCTCCAAAAGTAGAGCCATGTTGTCCTGGTTTAATTACATTCATGATTTCATCATTACATAAAACCGCTGAAACTGGGTAAACTCCACCCGAAATTGCTTTTCCTAAAATTAGAATATCTGGTTGTACATTTTCGTGGTGAACCGCTAATAATTTTCCAGTACGCGCAATTCCAGTTTGAACTTCATCTGCAATAAAAAGTACATTGTGTTTTTCGCAAAGTGCTTTCGCTTTCGCTAAATAACTTTCAGAAGGAACATAAACTCCAGCTTCACCTTGAATTGGTTCAACCAAGAATCCGGCAATATTTTTAGATGAATTTAAAGCGTTTTCAAGAGCTTCTAAATTGTCATATTCAATTTTTATGAAACCGTCTGTAAAAGGTCCGAAGTTTTTACGAGCTGTTTCATCATTCGAAAATGAGATAATTGTAGTAGTTCTTCCGTGGAAATTATTTTCGCACACAATAACCTGCGCCTGATTTTCAGGAATTCCTTTTACTTCATAAGCCCATTTTCTACAAACTTTAAGCGCTGTTTCAACTGCTTCAGCACCTGTATTCATTGGCAGCACTTTATCAAAACCAAAATATTGGGTTAGGTATTCTTCGTAGTTTCCTAATTTATCATTGTAAAAAGCTCGAGAAGTCAAAGTCAATTTTTGAGCCTGTTCAATCATTGCATTCACAATTTTCGGATGACAATGTCCTTGATTCACTGCTGAATAAGCCGATAAAAAGTCATAATATTTTTTACCATCTACATCCCAAACGTAAACTCCTTCTCCACGCTCTAAAACTACGGGAAGCGGATGATAATTGTGGGCTCCGTATTTATTCTCTTTTTCAATCAAAACTTCTGATTTTGACGAAAGTGCTTTTTCTGTACTTATCATAATCTGCTTTTTATTTCTACAAAAATATCAAAATTAAATTAAAAAAGGGTTTTTAAATTATATTTTGACTTAAAAATAACAAATTTAAAGTCAAAACATATATTTTACATTTTAAAAAAAAGCAAATTTCCTTTGAGAGAAATATTCTTTAAATGATTATTAAAAAAAATAATTACTTTTATAAATTACAAAACGCAATTTTAAACGATTTTTTTTACCGCATGGAATTATTAGACGAATTTGATATTAACATTATTAAGGAATTAGAAAAAGACGGAAGAATGGCTTTTTCGGCAATCGCTACTAATTTAAAAATATCAAATACGATGGTGCATCAGCGTATTAACAGAATGATTGAACAAGGTGTTATTGGCGGGATCAAACCTATTATTCAAGAAAAGAAAATTGGTTACGACTGGGCTTCTTTTACTGGACTCACATTAAACAAAGATTCTGATTCTGAAAGAATTATTGAAGCGCTTAAAGAAATTCCTGAAATCACTGAATGTTATTATGTAACAGGTTCTTTTACACTTTACATTAAAATTATTGCCAAAAATCATGAGCACATGCGCCGCATTCTTTACGAAAAAATCGATGGAATTCCAGGTATCGATAAAACCGATTCTATTGTAGAACTGGGCTGTGCTTTTAAAAGAAATATTTCCTTATAAAAAGCTATTTTACTAAAACATTTTATTCGTTATAAACCTCACAATAATTTACTTGTGAGGTTTTTTTGTAACATAATATTTCTGATATTTGTTAAAAATTACCAAATTATGAAAAATCCCGTACTAATTTTATTCAGTGCAATCTTATTTTCCAACCTTATGAATGCGCAATTAAAACCAGTAAAATATAGCGAAGGAAGCCAGCAACTGAATGGCTTATTTATCAAATCTGCTAAAAAGAGCACTAACAATCCTGGAATCTTACTTTTACCAGCCTGGTTGGGGATCGATAACGCTTCTAAAGGAATTGCTGAAGAATTATCCAAACTAGGCTATCATGTGTTTATTGCTGATATTTATGGAGAAGGAAATTATCCAAAAAATACTGGTGAAGCAGGAAAACAAGCCGGTTTTTATAAAACAAATTATGAAGCCTATCAAAAACGCATCAATACGGCTTTACAAGAATTGATAAAATCTGGAGCCAATGCTGACAATATTGTGGCAATTGGTTATTGTTTTGGAGGAACTGGAGTTCTTGAAGCTGCCAGAGGTCATTTAAATCTAAAAGGAGTGGCTTCATTTCACGGAGGTTTAGGAAAAGATGCCACTAGAAAGACAGAAAACATAACTACAAAAGTTTTAGTTTGCCATGGAGCCGATGATCCATTTGTACCGAAAGACGAGATTACAGCATTTCAACAGGAAATGCGTGATTCTAAAGCAGACTGGCAAATGATTTATTATGCTAATTCTGTTCATTCCTTTACCAATCCGGAAGCAGGAAGCGATAATTCTAAAGGAGCAGCGTATAATGCCGTTGCAGCAAAACGTTCTTTTGATCATTTACAATTATTCCTGAATGAAGTTTTAAAGAAATAATACCACACAAAAACCGCCAAAAACAAATTAATCCAACCAAACCAATGTCACACAGTAAAATTAGAGAAGATAAAACTTGTTTAAATTGCAGGCATGTTGTAGAACAAAAATTCTGTCCAAATTGTGGACAAGAAAACAGCGACAGCCGAAAAACTTTTCATCATTTATTTATTCACTTTTTTGAAGATTTAACGCATTATGAAAATGCTTTTTGGAAAACGATAAAAAATCTTCTTTTTAAACCATCAACCTTAACTAAAGAATATCTTTCAGGAAAAAGATTGTCTTATCTGGCGCCAGTTCGACTTTATATCTTTATTAGTTTTATTACCTTTCTTTTAATTGCTTTATTTCCAAGTAATATAAGCGAAGACTTAACGAAAAATGACAAGGAAATCACGTCTAAGTTTGAAAAAGAAATTAATACAGAAAAGAAAAAATGGAATGAAAAATCATATTTGAAATCGAAAACATTGGACAAATCCTATTTTCAATTAAAAAGTATGAAGGAAATTGATTCCATTCAGAAATACGGAAAAGAAAGCGAAAAGCTAAATACAACATCGTACTGGTTTTATGAAAAAGCAGTTCATGTTACTGAAAAATACACTAAAAAAGAAATAATCATAAAATTCATAGAATCCTTTTTCCACAATCTTCCTAAAATTCTATTTATCATCATGCCATTTTTTGCCTTTTTCCTGTGGCTTTTTCACAACAAAAAGAAATGGTATTATTTTGATCACGGAATATTTACACTTCATTATTTCTCTTTTCTCTTATTGATTTTTCTAATCATGTTTATTATTGACAGATTGATTGGTTTATTTGGTGAAGACAGTCCGATGTCCTTCATCTCAGGAATTACAAACTTTGCAGGTACAATTTGGATGTGTTATTACTTTTATCCAGCACATCATCGTTTTTATGGAGAATCTAGAGCGGTATCTTTTGTAAAAAGTTTCTTTCTTTTTATAATAAATTCTCTTTTTATTATATTTTTACTTTCTTTATACGTTCTTTACACATTTATTAATTTACACTAACCATAGGAATGAAAAAATTACTCCTTTTATTACTCGTTGTTTCTGCGTATTCTTGTAAAACTGCGCAGTCTACAGCATCCAAAGACAATTCGGACCCAACCAAATATGTTAAAGCTATTAGCGAAAAAGATTTAAAGAAAATGCTTTACACGATTGCATCAGATGAAATGGAAGGTCGTGAAACAGGATCAAAAGGACAGAAAAAAGCAGGTCTTTATATGATTGATCAATATAAGAAAAACGGAATCTCTTTCCCAAAAGGAGCTTCTGATTACTATCAACATATTCCGGCAGCTTTCTTAAACGCAAGAAGAAACGAAAACTTACCTGATTCTGAGAATATCTGGGCTTACATTGAAGGATCAGAAAAGCCAGACGAAATTTTAGTGATTTCAGCTCATTATGATCACGTTGGAATTAAAGATGGTGAAGTTTACAACGGAGCTGACGATGACGGTTCTGGAACTGTAGCCGTTATTGAAATGGCAAAAGCATTTGCAAAAGCGAAAAAACAAGGACACGGACCAAAACGTTCTATTTTATTTCTTCATGTAACTGGAGAAGAGCACGGTTTGCATGGTTCTCGTTTCTATTCTGAAAATCCGTTATTTCCAATTGCAAACACAATTGCAGACATCAATATCGATATGATCGGACGTCGTGATGTCGAGCATTCAAACACAAACAATTATGTATATGTAATTGGTGCTGATAGATTATCATCTGACTTACACAATGCTGTTGTAGCTCAAAATGAAAAATATATCAAAATGGACTTGGATTTCAAATTTAATGATCCTAAAGATCCAAACCATTTTTATGAGCGTTCTGACCACTACAACTTTGCTAAACATGGCATTCCTTCTATTTTCTTTTTCAATGGTGTACACGAAGATTACCATGGAAAAGACGATACTGCCGAAAAAATTGAATATGATGCTTTAACAAAAAGAACAAAACTGGCTTTCGTTCTTGCCTGGGATTTAGCCAATAGAGAAAATAGACCGGTAGTTGATAAAAAATAGTTACAAAGGGACAAAGTAACAAAGGGACAGAGGTTTCCAATCTGTAACAAACAAAAAAGGGATGAGTTTTACTCATCCCTTTTTTTATTTTATATTTTTTTTGCTCAAAAGCGAAAACCTTTGTCCCTTTGTTACTATGAGCCTTTGTTCCTTTCAATTAATCATTCATCGAAATCAAAAACTCTTCGTTGTTTTTTGTTTTCTTGAAACGATCGTTTACAAAATCCATAGATTCTACTGGGTTCATATCTGATAGATATTTACGCATAATCCACATTCTTTGTAATGTTTTTTCGTCTAATAACAAGTCGTCACGACGTGTACTTGAAGAAGTAAGATCGATTGCAGGGAAAATACGTTTATTGGCTATCTTACGATCTAATTGTAATTCCATGTTACCAGTTCCTTTAAATTCTTCGAAGATAACCTCGTCCATTTTAGAACCTGTTTCTGTTAACGCAGTTGCTATGATACTTAAAGAACCACCGTTTTCTACATTTCTAGCCGCTCCAAAGAAACGTTTTGGTTTTTGTAATGCATTCGCATCAACACCTCCACTTAATACTTTTCCAGATGCTGGCTGAACTGTGTTATAAGCTCTTGCTAAACGTGTAATCGAATCTAATAAAATCACAACATCGTGACCGCATTCTACTAAACGTTTTGCTTTTTCTAATACAATGTTTGCAATTTTAACGTGTTCTTGTGGCTCTCTGTCGAAAGTTGAAGCGATAACTTCACCACGAACACTTCTTTGCATATCTGTAACCTCCTCAGGACGTTCGTCAATAAGAAGAACAATCAAATAAACTTCAGGATGATTGGCAGCAATTGCGTTTGCAATATCTTTAAGAAGCATTGTTTTACCTGTTTTAGGTTGTGCAACGATCATACCACGCTGACCTTTACCTATTGGTGAAAACAAATCTATAATTCGAGTTGAAATAGAACTACCTTTTTCGGCTAGTTTGAATTTTTCTGAAGGGAAAACCGGAGTTAAATGTTCGAAAGAAACTCTATCACGAACAACTTGCGGATCATGTCCGTTAATTTTAAGAACACGAACTAAAGGAAAAAATTTCTCTCCTTCTTTTGGAGGGCGAACCACTCCTTTTACTGTATCTCCAGTTTTCAAACCAAACAATCTGATTTGTGATGTTGATAAATAAATATCATCTGGAGAAGCTAAATAATTATAATCTGATGAACGTAAAAATCCGTAACCGTCAGGCATCATTTCCAAAACACCTTCACTTTCTATAATTCCGTCAAATTCGAAATCTGAATCTCTGAAATTATTATTCTTTTTATTTTTATGATTAGGATTTTGGTTGTTGTGATTTCCGTTTCCATTGCCATTCCCGTTCTGATTTTGGTTCTGATTCGGGTTTTGATTTTGGTTTTGGTTCTGATTTTTATTTTGATTCGGATTGATCTTTTTTGCAGGGGCAATAGCAGGAGTTTTTTCTGCTATTTCTGTTGTTTCGGCTACTGTTTCAGAAGGAGTTGTTTCTACAGGTTCTTCTGTTGTAGCAACTTCCTGTACCGTTTCTTTCTCTTTTTTAAGAGCTACTTTTTTCTCGTAAGCCTGTTTATTAAATTTTCCACCTTTAGGCTCTTTTTTCGCTGCTGGCGTTTTATTTTCCTGTACTGCTTCAGTTGCCGTTTCTGCAATTGGCTCAACTATTTCAGCAGTATCATATTTTTGAACAGTTTCCTCTACTTTATCAAATTCTAAAACGGGAGCATTTTTGGTATTTGCTGCTTTTGCTTTTACTGGTGCAATTCGAGCACGTTTAGGTTTTTCTTCTTTAGCTTCAGCAACAACGTTTGTTTGAGGAGCTTTAACAGGCTCAAGAGTGCTTTCCTGATGTGCTAAAATCTGGCTAATTAAAGTCTCTTTTTTGACACCGGTAATCTTTATTGTTTTAGCTAACTTAGCTATTTCTTGAAGCTCAGCAAGCTTCATTTCTTTTAATGCAGAAATATCAAACATGAATGTTCTATGAATTTAATTATTTTAAAGGAAATACTGTAAAAAGAATAGGTAGATAATAAATTTGAATTGACCGCAGTATGAAGTGCTTACGGTATTATGATGCAATAATACGAATAAAATTTTATCATACAATAGTATTTTAAAAAAAGAAAATATATTTTTGTAAAACATTTTTAGATCATGATACAAAGAATTCAAACTGTATATTTATTTCTGACTTTTGCTGTAACTGGCATTTTAATGCTTTTTGTTCCGCTTTGGACAACTGCTACGGGAAAACCTTTTTATTTTATGCAGGATATGATTTATACTTTTATCCTAGGTCTAACAACGATGCTTACCGTAGTGAGTATAATTTCATTTAAAAAGAGACAAAATCAATTTGTGTTAAACAGATTGAATATCATATTAAATTTAATTTTATTAGGATTATTTGTTTACCGATCACTAAATTTATCTGGAGAAGCGGAAGTTTCTGAGAAAGGTATTGGGATGTTTCTTCCGATTGTTGCTATCGTGTTATTAGTTTTAGCTAATAAGGCCATCAAAAAGGACGAAGATCTTGTAAAATCTGTAGATCGTTTGAGATAAACCTATAAACTTAGTTTATTGCGCGAAGAAGAACCCGAATTTTATATTCGGGTTTTTTTTGGTCTAAAACGAAATAAACGTAAGATAATTTTTCATAATTTTACTTTTTAATCAGTTTTAAAAAATGGCTTCATCAATAAAAATTCATCTCGCAGACGATCATCAGGTTTTAATTGATGGCCTCTCCAACTTATTAAAAACCGTTTCGAACTTCGAAGTGGTCGGAAGCTCACTTGATGGCACTTCTGTATATAATGATGTTGTTGCAGACGAAGCGGATGTTTTAATTCTGGACATCAGCATGCCGAAAAAAGATGGAATAGAAACGTTAAAAGAATTCAACGAAAAAGAATCTCCTTGCAAAGTTATTATCTTATCCAGTTATGATGATTTAAAAATAATTAAAGAAGTAATGAAACTGGGCGCAAAAGGTTATCTCACCAAAAATTGCGCAGGAGAAAATATCATTGAAGCTGTAGAAGCCGTTTACCAGGGACAGGAATATTTTAGCGACGCCATTAGACAAAAGATATTCAACACCTTTAAAGACAATCCGAAACTAAATCAAAATATCGTTATTGAAAGTCCAATCCTGAGTCCTCGAGAAGTTGAGATTATCATATTGATCGCCTTAGAATACAGTGGAAAAGAAATCAGCGAAAAGCTTTTTATCAGTTCGCATACCGTCGAAACTCATCGTAAAAATATTATGAAAAAACTAAACATAAAAAGCACAATTGGTTTGGTTAAATATGCTCTGAAAAACAATTTAATTAATCCCTAATTTATGTTTGGCCGTAATTTTATACTATCATTATTTTTATGTTTTGTTGTTAAAGGAACTTCTTTTTCACAACCCGTAAATACAAGTATCAATGCGAGTGGTTCTCCAACAGAAATCAAAAACAAAACAGAGCAGGATTCTATTAAAAAATCAGAACAATTACGAAATAAAAAAATAGTCAGTTTGTCTATTCTGCTCACTATTATTATCTTTTTTTTATTCTATTTTTTGTACCAGAACAATAAGTTAAAACAGAAAATAAAAAGAAAAGATACCAAACAAAAAATACTTCTTGATATCATTAATTCAGGAATTGACAGTCAGGAAATCGAACGGAAAAAAATCGCTTCTTTTCTTCATGACAACATCAATTCTCTCTTGTCATCGGCGGGATTGCATTTAAATACCTTTACGGCGCAACATGATATTAAATCTGATGAAATACAAAAAGCCAAAACTATTCTATCAGAAGCTCATGAACTCCTACGAGACATGTCACATGATCTTGTTCCTTCGCTTTTGGTTCGTTTTGGATTAATTTATGCTTTAGAAGATCTATGCGAAAAAAACTCTAATTCGGCTATTCATTTTGAATTTTCCAGTTCTATCCCAATCAGTACACGATATACTGAAAAATTTGAAATGAAGATTTACTTCATCGTCAGCGAACTGTTCAATAATATCATAAAACACAGCAAAGCCGTAAAAGCTAAAATTCATTTAATCGAAAAAAACAATGAGTTATTATTAACTATTCACGATGACGGAATCGGTTTTAAAACTCAAAAATTAAAAGATGCGGAAGGTTTTGGTTTAAATCGAATTAGAGCCCGAATTAAAAAATACAAAGGAAAACTGGCTATTACATCTAAAGAAAATGAAGGAACTAAAATTCAGATTCAGATTCCGTTGCCACTCTAAAATTATTTTTCTCCAATTTCGATGATTTCCAAATCTTTAATTTTATCATCGTCAATTACAAATCGAAGCATTGTTCTGACTTTGTGAAAACCACTTTTCCCAGCTGCACCAGGATTCATATGCAATAAATTGTTCTTTTTATCAAACATCACTTTCAAAATATGTGAATGTCCACATATAAACAATTTTGGAGGATTCAGAGCCAGCTCTTCTCTAACGTTCGGATTGTATTTTCCAGGATAACCACCAATATGTGTAATCCAAACAGAAACATTCTCACAAGAAAAACGATTGTTTAATGGAAATTCCAATCTTGCTTTTGCATCGTCGATATTTCCGTAAACAGCTCTTAAAGGTTTTAGTTTTTTAATGGTATCTGTAACGTTTAAATCACCAATATCTCCAGCATGCCAAACTTCATCTGCCTGTGCAACATATTTCAAAATAGTATCGTCAATGTGACTGTGAGTATCTGAGAGAAGAAGGATTTTAGTCATTTTTTTTTTAGGGACAAAGGTTCTGAGGTGCTAAGATACTAAGTTTTTCCTAGCATTTTAAATTGTAGAGCCCCACTGCCGTGCGTCTAATACTTTATAATATTAAAAACATCATAACATCTCTATAGAAAAAACTTAGAACCTTAGCATCTTAGCATCTTAGAACCTTTTTTCATACCTTTGCGCCTCAGAACCTTTGAACCTCAATTGTGAGATATTTTATTCAATTCGCTTATAACGGAACACATTATCATGGCTGGCAGATACAGCCAAACGCCTCTTCTGTTCAGGAAACTTTAAATAAGGCTTTTTCGGTTTTATTAAATGAACCCATTAGTATTATGGGAGCCGGAAGAACAGATACTGGTGTTCATGCTACTGAAATGTTTGGGCATTTTGATACCGAAAAAACTTTGAATATTCCGGTTTTGGTTCATAAACTGAATTCTTTTTTACCAAAAGATATTGCGATTTTTGATATTATTCCAGTTCACGATGATGCACATTGTAGATTTGATGCTTCCAAAAGAACGTATGAATATCATATCAATACAGTAAAAAATCCGTTTTTACAGGAACTGAGCTGGTATGTAAGTCAGAAACTGGATGTGGATTTTATGAATGAAGCCGCGCAGTTGTTATTGAAACATACCGATTTTCAGTGTTTTTCTAAAACAAATACAGATGTCAATACATTTGACTGCACGATTTTTGAGGCATTTTGGAAACAAGAAAATGGAAAACTGATATTTACCATTTCAGCAAATCGTTTTTTGAGAAATATGGTTCGGGCAATTGTAGGAACTTTAATTAATATAGGTTTACACAAAATTACATTGGCAGATTTAGAAAATATTATCGCCAGTAAAAACAGAGAAAAAGCAGGGTTTTCTGTCCCAGCGCATGGTTTGTATTTAACCAAAATAGATTACGATTACATTAAATAGCCCTGATTGAAGTGAAAAGCTTTTTTGAAAAAAATATAGTTTTTGTGTTTTGATAAAGCGACCAACGGAAGCTCTTAGCAAAACAATACAAAAACATATTTTTGAAAAAAACTTGTAACGGAAAGCAGGAAACAGCTCCTGAAAACAAATGAAAGCAAAAGCATTCGATACTGGATTATTCAAACGAATTTTAAAATATACAAGACCTTATAAATGGCGCTATTATGGCGTAATCATTTTTGCGGTTTCACTTTCTATTTTTGCTGCACTTCGTCCTTATCTTTTAAAAGAAACGGTTGACGGTTACATCAAAACTCATGACAAAATGGGATTGTTGATGTATATCATTTTAATGGGTGTAGTTTTATTGATGGAGGTTTTCTCTCAGTTTTACTTTGTATATTGGGCCAACTGGCTTGGACAGGATATTGTAAAAGATATTCGAACAAAACTTTTCAAACATATTTTAAGTTTCCGAATGAAGTATTTTGATTTGGTTCCGGTTGGACAGTTGGTGACACGTGCTGTTTCCGATATTGAGTCGATTGCTAGAATTTTCAGTCAAGGTTTGTTTATGATTATAAGCGACTTGATGAAAATGTTTGTGGTCCTGATTTTTATGTTTTACATGAACTGGAAACTGACTTGGATTGTAGTGGTTGCCATGCCAATTTTGGTTTACATTACTAGAATCTTTCAACGAAAAATGCAAGTGGCTTTTGAAGAAGTAAGAACTCAGATTGCTAATATGAACTCTTTTGTTCAGGAACGTGTGACGGGAATGAAAATCGTTCAGCTTTTTAACCGTGAAAAAATCGAAGCCGAAAATTTTAAAGAAATCAACAACAAACACAGAGTTGCCTGGATTAAGACGATTTTGTACAACTCCATCTTCTTCCCGATTGCCGATATTATTTCATCCATTACTTTAGGATTAGTTGTGGTTTACGGTGGATTCAGAATTTTGAATGGAGATCATTTTACGACTTTCGGAGATTTGTTTTCGTACACCATGTTTATCGGAATGTTGTTTAATCCTTTGAGACAAATTGCGGATAAATTTAACGAGATGCAATTAGGAATGATCGCTGCCAATCGCGTTTTTGATATTATTGACACGCAAGATCATATTCAAGATACTGGAAAAATTGAAGCTCCTGTTTTTAACGGAAGTATCGAATTTAAGCAAGTCCGTTTCAGTTATATCCCAGAAGAAGAAGTAATCAAAGGAATCGATTTATCTGTTTCGGCAGGACAGACTGTTGCCATTGTAGGTTCTACAGGCGCAGGAAAATCGACGATTATTAATCTCTTGAATCGTTTTTACGAAATTAACGGAGGTACTATTTCTATTGATGGAGAAAATATCGAAAACTATACCTTGGCTTCTTTAAGAAAACAAATTGCTGTGGTTTTACAAGATGTATTTTTATTTGCCGATACAATCTACAACAACATCACTTTGCACAATCAAGAAATTACTCGAGACAAAGTAATTGATGCAGCAAAGAAAATTGGAGTTCATGATTTTATTATGAACCTGCCAAATAATTACGATTTTGATGTAAAAGAACGAGGCGTTATGTTGTCATCTGGACAACGCCAATTGATTGCTTTTTTACGTTCGTATGTAAGCAACCCAAGTATTTTAATTTTAGACGAAGCGACTTCTTCTATCGATACGTATTCCGAAGAAATGATTCAGCGTGCGACAGAAACGATTACTAAAGGAAGAACTTCGATTATTATAGCACATAGACTAGCAACAATTGTAAATGCAGATAAGATTGTGGTGATGGATAAAGGATTAATTGTTGAACAAGGAACACATCAGGAATTATTACATAAAACTGATGGGTACTATAAAAATTTATATGACTCTCAATTTGCCGTCGCAAATTAAGTCATGATGATACTCTTTGAAATTTAGATTAAAAAATATTACTTCCAGACGGGCATTTGTAATTTACGTTATTGCCTCGATTCTGATTACGGTTACTTCGGTTTACATTTTGAGTAATCTGATAACTGATCTGACCGAAAAATCGAATGAAGATATGGCGCAGCGTAACTTCATTAAAAAACAGGAATTTTTATCTCAGGAATTATCCAAATTTCTAGAACAGGAAAAAAGAATTCAGCATGTTTTACAAATAAGCAGTGCTTCAAATCTTGACAATAATTTACAATTGCTTTCTTCGCTTCAGGCAAATAATAAACTGATTATACACAATTGGTTTCAGATTAATGAAAATGTTATTCATTACGGAGGTAATGAGATTTCAGAAGAAACCAAAAAAGATATTAAAGATTTTCTTTTTCAAAACAAAAACAAGCAACACATTAGTATTGTTCTTCCGCAGGGAAAAGAATGGGTTTGGCGTATTTATTTCAACCTTGTTTCAGCAAACAACACAACGGTTCGATATGGTTATGATATTGATTTAGGATTGCTTCATACTTATATTTCAAAAATAGACAAAACGGCTTCTAATTATGCTTTTGTTTTTGATAAAAAAGGAACTTGCGTTTATCATCCGGAAGCTGCTTTTATTGGAAAAAATATTTTTAAAGTTTCTTCTTTTCAGGCTTCTGATACAATATTCACCCAAAAACAAGATTTTGCGAAGAGAATTACCATGTCTGAGTTTTTAAAACTGGACGTTATCCGCTTTACTAAAAAATTAGATGTAAAAAATTCGAATTGGTTTGTTTGTGTAAACTTCCCGAAAATCTTTGTGGATGAGAATGTCGCGCAGATAAAAAAATATTCCACTTTAATTTATTCCATTACGACAGTAATGTTACTGTTGATTTTCTATCTTTTCTCTTATGCCAACAGACGTGCCTACAGAGAAAAAGGAATTGTTATTGAAGAGAAAAACAAACTCTTGGTTGAAAACGAAAAAATCATCAAAGAAAAAGCGTTGATTCAGCTGCAGCAATTAAAGGAGCAGATTAATCCGCACTTTTTGTTTAATTCGCTGAATTCACTTTATATGTTAATTGGAAGCGATATTAAAGTCGCACAAAAATTTACTTTAAACTTATCCCGAATTTATCGTTATTTAATTGATCCTCCAGAAAAGAACATTGTTCCTTTAAAGGATGAACTTTTATTTATCGAGAAATATATCTTTTTGCAGCAGACCCGTTTTAAGGAAGAGTTATTCTTTTCTATTGAAATTGAAAACGAAGCTGCATTAAACAAACATATCCCCTATCTTGCTTTTCAGATTGTGGTCGAAAATGCTATTAAGCATAATACAGCTACTCAGGAAAGTCCTCTTACTACAAAAATCCTGATTAAAGAAGATCAGGTTATCATTAGCAACAATCTTCAAAAGAAATTGAATGCTGAACCAAGTACTAAATTTGGATTAAATTATCTGAAGAGTATTTACAATTATTATTCGAAAAGCGAATTTAAGACATCAGAAAAAGATGGCACTTTCGTTTGCACGCTTCCATTACTATCCATTCACTCCTAAAAAAAATCCATTCACTCCTTTTTGTTTTTTTTCTGAACTAAAATAAAATAGTTTCGGCGAAAAATTAACCTAAACTTAACATCTGATGAAGGAAAAGAAATTCCTGCATAATTTGATAACATTTTGCATACTCCTATTATTATTATCTCCACTTACTGTTCATTCTCAAAAGAAAAAGAAAAAAGAAGATAACACTGAAATTAAAAAAGATTCTACCGATTCTAAAAAAGGTAAAAAATACAACGACCTTGTCAAAAAAGGAACGGTTAAAAAAGGGCTCTTCAATATTATTCAAGTTAAAACTGATGTTTATTTTGAAATTCAGGACAGTTTATTTCAAAGAGAATTTTTAGTTGTAAACAAGTTATCTCAGGTTCCTTTTCAGGTAAACGAAGCCGGTTTAAATAAAGGAATGAATTATGAAAACAAGATCATTAGTTTTTATAAAGATACAATCGCAAAGAAAGTCTGGGTAAAATCGTATGTTCCTAAAGTTTCTTCACCAAAAGAAGATGCGATTACAGAATCTGTAAAAAATAATTTTGCAGAATCTATTATTGAAGTTTTTGATATTGAAACTAAAAATAATGATTCGACTGCCATTGTTATTAAAGTAAATAAGATTTTTGACGGAAAACAAAAAAGCTTCAACGATGTTTTGAGTAGCACTGGTTTTGGCGGTTCTGTTAAATCTGATCTTTCTTATATTGAAGGTTTAAAATCTTTCCCTCAAAACATTGTTGTTAAATCACAACTGACAACTTCTGTAAGCGAAGGCGGTCCAGCATTGTCTGTGACGCTTGGCGTAACTAGTAATATTATTTTATTGGATAGAACTCCAATGAAACCTCGTTTTTCTGATAAACGAATTGGCTTTTTTACTGAAAAGCATTGGTACTTTGCCGATGCACAGCAGGCAATGCTTGAAAAAGAATTGATTACCCGCTGGCGTTTAGAACCAAAGAAAGAAGATGAAGAACGATATTTGAAAGGTGAATTAGTAGAGCCGAAAAAACCAATCGTTTATTACATCGATCCGTCGACTCCAAAACAATGGAGAAAGTATATTATTGATGGCGTACACGATTGGCAGGCAGCTTTTGAAAAAGCAGGATTTAAAAATGCCATTATTGCAAAAGAACCTACTGAACAAGATTTAGATTTTGATATTGATGACGTTCGTTATTCTGTCATTACGTATGCGGCTTCTCCAAAATCGAACGCCATGGGACCATCTGTAGTTGATCCAAGAAGTGGTGAAATTATCGAAGCCGATATTATCTGGTGGCATAATGTAATGACTTCGCTTCAAAGCTGGATGCGTATTCAGACTGGACCAATTGACCCAAAAGCTCGTGGAAATACATTTAGCGACGAACACATGGGTGAGGCAATTCGTTTTGTTTCTTCTCACGAAGTTGGACATACTTTTGGTCTAAAACATAATATGGGTTCTTCTTTTGCTTATGATGTGGAATCTTTACGTTCTAAAGAATTTACAGCAAAAATGGGCGGAACTGCTCCATCAATTATGGATTATGCCCGTTACAATTATGTAGCTCAGCCAGAAGATAATGTTACTGTAATTACTCCAAAAATCGGAGAATATGATAAATATGCTATCGAATGGGGGTATAGATGGTACGGTCCAAATGACAATGAGACTTTAAAGCTAAATACTTTAATTACAAAACATCAAAATGATCCGATTTATTTCTACGGAGAACAACAGGAAAATACTATTGATCCTCGTTCTCAATCGGAAGATTTAGGAAACGACGCAGTTAAAGCCAGCGAATATGGTTTGAAAAACTTAAAACGTGTTGTGGATAATATCCTAAACTGGACTTATGATAAAGATCAATCGTATTACGAAACTGGAAAATTATACATTGGAACTATCGGTCAATGGCAAATGTACAATCGTCATGTGATGAACAATATTGGCGGTGTTTATTTGAATGTAACGGTTCATGGTGACAACAAACAAAGTTATGTTCCTGTTCCAGCTACTATGCAAAAAAGAGCTGCTGACTATTTAGTGAAGAATGTAATTACGATTCCACAATGGTTATTTTTCAATGATATTTTAGACAAAACAAATCCGTTGAAAGATTCTCCTCTTGGGCCTTATGAATATACTCCATATACGCTTTCAAGAGAACTGCAGTACGACGTTATGTATAATTTATTCAGTGATGATCGTTTGCTTCGAATGACAGAAAACGAATTATATCAGCGTAACAAAACCAAAGACCCTGTTTTTACCGTAAATGACTTGTTTAAAAAAATGCATCAAAGTGTGTTTGCAGGAACCATTCAAAATAAATCTTTGAGCATTTTAGAAAGAATGACACAAAAGAATTATGTAGATGTTTTAATTGTTTCAACAAACAAATTATTTGAAAAAACAGATCCTAAAAAATTACTAGACATTCAGCAGACTTTAAACATGCCTCATTTGTGCAACTATTTAGATGATGCTCACATGGCACGAAACATCAATCAATCCACTTTGAAAAGAGTTACAGAAGTGACTTCAGATAAAAAAGGAGAATTAAGCAAAGTCCTTCAATTATTAAAAATTAAAAAGAATACTGGAGATCAATCTACCCAAAACCATTACAACGATTTAATACAACGAATCGAAAAAGCCCTGAATAATACAACCTTTTAATACACAACCAAAACATGACAAAATTTTTACAAACCCTACTGCTGTTCCTGGCCATCGCAGGATACTCGCAGGAATCCCGAACTATTTCGGGTATTGTTTTAGACGAAAATGACAAATCTCCGATTCCTGGAGCATCAATTTTTGTTGAGAACAATTCGATCTCTAGTAAAACAGCTATGGCTGGAATTATTCAGAGTGAAAGCATCGGAACTACTTCAGACTTTGATGGTAAGTTTCAATTAAAAGTACCTAAAAATGTTACCGCATTAAGAATAACATTTATGGGATACAAAGCCTATACTTTAGATTTATCTTCCTCTCAAAAAGAATATACAATCAGTTTAAAATCTGAAGTTGGAAAACTTCAGGAAGTTGTAGTAACGGGTTATCAAAAAATTGAAAAAAGAAAGCTTACTTCTGCAGTAGCAAAAGTTGATATGGCTTCTATTCAGCAAGCCGGAGTTGCAAGTGTGGACCAAATGTTGTTGGGACAAGTTGCCGGAGTTGCTGTAACTACACCATCTGGAGCACCTGGAGCACCAGCTAAAATCAGAATTAGAGGAACTGCTTCTCTTAACGGTTCTCAAGATCCTCTTTGGGTTTTGGACGGATTGCCATTAGAAGGTCGAGATGTGCCTACAAACTACGATAAAGACAACATAGATTTATTGGCAAATTATTCTATTGCAGGATTAAACCCTGATGATATTAAAGATATTACGATTTTAAAAGATGCAGCTGCAACTTCTATTTATGGTGCACGTGCTGCCAATGGAGTTATTGTAATTACCACTAAGAAAGGAAGAAGCGGTAAAATGGTAATCAATATCAACACTAACACTTTTATCACGCAAAGACCAGATTTCGATAAATTGAATTTAATGAACTCTAACCAAAAAGTTGATTTTGAACTTGGTATGGCTAGTCGTTCTGATTTAACATACAGAGATACTGGCGGTCAGGTAGCTCGTATTTTAAATGGAGCTAATGAATTAAATGCTTTCAGAACTGGGGGATTCTCTGCTTTGAGTCCAGCTACTCAAAATTCTATTAATGCTTTAAGAAACAATAATTTGAACTGGGGTAATTTAGTTTACCAAAACGCAATCAATACACAGCATGGTTTAAGCCTGTCTGGTGGAGGCGAAAAATCAGATTACTATTTCTCTACAGGTTTTTATGACGAACAAGGAACTACTATTGGAACTGGTTTCAAACGTTACAATTTAACCTTAAAAAACAACTACGAAGTATCGGACAGATTTAAAGTTGGTGTTGGAATTTTTGGTTCAGAATCTATCAAAAAATCTTACCTTACAGAAGCAAGTGGAAATACAAATCCTGCTAATTATTCAAGAAACGTAAATCCGTACCTTACACCTTACAATGCTGACGGAAGTTACAATTATGACCAGGATATTACAGGATATTCTGATCGTTACGTTCCATATAATCTTTTTGAAGAAAGAGCAAACACTTCTTACGAACTGAAAGCAAGAGCCATAAAAGCGCTTTTGGATGCTGAATACAAAATTACAGATCATTTAAAAGTAAACAGTCAGCTTGGACTTCAGTTGGACCAGACTTCTACTGATAAATTTGCTGGTCAAAACAGTTACTATACAAGAAGATACAAAGAAAAATCACGTTATTTTTCGAATGGTAATTTCAATTATTTCCTTCCAGCAGGTGGTGTAATCGAAAATTCTAATAACGACTTTTTTCAATACAATTTAAAAACAACGCTTAATTACGCAAACAATTTTGCTGACAAGCACGAGGTTGAAATTATGGTTGGTAATGAGTTAAGAAGAAATTACCAAACAATTATAGAAACTAGAGGATTCGGTTTTGATGAAAATACATTGACAACTCAGCAAATCGTTTTCCCAAATTCTGATTTTGCAAACAACGCTGAATACAGAACGTACCTGAAGTCGCAAAATGAAAATGCTTTTGCTTCTTTCTTTGCAACTGCTTCCTATACATATAACAAAAAATATACTTTCTTTGGAAGTGCACGTTATGATGGTTCAGATTTATTTGGTGTAGACCCGAAATACAAATACTTGCCACTTTGGTCTGCTTCTGGAGCTTGGTTGGTTTCTCAGGAAAACTTCTTAAGAGACAGCAACGTTATTTCTAACTTAAGACTACGTGCTTCTTATGGTTTACAAGGAAATATCGACAAAAACACTTCTCCATTTGTTGTAGGAGAAAACAAAACTACAACTATTCTTCCAGGACAAACAGAACCTACAATTGTAGTGGTTAGTCCTCCAAACGAAAAATTGCGTTGGGAAAAAACTACGAATACAAACTTTGGTGCAGATCTTGGATTGTTTCATAACCGTATTAGCATTGTTGCTGATGTTTACGGAAGAAAAAGTACCGATTTATTAGGTAATAGAGCATTACCTCTAGAAAATGGTTTTGAATTTACAAACATGAACTGGGCTCAGGTAACCAATAAAGGTTTTGAACTTTCTATTTCAACAAGAAATATCGATCGTCCAAATTTTAAATGGACTACCAACTTCAATCTTGCACAAAACAAGAGTAATGTTGACCGCATAGAAGTTCGTGATACTGATTATATGCCAAGCAGAGAAGGTCGTCCTGTAAATGCAGTTTTCGGATTTAAAACAAACGGAATCGACGAAAACGGAAATCCTTTATTTGTAAATAAAAAAGGAGAAACAGTAAACAGTCAAACTTTCTTTGGTTTATATGATTTATTTGCAGATTTCTTACCAGGAGAATTTTCGCAATCAAAATTATCTGCTGCAGAGTTTAGAGATTTATTTACTTATTTAGGAGATAGAGATCCTAAATATACAGGAGGTATTACCAATACTTTCAAAGTGGGTAATTTTGATTTAGCAGTTGTGGCTTCATTTACTTTAGACCAAACTGTTGTAGAAACTCCACCTTACAACGGAGCTGAAGTAGACAGAGGACGAAATTATTCAAGTAGAATTTTAGATGCTTGGTCGCCAACTAATACTTCCTCAAACTTACCAGGAATTACAAGCATGACTTCTGGATCAGGAGATGCTTGGATGGCCTACCAATGGTATTCTGGAGGAAACAATATTATAACTATGAATTACCTGGATACATGGGCTCGTAAAATGAGTTATATGAGATTGAACAGTATCCGTTTAGGTTATACACTTCCAAAAGCGTTTACAGATCACATTAATATTTCGAGTATTAGACTTAATGTTGAAGCAAGAAACTTATTTGTAATTAGTTCTGATTTCAAAGGTTACTTTGATCCAGAAACTTATGGAAATATTTATTCTCAGCCCGTTCCTAAGTCATTTACTGTAGGTTGTAATGTTACTTTTTAATACTATCAAAAGATGAAAAAATACTCAAAATATATATTGTTTTTTATCGCAGCGTTAACCCTAACCAGCTGTGATGATTATCTGGATGTAACACCTGTTGGTAAAGTAATTCCGGAAACATTACCACAATTTCGTGCCGTTTTAACAACAGGATATTCTACTTATCCTCAACATAAATCATTGAGCGCAGTTCGTGCAGACGAACTTACAATGAATGAATTCTTTGACGATTTTATCTATTTCAGAGATATTTACATTTGGAAAGATGCAAATCCCGACAAGATTACCACTTCTTTTCAATATCAAAATTTATATACTGTAATTTTCTACACGAATGTATTAATCAACGAAGCTTCTAAAAAAATAGGAGCTTCGGCAGAAAGAGATCAATTAATCGGAGAAGCTTATGCATTGAGAGCAATGGCATATTTTGATTTGGTTAACCTTTTTGCAAAACCTTACAATGCAGCAACTGCAACAAGCGACAAAGCAGTTCCTTTAGCATTAGAAATAGATTTAGAACAGGCATTTATTCCAGAAAGTGTAGAAGTAATTTATAATCAAATTATTTCTGACACTAACGAAGCAGAGAAATTACTTAATGTAGTATCTCAGCCAAAAGGATTAAATTACCGTTTTTCAAAAGTTTCCTTATATAGTTTAGAAAGCCGTATTTACTTGTATCAAAAACAATGGCAAAAATCTCTTGATGCTGCAAACAAAGCATTGGCAATCAAGAATGATTTAGTTGATTTAAATTCAACTAAAGTTTTAGCCAACAGATTTGATGGTGTAGAATCGATCTTAGCACTTGAAAATGTATTCAATAATAGTTTGAAATCAGTTTCATATGCTTCTCCTGACTTACTTTCGGCTTACAACAAAACAACAGATATACGTTACTCACTTTACTTTTTAGCAAACGGAAGCCGTTTCAGAATCCAAAAAGGTGGAGAAGACGCTCAAAAATGTTCTTTTAGAACTTCAGAATTATACCTGACAAAAGCAGAAACTTTATTGGAATTAAATAATTTGACAGATGCTAAAACAACTGTATTAGATTTCGCATCGAAACGTTACACTCCAGCTGGTTTAACTACCGTTACTGCTTCTGTTAATGCCATGAATGCAACTGATCTAGCCATATTTATTGGCAACGAAAGACGTCGCGAATTTGCTGCCGAAGGACACCGTTGGTTTGACTTGAGAAGAACTACTCAAAAGGAAATCGTTCATACTGTTGATGGACAAGATTATACATTGATACAAAATGATCCGCGCTATACGATTGTTTATCCTGCAAACGCGAGATTGAACAATCCCAATCTATAACACCTATTTGTTTTTTTTAAAAGGTCCGGTTTTTGTAAACCGGACCTTTTTTTATTGGAAAAACTATTTAGTGAAGTATCTTTGCAAAATAATACCAGAAAACTAAATGTTTAAAAAATGAAAATCGCTATTGTCGAAGACGAATATCTAGCTTCTAGTTATCTAAAATCCATTTTAGAGCAGCAAGATATTTTACCGATTTTAGAAATCAGTGTTTTAAAATCTGTGAAAGAAGCCGTTATTTTCTTTAGCGAAAACAAAGTCGATTTAGCCTTCATGGACATTCATTTAGGAGATGGAAAAAGTCTCGAAATCTTCGAAAAGACCATCATTGCCTGCCCTGTTATTTTTATTACAGCTTACGATTCTTATGCGATTTCTGTTTTCAAACACTTCACTATAGATTATCTTTTAAAACCATTTGAAGAATCAGAATTGCTGGAAGCACTTCAAAAATTCAAAAAAATAAAAAACAGCTTTAATAGCAATTCTACGCTTCAATCTTTAGTTGCTATAGAAAATCCCGAAAACAGTAAAATAAAGCATCATTTCCTGGTTAATCACGGTTATAAACTGATTTCTGTCAATGAAAACGAAATCAATTATTTTGCAGCGACTGGCAAACATTTGTTTATTTATTTAAAATCAGGAAACAGTTACTTGTACAATAGTACCATAACAGACATTATAAATAGTCTCGATTCATTTCATTTCTTCAAAATAAACCGAAAATATATTGTGCATCGAAACACTATCAAAGAAGTTGTAAAACATTCGCATCAAAAAGTCGAACTTATTCTTACGGTTCCTTCTGTCGAAAACGATCCGATTTTTATCAGTAAAAAAGAAATCCACAACTTTAAAATCTGGCTCGATCAATAAAATAATGGTAATTTAATCTAAATTTTACGCTTTTGCGAAAAATTAAAAACTGCATATTTCACAATTTGTGATTTAAAATCCGACTAAAAACTGCTAAAAAGATTTTAAAACGTTAAAAATGCGTTATAGAAATCATAAAATTGATGTTTCACAATCAACAAGATAGCGTTCATTTTTGGTTTATTAATTATCTTTGAGAGTATAGAAGTTAAAAAATCAAATGTAAAAGAATATGCCACAAAATCGATTTTATCCAGACGAACAGTTTAAAGAAATAGAAATAAATGCCTCATTACAATTAAAATATGCCATTTCAAACAGAGGAAGATTAATAAGCTTTACTGACGAAATTGAAAATGGCCGCATCTTAAAAGGCGGTTTAAGCGACGGATATCCAACATTCCGTTTTAAGGTTAAAAAAGACGATAAAATCGTCAACAAATATCTTTTCTTATACAAATTAGTTGCTCAATATTTTATTCCGAAAGAATCTGATGAACAAACTTATGTTTTACATCTTGATTACAACCGAAGCAATGATGATGTTAGAAATTTACGCTGGGCAACCAAGCAGGAAATGATGGCACACAGCCGCAAAAGCCCTCGTGTGATTCAGGCCAAAAAAAATCTAATAGAACACAACCTAAAAGCCGACGGAAGAAAATTAACAACTACAAAAGTAATGTTGATTAAAAAAATCCTGGCAAGACCGGAACAAAAAACACGATTGAAAATGATTGCAAAACAATTTGGCGTAAGCGAAATGCAGATCAGAAGAATTGCCAGCGGAGAAAACTGGGGACACGTGAAAGTTTAATTAGGAATTCTAAATACTGAATTCTTAATTCTTTTTTTTAATTGCAATAATAGTCACAGATTACTTAGATTAATACTGATTTAAAAATCATTCTAATCCTAATAATCTGTGACTTATTTTTTTTTTGCAAAAAACAATCAACGACCAACCAACAACCATCAACTATAAACAATTACATACCAAATCTCAAAATTCGCTTCATAATTCACAATTTGCAATTCACAATTACTTCATTTTCTGTGAAAAGACCAAAATCTCTGTCTTTAAAAACAAAATTTCAGGTGTTCATATAAAATAAATCCTTAAATTCGCAATCACAAATAACAAAAGAATAAATCGAAAGATGAGTTTCGGAATTGTAGAATTCATTTTTCGATAGTTAATACTAAAAACAAAAAAAATGAAATACGACGTTATTGTTTTAGGAAGTGGTCCTGGAGGATATGTAACAGCGATTAGAGCTTCTCAATTAGGCTTTAAAGTAGCTGTAGTAGAAAAAGAAAATCTTGGTGGAGTTTGCCTTAACTGGGGATGTATTCCAACAAAAGCTCTTTTAAAATCTGCTCAGGTTTTTGATTATTTAAAGCATGCTTCTGACTACGGATTGAAAGTTTCTGAATTCGATAAAGATTTCCCAGCTGTTGTTCAACGTAGCCGTGGTGTTGCGGAAGGAATGAGCAAAGGAGTTCAATTCTTAATGAAAAAAAATAAAATTGACGTTATCGAAGGTTTTGGTAAATTAAAACCAGGGAAAAAACTTGACGTTACGGATAAAGACAATAAAGTTACAGAATATAGCGCTGATCACATTATCATCGCAACTGGTGCTCGTTCTCGTGAGTTACCAAACTTACCTCAAGATGGTGTAAAAGTAATTGGATACCGTCAGGCAATGACTTTGCCAACACAACCAAAATCTATGATTATAGTTGGTTCTGGAGCAATCGGAGTTGAGTTCGCTCACTTCTACAACTCAATGGGAACAGACGTTACTATCGTAGAATTTATGCCAAACATTGTTCCTGTAGAAGACGAAGACGTTTCTAAACAAATGGAACGTTCTATGAAGAAAGCGGGTGTAAAAATCATGACTAACTCTTCTGTAGAAAAAATTGATACTTCTGGAAACGGAGTAAAAGCAACTGTAAAAACAGCAAAAGGGGAAGAAATTCTTGAAGCTGACATCGTACTTTCTGCAGTTGGAATCAAAACAAATATCGAAAACATCGGATTAGAAGAAGTTGGTATTGCTGTTGACAGAGATAAAATCTTAGTAAACGCTTACAACGCAACTAATATTCCAGGATACTACGCAATTGGAGATGTTACTCCAGGTCAAGCTTTAGCTCACGTTGCTTCTGCTGAAGGAATCAATTGTGTGGAGAAAATAGCTGGTATGCACGTAGACCCAATCGATTACGGAAACGTTCCTGGTTGTACTTATGCAACTCCAGAAATCGCTTCTGTTGGTTTAACTGAAAAACAAGCTAAAGAAAAAGGTTACGAATTAAAAATTGGTAAATTCCCATTCTCAGCTTCTGGAAAAGCAAAAGCTGCTGGAGCTGCTGACGGATTCGTAAAAGTAATCTTTGATGCTAAATACGGAGAATGGTTAGGATGCCACATGATTGGTGCTGGTGTTACAGATATGATTGCTGAGGCAGTTGTAGCTCGTAAACTAGAAACTACAGGTCATGAAATCCTTAAATCTATCCACCCTCACCCAACTATGAGCGAGGCTGTTATGGAAGCTGTTGCTGATGCATACGGCGAAGTAATTCACTTGTAAAAATATACAATGTAAAGATTTGTTTCTTTACGGAGTTATATATAATTTTCAATTTATAAAATCCGATTTGCGAAAGCAGGTCGGATTTTTTTTGTCTTTTAAAAAAGGGATATTCTTTATTAAAAAATCAATGTTCTAGAATTAACATTCAAGACACATTCTTTATTTAATTTCAATTTGCAAACCGTAATTAACCATTTACAGAAAAGATAGCGCAAAATAAAAATTTATCTTAAATTTTACGTAAGAAAACCTTTTTATTGTAGCAAATTTCCTATTTTTATTACCTTTAAATAGATTTGCAATGAAACTACCTTTTATAGAAATAATCGAAGCTACAACAAGTGATCCTAATTTATTAATGTGGAAGCATCATGATGAAGATAAAGAAATAAAAAATGGAGCTAAATTAACCGTTCGTGAAAGTCAGCAGGTAATGTTATTAAACGAAGGACAGCTTGCAGACGTATTTTCTCCAGGACTTCATTCATTATCAACAGCAAATATTCCCATTTTAAGCAGATTAAAGGGTTGGAAATATGGTTTCGAAAGTCCATTTAAAGCTGATATTTATTTTTTCAATACCCATCAATTTATCAATAACAAATGGGGAACTCCTGCTCCTATTCTGCTTAATGATCCGCAATTTGGTCAGATTAGAATTCGTGCTTTTGGAAGTTTTGATATAAAAATTAACGATGTCGCTAAATTTTTCCGTCAATATGCTGGAACTTATAAACAGCTCACCATTTTTGAATTACAAAACCAATTAAGAGATTTCATAGCTCCAAAATTTGGAGAAGTGCTCTCTAATGAAAATATTACGATTACAGACGTTGCTGGAAACATTACACAATTAGGTAAAAAAATAGAACCTTATCTAAAACCCTATTTTGAACAATTAGGAATCGAACTGACTCTGTTTGTGATTACGAGTGTAACCTTGCCCGAAGAAGTTACAGCGCATTACGATAAAATCACCAATATGAATATGGTAACCGACATGGATAAATTTACCAAATTCAATACTGCAACTGCAATTGGAGATAAAGGAACTGTTCTTCATGACGCTACTCAAAATGCTTTGGGAATGGGAATTCTTTTAAATCAGTTACAGCAAAACAAAGAAACTCCAAAACAAGAAACTGCAGACGATTTAACTTCAAAACTTCAAAAACTAAAATCATTATTTGATGCTGGTTTAATTGATGAAGACGAATTCAAAACAAAGAAAACCGAATTATTAAATCAGTTGTAATGGAAGAGAAAAAAGTCAATTCGTTTTTAGATAAACTGAAGCAGAAAGCGCAAAATCAAACCAATTATGGAGGAGAATACGAAACAACAGATGCACAAATGAATGCAAGAGATTGCCCTAATTGCGGCGCTGGACGTGCCAAGCAAGACGGTGTAACCCATTGCGCCTATTGTGGATTTGAATTTTTAAGCACCAAACTTTCAGACGGACTTTACATTAAAAAAGAAGATAATTCAATTTAAAAAATCAAAATAAAGTGTTCGGATTATTCAATAAAAAAAAGGAAGAAAGAGAACCAGAATGGTATCCTGAACTTCAGGAATCAAAAGAAAGATGGTTCGCTTTTCTGGAAAAACTGGAAGCCAAAATGGAAGAATTGGCAACGGCTGCAATTCCAGAGTTAAAACAAATCTTGCAGGAAGATGATGATTTATACAAAAGAACTTTTCATAATGTATATTCTGGTGTAAATGGTCAACTCAGTAACATTAGAACAAAAGCTAGGGAAACTTACGAAGAAAAAATAAACAATCTCTATTATAGTCTCAATTCTCAGGTTTCTGTACTTAGTAAACAGCATGGTGTGATTTCAGATTTTAGAAATGCTTCTTCGAACCGCTATTATGAATTTGAAAACAAATGCGAGTATTGGAGAAAACAGATTGAAAAAACAAAAGAACGCGATCTTGAAATCGAGTACCAAAAAATCTTAGCCGAATTTGAAACCATAAAAGATAAATTCAGCTGTACACAATGCGGTGGAAATTTGACTATAGACAAAATATTTTTAATCGAAACCTATGTTTCTTGTCCGTATTGCAAAACCCAAAATACATTTACACCAAGTACACTCGGAAGAAATTTACAAAATATTGCGCGAGAACTTGCAGAACAGAGAACAGCACATTTACTGGAAGAATTTGAAAACGAAGTAGAGAAAGAAAGAGAATTATATCACGAGCATCATAAGTTGAGTTTAAGTACCATTCATGAATCCAATAAAAAAGTATTGAGCGAAATTCAGTCCAAAATGAAAGACTTGGAAGAACAGAGGCAATTTGCTATTCAAAACGCACCAAAACTACGTCAGATTTATCTACGAGCAATGTACGACGAATGGAACAAAATCACTCCGGATTTGAAAGAACACAACGAAAAAATGTATCAGAATCAATTAAAATATTAAATTATTAATCCAAAAAAATCGACAAATGTTTAAAAAATTTTTTGAGTCTCTAACTGGAGATAGCAAGCAAGAAAACCAGAATTATGAAGCTTCAAATGATAATTTTGAAAATGATTATGAAGATGAATATCAGGAAGTAGAATACGATCCTGAAACTCTACATGGAACCCATTATTCTGTTGATGATTTTGATGCAGAAGTAGCTAAAAGAGCCGAAGCATGGATCGCAGATGAACGCGCAAGTGGCGAAAATTTAGAAGATAAAGACATTCAGAACATCTATTTTAATTACAGAAGAGAAGTTTACACAGAATGGAACAACTGTGATTCTGATCAAATGATTCGTTTTGAACACGCTAATTCTCTAAAATACACCGGAATTCAGACTTCAGGATTTGTAAAAGTAGAAGATAATAATCCACTATTAGAACCTGTTCACGGTGTAGATTTAAGAACTTATACTGCAATGTGCCTTAAAATAAGTGCCGGAATCGATCATCTGGAAGTTTGTAAAGCAATGGGATTTGAACCTATTATTTGGGAAGAATTAAATACCATCTGGCCACAACGTATGGGCGAAGATACTTCGTTTACGGTTACCACCCTTTTCGGGCAATATTATGCTGAAAATGTTACTGTTCCTCAATTGGAAAATCTTAAAGCAGAAATTTCAGAAGAAGGAGCCGCAAACTTAGAAAGAATGAAAAGTGATCGCTATTTTTACGAAGAATTGGCTGGCGCAAGACAAGCAGCTTACGAATACGGAATTGATGGCGCTCAATGGATTTTAGAAAACTTCGGAATCAATTTAGCAGATTTTCAATCGGTAGCGATGCAATGGATGACAGAACAAAATCAAAACTGGAACTCAGAGAGTATTCTTGAATTTTCTAATTACCAGCAGGAAAAACAAAAAGAATACGCAGCAAAATTTGCCGCAGAACAAGGCGGAAATATTGCAGACGACGTAAATTTCTAAATTCTTTTCTGATCATAAAAAAAACCGATTTGCAAAAAAACAAATCGGTTTTTTATTCGTTTAAAGTAATTCACATCCCAACAAAATCATTTAAAATACAATATAATGGAAGAAACAAAAATATTCTACGCTGACGGAGAAAGCCCAAAAATGATCGAAGCTTACAAAAAAGCTCAGGAAACTTTTAAATATTTCTGGAGAGAATTATCTTGGGAATACCGCCGCATAATTCCAGGATTGGATGTTGCTTGTGTAAAACTGGCTTTTACTCAAGAAATCGACGGCGAAACTGTAGTAGAACACATGTGGATCAATGATGTAAATTTTGATGGCGAAAACATATACGGAATCTTAGTAAACGATCCAGATGAATTAACCAATGTAAATAATGGCGACGAAATACAAATTCCGATCAATCAAATTAGTGATTGGTTATTTGCAATTAACGGCAAAACTTACGGCGCTTTTACGATTCAAGCGATGCGTTCTGAAATGAGTGAAGACGAAAGAGAATCTCACGATGAAGCCTGGGGATTAGATTTTGGAGATTATAATGATATTTTGGTGGTTAACGAACAAAAAGAAAAGCCTGAAAATTTGGTTGAACATCCAATGAGCAAAAACATGAAGGAAAGCCTTATTGATTTTGTAAAAAATAATCCAGAAGAAGTAACTCATCAAGATGAATTAGGATACACTTTTTTACATCGCGAAACGATTGCAGGAAATCAAACTTCAATTGAAGTTTTGTTAGAATCCGGAGCAGATAAAAGTGCTAAAACAGAAAATGGCAAAACTGCACTTGATTTTGCCAAAGAACTAAAATGGGAACATCTGCTGCCATTGCTTCAATAAATTACGAAAAATCCGATTTACACAAATCGGATTTTTTTTATTCCATTCTATGAGAAATAAATATTGATTTTTCGTAACAAATTGGATATTAATTTTTAATAATAAAGCTTTAATTTTGCACTGCCCAAAATCAAAATCTGACATGAAAAAATTATTGTTGCTTTTTATAATTGTTCTTTTTCTACCAAATTATTCTTCTGCACAAACCAAACCTGACCCAGAAACTATTTTTGCAAAATCTTACGATTATGTAAATGATTTTGAAAAGATCATGAGTCCAAGTCAGGCAAAAAGTTTAGGAGATTTTTTGAAAACCAGTGAAGCCAAAACAAAAAGCAAAATACTTATTGTGACAACCTCCTCTATAAGTCCTTATACAGATTTGACTGAGTACTCTTTAGATTTAGATAAATATTTGATTTCTAAGTTGAAAATTGACACTTCAATATTGATTGTAATAAGCAAACAATTAAGGCAAATTCAGGTTCAGGGAGTAGACAAGATTCGTGTTAAAATGACTGATGAAGAAATGAAAAATATCATTTCAACTTATGTGGTTCCAGAATTAAAAAAAGGCGATTATTACAAAGGTTTACAACTTGGCACTGAGCAACTAATCAAAAAAATAGAATAAAATACGCAATCCGATTTTTGAAAGAAAATCGGATTTTTTTATGTTCTGAATTTACTTTTCTCCAATAAAAACAATATCTTGTATCTGCTTTAAACCAGAAAACTATAAAAATGAACTTAGAAGAATACAAAAAAGAATTTACAGAAGATGATGCTGTCGGCTGGTTAGAAATCGATAAAGAATTTGATCGTTTATATCCTGGTCAGGAACCTAAACATTTTGCTCCTGCCCTTCCGTACATGCTTGGTGGTGATAGTCCGCTAGACGGAGTAAGCTATTACGAAAGTAAAAAACAAGAAGACCATTATCATTTCATCACTTATGGTTTTTCGGAATTGTATTATAATGAAGAAAAAGTAGATGGCGAATTTAGTAAATGGGGATTTGAACTTACCTTCAGACTAAAACCTTACGAAGCCGATAATGGAAATCCAAGTTGGGCTGTCGCATTGTTACAAAATATTGCCAAATATGTTTTCGATAGCGGAAATTGGTTCGAAGAATTTCATTATATGCCAGCCAATGGTCCGATTCGTTTAAACACCGATACCGAAATTACCGCATTGGTAATTGTGGCAGATCCTGAAGTTCCCAAAAAACAAACTCCTCATGGCGAAGTTTCGTTTCTTCAAATCGTAGGAATAACTTCTGCAGAATACGAACACATTGTAGAAAATCCAGATAAAGTGGAGGAATTAGTTAATAAACTAAAAGAAAACAATCCGTTACTTATAACCGACTTAAACAGAAAATAATGGCTAATAGTTTTTATTCCTATTCCGCTTATATATTGCCTTCTTCAAATGCAACCATTATGGCTTTAAAAGAGTATTTAGAGGAATTTTATCAAAATGAGGGCGCTGGAGAGCAACCAGAAATTAACCTGAGTGATAATCAGATTACCCTAATTTTTAATGATGAATATCGTTTCTATATTTATCTATCAGAGGAAAAACATGTAAATGAAGAAGCTTTAGAAATTACCGAAGATCTAGAAAAAGACTGGAACGAGGAACCTTTCGATAAAGAAAAATTAAAAACTGCTCAAAAAAGATTTGAATTATGGGGAGATGAGGATTTTGATATGGATTACTTTAATGATAGTTTATTTATCATAGATCAGATAGAAAAATTCTCAGACATTATTATTTTTCAAAATAATTAAAAACAGTTTTTAAAGAACATCAATTCTAAAAGAGTAAAATTTCGCATTACAAAATGATCAATTATAATAATAAAATTTTTAAACCTGTAAGCAATACCGAAAACGGAGAAACTTCCAATGAAACAACATTTCTCTACAAACAAGACGGCAATATTTTAACTTCTCAATATGCAGGAGGAAAAATCATTTCAGGTCATTTGATTGGTTTAGTGGATAATCAGGGAAATATCGAAATGCGTTACCATCAAGTAAACGAAAAAGGTGAATTAATGACAGGAATCTGTACTTCTAAACCAGAAATTTTAGAAAATGGAAAAATAAGACTTCATGAAATCTGGCAATGGACATCGGGAGACCAATCCAAAGGGAATTCGATAATTGAAGAACAATAAATTCGATTAATAACCAAACCGCATTAACCCAAAACCAAAATGAAATTTTTTCAATTAACCGCCTTTATATTTTTAACCACTATAACTTTTTCACAAACCAAAATGCGCCCCGTAAACGAACTTATAGACCAAGATGATTCTGGATGGAAACTAATAAAAGAATGGATTGACAGCGCCAAAAACAAAGTAGAAGTTCTGCCTGCCGACCCGCAAAAAGCCAAAGATGCGCTGTATCAAGTACAAGTCACTACAAAATCGCCAATGGGAGCCGTGGTTTACAAAACTGGTGGCATCTTAATCGATAACGGCTGGATTAGAATTTTAGGCTCAGGAAGTTCCAAACTTAATCGAAGTCTTCCAGACTGGAACAAAGGCAAGTCTTTTAAAGAAGCAGGAGAAACGCCTTCTTTTCTCTTAATTGCCGATGATGCCCTTGGCGGCTTTTACATTTTAAATGGCGGAGCTCTTGGCCAAGATCTTGGCAAAGTCTATTATTTTTCGCCCGATAATTTAGAATACGAACCTTTGGATATTTCCTATTCTGAATTCTTAGGCTTCTGTTTTACAAACGATCTCGACAAATTTTATGCGGGCAGCAGATGGGAAAACTGGAAAAAGGAAGTACCAGAACTTCAAGGCGATCAAGTATTTAATTTTTATCCATTTTTGTGGACAGAAGAAGGAAGCGACATTAACAAAGTGCAAAGAAAAATCATTCCTATTGAAGAGCAATACAGCTTAAATTTAGATTTAAGAAAACAGCTTGGACATTAAAATTTATCGTTCAAAATAAAGTAAGCATTTTATGGGCGTGCCCCTCCGGGTCAGGCTGTCCGTTATATCTTTTATATTCCCGATAGCCATCGGGAATATAAAAGGATGCCACTTCCATCCTTCACGCATTGTGTTTTCAAAAGAACATTTTGTGTTAAAATAATTAGTATTTTAGTAAGATCAGAGCTACAACCTAAAAACTTCTAAATCATGCTAAAACAAATTTTACTTCTCCTGTTTTTTTGTTTCGGAGTACAAATGTATTCACAAGAACTTGGTTTTACAACTCCCGATTACAAAGCGATTGAAAAAGAAATAAACAATAAAAACTCCCAATTTTTCTATCCTAAATTGATGGAAAGACTCATGAAAAATGATACTCTTTTAACACAGGAAGAATATCGCCATTTGTATCTGGGATATGTTTTTCAGCCCAAATACAATGCTTTCTGGAGATCTCCGGATGAAAAAAAACTCAATGAATTTTATAGCAAAGAAAAACTGGAAACCTCAGATTATGATGAGATCATTAAATTATCTAATCATTCTTTGAGTGAATTCCCATTCGATCTAAGACAACTGAATTACCTCTCTTACATTTATCATTTAAAAGGAGATGAAGCAGCTTCAAAAATTACCTCTTTCAAATTTCATAGCATTATGAATGTAATTCTGTCTTCGGGAGACGGAAAAAAATGCGAAACTGGTTTTCATGTTTTACTCGTTGAACATGAATATGTCTTATTAAATCTTTTTGAACTCGAATCAAAAGGACAATCATTAATCGAAAATTGTGATTATCTCAGTTTTGAAAAAGGCGCTTACAAAGTAGAAGGAATTTATTTCAATATCGAAAAAATGCTGGAAAACGAAAGAAAAGCACTTCGATAAACTGCCTTTTTTAATTTTCACAAAAGAATATTCATCACTCCAACAGAGAATAGCTGTTGGAGTTTTTTTTTGATTATTAAAATAAATTTATCGTTTATCAATAAATATTTATTACTTTAGCACAATAAACTTTAATCTTAATTACAAATGGAAATTAAAATTGGAACATCGCAAATCCTGAAAATTTTAAACATTTTATCTTGGATCATCTTTATTGGTTTATGTGTAGACGCTGGTATGTATCTCTTTAACGGAATTTACACTATGACTATAAATTCGTACAACGCACGTTTTTTAGACTTACTGGACATTTATAATTTTAATACTTCTTATTACATTCAGGAAATGTGTTTTATGAGTATTGTCGCCATTCTAAAAGCCATAATGTTTTACTTAATCGTAAAAATGCTACACGAAAAAAAGCTAAACATTGCTCAACCGTTTACTGCAGAAATGGGAAAATTTATCTCTTATATGGCCTATCTGGCTTTCGGAATTGGTTTGTTTTCACTTTGGGCAGCAAAATTCAACAACTGGCTAATGACAAACCATGTAAAAGTTCCAACATTAGAAAGCTTAAATCTAGAAGGCGGCAGCGTCTGGATCTTTATGGCAATCGTATTATTTGTTATCGCGCAAATTTTCAAAAAGGGAATCGAAATACAATCTGAAATTGAATTAACCATCTAAACGAAAAAATTATGCCTATTATAGTAAATTTAGATGTCATGATGGCAAAACGAAAAATGTCATTAAACGAACTTTCAGAAAAAGTAGATTTGACTTTATCCAACCTTTCCATTTTAAAAACCGGAAAAGCAAAAGCCATTCGTTTTAGCACTCTCGAAGCAATCTGTAAAGTTTTAGACTGCCAGCCTGGAGATATTTTAGAATTTTCTGAAGATTAAATGATGAATATTATTTCGGTTTAATTTGTATTTTCGTACAAAACAAAATTCAATTCAACAAGGAAACTAAAATGAATATTTTAATTGTTTATGCACATCCGAGCAAAAAATCGTATACTTTTAAAATTTTAGAAAGATTGAAATCGGTTTTAGATGTTGAAAAATGGAATGTCAAAGTTTCTGACTTGTATGCTTCCAACTTTCAAAGTGACATGACTGATGAAGAATATCAAAGAGAAGGTTTTGCAAAAACTAATCTTCCGATTTCTTACGATGTTTTAAATGAGCAAGAAAAAATAGAAAAAGCGGACTGTATCATTTTTCTCTATCCAGTTTGGTGGAGTGACTGTCCAGCCAAATTAAAAGGCTGGTTTGATCGCGTTTATTCTGTTGGATATGCTTACGGACAAAATGAAACTTCCAGACAAATGAAAACTATTCCGTTAGGATTGGTAATTTGCACAGCAGGACACCCTAATGTTTTTTTAAACGAAATAGAAATTGCTCAAAGCATGGAAAAAATAATGCTAGAAGATCGACTCGGCAAACGTTTCGAAAACAAAGAAATGCTTATTTTAGGCGGAACTTTAGAACTTGAAAAAGTAATGCCAGCCCATTTTGAACTAATTAATCAAATTCCACAAAAAATTAAATCTCAAATCTATACATAATGTCAACAGAAGAAAATGTAGAAAAATCCGTTTTTGAAGAAATCCCAACCGAAAAAATTTACTCAGAAAAAGCCATTCGTATTGGAACATTCTTAGCTGGACCACTAGTCGCTGGCTATTGCATAGCTGAAAATTTTAAAGTTTTTAATGATGCCGAAAAAGCACGAAAAACTTGGACAATTACGGCTATCTCATCCTTTTTTATACTTTGTTTGGTTTTTCTTTTACCAGAAAATTTTCCATCTATCGTTTTTCCCATAGTTTATTCTTTTGTAGCTTCTTACTTTTTAAAAACATATCAAGAAAAGAACATTCAAAACCATTTAAATAATGGAGGTGAAACTTATAACGGGTGGAGAGTTACCGTAATTGGGATTATCAGTCTAATTGTTTTTTTAAGCTTGATTATGAGTGTGGTTTTCTTATTTGATTATCTGTAAATCTTGTCCGAAACACACCTTAAAATTGTCCTATTAACACCTTAAACAATTGATTATTAGATTGTAAATTTACTTTACTAATCTAATAATCAATCCAAAATGCAGACAAACAATTTTACCACAACAATACTAGTTGATCATTCGTCTGAAGAAGTTTTTAAAGCAGTTCAAAACGTACGAGGCTGGTGGTCTGAAGAAATTGAAGGCAAAACAGCTGAATTAAATGACGAATTTGATTATCATTATGAAGATGTTCATCGCTGTAAAATAAAATTGATTGAAGTAATTCCGAATCAGAAAATGGTTTGGTTTATCGAAAAGAATTATTTCAAATTCACTGAAGATAAAACCGAATGGACAGGAACAAAACCTACTTTTGAAATCAAAGAAAAAGACGGAAAAACTCAATTGACTTTCACTCATTTCGGATTAGTTCCAGAAGACGAATGTTTTGAAATCTGTCGTGATGCTTGGACAAATTATATTCAGAACAGCCTAAAAAAACTTATTGAAACAGGAAAAGGAGAACCTAACGCTACAGGAAAACCGCAAACAGAAAATGAAAAGAAGTTATCGGCAGGAAATTAATTTTTCATAAATTCGTTGTACTAAATCACGAAAATTATGAATCCACTTTTTAGAAACACTTTGGCTGTTCTTGCTGGCCTTGTTATTGGAAGCATTATCAACATGAGTATTATTTCATTAAGTGGTTCTATAATTCCGCCTCCAAACGGCGCCGATGTTACAACTGCAGAAGGATTAAAAGCAACTATGCATTTGTTTGAACCCAAACATTTTCTGTTTCCGTTTTTGGCCCATGCCATCGGAACTTTTGGCGGTGCTTTGACTACAGCATTGATTGTTGCTTCAAACAAAACCAAACTGGCTTTTTTTATTGGCGCTTTCTTTTTGTTTGGTGGCATTGTCATGGTTTATACGCTTCCGTCTCCAATTTGGTTTAGCATTATCGACTTAGTTTTTGCTTATCTTCCAGCAGCTTATTTAGCTTCAAAAATTGCTACAAAAAAGAAATAATCATGAGTGATGAATCTTCTATAAAACCAGCAAAAAAATGCTACGAACATCTCGGTGGCAAACTCGGCGAATTGCTTTTGGAGAACTTTGCCGACAAAAAATGGATTGCTAAAAAATCCCCCTCCGACAAACATTTTTACATAACGGAATTGGGAGAAAAAGAATTCACTAAACTCGGTATAGACCTTTCAAAAATCAAATCGTAAGCAATTTAATTTTATAAAATTCAACTCGTTTTCTGCAATAATTATAGCGCTTAATTTCATACCTTAGTTTGCTTTAAAACATTGAATTATGACTAAGAAAGAAATCGCTAGAAACTTCCTGAATCTCGCAGCAAAAGGGCATTCTCATGAGGGTTTTCGATTATATGTCGGAAAGAATTTCAAACATCATAACGCACACTTCAAAGGCGATGCAGAAACTTTGATGCTTGCTATGGAAGAATCGGCCAGAACAAACCCGAATAAGATTTTTAAAATTCATCATATTTTGGAAGACGAAAATCTCGTTGCGGTACATTCACATCTTAAACAAACCCCTACAGATATTGGTTTCGCCGTAGTTCATATCCTAAAATTCAAAGAGGATAAAATCATCGAACTTTGGGATTTAGGACAACCAATTCCAAAAGAAACTATTAATGAAAATGGGATGTTTTAGTTTAATTGTTAATGGTAAATGGTAAATTATTAATTATATCAAGACTATAAAAACTAACTCTGAAACAAAATCGACAAACAAACATTAACAATTAACAATTTACCATTAACAATTTACCATTAACAATTATAAATGAACTTCATTACCAAAATCGCCTTCTTAGCTCTAATCATTTTAACAAGCTGTAATTCAACGGCACAGAAAAACGACAAGTATCAAAAAAGTATTGATAGTATACTTCAAAATGCCAATCCGAAATTTAATGGCGTGGTTTTGATTTCGAAAAATGGGAAGACAGTTTATTCAAAAGCAAAAGGATTTGCTAATTTTGAAACCAAAAAACCTTTGACAATCGATAGTCAATTTGAAATTATGTCTTTAACCAGACAAATTACTGCTTCTTTGGTTTTGCAAGAAGTGGAGAAAGGTAAGATCGATCTCCATACTCCGATAAAAAAATATTTGCCCAATTTAAAACAAACATGGGCAGACACAATCACAGTGCATCAGTTATTAAATCATTCGCATGGCATTACTGATTTACAAAAACCTTTGCTTTTTAAACCCGGAACTGATTTTAAATATGGTAATGAAGGTTATCCGATATTAGGTCAGATTCTTGAAGCCGTTTCTAAAAAAAGCTATTCAGAACTGGCGAATGCTTTGTTTAAAAAACTTAAAATGAATCATACCTTTTGCTACTCTAAAGACAGTGATCAAAATTTAGTTACAGGATACATGAGCAACAATACTAATTTTAAAAAAGCTGAAAATAATTTAATAAGTCCTTACAGAGTGCCTTCAAGTGGTCTTGTTTCTAACGTTAAAGATCTTTTAATTTGGAATAATAATCTTCATAAAGGGAAAATCTTAAAACCTGAATCATACAAATTAATGACCTCTTACACCATTAAAAATCAGCATAATTTCTTTGGAAAAGAAAAAGAAGGATACGGTTACGGTTTAAGAATTATCGAAAAAGAACCTGTAAAATATTTTGGACATACTGGTCTTGGAAACGGATTTTCTGCTGTAAATTTATACTTTCCTGAAAGTGATGTGAGTCTGATTGCTTTAGAAAATCAGATGCCGGAAGATGCTAACTTGTTTTATGCAACTGAATTCAAAATCAAAAATATTCTTTTTAAAAGTGATTTATTAAGTAAAAATGGCAAAAAATAAAACTACAGAAACCCAAAACAGCGTTACTGAATTTATTAATGCTGTCGATAATGAAGTTAAAAGAAATGATGCTTTTGAACTTCTTACAATCATTCAGGAAACCACAGGTTTTGAACCCAAAATGTGGGGACCAAGTATTATTGGCTTTGGAAGTTATCATTACAAATATGAAAGCGGACATGAAGGTGACGCGCCATTAGCGGGTTTTTCGCCAAGAAAAACTGCAATGACTGTTTATTTTTATCTGCCTGAAGAAAATAGAGAAGAACTTTTATCTCAACTTGGAAAACACACTTCTTCTAAAGCTTGTATCTACATTAAAAAATTAGCCGATATCGACATAGAAATCTTAAAAAAGATAATTTTACGTTCTATTGAATACACTCAAAAATTATATCCCTCCAAATAAATATGATCACATTCTTAATTCTAATACTTTTAATCGTTATTGCTTCTTACCGATTTCTAAAACATCCAAAATTTGGAAAAGCGCCTTCTGGCGAAAGACTTACTGTAATTCAAAATTCGCCTCAATATAAAAATGGTAAATTCGAAAATCAATCGTTCACTCCCGATCTTGCCGAAGGCGCAAGTATGGCGGGAGTTTTATTTGAATTCTTCTTCAAAAAAGTAGATAGAAAAACGCCAACCGATTTGATTCCGTCTGTAAAAACCAATTTAAAAGAACTTTCTGCCAATCAAGATGTTTTAGTTTGGTTTGGGCATTCTTCTTATTTTATTCAGTTGGAAGGAAAACGTTTTTTAATTGATCCAGTTTTCAGTGGCAACGCCTCTCCTATTCCCGGAACTACAAAATCTTTTAAAGGATCTGATATTTACACAGTTGAAGATCTTCCAGAAATTGATTATTTATTGATTACACACGATCATTACGATCATTTGGATTATGATACCATTCTGAAATTAAAACCTAAAACTAAAAAAATTATAACGGCTCTTGGTGTGGGTTCACATTTTGAATTCTGGGGTTTTCCTTCTGAAAATATTATCGAAAAAGATTGGTTTTCTACCATTCAATTAGATGAAAATCTAACGCTTCATACAGCTCCATCCAGACATTTTTCTGGAAGAAGTTTTAAAAGATGCAATACACTTTGGACTTCTTTCATTTTAGAAACCAAAGACTTTAAAATGTATTTGGGAGGCGATAGTGGTTATGATACTCACTTTGCCCAAATTGGCGAAAAATATGGTCCTTTTGATGTTGTTTTGCTTGACAATGGACAATATAATGAGAAGTGGAAATACATTCACAATATGCCAGAAGACGTGATTAAAGCGATGAAAGACTTAAGAGCGAAAAGAGTTTTTCCTGTACATTCTTCAAAATTTGCTTTATCGTTGCATTCTTGGGACGAACCATTAAATAGAGTAACCGAATTAAATAGTTTGTCTGACAATCCGATTCCATTAATCACACCAATGATTGGAGAAGTGATTGAATTGAAAAACGAAAAACAGGAATTTAAACAATGGTGGAAAGGAGTTAAATAATTTTAGATTGTAGATTTTAGATTTTAGATTTTAGATTGCCATGAAACTGAAAACTGTGACTGTGACTGAGACTGAAAACTGAAAACTAAGACTGAAAACCGAGACTTAAATATGAAACAAAAAACATACTATTTTTCAATTGCATTTTTATTAACGATAAACCTTTTTTCTCAAAATACTTATGTCTTTTTGGGATCTTACAATCGTGATAAAACCGCTGAAGCAATTCAGGTTTACGAATTGGACACATTGAACGGAAAATTAACCAAATTTACTTCGGTTAAGAATGTTGTGAATCCGTCTTATTTGGCAGTTTCTCCAAACGGAAAATATGTTTATGCTTGTACCGATACTAAAACGCCAAATGCAGGAAGTATCAGTAGTTTTGAATTCAATCCTAAAAATAAAAGTCTAACTTTTTTAAACAGTCAAAGAAGCGGAGGCGAAAATCCTGTCTATGTTTCTGTACATAAAAGTGGTAAATGGATTGCAAATGCTAATTATACAGAAGGAAGTGTTTCTGTTTTTCCGATTTTAGAAAATGGTAAAATAGATTCGCTTGCGCAGAATTTTCAATATTCAGATGGAAGCACTCATAAAGAAAGACAAACCAAATCACATGTACATTCGGCTGTATTTTCGCCTGAAAACGATTACCTATTTTTACCTGATTTAGGAGCTGATAAAATACGTTGTTATGCTTTTGATGAAAATCAGAAAAAGCCTTTAGTGGAAACTAAAAATCCATTTACAAAAACCGATTTAGAAGCTGGTCCAAGACATTTTACTTTTCATCCTAATCAAAAATTTGGGTATTGTATTGAAGAAATGGCGGGACAGATAAGTGTTTATAAATATGAAAATGGCACTTTGAATAAAATACAACGTATTGCAACACATCCTGATAAAATAAAAGAAGGTTTTGAAAGCTCTGATGTTCATATTTCGCTAGACGGAAAATTTCTGTATGCAACCAATAGAGGAAAAGAAAACAACATCGCCATTTTCTCCATAGACGAAAACGGATTACTAAAAAATATTGGCTATCAATCTACTTTAGGAAAACATCCACGTGTTTTTGCCCTTGACGAAAGCGGGAAATTTTTAGTCGCTTCAAATGTTCAAACCGGAAATATTGTTGTTTTTAAAAGAGATCCTAAAACCGGATTATTGAAAAAAACAGGAAAACAGGTTAAAATGGAGAATGTTTCTTGTGTACAGATTAAGAGAATTTGATTCTTGTGTCATTTCGACCGAAGGGAGAAATCACACTCGTAATTCTAAAAAGATTGGAACTTTTCTGTACGGAAATACTAGTGTGATTTCTCCCTTCGGTCGAAATGACAAACTTGACTTAATTAAAAAATCAAAAAAAAAACATAAACAATGTCAACATCAAACTTCAATTTACAGCCGGATTTCTTAGAAAACGAAATCACAAAATTAATTCCGTTAGAAGAAAAACATTTTGAAGCATTATTTGAAGCAGCTTCCGACCCGTTAATTTGGGAACAAAATCCTGTGAAAAACCGTTATCAAAGAGAAGCTTTTAAAACTTTTTTTGACATCATAATTACAAAAAGTCCGTTTTTAATTCTCGATAAACAAACCAATGAAGTAATGGGAACAACTAGTTTTTACGATTACAATCCCGAAAAATCGAGCGTTGCAATTGGATACACTTTTATTACCAGAAAATATTGGGGCGGACTTTACAATAAGTCAAACAAGCAATTATTGATTGACTATGCTTTTCAATACGTTGATTCTATACTTTTTCATATTGGGTCAGAAAATTTCCGTTCGCAAAAAGCTGTTTTAAAACTCGGAGCAGAAAAAATTAATGATTTGACATTTAATGTGAATGGCGTCGAAGTACCGTACTTTGAGTATGAATTGAAGAAATAATTGAGTCACAGTTTGCAGTTTCAGTTTGCAGTAAAATCGAATAAAAATACTTTACAGCAATCCTCTAACTTTTTACTTTTAACATTTAACTACTACAACAATGAAAAGAATAACGGTCTTCTGTGCCTCTAGCTTCGGTACAGAAAAAATATACGAAGAACAAGCTGCTGCTTTAGGAAAAACACTTGCAGAACAAAATATAGAATTAGTTTACGGAGGTGCGAATGTCGGTTTAATGGGAGCTGTTGCAGACGGAGCTTTGAACGCTGGTGGAAAAGTAATTGGTGTATTGCCAAACTTTTTACGATCAAAAGAAATTGCTCATTTAAATTTGACCGAATTAATTGTCGTAGAAAGCATGCACGAACGCAAGACAAAAATGAATGATTTATGCGACGGCGTGATTGCTCTTCCTGGCGGTTTCGGAACTCTCGAAGAGCTTTTCGAAATGTTGACTTGGGCACAATTGGGACTTCATAAAAAACCAATTGCCGTTTTGAATGTAAATGGCTTTTATGATTCTCTTATAGCACTACTTAAAACTATGACCTCCCAAGGTTTGCTTAAAGAAGTAAATAGAGAAATGCTTTTAGTAAGCGATAATGTTGAAGATTTATTACAGCAAATGAGAAATTACACCGCTCCTACTGTTGGAAAATGGATTGATAAAAAAGAAATTTAAAACAGAATAAACACTGCTTATTACAATCCTGAATAAGCAGTTTTTGTATACATTCGCAACAAATTAATCCAACCCAAAAACATGAAGAAAATTACTTTTTTATTATTTACTATTTCTTTAATCACTTTCAAAACAACAGCACAAGATTCTAAAGCAAAATTCGGAATACAAGCAGGTTTAAACTACTCAAGTCTTAGAGGTTACGATTCTTATTCAGACAAAAATCCAGGTTTTGCTTACGTATTTGGACTTTCTTTTCAACATGAAATTCAGGAAAATTTATCACTAAGAGCAGATCTGAATTATGAAAGAAAAGCTCAAAATTTTAAAGGCAAAATCGATGTTCTGAATCCGGATTTACCAACCGAACCGATTGATGGGAATTATAGATATAAAGTCACAGCCTATTTAAACTATATTGTACTTCCAATTATGTTAAAGTATAATTTCTCTGGCGATAAAAGTTTTTACATAAATGGTGGACCTTATTTGGGTTATTTACTGAAATCTGGACAAAAATCAGAATCAAATATCCCTGGTACAATTGGTTCGGATGATGAAGATACAAAATATAAAAAATCAATAGATTTTGGTTTTTCAGCCGGAATCGGAAAGGAATTCAAACTGAATGAAAACAATCAAATCTATATTGAAATAAGAGAAAATTTAGGTCTAACAAATATTTCTGATACAGAGATTATCCACAATGGTACTATTAAAACCAATTCCCTTAATTTATTACTAGGTTATAGTTTTAATTAAACTTTGGCACATTTTACTACAGTAATTTCATAATTTAGAGGTCAGAAGAAAAAAAAGAAGTTTTGAGATAAAATCGACTTCTTATATTCAACTTATAACCTCTAACTTCTAAAGAATGAAAACAGAAAACAACAAATATGCAAAGGCCGAAATGCTGATTCGAAAACCTGTTTCAGAAGTTTTTCAGGCTTTTATTGATCCTCAGATTACCAGTAAATTTTGGTTTACCAAAGGATCAGGAAAATTAGAAGAGAATCAAAAAACAGAATGGACCTGGGAGATGTATGGTTTTTCTCTCTCGGTTAAAACACTGGTTTTACAAGAAAATAAAAAGATTGTAATCGAATGGGGAAATCCTGATGAAATCACTTTGGTGGAATGGGTTTTTAATCCGTTAAACGAAAATGAAACTTTTGTCAGTATTACCAATTCAGGATTTCAAGGAGATTCAGATAAAATAATTGATCAAGTTCGTAATTCTACTGAAGGTTTTACATTGGTTTTAGCAGGCGCTAAAGCGTATTTAGAACATCATTTATTACTGAATTTAGTTTTAGATCGCTTTCCTAAAGGTTTAGCATAATTTTGATTTAACCGAAAGGTACGCAAAGGTCGCTAAGTTTTTTTAGATCCATTAAATAATAAGTTCGCAAAGCTTTGTCTTTACAATATTTCATCAGCACAAATCTTTGCGAACTCTGCGGTAAAAAAAAAGTAAAGAAACTCAACTTGAAACAAAAAACGTTATGGAAACAAAAAAACCTGAAAGTATTGACGAATACATTGGTGGATTTCCCAATGATGTTCAGGAAATTCTGGAGAAAGTTAGAATGACGATTCAGAAAGCAGCTCCAGATGCTAAAGAGAAAATCAGTTATTCGATGCCAGCTTTTGATCAGAACGGAATTGTAGTTTATTTTGCTGCTTATAAAAATCATATCGGACTTTATGCTCTTCCGAGTGGTCATGAAGCTTTTGCAGAAAAACTTTCAAAATACAAATCTGGTAAGGGCTCTGTTCAATTTCCTCTTAAAGATCCAATGCCTTATGATTTAATTACCGAAATCGTAAAATTTAGAGTTAAAGAAAATTTGGCAAAACCAAAAAAGAAATAGCGAATAAATCCTGATAAACACTTATTCAATGAAAAAATTAAACCTTCTGTTTATTGTTTTTATTCCCCTTTTAAGTAATTTGAGTTTTGCTCAGGATGAAACTGCAATCGAAAAAGAAATTTTAGAACTGCATAGAACAACTAAAAAAATTCACGACTCTATTGCTGCAATTCAAAAAGAAATTATATCAAAAATTGAAATTGAAAAGGATTCACTTATTAAAAGTCAGTTACTTCTTCGTGTAGATGATTTGGAGAACATTATAGATCAAAATGACATTAATGAATTGAAACTTGATTTTGTTTTTGCTAAAAATCATCCCAATTCGTTTCGCGCTTTGCAATTAATTCGCGTGCCTGTTAATCGTTATATCGGAATGAATTTTTATGACACTTTTGTGGAAGTTTTTGAAAATTTCACACCCGAAATTAAGAATTCTCCTAAAGGTCTAGAGATGGCTGAAAAACTTAAATACTTTAAAAAAAGTAAAGTGGGAAGTATCGCTCCAAATTTCAGTTTGGAAGACAGCAAAGGTAATATGATTTCGTTGGATGATTTTAAAGAAAAACAATATGTTCTGATCGATTTTTGGGCAAGTTGGTGTCGTCCTTGCAGAGAAGAACTTCCATACATCAAGGAGTTGTATAAAAAATACCATCAACATGGTTTTGAAATCATCAGCATAGCAAAAGATGACAAACTTGATCTTTGGGGAAAAGCCATTGCCAAAGAAAAAATTGAAAGCTGGAGGCATATTTTTTTATCACAGGATAATGCAAATATTATTAAAGACTATTTCGTTAATGGGATTCCTCACAAAGTTTTAATTGACAAAAACGGCACTATTATTGGAAAATGGAAAGGCAGTAGCGAAAACAATAAACACGATTTGCAATCGAAATTAAAAACGATTTTTGAAGCTGAATAATATATAATGAGCAAACTAACTAAACATTACGATCAACTTTATAAAACCTCTTCTGAAGCAATTTCAGCAGGAAAATATGCGATTGATTCAGAGCTTAAAAACGAATCTGATTCTAGGTTCGGGATAACACTTTTAATACGTCCAAGTGATGAAATAAAAGCCAATATTCAGCATTTCATTAACGAACTAAAAAAAGCAGAACCAGAACAGTATTTTTATCCTGATAGCGATATTCATATTACAGTAATGTCCATTATATCTTGTTCGACAGCATTTCAATTAAATCAGATTTTACCAAACGAGTACATCGAAATTATCTGCAGAAGTCTTGTTGATGTAGATAAAATCAAAATTCATTACAAAGGTGTGACGGCTTCTCCATCGGCAATAATGATTCAAGGGTTTCCTAGCGATGAAACTTTAAATAATTTAAGAAATAGATTGCGAGAGAACTTTAAAAATTCGGACTTGCAACAAAGTATTGACAGCCGATATGAGATTTCTACGGCACATTCTACCATAATGCGTTTTCAAGAAAAACTTCATGATCCTAAAAAACTAATCCAAATAGCAGAAAAATATCGTGATTATGATTTTGGCGAATTTGATGTAAAAAATATTGAATTAGTCTATAATGATTGGTACCAGCGTAAAGGAACTACTCGCGTTTTGGGCGATTTTGGTTTGAGGTAATTTCTTTTTTGCCACGAATTTCACTAATTTTTTATTTTTTAATTCGTGAGTATTAGTGAAATTCGTGGCAAAAAAATCTTATTTAAATTTTCCGAAATGCCACAAAACACCAGACGGATCATGCAGAAAACATTCGCTTCCCCAATCTAAATATTGTATTGGAGTCAATCTAGCTCCTTCATACTTTTCTGGAAGCTTTAAAGCCGTTAGTTCACTATAATAACGCTCTACATTGTCAACTTCAACAAAAATCATAGTATTGTCAATCCAATCTTGAACGTAAGCGTTTTGCACATAAAATGCAATTTCATTACTTTTAAAAACAGACATTTTTGCATCTAAAACAGTTTCTTCAAAGCCTAAATCACGATAGAAACTTCTTGAAATTTCAAAATTTTTGGAACCAATAAATGGTCGAATTGATTTTATGTTGTGCTTCATTTTACTATAAATTTATATCGTTATAATAAATTAAAAACCATTTGTTTTTGATCAGTTTAAATTGCCTTTCAACTTCAAAACCACTATCTGGAATCCAAAATCTTTCGGTGATCAATGTATCGGTTTTTACTAAAGTATGCTGGTATTCTTCAATTTCTGATTTTTCTTGAACAGGAATAGCGTGAAACTGCCAATTTTTTCGTGTCCAACTGTATTGCTCAAATCCGTAAATATGTTTTCCTTCAATTGGGAAATCAACTCTTGAAACCTGAAAAAGAGAATCCGAATGAAATTTTTTATTGAATTCATCAAAATTCTCAGGCAATTCTTTTTTGGTAGTTTTTACAATACTATCACCTTTATTAATAGTAGCTTCAGAATTTGAATTCGTTTCTTCTTTTACTTTATTACAGCTTGAAAAAGTAAAAACAATACTAAAAACAGCTAAAACAATCGAGATTTTCATAAAGATGAAATTTAGCCTTTCTTCAAAATACTTCCCAAACCACGTCCAATCTGTTCGATTGCCTCGATTCCTTTTGCCAAAGGTGAAGCTGTAAAATCTTCGTAAGCATCCATCGCACTTTCTTTACGATCATCTTGCGGATAGACAAGCATTACATTATTGGTATCAAAATATTTTTCAAACTTCTGAGGTAATCTATCAAAAATAGATTGATATGAAACTGAACCTTTTCTAGATAGATTGAAAACAACTAAATCTGTTGGTTTCATTTCATCAGAAATAGATTCAAAATCTTCCCAATCTGAAACATTCTTAAATCCTAATTTGGCATTCAATTTCAAATTATTAGCAATTTGCTGAATGGTTTCGTGCGTTTTGTATTCAGCGTAAACCACAATCGGAATGCTTAATTCTTGTGATAAACGACATATTTTCTGAAGCAATACTTGAAAACCAATTCCTCTTTCAGAAAATGGAGGACAGACAAAAACCAGTCTTTTTTCTTCAATAAAATTCTTTTGAAACCTACAGATAAACAAACTCTTATCGACATTATTGATAATCGAATCTACATTTTCTCCAAAGATTTTATCAATAAATCCTGTTTTTCTAGGCCAGCCTACAATCACAATATCAGACATGATTTCTTTAGACGTTCTGGCAATTCCACTTGCAGGATTATGGTCAATTCTAGCGATTGTATTAATTTTCACTTCTGAAGCTGAAGCCTGAATCACAAATTTATCTACCGCTTTTTTGTATTTTAAAATATTCTTTTCCGCCTGATTATTGTTTGGAACAATCGTTAATAAAGTAACAGGATTAGACGATTTTTTATCTTTTATTAAAAGAGCAAAATCTAACAAACTAGCTGTTGCAGAAGTCTTCGCCAATGGAATTAAAATGTGTTCATCTAAGATTTGATCTCTTCCTGTATCTTCTGGTGAGATTTCTTCTTCGCAAATAGCTATTTTTTTAGCTGCTTTTTCAGTTGCAAAAGAAGCTACAATACAAGTAATCAGAATTAAAATAATGGTTCCGTTTAGGATATTTTCGTCTAAGATTTTAGCTTTAAATCCTACTAAAATTACTGCCAAAGTAGCTGCAGCATGCGCACTACTCAGTCCAAAAATAAGCTGTCTTTCTGTTTTAGTATATCTGAAAACCAATTGTGTAAAAAAGGCTGCAATCCATTTTCCAAATATTGCTACAACACTCAGTGTTCCTGCAACGATCAAAGCTGTTGGTCCGCTTAAAATAACACTTACATCAACCAGCATTCCCACTGAAATCAAGAAAAACGGAATAAATAAAGCGTTTCCAATAAACTCAATTCTATTCATCAAAGCAGAAGAATGTGGAATTAAAGGATTTAACGCCAAACCTGCAACGAAAGCTCCAATAATCGGTTCTACTCCCGCAACTTCAGCCAAAAAAGCGGCAAAGAAAACTACAGAAAGTACAAAAATGTAATGAGCATGTTTTTCACTTTCTAATTTTTTGAAAAACCATTTTGCAACACGTGGAATAATCAAAAACATTATAGCTGAAAAAATAGCCAAAGAAACAATCAATTTGACCCAAAATGCCTGATTTAGATTTCCTTGACTGCTTCCCATAATGACAGCCAAAATAATCAAAACCGCTGTATCTGTTAAAATTGTTCCTCCAACTGTAATAGCAACTGCTTGATTTTTAGCAATTCCTAGTTTACTTACAATCGGATATGCTACCAATGTATGAGTAGCAAACATACTTGCCGTTAAAAAACTCGCATTAAAATCATATCTCAGTAAATAGAAACAAACTGGAAATCCGATCGAAAGAGGCAGAATAAAAGTAAAAAAACCAAACAATAAACTTTTGTTTCGATTGGCTTTAAACTCATTCATATCCAATTCTAAACCGGCTATAAACATAATGTAAAGAAGTCCAATTGTTGAAAAAAGATCGACTGCAGAGTTTTTTGCCAAAATATTTAATCCATGTGGACCAATGATTACTCCTGAAATAATAAGACCAATAATTCCGGGAATATTAATCTTTTTAAGTAAAATTGGCGAAAGCAGAATTATAAAAAGTATTAGCGAAAAAATCAATACGGGATTGGTAAGCGGCAATTCGAATTCTTGTAATAGATGTTTGAAAAATTCTATCATATTGTAAATTTATCTTCTTGTGGTATTAATATTTGTAAAAAGACATTTTCAGAATTAAAACAAAATCCAAGAGGTATTAATATAAAAAATCAAGTTCTTTATCAACTTGTTTCATTACAAAAATACCGAAAAAACGCTTACTTTCTACGAAAACCGCATATTAAGGATTTAAATTTATTTCGTTGCCAAATTATTAATATTTAATATTTTTTTTAACAAATACGCAAGATTAACATTAAAATATAAATCTTCATTGCATTATTCAATTATCTTTGTCTTAACAAAAAACGAACAATGGAAGAATGTATCTCAGTTTTTGATATGCTTAAAATTGGCGTTGGCCCTTCAAGCTCACATACTTTGGGACCTTGGCGTGCTGCCGAACGCTTTCTGGAAGAGCTTAAAGAGGAAGCTATTTTAGAAGATATAACAAGAGTAAAAGTCGATTTGTATGGCTCTCTCTCTTTAACTGGAAAAGGTCACGCAACTGATCTAGCCGTTATGTTGGGTTTGAGTGGTCAGGATCCTGAATATATTCCCGTTGAAGATATTGCAGGAATCATAAAAAAAATCGAAACTAACAACGAAATCAATTTGGGCAACCAAAAAGTGATTCCGTTTTATTTTCTCCAAGACATTGTTTTCAACAAAGATTTTCTTCCTTTTCACGCAAACGGTTTGAAATTTACTGCTTACAAATCTGACAATTCTGAATATGAATCTACTTTTTATTCTATTGGAGGCGGATTTGTGGTAAAAGAAGAGCGTACCAATGCGAAACTGAAAGAAGTTATAAAATGTGCTTTCCCTTATCCGATTCAGAACGCAGCTGAATTATTGAATTATACCATTTCTGAAAACAAATCGATTTCTGAAATTGTATATGAAAACGAAATTTCAATGCGTCCAGAAGCTGAAGTGCATTCAGAATTAATGCGTATTTGGAATACCATGTTAGAATGCATGTACATTGGTTGTCACTCCGAAGGAATTCTTCCAGGCGGACTCCATGTTCGAAGAAGAGCTTTTGATATGCATCAAAACTTGATCGGATTGTCTAATTATACCGATCCGCAAAGCTGGTTGGAAGAAATTAGAAAAACCGAGGTTAAATTCCGTCAGATTTTAAAATGGGTAAGTTGTTTTGCACTTGCCGTGAATGAAGTAAATGCTTCTTTAGGGCGTGTTGTAACAGCTCCGACTAATGGAAGTTCTGGTGTAATTCCAGCCGTTTTAATGTATTATATGGTAATTGAAAACCACAATGCAGGCGAAAAAGAAATCAAACAATTTTTGATGGTTGCAGGAGAAATTGGAAGCATCTTTAAAAAAGGTTCGACTATTTCGGCTGCTATGGGAGGTTGTCAGGCAGAAATTGGTGTTTCCTCATCGATGGCAGCAGCGGCACTTTGCGAATTAATGGGCGGAACTCCTGCTCAAGTTTTAATGGCTGCCGAAATCGCAATGGAACATCATCTTGGTTTAACCTGTGATCCAATTGGCGGTTTGGTTCAAATTCCGTGTATCGAGAGAAATACCATGGGAGCGATAAAAGCGATTAATGCTGCAGAATTAGCTTTAGAAACGGATTCTAAAAATGCCAAAGTTCCTTTAGACAAAGTGATTAATACCATGTGGGAAACCGCAAAAGACATGAATTCAAAATATAAAGAAACATCAGAAGGCGGACTTGCAATTGCGGTAAACATGGCAGATTGTTAAAAAACAAAGTTCCTTTAGCTGTCTGAAAAAGCTTTCATTGAAAATTTGATTCACTTATTAAAGGTTCTTTACAAACAAAACATCCCTACTCTATCACAATGAAAAACAGTCATTTTCAATTAGATTTCAAACCTGAGGAATTATTCTTGGTCGAAATATTCTATTATTGCTGATTCCTGTTTTACAATTATTCAATACTTTTACAATATCAAAAAAAAATAAAATGTCAGTAGCAAAGAAAGATTATAAAAGAATCACAACAAAGTCATTAATTGAAATGAAAAGCAATGGAGAAAAAATCTCTATGCTTACTGCATACGATTATACAATGGCTAAAATTGTTGACACTGCAGGTGTTGATGTAATTTTGGTTGGAGATTCTGCATCAAATGTTATGGCTGGTCACGAAACGACACTGCCAATTACGCTAGATCAAATGATTTATCATGCTTCATCTGTAGTTCGTGCTGTTGAAAGAGCTTTGGTTGTGGTAGATTTACCTTTTGGTAGTTATCAATCAGATCCTAAAGAAGCGCTGCGTTCTTCTATCAGAATAATGAAAGAAAGTGGCGGGCATGCAGTGAAATTAGAAGGTGGAAAAGAAATTAAAGAATCTATTAAAAAAATATTACATGCCGGAATTCCTGTTATGGGACATTTAGGTTTAACACCACAATCTATTTACAAATTCGGTACTTACAGTGTTCGCGCAAAAGAAGAGGAAGAAGCTGAAAAATTAATCGAAGACGCACAAATGTTAGAGAAAATCGGATGTTTTGCTGTTGTTTTAGAAAAAATCCCTGCAGATCTTGCTAAGAAAGTAGCCGACAGTATTTCGATTCCCGTAATCGGAATTGGAGCCGGAGGTGGTGTTGACGGTCAGGTTTTAGTAATTCACGATATGTTGGGAATGAATAACGAGTTCAGTCCACGTTTCTTACGTCGTTACTTAAATCTTTACGAAGAAATGACTAAAGCAATCGGTCAATATGCAGCGGATGTAAAATCTAGTGATTTCCCTAACGAAAAAGAACAATACTAAAAAAGGTCCTAAGGCTCTAAGATGCTAAGGTTCTGAGTTTTTTAGGCTCAAAGCAACAGAGGAACAAAGAAACAAAGATAATTGCCTCCAGCTTTAGCTGGAGGTTCTTTTTACAACAATATCAAAGGCTTTAGCCAAACTTCTCAATCTAAAATCTGAAATCTAAAATTCTTTTAATGAAAATCATTTCTCATAAAGACAACTTACAAATATTACACGAAGACAATCACATTATTGTGGTTAACAAACGTGTTGGCGATATTGTACAGGGAGATAAAACGGGCGACAAACCTTTATCTGATATTGTGAAAGAATATATCAAAGTTAAATACAACAAACCTGGAGATGTCTTTTTGGGTGTAATTCATCGTTTGGATCGACCTACAACAGGAATTGTAGTTTTTGCCCGAACAAGCAAAGCTTTATCCAGAATGAATGAGCTGTTTAGTAATCGTGAAACTAAAAAAACATATTGGGCTGTTGTGAAAAACAAACCAAAAGAAGCAAAAGCAAAGTTGGTTCATTATTTAAAAAGAAACGAAAAAAACAATACTTCGAAAGCACATTTAAAAGAAGTTCCTGATAGTAAATTAGCAAGTTTAGATTACACCATTATCAAAGAGCTTCAGAATTACACTGCTTTAGAAATCAATTTACATACAGGGCGTCATCATCAGATTCGAGCGCAGTTATCGGCAATCGGATCTCCAATCAAAGGTGATTTAAAATATGGAGCAGACCGAAGTAATCCTGATGGAGGCATTCATCTTCATGCTAGAAAACTTACTTTTGTTCATCCTGTTTCAAAAGAAGATATTACAATTATTGCTCCAACTCCAGAAGATCCGATTTGGAATGCTGTATGATTTTTATGATTTAATTGTTAATTTTTAAATTTTTATCGATTAACTTGCATAGAGAAAAAACAAGCGGATCGAAAAAATGGATTATAAAAGTGACATCAGATATCGAAAAGAAACACTGAAAAAGTTATTATATAACATTCAGAAAAGCGAAGATTTAATCATCAAAGCTTTATACGATGACTTTCAAAAACCGGAGTTTGAAGCTGTTGTTACCGAAACCCATTATGTAATATCAGAACTTAAAGACGTAATCAAAAACATGAATTCCTGGGCAAAACCCAAACGTGTTTTTCCGTCTCTTCTTAATTTTCCTTCCAGCGATTATATTTACAAAGAACCTTATGGTCATGTTTTGATCATTGCTCCTTGGAATTATCCTTTTCAATTAGCTTTATGCCCTTTGATTGCTGCTGTTGCCGCAGGAAACAAAGTTGCTCTAAAACCTTCTGAACTTACACCAAACACCTCTGCTATAATCGCAAAAATTATAGAAAAAACATTTCACATTAATCATGTAGAAGTTTTTGAAGGTGGTATAGAAGTTTCAAACAAATTACTGGCCCAGCGCTGGGATTATATATTTTTTACAGGAAGTGTTGCTGTTGGTAAAATTGTTGCAAAAGCAGCAGCTGAAAACCTAACTCCCGTTACATTAGAATTAGGCGGAAAAAACCCGTGCGTTGTTGACGAGACAGCAGATTTAAAACTTGCAGCCAAAAGAATTGTCTGGGGAAAATTTATCAATGCCGGACAAACTTGTATTGCACCTGATTACATATTGATTCAAAAAAATATGAAAGTCAATTTTATTACCTATTTAATTGAAGAAATCATTAAAGCTTACGGAAAAAAAATAGACAAATCACCTGATTTTGCCAGAATTATAAATACCAAAAACTGGTATCGTTTAACCAATATGATTCAAGGTGAGCATATTTTGTTTGGCGGAGAAAGCGATGCCAACAAACTTTATATTGCCCCAACTTTACTTGAAGAACCCGATTTGGAGAGTCCAGTAATGAAAGAAGAAATCTTTGGACCTATTCTACCAATTCTTATTTATGAAAATGAAAATGACATCGAAAACGTCATCAGTCGTTATGAGAAACCTCTTTCATTTTATATTTTTAGCGAAAATAAATCATTCACAAAAAAATTAATTTCAAAATACTCTTTTGGAGGCGGATGTGTTAATGATACAGTCGTTCATTTTTCTAATAAAAGATTGCCTTTTGGCGGTGTTGGACAAAGTGGAATCGGCGCATACCACGGCCAGCTTAGCTTTGATACATTTTCGCATCATAAAGCTATTGTAAAAAAAGGAAACTGGCTCGATTTGCCCATGCGTTACGCACCTTACAAAGATAAACTAGCTTCTATTAAACGAGTTTTAGACTGGATATAAATGCGTTAGAATCATTTTAGAATGTTTTAGAGATTTTTATATGGAATTGATTAAAAATACTATATTTACGTCAAGATACCCGTATCTTATTACAAGTCAATAAAACAATTTTACATATAAAATGAAATCTACCCTTGACCAAATTGAGGACATTAAAAAAAATGGCTATTCCCTTGATTTTGCTACAGTTTTTAATCATGCCTTTGAAAATTATAAAAAAATAGCACTTTACTCTGGACTTATCATTCTGGTTTTTTCTATTCTTGCAGCAATGGCCTTTATGGGAATAATGATTGCTTACTTTGGAATAGGAAGTCTTACTAGAGATTTTTTAATGGATTTAGAAAACCAACAATTCACCTCAATTGAACTGGTAATACAAACTTTTGTAGTTTCTGCAATTGCAGGAATCACAGCTCCGTTTGGTGCAGGTTTTTTAAAAATGGCAGATTCTGCAGACAAAGACATTCAATTTAATGTTTCCACTATTTTCACTTATTACAAAGCACCTTATTTAGGGCAAATTTTTGTTGCTGCCTTTATCCCTGCTCTTGTAGGAACTGCACTTTCTAATTTTATTGACAGCTTTGAAGTTTTATACGTTGGAAATGTAATTTCATTCATGGTCTCTTATTTTATGTATCTGTCGATTCCATTAATCGTATTCGGAAACTTAAATGCAATTGACGCCATCAAATCAAGTATTACGGTTGTTACCAAAAATCCGCTTAACATATTTGCATTTTTCATCATAGGTTTTATTGGTTCGCTTATCGGTATTTTCGGATGTTGCATCGGAATTATCTTTACTGTTGTCTTTAACAGCTCTATGATTTATGCAACTTATTTTGGGATTTTCGGTATAAATGCTGAAGAAGAAGATTCAATTGATTCAATTGGACAAATGTAGATTAAACAGAAAATATGTTTTTAAGAGAAATTAACCAATTCTCTTAAAGGTTTTTCAAAAAGACGTTTACTAAACCAACATACCCCAAAATCTATGGCCGCAGACTATAGTTTTTTCAATTCGGTTGTTTCAGGTATTTCCAGTATTGGTAATACCTTCAAATCAATTATGACCGCATGGTATGTATTTCATTCTGATATTATTTTTTATAATAATCCTAAGCTTATTGTCTTAGGATTATCTCTTTTTGCATTTCTTTCTCTTTTAGTTTACCAGTTTTTTAAAATCAAAGCAAAGATTGGGTATTTCATTGAAAAAAAGAAAGAACACGATACCAATAGCAAAGAATACCAACTTTACATTCTCTTTTTTGGTATTGCAGTAATTGTAATCGAAATCATTAATGAAATTTTTAAAATAAGGCCTAAAAGCCTCTTATTTATAAATGTCTCAATTGGTGTTGGCGTTCTTTTAATTTATTCGATAACAGATAGAATAAAATGGTTTAGAGATCATATTCAGCAGATTTTTATTTTCTGTTTCTTTATTTACATCTCCTATGTAGCATTCAATATTGTGATGCTTTCTAGTGATGTTGTCCCTATTATCGTTTTTTTAATTTCCTTTTTCTTCTCCTACAGCATTCTTAAGCCCATCAAAATTTACTGGTTCTTTGTCGGACTTACTTTTCTGTTTTTAATTTCTACAGTAACTTTTCAACTCATTCCTGTAAAGTCTTCCATTTTATTGATTAATTTCTGTATTCTCATCTTCATTATTAATCAGGTAAAATATGCTGTTTTATTAAACAATCGTGACAATTTCAGGTTTGCAAATGAAATTGTCCATAAAGGAAATTCACTTACAATTGCTTCAAATCAAAAAGGCGAAATCCTGTTCTGCAGTGAAACCATTACATCAATTTTAGGTTATCAGCCAGAAGAAGTAATGGGACTTAAATTCTGGGAACTAACTCAGGATACCGAATTCAATCAAAAATTGAATCCCGTAAACAATACTGAAAACAAACTTTATATTAGAAAATTAAAAAGTGAAAACGGAGAATTTAAATACATTCAGTGGAAAGACAAAAAATTCTCAGACGATTTAATTATCAGTATTGGTCAAGATGTAACAGAGCAGATAATTGTTCAGGATCAGTATAAAAATCTAATTCAGACTGCAACAGATATCATTTTCGAAATTGACGCTGAAGGTCATTTTACTTTTATAAATGAATTTGGCTTTTCAATTCTTGGTTACTCTGAAAATGAAATCATTAAAAAACATTATTCCAATATCATTCACGAACATTACATCAAAAGTGCTGCTGACTTTTATGAAAATTTAGTTCTTAACGACAATAATTATCCTGTAATTGAAATCCCTATTTTAAAGAAAAACGGGGAAGAAATATGGATTTCACAAAAAATTATTGTTCGCAAAAATGATCTCGGACTCACAACGGGTTTCTCTGGAATTGCAAGGGATATCACTGAGAAAAAAAACATTGAAAAAGAGAAAAAAAGACGTCTCAAAAAAATCGAAGCCTACAACAATTCGACCAAAAGATTATCAACAACCGATTTTAGTAAATACGACAAACTAAACACCGTTATTGATCTCATTCTAAAAGAAGCTGCTTTAATCAGTCGTGCTAATCGTGTAAGTTTCTGGAAATATCACAAAGACATCATTACATGTAAAAACCTTTTCAGTCTTGACAATCAAAATCTAAGTGATAAGAATATTTTAAACAAAGAATCGTATCCTATTTATTTTGAGACTTTAAGCAACAAAGCCATTATCAATGCGCCAGATGTATTCAATAAACTAGAAACGTCTGAATTTCAAAAATTATATTTTACCAAAAACAACATTAAGTCCATGCTGGATGTCCCTATTTTTCTAACGGGTCAGCTGGCTGGAGTTGTTTGTTTTGAAAGCACTGAAAGAAAACGAGAATGGGATAATGAAGACATTAATTATGCCCGAACGATCTCAGATGTAATTTCGCTTGCCATTTCTTCTCAAATGCGTTTAGAAGCAGAAAGAAAATTAGAATTTAAAAGTCAGCTTTTGTCTGCCCTTTCTTTATGTACCGAAAAATTCCTGCTAAGTAAAACAACACAGCAAATGTTTCAGGAAACCTATGATATTATTGGAAAAGCAGCCAAAGTAGATCATATGTATTATTACGAAAAAGATCCGATTTACAATACTGTCAGTCAAAAATACAAATGGTCGCGAGAAGGCATCGAACATCAAATTACGCCTTTACGTCACATGACCGAAGAAAACCTAAAAGAAATCTATGAAGCAGCCCAACAGAAAAAAATTCTGAATACACTAACCCGCCACTTAGACGAAGGTTTTTTCAAGACACTTTTAATCAATAATGAAATCAAATCTATTTTGATTTTACCGCTTTATATCAATGATATTTTTACCGGTTTTATTGGTTTCGATGATTGTACAAAAGAAAAAAATTGGTCTGAAGATGAGATTTATATTTTTCAGGTATTGGCCAATAACATTTCATCGGCTTTAGAAAGAAATAGAAATGAAACTAAAATTGTTGAAAGCGAAGAAAAATTCAAACTGATTGCCAACAATATCCCTGGAACCGTTTATTTGTCAAAATTTGATGCATTCTCTACGAAAATCTTCCTAAATGATGAAGTTTTAAATTTAACTGGATATTCAAAATCAGAATTTATAGAAAACAATTTATCGTTCCTTTCTCTAATTCACCATGATGACAAAGAAGAAGTCATCAACAACCAAATTGATAATCTACAAAAAGGAATGCCTTTACATAATGTATATCGCATTAAACGTAAATCGGGCGAATATATTTGGGTAGAAGAATTTGGAGATGTAATTAAAAGAGATGATGAAATTGAATTTGTTGGAGGAATCTACTTCGACATCACCAACAAAAAAGAAATTGAAGACGCCATAAAAGCCAAACAATTAGCAGAAGCGGCAAACAAATCTAAATCTGATTTCTTAGCCAATATGTCTCACGAAATTAGAACTCCTCTTAACGGAATTATCGGATTTACGCATTTGTTGATGAAAACAGAACTGGAGGAAATTCAGGAAAAATACATGACAACCATTAATCAGTCGGCGCATTCGCTGCTTGAAATCATTAATGACATTCTGGATTTCTCTAAAATTGAAGCTGGAAAACTAGAGCTTTTTATTGATCTTTATGATATTAAAAAAGTATTAGGACAAGTTTTTGATCTAATTGTTTACGAATCCAATCAAAAGAATCTTGAACTTGAACTCAACATCGATTCTGATGTTCCTAAATACATCTGGACTGATATCGTAAGAATCAAACAAATCCTGATTAATCTTCTTTCAAATGCTGTAAAATTTACAACTGAAGGTTCCATAAAACTAAATGTTTCTGTTTTAGAAAAAAAGAAAAACAACAATTGCATTATTCGTTTTTCTGTAGTAGATACAGGAATTGGTATTCTTGAAAAGAACCAAAAGAAAATTTTTAAAGCATTTTCACAGGAAGATAGCTCTACAACGAGAAAATTTGGAGGAACCGGTTTAGGTCTTACCATTTCAAATCAGCTACTTGCTTTAATGGAAAGTCGTTTACAACTTGAAAGTAAAATTAACGAAGGAAGTAATTTCTTCTTCGATTTAAATTTAAAAACAAGCAACCAAAGCATTAACGACAAATACAATGCTGAACTCAAAAGCTTAAACATTGAAGTAGATTCTGAAAATATTGAACCTAATGAAAACAATATTACTTTTTTAATTGTAGAAGACAACAAAGTGAACATGCTGCTTCTAAAAACAATTATAAAAAATCTTTACAACAATGCTTATATCCATGAATGTGAAAATGGATATGAAGCCATCCAACAGTTTGAAAAAATAAACCCAACTATTGTTTTCATGGATATCCAGATGCCAATTATGAATGGCTATGAAACCACAAAAGCAATACGAAATACTAAAAAAGGACGAGATATTCCTATTATCGCAGTTACGGCAGGAGCCGAAAAAGACGAAAAAAACAAATGCATTTCAGCCGGAATGGACGACTACATTTCCAAACCTATTATGAAAGGAAGTGTTGAAGAAACCTTAATTAAGTGGCTTGGCTAATTTTTTTTTAGTTTACAGTCGAAGATATCAGATTTCAGAAAAAACTATTAACCGTGACAGAGACTGTGACTGTGACTGTGACTGTGACTGTGACTGCAACAGCGACTGAAAACTAAAATCTATCTAAATCTAAAATTTATCATAAAAAATCTATAAATTCGTACATCCCTTTTGATAATAAATTAAAAAACAATTCAGTATGAAATGGCAAGGCAGAAGACAAAGTGATAACGTAGAAGATCGAAGATCTATTTCTGGCGGTGGTAAAGCGCTAGTCGGCGGTGGCGTTATTGGGATTATTATTCTACTACTTAATGTTTTTGGTGGCGAAACCGGACAACAAATAGCTCCAATTTTGGAACAAATGCAGGGCGGACAATCACAACAAACAGAGGCTGCTGCACCGTTAAGTAAAGAAGATGAAGAAATGGGGAATTTTGTTAGAGTTGTTTTAGCAGATAACGAAGACATTTGGAGCAAGATTTTCGCAGAACATGGTATGACATACGAAAAACCAAAATTAGTACTTTTTAAAGGAGGCGTTCAAACCGCATGTGGAGGTGCCTCATCAGCATCAGGACCTTTTTATTGCCCAGGTGACCGAAAAGTGTATATGGATCTTGGCTTTTTTGAAGAATTGAAAACAAAATTTGGCGCAAAAGGAGGCGATTTTGCGATTGCTTATGTAATTGCGCATGAAATTGGCCACCACATACAAACTTTGCTTGGAACGTCTGCAAAAATGCGTCAAGAGCAACAAGGAAAGAGCGAAGCTCAGGCCAATAAATTATCTGTAGCTTTAGAATTACAAGCCGATTTTTATGCTGGAGTTTGGGCACATTACAATCAGGAAAATTTAGACACAGGCGATATTGAAGAAGCGTTAAGTGCCGCAAATGCTGTCGGTGACGATGCCATTCAGAGTAAAATGCAGGGACATGTTGTTCCAGATTCCTTTACGCATGGAACTTCAGAACAAAGAATGTATTGGTTTAAAAAAGGGTACAAAACCGGAGATATTAAACAAGGAACTACATTTGAAGAAATCAGATAATCCAATAAAACCAAATATATTAACCACCAGAAAAGCATGACTTAATCGTCGTGCTTTTTTTATTTAAACCATATAAGTGATATAAGTCATTTTAGATATGCTTTAAATTAAGCTTATTACAAAGAAGTAAAACTTAGATTACTTGTATGAAATTATATAGCTCAAAAGAAAAATATAAGTACAAAAAAAGCCTTGAATTTCTTCAAGGCTTTCTATCTGGGTGGCTGACCGGGTTCGAACCGGCGACCCGCGGCACCACAAACCGCTACTCTAACCAGCTGAGCTACAACCACCATTTTTCTGCTTAGCGAGTGCAAATATAGAACAAAGGTTCAGTTCTACAAAGAAAAAAATGAAAAATTTTTATAAAATTTAAATCAAATTATCTAAGCTACTGACTGCCAAACACCTTTCAACAGTAAAACCTTCTGCAAAATCTTTCCCAACCAGTCTTCCTAGGTCTTGCGCACGATAATTTAAGCTCTCAAAAAAGTTTTTACTTGTAATTGGCGTTGCAGGTTCATTTGAATTCGGATCATAAAATTGCGTTTTATAAGCCATAATCGCTTCAATTTTCTTCTCTTCGAATCCTGTGATGTCTACCACGAAATCCGGTTCAATGTTTTTCCACTGAATATAATGATACACTATTTTAGGTCTCCATGCTTCTTGTTGCACTCCATCGATCGAAGTTTCAATTTTCATCAAACCTGAAAGGAAACAAGCGTCAGAAACTAATTTACTTCCTTTTCCGTGATCAATATGACGATCATCGATTGCATTGCACAATACAATTTCAGGTTTGTACTTACGAATCATTTTAATGACTTCTAATTGATGCTTTTCATCATTAACGAAAAAACCATCACGCATCGCTAAATTTTCGCGTACTAAAACCCCTAAAATCTTTGCAGCATCTTTTGCTTCCTGATCTCTGGTTTCTGCCGTACCACGCGTTCCCAATTCGCCACGCGTTAAATCTACAATCCCTACTTTTTTCCCAAGGGAAACTTCTTTTAAAATTGTTCCAGCACAACCTAATTCTACATCGTCCGGATGTGCACCAAATGCTAATATATCTAGTTTCATATTTTTTAAATATCAATTTCAAAAATCAATTTCAAAAATCAATTTCAATAACAATACTGAAAAAATCAAATTGATCTTTTGTCGATTTCTTTATTCTATTTTCTTTATTCTATTTTCTTAAAACTCTTTTCATCGTCATCGACTTGTTGACGCTTTCTTCCCATTCTTTCTCAGGAATACTTTCTTTTGTGATACCGCAGCCCATGTACAAAATCGCTTTGTCTTCCTGAATCTGCATGCATCGTAAATTTACGAATAAATCAGAACTCGTATTAGTTTCTGTAAAAGTGCTGTTTAATTCCCCCAGAAAACCCGTATAGAAAGTCCTTTCGTAATTTTCATTTTCTAAAATAAATACTTTTGATTTCTTTTTTGGAAGTCCGCAAACGGCTGGTGTTGGGTGTAAAGTATCGATAACTTCTTCTAAAGTTGAATTCTCCTTTAGAACTCCAGCAATATCCGTTTTAATATGCCAGATCGATCCCGCTTTTAAACTGTAAGGTTCAGAAACTACAACCGAAGCGGTAAATTCTCGAAGTCTTTTTACGATAAAATCAGTTACAAATTGCTGTTCGTCTTTTTCTTTTTGTTGCCAAACAATTTCAGTTTCCTGATTATCTTTTTGTGTTCCTGCCAAAGCCATGGTTTCAAAAGCATTTCCATTTGCTTTTAACAACTTTTCAGGAGTTGCTCCCATCCAAAGTCCAATTTTTGGATGAAAGAAACAATAACAGAAAGTCGCAGAATATAACTGAACCAAATGCTGAAAAGTTTCAACAAAATCAAATTCAGACAAAGGCACTTCTTCGCTTCGCGATAAAACGACTTTTTTGAATTCTTCATTTTTTATGGCTTGAATTCCTTGAGCAACTAAATATTCATATTGAAATTTCGCTTCAGGATCAAAACTCAAATCATCAATTTCGATTGGTTCGAATGAAGTTGCTTCTTTTTCAGTCGTAATAATTTCTGATTCATTTTCAGGAATCAGAACTAGTTGTTTTTCATCAAAAGAGGCAAAAACAAATCCTTTTTCACTGTAATCAGAAACAGTATGTAAAATATTATTTTGTTGTAAAATCCCGACAAGATTTGTTGTGTTGGGTTTTGAATAAAGTACAAAAGGTAAATTTTGTTCTTTATGATTTTTAATTTTTAAGAAAAATGGATTCATAATTTACTCACTTTTCTTTCTATCCAAAACAATATTCGTCAGTTTGCAAAGCGAAACCAGATTTCCTTCTTCATCGATAATTTTAATTTCCCAAAGATGAAGACTTCTTCCTTTGTGAATAATTCTGGCGGTTCCGAAAACATAACCTTCACGAATACTTTTTAGATGATTTGCCGAAATTTCGATGCCTCTTACCTCCTGCTCTTTCGGATTGATAAAAAAGAAAGAAGCGGCACTCCCAACGCTTTCTGCCAAAGCAACAGAAGCGCCTCCATGAAGCAATCCCATTGGTTGGTGAACACTTGGATTTACAGGCATTTTTGCAGTTAAAAAATCTTCTCCGGCGTCGATATATTCAATTTTCAGCGTTTCCATTAATGTGTTTTTAGAAAACTCATTACAGCGCGCCAAAATCTGCTCTTTTGTATGATTCATTAAAATAAACTTTAAAATCGTAAAATTAAAGAAAGATAAGACATAAATCTAAAATCCGATTCTAAAATTTAAAATTCAACTTCAAAGCTGTAGGTTTTTTGTTATTTTTACAAAAACAATCAGAATCAATCTTTGGCATTTTTTTGGCCACAGATTACACAGATTAATTTTTGTTTGCCACGAATTACACCAATTTGCACTAATTTAAATTCGGAGAATTCGTGTAATTCGTGGCAAAAAAGCCCTTAATCTGTGGCAAAAAAACTATATAAATGCGTCAATATTTTACTCTTTTCATTCTTGCAATACTTATAACTTTCAGTTCTTGTCGAACTGACTTTGATACCGTTGCTAGTACTGGAAATTTGAAGTTCTCCAGAGACACTGTTTATTTAGATACCGTTTTTAAAAATATTGGATCAAGCACTTATCAATTGAAAGTCTATAATCAAAGTAAAAATGACATTTCGATTCCTGTTGTACAATTCAAAAAAGGCTTAAGTTCAAAATACCGTATGACTGTTGACGGAATGAGCGGAACAGATGGAAAAATCTTTAAAGATGTTACGCTTTTAGCAAAAGACAGCTTGTATATTTTTATTGAAACTACTGCTGATATTACAGATGCCAATCCAACTGATTTTTTGTATACTGATGAAATCCAGTTTGACAGCGGTGCCAATCTTCAAGAAGTCGCTTTGGTTACTTTAATTCAGGATGCCATTTTCTTCTATCCAAATCAAAATGCTGATGGTTCAAAAGAAAAAATAAAAATAGACGGCAAAGATGTGGATGGTTTTTACTTAAGCGAAAATGATCCAACAAACGGAAATGAACTTCTTTTTACCAAACAAAAACCATACGTCATTTATGGATATGCAGGAGTTCCCGAAAATAAAACGATAACTTTTGAAGCTGGTGCACGAATCCATTTTCATGCTAATTCCGGTTTATATGTTGGAAAAAATGCTTCGCTTCAAATTAATGGAACTGCTTCAACAAATGAAAAATTAGAAAATGAAGTAATTTTCGAAGGTGATCGTTTAGAATCGCTTTATTCTGATATTCCTGGGCAATGGAAATCGGTGATTTTTGAAAAAGGAAGTACCAATCATTCCATTAATCATCTTACCTTAAAAAATGCCGTTACTGGCTTAGATTTTAGAAGTCCTTTAAATACCGTTCAAATTAAAAACTCACAAATTTACAATTGTGTGGAAAACGGAATTCTAGCACAAAACACTCAAATCATTGGAGAAAATCTTGTCATTAATTATGCAGGACTTGCTAGTTTAGCTGTCGTTTATGGTGGAAATTATAAGTTTACCCATTGTACTTTTAATAATAACTGGTCAGGTCCATCCCAATTTGCTGTAAGTTTAAGCAATTCGCTAGCTGGAGCAGCTCCAGAAACAAATGCGTTGACTCAGGCAACTTTTAACAATTGTATCCTTTACGGTTCGGCTACAAATGAATTTAACTTAATCAAAAATACAGCTGCTCCCTTTGTTTATCAATTAAATAATTGTCTTTTAAAATTCAGCAGTTCTACAACAAATCCTGATTATCAATTCAAAACCGACACAGAACATTACACAAACATTATTTTGAATGAAAATCCGAAGTATTATAATGCTTCTCAAAATAAATTCAATATTGATAAAACTTCCTCCGCTTTCGCGAAAGGAAATCAGTCCTATATCATTACGACAGATATTTTAGGAATTTCCAGAACTTCTCCTCCCGATTTGGGAGCTTATCAGAGTCAGGACTTTCCGAAATAGATGAGCTATAAGTTGAGATAAATGTCTTTCATAACAGGATTCGTTTGGCATTAAAAGTCAAAAAATAATCATGGCTTAACATGTTTTTTTCATTAAAACTGTAATCTTGTTCAGAATTAAATTTCTACATAAAACATTATTACAATTTAAGATTTCCCCAATCTCAACTTATCTATTTATGAAAAAAAACTACTTTTTTTTACTTTTTTTCGCTCTTACTTCTGCTTTTGCGCAAATACCAACAGGATATTATGATACTGCAACTGGCACTGGCTACACTTTAAAAACACAATTATACAATATCATAAAAGGACATACTGATAATGGATACGCAGGTTTATACACTACCTATGCGACTTCGGATATTGATAATTTTTACGAAAATGATGGATCCGTTTTAGATATGTATTCTGAAAATCCATCTGGAACGGATCCGTATACTTATAGTATTGCTACTACGCAGAGATGTGGTAATTATGCAGCTGAAGGTGATTGTTACAATAGAGAACACATTATTCCTCAGTCTGTTTTTGATGAAAAATCGCCAATGGTCGCTGATGCTCATTTCATCACGCCAACCGACGGAAAAGTAAACGGAATGCGATCTAATTATCCTCATGGAAATGTTGGTACAGCAACTTATACTTCACTAAACGGAAGCAGATTAGGATCAAGTTCAATTTCTGGATATTCAGGAACTGTTTTTGAACCAATCGACGAATTTAAAGGTGATATTGCCCGAATGTATTTTTACTTTGCAACGCGTTATGAAAATACCATTGCTGGATATCCTTACCCAATGTTTAACGGAACAGCGAACAAAGTTTTTACACCTGCATTTTTAAGTATGCTTATTGCTTGGCACAAACAAGATCCCGTAAATGCTAGGGAAATTGCCCGAAACAATGCCATATACGCCCGTCAAAATAATAGAAACCCGTTTATTGATCATCCAGAATATGTAGAAGCAATCTGGACAACTGAAGCAGATGACACTACTCCTCCAACCACTCCTTTAAATTTAACTGTTACAGCAAGCACTTCAAATACAATTAGTTTGAGCTGGTCTGCCTCGACAGATAATGTTGGAATTTCTGGATATGCTATTTATGTAAACGGAATTTTCAAACAAAATGAAACAGGAACAACCGCTACTGTCACTGGCTTAACTGCATCAACAACTTATTCTTTTTATGTAGTAGCCAAAGATACTTCAAACAATTTATCAACTGCAAGTACTACTGTTAATGGAAGCACCACTGAATCTACAGGAGGTGGAACAATTGCGAATGAAATTTTATTTTCAGAATATATTGAAGGTTCTGGTAATAATAAATATTTAGAAGTTTCAAACTTCACAGGAAACACTGTCGACTTAACACAATACACCATCAAAAAACAAGTAAATGGAGCTGGTCCGTGGACATCAACAGCAGGACTAGCACTTACTGGAACTTTAGCTCAGGGAGCATCCTATGTTATTGCTTACAGTCAAGGAACTGCAACTTGTTTTCCGCCAGCAAATGCAAATTTATCAAGCGGTGCAGCTGAACTTCAATTTAATGGAAACGATCCGATCGGATTATTCAAAAACGATGTTTTAATTGATATTATTGGAACATTAGGAAATACAGCCAATTTTTCTATCGATGAAACTTTAAGAAGAAAACCTACCGTTTCTTCACCAAACACTACTTTCGACAAAGCCGGAGAATGGGATGTGTATGCAAAAGACAAATGCGATGGATTAGGAAGTCACACGTTAGCCAATTTAGGAACAGGAGATTTTGATTCCACTACATTTTCTATTTATCCAAATCCTTCAAATGGGAATTTTACAATTCAATTAAATGGTTCCGAAGAAACATCAAATATTGAAATTCTATCCATTTTAGGGCAAAAAATATTCACCAAAGAAAACAACGATTCTTCTTCGATCACAGTAAACAATATTCCTAAAGGAATATATATCGTTCGTATCATTCAAGGTTCAAAAACGAGCAATAAAAAGATCATAGTTAACTAGAAACTAGATTTTCTTTACTACAAAAGCGGCAAAATTGCCGCTTTTTTTGTCTCAATAGGGTCATTTTCTAGAAATATTCTAGTTTATTCTTTTCTAAGTTTTCGTAAAATTTGCAAATTACTTTTCAAACAAATACTCAAAAATAAAGTTTCAGTTTTAATTTTTTCCTTTCTAAAAGTTTAATATAACAGTGCTTATCAAAAAAGAAATTTTATTAAATCTTTAAATTTTCAAAAAGCCCGAAACTTATTGATTTTGCGTCTTTTTGGTAGAAAAAATGCAAGAAAAAAGCAATTTCATTTTTTTTGAAAAGAGATCGTTTTCAAATTTGCGCTTACTATTTATTTACACTAAATTTGCACCTTCAAAACAACAAACTACACAAATGATCCATTTCTTTGAAAACCAAAGCAAAACTGTTTTTGCCGTACAAACGCAAAACGAAATTTCAGCTCAAGACATTTCAAAATTAAACTGGCTTTTTGCCGACGCGAGTAAAATCGAAAAATCTGCATTAGCAGGATTCTTTGTTGGCCCGCGCGCTACAATGATTACACCTTGGAGTACAAATGCTGTAGAAATTACTCAAAATATGGGTATTTCAGGTATTATCAGAATCGAAGAATTTCATCCTGCAACGGAAGATTTCAATGATTTTGATCCGATGCTTTCTCAAAAATTCAACGAATTAGATCAAGAAATCTTCACTATCAACATTCAGCCAGAACCAATTTTGGAGATTGATGATATTGCGACTTACAACAAAGTTGAAGGTTTAGCTTTAAGCGAAGAAGAAGTTGAATACTTAAACAATCTTTCGACTAAACTTGGAAGAAAATTAACTGACTCTGAGATTTTTGCTTTTTCTCAAGCGAATTCAGAGCACTGCCGTCACAAAATTTTCAACGGAACATTTGTTATCGATGGCGAAGAAAAAGAAACTTCTCTTTTTAAATTAATCAAAAAAACATCTCAGGAAAATCCTAACGATATTGTTTCTGCTTACAAAGACAACGTTGCTTTTGTAAAAGGACCAAAAGTGCAGCAATTTGCACCAAAATCGGCTGATAAACCTGATTTTTACGAAATAAAAGAATTTGATTCGGTTTTATCTTTAAAAGCCGAAACACACAATTTCCCAACAACTGTCGAGCCTTTCAACGGAGCTGCAACAGGATCTGGAGGAGAAATCCGTGACCGTCTTGCAGGTGGCCAAGGTTCTTTACCATTGGCTGGAACTGCTGTTTATATGACATCGTATTCTCGTTTGAACAACGACAGAAAATGGGAAAATGCAGTGGAAGAAAGAAAATGGTTGTACCAAACTCCAATGGATATATTGATCAAAGCTTCAAACGGAGCTTCTGATTTCGGAAATAAATTTGGACAGCCGCTTATTACAGGTTCTGTTTTAACTTTCGAACACGAAGAAGAAAACAGAAAAATTGGTTACGATAAAGTAATCATGCAAGCGGGTGGAATTGGTTACGGAAAATTAAATCAAGCTATCAAAAACAAACCACAAGAAGGTGATAAAATCGTTATTCTTGGTGGAGAAAATTATAGAATCGGAATGGGTGGTGCTGCGGTTTCTTCTGCAGATACAGGAGCTTTCGGTTCAGGAATTGAGTTGAATGCGATTCAGCGTTCAAATCCAGAAATGCAAAAACGTGCTGCAAATGCAATCCGTGGATTAGTAGAAAGCGACAATAATCCAATTGTTTCGATTCACGATCACGGTGCGGGCGGACACTTAAACTGTCTTTCTGAATTGGTTGAAGAAACTGGAGGTTTGATCGATTTAGACAAATTGCCTGTTGGAGACCCTACTCTTTCTGCAAAAGAAATTATTGGTAACGAATCTCAAGAAAGAATGGGATTGGTTATTGGTCAAAAAGATATCGATACATTACAAAGAATTGCTGACAGAGAGCGTTCGCCAATGTACGAAGTTGGAGATGTAACGGGAGATCACCGTTTTACTTTCGAATCAAAATCTAACGGTTCTAAACCAATGGATTATGCTTTGGAAGATTTCTTTGGAAGTTCTCCAAAAACGATCATGACAGATAAAAAAGTAGACAGAAAATATGCTGATGTTGCTTACAATGCAGGAGATTTTGAAAGCTACTTAAAAGACGTTTTACGTTTAGAGGCTGTTGCTTCAAAAGACTGGTTGACAAATAAAGTTGACCGTTGTGTTGGAGGAAGAGTGGCAAAACAGCAAAATGCAGGTCCGTTACAATTGCCTTTGAACAATGTGGGCGTAATGGCTTTGGATTATTTAGGAAAAGAAGGAATTGCAACTTCTATCGGGCACGCTCCTATTGCTGCTTTGATTGATCCAGTTGCGGGATCTAGAAATGCGATTGCAGAATCGTTATCAAACATTATCTGGGCTCCAATTAAAGATCAGTTAAAAGGAGTTTCATTATCTGCAAACTGGATGTGGGCTTGTAAAAACGAAGGTGAAGACGCTCGTTTGTACGCAGCTGTTGAAGGTTGTTCAGAATTTGCAATTGAATTAGGAATCAATATTCCAACAGGAAAAGATTCACTTTCAATGAAACAAAAATATCCAAATGATGAAGTAATTGCGCCGGGAACGGTTATTATTTCTGCAGCTGGAAACTGTACAGATATTAGAAAAGTAGTTGAACCTGTTTTACAGAAAAACGGTGAATCAATTTATTATATCAATTTGTCTCAAGATGATTTCAAATTAGGAGGTTCTTCTTTCGCACAAATCAGAAATACAATCGGAAACGAAACTTCAACTATTAAAGATTCGGCTTTCTTCAAAAATGCATTTAATACAGTTCAGGAATTAATCGGCGAAAGCCAAATTTTAGCGGGTCACGATATCGGAAGCGGTGGTTTAATCACGACTTTATTAGAAATGTGTTTTGCTGATGTAAATCTTGGAGCTAAAATTAATTTCAGCGCTTTCGCGGAAAAAGACTTATTGAAAATCCTTTTCGCAGAAAACATCGGAATCGTATTCCAAGCTAAATCTGATTCAGCTGTTGAAGCTAAATTAAACTCTAACAACATCGAATTCTTCAAATTAGGTTCTGTTCAAGAAACTGCAAGTTTGGAATTTGGAACTTATAAATTAGACATTCCAACTTACAGAGATGTTTGGTTTGAAACTTCTTATTTATTAGACCAAAAACAATCTAAAAACGGAACTGCAAAAGCACGTTTCGAAAACTATAAAAATCAGGTTCTAAATTATACTTTCCCTGCACACTTTACAGGAAAGAAACCAGAAATCGACAACTCTAAACCAAGACCAAAAGCAGCGATTATTCGTGAAAAAGGAAGTAATTCTGAGCGTGAAATGGCAAACGCAATGTACTTGGCTGGATTTGACGTAAAAGACGTTCACATGACCGATTTAATTTCTGGACGTGAAACTCTAGAAGATATTCAGTTCATCGGAGCTGTTGGTGGATTCTCTAACTCTGACGTTTTAGGTTCTGCTAAAGGTTGGGCTGGAGCTTTCTTATACAACGAAAAAGCAAAAACAGCTTTAGATAATTTCTTCAAAAGAGAAGATACTTTATCTGTTGGAATCTGTAACGGATGCCAATTGTTTATGGAATTAGAAGTGATTAATCCAGAGCACGAAATTCACGGAAAAATGCACCATAACGAAAGCCAGAAACACGAAAGTATCTTTACATCTGTAACAGTTCAGGAAAACAATTCTGTAATGTTATCGACTTTAGCAGGAAGTACTTTAGGAGTTTGGGTTTCTCACGGAGAAGGTAAATTCAAATTGCCTTATGCTGAAGACCAATACAACATTGTTTCTAAATATGCTTACGAAGGATATCCAGCAAACCCTAACGGTTCTGATTACAACACCGCAATGATGTGTGACAAAACTGGAAGACATTTGGTTATGATGCCTCACATTGAGCGTTCGACTTTCCAATGGAACTGGGCACATTATGCAAAAGATAGAAATGACGAGGTTACGCCTTGGCACGAAGCTTTTGTCAATGCAAGAAAATGGATTGACAAAAACTAAGAAATATATTTTTAATAATGAAGCGCTCGAATTTATCGAGCGCTTTTTTTTTGCCACGAATCACACAAACTAAATTTACGTTCATTCGTGGCAGGGAAATACCTCAACACTATCCCCAAATGGTCGAGATATTTTTATCCTTAATCTTTAAAAGCTGAAGCAATTCCAGTAACTATATTAGCCGTTCCAAAAGCAAATAATCCAGAAGCAATTGCAGCCTGCCCCGAAAAGAATTGACTTTCTCGAATTACCACACTAAAAACAGTTCCACCTGCCAGTCCGGCAATTAAACCTAATCCAATTGTTGAAATAACCCACCATGGTTCTGGTTCAGGAAATGGTGGTTTCTTTAAAAATTTACGCCACCAGCCCGGATATTTTGTCCCACACCAACCCATCGCTAAGAAGAAAGCAGTTTCCATAGTATTTTAATTTATGTAACGCCTACTCTTTTGCTTTTCGGCCTCCGCATTTTGACGGGATAAAAGTAAGATTCGAACTTTTGAAATCTTCCATGAAAATTCCCGTTTTTAAAAGGGGAAAAATCCCTTTTTTTATCATCTTAATTTTATTTAAAGTAAATCATTAAAAAGCCCTAAGTCTAATTTAATAATATCTTAAGGCGCTTTATTCTCTTGTATTTCATTCGATAAATAACTTTGTCATATGAAAAAATGGAAACAATATTTAGTTCTTGCAATTTTACTATTTGCAATAAACCAATCTTCTTTTAGCCAAAAAACAAATACAATAAACGGAACTGTTTCAGATGGAAAAAATCCAATCGAGTTTGTTGATGTGGTTTTAAAACCTATTACAGATACTACCAAAACAGTTGCATACGCTATTACAGATTCTTCTGGAAAATTTATTCTCGAAAATATTAGTCCTGCAGATTACATATTAAAACTTAGATTAATTGGTTTTAAAACATCCTCTCAAAAAGTAAAATATACAGGAACTCCTCTTTCAATTGGAAATATTGTATTACAAGAAGATGCTAATTTGTTGAATACAGTAGTAGTAACTTCACAGAAAAAACAAATTCAGAAAACCAATGAAGGTTTCGTTTTTAATGCTGTTTCTAATATCTCACAATCTGGAGGAACAGCTATTGATATGCTGAAAAATATTCCAACTGTTGCCGTTGATGCTGATGATGCGATTACCTTAAGAGGAAAAAAACCTATGATTTTAATTAATGGGAAAAACTCAGCCATTACTAATATGGATCAGATTCCAGCCAGTAGCATTGAAAGTATCGAAATTATTACGAGTCCAACTGCAAAATACGATGCCAATGCCGAAAGTGGTATTATCAATATTAAGCTCAAGAAAAACAATTTAAACGGAATAAACGGAGCGGCGGTTCTTGGTGGTGGTTTTGGTGCAAAAGGACGATTAAGTAGTTCGGTTCTTTTAAATCAGAAAACAGATAAATGGAATATCGGACTTGCTTATGACAATCGTTTTGCAGGAAGAACCAAAAGCATCAAAGGAGACCGAACGAATTATTTTATTGAAGACGAACATTATATTCATCAGGATCGAAGCGATCAACGAACAGAAGGTTTACAAAACTTAAAGTTCAATGTTGATTTTTCGCCAAATGAGAGAAATACTTTTTCATTTGAAGCACTTGGTAATCTTGAAAACAAAGACAATGAAGAAACTTTAAAAACAACTATTTTCAATAATTCGAATCAATTTTTCTCTGGAAATCAACGATTTTCTTCAGAAATACAAAAAGAAAAAGCGGCAGAAATGGCTTTCAATTATGATAGAAAATTTTCTGATGACCGCAAAAGTCTAAATGCCAGTCTTACGACATCATACAATTTTGGAAGAGAAAATACAGATATCAATACTCAAAATTATAATGAAAATGAAAACGGAATTGGAGATCCATTTTTACAGCGAACTCACAATTATTCAAAAGAAAACATTTCTAATGCAATATTAAACTACAGCTTTCCTATTTCTGAAAAATCAATAATTGAAACAGGATACAAGGGAACTTTTAGATTTTTTAATTCTGATTTTCAAAGTGCTGATTTAATCAATGGCAATTATGTCATTAATACGCTAACCAGTAATATTTTTGATTTTAATGAACAAATCAATGCGGTTTATGGACTTTTGAATTCTTATTCTGGTTCTAAAGACAATCAGAAATGGAAGTACAATTTGGGACTTCGAGCGGAACAGGTTACCAATAACGGAAAAACAGGGAACGGAAGTGATCGTTTTTCAAACAATTACCTAAAACTCTTTCCATCAGCTTATATTCAACTCAATTTAAAATCAGATGAATTTTTAAAATTCGGTTACAGCAAACGGATCAACCGACCAGATTTAGACGATTTAAATCCGTTTGTTGATATTACCGATGCCCTGAATCCGCATGGAGGAAATCCCTATTTGAAACCTGAAATCATTCATATTGTAGAATTGACATACAACAAAGACTGGGATACTTACTCGTTTTCTGGAAATGCATTTTATAGAAATGCCAATAATACCATTCGACAATATTCTATACTTCAGGACAATGGAGTTGTTTTGTTACAACCTCAAAATATAGGGAATACGGTTACTTACGGACTTGAAACTATTTTCAGCATAAAACCTTTTTCCTTTTATGATGCCAATATCAGCTTAACCGCTTTCCAACAGCATATCAATGCTGGAAATCTAGATCAAGCAGAATATGTAGTAACCAATGCTTTTAGCTGGTATGGAAAATTAATCAATAATTTTACTCCTTGGAAAGGTGGAAAACTTCAAATCATTGGAAACTACAATTCATCGGTTGCAACAGCTCAAGGAAAAAGGATTCCGATTTATAATGTAGATTTAGGATTTCAGCAAAAATTAGGAAAAAGCAATGCACGTCTGGGATTGGTTGTAACTGATATGTTTAATACTTTAGAAAGTGGTTACAAAAACAATACATTATTATTTAGAAACAACAGAACCTCAAAATCTGACACACGTGCTTTGATGGTTACTTTTGCTTATACATTTAAATCTGATTTTAAGGAAAAGTTACTCGAAAATCAATTTTCAACAGAGTAAAAAAGGAATCAAAAAACAACAAATAGTAAAAATTTCATTCTTGTATTTTTAAGCGTCAATTCTATTAAAAAATTGAATTATATTCGCCAGAGAAAAAATGTAGCAATAGATTTTCTCCAGCCCAAAAACACTTAAACCTACATAGAATGAAATTTTTAAAATTACTTTTTATCTGCAGCTTCTTTTTTGTTGCAGCAACTTCACATTCACAAGTTCACGTAGATCAGATTACCCACAATTCCAGAGACCGATTTATAACAACAACTATCGGATATCCGGTTCAAGGAACTTATGCTCCATTAAATCAAAAACAACCTATTACGGTGTTAAATCCAGATGGAACAGGTTCTATTCAGGCAGAAGATTTAAGCAAACAAAAAATCAACTGGGGAATCGAATGTTCGGAAGAAGGTGTTCCTGTTTTTAAAGAAGGATTCAATAGTGCTTCTTATACCTTTTGGTACAGACCAAATGACAGCGAAGAATGGTATTATTCTCAATTTTCTATTCATTTTGCCAAGAAAAAAATGTTCTTGATGGGAGAAAGAGTAAAAGATTATGTTGATTATAATGTTCAATAAGCTGTAAAAAACAGTCATCTCATTAAATATTTATTCAATTTTAGTATCATTTTCTAAAAAAAAGAAAACGTTTTCGTTGAATTTTAAAAGTACCCGTAAATTTTCCGATTAAATTTTATAAATATAAAAATCATACCCAAATTTTATTTAATTTGCAGTAAAATTCAATATATTAAACATGGTTTCAATCACACGCCTTTTTGATTTTCCTTATTATCAACAAGAAACTTACAACCTTGAAGTTGCTTTGGCAACCAAAAAAAATGGAGCCTGGGAAAAAACATCCAGTCAGGAATATATTGCAAAAGCAAATGCTGTTTCGAGAGCATTATTGCGAATGGGCGTTCAGAAAGATGATAAAATTGCCTTAATTACTTCGAACAATAGAACGGAGTGGAATATCATGGATATTGGTATTTTGCAGACAGGTGCTCAGAATGTTCCGATTTATCCAACAATTGCTGAAGAAGACTACGAATATATTTTAAACCACAGCGGCAGTATTTACTGTTTTGTTTCTGATGAGGAAGTTTTACAAAAAGTAAACGCTATTAAAGCTAATGTGCCAACTTTAAAAGAGGTTTATTCTTTTAATGAAATTCCAGGTTGCAAACATTGGTCAGAATTACTGACTTTAGGTGCAGACGAAAGCAATCAGAATGAAGTTGAAGCCAGAAAAGACAGTATCCAAACAGATGATTTGGCTACAATCATTTATACTTCAGGGACAACTGGAAAACCAAAAGGTGTTATGCTTTCGCACAAAAATATTGTGTCGAACGTTTTAGACAGCGCACCAAGAATCCCGTTTGATCCAGGAAAAAGTACGGCTTTGAGCTTCTTGCCTATCTGTCATATTTTTGAGAGAATGATTTTATACATCTATCAATTTTATGGAGTTTCGGTTTATTTTGGAGAATCAATTGATAAAATCAGTGACAACCTAAAAGAAGTTAAACCAACTGTAATTACAGCAGTACCAAGACTTTTAGAAAAAGTTTATGATAAAATTTATGCTAAAGGAGCTGAATTAACTGGTATTAAGAAAAAACTATTTTTCTGGGCTATTGATTTAGGTTTAAAATACGAACCTTACGGAGCAAACGGATTCTGGTATGAATTCCAATTAAAAATTGCCCGCAAATTGATTTTCAGTAAATGGAAAGAAGGTTTGGGCGGGAATTTAGATTTGATGGTTTCTGGAAGTGCCGCTTTACAGCCACGTTTGACAAGAGTTTTTGCTGCAGCAGAAATTCCGGTTATGGAAGGTTACGGTTTGTCTGAAACTTCGCCAGTAATTGCCGTTAATGACCAAAGAAATAAAGGATTTAAAATTGGAACTGTCGGAAAGCCGATTCGTAATCTTGAAGTTAAAATTGCTGAAGACGGTGAAATCTTATTGAAAGGTCCAAACGTAATGTTGGGTTACTATAAAGATCCTGAAAAAACAGCTGAAGCAATTATAGACGGTTATTTTCACACAGGAGATATCGGTGAAATTGACAGCGAAGGTTTCTTGAAAATCACCGACCGTAAAAAAGAAATGTTTAAAACTTCGGGAGGAAAATATATCGCGCCTCAAATGATTGAAAATGCCATGAAGCAATCTCGTTTTATTGAACAGATTATGGTAATTGGAGAAGGAGAAAAAATGCCAGCCGCTTTTATTCAGCCAAACTTTGAGTTTGTAAAAGAATGGGCTAAAATTCATAAAATTAGTTTAGGAGATTCTACTGCTGAAATTGCCACCAATCCAGATGTGATTAAACGTATTGACAATGAAGTGGAAGAAATCAATAAAAAATTCGGACACTGGGAACAAATTAAACGCTTTGAGTTAACTCCCGATGTTTGGTCTATTGATGGCGGACAGCTTACTCCTACATTGAAATTAAAACGAAAAATTATTAAAGAGATTTATAAAGATCTTTATGCTAAAATATACGGCAACAATTAATAAATCAAAATAATATAACCAAAGTAAAAAAGGCTATCTCCATGAGATGGCCTTTTTAGTATCAAAAAACGGGTATTTTTACTTTAAAAATCAAACTATAATTCACGTATTTTTATGTTTTCTTTCAATTAAAACTGATAAGTATGCCTTGGACAGTTCTCGAACAATTATGGAAACGCACTATAAATCCCGAAAGTGCAAATTCAGACCTATCCAATTGGGACAATGAAATTAAAACTTTGTACCAATTAGGTATTGGAATGGAAGATACTTTGTATTTTTTATATTTTGAAAAACCTGATTTTGAAACTTTCAAAACATGGATTAATGGCAGAAAAAGAAATACTTCTCCAGAAATTGAAGATTTAATTGAAGATGTATTATCTGAAGAAGATCTTGAATTTTGGAATCAGAACGGTTATGTTGTAGTTAAAAATGCTATTTCTAAAGAAGATTGCGAAGCTACACAAAAAGCCATTTGGGAATACTTAAAAATGGATCCGAATAAAAAAGAAAGCTGGTATAACCGACACGAAGAGCAAAAAGGGCTGATGCTTAATTTTTCAGATCATGAAACCCTAAACCGCAACCGTTTTTCACCACGAATAAAAAAAGCTTACGAACAGCTTTATAAAACCACAAAAATCTACAAAACTATCGACAAAGTAAGTTTCAATCCGCCAGAAACAGATGATTTCATTTTTTTAGGAAGTTCGCTACATTGGGATATGAGTTTAAAGAAACCTCTTACTTACGGTCTTCAAGGTTTACTTTATTTAACTGAATGCGGAGAAAATGATGGTGCTTTCCATTGTGTGGCTGGTTTTCATAACCAAATTAATGAATGGCTCGACCAACTTGAACCAAATGAAAATCCTCGAGAAAAAGCTTTAAAAACTTTACAACCAAAACCAATTACAGGAGATGCAGGCGATTTTATAATCTGGCATAATACACTTCCGCACTGCGCAACACCCAACAAAGGACAAAACCCAAGAATGGTACAATATCTTACTTATCTTCCAGATGATTATAATGCGGCAGGAGAATGGATTTAATAGCAATTGTAGAAAATACGAAAAACTGTAAACACAATGTTTTACAGTTTTCTACAGCTATCAGCTATCCTTTTGATAACTGTGATTAACAAATTAAATTCTAATTTTTCAGACACCAATTCAAAATCTTAGCGATGTTTTTGGCATCGTCAATTCCGCGGTGATGTGTTCCTTCTAATGGAATATTCAGCATATGAAGCGCGCCATTCATTCCCGTTGGTTTAACCAAACCAAACTTTTCAGCAAAATACTCTTTTACGTTGATATGCTCCTCTCCCATCGGATACGAAACGCCAAACGATTTACATTGTTTTTTCAGCATATTGAGATCGTATTGACCGTAACTTGCCCAAGTATACAAATCGGGATTATACTCGTCGATAAGCTGATTAATCGCTTCTTCAAAACTAACACCGTTTTTATCTAATAAATCTTGAGTAATCGTAGTCAATTCGGTACAAAACAAACTAACGCTCGAGCGCTTTGGCTTTACCAATATTCCTTTATTCTTAGAAATTGCTCCAGTTTCTGTATCCAGTACAGCCAAACCGATTTCTATAATTTCATTTTGCTGGCCACTCGGGACCGCGCCTTGCCAACATGTGGCTTCTAAATCGATAATAATAACTTTATCTGTAGTTTTCATTTTTTCTAATTTTTAAATAATTGTATTTAATCTTTTAACCGCAAAGGCACGCTAAGATAAGTTTCACGCAGATTAAACAGATTTGAGCAGATTTTTTTAACAATCCTTTTAATCCCTTAATCTATGGCTAAAAACTTTGCGACTTAGCGCCTTTGTGGCAAAAATCCTTAGAAGAACATGCTTTTTAAATCTCGAAAGAAACTTCTTTCCTTAGACTTTTTTTCAGGTTTTTCTTTTTTCAGAGCACTTTTCTTTTCAAAAATAGCTTTAGCTTTCTCAAGTTTTTTAACTGGTTTTGTTTCTTCTTTTTTAGAAGTTTCGTAAAACTTTTTGAAAGGTCTAGGCTCAAAATCAACCAAAATAGCTGCCATGTTTATAGCATCAATATTTGATGGATCTGTTTCTCCTTTTAAGAACGTTTCGATCGGTCGGAATTTGTCTTTCTTTTCCTTGAACTTGTTCTTTTTGGTATGATCGAAATCTAGTCCCAATAGATTCTTGAAGACATTCAAATCCTCTTGAGTGGGGTTATTTTCGAAAATAAGCCAGCACAAATCACGAAGTTTACCACGAGAAGGCTTGTACAAATAATCAAAGTATTGACCGCCTTTTTCTGTCTCGTATTTATTTCTAATCGCTTTTTTATATTTTTCTAGTGTATTGTTTTGCATGATATTTTTCTTTTGCAATTCTTGGGAATCTCAGGAAATCGAAGGCTTTTCTGGGAAATCTAATATCACAAAAGTTCAAAAGCACGCTTGCTTTACCAGAGAAATATCTCTACATGATATATATAATATCCCAAAAATTCACCTTCTCATTCCATAGGCTAGTGCATCCTAAATCTGCTTCTATACTCGAGGCAAACGAAGATTCACTAAACTCCACTGTATCTATCTTACCTTTACAGGCCGATCCAAATCCTATTTCTTGATTCATCCTTAAATTTTTATTATTAAACTTAAACGATCAACATTTACTGTTAATAGTTCTTTTATTTTACGAAGATTTCTTTTAATTGACCAATTACGTTTCCTCCGCCAGAAATGGTGATTTCACCAATTTTATCCGCGATTTTTTCAACGTACTCCATCTCTTTCAACTTCCACAACATTTCATTTTCTTCCATCAGCTTTGCTGTGTTAAGCAAACTTCTTGTTGCTGCAGTTTCTTCTCTTCTCATAATGCTGTTGGCCTGTGCTTTTTTCTCAGCAACCAAAACCTGATTCATGATTTCTTTCATATCTCCTGGAAGAATTACATCTCTTATTCCAGCATCAGAAATTTCTAAACCTAAATCTTTGATTTTAGTTTTTGCTTCTTCCAAAATAGCCTCGGCAATAGCATCTTTTTTAGTTAACAATTCATCTAAAGTCAAGCCTCCAACAAAGGCTCTTAAAGCCAATTGCATTGCGACATACAATTGTTTTTCAAAATCTTTATTTTCAATCAAAGCTTTCATGATATCAACCACTTGGTATCTCACAAAAAAGTTGATTCTCAATCCTGCTTTATCTTTAGTCAACAATTCTTGGCCAGAAATCTCCAATTGTTGTTGTCTCGTATCGACAGTTTTCACTTCGATTGTAATGGCGTTATTCCAGAAATAATGTGTTCCAGATTTCAATTCCTTCACAAAAGTTCCATTCACAAACAACAATGCTTTATCGTTGCTTGCCACAATGAATTTTCTTGTGAAGTATCTCATCTTAACATTTTCCAATAAGTTTATTGGAATGTTCTCTGTGATTTCAATCTTAGATAAATCTGCTTTAATGAATTCGTTTTTTACAACTCCTTTCCAAAAAGCATACTTTCCTGGCACCAAGATTTCTTTGAAGTTTCCTTTTACGAATTGCAATACAATTTCGTTATCAGCAACTTCAACAACTTCCAAAAGAGAAGCTAATACTTCATTTTGCAATAAAATATCCAACTCAAAAGGAGCCTGAAAAGATCCGTTTAGATCGTAAATCATAACTTCTTTGTTTCCAAAAATCCAGTGTAATCCTTCTTCGATTACTTTAATTAATTTTCTATTTTCGAACACCAAGCCTACTTGGAAATTTTCGATTTTAATTCTTTTTATCATAATTATATTTTGTTTCAGGTTTCAGGTTTCAAGTTTTGAAATTTGTAAACCTCTGTTATCTTTCTTCTTTTATCTTTCTTCTATAAATCTTCTAAATAAAAAACCTTTTTGCCTTTCTCCTCTAAGAAAAACGGACAAATAGTTTGTTCTTTGTCTATTTGAATTGTTTCTGATTCTATTTTATTGAGAGAATCCCCAAGTTCTCTTAACAATCAAATCAAAAAGAAAACAAACTTTTCAAAACACATTTCTATTTGCACTGGCTTTATCAGAGTGTGAAACTTCAGATTCTAAAATCCTAATTTCACTGACAAAGACAAATCAGTTTTTTTCTAATGGTCATCTTTTTAAGAGTGATGGTCTCTACTGTTGACAGGTTTTTGAGACCCGTTGACTTACCAATTCGTCCAACCGAAACGAGTTCGGTGCAGGATTCGAACCTGCAAAACACATCCAATGCTCTATCCATTTGAGCTACCACATTACTGCGAATGGGATTCGAACCCATAACCCTTAGATCCCTTGTGCGATAATTTTTTGGAAAACCATCAAAACCTCCAAACCAAGCTGCATAGAAAAACATAATACGCTTTCGCGAAAAGTCCTCTACAATAGTGCTATACAGAAACACCCAACAAGGCTTGTTTGATATTGTAAATCAAAGTTTTCTTTGATGTCTTTTCATTTTATTAAAGAACGTTTTTATTTCTTGAACAAAGATTCAAATGATCCTGCGCAATTATTTTGCGCAGGATATTTTTTTAGTTAATCCATTCTATAACGGTCGATAAATAAGCTTCTCTTACTTCATCAAATCGAGTTATGTTCGGAATGTGATTTACTTCTAATAAATATTTAGAACCATCTTTTCCAATGATATAATCATTTCCAATCATATCCATCTTTAAAGTTTCTTTGATATGAATGGTATCAGCCAGCAAATCTTCATCAACAACCATAAAACCTGCATTGTCAGGATGAATAGATTTTAACCAATCGTCTCCTTCTAATTTAATCTGCCAATACGTGTCTCCAATCATCATGATACGAACAGCTTCTCCTTCATAATAAGGTTCAATAGTAGCGGTAAATTCACTTTCCCATTCTCCTGTAAAACGATGTTTATTCTCGCCGCAATGCCAATTACCCCATTTGGCAACTGTATCATTAGCAGTATTTACAGAAGCTCCTGCACTTATAAATCCACGAGGTGCGCTAAATCTTGAAAGCAATAATGCTTTTACCAGACATGGAATCTTAAATCTGCAATCCATCATCGCTGCAGCATTCGGATAACAGTCACCTCTCCAGATTGCTAAACCAGTAATAAAATCGAAATCATTATCGTAAATTCCGTAATAAACTACTTTATCAACCGGAAGCATTCCAACTCCATTGGCTTTTTCCATATAAAGCACTTCGTCTTTTACTACGATTTTAGGAATAGATTGATGCCAAATAATATGTCCTGAATAATTGGCTTTTATAACATCATACTCTTCTTGTTCAATTCCAACAAAGGCTATTCGGTTGAATAATTCTTTCATTTTTTTACTTTTTAGCGTTATTTACTTTTTACACAGATTCTAATTTCATTCGTTTAATACCAAAATCTGATTTTCTTAATTTGCACATTCTTTCATCTGAAATGTGATGGAAAACAATACCTTCAATGTCATTCTCTGATAAGAATATTTCTAAATCCTTAAAATCAAGACTTACAAAATCAAGTACTTCGCTTCCGTGTTTTACCAATGTATGCTTCTCGAAATTTTCAGGATTTCCTTGTACTTTAGGTCCGCATAATTCGTATGTTCCGTCAACTTTGTTTTCTAATCCATCAAAACCTTCAAAGAAATGTTTGTCCTCCGATTTTGAACGATCGCATTTTAACCAGTGCGGGTGATGTCCTGATTTTGGATCTGCTTCTTGACAAGGAATTGCTCCTATCGGAATAACTCTTCCTTTTTTGGCATCGAATCTTTTAAATATTTCTCCGTTAATAATCGCTGCTGATGTACCATCAAACTTTCTGGTTGCAACAGCTTCTCCATCAAAAACCCATTTGTTTTCGATATTAATTTTATCTATCACTCTACCTAAATCTTTAGGATCTTTGGCGAATAATGTGCTTATCTTTTTCATTTTCTTTTCTTTTTTTTGGCCATTTTGCCACAAAGGCTCAAAGACACAAAGTTTTCTTTCTTTTTTCTTTGTCTGAATCTCTCGCAAAGTTTTTACTCTTTTTATTTCTTTGCTCTTTCGTGACAAAACAAATATCTCTTAATGAGAAACAGGAATCGAACCTGTAACCTCCCGCATATAAGGCGGACGAACGACCATCGTTCTCTTCTCATTTTATTGTCTGGGAAGCAGGATTCGAACCTGCGACCTCCCGCGTCCAAGGCGGGTAAACAACCTCCGTTATCTTCCCAGTTTTTTTTCCATCTTTTTTTGCCACTAAGGCGCTAAGACTCTAAGTTTTTTTCTTATATGTTTTTTCAGAATCTCTCGCAAAGTCGCAGAGTCGCTAAGTTTTTTGTTTTCTTTATTTCTTTGTGTCTTTGCGAGAATTTTGATTTTCCTTTAAATTTCTCTGTGCCTTCGTGCCTTTGTGGCAAAAAAACTTTAAAAAAAGACATAAAAAAAGCACCCGATTAAAGGTGCTTGCAGAATTTATAAGATATACGTATCCTATTGTCCATGTTCATGCACCTGTATTTTTAGACATCCAAGATCTAGGCTCGGAAGTTGTGATTCTATTCTATATGCGAAATTGAATTTCATTTTATATGCTGTATTATATTTTAAAATCGTTTTTATTTGAAAATCTTTGTTGAGATTTTGTTTGGCAAAGATAATGTCGAAAAAATCATATTTCCAAATCATTTTTAAAATTATTTTATTGATTATCAATTAGTTATACTAAAAGTTAAAGAAAAGAAATTCCTGTCCGCATACTAGTGCAGATTTCTCTTTTTATCAAATGGCTGTCGCTCATCGGGTTACTCACCAAGATTATATTTCGCTATTTTGATTAATCATTAAACATTTTGTCAATTATTTTTTTGATTTTTTTTTAGTTATGGTTCAATATTCTATCATTTTTCTTGTAATCCTATCCTATTTTGTTTTTACACTGAGCGAAGTCAAAGTAGTTTAAAACAAAAAAAGCGCCCTACTTTGAGGACGCTTTCTATTTTATGATGAGTTTGACTCTAAATATTACATTCTAATTTCATAAAAATACATATTGCATCCTGATACTTCAGCCGGAAATGATCCTGCTAAGTGGTCAAAATATTTTGCTATTGAAAGTGTCATATGTATTTTTCTGTTTTTTAATTACGGTACAAATGTAGTCTTTTATTTCATAATTTAACAAAATCCTAAGAAAATTTTAAAAAACTAACATTTTTAAGTTTTTACGAAACAGTCATTTTTACTGCTAAAATATGCTTGCAGATTCCTCTTTTTCCTTGATAAGCCGTAAACCAATCACATGTACATTTCTGAGAATTGTTGTCAATTATCACTTTATGTACCACACCCGAACCTTTTACTTTGGCTTCAATATAGTCAGCTCTGCGTTCTGTGATTTCTACTTCTTCATTATCAATTAACTTTTTGGCATTTTTAAGTCTTGGATTTAAAGAAAGTATTCTTTCTGTTTTAAACGGAAGACGTCTGTAAAAATGTGCTTTTTCGCTTAAATCATAACCTAACAATCCCATTGAAGATAAATTAGAAGTCAAGTTGTCCATTGTTCCAAAGTCGATATCATTTTCTATAGAAAGCATCGTTGGGTCAAACATTTCATTGGACTTTAATAAACTGTTTAAACCATAAACCCATTCCATTGGAAGATTTTCTGTCATGGTTTCTAATACATTTCCTTCTCCTGAAAATCCGCGATATGAATCTGGAGAAAACGCCATTAACAACTGCATTTTCCCAAATTCACATACAATCGAACACGTTTGTTTGTCTGATGATTCATAAACGAAGATTTTATCAACTATAGAAAGAATTCCTTCTAACAATCGTAATCTTTGCACGCCTCCTATTCGTACACTATCGGCTGTAGCCAAAGTTGAAAACATGAATTTTCCAGCTCTTTTGGTTATAAAAAAATCACCTTTTACACTTCCTTTTGGCAGACTTTGAAATAATTGAATAGTTTGAATTTTATTCAATTCGAATTTCAAATCCATATCAGCAAGATACAATTGAACGCTGGTTAGACCTTTTATCCAACGCATAGGTAAAGTCACTTTTTTCTCTACAACTTTTGCTTTGCTCGTAATTACCTGAACATCTTGCTGACCAACAGCTAAAGTCACTTTTTCATTTTTCTGAATGGCGTTCAAAGCATTCAACATTGGATCATTGAAATCAACATTAGTTGTTCCGCTGGCAATAAACTCTCCGTCGATTGCTTCTGGTTTCATATCTAGTCTGACATAAACTCCGTTGCAAGAAGAAAATCCCTCAAAACGTAATCTCTCTGAGCCTGCAGAAACAATTGGATCACGAAGACTTGGCGGAATCGGTCCAAAACTCGAACGAACCACTTTTGCAATTGTACTCCAGCATTTTGCGGTAACATAAGGATCTGTCAAACTTCCCCAGAAAAAACACGGAATATTGTTTACTTCCTCAATTTCGGTTTGATGCGCCAAAACGAGATTGTTGATTCCTTTGGTTTTGCTGTAAGTCGAAATTCCTTTATAATTATATTCTAAATCTGTCATTTTCTTTATTTTAAAATTTGCTTAATCAACGATTTCAGCGAAGCATTATCTTTCCATTGTTCGAAAAAGGCAATTGCTTTTTCTGATGGTTTCTGATTCGTTTTAATTAAAACATCGACATAATTTTCTACCATTTTCTTAAAATTCGTTGGCAGTTTTTCTTGTACATCCAGATTAGCAAAGAAAGTATTAAAAAACAGAAGTAATGCGCTGTTGTGTAAAGGCGAAATATCTTTTAAAGCGATAATTCCGTCAGTTAATCTAGAAAAAGCACCATATTTTCCTGTCGCTGTAAAGGCTGCTTTTTCGGCAAATTTCTCCATATCTATAACTTGTCTTTCGATCAAATTAATTAACGTTTCCGATGCTAGTAAACGTAGTTCTTTCTTTTCTTGAAAGAAACATAGTGCAAATAGAAACAAAACGTTTTCAGAGAATCTAAATTCTGGTCTATTTGTTACATCGATAAAACCTCTTAATTCTGGTTTTGAACCGTCTGGAATTACACAATTGTTCAGCAAAGTCATTGCCAAAGCATCTGAGTTTTGCGGTGTTAAACTATGCCAGTAAAACGTATTTCCAGCGTAGTTTAAATTGTAATCCCAGCTGTTTGATCTTTTGTAAATATCAAGACTGTATAAGAGATAATTTGGTGTTTTAATATATTGTGGTAATTCTAAACGAAGCTCGTACCATGATGGAGATTTTTCTCTCGCTCCAGTTTGATAGTTTTTCCATTCGTTCCATTTTTCTTTAAATGAAAATTCGGTTTGGAAAGGCGAAACCACAAATGGAACTTCTTTTAAATACGTACTTTCAAATTCTTCAAATGTATTGTCTGGGTAAAAAGTTCTAGCTGCAACCGCCCATAAAGATAGATTTCCAGTTTCTTTGGTCGTTTTGCCCAATGTTGCCAATACTTTTGAAACTAATGATGTGGAATCGATCGTCAGTTTGTCTTCTGCTCCTAAAGCAAATGACAATAACGATTTTAATTCGCCTTCAATTTGAGCTAATAACGGAATTGCCTCTTCTGTATTTTCTCTTGGCATTCTGGCAATTGCAATCGCTAAATCCAGATTATCAATTTCTTCGTTTGCTTTTTGATATGCAATTACTCTTTCCAACAAAACTTTTGGAGCCACCCAATATGGTTTATGACTCGGGAAAGAAAGCATTGGTAGTTTTGATTTGGATTCAATTTTCTGCTGTACTTTTTCTAACAAAGGTTTGATTAAAGTCAGCGTATTTATTTTTAAATAATGACCGTTTCTCGCATCAAATTTGCTGTTGATATTCGCAATTTTCTGAGACAAAAACGATTTCATGTAGTTCTTATGAACGCTTTCGAAATAATGTTTGTTCAGCTGTTTTTCGTACGGCTGTAATTGTTTACTATAATCATCTGGAAATAAATCTCTTTGTTGAATATAAGTATTCATCAAGATTTCGGTATCTAAAACTTCTTCTGAACCAATGAAATTTCCAAATTGAAATAAAATCTCATTCCAATCTTTCGGCAACTCAACTTCTTCTGTCAATAATAATTCTTTTTTAGTTTCGAACTGATAAGCTTCAAAACCAGCATCATCAACAGCTAATGAATCTTCATCCATAAACTGACTTAAACCTGATTTGATATTTCCCTGCATTAAAGTCGCATACGAAGACAATTTTTCTTTTAGCGCTTTATCTTTTGGAGAACCTAATTTTACAAGGATTTTGCTCGCGCGTTCTTGTAAAGTCAAATCAGCAATTACAAAAACGTCTGTAATGATTGCAGCAATTTGATTGTTTAATTTCGAATTCGCTTTGCTTATTTTCTCTAAAACTGGCAATACGTTTTTGATTCCAGCTTTGCAGTCGCTTCGCATCATCATCGGTTCCAGCCATTCTAAAAATGATTTGGTTTTAAATTTCGGGTGTGTATATATTTTCTTAACCAATTCAATTCCGTAACTCGTAATTGGCGGATAAGCATTGTGTAAAAGCGAAAATATATTTTCTTGAAAAGGAATCAACTCGTCTTCTGTAGCATTGAATTCTTCAATTCTTTTTCTAAAAAACGATTTGATATTATTGTTCCATTCTTTGGTCTGAATCTGAATCGCGTTTTCAAAAAAGAAAGCACGATCCATTTTTTTCTGATCTAGTAATTCTTTGTAGATAATCGCCCAAGTACTAAACTCATCATGACTTTGTTTGTCATTATCTCTAAAAGAAATATTGTGAAGAATGGTTTCGTAATTGAACATCTCAGGAATATCTCTCTGATACGTTGTTTTATCTTCTAAAACCTTAGCAATAAAAGCTCTAGATTTCATTTTAGCACGCCATTCGTTGGTATTAGCCAGACATAAAGCGTACAACTCCGGATTGAATTGTATCATTCCTTCGTCTTCAAACTGACGTAAAATAGGATAATTAAAACTCAACCAATCTGATCTTCTTACTTTTTCTAGAATAAAAGTTTCCAGCCAATTTGGTTTTGCCCACTGAAGCGTTTCCAAAACATATTTTTTATGATCTGTTTCATCTAATAACTGAAGAACTTCATCCCACGAATTAATATCTGTTTTATCAAATAATGCGATAGCGCTTAGTGTGATGATTTCTTTTTGCTGAAAATCGCCACGCATTCCCCATCCGTAATCATGTTTGTCTTTTTTTACATAACCTGGATCTTTTGTCAAATCTGTATACGTCATCCAATAACGTTTAGACTTTTTTACGTGTTTTTTTAAAACTTCAACATTACCTTTTGATTTTTCTTTTAGAAAAGGAAGCAATAACTCAATTTTTTTTGCTTTTATGATGGCATCATATTCTTCAATTATCTCATCGGCATTTTTACTTTTAGCCGACTTTGGTTTTGAAACAACATCAACTTCTCCAGATTCAGAATAGCCTTTTTTAACTTTTTCTGCCAGAATTTTTTCTGCCATTTTCAGACATTCTTCATCCGAAGCAAAGCTTTTAGTTTGAGTTGTTCCAGAGGTTCCGTTCTTACCGTAAGTTACCGTATAATTAGATCCTGTTACTTCAATTTCCCAGAATTTATCTGAATTTCCTTCGATGTATTTTAGACTTTTTTTCATTCTTTTCTTTTTCTGAAAGATTTTAAATGTACGTAATTTTTAGACGCAGATTTTACGGATTCGCTCTAGCGAAAACGCAGATTTAAACGGAATTTTATTTCCTGCCCTATTTTTAAACATTACCCACGGATTCAACCGTGGGAAACGTTATGTTGGGATTGCATTCCTATTTTGCTGATTCAAAATACGCAAAAATCAGACGCGGATTTTACGGATTCGCTCTAGCGAAAACGCAGATTTAAACGGATTTTTATTTTCTCCCTATTTTTAAACATTGCCCACGGTTTCAACCGTGGGAAACGTTTGTTTTTTAAGCGTACGTCTTATCAATCTGGCTCAAAATAGTTGGATCCTGAATTTCATTGTCTTTTGCAAACAATAAAACTTTAGACATTACCTCAGCTGATTTCGGATCATCATCTGCAAACGGAAGGAACAAACGTCCTCTGTGTTGCGAATGAATTGGAAGAACCGACAAATATTTACCAGGAAGCTGATGTACAACCGCGCTTCCTAAATGTACACTGTAATTGGCTAGTTTTCCTTTTATGATGGCGTGGTTCTCTTTGATTTCAACATTTTTCACTTTAAACAATCTCAATGTTTCTCTCAATAAAACGGCTCTCATTTCAATTGAAGAATGACTTGCTTCTGGATCTACGCCTCCAACGTGGGCAACGCTTACGACCAAATCAATATCTCGCATTACTTCTGAGAAAATCCTCGGATTTATATCTTCAAAAGCGATGTTTTTATAATCTTTTAAAGAATGGAATTCAATCGTTTCTAAAGTCGGCGCCTCAACATCTGCTGGCGAAAACCAATCTGCCATGGCATACATTTTTACCTGATAACCTTCTCTATGGAAAACTTTCTGCAATCCTTCTTCGTAATCAACTTTCCATCCTCTTGTTTTCAATAAAGCCAAAGTTTGGTTTGGCTGAACCTGATGTCCTGCATAACGTCTTGAAATAGATTTCTCTTTCAATTCGTCTGGCGTTGGAACATACAATTCTCTGAAAACTTGTTTAAACGGCTGTTGCAATTTATTATCAAAACAATATTTCTGGTAATCTACCCAAACGTTATTTTTATGCAAATCAAAACAGTGTGCGATTCTAAAAGTCTGTTTTTCGTTTAACGAAATCATTTCACCTAAACCAGTTACTAAACTTCCATCGACATAAAAACCAATCTGATTGTCATTAGAAATAAAAACTAATTTCTCCAGATGTTTTGAAATAATGGGATGTTCAAAAAGGTTTTGCATTTCTGCGAATAAAAACTCATCGCCACGAATCATACTTTCCTCCAAACCTTTTCTCGAACGTGTCCATTGTTCACGCATGGTTTTTCTGTAATTCGTTAATTCCAGAATGCCTTTGTCTTTTTTGTATTTCGGCGGAACCGATTTTAATTCTTTACCTGCTTTATAAGTTACCAAATCGGCTTTTCCTTCTTTATTGATGACCAAGCTAATCGTAAAATCATCTAAAACCACTTCGGTTTCTTTTGATAAAATATTCTGAACTTGCTTCGTTTCCATTGCCCAAGTCAAACGCACTGGATCTGGATAACCCGCATTTCTCGCTAAGTTTTCTAGCGCCACGCGAATTGCCAAAGCTTCGCTCGCTTGTTTCATCGAACCGAATTCTTTGCTTTCTTTTTTAAACTGCTGTAAATATTCGTAACGCGCCAAAATATCTTTTTCTGGACTCGCTTTACTTAACGGAACCAATCCGTAAACTCTTAAATAATCCTGATCACGTTTGTCTTTTACTTTGGCCGTAACTTCTCTAATTTTCAAATCTCCCGTGATTGTATCAGCATATAATCGTGCACGTCTATGTCCGTTTCCGTCGGTTACGTATTTCGCAGATTCATATAAAAGTTCCCATTTTGCTTTTCCTAATTTTTTATAAGCCGAAATAAACCAGTCTTTATCAACCGCTCCATCTTTAAAATCTTGCAAATCGATTGACGAAAACTTCGCTACTTCACTTTCCAATTCAGAATTTACAGCGCTATAACTTGCCGTTTTAGTATGGGCATGAAACCACCAGATTCCTTCGTCTAAACCTTTCCAGTCTAAATAATTGCTGATTAATTTTTGCCATTGTGGCGCATAAATAGCCGTTTGAATTAATCTTTCTTCAGATATTTTGGCTTTTTTAACCACATTATTAAAAATTTCCTGTGTATCTGATTCTAACGGATAACATCTTTTCAGCAAATAACTAAACAGTTTTTGTTTGGTCAATTCGGTATAACTCCACGAGTAAATATAACCTTTGTACAAACTTGCTTTTCCAAGTGCCGTAAGCATTTCGACCAAACGATTGATTCCAAATATTTTCTGGAAACTCTGAACCAAAGGTGTAACCGAAGTATTCGAATCACCTCTTTTGACTTCAATATCCAAAAATGCTTCTCTGATTTTATCAATCATTGGCACCAGAAATGGGAATGTTTTAAGCAATTCTTCACTTCCGTAATGTCTGTAATGCTTGCTTTCGCTGGTTAAAACAGAAATTCTTTCTGGTTCCAGAATTCCTTCATACAATTCGCCTTCTGTAATTAATTGTTGTTTAAAAGCGGTGCAATACAAATGAATTGGAGGCCTGTTGTACGAAATATTTCTTTCAAGCCCGTTTAATTGCCTCCATCTGTACAGCTTCCAGACTTTACTTTCTTGTTCTGGTGTTAAATTTCCTAAACCAATTTTATGTAGGTAAACATCAAAAAAGCCCTGATTTTGCCAACCATTTCCATTATTTGAATTATAGTAATATTCATCTTTAGATGGTTTGTACTCATACTCCAAAATAGATTGCGGAAGATTAGCATACAAAGTGCTGCAGGCATCAATTAAAAAATCTGTTTTTTCTGTAAAGGCATATTTTAGCTGTAAAGCGTTCAAAATATTTAAAACAGCATTATCCCAATCGTAACCTCTTTTGTTTTGGTGTGGTAATAATTCTTTATAATAAAAAACATGCTTATCCAGAAAATCACGCCAGATTTTTCGATCACAATTGTTTACTAATGTTATTAAAAACAAATCTCTTTCTGCTAATCCTGAATTTTGAAACCAATTTTCCCAAACTTCATATAAAGGATAATTTGTTGCAACTACCTCAGCATCTTTTTCGTCTTTCAGATATTTTATTTCTCTGAAAGTATTGCCCAATAAAACGGTCGATTTACTGTTATCGTAATTTTCGATTTCGTATTCATAATTTCGATTTTCTTCATACAATTTATACAATTTCGAAATCTCTGTTTTAATATGCGACATCGATTTGGAGAAACCATACTCCTCTTCTTTTACTGCTTGAGAATACAAGGAATCTGAAACAGGTTTTGGCAATTCATAAGGCGAAATTTCATTTGGATTAAAAAATCCGTATCCGTTTTCGGCGCTTAGGAGATTTTTCTTTTGCGAAGGTTCTAATTGCTCAATAAACTTGGTTTCTTTTTCGGTAATTTTTGGCCTTGCCGAATATTCTTTTACCCAATCATTTACTTTATCTGTTAGCTTACTGTTTTTCTGAAGTTGAAGCATAATATCCAAAGCCGACATACGCTGTTCCAAATCGCCTTTTTCTAGAATAGCATCTACAAAAGAAGTTATTTGTGGCTCTCCTTGTTTCAGTAAAATTGCAGTTAGATTTTTCTTTAAATTGGAGTTTTTACGTTTGTACAATTCCTGAAAAATAGCCAATTCGTCGGCGCTCAAACTCAAATCATTTAATGTATTTATTGCCGAAGCTACCAGAGATTCTCCTCTGTCTTTCAGGATTCGTAAAGCGAAACTTCTTTGGAAATCGGTTGGTTCTTTTTTCTCTTTTTCGTTATTGCTTTTTAAATAATAAAAAGAATAACAGTAGAAATCGCCCAGAATCTGACGGGTTACTTTTTCTCTTAAATTGATTGAAAAACTTTCGAACTGATTCAAAATAAGATCTAATCTATCACTATGATCTCCAATTAGATTAATGGCTGCCGAATACAAAGTATCTTTTTCGAATTTGGCATTAAGCCATGAAAATACTTTTCCTTCAAAAGTTTTTTCTTTTACGGTTATTGATTCGGCAAGATTATATACTTTGTTGAAGAAATCTGGATAATCAGGATTTTCAATATAAAATTTCGTACTCGTATTGGCATTCAATAATGAATCTATTCTTGGTACGGCAAATGCCAGAACCTGAAGATTTTCATCGTCCAAAACTTTAAAATAAAGCGGCATTTCGATATAAGGATCTTGGGTTTCTCCAGCAAATTTCAAGGCGAGACATTTCTTTTCGACTGAACCTTTTTCAACTAATTCATGCAGATACGGAACCGTTTTTTCTACATCTAAAACACCCTGAACCCAAAGCGCCATATAGGCTTCATTATTATTTTTACTGCGAATCCCTGCCGGAATAGTTTCAGGATTCGAAAAATAACCGTAAGCCAAATCCAAAATATTACGAACCGTCGTTTCTTTTTCAGAATCCCAGCCCAAGCCTGTCCATGTATCAATTGCTCTTACCACCGATGAAAAACGAGTCATTTTATTGTCAATAAGCACTTTTATCATGAATTGCAAAGCTCCAATACTCGTTTCGTCCAACGCTTCTAAGATAGTCTGGCGTAAACCTTCCTGACGTTGTGCTGCCAACAATAATTTTTCTACCAGTTCCCAGTTTTCTTTTTTCTCGCTGTTTAGAAGTGCTTTGATGATATTTCTGGAAACTTTTCCGTGTGCATCTTTATTGAAAATAATATCTTCAAACAATTGAAAAAGGTTTTCTTTTCCACAATCCAACGCAGCAGACCAAATCATGAATTGATTAGGAGCGTTTGAAACCTCTGTATCATAACGAATCTGATCTTCAATACTCAAATTATAAAATAAAGTGGTCCCTTCCTGATAATTATATTTACTTGCGTTACTAAGTGCAGAGCTAAGAAAGTTAATCTGATTTACCAGTAAATATTTTTTATGATTTGGAGCCCTAAAAGATCGTCTGGCATAACCTGTCTGATACATTTTCTTTGGCAATCTATTCCAAGCTTCTTTTACATAAACGGCATTCTCCTCTCCAAAGAAATAAACTAAAAGATCATAATAGTTCTTATCTTCCCATACATCCTCTTTTAGCAATGTTGCAAATTTCCCTGCCTCTTTAGAGCCTAAAGAAATGTAATGATTGTAGCTATCGTTATCCTTAAGTTTAACCAATTCTAAGCCAAACTCAGCAACTTCTTTTTTTAGTTTTGTTCCAGAAAACAACTTGCTAACCAGATTGCTGTTTAGAATTTCTTCCAGTTCTTTTCTTAATTTTTTAATTGGTTTCTCAACTACTTTGCCTTTTAAAAGATCTTCAATTGTCATAATTATTTAGATTTTTGATTTCAGATTTTAGAATTGAAAATGATCCTTAAAATCCTTTAAATTTTGAAATTGACATTGCATTTGATTTTTGCAATTGTCATTGATTTTTTGATTTTACCAATAACTTCCTGCCAAGAAAGTCAGTCTGATAAAAGTGATAGATTTGTTTTTGGATAAATCGATTTCTTGGGAGAGTGTTTCGAGTTGGTCATCGCCGTAGAAAACTGCGTATAAGCCGTCTTCAAAAGCAACGATGGCATTTTCCTGCGCTTTGGCCAAATCTACTTTGTTGTGATTATAAAGTGCACCAAAACCTACTTTTCCGGTATCGGTCAAAATAGGAAGATAATTTTCTTTTGGAAGATGGATTTTATCTTCGTCTTCAAACTCAAATGAGGAAGCGTGAAAAAGTTCGACCTGATTCTTTACGATTAATTCTAAGAAAGTACGAACAGTAACGATTGAAGTGGTATTATCTAAACTGATTATTTTTTCATGAAGAATAGGATGTTTTCTTCCTAATTGTTTAACTGAGATGCTTATATTCATCGTTATCGGCTTTTATTTTTGAAGCGGTAATGTAAGAATTTTAAAACGATTTTTTCTTAAAATAACGTCTTTTAAATGTTAAAAAATCTCCGAAATAAAAGTACGATTTGATGTCAAAAAAATACCCCGCCAATTGGTATTGGCAGGGTTTGGGTTTTTATTGGTACTATCTTTAACTGATTTTTATTCTTTATAAAATTGTTTTGTTATATAGAAAACAGTGTCGATAAAAAATAAAGCATCTTGAAAAGTCAAAACATTTTCGTCATGCAAATCTTCCAGAATAATTCCTAACTCAGGATTAAAATAATCATTATTTCGAGTGTTTAGAAAACCATTTGAAGCTAAAAAATCTTTTACGTTTTCTAATTCTGTATCCGCATCAGATTCCGCAAACTTTTGTTCTACCACAGCAAAAAGCACATCATCTTGTTCATAAAATCCAACTAACTGATATGCAGTATCTGAAAAAAAATAATTATTGAGCAATAAATTATTTAAATAGTCTTCCCAAGTTTCGTAATAAATACCATCGTTTAGTTTTATTACTTTATGCTTGTTTTGGAGGTAAACTTTCTGTTCGGCTCCTGAGGAAATAAAAGCATTGATATTTATCGAAGTAATCCAAAAGCTATTTCGATTACAAAATTGTTTTATTAACGCTGTTTCTTCACTTTTGATTTGCTTGCTTGACTCAAACGTTCCGCTTGGGCTCTTGCTTTTTCTAAGGTAACGGGAGATTGTTTGGATAGTATCTCCATGCCTAACTTGGCTCTTTCCTGAAATGATATTTTGTAGTTCATTTTTCATGAAATTTAAAGTTCAAAGATACGAATTATTCTATTACTGACTTATAACGTTAAAATACCCTGCAAACTAGATATTTGCAGGGTTTTCTGTTTTTATTGAATTGTTTTTAAACTGGCACAAGCCTTATGAATTTGCTTCTCTGAAAACGGGGCTAAAGTTTCTGCCAGATTTCTGCTTGTTCGTAAGCAGCTTAGCATTTTTTGCCTTAAATGTTGATCGTCGCCAAATTCTGTATGCATGAGGAGCTCGAAGATTTCCTGCAAATACATGGGCTGTTCTTTGTAATCTCCATCAAACATCTCGTCTGAAAGGAAATTAAGTACGGATGGCACTACATCACGATGTGTTGGTTTTTGATTTTCTTTTTGCATAATAGAAAATTTTAGATGCACGAATACCTCGCTTTAGGTGTGCAAAACATTCAAAGGAATGATTTAGGACAGTTTCCTGTTCCTTCACCGTGACGAGGTATTCGTTTATGTTAACTTAAAAAAAGTTTAAGGATTACTCCTTTGATTGTTTTGCATCGCAAAGATATTCTTTTATTTAAAAAAAATAAAGAAAAAACTTACTTTTTATGTTTGAGAAAATTATAATAACTAAAAGCTGCTCCTTTAAAACCTAATTCATCTAAAATACCTTTTAAAGCGGGTTTTTTAATTATTCTTCGTTTTATATTTTTTAATTCGATTGGTAATCTTTTGAGCTGTGTTCTCCTTCTTCTATCTAAATATTTTAATTGGGATACAGTAATTTTATTTTTATTTAAGATTTTAAATCCATTTGTCCAACACAATCCCTGTTGCTCAGGATCTTTATGATTCAATAAATTAATCCTTCCAACTGACATCGAAATTAGTTTTTTCTGCAATGTGGCAACCATTTGATTTATTGTCACTCTAGATTTCATTTCATCAATTTGATCTCTTCTATTTAACTTACCTAAAGATTTCAATAATTTCTGAGCAGTAGCAGTTTGTTTCTTTGTTTCTTTTTTTAGCGTTGCTTTTCTAACTCTTATTCTTCCATAAAAATCTAGTTGATACCCGACAAATGAAACCCATGGAATATTATTTTCATTCACATGCTTATCACCCCAATAAAACGGCAGTTTAGATTTATTTTTCCAAAACTTCAAACTATTTTTACGCAAACTATAATTTATAGTTTTTTTAGGTTCATGATATAGAAGGAAATTTTCATGCAAACTGCGCATAAAAATTTCTAAGTTTTCGTGACAAACTTTTTCCTCTGGATGCATTAAAACCATATCATCACAATATCTTATATAAAAAACATCATCTTTATTTCCTAAAATTTTTTCATCAACATTATGAAGAATAAGATTTGAAATAAAGCAGGAAATTGCATTTCCTTGTGGTACTCCAATTCTGTGGTTTATTGTATAATTTTCTCCAAATTTTTCATTCAATTCCTTTTCTACCCAATCAAAATTACCATCGGGAAGTCCACGTTCACTAAACCATTCTTTGTCATTATTTAATATCAAAACATTATCCTGAAACGAAAATGAATCTAAAAATAATTGAAAAACTTTTTTCGATTTACTATCTAAAGCCACTCCACTTTGTGATTCTATTCTTAAAGAAAGCTCATTAAAAACTTTCATGAGATAATCATGCTGTACAGTATCAAAAAATTTTTGGATGTCACATTCAGCAACCCATAAATCCTTTTCTTTTTTTCTTTTTTCAATTATTTTCTCTATACAATCATGATGAGTTCGAACATTATTATCTTTCCTCTTTGCTCGAAAAGCATAAGAACAATCTAAAAAAGCATATTCAAAAAAATGGGTAAAGTATTTAGCTGTTAGTGAACAAATGATTTTATCTTTTATATCATACAAAGCGATTGGTCGGCAAATTAGAATTTTTTTTCCATCATCTTTCAGCTTGACTTTTTTCTTTATACCCCGTATTTCTGGACTATTGATTACGTGATTAGACGTTTCTATATTAAAAATGGTATCTTGAATACTTTGCACATATTCCATAAGAGCTAAATACCAATCTGGAGCAATAATTTTCTCTTCTTTAATATTTTTTTTTGTTAAAATATAAGTTTTGTATAGTCTTAATTGATTAATCTTGATACTATCTTTACAAGATTTTCTTTCTGACTGTTTCAATTGAATCCATTGTCTCCTATTGGGAAATAACTTTCTTAATTCATTAAATTCAGGATCACTTTCTGAGCTTAAAATCTTATTAGTTCTTTCATGCAAACTTACATTTCTCAGCATATGCTTTTCATGTCTTTTATTTGCAACTTTAGCCCTGTACTTACACAATGTAAGTACAAGGTTATTGTCTGAAAAAAAGGAATTGTAATTCATTGTTTTTCTAAAAAAAATACGTAAATGTGGTAATCTAATTAGGTGATACATTTTTTTGAGTCAATATAAAAAATTGTCAGGACCCATTGGACTCGTTGGATTTTTCGGTTTGACCCTAGTTAGTGGAGTACTAACACCCTGCAAAAATTAATGCAAATAAGCACCGTCTAGCTACGTTTTTAAACAAATATATGTATTTTTGGATATATATATGAAAAAACTTTCAACAATAAAGGTTACAAAATTCTTTAACTTAAAATCTACTAAAGAATATTCAAACATAACTATGTTTGAAGAATTAAATCATATAAAAAATGGTACTTATAAAGATATAGTCGAAAACTGTAGAAAAGCACTTCAACAAGGAGATAAAGATTTATATACTAAACTAAAAAGTACTCTACCAGCAGTAACTTTTTGCGGAGAATTCAAAGGACGGAAAGCAAACGAAATCATTGAATACAATAATCTAATGATTTTAGACATCGATGATCTTCCACAGGAAAATTTCTTAGAAATTAAAAAATCTCTTTCAAATGATAAATATATACTTTCATTATGGGAGTCTCCATCTGGTAAAGGGCTCAAATGCCTCATAAAAATAGATAGCTCGATTAATAAACATAAACTAGTATTTAATTCTTTAAGTTTATACTTTTTAGAAAATTATCAAATAATTCTCGATAAAAGTGGAAAAGATATTTCTAGATTATGTTTTTCGTCTTGGGATGATAATATATACTACAATGGCAATTCTGAAATTTATACAGATTATGCAGAATTAAAAATTATCACAGATAAAAAACCAAAAGCATTAAAAGCTGTAACTTTAACTAAAAGTGCCTATGCAACAGAGGGACTTAATAAAAAAGGAGATCGGCTTATAATGAAAAAAATAATTGATTATCTAACAAAAAAGAATTTATCAATTACAAATGATTACAATTCTTGGGTAAACGTAGCATTAGGCATATCATATACTTTTAGTTATGATATTGGTGAAAAATATTTTTTGAGTTTATGTCAACTGGATTTACAAAAACACAATGAAGAAAAATCAATTACATTATTGCAAAATTGCTATAATAATCGAAAAATAAATTCTGAAGAAACAATAACATTTGCATCTATAATTTTCCTAGCTAAAGAGAATGGATTTGTATTAAAAACATTTAAAAAATGATTGATATTAAACCATTTCAAAAATTAAAAAAATCAAATTAAAACTAGAAGAAATACAAATGACAATATTGAATTAAACAGATCTAAATCCCAAAAAAGCCTTTAGCATTCCTCGTCGTTTCCTCCACAACTTTATCCAAAACAATACTTTTAAATTGTGCCATTGTTCCCGCTACATAAGAAAGAAAATCAATAATCTTCATCCTCTTGCGGAGCGGTTTTATTTCGGGTGGCGATTTCCCAATTTTCTTTTTGATACGGATTATCAATTTTTTCAAGCTGTACTAAAAAACGAAGTTCGTTTTTCTTTGGGTTATTCTGCTGGATTAACACTCTAAAGCTATATCCTTCTACTGTTTCTATAGATTTGTCGGTTACAGGATTTTGTTCGTAGTACTCAACCATAATATCAATCTCTTCCGAAAACTGAGTATTCGCTGATAAAAATTTCAAAAGTTCTAAAGTAGTATTCTTTCTAAACGTAGCATTTTTAAGCTTACTTTTTTCGACATTATAATCGGTATCAAAACTCAGTAATAGATTGTCACAACCTTCTAAATCAGCATGAATACGTACATCACCTTTTTTATACACTTCGCCTATCGTTTCACAGTAATTATGCCATTCTATGCTTCGAGTGCGATTGATTACTTCAGGCATATCATTAAAAATAGTTTTAGATTCTAACTGTGCTAACTTACAATCAGATAAATAGGATTCTTCGTAAAGATTTCCGTCTTTATAAACAAAAGACAAAGAAGCTGTTTTTAAATCCTGAGTCATATACGTTCTAAAATTTTGAGTGATTTTGACTTTAAATGTATCTCCCTCAAATTTTGCTTCGTCAATTATATTATAAGAAAATGGCGCATAACCCAGAATAGTATGCGCTTCTTTGTAATTAACCTCATCTTTCATAATATAATAGATATATCTCTGGTTTGTATTTGCGTTTCCGCCCAACATTCCTTCTGAATCTACCGATACTACATAATCTATAATTCCGTCGTTATTAAAATCTTTCTCTTTTACTATATCAAAATCAACAGAATAGGAATCGCCATCATTAGCAAAATGGACACTGTAAGGCGCTTTTTCTGTTTGCAGATCGTCATACTTTTGTTCTCCAATTTCTTCCTTTACCAATTGTTTCAAAAAATTGCTTTGAGCTTCCTCTAGAATTCTTCCTTCAATTTCTACTTTTTCAGGTTTGGCTTTTGCAACTTCTTTTTTAATGCTCTTTTTAAGCTTGGTTTTCTTTTCTTCTTTACAAGAAAAAAGTAATAACAAAACTGCCGAAAATAAAAGTAATCTGCTCTTTTGAATGTTCATTTTATGTTACTAAAATTTGGAATTAGTATTCTCTTTGAATGTATTTTTCATTATAATTCTTTTCAAATATAAATAAACAGAAAGTTACAATGTAAGCAATTACATCTATTTTTCATTTTATTTCGAAGTTGCTAACCTACAAAGCTTTTTTGGTTCAGTACGAAAAAGATAAAGTTGAATATTTAGAAAAATTGCTGAAAGGAAATGGGAATTTTTCTTTTTATATAGAGTTGAAAAAAGCGCAAATCTTTAAAAGGTTTGCGCTTTTTTTATTGGTATAGTTCTTCTCTAATTTTAATCAAAGTTTGAACTGCTTTCTGTTCATCTGGTTTTTCAGGAAGAATCGTTGTTTCATAATGATTTTCTATTGAAGCAATTAAATGATCTGCCATCTCAAGTAAATCATCATATTCTTTATTTCCTGCTTTTATATCTAATAATTCCTCTCGATTTGAAACTCTAATGTTTAACTTTCCTGTTGAAAGAATTTGTTCGGCAGTTTGCAAAAGTCTGATGGTGTGCATCATGTTTTTGCTGTCGTAATTTTTGCCATGTTTTTGGTTGGTATTGTAACGATCTTCGTTTCGTTTCTCAATCCATTCCCAATATTCTGTGTATTCTTTGCAATACTTTGAATAGCCATCTTGATTGCACGATAAATAACCGATTAGTTTTTCGTTTTTGGGAATTGATGACAACGAAACTTCGTTAGAGTTTTCTTTCTTAATAATTCCTTTATAACCCAATGTTTTTTCAAGATCGTAGAACATTACAAACATTCCTTTTGAATTTGGTAAATCGACCAAACCAATCTGCTCTTGTTTTAAATTGTTTTCGGCTAAAAATTCTGAAACTGAAACGGTTTTATAATCTTTCAAAACATAACAAAAATCCAAAAGACTTTTCTTTTCCTTTGGCAGCGGATTTACAATTTTCTTGTTTAAACCTCTTGCCTTTTTGATTTGCGTTACAGCATAACCCGCAAAAGAATCTTTGCAGAGTTTCGACAAGAAATCTTCGATTTTTAAGCGCTCCATCAGCGGATGTTTGTACAAAATACAATCGTCTGGCGAAGCCAAAATCTCCAAAATATTTGGATTGTTTTTAAGCAATAATTCTATAAAACGACCAATTTCGTAATACACCTCATCATTGGTTTCATTACTCACTTGCGGAATATAATCTAACCCAAAAAACTTTTCTTTCGGCAGATAATAAACTCCTTTTATATCAGTATCCGAAGTTGGTGTATTTAACCCAAAAGATTTACTTCCCGAAATAACTTCGAAAAGGATTAGGTTTTGGGATTTTAAGTCGTTGATGGTCATTTTAATTATTTTCTTAAACTATCTACAATTTCTTTTGCAACTCTCAAACCACATTTTAATTCTGAATGAACTATTGAAACTGCTTCTGCAATATTATTTTGCTCTATCAAAAGTAAAACTTCTAGTTTTGTTTCATATTTTAGGTTTTCTACTTTCATATTTTAATTATTTTATCATCTCCCTAAAAAACAAATCCAGCTCCTCAGCCATCTTCTTCCCGCTTCCCAACTTACTCGCATTTTCCTGATTAAATTTTACGGTTTCGAGTAAAAAATCAGTTATCAGGTTTTCTTTTGGATGCAGATATTTTTCGTCTTGAGTGGCTTTTATTTGTTGTAATTCCAGTATTTTTTCTTGAATGCTTTTTGGCGCAATTGGCAATAAATCGGCAAAAGCTACGGGCGGAAAAGTATGATTTTCTATAATCCATTTTCCGGCTAAAGCGGTGCGTAAAGCGTAGAAATAACTTTTTAGTTTTACTTCTTCCATTTCGCAGACTTCCATAAAATTCTTTGTCGTTCCCAAATAATGGTGCAAAACCGCTATTGGCGAAAAACATTGTTTAGCTATAGCACGCATTTGTTTTACAAAAATTTCATTTTCATAGTACACAACTGGCGAAAACAACCATTCAATCAAAGATGAGTTCGATTTTGCTAATAAGATTAAGGCTTTCCGTAAATCCCAACCAGAACCATCAAGATCGTCTTCTGTCATGAATTCTATTACATCTGATTTTTCCCAAAGTGACAAATAATATTCAGGTTTGTGTTTATATATAAAACGAATATCATAGTCGCTGTCTGGAGAGGCAAATCCCCATGCGCGACTTCCAGATTCTGCAGCAAAAAGTATTTCTACCTCTTTTTGTTTCTCTATTTCTCTTAATTTTTTAAGTATTTTTTCTTTCATGATGGTTTTGTTTTTTGCCACGAAGGCGCTAAGGCACTAAGTTTTTTTTTAATCTCACAAAGGCGTATAGTCGCTAAGAACTTATTTTATTAAGTTTTTAAAACTAAAAAAAGGTGATTTTTAATTATTCTTTTTTTCTTCCCTCTAAAAAATAAATTATTCTTCTAAAAAATCTTCTAAAAATCCTATGAACTGTTTTCCGTCGGCGGTCCAGCGCATTCCTTGTCCGTTTTCTATTCGTATTTCGTACACCAAGTTGTGTTTGTAATGATAGAAAATATTCCACCAAGTTTTATTGATTATTATATGATGAACCAGTTTTTCTACCTTTTCTCTTTTTTGGATTGTGTTGCCTTTTATTTCTCCAAAAATGCTGTTTTTGTTTCTTCCAACATGTTTTTCCCAAGCTCTTGCTGCAATTGAAATTTCTTTATTGAAAGGTTCAAAACAGCTTTCTAAAAGAATTTCTTTTGCTGGCGGAATTCCGTTTTCATCACGCTGACTTGCCGAAGTTAAACGCTGTCCTAAAATAAGCAGTAGGTTTTCAAATGACGTTTTTTGCAATGCCTGAATCAAACTTTCACGCAAGTGGTTGGAGCCGTTTTCAAAATCTTCTAAAGCATTTTTAAAATAGAAAACAGCATCCTGTAACGAAACTACAATTTCATCTTTAAAATAAGGCAATCTCAAAATTTCTGATTTCTGATTGTGAAATGAAATCAAGTTTTCTGAAAAGAGCTTTAGATTTTCATCTGTCAAAAACAAAGCATATTTTTCTTTCCATTCTTTATCAAGATCTGGAATTACCGATTTAATTTCGTTAAAGAGATTGTGTTTCATTTTTATCAAGGCAAATTACAGTTTCTTTTTCACTCATTTGCGATAGCATATATTTCATTAAATTGAAATTAGCAGAAACGTTATCCAGAATCCAAGCGTCTGAAGTTACTGCTATGTAATTACTTTCAGCCATTACTTTATCGGGATTGTTTACTAATTGTACTTCCCAATTTAAATTATTGTTTAAAGCGAATTCTTCGATCATTTGCTTTAATTTTCCGCTGTTTGAAACGGGTTTGTCAAATAACCAAAGTGCTTTATTAATTTTTTCATTTCTAAAAAAATCGCCAATCAATTCAATCGCCTCAGAGGTTTGTTTTACTTTTTTATACGTTCCATAAACACTTGACAAATCTCGGATAAAACCGTCTTGTCCTTTAAAAACATAGGCATTTGACAAAATACTTTCAAGTAAAATCAAAACATTAAATCCGTCAAAACAAATTTCTTTTCCTTCCAGATTCTGACTTTCAATTTCTTTTGCTTTTCGGTCATCAATCTGACTTTGAGAAGCGCTCATTCCGCGAACCGCTTGTTGCTGACGTGCATTTAAGCGATAACGGTTTCCAACTAAAGCCAATGTCGATTTTTCGCCATAACCTCGGCTTAAAAAATAATGCATATCGGTTACGGCTTCTTTTAGTTTGAACTGCATTTTCTCAGTTCCAAACAAAGCGTCGTCGCTGGCTTCTTTTCCTCGGTTTTTGAGATTTGTCATGGTTAGTAAATGTATGTTTTTAATCTCGTAAAGACGCTAAGTCGCAAAATTTTCTTAACGCTGGATATTTTAAGTTTTATTTGCAAATCTTTCTCCTAAATCCCGAAAAAGTCTTTAGCATTCCTTGTCGTTTCCTCCGCAACTTTATCCAAAGCAATTCCTTTAAACTGTGCGATTGTTCCCGCTACATACGGCAGAAAAGAGGGTTCGCATCGGCGTTCGTGGTATTTCTTCAAAAGGCTGTTCGGTACGTTTTTAGGAAGCATAAACGGCGCATCGGTTTCAATCATCATTCGGTCGAGCGGTACGTACTGAATGACTTCTTTTAAATGAGCGAAACGTTTGGCATCTGAAATCGCTCCCGTAAAACCTAGATAAAATCCGTTATCGAGATAGGTTTTGGCCTCTTGCAGACTTCCTGTAAAACAATGTACAACGCCTTTTGGTAGTTTCGGCAGATAGTCTTTTGTGATATTCATAAAAGAACTAAAAGCGGCTCTTTCGTGCAAAAACAAAGGTTTCTGAACTTCAATCGCCAGTTCTAACTGGGCTCTATAACATTCTTCCTGTTTATTTCGGGGCGAAAAATCACGATCAAAATCGAGTCCGCATTCGCCAACGGAAACTACATGTTTCTGCTGTAATAAATTCTTTAGTTTCGAAATGCTCTGCGCATCAAAACTCTTCGCATCATGTGGGTGAATTCCTGCCGTTGTATACAACACGCCTGGGTATTGTCGGGCAATTTTAGCGGATTCTTCGCTATTTCGTACGCTCGTGCCTGTGAGTATCATTTGCGATACGTCGGCATCGAGGGCGTCTTGTACAATATCGTCTATATCGTTTTGGAATTGTTTGTTGGTTAAGTTGATTCCTATGTCTATGTATGTTTTCATTTTTTTTGTTTTTTGCCACGAAGGCACTAAGACACAAAGTTTTTCTTTATTCTTTGTGTTGTATTATTTTTTTTGCCACTAAGGCCCTAAGGCACAAAGTTTTTTGTTTCACGCAGATTTTAAAAGATTTAAGCTGATCGCGCAGATTATTAAAAAAAATCTAATTAAATCTGCTAGAATCTGCCGAATCTGCGTGAAATATTTTTACAGATTTACAGGCGAAAAA
>NZ_JANKMS010000011.1 GCF_024649945.1 Flavobacterium panacis | reverse complement strand
TCTAAAATCTAAAATCTAAAATCTAAAATCTAAAATCTAAAATCTAAAATCTAAAATCTAAAATCTAAAATCTAAAACTTACGATTAATTCTATGATAAACAGTAAGTCGGATAATATCTCGATCATAAAAATCTAAACCGCTGGAACGTCTTTGAAAGTTTTTTAAATAGCCTAATTCTACACCAACGTTAGGATTAAAATGGTAACGTAATGCTACATAAAGTCGGTTTTGATCGAAAGTATTTCTGCGATTGTCTTTCCCATAATTGAACAAAATTTCATCAGAGATAGTTCCTTTGATGCTTTGCTTGTCTTTTTCCCAAAGTGTAAACATAGATTGCAAACGGTATCTAAATCGATATGCAAATGAGAATTCGTCTAAAAGTCCGTTTTTGTCTGCTTTTTGAATAAAACGTTCTTCTACCTGAAAACGATTATGAAAAGTAATTTTGGCGATATCGTTAATAAGTGTCATATCTTGCTGTGCACGATATTCTGGGATTGAATAATCAGGATCGACGTTCGGATTTTGAGTATTCATATTAAAATAAGCAAATCCGGCTCCAAATTCCATGATTTTATTGGCACGATATCGAGCCTGTGATCTTATGACAAAAAGATTTTCATGAATTGGATTTACAAAACTTCGGTTATCAAATTCAGAATGAATCGCCCATTTTTCGGTTAGCGGAAAAATATTGTAATACCGAATCCAGGTCAGCGTTTGCTGATCTGTTTTCTTTACATTTTGTGCCGACAAAACGAGACTGGTAAAACTTAAAACAAATAATAATCTCAAAATCTTCATTCAAATCCTAAATTCAAGCTGCGAATATATATAAACATGAATATATGAATTGAAATAGTGTTTATTTTTTTCTTGTGTTTTTTATTTGATTTTGTGATTCTTTTAGAAAACTATAAAATAGGAGAGCAATTTTCTGAATTAAAAAATTGCAAAGTTTTTTTATCTAAATCTAAAAATGATTCAAGCTGCGGAATTATTTCCATTTCTAAAAAACGCACTTCAGGATTGTTTTGGTTTTTGTTTTTTATGTTAGCTGTTAATTGAATCTTTTTGATATTACTATTTTTTTTCGAGTGTAAAATATAGCTGAAACTATTTGATCCTGATTTTGTAGAAATGTCCCAAACACAACCTAACTTGATAATTTTCTTTTTACCAAAAGGAGTAGATTTATAAAATACATCTTCTGTTTTGTCAAAAACAAACCGTGTTCTATTTTTAATTTTCGAAAGATAGTAAGTGTTGATAAATATCAAAGAACTTAAAATAACAGAAACAGAGATTGCTCCTTTGAAAGTTAATATCCAAAATCCCAAAACTAAAATGAATGTGCCGATGATAGTATTTAGGATAATGTTAGGTCTTTCATACCAATAAGGATCGTATGAAATCTCAGTAGATGATGCCGTAAAATTGTAATATTGCTGCATTTAATACTTGATTTATTCTTATTAATACTAATAGATCTCCAGATAAAAAGAAGAATCATTTACTCAAAATGACAGTAAATTTCAATGTTTAAGAGCAAAACAATTGCCTGTAAAAGTTTTTATAATAGCAGTTTCAGTTTTTTGTATAAAAAAACGAGATACTTAATTGTATCTCGTTGCTTAGTTTTTAGTTTTAAATTTAAGGTTATAAACTGTATTTCAATGTAATTCCATACGTTCTCTGGTCACCTAAAACTCCTGCATATTGTCCTGTATTTCCACCTGCAGGCAATAATTGTTCATAATAATCTTTGTTTAAAAGATTACGTCCCCAAAACTGAATAGATAATCCCTGAGTTACACGGAAACCTAAACGTGCATTAAAAATAGCATATCCTGGAACAACTAAGTATTTTGAAGCAGATGGGCTTGATGAAAATTCAGAACGTGCATAAGAATCAACTGCTAAGAAAATTTTTCCTGCATTTCCAAAAAATCTTGCCTTGTCAGAAAGCTCACCTCCTAAAGATCCTGCCCATTTTGAAACACCTGGAAGGTCAGTTCCTGAAACATCTTTGTAAGCTACTTGAACTCCATCAACAGTTCTTCCTGTTTCTTCCAAAGGAAGCGGTGCATTTGTAAATTTCACATATTTACCATCTGTATATGTTGCAGCACCATTGATGGTTAAGTGAGAACTGATCACAAAACTTGCATCAAATTCGGCACCTCTTACACGTACTTTATCTGCATTTGCAAGATATCCACGGTTTACACCTAATTCTGCTGCCTGAACATTAGTTTGGAAATCTTTAATTTCAGTATTGAAGAATGTTAAATTTAAAATTGAGTTTTTGAATGGAGAAGTTTTTATTCCCGCTTCATAATGATATACTTTTTCCGGTTTAATTACTGCAAGCTCTGTTAATGGCTGACCAGCAGAGTTTGTTGGAAGTCCAGCTACGTTTACACCAACTGGTTTGTAACTTTTAGCAAAAGTTCCATAAATATTGATTTTGTCAGTTGCTTTAAAATTAGCAGTAATGTTTCCTGAAAAGTCTGTGTTATCTGTACTTGAATCAAATGCCTGATCAGAATATACTTGTTTTTTCAAAGCAATTAATGCTGGATCTGTTGTTTGTAAACCTCCGTAAGTAGTACGAGAATAATGAGCATCTTTTTTATCAAAATTATAACGTAAACCTGGTAAAATATGAAGACGATCCGTAATTGCCCAATCAATCTGACCAAATACTGCAGCACTAGAAGCTCTAATGTTTGCGTCAGTTTTAATTCCGTATCCTTCAAAAAGACCTGGAGTTTTCCATAAATTACTAGTTGAACTTTGTGCAAATCTCCATTGTGCATTTCCAGATTCTTCAGTTCCATCAGTTTGAGAAGTTTGATCAATAAAGAATACTCCAGCAACACCGCTTATTTTTGAAGTAATTTGTCCTGCGTAACGAACTTCTTGTGTGATTTGTGTTTGTCTTGTTGGATTTTGAGATTTAGCCAATACTTGTAATCCTGTAAAATCTCTATCATTTGATGGATCCCAGTTCCAAAAACGCCATGCAGTTGTCGATGTAAGTGTTCCTTCGCCAATTTTGGTGTCAACATTTAAAGAGAAACCTCCCATATCCTGATTAGAACGCCAAGGCGTATCATGATCTATTTTACGATCAAAAGCATTTAAGCTTGGAAGCTGATAGTTTAAGTCGGCAATAATAGCATCAAATTGTCTGTAAGCAGCTCTTTGAGTTGGTGCAACACCGGCCACAACCTGCGCATATCCATCTGGACGTTGTGTTGTAATATCGGCAGCAAAGATAACATTCGTATTGATAGTTGGAGTCCAAAGTAATTGACCTCTAATTCCCTGATTGTTTAGTGTGTTTGTCGGTCTTCCTGTTGCAACGTTATCAATTAAACCGTCGCGCTGTGTACCAGAAAAAGATATTCTACCGGCAACTTTATTGCCAAGTGCACCAGTAATAGAAGCTTTGGCTTGCAAGAAATTGTAATTTCCATAACTCACTTCAAAATCGGCACCAGAGTTAAAACTTGGTTTACGAGTAGTAATATTGAATGCTCCAGAAGTGGTGTTTTTTCCAAATAAAGAACCTTGTGGGCCACGTAAAACCTCAATTTGTTCTACATCGATAAAATCTAAAGTAGTTGCTGCTGGACGTGCATAATAAACACCGTCTACATAAAAACCAACTCCTGGATCAATTCCGTCATTTGTCAATCCAAACGGAGAACCTAAACTTCTAATGTTGATCCCTGTATTTCTTGGGTTTGAAGAGTATAATTGAACTGAAGGAACCAATTCTTTAATACGATTCACATTGAAAGCTCCAGTTTGTTCCGCTTGTTTTCCTGTAATAACAGAAATAGCAATTGGTACATCCTGAACTTTTTCGATTCTTCTTCTTGAAGAAACCACAACTTCAATAAGCTCGTTTTCTTCTTTTAGAGCAACCTGAATTGGATTTGCTGGAATTGCAGTTAAATCAAGTTCAGTTGTTTTGTATCCGACATACTGAATTAAAAGAGTCAATGGTAATCTTCCTTCAGAGTCTATTACGAATTTACCGCTATTGTCTGTAACGGCGCTATGAGTTGTTCCTTTAATTACTACGTTTACAGCTTCTAAAGGTATGTTTTCACTTGTTGTAACTACACCTTCAATGTTTTGAGCGAATGAAATAGAGAAAGTTAAAAAGAATAATATTGTAAAGATATTTTGTATTGATGTTTTCATTTTTATATTAAGTATATGTGATTAGTAGAATTTAAAATTAAATTTTTTTTACCAACACATACACATCATAAATGAAGTGGTATTCACAGTTGTGAATTTATAATTATAGTTTTTTTGCAAAAGATTTTTTCCACCTGATTTACTAGAATGTACTTTCATGAGTTAAAATTTTGTAAATGATTAGTTAATTATTTTTGGCAAATATATATAATTAATTCTATCGATTTACTAGACTTTAGAGAATATTTTTTTATTTCTTCACTAATGAAGCAATTGTGATACCTTCCATGGCCTTCAAAGTTTTGTCTCTAATAAGCATTAAACCGTGACGTAGACTGCATTCAGACTCGGTTTTACAATCAGAGCAAGGCTCATAAAAATTTAAAGAAGCGCATGGCAAAAGCGCAATTGCACCGTCAAATAATCGGTGAATTTCTGCCAAAGTGATGTCATTTTTTGATTTAATTAGATAATATCCGCCAAATTTCCCCTGCTTACTACTCACAAAACGTCCTCGTTTTAGATCTAAAAGAATTTGTTCTAAAAACTTTTTAGGAATATTAGCGCCATCAGCTATTTCTACAGTTCTAGAAATGTGATTTTCGTCTTGTTCTGCTAAATAAAGTAAGGCCTTAAGGGCGTATTTTGCTTTATGTGATAACATCTATTAATAAATTGTAAAATGTAAATGTATGATATTTTAATATTGAAACCTAAACTCGAAAGTTGAAACAAAGAAAATTAGAAACAAAATAAATTACCAACCTCCACTAGAACCTCCTCCAGAGAAGCCTCCGCCTCCAAATCCACCTCCGAAGCCTCCGCCTCCGCCAGATGATCCTCCGCCAAAGCCTCCAAATCCGCCACTGCCGCCACTTCTTCCAAGATTACTTAGAATGATTACGTCAAGTAAGCTAGGACCTCCACCACCATTGTTGCCAGAATTTCCTCCTCCTCTTTTGTTTCGAGAAAGTAAAATTAAAATAATTACAACAATAACAATAAAAGGGAAAATTGGAAAATCCTGTCCTTTATTGGTTTTACGTTCGCCTTTGAATTTTCCTTTAAAAACGTCAATTATTGCATCGGTCCCTTTGTCAAGACCGTTGTAAAAACTTCCGGCTTTAAATTCGGGTACAATTATATTTCTGATGATTGTTCCGCCAATTCCAGCAGTCAAACGATCTTCAAGTCCATAACCAGGATTAATAGCGATTTTTTTTTCATTTTTGGCTAAAAGAATGATAACTCCATTATCGTCTTCTTTAGTTCCTCCAATTCCCCAGGTTTGTCCCCATTTTGTGGCTAACTGGCTTACATCTTCGCCTTTTAAGCTTTCAATAGTGATCACTACTATTTGAGTTGTAGTAGAATCAGAATATCGAATTAATTTTTCTTCTAACTGAGCTTTTTCTGTAGAACTCAGAACGTTTGCATAATCGTAAACAGAAGTCTGAAAGCTTGGTTTAGGTGGAATATCAAATTGTGCAAAAGTAATATTGCAAATCAAAAACGTGAAAAACAAAAGAGTAAACTGAAAAATTCTATTGGAATTTGAGGTATTATTGGAGGAATTTTTCATTATTTATCCTTTTGAGATTTCGTTTGATAGTTCATTAGTATCGTCTTCCGTAGAAGGGAAGTATTTTTTTAATTGCTCTCCAGCATTTAAGATGCCATCGACAATACCTTGTTTAAAGTTTCCCGATTTAAAATGATTCGTCATTACATCTTTGGTACAATCCCAAAAATCATTCGATACCAAATCATTAATTCCTTTATCTCCACAGATTACAAAATTTTTGTCTTCAACTGCAAAATAGAGTAGTACACCATTTTGCAATTTAGTTTCATCCATTCTTAAATCGTGAAAAACTTCTAAAGCTCTATCGTAATGAGCTTTAGAAGTTGTTTTTTCTATATGAACTCTAATTTCGCCAGAAGTATTATTTTCGGCCATACGAATAGCTTCAACAATTTCTTGCTCTTCTTCTTTGGTTAAAAAATCTTCTACTTTTGACATCTGATTAATTTTAGAGTTTAGATTGCTGATTTTAGATTTTTTGTCTAAGACCTATTAGAATTTTACTTCAACAGGTTTGTCTGCTCCAGTAGACGCTTCAAAGTATGGTTTTTCTTTGTATTCGCTCAAGAACCAGTTGTTTGGAATTTTTAAAACATATCCGTTATAAACTTGTACAGCTTCGTTAAAACGAGTTCTAGCAGTTAAAATCTGATTTTCAGTACTAGCTAATTCATCCTGTAACTTTAAGAAATTTTCATTTGTTTTTAAAGTTGGATATTGCTCAACAGAAACCAATAATCTTGATAATGATGAAGATACACCACTTTGAGCTTGATTAAATGCTGCTAATTGTTCTGGTGTAACGTTGCTTGGATCAATAGTTACAGAAGTCGCTTTTGCACGAGCTTCGATTACTGCTGTTAAAGTTCCTTTTTCAAAATCAGCGGCACCTTTTACAGTGTTTACTAAATTCCCGATAAGATCATTACGTCTTTGGTAAGCCGTTTGAACATTTCCCCATTCTTTATTTACAGCTTGGCTGTGTTGCAAAGCAGTATTTTTAATACCAATCGACCAAAATGCGATAATAGCAATAAGTGCTATAATAATTCCTACAGGGATTAACCACTTTTTCATATTTGTTTTGATTTAAGTTTATTTCTAGTTTTAATTACAATTCGTTTTTGATGTCGTTCAATTGCGTTTTTATCGACTCTAATTTACGTATTATTTCGAATTTATCTAACGTTTTCTTCTGACCTTCTTTTAAGTGTATTTTGGCTCCTTCAAGTGTAAAACCTCTTTCTTTTACTAAATGGTAAATTAATTGAAGGTTTGTAATATCTTCAGGCGTGAACATTCTGTTTCCTTTTGCATTTTTTTTAGGTTTTAGAATATCAAATTCACTGTCCCAAAAGCGTATTAAAGAAGCATTGACATTAAAAGCTTTGGCTACTTCGCCAATACTGTAATATCTTTTGTCTTTAGAAAGTTCAATATGCATGGATTCGTTTTTTTCTATTTTACTTCAAAAATACTATTTTTTCGGAATATTAATCTAATGATTGGTTTTCTTGGTTGGCCATTTGTGAAATTGCTACATATTCTGCGGCTGAAATATTTCCGTAATAAAAATTCAAAGGATTTACGATTTTTCCATCTTTATGCACTTCATAATGACAATGCGGCCCTTCAGATCTTCCTGTGCTTCCAACATAGCCAATCACATCTCCACGTTTGACATGTTGTCCTGGTTTACAATTATACTTGCTTAAATGAGCGTATAAACTTTCATAACCAAAACCATGCCTGATCACAATATGATTCCCATATCCAGAAGCAGTATTGTCAGCTCTTTCTACCACACCATCTCCAGTTGCATAGATCGGAGCGCCTGTATTTGCAGTGAAATCCATACCATTATGCATTTTTCTCACTTTTGTGAAAGGATCAATACGATATCCAAAACCTGACGCGACACGTTTTAAATTTTCATTTCGAACTGGCTGAATGGCAGGAATTGCTAACAATAAATTTTCTTTAGCTCCAGCTAATTTTAAAATATCATCTAAAGATTTGGATTGAATGGCCAATTGTTTAGAAAGCTTATCCACTCTTTTAGTGGTGTTTAATACCAATTGCGAATTATTATAGCCTTCTAAAACTTTATATCTTTCGGGATTTCTAAAACCCGATTTTCTAATAGAATCTGGAATTTCAGTTTTATTAAAATAAATTCTATAAATGTTATTGTCTCGTTCTTCTAATGCGTCTGCAACTTCATCAATCTCGTCCAGTTTTTTATTCAAAATGGAATATTGAAGTTTTAGATTTTCAATTTCACGTGCCTGTAAACGATCTTTTGGGGTTTCGAAATAAGGAGTATTAATTAATAGTACAAAAACTAAAAATCCAAATAGTGCCGAGGCTAATAAAAACAGTAATGCGTAACCAATTTTTATTCTTTTTCTGGTTTTTATTTTCGTATAAGCCAGATTTTCTGAGTCGTAATAATATTTTACTTTCGCCATATTTTAAAATACGCTATTTTTGCAGCTTGTAAAATAACTTAGACGAACAATAATATTAAATGTTTCGGTCGTTTGGGACTTTTTTACAAGAACAAAATAATTTGATAATTTTGGGGAATTACTTAAATTATATAATGCGCAAAATAGCGAATTTATTGTTGTAAAACATAAGTTTTTAAGCTCTGATTTTAAAAATTAACGCATTAGTAATTGGAAATGATTGCTAATTATCACATTATCAAATTAACACATTAAACAGACACATTTTCTAATTAAAAGATGAAATCACAAGACGTACGTAAACAATTTTTAGATTTTTTTGAGAGTAAAGGACATACTATTGTCCCATCAGCTCCTATTGTCCTTAAAGATGACCCAACTCTAATGTTCAATAACTCGGGAATGGCCCAGTTTAAAGAATTTTTCTTAGGGAACGGAACTCCAAAAAGTCCAAGAATAGCCGATACGCAAAAATGTCTTCGTGTTTCAGGAAAACACAATGATCTTGAAGAGGTAGGTATCGATACTTATCACCATACCATGTTCGAAATGTTAGGAAACTGGTCTTTTGGTGATTATTTCAAAAAAGAAGCAATCAATTGGGCTTGGGAATTATTGACTGAGGTTTATAAAATCCCAAAAGAAAACCTTTATGTTTCTGTTTTTGAAGGTAGTAAAGAAGATAACGTTCCGTTTGACCAAGAAGCTTGGGATATCTGGAAGACTTTAATCGATGAAGACAGAATTATTTTAGGAAATAAAAAAGATAATTTCTGGGAAATGGGAGATCAAGGGCCATGTGGACCTTGTTCTGAAATTCACGTTGATTTACGTTCTGCAGAAGAAAAAGCTCTGAAACCAGGAAAAGGAGAAGTGAATGGGGATAATCCTCAGGTTGTTGAAATCTGGAATAATGTATTCATGGAATTCAACCGTAAAGCAGATGGTTCTTTGGAAAAACTTCCAGCACAACACGTAGATACCGGAATGGGATTTGAGCGTTTGTGTATGGCTTTGCAAGGAAAAACATCGAATTATGATACTGATGTTTTCATGCCTCTAATTAGAGAAATTGAAACGATTACCGGAGCAAAATATACATCTAATGAAGTAAAAAACATTAGTGATGAACAAAATAAAATGAATATCGCTATTCGTGTTGTTGCCGATCACGTTCGTGCGGTAGCTTTTGCTATTGCAGACGGTCAGTTGCCATCTAACACAGGAGCTGGTTATGTAATTCGTAGAATTTTACGTCGTGCTATTCGTTACGGTTTTACTTTCTTAGGAACTAAAGAACCGTTTATTTTCAAATTGGTTGAAACTTTAAGTGAGCAAATGGGTGATTCGTTCCCAGAAATTAGAACACAAAAAGCACTTTGTTCAAATGTAATTCGTGAAGAAGAAAACTCTTTCCTTAAAACATTAGATCAAGGATTGATTCTTTTAGATGCTGTAATTTTAAACAATACTGGCGATACAATCGATGGTAAAAAAGCTTTCGAATTGTATGATACATACGGCTTCCCAATCGATTTAACGGCTTTGATTCTTTCAGAAAAAGGATTGAAACTGGATGAGGAAGGTTTCAAAGAACAATTACAATTACAAAAAGAAAGATCTCGTGCCGCTTCAAAAGTGACTGCTGGAGATTGGAATGTTATTGTTGAAGATGATGTTCAGGAATTTGTTGGTTATGACAGATTGTCTCACCAAGTGAAAATCACTAAATACCGTAGAGTTGAAAGTGCAAAAGACGGAGAGATATTCCAATTGGTTTTCAATGCAACTCCATTTTATGGAGAAAGCGGTGGGCAAACTGGTGATAAAGGATATCTTGAAGCACAAAACGGTGATATCGTTTACATTATAGATACTAAAAAAGAAAATAATCAAACGGTACATTTAGCAAAATCGTTACCAGAAAATCTTACTGGAACTTTTAATGCTGTTGTTGATGCCAACCAAAGAGCTAAAACTTCGTCTAACCACTCGGCTACGCATTTGTTGCACCAAGGTTTACGTAAGATTTTAGGAACTCATATTGAACAAAAAGGTTCGATGGTAAGAAATGCATCTTTACGTTTTGACTTTTCTCATTTTGCTAAAGTTACAGATGAAGAATTGGTAGAAGTAGAGAACTTTGTAAACGCAAGAATTCGTGAGAGTTTACCATTAATCGAGAAAAGAGCAATTCCAAAAGAACAAGCTCTTGAAGATGGTGCAATTGCTTTGTTTGGAGAAAAATATGGCGATTTAGTCCGTACGATTAAATTCGGTGATTCTGTCGAATTATGCGGAGGAACTCACGTTGCGAATACATCTGATATCTGGCATTTCAAAATTGTTTCTGAAGGAGCAGTTGCAGCTGGAATTAGAAGAATCGAGGCAATTACAAGTGAAGCTGCAAAAGAATATTTTGAGTCTCAGGCTGTCTCTTTAGGCGAAATTAAAGAAGCGCTTAAAAATGCTCAAGATCCTGTAAAATCGATTTTGGCATTGCAAGATGAAAATGCTCAATTGAAAAAACAATTGGAAGCTTTATTAAAAGATAAAGCTAAAAATATGAAAGCTGATTTGGCTAAAGAATTACAAGAAATCAACGGAGTTCGATTCTTAGCTAGACAAGTGGATTTAAATCCAGAAGGAGCAAAAGATTTGGCTTATGAGTTAGGTAATGCTTATAACGATTTATTTATTGTTTTGGCTACAGCTCACGAAGGAAAACCAATGTTGACATGTTATGTTTCTAAAGAAATTGTAACAAGCAAAAACTTAAACGCTGGACAGGTTGTTCGTGAATTAGGTAAATACATCCAAGGTGGAGGAGGAGGACAGCCTTTCTTCGCAACTGCAGGAGGTAAAAATGTTGACGGAATTGCTGAGGCACTTTCTAAAGCGGTGGATTTCTTAAAGTAATTTTTAATCTCGCAAAGACGCAGAGTCGCAAAGTTTTTTTTAAGCTTTGCGACTTTTTTATTTAAGCGTGGTGTAGTTAATCTCGCAAAGACGCAGAGACGCAAAGTTTTTTTATTCTTTTGGGTTTATTTTTTAAAACCTAATTTTGTAAGTTTATACTTAAAAACAATATGAAATGACTGAGAATGAAATTTCGGCTGTTGTGGTTGATGTTTGTTATAAAATACATGTGAAGCTTGGGCCTGGATTATTAGAATCTGTTTATGAAGCGATCTTGTTTCACGAATTAACTAAAAGAGGCTTAAGTGTAGAAAGACAAAAGGTATTACCTGTAATTTGGGATCAAATAAATTTAGATATTGGTTTTAGAGCTGATTTAGTAGTTGAAAGTAAAGTGATATTAGAGATCAAATCAATTGAGCAAATTACAGATGTACATGCTAAACAAGTTTTAACTTATCTTAAAATAACAAAGATGAAATTAGGTTTGTTAATCAATTTCAACGTCCCAATAATTAAGTTTGGAATAAAAAGAGTAGTTTCAAACTTATAAAACTTAAAAACGAGCAAAGAAAAAGTCGCAAAGCTTAAAAAAAAACTTTGCGACTCTGCGTCTTTGCGAGATTATTTCTTCATACAAAAATAGAGTTACTTACGCTCCCCAATCTGCTGGCGCCACATTGCGTAATACAATCCTTTTTCTACAATCAAATCTTCGTGTTTGCCTTGTTCGATGATTTTACCTTGTTCCAGAACAAATATTTTATCAGCATGCATTACAGTAGACAAACGGTGAGCGATTAAAACAGTAATTCTGTTTTTGTCTGAGATATTTCTAATCGTATCGTTGATTTCTTCTTCGGTGATAGAATCTAAAGCAGAAGTTGCTTCGTCAAAAATCAATAAATTCGGGTTTCTTAAGATTGCTCTCGCGATAGATAAACGTTGTTTTTCTCCACCCGAAACTTTGATTCCACCTTCACCAATTGTAGTATTTAAGCCGTCTTCAGCACGTCTTAGAAGTTTATCACAGCTGGCACGTTTTAGGGCATCATATAAATCCTCGTCGGTTGCGTTTGGCTTAACGAATAATAAGTTTTCACGAATGGTTCCAGAAAATAATTGAGCATCTTGTGTTACAAAACCAAGTTGTTTTCTTAAATCTAACAAATCAACATCTGTAGAATCAATATCGTTATACAAAACTTGACCTTCTGCAGGAGTGTATAATCCGACTAATAATTTCACTAAAGTTGTTTTTCCAGATCCAGACGGACCAACAAAGGCAACGGTTTGTCCTTGTTTGATTTCGAAATTAATATTTTCAACTGCTTTAAACTTTGCTGTTTTGTGTTGAAAACTAACATTCTCGAAAAGTAGTTTCTGAATTGCTCCAATATGTTTAGGACTTTTTGGACGAAACTCTTTTGGAGCATTCAATAAGTGTTTGAAGTTCTCCATAGAAACTTTCGTTTCATTCAGCGCAATAATAAAGTTTCCTAATTCCTGTAATGGACCAAAAATGAAGAAAGTAAAAAATACCATCGTCAATAAATCACCAACGATGATTTTTCCTCCAAATAGGAAATAGTAAAGTGCAAAAACTACGCAAGTTCTTAAAAAGTGAACAGTTGTCCCTTGAATAAAACTCAAACTTCTGATAAAACGAATTTTCTCTAATTCTAATTGAAGAATTTTGAAAGTATTTAAGTTTAAACGTTTTTCTTCTTGATATGTCAGTCCAAGACTTTTTACCAATTCGATATTTCGTAAACTTTCTGTTGTAGAACCCGCAAGCGCATTAGTCTGATTTACAATTTTTCTAGAAACGATTTTGATTTTCTTTCCTAAATACAAACTAACCAAAGCAATGATTGGAGCTGTAACTAAAAAGATAATAGAAATTCTCAAATCAATTCTTGCTACATAAACGATTACGAAGATGAATCCGATAATGGTTTGGAAAATTAGCGAAATAGAAAGTGTAATTAATTTTTCAGAATCAATTCTAACTTTAGTCAGTTTGCTTAAAGTTTCACCACTTCGTTGATCTTCAAATTCGGCGTAAGGAAGATCAAGTGATTTTTTGATTCCATCAGTATACATTTGTGCACCTGTACGCTGAATAACCACATTCGTAAAATAATCCTGAAAGTTTTTAGTAATTCTGGAAATCATGGCTGCTCCAAGCGAAAGTCCAAGCCAGAAAGACAATGATTTAATAAAACCGATTTCGTTTCCTTTGTATTTTGCCAGTCCAACCCCGCAATCCTGCATTAGTTTTCCTGTAATTACTGAGTCTGATAAACTGAAACAAATGTTGATAGAAGCCATTATCAAAGCAAAAAATAAAAGCATTTTATGTTTGATGATGTAAGTATATAATAATTTCATAAGTGATTTAAAAAAATGGAAGATGCAAAAATAAGGAATTGTTTTAGTTTGTGAAGTTCATTTTTGTTATTTAAAAGGTAAATTTTTTACAGGTAAACTTGTCAATGTTTTTTTGTTGTTATGTTTTAATATTTTAACGCAGTTTTTTTAATCTGAAGTAATAAAAAATAGAAAAAAAAAGAAGATGGATTAGTGCATAATTTGTTTTTGTTTAAAATTTTTACACAACGTATTTTGCTTTTTAGTAATAGGTTATGAAGATTTTGATGCATATTTTTTTTGGAGTGTGGAATCACGTAAGGTTTAGATTTTGGGATGTATTACGTTTGCAGCAAACAAATTTAACCAAGTCAAAATGAAAAAAATTTTATGCCTTTTTAGCGCTTTATCAATGGTGCTAATTTCTTCTTGTTCTAGTGATGATTCGTCAGAAGCTACAGATGTAGTATTATTACCAAAAAAAATTACTGAAACACTTGTAGAAAACGGAAAACCAGGAAGTCTTACCTACACTTTATCGTATGATGGAAACAAATTGAAAGAAATCGCTCTTTCAGATGCTTCAAGATCTGTTTTTACGTACACAGGAGATCTTATTACTAAAGTTGAATTATACCGTTCAAGTGTTTTGTATTCTACAGATGTTTATGCTTACGAAGGAGATAAATTAGTCTCTAAAATTACTACTAGAGAAGCTAATAAAAACTATCAGAGTAAATTAACTTACGTTTACAATGCAAACGGAACAGTTAATGCTAATGAGTCTGATATAGATAACAGATTTGAAATTAAATACGATACTACTACACTTTATACTTTCCAGAATGGAAATATTGTTTCTTCAGAATATATTAATGGTGAAAGAGATAAAGTAACAAATACTTTTGACAATAAGAAAAGTCCTTTTCTTAATATTATTGGAGTAAAAGCTTTATTCGATTTAGATAATGATTATTTCGATTTTTATTCTGTAAATAATGTAGTGAAAAAAGTTACAGTAGCTTACGATAATAAAGGTGTAGTTACTCAAACAACAACTGAAGAGCCTACTTACAAATACAATAACAGCAACTACGCTACTGAAATAGCTGCAGGAGATGCAAAAAATTCTTTTAAATTAGAAATTGTTTACTAATCAACTTCTGAAATAATAAAACAATCCCCAATTAGCAAAAGTTAATTGGGGATTTTTATTATTTAGATTTTTCCTTTTTTAGAAGACCATTTTAAAGATCCCTTATAAATTAATTGAAGATCTCCGTCATCTTGCAACTGCAAGGTTGCGCCAGGATATCCTGCGGTATCAGATGACCAAGTTGTTTGTTCTGGTGCTGTAAAACCAGAAGCATGTCCTTTGATTACCAAATTTCCGTCAGTTTGTAAATAACAGGAAGCACGATTGCTATAATTCGCTTTTCCTTTCTCCCATATTATAGCATCATTAGTTACATTTTTAATAGCTAATATTCCGGAATTGAATTGTAAAACAAATAAACCATTTGATGATTTGATAGCTTGTGCCCACGGAATATAATCTATTCTTTCCCCAGATTCTATTACCGATCTTATAGGAAAAGGATACCATTTATTAATGGATGTAATGTCGGTCATGGATAATTCCGTCATTTCGTTTACACCAACGCCATCAGTGGTAAGAGCTGGAGCAACATAATAATGCATGATAGAAAGAGGATCGTACTGACTGTAATTGGTCGATTCGGGACTTTTTATGACAAATTGATCGACCTCTTCTTTAGACCAGCCGTTTAATTCATTGTAGTATTTGTATACTTTTGGTAAATCCCATTTTATGGTTGATGCCGGACTGGCATTTTCATGAATAAGGCCCAGTGCATGTCCAAATTCATGTAAAATGGTTCTTCTAATCGAAGATTCATTTGAAGCCGTAAGAGGTCCCAATCGCATAGACTGTTCTTCGGTATTTCCATAAGCAGATTTCATTCCTAAAAAAGACCAAGCTCCATAACTGCCAACGTTAAAACCTATTCTGATATCAGCATATTCTTTTGTAGTAACATATTCAAATTTTAAATTGGCATATTTTGTCCATTCAGCTGCAATTCTTTTAACTTTTTCCTGAGCCACAGCATCGCCATCCAGAAATTTAATTTTAATAGTCTGACCAATTTGCCATCTCGGCCAATTGATAATGGCAGCATTCGGTTTGGTGGTAGGATCAGATTTTAAGTCGATATAATTAAAACTGCAATAACGAATTTCATCATTAGAGATCTGATTTTCTTCATTATTACATGAAAAAAATAGTAAGAACAAAAATGAAATAAAGAATCTACCAAGCCTTTGCATATGTGTTTTTTGAAAGAAAAAGCAAATTTAAAACAAGAAGAAACATCTTTTTAAAACACAATAGAACTATGTCCTATAGTGTTACAATTATAACTTTTAGTGGAAAAACAATCTTAAGATAAAAGCTTCATTTTGTGAATTATTTATTTTATCAAAATGAAAAAGTACTTATTGTATTGTTTGTCAATTGTTTCTTTTCTTTCGTTTTCCTGTTCTAATGAAGGATATGGATATAGCGAAGACATCATTCTACCCAAAACATTAAACACTATTTATCTGGATCATCCTGAAAAAAATTATGCTACAAATATTGTTTACAGTGGAAATAAGATTGTTCTGGTAAGCAATAAATTTCAAAGAATTGAGTATGGTTATAATGACAATCGTATCGTAAATGAAATCAAATACAGTATTAGAAATCAGCAGGAAATTAAATATTCAGAAACTATTTATAAATACGAAAATAATGGTTTAAAGACGGTATCGCAAACAGTAAATGGACAGGAAACGAAATGGATTTATAATAAAAATGCAGATGGCTCAATTGCAAAAGAAACGTATTCTTTTGATGCTGAAAACAAAAAAGAGCAAAAAAATCGAGGACGTACTATTTTAACAATCATAAATGGAAATTTAATTAATTTAGTTTCTGATTGGGGGTATAGTGATGTGGTTACATGCGGTAAATATGAATATGATGGAAACAACAATCCGTTTAAAAATGTTCTGGGCTTTGATCTGCTTTTAGATCAAGAAGCTTTTGGTTTAGAACTCAATATTTCATCTGCAAACAATTTAACTAAACATAATTATTATCCAATTACTTCAGGAAATATTGTATTTGAACCGTATTGTAATACAATGAAATATGAATACAATAAAAAAGGGTATCCAACCAAGAAATCAACTTATGATTATGCTGGGCGAATACTTGATATAATAGAATTCGTGTACTAAGTTTTGGGATTATCATGTAAGAGTTAAATTCCACAAAAGCCACAAAAAGTTTTTTTAATATTAAAATAAGGTAAGATTTTATTGCTTTTTTAGCTAGGTTTGATTTATTTTGAAATCACAAATCTTAACCTGCTAAAAATGAAAAAACTATTACTTCTATTTACTGTATTTTCACTAATTATTATTTCTTGCTCCAGTGACGACAGTAGTTCTTCAGAAGATAAATCGGTATTGCCCAAAACCATTTCTTATATATATCCTAGTATTTATTTAGGCACAAATACAAAAAGTACACTTTCTTATAACGGAAATAAAATTGTTAATAGCACTGACGAAGATTCAAAAACTGTCTTTACTTATACGGGAGATTTAATCACCAAGCAAGAAGTATTTGAGGTAGACAGACAGGGCAAAGAAACTAAAACAGATGAAGCAGTTTACACATACGAAAACGGTAAATTAAAGACAAGAATTTTTAAAGAAAGCATTACTGCGCAATATCCTGATGGAGAATACATCGAAAAAGTCGTTTACACTCATGCTTCTAATGAGTCTATTTCATATGTAAATTATTCAGTTGATAAAAATACTAAAGCAGAGCTGAAAACAAGCGAGGGTGTTTTAACATATAAAGATGGAAATCTTATAAAAGAGCAAAGGACTACTAGTTCTGGAACTGCAACCAGAGATTATGAATATGATGGGAAAAATAATCCTCTAAAGAATATTTTAGGTTTCAGTGAGCTGTTAAATGAAATCAGTGATATAGGAAGAGGGAATGTTGTAAAAACAACCTTAAAACCATCTGGAAGTTCTACAGTTGTTACTTACTTGACAAGCTATATTTATAACGATAAAAATTTTCCAACCAAACATACTTCATATGCTAGTGACGCATCCATTGAGTACGAAATAGAGTATACGTATTGATTTAAAAAACACTTTTAAGATTTATAAAAAACCAAATACTTTCTGTATTTGGTTTTTTTATTGCTGATAATTGGCGAAATTCGTGTTCAAATAAAATCTCATGCAATTCAGAACCCAAATACCAATTTCAAAAAGTAATTTTCCAATCGATTATCATTCGAAAGTACTTTCTATTGGTTCCTGTTTTGCAGAAAATATGGCGGAGAAATTCGATTATTTTAAATTTCAAAATGAAACTAATCCGTTTGGAATTATTTTTAATCCCGTTTCGATAGAAAAATTGTTTCAAAGGATTTGTAAACAAGAATTATTTGGAGAAAAAGATGTTTTCTTTCATAATGAACGCTGGCATAGTTACGAAGTGCATTCTGATTTGAGTAATTCTGACAGGCAGGAATTGCTAGAAACACTGAGCAAAGCAGTTACAGAAACGCACAAACAATTAAAAGAAGCTTCACATCTTATCATCACTTTAGGAACGTCATGGATTTACAGAAGTACTGAAAGCAATGAAGTTGTAGCCAATTGTCATAAAGTTCCCCAGAAACAATTTTCAAAAGAATTATTGTCTGTTGAAGTCATTCAGAAAAGTATTCAAAATACAATAGAAGCGGTTCAAACCTTAAATCCTAATATCAATTTCATTTTTACGATTTCGCCAGTTCGTCATATCAAAGACGGTTTTGTAGAAAATCAGTTGAGTAAATCACATTTGTTTACAGCAATTCATGACATTCTAAAATCTGAAATCTACAATCTAAAATCAGAATATTTTCCTTCTTACGAAATCATGATGGATGAACTACGAGATTATCGTTTTTATAACGAAGATATGCTTCATCCAAACCAAATTGCGATTGATTATATCTGGAAGCTTTTCAGCGAAAGCAATATTTCAGAAGACAGTTTTTCTTTAATGAAAGAAGTAGAGGAAATCCAAAAAAGCCTACGCCATAGAAGTTTCAATCCCGAATCAGAACAGCATCAAAAATTCTTAGCAAAACTGCACCAGAAAATTGAAGCTTTAGGAGAAAAACAGCCACACATTAAATTTTAATTTTGTTTTAAAAGCATCGCAGAATTAAAAAAGAAACTTCGTGCCTTCGAGCCTTTGTGGCAAGAAAAAGCTCATTTAGCAGTAAAATTTTAGAATAATTCCTCATAATTGTGTAAATTGTTAAGATTTAAATTTTACATTTTTGTAAAATGTCTAATCCTGCTTTTTTCAGAAGCAATTTAATCTAAACGTTTTTATTGAGGTATGAATAAGAAACCCATTCATTATTTAAAAAAAACACTTCGTATACTGCTTTGGTGTGTGGGTTCTGTGATTACGCTTTTATTGCTTGTTATTATTTTAATTCAGGTTCCATCGGTTCAGAATTTCGTTAAAAACAAAGCGATTACATACCTTGAAGGTAAAATAAAAACCAAAGTTTCTCTAGATAAAATCTTAATCAAATTCCCAAAAGATGTAGTTCTGGAAAGTTTCTATTTTGAAGATCAAAAAAAAGATACTTTGCTGGCAGGTAAACGATTAGAAGTTGATGTTGATCTTTTTAAATTGGTTAGCAGTGAACTCGAAATCAACTCTGTTTCGCTTGAAAATGTAAAGGCAAATATCTCTAGAAACAAAGACGGCGTTTTCAATTTCGATTATATCATCAAAGCATTTGAATCTAAAGAGCCAAAAGTAGAAGATCCTAATGCCAAGCCTTTCAAAATTTCGGTTGTAAAAGTCAATCTCGATCAGGTTAAATTTAACTTTAAAGATGATTTTTCTAAAAATGATATTCGAGTAAATCTAACGCATTTTGATACCAAATTCAAAAAGTTCGATTTGGATCAAATGGATTTTAATATTCCGACCATCAATTTAAATGGTTTAAAAGTAGTTTTAGATCAAGATGTTGTCGAGAAAATTGCTGAAGTTTCCGTTAAAACTGTTGATACTGTTTCGAAACGAGCAGATTTCAAATTGAAACTGGATAAAATTGCCTTATCCAAAATAGATATTTTATATGATAATAAAGACTCGAAATTAAATTCGGGTATAAGTTTAGGAAATTTAAATTTGTTAGTAAATGGGATTGATCTTAATAAACAGTTTTTGGATTTTGATACTTTTGAAGTTAAAAATCTTAAAGGAAATTTACGTCTGGGTACAAAAGATAAGCAAATTCAAGCGCCAAACCTCGACACCACAGCCATAAAACAAGCAGGTTGGAAAGTAAAATTAAACGAAACCAATTTAGAAAATATTGCTTTCAAATTTGATGATATGCAATCGAAACCAGTTTCAAAAGGAATCGATTACAAACATTTAGATTTAAACAAATTCAACTTTAAAGCCGAGAAACTATACTACGGAAATGATACGATTTCTGGAAGTATCAAAACGCTTACTGTAAATGAAAAAAATGGTTTAGCCATTCAATCTTTAAAAACCGATTTCTTTTACGGACCGAAAAATGCATCTTTGGATAATTTGTATTTAAAAACACCGCAAACTCTCGTTCAAGATAAAATTAAAGCCGAATACAAATCGCTTGAATCTCTTCAAAAAGATTTAGGAGATTTGGCTGTTGATGCTAATTTGAAACAATCAAAAATTGGTTTCAAAGACATTTTATTGTTTGTTCCGGATTTGCAGAAAACAAATCCGTTTAAGAGTAATCCAAATGCGATTTTGTATGTAGACAGTCGTGTAAGCGGGAAAGTAAAAGATCTGAATATTTCGAAATTTGAAATGAGCGGAATAGGAACAACAAAAGTTTCCCTTTCGGGGAAAATCGCTGGTTTGCCTGATGCTCAAAAAGCGTATTACGATTTGAATATTAAAAAGATTTCCAGCACCGCAAAAGACATCAATATGTTTGTGCCGGCAGGAACAATTCCGAAAAATATTCAATTGCCTTCTCAATTAAATTTACAGGGAAATTTTAAAGGTTCGGTTCAGAATTTTAAAACTAATCTATCTTTAAATAGCAGTTTTGGAAATGCAAAAGTAGACGCTTTGTTTGATCAACGAATCAAGAAAAAAGAAAAATACGATGCCCAAGTTTATCTTTTAGATTTTGATTTAGGCCGATTAATTAAAAACGATTCGATTGGAAAAATTACGCTTAAAGCGAAAGTAAAAGGAAACGGTTTAGATCCGAAAACTGCAAATGCCGTAATTGACGGTTTAGTTCAGAAAGCTGTTTTTAACCGATATACGTATAAAGATTTAGCTTTAAAAGGAAATATAGAAAACGGTTCTTTTGCAGTAAAATCTGGAATGAAAGATCCAAATCTGAATTTTGATTTAACGGCAAGTGGCGACACAAAAGACAAATATCCTACCGTAAAATTAAAATTGAATCTGGATATCGCCGATTTAGAAAAACTGAATCTGCATGCCGGACCAATGAAATTACGAGGCAATGTCGACGCCGATATTACCAACAGTAATCCAGATTATTTGAACGGAAAAGTATTCCTTTCGAATGTTCAGATTTTGCAAGACAAAGAGCCAATTGTTTTAGACTCGGTTCGTGTAATTGCGTTTTCAGACCAAACACGTAATAATATTAAAGTTTCGTCTCAATTTTTAAAAGCCGAGGTTGACGGAAAATATAAGTTGACAACACTTGCAGCGGCAATGAAAAAATCATTGTCAAAATATATTGACTTGAAGAATCCAAAAGTAAATGGAGAATCAGACGAGCAGAGATTGGCTTTTACACTTTCTGTAGACAACGATCCGATTTTATTCAAATTGATTCCAAAACTAACAGGTTTAGAGCCAATTAAAATTACAGGAAAATATAACAATGTCACAGATTCTTTGGAAGTTCGAGGTACAATTCCAAGAATTACTTATGGTGATAACACGATTTCTGATGGAAAAATCAATATTGAAGCTAAAGAAAATGCTTTAGAATATTCAATTTCAATCGCAACAATTGAAAGCGGTTCTTTAAAAATTCCGTTTACAAGTTTAAAAGGTGATGTTCAAAATAATATTTTGACTTACGCACTTGAAGTTCAGGATGCCAAACAAAAACAGCAATATTTTATTGCGGGTGAATTTAAAGCAGAAGATTCTAAAAACATCTTAAAACTTGATGCTGAAAATTTCGTTTTAAACTATGACAAATGGAATATTGATCCAGAAAATGCCATTGAATTTGGAGATAAACAACTTTATGTCAATAAATTCAATTTGAATAATAACGGAAATGAATTAAAAGTTCAGTCGCAGGGAACGCAGGATAATGCGCCATTACAAGTCGATTTTGTAAACTTCAAAATCGAGACCATTATGAATATGGTTAAAAAAGACGAGCTCTTAATGCAAGGTTTGATCAACGGAAATGCATTAGTTGAAAATGTAATGACGAATCCAACTTTTACATCTGATTTAAAAATTGATGATTTCACTTTCAAAGGAGATAAAGTAGGTGATTTAGAAATAAAAGTAGACAATAAAACAGCCAACACGCTTGCGGCAAATGTGACTTTAAGCGATGAAGGAAATGATGTTAAACTGACTGGAGATTATCAATTAGACGCTGGAAATTTTGATTTTGATGTTGATATCAATAAACTGAATATTGCCAGTATTCAAGGTTTCAGTATGGATAATATCAAGGAAGGAAAAGGTTATTTGTCGGGGAATTTTAAAATTACAGGAAATACCGCGACTCCAAGAATTAACGGGGAATTGAATTTTAATGATGCCGCTTTTAGAGTAACGCAATTGAATTCTTATTTTAAAGTTAAAAACGAGAAAATCTCTTTTAATGACGGAACCATTTCATTTGATAAATTCTCTCTTTTAGATGAAAATGACAATGAATTGTATATCAACGGAAATATAAAATCGCCAGATTTCAGAAAATACAATTTCGATTTATTGGTTGAGGCAGACGATTTTAGAGCCATCAATTCCAAAGCAAAAGACAATGATTTATTCTACGGAGATCTTTTTTTAGATACAAAATTAAATATCAAAGGAGATCTCGACAGTCCAGTAATTGATGGAACGTTAAAAATTAATAAAGAGACCAAATTTACAGTTGTAATGCCACAATCAGATCCTTCAATTGCGGATCGTGAAGGAATTGTTGAGTTTGTTGATGAGGATAACGCTTATCTGAAACAAACGGTTGATATGCAGAACAAACTGAATCAATCGGAGTTGAAAGGAATGAATGTAAATGTGGCGATTTCAATTGATAAAGAAGCAGAACTTACTTTGCTAATCGATAAATCAAATGGTGATTACTTGAATTTGAAAGGAGAAGCAGAATTAGTCGGCGGAATTGATCAATCTGGAAAAACAACTTTAACTGGGAAATATGAATTCTCAGAAGGTGCTTATCAAATGAACTTCAACGGAATAAAAAGAAAGTTTGATATTCAAAAAGGAAGCTTTATTACCTGGAATGGCGAGCCGACAATGGCAACTTTAAATATTACGGCAATTTACAAAGTAAACACAGCGCCAATTGATTTATTAGGAAACCAGTTGAAAGGTGAATCGCAAACAGTGCAAAATACATACAAACAAAAACTTCCTTTTCAGACTTTACTGAAAATGAATGGAGAATTATTGAAACCAGAAATCTCTTTCGGAATTGTACTTCCTGAAGGAAATTATAATGTTTCTTCAGATGTTGTTGAATTGACGCAAGCAAAATTAAAACAGCTTGAACAAGATCCAGCGGAGTTAAACAAACAGGTTTTTGCACTTTTATTATTGAACAGATTTGTTGGTGAAAATCCGTTTTCGAGCGAAAGCGGTGGTACAAATGCCGAATCTTTTGCCAGACAAAGTGTGAGTAAAATTCTTTCGCAGCAACTAAACAATCTTGCGGGCGATTTAATTACAGGTTTTGAAGTCAATTTCGACTTAGAATCGACAGAAGATTACACGACAGGAACCATGCAAAACCGAACAGATTTGAACGTCGAAGTTTCTAAGAGATTACTTGACGATCGATTGAAAGTTACTGTTGGAAGCAGTTTTGGAGTTGAGGGCCAGGAACGTGCCAACGAAGAAAGTACCAATATTGCGGGTGATGTGGCATTAGATTATCAGCTTACCAAAGACGGTCGATATATGGTTCGTGCGTATCGTAAAAATCAATATCAGGTTGCGGTTGAAGGACAGGTTGTAGAAACGGGCGTTGCTTTTGTAATTACGATGAGTTACAATAAATTCAGAGAGCTTTTTCATCGTTCAGAAGAAGAAAAAGAATTAATTAGAGAAGAGAAAATTCGCAAAGAGAAAGAAAAGAAAAAGAAGCAGGAGGAGAAGGAAAAAGAAAAACTGCAAGACAAAGAAGAAGAAAATCAAATTAAAGGAAATGAGCTTAAAACATAATCATATAAACCCATTTTATATAAAGTGTATCGCACTGTTTTCCTTGTTTTTTATCGTAGGATGCAGTAATACCAAATATCTTCCAGAAGGCGATTTGCTTTATACTGGCGGTTCTGTGACTATAAAAGATTCGATTATGAAAAAGAAAGATCGAAAAGCTTTAGAAACAGAGTTAGAAGGTTTATTACGTCCAAAACCAAACAAACAAATCTTTGGCCTTCGGCCTAAATTATTGATTTACAATCTTGCCGGAGAACCTAAAAAAGATAAAGGAACTAGATATTGGCTAAGAAACAAAGTCGGTGAAGCACCAGTTCTTTTCAGTCAGGTAGATTTAGATTACAATGCATCTGTTTTACGAAATTTTACTGAAAACAGAGGGTATTTTAAAACACGTGTCAGTGCAGATTCGACTGTTCGAAACAAGAGAGTTACGGCAGAATATACGGTTACACCAAGAAAACAATACATTATAAAAAGTGTGATCTTTCCAGATGATTCTTTGAAAATGTCAAAAATTATTGCAAAAAGTCACAGAAGAAGTCTGTTGAAAGTCGGGAATCCGTATGACTTGGAGGTAATTAAAGCCGAAAGAGAACGGATTGATGCGAGACTAAAAGAAAAAGGATATTTCTACTTTAATCCCGATTATATTTTAGCAAAAGTAGACAGCAGTAAAGGCGACCATGAGGTAAAAATTCGATTGGTTATAAAAGATGATACGCCTGTTAAAGCATTGACAGCTTATAAAATTGATAAAATCTTCGTTTATCCAAATTATTCGCTAACCAATGACAGCGCGGTTTATAGAAAAAGAAATATCACACAGTACAAAGATTTTACGATAATTGATACGGCGGATACTTTTAAACCAAGAATTTACGACCGAACGATTTATTTCAAAAAAGGCGATGTTTACAATAGAAAAGATCATAATTTGACTTTAAACCGCTTTGTAAATTTGGGAACTTTTAGTTTTGTTAAAAACGAATTTAAACCATCAGATTCGATTCCGAATGCATTAGATTCCTATTATTACCTAACACTTTTACCAAAAAAGTTTATTCGTGTTGAAGTCATTGGAAAAACGAATTCGGCAAGTTATACAGGTACCGAAATAAATTTGAATTGGAATAATCGAAACTTCTTAAAAGGAGCAGAATTGTTTACCGCTTCTGTTTTTGGAGGAGCCGATTTTCAACTTGGAGGCGCTAATAAAGGAAAAAATATTTATAAAATTGGAGGTGAAGTTAGTTTGACTTGGCCAAGATTTATTACACCATTTAATATTGAAGGAAACAGCGAATTTGTGCCAAGAACCAAAGCTACTTTACGTTACGAATATCAAAAAAGAACACAATTGTATGCTTTGAATTCTTTTAATACTTCATTCGGTTATTTGTGGAAAGAAAACATTCGTAAAGAACATCAGCTAAATGTAATTGATGTGACTTATGTAAGTCCAAATCACGTGACACCAGAATATTTAGCCGACATAGACGAAGATCCCGCTTTAGGAAAAGTGATTGAAAAACAATTGATTTTTGGTCCAACATATAATTATACGTATACCAATACGATGCAGAAACGCCGAAAAAACACCATTTATTTTAATGGTGAATTGGATTTGGCTGGAAATATTACAGGATTGGTTACTGGTGCAGATTATCCGGATAAGGTAAAAACGATATTTGATGTTCCGTTTAGTCAATACGTTAAAATTAAAACAGATTTTAGGCATTATTTGAAACTAGGAAAAGAAAGCGAATTAGCAAGTAGATTAATTTTAGGTGCTGGATTTGCTTATGGAAACTCAAATACGCTTCCTGCATCAAAACAATTTGTAGTAGGAGGAACAAATAGTATTCGAGCCTTTAGAGCAAGAACTCTTGGGCCGGGAAGTTATGTTATTCCGCCAACGACAACAAATATAAATTATACTCCAGATCAATCTGCCGATTTAAAATTGGAATTCAATACCGAATATCGTGCGAAATTATTCAGTATTGTGAGAGGCGCTGTCTTTTTAGATGCAGGTAATATTTGGCTTTTGCATGCCGATCCAAATAAACCGGGAGCCGAAATTTCGAAGGATTTTATGAAAGAACTTGCAGTTGGAGCAGGAGCAGGTCTACGTTTCGATTTGTCATTTTTAGTTTTAAGAACAGATTTAGCCATACCGCTTAGAAATCCAGCATTACCAGACGGACAAAGATGGGTAATTGATGATATTAATTTCGGAAGCAGTTCATGGCGAAAAGACAATCTTATTTTGAATATCGCAATCGGATATCCGTTTTAGGTTTTTTTTTCGCCACGAATTTACGAATTAGCTCTAATTTACTAACGTTAAGTTCGAATTATTCGAATTTTAATTTGTGAAATTAAGACATATTTGTACTCAAAGAAATTAGCTAAAATTCGTGAATTCGTGGCTAAAAAAACTAAAAAATTAAGTAAATTGGTCTTAAATTTTTATTAGAATGCAAAACTTGATCAAAAGAATTATAGGTGTCGGTGTCATCGTTTTATTAATTGTTCTCGCTTTTAAATATTGTGATTTCAAAAAAGACGACGATTCTTCAATGGATTATAATACCAATTTAATTCAGCAGCAAATTTTAAATGTTGGGAAATTGGTGGTAACCGAAGGACATTTTTCAGAAGTCGTTACTTATAAAAATCAGCAGAAATATTTTATGGACATGGTTTCTTTTGAGAAGAAAGCTTTAGTAGTTGTAAATGCAAATGTTACGGTTGCTTACGATTTACATCAGATGAAATATGATATCGATGAAAAAAACAAAACGATTACGATTTTAAATATTCCAAAAGAAGAAATTACCATAAATCCTGATATTAAGTTTTACGATGTTGAACAAAGTAAACTGAATCCTTTTACGGGAGACGATTATAATAAAATCAACAAATCAGTAAAAGCGAATCTGGCTAAGAAAATCGAAAAATCTACACTTAAAACTAACGCCCAAAACAGATTAATCAGCGAATTGTCGAAGATTTTAATCATGACAAATTCAATGGGATGGAAACTCCAATACAATGGGAAAACTATTGAGTCTGAAACGGAGTTGACCCAGGATTTGAAATTGTAGTTAAAAAAAAGAATCTCGCAAAGACGCAGAGTCGCAAAGTATTTTACTTAAAAAAATTTTCTTTGCGACTCTGCGTCTTTGCGAGAGATTATAAATTAACTAGTTTAAACTAAAAAAAAACTTAGCGCCTTAGTGTCTTTGTGGCAAATTAGAAGAACTATCAAAAATTAAATCAAATCCTCCAGCAATTAAATGCGCAATTTCAGGGCGTTTAATTTTCAATTGATCCAACTGTGCCAAGACTTCTTGTAAAAGTTGTTTTTCATCAGAATCTTTCAAAAGTTCAGCAATTTCAACTAATAATAACCAGTCGTTTGTATGATTGTTTTTTAGTTTTTCAAAAACAGATTGTAATTCAGTTTTAGAATTTTTATTGTTTCGAATGTCGCGAACAGTTGCGTATAATTGCTCCAATTCGTCACGTTCGTCTGTATGTTTTGCTTTAATAGTTTTAGTTGAAGGAACAATATTAATTAAATCAAAACTATTCACATCGGCTGGACCAGAAAAAGCAGAAATCACTTTTTTGCCAATTGCCATATCGTAATTACCCCAATCTGGCTGAAATAAAATCGTTTCTCCGTGAGTTACAGTACAATTTTTAAAGCTAATTAAAATGATTTCTCCGTGAAGATTTCTCGAACCTGTGATAATTTCTCCTTCCACAATAATATTGCCTTCAAACTCCAGTTTTATCTTTTCGCCTTCAACAATACTGTACGCCTGTAAATCTTTCGGACTCATATCTTCAATCGCTAGATTAAAGCCTTTCAATTTCCCAATCGGACTTCCAAATCCATGAGGATGGGTTAAAGTTCCGTGACCGACTAATTCTTTTTCGCGGTAAGCCAAAGCTGTTTTTCCAGTAGTTTGGATATAAACCGGTTTTCCTTCTTCCTTAATAACATTAGTAAAAACTCCCGAAATTTGTAAACCAGTACTCAATTCAATTGTTCCCAAAGCGTTCGATTGAATCAGTTTTTTAATACCTGATAAACCGCCAGTTCGCAACGCCATTTTATTAGCAAATTCTTCTAAAATCAAACTCAAATGAGAAAAAGTCGGCGTTACATAAAGCTGCGGTTGTAACTGTGTAATATCAAAATTCCGATTCGCAGCAGAAATATCATAAGGAATTTTCTTCACCTTATCGGTCATGCAATGAGCGCTTTCACCAATTGAAGAAAGTAATCCAGCACCATAAATTTTCGGATTTTCAACAGTTCCAATCAAACCATATTCAACAGTCCACCAATGCAGGTTTCTAATTTGAGCCATTTCAGATAATTCACCCATATCGTTTTGTAAATCGGCAACCGCTTTTTCTGCTTCGTCGATTTTTTCCTGTGGTGTATCTTCGGCTTCTTTCAAAATAGAAAGCAGACGAATTGCTTCGTACATCTGATAATCTTTATGAGAAGAAATCGCTTTACAGCCAATTTCGCCAAAACGTCTCAAATATTCCGCATATTCAGGATTGGCAATAATAGGAGCGTGGCCAGCACCTTCGTGGATGATATCTGGAGCAGGTGTATATTCAATATGTTCTAATTGACGAATATCTGAAGCAATAACCAGAACATTATAAGCCTGAAATTCCATGAAAGCATTTGGTGGAATAAATCCGTCAACCGCAACCGCTGCCCAGCCAATTTCACTTAGAATTCGGTTCATTCCGTACATCGACGGAATTGAATCAACTTCGATTCCAGTTTTTTTCAAACCGTCCAAATAAGAACGATGCGCTACTTTAGAAAGATAATCTACATTTTTACGCATCACATATCGCCAAACCGCTTGATTGATAGGAGTGTAATCACTATAATCTTGTGGCTTAATAAATTGCTGTAAATGTTTAGGCAATTTTTCTAATAGCGGATTGGTTTCAATATTTGGATTCATTTCGAAAACGTGTAAGTTAAAATGTAAAATTACGAATTTAACCTGCCTTTTTTGTGATAATAATCACAAAAGTTTTGTTCGAGAGAACCTTTATTGCGTTTTTGTAAGTTTTTGACGGAAAGAAGAATGCAGCCTTTTAGCAATCATTATTTTCAAAACTTACTCTTTCCATTGTGTTTGCGTAGTTTTCAATATCCTTTTTGGTCATTGGAGTTTCTTTCAATTCTACTTTCAATTGTTTTTTAGTGTCAGGACTAATCCATAAACCTGAGAAAGTATTGCCTGCTTTCTTTAACATCAGAACACCGCTGAAACCATGTTCAACCATTATAAATTCATTTTCAACCTTTTTATTTTGTGAAGGATACAATTGAATCCATTTGTTGGATTTATTGTATCGATACATCGCAATATAGTCTAATTCAGCATTACACTGATTTTCCTCAGCTCTAATATAAAAAGTTACAGGCGTTTTTCCGTCAACCGTTCCTTTGTATAAATTAGAAATTGAAGCTTGAGATTGTGCCGTTAATTGATTGAAGAATGTAAAACAGATTACAATAAAGAAAATTACTTTTTTCATAAATAAAAGAATATCGATTTGGGGTTAATTCAGTTAATCAAATATAGACTTCTACTTTTGTTTGAAAGAAATTTTTTAAGATTTTTTTGCTGCGTTTCTCAATTCGTTTTCTGCATTTCTAAAATATTCAATTTTATGGCTAAACATAAAAGCCATATTAGTAGCGCGCATTTTGGCTTCTTCAGTTACTGGCCCCGCAAACTGCAAATCGATTGTGGAATTAAAAATGGCGATCCAGCGGTCAAAATGAGTTTGGTCAACAGGCAGTTGTTTGTGAGGTGGAAATGGCGTACCTGAATAGGCACGGACATCAAATAAAATAGTCTGCCAGAATCCGTACATTTTCTGTAAATGCGGTTCCCAGCGATCTTGTAATTTGTCATTGAAAATTGGACCAATAAGATCGTCTTTTCTAACGTTGCCATAAAAGCTGTCAACCATTTGTTTAATGTCTTCTATCGTGGAAATATCTTTAAGAGTTGTCATTTTTTTAGTATTTAAAGTGGAATGCAAAAATACGATAACTTCTTTTTTGTTTACTGATATTTATCAGTATCAGCAATCGCTAACCAATTAATTGCGTAAACAAATCCTGATTGTCGTTCAAATATTGAAATTCAAATCCGTTTTCAGTCATTTTTAGTTTGATTGGCATGATATCATTTTTATTTTTCAGTTCTAAACCAACCACAACAGAACCCACTTCGCGGCTGTTTTTCTTAGCAAACTGAAAGTAAGTAATGTCATCATCCGGACCTAAAATATTGTTTACAAATTCTTTTAAAGCGCCTGGACGCTGCGGAAACTGAATCATAAAATAATGCATTAAACCTTCGTAAAGCAAAGAACGTTCTTTGATTTCCGCAGTTCTTTCAATGTCGTTATTACTGCCACTTACAATACAAACTACATTTTTACCTTTTATTTTATCTTTATAAAAATCCAAAGCAGCAATGGTTAAAGCACCGGCAGGTTCAACGACCATTGCTTCTTCATTGTATAATCTTAAAATTGTGGTACAAACTTTTCCTTCGGGAACCAGAATAATATCTTCCAGATTGTATCGACAGATTTCAAAAGTTTTATCACCAACTTGTTTTACGGCAGCACCGTCTACAAATTTGTCAATTGTTTTTAAAGCCGTATTCTGATTTTCTTCAATTGAAGTTTTCATTGAAGGGGCACCTTTTGGTTCAACACCAATAATTTTAGTATGTGGACTCAAATGTTTAAAAACTTCAGACAATCCAGAAGCCAATCCACCACCGCCAATAGGAACAAAAACATAATCGATAGGTTCTTTAAAGTTTTCTAGAATTTCCAGTCCAACAGTTCCTTGTCCAGCAATTACTTTTTCGTCATCAAAAGGATGGATAAAAGTTTTATGATTTTTGATAGCATCGGCGGTTGCCGAAGCGTATGCATCATCAAAAGTATCTCCTGTTAAAACAATTTCAACAAACGATTTTCCAAACAATTGAACTTGTTTTACTTTTTGTTTTGGAGTAGTTTTTGGCATATAAATTTTGCCATGAATCTTCAGAAGATTACAAGAATAGGCAACACCTTGCGCATGATTTCCTGCACTGGCACATACAGTCCCGTTTGCTTTTTCAACTTCATTTAACGAAGACATTTTGTTGTAAGCGCCACGAATTTTATAAGAACGAACAATTTGTAAATCTTCTCTTTTTAATAAAATAGTCGATTCAAATTCGTCTGAAAGATTAAGGTTTTGGGTTAAAGGCGTCGCTGCAACTACATCTTCAAGTTGCTTTTTGGCGTTAAGTACTTCGTTGAATAAATCCATTTTGTTTGTTTTTCTGTCACGAATTACACCAATTGCACTAATTTTTATCTTTTAATTAAAAAGTAATTCGTGAAAATTGGTGCAATTCGTGGCTAATATTAAATTTCATTTAAAATAAAAAAACCTCCCGAGTTGGGAGGTTTTATAAATTATATTTTACATACTGATATAACACCTCGCCATCACTGCTGAATTGCAATAATGTTAATAATAGCGATAATAATGTTAGTATAGTTTGTCATTTTAACTAATTGAATAGCAAAAATAGATAATTATTTTTTAACTGGCGGATATTGAGCTAAAATTTTGTTTACAAATTCAGCTACTTTTTGATCTTTTTTATCAATGTTTCTAGTCAAAGTTCCTTGACCTTCACCTTGCCAAATCATTTCTTTCTTTTTAGCGTCGATCAAATCAATGTATAAAGTACCTTCAGTAGAAGTCGAAACAGTAGTTTGATTTCCTCCATACATCATCCACGGATTCCAACCCCAGCCCCAGCCGTAACCCCAGCCGGCACTAAATTGGTTTACATTTACCTCTTCTCTTGATTTGGTAAAAATATTTACTAGTAAATCTGGATTTTCACTTTTAGTAAGACCTTTGGCTTGCATCTCAGCATCTATTGCACGAAGAATACGTCTTTTATCCAAATCAGAAATCTCTACTTTATCAATTCCGGGCTTAAAGAAAGCATAAGTCTTGTAAGGCGCAAAATCGACATTTTTGTCGTAATCAGAATATACAGTAACACTGCTGCATGAACTTAGAATCAGCAACAGAAAAAGCGGAACTAATTTGAATGTTTTCATAATTATTAGAATTTTAATGTTCTCAATTTTATTTTCTAAAGTAAATTTTCATCTACAAAATTAGGTAAAGTTACTTTAAGTAAAGGCTCAACTTCCATTGCTCTTTTTATAGCAAAAACAGCACCTCCGTTTCGGGCCCAGCTTCGTCTTGAAATTCCGTTGTTAACATCCCAGAAAAGCATTGAAGCTAAACGTTTTGAAGCCTCTGTAGAACCATCAAGAACCATACCAAATCCGCCGTTTATGACCTCTCCCCAGCCAACGCCACCGCCGTTATGAATAGAAACCCAGGTTGCTCCTCTAAAGCTGTCCCCAATCACATTATGAATCGCCATATCGGCAGTAAATCGGGATCCGTCGTAAATATTTGAAGTTTCTCTGTAAGGCGAATCAGTTCCTGAAACGTCATGATGATCGCGTCCTAAAACCACAGCGCCAATTTCACCTTTCGCAATGGCTTGATTAAAAGCTTCCGCAATTTTGATTCTTCCTTCTGCATCAGCATACAAAATACGAGCTTGTGAACCTACAACCAGTTTGTTTTCCTGAGCGCCTTTGATCCATTTAATGTTGTCCTGCATTTGCTGCTGAATTTCATCAGGTGCAGTTTCGGCCATTTTTTCTAAAACTTCGCAGGCAATTGCATCGGTTTTTAATAAATCTTCTGGTTTTCCAGAAGTACAAACCCAACGGAAAGGTCCAAATCCGTAATCGAAACACATTGGTCCCATAATATCCTGAACGTAACTCGGATATTTAAAATCGATATTATTTTCAGCCATTACATCTGCACCGGCGCGAGAAGCTTCTAATAAAAAGGCATTTCCGTAATCAAAAAAGTAAGTTCCTTTTGCAGTATGTTTGTTAATCGCATCTGCATGACGGCGTAAACTTTCCTGAACTTTTTCTTTGAATAATTCCGGATTTTCAGCCATCATTTTGTTAGCATCTTCAAACGAAATTCCAACAGGATAATAACCTCCAGCCCAAGGATTATGAAGCGAAGTTTGATCTGAACCTAAATCAATTTTGATATTTTCCTGATCGAAACGTTCCCAAACATCAACCACATTTCCTAAATAAGCAATTGAAACCGTTTCTTTTTTGGCTTTCGCCGAAGCAACTCTGGCAACCAATTCGTCAGTAGAAGTTACCACTTCATTAATCCATCCTTGTTCGTGACGGATTTTAGTAATCTTCGGATTTACTTCAGCGCAGACCGTAATACAGCCCGCAATATTTCCAGCTTTTGGCTGTGCTCCAGACATTCCGCCAAGACCAGAAGTTACAAATAAATTGCCTTCTGGATTTTGTTTTATTTTTCTAAAACCATTCAAAACTGTAATTGTAGTTCCGTGTACAATTCCTTGTGGACCAATGTACATATAACTTCCTGCAGTCATTTGTCCGTATTGCGAAACTCCAAGAGCGTTCATTCTTTCCCAATCATCCGGTTTAGAATAATTTGGGATTACCATTCCGTTTGTAACCACAACTCTTGGTGCTTCTTTATGCGAAGGAAATAATCCCATTGGATGCCCAGAATACATGGTCAAAGTCTGCTCATCTGTCATTTCAGACAAATACTGCATTGTCAATAAATATTGCGCCCAGTTTTGGAAAACAGCTCCATTTCCGCCATAGGTAATCAATTCATGTGGATGCTGTGCCACAGCATAATCCAGATTGTTCTGAATCATGTGCATAATTGCTTTTGCCTGCAATGATTTTCCTGGATATTCGTCAATTGGTCTTGCGTACATTTTATAATCTGGACGAAGACGATACATATAAATACGGCCGTATTTTTCTAATTCTTCTGAAAATTCAGGAAGTAACTCGGCGTGATGTTTGGAATCAAAATAACGCAAAGCATTTTTCAGTGCCAGCTTTTTTTCTTCTGCCGAAAGGATTTCTTTTCTTTTCGGAGCGTGATTAATAGCTGAATCGTAAGCCTGCTTTGGTGGCAATATAGAAGGGATTCCTTGTTGTATGTGTTCTTTGAAAGTCATTTTTTTTAAGCTACTAAGTTGCTAAGGTTCTAAGCTACTAAGGTATTGTAGTCAGATTAACAACAGATTAATTTTTGTTTTTTTAATTATGTTGCCCCGCTGGGGCTTTAATGTGACGGACTGTTAATTGATGCTATAAATATTTCGCTCCTAACGGAGCTGATAAAATTTACAAGATCAATTTAGGTCACCCCGTTGGGGCTTTAATGTGATGTCATGACAACTATTTCTATAAACATGTCGCTCCTAAAGGAGCTTATTAAATTATCCAATCCAAACATAAAGCCTTAAAAAGGCGAAATATTTTATAGAAAACAATTTAGTACCGAAACAAAAGCTCCAGTGGAGCGAAAATATCGGTTAATAAACGAATCAATAAAAAATATCCAATCCAAACATAAAGCCTTGGAAAGGCGAAATATCTATAGAAAACCATTTACCACTCAAACAAAAGCTCCAGCGGAGCGAAACATTGATTAGCGAAATTAGATTTTCAATTAAAATTTATTTTTAATTATCTAATTTTCAAATTGTCACATTTTCAAATTTAAAAAAAACTAAGGATAACGGATATCCGACCTGTGATACGATTTATAAATCGTAATCTTAAACTTTCTTGAACGAATATCCATATGTGATATTTTAGATTTTAGATTGTTGATTTTAGATTGGGATTATCTAATTTTCAAGTTGGCACATTATCTCATTAATTATAAACTTCCTCATTAACACAAAACGGCATTTTTTTATCTTCAAAAAGTGCGATTATATTTTGTGCGGCACAAACTGCCATTCCGTTTCGGGCTTCATAAGTTGCGGAACCAATATGTGGTAAAACACAACAATTAGGAAGTGACAATAACGGATTGTCAAATTTCATAGGTTCTGGATTCGTAACATCCAATCCAGCGCCCCAAATTATATTGTTAGTCAAAGCATCAAACAAATCATTTTCATTTTGAAATTTTCCTCTTGCTGTGTTGATGAAAATCGCATTAGATTTCATTTTAGCAAAAGTATTTTTATTGAAAAGTTCATTGTTTTCTTCGCTATAATTAGAATGAACACTTAAAACATCACTTTCTGCAAGTAAGGTTTCAAAATCAACATATTTTGCATCCAATTCTTTTTCGGCAGCTTCATTATGAGAACGATTGTGATAAATAATATTCATTCCGAATGCTGCCTTGCATTTTTTAGCCATTTCAATACCAATTCTTCCCAAACCGAAAATTCCTAGCGTTTTGCCGTAAAGTTCCTGACCTAAATTAGCTAACGGATCAAAACTTCCCCAATCATCATTCAAAATTCTTTTATGATTGAAAAATGATTTTCTCGCAACACTTTGCATCAATAAAAACGCAACATCAGAAGTTGCTCGGCTCAAAACATCGGGCGTATTGCCAACAGGAATTTTTCTGCTGTTTGCTGACGGAATATTCACAGCGTCAAATCCGACAGAAAATAAAGCGATGCCTTTTAAATTTGGACATTGCTCAAAAAAATCTTCGTCTAATTTGTTTGTTCCAACATTCAGCAGCGCATCATGTTCTTGACAGATTTTTATAAATTCTGCTCTTGATAATCCGTTTTCTGTTGGATTTATTGTAAAGTTAATGCCTTTATCTTGAAGCAATTTAATGCCAGCTTCGGGTATATTTTTATTGATAAAAACCTTCATCTTGTGGTATTCTAATTTTTGTTTATTCTTCCTGTTTTTTTATCATATCCGTATGGACAATGGCGACAACCGCTTTTGCAGCAATAGCCACGTTTTAAATGATGTTTTTCAGTAAAGCATTTATAACCTTCGGGCGTATAGTAAAAATCTTCACCTTCGATTAATTTATTTTCATTACTTTGCTCTTTCATAAATCTGTTTCGGGTTCCATTTCGAGTGAACTTAAAATCAAAAATATAAATATTTGATTATGATTTTATTGAAATCGAACAATTCTATAGCTACAAATTTATAAATTTTACAGCCAATGTTTCTGATTGTTGCTAAATATTTAATTCCGAAAGGGTATCGTGGAATGACTTTATTTCCTTTCGTTTTGGTTAAATATGATTTCGATAAAGGAAATAAAGTTTTCATAAATCACGAAAAAATACATTTAAGACAACAGCTGGAAATGTTAATTTTTCCGTTCTATATTTGGTATGTTTTTGAATTTTTAATTCGTTTAATTCAATATAAAAACAAAGATTTAGCCTATCGAAATATTAGTTTTGAAAGAGAAGCTTATTCAAATGAAACTGATTTGAATTATCTGAAAAACCGATCTTTTTTTCAGTTTTTAAACTACATTAAATTAAAATGAAACCTGTTTTTAATCAACATATTTCGATTGATTTTCCAAATGATATTTCCTTGACCATAAAGCGTGAAGATCTCATTCATACTTTTGTTTCAGGAAATAAATTCAGAAAACTGAAATACAATTTACTTCAAGCGAAAGCCGAAAACAAAACCACTTTATTGACTTTTGGCGGTGCATTTTCGAATCATATTGCTGCTGTAGCCTATGCAGGAAAGGAGAAAGGTTTTAAAACTATCGGAATCATTCGAGGTGATGAACTTTTGGATAAAATCGAAGAAAATCCAACTTTGAAATTTGCTCAGGAAAACGGAATGCAATTCGAGTTTGTTTCGAGAGAAGAGTATCGTTTAAAGAGCGAAACATCCTTTATAGAAAAATTGAAAGCCAAATTTGGAGACTTTTATTTAGTTCCCGAAGGAGGCACAAATGAATTGGCTGTAAAAGGCTGCGAAGAAATTTTGACAGAAGAAGATTCTGTTTTCAATTACGTATGTTGCGCGGTTGGAACTGGTGGAACTATTTCTGGATTAATAAATAGTGCATGGCCAAATCAGCAAATTTTAGGCTTTCCAGCGTTAAAAGGTGACTTTTTAACCGATGAAATTCGTATTTTTGCCAAAAAAGATAACTGGAATTTAATTTCTGACTATCATTTTGGAGGTTATGGCAAGATAAATTTAGAATTAATCGAATTTATCAATACTTTTTTCGAAGAAAATAAAGTGCCTTTAGATCCAATTTATACAGGAAAGATGGTTTTTGGCGTTATAGATTTAATCCACAAAAATTATTTTCCTGCGCATTCAAAAATTTTACTCATCCACACAGGTGGATTGCAGGGAATTGAAGGAATGAATATAAAGTTGAAGCAGAAAAAATTACCAATACTCAAAACCAATGATTAAAAAAATTGTATTACTTCTCGTAATATTAGCTTTAGCAAGCTGCTCTTCTAGTAAGCCTGCCATCGCGACGACTAAAAAAGCGGCTGCAGTTCAGGCCAGAACAGCCTCAACAAAAAGAAGCACTCCTGTTAAACCAATCGGTAAAAATTACCCTTCTACCAATAATACAACTGAGGTTATTCAATCTACTTCAAAAACAGTTGTAACAAGCGATTTGATTTCTAATTATATTTTGCAATATAAAGATATTGCAATGGGAAATATGAAAACTTACGGAATTCCTGCTAGTATTATTTTGGCTCAAGGAATTTTAGAATCAGGGGCAGGAAGAGGAGATTTAGCGTTGGAAGCAAATAATCATTTCGGTATAAAATGTCATAAAGATTGGCTTGGAGAAAGCGTTCGCCATGATGATGATTCGGCTCAGGAATGTTTTAGAAAATATCCTCAGGCATCAGAATCGTATAGAGATCACGCTTTGTTCTTGGTTGGCAAAAAAAGATACGAAAAATTGTTTACCTATGAAAAAGATGATTATAAATCTTGGGCAAAAGGTTTGAGAGCAGCGGGTTATGCAACAGATCCAAATTATCCAGATAAATTAATCAGCTATATTGAACGTTATAATCTGCATCAGTATGATTGCCAGGTTACAGGAAGGAATTATGTTGCAATTAACAAGTCGGCTCCAACAAGAAGTTCTTCTTCAGTTGCGAATTCCGATCCAAAGATCAATATGAATTCATATGATCCGAATTCATATGAAGTTCAAAAGGGAGATACATTGTATTCTATTTCGAAAAAATTCAATTTATTGGTGGAAGATTTAAAAAAGAAAAATAATCTGACTGATAATACGATTTCTATAGGACAAAGGTTAAAAGTAAAATAGTTTTCAGTCGCAGTCTCGGTTTTCAGTTTGGATAATGAAGAAGAAAATTACAGTTTTGATTTTAATTTCTGCGATAGTTTTAACCATCAGACTTTTTTGTGGAGTTTATGAACATGATGAATTTGCAGAAACAAACTTTTTTATAAAACATCGACCAACATGGAAATGGAGATTTTATTCTCCGATAGGAATGTCTGATATGAAAATGGAAGAGCTTTCAAAATAAAAACAAATAGAACAACAATATTTCAATGAGTTTGTAAGAAATCAAGGTTTAAGCAGATAGTTTAAATCTAAAATCTGAACTCAAAAATCTAAAATTAAATGTTATATAAAAGAAGTAGTCAGCTATTTGCTGAAGCAGAAAAAGTAATTCCAGGAGGAGTAAATTCACCAGTTAGAGCATTTAAAGCTGTTGGTGGAACTCCGATTTTTGTAAAAAGCGCAAAAGGTGCATATTTATATGATGAAGACGGAAACAAATTAATCGATTATATTAACTCTTGGGGACCAATGGTTTTAGGTCATGCGTATCAGCCAGTTGTGGATGCGGTAATCGACAAAGCAAAATTGGGAACTTCATTTGGAATGCCAACAGAATTAGAAACAGAAATCGCAGCTTTGGCAGTTTCTATGGTTCCAAATATTGATAAAATTCGTTTTGTAAATTCAGGTACAGAAGCTTGTATGAGTGCGATTCGTTTGGCTCGCGGATTTACAAAAAGAGATAAAATTGTAAAATTTGCAGGTTGCTACCACGGACATTCAGATTCATTTTTGATTCAGGCAGGAAGTGGAGCGGTTACTTTTGGTTCGCCAAACAGTCCTGGAGTTACAGAAGGAACAGCAAAAGATACTTTGTTAGCCAAATACAATGATTTAGAAAATGTAAAAACATTGGTTGAAGCTAATAAAGGAGAAATCGCAGCTATTATTATTGAAGCTGTTGCAGGAAACATGGGATGTATTGTTCCAAAAGAAGGATTCTTGCAAGGTTTAAGAGATTTGTGTACTGCAAACGGAATCTTATTGATTTTTGACGAAGTAATGACAGGTTTCCGTTTGGCTCGTGGTGGAGTTCAAGAATTATATGGAATTGACGCTGATATCGTAACTTTCGGAAAAGTTATTGGTGGAGGTTTACCAGTTGGAGCTTTTGCAGCACGTGAAGAAATCATGAATCATTTAGCGCCTCTTGGACCAGTTTATCAGGCCGGAACATTATCTGGAAATCCGTTGGCAATGGCAGCAGGTTTGGCAATGTTGAAAGCACTTGATTCTGACAGAGCAATTTTTACACGTTTAGAAGAAAAAACAGCTTATTTAGAAGCTGGAATTGATAGAGTTTTAAAAGCGAATAATGTTGTTTTCACTATCAATAGAGTTGGTTCGATGATTTCGGTTCACTTTGATGCAAATCCAGTTACCGATTTTCAAACGGCTGCAAAAGGAGATAATGAAACCTTTAAGAAATTCTTCCACGGATTATTGCAAGAAGGAGTTTATATCGCTCCATCTGCATACGAAACTTGGTTTATTACAGATGCATTGACTTATGAAGATTTAGATTTTACAATCAACGCAATTGATAAAGTTTCTAAAACTTTCTAAAATAAAAAATAGAATTATTTAAGGCTCACTTTTTACTAAGTTGAGCCTTTTTTTATGAACGGATTTTTGTAGTTAAAAAAGAAATATTTCGCATCTATATTGTAAGAAAAGTTATTTTTGTTTGATAAATAACAATTAAACTAGCAATAAATGAAGAAATTTTTCATTTTATCTACAATAGCGGTCTTAGCGCTATTTCCTACAAACCAATTTGCTCAGAATAAAAAGAAAAAAGACCAAAAAGATGCTGTAATAGCTCCGCCAGAAAAGAAACCAGAATCTTCAATTAAAGATTACAATAAAGTAATTACCAAAGATGCCGTTTCTGATGAAGGACTTTTTACGGTTCATAAAGTAGACAAAAAATACTATTTTGAAATTCCGAATAAGTATTTAAACAAAGACATGCTTTTGGTAAGCAGATTGGCAAAATTGCCTTCTAATTTAGGAGGAGGCTACGTAAATGCTGGTTCTGAAACAAATGAACAATTGATTGTTTGGCAGCGTTTTCAGGATAAAATTCTAATCAAATCTAAATCATATAATTCGGTTGCAAACGATTCTTTGCCAATAAGTATTTCGGTTAAAGCCAATAATTACGAGCCTACTTTATTTGCTTTTGATATTGTAGCATTCAGTAAAGATTCGGCAAATACGGTTATTGATGTTACTAAGTTTTACAGTACCGATGTAAAAGCAATTAGCGGAATTTCTGCAGAAATGCGAGAAACTTATAAAGTAAGAGGATTAGACGATTCTAGAAGTTTTATCACTGCTATGAAAAGTTTTCCGATGAATATTGAGGTCATTCAGGACTTTACTTATAATGCTGCAAAACCTTCGATGTTGGAAGAATCTGAATCCATCAGTATTCAAATGAATCAATCTATGATTTTATTGCCAGAAGTTCCAATGAAACCTAGATTGGCAGATCCGCGTGTAGGATGGTTTACAGTAAGTCAGTACGATTATGGAAGCAACGAATTAAAATCAGATCTTAAAACGTATATAAGACGCTGGAGATTAGAACCAAAAGATCCAGAAGCATACAATAGAGGAGAACTGGTTGAGCCAATAAAGCCAATTGTTTATTATTTGGATCCTGCAACTCCTGAAAAATTGAAAAAATACATCAAGCTAGGAATTGAAGAATGGCAGAAACCTTTTGAAACAGCTGGATTTAAAAATGCTATTATCGCAAAAGACGCACCGACTAAAGAGGAAGATCCAGATTTTAGTCCAGAAGATGCACGTTATTCCGTTATTCGATATGTGGCAAGTACAACTCGAAATGCTGTTGGGCCAAGTGTTGTTGATCCGAGAACAGGAGAAATTATTGAAAGTGATGTAATTTGGTACCATAACCATTTACGTTCTTATAGAAATAGATATTTGTTAGAAACTGGAGCCGCAAATCCTTCAGCAAGAACTTTGAAAACAAGTGACGAAGAAATGGGCGAAATGATGCGAATGGTCATTGCTCACGAAGTTGGACATGCATTAGGTTTTCCGCATAATATGGGAGCGAGCTGTGCTTTTGATGTGGAGAGTTATAGAAATGGTGCTTTTACAAAAGAAAATGGAATTTCTGCCAGTATTATGGATTATGCTCGTTTCAATTATATTGCGCAGCCGGGTGATCAGAATATTCGTTTTATTCGAAAAATGGGAGCTTATGATCACTATGCTTTGAATTGGGGGTATAGAATAATTCCAACCGCAAAATCTCCTGAGGCAGAAACGCCAACTTTAGACAAATGGATTTTAGAAAAAGCAGGAAATCCGATTTATAAGTTTGGAAAACAAAGCAGCGCTTTTGACCCAAGTTCTCAAACTGAAGATATTGGAAATAATTCGATGAAAGCAAGTACTTATGCGCTTAAAAATTTAGAATATGTGGCAAGTCATTTAAGTGAATGGACAAGCACAGCGACTAATGACTATGAAGATTTAAATGAATTATACAAAGAGCTTTTGGATTGCTGGAGCCGTTATGTTGGCCATGTTGTTACCAATGTTGGAGGAATTTATGAAAATACTAAAAAGCCAAATCAGGCGGGAAGTGTTTATGAAGTAGTTCCAAAAGCCAAACAAATTGAAGCGATGAACTGGCTTCAGAAAAATGCGTTTGAGTCACCAACTTGGATTGTCAATACCAAAACATTACAAAATACGGAGTTTGCTGGTTATACAGAAAAGTTTAGAAACATTCAGGTAAGACAACTCAACAATCTAATGACTTTAGGAAGAATTGGACGTTTGATGGATAATGAAATTTTAAACGGTGACAATTATAAAGCTTTAGACTTCTTTAAAGATATTCGTAAAGGAATTTGGAAAGAAGCTGCGACTGCAGGAAATGTAACGGTTTATCGCAGAAATCTACAGCGTGCTTACATTGACAGAATGAGCTATTTAATGACTGAGGAAATTAAGCCGAATGATAGATCATTTGTTTATTTTAACACAGGACAATCTGATTTAAGAGCTTTAGTTCGTGGAGAATTAAGTACATTAAGAAAATTGCTTGTTACAGCAAACGCTGGAGCTGTAAATACAGAAACAAAATACCATTATGAAGATTGTATCAAAAGAATTGATTTGATTTTAAATCCGATTAAATAATAACAACAAAAAAGAGGCTTTTAAAGCCTCTTTTTTTATGCATCAAATTAGATTTTATCTTTTCTGCGCTCTTTCATATTATCTCGCATTTTGTCTTTTTTCTCTTCTTGTAAAGCTTTCCATTTGGTGTATTGATCTGCTTTTAAGATCGATTTCATTTTAGCATCGTTTGCTGCAACTTCATCTTCCATTTGTTTTTTGAAAGCCGCTTTTTCTTCAGCAGTTGGTTTAGTGTTGCTGTCTTTTTTGTCTTTTCTAGCTTCTCTAAATTTTTCAGCTTTAGCAGTTCTGTCGGCCAAAAGTTGTTTTACTTGTGCTTGTTGACTGGCATCTAAACTTAATTGAGTTGTCAATTTTTGAAGCTGTTTTTCATTACGTTGTTCAGGAGTCATTCTTTCTCTTGGTTCACGAGATGGTTTTTGGTCCATGTCCTGTGCAAAACTTGCTATTCCAACAAATAACATAGCTGCGATAAATAATTTTTTCATTTTAAGTTTTTTTAATTGTTTTATAGTGATTAGACTTTCTTCTTGGAAACAGGTTTAATCTCACTTTTAAAATTGTGTTTTATTTAACAGATTGAACACTAGCTTTTTTAAGAATGAGTTTAAATAAGATTATGATAACGCTAAATCTGTATTTGTAAGTGTTTTACTTTGGATATTTTTTTTTAACTTTAGGAAAGTTATTGTTTTTCAGTGTTTTATGAAAAACAATTTTTAGGTACCCCATATTTCAGTATAGATTTCCAAAAACATAATTTAATACTTAATTCTATGGCAGATCTCTCCCAATCCCATCGTATTCTTTTCTTAAACACTTTGGCTTTTGCCATTTGTTTTGCTTGTTGGACACTTAATGGAGTATTAGTTACTTTTTTAGTCGATAAAGAAATTTTTGACTGGAGCGTTGTACAAATTGGTTGGCTTTTAGGAATTCCTGTTTTAACAGGATCCATTATGAGGCTGCCAATGGGAATCTTAACAGATAAATTTGGGGGAAGAATTGTACATTCTGCTTTATTGATATTAGCTTCAATACCTTTATTTCTTTTGCCTTTTGCAACTTCATTTACTGTTTTTGCTATTCTAAGTTTTCTATTCGGAATGGTCGGAACCAGTTTTGCTGTTGGTGTAGCTTCAACGTCAGTTTGGTATCCAAAAGAGTGGCAAGGAAGAGCCTTGGGAATCTTCGGAATGGGAACTGCAGGAGCTTCCATAACACCTTTTTTAGCGCCTTCATTATTAAGTAAATTTTCAGAAACGGATCCAGAAAACGGTTGGAAATTGCTTCCTGTAATTTATGGTTCTGCTCTTTTATTGATGGGAATTGTATTTCTGATTTTCGCAAAAAGCAAAAAAAGCGAAGCCCAGTCTAAAACCTTAAAGCAATTGGTACAGCCTTTAAAACGAGTACGTGTCTGGCGTTTTGGAACCTATTATTTTTTAGTATTTGGTTCGTTTGTGACATTCTCTCAATGGCTCTTGCCTAATTTTATGAATGTTTATCATACTTCTTTAATTCTTGGTGGAATCTTTACTTCTTGTTTTAGTTTACCTGCTGGAGTAGTTCGTGCTTTTGGTGGTTTTTTGTCGGATAAATTTGGAGCTAGAAAAGTGATGTATTGGGTTTTGAGTTCTTCAGTGATTTTAAGCTTTTTGCTGCTGTTTCCCAAAATGGATGTTACGACTTCAGGAAGCGGATTGTTAGCCAGTAAAGCAGGAACAGTTACGACAGTTGCTCCAGATAAAATAGTAATTGAAGGAAAAGAATATGCTATCAGTCAGAAAGATGAAAATCAGCCGTATTCTCAATTTTTTCCATCTAAAAAAACATGGCAGGAAGTAGTTGTAGCCGAAAATCAAAAAGTACAAAAGAAAGAGCTTTTGGCAGAAGGAATCACTCAAATTCATTTTGAAGCCAATATGTGGGTGTATTTGGTTTTGGTGATTCTAATTGGAATTTCTTGGGGAATTGGTTCTGCCGCAGTCTTCAAACACATTCCAGATTATTTTCCAAATGAAGTTGGAGTGATTGGCGGAATGGTGGGACTTTTAGGAGGTTTGGGCGGATTCTTCGGACCGATTATTTTCGGGTATTTATTATCCTTTACTGGATTTTGGACCAGTTCATGGTTCTTCATTTTAGCCTTATCGCTGACTTGCCTGATCTGGATGCACCGGGTAATTGTGAAAATGACAAAAGAAAGACTGCCAGAAATGGCTAAAGATATTGATCGAAAATAAAGTATCATGAAAGAAAGAACATTCAATAGAAAAGCATTATTAATTGCAACCATTGCTTCGGTTTTTATGGTCGTTTTGGTTTTCTATGGATCAAGAAAACTACAAAATTTTGATGCGGCTTTAATAACGTATTTATTCGGAACACTTTTCGCTTTTTTTGGAGTGGTTTACAGATACACCGTTTGGTTACAGCGTCCGCCAACTTGGATGTATTTCAAACGAGGAATTCATTTTCTGTTTACCGGGAAAGTGTTTTCACATTTATGGTTTTTAGGAAAAGAATCGGTTCAAAATATCGCTTTACAGAAATTCATTTATCCAAGAGGAAAATACCGTTGGATCGCACATTTTTGTATTGCAATTGGTTGTTTTTCTGCTTTTGCAATTACTTTCCCACTAACATTTGGATGGATTCATTTTACGTTGGCTCCAAATTCCATTTCAGTTTACGAAGCTCATTTTTTTGGTTTCAAAGTAATGGATTTTGAATTGGGTTCTCTAATGGCATTTTTAACTTTTCATGCTTTAAACTGGTCTTCTTATTTGGTTATTTTTGGTTCGCTTTATTATTTAAGACGCCGTTTAACCAATCCAGGATTAATCGCCACTCAGACTTTTGAAGGTGATTTATTACCTCTTATTTTATTAATCGCTATTTCAGTGACAGGTTTATGTTTGACGTATTCTTATCAATTTATGAAGGGATTTGCGTATGATTTTCTAGCTGTAATTCATGCCGTAACGGTTATTATGTTTTTGATCTGGATTCCGTTTGGAAAATTCTTCCACATCATTCAGAGACCAGCTCAAATTGGCGCTCACATTTATAAAAAAGAAGGAATGAAAAAAGGAATGGCAATATGTCCAGAAACAGGAAAACCTTTTACAACACAGCTCCACATCGATGATTTAAAAATAGTAACCAAGCAATTAGGTTTTGATTTTAGTGATGATAAAGGGAATTCACATCTTGATTTAAGCCCAGAAGGAAAAAGAGATCGCTTGGCAAAAGCACATTTAAAAGCTAGAATAGAAGGCGGAAATTTATTTGGATGATTTTTAAAGTCTCAGTCTCAGTTTTTAGTTTACAGCTAAAAACTGTATACTGAGATTAAAATATAAAAATATACTCAGTCAAAGTTTATAACTGAAAACTGCGACCGAAAACCGAAAACTAAAAAAAATGGCAAAACTACCTGTAGCAGCTGAAAAGATAATTGAAGCATTTGGTCCACATTTGAATTATACGCCAAAAGAAGGGTATGAAGGGCGTGATGAACCAGACAAAATGGTAAAAACACATTGCTGTTTCTGCGGTATGCAATGTGGGATTCAATTATCTGTAAAAGACAATAAAGTCGTGGGTTTTGAGCCTTGGATGGAATTTCCTTTTAACGAAGGTCGTTTGTGTCCAAAAGGCGTTCAGCGTTATATGCAGAACAATCATCCTGATCGATTATTACATCCGATAAAAAGAGTAGAAGGAAAAGGATTTGAGAAAACGACTTGGGATGAAGCAATGGACAAAACTGTCTCTGAAATCAAAAGAATTCAGGAAAAATATGGGAAACATGCTTTTTCGATGTTATCAGGAGTTTCGCTTACGAATGAAAAAAGCTATTTGGTTGGGAAATTTGCCAGAGTCGCTTTAAAAACAAGAAATTTAGATTACAACGGACGCCTTTGCATGGTAAGTGCGGGCGCTGGAAATAAAAAAGCTTTTGGTTTAGACCGAGCTTCAAACAACTATTCCGATTTAGAATATGCTGAGGTTATTATTGTGGCGGGAGCGAATATCAGCGAAACCTTTCCAACTTTAACCCATTGGATTTGGAAAGCCAGAGATCGAGGTGCAAAATTAATTGTTGTCGATCCGCGTGTGATTCCTTTGGCTAGAACTGCAGATATTCATTTGGATGTAAGACCCGGAACAGATTCTGCTTTATACGGAGCAATGTTAAAATATTTGGTAGATCACGATATGTTGGATCACAATTTTATTGACAACTACACTTCAGGATTTCAAGAAACTATTGATTCGGTAAAAGAGTATACGCTGGAATGGGCAGAAGAAGTCACAGGAATTTCTAAAGAAAAAATCAAAGCCGCAGCCGAATTATGGGGAAAAGCAAAAACAAGTTTTTTACTGCACGCAAGAGGAATCGAACATCATTCAAAAGGTGTTGATAATGTAATTGGATGCATCAATCTAGTTTTGGCAACGGGAAGAATTGGAAGACCTTATTGCGGTTACGGAACTATTACTGGACAAGGAAATGGTCAGGGCGGAAGAGAACACGGTCATAAATGCGATCAATTGCCCGGAAATCGCGATATCGAAAATATGGAACATCGAAAATACATTGCTGATGTCTGGAAAATTAAAGAAGAAGATATGCCACACAAAGGCATAACCGCTTACGAAATTATCGAAGCTATTCACAGTGGTGAAATAAAAGGATTGATTTCGATATGTTTTAATCCGTTAGTTTCTCTGCCAAACAATAATTATGTGCGTTCGGCTCTTGAAAAGTTGGAGTTTTACGTTGCCATAGATTTCTTTTTGAACGAAACTGCCCGTCATGCGGATATTGTTTTAGCAGGTTCGTTGCAGGAAGAAGAAGAGGGAACAACCACATCAGCAGAAGGTCGCGTCATTCGAATCAGACAAGCCGTTACGCCACCAGGAGAAGCGAGAACTGATACTTCAATATTATTAGAATTAGCCAAAAGATTAGGCGAAGAGGAACGATTTACATACGCTGACAGCGAAGCTATTTTTAATGAATTGCGAGTAGCATCAAAAGGAGGAACCGCTGATTACAACGGAATTACTTATAAAAGAATTGAAGATAATATGGGCGTTTTCTGGCCGTGTCCAACCGAAGACCATCCAGGAACGCCAAGATTGTGGGAAGATAAAAAGTTTGCCACTCCAGACGGAAAAGCACATTTTAATCCTGCTCCATATAAATTGCCTGGTGAAATTACAGATAAAGAATATCCAATAATATTGACAACAGGACGAGTTGTATCGCAATATTTAAGCGGCACACAAACAAGAAGAATCGGAAAATTAGTCGATCAATTTCCAGAACCATTATTAGAAATTCATCCAGAAATGGCAAGGAAATATAATATTCAGCAAAGAGAATTAGTGAAAGTTTCAACCCGAAGAGGAGAAGGAATTTTTCCAGCTAATATTGTAGAAACCATTCGAAAAGATACAGTTTTTGTACCGTATCACTGGCCCGGGAAAAAATCAGCCAACCAGTTAACGCCTGGAACTTTAGATCCGATTTCTAAAATTCCTGAGTTTAAAGTTTGTGCTTGTAAACTCGAACCATTAGGAGAAATCGAAAATTCATCAGACAAAACAACTGCTTATGCCAGCGTTTAATCTATAAAAAGCAAAAAGTATGAATGTGACGAATTATAATAAAAACGAAGAGTTTTTTGTAGACTTACAAAGATGCATTGGCTGTAAAGCTTGCGAAATGGCGTGTGCAGAATGTGAAACCAATGGTCAGGAATCAATGATTCACGTTAATTATGTAGAACGCGAAGTTACGATTCAAACCACGGTTCAGGTTTGTATGCATTGCGAAGATCCAGTTTGTGCCAACGTTTGTCCAGCTGATGCGATTTCGCAAGACGAATTTGGCGTTGTTCATACCGCAAATACAGAACGTTGCATCGGCTGTTCCAACTGCGTAATGGCTTGTCCTTTTGGAGTTCCTAAGAAAATGGAAGAATACGATTTGATGATGAAATGTACCATGTGTTACGACAGAACGAGTGTTGGGAAAAAACCAATGTGTGCAACAGTTTGTCCAAGCGGTGCCTTATTTTACGGAACTCGTGCTCAGATCGAAGAAATGCGTCCGAATAGTACGCCTGTAAATTCATTTGTTTTTGGTAAAGAAAGAGTCAACACAAAAGTGAATATTATGATGCCAAAAGGAAGCACCGAATTAAGAATATTCTAAATCTATAATCCATGTCTAAAGAAGATAATTTAAAAGAAAACTGGAAGAAAGATTTTCCATATAGAAAACAAGAATCGATGCAAGTCAGCCGACGCGATTTTGCTAAATTCCTAACCTTGGTTTCTGGTGGATTAATGGTGGGAAGCGGTTTGGTTGCTGCAAAGGCATATTTATTACCAAGCGAAGGAGTTGTAGGCGAACATTTTGTATGCGAAGTAAAAGATATTCCGTTAGGCGGAACAAGAGGTTTTGTGATTGAAGGAAGTGCAATTCCGTACATATTAGTACATTTAGAAAGCGGGATGTTTAGAGCTTACGAACAAAAATGTACGCATCTTTCTTGTGCCGTTTATTACAAACCAGGAACGGGAATTATTCATTGTCCGTGTCACGAAGGTTCTTTTGATGCTTTGACTGGAGATGTGATTGCAGGACCTCCGCCGAGAGCACTGCCACAATTAGAAGTCTTTTTAAAAGGGGAAAAGATTTTTGTAAAAGCATTGGAAAACAAAGAAAGTTAATTGCTTAAGAAATATATTATGAGTACATTTAGAAAAAGCCAAAACCAAGCCAATCCAAATAAACTGAATGTAATTTTATCGACATTAATATGTGTTTTGATCTTAAATGTAAGTCTTCAAATTTGGTTGTTATATGCAGCTTTAAATAATGCATTAGACAATAATAAAGAAATTTTGATTCCAGCATTTGTTGGTTCTCTTATATTGTTTTTAATTGGTTTTGGATGGTTGTATTATTTACCTAAAGGGAATTTTAGAAATAATACCTAAGAGACGAATCAAAATTTTAATGAAATATTTATGAGCTTAAATACCAATTTCGGCAATAGTAAAATTGCTTTTTTTTCTACACAACCTTACGATAAAACGTTCTTCAATCAATACAATGCTGATTTTGGTTTTCAATTGAATTTTTTTGAAACACAGTTAAATCCACAGACTGTTGCCTTAATCGAAGAGTGTGAAATTGTTTGTGTTTTTGTAAATGATATTGTAAACGAAACCGTCATCAAGCAATTAGCAGAAAAAAACGTAAAAATAATCGCCTTACGTTGCGCTGGTTTTAATAATGTTGATTTAGAAGCTGCAAAAAAGCATAATATAAAAGTTTGTCGTGTTCCTGCTTATTCTCCACAAGCCGTTGCAGAACATGCCATGGCCATGATTTTGACTTTAAATAGAAAAACACATAAAGCCTACAACAGAGTTCGCGAACAGAATTTCTCTTTAAACGGATTATTAGGTTTTGATTTATTCGGAAAAACAATCGGAATTATCGGAACTGGAAATATCGGAAAAGCATTTTCTAAAATTGCACTAGGCTTTGGCTGTAAAGTCTTAGCCTATGATATTGTAGAAAGTGACGAAATGAAGAAAGACGGCGTTTCTTTTGTTGGATTAGAAGAAATTTTCAAATCAAGCGATATTATTTCATTGCATTGCCCATTAAACGATCAAACAAAACATATTATCAATCAGACGTCTATTTCTTTTATGAAAGAAAGCGTTATGATTATCAATACTAGTCGTGGCGGATTAATTGAAACTTCATCAGTTATTGAAGGTTTAAAGGCTGGAAAGATTGGTTATCTCGGAATTGATGTTTACGAACAGGAAGAAAAACTATTCTTTAGAGATCTTTCTGCCGATATTATTCAAGACGACGCAATTCAGCGTTTAATGAGTTTTCCGAATGTTTTGGTAACAGCGCATCAGGCATTTTTCACCAATGAAGCTTTAACACAGATTGCATTAGTGACTTTCAATAATATTAAATCTCTTTTAGAACAAAATGATATTGAAAATAAAGCAGCATTATTAGTTTAGAAAGTAATAATTAAACGAATCAGATTATGAAAAATAAAATGCTAATTCTAATCGGAATTCTGGTTTTGTCTTCTTGTCAAAATAAGGAAGAGAAAAAAAATATCATCAAAACAATTGTTCAAGATACCTTATCAAAAACACTTGGAGGAACAGCAGATTTAAGTGACGTTTCTGAAAAAGATAATAAAGCAGTCGAATTAATCCAGAAACAATTGCAGGTTTTATTGAAGAAAGATTTACCAGCAATGACAAAAGAGGATCGTTATTTCTATTACGAAGCTTTCGATTTAAACAACGATCAAAAGGATGAATATTTCGTTGGTTTCTCTAATTCTTATTTCTGCGGAAGCGGAGGCTGTTCAGGTTATATTTTAAACAATGATGGAAGCGTAATAAATAGTTTCTCTGTGACCGATTTTCCAATTTTGATTACAACAGAATCTTCAGAGAAATTCTATAATCTTTTAATGAAAAGTGGAGGAACCTTTCATCTCATAAAAATGAAAAACGGAAAATATCCATCAAATCCTTCTGTAGAAGAAAAATGGAAGGGCGAAGTTCCAAAGGAAAGCACTTCTGTTTTGGATATTCAAGGAAAGACATTGGAAAAGTATTCGTTTTAAGCTTTTAATTTGAAAGCCATTCTAGGTCTTCTTTATCCAAATCTTCTTGTGAAATAACTCTTCCGTGTTTGATGTCTTCTTCACTTTCTTTAAGCATATCCAATTCATGCTGGTCAAATTGGTAAATATAAGATGCGTTCATAATTAATTATTTTTATTTACGAATTTAAATAAAAACCCGACAGGTTTATAAAAGCCTGTCGGGTTTGAAATATTATAAAATCCAGTTGGAATTTGGAATTTTTAGGATTGGAATTTACCCAACAAGTTCCACAAACTTAAACTCACCATCCACAACAACTTTAGTCAAACCATGTTTAGATAAGTTTTTCATAGAAGCATCCCATTTTTTACCGCTTAAGTTAGCTGTAATTTTAAGTTGTCCTAAATCCATTCTATTTTCATTTCCTTTCAATAAATCAACAATAAATTTCTCTTCATCAGAAAGTTCAATTGTTTGTTTTTTCTCAGGACGCATTTGCGGGAACAATAAAACTTCTTGAATAGAAGCGTTATTTGTCAAATACATAATCAAACGATCCATTCCAATTCCCATTCCAGAAGTTGGAGGCATACCGTATTCTAAAGCTCTTAAGAAATCCTCGTCGATAATTCCATTAGCTTCGTCATCACCTTTTGCAGCCAAACGCATTTGATCTTCAAAACGCTCTCTTTGGTCAATTGGATCATTTAATTCAGAATAAGCATTTGCGATTTCTTTTCCGCAAACCATTAATTCAAAACGCTCCGTCAAATCTGGATTATCACGGTGCTCTTTACAAAGCGGCGACATTTCTTTTGGATAATCAGTAATGAAAGTTGGCTGAATATAATTTCCTTCACATTTAGCTCCAAAAATCTCATCAATCAATTTTCCTTTACCCATTGTTTCGTCAACCTCGATTCCCATTCCACGTGCTGCTTCAAACAATTCTTGTTCCGTTTTACCAGAAATATCAAAACCAGTAAAATGTTTGATAGAATCAGTCATCGTAACACGAGCATAAGGTGCTTTAAAGTTGATTTTGTGTTCTCCAAAAGTAACTTCGCTAGTTCCATTTACAGCAATTGCACAATGCTCTAATAAGCCTTCTGCAAACTCCATCATCCAGTTGTAGTCTTTGTAAGCTACATATATTTCCATTGCAGTAAACTCAGGATTATGCGTTCTGTCCATACCTTCGTTACGGAAGTTTCTAGAGAACTCATAAACACCTTCAAATCCACCAACAATTAATCTTTTCAAATACAATTCGTTTGCAATACGCATGTAAAGCGGTATATCAAGCGAGTTGTGGTGCGTAATAAACGGACGTGCAGAAGCACCACCAGGAATTGATTGCAAAACCGGAGTATCAACTTCAAGGTATCCAGCATCGTTAAAATAACCACGCATTGCAGTAAATAACTTAGTACGTTTTATAAAAGTTTCTTTAACCTGAGGATTCACCGTTAAATCAACATAACGCATTCTATAACGTAATTCAGCATCGTTAAAAGCATCGTGTACATTTCCTTCCTCGTCAACTTTTGGCAACGGAAGCGGACGTAATGTTTTACTCAAGAAAGTAAAACCAGTCGCACGAATACATTGTGCACCAACCTGAGTAGTAAACAATTCACCTTCAATACCAATAAAATCACCTAAATCGGTTAATTTTTTGAAAACTTGGTTGTACAAAGTTTTATCGTCACCTTCGCACAAAACATCGCGATTTACGTACAATTGAATACGTCCTTCGCTGTCTTGTAACTCAGCAAAACAAGCTTTACCTTGATCACGAACACTCATTAAACGTCCCGCAACGATCACCTTCTTACCCTCTTCAAACGTTTCCTTTATCTGCTTAGATGTATGATTTACAGGAAAAAGATTAGCCGGATAAGGATTGATTCCTAAGTTGCGTAAGTTCTGAAGTTTTTCTCTTCTAATGATTTCTTGTTCTGATAATGCCATTTTGTGCTATTTTTTTAAGTGTGCAAAGATAAAATTTTTGTTTCAAGTTTCAACTCAAAGTGTTAAGGTTTTTTGCAGCAGAAATTTCCGTTTTTTCAAGAACGTTTTGTCCCGCTATTCGCTTGTATCTTTTCCTTGCTAAAGAAGCAAGAAAAAGGATACCGCTTCTATCGGGGCTAGAGTAGAAGTTTTTGTTTTCAAAAGACATTTTAGTTAGAATTAAATGAGTGAAAAAACTTACTATATTAGCTGCTCAAAACTTAGATTTTTAATAAGACATGAAATATTTACCCTTTTTTCTCCTATTGCTTTCTTTTACAAGCTGTCAAATTACAGAAACAATAACAATTCATTCAGACGGAAGCGGAGACGTTGAGGTTGTGCAGCTTCGAGAAGAAAACAGTTATATGCAAATGGTAGGAGAAGAATATTCTAAAGAAAATGTTTTTCAGGATACTACTTATGTTTTCAAAGATTATATAGCCAAATACAAAGAGAATTTTCAAAAATATACAGTAGAAGAACAGCAGTTATTTCAAAAATATGCAAATGTAAAGACGTATATTAAACGAAGTTCATTCGAAAAAGAATTCAGATCTGTTTTTACTCTTCATTTTAATAAAGTTTCAGAAATCCCAGATTTATTTAAAACGGAAGATTATGCATCCGATATTCAGCATAATTATGCTTTGACAGCCGAAAATCATTATTTCAGAATTGAATACGCTTTTGATGGAAAAGTTTTCAAACGATCAGTTTCCATTATCAATACAACCGAATTTGAAAAAGCAAAAGGCGATTCAGAAAGATTTAAAGCTAAATATGGTGATGCGAAATTGACACAATCTTATGTTTTAAAGTATCATTTTCCTCAAAAAATAAAATCGGTTTCAAATTCAAAAACAATTATTGCTTCAGACCAAAAATCTTTGACTATAGAATTTAAGCTTGCTGATTGTATTAAAGATCCTCAAAGCACAAATCTTGAAGTAATTTTAGAATAAAAATCTAAATAATTTACAAAAGAAAGTATCTTCGTTCGCTCATCAACCTAAATCTAAAACTATGAAAAGAATGTTACTTTGTTTGTTCATTGCGTTAAGTATTTCCAGTTGCACCATTAAAGAAAAAGTAACCATAAACGAAGATGGTTCTGGATCTTTCTCCTACGGATTTGACATGGCAGGCATGTACAAAATGGGAATGAAGAGTTCTGATACTTTAAAAAATAAAAAAGTTATAGATACCACCTTCAATTTCAAAGAACTTTTCGACAAAGCAAAAGACAGCATCGCCAAATTGCCACCCGCTGAAAAAGAAATGCTTAAGGTTCTTGAAAATTTTAAAATCAACTTGAAAATCAACGAAGAGAAAAAGCAAATGGAGTATAATATGGCTTTTGATTTTCCGAATTTAGATAGTATTCAAAAAATGGCTTCTCCAGCTCAAGCGATGGAAAAGCTAGCATTATCTGATAAAAAAAATCTTGGAGCTTTAAGTGCTGGCCCAAAATCAGAAAGTAAAAATTCGGCTTCTTTTAAGTATGATGGAAAAGTTTTTATTAAAACAATCACATCTTCGGAAGACACTAAAAAAGCTCTTCCAAAAGCTAAAAGTAAAAAGAAAGAAAAAGACGAAAATGATCCTTTTTCTGCCAAAATGAATGAAATGCTAAAAGAATGCAAATATTCAATGGAATATCATTTTCCAAAGAAAATTAAAACTGTTTCTTTAAAAGGTGCTGTAATTGCTCCAGACAAAAAGAGTTTTACTTACGATGCACCATTAGAAAATATGGAGGATAGCAATAATATGGAAGTTGGTTTTAAAGTAACTTTTGAAGATTAAGCACTAAGATTGTAAAACAGTATTCTTTCAAATAGAGTTTGTATCTTTGATAAAAAATTGTACTCCGATGAAATTATACAAATTACTTAGTTTTTCTTTTTTAATAGCAACATTAACGAGTTGCACCTTCACAGAAAATATTTACATTAACGATAACGGAACCGGAAAATTCTCTGTAGATATGGATGGTTCTGCTTTGATGGAAATGGCTGGAGACCAAATTGCTGGTCAAATGGGAGATACTAAAAAAGATATTGACTCCACTTTTACATTCAAACAAATATTTGAAGAAAAAAAAGACAGTATCGCTAAATTGTCTCCTGAAACTCAAAAAGAACTTAAGAAATTGGAGAATTTTGTTGTTAGTACAAAAATGAGTTCAGAGAAGAAACAGTTTTTAATGACAATGGGAACTGATTTTAAAAATGTAAATGAACTGCAGGATATTCTTCAAACTTTAAGTACATTCCAAAGATTAGAAGGAGGAGCAAATGCAAATCCGCTTGGAAATGGTTTTGGAGACAATGGCAGTAAATTAGTTTATACTTATGATGGGAAGAAATTTACAAGAAAAGCAACAATAGATCAGCAAAAGCTGGCAGCAAAAGCTAAAGATTCGGCTGCAGATATGTCTAAAATGATGTTTGCTTCGTCTAATTATATTGTAAAATATCATTTCCCAAAAAAGATTAAGAAAGTTTCTAATCCGAACGCATTGTTTAGCGATGATCGAAAATCAATTACAATTCAATACTCTTTTACGGATTATATGGAGAATCCTGACAAACTTAACTTTGATGTTGAGTTTGAAAAATAATTAAAATGAATAAAAAAATCCAACTTCAGGATCTGGGCAAAAAAGATTATAAATCGACCTGGGAATATCAGGAAGAAATCTTCAAAGATATAGTCGATTTAAAAATCAAGAACAGAAGAGAAGAACTAGACCTGCCAACACCAAATTATTTATTATTTGTTGAGCATCCACACGTTTATACTTTAGGTAAAAGCGGTGATTTGGAAAATTTATTATTAAACGAAAAACAATTAGAAGCCAAAGGAGCGACTTTCTATAAAATCAATCGTGGTGGAGATATCACGTATCATGGACCAGGACAAATTGTAGGATATCCGATTTTGGACTTAGAAAATTTCTTTACCGATATTCATAAATACTTACGTTTGCTAGAAGAATCAATCATTCTGACTTTGGCAGAATATGGTTTAGAATCGGGTAGAAGTGAAGGCGAAACAGGCGTTTGGCTTGGTGTAGGAACTCCGTTTGCACGTAAGATTTGTGCAATGGGCGTTCGTGCCTCTCGTTGGGTAACCATGCACGGATTTGCCTTAAACGTAAATGTCGATTTAGGTTATTTTGATAATATTATTCCGTGTGGAATTCGCGGAAAAGGTGTGACTTCTTTAAATGTAGAACTTGGTGTTGAAAAAGTAGATGAAGAAGAAGTGAAATCTAAAATCATCAAACATTTTACGGAGCTTTTCGAAGCCGAATTTGTTTAAGAAATAAAAGTAAAAGATCTAAATAGAAAAGACTTATCATTTTTAGATAAGTCTTTTTTTTATTGAAACAAATCAAGTTCTAGTTGATCCGGTAAAAGTCTGAAACTCATTCTGTGATATTTTGTAGTTCCAAATTCTTTAATGGCTTCTCGATGTTCTTTGGTTGGATAACCTTTATTTTTTTTCCAGTTGTACATTGGAAATTCTTCATGAATTTGATCCATGTATTCATCACGATACGTTTTTGCCAAAACAGATGCGGCAGCAATACTTAAATATTTTCCATCCCCTTTTATAATACTTTGATTTGGAATCGATTTTAAAAGAGTAATTTCATCCTGAGAAAATTGTTTTCCAAAAACATTTTTAAGTCCAAGTTTGGCATTTAAGGAACGATTTCCATCCACAATAATAAATTCAGGGACATGTTTTAATTTTAATATACATTCCTGCATTCCTTTCATAGACGCATTAAGAATGTTTATTTCATCAATTTCATCTGGAAATAAATGCGTCACGGCAAAACAGAGTGCTTCTTTTTCTATAATTGGTCTTAAAAGTGCTCTTGCTTTTTCAGATAATTGCTTACTATCATTTAAGATTGTATTCTCAAAATCAGCAGGAAGAATTATAGCAGCGGCAGTAACCGGGCCAGCCAGACATCCTCTTCCGGCTTCGTCTGTTCCAGTTTCTAAAACAAATCCTGAGAAATTTTTTTCGAGCATTTTTTTAGGTTTTTAATAACAAATTAGATGAAATTTTCAGCAAAAATATTCGTTTTCGTACTGTCAGCCAAGGCAATTGTATAAAATGAAGTGTTTTTTTCTTTATTTGTTTTTATAATTTACCTTTGCTTAGCAAATTTTGTCAAAATAAATTTATACAAAGCCATCAAATGAGAATATTCATTTTTCTATATCTATTAGTTGTACCAACGTTATTGTTTTCTCAGGAAAAAAAGCCAGCTTCTAAAAATAATTTAGATATGAATACGGAATATTCAAGTATTACGGATACCGTAAAAAAGAAAAAGCAAAAAATAGCGACGATCGATCAGTATAAAATTGTCACTTTGGAGCACGATACAATTTATGCTGATACATCGCTAACAATTAAAAGTGCTTACAGACAAAATCATCTTAGAAAAGATCTTTTCGGATATCAGGAATTCTCGAATATTGGGCAGCCATTGAATACCTTACAATATAGTTTAACGAGTTTTTCTCCTTATCCGGAAATTGGTTTTAACGGAAAACATTTTAATTATATGCAGGCAGATCAAATCAGATATTACTCTGCTGCAACTCCTTTTACTGAATTGTTTTTTAATACAACAATTAATAAAGGTCAAAATGTAGATTCTTTTATCACTTTAAATACTTCCAAAAACCTGAATTTTTCGATTGCCTATAGAGGTTTAAGATCTGAGGGAGATTATATTAATCAATTAGTTAGTGCAGGGAGCTTTAGATTTACAACGAGTTATGCTACAACCGACAAACGTTATGCGATAAACGCACATTTTACTTCTCAGGACGTTTTAAATGAAGAAAATGGCGGTATTACAAATACTGATAATTTTGAAAGCGATAATAAAGACTATAAAAACAGGCAAAGATTACAGGTTTATTTGACCGATGCAGAATCTCTTTTAAAAGGAAGAAGACTGTTTTTTGATCATGCATTTAGAGTAAATCCGACAGATGGAAGTAATAATTTGTATGTAACTCATCAGTTCAATTACGAGAGTAAAACGTATGAATATAAGCAACCAACAATACTTTCTACTGTTACAGATAGTAATAATGCTAGTACGCGAGTAGCACGATTTGGAGATTCTTATGCAGCAAGTAATATTAATGATAAGACAAAGTATGAAAGGCTTTATAATAAAGCTGGACTAGCCTATGAAAATTCACTTTTAGGGAAATTTAACTTCTTTATTGATGATTACAGATCAAATTATCAATACGAGCGAATTATAATTGATAGTTCAGGGCATGCTGTACCAGCAAATTTGTATTTGCAATTTAATAATGTTGGAGGGCAATACGAATATCAGAAAAACAAATGGAATGGTCGATTTTTGTACTCCAGATCAATTACGAATCAGTCACTTTCTGATTTGGATGCGAAGCTGCGATACGATTTAAATGATAAAATTAAGTTTGATTTTAGATATCGAAACATCAATAAACTACCAAACAATAATTACAATTTATATCAAAGTAGTTGGGTAGAGTACAATTGGTCAAATGATTTTAAAAACGAAAAAATTAATTCGCTTAGTGCTGAAATTCAGACTCCTTGGTTGACAGGACAAGTTCAATATACGGTTCTTAATGATCATTTGTATTTTGCTAATGTTGGTACAGATGCACAAAAAGCAGCCAATATTCAAATTGTTAGACCGCTTCAATATGGGAATGTGATTAATTATTTGGAAATAAAAGCAAGTCGTGAGTTTAAATTTGGTCATTTTGCATTAGACAATACACTTTTATATCAAAAAGTAGATCAGTCCGACTTGATTTTAAATGTTCCTGATTTTGTAACTAGAAACACATTTTACTATTCAGGTCATTTCTTTAAAAAGGCATTATTTTTGCAAACGGGACTTGTGTTTAATTATTTAACTGAATATTATGGAGATGATTATAACCCTGTTATTGCTGAGTTCTTTGTGCAGCAAAATAAAAAAACAGGTGGTTTTGCAACATTTGATTTCTTTTTAAATGCAAGAATCCGTCAGACAAGATTTTATTTAAAAGCAGAGCATTTTAATGCATTGTTTTCACAAAGTAACTATTATGCCACGCCAAATAATCCGTATCGTGATTTTGTATTGCGTTTTGGTTTGGTTTGGAATTTCTTCCAATAAAAACCTACTTTAATTTTAAAACCACATAATAAACTTAAATAAAATGGACTTTTCAAATAATATTTTAGAAACAATTGGTAACACACCATTGGTAAAGCTCAACAAAATTGTTGCTGAAATTGATGCGTTAGTATTGGCAAAAGTCGAAACTTTTAATCCAGGTAATTCTGTAAAAGACAGAATGGCTGTGAAAATGATTGAAGATGCAGAAGCCGACGGAAGATTAAAACCAGGAGGAACTATCATTGAAGGAACTTCTGGAAATACAGGAATGGGACTCGCTTTGGTTGCAATCGTAAAAGGATATAAATTGATTTGTGTGATTTCAGATAAGCAATCAAAAGAAAAAATGGATATTCTTCGTGCTGTTGGAGCAAAAGTAGTGGTTTGTCCAACAGATGTTGAACCTACAGATCCTCGTTCGTATTATTCAGTTTCAAAGCGTTTAGCCGAAGAAACACCAAATTCTTGGTATGTAAACCAATATGATAATATGTCTAACTCATTGGCACATTATGAACAAACAGGACCAGAAATCTGGAAACAGACAGAAGGTAAGATCACGCATTTTGTTGTAGGTGTTGGAACCGGAGGAACGATTTCTGGTGTGGGGAAATATTTAAAAGAAAAAAATCCAAATATTAAAATTTGGGGAATTGATACTTATGGTTCTGTTTTCAAGAAATACCACGAAACTGGAATTTTTGATGAGAACGAAATTTACTCTTATATTACTGAGGGAATTGGAGAAGATATCTTGCCTAAAAATGTTGATTTTTCTTTAATTGATGGTTTCACAAAAGTAACAGATAAAGATGCAGCAGTGTATACCAGAAAGATTGCACTTGAAGAAGCCATTTTTGTTGGGAATTCAGCTGGAGCTTGTATCAAAGGCTTATTGCAGTTAAAAGAACATTTTAAAGCCGATGATGTTGTGGTGGTTCTGTTTCATGATTCTGGAAGCCGTTATGTCGGAAAAATGTTTAACGATGACTGGATGCGTGAACGCGGATTTCTAGAAGAAAACGTAACAAAAGCAGAAGACGTTATTAAAGATCATATTGATAAAGAATTAATTGTTGTTCGTACAGAAGAATTGGTTTCGCATGCTATTGAACGTATGCGTAAATATAAAATTTCTCAAATTCCTGTTGTGGATATCAATGGTTTTGTAGGTTCTGTAGATGAAACAGATTTGTTTAGAAGTTACGTTGCAGATAAAAATGTAGCCGAAAAACCAATTAAAGAGGTAATGGGAAAACCTTTTCCTATTGTAAAATTAGGAACTCCAATTGAAGAAGTGTCAAAACTTTTCAGCAAAGAAAATGATGCCGTTTTAGTTGATTTAGGCAATGGAAATCATCACATTATTACAAAATATGATATTATTGGTTCTATAAAATAGACCATTGATAAAATAAATTAATCCATAAATATGATTGCTTTTGTAATCAGATTTATGGATTTCTCTTTTAAAAATATAAAATGAATTTTACAGCGATAGATTTTGAAACAGCTACGGGTTATCATCCTTGTTCTGTCGGAATTGTGACGGTCGAAAACGGAATAATTGTAGACGAATATGTATCATTGATTAAACCACCAAACAACGAATACAGTCCGTTTACAATTCGTGTTCACGGGATTTATCCAAAAGATACAGTCAATGCGAAATCTTTTTTTCAGATTTATCCGGAGATTGAAAAAAGATTGAAAAATCGTGTTGTAGTAGCACACAACGAAAGTTTTGACCGCAATGTTTTGATGAAATCAATGCTGTTGCATGGTTTGGTTTATGAAGATTTAAATATTGCATTAAAATGGGAATGCACTGTGAAAATTTATAAGGCTAAAGGTGTAAAACCAACAAAATTGAGTGATTGCTGTCGAGAAATGAAAATTCAGCTGAATCACCATGAAGCTTTATCTGATGCAAGAGCTTGTGCAAAATTATACATGCTCCGTTAAATAAATATAATTTGTAAGAATAGTTTTAAATTTTTATTAATTTTAGATTTTGTAAATCATTATAATGTCTAAAAAAAATGAAAGAAGACTTTCTTCATTATCTCTGGAAATTCAAGAAGTTTAATACTTTAAATTTAAAAACGGTTCAGGGAGAATTAATTACAATTTTGAAAACGGGTGATTATTTGGAACTTTCGGGCCCTGATTTTTTTAATGCTCATATTGAATTAGGGAATCAGAAATGGGCTGGAAATGTAGAAATTCATGTCAAATCATCTGATTGGTATCTACACAACCACGAAAATGATCCTGCATACAAGAATGTAATTCTGCATGTGGTTTGGGAAAACGATACGGCTATTTTTAGAGAAGACAATTCAGAAATTCCTGTTTTGGTTCTTAAAGATTATGTTGCTAAAGAAATGGTGTCCAATTATGCCGAATTGATTTCACCTAAAACATGGATTTCATGCGAGAAACAAATTAAAGACATCGATGATTTTGTTTTTAAAAGTTGGCAGGAAAGATTGTTTTTTGAGCGTTTAGAGCGTAAATCAAAGTTTGTTTATGAATTATTGGAAGAAACAAATCAAGATTGGGAAGCTGTTTTATTTTGCCTTTTAGCCAAGAATTTTGGTTTAAACACAAACGGAACTTCTTTTCTACAAATTGCCAAATCAATTCCGTTTTCGATTATCAGAAAAGAAAGTTTTGAACATGAAAACTTAGAAGCTTTATTCTTTGGAACAGCACGTTTATTAGAGACAGAAAAAGAAGATGTCTATTTTAAAGATTTAAAATTTAGATATTTTTATTTACTTAATAAATATCAGTTAGAGCGAACATTTGTTGAGCCAGTTCAGTTTTTTAAACTTCGTCCAGATAATTTTCCAACCATACGACTTTCTCAATTAGCAGGCTTGTATCAAAAAATACCCAACTTGTTTTCTAAGATTATAAAGCTAAAAACACTTAATGAAGTTCATGATTTATTGTATGTTTCGGCAAGCGCTTATTGGCAGAATCACTATCAGTTTGACAAAGAAAGTCCCAAGAAATCGAAGTTGCTGTCAAAATCATTTTTAGATTTAATCGTTATAAATACAATCATTCCAATTCAGTTTGCTTATTCTAGTAGTTTAGGAGAATCAATAGCTGAAGATTTGATTGATTTTATGAATGAAGTAGCTTCAGAGAAAAATGCGGTAATAGATAAGTTTAATTCATTTGGGATAAAATCTAAGACTGCATTTGAAAGTCAGTCCTTGTTAGAACTCAAAAACGAATATTGTAATCATAAAGCCTGTTTAAAATGTGCGGTAGGAGTGGAGCTACTCAAAAACAATTAGAAAATTTGGAAATAAGATTATGAGATAATTTGTATTTTTGTAAAATCTAAAAAAATCTAAATGTCAGCTATTTTAAAACTTAAGTTCTTTTTTGAAAAATATGGTTTTCATGTTTCTTCAAGACTAGCAGATAAACTGGGAATGCGTGTAACAAGTGTAAGGTTGTTTTTTATCTATATTTCGTTTGTTACTGCAGGTTTAGGTTTTGGAGTTTATCTGACGCTCGCTTTTTGGATTCGACTAAAGGATCTAATTCGCTCCAAAAGAACATCGGTATTTGATTTATAAAAAAAGGCTCCAAATTTAATTGGAGCCTTTTCTATTTTTGAAATAGTATTTTTATTCTTCAGTTCTGTTGTTAAGTCTTGATCTTTTCTTGCTGTATCCAAAGTAAACCACAATACCAATTAAAAGCCATCCAAACGATAACAATTGAGCGTCTAAACTTAAATTGAAAATTAAGTAAGAATTGATTGCGATTCCTAAAACAGCAATCACTGGTAAAGCAGGAACTTTAAAAGTTCTGTTTAACCCAGGTTGTTTTACTCTTAAAATCCACACAGCGATACAAACCATTGTAAAGGCAAACAAAGTACCAAAACTTGTCATATCGGCTAATTTATTGATTGGCGTAAATGCGGCAACGATTGCAATAATAGCGCCCAATATCATTAAGTTTGTTTTTGGAGTTCCAGAAATAGGATTTACTTTAGAGAAAACAGGCGGAATTAAACCGTCTTTAGACATCCCTAAGAAAATTCTAGATTGTCCCATGATCATTACCATCAATACAGAAATCAAACCAATAGTTGCAGCAACGGTAATAATAGATCCAGCCCAACTTTGTCCAGCAATATCAAATGCATAAGCAACAGGAGCTTTAATCGCTTCAGGATATTTTCCTAGTGGATTAAAATCTTTGTAATTCATCATTCCTGTTAATACTAAAGAAACAAGAATATATAGTGTAGTACAAGCTAATAAAGAAGCGATAATAGCAAAAGGAACATCTTTTTTAGGATTAATAGCTTCTCCGGCTTGTGTAGAAACAGCATCAAAACCTACATAAGCAAAGAAAATCGCAGCAGCTCCAGAAACAATTCCTCCAATTCCGTAAGCATTGTGAGTGGTTTCTTTTTCTACGATTTGAGCCGCATCAGGAATAAATGGGCTCCAGTTTGCTGTATTGATAAAGAAAAGACCAGCTATAATTACGAAGATTACTGCAGATACTTTAAGAATAACTATGGCGTTATTCGCTTTTGCAGCATCTTTTGTTCCTTTAATAAGTAGAGAAATAACTAAAATAACGATCAAGAAAGCTGGAAGATTCATTGAGAAACCTTCGCCAGTGTAACTTGCAGGATCTGTTGTAAGCCAATCAGGAAGTTGTATGTGAAATAGTTTAAGTAATTTATTAAAGTATCCAGACCAGGAAACGGCGACGGTCATAGATCCCATTGCATATTCCAAAATAAGTCCCCAGCCAATTATCCAAGCAAAAATTTCTCCAATCGTACCATAGGCATAAGCATAAGCAGATCCTTCAACAGGTAAAATGGAAGCAAATTCAGAATAGCAAAGAGCCGCAAAAACACAAGCAATACCTGCGATTATAAACGAAATTGCTAATGCTGGACCTGCATGATAATAAGCCCCAGTACCTGTAAGTACAAAAATTCCCCCACCGATAATGGCACCAACACCAATGGCAGTAAGACTCCATTTTCCTAGGACCCTCTTTAAATCACTTTTTTTCATATCGGCCTCAAAGGCTGATATAGGTTTAACTCTCCAAATTGACATACTATTTTATTGGTTTATTTGTTATTAAGTGCCAAATGTATTGTTTTTTGTAAAAAATAAAAACAATTATCATGTTTTAAGTTATAAAAAGTTTAATTTTTTTATAGGACTCTCAAGAAACTTTCGGGAAGTATTGATATTCATTAAATTAATTGACGTTTTGTAACAGATTCAATAATTTTTTAAAAACTACTTTTCTTACTAATTTTCTTGATAGATTTGAAAGTTTTTTCTTTCTTTATTATTGAAAATGTTTTTTGTTATGAATTTTAGATCTTTTAAAACGTATTTACACTTTACGAAATATCAACGAACAGGTATTTTTTTACTCTTTATTATTATAGTAGGATTACAGTTGTTTTATCTGTTTTCTGATTTTAATGTTTCAGAACAGGCAAATCCTGAAAAAGAACAATGGCTTTCTTTACAATCTGAAATTGATAATGAAAAAGCGGCAACAGAAAATAGAAAGCCAGTCGTTTTTTTGTTTAATCCTAATTTTATTTCAGATTATAAAGGATATAAGCTTGGAATGTCAGTTGAGGAAATAGATCGCTTGGTGGCATTTCGTAAAGAAAATAAATTTGTGAATTCTGCCGAAGAGTTTCAAAAGGTGACTGGTATTTCAGATTCTTTACTAAAGAAAATGGCTCCATTATTCAAATTTCCAAATTGGGTGCAACATAAAACAGAATTTAAATCGAATAAGCCTTATTTCGTAAAAAAAGAATTTCCTAAAAAAGAAAAACTTCCGGTACTAGATATCAATCAGGCAACCCAGGAAGATTTAATGAAGGTATATGGAATAGGCGAAGGCTTGTCGGTAAGAATATTAAAGCAAAAAGAAATTTTAGGCTGTTTTGTCTCAATGGAACAGATGAAAGATATCTGGGGACTCTCGCCTGAGGTTGTAAAGGAATTAAACAGCCATTTTAAAGTTATAATTCCTCCAACGTTAAAGAAAATAAACATAAACAATGCGTCTTTAAAGGAATTGGCTCAATTTTCATATTTCAGATATGGATTGGCAAAACAAATAGTCACTTATAGAAGTATGAACGGAAATTTTAATAATATTGAGGATTTAGCAAAAATTAAAGATTTTCCTGTTGAAAAAGCAAAAATAATTAGTTTATATTTGGAGTTCTAAAAGAAACCAACTGATGAACTTTGATTACAACGAAACACAATTAATGATTGCTCAGTCTATAAAAGACTTTGCAGAAAAAAATATTAGACCTTATATAATGGAATGGGATGAGTCGCAGATTTTTCCAATTCCGTTATTTAAAAAACTTGGAGAAATGGGGTTTATGGGAGTTTTGGTTCCCGAAGAATATGGAGGTTCAGGTTTGGGTTATCATGAATATGTTACTATAATTGAAGAAATCTCAAAAGTAGATCCTTCAATAGGATTATCAGTTGCGGCGCATAATTCGTTATGTACCAATCATATTTTGACTTTTGGAAATGAAGAACAAAAGAAAAAATGGTTGCCAAAATTAGCTACTGCTGAATATATTGGTGCCTGGGGTTTAACAGAGCACAATACGGGATCTGATGCGGGAGGAATGAATACAACTGCGGTAAAAGATGGAGATCACTGGATTGTAAATGGAGCGAAAAACTTTATAACACATGCAATCTCGGGAGATATTGCGGTTGTAGTAGTTCGTACTGGAGAAAAAGGAGATTCTAAAGGAATGACTGCTTTTGTTTTTGAAAAAGGAATGAAAGGCTTTTCGTCAGGAAAAAAAGAAAACAAGCTTGGAATGCGAGCCAGTGAAACTGCAGAATTGGTTTTTGATAATTGCCGTGTTCCCGATGCAAACAGACTGGGTGAAGTTGGGCAAGGTTTTGTTCAGGCAATGAAAATTCTTGATGGAGGAAGAATCTCTATTGGTGCTTTGTCTTTAGGAATTGCAAAAGGAGCATACGAGGCTGCATTGAAATATTCGAAAGAAAGACATCAGTTTGGTCAACCTATAAGTAATTTTCAAGGAATTTCTTTTAAACTTGCAGATATGGCTACAGAAATCGAAGCTTCAGAGTTATTGCTTCAAAAGGCTGCTTTTTTAAAACAACAACATAAAGAAGTTACAACAGCTGGTGCTATGGCAAAAATGTATACTTCAGAAGCTTGTGTTAAAATTGCTAATGATGCTGTCCAAATTCACGGAGGTTATGGTTATACCAAAGATTTCCCTGTAGAAAAGTTCTACCGAGATTCTAAACTTTGTACCATAGGAGAAGGCACAACTGAAATTCAAAAGGTTGTTATTTCTAGAAATCTATTAAAAGGATAATAATATTTTGGGCGTGCCCTTAAAAACAAAAGCCATTTAGCAGGTGCAGAGTGGCTTTTGTTTTTAAGGTCGGGCTTTTCACTGCAATCTTTTTGTTTTTAAAGAAAAAACAAAAAGGATTTCCGTTGCAATCCCTCACGCATACGGGTAAAAATGGAGTTTATGAAAAATAATTTAGAATAATAGCTTATAATTAATAATTAATTTTTACTTTTGCAGCCTTAACGAGAGGAGGTGTCTATATTATGTTAATTATACCAATTAAAGACGGAGAAAATATCGATAGAGCATTAAAGCGCTATAAAAGAAAATTTGATAAAACAGGAACTGTTCGTCAATTAAGAGCACGTACTGCTTTTATTAAGCCTTCTGTTATCAAAAGAGCTCAAATTCAAAAAGCTGCTTACATTCAAGGTTTGAAAGATAGCTTAGAAAGTTAATATTTAGCTTTTCAAAAATAATTACCGTTAGTGATCAAAATGTTTTAATTTTGATTCTAACGGTTTTTTTTGTGCTCGTAATATTCAGATTTTAATTTGTATGAAAACAAATAAGGAAAGTTTTAGGGATTATCTTTTGTTGGAGAGAAAATATTCTCCTTATACCGTGCAAGCTTATTTGAAAGATGTGGACGCTTTTGAAAGTTTTGTGAAAGAGGAGTTTGAGCAGGATAGTATTGATTTGGTTAATTATGGTCAGATTAGAAGTTGGATTGTTTGTTTGGTTGATCATAATGTTTCGAATGTTACGGTAAATAGGAAGATGGCTTCTTTAAAAGCTTTCTATAAGTTTCTTCTAAAGTCAAAGCAAATTGAAGTTAGTCCGATGTTGAAGCATAAATCTTTGAAAACGCCTAAAGTAGTTCAGGTTCCTTTTTCTGAAAAAGAGTTAAGTGATTTGTTGGCTGAAATGGATCTTCCGGTTGGTTTTGAAGAAATTCGGGATAAATTAATTGTGGAGATGTTTTATATGACTGGAATGCGTCGTGCAGAGTTGATTCATTTAATGATTAAGAATGTGGATCTTTCGTCTGGTGTTGTAAAGGTTTTGGGGAAAAGAAATAAAGAGCGTATCGTTCCAATTCTTCCAATTATAACTGATCAAATCGGGCTATATGTAAAAGAGCGGGATGACTTGGATGATATTGTTGATTCTGATTATTTTTTTCTTTCAAAAAAAGGATTAAAATTGAGTGAATCTTTTGTTTATCGTTTAATAAATTCATACTTTAGTAGGGTCTCGGAAAAGGTAAAAAAAAGTCCGCATGTGCTTCGGCATACTTTTGCAACTCACTTGTTGAATAACGGGGCAGATTTGAATTCAGTTAAAGAGTTACTAGGGCATTCTAGTTTGGCGTCTACACAAGTTTATACTCATAATAGTTTGGCGGAAATGAAAAAAGTATATAAGGGGGCGCATCCAAGGAATAAGTAATGACTCTAAAATGTTAATCTTAAAATTTTTATTATGAAGGTAGATGTTCATGCAGTTAATTTTACTGTCGACAGAAAATTGGTCGATTTTATCCAAGAGAGAATGGGTAAGCTGGAAAAATACTACGATCGAGTGGTTTCATCAGATGTTTTTTTAAAAGTTGAAAGAACAAGTGATAAGGAGAATAAGGTGGTGGAGATAAAGATTAATGTTCCCGGTGATGATTTTTTGGTAAAAAAACAGTGTAAAACTTTTGAAGAAGCGGTTGAGCTTTCGGCAGAATCGTTAGAACGTTTGCTTGTGAAAAGGAAAGAAAAAATAAGAGCACACATATAATTGAAATTTTTTTCAAAAAATGTTTTGATTAAAAGATAAAATAGCTACATTTGCAGTCCGTTAGAAATAGCGGACTTTTTTAATGTATTCGCCGATGTAGCTCAGCTGGCTAGAGCAGCTGATTTGTAATCAGCAGGTCGTGGGTTCGAGTCCCTCTATCGGCTCAAAATATTTCAAATGCGATTTGAAATTGGTTCTTTAAAATAATGGGATTTTAAAAATTAGGGGAGATACTCAAGCGGCCAACGAGGGCAGACTGTAAATCTGCTGTGTGAACTTCGCAGGTTCGAATCCTGCTCTCCCCACTAATAAGAAGTTGAGATTTTAGGTTGTAGGTTTTGGATTAATAAAATCTAAAATTTAAAATCTGAATTCTAAAATCAGAACTCTCTGCCGGTGTAGCTCAGGGGTAGAGTGCTTCCTTGGTAAGGAAGAGGTCTCGGGTTCAAATCCCGACATTGGCTCAAGTAAGTAGGAAATTGAAAATTAATATATAACTAAGATTAAAAATTAAGTAAAATGGCAAAGGAGAATTTTAATCGTTCCAAACCGCACTTAAACATAGGTACAATTGGACACGTAGATCACGGAAAAACTACATTAACTGCTGCAATTACTAAAGTATTGTCAGATGCTGGTTACTGTCAAGCAAAATCGTTTGATCAAATCGATAACGCTCCAGAGGAGAAAGAAAGAGGTATTACTATTAATACATCACACGTTGAGTATGAAACTGCTAACCGTCACTACGCTCACGTTGACTGTCCAGGTCACGCGGATTACGTTAAGAACATGGTTACTGGTGCTGCTCAAATGGACGGTGCTATCTTAGTGGTTGCTGCTACAGATGGTCCAATGCCACAAACTCGTGAGCACATCCTTTTAGGACGTCAGGTTGGTATTCCAAGAATCGTTGTTTTCATGAACAAAGTGGATATGGTTGATGATGCTGAGTTATTAGAGCTTGTTGAAATGGAAATTAGAGATTTATTATCTTTCTACGAATATGATGGAGATAATGGTCCTGTAGTTCAAGGTTCTGCTTTAGGAGGATTAAACAATGATCCAAACTGGGTACCTAAAATTATCGAATTAATGGAAGCTGTTGATGCTTGGATCGAAGAGCCAGTACGTGACGTTGCTAAACCATTCTTGATGCCAGTTGAGGACGTATTTACAATTACAGGTCGTGGAACTGTTGCTACAGGTCGTATCGAAACTGGAGTTGCTAACACTGGAGATCCTGTTGAAATCATTGGTATGGGAGCTGAAAAATTAACTTCTACTATTACAGGAGTTGAGATGTTCCGTAAAATCCTTGATAGAGGTGAAGCTGGAGATAACGTAGGTTTATTGTTAAGAGGTATTGATAAAGCTGATATCAAAAGAGGTATGGTTATTATTAAGCCAGGTTCAGTAAAACCACACGCTAAATTCAAAGCTGAGGTTTATATCTTGAAAAAAGAAGAAGGTGGACGTCACACTCCATTCCATAATAACTACCGTCCACAGTTCTACGTACGTACAACTGACGTAACTGGAGTTATTACTTTACCAGCAGGTGTAGAGATGGTAATGCCAGGTGATAACTTAACTATCGAGGTTGCTTTATTAAGCCCAATCGCTATGAACGTAGGTTTACGTTTCGCTATCCGTGAGGGTGGTAGAACAGTTGGTGCTGGTCAGGTTACTGAAATCGTAGAGTAATTCTATTAAAATAAATATAAAAAGCCAGTGGTTATTTTTTAATCACTGGCTTTAATTACGGGCGTAGTTCAAGGGTAGAATAGCGGTCTCCAAAACCGTTGATGGGGGTTCGAATCCCTCCGCCCGTGCAATAAAAAATATATCAAATGACAAAAGTTACTAATTATTTATCAGAGGCTTTCGAAGAGTTAAAGTCAAATGTTACTTGGCCAGCTTGGGCTGAAGTACAAAAATTAACAATTGTTGTGGCTGTATTTTCGATCTTATTCGCTTTGGCAACTTGGGGAGTAGACGAATTTTTTGCAAAAGCTTTGGCTGGATTTTTTAACTGGTTAAAAGGATAATTTTTTTTGTGATGGCAGATAATAATGTGAAAAAATGGTACGTAGTTAGAGCAGTAAGTGGTCAAGAGAATAAAGTGAAAGCTTATATCGAGACTGAGATTGCTAGATTAGGTATGGAGGATTATGTTTCTCAAGTTTTAGTTCCTACTGAAAAAGTAGTTACTGTAAAAGATGGGAAAAAATCATCTAAGGATAAAGTTTATTTTCCTGGATATGTTATGATCGAAGCTAACTTAGTTGGTGAGATTCCTCATATTATTAAGTCAATTACTAGTGTTATTGGATTTTTAGGAGAAACTAAAGGCGGAGAACCTGTTCCTTTAAGACTTTCTGAAGTAAACCGTATGTTAGGTAAGGTAGATGAATTAGCTGTAAATACAGATACTCGTTCTATTCCTTTTAGTGTTGGTGAAACGGTTAAGGTTATTGATGGTCCTTTCAATGGATTTAATGGGTCTGTTGAAAAAATCAATGAAGAGAAGCGTAAGCTTGAGGTAATGGTTAAGATTTTCGGAAGAAAGACTCCATTAGAATTAAGCTTTATGCAAGTAGAAAAAGTATAATTTTTTGTTACACTATAATAAACCATTGTAATCGCTTCCATTGATTACAGTGTTAAATTTTTTAAAAATGGCTAAAGAAATTAGTAAGGTAGTTAAACTACAAGTTAAGGGAGGTGCTGCGAACCCGTCGCCACCGGTTGGACCTGCTTTAGGAGCTGCTGGGGTTAACATCATGGAGTTCTGTAAGCAATTTAATGCTAGAACTCAGGATAAACCTGGCAAAATTTGTCCAGTGCAAATCACTGTGTACAAAGACAAATCATTTGATTTTGTTGTTAAGACTCCTCCAGCAGCAGTTCAGTTAATGGAAGCTGCAAAGCTAAAATCTGGTTCTGGTGAGCCTAATCGTAAAAAAGTAGCTAGCGTTACTTGGGAACAAATTAGAACTATTGCTGAAGACAAAATGCCAGACTTAAACGCTTTCACAATTGAGAAAGCTATGAGTATGGTTGCTGGAACAGCTAGATCTATGGGTATAACTGTATCAGGAGATGCTCCTTTTTAATTAAGAAAAAGAAATGGCAAAATTAACAAAAAAGCAAAAAGAGGCTGCTTCAAAAATTGAAAAGAACAAATTATACTCTTTAAAAGATGCTGCTGCATTAATTAAAGTTGTTGCTTCTGCAAAATTTGATGAGTCTGTTGATATCGCAGTTCGTTTGGGTGTTGATCCAAGAAAAGCGAATCAAATGGTTAGAGGTGTAGTTACTTTACCTCACGGAACAGGAAAAGACGTTAAAGTATTAGCATTGGTTACTCCAGATAAAGAAGCTGAAGCAAGAGAGGCTGGAGCAGATCACGTTGGTCTTGACGATTACTTACAAAAGATTAAAGACGGTTGGACAGATGTTGATGTGATCATTACTATGCCTGCTGTTATGGGTAAATTAGGTCCATTAGGTCGTATTTTAGGACCTAGAGGTTTAATGCCAAACCCTAAAACAGGTACAGTAACTATGGATGTTGCTAAAGCTGTTCAAGAAGTTAAAGCTGGTAAAATTGACTTTAAAGTTGATAAAACTGGTATCGTTCACGCTGGTATTGGTAAAGTTTCTTTTGGAGCTGAGCAAATCGTTGAGAACGCACACGAAATTATTCAAACATTAATAAAACTTAAACCAACTGCTGCTAAAGGTACATACATTAAAGGTATTCACCTTACAAGCACAATGAGTCCTGCTATCGCATTAGACCCAAAAGCAGTATAATTGGTAGTTAAAAATTTTTAGTATGACTAGAGAAGAAAAATCAATCGCGATTGAAAATTTAACTGCGCAGTTAGCTGGTACAAATATCATTTACATTTCTGATATTTCTGGTTTAAACGCAGAGACAACTTCAAGCTTACGTAGAGCTTGTTTCAAAGCAGGTATCAAATTAGAGGTTGTAAAAAACACTTTGCTTGCAAAAGCAATGGAAGCTTCTTCTAATGATTATGGTGACTTACCTACAGTTTTATCAGGTAACAGTGCTATATTTATTTCTGATGTTGCTAACGCACCTGGAAAAATTATTAAAGATTTCCGTAAGAAATCTGATAAACCAGTTTTAAAAGGAGCTTACATCAATTCTGAAGTATATATTGGAGATAACCAATTAGATGCATTAGCTACGATTAAATCTAAAGAAGAGCTTATTGGAGAAATCATTGGATTATTACAATCTCCAGCTCAAAGAATTATTTCTGCTTTACAAAACAAATTCGCTGGAAGCGAAGAAGGAGCAGAGTAATACATGCGAGGGAGCTTGCTTCCTTGCTGCTTAATTAGCGCACAATAAATAAATTATATTTTTACAAATCATTTTAAACGATAGAAAAAATGGCAGATTTGAAACAATTCGCAGAACAATTAGTTAACTTAACAGTTAAAGAAGTTAACGAATTAGCAACAATATTAAAAGACGAGTACGGAATCGAGCCTGCTGCTGCTGCTGTAGTAGTTGCTGCTGGTGGAGGAGATGGTGCTGCTGAAGAAGCACAAACTGAATTTACAGTTGTATTAAAAGAAGCTGGTGCTTCTAAATTAGCTGTTGTAAAATTAGTTAAAGAACTTACAGGTTTAGGTCTTAAAGAAGCTAAAGATGTAGTTGACGGTGCTCCAAGTAACGTTAAAGAAGGTGTTTCTAAAGAAGAGGCTGAAGGTCTTAAGAAAGCATTAGAAGAAGCTGGAGCTGTAGTTGAATTAAAATAATTCAACTAGGTTTTAAGAACTAGGTTTAGGCCCAGAGTTAACACTCAAAGGCCTAAACCATTTTTCGTATAATAAAATACATTAAATTTTATTATCAAATAGTTTAATATACGAAAGAGTTTTTGATCAATACGAAGAAAAAAAATAGAATTGATTTTATCGTTTTATTTTTAAAGATGTATTGATTTTAAAAAGAAAGTATAGACTACGCAGTGTGTTTTTACACAAAATAAATTACTTTTTTTTAATCAAAATTTTGTCCATTGATGATAACAAATCAGACTGAAAGATTGAATTTTGCCTCTACAAAAAACATTCCTGACTATCCGGATTTCTTGGATGTTCAGGTTAAATCTTTTAAAGATTTCTTCCAATTAGAAACGAAATCTGACGAAAGAGGCAACGAAGGGTTATACAACACCTTCATGGAAAACTTCCCAATTACAGATACGAGAAACAACTTCGTATTGGAATTCCTTGATTATTTTGTTGATCCACCACGTTATACAATTCAAGAATGTATAGAGAGAGGTCTTACTTATAGTGTGCCTTTAAAAGCTAGGTTAAAACTATACTGTACAGATCCGGAACACGAAGATTTTGAAACTATTGTACAAGATGTGTATCTTGGAACAATTCCTTACATGACTCCTAGTGGTACTTTTGTAATCAATGGTGCCGAGCGTGTTGTAGTATCTCAATTACACCGTTCTCCAGGGGTTTTCTTTGGACAATCATTCCACGCAAATGGAACTAAACTTTATTCTGCCAGAGTAATTCCTTTCAAAGGTTCTTGGATAGAATTTTCTACAGATATTAACAGCGTAATGTACGCGTATATCGATAGAAAGAAAAAATTACCTGTAACAACTTTATTCCGTGCTATCGGATTCGAAAGAGATAAAGATATCTTAGAGATTTTCGACTTAGCGGAAGAAATTAAAGTTTCTAAAACTGGTATTAAGAAATATATTGGAAGAAGACTTGCTGCACGTGTTTTGAACACATGGCACGAGGATTTCGTAGATGAGGATACTGGAGAGGTAGTTTCTATCGAACGTAACGAAATCATCCTTGATCGTGATACTATTATCGACAAAGATAATGTTGAAGAAATCATCGATTCTAACGTAAAATCTATTTTGTTACACAAAGAGGATAATAACCAAGCAGATTATGCTATTATCCACAACACGTTACAAAAAGATCCAACTAACTCTGAAAAAGAAGCTGTAGAGCACATTTACCGTCAGTTGCGTAACGCTGAACCGCCTGATGAGGAAACTGCTCGTGGTATTATAGATAAATTGTTCTTCTCTGACCAACGTTATAACTTAGGTGAAGTAGGTCGTTACAGAATGAACAAAAAGTTAGATTTAGATATCCCTATGGATAAGCAAGTGCTTACTAAAGAGGATATCATTACAATCGTTAAATATTTGATCGAATTGATCAACTCTAAAGCAGAGATTGATGATATCGATCACTTATCAAACCGTCGTGTTAGAACAGTTGGTGAACAATTGTCTCAACAATTCGGTGTTGGTTTAGCACGTATGGCTAGAACTATTCGTGAGAGAATGAACGTTAGAGATAACGAGGTGTTTACACCGATTGATTTGATCAATGCTAAAACATTATCATCAGTTATCAACTCTTTCTTTGGTACTAACCAGTTATCTCAATTTATGGATCAAACGAATCCATTAGCTGAGATTACACACAAAAGAAGACTTTCTGCACTTGGGCCAGGTGGACTTTCGAGAGAAAGAGCTGGTTTCGAGGTTCGTGACGTTCACTATACTCACTATGGTCGTTTATGTCCGATTGAAACTCCTGAGGGACCAAACATTGGTTTGATTTCATCTCTTGGTGTTTATGCAAAAGTAAACGGAATGGGATTCATCGAAACTCCATACCGTAAAGTAACTAATGGTGTAGTTGATTTAGAAAGTACGCCAATTTACTTAAGTGCTGAAGAAGAAGAAGGTAAAATGATTGCTCAGGCAAACATTGAAATGGATGAAACTGGTAAAATTACAGCTAGCAATGTTATTGCTCGTGAGGAGGGTGACTTCCCAGTTGTTGAACCAAATGTAGTTCATTATACAGACGTTGCTCCTAACCAGATCGCTTCGATTTCTGCATCTTTGATTCCTTTCTTGGAGCATGATGATGCGAACCGTGCGTTGATGGGATCAAACATGATGCGTCAGGCAGTTCCTTTGATCCGTCCTGAAGCACCTATTGTTGGTACAGGTTTAGAGCGTCAGGTAGCTTCGGATTCTAGAGTATTAATCAATGCTGAAGGGCATGGAACTGTAGAATACGTAGATGCTAACATCATTACTATCAAATACGATCGTACAGAAGACGAGAGAATGGTAAGTTTTGATGCTGATGAGAAAACGTACAACTTAATTAAATTTAGAAAAACCAATCAAGGTACAAGTATCAACTTGAAACCAATCGTAAGAAGAGGTGATAGAGTTGTTCCTGGTCAAGTATTGTCTGAAGGATATGCTACTCAAAATGGAGAATTAGCTTTAGGTAGAAACTTAAAAGTTGCGTTCATGCCATGGAAAGGGTACAACTTCGAGGATGCGATTGTAATTTCTGAGAAAGTAGTTCGTGATGATATTTTTACTTCTATCCACGTTGATGATTATTCATTAGAGGTTAGAGATACTAAGTTAGGAAATGAAGAGTTAACAAACGATATTCCTAACGTTTCTGAAGAAGCTACTAAAGATTTAGATGAAAACGGTATGATTAGAATTGGAGCAGAGGTTAAACCTGGCGACATTTTGATCGGAAAAATTACACCAAAAGGAGAATCAGATCCAACTCCAGAGGAGAAATTGCTTCGTGCAATCTTCGGGGATAAAGCTGGTGATGTAAAAGATGCTTCATTAAAAGCTTCTCCATCTTTACATGGTGTAGTTCTTGACAAAAAATTATTTGCAAGAGCCGTAAAAGATAAACGTAAACGTACTCAAGATAAAGACGCTTTAGGTGCTTTAGAAATGGAGTTTGAAACTAAATTTGTTGAATTAAAAGACAGATTGGTTGAAAAATTATTCTTGATCGTTAACGGAAAAACATCTCAAGGTGTAATGAATGATTTGGGTGAAGAAGTTTTACCAAAAGGTAAAAAATATACTCAAAAAATGCTTTACGCAGTAGAAGATTTCGCTCACTTAAGCAAAGGTCAATGGGTTGCTGATGATGCTACTAATAAAATGGTTAATGATTTGATTCATAACTATAAAATTAAGCTAAACGACTTACAAGGATCTTTAAGAAGAGAGAAATTCACTATTACAGTTGGAGATGAATTACCATCTGGAATCTTGAAATTAGCTAAGATTTATATTGCTAAGAAACGTAAGTTGAAAGTAGGGGATAAAATGGCAGGACGTCACGGTAACAAAGGTATTGTTGCTAGAATTGTTCGTCATGAAGATATGCCTTTCCTTGAAGACGGAACGCCAGTTGATATCGTGTTGAACCCACTTGGGGTACCTTCACGTATGAACATCGGTCAGATTTATGAGACTGTATTAGGTTGGGCTGGTATGAACTTGGGTAGAAAATTTGCTACTCCAATTTTTGACGGTGCTTCTCTAGACGAGATCAACGCTTTGACTGATGAGGCTAACGTACCACGTTTTGGACATACTTACCTATTTGATGGTGGAACTGGAGAGCGTTTTGCACAAAAAGCGACTGTGGGTGTAATTTACATGCTTAAATTAGGACACATGGTTGATGATAAGATGCACGCACGTTCTATCGGACCATACTCACTGATTACGCAACAACCACTTGGAGGTAAAGCTCAATTTGGAGGTCAGCGTTTTGGAGAGATGGAGGTTTGGGCACTTGAGGCTTATGGAGCTTCTAGTACACTACGTGAAATCTTAACTGTTAAGTCTGATGACGTTATTGGTAGAGCTAAAACTTACGAAGCTATCGTTAAGGGTGAAACTATGCCAGAACCAGGTTTACCAGAATCATTCAATGTATTAATGCACGAATTGAAAGGTCTAGGATTAGATCTTCGTTTGGAAGAATAATAAAAGTTTTCAGTTACAGTCTCAGTATTCAGTTTATAACTGAAAGCTGGGACTGAGACTGTTACTAAATGTTACAAGTTTTTAAAGATTTATACCCGTAACCCGTTCCGATTTTTTATAATAATGCAAGGCATTTTATAACTAGCGCTTCAAACAAGAGTTTGAAGTTTAGAGAAGTAACCCGAGGTAGTAGCTGAATGATTAACTCTTTAAATTTATTAAGGAGTAGATTATAAATCTAAATTCAATTTTTTAATTGCAAATAAATCAATAGTAAAAACTATGATGAATAACAGAAACAATAAAGATAAAAATCCAGTAAAAAGATTTAACAAAATTTCTATTGGATTGGCTTCACCAGAATCTATCTTGAAAGAATCAAGAGGAGAGGTTTTAAAGCCAGAAACAATTAACTATAGAACTCACAAACCAGAGCGTGACGGACTTTTCTGCGAAAGAATCTTCGGACCAGTAAAAGATTTCGAATGTGCTTGTGGTAAGTATAAAAGAATTCGTTACAAAGGTATCATCTGTGACCGTTGTGGTGTTGAAGTTACTGAGAAAAAAGTACGTCGTGATAGAGTAGGACACATCAACCTTGTTGTGCCAATCGCTCACATCTGGTACTTCCGTTCTCTTCCAAACAAAATTGGTTATATCCTTGGTCTTCCATCTAAGAAATTAGATATGATCATTTACTACGAAAGATACGTAGTAATCCAAGCTGGTATTGCTAAAAATGCAGATGGAGAATCATTACAAAGATTAGATTTCTTAACTGAAGAGGAGTACTTAAACATTTTAGATACTCTTCCACAAGAAAACCAATATTTAGATGATTTAGATCCTAATAAATTTGTTGCCAAAATGGGAGCAGAGTGTATTATGGATTTATTAGCTCGTATTGACCTAGATGCTTTATCTTATGAATTAAGACACAGCGCTAACAACGAGACTTCTAAACAAAGAAAAACTGAGGCTTTAAAAAGATTACAAGTTGTTGAGTCATTCCGTGAGTCTAACGAAAACCGCGAAAACCGTCCTGAGTGGATGATTATGAAAGTGGTTCCAGTTATTCCACCAGAATTACGTCCGCTTGTACCACTTGATGGAGGTCGTTTTGCAACTTCAGATTTGAACGATTTATATCGTCGTGTAATCATCCGTAACAACCGTTTGAAAAGATTAATGGAGATTAAAGCTCCAGAAGTTATCTTAAGAAACGAGAAACGTATGTTACAAGAATCTGTAGATTCATTATTCGATAACACACGTAAAGCTTCTGCTGTTAAAACAGAATCTAACAGACCATTAAAATCATTATCAGACTCTTTAAAAGGTAAACAAGGACGTTTCCGTCAAAACCTTTTAGGAAAACGTGTGGATTATTCTGCTCGTTCGGTAATTGTCGTTGGTCCGGAGTTGAAATTATATGAGTGTGGATTGCCAAAAGATATGGCATCTGAGTTATACAAACCATTCGTTATTCGTAAGTTGATCGAAAGAGGTATTGTAAAAACAGTAAAATCTGCTAAGAAAATCATTGACAAAAAAGAGCCTGTAGTTTGGGATATCCTTGAAAACGTAATTAAAGGACACCCAGTATTACTTAACCGTGCTCCTACTTTGCACAGACTTGGTATTCAGGCATTCCAACCAAAATTAATTGAAGGAAAAGCGATCCAGTTACACCCATTAGTATGTACGGCATTTAACGCCGATTTCGATGGTGACCAGATGGCGGTTCACTTACCATTAGGACCAGAGGCTATTTTAGAGGCACAATTATTAATGTTGGCTTCTCACAATATCTTGAACCCTGCAAATGGTGCTCCAATTACTGTACCTTCTCAGGACATGGTCTTGGGTCTATATTATATGACCAAAGAGCGTATTTCTACAGAAGATCACAAAATTATTGGTCAGGATTTGACTTTTTACTCTGCTGAAGAAGTAAACATTGCATTAAACGAAGGAAGATTAGAATTGAATGCTCGTGTGAAAATTAGAGCAAAAGATTTTAATGACGCTGGAGAATTAGTGTACCAAATTATTCAAACAACTGCAGGACGTGTATTATTTAACGAAGTAGTGCCTGAAGCGGCTGGATATATCAACGACGTATTGACTAAGAAAAACCTTAGAGATATTATCGGACACATTTTAAGTGTGACTGATGTACCTACAACGGCAGCTTTCTTGGATAATATGAAAGATATGGGTTATAAATTCGCATTTAGAGGAGGTTTATCATTCTCTTTAGGTGATATTAGAATTCCAGAACAAAAAACGAAGTTAATTGCAGATGCTAGAGAGCAAGTTGAAGGTATCTCAACTAACTATAACATGGGTCTTATCACAAATAACGAGCGTTACAACCAAGTTATTGACGTATGGACTTCAGCAAATGCTCAGTTAACAGAGTTAGCAATGAAAAATATTAGAGAAGACCAACAAGGTTTCAACTCTGTATATATGATGCTTGACTCTGGGGCGAGGGGTTCTAAGGAGCAGATTCGTCAGTTAACTGGTATGCGTGGTTTGATGGCTAAGCCTAAAAAATCTACTGCTGGTGGTGGTGAGATTATTGAAAACCCGATTCTTTCTAACTTTAAGGAAGGTCTTTCGATCCTTGAGTACTTCATTTCTACTCACGGTGCTCGTAAAGGTCTTGCGGATACGGCTCTTAAAACAGCCGATGCTGGTTACTTGACAAGAAGGCTTCATGACGTTTCTCAAGATGTTATTGTTAACATCGAAGATTGTGGAACTTTAAGAGGTGTTGAAGTTGCAGCATTGAAGAAAAATGAGGAAATCGTTGAATCTTTAGGAGAGAGAATTTTAGGACGTGTTGCATTACAAGACGTTATCAATCCTCTTACTAACGAAGTAATGGTTAAATCTGGAGAGCAAATCACGGAATCAATTATGAGAACTATCGAAGCTTCTCCAATTGAGAAAGTTGAAGTTAGATCTCCATTAACTTGTGAAGCTTTAAAAGGTATTTGTGCTAAATGTTACGGTAGAAACTTAGCTACTGGTAAGATGACACAAAGAGGTGAAGCTGTTGGAGTTATTGCAGCTCAGTCTATTGGAGAGCCAGGTACACAGTTAACACTTCGTACGTTCCACGTTGGAGGGGTTGCTGGAGGTATCTCTGAAGAGTCTAGTATTATTACAAGATTTGCAGGTAGACTTGAAATTGAAGATTTAAAAACAGTTAAAGGTGAAGACGGAGAAGGAAACTCTGTTGATATCGTAGTTTCTCGTTCAACTGAGTTGAAATTAGTTGACGAAAAAACTGGAATTGTTTTAAATACACATAACATTCCTTACGGTTCTAGTATTTTTGTTAATGACGGAGATACTGTTGCTAAAGGGACTGTAATCTGTAAATGGGATCCATATAACGGTGTAATTGTTTCTGAGTTTACTGGTAAGATTGCTTACGAAGATTTAGAGCAAGGACAATCGTTCATGGTTGAGATCGATGAGCAGACTGGTTTCCAAGAAAAAGTAATTTCTGAGGCTAGAAACAAAAAATTAATCCCAACTTTATTGGTTTACGGTAAAGAAGGTGAATTGATTCGTTCTTACAACTTGCCAGTAGGTGCACACTTAATGGTTGAAAATGGTGAGAAAATTAAAGCAGGTAAAGTATTAGTTAAGATTCCACGTCGTTCTTCTAAAGCGGGCGATATCACGGGAGGTCTTCCTAGAATTACTGAGTTGCTTGAGGCTCGTAACCCTTCAAACCCAGCTGTTGTATCTGAAATTGATGGTGTTGTATCTTTTGGAAAAATTAAGAGAGGTAACCGTGAGATCGTTATCGAGTCTAAATTTGGTGAGATTAAAAAGTATTTAGTTAAACTTTCTAGCCAAATCTTAGTACAGGAAAATGACTTCGTAAGAGCGGGAGTTCCATTGTCTGATGGTGCAATTACACCAGATGATATCTTAAGAATTCAAGGTCCAGCTGCTGTTCAACAGTACTTGGTAAATGAAATTCAAGAGGTTTACCGTTTACAAGGGGTAAAAATTAATGACAAGCACTTTGAAGTTGTAATTCGTCAAATGATGCGTAAAGTAAAAGTTGAAGATCCAGGAGATACTCTATTCTTAGAAGATCAATTGATCCATACTAAAGACTTTATCCTTCAAAATGATAAATTATACGGAATGAAAGTGGTGGAAGATGCTGGAGATTCATCAGTATTGAAAGCAGGTCAAATCATTACACCTCGTGAATTACGTGACGAAAATTCATTATTGAAACGTACAGATAAAAATCTTGTTGTAGCAAGAGATGTAATCACTGCAACTGCAACGCCAGTTTTACAAGGTATTACAAGAGCTTCGTTACAAACTAAATCATTCATTTCTGCGGCTTCATTCCAGGAGACAACGAAAGTACTTAACGAAGCTGCGGTAGCTGGTAAAGTAGATGATCTAGAAGGATTAAAAGAAAATGTAATTGTTGGACACAGAATTCCTGCAGGAACTGGTATGAGAGAGTACGATAACACTATCGTAGGATCTAAAGACGATTACAACGAAATGATGGCAAATAAAGAAGAATATATTTATTAATTAGGAAACTATGAGTAATCCGAAACAACAACAAGAGCAAATTAATATTGAGTTAGACGAAACTATTGCAGAAGGAATTTATTCTAATCTGGCAATTATTAATCACTCATCATCAGAGTTTGTTTTAGATTTTGTGAGCATTATGCCGGGTATTCCTAAAGCCAAGGTAAAGTCAAGAATTGTCTTGACACCACAACATGCTAAAAGATTATTAAGAGCTATAGGTGAAAATATCCATAGATTTGAAGCAGCTCATGGCGAAATCAAAGAAACGGAACAAGCACCAATTCCGCTTAATTTTGGTCCTGCGGGACAAGCATAATTTCTAAAGCCCCATTTTAAATGGGGCTTTTTTTATTTTAAAGATTAGTTGAAAATGCATTTCATCTGATTTTTGTTTACTTTAATCGACAAAATTTCGTTCCACTCCTGTATTAAATTAGATTTGCAAACCTATGAAAGATTAATTTTTGAAATATAATGACTTAGTAAGGTTGATTTAATTCAAATTAAAAGAAAGCGCTAATTAAATATTTGCGCTTTTTTTACGTTTTATAATCAAGCTATTAAAGCTCTTGTTTTAAATTTTTAATTTGTTTCCCAACCTTTTCGAAGAAAAAGTACTCTATGTAAGTATAAATCATCTTGAAAGATTTTAACTTAAACGAAGTACAGTATGAAAAAGAAATTCACCTTAGAAATAGCAAGCCCATGTTCTGAAAATTTTGACAAAATGATTCCGAACTCAAATGGTTCATTTTGTAATTCCTGTATGAAAAATGTAATTGATTTAAGCAAAAAGACCAATTTGGAAGTGGCAAGATTCATTGCAGAAAATAAAGACAAGAATATTTGTGCGAGATTGAAAACGACGCAACTTGAGGAAGAATTTCAATATAATGAAGTGTCTAAAATCAGCAACTTAAAATACGCTGCAGTTGCGGCATCTGTTTTATTAGTGTCAAATCTTTCAGCACAAGAAAAAGAGACTGTTAAAACTGAAATAGGTTGTTCTGAGCCTGTTTATACAGTAGGTAAAGTAGCGTATAATCATAATATAAAGAAGGAAATTTCGATAATTTTCAAAGGGAAATTATTGGAGGCAAAAACAGATAAGCCATTTGATAGAAAAGAATATTCTAATTTGACGCTTACTGTTGATGGTTCTCAAAAAGCTGTAAAAGTAAATCCTAAAACAGGTGAATTTGTTATAGAAACAAAAGTTCTAAAAAACAGTAAAACACTAATGATTACAATAACTGCGAATGATTATTATCTTTCAAAAGCAGTAAATGTTGACTTGAAATCAGTTAAAAATAATGTTCTATCTCAAAATATAATTATTGGGGCAGATGAACTTGCTAGAGTTTATATTGCTGGTGGATTAGGAATTAATTACAGATAATGAAGAAAAAGAAAAAGGCTGTCTAAAATAGTATAGACAGCCTTTTTATATGTTTTCAATAAAGAAAGTTTTAATCAAATTCAGATGTAAAGAATAATTTTACACTTGGATATTTACTTTGCGTCATTTGAATTGTAAAATCTGAATCGGCTAAAAATACCAATTGACCATATTTATCGTGAGCCAAGAACTTCTGTTTAATACGTTTAAATTCTTTGAATTCTTCGTTTTTAGCATCGTCTGGTTTTACCCAGCATGCTTTATGTACAGGGAAGTTTTCATAAGTACATTTTGCGCCGTATTCGTGCTCCAAACGATATTGAATTACCTCATACTGTAGCGCACCAACCGTTCCGATAACTTTACGATTGTTCATTTCTAAAGTAAACAACTGAGCAACTCCTTCATCCATTAACTGATCAACTCCTTTTTCTAGCTGTTTAGCTTTCATCGGGTCAGCATTGTTGATGTATCTGAAATGCTCCGGAGAGAAACTTGGAATTCCTTTAAAGCTCATGATTTCGCCTTCTGTTAAAGTATCTCCAATTTTAAAGTTTCCTGTATCGTGTAGTCCAACAATATCACCAGGATAAGAAATATCAACGATTTCTTTTTTCTCAGCGAAAAAGGCGTTCGGACTTGAGAATTTTAAATTTTTCTTCTGGCGAACGTGGTAGTACGGTTTATTTCTTTCAAAAGTTCCCGAAACGATTTTGATAAACGCTAAACGGTCGCGATGTTTTGGATCCATGTTTGCGTGGATTTTGAAAACAAATCCAGACATTTTTTCTTCTGTAGGCTCAACTGTACGAGTTTCAGAATCTTTTGCTCTTGGTGACGGAGCGATTGTAATGAAACAATCTAACAATTCGCGAACTCCAAAATTATTCAAAGCAGAACCAAAGAATACAGGTTGGATTTTTCCGTCCAAATAATCTTGACGCTCAAATTTTGGATATACTTCATCAATTAATTCTAATTCTTCACGAAGTTTATTCGCTGCTTTTTCGCCCACAATTTTATCTAATTCTGGATTGTTCTGTACATCCGAAAAAGCAATTGTTTCTTCAATATTTTTACGGCTGTCTCCGCTAAAAAGGTTGATGTTTTCTTCCCATAAATTGTAAATTCCTTGGAAATCATAACCCATTCCGATCGGGAAACTCAAAGGAGTCACTTTCAAACCTAATTTTTGCTCCACTTCATCCATCAAATCGAAAGCATCTTTACCTTCACGGTCTAACTTGTTGATGAAAACAATCATCGGAATGTTACGCATTCTACAAACAGAAACCAATTTTTCCGTTTGTTCCTCAACCCCTTTTGCAACGTCAATCACAACGATTACGCTATCAACAGCGGTTAAAGTTCTAAAAGTATCTTCAGCAAAATCCTTGTGTCCAGGAGTATCAAGGATGTTGATTTTTTTATCTTTATAATTAAAAGCAAGTACAGAAGTCGAAACCGAGATACCTCTTTGGCGTTCGATTTCCATAAAGTCACTCGTTGCTCCTTTTTTAATTTTGTTATTTTTTACAGCACCTGCTTCCTGAATAGCCCCTCCAAATAACAGCAATTTTTCTGTTAATGTAGTTTTACCAGCATCGGGGTGCGAGATAATTCCAAATGTTCTTCTGCGTTGTATTTCTTTTAAAAAGCTCATATTTCGTATAAATAGGTTGCAAAAGTACTATTAAATACGGCTTTATAAAAATATTCAGTTCTTAAATTTGGAAGTCTTTAAGTATTATTGATTTTTTTGAAAAAATAGAAGTGTATACAAGAGGTGATAATAGTTTTCAGAGTATTTTTGATCAACATTCTTGAGAGCGATCTTCATATCCTATAATTTTTTGTTAATAGTATATCAGATAGTTGTATTATGTAATTGAATTGTTATTTTTGTTCGTTATAAGTTATAAAAGAACTATATTGATTATTTATGTTTGAAGGCATAAATAATGGTGAAGAATTATCTAAACAGGCTTACATTCAAATAAAATTTAAAATAATGTTATTAAAAAAATTACAGCTAAAAACAATTGATTACAGATTCGTACTAACAATTTGTTTTTTCCTTTTTTTGACTCCAATTATTAAGGCACAAGAAATAATTCCTGATGTTGTTGCTCAAAAACCTGTTGAAGCTCCTACTGGTGGGAAATTGAAAGTAGATGGGATTATTGCTACTGTAGGAGATTATATTGTTTTAGATTCGGATATTGATAAAGGATTTTTAGAAATTACTGCACAAGGAGGATCTATAAAAGACATTACAAGATGTCAAATGCTTGGAAAACTTTTAGAAGATAAATTATATGCACATCAGGCAATTCAGGATAGTATCATTGTTAGTGATGCAGAAGTAAGAGGAATGATGGAAGAGCGTCTAAATTATATGACCCAGCAAGTAGGCGGTGATATCAGTAAAGTTGTCGAATATTATAAAAAGAATTCTGTAGAAGAATTTAAGACGTATTTTGCTGACATCCTGAAAGAGCAAAAACTTGCTACAGAGATGAGAGATAAGATAACTAAAGATGTAGAAATTACTCCTGAAGAAGTTCGTAACTTCTTTAAGAAAATCCCTAAAGATGAATTACCAACTTTTGGAGCTGAAATGGAAGTAGCACAAATTGTTGTTGAGCCTAAAATTTCTCCAGAGGATAAAAAGAAAGTTATCGATAGATTAAACGCTATAAGACAGGATGTGCTAGATGGTTCAAGTTTTGCTACAAAAGCGGTTCTATATTCTCAGGATCCTGGATCTTCTCCAAATGGAGGGTATTATAAAATGACAAGAAAAACGCCATTTGTAAAAGAGTTTAAGGATGTGGCGTTCAGTTTGCAAGCAGGTGAAATTTCAGCACCATTTGAAACTACTTTTGGATTCCATATTATTATGGTTGAAAAAATTAAAGGGCAGGAAGTTGAGCTTCGTCACATTTTGATTGCACCAACCGTTTCTGAAGCTGCTTTAAAAGAAGCGAAAGAAAGAATCACTAATATCAGAAATAAAATAGTAGGTAATGAACTATCATTTGCAGATGCTGCAAGAACAGAATCTGATGAAAAAGAAACAAGAGCAAATGGTGGAACTTTAGTGAATCCTACAACTCAAGATACACGTTTTGAATTGACAAAAATGGATCCGACTTTGTATAGCCAGGTTTCTAATTTAAAAGGAAATGAGGTTTCTCAACCAATTTTAAATACAGACGATAAAGGTAAAAAGACTTATAAGCTTATTACAGTTACAAATCGTATTGAAGACCATACTGCTGATTATGCTAAAGATTATACAAAAATTAAAGAATTAGCATTAAAAGAAAAACAAATTAATGCGATTGCAAAATGGTTTGATGCTAAGATTAAAGATACTTACATCAAAATCATTGGAGAATACAAAGAATGTGATTTTGCAAATAACTGGTTGAAAAAATAATTTTTATTAAATAAAAAGAGTTAGTTTTATGAATTCGTAGAACTAACTCTTTTTAATTTAAAATATATTCATAAATGTCTGACGTAACAGCAATTCACAATTTAGTTCAAAAAAGAAATGAATTAAAAAAAGAAATAGCGAAAATCATTGTAGGGCAGGACGCCGTTGTAGATCAAATTTTGCTTTGTATTTTTTCTGGAGGACACGCACTTTTGATTGGTGTTCCTGGTTTAGCAAAAACATTAATGATTAACACTTTGTCTCAGGCGTTAGGTTTAGATTTTAAAAGAATTCAGTTTACACCAGATTTGATGCCATCTGATATTTTAGGAAGTGAAATTTTGGATGAAAATAGAAATTTCAAGTTTATAAAAGGACCGATTTTCTCTAATATTATTTTGGCAGACGAGATTAACAGAACACCTCCTAAAACGCAGGCAGCTTTGCTTGAAGCAATGCAGGAAAGATCGGTAACCATTGCAGGGCAACATCATAAATTAGATTTACCATATTTTGTCCTGGCAACTCAAAATCCGATTGAACAGGAGGGAACATATCCTTTGCCAGAAGCTCAGTTAGACCGTTTCATGTTCGCCATAAAATTAGAGTATCCAACTTTTGAAGAAGAAGTTCAAGTTGTAAAGCGAACAACTTCTGATGCAAAGACCAATATTAATCCGTTGTTTACGGCTCAGGAAATTATAGATTTCCAACATTTAATCCGTAGAATTCCTGTGGCAGACAATGTAATTGAGTATGCCGTTACTCTGGTTAGTAAAACGCGTCCTGATAATGCACTAACCAATGATTTTGTGAAAAATTATTTGGATTGGGGGGCTGGACCAAGAGCCTCGCAGAATTTAATTTTAGCTGCGAAAGCTCATGCTGCTTTCAATGGCAAATTTTCACCGGATATTGAAGATGTACAAGCAGTAGCAACTGGAATTTTACGTCATAGAATTATTAAAAATTATAAAGCAGATGCTGAAGGAATAACAGAAGAAGTTATTATTAAAAAACTAATGTAGAAAATATAGATTAAATAAAACAGCCCGGAAAATACCAGGCTGTTTTGTTTTATAAAGGCGTTTTGAAAGTTTCATTAATTAAACGAACGGGTTTATTGTGAATTAATTTTATCAATAGAACTTTGATGAGTGAAGTGTATTTCTTTCCATCACATTCGTACCACCAATAAGACACATACTTTTTGTTGTTTTTCTCTATTTTAATCTGCCAGATTTCTTCGTTGTTCCTTTTTGTCTCTTTAGATTCGGTAATGGAATATCCGTCACCTGTCCAACATATTAAGGGTTTGTGCGCAGGAGTTTTAATATAAATAAGTTTCTCTGAAGTTGAGATTTTGAAAACTTCTTTATTAACCCAGTTTCCTTGTTGAATGTTGTATTGAGGATTTAAATTTTCTAGCAAGTCATCATTAGAGTCTGTTTGGATTTTTAAACTTGTGCAAAGTATTACTATAAAAGTTACTAATATAGCTGGACCTAAAATCAGTTTTTTGTTTGCTTTTGAAAGCTCTTTTTGTGTTGGTTTGAAATAACGAATCAAAAATAGCATTGGAACAATTTGATAGACAATAAAACAAAACAATCCAATGCTGTGATGCAACATATTTTCTTTTGTGCAATTGAATAAAATCAGAATTACAATTCTGAAATAATTAGAAACGATGTTCAGTGTTATTACAATCAAGCAAAATAGAATAATCTGCTTAATGCTAAAGTAATTTTGCTGCTTACGTTCTTCTAAAGTCAATAAGAAAGCACCAGTGAGCAATCCTGTTTTAAACATAGAAAGTCCCATGCATGCTGTGTCTACTGTGATTTTGGCATTATTTATATAAAAATTTACTCCCTCGATCTTATCTATGGTGATTACATTCTTTAAAGTCAGAAAGACGGTGTAGCATAGCGTTTGTTTTATTTCGGTTGTTAGAAAATTAAAAAAGGTATTAAAGAGTGATGAAAACAATACAATACAGAAAAAGGCAATGAAAGAAAATTTTCCAGTGATCTTATAGTACATAAAACAGACAAATATGGCTAATGCCAAAAAATGTAACGATTTTGTATGAAGACGAAAACTTATAAACTCTAATATGAAAATTAGTCCTACCAAAGGATAATTTAGGTTTAAGTTTGTTTTTCTTCCTCCAATAATAAATAATACAATTGAAAATAAGATTCCTATAAAATTACTATCAAGATTTTTTTTAATAATACCGTAATTTAATAACAATACTACAATTGTAATAAGAATTGCCAGAGGTTTTTTGTATTGTAATGACAAGTATTTCATCCGTTGATTTGTTTTTTGCTTTTTCTGTAGTAAATCAGTACAGTTGTTAGGGCAATAAAAATAAGTGCCCATTCGTGTGGCTCTGGAACAGCTCCATCATTATTTATTGAGGCATTTCCTAAAGTGTCTATGTTTTTGTCAATTCCGTTGTTTTTGTAATCTTCATCCGTTTCTAAAACTATTAATGATGAAACAGGTGTTACAATATTTGCGTCTTTAGCTAGATTTACATATTGGTTTGCAGTTAAAGAATCGTTCTGAATTTTTACTTGTTCTTCTAAAACTTTTCCAAAAGCATACATTCTGTAAATATGATTTGGACCATCGCTTTTAAGAGTGCCGTCTTTTGCAGTTTCTTGAATAGAAATTGATGCAGGCTCAATGTTTACTGAGTTTTCTTCAGTTTTATATACAGGAAATTGTTTCTGTTCGATCATTTTTAAACTATTGTGAAGAGAAGTCTGGTAGTAATCAATGTACTTCTGCTCTTTGATAGTTTGCCAAAACGGATTGATTTCTGCAGAAAGATTGATGACTTTTAAGTTTTGTTGTTTGGTGCCTGTTCTTATTTTATTTAAGTAACTTGATTTATCTAGCTCTTCAAAATTGGCTGAAAACACACTTGATTTAGTTATGATTAAGCTGTTTTTGGTTATTTTGTAAAGGGGTAATAAGGAATAATGTAAGCCTTTAAATTCGGAATAAATAGTTTTGAAATTATCAGTATTGATGACTTTTTTTTCTTTGTTATTATACACATAAATTAGTCTTCCTTTCAAATTGACAAATGATTCTATTTCGTTTAAAGTCCATTTATTGTTGAGATCTAAAATAATTTCTGAAGGCGTAAACGGAATAGTTGCTTTTTGAATTTCTTTTATTTTGTAAAGTTTGTCTTTCCATACAAAAGAACTCGAATGAAAAGATTTGCTTAAAGGCATAACGGCTTCCCATTCCTGTAATCCTTTCGAGGTATTTATGAAAGAATTGTTTTTAAATTCAAAATCTTTGCTGGTTCTGACTTTGGTGTTGTCCGTAATCTGAATTCTTGAAAGGGTAGAAGCGCTCGAAATGTTTGGGCCTTTTATGGCTATGCTTTGATACTTCATTTCAGTTTGACCTGCTTGTAAAGGAGTTGTAAAACCGCATTTAAAGATTCGTGGTGTTTCATAATTTACAGGAAAAACTCGAACAACAATTTTGTTTCCTTCTTTCCATTGCATCAAAGACGGATCGCGGCTTTCTACTCCAACAATTTGTTTGTAGGCTTTTTGAGCTTTTTCTTTGGTGGTTAGGACTCCTTTGCGTTCGATTCCGTTTACCCATAAAGAAAGTGAAGTTGCGACAGAACCTTCAGGGAGCTGAAAAGAATAAATGGCTTCTTTGTCTTGTCGAGATTCTTTTTCGCTGGCAATATTCATGGTGATTTCAGTATAAGCCAGTCGTGCGGCAGGATAAATTTTGATATCTTCTTTGATGCTTTTGCTAAACAAATCTTTTCCGCTCCATAATTGTTCTTCTGTTTCCAGTCTTTTGTCAAAGTTCGATTTTAGTATGTTAATTCGATCATCAAAACTCAGATTAAGATCCTTGCAAAACAGATAGGCAATATTGATGAATGGATTGTGAATCTTTCTCTCGTGATACTGAATTCCTCCAAATGAGTTAAAACCTCTAAGACTAAAGAAATCATCATTGCTTTTGTAAACGATATCTTTTTTAAGTAAGATTTCATTAAAAAAATTAGGTTCTAAATGTTGTGAAATCTTAATGTAAGTAGGTAGATCTTCATTATAATCAAATGATTTTGAAATTTCATTTTCATTTATTCTTTTACTTTCAATATTCAAGCGATATGTAAAGACAAGTAAAGCAAATACAATACTAAAAGTACCAGCGATAAATGAGGTCATGTATCGTTTACCTTCATTAAATAATCTTAAGAGTGTTGTCAGGTGAATTAGGGATATTAATGCAGGAACTAATCCATAAAAACCCAATCCTAACAACAAGATTGTAACTACTGAAATTATACTAATTGGTATAAGGTATAAAGTGTAATATAAGATTATTGAATATGATAATCCATTAATGAATAATAAGGCTAATGGAATATTCCTTTCATTTTGTCTGTTGTAGATAAAGAAATTTGAGATGCAAAAGGTTAGAGTGATAATGTAAACCCAGATAGGAAGATCTTCAAAAACTGGAATTAATACATTTAGCGAAAAGCATCCGATAAGCCAGTTTAAAAATAAAAAAGGGATTAGATGAGAATATCTTTCTCTTTGTCTTAGAAGAAAAAAGGAAAGAGTAATGCCATAGATAAATTCAAAAATCAAATTTATTTGGCAGAATGGTTCTGCACTGCGTGAATTAAAAGCCGACAGAATTAGTATGGTACAAAGTAAAACCATGCAAAACAGCGTGATTACTAAACTGACCATGATACCTTCTTGTTGAGTGTATTCTTTAAATTGCTTTAATTTGTTTTTCATAGTATTGTGTTTTTAAAAGAACTTTGAATTACAAAGTTATAAGAAAAAATGAATTCAAGATACTTTCGCCAATTTTTTTTAATGTAAGATTAAGGTTAAAAAAAGGTATTGAGAAAAATGCTGAATCAGTCTTTTGAAATCCTTACTATAACGTTATAATTGCTTATTTAGAACTGTTCTTTGTAGAAATAGAAGTAAAATCTCACTTACTTCATAACATTAAATTTCGACTTTGTTAAAGAAAAGATTTTAAAATATCAAAAAATCATTTTTTTAATTCAAAATTGATTTTTTGTCAAAAACAAGCATTGAAAATCGTTTTTTAACAATAATAATTTTTGAAAAGGCTAGTTCTATTATATTTTTTTTAATTCTCAGCTTTAATCTTTAAATTTGCGTACAAAAAAAAATACTTCTACTTAATTATGAATACTTACAAAGATTACATTCAAGAAATTGAAGAAAGAAAAGGTCAGGGACTTCATCCAAAACCAATTGATGGAGCTGAATTAATAAGCGAAATCATTGCTCAAATTAAAGATTTAGGTAATGAATACAGAGAAGATTCTCTTAAGTTTTTTATTTATAACACTTTACCAGGTACTACAAGTGCAGCTGGTGAAAAAGCGAACTTCTTAAAAGAGATCATTCTTGGTCAATCTTTAGTAAAAGAAATCACTCCTGCTTTTGCTTTTGAATTATTGTCTCACATGAAAGGTGGACCTTCAATTAAGGTTTTACTTGATTTGGCTTTAGGTAATGATACCGCTATTGCAAAAGAAGCAGCAAAAGTTCTTAAAACACAAGTTTTCCTTTACGAAGCAGATACAGATCGTTTAGTAGAGGCATTTAAAAATAATAATGAAATTGCCAAAGAAATTCTTGAAAGCTACGCAAAAGCTGAGTTTTTTACAAAACTTCCAGAAGTAGCAGACGAAATTAAAGTGGTGACTTTTATAGCTGGTGAGGGGGATATCTCTACAGATTTACTTTCTCCAGGTAATCAGGCGCACTCACGTTCTGACCGTGAACTTCACGGACAATGCATGATTACTCCTCAGGCACAACAAGAAATTAGAGCTTTACAAGCACAACATCCAGATAAAAGTGTGATGTTAATCGCTGAAAAAGGAACAATGGGTGTTGGTTCTTCAAGAATGTCAGGTGTAAACAACGTGGCTCTTTGGACAGGAAAACAAGCAAGTCCATATATTCCATTCGTAAATATTGCTCCAATCGTTGGAGGAACAAACGGAATTTCTCCAATTTTCCTAACAACTGTTGATGTTACTGGTGGTATTGGTTTAGATCTTAAAAACTGGGTTAAAAAAGTTGATGCTGATGGTAATGTTATTCGTAACGAAAACGACGAGCCAATTTTAGAGCAAACCTATTCTGTTGCTACTGGTACAGTTCTTACAATCAATATCAAAGAGAAAAAATTGTACAATGGCGATCAGGAATTAATTGACATTTCTAAGGCGTTTACGCCTCAAAAAATGGAATTTATCAAAGCTGGTGGTTCATATGCTATTGTATTTGGTAAAAAACTTCAAACTTTAGCTGCTAAAGTTTTAGATGTTGAAGCACCTCTTGTATTTGCTCCGTCAAAAGAAATTTCTCATGAAGGACAAGGTCTTACAGCTGTAGAAAAAATCTTCAACAAAAATGCAGTTGGTATCGCTCCGGGTAAAGTATTACACGCAGGTTCTGATGTTCGTGTTGAAGTGAATATTGTAGGTTCTCAAGATACGACTGGTCTTATGACTGCTCAGGAATTAGAATCTATGGCTGCAACAGTAATTTCTCCAATTGTTGACGGTGCTTACCAATCAGGTTGTCACACTGCTTCGGTTTGGGATAAAAAAGCGCAGGCAAATATTCCAAAATTAATGAAATTCATGAATGATTTCGGTTTGATCACTGCTCGTGATCCAAAAGGAGTTTATCATTCAATGACAGACGTAATTCATAAAGTACTTAACGATATTACAATCGATGAGTGGGCTATCATTATCGGTGGTGACTCTCATACAAGAATGTCAAAAGGTGTTGCTTTTGGTGCTGACTCAGGAACTGTTGCTCTTGCATTGGCTACGGGGGAGGCTTCAATGCCGATTCCAGAGTCTGTAAAAGTGACTTTCAAAGGAGATATGAAAGGGTATATGGATTTCCGTGATGTGGTTCACGCTACACAAGCGCAAATGCTTCATCAGTTTGGAGGAGAAAACGTATTCCAAGGAAGAATCATTGAGGTTCACATCGGAACACTTACTGCTGACCAGGCATTTACATTTACAGACTGGACTGCAGAAATGAAAGCAAAAGCTTCTATCTGTATTTCTGAAGATGATACTTTAATCGAATCATTGGAAATTGCTAAAGGCAGAATCCAGATTATGATTGATAAAGGTATGGATAACGATAAACACGTTCTTCAAGGATTAATCAACAAAGCTGATAAGAGAATTACTGAAATTAAATCGGCAGAGAAACCTGCTTTAACTCCAGATGCAAATGCTAAATATTATGCAGAAGTTGTAGTAGATTTAGATCAGATTGCTGAACCAATGATTGCAGATCCAGACGTAAATAACGTTGATGTTTCTAAGAGATATACTCATGATACAATTAGACCTTTATCTTTCTACGGAGGAGAGAAAAAAGTAGATCTAGGATTTATCGGGTCTTGTATGGTTCATAAAGGAGATATGAAAATTCTTGCTCAAATGTTGAAAAATGTTGAAGCGCAAAAAGGTAAAGTTGAATTCAACGCACCACTTGTTGTAGCTCCTCCAACATACAACATTGTAGATGAGTTAAAAGCAGAAGGTGACTGGGAAGTTTTACAAAAATACTCAGGATTCGAGTTTGATGATAATGCTCCAAAAGGTGCAGCACGTACAGAGTACGAAAACATGTTGTACTTAGAGCGTCCAGGATGCAACCTTTGTATGGGTAACCAAGAAAAAGCTGCAAAAGGAGATACTGTTATGGCAACTTCGACTCGTCTTTTCCAAGGAAGAGTTGTAGAAGACAAAGAGGGTAAAAAAGGAGAATCATTGCTTTCTTCAACACCAGTTGTGGTATTGTCTACAATTCTAGGTAGAACTCCTACTTTAGATGAGTATACAACTGCGGTAGATGGTATCAACTTAACTAAGTTTGCACCTTCAAACAAACAGTTAGTAATGTAATCAAGATTAATTATAAATCAAGAGCCCGAGTCGTAAAACTCGGGCTTTTTTTGTAATAATTGCTCTATTTTTTGTAACTTGTGATGTTCAAAAAAGAATAATAAAAAACAAAAAACATATGGCTTTTGATATCGAAATGATTAAAAAAGTGTACGAAAACATGCCTTCTCGTGTGGATAAAGCAAGAGAAATTGTTGGGCGCCCACTTACTTTAACTGAGAAAATTTTATACAATCACCTTTGGGACGGGAATCCAACCAAAGCGTTTGGAAGAGGAGTAGATTATGTTGATTTTGCACCAGACCGTGTTGCGTGTCAGGATGCGACTGCTCAAATGGCATTATTGCAATTCATGCACGCTGGTAAATCTAAAGTAGCTGTTCCAACAACAGTTCACTGTGATCACTTAATTCAGGCAAAAATAGATGCTGCAACCGATTTGGCGAGAGCAAAAACACAAAGTAATGAAGTTTTCGACTTCTTGTCGTCTGTTTCTAATAAATACGGAATTGGTTTCTGGAAACCAGGAGCAGGAATTATTCACCAAGTGGTACTTGAAAATTATGCTTTCCCCGGTGGAATGATGATTGGTACCGATTCGCACACTGTAAACGCAGGAGGTTTAGGAATGGTTGCAATTGGTGTTGGTGGAGCAGATGCCGTAGACGTTATGTCTGGAATGGCTTGGGAGCTTAAATTTCCTAAATTAATTGGAGTGAAATTAACTGGTAAATTATCGGGATGGACAGCTCCTAAAGACGTTATTCTTAAAGTAGCCGGAATTTTGACTGTAAAAGGTGGAACTGGAGCTATTGTAGAATATTTTGGTGAAGGTGCGACAGCAATGTCTTGTACAGGTAAAGGAACAATTTGTAATATGGGAGCTGAAATTGGAGCTACAACTTCAACTTTTGGTTACGATGCTTCAATGGGACGTTACCTTCGTTCTACAAACCGTGCAGATGTTGCCGATGCAGCAGATAAGATTGCTCCTTATTTAACAGGAGATCCAGAAGTGTATGCTAATCCAGAGCAATATTTTGATCAGGTTATCGAAATTAACTTGTCAGAATTAGAGCCACATTTAAATGGACCGTTTACTCCAGACTTGGCTACGCCAATTTCTAAAATGAAAGAAGAAGCAATTAAAAATAACTGGCCATTACAGATTCAGGTTGGTTTAATTGGTTCCTGTACAAACTCTTCTTACGAAGATATTTCACGTGCAGCTTCTTTGGCAAAACAAGTAGCAGATAAAAACTTAAAAACAAAAGCAGAGTTTACTATTACTCCAGGTTCTGAAGTTGTTCGTTCAACAATAGAAAGAGATGGATTTATTGATACGTTCCATAAAATTGGAGCAACCGTTTTTGCTAATGCCTGCGGACCATGTATTGGTATGTGGGACAGAGAAGGAGCTGAAAAAGAAGAAAGAAATACAATTGTTCACTCTTTTAACCGTAATTTCTCAAAACGTGCAGACGGTAATCCTAATACGCTTGCTTTTGTTGGTTCGCCAGAATTGGTAACTGCAATGGCAATCGCAGGTGATTTGGGCTTTAATCCGTTAACAGACAAGTTGATTAACGAAGATGGAGAAGAAGTAATGTTGGATGCTCCGACAGGAGACGAACTTCCAGCTAAAGGATTTTATGCTGAAGATCCAGGATTCCAGGCTCCAGCTGAAGATGGTTCTGGAGTTACGGTTGTTGTTAATCCAGCTTCTGAACGTTTGCAGTTATTAGCTCCTTTTGATGCTTGGGACGGTAAAAATATTACAGGTGCCAAATTGTTAATCAAAGCATTTGGAAAATGTACGACTGACCATATTTCTATGGCTGGACCTTGGTTACGTTTCCGTGGACATTTAGATAATATTTCTAACAATATGTTGATTGGAGCTGTGAATGCTTATAATCAAAAAACAAATTCGGTTAAAAACCAATTGACAGGACAATATGATGCGGTTCCTGCTGTTGCTCGTGCATACAAAGCTGCTGGAGTTCCGTCAATCGTAGTTGGAGATCATAACTATGGAGAAGGTTCTTCTCGTGAACATGCTGCTATGGAACCTCGTTTCTTAGGTGTCAAAGCAGTATTGGTTAAATCGTTTGCTCGTATTCACGAAACTAACCTTAAAAAACAAGGTCTTTTAGGATTGACATTTGCAAATGAAGCAGATTACGATAAGATTGAAGAAGATGATACTATTAACTTCTTAGATTTAACAGAATTTGCTCCAGGTAAACCGTTAACATTAGAATTTGTTCACGCAAATGGTACAAAAGATGTTATTTTGGCCAATCATACTTATAATGAAGGGCAAATAGGCTGGTTTATTGCCGGTTCAGCTTTAAACTTAATTGCTGCTGGAAAAGCTTAATCCGTTTATATAATTTAAAAAGACGCTCTGTGAAAACAGGGCGTTTTTTTATTAGGAGCTAATCCAGCTCTTCGCTATATCTTTTGTTTTTTAAAGAAAAAAGATTAGTAAAAAGCAAAGTTAAGCAAAACGATTAAATCCGTTGCTATACAATGTTTTATAAAGAAGTAGTCTTTATTTGGAACTCGGTGTCTGATAGGTTTTGGGCTTGAAATGACAAAGTTAAGTTACTAATTCGTTACCGATTAATAGAGGTTCCTTATTAGCTTAAACGGTTATATTTCAGTGTTTTGCACTTATTTTTATATTTCCTTGTAACTCAATGTAAATTAATTTTAAACATTAAACATTTGAGTTATGACGCAGACAAAAAAATCAACGTTCAAACTGCTTTTCTACTTGAAAAAGAACGAACTGAAAAAAAATGGTAATGCTCCAATTATGGCACGTATTACCATTGACGGAACACCTAAAACTTTTGGGACAAAGTTAGAAATTGACCCTAGCAATTGGGATCTAAAATATGGAAGAGTTGAGGGCAAAAGCGCAACAGCTTTAAATATTAATAAAAAGTTGGATAACATACGTGGGCGTATCGACAAAATTTATGAAGATATGCTGAAACACGAGGGCTTTGCTACTTCCCAAAAAGTAAAGCTCTCATTCTTGGGTGTTGGTGTAATGGATGATGCAATTCTAAAAGTCTTTAACGATAAAAATGAGGATTTTAAAAAATTGGTTGACAAGGAAGAACGTTCACAAAGCACCTACAACAAGTACATCACGGTTTATAATCATCTTACCACTTTTATCAAAGAACGCTATCATCGTGATGATATGGCCTTTCGGGAATTGACTGGAGATTTTATTAGGGAATTCGATTTTTATCTTCGGTACGATTTACAATCTACACATAATACGGTTTGGGTTTACACGATGCCCGTACTAAGTCTGGTAGAATTGGCTATAAAAAAAGGTTTGATACGTGATAATCCGTTTCAAGATTATGAAATTAATATGGAAGAAACCGACAGGGGTTATATTCTTAAAGAAGATGTAGAAAAACTGATGATGTGTGCACCGCCCCACCCACGGTATGAGCTTGTGAAAGATCTTTTTATTTTCAGTTGTTTTACCGGACTTGCTTATGCGGATATTAAAAAACTAACAAGGAACAATATTCAGTCTTTCTTCGATGGCCATCAATGGATCATCAGCAGAAGAAAAAAATCAGATATTGCTTCTAATGTTCGATTAATGGAAATCCCAAAACGTATTATAGAAAAATACCTCGGTAGCACTCGTAATGAGTTTATCTTTCCAGTTCCAACTAATGTAACCTGCAATACTCACATTGGCAAATTAATTGAAAAAGCTGAAATTATTACAGAACAAAAAGTAACTTTTCACACCGCAAGACACACATTTGGAACGATGTTTTTGACCGAAGGCGTACCTCTTGAAAGCCTTAGCAAAATGATGGGACATAAAAACATTTCAACTACACAGATTTATGCTAAAATTACCAGCCAAAAGATTAGTAAGGATATGGATTTAGTAGCTCCTAAATTTAAGGAGATTGAAGAAGCGTTTTTACAGGTTATATAGTTAATCACAATTTGATAATTACTAGCAGAACTTAACGGTTCTGCTTTTTTTATACCCATATTTTATAGCCAAAGCACATTTACTTCGCTCTGCTATTCCCTTTCTGTAAAAGAGCTTTTCGGCTACTTCTGGAACAGAAGATTAAAAAATGTTGCCATCTACGCCTCCCACACAAATACAATTTTTTAATCCTCTATTAGTGTGGCTTTGATAGCCCCACCGCTTTAAAAAAGTGTTTTAAAAATTCAGCGAATTGGAAGTGTTATTTCAATTCATTGTAAACCATTTCTCAATGCCATCTTCTTGGCTTCCACATTCATTTTATCCAAAGACCCGTATGCTTTTTTGTCCCATTTCAAGAGCAAAGGTATTTCCGTGTTCTTAACGCATCACAAATGTCAAGCAAGTTTGGAAAATAATCTCCACCCGTTGGGTAGTATTTTTTTCCAAAACCTTGGTGATGCTAAACACGAACCTTTTATGCTCGTGAAACGAAACATAGCATACTCCGGCTCTTTAAACGAATAAAAAAAAATGTCAGATATGAAGATTAAAAACATTGGAAATGGTAATGAAACGAAACAGCACCTCCTCTCATTGCCGAATAAATCAAAAAAAATCAAAATCAATAACTAAAAATTAAAGAATATGAACATCACAGGAAGATTGACAAGGGATGCGGAAGTACGCACAACGTCACAGGACAAACAAGTAGTAAACTTTTCAGTAGCGACCAACGACAGCTACCGTAACAAACAGGGCGAACGCATAGAGCAAACAACCTATTTCGATTGCTCCTATTGGATAACCCCGAATGTAGCCAAGCTACTCACAAAAGGTACTTTGGTAGAACTATCGGGACGAGTAAGCACAAGAGCGTGGACAGGTAATGATGGAGAACCAAGAGCAGGACTGAATTTCCATACCTCTCAAATCAAATTGCACGGAGGTGGCAAAAAATCGGAAACGGCACAAGCTACCACAAGCACAAACAATAGCAAGGCAGAAGACGACCTCCCATTTTAATCAAGAACATTCAATCATTTTTAACATCAAAATTTCTAACATTATGGCACATAATATCAATTTTAACGAGAGAACAGGACGTTATTCATTTTTTAGCGTACAACAAAAAGCATGGCACAACTTGGGGCAAATCGTGGAGCAATACCCGACAAGCGAGGAAGCTATCAAACACGCAGGGTTAGATTACGAAGTCGTAAAATCCCCACTTTTTACCAAAGGTTCGGGCATTATCGAAACGGCTAACGGTATAGAGATAGGCAGTAGCGAATTAGAAGTACCTAACTATTTCGCCAACATTCGCACCGATAACAATAAGGTATTGGGAGTAGTCGGCAAGGATTACCATATCGTACAAAACCGTGAAGCCTTTAATTTCTTTGATGCTATTGTAGGTGGTGGCGAGGGCATTCTGTACGAAACCGCAGGAGCATTAGGCAACGGAGAACGTATTTTTATCACAGCCAAACTGCCTGACTATATCCGTGTAGGCAATGGCGATGATGTTACGGAAAAATACATTTTCCTAACCACTTCGCACGATGGTAGCGGAAGTATCACAGCCGCATTTACACCAATCCGTATCGTTTGCCAAAATACCTTAAACGCTTCATTACGCAATATGACCAATGTTGTCCGTATCAAACACACTTCGGGAGCAAAAGGACGTATCGAGAACGCTCACAAGATTATGGGACTTGCCAACACATTGAGCAACCAATTAGAGGGAATTTTCAATGAATGGGCAAAAGTAAAGGTAACAGACCGAGAGGTTAAAAAGCTAATTCAATTGGCACTTTGCCCGAATAAGGAAACCTTTGATTTAATCAAAAAAGGTGCGGAAGATGAAATTTCAACCGTGTTCAAAAACACCGTTGAAGATGCTTTTGCATACGCAATGATAAGCGACACCCAACAAATGGATACTACAAAAGGAACATTGTTCGGAGCTTATAATGCGGTTACAGGTTACTATCAGAACGTAAGAAATTACAAGAATGATGAAGCCAAGTTGCAGAGCATTGTATTGGGTGGCACTGCTCAACTCAAATCACAGAAAGCATTTGAATTGTGTAATGGTTTTGCTTTAGATGGTGCAGAAACCCTAAACCTTAATTAAATAACAACAGGCTACCGCTTTAATCGGTGGTAGCCTACTAAAAACAAAAGTTATGGCAAATTGGTGCAGTAATACAGTTGTATTCGAGGGGAAACCCGAAACAATCACAGCAATACAGGAACTTTTTCAATCAATGAAGGAAAAGGAAGAAAAAATCGAAGAAGGACAATTACCCGAATTTATTTCTAAAGATAATGGTGGTTATTTCTTCAATATCTATTGGAATGAAGGCGATGAAGGACAATTTCAATATGAAACAAAGTGGTCGCCCAATATGGAAATCATTCAAAAGATAGCGGAGCATTACGAAGTGAATTTCACACACGACTATGAAGAAATGGGCAATCTTGTATATGGCAGGGCAACATTTTATGACAAGCTACTCACAGATGTTTATTTGGAAGACGTGGATTTTGAGCAATACGAATTTGATGAAGAAAACGAAACCTACCATTTTGAGGGTAATGATTACGAAAGCGATTACGAGATATTAGAAAACTTGTTGGAGCGGAAAATTAAAATTCAAGAAACTTAAAACCAAAGGCAATGGAAACAAGAACAATAGCTACAAAGTTTGTACGCCAAGATGTACCCGAATTGGCAACCCTGCAAAATGCAAAGGTTTACTTATTAAGGGAAAAACTGAACAAAGGCGAAAAATTGAACCGAGCCGAAAAAAATTGGCTTGCAGAAGCAGTAAACCGAAACGCCTATTTCAAAAGAGCTGTACCGCTTATGGGTTATCGTTTTGGTTTTGAGGATGTTTTAAAATCCTATATCGTAAAGCAGTACGGCAGTTGGTTAGAATACAACGCTCCCGACAAAACAAGTCTTCGAAGTATCATATATGGCAGGATTGACCAAATAGCGGAAATCAGCAAATAACATTTAAAGCCAAGTACAATGAAAATCATAGATAAAAATGGGAATTGGGTTGAAGTTACCGACCTCATAAAAGCTATCCAGCAAACTGGTTGGTATAAAGAATATCTGCACGACCCACCAACAGAAACAGACAAGGAAAGACAGAAATATTGGGCAGATATGCACGAGAAACTTAAAAAAGAAAAAAGTATTAACAATTAAAATTTCAGAACGATGAACACCAATTTTTTCAATCAGATACAGCAGTTGGACTTTACAGGAGTATTGCAACTGAACATTTCAAAAGGGATAGAAAGCAACCTAATTGTAACAGTATTGCTCAACAACGAACAATGCGGAGATAGTGCAAAAAATCTAATTCCCCCATTGACCTTTAACGCCACGCCCCAAGAGTTTGACGAGGGATTTTTTGAGCAGATAACTACACCCATACAAAAGGTATCGGGCTTAATGGTGGATATGGAAAAATTCCAAAAGCAATTGGACGAAGCCAAAGCACAATCGGCAATAGAAAAGGAAAAAACCGAGAAAGCGAAAAAGGACAAGGAAACCAAAGACAAGAAGTTTAAAGATGCTATAGCAAAGGCGGACGAGTTGGAAAAAGAGGGTAAGTTCCGTGAAGCGTGGATAAAAGTTCCCGATATAACGGAGTTTCCCGAAAAAGCAGACGAGATACGCAAACGCAAAACAGCATTATCCGACAAATTCGCAACACCGAGCCTTTTCGGAGCAATTGACGAAACAAACCCCAAACTTCTACAAGCGGAAGAAGTTACTGCCGATTATCCTATTGATGAAACACACGAAGATGAAAACGAATATTAATCATTAAAACAGAACATTATGTTATTAGCAACGCAATTAGAAAGAGTTTTTATACTCAAAGATAAAGGACAGGACATCAGACTGACCGACCCCGAACCACGTTGGAGCGTGGAAGCCGTAATGAATTTTTACGCCAATATGTACCCGATTTTGACAACGGCAAAAGTATCTGCACCACAAATAAAAGACGATGCAGTCGAGTACAAGTTTGAGAGTGTAATGGGTACGAAAGGTTAACCAAATATTAAAGCGATGAATTATGCAACGCAACATCATATCGGGAACTATCAGCATACCCGAACAGAAACGACAACGGCAATTGCACCGACAGTTGGGCGAGTTCGCCAATTGGCTACAAAGACCAAAGGACGCAAACCAAGTGCAGAAAGACAAGCAGAAATCCGTACCAATAGCAATGCTACCAATGGTATTCTAAAGTGTACGTTTCTGCCCAAACTAAAAACGGCACCATCCGTACAGGCTTGTCAGAAAACGGAGAGGGATTTTTACAAGTCCCTTTCCAAACTTGCCGAGCATTACAGGATTGAACCAATGCAGACCAACAGTTTTAAGTTTCCCTACAATATAACATTGGCTATGTGGGATATGGAAAACAAAGTAAAGCGTACCAACAGCAATTGGGATGGTTTCAGATTGGTAAAGGATAGCAGGAAAACCTATTTTATAGGCGAGGAACGATACAACACAGGAACAACCTTGTATTACATTCCCGTTGTGCCACTCTTTAAAATGCTCAAAGACCCAAAGCGTAAAAAGACCGCACAGCTTTTACTATCGGTATGTAGTTATCTGTATCATATCGCTCAAATTCCGTATTACAGGCAGGAAGAAAGTTACTTGTATTGGCTTTACGAAATGATGAACGATTGGGTGGAACAGGACGAGGAAACGGAAGAAACTGAAAGCTATAAAAGTGAATTGAGAAATGCCGAATACATTGGCGATAGAATAGAACAAAAGCTATTTAATCGAACTAATCTAAAGGTATTTGAACAGCGTTTGAACCGATTTAAAAGTGTTGATATGTTCGACAAGGAATGTTGGCAAGTGGCTTGTAATGCGTTTGCCCTTTGCACAGAATATCCGAACACCACTATTTTTAGCAACGCAACATTGCCCGAAAAAGACCCTTATGATAATGACGAGAATGAAATAATCGGAATGGAAAAATACATTTCATTTATTGCAGATACTAAAGGCTGGTTGTACGAAAGTCTTTCAGATACCATCAACAATGAATTTAACGAGTACGGAGCAATGGCAGAACCTACTATTTCCAAGCGATTTGACGGAAGTGAAATACCAACAGCAAACCTTGATTTTGAGAACCGTTTATTTGGTTTATTGAATGATTTGAGTGGAATATTATACGAATACAAAACGATAGAAAAATGAATACAACAACAGATATAAAAGACCATTTTGGAACATTGTACTATGCAAAATCCGCTTTGGTTTTCTATGAAACCAAAGGAACAGAAAACGATATGTACGTGGAGCATTTTGATATGGACAGCAACGGAATGCCTATCAATGCCCATCCATTAACCGTAAAGGAAGCCAATATTTTAGCAAAGTCCTTACAGACCGATGAAGAAAAGAACCAAGCCTTTTTAAAACCAAAGGGAATTTTGCCTACCAATATTCTGCATATCAATCCAAATGCGGAAAAAGGTACGGTACTTTGGTACACTAAAACACAACAACGGAAACTGTATTTTGTGGATAGTTTGGGCATACCCAGCGGAATATCACAAGTACCGCCAATGCTATGGTTAGCGAGCAAAAGCAGTCTTACCGTATTTGCTTTGGCAAATGACAGAAGACCCACCGAGAAAACGCCATTGCATTATGCACCTTTCTTCAATATCTACGAAAAGGGCAATGTATGTATGGGTACGGTGAGTGTTGATATTAAAAATTCGGCTTCGGTTGAGGAATTTATACAGGCGTGGGAACATTATTTTTTCAATTCTTATTTCAGTCATTCATTATGTGAAAACCTGACGAAAAAAAACATTGTAAACCTTTGGAAAGACCTTATCAATACGGATAAACCTTTTCCGAAAGAAGTATTAAAAAAGAACAACAAAACCCTTAAAAATCTATTGTAATGAATACAGCAAAAACCGCAGTACATTTTACAGATAATTACCTGCTCAATCCTACCAATCCGATTTCGGTAAACCTTATCGGGGCAGGTGGCACAGGCTCAAAAGTATTGACTGCTTTAATGGAAATAAACGAAAGTTTGATTGCGTTGGGACACGCAGGGTTACAAGTCCGCCTTTGGGACGATGATGTTATCACGAGTGCCAATTTGGGCAGACAACGATTTGCAGAAAGTGAAACAGGATTATATAAATCCGTTGCTTTAATCAATCGTTGCAACCGTTGGGCAGGAACAAATTGGAAAGCCAAAACGGTAAAATTTGAAAAAGACAATTTTGGCAGACTTCCCGAAAAAGCAAGGGCAATCATTACCATTACGTGTGTGGACAATGTGCAGGCGAGGTTTGGCGTTGCTGAAATTCTTAATGAAATAAGCTATCGCAAACACTACCAAGATGAGCCAAAATATTGGTTGGATTTTGGCAACAGCCAAGATACAGGACAAGTGATATTATCCACTATCGGAGAGATAAAACAACCCAATTCTGAAAAGTACGAAACGGTGGCAAGCCTGCCATTTGTTACCGATGAATTTGGCGAATTGCTGAAGCAATCCGAGCAAGAGGACAATACGCCAAGTTGCTCACTTGCTGAAGCGTTGGAACACCAAGATTTGTTTATCAATTCATCGCTTACACAAATGGGTTGTTCTTTGTTGTGGAACTTGTTTCGCAAGGGAATGACCGAATACAAGGGATTTTTTCACAATCTGAAAGATTTCCGCACCCACCCGATAAAAGTTGCCTAAAAGCCGAAATCGGCGGGCAAAAATGCAATTCCTTCCTACGGTCGGAAACGCATTTTTGCATTTAAAATTGGTGCAACCCCTTTCTCAAAATGCACCGCTACACAATCCCTTTCTTCACATTTTAACAAACAGGTTGCGAGATTTTTATGTGGGATATTCGCTATCCCATTTGCTGTATTTAGTATTGACTTCTTTTCTTTTCACACTGCGACCAAAGAAAAGATTCTGTGTTGTAAAACAATTTTTTTTAGTTTTTTTGGTGTTAAATTGTGTACAATAACTATAAATTGTACTTTTGCACCACTCAATGAAAAGAACAGTACAAATATCATCCCAAGTTACTCCGCCTTGATCTTAGGCTAACTGTTATATTTCCCAATTTTAATTTATTGGCTTTTTTATCGTACCCAAAGGTTTTTTCTTTTGGTGCATCTCTTTTTTATTTACATTTTTAATATTTAAACATACTTTTTTATGCAGAAAGTTATTAATCTGTTTGATTTCAAACAGAAAATTAATTACAAAAACGAAATTCTTGCGGGTCTTGCGGTGGCTATGACCATGATACCTGAGTCTTTATCCTTTGCTATTCTGGCAGGGCTTTCGCCTTTGACAGGGCTTTATGCAGCTTTTTTAATGGGTATTGTTACTGCAATTTTGGGAGGCAGACCCGGAATGGTTTCTGGGGGAGCCGGAGCAACGGTAGTAGTACTTATCGCATTGGCAGCATCACACGGTGTGGAATATCTTTTTGCTGCGGTTATATTAGCAGGTGTACTGCAATTTTCAGTAGGAATTTTTAAACTGGGTAAATTTGTCCGCCTGATCCCACAACCAGTAATGTATGGTTTTTTAAACGGCCTTGCAGTAATCATTTTCATGGCACAGGTAGCTCAATTTAAAGTTGTAGAAAACGGGATAGAAGGTTGGATGCAGGGGCCGGCGCTTTATCTAATGGCTGGATTGACATTATTAACTATAGCCATCGTATTTATATTGCCAAAATTTACAAAAGCGGTTCCTGCATCTTTAGTAGCAATAATAGTTGTCTTTGGTATTGTATATTTTTTCGGCATCGATACTAAAAAAGTTATTGATATCGCCTCTGTAGGAGGCTCTTTACCTTCATTTCACATCCCTGCTATTCCTTTTACTCTGGAAACATTGAAAATTATTTTCCCTTATGCCTTGGTAATGGCAGGGGTTGGATTGATTGAAAGTCTGTTAACGCTTAATATGGTTGATGAAATAACCGGCACAAAAGGACAATCTAACCGTGAGGCTGCCGCACAAGGTATAGCCAATATCACCAACGGTTTCTTCGGAGGAATGGGTGGATGTGCAATGGTTGCCCAGACTTTAGTGAATGTAGGAGCTGGAGGAAGAGCCAGACTTTCTTCAATAGTTGCAGCCATAGCAATCTTATTGATCATTCTTGTTGCTGGTCCTGTAATCGAGCAAATTCCAATGGCGGCATTAGTCGGGGTGATGATGATGGTAGCTATAGGTACATTTGAGTGGGTCAGCTTTCGAATTATTAATAAAATGCCTCGACACGATATTTTTATTGGCATGTTGGTAGCAGTTATAACCATAGTATTGCACAACTTAGCTTTAGCGGTTTTGATTGGTGTAGTCATTTCGGCTCTAGTATTTGCCTGGGAGAGTGCTAAAAGAATACGTGCAAGAAAATATGTAGATGAAGATGGTGTAAAGCATTACGAAATTTTTGGGCCGCTCTTCTTTGGTTCTACTGCCGCATTTATTGAAAAATTTGACGTACTAAATGACCCGAATGAAGTTGTAATTGATTTTAAGGAAAGTAAAGTAGTTGATATGTCTGCTATTGAAGCTTTAAATAAAATTACGGAGAAGTATCACAAGGAAGGTAAAAAACTACATTTACGTCATTTAAGCCAAGATTGCAGGCAATTACTTAAAAATGCAGAAACAGTTATTGATGTGAATATTATTGAAGATCCTACCTACAAAGTAATGACTAATAAATAGCATCGGAATACCCAAGTTTAATATTACAACTACAGCAATAATTTTAAAAAAAATTATTGCTGTTTAAATTTATTATCGTAATATTGCGATATATTTATTTTTATAAAACTGATGGGTGTCACAAAAACCGAAATTTTTACAGAACAGCAGAACCATTTAGCTAGTATTTTAAAGGCACTGGCTCATCCTGCTCGTATAGCTATACTGCAACATATCATTAAACAAAATGCCTGCATCTGTAATGATCTTGTAGAAGAATTGGGATTGGCACAAGCGACAATTTCACAACACTTGAAAGAGCTGAAAAATATTGGTATCATTAAAGGAAATATAGAAGGAACTAGTGTATGTTACTGTATTAATGAAACAGTCTGGAATGAGATTAAGAAGGAACTCAATAGCTTTTTTGTCGAGAATGTAAATAGTAAAGAATGCTGTTAAGCTTTTTTTTAACACCAAATCATCGTAACATTGCAATATAACATTTATTGAGTTAATATCAGAAATATGAAGCTATCAAAAATTAAAGAAATCCTGCCAACATTAGTAAATGTTGGATTTCAATTAGAAAACGGAACCTTAGTTCCAGAACATTTCCACGTTACCGAAGTGGGACAAATTACTAAAAACTTTATAGACTGTGGTGGCGTAATCCGTTCGGAAAAAGTTGTAAACTTCCAATTATGGAATGCAGACGATTTCGAGCACAAATTAAAGCCAGCTAAGCTATTAAACATCATCAAGCTATCCGAAGAAAAATTGGGCATAGAAGATGCGGAAATTGAAGTGGAATACCAAAGCGAAACGATTGGTAAGTATGATTTGGATTTCAACGGAGATACATTTGTACTGAAAAATAAAACAACAGCTTGTTTGGCTCAAGATGCCTGCGGTATTCCTTCCGAAAAAGTAAAGAAAAATTTGGCAGAACTGCCTGTAAATAATGCTAATGCTTGTACTCCAGGTGGCGGATGTTGTTAAAATTGAATTTTTATGTTTTCAAAAATCATTCATACAGATAATTCAAAGACAACAATCATAATCCGACTGATTGTTGGAGGTGTTTTTTTATCGGAGGGCATTCAAAAATTGCTGTTTCCTGCCATTCGTGGAGCGGGACGGTTTGAAAAAATTGGCTTGCCATCGCCTGAATTTTTTGGAAGTTTTGTAGGCATATTTGAAATCCTTTGCGGAGCGTTTATTTTGCTGGGGTTGCTTACAAGGTTAGCAAGTATTCCGCTCATCATCATTATGCTGGTTGCCATTGCCACGACCAAAACATCTATTTTGGCTAGCGAGGGTATTTGGGAATTGCTGCACGGCAGCCGTACGGATTGGGCGATGCTTTTGGGAAGTATGTTTTTGTTAATCAAAGGCGGAGGTAATTGGTCTATTGATAAAATCGTAATGAGAAATGGAGCGTGATATTCAAATAAAGGAAATTGCCAAACTCTTTCTAAAGCTCGGTTTTATTGGTTTTGGAGGTCCCGCGGCTCATATTGCTATGATGCAGCAGGAGGTAGTAGTGAAAAGAAAATGGATGAGCGAACAGCATTTTTTGGATTTGTTGGGAGCTACTAATCTCATTCCTGGCCCCAACAGTACAGAAATGGCGATACACATCGGCTATGACAAAGGCGGTTGGAAAGGATTAATCTTTGCAGGGTTATGCTTTATTTTACCTGCGGTTTTCATTACCGGGATATTTGCATGGTTGTATCAGCAATACGGACAATTGCCCGAAGTACAGCCCTTTATTTACGGTATCAAACCTGCAATCATCGCTATTATCATAGGAGCTGTTTTTCCATTAGCAAAGAAATCAGTAAAGTCCACATTCTTGGCGGTTGTAGGTATTCTTGTTTTGGTACTGTCATTATTCGGCATTAGTGAAATCTATTTGATGTTTGGAGCGGGATTGCTGGCAATGGCCTTGTATTACCTTCAGGATACAAAAAATACGCTCCAAAGTTTTATCCCGCTCGCATTCTTACAAATCGCACAAAGCCCCTTACTGTCTGAAACAAATACCAAATTATTTTGGATATTCCTGAAAATTGGTGCTATCCTCTACGGAAGCGGTTATGTTCTTTTCGCCTTTTTAGATACGGAATTAGTTGCAACGGGCTTACTCACCCGGCAGCAATTAATGGATGCTATTGCTGTTGGACAGTTTACCCCAGGTCCTGTTTTTTCTTCAGTTACGTTTATTGGCTATCAAATCAACGGACTATCCGGAGCAGTTATTTCTACGATTGCTATTTTTCTGCCGTCGTTTATTTTAGTAGCATTGCTAAATCCCTTAATGAAAAAAATGCGCCAATCTAAAGGACTGTCCATTTTTCTCGATGCGGTCAATGTGGCATCTGTTGCAATCATAGCCGCTATTTGTCTTACAATGGGCAAAGAAACTATTACTGATTGGCGGACGATATTAATTGCAATGATAAGTGCGATCGTAGTTTTCAAATTCAAAAAAATAAATAGTGCCTTTGTGGTTATTGGAGGAGCATTATTAGGGTATTTATTTAATCTTATCTAAAGTTATCTTAAACAAAATATTTAAACAATAAAAATTAGACAAAATGAAAATAGCATTATTCAGTGATATTCACGCCAATTTACCTGCATTAGAAGCATTTTTTGAAGATGTTGAAAAAAGAAAACCAGACAGTATTTATTGTTTGGGCGATTTGGTGGGCTATAATATTTGGCCAAACGAAGTGGTAAACGAAATCCGTAAAAGGAGAATACCAACCATTGCCGGAAATTACGATTTTGGCATTGGCAGAATGAGCAACGAATGCGGTTGTGCCTACAAAACAGACAGTGAAAAAGATAACGGAAATATTTCTATTTCATTCACAAATTCTTTGATGAAAGATGAAGAAAGAGCGTATTTGCGTACACTTCCAGCCCATATCAAAGTAGAATTTCAACTGAATGAAGATAAATTGAATTTGCTTTTGGTACACGGAAGTCCGAGAAAAATAAACGAATATCTTTTTGAAGACCGTGAGGAAAAAAGTATGCTTCGCATTATGGAGCAAGCCGATGCAGACATTATGTGCTTCGGACACACACACAAACCTTATCACAGAGTTTTAAATTCGGGTATTGACGGTCAAAATCATTTCAGACACGCCATTAATATCGGTTCGGTTGGTAAACCGAAGGACAGCGATGTAAGAGGCGGTTATGTAATGTTTACGATTAATGAAAACAGTTCTGTGTTGGACAAAGATAGTATCAGTGTAGAATTTATACGCTTTGATTATGATATTGAAAGGGCTGCAAAAGCAGTTGAAGAAAGCATTTTACCAAACGAATACGCAGAAAATTTAAGAAGAGGTTACTAATCTAAAATTTATAAAAATGGAATTTCCAACCGAAAGAAAGTATTCAAAAGAACATACCTGGATAAGCATACAGGACAACACAGGTACAATAGGCATTACAGAATTTGCGCAAAGTGAATTGGGCGAAATCGTATATGCGGATTTACCAAACGTTGGATATAGTTTTCAGCAGGACGAAGTATTCGGCTCTGTTGAAGCAGTTAAAACGGTCAGTGATTTATTTATGCCTGTATCGGGTAAAATCACTGAAACGAACGAACTACTTTTGAAAGCACCAACACTCATAAACGACCATCCTTATAAAGACGGTTGGTTGATTAAAATTGAAATAAAAGACATTACAGAATTAGAAGACTTATTGACATCAAACCAATATAAAGAACTTACAAATTAGCAATGCAACCAAAATTAAAATTCTTAGACAGATACCTTACTTTATGGATATTCCTTGCAATGGCAATTGGCGTGGGTTTGGGTCATTTCTTTCCCAATATTTCTAATGTTACCAACAGCTTATCTGTTGGCACTACCAATATTCCATTGGCAATAGGATTGATATTAATGATGTACCCCCCCTTGGCAAAGGTTGATTATTCCTTATTGCCCAAAGCATTTAGAGATAAAAAAGTAATTGGCATATCCTTATTGCTCAATTGGGTAATCGGCACGCTATTGATGTTTGGATTAGCGGTTTTGTTTTTACGTAACGAACCCGATTATATGACAGGCTTAATTCTTATCGGTTTGGCAAGATGTATTGCCATGGTCATCGTCTGGAGTGACTTAGCTAAAGCAAACAGAGAATATACAGCTATGTTAGTTGCATTAAACAGCATCTTCCAGATATTTACTTACAGCTTTTTAGTTTGGTTATTCATCAACGTATTACCTGCAAAATTAGGATTAGCCAATTTCAATGTAAGCGTATCCATGAAAGATGTTACCGAAAGCGTATTGATATATTTAGGTATTCCATTCCTAGCAGGTTTTTTAAGCCGTTACTTCCTTATAAAATCAAAAGGTATAGAATGGTATAACCGAAAATTCGTCCCCGCAATATCGCCAATTACCTTGTACGCTTTACTGTTTACGATAGTATTAATGTTCAGCTTGAAAGGCGATAAAATATTGGAATTACCAATGGATGTAGTAAAAGTAGCCATACCGCTAATCATCTATTTTGTGTTGATGTTTTTCGTGAGCTTCTTTATCAATAAATCTCTTAAAGTTCCTTACGACAAAAACGCATCCATCGCATTTACAGCCACAGGAAACAATTTTGAATTAGCAATAGCCGTAGCAATATCGATTTTCGGCATTCATTCGCCACAGGCATTTGTGGGTGTTATCGGCCCACTGGTAGAAGTTCCGGTACTGATATTATTGGTAAAGGCAAGTTTATGGCTAAAGGAGAAATATTATAGTAAAAAAGACTGAATTTAAATTTCAGTCTTCTTACTCTTTCTTCTACTTGATAAATTCAAAATCACATATCCTATTATACCCGCAATGAGTGATGTTATTAAAACAGATAGCTTGGCCTCTTCAATGAAAACCTGATTGTCAAATGAAAGCATAGATATAAATATGGACATTGTAAAACCTATTCCAGCTAATAATCCTAAGCCAATAATGTGAATAAAGTTACTGTTTGCAGGAAGTTGACCTATCCCTAATTTAGAGCATATCAAAGAGGTTACAACAATGCCAATGGGCTTACCAAAAATCAATCCCAGTGAAATACCTAAACCTAAAGGGGAAGTCAGTCCTTCTATCATTTCCTGATGAATTGTAATATTTGTATTGGCGAATGCAAAAATGGGAATAATTAGAAAGTTAACAGGTTTTACAAGTGCATGTTCTAGTTTCTCTAACGGAGATTCAACTTCTGTATCATTGGTTGGCAAGGTCATCGCTACCAGTACACCTGCTATAGTGGCATGAATGCCAGAATGATGCACAAAATACCATATAAACACTCCTGGTATTAGATATAGATAGGGATTCTTAATATTGAATCGGTTCATCAAAATCAGTACTAGTATTCCAATTCCGGCATAGCCTAGATAGCCTAACTCAATTCCGGATGAATAGAAAATGGCAATTACTAAAATAGCTATGAGGTCATCCACTATCGCCAAAGCCGCTAAAAATATTTTTAAACTGGTTGGTACTCTTTTGTCTAACAGCGAAATTACGGCCAATGCAAAAGCAATATCGGTAGCCATGGGAATACCCCAGCCGGAAGCTGTCGGGGTTCCTGAATTAAAATATAAATAAATCAATGCGGGGACAACTGCTCCACCGATAGCAGCAAGGATAGGCAAGATTGCTTTTTTAGGAGAAGAGAGTTCTCCTTCAACAATTTCTCTCTTAATTTCCAGACCTACCAACAGAAAAAAGATTGCCATCAATCCGTCGTTGATCCACATACTTACGGAATAATTGAGGTGTATGGCTTCATTTTCATACCCCAGCTTTGTGTCCAATAAATTTTGTAGCGGAACGGCCATTGATGTATTTGCCACTATCATTGAAATCACTACGCATAAAAAAAGGAGGAAACCTCCAAAATTACTTGATTGAACAAAGTCTTTGAAAATATTTAGATTGATCTTATCCTTCATGTTTTAAATGTAAAAGTTAAATATCGCAATTTACCAATATTAACTTACTCTGCCTCATAGATGGGTTCTAAATCTATGAAATAAGCTTAATTTGGGTAATAAATCCGTGTCACTTTGTAGTGAAGATCTATTAAAATTATGCATGTAAAATCCTGACATAATAGCTAGTAAGCTAATACACTTTAAAATTGTAAGGAACTGTGTTGGGGCTATTTCCTTAATTATGGTAATGTTATAACTTCTGATGAGATTATTTTGCGTTCATATTCTGAATCATAATAGGCATTACTTTTCCATAATATGTATGTCAATTCCAATAATTTCCTTTGGATGGCAACTATAGCCTTCATTTTAATCCCATGCCTTGAAACTATTCTTAAGAAAATATCTCTGAATCTTTCATCAGTCCTGATTGCAGCCAGTGCCGGAAAGTGCATTACTTTCCTTAAATTCCGATTACCCCGCTTGGATATTCGGGGTTTGGATTTCACTGAGGTTCCAGATGTTTTTTCTCTTACATCTAATCCTGCATAACTGACCAATTGTCTTTTATTCTTTATTAACTCGAATCCGTTAGTTTCGGCTATAATGGTTACAGCGGTTAAGTTTCCAATTCCAGGAATAGAAGATACCATATTCATCTTTTCTAGTAGAACTTCGTCTCCTTTGATAAGTATAGCAATTTCTTCTCTTATCTCTTTTTCCTGCGAATCAATAAGAGCTATTCTTTTTTTTGTTCGTTTCACTGAGCTTTCACTTGATGTTTCAGAAGTACGTTCTGCATGCAGTTGATTTTTTAACATTGTACGCTCATGTACCAACTGCTCTCGTTCCCGACAAAGCTGTCTCAAATCATTGAATATTTTTAAAGGAGGTTGCCAAACTTCCAATTGCCTTTCCAAACCGAATCTCGAAATGGCTTGTGAAGCGCTCTTGTCAGTTATGGTTTTTATGTCAAGTGTTCTCGCATAATTACTAATCTTGTTTGGCAGAACGATACTGACTTGTTTTTTAATACTGCATAGGTAATAGGCTAAGGATTCATGATAAACGCCTGTTGCTTCCATTACGTACCGTACTTCTGTTGTAATTGATGTCTGCTTATTTACCCATGACACAAGGCTTGAAAAACCCTTTCGAGTATTGGGAAATACTTTGTATGCATAAACTTCTATGCTGATTTGTTCATCCATTCGACCAAGCGATACAACTAATTCATTTTGTGCTACATCAATTCCTACTGTCTGCTTTAATAATACCTTCATCTTATCTGGTTTAGGTAAGTGATAACCTTTCTTCATCTTTTCTCCTGACTGGATATACTGGCTATAAGACTCATCATAATGAGCAAATTCCTTACATTCTGTTCAGATTCTAAAAGGTTAAAGAAGAGGAGGCAGTTTCTTTTCTTGAATATACCATATAGGCTATTTAAAGCAAAATCTGCTCTCGCCCTTCTTCACTTAGATTATATTATACAAACATAGGAGAAGCAAAAGAACGTCGCCTGATTAATGATGGTTTATAATAGAATATTTGCGATAACCCTAGCATCTAATTCATTAAATTTGTCCTTAAAACAAATAGACTAATTCCTATACAAAATACCCAAATTTTCTAAATTAAGGGGTTAGCGGTATAGCTATAATACAGGTCATAAAGATGGAATACTTAGTAAAAGACGAGGAACTTGAATTGAAATATGAAGCAGGTAAAGGTGCTTGGACATATCACATCCAAGTACCTAACACTAAACATATCGTAGGAAAATGGGGTTCATTGAAAGTATCTGGTACAATTGACAACTACACAATTGACAGTATTAATTTGTTTACAATTGGGGGACAAGACAAGCTAATTTCAATTAATGACAAAATCAGGAAAGCAATCAGCAAAAGTGGTGGCGACACTGTAACTGTTACACTTTACTTATTGACTTCAAAGGAGTCGATTACAGAAAAAGAAATTTTAGATACTTTTAGAAAATCGGGGGTTTTAAAATCGTTCAATAAATTACCAAAAGAAGATAGGATTAAAATTATTGAAAAAATATCCTCTACAAAATCCGAGGACAAACAAGTAAATATAATTTTGAAATACATTGACCAATTGGGTGACGACAATGATTAAGCAGTCTTCACTTGATTTCCTTTCTACTCTCAAGCAGAATGGTTTGAAAAAAAATGGCATTACTTTAAAAACTGTCAGTAAAAATAAATTTCAAAATGATTGAAACAGAAATCTCAATAACCGTAAACAGAAAATCCGATATTACCTTATTAGCGCAAACAATTGTCGGGAACAAGTTCCAATTTCCGGTTTACATTCGGGAATATGAATTTAGCTATCAAATAAATTTCACAAGTGATTATGAGGAATGGGAATTAGACACAGCTATTCTCAATTCTTTTCCTGGATATGAATTTACCACCGACCTCGAAAAAGGACGGAAGGAAATACGGATACAAATATCCCGATACCAATCTGAATTATCTACTGATGGCTGGGGAAGACGGATTGAAAATCCTTTGGATGAAACGAAATATCTTGTGAAAGCATCGGCAAATAAGTCTGAAAAATTCAACTCTAAAATTAAAGTTTTGTTCGAAGATAAAGAGCAGTTCTACTTTGTAAACATTGTGGATGGTGTTAACAGTACAACCGAAGAAAAAGGTTTTTTGCTTCTGGATCATTTTAAAGCCAATGAAACAGATGAAGCAACTTTTTTTAAAGATAGATTATACAAATCTCCATTAGAAGCTTTTCATTCAGGATACTATAAGTTATCTGAATTGGTTGACAAGGATTTTAGCACTTATCTTGAAAACAAAAAGAAAGAAATCAGAGAAATTCAAAAACAACCACGAAAAATCATCAGAGATTTTATAAACGCCTGTAACAGTTCCGATGAAAGTAGTATCCTGAAAAATCTTGACGAAAATATCGTTTTTGAAGTTCGTAAAAACTGGAAAACAATATTTGAAATCGAAGGGCTTTCAAAATTCAAAGAATATCTGAACTCATCCAATCAACAATTGTGTGGTAAGAATTTTAAAATCAGGTCATCTTGGAGTTTTAGTTTACCAAACGTGACTATTGGAGTAAAATATTTTCCGCCAGTTACAGAAAAGGATATGCACCCTACTCAAAAATATGAGCAGATAAGGTTTGTACTAAATGATAAAAAAATCGCTAGTATTTTGTATGAGAATTAGTGAATTTTATCCTAATTGATAACGGCTTCTATTACTTTTCTAAAATATTCCGCATCATTACCAATCAGCAAGTAACTTGAAAAACCAATATCTAAAAGATATTTACCTACTTTCTCATCATCAATATCACTATGTGCAATAAGTTTTATAGTTGGATATTTTGTTCTTAATTCTTGAAGTTCAACAAAAACATTCTTGTTGTAAAAATCAAGGTCGATAATACAAATTTTTGGGAGTTCATTTAATGAAGATAATTGTGATAGTCCATCTTCAATGCTTTCCGAACGAAATAAGACTTCAGTTCCTGAAGCAATGAGGTCTTTACAAATGAAATCTAAAATTGGGCTTTTATCATTGATAAAGGCGAGTGTAATTTTTTGTTGGGATGTACCAGTTTTCATATCATCATACTTTTTTAAAGTTGATGTAGCCCTGCACAAAAAGAAAGCGCAGGCCACTACACTTACCGCACATTGAGGCACTGGTATACCCGACAACGAATAAGCGAGCGCCCACGCCTATGGCATGAGCGTTCTTCCTTATCGTCCCGTTGTCTAAAAATTACCAGTTTTCAATGTGGGACTTAAAGCAAAAACACTTTAAGTATTTCTATATTTTACATAGCAAAGATACTAAACTCTTGCTATTAGATGTATTAATGCAATAAAAAAGCTTAGTCTGAATTAGTTTTGTGATTGATATAATTCTGCTCCAATATTGTCATCAAATCTGTTTCCTTATAAATAATTTTGCCACCAATCTGAATATACGGCAGGATATTATCATCACGATATTGCTGTAAAGTGCGTTTGCTAATGTGTAACAGTTTGCATACATCTTCGCCCGACAAATAAATTTCTCCATTCATTACGGGACGATAGTTTTTTAATATATTTTCAATACGGTCTCTCAATATCAAAATCATTTCTTGATGGGAAATGATTTCTTCATTATCATTCGTCAGTAAATCCATTATCATTGGTATTGTACGGCTGTCCAGCTTCGAGCAAAGCCCGTACGTCCGAGAGTTTATAATAATTCTTGCGGTTCAGTTTGGAATAAGGTAACAGCCCTTTGTCCTTGTAGGTCTGCAAAGTCCGTTTAGTAATCTTCATCATCAAACAAACTTCCTGGTTATCTAGCCATTTTTCTTCTTTGAAAATTGAAATGTATTTCATTGTGGCATTTTCGGTCAATTCCAAAAGTGCTTTCAGTTCATTTGTCATTCCATCCAATGCGGATTTTTGTATTGCGATAACTTCCATAATCTGCTCAATTTTGCTGTGGAAGTCGAATTTATCAATTATTTGTAAAGGCTTGTGAAATGTTGTATTGATTGTCGTTGAAAGGTAGTATTTGTCACTGGAACAACAATTTAGAAACAATTTATTTTGTAGATTTGGAGAAAGTAATTTTGCCGTTAAACATACAAATTTTACATTTTGTATGTTTGAGAATTTAATAGCAAGTATAACCAAAAAATACCTAGCAAGAAACTATGAATAGAAAACTTACGACAAACTCAAGATTAGTCAATGAATTATTTGCTAATTACATCAGCACATTCACTGCTTTTTGCGAACTATTAAACAACTCAATTCAAGCAAAGAGTAAAAACATTTGGATCGACATAGATTACACTTTAGAAACTGAAATACATCCTCTTTTAATCAAAAAAATATCAGTAAAAGATGATGGTAACGGAGTTCATATGTCTGATATCGAAAAAAAATTATTGGATATTGGAACAGCAAATAAAGATGGCGGAAAAGGAATTGGAAGATTTGCCAGTTTTCAAATTGGACAAGAAATCGAAATTGAAACTATTGGATATTCACAAGAAGAAAATACTTTTACTGAAACATACATTCCGTTATCATTTAATAGTTTTGGTAAAAACATCAATGTTTCTGAAATTGAGTTAGCGACAAAAGAAAATATTCTAAAAGGAAATAATCATAATACTTACTACAAAGTAACTATTTCAAATTTGTATCCACATACGACAACAGAAAATGAACCAAAAAAGAAAATAATTGATAAATTTCTTAAAGATAATATTTCAGATGCTATTTTTGAGAGATACCCTTTAAAAATTTTCAACAAAGAAGTTACATTTCACATTAATGGTAAAGCTTTAAACCCTAATGATTTCGTAATTGACAAACCTATAAAACTAGCCAAGACTTATACTGACACTAAAGGCAAAGAACACAAAGTTCTTTTTGATTTTATGCAGATTAAGAAAATGGATAAAATAAAAGTTTTTTTAACTGCACAAAATGCTGGTCTAAATACAATAGCAGGAAGTCTGGAGTATGATGCCAGTTGGTTGAGCCCAAAAATAGGAGGATGGTTTATTTATGTATCTTCATCTACGCTCTCATCTGATATTTATAGAAACATAGATTTAGATGATTTAGACCCAGATTGGAGAAAAGTAAGAGAATTTATTAAAGACAAATTAAACACATTCTTCAAGGACAGAAACTTTGAGTTTGACAATTTTTCTGACAACCTTAAAAATGACGATTATTATCCATATAAAGAACGGGCAAGCTCAAAATCAAAAGTTATACTCTTTGATAAGTTAGCATATTTAGTGGAAGATAAATACCATATTTTAAAAGATAATAATCAATTAAGAGAAATCATATATCCGCTTATAGATAGAACAATTTCCAATGGAGAATTGAATAATATTTTAAGAAGCGTTCTAAAATTAAACAACAAAATGATTTCTAAATTCTCGGATTTATTGGAAAAAACCGATTTAGATAATATTGTTGAATTTTCTGATAAAGTTGCTTCGAAAATTGAAGATATTGAATTTCTTGAAAAACTTGTTTATAGCGAAATATCTAAAAATGTGAAAGAACGAAAAGAACTTCATAAGTTTTTAGAAAGGATGTTATGGGTTTTTGGAGAAGAGTATTCCGAAAGTACCAAACTATTGTCAGATAAAAATTTAGAAAAAAATCTAACTCAATTAAGAGACGATTGCTTAATATTTAAACCATCAAAAGATGGAGATAACATAAATGTCATTGATGAAAAACCGGTAAAATCTATTACTGACCTATTTATGTATAATGAACGGGTTTTAGACGCTAAAAGAAGAGAAGTTTTAGTTGTTGAATTAAAAGCCCCAAAAGTAAAAATTAGCCCAAAAGAAATTGAGCAAGTAATGAAGTATGCCAGAGAAATCGAAAAACTTGATGCTTCAAGTTCAAATATTCATTACAAAATTTTATTGATTAGCTCAAAGATTAATTCTGATGCAGAATTTCAAATAAAAGGTAATCAAAGAAATGAAGACAATCCTTACTTCTATTTTAGGAATGAAAATAAAAATATTGAAATATGGATAATGAAATGGTCGGATTTATTGGAAAATGTAAAAAGAAAGCTAAAATATATGTCTGCTATCTTAAATACCAAAGATATTGATGTTCAGGAAAAAGCAGAAAAAGATTTTGCAGATATTGAGTTCAGTAAAGTGAGCTCCTCTCTAAAAAGAGTGGCGATGTCTTAAATTATAAAAAAAGTAGTAAATAGAAAATGTTATCATACAGTACAAACGAAAAAGCTAGTACTTAAAGTAAAACAAGAAAATTTGATCAGCGTTGTGCAGGTTGCTCAGTTCTTACTTCTGACTGCTGTTTTTCTTTTTTCTCACGAGAATAAACCCATAATGACAAAAGTCCAAAAATAATCAGTGCATAAGCTACCCATTTACCAAACTTTTCAATCAATTTAATGAAAACCGAACTTTCATAAGATGAAAAGCCCTCAGCTCCCATTGGGCTTCGCCTGTAAAATTTTCTACGGTTAATCCAGTATCTAAGCCCTAAACCAGCAACCAAAAATATTATTCCTATAACTAATGATGCGACCATAACAAAACACTTAAAATTTACCTTTTAAATTTACAAAAAAAACAGTTTTAATATCCCTTAAAAAGAGAAATCCTGCTTTTTGTGGCAGGATTTCATTGTTTTTAATCAGCACTATTAAACTGAAAACTTATCTGTTTTTTATTTCCAAAGCTGTCCGAAATCCAAACATCAAAGGATTGCGAAACGGCAGATGTTGAAGTATAGTACAATCGAAACTGATCTGTCGGTAATGGGTATAAATCGTTCGGTAAATATGGTTGCTCATCGTAATACCGCAACGTGCCTTGTCCGTCAAATTGGAAATAGCGAAGAAAATACTGTGTGTTGCTGTAATTGCCTGTTCGCTGTATGGCAATGCGTATTTCTACCGTCTGCCCATTGGCTATATCTTTGGGAACCGGCATCACATTTACCTCAAAAGGAAAATCGTTCTGTATTTCGAGCTCATCATCTGTGCTACAAGATACCAAAGAAACCGAAGCTGTTAGGATTGCCAAGAGTACATATATTGAGCTTAATCCTATTCTGAATTTATTGAATATTGCTATCATTGTTTTATGTATTAAAAATTAAACCTTAGTCCCACACCTGCGGATGGTCTGAATTGCTCTAAGTCCGTACCCCAAAATACCTTTGTGCGTCCTTGTAGGATTAACACAAAACGGTCTGATAGATATGTTTCAAGAGTGAGCCGTCCACCAGCTCCGTAGATGAAGTTATCCTCGCTCAAAATCTTTGCTCCGTCATACAACATCGCTTCGCCACGATTGATGCTTTCGTAACCGACTACACCTGTTATTCCGAAGTTCAGCGTAATGTTTTTACGAGCATCGCCCAAAAGGAAGAAACTGTAACCGCCTTCGGCAGTATAAGTTTCCTGCGGTATGCGGAGGTCTTTATAGTCGTGGTATTGGTGCGTGTATTCCAATGCCCAAAGCTGATAGTTACCGTTTTTACCGTTTATGGTCATACCAAGATTGATATAATAATCGTTACCGATTTTATCGTTGGATACTACACCTGTACTTACTTCCAGTCCTTTCTGTTTTGGGAGCATTCTTTGTGCCTGTGTAACCGTGATGGTCATCAAAATGAACATCACGGTATAGATATACTTTTTCATATTATTGCATTAAAAGGTTATTAAAATTTTAGGTGCATATCGTTTATCAAACGAGCTTTTATCAAATCCGAATTTTCTACCTGCAAAGTTTGATGTCTGCCACCGTTCTTCTCGAAAATCTCAATCAACAGTACCTTGTCATCGGCAATGGTAAATTGGTCTAACAGGAACACGTTTTGTTCGGTTAGTTTCCCGCCAATCTCGTCCAAAGGTTTGTAAGTGCGTAATGGTATCATCGGGCGTTCCTGTACAACTGTACGTTTGGCTACCTTTTTATCTACTACTTTGAAATTGATAAAATCAATCTGGAAAGGCACATTGGTTTTATTTCTCAATTCCGTATGGAAATAATATTTGCCATTGTGAATGTAAATACCTTTAAGGATAAACTGAATACCGAAACTCTTTGCCCCAATATGCTTTACAATACGCTTATCATTTTTGTAAATCGTTTCCAAAAGCAATCCTGCCAGCGAAGGCGAATTATTGCCCAACTCTTCAAGAAGCACATCGTTTCCATTGGCTTTGTCTACTGCCTTTTGCATTGTGAGCAGGTCATAACTCAATGCCTCGGGATAGGAACTGTAATATACATTGAAACTGTAAAAACGTCCGTCATTGGTAATGACCGAAAAATTGGTTTCTGGTTCAAAATCCCTTACCGTTGCTTTTACACGCAACACGTTTTCTGCATCTTCTGCTTTTCCTGCAATCAGATATTCGCTTCCCAAATCCACATAACGGATAGCGGTCGGAAAAATCAAGTGCGAAGTTTTATCGTAGGTAACTTCCATTTTATACGGTTCTATCTTGCCTAATGCAAGCGGAGTTCTGATGCTGTCTTGTGCAAAAGATTGTACGGCAAAGCCGAGTATCAGGGCAATTGCCCAAAAGGTTTTTAAATGATTTTTCATTGTCTTTAATATTTAATTTTTAATGGTAATGAAGCGTGTTCCGCTGCACGGAACAGGTTTCATTGTTTTATTTATTTGAATTCAACATTATTGTTTAGATACAAGGAAGACCTGATGTCCTGCTTTCAGCGTAACTTTTGGGGTTCTTACCTTTTTAGCAAAATAGCCCGAAATTCCCTGTACCACACCACGACTAAGGTCTGCGGCAACTTGCTGTCCAGCATTTTGCGTGAGCATTACGCTTGTTCCTCCTGTCTGGCTCATATTGCCTGCCATTTCGGTAAGGGCATTCATTTCGGGCGAATAAGGAACGTACAAGCCTTGCTGTCCGTCCAAATCGTAAATGGTTATATCTACTGGGATGATATTGCCCTCCAGTTCTATCGAGGTAACTTTTAGTTGTAAACGCCCTCCCTGAAATTTCGCATTAGCCGTTAAAATCGTTCCTTTTGGAATGGTACGGCTCGGTGTTTTTGCAGGCTCTAATAATCGTAAACGCACACCTGTTTCGCCAACTACTGTTTGGGCATCGTGTACACAGGCTTTGATACTGTGTTTGGGTTGTGCCATTTGTTCCACAGAACCAGCGGTATAAAACCCACGGTTCTTTGTTTCGCTCCAATCTGCTAAAAAAGCACTGTCCGATGGTTCACGGTACAGGGCTGATACGGCATTTTTTCTTGTAGGCGTAAACGATACAAAATGCTCTTTTTGGTTAGTACCAGCAGCACTAACAGCAACCGGAACAGTACCATTGGCAGGAGTACCGTTCTCGGAATTTTCATTCTTCGGAAGATATTTTGCTGCCATTTCATAAGATTTCTCCATTAGCTTCAATTGGTCATCAACTGTGGCCACAGGTGGCACACCCTTTTCTGATAATTTTTCTTTCAATTCGTCCACCTGCTTACGCAGTTCCATTGTTTCAGCGTTATCATCTTGATAAAAGGAACTCAATGCGCTTTGGCTATTTCGATAGCTGTTCAAAGCAGGATTACTGCTTCTTGCCGAATTTCTTCCACTACCGCCAAAGCTGTTGTTTTCCTCTTCTTCATTAAACGGTTCGTCGGTTGGCTCTTCTTTGTCTTCTGTATTCCAGTAGTCTGAAAGTGTAGCCAATGCATTGCGTTTTTCCTGCTCTTTGCGTTCGAGCATTTCCTGTTCATACGCCTTGCCTTTGTCGGCAGGCATTCCAGTTCCAGTAGCCTCTGGTACCGCATCGTTCAGCCCTACATTTTCAATTGTCTTTTTGTCTTCGGATGGTTTAAATATGAGGTACATACAACCCACGAAAACAATCGCCATTAAGCCGAAAATTAAGGGCTTTTTGAGCTTCTCCTTATTATTCTGTGTGCCGTCTTGTAACACATCAGCAGTTGCAGACGGATTACCTTCTGTTACCCGAACAACTGACTTTTTGTTCTCATTTTCTTTCATAAATTTTATTTTTTAAAATTGTTGATACACTATCCTGCAATCTTGCAGGACTTCCATTTTTTTTGAGGACAGGGTTTTCGATATGCTCTATGATCATATCGTTTCCAGACTTTGTATCGTACCAGACTTTGAAAATTACACCTGCGGTAAGCAGTAGATATCCCACAAAAAAGCACAGGGTATATTGGTGCTGTTTGCGTACTGGTAACGTCTGCCAACGTTCATCAAGCTTGTCAAAATACGTGTCCATATTTGCTCTTAGTTTTTTCATATTCTTATTATTTCTGATGTTAGAGCTTGAACCGTTTTGAACTTGAGCCCAGATTTTGTTTCTGTTCATCATTGACCAGTGCGATCGCTTCAGTTAATTTGGGTGCAGATATGATTGAAAGGTTTGTCAATTCCGATTTTTTAAGCAGTTGCCCAAAGCTGTCTTTCTTGGCTATTTCCATTCGGCTCAATGAGAATTTGCCGTTCAGGTACTTTACCCACATACTGCATTCTACACGGGGCTTGTCTTCTCCCAACCATTGCAGATAGCCTGTCAACAATAAATCCTGTTTGGGTAAACTGTCTGTACCTTTTTGGTAACTTTCAAGGTAATCGCTGATGCTTTCTTTCAGCTTTCCGGCATACGCACCCTGCGTATGGAAATAGCCGTTATATCCTTTTTCTGTAAGGATTTTTGCGAACGTGTTTAAATCTGATAATACTTCCATAAGATTATTTTTTAGCGTTCGATGACTTCTATATCCCTGTTTTCCACGACTGCAAATTTTTCGATATTGAAGCCTTGTGGGTTGTTGTCAGAGCGAACGGAGTTGACTAGGTAGCAGGAAGTAATCAAGTTACGTCTGGTTACATTGCTTGACCGAATGATGAATTGTTTTGCATAGGTTCGTACCGCATAAGGATGGGTATCGAAATTGCAGACCACACTATCTACTTCGATGCGTTGCTGTACATTTCCTGATATAATACGACTGTAATAGCCTTTTTCCGACAAGTCTTTATAGTAGTCGAAGGCACTTTTGTCAGCAAGATTGAATGCCCTGCTCATATTGCTTTCTATAGCGTTTTTGTCGGGAGCAAGTGTAAAGAACAGTTCGTGAAACCTTCTAACGTGTTCTCTTGCTTCCACAGGTCGGTTGATGCTCGCATCCTGCGATAAGGCAAGCATCAAAGATTTGCCGTTATCCAATACATAGATTTTTTGGCGTTGTTCTTCTGCAAAGCGGTAGGACTGCCATACGGCATATCCTACCACGCCAATGCAGAGAACCGCAAACACAATGGCATATAGTCTTATCTGCCTAAAGCTGTTTTCGATATTTCTTAGCGTTTTAAATTCCATTTTTTTTAATGATTTATTGTTATTTATTCATCAGTTTACCGCCGATGTTTCCTACTGTAGATCCTGCACCAGCACCTGCAAGGTTTCCTGCCTTCATCGCTGTTTGATTTACATTACGAGTAAAGTTTCCTGCACCTCCGGCTTGGATTACCCAACCTGTTACTGTTGGAATTGTGAAGTAGCCAACGATACCGATAATCATAAAGATGATGTACACCGTATTGCTCGTATCGGGTATGTAAGTTGGATCGGCAAGCATTGCTATATCCCGTTCTAAAATGAGGGATTGTATTCTTGCCAACATCGAACTGAACAAATCGGAAACAGGAAGCCACAGGTAAACACTTACATACCTCGTGATCCATTGCGTGAGCGTTGACTGAAATCCGTCCCAAACGGAAATAGCAAAAGCTATTGGCCCCAGTATCGAAAGGACTATCAGGAAAAATGTTCGTATGGTATCAATAACTAAAGCCGCCGCCTGAAAGAGTATTTCCAATAAATTGCGAAACCAATCCTTTATTGCTTTCTCTATCTTGTAGGCTTGCCTGTCCATATACATTCCTGCCATTGTACCAACATCGGAAGGCGACCATCCTAATTCATCCAGTTTTTTATCAAACTCTTCGTCTGATGCCATATAGGCGGTTTCGGGATTTCGTACCATTGCTTCGTATTCCAATTGGTCTTTCTGTTGCTGGAGTTGGTTGAGGTCAAGCACCTGGTCTTCGAGTATGGCGTGAGTTCCTGTAACTACCGGGCTTAATACTGCATTAATGGTTCCCAACACGATGGTTGGAAAGAACATTATACAAAGACCCAGAGCGAATGGACGCAGTAACGGAAACACATCGATAGGCTCGGCTCGGCTTAAAGCCTGCCAAACCTTTAATGCTACATAGAACAACGCACCCAATCCAGCCAATCCTTTAGCCACAGCCGCCATATCACCAGCAAGTGGCATCATATCATCGTAAAGTGAACGAAGGAGTTCGTGAAGATTATCCCATTCCATTTTTACCAGTATTTTTGGTTAGAAGTTCCGTAGAGTTCAAGCACTCTCTGTGCGTCGTTTTTCTTTTTCGCTCTTAGATAGCTTACAGAAATGTTCTTATTCGTGTAGTAGCGAACAAGGCTGTGGTAATCCTTAACTTCTTTGTACACACGGTCAATTACATCCATACGTTCTTTATCGTTCAGGGAAAGACTTGACGAGGTTATAATCTGCTTCAATTCTTTCAGCAGTTCGGTACTTTCATTGAGCAGTGCCGAATAACCGTTGCCGATTGCAACCAATTCCTGTGGTGTAAAATTGGGGTCGTTCATCATTTTTCCAAAGTTCTGAACATATATTTCGGACACATCGCCTACCAACAATACGGTTTGCTGTACTTTACGGGCATCTTTCACAAGGTTGTTGATAGCTTTCAGCTTATCGTAATATTCCTTGCCCTGGTCGTACACTTTCTTCACTTCGTTGAAGTTCTTTACCACATTGCTCACGGTGGAAGAAGTCTGTATGATTTCGTTCGCACTGTTGATAATTCCTGATGCCAGATTTGCAGGGTCAGTTACTACAAATTGGGCTTTAGCTGACGGTGCTACGGCGAGCATTAATGCCGTACACACTGTAAAAAAGATTTTTTTCATTGCTTCTAAATTTTAAAATGTTAATTGATTATTGATTTATTTTGTCACGCCTTTGCATTGCGATATGCTTGATGGCGAGTTCTACATTGCCGTCCAGTTCAGCAGCAAGCTGCATCACTTCCATTTTTTCGGTTTCTTCGGTGGTGTAAGCAAGGTATTCCTCCAAACTAACTTCGGTGGCATAGACTGTCGAGTGCGTACCACCTAAGCCTATCCAAACCTCTTTGTAAAGTCGGCTTGCATCGTTGTTCATATTGATAGAAAGTACCTGCCCTTTTTCCTTATCTGTAAGCCCCAACATCGCCTGTATATCATCGAACTTGTTCATATACTTGCGTTGATCTAAGAGGATTTTACAGTCAGAGTTATTGATGATACTTTCTTTGACGATGGGCGATTGGATAATATCATCGACCTCTTGCGTTACGACAATCGCTTCTCCGAAGAATTTGCGAACAGTCTTAAAGAGGTACTTGATGTATTCTGCCATTCCTTCTTTGGCAATGGCTTTCCAAGCCTCTTCAATTAAGATGAGTTTGCGAATACCTTTCAGCCTACGCATCTTGTTAATGAAGACTTCCATAATGATAATGGTAACTATGGGAAAGAGGATTTTGTGGTCTTTAATCGCATCAATTTCAAATACGATAAAACGCTTACTCAACAAGTCTAACTGCTTATCAGAGTTTAACAGATAATCATACTCACCACCTTTGTAGTAGGGTTCGAGTACGTTCAGGAAATTGGCAATGTCAAAGTCTTTCTCCCTTACCTGTTTTTCTTCGAGTACCTTTCGGTAATCGCCTTTTACATACTCATAGAAGCCGTTGAATGATGGGTAAACATCTTCTTGTTTGATGCGTTCGATATAGCCTGATACAGCATTTGATAATGCTACTTCTTCTGAGCGAGTTGGTGGTTCATCATCACGTTTCCAAAGGGTCAATATCAAAGTCTTGACGCTTTCACGCTTCTCAATATCGAACACGCCATCATCGGTATAGAAAGGATTAAAAGCAATCGGATTATCTTCGGTATAGGTGAAGTAAACACCGTCTTCGCCTTTGGTTTTACCTTTAATGAGTTCGCATAATCCTTGATAAGAATTACCAGTGTCAACAAGCAAAACGTGAGCGCCTTGTTCGTAATACTGTCGTACCATATGGTTTGTGAAGAAAGATTTACCAGAACCTGATGGGCCGAGTATGAACTTATTACGATTGGTAATAATTCCACGTTTCATCGGCAAATCTGAAATATCCAAATGGATAGGCTTCCCCGTTAATCGGTCAGCCATTTTTATCCCGAATGGCGATGGTGAATTATGGTAATTGGTTTCTTCTGTAAAAAAGCACAAAGCTGGCTCTATGAACGTGTAAAAGCTTTCCTCACTCGGAAAATCGCCAGCATTGCCCGGCATTCCTGCCCAATACAAAGTAGCTACGTCTGTAGTGTTATGACGTGGCTTGCATTCCATTAAAGCCAAAGCACTACCGCAATCATTCTTCAACTGTTTCAGTTCAGTAGGGTCTTCCGACCACGCCATAATGTTGAAGTGTGCCCTTACGGAAGATAGACCAAACGAATGTGCTTCATTGAGGTACTTTTCTATCCACTCTTTGTTGATTTGGTTGGCACGGCTGTAACGAGCCAGTGAGTGCATATTCCTTGCGGACTTCTCAAACTTTTGTAGATTGGCTTCGCTGTTATCCAAAAACAAATATTGGTTGTAAATGTGGTTGCAGTTTAACAACAAGCCCACAGGTGCGGCGAATGACAAACGGCAATCACTTCGGTCGGTAGATAGCTTTTCAAAACGGGTATCAGCCGATACCGTTCCGGGTAAATCGTCAGTATCGGACAAGGTGTGCAGGCTCAACCTTTTGTTCCCGATACGGACTTCTTCCGTTCCGAGAGCGATGTCCTGCATCGGTGTTCCAGCTTCCCTTGATAGCGTAAGGTACTGTTCCAATAATCCCTGTTTTTCGTCCGTTCCGATAATGTCATCTTCGGTAAGACGTTTCAGGGTTATGAAACCGCTATCGTTTACGATACGTTCAAACTGTGCCACCGCTTCCATAAAGCGGTGTATCGTTTCCTTGTTCCTGATTTCCTTTGGCATCAGCGAACCTTTGCAAAGCGATGAAAAATTACTTTGCATACTCATACGCTCTTTAGTTGTCTTAGTTAAAAAGAGGTAGCAGTAATGGTTTAGGAACGGTCGCTCATTAAAATGACGTTGGTAAGACTTCGATAAAAAGCTCTGGTCTTCGATTGCCAAATTGGGCGCATAGCTTTCCTTAATATACCAATCCTGTTTGTGAATAACTGTAAAATCAGGCAAGGTCTTGATAGCCTTGTGCCAAGCGGAATGAATGGCTTCATATTCCGCAGAAGCGACCGTAAACAGTTCCGGCAAACGCACTTCAAAGCAAGCGGTAATATCTGCATCTTTGGAAAGAATACAGTTGTTTTCTACTGCCAACAACGGAAATTTGTTTTCCAGCGTTGTAGTTTTTGCAACGTTTCTCATAGGACATTCGATTTAGGAGTGAATTTTAAATAGCGGTGTATAGGCTTGCGGCAGATGATGTAGCGGGGATGCCTTTTATTAGCAGCTATTTTCATTAATCCGTGTTCACCATATTTCCTGTTCAGCGAAAAGGTCTGCCACACAATCAGCGAAGCACTGCCTGCTCCGAGAAACAGGCAGATGTAAGAGTTTACGCCTGCCATATACAGTATCATCACGAAGATGAGCGTACCGAGTAGTCCGCCAGCGAAGATGAAAAGGTATTGCGCTTTCAAACCTTTAAATTCCACCGTTCTCCCGATGCCTTTGTTTATGTTGTAATTGTTCATAAAGCAAAGGATTAAAGGAAGAATGAACGCAGGATGGTAGCTGCCACGATTAAAAAGATACACGCACCAAACCAGCTTGCCGCAGTTTTGGATGTATCGGGGTCGCCCGAACTGAATTTGTTGTACACCTTAACGCCTCCGATTAACCCGACTACTGCACCTATGGCGTAGATTAATTGGGTTGCGGGGTCGAAATAAGACGTTACCATTTGGGTAGCCTCGTTGATACCTGCTGTACCGTTTCCCTGTGCGAAAGCACCAATTCCTGACAGCATAGCCACGGCTGCCAGCAAAACTTTTTTTCTCTGTTTTTCCATAACTGAAACACATTAATTTGTTATTGTTATCCCGCACCTTGCGGGCTTTCGGGACAAAGGTGTTTCAGAAATTAGAGCGTTATAAGAAAGTGGCAGTCAGTGGAATTGTTTGGCGGTGGGTGGCGTTATAGAGATGAAAAAAAGAGGATATATATTTATTGGACAATGTTTATTTACTATCTTCGCAAAATGAAATTTATATCTTTAATATTAGCCGTTTATGTATTGCTGTTATCAGCAGTACCGACTTTTATTGAGGATAAATGTATGCAGGAGCATACAACCGAGCAAGGACAAAACGGACAGGAAGACCAAGATTGCAATAAGGGTTGTTGTTCGCCATTTTTTAGCTGTAATACCTGTACGGGATTTGTTTTAATTACTTTTCATTTTTCGGTTACACATTCAGTAAAAGAACCGCAAAGAAAATTAGGAACAATGCCAACACCGCCTGTTTCTGATTTTCCCTTTTCCGTTTGGCATCCCCCACAGCTTGTTTAATATCTAGTGCTTTCAGCACAGTTTATTTCCTGCGGTGCTTAGCACCGCTATAATCCATTTATTCATATTAAGCATCATTTTTACAATGAAAAAAATACTTATTGTGTCATTTTTTATGGCACTAAACCTTTGTGTATATGCACAAAATACGTTCAAAGCTGTAATTAAAGACAGTGAAAAAAAAGAGCTTTTAATGGGCGTAACCGCACAGGTTACGGGAACTACAATCGCAACAACTTCAGATGAAAACGGACAAATCATATTAACAGGTATTCCAAACGGTTTGCAGGAAATTCAATTTAGTTATGTTGGTTTTGCCCAACGTACCGACAGCTTTAATTTTCCGTTAAAAGATACAACCCCGATTGAAATCCTACTTTCTGAACAATCGGAAGATTTGGAAGAAATCGTTATTTCATCAACAAGAAGTACAAGAACTATCCAAAATATCCCTACAAGAATTGAATTTATCGGAGGTGAAGAATTGGACGAAAAAGGCAATATGAAAGCAGGGGATATTCGTATGCTTTTGAGTGAGAGTACAGGTATTCATGTACAAACCACATCGCCCACAAGTGCCAACGCAAGTATTCGTATTCAAGGGCTTGACGGACGATATACGCAAATCTTAAAAGACGGTTTCCCGATTTATTCGGGTGCTTCAAGTGGGTTAGGTTTGTTGCAAATCCCACCCCTTGACTTAAAGCAGGTGGAAGTTATCAAAGGTTCAACTTCCACGCTGTATGGTGGTGGAGCAATAGCAGGTCTGGTCAATCTGATTTCCAAAACACCAACGGAAGAAAGGGATTTACGCTTTCATTTAAACGGAACATCGGGCAGAGGTTTAGACATCAACGGTTTTTACGGACAGAAGTTTAAGAAAATCGGAACGACAATATTTGCTTCGCACAATCGCAACGGAGCTTACGACCCTGCACAAATCGGGCTTTCTGCCATTCCCCAATTTGAAAGGTATGTACTGAACCCTAAATTATTTGTTTACTTCAATGATAAAACAAAAATGAACTTTGGTATCAATACCACCATTGAAAACCGTTTGGGTGGCGATATGCTCTACATCAAAGGCAAAGGAGATAACACCCATCAATATTTTGAAGAAAACAAAACACAGCGTTATTCCACTCAATTTGTTTTTGACCATACTGTAAACGAAAACAGTTTTGTACAATTCAAAAACAGCGTAAGTTATTTTAACCGCAATACGGCTATTCCGAATTACGAATTTGAGGGAACGCAGACCGCTACTTTTACGGAAGCAAGCTATACGCACAGCAAAGAAAAATCGGAATGGGTAACAGGCGTTAATATTTGGACTGATAATTTTAAAGAAAAACAGATTACTGCATTTCCGTTGAGGGATTATACTCATACCACATTCGGGGCTTTCGTTCAAAATTCTTTTAAGGCTACCGATTGGCTTCAATTGGAAGCAGGTTTAAGGACGGATTATGTGATTGATTATGGAGCTGTTTTTTTGCCAAGAGTATCGGCATTGTTTAAGATTGCAAATGGATTGACTTCACGTGTCGGGGGCGGATTTGGCTACAAAACACCAACCATTTTTACCGAAGAAAGCGAACGCATACAATATCAAAACGTAATGCCTATTAACGATAAAACCAATAAATTAGAAAGGAGCTACGGAGCAAATGCAGACATCAACTACCGTACTAATATAGGCGATGATTGGACATTCAGCATAAACCAATTGTTTTTTTATACTTATCTGGATAATCCTTTGTTGCTTCAAAATCCATCTGCTAATCTTTATCAGTTCATCAATTCATCGGGCTACATACATACTAAAGGAACAGAAACCAACGTAAAAATAGGATATGATGATTTGAAACTGTTTCTGGGCTACACCTTTACCGATACCCGATTGATTGAAAACGGAACAACTACCGAAAATCCATTAACCCCAAAACACCGTATTAACTCTGTACTGATGTATGAAATTGAGGATAAATGGAAGATTGGTTTAGAAGCCTATTATTTCAGTCCGCAAAAGCTCAATGACGGAACAATAGGAAACGATTATTGGACATGTGGCTTTATGGCTGAAAAGATTTGGGAAAGATTTTCTTTATATATCAACTTTGAAAACTTCCTTGATACAAGACAGACACGTTTTGATAACATTTATACAGGTACTATAACCAACCCTGTTTTTAAAGATATTTATGCACCATTGGACGGATTTGTAATTAACGGAGGAATAAAATTTAAACTTTAAAAGATGAACAAAACAATATTCAATATTACAAAAATGGATTGCCCAAGTGAGGAGCAGTTAATCCGTATGAAACTGCAAAACTTTGATACGGTAAAATCATTAGAGTTTGATATTCCAAACAGAAAGCTGAACGTTTATCACAATGGAAATCCCGACCCGATTTTAACGGCTTTGGGAACACTAAACCTGAATACTACATTGATTTCAACTGAAGAAAGCAATGCAATTTTTGAAACAGATACAAATAATAACCAACGGAAACTACTTTGGACTGTACTGATTATTAATTTCGTTTTCTTTGGATTGGAAATGGTGTTTGGCATTTTTTCCAATTCAATGGGTTTGGTAGCTGATAGTTTGGATATGCTTGCGGACAGTATCGTTTATGCTTTGGCTTTATTCGCTGTGGGTGGAACAATAGCAAGGAAAAACAACATCGCCAAATTTGCAGGGTACTTTCAAATCCTATTGGCTGTTATTGGTTTTGTTGAAGTTATCAGGCGTTTTTTAGGCTTTGAAAAAATGCCCGATTTTCAAACTATGATTATCGTTTCTGTTTTGGCACTAATGGCAAATATATTTTGTCTTTACCTGTTGCAAAAGAACAAAAGCAAAGAAGCCCACATACAGGCAACTATGATTTTTACATCAAACGATGTTATTATCAATTCGGGTGTTATCGTTGCAGGGCTTTTGGTTCATTGGCTCAATTCAAGCTATCCCGATTTGATTATCGGAGCTATTGTATTCTTAGTTGTGGCAAGGGGGGCATACAGAATATTGAAGTTGGCGAAATGAGTGAGAAAAAATTGAGCCTGAAAAACTAAATTTCAGGCTCATTTAAAATCTTCTATTTTTTTACACAAACTCCCCAATGTCAAAATCACTCAAATCACTTTTCCGCAAAGTGGAAGAACCGGCTTCCGTTTCAGATGAAAGGGTACTATCCAAAAGCTCGGCTATTCTTCGGGAAGCATCTTCCATAGAATTTTCCAATAGGCTGAATAATTCGGTTCCCTGTATTTTTTGAACTATTGCTATCGCTGTTTCCTTTTGGGCTGGTTCCAATTCTTCTTTTTGGAGCAACACCCCCACGGAGCTTAGTTCTTCAAAGGTAACCCCTTGGGCAAAACCGTCATCGCCACCGGATATTCCGTACCTGTTCCATTCTTCTTCCTCTTCTTCCAAATCAGGTATATTTCTGAAAACTTCGTCCAGCTCTTCCTGCGGAATTTGAATACCTACGCTTTCATTTTCGTCGTATTCAATGTCTAAATTAGCAGGGTTTATCTCCGGTTCCTGAATTTGGCGTTCATTGGCAGTGTTTGGCACTGAAAGGCGTTCTACGGGTTTTGGTTGCCCCATAATATCGGGCAGGTTCGGATTGGCTTTCTTCTGCGGAGGTTCTTGTTTCGACCTTTTATGAATGACAATCTTATCCTGCAATAGCAGGACAATGACTATCAGTAGGCATATCACAATTACTATTTCCATAGCTACAAAATGGGTTTAAAATGGTCGTTGAAATAATCTGTAATATCTTCCCCGAACTCCTTGAAGTGGTGTTCAAGAATATTGTCAATGTATGAGTAGAGCGTTGTTTTTTCCTCCCTTGTTACTTGTACAATACGGAGCAATCTTTCGTGGTATTCGGGACGTATGTAAACGACCTTACCGTTACGACCGGACGGAAACCGATTGGCTAAAAACCTGGCACTATATTGTGCGGTGCTTTTATGTTGTGCCTTTTTCTTAAATAAATTTTTCATAATCAAATACTTTATAGAATAGGTTTATTATTCTTGTTATAATCTTCGAGAATTTCTTCGGAATGCAACTCAAAATGGTGCTTTAAGATATTATCCAAATAGGCGTACAGTGGGATTTCTCCCGCACCGATAATCTTCACTATCCGGGTAAGCCTTTCGTGGTATTCGGGACGGACATAAATAGATTTATCGCCTCTTCCTTTCAGTGTGTTCCTTTTAAGGAATTTAGAAGAATACGATTTGTTTGTCTTCTTTGCTCTGGTCGCTTTATTGCTCTTTTCCATATCTCCAATTATTAAATGGGTTTATACTTGTCGTTATAGCTCTTGGTAATCTGTTCGCCAAATTCCTGAAAATGGTAGTCCAGCAGATTGTCCAGATAAGCGTATATACTAATCTTATCTTCGCCAATCACCTGAATAATGCGTGTCAGCTTTTCATGAAATTCCGGTCGTATATAGACCGTTTTTCCGTCACGGGCATTGGTGTCGGTTTTTTTGAAAAAGATATTTTCGTAATCGGTTTCAGCGTTTCGCCTTGTTCTGTTCTTTTCTCTAACCGTGACTTTGTTTCGGTCAGCCTGTTGTTTTGTTTCCTCAACTTCACTTTCCTTTTTGGGTTCTTTTACGGGCTCAGGAGGTAGTTTTATGCCATCCTTTTTGATACCATCCACCATAAGGCTCATCATAAGTTCTTCGTTTATATCGGGAGTAACCCTTTTCTTGTTTCCTTTTTCCATAGGGCTTATAATTGAATGATTTTTAAAAATTCGTTCATAAACAGGTTTAACTGACAGGTTTTCATCAACCGTTCGTCGGGAGGCAATAGCGTGGAGCGGAAAACGGTTTTGCTGTTCACTTCGCTTTCTTTACGAAAGCGTGTACTGCTCTTGATTTGGCTCTGCATCAGGCTTAATCCTAATTGGCGGATAAGGCTGTTATATACCTCATATAATGGTGTACTTTCCCTGCCGTCCACTTGGTTCCAAAACAGGTTAATTGTTTTAATGGAAGTTTCACCTTGTTTCATAATCACGTCCTTTAAAAGTTGTGTAAAAACAAGCGTACTTTCCATTACCACACGGTCTGCCGTGATGGGAGTAAAAATGTGGTGCATTCCTGCCAACGCTTTAAGAATGCCGGGTGTGTTCACGGTTCCGGGTAAATCGAAGAATATAACATCAATCGGAACAGGAGAAGCGTTTACATATTCCTGGGCTTTTTCTAATACACTATCAGCCCCGTGCTGTATAATCTCATACGCCTTTTTGTTTATGGTCATAAATTGATTATACGCCTGTTTCTTCAGGGCTTCGTTTCCCATTACCATTTTAAGGTCACGTTCTTTCATTTTCATCAGGCTGTGCTGTGGAAAATCCGTATCAAATACGGCTACATTATAACCTAAACGATAATGCAGGGTACTTGCAGCAAGTGTGGTGAATGTACTTTTGCCGACACCGCCTTTTTGAGAAGAAAAGGCGATAAATACTGTTTTGTGTTTTGTACTCATATCTCTATTTATTTAATTATTTATATACTCCATTACCTATATGCGTAAATGCTTATGTCCGCAGATAGACACCTCTGTATTTAAGTATGTTGCTATGCACCGATTTATTTACGTACGTAATTATTTACCCATAGACCAACCTATCTATGTACTTGAATACACGCCTACATCGGTAGGCAGATAAGTAGATATGTACAAGCAGACCTACTTACCTGAATACTTGCACTTGTGCATACAGAACAACATAAACAGGTATCTGAACAGGTACTTTTCTATGTACCTGTTTGCTTGATTACTTACTTCGGTAGTTAGGTACTTATGTTGTTACCTGCATAACTATCTATACACTTACTTCCTTTTGTTGGTACAAATAAAAAGAGATAAACAAAGGAGTTTATCAATGTGGCAGTGTTTGGCGTTCAAAGGCAGTGTTTGGCACTGCTATACAGCACAATGCTTTCGTAAACAGGGCTTTACTTTGTACAATAATTTTTATTAACGGATTTATGCAAAAGACTTTTGACAAATCGGAGGGTAACGGGAACGGCATCGAGCCGTTTTTCCCTGTTACATTTAATCCGGTTCCGCCTTTTTTGGCGGACGGATTTTTGTGTTCAACGGAACACGGCAAGTTGTGTTTTGAGCATCTCGGAATGATTTCCGATGCTCAAAACAACTTGCCCTTTGCAGGGGCAGAAAACACCTTCCGAAGTCAGGGTTTTGTATGGATTTAAAATGGATTAGTGATGAATGATAATAACAATAAGCAACAGAAGAAGACCGGACGCCGCCCGAAAAAAGACCCGGCGAACATCCGATACACGATTTCCTTTAACGAGCAGGAACACGCCCGTTTTCTTGCTCTTTTTGACAAATCAGGTATGCAGGTAAAGGCGCATTTTATTACGTCCTGCATCTTTGACAAGACCATAAAGACCATTCAGATTGACAAAGGAACAGTTGATTTTTATATGCGGCTGACCTCTTTTCACAGCCAGTTCCGTTCCATAGGCGTGAACTACAACCAAATTGTAAAGCTGTTGTACAAGAATTTTTCGGAGAAAAAAGCCGCAGCATTCCTGTACAAACTGGAAAAACAAACGGCTGAAATGGCGATGCTCTGTCAAAAAATCATTCAGATGAGCGAGGAATTTGATGCAAAATACCTCAAAAAATAGCGGTAGAAATGATAGCAAAGATTGGCAGAAGCGGGAATTTATACGGAGCATTGGCGTACAATCAGCTCAAAGTAGAAAATGAAAACGGACAAATTTTGTTCGCCAATAAGATAATTGAAACCGCTAACGGGCATTATTCCGTTGCACAATTAGCCCAATCTTTTGCGCCCTATCTGATTGCCAACCGAAATACCGAGAAACATACTTTGCATATTTCGCTCAACCCCGACCCGAATGACAAGGTAAGCGATGATAAATTTCGGGAAATAGCAGAGGAATATATGCGTGAAATGGGTTACGGCGAACAGCCTTTTGTAGTATTCAAACACACCGATATTGACCGCAGCCACATCCATATTGTATCGGTTTGTGTTGATGAGCAGGGCAAAAAAATTTCGGATAAGTTCGAGAAAATGCGGTCTATGAACCTGTGCCGGGAGTTGGAAAAAAAACACGGGTTGATACCCGCAACAGATAAAGAGCGCAATCAGAATGATAAGGTTTTCCGTCCGGTAGATTATAGGGCAGGCGATGTAAAAAGCCAAATCGCTTCGGTAGTCCGACACCTGCCGAACTATTACCAGTACCAAAGTTTGGGCGAATACAATGCCTTGCTATCTCTTTTCAATATTACCGCCGAGAAAATCGAAGGAGAATTGCAGGGAAAAATGCAGCAGGGTTTATTGTACATTCCATTAAATGAAAAAGGCGAAAGAGCCGGGCATCCGTTTAAGGCTTCCCTCTTCGGCAAGGGCGCAGGGCTACCTGCTTTGGAATTGCATTTTGCGAAATGCAAAACAGCTTTAAAAGACCACCCAAGCAAGCAAACCCTAAAAGCTGCCGCTACCATTGCCCTGAAAACAACGAGCGATGAGCAGGCTTTCAAAAAGCAATTGGCTGAACAGGGCATTAACGTAGTGGTACGCCGGAATGATACAGGTCGCATTTACGGAATGACTTTTATAGACCATAATTCTAAAACGGTTTGGAACGGTTCACGCTTAGCAAAGGAACTTTCTGCCAATGTCTTTAATGATTATTGGAACAATAACATCAAACCGGAGATAAAAGAACCTGCTTTACAGCAACCCAAAATATCCACATCAAATGATGCGGATCTTCCTGCGGAAGAAGCACACCATTTGTTCGATTTCTTAACTACGGAAAAACACGAAGACGGTTTGATTGAAGCATTGGGCGGTTTGCTACCCGAAGCCCAGGGCGAGGATTATGAAGAATTGGATTTTGCTAACAAGATGAAGAAGAAACGCAAACGCCAAAGAGGTCAGAAATAGTAATCAGCCAAATACTGCCACACAACGCCACTGGCTGCCACTTTCTTATAGCCACTCCATAGAGCCTTTAAATTCACGCCCGAACATTAAAACTTAAAATAATGCAGGGAGAAGACGATTTAAGAGGGCTTGCCAAGATAATGGCTTTTATGCGGGCAGTCAGTATTCTTTTGGTACTGATGCACCTTTATTGGTTCTGCTACGGTTTCTTTTTAGAACGTGGGTGGACGTTGGAAGTAATCAACAAAATACTGGGCAATTTCGACAGAACGGCAGGTTTGTTCTCACATACCTTATACACCAAAGCATTTGCTTTGGTTTTGTTGGCTTTGAGTTGCTTAGGAACGAAAGGCGTAAAAAATGAGAAGATAACCTGGTCTAAAATTTATGTGGCTTTGGGGGTAGGCTTTGTGCTGTTTTTTCTTAATACCTCATTATTAAAGCTATCTCCGGCAACAGGCACATTTCTGTATATCCTTACCATCTCTTTAGGTTATATCTCCTTATTGATGGCAGGTGTATGGATGAGCCGTTTGCTCCGTACTAACCTTATGGACGACGTTTTCAATAATGAAAACGAGAGCTTCCAACAGGAAACCAAGCTGATGGAAAATGAATACTCCGTCAACTTGCCCACCAAATTTTACTACAAGGGCAAATGGAACAACGGTTGGATAAACATCGTAAATCCTTTCAGGGCATCTATCGTGTTGGGTACTCCGGGTTCAGGAAAATCCTATGCTATCGTAAATAACTACATCAAGCAGCAGATTGAGAAAGGCTTTAGTATGTATATCTACGATTTCAAATTCGACGACCTTTCTACCATTGCCTACAATCACTTACTGAAGCATCGCGACAAGTATAAAATTCAGCCGAAATTCTATGTGATAAATTTTGACGACCCACGCAAGAGCCATCGTTGCAATCCACTCAATCCCGACTTTATGACGGATATTTCCGATGCTTACGAAGCAGCTTATACCATAATGCTGAACCTCAACAGGTCGTGGATACAGAAGCAAGGGGATTTTTTCGTGGAAAGCCCAATTATCTTGCTTGCAGCTATTATTTGGTATCTGAAAATCTATGAAAACGGCAAGTATTGCACATTCCCGCACGCCATTGAATTACTGAATAAAAAGTATTCGGACGTATTCACAATTCTTACCTCATACCCTGATTTAGAGAATTATTTATCGCCCTTTATGGATGCTTGGCAAGGCGGCGCACAAGACCAGTTACAGGGGCAAATTGCTTCTGCAAAAATTCCTTTATCAAGAATGATAAGCCCGCAGCTTTATTGGGTAATGACTGGCGACGACTTCACGCTCGACATCAACAACCCGAACGAGCCGAAGATTTTATGCGTTGGTAACAATCCTGACCGTCAAAATATTTACTCCGCAGCTTTGGGTTTGTACAATTCAAGGATTGTAAAACTCATCAATAAAAAAGGGCAGTTAAAGAGTTCGGTTATCATAGATGAGTTGCCCACAATTTATTTTAGGGGACTGGATAACCTTATCGCAACGGCGAGAAGTAATAAGGTAGCCGTTTGCCTGGGCTTTCAGGACTTTTCGCAATTAACGAGGGATTACGGCGACAAAGAGAGCAAGGTAATACAGAACACGGTTGGTAATATATTCAGTGGTCAGGTGGTTGGAGAAACGGCAAAAAGTTTATCTGAACGCTTCGGCAAGGTGTTGCAGAAACGCCAAAGTATGACCATTAACAGAAATGATAAATCTACTTCGATATCCACACAGTTAGACAGCCTCATACCTGCATCAAAAATCTCAACTTTGACACAAGGTATGTTTGTAGGTTCTGTATCGGATAACTTTGATGAACGTATCGAGCAAAAAATATTTCACGCCGAAATTGTGGTAGATAATGAAACAGTTGCTGCCGAAACAAAAGCCTATCAGAAAATACCGGAAATCCTGTCCTTTGTTGATAAGCAGGGTGAAGATAAAATGAAGCAGGAAATTGAAGCCAATTACAAACAGATAAAATCAGATATACTAAATATTGTTGTAAGTGAAATGGAACGCATCAAGAATGACCCCGATTTACAGCATTTGGTACAGGAGTGATAAAATAAAAGGGAAGTCTAACACCGTCTAACACCTCCCTTTTATTTTGCCCGTATGCTATATTACTACAATATACCACGAGGTATATGAATACCTTTTGCCCGTACAATGCTTTCCTGAACCATTGGGGTTTCTTTCTGCTTTTCCACTTGTTCCGGAGTATCTGCTTTTGTTTCCGGTGTAATGGATAGCTGTATTTTCCTCTCAACAGCAGCCAGTTCCGTTTTAAGTTCGCTCAATCGGCTTTCCTTAGCCCACGTACCGTTAACCACTTCCTGAAGTATGGGCAGGTCTTTTTGTATTTCAGAAATTTTCTCCTGCTCCTGCTTAATAAAGCCCGGCAGCTTTTCTAAAGCCCTCAAAAAATTCATTGCTGCGGTTTCAGGGTCTTTCGCCATTATGCCGTTGTTGTAGGTGTATTTGATGTTGCCCTCGCCCTGAACCAAAAAACGGTTTACCCTAATATCTGCTCCCTCTTTTTCAGAGATTTCAGTTTTAACCAACAGCGTAAAACCATACAAGCTGCCGATTTCTTCATATCGCCCTGCGGTACGAGCTTTATCCGCAATCTGGTTGAGTTTCGTACCGATTTGTTTCGGGTTTGCATTCGGCGGTAAGCCATCCAACAGCACCGGATTTGCGATTGTTCCGTCTGAATGCTTTTGTAGGCGTTGCTGCAAGTTTTCCCAGTCTGTACTCATCCGGTTCAAACGGGATTGGGTACTTTGCAACATTTCCGTATAATCCTGCACCTTAAATTTGGCACTGGATTTAGAACGGTTAAACGCCTGCTTTTCGCTTTCCAATCCGGCAATCTGCTTTTCAAGTTTGGCTTTATCCAACAGGTCTGTATTTCCTGATAGGATTGCCACATATTCCGAAAAGTTCATTCCCGATTTTTCGTCCATACTTCCCTCATCAATCGTTCTTTTGCTTAGGTTATTAGTCTTTAACTGGTCGATAAAAAGTTGCTTGTTATACAGCAGGTTGAACTTATAACTATCCAAAGATTTTTCAACGGCATAGATAATCACAGCAACTTTATTATCAGCGAAGAATTTGGCTATCTCGTTGCCTTTTCGGATAGCCCGCCCGTCCCTTTGTGCAAGGTCGCTCGGTCGCCACGGCGTATCTAAATGATGAACGGCAACGGCTCTTTTCTGTGCATTAACACCCGTTCCCAACATACTGGTAGAGCCGAACAGCACACGGATTTTACCCTCGTTCATTCCGTTGATGAGGTCTTTACGCTGCTTATCATTTTTGGCTTCCTGAATAAACCTTACTTCGTTTGTAGGTATGCCGTGGTCTTCCACGAGCTTGCGTTTTATTTCGGAGTACACATTCCATTCGCCTGGCTTGTAGGTTCCCAAATCAGAGAAAACGAACTGTGTTCCTTTTTGTGCATTAAACTGGTTGTAATACTTGGCAATATTTGCCGCACAATGCGAAGCCTTGTTGTCGGGATGGTCGTCATACATTCCGCTTACCATTCGCATATCAAGGGACATCTTACGGGCGTAGTCCGTAGCAATGAGCATCTTTGCTTTTTCTTCCCTTTGCGATAACGGTAATCTTCCGAGCAAAGTAGCATCGCCCGTTTTAGCAAACTGCATCAGGCTTTGGATAAAATCTTCTTGGTCGGGCGTTGGCGGTATATTGTACAATACCTCATTCTTTTCGGGGCGGTCAATACCAATATCCTTTGCCGTCCTGTAATCTGTGATTTCAGAATAGAACTGTGCCAGTTCCGGCACTTTGATGAAGTAGCGGAAACGCTCTTTAGCGACTATATTATTGGCTACCGAAAATTCATAATCGGTCGTTTTCCTTGCATAGATAGCTGCCCACGCATCAAAAGAATGAATGCCCTGTTTTTCCAATGCACGAGGGCGCAGGTATTTGAACAGCAGGTACAGTTCTGTTAAGGAATTGCTGATGGTTGTACCTGAAAGAAAGGTTGCACCCATATCCGCATTGGTTCGCTCCTGAATGGTGCGGATAGCAAAGAGCAGGTTAAGTGCCTTTTGGCTCCCGTCCACATTACCCAGTCCGGCTACCCTTGTATGACGGGTGTTGAACATCAGGTTTTTGAACTGGTGGCTTTCGTCCACAAACAAATGGTCTATACCCATCATTTTGAAGTCCACAATATCATCCTTGCGGTTTTCAATATCGTGTTGGAGTGTTTTCAGTTTTACTTCAAGATTTTCTTTCCTTTTGATTACACCCGCAAGCATCCCTCTTGTTACTTCCTTACCTTGCGATTGCAGGGCATCGAGGTTGCGCTCTACGCTGTCTAATTCTATTTCGAGGATTTCCTTTTGTATTTCGGGCGATTGCGGTATCATTCCGAACTGGTCGTGCGTGAGTATCACACAATCCCAATCGTTGTTTTTAATATCCCCGAAAATCCGGAGGCGTTTTTGAGGTGTAAAATCATCAATACCTGGATAAAGGATTTTAGCGTGTGGATAGGCTTTGCGGTAGTCTTCAGCAATGGCAGGTATATTCGCTTTCAGCCCAATTATCATTGGTTTATGGGCTAAGCCCAACCGCTTCATTTCCTGTGCTGCTGTACACATTATCAGCGTTTTTCCTGCACCTACTTCGTGGTCGCAGATAGCGCCGTTGTTCAGTTTTATCATCCAAACGGTGTCCTTTTGGCTTGAATACAGGTCTTCAATACCTGCTGCCTTTCGGTCTAATCCCGGAAAGTCCTGATGGCTGCCGTCATAGTTCGGGCGAACAAAACAGTTAAAGGTATCGTTGTATTGGTCGGTCAGCCTGTTTTTAAACTCATCGTTCTGTGCGTGTAGCCAGTCGGTAAAGGCGGTACGGATTTCATCAATCTTGGTGTTCGCCATTTGTATGGCTTCCATATCCCGTACCTTGACCTCTTGGTCGCCAACCATTACTTTTTTGGTAATATCCGGCGTGGTATTGACAAGGGCGTGTTTGAGCAGCGCAATACCATCAAATGTTCGGCTTTCTGCCTTGACTGCATATTTTTCCCAAATGTGCATATTGCCCTGATGACACTTTACGGAAAAGTCGTCGGAGCTTTCCGAATAATGAACCAGTACATCGGCATCAAACAAATGCGAAGCAAACCGGGCATAAATTCCCGTGGGTATCCACCGTTCACCGAGGTTAAAATCAAGTTCCTCAAATTCAATCCGTCTTGGTCGGGCTTCTTCTAAAGCGGTAAGGCTTTCTTTGGCTTCCTTATCATCAGGATTGTTTTCGAGATATGCTCGTACATCATTTGCTTTCTCAACAACATTGCCCGCTATCCACCGTTCAGCAATTTCATATTCCTGTTGTAGCGGATTGTAGAACAACCGCCCGTGCAAGGCTTCTTTCAGCGTATAGGCAGGCAGGCTGCTGATTTCGGACATAAAATCCAAATCCACGCTTCCGTATTTGTTCAGCGATGACGCTAAAGCCTCTTCGGGATTGTCGGTTGCTAATGTGGTAGTAGAAAAACTAACGGGGCGGCTGAATATATCTGCTTTGTGAATTACGCCCCCGATAATACGCTCCAGATACGGTATTTCCTTACCTGCGCTGTCTGTCTTTATGAGCTTGGCATTGTCGGCAGCATTCAGATTGCCGTATTTTTTAGTAAAGGCATCATAAAGGAGGTTCAGCGTTTCCCGTTCTTCCTTGTGTTCGGTTTGCCTTTCAGCTTCTTTTTGATAGAGGTTAATATAACTGTCCCTTACGGCAATATAGGCTTCGGCTCTTGCTTTTTGTAAAGTCGGTAATTGCAATGTATGAAAGGTTGCTGATGATTTTTCTTCGTTTCTTTCGACATCTTGCAGATAACCAACCCAACCATTATCCGCAACAAGGCAATCATTACGGTGGAATGATTGCAGTTCGCCACTATACGGGGTAGGTTCGGGAATGGCGTTATTAATGGCATTGGGAACGGCTGACTTATCAGTCTGGCCATTCCCGTTTATTTGTGAAAACAGGTCGCCAATTGCTTCCTGATTTTTGCTGTTTATCTTTGGAGTACCGTTAGCAGTACCGTTGGTTTTTGGCGGTATATAGGTTTGCTGCAATGCACCACTGAACAGATCGGTTTGGCGACCTATTGTATCTCTGCTTTTTCGGGTGCTTTGCTTTTTGCTTCGGGTAGTTCTTTTGGGTAACGCAATTACGGCAACAGGTTCGCCCGCACTTTCAAACAGGTCGAAAATGCTTAGTTGTTTCAATTCCTGCGGGCTTTCCTGACGGACTACCGGAGTTGGTTCGGGTTGTAGTTTTTGCCGAATGGTTACAGGCTCTATTACCGGAGGTATAACCTTTGGCTCAATCGGAATTTGTATAATAGGCTCATCGTTCCGTTTGCCTTTGTATAAACCCAAATTCAGATGCTTACCGAAATCTTCGGAAAGCATTTGTTTCAAATCTTTGGCAATCCCATCAACACCATTTTTATGCGTATAGATTAAGGCAGGCTGTCCGTATGGGTCAGTATCTAATTTGTAGTCTGTATGCACAATCCTTGCACTGTTTTGAAACAAGGCATTGCCTGGTGTATTGTATTCGGTTGGATTGCTTCGGCAAAACAGATCTTCCCTGTCGGTCAGATTTTCTTTTGCCGTATTTTTTTGCAGGATAATCAGGTCGCTTCCCACTTCCGTACCTGCATATTCTGTAAACAGGTTGTTAGGTAATCTTACAACCGATACCAAATTATTATCCTGCATTAACGCCCTGCGTATGGGTTCGTTTTTAGGGCTGTTCAATATGCCTTGTGAAGTGATATAAACTAACAAACCACCCTCACGGAGCATATCAGCACCTTTCAGAAAGAAGTAATTGTGTATGCTTCGGGCAGCCTGTATTTTTGCATTGTCCTTGCTTCGGGAATAAGAAAGGTCGAATACGGAAGTATCGCCAAAAGGAATGTTACTGGCTACTACATCATAGCTGTTTTGTTCCCTTTCGGGAATTTCCTCAAAACCGCTTACACGTACATTGCTTTCGGGATAGAGCTGCTTTAAAATCTTGCCTGTCAGCAAGTCCTTTTCATAGGCAGTAACATTGGCTTTTTGACTTTCCGAAAAGGATTGTATGAATGAGCCGATACCTGCGGAGGGTTCGAGGAATTTATCAATATGCAGACCGCTATCCCGCAAGGCTGATGAAATGGCATCTATGACCTCTGGCGGGGTATAAAAAGCCGTTAAAACAGAACTTTTCATACTATCCACATACCTGCGGTATTGCTTATCGTCTTCGGAATTTTCTTTGAGTAGTTGGTGGAGTTCCTGCGTAATCGGAAAGAGGTCGTGTTCCGTTTTTCTCCAATTATTGATGTCTATTTCATTTTCAAAGGGGTTCAGAACGAATTTAAGACCGCCAAATCCGCTGTATTGCATCATTAGCAGTCTTTCGCCTACGGTGGCTTGCCGTTTCTCCTTTTCCAGTTTAAAAACAATTCGCAGGGCATCAATATTCTGTTGGAGATGGAACCGCTTACTGAAGCCCATTTTCCTCAATCCATATTGCGATGGTTCCGGTCAGTTCGGTATAGAGTAAATCGAACTCAAACCCGTGGATGAAATCATCGGTTAATTCATATCCTGCAAATACAGGTTCGCAAACAGGAAACATTTTCAGGGCGAACGGTCGCAGTTCCTCATCTGCCATTATGGTATCAAACTCATTGCATACCACTTTAAAAACCGTGTCGAACTTGGAGAAGTGTAAGCCCTCAAACAATATGTAATTAGCTATTTCATTGCATTGCTCTAAGGCGTTTCCCGACCGGAACGCCCCCTCATAAGCGTTGGCAGCCCACGAAGACCGTTGGTCTATAAATTTTTGGTCGTGTACCTTTTCGGGGAAGCTGCTGTTTAATAATTCTTGCAGTCGTAATCTGAAATACGATAGGTCTTTTTGCTGTACGTCCATACTATATTTTGTTTAGAATTTTACTTAAATCCTAAAATTATAAGCGAAAGCAAATGCCTTTGTGAATGTTGCAGGGTTTGGCTTTGAGAGGCGGTATTTGGCGTAATGGACAATAAAAAACCTCTGAAAAATTCAGAGGTTCATTTTTATGGCTTGTTAAGGATTTGGAGCATCCTGCCGACTTCAATATCCATTCGAGAAAAGGCAAACCATTTTTTGCCCAGGTCTTTGAGCGATGCCCCTATATGGTAAAGCTCTGTATTGTCAATAATTAAAAAACGGTCGTGGGCATCGGAGAAAATCTCAATATCTATTACAGTATATTGGCTGTTGTAGCGTTGTAAATCCAACCGTAACTGGTGACTGATACTTTTGGTAAGGATAGTGGCAGTTACATTATCATTGCGCTTACCCAATAAAGTAAGCACCGTATCATCCACATAATTATCAAGCAGGATAATGGAACTTCCGGCACTACGGATAATATCAGAAACAAAAGCATAGGCATCAAAAACCTGTCCGTTGTAAAAGATACCTTTTTCGCTGTGCAGCTTGTCGCTTTCCAAAGCCTTAAAAATCTCTTCAAATTTTTGGTCGGCTTCCAGTTGTTTCAATTCAATATTATCTAGCCGATGAAACAAAGAAGCATTGCTAATGAGCATACGCCGCATTTCTACAAAGGCTTCCATTATTTGAACACTCATTCTTACCGCTATGTCCGAACGGAGTATGGCAGATGCCATTGCAACCCCCTGTTCGGTAAAAGCATAGGGTAAATAACGTCTGCCACCGTAATTTAAACTTGAGGTTCCAAATTGGAACCTCAAGTTTTCAACTTCCTTTTCAGTCAGTTGAAAGCAGAACGAAGCAGGAAAACGCTCGATATTCCGTTTTACGGCTTTGTTGAGGTTCTTTGTTTCCACCTGATACAAGGCAGCAAGGTCACTATCCAACATTACTTGTTTGCCCCGAATAGTATAAATCAGGTTCCTTATTTCTTTGGGTATAATAGACGATTTATTTTCCATTACGCTTATTGCTTTTGTTTTTTTCAAACTCAAAGGAGGTTTCTGCATTTTCTTTCAGCACGATATAAGCATCGAATTTCTTTCCGGCTTTGCTCGTCATTCCTTTGATTAAAGCCGTTTTACCCTTATTGATAAGGCTTACAATATTTTCGATACTGATTTGTACCCCGCAGACGGTACGGAACTGCACCCAATTACAAGCCTCATCAGAACATTTCACAATCTTGTCACGAATGATGAGTTGCTGACTTTTGCATTTCGGACAGGTCAATTTTGGCTGATTAGTATTTGCAATAGAAGTTTGCAGCAGTTCATCGGTAATAGATTTCGCATAGGTTTCCATTTCCTTTTGAAATGCTCCGGCATCCGCTTCGTTGTTTTCAATTTTCTGCAATGCCAGTTCCCATTCTGCGGTCATAGCTACATCTGCAATCTTGCGTTCTTTAACAAGCCCGTACACCTGCAATCCTTTTTCTGTAGGTATTAAAGAACGCTTATCCCTTTGGATATAATTACGGGTAAACAAGGTTTCGATAATGGCGGCTCTTGTAGCCGGAGTACCAATACCAATATTTTTCAGGGCTTTCCGTTCTTCCTCGTTTTCAATTTCTTTTCCGGCGGTTTCCATAGCCGATAGAAGCCCGGCTTCGGTATAAAGGACTGGTGGTTTGGTCTGCTTTTCCAAAACGGCAGCTTCTTTTATTTTGAGTTCATCGCCTTTAGTCAGTTCGGGTAGTTCCTGCACTGGCTCTTCGCCATCATCGGTAAAACTTCCTTTGATGGAACGCCAACCTGCTTCCTGAATTTTACAACCTTTTGCCGTAAAATCGTAGTGCAACACCTGCAATGATACATCGGTTATCTCTTTGACACAGGCTTGTGATATGGCTTCGAGCAGGCGAAGTGCAATCATATTGTAAATCTTATCTTCATCTGCATTCAGTACAGACGGCACTTTGTCGGTAATCAATAAACCGTGATGGTCCGTTACACGGAGGTCATTCACGATACGTTTATTGAACCGTCCCCATTTGATTTTGGTAAGGGCTTGTTTGCAATCTTCACGGTTCTGCAATGCCCGCACAAGGTTGGGAATTTCTGCCCACATATCTTCGGGTATGTATTTGCTTCCGGTACGGGGATAAGTAATAAACTTCTTTTCGTACAGGCTTTGCGCAATATTGAGCGTTGCTTCAGCAGATAATTTCAGCCTTTTGTTGGCTTCTTTTTGCAAGCCCGTCAAATCAAAAAGCAAGGGCGGTTGTTCTGTAACGCTTTTGGTTTCTACCGATGTAACGGTTGCAATTTCATTGCGCTGAATGGCTTTCAGCGTATCATCAGCAAGATGCTTTTCATCCCACTTGGTAACGGAAATACTTTTGAAATCAACCTGTGCTTTGTGATGTAGCAATTGTATCTGCCAATATTTCTTTACAGAGAAATTTTTGTTTTCGAGATAGCGTTTGCATATCAAAGCCAACGTCGGAGTTTGCACTCTTCCGAGCGAGTAAATACCATTGCCTGCGGCAATGCTCAACGCCTGTGTAGCGTTGATGCCTACAAGCCAATCGGCACGGCTTCTGCCTTGTGCAGCCTGATATAACCCGTCAAATTCTTTTCCGTTTTTAAGGTTGTCAAAGCCCTGCCTAATTGCCTTTTCTGTAAGCGAACTAATCCAAAGGCGTTCAAACGGCTTGTTGCATTTCAGGTATTCATAAATGTACCTAAAAATGAGTTCGCCCTCACGACCTGCATCTGTCGCCACGATAATGCTATCGCTTTTATTGAACAATTCTTTGATTACTTTCAGTTGCTTTAATGCGCCAGCATCGGCAGTATAGCCTTTATCTTTTTTGACTTTGCGAACGGTCAATAAAAACGGGTTAGGCAATATAGGCAAAGCGGCTTTGTCAAATCCCGTAATCCCATAATCTTCGGGCATTCCCAGTCCTATTAAATGACCGAATGCCCACGTAACAAAATAGCCGTTACCTGTCAGGTAGCCGTCCTTTTTTTCAGATGCTCCCAACAAGCCGGCTATCTCCCTTGCTACGCTTGGTTTTTCTGCTATAATTGTTTTCATACTGTATTACATTTTTCTGCCTTTGGATTTTGCAGGAGTTTCGGGTTTTTCTTGTTGTTCCTGCTGCTTTTCATTTTTCGGTCTTTGTTGCCCGGACTTCAAAGGCTCTTTGATGTTCTTGGTTGCTTCATTGGTCTTACCCTCTGAATTAACGGCAGTCTGTGTTTTATGGGTTTCGGCAGTTTCTACCCGTGCTTTATACTGACCGGGAAATTCAAAGTTGGTCTTTCCGGTATCTTTGTCGAAAGTGATATAACCCTTGTAGGGTTGGTCTTTTTTATCTTTCAATTCCACATATATGGTTTGCCCGGCTTTGAATTTGTTGTACTGCTCATCGTCCAGTTCTTTGCCCCTGAAAGTTTTCGGAGCTTCCTGCGGTTGGCTTTGCTGATTATTCTGCTGATTGCCCTGTTGATTGGTTTGTTGGTTGGTTTGCGCCTGCTGATGGTTATTGCTTCTGTCAAACAGGAACTCTACATATCGTTTGTCCGCATTAAACTGTACCATTGCAGAAAACTCTGTTCCTTTGGTAGAAATCATACCTTGCAGATAAAGCGGTTTGCCTTCCATTAAGGTTTGCTTTTGCTCGTCATTCAGTTTCACACCTTTTAACTCATCAGGTATTTTTATGAAATCAGTTCGCAATGCCACTACATCATTGGTAAGCCTGTCAATGCTGATAATAGACGGCATCAGTTCGCCCGTTTTAGAATTTACCAAATTGACTACACGCCCCATATTGCCCGTTTCAAGCAGGTTTTTCTTGTCTTCGTCCGTAAACTTGTGACCGAAAAACTCAAAATGGAGGTTAGGCTCTTTTTTGATACCGTGTATTGCCACGATAACATTACCGTCTTCCGCTTGCTGTAAAGACAAGCGGGCATCCGTGCGCAGAATAGAACCGCCGAGGTTAATGCCTATCGGTAAGAGTTCATTGGTTTTGTAACCTCTTAATAGAGGGTCAAGCAGGTTTCTTTTTTCAAGATACTCTTTGCTTAATCCGAGGTTTTTCATTGTGTCCCAATCAATCTGCTCCGGCTTGTAGCGATATTCACTCGTTTCCGTTGTTGTTTGTGCTGTTGCCATATTATTTTGATTTTCTTGTTTTTTGTCCTGTTGCGGTTCTGCCTTTACTTCGAGTTCTTTCAGCACTTTCTCGCCATCGGGAGTGGGCTTATCTACGTGCTTTTGTAATTCCTGTGCTTTTTCAGCAGCAATAGGGGCGGGTACTTTGAAGAAAGTAAAGTTTGTAGGGTTCTTTAACTGGCTGAAAAAATTGGAAAAGAAGTTGGAAAAGAAATCGCCGCTTTTGTCCACACGCATAAACTGGTTTTGGTTTTTCTTCGTGGGTTCGACGGTTTCCATTTTCCCGTTTTCGTCGATACTCTTCACTGCCTGGATTTTCATTTTTTCTTTATCCAGTACGAGTAATATGTCCGAAAGCTGTTCGGGCATTTCCTGTTTATTAGTTGTTTCTTCACTCATATTCTGAAAATTTTAAAAGTTCGCTGTCGAATGTAAAGGAAGCCTGCACCGTATTGCACTATGTGGCACTCAAAGGCAGTGTTTGTCACTTATTGGCATCCAGTTTGGGCAAAGGCGGGTTAAAACTTTCCCTGATGAACTGATGCACATCGGATAGTTTGTAATACAATTTTCCGCTGATGGTATAGTAAGGCAGCTTACCGATGGAGCGATACCGTTGCAGGGAACGGTTGCTGATTTTCAGCATTTGTAATAAATCCTGATTATCCAGTAATTCTTCTCCGTCTATGCTATTGCGCTTCTTTTGTAAATCGTCTATGTGGTTGCCGAGAATGTCAAGCCTATCCATTATGCGTTCCATCCACGCCACAAATTCCATTTTGTCGATATTCATACCCAAAACTTTTACTTATTACCTGATTTTAGCTTTCTGCCTTGTTTAATGTAGCTTTTGCCTTTCGCCATAAGCTGCTCCACATACTCATCGGTAGTTTGTACGGCATTGGCGTTAAGCATTTCCTTGATAGCACCAATCGTATAGTAATACTGCCCGTACATTTTTGAAAAGGCTATCTGCCCGTTGGTGCGCATACGCCACAATGTTTTTTCGCTGATGTGGAGGTACTGGCAGACTTCGTGATTGTTGAGCCACAAACTATCATAGCTTGTATCTTCCAGTTTCAGGATATATTCGCTAATGGCTTTCAACCGTTCGTTAAGGTGCTGCCACACTTCTTCGTCAACTGTTATTATATTCATTGCGCTGTCGTTTAATGTTCACAGGGCAAAATTCAGAATTGTGGCAGTGTTTGTCCGCCAATGCTTGCCAATTGAAAAAGCGGTTTTTTGAAAATTTTACAATTTGCCGGAAAGCCTTATTAAATAAGCGTTTCGGCAGATTTTCCGATTTTGGGATAAGGAAATATGCCCGTTCGCCAATTGCCATATATTGGCGAACGCAGGCACAAAAAAAAGCAATACGGAATGCGTATTGCTTTCAAAGCCTTTATTGATGGAGTGTTTATAAGTCTTTATCCATATATTCTTCCAGTGCTTGTTTCAACTGGTCTAAAAACAAGGTGCGAGAGCCTGCACGGGTTTTCATACGGTGGAATGCGTGATGCACATCGGTCAGTGGTATTCGGAACAACACTTGTGAAATAGCAGTGAGCTTCCGGATGCCTAACTTACCTCCTGAAATAGCACCTGATGCGTAGAGGGCATACGTTAGCTCAATCAGAGCATTCTTGCTGTCCGTCCAGGATAGCTCTTTAATTTCGCTGGCGCTACTGAAAAATGTATCGGAATTTTCTTCGGGGCTGATTTTGGTTAAGAGGTAGGCGTATAAGAGGTCGTTGGCGAGGATGCGGGCTACTTTGTAATCGTAATAGGTAGAGAATTGCGGGTCGATTTCAAATACGTAACTATTAAGCCCATCGAGGTAGTTTATCTGCCCACGCTTAAAATATTCGTGGTCTTTATCCACCCTGCCCGAACGGTAGTAGCGATAAAAATGGGAGTTGCAGATGTGTTCCCTAAACTCAATCTTTAGCTCCGTTAAATGGTTCGAGAAATAGTTATGATATATTTTCCCGTTATTGACCGGGCACGAGGTTTCTATCCGGTAGAGCTTGTTATAATAGATGAGTTTGCCCAGGATTTGGGGCTTAATCATTTTAAAGAACTCAATCTCTTTTGCATCGTTCTCAAATTCCGAACTTAGCACACATTCTTTTGCCGAAACCAATAGCTCCTGAAGAAAGACCGTCATTTGAAAAGCCTCTTCAATTAGCCCCGAGCACGTAATTGACAGTTTCCGTTCCTGCTCCTGAATTTCGGTAACAATAGTTCCTAATAACTTTCTCATAGTAGGGAGGATTACGTTATCAATATCAGAGTACCTTAGCAAATGTTATTAATAAACAGCACTTTAACCGCCAATATTCCCCTACAATGGGGAATATTTTAGCTATTTTCCCCTATGAAAACCGTCGTTTGCATCACTTAGTCACTCATAATCAATAAATACTTAATTTTTAATCTTAAATTTGTGGTTGCGTATTGATGCAACAAAATGAATTGTGATTTAGCGAAATATGAGTACATTATTTATCAAAAATATGGTCTGCAACCGTTGTATTCTCGTAGTTCAGAACGAACTCGACAAACTCGGCATAGAGGCTACCAATATAAAACTGGGCGAAATAATCCTTAAAAAAGATTTAACCACAGCAGAGCGTGAGGCATTGGAAAACGTTTTAGACCCTTTGGGTTTTCAGGTCATCGACGACAAGAAGAGCCGGATGATTGAGAAAATAAAGAACGTTATCATTGACCTGGTGCACCATCAGGACAACGATGCGAAAACCAATCTTTCGGATGTGTTGAGCGATGCGCTGCACCACGATTACAACTACCTTAGCAACCTGTTTTCCGATATTGAGGGTACGACCATTGAGAAGTACTTTATCGCACAGAAAGTAGAAAAGATAAAAGAACTGTTGGTGTACGATGAGCTGTCGTTAAGCGAGATTGCCGACCGTATGAATTATTCGAGCGTGGCATATTTGAGCAACCAGTTCAAGAAAGTAACAGGGCTTACACCGAGCCATTTCAAGCAGATAAGGGAAGACAAGCGCAAGCCACTGGATAAGGTTTAAGTAAATCTTACAAATCAAACCCAGAATTTCACAATAGAACTCCTCTTTATTGTTGCCACCTTTGCATTATGAAAATAAAGCAATCGAGATATGGCAACCAATAAAGAAACAATTTACATTCCTTTAGAGGATGTAGAAAGCGAGCACTGTGCATTAATCGTCGAAAAAGGACTGGCACAGGTAAAAGGCGTAGAAACCCACAAAGTAGAGCTAAATAACCGCAGGGCGGCTATTACCGTTAATGATAACGAGGTAGTAGGCGAAGCTGTAAAAGCAATTAAAGATTTAGGCTACGGCGTTCCCACTGTTAAAAAGACTTATCCCGTTTTAGGTATGACCTGTGCATCTTGTGCAGGCAGTGCCGAGAGTATGGCAAAATATACGCCGGGCGTAGTAAGTGCCGAAGTGAATTACGGTACGGGAAACCTCAACGTTGAATTCCTGCCGAATATAACCAATTCCGAGCAAATCAGGAAAGCGGTACAGGACGGCGGTTATGACCTATTGCTCGAAGACGAGAGCAAGCAACAGGAAACTTTAGAAGCTATCCACGCCGAAAAATTCAGAAAACTTAAAAACAAAACCATTTGGGCAGTAATCCTATCGCTACCGGTGGTCATTATCGGTATGTTCTTTATGGATATGCCTTACGGTAATGAAATAATGTGGGCATTCGCCACTCCGGTAGTTTTATGGTTAGGTAAAGACTTCTTTATCAATGCGTGGAAGCAGGCGAAACACCGTTCTGCCAATATGGACACACTTGTCGCATTGAGTACAGGTATCGCCTATATATTCAGCGTATTCAATATGCTGTTTATGGACTTTTGGCATCAAAGAGGTTTACACGCACACGTGTACTTTGAAGCCGCAGCCGTAATCGTTGCCTTTATTTTATTGGGCAAGCTATTGGAAGAAAAAGCCAAAGGCAATACCTCATCAGCCATTAAAAAGCTGATGGGCTTGCAACCGAAAACGGTTATCGTAATAGAAGCAGACGGCACGGAAAGACAAAAAGCCATCGAAGATGTAAACGCAGGCGATATTATTTTGGTTAAGCCGGGCGAAAAAATTGCGGTGGATGGTACAGTTGTATCGGGCAATTCGTATGTAGATGAAAGTATGCTAAGCGGCGAACCTGTTCCGGTACTGAAAAAGGAAAACGAAAAGGTATTTGCCGGAACCATCAACCAAAAAGGTAGCTTCCAGTTCAAGGCGGTAAAAGTGGGTAAAGAAACAATGCTTGCCCAAATCATCAAAATGGTGCAGGATGCACAGGGAAGTAAAGCACCCGTACAAAAACTGGTGGATAAAATCGCAGGTATTTTCGTTCCGGTAGTAATCGGTATTGCTATCCTGACATTTATTCTTTGGTTCTTCTTAGGAGGCGAGAATGGTGTTGTACAAGGTCTTTTAGCAGCCGTTACTGTATTGGTTATTGCTTGTCCTTGTGCTTTAGGCTTGGCTACTCCTACCGCTATTATGGTGGGCGTTGGTAAGGGTGCAGAAAACGGCATCCTGATTAAAGATGCGGAAAGTTTGGAATTAGCGAAGAAAGTAAACGCTATCGTGCTGGATAAAACAGGTACGATTACCGAGGGAAGACCACAGGTTACAGGCATCCAATGGCTGAACAATGACGATGCGACGAAAGATGTTTTATTGAGCATTGAAAAGCAATCGGAGCACCCATTAGCGGAAGCCGTTGTGAAAAATTTGGAGGGCGTTTCTACAACTTTATTATCAAACTTCGACAGTATAACAGGTAAAGGCGCAAAAGCCGATTACAACAGCGACACTTACTATGTAGGTAATAAAAAACTGTTAGCCGAAAACAACATTACCATTGCCGACCAACTGCAAAAGCAGGCGGACGAATGGGGCACACAGTCTAAAACCGTTATATGGTTTGCAAACAGTAAACAAGCTCTTTCTGTAATCGCTATTTCCGACAAAATTAAAGAGACATCGGTACAGGCTATCAAAGAAATGCAGGATGCGGATATCGAACTGTATATGTTGACGGGAGATAATGAGGCTACCGCCAAAGCTATCGCCGAGCAAACTGGTATCAAGCATTACAAAGCCGAAGTTTTGCCACAGCACAAAGCTGATTTTGTGAAAGAACTGCAACAGCAAGGCAAAGTAGTAGCAATGGTTGGCGACGGTATCAATGACAGTACAGCACTGGCAACTGCCGATGTAAGTATCGCAATGGGTAAAGGTTCGGATATCGCAATGGACGTGGCGAAGATGACCATTATTTCATCAGACCTTACCAAAATACCTCAAGCCATAAGACTATCAAAACAAACCGTATCAACCATTAAGCAGAACCTGTTTTGGGCATTTATCTATAACCTTATAGGTATTCCGATTGCAGCAGGTATTCTTTACCCAATCAATGGTTTCTTACTAAACCCAATGATTGCCGGAGCCGCAATGGCGTTGAGTAGTGTAAGTGTGGTAAGTAACAGTTTACGTTTGAAATGGAAGAAGTAAACCGATAAATCACACAAAGAATATTAAAATAGATAGAAACGTTTTGCTGCTGATATTTGCAGCAGTGAAACAATAATCACAAGTAAATATGGGACAAGACCACGGACACAGCCACTCGCATACTGCGAATAAAAAGACCCTGACCATTAGCTTGGTAATCATCACTACATATATGGTAGTGGAGGTAGTGGGAGGTTTTCTGACAAACAGCCTTGCCTTATTAGCCGATGCCGGACATATGTTGAGTGATGCAATATCGCTTTTCATTGCGCTGATGGCCTTTAAGTTCAGCAGTAAAATAGCCGATTACAGTAAGACCTACGGCTATAAGCGCTTTGAAATACTTGCAGCAGTTATCAACGGTGCAACACTTATCCTGATTTCAGTTTATATCATTTACGAGGCGATAGAACGCTTTCAGAGCCCACCGGAAATTCAATCAGGAGGTATGCTCATTGTAGCAATTGTAGGCTTATTGGTTAATGTGCTTGTAGCCTGGATAATGATGCGTGGTGCTGACGTAAAGGAAAACCTCAATATGCGTGGAGCCTACCTGCACGTCATCAGTGATATGCTCGGTTCGGTTGGTGCAATTATCGCAGCGTTGCTCATTATGTTTTTCGGTTGGGGGTGGGCAGACCCGTTGGCAAGCGTTATTGTTTCGATACTGGTATTGAGAAGTGGGTATTTAGTTACTAAATCATCGGTACACGTATTGATGGAAGGCACACCCGAAAATGTTGAAGTGGATAAGGTCAATGAAAAAATCCTTAAAACCGATGGTATTAAAAGTATTCACGACCTGCATATTTGGACAATTACAAGTGGATTGAATGCACTTACGTGCCACGCCGTTGTAAATGAAAAAATGACTATCGAAGAAAGTGAAATATTACTTCGTAAAGTAGAACACGAATTAGAGCATATGAATATCCATCACGTTACCATCCAGTTGGAAACACCAGCACATCTACACGATAATTCGGTGCTATGTATTGTAAAGGCTGAACCGTCAGCACACGACCATCATAATCATTAATCTTACTGGAATAAAATCAAGTTTTTAATCTCTAAAAAATAAATAGAAATGAAAGTGAACAAATTATTGATAGGCGTATTTGCCTCCTTAGCGATTTTCTTAGCATCTTGCGGGGGCGATACCAAAACAGCAAAAGACGGACACGCACACACCGAGGGCGACGGGCACGACCACGCTACGGAACAGGTGGTTGAAAAACCCGCCGAAAAAATTACAGCAAAAGACAGGAACGAAAAAGGCGAGCTGATTGATGCCCACGGACATTTGATTACAGGCTGTCCCGGTCATAAAGAAATGATAGGTTCAGAGGGTGATATGTGTCCGAAATGTGAGTATATGACTATGATACCTATCACTTGGGATATTACCGGGGTTGATACCGTAAGGGTAACAACATTGTCTGATTACAATCCTCCTGCCGACAAACTGAAAAAATAATGTAGAACTTAGCTTTATTGCGTTTGCTAAAACGGCGGTTCCTTAATTGGGACTGTCGTTTTTTTTATTCTAATTCTTTACAGAAATAATATTAGGTAGGTTTTATTTATATAGCCTTATATTACGAAATATCAAATCAGTAAATCTTACAATTCAAACAAGGAATTTTACAAAGCATTTCTTTTGCAAGGGACTGATATTTGTTAGAAACAGTATAAAATCTATTTCTTAATTTTTTAAATTTTATATTATGATACAAACAAAATTTCAATCGTGTATCGAGGCTTGCCTGAAGTGCGTAGCTATCTGTAACCAATGTGCCATTGCTTGTTTAAATGAAGATGATGTTGCACACGTAAAGAAATGTATCCAGTTAGACCTGGAATGTGCAGCTATTTGCCAAGCGGCAGCAAACGTATTAAGTCTTGATGGTAAATTTAGCAAAGAGATTTGCAAACTATGTGCTGACATTTGCAACGCTTGTGCTGAAGAGTGTGAGAAACACGCTGCAATGGGTATGGAGCATTGTAAAGAATGTGCAGAAGCGTGCAGAGCTTGTGCAAAGGCTTGTGAGGAAATGGCAGCGTAATACTGGCATTTTTTTTTGTTTAAAATTTAGAGGGTTATTGCAGCCCTCTTTTTTGTGCCCTGTCCAATCAGTAAATATCACAAATCAAACAGGGAAAAGCGTAATGAGGAAGTGACCTTATGTACTGAAATTTGCACTATCAGATAACAAAATAAAATCTCAAATAGAAATGAAAAAGTTAGTGTTAGCATTGTCGGTAATCGCATTTACTGCCTGTAACAACAATCAGCAAAAAGACAAGACCACACAGGAGAGCAATCAGCCTGTAATAGAAGAAACAGTTGCCCCCGCAGAAACAGGGAACGAAAATGTAATTACCATTAGCGGCGGCGATGATATGAAATTCGACAAAACCGAACTGAAAGCCAAAGCAGGCGAAACCGTAAAGCTCATTTTAAAGCACATCGGAAAAGCACCGATTGAGGCAATGGGGCACAATGTTGTTATACTTGCCCAGGGCACAGACTTCAACACTTTTGCCAATGCTGCGATAGATGCTAAGGACAACGGCTACATACCTAAAGGAATGGAAAACGCCGTAATCGCAAAAACGGATATGATTGGCGGTGGGCAAACCACAGAAATTACCTTTACGGCTCCGGCAAAAGGCTCGTATGATTTCCTGTGCTCGTTTCCCGGTCATTACATCTATATGAAAGGTAAATTAATCGTGGAATAACACGGCGATTTCAAAATCAGTAAAAATCACAAATCTTACAGGGAATACCATAATAGTAACACCTCGTTTAATACGGAAATTTGTATCACAATAAAAAATAAGTTCAAATGAAAAATGTAGAATTAAGCATACCAGATATGCAAAGTGCACACTGCCAGTCGAGAGTAAACGGAGCAATCAAAGACATTGACGGCATTAAAGTAGAAAAACTGGAAGCAGGAAAATTATCTGTTTCAGTTGAAAACGACGAAGTGAAAGAAGAGTTGGTTGAGGCGATTGAAAAAGCAGGCTACAAAGTTGGCGGCGACGACAGCGGAAAGGCTTCAAGTTGTTCAACAGGATGCTGCGGATAAGTTTTGGACAGTCCCGGAGCAAGCACACCAGTACTTCTCCGGTATTTTTTACCAAAGCTACCCAGCGTATGAAACAGTTAAATCTCGTTCCATAAATAAAAAGCAATGTTACAGAAACAAAATTCAGGCGACTGTTCGGAGATAATGACGAAAGTTTGCAATGTAGCAGACCGGATTATACAGAACAGGTTGGACACAGGTAAATCTGCACCGTTTGCCGTACAGCTTACAAACGAATTGAAAGCAGATTATCACCAGTTGAACAATCTGTTCCTTGTTAAATATGATATGAGCCTTGAAATTATCTATATCAGGCGCATTATCGAAAAGGTAAAAGAGTTACTGGTGTACACCGAGCAATCGCTGTCACAAATCGCAAAGGCGTTAGGCTATCAAAAGCCGACGGAACTGTCCGAGCAATTAATGACCTATACGGGATTAACGTCTGCCCATTTTAAGCAGATACGAAAAAACAAGCTCGAAATCATCAGAAGACAACAGGAAAAGCAAAACGAACTATAATTATCAGAACAGCAAACTTTTAAATAGAAGTCTTTATGAAACCTCGCTTTGTGTACAGGAGCAGAGGTTTTCTTTTTATCAGCAATGCAAGACATTAAAAACCGAGGGATGAAGAAATACACGTGGCGAACACATAAAATTATAAAGGAAACCGAAGATACCATTACCCTATACTTTGACACGGAGCAGCAGGCGTTTACCTACCTGCCCGGTCAGTACCTCAACATCAGGCTTACCGTAAACGGCGAACTGCTCATACGTTCGTATTCGTTCAGTTCTGTGCCGTCTGACGAATTTCCCGCCATTACTATTAAAAGGGTTACAGGTGGAAAGATGAGCAATTACATCTTAAATAATGCAGACAACATCGAAGCCTGGGAAATAGAAGCCCCATTTGGCAGCTTTGTTTTAGAAAAACCGATAGCCGAGCAATCCCAAATTGTTTTACTGGCAGGCGGTAGCGGTATTTCCCCGTTATACGCAATGCTGAAAAGCGTTGAAAACAGCAATCGGATACCCTTACTGGTGTACAGCAATAAAACACCGGAAGAAACCATATTTTGGAATGAACTGGAAGCGATGCAGGCAGCGCAAGAATTGAATATTTGTTATTCCTTTACTGCACCTGATTTTATTTCCACCAAACTCAACCACGTTGCAGGCAGGTTCAATCTGCTTGTTTTACGTTCGGTCATTAAAAGACTGGTTGGCGATGTTGCTGCAGCCCATTATTACATCTGCGGACCCAACGGGCTGATGGATTTGTACCAGGATGCCTTAACGGGCTTGTACATTCCCGAAGACCATATCCATTTGGAATACTTCGACCCGGTTCCGGGGAATGCGGGCGATTTGGAAACGGACGGTACTGTTAAAGATGTGATTGTAAACTATTACGAGGACTACTACGAGAACGAGGAAAAGCAAACGTATGAATGCACATCGCTCATTGAGGTACAGCCGAAGCAGTCGCTTCTGGATGCGATGAAAGAGCACCATATCAAAGTGGCGAGTTCCTGTAAGAATGGAACCTGCGGGGCTTGTTGGGCAGTAAAAACCGATGGCGAAGTTCGGATGCTCCATAACGGGGCACTGACAGAACAGGATATCGCAGAGGGAATAATTTTGCTTTGCCAAAGCTACCCGATGAATGCCGATGTTTGTGTGACGGTGCAGTAAATACCGGGTATAGAAAAAAGGCAAAATATCAGTTTCAGCTATTATTTTGCACTTTGTTTTTTTAGAAATCCATTACCGCATCAAGACCCCTTTTCAACCCTTTGAACGTGCTTACTTTTTCGATGGCAAGGATTGCGCCCTTTACATAAGGTTCGGCACTGTTTCCCGCATCGTGCCTTAAAATCAGCTTTTCGTCCGGCATTCCAAAGATGGCTTCAATACCCAACACGTGACCCGGAAGCCTTACAGCGTGCACCTGTACGCCCTCAATATCTGCACCCCTTGTTTCTTTGCTGCCAATGGTGTCCTTAACGGGAACCGTAATATTCGATTGCTGTATGCCCGACAAACGATGCGCCAGTTCCGCTACCGAGCCGCTCGGCGCATCCACTTTGTTTTGGCTTGCGTAGTCTATGAGTTCATAATTGGGAATATACTGCGCAGCAATAGAAGCGAACTTGAATAGCAGGACGGCTGTAATGGCAAAGTTGCCTGCGGCAAGTACTGAAGTGTTATTATCGTTGGCTGCCTTTTCTATTTCGGTATAATCTTCATTAGTAAGTCCCGAAGTACCCACCACAACTTTTTTTCCTTTATTTAAGGCTGACAGGATATTCTTTTTGGCAATATCTGGTTTGGTAAATTCGACAAGTACATCAAAATCCACTTGCTCCAGTGCCTCTTCTATGGTTCCGAACAATGGGATTTCATCATTTCCGAAATCCAGGATTTCGGCTAAATTCTCTTGTTTATTGAAGCGTGACAAGCCGCCTGCCAGTTGCATTCCTTTTTCGTTATAAACACCTTTTGCGATTGCCGAGCCTGCCCACCCGGTGGCTCCGGCTATAAACACTTTTATCATACTTTAAAATCTTAATCGTTTTTTAGTGCCAGTTTGCGGAGCATTGCCGTACTCATACTATCGGTATAAGCACCATAAGCCGTAACCAAAATTCCTTTTAAACCGTCTTTCGAGGCAATGCCATACACCGTAGCCTCATCGCTTGGGTTGCTTTCGCCCTCATAGCGATAGACCTGCTCAATCTCAAAATCATCAATGGTATATTTGTTATCGCCGCAGATTAAACAGTTCTCTTCGAGATTGAAATCCACGTTATACCCCTCGTTGCGTAGGTTCTGTATTGCTACCAAAACCGTAGCGTATTTGTACGTTACATTTGTCATAGTAATAGTATTTTAAATTGCTGCTTACCGCTCCCGACTGTCCTGTCAGAAATCTTCTTTCAGCAGGTCTTTGAGCTTCCGGTGCTGTATGCACAGTTCGGCATACATTGTTTTCAGCCTGCTGTTTTCTTCGTTTAAATTTACCAATTCTACAAGAATATCCATCCCTAAATCCTTGTATTTGTGTTTCAGTTCAAAAATGTTCGTGCCGTAAACGCCGTATTTCTCGAAAAGTTCCAGTCCGCTTTTACCTGCGTTGTAATCTTTCAGCACCTTTAAAACCTGATGTTCGTTGCTCTTTTTGTTCTTCATTTTTATACGGATGTTGTCTATTACAAAATTCCGTAAGATGGTCGGAAGTAGCTATGTACTTTTCCTTATTTAGTTTATGATATTTAATGTTACTGCACCGATTTTCATAAAATTTCACAAAACAAAGCCGGAATATCATAATAGTTTGTCGGGGGCAAATGCAGAATTTTGACCATTGAATAAAGGAACTTATACATTTTAGAAGATATGACACTATTAATAAAAGGAATGGTGTGCAATAGATGTACCTATGTTCTTGAACAGGAATTGACAGCTTTGGGTTTTGAGGTTTTGGATATAAAACTGGGGCAAGCCATCATAAAGGATACGACAGACTTTTCGCAGAAGTTGGGAGTAATCAAAACGATGCTGAAAGGCATCGGCTTGGAACTGATGTATGACAAAAACCAAAAGACAATAAACAGGATAAAAGAGTTGGTGGAGAAAGGTATCACGTTGCAACTGCAAAGCGGCACACCTACCAAATTCACAACCTTAATCAGTGGCAAGCTGCACAAGAACTACGATACATTGAGTGCCTTATTCTCTTCAGTGGAGGGAATTACACTCGAAAAGTACATCATTCGTCGGAAGATTGAAAAGGTAAAAGACCTTTTGGTACATACCGAAATGTCGCTGACCGAGATTGCCCACGTACTGGGGTACAGCAGTCAGGCATACCTTTCCAACCAGTTGAAAAAACACACGGGCTTTACATCAAGCTATTTCAAGCAGGTAAAGCAGGAACACGGGGAAGCCGTTACTATGCAGATGGACGAAGCGCAACCCCCGCATTAAGGGTTTTCCAATCCATCCCCCAAGCATTTTGCTATTTTTTTAATGCAGGCATCGGAGCTACTGAAACATCAGTAGCTCTGTTTGTTTCAGGCAGATACCACCAAATCAAAAAAGTAAATTTCACAACTTTTACCCGTCATTTCGTATAGCTGCACCTTAGCTGTAACCCGACCTTTGCCCCTGTATTTAAAATTTTCAAAGTTTAACTAAACAAAGAAGCGTAACAAAATAAATGTAAGATGAGAACAAGTAAAATTGGTTTGTTATCCCTCTTCCTTATCGGAGCCGGATTGATACAGAGTTGCAAACAAAAAGAAGAAAAACAGTTAAAAGATGAGCCTCCGGTAGTAACCGTAGCCACTATCAACAGTTCGGAAACCGAGCAATCCGTTTCCTATTCGGGTTCCATTGTTCCCGACAATATGACTACCATAAGTTTTGCCGTTCCCGGCACGATTAACAGTGTGGGTGTAAATGAGGGGTAGCGAGTGAGCAAAGGACAGTTTCTTGCAAGCATTGATGCCACCGAGTACGAAGCGGCATTGCAGATTGCCAATGCCAGTTTAGAGCAGAGCCAGGATGCGTTCAGAAGATTTGATGAACTGTACAAAAAAGGAAGTTTCCCTGAAAAGGATTACATCGACATCAAGACCAAAGTAGCGCAGGCAGAAGCCAACAAAAAAATCAACCGCAAGCGCATTGCCGACAGCCGTTTGCATTCGCCTACCAATGGTATAATTACCGTGAAAACTGCCGAGGTTGGCGGTATGGCAGCACCGGGCGTTCCTGCCTTTACCATTGTAAAAACAGATATGGTATATGCGCAGTTTGCCGTACCCGAAAGCGAAATCGGCAGCTTTAAACAAGGGATGCAGGTAGATGTGAATATTCCTACATTGCAACGCAATTTCACGGGTAAAATCACCATCATTAATCCCGTAGCCGATGAAATTTCAAAAGCATTTACCCTTAAAGTACGCTTGGACAATCCGGGCGGCGTGCTGATGCCGGGAATGATTACCGAAGTGCTTGCAGGCGTCCCGGTAAAGGTTAAGCAGGTACGTGTACCACTTACCGCCATCATCAACAATGTAGATAAAATCCCGCACGTGTACGTGGTAGATAAGAACAACACCGCTAAGCTGACGAGGGTTACAGTGGGCAAAATCGTAGGCGATGCGGTTATTATAACCGATGGTCTTAACGAAAGCCAGACCATTATCCTTGCCGGGCAAAATAACGTGAAAGACGGGCAGAAAGTAAAAGCGCAAACTACATCGGTAACAGCATCAGCCCCAAAATCTGAATAATTTATGAAAAGAAAGATAAACCTCATTGAAGCGGCAATGAAATTTCCGCAAGTACCGATAGCGATTACCGTTATTATGGTGTTTGCCGGGTTAATTTCATTAATGACGATGCCGAGAAGTGAAGACCCCCGTGTAACAGTTAGACAGGGGCTTGTTGTGGCTTTCTACCCCGGAGCCGACGAAGAGCAGATAGAGAAAGAAGTAACCGACAAGCTGGAACAATACCTGTTCGGTTTCGAGGAAATCAAAAAAGAAAAAACCCATTCGGAAAGTAAGCCCGGACAGGTGGTTGTAACGGTAGAATTGCAGGACTATGTAAAGGACACCAAAAAATTCTGGAATACTTTACAGCACGGTTTGGATGCCAATATGCCTTTAGCATTGCCACGGGGCGTACAGGGACCGTATGTGAACAGCGATTTCGGCGATGTGGTTGTTCAGATGATTGCCGTATCAGCCCCCGGTCGTTCTTACGCCCAGTTGGAAAACTATTTGGATGAACTGGAAGACGGCATTAAGACGATACCGTCCGTTTCCAAAATCAAGCGTTACGGCGGACAGAAGCAGCAGGTATTTATTACCCTGCGAGAAGATGTATTGAAGCAATACGGTTTCGGTATCAACGAAATCACAAACACATTAAGCCAACAGAATGTAACTATTCCGAGTGGCGATATTGAAATTGACAAAAACCGTTTCCTTATTTTCACGGATGCGCAGTATCAGAATGAAAATGAAATCGGGAACCTGATTGTATATAGTTCCCCGCAGGGCGGCAATATCCGTTTGCGGGATATAGCCAACATCGAGAGAAGATATGAAGACCTGAAAAGCAAAATTACCGTTTCAGGAAACGATGTAATGATGCTGACCGTAGAAATGCAGCCCGGACAGAACATTGTCGATTTGGGTAATGCGCTGACACAGAAAGTTGCTGAAGTAAAAGAAATCCTGCCATCAGATGTGCAGGTCAGCACCATTGTTGACCAACCCGAAGTGGTTGATATGAATTTGGGGCATTTCTTTATCGAGTTCGGTATCGCCATTGCAGCCGTTATCTTGGTCGTAATGCTCCTGCTGCCGTTCAGGGTTGCCACCATTTCAGCCATTGCAGCACCCGTTACCATTGCCGTAACATTTGCTATCCTCAATTTGTTGGGTATCGAAATGCACCAGGTTAGTTTGGCGGCAATGATTATCGTACTGGGGATGGTGGTCGATGATGCCATTATCGTAGTGGATAATTACATCGAGAAAGTGGACGAAAAAATACCGTCGTGGACTGCCGCCTGGCAGAGTGCCACGCAGTTGATGGTTCCCATTTTCACGGCTACGCTTACCATTGTCCTATCGTTTCTGCCGTTGGCATTTACGCTTACCGGGCTTACGAGAGAGTTTGTGCAATGGATACCGATTACCGTAAGCATAGCTTTGGCGGTTTCGTTCCTTGTAGCCTTGTTCCTTACGCCGTATATGTGTTACCACTTCCTGAAAAAAGGATTGAAAAAGCACGATGATAAACCCAAAAAACGCAATTTCTTAGACCGGATGCAGGACGGTTTCGACCGGGCAATCGAGTTCTGTATGAAATGGCAGAAAACTACGTTGGTAGCAGGTTTGGTTATCTTCTTACTGTCTTTCGTGGTAGGTAGTCAGGTTAAAACCGAATTTTTCCCTATCGTGGAAAGAAACCAGTTCAACCTTGAATTGTGGATGGATAACGGTACGAATATCCACGAAACCGAAGCAGCCGTTAAGAAGATAGAAAAGGAAATTGCAGGCGATAAGCGCATTGTAAACACAGCAAGTTTTATCGGTACAAGCTCGCCACGTTTCTACTCTACCTATGCACCGGAGCACCCACGGGAAAACTTTGCGCAGGTATTCATCAATACCACAAGCAAAGATGCAACGGCAGAAATGATAGACGAGTATGTACAGAAATTCAACAACTACCTGCCGAACGGTTATGTGCGGGTTAGGCAGCTAAGCAAGAAGCAGCAGCACGCACCGATTGAAATCCGTGTGATTGGCAAGGATATGACCGAGCAGAAAAAAGTAGCCAAGCAGGTTGCAGCATTACTGGAAAACACTAAAGGTTCTAACTGGGTGCGCACCGATTATCAGAATGATTATGTAGGGCTGAAAGCCGTGGTTAAAGAAGATGTAGCCTTGCGTTTGGGCGTTACCAAAGCGCAGATAGCACAGGCATTGGGTGCAAAGATAAAAGGATACCCGGTATCGCAGATGTGGGAGGGCAATAAAGCCATCGACATTGTATTGCGTACAGACGAAAGCGACAGGGAAAATCTGGATGCTTTGGGCAATATGTACATCAATTCAACATTCGGTGCTAAGGTTCCTCTAAAGCAGGTGGTAGATTTACAACCGTCGTGGCATACTGGGGCTATTGTACACCGTAACGGGTTAAGAACCTTAACCGTTTCTTCCGAAGCGCAGTTGGGCAGAAAACCCGCAGAAGTATTTGCAGAAGTACAGCCTAAAATTGACAGCCTGAAACTGCCTAAAGGCATTAAGATTGCCTACGGCGGCGAGTATGAGGATGGACTGGAAAGCGGTCCCAAAATGGGAAAGGCTTTTATGATAAGTTTCGTTCTCATCTTCCTTGTGCTGTTATTCCAGTTCAAGCGTGTGGGTAAAGTATTCATTGTACTGGCTTCGTTCCCGTTGAGTTTACTGGGCGCAATGTTGGGCTTGTTCCTTACAGGGTACGAGTTCGGGTTTATGGCAATCATCGGTATTACCGCCTTACTGGGTATCGTAGTCCGTAACGGGATTATCCTCGTGGACTATGCAGATGAACTGGTAAGGGAGCACGGTCATACGATTAGAGAAGCAGCCCTGTTTGCAGCTAAACGAAGAATGCGACCAATCTTCCTTACCTCAATGGCGGCAGCAATCGGTTTGATACCGTTAATGGCGAGTGGCTCGCCGGAATGGGGACCGATTTCAAGTACCATTTCAATCGGTATTCTGGTATCAATGATTACCACATTATTTATCGTTCCGGTACTGTATTACAGGTTCGTAAAACCACCTAAAAACAAACAATCGGATGAACAGCACGAGCGCAATACCGATACCGATGTTCACCACCAAAAATATTTATCATAAAAAGGGATTATGTTACAGAAAAGATATAAAACAGTCATAAAGGTTTTTATATGCGGTTTCGTTCTTTTGCAGGGAACAAACAACCTCTTTGCACAACAGCAGCTAACCCTTGCGGAAAGCAAAGAACTGGCATTAAAAAACAATAACAGAATAGGCAAAGCTAAAGAAGACGTAATTGCCACCCAATCCGACAAGCTGATTGCGGATGTGGCAGGCAGACCAAAACTGGATGCTTCGGCAACCGCCTTTTACTTTGGCGAGCCATTGAACACAATGCTGCCCGAATACGGGTTTGCACCGATGGTCAGCGTTACACAGCCGATTTACACAGGCGGTAAGATTAAGTACGGCAAGCAGATGGCAGAAACCAATATACAGATGAGCAATGCGCAACAACGATTGGTGGAAGACGAAGTATTACTGGCTACCGAAACCGCTTACTGGCTTTTAGTGCAGGCTAAGGAAGAAATCAAACTGGAACAGCAGGTTAAAAAGCAACTGGCTTCGCATTATACATTCCTGAACAACCAGTTTGGGGCAGGATTGATTTACAAAAACGATGTATTGCGGGCAAAGGTGCTCCAGAATGAAAACGAAGCCCGTTTGCAGGCTGCGGAGAATAAGCTCATCCTGGCAAAAAGAAGATTGAGCCAGTTAATCGGGATGGAAGCCCCAACAGGTATAGACGTAGCCGATACATTGAGTACGGGCGACTTTTCTAAGCAGGGTGTTTTGGATGCTGTCGATGCGAACCGACCGGAAATTGAGTTGGCAACCAATGGCATTAAAATGAGCCAGCTTACCAAAAGTATGCTCAAAGCCGACCTGAAACCATCGGTAGGCTTATCGCTCAATGGAATGGCTGCCTTTGGAAAAGAGGGTATTAACTTTGGCGACCCGACCAAAAACCATATGCTAACCTACTTTGGTATGCTAAGCGTGAAAATCCCGGTTTTTGACTGGGGTAGCAGAAAAGAAAAAGTAAAACAGCAGGAAGCTAATATACGTTCGGCTGAATACGGTTTGAAAGAACTGAAAAGCCAAATCACGGTGGAGATTGAGCACGCAATGCTTAATCTGCAATTGCAGGCGAATAACATTGATTTGATGCAGGCGTCATTAATTGAAGCCGACGAAAATTTGAAGTTGAGCAATGACCGCTTTAAAGCCGGAACCATTACCGGAGAAGATGTGCTGATAGCTGAAACGCTTTGGCAAAGAGCATACAGCAATATGTTGGATGCAAAAATACGGTACAAAATAGCCGAAGCTGTGTACCACAAAGCTACTGGGCAGATAAAATAGTTTTTGTTGGAGTGAGATACACTCAATTTGCGGGGGACGGTAACAAGCCCCTGCATTTTTAATGGTTAATACGATGATATAAATGCAACACGATACTGCCAATAAAAACGGTATGATAATGATACCCGACATTTCAGGCTTTACGGATTTCGTTATCAAATCAAATATGTTTGTTGGAAAATACATAACAGAAAGCCTGCTCAAATCAGTAATGGATAGCAATATCCTTTGCCTTGAAATTTCCGAGGTTGAGGGCGATGCGATACTTTTTTACAAGTACCACAACCTGCCCACCTTTGAAGAAACATTGATGCAGATAGAACAGATGTACAACGATTTTCAAAAGGAATGCAAACGCCTCGCATTACAACTGGCAATAGAAATTCCTTTATCATTAAAGATAATTGTACACTACGGGGAATTTACCAAATACAAAATCGGGAAATTCGAGAAGCTCTACGGAGCACCAGTGGTAGAAGCCCACAAGATGCTGAAAAATCACATTGCGGAATACCCGCCATATGCGTTATTTTCTAATGCGTTTTTGGAAATCAATTTTGACCAACCCGAAAAAGCAACCGTTGCGTATGACAACTGCGAAGACTGTAAATACCTGCCCGAAATAGGTTATATCCATTACCTATAAAACCTAACAGTAAAAATCACAAATTTATCAAAGGAAATTATAATACTTGTGCATAGCAGCTTCTATAATTTTACATTAGATTTTAAATACGGTTCTAAAACCGACAATGACAAAATGAAAGATTTAGAAGAAAAACTATTGCGCAGGAACATAAAACCAACTTCGGTTAGGCTGTTAATCTTTAGAAGAATGTCTGACTTTAAAAAGGCTTTCAGCCTGACTGATTTGGAAACCGAACTGGAAACGGTCAATAAATCGACCATATTCAGGACGTTGACCCTCTTTCACGATAACCTACTCATTCATACTATTGATGATGGCTCCGGCGCAATGAAGTATTCTATTTGCAGCGATAACTGTATGTGCACCGTTGGCGACTTGCACGTGCACTTTAACTGTAACCGATGCAAGAATACCTTCTGCCTCGAAAGTATTGCCATTCCGCCTATCCAGTTGCCCGACAAATTTTTGTTGGAGAGTATCAATTTTGTAATGAAAGGAATGTGCAACGAATGTTCGAGGTTCGTTAAAACAAAATAATATTTTATGATACTCATCTTTAAATTTACAAACAGCCATATTTCCCGATATGGCTGTTTGTATTTGCAACCAGGTTCCCAAAACCGACTGATAATTTTGCCTTGTAAATTAAAATAATATGACAATGGCAATAAAAAATCATTATTCAGCAGATATAGATACAGCCTACAAAAGCAACCGCCTGTTTGATGTAATTTCCTTTGAATGTGCAGTACCCGAAAAAGAAATCGTGATTGCTTATACGGCAGCAATGCAATCCCATTCCACGCACCGTATAGCAAGCAGTTTGCTCAAATTTCTTCCGGGTATCACGCTATCCGATTACAAGGTCGAAAAATTTGAAGAGATACCTGGTTATGGTATCAAAGGATTTGTAAACGGGCACGAAGTCATCATTGGCAATTTAGCCCTGATGAAATCTTATGACTTCTTCTACGATGAAAGCCTCGACGAACTGCGGGAGCCTGTAATTCTCATTATGATTGACGACCGATATTCCGGCTGCTTTTTAATGATGGAATATCCGCAGTAGACACCAAATACAAAACATTTCAGGCTTAATACAAATTCAAATGTTAGATAGTATAATTAAATTCAGCATCAAGAACAAAATCGTCATTGCTATAATGACATTGGTTCTTATCATTTGGGGCGTATGGAGTGCAACCAAATTGTCAATAGATGCCGTACCGGATATTACCAATAATCAGGTACAGATTATTACTGCCTGTCCTACACTGGCGGGGCAGGAAGTGGAACAGTTGGTTACGTTCCCCATTGAGCAGAGCATCGCCAACATTCCCGATTTAGTAGAAACAAGAAGTATATCCCGGTTCGGGCTTTCCGTCGTTACGGTAGTGTTCAAAGAAAATGTAGACATCTACTTTGCAAGGCAGTTGGTCAATGAAAAACTGAAAGAAGCCGAAGAAAAAATTCCGAAAGGTATCGGCACGCCTGAACTGGCTCCGGTAAGTACAGGGCTTGGAGAAGTCTATCAATACATCATCCACCCCAAAAAAGGCAGCGAGCATAAGTACAACGCCAAAGACCTGCGTACAATGCAAGATTGGATTGTTGCCCGCCAGTTGTACGGCACGCCAGGCATTGCCGAAGTAAACAGCTTTGGCGGAGAATTGAAACAATACGAGGTTGCGGTAAACCCCGACCGATTGAGAGCGATGACCGTAAGTATTCCCGACATATTCAACGCACTGGAACAAAACAATCAGAATACGGGCGGTGCATATATCGACAAGAAGCCTAACGCTTATTTTATCCGTGGTGTGGGCTTGGCTACTTCGTTGGAAAGATATTAGAAATATACCCGTAAAAATCACGGGGCATACACCCATTTTTATTAAAGACGTAGCCGATGTGCGTTACGGTAGTGCCGTGCGTTACGGCGCACTAACCTATAACGGAGAAGTAGATGCCGTGGGCGGTGTGGTAATGATGCTCAAAGGCGAGAACAGTAACGAGGTGGTAAAACGGATAAAAGAGAAATTACCCACCATTCAGAAATCATTACCGGAAGATGTAACCATCGAGCCGTATTTAGACCGTACCGAATTAGTAGGCAGGGCAATGGACACAGTGGAAAAGAACTTGATTGAGGGAGCTTTGATTGTGATTTTTGTGCTTGTGCTGTTTCTGGGCAACCTAAGAGCCGGGCTAATCGTAGCATCAGCCATTCCGTTAGCGATGCTGTTTGCATTGGGGATGATGAACGTGTTTGGCGTTAGTGCCAACCTTATGAGCCTGGGAGCGATTGACTTCGGTTTGATTGTGGACGGTGCCGTTATTGTCGTGGAAGCAACCCTACACCATTTGGGCTTGCGGAAATCCACCAATAAACTGACCCAAAGCGAAATGGACGAGGAAGTATTTTTGTCCGCTTCCAAAATCAGGACAAGTGCCGCATTTGGCGAAATCATTATCCTTATCGTATATATCCCAATCCTGACGTTGGTAGGCGTTGAGGGTAAAATGTTCACACCGATGGCGCAAACCGTAGGCTTTGCCATTTTCGGCGCATTGATATTGTCCTTGACCTATATCCCAATGATGTGTGCGTTGTTCCTGCCGAAAAAAGGGCACGACAAGCCGAATTTCAGCGACAAGTTTATGGATAAGCTGCAAGGCTTCTACCAACCTTTGTTGCAGAAAGCTATCAGGGTTAAATATTGGTTAGTGGGCGTTACCACTGCGGTATTTGTAGTTGCCGTTATTCTGTTCAGCAGAATGGGCGGCGAGTTCATCCCGCAGTTGCAGGAGGGAGATTTTGCCTTTCACTGTATTTTACCTCAGGGAAGTTCGCTCAATCAGAGTATAGAAACGTCGATGCAGGCATCCCGCATTCTTAAAGAATTTGACGAGGTTAAAATGGTAGTCGGCAAGACCGGAGCTGCCGAAGTGCCTACCGACCCGATGCCGCCTGAAGCTACGGATATGATGATTATCCTCAAACCGCAGGACGAATGGAAAAGCAAGAAAAGCTACAACGAGTTAGGGGATGAAATGATGGAAAGGCTGTCCGTTATTCCGGGCGTTTTCTTTGAGAAGAACCAACCGATACAGATGCGTTTCAACGAATTGATGACAGGTATTCGTCAGGACGTTGCCGTTAAGATATTCGGGGAGAATATGGACACGTTAAGCGTGTATGCCAATAAGGTTAGCGAAGTAGTACAGCAGGTAAAAGGAGCCACACCGCCACAGGTGGAAAAGGTAAACGGCTTGCCGCAGATTAACATCGACTACGACCGTACCCGGATGGCAAATTACGGGCTGACGATACAACAGGTAAACGATATTGTGAGTACCGCATTTGCAGGTAAAGCAGCCGGGGTTATTTATGAGAACGAAAGGCAGTTTGAGCTTGTGGTAAGGTTGGATAGCGTACACCGCAGCAGCATCGAAGATGTAAGGAACCTGATGATACCAACTAATACAGGCTTTCAGATACCCATATCGCAGGTTGCTGATGTCAATTACAAATTGGATGCCGCACAAATCAGCCGTGAAGCGGGAAAACGCCGCATTGTGATTGGCTTTAACGTAGCCGGACGTGATGTGCAAAGCGTTGTTACCGATATTCAGCAGCAGCTTTCCGAAAAAGTAAAATTGCCCACAGGGTATTACTTTACTTACGGCGGTCAGTTTGAGAACCTGAAAGAAGCCAGTAACCGCCTGATGATTGCCGTACCAGTATCGCTGTTATTGATATTCGCATTGCTTTATTTCACATTCCGTTCATTCAAGCAGGCAGGTTTGATATTTACTGCCATCCCGATGAGTGCCATCGGCGGTGTGTTTGCTTTGATGCTGCGGGGAATGCCTTTCAGTATTAGCGCAGGTATCGGCTTTATTGCCCTGTTCGGTGTTGCCGTATTGAACGGTATTGTATTGATAGGCACATTCAACCAACTGAAAAAAGACGGTTTGGATGATGTGATAAAACGGACAATCGAGGGAACAAAAATCCGGTTACGTCCGGTATTGATGACGGCAACGGTAGCATCACTGGGCTTCCTGCCGATGGCAATCAGCACCAGTGCCGGGGCAGAAGTACAAAAGCCATTGGCTACAGTAGTGATTGGCGGATTAATAACGGCTACATTTCTTACCCTGTTTGTATTGCCATTGCTCTACATCATATTCAATTCAAAATTTAATTTCAAAAACAGTAAAGGTGTGAAAACAACCGTAATCGCTCTTTTACTGGGTATCGGAGGTATGACCACTGCCAATGCCCAGGAAAGGGTAAGCATAGATACTGCTATTAATACCGCATTGCAAAGCAATGGGCAGGTCAACGTCAATAAGTCGGAGATTGATGCGGCTAAATACAATGTAAAGACCGCTAACGATATACCAATGACACAGGTATTTGTAGAAAATGAAGATTTAAGACCATCGGACAAAACGGGTATATGGAAAATCGGGCTTACGCAAAGTATTGCGTGGCCCGGCTTATATGCTGCCCGCAAGGACTATTTAAAAGCACAGCTAAAATATTCCGAATTGAATACAGAGGTTATGAATGCCAATATCCGAAAAGACGTTAGAACCGCTTATTACCAGTTGTGGTTTTTGCAGGATAAAAATCTGTTACTGAAAAGCCTTGACAGCATTTACACCAACCTCTTCAATACAACACAGGTTCGGGTTAGAACGGGCGACGTCGCAAAGCTCGACCAGATTGCGGCAGATGCCCAACTCAAACAGTTAAAAGCCTACGTGGAGCAGAACAATAAGGAAATTGTAATACAGCAACAGCAATTAATGGTATTGCTCAATCGTAACGAATGGATACTCCCAATAGATGAGCCGTTACAGAAATTGGAAACGAACTTGTATGATGAAAACAATGTACACCCGGTATTGCAGTTGCAGCAGCAAAATGTAAGCGTTGCGGCGGCAAATATCAAGATACAAAAGAAAAGCAATTTGCCCGAATTTTCAGCAAGGGTATTCAGCCAGAGATTGTACGGCGTTTCAGACCCGTTTACGGGCTTTTCGGTTTCGGTAGGCTTCCCGTTGTTTGGTGCAGGTGCGTATAAAAACAAAGTGAATGTAGCCAACAAGGAAAAGGAAGTACAGGAAAACCTATTGTCTTACCAAACGCAGGTAATGGCAACGGACAAGAAATCTGCCATCGCAGAAATGGAAAAGAATATGGCTTTGTTGAGCTTCTTTGAAACATCGGGACTGCAACAGGCAAAGGATATTACCGAAGCGGCGTCACAAAGCTACCGCTCGGGAGATATCAGCTTTGCAGAACTAAGCCAGTTCTTAACGCAGGCAATCAATATCCGCCAAAATTATCTGGACGTTCTGAACAGTTACAATCACTCAGCAATTCAATACAATTACCTTAATAACAAATAAGATGAACAATATATCGAAAATGTTTTTAGCAGCACTCTTTACAGTTTCCCTGACCGCCTGTGGAGATAGTCAAAAAAAGGAAAGCGAAGACGGTCATAACCACGAGCACAAAACGGAAGCAAAAGCCGATACAGGGCACGGACACGAGCACGGAGCCGAAGAGGGCGCTGCCACCGTTGCGGCACTTACGCCCCAACAGATTGAAGCTGTAGGTATCAAATACGGTGTGGTGGAAATGAAAGAACTAACCGCCACTATTAAAGCGAACGGTATTTTGAGTTTGCCCAACAGTAGCAAGGCAAATGCTACCTCTTTATACGGTGGCGTGATAAAATCTATTAATGTACAGATTGGCGACTATGTACGCAAAGGACAGGTTATTGCCACCATTGCCAACCCGCAGTTTATCCAGTTGCAGGAAGAATACCTGACCATCAACAGTAAAATAACTTTTGCCGAACAGGAAATGCAAAGACAAAAAGAACTGAACACCGGCAATGCCGGGGCATTGAAAAACCTGCAAAATGCCACCGCCGAACTCAATGCGTTAAGAACCCGCAAAGCCTCTTTGCATCAACAAATACAGCTAATGGGCATCAATCCAAATTCAGTCAGCAACAGTTCACTTAAATCCTCACTGATAGTTACAAGCCCCATTAGCGGAGCCATTAGCAATGTGTACGGCAAAATCGGCAGCTATGTAGATGTTTCTTCGCCTGTGGCTGAAATTGTAGATAACAGTTCCCTGCATTTGCATTTGAATGTATTTGAAAAAGATTTGCCCTTGCTGAAAACCGGGCAGACCATACATTTTACCCTGACCAATAATCCGGTAAACGAGCACGATGCCGTGATATACGGTATTGGTTCGGCGTTTGAAAACGACAGCAAAACCATTCCCATACACGCCCGTGTAAAAGGCAATGTAAAGGGACTGATTGACGGGATGAACATTACGGCGATTGTGAGCCTCAACAATGTGCTTTCCCCGTCAGTTCCAAATGATGCGGTGGTAGATGCGGACGGTAAGAAATACATCTTTGTCATTACCAACAAAAAGCCGCAGGCAGCCGGAGAAGAAGACGGACACGGGCACGACCACGGCGATGAAAAGACAGCGCATAAAGAGGAAGCGGCAGGCACGGTAAATTTTGAAAAAATTGAAGTGGTTACAGGTGTTACAGAAATGGGTTATACGAGCATTACTCCAGTAACGGAAATTCCCAAAGATGCAAGGATAGTTACCAAAGGTGCGTTTTTCATCAATGCGAAATTATCAGGTGGTGGCGGTCACGCTCACGCACACTAAAATAACAAATACCCTCTGATTGTTCCTAATAAGCAATCAGCCAGTAAATCAAATATAAGGGTTTTGCTAAAATGGTAGCTGTTTCGCTTTTGCAACCAGGTTCCCAAAATGGCAGAGTAATTTTGTTTTACAAATAGAAATAAAAAAAATTTTAGATATGTCAAAAATATGTTGTAGTACAGACGATAGTCTGAACCTGGTAAATAAAAAAGAGCATAAACATAAATATGATACACAGGGAAATCAACTATGCTGTTTGAAAACAGAAAAGATTTATAAAAATGCAGGTGCATCAGATTTGCTGAAAGATGCTAATCATTCCGATGACGGACACGGACACACTGGCGGCAAAAGTTGCAGTAAAGCCGATACTAAACATTGTGATGATGACCACAACCATATAGAAAAAAGCGGACGCAATCACGACCACCACGGACACAATCACGATCACCACGGGCACAGCCACGGTGATGACCACGACCACAGTCACGACATAGAGGGTAAAACCACCTTTCAGTTATTTATGCCTGCGGGTATATCTTTAGCTTTATTACTTGTTGCTATTGGTTTTGATAATTACTTTCCCCAAACCTGGTTCACGGGTTGGGTTAGAATTGCCTGGTACGTTATCGCTTATTTGCCTGTTGGGTTGCCAGTAATCAAAGAAGCTGTTGAAAGTATCAGATACAAAGATTTCTTTTCAGAATTTTTCTTAATGGCTATTGCAACAATCGGTGCATTTGCACTTGGCGAATATCCTGAAGCAGTAGCTGTAATGCTGTTCTACTCCGTAGGCGAAGTCTTTCAGACTATTGCAGTATCAAGAGCAAAAGGTAATATTAAAGCCCTGTTAGACCAACGCCCTGATGAGGTAACGGTTATCAGAGCAGGTAAGCCTATTGTTGTAAAAGCTGAAGATGCCTACATAGGTGATGTTATTCAATTAAAGCCGGGCGAAAAATTAGGATTGGACGGGGAGTTAATTTCAGAAACCGCCTCTTTCAATACAGCAGCCCTTACAGGAGAAAGCAAACCTGATACAAAAAGTAAAGGTGAAACTGTATTGGCAGGTATGATTAACCTCAACACCGTAAGCCAAATAAAGGTAACAACCGATTATTCGGATAGTAAGTTGAGCAGAATTTTGGAACTGGTTCAGGATGCTACATCACAAAAAGCACCAACGGAGTTGTTTATCCGTAAATTTTCCAAAATTTATACGCCGATAGTCGTATATCTGTCTATTGCTATTACCTTACTTCCCGCACTTTTCGTAGATAATTATGTATTCAGTGAATGGTTGTATAGAGCATTGGTATTCCTTGTTATCTCTTGTCCTTGCGCTTTGGTAATCTCCATCCCTCTGGGTTATTTTGGTGGTATTGGGGCCGCAAGTCGAAATGGTATTCTGCTTAAAGGGTCTAATTTCCTTGATATTCTTGCCAAAGTAGAAAATGTAGTGATGGATAAAACGGGAACCCTCACCGAAGGTGTTTTCAAAGTACAGGAAGTCTTTATCAAACCAGAATTCAATAAAGACGAAATTCTCAACCTCGTCAACGTATTGGAAAGTCAAAGTACACACCCTGTTGCAACGGCAATCCACAATTATTGGGGAGAGGTAGATGCCGACGTAAATTTAGCAAATGTTGAAGAAATAGCAGGACACGGATTAAAAGCCACCGTTAACGGTAAAGAGCTTTTAGTAGGTAATTTCAAATTGCTCGATAAATTCAACATCAGCCATGATGCAGATACCGCAAACATCGTTTACACGGTAATAGCTGTTGCTTATGATAGAAAGTTTGTAGGATATTTAACCATTTCGGACAGCATTAAGGTAGATGCAAAAGCAGCAATTGAAAAGCTGCGTAAAATGGGTGTAAAAACCACAATGTTGAGTGGTGATAAAAATACCGTTGTTCAGTTTGTTTCGGGACAGTTGGGCATTGACAGTGCCTACGGAGATTTATTACCTGAAGACAAGGTTAATAGAGTAAAGGAAATCAAATCCCGTAATGGCAGCGTGGCGTTTGTTGGAGACGGTGTAAATGATGCGCCTGTTATTGCGTTGAGTGATGCTGGGATTGCAATGGGAGGATTAGGTAGTGATGCCGCTATTGAAACTGCTGATGTTGTCATTCAGGATGATATGCCATCCAAAATACCAATGGCTATTAATATCGGAAAACAGACTAAAAAAATCGTCTTTCAAAATATAGCATTGGCATTCGGAGTAAAAGCAATAGTGCTTATACTCGGTGCAGGAGGATTAGCCACTATGTGGGAAGCCGTATTTGCAGATGTAGGTGTAGCTTTATTAGCTATTCTAAATGCGGTTCGAATTCAAAAGATGAAGTTCTAACTAAGAAGCTAGACTGCCGCAAGAAATCTTGCGGCAGTTTTTTATCCTAAAAATATTTGTGAAATGGCTAAAAAACAATCACAATCTTCATTAAGCGAAGTACATAATTCTGTAGACACGACTGTTCCTGGTCAATCTCGCTGGCGAAGAGTTTTGGCTTTTTTTGGACCGGCTTATCTTGTCAGTGTCGGATATATGGATCCAGGCAACTGGGCAACAGGCTTGGCCGGTGGTAGCCAATTTGGCTACTCATTACTCTGGGTTTTAGTAATGAGTAGTATTATGGGCTTGTTGCTACAAAGCTTGTCTGCCAGGTTAGGGATTGTTCGAAATAGAGATTTGGCACAGGCAAACCGGGAAACTTATCCTAAGAAGGTAAATTTTGTATTATATATACTTGCTGAAGTCGCTATTGTTGCGACAGACCTTGCAGAAATATTGGGGATGGCAATTGGTTTACAGTTGCTCACGGGAATGCCTTTGATTTGGGGTGTTGCTATTACAGCCTTAGATACATTCCTGTTGATGACTTTGCAAAAATGGGGAATGCGCAAGCTCGAAGCCTTTATCATCGGTTTGATATTCGTTATAGGAATGTCGTTTCTTGTACAAATATGGGTAGCTGACCCTAATGTAGATGAAATTGCAACAGGACTGATACCACATATACAGAATGATACTGCATTGTACATTGCTATCGGTATTATCGGTGCAACGGTAATGCCACATAATTTATACCTACACTCTGCACTGGTGCAGACACGTAAATTTAATCGTGATGATGCCAGTATCAAAAAAGCAATTAAGCTCAATTTTTGGGATAGTGCCATTGCTCTAAATATGGCATTGCTTGTAAATGCAGCTATATTAATTCTTGCCGCTACAGTTTTTTATAAAACCGGACGTTCCGACGTGGCAGAGCTAAAGCAGGCTTATGAATTATTGCCACAGCACCTCGGAAGCGATTTTACAGCAAAACTATTTGCTGTAGCTTTGATTGCTGCCGGACAAAGCAGTACCATTACGGGTACGCTTGCCGGACAAATAGTAATGGAAGGTTATCTACGCTTTCGAATGAACCCTTTGTTGCGAAGACTTATCACAAGGTTACTTGCCATAGTTCCAGCAGCAAATGTTGCTAATGTTGATAAAAAGGCAGCTGTAGGATTGTCAGCAGGGAAAAATTTAGTAGAAATTACAACAGCTAAACTTCCAAAAATAAAGAAGTCATACCATTCAATTAGCGTTCCCATCGAGGAAGCACCAATCACTTTCCAGATTGTTTTTTTGTTAGCAGTTTCGCTCATAAATAATGTGTTTTTGTGTTAATTCTTGTGTGTTTTTTTATAATAATATCATTGCTTGTATTGTTATCATGTCGTCCATGTGTTTTGGTTGATCGAAAGATTTTTGATATTCTACAGAAATTTTAGCATTCTGACCATCAATGTACCAGTTTCCACCTAATTTTAATTCGTTTGCAGGCTTTACTAGACCTTTGAAATCTCTGTAAGAATATCCTACATACGGCTGAATTCTATTACGGAATTTTCCTTCTCCTTCTTTGATGTTTTTAGGCAATAAATACCCGACATGTCCAGAAAACTGATTTCCATCTCCTACAACATTTCCTTGTACATAATTTTCGCCCATGTCCGAATTTTGATATTTCGCATAAGCTGTTATCGAAGAAGATTTTCCGATTGGCGCATCATAAAAAGCATCAACAGCAAGATGAGTTACATTTTCTCCAACCAAATTATCATTTTCTTTTTTGACAATTGCATTACTTTGATTGAAAAATCCTGCTCCGATGTTAAATACTTTTTTAGTTCCTAAATAGGTTCCAACGCGATAAGGTAAAGCATTTGATTCTTGATCTAAAAATTGATAATCAAAATATCCTGAAACCGCATATTTTCCTTCTCCAAGTATCGCTTTTCCTAAATACTTTTCTTGTCCGTTTTCTAAAACTGTCGAAGAGTTTCCATCTAAAGTATTAGTAATAGCATCACTTAATGCTAAACGATAATTCAGTTTTCCAATTCGCCCTTTTGCAAACATTCCCAAATGAATTGAAAATTGATCAGACAAACCAAGTGTTGACCAGTCAGCTCTGTTATTATCTAAGGTCAACATATTGATAGAACCTTGACCATTTCCACGAGAAATTCCACCAAAATTGTGAACTCCAGCACCAATTGCTAAATTGTTTGTTACCTTATATTGTAAAAACATTTCATGCAAGAAAAACGATACATCTGTACTTTTTCCCATCGGAGAAAGATTATTATCATAGATTCCATTTGCACCAAAATGTGTTAAAATCATAAATCGATCATTGATTTGTGAATAAGCAAGAACGCGCGCTCGTTTGATAGAAAATCCATCATTGGCGTGTTTTCCTTCGTAATCCTGAAACCAAGTTTGTCCCAAAAGAATAAATCGGACATATTTACTTCCTTCTGGATTTAATTTAACGACCAAACCGCCGTCATATTCAGAAGCATATTGAGCCTTCAATTCCGTGGCTCCAAAAATGGATAGTAGAGCAATTGCGACAAAAATTTTTTTCATTTTTTAATAAATGGTGTTAGTTGTACATTATTTGTGATTTTGTATTGACTTAATTAATAGACTTTGTAAAAGTGATTTTTGATGCCAAGTATGGAGAATGGATTGGAACGCATATGATTGGCTATAATGTAACGGAGTTGATAGCTCAAACCACAACTGCGCGTAAATTGGAAACAACATGGCACGAGCAATTGGATACTATCTTTCCACATCCAACTATGAGTGAAGCCATAAAAGATGCTATTGAAGATGCCTTAGGTGAGGCAATACATCTATAAATAAATACAAAATACTTTTAAATTTATCTTTAAATTGATTGATTATGAAAAACAGACTAAACTGTTGGAAGTGTGTACTGTTACTGTCTTCACTTCTCGGATTGTTGATACAGATCTAAAATCCAGATTTGGTAATTTTTAAGAAGGCAGATATTTTCATCTGCCTTTCCTCTATCTATTAATTCAATTATTAAAAAAGTCACGGAATATAAAACGTGACTTTTTTAATAAGAATAAACGAAATTAGTCTTAATTTAGAGTAGCTACTAGTGAAACTTCTAATTTATAAGCTTTTCCTACCGGACACATAGCTTTTGCTTGTTCTGCATAGTTTAAAAATTCTTCTTCATTTAAACCTGATATTTTTGCATTTAGCACTAAATCAGAGTTCGTAATATCGAAGCTGGTTGCTGTTATTGTACAAGATGTTTCTAAAGATTCTGCCTCAATCCCTTTGCTTGTAAGTATATAGTTTAACGTCATTGTATAACATGCAGCGTGTGCTGCGGCCATCAATTCTTCTGGATTTGTAGCGGTATTTTCTCCTTCAGATTTATTGTGTTTAAAAACACTGCTTCCAATGGCTGAATGTGCTGCATCGAAATTACCGCTTCCATTTTTAAAATTACCTTGCCACTTAGCTGTTACTTTTGCTTTCATTTTTAAATTTGTTTTAAATTACTTGACAAAATTACTATCTATAAAACGTGTCATCAATGCATATACTTCATTCTTAATAGGACTTTTTTCCTTCAACGAACTCTTTAAAGAGCGTTTCGGAAAGAAAGAGGTGGCAGACCCGTTTGTGATTTGAAAAATCGCACAAAATATGAGTAGTCTTCATACCCGAGGTAATCAGCAATTTCCTTAATGCTTAAGGTTGTATTAGCAAGTAACCTTTTAGCCTGAAGAATAATTCTTTGCTTAATAATGATGCTTGGTGCTACCTGTTTTTCAGATACAATTTTTCTATTGAGGTTTTTAGGTGTAATATTCAGCATATTTGCATAATCAGAGACATTATGATTCGTACGATAATGAAGCTCGACCAATTGGCTGAATTTTCTGGCTAACTCCTTATCATATGAAACGATTTGACTATCATTATTTGATTTTATTAAAGTTCTGGTTGCTGAAATGATTATTTGTTTGATGTATGTTTTTATCATTTCTTCAGCCCAAAAATCTTTTTTATTAATCTCTACTTTTATAGAAGATATTAGTTTTAGGAAAAGTATGTCCAGATTCGTTGACAAATTTAGATAAGGCAGCTCGAATACATTATCAAAAAGGAGCCCGTCACAGGCAAGCTCTTTATCATGGAAAGCTATGCAATAAAAATCAGTATTGAAATAAATAATACTTCCTCTAGATTCCTTGGATATTTGAAAATGCTGGCCAATACTAAAGAAAAGCAAGGCGTTTTCTGTAAAGCTGTACTCTACGAAATCTACAATAATGCTACCGTTTTTCTCCATATAAATGATTTTATAGTAGTCTTCAAGCAGCGTATTGCTACTTATACTATTTTCAGATTTATCATCAAAATCCAGATATCCTATCGATTGGTTTTTATTTAATCCGTCATCCATTTTTTCTCTATCTATGAATATTTGTATCAACGTTTTTCTCAATAACAAAGCCCTATTTTTTTAGGGCTTTGTATATATTCAAACTAAAATTACACATTATACATTACAAGGTACCTCTGCGTTCCTGTTCTCTTTCAATTGATTCAAAAAGAGCTTTGAAGTTTCCAGCACCAAAACCTCTAGCTCCCATTCTTTGAATAATTTCGAAAAAGAATGTAGGTCTATCCTGAATAGGTTTTGTAAATATCTGTAACAAATAACCTTCTTCGTCAGCATCTATCAGAATTCCCAGTTTTTGCAATTCATTTAAATCTTCTTTGAAATTGTCAGCATGAGCTTTGATGCGATCAGGGATGGCATCATAATATGCCTGTGGCGGAACGGATAGGAACTCGACACCTCTTTTTTTCATTTCCTCTACCGTTTTGATAATATCATCGGTAGCCAATGCCAAATGCTGAACCCCAGCGTCTTCATAAAAATCCAAGTACTCTTCTATTTGAGAACGCTTTTTACCTTCAGCTGGCTCATTAATCGGGAACTTAATTCTTCCATTTCCATTTGCCATAACTTTTGACATTAGGGCAGAATATTCGGTAGAAACCTGTTTGTCGTCAAAAGATAAGAAATTAACAAATCCCATTACATCTTCAAACCATTTTACCCATGTATCCATTTCGTTCCATCCTACATTTCCAACCATATGATCAATAAATTTCAGACCAACAGGTTCCGGATTATAGTCTGATTCCCATTTCGTAAATCCAGGTAAAAAGATTCCTTTGTAATTTTTACGTTCTGTAAACATAAAAACCGTTTCACCATATACAAAAACACCCGCTTGTATTGCTTCTCCATTTTCATCTTTAGTAACGGTAGGCTCCATAAATGGCTTAGCTCCACGTTTGATAGTTTCTTCAAATGCACTTTTGGCATCCTCCACCCATAAAGCAACTACTTTTATTCCGTCTCCATGTTTTTTCACATGCTCACCGATTGGAGAAGAAGAGTTAAGTGCAGTCGTCAGTACAATACGAATCTTGTCTTGTTTTACAACATAAGATACTTTGTCTTTTACTCCTGTCTCTAATCCTGCATAAGCTTCAGATTGGAATCCATAAGCCGTTTTGTAATAATGCGCTGCCTGAAGAGCATTTCCTACATAAAATTCTACATAATCAGTTCCTAAAAGTGGAAGAAAGTCTTGTGCTCCTTCAAATATTTTTTCTAAACCGTATTCAACGCTTTTTAATTTATTTGTCATTGTTTTTTATTTTTATAATATGATTTTGATACATGATTTGTGTACACTGGATGAAGTGTAGTTGTATTTAGAACTTGTATCCCAGCTATAACATAGCACGATGCAAAACCGAAAGAAAGGTTTTGATAGACATTTTATAATTAGTTAGTATTATTCCTTGGTAAATGTATTTCACTTATTTATAACAAACATTATAATCAGTAAAAGTCATAAAACAAACCAGAAATATTACAAGTGGAACTGTTTTTGGTAAATAATCAGTAAATGTCATAAATCAAACAAGGAATATCACAACCAATATTGCCTTTCCTCTATCTATTAATTCAATTATTAAAAAAGTCACGGAATATAAAACGTGACTTTTTTAATAAGAATAAA
>NZ_JANKMS010000010.1 GCF_024649945.1 Flavobacterium panacis | reverse complement strand
CAGTCGCAGTCGCAGTCGCAGTCGCAGTCGCAGTCGCAGTCGCAGTCGCAGTCGCAGTCGCAGTCGCAGTCGCAGTCCAATAAAAAAGTCCGAAAAAATATTTTTTCGGACTTTTTTATTTTTTATATGTTCTCAGACTGCTGAACACTGAGACTGCGACTGAATACTTACTTCACCATCACCCCTTCAACAAACAAAATCGGCACTTCTTCCGTATTGTTTTCGTCAAGCGAATTGGCTTTAAAGATGAATTTCTTGTCGTACAAAGTATTTCCGATAAAGAACGTTACCATAAATTCATTGTTCAACACTAAAAGGCTTTTTTCCACCAATTCTATTTTCACAACAGAAACAGAAGGAACCTCAACAAAAGCATGACGCAGAATCGAAGTTTTTTTCATTTCACCATCAATAGTTCCAAAAGCTTTTGAAACCACCATTACACTATCTAAATTAAAGTCACTGTCATTAACTAAATACGCGTACCACACTTTTTCCATAAAATCGTCACTCCATTCCTGCACTGCGGCAAGAAATACGTTCTCAACTTCTGGAATTATTATATCTTTTTTCATGTATTAAATTTTAAAAACCTTTGTCAAAGCCTAAAACTTCAACAAAGGTTTATTGTTATGATTATAATTCAGATTTCAGAATCAATCTAAAATCTAAAATCAGAAATCTAAAATTTTAGATGTTTGCTTTGAACTGCTCTAAGAAACGAACATCATTTTCGTAGAACATACGGATATCTCCAATTTGATATAAAAGCATCGCAATACGCTCTACTCCCATTCCGAAAGCAAATCCGTTATACTCGTCTGGGTTGATGTCACAGTTTTTCAAAACGTTAGGATCTACCATTCCGCAACCTCCAATTTCCAACCAACCCGTTCCTTTTGTGATTCTGTAATCAGTTTCCGTTTTTAATCCCCAATAGATATCAATCTCAGCACTTGGTTCTGTAAATGGGAAATAAGACGGACGAAGACGAATCTTAGATTTTCCGAACATTTCTTTTGTGAAATAAAGTAATGTTTGCTTCAAATCGGCGAAAGAAACATCTTTGTCAATGTATAATCCTTCCACTTGATGGAAAATACAGTGTGAACGAGATGAAATCGCTTCGTTGCGGAAAACACGTCCTGGTGAAATCGTACGAATTGGCGGTTTGTGATTTTCCATATAACGCACCTGAACAGATGATGTATGCGTACGCAACAACACATCTGGGTTTGTCTGAATGAAAAACGTATCCTGCATATCACGCGCCGGATGGTATTCTGGCAAGTTCAATGCTGTAAAATTATGCCAATCGTCTTCGATTTCTGGACCTTCAGAAACGTTGAATCCGATATTGGCAAAAATATCGATAATCTGATTTTTAACAATCGAAATCGGATGACGCGAACCAATAATTACCGGTTCTGCCGCACGTGTTAAATCTCCAAAAATACCTTTTTTCTCTTCCTTGCTTTCAAGTTCTTCCTGAATCACTCTTACTTTTTCTTCAGCAACAGCTTTTAAAGTATTTATAACCTGTCCAAAATCCTTTTTTTGGTCGTTTGGAATATTTTTAAATTCAGTAAAAAGTTCCTTCAATAACCCTTTACTACCTAAATATTTAATACGGAATTGTTCTAAAGATTCTTTGTTTTTTTCATTAAAGGCTTTGGCTTCCTCTATATGTTGTTTTATCTTATCTATCATTTTCCTTCAATAATTGAAATACAAATTTAGTACTTTTAGTTGAAAGTCGTTAGCTGTAGTTGCAGTTTTAAGAATTCTGCAAACCTATTTAACGAATCACAGCTAATATTTAACTGATTATTATTTATGCTGACCTGTAATTATTTTACAAGATTTATTTTTTCTTCAATTTGTTTTACTTTTTGATGCCAATAATCTAGACCTTCTTGATTAGTAACCGTCTCTTTTTTATAATTTGAAGAAATCTCTCCTAACTTAGACCAATTTTTATTAGAATCCTGTTCTTTTTCTTTTTTAGTAGAAGGTTCTATTCTAGTCCGCCAAAAATCCATATTTTTTAAATACGTCGTTTTAATCTCATCAAAATATTCGATTAATTTTTCTTTTGAATTCGGAATATAACCTGGACCGCTACAACCGCAGGAGTGAAAAGTAATTCCAACAGAATATAAACTTTTAATATGTTCCCATTTTTTTAAATCGTCTTTTTTAGGCGATTCAAAATCCAATCCCATATCTGCCATCAGTTCTCCACATTGTGGACATTTAGCTTCAAAACCGGATTCACCAGTTTTTATATCCCTAAAAAGCCTTCTTTTAAATGTCTTTCGGCAATTAAAACAGGCGTAATGCGGTTTGTATCTTGTTAAAGCGTATCGGCACATTTTTTTTAAAGTTTTCAGTCGCGGTTTTCAGTCGCGGTTTTCAGTCTCATTTTACTGTTGACAGTCACTGCAAACTGCGACTGCGACTGAAACTAAAAATTTACTCTATCAATTTTCTTTCTAAAAAATAATTCACAATCGCTTCTTTCATTAAAACCGATTGTTCTCCGGCTTTTAACGGTGGTAATTGCTCTTTTATTTTATAATGTGGCCAACCTTCTTCGTCAAAATATTCGAATTCGTAAAATCCGTAGGGTTCAAGCAGCCTGCAGATTGCAATGTGCATTAAGTTTAGTTTTTCGTCTTTCTTGTATTCGCGGTGTACTTTTCCGTATTCCTGAACTCCGATTAGGTAAATTATAGAATCCAAATCTAAATCTTCTCCCTGCGAAAATTGATTGGAAAGTATATCAACGAGCTTTTCCCATCGCTCTTTTAATTGTGTATCTCTAGACATTAATTTATGATTTTTGATTGTAGATTTTAGATTGCTGATTAAAAATCTATTCTGAGGGGGCAGAATCGCAATCTAAACTCTAAATTTTGATTTGCAAAGATACAGAGTTCAATACATTGCTCCTAAAAAAATAAACACATACAAAAACAAGACCGCAAAAAACCTTTGTCCCTTTGTAACTCTGAACCTTTGAACCTAAAAAAAGATATATCTTTGCGCCTCATTAAATACAAAACAAAAAATGAGTTTTTTTGATATTATTATTGGTGCACTTTTGTGTTATAGTTTATATAAAGGCATAAAAAATGGGCTTTTTGTAGAAGTGGCTTCTTTCATTTCGCTGTTATTAGGAATTTATCTTGCGATTAAGTTTTCTTCGCTAATGACCGGAATGATTTCAAAACATGTTTCCTGGAATCCAACTAATATTCAGATTACGGCTTTTATCTTAACTTTTATTTTGGTGGTAATTGGCGTTTATTTCTTAGCCAAAATTTTAACCGGAATTGCCGATTTTGCCATGTTAGGCTGGATGAATAAATTGGGAGGAGGATTTTTCAGAGTTTTAAAAACCATTTTGATCCTGAGTATTTTTATTGCTTTATTCGAAAAGATCAATTTCAATAATACTTTTGCGAAACAAGAAACTTTGGATAAATCTATTTTTTACAATCCAGTGAAAAAAGTGGCTTCTTTTGTGTATCCATCGATTGAAAAATGGTATGAGAATTTTAAAAAAGAACATTCTCAAAAACCAGAAGAAAAAGAGAATTCAGAAAAAGAATAATTCAAATAGTAAACCCGACAGGTTTTAAAACCTCTGAGATTTATTACTAAGAACCCTTATAGGAAAAGCCTCAGAGAGGTGAAATATTTATAGATATGATTTAGGCGCATCCAATAAAGCTCCAGCGGAGCGACATATTGAGATTACTATTAAATAAAATAGATTGCCCGATGGAGCTCTTCTACTTTGGATGTTTTATTTTGCTATAAATATTTCGCTTCTCTGAAGCTAAAAAAAACAACCCGACAGGTTTTTAAAAATCTGTCGGGTTTAGTGTCTCCTTTATCAAGATGTGGTTACACACTAATATTATTTACTAACGCTGTATTTCTCGTTTGCCGTAACCATTTCCCAATTATCGGTTCTGAATGGCGATGCAGGAAATTTTTCTTTATTGAAAAGATTGATTGCCGTATCATCGTCTGCCCAGCCATAATGCACTGCAACTGGGTTTCGAACCTCATCGCTCGAAACGATTATTTTGTTGTCTTTGATTATCGCTTTCGCGGAATGAAAAACTTTATCTGTGCCTGCAATTTCGAAACCTTTTAACGCATCGTTGTTTGGCGTTGATAGTCCGCTACCGATGTTATCGAAAGTTAGGATAATTTGGTTGCCTTTTATTTCTTGCGATTTGTAAGTTGGTCCGCTGTGAACTTGTTTTTTACCGTAAATATCATTCATTGCGATGGCAGCCAAACGCAAACCAATATCTTGCTTATTTGTTGGGTGAATGTCTTTTGCGTTTCCGATATCGGTCGTAACGGCCATTCCGGTGTTTGGCAATTTTAAAGTTTCAGATTGTGCTTCACGAAGTTCTGCCCAACGGCTTCCTTTTTGGCTGTTTCCACCAAATTCGTCGAAAGTTGATAATTGAACAAAATAAAATGGAAAATTGCCTTGTTTGAATTTGGTTCTCCAATCGTTGATCATTAACGGAAATGCTGTTTTATATTGTTTTGCTCTCCAAACATTCGCTTCACCTTGATACCATAAAACGCCTTGCATGGCATAAGGAACTAGCGGATTTACCATGGCATTGTACAATAATGACGGATAACTATTTGGCGAAACTTCGATTCTAACTTTGATCACGTTGAATTTCCAAAGTCCTTCCAACGGAAGTTTTGAATCTTTAAAATCGATTTTCAAATCTTCGGGATCCCCGTAGATTCCGCCGCCGCCGCTGTAATCTGTAATTCTTACTGCAATTACGTTTGTTCCTTCTTTTAGAACATTTGCTGGAATTTGGTAGATTCTTTTTGCATCCCAAAGATTGTTGGTTCCAACTTCAACTCCGTTTACATAAGTTTTGTCTTCGTCGTCTACTTTTGCTAAATGTAAAACGGCTTGTTTTTTGGCTTGTTCTGCTGTTAAAACAATTGTTTTTCGCATCCAGACAATTCCGTCAATATTTCCAATTTGTTGATTTTCCCAAAGTGAAGGGACTTTTATTTCTGGCCAGTTTTTATCTTGGAAATTTGCGTTTTTGAATTGCTCTTCATTTTCCATTGAAACATCAAATCCTTGTACTTTTTTAAGATTATCTAAGACCGACTTTTTATAGGTTTCGAAAATCGCATTGATATCAACTGTTGGTACATTGGCAATCATCGATTTGAATTCGTCGCTTTTTTCAAAAGCTTCACGACTTGTCCAAGTTTCTACGTTGGTTCCTCCCCAAGATGTATTGATGATTCCGATTGGGATTTTTAATTCTGAATATAGTTTTCTAGCGAAATAATATCCGACCGCTGTAAAGTTGCCTACATTTTCTTTTGTAGCCTCTTCCCATTTTCCTTGTTTCAAATCGTCTTTTGGAGTTCCACTTAAATCTTGCGCCACACCAAAATGACGAATCATTGGATAATTGGCACTGTTGATTTCTTTTTCAGAATTCATAGTTTTGAAAACCTGAAATTCCATATTCGATTGTCCGCTGCAAATCCAAACTTCGCCAACCAAAACATTTTTGATGGTGATTTTATTTTTTCCGATTACGATCAATTCGAATGGTCCGCCAGCTTTTTCAGCCGCTAAATTTACCGTCCATTTTCCGTTTTTATTGGCCGTAGTTTTCTTGATTTGTTTGTTAAAATGAATTTCTACACTCTCATTTGCATCGGCAAAACCCCAAATCGGAATTTGCTTGTCTCTTTGCAATACCATTCTGTCAGAGAATATTAAAGGCATTCTTACATTAGCATTGGATATTACACTAAATATCAACAAAATAAAAAGAAGTACTTTTTTCATTTTTTATAGTTTAAATATTTTTTAACCATATAAGTGATATAAGATATTTTAAGTTTTGAATTTAACCATTTCTGAAATTTACTTATATCACTTATATGGTTTTAAAGTTTTTTCTACTGTAATCCTTCTTTTAAAGCGTTTAAAGCTTGTGTATCGAAGACAGTATTGTTGGTTCTATTTATGATTCCGAAACCGTTGTTTTGCAAACTTCCTTCGTCCCAATAAAAAGGTAATAATCCATTTGCTTTTGCTGTTTTTACCACCGTTTTTAAATAATACGCTCTTGAATTTAAATGTAACGTCAAAGCATCTCCAGTTAAAGTTGTTCTTCGAATTGCTCCAAATTCTCCTAAAAGAACTGGAATTCCTTTATCAACAAACTGTGTTTTCATCAATTTGAAATTCTTTTCTAAATCGGCTTCTTCTCCCCAATTTGCATTTCGTTCTGTATCGGTTGCGGAATGGAAACCAGCTCCCCAATAATAGAACATTTTGCCCCAAGATTCGTCTTTGGTTAAACCAGCAAAATTCCATGGAGAATAATAATGTACTTCGACCATCATTCTGCCAGTTGCTTTATCTGTTGGCAATGTAGTCATTAATTTGTTTGTTTTTTCAATATCTGTCGTTGGACCTTGAACTACCAAAACACGAGTGGCGTTTTTTCCTCCAGTAGAACGAACAGCATCAATAAACGTTTGATGATACGAAGTTAAAACGGTCATTTGTGCAGCATCTTCAACTGCTGGTTCGTTGGCGCTTGCAAAAAGTAAATGTTCGTCGAATCCGCGTAAATGCGTTGCGATTTGTTCCCAGAAAGCTTTTTGTTTGGCGTTGTTTTCTACTTTTTTAGCTTCGGTGATATTATTTTCTAACCAGCCACCGTCCCAGTGAATATTCACAACAACATACATATCATTGTCTATGCAATATTGTACGACTTCTTTAACACGATTGAGCCAATCCAATTTAATTTTTGCTGTTGCAGCATTCTCTAAATTCTGATTCCAAGAACATGGAATACGGATTGCATTGAATCCATTTGCTTTTACGGCATCAATTAAAGCTTTGGTCACTTTTGGATTTCCCCAAGCGGTTTCGCCACCTGTTGCTTCCAACGTATTTCCGATATTCCATCCTAATTTGATTTTTGCAGCTAATTCAACTGCTGAACTTGACATTCCAGAAGCATCTGCCGCAATTGGATTGGTATTGTAACTTGGATATAAACCTGTAACAACTGTTGCTGCAGCTTGCGAAACTGCTATGGTAACCGTTTTTGCCTCATTGGAACTTAAAGTAATTGAGGTAGTTCTAGCAGCAGTTTCTGTATTGGCAGAAGCAGTTACTCTAACAATTATGCTTCCTTTAGTTCCTGCTGTCTGACTCACTTTTACCCAACTTGCCGAACTGGTTAGTGTCCATGCTGTAGCTTCAGAATTAATAGTGATATCTGAGGTGTTTTCTTTGCTGTCAAAATCAATTTTGTTGGTACTTGCAGTAAGTACTTTTATTGTGGTTTCTGGTGGTGTGCTTTCTTTATCTGAACTGCAAGCTAAAACTCCTAAAAAAGCAAAGCATAATATAAAGCTCAAGAGGTAATCTTTGATTGTTTTTTTCATTTGGTTTGGTTTAAGTTAAGTGTAAGTTTTTAAAATCAACGCCAGCTTTTATTGGGCTGGCGTTAATCAAGTGGTTATTTGTAGTAAAAAAATTATTTAACAGTTACCTGAATTTCTTTTTTGATGTCTCTTGAAGAAGTTCCAACTTTGATAGTATATTTTCCTGGCTCAACTGTCCATTTTTTAGAAGCAACATCATAGTAAGCTAATTCTTTTACAGGAAGTTTAATTGTTACTGTCTCTGAATTTCCAGCTTTTACAGCCACTTTTTTGAAGCCTTTTAATTCTTTTTCGGCACGAGTAATTTTAGAATCTGGTTTTGAAGTGTACAACTGAACCACTTCTTTTCCGTCAACCTTTCCTGTGTTTTTAACTTCAACAGAAACTTCGATTACATCAGTTTGAGCGTATGAATCTTTATTCGCTTTAGCGTTACCAAGAACAAAAGTGGTGTATGATAATCCGTAACCAAAAGGATATAACGGCGCTACATTTTTAGTGTCAAACCAACGGTATCCGATTAAAAGTCCTTCTGCATAATTAACCGCTTTGTCTCCAGGGAAACTATTTGTGGCATGCGCAGGAGAATCTTTTAGTTGTTTTGGCATTGTCCAAGGTAATTTTCCTGACGGATTTACTTTTCCTAAAATAACATCGGCTAAAGCATTTCCACCTTCAGATCCGTTAAACCAACTCCAAACTAAAGCAGAAGTTTTTTGACTTACTTCATTCAAATCAAATGGAGCACCAGCCACCATCACTACAATCGTTTTTGGATTTACAGCCAATACTTGTTTGATTAATTCTTCTTGTCCGAAAGGCAAATGTAAATCTCTTCTGTCTGAAGCTTCTGTTTCGTAATCACGGTTTGAACCCGCAAAAATGATGGCAACATCTGAATTTTTAGCTGCTTCTACTGCTTCTTTTACTTTTGCATCATCTAATTTATCAATTGTAACTGGTCCTGTAGAAGTAATATTCCCTAAGTTTCCTTTGTTTTTCTCGTCGTAACGTTCTAAGTACCCTTCTGCATAATTGATTTTGATTGAAGAAGGCAGTCTGTTTTTAAGACCTTCAAGAGGTGTAACTTCTCTTTTTGTTTTCACACCAGCTCCAAATCCGCCTAAAGCGTTTTTCTTTGTTGCGTTATTTCCAATTACAGCAATAGATTTTACTCCGTCTAATTTTAATGGTAATGCATTGTTTTCGTTTTTCAACAATACAATAGCTTCTGCAGCAATTTTGTAAGCGTCTTGGTAATGCGCTTCTGTTGCGATGCTTCCTTTTGCACGCGTTCCACCGCCCATTGCTTTAATGTGGAATAACCCGCGTAAAATACGTTTTACGTGAAGATCAATTTCTTTTTCTGAAACTTCTCCAGATTTTACCGCCGCGATTAATTTATCAGCTAAGAAAAATTCGTTGAAAGGTTTTGGTGTTCCCATTTCGATATCCAATCCGCTTTTCAATGATTTTGCTGTAGAGTGCACCGCCGCCCAATCTGAAACTACAATTCCTTTGAATCCCCATTCGTCACGAAGGATTTTGTTCAACATATAATCGTTTTCACATAAATATTCTCCTCTGAATTTATTGTAAGCGCCCATGATACTATACGCTTTTCCTTCTTTTACAGTAGCTTCAAAAGCTGGAAGATAAATTTCGCGAAGTGTACGCTCGTCAATTTGTACATCTACAAAATCACGATTCGTTTCCTGATTGTTTGCGGCGTAGTGTTTTACACAAGCCATTACATCTTTTTCCTGTAAACCAACAACCAAAGGCACAGCGATTTTTTTATTTAAAAACGGATCTTCCGACATGTATTCGTAAGTTCTTCCTCCAAGCGGTGTTCTCACCATATTGATGGCTGGCGAAAGCAACATGTCTTTATCTCTTGCACGTAATTCTTCTCCTAAACTAGTTCCGAAAGTATGTGCCATTTCAGCATTAAAAGTAGCAGCTAAAGCGCCACCTGCTGGATAATAGGTTGCAAAATCGTTTGTCCATCCTGCTGGAGCCCAATTGTCTCTCGAGATTTCCTCACGAACGCCCAACGGACCATCAGCCATTTTTAATTCTGGAATTCCTAAACGTTTTACACCTGCATTAGCAAACATACTGTTCCCATGAAGCATTCCGATTTTTTCTTCTAATGTCATTTGCGAAATCAGTTTGTCGATTTCGGCATCATGTTCAGTACCTATTTCTTTTCCAACGTATTCTTCGGTCTCCGCCGAATTTGAAGCTGTAGTCTGTGCATCTTTTTTACAAGAAGTAAACAATGCAAAAACCAAAGCTGCCGAAAGGTATATCATTTTGTTTTTCATAGATAGTTAGGTGTTTTTAGATTTGAAGATTTTTGATTCCTCACAAATCATCTTTAAATCCAGTTAATACTATTTTTATGTTTGTGGTTTTATCTCAATTATTGTTTAATTAAATTCAGCATTACAACATCATTTTCATTGATTTTGAATTCTTTGCTGAAAGTTCCTTTTGCGTCAATTGTAATTTTTTCTGTCGAAATTGGCGCTCCGTTGTTTTTCTCTTTTATTGAATTAACCTGCTCACGTGTTAACTGACTTGGTTTATTCATTGCTAGATAATCCGCGTAAGCATCGTTTACTTTATAGCCAACTTTGTAAATTTCCAATATATATTTTCCTTTCTGCATTCCATCAACTTCAATTTTGACTTTTCCTTTTTCTTTTGATGGAAGGTCTTTAATGTAATACGTCTGATTCAGTTCTTTATCGCCCGGATGCGTATTCGTAAAATCCCATAATAAAACCTGAACATCACCTTTTGCATTTTTAGAAGTCCAAGATTCTTTATCTGCATTTTGAAGTTCTGTTTCTCCCAATTTATTCATTAAAAAATACGAGAAATAAGCTGGCTTTTTAATTCCCTGCGTATTCAATAATCCGAAACCGCCATGAAAAGGTGTAAATCTTGGGCCAGCTTCTTCAAAAATATCAGTGAAAACCCAATATGACATAGAGTTTGCTGCATTTCCAACTTGTTTCAATTTTTGCAAAATGTAAGCTGCTGAATGATAACTGTCGTGAATTGGATCTGCTGGCGTATAAGACGCACTCCATTCGGTATAATGCAATTCAAGATTTGGTTTAGCCGATTCTGTAATCTGTTTGCGAGAATTTATCACTTCGCCGCTTACACTAAATTCATCTTTACTCAAGATTGTTCCCGAAGTTCCGAATTCATCCAAATATCCATGTTTTACACCGTAAGTATGCGTTGAAATAAAATCGATCGGAACGTTATTTTTTTCGCAAAAAGCAATTGTTTCAGGAACCCAAGCCGCGCCCGCAGTAGCAGGACCTCCAACTTTATAATCCTTGTTTACCGCTTTTACTCCGCGAACAGCATAATCGTATAATTTATAATATTCATCTTGTGTACTGCTCCAAAATCCAGGTGAAAGATTCGGTTCGTTCCACACTTCAAAATACCATGTTTTTACTTCTTCGTCTCCGTAACGTTCTTTGAAGTGAGCCGTTAGATTTCTGATTAAATCTTCCCATTTTTTATAATCTTTTGGAGGCGTTACATTTCCTTTCCACCAAAAAATGGTTTCTTTTCCACTTGCTAAAGCATTCGGCATAAAACCTAATTCAACAAAAGGTTTCATTTTCAGACTCACAATATAATCGAACAAAACGTCTACATATTGGTAGTTATATTCTGGATTTCCTTTTTCGTCTTCACGGTAAATGGCCATATCATCAGTCAATAAACCATGAAAACGGATGTATTTAAAATCACATTCTTTTTTTACCAATGCCAATTGTTGCTGCCAATCTGCACGAAGACCTTCATTTGCTCTTCCTGCACCGATGCATTCTTTAAACATGGTGTTTAATTTTCCAGCCGTTTTATTGAAATCTACTTTTATGGTTCGGTTTTCATTTTGTGCAAACGAATGGATTGAACTAAATAAAACTGTGACTAGTATTAAAAGTTTTTTCATCTGAAAATGGTTTTGTTTATTTTTTGCTACAGATTAATAGGATTCTTTTCTTTTTGTCCTCTCGCAGATTTAGCAGATCAAGCGGATTTTTTATTTTTTTGAATCTGTAAAAAAATATGCCACAGATTAAAAGGATTAAAAAATCCGCTTGATCTGCCAAATCTGCGAGAGAAAAAGAAAAAATCCTTTTTAATCCTTTTAATCTGTGGCTAAATATTTTATTGCCTACTTATATGTTAGACGCACTGCAATGCGTCTCTACAAATTACAATTTTTTAAATCTCACAGCTCCACCGCCAGCACCGCCTAAATTCAGTTTTAGAGAATCTGTAGATTTTACTGTTTTCTTAGAAATTGCCACTGCTTCTGGATTGTGTTTTTGATCTGTTCCTTCTGCATCCACATAAATCTGTGCTTCGTAAGTTGCATTTGGATCTAAGAATGATAATGAAACATTTACGTTTCTTGGATTTTCATTTGTCAAAGTTCCTAAATACCAATCTGCACTGTTTCTGTCTTTTCTTGCTGTTGTGATATATTCACCAATTTTTCCTTCTAAGATTTTAGTGTCTTCCCAATCTGTTGGAACATCTTTTAAAAATTGTAAAGCTGGTTTTCCTTCGTAGTTTTCAGGAAGATCGGCTAACATTTGAATTGGAGAATAAATCGTAACATACAATGCCAATTGCTGACCAACTGTTCCTTGAATTCTCTTTCCAGGATAACCTTGTTTTACCTCAACATCAAAAATTCCAGGCGTGAAATCCATTGGACCAGAAAGTAATCTTGTGAATGGAATAATACTCAAATGGTTTGGCGGATTTCCTTCGCTCCAAGCATTGTATTCTTGTCCACGTGCCGCTTCTCTCGAAACCATGTTTGGATATGTTCTTCTTTCTCCTGTATCTTTAATCGATTCGTGGTATAAAACCGCTAAATCATATTGTGCCGCTTTTTCTAAAATATATCTGAAATAATTCACTCCAAATTGTCCGAAGTGCATTTGTTTCATGTTTAATTTAGAACCTACGTGACCGATTTTTACCGTATGAATTCCTAGTTTTTTGTACAAGGCAAAACCTTCATCAACTTCTTTTAAGTAGTTAATTAAGTTTGAACCTGTTTCGTGGTATCCGATTAATTCGATGTTCTTTTTCTTTCCGTATTCTACCACTTTTTCTAAATCGAAATTGTCAGCGCTTTTCGTGAAGCTGAACATGTGCATACGGTTTTCGTACCAACCCGGAGTCCAACCTTTATTCCATCCTTCGATTAATAAATGGTGAAAACCTTCTTTCGCTGTAAAATCCATGTATTCTTCAGCATGTTTTGTCGTTGCTCCTTGTTTATCGCTTTCCCAGAAAGTATATTTTCCGATGTGCATTCCCCACCAAATTCCTAAATATTTGTATGGTTTGAAATAGCTGTTTGTATTCTTTAATTTGTTTGGTTCATTAAGATTTAAAATCAAATAAGAAGTAATCAATTCTCCAGGATTTTCTCCAATTTGAAGTGTTCTCCAAGAAGAGGTGAACGAATCTTTTACACGAACTTTTACTCCGTCAGCCCAAGGCACTAAATCAGATTTTAATTCTGTTCCTTTTGTGTTTACCAAAGTCATACTTGCAAAATCGTACAAGTTTGCTTCGTGAAAACTTAAAGCCAATCCGCTTTTGCTTTCGATTGTTAATGGAGTTAAAACTGTGTCTAACTTACTTACTGGAGCGTCATTAAATAAATATTCGTCACGGTTTTCTCTGTTGGCAGGAATCCACCATGCTTTTCCGTCTTCTTTTAAGTTGAAAGTCGTTTTTTCATCCATGATGAAAATACTGTCTTTTACATTTTGTTTTGGATAAACATATCTAAAAGCTACTCCGTCGTCAAAAGCGCGAAACTGAATTTGTAATTTTCTTTTGTTTCCTGTTTTTTGCTGTAAATCAACAACTAACTGATTGTAGTTGTTTCTGATATTTTTCTTTTCTCCCCAAACTTGTTCCCAAGTTTCATCAAACTTTGATGTTTTTGCTCCTTTGATTTCGAAGTTGGTGCTTAAATCTTCGTTTCCTTTTAATACAAATCCCATTTCAGATGGAGAAATCACTTCGGTTTTTCCGTGAGAAACTGCATATTTTGGAGCGTTTTTCACCAACTCAAATTTGATTTTATTTTGTCCGTTTGGCGATGCCAGTTCGTAAGCGTTCTTGTTTTTCTGACTGTATCCAATTGTGATTGAAAACAATACGACTGGGAGAATTAGATAGTTTTTCATGTTTTTTGGTATTATGTTTTTTTTGCCACAGATTAAAAGGATTGGAAAGGATTTTTTATTTTCTGCGTTTATTTTTTCACGCAGATTCTACAGATTTTAGCAGATTTTATTTTTAATCTTTTCTAATCCTTTAATCTGTGGCCTTATTTTTTTGCCACGAATTACACAAATTATCACAAATTAATTCGTGGAAATTCGTGCAATTGCTTCGCCTATTCGCTATCGCTCGGGTCGTGGCGTACTAACTTTTATTTTGCCCACTCGGTTTTGAAAGTGGTTTTTCCGTTTAACGGATTTGTTGTTACGTCAAAATTGTTTCCTGTTTTGGTCACTTTTATTTCTTGTAGCGCCTCTCCGTTTGGTAAGTAAACTTTGGCTGAAGCCGAAGTAGTTTTATCGCTTGCGAATACTTTTAAAGTCAATTTACTCCAATCCATATCTTTTGTAGACTGCGCTAAACCAATGTGTGGCAATGCTGTTCCGTCTTTTACTAAAACTACGATCGGTACTTCGCCCGCTTTAATTTTATGCCAGCCTGATTGATATACTTTTTTAGTTTGGTAATCAATCCAAGTTCCTTCTGGAAGGTAAACGTCTCTTTCTTCTACTTCTTCAAAAAGTGGTGCAACCAACATGCTTGAACCGAATAAATATTCATTATCAACTAACCAAGCTCCTGGGTCATTTGGATACTCAACAAATAAAGCTCTCATCATTGGCAATCCTTTTTCTGAACTTTCTTTTGCTTGAGCGTAGATATAGGGCATTAATTCGTAACGCATATTATCTGCTTTTCTAAATCCTTCTAAGAATTCTTTGCTGTACAACCAAGGTTCGCGAGGTGGTTCTCCATGGCTTCTTACGTGAGAAGTAAACATTCCGAATGGAGTCCATCTTCTGTAAATATTCTCAGGAGATTTAGTTGCAAATCCTCCAACATCATGACTCCAGAAACTGAATCCGCTAAGACCTAATGAAAGTCCGCCGCGTAATTCTGCCGACATGGCTCCATTCGTAGTTTCAGAATCTCCTCCCCAATGCAAAGGATAACGTTGCGATCCTGCCCAAGTACTTCTAGCCCAGATTAAAGTATATCCTTTTTCTTTTTGAGTGATTTCTGCAACTGCTTTGTTGTATCTTAACGGATATAAATTGTGCTCATAGAAACCAGTTCTTCCTGAATGGTAAATTCCGTCTGGCGGTGCTGCTTCTCCAAAATCTACTTTGAAAACCGCAACTCCTTCATCAAATAACTTTTTCAATTTTCCTTGGTACCAAGAAATTGTTTCAGGATTTGAGAAATCTAGAACTGCATCTTCATAAGGAAGATTTCCTTTTCTATCTCTTACAGCCAAGTTTTTATCCATAATTTCTGGGAACAAAGTGTTCTTTGGCGTGAAATAAGGCAATTGCCAAAGACAAACTTGGAAACCGTCTTTCTTTAAATCAGACATCATTTTGGTTGCGTCTGGGAAACGAGATTTTGCAAACTCGTAGTTGTTTCTCCAATCTACATCAAACCAACCTGTATCAAAGTGAATTACGTCTGTTGGTATTTTATATTTACGCAAATCTCTTGCAACGTCGCGTCCTTCTTTTTCTGAGAAATACGTAATACGGCTCATCCAGAAACCAAATGACCAAAGTGGCGGCATGGCAGCTTTTCCAGTCAAATTAGTATATTGATCTAAAATGTCTTTTGGTTCTCCAATGAAGAAAAACAAATCAGCTTCGTCGTCTCCAATGTACATTTCGTTAGCACTTGAAAAATATTTTCCAAAGTCCACTGTGATTGGTGTTGAATGGTGCATGAAAACTCCGTAACCACGGCTGCTCATGTAAAACGGAATCGGTTTGTACATGGTTTCATTTTGGATTCCGTTTGCATCATCCGCCCATAAAACTACTTTTGAACCGCGTTTATTGAATTGTGTGAATGATTCTCCACAACCAAATATTTTTTCGTCTGGTTCTAAACTGAACGCAGCGCCCATACTTCTTGAATAATCGCTGTTTCTTCGAACATAAGAAAACGGAAGTGTTGGTGTATACGTGTTTTTAAAATCAGTATCGTGAAGCGTGCTTGTCAAAAGTTTTCCTTTTTCATCGTAGATTTTTACGTGCCAAGGTTTTGTCAAAATTTCAACTCTTCCGTGTTTGCTTGTATAGCTGTGACCACCTTCGATTTTAGCATATTTCCATAATTCTGGGTGATTCGGAGCCACTCCATCAACCAACATTAATGATTCTTTTTGCGGGTGAAATTGTGGTCCAGAAGTCGTTTTGATACGAACTGTTCTATCTGAAACAAACTGAATTTCGAATGGCAAAACTGGAGATTCTGCGTATTCTGTTGTTGGGAATTCGTTTGCTTTTTCGACATCAGGTTTCATCATCATGTTGTTGAAAGCCTGACGTGTTTTATAATTGTATCTCAAATATTTAATCGTTCCTTTTCCCGTTGCAGGATCAAAAGAAGCTAGTTCGTCTGCGAAATAAAAAGTGTTCAGATAATTCTGAAAATCTTTACTGATATCTATTGGTGCGTTCAGCACATCTGCATTTTGAATCTGTGCTGAAGCATTTGGAACTGTAAGAAGTCCAAAAGCGCAAATCGAAAGCAAGGTTTTTAAATGTGATTTTTTCATTAGTTAGTTATTTTTTTGCCACAGATTAAAAGGATTTGAAAGGATTTTTTTCTTTTTTTTCTCTCGCAGATTGAGCAGATTGAGCAGATTTAAATCTTTTAATCCTTTAATCTGTGGCCATTTTTTTGTCACAGATTTGGAAAATAATCTGCATGATCTGCTAAATCTGCGAGAGCATAAAAATCTTTTAATACTTTTAAACTGTATCTATATTTAAAATTTCAAAAATTAGAAAACTTATTCTGTTGTAATTACGATTGTTGATGATTTCAATCCGTTTGCACTTGCTGTCAATTCCAACCTTCCAGATTTATCTCCCGATTGTACAATCACCAAACATTTTCCTGCTAAAGCTGTATGTTTTGTTCCTTTATACGGTTCATGACTTACTGGATCTCCACTGCAAACGCCTACGATTTTTCCATTTCCTTTTAATGAAAAATTGATTTCATTATTGGCATTTGACGCTATTGTTCCGTTGGCATCTAAAATATCTACCGTTACAAATGACAAATCATTTTTATCTGCTTTGATGGTACTTCTGTCAGCTGTTAATTTTAATTGTGAAGGATTTCCAGCCGTTTTGATTTCTTTTTCTAAAACCACTTTTCCGCCTTTGCGAGAAACTGCTTTTAATGTTCCAGCTTCGAAAGGAATTCTCCACATTACATGTAAATCATCTCCTTTTTTAGCTCTTTTTCCAACTGATTTTCCGTTTACGAAAAGTTCAACCTCATCAGCATTATTATAATATGCCCAAACATCAACGGTTTGTCCAGCTTTCCAGTTCCAATGTGGGAAAACGTGAAGCACCGTTTTGTTCGTCCATTCGCTTTGGTACATATAATACACATCTTTCGGGAAACCGGCTAAATCAACAATTCCAAAATATGAACTTACCGATGGCCATTCGTATGGAGTTGGTTCTCCGATATAATCAAAACCTGTCCAAACATACATTCCTGCTAAGAAATCGTGTTTTTTAATGATTTTCCAAGTTGCTTCATGCGTAGATCCCCAAGGCGTTTGTACTTGATCGTAAGCAGAAACTGTATTTCCTGGATTTCCTCCCTCAAATTTTTTATCCCAACTAACCGGCCATTTTTTGATTGTGTCTGAAACAGCATCATAATAACCTCTTGTCTGCAAACCTGAAGTAGTTTCGGTTGCGATGAAAGGAGTTTTTGGGAAATTTTTTAAATGATGTTTGAATGTTTGATGCGCATAATTGTATCCGATTAAATCTAAAACTCCAGATCCAGCAAGTGGATTAATCGAAACATTTTTTTTCTCAAATTGTAAAGTTACCGCATCAATATTCATATTTACTGGCGGATTCATTCCTGCAGTAATTGGTCTTGTTTTATCGTACTCGCGAGTAATTGCAGCTAATTCTTTTGCGATTTCAATACCTGTTTCATTCCATTGTTCTGGAATTTCATTTCCGATACTCCACATAAAAATACTAGCATGATTTCGGTCGCGTAACAATTGATCGATTAAGTCTTGTTTGTGCCATTTGTCCCAATCATTAGCATAATCGTATTTTGTTTTGTTTTGTTTCCACATATCAAAAGCTTCATCCATAACGATGAAACCCATTTTATCGCAAAGCTGTAAAAGTTCTGGAGCAGGCGGATTGTGAGAAGTTCTGATTCCGTTTACGCCCATTTCTTTCAAAATCTCTAACTGACGTTCGATGGCACGTGTGTTGATTGCAGATCCCAACGGACCTAAATCGTGATGCATACAAACTCCTTTTATTTTGACTTGTTTCCCATTCAAAATAAAACCTTTGTTCAAATCGAATTTAAAATCTCTGATTCCGAAAGTGGTTTTGTATTGATCTATGATTTTATCGTCAAGCGAAATTTCGGTAACTGCTGTGTACAATTCTGGATTTTCATCTGACCATAATGCTGGATTTTCAACCTCAGCTGATTGATTCAACGTTTGGTTTCCATTCGCATTGATTGTTATATCTTGAGTAACCGATGTTACTTTAGTGTCTTCTTTAAAAATAGTTGTGGTTACTGTTGCTTTTTTATCTTCTTTGTATTGATTTTTAATAGTTGTTTCAATATTTACCGAAGCTTTTTCAGCCGTAACTTTTGGAGTTGTAATGTACGTTCCCCATTGTCCAACGTGAAGTTTATCTGTCGTTTCGATCCAGACATTTCTGAAAATTCCTGAACCAGAATACCAGCGTGAGTTGGGTTGTTTTGAATTGTCAACCTTAACAATTATTTCGTTGTTTTTGTCTCCGTAATTTAAATATGGAGAAATTTCATATTGAAAACCAATATATCCGTTTGGACGTTTTCCCAAATAATGTCCGTTTACCCAAACTTCGCTGTTTCTATAAACACCATCAAAAGTGATTGAAGTTATTTTTGTGCTGTCTTCTGCAGCCACTTTAAATGTTTTTTTGTACCAGCCTAAACCTCCAGTAAGAGATCCTCCACCATAACCTGCTGGACTTTTTTCATCAAACTTTCCTTCTATACTCCAATCATGAGGAACGTCTAAAGTTCTCCATTTTGTTGAAGCTCCGATTGTATCTTTATCTTTTAGACTGTCGTTTAAGTGAAAACTCCAATCTGAATTGAAAGATACTTTTCGGTCACTAAATTTTTGATCTGTTGACGATTTGCATGCTGTCAATAAAAGAATGCATACCAATAGTAATCCTGTTTTTTTATACGAAGTTAACTGCAACATAGTATGGTGTTTTTAATAACTGGAAAGTAGTATCTAACTACTTCCCAGTTATTTATAAAGTGAAATATATGAATTTTTAAGGAATTATATAATGAAACACAAACCATTCATCCTTACTTGCATCATAAGACGTTCCAAACCAAATCCCTTTTTGAAGGTAATCGTTATTGTAAGCTTTTACCACTTTAATAACATTTACTGTTGGGTTCATCCAACTTCCTGAATTTTGAATTAAGGTATTAGAACCCAAGTTAATTTCATTTTCAGCTTCATTTATTGTAAACAATCCAGTAGTTACTACACCGTCTTGACTTCTTGTGTAGTTTAGTTTTCCTCCAAATTGATCAAAACGAATCCATGAATTACCTGCAGCTGCAGCCCATTCATCACTCCATCCCCAATTATAAGAACTTGAAGCTCCTGTAGTCCATCCTTTTCCTTTTCCTAACCAATCAACTGGATTTCCGTTTCCGTCTAAGGCCCAAACTCTTCCTGTACCAGCTCCTCCGGTAAGCATTTTTAACAATTCACCAGAAGCAAAAGTTGGATTGAAACCTTCATCGTAATTTGGTCCTGTAGCAGGCGGTACATAGTTATCTGCATATTCTTTAGAAACAAAGTTCCAGATATACCACCACGGCCCTTCACTGTTAGTTCTCAAAACAGCAATTCTTAACTGATTTTCAGTAAGTTTTAAAATTTTAATATTGTTATTCCAGTTACTAGCGTTTGCAATGTAATTGTCTGGTCTTAGAATTGTTGCACCTGTTGTTGTTAAAGTATGCGTATTGATATCTAAGAAATAAGTACCGCTTTCTTTAAGAGTTCCGTCAGCTTCGTAAACTTTCATAAATGGTCCGCCTTCAAGACTAAATACCATTGTTCTTCCCCAATGCATATCTGCATCTGTACTTGAATTTGCATTTCCTTCTGGTTCCCAGTTTGCTGTGAAATTATCAAATTCTACGGTCGTACTAGGATCAGCATAAGACATTGCTCCTGGGGCCATACCATATTTACCGTTGTCAGCTACCCAAACTTTTTGTTTTCCAACACCATTTGATAAGGCAGTCCATAAAGGGTGATCAACATAAAGTAAATTATCCTGGGTCACAGTTATTGTTACAGGGTCTAACTCGACAATTCCTGCGTCTGTCACAGCTGAAACTTTAATTGTATAATTTCCTTTAAAAGCATATTTAACTGTTTCTAAAGCTTTATCCGATTTTCCTGTAACATAATCCCAGTTTAAGATCACACCTGGAGTTGTGTTTTTCAGGATTACAGTATTTCCACCAGCATCAACAGCCAAATCTTGAGTAATTTCAAAATGTATATCCGATTTGTCCATCGGGCCGTCTAAAGAATAACTATCAGGCGAACAAGATGATATTAGCAATGCCAACATCAAAAAAGAGCTCATTAATATTTTTATACTTTTCATTTTCTTTCTTTTTTAAGTTAAAATTACCAACCGGCATTTTGTTTTAAAACTCCACTAGATAATGTAATTTGTGTGTTTGGAATTTGTTGTAGACCTTTTGTACTTTGAATTTTTGCTGCTGAAATTGTTTTTGTAGTAGCAACACCACCGTTCAATAAAGATGTAGTTTCCGCTATAGTAGTAGAAGCTTTTCCAATTCCCTGACGTAATAAATCCCAATATCTGATTCCTTCAAGAGCGAATTCTAAATGTCTTTCGTTCATAATGTTATCCTGATTAACTGCTAAAGAAGTAAAACCTGTTTTATAAGCTCTTCTTCTAACATCGTCAAAATAAGTTTGTGCGTTACCGCTTCCTAATTCTGCCGCCATTAAAAGTACATCAGCATATCTCAATACTACATAATCCTGAAACTGGCTGATATCCCAGAACTGGCTACCCATTGTAAGCGGAAGATCTTTTCCGTCTTTATCCACCATTGGTGAATATTTTTTGTTGTAATAACCTGTATATTCACGTTGGTTGTTTATTTTATCAAATGGTATTTTTTCCTCAGTGATTCCGATCATAGTTGAAGTACGTCTTGTATCATTAGTACTATAAGCATTCCATAATTTAGAATTAACTGTAACCCCCCATCCACGTCCGTAAGGATATGATGAAAATTCTCTCATTCCAAACATTACCAACCAGTGGTTACCATCAGTATTTCCGTCATAATCACTTGTGTAAGTATACTTTACGGCAAACACTGTTTCTTTATTACCTTCTCCTGCATATTTATCTACAGAAGCAGCTGGCCAAAGTGTTGAGAAATCATCCACTAAACCATGTCCGCTAGAAGTTACTACATCTTCTAAATGAGCTAGAGCTTGCGCTTTAGTTACAACTCCAACTAAATCAGCTTTACCATAGTATCCTGTATAGTATAGAAAAACACGACCTAGTAAAGATTTTGCTGCCCATTTTGTAACACGTCCACTAGTTGTAGCATTGTAAGCAACTGATGGTAAATTATTTGCAGCAAATACTAGATCCTCTGCAATTACTTTATAAACATCATCAGGATTTGCCTGAGGTACATTTTCAGAAGAAGGCTCTGTTAATAATGGAATATTTCCCCAAAGGCGAACCATTTCAAAATAAAGATAAGCTCTAATAAATCTTGTTTCAGAGATGTAAGTATCTTTTAAAGTCATATCACCTTTCCAATCAATTTGATCCATTTTGGACAAGAACACATTACAACGATAAAGTGCTTTATAGTAAGCAACCCAGTTATCATTATACATATCTACTTCAGACGGAGCACGTGTGATATCGAACTCATCAATTGCAGCATAATCGTATTTATCAGAATTTCCGGTTCCTCCGAAACAGTCATCCGACATAATTTCACTTACCACCGGAACTCCTTTACCTGCTGCACCTGTTGCAACCTGCATTCCATCATAACATCCAACTAATGCCGAATAAGCATCATCTGTTGTTTTATAAAAATTTGTATCTGTTTGTGTTATAGGTTCTGTATCTAAACTACAAGAGCCCAAAGACAATAAACTAAAACAGAAAATATATAAATATGTATTTTTCATCTTTTTAATTATTAAAGTTTAATATTTAATCCCATCATGAATGTTCTCGGTCTTGGGTAATATCCAACGTCAACACCTGAAGAAAACTTTTGATCATCGTTTGAAGAACCAAATCCTATTTCAGGATCCATACCATCGTATTTTGTGAAAGTATAAAGATTCAACACTGAGAAATAAACTCTGAATTGGCTTGCAAAAAATGGTTTAGATTGTTTCATTTTTGCAAAATCAAACCCTAATGTAACGGTATTGATTCTTAGAAAGTCTCCTTTTTGAATATACAAATCTGAGAATTCTGTAAAGTTTCTATTGTCTTCTGTTACTCTAGGAACTGTATTTGAAGAACCTTCGCCATGCCAACGATCTAATATTGCAGAAGTATAATTTCCATATGCACCAGATTGATTTCTGTATGATTGTACAATCTCATTTCCTGCAACACCATTTGCATTAAGAGAGAAATCAAACGCTTTGTAACTAGCCGAAATAGAGAAACCATATGTAAAATCAGGATTTGGTTTTCCGATGTTTGTTTTATCAGCAACATCAATTTTATCATCGCCATTTGTATTTACATAAATAATATCTCCAGGCGCTGCGTTTGGTTGTAAAACCACTCCATTTGCAGATTTGTAATTATCAATCTGTTCTTGATTTTGGAAAACTCCTCCTGTTTTGTAACCCCAGAAATAACCTAATGGAAGACCATTTTGAGCTCTGTAAAATTCAGGCGAATTATCATATAGTTCTTTAGTCAATCCATGAATCATACCATCTGAAGTAGGGATTTGACCTACTGTATTTTTATTATAAGCACCATTTGCACTTACAGTATAATTGAAATCTCCTATTTTATTCTGATAAGATAAAGCTAACTCAACACCTTTGTTTACGACATCACCACCATTAATATAAGGAGCATCGGCCCCAGCAGTTGCCAAAATTGGCGCTAAAATCAACCAGTCTTTATTCTTTTTATTATAGACATCAAAAGTTACACTTAAAGCATTGTTTAAGAATCTTGCATCAAAACCAAAATCAACTTGCTCTGAAGTTTCCCATTTTAAATCAGGATTTGACAATCTGTTAGGATATGCTCCTGGAGTTAATTCTCCTTCTGTATTACCAAAAATATAATTCGTATAATCTGTTTTTATTGGTGATAAATATTGGAAAGCTCTTGCATTTTGATTTCCAACCTGTCCCCAGCTTGCTCTTATTTTTAAGAAATTAAGCCAGCTTGAACCTTTCAGGAATTCTTCATTAGTCGCAACCCATCCTGCAGAAACTGATGGGAAATATCCCCATTGGTTTTCTTTAGAAAAAATAGAAGATCCATCGACTCTAAAAGTTGCATTTAACAAATAAGTTTCTTTAAAATTGTAATTTAATCTTCCAAAATAAGACATTCTTTTTGTCTCCTGCTTAATCCCTCTAATTGCAATTTTAGCACCTGCTTTGTTAGTAGTATTATCTATCCAAGCATGTTCCAAATCATCAAAAACTGAATCGGCATTGGTAACAGATACCGAAGTACCATCAAAATTAATAGATGATGTACCTAACATAGTTTCAAAATGATGATCAGAAGCAACATTGAATTTATAAGTAAGTAAATTATCCCAAGTTAGAGTTTTCCCTTTATTCATGTTTTGATTCACGGTATCAAAATCATTGTTTGCATAAGTTGACAAGTGATATACCGGTTTGTAAGCGTGTCCTTCACCTGCATAATAATCAAGCCCTAAAGTTGTTTTGAATGTCAAATTCTTAATTGGCTCAATTTGCAAATAAACGTTTCCTAATAATTTCTGATTGTTACTTTCATTCTGATTATTGTAAACCATCATAGCATACGGATTTGCTACACCAGCCAACCATGGTTCAGAATCATTTGTAGTATTATAGTAATTCCCATCAGCATCATACATTGGCAACAATGGATTAGCCTGAAATGCACTTCTTAAAGAATTGTTGTATTGATTACCAACACCAATTCCGTTTTTATCAATGTAAGCGAAACTCAAATTTTCTCCGAATGTCAAAACATCTTTGTACAATTTATGTTCTGAATTGAATCTGAAATTATAACGCTCATAATTAGACAAATCAGCTCCTCCAATAACTCCTTCTTGTCCTAAGTAAGACAATGAAGCAGAATAAACAGAAGTATCAGAACCTCCAGATGCACCAAAAGAGAAATTTTTAGTTGCAGCATTATCAGTAACCATTTTATCTACCCAGTTTGTTCCTGCTCCTAATTGAGCAATTTGTGCATTTGTGAAATAAGGATTTTTTCCTGAGTTTAAAGCTGCTTCATTTAATATTGTAGCATATTCAGTTGCATTTAGCATATCCATTTTTCTTGCTACAGATTGTACTCCATAATACTGATCAAATGTAATTTGACCACTAGCTCCACGTTTTCCTTTTTTTGTTGTTACCAAAATAACTCCGTTAGAAGCCTGAGATCCATAGATTGCAGCCGATGCAGCATCTTTTAAAACCGAAATAGATTCGATATCAGAGTTACTTAAATATGAAATATCGCCTGTCAAAATTCCATCAACAACGTACAAAGGAGCAGTACCCGCCGTAGAACCAGCCCCTCTAATCACTACATTCAAACCTTCACCAGGTTGTCCTGAAGTTGATGTAACCTGAAGACCAGCTGCCTGCCCCTGAAGCGCCTGCAAGGCATTTGTTGTATTCGTTTTAGTCAGGCTCTCACCACTTACCTGAGTAACAGCATTCGTCACAAGTGCTTTCTTTTGTGATCCATATCCGATCACAACCACTTCTTTCAGTTCTGCAGTTTCTGGCTGCAAAGTCACATTGACTACTTTTTGAGCGCCAACTGTAATATTCTGTGTTTTAAATCCTACGAAAGTGATCACTAAAACATCGCCTGTTTTGGCTTCCACTTTATATTTTCCATCAAAATCAGTAACAGTACTCGATTTCGTTCCCTGTACTTGTACAGTTGCTCCGGGAACACCAAATCCGTCTTCGGCAGAAGTGATTGTTCCACTTACAGTTTTAGATTCTTGTGCAAATCCAAACTGCATCATAAATACGCTAAGCAGCACTGTCATAAAATACGACAGCTTTGTTGTTTTAATACAATTTTTGCTTTTCATAATAAGAATTGATTAAGTTTAAGTTATAGTTAGTAATTTTTACCCTAAGAGAAACTTTGGAAAACTTCCCAAGCAGGTTATGCCAAAAATGAGGGCCTGAATCTCATTTCCAACATTTAGTACTTGCTGACTATAAGCAGATGTTTTTAAAACATCAAAATCGATTCTTTTTGCAAAATTGAAGGGCGATAATCTCATCAAAAAAAGCTTTTTAAATCAATTTCTAAAAAAACATTTGTGGTAAGTTTAAGTTAAGCGTAGCTTTGTTCTTTTTTACTTATGGTCAATTTGAATTTATCTTATGGTAAATTTGACTACAAGTGTAAAACAAATTTTCTATATTAACAAAATATTAAGGTTAATTTTTTTCAATTCTGATAAATACCAATTCATTTTTATCAATGCTGTAAAAAGCAATTTAAAAAGGAAATAAAAAATATAGAAAAATCAGCGTTTTATAAAATTGACAATCAGTCGTTTAAGAATTATCGATTTTTAGACCATTTTTAAAGACATTTTTAATCTACTGATTATCAATTTTTTGTTTCGTTAAAAAAAATATAAGGCTTTGAAGAAGGCTAATAATCATTTTATTTATTTAATTTGTCAAAATTTATCTTGAATATGGTTGAAAATGTAGATGATAAAACTGCTTCGAAAAACGAGCACAGTGCCATGAATGCCATCACAATTGACTGTGTTATTTTTGGTTTCGATAAGGGCAGTCTTGAAGTACTTTTGGTACAACACGGAGAAGGAATCAGCAAAGGAAAATGGGGTCTTCCTGGAGGATGGATTTATAAAAAAGAAAGTACAGACGCGGCTGCTCATCGTTTATTGAATGAACTTACTGGTCTTGATAAAATATATCTGGAACAACTGAAGGCGTTTGGAGATCCAGATCGTTTTCCGTTGCGACGCGTTATTACCATCGGATATTATGCTTTAGTAAAAAGAGAAGATTATAATATTAAAGCAGGTTTTACAGCTTCAGATGCAAAATGGTATAAAATCGACAACATTCCGAGTTTGATTTACGATCACAATGAGATTTTAGATTATAGCTTAAAACATCTTCGAAACAGAGTTCGCCAAACTCCAATCGGATTTAATTTGCTTCCTGAAAAATTTACTTTATTGCAACTGATGCGGTTGTATGAAGAAATCTTAGGAATTGAAATGGACAAACCCAACTTTAGAAGAAAAATTCTTCATATGAAACTTTTGGTCGCTTTAGATGAAAAACAACAAGATGTTTCGCACCGAGCCGCTCAATTGTACAAGTTTGATCCTGAAATCTATGAAAAATTAACTGAAAAAGGTTTCAATTTTGAGTTCTGATTTTTTCATTTATAATAAATCAAAAGCCTTTTTTACACTTCGAAATACTATAATAAATTGACAAAAATAACTACTAATACTAAACCAGCTGTTGACGGAATAACAATTGACTGTGTTTTCTTCGGATTTAATAAGGAGAGTCTCGAAGTTCTTCTGGTTCAACACGCTCAAGGCGAAAGTAAAGGAAAATGGGGACTTCTTGGCGGATGGCTGCAACTCGAAGAAAGTGCTGATGATGCCGCACAGCGAATTTTATACGAACTTACCGGACTTGAAGATATTTATCTCGAACAATTAAAAGCTTTCACAAATCCGAAACGTGTTCTCGAAAGACGTGTCGTTACCATTGGTTACTATACTTTGGTGAACAGAGAAGATTATAACATTAAGGCCAGCTTGAAAGTATTTGAAGCAAAATGGTATAAAATAAATGAAATTCCAGATTTAATTTTTGACCATAATGAAATTCTGGATTTCAGTCTCTTACAATTACGAAACAGAGTACGTCAGGCGCCAATTGGTTTTAATCTTTTACCCGAAAAGTTTACTTTATTGCAACTGATGCATTTGTATGAAGAAATTTTAGGAATAGAGTTGGACAAATCAAATTTTAGACGAAAAATTCTTCATATGAAACTGCTGACAGAATTGGATGAAAAACAAAAAGACGTTTCGCACAGAGCCGCTAAACTTTATAAATTTGATGCTGAAATGTACAAGAAATTAACAGAAAAAGGATTCAATTTTGAATTTTAAACCTGATTTTAATTCATTCCCATCAACTATCGTAGATCAACATTCCAGAATCCAAAACTTTGCGCTATCTTTGCGCCTTAATAACATGCTTTAAAGCAATTGCTTTAGTCTGTTTTTACACCCAAAAATACTTAAACTCGTTATAGAGAACTGATATATACAAATGAAGAAGATACGTAATTTTTGCATTATTGCACACATTGACCACGGTAAAAGTACATTGGCAGACCGATTACTTGGCGCAACACAAACCGTAACGGCCCGTGAAGAAAAAGCTCAATTGCTTGACAACATGGATCTGGAACGTGAGCGTGGAATTACCATTAAGAGTCATGCCATTCAGATGGAATACAAATACAAAGGAGAAGAATATATCTTAAATTTAATTGACACTCCTGGTCATGTTGACTTTTCATACGAAGTTTCACGATCTATTGCTGCCTGCGAAGGAGCACTTTTGATTGTTGATGCTGCTCAGAGTATTCAAGCACAAACGATTTCAAACTTATATTTAGCTCTTGAAAACGACTTAGAAATTATTCCAGTTTTAAACAAAGTCGATTTGCCAAGTGCTAATCCAGAAGAAGTGAGTGATGATATTATCGATTTACTAGGATGTAAATTAGAAGATATTATTCACGCCTCTGGAAAAACTGGTTTTGGTGTTGAAAATATTTTGGCTGCCATTATCGAAAAAATCCCAGCTCCAAAAGGAGATCCAGAAGAACCATTACAAGCTTTGATTTTTGACTCGGTTTACAATCCATTCCGTGGAATTGAGGTAATCTTTAGAGTTGTAAACGGTGAGATTAAAAAAGGCCAGAAAATTAAATTCATGGCTACAGACAACGAATATTTTGCTGACGAAATTGGAACTTTAAAACTAAATCAGGTTCCTAAGAATGTAGTTTCTACAGGAGATGTTGGGTATTTGATTTCTGGAATTAAAGAAGCACGCGAAGTAAAAGTGGGTGATACCATTACAGATGCAAAAGTGCCTACAACCAATATGATTACTGGTTTTGAGGATGTAAAACCAATGGTATTTGCCGGAATTTACCCTGTTGACACTGAAGATTACGAAGACTTACGTTCTTCTATGGAAAAATTACAACTGAATGATGCTTCATTAGTTTTTAGTCCAGAAAGTTCTGCAGCATTAGGGTTTGGTTTCCGTTGTGGATTCTTAGGAATGCTTCACATGGAAATTATCCAGGAACGTTTAGAACGCGAGTTCGATATGACTGTAATTACAACAGTTCCTAACGTTTCGTATCTGGCTTATACTAAGAAAAATCCAGAAACTGCGTTAATCGTAAACAATCCATCAGATTTACCAGAGCCTTCAAAACTAGACAGAGTTGAAGAGCCATTTATTAAAGCGACTATCATTACAAAAGCTGATTTCGTCGGAAACGTAATGAGTTTATGTATCGAAAAACGTGGTTTAATTACCAACCAAACGTATTTGACAACGGAAAGAGTTGAGTTGAATTTTGATATGCCTTTGGCAGAAATTGTATTCGATTTCTACGATCGTTTAAAAACAGTTTCTAAAGGTTACGCTTCTTTCGATTATTCTCCAATAGGAATGAGAACTTCGAAATTAGTTAAACTGGACGTTCTTTTGAATGCTCAAACTGTTGATGCCCTTTCTGCATTGATTCACGAAGACAACGCTTATAACATTGGTAAAAAAATGACCGAGAAATTACGTGAACTAATCCCAAGACAGCAATTTGATATTCCGATTCAAGCTGCAATTGGAGCTAAGATTATTGCTCGTGAAACGATTAAAGCACTTCGTAAAGACGTTACCGCAAAATGTTACGGTGGAGATATTTCGCGTAAGCGTAAATTGCTTGAAAAACAGAAAAAAGGTAAAAAACGTATGCGTCAAGTAGGAAACGTTGAGATTCCACAAGAAGCATTTATGGCTGTTTTGAAATTGAATGACTAATTCTTTTTTAAGAAAATAGAGGAAAGAAAATAGAATATAGACTGACCCGATAACTTTCATTATCGGGTTTTTTATTGATTTATATTGAAAAATTAAAAAGATAAAACTTACAATTTTATCAAAATATTAACTTGATTAACTCAATTTTAACGCGATAAATCAAATATTTGGCTTCTATTATGATTGAGAACTAATTTTAATCTTACAAACAATTAAATATGTAAGATTATGAAAACCAAATTATCAGTTATTTTAGCCCTATTTACTTTTTGTTTTGCAAACGCTCAGGAATATCAGGCAGAAGCTGAAATGAATTCTGCAAAAGGCGTTACTTTTTCTCAAGGAGATATGTTTCTTGAAGGTTCTATAAAAATTAGTACGGGCGGTGAAGAAGATTATTACGGGTTTAGTCCAAAATTTGGCTATTTTCTAAATGATAAATTTGCTGTAGGAGCAAAATTAGATTATGCCAGCATCAAACAAGAAACACCGTATGAAAAAACAAATGTATTTGGCGTAGGTGCTTTTGCCCGTTATTATTTCTTAGAATTAGATAAAAAACGTTTCAAAGCATACGCTGAAGCTGGTTTAGGATTTGGAAGAAACAAATACGAAAGTGATGTTTTGGACGATACAACAAATAGCATAACAGCAGATATTAATGTTGGTTTAAATTACTTTATTACCAAAAATGTTGCAGTTACTTTTGTATTAGCCAATATGCTTTCTTACAACAGCGTTTCTCCAGAAAACGGTCCGTCATCAGATACTTTTCAGTTGAATATCAATTTATTTGAAAATATCTTTGATCAGCCACAATTCGGATTATTGTACAGATTCTAATTCGTTTATTCAATTTATAAAACAAAAGCTGTCTCAATTTGGGACAGCTTTTTTAGTTCGCAAAACATTTAACCTTTGTAACTTTGAACCTCTGAAACTTTGTAACTAAAAGAAAAAAATGCTCGACGAAACCCCAAAACGATTTGACCGAATTGTTGCTATTTTGATTCAATTGCAATCTAAAAAAATTGTAAAAGCGCAAGAATTAGCCGATCGTTTTGAATGCAGTTTAAGAACTATCTATAGAGATATTCGAACTTTGGAAGCATCTGGAGTTCCTATTTATAGTGAAGCTGGAGTGGGTTATGCTTTAATGGATGGATATAGACTTCCGCCAGTTATGTTTACTCGCGAAGAAGTAAGTAGTTTTATTGCAGCCGAAAAACTGATGCAAAAGTTTACTGATCCATCTCTAGGAACCCATTATGCATCGGCAATGTATAAGCTGAAATCGGTTTTAAGAAGTAACGACAAAGATTATCTGTCAAACATCGAATCTAGAATTGTAATGCAAGATGCAGAACCGATGTTTAATGATAATTCACCAAACACATTGGCCGTTTTGTTTGAAAGTATTGCTGAGAAAAAACAGATTTTACTTTTGTATAAAACTTTCGGAAAAGACGAATTAACAGAACGAAATCTGGAACCTGTTGGTGTTTTTCATGATAATAACAATTGGTATTTTCTTGGATATTGTCATTTAAGAAAAGACTACAGACAGTTTAGAGCAGACCGAATTCAGAATCTAAAAAAAACAGAGTTAGATTTTACAATCGAACATGATTCTTTAGAAACTTATTTGAGTAAAAACGAAACCATTCCGACCACAAAAGTTCGTCTTTTGGTTGAAAAGAAAATTGCGCGATATCTGACATTCGACAGAAAATATCATGGATTTGTTTCTGAAAAAGAAGTTGGTGATAAATTAGAAATGACATTTCTGTGTCGTGATATCGAAAGTGGTTTTCCGCGCTGGTTTTTAATGTTCGGCGATTATGCCGAAATTCTAGAACCCGAATTATTAAAGACCAAAGTCTTAAACTTAATCGAAATCAACAAAAAAAGACTTTCATAAAAAAAACTCCTGAAGAAATAATCTTCAGGAGTTTTTTTCATTTTATTTCTGTTTAATTACATTATAAAAATTATAATCGGTGTTGGAAGCATCTGTAATTCCGACATTTCGCCCCATGGTAACAATCTGTCCACGATGGTAAGTGCCATGATTGATTACCTGAATTAAATAGGCCACAATTGGCAGTTGACATTCAAACCACGGATTTGTAATTTTAACTTCTTTCATTAAATCTTCCTCTGATAATGAATGAATAAGATGATGCAATTTTGTAGACGAATTTAATAAACCATCCCATATTTCATCTTTAGATAATTCATTTTCTGTCTTTTTCTGCGACATCGTTGTTTCAGAAATTACAGAAAACCAATATTCTTCTGTAGACCAAATATGATCAAGTGTTTTCATTATAGTAGAAAAACTTGAAGGTACTTCCGCATAAAGCAAATCATCTGACTTCGGCGAAAGCCAATTTACAAATTGCTGATTTACCCATAAATTGTAATCTGCATAATTGGACATTATCTTTTTTAAACTCATTATTTTTTGATTTTAGATTTGTGAAATAAAAATGATTTGGAGATGCATCAATTATCTCTCCCAGAAAAATGGAGGTTCAATATTTAAAGCTCTTAAATACACATAACCTTGTCCGCGGTGATGCACCTCATTATCAATAAAATACAAAATATTATGAATAATTGGAAATTCATACTGACCAAACAAATTAAAAGTCTCGCTGAAATCTTCTATAGATAACTGTTCCCAATATTTATTGATTTCTTCTGTAGCTTCATCCCATTTTTCAAGATATTGCGCTTTAAAGATCAACTGTTCTGATGCTTCTTTATAAGGCTGAGCATCTCTGTTTACAATTCCTTTCATTGCTGGAGCAGCAATGGCTAAAAGTTCGTCTACTAATTTTGCAAAAGGTCTCATTCCTCCAATTGAAAATTCGAAGAAATCTTTTTCTGGAAAAGCTTCAATTACACGACGAGTTAAAGTACGATGACCTTGCCAATGTTTCAATAAATCTTCTTGTGTAATAACTTGTGCAGCTAATGTTTTCATGGTTTTAAAGTTTAAATATTTTTAATACTTCAAAAGTAGAATGGGCTGGTGACAACAGTTTGTCAGCAGGAAAAAATAATTTTACAATTACTGCTTAAATTTCTCATTTTAACAAAATTGGAATTGTTTTTAATTTTTCATAAAACGACATTAAATAAATCATAAAATACTGACAATCAAAAAATTAAAATAAAATAATTCGTACCTTTAAGTTAGTAGATAAATGAACGTGAATTATGAGAGCTGCCCTATTTCTACTTTTGCTATTGTATTCGACCCTATCTTCATCACAAGGAATTGCAGTCGACACTACAACCATGAGCATACCTGAACTGGTACGAACGGAGTTGATGCAAAATGGCTGTTCAAACGAAAGTAATTTCAAATTCTCCTCACATCAGGGTATCGGTAAATTCACCAACACCAATCCAAACTTCCCTATTTCAAGCGGAATCATTATAAGAAACGGGATGGCCAAATACACAGAAGGCCCGTATAACGGAACTAATGAAAGCAGTAAATTAAACAATTCAACCGATAGTGATCTACAGCTCATTAGTGATAACAACGGACAAACTGTACCAGTTACGGATGTCAGTTTTCTTCAATTTGATTTTACTCCTTTATCCAGTAATTTCAGTTTTGATTTTCTTTTTGCCTCAAATGAATACGGAGAATTTCAATGTGGATTCAGCGATGTTTTTGCCTTTATATTGACGGATCTTACCACAGGAATTTCTACAAATCTTGCTGTAGTTCCGGGAACAAATACTCCTGTTTCTGTCAAAAACATTAGAGATCAACAGTATAATTCTTCCTGTTTATCTGCGAATGCTAATTTGTTTGATCGTTACAATGTTAACGATCCTACTCAATCACCACTAAACATGAGAGGCGAAACCAAAGTTCTGACTGCAGCTTCAACAGTTATTCCGAACAGAACTTATCGAATCAAACTCGCTATCGGCGATTACAATGACAGTAATTATGACTCGGCAGTTTTTATAAAAGGAGGCAGTTTTATGACCACTATGAATTTAGGTCCAGACAGAACAATTTGCGAAGGCGAAAAAATTACTCTTAAATCTGATATTGTCGGTAATTTCAGTTATGTGTGGACATTAAACGGAGTAGTGATTCCAGACGAAACCAGTAATTCTTTGACAGTTGATAAACCCGGAACCTATGGCGTTACAGCAACACTTTCGGGTTGTGTTGTTAAAGACGAAGTGGTTATTGACCAACTAATTATTAAACCTCCACAAAACTTAACTGCTTGTTACAGTACAAGTGGTGTTTATCAATATGATTTAACCACTAATAACTTAGCCTCATTAGGAATTGATCCAGCTAAATATGCTATTTATTATTTTGATTCTTTAGCTTCAGCTAATGCAAACGGACCAATAATACCTGAAAACCAATTAAAATCCTACGTAAGTTCTGGCAATCAAACCATTTACATAAAAGCAGTGCCCATTTACGATAAAACTCTCTTTTGTAACAATATGGTTTTATTCAATTTATTGGTAACTCAACCCATCAATATTGTAAAACCACCAGATTTAAATGGTTGCGATGACTTAGCTAAAAATGTTACTTTCGATTTAACAGCTCAGGAAACCACCATTCTGAACGGATTAAATTCTGCTGAATACAGAATCAGTTATTACAATAGTGAAACTGATGCTAACAATAACAGAAACAAGATTTCAGATCCAAAAGCATTTAGAACATCTTTATCACAATCACCTAAAGCAATTTGGGTACGAGTTGAAAATATTTCGAGCGCGGCTTGTTACGCCACAGTTAGTTTCAATATTATCATCAATCCACTTCCAGTTGTAGATAAAATTCCGAATGTGGTTGCCTGTAATAGTTATACACTGCCACCGATTCAAAATGGGGAATACAATACGGCGCCAAACGGAACAGGAACGAAACTCAATCCTGGAGACGTTATTACCAAAAGTGGTCTTTATTATATTTACAGAGGCCCAAATACAAACAACTGTACCAATGAAAGTACTTTTAATATAACGTTGATTTATGAAATTGGTTTTAAAAAAGAAGCCTGTGGCCAATATGTTCTTCCACTAGTTCCTGCTGGCGGATTTTTCACCCAATCAGGAGGACAAGGAGATTCGATACCGCAGGGCACGGTATTTACAACCAGTCAAACTATTTACTATTATGCCGTAATCGATGGAGCAGTATGTCGTGACATAGCTGTACCTTTTACCGTTTATCCTTTGCCTTTGGTAGACAAACCTGAAAATGTTGTGACTTGTGATTCTTATACGCTGCCTCCTTTGACAAACGGAAATTATTTTACTTTATCAGGAGGTCTAGGAAAAGCGCTCAAAGCTGGAGATAGAATCACTTCCAGCCAGACCGTTTTTGTTTTTGCAAATGATGGAAGATGTACAAATGAAAATTCTTTTAAAATAGACATCATTAATTCTTCCATATTTGTTCCAATTACGCGATGTGGAAGTTTTACTTTACCTCCAATTGCCGTTGGCGGTTATTATGAAAGTCCAGGTGGACAAGGCAAAAACATCCCCGCCGGAACTGTTATCACTAGTTCGCAAACGGTATATTATTATGCAGCCACCACAACTTCGCCCAATTGTACTGAAAATCTTAAATACGTCATTACTATAGATCCGCTTCCATTAGTAGATACACCAGCCAATAGATTAGAATGCAATCGTTATGTATTGCCGCCATTAGCAAATGGCAACTATTTCACACAAAGCAAAGGAAAAGGAAAACAATTAAAAGCAGGAGATATTATTACTTCAACACAAGTTATTTACGTTTATTCGGTAGGGCCTAAATGTACAAATGAACATAGTTTTACTGTCGAAATTAGACCTCTTCCTCCAGTTGACAGTTTTACAGACGTAGTAACCTGCAACGATTTTAAACTTCCGAAATTGAAAAACGGAAAATATTATACCGCTTCAGGTGGTCCAAAAGGTTTAGGAACACAGCTTCTCGAAGGAACGATAATCAATACGACTCAGACTATTTACATTTATAACGAATGGGCAGATTTTACTTCATGTAGCAACGAAACCTTTTTCAAAGTCAATTATAACGGAATCGATGTTGGTAATTTTAGCAATATAAATGTTTGTGACAGTTATACTTTACCTCCACTAAAATTGGGAAATTATTATGCTCAACCTGGAGGAAAAGGTGCAATTATTCCAGCTGGAACTGTCATTACAAATTCACAGACCCTATATGTTTACGCCATTGTCGGTACGCGTCTAACCTGTGTTAGCGAAAAGAGTTTCTCGATTACTATTTCCAAAACTCCAATATTGGTCAGTACTCCTGATGTTGCCATTTGTGGAAGCTATACTTTACCTCCTCTAGCAATTGGAAATTATTACAGCGAACCCAACGCGACTGGAACTCAATATACAGCAGGGCAAAAAATAACTTCCAGCCAAAAAATGTACATCTACGCCGCAGCAACTGCAAATTCAAGTTGTTTTGTCCAGGATGATTTTAATATTACTATTTATCCTCTTAAGAATTTTTCAGTACCAAACGGAATCATCTGTGTCGATTACCAAACAGGTACTTTACAGCATTCTGCACAATTAAATTCAGGAATAAATTCACCAGATTACACAGTGGAGTGGTATTTAGAAGGTACTAAAATGGGTACAGGTCCAACTTACACCGCAACTAAAGATGGAATTTATACCGTTGTTCCTGTCAAAAACGTACCCGATGTTGGTAACGATTGTGGTTACAATCCGACTACTGTTACAGTCGGAAAATCCAGTCAGGCTGTTGCAACAGTATCCGTTTCCGATGCTTTTAAAGATGATATTGATATCATTGTAAACCTTATAAATGGTTTCGGAACTTACGAATACCAACTAGATGATGGCGATTTTCAAACGAACAATATATTTCAAGATGTAGAATCTGGAGAACATGCTATTACCATAAGAGATACAAAAGCCAATTGCGACAATCTTATTTTATTTGCAAAAGTGCTCAAATACCCAAAATTTTTCACACCAAACGGTGATGGCTACAACGACACTTGGAACATTCCAGATCTTGCAGATCAGCCAGATGCCGTTATCACAATTTTTGATCGATATGGCAAACTAATAAAAATGATTAAACCTTCAGGTGCCGGTTGGGATGGTAATTTTGATGGTACCGCACTTCCCTCTTCAGATTATTGGTTTCGAGCCACCTATACCCAAAATGGCGTAATTGAGGAATTTAAAGCACATTTTGCTTTAAAACGTTAATCCTTTAAAAATACAATTTGGAGACACATTGTATGCTTCTCTGTAAAATGGAGAAATTAGAAAAAAACTCAGAACCTTAGTACCTCAGAATCTTAGCAACTTTAAAAAAAACCTTTGTACCTTTGCACCTTAATAACTTTGGAACTTAACAGAAATGATTGAAGATAAAAATCAGCAGAGAACTAGTATTGCTCAATTGGGCGAATTTGGATTAATTGACCATTTGACCAAAAATTTTGACGTTACTCAGGAATCAACTTTAAAAAGTATTGGTGATGACGCAGCTGTTCTTGATTTTAAGGAGAAAAAAGTAGTAGTTTCTACTGATTTATTAATTGAAGGAGTTCATTTTGATTTGGCTTATATGCCTTTGAAACATTTAGGTTACAAAGCCGTTGTGGTAAATGTTTCTGACATTTGCGCCATGAATGCAAAACCAACTCAAATTACGGTTTCAGTAGCGGTTTCAAATCGTTTTCCACTTGAAGCTTTAGAAGAATTATTTGCAGGAATTACGCACGCTGCAAAAGAATATAAAGTGGACGTTATTGGTGGAGACACAACCTCTTCTCAAAAAGGTTTGATTATCAGCATTACTGCAATTGGAGAAGCTGATGAAAACGAATTGGTTTACAGAAACGGAGCCAAACAAACTGATTTACTTGTTGTAACAGGCGATCTTGGTGCTGCTTATATGGGATTACAGGTTTTAGAACGCGAAAAGCAAGTTTTTCAGGTAAATCCAAACAATCAACCTGATTTAGATCCTTATACTTATTTGGTAGAACGCCAATTAAAACCAGAAGCACGAAAAGATGTTCGTACACTTTTGCATGCTCTTGAAATAAAACCAACTGCTATGATTGATATTTCAGACGGATTATCATCTGAAATTATTCATATTTGCAAACAATCTAAAGTAGGTTGTAATTTGTATGAAGACAAACTTCCTTTAGATCCTCAATTCATATCGACTTGCGAAGAATTTAATATTGACAGCACAACGGTTGCCATAAACGGTGGTGAAGATTATGAACTTTTATTTACAATTGACATTAATGATTTTGATAAGATAAAAGGAAATCCAAATTTCTCTGTAATTGGTCATATGGCCGAAGAAAATGAAGGAATACATCTTGTAACCCGTGCCAACACTAAAATTGCTTTAAAAGCTCGCGGATGGGATGCTTTGACAGAGTAGTTTTCAGTCGCAGTTTCAGTTTACAGTACCTAACAGAATTTTTAAATCTGTTAGGTATTTTTTTATATTCAATCTAAAATCTATATTCTAAAATCTAAAATATTTAGAAAAGTCCTTTACTTTTTGCTTCTCTGATCAAATCATCATCAGAACCACTTCTGATTTTAAGTAACTCTTTTAAATGTTTTTTTCTTTTTTCGATGGCATTCAGAGAAATCGGAACATTCTGCAGCATTTCATGAACAGCTGTTCCTTTTGACAAATGAATTAATATCTGCTTATCGTACTGATCAATTTCAATAGCATTATGAGTAGTCTGATTTAACATTTTAACTACGGACTGACTATAATATTTTTCATTTTTCATCACCTTATCAAAAGCCAAAAGCAATTCATCAAAAGTAAGATCATTTTTAATGATAAGTCCATTGGGCTGAATAGTTCTAATTATGGTTTTAATTTTTAGAAGTTCAGTATACATCGTTAGTAAAATAATCTTGCAGGAAGGCATTTTGGTCAACAGCAATTTTGCCAGATCTTCACCCGAATAAAGTTCTTTTTCTTCATAAGGCGGCATACTGATATCCAAAAAAGCGATATCAAAAACCGTCTTGTTATTACCTTCAATTATATCATAAGCTGATTTACAATCGTGTGCCTGAGAAATTAAAAACTCGTATTGTTTTGGATTATAACGCGTTATCGCATTTTTATACCCTTCAATAATAAATGGATGATCATCTACTATTAAAATATTCTTTTTAACTAATTGCGGAACCGGAGCTGTTAAATCAAATGTCATTATATTGCAGGTTATAATTTGGATCTATTGGGATATTTATAATAAGGATTGTTCCTTCTCCTTTGGCAGATTTTATAGTAACTGTACCCTTACATTCTGTTGCTCTGTATTCGATGTTGTGCAGACCAATTCCGTTCTTGGTTCTATTGGTATTAAACCCAACTCCGTCATCTTCGATCGTTAAGATCAAACTATCGCTTACATTCTTAAACTCTACTTTGATAATATCTGCATCTGCATATTTATTACAATTCTGAAGCCCTTCTTGAATAATTCGATATAAATTGATTTTAACAATATTACTAATTAATTCCCATTTAACATCAGAATCAAAAGAGGTGATCAACTTAGAACTATACGTATTCCTCTGATCTTCAAATAGTTTATTCAAAATAGCAACAAAATTATTAATTAATTCTGACTTTTCTCTATTTAAATCGTGAGAAATTTCACGTATATCCTGTTCAATATTCTTAAGTTCTGCAAGATATTTTTTTCTTTTTGAGGCTGCTTCAGCTTCATCAATCTTGTCCAAACTATCTAAACTGATTCGAATACCAAACATACGTCCGAGAACTCCGTCGTGTAATTCCTGTGCCACTTTTTTCTTTTCTTTAATTCGGGTAAGCTCGATTTCATTTTGTTGCGAAATCATTAAATTGTAAATATTTTCATTTGCAATTTGCTGTTCCTGCTTAAAAAGTAACTCCCTGTTTTTTGCCTGCTGAGTTTTATAAACATAAAAAAACAATCCGAGCAATGTACAAATACTAAAAACATAAATCAACGTTTTGTTCTTTTCCTGAAGATTGGAATTCAGATCTTTTATTTCGTTGGTTTCATATTCAATTCGGGAAAATTTTTCTCCCATATTGCGCTCTGCTTTTAGCATTTGGTCATTGAGCTGAATATATTCTTTAGAATAAATTGATGCATTTTTTGGATCAACAATTCCTATTTGCTTTAAGGCCGTTAAGGTGTTATTCAATTTATCTGAATAGCGCGAAATCAACAAAGCCTTTTTTGAAAATTGTATAGCCTCAAGAGTATCTTTTTTATACGCATAATATTCAGACAAGTGGATTAGATTGGATATCGTTGCTGTTTTTAATCCCAAACTATCCCTAATTTTTAGAGATCGATAAAAATCAGAAGGAAGATCATCCATTTTTCGAGATTTAAATTTAGAATAGGCTAAATTATCAAGCAACATTGCATATAATATTGTTTTTTCTTTAAATAAATTTGGTTCGCTTAATCCCTTTTGAAAATAAAATATCGCTTGTTTGTAGTTGTTCATACGCATATAAACAAACCCAATATTATTTAAAGAGGTGGCTTTCAGCTGTAGTTCTGAAGGAATAGATTTGTCATCTAATGTACTTATTGCTTTGTTTTGGTATTCTAAAGCTTTATGATATTCTTCTCTTTCATTATAAAGAATTCCAAGAAGATTATAACACTCATAAAGCTGATCACTAACATTTCTTTGATTTTTAAAAATTTCTAAAGCCTTAAACGCTGACATTTCACTTTCAAAAAAATCTGCTTCATTATATTGGAGACTTGCTTTACTTAATAATGTTTTAGCTAAATTAAGCTGATCGTTAATTTGCAGAAATTTTTTCTGAGCTTTATAATAATTTCTATAGGCACTATCAGAAATCATTTGAGAACTATAATAATCACCAAGATATGTATGTGCCTTTGCCACACTTGCTGCGTCATCTGCAATTAAGGATTTATCCAAAGCCATTTCAGATATCTTACGATATGATTTAAAATCATTCATATTATAATATCGATTAGCTATTTTAAATAGATTAGCTATTTGAAATGAATCATTTTTTTGAGTGATGACAATCGATAGTGCTTTTTGGGTGTAGCTTTGTCTCGTATTATAATTCAGATTATCGTCATTGGCTTTTGACAAATAAATAGGAAGGCTATCATTTAAAGAATTTACGTTTTTATCTAATTGATCTCTCTTAGTACAATTAAGAAAAATCAAAAATAAAAAAACTACTATTTGGTACTGTTTTCTCAATATTAGGTTCCGAATTTTACCAAAAATACTAAAACTAGGAACAAAAAAAAAGCTGTCAAAAAATTGACAGCTTTTTTAGTATTTATTTATATAGAATTAATCCATTTTTTTATTTCCACCAACAGATTGATTGATACTTGCAAAATTAGTTTGATCATTTCTGCTCATCAATTCATTATTTGCAACTACATCACGTTTTTTAGTACCTCCTGTCATACCTTGACCATTAACAGGTGGATCAATTTTTAATAATGAAGTCGACGAATTATTAGAAAATTCAGGATTTGCAAAAGAAGTTGCTACCATTACTAAAGAAAATAATCCGATTGTTAAAGCTGTTTTTTTCATGACCTGAGGTTTTAAATGTTTGTTTAATTTTTTTGGAGAATGACCGCTGTTTGCTGCGAATCATGGTGTAAAACTAATACGGAGGTCGAAAAAAATTTATACGAAAAATTGAGTTTATGGTAGATCATACCCAATTGATAGTCAATGGGTAGCAAATCCGTGTAAACGTCTGGTTTTTAGATTTCTAAGTAATTTCCTGCAGCAAAATCAGAAATTATAAGATCTACATTAGCTTTGTAGGTTTTAGAAAACGGGATTTTCTTGGAAGAGTTTTTTATGTAACAGATTGAGTTTCCGCTATGAATTCGCGAAATGTAATTTCGATTAATAACATAACTATTATGAATCCGGATAAAAGGATACGTTAAAACACTTTCAAAATGCTTTAACGTTTTAAATGCCGTAATCATTTCACCAGTATTCAAATAAATATCTGTCGAATTATTATCGGCCTGAAAATAACAAATATCGTCTGCATTCAAATACCGGTAATCACCGTATGATTTTATACAGATGGTTAATGGTTTTTCAATATTCTGGGGAATTGTGACGTTATTTACATTATCAATAACAATAGAAGTCTGTTCTTCTTTAAAAGGAGCCGATTTAGTATCTAAATTTGCCTTTTTAAGCTTCAAAACCGTTTTTAGAAGATCAACATTCGATAGCGGTTTTAAAATATAATCAAAGACGCCGTATTGAATGGCATCAAAAGCTTTATCTTTTTTATGAGTAGTAATAATAATTTTAGGAATCTCTTGAAAAAAGCGGTGAAGTTCACTAATAAATAAAAGAGATAATTGACTCGCATTGTTTTTAGGATCAATTTCCAGAAAAACTAAAGCCGGTTTATGCTCTAAAACCAAATTTAAACCCTCTTGAAAATTTGATGCAGAAGCCGTAAAAGATAATTCTGAAAAACCTGAAGCGGTTGTTTTGGTCTTCAAAATACTTTCAGCATCATCATCAATAATAATATACGAATACTTTTTCAAATTTTGGTTTTGTTGCTTTTCTCACTTCACAATCACAATCAAAAAAACAATTTAATAGGATCCTTTGCGAAAAGGTTTTTGGTTTTGGCATTTTTCCGCATTTAAAAATACGGATTTTATAATTTTAAGCCTTTCATTGTTAACACATTACATCGAAATGTTGATACAAAATGATGAAATGCAAAAAACATCGATAAAATACTTGTTTTTAAAAATCAAAAAATCCCAAACTCCTTTACGGAATTTGGGATTTATAATATAGTTTGTAATGATTACATTTTCATTAACCAGTTTTTCATCGAAACTTCGTTTTCTATAATACCTCTTAATTCGGTAATTTTTACACGATCTTGTTTCATTGTATCTCTATGACGAATAGTTACCGTTTCGTCTTCAAGAGTTTGGTGATCTACTGTAATACAGAACGGAGTTCCAAGAGCATCTTGTCTTCTGTAACGACGTCCTACTGCATCTTTCTCGTCATAAGCAACGTTGAAATCCCATTTCAAATCTTCAATGATTTTTCTTGAAATTTCTGGTAAACCATCTTTTTTAACCAATGGTAAAACTGCTGCTTTAGTTGGCGCCAAAACTGCTGGTAATTTTAAAACTGTTCTTTCTGAACCGTCTTCTAAAGTTTCTTCTTTTAATGAAGTAGCAAAAACAGCCAAGAACATACGATCTAAACCAACAGAAGTTTCTACTACATAAGGAACATAGTTTTCGTTTAGTTCAGGATCAAAATATTGTAATTTTCTTCCAGAATATTCTTCGTGTGCTTTTAAATCGAAATCAGTACGAGAGTGAATTCCTTCCAATTCTTTAAATCCGAACGGGAAGTTAAATTCGATATCTGCTGCTGCATTTGCGTAATGCGCTAATTTTTCGTGATCATGAAAACGGTAGTTCTCTTTACCTAATCCTAAAGATAAATGCCAGTTTAAACGAGTTGTTTTCCAGTGCTCGTACCATCTCATTTCGTCTCCTGGACGAACGAAGAATTGCATTTCCATTTGTTCAAATTCACGCATACGGAAAATAAATTGTCTTGCCACAATCTCGTTTCTGAACGCTTTACCCGTTTGAGCAATTCCGAAAGGAACTTTCATACGACCCGATTTCTGAACGTTTAAAAAGTTCACAAAAATACCTTGAGCCGTTTCCGGACGTAAATATAAGTCCATTGCATTTTCTGCAGAAGCACCTAATTTAGTTCCGAACATTAAGTTGAATTGTTTAACGTCTGTCCAGTTTTTAGAACCAGTTTCAGGATCCGCAATTTCAAGCTCTTCAATCAAAGCTTTTACATCTTCTAAATCTCCGTTTCCTAAAGAACGTCCTAAACGCTCTCTGATTTCTTTTTCTCTAGCCAAATATTCAATTACACGAGCATTTGTTGTAATAAACTCTTGTTCGTTGAATGCATCGCCAAAACGAGCCTTAGCTTTGTCAATTTCTTTTTGTGCTTTTTGGTGAATTTTTTCAGCGAAATCTTCAACCAAAACGTCAGCTCTATATCTCTTTTTAGAATCTTTATTATCAATTAATGGATCATTGAATGCATCAACGTGGCCCGAAGCTTTCCAGGTAGTTGGGTGCATCAATATTGCAGCATCAAGGCCGACGATATTTTCATTCATCTGAACCATTGATTTCCACCAATATTCACGGATATTCTTTTTTAATTCGACACCATTTTGTGCATAATCGTAAACAGCACTCAATCCGTCGTAAACTTCGCTTGACGGAAAAATAAATCCGTACTCTTTTGCGTGCGAAACCACATTCTTAAATATATCTTCTTGTTTTGCCATAGTGATGCAAAAATATAAAAAGTACCTTTAAAAAAAAGAAAAATAATAAAGATTGAAGTAGTGATTTTGTTATTTTTGTAAATAAAATCTTCCTTTTAGTGATTAATTATCTAATAAATTTGTTTTTCCCTAAAGTCTGTGATGGATGTCGTTCTATTTTACTTCAAAATGAAAATGTTTTCTGTACAGGCTGTCGTCACGAAATGCCTCTCACTCAATATCATTTAGATTCAAAAAATGAAGCTGTAAAAAAGTTTTATGGCAAAGTGGACATGCAGTTTGCAGCAGCATTTTTATATTTCAATAAAAAAGGATTGGTACAGGAACTCATTCATAATTTAAAATACAAAGGTCATCAGGAAATCGGAACAGTTTTAGGAAACTGGTATGTAGAAGATTTAAAAGAGCTTCAATTCAAAATTCCATTTGATACGGTGATTCCGGTTCCACTTCATAAAAAGAAATTTAAAGAGCGGGGATATAATCAGATTACCACTTTTGGAAAAGCAATTGCTTCTGGTTTTGAAATTCCTTTTAATGAAAAAATTCTCTTGCGAAAAATATACTCCAAAACCCAATCCAAGAAAAACCTTTTAGGCCGTTCTGAAAATATCGCAAACATTTTTGATGTAGAATTCGATGAAACCGATCACAACAAACATTTCTTGATTGTAGACGATGTACTCACAACCGGAGCAACTATTGAAGCTTGTTCTAGAGCTTTATTAAAAATTCCTGGTGCTAAAGTCAGTGTGCTTTGTATAGCAATGGCGCATTAAATTTTAATTCACAATGATTTTCTTTATCGTTCGTTTTTCTCCATCTGTAACGGTTACCAAATAAACGCCTGACGGAACATTTGGCAATTGAATATCCTGAATAAAATATCCTGAACCTCCAAAAGTATTACTGTAGACATATTTTCCTAAAATATCGTGAACATAAACTTTGACTTCTTTTGTAGAATTTCTGTCATATTGAATCGTAAAACTTCCTTTATTTGGATTTGGAAATAAGGCAAAACTAATATTTTCAAAATCGGAATTTTCGAGCGTATATGTTTTGCTGCAAATATTGACTGAAGCTGAATTGATAGTTCCTAAAGCCCCGGTGGTAGTATCACGAACTCCAAAAGTCCATGTTCCTTGAGGATCTTCGTTATTAAAAGCTGCCAATGCACTCGCAGGAACCACAATTTGACTCGTTGTTGTGCTACAGTTTAAACTTGCCCCACTATCATCAAACTGAAGTGCTAGTGTTGAATTTGTATTTCCGCAGCTTTTATTAAACAAACTTACTACCGTTCCCTTTGGACTTGTAATTTGCATTTCAAGATCTGAGAATCTTTCGTGTGTAACATTCACCGAAACATTGACATCTGAAACTGTTCCTGTTGAAGTTGGCACTGTAACGGTACTATTAGTATAAGCACTACCATTTCCTGTAGAATAACCTCCGTTGAAATTATACGTTGAACAAGATGTTGCTACAGAATATCCTATTGCAAAAGAAGTACTGTTTACAGCATAATAAATATTATTGACAGGCTCTATCAAAAGTCTGCAATTGGTAGAAGCTTCAATGTCTGAAGGAACCAATATGGTTTCTGAACCATCATTTAAAGTATTGGCAGCCAAAGTAACAGGAAAGGTCAATCCACCGTCCAAAGATAATTTCACATTAACATTGGAAGAACCTGGAAGTGTATTTGTATTATTGACACCCCAGGTAATAGTTTGTGCAGATCCTTTTTCCCATGATACATCTCCAGTATTTTGTGACGTTACTACAAAAGGTCCAGCAGACGCACTAACGGTAACGACCATAGCATCGACTCCAGTTTGAGCTTTTTCTTCGGGAGCATTATCTCTTCCCGTTAAAGTAAAATTCATTGTTTTGGCTATAGAAGAAACCGACTCCCATCTGGTTGTTAAAACATTATTTAAGACTGAACTTAGTGCTGGCATGTAACGAACCGGTGAAGTAGTTGGTGGCAATGACCTAAACATAGGTCCGTTTGGTTTTGTTGCGTACGTTATACTATTTGCTCCAGAGGTTGTAGTGGCATTATCATATTGTTCCCAGGTATACGTGATAGGATTTCCTTCTGGATCGGATCCTGTTCCTTTTAAAATAAATGGCGTACTGATTGGAATTGTATAATCGGCTCCTGCATTTATTACGGGAGGACTATTATCTATTGCTGTTGTTACAGGACAACTTTTACCCGCCAAGTTATTTTGAATCTGATTGATGCTTGCATAAGAAAAATAATCATCAGAATTATCCTGAACATCATAATCAGTCACACCAGCATACGCCATAATTGTTGATCCGCTGCCTGGTTCATAACTTGTTCCCAATCCTTCAAGCGCATACGAAAAAGTATGAGAACCTCCCAATTGATGTCCCATTTCGTGAGCAACAAAATCAATATCAAAAGTATCACCTTCTGGCCTCCTATCTGCAGGTGAAGTAAACGCACTTCCTTTTCCATATGGCACACTTGCTGTTGGATCTACACAAACGCATCCAATACAATGTGCATTACCGCCTCCGCCAGAAGCTCCAAACAAATGTCCAATATCATAACTTGCATTACCAATTACACTGGTCAAAGTAGACTGAACTTGCTGCCCCCAGGTTCCACCTTCTTTTGCTCCCTCGGCAGCATCAGAATAAGGATCGGTTTTAGAATCTAAATAAACAACTGCGTCATTATTTGCTATTAAAATTACTTTTACAGAAAGATCTCTAACAAAAACTCCGTTTACTCTTGTCAATGTAGCATTCATTCCTGCCAAAGCTCCTGCTTTTGTTCCACCAAAATACGCCGTATATTCTCCTGTACAGGATAAAGCCAAACGAAGTGTCTTAAACTGTTGAGCACTTGAAGCTGTTTTTGCTGTAGTCGAAGTTTTATTTTCAGAAATTGTATTAACGGTTTTACATTCTAAACGTATTTTTGAATCTGCATTATCTGCCGATTTAAAGACTACGTATTCTGATTTGTTATCTGGATTTTGCTCAATATATTCTGTTGGTTTGGCCACACGAAAAACCATTGTCTGTATTCCGATTGGTGCAACACTGAAATGAATTTTGGCACTTTTATCCTCTATTCCTCTTCCTTCATACGCTCTGATTTCGGGATATTTAGCCTGCAACTCAGGATCAAAATTAGAAGATTCCCAAACCGTAAAACGTTCCAATGTACCATCTGTGTTTGGAATCGTGATTTCTGTTTCGGCTTTTGAAGAAAATTTACTTGTCGTTGAGGCCAATTTAGCGCTTAACAAATCGGCATTTAATTTATAATACAATTTGCCCGAATCCGAACTGTTTACTTTTCGCGAAAGCGCTGATGAAGAAGTTACTTTCTGCCACAAAATGTCATTTTGAGCATTTACTGACAAACAACAGAAAATAAAAAATATATAAAGTAGTCGTTTTTTCATACTAGTAGGATATAACATCAAAATTACTTCAATTAATTTAGATTGTGCAATATATAAGACAATTAATGTAATTTGATCGACGAGTTCGCTGATTTTCACAAAAAGAAATTACAACTTCACTAAAATTCAATTTAAGCAGTATTAAATTTAAAACAGAATAGTATAAATTTGCAGCATCTTAAATAATATGTTTTGAAGCTCTTTCATTCTATAAACGATTTTCAGTCAACCAAGAAAACAATCTTAACTCTTGGAACCTTTGACGGCGTGCATATTGGTCATAAAAAAATTCTGGAAAGAATTACACAAAATACTGAAAACGGAAAATATGAGAGCCTTGTTCTTACCTTTTTTCCACATCCAAGAATGGTTCTTCAGGAAAAATCAGAAATAAGACTACTCAATACTATCAATGAAAAAATAGAGCTTCTTGAAGCTACAGGAATTGAAAATCTGGTGGTTCATCCGTTCAACGAAAGTTTTTCACGATTGACCGCAGAAGAATTTGTTCACACCATTTTGGTAGATAAATTTCAAATTCATAAAATAATCATCGGACACGATCATCGTTTTGGACGTAATCGAACAGCTAATATCGATGATTTAATTGCTTTTGGAAAAGAATATGGATTTGAAGTAGAACAAATTTCGGCCGAAGAAATTCAAGATGTTTCGGTAAGTTCAACCAAAATCAGAAAAGCTTTAAATGAAGGCAATATGGCTTTGGCAAATAAATATTTGGGATACGAATATTTCTTAAACGGTACAGTTGTAAAAGGAAAACAACTGGGTAGAACAATTGGTTTTCCTACTGCAAATATTCATATTGAAGAAGATTATAAACTGATTCCAAAGATTGGTGTTTATGTCGTAAAAGCTGTTGTGAATGAGGAAACGGTTTACGGAATGATGAACATTGGCTTTAATCCAACTGTGAATGGTGACAAGCAAACAATCGAGGTTCATCTTTTTAATTTTGATCAAGATATTTACGATCAAAATATCAAAGTTTCCTTACTTCATTATATTCGCGAAGAGCAAAAATTTGGCTCATTAGATGCACTCAAAGCTCGGCTTAATCAGGACCAAACAGAATCTTTGGCTTTTTTAAATCTTCTTTAAAAAAATCCAACTGTATAGTTTTAACGGTTTTTAAATCATCGTAGTTATTTTTTTAGTAAATTTGATAGAACACTGTTTTTCAAATATTTACTATTAACTTCTTAAAAGTAACCACTATGAAATTACCTAAAGAAATTACCAACGGTTTTTTGATTTTTCTCGGAATTGGCATTTATTTTTTATTAATGAATGTTTTGGGTTTAGCAGATTTGTTTTACTTAAGAACACTTAATGTATTCTTTATATTTTACGGTGTTAACAGGACAATGCAGATGAACCTTCACGAAGGAGAAACCAATTTTGTATCCAACGCTGTTTCTGCAATGGCAACTTCTGTTGTCGGAGTATCACTAAGCGTATTTGGATTACTGGTCTACAGCTATGCGCGAGGCGGAGATGCTTATGTAAAAACCTTATCTGAAACATTTATGTTTGGAGGAAATCCATCGGTACCAACTTATTGCATTTGTTTGTTGTTTGAAGGAATTGCATCATCTGTAATTGTTACATTAATGATGATGTTGTATTGGAATAATAAATATGCAGCCGATTAATTAATCAATAAAAACAAATATTTAAACACTCTAAAATCATAGAATTAAGAATTTTTATGATTTTAGAGTGTTTCTTTTTTGAAAAAGACTCACAAATCTTCATTTCGGAAAGCGTACGGCATCTGTCATCATAATTTACTTACTTTTAATGTTCCAAAAAACAATTTATCCATGAGCATTAAAAAACACAACTGGACAAAAGACGAAATAATTGCCATCTACAATAAACCATTGATGGATTTACTTTATGAAGCCGCTACGATTCACAGAGAACAACACGATCCAAATATTGTTCAGGTTTCTACTTTACTTTCTATAAAAACGGGCGGTTGTCCAGAAGACTGTGGTTATTGTCCTCAAGCTGCAAGGTACAATACAGGCGTTGAAGGAAACGATTTAATGACTGTAAGTCAGGTAAAAGCTCAAGCTTTAAGAGCAAAATCAAACGGATCTTCTCGTGTATGCATGGGAGCAGCTTGGCGAAATGTAAAAGATGGTGAAGAATTTGATCAGGTTTTAGAAATGGTTAGAACCATTAACAAACTAGACATGGAAGTTTGCTGTACTCTAGGAATGCTAACAGAAAACCAGGCAAAACGTTTGGCAGAAGCAGGTTTATATGCTTACAACCACAATTTAGACACTTCTGAAGAATACTATAAAGATGTTATTTCGACCCGAGGTTTCGAAGATCGTTTGCAAACCATAGAAAATGTCCGTAAAACAAATGTAACTGTTTGTAGCGGTGGAATCATCGGAATGGGAGAAAGCGTAGAAGACCGCGCTGGCATGCTTGTGGCACTTTCTACTTTAAACCCGCAACCAGAATCTGTTCCAATTAATGCTTTAGTAGCCGTTGAAGGAACTCCGATGGAAGAAGAAAAACCAGTCGAAATTTGGGAAATGATCCGAATGGTTGCAACCACAAGAATTGTAATGCCAGAAACACAAGTTCGATTGTCTGCTGGAAGAACCAATATGTCTCGCGAAGGTCAAGCCATGTGCTTTTTTGCTGGAGCAAATTCTATATTCGCAGGAGACAAATTACTTACAACACCAAACCCGGATGTAAATGACGACATGAAAATGTTTGAAACTTTAGGAATGGTTGCACAAAAGCCTTTTATAAAAATTATGCAACCTAAAACCGTTGAAGCGGCAGATTCTCAATTCAATGATTTAGGAGAAAAACCAAAATGGTCAAGACCAAAACATACAATTGAAAGAAACATTGAAGCTTCGATTAGATCAAAAATTTAGTCTATAGAGCTCATAAATCTCAATAAATATTTTTAAATTGCTTGTAGCACAGAGTTATAAGCAATTTTTTTATTTAGAAAATGAAATTAAAACAGATAGAACGGGTTAAAAAAATCTCTAAAGAAGACTTTATTTCCCAATATGTAAAAAAACAAATTCCAGTTGTTGTTGAAGAGCTGACTGAAGACTGGCCCGCTTATCAAAAATGGAAATTATCCTATATTAATGATATTGCAGGAGACATCACTGTTCCTTTGTACGATGATCGTCCTGTCAACCATGAAGAAGGATTTAATCAAGCTCATTTAGAAATGAAAATGAGTGAGTATATCAATCTTTTAGAATCAAAACCTACCAATTACCGCATTTTTCTTTATAATTTAATGAAACAGGTGCCAACACTAAAAAATGACTTTTTATGGCCGGATATTGGTTTAAAATTGGTTAAACAATTACCCATGTTATTTTTTGGTGGAGAAAATGCGAGAGTCTTTATGCATTATGATATTGATTACTCTAATATTTTGCATTTTCATTTTCATGGAGAAAAGCAGTGCATGATTTTTGCTCCAAATCAGTCCAAATATATGTATAAAGTGCCTCATGCTTTAATTTCGCGAGAAGACATTGATTTTGACAATCCCGATTATGAAAAATTTCCTGCTCTAAAAAATGCTGAAGGTTTTATTACGAATTTAAAACATGGCGAAATGTTGTATATGCCTGAAGGTTATTGGCATTATATGAAATATTTAACTCCAGGATTTTCTATGAGTCTTCGTGCATTTCCAAGAAATATTGTTAATTTATCTAAGGCTGCCTACAACGTTTTTATTATGCGTCATTTTGATATCATGATGCGAAAAATAAAAGGCCAAAAATGGATCGATTATAAAAATGAAAAGGCCATTACCAATACAAATGAAAATCTGAGGCGAACAGCATAATTGTAAAAAAGGCGGTTGAAATTTAAAAAATCAACCGCCTTTTTTATTAGTTGTAGATTACTTTTCTGGCAACCGTTTTACCATTATCCAATGTTATTCGAAGCAATAGAACTTGCGGTCCAGACCTTAGATTTGTAATGAGCCATTCTTTATTGTCAATTCCTTTTTTATCATATAATAATTTTCCTCCAACATCATAAACTGAGACCCCTTCCAGATTTTCACTATCTGAAAATGATTGAAGTTTGATATTCTTGTCTTTTACAGAAACAGCAATATTTCTTTCGGAATTTGTAAAGTCATCATTTCCTAAAGTTCCATTTGGATCAGTGTATCGTAAAACAAATCGTTTTTGAAAAACTCCAATTTCTGTTGTAAAAGTATAACCTCCTGTATTAAGATTATGAACTTTTTTCGTCACATTATCCTGTAGGTAAATCGTCTGATCGCTCAGGTTTCCATCGGTATGATCTATAGCTATTGTGAACTCACCTTTTAAAGCAGATCTATAACCTAATGGAATGGTATCTGACACTGTAAACGGAAGTGCTCTACCTTGAATGACAAGTTTTCTGTTATTATTTACACTGTAAAAGTCTATATCCGGATGCGCATCAAGACTTACGGCATCAAAATTGTTGTCCCACGAATTTGTTGCTCCTGTTATATATCCTATTAAAAGTTGTTTAAACGCTCCCACTGTGTTTGACAAATTTAACCAAGCCCTGTGTTTTTCTACCGCAGCCGTAGAACTGGTTCTAAAAAACTGACTGTTTTCTCCTGGTACACGCATTGCATTTGTAAAAATGACTCTCTGATTTGTTCTTGCTCTTACAAGGAATCCTTGACCACTTGCAATATAACCACTCGGGGTACTTTGGTTTCCTGGATTTGGTGACGGAATTCCAATTGCGACACTTCCCGATAAGTTATAAATCGCATAATCATCATTACTATAATAATAAAAACCATTTCCAGGAGTATATGGTTTTGGAAGTGTATTGTGAGTCCAAATATAAATAGTTCCATAAATATTCGCCTGATTATCATTAATAAATCGATCTGCATAAAGGGCTGACGGATACGGATTACCTACAAGATTGTATTTATCGGCAACAGGAGGTGGTCCTAAAATATCACCATTATTAGGAACTCCAATAAACTGAGAATTATACACAGAAGGTACATCTAAATCATTAGACTGAGGCGCTCTCACGGTATAACCTCTTCCTGGTTCCATTTCATCTGTTCCTCCATAGATCAAGACCCATAATGCTACAGGATCAAACTTAAAGTATTTATCCGCTAATGTATTTGGTGATAAATCATGTAACGTAAAGGCAGGGGTTCTTTTAACAGGAGTTGACCAATGCGTAAAATCGTAACGTCTTACAGGCTTAGTATCTCTTTTATAAATAATATTTCCTGTATTTATTACATTTGCGGTCTGCACTAAACTTGAATTATTTTCGAAAGTCAATGTTCCTCCAGTATTTGTAACTGCATTTGTAATCGTCAAGGTATGATTAGAATTTACTGTAACATTTACACCAGAATCTACAGTACAAGAACAACCACTTAAGTCACCTGTTGTTGAATAATTCCCTGAAAATCGAATAGCATCTGTTAAGGTTGGTTCACTTCCTTTTGACCAAGCAGTTCCATTCCATGTATTGGTAACTGGGGCTAAGATTTCTACATTTGCTGTTGGCATTGATGGACAACCAGAAGGTTCCTGAATTGTGAAATTGTAATTTCCCGGACTCAAATTTGAAATCGTATAAGTTGTTCCAGAAGATGTGTAAGTTTGAGAAACCGTTCCATATTCAGTAATTATCCAACTTGGTGTTGAAAGCAAACTATTTAAAACAATACTTCCCGTTGGAGTTACACAAGTGGGCTGCGTAACTGTTCCAATTACAGGTGTAGAAGGCAATGGAGTTACTGTAATTGTTGCTGAGCCTCCAGTAAAGCCAGTAGTTCGTGCACAAGAATTAGCTCCTGTTACCGAAACCAAAGTATAAGTTGTTGATACAGTAACCGGAGTAGTAAAAGGTGTAAAAGCTGTTCCACTAACAACTCCCGTTGCCGTTCTGTTTGTTCCGTTGTTTTCTGTATAAACTATTGTATAAGGTCCTGTTCCAGCAGTAGCCGTAAAAGTCAATTGGCCTGCACCGGATCCGCATAACGGACTGACCGCACTTAAACTTCCCTGCGGCAAAGGATTAACAGTAATTGTTGCAGAGCCTCCTGTAAAGCCTGTACTTCGAATACACGAATTAGAATCTGTCACTGAAACTAAATTGTAAGCTGTATTCGCTGTAACCGGAGTGGTAAAAGGTGTAAAAGCCGTTCCACTAACAACTCCCGTTGCTGTTCTGTTTGCTCCGTTGTTTTCTGTATAAACTATTGTATAAGGACCTGTTCCAGCGGTAGCCGTAAAAATCAATTGGCCTGCACCAGATCCGCATAACGGACTGACCGCACTTAAACTTCCCTGCGGCAGGGGATTAACCACAATTGTAGCTGAAGCTCCTGTAAAGCCAGAAGTTCTTACACAACTATTCGCTCCCGTTACTGAAACTAAGTTGTAAGCTGTATTTGCTGTAACCGGAGTAGTAAAAGGTGTAAAAGCTGCTCCACTAACAACTCCCGTTGCCGTTCTGTTTGTTCCGTTGTTTTCTGTATAAACTATTGTATAAGGACCTGTTCCAGCGGTAGCCGTAAAAGTCAATTGGCCTGCACCGGATCCGCATAACGGACTGACCGCACTTAAACTTCCCTGCGGCAAAGGATTGACGGTAATTGTTGCAGAGACTCCTGTAAAACCTGTACTTCGAATACACGAATTAGAATCTGTCACTGAAACTAAATTGTAAGCTGTATTTGCAGTAACCGGAGTAGTAAAAGGTGTAAAAGCTGTTCCACTAACAACTCCCGTTGCCGTTCTGTTTGTTCCGTTGTTTTCTGTATAAACAACTGTAAATGGTCCTGTACCAGCGGTAGCCGTAAAGGTCAGCTGACCAGCACCGGATCCGCACAACGGACTGACCGCACTTAAACTTCCCTGCGGCAAAGGATTAACCACAATTGTAGCTGAAGCTCCCGTAAAGCCTGAAGTTCTTACACAACTATTCGCTCCCGTTACTGAAACTAAGTTGTAAGCTGTATTTGCTGTAACCGGAGTAGTAAAAGGTGTAAAAGCTGCTCCACTAACAACTCCCGTTGCCGTTCTGTTTGTTCCGTTGTTTTCTGTATAAACTATTGTATAAGGACCTGTTCCAGCGGTAGCCGTAAAAGTCAATTGGCCTGCACCGGATCCGCATAACGGACTGACCGCACTTAAACTTCCCTGCGGCAAAGGATTGACGGTAATTGTTGCAGAGACTCCTGTAAAACCTGTACTTCGAATACACGAATTAGAATCTGTCACTGAAACTAAATTGTAAGCTGTATTTGCAGTAACCGGAGTGGTAAAAGGTGTAAAAGCCGTTCCACTAACAACTCCCGTTGCTGTTCTGTTTGCTCCGTTGTTTTCTGTATAAACTATTGTATAAGGACCTGTTCCAGCGGTAGCCGTAAAGGTCAATTGACCTGCACCTGATCCGCATAACGGACTGACCGCACTTAAACTTCCCTGCGGCAAAGGGTTTACAGTAATTGTAGCTGAAGCTCCCGTAAAGCCAGAAGTTCTTACACAACTATTCGCTCCCGTTACTGAAACTAAATTATAAGCTGTATTTGCAGTAACCGGAGTAGTAAAAGGTGTAAAAGCCGTTCCACTGACAACTCCCGTTGCCGTTCTGTTTGCTCCATTGTTTTCTGTATAAACTATTGTATAAGGTCCTGTTCCGGCAGTAGCCGTAAAAGTCAATTGGCCTGCACCGGATCCGCATAACGGACTGACTGCACTTAGACTTCCCTGCGGCAAGGGATTCACTGTTATTGTTGCTGAAGCTCCTGTAAAACCTGTACTTCGAATACACGAATTAGAATCTGTCACTGAAACTAAATTGTAAGCTGTATTTGCAGTAACAGGAGTGGTAAAAGGTGTAAAAGCCGTTCCACTAACAACTCCCGTTGCCGTTCTGTTTGTTCCGTTGTTTTCTGTATAAACTATTGTATAAGGTCCTGTTCCTGCACTTGCTGTAAAGGTCAATTGACCAGCACCTGATCCGCATAAAGGACTGACCGCACTTAAACTTCCCTGCGGTAAAGGGTTTACAGTAACAGTTGTAGGACTAGACTCAACCACACTACAAGCTCCATTCTGCACTATTGCTTTAAACTGAGTCGTTTGTGTTAGTGCTCCAGAAACGTAAGTGGTAAGATTAGTTGTACCCGTAATATCTGTCCAAGTAGAAAACGGACTTACTGATGATTGCCATTTTGTAACTGCTCCTGTTTGTCCAGACAATGTCAAAGTACCACTTGTCGCTCCAGAACATATTGTAGTTCCTCCAGTAACATTCCCTCCTACTGATGGAGATGAAACAGTCACATTGGCTGTATTAAATGATGATATATTCGTAGAACAAACGCCTGATCTTATGTTCGTAACTGTAATTACACTAGTCCCTGCTGTTGTTAAACCTTCTGCAACAAAAGTTCCTGTACCTGCGGAACCTGCAAGTATAGTCATTGTTGTTGTCAAATTCGAACCTGTTGGAATACTGCGATTGTAGGTAACAGTATATACACCTATTGGCAATAATGCAGCGGTAGCTGTTAACTGTATGGTTGCAGTTCCTAACGAAGTACAAGCTCCTGTTAAAGCTGACGTTGAATTTACACCGTAAGTTGGACAAGTATAAGTTACATTAACCCGACCCGCAGCTCCAGCACCACCCGGCTGAGCAGGAGATCCTGATAGATGTAATCCACCGCTTCCACCACCACCTGGAGGTGTACCTGGCTGCCCTGGTCCTGCTCCCAATAAAACACTCCCCGCTGCTACACCTCCCGCTCCTCCTCCTGTTCCTCCTGCCTTTCCTCCTACTCCTGAAGATGCTAAAAGATTTAACAAAGCTGCAGCTCCAGCACCACCATCAGACCCAGCTATTGGTGGAACAGACCCTTTAGAAATCGAGGCTGAACCTCCTAGCCCTCCTGCAGCAGTCCCAGTAGTATTAGCTGCTCCACCGCTACCACCAGCTGCAAGGAAAAATGATTCAAATCCTTGAATATAAGAGTTCCCACCATTACCTCCTGTTCCTGTAGTACCTGCTACCGCAGGAGCAACTTTAATCTGAAGTGTTGTTCCAGCTGTAACTGATATTACTGCTTGTGCATGAGCACCACCACCACCACCTGCACCACTTCTTCCTGTTAAAGCAACCGAACCACTTGCTCCTCCTCCTGCTCCACCAGCTCCCCAGCCCTCCACATTCATAGTAAGAACACCTGCTGGGACAAATATTGTTCCATCAGCATTAAATGGAGGATGCTGCGCCCATAAGGAAACAGAGAAAAGAAAAAAGAAGGCAGAAAGTTTAACTTTAGAACAAGAAACTTTAGAATGTAAATTCGTTAAGGAAAAACGAAAGATAAAAAATTGAGGCAAAATCAACGAGGCAGGTAATTTTTTTTTCATCGCACTATTTTTTAAATTATATAGAAAAGATTCCAATCAAATAAGCTATGATTGCTTTCAAATTCTAAACACCTTAAAAAATAAATTCTGACTTGAGAATAGTCTCTCAAAATCAAAACAGAAAATAATGAAATGCTGTTTTTTTAAGTGGTATTTAAAAAAGCAATCTTATTTTGGCTGATAAACATTAAACACAATTCGACTATGAAGGAAATAGACTAAATGTATTTTAACAGGCTTTTATGTATTTTATCGAGTTATCACCACAACAAGGTACGATTTTATTTACATTAAAATTCACAATGTAGTATTAAACATATAAATTTAACACTCAAAATACAATAATCATAAAAAATAAGAAAAAACTGTTAATTTTATAACTATACAGATATAAAACATTGCATATCAATGAAATAAAACACAAAAAAGCTTTTATAGTAATCTATAAAAGCCTTTTTGTATAATTTGAAAAAAATAGTTAAAAAATGATTTTATGAGAAGTGGAATTCCCATTTTCATATAGCACTTTGACTAGTAAAACCTGATGAGAAGAAATTAAATTCTGAATAACAACTTTATTGTTTTCAATATGCTCTCTTTTATATAATTGTTTTCCGGAGATATCGTAAATCTCAATTGTTTTAAGCTTTTCCACAAGAGAATCAACCGTAATAATTCGGTTTTTAACAGATATGAATACGTCGTTTAAATCTTTTGTATTAGTTTGAATTCCTAAAAAATTATTGGTATAAACAATTGAAAAACGGTTATTAAAAGTTCCCGAATCGGAATAGAACTCGTATGAACCCTTACTTAGATTATGTATTTTGTTTAAAGTTTTGTCGACTAAAAAAACAGTGATATTATCAAAAAAATGATCCTGGTGATCAATCTCTATATAAAAAGTCCCTTTTGCCTTTGCTTTATATCCCAAAACAATTGAATCATTTTCATCTAAAGGTTTTGCCCTTCCCTGAATAGCTAGTTTTTTGCTTTCTACAATACTATAAAAATCTACTATTTGATCTGCACTTAAAGCTTCAGCATCGTAATTCAAATCCAAGCTATTCGTGGCTTCATCAGCATATCCTAGAAGAATCTGAACAAATCCATTATTTTTATCTGTAAGATTTAGCCAAAAACGATATTTTTCATCCTTACTTTCCTGGGTTTCCAATTTTTTAGTAGGTTTAAAAAAAGTGGTATTCTTTCCTAAAATTCGCATACTGTTGTTAAACTCTAAAACACCAACTGTATTGCTTCTCACAAAGAAGCCCTGCCCTGTAACTATAGTACCATCTGGCGCCTCATTACTCACTCCAGAATTCAAAGAAGACCTTGTTCCAACCCCTCCTAAAAGATTATAAACTGCAAAACCTTCACTTGAGTACACATAATTTTGAGGTGGTTGATTATGAGTCCAAAAGTAAATTGCTCCTTTTATTTTTCCTGAATTATACTGTATAAAAGCATCTGCACTAATCGCAGAAGGATATGGATTTCCAACTAAATGATATCGATTTGCTGTTTCAAAATTAACTTCGACCTTTCCATTGTTGGGAACTCCTTTAAAAGTTCCTTCAAATATTACACGATCAGTAAGTGAATAACTTTGAGGTGCTCTAATGTTGTAACCATGTCCAGGAATCATGGTAATTGTTCCATTATAATTGCACGTCCATCCTTGAATTGGATCGAACCAAAAAAATTTATCTGCGAGCGTTTCTGGTGAAAAATCGATTAACTTCTGACCCTCTACAGGAGAAGACCAATAAGTAAAATCATATCTCATTACTGGTGTCGTTTTTCTCTTTAAATGAATAATTCCCGTATTAATGATTTCATCATCTGGCTGATACAAACTGGCAGAATTCTCTATAATTAAAGTACCCAATCCTGTGTAGGCAAAATCGATTCCTAAAGTATTTTCCTCCAACAATACAACTTTCTTTCCTTGATCGATATTACAACTACAAATATTTATTGATGTTAGATTTGGATAATCTTCCTTAAAATAAACATCTTTTCCATCTTCAGGGAAACCATTTGACCAAGAAATTCCGTTCCATGTTGTTGCATTTACACAGAGTTTTAAGCGAGCAATTCTATGTTTTGAAACACCAGAAATCGCATTGAAATTTCCACCTGCCAACAATTTATAATCAATTGTAAAATTCATTGCAAAAAGAGTATTATTCAATGCAGCATTAAAAGAATTATCATAAGCCCCGGAAGGCATTAACCTAATGAGTCTGGAAACGGCTACATTTTTATAACTTCCAGAAAAAGTACCTCCAACTAATATTCTCTGGTCTGGCTGAATTAAAATAGTACGTACATCTCCTTTACTAAAACCTGTTCCAGATTCAAAGGTTGCATCAAGACTTCCATCTGTATTTAAACGTAGGATTCTCTTTTGCGAAATCCCGTTAAAAGTTAAAAATGATCCTCCCAAAATTATTTTCCCATCAGACTGAAATGCAATAGCATAAACATTTTTATCAAAACCATTTTGGATATTAAAGCTTGTATCAATACTTCCATCAGAATTTAGGCGTATCAGCCCAGAAAAGGGCAAACCATTAAATGTTTTAAAACGACCACCAACCAAAATTTTCTCATCTGCTTGTAATAATACAATGTCAATAATTCCGTCTGCTCCTGAACCAGTATTAAAAGTAGGGTCTCTGGAACCGTCTGAAAGTAATCTGACAATTCTTCCTGAATTTATTGATGATCCGTTATATCTTGTGAAATTACCCGCTACAAGTATTTTTTGATCATTCTGAATGGCTAATGAATAAACTTGTCCATTACAGCCTTCGCCTACATTAAAAGAATTATCAATTTGTCCCGTACGATTTATTCTAACAATTCTATTAATCGCAATATCATTATATTTTGTAAAATTTCCTCCTACAACTATCTTTCCATCAGCTTGTAATGTAATTGTTTTTACAAGGTTATTTGTCTCTAATTTTTCAGGATTAAAAGTAGTGTCAACAGAACCATCTTCTAAGAGACAAGTAATTCTTGATGCTTTTTCTCCGTTGAATTTTTTAAAATTGCCTCCAACAATTGTTTTTTTATCGGATAAAGGCAAAACACAAAACACCGAATTATCAAATCCAATTCCCGAAGACAGATACGAAATATCATGTTCTCCTTCATTACTGATTTTAGCTAATCTGCCCTGATTTAGTCCATCAAAAACGGAAAAAGAACCACCAACAAACCAAGAACCTTCATCATCAAATTCTAAAGATAAAACGGATGCTGAAGCTTGTCCCGCTCCAATATCAAAATCAGATTTCGGTGTTCCATTGGCATTTAGAAGAACGAGTCTGTTAACTTCGTTATTATTATAAAAACCTGTAAAAGATCCCCCAACCATAATATCTCCATTTGCATTGATTTTCAAAATCTGAACACCTTCTTTGCTAAAGCCTGTGCCAGTTTGAAAGCTTTCATCTTTTGTTCCATCTTCATTTAAACAAATTATTCTATTGGCCGTGATATCTTGATAAGTCGTAAAGTTTCCTCCTAAAATGATTTTTCCATCAGGACGTAAAACAATTGCATTTACATCATCATTGAATCCTGATCCATAACTAAAATTTGAATCTAAACTGCCATTTTCGTTTAGTCGAATTATTCTACTGGCGCTTATATTGTTTAAGGCCGTAAAATTCCCTGTTAGAATTATTTTCTGGTCTGAAGTAACTCGAGCATGCGTAATATTCACAGAAGATCCCGAACCAGTCAAAAAAGAAGAATCGAGGGTACCGTTGGGAAACAAACGTGCAACTCGATTAACTGTTGTGTTTGTATATTTTGTAAAACTTCCAACAATAATTATTTTACCATCAGACTGTACGGCAATGTCATAAATAATTCCTGTAGTTGCTCCAATAGACGTATTAAAACTTTCATCATAAGAACCGTCAGGATTTAAGCGAATAAGTCTTCCAGCATTAATTCCGTTATACGTTGTAAAACTACCTCCCAAAACAATTTTACCATCGTCTTGCAAATAGGAAGCATAAACTTTACCATTAAAACCTGTTCCTGTATTAAAGCTTTCATCAATAGATCCATCAGGATTCAAACGGGTAATATAGGAAACAGGAAATCCGTTTAAGCTTAAATAATCTCCACCTACAATCAAACTCCCATCTTGCTGTAAAAGAAGTGTTCTCACTGCAGCATTAAAACCATCACCATTTTGTCCGTCATCTTTAGTATTAAAAGTGATATCTACTTTACCCTGTTGTGCAAAAAGGTTTTCACTGAAAGATAGAATAAGAATTAAAAAAGCCAAATAATATGTATTTTTTATCAAAACAATATAATTAGAGTTATTTTTTGTAAGAATTAAACTAAAATTATAAAGTATTAATAAAAACCACAATACCAAGATTTAGGGATATTATAGAAATAAAAAAAGTCCATTCTTTTAGAGAATGGACTTTTAAATTTTAGGGAAAATGACTTCTTTATAAATTACTAAAAATAATTTTCTTAGTAAATGAATGTCCATTTTCCAAAGTTATTTTCACTAGCAATGCTTGATCGCTTGAATGCAAATTAGAAATCTGCAATTCTGATGAGTTCACATTATTCTTATTATATAACAATTGTGCGCCAATGTTAAAGATATTTACTTCTTTTATTGATTCTTGTGAAGATGTAATTTTTATTATTCTATCTTTTACAGCAACCAAAACACTGTTTTCTAAACTTTCGAAATCATCTGTTCCTAAAGTAGTATTTACGTATCGAATTACAAAACGGCTGTTGAATGTTCCTGCTTCTGATGTAAATTTATAATTTTCAAGACGCAGATTGGTCATTTTTCCTGTCGTTTTATCCTGCAGGAATACTTCCTGATCATTATTGAATATACCATCTGCCTTATCTATCGAAATTATATAATCTCCTTTACTAGCCGCCATGTATCCAAAAGTAACCACATCGGTCTTTACAAAAGGCCATGCACGACCCTGTATCACTAATTTTTTAGAACTATTGATACTGTAAAAATCAACTGAACCACTCGCAGCCATTGAGGTAGCATCAAAATTGGCGTCTAGGCTGTTTGTTGCTCCTTGGGCATAACCTACCAGAATTTGTTTGAAATCGCCTGTTGTATTGGCAAATTTCAACCATAAACGATATTTTTCTACAGTTGATTCAGCTGTTTTGAAAAACTTTGTATTGTTTCCTGATCTACGTTGACCATTGTTAAAGTTTATCGTTGCGGTAGGCGCTTTTATAATGAAACCTTGAGCCGCAGCAATATATCCGTCAAAAGGTGCGGGACCTGCGGTTCCTAAATCATTAAAAGTTACAAAATCGTCTTTGTAACGATAGTATATGTCAGTGCCATCATTAACTGGAAGATTTGCATGTGCCCAGAAATACAACGCACCAACTCCATCATTTTCAGCAAGGAACTGAGCAGCACTTATGGCAGAAGGATATGGGTTTCCGATCATGTTCCATTTTCCTGCTGCAACAACTGTAGGGATATTTCCATTATTAGGTATTCCTGTAAACTGTCCAATAAAATCAGATGCGGTTGTAAGGTCATGATCTTGAGGAGCCCTGATATTATAACCTATACCGGTCAACATCTCCATTTCTCCATTATAATCTAACGCCCAGTTTCCTATAGCAGAATCAAAATAGAAATATTTGTCTGCTAAAGTATTTGGTGATAAATGTTTCATTTTAAATCCTGCTTTTGTAACCGGCATTGACCAATAGGTAAAGTCATAACGGCGTACAGATGCTATTCTTCTATATACAATTTCTCCCGAATTTTGAACAGTAGTATTTTGAATTAAACTTGCACCACTTTCAAAAACTAATTTACCATTAGAAGTTACTGCATTGGTAATTGTTAGAGTCACTCCAGCAGGAACTGTCACAAACGGATCATTCAGACCATTTGGAACATTTATCGTCAGTGAGCAAGCTTCGGTATCTGTTGCAAAAGGGCTTCCGTTTGTAGAAGATATAGTTACGCTTTTAGAACTTGTAGGAGGTCCATTTGACCAAATCGATCCGTTCCATGTAGTAGATGATCCATCCTTAATCTCAACCGCACTACTTTGTGCTGATACGCAAGTATCATCTGTTCTAATTGTAAAATGATAAGTATCTGCAGCCAGACCTGTTACAGTTCTTGATGTTCCAGTACCAGAAAAACTATCTTGTGGTGTAGTCAAACCTGTTCTAACAATATACCAAGTTCCTGAAGGAAGATTTTCTAAAACTACACTTCCTGCGCCTAGACAGCTTACATCTGTAATTGTTCCTATTGATGGGGCTGTTTCTATTTGGCGTACCGTTACTGTCCAGCTTCCACTTGATAAAACTGGACTAGTATTACAAGTGCCATCACTTGCATATCTTGTATAAGTAGTTGTTGCTGTTAATCCTGTTGGAGGTGTATATACTTTACTATTTGAACTTGCTATATTCACTCCATTTGCTTGCCATTGGTAAGTTATCACTCCATTACCACCACTCGCGTCTGTTGTACTACCTATTTGAGAAGGATTTCCACCAGAACAAATTGTCTGTCCTGTTGAACTAATAGTTCCTGTCGTAAATTGAGGAAGAACAGTTACAGTAAAATTCTTTCCTGTAGAAGTACATCCGTTTGCATTTTTCACAGTTATTGTTCCTGTATATGTATTTGCAGTCGCTGTAGAAGGAATTACTATAGAAATAGAACTTGCCGTAATTGAAGCATCTAATACTGGAGCAAAAGTATTTGCAGGTGAGGCATTCCAAGTTATACTATAAGTCGTTGGTGCTCCAGTTGTTCCTGTATATGATAAAGAAGCACTTGTTCCTCCATAACAAACTTCAGATGTTGTAGCTGTCGTTGCTATTGTTGGTAAAGGATTCACTTTTATTAAAAGAATAGGTGAAGTACTTGTACAGCCACCAGAAGTAACTATTCTACGGAAATATGTAGATTGGGTCAAAATTCCAGGAGTATAGTCTTTACTATTACTACCTGAAATAGTATTATAAGGTCCTGCGGCAGATGTACTACTTTGCCACTCATATGAAAATGGATTATTTCCGGTAGGATCACTACCAGATATCGTTCCTGGTGCTGTTCCAGAACAAATGGCTTGTGAATAATATGCAATTACTCGTAAATATTTAAATGTACCAACACATGGATCATGAAAAACAGAATTGCTAGGTAGGATTTGAATCGTTCCAGAATTACCCAATAAATCATTTTCTACTATACTCTGACTATCTGAAGCATGACAGCTAGAGTTTAATGAAAATGAAGGACAGCTTCCAAATGCCGTTCCATAACTTGCAAAAGTTACTGTATTAAAGTAAGTCCCTGTTGGAGCTATAAAATCTGCGGGGGTCTCATTATTTTCTTCAGCATTTACACAAATAGATCCTGATGTACCTTCCGAATATGTAATTGTATTATTTCCTATTCCGATTGTTATAGTACCACCTGTAGACGCTGTTGCGCAAGAATTTCCCGTTGTGTTTACAGAATAATAGAAAACACCACTTTCTGTAGGTGTACCACTTATTGTTACAACTCCTGATTCAACAGAATATGTAACTCCTGTTGGAAGACCTGTAACAGTTGCTCCTGTAGCACCGCCCCCTAGATTCATTACTATATTACTCATTGCAGCATTCTGACAAACACTTCGGTTTGGTGCCGCACTAATCGTATGAATAGAATTTACGGTTACTGTACCGCTCAAACTGGCAGCAGTACATTGTGTTGCCTGTCCTGTTGTAGCAACAGTATAGTTTCCTCCTGCTGTAGGAGTACCGCTTATTGTAACAGTATTTCCACTAACATTCGAAGATAAGCCCGCTGGGAGTCCTATAACATTTACACCTGTAGCTCCTCCACCAAAAGTATATACTATATTTGTTATTGCTGTTCCTGGACAGACTGCAGGCGATGCTGTTCCACTTGTTAATGACAAAGTAGGAGCCGGATTTATGGTAATTGTTCCATTCTCACTAACAACAGCACATGGAGATGATTGTCCTGTTGTTGAAACGGTAAAAGTCCCTCCTGCTGTCGGTGTTCCACTTATTGTTAATGCTCCCGCATTTATATTTGAAGTCAAACCTGCTGGAAGGTTTGTAACAGTTGCTCCTGTTGCACCTCCTCCAAAGGTGTACACTATATTAGTAATTGCAGATCCTCCACAAACTGTCTGCGCTGCCGCACCACCAGATCTCACTAAAGTCGCAACCGGATTTGTAGTAATAGAAATCGGACTACTATTATAAGAGCAAGATGTACTACTTGTAGCCGAAGATACTGTTCTTCTATAGTAAGTGACATTTTGAGTTGTATTACCAGTAATTGCAGCCGGTGTATAATCTTCGCTGGTTATTCCTGTACCAGTAGTAACATTCGCCCATGGCCCAGAAGCACTTGACGAAGATTGCCATTGAAATCTTACGGTTGGATTTACATCTCCACCATTATATTGATAAGCAGATCCATCTATTAACCCTGGCGCTGTTCCGCTACAAACAGTAGTCGTTGCTGGTGCAGTTATTGTATTAGAGCTGGCATCAAAAGGTGTCATACTAAATTCTATAACATTACCGCCACCATTTTCATAATAATCCAAAACTAATTGGCTTGAACCTGTAAGATTGACAAATACATTTGAATAAGTTGTTGGTGATTGCTCTTGCCATTGGTCAACAACCTTTACATTATCAACATACAATCTAACGCCATCATCTGCTCTTACCCTAACCATGTAACAGCCCGTTTTTGTTGATTTCATTCTATAACGGATTGCAAATTGCTCTGTACGAATCGAACCTCTCTCAACTCCATTTGAATAAACACGAAAACAAGCATCATCACCACCAAAACCTTGAGTGATAGATTCTCCTGTTTCATCGTAATAACCAGCATATTCTGTTGTACTAAATGGAGTTGTAGTCGATACTGCAGGAGATGAAGATCCACCTGGAGGTAAACTTGCACTGGTCCAATTATAGATATGTCCTCTCCACGTATTATCAGTTGTGCCTGTTGACAATTGATCATCTAAGCTATTTCCAACTGAAACTAAAGAAAGATTAAGTCCTCCTGTTCCTACTATTCCATTATTTGAACAGCTGCCTGTGGATACAACCACTTTTACTTGTCCTGAAAATGTTGCAGGCCAACTTGTAATTACCGCACCGTTAGCACCTGTATTAGTTGCTGCTGGTGAAACATCTAAATCTGTTGCCGCATCCAGAATATTTATTTTTTCATTATTTCCTGAAAAAACATCTCCAACCTGAAACGTATATTTATACCCTTGTATTACATTAACTAAAGCATATTGACCAGAACTTATATTTGGTGTTGTCTGATTATTGTTTGAATCAACACAAAATGAATAAGTCCCTACTGAAGTAGTCGGTGTATTATTACCATTTATTACAAAATTTACTGGCGTTCTAGTACATGTTGGTCCTCCTAAAGTAGCGTGGAATGTATATGTACCAGGTGTATTTGTATTACTCAAGCCTGATCCTGTAACACCAACAGGATTAAATGAACTTCCTCTCCCTAAAAAAGTTCCTCCTGTTGAAGCAGTATACCAACTAATAGTCGGCAAATTTATCTGGCCACCAGCCGGAAGTGTAACATTCCAAACATAATCTCCTGTATAAGTACCACTATTGGTAGAAAATGTAGTCGAAATCAAAGTATAAACAACACCTGCTGTAAGATTTACTGTCATTTTTGGTTCCTTTCCTGATCCATCTTCATCATCATCACCACTTACCCATGTTCCACTCCCACAATTTCCAGGCGTAAATGCACCACTATATATATAAGCCATACCATCAAAACTATCTGTATCAGTCATTTTAAATGTATATGACCCACTTACATTTACAGTAAAGTTTGTAGCAGTATAATTTCGAACCGCATTACCAAATCCACAAGACGGATTATTACTGCTCTTAATTGATGTTGTAATAATTCTTGCTGTAGGATCAGTTGATCCATTCCAAGACCCAGCAAAAACATAGGTGCCGCCTGTTGCTGTTGTTGACGGAGGAGTTGCTGTCAAATTTCCAGAACCTCCAACGCAAATGGTTGTACCTGTAGTATTAGGTGCTGGAGGACAGCCTACTGTTCCTCTAAAAATAAAATCATTAATACTGTATTGTCTAGTTCCGTTACCTCCCCAAGCATAAACTCTAAAAGTTATACTTCCAGTAACTCCTTGATAAGTCGAAGCAGATAATGATATAGTTGTTCCAGTAAGTGTAGCACTTCCAATGTTAGAAGCGAAATTATCTAAACTTGATCTTATAGCAATATTTGCTGTGTTTGAAGCTTGTCCAGTATAAGCAAAACTAACAAGGTTCAGTGCGCTTCCCTGATCTGGAGTTAATGTAAACTCAATATATCTACCAGAGTCAAAATTATTACTCCATCCTGTTGTATTATATCTATTATCACCATTTGCACCTGATACTCCTGTTTTTGAAATTCCTGAAACAGTAATCCCTGTCGCAACAATTTGGCCTGCCATATAAGGGTTTGCTGTATTACCAGGATTATTACCATTGATATCATTTGACCAGAGTGTAATAACCTGTCCAAAACTAGTGGCATGTAAAAAAATAAAAAATAAAAACGAGTAAAGTAGTTTTCTCATCATATTCGGTAGGTATTTGTTTAAATTTGTTTTTGGGCTGCTAAAAAGCAAAAATGGCAATATTTCTTACATACGAAGAATGGTGGCATTTGGTTTTTAACTAAAATTTAAATGTTAAAATTCTGATTTTGAGCAGAATCCTTAAAATGTTAAATTCTCGTACAAAAATATTTAAATTAGCCTAATACGCAAGGTTATAATTTATTTCTTTTTAACAAATGTTAACAAATTTTAGAAATAATTTATAACTATTTGAGCAATATTACAATTAAACGTTAAAAAGCATGAAAAACCCGACGAAATACACTTTCACCATCAAAGAAGCTTTACAAAAATTAGAACATTTTTGTGCTTATCAGGAACGTTGTCACGACGAAGTGGTTGCAAAATTATATAGCTTAAAAATGACGTCAGATGAGATTGACACTATCATCGTAAAGCTTATTGAGGATAATTTTTTGAATGAAACTCGCTTTGCGTGTAGCTTTGCCAGAGGTAAACACCGCATCAAACAATGGGGCAAGATTCGGATTACAAACGAACTGAAGGCAAGACATATTTCGTCGACGAATATCACTTTGGCCTTAAAAGAAATTTCCCCAGAAGAATATTTTGAAACTTTTGAAAACCTAGCCGAAAAATGCTGGAACAATTTGACCGAAACCAATATCTTGAAAAAACGCAAAAAATTTTGTTACTACATTCTTCGTAGAGGTTACGAAAGCAATTTAGTGTACGAAAAAGTTCAGGAATTAGAGAAAATGTAAACTGCTTTTCGGAGTTAAAAAGGAATGATTTTAACTCTTTCAAAATCATTTTTATCGACAAAAAACAACTATAAATTCCTTACAGAAACCCAAACAACTTTTGGTTGTAATTTATTCGTTTTTTGAGGAATTTATATCAAACTCGACGTTTTTTAGTTCAAAATCACAAAAAAGCATTCTTAAAAATGTTAAATTTTACGATTATTCTTATAAAAATTTTTAACATTTTATAAGAATAACCGTCGATTGACGATATTTTTTATGTAGTTCGTCGAGTTTTTTAACAACTCATCGAATAACTAGTCATTATTAAATCCTTCCTTATTTCCAGCTCGTAGATGTGTTTATATTTGCGCGGGCACAAACAATTATGCCAGCATAACAAACTGATAGAAAAACATCTATATGAAAAAAACTCTACTTTTATTTTTGTTTTTATTGCCTTTTTTGGGGATTTCTCAAAACATTGAATTAGTTAAATGGAATAACAGTGGCTACAGTGCTAATGTACTAGTCCCTGCTTCACAGGTATCTGCACCGGCAATTTCTGGAAATAATCTTGCAAATACGAATTCTTCAGGATATTCTAGTACCCAATGGCCTGTTGGTAATGCTATAAATCCAGATAAATATATTCAAATAGGGATCAAAGCAGAAGATGGATATAAAATTGATTTATCATCAATAAAATTCACCTATTTAACTGTAAACGAACTTACTGATTCACCTAAAAAATTTCAGGTTCGATATTTAAAAGGCTCTCAATCAACATGGACAATTCTTGAAGACTATCAAATTTCATCAAAAATAAAGAACGAAACAATAACTTTGCCTCCTGCTTTTACTTTATTACCAGGTGAAACAGTGTATTTTCGCTTTTATGGATACGACAGGGCAAACACATACTGGGATGGTGCTACCTGGGGATTAGTAAATTCTCTTACAACTGATGGTGGAAAATATTCTGTTCCAACAATAATAGGTAAAGTTTCTCCTTACATTCCAGGTATTACTGCTAATGATGATTCAGTAACAATCTATCAAAATAATTTTGCCTTTATAAATGTTTTAAACAATGATTTAGCAGGAACAAATCCGATATCATCAGTAACCATTGCTTCTCAATCTGCCAATGGAACAGCAATTGTTGGTAGCGACAATAGAATAAAATTCACTCCTACAGCTGGTTTTACGGGACCAACATCTTTTACTTACACGATTGGAGATGGAACCAATACCTCAACAGCTACTGTAAATGTAAACGTTATTACATCTGCTGCAGTTTCTCTAGTTGAATGGAGCGGTCCTGACAATACTTTACCAACTATTACTGCTCCACCTGCTGCAGTAGCTGCAGAAAATTTCACTGTTGGTTCTGGTACACAATTAGCATTGCAACCACAAGGTGACGGATATAACGGATACGGATGGCCGACACAATTTAGTATTGATGAATCTAAATATTTCGAATTTACAACTTCGGCAAAAACAGGTTACAAACTTAAACTCGATAAATTCAACTTTACTTATAACCAAGATACAAATCATTTTATAGAGAGATATCAGGTAAGATATTCAAAAGATAATTTTGCCACAAGCTTTTTACTAGTAGACGAGCCAGCAAATATGGGCAAGACCAATAAATCTTTAGATTTATCAAATGTAACATTGTACCCTAATGAAAAAATAACAATTCGCATTTATGGCTACAAATTAAGATCTAGACAAAATCCTAACTCTCCGATATTTTTAGCCAATGCAGCTAGCAGGTCACAAGGAGAAACTGTTCCCACAATTACAGGAACTGTTTTAAGCTATGATGAAAAAGATTTAAATGCAAATGACGATCTTGTTTCTACTCAAGAAAATAGAGCTATTGCATTTGATCCATTAGTAAACGATGTACATACTACTGGAGCAACTATTACATACACACAGCCACCAAGTACTGCAGGTACAGTTTCTGCCAATGGTACTATTTTTACCTTTAAACCTGCAACAAACTTTAAAGGTACAACCACATTTACTTACACACTTACAAGTGGAGCACAAAATTCTACCGCAACTGTAACTGTTTATGTTAATGAACTTAGTCCTAAATTAATTATTTGGAATGGTATACTTCAAACTCCAAAAGCTGTAGTTACAGATCCAAATATATCAGGAAAAGATCTAACAGTAGGAGGAAATGGAGTATCTTATCGTAATGATCTAAACGAGTTTTTTGTTTTAGGTTTGCAAAATGGTGGATCAACTGCTGAAAACCTAAATAGATATATAGAAGTAGGCGTTACTCCTAAAGAAAAATACAACCTAACATTAACAGAATTTAAATTCAGATACAAATCTCCTGGAAGCGAAGGAGCCAACATGTTTCAGGTACGTTATTCTAAAGATAAAAATTTTCCTGACAATGGCACAGTTTTATTGGGTCCAACAATAGCTGTTAAAGATACAGAAACGGATATTGCAATACCGTTTCCTAGTGGAACAAGGGTTTTAGGAGACAAGGGAGAAACTTTTTATATTAGAATTTATCCTTACGCTGTATCAAATTTATCAAATGGCTATTTTATATTAAAAAATAGTGATGGTGGTGATATTGGCCCAACTCTCAGCGGTATTGTAGAACCGTCAAACATAATCACTGCAGTTGCCGACGTTGCAAAAACGAATACGAATACTGCTGTTGATATTCCGATTTTAGCAAATGATGAGAACTATATACCATTGGTTTCTATAACAACAACTCAGCCAACTGTTGGTGGATCTGTTACGGTTAGTGATGATAAAACTAATATAACATTTACTCCGACACCTGGTTTTACCGGAACATCAACATTTGACTATACTATTTTCAATGGTTTAAATTATTCAACTGCGACTGTAACAGTAACAGTAAACTGTGAGGCTCCAGGAAACCAAATTGATTTTGGACCAAACCAATGGATTGGATACGTTTATAAATTAACCGATAATGCTACAATTCCACCAAATATAACTTTATCAGGTTTGCCAGATTCTAATATTGCGACCTATATTGGAAGAGTAACCGAAAATAAAAACTTCGATAGAGATATGGGCGATGGTGGACCTAGCGGTCTTACCACAGAGATTCCTTGTGAAGCAGCCCCTACTGATCGTTTCTTCATACGTTACAAAATGCATGTCGATATTACAGAAGCCGGAACTTACCGTTTTGATCTTGGGAGTGATGATGGAGTAAGACTTTTTATAGGCGATAATGAAGTTTTCTCAAGTTGGGGCGACCGTGGTTATGCAAACGATTCTTTTACAAAGGATTTAGAAGTTGGCAGTTACGATTTCGTACTTGAATATTACGAAAATGGTGGCGCAGCAAGAAATTCTTTCTTCTTTGGTATACCAATAGGAGATCCGTCTGAATATGGAGACAAAGTATGGAACGTTTATGGTTATGTAAATAACGACATCACATTAGATAATGTTAGATATGCTGGTTATTATGTAGATCCTAATCTTAATCCAGACTCAACCAATTATTGGCCAAAAGACAAATCACCTTCCAGTGCTACAATCTGGCAGGGTGTTCAGATACCGAACGATAACTTTACTGTAGTTTACAAACGTAAAGGTTTTGAGTGTGGACGCTATCAAATACAGCACGTAAATCACGATGACATCGTTGAAATTTATATTGATGGAGAACGAGTCTTTTATAACTATAATTGGGATTACCCTTCATTACCAATAGAAAATGGAAAACTATATGCCTTAAATAGTGAATCAAAAGTAGAAATCCGATTACAAGAGAATGGTGGTGATTCAAATCTTAGTATTGAATTTAATAAAACCAATGTTAACTATACAGATGGACTTGGTGATGAATCTGGAAGCAATCTAGTTGTTAATAGCTCTCAAACATTGAGTTCAGATCTTACGGTATGCTCTTGTACTGTTAACGCCGACTATACTTTAACAATTCCAAAAGATGTTACCCTGACAGTAGATGAAAATATTAATGTAGCAGATGGAGGAAAATTACTGATCCTTGATGGCGGATCGCTAATGCAAACAAGCACAAGCAAATCAATGTTTACTGGAAATTCAACTGCTTTTGAAATTCAGAGAATAGCATCTGTACGCCGTTATGACTTTACCTATTGGTCAATGCCGGTTACAAAAGCAGGATTTAAAATGAAACACTTATCGCCAAATACTTTAGCAGACAAATATTTCTATTTTGATACTGCTGTAGGAAACTGGGCGTTAGATTATAATGGAGAAATGGAAATGTTGACCGGGATAGGTTATAATATCAGGGCTCCTCAGGATCATGACCTTACAACTGCCTCTGATTTTATTGGTAAGTTTACAGGAGTTCCTAATAATGGAAATATCCCTACAGTTGTTGCAGCAGGAAAATGGAACCTGATCGGAAACCCTTATCCTTCTGCAATAGATGCAGCTCAATTCCTTGATGAAAATGATGGAGTTGGTGCGTTGTATTTCTGGGCACATGCAAACCTTCCGGTTAATGATGGTACTGACAAATACTATCGTTACAAAGACGATTTTGTAACTTATAATGGTTTAGGAACCGCAGGTCCAGCACCTTTTGACGGATATATTGCTGCAGCGCAAGGTTTCATTATAAAAGCACCTACCGCAACTATAAACTTTAACAACGGCCAGCGTAGACCAGGAAACAATACAAAGTTTTTCAAAACAGCCAAAACAACTGTAGAAAAACATCGTATGTGGCTAAATTTTTCAAATGCAGCAGGAGATGTGAAACAAATTCTAGTAGGATATGCCCAAGGAGCAACAAACAGCATAGACACCAATTTTGATGCTACCTCAATGGCAGCAAGTGGTTCAATTGATTTTTACAGCATCAATAGTTCTAAAAAATTAGTAATACAGGGTCGTGCATGGCCTTTTGTAAAAACCGATGTGGTTACTTTTGGCTACATGGCAGCTAGTAAAGGAGATTATACTATTTCGATCAATAAGGCAGATGGTATATTTAATGAAGATCAGGAAGTGTTCCTACAGGATAAAACTACCGGAAAAATGACCAATCTGCGTCTTGAAAATTATAAATTCACATCAGAAGCTGGAACATTCAACAGCCGTTTTGTAATCCGTTACGTGAATACCTCTTTAGGAACAGATGATTTTGAAAATGTAGAAAATGGCGTTTTTGTTTCTGTTAAATCTAAAATTGTTAACGTAAAATCTTCTACAGAAAACATTAGTGAAGTACAGATTTACAATATCGCAGGACAAAACCTTTACACAAAAAACAAAATTGATTCTCAAGAATTACAGATTTCAAATTTACAAGCTGGCAACCAAGTTTTATTGGTTAAAGTTATTTTGGAAAATGGCACTGTAGTCACGAAGAAGATCATTTTTAATTAACATCATATAACATTTAAATCCGGCATCTCATCAATGTCGGATTTTTTCATATTAAAAATTACAACTATTTAGAAAAAGCACCCGAAAAAACAGCCCCATTATCAACCAATCTTAACCGAAAAACTTCATGAGCACAAAAAAGCCATCGAATTCCCGTTCTTTATCATTAAAAAAAATCAGTATTTTATTTTTTATGATATGCCTAAAAGTTACAAGCCAAAGCAATACGATTACCAGAATTCACACCGACTGGAATAGAAGTGGAACTGGTTATTGGACTTCAAACAGTGCAACAGGATTAAACAACCGTCCAAATCGGGAAAATAATCTTCTAGCATTTGAATGGAGAGGCAAAACTTTCTCAACTGGTGTAGACGATGCTAAACTAACTACCAACACTGTTACTTTTGACGCACAACGATATAGAGCCTTAAAAATTCAAACCTTAGCTTTTAATCAGGACACCTTCTTCCTACAAGGCTCAATGATTGACGAATCTGCATCCGCAACAATATTAACTCCTGCTATGGCAGGTACCAGCGCATCAGGAGCAGAACTTGCTTCGAGACTTACAGATGGTGCAAACGGATTAAGTCTAGGAACTGGTATTGCCAATATCGCTCCTGGTACAGCAGAATTCAAAATTGGAACAAACAACTTAAATTTAACTGGAATCAATGATGATATTCCAGACATATTAGTAACTCAGGTGGCAGCGCCTGGCGGAGCAGATGTCTTCAAATTTGTAGATGCTTCAGGTCACACCGTAGGAAATGAAATCTCTGTAAATTTTGGTTCAGTTTCTGTTATCGGGACTTATAGTTTAGACTTATTCAGAGCCAGTAATGGAGCACCTGCTTTTGTTCCCGCAGATACTCGTGATATTAGAATGTTAGGTTTTGAGACAAGTTCATTTGGAATCAACAGCGGCAATGCGGCTCAGGTTGATCGTTTTGTAGTCGTTTTTTCTGGATCTTCAGATTGCGCTTTTATTGCTGTCAATACCAGATCTCTTAAGATTGCAGAGTTAAGCATGATCAAAAAAGCTACCTTATCATCATGTGGTAAAGCGGGAGATGTTATTACTTATAATTTTGATATAAAAAATACAGGAGAAGTTCCTATTACTAATATCAGCGTTTCAGACCCTATGGCCGGAATTGTATTTTCTAACAATTCAATCTCCAGTTTAGCAGTAGGTGCAACCGCTACAATAAACGCAACTTACACTGTAACTGCTGCCGATGTTACTGCTGGAAGAATTGTAAACTCGGCCACGGTAACAGGAACAGATCCTTCATTAAATACAGTTACCGATATTTCAGGCGATGATTATAGCAATAATATACCAACCACTACAATTTTATTAGCGCCTCCTACTATTAGTGCCGTACATAACGTTACCTGCCCAAGTTCAGGAAGTATCGATTTATCAAATCTTCCTTCAACAGGAACTTGGCGCATCACACAAACAGGACATGCGTCTGCAACTTATGATGGTACCGGACCAACATTTAACGTTCCGAATTTAACAGTTGGATCGTATTTTTTTAGAGTAAGTATTGACGGCTGTAATTCACCCACAACATCCAGTATTGCTATTATTGATGATTCTTCTACTACATGGACTTCTTCAGGCTGGTCAAATGGATCTCCGGGATTAACCAAAAGAGCAATCATAAATTCTGCTGCTACACAACCTTTTACAACCAACACCACAGCTTGTTCATTAGTTATTAATGTACCGACTGGCACAGGAGACCCTAATGTTGTTATTCCTGAAGGGGTAACATTAACCATTACCAATGCGGTAACTTCTAACGGTAAACTGGTTTTTGAAAATGGTTCTAGTTTAGTACAGACTAATAATGTCACCAATACAGGTGAAATTGTATACAAAAGAAAAACTTCTGTGCGTCGATATGACTTTACCTATTGGTCAATGCCGGTGACAAAAGCAGGTTTTAAAATGAAAAATTTATCACCAAATACTTTAGCAGACAAATATTTCTATTTTGATTCTGCTGTAGGAAACTGGGCGTTAGATTATAATGGAGAAATGGATATGTTGACCGGTATAGGTTATAATATCAGGGCTCCTCAAGATCATGACCTTACAACCGCATCTGATTTTTTTGGAAGATTTACAGGAGTTCCTAATAATGGAAATATCCCTACAGCTGTTGCAGCAGGAAAATGGAACATGATCGGAAACCCTTATCCTTCTGCGATAAGTGCTGCTCAGTTTCTTGCTGAAAATGATGGAGTTGGTGCATTGTATTTCTGGGCACATGCAAACCTTCCGGTTAATGATGGTACTGACATATACTATCGTTACAAAGACGATTTTGTAACTTATAATGATTTAGGAACTGCAGGTCCAGCACCTTTTGACGGATATATTGCTGCGGCGCAAGGTTTCATTATAAAAGCACCTACCGCAACAATAAACTTTAACAACGGTCAACGTAGATCAGGAAACAATACAAAGTTTTTCAAAACAGCTGAATCAACTGTAGAAAAATATCGTTTATGGTTGAAATTTGCCAATACAACAGGCGATTTCAAACAAATTCTGGTAGGTTATGCCCAAGGAGCAACAAACAACATAGACACCAATTTTGATGCTACTTCAATGGCAGCTAGTGGTTCGGTTGATTTTTACAGTATCAATAGTTCAAAAAAATTAGTGATACAGGGACGTGCATGGCCTTTTGTAAAAACCGATGTGGTTACTTTTGGATACATGGCTGCTAGTAAAGGAGATTATATAATTTCGATAGATCAGGCAGACGGTATATTTAACGAAAATCAGGAAGTATTTCTGCAGGATAAAACTACAGGAAAAATGACCAACCTTCGTCTTGAAAATTATAAATTCACATCAGAAGCTGGAACATTTAATAGCCGTTTTGTAATCCGTTACGTGAATACTACTTTAGGAACAGATGATTTTGAAAATATTGCAGACGGAGTATTGGTTGCTGTGAAAAACAAAATTATTAGCATTTCCTCTTCAAAAGAAGCAATTACCGACGTGACCGTTTACAATTTACTAGGACAGGAAGTTTTCACTAAAAAGAAAATCAATACTAATGAACTTGAAATTCCAAATTTAAAGACAGGAAATCAGGTTCTATTAGTAAAAACAACTCTTGAAAACGGATATATATCAACAAAAAAAATAATAATGAACTAGTTTTAAGTTCTACTATCAGCTAAAACAAAACCCATCAGATTTGATGGGTTTTGTTTTTTATTCTTCTTTTAATTCATCTATTACTTTTTTGATTTCTTTTGCAGATTTGCCGTAAAAATGACGTACCCACCATTCTACATAAAACCCCATAGAAAATAAGCTAAAAAGCACAATTGAAAACAATCCAAACAATTGGAAATTTGTAAACTCATTTGTAAAATAACCTGGAATTTTCGAAAAAGCATAATAAAAAATACCTACTAAATACAAAATCAGAAAAGGGGTCAGAGCAAAACCGAAAGTTTTGTAAAGTTCCATGTTAAGTCTAATATCAAAATACGTTTCATACAAACTGTCTTTTGTTTTGAGTGTTAAAGTGTTCAATCTGGTGTAAAATCGATAGAATTTTATCAAATAATAAGCACAGATAGCGACATATAAGCTAAACAACAAATAAAATAGAATATTCATTTTCTCAGGAAAATCATAAATCAAGGGAACAAATCCGAGAAAAGCAATGCAAACAATCTGATATTTAAATTCTCTTCTAAGATTTCTTTTTATTTTATCTAAAGGTGTATTGGCGGATTGAATTTTCTCTAGATTCGTTGGCAGTATAAAGTTTTCAGGTTTTTCATTATTCCATGCATTTTGTATATCGTTAAAATCCATATCCTTGATTTTTAATAATTTCTTTTAATTTTTCTTTGGCTCTGTTTAATTTCACTCTCGCATTTCCTTCAGAAATTCCAAGATTCTGACCGATTTCTTTATGCGAAAAACCTTCTAGTTGATAAAATATAATGGCTTTGTCAATTTTCTCCAATTTACGGACCGCTTTATAAAAATGATCCAATTGACTTTCCTTTATATGTGAATCATCATCGTCTTCCTTAATGTTCTCCGAAGCAATTTCATATTTGTCTATTTTTCTTTTTTCTTTCTTTAGAAAAACAATTGCTGTATTAACGGCCACTCTATACATCCAGGTCGAAAACTGACTTTCATTCCGAAAAGAATCATACGACTTCCACAGCTGACAGATAATTTCCTGAAACAAATCCTGCTGATCGTCAGAAGTATCCATGTACATTTTCGAAACTTTATACAAAATCCCTTTATGGCATTCTATCCGATTCAAAAATTCTTGCTCTTTCTCTTTCAAAACAGATCTAGTTCAGTACAGGTTTTACAGTATAACCTTCTTTTCTCAACAAATTAATAACACCATATTCACCACCTAAATGTCCTGCTCCAATAGCAAAGAAAACACTATTTTGGTTAATTAAATCAGGCATTATCTTTACCCAGTTTACATTTCTATCGTCAAGAATCTGCTTTTTGGTTTTCTCACTTGTTACTTTTACATCTGTACTTAAAGCATACATAGCTTCGATGTTCTCGGTTTTATAAGCATCAACTAATTCTATTGTTTCTGTTGCATTTGATTCTTCCAAAAGTTTTAAGATTTCATCGTTTGAGTAAGCATTTTCTAGAATTTCAAATTGTGATTTGACGGTTTCAAGACCAGAAATCCCTATGTTTCTTTTTTTAGCTAAATCCGAAAATTCCATTTCATAAAACTTTAAATCTATACAACCGAAACTCTTAATAGAAATCAAACTCAAAACCGTTAGAAGACTAAAATTATCCACTTGCTGAACAGTCATTCCTGCTGTATTTTTCAAAATAGAATCCAATTTCGCTAATTGTTCTGGAGTTAATCTTTTACTCAATGGCTCTTTTCCCATTGCCAATTTCTGCATCTGACTCATTTCATTCGGATCCGTAAAATTGATTTCTAAAAATAATTTCTCTGAGTTATCGAATGCCTTTTTGGCTTTTTCAGACAAAAAATAATCTTGAGAACAAATCATGTGAATTGTTCCGTACAAATACGAAGATTTCTTAAGGCCTTTTCCTGAAACCTCCCATAAAAGTGAATTTTCAAGTTTTGGAGATTTCGATTGCCCTTTAAGATTAAAAGCAAAGAAGAATATAAATAAAACAGTAACTGACCTGAATAAAGTTTTCATAATTAATATAGATTGATTTGATTACGATGCGTAAGTATCAAAAATATCAAAACGTTACAAAAACTTTTATTTTTTAGAATTAAAAAATAAAATCTCGCACTAATTCCAAAACCTGCTTAATCTCTTCTTGCGAATTATAACTATGAATACAAAAACGAAGACGTTCCTGACCTTCTGGAACTATTGGCGAGAGAATTGCCTGCACATCAAATCCTTTATCGTGAAGTTGTTCTGCTAGTTTTTTCAAGTTGTCAGTTCCAGGAACTATGGCAGAGTGGATAGCCGATTTACTATGCACAAACATCGGCTTTAAACCTAACAAATTTTTCTGCTGATTAAAAAATACAATGTTCTCACGGAGTTTTTCAATAGCGTTGTTTTCAATTTCTAAATGCTGGTAAGCTGTCAAAATTGTTGCAACAACATGAGGAGATAAAGCTGTTGTATAAATAAAACTTCTTGCGAAATTTATTAGATATTCTCTGAGTTCAACTGATCCTAAAACCGCCGCACCCTGACATCCTAAAGCTTTTCCAAAGGTTATAATGCGTGCAAAAAATTTATCTTGTAATTGCAAGTGCTGAATTAGACCTTCTCCTTTTTCACCAAAAACGCCAACAGCATGGGCTTCATCAACAATTAAATAGCAATTGTATTTTTCTGAAAGAGAAACCAATTCTTCAAAATTTGGACTATCTCCATCCATAGAAAAAACACTTTCCGTTACAATGTAAATATTGGAATTAGGAAATCTAAGAATAAATTGTTCCAGATCTTCAAAGTCGTTATGAATAAAATGATAACACTGAGCAATTGATAACGCAATGCCGTCCTTAATCGAAGCATGACATAACTCATCATACAGAACTACATCATTTTCTTGCGGTACAGCGCTAAAAAAGCCCAGATTGGCACTGTAACCCGAATTAAAAATTAAAGCCGATTCTGCATCGTGAAACTGCGCTAAAAAATCTTCTGTAATTGAATAGAGAGAATGATTACCAGAAATCAGTCTAGAACCTGTAGCTCCGTTCTGAAACATATCGTTTTCCAGCAAACAAGCATGTGCGTTTTTAAAAATAACTTCCGATTTTGAAAAACCGATATAATCATTAGAAGAGAAATCTACCACATTATTAAAAACGGGCAGTTTGCGAAACGAGTTATTCTGTTTACAATTCTCTATTTTCTGTTTTAGATTTTCAGCTATTTTCATAAAGTAAAGTTACGCAATTGAAGTATCAACAAAACAAACAGCGGATGATTCAAATCCGCTGTTATAAATTTAACCTTTAAATTTCACTAATAAAAGGCGATTGTCTACTGTATTTTGAGACAATCATTTCTTCTATCATAAAATTTGAAATTTCTAGAGCAGAAATTTTATCTCCTAAACAATCTTCGAGATTGACATTTATTTCGAAATCATCATCTCTAAATTCAATAAAAGGAACACGAACCTGAGTCCAATTAACATCACTTTGTTCCAAAAGATCATATGCTTTTTGACGATCTTCCTGAATGATTGGAAAATTATTTTTCATCCAGTCGGTAGCCATCAGTGTTTTTGGACTTTTCTTATCAAAAGGAGTATCAATATTAAGTCCAGCAAGCAGAACATAACGTTCAATTTGATATTCCTTCATCACATCCAGAATATGCTTTGTTGCCAAACTTGCAACCAAAGGCTCTCCTTTTCTTTGTCCGATTGTGCTCAAAACTGCCTGACAGTCTTTTAAAAGTAATTTTATAGAATTAAAATCGAGAGCATCACCCTGAATGATTTCTATTTTTGGATTTTGAATTTCGAAGTTCTCCGGATTTCTGAGTAAAATTTTTAAACTAAATCCTTTTTTCAATAACTGGTTTACAAGATAATGACCCGTTTTTCCACCGCCGCCAAGAACAGCAACTTTTGTTATATTTTTCATAAGTATTCTTTATAAAATTTGACATAATAAATTGCGCTTTATAAAGCATATAAAGCGAAAAAGATAAAAGATTACTTCTCTTTTATCATTGTATCAATATTTTACAAAGAGATTTTAATACTACAAAAGTAAGAAAATAAAAAAGCCAGACAAAACTGTCTGGCTTTTTTGCTTATTGCTAAATTGTCTTAGTCAACTAAAACAATTACTTTATTGTCTTTCATTTCGATTGTACCTGACGTAATCTCTAATGTATAGTTTTGGTCATTAACTCTCGTGAATTTATCAGCTACTTCTTTAGAAAAATTAAAGCTTGACGCTGCAATTTTAATAGTTCCTTTTTCTAAAATAGAAACAATAGGAGCGTGATTATTCAAAATCTGGAAGCTTCCATCAACTCCTGGTAAAGTAACCGAAGTAACTTCTCCTGAAAATAATTTCGCTTCTGGTGATACTATATCTAAAATCATTTTTTTTTAGTTTACAGTCTCAGTTTACAGTCTCAGTACTGCATACTGCGACAGAATACTGAAAACTAGATTTATGCTTCAGCTAACATTTTTTCTCCAGCTTCAATTGCATCTTGAATAGAACCTTTCAAGTTGAAAGCTGCTTCTGGAAGGTGATCTAACTCACCATCGATAATCATGTTGAAACCTTTGATAGTATCTTTAATATCTACTAATACTCCTGGGATACCTGTAAATTGCTCTGCTACGTGGAATGGCTGAGACAAGAAACGTTGTACACGACGAGCTCTTGATACAGAAAGTTTATCTTCTTCAGATAACTCTTCCATACCTAAGATAGCGATGATATCTTGTAATTGTTTGTATTTTTGAAGAATTTCTTTTACTCTTTGTGCACAATTGTAGTGCTCATCTCCTAAGATGTGTGGAGTCAAAATTCTTGAAGTAGAATCTAACGGGTCAACCGCAGGATAGATACCTAACTCAGCAATTTTACGAGACAATACAGTTGTTGCATCTAAGTGCGCAAAAGTTGTAGCCGGCGCCGGGTCAGTTAAGTCATCCGCAGGAACGTAAACCGCTTGTACAGATGTAATAGATCCTTTGTTTGTAGATGTAATACGCTCTTGCATTGCACCCATCTCAGTTGCCAATGTTGGTTGGTAACCTACCGCAGATGGCATACGTCCTAAAAGTGCTGATACCTCAGAACCTGCTTGTGTAAAACGGAAGATATTATCAACGAAGAATAATACATCTTTACCTTGATCAGATCCAGCTCCATCACGGAAATACTCAGCGATAGACAATCCTGAAAGTGCCACACGTGCACGAGCTCCAGGTGGCTCATTCATTTGTCCGAAAACGAAAGTAGCTTTAGACTCTCTCATTCCTGGCATATCTACTTTAGATAAATCCCATCCTCCATTTTCCATAGAGTGCATGAAATCATCACCGTATTTAATAATTCCTGACTCTAACATCTCACGAAGTAAGTCATTTCCTTCACGTGTTCTTTCACCTACTCCAGCGAATACAGAAAGTCCACCGTGACCTTTTGCAATATTGTTGATCAATTCCTGAATCAATACTGTTTTACCAACACCAGCACCACCGAACAATCCAATTTTACCTCCTTTTGCATAAGGCTCGATCAAATCGATTACTTTGATACCTGTAAATAAAACTTCAGATGAAGTTGATAAATCTTCGAATTTTGGAGCTTGTCTGTGAATTGGCAAACCATTTTCTCCAGTTTTTGGTAAATCACCTAAACCATCAATTGCATCTCCAACAACATTAAATAAACGTCCATATACGTCTGGACCGATTGGCATTTGGATTGGATTTCCAGTTCCAACTACCTCATATCCTCTAGACAAACCGTCTGTAGAGTCCATAGAGATTGTACGAACAGTGTTTTCACCAATGTGAGATTGTACTTCTAGAACTAAGATAGTTCCGTCTTTTTTAGTGACTTCTAGTGAATCATAAATTTTTGGAAGTTCAACATCTTTACCGTTGAAAACTACGTCTACTACTGGTCCAATGATTTGAGCAACTTTTCCTATTACTTTTGACATTACTTATGTATTTATTAAATAGCTATTTAGGTTTATCGAAAATACCTCTTTTTTCAGAGCGCAAAGATAATTTTTTAAAATATAAAATCAATTTTTTTTTCATAAAAAATACTACGATTTTGTTTGATTCATAAAACTTGTCCAAAAAATAACAAAAACGGTATTTTTTTAATAAAAGAAAAAAACCGCTTCATCTTAAAAATGAGCGGCTTTTTCAAAGTTATAAAAGTTCTTTAATTATAATTGTTTTGGGAATAAAACCTGATAATTTCCAATATCAACTCCTTTTAAGTTAGAACCGTACTTCGCATTTATTGCTTCAATAAATTTATTTGCAATAAAAGCATACCCTCTTGGAGTAGGATGAACTCCATCTAGAGAAAACATACCTCCTGTAACAAATGTTGCTTTCAAAGTAAAGTTATTCATTGAAATTCCGTTTGGCGTATTTAGACTAGTCATGATTGATTCCGCATCCACCATCGCTAAACCATTTGCTTCAGCAGCTGCTTTTATAGTTGCATTATAAGCAGCAGTAGCAACTCCAATTTCTGCTACTTCAGAAGGAAGTAAAACATATCTATCTGGCAAAGGAAAAGTAACTCCCAATTGTGACAAAGATGGAGAAGGCGAAGCAATTCCGTCCGCAGCCACAGTTGGCACTTTACCAATTCTACTAGAAGCCCCTAAACAAATTAAATCTGTAGGTAGCGCTTGTCTAGCTCTCCCAAAAATCTGCCCCATTGCTGTAGCAGTAGGAACATCCAATCCTCCACCAATTAAAACAGCCCTTAAATTTGCTGATAGATCAGGCAACGTTTCATCTACAATTAATAATGGGTTATTTCCCGTTGTTGCCAAAAGATTAATCCTACTTCCTTGCCCTAAAAACGCCAAAGCATTATGTAAAGGCCCGTACAATTGCGCGTTCAAAGCCGGAATCAAACTAACTCCTTTATCAGTCAAACTAGCTTGACTAAGTTGATTATATGCTATTACATGAAAATGAGGAAGAGTTGTAATAACTGGCAAATTGGCCACAACTCCTTTTCTTCCACCAGCAACAAGCTGTGCAACCAAGGCTTTATAAGCCGCATCAAAAGTTGCAGGAGGCGTTAACGGGTTCACCGCTGGATCTCCACCAGCAGTAGCATACCCTAATTCATCATTTCCTCCAATCCACAAAGAGAAGAAAGTAGGATTCTGACTTAATGCATCTGCTAAAACTGTAGTTGTATTACTTGAAGCAAAACGAGCAAAATAAGGATTTGCTGTACCAGTAAGCACCCCCCCAGGATTACCATAACCAGGCGCAAGCAAATGAAAACTCTTAGCTCCAGGAACTCCTAAATTATTAAACGGCCCAGACAAACGCGCTGTAACTTCTGTCGTTGGAGCACCCTCAACTGGAACAGGAGTAACATTTAAATACAAACGTGGCCCAACTATAACATTTCCACCCAATAACAATCCACCAATATTATCATTTGCCAAAGGAGTTTTAAACTCCCCACCTCCAACTAAAGCAAATTGCTGTGCTAAAACATTAGGATAAGCCCCTTCCTGCCCTTTTATAAATAAAGCATTATCACTAAAACCCGCTGCAAAAGAATCTCCTAATGCTACATATTTAGAAAAATCTGCACTTCCAGCTGTCAAAGGCTTACCATCAGACGACTCCACAGGAGCAGTCGCATCATCATCACTATTACAAGCCATAAAGGTCAACGAAACCAATAAAAGCCATTTGAAATTTTTTATCATAATTTATAATTTTTATAATTATCTGTTTCTAAATCATCTTTAGAAACATCAATATGAATTTGACTTAGCGTTACTAATTTAATTACGGATTGATAGTCCAAGAAGCAAAATACTGCTGACCAATTAATCCAGCTCCAATAACTTGATAGTATTCTTTACCACCAATATTAGCAGCTCCTAATTTTAAAACCGATTTTAATTTTGGAATTCCGTAATTAATCTGAGCATCTATTACAGTTGCAGACTTAATCATACCATCAGCAAAACCAGCTTGCCATAAATATTCACTATTCCATCTTCCGCTAACACTGAAACCGAAATTTTTGAATAATTTATCGTTTCCAATTGACATTTTAACTCTATGTTTTGGCGTATTAAATCCAGCTTCAAAACTTGGATCTTTGTCTTGATCGAAATCAAATTGAGCATAATTATAGTTAAGCCCCAATTCGAAATCAGCAATTACTTTTCTAGAAAGTCCAACTCCAAATCCTAACGAATGTATTTCTACATCAGAGTTTGTATACAATTGATATACTCTATATTCTCCGTTTTGAATAGCCCTTACAGACTGCACTCCTGCATCTGTCGTCCCAGCTGCAAGATTCGGATTATCCTGTGCTGTTCCATAATAAGGAGAAATCACATTTAAAGTACCAATGAAATTATTATAAATATTATAATATCCATTAAGATCTATCGACGTACCTTCAAAAACAGATCGATATCCAACTTCAAAAGCTTTTACCTCTTCAGGTTTTACTAAGTTTGCTCTTGATTTTTTCAACAAAGCCGCCGCCGCAATTGGATTACTTCCCGCCATAGCTGAAAATGCATTCACAGAACTTGCTATATAGGAATTATTATAAGCATCAACACCCGTCATATCTTTAGTAGCGTTTCCGTTACTGTAAGACTGACCTTCTGCGCTTAAATTAAATGTCTCGCTAAATCTTGTTAAGTTATCCGGAGCAGAACCAATCAACACTGCGCTTCCAATATTAAATCCGATGTATTGATCTTGAGTTGAAGGATTTCTAAAACCTGTTTGAAAAGATCCTCTGAAATTGTGATTTCTTTTTTCTCCACCTGAATAAACCAAAGATAAACGTGGCGAGAAATTACCATCAAAGTTTTTAGATTTATCATAACGAAGAGATCCTGTAAATTTCAATCTGTCATCTAAGAATTTTTTCATTAATTGAGCATAAGCACCATATTCATTATAATTAATAGGTCCATTTGCATCTGTATAAATTCTACCATGCGAATTCAACTCATAAGCTCTAAACGAACCCCCAACTTGAATTTCAGCAAATTTTATTTGATCCTTGAAATTATAATTAGCATCTGAATGATAAATTTTTGAGTTATCTACCAATCTTGAACCCGAAAGAACATCTGCCTCGCTAATAACTTGATTAAATGCATTTTTGAATTCTGGTGTACCTGGCAAGAAACGCCCAGTATCTGCAGTAGATCTTGCAGCTGCATGCGCTTGATCTGGTGTCATCCCTGCCAAAGTTCCTTGAATATAAGCTCCAGCATATTGACCAAACCAAGTATTATCGTCTTTCCATTTTCTATTTACATTAATACCTGTAAAAATCATATCATAAGACTGCCCTCCACTTTCTGAAGTCGTGTACCCTCTTACGAAAAAGTTTTTTCCTTTGAACTCTAACTTATGCTGCTGCATAAAAAAGTTATTCAAATAATATCTATTTGCTCCTTGATAAACCGCATTACCAGTACCAAATTTACTTTGCCAAATAATCTCCAATCTTTCATCCCCAAAAGGTCTACCGTGGAAAGAAAAGTCAATTTTTGTATTAGCGGCTTTATTATCTGTTAAATCGATTTCATTATATCCTGTTCTACTAACTGTAGAATTTGGAAGTAAATTAGAAGCTCCAACAGGAATTATACCTAACGCTTCCAACCTCAAACCTACTCCTTTAATATTCGTAGAAGCCTCATCACCATAAACATTTATACCGTCATAACTAGGATTTGTTCTATCGATACCTGCTCTGGTTTTATCATCATAATTTGTCGCATACCAATCTGTAGCTTCCATATAAGTAAAGTTAGCTTTAGCAGCAAAATACTTATTGAAAGCATGAGCGAAACGAATTCCAAAATCATAATACCCATTTGTTCCAGCAGCTTCTTGCGATGTCACACCATATTTAAAATAAGTAGAAATTCCTTGATTGGTAAACGGACTTTTACTGGTCATAAATAAAATTCCGTTAAATGCATTTGCACCATATAAAGCAGAAGAAGCACCTGGAAGAAGCTCTACACTCTGAACATCAATTTCAGAAACACCTATCATATTCCCTAAAACGAAATTCAATAATGGAGAAGAATTATCCATACCATCAACCAACTGCATGAAACGAGTATTAGCCACAGTAGCAAACCCCCTTGTATTGATTGATTTGAAAGACATACTACTAGTATTCATCTGCACCTCTTTCATATTCTCCAAACCATCGTAAAAAGAAGGAGAAGCGGTTCTTTTGATCTCCTGAATACCCATCCTTTCAATAGTTACAGGAGATTCCAAAACTCTTTCTGGAGTTCTGGAAGCAGAGACTACGATTTCATCCAATTTAGTCTCTTCATCTTTTAAAATTACATTCACTTTTTGATTTGCGGCAGTAACATTAATCGTTTTTGACTCGAATCCAACCGCAGAAACCTTTATAGAAAAAGGCAATTTAGCATTGGTAGTCAATTTGAACGATCCGTCGAAATCAGTAGATGCACCACTATTTTCTCCGACAACAACAACATTAGCACCAGGAATAGATTGTTTGTTACCATCTGTAACCGAACCTGTTATTGTATTCTGCGCAAAAGATATTCCGCTGAACAACAACATAATTAGCAAGTAGACTCTCATTTGGGTTAGTTTTTTCGTTAGTATATATAGCCAAAATAAGCAAATATTTTAATACACATAAAAAAACGTTAAATAAAATTAATATTTAGCATCATTTTTTACAATATTTTAACTATTTGTTAATTGAATTTCTTAAACTAAAATCAAAGAAAACAAGAAGAAAAACCAATATACTATGCATACATATAAATTTTTATCAAAAAATTGAAAAATTCATAAAAATACATATCCGAAAAAAAAATTCTGACAATAAAAAAAAGCGAGACCTAAATCTCGCTTTTTTAACATTATTTGTATTTAAAAAAAATCTATTCTACCGTAACTGACTTTGCTAAGTTACGTGGTTGATCCACATTACAACCTCTCATTACAGCAATGTAATAAGACAATAATTGTAACGGAATTGTTGTCACTAATGGAGACAACGCATCTGAAGTTTCTGGAATTTCGATTACATAATCAGCTAATTCACGAACCTGAATATCACCTTTTGTAACTACAGCGATAATTTTACCACTTCTTGATTTAATTTCCTGAATGTTACTTACAATCTTATCGTAATGTCCTTGTTTAGGAGCAATCACAATAACTGGCATATGCTCATCAATCAAAGCAATTGGACCGTGTTTCATTTCAGCAGCTGGATAACCTTCTGCATGAATATAAGAGATCTCTTTTAACTTTAAAGCACCTTCTAAAGCAACCGGGAAATTATACCCTCTACCTAAATAAAGACAGTTTGGCGAATCTTTAAAAGCGGCAGCAATTTCTTTTGCTTTATCATTAGTTTCTAATGCTTCAGCAACTTTTTCCGGAATAACTTCTAATTCCTGAAGATAAGTATGGAAATCTGTATTCGACAACGTTCCTTTTGCTTTTCCTAATTTCAAAGCAATCATTGTCAAAACAGTGATTTGAGTAGTAAACGCTTTTGTAGAGGCTACTCCAATTTCAGGTCCAGCGTGCGTATAAGCACCTGCATGACTTTCTCTTGAAATAGAAGAACCAACTACGTTACAAACACCAAATACAAATGCTCCGTTTTCTTTTGCCAGTTTGATAGCCGCCATAGTATCTGCAGTCTCACCAGATTGCGAAATAGCAATAACAACATCATCTTTATTGATAATTGGATTTCTGTATCTAAATTCAGAAGCATATTCTACTTCGACTGGAATACGTGTAAATTCTTCAAAAATATATTCTGCAACCAAACCTGCGTGCCATGAAGTTCCACAAGCTACAATTAGAATACGTTTTGCATTTAAGAATTTCTCTAGATTATCTTCAACTCCAGCCATTTGAACGATTCCCTCATTTGCATGAAGCCTTCCTCTGTAAGTATCTTTAATAACACTTGGCTGTTCGTAGATTTCTTTTAGCATGAAATGATCATAACCACCTTTTTCAATCTGCTCCAAGTTCATTTGAAGTTCCTGAATATAAGGATCCACTAAAGAGTCATCTTTAATTTTTCTAATTTTGATTGGCTTATGCAATCTGATATTTGCCATTTCACCATCTTCTAAATACACTGCATTTGAAGTGTATTCTATAAATGGTGACGCATCAGAAGCAACAAAATACTCGCCTTCTCCAACACCAATTGCCAACGGACTTCCTAATCTTGCCGCCACAAGTTCGTTTGGATTCTTTTTATCAAAAACAGCAATAGCATATGCGCCAACTACTTGGTTAAGTGCAACCTGAACAGCTTTACCTAATTTAATATTTTCTTTCTTTTGAACTTCTTCTATTAAATTAACTAAAACTTCTGTATCTGTATCCGATTTAAAAGTGTAGCCTCTTTTGATCAACTCTTCTTTTAAAGGAGCATAATTTTCAATAATTCCGTTATGGATAATTACCAAATCTCCAGAGTTTGAAAGATGAGGATGCGAATTCACATCGTTTGGAACACCATGTGTTGCCCAACGCGTATGCCCAATTCCAATATTTCCGTTTGTCGTAAAACCTTCAGTTGCTTTGGCTTCAAGATCCGAAACTTTACCCTTCGTTTTACACAACTTTATGCCCGACTCTTCGTCATACAGCATAACACCGGCACTATCATAACCTCTGTATTCAAGACGCTTTAAGCCCTTGATCACAATAGGATATGCGTCTCTATGACCGATATATCCAACAATTCCACACATATATAATTATTAATTTGGTTTCGTGTAGTAGACCTGAAGTTTTACTTTTTTATCACCTGCAGAAGCTTTTCCACCGTATAAAACCGTACCTAAAGGACTCAGAACCGACGATCTCGGTACTGTAGAAAAATATTCAATTGGATTCGTATTAATTTGAATCCTATTCTTCAACGCATTAAGCAAAGTTGTTGGCGTACTTTGAGAAACAACCAACCCTAAATCAACATTTTTTGCTGTTGTATCTTTTATAAGATTACGAATATGATTTGTAACTTTCAACTTATAATACTTTCCTTTTTTATTAGAATCAAGAGTAATTCCTCCCCCAAGAACAGTTCCGTCACTAGAATAATCCAACAAAACAGTATTATTCGTCAAATCATATAAATAAACTCTTTGTGGCTCTTTAGTATTAGCCATCTTTTCAGTATCAATGTAAAAAATAAGATTTGCTTCGTTGACTTTCCAATTACTCTTTCTTATCGTTTCCAGTTGTGCAGCAAATTCATTAAGACGGATAATAGCCAAAGATCCCTGCCCACCTTTTAGATAAAGTTTATCATCACCTTCAACACTATTAGCACTGGTCAAAGCACTTTGATAAGTAGCTTCTTTAGCATCCTGAAGAAAATTGGCTGTGCTAGCAACTCCGCCAACCTCACCACTTTTAAAATTTATCAAAATCTCTTTATCTTCTGTAGTTTCAGGAGCATCAGTCGTCAAGGCTGTTTTAGCTTTATATTTAATAGTAATTACACCTTTAGTAAAATCAAGTAAAGCCATATTACTAGGAGAACTTCCTGATTTTTCAACCATAAAGTACAATCCTCTGAAATATTCCTGAAAAAGAGCTTCTGTAGACAATTTGGATGCCTCAGCTTTTAATATTTTATCCTGAAAAAAACCATTATTAAGCTTCAGAACCATCTGAGGAGCTGTTCTTTCAGTTGTTTTTACACCTTTATCGTCAGTCTTATCGACTCTGATTTCATTCGGATCAAAAAAGAAACTATCATCTACATTAACTCCATTTTTTATCGAGTCGTTTAATCGTAAATCACCCTTAATGCCAAAAAACTCATTATTTTGATCTGTATAATACAACTGAGGCAATTGCGTACCACCACTAAAATAACTGTTTCTCATCTGCATCTTTGACTCGTATACACTTAATTTAAGCTTTCCATTTGCATCTCCGTAAATAGAATCTAAGACATACGTACTATTTCCGTCTGAGGCTGTTGTTTTGCTTTTAATAAGATACGGAATCGTAAGTATTGCACTTTCTATCACTGGAGATTCCCCAATTGTAGGAGCATAAGTTGCAAGACCTAATTGCGTTACAAAATTAGCCGTTGTAGTACCAAAAACAGGATTATCATAAATACCCAATGCATTTACAGCCATAGTATTTGACTGAACTGGTGTAACTTCCTGATTAAAAGCTATAACACTATAATCTTCTGGCTCAAGCCCAAAATGATCATCTCCAACTAAACCATCACCAATTGCATTAAAATCTTTGTCGCATGAATATAAAAAAACAACAATTAAAGCTAAAAGAATTTTCTTAATAAAAGAAGTATTATACATGTTTTATAATAAAGTTAAAATTTAAAGTCCAAACGTTCTGTAGAAATTTGTATAAGCGTCAGCAAATGCATCTTTCGTGGCGAAAGGTAAAAAAGGTTTTCCTGAAGATTCTATAAATTTTGTTAAACTTGGAGAAACATTTTCTGACGCAATAATAACTCCATCAGAATGCAAGATGCTCGCTTTTAAAACGTTCTCGTAATTTGGCACTTCTAAATCTGAGACAGCTTCGTGAGGAACGCCATCAAATTTAACTTTATTTATCATTTCTAAATCCAGATTTTCATCAAAAGACTGTCCGTAAACAGAGGTAATGATTTTGGTTTCAGAAAACAATGCTTCATGTTTGTAGTAGTGTTTCATGTAAATTGGAAGCATCGCTGCCAACCATCCATGAACGTGAATGATATCCGGAACCCAGTTTAATTTTTTCACTGTTTCCACAACACCTTTAGCAAAGAAAATTGCTCTTTCGTCATTATCAGGATATAAAGCACCTTCTTCATCCGCGAAAGTTGCTTTACGTTTAAAATATTCATCATTATCAATAAAGTAAACCTGAATTCGCTCTTTCGGAATTGATGCTACTTTAATAATTAAAGGCATATCTAAGTCATTCACTACCAAATTCATCCCTGAAAGTCTGATCACTTCGTGTAATTGATGTCTTCTCTCATTGATATTCCCATATCTTGGCATGAAAATTCTTATCTGACCACCTTGGTCGTTAATCATTTTCGGAACGTCATAAGACATTAAAGAAACCTCATTTTCAGCCAAATAAGGCACGACTTCAGATGATACATATAATATCCTCTTATCTTTCATAATAGTATTTTACTTAATTTTGGTAATAAAAACGTCGCAAAATTACAAAAATTTATGCAGTTTATAACTAATATATTATGTTTGCACTAAATTTTAATAATACCTCAATGCACATTTTCTACAGTAAAGCAGCTTTGATAGCCTATATTAAAACTATCAAAACCGCAAATTCAACTATTGGATTTGTACCAACAATGGGCGCTTTACACCAAGGACATTTGGCTTTAATGCAGCGTTCACTAAAAGAAAACGACGATACAGTTGTAAGCATTTTTGTCAATCCAACTCAATTTAACAATCCTGAAGATTTAGCAAAATATCCGAGAACTCTTGAAGAAGATATTAAGAAAATGCGTACATTAAGTGATAAAATCATTTTATACGCTCCTTCTGTCGAAGATATCTATGAAGGAAATACGGTTTCGCAAACTTTTGATTTCGATGGATTAGAAAATCAAATGGAAGGAAAATTTAGACCTGGACATTTTAACGGAGTTGGAACCATCGTAAAACGTCTTTTTGAAATTGTAACTCCAACGAATGCTTATTTTGGAGAAAAAGATTTTCAGCAACTTCAAATTGTTAAAAAATTAGTCGAAAAGAATAATTTACCTGTAAATGTTGTTGGCTGTCCCATTTTTAGAGAAGACAATCAACTGGCAATGAGTTCTCGAAACGAACGTTTAACAGCTGAAGAAAGAAAAGACGCATCGATTATTTATAAAACTTTAACCGAAGCAAAAGAGATTTTTCAGAATCAAAGTCCACAAGAAACTCTTGAATTTGTAGAAAATTCTTTCAAAGACAACCCAACGTTTGAACTGGAGTATTTTGTTATTGCTGACGAATCTACACTTTTACCCATCGATCAAAAAGAGAATGACAAAAAATATCGCGCATTTATAGCAGTATTTGTTAATTCTATAAGACTGATTGACACCATTTCATTAAATTAATCTAACTTTGCAGCATGCAAATTCAAGTTATAAAATCAAAAATTCATCGCGTTAAAGTAACGGGAGCCGATTTAAATTATATTGGCAGCATTACTATTGATGAAACTTTACTAGAAGCTTCAAACATTATTGAAGGCGAAAAAGTATCTATTGTAAACATTAATAATGGTGAGCGTTTTGAAACGTACGCTATTAAAGGTGAAAAAAATTCAGGCGAAATCACGTTGAATGGTCCTGCAGCAAGAAAAGTTCAAAAAGATGATATCATCATTATCATTTCTTATGCAACCTTGGATTTTGAAGAAGCAAAAACCTTCAAACCGTGGATTATTTTCCCTAACGAAAATGATAATTCGCTAACCTAATCTTTCTTATTTTTTAAGATTTTACTTTCTTTGTCAAAAGCACTTTTTTGAACAAAGAATTCCTCTTTTGTCTAAATCAGAAATGATTTTGGCGATAAAACACTGTGCTTCAATTTTAACCCCAATTAACAAAGAAGCAAATAAAATAGTATATTGCTACACTATTTTTAATACTTTTTAATTCACTGAAATGCCACAAATCATGAAAAAAGTTTACCTACTATTTTTTTTAATTTCATTTTCGTCGTTTGCCCAAAAAACGTTCGATAACATCAAATCTGAAAAACTCGGAGAAGAACGTAGAATCACAATTGGACTGCCTCCTTCTTACGAAGCCAACAAAGACAAAAAATATCCTGTTCTTTATTTATTGGATGGAGATTACTTATTTGATCCTTTTTCTGGAGCAGTAAGCTATGGTTCGTATTGGGATGATATTCCAGAAATGATCATCATCGGAATTCATCAAAATAAAGATGGGGAACGTTTTGATGATACTACAATTGATCAGAACGAAGGACTTCCTTTTGAAAAAGGTTCCAAGTTTTTCGAATTCATTGGATCAGAATTAGTCCCATATATTGAAAAAAAATATCGCACCTCGCCTTTCAGACTTATTGCAGGTCATGATATAACAGCAAGTTTTGCTAATTTTTATTTATATAAAGAAATTCCGCTTTTTAATGCATACATCTGCTTAAGTCCAGAACTTGCTCCAAAGATGGAAGTGCGTATTGCTGAAAAATTTGCTAAAATAAAAAAACCAGTTTTCTATTACCTTTCTGCAGGAGAAGGTGATATTAAAAAGATAAAAGAACCGATTGAAAAATTAAACAGTAATATTAAAATCGCTAATAATCCGTTAGTGAATTATAAATATGATGTTTTTAAGGGCGCTACGCATTATACAGAAGTATTGCATTCTATTCCAAGTGCGTTGTACCAGATTTTTGAAGCATACCGACCTATAAATTCTGCCGAATACAATGACAAAATTGCGGTTCTTCAAGAAGGCTATGCAGAATATTTAGAAAAAAAATACGCTGACATGTCTGAAGTTTTAGGCGTTCAGATTCCCGTTCGAATGAGCGATTTTAAAGTAGTTGAAAATCTTATTTTAAAAAGAAACGCCTACAGCGAACTAGGGAAAATGGCCGAAATAGGAAATGTAAATTATCCGAAAGCCATGTTGGGAGAATATGAATTGGGATTAATGTATGAAAAACAAGGTGATCCTAAACACGCATCAAAAAAATATCAAAACGCTTCGCAAATGGAGCCAATTGGTGATTTGAATAAAGATATGATGTATGAGAAAATTGACGAAATGAATACACTTGCTAAAAAAAAGTAAATAATGTCAAAAGTTAAAACTTCCTTTTTTTGTCAAAATTGCGGAACCCAGTACTCTAAGTGGCAAGGGCAATGCAATGCCTGCAAAGAATGGAATACGATTGCTGAGGAAATCATCCAGAAACAGGAAAAAGTAGCCTGGAAAAGTGAAGCTACTCCAGTAGGAAAAGCACCAAGACCTTTAAAAATTAACGAAATTGATTCTGCTCAGGAAGTTCGAATGGACACCACTGACAGCGAATTAAATCGTGTTTTAGGTGGCGGACTTGTTCCTGGATCACTAACACTTTTAGGAGGAGAACCTGGAATCGGAAAAAGCACACTTTTACTTCAAGTTTCATTAAAGTTACCTTATAAAACATTATATGTTTCGGGCGAAGAAAGTCAGAAGCAAATAAAAATGCGTGCAGAAAGAATTACGCCAAACAGTGATAATTGCTACATTCTGACCGAAACCAAAACACAGAATATTTTCAAACAAATTGAAACCATTCAGCCTGAAGTAGTCATTATTGACTCGATTCAGACTTTGCATACCGATTATATCGAATCTACTGCAGGAAGTATTTCTCAAATTCGAGAAACTACTGCCGAATTGATAAAGTTCGCCAAAGAAAGTAATATCCCTGTAATTTTAATTGGGCATATTACCAAAGACGGGAATATTGCCGGTCCAAAAATTTTGGAGCATATGGTTGATACTGTTTTACAATTTGAAGGCGATCGAAATCATGTCTATCGCATTTTGCGTTCACTGAAAAACCGTTTTGGATCGACCGCCGAATTAGGAATCTATGAAATGCTCGGAAGCGGTTTACGCGAAGTTAATAATCCGTCTGAAATATTGATTTCACACAAAGACGAAGAATTATCTGGAACTGCAATTGCCACAACTCTTGAAGGCATGCGTCCGTTGATGATTGAAATTCAATCTTTGGTAAGCACTGCAGTTTATGGAACACCTCAACGAAGTACAACGGGTTATAATGCCAAAAGATTAAACATGATTTTGGCTGTTTTAGAAAAAAGAGCCGGATTTCGTTTAGGCGCAAAAGACGTTTTCCTAAATGTTACAGGAGGAATTTCTGTCGATGATCCTGCAATTGATTTGGCTGTTGTAGCCGCGATTTTATCATCAAATGAAGATATTCCTGTTGGGAAAGGTTTTTGTTTTGCTGGTGAAGTCGGACTTTCGGGAGAAATTCGTCCTGTAAATCGTGTGGATCAGCGCATTCAAGAAGCCGAAAAACTAGGATTTGATACTATCTTTGTTTCCAAATACAACAAAATTGCTTTAAAAAATACAGGAATTAAGATTGAATTGGTTGCTAAAATTGAAGATGTTGCGAGCATTCTTTTTGGTTGATTTTATTTTAGCCCCGAATTACACTAATTTGCACTAATTTTTATTTTTTTAATGAATTTTATTCGCCCGAAGCTTAATTCGAGAAATTAGTGTAATTCGCGGCAAAAAACTAAACTCTATGAATTTTCCAAAACAAAAAATATACAAAGCATTAAAAGTACTAGGAATAATAGTGGTTTTGCTTTGCATCGCACTTTACTATTTTCGGGATTCCCTTTTAAAACAAGCCATTGCAAAAGTCACCCACAAAATGGCTGTCGAATACAACAGTAATTTCTCTGTAAAATCGGCTTCTTTTGATGGTTTGTCTACCATACATTTGACAGATGTTGTTTTGGCTCCTATAAATGCTGATACACTTTGCAAAATAAAAAATGTAGAAACCAGCATCAGTTTAAGCAATTTACTAATTGGAGATGTTCAAGTTGGAACTTTAAAAATTGATAACGGTTACATTCAACTGGTTAAAAAAGGTAAAAAAAGGAATTTTGATGCTTTTCTAAAAAGAGATCGAGAAGAAACTGATTCTAACGAAAAACGTAAATACGCTGCTTTTGCCTACAGAATTATTTCGAAAGTATTGAATTTGGTGCCAACCGATATGGATTTGAAAAACTTCAAATTCAAAATCAATGATAATGACAAATTAACTACTGTTGATGTAGACAAACTGGTTTTAAACAATAAACAATTAGAAACCAATCTTCATGTTCAGGCAAAAGATTTTGATCAGCGCTGGAACATCAAAGGTTTTGCTGATCCAAGAAATAAAAAGGCAGATATTCGTTTTTTCAATTTAGATACTGGCGCTATTCGAGTTCCGTATTTGGATCAGCGTTATAACTTAAAAGCAAGTTTTGATTCGATTCGTTTGAATGTTCAAAACATTGACAAAAGCGGCAGTGAATTGCATATTGACGGTTATACTTCTATTGCCAATCTGACTATCAATCACCCTAAAATTGCCAGCAAAGACGTAGTCATCAAAAATGCTCGTTTTGATTATCGCTTTTTACTAGGAGATAGCTTTATTTCGATTGACAGTACTTCAACTATGCAATTGAATAAAATTAAAGTTCGTCCCTATATTTCGTACGATACCGAAAAAGACACCATTTATACTTTGAAAATGGATATTCCAAAAATGAAAGCGCAGGATTTTATCGTTTCGCTTCCAGATGGTTTGTTTACGCATTTTCAAGGCATGCAGGCGACTGGAAACTTCGATTACAAATTGGATTTCAAATTCAATAAAAACAAGCCAAATACACTTGTTTTTGATAGTAAATTAAATAAAGAAGATTTACGAATCACAAAATATGGCGAAGCCGATTTAAATAAGCTAAACGGCGAATTTGTCTATCGTGCCATAATTCAAAATGTATTACAAAGACCAGTTTTGGTTGGAAATGCCAATCCAAACTATACTCCGTTAGATCAAATTTCTCCTTATTTAAGAAAATCGGTTTTAACGACAGAAGATCCGTCATTCTTCTCACATCGCGGATTTATAAATGAAGCTTTTAAACAATCGATTCTTAAAAACATTCGAACGAAGAAATTCTCTCGCGGCGCCAGCACAATCAGTATGCAGTTGATTAAAAATGTCTTCTTAACTCGTGAAAAAACGCTTTCGCGAAAGCTGGAAGAAATTTTATTGGTTTACATTTTAGAAAACAACCGAATTGTAAGCAAAGAAAGAATGTTGGAAGTATATTTCAATATTATTGAATGGGGACCAAACGTTTACGGAATTGGCGAAGCAAGTCATTTCTATTTTCAAAAAAATCCAGCCGATTTAAATGTTGATGAATGTTTATACTTGGCAACCATTATTCCAAAGCCTAGAAAATTCATGTATCAGTTTAACGATCAAGGAAATTTGAAAGATTATGCTATAAAAAATCAAAAGTTCTTGAAGAATTTAATGTTCAGAAGAGGGCTTTTAGTTCCTGAAGACACAACAGGTATATTACCCGTTTACATTTCAGGAAATGCCCGTTCATTTATAAAAATTAAAGTACCAGATTCTACAGCTATAAAAGCAGATTCATTGGCTGTTGATGATGAATTTGATTTGTAATGTTTTGCCACGAAGGCGCTAAGACACTAAGATTTTTTTAATCTCGCAAAGACGCAGAGTCGCAAAGTTTTTATTTCACGCAGATTTTATAAGATTTAAGCAGATTCTGCAGATGATTTCAAAAAAAATCTGTCCAAATCTTATAAAATCTGCGTGAAACTTTTTTTTTGCTTTTAGTAAATAAAACTTTGCGACTCTGCGTCTTTGCGAGCAATTAAATATGCTTTAATAAAAAAACTTTGCGCCTTTGCGCCTTTGTGGCAAAAAAAACTATTTAAAATTCTTCAAAAAATCCTCTTTATAAGTTGGCGAAACTTCAATTTCAGTTCCATCGTTTAGTGTGACAATTCCACCTTTGTTATATGATTTTACGCAATTAATGTTGATCATATGCGATTTATGAACCCGAATAAAAGGCAAAGGAAGAATTTCTGAAAAATGCTTTAAAAAACGACAAACCATTTTTTTACTTCCGTTGTTAAGGTATAAATCGGTGAAATTTCCATTACCTCTTAGACGTACAATTTCTTCCATCTTTACAACTTCAAAACCTTCTAAAGTTGGTAAAATTACTTGTTGTTTCTCCGGTTTTTGTTCATGAAAATTTTGAACAATAATTTTATTTCTATTGAAAATTTCATGGTTTACGATTTGATGATGCACTTTATTGACCGCAACTATCAATTCTTCTATACTAATCGGTTTCAATAAATAATAAGCTGCACTTTGATTTAAGGCTTTCAAAGAATATTCAGAAAAAGCGGTTACAAATATGGTTTCAAAATGTAAATCTTTACAGGCTTCCAAAACATCAAAGGCGTTTCCGAAAGGCATTTCGACATCTAGAAAAACCAATTGCGGTTTTATTTCATGCAATAACGGAACAGCTTCTTTGATATTCTGCGCTTCACCGACAACCTCAACTTGCGGACAATATTTGCTCAAGTAATTTTTAAGCACTTCTCGCGCTGCCAATTCATCTTCGACAATTACACTTTTAATTTTCTGCAAAGTCATCATATTTTGTCAATTAATGGGAAAACAATTTCAACAATAGTTCCTTTTTCTTCTCCTTCTTTTTCTGAAATTGTAAACGAAATATCTTTTTTATATAATTCATTCAAAAGATCAATTCTCTCTTTTGTATTATTTAAACCACGTGATTCGTAGATTTTCTGATTGGTGGTTTTGAGTTCACGACTTTTGGTCAAACCAATTCCGTTGTCTTCAATAGTCACGATTATTTTTCCATTTTTAAAATCAAATCTTAAAGACAGAAACCCTTTTTTATCCAAATAACGCAATCCGTGCCAAATTGCATTTTCCAGATGAGGCTGCATAATCATATTCGGAACAAAAACTCTTTCGGTATCTAGCAAATCATCTACCACAATTTCAAAATCGAATTTATCCTGAAAACGCATATGTTCTAAATCCAGGTATTTTTTTAAATGTTCCACTTCTTTATCCAACGAAATAAAATCTTTATTCGAATTTTCCATTGTATTTCGCATTAGATTTGAATAAGAAGTCAGGTATTTGTTGGCCTCCAATTCTTTATTTTCTGCAATAAATTGATTGACGCTGTTCAAACTATTAAAAATAAAATGCGGATTCATTTCACGACGCAAAGATTGTAAAGCAATTTCTTTGTTTTTGATTCTAATGGAATACCAAGCTTTTACAATGAAGAAGAACAAAAGCAACAACAAACCAATAGATCCTAACAAGAAATAATTGAACGTGTTTTTCTTGGAAATCAATTCATCTTTTAAAACCTTTTCTTTTTCCAACTGACGAATTTTGTCTTCTGTAACCTGAAAAGTTTTGGCATCAATTAAAGTCGTATCGGATTTGATTAACTGCTCGAAATTATCAAAAAACTGTTCGTACAAAGCCATGCTTTCTTTGTCTTCTCCTTTGGTTTTATAATATTTAATTAAGGAGGATAAACTCTTTCTGGCTTCGGTTGAATTTCCTTTTTGAAAGGATAAATTATAAGCTGCTTTTAATGAAGAAATGGCATTTTCAGGTTCTTTCTTTTCAAAATAAAGCGATGCTAAAGATTGTAGTTGTTTTATTTCGGAAGTGTAATTTTTCTTTTTTCTCGCCTCCTCCAATATTTTTTTAGTAATCAAAAAAGCTTCATCAAACTTATTTTGTTCTGCATACACCTTGGCAATTTCATTTTTGATTCTTACAACCTCGTCTGGTTTATCTTTTGCATAATCCAAAGCCTTATTGTAACTCTCAATCGCAACATTCTTATCTTTTAACTGTAATGAGTTTTGTGCTTTTTGTATGTAAGCCTCTTTAACTTCGCTTTTTCTGCTTTCTTTTTTCAGCAATTCAATATTAGAATTTAAATAATCGGTCTGACTTGCTGGATTAGATTGATTTTTAAGTCGGTTGGCATCATTTAAATTAATTTTTTCTTCAGAGGCATCTTTGGTCAACGAACCAGCTTTTTCATAATTTTTTATAGCCGAATCAAAATTTTTCTGGTTTTCCTGAACTTTGGCCAGACTTCTAATCACGCGAGTTTTATCCTCAGTCAGTTTTAGTTTGGTATAACTGCTTAAAGCTCTTTTAAAATATTCTTCTGCTTTAACATTATCACCTTTATTCAAAAATTCATTGGCTAATTTTTCGTAATTCAGAGCGATTTTCGATTCATCGTTTTCATCCAATGATTTAGATAATTCATCAGCTGTCTTGCTGATTTTGGCTTTACTCTTTTTTTCGATTTTTTGTGCAGGAGCTTCTTGCGCTATCATTTCCACAGGAATTAATAGCAATAGAAATAAAGAAAGCATAAACTTCAATAGTAAATATCTCATAATTGTAATTCTATAGTCTTCAAAAACAACAATGTAAAGTAAAGTATTTTACAATCCTTTTACAACCAGTTTCACCAAGTCAAAACACTGTTTCACCATTTGTCTGAAAAATAGGCCTTTTTAGTTTTTAAGTTTGGTCTATAATCATCCAATTAAAAACTAAAATTATGAAATCAAATCTTTTAATAACAGCACTTTTGGTAGTAGCAATTTCTTTTGTAAGCTGTAATTCATCAAATGCAAAACCAATAAAAAAAACTGAAATCGAAAAACCGGCAACAATTTCCAATACCAAAATACAAGTTGCTCTTTTGCTAGACACTTCGAGCAGTATGGATGGTTTAATCGATCAGGCGAAATCAAGATTATGGAATATTGTAAACACATTGACTACTTTAAAATACGATGGAAAAACGCCTGATATTGAAATTGCTTTATACGAATATGGGAATGATGGTTTATCTGTAAAATCAAATTACATCAGACAAGTTACACCTTTATCAACCGATTTGGATTTAATTTCGGAGAAATTATTCGCCCTAAGAACTAACGGCGGAAGCGAATATTGCGGAGCCGTTATTCAAGATGCAACCAAAGAATTGAAGTGGGCAACAGAAAACAGCAATATGAAACTCATCTATATTGCAGGAAATGAAGAATTCAATCAAGGAACAATCAGTTACAAAGAAGCCATCAGCAATGCTTTAAAAAATAATATTTATGTGAATACTATTTTCTGTGGCAATAAAACTGAAGGCATCAATATTCTTTGGAAAGATGGAGCAGATCGCGGAAAAGGAAAGTATTTCAATATTGATTCTGACAGAGCTGTTGAATACATCGCTACTCCTTATGACGATGAAATTGCAAAATGCGATGAAAAAATGAATAAAACTTACATCAATTATGGTGCAAAAGGAGCTGAGAAAAAAATGAATCAGGTCATGCAAGATCAGAATGCCAAAAAAGTTTCAGCTTCTAATTATACCGATCGTGCAGTGAGTAAATCAAAAGCCGTTTACAAAAATGATAGTTGGGACTTGGTTGATAAAGTAAAAGATGATGCTGGAGCAATTTCAAAAATCCAAAAAGAAGAATTACCAGCAGAACTTAAAAACAAATCTACTGCCGAAATTCAGGCCATTGTAAACGAAAAGAAAAAAGAAAGAGAAACGATTCAGAAAGAAATCAGTGTTTTAGCCAAAAAACGTCAGGAATATATTGACACCGAATCTAAAAAGACCAAAAAGCAAGATGATTTAGGAAACACAATAAATTCTTCTATTCTGGCTTTTGCTAAAGTAAAAGGGTATACTGTTGAAAAATAAGAATCCAGATGAAAAAGAAAATCTTATTTCTTCTCTTTTCAGTGATTCCGCTTCTCTGTTTAAGCTGTGAAAATAAAAAAGAGAAAACAATACATACTAAAAATTCAAAACCGATTTATTCTTATGAAGAGAAATTAAAAACTGAAATAGCTGAAGTGAGGAGCTTCTTGGGGAAATCTCCAAAATACAATTCAGATGTTGCCTTTTTTTTAGATATGAAGATAGAATCAGGAAGAAATCGGTTTTTTATTTATGATTTGAAAAACAAAAAAGTGCTGAATAAAGGTTTGGTCGGACATGGTTCTGGTTCGGAGACAGGAATTAAAGGTGAACTAAAATTCAGCAATGTCAAAAATTCTAATTGCAGTTCGCTGGGTAAATATTCAATCGGTGGTTCTTATGTGGGGACATTTGGAAAAGCCTATAAATTGCATGGTCTCGACAAAACCAACAGTAATGCTTTTGACCGAAACATTGTACTTCACAAGTATGTCGACATTCCTTTTGAAGAACAACCTTATCCAATTTGCAACAGTTTGGGATGTCCAATGGTAAACGAAAAGTTCTTTGGCGTTCTCGAAAAACTGATTGATAATTCTAAAAAGAAAATTTTATTGGTGATGTATTATTAATTCTTATTCCAAAAAAAATCCCGACAACTAAATATTATCGGGATTTTGCTTTTATTCTATTTCCTAAATTTAAGGAGCAGGATCTGGAATTATAGCTTGAACTGCATCAATTTCTGCTAATATTTGTTTAGAAAGTACAATATCTATTGTGTCGATGTTTTCTTTTAATTGTTCCAATGTTGTAGCGCCAATAATCGCACTGGTTAAGAACGGCTGTTGCAAAACAAATCCCATTGCCAATTGTGTTAGCGTTAAACCATGTTTTTTAGCGATTTCCTGATACAATTTTGTCGCTTCGGTACATTGATCGCTATTGTAACGTTTGTATTGCGGAAAAAGGTTTACTCTGGCTTTTGGATGACTTTCTCCTGTCAAGAATTTTCCAGTCAAAACTCCGAAAGCTAAAGGAGAATATCCTAGCAAACCAACATTTTCGTATTTAGAAACTTCGGCAGAATTTACTTCAAACAAACGGTTCAATAAAGAATATGGATTTTGAACAGTTTTGATTCTTGGTAAATTATTGTATTTGCTTTCTTCCAAAAGACGCATCATTCCCCAAGCATTTTCATTTGAAACTCCAATATGTTTGATTTTCCCTTCTTTGATTAATCCGTCGAACGTTTCCAAAATTTCTCTGAAGTTATCTTCCCAAACATCATCATGTCCATGAAAAGCGCGCTGTCCGAAGTTATTCGTTTTTCTTTCTGGCCAGTGCATTTGATATAAATCGATATAATCGGTTTGCAATCTTTTCAAACTGTTTTCAACTGCATATTTAATACTTGCAGGGGAAAAATCCAGTTTTTCACGCATGTATCCAAAATTCGGATTTGGACCTGCGATTTTAGATGCTAAAATAACCTTATCTCTGTTTCCTGATTTCTTAAACCAGGTTCCAATAATTTTTTCTGTGCTTCCGTAAGTCGCTTCGCTTGCCGGAACCGAATACATTTCGGCTGTATCAAAGAAATTCACTCCTCTTTCAAGAGCATAATCCATTTGTTGGTGTCCTTCTGATTCTGTATTCTGCTGTCCGAAAGTCATCGTTCCAAGACAGATTTTACTAACTTTTATATCGGTGTTAGGTAATGTAGTGTATTTCATTTTTTTCTTTAGGTTCAAAGTTGCAAAGAGACAAAGGTACAAAGGCATTGTTCAAATCGAAAAATGAGAAAGGTTAAAAAAAGTACAAGATTTTGCAGCCCTGATAGGATAAAAAAAAGGCTCAAAAGTAAAACCTTTGAACCTCTGTTTATTTTAAACTTTTTAATGGATTTTGAAATGTATTGAAAATTCTAACAATGAATACAGGATCATCTTTGACTTGATAGAGAATTTTAAAATTTCTGACGACAATTCGATGACAATCGATTCTATATTCATCAAGTTGAAATTGTTCAGCAAAAACGATACTATTTGCATTATTAAATAACTCTTCTCTCACTTTCAATGCAGTTTCCTTCGAATATTTACTTTTGAGCTCAAAATAAATTTCTTTCAAATCTAACTTCGCATTTTCTGACCAAAAAACTGCTGGTTTATTCATTATCCCAATCTTTCATTTCTTTTGATAAATCTTCACTTGAAATTGTTCGATTGTATTTTATATCCTCTAAACCTTCTTCCACTTTATTATGATAATCAGTCAATGTCACAGGATTCCCTTTCGCGTCGTATGAAACTACTTCATTTAAATAATTATCAAATACTGAAGAAACAATTCGCAGAACTCTTTCATCAGCCAAATCTAATTGATTTTTTATCTTCTCTTTTAATTCTGGAAGTCCCATAATTCTTAATTTATAGAAACCAAAGTTACAAAAATTTAAATTCCAATAATGAAATCCCAAATTCCAAACACTTTGAAAAATTGGAATTTGGGATTTAAAAAAAGGCTCAAAAGTAAAAACCTTTGAGCCTTTGTCACTTTGAACCTTTAATTTATGCTATTAAGCATCTCAGCAATCTCATCCAATCTTGGCGTCAAGATGATTTCGATTCTACGGTTTTTAGCTTTTCCTTCTGGTGTTGCGTTGCTTGCCAAAGGAGAGAATTCGCTTCTTCCTGCTGCTGTTAGTTTTTGTTTATTGATTTTTGGGTTTTCACTTAAAATCGCTACAATTGCAGTTGCTCTTTTGGTAGATAAATCCCAGTTGTTTGCAATTGGTCCAGAACCTGCATACGGATCGTCATCTGTATGTCCTTCGATTAAAACAGAAAGATCCGGATTGTCACCTAAAACTTTTCCAAGTTCAACAACAGCTCTCTTTCCTTCAGATCCAACGGCCCAGCTTCCTGAGTTGAAAAGCAATTTGTTTTCCATAGAAACATATACTTTTCCGTTTTTATGTTCCACTGTCAAACCTTTACCTTCAAAACCTGTTAAGGCTTTAGATAAAGTTTCTTTCAATTTACGCATTGCTTCTTCTTTCGCAGCAATCATATCTTCCAATTCTTTTAGACGATTTGCTGTTTTGTCTAAACGAGCTTGTTCATCAGCAAGAGCTTTACCTTTTGCTTCTAATTGCGCTAACAATTCACGGTTTTTAGCCAAGTTTTTCTCTAATGCATCGTTGCTGTTTTTCTCCAATGCATTATAAGAATCCTGAAGAACTTTATATTTCTTTTGTTCAGCCGCTAGATCAGCTTTTTGTTTTGCCAACTCATCTTTAGTACTGGCCAAATCTTTAGTCAGTTTATCACGATCTAACTCTAATTGATTTTTTGCTTTCTTCAGATTTTCATTTTCATCCGTAATTGAACGATTTTCTTTTTTCAAATCTGAATACTTTGTTTCTAAGTCATTGTAAATTTTCTTTGAAACACAAGACGTCGTGGACAAGGCTAATGCCAGCAATCCGATGGAGGCTTTTTTAATCATCTTTCTTTGTTTTTATTTCTGGGGCGTTTAATAAATGTTTTTTCGTCTAAAAAGCAATTTCGGGAATTCTAAATTCCAATCCTTTTTTAAACCGAGATACTCTCAGCAAGAACAGTACCAAAAATTAATCAATTTCAACTAAAATCGGGCAATGATCTGAATGCATAGCATCTGGTAGTATAACAGCTCTTTTCAACCTGTTTTCTAACGCATTGCTCACCAGATTGTAATCGATACGCCAACCTTTGTTGTTTCCTCTTGCTCCTGCGCGGTAACTCCACCAAGAATAATGATGTGGTTCTTTATTAAAATGACGGAAACTATCAATAAATCCAGATTTCATAAAAGCATCTAGCCACGCGCGCTCGGCCGGAAGAAATCCAGAAACTGTTTTATTACGAACAGGATCGTGAATATCAATCGCTTCGTGACAGATATTATAATCGCCACATATAATCAGGTTCGGAATAGTTTTTTTCAATTCATCGATATAATTCTGAAAATCATCCATGAACATAAACTTATGATCCAATCTTTCAATGTTTGTTCCAGACGGAAGATACAAACTCATCACAGAAACATCGTCAAAATCAGCACGAAGATTTCGGCCTTCAAAATCCATATGATGAATTCCTGTTCCGTACACAATATTGTTTGGTTTGGTTTTAGACAAAATAGCCACTCCACTGTAGCCTTTTTTGGTTGCAGGATAATAATATTGAAACGGATAACCCGCAGCAGTAATATCGTCTACAGGAATCTGATCTTGTGTAGCTTTTATTTCCTGAAGGCAGATAACATCAGGATTTGCTTGCTTTAGCCACTCAATAAAACCCTTGTTTATTGCCGCTCTAATTCCGTTTACATTATAAGAAATAATTTTCATCAGTGATTTTTTTAGGATTTCAAATGTAATAAAAAAGTGCAAAGTTTGTCTTGGAAACAATGAAAAGTAGACTTTTTTGTTATCTTTGTTCGCTGTTCTAATAAATTAAAAGTAGTACATGGGTTTAGTTACCGCGAAAGAAGTTGCAAAGGCAATAAATGTTGAAAAGTACGGCGTTTTCGGTACTTTTTCTGGCTGGATTCTTATGAAGGTTCTTAAGATCTCAACCCTTAATAAAATTTACGATCGTAATAAACACTTGACAGACCTAGACTTTTTGAATGGAATTTTGGATGAGATGGAAATCAAATTTGAAATCCCTGAAGAAGATTTAAAGCGTTTGCCAAAAGATGGCGCGTATATTACCATTTCCAATCATCCGCTTGGTGGAATTGATGGAATCTTACTTTTGAAATTGATGCTTGAAAGAGAGCCAAATTTCAAAATCATTGCCAATTTCCTGTTACACAGAATTGTTCCGATGAAAAAATACATTATGCCGGTTAATCCTTTTGAAAATCATAAGGATGCAAAATCGAGCGTAATTGGTATTAAAGAAACGTTACGTCACTTAAGTGATGGAAAACCTTTGGGAATTTTCCCTGCTGGTGAAGTTTCGACTTATAAAGATGGAAAATTGGTAGTGGACAAACCTTGGGAAGAAGGTGCGCTGAAACTTATCAGAAAAGCAAAAGTTCCTGTTGTTCCAATTTATTTTCACGCTAAAAACAGTAAATTATTCTATTGGCTTTCTAAAATTGACGATACTTTAAGAACGGCAAAACTTCCTTCTGAACTTTTGACACAGAAAGATCGCGTGATTAAAGTTCGTATCGGAAAACCTATTTCTGTTAACGAGCAAAATGAAATTGAATCTTTTGAAGAATACTCAGAATTCTTAAGAAAGAAAACCTATATGTTGGCCAATCCTTTTGAAAAGGACACCAAACTGATTGACACTGCAACTGCAAGTCTTAAAATCACAAAAACTCCTAAAAAAATTGTGACCGCAGCCAACGAATCAAAATTAATTGATGAAGTTCAAGCTTTAAGAAACAGTGATAGCAGATTTTTACAAAGTAAAAACTATGAGGTTTTCTTTGCCAGCGCAAAAGAAATTCCGAACATTTTACATGAAATTGGTCGTCTTCGCGAAATCACTTTCCGTGAAGTTGGTGAAGGAACAAACGAATCTATTGACTTAGATGAATACGATCAATACTATCACCATATGTTTTTATGGGATGATGAAACCAAAAAAATCGCTGGAGCATACCGTATGGGATTAGGTTCTGAAATCTATCCAAAATACGGAATTGAAGGTTTTTATTTGACAGATCTTTTCAGATTTGAACCGGAACTTCACGATATGATGCACAAATCGATCGAAATGGGTCGCGCATTTATCGTAAAAGAATACCAGCAAAAACCAATGCCATTGTTCTTATTATGGAAAGGTATTATTCATACCACTTTGCGTAATCCAGAACATAAATATTTAGTTGGTGGTGTAAGTATCAGCAATCAGTTTTCAGAATTCTCTAAATCGTTGATGATTGAATTTATGAAATCAAACTATTACGATCCGTATATTGCGCAGTACATTCACCCGAAGAAAGCATATAAAGTAAAACTAAAAGATGCTGATAAAGATTTCATCTTCGACGAAGCAGAATCTGATTTGAATAAATTTGACAAAATCATTGACGAATTAGAACCAGGAAATTTACGTTTGCCCGTTTTGATTAAGAAATACATCAAACAAAATGCAAGAGTTGTTGCTTTTAACGTCGATCCTTTATTCAACAATGCAATTGACGGTTTAATGTATATTAGAATTGCAGACATCCCAGAAAGCACTATGAAACCTGTTATTGAAGAATTTCAGCTTGAATTGGAAAAGAAATTATCTGAGAAAGAAGATTAGCAATTATCTAAAATAAAAAAACTCATAAGCTTAAAAAACTTATGAGTTTTTCTTTTTTATACTATTCTTAAACAACTTCTTTACGGTTCAAATTGAATATTTCTTCGCCGATGTCGTCCAGTTTATCCAATATAAATTGCGAACCAGATTCTTTCATTACCTCCCATTCTGTATCTGAAACAGGTACAATCCATAAAAAATTGGCTTTTGAATTTCCAAAAGCAGGAACATTCATCTGAGGTAAAACTTTTAATTTATTAGTTAGAACTGCATATTTAAATTTTTCACTAACCGCTGTCTGAAACTCTATAGTATGTCCTTCTGCCAAAAAAGTGATATAATCCCACGGTATTGCAGTAGTTCCGCTAACAAAACTTGCAACACTATTCATTTGTTCATTGGTTAATCCTGATTTTAAAATTATTCCAAGTTCGATTCTATTTACTTTTTCAGGATTTTCAAAATACATTTCGATTTTGGGTTGAGATCGCAATGACACTGCTACCGTTGCAAAGACAATCTTTTCTGGACCTTCATACACATACAATCCTTTCGGAGGCCATTCTGAATTATCGATTGCATAATACTTCTCACTTTTACCAAATATTTCATCATAATAATCCAAAATTTTTGGCTGGATTAATTGAAAAGGATTCCCTTCCTCTTCCCATTCTTTTATAAATGAAGCTGCATCTTTAACTCGTTTTTGCATTTCATTATCTTCTGAAAGCTCCCAAGCAAAAGGACCTGCCCCCATACAATCACGTGCATAACCATAAAATTCGCCGTCACCTCCCCAACTCGGAATTACACATAAAATTTCTCCATTTTCTAACAATGCTGCTCCGTCTCCTTCTTGTAACCAAATTACTTCTAGATTGCTCTCATTAAGCAATTCTTGTCCTTGTGGAAATTTACAAAACTCTTTTGGCAACATTGGAGGTACGCCTTTTTCCATCAATTTTACCTCTATCGTTTCTGGCGCCACAGTTAAATTTCGTATCCAACAGCTTTTTACACCAAAATCTTCATTATCTCCAAACAAATAAAAATAAGACGTTCTGTTATCTTGTTCTACAATTGCAGTTATTGGACAACTAGGACTTCTAAGTTCAAGAACAACCTCGGGTTTTTCAATCTTATTATTGTTTCTACTAAATAATCCCATAATTTTATTACTATTATTTTTAGATTTAAACTTTATTCAAGTAACGATTTTTATTCAGAAAATACCATTTGTTTTTAAACAAATTTTAGTTTTTAAACTTATCGTTATTGTTACAAACACAAAAACCCCATTTGCAAATGCAAATGAGGCTTTTCAATCAACAATTTTTATTTAAATCTATTTGGCTTTTTTCGTTTTCCAATCAACCGGTACGCGTGAATTATTTTTTAGGATCTTCACCATATTGATTTGAACCTTTGTCACCCTCAATTGTAAACAAATAAATGTTATAAAGAGGAATTAAAATATACCACCACTCTTTATTAATGTCCTGCATTCTTCTTACAGCAACACCAAGACCTGGAAGCAAAACGGCTAAACTGTAAACATTCGAAATAATCATTAAGCTTGGCGATATTAATCCTGTAACCAAACCAAGTATAATACTAATTATAACGTTTACTAAAAAAAACATCCAAAACTCTTTTCTTCGTGCTCTTCCCTTAAAATTTACGTAGTTTTCAAAAACTACTTTTTTGTAGATTTCTAACATCTTTTCTTTTTTTTCAATTATCCTACTCTTAAGGATTTTCGGTTACTCCATTACTTTCTAACAAAAAGCAAGATTACCTACTGTTGAATTTATTTTAGGGATGTATACGCTATAATTATATCAGAAAAAGACAATTTTAAGCAATAAAAAAACCATTCATTTCTGAATGGTTTTCTGAATTTGATATTTTTTACTTAGAACCAGCCTCTATACCCTTTTTGATAGGTCTGATAAAAGTCATCATCAGATTTTGTTAAATAAATGACTCCTTCTATTATTCCTATTATACCTCCCAGTCCCAACATCAGTCCCAGAAGAAGCTGAATTAATCCTTCTTTAGTATAACCCAGATAGAATTTATGAATTCCTAAATATCCAAGTAAAATAGCCAGAATTCCAGCTACAATTTTTTTGTTTTCCTGCTGATAGCGGGGGTTATTCCAATCTTCTCTTTTTGTATTTTCCATAATCTTAATTTTTATAATTCTTAAAACAGTACTCGAACAAAAAATCTGATTCTAAACAAAATCAAATTGCTGGATTTATTAAAACCAAATTGACTGATGCAAAACATCATCAAAAGAGTTATTATTCACAAACAAAATCAATCTTATAAAATGATAAACAGCTAGAAAAATAGCCAATCCGTAAGCTAATTTTCTATTGTACAAAAGGGCAGTAAAATATTCTTTTTTGGTAATTAATTCCGTAATTAAGACTACAATTGTTAGCACGCAAAAAGCAATAACAAAGGGTCCTAATATATGATAACTCATCGATTTGTATAAATCTCCCTGATAAAAGTAAACAAGAGATTTTGTAATACCGCATCCCGGACATGGAAAGCCCGTGAGCATTTTAAAAGGACAGAATGACTGATCGGTTTCTAAATGATCATTATGATTATGAAGCATTAAAAAAAACGGAACTATCAGTGTAATTGCTGCACCGATAATTCCGTAAATTTTACGTCTTATTTGACTATTATTTATATAACCTGTTGATATCACCTTGTACAATCATTGCTGCTGCCATAGGAAAAAAGAATCCTAAAACAATTAATAATGTAGATTGGTCTTTTTGAAGTTCACCAGTTCTCTCATATACTTTTGGTAATGCATCTTTTCCTGCTAAATAGTAGAAATAAATATTAACTGGCATACAACAACCTGCAAAAATTGCAATTGGTTGCGAAATAACTTCTTTTTTTGCCACTGCGTTAAAAACTTCTGCAACTTTAATATTCCAATAAATCAAGTACAATCCACAAGTTAAAAACCCATAAATTAGTACCATAATAGGATCTACATTAAATACCGGAATTGGTTCTTCAAAATTATTCGATGTCTTTTCTAAGTCCATTTTTACTTATTAAATTTGTTAATTCCTACTCTTTAGGATTTTCGGTTTCTCCAAGTTTTAAAAGATTATTTAGATTGATTCTTTTAAAAACCAGAAACAATATTATTAAAAATTAACAAACAAAACTAATCTCAGCTGGTAAAATTTACAAGAAAAAACTCGTTATTAAATTCTAAAGGCCGTAGGCTACTTTTTATTGATAAATCGCTTTTATCTTATCTACAATTACTTGCGCCAAACGTTCGTGACTTTCAAAAGTCCAACCCGCAATGTGAGGTGTAAGCAAAACATTTTTTGATTCTAATAAATATTGAAAAGCTTCTGGTGTGTTTTTATCCTGAAAAAGCGTTTCAAAAGAAAGCTTCTCATACTCTAAAACATCCAAACCTGCTCCAAGTATTTTTTTTGCTTTCATAGCTTCAACTAAATCGGCAGTCACTATATTTTTTCCACGAGAAGTATTGATAATCCAAAACGGCTTTTTAAACGCATTTATAAAGTCTTTATTGACCATTTTATCTGTTTCTGGTGTCCAAGGAAGATGAAGACTTAAAACGTCTGTTTTTTCACGTAATTCTTCTAAGGAAACTTGTCTGGCATTTTCGTCACCAACATGATCCAAAATATCATAACATAAAACTTCCGTTTCAAAGCCTCTTAGTTTTTTAGCAAAAGCTTTTCCCATATTTCCATAACCGATAATTCCGACAGTTTTCAAATCTAATTCGTGACCGCGGTTGCTTTCACGATTCCATTGTCCCGCTTTAACTTCGGCATCAGCCTGATTTAAATTATTGAATAAAGACAAAATAACACCAAGTGAATGTTCTGCAACAGCGTTGCGATTTCCTTCCGGAGCCGCAATTAGATGAATTCCTTTTGAAGAAGCATACTCACAATCAATGCTTTCCAAACCTGCGCCAACTCTCGCAATAAATTGCAACTTTGTTGCAGCATCTAAAAATGTCTTGTCAATCTTGAAACGACTGCGAATTACGATTCCGTTATAGTCTTTTATTTTTGCTTCGATTTCTTCTTTAGAAGATTTAAAATCAGCGTGATTTTCGAAACCAGCTTCTTCCAATTGATTCCAAAGAATTGGATTATTGCTGTCGATATGAAGAATTTTTATGCTCATTTTGTATTGAATTTTATACAGACAAAAATACGGGAAATGTTTAAGTTTTTTGTTTACACTTTAGTTTTAATCTCGCAAAGACGCGAAGTCGCAAAGAAAAAAATTAAAAATCTAAAACAAAAAAACTTCGTACCATTGTGCCTTAGTGGCAAATCTCTTTTTATTGCTCAGATTTTTTTTTAACTTTGAAAGTATAAGGATTGTAAAAATCCGCCATAAATCTTCAGAAAATCTTCCCAAATGAAACTAACTAAGACTTTTACAGCCTTTTTTGAAAACGAAAAATCAGGAGGAATTATCTTGCTTGTTGTCACACTTTTATCTCTTTATCTTGCCAATTCTTCTTTTCAGGTTCCCTATGTTGCTTTTTGGGAAAAAGAAATTGCTGGACATACCATAACCGATTGGATTAATGATGGCTTGATGACGATTTTCTTTCTATTAATCGGATTAGAACTGGAACGCGAAATTTATCATGGAGAATTATCCAATTTTAAAAATGCTTCATTGCCTATCATGGCCGCTTTTGGAGGAATGCTCGTTCCTGCTGCCATCTTTTTGGTTTTAAATTACGGAACAACTACTCAAAATGGAGCTGGAATTCCAATGGCGACAGATATCGCTTTTGCAATCGGAATTCTGTCTCTTCTCGGAAACAAAGTTCCTGCATCTTTAAAAGTATTTCTGACCGCTTTGGCTGTAATTGATGATTTAGGAGCAATTATCGTAATTGCAATTTTCTACACCACTTCAATTTCTTTTCTAAATCTCGGAATCGCACTTGGAATTTGGATAATTCTATTTGTTCTGAATCGAATGAAAATTCATAATCTAATTCCGTATCTGATTGGTGGTGCTATCATGTGGTATTTTATGCTCAATTCTGGTGTTCATGCCACAATAACTGGAGTAATTTTAGCTTTTGTAATTCCATTTGGAGATGGTGGAGAAAAAACATCATCATTTAGACTACAGCATTTTTTACATCAGCCAGTCGCCTTTTTTATCTTACCACTTTTTGCGATTGCAAACACAGCATTAACGATTACCGAAAACTGGCACGAAGGTTTAAACCATTCAAATACTTACGGAATTATCCTTGGACTCGTAGTCGGAAAACCACTTGGAATATTACTTTTCTCTTCTGTCGGCGTAACTTCCGGCTTGTGCATGCTTCCAAAAAACTTAAAATGGGCTCATATTTTGGGCGCAGGAATGTTGGGCGGAATTGGTTTTACCATGTCAATCTTTATAACGGTTCTAGCTTTTAAAAACCCAGAGATTATTGTTTTTTCTAAAATAGCTATTTTGATTGCATCGTTTTTAGCTGGACTAATGGGATTTCTTTTTCTAAAATATGTTTTGAATAAAAAACACAATGATATACTAGAGTTATGAATAAAATTGTAATAATTCTGTTTTCTTTTTTTCTGATTTTGAGTTCTTGCAATCAAAAACCAGCAACAATTCCAGTTACTGAAAGTTCAAAAACTGACACTCTATCCATAGTAGCAAATTCAAAAGATGAAATAGAAGGAACGTACAAAGCTGCAGATTGTGACCTTTCAATAATCATCTCAAAAATCAAAAATGATTATCAATACGTTTTCAAAACCAATCTTAGAACTTTAAAAGGAAAAGCGACTTATTCTAAAAGCAGTTCTTGTGAAAACTATATTACTTTAGAAGGAATTCAATGGGATGAATACGAAGGCGATATTAGCAATGAGGATGAAAATGATTCAATTCCGAAAAAAGAATTAGAAATTCCAGTTGGAATCGATGCTTTGTATATAAAAGATACCTTAACGATTCAGAATTATGGAAATGCAATGAATTATTATACAAAGATTTCGGAATGTGGATTGAAGTATATTCAGTTGATTAAATCAAATTCCAAAAAATAAAAAATTCCAATTGCAATTGACAGTCTTTTAAAATGAAAAGAATTAGATTAATACTTAGGATCTCAATATTGCTCATAATAGTGCTTGTTGGCGTTATCTTTTATCAAATAAAATATAATCCTTCTTATTCCGATTTAAATTGTCAAACACCAGTTCCTTTTTGCGGAACGAAACCACCTGAATTAACAGAGAAAGAAAAAGAAGGACAAATAGTTTTTAACTCCAATTGCGCTGCTTGTCATAAACTAGACGCAAGAAGTACAGGTCCAGCACTTCGCAGTAAAGATTCACTCGTTTTTGTAAAATGGATTATTGGTAAAAATCACAAAATAGATACCACGAAAATTGAAGAACTAGGAATAGATTATCATAGAATGATGTTTTCTGAACGTGTAAAAGAAAAAGACTTGAAATTAATAATCGAATATTGCTCTCGAGAACGGGATTATTAATTTCTAAAAAAAAACACTTTGGCGAATTTCTAGTGCGATTCCTCGTTCCTCGGAATGACAACTATACCATTCAATATTCGTTAAAACAAAAAATCCCAAACCCCAACAAAATTTGGAATTTGGAATTTAAAAATATTGTAATTTCTTTAAATCTAACCTTTGATTTGTTTCAAAGAAGTCTTGATTCCTTTAATTAATGAAGAACTGAAACCATTGTGTTCCATTTCATTTAAACCAACAATTGTACAACCTTGCGGCGTTGTAACGCGGTCAATTAATTGTTCTGGGTGTACTCTTTCTTCTAAAAGCATTTTTGCAGCTCCTTTTACCGTTTGTGCAGCAATTGCAAGAGCGGTGTTCGAATCAAATCCGATTTCGATTCCTGCTTGCATAGACGCACGAATATAACGTAAAGCGTATGCTGTTCCGCAAGCACCTAAAACAGTTGCCGCATCCATCAATTTTTCGTCGATTACAGGAGCAGTTCCTAAATCCTGGAACAAATCAACAACTGGCGCAGCATTTTCTTTGTATTTTTCTGGGAAAGAAATACAAGTTGCCGATTCTCCAAATTGAGCCGCAATATTTGGCATAATGCGAACTACCGGATATTCGTAATTTGTTTTGGTTTGAAGCACCTCCAAAGACAATCCGCTTACAGCAGAAGCAATTGTTTTCTTTTGAATAACAGGTAGAATTTCAGCTAAAACAGTATCAACCTGATACGGTTTTATAGTCAAAATCACCACATCAGCTTCCTGAATATTGTGTTTATTATCATTAGAAACAGTGATTCCGTATTCTGATAAATATTGAATACTCGCTGTGTTTCTTCTTGTTACGGTAACTTGGTTGTTTTTCGAGAATTTAGCAATTCCCAAGGCAATAGAAACCCCAAGGTTTCCTCCTCCAATAATGTGTACATTCATACTTCTTGGTTTGAATTTATGATGGCAGATTAACAGTATATTTTTCGCCTGTAAATTACGCAGATTTTAGAGATCTTAAATCACTGCAATCCGTTAATTTGTGGCAAAAATCTAGAATCCAAGAATCAAGTTTGCTACTCCAAAGTAGAGCATAATTCCAAAAACATCGTTGGTTGTTGTGATAAATGGACCTGTTGCAATTGCGGGGTCAATTTTATTTTTGTTCAGAAAAAGCGGCACTAAAGTTCCTAAAGTCGCTGCAAACAAAATCACTACAATCATGGAGATTGAAATAGCAAATCCAACCAAATATTGTTGATACATGATTGAATGATATCCTAATAAAAGCAATGAAATTATACTTCCAGAAATCATCGAAACGGTAATTTCTTTCGTAAAATAACCCCGACTGAATTCTTTTAAAGTTCCGTTTGCCAAACCTTGAACCACGATCGCCGAAGCCTGAACTCCAATATTTCCTGCAGTTGCAGAAAGCAAAGGCACAAAAATGATTAAGGTTGAATATTTTTGAAAAGTGCTTTCGTTTCCTTTTAAAACAAAAGAAGCCACAATTTCAATCACCATTCCGATTAAAAGCCAAGGCAGACGCGCTTTTGTTAATTCGTAAACGCTGTCATTCGATTCAACGTCTTGTGTAATACCCGCTGCTAATTGGTAATCTTTATCAGCCTCTTCCTTGATTACGTCTACAATATCGTCAATGGTAATTCTTCCAACTAGACGGCCTAACTCGTCAACAACCGGAATCGCCTCCAAGTCATACTTTTGCATGATACGAGCTACCTCAACATCTTCTGTATCAACTTTTACAAAATTTAATTTTCGGATGTAAACGTCACCAATTTGAGTTTTGGTTGAAGAAGTTAGTAGATCTTTAAGTGATAATCTTCCTTTTAAACGGTTTTCATCGTCAACCACATAAATAGAATGTACTCTGGATACGTTTTCTGCTTGAATTCGCATTTCCTTCACGCAAGTTAGAACGTTCCAGTTTTCATTCACTTTTACCAGCTCTTTTCCCATCAAACCACCGGCAGTGTTTTCGTCGTAACGCAAAAGATCAACAATGTCTTTGGCGTGTTCAACGTCTACTAATTCTGAGATAACTTCCGCTTTAATATCATGCGAAAGTTCGGCGATAATGTCGGCAGCGTCATTGGTTTCAAGCTCATCAAGCTCTTCTGCAATTTCTTTTGGCGAAAGTCGGCTTAAGATATTTTCACGCAGATCTTCTTCTAATTCCAGAAGAATTTCCGCTGTTTTATCACTATCTAAAACCTTAAAGATATAAGTTGCTTCGTCAAAATCTAGTTCTTCTAAGATTTCGGCGATATCGGCGTGGTGCAGATCATTAAGTAAAACTTCAAGTTCGTTGTCGTTTTTCTTAGTGATGAGCTCCTCTAATTGGTGTATAAATTCTTTACTAACTTTGAACTCCATCGGTTTCTATTTTTTGAGTTAGTTCAATAAATTCATCGACGCTTAATTGCTCGGGACGTTTATCAAAGATAGTGTCTTCTCGCAATTGGTCTGATAAATTTAATGTTTTCAAACTGTTACGTAATGTTTTTCGTCTTTGCTGAAAAGCAGTTTTTACAACTGTAAAAAACAACTTTTCGCTACAAGGAAGACTATAATCTTCCTTTCGGGTCATTCTCATCACACCCGATTTCACCTTGGGCGGAGGAATAAAAACGTTTTCATCAACCGTAAACAGATACTCAGTAGTATAGAAAGCCTGGGCTAAAACTGATAATATTCCGTAGGTTTTCGAGCCTTTCTTTTCGCAGATACGCTCGGCTACTTCTTTCTGAAACATTCCCGAAAATTCAGGAATCTGATGTTTAAGATCTAATGTTCTAAAAACAATCTGAGAAGAAATATTATACGGAAAGTTACCTATTATGGCAAACTGTTTATTTTCGTAAACTTCATTTATATTATACTTCAGGAAATCCTGAGAGATAATTTTGTCTTTTAATTTAGGATAATTGGCATCCAGATACGCTACCGATTCGGTATCGATTTCAATAACGTGTGTATTAATTGGCTTTTCAAGCAAATACTTCGTAAGCACACCCATCCCTGGTCCTATTTCTAAAACCTCATCATATCCTTTAAAAGTCAACGTATCTGCAATTGCTTTTGCAATACTTTCGTCTTTAAGAAAGTGCTGTCCTAAATGCTTTTTAGCTTTTACTTTTTCCATATTCGTTATTTGCTTTCTGCTTTTGGTATTATTTTAATGAGCAGATCCTATAATCGTATTCATAAACTTATATTGAAAATGAATAACGTCAAATTGAATTTTTTCTAAACCTGTCAGCAGTCCAATATTCGCTTTGTAACCAAATCTATAGTTTAAAAAATCTACACTTTTATTTTCCTTATTAATGAAGGTTTTATTAGTGTTAAATAGCTTTTCATTGTCTCCTTTAAAAGAAGCAAAAACTCCTCCAGAAGATGTAATCACTTTATTTTGTTTGTAAAATTTATCTATTTTACTTTTCAAAACAGCATATTTTTGTTTTACAAATGCATCGTAAAGCGCAGTATCATTTGTTACAAAACAATCTTCTTCTGAGATTTCTGCTTTAATTTCCTCAATGTAATCGTTAATTTCATTGCCCGTATCATAAATCTGTGTTGCAAACTTCATCATTTCTCCAAATGATTTAGGCGACTCTTCGTTTTTTACTTTCAACACTTCGTATTTAGAAAAAACAGTATTTTTTAAAATTTCTTTCGAAGTATTACTAATTTCTCTAAATTCATTCAGTTGTAAAACAATAGATTTTGAGGTTTCTTCTTCATTCCACACGCCATTTTTACTTTGACAGCAAACATTCAGACTTAGCAATAAAAATAAAACAAGTTTTATGTAAAGGTGTTTCATAAATAAGGGGCGTGAACAAGCACAATTTTTAATTAGAAATTAATTTTTTGCAAATATACTTTTTTTAGGTATTAAGCAGATAGACCTGTTAATTTTAATCTTAATACAAATTATGTACATTTCTAATTAAAGAATACTACTCAAAATTAGTGTTCTGAAACAACCTCTAATTCTGTTCTAAAAGAAAGCATTTTATCTGCAAACAAACTCAGTGCTTCTCTGTGAAATTCCGGTTCGTCTTCGATATAAAATCTATCCAGAGTTTCTTTACTGTCTGTCACATACTGTGTAGAATAAGTAATTCCACCCATTTCTTCTTCAACTAAAACTTTGACAATTCTTGCCGAAGAAAATTTCTGAGTTGCCAGAATTTCTGGTATGTGTTTTTCCTGCATCCATTTCAACCATTTTTCATGAACGCTTTCGTGTATATTGGTGGTAACGTTGTAAATAATCATTTTTTTCTAAGGTTCTGAGGTTCTGAGTTGCTAAGGTTCTGAGGTTTTTCTCGGAACTTACAAACAGATTACCTCACATTTCTAATTCTTCTTTCTTTGGGATTTTGATTTTATAAATTGGAATTTACAAGTTCTTATCCCCTCTCAATTCGCGGTATTTTTTTCTGGCATCAACAAAGTAAATACTGTCTTGATGATTAAAAATCACCTTTTCATATAAAGGCTTTGCCTTTTCTAGATCTTTTAGTTCGTCATTGTAAATTTCTGCTGAGAAAAACAGTGCTTCATCTACATAAATTCCGTCACTATGATTATCGATTATCTGCTGATATTGGCTTAAAGCCGAAGCAAAATCTTTCTGACTTTCGTAAATTTTTCCTAAACGAAGTAATGTTACAGCCTCTATTTCTTGTCCTTTATAATTCTTTAAAATATTCTGAAACTGTGTTATCGCTTCTTGTTTTTTATTCTGATAAATTAAAAAATCTCCTTTTGCAAACTGCTTCAGAGCAACCTGAGTCGAATCTGCAGCGGTATTGTCATTAATTAAAAGAAAATATTCCAGAGCGTCGTTGGCAATTAACTGAGTGTTTGCGGCTTTTAATTCTTTGAATTGTTTATTTGCCCATTCAAAATCACCTTTATAATAACTCGTTTTGGCTGCTTTTAAACTTGCTTCATGCGCCATTACATCATTCTTTAAATCCAATTGAATCTGCGAATAATAAATAAGCGCCTGATTGTATTTTTCTTCTAAAAGCAAAATATCAGCCAACTCCATTTTCGCATCGGCTTTTTGATATTCGTTTAAATTTAATTCTAAAGCTTTTTTGATTACCGTCTTTGCTTCTTCTGTTTTTTTCAAATTAAAAGCCAGAAAATGGGCCTGAATAATTTGCAAAGATAAGGTAAAAGGATTGATTTCGTAAGTTGTCAACAATTGCTGCAACTCCTGATTGATAGCTGGATAATCTTTTTCCTGTGCATTATCAATTTTAATCTGCATTAAATACGCATTAGACTGAATCAAGAGATTTAAATCTTTTGTATTCTGAAGAATGAAATTTAAAATTTCCGTCGCTGTTTCGTCATCATTTTCATTCATGGCAAACTGACTCAGATTAACGATACTCATCAAAGATTCTGGTTCACGCTTGTAAATCGCTTTTTCCTGAATAAAAGCTTTTCCGAATTCTTTCTGTTGAACATAAAACCAACTCAAATAATGATTCCAGAAAACATCTTGATCTTTCTGAGTTTTTAGGATTAATGCTTTTCGCATCGCATCTTTGAAAGCGGTATTATCCGTTTCGCCATTCATGAAACGAGACAATTGTGTCTGAATCAAATTTGTATTCTGCGGATTGGTAAAAGATTCTGTCAATAATAAATCGATCATTAAATCAGTTTTTCCCAACTGACCGTACAACATTCCGATTTGGAAATTGAAATTAAAGTTCGGCTGAACTTGCATTGCGGTTTGATAGGCTTTTAAAGCATATTCCAACAATACTTTTTTCTCAAATGAACTCGCAATTCCGTAAACATCATTCGGACTTGTTTTTATTTTTTCGATTGCCTGTTCGTAGTAACTTTTAGCTTTCGATTCGTTTTTTTGTAATTGAAAATTATATCCCAACTCCACTAAAAAAACGCCTTGTTTGTAACGATTGAAACGATCTTGAATTGCTTTTTCAGCATTCGCATATTGCTGTAATTGCTGATAACAATCCACAGTTCGCAAAAAATATTGAGTATTAGAAGGCGCAGCTTTTAAAAGTTCTTCGTAACTGATTTTAGCTTTCTCGAAGTCGCCTTTATCGTAGTAATATTGCGCCAGCTGCTCGTTTTGTCCAAATGCAAAACCAGAACATAATAAAACGATACAGATTAATATGTTTCTCATATTTTTAGTTTTTCAGTCGCAGTCGCGGTTTTCAGTCTAAGCCTACTGTAAACTGTCACTTTTTTTAGTTTTCAGTCGCAGTCTCAGTTCTCAGTTTTGTTAAAACTGTAAAGTGCGACTGTAAACTGTGACTTTTTAAGTTTTCAGTCTCACAAACTGTAAACTGTCACTGTAAACTGGGACTTTTAAAATTTTTCCAAAAAATCAATCCTAAACCAATTAAAATAAAGGGAATACTCAAAATCTGTCCCATATTAATCAGCATATTATTCTCGAAAGCTTCTTGGTTTTCTTTGAAAAATTCAATTATAAAACGAGCTGTAAATAATAAAGTTAAGAAAGTTCCAAAGATTAATCCCTGCGCATTTCTAATTTTCTCCGATTTATACATATAAAACAGGACTACGAAAATCAATACATAGGCAAAAGCTTCATACAATTGTGTTGGATGTCTCGGAATCAAATCGTCTCTTTGAAAAACTACTCCCCAACTTCCGTTGGTTGGTTTTCCGTAGATTTCAGAATTCATAAAATTTCCCATTCTGATAAAAGCGCCCGTTACAGGAACTGCAACTGCCATTTTATCCAAAAGTCCTAAGAATTGTACTTTATATTTTCGACAATATAAAATCATTGCCGTAATCACTCCAATCGAACCTCCATGACTTGCCAAACCTTGATAACCCACAAATTGATACGCTCCTTTTATTTTTTGAATTGGTAAAAGAATTTCTATCGGATGTTTAAAGAAATAATCTGGCTCATAAAAGAAACAATGTCCAAGTCTTGCACCTAAAACGGTTCCGACAATGACATAAATAAGTAAAGAATCGAGATTGTCTAAGGAAAGATTTTCTTTTTTATAAATGTTTCTTACGATATAAAACCCGAGAAGAAGTCCGCAGGCAAAAAGAGCTCCGTAATATTTAAGAGGAAAACTATCTGTAATCCAGAATATAACGGGATCCACGTTCCAGTTTAAGATACCGTTTTTCATTTAGTGTCAGTTTTCAGTCTCAGTTTTCAGTCGCCGTCCCAGTTTTCTTTACCGAAAACTGGGACTGTGACTGTAAACTAAAAACTAGTTTATAATATCAAATCCGCAGTAAGGACGTAAAACCTCTGGGATTACGATTCCTTCTGGAGTTTGGTAGTTTTCAATAATTCCAGCTAAAACACGTGGAAGCGCTAATGAACTTCCGTTAAGAGTGTGAGCCAATTGATTTTTTCCATCTTTGTCTTTGAAACGTAATTTCAAACGATTTGCTTGGAAAGTCTCAAAGTTAGAAACAGAACTGATTTCTAACCAACGATCTTGTGCAGTAGAAAACACTTCAAAATCATAAGTCAAAGCGGATGTGAATCCCATATCACCTCCACAAAGACGTAAAACTCTATATGGCAATTTCAATTCTTGAAGAATCTCTTTTACGTGTTCAACCATTCCGTCAAGTGCCGCATAAGAATTATCTGGGTGCTCTACACGAACAATTTCTACTTTATCAAATTGGTGCAAACGGTTTAATCCGCGAACGTGTGCTCCGTAAGAACCTGCTTCACGGCGGAAACATGGTGTATACGCTGTATGTAAAACAGGAAGATCACTTTCGTTTAAAATAACATCGCGGAACAAGTTTGTAACTGGAACCTCAGCCGTTGGAATCAAATATAAATCATCAATTGTAGAATGATACATTTGTCCTTCTTTATCTGGCAATTGTCCTGTTCCAAATCCTGAAGCCTCATTTACCAAATGAGGAACCTGAACTTCATTATATCCTGCAGCCGTATTTTTGTCTAAAAAGTAGTTGATTAATGCACGTTGTAAACGAGCCCCTTTCCCTTTGTAAACTGGAAATCCTGCTCCAGTGATTTTTACACCCAACTCAAAATCGATAATATCATATTTCTTTACCAATTCCCAGTGTGGTTGAGCACCTTCATGTAAAACTGGAATATCTCCTTCTTGAAAAACATTTAAGTTATCATCTGGCGTTTTTCCTTCAGGAACAATATCTGCCGGAAGGTTTGGTAAAGTGTATAATTTATTAGTCAACTCAACAGCCAAAGCATCTGCTTTTTCGCTCAGTTCTTTACTTTTCTCTTTTAGTGAAACTGTTTTTTCTTTTAAGATTGCTGCTTTAGCTTTCTCACCAGCTTTCATCAATTCACCAATATCTTTGGACAATTTATTAGATTCTGATAAAGTATTGTCTAATTCTACCTGTGCAGCACGACGATTTTCGTCTAATTGAACCACTTCTTCAACAACGCTTTTAGCATCGATATTTCGTTTTGCTAAAGCTTTGATTACTTTCTCTTGATTTTCTCTAATAAATGCAATTTGTAACATAGCTTGATTTTTATAACTATTGTATTTTTTATAACGGAAGCAAATTTAATGAAATGTTTGTTAACAATAGGTCAAAGTTTTGCAGTAAAACTGAAATCTCTTATAAACAACAAAAGCACCTTAAAAGTGCCTTTGCTGTTATTTTGAAATTTCTATTTTTTTATTCCAGAAAACGATGTCTGTCGTCTCTATGAAAAGCATATTCCCTTCCGTTGAACTTTAGTTTTTCAGATTCCTTTTTGATTTTGAGTTCTTTGTTTTCTTCCATTTCGCTTTCTAAACTGTCTTCGATGGCTTCTTCGTAAGAGAAATTTTTAGTCACAATTAAATCAAAAAAGCCATTAGTTTTCTGATCTCCCAAACTCATGCCGGTCTCCAGAGTTTCAATCTGATAGGTTCCGCTTCCGTTCGAATCTCCATTAGTCAGTCGAATTGGATATTCGTATAAAACTTTCTTAATTTCGTTATCTGCAAGAGTAATTAGAGTGAATTTCTGCTCGTTGTACAAAACTATTCTGCTGCTTGCGCTGGCTTCTGTATAAAAACCGACAGCAGGAGTATTTTCGTTAAGATAAACCAGATTTTTCAAAATATGAGATTTAGAAAAACGAATGGCTTCATTATGATAATATCCTAAATTCGCATCAAACTCTTCTGCAATCACATTCCCGCTTTCGCGATCTACAAACAAATATTTACGTTGAAAATAATTACCTAAATTTTCGTAATCATCCAAATGTTGCTTTTTCTTATTATGCTCTACAATAGTTAAGACAAAAAAAGCAGTCTTATCATCATAGTTTATAGAACTGGTCTCATCAATTTTAATATTTGAATATTTAATTTTTAGATTGGATGCGACTTTTGAAAGCAATGGAAGATTCAACTCTTGCGACTCCTCTATATTATCCAGATTTTTAAAAATGAGTTTTTTAAACTCTTTTTTATTCACATTTGTATCTGTTTCTATCAGCGAAAGAAGTTCCTGATTCTGAATTTCTGCTTCGTTCTTCGTCTTTTCGCTTTTACCACAAGCGAATAAAAACGCTAAAACTCCACTTAAGAGTACAATTTTTCTCATAGGCATCGATTTGTTTGTAGAATATTTTGGGTTCTCCAAATATATACTTTTCTTACAAAACATCTTAAAAAAATTAAAACATCAAATCAATGCGCCAAAAAGAGTTTGTTTTTCTTATCTAAAATTGAATTTTACTGTTTAAAATCTTAATCTCTTTTGATTTCGTGACCAACAAATTCTTCCAGAGCTTTAAACATTTCTTCTACCGAAAGCACTTCTGTATCTGGATGTGACTTTAAAAAAGCTGCATTTAATTCGACCAGATTTTCATCCAATTCAAAATAAGTATTATTATTTAAAAGATCACGTAACGGATTTGGAGTTTCAAACTTTGCCTGTAGAAATTTTCCAAGTTTAATAGTACTCTGCAAACGTAGTTTTCTACTTTGTTCTTTAAATAATTCCAAATGTTTTTCGGCACCGATTAAAGCTAAACCTTCTTCAATCAATTCATTCAATTCTTTGTTCCAACCTGAATCGTGAACAAATTTCGAAAAATTTCCTTCCGTATATTTAGAAGCATAAAAATCTAAATAATAACTCATTAAAGCATCTTCGTGAATCAAATCATCGTCTATTTTTTCTTCACGCATTAGATTGATTACCGAAATATTCGAATTAACAACGTCTTGAGGATTTTCGCTGTTTGCTGCTGTTTCTGAAATAATGATTTTACCGAATTCCATTTGAGTTTTTTGTTTAAGGATTGCTTTTGCAAATTTCGAATAAAATATTCTATAAGTGTCCTTTTTTAAATTTTAAAAACCACAAAAGAAAGAAAAGGATTACTACATTTGCTCTAAATCATACTTTTTAGTACCCGTTTTATAATTCTGAATTTAAGAACATGAAAAACATTATTAAAATAAATCCATTTAAATCCAATATACAGCATACTGACTTTGGAATTCTAACAACACTTGAAACAGAAGTAGAAATTTCGACAAAGGACAGTATATATCATGATAATAAAAGTCTTTTAGCAAACTATATTTATAGTGTCAATGGAACTTATCAATTAGTCTACACCATAATTGACAATGAAGGAAACTCTGAGAGTTATTTGGAAGAAGACGGAATATTACCAACTTTATTTCTAAATCCTGAATTGGAAAATTACGTCTCAATAATTCCGTACAATCCTGATAAGGAACTAGAAATTTCTTTACCTGTTTTTAATAGGCAGAATGAAGACAATCCTAAAGGCAATAAACCTTTTACTGGTGATTTTATTGGCATTGCCAATCAGTATTCTATTTTCTATGATAGCGACACTTGGTCAGAAACAAAACCTGACAAGATTCTGGCAATAGAATTTAATGGAAGAACAATTAAAAAGAAACATAACGTAAAAGTTCCTTTTCCAAAAAACAATAAAATATTTATATCAAATAATGAGATTCATCTATTGTCCATTCAAGATTCTTTTTGGCTTCACAGACAGATCGATGAGAAAGGAAATATTTTAAAAGAGAGAAAAATCAAATCTGATGGCGAATACATTGATCAGATTTTAACTTTATCATTTGAACGCACATCAAGTTTTTTCTATCAAAAAGAAGATAAAATAGGCATTGTAGAAATCGATTCAAATAACAATTTAAAATACAAAGATTTACTTCGATTTAAAGATCCGTTTTTCAACACTTGGAGACCCGAAAAAATTTCAAGAGATACGTATGTAATACGATTTAATACAGAATTCGGTAATGGCTGGCTTACTTTACAAAATGAAAATATATTTGATTTCTTTTATAGTAAAGAAGTGAACGGTTACAAAAACTTAATAACAAACGAAGTTTTAGAAATGCCAACAGAAAACCTAATAATTTCTAGTATAAACAAAACAAAGGAAAATAATTTTTTAATTGTGTTTTATCCACTAACAGATAGACATATTAAAAACAATAAAATAATAACTTTGAATAGAGAATTAAAATAGACGCAATTACTCAAAACATTTAAAACTATTCATTATTTATGTCCATTTATAACTTAGAAAAAGAATTCCTTAAAAATGTTGAAACCAACAATGTAGTAAACAAAAGAGAAACCTTAAACCCTGAAGAGATTAATAATCTCCTATCAGAATATCCTAAACTACCAGAGGATTATTTAATTTATTTACAGGAAATTGGTTCAGGAAGTTTTAGAGAATCTCAATTCAATATTACATCTTCATTGTTCGACTTAGAAGATTTGGGTTTGGAAGATCATTACGAATTAAAAGCAAATGTTTATTTTTTTGGAGATAATTTTTCTGGAGATTTTTCCGGATTTGACTTTGATAAAAATGATGGAAAAGTGGTAGAATTTTGGCATGAAAGTGGTGAACTCTATTATACAAATAAATCTTTTCAGACTTATATTAGAGAACAAATGCTAATGAATGAAGAGGGAAAAGAAATAAAGTGATTTTTTTTGATGTCTATCACAATTTTTAATCAAAACTTACGTTATATCGGGAAGTGATCTAAAAGTTTAATTTCACTTGAACGCAACCATTTAAAAAGAATAGCATCTTTTTAATAAACAGAACTTTATAAAGTTCTCGCAACCAAAACCACAAAACATGAAAAGGATTATCCTAATATTTAGCATATTGCTAGCTTTAACAAGTTGCGACAAAGACGATTTGCCAAATTCTGATGTGCAATATTCGTTAATTGCTAAAGGAGATTCTTTTCCAAATGATGAAACTCTTGCTCCAATCCATTTAATTATTAAAGATCAGAAAGCTTGGGATAAATTAATTGCAGAAATGAACGTTTCTACCAATTTATCTAAAGACTTTAAAGAAATAAACATTAATTTTAGTAAATATCAAGTGATTGCTGTTATAGACAAAACTCAAAACACCGAAGGACATTCTATTGATATTGTTGAAATTACCGAAAATCGAAATACTATAATTGTAAAAGTCGAAAGATTAAAAAACGGTAATAGTACTTTAAAAGTATCCAGACCTTACGACATTATCAAAACAGACAAGACAGAGAAAAAGGTTATTTTTGAGGAATAAATCTGTTTTGAATCATCCACAGCTTTAGCTAAAAACGTTTCAAGCTTTAACAAAACTACGCTGAGTTTAAAATCCTTTATTCTCTACCAGTAAACCTTTCAATTCATTGGTTTTCAAATAAGCTGCAAAACGTCCAGACAGCAATAACATTTCTTTTTCTTCAGGAGTTATTTTTAGTTTGGTTTCAACGTGCGAAGTGTATTCATACAACATTAAAAGTTCACTGGCTCCAAAATCCTTAAACGTCTCTTTGTCTAAACTAGAAAGTAATGGCTCTCCTATTTTATCTTTTTTGAAACGGTCAGCACCAAATTTTTCAATCAGTTTTTCTCTAAAATCATTATGCAGTTTGAGCCAGCTTGCCGCTTCATCATCAGTACTTTTTAGCTCGGCTGCCAAATCATCATAAGCCTGATCTTTTTTCAGTGTTAGCAAATAATCCCTTAAAGTTGTAAAACCAATAATCTGATAGTTGGAAGTCGGAATCTTATATCTTTCCAAAATATTTTCTACATCTTTTTCAAAAGTCATATATCGCGTTTGAACCGTATATAAAGAAGCCGTTTCCAGCAAAGAAAGCAATCCAATCTTTCCATCATTTATAAAAGGAGCTTTCTTTCCTTGTCCTAAACAATCAATAAAAAGCGCTCTTTTGTTTTTGTCATTTACTTTATCGTTATGAAGCAGTTCTACCAACGTTTCATATCCCATATTGTCCGATGCTCCGCCATCAATCACACATAAAATCTTATCCTGATTTTTGATTCCGAATTTGGTTTTTGGTAAAACACCAGGAAAAGCAGAACTTGCTGTAATAGCGTAGGTAAGCGGAAAATCGTAACCATTATTAATTTGATTTTCGTCAAGCGAAAGTGACGCTTTATTGGGAGCCAAAGATGAATTGATTTTTAAAGCACGAATAATATGCGGCATAAACGGAAAACGTTCGCCGTTGTTGTAAGCCGTTCCGTTGGCCACCATAATGGGCAACTGCGGATTTAATTTACTGTCTTTCGGAATAAAGAAATCAGACAACAACATTTGTGTTTTAAACTTATTCTGATTGTCTGGATTGGTACTGTCGTATTGCAAAACTTCCAAATCTAATCGCTGGGCCATGGAGACTTTTTCTCCTTTTTCGTTTCTGCTGTTATTCAAAAGAGAAAAAAGCGTAGCCGATTTATTGACATCTGATTTGAAAGCATCGGCTTTAGAAAAATAAAATTCGTTGAAAGTACAATTGTCATATTGCAGTCTGTTTTTCAGAATCGTCAAATAATATCCTGCTGAATAACATCCTCCAGAAACCGTGGAGAAATAATCGATTTCATTCAAAAAATTACGATTTGACTTATCTTCCTGAATTTCTTCCAAACCCAAAAGAACTCCAAGACTAAAAAACTGCGCTCTGGATCCACCGCCTGAAATTCCGACTCCCAAAGCAATATTAGGATTTTGAAATCGGCTGTCACGATCCTGAACCGACTTGTATTCATTCAAATTAACAGCTGGAATCGAATTGTAATTGATTTCAGAAAACAGATTAATCTTGTTTTGAGCCATTCCTTCATTCATCAAAACAAGAAAAAAGAATCCTATTGAAAGTCTTTTAAACATCATAAACTGCAACATTGTTTTTGAAGGCTTAAAATTAGCTGAATTAATTCAAAATGAAATAATTGTATTTCAATTTTTAACTTTTCTATAAAGTACTAAAATAAAAAAACCGCATCTGGCAGAATGCGGTTTAAATTATTTAAAACTAGAAAACTTCTTAATTGGTTTTCATCGGTGGTAAATCGAATGCAACTGAATCGTGTTCAAAGTTATTTCTGTGTCCTCCGTCGCAGAATGGTTTGTTTTTAGACAATCCACAACGGCAAAGTCCTAGTGCAGATCTTCCTTGTAAACCGTAAAGTGCTCCTTCTGGATCCATGATTTCAAAATCTCCTTCGATCTTGATAGAACCGTTTTTATTGATGATTAATTTAGTCTTGCTCATAAATTTTGTTTTTTTTCGGCTGCAAAGATTGCGAAATATATTGTCATTTATAAGCGCGAAACGTAGTTTAAACTGGTTCTATTTTATTTGAGTTTTTGCCACGAAGGCACTAAGGCGCAAAGTTTTTTTTTCTACATTACATTTAAAATAATCTCGCGAAGACGCAGAATCGCAAAGTTTTATTTTAAGCCAAAGGTAACCGTATTGTTTGTCATTTCGAGGAACGAGAAATCTCCGCGAGTAACTCCGTTCCTAAAAGACCCCATCTTTGTCGAGCTTCTTATGGAGATTTCTCGTTCCTCGAAATTACAAACCAGAACAAAAATCTTAGTGTCTTTGCGCCTTAGCGGCAAAAAAACTATAGCGTCTTGTAAACAAAGTTTTTAAATTTCACACTTCCTTTTCCTATTGAACAAAGACCAATTCTTAATCCCAAGAAGCCACTCAAAACATTATGATTGTATCCTGAAACTTCTACTGAGTTCTCGATTTTTTTCCAGTCTTTTCCATCAATACTATAAAACATATCAACCGTATTTTTGATGTTTTTTAGTTTCAAAAAGACTTTTCGTTTATGTATATTTTTCTCTGTTGGAAATTGCCATCCTCTCAAATTCGCCAAAATATCGTTCTGATCGGCTAATATTCCTGAGTAATATTTATTATCGTAAAAAAGCGTTAATCCGCCTATGGCATTACCTTCAATTTCCATTTCAACCTCAGCAGAATACGAATGTCCGCCAGGAACAACTACCAACGGAGAACTGTTTCCTACTCCATCGCCTTTTCCTTCAATTGTTAATGTGTTGTTGGCGACTTTAAATCTTGAAGCTTCTACTCCACTATAAAACTTCCATTGTGGTTTTAGAGCCGAACCTCCAAAATTGTCGCTCAAAGAAAATTCGGGAAGCGTTTTTCCTTCTGGTTTTGCAATTGGTTTATCGGTCTGAATGTTATCTGGAATTTTGTACCAACCGTCTTTTGTCCATTCAACTGGTTGCAATAAAGTTTGGCGTCCTAAATTGTAATAATCCTTTTCGTAACCGTGAAAAATCATCCACCATTTTCCGTTTGCATCTTCAAAAACGGTGCTGTGACCTTTAGACCACCAAGTTTCAGAACTGCTGTTCGTTCTCACAATCGGATTATGAGGCGAGTTTTCCCAAGGTCCAAAAGGCGATTTTGATCTTGCCGAAATCACCATATGACTTGTCGCTGGGCCCGCAGTTCCGCCTTCGGCAACCGTCAAATAATAATATTCTCCACGTTTAAATAATTTCGGGCCTTCCATACAAAAACATTCAATACTCCATTCGCGCGGAATTTTCCAACCATCATAAACATGTTTTAATTCGCTCGTTACCGAAAGTCCGTCTTTAGATAAAGCGACATAACCGCCATTACTGAAATACAAAAACCTATTTCCTTTATCGTCTGTAACATGTCCGGGATCAATATTTCCGATTTTCAAATCTATAGGTTCGCTCCACGGACCATTTATAGAATCTGCTGTTACAACAAAATTGGTATTATTCGCAGGGAAATAGATGTAATATTTGTTGTTGTATTTGATTAAATCTGGCGCCCAAACTGCTCCAACGTATTTGTGAAGCGCATTGGTTACAGGTTCCCAATTCATTAAATCGGTCGAATGCCAAATTAAAAGTCCAGGATAATAATCGAAAGAAGAATGCACGACATAATAATCTTTTCCGTCGCGCAGCAAACTCGGATCTGGATAATCGCCCGCAAAAATTGGATTGGAATAGTGTCCTTGCTTTAGACTTTCTGCCGACTGCGATTGAGAATAACCGTAAAACGAAAACAGTACTAAAAAGGTTAGATATATTTTTTTCATGTTTTGATATTTTTCTCAAATATAGTCAAAAAGACCATAAGGTTTTGATTGAGGAGAATTTTTGTAATTGTTACGCAGAGATGCGCGGAGGAATTCGCAGAGATGCGCAAATTTTTTTATAGTGCTCGCAAAGACGCGAAGTCGCAAAGTTTTATTTTAAGCCAACAGTAACCGCGCTATTTGTCATTTCGACGAAGGAGAAATCTCCGCGAATAACTCCGTTCCTAAAAGAGCCAATCTTTATCGAGCTTCTTGCGGAGATTTCTCCTTCGTCGAAATGACAAACTGATGCGAAAAAACTTTGCGCCCTTGCGACTTTGCGAGATTAAATTTCACTTCTTTCAAAAAAATCTTTGCGAATCTCTGCGAAAAACCTCTGTGAATCTCTGTGTAATATTAAAATCTCAATTCTATTGCTTATTTTTGCACTCTAAAATTCATATAATGACACAGAATCCAAAGAGATATACGATCACGGCGGCATTGCCTTACACCAACGGACCTATTCATATTGGTCACTTGGCGGGGGTTTATGTGCCTGCAGATATATATTCGAGATATTTAAGATTGCAAGGAAAAGATGTAGCATTTATTTGCGGGAGCGATGAACATGGGGTTGCAATCTCTATGAAAGCCAAAAAAGAAGGAATTACACCACAGCAGGTTATTGATAAATACGATGGAATTATCCGTAAATCGTTTGAAGATTTCGGAATTTCATTCAACAATTATTCAAGAACTTCGGCGAAAATTCATCATGATACGGCTTCGGAATTCTTTAGAACATTATATGATAAAGGAGATTTTATCGAAGAAGTTACAGAACAATTGTACGATGCAAAAGCAAATCAGTTTTTGGCAGATCGTTTTGTGGTAGGTACTTGTCCGAAATGTGATAATCCGGAAGCTTATGGAGATCAATGCGAAAAATGCGGATCTACTTTGAATGCGACAGATTTGATCAATCCAAAATCTACAATTACTGGAGAAACTCCTATTCTTAAAGAAACAAAACACTGGTTTTTACCTTTAGACAGATATTCTGATTTCTTAACTGAGTGGATTTTAGTTGGACATAAAAACGACTGGAAAACCAATGTTTATGGTCAAGTAAAATCTTGGATTGACGCAGGATTAGAACCTCGCGCCGTAACTCGTGACTTAGATTGGGGAATTGATGTTCCAGTTGAAGGTGCTGAAGGCAAAAAACTTTATGTTTGGTTTGATGCGCCAATTGGATACATTTCTTCTACAAAAGAATGGGCAGCGCGCGAAGGAAAAGATTGGGAACCATATTGGAAAGATGAAGAAACAAAATTGGTTCACTTTATCGGAAAAGACAATATTGTTTTCCACTGTATCATTTTCCCAGCGATGTTAAAAGCGGAAGGAAGCTATATTTTACCAGACAACGTTCCAGCAAATGAGTTCTTGAACTTGGAAGGAAACAAACTTTCGACTTCTAAAAACTGGGCGGTTTGGTTACACGAATATTTAGAAGAGTTTCCAGACAAGCAAGATGTTTTGCGTTACGCTTTAACATCAAATGCGCCTGAAACAAAAGATAACGATTTTACTTGGAAAGATTTCCAAGCGAGAAATAATAACGAATTGGTTGCTGTATTTGGAAACTTCGTAAATCGTGTGGTGGTTTTAACCAACAAATATTACGATGGCGTTATTCCAACTCCAAACGAATTTACAAAAATTGACGAAGCGACTTTAAACGAATTAAAAGCGTATCCAGCTGTAATTGCAAGTTCGGTGGAGCGTTACAGATTCCGTGAAGCTTTGGGCGAATTGATGAATGTGGCTCGTTTAGGAAATAAATATTTAGCAGACGAAGAGCCTTGGAAAGTAATGAAAGACAATCCAGAGCGTGTAAAAACTCAAATGTATGTGGCATTGCAAATTGCTGCTGCATTGAGCGTTTTAGCTGAACCATTTTTACCTTTTACAGCGGCTAAATTGTCCAAAATTTTGAATCTAAGTGATTTGAAAGAACACTTTAAAGGATTCAGTAAATATTTGCAATTGAATCATCCTGGATCGACAGATGTTGTTTTGGATAAAACGTTAGGATGGAATGATATTTCTGAAAACTCAGATTTAATTCCTGCTGGACATAAAATTGGTGAAGCAGAATTGCTTTTTGCTAAAATCGAAGACGAAGAAATACAAAAACAAATAGATAAATTGGAAGCAACAAAAACAGCTAATTTGGCTGAAAACAAACAAGCTGAACCACAAAAAGATTTAATTCAGTTTGAGGATTTCGCGAAAATGGATATTCGTATTGGAACTATTCTTGAAGCTGAAAAAATGCCAAAAGCAAACAAACTTTTAGTTCTTAAAGTAGATACAGGAATCGATGTTCGCACCATTGTTTCAGGAATTGCTGAGAGTTTTTCTCCAGAAGAAATCATCGGAAAACGTGTTTCTGTATTAGCGAATTTAGCTCCAAGAGCTTTACGCGGTGTTGAAAGTCAAGGAATGATCTTGATGACAACCAATGCAGAAGGAAAGTTGGTTTTCGTAAATCCAGATGCTGATGCGCCAAATGGGGCGACTGTGAACTAAATTTCACACATTACATAACATGAAGCGTGAATCGATTGAATTTCTCAATTGATTCACGCTTTTTTCATTCTACAAATAGCTGTACATACATTTTTCTTTAAAATTAGTTTTCTTACAAAAAAAATGAGATATTAGCGCCAGAAGTTATTCGAAAAACCGACAATTATGGAAGTATTAGAAAGTTTACCTACGTTGCTTAAATCTTTTTGGTATATCGCTATTCCAACAAGTTTAATTTTTCTTATTCAAACCATTATTACCTTTTCGGGTCTAGATATTGCCGATGGTTTTGATACCGATTTTGATGCACATCTGCATGACGGAGGCGATTTTCAGTTCTTTTCATTAAGAAACCTAATCAATTTTCTTTTAGGATTTAGCTGGACTGGAATTTCGTTCTATTCTACAATTGGCGAACAGCCTTGGTTTCTCATTACGCTCGCTTTTGTTGTTGGAGTTTTCTTTGTTCTTCTGTTTTTCTTCGTGATTAAACAAGTACAAAAACTAGCTGAAGACAATTCTTTTAAAATTACCAATACACTCGATAAAACTGCAGAAGTTTATTTGACCATTCCAGAAAATAAAACTGGAAAAGGCAAAATTATGATTAGCGTAAACGGCGCTTTTCACGAGTTGGAAGCCATGACCGAAAACAATAGAATTCCATCTGGAAGTGCTGTAAAAGTAATCAAAATCGAAAACAATATTTTAATCGTAGAAACCATATAACATAAATACAATGATAATGAACCCAATTATTTTGATTGCAGTTGCGGCAATCGTTTTATTCGTAACCATTTCAGCATTAATCTCGAGGTACAAACGTTGTCCTTCAGATAAAATTTTAGTTATTTACGGTCGTACCGGCGGAACCTCAGCACGATGTGTTCATGGTGGAGGTGCTTTTATCTGGCCCGTAATTCAAGATTATTCTTTTCTAGATTTAAAACCGCTTTCTATCGAAGCGAATCTGACAAATGCCTTAAGCCGTCAGAATATTAGAGTCGATGTACCTTGTCGATTTACCATTGCCATTTCTACAGAATCTGACAGTATGAATACGGCTGCTGAAAGATTACTAGGTTTATCATCTGAACAAGTTCAAGAGCTTGCAAAAGATATTTTGTTTGGTCAATTGCGTTTGGTTATCGCTACCATGACTATTGAAGAAATCAACTCAGATCGTGATAAATTCTTAGATAATATTTCTAAAAACGTTGATAGTGAATTGAAAAAGATTGGTCTTAAATTGATCAACGTAAACGTTACTGATATTAGAGACGAATCTGGTTATATCGAAGCTTTAGGAAAAGAAGCGGCTGCAAAAGCCATCAACGAAGCGAAAATTAGTGTTGCTGAACAGGAAAAAATCGGGGAAATTGGTAAAGCTCTTGCCGATAGAGAAAAAGATACTCAAATCGCAGAAACACATAGAGATCGTGACGTAAAAATTGCGATTACTCAGAAAGATAAAGAAATTAGTATTGCAACTGCTTCTAAAGACGAAACCATTGGTAAAGCAGAAGCACAAAGAGATACAAGGGTAAAAACTTCTGAAGCTAATGCCATTGCGATTCAAGGAGAAAACGAAGCGAAAATTGCCATTGCAAATTCTGAAGCTATTCGTAGAGAAAGAGAAGCAGAATCTTTGCGTATTGCAATAGCAGCAGAAAAAGTACAGCAAGCAAAAGCATTAGAAGAATCATATCTTGCAGAGCAAAAAGCCGAGTTGGCTCGTTCTGAAAGAGAGCGTTCTACACAAATTGCCAACATTGTAGTTCCTGCAGAAATTGCCAAACAAAGAGCCATTATCGAAGCACAAGCTGCTGCAGAAACCATCAGAGAAAATGCAAAAGGAGAAGCTGATGCTATTTTCGCTAAAATGGAAGCAGAAGCAAAAGGTTTATTTGAAATCTTAACCAAACAAGCAGAAGGTTACAAAGATGTTGTGTCTGCAGCAGGCGGCGATCCAACCAAAGCATTCCAACTTTTATTATTGGAGAAACTTCCTGAACTGGTTAAAACTCAAGTCGAAGCGGTTAAAAACATCAAAATTGACAAAATCACGGTTTGGGATTCTGGTAATGGTCAGGGCGAAAATGGTTCTACAGCCAACTTTGTTTCTGGAATGATGAAAACGGTTCCACCATTAAATGACTTATTCAATATGGCAGGATTAAATCTTCCAACGTATTTAAAAGGCGAAGATGTTGCTCCTGAAGTTCCTCCAACTGTACAAGTAGAAGAAACCAAAGAGTAAAAAAACTTCTTTTTAAAATAAAAAAGCGCGAACCGATTAAGATTTTTAATTGATTCGCGCTTTTTGCTTTCAAAATAGTGACTTTCTAAACTATCTTTGAAAAATAATTTACGAATAAAATTCATAATGAAAATTACCAAACCAAGATTAGCTTTAATTGCTGGAATACTTTGTATTTCAATCTTTCCAATCTTGGTAAAATTACGTTTAACTCCAGGGTTAATTTCGGCATTTTACCGAATGGCTTTTGCAGTTACTTTACTTTTACCTTATGTCATTGTTACAGGAAATTTTAAACTTCCAAAACCAAAATTTTTGATTTTAGCAGCACTTTGTGGTGTTATATTCTCGTCGGATGTTGCTGTTTGGAATATCGCCATTCAGGAATCGAGCGCGACACAAGCTTCACTTTTAACGAATTTATCTCCGGTTTGGGTTGGAATTGGCTCCTTTTTCTTTTTGAAAGTTCGTCCAGCCACTAATTTTTGGATCGGAACTGTAGTTTCACTTTTCGGAATGATCACTTTGGTTGGCTTTGAATTTTTTGTCGATCTCAACTTTGACAAAGCGTTTCTTTTTGCAGTTTTATCCGGGATCTTATATTCGATTTATCTTTTAATCAGCAAAAATGTTTTATCGCAGGTTGATGTTCTTTCGTTTATGACGATTAGTTTAATGTCTTCCAGTATTTATTTGGGAATTTTATGCTATTCGCAAAACGAACCTTTTACTGGTTTTACAGATGCTGGCTGGTTTGTCTTGGTTTTACAAGCTGTAATTTGTCAATTGTGTGCGTGGCTTTCAATCAGTTACGCAACACAGCACATGCGCGCGACCAGAGTTTCATTGAGTTTGTTAAGTCAAGCTGTAATTACCTCGATTTTGGCTTGGTTGTTTTTGGAAGAAAAAATAACTTTACAAATGGTTTTCGGCGGAATCGTTCTCCTTTTCGGAATCCGAATTACTTTTTACGATAAAACGATTTCTTTGAAAAGGTTATTTTCTAAAGATTAAGATTAAAAGTTTCACGCAGATTTGAACAGATTTGAGCAGATTTATTTTTAAAAATCCTAGAAATCATTTTATCCCGATAGCTATCGGGAGTGGCTAAAAAGGTTTCCCGCAGATTTGGCAGATTAAGCAGATTTATTTTTTATCTTAACAGAAAAAATTCGTGAAATTACTTCTCCAGATTTCAAAATAATTTATCTCATTAGCTATCAAATAAAAAATTCGTGACTCGAGCGATAGCGAACAGATGAAATAATTCGTGGCTAATAAAACTTGAAACAAAAAAACTATGTTACATAAAACTAAAATACCAAACCTAAAAGTAATCGCCTTTGATGCCGATGATACTTTGTTTGTAAACGAGCCTTATTTTCAAGAAACCGAACATAAATTTTGTGCTTTGATGGAAGATTATCTTTCGCATCAAGGCATTTCACAAGAATTATTCAAAATTGAAATTGCCAATCTGCCATTGTACGGATACGGAATCAAAGGTTATATTCTTTCGATGATCGAAGCGGCAATGAATATTTCAAACAATACTATTCCCGTTGAAGTGATTGAAAAAATCATTCAATATGGAAAAGAATTATTGGAGAAACCAATCGAACTTTTAGATGGAATCGAAGAAACTCTCGAAGCCTTAAAAGGAAAATACAAATTGGTTGTTGCCACAAAAGGAGATTTAAAAGATCAGCACAGCAAATTGCATCGTTCTGGATTGGGTCATTATTTTCATCATATCGAAGTAATGTCAGACAAACAAGAAATTGATTATCAAAAACTGTTGGGTCGTTTAGACATTCAAGCGCATGAGTTTTTGATGATCGGAAATTCACTAAAATCAGATGTTCTTCCAGTTTTAGGAATTGGCGGTTATGCTGTTCATATTCCGTTTCACACTACTTGGGAACACGAAAAAATTAATCATACCATAGAACACGAGCATTTTAGTTCATTTGAAACTATTGCAGAAGTGGTTCCGAATTTATTATAATGAAAACACTTTTAGACTTAGAAAACTGGAATAGAAAAGAGCATTTTGCACATTTTAAACAAATGGAAGAACCTTTCTTTGGTGCAACCGTAGAAATCGATTGTACCAAAGCCTATCAAACGGCCAAAAGTTTCAACAGTTCTTTTTTCATTTTCTATTTACACAAAACTTTAACTGCGGTAAACGCAATTGAAAATTTTAAATATCGAATTTCAGGAGATCAGATTTACATTAATGAACGTGTTGATGCTTCGGCAACAATTGGCCGTGAAGATGGTACTTTTGGTTTTTCATTAATTGAATATCATCCTGATTTTAAAACATTCGAACAAAATGCATTAGCAGAAATCGAGCGTATTCAAAACACAACTGGACTTTTCACCAGATCATTTGATGATGACAATTTGATTCATTTTTCGGCGATTCCGTGGTTGAACTTTACATCGCTTACACATGCAAGAAGTTTTACCTATCCAGACAGCTGTCCTAAAGTTTCATTTGGCAAAATGATGGTTTCTGAAACAGGAAAAAGAACCATGTCAATGGCTGTTTATGTTCATCATGGTTTAATGGACGGAATGCATTTAGGACAATTTGTAGATCTTTTTCAAGAGCTTATGAATCAATAAATTAAATGGAATAATTTTTGTTCAAAAAAACACATGAAACAAATCTTCCTTTTTTTGGCTGTAATCTGTAGTACTGTTTCGATAAGTCAAACAGTACTAACTTCTTATCCAATAGATTTAAAAACATCAAAGGAAGAATGTGAAACTTTAAATGCAGAAAACACCATTACACATGATGTTTTTGTTTTTATAGCATCGCTCAATAATTTTACGATTCTCAAATACAATAGTGCTCTCTTCCTGAACGATCAGTTTGTGGCTACACGCCAATATGTCGAAAACAGATCAATCATGGGATATAGCTTCAGTGAAGATGGTAATCCGACCGTTTACTGGTTTTCGGCTGTAGAAAAGAACATCATTGTCATCAAGTATTATTTTGAAACTAAAACCACAAAAGCATTAAAATTTACTTTTCCTTCTGAAAATCAATCTATTATTGCACAATATCAAAAAGACAACAATTTCTATTTGATTCTGAAATACAAAGACAAACAGGCATTAACCGCATATACTTTTAAAAACGGAATTGCCGACGAGAAGTTTCTAGATTTCTCTTCTTTTACGTTTAGAGATCGAAAAACCCAGCAGAAAACCTTCAATCAGATTTTAAATGAAAACCCGATTGAGAAAATGGATTCCGGAGAATACAATCCATTGTATCGGGTTGTGGCAAAAAGCAAATTATATACGCTTCCAAATCGTTTAATTTTGACCTTAGACCAAAGTCCTAGAAAAACTCAACTTTTTGATATTAATTTAGAAAATTCTGAGATTAAAGAAAAGACATTTATAAAGCCTTTAGGTCAGAAAAACCCAAGAACTTCCAATTCTTATTACCACGAAAACAAACTGTATCAGCTCACTGTAAATTCAAATGAGCTTTTATTTGACGTGAAAGATTACGATTCTGGTGAAGTTTTAAAATCGTTTAATGTGACGAAAAAAGATACCATTCGCTTTAACAATTCACCACTTTTGATGCAGATTGAAAACCGAAAACCTAAAGTAATCAAGAAAACCGCCAGCTTTATAAAAGAATTAGCATCTGTTGATGCAGGACTTTCGGTATTCAAAAACAAAAAGAATCTTTTTATCACTTTAGGAGGTTCCGGTAGTAGTTCAAGAACCGTATCTATGAATGGTTTTAATATGTTTGATGATTCTTTTGGAGATTTTCCGTCCAGCAATTACAGTATAGACAGCAATTATTCTGTATTTTTTGAAAGCGTGTGGACTAAAAAACTGGAATTAACCACCGAAACTCATGAACCTTTTGCAACAGACAAAATGTATTATTTTATAGATAATCATCGAGAAATATTTTTTCCGAACATTCTAAAGCTAAGCAATTATTCGATCTTGGGGTATTACGATACAATTGCAAAAGAATATGTTTTACGCAAATTTACAGACGGATTTGATTAAATATTTCATTATGAATCAATTACCAAAAAACACCTCATTCCCTCCTTATTTTTACTTAAAAACTACCTCGTAAATTATCCTATTATAGCATTTTTCTGACTTATAGGGGAAGAATTTACTTATATTTTATTGTTGTTTTGAGCCAAATTTAAAACCTCAATAAAAATGAAAAAAGTTGTCATGACTTTAGCATTTGCTCTTGCGTTGACAGGAGTTCATGCACAAACAGAAAGCAACAGTGGATTCAACAAATGGTCTGTAGAATTTGCTGGAGGATTAACTAAACCTCAAAGGCCTTTTTCTTCAGGTTATTCAACAGATACTCCAAGTCCTTGGGTTGGTGATCTGGGAGTTCGCTACATGTTTAACAACAAATTTGGTTTAAAGGTTGACTTCGGATATAATAGTTTTACCGGGAAAAAAAATTCTATCGATTTTGATTCAAAATACTACAGAGTAGATTTACAAGCTGTTGCCAACTTAGGTCGTATCATGAATTTCGAAACCTGGACTAAAACTTTTGGTTTATTAGGACATGCTGGTTTTGGTTATGCGCAATTAAGAAGCGATAATTTTAAAGGCGCCGATGAAATAGGCAATTTTATTGCTGGTGTTACTGGACAAATAAGATTATCGAACAGAGTTGCTTTAACAGGTGATTTTTCTACTATTTTGAATGCTACACAAGATCATACTTTTGATGGAACGTTTGTGGAGAATAGAGGTTTTTCGGGATTAATCTTTAACGGAACAGTTGGTTTAAACATTTACTTAGGTAAAAACACAAAACATGCTGACTGGGTTGTAACTGATAACAACACTAACTATGCTGATATTTCTGCCTTAGAAAACAAAGTATCAGAACTTGAAGAACAAATCAAGAAAATACCTTCAAAGAAAGAAGTTGTAATCGAAAAACAAACTCCTGCACAAGCTGTTGATAATGATTTGATCAAAAAAATGATTAATGACAAATATTACAGCGTGTACTTTGATTTTAATAAAACAACTCCAATAGAAAACTCGACTGCTGCTATTGATGTTGTTTTAAATTATCTAAGACGAAATCCATCTGCCACTCTTGATCTTATAGGATATGCCGATCAGGTTGGAAAAGCAGAGTACAATGAAAAACTATCAAACACAAGAGCAAATAATGTAAAAACTATTTTTGAAAAAGCTGGAATTGCTTCTTCTCGTTTGAATGTTATTGCAAATGGTGCAGATACATCAATTCAAAAAGATTCTGATGAAGCAAGAAGATTAGCAAGAAGAGTTACATTTTTAGTAAAATAATTCCTTTTTTTAATTACAAATAAAAAGTCCTTAAGAAAGTTTCTTAAGGACTTTTTTGTTTAACTTTCAGTTAATATAATGGAATAAAATTTGATAGATATTTCTCTATGAAAAAACTGCTACTCCTCTTGCTTTTGTGTTCTAAGACAGTTCTGTTTAGTCAAACAGTGCTAAATTCTTTACCATTAAATCTGAACTTTCTAGGAAAAACTCAGATTTTAAATGCTCAAGATGAAAAAACCAAGGATATTTATATTTTTACTTGGGACAATAAAAACGTAAATATTTTAAAATACAATACGTCTTTATTCCTTACAAATCAATTTACAGATTCTATAAAACATGAAATTAGCCGAGATTTAATTGGTTACAGTATAGATGAGCATAAACAACCATCGCTTTACTGGAATTCCAATAATGATAAAAACATTTTAATCACAACTTATAATCTCGATAACAAAACCTCAGAATCCTTAAAGTTTGATTTTCCTAAAAATCACGAGTATATTATTAGCTGTTTCCAACAACTTAACAAGTTTTATATTCTGGCAAAAGAAAAAGATTTTGAGCATCTGCTTCTTTACAAATTCGAAGATGGAAAATGCGAAATTAAAATGTTTGATTTTTCATCATTTATTTTCAAGAATGAAAGGAATGTACAGATTTCTTTCAATGCACTTATTAAATATTTCCCGATAAACAAAATCGACCCAAATATTTACACTCCTATAGAATTGGCTTCAAGCATAAGCAAAATGTATGTTGTTCAAGACCATATTATTTTGACATTCGATAATACACTTACCAAAACACAAGCTTTCGACCTTAATATTAAAACTGGTGATTTAAAAGAAAAAACTTTTGATCTGCCTGCTTCAGGAACTCCATTCCGAACAACGAATTCATTTTATAGTGATAATAAAATATTCCAAGTGAAGGCAAATAGAGAATTCATTCTGTTTGAAATCAAAGATTTTGATTCCGGAAAGGGCATTAAGAATTATTCATTCTCAAAAAATGATACGATTCCTTTTATGAACTCACCTTTTATAATACAAATTGATAACAATTCTCCTCGTCAATTAAAAAACACTGAAAAATTCCTGAAAAATATAAACGGACTTCCTGCTGGTATTTCTATTTTTAAAAACCACCAAAACAGTTTTATCACTTTTAGCGGTTTTGGAGAATATTCCGATTTTTATTTTTCATTTAATTCTTCAACAGATTTTGGCGAACGCACTCCATATTCGCTAACTAAAGCCGTTTACTTTGATGCTATGTTAAACGAAAACTTAAACTTCACAAGAGATCATCAATCAAGGCCTTTGGCTATTGACAACTTATTTTACTATTTAAATAGCAATAAAGACATCAGAATATATGATGTATTAAGATTGAAAGATTATTATGTTTTGAGTTATTTCGAAAGTGGCTCTCAACAATTTTTAATGCGAAAATTTACGGATGGCATGATGATCCAAGACAATGGAAATCCAATTATGAACAAATCTCAATTCTCGAAACCGTTCACTTTTGGCGATATAAAATCACATTAACTTTAATAAAAGTTAATCAAAATGTGTAATGTTTTCGCGGTTTTCAAAAAGTGATTTGGATTATTTTTTCTAATTTTACAAAAAAGACACATATTATGCTATCAAAAAATATTGAATCAGCTTTAAATAAGCAAATCAGAATAGAAGCAGAATCTTCACAAACGTATCTTTCAATGGCTTGTTGGGCGGAAGTACAAGGATTAGAAGGAATTGCTCAATTTATGTACACACAGTCAGATGAAGAGCGTGCACATATGCTTAAATTGGTTAAATATGTAAATGAACGTGGTGGACATGCTCAGGTTACAGATCTTAAAGCGCCAAAAACAACCTATTCTACTTTCAAAGAAATGTTTGAGGAACTTTACAATCACGAACTTTTTGTTTCTCAATCGATTAACGAATTAGTGCATATTACTTTTGAAGAAAGAGATTATGCAAGTCATAATTTCTTACAATGGTACGTTTCGGAACAAATCGAAGAAGAAGCTACAGCAAAATCAATTCTGGATAAAATCAATTTAATTGGTGATGATAAAGGCGGACTTTACTTGTTTGACCGTGATATTCAGCAATTAACAGTTACAAGTTCAATTGCTATCAATCCAAAATAAAAAAAGTTAAAGTTTATTTAGAATACTTAAAAATTACTTTTTTGATTTATATTTGTCTCTGTTTTTATAATACAGAGGAAAATTGGGCAAGAAAGAAAAAGACAAGGACAAGAAAAAGGATAAAAAAGACAAAAAAAATAAAGTTATCCTTGAGAAAATTAAGAAGATTGAAAACTGTAAATCTTCTTGTTGTGAGAAATACAAAAAAAGCGAAAAGAAGCGTTGCTCACGTTGTCCTATGTTTGATTTATTCAAAAAAACGGCTTAACAAAATATAGAAAAACCCATCAGATTTCTCTGGTGGGTTTTTTAGTTTTAAATTGCAGTCTCTTTCGATTTTAAATTCATTATGGAAAACAATATTACAATCCCTAAATCAAGTCTTGATTTCTTGGTTCAGCTAAAAGAAAACAACAATAAACCTTGGTTTGAAGCTAATAAACCTCAATATTTAATCGAGTTAAATCATATTGAAAACTTTGCAGGCGCTTTGCTAAAAGAACTTTCTAAAACAGATGTTTTAGAAAATACTTCGGGCAAGAAAAGCGTTTACAGAATCTATCGTGATATTCGATTTTCTAAAGACAAAACTCCCTTTAAAGATTATTGGGGTGGCAGTTTTACTCGCGCAACCGCAGCAAGACGTGGCGGTTATTATTTTCACCTCGAAAAAGGAGGAAACAGTTTTTTCGCAGGAGCTTTCTGGGGACCAAGCGCTGCGGATTTAAAAAGATTAAGAGCCGAATTTGCCCAAGATCCCGAAACCTTTCAAAAAATACTAAATTCAAAAACTTTCAAAAGTAACTTTGGAACTTTGCAAGGCGAACAACTCAAAACAAAACCAAAAGGTTTCGATATTGATCATCCCGCTATCGATTTACTTCGTTACAAACAATTTCTAGTCATAAAACGCTTTACAGATGAAGAAGTTTTAAGTCCGAATTTTTTAGAAATGGCTTTGGATGCTTTTAAAAACATGAGACCTTTTTTTGATTATATGAGTGAAGTGCTTACGACGGATATAAATGGCGCTTCAATTCTATAACTATATTGCATTATAAAAGTTAAACCCGACAGGTTTTTAAAAATCTGTCGGGTTTAATTGTATTTCGTGGCGTTTAGTCAAAGATTATTTATAGCAACAAAATCTCGTTTACAACAACTTCTGTAATGTATTTTCGCTCTCCATTTTTGTCTTCATAACTTCTGTGCGTCAACTTTCCGTCAACAGCAACTTCTTTTCCTTTTGAGACAAACTTTTCGATAATTTCTGCCGTTTTACCCCAAGCTGTTACTCGATGCCATTCGGTTTGTTCTACCTTATCTCCTTTTTCGTTTCTGTAAACATCGTGGGTAGCGATTGTTAAATGCGCTAGTTTTTTACCGCTTTCTAATGTTTTGATTTCTGGATCATTCCCTACGTTCCCGATTAACTGTACTCTGTTTTTCATTGCATTCATGGCGTATATTATTTTAAGGTTATATAAATTGAAATTATTCGTCAACTTCAACGATGCAAAGATGAGAAATCCCTTAAACGACAGTCGGTTATTAACTATTTACTATCGACTGTAACTATTTGTAAGCGTTTGTAAATGGAAATCTTTTTTTGTATATTTGAGATAAATCTTACTATATGCAGGCAAAAATCAAAAAAGTAGAATTACGAAATTTAGAAATTGAAGATTACAAACAGTTAAAAAAATCAATGATCGAATCGTATCCAGAAATGGCCGATTCGTATTGGGGATCTGATGATATCGAAAGACTTCTTTCTATTTTCCCAGAAGGACAGCTCGTAATTTTAGTGGATGGAAAGGTAGTAGGCTCTGCATTATCGCTCATTGTCGATGAAAAACTAGTAGAGAAAAGACACAATTACCAACAAATTAGCGGTGATTACACCTTCTCTACTCATAATCCAAATGCTGAAATTTTATACGGAATAGATGTTTTCATTCATCCAAACTATAGAGGTTTGCGTTTGGGAAGACGTTTGTACGACGCGAGAAAAGAACTTTGCGAACAATTAAACTTAAAAGCGATTGTTTTTGCAGGCCGAATTCCGAGTTATAGAGAACATGCTAAAAAAATGTCTCCTAAAGCGTATATTGAAAAAGTTCGAACGAAAGAATTATACGATCCAGTATTGACTTTTCAGTTGAGCAACGATTTTCACGTTTTAAGAATCATCAAAAATTATTTGGAAGGTGACGAGGAATCAAAAGAATTCGCTGTCTTACTGGAATGGAATAATATTTATTATGAAGATAGTCCGAAACTGATTAATCTTAAGAAAAACATCATTCGTTTAGGATTAATTCAATGGCAGATGCGTCCTTTAAATAATGTTGAAGCTCTTTTTGAACAAGCAGAATTCTTCATCGATGCCGTTTCAGGTTATGGTTCTGACTTTGCTTTATTTCCAGAATTGTTCACCGCTCCTTTAATGGCCGATTACAATCATTTATCTGAGGCAGAAGCTATTCGTGAATTGGCACGTCATACCGATCCCATTCAAAAGAAATTCCAGGAATTTGCCATTTCATACAACATCAATATTATTACAGGAAGTATGCCTTATGTAGAAAGTGGAAATCTGTATAATGTCGGTTTTTTATGTAAAAGAGACGGGACTTCAGAAATGTATACCAAAATTCATATTACACCAAACGAAGTAATTCACTGGGGAATGAAAGGCGGTTCTGAATTTAAAACTTTTGATACCGATTGCGGTAAAATTGGAATTTTAATTTGTTATGATGTCGAGTTCCCAGAACTTTCAAGACTTTTGGCAGATGAAGGAATGAACATTTTATTCGTACCCTTTTTAACCGATACACAAAACGGTTACACCCGTGTAAAACATTGTTCGCAGGCACGCGCTATCGAAAATGAGTGTTATGTAGCCATAGCAGGTTGCGTTGGAAATCTTCCAAAAGTGAACAATATGGATATTCAATATGCACAGTCTTCTGTATTTACTCCATCGGATTTTGCTTTTCCAAGTAACGGAATCAAAGCAGAAGCAACTCCAAACACAGAAATGACTTTAATTGTTGATGTTGATTTGAATTTACTGAAAGAACTTCATGAACATGGAAGCGTAAAAACATTAAAAGACCGTAGATCTGATCTTTACGAAATTAAGAAATTGAATACCTGATAAAAATGTTGTACAAAGGCCAATAAAAGTGCTTATGAAAAAAGTAATGTTTCTTTTTATAATCTCAATATTATACAGCTGTGGAAAAGATCCATATCCGAATGCTATTTCAGATTTCAGACCTGAATTACAAACTCATCTTAAAAAATTAGCATCAGAAAAAAAACTTCCATCAGGAGATACTATTGCAAGAAACTATATAACTAAAAATTGCACAAAAAATGAACTTTTAGAATTACTTAAATGCAATCAGCCAGTCTTAAGAGTTATTGCCTACAGAACTTTGGTAAATAAAAAGGACAAAGATTATTTTAAAATTCTTTTAGGCCATTTAAGCGACACGGCTAAAGTAACTTGGTGGTTTTATGAAGATGCTGCTGATGATTTTACAGTCTCTGATTTATTAATTAGAAAGGCAGAAGATGGCAAAATGTTAACTAAAGCCCAAAAAAGTATTTTAGTCGATAGTGTTTTATTAAAGCATTCTTACTTAGATGTTGCCAATTGGATGATTTATGATGTTGAACCTAATGAAAAATATTATGCACTAATAAAACAAAAATCAAAATTGAAAACCAATAGATGTGGTAAACAGCTTGGTGCATGTTATGCTTTATCAAAATTTAAGAAAAAAGAAGATTTAGCCTATTTAAAGAGTGTTTTTAATAAGTTCGAAAGCCCTTGCGAGGATTTAATTTTTAAGGCAATTGAAGAAAATCCAGATAAGATTTATTTTCCAGTACTTGAAAAGTATTTTGAGACAGTCGTTAAAAAGAAAAAACAATATTCATACGATGATTTAAAAGATTATTGTCTCGCAGTTGCAAAATATAAAAATGAAGAGAGTCTAATGCTTCTGGAAAAATTATTAATTAAAAAAAATTATCCAGATCCATGGTACTTTAAACATAATGAAGGGTACGTTTTTAAAGCCATCCATAAATATAAAGCTCCCATTTATGACGATTTGTATAAAAGATTAAAACCTAAAATGAGTGAATTTACCATCGAATATCTTGATAAGCCAGATTATGATGATAGAAAAACGTGGTAAAATAGTCCTATTTTACTTTTAAAAATAAAATAAATCAAGTCAAATAATTTTAAAAATTAAGACAGATCTATGAAAACATGCCTCGAATGTTCTATTAAAATTGTTGGTCGTGAAGACAAGAAATTTTGTTCGGATGGTTGCCGAAATGCGTACAATAACAAAATAAATAAAGATAGTACGAATTTCATGCGAAATATAAACAACAAGTTACGCAAAAATTACCGTATTTTGGCAGAGTTAAATACAGAGGGAAAATCAAAAGCAACGCGTGAGAAAATGTTAAACAAAGGCTTTGATTTTGAGTTCTTTACTAATATTTTACAAACCAAGACAGGAAATACATATTATTTCTTGTACGACCAGGGCTACCGTTCCTTGGACAATGATTATTATATGCTTGTTAAAAAAGAAATATAGATAGTTTTATTAACCATGAGAAAAAACCAAACCTCCATTCTCGCAATTGCCTGCGTTTTAGCTTTGCTAGGCATTATATACGCCACAATGATGCCGCAAGGCATCAATAAAGACGACGAAGCACTCGCAGAATTCTCTACCGAAAGGGCTTTAAACCAAGTCGGAATTATTGCGCAAAAACCACATTATGTCGGATCTACAAATCATGAACTGGTTGCCAATTATCTGAAACTTGAATTAAACAGAATTGGTTTAGAAACGAGTGTTCAGGAAGGTTTTACTCTAAACGATAAAGGTCTTTTAGTAAAGTCAAAAAATATTTTGGCTCGAATTAAAGGAACAAACAATACCAAAGCACTTTTACTTCTTTCTCATTACGACAGTGCTCCGCATTCTTTCTCAAAAGGTGCAAGCGACGATGCTTCTGGTGTCGCAACAATCTTAGAAGGCGTTCGTGCCTTTTTATACTCTAAACATCCTCAGAAAAACGATATAATCATACTCTTTTCAGATGCGGAAGAATTAGGCTTAAACGGTGCCGCTCTTTTTGTAAACAAACATCCTTGGGCAAAAGACGTTGGATTGGTTTTGAATTTTGAAGCACGCGGCTCTTCTGGTCCAAGTTATATGTTAATGGAAACCACTAAAGGAAATGAAGCGCTTGTAAAAGAATTTTCTAAAGCAAAAACTTCTTATCCTGTTTCTAATTCGCTGATGTACAGCATTTATAAAATGCTTCCAAATGATACCGATTTAACTGTTTTTAGAGAACAAGGAAACATTCAAGGATTTAATTTCGCTTTTATTGATGGGCATTTCAACTATCACACACAACAAGATGATGTTCAACATTTAAGCAAAACTACTTTAGCACATCAAGGAACGTACTTGATGCCATTATTGAAATACCTGACCAACATTGACTTAAACCAAACAGAATCTACTGAAGATAACGTTTATTTCAGTGCTCCTTTTTCATTCATCAACTACCCGTTTTCTTGGGTAATGCCAATGACATTAATTGCTTTTGGATTATTGGCTTTATTTATTTTCGTCGGAAAAGTAAAAAGAATCATCACTTTTAGAGAAATATTCAGAGGATTTGTGCCTCTTTTGGGTTCTATAATTATTGCAGGATTAGTAACTTTTTTAGGATGGAAACTTATTTTAGAAATTTATCCTCAATATTCTGATTTACTAAACGGCTTTACTTATAACGGACACGCTTATATTGGCGCTTTTGTCACTCTAAGTATTGCGATTTGTTTTGCTTTCTACCATCATTTTTCTGATACCAAAATCACAATGAATCACTTTGTGGCGCCATTGTTACTTTGGATCATCATTAATGCCTTTTTAGCAAATAGTTTAACGGGAGCAGGATTTTTAATTATTCCTGTTTATTTCGGAATATTATTATTCGGAATTTTCGTTTTCACACAACATTACAGTTTAGGAGTAAATCTAATTTTCAGTATTCCGGCTTTGGCTATTGTAGCGCCATTTATCGTAATGTTTCCTGTTGGCTTAGGACTTAAAATTTTGTTTGGAAGTGCCATTTTAACTGTTTTATTGTTCGGATTGTTATTACCAATATTTGGAGATTTTGCCAGAAAAGGAATTTGGACAGTTGTTTTCTTCCTAACTTCTATTGGATTTTTCATCTATGCTGGATACAATTCAGGCTATGAATATGGAAAAGCAAAATCAAACAGCTTATTATATGTTTACAATGCTGATCACAATTCTGCAGTTTGGGCGACTTATGATAAAAACTTGGACGATTGGACCAAATCGTATTTAGGAGAGAAAAATCAAAAAGCGGTTGGTTTAAATTCGCTTCCGTTGGCAAGCAAATACAATTCAACATTTACTTATAGTTCAATTGCGCCTGTTGTTGATGTTCCGAAACCTACCATTCAATTTTTGAGAGACAGTGTAATTGGAAGCAATAGATATCTAAAAATCAAGATAACGCCAAACAGAAAAGTAAATCGTTACGACATTTATGCCAACCCAAAAATGACGTTTTACAACTTTAAAGCAAACGGAGTAACGACTTCTGGAGAAAAAGGCAATCGTTTACAAAGAGAAGACAGCAAAATTTTATGTTATTATGTTGTCGGAAATGAACCGCTTGAAATGGAATTCTACATCAACAAATCGTCTATTTTTGATATGGATTTGATAGAAAGTTCATTTGATTTAATGACAAATCCACTATTAAACGTCAAACCAAGAGAAAACTGGATGATGCCAACTCCTTTTGTTTTAAATGATGCTGTTTTAATTCAGCAGAAAATAAAAAGATACGTTGCACCAATAAAACCAATTGAACCTGTAATCGTTAAAGATAGTTTGGCGATTCCAAAAGACAGTATAAAACCGGTTGTAACACCAGAATAATAAATAAAGGCAGATTTTAAAATCTGCCTTTTTCTTTATAGCTCAAAAAACTTTGCAACTCTGTACCTTTGTTACTTTGCACCTCAAAACAAAAAAATGAAACAAATAAGCATATTAGGTTGTGGCTGGCTCGGATTTCCTTTAGCAACAAAGTTAATTGAAATTGGAAATTCAGTAAATGGATCAACAACTTCTGAACATAAACTTTCTATTTTAGAAAGTGCTGGAATAAATCCGTTTTTAGTAACTGTTGAAAGCGAAAGTGTTTCTGAAAATATCGCTGATTTTTTAGCGCAGAGCGAAATTCTAATTATAGACATTCCGCCAAAATTGCGAGCTGCAAACCCTGATTCTGAAAGGAAACTTTTTGTTGAAAAAATCGAAAATCTAATTCCTTTCATAGAAAAATCAAAAATTAAGAAAGTTCTCTTTGTAAGTTCAACATCGGTTTATGGCGATGATAACAGTAAAATAATCGAAGAAAGCATTCCAAATCCCGAAACAGAAAGCGGAAAACAATTGCTGTTGGCAGAAAATCTTCTTCAAGAAAATAAAAACTTTGAAACCACAATTCTACGTTTCGGCGGATTAATCGGCGAAGACCGTCATCCTATTAAATTTTTATCCGGAAAGGAAAACATTGAAAATCCAGATGCGCCTGTAAATTTAATTCATCAAAAAGATTGTATTGAAATCATTGAAGCCATCATCAATCAATCCAAATGGAATGAAACTTTTAATGCCGTAGCACCTTTTCATCCTACAAGAAAAGTATATTATACTCAAAAAGCAATTGAAATGAATTTGCCATTACCGAAATTCAGTTCACAGCAATCTAACATCAAAAAAGTGATTTCAAGCGAAAAAATTGAAAGTGTTTTAGATTATAAATTTAGAATGAACAATTATTAAACCATATAAGTGATGTAAGTAATTTAAGTTTTAGAGAATTAAATGAACTTATATGACTTATATGGTTCAAAAAAAATTCGCGAACTTTGCGAAACTCTTCGCGCTTTTGCATTTAAACTATGGAAACAGTCTTCATCAATTCACCTTTAGGAATCACCAAAATAGTTGGAGATGAAGATGGTATTGCCATAATTTCTGTTTCTGATGTTGGAACAAATGAAGTTTCTACAGAAATTCCAGAAGTTTTGAAAGAAGCCGTTTTACAGCTAAATGAATATTTTGAAGGCAAAAGAACCGATTTCGATCTAAAATTAAACCCAAAAGGCACCGAATTTCAGCAGAAAGTATGGAAAGCGTTATTAGAGATTCCGTATGGAAAAACGGTAAGTTACATGGATCAGACCAAAAAGCTTGGCGATGTAAAAGCAATCCGCGCCGTAGCATCGGCAAATGGTAAAAATCCGCTTTGGATTGTTATTCCTTGTCATCGTGTTATCGGCACAAATGGATCTTTAACAGGATACGCCGGCGGATTATCACGCAAAAAATGGCTTTTGGAACATGAATCACCTTCTGCACAACAAAGTCTGTTTTAGTTTTTTTGCCAATTAAGTTTAAAACTTATAAATCTTCCCCAATAAAAAGTAGTAAAATTCCGCATTAAACCTTATCGCTTTATATTTATCTTAAAAAGAATTTGTGTAAATTCGTGTAATTCGTGGCAAAAAAATTATGATTGAAAAAATAAACCTCAATAACATTCTCTTTCTGGATATAGAAACCGTTCCTGAAGAAGAGAATTTCAATTCGCTTGACGCGGAAATGCAATCGCTTTGGGATTCGAAAACGCAATATCAGCGAAAAGACGATTTTTCTCCTGAAGAATTTTACGAACGTGCAGGAATTTGGGCTGAGTTTGGAAAGATAATCTGTATTTCTGTTGGCTTTTTTACCATCAAAGGAGATGTTAGAAACTTTAGAGTGACTTCTTTTTTTGGTGACGAAAAGAAAATCCTGAAAGACTTTTCAAATCTGATCAACAATCATTTCAATCAGCCGCAGCATTTAATGTGCGGACACAACTCAAAAGAGTTTGACATTCCGTTTATTGCCAGAAGAATGATCATCAATCAAATGCCGATTCCTGACAAATTAAACCTTTTCGGCAAAAAACCTTGGGAAATTCCGCATCTGGATACTTTAGAATTATGGAAGTTTGGCGATTACAAACATTTTACTTCTTTAAAACTGTTAACCAAGATTCTCGGTGTCCCATCGCCAAAAGGCGATATTGACGGAAGCCAAGTTGGTCATGTATATTATGTCGAAAAAGACATTGACCGAATTATAACCTACTGTGAAAAGGATACAATTGCCGTAGCTCAGGTTTTTCTCCGATTAAGAAGAGAAGATTTATTGATTGATGAGGAGATTATTCATGTTTAGTTTTTTGAGGTCCTAAGACTCTAAGACGCTGAGGTGCTAAGGTTTTAAAAACTAGAATTACTTATATCACTTATATGGTTTACAAAATGACGCACGAGCAAATTTCACATCATCGTTTGGTTGCTCAAAAGTTGTACAAAACTAGCCCTTGTTCTCCACAAGAAGTGGTAAAACATTTTGGTGCCATGCAGGCGCAGGATTACGCCATGGCAAAATGGGCGATTGGTTCTCGTTGCGATTCATCAGAAAAAGAGATTGAGGAAGCTGTAAATTCGGCTAAGATTATTCGAACCCATATTTTGCGTCCAACGTGGCATTTTGTTTCTCCTGATGATATTTATTGGATGCTTGAACTATCTGCTCCACAAGTAAAACGTTTCACCAATTCTGCAGCTAAAAAATTTGGCTATGACGAGAAGAAGCTTAATCAGGTCAATTCTTCTATCGAAAAACTACTCGCAGGAAACAATCATTTGACACGTGATGAAATCATGCAAGAACTTGATATCAAAAAAACCTCAAAGGAAGATTTCCTAAGTGCTGCCATTATGATGAATGCCGAATTGGATGGTTTAGTCTGCAACGGAAGAATGAAAGGCAAACAAATTACTTATGCTTTGCTCGAAGAAAGGGTTTCTAAACCAAAATCCAAATTAAGTAAAGAAGAAGCATTGGCAAAACTTGCCCAACGTTATTTTGAAAGTCATGGCCCCGCAACCCTGCTTGATTTCTCTTGGTGGTCTGGTTTTGCGCCAACAATCTGCAAGAATGCAATTAACGCAATAGAGTTGCAATTAAACTCTGTCTCTATTGACAATCAGCTATATTGGTTTAAAAAAGAGGACACTAAAGAGAATGACTTTCACGAAAGCGTTCATTTTCTTCCGGCGTTTGATGAGATTTTAATTTCATATAAAACACGTGAAGCTTCTTTCAATACAGAACATCAATCTAAAGTTTTTACCAATAATGGCATTTTTAAACCCATCATTTTAGAAAACGGAAAAGTGATTGGAATCTGGAAAAGAACCATTAAAAAAGATTACGTCAAAATAGAAACAGAATTTTTTAATGAAACCGAAAATTCTAAAAAAGAGATTTTATTTGAAGGAATTAAAGCTTTTGAGAATTATTTGGAAATGAAAATTACCATTGAATAATTCATTATTATGTCGCTCCGCTGGAGCTTTTGGTTGTCTTTAGATTTTATTTTCTATAAATATTTCGCTCTTCTAGAGCTATTGGATTTTTTTAAATTTATAATATACTTTCTTTGGCATATCGCTCCGCTGAAGTTTTTCATTATTTTCCAATTTGATTTCTATAAAAATTTCACTCTTCCAGAACTGCCAAATTCTTTCAAATTGCTCTCACTCAAAAAGCTCTGGAAGAGCGAAATATTTATAGCTCAAAAAATCCACATAATAAAGAGCCCCAGCAGGGCGACATATAAATTTAACCTCATTTGTCATTATTTCTCATTTACAACCCATCAAATTCTTCATCAAAAACAAAATATTTATGCATTTTATCGCTAAATAATTACATTTACAAAAAAATGTAATTATGGTATTAAGCAGATTTTGGTTAGTTATTTTTATTTCTTCGATTCTTTTTATTGTAGTCAGTTTATTTACTGCCAATACTTATACCATTGATTCTGTTTTAAATGGAAAAAAAGATGATCCGATTTTAGTTTCTGAAAAATATGTAGAAGAACTTCCTACTTTCATCAAAGACAGCATTAAAAAAGCGCCAGATCAAACCATGATTATCAATCGTGATACGCTTAATGCCGACACAACTTACGTTTTTAAAAACAAAACTGTAAAAATCTACAGCGGACTTCAAAAGTCTGATGGTTTACTACCAACTTGTAAAAGCACTTTGGTCGATTTAATTCTGCCTCTAATTGCTTACTTGGCCTTTTTCTGTGGTTTAATGGAACTTCTAATCATTTCTGGAGCTTCTGGAAAATTGGCAAAAGCGTTAAGTCCAGTATTTGTAAAAGTGTTTCCAAGTATTCCTAAAAATCACCCTTCGATATCGTACATGACTTTAAACTTTGCTGCTAATTTCTTGGGATTAGATTCGGCTGCAACACCTTTTGGATTGAAAGCCATGGAAAGTTTACAAGAAATAAACCCTGACAAAGACAAAGCCAGCGATGCACAAATTATGTTTATGTGTCTTCACGCTTCTGGTTTGACCTTAATTGCCACTTCGATTATTGGATATCGTGCTGCTGCAAATGCCAGTAATCCTGCCGATGTTATGCTTCCGTGTATCATTACTTCATTCATAGGAACTATCGCTGCTTTCTTAATTGTCGGAATCAAACAAAAAATCAATTTTAAAAGTGCTTCGCTTCTAATTGGTTTAATGGGATTAATTGCCGCTATTGTTGGTTTGCTGATGTATGTGAATCATTTGGATTTAATTGGAAAAAACTATTTTACGTCAAACCTTTCTGGATTAATATTATTGGCGATTATTGCTTTTACCCTGATTTTTTCTTTCAGACATGAACAGAAATTTAAAGATGCTAATACAACAGTCTTCGACACTTTTGTAGTTGGAGCAAATAACGGAGTGAAAACGGGAGTTACTATTTTTCCGTACGTTTTAGGAATGTTAGTAGCCATTTCACTATTCAGAAATAGTGGTTTATTCGAAATCATTAGTGACGCAATCGGATTTGTGTTTTCTAACTTAGGCGTAAGCAAAGAAATCACTAACGCACTTCCTGTTGCAATGCTTCGTCCGTTTAGTTCTGCGGGATCTAGAGGTTTCTTGATTGATTCAATGAATACCTTTGGCGCCGATTCTTTAACTGCTAGATTAAGCAGTATTTTTCAATGCAGTGCCGAAAGTACATTTTATGTAATTGCGGTATATTTTGGTTCAGTTAACATCAAAAATACAAGATATGCTTTAGGCACAATGCTTTTAGTAGATTTAATTTGTGTAATTACAGCAATATTTGTAGCAACTTGGTTCTTTTAATTTCATTTCATAAAAGCTCAAAATATGAATTTATTTAAAAAATTATTCGGCAAGGAAAAGGAAGTTAAAACGGTCAAAGAAGAGCCTTCTTCTGAGCAGTCCAAATTTACAGAAGAAGCACAACCTTTGGAAAATACGCAGTCTGAGGAAAATCAATTTGAACCCAATAAAATCGACTGGCTTATAAACGATTCTATCTTGACTTTTATGCCAAGAGAATTGTATATGCATTATTCTGATTCTGAAACCGAAAAAGACTTTCAGAATCCGTCATGGCAAAATCAGGGAATTTATTTCTGGAGAGAAAAAGAAGCTTTTGAAAACAAATCTCTTCCTGAATTCTTTCAAACAATGAACCAACGTTTATTTGTGATCAATGAAGCTCCAGATTACATCAATCTTGTATCAGGAAAAGCAATGCCTTGGTTTGGAATGCCTGGAGGTGGTGAAAAATTCTTTTTTAGATATGATGAAAGTACGCCAGTAACTCTGGAAGAAGCACATAAGCTCAATATCATCAAATATGTTGAAGTAATCGAATTGAATTATGATAACCTGAGCGTTTTAAACGATCGTGATAACTACTGTTTTTTAATTGATCCTAATGAAGTAAAATTTGAAGACCAACTTTTTTACTTCAATGGCGAAAAAATATCACTGGCAGAACTTTATCAAAAGAAAAAACTTTTAGTTTTACTATTAGAACAATAATACCATGAAAATACAAGCCCTCCTCTTCTCAATCCTACTAATCGGATGCCAAAAAACAAAAACCACAGATTCAGAAATTGCAGCATTACCGGTTGTTCAGGAAATTCCAATGGAATCTATCGACACTTCGGCAGATGAAAAAATCATAAAAACGGATACCGTTGCAATTTATGTTAATGGCGAAGAATCTTCAAAAGACTACATTTTAGCCAATTTGGTAGAACAGCAAGCAGACAAAGACAGCATTGTAACCGTAAAATACCGACTGGATTTTTATCAGAATAAAAGCAAAACAGGATCTTCAAAAGTTACAATTAAAGGTTTTGAAAAAGGTTCAGACTGGATGGCTTCTTATGGATTGACATCTGAAACTTCCAAAAATTCGCCTTTCATACATATTTCAGTGGGATATCCTGCTTGTGGTTATACGCATGACAACTATTTATATTACTTAAAAAACAATAGCTTACAGCTTGTTCATCAATGGAATACACTATCTGACAGTGGTTGGGGAAGTTGGGTAGAAATCGCTAATCCATCAAAAAGTTCAGATCCAAAATCTTTTTATTGCAAAACTGTTGCATTTGTACCAGCAGATGAAGATGAAAACATGGACATGGGAATCCTAACACATTCTGATTCAATTTCTTTTGAATTGAAAGGTAACCAATGGAGCAAGAAATTACTATCGGCAAAAGACAAAGCTTACTTTCAAAAGAAGATGACTTTTGATCAGTTTAACAGTCAGGAATAAACTGCTCCAGAACGCTTATTCAAACTCTTTCTAAAATAAATTCTTTCTAACTTTGTGAAAAAACAAAGCAATGATTGATTTTATATACCAAGATCCTTATCCGATCTTAAAGGATGATACGCAGTACCGCAAAATCACCTCAGATTTTGTGAAAGTGGAACAATTTGGAGAACGCGAAGTTTTAACCGTTGATCCAAAAGGTTTAGAATTATTAGCAGAAGAGGCATTAACAGATGTTTCGTTTATGCTAAGAACGACTCATTTGCAAAAACTTAGAAAAATCCTTGATGATCCAGAAGCTACAGATAACGATCGTTTTGTAGCCTACAATTTGCTTCAAAATGCTTCTGTTGCTGCTGAAGGTCAATTACCAAGCTGTCAGGATACGGGAACGGCAATTGTTATGGCTAAAAAAGGCGAAAGCATTTTTACAGGTGTTGATGATGCAGAATGGTTAAGCCGCGGAATTTTTAATACTTACCAAAAAAGAAACTTACGTTACTCGCAGATTGTTCCGATTTCGATGTTTGAAGAGAAAAATTCAGGATCAAATCTTCCGGCACAAATTGATATTTATGCTAAAAAAGGAACTTCTTACGACTTTTTGTTTATGGCAAAAGGTGGAGGATCTGCAAACAAAACATACTTATACCAACAGACAAAATCTTTGTTGAATGAAAAATCATTAGACGAATTCATTCGTACAAAAATCAAAGATTTAGGAACTTCTGCTTGTCCTCCATACCATTTAGCTTTGGTAATTGGCGGAACTTCTGCAGAAGCCAACTTAAGCGCTGTTAAAAAAGCTTCTGCAGGATATTATGATCATCTTCCAACTTCTGGAAATATGTCTGGTCAGGCTTTCCGTGATTTTGAATGGGAAGAAAGAGTTCAGAAAATTTGCCAGGAAAGTGCAATTGGAGCACAATTTGGAGGAAAATATTTCACGCACGACGTTCGTGTAATTCGTTTGCCTCGTCACGCGGCTTCTTGTCCAGTTGGATTGGGAGTTTCTTGTTCTGCAGATAGAAACATCAAAGGAAAAATCACGAAAGACGGAATCTTCGTTGAGCAATTAGAAGTAAATCCGAAACAATTTTTACCAGAAACAGCACCGCATTTAGAAGCTCCTGTAGAAATTGACTTAGACCAACCAATGGCTGATATTTTAGCTAAATTATCTCAATATCCAGTTAAAACGCGTTTGAAACTAAACGGAACTGTAATTGTTGCGAGAGATATTGCTCACGCAAAAATCAAAGAATTGTTAGACGCTGGAAAACCAATGCCAGAGTATTTCAAAAATCACCCTGTTTACTATGCTGGTCCTGCAAAAACTCCAGACGGAATGGCTTCAGGAAGTTTCGGACCAACAACTGCTGGGCGTATGGACGTTTATGTAGATGAATTCCAAAAAAATGGCGGAAGCATGATTATGTTGGCAAAAGGAAACCGTACCAAACAAGTAACTGATGCCTGCAACAAATACGGCGGATTCTACTTAGGTTCTATCGGAGGTCCTGCTGCTATTTTAGCTCAAGACAACATTCTAAAAGTTGAAGTGGTTGATTTTGAAGAATTAGGAATGGAAGCCGTTCGTAAAATCACCGTTAAAGATTTCCCAGCATTCATTATTACAGATGATAAAGGAAATGATTTCTTTGCTGATTTATAATAGAATTTGCCACGAAGGCGCTAAGACACAAAGTTTTTTTATAAATAAAAGCCACCAATAGGTGGCTTTTATTTTTTCTTTATTTAAAAATATCTTCGTGTCTTAGCGCCTTCGTGGCAAAAAAACTAAGCACTTAAATCCTGTTTTTCAAAAGCTATAAAATGCGATATTTCGCCATTTAATTTATAAACTGGCGAAGCATCAATTTTACATTTATACGTTTTACCGTTTTTACGGTAGTTTTCAAGCGTTTTTTCAAAAGGAATCTTCTTCTTTACTGCTGCTCTAATTTCTCTTAAATCTTTTTTAGAAGTTGCTGGTCCCTGAAACATTTTTGGGGTTTTACCGAGAATCTCTTCTTCTTTATAACCCGTCATTTTTTTGATTCCGCTTGACGCGAAAACTATTCTTAAATCCAGATCCGTAATCAAAACAACTTCATCTTTGATTCTTTCGCTGATATTCAGTTTTTTTTCATCCCAAGTAAACTCACTAGAAATTTTACTTACTCTTTCCAGATCATCCGTTAAAGCTTTCAGTTCTTTTATATATTCATGGTGAAAATCCCATGACAGAATTGGAACCGTGTTTCGTTGTAAAAAATCGTCGGAATTTTTATTTTTCATGTAAAATACAATTTAAATGATCAATAAATATTTTATCCAAAGATAGAGGAAAAATCCTCCCAATAAGTATCATTAATACTCTTTTAAGCATTGAAAATGTTATCAAAACGTAAATTTTAACTGAACCACTACTTCTTTTTTAATTTCATTGTTCAGATTGCTTAACGAAATACCGAGCAATCTTACAGAATCTTTCATTTTTTCCTGGTATAATAATTCTTGTATATTCTCCATAATCAATTTTTTATCGGAGATAAAGTAAGGAAGCGTTTTACTTCTGGTTTGTTGCGAAAAATCACTGTATTTTATTTTAAGTGTTATAGTTTTACCTGAAAGTTTATGTCGTTCGAGTCGTTTTTCTAAAGAAGCTGCAATTCCTTCCAGTTGCTCAATCATAAAAATTTCAGAAGAAAGATTAACGTCAAAAGTATGTTCTGCGGCAACTGATTTGGTAATTCTGGATGATTTTACTTCACTATTGTGAATGCCACGTACTACATGATAATAAAATGCACCCGATTTTCCGAAGTGTTTCTCTAAAAACTCTAAGGATTTACTTTTAAGATCTGTTCCCGTAAAAATACCAAGCTGATACATTTTTTCAGTAGTTACTTTCCCTACTCCATAAAATTTTCGAATGGGCAAATCTTCTAAAAAAGCTTCTACTTCATCCGGATTTACCGTTTTCTGTCCGTTTGGTTTATTGTAATCACTCGCAATTTTAGCCACAAATTTATTAATCGAAATTCCCGCAGAAGCCGTTAAACCAACTTCATTAAAAATTCTCATTCTAATTTCTTCTGCTAACAAACTTGCACTCGGATTTCCTTTTTTATTATGAGTAACATCCAGATAAGCTTCATCTAGTGAAAGAGGTTCCACTAAATCAGTATACTCATTAAAAATTTTATGAATTTTGGATGAAATCTCTTTGTAACGATCAAATCTGGGACGCACAAAAATAATATCGGGACAATATTTTTTGGCCAAAACTCCGCTGATAGCACTTCGAACACCAAATTTTCGAGCCTCATAACTAGCTGCTGCCACAACTCCTCTATTTTCTGAACCACCAACTGCCAAAGGTTTCCCACGCAAATCTGGATTATCCATCTGTTCTACAGACGCATAAAAAGCATCCATATCGATATGAATAATTTTTCTATATGTAGCTATTTCAGACATTTTGCAAATTTAAAAAGGAAAGCAATAAAAATGCACCCGAAATAGTTATAAATAGTATCAATTTTTAAAGAATATAAATTAGGTGAGTGCAAACCAATAATTCTTTTTATTTTTGTTCTTCTACTCGAAAAATTAAATAATGCGAACATTTGTTATAGGTGACATTCATGGCGGATTACTTGCACTTGAACAAGTGATGAAAAGAGCCGAAGTTACCACAGAAGATACTCTAATTTTTTTGGGCGATTATGTTGACGGCTGGAGTCAGTCTGTTGAAGTGATCGACTATTTGATTGATTTAAAAAGCAAACAAAACTGCATCTGCATAAGAGGGAATCACGATCAGCTGGCATTAGACTGGCTGGAAGAACGAAATGATGACTTTGATGAAGAAATGTGGTACAAGCACGGCGGAAAAGCAACTGTTGAAGGTTACGCTAAAATTTCGGCTGATAAAAAGAAAGCTCATATCGAATTCTTGGAAAATCTTCAAGATTATTACCTTGATGATCAGAATCGTTTGTTTGTTCACGCAGGTTTTACCAATTTAAATGGTGTAAAATGGGAATATTTTTCAAAACTATTTTATTGGGACAGAACACTTTGGGAAACGGCACTTTCATTAGACCCAAAATTAAAGGAAGACGATTTACACTATCCTAAAAGATTTACCGTTTATAAAGAAGTTTACATCGGACATACTCCTGTTACCAGAATAGGAAAAACGGTTCCAGTAAACAAAGCTTGTGTTTGGAATGTTGATACGGGTGCTGCCTTTAGAGGTCCGCTTACGATTATGGATGTCGACACCAAAGAATACTGGCAAAGCGAGCCGTTAAACGAATTGTATTTCAATGAAAAGGGTAGGAATTAATTGATAAAAAAATTACATTTGCCCAGCAAAATAATTAATATTTAAAGTTTATGAAAAAGGTTTTTACACTCTTGTTTTTAGTATCATTCGGATTTATTAATGCACAAAGTGCCTTTACAGGAAAAGGTGACACAAGAGTAAATGTTGGAGCTAACCTTCAAGATGGTGGGTCTGGAATTCAAGGATCTATTGATTTTGGTTTAGGAGAAAATTTCTCATTTGGTTTTGTTGCAAACTACTTATTAGGCGTTGATAATTTTAATGGTTTTTACCACGGCAGTACAGTTTATTACGGCGATGCAAAACCAGATTTCGGTGATCGTTTTGATGCAAAAGCAAGAATAAATGCGAACTTATCTAGTGTAATTGGAGTGGAACAATTGGACGTTTATCCTGGTTTAAGCTTAGGTTTGCATAATTTTGGAGGACATGTTGGTGGTCGCTATTTCTTTACTGACGGATTTGGTGTTTTCACAGAAATCGGATTTCCAATTGCAAAATACGGTTCAAACAATGATCCATTTTATCATTTGAATAATCAAGCTACTTTTAGTTTAGGAGCTTCTTTCAATCTATAATATTTTGTGTTTTGCCAAAAAGGCACAAAGACTCAAAGTTTTTATTATAAAAAAACCGCCTTATTGGGCGGTTTTTACTTTTACTTAAAAAATACTTTGAGTCTTTGTGCCTTTGTGGCTGTATTTTTCTAAATCGACATTTCAGGAATTTCGCCTTCGATGATTAAATCAGCTTCAGTCGAAGCGATGATATGCTCGACTGAGACACCTGGTGCTCTTTCTAAGAGCTTAAAACCTTTTTCTGTTACTTCGAGAACCGCGAGCTCCGTTACAACCTTTTTAACGCATCCTACGCCTGTTAATGGCAAAGTACATCTTTTTAAGATTTTTGACTCTCCTGCTTTGTTCACGTGCATCATGGCAACAATGATATTTTCGGCAGAAGCCACCAAATCCATTGCGCCTCCCATTCCTTTTACCATTTTCCCTGGAATCTTCCAGTTGGCAATATCTCCGTTTTCTGAAACTTCCATTGCGCCTAGAATAGTCAAATCTACTTTCTGGCTGCGAATCATTCCGAAACTAAATGCCGAATCAAAAAAACTGGCACCCTGAAGCGTGGTAATAGTTTGCTTTCCTGCATTAATAATATCAGCGTCTTCTTCTCCTTCAAAAGGAAAAGGTCCCATTCCGAGAACACCATTTTCACTTTGGAATTCAACTGCTATATCTTCTCGAACGTAATTCGCTACCAAAGTCGGAATTCCGATTCCAAGATTTACGAAATAACGGTCTTTAACTTCTTTTGCAATTCGTTTTGCTATATCTTCTTTTGTTAACATAGTTTGAATGTGTCTTTTTAATGTGTCAATTAGTTAATTTGCCAATTAGAAAATGCTCAAGTAAACTAAAAAATTATCTAATTATCACATTTCCTAATTATCTAATTTCTAGCTCTTACAGTACGTTGTTCAATTCTCTTTTCAAACTTTTCTCCTTGAAAGATTCTCTGCACCATAATTCCTGGAATATGAATCTGATTGGGATCTAATGTTCCAACAGGAACCAATTCCTCAACTTCCGCAATTGTAATTTTTGCCGCTCCAGCCATTGGCGCATTAAAGTTTCTTGCTGTTCCCTTAAAAATCAGATTTCCAGCTTCATCACCTTTCCATGCTTTTACAATAGCAAAATCGGCTTTGAAAGCTTCTTCCATAATATGCATTTTTCCGTTGAATTCTCTAGCCTCTTTTCCTTCTGCAACTTCAGTTCCGTAACCTGCTGGTGTAAAGAAAGCTGGAATTCCCGCCTGGGCCGCTCGACAGCGTTCTGCCAAAGTTCCCTGTGGTGTTAATTCAACTTCCAATTCTCCTGAAAGCATTTGACGTTCGAATTCGGCGTTTTCTCCCACATAAGAAGAAATCATCTTTTTAATCTGCTTTTTCTGCAACAATAATCCTAAACCAAAATCATCTACACCTGCATTGTTAGAAATACAAGTTAAATCTGAAATGGAAGTATTTACCAAAGCTGCAATTGTATTTTCTGGAATACCACACAATCCGAAACCTCCAAACATGATGGTCATGCCACTTTCAATTCCGCTTATAGCATCCTGAACGTTATTTACTTTTTTTGTTATCATAACAAACTATCTTTATTGCTGAATATTTTTGATAAAAATAAGATTTTTAGATGAAATTATAACGATTTCGTAAAAATAAAACCAAAAGAAAAATCCCTTTACAAATCTTTCAAAAGAACTGTAAAGGGATTGATATGTAATTAAATACGTTTTATTGCAACATTGTTACAATTCAAATTCATCTGTATTTTGTTCGGTCTGCGTTGTATCTTTTACAATCGCTGGTCTTTGGTAGCAATCTACTTTGATCGAAAGGTTTGCTGGACGTTCAAATTCTGCTTTAGAAATTTGAAGATCTTTATCGGCATAACATTTTTTCATATAATACCCCCAAACTGGTAATGCTGCAGTTGCTCCTTGTCCGTACGTCAAACTTTTGAAACGTGCAGAACGGTCTTCACACCCAACCCAAACACCAGTTACTAAATTAGGAACCATTCCCATAAACCATCCATCAGACTGGTTTTGTGTTGTTCCTGTTTTACCAGCAATCGGGTTTGTAAACATGTACGGATAACCTGTCCAACGATTATCTCCACTTCCACCGCCTTGCGTACGCAAACGTACACCAGAACCACTTTCTGTTACCCCTTGAAGTAATTTGATTACTGCAAAAGCAATATCTTTATTTAAAACGTCATGAGACTCAGGAATCGGTTCGTAGATCACTTCACCACTCTTATTCTCAATTCGGCTTAAAAACTGTGGTTTTACATAAACACCTTGATTAGCAAATGTGCTGTACGCCGCAACCATATCTTCAACAGTAATATCTACAGCTCCTAATGCGATTGAAGGTTGTACTGGAATTTCTGTTTTTACTCCTAACTTTTTAGTTAATTCTACAACTGCTTCTGGACTCGTTCTGTCAATTAATTTTGCCGAAACGGTATTAATAGAAGCCGCCAAAGCTTGTTTTAAAGTAACCATTCCTCTATATCTATAATCAGAGTTTCTTGGTTCCCAGTCTGCAGTAACGTGGTGGCGTCCTTTATGAATCATGAAAGGTCCATCTAGAATAGAATCACAAGGAGACATATTTAATTCTTCGATAGCAGTTGCATAAACGAATGGCTTGAAAGTAGAACCTACTTGTCTCGCTCCTTGTCCTACGTGATCATATTGGAAATATTTGTAATTGATACCTCCAACCCAAGCTTTAATTGCTCCTGTTTGAGGTTCCATCGACATTAAACCAGACTGTAAAAAGTGTTTGTAATAACGAATAGAATCAAGAGGCGTCATTGTGGTATCACGCTCCCCTTTCCAAGTAAAGACACGCATTTTTGTCTTTATTTTGAAAGAAGCAATAATATCCTCTTCACTTTTATCTGCTTCTTTCATTTGAGCCCAACGAACAGAATTTTTCATGGCTTGCATCATGATTCTGTCTGTTTCAGCTTGTGTAATATTTACGAAAGGAGCGTTTTTATTGTTTTTTTGTTCAATAAAAAACTGCTGTTGAAGGTTTTGCATATGAGCCGCAACTGCTTCTTCTGCATACGTTTGCATTCTAGAATCTATTGTAGTATAGATCTTAAGTCCATCTTTGTAGATATCGTATTCTGATCCGTCAGGTTTTTTATTTTCGGTAACCCATTTTTTCATATAATCACGAAGATACTCTCTAAAATAAGTTGCCATACCTTCACGGTGGCTTTCCAATTTAAATTTCAACGTAATTGGCAAGGCTTGAAGTCTTTCTTTTTCAGCTTCTGAAATCATTTTTGCCTTTTCCATCTGAGACAAAACCACATTACGACGATTTTTTACTCCCTGTGGATTACGAACTGGATTATATAAACCTGAGTTTTTGAACATTCCAACCAAAATTGCCGATTCATCAACTGTCAAATCTTTTGGATCTTTAGAAAAATAAGTCTGAGCTGCTGAACTTACCCCAACAGAATAGTTTCCGAAATCATAAACGTTGCAGTACATCGCTAAAATTTCATTTTTGGTATATTGTCTTTCCAGACGAATGGCGATAATCCATTCTTTTATTTTTTGTACAATCCTGAAAGGCAAAAACTTAGAACCTTCACCATGAAATAATTGTTTTGCAAGCTGTTGCGTTAATGTACTTGCACCTCCATTTGTTCCTAAACTAAAAACAGCTCTTAAAGTTCCGCGTCCGTCAATTCCTGAATGTTCGTAGAAACGTGCATCTTCAGTTGCCACAAGTGCTTCGACTAAATTTTTAGGTAAATCAGAATATTTAAGTTGTGATCTGTTGGTTTTGAAATATTTACCCAGCACTACTCCATCAGAAGAAATGATTTCTGTAGCAAGGTTTGAATCTGGATTTTCTAAATCCTCAAATGAAGGCATAGAACCAAATAATCCCCATGAGGCAAATAAAAAGAAGGCTAAAATCCCTAGCATTGTGTAGGCAAAAACCCGCCAGAATTTCTTTTTATAATAATTAATATCCTTGTTTGATTGATTGTTTTTTTTAGCAGCCATAACTATTTATCTAATCTTTTTGTTCTATTCTAAAACCAACGTCTGTAATTCCTTCTAAAGCTTCAACACCAGGTATTTTTCCTGATTGTCTTACTGCTTGTTTGATGTGGACTTTGTAAGTTCCTTTAAACTTAACATCTTCTTTGTAAAACAGTTTACTTTCTTTAATATCAGTAAAACCGTTTCCTAGTAAAGTCCCGTCTGGAGCTGCCATTTGGTATTCTAAAGTATCTACTTTTGTAAATCCGCTTGGCGCTTCAATAGCAACAATTAAAAACAAATTATTAAACGGATAATTGTTGTTGTCTCTAATGTTTACAAATAAATTGTACTTTTTTGTAGAATCTAAAACTGGCAGATTAAAGCTTACAATACTGTCTTTATGCCAAGCACTTCCAACAGATTTATACTCGTCGAATACTCTTTTTTTATCACAAGAAAAAAGAAGTATTGCCGCCAAAAGAAGAATTCCGCTATTTTTTATTCTCATTTTTAGTATTCGTTATTGGTTTTCTAGGTTCAGCAGATTTATTTTCATTAGAATTCTGCTTATTCGAATTATTTTGTTTATTCGGATTTTGCTTATTTCTATGATTTTGCTTATTTGAATTATTCTGTTTGTTCTGCTGATTCGGATTTCCATTTCCTGAAGGTTTATTATTTCCTGCAGGTTTAGGATTATTATTCGTGTTTTTTTCCTGTTGTGGTTTCTGCTGAGTCGGAACACCTGCAGGTTCAGCATTTTTGCGTTTGCGGTTTGGCTTTTTCTTTCTTTTTGGTTGGTCAAAACGAGTTAAACTCTCTTGTCCCATTGCATTATTGAAATCCTTTTCAGGCTCTGCAACTACCTCAACAGCAAAATCTTCTAAAGATGAAACTTTATTTTTTTGTTTGTTCTCAGCAATAATTTCTTTTACCTGATCAATTTTTAAAACATGCCAGTTTGCGAAATTGTTGGTGTAGGCAAACCACATTAAGCCTTTAAAAATATCCTGTTTTTGGCAAACGGCATCACCTTTTTCAGTAATCAGTTTGGTATCATAATCTGGAAAATCTTTAAGAGCATCCATATAAGTGTCTAACTCATAGTTCAGACAGCATTTTAATTTACCGCATTGTCCAGCCAATTTCTGTGGATTCAATGATAATTGCTGATAACGTGCCGCAGAAGTATTTACACTTCTAAAATCGGTCAACCAAGTTGAACAGCAAAGTTCACGTCCGCAAGAACCAACTCCACCTAAGCGAGCTGCTTCCTGACGGAAACCAACTTGTTTCATTTCTACTCTCGTACTGAATTCTTTAGCAAAATCTTTAATCAGCATTCTAAAATCGACACGATCATTTGCGGTATAGTAAAACGTCGCTTTTGATCCGTCACCTTGAAATTCGATATCCGAAATTTTCATTTCCAATTTATGCTGAATAGCCAATTCACGTGCACGAACTTTCATTGGTTCTTCACGATCACGTGCTACAGACCAGATATCAATATCTTTTTGAGATGCTTTTCTGTAAATTTTTGGAACTTCATTACTTTCGTAATTCACTCCTTTTTTCTTCATTTGAATCTTTACCAATTCTCCTGTAAGAGTCACTATACCAATATCATGTCCTGGTGAAGCAACAGTTGCTACAATATCACCAATACTTAAAGTTAATTTTTCTGAATTTCTAAAAAATTCCTTACGTCCGTTTTTAAAACGAACCTCCACACAATCAAAAATCGCCTCTCCATTAGACGGGCTCATGTTCGAAAGCCAGTCAAAAACTGTCAATTTATTGCAGCTATCGGTGCCGCAAGTCCCATTATTTTTACAACCTTTTGGTGCGCCACCATCTGAGGTTGAACAACTTGTACATGCCATAATTATATATGTAGTGCTGCCACAATGCAGCTTAAGTTCATAAACGTTTGATCGGTAAAGATAGTATTTTTTTTATTTGGCTATTTATAGATTAATTCTAAAGGCTTGTTAAATAAAAAATCACTCTTTTTTTCGAGTTCCAATATCTTCATTTTTTTTATCATTAGTCAAAAAACATTCCATAAAATTTACCTTTCGCAAAAGCTTATTTTGAAAAGTGAATAGAATCGGCTTAACTTTAGGCTCATTTATAAATTTTAAATTCAAAACATGACATTTTCAATACTTACCAACCGAAACGAACAAGAAAAAATCGTAAAAGACTTTGACTATATTGAAAATGAATTGAATAAATGCAAAAAGATAGACGATTTTATTATCTTAAATAGCGTTCCCGCTATTGATAACGCCATTTATCTACAAGCAATCGTTACAAGCAAAAATAAGTTTACGCTCGAAATAAGACTGGAAACTGAAAATGATTTTTCTCAATTTGGTATCGAAGAAGCAGACAAAACAGTTTGCCTGAACATGTTTAAACAATATTTCGAAGGTCATTTGCCCGATTTAAATCAATGGGAAAACATTACAAAATATGTGAAACAATATTACTATGATAGCGAAATTGGTCTAAATCAAGAAACTGTACATCCATCATTCAATGATTACTTCAAAGAGGATTGCTATTTTAGTATAAGTGATTATCATTCGCCATTTGGGAATGATGCCGGATTTGACACCATGATGGAAGCCGAAAGGTTTTTACAAAGTGATGATTCTAACAATTTTTATCTCATACAGTTAATCGACGAAATGAATATTGAAAGTTATGATTATGATGAAAAGAGAGATAACGAAAACTTGCATTTAATCGTTTACAATCATAATTGTGCTGTGGCAATTGGCTTTACAAACCTAAAAGTAAACGGATATATTCTGGAAGATGTAAAAGAAAAGACGTTAGATTCACTTCGTTTTTTAAATCAAGTACAAAATCACGAAAATTATCAAACCATGATCGCCGATTTAAGTAAAGTGGAAGCTGTAACCTATGGTTCGTAAGTCTTCGGTTTTTGACTGTCAATGCTAATTTTTTCTTCAGAAAAACATATTCTGTCTGTTTTATGCCGTAAATGGTCTTTTTTACTTTTTATCCTGAAATATATTTACGATTTTTATGTTTTATCTTACAGCATGGTTTTTAATCTAAGACCAAACCGTACTTAAAGTTTATCATTCATTTTTTAAATATATTTCAAATGCAGACAAACCAAATTGAAAATTTCCTTTTTCAGGGAAAATTTGACGAGGCCAGAGAATGCCTAAATAACGGAGAAAAGTTTAACGAACAATATCTTAAAAACAACTTTTCGCAGATCGCAGCCAGAATTATCGAAGCGAAAGAGATTGATTTTATAGAAAAACTCATAAAAGCCGGTTTTATTGAAACGGATATTTACGAATTGGACAATTTTGACCAATCTATTTTTAAACCACTGGCTTTATATTTAAAAGATGACGAAGATTCGATTGCTTTTTTCAAAGAATTGATGTCAAAAATAGACAACATTAATGACGAAATCAGCGATAAAACGCTACTTGGTTATTTTCTTGAAAAAGGAATGTCGCCAAAAATTGTTCAAGTTTTAGTTGAAGATTTTGGAGCTAACACTCAGTATAAGAACAATGCAGGAGAAAATTTCATCTATACCATTCTAAACACTTATGGTCTTGACGCTGAAAAAGTAAAAGAATACATCAGCATTTTGATCAACAATGGCGTTGACATCAACGAGAAAAACATTGTTGGAACGACTCCACTAATTTGTGCTGTTAAGAGAAATCAAAAAGACGTTTTGCCATTTTTATTAGAAAATGGTGCCGATCCTAATGAAACTGATAACCAAGAAAACAGTTCTTTTTATTATGCGGCAGCTGAACAATTTTCTTTTCCGATGTACGAACTTTTAGCAGAATCCTCATCAGCCAATTTTAATAGTATCAATAAAAACGGAAAAACTTTGCTTACAGAATTTATTCGAATGATGTCTGATTCTGAATATGATCTGAATTCGCTGCAAAGATTATTATCAGATGGAGCCGATTTAAATCATTGCGCTGAATATTATGGAAATCCGAAATCAGGTGTAGATTATATTGTGGAGAAAAAATCAGGTATTTTAAAATCAGTGCTTGATACTGGTTCTGTTGATGTTAACGAACAAGACAACCAAGGTAACACTGTTTTACACAAAGTCTGCGCATATAATGTAAATTATGATGCCGAAGCCGCAAAAGAAATTTATAGAAAAGTAAAACTACTTCTTGAAAATGGTGCCGATAAAGAAATCACCAATGATAAAGATGAAACGGCTCTTATGCTTGCTTCTGGCGACAATCTGAAAATTAAAACAGTCGAGCTTTTAATGAAAAACTAACGATTATTTATTTAAAAAACTTTAAACATGTCCATGTCCTTTATAGTTGCCTGTGAAAACGGGAACAGAAAAATAGCCGAATTATTGCTTCAAAACAAAGAAGTAGACGTTAAGTATACTGATGAATTAGGAAGAACAGCTCTTCATTATGCTGCACATCGCGGTTATCTTGATATTGCAAAAATCCTTACCGAAGATGGGGCCGATATTAATTACGAAGATCATCAGGGAGAAACGCCATTGTATTTTGCCTGTCTTCAAAAACAGAAACAAACTGCATTGTTTCTTTTAGAAAATGGTGCAGAAATTACCAAAAACGACAAATACGGAAACAGCCTTCTGCATTTAGTCGTTCAAACAGCTCAAATCGAAATTGCAACAAAGTTGCTTGAAGCCGGAGTTGATGTTAATTTACTGAATAACAATGGAGAAACACCATTATTATTGGCTTCAGCAAAACTAAATCGAGAAATTATTCAGTTGCTTTTAGACAAAGGAGCCGATATTAATATTACCGATAAACAAGGAAATACGCCTTTATTGTACGCTTGTTATACCAAATCGATTCCGATGGTAACCTTGCTTTTGGATAATGGTGCTGATGTAAATCATGTCAATCATTCGGGAGAAAATGCACTTTTAATTGCCTGTTATGAAACCAATCGAATGTTGGCCAAATTATTGGTTGAAAGAGGTGCTGATGTTTTCACTTCAAATAATAATGGATATTCTCCTATTTGGTACGCTTGCGCGAATAATCAAAAAGAAATTGTGGCCTTGTTTTTAGAAAACGGAGTCGATGTCAACTACAGTAAACCTGTTGCAGGCGACACTTCATCAATGAATGATTATCTGGATTGGGTTACAAGTGCATCAAGTATTGCTAATGAATCTAGTTTTACATTAAACAGCTCTTATACTTACGGTGGAGAAAGTCTTTTGCATGTAGCAACTAAAAAAGGTAATCTAAGCATGGTAAAATTATTGATTGAGGCTGGAGCAGATATCAACATCCAGGACGAATCTGGAAATACGCCATTACATTACAGCGCAGCCAACGGAAAGAAAGATGTTGTAAAATATTTATTGGATAATAAAGCCGATGCTTCAATCGTAAACGTAAAAGAGCAAAAAGCAATTGATTATTCGAACGTAAAAGGTTTCAATGAAATCACAGAATTAATCTTGAAATATGCGCCTTCGGGAACAGTTGTAACTCCGATAAACACAGCACCACAGACTGAAGCTCCAAAAGCGGACACTTCAAATTCTATGGAGGCTAAGAAAAAAGCATTACTAGATTTAAAAGAACTTCTGGATGCTGGGATTTTGACTTCGGAGGAATTTGAAAGCGAGAAAAGTAAAATTTTGAAAGGATAATTTTTCTTTTACCAGAAAAGTATCAACGTATTCAAATCATATCTATCATTTTATGACTCAAATTGTCTCTAAAGAAAACCGATTGAATGAACTTTTGAATTTTGGATTTCCAAAAGAATTTTTAGAAAACATCGGAAAGATTCCTGAACTGGCCTATCGAGTTCAGGATACAGAAGGAGCTTATTATTATTTGCCCACGATATTGAATTATGAAATTCTGAAGGGTAAAGACATTGTTCCTATTTATGGTTCTGGTGAAAGTTTTTGTGTTCTTATTTCTGATAACGAATCCAGAAAAATTATTTGGTTCGAATTAGAATGCGATGAGATTTATAGAGATTACAGAGATAACTGGGAATTGCTCCTTATGGATATCATGATTGAATATTTTGATGATACTATTGATAATGAAATCGGAATCGAACAATTCCAATCCGTTGCCCATAAAATAGGTTTCAGTAAATCGGAAGCATTGTTTCGATTAAGAAATCTTTCGATAGACGAATACAACTCCAAATATGAAGAGATGGAAGAATGGCGAAATGAAATAGCAAGGGAACTACAAATACTTTAAACAGTAAAAAAACCTTACAATGAAAAAAATCATATTCATCTGTCTCTTTACAATAATTACTTTTACTGTACTTACTTTTTCGACTGCCTCTCTACAAAGACAAGTTGATGGAAATGACAGGTATGGTTTTCCGGCTTCTTTCTATATACTTTATAGCGAAATGGTCTACCCCGCACCTGTAGAAGACATGACCCGCTTCGTTTTTCTAAATCTAGTTCTGGATATTGTCGTTGCTTTTGGAATCACAATCATCATTCTAGGAATTTATAAGAAGATCATTAAAAAATTAAAACCCCTAAAAGAATAAATAATAAACAAAATTAAAAAATGAAAAAAATATTAAATACCACAATCTTATTTTTAGTAGTAATAGCAGGAAGTTTAATCGCTACTTCTTGCTCTAACTTTTCACCAGAAAAAACTTTTGATATAGCGGTTCTAAATTCAAATTTATTATCCCGTTTTGGAAGTAAAGAAATTAATGAAAAGCTACAATCAGAGGCACAAGTTTATGATGAAAGTCAAAAAAAGATGATTCCTTCTTCTTATCAGGATGCTTTCAAATATGATATATCAAATTTAGAAATCCGTTTAAAATCCATTTCGGAAATAACAGAAGATGAAGACAACAAAGAGCTTTTACAGGCATCAAAAGACCTATTCTCTTATGTAATTACAAAACAAAAAGAAGGTTATTTACCAATCGCTAAGATGAAAGACGAAAAAGCTTCGCCAGAACAAATAGAAAAAGCAATAGCCGATTTTGACACTTCAACTCAAACCGAAGTTGATGCCAAGTTTACCAAATTAATGACCATTGGAAAAGCATACGCTGAAAAGCATAATATTGATGCCAAATTTGGGATCTAATAAACTTATCGCTCTTAATAAATAACAAGAACCCTACTTTGTAGCATTACAAGTAGGGTTTTGTTTTTTATCAGATTTTGTAAGTATTAAAACTTATTTGGGTTCTGAATTCCACATAAGTCCATATATTTGAGAATTGACAACAATTTTCTCTATATAAAAAAACAAAAAAATGAATCAAAAAACATTGGAAGAAAGACATCCGGTATTTAAAGAATTATATAATCGAGTTGATGATTTAATATATTTAAGCAATTATACAACTTTTAGGTTACTCTCTGATTTTCGTACAAATGATGACTCTTTAACCATCCTAGAAATGTATGGAGAATTGCTTAATAGTTATCCTAATTTAAAAGATATACCTTTTGCGGCAGAGTTTAATTTTAATGATAATGACAAGGTATTACTTCTATCTCCTGACAATTGTATTACATATATTGACCAAAACAAAGACAATAGTTATAAAACAATCAGTACATCAATTGAACAGTTGTTTGAAAATAAAGTTTCTGAAATTCCAGATAATGATAACATAAAGCATGTGCAATCTATGGGACATAAGTATCAAATCATAACTAAGGATATAACAATAGAAGATATTTTACCTTCAAACCGATACATTGAATTGGCCGAGAATGGATATTATACAATTGATGATTACAAAGAATTAATATTAAAAATTTTTCAACTTGATAGCGTTTCCGGAGATGTTTATAATGTAAAAATAAATACATCAAACGTTGAGAGTGACATTAAGCATGAGATTGCTCTGGTGAAAAACAATAAAATTGACAGTTTTGATTTAATGGAATCAGACGATCCAAGCACCATCAATAGTGGTGATGGATTTCTGAGTTATGATTTCATCAAAAACATGACAGATTATTTTGCTATTAATAAAAGCGGAAACTTCTTTTTCAAGTTCGCTGAAGTCCCTAAAGCTTTTACCAAACACAAGGAATATTTTATATTTATTAATGAAGCAGAATTTGAACAATTAGTCAAATTTAATTTTCGATTTAGATTTTAACTTAGTAATCTTTATTGATTCGGTGGAAAGAGGTGATTCTTTTTAAAAGAATTCACCTCTTTTTATTTTGAGATTAAAAACACAATAAACAGAGAAACTTCTCACAATATTCACTTTTAATGCTATTTTTGAAGAAAATGAAAACAACTGTGATTATAAATAAAGAATGAAAAATAAAATATACTTTTTACCTCTTCTTATTCTTCTGTTTTCTTGTCATAAAAAAGATTCTACAACTGCTTTTATTAAAAAGGCTATCGCAAAAGATAGCATAGAGTCAGTACAAACAGAAACTGATTCTGTATACAGAGTTGTTTTTGAAGTCAATTTTCCTCCAAATGCTCAGGACATAGACGAAATTGATTTTGCTAAAGAAAAACCTATCGGCGAATTTGAATTGAAGGGAAAAATTCCGCTGAAATATTCTTTTCATTTAGAAAATGACTCGATAGTTTCTCTTTATCAATTTAAAAACAACACATTTCAGTTTGTAGAAAAGATAAACTATCAGCCCATTTATTGGCATTTTGATGGAAATGAGCTTGTTTCGAACTTTAAAATTCTTGATTTTGATCATGATGGAGATGAAGATCTGGTATGTTGGGTATTTTCGAATATTAACGGAAATGAATGGACAGTTGTATACCTAAATGACCAAACTCAGCAAAAACTGGTAAAGTTATACAATACAGCTGATGATACAGCTATTTGGGATAAACCAGAATTTGACAAAAAGACCCGAACAATAAACACAGAACGCTATGGAAGCGCTTTTGGAACTTCGGAAGAAGGCAATTATAAATTAAATAATGATCTGACTATTATTCCATTAAAAAAACATTATCAAGACCGAACTGGGAAAAATGTGTTTGATTATGAATACATTGGAAAGAATGGAAAATGGAAATTAAAATCTAAAATTAAGAACCAATAATCTGTTAAAATATTCAAGTAAATCAATATGAACAAATATTATTTTCTGCCAATCCTAATTTTAATCCTTTCTTTATCCATAAGCTGCAAGAAGGATTCTAAAAACAACTCAGAAACACCGAAAACAGAAGTTGTAGATCTAAAAGAAATCCCAGAAGTTGAAGAAACTACAGTCGAAACCAAAAAGAATCCGACCGATTTTATTCCAAAAAATTATGTTGCTTTCGATACCATTTATGGCGATTTAGATAAAGATGGGCTAGAAGATTGTGTACTAATCATTAAAGGAACTGATAAAAGCAAATTTGTTAAAGACGAATCGCGAGGTGAATTAGATCGAAATCGAAGAGGAATTTTAGTACTCTTCAATAAAAATGGAAATTACGAAATGCTGGTGAAAAATTACAATTGCTTTTCTTCTGAAAATGAAGATGGTGGTGTTTACTACGCTCCTGAACTTGATTTTGGAATAGAAAAAGGTAAATTATATATTAATTATCGTCATGGCAGGTATGGCTACTGGCAATATACATTTAGATATCAAAACAATGATTTAGAATTGATTGGCTATGATGAGAACAGTAATCGCGGGCCTATTACGCTTACAGAAACCAGTATCAATTTTTTAACCCGAAAAAAAATTGTCAACCAAAATGTTAATGAAAACACTTATGATGGTGAGGAAATTTTTGAGAAAACAGAATCTAAAATCAAAAGAACAAAATTGATTAAATTATCTGAAATCAAGGATTTTGATGAACTTGAAGTTTCAAACGATTAATTATTACCTTAAAAAAATGAAAAGCAAAATACTTTTTCTAGCCCTGATTATCATTCTCTTTTCTTGTCAAAAAAACGAAAAGACAAAAGCCACAGAACCTGTAATCACTAAAAAGGTTGTTGTAAAAGACAGCGCAAAATCTGAGGCGACAGAAAAAACAGTTGATTCGATAACTTGTGTTGATGTTGTTTTAGAAATTCTCACCACTGCTCCTTCGTATGTTGAAGGAACAAAAGGTTTGTACGAAGCTGTTGTAAAAAATGGCGGCACTTCATTCGGAATTACTGTTGAAGGAAGTCCGAATCCTAAAATTGACAAAGCTTGGAGTTATTCTGAAACTTATGATTTAAATCTTCACGAAACTTATCCTGATCGAATGCCAACAATTTCACGTTACACATTTGATCCTGCTAAAAAACAACTTTTTGAGTATAATACTGCAAACGACAGTTTGATCCCAATTGATTTTAATAAAGATTTACTTTTAAAATTTGACAAAATCTGTAAATAAGACATTAAAATTGAATAGTAACGAAAGAAATTTCATTTAACCAAAAGTATTAGAATCATATGACTAGAAACTTAAACCGACTCGGACAACCCGTTTTTATTTGCTCTTTGATGATTCTAATTCTTAACGATTGGTTCTTTAAAAGCATTTTCCATAATTTCATTACAGGAAAACTATCCGATTTTGCTGGTTTATTTGCCTTTCCTTTCTTTTGGAGCGTTCTTTTCCCGAAGAGAATTAAAGAAATCCATTTGGGTACACTCCTATTTTTTGTGTTTTGGAAAAGTCATCTCTCAGATGCATTTGTTGCATTTACCCAAACCTGCAGAGTGGTCGATTTTTCAGATAACATTGCGCTTATAAGTATTTTTATTTCCTATCGGTCACTTCAAAAAGAGGCTTCTGTTTTAAAACTTTCTCCTGTTTTTCTATCGTTGATTGTATTGCTTTCCTGTTTCTCTTTTATTGCAACGACGCAAAAACGGGAACTTCAAGATTATAATGAAAACTTAAATCTTGTTTTAGACAATCAAACAGACCAAAAGTTAGTGGTACTGATTGATTTTAAATATTCTGAAAAAGAAATAGACACTTATAAAAAGCTTCAAATTTCAGAAACTATAAAAACATTTAAAGAGATTTATGCTAATAACAAAACCTTTGTTTTCAAAAAATCTGATTCGATAGACATTGCAAAAGCAGTAAACGAACAATGGAATATCATGAATACAAACACTATTTCAGAACCAGTAGTTTTGGATATTCAAAAATCAGCAACTGTTCAACTGCCTAAGTCGTATCATGAAAACTTAGTCGGTTTTCCAGAAAACTTCAAAATTTCAGTGCTTGATTCAAAACAAAAGATCATTAAAACGTACAATAAAAAGACCTTTTTCGAAAAAATAAACCAAAATTCATCTGTTGTACAAAATGAGTTTTTTTGCGAAAACACCTTATATCTAACTTTTGGAGAAGCAAAAAAACCTTTCATCGTATCTTATTATTATGGAAAATGGGAATCTAAAAACACTGGAACTTTCAATAAAATAGAATTCAATTCGAAATATTTCAGCAATGACAAAACAGGCGATGTATACGATTGCGAATATAAAAACGACACTATTTTAGTCTATACTCCAGAAAAAACACACATCGGAATAATGAAAAAACCGAAAGATGATGTGCTTGTTATTTCATGGGATAACAAAAAGACTTTAACATACAAAAAATCATCAGAACCAACCTCTTTAGGAAATCAGTAATTCTATTATCATGAAATTAAAACTTATTTCTTTTTTTCTATTTGCTTCAATCGCTTTTGCAAATGCTCAAAAAGCCTATCTCGTTAATGATTTTATGAAAGGTTATACGTTGCTTTTTGTGACACAAACTACAGGCACTAAAATAAAACAATATTACAAGTTGACTGAAAACGAAAGCAAGAAAATGGTACTCGAGTTTGGCTTGAAAGAACTTTCTAAACCAACAATATTAAAAACCGCCAAAATCACTGCATTCAAAAATATTTCAGAAAGTCATATTCATATTTTGGGTGATGCTAATTTTGATGGTAGACAAGATATTTGTATTTATGAAACAGAGGCATATGATGAAGGTTGTTATACACCACAAGCAACCGCTCATGTTTTTATTAATTTGCCAACTTCTTTTGTTGAAAGTCCAAGTATAAGCGATGTATATAACAGCGCAAACTGTATGCGAGGAGGATCATTTGACATTGACACAAAAAACAAACGACTTATAACCTGGAGCCTTGGTGGAGCCGCACTTCACGGATGTTCACAGTATAGTGTTTCAGGCATCAAAGCAAAAGAAGAATGTTACTTTGAAGAAGATGGATTTGGTGCATCTCCATTTTCGCAAATAACGGGCAAAAAATTAGAAAACAACAAATGGGTTCCTTTTACCTCCCTTTCTCTATATGAAGAAGGTTTAGAGGAAGATAAACTGCTTGCCTTTGACACAAAAAATGGCAAAGGACGTATCATACTTTTTAAAGTAAATAATGTACTTTATTATGCTTTTCAGCAAAATGACCAATACAAGTTTATTTCTTTTGCTCATCCTTCGAGCCCAGAAAAAGCATCTAAAGCAACATTTAAATTCCGAAAACAGAATTCCACTTCTGAATTAGAATTTAATAGTGGAAGCATAAAATACATCATCTACGAAACTACAAATGCATTTGGAATCAGGATTTACGTAAATGGAAAATTATCGGATTGGCAAGGTACTGCTAAACAAGGAAGTTTAGCTAAATTGACAAACTCCAAATTCCTAAATATTTTAAAGGAATAGTTTTCTTTAATAAAAAAACAGCTGCAGTTTGCAGCTGCTTCTATTTTATATATTTCTAAGTTTCTTTAACCGTAATAATCTTAACTGGACAAGCTTTTGCTGCCAATTCGCAACTTTCAACAATGGTATGATTGGGAGATTTTAAAGTAAAAAATCCTTTTGCATTCTGTGAATGAAGTAATACCGATTTTCCGTCTTTTTTGGACATTTGAAAATGAACCGGATCCATTTCAACACAGTAATTACAACCAATGCATTTGTCTCTTTGTAAAGTAACAATGACCATTACGCTTCAACAATTTTATATAATTTGTCCGACATTCTGATTCTAAACGGAAGTTTGAAAGTACAATCGTCTCCTTTTGTTGCTTTTTCTACCGTAAGATCATTCACAAACATTTCGTCTATAATCATTTCCTGAGCTCCTGTACTTGGTCCAGTTACCAAAATTTTATCACCAATTTTGATATCGTAAGCTTCAATCTTGAATTGTCCAACTTCGGCTTTTGGAAAATAATGAGTTCCTTTTCCAACATAAACCTTCTTTTGAGTTGCTGCAGAACCTGGAATATCGCTCCACTCTCCTAGTTCCTGACCCAAATAATATCCAGACCAGAAACCACGATTGTAAACCGTATTTAAAGCTTCCATCCAAACTGCGGTTTTCTCTTTTGAGAAAGTACCTTCGTAATAGGCGTCAATTGCTTCACGGTAAGTTTTAATAACAGTTGCCACGTATTCAGGCGCACGGCCGCGTCCTTCGATTTTTAAAACCTGAATTCCAGAATCTATTACCTGATCTAAGAAATCGATTGTACATAAATCCTTTGGTGACATCATATATTCGTTATCCAATTCGATTTCGAAACCTGTTTCTTGATCGATAACAGTATATTTTTTTCGGCAGTTTTGTTTGCAAGCGCCACGATTTGCAGATGAATTATGCGAATGTAAACTCAAATAACATTTTCCCGAAACCGCCATACACAAAGCACCATGACCGAAAATTTCGATTTCTACTAAATTTCCGTTCGGTCCTTTGATTTGTTCTTTTTCAATCTGCTCTGTGATTTTCTTTACCTGACGCAAACTCAATTCACGACTCAAAACCATCGTATCAGCAAATAAGCTGTAGAATTTAATGGTTTCGATATTGGTCACATTCAGTTGAGTCGAAATATGAACTTCTATTCCAATCAATCTTGCCATGGCAATTACAGCTTGATCTGATGCAATTACTGCAGTAATATTGGCTTCTTTGGCTTTATTCAATAATGTTTTCACAACCGATAAATCGTGATCGTAAATAATGGTGTTTAAAGTAAGATAGCTTCGAACGTTTTTGGCTTCACAGCGATTGGCAATTTCTTTTAGATCTTCGATTGTAAAATTCACTGTAGATCTTGCACGCATGTTGAGTTGTTCAACACCAAAATATACAGAATCACAGCCATTATCTAAGGCAGCTTGAAGCGACTCAAAGTTCCCAGCAGGAGCCATGAGTTCGATTGTATTGTTAATTGTCATTTTTGATTTATTATTCTGATGGCATGTTTTCGAATTTAGCCACCTAACAATTGACAAAAATAATGTGGTATGGATTAGATTTCTATGATTTATATCATAGTCTATATTTAAAAATTATCGCAGGATCATTCATTAAATATAGCTTACTGTTTAAACGTTGAGGATTCACATTGTGTACCCACGGTTAAAACCGTGGGCAATGCCTAAAATCGTTGCGCAATCTTCATCAAATATAGCCCACGGTTTCAACCGTGGGAAACGTATTGTTGCGTTATATTGAGGATGCGCGTTGTCTACAATTCCCACAATCACTGCACAATCTTTATAAATATAGCCCACGGTTTCAACCGTGGGAAAAATATTGTTACGTAACGTTGAGGATTTGCATTGTGCACCCACGGTTGAAACCGTGGGCTATGTTTTTTATAGATTGTGTTATTTTTTGCGTTTAATCTTTTTGGGTATTATTTTCAAATCCATGCAGTTTTATAAATTCATCAAATTCCTGCTGCCCACTCTTTTTAAGGTGGTGCTGTTTCTGATTTTTGATATAATTATAAACAGCATCAAGCTGGGATTCACTTACCGCGAAAGCCGCATAACCTTTTTGCCATGCAAATTTTTCAAGAATTAGATTTTCTCCATTTATACAATGTGAAGAACCTCCTTTCGCTTGACGAATAACCTCTGAAATAGATTTTTGGGGATTTAGTAAAAACAAAACATGCACATGTTCAGGCATTCCATTTATGATTCTAACTGGACAACCTAGTTCAATTAATTCATCGTGAACATAATTATGCAATTTTTTTTCAATTGAATAATCAATTAGTTCTTTACGATTTTTGGTTGCCCAAATAGCATGAATCCATAATTTAGTAAAAGAATGCGACATTGTAAATTAGGGTTTTAAAAACCACTAATTTACAATTTTATACAATTTATCTGACAATCTAATTCTAAACGGAACTTCAAAAGTAACTTTATCACCAATTTTAGCAGATTGAGTTTCTGCGCCATCAACGATGAATTTATCTAAAACCAGTTCTTGATCTCCCGTTGTTGGACCCGAAATAAGGATTTTATCACCAACGTTTAATTCGTGATTTTCTATAATAAATTGTGCTACTTGTGCTTTTACATAATAATGCTCTGCTTTTCCAAGAAGTACTTTTTTTACTTTTATTTTCTGACGAATATCAGCTGGTTTTTGTGCAGTTGCTAAAGCCGTTTCTGGCAATTCCCCTGAATGTTTGAATTTCAAATTTTCAGACTTTCCTTTTCTGAATACTTTGTTTCCAACTTGTTTCCCCGTTCTTAAACGAACTTGATCAACTAAAGGCATGTGGATGATTTCCAGACATTCTGTAGAACAACAGTTTTCCATTGCAGCTTTACATTCATCACATTGAATGAATAATAAATGACATCCATCATTTTCACAGTTAGTGTGATTATCACAAGGTTTCCCACATTGGTGACATTGTGAAATAATATCATCTGTAATTCTTTCGCCCAGACGATTATCAAATACGAAGTTTTTACCAATGAATTTACTTTCTAAACCTTCTTCTTTCAATTGTTTCGCATAATTGATGATTCCACCTTCTAATTGATACACATTTTTGAAACCTTGGTGTTTGAAATATGCACTCGCTTTTTCGCAACGAATTCCTCCAGTACAATACATGACTAGATTTTTATCGTCTTTATGATCTTTAAGCTGTTCGTTGATGATTGGTAAACTTTCTCTAAAAGTCTCAACATCTGGAGTAATAGCGCCTTTAAAATGTCCAACTTCACTTTCGTAGTGATTTCTAAAATCTACTACAATAGTATTTGGATCATCAAGGATTTCATTGAATTCTTTGGCTTTCAAGTGAACACCGATATTAGTTACATCAAAAGTTTCATCGTTTAAACCGTCAGCAACGATTTTGTGACGCACTTTGATGGTCAATTTTAAAAAGGAGTGATCGTCTTGTTCTACGGCAACATTCAATCGGATGCCTTTCATGAAATCGTAAGCTTCAAGGGTTTCTCTAAAAGCTTCAAAATTTTCAGCAGGAACACTCATTTGAGCATTTATTCCTTCGCTGGCAACATAAATTCGACCTAATGCATCAAGGGCATTCCAGGCTACGAATAAATCATTACGAAATTTTTGTGGATCTTGAATTTTGGCATACGCATAGAAAGACAACGTTAGTCGTTGTTTACCTGCATCATCGATCATGATGGCTCTTTCTTCTGCGCTCAAAGTGTTGTACAGTTGCATGCTATAAACAGTTTTAAGTGAGAAATTATTTTTTTGAAAGGTGCAAAGGTAGCTAAAAAGGTTCAAAGTTGCAAAGTAACAAAGTGACAAAGGCTTCTGTAAGGTTCTAAGGTTCTGAGATACTAAGATACTAAGCTTCTAAGTTTTTTAAGTTTTTTAAGTTTTTTAAGTTTTTTAAGTTTTTTAAGTTTTTTAAGTCCATAAAAAAAGCACCCTAAAGGTGCCTTTCAAAATCTTTGTTACTTTGTCACTTTGCAACTTTGTAGCTTAAAAAAATTAACAAAACTCGTTAAAAGCGTCTTGTAAATTCTCAGCGATTAATTCAGCTGGACGTCCTTCGATGTGGTGACGCTCTAACATGTGAACCAATTCTCCGTTTTTGAACAAAGCCATAGATGGCGAAGATGGAGGGAAAGGAAACATATGTTGTCTTGCAGCATCAACAGCTTCTTTGTCAACACCAGCAAAAACTGTAATAAGGTGATCAGGTTTTTTAGCTCCTTCTAAACTCATTTTTGCTCCCGGACGTGCATTTCTTGCAGCACAACCGCAAACAGAGTTTACAACAACTAAAGTGGTACCTTCAGCTTTGATAGCATTATCTACAGCTTCAGCACTATGTAAATCTTGAAAACCTGCAGCTGTTAATTCAGCTTCCATTGGTCTTACCATGTCTAGTGGATACATATTCTTGTCTTTTAAATTTTACTTTTGAACTGCAAAGTTACAAAGTTTACTCGCAACTAGTTAATTTGAAGTATAAAGTTTTGTTATAGTTCGATATTAAATTTTTAAAATCAAATTCTACCAGAATTTAAGTAGTCGTTTCTTTGATCCGTTTATGTTGAAATTGATAATTATATTGCTTCAAATGATGATTCTTTCCGACTACATTGTGAGTAGTTAAAACTGTAGATTTATTTCGTTCTGAAATCTCAATGGTTGAAAGATAACTGCTGAAATATTTTTTAAGTATCTGAATATTATCTTTTTCAACAGAATAAATAGTCTTTTTACCTTCATTTTTAATGTTTACTAGACTTGCTTTTTTCAACTCCGTTAAATGTTTTGAGATTGTAGATTGCGCTAGCGGAATTAACTCGACAATTTCACCACAAGTTCTGTTGTCCCTTTTCCATAAAAGCGTCATAATCTGAATTCGAACAGAATGACCAAGTGCTTTACAAATCTTACTTAACACTTCTGTTTCCGAATCAAATTTTAAGTCTTTTGAAATCCCCATTGCACAGTAATTAATTCATTATCGCAAAATATCGATCTATTTTGTGAGCAACAAATCTAACAGGTTCTCTCCTTTTGTAACAACCTCAAAAAGTCATTAAAACAAGAAAATAAGTCAATCTGCATTTTTAGCCAAAAGGAATAATTGCATTATCAATGCTAAAAAAACACTCGAAACAAAGCTTTTAAAAATGGTATTTTCGGACATTTAAAAATTACCTTTAAATCCTCAATCAGATTGGTTTCTTCATCCAAAAACTTAAAGATCAAAGCAGGATTTCCTTTTTTAAACAAGGAAGAAAAAATAGTACTTCCCAACTCATTATGACGATACAAAATATCCAAAAGCAGTAAATCGTAAAACCAAAAACGATTTTTTTGATGAAAGTCTTTCATTTTGACCTCTTCATTCTGAATAAACTGCACTAAATCAGACGACTTTTTATCTGAATTTTTAAATGTATAACCTGTACTGGCTTTGGTCCAGCCACCTGCAGTACCAATATTTAAAACGCGGTTTGTGTTTTTATTCCAAAAAGGATAACAGGTCATTGCAATACTTCCCTGTTCTTTTTCTATAATTTGATATTGATGAACTCCCAATTGCTTTAAATAACTCTGAATCTCATTTTCGTATTCTTCTTTTGAAAGTAATTTTTCCGAAAACAATGTATATTCTATCAAAGCCTCTGTTGCAGAAGTTGGTAAAACATACATAAATCTAGTATTCTCTTTTTGTTGAACCGAAAAATCCATGAAAGTAACTTCTTCAGCATTAAAAACTTCTGTTTCTGACTTAACAAACCATCCCACAAAATGTTGTTGCAGAACTGGATATTTCGTCTGACTTTCGGCAAAAGCCTTGGTATAAATGCTATTGAATAAATAAGTACAGGTAAATCGGTTTTCTTCTGTACCCACGAAAACATGAGTTTCGAGTTCGTTGATATCCGTTACTTTTTCATTTAAAAAAGTAATATTAGAATATTTGGAAAGTTCTTTAAAAACAAAATTATAGAAATCTATTGCCTTAATTTGATTGTATTTATAAGGCTTCAACGCAAAATGACGATTATAACTTTCATCGGCAAACAAGGCAGAATCCCACTTTTTAGAAATAGCAGAATCCCAGACGGACTGTCCTTTTTCCCAAAAACACCAGGTTCTGTCATTGGTTTTCTTCAAATCCTGATCTAACAACAAAATGGTTTTATCTGTAAATTTTCCAGACAAAACCATTTTATAAACAGTCATTAAAGACGCAAGTCCTGTTCCTGTAAAAATGTAATCGAAGTGTTTAATTTGCGAAGAGTTCATTCTCAAAAATAAGAAAAATATATTTTCTTCTACTTTGAGATTACATACTAAGTAATTTATTTTGTTAAATACAATATACTTGAAGTCGTTAGATCTCCGAAAAACATTTCATTACAAAACATCAAATCTGGCAAACACCTCTTCTAATACCTGAAACGAAAATGGTTTAAGACTTTCCTCAGAGTTTTTTTGTAGTTCTAACCAAAGATTTTTATCCGAATATAATTCAATTATTCCTGCTGCAAATTCTTCTTTTTCTTCATGAATTAAAGCATTTTTTCGATGAACTAATTTCATTCCTTCCGCGCCTACAGGAGAAGTGACAACTGGCAAATAATATTCAAAAGCCTGCCCGATTTTTCCTTTTACTCCCGCGCCGTAACGCAGTGGTGCAACCATAAGTTTATTGCTCATAAAAAAGGGCTCGATATCTGGCACATAACCATGAAAAACAAATCTTGGATCAACAATATCTTTGATCCTGTCTTTCACATTCCCGATAATATTGACTTTTATTGTATCGTCTTTCTGCCAGACAATTGGCATAATATCATTATGAAGAAAATAAATCGCATCAATATTAGGTTCGTGTTGAGAACCTATAAAAACGATATCTTCTCTTTTTTCAAATGGAAGAACTTCTTCAATAGTACTTTTTGGATAATGAATATTCGACAGTGTAATTAACTTATTATCAGCAATATATTTCGTCATAATTTCTCTTTCGAAATCAGAAACCGTAATCACAAAATCTACATTTTGAGCTAATTTTGTTTCAATAAAAAGAAACTTTTTGTAGTTTTTTCTATTTGAAATTCTTTTTGGATCAAGTTTAATCGCTCTTTGATAACGCAGAAAGTGAATATCTGTCATATCAAAAACAGATTTAGATTCCGGAAGTATTCCTGAGATTTTTCTAAAGTTATAATCAAAAGCTCTTGCTCCATAATACCAGACAAAATCTACTTTAGGAACTGTTCTTAAAAAATCGAAATAAGTACGATATTGACTAGTTTCAACGTAAACAATAACACCTAACTTGCTAAAATCAACAACGTCTTTGTTGGTTCGAAATGTATTTCTAGAACAAATAATGCAATTGTAACCTTTGGCTTTAAAAAACAAAATGATTTCTTTAAGTCTGTTAGAACCTGAATCCTGGTCTGGAGAAGGCATACTAAGATTAAAGAAAACAATCGTTTTGTTGGATGAATTATAAGTATCATAATTCGGAATCGATTGATCCGACTGATTCTTAATTATTTCCTTTTTTTTATAATAATGCTTAAGATTTTTAAATATTCCCATCAATAATTTGTTATTCGCTATTATTTTACCCTTTTAACAATGAAGCAGTTATAACAAAAGTGATCGCCATCTTCAATTCTAAAATTACATTTATCAGATTAAAACTCATTTTGCCGTTCTTTTATTATATTAATAAAAAAATCAACTTAAAAGAGCTTTTTAATGAATTTATAATCAGAAAAATTATACTAATTCATTTTAACTGTTGTGCAAATTAATGACAAAAAACTTTCACAATAAAGATTATCATCAAATTTCTTTATTATTTCGATAATCAGTGGAATTAAGCCTTCTCAAAGTTTTTTTATTCCTTTAACTTTTCGAGAAGGTTAGTAAAATTATTTGAATCTAAGTAATTGTTATATTGAAATATAATTTCATATTTCTCATTCAAAACACACAAAACCGGATATACAATCTGGTTGTTGATGGTTCCCAATTGCAAAGCCAGTTCATGAACACCAACATTGTTTCCCGAAGGTTTATATGCAAAAGTTTGATTATGGAATCTAACTTCTCGTTTTTCCTCAGCATTAAAATCAATAAAGTAAAAATCGGAGTTCAGTTTTTGAATGATTTTCTGATTTTTGAAAGTTGTTGTTTTCATTCTTTGGCAAAACTGACACCAATCAGTATGGATAAAAACAATGATTTTTCGTTTTTGAATTTGCTGCAAACTATCTACTTCTTCAAAAGTTCTGCTTTTTAACTGGCAGAATCCCATTGAAGTTATTCCGAAGAAAAGAATAAATAGAATTAGCTTTTTCATTGTTTTTTGTTTTGCCACGAATTACACTAATTTACACTAATTAAATTCGTGATAATTGGTGCAATTCGTGGCAACATTTCGTTTAAATCTTTTTACCTAAACGTATATCGCAATCCCAAAAACCCTCGAATTGTTTGGTTTTGTCCGTAAACATAAGTCGTATCAAATGTCAATCCGTACGGATTATCGGGCGTTACCAAAACTTTTCCGGCCGAATCGTATTGCACATTTTTATCAAAAGGATCATTAGTTCTCGAAATCAAAAACGGATTGTTTTGTTTGGGTCTAAAGTTCAACAGGTTTTTAATTCCGCCATAAACCTCAAAATCTTTCCATCCTGAATATGTAAACTGAATATTCTGAATACTATACCAAGGCGATTTTGGACTTCTCGGATCGTATTCGCTCAGCAAAGGCAGTTTCATCGGACTGTAAACATTTCCAGTATAATCCATTGATAAATTCCAAGGTTGGATTTTATATGAAACACTCCAAGTTCCTGTAAAATTCTCTGTGAGATAAGGTCTTTCTGAAATTCCGTTTTCTACATTTTTATTATCTAAAACCGTAGCCCCCACAATAAATTTTAATCCCGAAGGAAAATTAAGATCCACATTGGTGCTTATTCCTTGACTTATCGCATAACCATCAATATTGTCGTAGATAATTTGATTTGGATCACTTTCATAATCTGAAATAATTTTATTGCTGAATCTGGTATAAAAAGCCGTTGTTTCAATTCCCATAAAAGTTCCATTTCCGAAGTTGATTTTCTGAATGTAATTCAAATTGACATTTACTGATTTTTCTGGTTTCAAATCGTTTTTAATAATTACATCTCTAGAACCCGTTAAAGCAGCATGATCTTCGGTAAACAAGTTCACAACACGAAATCCAGTTCCAGCATTTAATCTAAAAATCGTGTTTTCGTTGGCTTTAAATCGGTAAGCAAATCTTGGCGTAAAAATAGAACCGTGAATAGAGTTATAATCGTAACGCATTCCCAATAAAACCTGACTTTTTGGAGAAAACGTAATTTCGTCCTGAACAAAAATCCCAGGAAGCCAAGTGTTTTCTGGATCTTTTGTAGCTGGCGTATTATCATCATAATAGGTATATCGACTTGCAATTCCCGCAAGCAAATCATTTCTTCCAATCTTTTTATCCCAAGTCAACTGTAAAAAACCAATTTTCTGATTGGCGATATAAGAGGTTGTTCCGTATCGGCTGTCTTGATAATGAACATTTCCGGAGAACGAAAGCATCAGTTTTTCTTCAAATGGCAATTGATAACTTCCGATTAATTCGGCTCTTTTGGTATAAATACTTTCACCGTATATTTCGTCGCCTCCACGGTATTTCTTTTCCCAACGAATGTCTCCGCCCCAACGGTCTTCGTACATTCCGCGCGCTGCAATCGTAAAAAGGCGATTATGATTTCGTTTAAAACTCCATTTATTAAAAACCGAAATTCGTTCAGAAAGCGTGACATCCGTAAAATTGTCTTTGTCTTTATCAATAACCTGATCGTAATTAAAATAATTAATTCCAATAAGAGAAGTTGCTTTTTTCCCAACATTAAACTTCATTCCCAAATCGAGATTGCTTTCAAAATAAGAAGTCGTAAAATAATCGGCTGAAAAAGTCGGCGCGTTAGTTGGATTTTTAGTGATAATATTGATTAAACCACCAACGGCTTCACTTCCATAAAGAGACGACGCGGGACCTTTTACAATCTCTATTCTTTCTACCAAAGAATTTGGAATTCCAGACAAACCATAAACTGTGGAAAGACTGCTCACAATTGGCATTCCGTCAATCATAACCAAAGTATACGGACCTTCTAACCCGTTTATATGGATATCACCCGTATTACAAACGCCACAATTCAACTGCGGACGAACGCCATTGATATTTTGAAGTGCATCGTAAATACTTGGCGTTGGATTTTTCTTGAAGAAAACTGGTGAATAAACCTCAACAGGAACGGCACTTTCTAATCGTTTTACGGGTTTTAAAGTTCCCGAAACCACTACTTCGTTCAATTCGTTTTGATCTTCTTTTAATTCAAAATCAAGGCTTAGATTTTCATTTTCTAAAAGGGAAATTCTTTGAGTTATAGTTTTGAATCCAGTCGAGGTCACTGCGATTTTATAAGAACCGCTTGGAATATTTTCTAATGTGTAAAAACCTAAAGAATCCGTTTGAGTTCTAAAGTTTGTATTTAATAAACGAACAGTAATTTCCTGAATTGATGGAATATCCGCCTCTACTTTTCCAGAGATATTTTGAGAATAGAAGTTTTTAGTCGAAAGTATTAATATTGTCAAAAATAAATATTTCATTATTATAAAATTAAATTTAGACAAAACTAAAAATTAAATTTGACATACAATTATTCTTAAAACAAAAATTTTCAAACTGATTGAAATCAATATGTTAGATTTTTGTTTTCGCCAAATAATTAAACCATATAAGTCATATATGAAAATTTAAGATTCCCCTTAAATGAAACTTATATGGTTTAAAAAAACTTTGCGACTTCGCGTCTTTACGAGCAATTTCCACGAGCTTATTTAAAATCCTCGTCAATAAGTTCTTTATTAATTACCGCTCCCGCGAAAGATCCAGAAGAAACTGCCAAGGCAACAGAACGCATTTGAGAGGTAGCATCTCCACTTCCGAAAATACCCGGAATAGTTGTTTTCTGCATGAAATCGACTTTTAAATAGCCTTGTTCATTAATTTCACAACCTAAATCTTGTGGCAATTTGCAATGCTGTTCAAAAGGAACTCTAGCATAAATAGCTTTTACATCAACTTTTTTTCTGTTTTTGAAAACAATATTCGAAACATAACCGTCACTATGTTCTAAAAAATCAATTTCATCTTCTAACATCAAAACACCATGTTTTTGTAGCATTTGAGTTTGTTCCAAAGTCAATTCTGATTTTCCGTTGGTACACAAACGAAGATCTTTTGTCCAATTCGAAATCAGTTTGGCGAACTCAAATCCCATTTCACCATTGGCAATAATGGCTGTTTTTTCGTTTTTCACTTCATAACCATGACAATACGGACAATGTAAAACCGATATTCCCCAACAATTTGCAAAACCTTCAATTTCTGGAAGCAAATCTTTGACGCCTGTCGCAAACAATACCTTTCTCGCTTTAAAAATTTCTCCAGATTCAGTCGTAATTTCAAATCCTTTATTTGTTTTAAGTGCTTTTACAGCAAGTCCATTATAGAATTGAACTGTTTTATAAATATCAACTTGTAATTTGGCTTTCGCCGAAATTACGGCGGGTTTTTCACCATCTTGTGTAATAAAATTATGAGAATGCGGTGTTTGTCTGTTGCAAGGCAAACCGCTGTCGATAACCAAAACCTGACGTAGAGAACGTCCCAAACTCATTGCTGCCGAAAGTCCGCTGTAGCTTCCTCCAACGATAATTACGTCAAAACTCTTATTTTCCATGAGTACTACTTTTTAATGATTGTGTTTTTTGTGTAATTTGTAATTGATCAAATGCCCAATGATCATTCCTATTCCGCCAAAATAAATGAGATCTAGATGAATTTCTAAAAACAAGTCGGCCAAAATACTGATCCAAATCAAGGTCATTGAAACTATCAAAATAGAAGAAACCAAAAGAGTTGATTTTTTTGTAATTTTGAAAATTGCAAACAAACCTATTGAAGCAAATAGTAAATCGACAAAAGGATTGTGACTTAAGCCTAACGGAAGAATGGTTAAAAGTGGAAAAATCAAACAATGAACCAGACAAATAGTTGCGCTCGAAATTCCTAAAATATCGTAAAAGGGCGTCGTTATTTTCTTCATTTTGTGTACTTTTACTTAATGCAATTTTGTTGCAAATATACATATTAAAATCAAATGCAACATTGTTGCGTTAAATTTTTTAATTTATAAAAATGAAAACAACACGTAATACTACCGCGAAAACAGCTGTATTAGAGGTATTTGAAAAATCTAAAACGGCATTGTCTCATACCGAAATTCAAAAACAATTGAATGATGTTTGCGATCGCGTTACCATTTATAGAATTTTAGATCGTTTGGTAAACGACGATATCATTCATAAAATTTCAAATCTAGATGGTACTGTAAAATATGCAAAATGCAATCATTCGCATCAACGCGTACACATTCATAACCATGCACATTTTAGCTGCGAAAACTGTCATGAAATTACTTGTCTTGAAAATGTAAAACCGAGTTACATTATGCCGCACAACTATAAAGTAAACGAAATAAACTTTACATTATCAGGTTTGTGCCCAAAATGTTTGAATTCTAACATTTAAGTTTTAGACAAGACTAAAAATATTGTTGTGCGAATATAATTTTTCTATATATTTGGAAAATCAATATTTTAACAATGAGCAAATCATTAGAAGAAGTCCACGAATCCGTTTCTACAGAACATAAAAAAACAGGATTCCGAAAAATATTAGCCTTTTTAGGTCCCGCCTATTTAGTAAGTGTTGGTTACATGGATCCAGGAAACTGGGCCACAGATATTGCCGGCGGAAGTCAGTTTGGCTACACTTTAGTTTGGGTTTTGTTAATGAGTAATTTAATGGCTTTGCTTTTGCAGAGTTTAAGTGCAAGACTTGGAATTGTAACACAGCGCGATCTGGCGCAGGCTTCGAGAGAAACGTATTCTAAATACATTAACTACATTTTATATTTTCTGGCAGAAATTGCCATTGCTGCCTGCGATCTTGCTGAAGTTCTCGGAATGGCAATTGGTATTAATCTTCTTTTTGGAATTCCATTATTAGAAGCCGTTCTAATTACCGTTTTAGACACGTTTTTACTGCTTTTCCTGATCAATAAAGGAATTCGCAAGATGGAAGCCTTTATTATTGCTTTGGTTGCTATAATTGGCTTTTCTTTCATTTTTGAAATGATCTTTGCCGAACCTGAAATGCACAAAGTGCTAGCTGGACTTGTTCCTTCTATTCCAAACTCTGCCGCTTTATATATTGCAATCGGAATTATTGGGGCAACCGTTATGCCTCATAATTTATACCTACATTCTTCTTTGGTGCAAACCAGAAAATTTGACCGAACTCCTGCGGGAATCAAACAAGCATTAAAATACAATTTCATAGATTCTACCATTGCGTTAAATCTTGCCTTTTTTGTAAACGCCGCCATTTTAATTCTTGCCGCCGCGACTTTCCATAAAAATGGAATGTATGAAGTCGCCGAAATTCAAGACGCTCACAAATTTCTAGAACCCCTTTTGGGAACAAAATGGGCACCCGCTTTATTCGCCATCGCTTTAATTGCGGCTGGACAAAGTTCGACTGTAACAGGAACGCTCGCTGGACAAATCGTAATGGAAGGCTATCTTCACTTTAGAATCCAGCCTTGGGTTCGCCGAATCATTACACGTTTGATTGCAATTATTCCAGCAGTAATTGTGATTTTAATTTATGGCGAAAGCGTCACAGGAAAGCTCTTAATTTTAAGTCAAGTCATTCTGAGTTTGCAATTGGGATTTGCGATTATTCCGTTGATTCACTTTGTAAGCGATAAATCAAAAATGAAAGGTTTTCATATTTCTAGAACGACTCAAGTCATTTCCTGGATTATCGCTACCATTATTGTTTCACTGAATGCAAAATTGGTTTATGATGAAATTACTTCATGGTTGGAAAGCTCCAATCATCCTATGATTCTTTGGTTTACAGTTGTTCCTTTGGCTTTCGGTTTTTTAGGTTTATTGTTGTATATCATTTTTAATCCTTTCATTGTAAAAGCAAAAAATAAGAATGTCAACCATTCTCCGCATCATCTTAAACTGAAATTTTCACCAAGAGAAAGTCAGAGCATAAAAAACATTGCTATTTCTGTAGATTTCTCTTCTGCCGATGAAGCGGCTTTAAACAAAGCCTTCGAATTGGGAGGAATTGACACTGAATATACGCTTATCCACATTGTAGAAACCGTTGGCGCTTTAATGTACGGCGTTCATGTTCACGATCATGAGACTACCATTGACGAGAAATTATTATTGAAATATAAAGACATGCTTTCCGAGAAAGGATTCAAGATCAAAACGGAGCTCGGCTTTGGAAAACCAAACAAGATAATTCCCAAAATAATAAACGAAGGCAATTTCGATATTCTCGTTATGGGAACCCACGGCCATACTGGCTTAAAAGATATTCTATTTGGCACAACGGTAGACAAATTGAGACATAAAATTTCAATACCTTTGTTGATTGTTAAATAAAAGGTGCAAAGGCTCAGAGGAACAAAGTTTCCCTATGAACCTTTGTAACTTTGTAGCTTTGAACCTTAAAAGAAATGACTTTTTCAGAAGAAAATTACCTTAAATCGATCTATCACTTAACAGCGACTTCGGAAACGGAAGTGAGCACGAATGCTATTGCGGAAATCATGGAAACGAAAGCTTCCTCTGTAACCGATATGCTTAAAAAACTGGCGGAGAAAGATTTGGTGAATTATAAAAAATACCAAGGTGTTTCTTTAACAGAAAACGGAAAGTTGGCAGCCAAAATGATTGTTCGTAAACATCGTCTTTGGGAAGTATTTTTGGTGGAGAAACTTAATTTCAGCTGGGATGAAGTTCACGATATTGCTGAACAATTGGAACACATTAAATCGGAACAATTGATTAACCGTTTGGATGATTTTCTTGGAAATCCAACTGAAGATCCGCACGGAGATCCGATTCCAGATGCAAATGGCCGTATTATTAAAATTGAAAAACAGCTTTTATCTGAATTAGAAGAAAACCAGAATGGAGTTTGTGTTGGGGTTAAAGATACTTCTTCAGAGTTTCTGAAATATCTGGACAAACAAGGAATTGCTTTGGGCTCTAAAATTGAATTTCTATCTAAAGAATCTTTCGATTTATCGGTACGAATTAAAGTTAATGATAGAGAATTATCTATTTCTAATAAAATTGCCTCAAATTTGTTTGTAAAATTGATTTAGAATATAGTTATTTCACAGAGATACACAAAGATCTTTCGCAGAGACACACAGAAAATAAAAATCCCAAAACTATTTTTAAAGTTTTGGGATTTTTTCATTTCGTTTCATCAACTTTTTGTTTATCGATGAACTTAACTATGTTTTTACTATTTGTCATTATTAAGTAACCAAATAGGCCTTTTAAAAAATAAAAAATGAGCCACGAAGTACCTGCATAATCTTTAATAAGTTCTTTTTGCTTTACAAATTCATAAATTGTTGAACACAATTTAGGAAGAGCCTCTACAAATACTATTGCTCCAATAATAACTACTGCAATAGAAATAACTGTACGATACGGTAAATTTATATCTATCTTTTCTTGAGGAAAATTTTTATCCAGTTTCAATTTATTAACTATCCATTCTGTTTTGAAAAGAAAAAATCCTGTTATCAGTAAGTAAACAAATAGATTTCCTAAAAGTACAGCCCAGACTCCAGTTAAAATATTCCAGTTTACTCCATTTTCAGTAAGAGAAAATGTTGAAGCAAACTGCGGAATAATATAAACACTGTTTATCAAAAGCCACAAACCAATACCTTTTACAATTATTCTCCAAAAAGTTTTAATTTCCATAAAGACAAAGCGTTTTTAAACAATTCCTTTCTCAATCATTTCCAACATTACTGGCGAAGCATTTTTAAAAGTTGGTGCTTGCTCAATAATACTTCCTGCATTCTTTTTATTTACTTTGAAAGTAACATCATCATTTGTTGTAAATAAAAGTGCCGTTAAGAAAGGATTCTTAATGTGCGTGCCTAAAATCAATAAAGCTTCATCTAAAGTATGAATGCTTTCAATTTCTTCTGTTTTATATCTAAAAGTAAGCGAAATTGAGAAGGTGTTATCTTCATTTAGAACCAATCGGAAATAAACATTCTTAAGTTCTGTATCGCCCATCGTTTTGGCCAAAGTCAGTTTTGCGAAAGTTCCAGATTGGATACTTTCTTTAACTCGTTCACAAAAAAGGGCAAATATTGGTTCGTACATTTTCTTTTAAAGTTTCAAAGGTTCTGAGGGACAAAGGTTCAAAGGTTTAAATTCTTTGTGCAACTTTGCCAAACTCTGTGTTTTAAATTTATTTTCCTGTAAATTCCGCTTTACGTTTTTCTAAAAATGCTGTTGTTCCTTCTTTAAAATCCTGTGTGCCAAAACATTCTCCAAATGATTTGATTTCAGTATCGAAACCATTTTTGCCGTCTTTGAAATTGGCGTTGATTGCTTTTATGGCTTTTCCAATTGCAAATGGTGCATTTTTAATAATCTTATGAGCGATTACGTTTGTAAAAGACAGTAATTCTTCTTGAGGCACAACATGATTTACCAAACCGAAATCTTTTGCCTGCTCTGCGGTAATCATCGCTGCAGTCATAATCATTTCCATTGCACGCCCTTTTCCAATTAATTGCGGTAAACGTTGCGTTCCTCCATAACCTGGAATCAATCCTAAAGTTACTTCTGGAAGTCCCATTTTAGCATTGTCTGAAGCTATTCTGAAATGACAAGACATTGCCAATTCTAATCCGCCTCCAAGGGCAAATCCGTTAACGGCTGCAATAACTGGCTTTTTAAGATTTTCGATGAAATCAAACAAAGATTCCTGTCCTTCTGCCGCTAGCTGTGCACCTTCAACAGTTGTATAATTTGCAAACTCTGAAATATCTGCTCCAGCCACAAAAGCTTTTTCTCCGCTTCCGGTTAAAACAATAACGCGAACGTCCTCGTTTTGGGTTAATGATTGAATGGCATTACTCAAGTCACTAATCGTTGCTTTGTTTAAAGCATTTAGTTTAGTTGGTCTGTTAATTGTTATTGTTGCAACTCTTTCTTCAATAGAAATTAAGATATTTTCGTATGTCATAACTGCTGGTTTTATGAGTTTGTGATAGGTAAAGAAACCCTGAAAGTAGTTCCTTTTCCGTAAGTTGATTCAAAGGTAATTGTTCCTTTGTAATTTTCGATGATGTTTTTGATAATTCCTAAACCAAGTCCCATACCACTGGTTTTAGTTGTGAATTTAGGTTCAAAAATTCGGCCGATATCTTGTTTCTGGATTCCGATTCCGTTGTCTTTAACGGCAATTTCAACATTATCATTTCTTCTTTTTACAGATACCACAATAGATTTTTGAAACTGACTTTCTGGAATCGCCTGAGTCGCATTTTTAACCAAATTGGTAATCACACGAATCAATTGCGTACGATCCATTTTAGAAATGATTTCTTCCTCTTCTTTTTCGAAAGAAATATAATCTTCATTGAAAATATCCAAAGCCAATTCTACAACCTCAACAACATTCAGCGTTTCATTTTGCTGAGCAGGCATCGAAGCAAAGTTCGAAAACGCCGAAGCTACAGATGTCATAGTATCAATCTGCTGAATCAAAGTTTCCGAGTAATCATTCATTTTTTGCTTCACGTCTGGATCGCTTGGATCGAACTTTCGCTGAAAACTCTGAACTGTCAAACGCATTGGCGTAAGCGGATTTTTAATTTCGTGTGCAACCTGTTTTGCCATTTCGCGCCAGGCTTCTTCTCGTTCACTTTGTGCTAATTTAATCGCGCTCGTTTCCAGTTTATCCACCATTCCGTTATAGGCTTTTATCAAGAAATTGACTTCCTTGCTATTTGCTTCTAAAACAATTTTCTCGTTTTTCTGATCCAGATTGGTTTCTTCCAAACGATCTGAAATGGTTTTCAATGATTTTGTAATGTAAGTGGAAAGGAAATACGCTAGAGCGAAAGCCACAATCAGCATGAAAGAATACACCTGACTCAAACGAATCAAGAACGTATTCAACTCATTATCGTAATATCCGTCGTCTTCTAAATAGGGAAGATTCAGGATCCCAAGTGGTTTGAATTTTTCGTCTTTAATCAAACTGTAGGATGATCGGTTTTTGATTCCATCAATAGTTTTAATATCTACAAATCGCTTTTCGATAGAAGAACGAACTAATTTCAGAATATATTCCGGAATTGGAGGTGGCGCTTTATCAACCGCGAAAGATTCTTTTGAAGATTTTAAAAGTTTTCCGTCAAGGCTGTAAATGTTAATTTCAATTTTATGAATTTGCGCCAATTCATGGATTTTATCTTTAAAAATCAAATCCAGATTTTGGGTTTTCAGCGGATAAGTTGTAGTTGAAAGCACATAATTGATGTGTTCTTTTACCGCATTTTCTTTTCGTTCTAAACGTTCTTGATGATATTCTTTGGCTTCAGTCTTAAACTGAATAATTGAAATCGAAGCCAATAAAAAAGATGCCACAACAATCAATACAATCATCGACAGGAAAATCCTGGTACGAAGCGAAAGCATTGTCATTTTGAAGTTTAGCATATTTTTTAGTATTCAGTCTCAGTCTCAGTCCCAGTCTCAGTCTGAAAACTGTCACTGCGACTGGAAACTATTTCTTTTGCCACGACCCGAGCGATAGCGAACAGGCGAAGCAATTACATAAATTCGCACGAATTAAATTTTGATATTTTTAGCCACAGATTAAAAGGATTAAAATGATTTTTAACGTAATATATAAATCCAAATAATCTTTTTAATCTGTGGCTAAATAAATTAGTGTCAATTCGTGCAATTCGTGGCAACTTTTTATTTTTTCTCTCTAATTCTTTTATAAAATCGGAAACCCAGCATAATTAAAACCGAGAATAAAATAATTCCGATTACGCCGAAAATCCAGTTGATGGCACTTTTTAAAACTACTAAAAAAACAACGGCGAACAAAATAATCGTCGCGCCTTCGTTCCATAAACGCATGAAATTGTTCGAATATTTTACCTCATCATTTTGCAATTGCTTAAAAATCTGATGGCATTTTCCGTGGTATAAATACAAAAGGAAAACGAAGCACAATTTTACATGCATCCAAGGCATTTTTATCCAAATATGACCTGCATCTGTAAAAAACAGCATCCAAAAAGCAAAAATACTCGCCAAAACCGCCGACGGCCATGTAATAATGTACCACAAACGATAGGCCATAATTTTGTATTGTGCCTGCAAAATTTCTTTTTCTGGAGAAGGCTTTTCACTGGCCTCAATTTGATATACAAACAAACGCACAATATAAAACAAACCTGCAAACCAAGTTATGACAAAAATAAGATGCAGTGATTTTAGATAATTGTAGTATTCCATTGTTGTTTTGTTTCAGGTTTCAAGTTTCAGGTTTCTCTCAAAGTTGGCTAACTTGGAACGTGAAACCTTAAACTTGAAACAAAATATTACTTCGCCCAGTCGTTAATCCAATTCGAAACTGTCTGACACCATTCGTCGTCGTCATTCAAACAAGGAATCGCCAAGAACTCTTCTCCTCCATTTGCTTCGAAATCTTCTTTGGCACGCATGGCGATTTCCTCTAAAGTTTCCAAACAATCGGTAACGAAAGCTGGAGTTACAACCGCAATTTTCTTAATTCCTCTTTTTGGCATATTATCGATTTCAACATCGGTATAAGGCTCAAGCCATTTATCACCTGCTAATCTAGATTGGAAAGTCACACAATATTTATCTTTCGGAATTCCTAATTGTTCTACAACTAAACGGGTCGTTTCATAACAATGTGTTCTATAGCAAAATTCTGCTTCTGGAGTTCCCACTTCGCAACACATTTCATTGGTTACGAATTTTTTATGTGATTTTGTTTTATCTGTTTTGCGAACGTGACGCTCTGGAATTCCGTGGTATGAAAACACCAATTGATCATAATCATACCCTTTCAGATTCTTTTCAATAGAATCTGCTACGTTTTTGATGTAATCTGGTTTGTTATAAAACGCAGGAACATCACTGAACTTCATATGCGGGAATTTCTTCTTGCGAATTTCTTCTGCCAAAACTAAAATCGTCAAAGTAGAAGCCATCGCATACTGCGGATATAAAGGAAAAAGCAAAACCTCCGTTACGCCTTGGTCGCTCAATTCCTGTAAACCTTTTTCGATTGTCATAGATCCGTAACGCATTGCCAACGCAACAGGAATTTTAGATAAAGGCTGTACTTTTTTGTGCATTCTTTCAGAAAGAACAATTAGCGGAGAACCTTCGTCCCACCAGATTTTCGCGTAAGCATGTGCCGATTCTTCTGGTCTTTTTCTTAAAATAATTCCACGAACTAAAAATGCTCTTAATAAATACGGAACATCGATCACGTATTTATCCATTAAAAATTCATCTAAATAAGGTTTTACATCTTTTGGAGTTGGACTATCCGGAGATCCTAAGTTTATTAGTAGTGCGCCTTTCATTATGTTTTTTGCTTTAGGCTTTAAGCTCTAGGCTTTAAGCTTTTTATTTGTTTTTAAAAATTTCGGCAAAAGTAGAACTTGTAACTTTTTCGAAATATGATAATTATTACTTTTTAATTATGTTCTTATTTATAAAATTGATGCTTTAAAAGCATCATTAATTTTTATCCTTTTTATAAGTATTAAATATTTTTTCCAACAATTTATACTCTTCAGATGTTCCAAAATCTTCTGTATTAATTCCTTTTTTAGAACTAACAAAATAAAAGTCACCACAGAAAAGGCAGATTTTAGCGATCCCAGAAATTTCGTTTTTCTTTCTAAAAATCAAAATATCTCTATATTCTGGAGCACAAGCTTTTACCGTTCCAAACATTTTTAGAGAAAATTTTTCTGCAAAAACGTCATTCTTTAAATACTCAACATCCTTTTGAGATAACTCAAACTTCGAAAACCCACCAAAATTAATTGTTTTGTAAAAAACAGTATTATTTATTTTGTCTGGAAATTCTGAATACAAAATATTGTTTAAGATTGAATCTTTAATCCCTTTTCTATTATTTTCATTTACTTCGTCTTCTTTACTTTTTTTCAATGAATAATATTCAACACTGTCAAAATCAAAGAACATTTTTTCTTCTTTTGATTTGCAGGATATCATTACGAAAAGCAATAAAACTATGGAATACCTTTTAATCATTAAACATTCGCATTAATCGACATCAAATATTTTTTTGGTGTTGTTCCGAATTTCTTTTTGAATGCAGCAATAAAATGACTTCCTGTACTGTAACCAATTTTCAATCCTACTTCGTTTACATTATAAGAACCGCTGTCTAATAGTTTTCTGGCGAAATCCATTTTGTAATCGAAAAGGAAACCGTAAACCGTATCGCCGTAAATTTGTTTGAAACCCATTTTCAGCTTTTTCAAGTTCAGACCAATTTCATCTGCCAATTCTTGCAATCCTGGAGGTTCCGCCATATTCGCGATTACAATTTCTTTGGCTTTTCTGATTTTCAAAACATTGTCTTCATCAATCAAAAACGGACATTGCTCTGCATTTGGATCTTCCGTTCTATTGAAATACAAACTCAACAATTCGTATCCTTTTCCTTTATAATAAAGGTTTTTTATCGAAGGATGGAGATTATAATGAAACAACTGACTCAACACAATCGCCATCGACGGACTGATATTTCCTTCGTTATAATATTTCTTATCCTTATTGTCAGCACTTAAAAAAGTAATATAATCGGCTTCAGCAGAAAATAACGCGTGAAATTTCTTGATGGAAACAATTACTGAAATCACCCAAGAATTTGGAGCGAGTTCTAAATGAAGCGGTAATTCCTTCTGCGGATTGTATAAAAGCAATGATTTTTCTTCTTTTAACTCTAAAGCATAAGTGCCTTGATTGAATAAGAATTTTGCATTCCCTTTTATCCCGAAGTGAAACTGTATCAGACCAGTACCCACAATTTCATGTTGTGCAAAAAATGGCTCGGCACCGTCGTTTTGAAAACGGATCAGCGTAAAGTCGTCTTCAATTTTTATAATTTCTTGAGAACCCATAGCGATATTTTTTTGAAACGAAAATCAAAACAAACTTCAATTGTTATTTAGAATCACTCTAAACTAATCACTTGTAACGAGTTGATTTTGCTACAAAAGTAGTCCTTTTTACTCAAAAACACCCATTTAGGTTCAAAAAAACATACAGCGACATAAAAAGTACTTTTAGCGTTATTTTTATCGATGGTATAGTAATAATTTTGTTGCACTTTTATGAAAGTGAATTTATGGAAAACAATAACGTACCGAAACACCTTTATTTTTATTCAGTTGGTCTGAGTTATAAAAAAGCTGATGCTGAGGTAAGAGGTCAATTTAGTTTGGATGCTGCTGCGAAAACTCGCGTGCTGGAACAAGCTAAAAGCGAAGGAATAGAAAGTTTAATAGTTACTTCAACCTGCAACAGAACCGAAATCTACGGTTTTGCAGAACATCCCTTTCAATTAATAAAACTAATCTGCGATAACAGTAATGGTTCCGTTGACGCTTTTCAAAAGGTCGGTTTTGTTTACAAAAATCAAGAAGCAATCAATCACTTATTTCGCGTAGGAACTGGTTTAGACAGTCAGATTCTAGGTGATTTTGAAATTATATCTCAAATCAAAACCAGTTTCGTTCATTCCAAATCTTTAGGATTAGCGAATAATTTCATGGAAAGACTGGTAAATGCGGTTATTCAAGCGAGTAAAAGAATTAAAAACGAAACAGAAATTAGCTCTGGAGCAACTTCAGTTTCTTTTGCATCGGTACAATACATTCTTAAAAATGTAGAAGACATCAGTAATAAAAACATTTTACTTTTCGGAACTGGAAAAATCGGAAGAAATACGTGCGAGAATTTAGTAAAACATACTAAAAACGAGCACATCACTTTAATAAACCGTACTAAAGATAAAGCAGAGAAATTAGCAGGAAAATTAAATTTGATTGTTAAAGATTACTCTGAATTGCATTTAGAACTTCAAAAAGCCGATGTTGTCGTTGTGGCAACAGGCGCGCAAAACCCAACTGTTGACAAAGCGATTTTAAATCTGAAAAAACCTTTATTGATTTTAGATTTGTCTATTCCGAAAAACGTTCATGAAAATGTGGAGGAATTAGAAGGCGTAACGTTGATCCACATGGATTATTTGTCTCAATTGACAGATGAAACTTTGGAAAACAGAAAATTACATATTCCGGCTGCTGAAGCCATCATCGAAGAAATCAAAGAAGAATTTGTGACTTGGATGAAAGGAAGAAAATTTGCTCCAACAATTAATGCTTTAAAAGAAAAACTAAACGCGATAAAAACTTCGGAGTTGGATTTTCAAAGCAAAAAAATCGCCGATTTTAATGAAGAGCAGGCTGAAATCATCAGTAACCGAATCATTCAAAAAATCACTACACATTTCGCAAATCATTTAAAAGACGAAGATACCATGGTTGATGAAAGCATCGAATGGATCGAAAAAGTCTTCAAAATAAAAGCATCTTAAATTTTAATTTTACCATTAAGACATTAAGTAAATTAAGGTCAAGCTTTGTCAAGAAAATTAAGTTTTTATTCTGACAATGCTTAATAAAAATTAAACCATTAAGATATTAAGTAAATTAAGACCATTCTTTGTCAAGAGAATTAAGCCACGCTATAACACAAAGCTTAATAATCTTAAATTCAACACAAAGACTTAATTCTCTTAATGCCCTTTATGGTAAAAACAAAAAATATGGCTGAAAAAACAATCAGAATAGGAACGCGTGACAGCGAATTAGCACTTTGGCAGGCACATACTGTCGAGAAAAAACTAAACGATTTAGGTTATAAAACTTCAATTGTTGCGGTAAAATCTCAAGGTGATATTATTCTGGACAAACCTCTTTACGAACTTGGTATTACAGGAATCTTCACCAAAACGTTAGACATTGCCATGATCAATGGCGATATTGATATTGCGGTGCATTCTATGAAAGATGTTCCAACGGCGTTGCCAAAAGGTATCGTTCAAGGTGCTGTTTTACCAAGAGCCAATGTTTTAGATATTTTAGTCCATAAAGGAAATCCTGATTTTGTAAATCCAAGTACAATTGCCACCGGAAGTCTGCGTCGCCAGGCACAATGGTTCAATAAATATCCAAATCATACCGTAGTTGATTTACGCGGAAACGTAAATACACGTATGCAAAAGTTACAAGATAATGATTGGGACGGAGCTGTTTTTGCTGCTGCTGGTTTGGAAAGAATTAATCTGAAACCTGAAAATTTCATCAACTTAGATTGGATGATTCCAGCGCCTGCACAAGGAGCGATGTTGGTTGTGGGAATGGAAAATGACAATTATACTTTGGATGCACTTTCTCAGTTAAATGATATCGAAACTGAAATTTGTACACATATCGAGCGTCAGTTTTTAAGAACGCTTGAAGGTGGATGTACAGCACCAATTGGAGCTTTGGTTACCTATAACGAAGATGAGGACACTTTACATTTTCAAGGTGTTTTACTTTCTATCGACGGAAAACAAAAATTGGAAATCGACAAAACGGTTGATATTTCTGAATGGAAGAAATTAGGATTCAACTCTGCTCAGGAGATTTTGAATAATGGCGGAACGGAATTAATGCAGAAAATCAAAGAATCTCTGAAAAAATAATGGCAACCCGAGTTCAAATAGTATCTACTAAAATATTATCTCCTCTTCACAAACAAGAGTTAATGAAATACGGCGTTGAATTAATCGAAGCCGATTTCATTAAAACCGAAAACAAACCTTTCGAATTAAAAGACCTCAACGAAAGTCTGATTTTTACAAGTCAGAATGCTGTTCATAGTATTTTATCTCATCCAGATTCTGAGCAGTTAAAAAAGAAAAACGTCTATTGCGTTGGGCTTAAAACCAAAACGCTTTTAAGCGATAATGGCTTTAATGTTGTGGCTTACACAGGTTACGCTGCAGATTTGGCTGAAATTATTACTTTGATTTACGGAAATGAGAGTTATACTTTTTTCAGCGGCAATATGAGAAGAGATACTTTGCCAGAGGCTTTAAAAGAAAACGGAATTAAATTCAATGAAATTGAAGTTTACGAAACGACACTTCAACCTCAGAAATTAAAAGCAAATCCAGAAGCGATTCTGTTTTTTAGTCCGTCTGGAGTTAAAAGTTATTTGAAACACAATACTATAAATAAACAAATTTGTTTCTGCATTGGAGATACAACCGCAGAAGCTTTGTCAAAAATCACCAAAAACATCATCGTCGCAGATCAGCCTACAATCGAGGATGTGATCGAAGATGTAATTCACGAATATAAATAAGAACCTTTGCAACTTTGTCACTTTGAGACTTTGCAACTAAAATAAAAAACATGTTAAAAAACGACCTATTTTTAAAAGCATTAAAAGGAGAAACAGTTCAGCGTCCGCCAGTATGGATGATGCGTCAAGCGGGAAGATATTTGCCAGAATTTAGAGAACTTCGTGATAAATATGATTTTTTTACACGTTGCGAAACTCCAGAATTAGCTGCTGAAATCACAGTTCAGCCAATTCGCCGAATTGCTCCAGATGCTGCGATTTTATTCTCAGATATTTTGGTAGTACCACGCGCAATGGGAATTCACGTAGAATTGAAAGACAATTTAGGTCCGATTATTCCAGATCCAATTCGTACGATGGAGCAAGTAAACCAGGTTTATGTTCCAGATGTAAATGAAACTTTAGGTTATGTTTTCGATGCGGTGAAATTGACAAAGGAAATGTTGAATGACGAAGTTCCTTTAATTGGTTTCGCAGGTTCACCTTGGACAATTTTCTGTTATGCTGTTGAAGGAAAAGGTTCTAAAAGTTTTGATACTGCAAAAGGATTTTGCTTTTCAAACCCAGTTGCAGCGCACACTTTATTACAAAAAATCACAGATACCACTATTTTATATTTAAAAGAAAAAGTAAAATCGGGCGTAAATGCTGTTCAGATTTTTGATTCTTGGGGAGGAATGCTTTCTCCTGTTGATTATCAAGAATTTTCATGGAAATACATCAACCAAATTGTGGATGCTTTAGCGGAAATTACTCCGGTTATTGTTTTTGGAAAAGGATGTTGGTTCGCTCTTGGCGATATGGGTAAAAGTAAAGCTTCTGCATTAGGAGTGGATTGGACTTGTTCTGCAAGAAATGCGAGATATTTATCTGGTGGCAACATTACTTTACAAGGAAATTTTGATCCGTCAAGATTGCTTTCTCCAATTCCAACGATCAAAAAAATGGTTCATGAGATGATTGATGAGTTCGGAAAAGATAAATATATTGTAAATTTAGGTCACGGAATTTTACCAAATATCCCTGTAGACCACGCAAAAGCGTTTATTGACGCGGTGAAGGAATACGGGCAATAATAGTTTTCAGTATTCAGTCGCAGTTTTCAGTTTGACTGAGACTGGAAACTGCGACTGTAAACTTAAAAACCAAAAAGCCTATGTTTGCTACTTTAAACTTCAAAAGAAACTCCCCTTTTTCATTTATTGAATACGGTTTTCAAGCCTATTACGCTTACGTATTTTTGATGGTTTGGACACATCCAGAGCTTCATCCAGTAAGTTTGATAAATGATTTGGCGATTTTAATGGCTTTTGAGTTTATAATGGTACATTCAGGTGTTTTTATGGCAGTTATGCCCAAAAAATGGTCCCTTTTTGTATTTTTCCCTTTGTATGCAACATTTGCCTATTCTTTCAATGAATCGGTTATCAATACCAATATTCTGTATATTTATCTGCTGACCGTTTTAAATAGAATGCGATTTGCATTTTCAAATGTAAGTCCAGAAGTTCGAATGACACAAATGGGAAAATCCGCTCTAAGAGCCATTTTCTATTTTTTCCTGATTCTGGCGGTCTGTATTGGAAATGCTATAATCCCTCCGTTTGGATTGACACAAGAATATTTAGAAACAGCAGGTTATTTTCAAACCGTTAAGTCAAGCGGTTTGTTTATAGAAAAGCCTTTTGTACCAATCTGCATGGGATTTATCTATTATGCTTTGCCTGTTTTATATTTTGTTTATCGAATAATAAAGAAATTTGGTCAAACGTCAAAAGGAAAATTAGTTTATAGCCAGACCACATTCAAATCTACTAAAATGTAATTTATGCTGAACAAAGGTTTAAGAGACGAAGAAAGCATCCGAATAGAGAATACTCTACGAACTTTGCATGCTTTAATTTTTGTTCCAAAATTTTGGAATGTTGAAGATACAAGTCTTATTGACGAACAGTTAAAAAGCTTCGGTTTAAGTTTACAAAGAACAATTGAAATACCAGAAGATGAGTTAATCATTCTCTTGCAAAGATGTCATTTAGATTGGAATCAGCAAGAACAGTTCGCAGATATTCTAGTTGGATTGTCTCAAGAGAATCAATTTAATTTTTTAGGTAAAGCACTTGCCATTTATCAATACATTCAACAAGAAAGCAAAGTATTTTCTTTCGGAATAAACACCAAAATTTCTTCACTAAAAAACAAATAGAAATGAGTTTTACAGATTGGAAAATAGACCGAATTGAAAATGTTCTTCCCGAAGAGTTTTACAAACTGATTGAAAAGAATAAATCACACATTGAAAAAACTTTTCCGGTAACTTTAGCCAATTCTGACTCTTTAGAAAAAGCACAAAACTTCATTTCATTCAACCTTGAAAAAGAGAAGAACAAAGAAGCTTTTCATTTTTATGCCCGCGATATTCAAACCAATAAATTAATTGCTTATTTGAATGTAAAAACGATCGATTATCGCATTTCAAAATGTGAATTAGGATATTTTGTTGATGAAGATTATCAAGGAAAAGGAATTACATCGAAAATGGTTTCTAATGCACTTGACTTTTGTTTCAACGAATTAATGCTGAATAAAGTTTTCATTTGTACTTCCGAAATTAATATTGCAAGTCAAAGAGTCGCATTAAAACACAATTTTAAACAAGAAGGAATATTAAGGGACGAATTTAGAAACGGAGACGGCACTTTGCAGAACTCTGTATATTTCGGACTTCTTAAATCAGAATATATAAAATCATGAAAGACAAATTTTACGCATACATACAAAATTTACAAAACCAGATTTGCGCTGGTTTAGAAGCTGTTGATGGAACTACGAAATTCCGTGAAGACTTATGGAAACGTCCTGAAGGCGGTGGAGGAAGAACACGCGTTATTGAAAATGGAACTGTTTTCGAAAAAGGTGGCGTAAACATTTCAGCCGTTCACGGAAAACTTCCAGAAACGATGCAGAAAATGTTTAATGTTGGCGAAGCTGATTTCTTTGCTTGCGGATTAAGTTTGGTGATTCACCCGAAAAACCCAATGGTTCCAACAGTCCACGCCAATTGGCGCTATTTTGAAATGTATGACGAAAAAGGAAATGTAATCGAACAATGGTTTGGTGGCGGACAAGATTTAACGCCTTATTATTTGTTTGAGGAAGATGCCATTCACTTTCATCAAACTTGTAAAACAGCTTGCGACAAACACAATCCAGAGTTTTATCCAAAATATAAAAAACAATGCGATTCGTATTTTTGGAATGCGCATCGTCATGAAGCACGCGGACTTGGCGGTTTATTCTTTGATTATTGCAAAGCAAATGAACAAATGTCAATGGAAAACTGGTACGATTTCGTAACCGAAGTCGGAAATAGTTTCCTTCAAGCCTATGTGCCAATCGTAGAAAGAAGAAAAGATCTTTCATACACACCAGAACAAAGAACTTGGCAGGAAATCCGTCGTGGTCGTTATGTTGAATTCAATTTGGTTCATGACAAAGGAACTTTGTTCGGTTTAAAAACCAACGGAAGAATCGAGAGTATTTTGATGAGTTTGCCACCACATGTACAATGGGTTTACGATCATCATCCGGAAGTTGGAAGCGAAGAAGAAAAATTGATCGATGTTTTGGCAAAACCGCGCGAGTGGATTTCTTAATCTAAAAATTCATTTTGATACTTTTTTCGATTTGCTAGAGATTTGGCTTTCGATTTCTATAAATATTATGCTCCAACGGAGCATTTTTTTATACTTATTATTTAAACGTTATATAAAGTATATTTCGCTCCGCTGGAGCTCTTGATGTGGTCTAGCATTTTCAGTTCTATAAATATTTCGTCCCGCTGGGACTTAACAATTACTTAAAAATGCTATAGCTTAAGCGAAATATTTGTAGAATCTGAAATATATCATTACATCAAAAGCTCCAGCGGAGCGAAATATCTATAGAATACAAAACATATCATCCATCAAAAGCTCCAGCGGAGCGAAATATCTATAGAATAAAAAACATATCATCCATCAAGAGCTTCAGCGGAGCGAAATATTTATAGAATACAAAACATATCATCCATCAAGAGCTCCAGCGGAGCGAAATATCTATAGAATACAAAACATATCATCCATCAAAAGCTCCAGCGGAGCGAAATATCTAT